>NZ_CP080379.1:5002500-6070534 GCF_019443485.1 Massilia sp. NP310 | reverse complement strand
CCAGATGCTTGATCTCGGAAATTTTTCCGTTCCGGAGCAGCATGTCGGCGTTTGCCCTCTCCTCACTGATCTTCGCCTGCCGTTTGCCGAAAGCGTCCAGCGTGCTGGTCATCTTGCTGATCGAGTCGCCGGCGGTGCCGAACGCTTCGCGCAGCGCCTCCCCGAAGGTCTGCGCCTTGGTCGGATCGAGGAAGTCCTTCAGGCTCTCCTGCGCTTTCTGGTTCGCTTCGGCGATACCGTCTTTGACAACACCTTGTTGCCTTTCGAGAGCCAGATTTCGCAGTGCAGCGGCCTGCTGACGGTAGATCTCTGCAGTTGCGCTCCCCGCCTGCTTTGCTTCAATTTCTGCGGCGGTTTGCTCCTTCCGTGCTGCTGCCTCAAGCAAGCGCTCGGCGCGCAACACTGCAACCGCTTCCTTGCTCAACCCAATCTCTTCGTTGGCCAGCCGCTGGGCTTTGACCTGGTCCTCCAGGCCCACGAGCTCCGCGTTCGCCGCCTCGACGCCCTGCATATATAGGTCCATGCTCGCCTGCGAGCGGCTGCGCTGAGTCGCCGCCAAGTCATTCTCCAGTTGCTTCTCTCGGCTGAAGCGCTGCTCACTTAGCTTATCAAGCTTGCCCTGCAGGTCAATCTGATCACGCTGGCTGCCGATCTTCTGGCGCGTCAGGGAAAGCTGCTCCTGCAAGCCCTGTCGCTGACGATCGATGCTGGCCAACTCTTGGCTCGCGACTTGGCGCAGCGCCTCATCTTCAGTAATTTCGCCAGCAGCACGCTGCGCTTGAATTTGGGCCAGCGCGCGTTGAGCGAGCACATCCTCCAACTCCCCGCGATTTCGCAGTGCCGTCATGCTTGCGTCAATGCCGGCAAGGAAGACGTCATTGTATTTGCGGCGAACTACGGCCTGTCGGTCTTGAATTTCCTCTACGCTGAGGCCGTTCAGCTTTCCTTCCGTTTCGGCAGCATTGAGTTCCTTGGTCAGCAACTCTTGACGCGTGAGCAAGATATTTCGCTCACCGAGCCATTTATTGCGCAGTTCATCAGCCCTGATTCCTTCCGCTTCGCGTGCAGCCGCGTCTTTAGATGCCTTGCCCTTGTCACGAATCGCGTTAATCTGCCGCTTGTTCAGATCAAGCTGAGCCTCAGCGCCCAGGAAATCCATGTCCTGCGTGGGATCATAATCATCTCCTTTCCGCTTTTTGCCGGACTCAACTAGGCGCTCCATCCGCTTTTCAATCGCTTCGCGAGCATCCAGTAGCGCCGCGATTTTTTGCTGCCCCCCCTCCTCGCGCCCACCCACGAAGTCGATGACCGAATCCACAGCGCCAGAGGCTGCCTTCTGAATTCGGAGCCAGCCACGCTCCCAGTCCGTTAGGCTGTCGAGCACCTTTTGCCGCTGGCCGTTGATGCCATCCGCGTATGCACGCTGGGCCACGTTGGCGGCCTCAAGCATCCGCCCTTGCTCTTGGAGGGCCCTGACCTGGGCATACGTCTCGGCCGTGACGAAGTGATACTTGTCAGCGATCGATTGCAGAGCGGTGAGTGGGTTCTTGCCAAGCTCAGCGAACTCTTTCGCGGTATCCTCCACGCTTTTGCCAAGGACATGCTGCGCGTCAACTGCGACCGTGCCGAACCACTGAAGGTTCTCACGTGCGATCGCACCCGTACCGGCCAAAACCGTCAGAGCGGCAGCCGCCACTCGCTGAGATCCGCTAACCTCACCAATACTGTGCGCCATGTCCGCCATCTGCAAAGCAGTGGTGCCGGAGATGTTCCCGGTAAGCGCTAGCGCACGCGAGTATCGAATTGCTTCGTCATGACCCGCCTTGAAGGCGAAAGTGCCAACACCAATTGCCGCAACCGCTACAGTGTACGGATTGATCATATTCAACAAGGCACCGCCGAGCGCCTTCGCAGCCGCGCCCACCCCGCCGAACATGTCCTTCAACTGCCCACCCTGCTGGAGAAATACGGTGAGCGGGGCCTGGCCGCCCTGCAGGCTGACCACAATGTCCGTGATCTGAGCGGGGACATTACGCAGCGCGGCATTCATTGCCGCTGCTGACATTCCACCATTGCCAAATGCCTGCTCCTGAGCGCGCAGTTGATCAATCAGCGGCTTCGCCTGGTTCGTCACGCCCAACTGCGCAGCCTGTAGCTCAAGCATTTCGGTGCGGGTCTTGCCAATTGCCGAAACCTGCTGCTCAAGGCCTTTGATAAACGAGCCGCGCGACGCCTGCACCTGGGCCAGCTCACGCTGGGCCTGCGCCTCCATGCGGGTGGCGTAGGTCTGCTGCTCTTGAGCCAGGCGAAGGTCACGCAGCTGCGCGAGTAGCGGCTCGGCCGCAGTTGCCGCGCCGAGCTGCGCGGCGCGGTAGCGATTCACCTCGTCGGTTGACAGCCCGAACAATGCAATCTGCTCACGCAACCCGGCCAAGTAGCTATTCCGCGCAGTATCCGCCAGCGCCGCCTCACGCTGTGCCACTGCGGCGGCGCGCGCGGCAGCCTCTACCTGCTCTTGTGCGACGCGCATGTTCTGCAGCTGCAGGATCAGCATCGACGATTCCTGCGAGGCGCCAGCCTGGGCCGCGCGGTACCGGAGGACTTCGTCGGCCGACTTGCCATGCAGGGCGATTTGCTCGCGCAGACCGGCCACGAAAGATTCGCGGCTTGCCTTTGCCTGGGCGGCTTCGCGTTGAGCCTGCGCTTCCAGCCGAGCTGCCTCGGCGGCCTGCTCTTGTGCCACGCGGAGCGCGCGCAGCTGGGCGATCAACGGATCTGCGGCGCTGGAAGCGCCAACCTGCGCCGCACGGTATCGCTGCACCTCATCGGCGGACTTGCCGAACAGCGCGATCTGCTCGCGCAGACTGGCTAGGAGGTTATCCTTTGCCGACTGGGCCTGCGCCACCTCGCGCTCGGCGGCCGCTTGCGCTTTTGCCGCGTCGGTAGATTGCCGCTGAGCCGCTTCGACGGCACGCAGCTTGCTCAGGTAGGGGTCGAGCGATGCCGGGTCGACGCCACGATGGCGGGCCTGCATTTCGTAATAGTTTGAAGTGGCGCGGCCGCCGGCCTCCATAGCCATGGTCGTGCGCTGGATCGACGCGATGATGTTGCGCTGTGCCGACTCGACTGCGCGTGCCGCGCCGGCGGCGCGCTGGCCGGTTTGCGCAATGGCCTGGCCAGTACGGTTGGCTGCCTCGACGGCAGGGCGGAGACCAGCCTCGACCCCAGATGCATCGGCCGTGACCTTGATAGTTGCATTGTTAACGATATCGGTCATGGCATGCTCCAATAAAAAAGCCACCCGAAGGTGGCTTAGTGATTTCAGTTGCCTCTATTGAGGCACTAATTTACAGCGGCAGTGCTTACAGATATTTGCGTCCGCTTTAACAAGCTCGCGACAATCAGGGCATTTCACATACTCGTCGGGCGAGGGCTCTACAATCTTCTTGTGCCGATACGCCCACGCCAGTGCAATAACCCATGGGATTAGAAGCCACCCCAAGAGAAAGTTCACTATGAAAATCGATGTGAAAGCCGGGTGCCTAACATCCCGCGCTCGCAACGTTGGCCAAAAGTAAAACATGACCGCAGCCAGCAGCAGAACAAACCCGAAAATAAGTGACGCTGAATTTTCCATTACTCCCCCATATGTGTTATGGGGCAATATTACACCAACGCAGATAGCCGCCTCCATTTCTGGGGCGGCGCCTTTGCTGGTGGGCGAGCTACAGCAGCGTGCCTGTATGCCTCAGTTCCGCCAGCACTTTAGGAGACCAGCGAATCTGCTGAACCATCGTGCCGGAATTATGCTTTTTGCCGGTATCGAAAAGCCGAGCGTATGCATGCCCTGCGGGCGTCAGCTCCCAGACTTTATCGCGGCGCTCTTGCAAGCCGGCGGCGGCCAGCGCCTCGTTCAGCTTCTGCGCGCTGACCTTTGACTCACCTTTGAGTTGGGTCGGCGTGAACCACTGCGTTTCCTGATTCTCCGCCAGGAGATGCGTGTTCCCGAATTCTTTCAGCAGGTTGTGCCCGGTGACCGAGCACACGTATTGGTTTGCGCTGATCGCTGCAACGTTCTTGTCGAGCCCGAAGGCGCGCGCGGCGCGTACCGCAAGCGGCGCCAACTTGAGCGCTTGCACTGCACTGTCAAGCCGCGACGGCGGCGCCGCACTGAAGCTACCAGTTTTTCGGATCGTGGGCAGCACCTCAGAGGTCACCCATTTTTTGAAACGCTTCGCCTCAGCTTTCGTGGCCCCCAAGATCAGTGCATACATGCCGGATTCGTTCACATGATTGGCCTGTTGCGTGCGCCCCATGCTGTCGATGGCGTCCATTTTCTGGACATCATCCGGATCAACGTGCGTATCCACGGCCTGTCTCGAATTTCCGAACCCGAGCGCCATGCAGAGATCGCCGACGTTAAAGAACGGCTCACCGCTCTCGACCGATACTCGAATATCGAATTTCTCGAACTTGAATGGGATCAGGCCGCTCATGCTGCACTTCGCTTGCTCAGCTGGCGGTACAGCATTCGATCCGACCAATCTCCGCCCCAGGGAAATTTAGCCGCGTAGTCGGTTTTCGAGGCCAGGCCAAGACGCGAAACAATCGTGCGGGCGAGACTGGCGCCGTCGGAAAAGTGGTCATGGATCTCATGCGCCACACTGGAATTTAAGGTACGGAAGCCGGCGCTGTAACGGGCCCACCAGCTCTGCATGAACTCAACTGATCCGCAGAGTGCCTCGATGTATTGCTTATCTCCTTCATTCAGCCGCTCCCCCTTCCCAGCTTGGGCTTTGAGGTCCGCAACCTCGCGGTCAAGGATGTCTAGCGCCCACGTCCTAAAGGCTTTGGCGACCGGCGTGCGAGCGAACATCGCAATCAGATGCGCACCGCGCAGGCTGAAAAAACGAATCGCCTGCTTGCCGCCGGCGGTCGCCACCTTGATGACCTTGGTCATTGTGGCCGTGAACTCATCGGCATGCGATGCGTAGATGCGATGGACCGCCTTCTCGTCAGCGTATTCAAGCGCTTGACGCAGATCGCTGGTGCTCATCCACAGTAGGCCGTCGCGTTTGATAGTTTTGATCTCGTGCGCATTAAAAGTAAGCGCATGTTGCTTCTTCAGAGTTCCTGCGGTAGCATTCACGTGATTTCTCCTGACGGGGGATTTCAAATTGACGCCCCAGCTGTTTGCACCAGCTGGGGCGTTTCCTTTTGTGCGGCGCTTTCTTGCTCAGCGTCTTGCTTACGTGCTGCGTCTAGAATCAGCAACACCTGGGCATTCATGCTGCGGTAGCCGGCGCTTGCACGATGCCGCAGCCAATCGCGCAGATCGGCGGGCATCTTGACCGCGACTACATTCTTTAAGGGTTTTTCAGGGGCAGTCATTTGATCTGGTATCCTTAAGTAGTTGAGTCTCTACTTTAGACTACTAATTTGTACTTTGCAAGCTCTTTGAATACTTTAAAAATGTCTACCCCGTCAGAAATCGGCGAGCGCATCCGCATGAGCCGTGCCCGTCAACGGTTCTCCCAGCAAGAAGTAGCGGATTTGGCCCAAATCGCTCCCGCTCAGTTCTACCGGTATGAGGCTGGCCGGACCAAGCCGCGCCCGGCCATGGCAGACCGTCTCGCCGAAGCACTTGGCGTATCAACGCAATGGCTATTGACTGGTGACGGACCAATGGAGCGTGATCCGAATGACGATACCGGACTGCGGGATGAATCTAATTTTCACGTGATAACCGTGGAGTTCACCCCGAACGAGGCTAAGGAGTTTCGGCGCCATGCCCGGGCAAGAGGCATGACTCCGGAGCAGCTCATGAAGTTGGCTATGTATCAGCAATTCGAGAAGTACAGCCAACTTAATGCTGACGAGAATCCCCCCTCCGCGCCTGAGCCACCGGAGCAGGAATAAGCGATAGAGGCGTCTACGATTGGTAGGGTAAAGGGGTGGTTGATTCGACCACCCCTTTGCGTAACCCAGGCCCTCGCCTACTCATCCCGGTCGTTCATGGCAGATTTTTCGGGGTATACTTCATTCAGTTTCTTTCGTACCGGATTACGTGAGAAATGAAAAAGCCCCTGACGCTGCAAACGTTCAGGGGCTTTTGCTTTTACTTGTCGCCATCATTCATCGCGCCGATCGCCGCGAACTCCATCGCCTGGATATCAGCTTCCAGGTCGTCGTACGCCTCACGCGAAAGGTCCATCCGATCCATCTTGCTGTACAGCGGCCCATAGTCCAGGCCGATGACGCCCATGCCGCTCGAGCGCCACTGCGTCCGCATGAAAGCGAACAGCGCATAGGCCGGCCAGTTCTCCGGCCAGACCTCGACTGTCTCTTCGGGGTAGTCGTCGATGGTGAAGCCGCCGGCCGCCATGTCCGCCAGGTCCTTTTTTGTCAGACCTGGCTCATACATGGCAGTACCGATCGCTTTCAGTTTCCCAGGCGGCCTTCGTTGATGGCGGCGCGGTAGTCGTCCTTGATCGCCTCGGCCATGGCCGGCAGCGTGTCGACCAGCTCGGCGATACCATCCTTGTCGAACTCGGCGTCCAGGTTCCAGCCGACGACGATCGCCTGAATGTACTGGACGGCGACCGCGGTCTGCCGCTTCACAATCTCGGCCTGGGTCATCGTGAATTCCGGGATGGCAGCGCCGGCCTGCTTGGCCTTCTCGACCGCGGCGTTGAAGCGCTCGATCTCGGCGTTCGCCTCGTCCTTCAGCTTCGCCTGCATCTGGTCGGTCAGCTCGGCCAGTTCGGTGCGGCTGCGGTAGCGGTATTCGACTTCCATGCAGCCAGTCGAGCCGTCCAGCATGGTGGCCTGCACGGTTTTCTTGAAGGATTCCGGACGCTTGCCCAGGACGATTTTGGAAGCTTTGGTTGCCATGATTATTTTCTTTCAATAGGGGTAAAAAGACCGCGAGGGGCGACCCCGCGGCTGGGAAAAGGCCTGCGCCGACCGTTCGACGCAAGCTGGCAAAACGCTTAGTAGCGGACGACCTTGTTCTGGAGCGTGAACACGGCCTTGGTCGCCATCACGTTGCCCTTCGAAAGGCTCGGCGACTCGTTGTAACTGGCATAGCCTGCATACAGAAGCACGCCGGCGCCGGCGCCGGGGATGATCGCGCGCAGGCACGTCAGTGCGACGCCGTCCGAGATCTTCTTCAGCGCGGCGTGGTGCGGAGCGGTCGGCTCGTCGCCGATCGTCAGGGTCACACTGGTGGCGGTGAAACCGTCCGGCAACAGCAGTGGCATGTCGCTGTCCAGCAGCGGCACCTCGACGGTCTTGCCATCGCCGCCGGAGACTTCTGCCGCGGTGACGCCGACGACCGAAACCCAGGTGGTGATCTTGCGCACGGTGCCGACGCCGGCGCCGGCCGGGAACAGGCTGGTGTCGGTGGTGTCCAGGCCTTCCAGGGTGAAGGTGGTGCCGCTGGCGGCCTTCAGGCGGAAGACGCGGCCATTGGCCTTGCTCCAGCCGCCGGTGTATTCGACGTAGTCGCCGACTGCGAAGGTGTTCGTTGCGGAGGCCACGGCCTCCGCGGCATTGGTAATCGCGGTGATGCTGACAGCGGTAGCGAATGCGGTCGCGACCGCGAACGCCAGGTTATTTGGCAGTTTCATGAGGGCCTTTCAGGTAAAGAGCCCGGAAGCCGGGCAAGAAAAAAGCCGCCCGGATTTCCTCGGGGCGGCTTGGGATGGGTATTGCTGGGTTAGCAGAAGATGATGAAGTCCTGGATAGTTCCGCGGCAGTTCGTTTCTTCGTCGTAGTTGGCGGCGCGACCGGTCAGCACCTCGACCTGCAGGTGCGTGGCGGAGCGCATCGCATCTTCGATCAACATGCCCAACTCGGATGCCTCGGTGCGGCTGTCAGCCCAGCAGTTGACCTGCATGCGGTGCGTTTGCTTCGCAGGCCTCTCGCCGGTGAGGAAGTTGATCGGCGCGCCGCCCACCGCCTGGTAGGTGATGTACGGCGTTGGAGTGTCAAGCGGCGCGACGTCGGGAAAAACACGGCCGCCGGCCAGCTGCTGCAGCACGGCATCGATGTGATCTTCTGGTGTCATCGGGAATTCCTTGCGATTTGCTCAGCCAGGGTGCGGGTCATCAGATCGACTGCGTCCTTCTTGCGTCCCTCATAGGCCGGCCTCATGAATGGGTAGGCGCGCGTGCGCTTGTTCCCGAATTCCAGGTCGGCTACGCGCTGGGCCTCGCGACGGTGAGCGGCCCAGCCGACCGTGCGCCCGGTCCGCGCGCTGACGTTTCGATTCGGCGGGACGAACTTGTGACCGTTCTCCACCCAGCGCCAGTAATACGCGCCTGGGCTGGCGGACGTGCCGCTTCGGACGGTGACCAAATAGACCTGTATCCTGCCGCCGTCCGATTGCTCTTCCAGCCGCTTCACGATGACGTTATCGAACAGCATCCCCGTCTTCTTGTTCGCCAGCGCATTCTGCTTCACCTGATCGCGAAACAAATCGGCGCCAGCGTAGCCGACGGTGCGCAGGGTTGATTCGTCGACCAAGTTCGTCACTTGCTCGGCAGTCTCCTGGACCGATTCGATTAGGCCTGATGGATCGAACTCGATCACGACACCCCCTTGCACACCAGAAACATAAACTGGCTGTCCTTCGTATCTGGCAGCGCCGACTCAACGTCGTAGGCTTTTCCCTTAAACATAACGCGCCAGGAAGTGTCGATGTCGCGACGGGCGCGGATCCTGATCGAGCACTTGACGATCGAGACCTCGGCGCTGGCGCGCACCACCTCAATCCCGGACGGGAACAGCACCTTCGCCCAGACCTCAGTGACCTTGACCCAGGCGTCGGCCGCGCGAAGCTTGCCGGCGCCAGGCCCGGGTCGCTGCAAGGTAATTCGGTCGTTCATCATCAGTACACCACCTCCGGCCACAGCAGCCGCCTCACGTGCTCGTTCTTCGCCTGGCCGCCGGCCTGGAAATGCTCGCTCAGGCGCGCCAGGATGAAACCTGAGATCGCATCCGGTACCGAGGTGTGATCTGGGCCGTAGCCGCAGCGGATTTGCACCTCGACCGCGTTGATGCGCGCCGCAGTCGCTGGCCAGCCTTTGCCTGGCGCCGGCACGATGAACCCCGGCTCGCTCTCGCCGTCGACTTGGTAGTCCTCCGGGGCGAGCGTCTGCTGCACGTCGTCGGCGTCGTAGAACTTCACGTGCACCACCTGCAGCAGCGGTGGCCGGCGAAGCTCGATCGCGCCGTTGAAGCGGTCCAGCGTCAGGCGCCAGGTCTGCTCCATGATGGCGCGGTTCGTTTCCCCTTCCGCCTCCGTGGTGTATGTGCGGATCGCGCGCTGGATCTCGCCGTCCAGCGGCGAGGTGCCGTCTTCGTCGACGTCCACCCGCGCGGCAGTCCGCGCCTCGGTCATCGACACCGCCAGCCCGGTGGGCGGCGTGATCAGTTTCCAGCTCATCGGATGGTCCCCTGCACTGCCGGCGGGCGCCCCGCGCCGGCCTGACCGCCGGATGCTACGGGAGCCCGCGCGTATTCAGCCGGCTGCGGCTGTTGCTTCTGCAGCACCTCGTTCGGCACGCGCGGCAATTTCGATGCGTCGATCATCAGTTGTCCACCCTGTTGAAATGAATGGTGCGGAAGAACTTCTCGCCATTCGCACAGAGGAACGGCAGAGTGCAGTGGTTCAGTGGGTCGGCTGATACGTCCAGGCCGCCCAGCTTCACCAGGATCAGCGCGCCCTGGGCGACTGGCTGCTCGAGAACCGTGACACCGACCGGTACTGCTGGCAGCGCCGACGCGATCTGCGTGCCGCTGTCCGCCAGGATGTTCCCGACGTCGGCCACGAAGTAGCGCTTGTCGTCCGGATCTTTCGACACCGTCCAGACGCCCTGCAACTTAGAGAACCAGATGGTCCGGTCGATCTGCTCGCCGTTCGCGAGCGTGATGCGCAAAGTACAGAAGTTGGCCGCGTCCGACAGCTCGTCCAGGCCGCCGATCTTCACCGGAATGAGTGCGCCCTGTACTACGGGCTGCTGGAGAACCTGCACGCCACCGGGCACGGCAACAACGGACGCCGCAGTCGTGCCGCTCTCGGCCAGGTCGAACGAGATGTCGGCGACGCAGTAGAACTCGTCCAGCGGATGCTTGTCGATCGTCCACCGGCCGTCCTGCTGGTACGGCCCGCCCGGGTAGACCACCACCGGCCCGCCGAAGACGACCACACGCGTGCCGCCCGGGAAGACGACCTTGCGCGCCGGCGCCACCTTCGTGGCGTCGAAACCGTCCTGGTCTGGCGGCGTCTCCGCCTCGGTAGTGAAGCTGCGCATCAAAGGTGACGAACGGTTCCCTGCCGCGTCGTAGGCGCGCACGCGCGCCGCGTAGGCGGTGCCGGCCGCGAGACCCGTCAGCACCACCGTGCGCGAGGCACCGACATTCGTATAGCTGGTGCCGCCGTTGATGCTGTATTCGTAGCCGACCACCCCAACATCATCGCTCGCCGCCGGCCAGGACAACGTCGCTCCGGCGGTGGTGATCGCTGCGACCGCCACCGATCCCGTCATGACCGGCGCCGTGGTGTCTTCGGCCGGCGCGCCCACAGCTACAGCACGGCCAATGTCCACGTCCATCGGCAGCGCGACCGCGCCGTTGTCGAACGTGAATGCGGAGACATCGGGGTTGGCCCCACTCATGTATGAGAGGCGCGGATTGCTGCCGATGATGCGGTCTACGGCCACCTCGATTGCCGTCGCGTTCAATCGGGCGACAGACAGGATGGTCAGTGCTCCGGCGTCATCAGCGGCCACGAAGCCGCTGTTGCCGCTGGTCGGGGCAAAATCAGTGCCGTTGCGGTGCTGCAGCGCGACGCGGAACTTGTCGCCCGAGGCGGTGATCGACATGATCGCCGGCCCGCGGCGATAGGCCGCATCGCCGGCCAGGACCGGGTTGAAGATACCGACGACACGGTCGCCACTTTCTGTATAGCTGGCCAGGTGGATGCCATCACCACTGAGCGCCATATCGACGGTCGGAAAGTGATAGACATTCGGGTCGTCGCCGACGTCCAGCTCAGCCTGGCGTACATAGTTGGCCTGCGTGTCGTTCGTATCGAGTCGACGGTTGAAGCCGCTGATCAGCACCTTGAGGTCAGGCTGACCAGTCAACGCACGCACGTCCGCGATGAACTTGCGCAGCATCGCGGCATGCGCGGCCCGGCTGACGACGATGTTGTTCGCCGCATCGTTCGAGCCCATGGAAATCATGAGCGCGCCGATCTTGCCGCCCTGCTCAATGATTGCCGACCGCAGCTTGCCGAAATAGGTGCTGTTGGCGTCGGTCCAGCTTTTCAGCAGCGTGCCGGATTCGCCGGTGCCGAGCATGCCGACCGGGACGCCCAGGCGGGTTGCCAGGTCGTTGGCGATTTTCCGAGCAATCCCGTTCGACACGGAGGGGAACGCCTTCCAGGTCCAGCCGTCCGTCGTCCGGTAGGTGCTGATATACGTGTTTGCGGTATAGGTGCCGCTGGTCCACCAACCATGGATGGTGCTCGAGCCGGCGCCGACGATGATCTCGCCCACGCCCCACGAGTTGCTGTCGATCGACGACGTGTAAATGACGGCGCCGTTCGCGTCCTTGAAGCGGACTTGCGCGCGGTAGCCGCCACCCTGAATGGCCTTGAGCGTACCCTCCCAGGCGTCGGCCGCAATCGTCGTGGCAGTCAACTGCGTCCACGGCTGCAACACGGTCGCGCCGTCCGCCGAGGCGATCAGCTGCGCCTCGATCGTCGCTGGCAAAGCACTGTACGTGCCGGACAACTTGACGTCGGCCGAGTTGCCGATACGCTGAAAAATTCGGCGCGCCTTCATGGCCGACAGACTGTCGACGCCCTGCTGGGACTCCTCGCCTGCGACGACAACGACGCCGGCACTGGTCGACGAGGCAGAACCGCTGCTGCTGGTGGCGGTCTCACGGATCGCCAGAACTTTCCCGACGTCTCCTGCAACAGGGGTGTACGTGGCCGCAGTTGCGTCACTGATCGCAACCCCATCCAGCAACCAGTTCCTCGTTACCGCCGGCGTTGGTGATCCGGTCACGGTGCCGGGGGTGTAACTTACTGGCACGCCGACAGCGGGCTCGCCCACAAGAACCGGCGGCGCCGTGAATGCCGGCGCTGCAGGCGCAGCAGGGACGTATCCCCAGCCGGGCGCGGCGCCGTCGACGAGCGTGCCGGTGACGGTCGTGACGTTGGCCTCGGTGCCAAGGTCTTCGGTATCCGTGGCGTTATCTAGCCTGCGATAGATCACCGGTGTGCGGCCGAGATCCTGCAGCGTTTCGCCGTAGGCCAGGCGCGCCAATTCCATCATCGACAGCGTGCCGTGAACCAGGCCCAGCCGGGCGATGGTTTGCTCAAGCCCTCGCAGTCCGTCGGCCCGCTGACCTACGACGAATGTGCGTTTGGTCAGGCCGCTCACGGTTCCCGAGTGCGATATCAGGTCATTGGCGCTTTTAACGGACGATGCGTCGATGGGTGCGGTTGCCAACACAGGACACCAGTGCAACGAAATCGAAGCGCCGATACGTTGCATCAGCACGACACCTTTCCAGCCGAGCGGAAAAGCGTTGTGCGGCGTTTTATACGGGGTGGTCCCGGCGTTCAGGCTGAAGCCGATACTTTCCGGATATGGCGAGCCGGGCCCATAGTAGGCCAGATTGAGCGATCCGGAAACTAACTCGCCCGTCGACAAAATCATTTGCGGTTCGGTGAGCGTGTTCCCTGACGAGATTTCGATGTAGAACGCCAGTGTCCATTCAGTGATGGATCCGAACGAGTCGACCGGTCGGACAAGCCTGAGCTGTTGCGTTCGATTGAACTTGACCGTCATATCCCAGCCTACGTGCAGTTATTCGAAAGCTGATGACTTTTGCCCAGCTCGAGGATTTTCATTTGCCCGCGGCGCTCGTACTGCACCGTGGTGACGCCGCGCTCGCGCAGCATGGCCAGGGCCGCCCGGTGGGTGGCGCGGTCGATCTTGCCGACGGCGCCGTGCAGGTAGACGACCGTGTCCGAGAGGTGGCTGACCGTCATGATTCCCACGTACGGCCGGCGGGCTTCGTAGCCGCCCGGCGCGTCGTACACACGGATGGTCAGGACGCTCGGGGCGATGTGCAGGTGGTTCATGACGGTCTGCCCTTGGTATTACTTCGCGCCGGCCAGCGATTTGGCATAGGCGACAGCAGCTGGCTCGGCGTCAACGACACCCTCCAGGGACTTCACCTCGGTCTGGTCAATGACGATGACGTCATTGCACTTGCCGTGCACGCAGTCGATCAGGACGCGCGCTTCCACTTTTTTGGCATCTGCCATGTTCATTTCTCCTGTAATGGCGGCCGGCACGACGCAGGCCGCCGGTTTTGATTAGGTAGCGCTGTTCTGGAAGACCTTGACGGCCGCCGGCTCGAGCAGGTTGCCACCCGAGCGGGTCCAGCCGCAGAAGCCGACCTGGCCCTTCAGGGCAAAGGCCGAGTCGTCGAAGCGGCGCATCGTGGTGCTGTTCTGCACGTCACGGATGGTGTATTGCGAGAAGTCACCGAAGGCCAGCGACTTGGCGTTGGCGGCCATCGGCGCCACGTCATCGTTGATGGTCACTGCGTGGCCGTTCAGCAGGTCCGGAGCATCAGCGGTGATCGCCGGGGTCCAGATTGGACGGCCGGTGGTGTCCTTCAGCTTGCTGATGGTAGCGACGCTCAGGTCGTTCATCATGTAGCGCGCGCGGGTGCGGTAAGCACGGTTGACCGAGTGCTTCAGGTCGATCGTGTCGTCGTACGTGACGATCGTGGTCTGGCCAGTCGCACCGACCTTGCCCACGCCAGCGCGGGTGATCACGCCGAACGGCTGGTTGGTGCCGGTGCCCACGGTGTTGTGGCGGTTTTGGACGCGTGCGATGCGCATCGCGATGCGAGCGACCACCAGAGCGATGACGTCAATCGCGCTGTCCTGGATCAGCTCGAGCGGCAGCGCGATCTGCTTCGACGAATACTTGTAGACCGGCAGGGCCACAGTGCCGAAGTCGATGTCGAGCGAGCCGGCGCCGGCGTTCTCCGCGACGATTTCACCCTCTTCGCCAGTACCGTCCGAAGTCGGGAAATTCAGCGCATTACCGCTGACGGTGGTCAGGATCGTCGCCACTTCGCGCATGCCGCCGAAGGCCTTCAGCTTCTCGATGACCATCGTCGCGATTTCCGCCGGCACCGTGAAACCGCCCTCGGAACCGGTGCCCGTCGACATCGCGTTGCGGATCTGGGCAGCCTGCTCGTTGCTCACGTTCTGGCCGTGGCGCAGGTACAGCGCGATGCCGACCAGGGCGTCGACAGGCACATCATTGTCCTTCTTCGGCGCGGCGTTCTGGAAGTACTTGTCCGCCTCCAGCTCGCGCATCGTTTCGATGTTTTTGATCTGCGCCTTGGTGGCGTTGATGTCGTTAGTGAAGCCGTCGAACTTCGCCTGATCTTCGGGCGACCAGACCTGATCACCCTTTTCGGCGAGCAGGTGATTGGCTTGGGTTGCGAGGTTGGCAATCTTCTCGCGCAGTTGCTGGATGGTGACCATGTGGTTCCTTCAAATGAAAAAGGGAGCCACGTAGGCTCCCAGATACGAGGTAAAACGACCTCGGGCGGACTTGCGCGAGAAGCGCTATGCAGCGACGGCCAGTGCCAGGCGGTTCGCATTCATCTGCGTTGCGCGCGAACCGGTTGGCTCGGGCTGCGGTGGGGCGGTTGGTTCGGGGGCGGGGTTTGCTGGCGGCGCGGCCGGCGCCGGCGGAACTGCGGGCAGCGCGGAGGCGCGCGGCGCGGCTACATTCGCCGGCGCTTTCGCATATGCGGCCAGGTTCCAGACGTTTTCAGTCTTCGCTTTTTCTGCGGGGGCTTGTGCCAGACGGTCGACGAAGCCATGTTCGATCGCTTCGGCGGCACTGAACCAGGTCTCTGCCTCCATCCAGGCGACGATGTCGGCTTCGGATTTGCCCGTCTTCGCCACGTAGTCCGCGATGATCGAACCCTCGACCTTCTGCAGCAAGTCGGCAACCTCACGCAGTTCGCTCTTGTCGCCCCACGCCATGCAGCTGGCGTTGTGGATCATGAAGAACGCGCCGTCGGACATCTCGACTTCGTTGCAGGCCAGCGCGATGCCGGTCGCTGCGCTCGCGCACAGGCTGTCGATGTGGGCGATAGTCTTGCCCTGGAAGCGCGCGATGGCGGCCATGATGGCGCGGCCTTCGAACACATCGCCGCCTGGGCTGTTGATGTAGACGTGCAGCTCTTCGGCGCCGGCGGCCTGGGTGACCGCCTCGATCACGCTGGTCGCACTCACGCCCCAGTATGCGTCGATGATGTCGTAGATGTAGAGCGACGCCGAGGCGGCGTTGCGGACGAGGTTGACCGGCGCCTTCGTGCGCGCCGAGTTGTCACGGTACAGCTGGAGGATTTTGCTCATCGGCTTGTTTGCCTTCTGGTTGCGGTTGGCCGGCCTTCTTGCCGGGATCGCGCGGGGCGCGGTAGATTTCGTCGCCACCCTCGATTGGCGGAAGACGACGGCTGCGCCGCACCTCGTTGACCGATTGCCAGCCATCGCCGCCGCCTGGGCCGCCGAGCGATGCGCGGTCAGCCTCGGCCTGGGCCTTGATGTCGCCGGCGTAGAGCGCTTCACGGTGGAATTCCAGGAAGCGATGGTTGTTTCGTGGGTAAAGCTTGCGGTTCAGCTCCTGCTCGATCTTCCGCAGCCAGGTTTGCAGCGTGTACTGGACAAAGGCTCGGCCGATCGATTCCAGGCCGGTGCCCCAACTTGTGGAGCCGGTCGACTCGTTGATCATGAAACCGGGCACGCCGAATGCGCGGGAAATGTCCATCACCTGGAACTTCCGCGCCTCCAGAAGCTGCGCGTCCTCTGCGGACAGGCTCAACTCTTTCGCCGACACACCCTCAGTCAGCACCAGCGGAAGCCGGTGTGCATTCGCGAGGCCGGAATAGCGGCTATTGAACGCGTGCTGCAGCTTCGTGATCTGGTCCTCGCTCATCTTCGCGGCTGCCTGCAGCACGATCGATGGATGGGCGCCGTTCTCGAAGAACTTGCCGCTGTATTCGTCCATGGCCAGCGCGTTGCCGATCGCGCTGCGCGCGCCGAACTGGATCACGGACATCGACCGCATGGTCGAGTCGTCGAAGCCCAGGCCCGGGAAATGCAAAATGTCGGACGGGTCGAACCAGGTCGAAATACCGTGCGATGGCAGGTTGACGTAATAGCGGACACCCTCGCCCGGCGTGCGCACCGGGGACACTGAGCCCCATGGCAGAGGCAGGATCTCGCGCAGCGTGCCGTTCATCCGCCAGCGCAGCAGGCCGAAGGCGTCGCCGCGCAATAGCTGCGCCATGCTCACACCTTCCCACATCGAGGCCGCGGTGAACTGCGGACTTGGCTGCTCGTTCAGCAGGTACCAGAGGTCGCTGCGCGGCAGGCGCGCCGGGATTTCGCCACCATCCAGGCTGTATTCGTGGATCGGCATGCTGACGATGGCGCCGGCAATCTTTGCCACGCAGGCCGCGACAGCGGAAACCCGCATTGCCGAGGTGGCTGACACGGTGGTACCGGTCGGCGACACGCCGAATGCTTCCATCACATCCGGGCTGTACTGGGCCTGATTGCTCACCTTTCCGTAGGTCGGTTCCGGCACGGCCTGTCGCCAGTGCTCGGTGGCGGCCAGAGCGTCGAATAGTTGCATTGTTTCCCCTACAAGAGCACGAAGCCTTGGGTGATCTCGCCAGAGGAGGCGACAGGATTGAGAGCCATCAGCGAGACGGCGTTGAACAGCGCCATAAGCGGGTCGATCTTGCCGGTGCCGGACGCCTGCTTGGTGATGAGCGCTGCATTACCGCGCGGCTCGATCTTGGCGTTGCTGACGCACCAGTTCATGAGCGCCTGGCCGCCGTGCAGAAGCACGCCCTCGGCCAGCTTCCGCTCGGTGACGCTGATCGCGCCGATCAGCTTCCAGCCCTGCGAGACACCGAAGCACTTTTTTTCATCGATCTCGGCGTCGATCAGCGCCTGGAACATGACCTTGTGGGTCTTCTCCGGATCCAGGCCGACGGAGGCGAGCAGGCCCGACTCGTTGACCTGCTTGACCACGGCCGCCACCTCGGCGACGTCGCCCGGCAACTCCTCAATGATCACCAGGTCGCCTTGCTCTTGGAAGTCGTCGTACTTGCTCTCTTCGCTTTTGCGGCGCTCCATCGCAATCGGGTGCGCCCAGGCGCGCGTCCACGCGAGCCACTTGCCGGTGCCTCGCTCGCGGCCAACGAAAGCCAGCCCCAGCAAGTCATCCAGGCCTCCCCCGTCAATGCCGGCCGTGACTACTTCGCAGCGCGCGAGCAGCTCGTGGAGCGTGATGCCGGGCACCTTGGCCTGACGCTCCCAGAAGTCGGCCCCGGTCCAGCGGTCGGCGCGCAAGTTCATCCCGATCTGCACATTAAGGTGCTTTGCCAGGAAGATCTGGAGCGTCCCATCCGTCTTGTGCAGCAGCTTCTTCAGCTGGTCGGCAAGCCACTCTGCGCTGACGGACCGATCGATGTTCGGGTTGGTGAGGTAATAGGTCGAAGGGTCAAGGTAGGCTTTTGCCTTCACCATGGCCGCCGGATATTCGTACAGGACTCCCAGCGATTTCGGATCGTCGATCTTGCCGTCGCGGACGTCGCGGTAATAATTGAGCTTTTCCTTGAACACGCCCGCCGGCGGCTCGTCGCTCTGGGTGGTCAGGAAAATGACCCACCCCTCATCTCGCGACACTTGGCCGCCAAGCGCCTCCATGAACATCGCCTCGGCGTTCGCGCGCTTGCCGAACAACCAGTGTTCGTCGACGAGCACCTTTCCGGACTTCTTACCGGAGACCGTATCGGTGTCGGCGGCGACAACCTTGAGCGACGCCTTCGATACCAGATGCGTGATGGTGCGCACATGGTCCTGCACGTGGAGCAGCGCCATCAGTTCTTCATCCGCGCGCACCATGGCAGCGGCCGGCTTGAAACTGTTATCAGCCACCTCCTTGGTCGGAGCCAAGATCAGGTGCTCTTCCTCGCTCCGCCAGCACAGGATGACCGCCGTCAGCATGATGCCGGCAGCGATCGTGGATTTCGTGTTCTTTTTGCTAATGAGCAGGTAGTACTCGCGGATCAGCTGCTGCCCGGTCTCAGCATCGTACCCACCGAAGATCGCGGCGACGAAGTCGAACACCCACTGCTCGCTGCACTCGCCAAAATTCGGACTCCGATATTCGCCCTGCTCGCCCAGGCTATCGTCCCAGATCGATTTCGGCAGGTCGCAGACCCGGAGTTGCTTAAAGATCCGCAGTGCCTGCTCAGCCTGATCAGGAAAAATTGGCGGTGGGATGATCGACAGCTTGGCCTTCAGCCTGTCTTCCCAATCCGGACAGGCGGTAGACCATTCCATGTTGTCGTCCTTACTTCACTGCCTTGAGTTGCGGCGGCGCTGCGGCGGCGAAGCGGCTCGCGACCTTTTTCGCGTTCGCGTTCTTCTGGTCCTTCTTCCCGCCCTCGCCCAGCTTCTGGTGCTTAAACGGCATCAGCGCTTTGGCGACGTCAGCACGGATGCGGATATCTGCCGACGGCTCGTTCATCAGCTTGGTCAAGAATTCCATCGGGTCGTCGGTCGACGGGATGTCGACCAGGTTGTCAGCCGGCGGCGGTGGCAAGGGGACTTTTGCCGCCTCCCGGGCCCCGGCGGCGCGCCGCTGCTCGAGGTAGGCTTTAACATCCGGGTCTTTAACAAGTCGAGACCCGGCAGCTGATGCCGTTTTTTCACTGAAGCCGGCTCGAATCGCCGCTTCCTTATTGGAGAACCCGGCCAACACGGCATCGGCGAAGGCTCGCTTTTTGCCTGTTAAAGCCATTAACAATTTCCTCCAGGGGGACTTTTTTCTGCGCGTGAGGGACTGGTGGGTGTCCGAGGTCAGAGCGTTGTAGACTTACAACACCCCCTCCCCATCGCCACCGACGGACCGTCAGCCGCGCGCCCGCTCCGCTGCCTCGCGCGCCGTCTTGGCGTCGTGACACGGAACGCAGAGCACTTCCTTATTGGCGTCGTCGTCGCTGCCGCCCTTCCAGAGTGGGACGATGTGGTCGACCGGCCCGCCGAGGGTCGTCTTGCCCTGACGCTTGCACTCCTGGCACAGACCACAGTCACGCGCGCGAATGCGCTCGCGGTCGCGCACGCCGGCCGACCCGCGCTTGCGCTCGACAATGTCGGGCCGCTGGGCGGGTAGCATGTTCACGCGACTCGCCGCCGGCGCCAGGCTGGTTCGCAGCTGCTGCAGCTTCACATCGGCTCCATGACCACGCCTCGATCCACGATCACGTCGATCATGTGGTCGACGTGATTCGGGAACACGCGGCCCAGCAGAAACACGGCGGCGAGCGCAGGCTTGAACCACCAGGCAAAGCGCGGCTTGAGCGTGAGCGAAATGGTCGCCATCAGCTGGCCTTCCATGGTTCGTGCGCCTCGGAGATGTCGGACCCTACCGGCGCAGGCTTCGTCTTGAAGATGTCGCGCAGTATCTGCTTGACGTTCTCGGGCACGCTGCGCGCGATGTCGACGAACGACATTCCGGCCCGGCCGTGGCCCTTGGCGCGGAGGATGGTCTGCGCCTCTTCGCACTCGGCCAGGTGCTCGGCGATCTGGTTCAGGCGCGTCAGGTCGTGCGCCTTGGTCGGTGGCGGATTGCCGCCCAGGACTGCGCGCAGGATCTCCGCGCGGTAGATGCGGGCGATGTCGTTCATGCTCTACCGATCCCTTCTGCCGCCTGCTCGCGGTGGCGCTGCACCGTGTAGCGCAGCCAAGCCAGTTCGTTTTCAACGCTGATGCGCATGGCTGACCTCAGAAAAAGAAAAGCCGCCCGGCGCATTGCTGCGAGGGGCGGCGAACACCAGCACTGGCGCTGATCGTGGAGACTGGGTGTGGCGACCGGTGCTATTGGTCCGGCAACGCCATCTTGCTGAGTGATCACTCCATTGCAAGATCGACGTCAACTCTAGGCACATCAGCTAATGCGCATTCACCACACACCCGCCAGCAGGACTTGAACCTGCGACCTCTCCTTTCCACCCGGCTGTTGTTCAATCCGGACTGCGGGAGCGCTCTAACCATCTGAGCTATGGCGTGTGTGTGGCGACTCGTTGTCGGGAGTCAGGCGACCTGCCCCAAGGCTATCTGCCAGGTGGGCGGTGGGCCGGTTACAGCGTCCGGCGCCGGTGCGCGCTGGGTGCGCTCGACTGTTCTGGCCGATGCCAGTTCGCATTCTCGTAATCGCGTGCGCCGTCTTCGAAGTCTCGCCGGGCGGGCGCTCCGGCACTTCTCGGGCAGATCAGATCCCGTGCGCGTTTCGTCGCGCTTCTACGTGATGACCAGCCCGGGTTGTGTCTAGCGCTTCACGGCTCACCTCCATGGCGGCGTAAACGACAAAGCCCGCCGAAGTGGCGGGCCAAGATGTAGAGTTCTGCACATATTTCAGGACGAGCGCCGGCTTTACTGCTGGCTGGACTGCTCGACTGCCTCGGGTGACGTTGGCGCCGAAGCGCGCATTACGTGGATCGAGGGATATGTGAAGGCTGTAGTTTACGCCCGGTTTCGATGCTTTGCAACACCATCGTGCATCAGAACCAGAAGCCGATGCGACCCCGCAAGAAGTGCACAGCGAAGCCTCCGCCCGACGTACGGTTGCGCCACACTTGAATGCACGGGGTCAGCGCCCAGTTATGCATTCCCCACTGGAGGATTGGATGGAGCTTGGTCATGCGCGCACCTTGAATCCGATACGGCCGCGCCAGAACATGATGTAGACCCACCAGGCGCTGCCACTTGGCGATCTGCCGAAGAACAGCGACGGGAGCAAGACTACTCCACCGCCTCCAGCATCGCGACCACAGATGACGTCGATCGTCATGCCGCCTTCCGCATCTTGGCGGCGGCACGCGCGCTGTGCGCCTGGAACAAACCCTCCAGCTCGCTGACCATGTCGAGCACCTTCTCGCGCTCGAGCGCGCCGCCCAGGACTGGCTCGCGGCCGATGCCGTTGCAGTGCGTGCATGCGCGGCTCTCGACGATCTTCGTGCCGTTGCAGCACGAGCACTCGCCGCCCAGCCAGTGCGCCAGGCTTACGCGCGCGATCTTGGCATACATGGCATAAGCCGCCTTGATGTCCCACTCGGCCTTGATGTTCATCCACTTGCGGTCGAAGCCCTTGCGCGCCACCTCGCCTGTCCAGACGCGCAGCAGCACGGCCAGCTCACGGGCTGCGCTTTCGACCGGCTGGCGCGGCACGCCGGCGATGTGCGCGCGCAACAGCATCGAACCGAACAGCTCACCCGAGCCGCCCGAAAGGTCAGCCAGCGCCGCAGCGACGAGTGGCTCGGTCTGATGGTGCTGGTCGTCGTCCTGCAGGTTGGAAGTGCTCAGTGCGTTGAGGTAGCGCTCGGCGAACATGGGTTTCTCCGTGGAATTTCACAGGAGAATATCAGCAACCCTGCGCTGCTGGTTCGCGCCCGAGATTTTCCAAAATACAATTCGCAGCCGAGACTTGCCATACCCTTCAGCGGCCGGCTCAAGTCGGACGTTATGGTGACAAAAAGAAATTGCCATGTAAGAATGTATTATTCAAACAATGCCCTCAACCACATGTCTGACGCCAATCCACCAAATGTTCTTTTTAAATATAGATGCCTCAATAGCGATACCGATTTTGAGAGATTAGAAAGGGTGATTACAGAAGGTGAATGCTACTTTAGTTCACCTCTTAGCTTCAATGATATATTCGACTGCAAGCCTGTGATGTCTTTCGAGTGCACTGACGACGAATATATCAAGGGGTATATCGCTGTAGCTAGGCGTCAAGGCGATACCCGACCACGTAGAACTCTTATGGAAGAGGCGACAAATCATATCAGTACCGATAATGATCCTCGCTCACCAGCGTTCGTTACGGCTCGCCAAGCTGAATTCCATAAGCTACTCAATGGATGGGGAGTTTACTGCTTGGCCGAAAGCCCAACAAACTTGCTAATGTGGTCTCATTATGCGGCAAGTCATAGCGGGGTATGTTTAGAAGTCCCAACGAAATCATTTGAATTTCTTTGGAAAATCCGATACCAGAAAGATCGGCCGATCATCCGCTGGCTGGAAAAATCGACAACGTGGGAAAAGGTTGAAAAAGCTTTATTCACGAAATCATTACATTGGGAATACGAAGATGAATGGAGAGCCCTTGCTAATGCGAACCAAGTCGGAAAATTAGGCCCGGGTTTCGTCACAAAAATTATATTTGGGCCAAAGTGCGATCCCTTAGTGGTGGAGCGCGTTAAGAAGATCGTTGACAAATCGGGACACTCTATGTTGTATGCTCATGCTGTTGCGGATCCGCATCAGTTCGCTCTTTCGATCAGAGACGAATAGGTCTGCAGGACCTCAAAATTCTTCGATTCGCCAACCTCCGCCTTCTTTTTTTGACTGAGCCTGGATAGCGACAAATCGCAGCGGATATAGATCAGCTGCGATTTTGATCTTCACTCGGGCATCGTCTGCCCAAAATCCTTTCACCTCGTGCATCTCCAAATTGCCGTCGGCCAGCATGACTGCGAAGTCTGGCGTGTAGAAGGTGTTGTCGGCCAACCGAAGCTTGATCCCCTCGAACTTGAACCAGGCCACCTCGCCAGCGTGGCGCCGGGCGTCAAGAGTGGCAGCATAGGCGGCCTCGGTCTTGTTCATGGTGCCGGTCTTGAGCCGGCCCAGCGCCTGGAGCGCGCGTTGATTGCTCATCTCATCCTTTCGTTTTGGTCTGTGCTGCATTGGTGTTCTGCTCGAGCGCCTGGCGCTTTTCGATCCAGGCATGGCGGTCGCCGACATTAGCTGCCGGTGAATATCGGCCGCACGCCGGCGTCTTCCAGGGAAGGAAAGGGGCGATCACATCGACACGGGCGGCCCGCCCGGCGCAGCGCCCGAGCCCGACCTTCGCGTGCTCGGGGTATTCCTTCATCTTGAAGTGGCCGCACCAGGCGCAGACGTTCATACTCTGCTGCGTCATGCGGCACGTCGACCAAGGTCCTGAAGCATCTTCGACAGCCCCTCGGGCCGGCCGGCGCGCCGCGGCAGATCGGCATCGTCACTCGGCGGCGGGGCGACGGGCAGCGGTGGCGAGACGATCTGCGCCAGACGCGGCGGAGGCGGTGGCTTGCCTCCGTTGTCGATCGCAGCACGGATCCTCGCCTCCCAGCTGGCGGTCGACTCGCCGTAGTGCGCCTGGCCGACGCCGACTTCCATCGCCTTCGCGAGCCTGGTTGCATCGCTCAACCACCAGGCGCCACTGCCGGCGGGCTTGGGCTGAATGGCCGGAACGGTCCAATCCGCCGCGTAGTGCTCTCCCGGGCCGAAAAAGGTTGCCGACTGTTTGATGAACTGCGGCTCGACCTTCATCGCCTTGACGTAGGCGGCGTATGCCTGCGCGCCGGCGAGCAGCTCCGGCACCGTCGCACCGGCAGCCAGCCGGGCAGCCCATGCCTTGTGCGCCGCCTTCTTACTGTCACCCGGGCGCTGCGGATAGACCTCCCAAACCGCTTCGAAGTCGGCTGGATAGTCGTTGCGTTTCACCTTCGCCGGCTCGGCGCCGCCGGCGCGCAGGCGGTCGAGCTCGTCCAGCAGCTCCACAATGGTGGTCGACTTCAGGTGCACGGTCGGGCCGGCAGCGGCTAGGCCGCGCAGGGGGGAATAGTCACGCGGCATGGCCCACCTCCTTCTGGTGGAGCGCCACCTGGTGCTTTGCCCACTCACCCGCGATCCAGGTCACGCCCTTCGGGGTGAAGCGCGCGGCGTTGAACGCGTGCTTGTTCTGGGCGGTGCCCGCCTTCACGCAGAAGCGGCCGGCGTCCATGTGCTGGGCGTGGGGCGTCAGCGCGCCGCCGAGGCGGTACATGATCTTCTGGTCGAGCAGGAACTCGCGGAACGCACTCTCGTTCGCGCCCAGCAGCTTCGCCACCTCGCGGAATCCCTTGGTCCCGGTCGAGTCGGCATAGCGCTCGACGAACTCCACGGCCGGCGCCGCCGCGGCGAGCTGGGCGGCCTGGGCCTCGATCACATCCTGCTGCTCGGCCGCCAGGCGCAGAGCCGCGGCGAACGACTGCGGCACTGCCGGCGCCGGCGCGGCGGCCTCCAGCTCCTGCCAGCGGTCGACCAGGCGCGCGGTGAACTCGGGCGACAGCTGCGCCACGATCACATACGAGTCGCGCTTGCCAACTCGGTATTGACGGATCATCTTCGGGCCGGGCCCGTCGTTCGGCACTTCCTCAAGTTGAGGGAGTGCGATCGTGCCGCGCGCCAGCAGGCTTTCGATCGTGCGCAGCACATTGTCGTGCCGCTTCTCGACCAGGTCGGCGATCTCGCGGCTCGACATCGTGACGTCGGCGCCACCGGTGGTTTGCAGTGTCAGCATGCTTCCCATGTCGTTTCCTTTTAATCTACTACCCCAGCGCCGAGAACCAGGTCTGCGGCGTGGTGCGTGCGTTCTGAATGGTGGCCTGCGCCTCGCTCAGGCTGATGTGGCGCCCGTAGCGGTCGTCGGCCATGCCCCCAGACTTCGCTTTCTTCACGGCCAACCCGACCCGGCGCCGATAACGCCGGGTCGCCTCGGCATTGCTGCGCGGCTTCAGCGGGCAAGGCGCGTCTTCACCGGCGCCGGCAACGATCATTGGCTGGTACGCGCCTTGGCGGCGCGAGCGGCGCCACTTCCCGATGTGGCACAGGGTCGGCTTCATCTTCCTCAAGCGGTACCTGACTTGCTCAAGGGTCATGCCGGCCCGCTTCATGATCCGGCTGATCGAGGCTGGCAGCACAGCGAGGATTCGCTGCGCCTCCAGGCCTCCATACCTTGGGTTGCAATCCGGGCAGTGCGCCGCGCCGCGCTTCACGGCCGGAGCATCGGCCTCGCACTCGTAGCCGCACGTGCAGGCCAGGCGCCAGATCGCGCTGCCAGACTTTGTCGCACCGATGCGTGTGTGAGCAACCATGTTGCCGTAAGGTGAAGTCGGCGGTTTTGCCATGCGTTGGCCGAGCGATGTCATGCAGCCTCCCGCTCCGGCTGCTGGGCATCAGCCGCCTCGAAGTCGAACAGGGTCGGCATACTGACCTCGCGCTCCATCGCGATGCAGTAGTGCACCTGGTCGGCGAAGTAGGCCGGGTTCAGCTCCGAGCCAGCGCCGCGGCGGCCCAACTTCATGGCGCGCACCGGTACCGTGCCCAGTCCGCAGAACGGGTCATAGATAACGTCGCCCGGATTGCTATAGCGGTTGATCAGGCGGTCGACGATGTCGATCTGGAATGGGCAGACGTGCTTCTCGACGGCGCGCGCTGACTGCTCGCCGTTCAGGGTGCGCATGCGCACGATGTCGTGCCACACCATCGGGTTGCTGCTGCCCGGCGCCAGGCTGAGGTAGTCCGCCGGCAGCGCCTTGTTGGCCAGCATGGTCTCGCCCACCTTGACGTGGAACTCGTAGTTATAGACGTTGGCCAGCGAAAGCTCGGTGAACATCCTCGCCAGCTTGGCCGGGCCGTAGCTGGCCAGCTCCTCGGCGCTCAGCAGCCGGTCGCCGCTCGAGCGCCAGAAGGCGTGCGCGTCAACCTGCCAGCGCGCCACGCTGTAGCCGGTACCGGGGATTGGCGCCAGCTTGCGGTCGAAGTCGACCGGCGCGCCGTCTTCGGCCTGGCACAGCGGCTTGGCCTTCGTCACCGGCACATCGGCGTAGCCGCGGCTGCGATCCGTCTGCGGCTTGTGGAATAGCAGGATGTATTCCGGCGAGCCGACGCCCATTTTCGTGCCGTCCTTGCACACCTCGGAATAGCCCAGGCGGTAGGTCTGGTTGTTCTCGCGCACGACGTCGGTGACGACTGTGATCATGCCCAGGTAGTCGAAGCCGTGCTTCATGCCGTGGAACAGCGCCTCGGCGTGGAACGGGCTGACGGTCGGGATGCCGGCACCGGTCACGTTACCGAAGTTGATCCGGTCCTTCACGTGACAGGCGTAGATGCGGCCCGGCTGCAGGATCCGGTGCAGCTGCGGCGTCAGGAAGTCCATCTGCTCCCAGAAGTGGGCATTGTCCTGCGTGTGGCCGAAGTCGTTGTAGCTGGGCGTGTACTCGTAGTGGTTGGCAAACGGGATGCTGGTCAGGATCATGCCCACCGAGTTGTCCGGCTGCTCGAGCGCCTCCAGCACGCAGTCGTTGTTGGCCACGGTGAAGCGCTCACCCTTCACGACGTGCCGCTCGACGCCGATCGTACGCGCCAGACTGTCCTGCATCGACAGCTGGTCCAGGCCGTAGTGGCGGATGATCTCGCCCATCTTCTCCTGCATCTCGTCGTGCCGGCGCCACTTCTCCTGCAGCTCGGCCAGCACGGCGCGCTCCACCTCGGTGTGGATGATGTCGATCCGGACCGGGTGCGACTGCTGAAAGCGCTGAATCCGGTGGATGGCCTGGATGAAGTCGTTGAACTTGAAGCCGATGCCGGCGAAGATCGCGCGGTGGCAGTGCACCTGGAAGTTGCAGCCCGAGCCGGCGATGATCGGCTTGGTCGACAGGATCGGGAACTTGCCGTCACTGAAGTCGGCGATGCGCTGCTCGCGTTCATCCAGATCCTGAGTGCCCCACACGCTCACCGCGCCCGGGAGTGCCGCCTGGATGGCGTGACGCTCATCCTCGAGGTCGTGCCAGATCACGAAGTGGTCCGCAGGATCCGCCGCGACGATCTCCACGACCTTGTCGACGCGCGCGGCCATGCTCTGCCGCTTCTCGCCGGCGGCGGCCGACAGGCCCATGGCCACGTTCGGGATCAGCAGGCCCTGGCCGTTCTTCTCGGCGCCGGCGGCCTCGTAATCGCTCGGCACCTCGTGGTAGTGCACCTCGAGCGGCGGCAGGTCGTAACCCTCGTCCGAGTGCCCCAGGTCGCTCGGGCGCCGAATGAAGCACGCCCAGCTGGCCACCCACAGCCAGAACTCGGTTTCCTTGTGGGGGTATAGGGTCAGGTTGCCCGCCTTCTCGCTGTCGCGCTGGAAGAAGCGCGTCAGGGCTTGGCCGGTGTCCATCACGCCTAGGAAGCCCGCGTAGTGGATCAGCTCCTTGAAGCGGTTTGGGCTCGGCGTGGCCGTGAAGACGAACTTGAACTCCACCTGGTCGAACAGCGGCAGGAATTCCTGATAGGTCTTGCTGCCGAAGCTGCGCAGGATGCTCGCCTCGTCGAGGGATGCGGCGCCGAATTTGCGCGGGTCGACCTTCCCTTCGCGCACGCTCTCGTAATTCGTCATGTAGACGGTGCCGACGTCGCCGATCTCGTTGTCCGAGCGGATGAATTTCAGGTCGATAGCGCAGTCGCCAGTGAAGCGCTTCGCCACCTCGCGGGTGAACTCCTGGCGCACGCCCAGCGGCAGCACGATCAGGCGCAGGCACGGGCGATGGATGCCGATCTGGCGCATCACCTCAAGGTTCGTGCTGGTCTTGTGCAGCCCGAAAGAGGCGAAGATGGCGCGCTGGCCGCCCTGCAGCGCCCAACGGACGATGTCGCGGGTGTGCGGCTTGAGCCCTGGGTTGATCTGCTCGAGCGGGACGTCGAAGCCCTTGCGCGGCGCCAGCTTGATCTTGGCGCGGAGGAAGTCGTTGTAATCGCTTAAAATATTGGCAGACATATTTACTCCACTGTGATTTGTTCAGAGGCCGCGCCGGCTGCAACCGCCGCGGTCTCGCTATTTCTGATCATGGCTAGGCATTCCGCCAGCAGCGCGCGCTGGGCGCCGTAGCGCTCCTCGAAGCGTGCCTTGTACGGGTGGACCGCAATGAGGGTCGGGTTCGGGCCGGTGCCGTCCTGGTGGTGGCCAGCGCACAGCGGGAGCACCAGCAGGTGCGCGCCCGGCTTCGTGCGGCCGTCGATGTGGTGCACGCTGACGTCCGGGTTGTGCCAGCCGTCCTTCCGGCATGCGATGCAGCCCAGGGCGGCG
This sequence comes from Massilia sp. NP310, assembly GCF_019443485.1. Classification (NCBI taxonomy): domain Bacteria; kingdom Pseudomonadati; phylum Pseudomonadota; class Betaproteobacteria; order Burkholderiales; family Oxalobacteraceae; genus Massilia; species Massilia sp. NP310. The sequence goes on along the minus strand of NZ_CP080379.1, from coordinate 6,042,458 downwards.
ATCGCGCTCATGAACCGCGCTTCGTCGGCGGTCGGCGGGCGGCCCTTCATGCCGCGCGAGGCGATCGGCTTTCGTGGCTTCAGCTCTCGGGCCCGGGCCTGTGCTTGAATCGCGGCGACGCGCAACAGGCCGGCGCCGGCAGCGGGCGACTTGAACCCGGTACCGCGCGCCATCGGCGTCTTGCGTTCGAGCGGCTTGCCCTGCTTGAGGGGTGAGCGGCGCATCATGCTACGATCTCCAGATCGAAACCGTAGGAGACAAAATGCGCAGAATGCCTGACCACGAATACAAGGGCTACACGATCGCCGTGAAAGTCTGGCCGATGATCGGGAACCGCTACCAGAGCGCCTTTTCCATTCACCGGCGCAGCCCGTCGGCGCCCGAAAATCAGCTCGCACTCCAATATCAGGAGCCGAAGGAACTCGGGCTGAGTTGCGAGACCGCCGAGGGCTCTTATGAGGAAGCACTGGATCGCGCGCACAACTGGATCGAGCGCCAGCAGACCTGAGCTCGTCGTCATGGCGCCACCCGCTTGAACTCGATTACCCACACCCAGGGGTTGGTGGCCCACCTGTCTGGTCCATAGGTTTGCTCCCACAGCCTCGTGAAAAAGCCAGTTTTCGTGAAAGTCGTGAGGTCTTTGACGCCTTGCGAGCGGCACGCCCACTCTAGAACGCCTTCGGCACCGGCGTCGGCCTCACTGATGTCCTGCAGCCGCTCGACGCGCACCGACACCACCTCGAGCAGGATGCGGCTGGCCCAGCGCGGCATATGAATGCTCGGGCGCCAGCGCGGCACGTCGTACTTGCACTCAGGATCGGCTCGATACACGGGACGACGGACGCATGCCGGAAAATCCGGGTGCGGCGCCCACGTCTCGCGCACCCACAGGCGGTCGCCGGGCTGACCATAGGGGCAGTTCAGCCGGATCTCGTTATTGTCGTAGGTGGGGCTTTCGCCATCGTCGCTGCGGTAGGGCCACCAGCCGCCACCCCAATCCGCGCACACGAAGCAATCCCAACTCGGCGGCATCTTTACCTCGCGCCGCGTCTGCGTCTTGCTGCCGTCGAGAAGCGCGCGCACCATGGCGCCACTGAACAGGATCGGCCGCTCTTTGATCTGGGTGCTCATGGTCAGGCTTTCGTATGGAAGGATTGACCGGTACGCACCGACCACGCCGGAATGTCCTGGCGGGTACCGCGCGGGTTCGGGATGTACTTTTTGCTCAGCGGCGGGCGCGCGAAGACGTCGGCGGGCTGGCGCAGCGCCGCGATCTGGCCTACCGGACGCGCCTTCTCGCCCTCCAATTGGTCGTAATGCGCGCGAGCGAAGCGGCTGATGCTGATCTTCCCGTCGTCCTGCTCGACCAGCCAGCCGCTGCTGATCGCGCGCTGCAGGGTGTCTTCCTGGTGACCGGTCTTGTGACCCATGTCGACCACGGCGAACAGCGCGTGCTGGCTCATCGGGCCGTGCTTGTGCAGGTATGCGCCAGCGGCGTAGGAGGCCGTGCCTCGCATCGCGGTGCGGGTTCCTTTATTGATGGCCATGATAGGCCCTCCGAATAGTGAATTTTGCAAGATGGCAGTCGGCGGCATGGGCTCGGCCCTGCGGCCGGCCGCAGGCGACGCAGCGCGGTGCGGAGTGGCGGATATAGGTCATGCGGCCACCCCAGCAATCTGACGCTCGTGCGCGAAGTTCGCGCGGATGAGCGCCTCTGACAGCGGCGGGCAGACGCTGTTGCCGCACATGCGCACCTGGGCCGACTTCGTCAGCGGGATGCGCGGGAGCGACAGCGGGTCGCCGTCGACCTGCTCGCCGCCGGCGAACAGCAGCTCCGGATCCGGAATTTCGTCGATCACGTAGTCGGCCGGGAAGCCCTGGGCGCGGTACAACTCGTGCGGTGCCAGCATGCGCAGGCCGATGTCGACGATCTCGTAGTCCTGGCCGTGAATCGTGACCAAGCCGAAGCGATCGCGGCTGGTGACGGTCGCCAGCGGTGAGTCGGGCGCCTGGTCCTGGTCGGTGCCGTAGTAGGCCAGCAGGAAGGCGCGCACCTCAGCGTGATGCTGGCCACCGGCACTGATCGTATGCAGCGGCTCGTCGGTGCCCGCCGCGATGCTCGTGCCGCGCAGCTTCACCAGGCTGCTGGCCACCAGCGCGGATTTGCCTCCGCCGCCGGCCGTGACGGTGCCGAGCGGCGCATCGGCGGCATGGCCGATGCTCTTGCCCATGTCGCGCTGGATGTGCGCGGTCACGATCCCCAGCGCGTGCGGCGCGCCAGCTGGATTCTCTTTCGGGCCAGCGGTGATGGTCGGCACCGGCTCGGCCAGGTCGCTGCCGGTCGAACCGGTGCGGAACTTGGTCAGGTGCGCGGTGACCAGGCTGTGGTGGTCTGAGCTGGTGACGGTCCCGATCGGGTCATCGAGGTCAGAGCCGACCACGCCGGTGTAGTGCTTGGCCAGGAACGCGGTCGCGATCGCCGTGTCGCCCTTAGCGGTGATGGTTGCCGTCGGCTCGTCGGCACCGCGCGGGCGGCTGTCTCCAGCCCGGCCGCCCACGCCCACCAGCGCGGCCGAGACCAGGCCGAAATGCCCGCCCTTGACCTGGGCACAGACCGTGCGCAGCGGCGCGTTGGCCGTCATCACGCGCTGGTTGCTGGCGTTGGCATGCTCGTTCAGGAAAGCGGTTACCAAGGCGGCCTTGGTCGAGCCTACAACCGTGCCGAGCGGTTTCTCGATGTCCAGCGCCCGCGGCGCCTGGGCGGCGGTCTGTACGAGATCATCTTCGTGGCCGCATGCAGTGCATCCGCACGTTGGCTCAACGTCGAACTCAGTCGAGCAGTGGCGGCAATGCCAACTTGCCTTGCGCTCGCCATATCCGGTCTGCACCATGGTAGCGACGGCCAGCGCCTTCTCGCCGCGCTGCGCGCCGGTGATCGTGCGGAACGGCTCGTGCACCGACTCGCTGCGGTCGCCGCCCTGGTGCGTGACCGGGACGATGCTTGGCACGACGACGGCGCGGTGGTTCTCGGTGGTCAGGGTGCCGAACGGCTGGCTGGCCGGTACCGGTTTGCCGGCGTAGACCGGGCCGCCCTGTCCGACGATGAACGGGTTGGCCGCGTCGACCACGTAGCGCATGATGCCCTTGGCGATACGGCGCAGCGTGGCGTCGGCCAGCGGGCGCTTGCGGTTGAAGATGCTCGGGCACGGGAGGGACCAGTCGACGCATTCCGCCGCGGTGCGGTACGGTGCCAGCTTGCCCGCGCGGACGGCCGGCGAGTCTGGCGCGCCGTTGGTCGGCGCCGGCCAGCGAATCGGCAATCCATCGCGCCGGGCGACCAGGAAGAAGCGCTTGCGGATGGTCGGGGTGTCGTAGTCGCTGGCGCGTAGCTCGCGGTGCTCGACCTTGTAGCCGTGATCCTCCAGCTGGCGGACGAACGATTCGAACGTCTTGCCGCGCTTCGCCGGGTCCGGCTTCCAGGTGCCCTCTTCGTCCTGGATCAGCGGGCCCCACGTTTTGAACTCCTCAACGTTTTCGAGCATGATGACGCGCGGCTTGCACTTCGCCGCCCAGCGCAGCGTGACCCAGGCCAGGCCGCGGATCTTCTTCTCGACCGGCTTACCGCCCTTGGCCTTACTGAAGTGCTTGCAGTCGGGCGACAGCCAGACCAAGGCCACTGGCTGGTTGCCGGTCACCTCGATCGGGTCGATGTCCCACACGCTCTCGCATAGGTGCTTCGTGTGCGGGTGGTTGATCGCGTGCATGGCCAGCGCCTCGGGATCGTGGTTGATCGCGATGTCGACCGGGCGGCCGAACGCGGCCTCCAGGCCGGTGCTTGTCCCGCCGCCACCGGCGAAGTTGTCGATGATGAGCTCGTGGCCCAGGTCCAACTGCATGGAGATGATGTCGCGTTTCATGGGCGAACCTCCGCAGCGCGCGGGCCGAAGAACGCGGCGACCAGCGGGTCGCGCGCTGCCGGCGCCGAGTGCAGGCGCACCGAGTAGTGGCTGTCGTCCATCATCATGTGGATGTGGCGGCCCGGTGCCAGCACGCGCTCCGCCAGTTGCTTCGGGCGGCCGGTCGGGCGCGACACCGGCACCGCGGCAAGTTGCTCGAGGTAGGCCTGGGCCTGCGCGGCCGTCATGGCGATGAAGTAGACCGGGCCATCGGGGGTGCGCACGATCGAGACGCGCTCGCCCAGCTCCTTGATGTACTTGCGCACGCCGGACGGGCCCATTTGGAGGAAATCGCCGACCTCGTCGCGACGCATCGAGCGCACCAGCAGCTCGGCAACCAGGCGGCGCAGGTTCTCGATGCGCGCCGCGGTCTGGCCAGGGGTGACGTAGCTGGCGCGCGTCATGCTGGCACCTCTTCGCCTTCGGCCGCGCCTGCCGCCGCCTTCGATTCGTCGTACTGCCTGATGCCCCAGGCCAGCGCGTAGCAGCACCACTGGAAGCGGTGGGTGAACTCGTCGTGATTGACCTCCCAGAAATCCGTGAATTCGAAGGTCGTCTCGGCGCCGAAGTATGCGCCCCAGGACTCGCTATCTTCCGCCCCGAAGACGAATTCGTTGGCGGCATCGAAGCAGCGGATATCGTTGTCGTCTGCGCCGATCACGTCGCGCTCGACGGCAGCACGCAGGTCGCCCAGTGCGCAGGTGAACAGCTCGGTCTCGCCGAGGTCTGTGGCCTCGCCCGCCTCGCCCTCCACGAAGTCTTCGACCCGCTGTCGCACAGCGGCGTCGAACTTGGCTTTACTGAACTGGGTCACACCGTTACCGCGGCCCGCGCGGCCGCCAGCTTCGACCTTTTCGGCCCAGTAGTGATGATCGACGGCGAAGAGGTCTTTCGACTTCGAGCGCCGGAAGAAATCGAACATGTCGCGCAGGCGGGTGAACACGTAGGTGCCCATGTCGCCGGTGTAGCAAAGATAGCCTGGCCAGGTGATCAGGTCGAAGTGCATACAGATGGTGTCCGGCTTCTTGAAGCGCACGTGGCGATAGATGCCATCGTCGCGGACCACCATCATCTGGTGCCCGGCAATGTCGCGAAGGAAGCGCTCTGGTGTCAGCACCGTCATGCGGCACCGCCGATCACGGCGCGCGCGGCCGCATTCAGGTCGTCTTCGGTCAGGACGTGACGGCGGATCTCGGCGACGTAGACCGCATCCCCCGGACGCATCACGAAGCCGTCGCGCTCGTTCTGGACGACAAGGTCGGCGACCGACTTGGCCTCGTATTCTGGGTGAGTGGTGAACCAGTATTGCGCCGGCGCGCCAACTGCCGGCGAAGACTGATCTTTACCGGCGTGCACCGCCGGCGGATTCGATTGTGCTAACATTTGGTTTCCTCTCAAGGGATTTGCTTCATGAAGCTCGATTGCCGTCGAGCTTTTTCTTTGCTACAAAGATCTGTGGAACGGGTGCAGCTTCCTCTTCGCGTCCGCGTAAGCTGACGCTGCATCTTCTTTTTTGTCGAACCTTCCGAGGTCTATGGGCTTCCGGTTGATGTAGATTCGCGCACGCCACTTCGCGCCATCCGGGTCAAAATTCACACCTCTTAATCCCGAACTCTTGGGCGGCGCATGCACCCGGTTCTGGTTGTTCTCCGCGACCGAGGCGAGCCGCAGATTGGCGATCCTGTTGTCAGTCGTTATGCCGTTGATATGGTCCATGCAGGCGCCAGGGTTCTCGCCGTGCACGTACACCCAGGCGAGCCGGTGGGCGCGATACCCGATCCCGCGAATCCGAATCCGGATATAGCCGCCCTTTTTAGTGCCAGCCACCATGCCGACCCTGATGCGTCGGCCGGAACAAACGCGGTAAGTAAAGAGCCCCGTCTTTTCGTCATAGTCAAACAGCTCATGCAACTCCGCCTGACTGGGAAGGCCAACAAGGCCTCTCGCCGCCGTCGACTCCGTCGGTTGATCCATCCCTCCTCCTTCTGTGATCCGGCGCAGTCCTGCGGACTGGCACCGGGGTATCGTGGTATTGGTGGGGAGCGGGCTTTACGCCGCCAGCTCGCGTATTTCCTTGACCGGCATACCCAGGTGCTCATGGATCCGCAGGATCACGCTCGGGCCCAGCGTCGCGCCCCCGCGCAGCTTGCTGATCTGGGCCGGCACGATGTCCAGCTCCCGCGCCAGCGCGGCGTCGCTCTTGATCTGGAAGCGCTCGCGCAGCGTGTCCAGCAGCTTCGGTACGTTTTTCAAGTTCACTCCTCGGTATTGGTGGCGGCGCCATCCCGCCGCCTGGGTGCTGCCTACGTCGACCTCTGCGCGAAGCCCTTCTCAAGCTTCTCGACCGCCTCCGCCAGCTCATTCCCGTCCTGCCGGTGGCGAGACTGCGCGCGCTCCCTATCCGGACCGGTGGCGGCGGCCTTGGCGCGCCGGCTCGACGCCCACTTGCGCGCTTTCGCCACCACCTTGTCCTTGTCCTTCTGTTCGTCCATCTGCTGCCTCCCCTTATTCGCTTTTCGATATGCCCAACACCCGGAAGCCTTTAAACCCGCATGAAAGGCTTGGGGGCGCCACCGCGGGCCCGGCGAGCGCTCGACACTGGCCAGGTCCGCTGTAGGCCCGGTTTGGGCATACGCCCTGCGACCTCTCGCCGGGTACGATGTGCAGGGTCAAGTTCGCGGATCGAAGCTGCCAGCTGCTGAAGGCCAAGGCCGATCGCGGCGCTCATCGAAAGGCCGACTGGATCGAACACTGCCTTGTTGGCCAGGTAGACGTCCGGCGACAGGTAGCCTTTGACCGAGATGGTTTTGGCGTTCGGGTTGCTCATGGTTTTCTCCTAGTGATGCGGGTTACAGGAAATGGTTAATAAGTCATGCAGCGACGTGAAGCTCCACTACTGCTCTACGTCGGCACGGGTGGCGTATCGGTAGAGCGCCGCGCTGGCGCCGCTGGATCTACCCCTGGCGGTGACCAGATATCCGGACGTAGCTCAGAAAGCGTCAGCTTTGATTCGGCGGCAACCAATCGGCGACACAGCGCGGGAGAAGCGCGCCGATGCCCGCCGCCAAGCAGGTAGAAGTAGCCGACAGACGACCCGACGGTAGACGCGAGGGCATCGCGCTCATCCGGGGTTGCCTGCTGCAGGTAGGTTTTCATGTCCATGCGAGTGACTTTACCAAAAAGATAAAGCGAACACAAGCGGAAGTTTATCTTTTTGGTTGTTTATCTGAACGATAAAAACCCTGATGATGTGTTTATGACTAGAGAAGAAATTCGCCGTGAGAATGCTCGATGGCTAGCATCCAAGGCCGGTGCCAAAATCGCCTTCGCTCGGCTTGTGGGGATGGACGCTTCGCAGGTAAGCCAGATCATCGGCCCAACGCCCTCGAAGAACATAGGAAACTCAATCGCGCGCCGGATAGAGCAGGCCCACCACCTCCCTGAAGGTTGGCTCGATACGCTGCACGCAGAGATCAATGCCGGTGCCACGCCGGCAGCAAGTCCGGATGAAGTAAAGAAGTTCGATGAAAATGTATCGCCTGCGCGCCTTGGCGGCCGCCCCATTCCTGTGATCTCGGCCGTGCAAGCAGGGGCCCTGAAGGACATGGAGACCCCCTACGCTCCAGGCGCGGGCTTCGCGATCGAATACGTGGATGACGAGAACCTGTCACGCTGGGCATTCAGCCTGGAGGTGGAGGGCGAATCGATGACCCCTGAGTTCCGTCCAGGCGATCGCGTGATTATCGATCCCGAGCTGGCGCCCAACCCCGGCGACTTCGTGGTCGCGAAGAATGGCGGTGACCAAGCGACGTTCAAGAAGTACCGCCCTCGCGGGATGGGCGCGAACGGCAACGAAGTATTTGAACTGGTGCCGCTGAATGACGACTACGCCACGCTGCGAAGCGACACCGATCATCTGATTGTGATCGGCGTAATGGTCGAGCATCGCAAACGGTACCGCCGTTCGCGCTCATGACCTGGGCGCAGCCGCAGGCAGCCCTCACCGACCAGATAGATTCGATTTCAGTACGTGCCGTGAAGCTCCGGCTGCGGGCCGGCATTTCCGGTTTCGAGGTCGAGCCCGAGATGTTCGGTGCGAAGCACGTGCAGATGACAGGATCCGCGGCCCGGGAGCTAGGCGTCGACGGCTCTCGCCTGCTCGCGCTTCAAGTAGCGGATCGCGGGCTGGAGCCGCTGGTGTTCGAGGATGACTGGGTGGTCGTGGACACGGCGGATACGGTAAAGCGCAACCGCGAGGTATATGCAGTGAACTGGGATGGAGAAGCGGTCATCGCACAGCTCTTGCAGCGCGGCGGGCAGTGGTATCTCAGCTTCCTGCACCCTGACTTCGAGCCGATCAACGTGCGGAGCGGGCAGATGAATGTTGTGGGTCGCGTGGTGTATCAACCGGGCCGATTGCTGACTGGGCGCTTGTAGTGCGCCCAATTTACGGAGAATTTCGATGAAGTCGATTGCACTGTTGCTCGCGTCCGTGCTATTCGCACAAGGCGCGCCTGCCGGCGCATCAGAACCGATCACGGTTCTCGGTCTGCCGCTGGGCGGAAAGCTGCCAGCGCCAGTAGGCAAGTGCAAAAATGCGCCACCAAAGCGCGATGCTGGGGCTTGCTGGGTTTATTCGAGAAAATGGCCTGGGGGCGTCAGCGGAAGCCTGCACTTGCCCGACGATCCAAGCCGCCCGACTTGGGCGGCATACGCCATGTTTGAGGCGAGCATTGCAAAAGACGGAACCCTGAAAGAATTCACGGTCGAGTCCAGCGACGTGTATTCGTTCAAAACCATTGTCGATTCGATATCGTCTAGATTTGGCCGGCCGGCACTACCAACACCGCCATCGTCGTATATGGGGTTTGCGAGCTGGGATCGGGCGGAAATTGGGATTACCACATTCTGCAAAATAAGCGGGCCGTGCTACACCAAATTTGTTTCCGCCGAAGTGGCCGCCGACAATCGCAGGCGAACGCAAGAAGTGGTAAAACGCGATGCGGCGCGGCCCATCGCGCCGTGAGTATTGGCTAGATTTTAACGACAGTTGCTCATCTATACTCACGCAGGCGAAAACGGCACGCATAGATGCCGGTCCTGAAAGAACAGAATGCTCCCTGCACTTAGCGTGATGATCGCCGCCTACACCATCACCCGCATGCTCGACATTCTCTCCCGTGACGGCACCAAGGCGGTCGTCAAGGTCGTCGCCAGCATCTCCATTGTGATCACGCTCATTGCAGTGATCGGCATCTTGGGCGCCGGATCTCGCGTGGGGAATTCGCTCCCTTACTAAGAATGGCCGCCATCCAGTGCCCAGGCTGCAAAGCCCACATCACCGTTCCCGGGCTGATTAACTGCCCGCGGTGCCAGACCTTGATGGACCCGCCATTCTTGCGCGAGCACCAGGCAGAGGCGGCGGCAGCTCATAGCCGGCCGTCGCTACTCGGCCCGCGGGAGTGGTTCGCGTTCGGAGCGCTGGCCGCCATCGTCACCCTGGTCGGCTTGATCGTCTACCGCGTGGCGGTACCGAGCGATAGCCAGGTGCACGATCGAGCGGTCAGCGCCGCGCTGCTCGCCTGCCAGCAGCGCATCGCCGGCCTGGCCGAGTCGGTGACGCCGAGATGCCGCCCTACTCCAAGAATTGGGGCAAGGGTGACGAATTTTACTTCGCATGGCCGACTGGCTCGTTCTACTTCAAGAACGGGTTCGGCGCGTCGGTACCGATGTCTGCCAGCTCCATCGGGCGCATATCGACTGAGCAAGTCGAACAATTAACGCTCAACGGAAAGACTATCGTCTAGCCGCGCCGCGCCTTGAACAGCTGCGGAATGTCGATTTTCCCCATCAAAAAATTTGATTGATTATCAAATTCTTTGATAGACTCGGGCTTTTGTAGCCAGGAGGATGAATGGAAGCCAGGGAGATCATCGAGCGCTTGGGGGGGCAGAGTGCTGTAGCAGAGCACTTAGGCAAAGGACAGAGCACCGTCGCCTATTGGGTCAAGACGGGCGTCATTCCCGCTCGGTGGAAGCCCCAGATATTCCTGTTGTCAGTGAAGCTCGGTGTGCCACTCACAGCCGAAGAGCTTATCGGTACGCCTGACAATCCTATTGCAGCTTCCACTAGGGAAGTTTCTGTGCCAGCGCCGAATCTTCCGCCGCCACCTGCGCCGCGAGCAATCGCGACATTCGTAGTGCCTGCCCAAGAGGCCGCGGCGCTGAGCGGCCAGGAAGTTGTGTTCTCCACCGGCGACAGTCAGGTTTCACTGAAGTTTGACACTGAAGCTCAGGCCATCTGGGCCACGCAAGAGCAGATTGCACAGATCTTTTCCGTTGATCGGACGTCTATTTCCAGGCATATCGCGAATGTGTTTGCCGACGAGGAGCTGGACGAAAAAAGTAATGTGCAAAAAGTGCACATTGCTAAAACAGATCGAGCTAAAGCCTTTTATAGCCTCGACGTGATCATATCCGTTGGCTATCGAGTCAATTCCCGCGCCGCAACCGAGTTTAGAAAGTGGGCCACACAAACGCTGCGAGCTTATCTCGATCAGGGCTATGTCATCAACGAAAAGGCGCTCCGCGAATCACCGGAGAAGCTCAATCGCTTAGCTGCGCAAATCCGCTCGCTGCGATCCGAAGAAAAGCAGGTGTACGCAAAGGTCCGTGAGTGCTTCAAGCTTAGCTCTTCGGATTATGACCCAGAGTCGCGTACCGTGAAATCCTTCTATGCTCTGCTCCAGGATAAGTTCCATCATGCGGTGACCGGCCTCACGGCATCGAAATTGATCATGGACCGCGCTGATCATAAAGCTGAGAATATGGGCCTGCAGTCCATGAAAGGTGAGCGTCCGACTCTGGCCGATGCAACGGCTGGCAAAAATTATCTTAAGCCCGAAGAGCTATATCGTCTCCACATCCTCTCTGAGCAGTTCCTCCTTTACGCAGAAGGCACTGCGCTGGCCGGCAAGAATATGACCATGGAGTCATTGCATCGCCAGCTCGACAGGCTGCTGACGTTGAACGACTATCCCGTCTTCGATGGATACAAGGATTACATCAAAGATCTGGCAATCCAGCACGCACGCATCGAGCTCGGCCAGTACAAGAAACGCCTGAAAATCGAGGCGATGGGGCTTGATTACGACGAGGATGCGCTCGCAGCTGGTGAGTACGACGGATTCCTTCTCGAGAGCTGACTACGTCCTTTAGGCTCTGCGCACCAGAGGCCAGCCGCGGCCCAGCCTTCGGAAGATGAAAGCAGTCGATAAGCGAACGCCTGAGCCCGCCAATGAGCGGGCTTTTTTTACGCCACTACCCTCGCCATGCCAGCAGTCCTCGCACGCTTCGTCGGCCGGAGCGCAAAGCCAGGGAATGATGGCGCGGTCACGGCGCCCTTGGGCTCCAAGCTAGCTGCGTGACTAGCGGAGGTGCCGCAATCTTTCTGTTGACGATCTGCACCAGAGTCACCGGCGCCACACAGGCCGCGGAGTGCCTTATTTGCCGTCGACCGTCGTGCACTCGCGATGCGCTGGGATAGGTCCTCGAGCATCGCCTGAGTAATCTCCGTGTCGCCGTGGCGCGCGGGCCAGCCCGAAACCAGCGGATACGGCACACCGAAGGCCTCCGCTTCGATGCGGGTCAGCGACTTCACCGATCCCCTACCCTCCAGGTAGCGCGCCAGCGTCAATTTTTGCGACATTTTCGGGCCTTTTTTCCTACGCACCCTATAGAGGTACTGTTCAGGTTCTGTTCTTGGCTGTTCAGGTAGGTATTTCTAAGTTCCTGGCTTCGTTTTATCCCAGCAGAGCCTCGGTTCCAGAGCGTAACCCTCCCTAGAAGGGCCGGCATCTACCGACCTCCGTGGAGGGCTACTGCATCCCATGCTTTCGCCTTCGGACACTTTCGCTTGTTCGCAGACTTCCCAGGCATTCCTACCTGTCCCCCGGCGCGCTCTACGATCCACCCACGCGTTGCCCTTCCGGTCGTCCTTGGCTCTTAGGCCTGGTCGTCGGCGGTTTCCCCTCCCTGCTCCAGGCGTGCGGTCAGCCAAACTCGGCCGACAGAACGTATTGTACACATCAATGAATCTTTTTGATAAATAATTCTTGCGGTCGATTTATCTTATTGGTAAAGTACATTCCATGCAGCGAGCTCAGCACCTCTCGAGCCGCAGAACTGGAGATCGAAATGACGAAGCAGTGGGATAACGAATACCTGAGGGACGCCTTCGCCGACGAGATTGCGCTGGCGAAGCTCCACCCGAAATGGCGTCGCACGTTCAAGGCGCCGGCGACGCTGACGCTCGACGCGCCACTCGTCCACGTGCAGCGCACTAGCACCTTCGGCAGCAGCGCTACCTCGCCGCGGCTGACCTTCTCGACCGTGGCGCCGCAGGTGCCGCCACACTGGCGCCGCAGCTGGATGGCGGCCGGCCCGCTCAGCACCGAGCTGGGCCTTAGCGTTCGCCACGACCAGGACGACGGCACCGTGTCCGTCGGCGTGGGCAGCGGCCGGCGCAACGTGACCGAGGCCTATGCCGACCACCCGAACGCTGACGCCGCGGCGATGGCCGCGATCGTGCGTGCAGCGATCCAGCGCCTGACCGAACTGCGCGACGCGCATTGACCACTTGAACTCGCAAATGCTGATCTCAGTCTCCGCCTGCCGATGCCTCTACTGGCTGCTGCCAGTGCCGTATGCCGACGGCCACCGAGAGGCGGCAGGCTTCGCTGATCGCCCGGTCCAGCTCGAGTACGGCTAGGTCCAGCGCTTGCCGGCGGCATTCCGACAAGCGCGAAGCAGAACCTCCCACGCCCCGCATGACGGGGCTTCGGCATTGAAACCGTACCTCAACCGTTTGCCTGGAGATCATGATGATCCGCTTTGCCCTCTTCTACCGCCTTGACTGGTGCGAGCGCCACCCTCGCCTGATGCTGGCCCTTCTGGCCGGCCTGATCTGCCTGGGCGGCGCCATCGACCCGAGCGCCCCGCTTTAACCACGACCTCAACGACAAGGATCCGCAAATGTTCTTCCGCAACCTGCAGGTGTACCGCCTGCCCTCCCCCTGGGCCATGACGGCCGCCGGCCTGGCCGCATACCTCGAGCCGCAGGCATTCGTGCCGGCCTCCAGCAACGAGCTGCTGCACCACGGATGGGGCCGCCCGCGCGGCGCTGACGGCGCGCTGGTGCACGAGGTGGCCGGCCAATTCCTCCTCGCGCTCAAGACGCAGAAGAAGATTTTGCCGGGCGCGGCCATGAACGAGCGTGCCAAGGCGATGGCGGCGGAGCTGGAAGAGCAGCAAGGTTTCCCGCCGGGGAAGAAGGCCATGCGCGAGCTGAAGGAGCGCGCCGCCGACGAAATGCTGCCGAAGGCATTCTCCGTTTCCCGCACGACGCTGGTATGGATCGACCCGAAAAACGGCTGGCTGGTGGTCGATGCCGCCGGCCCAGCGAAGGCCGACGACGTCGTCAAGCTCCTGCTCAAGGCGGTCGACAAGATGCCGCTGGAATCGCTGCGTGTTCAGCGCTCGCCGGTGGCCGTGATGACAGGCTGGCTTGAAGCCGACCAGGCGCCGCACGGCTTCACGATCGACCAGGATGCGACGCTGCGCGCAGCCGGCGAGAGCCGGGCCCAGATCGGCTACAAACGGCACAGCCTCGAGCCGGACGACATGCGCCGCCACATCGCCGCCGGCAAGCAGTGCACCCGCCTTGCCATGACCTGGAACGACCGCATCAGCTTCGTTCTCGACGAGACGCTGGCGATCAAGGGCATCGCGCCGCTCGACATCCTGAAGGAAGGCAGCGCGCCGGCATCCGACGACCAAGAGCGGTTCGACGGCGAGTTCACGCTCATGACCGGCGAGCTAGCCAAGCTGCTGGCCGATCTGGTCGAGGCCTTGGGCGGGGAGGCAAAAGCATGAAGACGAAGCGCACCCGCCGCGCGCCCAGCGCCGACAGCCAGGGCATGACCCAGGCCGACCTGGACGCGATCCGCAACTACCGCGCCAACCGCGGCTCGTCGCGCTACTACAGCGACCTGAAGGCAATCGACGACAAGACCCCGACCACCCAGCCGAGCGAGGCCAAGAAATGACCACCACCACCGCGCCAGCACCAGCCCCCGACGCGCTGCAGCGCCGCGTCGAAGACATGCCGCCGGCCGCCGCGCGCCTGGACTGGGAAGACGACGGCACCCCGCTGCCCGCCTCGAGCGTCGTCTACCTGTTCCGCTCCCGCGAGGCCGGATTCCCGCTGTGGGACGAGATCAAGACCCAGGAACGCCTGGAGCTGGTCCAGGCGGCGCCGGAGCGTTTCGAGCTGCGCACGCTGTTCGCCGTGCCGGTCGATGACCTGGCGCGGGCGCCGATGTCCACGATCATCACCGCCCAGGCTGAGCTGGACAAGGCCCGCCGGGCGCGCGACGCCGCAGTCCTCCAGCTGCACGCCGCCCTGGCCGCACTGGGAGAACTGCCATGAACGGCCGCCAGCTGATGACCGCCGCGCGCCAGGCCGGCGCCGTGCTGCTGGTCTGCGCCGCGTGCACCACCGCCATCGTTCGCGGGTGGCCGCTATGATGCGCCGCCTCGGCCAGGCCCTGGCCTTCGTGATGGTCTTCCTGATCATCGTCGGCGAGGTCCAGCGCAGCGAGGCAGCCGCCGACGAGCGCGCCGCCCGCGCCATGTACGGAGCCGGAAAGTGAGCTTTGAAGCCCTGCGCGTCACCTACCAGTGCCCCGAGCGGCTGGCGCGCCACCTGTACGACGAGCTGGGCGGCGCCCGCGCCGAGATCGCCCGGTTCGAAGCCGCGCTATCGCTGGCCGAGGCCCAGCGCGACAAGCTGAAAAACAAATTGGCGCCGCCGCCTGCGCGCCGCACACATCGAGGAGAGAAATGATGGACCAAGCAGTCACCCGCGCCGCCTTCGCTATGCCCACGACAACGCCGCCGGCCGCCGCGCCGCGACTCGTCGGGGAGTTTGAAGGCTTCATCGACGGCAAGCCGTCCGTGGTCTGGGCCGATCGCGCCCGCATGCCGAACGTCGGCGAGAAGCTGTATGCCGGCATGGCCCCGGCCGTCGGCGCTGGCGGCTACGCGCTGACCGAGGAGCGGATCGAGCAGGAATGGAATGCGCTCGACGGATTCAAGATGAACGCTGGCCAATGCATGGCCGACTGGGACCGTGCGCGCCGAGTTGCCTTTGCCCGTGCCATCGAGCGCGCTCTCGCTGGGCCGGCCGGCGTCGCACCCCGTGCCTGGTCGATCCTGCTTACCAGCGCGAACCACGGCACCGTGGGCCCGCTCGGCAGCACCTTCCCGCACGCCGGAGAGCACCACGAGCGCGTGGTTGTGGTCGAGGTGCCGGCCGCCGCCGGCGCGCCATCCGACCAGGTCAATCTGGTGCTGCGCGATGCATCGGCCGCCGAAGCCGGCGCAGGCAATGTACCGAGGGATGAGCGGGCAGCATTCGAGCGCCACGAACGTGCATCGAACCTGCGGCGCGTGGGCGTCGATCGCGACGGTAGCGGCGGGTGGTACGAGAACCCCTGCGTGCAGAGCGCGTGGGAAGGCCGGCGGGCGCGGGCTGAGGTCGCGGCACAAGCCGGTCAGGTAGCAGTGCCGGAAGATCGCCAGGCTCTGGTGAACGAAGCGTTGTCAGCTGCACGCGAGCTGGGCGACCGCGAGTATGCGCACGCCCACAGCCTGGGCAAGGGCGGTCCTGGCGTGAAGGCCAAAGTCTTTGCCGCAGAAAAGCGCGTATTGGCGGCGATCAATGCCCTCGCCGCGCCAGCACAAGCCAAGCCTCTGCCAGCCGCCGAAGTGCCGCTGTGGGACGAGAACGGCGAGCCGTGGAATCTGGCGGCGGAGCAAATCGAGTACGAACGCGCCCAGGCATCTACAGCAGGCGAGCGCAGCCAGGAAGGCGGTGCAGCATGAAACGCTACGTCCTCACCTACGACTTCATGGGTAACGAGGTGGTGGTCGACATCGACCACAGCATCTGCACCGACGCGCTGCTGCACGAGATCAACAACTTCTGGTCCGAGGCCGACTTCCGCCTGAGCCAGGCCGATGACAACGTGCTGCATGCAGTCCTCAAGATGCTTTGCTGCCGCGTGCTGCATTCGTCGGTCGCTGACTGGAATGCCATGCACGAGTTCAAGGTCAAGGGCGTCGAGGGCTGGCCGCTGCTCGACGGGTCGGCGGGCATCACCCTGGTCAGCGTGGACGACTGGGAATTCGACGAAGAAGAAGTTTCCATCAAGGAGCAGGCAGCATGACCACCACCCCATCCCCTGAACTGCCGGACCTCGACCGCCTGGTCCGCTACGACTCGTTCGAGACGGACGAGGGCGACGAGCTGCGCATTGAGCCGACTGGCCGTTGGGTTCGCTTCGATGACGTCGAATCGCTTCTTGCTCGCCTCGCCCAGCATGCAGAGAGCGTCGCACCCGCACCAGATGCCGAGCGCGTCGACGCCATCGTGACCGGCCTGTACCGCCGCTTCAAGGACTGGAGCAAGCGCGGGTTCAGCGCCGACGATGTGACGTGGTGCGAGGTGAAGGCCGACGTGATCGCACTGATCGCCGCTCAGTCCCAAGGCGCACAGACGGCTTATGAAGAACTTTTGCAGGCTGCACGCGACCTGCGCGGGGAGCTGGTCGTAGCCAATGCTCTCATAGAGCGACGCACTCGTGAGCGAGATGAGGCTCTCGCCGCCCAGCAAGCCGCAGCACCTGGCGCGCTGGATGATGGCGACGACCACATGTGGGACACGAACACGGTCATGAGCTACGTGATATCGCTGCCGGGCGCAATCGACCGCACGCGGGCCGAAAACGTTGATGACGTGTTGAATGCGCTGATCCTGATGCGCAGGGAGTTGCCAGCCCCTAGCGCCCCCGGCACACCGGAAGCGCCGGACGAGGATAGCAAGGGCATCGAGCTTTGGCGCGCCACGCTGCGCGCATGCGGCGAACTGCCGGAGGGATACGAAGTGCGCATCGAGCTGGAGAATGGCTGCGGCATGGCGGTCTGGTACGACGCCGAGGGCGAGCGCCACGTGATCGACGGTGAGGGCTACCTGTCCGACGATGTGAATGAGGCGGTGGACGCAGCCATCCAGTGCGCCGCCCAGCTCGACGGCGGCCAGGGAGAGGGCAAATGATCGGCCCGGCTGGATTCATGGCGGGGCCGAAGGCGGCTCCGAGCCAGGAAGAAGTGAACGAGATCATGGCCGGTATGGAGATCGTCTATGCAGGCTGGGCCAAGCACATCGAAGACAGCGCGCCAACCTGCCACTTCGCCAAGATGCAGTTCCACATGGGCGAGGACGAGAGCTGGTACGAATGCCGCCACTGCGGCCACACGAAAGGAGCCGACCATGGCTAACCCCTCCCATGACAAGGGCAATGTAGCTGCCGCCGTGATCGCGTGGTGGGAAGAGAACCGCCCACTCGGCTGGGCCGAGGAAGACCACGTTGCACAGGCGACGGTGAATTGCGAGACCGATGCCGAGCAGGCGCTGGCGAGACTGGCCGCGCAGCTGGTTCGCGCCACCCCGCCATCGCCCAGCACCGCGCCCGAGGCCGATCCCGAGAAGGACTTCTCCGATTGGATGGAGAAGCGCGGGCCGCTCGGCGCGGGCGCTGTGCCGGAGCGCATCTTCTTTGCTGGGCACAGCGCCGGCCGCCGTAGCGCCCTTGCTTCTCGCCCTTCTGAGGTGGACGACGATCCGCCGCAATGGTGGCACGAGTTGCAAGCAGCGGCCGAAGCGCTGGACGATGCTGGCGCGCCTCTGAATGCCGAGAGCGTGCGCAAGATTGCCGAGCAGTACCGCCAGGGCCAGCGCGATGCGGTGGCGGCGGATCGGGCGCGGCGCGGAGGTCAGTCATGAGGATCGGCCAACTCGTGATGCTTGTCGGCACCGACGGCTACATGCCGCCGATGGGCGCCGTCGGCGAGATCGTGGAGGCGTTCGACGGAGAGGACTATGGCGTGCTATTCCCGCGCCACCCCTGCCCGGTCGAGTCGCCGGAATGGTATGTGCCGCCCAGCATGCTGATGCCGATCGACGGCGATGCACACGCGGCGCCAAGCTGCCGCCACGTCGTCACGCTGATGCGCATCGGCGAAACGGGAGCGTGGTGCGCGGACTGCGGCGCGAAAGTCCTCGGCCAGGCGCTGGCGGGCAGCGGCGTCGGCACCGTGATCATTGGCGGCGCGCCGGAGGATGGATGGTGATCCTCGACAGCATCACGCACACCGCGCGGCGCCAGCACCAGTGCGCATTCTGCGGCCGGACCGTGCAGGCCGGCGAGCGGTATGTGCGCGCCCAGGAGCCGGGCGGCGGGCGCCTGATAAAACGCGCTTTTCACCAGGGCTGCTATCGCGGCCTGGTGGATAGCGCCAGCAAAACGAATTCAGCGAAGGAGTAAATACAAATGGAACAAGCCCTGTATCGAGTCAGCAACGCAATGAAACTTCTCGACGTCTGCCGCGCCACGATCTACCGGATGGTCAGCCGCGGCGAGCTCGAGCTCGTCAAGGTCGGGCGCAGTACGCGCATCACCAGCGTCAGCATCGAGCGGATCATTAACGGCGGGAAAGCAAAAGGCTGATCGGGTATCATGCGGCGAAACTGTCTCTTGCTGTTGCTTTTCGGCTCATCTGATATTTGTAGCTAGACTTGTAGCTAATTCAGAAATCAAGCAGCAAAAGGACCGCAAACCCGCATGGATACTGCATCGCACCGCCCAATGAAAATAGTTACCTGGAATGTTAACTCCCTGAAAGTCCGACTCTCGCATCTTCTGCAATGGCTTCAGGCCAATCCGGTCGACGTGCTCTGCATCCAGGAGACCAAGCTCACGGATGACAAATTCCCCCTGGCCGAACTGAACGCCGCCGGCTACCAGGTCGCGTTTTCCGGGCAGAAGACCTATAACGGCGTGGCCATCCTGTCCAGGCACCCGATCGAGGATGTGGTCAGGAACAACCCGCATTATGAAGACGCCCAGCAGCGCCTGCTGGCGGCCACGATCCGGGGCGTGCGCTTCATTTGCGCTTACGTGCCTAACGGGCAGGAAGTCGGTTCCGACAAATATGCGTACAAGCTGGCCTGGCTGGACGCGCTGCGCACCTGGGTGGCGGCCGAAATGGCGGCGCACGAGCAGTTCGCGATCCTGGGCGACTACAATATCGCGCCCGAAGCGCGCGACGTGCACGACCCGGCCGAATGGGAAGGCCGCATCCACTTCTCGCTGCCCGAGCGCGCCGCGCTGCAGGAACTGATGGCCCTAGGCCTGTCGGACGCATTCCGCCTGTTCGAACAGCCCGAGAAGCAATACAGCTGGTGGGACTACCGCCAGATGGCGTTCCGCCGCAACCGCGGCCTGCGCATCGATCACATCCTGCTGTCGAAGGCGCTGGCCGAGCGCTGCACTGCCTGCCATATCGACCGCGAGACGCGCAAGTGGGAGCAGCCGTCGGATCACGCGCCGGTGGTGGCGACACTCACGGATTAAGTGCCTATCCCGGTAGCGCGCAGGGTTGGCGGGCTCCCCGCCGACGCGCCCGGCGTGCGCTGGAATCACCCCGCCAGCAACCTGGCCACCTGCTCCGCCGGCAACGGCCGCGCAAACAGATAGCCCTGCGCATACTGGCAGCCGAAGGAGCGCAGCAAGGCATACTGCCCTTCGGTCTCCACCCCTTCGGCCACCACCGACAATTGCAGGCTGCCCGCCAGCGCCATCACCGCCGCCACGATGGCGCGGTCCTCGGTGCTGGCCTCCAGCTCGCGCACGAAGGCGCGGTCGATCTTGATCTTGCGTACCGGGAAGCGCTTCAGGTAGGCCAGGCTCGAATACCCGGTGCCGAAATCGTCGATCGACAGGCGCATCCCCATCGCGTTGATCTGGCGCAGAATCTCCAGCGTCTGGCCGCCGTGCTGCATCAGCGCGGTCTCGGTGATCTCGAATTCCACCAGGCCCGGCGCGATCCCGGTGTCGGCGACGATGGCGCGGATCGAGTCGACCAGGCCCTGGTGCATGAACTGGCGCGCCGACAGGTTGATCGCCAGCGGCACCACGTCCAGCCCCTCGCGCTGCCACTGCACGGCCTGGGCGCAGGCGCTGCGGATCACCCACTCGCCGACTTCCATGATCATGCCGCTCTCTTCCAGGATCGGGATGAACTCGTCCGGCCCCACCAGCGCGCCGCCGCGGCGCCAGCGCAGCAGCACTTCCAGCGCGCTCGGACGGCGCGTTTCGGTGCACATGATCGGCTGGAAATACAGCGCGAACTCCTCGCGCGCCAGCGCGCCGCGCAGGCTCGATTCGAGCTCGAAATGGCGCGCCGCCGCCAGGTTCATGCGTTCGGTGAAGAACTGGTAATTGTTGCGGCCGGCCGCCTTGGCCTGGTACATCGCGGCGTCGGCGTGGCGCATCAGGGTCTCGACGTCGACCCCGTCGTCCGGATACAGGCCGATCCCGATCGAGGGCGAGATGTGCAGGCAGTGGCCGTCGATCTGGCAAGCCATCGACAGCGCGGCGATGATCCGCCCCGCCACCTCGGCGGCATCGTCGCCGCCGGCGATCCCCGGCATCAGCACCACGAACTCGTCGCCGCCGAGACGCGCCACCAGGTCGCTGGGCCGCACCGCCGTCACCAGGCGCAGGGCGACGTCGCGCAGCAGCTGGTCGCCGACCATGTGGCCAAGGGTGTCGTTGATGTTCTTGAAGCGGTCGAGGTCGATGAACATCAGGGCGAGCTTCGCGCCCGCGTGCGGCGCGTCGCCCGCGGCCACGGCGCGCATCGCCGCCTCGAGCCGCTCGGACAGCATGGCCCGGTTGGGCAGCCCGGTCAGGCTGTCGTGGTAGGCCATGTGGTGCACGCGCGCCTCGGCCTGGCGCCGCTCGTTGATCTCTTCCTGCAGCAGGGCGTTGGCGCCGGCCAGTTCGGCGGTGCGCTCGGCCACCCGCACCTCGAGTTCGTCGCGCGCGCGCAGGATGGCGTCGGCCGCCTCGCGCTGGGCGGTGACGTCGTCCACCAGCCACACGCTCCTGCCGCCCGCCTGCGCCAGGTCGAACAGGCGGCCCGACAGGCGCGCCCAGAAGCGGCTGCCGTCGCGCCGCACCATCTCGTGCTCGGCCATGTGGGCCTGGCCCTGGGCGAACTGGCGTCCGGACAGCTCGCGCGCCTCCTTCCAGCTGGCGTGGTCGGGATACAGCGCGCGCACCGCGATGCCGTCCATGCCGCCCGGCGGCGCGCCGAACAGCTCTTCCATCTTGCGGTTGCAGTGCAGGGTGCGCCCCGCCTCGACCACGGCGATGCCCAGCACCGCGTTGTCGAGGATGGCGCGGTTTTCCATCAGCGCCTCGCGCAGCGATTGCTCGTCGCTGCGCTCGCGGGTGCGGTCCTCGAGCATCCAGATCGTGCCCTTGTCGGGGTCTTTCGCGTTAACCTGGTAGCCGATCATCTGGACCCAGGCCGGCGTGCCGTCCTTGCGCACCAGGGTGCGCGAGGTGGTGAACGGCCGGCCCTGGGCCAGCTGCGGATAGGCCTCGGCGCCGAGCTGGCGATAGGCGGCTTCGTCCGGGTAGATCACGCGCGTGGACACCCCGATCGGCTCGCCCTCGCCGTAGCCGAACATCTGGCAGAAGGCGGGATTGGCGCGCCGGATCACGCGGTTGCGCGTGAACATGATGCCGATCGAGGCGTTGGTCATGATCGCCTGCACCTCGCCCGTCGCCTGGCGCGCCTCGGTCACGTCCTCGACGATCCAGATGGTGCCGGCGCTGCGGTTGCCCGGTTCGACCGCGCAGCCGCGCAGCCGCGCCCAGAAGGTGCTGCCGTCGCGGCGCCGGAACTGCTGCTCAGTTCTCTCGAACAGGCCGCCCCGGGCCAGCACCGCGAACGCTTCGCGGATCAGGTCCTGGTAATCGTCGGGCGAGATGCACACGTCCATCGGCGAAATCCGGCCGACTTCTTCCGGCGCGAAGCCGAACATCTCGCCCGCGCGCGGGTTGAAGGAGCGGATCTGGTCGGGCTGGGTGACGGCGATGCCGACCGGCGCGTTCTCGAACACGGCGCGCTGCTCGCGCACCATGCGCCGCAAGGCGGCCAGGTCCGCCAGCTGCGCCGGGTCCGCATCGTAGCCACGGGGCTGCGCAACGTCAGCTAATTGCAGGTTCGAAAATCCATCCATCGGTGGTTGCTGTCGCGGCTAAAGCTCATGGTTGCCTTGAGTTGCCGAGCGGCAACAAGGGCGATCATCATACCGCGAAATGGGCCTGCAACTGAACTACCTGCGGCAAGAAAGCGACACCGCGTCGATGCCGCCCCGGGGCTTCAGAACGCGTCACCCGGCACGCATACCCGCCCTTCCATCAAGACCCGCGCGCTGCGGCTCATGATGGCCTTGCCGACGCGCCAGGCGCCGCCCTCGTGAACCGCTTCGGCGCCCACGCGCAGGGTGCCGGACGGATGGCCGAAGCGCACCGCGCTGCGCTCGCCGCCGCCGGCCGCGAGGTTGACCAGGGTGCCGGGAATCGCCGCCGCGGTGCCGATCGCCACCGCCGCCGTGCCCATCATCGCGTGGTGCAGCTTGCCCATCGACAGCGCGCGCACCAGCAGATCGACGTCGCCCTGCGCCACCTGCCTGCCGCTGGACGACAGGTAGCCGGCCGGTTTCGCGACGAAAGCGACCTTCGGGGTATGCTGGCGCTTGCCGGCGTCCTCGATGCTCGCGATCAGGCCCATGCGCAGCGCGCCATGGGTGCGGATGGTCTCGAACATGGCCAGCGCGCGCGCGTCGCCATTGATCGCGTCCTGCAGCTCGGTGCCGTCGTAGCCGACCGCACCCGCTTCGATGAAGATGGTCGGGATGCCGGCATTGATCATGGTCGCGCGCAGGACGCCGACGCCGGGCACGTCCAGTTCGTCGACCAGGTTCCCGGTCGGGAACATCGCACCGGCACTGCCCTCTTCTTCGGCCGCCGGATCCATGAACTCGAGCTGCACCTCGGCCGCCGGGAAGGTCACGCCATCGAGTTCGAAGTCGCCCGTTTCCTGGACCTGTCCATCTGTCATCGGCACATGGGCGATGATGGACTTGCCGATATTGGCCTGCCAGATGCGCACGACCGCGACGCCGTCGCGCGGCACGCGCGCCGGGTCGACCAGGCCGTTCGCGATGGCGAAGGGGCCGACCGCGGCCGACAGGTTGCCGCAGTTGCCGCTCCAGTCGACGAAGGGCTTGTCGATCGCCACCTGGCCGAACAGGTAGTCGACGTCGTGGTCGGGACGGGCGCTGCGCGCAACGATCACGGCCTTGCTGGTGCTGGAGGTGGCGCCGCCCATGCCGTCGATCTGCTTGCCGTAGGGGTCGGGGCTGCCGATCACGCGCTGCAGCAAGGCGTCGCGCGCGGCGCCGGGCTCGCGCGCCGCTTCGGGCAGGTCTTGCAGCGTGAAGAACACGCCTTTGCTGGTGCCGCCGCGCATATAGGTGGCAGGAATCCTGATCTGGGGAACGTGGGACATCGTGCGCTTCTCCATCAAGCCGCCGCCTTCGGCGCCGACGATTCAAGGAAGTCCTGGGCAAAGCGCTGCAGCACCCCGCCCGCTTCATAGATGGCGACTTCCTCGGCCGTATCGAGGCGGCAGGTCACCTGCACCTCGAGCTGTTCTCCATTCTTGCGATGGATCACCAGCGTCAGGTCGGCGCGCGGCGTGCGCTCGCCCACCACGTCGAAGGTCTCGGTGCCGTCGATGCCGAGCGTGATGCGATTCACGCCGGGCTTGAACTCCAGCGGCAGCACGCCCATGCCCACCAGGTTCGTCCTGTGGATGCGCTCGAAGCCTTCGGCCACGATCGCCTCCACGCCCGCCAGGCGCACGCCCTTGGCCGCCCAGTCGCGCGACGAGCCCTGGCCATAATCGGCGCCCGCCACCACGATCAGCGGCTGCTTGCGTTCCATATAGTGTTCGATCGCTTCCCACATGCGGGTCACCTCGCCCGTCGGCTCGATGCGCGCCAGCGAACCGGCAACCACATTGCCCAGGCCATCCTTCACCATCTCGTTCCTGAGCGTCGGATTGGCGAAGGTGGCGCGCTGCGCCGTCAGGTGGTCGCCGCGGTGGGTGGCGTAGGAATTGAAGTCTTCTTCCGGCAAGCCCATCTTCGCCAGGTACTCGCCGGCGGCCGAGTCGAGCAGGATGGCGTTCGACGGCGACAGGTGGTCGGTGGTGATGTTGTCGCCCAGGACCGCCAGCGGGCGCATTCCGCGCAGGGTGCGCTCGCCCGCCAGCGCGCCTTCCCAGTACGGCGGGCGGCGGATGTACGTGCTCTGTGGCCGCCAGTCGTACAGCGGGCTGACCCTGGCGCCATCGTCGACGACGCGCGCGAACATCGGCGTATACACCTTGCGGAACTGCTCGGGCTTGACGCTGGCGGCGACCACGGCGTCGATCTCTTCGTCCGACGGCCACAGGTCGGCCAGGCGGATCTCCCTGCCCGCGGCGTCCAGTCCCAGCACGTCCTTCTCGATGTCGAAGCGGATGGTGCCGGCGATCGCATACGCGACCACCAGCGCCGGCGAGGCCAGGAAGGCCTGCTTGGCATAAGGGTGGATGCGGCCGTCGAAGTTGCGGTTGCCCGACAGGACGGCGGTCGCATACAGGTCGCGCTCGATGATCTCTTGCTGGATGGTCGGGTCGAGCGCGCCGCTCATGCCGTTGCAGGTGGTGCAGGCGAACGCCACGACGCCGAAGCCCAGCTTGTCCAGTTCGGGCGTGAGGCCGGCTTCGTCCAGATACAGGGCGACAGCCTTCGAGCCTGGCGCCAGCGAACTTTTCACCCAGGGTTTGCGCAGCAGGCCCGCGCGGTTGGCGTTGCGCGCCAGCAGGCCGGCGGCGATCATGTTGCGCGGGTTGTTGGTGTTGGTGCAGCTGGTAATCGCCGCGATGATCACGGCGCCGTCGGGCATCAGGCCCGGTTCGTCTTCTACTTTGCCCGCGATGCCGCGCGCCGCCAGTTCCGAGGTCGGCACGCGCTTGTGCGGATTCGACGGCCCGGCGATATTGCGCACCACGCTCGACAGGTCGAACGACAAGGTGCGTTCGTACTCGGCGTTTTTGAGGCTGTCGGCCCACAGGCCGGCCTGCTTCGCATAGGTCTCGACGAGGTGCACGGTCTCGTCCTCGCGCCCGGTCAGGCGCAGGTACTTGATGGTCTGCTCGTCGATGTAGAACATCGCGGCGGTGGCGCCGAATTCGGGCGCCATGTTCGAGATCGTGGCGCGGTCGCCCAGGGTCAGCGCGGCTGCGCCCTCTCCGTAGAACTCGAGGTAGCTCGATACGACCTTCGACTTGCGCAGGAACTCGGTCAGCGCCAGCACGGTGTCGGTGGCGGTGATGCCGGGGCCGGGCTTGCCGGTCAGTTCGACGCCGACGATGTCGGGCAGCCGCATGTACGACGCGCGGCCCAGCATCACGCTTTCGGCTTCCAGCCCGCCGACGCCGATCGCGATCACGCCCAGCGCATCGACCATCGGCGTGTGCGAATCGGTGCCGACCAGCGTGTCCGGATACGCCACGCCGTTTTCCACCTGGATCACGGGCGACATGCGTTCCAGGTTGATCTGGTGCAGGATGCCGTTGCCGGGCGGGATCACGTCGACGTTCTGGAAGGCCTTCCTGGTCCAGTCGATGAAGTGGAAGCGGTCTTCGTTGCGGCGATCCTCGATCGCGCGGTTCTTGCTGAACGCGTCCGGGTCGAAGCCGCCGCATTCGACGGCCAGCGAGTGGTCGACCACCAGCTGGGTCGGCACCACCGGATTGACCAGGGCCGGATCGCCGCCTTGCGCCGCGATGGCGTCGCGCAGGCCGGCCAGGTCGACCAGGGCGGTCTGGCCCAGGATGTCGTGGCAGACCACGCGCGCCGGGAACCAGGGAAAATCGCGTTCGCGCTTGCGTTCGACGATCTGCTTGAGCGCGTCGTTCATGCAGGCCGGCTCGCAGCGGCGCACGAGGTTCTCGGCCAGCACGCGCGAGGTGTACGGCAAGGTGTCGTAGGCCCCCGGCTGGATCGCGTCGACCGCGGCGCGCGTGTCGAAGTACTCCAGGTCGGTGCCTGGCAGGGGTTTCAGGTGATTCGAATTCATGGCGATGCTCTTTATTTGCGCTCGGCCAGCGGCACGAATTGCAGGTCTTCCGGACCGACGTAGTTGGCGCTCGGGCGGATGATCTTGTTGTCGATGCGCTGCTCGATGACGTGGGCGGCCCAGCCCGAGGTGCGCGAGATGACGAACAGCGGCGTGAACATGGCGGTCGGAACGCCCATCATATGGTACGACACGGCCGAGAACCAGTCGAGGTTCGGGAACATCTTTTTCACCTCCCACATGACCGACTCGAGGCGCTCGGCGATGTCGAACATCTTCATCGAGCCAGCATCAAGAGACAGCGCGCGCGCCACTTCCTTGATCACCTTGTTGCGCGGGTCCGAGATCGTGTATACCGGGTGGCCGAAGCCGATCACGACTTCCTTGTTGGCCACGCGGTTGCGGATGTCGGCCTCGGCTTCGTCGGCGTTTTCATAACGCTTCTGGATGTCGAGCGCCACTTCGTTGGCGCCGCCATGCTTCGGCCCGCGCAGCGCGCCGATGGCGCCGGTGATGGCGGAGTGCATGTCGGAACCGGTGCCGGCGATCACGCGCGCGGTGAAGGTCGAGGCATTGAATTCGTGCTCGGCGTACAGGATCAGCGAGGTGTGCATCGCCTGCACCCAGGATGCGCTCGGCTTGAAGCCGTGCAGCAGGTGCAGGAAGTGGCCGCCGATCGAATCGTCGTCGGTTTCCACGTCGATGCGCTTGCCATTGTGGCTGTAGTGATACCAGTACAGCAGCATCGAGCCGAACGACGCCATCAGGCGGTCGGCGATGTCGCGTGCGCCGGCGATATTGTGGTCGTCCTTCTCCGGCAAGGTGCAGCCCAGCACCGACACGCCGGTGCGCATCACGTCCATCGGGTGGGCGCCGGCCGGCACTGCCTCCAGCGCGCTCTTGACGGCGGCCGGCAGCCCGCGCAACGAACGCAGCTTGGCTTTATAACCGCGCAGCTCGGCCTCGTTCGGCAGCTTGCCGTGCACCAGCAGGTAGGCGATTTCCTCGAACTCGCAGGCGTCGGCCACGTCCAGGATGTCGTAGCCGCGGTAGTGCAGGTCGTTGCCCGATTTGCCGACCGAGCACAGCGCGGTATTGCCGGCGGCGACGCCGGACAGGGCCACGGATTTCTTCGGCTTGAAGGTCGGGGTTTCGTTGTTCTGGGTCGTCATCCTCGGTTCTCCTTATTTCGCTTTGTTCTGGGCGAACAGCGCGTCGAGCTTCTGTTCATAGCTATGGTAGTCGATGCGGTCATACAGTTCGGCGCGCGTCTGCATGGTGTCGAGCACGTTCTGCTGGGTGCCGTCGCGGCGGATCGCGGTATACACGTTTTCGGCCGCCTTGTTCATCGCGCGGAAGGCCGACAGCGGATACAGCACCAGGCCGACGCCGGCACTTTTGAGCTCATCGACGCTGAACAGCGGGGTCGCGCCGAACTCGGTGATATTGGCCAGCACCGGCACCTTGACCGCATCGGCGAACCGTTTATACATCTCGAGGCTCGTCATCGCCTCGGGGAAGATCATGTCGGCGCCGGCTTCCACGCAAGCCACGGCGCGTTCGATGGCGGCGTCCAGTCCTTCCACCGCCAGCGCATCGGTGCGCGCCATGATCACGAACTCGTCGTACGGACGGGCGTCGGCGGCGGCCTTGATGCGGTCGACCATCTCGTCCTTGCTGACGATTTCCTTGCCCGGACGGTGGCCGCAGCGCTTGGCGCCGACCTGGTCTTCGATGTGGCAGGCGGCGGCGCCGGCCTTGGCCAGCGTGCGCACGGTGCGCGCGACGTTGAAGGCCGATGCGCCGAAGCCGGTGTCGACATCGACCAGCAGCGGCAGGTCGCACACGTCGGTGATGCGGCGCACGTCGATCAGGACGTCGTCCAGGTTCGAGATGCCGAGGTCGGGCAAGCCCAGCGAACCCGCCGCCACGCCGCCGCCCGACAGGTAGATCGCCTTGAAACCGGCGCGCTTGGCCAGCAGGGCGTGGTTGGCGTTGATCGCGCCCACCACTTGCAATGGGGATTCTTCCTGCATTGCCTTGCGGAATGCGGCGCCGGCGGAGAGCTTGGTCATGCGGTGTCCTTTCAGGTGCGGTGGATGTCGATGCTGATATTGCAAAGTGCGTGCCAGCCCGATGCCAATCACTGGCGCGCAGGCAGTTCCCTTTCTATTCAGTTACTTAGCGCAAGCTGCACCTACGATTCCGGCATAGCTGTCTGCCACCGTCCCCGATCTCGTTTCACATTGAAACGATGAGATGCAACACTTGAAACAATCGGGCCGAGCTTGACAGCGCAGCAGGTGTCTTGACATATCGGGATATCTCGATATACTCGAATCCATGGAACTGCTCGACATCTTCAAAGCCCTCTCCAACCGTACCCGTCTCGACATCCTGAAAGGATTGAAGGACCCGGAAAAGCATTTCCCTCCGCAAGACGAGGGCGATGTGCACACGGTCGGCGTTTGCGTGAGCAGTATCCAGGAAGGCGTCGGCCTGTCGCAGTCGACCGTGTCCGACTACCTTGCAACGCTGCAGCGCGCTGGCCTGGTCGAGGTGCGGCGTATCGGGCAGTGGACGTACTACAAGAGGAACGAGGCCACCATCAGCGCCCTCGCCGAGATCATCGGAAAAGAGCTGTAAATTTTTTTGCCAGTGCATATCGATAATTCCCGATATCCCTTTTTAACGAAACGAGGAACAATCATGAAAGCTCAAGTGCTCACTTCTTTTGGCGGCCCGGAATCGTTTGAACTGCGCGACGTGCCGAAACCGATACCGCAAGCCGGCCAGGTGCTGGTGCGGGTGCAGGCCACCTCCATCAATCCGCTGGATTACCAGGTGCGCCGCGGCGACTATGCCGACCTGGTGCCGCTGCCGGGCATCACCGGGCACGACGTCTCGGGCGTGGTCGAGGAAGTCGGACCGGGCGTGACCGCGTTCGCGCCGGGCGACGAAGTCTGGTACACCCCGCAAATCTTCGATGGTCCCGGAAGCTATGCCGAATACCATGTCGCCTTTGAAAACATCGTCGGCAGGAAGCCCGCATCGCTGACCCATCTCGAAGCCGCCAGCCTGACCCTCGTCGGCGGCACCGCCTGGGAAGCCCTCGCCGTCCGTGCACAACTGAAAGCCGGTGAAAGCATCCTCATCCACGGCGGCGCGGGCGGTGTCGGCCACGTCGTGATCCAGGTCGCCAAGGCCATAGGCGCGCGGGTGTTCACCACGGTGAAGGAAGAGAATTTCGAGTTCGCACGTTCCCTCGGCGCCGATGTGGTCATCGACTACACGAAAGAAGATTACGTCGAGGCCATCGGGCGCGAGACCGGCGGCCATGGCGTCGACGTGGTGTTCGACACCATCGGCGGCGACACCCTGACGCGCAGCCCGGACGTGCTGGCGCAACTCGGTCGCGTGGTCTCGATCGTGGACATCGCGCAGCCGCAGAACCTGATCCAGGCCTGGGGCAAGAACGCGAGCTACCACTTCGTCTTCACCCGCCAGAACCGCGGCAAGCTCGACGAACTGAGCGCCCTGATCGAGCGCGGCCAGCTGAAACCCCACGTCGGCGCCGTCTATTCGCTGGCCAACATCCCGCTTGCCCATGCGCGGCTGGAAAGCCGTGATAACGGCCTCAGGGGCAAGATCGCGATCGCGGTGGGGCCACTGGCCGATCGCACGAGCGCGCAAGTCTGAGTCGTTTGATTCACTTCGAAAGGAATATCATGGTTTACGAAATCGCCACCCTGCTCGTCCGGCCTGAACACACCGACGGCTTCAGACATGCATTCGCCGAGGTCGCTCATCTGCTCACCCGCGCCAAGGGTTATCGGGGCCATTTGCTGGCGCCCGGGATCGAGCTGCCGCAACAATTCACACTGATCGTGCGCTGGCAGACGCTGGAAGATCACACTCCGAACTTCGAAACCAGCGACGACCACCAGGCATTCATGGCGGGCTTGCAGGGCTACCTCGCCGGCGAACCCGCTGTCCGCCACATCGAAGGTGCGGCCTTCAGCATCGGGCCGTGGGATGCGACGTCGGGTAAATAACAAAGGGGGCGGCCCTCACAGGCCGCCCCCTTTTTTTACATACTCGACTGCGGTTTAGTGCGCCGAAGCACCCGCCGCACCGATGCCGGTCTCGGCGCGCACTTCCTGCGCCTCGAAGCCGGCGCGGTCGATGCGGGCGCGCGGGCCCTTGTCGGTGATCGAGAAGATCCAGATGCCGAAGAAGCCGACCGCCATCGAGAAGATCGCCGGCGAGGCGTACGGGAAGATCGCGGCGCTGTTGCCCAGCACGTCGACCCAGACCGACTTCGACAGCAGGGTCAGCACGACCGCGGTCGCCAGGCCCAGGAAGCCGCCCACGGTGGCGCCGCGGGTGGTGCAGTCTTTCCACAGCACCGACATGAACAGCACCGGGAAGTTGGCCGAGGCAGCGATCGCGAAGGCCAGCGACACCATGAAGGCGACGTTCTGCTTCTCGAAGGCGATGCCCAGCAGCACGGCGATGATGCCGAGGCAGATGGTGGTGATCTTCGACACCTTCAGCTCGTTGGCGCTGGTGGCCTGGCCCTTCTTGATGACGGTGGCGTACAGGTCATGCGAGACCGCCGAGGCGCCCGACAGGGTCAGGCCGGCCACCACCGCCAGGATGGTCGCGAAGGCCACGGCCGAGATGAAGCCCAGGAAGACGTCGCCGCCCACGGCTTGCGCCAGGTGGACCGCCGCCATATTGTTACCGCCCAGCAGTGCGCCGGCAGCATCCTTGAAGGCCGGGTTGGTGCCGACCAGCACGATCGCGCCGAAGCCGATGATGAAGGTCAGGATGTAGAAGTAGCCGATCCAGGTGGTGGCCCACAGCACCGACTTGCGCGCTTCCTTGGCGCTCGGGACGGTGAAGAAGCGCATCAGGATGTGCGGCAGGCCGGCGGTGCCGAACATCAGCGCCATGCCGAAGGAAATCGCGGAAATCGGATCCTTGATGAAGCTGCCCGGGCCCATGATGGCTTCGCCCTTGGCGTGCAGCTCGGTGGCGCTCTGGAACAGCTGGGTCGGGCTGAAGTTGTATTGCGCCAGCACCGAGAACGCCATGAACGAGGCGCCCGACAGCAGCAGCACGGCCTTGATGATCTGCACCCAGGTGGTGGCGGTCATGCCGCCGAACAGCACATAGACCATCATCAGGATGCCGACCAGCACCACCGCGATCCAGTAGTCCAGGCCGAACAGCAGCTTGATCAGCTGGCCGGCGCCGACCATCTGCGCGATCAGGTAGAAGGCCACCACGACCAGGGTGCCGGAAGCCGCGAACACGCGGATCGGCTTCTGGGCGAAGCGGTAGGAGGCCACGTCGGCGAAGGTGAAGCGGCCCAGGTTGCGCAGGCGCTCGGCCATCAGGAAGGTGATGACGGGCCAGCCGACCAGGAAGCCGATCGCATAGATCAGGCCGTCGAAGCCGTCCAGGAACACGGCGGCGGAAATGCCCAGGAAGGACGCGGCCGACATGAAGTCGCCCGCGATCGCGAGGCCGTTCTGGAAGCCGGTGATGCCGCCGCCGGCGGTATAGAAGTCGGATGCCGAACGGGTCTTGGCGGCAGCCCATTTGGTGATGTACAGGGTGCCCAGCACGAACACGCCGAACATGATGATGGCGGTCCAGTTGGTGGCTTGCTTGACGCCCTGGCCGAGGTCGGGGGCGGCCTGGGCGATGCCCGCGGCGGCCAGCAGGGCAATTGCGGCTGCGGTATGGAAGCGCTTCATCATGCCCCCACTTTCGCTTTGATGGCGTCGCTCAGTTCGTCGTAGTCGCGGTTGGCGCGGCGCACGTAGATGCCGGTGATGACCACGGTGAACACGATGACGAACAGGCCCAGGGGAATACCCCAGGTCATGACGCCTTCACCGATGCGGGAACCCATGAACTCCTTGTTGAAGGCGACCAGCAGCGTGAAGCCGTAGTACACGATCATCATGGCCCAGGTCAGCGTCCAGCCGAACCGGGAACGGGTCTCTTTGAGCTTGAGGTAATTCGGGTCGCTCTTGACCCTTTGTACGACGTCTTGATCCAATTTTGTCTCCTGATTTTTCTGGTATTGCCTTTGCGGCTGAGACCCATCCTACGGCCGGCCCCTTACCGGATTCTTACGGCATGGAAGTAATTGACCGCTCGTTCGCTTAGGTCACGACGTTTCAAATTGAAACTTGGCGCTGAAAAATGCACTAGACTTGAAACATGAATGCACCTCGCTCCCCCTTGGAGGCCGGCGACAAGCCGGTCATCTGGACCGTCTCCGTCTCGCGCCTGTCCGAGCTGTTCCGCGACATCACCGTCGAATACGACCATTTAGCTTCGATCGAACCGC
The DNA here is from genome assembly GCF_019443485.1 of Massilia sp. NP310. Lineage (NCBI taxonomy): Bacteria > Pseudomonadati > Pseudomonadota > Betaproteobacteria > Burkholderiales > Oxalobacteraceae > Massilia > Massilia sp. NP310. Next base: position 6,009,961 of record NZ_CP080379.1, on the reverse strand, counting down.
TGCATCTTGGTTTCGACGAGGCTGCGAAACATATCCGCGAGCGCCTTGCCGTCGAGCACTGCGATGTGGTGATCGCGGCCGGCTCGAACGCCGCCTGGCTCAAGGGCCGCGTGTCGGTGCCGGTGGTGGCGGCCAAGGCCAGCGGCTTCGACGTGCTGAAGGCGCTGGCGCGCGCGCGCCGCGTGTCGCACCGGATCGGCGTCATCAGCTACCAGGCGCCGCTGCCGGAACTGGCCGACTTCGCCGCCACCTTCGGCCTCGACCTGGCCCAGCGCACCTACGTCACGCGCGAGGATGCGCGCGCCGCGGTGCACGAGCTCAAGGCCGAGGGCATCGCCGTGATCGTCGGCGCCGGATTGATCACCGACCTGTCCGAGGAAGCCGGGCTGACCGGCGTGTTCCTGTATTCGGCGGCCTCGATCCGCCAGGCCTTCGACGACGCGCTCGAGCTGGCGCGCCTGACCCGGCTCGAGGCCGGCCGCGGACGGCGCAAGGGAGCCGAACAACGCGCGCGGCGCGGCATGAACGACCTGCGCGGCGACTCGCCCGCGATGGAGCGCCTGCGCCAGACCGTGGTGCTGTACGCGCGCTCGCCCAGCACCGTCCTGATCGAGGGCGAGACCGGCAGCGGCAAGGAACTGGTGGCCCAGGCGATCCACCGCGAAAGCCCGCGCCGTGGCGCCAACCGCCCCTTCGTGGCGGTCAACTGCGGGGCGATCGCCGAGTCCTTGCTGGAGTCGGAACTGTTCGGCCACGAGGAAGGCGCGTTCACCGGCGCGCGCCGCGGCGGCCACGCCGGCCTGTTCGAGGCCGCCAACGGCGGCACCCTGTTCCTGGACGAGATCGGCGAAATGCCGCTGGCCCTGCAGACCCGCCTGCTGCGCGTGCTGGAGGAACGCGAGGTGATGCGGGTCGGCGGCACGCGCCCGGTGCCGATCGACGTGCGCGTGATCAGCGCCACCCACTGCGACCTCGAAGCGCGGGTGCGCGAGGGACGTTTTCGGGCCGACCTGTTCTATCGGCTGGCGGTGCTGCGCCTGGCCCTGCCGCCGCTGCGCGCGCGGGCGCAGGACATCGCGCCGCTGGCCGAATGGTCATTGAAGCAGGCGCTGGCCGCGCTCGATGCGCGCCCGCATCCGAACCTGGCGGCCGAGGTCAAGGCGTGCGCGCCCCTGCTCGCTTCCTATGCCTGGCCGGGCAATGTGCGCGAGCTGCGCAACCTGATGGAAAGGGTCGCATTGTTCCTGGCGGCCGAGCCGCTGCAGGCGCTCACGCCGGCCTTCATGCTGTCGGTGGCGCCGGAACTGGGGCGGCAAGCGGCGCCGGCCGTCGACGCATTGCCCACGCCCGGTGCGGCGCGCGAGTCGGTGGCGGCCGTGCTGGCCCGCTTCGGCGGACAGCGCGATCTTGCCGCGCAGCACCTGGGCATCAGCCGCACCACCCTGTGGCGCCGTCTCAAGGCCGAGGGCTCTTAACAAAACTTTAAGCTGATCCAAAGCAGCGCTCGACAAAAACTCGTATCATGAATCTTTAAAGTGCTGGCGCCTACCCGCGCCAGTTCGTCGTAGCACGCCGGCCTGCCGCGGTCTCTTGCGCTACCCGCGCCGGCTGGTCGGCTTAACGGAGGCAATATGCAACATGCGTCGCAAGCTGCACTGTTTTCGCTGATCGGCGATACCCCGCTGGTGGAAGTCACCCGGATCGACACCGGCCCCTGCCAGCTGTTCCTCAAGCTCGAATCGCAGAACCCGGGCGGCTCCATCAAGGACCGCATCGGCAAGACCATGATCGAGCAGGCCGAGCACGACGGCCTGCTGCAGCCGGGCGGCACCGTGATCGAGGCCACGGCCGGCAATACCGGCCTGGGCCTGGCGCTGGTGGCGCGCATCAAGGGCTACCGCGTGGTGCTGGTCGTGCCCGACAAAATGGCGGCCGAAAAAGTCCTGCACCTGAAGGCGCTCGGCGCCGAGATCCACCTGACCCGCTCCGACGTCGGCAAGGGCCATCCCGAGTATTACCAGGACTACGCGGCGCGCCTGGCCAAGGAGATTCCCGGCGCCTGGTTCGCCGACCAGTTCAACAATCCCGCCAATCCGCGCGCCCACGAAACCACCACCGGCCCCGAGATCTGGGACCAGACCAACCACAAGCTCGACGCCATCGTGGTCGGCGTCGGCTCGAGCGGCACCCTCACCGGCCTGTCGCGCTATTTCAAAAAGACCCAGCCCCTGCTCGAATTCGTCCTGGCCGACCCCAAGGGTTCGATCCTGGCCGAGTACGTCGAAACCGGCCACGTCTCGCAGCACGCGGGTTCGTGGGCGGTCGAGGGCATCGGCGAGGATTTCATCCCCGGCATCGCCGACCTGTCGCGCGTCAAAACCGCCTACACCATCAGCGACGAAGAGAGTTTCTCGACCGCGCGCCTGCTGCTGCAGCAAGAAGGCATCCTGGCGGGTTCCTCCACCGGCACCCTGCTGGCGGCCGCGCTGCGCTATTGCCGCGCGCAGACCCGCCCCAAGCGCGTGGTCACCTTCGTCTGCGACACCGGCACCCGCTACCTCTCCAAGGTGTACAGCGACGGCTGGATGGTCGACCAGGGCCTGATCACGCGGCCGAAAACGGGCGACCTGCGCGACCTGATCGGCCGCCGCCACGATGCCGGCGAAGTCATCACGCTGTCGCCCGACGACACCCTGCTCACCGCCTTCAACCGCATGCGCTCGAGCGACCTGCAGCAGTTGCCGGTGGTCGACGCCGGCGGCCGGCTGCTGGGCCTGATCGACGAATCCGACCTGCTGCACCAGGTGACGCAAGATACCGCGCGCTTCAATGCGCCGGTGTCCGGCACCATGACGACCGAACTGCAAACCCTGCATCCGGCGGCGAGCATGGGCCAGCTGCGCGAGATCCTCGACCGCGGCCTGACCGCCGTCATCGCCGACGGGCCGACCTTCTACGGTCTGATCACGCGCTACGACCTGCTCAACCATCTGCGAAGGACCCTGTCTTGACCAATCCAATCGAATTCAAGCGCCATCTGGCCACCCGTGTCATCCACGGCGGCCAGGCGCCCGAACCGGCCACCGGCGCCGTGATGCCGCCCATCTTCGCCACCTCGACCTTCCGGCAAGAGAGCCCCGGCGTGCACAAGGGCCTCGACTACGGCCGCTCGCACAACCCGACGCGCTGGGCGCTCGAGCGCTGCGTGGCCGACATCGAGGGCGGCCGCGCCGCCTTCGCCTTCGCGTCCGGCCTGGCCGCGATCGCGGCGGTGCTCGAGCTGCTGCCCGCCGGCTCGCACATCGTGGCCGGCGACGACATGTATGGCGGCACCTACCGCCTGTTCGAGCGCGTGCGCCGCGACAGCGCCGGCCTGTCGTTCAGCTACGTCGACCTGTCCGACCCCGACGCGCTGGCCGCCGCCATCAGGCCCGAGACGCGCATGGTGTGGGTCGAGACCCCGACCAACCCGATGCTCAAGCTGGCCGACCTGACGGCGATCGCCGGCGTCTGCCACGCGCGCGGCATCATCAGCGTGTGCGACAACACCTTCGCCAGTCCGATCAACCAGCGCCCGCTGGAACACGGCTTCGACATCGTGGTGCACTCGACCACCAAGTACATGAACGGGCACTCGGACGTGATCGGCGGCGTGGCCGTGGTCGGCGCCGGCGACGCCCAGACCGGGCTGGCCGAGAAGCTCGGCTTCATCCAGAACGCCGTGGGCGCCATCCAGGGCCCGTTCGACAGCTTCCTGGTGCTACGCGGGATCAAGACGCTGGCCCTGCGCGTCGAGCGCAGCAACGCCAACGCCCTGCTGCTGGCCAGCTGGCTCGAGCAGCAGCCGCAAGTGCGCAAAGTGTACTACCCGGGATTGGAATCGCATCCCCAGCACGCGCTGGCGCGCCACCAGATGCACGGCTACGGCGGCATCGTGTCGATCGACCTCGACACCGACATCGCCGGCGCGCGGCGCTTCCTGGAGGCCTGCGAAGTGTTTACCCTGGCCGAGAGCCTGGGCGGCGTGGAAAGCCTGATCGAGCATCCTGCCCTGATGACCCACGCCACCATTCCGCCGGAGCAGCGCGCCGAACTCGGCATCGGCGACGGGCTGATTCGCCTGTCGGTGGGCATCGAGCACATCGACGACCAGCGCGAGGATCTGCGCCGCGCATTGGCCGCGATCTGAACGTCGATCAAGCCGCTTCGAGCAGGCGCTGATGCGGCTGCTCCGACGCGGCCAGCGCGCTGCGCAACTTGAACGTCGCCACCAGCGCCGACAACTCCGCCGCCTGCTGGCGCATCGAGGCCGCCGCTGCGGCGGCTTCTTCCACCATCGCCGCGTTCTGCTGGGTCGACATGTCGATCTCCGCGATCGACTTGCTGACCTGAATGACGCCGTCGGCCTGGCCCGCGCTGGCGGTGTGGATCTGGCCGAGGATGCCGGCCACCTCGTGCACGTGCTGGAGCATGGCGCGCATGGTCGAGCCGGCCGATTCGGCCATGCCGGTGCCGGCCTCGATCTCGCTCGACGACTCGCCTATCAGCTTCTTGATTTCCTTGGCCGCGCCGGCCGAGTGCTGGGCCAGGTTGCGCACCTCGCTCGCCACCACCGCGAAGCCGCGGCCTTCGCTGCCGGCGCGCGCCGCTTCCACCGCCGCGTTCAGCGCCAGGATATTGGTCTGGAAGGCGATGCTGTCGATCATGCCCGTGATGTCCACGATGCGCGCGGCGGATGCCTTGATCGCTCCCATGCGCGCCACCAGTTGCTCGACCGCCCTCGCGCCTTCGGTGGCCACGCCGGACGCGGTCTGGGCCAGGGCATTGGCCTGGCGCGCATTGGCGTTGTTGCTGGCGATCGCCTCGCTCAACTCGTCCATCGCGCTCACGGTCTGGCGCAGCGCGTCGGCCTGGCGCTCGGTGCGGGTCGACAGGTCCTGGTTGCCTTCGGCGATCTCGCTCGAGGCCGAATCGATCGCCTGGGCGCCCACCAGCACCTGCGACACGGTGCTCGAGACGCCATGGGTCATGCCATTGAGGGCGTCGAACAGGCGGCCGATTTCGTCGCTGCGCCCGTGCTGGATGGTCGGACGCAGGTCGCCTTTCGCTACCTGCTCGGCCAGCATGGCGGCGCGCTGCAGCGGCGCCACCAGGTTGCGGCTCAAGGCCCAGGCCAGGCCGACGCCGACCAGCAGCGCCGCGCCGCCCAGGCCCAGCAGCAGGATCTTGCTGAAGCTCGATGCGGCGCTCGTCTCGTCGGCCAGGCGGTGCGCCTCGCTGCTCTCGTAGGCGAGCAAGGCTTCGAAAGCGCCGACCTTGGCCTTGTAGCCCGGTTCCCATTGCCTGGTCAGGATTTCCTCGACCAGGCCGGTCTGCCCCAGGTCCTTGGCCTTGAACAGCGCTTCCTGCACCGTGCCCAGCGCGGCCTTGTGACGGGCCGCATCCTGCAGCAGCGCGCGTTCGCGTTCCGACACCGGCAGCTTGGCCAGTTTCTCCTCGATGGCGGCGATGTTCTTGCGGCCTTCGGCCAGCTGGGCCTGGAAGTAGTCGGCCAGTTCCAGGCTGTCGCTGCGCGCGATCGAGACGGTGCGCGAACCGTTCAGGCGTTCGATGCCGAGCAGGTCGGACACCAGCTGCTGCTTGGCCAGCTTGTCGTCGACCAGATTGGAGGTGATGACATCCGCCGCGTGCATGCGCCATACCGCGACGGCGGCGATGATCACGATGACGAGGGAGAGGATGCCGAAGGCGCCGATGAGCTTGGCGGAGGTGTTGAGCTGTGCAAGTCGCATTGATGGTCCGTGAGAAGGTGGGACAACGATGCGAGGAGTGTAGAAATGTTATATGACACCGTCATGAACTCACATTTCCAGAATTACCATGGTTCTTTATAAATCTTATTGCATAAAAATCCACTGAGTTTTCAAAATAACCACGTCTCCTCAAAGTGCCGCAATGTCGTCGATCAGGCTGGGGTTTCGATCAATCAGGCTGAGGAGAATGGCGGCTTGGGCATTCGGCTTTGCCGTACCCTGCTCCCAGTTCTTGATCGTCTGCGGATTGGTGCGCAATTTGCGTGCGAATACCGGTTGCGATACGCGAAGCTTTTCCCGCACCGCACGCACGCCGGCCGCGGTCATGACAGGCGGCGCCTTCAGTTCCACCTCGGTCGCGCGTAGGGTGACTTTCCCTTGCCGAGCATCTTCCAACGCATCGAAGCCTTCCATCAACTCAGTAAAAATATTTCGCTTGGTCATTTTTCGGTACTCCTTGCCTTGATTTCCAACTCAAGTCGTTGTTTCAGCAATCTGCGTTCGCTTGCCGTGAGATCGTCGGCCTGATCCTTGTCGTAGACGGTGAATAGCCAGAACTGGTCGTTGGCATCTTTCCAGAAATAGATGACGCGCAGGCCGCCGCGCTTTCCCTTGCCACGCCGTTCATCGCCATACCGGATTTTCCGAAGTCCTCCCGTGCCCTTGATGACAGCCCCGGCAACCGGGTCCTTCATCATCTCGCTTTGCAGATCCTTGAACGATTCGTCGTCGAAGTATGCGTTGCGCAGCCGCTCGAACGGGGGAAGTTCGATGAAGGTCGCTTTCATATAGTGTACCCAAATTGGGGATATTTTGTCTGGCTTTCACACTTTAGCTGCGCCACTCCCGATCATGATTGCGTTACACCTGCCCATGACAAAGTCATGCGACACAAAAAAAGCCCGCGACACTTTCGTGTGCGGGCTTGCTTGGACAAGGCGGCATGCCGCCCCGTTCCGGCTCAGTCGAGGGCAATCACTCGATCTCGACCGTCTCTGCCGGCGCCGGTGGCGGCAGTGCGTCGCCTTCCGGGAACTCGAGGACCACGTCGTCCTTCTCGTTCAGGTCGACCGTCACGCGGCCGCCGTTGACCAGGCGGCCGAACAGCAGCTCGTCGGCCAGCGCCTTGCGGATCATGTCCTGGATCAGGCGTGACATCGGACGCGCGCCCATCGCCGGATCGAAGCCCTTCTGGCCGAGGAACTTGCGCAGCTTCTCGGTGAAGACCGCTTCGACCTTTTTCTCGTGCAGCTGCTCTTCGAGCTGCATCAGGAACTTGTCGACGACGCGCAGGATGATGTCCTCGTCCAGCGCGCGGAAGCTGATGATCGCGTCCAGGCGGTTACGGAACTCCGGCGTGAACATGCGCTTGATGTCGGCCATCTCGTCGCCGGTCGCACGCGAATCCACGAAGCCCAGCGAACGCTTGGTCAGGCTTTCGGCGCCCGCATTGGTGGTCATGATGATGATCACGTTGCGGAAGTCCGCCTTGCGGCCGTTGTTGTCGGTCAGGGTGCCATGGTCCATCACCTGCAACAGGATGTTGAAGATGTCGGGATGGGCCTTCTCGATCTCGTCCAGCAGCAGCACGGTGTGCGGCTTCTTGGTGATCGCCTCGGTCAGCAGGCCGCCCTGGTCGAAGCCGACGTAGCCCGGCGGCGCGCCGATCAGGCGCGACACGGCATGACGCTCCATGTACTCGGACATGTCGAAGCGCACCAGCTCGATGCCCAGGATGAAGGCCAGCTGTTTCGCCACCTCGGTCTTGCCGACGCCGGTCGGACCGGAGAACAGGAAAGAGCCGATCGGCTTGTCGGTCTTGCCCAGGCCCGCGCGCGCCATCTTGATCGCGGCCGACAGCGCCTCGATCGCCGGGTCTTGGCCGAACACGACGTTGCGCAGGTCGCGGTCGATCGTCTGCAGCTTGCTGCGGTCGTCCTGGTTGACCGTTTGCGGGGGAATCCGCGCGATCTTCGCGATGATGTCCTCGATCTCGGTCTTGCCGATGGTTTTCTTCTGCTTCGACTTCGGCAGGATGCGCTGGGCCGCGCCGGCTTCGTCGATCACGTCGATCGCCTTGTCCGGCAAATGACGGTCGTTGATGAAGCGCGCCGCCAGTTCGGCCGCGGTCGACAGCGCCGACGCCGAGTATTTCACGCCATGGTGCTCTTCGAAGCGCGACTTGAGGCCGCGCAGGATCGCCACGGTCTGCTCGACCGACGGTTCATTGACGTCGACTTTTTGGAACCGGCGCGACAGCGCATGGTCTTTCTCGAACACGCCGCGGAATTCGGTGAACGTGGTCGCGCCGATGCACTTGAGCTGGCCATTGGCCAGTGCCGGCTTGAGCAGGTTCGATGCGTCGAGCGTGCCGCCCGAGGCCGAGCCGGCGCCGATGATCGTGTGGATCTCGTCGATGAACAGGATGCCGTTCGGGGTGTCCTTGATCTGCTTGAGCACGGCCTTCAGGCGCTGCTCGAAATCGCCGCGGTACTTGGTGCCGGCCAGCAGCGCGCCCATGTCGAGCGAGAACACGACGGCGTTCTGCAGGATCTCGGGCACGTCCTCCTGCACAATGCGCCAGGCCAGGCCTTCGGCGATCGCGGTCTTGCCCACGCCGGCCTCGCCCACCAGCAGCGGGTTGTTCTTGCGGCGGCGGCACAGGATCTGGATCACGCGGTCGACTTCTTCCTCGCGTCCGATCAGCGGATCGATCTTGCCGTCGGCAGCCGCCTTGTTCAGGTTCTGGGTGAACTGGTCCAGCGGCGACTCTTTGGCCTGGCCTTCGACCTGCGCTTCTTCCACGCCTTCGGACGCCTTCTGGGTGTCCATCTGCTGGTCCTTGCGCACGCCGTGCGAGATGAAGTTGACGACGTCGAGACGGGTCACGCCCTGCTGGTGCAGGTAGTAGACGGCGTGCGAATCCTTCTCGCCGAAGATCGCGACCAGCACATTGGCGCCGGTCACTTCTTTCTTGCCGTTCGAAGCCGACTGCACGTGCATGATCGCGCGCTGGATCACGCGCTGGAAGCCGAGCGTCGGCTGGGTGTCGACCTCGCCCGTGCCTGGCACGGTCGGGGTGTTGTCACCGATAAAATTAGTCAAGGTCTTGCGCAGGTCTTCGATATTGACCGCGCACGCACGCAGGACTTCGGCGGCCGATGGATTATCGAGTAGCGCGAGCAGCAGGTGTTCCACGGTGATGAACTCGTGGCGTGCCTGTCGTGCCTCGACAAAGGCCATGTGTAGGGATACTTCAAGTTCCTGCGCAATCATACTTCCTCCATCACGCACTGCAGGGGGTGCCCGGCCTTGCGCGCATGCGTTAAGACAAACTCCACTTTGGTACACGCTATATCTTTGGAAAACACCCCACACACACCCTTACCATGACGGTGAACAGAGAGCATGATCTGGGTTGCGGTTTCGCGATCCTTGTTGAAATACTCCTGGATCACGGCCACCACGAACTCCATCGGCGTGTAGTCATCGTTCAGTAGCGCCACCTGGTACAGCGGAGGCGGTTTGATGGTCTGCCGCTCAAGCAGTTGTTCAGTATCGTGCTTCGTTGCCATGGGGTTATTCTAATACTTCCGAGGTTGGTGCCAAGCGTAAACATCAGCTCGTTTTCTGGTGCTTCCATCTTACGCGTTTTCGGATATTTGCGCAGATGGCGTTCCGATTGCGGAAATCAAGACCGTGGATGGGTTGGTCCGGAAATATTTGGCAATGGGCACGCAAAAGCGCTTGACTTCAGTGATTATTCCACCAACAATGCAGTTATTGACATTGTACTTATGTACTTGTTGATAAGAAGTGAGCAGGCTGAGGAGGGGGCAAGAAGCTTCTTGCTTTTATGGCTCGTGTGATTTGTTAAATTTGAAAGTTCTTTTATGGCAACTGGTACTGTTAAGTGGTTCAATGATTCCAAAGGCTTTGGCTTCATCACTCCTGATGACGGCGGCGAGGATCTGTTTGCTCACTTCTCCGCGATCAACATGAACGGTTTTAAGACCCTCAAAGAAGGTCAAAAAGTCCAATTCGAAGTCACGCAAGGCCCTAAAGGCAAGCAAGCTTCCAACATCCAGGGTCTGTAATCTCTCCCCTCCCGGAAGCAAGGAACCCCGCGCATGCGGGGTTTTTTTTCGCCTACCGGTCGTGCCCTTGTTCATGCGTCCAGCCGCTCTCGCGCACGAAGGCCTGCGCGTCGGCGAGAATCGCCTGCAATTGCTCGTCGCTCACCGCATCGAGCGTGCCCGCGAGGCTGTTGCGCTGGATCGCCTCCAGCGCCTCGTCGTAGCGGCGCACCAGCGCCGCCGCACGCTCGGCCAGGTCGGGCGGGAGCACACCGGTCGCGGCCGCCGCGCGCAAGCGCTCCGGATCGGCATGCCTCTGAAACGCATACATAAAACGTCCGATTCTCTCGTATTTGGCTTGGGTGATCGATGCTTCGCTCACGGCCTCTCCTCATGCGAATTAAATGACGCCTACATGTTTTCGATCATGACCTCGCCGAAGCCGGAACACGACACCTGGGTCGCCCCTTCCATCAGGCGCGCGAAATCGTAGGTCACCTTTTTCGACACGATCGCCCGGCCCATCGCCCCGATAATCAGGTCGGCCGCCTCGCTCCAGCCCATGTGGCGCAACATCATCTCGGCCGACAGGATCAGCGAACCGGGATTCACGTAGTCCTTGCCCGCGTATTTCGGCGCCGTGCCGTGGGTCGCTTCGAACATCGCCACCGAATCGGACATATTCGCGCCCGGCGCGATGCCGATGCCGCCGACCTGGGCCGCCAGCGCGTCGGAGATATAGTCGCCATTCAGGTTCAGCGTGGCGATCACGCTGTATTCCGCCGGACGCAGCAGGATCTGCTGCAGGAAGGCGTCGGCGATCGAATCCTTGATCATGATGTCGCGCCCGGTCTTCGGGTTTTTCACCTTGCACCACGGACCGCCGTCGAACAGCTCGGCGCCGAATTCCTTCTGCGCCAGCGCGTAACCCCAGTCGCGGAACGCGCCTTCGGTGTACTTCATGATATTGCCCTTGTGGACCAGGGTCACTGAAGGCTTGTCATGGTCGATGGCGTACTGGATCGCCTTGCGCACCAGGCGCTCGGTGCCTTCGCGCGAGACCGGCTTGATGCCCAGCCCCGAGGTGCCAGGGAAGCGGATCTTGTTGACGCCCATTTCTTCGGAAAGGAAGGCGATCAGTTTCTGCGCGCCTTCGGAGCCGGCTTCCCATTCGATGCCGGCGTAGATGTCTTCGGAGTTCTCGCGGAAGATGACCATATCGGTCTTTTCCGGCTGCTTGAGCGGCGACGGCACGCCGGCGAAGTAACGCACCGGACGCAGGCAGACATACAGGTCGAGTTCCTGGCGCAGCGCAACGTTGAGCGAGCGGATGCCGCCGCCCACCGGCGTCGTCAGCGGGCCCTTGATCGAGACCACATAGTCCTTCAGCACGACGAGCGTCTCGTCCGGCAGCCAGGTGTCCGCACCGTAGCGCTGCGTCGCCTTCTCTCCGGCAAAGATTTCCATCCAGCTGATCTTGCGCGCGCCGCCGTAGGCCTTGTCCACCGCCGCGTCGACCACCTTGATCATGACCGGCGTGATGTCCACGCCGGTGCCGTCGCCCTCGATATAGGGAATGACCGGATTGTCCGGGACGTTCAGGGTGAAGTCGGCGTTGACGGTGATCTTCCGGCCAGCGGCCGGGACGGTGATATGCTGGACCATCCATTCCTCCAGTTAAGGCGGCGGCCGGCGGTGCGAACTGGCTTACAATGACGCCCGGCATGCCGCCACGAGACATCGGCGTGCCCTGCATTATGCCTCAGCTATCCTCATCCGTTCACACGCTTTCCCATGCCCCTGATTCTCTTTAACAAGCCATTCCAGGTCCTGTGCCAATTCTCGCCGCAGGAGGGCCGCGAATCGCTGGCCGATTATCTCGATATTCCAGGTATTTATCCGGCCGGCCGGCTGGACGCCGACAGCGAAGGCCTGATGCTGCTGACCGACGACGGCAAGCTGCAGCACAAGATCGCCCACCCCGACCACAAGGAAGCCAAGACCTATCTGGTGCAGGTCGATGGCGTGCCGGACGCCGCCGCGCTGGCGCGCCTGCAGGCCCCGCTCGACCTGGGCGACTTCGTCACCCAACCCTGCCGCGCGGTGCGCATCGCCGAGCCCGAGTGGCTGTGGCCGCGCAATCCGCCAATCCGCGCGCGCCAGGACAAGCCGACCGCGTGGATCGCGATCACGCTCGAAGAAGGCAAGAACCGGCAGGTGCGGCGGATGACGGCGGCGGTGGGCTTCCCTACCCTGCGCCTGGTGCGCAGCAGTATCGGGCCGTTTTCGCTGGCGACGCACCCATTGATGCCGGGTGAATATACCGAGGTAAGGATGTGAAAAAACCCGCCGACCTCACGGTGCGGCGGGTTTTTTACTGACGCTTCAGGTTTACACCAGCGATTGCAGCGCGGCGTTGAAGGTCGCGCTCGGACGCATCACCGCGCCCACCTTGGCTTCGTCCAGCTTGTAGTAGCCGCCGATGTCGGCAGGTTTACCCTGCACTTCCAGCAGTTCGGCAACGATCTTGGCTTCGCTCTCGCCCAGCTGCTTGGCCAGCGGCGCGAACTTGGCGGCCAGTTCGGCATCCTCGGTCTGCGCGGCCAGCTCTTGCGCCCAGTACATCGACAGGTAGAACTGGCTGCCGCGGTTGTCGAGCTCGCCGGTCTTCGGCGATGGCGACTTGCGGTTGTCCAGCAGCTTGCCGGTGGCCGAATCGAGGGTCTTGGCCAGCACCTTGGCCTTGTTGTTGCCGGTCTTGATGCCGAGGTCTTCCAGCGACACGGCCAGGGCCAGGAACTCGCCCAGCGAATCCCAGCGCAGGTGGTTTTCTTCGACCAGCTGCTGCACGTGCTTCGGCGCGGAACCGCCGGCGCCGGTTTCGTACATGCCGCCACCGGCCATCAGCGGCACGATCGACAGCATCTTGGCGGACGTGCCCAGTTCCATGATCGGGAACAGGTCGGTCAGGTAGTCGCGCAGGATATTGCCGGTCACCGAGATGGTGTCCAGGCCGCGCTTGACGCGCTCGAGCGTGTAGCGCATCGCGCGCACCTGCGACATGATCTGGATGTCCAGGCCGCTAGTGTCGTGCTCCTTCAGGTAGACCTTGACCTTCTTGATCAGCTCATTTTCGTGCGGACGGTACGGATCGAGCCAGAACACGGCCGGCATGCCCGAGTTGCGGGCGCGGGTCACGGCCAGCTTGACCCAGTCGCGGATCGGCGCGTCCTTGACCTGGCACATGCGCCAGATGTCGCCCTGCTCGACGTTTTGGCTCATCAGGACTTCGCCGGTGGCGAGGTCGGTGATGTTGGCCACGCCGGCCTCGGGAATCTCGAAGGACTTGTCGTGCGAGCCGTACTCTTCGGCTTGCTGGGCCATCAGGCCGACGTTCGGCACGGTGCCCATGGTCTTCGGATCGAAGGCGCCATGCCATTTGCAGAAGTTGATGATCTCCTGGTAGATGCGGGCGAAGGTGCTTTCCGGGATGACGGCCTTGACTTCCTTCAGGCGGCCATCGGCGCCGTACATCTTGCCGCCGGCGCGGATCATCGCCGGCATCGACGCGTCGACGATCACGTCGTTCGGCGAATGGAAGTTGGTGATGCCCTTGGCCGAGTCGACCATGGCAAGTTCAGGACGGTGTTCCTGGCAGGCGTGCAGGTCGCGGATGATTTCCTCGCGCTGCGACGACGGCAGGTCGGCGATCTTGTTGTACAGGTCGGCCATGCCGTTGTTGACGTTGATGCCGAGGCTGTCGAACAGGGGGCCGTGCTTTTCGAAGGCTTCCTTGTAGAACATGCGCACGCAGTGGCCGAACACGATCGGGTGCGAGACCTTCATCATGGTCGCCTTGACGTGCAGCGAGAACAGCATGCCGGTCTGGTGCGCGTCTTCGATCTGGGCTTCGTAGAAGTCCAGCAGGGCCTTGCGGCTCATGAACATCGAATCGATGATCTCGCCGGCCTGCAGGGCGACCTTCGGTTTCAGGACGATGGTCTGGCCGCTCTTGGTGACCAGTTCCATCTTGACTTCGCGCGCGGCGTCGAGGGTCATCGACTTTTCGCCGTGGTAGAAGTCGCCATGGGTCATGTGCGAGACGTGGGTGCGCGACGCCTGCGACCATGGGGCCATCGAATGCGGATTCTTGCGCGCGTATTCCTTGACGGCGCGCGGTGCGCGGCGGTCCGAGTTACCTTCGCGCAGGACCGGGTTCACCGCCGAGCCGATGCACTTGCCGTACTTGGCCTTGATGGTTTTTTCTTCGTCGGTCTTCGGATCGGCCGGATAGTCGGGGATGTTGTAGCCCTTCTCCTGCAGTTCCTTGATCGCGACCGTCAGCTGGGTGACCGAGGCGCTGATGTTCGGCAGCTTGATGATGTTGGCTTCCGGCGTGAGCGTCTTCTTGCCCAGCTCGGCCAGCGCGTCGGGCACGCGCTGTTCCGGAGTCAGGTTCTCCGGGAAGGCGGCCAGGATGCGGGCCGCGACCGAGATATCGCTGGCCTCGACCGTGATGCCGGCCGGCTTGGTGAAGGTGCTGACCACAGGCAGGAAGGCGTGGGTCGCCAGCAGCGGCGCCTCGTCGGTCAGGGTGTAGATGATGGTCTGATCACTGCTCATGCACATTTTCCTCGGTAGTCGCGAACGCTGTCGCGAGTATAAAACTGACAATTGGCCACAGGCCAAGACCTTGGCGCTCCGCCTTGGCGCTCCGCGCTGATGCCGGACATTCTACCCCTCCGGACTCCGGGATGGCAGATCGCAAAGGAGTGATCACATCCACCCTGCGGCGTCGCGGTCGGCGCCGCAAGTCTTCTATAAGACATAAGACGCGCCATATTATGCCCGAGCTTTGCGCGGCTTACCAGTTTTTAAGCGTTCGACAACCCAGGACGTGAAAAATGAAGCACCAAGCAAAAAAACCCGCCAGGACCGAAGTCGGGCGGGTCTTTCCAACTGCACAGAACTTTGCCGTCGCGGCCCATCGGGCCGCGTCGCAAACGGGCTATTAAGCCGACAGTGCTTTCAGGGCTGCAGCCAGGCGGCTCTTGTGACGCGCTGCCTTGTTCTTGTGGATGATCTTCTTGTCAGCGATGCTGTCGATCTTCGACACGGATTGCTGGAAGATGGTGGTCGCGGCAGCCTTGTCGCCAGCCTGGATGGCTTTGCGGACGGCCTTGATTGCGGTGCGCAGGGTCGAACGCTGCGACGAGTTGTGTGCGTTTTGCTTAACTGCTTGACGAGCGCGTTTGCGCGCTTGTGCGGTATTTGCCATGGAATTTCCTAAATCGGGGTCAAGTTGCGTTTGCAAACATTAGCGACTGTCAAACTGGCGCCGGGGTTGGCTATGCGGTGCCTGCCCAACGATTAGTGTCTGCTAACAGAATTCAGTACAGCCCACGATTATAGCGAAGGTTTCAATTCGGAGCAATTCATAATTCAAAGATTGTCGGTTTACTGTGCCTTTCGGAGCACCGTCCGATACCTGTCATTCGTGTCCGTACGGACGAGTTGCCCAAGTATAATCTTGCGCCATGAACCTGCTCAGAACCCTCGCCGCCATCTCCAGCATGACCATGCTGTCGCGCGTCACCGGCCTGCTGCGCGAAAGCCTGTTCGCGCGCGCCTTCGGCGCCTCGGCCTATACCGATGCCTTCATCATCGCCTTCCGCCTGCCGAACCTGCTGCGCCGCCTGTTCGCCGAAGGCGCGTTCTCGCAGGCCTTCGTGCCGATCTTGTCGGAATATAAAACCCAGCATGGCGAAGGGGCCACCAAGACCCTGGTCGACCACGTCGCCACCGCCCTGATCTGGGCCACGGTGCTGACCAGCATCGTCGGCATCGTCGGCGCCCCGCTCCTGATCACGCTGCTCGCCGGCGACCTGCGCGAGACACCCGGCGCCTACGACGCCTCGGTGATCATGACGCAGATGATGTTTCCGTACATCGCCTGCATGTCCTTCGTGGCCCTGGCCGGCGGCATCCTGAATACCTGGCGCCAGTTCAAGGTGCCTGCTTTTACCCCTGTGTTGCTGAACCTGTCCTTCATCTTCGCCTCGCTGGTGCTGGTCAACTACCTGGAGCAGCCGATCTATGCGATGGCGATCGCGGTCTGCATCGGCGGCCTGCTGCAGGTGGCGATCCAGATTCCTTCGCTGGTCAAGATCGGCATGTTGCCGCGCATCTCGCTCAACCCGATGCACGGCCTGCGCGACGCCGGCGTGCGGCGCATGCTCAGAAAGATGGGCCCGGCCGTGTTCGCGGTGTCGGCGGCCCAGATCAGCCTGCTGATCAATACCGGCATCGCCGCCAGCCTGGCGGCCGGCGCCGTCTCGGCCCTGCAGTATGCCGACCGCCTGATGGAATTCCCGACCGCGATGCTGGGCGTGGCCCTGGGCACCATCCTGCTGCCGTCGCTGTCGAAAGCCAATAGCGAAGGCAATACCGAAGAGTATGCGGCCCTGCTCAACTGGGGCCTGCGCCTGACCTTCCTGCTGGCGCTGCCGGCGGCGGTGGGCCTGGCGACGCTGGCCGAGCCGATGATCGCCACCCTCTTCCACTACGGCAAATTCGACGATGCCGCGCTGGCCAACTCGGCCATGCCCCTGATGGCCTACAGCGCCGGCCTGCTCGGCATCATTCTCGTGAAGATCCTGGCGCCGGCCTTCTATGCGCGCCAGGACGTCAAGACGCCGGTGCGCATCGCGATCATGGTGCTGTTCGCGACCCAGCTGATGAACCTGCTGTTCGTGTACCTGCTCGACCTGGGCGTGGCGGGCCTGGCCCTGTCGATCGGCCTGGGCGCCTGCATCAACGCCACCTGCCTGTACGTGGGACTGCGCCGGCGCGGCATCTATGCGCCGCAGCCGGGCTGGCTGACGTTCTTCATCAAGCTGGCCGTCGCGGTCGGCGTGATGGGGCTTCTCGCCTGGTTCGGCCAGGCGCAGTTCGACTGGGCGGCGATGAAGGCGACGCCGGCCCTGCGCATCGGCGCCCTGCTCGCCATCATCGGCGCCTGCGCCTTCGCCTATTTCGCCGTGCTGGCCGTGCTGGGCTTCCGGCCGCGCGACTTCCGGCGCCGCGCCAATTGATCAGGACTTGTACTTGACGTTGCAGCCGTAAGGACGGGTGGTGGCCTGGGCCACGTTCCCGCCCTTCACGACCGCTTCCATCGCGGTCTTGAACAGCGGACTGGCCTTCTCGATGTCTTCCAGCTTGGCCGACGCGATGCTGTCGATGCCGCCCGCGTAACGCAACACGCCTTTCGCGTCGATCACGTACATATGCGGCGTGGTGCGCGCATCGTACGCCTTGCCGACCGTGCCTTGCGGGTCGAGCAGCACCGCGCTAGGTGCGGCATTGCGGCTGGCGGTCAGTTCATCGGCCTTCTTGCCGTCCACATGGCCCTGCTCGCCCGGCGCCGACGAGATCACGCTCAGCCACACCACGCCGGCATCCTGCGCCTGCTTCTGCAGGGCCGGCATGTTCGCCTGGTAGTGCTTCTTCACGTACGGGCAATCGTGGTTGGTCCATTCCAGCACCACGACCTTGCCCTTGTAGTCGGCCAGGCTGTGCTGCTTGCCCTTGCTGTCGACGGCCGTGAAGGCGGGGGCCGGCTGGCCGATGGCGGGCGCGGCGAACGCCGGCGCCGCAGCGGCGCCCAGCAGCAGGGCGGCCATCGATACCGTGGTGCGCAGCATGGCGCGACGTGGGGAAGCTTTCATGATCTCTCCTTGTGAGTAAATGATTACTGCTCGAACGACTCGGTGACGATGGACTGGGTCAGCACCGGCGGCAGGACCACCGGCTCTTTCCCGGCCGGGTAGAAGGCATAAAACGGCAGGCCGTCGCGCTGGAACGATTGTAAAAACGCCGTGATGGCGGGATCGCGGTTGGTCCAGTCGCCCTTCATGTAGACCACGCCGCGCTCGCGCATGGCCTGCTGGACGGCGGCCGTCGACAAGGTCGTGCGCTCGTTGACCAGGCAGGTGATGCACCAGGCGGCGGTCATGTTGACGAATACCGGTTTACCTTCGGCGCGTAGGGCTGCCAGGCGCTCGGCGCTGTAGGGTTCGGCCTGCATGGACTGCGCAGGGCTTGCTGCGGCCACCGGCCCGGCGCCATGCAGCGCGGCCATCAGGCCCACGATGCCGGCCACGCCGGCCACTGCCGCCCCGCGCGGCCACCAGCGCTTCCTGGTCCCATGCTGGCCGAGGCCGACCAGCCAGGCCACCAGGCCCACCAGCACCAGCCCGGCGAGCGCCATGCGCAGGCCTGCCTCGCCCGCCTGCTGGGCCAGCACCCACAGCAGCCAGGCGGCCGTCGCATACATCGGGAAGGCCATCGCCTGGCGCAGCGTCACCATCCACGCGCCGGGCCGCGGCAGGCGCCGGGCGAGCGCCGGGAACATCCCGAGCAGCAGGAACGGCAGGGCCAGGCCGAGGCCCATCGTCGCGAACACCACCAGGCTGACGTAGGCCGGCGCCACCAGCGCCGAGCCGATCGCGGCGCCCATGAACGGCGCGGTGCAGGGCGTGGCCACCACCACCGCCAGCAGGCCGGTGAAGAAGCTGCCGGCATGGCCCTTGCGCTCGGTAAGCCCCTGGCCCGCGCCGGAAAGCGCGCCGCCGATGTCGAACACCCCGGACAGGTTCAGGCCGATCGCCAGCATCAGCCAGGACATCGCCGCCACGAACAGCGGCGACTGGAACTGGAAGCCCCAGCCGACCGCGCTGCCCCCCAGACGCACGGCCAGCAGGGCCAGGGCCAGCGCCATGAAGGCGGCCAGCACGCCAAGCGTATAGAACAGGCCGGACAGGCGGACCGCGCGCCGGTCGCTGCCCGACATGGCGGCCACCGCCGTGGCCTTGATCGCCAGCACCGGGAACACGCACGGCATCAGGTTCAGGATCAGGCCGCCCAGGAAGGCGAACAGCGCCATCTGCCACAGCGGCAACGTGGCCGGCGCCTCGGTGGCGGGCGCGGGAGCGGCGGCTGCCGGCGTGAGCTCGAGCGCGAACCAGCGTTTCTGTCCCCCGCCGTCCGTGATCGCCAGCAGGCCGGCGGATGGCCCCGGCGTGTAGCCCTGGCCCTTGGTCGTCGCCAGCGTGAGCCTGCCCTCTTCCACCGTCAAGGCCTGGTCGGCCACGTGGTCGACGACGCCCCAGCTGTCCGGGAAGTACAGCGCCGATCGCACGGATGCCGGCGAAATGCCTTCGCCCTCGACCGCCAGTTGCAAGGTCGATTCGCCGGCGCTCACCGAGGCGCGCCAGGCAGATGGCTGCGGCTGGCGCGCGTCGGCGCTCTTGAAGGCGGCCAGGATCCCCGCGCTGGCCGGACGTGCGCTCGCCTCGACCGGCAAGGCCAGGCGGAACTTGCCTTCCTCGGGAATGCACTCCTTCTCGCACACCACCCAGTCGGCATCGGCCTCGAGAACCAGCTGGCTGCCGGGCCGCGCATCCCGCGGCACTGTCAGGGTCATCGGAAACACGATCTCGTTCTCGTAGCCGTAGCTGGCGACCGGACCGATGATGAAGCGGTCGGGGCCCGGCCAGGCGATCTCGCCGACCGTGGCGCCTGGCGGCGCATTGAATGTGATGCTCGGCGGCGAACCGGCGTCGCCGGGATTCTTCCAGTAAGTGTGCCAGTGCGGCGCCAGGCGCTGGCGCAGGCCGATGCGCAACGCCTGGCCCGGACTCACGGCGGCGTATTCGCTCACCAGCGACACCGTGGCGCGCGGGCTTTGCTGCACATTGCTCTCTGTCGCCACGGCCAGCGCCGGCGTCAATACGAGAGACAGTGCAGCGATCAAGGTGCGCCAGGAAGACCGGGCGGCGGTTAGAAAAGATCCGGGCATCAGTTGCTAATGCGTGGGTCAATCAATGGGTTCGACGGTCGGTGACAAAGCTAACACGTTCCCGCGTCGCCCGGCAATCATCCCGATACTGTAAAGACACCGATTCGCATCCTGACTTTCGGCACATGCGGACCTTCGCGCGGCTTCGGATAATCGCCCCACTCGCAGCGCCTCGGGGGCGCCGCGATTCAACCAGAACCGGAAAAACAACCATGCAAAAATTCGTCCATGCCGCCGTCCTCATCGCCATTCTCGCCGTCGCCGGCGCCGCACGCGCGCAGGAGCGCGGCTACATCGGCCTCGCCGTCGGGCCTTCGAAAGCCAGCGTCACCAACGGCGATGGCCAGCGTGTCGACCGTGACAACGACGTCGTCGCGTTCAAGGGCTATGCCGGCTACGACTTGAACCGGCACCTCGCCATCGAGGGCGGTTACGCTGGCACGACGGGCAAGCTCCGCTTCGACGGCGCGCGCTTCGGCGTGGCCACCGATCCGCGCGCCGACATGAGCGCCCTCTATGCGGCGCTGCGCGGCAAGGTCGCCGTCGGGGCATCGGTCGACCTGTTCGCCAGGCTTGGCGTGGCGCGCAACCGGTTCGAGCTCACCGGCGCCGGCGCGCAAGACTTCCACGTGACCGCCGTCAAGCCGATGGTGGGGGCCGGCGTCGCCTGGCGCGTGTCCGACCAGGTGGCGCTGACGGCCGAGCTGGAACACTACGGCCGCGTGCGCGAAGGGAACCGCCGCTTCGTCCAGAACCGCGCGCAGCTCGGCGTCCAGTTCGGCTTCTGATGGCGCCGGCAAGAACGAGCAGACTTTCCTCAGTGCATCTGCGAAAATACTGCTCCCTTTCCCCATGCGAACAATGATGCCCGCGCCCACCGCCCCCAGCATGCCGCATATTCCACCCTGGGCGTTCGCCGGCGTCGCCGCGCTGCTGTTCGCGGTCCTGGACATCGCCGCCGTCCTGGCCGCCGGCGTGGAGCGGGCGCCGCTGCACAACCCGATCGGCCTGGCCGCGCTGGCGGCTGTCGTCGGGACGCAGGACTGGCTGGCCTGGACTGGCGGCGCGCAGCGGCCGGCCGTGTTCCAGTGCTATGCGATCGCCAAGACGGCGGTGGCCGTGCTTGCCGTGGCGGCGGCCGCCGCCGCCTGCGCGGCCCGCCTGCCACGGCGGCGTGCGGCGCTGCTGGCGCTGCAGATGGCATGCGCGCTGGCGCTCGATTCCACGCCCTTCCACCTGCTGGTGGCCGTCCAGATCGGCATGCTGCTGCCGCTGCGCACGGCGCTGGCGTGGCTGGCCATCCAGTACCTGCTGGGCGCCGGCGTCGATCTGCTGCTGGTGCTCGACCTTGCGCAGCGCCAGGCGCAGCCGGCGCAGTGGTCGCTGCTGGGTTACCTGTGCGCCGAGCGCGCCGTCGTCGTCGCCGGCTTCGCCGCCGTCGGCCGCCTGGTCCTGTACGAGCGCCGCACGCGCCAAGCGCTGGCTGCCGCCCATGCCCAGGTGCTGGCCACCCAGTCGCTGCTGGCCGACACCGTGCGCGGCAGCGAGCGCCTGCGCATCGCACGCGACCTGCACGACACGGTCGGCCACCACCTGACGGCCCTGAACCTGCATCTCGACCTGGCGCTGCGCCAGGCCGGGAGCGCCGCCCCGCCTGCCCTGCCGACGGCGCGCGCCGTCAGCCAGGATCTGCTGGCCCAGGTGCGCGGCGTGGTCACCAGCACGCGCGACGACCGCCCGATCGACCTGGCGCAGGCCTTGCGGATGCTGTGCGCGGGGCTTCCGGCCTTGAAGGTCGACCTGCGCGTCGACGCCGCAGCCGCATGCCAGCCGACGCCGGTGGCGCACGCGCTGTTTTGCTGCATCCAGGAAGCCATCACGAACACGCTGCGCCACGCGCAAGCAAGGCGTCTGGACATCGTCCTCGAGAACCGCGACGGCATGACGGTTGCCCGCGTCGCCGACGACGGCTGCGGCAAGCCCGGCGCCGCCGAAGGCAACGGCCTGCGCGGCATGCGCGAGCGCCTGGCCGAACTGGGCGGCACGCTGAGCTGCGGGCCCGATGAGGGCAAGGGATTCAGGCTCGAGATGCGCGTGCCGCAGGCCGGGAGCGCGGCATGATCCGCGTTGGCCTGGTCGACGACCAGACCCTGGTGCGCAGCGGCATCCGCGGGCTGCTGGACCTGACCGACGACATCCGCGTGGTGGCGGAAGCGGCCGACGTCGACGCGGCGCGCGCGATGCTGGCCACGCACGCGCTGGACGTGCTCCTGCTCGACGTGCGCATGCCGGGCTGCGACGGGGTCGACCTGTTGCGCCGCCAGAGCGCCGCGCTGCCGCCGACGATCATGTTGACGACGTTCGACGACGACGCGGTCCTGTTCGAGGCGATGCGCTTTGGTGCGCGCGGCTTCCTGCTGAAGGACATTTCGCTGGAACGGCTCGCGGAGGGCCTGCGCGCCGTGGCCGGCGGCGCCACCCTGTTCCGGCCCGGCATGACGGAACGCGTGCGGGCATCCTACCAGCGCACGCATGGCGCAACAGCAGCCGCCGGCGCGGCCGGGCTGACGCGCCGCGAAATCGAGATCCTCGCCCTGATGGCCGGCGGACTCAGTAACGCCGAGATCGGCGCCGCCCTCGGCGTGAGCGAGGGCACGGTCAAGAACCACGTGTCGAGCATCCTGTCCAAGCTCGGCGTGCGCGACCGCGTGCGCGCGGTCCTGCGCGGCATCGAGCTCGAACTCGTCTGACGCCGCCTAGGCTGGCGACGCGGCTTGTTCCGCCGGCTCGGACTCGGGCTCGGGTTCGGGTTCGGGTTCGGGCTCGGCTTCCAGTGCGGGTGCGGGTGCGGGCGGCGGCGGCGCCACGGCCGGCGCCGGTTCCTGGACCGATGGCGCCGGCGGCACGCCCGGCCCGCCCGACTGCGTCGTCGGGACGGCAGGCGCCAGGCTGCGCTCGCCCGCGCTGAAACGCCACTCCGAAATCATCTCCTTGTTGTCCAGGCCCTTGAAGCGGCTGTCGAAGTTCGCGATCTTCAGCGGCCTGGCGGTCGACAGGCTGTGGATGGCGACCACGCCGGTCTCGCCGCTGCCCAGGTAGACGATGCCCCACTCGGCCTTGCCGGTCAGCGGATCGACGTAGACCTTGCGCAGGTGGCGCCGCACGGCGGGCGAGCGCGGGTCTTTCAGCAATTCGGCCAGCGATGGCGGATAGGGCGAGCCGCCGCGCGGCGTGGCGGCGGCGTAGCTGTCGAGCGCGGCGCTGAAGGCGGCGCCGATTTCCAGCAATTCTTCCTCGGCGGCGGCGCGCTGCAGGAGCGCGCCGATCTTGAGCGTGGCCGCCCCCACCAGGCCGATGATGGCCACGAAGATGATCAGGCCGAGATAGGTGAAGCCGGCCTGGCGGCGCGCTTTCACTACCACTCCAGATAGGGACGCCCGCGCCGGTCGTTGCCGGGCGCGCCGCTGCGCAGGTTGGAAAAGCCCCCCTGCTCGCCGTCCTGCGGCGCCTCGAGTATCCAGGTCTCGCGGCTTTCGGTGACCGGGTCGAGCGGGATCTCGCGCAGGTATTTTTCGTCGACCAGCTGCTCGAGCGATTCGGGATAGCGGCCGGTGTCGGAGCGGTACTGGTCGACCACGGCGCGCGTATTGCGCAGGTTGTCGGCCAGGATGGTCTCTTTCGCGCCGTCGATGCTGGGGAAGAAGCGCGGCACGGCGAGCGTCAGCAGCAGGGCCACGATGCCCAGCACCACCAGCAGTTCGATCAGCGTGAAGCCGCGCCGTGTTCTCATCGGGTTCACCATTTGTTGTAGGGGATGCCGTTCAGGCCAATGCGCTGCGAGGTCGAATACACGTCATAGACGTCGTCGCCCTCCTTCGGCTCGTCGGGCTCGCTGGCGTAGCTGCGCTTGCCCCAGGTGGCGGCGTCCGACAGCTCGGCATCGGGATTGAAGGGGTCGCGCGGCAGGCGCCGCAAAAAGTAGATGTTGGCCTGCTTCGGGCTGCGCAGGTCGGGCACGCCTTCGACCAGCAGCTCCAGGCGTTCCGGGTAGCCGCTGGCGTCCGCCGCCTTGCTCACGCGGCCTTCGTCGCCGGCCTTCTTGTAGGCGTCCAGGCCGGCGCGGATCTCGCGCAGCGCGCGCCGCAGTTCCTGTTCGTCGCGGCGCTGCACGGTGACCTCGGCCACCGGCAGCACCAGGGTGCCCAGCAGCGCGAGGATGGCCAGCGTGACCAGCAGTTCGATCAGCGTGAATCCAGGGGCTGCGCGCCGCGCCTGCACGTTCATCGCTGCGGGATCGGCGGATTGACGCCGGGCGGATAGGCGGCCGGGACGACCTCGGGTTCGGGCGCCGGCGCAAGCTCGGGCGGCGGCGCCGGCGCGCCCGGCGGCGCCGATGGCGGCGAGCCCAGTTGCGGCGTGGCCGGCAAGGCGGATGGCGGCACCGAGAAGCTCGGGGTAGCGTCCGGCGGCGGCGCGACCGGGGTCGTTTCGACCGCCGGCGCCGGGGCTGGCGCGCGGATCGGCGATCCCGTGACCTGCACCCGCACCACGTTGTCGGGCCGGCGGCGGAAGCTGGCCTCGGTGCCGGCGCCGAATTCCGACGCCGACGCCGGCGGGCGCTGCACGGCGCGCACGATGCGCGGCGTGATCGACAGCACGATCTCGGTGCGGTCGCGCTGGTCGCGCTGGCTGCCGAACAGGCGGCCGACCACCGGCAGCTCGCCGATGCCCGGCACCTTGCTGCCGCTGCTGCGGTCTTCATTGCTGATCAGGCCCGCCAGCACCTGGTTCTCGCCATCCTTCAGTTGCAGGAGCGTGTTGGCCGAGCGGGTGCCGATGCGGTAGGCCACGGTGCCGCTGGTGGTGCGCACCGATTCGCCCAGGCTGCTGACCTCGAGCCCGATGCGGATCGCCACCTCGTTGTTGAGGTAGATGGTCGGCTCCACGTTCAGCGTCAGGCCGACGTCGATGTAGTTGATGTTTTCGGATGCGAAGCCGCCGATGCCGGACGACACCGTGGCCGAGATGTTCGGGATCTTGTCGCCGATGACGACCTTGGCTTTCTCCTTGTTGCGCACGCGGATACGCGGATTGGCCAGGGTATTGGTGTCGCCGTCGGTCTTGTTGGCGTTGAGCGACGCGCCGATGCCGCTCACTTCGATATTGCTGCTGTTGAAGTTGCGCAGGTCGTCGATCGTCAGCGGGGCGCCGTTCAGCGTCTGCAGCGGCGTGAACGAGAGCCCCGCCGGCCAGGCGATGCCGAGGTCCATCACGCTGCTGCGGCGGATCTCGAGCACCTCGACGTCGAGCATGACCTCGGGCTCGGGCACGTCCTGCAGGGCCACCAGCTGGGTGGCGATGCGGATCGCTTCCGGGTTGTCGCGCAGGATCACCAGGTTCAGCTTCTCGTCCACCACCACGTCGCGCGCCTTGAGGATGGTCTTGAACGTGTTGGCGATGCTCTTGGCTTCGGCATTGGCCAGGAAGAAGGTCTTGACCGTCATCTCCTGGTATTCGCGGACCTTGGCCGCCACGTTCGGGTAGATCAGGACCGTGTTGCCATCCATGACCTGGCGCTCGAGCTGGTTGGTCATCAACAGGTAATACACCGCCGCCTCGACCGTGCTGTTCTTGAGGAAGATCGAGGTGCGGGTATCGGCCTTGACGTCCTTGTCGAAGATGAAGTTCAGGCCCGAATGGCGCGCGATGACCTCGAACACCTGCTTGAGCGGCGCCTCGCGGAACTCCAGGCTGATGGGCTTACGGTAGCTGGCCGCCAGCGCCGCCTGGCCCTTCGGCGCGGCGGCGGCCTTGGCGTCGACTTCCTGCATCAGCTGGCGCGCCGCCTCGTGCGCGGGGCGTTCGGTGAGCACCGCCGCCAATAGTTGCCGCGCGGTCTCGGGTTCGTCCTTGTCAAGGGCGGCGCGCGCTTCGACGATGGCGGCCGCGTGGCGGCGCTCGGCCTCGACCTGGCGCAGGCCGGCGCGGGCGCGGTCGTTGACGGGGTCGATCGCCAGCACGCGGCGAAAATCCTGCGTCGCCAGGTCCACCTGGCCGGCCGCCAGCGCGCGCTCGGCCTGGTCCACCAGGCGCGCGGTGGCGTTGTCGCGCGCGCGCAGGAAGGCCGCCCGGTAGACCGGGTTGTCCGGCTCGGACGCCAGCGCTTCCTGGTACTTGGCCAGGCCGGCGCCCACCTGGTCCCGGGCCACCAGCTCGTTGCCTTCCTGGTAGGCGCGCTGGGCCGCGCAGCCTGCCAGCAGCAGTGGAAGCAGCAGCAGGCCAAGACCTTGAATCCGGGTTCGCACCATCAGTCGAATACTCCAATATTGAGCTGCTGTCGTTGTTCCAGCGGCAGGTAAGTCAGGGTCAGCACCGGTGGACGGATCTCGTCCACGCGGTAGGTGCCATCGATGGTTTCGCCATCCTGGACGAGATAGGTGCGTTCGCCGCGCGCCAGGTAGATTTGCCACACGCCGTCCTGCAGCGACTTGCCGAGATAGGTGAACGGCAGCGGCGGCGCGCTCGGCGGCGGTGGCGGGGGCGGCGGCTCGTTCGATGGCGGCGGTGGCGGCGGCGTCCAGTCATGGCGCGCGAACAGGCTGTTTTCTCCCTCCCCGAAACGGTCGCCGCTGGCGCCGATCAAGGTCTCGCGCGGGATCAGGCGCGCGATGGCCACGTCGTCGCCGGTTTTCCTGATGGCCGGCGCGGTGCTGCGCAAGGGGGGCGTAACAGCCGCGCGTTCGACCGGCTCGGCCAGTTCCGCCTCCGGCGCGTTGTCGCCAAAGACGACCAGGCCGGCGGCCAGCGCCAGCGCCACGCCCATGGCAATGTGGCGCGGCTTCAAGACTTGCTTCCTTCCGTGAGATAGAAGGTCAGGCGCAGGCGCGCCTCGACCCCGGCCTCGCCCACGCTGTCGCGGCGGAAGGCCACGTCGTCCAGCGAGGCATGCGGAATCGCGCGCAGCACGTCCATCGCGAATTCCCAGATCGCGCCATAACTGCCCTTCACCGGCAGGTTGACCTGGTAGGCCACCAGCTTCGCGTTGCGGTCGTTCGTGGCCCGGTATTCGCCCTGGCGCAGCGCCAGGCCGTGGCGCTCGGCCAGCGCGAACACTTCCTTCAACTGACGCTCCACGCCGCGGCGCTCGCCCAGGGTCGCATAGAAGTGCTGCAAATTCTGGTCGCTGCTGGGCGGCGCCGCCGCAGGAACAGGCTGCGGCGGCAGCGGCGTGCGCGCCGCCCGGCGCGCCGCCTCGTATTCCGCGTCCAGTCGCGCGCGCGCCGGCACCAGCGCCGCCTGGACCGCGGCGCCGGCCAGCATCAGCGCCAGCACCAGGGCCACCAGCGGATCGACGCGCGCCAGCAGCAGGCGCGCGCGCAGCAGCAATGCGCCCGTCTTCACGCGCTCTCCCACTGCACGCTGACCTGGAACCGCAGCGGGCGGTTCGGGTCCTGCTCCATCACCTCATGGCGCAGCAGCACCACACTGCTGAACCATTCCTCGGCCTGCAGGCGCGTGATATAGGCCAGCATCTCGTCGCTCGAGCGCGCCTCGGCGCTGATGCGCACCGTGCGCCGCTTCGCGTCCGGTTCCAGCGCCAGCAGCGCGATCGTGTTCGGCGTGGCTTCGCCCAGCGCCGCCGCCAGGTCGCGCCACGGCAGGTTCAGTTGCAGGATGGCGGCATTGACGGCCCCGGCCTGGGTCGGAGACACGGCGATCGGCGCGGCCGGCGGCGCGGCGACTGGCGCCGGCGCGCTGCGCGCGGCCAGCGCCGCCTGCAGATCGCGCACTTCTTCCTGCTGTTCAAAATAGCGCTGGGTCATGAACAGCGCCGGGATGCACAGCGCCAGCACGCCCGGCAGCGTATAGGCCAGGGTCGGCGGCGTGCGAAACAGCGTGCGGCGCAGGCTCGGGGGCGCGAAATCGATGCGGGTGCGCTTCATGCCGGCACCCCGGTGCGGGCCAGGCGCGCCAGTTCCGACCAGTCATCAAGCTGCTCGAGCAGGCTGCAGGCGAATTTCAGCCGTCCCGGACTGCTGGCCCAGGCGGCGGGAGCCGCGCCGGAGAGCTGCAGGCGCTCGGGCCGCGCGATCCCGACCCGCAGCGCTTCGCGCGCAATATGGGATTCGAGCCAGTCGCGGTCGGCCCCCGCCGGGATCGGGGCGCTCCTCACCGCCGCCAGCTTGCGGCCCTCGTAGGCCGCGAGCGACAGCACGCCGCCATGGACCAGGCCGAACCAGGCGCCGGGCCGGCGTTCGCGGCGCCAGGCGTTCATGGCGGCGACGAATTGCGGGCTCACCTCGACCAGGTGGAAACCGTGCTCCCGGGCGGCCGCCGCCAGCGCGTCGAGCAGCGCCACGGGCGCCGCCGCGGCCAGGAAGGGATCGACCGCATCCCAGTCGGCGCTGATCTTCCAGTCGGCGCCGGACGCCCCGAACAGGTGCTGGAAGCGCAGCGCGGCGGCCGCCTCCAGGTCGCCCATGCGGGTGGCGCCCGGCGGCGGCGGCACTTGCCACAGGCGCACCAGCTCGTCGGCCAGCACCACGCTCACCGGCCAGCCCTTGACCGGCAGGTCGGCAAACAGCATCGGGAGGCCACGCGCCAGCGCGTCGGGCGCGAACAGGTCGAGCGGCTGTTCCGACAAGGCCAGCGGCGCGCCGCCGAACAGGCGGCTGGTCTTGACCAGGGCCAGGCCGCCCGCGGCCACGCCCAGGCGCAAGGCTTGTCCGATGGGAGGAAAATGCAGTCTACGCATGCAGGGTCACCCGCTTGATCTCGTCGATCGTGGTGGCGCCGCGCCGCACCAGGTCGAGCGCCGCCAGGCGCAGGCTGCGGGTGCCGTTGGCGTGGGCCGCGGCCTTGATGCGGCGGATCGGCTGCTTGTCGACGATCAGTTCGCGGATCTCGTCGTTCAGGGTCAGGATTTCGGCGATCGAACGGCGGCCCTTGTAGCCGGTGCCGCGGCAGTCGCCGCAGCCCTTGCCGCGCATGAAGACATAGTCCGCCACTTCGTCGCGCGCCAGGTGCACCGAGGCCAGCTCGTGCGCGTCCGGCTCGTAGCGCTCGGCGCAGCGCGGGCAGCACATGCGGATCAGGCGCTGGGCCCAGATGCCGTTCAGGGCCGAGACGAAGGCATACGGATCGATGCCCATGTGGGTGAAGCGGCCGAACACGTCGAACACATTGTTGGCGTGGACGGTGGTGAGCACCAGGTGGCCGGTCAGGGCCGACTGCACCGCGATCTCGGCGGTCTCGCGGTCGCGGATCTCGCCCACCATGATCTTGTCGGGGTCGTGGCGCAGGATCGAACGCAGTCCCTTGGCGAAGGTCAGGCCCTTCTTTTCGTTGACCGGAATCTGCAGGATGCCCGGCAGCTGGTATTCGACCGGGTCCTCGATGGTGATGATTTTCTCGCGCCCGTTGTGGATCTCGGTCAGCGCCGCGTACAGGGTGGTGGTCTTGCCCGAACCGGTGGGGCCGGTCACCAGCAGCATCCCGTACGCCTCCTGGGCCAGCTGGCGCAAGCTCACCAGGGACGGCGCGTCGAAGCCCAGCGCCTCGAGCGTGAGCGCGCCATAGGCCTCGATCATGGCGCGCTTGTCGAGGATACGGATCACCGCGTCCTCGCCGTGGATGCTGGGCATGATCGAGACCCGCAGGTCGATGTCGCGCCCGCCCGCCTCGACCCGGAAGCTGCCGTCCTGCGGCACGCGGCGCTCGGCGATGTCGAGTTCGGCCAGCACCTTCAGGCGCGAGATGATGTGCTCGGCCAGCTCGATGCCGCCCACGGTGGCGGCGTGATCGAGCACGCCGTCGACCCGGTACTTGACGGCCAGCCCGCCGGCGGTGCTCTCCAGGTGGATGTCCGAGGCGCCGGCCTTCAATGCGTCGTACAGCGTCGAGTTGACCAGCTTGACGGCCGGGCTGCCCGCTTCCGACACCGAGGCGAACGACAGCACGGTGCCGGACTTGCCGTCGCGCCGCGCATCCTGGGCGCCGCCCACCAGCGAGTCGACGGCGCGCGCCGACTCTTCCTGCTTCGACAGATAGGCCTGGATGTCGGACTGCAGCGCCAGGCATACATCCAATGGGTTCCTGGCGCTGGCGCGCGCCTGGGCCCCGAGCCAGGTCTGCAGGTCGAGGTCGAAGGGATCGGCCAGCACCCCGGTCAGGCGCCCATCCGGGTGGCGCAGCAGCGCGCAGTGCCGCGACAGCGCCTGGGCCAGCGGCAAGAGTTCGAAGGCCGGCGCCAGCGCCAGCATGGCGCCGGTCTCCATCACCGCGAGGCCGAACGGCGCGGCCAGTTCCTTCACCAGTTCGCGCGGATCGCGCCCGGTCAGGGCTTCGAGCTCGAGCACCAGGCCGCGCCGCGAGACGGCGGCGGCGGCCCGGGCGCGCGCCAGCAGCCCCGTGTCGAAGGGTTCCGCGTTCACGACATGTCTCCCGCCAGGTCGAAGATCGGCATGTACAGCAGCACCACGATGGCGCCCACCACCAGGCCGATGGCCGCCATCAGCAGCGGCTCGAAGGTGCGCGTGAAGCGGTCGATCCAGCGTCCGATCTCGCCATCGTAGAAGGCGGCGGATTGGGTCAGCATCGGCCCCATGTCGCCGGTGCGCTCGCCCACGCGCAGCATGCGCAGCGAGATTGGCGTGGTCAGGCCGTGGGCCTCGAAGGCGTTCGACAGCGGCTGGCCGGCCTCGATCGCGGCGCGCGCCGCGGCCAGGTTGCGCGCCAGGTGGCCTGACACCATCGGCTGCACCGTCTCGATCGCGCCGACGATGGTGATCCCGCCCTCGGTCAGCATGCCCAGGGTCAGGTACAGGCGCGACAGCTCGTAGACGCGGGCCCGCTCGCCGATGCCGGGCAGGCGCGCCAGCAGGCGCGCCATGCCGCCGCTGCGCAGCAAGTGGCGCACGGCGGCGGCCAGGCCGGCCACCAGCAGCGCCGCGACGACCAGGATCGCGCCGCCGTGGCCGGCCGCGAACTGGCCCCAGTCCAGCAGCAGTTGCGACATCCACGGCAGGTCGCGCCCGGCGCCGTGGTAGACCTCGGCGAATTTCGGCACCACGTAGCCGATCAGGAAGGCGCTGACGCCGCCGCCGACCATCAACAGGATCACCGGATAGATCGAGGCGCTGACGATCTTGGAACGCACGGTGTCGATGCGCTGCTGGTAGTCGATGTAGCGCGCCAGCGCGCGCGGCAGGTCGCTGGTGCCTTCGGCGGCGCGCACGATGCCGACGTACAGCGGGGGGAACAGCGCCGGCTGCGCCGCCAGCACGCTGGAAAAGCGCTTGCCCTCGCGCAGGCCGGCCAGCAGGCGCTCGAGCACGGCGCGCGTGGAGGGCGCGGCTTCCTTCTCGAGCAGCGCCTCCAGGCTTTCGACGATGCCCAGGCCGGCATTGAGCAGCGCCAGCAGCTCCTGGCTGAACAGCACGAGGGAGAGCTTGCCGCCCCTGGGGCGCGCCAGCGCCGCGCCGCGCGCCGGCTCGACGGCGCTGACGAACAGGCCGCGCGCCTCGACCTGGCGGCGCGCGTCCTGGGCGTCGGGCGCGTCGACGACGATGTTCGAGATCGACATGTCGGGCGCGAGGGTGCGAACGGCGAACTGCATGGGATGCCCGGCGAGGTTGCGGTGAAGCGAAATAGGAACGTTCAGTTCGTGCTCAGTTGGTGATGTCGGCGTTGTCGCCGGCGCCGCCAGGTTGCCCATCCTTGCCGAGGGACAGCACCTCGTACTCGCCGCGGGCGCCCGGCGCCCGGTACTGGTAGGGATTGCCCCAGGGATCGAGCGGAATCGCCTTCTTCAGATAGGGGCCGTTCCACTTGGCGCCGGCGCTCGGCGGCGCCGTCATGAGGGCGGCCAGGCCCTCTTCGGTGGTTGGATAGCGGCCGACGTCGAGCCGATAGGTGTCGAGGGTCTTGTCGAAGGCGTCGATCTGGGCGCGGGCGGCGGTGACTTCGGATTTGCCGAGCTGTGAGAAGTACTTGGGTCCGACATAGGCGGCAAGCAGGCCGATGATGACGATCACCACCAGCAGCTCCAGCAGCGTGAAGCCCGCGCTGCGTCCGTGACGGACGTCGGCGCCCTGTTTCATAGCAAAAACCATCAAGCGACTCCTAGATTGCTTCTTTGAAATCCTGCCCGTGAAAGGTAACACGCTGCCGAGCGCGACGACAACTGTTCTTTTCAAAAAAACACCATCCTGATGCAAGGCGCACGGCGCTTGATTCCTTTCAATAAAGCTTTCTCGATTGCAACGATGCATATTTCAGACAGGTGACAAACAGGTGGAAATAATGATTGCCCATAGGAGAAACCAAATTTAATCAGTGCAAGTTGTGGAAAGTCAAAATATTGCTCGTTAAACTTTTTTACACTTTTCTTAATTCAATTGATATATTTCTTGGCAACCTGAACCTCAGGTGCGAAACGCAGTGCCCCGCCGTATCCAGGCGAGAGAAATCCCAACCACAAAGGCAAATCATGACTCGGAAATCGCATATGGCATTACCCTCCCTGACCAGCCCGCTCGCCAAGTTCGCCGCCGCGGCCCTTGGCGCCGCGGCCATCGCCGCTCCGGCCCAAGGCGCGACCATCAATTTCGATGCCGGCGCAGGCATGGTGTTCGGCAGTGGCGACAGCTGGCAGGAGCAAGGGTACAAGCTGAGCTTCGAAGCCTACAATCCGGCGGATGTGGGCAGCCTGGTCGGCGCCATCGTCGACACCAGCGATCCGAGTTATTGCATCGGCATGGCGTGCCCGGTCAACGGCGAAGGCGGCTATTACGGCGCCTTCAACGACAGCATCGTGTGGGTCGAGTCCGAGACTGCCGCTTCCTTCATGGTGAAATCGATCGACGCCAGCTTCATCGGCCTGGATGCGGCCCTGGGTGGTTATCCGATCTATTCCGGCCTGCTGCGGATGCAGGGCTTCCTGGCCGACGGCAGCTATATGCTGCAAGACCTGCTGCTCGACGGTCCCAGCGATCAGGGCTTCCTGTTCGGCCGTTACTCGCCGTTCGAGACGTTCGCCAACACCGCCTTCGTGAGCGTCGCCCTATTCGGCTTTACCTGCGACAACTCGGGCAGTTGCCTGGCCTTCGAGAACAACCGCGGCCAGTTCGCCATCGACAACCTGGTGCTCGAAGACGCCCTGGCCGAGGTGCCGGAGCCGGCCAGTCTCGCGCTGTTCGGCCTCGGCCTGCTCGGCTTCGCCGCCCGGGCCCGCCGCCGCAATGCCTGAGCACGCCGTCACATCACAGCCGAACCCCGCAGAATCCAAGGACACGCATCCATGAAACTCCGCCCAATTTCCGCAGCCATCCTGTTCGCACTGACCAGCCTGTCGCTGTCTGCCCAGGCCGACGACGCGCGCCGCCCCTATGTCGTGCAACTGGCCGACAAGCCGATCGCCTCCTATGACGGCAGCGTCAACGGCCTGGCCGCCACCCAGCCGCGCGCCGGCCAGCGCCTCGACCTGAACAGCGCCAGCGTCCAGCTCTACAGCGGCTACCTGGCCCAGAAGAAGGCCGCCGTGCGCGCCGCCATCGGCAACGCTCCCGTCGTGCACGACTACAAGGTGGTGCTCAACGGCTTCTCCGCCATGCTGACCGACGCCGAAGTGCGCGCCCTGGTCGGCCGCGGCGACGTGCTGGCGGTCACGCCCGACGTGCCGCGCGAACTGACCACCGTCTCGACCCGCGACTTCCTCAAGCTGACCGGCCCGAACGGCGCCTGGTCCAAGCTCGGCGGCCTGGCCGAGGCCGGCGAAGACATCATCATCGGCATCGTCGACGGCGGCGTCTGGCCGGAACACCTGTCCTACGCCGATCGCGTGGACGCCAACGGCAAGCCGACCCACGACACCAGCGGCAGCCTGGCCTATTCGGCGCCGCCATCGCGCTGGCAGGGCGATTGCCAGACCGGCGAAGGCTTCACCACGGCCCACTGCAACAACAAACTGATCGGCGCGCAGTATTTCGACGACATCTACCGGAGCACCGGCCGCGTCAGCCACTGGAGCGAATTCCGCTCCTCGCCGCGCGATTCGCTGGGCGGCGACGTCGGCGAAGGCAGCCACGGCACCCACACCTCGACCACCGCCGGCGGCAACTACGGCGTGGACGTGACCATGGCCGGCGTCAACATCGGCGAGATGTCGGGCGTCGCCCCGCGCGCACGCCTCGCTTCCTACAAGGTGTGCTGGACCTATGTCGACCCCAGCGTGACCATCGGCCGGCGCAACAGCTGCTACGTCGGCGACAGCGTGGCAGCAATCGAGAAGGCCGTCGCCGACGGCGTCCACGTGATCAACTTCTCGATCAGCGGCGGCACCACCCTCACCGATCCGGTCGAGCAAGCCTTCTTCGGCGCCGCCAATGCTGGCGTCATTGCAGTGGCTTCGGCCGGCAACGACGGCCCGGGCAACCAGGTGGCCCACATCAGCCCGTGGCACACCACGGTCGGCGCCTCGACCCATAACCGCGAGTTCCAGGCCACCGTCACCCTGAGCAACGGCCAGAAATACACCGGCGCCTCGATGAATACCGAACCGCTGCCGGCCGAGCCGGTGGTCGACGCCTCCACTGTCGGCCTGCCGGGCGCCAACGCCTCCCGCCTCGCCCTGTGCTACAGCGCCTCGTTCAACGGCGGCCAGCCCGTGCTCGATCCGGCCAAGGTGGCCGGCAAGGTCGTGATCTGCAACCGCGGCGAGAACGACCGCGTCGACAAGAGCCGCGCGGTGCGCGAAGCCGGCGGCGTCGGCATGATCCAGGTCGACAACGGCAGCGGCCTGGTCGCCGACATGCACTCGGTGCCCTCGGTCCACGTCACCCAGGCCGACGGCCAGGCGATCCGCAGCTACGCGGCCGCGGGCGCGGCCAGCGCCACCGCCGCGATCAGCAAGTTCGTGGTCGGCGTGTCGAAGCTGAACGCCCCGATCATGGCCAACTTCTCGTCGCGCGGCCCGAACCGCGCCGATGCCAACGTGCTCAAGCCGGACGTCACCGCGCCGGGCGTGGACATCATCGCCGGCGGCACGCCGGGCCTGAGCGAGGAGGACCATGCCGACATCGTCAACGGCACCATGGTGCCGCCGGTCGAGTTCGTGTCGATGCAGGGCACCTCGATGTCGGCGCCGCACGTGGCCGGCGTGAGCGCCCTGCTGCGCCAGAAGCATCCGACCTGGTCGCCGGCGATGATCAAGTCGGCGCTGATGACCACCGCGACCGACACCTTCCCGGACACGCTGACCGGCGACATCCGCGGCCAGCTGCCGTTCGCCCAGGGCGCGGGCCACGTCAACCCGACCGCCGCGCTCGACCCGGGCCTGGTGTACGACATCGGCGAAGCCGACTACCGCAAATACCTGTGCGGCGCCGGCGTCACCACCCAGTGCGCGGGCGGCCAGATCCCCGGCTATGACCTGAACCTGCCGTCGATCGCCGTCGGCAACGTGCTCGGCTCGGTGACCATCAACCGCTCGGTGACCAACGTCAGCGCCAGCACCTCGAGCTTCAGCGGGCAGATCTCGGTGCCGGGCTATGAGGCCGTGGTGACCCCGGCCACGCTGGCGATCGAGCCCGGCCAGACCCGGTCGTTCACCGTCACGCTGACCCGCACCAGCGCGCCCGAGAACACCTGGCAGTACGGCACCCTGACCTGGACCGGCGGCGGCCATACCGTGCGCAGCCCGGTCGTGGCCCGCTCCGGCAAGCCGATCATCGCACCGGTATTCTTCTCCAGCGACCGCGCCAGCGGCAGCAAGGCCCTGGCCGTCACCACCGGCTTCGCCGGCAAGATGGGCTCGAGCGTCGGCGGCCTGAAGGAAATCGTGCGCACGGCAAACACGATCGCACCGGCGCCGGAAGGCAGCCTCGACACGCTGGCACAGATGGCCGACGCCTGCCACCGCGGCCTGTACGGCGCCCGCGTGCTGCCGGTGACCTTCACCGCCGACACGGTGGCGGCGCAGTTCGAGCTGTTCGACCGCGATACCAGCGGCCAGGGTGGCGACGACCTCGACCTGGTGATGGTGAACGCGGCCGGCCAGCTGGTCGCCTACTCCGCCACCTATGGTTCGGACGAGACGATCGCGCTGGCGGCCCCGCCGGCAGGCAACTACCGCGTCTGCACGCTGGGCTACAGCACCGCGTCCGGCGGCACCACCTCGTACGGCCTGCATGCGGCGGTCGTGAACACCAGCGACAAGGGCGGCAACCTGCGCGCCCTGGTGCCGGCCAACGTCTATGCCGGCGGCAAGGCGACGGTGGCGGTGAGCTGGTCCGGCCTGCCGACCGGCAAGCGCTTCCTGGGCGGCGTGCGCCTGCTCGACGCCAGCGGCGCGGTCGGCTCGACCACCGTGCTGCAGGTCGAGACCAACCAGCCGGTGCCGAAGGCCGAGCGTCCGCAACGCGTCAAGGCGAAGGACGTCGGCGTGTAATCGACAGGTCCGGGGCCCCTGGCCCCGGTTGAAAAGACAAAGCGCGCCACGGCGCGCTTTGTCTTTTTGAAGGAATGGAAAGACTCAGGCTGCGGGCGAACCCAGCTGGCAGGCGCCGGCGACGCAGACGGCGCCCGGGTCGGGGCGATGGATGCAGATCGACATTTCGCCGGTGCGCTGGATCTCGGCCTGGCGCTCGGTCTTCGAACGCTCGGCCAGGGCCAGCAGCGCCTTCTCGTCGGTCTTCGCGGTCGAATACGGCAGGTATTCCTGCGGGCCGCCGCAAGCCAGCGCGCCGACCGGGAGCGAGCGGCATTGCGCGTTGTCGCTGCAGGTGGGCGTGCCGATCAGGCGCTTGATCTCGGACACGGTGGCGCCGGGCTGGAGCGCGACGACCGGGGGCGCGCCGTCCTTCACCGGCGGCTGGACCGGATCGTGGGCCTGGGTGGTGCAGGCGGCGCTGGCGCCGAACAGGAGGATGAGGATGAGTTTTTTCATGCCGCCATCTTCGCGCGCACGATACAGCTGGTCAAGCGGATCACCTTGACTGACTGTTACCAAATGTGTCGTCCCACCTGTTGCGCGCTTCTTACGGAACACGGCAAGCTCCGTAAACTTATCTCAGAACATCTTAAATTTCCGTGAGGATATATTTCTCATTTGCAGGCAAAAGGCATGAACGTCGCGCATCCCGTTTCCATCGAATGATAACTTGGATGTTCGCAAATGTAAAAAATTGAGCGCAGGAAAAATTTACTCACTACAATAGCTTTCGTTAAAGACGAGCTTGTTCGAGTTCACATGACCTTCCTGCGCACCATCATCGCCCTCTCCCTGACGTCCGCCCTGGCTGCCTGCGGCGGCCAATACGACCTCGATACGACCGTCCAGACCGCGTCGGCCAGCACGACCGCCAGTGCGCCCATCCTCGCGGGAACGCCGGAAACCGGCCCGAACGCGGTCCCGGCCCCGGCGCCGGGCGCCCCGGTTATCGCCACCATCGCCACCATCGCCACCATCGCCTCTGCGACAATGCCGGCGCCTGACTGCGCCGCCGAAGGCTGCGCCAGCCTGCGCATCATCGACGGCAATGCCGAAGCCTGGCGCATCGATGCCCAGCGCCGCGCCGCGCTCGAGGCCAGCCTGCCCCGATCCTGAGCGCGGGACGCCCGCGTCAGCGCTGCTGGCGCAGACGGCGCGTCGCGGCCAGCAACAACAGGCCGCTCGCAACCAGCAGCCAGGCGGCCGGCTCCGGCACCTCGGCCACGCTGGCGAAGGCCGCATCCACCAGTTGCAGCTCGACACTCTGGCCCGCGACCAGGTTCATCTCGAGCACATTGCCGGCGGCGCCCAGGTAATTGAGGGCGTCGTCGACGAAGGCGACGCTGAACAGGCTGCCATTGGCGCCCTCGCCCAGGTCGAACTCGACGTCAAAGCTGAACAGGCCGCCGAACGTGACCAGCTGGTCGAAGAAATTCCACTCCGGACCATTGCGCAACACGACGCCATTCACGACGTCGCCGCTGACGTCGCCCGACGTCATGCCGCCTTCCAGGAAGGCGCCGCTGAAGTTGCCGAGGCGGGCCACCGTCGGCGCCGCATCCAGCGGGCCGTTCAGGCCCAGGTCGAGGTAGCCGACGGTGCCGGCCAGGGCCGAGGTATCGAGCGAGACCCGGTACAGCGGACCGGCCAGGGCCGCCGGGGCGCCGGCCGCGATCGACAGCGCCAGCAAGACACGGAACAACAGGGATACGAGGTTCGACATGGTGTTTTCCTTTAGAACGCGCCGGAGACCAGCTGCGGGGTATAAGTGAAGTTACGCTTGGCGCCATTGCTGAACGCGGTGGCGATGGTGACCGTGGCGCCCGGCGCGATGCCGGCTTGCGGCAGCGTGATGTACGGCGCGCCCTCGTGGACGCCGGCCGGATTGTCGAGCGTGACGCCGGACGGCAGGCCCCGCAGCACCAGGTGCAGCGGTCCGTTCAGGGTCTGGCCGCTGGTATTGGTGATGGTGACGTTGCCGGTGGTCTTGCCCGTCGCCCGGTTGATGCTGAAGCCGCCGATGACGATCTTGCTGGACGCCGTGACGTCGGCATGCGAGCCGGCCAGGTTCAGGCTCACCACCAGCGGATCGTGGTCCGAGGCGCGCCAGGCGTTCTTGCGGTACGGGTCTTGCGCCGTATCGCCGAGGTTGTAGTCGATGGTTTCAGGCTCGTCGGCGTTGCTGTGCCATTCGGCCGCGCCCGCCACTTGCGGCGCCAGCGAGCCGCTTGCCAGCGCATGGTCGAGGTAGCCGGACAGGCCGTCGAACACATACGAATACGGCATGCCGTGCGGACGCACGAAGCGCTCGAGCAGGTTGACCATGCCGGCCTGCTGGGTCAGGTGATTGATCGGACTCTCGAAGGCATACGCGTTCAGGTCACCGATCACCAGCACGTCCGGATCCCCGGCCGCCTTGACCACCTGCGGGATGAAATAGTCGCTCAGGCGCCGGGCCTGCTCGGTACGGGTGCGGTCCCAGCAGCCTTCGCCATTGCCCGGGTCGGTGTCACCAGGACCGGCGCCACTGCAACCGCCCTTCGATTTCAGGTGGTTCACGATCACCGAGAACGTGCCGCCGCCCTGCTTCGCCTTGAAGGCCTGGGCCATCGGCGGACGGTTGTTGATCTCGTGGCCATCCGACAGCGCGCTGCCGGCCAGGCTCAGCTTGGCGGGCTTGTAGATCATCGCCACCCGGATCGCGTCGGTGCCCAGCGCCGCCGGCTTCGGCACCACCGCATAGGTGCCGGCCGCGGTGGCGGCATTCAATTGCTCGACCAGGTAGCCGACCGCGACGTCGCCATTGTTCTGGATTTCCATCAAGCCCACCACGTCGGCATCGAGTTCGGCCAGCGAGGCGACGATCTTGTCGCGCTGGCGCACGAACTCGGCCGTGTTGTCGGCGCCGCGGCACTCGCCCGCCGAGGTGCGGTTGCCGATGGTGCAGCCCTGGCCGCTGCGGCCCCAGGCGTCGCGGCCATCGGTGAAGGTGGTAAAGAAATTGAGCACGTTGGCGCTGGCCACCTTGATCGCGCCGGGCAAGGCCGGGGCCGGGGTGCGCTCGTTGGTGCGCGCGAAGGTCGGCGTGACGGTCGGCTGCAGCTTGAAGCCGGCCCCGCCGCCGCCCAGCGCGCCATAGTCGACCACGCCGGTCAGGTCGTGCACGGTGTCGCCCACGCGCACGGTGCCGTCCTCCGCCAGGTAGGGGATGGTGGCCGGGGCCACGAAGATGCCGTCGTCCAGCACGATCTGGTTGCTCGCATGCTCGCGGGCGAGCGCGAGCGCCTCGGGCGAGCCGAGCGGATAACGGTTGGTCGGGTTCTCGCGGCGGCCGTTGGCGAGGATCAGTTCGCCGCGGTCGCCGAGGTTGCGGTTGCCGTTGACGGTCAGCGGCGTGGTGAAACGTACCAGCATGCCTTCCACGTCGGCCAGGTTGGCGTTCGGCAACGCGATATTGGTCGGCACGATGGCCGGGCCGGCGCCCAGCGACACGATGCTGCCGACGTCCTTGAACTCGGTGTAGCTGCGGGTCGCGCCGCTCGGCCGGTATTCCTCGACCGTGCCGGTCACGCGCACCAGGGTGCCGACCGGCAAGTCCGTGGTCTTGCCGTAGATGTACAGGCCGTCCGATGTCGACGGATCGCCGTCGCCCTGCGGGTCCTGGATGAAGAAGCCGGCGCCGACCTTGGCGGTGATCACGCCCTGCGTGGTTTGCACGGTGCCGACATAGGCGCTGGTCGGGCCAGAACCCTGGATCGCCGGGATGCTCAACTGGCCGGCGACGTCGACGGTGACGGTGCAGCGCTCGGTGTCGCCCTCGGTGTTGGCGAACTCGACCTGGACCGGATACCGGCCGCCGGCCAGCGTGTCGCCGATGAGCAGGCGCGCCGTCGCCGTGCCGCCGATGGCGTTCGCAGGCGCGAAGTCGGCGAGGCTGACGCCGGGCACGGCGCCGGCCACGATGGCGGCGCGCGTCACCATGCTGTCGGCGTCGACCGCCGACAGTTGCGCCGAGGACGCGCTGCCCTGGGCGACCTGGACCGCCGCCGGACAGCTCGGGACGATCGGCTTGACGACCGGGCCGCCGCTGCCGTCGCAGGGCGCCAGCGGGGAACGGGTGCTGCGCGGACCGTCGACCGGGCCGGCGACGAAGTCGTCGCGGTTATTGTCGGTATCCTGGCAGCCCTGGGCCAGGCGCGCGATCGCATTGACGGTCGACGGCGCCGCCGCCGCCGCGCCCTCGAAGCGGTTGGCGGTGCCGAAACCGACCAGGTCGACCAGGTTGGCGCCTTCCGGCGTGGACATTTGAGTGCGTCCATTGACCAACGCCACCTTGCCGGCAGCGCCCGCCATATCGAGACCGTTATTGAAGAGATCGCCCTCGCCCACCGCATTCGGGCCACCGCCATTGCGGCCCAGCACCAGGAAATACTGGCCCGGCGCCAGGGTCACATCCGGCAAGACCGTGACCGAACCCCAGTTACTGCCGGTCGCCGACTGGTATTGCAGGCTCAGGCCGTCGAGCCGCACCGGGGCATCGCTGCGGTTGAACAGCTCCACGAAGTCGTGGCTCCACTGGCCGCCGGCGTTGTTCGATGCGCCATACAGCTGGCTGATTACCACGTCGCCGGGGGCGGCATGGGCGCTGGCGGCAAGGCCTGCCAGCAAGGTCGCCAGCAGCGTGCGCCGCGGTGCGAAGGATGCAAAAGTCGTCATGGGTTCCCCATTGGTTATCGCACAAGATGTGCCTGCTACATTCATTAGCAGAATGATAGTAAATGCGGAGATTGACAACATGATGACCAGAAATTAGCCACGGTGGATAATTTCTAGCTTAGCGGCAAATCAACACACGAGGATCGAGTTTCCGCAGGGAATCAGTAGAGAGCTTGGCGCGGGTGTCAGCGGCGACGGCGTCGTACGGCCCAGGCGGCCACCCCGAGGCCGCCGAGCAGCAGCGCATACGTGGGTGGCTCGGGCACGAGCGAAATGGCGTAGGTTTCGAGCGCTTCGACCCGCCTGAATTGCCCGCCATAGGTGCCGTCGATGATGCTGCGGCCTTCGAAGGCGGGGTCGCCATAGCTCAGTTGCCAGGAAATCGAGGTGGTCAGCCGGTCGTCGACGAAGAGGTCGGGCCCGGCGCCGAAGGTGGGGCCGTGATCGGGCCAGTTGTAGGTCTGGCGCGAGCCCTGGCTGGGCAGGACGTTATCGAGCAGCAGCTGGCGGTACACGGCCGGGTCGGTGTAGTTGAACAGGAAGGCGGTGCGTTGCCAGTCGCGCTCGGAAACGTGCCAGCCGGCCGTGGAAGACCAGCTGCGCGGGTTGTAGCCGCCCACCACCCAGCTGTCGCCGGCGTCGTTGGCGACACGCATCAAGGTGAAGTTGCTGCCGCGCCCATCTGCAGCGGCATGGAAGTCGAGCGAGTCGTCGCCCGGCTGCCGCGTGTAGATGTTGTCGAGATAAAGGGGGCCGGCGCCGAGCCAGCGTTCGAGCTGGCCCTGCAGGCTGGGGTCGAGCAAGGGAGGTTCGTCTTGTGCCACAGCCGGCGATGCCGCCATGCCAATGGCCGCAACCAGGATGGCGGCCGCACCGCCCCGTGCCAGGATCTTGTTCATGCAACGTCAGACTGCACGTTGCCGGACAAGTTCCAGGCGCGCGGCCGGAGGACTCAGGCGCGCTTGTAGATGTCCTCGAAGCGGACGATATCGTCCTCGCCCAGGTAGCTGCCCGACTGCACCTCGATGATGTGCAGCGGCAGTTTGCCCGGGTTTTCCAGACGGTGGTTCATGCCGATCGGGATATAGGTCGATTCGTTCTCGGACAGCAGGCTGACGGTATCGCCGCAGGTGACGCGGGCGGTGCCCGACACCACGACCCAGTGCTCGGCGCGGTGGTGGTGCATCTGCAGCGAGAGCTTCTCGCCCGGCTTGACGGTGATGCGCTTGACCTGGAAACGGTCGCCCGCATCGATGCCCTCGTAGTGGCCCCATGGACGATAGACGCGGGTGTGGTGCAGGTGCTCGGTGCGCTCCTTGGAAGCCAGGTGTTCGACCACCTGCTTGACGCGCTGCACTTTGCTCTTGCAGGTGACCAGCACCGCGTCCTGGGTCTCGACCACGACCACGTCTTCCAGGCCCACCACCGCCACGATGCGGCTTTCGGCGCGCACCAGCGAATTCTTGACGCCGTCCAGGTAGACGTCGCCGCGCTGGGCGTTGCCGTTGGCGTCCTTGGCCTGGGTTTCCCACAGCGCCGACCACGAACCGACGTCGTTCCAGCCGATATCGGCCGGCACCACGGCGGCGTCGCGGGTGTGTTCCATCACCGCGTAGTCGATCGAATCGGACGGGCAAGCCGAGAACGCGCTCTCGTCGAGGCGGCAGAAATCGAGGTCGCGGTAGGCCGCGTGCATGGCCTGGCTGGCGGCGCTGGCGATGGCCGGCGCGTGCTGCTCCAGCTCTTGCAGGTAGCGCGCGGCGGCGAACATGAACATGCCGCTGTTCCAGTAGTAGCTGCCTTCGGCCAGGAAGCCTTCGGCCGTGGCGGCGTCGGGCTTCTCGACGAAGCGCGCCACCTTGTAGCATTCGCCGCACTCGTCCACCTGTTCGCCGCGGCGGATGTAGCCGTAACCGGTTTCCGGCGCATTGGGCACGATGCCGAAGGTCGCCAGCGCGCCCTTGGCCACCAGGCGGGTGGCGCGGTCGACCGCTTCACGGAAGGCTTCGCCGTTCTGGATCACGTGGTCGGCCGGCAGCACCAGCATGACGGCCTCTGGGTCGATCGCCTGCAGGTGGTGGGCGGCGGCGGCCACGGCCGGCGCCGTGTTGCGGCCGACCGGCTCGAGCAGGATGCCCAGCGGCGTGATGCCCACTTCACGCAATTGCTCGGCCACCATGAAGCGGTGGTCATTACCGCACACAACGAGCGGCGCCATCATCTCCGGCCAACCGGCCACGCGCAAGGCGGTTTCCTGCAGCATGGTCTTGTCGGCAACCAGCGGCAGCAACTGCTTCGGCAAAACCTTGCGCGACAGAGGCCACAGGCGGGTGCCGGCGCCGCCGGAAAGGATGACTGGATAGATCTTCATGCGCTGACTTTCTCTTTCTCTAACTCGTTGGTGTCGTGGTCCGCGACTTCCTTGCGCCGGGAGCGGCGACGGTCGCGTGCATTGAGCCATTCCTCCGAAGAATACTCGGAGGCGTGTTTCATTTCGCCT
This sequence comes from Massilia sp. NP310, assembly GCF_019443485.1. NCBI lineage: Bacteria > Pseudomonadati > Pseudomonadota > Betaproteobacteria > Burkholderiales > Oxalobacteraceae > Massilia > Massilia sp. NP310. Next base: position 5,966,508 of record NZ_CP080379.1, on the reverse strand, counting down.
TTTCGGTCGACACTATATTCCTTAAAGACAATCATTTCATTCAATGTTACATCATGCAACACGCGGGTGTACTCGAACAGCACGCTGCGCACGATCTCGGCGCCTTCGCAGATATGGCTGCCGTGGCCGATCCAGGTCGGACCCACGATGCGGGCGCCGGCTTCCACTTTCACCCCGGAGCCGATATAGACGGGACCCTCGATCGTCGTGCCTTCCCAGTCGATGCTGGTGTTCAGGCCCACCCAGACGCCCGGCTTGATCTGGATGCCGGGCACGTCCATATTGTTGACCTCGCCGGTGATCACCGACTGCAGCACTTCCCAGTAGTCGCCCATGGTGCCGATGTCGAGCCAGTTGAACGGGCGGCCCTGGGCATAGAACGGCAGGCCGCGCTCGGCCAGCAGCGGGAACAGCTCGGAACCGATGTCGAACGGCACGCCCGACGGGATCAGGTCGATGACTTCTGGCTCGAAGATATAGATGCCGGTGGAAATGAAGTTGGACTTCGCCTCTTGCTGGCTCGGCTTTTCCTGGAATTCCAGGATGCGGCCCTGCTCGTCCGAGACCACCACGCCATACGACGAAACTTTGTCCCATGGCACTTCTTTGGTGATGACGGTGGCCATCGCGCCCTTGCGGCGGTGCTCCAGCAGCGCGGCCTTGAGGTCGAGGTCGATCAGGGCGTCGCCGCACAGCACCACGGTGGTGTCGTCGAAGAAGCCGCCGAATTCCTGGATTTTCTTCATGCCGCCGGCCGAGCCGATCGGTTCGGGGACGACTTCGCCGTCATCCTTCGTATAGCCTTCGAAGGAGTAGCCGATCTGGACGCCGAACTGCTCGCCTTCGCCGAAATACTCTTCGATTTTTTCGTGCAGCCAGCTGACGTTGACCATGATTTCGGACACGCCATTTTTCTTGAGGTGTTCGATCAGGTAAGCCATCACGGGTTTGCCCAGAATCGGGATCATGGGTTTTGGCAGGTCGTAGGTGAGCGGACGGACGCGAGTGCCTTTGCCTGCGGCGAGAATCATGGCTTTCATTAGACTATCCTTTGCATTATTTGGCTGTGGTTTGGTAGCGCCATACGTCAGCGCACATTTGAGCGACATCACGTTCGGCACTCCAGCCCAGCTCCTCGCGGGCCAGGGCCGGATCGGCGTAGCACTTGGCCACGTCGCCGGGACGGCGGTCGACGATCTGGTAGGCGACCGGACGCCCGCTGGCCGCTTCGAAGGCGCGTACCATTTCCAATACACTGTTGCCCCGGCCAGTGCCGAGGTTGTAGGTGACGATGCCCGGGCCCTTGTTCAGGCGATCCAGGGTCTTGACGTGGCCGATGGCGAGATCCACCACGTGGATGTAGTCGCGCAGGCCGGTGCCGTCCGGGGTGTCGTAGTCGCCGCCGAACACCGACAGCTTGTCGCGCTGGCCGTTGGCGACCTGGGCGATGTAGGGGACCAGGTTGTTCGGGATGCCGCTCGGCTCTTCGCCGATCAGGCCGCTTTCATGGGCGCCGACCGGATTGAAGTAGCGCAGCAGCGCGATGCGCCAGTCGGGCTCGGCCTTTGCCAGGTCGCGCAGGATGTCTTCGATCATCAGTTTGCTGCGGCCATAGGGGTTGGTGGCCGACAGCGGGAAATCCTCGCGGATCGGCACCGACGCCGGATCGCCGTACACGGTGGCCGAGGACGAGAACACCAGCGATTTACAGCCGAACTTGGCCATGGTCTCGAACAGCACCACGCTGCCGTTGACGTTGTTGTCGTAATAGCGCAGCGGCTGCGCCACCGATTCACCGACCGCCTTCAGGCCGGCGAAGTGGATCACCGCCTCGGGCTTGTGCTCGGCGAACGCGGCCTCCATGGCCGAGCGGTCGCGGATGTCGGCCTGGACAAAGGCGAACGGCTTGCCGGTGATGCGCCGGACGCGCTCGCAGACCGACTGCTGGGCGTTCGACAGGTTGTCGACCACGACCACGTCGTGACCGGCGTTCTGCAGTTCGACGACAGTATGCGACCCGATATAGCCCACACCGCCAGTAACCAGAATCTTCATGTCTTTCGCTCTCTGTTAATAAATAATTTGATGACCCATGGACCGGTTGCGGCCCTTTGTTCTTGTCGGCGCAACGAAGTGCTGCTGCGCCGTGATCCCAGTTTTAGTTGTTTGTTCTGGCCGCTTCCTTGATCAGGAGCCAGAGAAACGCCATGTCGTCGATAAAGTAACGCCGAAACATCCGGCGCGGTTCCTGCAGGAATCGGAAGAACCACTCGAGCCCGGCCATCTGCATCCAGGCCGGCGCCCGCTTGACCCGGCCGATCGCCACGTCGAAGCTCCCGCCTACCCCCATCGCGAACGGTATCCGCATCTCGGCCTGGTACAGACCGAGAAATTGTTCTTTCTTGGGCGAGGAAATCGTCACGAACAGCAGGTCGGCCCGGCTCTCGCGCACCTGGCGCACCACCTGCGCTTCGGCGCCCTCGCCCTGCCAGTAGCCGTCATGCACGCCGGCCAGCACCAGGCCAGGATAGCGGCGGGCATAGGTCGCGGCCACCTCGCGCACCACGTCGGCGCGCGCACCCAGCAGGAACACCCGCCAGCCTCTCTGCGCCGCGCGCCGCATCAGGGCCTCGAACAGGTCGATGCCGGCGACCCTTTCCTTGAGCGGCTTGCCCAGCAGGCGCGAGGCCCACACCACCGGCATGCCGTCCACATTGACCAGGTCGCATTCATTGATGATGCGGCGCAGGTCCTCGTCGCGGCTGGCCTTGACCAGCTTGTCGACATTGACCACCACATGCTGGTGTGGCCGCCCGCTGCGCACGAAACCCTCGACCCGCTCCAGGGTCTCTTCCATTGAAACGTTATCTATATTACAACCAAACAGCGTGACGCGCTCGTTCATGCGTGCCTCCGGTCCGGTGCGTGACGTTTCTTGACATTAATTATTTATCATCGACAAAGGTGATTGTAAACCTGCATTCGATGGGAACGGCGGACGATACGGTCGTGATGCGCAGCACTTCGCACGGCGTTTTCGATTCATAGGCGGCCGAATACCAGCCCAGCGGCGGATTCTCGGCGCCGCGCACCAGCTCGAGGTGCAGGTCTTCGCCGCTGGCCTGCATCTGCAGCACGAAACGCTTGCCGCGCACCGACAGGCCGTGGCTGGTCAGGCGCACGTCCAGGCCGGGGGCGAAGTGCCAGAAGGCCTCGACCTTGTGGTGCTTCCTGGCGGCGACCTCGTCGCGCACGGTCAGGGTATTGCTGGCGCCGTCGAAGCGCACGCTGCGCAGGTGCAGCACCGGGTCCGGCAGGCGCGCATAGCCGTCGTGCGAACCGCGGAAGTCGAATTCCTGGGGCGAGGCCGGCATGCGCTCGATGCTGGCGCGCGCCTTGCGCAGCCACATGAAGCGCCCGCCCGATGCCGACTGGTCGAGGCCGTCGACGCGCACGGTGTTGTGGCTCGAGGTGCCGCGGAAGTAATCGCGCCATTTCTGGTCTTGCCAGTACGAGTAGGTGCCGGAATCGACCAGGCAGGCTTCGCCCGCCACCGACAGGCTCAGGGCCAGCGCATCGGCGTGCCCATGGGCGGCGATGCCGAGATAGCCCAGCGGGCCGCAGTCGAGCACGCCCTTGATCTCGTTCGCCTCGCCGAAGTGGTTGCCGAACAGCAGGTAACCGCCGTCGGGGAAGGACCATCCGGACTCGACCTCGTGCGGATCGCAGTCGGGCCGCCCGCCCGGCAGCGCGTGCAGCAGCCAGCGCACGCCCGGGTGGTGGTCGGGCTGGCCGCCGAACACGGTGTCACCCAGCGCCAGCAGTTGCGCGGCGCGGTCCGGGCCCGGCCGCCCGGTGCCGGCGTGCAGGCGGAACACGCAGCCGTCGTCGGCATCGCCGACCATCGGCAGGCCGCCGTCGACGTCGCGCACGGAGCGCAGGAAGCGCAGCGCGCGCTGCAGCACGGTCCAGTAGGCGCGCGAGAAAGGGCGGCTGCGCGCCTGACCGCGCGCCTGGCCGTGCGCCTGGCCCAGCAGTCCGGCCACGAACAGGCATTCACAGGAAAACATATGATAGGCAAATGCCTGCTCGCGGTTGACGCCGTCGCGCGAGAACTGGGCCTGGGCCTCGTGCTCCAGTTCGCGATGCGCCTGGGCTTCCCAGTCCTTCGATTCCTTCCAGCACGGCCAGGTGACGGCGCCGGCATACAGGCCGGCCATTTCGGCGATCAGGTGGTTGTTGGCCGAGGAATGGCGCGACGGGTGGCGCGCAATGGTGCGGCAGTGGGCGTGGATGCTGTCCAGCCAGTCGGCACGCAGGCGCTGCCCGCCATCGCCTTCGAACAGGGCGCTGTGTTCGCCGCCCACCAGTTGCCAGATCAGGCTCCAGTTGACGAGGCGGATGCCGAGCTCCATCGAGCTGGTCCAGTTGGGTCCCGTGAGCGGCGGACAGGCTTCGAACCAGCTGCGCAGGTTGTGCGCCAGCGCGTCCAGCCAGCGCGCCTCGCCCGTCAGGGCCCAGGCCTGGGCCAGCGTCACCAGGTGCAGGTGGCGGTTCAGTTCCCACACGTGCTTGATGTCGCCCACCAGTTCGCGGTCGCCGATGGCGATGTCGCCGCGGTACAGCGACGGCGCGACGACGCCGGTCTCTGGATCGCGGTTCCAGGCGGTCGGCACGCCGACGTCGAAGCGGCGTTCTGCGAACAGCACCACGTGGCCCGCCTCGATGCGCTCGGCGTCGAGCAGCAGCGCCTCGACCTCGGCCCGCTCGAGCGCCGGCGCGCCGCGCACGCCCAGGCTCAGGGTGCGCGGCAGCGGCGGCGGCGCGGCGCGGCCGACCGAGCGGCGCGCCAGGCGGATCGTCGCCGCCTGGCGCAGCCGGTAAGCCAGTTCCGGCACCGACATGCAGCGCAGCCGGTTGACCAGCCACGCCATGCGTACTGTTGCGTTCATCGATTTTCCCTCACCGTTTTTTCATCGCGCCTCATTGCGCGCTTATCGCGTTCTCTTCCAGCAATTGCGCGTACAGCGCGGACAGTCTGGCGCACACCACGCCGGCCGCGTAGTGTCGCTCGACGGCGGCGCGCGCCGCGCACGCCAGCCGCGCGCGCAATCGCGCGTCGTCCAGCAGGCGTCCGATGGCGCAGGCCAGCGCCGCCGCGTCGCGCGGCGCGACCAGCAGGCCGCGCGCGCCGTCGGCCAGCGCTTCGGGGATGCCGCCGACCCGGGTGGCCACCACCGGCGCCCCCGCCGCCATCGCCTCGAGCACCGACATCGGCAAGCCTTCGGCATGGGACGGCAGGCAGAACAGCCAGGCGCGCGCCAGCTGCGCATCGCGCGCAGCGGCGTCCAGCCAGCCCGGCGTCTCGACCCGGTTGGCGACGCCGAGTTCGGCGGCGCGGCGCCGCACCCAGTCCAAGTCGCCGCTGCCGCCCAGCACCAGATGCAGCCCCGGGTGGCGCGCGGCCAGGGCGGCGCAGGCTTGCAGCAGTTCGTCCACGCCCTTGGCCGGGTCGAGGCGGCCCAGGAACAGGATACGGCCGGCTTCGGCCTGTCCAGGCGCCGCCGGCGCCGTCAGGCGCACCGGATTGGCAAGCACCTCGACCCGCGCGCGCGGCGCGCATTCGCGCACGCAGGCGGCCCAGGCGGGCGACAGCGCGATCACGCGCGAGCTTGCTTCCAGGGTGTGCCGGATCCAGCGCCGCAGCAACGGCCCGGCCTCCACCAGCGCGTAGCGCCGAAAGCCGCCGCCATGCAGGTGGAACACGGTGCGCGCGCCGCCCCTGCGCGCCATGAGCAGCACCAGCGACTTGCGCAGGAAACTGGCATGCGATCCGGCGTGCACATGGACGATGCCCGGCTTCTGCCCGGCGCCGAGGCAGGCCTGCGCGGTGCGCCACAGGCCGCGCAGCGCGCTGCCGAGCTTATGCAGGCGGCGGCCCTCGGCGTGGGTCGCGACGTAGGCGATGCCCTCGCGCTCGAACAGGCCGTCGATGCGCAGCACCTCGACCATGCTTGCGATGCCTCCCCTGCCCCCCAGCGCGGTTCCAACCATCAACACGCGTGGGGACGCCACGTTCATGCAGGCGCCTTTGAGAAATGTGTCGCAATCCTGATCATGAGGTTCATGCACTTATGAAAGGGACAATATTTACGATCATACATGGCAACTTGTCGAATCTCGCGCACGATTCAACCGTCGACGGCGATGAACTCGAACTTGCCGTTGGCGCCGCGTGGAATCGCCTCGACCCGCTCCACCGCCACCTGCACGCCGGGCACTCGCTGCAGGAATTGTTCGCGCAGGGCGGCTTCGTCGCCGCTGCCGAAACCGTCGGCCGCGACGACCCGCAGGGTGAAGCGGGCCTGGCCGTGGTAGCGCACCTGGCCCTCGAGCAGGCGCAGGCCGCTGCCCTGGAACACGCGGTCGAGGCGCGCCACCATGCGGCCGTCGGGCAAGGTGAGGATGCGCTCCTGGCGTCCGATCACGGCATCGAGCGTCGGAAACACACGCCCGCAGGGGCAAGGATCCGCCTTGCCCACGCGCACGGTATCGCCGGTACGGTAGCGCGCGAGCGGCATCGCGGCGTTGTTCAGGCTGGTGCCGACGAGTTCGCTGCTGCCGTCGGGCAGCGCCAGCAGTTCCACGCCGCCGTAGTCGCTCAGCAGGTGGTAGCGACCGTGCTCGCAGGTGCCGATGGCGGCGACCCGCTCGGCCTGCCCATACCAGTCGTACACGACGACGCCGAAGGCGCGCATGACGGCCGCGCGCACGTCCGGCTCCAGGGTCTCGGACGAGGTCATCACGCCGCGCAGGGCCCGGCCCGCATAGCGGCGCCCGGCCGCCTCCAGCCAGTGGGCGATGGCCTCGACCGACGATGGATAGGCGTGGATCACCACCGGATCGTAGGCTTCCAGCGCCGCCACATAGGCGCCGATGGTCGCGTTGGACAAGTGATAGGACGACATCACGAGCAGCCTGCCGACCGGGTCGCGCCGCCAGTAGCGCCCGTCATGGGGATGCTCGTCGCACACGAGGTCGCCGCGGATCCAGGCGCGCCGCTGCCCCGGGCGCCAGCCGATCCAGCGCAGCTGGCGCTGGATGAAGGCTTCTTCGCGGATCACGGCGCCGAGCGACTGTACCAGGGTGAGCGGTGAACCGGAAGTGCCGCTGGTGCGGATCGTGTTGCGCAGCAGCGAGCCGAAGCGGCGCGGCCGCAGGTGGCGCGCGGGGTCCTGGCGCAGGGCCGGCTTGGCGAGCAGGAAGGCGCCGGGCGGCACCGCGTGCAGCCGGGTCGCGTCCGGCGGCACTTCCACGCCGAGGCGGCGCGCGCGCCGCGCCACGTAGGCGTTGAGAATGGCCCCGGACCGCTCGTTGCGCATGAGAGAAGGCAGCACCAGCAGCCGCGCCGGCAGGCCGCGCGCCAGCAGGCGGCCGAGCGACCTGAACGCCAGCGCGAGCGTGCGCGCATCCATCAGGCGCCCCGCCCGGCCAGGATGCCGGCATAGGCCTCGGCCACCACCCGCCCCAGGATCGCGTAGCTGCGGTGTGCCCTGACCCAGCCTGGTCCGCGCGCGCGACAGGCGGCGGCCAGGCCGGGTTCGTGCAGCAAGCGGCGCACGGCGCCGGCGAAGGCCGGCGCCTCCATCGGCACGCACAGCCCGGCCCCGCTCTCGGCCAGCACCCGGGCCTGGTCCGGGATGTCGTTGGCCACGCCGGGGATGCCCAGCGCCAGGTACTCGACCAGCTTGGTCGGCGAAGAAACGTCGTACAGGACGCCGCGCGGGATCGGCGACAGGCCGACCTCGGCCCGCACCGCATAGCCGAGCGCCGCTTGGCGCGGCAGCCAGCCGGTCAGCAGCACGAGCCGTTCCAGCTTGCGGCGCGCGATCTCGGCGCGCATCCAGGCCATTTCGTCGCCCGAGGGGGCGTCGCCGGCGATCACCAGCAGGATATCGGGCACATCAAGGGCGAGCTGCTCGACGACGTCGAGCAGGAAGCCGGAGCCGCGCGCCTGCGCGACCCGGCCCAGGTAGAGCAGCACCCGCCGCCCGTCCAGGCGCGGATCGAGGCTGGGCGCGACCCGCGCGCGCGCACACAGCGTGAGATCGACGCCCATCGGCACCGCCGTCATGCGCGTGCGCGCGAATCCCTTGCCTGCCAGCCAGTCGGCCATGGCGTCGCTCTGCACGAACACATGGCGCGCGCCCGGCAGCACCAGCCGATACAGCAGCCAGCGCGAGGCCGCGGCGCGCGCCGCATGCGCCAGCCAGCGCGGCCCGCGGCCGCGGCGTGCGATCTCGTCGCGCCGCGCCTCGAAGCCTTCGACGATCGGGAACGACATCCAGTACAGGAAGGGCACGCCGAGCGCGGCGGCGGCCAGGCGGCCCAGCAGGCCGGACGCGATCTTGTCGCGCACCTGGATGCCGTCCGGCCGGCGGCGGCGCCAGGCGCGCGCCAGGCCCAGCAGGTCCCAGGCGGGCGCCAGCACGCTGGCGTAGCGGCTGCCCAGGCTGCCCACGGCGTGCATGCCGCCGCCGCCCCACTCCGGCGGGCCGGCGCCGCCGGACTGGCCGACCAGCTCGCTATCGACGCCATGGCGCGGCATCTCGGCGCCGAACAGGGTCAGCAGGTCGGCGCGCACCGGCGGCAAGGGGTCGCGCACGATGAAAGCGATGGAACACGGCTTGCGCATGGCGCCTCGTATCGATGGGTGGGACCTACGATACTAGACCGGCGCCCGACGCAAACGTTTCAGCTATCGCAGACTTGCGCGCTAGCGTCCGGCGTCGCGGTCGTCCTTGCCGTATTCGCCCGCCTTCTTGGCCGGCGCGCGCAGGATGGACAGGATCACCAGGCCGAACAGCGCGCTGAGGATGGCCGTGGCTTCGCGGCCCATGCCGGCGGCCACGCCGATGGCGGCCGTCATCCAGACGCTGGCGGCGGTGGTCAGGCCGCGGATGTCGTTCTGTTCCTTCTGCTTGAGGATGGCGCCGGCGCCCAGGAAGCCGATGCCGGCGGTGACGCCCTGCAGCACGCGCGACAGGTCCGACACCTCCATCCCGGCCTGCAGCGGGATCAGCACGAACAAGGCCGAGCCGACCGAGACCAGCATATGCGTGCGCAGGCCGGCCGAGGCGCCGACCGTTTCGCGCTCGTAACCCAGCATTCCGCCCACCAGGGCGGCCACCAGCAGGCGCACCACGATGACGGTCACGTCTTCGGCATTGCCCAGGTCGGAAAATTCACGCTGTATTGTCAGCCAGCTTTGTGTCCACCACACTTGCATTCCTCCATCCTTTGTCCGGTTCGATTTCCGGTAAATCATGCCATCCATGCAAGATCCGTGTCGCCACGCTCGGCCGTTGGCGCCTGCGTAAAGACGCGGCATGCCGTTGCGCTTTTCGTATAATCGGCAGCGCAGCCAACCTTCACGAGGAGAACCTGATGGAAACGATGGAGATCTATCGCGGACGCCTGATCGACCACATCCAGCTGGTGGTGCGCGACCTGCCCGCTTCACGCACGTTCTATACGGCCGTGTTCGATGTGCTGGGCATCCCGCTGGCCGGCTCGGGCATTGATTATTTCTGGGCCGACGAGTTGTTCGTCTCGACGGCGGACAGCGAAGCGGCCCAGGGCCAGTTGACCGGCCGCCATCACCTGGCTTTCCAGGCGCGCGACCGCGCCATGGTCGACGCCTTCTACCGTGCGGCGCTGGCGGCCGGCGGCAAGGACAATGGCGCGCCGGGCGAACGGCCCTATCATCCGGGCTATTACGGCGCCTTCGTGATCGATCCCGACGGTAACAATATCGAAGCCGTGTACCACGGCGAAGCGACCTTCAGCGCGCGCGAGATCAAGATCACTTTCTGACCAACAGCGTCACGCCAGCCGGTCTTGCTTCCATGCCAGCAGGCGTGGGAGCAAGGCGGCGCTGGCGTGACTGTCCAGTTTGCGGCAGAAGTGGGCGCCGGAAGCCTTGACGCGCTCGAAGTCGCCTTCGTCGAGCACCTTCGGATGGCAGGCGCCGCCTTCCGGCCACGCGATGTAGCGAAAATTATGCGGCAACACACGATCGGCGAACTCCGAACGCATCACCAGCGTCTGGAAGAACAGCTCGTCGGGCGACTGCACGCTGCGGCAAAAACGCAGCAGGCGAGGATGTGCGTCGGCAAGGCGCAGCAGCGCGCGCGCACAGTCGCGTGACAGGGTCCACCAGCACGAGCCGCCGTAGGGGACCAATCCGTCTGGCAAATGCCGGGTGCGCCGCAGCAGGCGCAGGCCGCGGTTGGCGGCGGCGCAGGCCAGTCGTTCGGCCAGCATGCCGCCGTCGCGATGGAAATAGGCGTAACGGTGCATCACGCGCCAGCCATGGGCCGCAATCGGCGCGGTCTCAATCAGCTCGTAACCGCGCATCCTTGCCAGCTCGGCTTTCAACAATGGATTCGGCAACAGCGGGAAGTCCTGGGCCGACATGAGGATGAGCTTGTCGAAATCCGGGGCTTCAGGCAGGATCTGGCGCATCGATGCCAGCGTGGACTCGACCTGGGACACGTCGCCCCAGCGCACGGCGACCCGCTCGCGCACGAGGCGGGCATGCGGATGCAGTCGCGCCGGGTCGAGCGCGCTCTTGCCGTCCAGGTGCACATAGACCAGGAAATCGGGATCGCACAATTGCCCGATCAGCCTGTTGAGCTGGTCCATGTCTTTGTGCGCACAGATCAGGAACACCTGTTTCATCGGCGAGCGCGGCTCCACTCATGCGCGCCAGACTAGCATCGCGCATGAATCGAGCGCGCCACCTAGGCGCCAGGCTATTAATTCAAGGTCACGCTCTGGCCGGCGACGGTCACGGTGCGCACCGTGCCCGAGGTGGCGATGCTGACCGGCGGCTTCTTGCAGCCGACGTCGAGCAGCACCAGGAACTCGGCGGTCGACTTGCCGTCGTTCTTGAGGTAGAAGGCGCCATGGTCCTCGATCACGTTAACCTTGGCGCCCGGCCCGATCCACTTGGCGAAGCTGGCGTCCGCGTTGAGCGAGCGCAGGCACAGCGACTGGCCGCCGGCCGACACCTTGACGTTCTGCGCATTCTCCACCGTCATGATGACCGGAGTGTGGATATTCCACTCGTAGGTGCGGGCGATCGTGCTGGCCAGGCGGTCGCGCACCAGGATCGCATTGCCGGCATTGCGCAGGTGCCAGACCTGGCGCTTGGCCATGGTCAGCTGGCCGCCATAAGAGGCGGTGGCGTCGCCCTCGACGAAATCATAGGCGGGCTGGGCGGCGAAGCCGGTGATCTTGCCGTTGCGCTGCAGCTGTTCGCGGTAGCCCGTCACCAGCTGGCCCTTGCCGCCGTCGAAGGTGATCGCATTCTGCGAGCGGGTCTGGTGATACCAGTCGCTCCAGTAAGGCGAACCGTACCAGTCATACCAGCCGGCCTTGACCAGCAGCGGCTGGCCCGCGCTGGACAGCAGGATGCCGTTCTGGTCGCCATGGCTGTGGTTGAACGAACCGTAGGGGCTGGACTTGAAGTACAGCGAGGTGCGGCTGCTGGAGCCGATGTCGGTGTGCATCGAGGCCCAGCCGATGCTCGGATAATAGGCCGAGTTGGTCGGCGGCGTCTTGGTCACGGTGCCCTTGATCGGCATCGGGTACGGCGCTTGCAGCAGGCTCAGCGTATCCTCGGTGCCGCCCAGGCTGGCCACGTACCAGGCCGCGCGCGGCGACACCATGCGCGAGCCGAAGGCATGCCAGACACGGGTGTCGGGCTTGGTCTCGGAGCCGTCGCCGAAGGCGTGCACGCGCGAGCCCGGCGGCGTGAACTGGGTGGCGAAGTCGAGCAGGCCCTGGGCCCAGGGCTTGGCATAGAAATTCACGCCGGACGCCTGCGACATCGGATCCCACAGCGCGACCAGGTAGCCAGCCGCATATTCGGCATAGGCGGTGCCGTTGGCGTAGCCGCCCTCCTCGCCGCTCCAGGGCGACGGCGAGTTGGCATAGGCGCGGAACGAGAAGTCGAACCACTTCTGCGCCTCGGGAATGTCGCCCAGCGCCAGCGTCGAGATCAGCGACAGGAAGATCAGGCTCGTGTTGCCGTGCGAATCGAAGGGATACTGGTCGAGGCGGCCATTGTCGCCGGCCAGGTTGCCGTAGATTTCCTCGGCGCGGATCCTGACCGTGTTCAGCCAGCGCGCGCGGCGCGGCGCGTCCAGGTCGGCGGCCAGGATGTCGACCGCCTTGATCAGCGAAACCGAGATCTGGCGCGTGGCCTGGTCCTGGTTGGCGTAGCTGGTCGGCCCTTTCGGGTCGAGGGCGGCCATCTGGTCGCCGCGGCGCAGCGCTTCGTCGAGGAACAGGCGGTCGCCCTTCATGCGCCACATCACGGCCGCGGCCTCGAGCTGGCGGCTGGCTTCGTTGATGCGCTGGCGGATGTCGGTCTGCTGGCTGGCCATGGCGGCCGTCAGCGGCGAGCTGATCACGATCGGCCAGCGCGCATCGCTCAGCGCCGGCACCGCGTTGATCTGCAGCTTGATCTCGTTCATCATGCGGCTGACGTAGGGGTCGAGTTCGGCGCGCTTGGCGCTGTTCCAGCTGGCATACGGTGTAAACGACGACGGCAGCGCGCGCGGACGCGCCTTGGCCGTGATGCGCGCGCGCAGCGTGGCATTGTCCGGCACCTCGAACAGGTTCGACCTGCTGGTGATCGAGAAGGCGCGCGGCGTCGACCAGTCGTCGCTGCCGACCGGACGCACGCGCCAGGTGTACTTGCCCAGGGCCAGGGCCTTCGGCGGCAGGTACCAGTTGCGCTCGGTGACGACCTTGCTCGGCGCACCGCCGCTCGGCGTGATCTCGAGCTCGTAGGCGGCGGGGCCGTTGGCGTGGCGAGCCCAGGTGAATCCGGGCGGATTCTGGGCCTGGACCTGGTTCAGGTCCGGGCTGGGTTGGACGACCAGGGGATCGGGGGACTGGGCCCAGTCCGCGCGCGCGCTCATGCATACGAAGAGCGACGCCAGCGCCAACGCGTGGACCAGACCTTTCCGGTGAAAATTCATGCTGAAGCTCCGAGAGAACGAGAATTGTTCAGGGATCGCGCCGCGATCGGGCGCTGGATCGATACCTGCTGCAGGCGTCGGGCGACGCTTGCTTGACGGGAACAATGTTACCGCAGGTTTTTTTGAACAAAATCAACTTCCCCAAGGAAACAAGAGGTTTATTTGCTTTCGCGCCCTGCATTCGCACGAATCCAACACGACAGATTTAACATTTGGTGAACAGGATGTTCTGTCCAGTAACTGTCGTGCTCGATGTGGAAAGACTGTGCGATAACTGGGAGCATGCGCTAGCTTTGCGCCTGGCCATCCGCGCTGCGTTGCAGACGGCGCAAGGCATGCATGCGCTTCAGGTAGCGCAGGCAATAGATGCCGAACGACAGCGGCGCCTTGTCCGCATGGCGCCGGCGCACGGCGAACTCCTCGCGCCGCGCCGCGATCCGGTTGCGCGACGAGACGCTGCCGGCATGGTCGCGAAATACGGCCAGCACCGCATCGACCAGCTCCGGCCGGCTGAGCGCCCCCAGCCGCAGCCACAGGTCGACGTCCATCGCATAGCGCAGGCGCTCGTCGAAGCCGCCGACCAGGGCGAACACGTCGCGCCGCACGAACACGGCCGGGTGCGGCACCCAGGCGCGGCCGGCGGCGTAGGAGCGGTAGGAGAACGGCGGCATCGCGTTCGGCGGCAGCAGGCGGCCCTCCCTGAGCACCTGGATGTTGCCGACCACCCAGGCCGGCGGGCAGCCGCCGCCTGCGTCGCCGTCGCCGTCGCCGTCGCCGTCGCCGAGTATGCCGCCAAGCTCTTCGATGCGCCGCCCGACCGTGGCCAGCACCGCCGGACCGGCGTAATAGTCGTCGGAGTGCAGGTGGGCGACGTAGCGGCCGCCCGCCGCGGCGATGCCCTGGTTCATGGCGTGGCCGATGCCGCCCCGCACGTCGCGCAGCACGCGCTTGGCGCCGGGATAGGCGGCGATCATGTCCAGGGTGGCGTCGCTCGAGCCGGCATCGACGAAGATGTGCTCGAGATCGCGGCAGGTCTGGGCCTGGACCGAAGCCAGCGTGTCAGCCAGCGTAGCCGCGCTGTTCCAGGTGCAGGTGACGATCGAGAAGGTCGGCTGGTTCGGCATACAGCTCCAGTAAGGTGGGCAGCAGGCGGGCGGCGTCGGTTCCGAAGTCGGCCGGCGGCGCAATGCGTGGCGGCGGCGCCGCCGCGAGCAGGCGCGCCAGCCGTGCGACCAGCGCCGGCATGGTGCGGGCCAGCGCCAGCTGGCCCGGATACTGGGCGTACTGGGCCAGCTCGGGCGTGCCGCCGCGCGCCAGCGCCAGGCAACCGCGGCCCAGCGCCAGCGCTTCGAGCACCGTGGTGCTGCAGGCTTCCTCGCACAACGACGGCACCACGCACAGGTGGGCGCGCGCGGCCAGGGCCAGGGTGGCGGCATGGTCTTGCCAGCCGAGGAAGCGCACCTGCGGACCGGCATGGCGCCGCTCCAGCGCCGCGCGCTGCGGACCGTCGCCGACGACGGTCAAGTGGGTATGGGCCGGCAGGTGGCCGGCGGCGGCGTCGAGAAATTCCGCGAACCCCTTGCCGGTGTCGATCCTGCCGGCCAGCACCACCTCTCCTGCCTGCGGCGCCGGGGCGGCCAGGGCCAGCGCGCGCAGCGAGGAATAGTCGACCAGGTTGTGGATCACGCGGCTGCGCGCCAGGTCGGCATCGGGCACCGCGCGCAGGAAACGGCGACGCAGGAAGTGGGACACGAACACTGTCTTGTGGCGGGCGAAGGCGCGCGCGGCCTGGCTGCGGTAGCCGCTGACGGCGAGCGCCGTCAGCGCCGTGCGCACCGGGCCGGGACTCGGGGCGGCGTGGCGCGCGCTGCACGCCGTGCACGCGCCCGGCGCCAGCCGCTCGCACACGGCGTCGTCGACGAAGCGCAGGTGGGTCAGGCATTCGCTGCCCTGGTCGTGGCGGGTCTGCACGAAGTTGATGCCGTCCCGGACGTACAGGCCCGTCATCGGCAGGTGGCCGTGGTAGTGGACCACGTCGAAGCCGGCGGCATGGGCATCGATGGCGCGCGCGATGCGGCGCGCAAACCAGGGCCGCTTGAGCGGATTGAAGACGCCCAGCTGCGCCTCTTTCCAGCCGGGGCGCACGATGGCGAAACCGGGCCGGAAGCGTCCGGCGAAGCCGATCTGGCGCGCGGGGTCGGCCGAGGGCCGGTCGGCGCGGCCCAGGATCTCGACCGCATGGCCCTCTTGCAGCAGGCGGTTGGCCAGGGTCACCACGTGCTTGCCCAGGCCGCCCACTTGTTCGCCTGGCAGATCCTCGGACACCATCAGGATGCGCATGCCTCACCCCCGCTATCAAAGACGTGAGCTCTCGGGCAGGACGACCGCCATGCCCTCGAGGCGGAATGTATCGTGGCGACATGGAAGGCGTCCTGACAGCGCCCTTTCGCTTGAAACGCGGGAGATACGCCCGTGCGCTGGCGCGGTGCATGGCCCGACCGTCACGCTGCCGCCGAAGGTGCCGAATCGGTGATGTCGACTGTCCGCCACCGCATATGGTTGGACATCCATGGCGCTACTTGAGTTCAGCGCCCCGGCCATCCTCAACCGGCCCTGGCGCGCGCCGGCTGGCAGCGCGTCTTGAGGCGGGCCCAGGCCAGGTCGCGGTCGCCGCGCTCGATCACGAACAGCGCTCCATGCAGGGCCAGCAGGAGCACGGTGGCGGCCAGGATCGCGAGGAAGGCGCCCAGGCTATCGTCGAGCAGGGCCTCGGCCGCGCCGGCGGCGATGGCGACGGGCGCGATCCCGGCCAGCCCCGGCACATAGCCATGGACCAGCAGGCGCCGCAGCGGGGTCGGGACGGTGCGGCCATGGACGTAGACCAGGAATGCCGTGGCGAACAGCAGCGAGGTGGCCAGGTGACCCCAGGCGGCCCCAAGGATCCCCCACCCGGCCACGCCGGCGTAGACCATGCCCAGCCCGGCCAGCGCGCGCACCACGGCGAACAGCCCCGAGACGCGCGGGTGGCCCATGCCGTCGTTGACCAGAGACGGCAGGCTGGTCAGGGAATCGACGAATTGCGACAAGGCCATCAGCGCCAGGATGGTGGCGCCGTGGCGCGCGAAGGCGGCGTCCATCCAGTAGCCCAGGATGCGATGGGCGAACACGGTCAGCAGCACCAGGATCGCCGCGTTCAGGTAGACCACGTAGCGCGTCGCCTTGAGGTAGACCGCGTCCAGGCGCGCCAGCTCGCCCCTGGCCGCGAGCGCGCTGGCGGCCGGGAAGGCCACGGCCGACAGGCGAAAGCTCAGTCCCAGCACGCGGTTGGCCAGGGTGGCGGCGACCGTGAAATACGCGAGGCCGGCGACGCCGACCAGGGCCCCGATCACCAGCTTGTCGGCGTGGGCGTACGACAGCGCGGCGAAGCGCGACAGGAAAGTCCAGCCCGAGAAGCGCAGCAGGGCCGCGCGCACGCCGGCGCCCGGCCAGCGCCAGCGCCAGTCGGGCAGCAGGCGCCGGACGGCGCGCCACAGCACCAGAGCGTGGATGGCGCTCGCGACCACGCGCAGCAGGACCACCTCGAACAGGCCGCCGCCCAGGGCCAGCACGCCGACCGTGGCCAGCGGCACCAGCGTCCCGAACGCCATCTCGAGCCGGCCCGAAATATCGTAGCGCATGAGCGACTGCGGCACGCTGTTCAGGTAGATCTGCAACTGGCCGCACAAGAACGCCAGCGCGGCCAGTTGCAGGGTCGCGCTCGCCTCGAGGCGCAAGGCCGCCGGCACCGCGAACACGGCCTCGATCAGCCAGGCCGCGCTCAGCCAGATGCCCAGCGCGCCGAGCAGGCCGATGGCGACATAGGTGGCGAGGCCGAAGGACAGGGTCTCGGCGACCTGCCGCGCGTCGCCGTTGGCCCGGTGCTGGGCGATGTACTTGACCGAACCGGCCGTGAGGTTGATGTCGATCACCGCGAAATAGCCGACGATGGCCGTCACCAGGGAGTACACGCCATAGCCGGCCTCGCCCAGGCCTCGCACCACCAGCGGCACCGTGCCCAGCATCACCAGCGCGGGGACCGCCGCCCCGAGCAGGTTGGACCAGGCGTTGAGGGCCAGGCGCAGCTTCATCACGCCGGCGCCATTGGGCGCCGCGGCGCGCGCTGCCAGGCCGGCCGCTGCCAGGACGGCCGCTGCGCCGCTTCTTGCGCGGCCGCCAGCGCCAGGTAGGGCAGGCTCAGGCATAGAGCCAGCATCTGGGTGGTGCGCACCTGCGGGAACGGCGTGCCGATCAGCAGGTCGGGAATCATGAACGCCAGCCCCGCCGCCCCGGCCGCGCCCAGGCCCAGCAGCTCGGGCGGCAGGCTGCGCAGCGCCCGCCGCGCGCCCACGACGAAGGCGACGATGGTGCCGGCCAGCAGCACCGTGCCGAGCAGGCCGCTCTTGAGCGCGATGTGCAGCACCCCGCTGTGCAGGAACAGCCCGCCGTCCGGGTTGCCTTGCCATGAAATGGCCTGGTAGCCATGGTAGCGGCCCCAGGCGCCGATGCCGGCCAGCGGGTGCGCCAGGAAATCGGCGAACGCCAGCTTGAGTTCCAGCACCCGTTCGCTTTCCGGACCGAAGCGGCGCGACTGCATGTCGTACAACAGCCCACCGACCCCGCCGCCGCCCCCGCCCGCCTCGCCTGCGGCGCGCGTCTGCGCCAGGCGCCGCGCCGCCACGAAGGCCATGGCCGCGCCGGCCAGCGGCATGGCGGCCAGGCCCAGCTGCAGGCGGCGCGCGGGCGGAAAGCGCCACAGCACGACTGCGAACGCCAGCAGGAAGCCGATCCAGGCGGTGCGGCGATAGGACAGCACGACGCACAGCGTGGTGGCAAGCAAGGTGGCCCACGCCAGCGCGCGCCACGGCCGGCCTTGCGCCGGCGTCGGCGCGCCGGATGGCGCCTGGAACAGCGCGACGGCGGCGATCGCGAACGCCAGCGTGCACAGCAGGCTGTCGTTGATGTCGAAGAAGGTCAGGCGGATCTGGATCGCATTCATATTGGCATACACATTGTTCGGGTCGCCGCCCGATACCGCCCAGCGGCCGAGGCCGAACAGCGCGCGCGCCAGACCCGCCAGCATGATGAAGCGCGCCAGCTCGAGCGCCTGCTCACGGGTGCGGAAGGCCAGCAGCATCAGCGAGACGAGCGGCGCCATCCAGACGATATTCGAGAAGCCCGACGGCGCCAGCGACTCGGCCAGCGGCACCCCGGTGGCCAGCCCGACGCCGACGTGGGCGGCCAGCAGGACGGCCCAGGCCAGGAACCAGGGCCGCAGATTGCAGGCCGGCGCGGCCTGGCGCGGCCGGCCGGGCGCGAAGTTGTTTGCGCTGCCGTTCACGCAGTGATTCATGAAACTGGCGGACATGCGGGCGCACAGCCAGGCGCCGAGCACATACCACAGCACCACGCCGAAGAACAGCATGCCCGAGCCCCGGCTGTAGATGCTGCGTGACGCGAACACGGCCAGGTTGCCATAGCTGGTGGAATTGACCCAGAAAAAGACCAGCAGATAGGGATAGACCAGGAAACGCGGCCAGACCATCCCGACACCGATCCCCAGCACGGCCGCGAGCGACAGTCCGATGACGAACAGCCACGGCAACGAATAATAGATATAGGGCAGGATGTCGTTCATCGCCGCGCCGTCGCCGGGTCAGTGGCGCGCGCTGCCGACGGCGCGCGACGCGTCGGCCGTGGCGCGCACGGTGTCGGCGCCGATCAGGTGGGCGCGGTCTCCCGGCGCCAGCACCGCGAGCAGGTCGAGCACGAAACGGTCTTGCACCCGCCAGGCGGCATGCTCGTCGGAACCGATGGTCGATACCCGCACCAGCATGCCGTCCGGGATCTCGCCCGACAGGCCGTAGGCGAGGCGGCGCAGCTTTTGCTGGATGCCGGCCTTGGTCGCCTTGTCGCCGATGGTGATCCAGTAGGTGATCGGCTCGTTACGCTCGCTCAGGCGCGCCACCAGGCGCTTGACCGGCAAGCGGCCATGGCGGGTGGGCAGCAGGTCTTCGCTGTCCTCGACCAGCTCGAAGCCCTGGGCCACGTAGCAGACCTCGGGCAGGTGCAGCTGCAATGCCCTGCTCTGGTCGCCGCCATAGGCGATCGACAACATCACCCGCTGGCCGTGGGCGTCGATATAGGTGCGCGACAGGGTCTGGTCGTAGATCTTCGCGAGCACGCCCTGCTGCTCCGGGTCGGGCTGCAGGGGCACGACGCCCGGGTCGACCGTCCAGGCGCCGAAGCGTTGCGGAATCATCTGCTCGAGGCTGAAGCGCTCGTGCGGCAGCGGCGCGCGCGGCGCCGGCGTCAAGGCCCCGGTCAGCGCCGAGGTGGCGGCCATGGCCAGGCCCAGCACGATGCTGACGGCCAGGTGGCGGCGCGCCGGTTTCATCGGGCGCCCCCGCGCAGTGGACTCGGCGAGTTCGGCGAGTTCGGCGAGTTCGGCGGGTTTGGCCAACCGTGGCCGGGATGGCGCGGCTGCTCGCGGCGCTTGATGAACCACTGCAGGGCCGCGTCGAGCGCCAGGATCATCAGGAGCGCCGTCACGAACAGCACCATGCCGGCAAAGCCGTGCAGGAAGCCCTGCCCGGCCGCGTCACCGAAATAATAGGTGATCAGGGTCAGCGCGATCACGCGGATCACGTTCGCGGTAAACGAGACCGGGACGATCAGGATCGCCAGCGCCAGATTGCGAAAGGCCGACGGATGGCGCATCAGGTTCAGGTAGAACAGGCCCAGCGCCTCGAGGGTCAGGAGGGTCTGCAGGCCGGCGCAGGCATCGGCCACCAGCAGCTGGTACTGGCCGATCTGCAGCACCACGCCGGAGCGCGAAATCGGATAGCCGGCCGCGAACAGCAGGTGTTCGGTGGCCCAGGACACGGCCATCTTCATCGGCATCGTCACCGCCGCCACCAGCTCGCTCGGCAGGGGCACCATGAACAGCATGAAGAAGAACGGGAACCACAGCAGGCGCAGGGCGCGCGCGCCCAGCTTGAGCAGGACGGTTGCCGCCAGCACCGCGAGGATCGAGGCGACCTCGAACATCAGGATCTTTTGCGAACGGCCCAGCAGGTGGATGCCCAGGCCGAACACCAGCACCGCCCAGCCGATCCAGTGCGGCCGCGGCGGCGCGCTGGCCGCCCGCACCTCGGGCCACTTGCGCCAGATCAGCCACAGGGACAGGGCGAAAATGATCGGTCCATGGCCCTGCTCTTCGCCGATCCAGGCGCCGCTGAACAGGTCGCGGAACGTCGGCCCGAACAGCAGGGCCAGGCCCAGCATGACCGGCCACCATTCGGGCAAGGCCTGGCGCAGGCCGGCGCCCAGGCCAGGGTCGCGGCCAGGGTCGGGGCCAGGACCGGGGCCAGGACCGGGGCCGGGATGCACGCCGTGCCGCGGGTCCATGCTAGAACTCCATCACCACCGAACCGACCACTTCGGCGCCGGCATCGACCATCTGCCCGGCCATGCGCGCCATGTCGGCGATGCGGGTGCGGTGCTTGCAGGCCACCAGCAGCACGCCGCCGGCCCGGCCCGCCACCGCCAGGGCATCGGCGCCGGCCGTAAACGGCGGCAAGTCGAGCAGCACGACGTCGTGGCGGCTCTCCAGCTGCGCCGCCAGGGTGCGAAAGCCTGGCCGCGCCAGCAGTTCTTGCGGATTCGGCGGCAAGGTCCCGGCCGGCAACACCGACAGGTCGGCAAAGGACGGCACGCGCAGGATGGCGTCCAGGTCGGCCCGCCCCGCCAGCATATCGGACAGACCCTGGCGCGGCCGGAGTCCGAACAGTTCATGCTGGCGCGGCGCGCGCAGGTTGGCGTCCACCAGCAGGGTCTGCTCGCCGAGCTGGGAAAACACCAGCGCCAGATTGGCGGCGAACAGGCTGGCGCCATCGTCCGGATCGGCGCCGGCGATCGCCAGCGCGCGCCGCCCGCGCGCGAACCAGCGCAGCGTCAGCTGGCTGCGGATCGCGCGCAAGGCCTCGACCTGGGGCGCAAACGGTTCGTAGGCGGCGACCAGCCTGGGCGAGAGCCTGGCCTGCCCTTTCTGCAGATAGGGATAGGCGAACTGCCGGGCCAGCGCCTGCTGGATGTCGTCCTCGCTCACCAGGCCGAGGCGCAGCGCCGCCTCACCGAAACGGATGCCCAGGTCTTCGTGGGTGCGCAGCACGCGCTCGGCGTCATCGGCGCTGAGCTTGCCAGCATCGACCAGCAGCGCGCCCATGCTGGCGTCGCGGCCGGGGCCGCTGTGCAGGGCGGATAGCACGGATGAGTTCATGGCGAGTCCTCGGCTCAGCTCAGCGCTGTTCAATTGAGGCGCGGTTGCCGGCCGGGCGCCATCAGCCGGCGAAGACGGCCCGTCCGCGCGGGCGGCGCCTGCCAGGCGATGGCGCCCAGTACCGGAATGCCCAGCATGTCTTGCAGGTCGCTGCTGGAGCGCACCGGCCGCGCCAGCAATTCCAGCAGCAGCGCCAGGCCGACGCCGAGCACGGTGCCGAGCACGATCGCAGCCAATGTATTGAGCAGGATGCGCGGGCCACTCGGCGTCGTGGGGGCCACGGCCGGGTTGAGCACCGAGACGTCGGACTGCTCGGACTGGGCCTCGATCCGCGTCTGCGAATAGCGCTGGCTGGCCGCATCGAAGGCGCGCTGCGCGCCTTCGAAGTCTTTCAGCAAGGGACCGAGCTCGTCGCGGGTGCGGTTGAGCTCGAGCACGCGCTCCTTCTGCGCCGCCAGCTCGCTGCGCAGCTCGGCTTCGCGCTGGCGGTAGACATCGGCGTTGGCGCCGACGCTGCGGCTGACGCTGCCCAGCGCACTGCCGAGCTCGGCGCGCAGCTTGCCGGCTTCGGCGGCCGCGGCCTGGTATTGCGGGTGGTTGCGCCCGAAGCGCGCGCCGGCCTCGGCCAGCTTGGCCTCGGCGCTGGCCAGATTCATGCGCAGGTTCTGGATCAGGGTATTGTTGGCGACGTCGGGCGAATCGACGGCCGCGCCGGCGGTCCCGGCCGCCCTTTCGCGCGAACCCGCTTCCATGGCCGCGGCCTGGGCCACCACCAGCTGGGCAGCCAGGTCGTTCAGGCGCGACAGCTCGACATCGACCCGGTTGTTGTCGAGGCTGACGATGCCTTTTTCTTGCTGGTACTTCGACAGGCGGGCCTGGGCCGCCTCGAGGTTGTCGCGCAACTGCCTGGTCTGTTCGTTGAAGTACAGCGAGGCGTTCTTGGCCGGCTCGGTCTTGAGCTGCACGCCGACCCGCCGGTATTCCTCGGCGAAGGCGTTCGCGACCGCGGCCGCGAACACGGGATCGGCGCCGCTGAAGCTGATCTCGACCACGCTCGACTCGCGCGACGGCATGATCTCGAGCTTCTGGAGCAGCAGGTCGGCCAGCCAGTCGCGCACCGTCCCCCTGCCCTCGTTGGCTTCCTGGAATTGCTGGACGACGGCCGGGCTCGACGCCAGCCGCAGCGTGTCGACGACGCGCAGCGCCACGTTCTTGCTGCCGATGATGTCCATTTGCGTTGCCATATATCCCGGCATCAGTTGCCCTGGCATGGTCAGGCCGGTGAGCGGATCGACGCCCTTGTAGTTGAGCAGCACCGATGCCGTGGCCTCGTAGGTCTTTTGCTGCACCACGCTCCAGCCGAGGGCGAGCAGCACCGTGACCAGGAGCGTGCCCAGGACGATTTTCTTACGGGCCAGCAAAATCAGCAGAAATTGATGCACGCTCATGACTCACCTTTGCATGCGGGGACCGCGTCCAAGCCCGGCGAGAAGCCGATGCCGGACACGCTGCCGTCAGAACCAGCTTTCGCGCACCACGATCACGTCGTCGACCTGGACCGTATCACTGGCCTGGACGTCCAGCGTGACCGGCTTGCCGCTGGGGTCGCGGCGCGTGACCTTGATGCCGTTGTCGCTGCCGCGCGGACTCAGGCCGCCACCGGCCGAGATCGCCTGCTGGACCGTCATGCCGCGCTCCAGGCGGAACGGCCCGGGACGGCTGACCTCGCCGGTGACGTAAGCGCGCGGCGCCCGCTCCACGAAGATGATGTCGCCGCCGGCGACCTCGTAGTCCTTGTCGAGCTCGCCCTTGCGCACCATGTCGACCACATCGATGGTCTCGCGCGTCGTCTTGCCGTCGCGCGTGCGCACCAGGCTGATCATGTCGCCGCCATCGCCATGGATGCCGCCGGCCAGCGCCAGCATGTCGAGCACCTTGCGCCTGCCTTCGACCGGATAGCGGCCCGGCCGGTTCACCTGGCCCAGCACCGAAACCTGCTGGCTGGCCAGCGTGGTCACCAGCATGTTCACCTGAGCCCGCTTGATGTAGCCCCCCTTCTCGAGCTGGCCTGCGATCTTCTTTTCGGCGGCGGCCACCGACAGGCCGCCGACAGCCACCTGGCCCAGCAGCGGGAACGTGATGTGGCCACTCTCGCTGACGCGGGTCTCGATCGACAGGTCGGGGCTGCCATACACGGACAGCTTGACCACGTCGCCGGCGCCCAGCAGCACCTCGGTCGCACCGGCCACGCTCATGCCCAGCATGAAGGCGGCCCCCGTCATCCACTTGATCCAGCGTTTCATCGTCAGTCTCCAGGCACGTCGTTGGGAAGTCCTTCGCAAGCCCTACTTGAGGCCGGCCACGCCGCGGTCGAGCGCCGCCTTGTCGGCGCGCGCGTCCTCGTGCACGGTGTCGGCCACCGGGCCGATGTCGCCGTTGCCGTCGCCGTCGCCCGCACCCGCACCCGGTCCGGCGTGCGCCGGCGTGGCGGGCATGCCCGCCAGCGCCGCCGGCGCCGCGGCCGGGAGCGCGCCGGGCGTGGCGGCGTCGGGCGCCAGGTCCTTGTTCAGGTAGTCGATCTTCGCGGTGGCGCGCAGGCGCTGGATTTCGGCCTGGGCCAGTTCCTTGTTCTTGCGGTTGGCCAGGTATTGCGCGATCTGCGGCGCGGCGATCGCCAGCGAGACCGGCGCGTCGCGCACCTCGTCGATCGAGGTCAGGAGCGCGCGCTCCCCTTCCTGCACCAGGAACAGCTGGCCCTTCGGCATCGACAGCAGCTTCGCGGCCAGCTCGGGCTTGAGGTCGGCAGTGCTGCGCGTGACCTGGGCGCGGCCGTAGGCGACCTGCCTGGTGTCGAGATAGGCGGCCACGTCCTCGAGCGAGCGGGCCTTGTCGGCGGCGGCGCGCAGCTCGGGCGTCACGCTGGACGCCGGCAGCACGAGCTGGTTCATCGCGAACTGGCGGCGGTTGGCGAAGAACTGGGGATGCTTGTTGAAATAATCCTCGATCTCGGCCTCGGTCGGCCGACCGACGTCGCCCACCCGCTTCTGCATATAGGCCTGGGCGATGATCAGGGAGCGCGCTCGCTCGATCGCCTGCATGACCTTGGGATCGCGGTCGATCTTTTCCTTGGCCGCCGCGCTTTCGAGCAGTTCGCGGTCGATCAGGGCTTGCAGCAACTGCTTGCTGGCGGTTTGCTGCTGGGCAGCCGGGACGCCGGCACGCTGCATTTCTTCATTCAGCTGCAAAACCGTGATCTCTTCGCCGTTGACGCTGGCCAGGGCCTGGCCGGGCTTGGTCTCGGGCACCGGCTTGTCGCGGTTGCAACCGGCCAGCGCGACGCTGGCCAGCACCAGGACCGCGCACACGGCCCGCCTCGGGCTGAACCTCGGTGCGAATGGATGCGGCAAGTCTGTGACATTATGGTACGAGCTCTGCATGGTGTTCTCCGGCGTGGACGGCATTGGCCCTCAGGCATGCGCAGTCCGGTGTGAAATCCGCCATTCTGGACCGCTTGCGCCATCTGTTCTGTTGTGCATCTCACATCGTGCGTCGGGATCGCCACCTGCGCAGAGGTGCGCCAGATACGCGCGATAAGCACGCTCCAGCCCCTCGGCCAGCGGCGTGCTGGCGCGCCATCCCAGCGCCGCCAGCTTGGAGACGTCGAGCAGCTTGCGCGGCGTGCCGTCGGGCTTGCTGGCGTCGAAGACGATCTCGCCCCGGTAGCCCACGGTCTGGCCCACCAGGCGCGCCAGCTCGGCGATGGTGACGTCCTGGCCGGTGCCGACATTGATATGCGAATGCATGGGGTCGGTAGCCGCCGCATACGCCTCGGGCGCCAGCGCCATCACGTGGACGCTGGCGGCCGCCATGTCGTCGACGTAGAGGAATTCGCGCATCGGCTTGCCGCTGCCCCAGATCACGACCTCGGGCGCGGCGCTCGTCCTGGCCTCATGGAAGCGGCGCAGCAAGGCGGGAATGACGTGGCTGTTCTCGGGGTGGTAGTTGTCGCCGGGACCGTACAGGTTGGTGGGCATCACGCTGCGATAGTCGGTGCCGTACTGGCGGTTATAGCTTTCGCACAGCTTGATGCCGGCAATCTTGGCCATGGCATAGGGCTCGTTGGTCGGCTCGAGCATGCCATTCATCAGGTATTCCTCGCGGATCGGCTGCGCCGCCAGGCGCGGATAGATGCAGGACGAACCGAGGAACAGCAGCTTGCGCACGCCCGCGCGCCAGGCCTCGTGCACGACATTCGCCTGCACCATCAGGTTGTCGTAGATGAACTCGGCCGGATAGGTATGGTTGGCGTGGATGCCGCCGACCCTGGCCGCCGCCAGGTAGATCTGGTCGATGCCTTCGCTGCGGAAGAACTCGCGCACCTGCGCCTGGTCGGTCAGCTCGAGTTCGTCGTGGCTGCGGGTGACGATCTCGGCCTTGTCTGCGGCGCCCAGCGCGCGCACGATGGCCGAGCCGACGAGGCCGCGGTGGCCCGCAACATAAATGCGTGGCTTGTTGTGCACATTGCCTCCCGTGATCAATGTCGATGTGTCGCCGCCCCTATTGCAGCAGCGAAATCGGCCATTGTTCTTGCATTGTGGTTAACGATTCTACCCAGCCCGGATGGCCGCGCAAGCTTGTCGGGAATCGTCCAGATCAAAGAGCGCGTCGATTAGCGCTCATCCGTTTCTAGGACAAAATAGATTGGCTCGAAAGCTCGGCTGGAATCCCCGCCACCCTGCCATTCGATGCGCGCGAAGCCCGACGGTTCATTTTTCTCGCGCCGCGCTTCGCCGGCGGCGCGCCGGGATAGGCATCAGTGCGCGTTCTCGCGCGTGAGGACGACCTTGACGGTCTTGAGGATGATCCACAGATCGAGCCACAGCGACCAGTTGCGCAGGTAATCGAGGTCGTACTGGATGCGCGCTTCCATCTTGTCGAGGGTGGCCGTCTCGCCGCGCAAGCCATGCACCTGGGCCCAGCCGGTAATGCCCGGCTTGACCTTGTGGCGCAACATGTAACCCTTGATGAGCTTGCGGTATTCCTCGTTGTGCGCGACCGCATGCGGACGCGGTCCGACCACGCTCATGCGTCCTTGCAGCGCATTGATAAACTGCGGCAATTCGTCGAGCGAAGTGCGGCGCAGGAAGTGGCCGAGGCGGGTGATGCGGCGATCGTCGGCCCTGGCCTGGACGATGGTCGGCCCGTCGTCCAGTACCGTCATGGAGCGGAATTTATAGATATAGATCTCTTCGCCATACAGCCCGTAGCGGCGCTGCTTGAACAGCACAGGGCCAGGCGAACCGAGCTTCACGGCAAGTGCGATCACCAGCATCAGCGGCCCCAGCAGCACCAGGGCCAGCGCGCTGACCACGACGTCGGTGCCGCGCTTGAGCACGCTGTTAAAGCCCATGAACGGCGACTCGCTGATCGCGATCACCGGCATCCCGCCCACGGTATCGAAACGCGCCTGCATCAGGTCGAACACGTACACGTCGGGCAAGAAATAGACCGAGGCGGTGGTGTCCTTCAATTCGTCGACCAGCTGGCGGATGCGCGGCTGGGCCGAGACCGGCTGACTGATGAAGATCATCTTGATGTTCTTGCGCCGCACATAAGCGGCGACGTCTGCCATCTTGCCCAGCATCGGATAGCGCAGGCCGGGCGGCTTGCGACCGTCGGTACGGTCGTCGAAAAAGCCCTGCACCTGCATGAACAGGTTCGGATAGCGCTCGCACACGCCGGCGAACTTGATGCCGGCATCGTTGGCGCCGACCACCACGATCGAGCGCAGCTCACCGGCGTGCTTGCGGTTGCCGGTGGCGAAGCGCACCGCGATATGGCTGGCCAGGATCGTCAGCGGCGTCGCCAGCGCCCAGGCCAGCAGCACCCGCTCGTCGTAGTAGTACCTCATGCCGCTGGCCGAGCCGAGGAAATACAGCACGGCGAGCGTCAGGCACCAGCCGAATACCGTATCGCGCGCATAGGCCAGCATGCGGCCGCTGCGCCAGGTGCGGTAGGGATCGATCTGCTGGTAGACGGCCGACGAGATGAAGAAGGCCAGGATCATCAGCACCAGGCAATAGCCGGAGAACGGTTCGCCAAAGGCCAATGTCGCCAGGTACAGGCTGCCCATCACGATCAGCGGATCGAGCACGCGCTGGAAGAACGAAATAATGGGAATGTCATTGACCGTCATGCGCCGCCACATCCATCATCAGAACAGCACATTGGCGCTCAGTTGCACCATATTGGCGTCGAACTTGCCGGTGCCGAGTGCCTGCGAACCGGTGCGCGACTCGTAGGCGTAGCCGGCGATCACTTGTACCTTGGGCCGGACCTGCCATGACGCCCGTACGGTGGCGCTGCGGATCGCGTCGGTCAGGTCGTCCAATCCGGCAAACACGTCGCGCGCCGTATAGTCGCGCTTCTCGTAGGCGGCGCGGGCGTCCAGCCGGATGCGGTCGGTGGCAAGCCAGGTGGCTTGCAGGCTCGCTCCCTTGTTCAGGGTCGTGCTGACCCGCGAGCTTTCGATCGGCGCGAATTCGCGCCACAGCGACGCGCCATAGCTGATCTTGCCCTGCGGCTTGTACAGCCAGGTGACACGGCCGTTGACGCCGCTGGTGCGGCCGTCGTCGTACGAGGGCTGGTCGCGCCGCGCATAGCCGACCAGCGCCTGCACCGTCGTCGAGCCGCTCGCCAGCCAGTCGACCCGCGCCTTGAGCTCGTCCTGGGTGAAATCGTCGGTGAGCACGCTGCTGTTGTAAGGTCGCCGGTACGGATAGTTGCCCTTCAGGCGGCGCGCGACGAGGCCCACCGTGCTGCCGCTTTTTGGCCGGTACTGGAGCTCGACCTCATAGGCTTTTTCGGTGCGGTCGTTGTAGCGCTGGGCCAGCAACTCGTAGGTGTACTTGTCGCGCGCGGCGCCGACGCGCAGCTTCCAGCTTGGATGCAGCTTCCAGCCGGCATCGAGCAACTGGCGCCGCTGCCGGCGCAGGTTGCGTTCGTCGCTGTCGAAGTCGGTGTATGGCGCCAGCGTCTTGATGTACAACGCTTCGACACGGCCCTCGAACTGCTTGCCGGCTTGCCACAACCAGCTCGCCTGCAGGTCACGTCCGTCGTAGTCGAGCTGGTCGAAGTGGTCGAACTTGACCTTCGACACCTTGGCGGTCGCCGCGATGCGCTGGCGGCTGATGGTCTTGTCGAGCACGACGCCGGCGTCGAGCGTGCGATAGGAATCGCTGCGCTGGCCTTCGAACGGTTGCTCGTCGTCGGCCACACGAAAAATATTGTCGTCGTAGGCCCAGCCGATGCCGCCAAGCAGCCGTATGCCGTCTTCTTGTCGCGCGTCGTTCGGCGCAGACACTGCTGGGAAGGAACATAACACCGTCGCCAGGGCCGCCACGGTTCGAAGCCGATGCGCTGCAGGGTTGAAAGGCATGTTCTACATTTCCCGGTGGATGCTGCGCCGAAGGAATTACCAGAACTGCCAGCCTCCGGTATGCACCACCCAGACTCCCAGCAATCCATTGG
Source organism: Massilia sp. NP310 (assembly GCF_019443485.1). Lineage (NCBI taxonomy): Bacteria > Pseudomonadati > Pseudomonadota > Betaproteobacteria > Burkholderiales > Oxalobacteraceae > Massilia > Massilia sp. NP310. The sequence goes on along the minus strand of NZ_CP080379.1, from coordinate 5,937,606 downwards.
TGATAGCGTGAGCCAGTATCGGCGACCACAGCTTGCGGTGCCGCATATACAACAAACCATAGGCGACGCCGGCCATGACGCCGGCCAGCCAAAGATGGTGTTCGAATCCGAACAACAGGCATGGAATCACGAAAGCCTTGAAGCCGATACGCGCCGGATCAAGCGACATGAAGTCGGATCGCTCGACCCACCGCATCAAGAAAGAGCGCCAGAACAGCTCTTCCATCACCGGCACGATCAGGGCGGCGCCGGCAATGCGGATCGTCACCAACAACCAGTCGATCTCGCCTTGTGTGCGCGGGTCGTAGCCGGGCGCGCTGCCAAGCGTCATCCAGGGGGCGTCGAGATGCACCCACAAGACCAGCACCACGACGCCGGCGGCGCTGGCGGCCAGCGCCTGCCTCAGCGACAGCGCGAAACGGTGCAGCTCGTCATAGCCGCGCCAGAACGCGGCCAGCAGCGCCAGCACGGCGCCGACCTGCACCGGATACAGCCAGCGCAGCTCGGCGCGGCCGACACCGATCCGCTCGAGCATGTCGGCAAGGATAATGAAGAAAATATAGGTGCCGAAAGGCAGGATCCGCATCCAGGCGGCGCGGTTGAGAAGGGGTTCGTCGGCCGCGAACGCGGCCGGTGGCGGGACAGCATGTGGTTCATCGCGTTCGGTCATCGATGCCGTCCCTTCATTGCCTCATTGAACGTCGTGCTTATTCGCCCCTGGCGCGCGCCTCGATGCGCTCCCAGCGCTCGAGCGCGTCGAGCAGCAAGTCGTCGATCTCGGCATACCGCGCATTGATGCGCTTGGCGTCGGCCGGATTCGTCTTGTAGAAATCAGGCGCGTTCAACTGCTGCGTGATCGCGGACTGCTCGTCTTCGAGCGACGCGATCAACTGCGGCAACTCTTCGAGCTCGCGCTGTTCCTTGTAGCTCAGCTTGACCTTCTTGCCCGCGCCCTGGGCCGGCGCCTCGTCCACCTTGGCGGCGCTGGCCTTGGCCGCGTTCGGCGCAGGCGCCGGCGCAGACGCCGCCGGGGCCGCCGCCCTGACGCGCTCCCAGTCAGTATAGCCGCCGACATATTCGCGCCACTTGCCGCCGCCCTCGGCCACGATGACCTGGGTCACGACATTGTCCAGGAAGGTACGGTCGTGGCTGACAAGGAAGACGGTGCCGGTGTATTCCTCCAGCAATTCTTCCAGCAGTTCGAGGGTGTCGATGTCGAGGTCGTTGGTCGGTTCGTCCAGCACCAGGCAGTTGGCCGGCTTGGCGAACAGGCGCGCCAGCAGCAGGCGGTTGCGCTCGCCGCCCGAGAGCGACTTGACGGGCGAACGCGCCCGTTCCGGCGAGAACAGGAAGTCGTTCAGGTAGGTCATCACATGCTTGCGCTGGCCATTGATCTCGACCCAGTCGCTGCCGGGAGCGATGGTGTCGGCCAGGCTCGCCTCTTCGTTGAGCTGGGTGCGCATCTGGTCGAAATACGCCACGTTCAATTTGGTGCCGAGGCGCACGGCGCCGCTGTCGGCCGTTTCCTCACCCAGGATGATCTTGAGCAAGGTCGTCTTGCCGGCGCCGTTCGGCCCGATCAGGCCGACCTTGTCGCCGCGCATGATGGTGCCGGTGAAACCGTCGACGATCACCTTGTCGCCATAACGCTTCGACACGCCTTCCAGGTCGGCGACGATCTTGCCCGAGCGCTCGCCGGTGGCGACGTCGAGCTTGATCTGGCCCTGCTGGTCGCGGCGCGCGGCGCGCTGCAGGCGCAGCGCTTCCAGGCGGCGCACGCGGCCTTCGTCGCGGGTACGGCGCGCCTGCACGCCCTTGCGGATCCACACTTCTTCTTGCGCCAGGAATTTATCGAACTTGGCGTTCTCGACTTCCTCGTTGGCCAGCAATTCGCGCTTGCGCTCCTGATACGTCGAGAAATTGCCCGGGAACGAGAGCAGCTTGCCGCGGTCGAGCTCGATGATGCGGGTGGCGACATTGTCCAGGAAGCTGCGGTCGTGGGTGATGAACAGGATCGAGCCGCGGAACTCACGCAACAGGCTCTCCAGCCACTTGATCGAGGTAAAGTCCAGGTGGTTGGTCGGTTCGTCGAGCAGCAGCACGTCCGGCGCCGACACCAGGGCCACGGCCAGCGCCACCCGCTTTTGCATACCGCCGGACAAGGTGCCCATTTTCGCGTCGCCCGCCAGGTTCAGGCGGCCCAGCGTGGTCTCGACCTTGTTCGCCAGGTTCCAGCCGTCGGTGGCGTCCAGCCTGGTCTGCAGCACGTGCATGCGTTCCATCAGCGCATCGTCGTCGCCCTGGCCGAACTTGCCGGTGAGTTCTTCATATTCAGTCAGCATCGCCTGCTGGTCGCCCATGCCGAGCGCGACCACGTCGAACACGGTCATTTGCGGGTCGAACACTGGTTCCTGCTCAACGTAGGCGATGCTCACGCCCTGCTGCATGACCAGCAGGCCGTCGTCGAGTTTCGAGCGGCCCGAGATGATCTTCAGGAGCGAGGATTTGCCGGTGCCGTTACGGCCGATGAGACCGACGCGCTCGCCGGTTTCCAGCGAAAAGTCGGCGTGGTCGAGCAGCGGGACGTGGCCGAAGGCCAGTTGCGCGGAAGTGAGGGAGATGACTGCCATGTTCGGTAAGCGTTCCGTCGCGCGGTGTTGCCGGCGCGGGATCGGAAAAATGTGCGTTAATTGATTGAGGCGCACATTGTACCGACTGGCGGGCCTGAACTTGCAAAACTCTTGCTATCCTCGGCTATAATTGCAGTCGGTCCATGGTCGCGGTCTGTCTTGCAGGCGTGGCCACCGGATTGCAAGCTTGTCTTGCGAGGCGTCGTCAGTGATGGCGGAACCTGCCTCCTCCCCGTAGCACAATGGATAGTGCACATGCCTCCTAAGCGTGGGATACTGGTTCGATTCCAGTCGGGGGGACCACCCCTTTAAATCGGAATGTTTCACCGCATCTCACCATATGCGCCTGAAGTATCAGAGGGTCGGGTTCTTTATTGCCCACTGAAGTTTCCGATAGAAGCAATCAGGCTTGCTCCACACGTCGTCTTATGCCCGTCGTAGGCAACGGCAATGCCGTTGATGACGTGGCTCGGATCGCCTTCAGCAATCGTGCATTTGTCATGTCCCTTGATGGGACAACTGCACGCATCACCGACGCAGGCGACCGGGACCCCGTCAACCGTGAAGTACGTGGCGCTCACACTTTCGACCTTGCCACCATGAGACGTTGCGTCACCTAATCGAATCACATTGGGCATCGCTCAGCCTTTCTCATTGGGTGGGGTTCCTTCGCCACGGCCACCGTGTGGCCTGGGATCGGTAGCGTCTTTCGGAAGGTCATCAGGGGGAGAGATTTCCACGATTGAGGTTGGCTGCCCCGCCGTGTGTGCAAGAGTAGGCGCATCATCGTAGCTGACCAGTTTCCAGACTGTCGCCGCTCGGTAAGAGGGCCGTTGCCCCTTGAGTTTTTGCCAGATCGACGGCTCGCCAATCACAGCCACATGCGGCATACGGTCGCCGGCCCGGATGTGTTGACGCCGGCTATCCCCCGTCGGCCCCGGCCTATCGTGCTCCCACAATCCGGTCTGCGGGCAGGTGCGCCCGGTTGCCGCGAGTTCGCCCAGCGGCAGGCGTGGACCGGTGTCGGCGGATTTGGCGGGCACGGCGCGGGTCGGGCGCACGCGGATGGTGCTGATGATCTTGTCCCAGACTGCGATGGCTTCTTCGTCGGTCAGACTGGCCTTCGTGGAGCCGGCTGCGTTATCGCCGACGCCGGTTTGGAGCTGGATATCGGCGTACGGTCTGAACGGGTCGTGGGGAACGCCCGTGAATTTGGCCTGAAAGTCGTGATAAGAATGGACGTGTTCTTCGTCGGGATTACGCAAGAGGACCTCGTAGCCGGTCTTCCATTCATGTATCTGGCGCGGGCTCTCGCGGAAAAAATCAATCTTGGCAAGCGCCGCTTTCTCTTCGGGCGTGGTTGGGCTTTCCTTGATACGCTTCCACTGGGCCCGGAGCGAGTCGCCCTCAGGGTTGGGGGGATTCGATGGTGCGACATAAATTGAAAAATGCGTATCGGGGAACTCTTTTAAACGAAAGCCAATACGGATGTGTTCCATAAGATCATCGTGTGTTGGATTTTGCTTATCTGGCAAAAAAAAGTGTTCGATGCAGTTGCCGGGCTCGATGGGGATTTCATCTTCTGGACGCTGGCGCATACGGCGTGCAATGCTTTTTATGTCTGTGATAGTCTCGTCTTTCTGTTCTTCTAACGGACGCGCATCAATGATAACGCTGTCGTTGTTCATCCTGAAGTAGCCGTTTATTTTCAGCATACCAATCGCTTCAAAACCATCGTAGCCAGTTACGATTTTTCCTTCGGGCTGGCGCATGTCGTCCACCGAAATCAGCAAGGGGACGTTGTTGAGGTAAATGGCCTTTTCGCTTTTCAGCTCGTCGACGAACTTCTGCATCAAGGCCTTTACCTCATCCACGCCGTCACGGTAAATGGTCACGCCCAGCGGAACATCGGTACCGCCCCATGCGACGGTAGCCGATGCGGGTACATCGACCATGAAGCGGCCAAAGCAGACGGTTTTCGTTTTGTCAAACACAGGTTGCAGGCGGGACGTAAAGGAGGTCATGTTCGGCGTCTTCCATTCTTTCGGGTGGTGGTCGCATGCTGCGAGCAACAGGCTCGCGGCAGCAAGCGGAAAAAGGAACAGGCGTCTGATGGCGGTCGGGCACATGGTATCCCTCTCAGCATTCCCAGCTTGCGTGCTGGACGATGCGCACGATGCTATACAAGGTCGACGCAATGGCCTGCGGGTCCTTGTAACTGGACTGGTGTTCGTAACCGGTCTGGCGGAACACGCCCTTGAACGTGCCGCTGTTCAACTGGTGGTCGGCGGATTTGGCGGGCACGGTCTGGTCGCCTGGCGCCGACGGCGCGAGTATCGTTGCGTGCATCGGTACAGGCCTACTGTCATTGAACGGCAGTGCCCCGATATTATTCGCTCCATCTGGGTCCCACGAAGTGAATTCAAGCCTGCCCTGCCGGCTGTCGCGGACGACAGACCAGTTCTGCCAGCCGCTAGGGTCGGCACAATTCCTGATTTCCCAAACCACCTCGCCGAAGCTTTGCCGTCCGCCGTCGGCGCCGTAATGCGCATAACTGTTCGGGTGATAGGTGTTTGCAATCGTCTGATGAAATTGCCTTGCCTGATCGAGAAATCTACATGTTCGTGCAAACGTTCCGCCGTCTTTCTTTGGGGGAACGTTGGACGGATTGATCCAGTCCTCCCGGAACAACGCATACCATTTGCCGCGCAGCTTGTAGATTTCGCTATAGGGATCGCCCTGCTTCGGCCAGGCTTCCAGATCCCGCCCATTGTGTCTCACGCGCAGCCAGCCGTTGCCGTAGGAATCGCTAGGCAGCAGCTGCAGTGCGCCCGTGGCATTCGCCAGCACCGCCGTGACTTCGTCGCCATAATTGCCGGCTACCTTTGCGCCAATACTTGCTTCAATGATGCTTGGGCTAATGCTCATCAGGCCCGGGTCCTCGAATCCTGCCCGCATGCGCTTATAGGCGGCCGGCGCACCGATTGCCGGCATCACGCCGTGCACAATGCCGAGCACTTTGTCCTGCAAATTGCCATAGGCCGGATGCACCAGCGCCCGCCCGACAAGCCCGCCCATCGAATGGGTTACAACGATCACCTTTTCGCATTCGTAGCCGGACGCGGTCAGCTCACCGATGACCTTGTTAATGCGTGCGGCGATAATCTTCGCGCTTTCGCCATTCGACTGCAGCCAGTTGTAGCCGAACGAGTAAACGGCAAACCAGCAGCCGGTGACCGCCTTTTTAAGTTCGTCCTCAGTCAATACTTGCTGCGGCAGACTGGGGTCGGACCTCCATACCTTTGGATCAACGCCAACGACATCGCGCCACTCGGACCGTATTTTTCCATTGGCGAACGTGTTGTTCAGGCGAGATTCGAGGTGTTGCAGCAACTCGCCATAACTCTTGAAAAATACTTCGCCCCAGCCGCGTGCCCGTGCCTTTTGGACCGCGGTACGTCCGTTCGGCATAGTCGGCGGGTCGCTCGTCAGCAAGGGAGAATTAAAGTTCTCGGCCAAGGCCACATTACCATGCCGTCCATCGCCCGTGACGTCAGACGGCCCGGAAGGATCGTAGATATCGACCGTGGTTTGCAGCGGATCCAGTCGCAGTTGCCGCTCACGCGGCGGGCTATTCGCATTCTTGCTGATGTTCGATACCCCAAGCGCATCTGGCCGCCACGCAATATTGTCGCTCTGCTTCAACTCTCTCTGCCGCTCGGCGCTCAACCGCAAATTCGACCCCATGATGCCCGGAAGAAAAATTACCGGCAGCACCCGCTTCGGCAACATCCGCGCGCACTGCGGCTTCTTGTCCTGCTTCGGTGTCGCAAACCCTTCAGCTTTGCGAGCCGCGTGGGCATGATGTTGCGCAGGCAAAGGATGTTCGGCAGTCGTCATCGCATGCTCCCCATGGTGTATCAGTCGTCCAATGCCTCGATGCTGTAGCGCCCAAACGAAATGGCGCTGCTAAAACGCTCGGTCAGCCCGTTCGCATCTGTCCGCCCCTCGAAGCTGCGGCCGTCTTCGGTGGTGATGCGATAGCGCTGGTTCTGCATCGGCTCATCGGTCCCGATCCAGCGCAGCACGGTCTGCTGGTCGTGCTGCGCCTCGCTCTTCGGCGGCGTCACGGCGGCCGGGTTGCCGCCTCCCGGTCCGATATGCGCGAACTTCGACGATTTGATCGTGTGTTCGCCGCTGCTCTGCTGAGTGATGACCCCGGCGCCGATATCCACCTGGGCGCCCTGCGCCACGATGCGGACCTTGGGCGCCTGCAGCACGATCTCGTCGGTGGCAGTCAGCACGATGCGTTTGGAGGAAGTGACCTCGATATCGTCGCCGTGTGTCTGCAATTCCAGCTTGCCGCTGGCGGCAATCAGCTTGATACCGAGCCGGTGTGCGAACAGGCTGATGCTTTCCGAAACACGCGCCAGCAGTTTCCTGCCGACCGATAGCTGGGTATTGCCGATGCTGAGCACATCGATATGCGTCTGCGCGCCGATCGCAATATTGTCCTGGCTGGTCATGGCGACGCCGGCCGGCGCGGATAGCGCCACCACGGGCTGGCCGCCGGCGCCGTCCTTTTCGGTATTGCTGCCGGCTTCCCACTGCTTCAGGTAGCCGATCAGTTGTTCGAGCTCCCCATCGTCGGTACTGTCCGCGTGATGCGTCGACGCCAGTTCAGCCAGTTGCCTCTGCAGTCCCTGCAAGGCCTCGGCAAGGCCGAGAAGCTCGCTGCGATCCAGTTGTTTTCCGCCGGCATGCTGGCGCGCGGCGGCGCTGATCAAGACCCCTTGCGCGCCCCGGAGCGCGACGGCAAGGTCGCTGCGCAGCTCCGCGCCTTCGCCGCGCGCCTCGCCCTTGCCGTCCTTGCGCGGGTGGGTCAGCCACCCCAGGTTCAACTCGCTATGACCGTGCTGGGACGACAGCTGTGCATTGATCTGGCCCGACGTGTCATCCAACCGCAACTGGTTGTAGCGGTCGCCGCCGACCTCCTTGCTCTTGATGCCGGCAACGTATCGGTTTCCAGGCAGCGCCCCGGCATGACTGAACGCGGGCGGCGGCGCCATGCGCCCGTAGACCTGGCCAACGATGATCGGCTTATCCGGATCGCCACCGAGGAAGCCAACCAGGACCTCATCGCCGACGCGCGGCAGCGTGATCGTCCCCCACTGATTGCTGGCCCAGGTGCTGGCGACCCGTATCCAGGCGGAGTCCCGGTCGCTGCCGCTGGCACCCGCGCCTTGCGCATGCTCGTGGTCTTCAACCCTGGCGCCGGGAAAGCGTACCTTGACCCGCCCGTGTTCATCGCAATGCACTTCTTCGCCGGGCGGGCCGACGACGATCGCACTTTGCAGCTGTGGACGCGGCAGATCCGTACGCGGATCGAATGCCGGCACGATCGGAATGCTGCGGCGAACGCAGGCAAAGCGGTTCATGTAGCGCATGCCGCGCTCGGCGCTGGCCTGGTGCAGACCGCTGTCGAAATAGGTTTCATCCCACCGGTTGAGCGCAAACAGCCGCTGTATCCGCTCATCGAGTGTCTTCGGCAGGTTGTTCTGCGCATCGACCTCCAGGCGCGTGATGACAAATTCCCGTTCCTGCGGCGAGTGGGTGTCGATATCCGGATGGCCGCTCAAGGCGATCCATTCTCCGATACAAAGAGCGCGCACACTTCCTTCGCCATAAAAGCATTTGGACTCGTACTCATGGCGCTTCATGCGTAGTTCGCCAAGCTCGCGGTAGTCGTCGCCGTCCGCCCCAGCATGCGGCACGTCGATCAGGTAGTCATCGAGACCGAGCGCGAAGCGGTTACCAGTCGCCCCCTGGTCTATACATGACGGCGTATTGGCGGTCATCGGCCGGCCCTGCAGGTAGTCCCAGCTGAGACGGTTGAGATTGCCCGGGACGAGCTTGCGTACCGGGCTCCACGCGAAGATGGTATCGCTTTGCTCGGTACCGTCGTCCCGGTGGTAGCGCACCACGCCCGCGGCATTTTGCGGCAGCGTGAACCCATCGTCGAACAACACCAGCGTGTGCGCCGGCATGTCCTCGCCCTGGGATTCGCTAGCGAGCCCTGGACGCATGAACCACGCGATGCCGCGCCGTTTCCACAAGCGGCGCAAGAAGTCGGCATCGGACTCGTTGTGCTGCATGGTGAACTCGCGGGCCGGGAACATGCCTTTCACATGCGACCACTCCACGTCGAATGCCCTGGCCAGCACCGGATTGTTCCGACGCCACTCGCCCACAATGACCTGAGTGATGTCCAGTTCGTTCATGTTGCGGAAGACCCGGGTACTGGTGCGCTGCTCCATCAGCGCCAGCGCATCGCGCAGCACCAGTTCATAGGTCGCCAGGCCACCATCGCTCTGGCCGGCAGCCGCTTGCGCGACGATGCCGCGCACCGCGCGCATGTTGCCGCGGTCCGTCACGAACTGCAGCTCGACCGGCAGTGCGATGAAGTCCTTGAGAGGGAGATCGGCGCGTGTCGACACGCACAGGAGCCGGTATTCCAGTCCGCCACACAGTGTTTCGGTTCCGCTGACACGCTGGACCAGCAGGACGTCGCCAGACGCTTGCTGTCCTCGCGAAAACCGCAAACGTATGGGGCGATGCGACTCGGTCAGGCTGGTAAATCCTTCAATCAGGTCCTTGAGGTTCATTTATCCGCCGTCGAGGCTGCTCTAACCCGATGACGAAATATGGCGACAGTGAGCATGCGTCCTCCGCTATACGTGTCTTCGCAATACATTCCAAGAATCAATGGTATGTACTTGGAACGACAATATCTTTGACATCAGATAAGCCCTCGCTCGTTCATGCTTTTAGTGTGGACGCGCGGATATACCGACGGACAATGCAACACATCCGACTGCGGTAACTTCACCAGCGGCCGCAGTTGTTGGTACTTTTGTGGTATTCGACTGGCAATGCTCAGCCTATTGACGCGCTCATGCGGGATTGCAGAGGCTCTTCTATTCCATGGCGAAGCAGGAATCCATCCGGTGATAGTCGCTGTGCGCGGGCAACGTTGACGACGTGCCCGCGGCGCACACCACCACGCACATCACTTGATCGCCACGCTCATTTCCCCATCCGCCATCACCACCGCGCCAACGAAGAAGCTGGCCTTGTCCGACGCCAGGAAGGCGGTGATCTCGGCGATCTCGCGCAGCTCGGCGGCGTCGGCCCGGGTGGGCTGTGAGAGCTCCTTTCACTTCAACCGCGCATTCAAGCGTTTTTTCGGCCGCAGTCCGCGCCAGGAGGCGTGCGACGTGAAGTCGGCATTCTCGCTGCTGCCGCCAACCCGGATCCGCGAGCAGCCGGACCGTGACTAGCAGCCCCTAGACTTCATCATCCACCCGCAGCTTGCGCTTCATGGTCGACAACAAGGCAATCATCTCCGCCTTGTCCTCGCCCGGCACATCCACCAGCATCTCCTCGATCCAGCGCTCATGCACCGCCGCCATCTCGGCGAAGGCCTTTCTTCCCGCCTCGGTCAGCTTGACCGCCGACGCGCGCCGGTCGCGTGCATCCTGCACCCGCACCACGAGTTCCTCGCGCTCGAGCTGGTCGGTGATCCCGGTGATATTGCCCCCGGTCACCATCATTCGCCGGGACAGCTCGCCCATGCGCAGCCCGTCCGGATGGCGCTCGAGCTGCGCCATCAGGTCGAAGCGCGGCAAGGTGATGCCGAAGGTGGTGCGCAGGCGGCTGCGGATCTCGTTCTCGATCCGCGTCGTGCACGACAGCATGCGCAGCCACAGCCGCAGCGACTGGTGGTGTTCGTCCGTCAGGCGGCTTTCCAGGTCCAGGTCGGCCGCCTCTCCCCCCTCGGCGTCGGCAGCCCGTATGCGCCTGTCGTCATCCATGCAAGTCCTCAAACCGCTTCAGTGCGTAATTTAAACCGTTGCAGTTTACCGGTTTCGGTCCGAGGCAGTTGTTCCTTGAACAGAATCGCGCGCGGGTACTTATACGGCGCGATCTGGCCCTTCACGAATTCTTGCAGCTCGTGGGCCAGTCGCTCGGTTCCCACGTGACTGTTGCGCAACACGACATGGGCTTCGACCACCTGCCCGCGTTCGGGGTCGCTCCGTCCCACCACGGCGCATTCGGCCACCGCCGGATGGTGCAGCAGCGCTTCTTCGACTTCGGCGCCGGCGATGTTGTAGCCGGCCGAGATGATCATGTCGTCGGTGCGCGAGCGGTAATAAAAATAGCCGTCGTCATCCATTTCGTAGGCGTCGCCGGTCAGGTTCCAGCCATCCTGGACGTAGTCGCGCTGGCGCTCGTCGGCCAGGTAGCGGCAGCCGGTCGGCCCCTTCACCGCCAGCCGGCCGATCACGCCCGGCCCCAGCTGCCTCCCCTGGGCGTCGAGGATGCAGGCCTGGTAGCCCGGCACCGGCTTGCCGGTGGCCCCTGGCCGGACGTCGTCGCCCGCGCTCGCGATGAAGATGTGCAGCAGCTCGGTCGCGCCGATGCCGTCGATCATGGCCAGCCCGGTCGCCGCCTGCCAGGCCTCGCGCGTGGCCACCGGCAGCGCTTCGCCGGCCGACACGCTGGCGCGCAGGCTCGACAAGTCGAAGCGGCCAGCCTGCGCCGCCATCTGGCGGTAGAAGGTCGGCGCCGTGAAGCACACGGTGGCGCGGTGCTCGGCGATCGCGCCCAGCAGGGCTTCGGGCGTGAGCTTCTCGACCAGCACCCCGGCCGCCCCCACCCGCAGCGGGAACAGCAGCAGCCCGCCCAGCCCGAAGGTGAAGGCCAGCGGCGGCGTGCCGACGAAGACGTCGTCCGCCTGCGCACGCAGGGCGTGGCGCGGGAAGCAGTCGCAGATCGCCAGCACGTCGCGGTGGAAGTGCATGGTCCCTTTCGGCACGCCGGTGGTGCCGGACGTGAAGCTGATCAGGCAGACGTCGTCCTGCGCCGTGTCGGCGGCGACGAACGGCTCGCCATGGCGCGCCATGCGTTGTTCGAGGCAATCGGGGACCGGGGCGTCGAACACCAGCACCGGCACGGACAGGCCGAGCGCGGCGACCTCGTCCACCAGGGTGCCGGCGCACAGCATCGCGTTCACGCGCGCCTTGCCGGCGATGGCGCCGAGTTCGCGCGCGCGCAGCAGCGGCATGGTCGGCACCGCGATGCAGCCGGCCTTGATCACGCCCAGGATGCAGGCCGCCATCGTCGGGCAGTTGGCGCCGCGCACCAGCACCCGGTTGCCGGTGGCCAGGCCCAGGTCGTGGCGCAGCACGTGGGCGATGCGGTCGACCCGCTCCAACAATGCGGCGTAGGTCAGCCGCTCGCGCGCGCCGATCAGCGCCGTGCGCCCGCCCCAGCCGCGCTTGACGGCGCCGTCGAGCAGGTCGGCGACGCAGTTCAGGCGCGGCGGGTAATGCAGTTCGGGCAGGTCGAACAGGAACTCGGGCCAGGTGTGCGCCGGCGGCAGGTTGGCGCGGGCGAAACTGTCCGTGTGGCCGGACGGGAACAGCGTTGCGATGGTGGCGTCGTTCATGGATGGTCCCGGCTGGGTAAAACGAGGCGACAAGAACTCAAGCAACAAGCCAGGAATACTTTAAATCTAAAGCACCTGCCCGGCAAGCGGATTCGCCACCCCTTCTTGCGTTCAGCCATGCGCGGCGCGCCCGGCCTGGCGCGCGACCGCCGCGCCGGCCGTCGCCAGCGCCGCCGCCACATCGTGCGGCGCCGGGGAGCGGGCCTCGGCCACCGTGGCCAGCGCCGCGGCGGCGCCGTACAGGCCGAGCGTCTTGCAGCCTTCGCGCAGGCGGTTCAGGCGCGCCTGCGTTCCCTCGTCGCCGGCCGGCGGCTCGTGCATGGCCACCTGCAGCTGGCGCGCCAGGCCGTCCAGGTAGAGGCGCAGGCGCGCATGATCGATGCCGAGCCGGCGCGCCACCTCGTCCGGTGCTTCGTCCGGCGCTTCGTCTGCGGGTTGGGCGCCGGCCAGCGCCGGAAACAGGCGCGCGAACTGCGCGCGCACGTCTTCCTGGCGGAACGGCTTGACGATGTAGCCGCTGGCGCCCAGGGCCGCCGCTTCGTCCAGCGTCGCGCCGTCGGACGCGGCCGAAACCAGCACGAAGGGCAGCGCCGCCGTGTCGGCGCCGGCGCGCACCCGCTGCAGCAGTTGCAGGCCGGACAGGTGCGGCATGCGCAGGTCGCAGAACACGATGTCGGGCCGCAGGCCCGATTCCAGCTGGCGCCAGGCATCGGCGCCGTCTTCCGCTTCCAGGATCGCATGATTGCCGCAGCTGTCGACCAGATGCATCAGCATCATGCGCGCCACGATGTCGTCGTCCACTACCAGCACCTTCATTCGCTCTCCGCCAGTTCGGTCAAGACCTGCATTATAGGCAAGCATTCGGGACAGGCCGGAGATTAGCGCGCATCGAAGGCGTCGAGCAGCGTATGCAGCCGCGGCAGCCCGGCGCGCAGGCGCTCGTGCTCGCCGGCGTCGGCCGCCGCTTCCAGTTCGCCGCACAGCGTTGCCAGGCCTGGCTCCGCCAGGTGGACGGCGCTGCCGCGCAGGCCGTGCAGGATGCGGCCGGCGGCGTCCAGGTCATCGGACGCGACCGCCGCCGCCAGCTCCCGGCGCCGGCGCGGCAGGTCGGCGACGAAGGCGGCGCGCAGGCGCAGCGCCAGGGCCTCGCCAGGCGCGGCGGTGGCCGCGGTGGCCGCTGGCCCCGGATCCGCGCCGCGCCCCGCCGCCGGCGCGTCGAAGGTGACCTCGAACATCGCGTCGAGCGCCGCCATCGCCTGCGCACGGCTGTCGGGCGCGCCTTGCGCCGGCATCGGCTCGAGCGGCACGCCGCGCTGCAGCTGGCGCTCGATCGCGCGCGCCAGCTGGGTGTGCAGCGCCGCCTCGTCGATCGGCTTGGTCAGGAAGGCATCCATCCCGCAGGCCAGGTAGCGCGTGCGGTCCTCGTCGCTGGCGTTGGCGGTGAGCGCCACGATCATCAGGTGCGGATCGATCACTGGCGCATCCTGCGGGCCGCCGGCGCGGATCAGGCGGGTGGCGCTGGCGCCGTCCATCTCGGGCATGCGGCCGTCCATCAGGACCAGGTCGTAGCGCTTGCGCGCGCAGGCGGCCACCGCCTCCAGGCCGTTGTCGACGATGTCGATCGCATGGCCCAGCTCCTCGACCATCAGGCGCGCGATGATCTGGTTGGTGGGGAAGTCCTCTGCGCACAGGATACTGAGGCGATGGCTGTGCGGCGCGCGCGGCGCATGCTCCACGCGCACCGGCGGGGCGCCGTCCGGCAGCGGCAGCAGCACGCTGAACACGCTGCCCTTGCCTTCCTGGCTGTTGACGCCGATGGTGCCTCCCATCAGCTCCACCAGCTGGCGGCAGATCGCCAGGCCGAGGCCGGTGCCGCCGTAGCGGCGCGTGGTGGTGGTATCGGCCTGCTCGAACTTCTGGAACAGCCGCGGCAGCGCATCGGACGGGATGCCGATGCCGGTGTCGCGCACCGTGAAGCGGATCATGTGCATGCCCGGCGGGCGGTCCTGGTCGTCCGGCCGACACTCGACCTGCACCGTCACGCTGCCCGACCTGGTGAACTTGAAGGCATTCCCGATCAGGTTCACCAGCACCTGGCGCACGCGGGTCGGGTCGCCCACCAGGAAGCGCGGCACGTTGTCGTCGACCTGGACCGAGAAGTCCAGGCTGTGGCCGGCGGCCTGCTCCTGGAAGAGGCTGGCCACGTTGCGCATCTTCTCGTGCAGGTCGAAGTCGATGCGCTCGACGGTCAGCTTGCCGGCCTCGATCTTCGAGAAGTCGAGCAGGTCGTTGATGATCGCCAGCAGCGCTTCGGCATTGGCCTGGCCGCGCAGGATCTGCTCGCGCGTGTTGTCCCTGAGCGCCGCGTCGCGCAGCGCGAAGCCCAGCATGCCGATCACGCCGGCCAGCGGGGTGCGCATCTCGTGGCTCATATTGGCCAGGAACTCGGACTTCTGGCGCGTCGCATCCTCGGCGCGCTCCTTGGCCTGGCGCAGGACTTCCTCGTTCTCCTGCAGCGTGCGGTAGGCGCGCGCCAGCTCGTTGCTCTGGTGGCGTCCGCGCCGCTCCTGCTCGCGCAGTTCCTGCGTCTGCTGCTCGAGCATGCGGTTCTGCTGCTCCACCTGCTCGGTGCGCGCGCTCACCTGGTGTTCCAGCCGCTCCTTGTGGCGGCGCAGGCTGGACAGGCGCATGCGCAGCCCCCCGTAGACGGCGCTGCACACCAGCAGGATCATGGCGATCCGGGCCCACGGCGTGCCCCACGGCGGCGGCTCGATGGTCAGCGCCAGCGCCGCCACGTCCTCGCTCCAGACGTCGTCCTTGTTGGCCGCGCGCACCCGGAACACATAGGTCCCGGGATCGAGGTTGGTATAGGTGGCGAAGCGCTGGTCGGCGCCGGCGTTCACCCAGCCCTTGTCGAAGCCGTCCAGCCGGTAGGCGAACTTGTTGCGTTCGGGCGCGGCGAAGTGCAGCGCCGCGAATTCGAGGGTGAGCACGGCGGCGTCGGCCGGCAGGGTCACGGCGCTGGCGTTCTCGATCGGCCCCGGCAGCAGGCCCGGGAAGGCTTGCTCGAGCGGCCGGTTGAAGACCTGCAGGCCGGTGATCACGGGACGCGGCGCGATGCGGTTGTCGCGGATCGCGCGCGGATCGAAGGCGGTGATGCCGTTGAAGCCGCCGAAATACAGGGTCCCGTCGCTCGCGCGCAACACCGAGGCGTCGAAGAAGGCGCCTTCGGTGATGCCGTCGGCCGCCGTGTAGCTGCGCCAGCGCCCGTTGGCCGGGTCGAAGCTCGAGATGCCGCTCGAGGTGCTGGCCCAGATGCGGCCGTCCTGGTCTTCCACGATCGCCGCCACCGAATCGTCGACCAGGCCGTCGCGCGTGGTGTAGCGGGTGAAGCTGAGCGCGCCGTCGCGCCCCGTCACCATGCGGTTCAGGCCTACCGCGGTGCCGATCCAGATGTCGCCGCGGCTGTCTTCCATCAGGTGGTGCACCTCGTCGTGGCTGATGCTGTTCGGGTCGTAGGGATCGTGGCGGAAGTGGCGGAACCTGCCGCTGGCGCGGTCCAACAGGTCGAGGCCGGCGAAGGTGCCGACCCAGAAGCGGCCGCGCCGGTCTTCGAGCATCGGCCGCGCGATGTCGTCCGACAGGCTGGTGAACTTCGACGGATCGTGGCGGTAGCTGGTCACCGCGCGCGTGACCGGGTCGAGCCGGTGCATACCGCCGCGGGTCGTGATCCAGACCATGCCGGCGCGGTCGAGCAGCATCGAGCGCACGTTGTTGGCGTCGGCGTCGCCCGGCAGCACCTGGCGCCGGAACCGGCGCGCCGCGGGGTCGAAGGAGGTGATGCCGGAGCGGCTGCCGATCCACAGCAGGCCGGCGCCGTCGCGCACGATGGCCGCCGCCGGCACGTCGATCAGGCTGTTCGGGTCGTCCTTGCGGTGGCGGAACACCTCGGCCTTGCCGGTGCGCGGATCGAGGTGGTGCAAGGCGGTGGCCGAGCCGACCCACAGCCGCTGTCCGTCTTCGAGCAATGCGCGCACCTTGTTGTCCGCCAGCGAGTCGGGCATGCCGGGGCGCGCATTGAGGCGCGCGAAGCCGCCGCTGCCCAGGTCGACGCGCGAGACGCCGCCATACCAGGTGCCGGCCCAGAAGGTGCCGACCCGGTCGCGGTACAGGGCCGAGACGTAGTTGTCGACCAGGCTGTGGCGGTCGGTCACGACGTTGCGGAAGGCGTCGAAGCGCTCGCCCCCGGCGCGCCAGCGCAGCAGGCCGTCTTCGTGGGTGCCGGCCCACACCGTGCCGTCGGGATCCTGGTACAGCGTGGTGATCCAGGATTCCTTGACGCCGTCGGCCGGCCCGAAGCGGCGCAGCCTGCCCGCATCCGGGCCACGCAGTTCGCGCCGTTCCAGCCCGCCGAAGCGCCCGACCCAGAGCCGCTGCCCGGCGTCGACCAGCAGCGCGTGCACCGGCCGTGAACGAACGTCCAGTTGCGAAGGATGGTGCTCGACCGTCCGGCGGTTGGGGGCCAGGCTGTCCAGGCCCGCCGCGGTGCCGATCCAGAGGCGCCCGTCGGCGTCGAGCGCCAGCGCCTGGATGCCGTCGTCGCGCAGGGTGCGCTCGTCGTTCGGCACGTGGTGCCAGACCGTGAACTTGCCGGTCTCGGTGTCGAAGTGCTGCAGGCCGTCGGCGGTGCCGATCCACAGCCCGTCCTTGCCGTCGCCGATCATGGCCTTGATCTGGCGGTTGCCGGTGCCGCGCCGGGTCGGCTCGTGCGGCGCGTACAGGGTAAAGCTGCGGGTGGCCGGATCGTAGCGGTTCAGGCCGCCGTCGGTGCCCAGCCACATGCGGCCGTGGCGGTCCAGGTGCAGCACCCGCACCCAGTTGCTGGACAGGCTGCGCGGGTTGCCGATCTCGCTGCGGTAGTGCACGAACCGGTAGCCGTCATAGCGCGACAGGCCGGACTGGGTGCCGAACCACATGAAGCCGTCGCGGTCCTGGACGATGGACAGGACCGATTCCTGGGCCAGGCCCTGCTGCACCGACAGGTGTTCGAAGCGCAGGGTCGGTTCGGGCGCCGCCGCGCGCGACGGCGCCGATGCCGCCAGCACGAGCGGCAGCAGGAAGATCGACAGGAAGATGGAGAAGCACCGGCGCAGCATGGTCATGGGGCGCGAAAGCGGGCGCGCGCATCGGCGACACGCGCTCCCGCTCCCATCGGGATCGATCCGGTTTTCTGTTTGCTATCCACGGGCGACAGGTTAGCAAACTCTGATTGTCTTGAGGCAAATATGGGGTGGGGAACGCAACAAATTGTCTGCATTTGTCGCTTCCCCGCCCATTTTCAATCGCCCTTGGCAATGCCCTCGCGGCGCGGATCGGCGCCGCCGAACCACATCGGCACCCCGTGCACCTGGATCCGCTCGATGCCGTGCAGGCCCGAGGTCTGTTCGCTGACGCGGATCGCATGGCCGCGCGCGCGCAGCAGGTCTTGCGTGGCCTGCGGGAAGCGCCCGCGTTCCAGCTCGGTGGGGCCGTTGCGGCTGCCGAAATTGGGCAGCGCGATCGCCTGCTGCACGTTCAGGCCCCAGTCCAGGGTTCCGACCAGCACCTTGGCCACGTAGTTGATGATGGCCGGGCCGCCCGGCGAGCCGACGGTGAGCACCAGCTTGCCGCTGTCCTTCTCGAACACGATGGTGGGCGACATGGCGCTGCGCGGCCGTTTATTGGCCTCGACCCGGTTCGCCACCGGGCCGTCGGCGTCACGCGCGCTGAACGAAAAATCGGTCAGCTGGTTGTTGAGCATGAAACCGTCGACCATCTGGCGCGAACCGAAGGC
Organism: Massilia sp. NP310; assembly: GCF_019443485.1. Classification (NCBI taxonomy): domain Bacteria; kingdom Pseudomonadati; phylum Pseudomonadota; class Betaproteobacteria; order Burkholderiales; family Oxalobacteraceae; genus Massilia; species Massilia sp. NP310. The sequence goes on along the minus strand of NZ_CP080379.1, from coordinate 5,919,632 downwards.
GTCCTCGATGGTGGTCGTCATCGCCAGGCCGCGGCCGTCGGCGTCGACCACCGACAGGTGCGAGGTCGACGGCGTCTCGATCGCATTGTCGGTGCCCCACGCGACTTCCATGCCCGGCGGCGTGCCGGCCTTGGCCTCGCCCATCGAGCGGGCGCCGACCAGGGCGGCGCGCCCCTTCAGGTAGCCCTTGTCGATCAGGCTCGGGATGCCGCGACCCGGCAGCGGCACGAAGTCGGCGTCGGCCGCATAGCGGTTGCGGTCGGCGTAGGCCAGGCGCCCCACTTCCGAGAACACGTGCACGGCTTGCGCGCCCGGCACGCCGTCCTTCGGGGCCAGCGCCTTCATGTCGAAGGTCTCGAACATGCCCAGCATCTGGGCCACGGCGATCCCGCCGGACGACGGCGGCGGCATGCCGCACACGGTGTATTGCCGATAGTCGCTGCAGACCGGCGCGCGCACCTTGGGCCGGTAGTCGGCGATGTCCTTCGCCGTGAGCAGGCCGGGGTTGGTCGGATGGCTGGCGACCTTGGCCGCGATATCGCGCGCGATGCGACCGGTATAGAACACGTCGGCGCCGCCCTCGGCGATCTCGCGCAGCGTCCTGGCCAGCGCCGGGTTCTTCAGCACATGGCCGACCGGCCACGCCTGGCCATGCTGGTCGTAGAAATAAGCGGCGGCCACCGGGTCCTTGCGCAGGTGGGTCTCGCCGGCCAGCATCTTGTGCATGCGCGGGCTGACCGCGAAGCCCTGCTCCGACAGCCGGATCGCCGGCTCGAACAGCGTCTTCCAGGGCAGCTTGCCGTGCTGGCGGTGGGCAAGTTCAAGCATGCGCAGCACGCCCGGGGCGCCGACCGAGCGGCCGCCGACCACGCCTTCGGTGCGCGACAGCGGCGTGCCGTCCGGGCGTTCGAACAGGTGCTCGTCGGCCCTGGCGGGCGCGGTCTCGCGGCCGTCGAAAGCCTGGGTCTGTTTGCCGTCGTAGTGGACCATGAAGGCGCCGCCGCCGATGCCCGACGATTGCGGCTCGACCAGGGTCAGCACCAGCTGGGTGGCGATCGCCGCGTCGATCGCGCTGCCGCCGCGGCGCAGGATCTGGTAGCCGGCGTCCACCGCCAGCGGGTTGGCCGCAGCCACCATGTATTTCTGGGCCGGCCAGCCGGCCTTGTCGGCATAGCCGGTGGCCGCTTCCGGCGCGGCCTGCAGGGAATCCTGGGCGCCGGCGGGCAGGTGGAAGGCGGCGGCCAGGGAAAGTGCAGGTATGACTGCACGCGCAAAGGTGCTGAACTGTTTCAAATGATTCTCCCAAAAGCAGACGGGCGCGCCGCCGCACGACAGCGGCGACGCGCCCGAGATCGCAGACATGCTACCTCATGTCGCGCGAGCTTGCTTTAAGGACAATGCCTGAGCTGACCGTTTACTTCGGCTGCATGCGGATCGCGCCGTCGAGGCGGATCGTCTCTCCGTTGAGCATCACGTTCTCGATAATGGCCTTGGCCAGGTGGGCATACTCCTTCGGCAGTCCCAGGCGCGGCGGGAACGGCACCATCTTGCCCAGCGAATCGCGCACTTCCTGCGGCATGTTCATCAGCATCGGGGTTTCGAAGATGCCGGGGGCGATGGTCATCACGCGGATGCCGCTGCGCGCCAGGTCGCGCGCCATCGGCAGGGTCAGGCCGGCCACGGCCGCTTTGGATGACCCATAAGCGGCTTGCCCCATCTGGCCGTCGTAGGCCGCGACCGAGGCGGTGTTGATGATGACGCCGCGTTCGCCGTATTCGGCCTCGTCGGTCTTCGCCATGGCGTCGGCCGCCAGGCGCGCCATATTGAAGGTGCCGACCAGGTTGATGTTGACGGCGCGCTGGAACACCTCGAGCGGATGCGGGCCGTCCTTGCCGACGGTCTTGGCGGCCGGCGCCACGCCGGCGCAATTGACCAGGCCACGCAGGACGCCCAGCGCGACGGCCGCCTCGACCACCGCCTTGCCGTCCGCTTCCTGGGTGACGTCGCAGCGGACGAACTGGCCGTTCAGTTCCTGCGCCAGCGCGCGGCCGGCCTCTTCCTGGACGTCGGCGATCACGACTTTCGCGCCGCCGTCCGCCAGCATGCGCGCGGTGGCCGCGCCCAGGCCCGAGGCGCCGCCGGTGACGATGAAGACGTTGTTCTGGATTTGCATGGTGTGTCCCTTATAAAAGTTCTATGTGCCACATGTTTAACGTTTACGTTAACGTCAACTGGCATTGTAGCGAACTTTTATAGGGAACCACCATGTCGGCGCTCAGGCGTTCAGAAGCACTGCATCGTGTTGCCGGTGCGGTTGCACAGGCGGCCTTCGCTGTTGACGCTGGCGTTGCCGACCTGGCCGGCCGTGGTGGCGCCGCTGGCGTCGGTGCAGGTGGCGCCGGTGCAGGCGCTGACCGGGCGCGAAGTCGGGCCGACCGGGGCTGGCGCGGTGGTCGGCGTCGGCGTGGGCGTGATGCGCGTACTCGCCGGCACCGCCTGGGTGTCCTGCGGACGCGGCATCGGGACCGGCTGCGGACGCACGTTCTGCGGCGCCGGATGGGTGGCGGGATCGATGTCCTTCAGGCGCGACGGTTCCTGGCGTCCGGTCGCCTTTTCTTCCTGGGTCATGGGACGCATGTCGATCGTCGGGGCCGGCGCCGTGGTCTGCTGGCCGTCGAGCGATGGGCGGTAGGTCGCGCCAGTCGCCGGCTGACCCTGAGTGACGCCGGTGGTCTGGGCGCCGGCGCCGATGGCGGTGGCGGCGAGCAGGACGGCAAGGATGGTTTTCGGCGTATTCATGGCAGACCTCTCTCTTGGCTTGATCGATGACCTATTATCGTCTTGTCAACGTGCGCACGGCGCACGAGAAACAATTTCTCACATAATCGAGGAGACATGCAGGTCAAGCAGAGAATGCGCCGCGCCCAAAAACGTCGTTCCCGCGGAGGCGGGAACTCAAGTTGCTTGCGTCATCGCGACACGTGGAAACTTGGGTTCCCGCCTGCGCGGGAACGAGGGTTGCTGCTAACTTGCCCTGGGTGGCTGCGCTTATTCGGACAGCGCCGCGAACGCGTTGTCGCGCACCTGCTCGACCGGGCCGACGCCCGAGATCTTGCGGTATTTCGGCGCGCCCGGCAGGCCCGACTCGGCCCACTTGCCGTAGTAGCCCAGCAACACTTCGGTCTGGTTGTGATAGACCTCCAGGCGCTTCGAGACGGTCTCGGCCTTGTCGTCGTCGCGCTGGATCAGCGGCTCGCCACTGACGTCGTCGACGCCTTCGACCTTCGGCGGGTTGAACTTGACGTGGTACACGCGGCCCGAGGCCGGGTGCGAGCGGCGGCCGGTCATGCGTTCGAGGATCATTTCGTCAGGAACGTCGATTTCGAGCACGTAGTCGATGGTGACGCCGCTGTCCTTCATCGCCTCGGCCTGGGCGATGGTGCGCGGGAAGCCGTCGAACAGATAGCCGTTGGCGCAGTCCGCATCCTTCAGGCGCTCCTTGACCAGGCCGATGATGATGTCGTCCGACACCAGTTGGCCGGCATCCATCACCTTTTTCGCAGCCAGGCCCAGTTCGGTGCCCGCCTTGATCGCGGCGCGCAGCATGTCGCCGGTCGAGATTTGCGGGATATTGAACTTTTCCTTGATGAAATTTGCCTGGGTGCCCTTCCCGGCGCCGGGTGCTCCTAACAGAATGAGACGCATGAGTTTCCTGAGATTCTAGAAAATAATGAAAATTGCTGTGGATTGTATAAATTATGTTTGATGTTGCCAAGCCTTCTTGACACGGAAGTTACCACAAAAGTTGGCTTTCAAGCCAGTTTTGGGGCCCTGCGGCCAGGATTATTGATCCTGCGCAGACAGCCCCATCACAGACCTGTGGTTTACGTCAAGACGGATAATGCAGGCGTACTCGCGCCAGGTCGTCCGGCGTGTCGACGCCGCCGGGTGGCGCATCTTGTGTGACGTGCACGGCGATCGGGTAGCCGTGCCACAGCACGCGCAGCTGTTCGAGCGCCTCGATGCCTTCGAGCGGCGAGACGTCCAGCTTCGGATAGGCTTGCAGGAAGGCGTTGCTGTAGGCGTAGAGGCCGATGTGGCGCAGCGGCGCGTAGCCGGCAGGCAGGGAATCCTGGGTGGCCGCGAAGGCGTCGCGGTGCCAGGGAATGGTGGCGCGCGAGAAGTAAAGCGCGCGGCCGAGCTTGTCGAGCACCACCTTGACGATGTTCGGGTTGAAGACCTCGGAGGTGTCGAGGATCGGATGCGCACAGGTGGCCATCGGCGTGTGGGCGTCGATGCGGGCGGCGCAGGCCGCCAGCAGCGCCGGATCGATCAACGGCTCGTCGCCCTGCAGGTTGACCACGACTTCATCCTGGCCCAGGCCCAGCACCTGCGCCACTTCGGCGATGCGGTCGGTGCCGGACGGGTGATCGGCGCGCGTGAGCACCGCGGAGACGCCATGGGCGGCGCAGGCGGCGGCGATGTCTTCATGGTCGGTGGCGACGATGATGCGCGCCGCGCCGGATGCGCGCGCGCGTTCGGCCACGCGCACCACCATGGGTTTACCGCCCAGGTCGGCCAGCGGCTTGTTCGGCAGGCGGGTCGAGGCCAGGCGCGCCGGGATGATGACAGTGAAGTTCATCTGTAACCCGTCATGCCGGTTCGATCTTGCGCGCCTGGTCGGCCCACATGATCGGGATGCCGTCGCGGATCGGGTACGCCAGGCGGTCGGCGCGGCAGGTCAGTTCCTGCGCCTTTTTGTCGAGTTCAAGCGGTCCCTTGCACAACGGGCAGACCAGGATATCAAGCAAGCGAGCGTCCACGACATTTCTCCACGATTTGTTCGGCCAGTGCAGGGTCGAGCTGCGCCGTGACCGGCACGACCCACAGGCGTGGATCGTTCTTCAGATGATCAATTTGCCGACATTTTACTGCATCCTTCTCGGTGATCAGGATGACATCGGCATCGACCCCGGCAAACGGGTCGTCCATGAAGTCGTGATGGTCGGGCAAAGGCAGCTCGCCGACCGCCAGGCCGGCCGCGCGCAGCATGGCGAAGAAGCGTCCCGGATTGCCGATGCCGGCGGCGGCCACGATGCGTTTATCCGTTAATCGGGCGAGCGGCACCGACTGGCCGCCCTGCAGCGGCTCGGCATGGTCGCCGGCCAGGCGCATGCGCCACGGTTGTCCGCCGACCGCCCGGGCCAGGCCGGGCGTGATCTCGGGCGCATTGACGACCGTGAAGTCGCGCCGGCGCGACGGCGGTTCGCGCAGGGGACCGGCCGGCAGCAGCCAGCCATTGCCGACGCCGCGGCCGTCGAACAGCACGATCTCGACGTCGCGCGCCAGCGCGTAGTGCTGCAGGCCGTCGTCGGCGATCAGCACGTCGACCCCGGGATGCGCCGCCAGCAACGCCCTGCCCGCCTCGACGCGGCGGCGACCGACCACGACCGGGCACCCGGCGCGGGCCGCGATCAGGAGCGGCTCGTCGCCGACGGCGCGCGGATCGGACTGCGGGGCGACCTCCAGGGCCGCGCCTTCCTGGCCGCCATGGCCGCGCGAGATCACGCCGGGATTCAGGCCGGCCGCGCGCAGGCTCTCGGCCAGCCAGATCGTCAGCGGCGTCTTGCCGGTGCCGCCGATGAAGATATTGCCGACCACGATCACCGGCACCGGCAGGCGTTCGGCGCGCTTCAGGCCGGTGCGAAACAGCAGGCGGCGCAGGCCGGCCAGCAGGCGAAACAGCAGCGCCAGCGGCAGGAGCAGCAAGGCCAGGGGCCCGCGCCGGAGCCAGGCGCGGGTCAGGGTCGATTCGAGTCGGGAAGCCATGCGGAAAGAAAAACGGCGCGCAGCGTGCGCGCCTTGGGGATTATTTGGCGGCGCCGGTCTGGGCCGCGAAGGTCAGCTTGTCGTAGCCGGCCACGCGCGCCGCTTCCAGCACGTTGATGACCATCTGGTGCATCGCGAACTGGTCGGCGTTGACGATGATCACCGGGCTGGCCACCACCTGGCCGTCGGGCGTGCGCGCGGCGTTCTTCATGTCCTGGGCCAGGCCGGCCACGCTGTGGAAGGTCACCGGCGTATTGTTGACCGTGTAGTTGCCCTTGGCGTCGACCGTCACGTTGATCTCGAACGGCTTCTCCGCCTGCTTCTCGGCCTCGGCGGTCGGCAGGGTGATCTGCAGCTCGGTGAACTTGCTGTAGGTGGTCGAGACCATCAGGAAGATCAGGACCACCAGCAGCACGTCGATGAACGGGATCAGGTTGATCTCCGGCTCTTCGCGCTTGCGGCCGCGGCGAAAGTCCATCATTTGCGGGCACCGTGGACGACGTCGACCAGTTTCACCGCCTGCAGTTCCATCTCGACGATATAGGTGTCGACCAGGTTGCGGAAGTGGCGGTAGAACACCAGGGCCGGCATCGCGATCGCCAGGCCGAAGCCGGTGTTGTACAGCGCCACCGAGATGCCGTGCGCCAGTTGCGCCGGATTGTTGCCGCCGGTCGGGGTCGAGGCGCCGAAGATCTCGATCATGCCGACCACCGTGCCGAACAGGCCCATCAGCGGCGCCAGCGAGGCGATGGTGCCGAGCGTGGTGAGGAAGCGTTCCAGGTTCTGGGCCACGCCGCGGCCGGCCTCTTCGATCGACTCCTTCATCACGTCGCGCGGGGCGTCGACGTTGCGCAGCGCCGCGGCCAGCACGGTGCCCAGGGGCGAGTTCTGTTCCAGCTTGTCCACCACGTCGGGCGTCACCTTGCCGCTGCGGTAGACGCGGATGACTTCATCGAGCAGGTTGCGGGGCAGGATCTTCTCGCGGCGCAGGGTGATCAGACGTTCGACGATGAGGGCGACGGCGACGATCGACGCGATCAGCAGGAACCAGATGGGCCAGCCTGCGGCTTGAAAAATGGCGAGCAAGAGATACTCCTGAGAGGAAAAAGATCAATTCGGCAATGTAGCAAGTTGGCAGCAAAGCGGCAAGTAGAGTTCTTCACATCTTCTGTGGATAAAATTGTGCGCAATGGCCGCGAGGTGGAACAAGTACCTTGATTTGTAAGGGCTTTCTGCGCCTGCGCAAGAAAATGGCAGTCTCATGACTTGGCTCAACCGGGCCCGGGCTCAACCAGTTACTCACTGGCATCGTGTAGTTGCGAACAAATTCTGTGGACAAAATTGTGCGCAAGGGTAGCCGGACTCGACTAAGTAACTGATTCCAGACGATTTTATTGTTGAGCCTAAATTCCGGGCAGCCGAACCCGGCTGTACTTTGGCTGCGATCAGGTGAGGTTCCGCACACTTTTTGTGGACAAAAGTGTGAGCAATGGGCACTTTATGACCGTAAGCCTTTGATTTACCTCAATAAAACACCGCTGCTTAAAATATTGGCATACAGCACTTTTTGCCAACAAAAGGTGCCTGAGTGGCGCTTTCTGCCTCGTTTGTTTGGCCTCCGGGGCACCGGTGCACACATTATTCGTTATCTGCACAATTTTTGTGGATAAGAATGTGAGGAAGGTCAAACTTTACTACTTAAGTGCTTGATTTGATTGACATTAGATCAGACTGCCTCAAGAACAGGCAGCGGAGAACGCAACATGTTCAGCTCGACAAAGGGCACGGTAGTCCACGCCGCTGACCTGGACACGACGCCAAATGTTTGCACAGATTCTGTGGACAACTTTGTGATCAAGCTTCCGGCTAGGGGGTTAAGTCATTGATTCGTAACAATTCTACTTATCCTGCCCAATCGCTGCGCACTCCCTCTTCGCGCGGCTGAGTTCCCCACAGTTTTTGTGGATAAACCGCTCTCAAACGACATTACCCAACATCCAAGCCATTGATTTAAAAGGGTTTTCAATAGATTGCATTGAAAAGCAGCAACATTGATCGGATCCGGGCCGCGGCGTGGAAACCACTTGCCATCCGCCGATAGGGGATAATGATCGCTTTCGCCATTTTCGCCAACCCGCCATGCAAGCACCGAACGACGCCGATCCAGCCTTCACCGCCCCCGCCGTCCTGAGCGTCACCGCCCTGAACCAGCAGGTGGCGCGCCTGCTGGAGCGCTCGTTCCCGCTGGTGTGGATAGGCGGCGAGATCTCCAACTTTACCCGGGCCGCCTCCGGCCACTGGTATTTCACGCTGAAGGACGACGCGGCCCAGGTGCGCGCCGTGATGTTCCGCAGCCGCGCGCAGATGGCCGGCTTTACCCCGCGCGAAGGCGACAAGGTCGAGGTGCGCGCCTTGGTCACCCTGTACGGCGCGCGCGGCGACTACCAGATCAACGTCGAGGCGATCCGCCGCGCCGGCGTGGGCCAGCTCTACGAAGCCTTCCTGCGCCTGAAGGAAAAGCTGGCCGCGCAAGGCCTGTTCGACGCCGACCGCAAGCGCGCGCTGCCGCTGTTCGCGCGCAGCATCGGCATCGTCACCAGCCCGCAGGCCGCCGCGCTGCGCGACGTGCTGACCGCCCTGCGCCGGCGCGCCCCGCACGTGCGGATCGTGCTCTACCCTGCCCCGGTCCAGGGCCAGTTCGCGGCCGACAAGATCGCCGAAGCCATCATGACCGCCTCGCGCCGCGCCGAGGTGGACGTGCTGCTGGTCTGCCGCGGCGGCGGCTCGATCGAGGATTTATGGAGCTTCAACGAGGAATGCGTGGCGCGCGCCATCGACGCCTGCGCGATCCCCGTGATCTCGGGCGTCGGCCACGAAACCGACGTCACCATCGCCGACTTCGCCGCCGACGTGCGCGCCGCCACGCCGACGGCCGCCGCCGAACTGGCCGCCACGCCGCGCGCCGACTGGCTGGCCTCGCTCGAAGGCGACGCCCTCGACCTGCAGCGCGCGATGGAGCGCCGCCTGCACGACGCCAGCCAGGGCCTCGACAACCTGAGCCGGCGGCTGCTCAGCCCCTCGGCCCAGATCGGCCACCAGCGCCTGAAACTGCTGTCGCTGGCCACCGCCATGACGCACGCCGTCAAGCTCCCGGTGAACCGCCACGGCCTGCTGCTCGCCCAGCTGCAGCAACGCTGGTCGCGCCACCGTCCCGACATGCGCGCCCTGCGCGCACGCTTGGCGTCGGACAGCCGTCACCTGAACGCCAGCCTGTGCAGCCAGGTCAGGGCGCGGCGCGAAGCGCTGAACGCCCTTGCCGCCCAGCTCGAGCTGCTCAACCCGCAGCGCACGCTGGAGCGCGGCTATGCCATCGTGCGCGACGCCAAGGGCCAGATCGTGCGCGACCCGGCCCAGATCCATGCGCGCGACACGCTGACGGTGAAGCTGGCCAATGGCAGCGCCGAGGTGGGCGTGGCCCAGGTCCAGAGCGTCCTCGAGTGAATCCGGATCGGTTGCCGGGCCTGCAAGAAATGCAAGCCTGCAACGTTGCTCCATATTGCGTAGAATAACGGCGCTATAAGAACAGCAACCTTTCCCAACCACTAAGGAATCGCACAATGGAACACACCCTGCCGCCGCTGCCGTATGCCAAGGACGCCCTGCAACCGCACATCTCGGCCGAGACCCTGGAATACCACCACGGCAAGCACCACCAGACCTATGTGACCAACCTGAACAACATGATCAAGGGCACCGAGTTCGAGAACCTGTCCCTGGAAGAGATCATCAAGAAGTCGACCGGCGGCGTGTTCAACAACTCGGCCCAGGTCTGGAACCACACCTTCTTCTGGAACTGCATGAGCCCGAACGGCGGCGGCGCGCCGACCGGCAAGGCGCTGGACGCGATCAACGCCAAGTGGGGTTCGTTCGACAAGTTCAAGGAAGAGTTCAACAAGTCGGCACTGGGCAACTTCGGCTCGGGCTGGACCTGGCTGGTGCAAAAGGCCGACGGCAGCGTCGACATCGTCAACACCTCGGGCGCCGGCACCCCGCTGACCACCGCCGACGTGCCGCTGCTGACTGCCGACGTCTGGGAACACGCCTACTACATCGACTACCGCAATGCGCGCGCCAAGTTCCTGGACGCGTTCTGGAATGTCGTGAACTGGGAATTCGTGAACAAGAATTTCGTCTGAATGCGCTGATGGTCACGCCGGCGACGGCGTGATGCGCCGACGATCAAGGCCCGCTCGCGCGGGCCTTTTTTTATCGGACCCCAAAGCTAGTCACCGCCGCCGCCGCCGCACCCATCGCCCCCACCATCGCCGCAACCGTCGCTGCCGCCAGCGGAATCGAAAACGGCAATGCCGCCATCGCCTGTTTGCGCTTCCGGTCCTGGGTTCTTCAACAGCGCCAGGTAAGTCATTTCACTGACCAGGCCCGCACCGAACAACGCCGGCAGCGCGACATCAAACCGCGCCCACTTCTATTCCCTGGAATAGGAAGAGCAGGTCGTCATTCACCCATCGAACGCGCCAGGCTCGCTGCGGTAACGCAAGGCATCGAGCACCAATGCGAAGGCGGGCGAGGCCTGCCGCCGGCTTGGATAATAAAGATGGTAACCGGGGAAAGGCTCGCACCAGTCTTCCAGCACCCGCTGCAGAGCGCCCGTCGCGAGCTGGCGCTGCACCACGTCTTCCAGCACGAACGCCAGCCCCATCCCGGCCAGCGCCGCGTCGACCACCTGCGGGAAACCATTCAGGGTCATCTGCCCTTCCACCCGAACGACCAGCTCGCGCGTACCTTGCTTGAAATCCCACGGCAGCAGCCCGCCATGCGTGGGCAGACGCACGTTGATGCAGTCGTGGCTCGTCAAATCCTGTGGCTTCACGGGCCGGGGGCGGGTGGCGAAATAGGCCGGAGACCCCACCACCGCCATCCGCACTTCGGGGCCGACAGGCACCGCGATCATATCCTTCTGCAAATGCTCTCCCAGGCGCACGCCGGCATCGAAGCGCTGCTCGACGATATCGATCATGCGGTAGTCGGTATTGATCTCCACCTTGATGTCAGGGTAGTTCGGCAGGAGCGTTGCCAGCCGCGGCAGCAGAATCCAGCTTGCCGCGTGCTCGGATGCAGTGATCCTGACATTGCCCGCAGGCTTGTCGCGCAGCTCGCTCAAGGCGGCGAGATCGTCCGCGATGCCGTCGAGTCGCGGGCCGACCGATGCCAGCAGGCGCTCGCCAGCGTCGGTCGGCGCGACCCGCCGCGTCGTCCGGGTCAGCAGGCGCACACCCAGTCGCTCTTCCAGCGCGCGGATGGTCTGGCTCAGCGCCGATTGCGAGACCCGCAGTTGCGCCGCTGCGCGCGTAAAGCTGCCTTCGCGCGCCACCATGACGAAGGCCGTCAGGTCATTCAGATTCTCTCGCATTACTCATAAGGGAAGCTAATAAGGACACGTCGATTATAGCGAGATGCCCAAAAGACATTGATAAGTTGAGCTAATAACGCCATGCACAATTAAGCGGCTAATCAAGGGGCAATCGTGCCCGGTACAGTACACCGGCAGATTGCAGCTTACTGACAAGGATTCGACCATGGACCATGTGACACTCAATAACGGGCTCAGAATGCCCATCCTCGGCTTCGGCGTTTTCCAGATTCCCGACCCGGCGGAATGCGAACGCGCGGTCATCGACGCGATCGCGTCCGGCTACCGCCTGATCGACACCGCGGCGTCGTACCTGAACGAAGCCGCGGTCGGCAACGGCATCAGGAATGGCGGCGTCGCCCGCGACGAGCTGTTCGTCACCAGCAAACTGTGGGTTCAGCACGCGGGCTACGAACGTACCCGCGAGGCCATCGACCAATCCCTGCAACGCTTGCGCCTGGACTACCTCGACCTGTACCTGATCCACCAGCCATTCGGCGACGTCCACGGTGCCTGGCGCGCGATGGAGGAAGCGCAGCGCGCCGGCAAACTGCGCGCCATCGGCGTGAGCAACTTCCAGCCCGACCGCCTGATGGACATCATCGCCTTCAACGAGATCAAGCCGGCGCTGAACCAGATCGAGGTGCATCCCTTCCATCAGCAGGAAGAGAGCGCCGCCTTCATGGCCGAGAACGGCATACAGGCCCAGGCCTGGGCGCCGTTTGCGGAAGGCAGGAACGGCTTGTTCGAGCACCCGGACCTGGCGGAGATCGCGGCCAGGCACGGCAAGTCCATCGGCCAGGTCGTGCTGCGCTGGCTTGTCCAGCGCAATATCGCGTCACTGGCCAAGACCGTGCGCCGCGAGCGGATGCGGGAAAACCTGGACGTGTTCGATTTCGCGCTGGACGGCGACGACATGGCCGCCATCGCGGCGCTGGAAACCGGCGCCAGCAGCTTCTTCTCGCATCGCGACCCGGCGATCGTGAAGTGGATGAGCGAACGCCGGCTCGGGATCTAGGCGATGATCGAGCGACTGCTGGCGCCGTGCGCCCTCCTCTTCTGCATCGGCGTCGCGAGCGCCGCCGAGAACCCATCGCCGGACGTGACGATCATTCGCAACGGCTCGCGGCCGGCCGTCGCGGGGCCGGAGCAGAACTTCACGGGCGCGGTCCGCGTCGATTCCGCGTTCCGTGCCCCGGCGCCCGGCCGTTCGAGCGGTGGCGTGGTCTCCTTCGCGCCGGGCGCGCGCACCGCATGGCACGTGCATCCACTGGGGCAGACGCTGATCGTCACCGAAGGCGCCGGACGGGTGCAGCAATGGCAGGGTCCGGTCGAGGAAATCCGGCCGGGCGACGTCATCTGGATTCCCGCCGGCGTGAAGCACTGGCATGGTGCGAGCCCGACCCAGGCGATGCGCCATGTGGCGATCACGGAATCGCTGGACGGCACATCGACGGTATGGATGGAAAAAGTCGGCGACGCCGCTCCCGACGCAAGCGCCCCCGGCCCGTTAGCCACGCCGGCACAACGCATGTATGGGGACATCGCGCCGAAACTGGCCGATCTCACCGACAGGGTGCTCTACGCCGACGTCTGGGAACGGCCCGGGCTGTCGAAACGCGACCGCAGCCTGGCCACCGTCAGCGCGTTGGTCGCCATGAACCGCCCCGATCAACTGCGCTCGCACTTGCGCATCGCACGCGAGAACGGCGTCACCGAAACCGAACTGGTGGAATCCATCACGCACCTGGCGTTCTATGCCGGATGGCCGAACGCGGTCACGGCAATCGCCGTCGCCAGGGAGGTGTTTGCCAAGCCCACGGGCGCGCAATGATTGCCCTGCTCAAGTCCTTCTACAGCAATCCCGATGAAAGGTTGGATATGTCGACACACACCACGAAGCACGCATCGGCTCCAGGCCGCCGGAATTTCCTGCTGGCGGCGGGCAGCCTGGCCGCGGCGCCGCTCGCGGGCGATGCCCTGGCCCAGGCAGGCGCCAGCAGCGGCGCACCGGCGCGCGCCGCGGCCGGCATGCGCCGCAAGCTGGGTACGCTGGAAGTGTCCAGCATCGGCCTGGGGGTGCAGAACATGAGCCGCACCTACCAGACCACGGTTCCCAGCCGTCCGGAGATGCTGAACATCATCCGCGCCGCCCACGAGCGCGGCCTGACTTTCTACGACGCCGCCGAAGCCTATGGGCCGCATGAAGTCGAGCGCATCCTCGGCGAAGGCGTGGCGCCGTTTCGAAACGAGATCGTCATCGCGACCAAGTTCGGATGGAATATCGACCTCGAGACCGGCAAGCGCCTGCCCGGCCTGAACAGCCGGCCCGCGCATATCAGGCAGGCAGTCGAGGGCATGCTCAAACGCCTGCGCACCGACCGCATCGACCTGCTATACCAGCACCGCGTCGATCCGCAGGTGCCGATCGAGGACGTGGCCGGCGCGGTGCAGGATTTGATGAAACAGGGGAAGGTGCTGCACTGGGGACTGTCGGAAATGGGCTTGCAGACCCTGCGCCGCGCGCATGCCGCGCTGCCCGTCAGCGCCGTGCAGAGCGAGTATTCGATGCTGTGGCGCGGACCCGAGCAGAATGTGATCCCGACCTGCCGCGAACTGGGCATCGGTTTCGTTCCATGGAGCCCGCTGGGCGTGGGCTTTCTCACCGGCGCCATCGATGCCAACACCCGTTTTGCCGAGGGCGACATTCGCCGCATCGAGTCCAGGTTCGCCCCCAGCAACCTGTCCCACAACCTGGCCCTGCTCGACCTGCTCGGGCACTGGGCTCAGCGCAAGGGCGCGACGCCGGCCCAGCTGGCGCTGGCATGGCTGATGGCGCAGCAGCCGTGGATCGTGCCCATCCCCGGCACCACCCAAATGGCGCATATGGTCGAGAACCTGGGCGCCGACGCCGTGCGCTTCACGAGCGCCGAACTGGCCGAACTCGATCGCGCCGTCAGGGAGATCCAGGTGCGCGGCGCCAGGCTGCCGGATGCGGTGCAGGTCTATTCGGACGTCGAGGCGCCCGCCAGGTCTTGATCGACGCATGGTCGCCAACGAACACGAGGACAGACAATGAACAGCAACGACAACCCGTCATTCACTCGCCGCGCCTTCATGGCCGCCAGCGCCGGCGCCACCGCCGCGCTGGCGGCGCCGCTGGCCGAAGCCGCGCAAGCGCCTTCCGGTGCGCCTCCATCGGCCGTCAGCTTCGAGGTCAACGGCAAGCCACTCCGCCTCCAACTCGACACCCGCACCACCCTGCTCGATGCGCTGCGTGAACACCTGCATCTCACCGGCACCAAGAAAGGCTGCGACCAGGGCCAGTGCGGCGCCTGCACCGTGCTGGTCAACGGCGAGCGCATCAATTCGTGCCTGAGCCTGGCCGTCATGCACGATGGCGACCGCATCACCACGGTCGAAGGACTCGGCACCCCTTCGAAGCTGCACCCGATGCAGGCCGCCTTCATCAAGCACGACGGCTACCAGTGCGGCTACTGCACCCCCGGCCAGATCTGTTCGGCGGTGGCGGTGCTGTCTGAAATCGCGGCCGGCATCCCGAGCCACGCCAGCGCCGACCTGAACGCGCGGCCGCTGCTGTCGAAGGCCGAGCTGCGCGAACGCATGAGCGGCAATATCTGCCGCTGCGGCGCCTATCCCAACATCATCGATGCGATGACCGAGGTCGCGGGAGACGCCGCATGAAGTCATTCACCTATGAACGCGTCCACAGTCCGGCAGAGGCGGCGCAGGCCATGCGGCGCACGCCCGGCGCCCGTTTCATCGCCGGCGGCACCAACCTGCTCGACCTGATGAAACTGCAGATCGAGACGCCGCAACACCTCATCGACGTCAACCACATCGGACTGGACCGGATCGAGTCCGCTGCCGATGGCGGCTTGCGCATCGGCGCGCTGGTGCGCAACACCGCCCTGGCCAGCGAGCCGCGGGTGCGGCGCGACTACGCGGTGCTGTCGCGCGCGCTGCTGGCAGGCGCCTCGGGCCAGTTGCGCAACAAGGCGACCACCGCCGGCAACCTGCTGCAGCGCACCCGCTGTCCCTACTTCTACGATACCGCCCAGCAGTGCAACAAGCGCCAGCCCGGCAGCGGCTGCGGCGCCCTGCGCGGCTTCAATCGTCCCCACGCCATCGTCGGCGCCAGCCAGGCATGCATCGCCACCCATCCGAGCGACATGGCGGTGGCCATGCGCGTGCTCGATGCGGCGGTGGAGACGGTACGCCCGGACGGTGCCACGCGCACCATTCCGATCGCGGATTTCTACCGTCTCCCCGGCATGACGCCTCAACGGGACACCAACCTCGCGCCGAACGAACTGATCACGGCCGTGACGCTGCCCCGTCCCGCAGGCGGCATGCACACTTACCACAAGGTGCGCGACCGCGCGTCCTACGCCTTCGCGCTGGTGTCGGTCGCCGCCATCGTCCAGCCCGACGGCAGCGGGCGCGTCGCCGTGGGCGGCGTCGCCCACATGCCGTGGCGGATCGAGGCGGCAGAGGCCGAGATGCCGCGCGGCGCCGCGGCGCTGACCGCCCGCTTGCTGGCCGATGCGGCCACCACGGAACAGAACGCCTTCAAGCTGCAACTGGTCGAGCGCACGCTGGCCACCATATTGACCGACGCGAGGACCAGCCCACGATGAAATTCCTGACTCCCGCCACCCGCAACCCGATCGACCGCCTGAACGTGGTCGGCAAGCCGACCGCGCGCATCGAGGGACGCCTCAAGACCACCGGAACCGCGACCTACACCTATGAACACCATGCCGCCGTGCCGGATGCGGCCCATGGCTACATCGTCGGCACCGGCATCGCCAAGGGACGCATCGTGGCGATCGACCTGGCCCAGGCGAAGTCCGCGCCGGGCGTGCTCGGCATCGTCACGGCGGACAACGCCGGCAAGCTCGGCGTCGGCCAGTTCTACGTGGCGCGGGTCCTGGCCGGCCCCGAGGTGCAGCACTACCACCAGGCGGTGGCGATCGTGGTCGCCGAAACCTTCGAACAGGCGCGCGCGGCGGCCCAGCTGGTGCGCGTGCGGTACGCACGGACCGACGGCAAATTCAGCCTGGCGCAAGCGAAAAGCACACCGCTGCCGCCCGGGCCGGGCATGGACACGGCGGCAGGCGATTTCGATTCCGCCTTCGCCAGCGCCCCGGTCACGCTCGACCAGCACTACACGACGCCCGACCATTCGCACGCGATGATGGAGCCGCATGCGGCAATCGCGTCCTGGAAGGGGGACAAACTGACGCTCTGGAATGCGATCCAGCTGGTGAGCTGGGGCATGCGAGACCTGTCGCGCACGCTCGGCATCCCGCGCGAGAACATCCGCATCGTGTCTCCCTACATCGGCGGTGGTTTCGGCGGCAAGGCCTCGGTCCTGGCCGACGCCGTGCTGGCCGCCGTTGCCGCGCGGCTGGTGGGACGGCCGGTCAAGGTCACCCTGCAGCGCCACCTGATGTTCAACAACACCTCCCACCGCCCCGCCACCATCCAACGCATCCGGCTCGGCGCGGGGCGCGACGGCAAGCTGACCGCGATCGGCCACGAAAGCTGGTCCGGCAATCTCGGCTCGCTGCCCGAACGGGCGACGCTGCCGACCCGCCTGCTGTACGCGAGCGCCGACCGCATCACGCGGCTGCGCGTGTCCCATCTCGACCTGGCCGAGGGCAATGCGATGCGCGCGCCAGGCGAAACGCCAGGCCTGATGGCGCTCGAAGTCGCGATGGACGAGATGGCCGAGAAGCTGGGCCTGGACCCGGTCACCTTCCGCATCCTCAACGACACCCAGGTCGACCCCGAGGTGCCCGCCAGGCCGTTCTCGACGCGCCAGCTGGTGCGGTGCATGCAGACGGGAGCAGATCGATTCGGCTGGGACCGGCACAACGCCAGGCCGGGCGCCCGGCGCGAGGGCCACTGGCTCATCGGGATCGGCATGGCCGCGGGCATCCGCGGCGGGCGCGCCATGAAGTCGGCGGCTAGCGTGCGACTGGACCGCCAGGGCCGGATCACGGTAGAGACGGACATGACCGACATCGGCACCGGCAGCTACACGATCATTGCACAAACGGCGGCCGAAATGATGGGTGTCGGGATCGACAAGGTAACGGTGCTGCTGGGCGACTCGGCGTACCCGGAAGGCGCGGGCTCCGCCGGCCAGTTTGGCGCGGCCTCGTGCACGGCCGGCGTGTACGCGGCCTGCGTCAAGCTGCGCGGCCTGGTTGCAGAGCGGTTGGGACTGGGCACTACCGACATCGAGTTCAGCGGCGGCCGCGTACGGGCCGGCGGCACGAGCAGGCCGCTGGCAGACGCCGTCGATGCGGGAGAGTTGCAGGCCGAAGACGTGATGGAAATCGGGGAACTCGGCAAGCAGTATGCCCAGCAGACGTTCGCGGCCCACTTCGTCGAGGTGGGCGTGCATGCGGGCACCGGAGAAATCCGGGTGCGCCGCATGCTGGCCGTGTGCGCCGCCGGCCGCATCATCAATCCGCTCGCTGCGCGCAGCCAGATCATTGGCGGCATGACGATGGGCGTCGGCGCGGCGCTGATGGAAGACCTGGTGGTCGACAAGCAGGTCGGCTTCTTCGTCAACCACGACCTGGCCGGCTACGAAGTGCCGGTGCATGCCGACATCCCGGAGCAGGAAGTGATCTTCCTGGACGAGGTCGATCCCACGGTGGGGCCGTTGAAAGCGAAAGGTGTGGGCGAACTCGGTATCTGCGGGACGCCGGCAGCCGTTGCGAACGCGGTCTACAACGCCACCGGCATCCGCGTGCGGGAGTATCCGATCACGCTCGACAAGCTGCTGCCGAAGCTGCCCAGGATGGCATGAGGAGAACGCCATGAGTCAACCCGCTTCGACCCGGCGCCGCCAGTTCATGGCGACGTCCGTCCTGTCCGGCCTCGCGGTGGCGGCGCCCACTGCCGGCGCCGCCCCAGGCAGCATGCGGCGCCAGGGCGGCGACGTCCTGGTCGCCTACTTTTCACGCAGCGGCAACACCCGCGTGATCGCCGGCCAGATCCAGCGCGCACAGGCGGCGACGCTGTTCGAGATCCAGCCGGCCCGGCCCTACCCCGAGGACTATCTCGAGACGGTCGAGCAGGCCCGCCGCGAGCGCGACGGCGACGTGCGTCCGGCATTGATGGCGACCGTGCCCGACCTGGCCCGTTACCGGACCATCTACCTCGGTTTTCCGATCTGGGGCGAAACCGCGCCCCCGGTGATCCGCGCCTTCCTTGCGGCGCATGATGTCAAGGGCAAGACGATCATTCCATTCATCACACATGGCGGCTATGGCCCCGGCAACAGCCTGGCGGTGGTCGCCGCCCATGCCCGTGGTGCGCGCGTCCATGACCAGGGCCTGGTCATGGAAGCCGACCAGGAACGCCGCACGATGGAGCGGGTCAATCAATGGCTGAGCGGTCTCGGCAGCACCTAGAACAGGAAATGCAGGTCGAGCCGCTCACCGCTCAGCGCGCCATCGTAGCCCGGCAGCGTCGACAGCACCTCCCTGAACGAGCCGCCCGCCATCGCGGCCTGCGCCGACGTCAGGAGCGGCGTCTCCAGCGCGCCGGCGTCGCAAGCCAGGAAATACCGTTCGCGAATCACCGGGATGAAATCCAGATCGAAGCGCCGCGCCGCGGTTTCGACGCCGAAGCCCACGTCGGCCATGCCGCTGGCAACGTAAGCCGCCACCGCCGCGTGCGTGAATTCGGCGGTGCCGGAACGGTTGATGACGGCCGGGTCGACGCCAAGGTCGGCCAATAACAATTCGAGCAGCACCCGCGTCCCCGACCCCTTCTGGCGGTTGACGAAGCGCAGGTCCGACCGCGCCAGGTCGGCCAGGCTTGTCACGCCTTTCGGATTGCCCTTGGCCACGAACAGCCCCTGCATGCGGTACGCCAGGTGCAGCAGCGCATGGCGCTCTGGATCGAGCCAAAGCCGGTACTTGGCCGCCGCCGCTCCCTCCAGTTCTCCCACCGGCAAATGAAAGCCCGCCAGGTCGCACTCCCCGCGCGCCAGCGCCGCCACCGCGTCGCTGCTGCTGCGGTAATTGATGTCGACCGTCACGCCATGCTCGTTCAGCTGCGTCACCAGCGCGGCCACCGCGAACCCGTGCGAAGCGGTCAGGCGCAGCACCTGGGCGTCGCCGACCAATACCCGCGCCAGTTCCTGCTGCAATTCCGAGGCCAGGCTGTCGAGCATGGGGGTCAGGCGGGCGTGGATGCGGCGGTCGGCCCACATCAGCTTTTCGGCGAGCGGAGACAGCACCGTGCCCTGTCCGCGCACCTTGTGAACGAGCTCCACGCCGAACTGTCGCGAGAACTGCTGCAGCAATCCCCATGCATGGCGGTAGGACATGCCGCGCGCCGTGGCGGCCTTGCTGATCGAACCGAGCTCGCTCACCGCGAGCAACAGCCCGAGCAGCGCCGGCAGCGCGGTCGGCTGGCCGGCGGCGTCGCGCACGATCCAGTCCGGCCGTATCTCCACTCTGATCATATGCAAAATCCTTCATATTGAACACCTGCAGAACGGGTGCTACTCTGGACGGAGCAGTACATAAAAGCCGTTATATATGTTCCCATAAACATATGCAAGGCAGAGATGGAGACACCCATGAATGCACCAGATACCCTTGACCCGCGTCGCGTCATCGGCGACATCCTCGCACTCCATGCGCACAATGGCCTGCTCGGCCAGGACATGCTGCTGCCGGTGCTGCACGCCATCCAGGACCGGCTCGGCTTCATCCCGCCCGATTCGGTCGAAGGACTCGCGCAAAGCTTCAATCTCTCGCGCGCCGAGGTGCATGGCGTGATCACTTTCTACCACTACTACAAGACCACGCCGCCGGCGCGCTGCACGGTGCAGGTCTGCCGCGCCGAGGCGTGCCAGAGCATGGGCGGCGACGCCCTGCTGTCGCATGTCCAGCAAGCCCTCGGTTGCGACCTGCACGCGCATACCGCCGACGGCGGCTTCGCCCTGGAGCCGGTGTACTGCCTCGGCCAGTGCGCCACCGCGCCCGCCATCATGATCAACGACGCGGTCCACGCCCGCGTGACGCCGGCGCGTTTCGACAAGCTGGTCGCGAAAGTGGCCGCCAAGGCCAAGGAGGCAGCATGAGCGTACGCATCTACGTCCCGGCCGATTCGGCGGCGCTGGCCCTGGGCGCCGACGACGTCGCCGCCACGATTCAATGCGAGGCCGAGCGGCGCGGCATCGCGATCGACCTGGTGCGCAACGGCACGCGCGGCCTGCTGTACCTCGAACCGCTGGTCGAAGTCGAGACGCCAGGCGGGCGCATCGGCTTCGGCAACGTCGATGAAAGCGACGTGGCCGCCCTGTTCGACGCCGGTTTCCACGACGGCCAATCCACGCACCGCCTGGCGCTCGGCCTCGTCGAGCAGATTCCCTACCTGGCCCGGCAGACCCGCCTGACCTTCGCCCGCTGCGGCGTCACCGATCCGCTGTCGCTGCGCGACTACGAGGCCCATGGCGGCTACCGCGGCCTGCGCCAGGCCGTGACCATGAGCGGCGCCGACATCGTCGCCGCGGTCACCGCCTCCGGCCTGCGCGGACGCGGCGGCGCCGCCTTCCCCACCGGGATCAAGTGGAACACGGTGCTGCGCGCGCCCGGCCACCAGAAATACATCGTCTGCAATGCCGACGAAGGCGATTCCGGCACCTTCGCCGACCGCATCATCATGGAAAGCGATCCCTTCGTCCTGATCGAAGGCATGACGATCGCCGGCCTCGCGGTCGGCGCCACGCGCGGCTTCATCTACGTGCGCAGCGAGTATCCGCATGCGATCGCCGCGCTGAATCACGCGATTCAAACGGCCACGCGCGCGGGCCTCCTCGGCCCCAACGTCGCCGGCAGGGGCCGCGCCTTCGAGCTCGAGGTGCGCAAGGGCGCCGGCGCCTATATCTGCGGCGAAGAGACCGCCCTGTTGGAGAGCATCGAGGGCAAGCGCGGCGTGGTGCGCGCCAAGCCGCCCCTGCCCGCGCTCGCCGGCCTGTTCGGCCAGCCGACCGTCATCAACAACGTGCTGTCGCTGGCCTCGGTGCCGGTCATCCTCGACCAGGGCGCGCAGTATTACCAGGACTTCGGCATGGGGCGCTCGCGCGGCACCTTGCCGGTGCAACTGGCCGGCAATATCAAGAACGGCGGCCTGATCGAACTGGCGTTCGGCGCCACGCTGCGCGAGATTTTGTACGACTACGGCGGCGGCAGTGCCAGTGGCCGTCCGATCAAGGCGGTGCAGGTGGGCGGCCCGCTAGGCGCCTACCTGCCGCCATCGCAGTGGGACACCCCGCTCGACTACGAAGCCTTCGCCGCCCTGTGGGCGGTGCTGGGCCATGGCGGCATCGTGGTCCACGACGACAGCGCCGACATGGCGCAGCTGGCGCGCTACGCGATGGAGTTCTGCGCGGTCGAATCGTGCGGCAAGTGCACACCCTGCCGCATCGGCTCCACCCGCGGCGTGGAGGTGATCGACAAGATCCGCGCCAACGACGAGCGCCCGAAGCAGGTGATCCTGCTGCGCAGCCTGTGCGACACCATGCTCAATGGATCGCTGTGCGCGATGGGCGGCATGACGCCCTACCCGGTGCTGTCGGCGCTGAACCACTTCCCGCAAGACTTCGGCCAGGTGGCCGGCGACGAATTGGCCGCCTGAATGGCTGCCCAGGAGAGAAGGCAATGATCGAAACCATCCTCACCCGCGACTTTGGCACCCCGGCGAAAGAAATTAACGTCGCCACCGAGATGATCACCTTGACCATCGACGGCGTCCAGGTCACCGTCCCGGCCGGCACCTCGCTGATGCGCGCCGCGGCCGAGAACAGCATCAACATTCCCAAGCTGTGCGCCACCGACACCCTGGAGCCGTTCGGCTCCTGCCGCCTGTGCCTGGTCGAGATCGAAGGCCGCCGCGGCTATCCGGCGTCGTGCACCACGCCGGCCGAAGCGGGCATGATCGTGCGCACCCAGAGCCCCAAGCTGCAAGAAGTGCGCAAGGGCGTGATGGAGCTGTACATCTCCGACCACCCGCTCGACTGCCTCACCTGCCCCGCCAACGGCAACTGCGAGCTGCAGGACATGGCCGGCGTCACCGGCCTGCGCGAGGTGCGCTACGGCTACGAGGGCGCCAACCACCTCAAGCTCAAGAAGGACGAGAGCAATCCCTATTTCACCTTCGATTCGTCGAAGTGCATCGTGTGCAACCGCTGCGTGCGCGCCTGCGAGGAGACGCAAGGCACCTTCGCGCTGACCATCTCGGGGCGCGGCTTCGATGCGCGCGTGTCGGCCGGCCAGAACGAACCGTTCATGCAGTCCGAATGCGTCTCGTGCGGCGCCTGCGTCGAAGCCTGCCCGACCGCCACCCTCACCGAGAAATCGGTGATCTGGCTCGGCCAGGCCGAGCACAGCATCACCACGACTTGCGCCTATTGCGGGGTCGGTTGCTCGCTCAAGGCCGAGATGAAGGGCAACGAGGTGGTACGCATGGTGCCGGCCCGGGACGGCAAGGCCAACGAGGGCCATGCCTGCGTCAAGGGCCGCTTCGCCTGGGGCTACGCCACCCACAAGGACCGCATCCTGAAACCCATGATCCGCGCGAAGATCACCGACCCGTGGAAGGAAGTGTCGTGGGACGAGGCGCTCGACTATGCGGCGTCCGAATTCAAGCGCATCCAGGCCAAGCACGGCCGGGATTCAATTGGCGGCATCGTCTCGTCGCGTTGCACCAATGAAGAAGGCTATCTGGTGCAGAAGCTGGTGCGCGCGGCGTTTGGCAACAACAACGTCGACACCTGCGCCCGCGTATGCCACTCGCCGACCGGCTACGGCCTCAAGACGACGCTCGGCGAATCGGCCGGCACCCAGACCTTCAAGTCGGTCGAAAAGGCCGACGTGATCCTGGTCATCGGCGCCAACCCGACCGACGGCCACCCGGTGTTCGCCTCGCGCATGAAGAAGCGCCTGCGCCAGGGCGCGCGCCTGATCGTCATCGATCCGCGCCGCATCGACCTGGTCAAGTCGCCGCACATCCGCGCCGACTACCACTTGCAGCTGCGGCCCGGCACCAACGTCGCGATGATCAGCGCGCTGGCCCACGTGATCGTCACCGAAGGCCTGATGGCCAACGATTTCATCACCGAGCGCTGCGACCTGCGCGCCTTCGCGCAGTGGCGCGCCTTCGTCGCCCAGCCCGAGAACTCGCCGGAAGCGATGGAAGCGATCACCGGCGTGCCGGCGCAGCAGGTGCGCGACGCCGCCCGCCTGTATGCGCTCGGCGGCAACGGCGCGATCTTCTATGGCCTGGGCGTGACCGAGCACGCGCAGGGCTCGACCGCCGTCATGGGCATCGCCAACCTGGCCATGGTCACCGGCAACGTCGGCCGCCCCGGGGTGGGCGTCAATCCGCTGCGCGGGCAGAACAATGTGCAGGGTTCGTGCGACATCGGCTCGTTCCCGCACGAGCTGCCGGGCTACCGCCACGTCTCGGACACCACCGTGCGTACCCTGTTCGAGCAAGCCTGGGGCGTGCCGCTGCAGGCCGAACCGGGGCTGCGCATCCCGAACATGTTCGAAGCGGCCCTCGACGGCAGCTTCATGGGCCTGTATTGCCAGGGCGAGGATATCGTGCAATCCGACCCGAACACCCAGCACGTCACCGCGGCGCTCGAGGCGATGGAGTGCATCGTGGTGCAGGACATCTTCTTGAACGAGACCGCCAAGTATGCCCACGTGCTGCTGCCCGGTTCCTCGTTCCTGGAAAAGGACGGCACGTTCACCAATGCCGAACGCCGCATCTCGCGCGTGCGCAAGGTGATGCCGCCGCGGGCCGGCTATGCCGACTGGGAAGTCACGGTGGCGCTGTCGAACCGGCTGGGCTATCCGATGAACTACCGCCACCCGTCCGAGATCATGGACGAGATCGCGCGCCTGACGCCGACCTTCAGCGGCGTGAGCTACCGCCGCCTCGATGAACTGGGCAGCATCCAGTGGCCCTGCAACGACGAGGCGCCGGAAGGCACGCCGACCATGCACGTCGACGGCTTCGTGCGCGGCAAGGGCCGCTTCATCATCACCCAGTACGTCGCCACCGACGAGAAGGTGACGCGCAAGTATCCGCTGATCCTGACCACCGGCCGCATCCTGTCGCAGTACAACGTCGGCGCGCAGACGCGCCGCACCGAGAACGTGCGCTGGCACGCCGAGGACCGGCTCGAGATCCACCCGCACGACGCCCAGGAGCGCGGCATCGAGGATGGCCAGTGGGTCGGCATCCACAGCCGCGCGGGCGAGACCGTGCTGCGCGCGATGGTCACCGAGCGCATGCAGCCGGGCGTGGTCTACACCACCTTCCACTTCCCCGAATCGGGCGCCAACGTCATCACGACCGAGAACTCCGACTGGGCGACCAACTGCCCCGAATACAAGGTCACGGCGGTGCAGGTGATGCCGGTCCAGCAGCAGTCGGACTGGCAGCTGGAATACGCCCGCTTCAACCAGATGCAGCTGGGCCTGGCGGAGCCGGTCGCATGACGTGCGCGCTCGATATGGATGCGGATACCGGCGTGCAGGCGCCGGTCCAGCGCTTCCCGAGCGCCTGCATGACGGTGACGCGCATGCACGGCGGCGCCTTGCGCAGCGCCCAGGACGAGCTGGCCGAGGAAGTGCCGGTCGCGCTCGAGTACAACGGCGTCTCGCACGCGGTGATGCTGGCCACGCCCGCCGACCTGGAAGAGTTTGCGCTCGGCTTCTCGCTGAGCGAAGGCATCATGGCCTCGCCCGCCGAATGCTATGGCGTCGAGATCGAACACGCTGCAAGCGGCATCACCGCCCACATCGACCTCGCCGCCGGCGCTTTCATGCGCCTCAAGGAGCGGCGGCGCAGCCTGGCCGGCCGCACCGGCTGCGGCCTGTGCGGGGTCGACAGCCTGGCCCAGGTGGTGCGTCCCCTGCCCTGGCTGGCGCCGACGCGGGCGCTGTCCGGCGCGGCGATCCGGCGCGCCCTGCTCGATGCCAGGGCCCAGCAGCCGCTCAATCGCATCACCGGCGCCACCCATGCGGCCATCTGGTGCGGCCGTGACGGCATGCCGCGCGCGGCGTTCGAGGACGTCGGCCGCCATAATGCGCTCGACAAGCTGATCGGGGGGCTGCACATGAATGGCGCCGATCTCGCCGACGGTTTTTGCGTGATCACCAGCCGCGCCAGCGTCGAGATGGTGCAGAAGGCCGCCACCGTCGGCATCGGCGCCCTGGTCGCCATTTCCGCACCCACCGCCCTCGCCGTGCGCACCGCGCTCGGCTGCGGCCTGACCCTGGTCGCCTTCGCCCGCGGCGACGACTTCGTCGCCTACGCCCACGGCGCCAACATCGCTATGGAGTCCGCATGAACATCGACAACCTGGTCACCATGGCCAACCAGATCGGCACCTTCTTCGCGTCCTACCCGGATCCCCGGGAAGGGCGCACCGAGATCGCCAACCACCTGCAGCGCTTCTGGGCGCCGCGCATGCGCAGCCGGCTGTTTTCGCACATCGACGACACCCAGGGTGAGGGACTCAGCCCGATGGTGATCGAGGCCTTGCTGGAACACCGGCGCGAGCACATGCCGCCGCCGCCGCCGGGTGGCGACGCCGGCTGATGTCCCACGTCCCGCGGCCCAGGCGCGTCATTCCCGCGTAGGCGGGAATGACGTTCTTGCATTACGGGACTAGCGTGGAGCGAGACTGGATGAACAGGATCAAGCCTGCGCCGTCTCGAGCTGCGCCAGCCGCGCGCGCAGCTTGCGTTCTTCTCCCCAGCGTTCGGTCTCGTCGCGCACCAGGGCGACGATCGCCGACACTTCCCCGCCCGGCCCGTGCAATAGCGCCACCGTGAAGGCGATCGACAGTGGCTTGTCTTCCTTGTGCACAGCCGGCACCCGCAATACGTCGGCGCCATAGCGCGTCTCGCCCGTGGCCATGGTCTTGTGATAGCCGTCCCAGTGCCGCTGGCGTTGGCGCTGGGGGATGATCAGGTCCAGCGACTGTCCGATCGCCTCGCCTTCGGTGAAGCCGAAGATGCGCGTGGCGGCGGCGTTCCAGAACGTGATGTCGCCTTTCGCGTCGCAGACGATGACGCCGTCGCCCAGCGCCTGCAGCAGTTGTTGAAAATCGATGTCGGCTTGCATGCTTGTCTCCCCCATAAAAAAACAGGTGCGCGTCGCACACCGCCGACGCGCACCAGACGCTCGTTTTATCCAGCCAGGCCCGTGATCACACCACCCGCTTCTCGTGCAGCGCCGCGATCTCCTTGCTGCTGTAGCCCAGGCCTTCCAGCACCTCGTCGGTGTGTTCGCCCAGCAGCGGCGAACCCTTGATCTCGACCTTCATATCCGAGAACTTGATGGGGCTGCCCACGGTCAGGTACGTGCCCCGTTCCTTGTGCTCGACCTCGGCGATCGTGCCGCTGGCGCGCAGCGATGGATCGGCGGCGATTTCCTTCATCGACAGCACTGGCGAGCAGGGAATGTCGAACTTGCGCAGGATGTCGACCGCTTCGAACTTGGTCTTGTCCTTCAGCCATTCCTCGATCGTGCCGAAGATGTCGAAGATCTTGTCCTGGCGCGCGATGGCGGTCGTGTAGGCCGGGTCGTCGATCCACTCTTCCTTGCCGATCGCCCTGCAGATCGGCGCCCAGGCATGGCCCTGGATGGTGAAGTAGATATAGGCGTTGGGGTCGGTCTCCCAGCCCTTGCACTTGAGCACCCAGCCCGGCTGGCCGCCGCCGCCGGCGTTGCCGCCGCGCGGCACGACGTCGGAGAACTTGCCGTGCGGGTACTGCGGATACTCTTCCAGGTAGCCGACCCGGTCCAGGCGCTGCTGGTCGCGCAATTTCACACGGCACAGATTCAGCACGCTGTCCTGCATCGACACCGCCACCTTCTGGCCCTTGCCCGTGGTGTCGCGCGCACGCAGGGCGGTCAGGATGCCGATCGCCAAGTGCATGCCGGTATTGCTGTCGCCCAGGGCGGCGGCGCTGACGGTCGGTGGGCCGTCGTCGAAACCGGTGGTGGACGCCGCGCCGCCGGCGCACTGCGCCACGTTTTCATAGACCTTCAGGTCTTCGTAGTGGTGACCGTCGCTGAAGCCCTTCACCGAGGCCACGATCATGCCCGGGTTCAGTTCCTTGATGTGCTCCCAGGTGAAGCCCATGCGGTCGAGCGCGCCCGGACCGAAGTTCTCGACCAGCACGTCCGACTCCTTGATCAGCTTGGTCAGGATTTCCTTGCCTTCGGGCGTCTTGGTGTCGAGCGTCAGCGAGCGCTTGTTACTGTTGAGCATGGTGAAATACAGGGCGTCGACGCCGGGGATGTCGCGCAACTGCGAACGCGTGACGTCGCCCGCGCCGGGACGCTCGACCTTGATCACGTCGGCGCCGAACCAGGCCAGCAACTGGGTGCAGGCAGGACCGGCCTGGACGTGGGTGAAGTCGATGATCTTGATGCCTTCGAGTGGTTTGCTCATGATGTCAGTCTCCTTTGTTCAGTCGATATTGCGGGCCCCGCCGGCGGCCTCGTGGGCGCCGGCGGTCGTGCGTGTCGCTGGCTGTTCACTTCTTTGCGTTGCTTTGCGGATTCAGATTGGTCAGGCGGCCGCTCTCGGTGCCGGCGGTCTCGTCGATCACGGCATTGATCAGGGCGGGCTTGCCGGCCGCGATTGCCTCGGCTAACGCCCGGGTCAGCTCTTCCGGGGTGGTGGCGTGGTAGCCGATGCCGCCGAAGGCCTCGATCATCTTGTCGTAGCGGGCGTTCTTGACGAACACGGTCGGCGCGACGTCCTTGCCGCCGGTCGGGTTGACGTCGGTGCCGCGGTAGACGCCGTTGTTGTTGAAGATGATGGTCGTCACCGGCAGCTCGTAGCGGCAGATCGTCTCGAGCTCCATGCCACTGAAGCCGAAGGCGCTGTCGCCTTCGATCGCGACCACCGGCTTGCCGCTGACGACGGCCGCGCCGATCGCGTAGCCCATGCCGATGCCCATGATGCCCCAGGTGCCGGAGTCGAAACGCTTGCGCGGCTGGTACTGGTCGACGATGCTGCGCGCATAGTCCAGGGTATTGGCGCCCTCGTTCACCAGGTTGATGTCCGGATGCTGCTTGAGCACGTCGCGGATGGCGCGCAGGGCGGTGTGGAAGTTCATCGGCGCCGCGTCACGGTTGAGGAGCGCCGCCATCTTGGCCGTGTTCTGCTCCTTGCGTTCGGCGATCGGGCCGAGCCATTCCGCGTCCGGCTTCGCGATGCCGGCGCCGTCGAGCCCGTCGAGCAAGGCCGCCACGCAGGAGCCGATGTCGCCGATCAGCGGCGCGGCGATCGCCACGTTGCTGTCGATCTCGGTGGGCGAGATATCGATCTGGATGAACTGCTTGGGCTTGCCCCAGGTCTTGCCCTTGCCGTGCGCCAGCAGCCAGTTGAGGCGCGCGCCGATCAGCACCACCACGTCGGCCTCGGCCAGCACGTAGGAGCGGGCCGCCGAGGCCGACTGGGCATGGGTATCCGGCAGCAGGCCCTTGGCCATCGACATCGGCAGGTAAGGAATGCCGGTGCGCTCCACCAGGGCGCGGATGTCGGCGTCGGCCTGGGCGTAGGCGGCGCCTTTGCCGAGCAGGATCAGCGGCTTCTTCGCGCCCTTGAGCAGCGCCAGCGCGCGCTGCACCGAGTCCGGGGCCGGGATCTGGCGCGGCACCGGGTCGACCACCTTGACCAGGGAGCGCTTGGCGTGGCCGGCCTCGATCGTCTGCGCCAGCAGCTGGGCCGGCAGGTCGAGATAGACGCCGCCCGGGCGGCCCGAGACGGCGGCGCGGATCGCCCGCGCGACGCCGATGCCGATGTCCTCGGCCTTGTTGATGCGGTAGGATGCCTTGGCGTAGGGCTTGGCCGCGTTCAGCTGGTCCATTTCTTCGTAGTCGCCCTGCTGCAGGTCGACGATCTCGCGTTCGCTCGACCCCGAAATCAGGATCATCGGGAAGCAGTTGGTGGTCGCGTTGGCCAGCGCCGTCAGGCCGTTGAGGAAGCCCGGCGCCGAGACCGTCAGGCAGATGCCTGGCTTTTGCGTCATGTAGCCGGCGATTGCCGCGGCGTTGCCGGCGTTCTGTTCATGACGAAAGCCGATGAAACGCATTCCTTCGGCCTGCGCCAGGCGCGCCAGGTCGGTAATCGGAATGCCGACCAGGCCGAAGATCGTATCGATGTCGTTGTGTTTTAGCGCATCGATTACCAGGTGGAAGCCGTCGGTCACGTCTACCGATACGAGGTTAGTCATTGCTGTCTCCAGTTATTGTCGATCCGGGCAGAACGCGGTGTGTATCGCCCGCAAACCATCATAGCCAGCGCGCCTGATTTGTCTCATTGACCATGGTCAATTTTGGCCGCATGATGCGAGAATCTCGGTAAACGGCCGCGTCATGACGACTATTGCAAATCACTCCGAACGAAACATCATTCGTCTGCAGTTAAAACAAAACGTGGTCCTCAAGGAACTGCGCGACAGCGAAATGGCGGCGCTCGAGCCGTACCTCACGATCGAGAACCACCAGAAAGGCGACTTGCTGCTGAACCAGGGGGTGCACGAGATGTCGCAGTACTTCATCCTGGACGGCATCCTCAAGCGCCAGGTCTCCAACCAGGAAGCCAAGGAGATGATCCTGCGCTTCTCGGCGGAGCGGGACATCGAAACCAGCTACGCCGCCTGGTGCCTCAAGACGCCGACGCCATTTTCCATCGCCTGCGTCACCAAGGTGCGGGTGGCGCGCATGCCGCTGCCGCAATGGGTCGACTTCATGCGCAGTCACAGCATCGTCAAGCAGGCCTTCGAGTACGAGGTCATGAACCTGATGAGCGCCATCATGGCGCACACCATCACGCTGCATTTGCTCGATGCGCCGGGCCGGGTCCACCGTTTCATGCGCAAGCACCCCGACCTGTTCGAACGTCTGCCCAAGAAAGAACTGGCGGCGTACCTGAACCTGTCGCCTGAGACGCTGAGCCGCCTGAAGAATCGGGGGAAGATCTGAAGATCAGGCGAAATCAGTTCCTTCGTCTGCTCGAAAACGTCGCCCCCGCGAAGGCGGGGGCCCAAGTTCAGCGTTACCGAGACGCTTGTAATCTTAGGCCCCCGCCTTCGCGGGGGCGACGTGCTGATTGCATCTAAGCGGTCGTTACCGCCCTCTGCAGCTTGACCCCACCACCCTCCTCGGTCATGGTCTGCTCCAGCAGCTTGACGAGCGCATACGCCGAATCGATATGCGGCGTCGGGGTGCCGGTCATGCGCGCCAGTTCGATCACCGACCCGACCAGGGCATCGATTTCCGGCCCCCGGCCCGCCTCGACGTCTTGCAGCATCGAGGTCTTGTGCTTGCCGATCTGGGCGGCGCCCTCGATGCGCCGGTCCAGGGGCACGCGGAAGGTGATGCCCAGTTTGGTGGCCACCGCTTCCGCCTCGCGCATCATCTCCGCCGCCAGCTCGCGTGTGAGCGGGTATTGGCAGATGTCGACCAGGGTCGAATGCGCCAGCGCGCTGATCGGGTTGAAGCAGACGTTGCCCCATAGCTTGAGCCAGATCTCGGCCCGGATATTGTCGAGCACCGGCGACTTGAAGCCGGCGTTCTGGAAGCAGGCCGAGACTTCATTGACCCGCTCGCTCGCCGTGCCGTCCAGTTCTCCCAGCGGGAAGCGCGCGCCTTCGATGTGCCGGATGACGCCCGGCGCCACCAGTTCGGCGGCCGGATAGACCACGCAGCCGAGCACCCGCTCGGGTGGAATCCGGCGCGCCAATTCGCCGCCGGCATCGACGCTGCGCACGGTGCGCCCGTCGAACTCGCCGCCATGGCGGTGGAAATACCAGAACGGTATGCCGTTCTGCATCGTCACCACCACGGTGCGCGGCCCGAACAGCTTGCCGATCTGGGCCGACACGCCGTCGACCTGGTGCGCCTTGAGGGCCAGGATCACCAGGTCCTGCTCGCCGGCCGCGTCATAGTCGTCCGTCGCGCGCACTTGCGAGGCAATCTTCTCCTCCCCGTCCATCTCGATGAGCTTGATGCCGTTCGCTCGGATCGCCGCCAGATTGGCGCCCCGCACGATGAATGTCACCTCCTCGCCCGCCAGCGCCAGCCTGGCGCCGACCAGGCCGCCGATTGCTCCCGCTCCGATAACTGCGATCTTCATGACCCACCCCTTGTCGTTTACTCGAACCGATTGATGAGCTTTCCGATGCCGTCGATCTCTACCTCGATCGTGCTGCCCGGCCGCATCGAGCCGACGCCGACCGACGTCCCGCACAGCAGGAGGTCGCCCGGCTCCAATGTCATGTCCTGGGAAATCCGGCTGACCAGCTCGGCCACCGGAAACACCATGTCGTTGATCGGATAATCCTGGCGCACCTCGCCGTTCAGGGTCGTGCGCACGACCAGCATTGCCGGGTTGAGCCCGGTGGCAATCACCGGACCGAACGGGCAGAAGGTGTCGAAGCCCTTGGCGCGCACCCACTGGGGAAAGGTCGGGTCGCGCCCGATGATCTCGCCCACGGTGACGTCGTTGGCGCAGGTATAGCCGAACACGTAGTCGGGCGCCTCCTCGACCGGGACGGCGCTGCAGCGGCGGCCGATCACGATCGCCAGCTCGCCTTCGAACGCCACCTTGCCCTCGCACAGCGGCTTGCGGATCGTGCCGCCCGGCGCCAGGTAAGAGGTCGATGGCTTCATCAGGTAGAGCGGCTCGCCCGGGGGCGCCAGGCCCAGCTTCTGGCCGAGCGCGTGAAAATTGTTCCACATCGCCAGCACCTTGCCGGGCACGCACGGGGTGAGCACCTCGACCTCGTCCAGGTTCACCGCCAGGTCGGTGCGGCGCGGGCTGTCGAACATATCGCCCTTGAAGATCCGGATCTTGTCGCCCTCGATCGTGCCGAAACGTACGGTGTCGAGGTGTTGGAAGCGTATCCAGTGTCGGATCATATGATGTCTCTCGTACGTCGGGTCGGTGGATGGGCTGATTGTGGAAGAACGATTTCCGTATATCCTTGACCACGGTTAAGATTCGAAAATCTCTGCCCAGCCGTTGGTGTCTACACGCCGATCTGCCGCTGCTGGAGCGCGGACCAGTCGATGAAAGCGCCCGGATTGCACCCGGCGGCGCTCAGCTGCGCGTGGCAGCGCTCCTTGGCGGCCAGGATCGCCTCGACCAGGAAGTCGGCGTCGTGCGCGCTCAACAGGTGGGATTGATGCCGCGCCAGATAGTTGCGCAGGCCGGTGCGGTCATCGGCGCCGGCGACCGCGCTCGCATACAGTCCGGTGTCCCAGACCCAGCTCAATCCCAGTTCATGAAAGGCCGCGTTATAGGCATTGCACTCGGCATCGGCATTGCAGATCGTCGTCATGGCACTCTCCAGGTGGTGGTGGTTGCGGTCGAGCTGTCTGAACATCATCGTAGTCCAACAAAATGATGAGCAATAGTGAAAGTTTTTAGGGATAATCATTAACGACTGCTTATACATGGACGGAAGCGCCGATGAAGAACGCGACACTGCGTCAACTGAAAGTCTTCGAAACCGTCGCGCGCCGGCGCAGTTTTTCGCGCGCCGCCGAGGAGCTGCACCTCACCCAGCCGGCCGTGTCGACCCAGGTCCGCACGCTCGAGGGCCACGTCGGCATGCCCTTGTTCGAACAGCTGGGAAAGAAAATCTACCTGACCCAGGCGGGCGAGGAGCTGCTGCACTTCTGCCGCGCCATCATCCAGCAGTTCGACGAGGCGGAAGATGCGATGGCGCAACTCAAGGGAATCGCCGGCGGCAAGCTGAACGTGGCGGTGATCAGCGCCGGCGACTATTTCTTTCCGCAGCTGATGGTCGCCTTCGCGCGCCAGCATCCTGGTGTGCAGCTGAACCTGACGGTGCACAACCGCGAGGAGTTGCTGGACAAGCTGGCGGCCAATCGCACCGACCTGGCCGTGATGGTGCGCCCACCCGCCGAACTCGACACGCAGAACGATGCGTTCGCCCCTCATCCGTACGTGATCGTGGCGGCGCCCGACCATCCGCTGGCCGCGGCCAGGCATGGGCGCATCCCGATGAGCGACCTGATCCGCCACCCGTTCGTGATCCGCGAACCGGGCTCCGACACCTGGTTCTCGATGCAGGACGCCTTTGGCCCGCACCTGGCCGAGCTGAGCGTCGCCATGGAGATCAAGAGCACCGAGACGATCAAGCAGGCGGTGATCGCCGGCATCGGACTGGGCTTTCTGTCGTTTCACACGATCGGCCGCGAACTCGCCGCGCGCAGCCTGGTGGTGCTGGAGGTCGAGGGGTTTCCACTGATGCTCAACTGGTATGTCGTGCATCGTCGCGAGAAGCGCCTGCCGCCGGTGGCGCGGGCGTTTCGCCAGTTCCTGCTGGACGAAGGAAAGGCACGCATCGATGCGCTGATCCCCTCATCCTGACCGGCAGCCTGTGGCGACGCAGCCACATCCGACGACCACGCGGGCCGCGGTAGAGATCACGCATAAATGCCGGTTTTTATAGAGCAACATTCACGAGCAGTATAACTGGTATCAGCACTCGAAATTGGAAGCGCGCGTAAGTAGTCCCTATATTTACTGCATTGCACAAACCAACTTTCAGGAGCCAGTCATGATCAACGCACCAGCCGAAACCACTTTCGCAGCCCCGTCGCACTCGCTGCTGTCGCTCATCGTCGCTTTCCTCACGCTCAACCTGCGCGAAAAGCTCGAGCCAGGCTACACCGGCCAGGATTCGGACCCGGCCTACTACGGTTGCGGCCTGTAATTTCCTGGGGCCAGCCCCGCGCAACACCCTTCAGCGCTGCAGCAGCGCACGCACGTGCGCCGCGCTGCCGCCCTGCAGCCCCTCGACGCTGTAGCCTCCCTCCAGGATCGACACGATCCGGCCCTCGCACACCTCTGCTGCGATCGCCATCACTTCACGCGTAATCCACGCGAAATCCTCGTCTTCCAGGGCCATGCTGGCCAGGGGATCGCTGCGGTGCGCGTCGAACCCGGCCGACATCACGATCAATTGTGGCGCGAAGCGCCGCAAGGCGGGCAGCAGCCCGCTCGCCACCGTGGACCGGAACAGCGCCGAGCCGCAGCCCGGCGGCAGCGGCAGGTTGACGATATTGCCGCTGGCTCCCGTCTCATCCGCCGCGCCGGTTCCCGGATACAGTGGCGACTGGTGGCTCGAGCCGAAGAACAGTTGCGGACGGTGGAAGAATGCCGCTTGCGTACCGTTGCCGTGGTGGACGTCGAAATCGACCACGGCGACGCGCTGCAGGCCATGCGTCTCGAGCGCGTGGACGGCGGCGATGGCGGCCTGGTTGAAGATGCAGAAGCCCATTGCCCGCTCCGGCTCGGCGTGATGGCCGCATGGCCGGGTCGCGCAAAAGACGTTGGCGGCCTCGCCCGCCACCACCGCATCGACCCCGGCGCAGGCGGCGCCGACGCAGCGCATCACCGCCTCCCAGGTGCCGGGCGACATCAATGTGTCGCCGCCGTCCAGCGCCACCAGGCCGCTGCCCGGCGCCGCGGCGGCGATCGCGTCCACATACTCTTCGCCGTGCACCAGCAAGACCTGGTCGCGCGTGCCGAGCGGCGCCTCGCGCCAGGCCAGCTGCGAGAATTCCGGCTGGCGCAGCGCCTTCATGACCGCATGCAGGCGCTGCGGCGCTTCAGGATGGCCCGGCCCGGGCTCGTGCGCCAGGCAGGCCGGATGGTGAAACACCCAGGTGTCCATATGCTGTCTCCGATGGCGCCACGCCGCTGCGTCAGGCTGCGGCGATGGCGTGGTTCGACATCCGCTCGATCGCCTGGCACAGCGCCGAATGATCGAGCTGGGCCATGCCGTGGGCGGCGCAGGAATTCATCAGCTCCTGGGCGCTGGCGGTATTCGGCAGCGCGAGACCGAGGCTCTTGGCCCCCTGCAGCGCCAGGTTGAGGTCCTTCTGGTGCAGCTCGATGCGAAAACCCGGCGCGAAGGTGCGCTTGACCATGCGCTCGCCGTGCACTTCCAGGATGCGCGAGGCGGCGAAGCCGCCCATCAGCGCCTGCCTCACCCGGGCCGGGTCGGCGCCCGCCTTCGAGGCGAACAGCAGCGCCTCCGCCACCGCCTGGATGTTCAGCGCCACGATGATCTGGTTCGCCACCTTGGTGGTCTGGCCATCGCCGTTGCCGCCCACCAGCGTGATGTTCTTCCCCATCAGCTCGAACAGCGGCCGGGCGCGGTCGAACGCCTCCTGCGCGCCGCCCACCATGATGGTGAGCGTCGCGGCGCGCGCCCCCACCTCGCCGCCCGACACGGGCGCATCGAGGTAGTCGCACTGGCGCTTGTTGATCTTCCTGGCGAACTCCTTGGTGGCCATCGGCGAGATCGAACTCATGTCGATCACGATCTTGCCCGGCGTGAGGCCCGCGGCCACGCCGTCGGCGCCGAACAGCACTTCCTCGACGTGCGGGGTATCGGGCACCATCACGATGATGATGTCGGCGCGCTTGGCCACCTCGGTGGCGTTGGTGCAGACGGTGGCGCCGCCCTCGATCAGGGCCAGCGGCGGATTTTTCAGGTCGTGCAGGTACAGCTTGCAGCCGCCCTCCTGCAGCTTGGCGGCCATGGGCCCGCCCATGATGCCCAGGCCGATGAATCCTACTTTCGTCATGATGGTCTCCAGTGTGATGGTGTGCGATACCCTATGCCTGCAGGCCGTGCTCGCCGATCCAGTGCAGGCCCTGGGCGGTGCCGGCCCGGGGCTTGTACTCGCAGCCGACCCAGCCGTCATACCCGATCTCGTCGAGCATGCCGAGCAGGTAGCGGTAATTGATCTCGCCCGTGCCCGGCTCGAAGCGGCCCGGATTGTCGGCCAGCTGGATGTGGCGGATCAGGCCGAGGTTGGCCTTGATCGTCGCCGCCAGCTCGCCCTCCATGCGCTGCATGTGATAGATGTCGTACTGCAGGAACAGATTGTCGGAGCCGGTCGCGCCGATGAGCTCCAGCGCCTGGCGCGTGCCGTGCAGGAAGAATCCCGGGATGTCGAAGGTGTTGATCGGTTCGACCAGCAGGCGGATCCCCTCGCGTTTCAGCTGGCCGGCGGCAAATTCGAGGTTCGACACCAGCGCGAGATAGGCCTCTTCGAGCGCGACGCCGGGCGGCACGATGCCCGCCAGGCAGTTGAGCTGCCTGACGCCCAGCGCCTTGGCATAGTCGATCGCCGCGCCCACGCCGTCCTGGAATTCCGTCACGCGTCCCGGATGGCAGGCGATGCCGCGCTCGCCCGCGGCCCAGTCCCCGGCCGGCAGGTTGTGCAGCACCAGTTCGAGGCGGTGGGCGTCGAGCCGGGCGGCGATGTCCTCGACCCGGTAGGCGTACGGGAACAGGAATTCGACGCCGCGAAAGCCCGCCCTGGCGGCGTGCTCGAAGCGGTCGAGGAAATCGACTTCGTTGAACAGCATGGTCAGGTTGGCGGCAAGTCTGGTCATTGCGGTCTCCTCATCTCGGTCTCCCGTGCTGCGTTATTTGACGTCCAGGACTTCATTGAACTCGTTGAGCGCATCGATCTCGGTGCCCATCGCGATATTGGTGACGCGCT
Source organism: Massilia sp. NP310 (assembly GCF_019443485.1). Classification (NCBI taxonomy): domain Bacteria; kingdom Pseudomonadati; phylum Pseudomonadota; class Betaproteobacteria; order Burkholderiales; family Oxalobacteraceae; genus Massilia; species Massilia sp. NP310. The sequence goes on along the minus strand of NZ_CP080379.1, from coordinate 5,882,716 downwards.
CGAGGATGATCTCGACCACCACCGGCACGCTGTACTGCTGCATCAACGCGCGCGCACGTTCGAAGGCGGGGATGATGTCGTCGGGCCGGAACACCCGCAGCGCCTTGCAGCCCAGGCCCTCGACCACGGCGACGTGGTCGACGCCATACCCTTCCAGTTCGGGCGCGTTGACGTTCTCGAACGCCAGCTGGACGCAGTAGTCCATCTCGAAGCCGCGCTGCGCCTGGCGGATCAGGCCGAGGTAGGCGTTGTTCACCAGTACGTGGATGTAGGGCAGCTTGAACTGCGCGGCCACCGCCAGCTCCTCGATCAGGAACTGGAAATCGTAGTCGCCCGAGATGGCGACGATGTCGGCGTCGGGGTCGGCCACGCGCACGCCGAGCGCCGCCGGGATGGTCCAGCCCAGCGGGCCGGCCTGGCCGCAGTTGATCCAGTGGCGCGGGTGGTGCACGTGCAGGAACTGGGCGGCGGCGATCTGCGACAGCCCGATGCTGGCCACGTAGCGCACCTCGCGTCCGAAGTAGGCGTTCATCTCGTGGTAGACGCGCAAGGGATTGACCGGCACGGTATCGAAGTCGCTCTTGCGCAGCATGGTGCGCTTGCGCTCCTGGCATTCCTCGAGCCATACGCTGCGGTCTTGCAGGCGGCCGCTCGCGCGCCACTCGCGCGCCACCTCCACCAGCAGTTCGAGCGCGGCCCTGGCGTCGGACACGATGCCGAGGTCCGGACCGAACACGCGCCCGATCTGGGTCGGTTCGATATCGATGTGCACGAACGTGCGGTCCTTGGTGAACACCTCGATGCCGCCGGTATGGCGGTTGGCCCAGCGGTTGCCGATGCCCATCACGAAGTCGGACGCCAGCAAGGTCGCATTGCCGTAGCGGTGGCTGGTCTGCAGGCCGGCCATGCCCGCCATCTGCGGATGGTCGTCGGGAATCGCGCCCCATCCCATCAGGGTCGGGATGACCGGCACGCCGGTGATCTCCGCGAACTCCACCAGCAGCGCAGACGCGTCGGCATTGATGATGCCGCCGCCGGCGGTGATCAGGGGGCGGCGCGCCGCGTTCAGCATGTCGAGCGCCTTCTCGACCTGGGCGCGGGTGGCCTGCGGCTTGTGCAGCGCCAGCGGCGCATAGGTGTCGCCGTCGAACTCGATCTGCGCCATCTGCACGTCGATCGGCAGGTCGATCAGCACCGGGCCGGGCCGGCCCGAGCGCATCAGGTGGAAGGCTTGCTGGAAGACGCGCGGCACCAGGGCCGGCTCGCGCACCGTGACCGCCCATTTGGTCACGGGGCGCGCGATCGACTCGATGTCGACCGCCTGGAAGTCTTCCTTGTACAGGCGGGCGCGCGGCGCCTGGCCGGTAATGCAAAGAATAGGTATCGAATCGGCTTGCGCCGAATACAGGCCCGTGATCATGTCGGTGCCGGCCGGCCCGGAAGTGCCGATGCACACGCCCAGGTTGCCGGCCTTCGCCCGGGTATAGCCCTCGGCCATGTGCGAGGCGCCTTCGACGTGGCGCGCCAGGTAGTGGCGGATGCTGTCGCGCTTGCGCAGCGCGGCGTAGAAGGGATTGATCGCGGCGCCGGGCACGCCGAAGGCGACCTCGATGCCTTCTTTTTCCATCACCAGGACCGCTGCCTCCGCGGCTGTCATCTTTGCCATTGCGCTCTCCAGGTTCATCACCGCACGATTGCGATGAGCGTATGCTAGAGCGTCGCGGCGCTGCTGATAAGAACACAAAAAGTAGGTGTATTCGATCCCTGGAGTATGGAATACTGCAGGGATGGACAAGGTCAAACAGATGTGGGCCTTCGTCGACGCGGTCGACAAGGGCAGCCTGGCGCGCGCCGCGCTGGGGCAGAACATCACGCCGGTCATGCTGGGGCGGCGCATCGACGCGCTCGAACGCCGCCTGGGCGTCAAGCTGCTGCACCGGACCACGCGCCACCTGACGCTGACCGAATCGGGGTCGGTATTCCTCGAGCATTGCCGCAGGCTGCTGGCCGACATCGACATGGCCGAGACCATCGTGTCCGAAGGCCGCGACCAGGCCAGCGGGCACCTGATCGTCTCGGCGCCGGCGGCGTTCGGGCGGCTGCACGTGGCGCCGCACGCCCCGGCCTACCTGGCCGCCAATCCGAACGTGCAGATCTCGTTCAACCTCACCGACCACGTGGTCGACCTGGTGCGCGAAGGCTATGAGCTGGGGATCAGGATCGGCGGCGTGCTCGATCCGAGTTTCGTCGCGGTGCGGCTGGCAACCAACCGGCGCGTGGTGTGCGGCACCCCGGACTATTTCGCGCGCTGCGGCGTCCCGCGCACGCTGGAGGAGCTGGCGCAGCACAACTGCCTGGCCTTCAACCTGCAGGGCGGGCAGCAGCGCGGCTGGTACTTCCAGAAAGATGGCAAGCCGGTGACCATCAAGGTCAACGGCAACCTCGATTGCAACGACGGCGAATTGCTGCACCGCTGGGCCAGCGAAGGACTGGGGCTGGCCTGGCGCTCGACCTGGGAAATCCAGGCGCAGCTGGCGGCCGGCGAACTGGTCACGGTGCTCGACGAGTTCGCCCTGCCCGACTACGACATCATGGCGGTCTACATGCAGCAGCGCCACCTGCCGGCGCGGGTGCGGTCGTTCATCGACACCCTCAAGGCGGTCTACGCCCAGCCCGGGTACTGGACACGGCCTGCAGGGGTCCGTCCGGTAGCGGCGCCTCCGGTAACGACGCGGCCCTAGATTACCCGCTCTTCGCGCAGCATGGCGATCTGCTCGGGAGAGTAGCCGAGCTCGGACAGCAATTCGTCGGTATGCTCACCCAGTAGCGGCGAGCGGCGCACCTCGGTCGGGCTGTCGGACAGCTTGATCGGGTTGCCCACCGTGAGATAGGAGCCACGCTCGGGATGATCGACCTCGACGATCGTGCCGGTGGCGCGCAGTGACGGATCTTCGGCGATTTCCTTCATCGAGAGGATCGGCCCGCATGGGATATCGTATTTGTTGAGGATATCCATCGCTTCGAACTTGGTCAGCGTGGTGCTCCACTCCTCGACGGCGGCGAAGATCGCCATCAGGCGCGGCAGGCGCGCCTTCGGCGTCGCGTAATCGGGATCAAGGATCCACTCCTCGCGCCCGATCAGCTTGCAGACCGAAGGCCAGACCTGGGCCTGCGCAATGAAATAGATGTACGCGTTCGGATCGCTCTCCCAGCCCTTGCACTTGAGGATCCAGCCGGGTTGGCCACCGCCCGAGGCATTGCCCGCGCGTGGGACGGACTCGCCGAAGCGGCCCTCCGCGAACTGCGGATACTCTTCCATGACGCCGTTGCGCTCGAGACGCTGCTGGTCGCGCAACTTGACCCGGCACAGGTTCAGCACGGCGTCCTGCATCGCGGTAAGCACCCGTTGGCCGCGTCCCGTGGTGTTGCGCTGGTAGAGCGCGGTCACGATGCCCAGCGCCAGGTGCAGGCCGCTGCCACTGTCGCCGATCTGGGCGCCGCTGACCATCGGCGGGCCATCGTCGAAGCCGGTGGTGGCCGCCGCGCCGCCGGTGCACTGGGCGACGTTTTCATAGACCTTGCAGTGCTCGTAGGGGCCGGGGCCGAAGCCCTTGACCGAGGCCACGATCATGCGCGGGTTGAGTTCCTGGATACGTTCCCAGCTGAAGCCCATCCGATCCAGCGCGCCCGGCGCGAAGTTTTCGACCAGCACGTCGCATTGCCTGATCAGCGTTTCGAGCACCTTCTTGCCGTCGGGCCGCTTGGTATCCAGCGTCATGGAACGCTTGTTATGGTTGAGCATGGTGAAGTACAGGCTGTCCACGCCCGCGATATCGCGCAACTGGCCGCGGGTCGCATCGCCCTCGCCGGCGCGCTCGACCTTGATGACGTCGGCCCCGAACCAGGCCAGCAGCTGGGTGCAGGTCGGTCCGGACTGGACATGGGTGAAATCGAGGATGCGAACGCCTTCCAATGCCTTGCCCATACCAGTTTCCTCCGAAGATTTAACTCAGCCATTGCATTCTGCTCCCGCCAACGCCTTAATGCACGCTGCGGTGCACACTTCGCCGCTTGCCTCAGCGCGTGAGAGCAAAACGCCAACCGATGGTAGCGAAACGCACCGGCCGAGCTCAATGACCGCCGTCAAGATTCATGAAATAGCGATTTGACATTGAAATACCGTTTCATCGGCAAGAAAAAGGGCTTCCGAAGAAGCCCCTTTCCCTGTCACGCTACGCTTGCGGCAAGGCCATCATGCAGGCAAAGGCCCTTTCCCGACCGCGTTCTCCTCGGCATAGCGACTCCTGGAGTAGCTGACGTGGTTGCGCAGCACCGGTCGCAGCACCGTGATCGCCAGCAGCGCCGCGGTCAAGTCCATGATGGCGACCGTGTACAGGACGGTCGACCAGGTGCCGGTCGCCTCCATCATCAGGTTGCCGACCGGGACGAACAGCGCGCCGATGCCCTTCGCGGTGTACAGGACGCCGTAGATCTTGCCGATGTGCTTGGTGCCGAAGGCATCGCCGGCCAGGGCCGAGAACAGCGAGTACACCTCGCCCCAGGCCAGGAACACGACGCCGGACAGGATCAGGAAAGCGTACGGGTTGCTGCCGAAGTAGCCGAGCGCGATGATGCCGCAGCCTTCGAGCGTGAACGCGATGACCATGGTCTTCTCGCGGCCGATGTGGTCCGAGATCCAGCCGAACAGCGGCCGCGAGATGCCGTTCATGATCCGGTCGAGCATCAGCGCCAGCGGCAAGGCGGCCATCACGAAGAAGTGTAGGTCGACCTGGAATTCCTTCACGCCCAGGTCTTGCGCGATCACGCCCAGCTGCGCCACCGCCATCATGCCGCCGGTGACCACCAGCACGAACATCACCAGCATCAGCCAGAACAACTTGGTGTTCAGCGCTTCCTTGAGCGTGTAGTCGTGCGTCGATTGCACCAGCTTGCCCGACTTCCTGACCTCGGTCGCTTTTGGCGAGCGCAGGAACCAGGCGGCGACGAAGGCCAGCGTGCCTTGCAGGATCCCGAAGAACAGGAAGGTCTGCTGGAAGCCCGACGACTCGATCATGGCCGCGATCGGCAGGATCGTGGCGGCCGAACCGGCGCCATAGCCACCCGCCGTGAGGCCGACGGCCAGGCCGCGGCGATCCGGGAACCACTTGATCGCGTTATTGATGCAGGTGGCATAGATCGAGCCCACGCCGATGCCGCCGACGGCCGCACCGACGTAGAAGCCGGCCAGGCTGGTGGCTTGCGAATTGATGATCCAGGCCAGGCCGATGAAGATGGCCCCGAAGGCGACCATCATGCGCGGACCGAATTTATCGATGAAGTAGCCCTCGAGCGGTGCGAGCCAGGTCTGGACGATGACGAACAGCGTGAAGGCGACCTGGATGCTGGCCCGCGACCAGCCGAACTCACCCTGGATCTCGGGAACGAACAGGGTCCATGCATACTGGATGTTCGCGGTGGCGATCATGCAGACGACGCCGACGGCGAGCTGGAACCAGCGCGTGCTGCCGGAGGCCGGGTGCTGTGGTTGAAGCGCGGCTGCCGATGAATTATGCATTTGGCGCTCCTCGATCGGTGTGGTGTTGTTCTTCCCAACGTGCAGACGGATATGCGGACGCCGGGGGCGCCTGCCTGGTTATGGTTTCCAGCATTTTCATGTCTCCATTTTTATGGTGTGATGTGCATGCTCCACGTCGAGTCATGGACTCGCGCGCCAACCCCTACGCCTTTTCTAGTTAAAATTGTTAAAGCACCCTGCCAGCAAAAAGGACGTCGGCATGCTCCTGGCGGCCAACCTGCCCACCAGGCGAGACAGCCGCTTGCTACAGTGCTCTCCAGATTTTGATGTGCGCTATTGCCGCTCTCCTCATCTAGCAAGATTGCTACCCTGGACGACCGCAAAGGTATTGCGTTCCCCTGCTTTCACCATCGGCGCCCGAAACGGACGGCGCCGCATCGTGATCTGGAAAACGGTGAAAGTGAGATGATGTTGCTGGAGCCGATTTTGAGAATCATTGACCGCGGTTATGTTTTGAGTTTTTAGCGGGCCGCCGCCAGGCGGGCTTGATTTGGCCGCCGCGTGGCGGCCTGGCCTCAGGGAAGGTGCGACTGCGTCATGCTCATCAATACACTGTAGTCGCTCAATGCCTTCAACGCGAGCCTGTCGTTGAAAAATCATCGTGGCGCACTGCCCGCCGTCCTGTTTCGTGGGGTTTCAGACGCCGGCCCGGGTGCCGGGCGGCTTTTCGAAGACGAGCGCGAAGGACGACCCGCCACCCTTGAACATCCCCATCTCCTGGCCCTTGCACACCCGCGCGCCGCGCCGCATGCCAGGATCGAACGCGATGCTGGCGACTTCGCTCATGCCCAGCGCGATGCAGCACACATGACCATGGTCCTCGGTCCTGATCACGATCACCCCGCGCGCACGGTCCGGGCCGATGAAGCAGCCGGGAATGGTGAACGGATCGAACAGCACTTCGCCATCGGCCGGCGCCCACCAGCGGTGGAAGTCATACGGCCCCAGATCGGTCTGGAAGACCTGGCCACCTTCGAACAGGTCCAGCAGCCGGTAATCGTCGATCAGCGCCTGCTGCCGCGGCACGCTGGATGCGAGGAGATCGGCCGGCGCGCAATGCCTGTCCGCGGACCGGCGTGCATCCCCGGGCGCCGGCGCGCGCGCCGGCCCGGGATGCTCGAAGGTGCGGGCCAGGAAGGCATTCCAGCTTTTCCAGTAAGGCGGCTTGCCGGCATCCTTTTTCCATAGAGCGAACCGGTAGCGCTCCTTCACGTCTGGCGCCAGCCACTGTTCGCCTTCGATGCGAAAACCCGCATTCGAGGCCGGGCTGTCGAGGAAGGCGTGCCAGTCGGTCAGGATGTTCGACATCAGGAGGCTGACGGTGGGCTGCCTGAACAAGGCGGCGCCGCGCGCGGTGCTGCCGAACTCCGCCAGGAAGGCGGAAAACGGCAGGCCGATCAGCTCGCCGTCGACGAAGCCCGGCGCATGGGTGAGGACCGTGTTCAGGCCGTGCAGCAGGGCGCCCACGTCCCCGATGCGCGTGCCCGCCATGCTCCCGGCCTGCGGCGCATGCCGGTCGATGGTGGCCAGGTTGGCGGCGCAGGCAGCGTCGGCCAGGCGCCGCACGGCTTCGGTGCGCTCGATATAGGTGGCCAGCGCCTGGACCGATGGCGCCAGCGCCGTTCTTTCGGCGCCCAGCACGCGCCCGACATAGGTCCGCATGGCGGCGCTGCCGTATCGGGGCAGCCAGCCGCCGTGCGGATCGTCGGCACCGGGATCGATGTCGAATTGCGCGTCATGCAGGGCGATCGTCACGGCGTCTCCTTTGGCATGGTGATCAACATGGAACGATCACCTTTTTAACTGCCGCCCGATCACGCCTGTTTGATATAGATCAGTCCGCTCTCCTGCCATCCCGGAGGCATCTCGACAAGGTGCAAGCCCGCCCAATTGTCGTCAAACTGTAATGAACTGTCTTCTATGTCTGGAGGATGTGTTAATTCGACACTTGGTCTTATACAATGGCAGACCAAGGAGAAAATGTATGTACCGAGTGATGTTGGTGGAAGACGATGCGCGCCTGGCCGAGCTCGTCACCGAATACCTGTCCGGCTATGAATTCGCGGTCGAGCTGGTCACGCGCGGCGATGCGGCGCTCGGCCGTTTCAAGGAACTGGCGCCCGACGTCGTGATCCTCGACCTGATGCTGCCGGGCCTGGATGGCATGGTCGTCTGCCGCCAGATTCGCGACCAGTCCGAGGTGCCCATCCTCATCCTCACCGCGCGCGAGGACTCCTACGACGAAGTCTCCGGCCTCGAGCAAGGCGCCGACGACTTCGTCAACAAGCCGGTCCAGCCGCGCGTGCTGCTGGCGCGCCTGCGCGCGCTGATGCGCCGCACCCAGGCCAAGTCGGGCGTCGATGCGCGCGTGCTGCAGTTCGGCGCCCTGCGCATCGCCACCTCCGACCGCAGCGTGGTCTGGCGCGGCCAGCCCTGCGTGCTGTCGAATACCGAATACAAGCTGCTGCTGGTGCTGGCCGAGGCGGCCGGACGCGTGCTGTCGCGCGACGCCCTGCTCAAGAAGATGCGCGGCATCGAGTTCGACGGCCTCGATCGCAGCATCGACAACTGCATCTCGAAGCTGCGCCGCAAGTTCGACGATGCCGAATCGGAAAAGATCAAGACGGTATGGGGCGAAGGTTACCTGTTCTCGCCGTCGGCCTGGAATTGACGACCTGCCCATGAAACCTGCGCCCTGCAGGTTTTTTTTCGTCGCGCGCCTGTTACTCGAACAGCGGCACGATCGCCAGCGGAGCGTTGTAAGTGACGACCTGGCCCGCAGGCTGCGCGCCGAAACGGTAGGTGACGACCGGGAAGTCGGCATCAAGGTCGCCCGCGAAGGCGGCCCCGCGCGCCGCCGGCAACGCCTGTTCGGCGCCGCCCGTACGCACCCGCACGCCCGCCGCCGTGCCCTCTTTCGGAAACACCAGGCGCACGCCGACGCATTGGCGGCCACGCGCCGAGTTGTCGGCATAGCGGGCGAAGCCGAGCGCCTGCTCGCAGGCCGCGCGCAGGTCGGCCACGTCGTACGAACCGTCGGCGCGCAGCGCCAGCGAGACCCGCGGCTTCACCGTGAAGCCGCCCAGCGGCCGGTTTGGCGTCAACACCGCGTTTTCGTCATAGGCCGCCTTGAGCAGCGGCAGCACGGCGCGGCCGAGCGGATCCAGCGCCAGGCTGGTCTGGACGGTCTTGCCCTGCATGAGCAATTGCGCGCCCGGCCCCAGCACGTCCTTGTCGCGCGGCAACACTTGCAAGTGATTGTTCAGCAGATTCTTGGGGCCACCGTATTTGTCAAACAGCACCATCGCGCGGTAGGCGTCGCGATAGTTCACCCATTCCCCGGCGCGCGCTTGCGCCACGGCCGTTCCGGCCGTCAGCAGCAAGGTCACGCAGGCGGTGAGGTGTGCGCGTCGCATCATCAAAACCGGTAGGCGAAGGCGGCCGAAACCGTCACGTTGGTGGGCCGCTCGACGAGCGGGCTATTGCGGACGCTGCCGACCAGGCGCGCGGCCTGGACATTGGTGACCAGCATCCAGGACGGGCTCAACGCCCAGTTCCAGCGCACGCCGGCGCGGACATCCTTGAGGCCGCCGCCCGGGCGATACGGAGGATTGCCGCTTTGCCAGGACTCCTGGCCAGTCACGCCGAAATAGGCGCGGCTGTAGTCGGCATTCACGATGGTGGCGCCGGCGTTGAACGACAGCGTATGCCGCGGCGCGACCTGGATGGCCAGGCGCTGGATGCCCAGCTCCATGCGCGCGCCGTCGCGGTCATTGCCCGCGCCGAGCAGCACGCTGCTGGTCAGCCGCCATTCCGGCGCCAGGTAGTAGTTGAAGAAGAACCCGCCTTCGAGGCGGGTACTGACGTCCTTCATGCCGTCCAGGCGGTTCCCGGTGCGTGCGAACTGCATGGGCGAGCTGGTCACGCCGACGCCGTCGACGACATGCCCAGTGCCGGACTCGTCACGATTGGGGTGGACCGACAGCAGCGGACCGTATTCGACCGTCGGGCGGTTGGACAGATGCATCCCTGCGCTCATGCCGGAAATAAAAAGGCCGTTGCTCCATTGAACCTGGAGCACCGGCAAGGCTGAAACCTTCTGGCTGTCCGCCCCTTCGTAACGCGGCCGCGAGACGGCGCCCAGCCCTGCGTACATGTCGCGGCTGCCGTCGGGCATCGGGTTGGTGGCCGGCGTCTGCGCACTCGCTGCGGTGCTCGCAGCCGCCAGGGCCAGGGCGAAAAATGGTTTCATCGTGAAAGTACTCGGAGAGTTCGTTTGTCGATATTTTACGTCGAGCAAGCTTCGCTCTCCCATCCCATTATGACAAGCGTCGCATTCCCGTTCGGGCTGCGTTCGCGGTCAGCGCATGGAACCGCGCTATGCGCCGCGCTGGCGCTTCGGAACCGACCGGCGCGGCGCCGGGTTTGAGGATGTTGCTCGCGCGCACCATACTCATAAGCGCTTCCTTATGGTCGAGGCGCGGCCCGTGCGGGTCGATTCCTATGAATAAAAAAACCCACCGATACTTTCGCATCAGGTGGGCAAACGGAAAACCTGATGATGGGAAAGATGGTAATCGCTGGGCCTCCTGTCATGCACCCTCCAGATGTCGGCCAATTGTCGTCAATTTGTAAGCCGCGCTGCCTCCCGCTCTCATGGCTCACCGAAGTAATCATTGCGCCTGTACAATTCGTGCCCGAGGAGACACCATGCAGCCGGCACCACCGCCAGACCGACAGTTACCCAGGACCCGCCCGTGAACCGGATCTTCTTCCGTTTCTTCGTGCTCGTCATGCTGTCGATCACGGCTGCCACCTTCGTCATCTATTTCGCGTTCGCGCGCCTGTTCGGCGACCCGCTGGACGACATCGCGCGGCGCCAGGCCGCGGCCCAGATCTTCCTGCTCGAACAATACGTCGACCAGGCGCCCGGCGACGAATGGCTGACCCGCCTGAACAATGTGCGCGAAGTGTCCGAGGTGCGCTACGACCTGATGCCCATGGCCCAGGCGCTGGATGCCCTCGGCGCCGGCCAGCGCGCCGAGCTCGAGCGGGGCAACATCGTGATCGACGTGGCCGGCAAATCGTTCTACCGGCGGGTCGACCTGGACGGCGAACGCTATATCGGCAGCCAGGACGAAGTCTTGCACGCCCGGAACTTGCCGATCGATACAGGACAGGCGCTCAAGATGGAGCTGCTGCGCTACGTGATCGTCGCCATCGCCCTGCTGGTGCCGATCGCGCTGTGGTCGCGCTCGCACTGGCAGGGCCTGCAGTCGCTGTCGCGCATGGCGGATGAGTTCGGCGCCGGCAAGCTGTCGGTGCGCGCGCAGCTGAAACCGTCGGACGCCGTCTATCCGCTGGCGCAGCGGATCAACCACATGGCCGGCCGCATCGAAGACTTGATGGAAGCGCAGCGCAGCCTGCTGCACTCGGTGTCGCACGAACTGCGCACGCCGATCGCGCGCCTGGAATTCGCGCTCGAGCTGCTCGACGCCAAGGCCAGGGACCCCGAGCTGAGCCGCCGCATCGCCGCCATGGAGGGCGACCTGTCTGAGCTGAACAACCTGGTCAAGGAATTGCTCGATATGAGTAAGCTCGACAGTACGCGCACGCTGCAGGGCGCGCCGGTCGAGCTGGAAGCGCTGCTGCGCGATTGCTGCGCCACCCTGCCGCCTTCGCCGCAACAGGTGGCCTGCGAACTGGCGTCCGGGCTCGGCACGGTCGAGGCTGACGCGCGCTTGCTGGCGCGCGCGGTCGGCAATCTGCTGCGCAATGCCCAGAAGTATGCGCAGGAGCGCATCGTGCTGTCGGCGCGGCGCACGCCGGATGGCGTCGAGATCGCCGTCGACGACGACGGCCCCGGCATCCCCCTTGACGAGCGCGACCGGATCTTCGACCCGTTCTACCGCCTCGACCGCAGCCGCGACCGCGCCACCGGCGGCTTCGGGCTCGGCCTGTCGATCGCGCACAAGGCGGTGGCCCTGCATGACGGGACGCTGCGCGTGGAAAGCTCACCGTTGGGCGGCGCCCGCTTCGTGCTCAGGCTGCCGGCATGAACGAGCGCCTGCTGATCGCCACACTGTGCGGGCTGGGACTGCTGTCCACCGTCGGCGCCTCCCTCCCCTATCCGATGCTGGCGCCGCTGTTCGCGGACGGCGGGGTCAACGGCCTGAACAGTTTTCTCGGCCTGCCGCCCAAGCTGCTGCTGGGGATCGCGCTGATGATCAATCCGGTCGGCCTGCTGATCGGCAGCGCGGTCCTGGGGCCGCTGTCGGACGGCTTCGGCCGGCGCCGCGCCCTGCTCCTGACCACCGTCGGGGCGGCAGTCGGCCACCTGCTCACGGCCGTGGCGATGGTGATGGAATCGTATCTGCTGTTCCTGGCCGCGCGTTTCTTCACCGGTCTGCTGGAGGGCAATGGCGCGGTGATGCGGGCACTGGTCATCGAGCGCATCAAGGGGCCGCTGCGCAACCACGCGCTGTCGTGGCTCAACGGTTCGTTCAACCTGGGCTGGCTGGTCGGCCCGCTGCTGGCCGGCTTCACCATGGCGTTCGGCCCGGAGCTGCCGTTCTACATCGCCGCCGGCGCCCTGCTGCTGGGGACGCTGGGCGTGCTGGTGTCGATCCCGTCCACGCCGGCGCCGCCGCATGCGCACCGCTGGTGGGCGGTGGCGCGCGACCGCCATGCGCTTACCCTGCTGCGCCATGCGCCGCTGCGCACCCTGTTCACGGTGCACCTGGCGTATTGCTGCGGCGTCGCCGCGCTGTATGAATTCTTTCCGCTGTGGCTGGTGGACGTGGGCGGCTACGATGCGCGCCAGATCGCCGTCGTCAACATGGGCATGTGCGCGCTGATGACCACGGCCGCGCTGTTCGCCGGCCATGCCAGCCGGGTCGAGGGCCGCCTGCGCGCCGGCTGGTATGCGAGCATGGCCGCCGCCGCGGTGCTGTGCGTGGGCTTCGGCAACCTGTGGGTCGGCATCGCCGGCATCGTCCTGTTCGGCGCACCGCACGCCTTCTACAACACCGCCCTGCAGACCTGGTCGGCCGACGAGTTCGCGCTGCACGGCCAGGGTTCGGTCATGGCTCTGCTGTCCACGATCTTTTGCCTGGCGAATATCCTGATGGCGCTGATCGGCGCCGTGCTCACGCTGATCGATACCCGGCTGGTGCTGATCGTTGGCGGCCTGTTGACTGCCTGGGCCTCGGTGGCCCTGCGGCGCTGGAGCGCCCGCAGTCCCCGTCCGCACCTGGAAAGCACCTGACCCGCATCCAGACAGAAAAACGGCGTCCGCAGGGGACGCCGTGTTGTCTTACCGTATAGTATTACTTCCTGGTATCGATGCGACCATCGTGCTCGGGATGGGAACGCACATGGGTCACGCCGTACCAGAGATGCTCCCACCAGTGATCGCGCGAACGCACGGTCAGCAGGCACTTCTGGTCGAACCCCTCCTTGAACACCTGATCGGGACAGAGATTCGACGCCATCGCGTGGCGCTGGTTTTCGGCATGGACGAGCGCGATGCCGAACCAGACGGTGGTCAGGACGAAGATCAGCGCAAGCGTCCACGCGACGTGATTCACGTTACTGGTCTCGAACAAGTTTTCCTCTTTGGGCCGGGACCCTTCGTAAATCTTGAGGATCTCGCCTTCGACTTTATCGGTCATTTTTCCTTGGCTGCCTTCGCCACCAGTGCGTCGAGGACCTGGCCGGTCGCCGTCATCAGCTGGCCCATGTCCTGGATCTTGTTGGACTGCGCCACCGTTGCCGGCGACACGACGTATTTGCCGTCGATGACGACGGTCGGGGTGCTGCTGGCCTTGTACGCTTCGGCGATCTGCGGCAGGCGCTTGAGCTTGGTCTGCACGCCGAACGAGTTCCACGCTTCCATGAATTTCGCCTTGTCCAGGCCGTTCGCGGTGGCCCAGGCGATGATGTCGTCGTCCTTCATCAGGCGCTTGCGCTCGACGTGCACGGCGCGGAACACGCGGTGATGGTACTGCTCCAGCTTGCCCATGGCGTCGAGCGTCAGGAACAGGCGGGCTTCGGGATCGCTGGCGCCCTGGAACGGCAGCGGAATGCGGCGCATCACGATATTGTCACCCTGCTTCTTGACCCAGTTCACCAGGGTCGGCTCGAACGCATTGCAGGCGCCGCAGTGATAGGCGAAGAACTCGACCACTTCGACCTTCTTGCCCACGGTCTGGGTCGGCTGCGGGGTCGCGAGCACGGTGTATTCGGCGCCGACGCGCGGATCGGTTGGCGAAGCATTGGCGAAACCGGCGACCAGGGCAGCGGCAACGAGGGCGAAACGCAGGGTGCGCATAAAATCCTTCCAAAAGAATGAACGAACGACCGCGAGATTACCACTTTTTGTCTGTCCCCTGTCCCGGGAGCGCATTTTTTTGCATTTGCTTACGGCTGAAACAGGGGCGTGGTGACTTTCAATCTACGCCGGCAACGCGAATAGTCAAGTCGTCAAGGCCGGCGCCCGCGCGCTTCCTCGAGCAGCGCGCAGATGCGGGCGGCGCCCTCCGCCGTGCGCGGCCCCGCCCGGCTGGTCAGGTCGCCATCGATCTCGAACAGGTTGCCGCGTCTTACCGCCGTCATGCCCTTGTACGGTTGCCAGATCTTCCAGCCCGGGCCCTTGGGATCGTCGCGCTTGCCGACCAGGATGACTTCGGGATCGGCTTCGATCACCGCCTCGATGCCGACCTCGGGCGCGATCGTCTTCAGGGCCCCGAACAGGTTGCGGCCGCCGCACAGGCGCAGGATGTCGCTGGCGACATGGTCGTCGTTGAGGGTGTACAGCGGGCGGTCCCAGACCTGGTAGAACACGCCTACTTGCGGCCGCCCGGCGTAGCGCGTCCTGAGCGCCGCGATGCGCGCGCCGTAGTCGTGCGCCGCCCGCCTGGCCACGGGCTCGGTGCCGAGCAGCCGGCCCAGGCGCAGCAGGCTGTCGCCGACCTGCTCCAGCCGGCTCGGCTCGCTGTAATAGACGGGGATGCCCAGCCGCGCCAGCTGCTCGACCTGGCGCGTCGGGTTGCCGCTCTGCCAGACTACCAGCAGGTCGGGCTTCAGCGCCAGCACGCGCTCGACATCGATCTTGTTGAAGCTGCCGACCTGGGGCAGCTTTTTCGCCGCCGCCGGATAGTCGCTGTAGTCCACTGCGCCGACCGTGCGCGCCCCGCCGCCGGCCGCGAACAGCAGCTCGGTGACGTGCGGCGCCATCGAGATCACCCGCTGCGCCGGCCGCGCCAGCGTGACCGTGCGCCCGGCGTCGTCGACGACGGCGATCGCCGCGAACGCATTGACCGAGGTTGCGGCCAGCACGGCCGCCAGCGCGGACTTCATGGCCTCAGAAGTCGAAGCGCAGCGACAACTTGAGCTGGCGACCGTCGCTTGGATAGATGCCGGCGCGGCAGTTGTAGGCCTGGCTGTAGTACTGGCGGTCGGCCAGGTTCAGGCCCGACAGCGCCACTTCCCACGGGCCGAAGCGGCGCGCATAGCGGGCGTCGATCGTGGTGAACGACGGCATGCGGGTGCTGCAGCTGTTGGTGAAGTCGTCGCCATAGCGCTGGCTGTCGACCCACTGGGCGCCGATGTCGGCGGTCTGACCAATGCCCGGCGTCCACGCCAGGCGCGCGGTGACCACGTGTTTCGGCACCAGCACCATCTCGCGGCCGGCGTTCGGGCCGTCGCGGAACTCGGCCTGCACGTACTGCCACGAACCGAGCAGGCGCCAGGCGTCGGCGAAGGTCGCCTGCCCTTCCAGCTCCACGCCCTGGCGGCGGGTCGGATCGAGGTTGGTGTTGGCGCCATAGCCGATGGTCGGGTCGTAGAAGATCTCGTTCGTCAGGCGGTGGCGGAACACGCGCGCGGTCACCTTGCGCGCATCGAGGCCGGCGCTGACGCCCAGTTCCAGGTCGCGCGAGGTTTGCGGCTCCAGCACGTCCAGGGTCGAACGGTAGCTGTTTTCATCGATATTGGCGATGCGGTAGCTGCGGCCGGCCTTGGCGAACACGGTCACGAGCGGCATCACGTCGATGCTGCCTTCCACGGTCCAGGCGTTGAGCGACTGCTTGCGGTGCTCGTTCACGACCGGCGGGAAGGCCAGCGGGTCGCTGTAGTTCTTCTCGAAGCGTTCGTGACGGCCACCCACCGCCAGGCGGGCGTTGTGCGGGGCGTTCCAACGCAGTTCGTCGCGCAGGTAGAAGGCTTTCGAGTCCTGGCGCGCGTCGCCGGCCGAGAACGCGGAGGTGACGTCGCGCTCCCAGCGGATCAGGTCGATGCCGGTGACGAATTCGTTGCGCTTGTCGCCGAGGTCGAGGGTGTGGCGTAGGCGCGGCGAGAACTGGGTCTGCTCGGCCTCGTAGATCGACGTCGATGGTGCGCCGAAATCGTAGGTGGACGAGACCTCGCGCTCGCGATGCGATAGATCGGCCGCCAGCTCGAAGGCGCCGACACGGTGCTCGACGAAGGCGGTCACGCGGTCGGTGTCGAGCGAGCCGTAATCCTTCGGCGTGTTGCTCTGGGTCGGGATGGTCAGGAACTGCTCTTCGCTCAGCGAACCCGGCAGGCGCGAATCGGAGCGCGAACTCTCGAAGCGCAGGCCGGCGCGGCCGTTCGGCGCGTAGGCATACTGCACGCCGCCACTGAAGCTGGTCTGCTCGTACTTGTTGTTGTCGCGGTAGTTATCCGTGCTGCGGTCGCTTACTGCGGCGTCGAACGACCATGGGCCGGCGCCGTGCGTGACCGAGGCGCGCAGGTCGCGGTGGTCGAAGCGGCCGGCTTCGGCGAACAGGGAACCATGCGTTCCCGCGCCGGCGCCGCGGCGGGTAATGATGTTGATCACGCCGCCGGTGGCGCCATCGCCATACAGCACGCTGCTGCCGCCGCGCGTGATCTCGATGCGCTCCACCGTGTCCACGGGAATGGTCGACAGCACCGTGTGCGCCAGCTCGTTCTCGTTCAGGCGCACGCCGTCGACCAGCACCACCGTGTTCTGGGCGCTGTTGGTGCCGAAGCCCCGCAGGTCGAGGCCGAAGTCGGGCGAGCCGTCCAGGCTCTGGCGGCCGAACACGCCGCCGATCTTGCGGATCGCCGCATTGACATCAAGGGCGCCGGCGCTGCGGATCTGCTCCGCGGTGATGACGGTGGCGCCGATCGGCGTGGCCTGGGCCGGGAAGCGCGGGCCGGTGATGAGGACCGATGGCAGGGAGGACTGCGCGGCGTCCTGGGCGACGGCATGGGCGGAAATGGCGGACAGGGCGAAGGCGCAAGCCAGTGCGAGTGGCGCGCGGCGCGGTGCAGCTGCAAAAATCATGATGAATGTGTTCTCGGTAAAAGGCACCGGCCTGCTTCCCCGCAGCCCGGAGTCAACGGAAACGCCTGGCGCTTCCACCTGTATTGGCCGGTATCCGGGCTGGCAAGCATGACGGCCTCACCTTCCTGCGCAGAACAGACCGTACAGCGGCGCAGTGGTTGTCGAGACCGTCCGCCACGCTGCAGACGCAGGCGCGGCGCTTGTTGACCGTTGCGGGGGCAGCACACTTCCATGGCGGCGCGCGGCGCGGCCATGTCGTGTTTCCCGTTTAACTTCGCGTACCTGGATGTGCGCGAGAGCACCAAAACGGGGCGATTATACCTTGACAAGGTGCGACCTGCCCGGCCACCGGCAAGCTCTTGCCGCTTGGGCTAACATGACCGTTTCAATGCATGACAGGAGCGATCATGGCGCGCTTACCCACCTTGCCCACCTATTTCGTCTCGCACGGCGGCGGCCCCTGGCCGTGGATGCGCGAGCAGTACGGGTCGGCCTACAACCAGCTTGCCGACTCGCTGGCCGCGCTGCGGGCCGAGGCTGGAGACACGGTGCGCGCGGTGCTGGTCGTGACCGCCCACTGGGAAACGCCGCAGTTCATGGTGTCGTCCGGCACGGCGCCGGGCATGATCTACGACTACGGCGGCTTCCCGCCGCACACCTACCAGGTCAAGTACCCGGCCCCGGGCGAGCCGGCGCTGGCGCGACGCGTCGCCGAGCTGCTCGCCGCCGCGGGCCACCCGGCCGCGATGGACGCCGAACGCGGCTTCGACCATGGCACATTCTCGATGCTGTACCCGGTCTATCCGGAAGCGCGCATGCCGGTGGTGCAGCTCTCGATCCGGCGCGACCTGGATCCGGCCACCCACCTGGCGGCGGGCCGTGCGCTGGCGCCGCTGCGCGACGAAGGCATCCTGATCATCGGCAGCGGGCTGTCGTACCATAACCTGCGCCAGTTCGGGCCGAACGGGCGGGAGGCGTCACGCGCTTTCGACGGCTGGCTGCAGCACGCGCTGCTCGAACTCGATCCGGCGCAACGTGAGCAGGCCTTGCTGCGCTGGGATGCGGCGCCGATGGCGCGGGCGGCGCATCCGCGCGAGGAACACCTGATTCCGCTGATGGTGGCATTGGGGGCGGCCGAGCGGGAGGCGGCCGCCTGCGTCTATCATGAAGACGCGTTCATGGGGAATTTGACGGTGTCGAGTTTCAGGTTCGGGGCACCGCCAGCGGTGTGATTACGTCCCGCGCTTGCCGCGCGCCGCTTCTTCGGCCTTGGCGGCTGCCTTCTCGGCCGCGATACGTGCTTTTTCGGCCATCTCGGCCTCGTGCTGGGCCAGGCTGGCCGCGCGCGATTCCGGCGTCTCGAGGCTGATGCGGCCGAGCGCGCCCTGGCGGTAATCCTGCAGCAGCGTGTGCGCCGCCTTTTCGTAATCGAAATCGCCGCCGCGCACGCGAAAACCCCGGCGCTGGGCCACGCCCTCGATCACGGCCACGCCATCCATCCCTTCGGTCTTGAAACCATAGCGCGCGCTCAAGAGCTGCGGATAGCGCTGCAGCAGCAGCTCGCCCAGGTATTCGGCCACTTCTTCCTCGACCAGCGCATTGGTGCCGATCGCATGGCTGGCGGCCAGCATCAGGCCGTCGCTGGCCATGGCGATCTTCGGCCACAGCATGCCTGGAGTGTCGACCAGCACCACGTTCTTGTTCAGGTACAGGCGCTGCTGGGTCTTGGTCACGGCGGGCTCGTCGCCCACCTTGGCCACACGCTTCTTTAAAAGCGCGTTCATCAGTGTTGATTTTCCTACATTTGGGATGCCCATGATCATGATCCGCAGCGGCTTGGTCGGCACGCCGCGGTGCGGCGCCAGCGACAGGGCCAGGTCCGGAATGCGGGCGACGTCGGCCGGCTTCTTGGTCGTCATCGGATAGGCGGTCACGCCGTCCTGGGCGTCGTAATAGGCTTTCCAGGCGGCGGTCGCGTTCGGGTCGGCCAGGTCGATCTTGTTCAAGACCTTCAGGCAAGGGCGCTGGCGGAACTTGCGCAGCTCTTCCACCAGCGGGTTGCAGCTCGCCTCGGGCAGGCGCGCATCGAGGACCTCGATCACCAGATCGATGTTTTCCATCTGCTCGGCCGCTTCCCGCTTGGCCGCGTTCATGTGGCCAGGGAACCATTGAATCGACATACTATTGCTCTCTTAATCTTTCGTCCAAGGCGCTATTTTACGCTGAGCGTCGACACAAACGTAGCGGCGCAGCCACAAGGCCTCTTTCCATCGCGCACACCGTTGAGCTATTGCAACACTGATGACATATTCCGCGCGCACACTGCTCTCTTGCCTGCACAAGACGGAGATGGGAATGCGCGTACGGGAAAAACTGAAACGGTCGCTGGCGCGCTGGTATGGCGTGCTGATGCTGTGCTGCGCCATCGCGGTGTCGGCGATGGTCGAGCAATTGCCCCTGCTTCCCTACTGAGCCTTCCCGCAGTCGGCCGGCGGCAGCGGCGCCTGCGGATCGAAGCGCGCCAGCCGCGTCCGCGCCGCGGCGCGGTCTTTCGCGTACTCGGCCAGGTAGCGGCTGCGTTCCTCGCTCTGCCACTCGGCATCCGGCACGCCGGCCAGCGAACGGGTGCGGCTGGCAAACACCTTGCCCTCCAGGCGCGGCAACAGCAGGCGGTCGGGATCGACATTTTCGCGCAGCAGATAGCCCTCGACGTCGCGCAGCAGCAGCGGCAGGCGCGGCGCGCCGTCGTGCAGCAGCTTGCCGTGCACCCTGAGCCGCACCTGCTGCGCGCCCTGCCCCAGCACCTCGTTGAAGGTGGCCAGCGCGAACGGGCGGCCGTCCGCATCGTCGACGCGGCCCGTGACCACGTAGCGTCCGGGCAGGCGCACCTCCAGCGGCAGCGCGAACTGCAGCGCGCCGCCCTCAATCGCTTCGCGCGGCGCCCCGCTCCAGGTGGCCGGCGACTGCGGCGAATACATGACGTCGAACAGCACGAAACCTGCGCGGCCGCCGGCCTGGTAGCGCACCTCGAGCCGGATCGTCCCGTGAAAACCCGCCAGCGCCGTTTGCGCCGGCGCGAGCGTCCCCTGCCAGGCGCCGCCTTGTTCAGCGAACGGCACGGCGACCTGCGGCGCCGGACGGCTCGGCCCATAGGTCATGCCCTGGGCCAGCGCGCGCGTGACAACCAGCGGCAGCGGCTGGCCGCCCCCATCCACCGCGCGCAGCGAGAAGCGGGCCTCTTCGCCGGCCGCCAGGTAGACCCGCGACTGCGCGGTCTGCAGCTGGACCTCGGGGTGGCTGTCGCCGCTGTCGCCACCCTCGGCCCGCATCGGGTTGGTCTCGAGCAGCGGCTGGTTCGGGTACAGCTGGTCGGAATGGTGGCCGGCCGGCCGCGAATCGTGCGGATAGCGCGAATGCGCCAGGTAGCTGCAATAGGTGTGGTCGGTCAGGCGCACCTGTTCGACCAGCTGGCGCCGGCGCGCGGCGCGGTCTTCAAGCCGGGGCGCGACGGGCCGCGCCTCGGCAATGGGAGGCGCGGACTGCGGCGCCTGCGCCGCGTCGGGCACCGCCTCGCCCTTGTCCGCCAGGACGATCAGCCCCAGGCCGATGCAGCCCCCCACGCCCGCCGCGGCCGGCCAGCGCCAACGCCGACGCCAAGCCATCCTGTGCCCCTAGTTGGCGGTGTCGACCATCGCCTGGCGCACGACCCCGATGATGCCCTCCCAGTTGCCGTCGGCGTAGTGGTCGAAGTCTTCGCCGTCGTCGCGGAAGGCGACCGAGTGCCAGCTCCACTTGACGCTGCCGCCCTGGTTCGGTTCGGTGCCATAGCGCAGGTCGTCGCAGAACCAGTCGCCCGGATTGCAGAGCGAACGGCCGGAGTTGCCGGCCGCGCCGCCGCTGCTGTGATAGGCCACCACCTCGTCATCCTGGCCCGGCAGCAGGAAGGAGTACAAGGTGCCGCGCGCGCCGGCGTAGCGGTAGAACCAGATATTGCGGGTGTCGTTGTGGTTGTACATGGCGCGCGCGGTGCCGGTGCGCAGGTCTTGCACCAGCGGCTCGGAGGTGGTCCAGGCGCCGGCATTGGCCAGTTCGGAGCCGCCCGCGGCGCCCGAGGCCGTCCTGACCCACTTGATGTTCCAGCCGCCCTGCACGCCGCCCGCGTCGCCGCAGACGCCGGCCGCATTGGCCGTGGCGTTCTTGACCGCGCGCGTGGTGCCGCCGAAGTTGGCCAGCGTGTACCCCAGCAGCAGCTCGCCCGCGCTGTAGGCCGCGATATAGCACCAGTTCTGGCCGGTGCAGAAGCAGTCGAGCGCGTCGCGCACGCGCAGGCTCTGCGACGAGATGCTGCTGTAGCCGTCCCAGTTGACGGCCTTCTTGTTGACGCCGGCGGGCGTGGTGTCCGGCCCCCAGTAGCGGAAATCGGCGTAGTTGCCGGGACTGCCACCGCTGTTGCGGCCGTTGATCCAGAGGGTGTAGTTGGCAGCCTCAGCGATGCCGGCGGCTGATAGCAAGCAGAGCGCACACAGGGTGTGTTTCTTGTTCATCTTCGTCTCCTCTACGCAAGCCGGACAAAGGCCGGTCATGCGTTAGTGCGCGCGAGGAGCCGCTGAGTTCCGCGACCGGCGCCGTTGCCTACTCGAGGTCGGCCATCACCTTCAGGTGCGCCACCACGCTGCGGCCCAGCGCCGACAGGTCGTAGCCGCCCTCCAGGCAGCTCACCACGCGCCCGCCCGCATGTTCGTTCGCGACCGCCATGATCTGGCGCGTGATCCAGGCATAGTCGGCCTCCACCAGGCCCATGCCGCCCATGTCGTCGTCGCGGTGGCCGTCGAAGCCGGCCGAGATGAAGATCATCTGCGGCTTGAAGGCGTGCAGGGCCGGCAGCCAGTGTTCGCGCACCAGGGCGCGCACCGCTTCGCCGTCGCTGCGCTCGGGCACCGGCAGGTTGACGCGGTTGGCCGTGACCGGCTCGACCTCGCTATAGGGATAGAACGGATGCTGGAAGAAGCTGGCCATCAGCACGCGCGGCTCGTCGCGGAAGGCGTCGGCGGTGCCGTTGCCGTGGTGGACGTCGAAATCGACGATGGCGACCCGCTCGAGGCCGTGGGCCTCGAGCGCATGGCGCGCCGCGATGGCGACGTTGTTGAAGAAGCAGAACCCCATCGGTTCGGTCGGCGTGGCATGGTGGCCGGGCGGGCGCACCGAGCAGAAGGCGTTCGAGACGCTGCCCTTGATGACGTCGTCGGTGGCGGCCACCGCGGCGCCGGCCGCGCGCAGCGCCGCCTGGTAGCTGTAATGACAGAGCGAGGTGTCGCCGTCGAGCGGGTAATAGTCGCCGGGCGTGGCCGGCACGTGGTCGCGCACCAGCGCCAGCGCCCCTTGCGTATGGTTGCGCAAGACCTGCTCGACCTCGGCCAGCGGCGCGCTGCGCTGCTCGATCAGCCCGTCCAGCCGGGCCAGGATCAGCTGGTCGTCGATCGCCTGCAGGCGGGCCGGGGATTCGGGGTGCCAGCTGCCCATGTCATGCCGCAGGCAGTCCGGGTGGCTGTAAATCGCTGTGCTCATGGTGCTCTCGTCTCCGACTATGCTCATCCATTCACACCCTGCGCCGCCGTTCTCGCATAGAATCTTCTGGAACGGCTGGCAGTGGCCAGGGCATGAAGCTTGCCAATGGCGCTAATCTACCACGGCAGGCCGCGGTCCCGCTCGGCCGCGGCCATGGCAAGCGCAAGCCGAACGACGTATCGATCAATTCACGGAAAATCCATGTTCAACAAATTGCACGCCGTCGCACGCCAGGTCAACGAAGTCGTGGTCGGCAAGAACCAGCAGGTGCGCCTGGCCCTGACCTGCCTGCTGGCCGGCGGCCACCTGCTGCTGGACGACCTGCCGGGCGTGGGCAAGACCACGCTGGCGCATGCGCTGGCGATCTCGCTCGGCCTGCGCTTCAACCGGGTCCAGTTCACCAGCGACCTGCTGCCGGCGGACGTGGCCGGCATCTCGGTCTACGAGCGCGACAAGAACGAGTTCGTGTTCCATCCCGGGCCCATCTTCACCCAGGTGCTGCTGGCCGACGAGATCAACCGCGCCACGCCCAAGACCCAGTCGGGCCTGCTCGAGGCGATGGAAGAACGCCAGGTGTCGGCCGACGGCGTCACGCGGCCGCTGCCCGAGCCGTTCTTCGTGATCGCGACCCAGAACCCGGCCAACCAGGTCGGCGTGTTCCCGCTGCCCGAATCGCAGCTCGACCGCTTTTTGATGTGCCTGAGCCTGGGCTACCCGGACGCCGCCGCCGAGCGCGCACTGCTGATGGGCGAAGACCGGCGCAGCATGCTCAAGACCCTTCAGCCGGCCATGCTGCCCGAGGAACTGGCGCAGGCCCAGCGCCAGCTGCGCGAGATCCACGCGTCAGGCAACCTGGTCACCTATGTGCAGGCGCTGGCCCAGGCGTCGCGCCAGAACGGCCTGTTCGCCGAAGGCCTGTCGCCGCGCGCCGCGATCGCCCTGCTGCAGGCCGGCCGCGCCTGGGCCGCGCTGGAAGGCCGCGACCACGTGATCCCGGAAGACATCCAGGCCGTGCTGGTGCCGGTCTGCGCGCACCGCCTGCGGCCCCTGCGCGCCGCCCACGGCACCGCGCTGGCGAGCCGCGACCTGGTGCTGCAGCTGCAGAAGGCGGTCCCGGTCTGATGGGGCAGACGGCGCAGAAGGTCTGGGGGTTGCGCGGGCGGCTGCGCCGCGCGACTGGCGCCTGGCTGCCGCGCGCCGGCACGCTCGACGCCGGCGAGGTGGTGCTCAGGCAGCGCCGCGTGTTCATCCTGCCCAGCCGGGCCGGCCTGGGCTTTGCCCTGCTGCTGGCGGTGCTGTTGATCGGCTCGGTCAATTATGCGCTCGGCCTGGGCTTCGGCCTGACCTTTCTTGCGCTGTCATGCGCGCTGGTCGACATGGTCGCCACCTACCGCAACCTAGCGCACCTGGCCCTGCAGCAGGGCCGGGTCGCGCCCGTGTTCGCCGGCCAGGAAGTCCAGTTCGAACTGCAGGTGTTCAACCGCACGCGGCTGGCGCGCTACGCCATCTGGGCCGATTTCGCCGACGTCGCCAAGGGTGACGATATGCGCCGCCACGTGGCCGACATCGCGCCCGGCACCCACGCGATCCTGACCTTGTCGGTGCCGACCCTGCAGCGCGGCTGGCTGGCGCCGGCCCGGGTCAAGCTGTCGACGCGCTTTCCGCTCGGCCTGTTCACCGCCTGGAGCTACTGGCGCCCGGCCGCGCGCGCCCTGGTCTATCCGCGCCCCGAGGAAGGCGCGCCGAGCCTGCCGCTGGGCGGGGGCAGCGGGGCCAGCCTGCGCGCCGCCGGCCACGACGACTTCGCCGGCGTGCGCAACTACCAGGCCGGCGATTCGCCGCGCCAGCTGGCCTGGCGCCAGATCGCCCGGCTCGATCCCAGCATCGGCGGCGCCCTGGTGTCGAAGCATTTCGAGGGTGGCGGAGGCGACCAGCTGGTGCTCGACTTCGATGCCTTGCCCGCCACGCTCGACCTCGAGCTGCGCCTGTCGCGCCTGACGCGCTGGGTGCTGGAGGCGGAAAGCCGCGCCCTGCCCTATGCCTTCCGCCTCGGCGCGCTGCGCTTGCCCGCCGCCCTGGGCGCGGCCCACCAGGCGGCCTGCCTGCGCGCGCTGGCGCTGCATGGGCTGGAGAACGACATGGGGGACGCGGCATGAAACTCCCGGCCACGCCCCTCACCCGCGACAAGGCCGACACCCTGCTGCTGCTGGCCAGCGCGGTGCTGGTGCTGGCGCCGCATACCCTGCACCTGCCGCTGTGGGTCTCGCTGCTGTGCGGCGCCACCCTGGCCTGGCGCGCCGCGATCACCCTGCGCGGCAAGCGCATGCCGCCGGCCCTGGTGCTGCTGCCGGTGGCGGTGGCCGCGATGGCCGGCGTGCAGTTCAGCTACGAGACCCTGCTCGGCAAGGATGCCGGGGTGGCGATGCTGGTGCTGCTGGTCGCCTTCAAGATGCTCGAGATGCATGCGCGGCGCGACCTGTTCGTCGTGATCTTCCTGTGCTTCTTCCTGGTGCTGACCAACTTCTTCTATTCCCAGGGGATCGGCACCGCCCTGTTGACGATCGCCTCGGTGCTGCTATTGCTTGCGACTCAACTTTCGTTCCAGTTCGCAGGCAGGGTGCCGCCGCTGCGCACCCGCCTGGCGATGGCCGGCCGCATGCTGGCCTTCGCCCTGCCGATCGCGATCGTGCTGTTCGTGGTCTTCCCGCGCATCCACGGCCCGCTGTGGACCATGCCGGGCGATTCAGGCGGCGGTTCGCGCTCGGGCCTTTCCGACACGATGGCGCCGGGCCAGATGTCGAACCTGGCCTTGTCCGAGGAACCGGCCTTCCGCGTGCGCTTCCTGACGCCGCCCCCGGTGCAGACCCAGCTCTACTGGCGCGGCCCGGTGCTCGACTTCTTCGACGGCCTGACCTGGTCGCGCGGCGCCAGCCAGGCCTCCGGCCGCGACCTGCACCTGGCGGTGCATGGCGACCCGGTCGACTACGAGGTCACGCTGGAACCCTCGCAGTCGCGCTGGGTGTTTACGCTGGAGATGCCGGGCGAGCTGCCGCAGGTGGCGGGCCACGAACTGCGCCTCTCGCCGCAGTTCGAGCTGACCGCGAACGAGGCGCTCTCCAGCCGGGTGCGCTATCGCGCCAGCTCGCACCTGCAGTTCGCCTTCCAGGGCGGGCCGACCCTGGACGACGCCCGCCGCTGGCTGCTGCTGCCGTATGGCTTCAACCCGCGCGCGCTGGCCGCCGGGCGCGCGCTGCGCCGGCTGCCCGATCCGGCGCAGCGGGTCGAGGCCGTGCTGGCGCAGTTCCGCGAGCAGCCTTTCGAATACACGCTGGCGCCGCCGCTGCTGGGCCGGCACACGGTCGACGAATTCCTGTACGGCACCCGCTCGGGCTTTTGCGAACACTATTCGGGCGCCTTCGTGTTCCTGCTGCGCGCGGCCGGCGTGCCGGCGCGCGTGGTGACCGGCTACCAGGGCGGCGAGATCAATCCCCTCGACGGCTTCATGACCGTGCGCCAGTCCGATGCCCACGCCTGGGCCGAAGTCTGGATCGCGGGCATCGGCTGGCAGCGGGTCGACCCGACCGCGGCGGTGGCGCCCGAGCGCGTGCGGCGCGGCCTGGACGCCTCGGTGCCGCGCCCGGCGCCGTTCGGCATCGAGGCGCTGCGCGGCATGAATCCGTTCCAGGGCGGCGCCAACGCCTGGCTGGCCCAGCTGCGCAACGCCGTCGGCGCCGTCAACAACGGCTGGAACCAGTGGGTGCTCAACTATACGCCGGAGCGCCAGCGCGACGTCGTGCGCGACTTGCGGCGCAAACTGTCCGGCTGGCCTTTTATCGCTCTGTTAACGTCTGTTGCCCTGGGCCTCGCCCTGCTGGTCTTTTTGCGCCGCCGCCGGGAAATCCACCCGGTCGATGCTCTATACTCGACCCTGTGCAAGCGTCTCGGCCAACTGGGCCTGGCGCGCGCGCAGGACGAAGGACCGAGCGCCTACGCGGCGCGGGTCGCCGGCGCCAGCGAGCTGGCGCCTCAAACGCGCGCGGCGGCGCAGGAATTCCTGCGTCGTTACAGCGCCTGGCGCTACGCGCCCCCGACAACCGATCCCCGGCTTACCGCCACCTTGAAAAGCTTATTGTCGCAAGTCAGATGAAATCGATCGCAATCCTGTTTTCCGCGCTCGCGCTTGCCGCCGGCGCGCATGGCGATGCCCTCGCCGCTCCCCAGACCACCTCGACCCAAGCCGCCATGACGCTGGCGGCCGACCAGGACCCGGAACACGTGAACTTCGTCGAATGGCTGCCGGTGCGCGAGTTCATCGAAGAGATGGTCACGCAGCACGGCTTCGAGCGCGAGGCGCTGCATACCCTGTTCGGCCAGGTCCGTTTCATCGACCGCGCCGTGCAGCTGGTCAAGCCGGCGCCGCCGGGCAAGCCGAAGAACTGGCAAGCCTATAGCGCGCGCTTCATCGAGCCGATCCGCATCCGCGCCGGCGTGCGCTTCTGGAACGAGAATGCCGATGCGCTGGCGCGCGCCGAGGCGGCCTATGGCGTGCCGGCCGAGATCATCGTCGGCATCATCGGCATCGAGACCATCTATGGCCGCGATACCGGCAAGTTCCGCGTGCTGGACAGCCTGACCACGCTCGCCTTCGCCTATCCGGAAGCGCCGAACCAGGCCGCCCGCAAGGCGTTCTTCCGCGAGGAGCTGGCCAATACCCTGGTGCTGGCGCGCGAACGCGGCTACGATCCGTTCTCGCTGCTGGGCTCGTTCGCCGGCGCGGTCGGGATGCCGCAGTTCATGCCGAGCAATATTCTCAAGTACGGCGTCGACTTCGACAGCGACGGCCGGGTCGACCTGCGCGGTTCGGCCACCGATGCGATCGGCAGTGTGGCCAATTTCCTGGTCCAGCATGGCTGGAATGCCGAGCACCGCGGCCCGACCGCGTTCGCAGCCGACGTTTCGCCGGCACGCGCCTGGGAAGGCTTGCTCGGGCGCGGCCTGGAAGCCACCCTGCGCCCGGAAGAGCTGCGCGAAGCGGGCGTGACCACCGGGACGACGCTGCCGGGCGACCGCCTGTACGGCCTGATCGACCTGCAAAACGGCGCCGAGGCGACGGAATACTGGGTGGCTAACGATAACTTCTATGCCATCACCAAATACAATCGCAGTTACTTCTATGCCATGTCGGTCGTCGACCTGGGGCGTGCAGTGCGGGCGGCACGGCCCGGCTGAGTCTTTCCAGGCGGGAAATTTTGTAATCTTTTGTAACAGATTTCCCGCCTTCCTCTTCCGTTGTTCGTAGGCATTCTCCTACATACCCCCCAGGGGTATCCGCCGACAACATTGTTGTGTCCGTGACAAAAATAGCACTGATGGCAACATACCCCCCTGTTTCTTTCCATTTCGTCAGCAAATATCGTACCGTGCGGCATCAAATGCTGGATGCTCGTACACTGGTCATTAAATAAAAAACAATATATTTCTTCAGTGACTTTGTGAGAGAATTGCATTGCGGCTATTGTTGCAATGAGACAACAAAATCCGAGGTGAGAAAAATGATTCCGACTTGCTCATGAGTATCGGAATAAAAATAGTTGTACAATTGAATAGAAAATTACGAAATTAAACTTCCGGAATCGAACGCCGCCAGCGACTCCGTTTCAACCCCAGATAGGAATTTGAATCATGACTAACCAAGTCGGCATTGATATGAACAGCGATTCGGAAGGCGATGAACTGCTTCAGTACAACCCGAACCGCCTGCTCGACACCCTGATCGAGAACCTGCGCCTGAAAAACGACGCAGCCCTGTCGCGCGCCCTCGAAGTGGCGCCGCCGGTGATCTCGAAGATCCGCCACCACCGCCTGCCGGTCGGCGCTTCGCTGCTGATCCGCATGCACGAAGTCAGCGACCTGTCGATCCGCGACCTGCGCTACCTGATGGGCGATCGCCGTGCGAAGTTCCGCATCAGCGACAAGCAGTTCAAGCCGAAGGAAGGCGCGGTCCCGGCAGCCAAGGACTGAGTCGTCGGGGGCGCGGCAGTTGGCGCCCGGGCTTCTCTCCTGGCGGGATGGGCGGCGCCTTGCGCGCCGCCGGATGAGTAGTGCGTACGCCCGCGCGGGCGTACGAGCCGCCGCATTGGCGGACGACCGGATATCGTCGGCGACATGCCAACTGAACGGTCTATGCAGTCCCAGCGACTGATACAACAAGGCCGCCTGTCACCCAGGCGGCCTTTTTCATTGCGCGACCCCGTTCAGGCCGGGAAGACGCCGGTCGACAGATAGCGGTCGCCGCGGTCGCACACCACGAACACGATGGTCGCGTTTTCCACCGTCTGGGCGATGCGCAGCGCGACTTCGCAGGCGCCGGCGGCGGAGATGCCGCAGAAGATGCCCTCTTCGGCGGCCAGCCGGCGCGCCATCTGTTCGGCGGACGCCTGGCTCACGCTCTCGACCTGGTCGACGCGCGCCGCCTCGTAGATCTTCGGCAGGTAGGCTTCGGGCCATTTGCGGATGCCCGGGATCGACGAGCCTTCCTCGGGCTGGGCGCCGATGATGCGGATGGCCTCGTTCTGTTCCTTCAGGTAGCGCGACACGCCCATGATGGTGCCGGTGGTGCCCATGGCGCTGACGAAGTGCGTGATGCGGCCTTCGGTGTCGCGCCAGATTTCGGGACCGGTGCTCTCGTAGTGGGCGCGTGGATTGTCGAAGTTGGCGAACTGGTCGAGGATGATGCCCTGGCCATCCTTCTGCATCTGCTCGGCCATGTCGCGCGCGTATTCCATGCCGCCCGATTTCGGCGTCAGAATGATTTGCGCGCCATACGCGGCCATGCTCTGGCGGCGCTCGACCGACAGGTTGTCGGGCATCAGGAGGATCATCTTGTAGCCGAGGATCGCGGCCGCCATCGCCAGCGCGATGCCGGTATTGCCGCTGGTGGCTTCGATCAGCGTGTCGCCCGGCTTGATCTGGCCGCGCAGCTCGGCGCCGCGCAGCATCGACATGGCGGCGCGGTCCTTCACCGAGCCGGCCGGGTTATTGCCTTCCAGCTTGCCCAGGATGATGTTGTTGCGGGCCGCGATGTCGGCGCCGGGCAGGCGCTGCAGCTGCACGAGCGGCGTGTTGCCGATCGTGGCTTCGATGGTCTTGTAAGCCATTGCTTTCTCTATTCCTTGCGAAACCAAAGCGCCATTTTAATCCGAGAAGCAATACGGCGTTTGCGCATGGTTCCAACATGCCCTGCCGGACATCTTCCGACAGGGCGAGGAAGCGTGGCGTACGCCGGTTCAGCGCAGCGGCAGCGGATAGGTCGCCGGGCTGACGTTGCCGTCCTTGTCGACCGCCTGCACGCCGAAGAACACATTGTCCTTCGACAGGTCGACCGTCGCTTCCGTGACGTTGCCGACCCACTTCGAGCCTTCCCAGTTCGCGCTGGTGGTGTCGCGCCACACGAGGCGGTAGCCGGCCAGGTCGGGCTCGGCATTGGCCTTCCACACCAGGGTCGAATCGTTGGTCAGGCCGGCGGTGCGCAGCTTCACTTCCTGTGGCGCGGATGGCGCCAGCGCCAGCGACGCCATGGCGGCGCCATTCACCTTGGTCACGTTGGCCACATAGCGGAAGTCGACGTGGTCGAGCGTGTCGCCATACACCTTGCCGTTTTCGGTGCGCAGGTCCTGGTGCTGGTGGTCGAAGTTCTCGGCCGGCTCGGTGAAGCGCAGCGCGGCATAGCCCTGCTCCAGGAACGGCATGTGGTCACCGCCGCGCAGGTAGCGGTCGTGGCGCTGGATGACGGACACCTTGAAGCCCTTCACGTAGCGCTCGCCCTGCTCCTTGGTGTGGCGCGCGAGCTGGCGCGAGATCGAATCGTTCTCGCCGCCGGTGGCCACCAGCTGGCGCACGGCCTCGCTCATTTCCTTGGTCGCCGGGATGCTCTGGGCGAACAGGCGCACCGATTTGTCGTCGACCTTGCCGTCGTCGCCGCGCGAGCTGCCGATGATGTCGTTGGTGAACATGCCGGCCACGTTCCAGCCCTTCTCGCGCGCCTGGGTCGCCCAGTGGCGGGCGCCGATCAGGCCCTGCTCCTCGGCCGCGACGGCCATGAACACGAGCGTGGCGTCGAACTTGTACCTGGCCATCACGCACGCCAGCTCCATGATGGCGGCGGTGCCCGAGGCGTCGTCGTTGGCGCCCGGCGCATCCGAGGTGAAGTCCATCACGTCCGAGGCGCGCGAGTCGTAGTGGCCGCTCACGACGTACATGCGGTCCTTCGAGGCCGCCTGCGTGCCCGGCAGGGTCGCGACCACGTTGACGATCTCGGTCGGCTTCGAGATGCGCGCCGAGACCGGCGCCACATGGCTGTCGAAGGCCACCTGCAGCGGCGTGCCGGCGCCGCAGCGCTCCAGCTCGGCCTTGATCCAGCGGCGCGCGGCGCCGATGCCGCGCGTATTCGATTCGGTTTCCGACATCGTGTGGCGGGTGCCGAAGCTGACCAGCTTGCGGATATGGCTTTCGATACGCTGCTGCGAAATTTCGCCCAGGATCTTGTTGATTTGGGCTTGCTGGGCGGTGATGTTCGGCTGGGCCGGGGTGGCGGCAGAAGCCGTCGCGGACGCGGCCAGCAGGGCCGCCAGCAAGGCGGTGGAAACACGGGCGTGAGGCATGATGACCTTTCTGGTATTGATGTGCAAGCTGTAACAGATGAGCTTGCACATCTTGCCACGCGGCCGCGGGAATGTCAGTCAATACATGTCATCTGGCGATCACAGGGCCGCCTTGGCGTCGGCCGTCTGGCTCGGCTTGGCGTCTTTCGCGACCGGCTTGCCCGCGGCGCCTTCCTTGCCCTTGCCGTTGACCACCAGGCCGGCTTCGGACAGCTTGGCGGCCTTCTTGTCGCCCAGGCCCTTGACGCGTCCCTGCAGGTCGGCCCAGTCCTTGAATTCGCCCTTGGCGCGTTCGTCCAGGATGGCCTTGGACATGCTCGGCCCCACGCCCTTCACGCCATCGAGCGCCGCGGCATCGGCCTTGTTGACGTCCACCTGGGCGAAAGCAAACCCAGCCGAGGCGACCAGCGCGGCGACCGCCAGCATCAGATTCTTGATCATTGCATGTTCTCCGTAAGTGAATGCTCCCGACGGCGGGGCGCCGCCGGTGTTCACTTAGACGGATGACCCCGGCTATTGTTGGGGCCCGGGGACTGAGCGCGATCAAGCGTCAGGCGGGAAACAACTCCTCGCGCGTCACGGTAGCGGTGCCCAGCTTGCCGACCACGATGCCGCCGGCGCGGTTGGCGGTGACCAGGGCCTCGGCCAGCGGCGCGCCGGTGCCGAGCATGGTGGCTAGCGTGGCGATCACGGTGTCGCCGGCGCCCGAGACGTCGAACACTTCGCGCGCATCGGCATGCACGTGCAGCACCTCGTCTCTGGTGAACAGGCTCATGCCTTCTTCGGAGCGGGTCAGCAGCAGTGCGTCCAGGCTCAGTTCCTCGCGCAGCTTCTGCGCTTTCTCGAGCAATTGCTCTTCGGTCTTCCAGCCCCCCACCACGCGCTGCAGCTCGGAGCGGTTCGGGGTCAGGATGCTCGCGCCCCGATACGGCGTGAAGTCGTCGCCCTTCGGATCGACCAGTACGATCTTGCCGGCGGCGCGCGCCAGCGCGATCATCTCGGCCACGTTGACCAGGGCGCCCTTGTTGTAGTCGGACAGGACGATCACGTCGTAGTCAGGCAGCAGCGCCTTGAATTGGGTGAGCTTGTCGCGCAGGACGTTCTCGGTCGGCGCATCCTCGAAGTCGATGCGCACCATCTGTTGCTGGCGGCCGATCACGCGCAGCTTGATGATGGTCGAGATCGCCTCGTCGCGCTTCAGGTAGCTGTGGATGCCGCCATCCTGCAGCAATTGTTCCATCTGGTCGCCCGCCTCGTCGGCGCCGGCCACGCCCAGCAGGCCCGTGTGGGCGCCGAGCGCGGCGGCGTTGCGCGCCACGTTGGCGGCGCCGCCCAGGCGCTCTTCGCGCTTCTCGATGCGCACCACCGGCACCGGGGCCTCGGGCGAAATGCGCGAGACGTCGCCGAACCAGTAGCGGTCGAGCATGACGTCGCCCACCACCAGCAGGCGCACGGAAGACAGTTGCGGGGCCGCCTGCTGGCGGAAATCGTCGGCCGCCAGCAGGCGGCTTGGAGTCGGCTTGTTCATCGTGCTCAGTTCATGACGTTCAGTTCTTCGGTGCGGCGCGGCGGGTAGGAATCCCAGCGGTTGCACCCCGGGCAATGCCAGTAGAACTGGCGCGCCTTGAAGCCGCAGTGGCTGCACTGGTAGCGCGCCAGCTTCTGCGTATAGCGCTGCACCAGGTTCTTGACCATCGACAGCTCTTCCCAGATATTCGCCGGCGCATCCATCAGGCGCGCTTCCAGCAGTTTATCCAGGCCCAGCAGGGTTGGATTGCGGCGCAGCTCTTCGACGACGAGTTCCTTGGCCGCCTGCACGCCATCGAGCTCGATGACGGCCTTGAACACGACTTCGATCAGGTCGATCGACGAGGCCTCGGCCAAATACGATTTGAGCAGGTTGACGCCTTCCTGCGGGCGGCCCACCTTGCGGTAGCCATCCATCAGGCGGGCAGCCACCAGCGCCACGTGCGGCACGCTCTGCTGCTCGACGCGGCGCCAGGTCTTGAGCGCCTCTTCGACGTCGCCCTGGGCCAGCAGCGCGTCGCCGCGCAGGATGGTGGCGCGCACGCTGTGGCGGTCGGCTTCCAGTGCCTTGTCGAGCAATTGCATGGCGTCGCTCGGCGCCGTGTGCACCAGCGCGTCCTGGGCCAGTTCGCAATAGAACTGGGCGATTTCCTTCTGGCGCGATCCGGCGCCCGAATCCTGCAGGCCTTCGGCGGCGGCGATGGCGCGCTTCCATTCCTTCTCGCGCTGGTAGATCTCGAGCAGCGAGCGGCGCGCCTTGACCGCATACGAGGTATCGACCAGCTGGTTGAAGGTTTCCTCGGCGCGGTCCAGCAGGCCGGCCTTCAGGTAGTCAATGCCGAGCTCGTACTGGGCGTGCGCCTTGTCCTCGGCCGGCAGGTCGGGCCGCGCCAGCAGGTTCTGGTGCACCCGGATCGCGCGCTCGGTCTCGCCGCGGCGGCGGAACAGGTTGCCGAGGGCAAAGTGCATGTCGGCCGATTCGGGGTCGAGCTTGACGATCTCGATGAAGGAATCGATGGCTTTGTCGGGCTGGTCGTTCAGCAGGTGGTTGAGGCCCTTGAAGTAGCCGCGTGGCAAGGTACGCGATTCGGAGACCAGTTCGTTGATGTCGACCCGGGCGGCAAGCCAGCCGAGGCCAAAAAAGAATGGGATGCCAAGCAGCATCCAGAGTTCAAATTCCATGGATTCTAGTGTTGTTATTGTTCAGGGCCGCGGTGCAGGGGGCGGGGTCACGCTGTCCGGCGTCGGCGCTGCGTTACCGGTGCCGGCGGCGCTTTGCAGGGACTGGATGGTGATCTTGTTCAGCCATTTCTCGCGGCGCTGGCGGAACACGGTCGGAGCCAGCGCCAGGATGCCGAAGGCGGCGCCGGCCACGAAGAAGGCCAGCAGCATCAGCACCAGCGGGCCGCGCAATTCATATTGCAGGAAGAAATGCAGGTCGACTTCCTGGGTGTTCTTCAGGGCGAAGCCGAAGAAGAGGATGAACAGGACGATTCCGACGATGGTCGAGACGAATTTCATCAGCAGGTTCCGCTGGAGAATGGTGTGAGGGCGAAGTGTCGCATATTCGCCATGATATTTCAAAATGACACCGGGCGTGGGCTGGAAGCCAATCGCAGACCGGCGAAAAAAAACGGCATCCTCGCGGATGCCGTTTTTCGGGACTGCAGGGCGACTCAATCGTTGATGATCGGTTGCCCGACCATCGCATCCACCCGCTCGCGCAACTGCTTGCCCGGCTTGAAGTGCGGCACCCGTTTTTCGGGCACCATCACCTTGTCGCCGGACTTCGGATTGCGTCCGATGCGCGGGGGACGGCTGTTCAGCGAAAAGCTGCCGAAACCACGGATCTCGATGCGCTGCCCGGTCGCCAGGGCGTTGGTCATCGCATCGAGGATGGTCTTGACAGCGAATTCCGCATCCTTCGCCACCAGCTGGGAATAACGCTCAGCCAGACGGTTGATCAGCTCGGATTTGGTCATCGCAGCTCCTCAGGAAATTCCTGATTAGTTCTTATTGTCGAACTTGGCCTTCAGCAGTGCGCCCAGGCTGGTGGTGCCCGAAGCTGCGCTGTTGTCGTTCGCCAGTTTGCTCATCGCTTCCTGGGTGTCGGCGCTGTCTTTCGCCTTGATCGACAGCTGGATGCTGCGAGCCTTGCGATCGATGTTGATGACCAGGGCTTCGACCTTGTCGCCCACTTTCAGGTGGGTGCCAGCGTCTTCCACGCGGTCACGCGAGATTTCCGAAGCGCGCAGGTAGCCTTCGACTTCATCGCTCAGCGAGATCACGGCGCCTTTTGGCTCAACCGATTTCACGGTGCCGGTGACCAGCGAACCCTTGTCGTTCAGCGACGAGTAGGTGTTGAACGGGTCGCCTTCCAGCTGCTTCACGCCCAGCGAAACACGCTCGCGCTCGACGTCGATTGCCAGGACGACGGCTTCCAGCTCGTCACCCTTCTTGAAGCGACGCACGGCTTCTTCGCCGGCTTCGGTCCACGACAGGTCCGACAGGTGGACCAGGCCATCGATGTTGCCTGGCAGGCCGATGAAGACGCCGAAGTCGGTGATCGACTTGATCGAACCCTTGACCTTGTCGCCCTTCTTGTGGGTCATGCCGAAGTCGTCCCATGGGTTCGCCTTGCACTGCTTCATGCCCAGCGAGATACGGCGACGCTCTTCGTCGATTTCCAGGACCATGACTTCCACTTCGTCGCCCAGCTGGACAACCTTGTTTGGAGCCACGTTCTTGTTGGTCCAGTCCATTTCCGACACGTGGACCAGGCCTTCGATGCCTTGTTCCACTTCGACGAACGCGCCGTAGTCGGTCAGGTTGGTGACTTTACCGAACAGGCGGGTGCCTTGTGGGTAACGACGCGACAGACCGGTCCATGGATCGTCGCCCAGTTGCTTGACGCCCAGCGAAACGCGGTTCTTCTCTTGATCGTACTTGAGGACCTTAGCGGTGATCTCTTGGCCAACCGACAGAACTTCCGACGGGTGACGCACGCGACGCCATGCCAGGTCGGTGATGTGCAGCAGGCCGTCGATGCCGCCCAGGTCGACGAACGCACCGTAGTCGGTGATGTTCTTGACGACGCCGGTAACCACGGTGCCTTCTTTCAGGGTTTCCATCAGCTTCGCGCGCTCTTCGCCCATCGATGCTTCGATGACGGCGCGACGCGACAGCACGACGTTGTTACGCTTGCGGTCCAGCTTGATGACCTTGAATTCGAGGGTCTTGCCTTCGAATGGGGTGGTGTCCTTGACTGGACGGGTGTCAACCAGCGAACCCGGCAGGAAGGCGCGGATGCCGTTGGTCAGGACGGTCAGGCCGCCTTTGACTTTACCGTTGACGGTACCGGTGACGATTTCGCCCGATTCCATCGCTTTTTCCAGTGCCAGCCACGATGCCAGGCGCTTGGCCTTGTCGCGCGACAGGATGGTGTCGCCGAAGCCGTTTTCCAGCGACTCGATAGCCACGGAAACGAAATCGCCGATCTGAACTTCCAGTTCGCCCTGGTCGTTCTTGAATTCTTCAACTGGGATGAACGCTTCCGACTTCAGGCCGGCGTTGACGATCACGAAGTTGTGATCCAGGCGCACGACTTCAGCCGAAATGACTTCGCCCGAACGCATGTCTTGACGCGACAGCGATTCCTCGAAGAGGGCTGCGAAGCTTTCCATACCGGTATCTTGGGTTGCAGTAGACATAAAAGGAGTGTTATTTCATGTTAGCCAGCAGGCCGGCAATATGCGGACTGAACTGGGTTAGGGTTAAAACACGCCTGCAACGGTAAAAAATCTGTTGCAAGCACCAAAGGACGCCGGCCGTGAAGCCGTCGTCCCCGCGCAGGCGAGGACCCAAGTTTGCTTGCCTACCACGGCGATGACTCGAGCCAACGGTATGCATCGAACTTGGATTCCCGCCTGCGCGGGAATGACGTTCAGGTGCTGACGACTACCGGCCGCTATTGCAGCCGATCGTCGAAAACACCATCAACGCCATTCAAAGTCTTTAAAAAACTCTTCTTGATTACTTTTGCGCGTACCAGGCCAACACCTGGTCCACTGCCTGATCCACGCCCATTTCGGACGTATCCAGCAGATGCGCATCGCTTGCCGGGGCCAGGGGAGCGACCGCGCGATTGGTGTCGCGCTCGTCTCTTGCCTGCAAATCTGCCAGGAGGTCGTTCATATTAGCAGAAAACCCTTTGTCAATCAATTGCTTATACCGGCGTTGCGCACGGGCCTCAACACTTGCGGTCAAGAACACCTTCAGCTTGGCGGTCGGGAAGATCACGGTCCCCATATCGCGCCCGTCGGCCACCAGGCCCGGCGTCTGGCGAAAGCCCAGTTGCAGCCCGAACAGCGCCTGGCGCACGGTCGGCAGCGCCGCGATCTTCGACGCCATATTGCCCACCTCCTCGGCCCGGATCGCGTGCGTCACTTCCTCTTGCGCCAGGTAGATATGCTCTCCCTGGAAGCGCGCCGGCAGGTGCTCGGCCAGCTTGGCGATCGCGTGCTCGTCGCGCAGCTCGACCTCGCGCCGCAGCGCCTGCAGCGCCGTCAGGCGGTACAGGGCGCCCGAATCGAGCAGGTGGAAGCTGAGGCGCTCGGCGACCCGGCTGGCGACCGTCCCCTTGCCGGATGCGGTGGGGCCGTCGATGGTGATGACTGGAACGTTCGAATTCGGCATGCGGATCCTGGCAATCGGTTAGAACAGCTCGTCGCGCGCGATGCCCGCGAACGCTTCGAAATAATCGGGGAAGGTCTTGGCGACGCATTTCGGATCGTTGATGCGCATCGCGTTGCCGCGGCGCGCCTTGCCGTCCAGCGAAGCGAGCGAGAAGCACATCGCCATGCGGTGGTCGTCGTAGGTGTCGATCGTGGCCGGCTTCAGCTCTTCCGGCGGGGTGATGCGGATGTAGTCCGGCCCCTCCTCCACCTCGGCGCCGACCTTGCGCAGCTCGGTGGCCATGGCCGCCAGGCGGTCGGTTTCCTTCACGCGCCAGCTGGCGATATTGCGCAGGGTGCTCGGACCGTCGGCGTACAGCGCCGCCACCGCGATCGTCATCGCCGCGTCCGGAATGTGATTGAAATCGGCGTCGATGGCTTTCAGCACGCCGTTCGAGCGCGCTTCGATCCAGTTATCGCCGCGGGTGACGATGGCGCCCATCCTCTCGAGCGCGTCGGCGAAGCGCACATCGCCCTGGATGCTCTGTTCGCCCACACCCTCCACCCGCACCGGACCGCCGGCGATCGCGCCGGCCGCCAGGAAATAGGATGCCGACGACGCGTCGCCCTCGACGTGGATCGTGCCGGGACTCTGGTAGCGCTGGCCGGGATGCACGGTGAACGAGGCCCAGCCGTTCTGCTCGACCTCGACGCCGAAGCGGCGCATCAGGTTCAGGGTGATCTCGATATACGGCTTCGAGATCAGCTCGCCGACGACGTCGATCGCCACCGGATGGGTCTTGGCCATCAGTGGCGCCGCCATCAGGAGCGCGGTCAGGAACTGGCTCGACACATTGCCGCGCACGGCGATGCGCTGCGGGTTGACGCGGCCGCGGCGGATGCGCAGCGGCGGAAAGCCCTGCTCTCCCGTGTACTCGATCTGGGCGCCGACTTCGTTCAGCGCGTCGACCAGGTCGCCGATCGGACGCTCGTGCATGCGCGACACGCCATGCAAGGTATAGTCGCCGCCGATCACGGCCAGCGCCGCCGTCAGCGGGCGGATCGCGGTGCCGGCATTGCCCATGAACAGGTCGGCTTCATGGTTCGGCAGCTCGCCGCCATTGCCGTGCACGACCACGGTGCGCTCGTCGACTTCATCCCACTGGATGCCGAGCGAGCGCAGCGCGCCCAGCATCACCATGGTGTCGTCCGAGGCCAGCAGGTCGTGGATCGTGGTCGTGCCCTCGGACAGCGCCGCCAGCAGCAGCGTGCGGTTCGAGATGGACTTGGAACCCGGCAGCCGCACCGTTCCCTGCGCATGAAGCACGGGCTCGAGGTCGATATGCTGCGGGTAGTGTTTTTGCTGCGTCATGTGTTTTCCTGATTGGGCGAACGCCGTTCCAGCGCGCCGGCTTCGATGGCCTCTTGCCATTCGCGGCGGGCGCGCTGGGCGGTCGCGTAGATTCCTTGCAAGCCGACGCCGTCTGCGGCCGCGAGCATGGCCCGCATCGACGTCAATTGTGCCAGATATGCATCTAGCTCGGTAAGCAGCGCGGCGCGGTTGGCCAGGCTGATGTCGCGCCACATTTCGGGCGACGAACCGGCGATGCGCGTGAAGTCGCGGAAACCGCTGGCGGCGTACTGGAACAGCAGGTCCGCATGCGGCTTGGCGGCGATGTCGTCCACCAGCGCATAGGCCAGCAGGTGCGGCAGATGGCTGACGGCGGCGAACACGCGGTCATGGTCTTCCGGGCTGAGCGTGTGGATCACGGCGCCGCAGGCGCGCCAGGCGCCGGCGACTTTTTCGACGTCTTGCTCAGCGTTCTCCGGCAGCGGCGTCAGCACGCACTTCTTGCCTTGATAGAGTGCGGCCAGCGCGGCGTCGGGACCATTCGATTCGCTGCCCGCGATCGGGTGGCCCGGCACGAACTGGTGCACGCGATCCTGCAACACCGCGCGCGCGGCCGCGACCACGTCGCATTTGGTGCTGCCGGCGTCGGTCACGACCGTCTGCGGCTCGAGGTGCGGCAACAGCGCTTCGAGAATCGGGCCGGTCTGGGCCACTGGCGCCGCCAGCAGCACCAGGTCGGCGCCGCGCAGCGCATCGGCATGGTCGTCGCATACGCGGTCGACGATGCCCAGTTCAAGCGCACGCGCCAGCGCTTCCGGGTGACGGCCGATGCCGACCACCTCGCCCACCTGGCCGGCGCGCTTGAGCGCCAGCGCGAACGAGCCGCCGATCAGGCCGACGCCGACGATAACGACTTTGGCGAGCATTCAGCCCAGCGCCTTGCGCAATGCCGCGATGAAGGCCGCGTTCTCTTCCGGCAGGCCGATCGAGATGCGCAGCCACTGCGGCAGGCCATAGGCGCCGACCGGACGCACGATCACGCCTTGCTTGAGCAGCGCCAGGTTCACGCGCGCGCCGGCGCCCTCGTCGTCGCCAACCTTCACCAGCACGAAGTTGCCGAACGACGGCACATACTCGAGCTTCAGCTCTTCAAAGGCGGCGACCATCTGCTTGTAGCCCTCGGCGTTGTTCTTTGCGCCTTTCTCCAGGAACGCCTTGTCGTTCAGCGCGGCGACCGCGGCGGCCTGCGCCAGCGAGTTGACGTTGAACGGCTGGCGGATGCGGTTCATCAGGTCGGTGACTTCCAGCTGGGCGATGGCGAAGCCCACGCGCAGGCCGGCCAGGCCGTAGGCCTTGGAGAAGGTGCGCGAGACGATCAGGTTCGGGTACTTGCGCACCCAGGCGCTCGACTCGAACTGGTGTTCCGGCGCCAGGTATTCGTTATACGCTTCGTCCAGCACCACGATCACGTTGGCCGGGACCTTCTGCAGGAAGGCTTCGACCTGTTCGGCCGGGATGAAGGTGCCGGTCGGGTTGTTCGGGTTGGCGACGTAGACCAGGCGCGTGTCCGCGTCGATGGCGGCGGCCATCGCATCCAGGTCGTGGCCGTAGTTCACGCTCGGCACCACGATGGCGCGTCCACCCACGCCCTGCGTGGCCAGCGCGTACACGGCGAACGAGTACTGGGAATACACGACCGCTTCACCCTTCTGCACGAAGGCATGGGCGGCGATCTCCAGGATGTCGTTGCTGCCGTTGCCGAGGGTGATCCACTCGAGCGGCACGTCGTAGCGCTGCGACAGCGCGGTCTTGAGTTCGAAGCCGTTGGCGTCCGGGTAGCGGCCCAGGTCGGCGGCGGCTTCGAGCATCGCGGCGCGGCTCGATTCCGGCAGGCCGAAGGGGTTCTCGTTGGAAGCCAGCTTGACGATGGTCGCTTCGTCGAGGCCGAACTCGCGGGCGACTTCGGCGATGGGTTTGCCGGCCTGGTAAGGGGCGATGGCACGGACGTATTCTGGACCGAATTTCGACATGATGTGTCTCTCTCTATTGTTAAAGGCTTTGCGGGTACGAGCCCAGCACCTTGAAGAAGGCGGCGTTGTCCTTGAGTTCCTCGAGCGCGCGCGCCACCGCGGCGTCGTGCACATGGCCCTCGATGTCGACGTAGAAGTAATACTCCCAGGTGCCGATGCGCGCCGGGCGCGATTCGAAACGGGTCATCGACACGCCATGCTTTTCGAGCGGCGCCAGCAGGTTGTAGACGGCGCCGGCCTTGTTCGGCACGGCCAGCACGATGCCGGTGCGGTCCTTGCCCGACGGCCCGGTCTGCAGCTGGCCGATCACCACGAAGCGGGTGCGATTGTGCGGGTCGTCCTGGATGTGGGCCTGCACGACGCCCAGCTGGTACTGCTCGCCCGCCATCTCGC
Source organism: Massilia sp. NP310 (assembly GCF_019443485.1). Classification (NCBI taxonomy): domain Bacteria; kingdom Pseudomonadati; phylum Pseudomonadota; class Betaproteobacteria; order Burkholderiales; family Oxalobacteraceae; genus Massilia; species Massilia sp. NP310. Next base: position 5,841,589 of record NZ_CP080379.1, on the reverse strand, counting down.
TGGCGATCGCGGCCACCGTCGGATCCTGGCTCGCCAGCACCGCCGCCTCGGCGTTCGAGGCTACGGCGCGGCGCTCGATGTGCGGATGGTGCAGGTTGAGCCAGACCTGGCACTGGGCCAGCGCCTGCGAATGCGCGCAGACGACCTTGACACCGTCCATCGAACCGGTCTTCGTCATCAGGCTGTGGTGCACGGCGATCGACACCTCGCCGCTGATGATGGTGGTGGTCCCCAGGAGCAGGTCGAGCGAACGGTTGATCGCGCCTTCGGACGAGTTCTCGACCGGGACCACGCCGAAGTCGGCGGTGCCGGCCTCGGTGGCGCGGAACACCTCGTCGATCGACACGCACGGCAGCGTCTCGATGGCGGTGCCGAACTGCTGGAACACGGCCTGCTCGCTGAAGGTGCCGCTCGGGCCGAGGTAGGCGACCGTCACGCGCTTCTCGAGCGCGCGGCAGGACGACATGATCTCGCGGAAGATGGTCTGCACGTCCTTGTCCTTGAGCGGACCGGGATTGCGGTCGGCGACGCCGCGCAACACCTGCGCTTCGCGCTCGGGACGGAACACCGGGGCGTTGGTTTCGGCCTTGACGTGGCCGACCTCTTGCGCGACCTTGCCGCGCTCGCTGAGCAGCGAGAGGATTTGCGCGTCGATCGCATCGATGCGTTCGCGCAGGGGTTTGAGTTTGTCTGTCATCGTTATGCTGTGGGTCGATTTTGTTTGCGTCAATGGTGAGCCGACGTTCGTTGAACGCGTGGGCGGCAAAGCCGCCCACCCCACGGTATGTCACATCATGTGGGGTGGACGGCTACGCCGTCCACGCGTTCAACCGGCCGATGCGCCGTCGCGCATCACACCGGAATCACCGCCCCGCAAACTCGTTCAAGTAATCGACGAGGGCCTGTACGCCCTCGATCGGCATCGCGTTGTAGATCGATGCCCGCATGCCGCCGACGGACTTGTGGCCCTTCAGTTGCAGCAGGCCGCGCGCTTGTGCGCCGGCCAGGAATGATTGGTTCAGCGCTTCGTCGCGCAGGTAGAACGGCACGTTCATGCGCGAACGGAATTCGGGCGCCACGCGGTTGGCGTAGAAATCGTCGCGGTCGAGCGCCTCGTACAACAGGCGCGCCTTTTCGATATTGCGCGCCTCCATCGCCGCCACGCCGCCATTGGCCTTGAGCCAGGCAAACACCAGCCCGGCGATATAGATCGCGTAGGTCGGCGGCGTGTTGTACAGCGAATCGTGCTCGGCGCAGGTCTTCCAGTTGAAGGCCGACGGGCACTGCGGCGACGCGTAGTCGAGCAGGTCTTCGCGCACGATCACCAGGGTCAGGCCGGCCGGGCCGATATTCTTCTGGGCGCCGGCGAAGATCACGCCATATTTCGAGACGTCGATTCTCCGCGACAGGATGTGCGACGACATGTCGGCCACGATCGGCACATCTGGGTCGATCTCGGGCGCGCCAGGGTATTCGACGCCGTCGATGGTCTCGTTGGTGCAGATGTGCAGGTAGGCCGCGTCCGGCGACAGTTTCCAGGAATCGCGCGCCGGAACGCGGGCGAAACCCTCAGCCTCGCTCGATGCGGCGACGTTGACGCGCGCATAGCGCGCCGCTTCCGTGATCGACTTGCCCGACCACGAACCGGTGTGAACGAAGTCGATCACCGGATCATTGCGGCGGCCGGCCAGGTTGAGTGGAACGATGGCGTTCTGGCCCAGCCCCCCGCCCTGCTGGAACAGGATTTTATAGTTGGCCGGCACGTCCAGCAGCTCGCGCAGGTCATCGAGCGCCTGGCGGTGGATGCTGGAAAATTCTGGACCGCGATGGCTCATCTCCATCACCGACATGCCGCTGCCATGCCAGTCGAGCGTCTCGCTCGCTGCCTGTTGCAGCACTTCTTTCGGAAGGACGGCGGGGCCGGCCGAGAAATTGAAAATGTTAGTCACAGGTTTTCCGCGAAATAAGAAATCTAGGTATCGCTGCCGCCGATACTCCCGATTTCAGGGCTATCTCCATCACCGCCTCCCGGCAACAGATTAAAAAGCTTTGCGCCATCAATATATACTTCGCGCACACTCCCCAACAGTTGCACGCCGTCTTTTGTCAATCCGACAAACTTCGCTACACCGGCTATTACTGCTCTAAAACTCATCATTAAGGATGGGTTAACAGTCGACTGTTCCCTCATAGCCTGTGAGTGACGAGCAACTTGACCTATAAACCGTTCCAAATATTTTTGAAAACCTTGAACCCCAGAAATTCTATAATTCGCGAGGCACTGTCGGATGCCTTCAATCTGTTCAAGCACAAATTTTCGAAAATCCGGATCTAACTTCAAGCTCTCTACAGAATCGAACAGCTTCTGCAGGTTTTCGGTCAACGAGTTGAAGTCGTCTGCAGAAGGCTCTCCAATCTGAGCAGCACCCTCTTGATGAGCTAAAATCTCGACAATAGTCACGCACTCTGGTGTGATCTTCTCTCTATATGAATGCCAAGGTGCCTCTAGATTGGCATACGTCAAAGTATCGCTTAGTTGAGCTGCGTACTTATCCAAAACTACCAAAGGCATCTTGCCGCTAGCCCGAGCTGTTTGAACAACGTCGTTGATCAACTCATGCATCGTCACCAATGCTCGGAAAACAGCATTAATGGATTCCTCAACCGTCAACACTTCGGCCAACACTTTGAAAGTAGGCCTATTACTACGATCAGCACCCCTTAATTCAATTAATAACGCATGCAATCGGGCAGCAGGATTATTCATAACGAATATAATATGGACTTAAAAATTAAATTTTCATTCCCATTTGACGTAATGTAGCGACATAATTACATCAGCAACAGATGGTTCAGAAAAACCCAAACCCACCTTAAAAGCGGTGTTATTTTTGGGCGTTCTGCATCACTTCCAGCATCAGGCCGTTCAGGCGCGGCGCAACGACCCGCTGGCCGGCGGCCATGCTCTCGGCGGCCAGGCGCGGCGACAGGGCCAGCATCTTCTGGCCCAGCGGGGTGCGGTAGAAGGCGGTCAGTTCCTTGAGTTCCGACACGCTGTAATTGCGGGCATACAGCGGGCCGATCTCGGCCATCATCTCGTCGAGCAGCGCAGGATCGCGGAACATGCGGTTGATCGCCTCGGCGGCGCCCGGCAGCACTTGCTCGACCTTGGCCATGGCTTCCTTCTTCTTCTCGTCGCTGGCGGCCGGATCGGCATTGATTACGGCCGTCATCTGGGAGCGCATCATCTGCGGCAGCGCCTTTTCCATCTCGGTGAACGAGGCCAGCATCATCTTGCGCACGTCCATCGCCGCCAGCAATTCCTTGACGGCGGCAGCCTCCTGCGCACTCGGCGCCGCAGGCGCCTGTGCCAGCGCGAACGAAGGGAAGCCGGCAAAGGCTGCGGCGCAGGTCACGGCGAGAAGGATTTTTTTCATTGGCTTTCCATGCGGGCGCAGAGCCCATCGACACAGTTTTCGAAACGTGGACAACGGGCGCAAGCGCGTGCATGGACAACACACGCGCTTGCGCCCCGGCGCCATTACTCCGGCGCCGGTTCGAGCTCGACTTCTTCGAGGTCGGTCTCGACGATGCGCTGCAGGCCGGACAGCTTGGTGCCATCCTCGACCGCGATCAGGGTCACGCCCTGGGTCGCGCGGCCCATCTCGCGGATCTCGGACACGCGAGTGCGGATCAGCACCCCGCCGGTCGTGATCAGCATGATCTCGTCGCTTGGCTCGACCAGGGTCGCGGCCACCACTTTGCCGTTACGTTCGCTGGTCTGGATCGCGATCATGCCCTTGGTGCCGCGGCCGTGGCGGGTGTACTCCGTGATCGGGGTACGCTTGCCGAAGCCGTTCTCGGTGGCGGTGAGGACGGTCTGCTCTTCGCTCTCGGCCACCAGCAGCGCGATGACCTGCTGGCCTTCTTCCAGGTTCATGCCGCGCACGCCGCGCGCGGTGCGGCCCATCGGACGCACGTCGTTCTCGTCGAAGCGCACGGCCTTGCCGCCGTCGGAGAACAGCATCACGTCGTGCTTGCCGTCGGTGAGCGCGGCGCCGACCAGCACGTCGCCCTCATCGAGGTCGACCGCGATGATGCCGGCCTTGCGTGGATTGCTGAAGTCGCGCAGCGGCGTCTTCTTGACGGTGCCCAGCGAGGTCGACATGAAGACGTAGTGATCCTCCGGGAAGGTGCGGTTCTCGCCCTGCAGCGGCAGCACGACGGTGATCTTTTCGTTGTCCTGCAGCGGGAACATATTGACGATCGGCTTGCCGCGCGAATTGCGCGAGCCTTGCGGCACTTCCCACACCTTGAGCCAGTACATGCGGCCACGGTTGCTGAAGCACAGCATGTAGTCGTGGGTATTGGCGATGAACAGCTGGTCGATCCAGTCTTCGTCCTTGGTCGCCGTCGCCTGCTTGCCACGGCCGCCGCGCTTCTGGGCGCGGTATTCGGAGATCGGCTGCGCCTTCATGTAGCCGGCGTGCGACAGGGTCACCACCATGTCCTGCGGGGTGATCAGGTCTTCGGTCTCGAGGTCGCTGGCGTTGTGCTCGATGGTCGAACGGCGGGTGTCCTTGCCATTGTCGGCGTACTCGGCCTTGATGGCGGTCATCTCGTCGACGATGATCGTGGTAACGCGCTCCGGCTTGGCCAGGATGTCGAGCAGGTCGGCGATGTGGGCCATCACTTCCTTGTACTCGTTGACGATCTTGTCCTGCTCCAGGCCGGTCAGGCGCTGCAGGCGCATCTGCAGGATCTCTTGCGCCTGCTCGTCCGACAGCTTGTACAGGCCGTTCTGCTGCATGCCGTAGTGCTTCGGCAGGTGCTCCGGACGGAAGGCCGCGATGCCGCCCGACTCGCCCAGTTCGGTACGATTGAGCATCTCGCGCACCAGGGACGAATCCCAGGCTCGGTCCATCAGTTCGACCTTGGCGACCGGCGGGGTCGGCGCGGCCTTGATGATGGCGATGAAGTCGTCGATGTTCGCCAGCGCGACGGCCAGGCCTTCGAGCATGTGGCCGCGGTCGCGCGCCTTGCGCAGCTCGAACACGGTGCGGCGGGTAACCACTTCGCGGCGGTGCGACAGGAAGCACTCGAGCATCTGCTTGAGGTTCAGCAGCTTCGGCTGGCCATTGACCAGCGCCACCATATTCATGCCGAAGGTGTCTTGCAGCTGGGTCTGCTTGTACAGATTGTTCAGCACGACTTCAGGCACTTCGCCGCGCTTGAGTTCGATCACCACGCGCATGCCCGATTTGTCGGACTCGTCGCGGATGTCGGAAATGCCTTCGAGCTTCTTGTCGCGCACGTTCTCGGCGATGCGCTCGAGCAGCGATTTCTTGTTTACCTGATACGGCAGCTCGTCGATGATGATCGCGGTGCGGCTGCCGTCGCGGCCCACTTCCTCGAAGTGGGTCTTGGCGCGCATCACCACGCGGCCACGGCCGGTGCGGTAACCGTCGCGCACGCCCGAGACGCCGTAGATGATGCCGGCGGTCGGGAAGTCCGGCGCCGGGATCAGCTCGATCAGCTCGTCGATGGTGCAGTCCGGATTGCGCAGCACATGCATCGCGCCGTTGATGACTTCGGACAGATTGTGCGGCGGAATATTGGTCGCCATGCCGACCGCGATGCCGGACGAACCGTTGATCAGCAGGTTCGGGATGCGGGTCGGCAAGACCGTCGGTTCCTTTTCCTTGCCGTCGTAGTTCGGCTGGAAGTCGACGGTGTCCTTGTCGATGTCGGCCAGGATCTCGCCCGAGATGCGGTCGAGGCGGCACTCGGTGTAACGCATCGCCGCGGCGCTGTCGCCGTCGATCGAACCGAAGTTGCCCTGGCCGTCGACCAGGGTGTAGCGCAGCGAGAAGTCCTGGGCCATGCGGACCAGGGTGTCGTAGATCGACGAGTCGCCGTGCGGGTGGAATTTACCCATCGTGTCGCCGACGACGCGCGCGCACTTGAGGTAGGGACGGTTCCACACGTTGTTCATCTCGTGCATCGCGTAGAGCACACGGCGGTGCACCGGCTTCAGGCCGTCGCGTACGTCCGGCAGCGCACGGCCCACGATCACGCTCATGGCGTAATCGAGGTAGCTCTTGCGCATCTCTTCTTCGAGGGAAATCGGGACTGTTTCTTTTGCGAATTGATCCATTGGGCGGGTCGACTGCTTTCAGGCGATGGTTATAAGTTGCAACGGACGATTCTACCATGCGACAGATAGCAGTTGCTCAATTCCGACCGGCCCACTATGGATGCCGGAAATCAAGGGTCGACCGATGGAATGACCACGAAATTTCCAGCATTGTCGTCCCCGGCCGGGCACGCTTGTGGAAATGTTGCGGCAAAACAACGTCAAGCAATTAATGCTTGATGTTTGATTTGGGTGCAGTCGTGCGATTTTGGTGCATGTGGCAAAATGGACAGGAAGTCAATTGCTTGTTTCATAATACGAAACAGACGGAGCGGCCGCCGTGTTAATCTTATGACCACATGGAGCCTGTCTGAATCGCTACGGAATTAACCGAAAGGAAAAGAATATGAAGAAACTGATCACTGTTCTGCTCGCAGCGTCGGCCGCGATTGCGGGCGTCGCCTCCGCCCAAAGCGCCCCACCCTACGCACCGCTGACCACCGACATCCAGGCTCGCACCCCATACAGCGCCTATGTGCAGGACTCCCGCGGCGTGATCGCGCGCAATCCTTTCGGCCTGTGCTGGCGCACCGGCTACTGGACCCCGGCCGACGCGGTCCCGGGCTGCGATGCGCCACTGTGCGTCGAGCCAGAGAAACTCGAAAACGGCAAGTGCGTCGCTCCGCCGCCACCGGCAGCGCCGGCACCGGCTCCAGCGCCTGCGCCAGTCGTGGCCGCGCCAGTGCCGACCTCGGAAAAAGTCAGCTACTCGGCCGACGCCTTCTTCGACTTCGACAAGGCGATCCTGAAGCCGGCCGGCAAGGCTTCGCTGGATGAGCTGAGCGCCAAGCTGGGCGACATGAACCTGGAAGTCATCATCGCCGTCGGCCACACCGACTCGATCGGCACCGATGCCTACAACCAGAAGCTGTCGATCCGCCGCGCCGAAGCCGTCAAGGCCTACCTGAAAGGCAAAGGCATCGAAGAAACCCGCATCTACACCGAAGGCAAGGGCGAAAGCCAGCCGAAAGCGGACAACAAGACCGCCGAAGGCCGCGCCCAGAACCGTCGCGTGGAAATCGAAGTCGTCGGTACCCGTACCGTCAACAAGTAATCGGCTCTAAGCCACTGCCGTAAGCACGTCGTCCCCGCGCAGGCGGGGGCCCAAGTTTCTCAGCGTTTCGATAGCGCTGGCAAAAATTGGGTCCCCGCCTGCGCGGGGACGACGTTTTTGCGCCGCCGAAATTGAATTAATCCGCTATTATTCGAGCCATGACGACGACAAACGCAGACCCATTAGAAATCCAGAAGTTCAGCGAACTGGCCCACCGCTGGTGGGACCCGACCTCGGAATTCCGACCGCTGCACGAAATCAATCCCTTGCGCCTCGAGTGGATCAATGCGCGCGCGCCACTTAGCGGCAAGAACGTGATCGACATCGGTTGCGGCGGCGGCGTGCTGTCCGAATCGATGGCGCGCAAGGGCGCGAAAGTGACGGGCATCGACCTGTCCAAGAAGGCGCTCAAGGTGGCCGATCTGCACAGCCTGGAATCGGGCGTCGAGGTGCGCTACAAGCACATCGCGGCCGAAGAGATGGCCGAGCAGGAAGCCGGCCAGTTCGACGTCGTCACCTGCATGGAAATGCTGGAGCACGTGCCTGACCCGGCCTCGATCGTGCGCGCCGCCGCCAAGCTGGTGAAACCGGGCGGCCACGTGTTCTTCTCGACCCTGAACCGCAACCCCAAGTCTTACCTGTTCGCCGTGATCGGCGCCGAGTACGTGCTGCGCATGCTGCCGCGCGGCACCCACGACTACGGCAAGTTCATCACTCCGGCCGAGCTGGCGCAGTTCGTACGCCAGGCCGGCCTGCAGGTCGACGGCCTGAAGGGCCTGACCTACAACCCGCTGACCAAGATCTACTCGCTGAACAACGACACCGATGTGAACTACATGGTGGCGTGCAGCAAACCGCTCTGAACGACATGACCTTTCCCACCGTGATGCCGGCACCGCGTGCCATCCTGTTCGACCTCGACGGCACGCTGGCCGACACGGCGCCCGACCTCGCCGCGGCCGTCAACTGGCTGCGCACCGAACGTGGCCTGGACCCGACCCCGTACGAGGCGCTGCGTCCGACCGCCTCGGCCGGCGCGCGCGGCATGATCGGCGCCGCCTTCGGCCTGGCGCCGGGCGACGACGGCTACGAGGAACTGCGCCTGGCCTGGTTCGAGCGCTACCAGTCGGCGATGTCGCTGCACACGACGCTGTTCGACGGCATTCCCGAGCTGCTGGACGGTATTTCGGACGCCGGCATGGCCTGGGGCATCGTCACCAACAAACCGTCGCGCTTCACCGATCCGCTGGTGCCGCAGATCGCGCTGGCGCACGCCGGCTGCATCGTCTCGGGCGACACCACGGGTTTCGCCAAACCCCACCCCGCCCCGCTGCTGGAAGGCGCGCGCCGCCTCGGCCTTGCACCAGAACAGTGCTGGTACGTGGGCGACGACCTGCGCGACATCGAAGCCGGACGCGCGGCCGGCATGGTCACCGTCGCCTGCGCCTGGGGCTATTGCGGCGCGATCGAACCATCGACCTGGGGCGCGGACTACCTGCTCGACACGCCGGCCGAGCTGCTGGCGCTGCTGGGGCAAGTCTCCGAAGCGGCGCGACAGGCCGAGCACGCGGCCTGATCTTTGACATTCGTCCGTGACGGCGCCCTTCTCGGCGCCGTTTTTCATTTCTGCCCTGTGCTTACATCTATTTACGATTGATACAGGGGCATGTCTATCTCTCGGTCCGGCTCGCCAGTAATCTACGTCCATACGAACACGCCATACCTTATGGAGCAGATCATGGAAAATACGACCACCAACCGCATTCACCCACTGATGGCCGCTGCCGCCGCGTCGGTCATCATCGTGAGCCTGACCGGCGCCGCCGCGATCACCGGTCTGCTGCCTACCTCGAACAGCGCGCCCGAGCCGAGCCTGCCGCTGGCAGCGGCCTCGCCGTATGCCATGCCGCAAGCGGGCATGCAGGCGCCGGTGAACGGCTATGCCGCCCAGCCTGGCCAGATGGCGCCGGTGGCGGCGGCCGGCCAGCAGATGGTACCGGCAATGGTGCCCGCAATGGTCCCGGCCCAGCAGGTCGCGTATGCCCAGCCGGCAGTCCAACCGCAACCGCAGCCGACCGTGATCGTCAAGGAAAAGCCGGTGGTGAAAGTGGTCGAGAAGACCCGGGTGGTGCATGCCGCGCCGCAGCCGGCGCGCTATGAAGAACCGCGCTACTCGCAGCCGGCCCCGGCCCCGGCCCAGCAGCCGAACTATGTCGGCATCGGCACCGGCGCCGTGATCGGTGGCCTGATCGGCAACCAAATCGGCGGCGGCAACGGCAAGAAGCTGGCGACTGTCGCCGGCGTGATCGGCGGCGGCATCATCGGCAACGAAATCGCCAACCGCAACGGCCGCTAAGCAAGCGCTAACTAACTCTCTCTCCCTTGGCCGCGGACCTTCAGTCTGCGGCCTTTTTTTTGAACACGCCGACGATGATGTCACTCGGGAACATGCGCAAGACGGGAATCGCGCACATGATCGCGACATATTGCAGGTAGAGCGATACGGTCGGCACATTGCCGGCGCAGCGCAGGCGCTCCAATAAGCCCTTCGCGCGCAGCGCCGGCAGCTCGGCCGCCTCGGCCAGCTCGAAGCCCTGCCCCACGACCAGCTGCTGCAGATTGCGCGGATTGAAGTAGTGAACGTGCGGCGACGGCAGGTCTTTCTGCCACAGGCGCTCGAACGGCCCGCGCCAGCCCAGGCGCGCGATCAGCTTCGACAACCGGTAGAAGAAGCCGCGGCTGTTGGGCAGGTTGAGGATCAGGATACCGCCGTCGTGCAGGCGCGCGTGGCAGGCGGCCAGCGCGCTGCGGATGTCGGGAATGTGTTCGATCACGTCGTTGAACACGATGACGTCGAAGCGTTCGCCGTCCTTGAGCACGTCCGGAAAGTAGCCGGAGCGTACCGGCAAGCCGCGCGCGGCGGCGCGGGCGCCGACCACCGCATCCGGCTCCACGCCCAGCACGTCGAACTGTTCGCGCGCCGTCTCGAGAAACCAACCGTGGGCGCTGCCGACGTCGAGCAGGCGCGGCCGGCTGACACTGACGTGCTGCCGGGCCCAGGCGACGATGGTGCGGAAGTTCTCGAGGCGCAGCGCCTTGAGGCCGGCCTCACGCTCGACTTCGTCCACGGCGGGACCGGTATGCGCATTGATGACGACGCTCAGGGCGGCGCTTTCATAGTTGCAAGCCGGGCAGGTCGCATGCCATCCGGCCAGGCCAGCCACCTTGGTGTTGCCACAAACGATACACGTCATGTCGAACCTCGTCAGCATCTCGAATCCCTTTAGCATATTGCAATTAAGCTATGCATTGTAGGTTTTTTATGGTGACAGACTTTAAGCAGGCGCTAAGGAACGGCACTGTACATCCTCAGCGCTTGGAGTACAATAGAGGTTCTTGACGTTGGGGGCGACCTGGTTTCGACGTGGGTTGCAAAGCAGCGCAGGGCATACCGAGGACTGGTTACCTCGTAAATACATCCAGAAATCAATAACTGCAAACGATAACTCGTACGCACAAGCAGCTTAATTGCTGCTAGCTCTACAACACCTCGCCTCTGGGGTGAGTCGCAAGACTGGTAGAGTCATTTACAGAGGCTAGGAATCAATCGGGTTACTTGGTTGCTTCCGAAATTTAAGGTAACTCGCTTGTACAAAGGGTGCACATCCCCGTTGTGCAGGTCAAATCAAATGATAGTGCTAAGTATGTAGAACTGTCTGTAGAGTGCTTGCGGACGCGGGTTCGATTCCCGCCGCCTCCACCAACCTCTTTCCAAAAGCCGCTGATTCGTCAGCGGCTTTTCCTTTTCTGGCGACAGTTTCGGTCGCGGGTTCGAGCCGAATATCACATCACTCTTCGTCAACTTTCATACTATAGTCGCTGCGGAATATTGTACCTTTTGAAATTCTGATCGAACGTGCCCGCGCCGTCGTTTTCGTTAAGCCACAGTGAACTGCTCAGTTCACAGAGCAGAAATAATACTACCGACGCAATTTAGTTGATCGCCCTCAGCCAAGATACCTTCCACCCGCTTGTAGGGCCACTTTGCTACATAAAGAAGCGATCTAGCGACAGAGCAAGAGACTCGATCTGATCGCCGGGATCAGCTTGATGAATTCGGGCGACCGACGTGAGCCGAGTTGCCATGCGAATCAGGCCATTCGCTTTAGGCGAAGAAGTCGGCGATTCAAGTAGTACGGGACAGTACGCCGGCGGCACGCCTATCGGGCGAACACGCCAAGGCTGAACTGATTTAGATCGCTATCCATTTATATCGAGAGATTCTTGCCAGTACTTTCGTAGCTCTCATACTGAAGGAGAGGCCAGTTAGATCCGACACAGCCGCGATCGCACTTCTCACCAAGATCACCGGCAAAAGGAAGACAGGGAAACCTATCGGCAATATCATCACCTATTTAGTCAATAACTGCCCCGCATAAACATGTTTACGATCTCTAAGTGGACTATCAGCTCCAGAGCTTCTAAGGCACGTGTGAAGGTTTTTATCAAGAACTGATGATAGTTCGGACCGAAAAATTAATATTTTTATCTGCAGGAAATTAACATATAAAAAAGCCCCCCAATGCCCTTCGGGAAGGGGGGCAAATCTTATTTCGCGTGCGAATGATTACCGTTACCAAAGTAATGAACGATTGCAGCGCCTGCGAAGCCAACAACTGCTCCACCAGCCGTCCAAAGAGCATAGGCGACGAGGGGGCCAACCGCGCCGCCAACTTGATCTATCTCAGCTTCGGTTAGCAGTGCAACACTGCCCTTATTAGTCGAATCAATAGCGATCATTACACCACCTCCTAATTAATGATTGAAACGGTTAAATTGCGATGCCACAGAAGTAAAATCTACCCAATACCCAACCCGAGTAGACGGCCAAGAAAAAGAGTGCTGGGCCAGCCATTGCACCAAATGGAAGCTCTTTTTTCATTTCCCTCTCCATCTAAGTCGTGGCGTAATTTATCGACTCATTGATCACAGAAAAGTGCACGACCAAACTGCCAGCCGGCCGCAACCCCTGCAGTTCCGCCAGCAGCATAAAAAGCCCACAAAGGAATCATAAGAAGGCCGCCACTGACCTCATCAATCTCAAACACATTCATTTCTTGCATGATATTTTCCTTTAAAATTTAATAGGACGGCCGTTAGAAACACATATTCATGTAAGTCGGCACTCATCAGCATCCGAAACTCTGGAGTAAAAATAAGTGCATGTGACATTACTATGAACAGCTTAGACGGCAGAGACAGTATTGCAAAACGTAAATGTGACTGTCAACAGAATATTTACGAAAGAGAAGTTTTTTTGCTTAAGAGCAAATTTCAGAAAATATTTCTATATCTACATCTCTTCTTTGACTTCAGCTCGTTTTGTTGCCGCTTTACTAAGTAAGCGCAATACATGCGCCTCTTCTGCCTCGTGAAGCATTCTTCCCGAATATGACGTCGGCACGAGATCGTTATATTTTCTTTATTGATAAATCTGTATGCTTTTCCTCGTGACTGCACACATTGTTGATATGCGTCTACAGTTGTTGATGACGCCGATACATTCCTATATTCCCCTCCTCCATACAATAAGTTTGCTGATGGATTTCCCAGAAGCATCTTGAGAGGAGCTACTTTGCACAATACCGTTCTCCCCACGGATGAAAAAGGAAAAACACAGGCTACGCAGTCATCCGATCCCATACGTAAGTCATTATTTCGCCAACAAGCCATTGAACATGTAACAGTTCACGCGTGCGGCAGAGTAATCCTAACCCGTCACATCAGTCATCTAATCCTCACCAGCGTGTTCGTGACCCTGACGCTGCTGCTCATTATATTTTTCGCCACGTTTGAAACTATCCGTAAGGTGCCGATTCAGGGGATGCTAATGCCGACTGCCGGAGTAACGCGCGTTTTTTCCAGCCAAGCCGGCGTCATCAAGGAGGTTCATGTTAAGGACGGACAGCTCGTGCGCGAAGGTGAGATCCTATTCGTCGTTTCCAGTGAACGCAGCACCTCCAATCTACGCTCTACGGAAGACCTGATTTCCGAATTGCTGGCGCGCCGCCGCGACAATTTTCATACCGAGCTCCTGCAAGCCCGAACGCAGTTCAAGTATCGACGCTCGGCCTTGAGACAACGTGCGTTTGATCTACGCGGTGAAATCAAAGGCCTCGACAGACAGGCCTTTATGCAAAAGCAGCGCGTTACCTTGTCAGAGCAAAATTTCGCACGCTTCGTACAATTAAAAGCTACAAACTACATTTCAGCAGCGCAACTGCAGGAACGGGAAGCCGAGTTGCTCGATCAGCGGCAACGCCAGCTTGAGATCGAGCGCATTCGATCCACGATTCAGCGCGAATTGGCTAGTACCCAGGCAGAGGAGCAGGACATTGCACTTCAAGCACTGCGCGACGAGAACGCCTTACGTCGAAATGTATCAATGCTGGATCAAGACCTGGCCGAGAATGAAGCGCGGCGCGAAGTGCCGGTTCGGGCACGTCAGAACGGCACAATAACGGCAATTGCGGCAAATCTTGGCCAAACCGTCGGCGCTGCCACCTCTCTAGCATCGATCCTGCCAGAAGGGAACAAGCTTGAAGCGGAAATGTACGTGCCATCTCGGGCGGTCGGCTTCATCAAGCCGGGAATGAGCGCCCTGGTGCGGTATCAGGCTTTCCCATACCAAAAGTTCGGCCAGCATCCTGCGCGCGTGCGCGAGGTGGTAACAACCTCTGTGCGTCCCGAGGAGTTGCCCACTTCAGCGGCAGCAATGCCCGGGGCAGTCCAGGCGGAGCCGGTCTACCGCATTCGGCTCGAGCTCGACCAGCAGACCGTCCGCGCCTACGGCGCACAGATCCCCCTACGCTCTGGCATGCTCGTCGACGCCAGCGTCATGCTTGAGCGCCGCAAGCTTTATGAATGGGTGCTCGAACCGCTATTTAGTATCTCCGGCCGCTTGTAAGCGAATACTGTTCACTACCAACATCGTGCTAGCAGTGGCCATATTCGTACTGCCGGCTTATCCTGATCGCAGGTGAATGATGCAATTTCCTGTTCTTACCGAGTTAGCTTTCTGGAACCGCCGGCGGCTACCCGTCCTGCTACAGACTGAAGGAGCTGAATGCGGCTTGGCGTGCATGGCAATGGTCGCAAATTATTGGGGCCACCGAATCGATATTCCGAGCATGCGCCGCCTCTTCTCGGTGTCGATGAAGGGAGTAAATCTGAAGGGTCTGATGGCGATGGCAAGAGGGCTGTCATTGCAGACGCGCCCGCTCAAGCTAGATCTCCAACATTTGCCAGAGTTAAAGTTGCCCTGCATTCTGCACTGGGATCTGAACCACTTTGTCGTGCTTAAGTCTATCTCCGCGAAGTATGCCGTCCTGCATGATCCGGCTGTCGGCGAAAGAAGCATGGAACTGGAGGACGTCTCCAAGCATTTTACCGGCATCGCGCTTGAGATTACACCGACCGCGCAGTTCCGGCCTAAGGAGGAACGTCAGCAATTCTCACTGTTCTCGCTGATTGGGCATGTGGTCGGCCTGCGTCGTGGACTGTTTCAGCTACTCGCGCTCGGACTGGCCCTGCAAGTTTGTGCTCTGATTGCACCTTTCTATATGCAGTGGATGGTGGATGAAGCCCTATTGGCGTCAGACCGTGACTTGGTCACGGTGCTGGGCTGTGGCTTCTTATTACTGGTACTTCTGCAAACTGCGATCGGTGCCGTCCGTTCTTGGGTAACCACAGTACTCTCCACCAGCCTGAACCTGCAATGGTTAGGCAATACCTTTGTCCACCTCCTGAAGTTGCCGTTGCCATACTTCGAAAAGCGCCATACCGGAGACATCGTTTCGCGCTTCGGCTCAATCCAGCGGATCCAGACCAGTCTAACAACCCAATTCGTCGAGGGGGTTATTGACGGCGTCTTGGCTCTGGGCACCTTGGTAATGATGCTTCTGTATAGTAGCGCTCTGGCCGCAGTCGCCTGCGTGGCCGTGCTGCTGTATACGCTGTTGCGCTGCGCGATCTTCCGCCCCCTCCGAGATGCGAGTTCCGAGGTGATCATTCACGCCGCGAAACAGCAGAGCCATTTCATGGAAACCGTGCGCGGCATACAGAGTATTCGCTTGTTCGGACGCAGCGAAGAGCGTCGTTCAGGTTGGCTGAACTCGCTAACCGACGAATTCAACGCCCAATTGCGTGTCGCCAAACTTTCGGTCTCATACCAGACAGCTAATACCTTGTTGTTCAACGGGGAGCGCGTAATCGTAATCTGGCTTGCAGCGCTCGCCGTACTCAGCAACGACTTCTCGATTGGGATGGTGTTTGCCTTCCTCAGCTACAAAGACCAGTTCAGCCAGCGTATGGCTAGCTTAATCGACAAACTGTTTGAATTGCGGATGATGCGTCTGCATGGCGAGCGTGTGGCGGACATCACGCTGGCTGAGGTGGAACAGGATGATCATGCAGCTGAAATTGATGCAAATCATATTACTCCGTCGATCGAAATAAATAACCTGAGTTTTCGCTACTCCGACAGTGAATCCGATATCATCCGCGAACTTAACCTCAGCATCCCCGCTGGGCAATGCATTGCGATCACTGGGCCATCAGGCTGCGGCAAGACGACACTGATGAAATTATTGCTCGGGTTACTCACGCCAACGAGTGGCGAAATTCTCGTCGGCGGCGTGCCATTGGGTTCGCTCGGCCTGACAAATTACCGTAATTTGCTGGGCACGGTAATGCAGGATGACACTTTATTCGCCGGCTCGATCTCCGAAAACATTAGTTTCTTTGATCCAGTGATCGACATACAGCGCGTCTACGAATGTGCGGGACTAGCCGCAATCGCGCCCGAAATCGCGGCCATGCCAATGAACTTCAATACGTTAATTGGCGATATCGGTACTGGCCTATCGGGTGGACAAAAGCAGCGTATTCTACTCGCACGCGCATTGTACAAGAACCCGAAAATTTTATTTATGGACGAGGCAACCAGCCATTTGGACGTATGGAATGAGCAGGCCGTGAACCGGGCAATCCAGACAATCCCGCTTACCCGAATCATCGTTGCTCATCGTCCAGAAACAATCCAAATGGCAGAGCGTGTAATTGTGCTGCAAAACGGGCAGATAGTCCAAGATGTTAGTAACCTGACTCATGAGGATAAGCAGGCCGCATAATGACTGGTCGCAACTCGGCTCACCGGCTCCGCATATAAATAGTTATTGCATTGATCGCGTGCTCGATCTTACCTTCCTCACGAGCGCAAAGGACTGCGTTCCTAATCGAGGACGCTGAGAAGTTACGTGTCGAGTCCCGTTTGATCATAAACGCGCTTAATGAATAATTCCGGCAGTTTCTGCTGTCACACTCCTTGATTGCAAAGATGGGAGTTTTGCGTCGAGTGCACGCTGCGGAATGGTGGTGATTTTACAGCTTCAAGTAGTTCATCAATGTAGCTTGCAGATCGGCCCTGCTGTCGAAGCGAGTCTGCTGCAGCAGTTCGTTGATACGGCCGTTGAAGCGCTCGACCATGCCGTTCGTTTGTGGGGTGCCGCGGCGGTGCTAGACGATGCTCGGCAGGTATTTCGGCGCAAGCCATGTCACCGAGTGCTGGCCGCTAGGCTTTTTATCTTGGTGGCGAAACGGTCAATAAATTGCGAGCCCTTGTCAGCCAGGATCTTGCTAATCTTGATGGGCGAGGCCAGCTTCAAACGGCGCAGAAAATCGACGCTGCTCTTGTCGGTCATGTCGCCATAGATGTGCATGAAGACCCGGCGCATGGTGCGGTCGATGGCGACAAACACGTAGCGACGCGAGGTCTTGCCTGGCATCTGAGGCAAGTACTTGATCTCGATGTGAATGAAGCCTGGTCCGTAGTCCTTGAAGGTCTTCTTGGCGTGGTGATTTCGCCTTCGGCATTTGCGATCACGTCTTCGAGACACGACATGCCTCGCGCTTGACGAGCGACGCCTGA
Source organism: Massilia sp. NP310 (assembly GCF_019443485.1). Lineage (NCBI taxonomy): Bacteria > Pseudomonadati > Pseudomonadota > Betaproteobacteria > Burkholderiales > Oxalobacteraceae > Massilia > Massilia sp. NP310. The sequence continues at coordinate 5,824,351 of NZ_CP080379.1, read as the reverse complement.
CCGAGAGACATCTAGATTAATGTATTGTTGCATAACAAACAACAGATCATCTTGGGAAGGATAAAGCGACTGGCGCAGTGCCAGGACGATGGCTTCTTGGGATGCGCTTAAGGTCGTATGGAGCATGCGGGCACAGTACGACCGGTCCTGCACATCGTCCCTCTTGAGCCACTTCGCAGCAGTGGCTCGCGAGACGCCAACGACCTTTGCGGCCTGCCGATCAGACAGACCGAATCCTTGACTTCCTGCCGGATTTTCGGCGTGGTGCAGGCTTGCGGCTGGATGCGTAAACTCATGCTGCGAACTGCTCCTGGTGCGATTGAATGCCGGGACTGCTGAACTCAGCAATCAAGTCGTCCAGCATAGCCTTTGCACGCAACAAATGCCAGCCAAGACGAGAAGTATGATCGCACGAAACTAAACAGCTAAAGCCTGCTTGCCACTGCCATTCGTCAGCGGCTTTTTCATTTCGAGCGCCGTCACTGGCGGGTCAGTCCGCACCAGGAATGTCGCGCCTGCGCGCCCTTCCTTCCCACGCAGTTACACGCGACGCAGGAGACTTCACGCGATGCTTCACCGACGGATCCGGCGCCGCAAACATCCTCACCCTGCAAACGATCCGCTCGTCGCAAGTCAGGATCGCGTCATGCAGCACGACGCCGTCGGCCATATCGTCCAGCATCACTTCCGCCACCAGCAACTCGCCGACGCTGGCGGACGCCAGGAACTGGGCGCTGCAGCGTGCTGGCGGGCGCGGCTGCGATGCGCCATCGTGCTCCGTGCGCGACAACAGCGCGAGCAGGTAGGCCGACTGCTGCGCGAACTCGATCAGCAAGGACTCGCGCAAGGCCTGCGCACCGCCCGGCACATGCGCGGCCACGAAAGCGTCGCCGGCTTCGATCCGGCGGCAGGTGCGGATATAGTCGGGCGGCCGGCATTCGACAACCCGCTCGACCAGGATCCATTCCGGCGCGATCGGCAACAGACGCTCGATCTCGGCCCGCCTCAATGGGGAAAGCGACGGCGCGTCGGTGTCTCGCACGATGGGTTCCTTTCAGCCAGTTCATACTGACTGGAAGACCGACAAAATACGGGCGAGTTCAAGATCTACGCCGTCTGTCTGATATGAATTAAGCCGGGCACCGCGAAGCCCCGGCCAGTGTGTTTCTTGTCTTCAAGCCATTCTTGCGTTACCATGCCCCCGCCCTTGGGGAGTAGCCTACTTCCGCAACGGAAGTTCCCGCATCAACATACTTGACGTCAGCACGTCATGGTGCGGAAGCCTTCTGGTTGGCAAGACCATTGGCATGTTCACGCGACGATCGGGCCGCGCGACATGCCTTGTGTCGTGCCCGATCGGAAAGCTGTCATGACTCTCGCTGCAATCATCATCCTCGCCCTCGCCATGTCCACCGACGCCTTCGCCGTCGCGATCGCCATGGGTTCCCGACGCGCCCACGTCCTGTTCAAGGATGCGCTGAAGGTCGGCCTGCTGTTCGGAATCATCGAGGGTGTGACGCCGCTGGTCGGCTGGGCCATGGGCAGCATTGCCGCGTCCTACGTCGAAAGCTGGGACCACTGGATCGCCTTCGTCCTGCTCGGCGGCCTGGGTATTCGCATGATCGTCGAAGGCTGCGGCGAACCTGACACGGAAGCGGACGATCCCGCCCGCCCCTTCTGGCTGCTGGCCCTGACCGGCTTCGCCACCAGCATCGATGCGATGGTGGTCGGCGTCAGCTTGGCCTTCGCCGACACCGGCATCCTGTGGCCGGCGCTGGCGATCGGCCTGGCGACCCTGACGATGGTGACGCTGGGATTGTTGATCGGCCGCCGTATTGGCGCCGTGGTGGGCAAGCGCGCCGAGATCTTCGGCGGCCTGGTATTGATCGCGGTAGGCAGCGTCACGCTGTACGAACACCTGCAGTGACGCCGCCGCGGCAAGGAAAGATCAGGACGTCGGCCCCGGGTCGCTCCCCGCCTGCTGCAGCACCATCAGCTGCTTCTGGATCGCCTCGTTGAAAGCCGGGATGTCGTCCGGCTTGCGGCTGGTGATCAGCTTGCCGTCGACGACGACTTCTTCATCGGTCCATTCGGCGCCGGCGTTGCGCAGGTCGTGCTGCAGGGTCGGCCAGCTGGTCAGGTGCTTCGACTCGGCCACGCCGGCGTCGATCAGCGGCCACGGGCCGTGGCAGATCGCGGCGATCGGCTTGTCCTCGTCGCCGAAGGCCTTGATGAAGGCGATGGACTCCGCGCTCAGGCGCAGGTTGTCCGGGTTGGCGACGCCGCCCGGCAACAGCAGCAGGTCGTAGTCGCCCGGCTTGGCGTCCTGCACGCTCAGTTCGACCTTGAATTTCTGGTCCGGCGTCAGGTGGTTGAAACCCTGGATCTCCTCGCCGGCCTTCTTCGGCGAGATCAGGATCACCTTCACGCCCTGCTCCTCGAGGAAGCGGCGCGGCTCCGTGTATTCGACCTGCTCGACGCCATCGGTCATCAACACCGCGACGCTCCTGCCCTGCAGGGATTGGGTGGCGGCCGGCTCGACGTGATCCGCCGGCTGCATGTTTTCTGCTTGTTGCATATGGCCTCCTTGTTCAATGCGGTTCATTCGCATCGATTGTAGGTCTACCATCGCGCCCGCGGCGCGCGCATGCCTGCCGGCATTCAATTGCTCAGTCGGCCAGATTCAGTCGAGCAGATAACACACATCGTCGCGGTCGCACCGCCCGGTCCGGGTACACAGGAAACCGTCCAGCCCCAGGCGCACCGAGCCATCCAGGCAGGCGCCGTCGACATCCTCGCGCCGCAGCACCACCTGCAGCTCGCGGAACGGCACCTCGATCGCGAAGCGGTCCAGCAAGGCGGCCAGCGCCCGCGCGCCTTCGGCGCCGGGCAGGAAGCGCTCGAAGGCGTGCGCATCCAGCGGCCCAAGGCGGATGCGGATGCCCAGCTCGGGCCGCAACAGGCGCGCCCCCGCGGTGGCGCCCTCCCCCAGCACGCAGTTGCCGCATGCGAGCCGCGTGCGCTGCGCCGGCTCGAGCACGTCCCAGCGCCCGGTGAATTGCTCGACCCGCACCGGCACGCGGAAATAGGCGCGCAATACGCCCGCGATCGACTCCGCGCTGACTACCCGGCTGCGCAGCGGCGCCGCGAACCAGGCCAGGCTGGCCGCTTCCAGGCCGGACATGCCGTCCTCGCGCGCCGGCACGCCGGCCAGCGCCAGCAGCAGCGGCAGGAAGCGGTCGACATCGGGCTCCATGGGATGGCGCACCCGGTACTTGCACCAGGCGCGGTAGAACAGCGCCACCTGGCGGCTCGACAGCAAGTCGAGGAAAGCGCGCGGCCCCTCGTCGCGCACTGCGAGCTCCCAGGCGGCGAAGCGTTCGGTGTAATGCAGCGGCAAGGTCCCCATCACGCCCAGCAACCCCATCAGCGTGGGCGTGATGCTCACCGCCGGCACGCCCTCGGTGGTCGGCACGATGGTCTCGATCTCGCTGGCCGGGAAGGCCAGTCCCAGGCTGTTGCGAAAGCGGATCAGGCCGCCGAGCGCATGCTCGGGCGCGATGCCCTGGTGCGCCAGCCAGCACACCAGCAGCCGCACCGCCTGGAAGAATTCGTAGCGTTGCGGCTGCCGCAACAGGTCGGCGATGGCGCTCGTCCGCCTGACAGCGTTCACACCAGCGCCAGGCTGCCGTTGCGGGGCTCGCATCGCAGCAACTCCTTGTCGCTCTGCCCCGACACCAGCACCAGCCGGGTAAAGCTGTTCAGGTGCACATACAGGCCCAGGAAGCGGCTCACGACCTGGGCGAACACGAACAGGCTGCTGCCGGCGAAGGCGTCCTCGTCCACCGTCATGCGCACCTCGATGCCGTGCACCAGGCTCGCGCCGTAGCGGTTGCGCAGCCAGGCGGTGGCCGGGGTCGACGCCATCGCGCTGACGCCGGCGATCTGGCGCTGCGAGGCGCCAGAGCGCGGCAGGTCGTACAAGGCCAGCGTCTCGCGGAAGGCGTCCAGGTCGGCCAGCGAGCGGTGGTTCAGCGCCAGCTGGGTCACCAGGCGCCAGTGGGTGCCGTCGCGGTTGCCGAAGCGCAGCGGCGCGGAGGGCTTGCGCAGCAGGCGGATCGGCAGGCCGCTCGTCGCGGTCTCGCTGGCCAGGTCCCCGCCCGGCGCGCCAACCCCGACGCCGCAGGCCGCCGCGCCGTTGCTGCAGGTCAGGTCGATCGAGGCCACGCTGGCGTCCTCGCCCAGCAGCGAAAAGTGGTCGTCGGTGAAGGCGATCTTCATGCGGTGGCGGCTGTCGCCGCGATCGTCGCGGCGCGCGAACCAGTAGCGCTGGCCATGCTCGTCCCCTTCGCCATGGCGCAAGCCGTAATAGGGACGGTACTCCACGCTGGCAGTCTTGCCGTCCTCGGTCCTGAGCACGTGCACCGCGTCGATCGAATAGACTTCGACGCCCTCCTCGTGCCGGCTCGGCGCCACGTCGTACATCGCCGAACGGTGCGTGATGCGCACCGGCGCCGCCGCCTGGCGGAACAGGTTCACCACCGGCACGCAACCGGTGAGCAGGTTGGCGGCCGACAGCGCGCGCAGGATCCGCGCCGGGCTGGATTCAGCGTGCATGCCGGAGAGCAGGAAATGCAGGGTGAAGCGGCGCGCGCCGGCCGGCAGCAGCGGCGCCAGCCGGGCCAGGTCGACGTCCAGGAAGTGAAATTTGTCGGGGAAAGCGAAGTACTCGGTCAGCAACCGGTAGGCGGGATGGGCATGCTCCTGTTGCGGCACCAGCGCCTCGTCGGGTTCCAGGCCGCCCAGGTGCAGCGCCGCGCCGTCGAGGCGGCGCCAGCCCTCCACGCCTTCGGCCTCGACCCAGGTCTCGACCACGTTCATCCCAAGGGCGTCGATCAGCGCCGCCGACAGCAGGCCGTCGCCGTCGACGTACAGGCGCACATGCGGCAGGCCGCGGCCATGCAGCATGCGCGCCGGCAGCGCGCTGTCGAAGGCGATGCCGATGCGCGCGCCCGCGCGCGGCGGCAGCCGGATGCGCGGCGGGACGTGGGCCACCGGCTCGAACCAGGCGCGGGCCACCTTCACCGGCGCCAGCGCCAGCTCGGCCGTGGTGCGAAACACGCAGGGCGCGCCGCGCGCCCTCAGCGAACTCATCTCGGTGCCGCGCGGCACCGCCTGCACATGCTCGATCTTGCCGGCCCGGGCCTGTGGATCGCCGCCGTCCACGTGCGCGATCGAACAGCTCGGCAGGCCGTGCAGGAAGTGCGGATACAAGCTGCCCAGCAGGGCTTCGGTCAGTTCCGGATAGTCGTCGTCGAGCTTTTTCGCGGTGCGCGCATTGAGCAGCGCGCAGGCCTGGATCAGGCGCCGGATATGCGGGTCTTCGCTGCCCTCCGGCCCCAGTCCCAACTCGGCCGCCAGCCGCGGATACTGGTGGGCGAGCTCGCGCCCGACGGTGTTCAGGTAGACCAGTTCGCGCTCGAAATACGGCAACAGTTCTTCCATGAAGACCTCCTGGGGCTGTCGCTCTACGGTGGTGCAGATCGCGGCAAGTTGTCTTGCGACGGCGCAACATTAACGATGGGATAAAACTCGTCGCGATAAACAGATCTCGAGTGGCAATACCGACCTTGACAATAAGTCAGTAAAATCACGGGTCCATCGACCTATCACCGCATCATGACCGCCACGACCGCCGCCACCGAAACACCCGTCCGCACCGAGATCGCCACCCTGTGGCGCCTGTCGTGGCCGGTGCTCGTGGGCCAGCTGGCGACGGTCGGCATGGGTGTGGTCGACGTCGCCCTCACCGGCCACGTCAGCGCCGACGAGCTGGCGGCGGTGTCGCTGGGCACGGCGGTGTGGTCGATCGTGCTGGTGACCGTCATGGGCACCATGATGGCGATCAATACCGTGGTCGCGCACGAGATCGGCGCCGCGCGCCACGACCGGGTGCCGCATTCGGTGCGCCAGGCCATGTGGAAGGGCTTGCTGGTCGGCCTGGTCGGCTGCCTGTTCGCCAACCTGTGCACGCTGCTGTTCGACCACATCGGCATGGACGCCCACGTGGCCGACCGCGCCTCGCTGTTCCTGCACGTAATCAGCGTCGGCATGCCGGCCTTCGGCGTGTATCGCGCGCTGTACGGCTATACCACCAGCATCAACCAGACCAAGCCGATCATGTGGATCGCCATCCTCGGCCTGGTGTTCAATACCATGCTCGCCTGGGTGCTGGTGTACGGCAAGTTCGGCTTCCCGCAACTGGGCGCGATCGGCTGCGCGATCTCCACCGCCAGCGCGCTGTGGCTGATGCTGGGCGCCATGCTGTGGTGGATCACGCGCGCGCCGGCCTACCGCCTGACCTACCCCTTCAACCGCTACGAAGGGCCGGATAGCCGCGAGATCGGCGCCCAGCTGCGCCTCGGCCTGCCGATCGGCATCACCTATTTTGCCGAAGTCAGCGCCTTCGGCCTGATCAGCCTGCTGGTTGCGCGCTATGGCGTGGTGCAGGTGTCCTCGCACCAGATCGCGCTCAATTTCGCTTCGCTGGTGTTCATGGTGCCGCTCAGCTTCGCGATCGGCATGCTCACCCGCGTCGGCCAGGCGATGGGCGAAGGCGACCCGGTGCGCGCGCGCTTCGTCGGCTGGGTCGGCGTCGGCGTCTCGGTCAGTTTCGGCGTGGTGGCGGCGCTCGGCATCGCCCTGTTCCGCTGGGAGATCGCGGCCATGTACACCTCGGACCCGGCGGTGCAGCAGGTGACCGCCAACCTGCTGCTGTTCGCGGCCTTGTTCCAGCTGTCGGACTCGACCCAGGTCGCAACCGCCTCGGCCATCCGCGGCTACCAGGTGACGCGCCCGCCGATGGTGATCCAGTTACTGTCGTTCTGGGGCCTGTCGCTGCCGCTCGGCTGCATCCTCGGCCTGGCGCCGGCGTGGTTCCCGTGGGCGCCGGATGCGCCGATGGAAGCCACCGGCTTCTGGATTGGGCTGGTCGTGGCGCTGACGGTGGCGGCGGTCTTGCTGACCTGGCAGTTCGAAAAGCTGGCGCGCCAGCGCATCCGCGAGGGTGGGCATCGCGCCACAGCACGTTAACCGGAGGACAAGTAATTACAGCGCAGCCCCGCCGACTCTGGTATCGTCTCGCGATTGCTGTAAATTAATATTCTCCAAGAGACATCATGCGCCCTCTCCTCCTTCTCCTGGCCGCCCTCGCGGCCACGCCCGCCATGGCTGAAAAACTGACGCTGGACCGCATCTACGGTGAATCCTCGCTGGCCGGCGCCAGCGTGCGCAGCCTGCGCGTGTCGCCCGACGGCGAACGCGTGACCTTCCTGCGCCCGCGCGCCGACGACCAGTACCGTCTCGACCTGTGGGAATACAACACCAGGAGCAAGGCCACGCAGCGCCTGGTCGACTCCAAGCAACTGGTGCCGAACGAGGAATTGTCGCTCGAAGAAAAAGCGCGCCGCGAACGCGCGCGTACCGCCGGCCTGTCGGGCATCCTCAACTATTACTGGTCGCCCGACGGCAAGCGGCTGCTGGTGCCGATCGGCGGCGACTTGTATCTCGTCGATGCCGCCAAACCGGAAGCCGCGCGCAAGGTCGCCTCGGGCAACGTCATCGATCCGAAGATCTCGCCGCGCGGCCGCTACGTGTCCTTCGTGCGCAACCAGAACCTGGTGGTGATCGATCTGACCACCGGCGCCGAGCGTCAGCTGACCACCGATGGCAAGGGCACCGTGCACAATGGCGAAGCGGAATTCATCGCCCAGGAAGAGATGGACCAGCACACCGGCTACTACTGGGCGCCGGACGATTCGCACATCGCCTACCGTCGCTACGACGAGGCGCCGGTGCCGGTGGTGCGCCGCTTCGAGATCTTCGCCGACCGCACCGAAGTGATCGACCAGCACTACCCGGCCGCGGGCGATCCGAACGTGGCGATCGAGCTGATGGTCGTCAATCCGGCCACGGGTGAACAGCGCAAGATCGACCTCGGCCAGGACAAGGACATCTACCTGGTGCGCGCCGACTTCAGCGCCGACGCCAAGACCCTGGTCTACCAGCGCCAGACGCGCGACCAGAAACGCCTCGACCTGGTGGCGGTCGACGTCGCCACCCTGGCCCAGCGTCCGCTGTTCTCGGAAACCTCCCCTACCTGGGTCGAAGTCCATAACGATCTGCGCTTCCTCAAGAACCGCCAGGCCTTCGTCTGGGCCTCCGAGCGCAGCGGCCGTAAGCACCTGTATTTGTACGACCTGAACGGCAAGCTGCTGCATCCGATCTCGCGCGGCGAATGGGGCGTGGACAATATCCTGGCCGTCGATGAAGGCGCCGGCAAGATCTATGTCTCGTCGAATCGCGACGCCGTGATCGACAAGCAGACCTATGCGCTGTCGCTCGATGGCCGCGGCGCCGACAAGCCGACCCGCATCACCCAGGGCGACGGCTGGCACGAGGCTTCGTTCGCCGGCAACGGCAAGCTGTTCGTCGACACCTATTCGAACCCGAACACTCCGCCGCAGGTGTCGATCCGCCGCGCCGACGGCAGCATGGTCGAATGGATCGAGAAGAACGAACTCAATGCCAACCACCCGTACACGCGCCACCTCGATGCGCACCTGCCGACCGAATACGGCACCCTGAAGGCGGCCGATGGCCAGACCCTGCACTACTCGATCATCAAGCCGGCCGGTTTCGATGCCAATAAACGCTACCCGGTGTTCCTGTTCACCTATGGCGGCCCGCACTCGCAACGCGTGACCCGCGCCTGGGGCAATTATTTTGACCAGTACATGGCGCAGCAGGGCTTCGTGGTATTCCGCCTCGACAACCGCGGCTCGGGCCGCCGCGAGCGCCAGTTCACCGACGTGCTGCACAACAACCTGGGCAAGCACGAAGTCGAAGACCAGGTGGCGGGCATCGACTGGCTGGCCAAGCAGAGCTTCGTCGATCCGAAACGCGTGGGCGTGTTCGGCTGGAGCTACGGCGGCTTCATGACCCTGCGCCTGCTGTCCGCAGCGTCGGACAAGATCGCGATGGGCGTGTCGGTGGCGCCGGTGACCGACTGGGCGCTGTACGACACCCACTATACCGAGCGCTACGTCGGCGGCACGCCGAAGGGCGACCCCGAAGCCTACAAGCGCAGCGGCGTGTTCGCCCACCTGGACGGCATGAAGTCGCACCTGCTGCTGATCCACGGCATGGCCGACGACAATGTGCTGTTCTCGAACACCACCCTGCTGATCGACGAACTCGTGAAGCGCAATGTGCAGTTCGACCTGATGACCTATCCGGGCGCCAAGCACGGCATGTCGGGCCGCACCAACCAGCGCCACGTGTATGGGCTGATCGAGTCCTACTTCAAGAAGCAGCTGGGCGGCACGCAGCCGAACTGAGTTCGACCTCTTGAAACAAAAACGGCCGCGTCGATCGACGCGGCCGTTTTTCATTGCGCCTTTACAGCGCGGTGTGGCTTACGGACGTGGCGCTGGGCGGTTCGTCTGGTCCACGGCATCCTTCACGACTTCTTTCGCGTCGCCATAGGCTTCCTGGGTCTTGCCCTCGGCCTGGTTCGCCAGGCCCTTGGCCTGCTGTTCGGTGCTGCCCACCACTTTGCCGGCGCCTTCCTGAATCTTGCCGCCGATGTCTTTCAGTTTGCCTTCGACTTGGTCCTTGTTCATGGTGTTCTCCTTGAGTAGTGCATGCCTGAATGGCCATGCGATGGATACAGAATAGTCCTTTCGCGCCTGCTCATCTGTTAGCGCACGCACACAGTCAATCAACCCCAGCCGCGCGACATTTTTATAGCTTGAATGCTAATCTTTTCTTGCAACGCGGCGCGCCGCTCAAGAAGAGAATCCTCCATGAATAACAACAATACCGAAGCCGTCCCCGCCACCCAGGAAGCCCCACAGGGCCAACGCCGCCTGGCGCGCCGCGTGACCCTTGTCAATGGCATCGCCGTGCTGTTCATCCTCGGCCTGGCCGCCGTCGTGCTGGCAGCCGATGCGCTGTTGCTGGTGTTCGCCTGCATCCTGTTCGCCATCCTGCTCTACAAATTGAGCGAGATCATGCATCGGCGCTTCCACATGCGGCGCAAGCTCGCGCTCGGCATCGTCGTGCTGCTGCTCAGCGCCATCATCGGTCTGGGTGGCTGGGCCATGGCGCCGCAGATTTCCGAACAGTCGACCCAGCTGGCGAAGGAAATCCCGGCCGCGATCGAGCGCCTGCAGGGCGAAGTCGAGCAGCATCCGCTGATCAAGCGCGTCGTCGACGAACTGCCGCCGCCGGAAGACATCGTCAAGCAGATGAGTTCGATGGTGCCGAACGCCGGCCTGTTCTTCACAGGCATCCTGGGCGCCCTCGGCAATGTCGTCATCATCATTTTCGTCGGCATCTATTTTGCCGCCACGCCGGGCGTCTACACCGGCGGCTTCATCCGCCTGATCCCGCAACACAAGCGCGGCCGCGCGCGCGAAGTCATCGACGAGATGGGCGATTCGCTGGCCAGCTGGCTGGTCGGCAAGGCGGTCTCGATGCTGATCGTCGGCACCACCACCGCGATCGGCCTCTCCCTGCTGGGCGTGCCGCTGGCGCTGATCCTCGGCGTCATCGCCGGCCTGCTCGACTTCATCCCCTACCTCGGCCCGATCATGGCCGGCGTCCCGGCGGTGCTGCTGGCGCTGTCGATCAGTCCGGAAATGGCCATGTATGCGCTGCTGTTGTTCGCAGCGATCAATATGCTCGAGGGTTATGTGTTGCAGCCGATGATCGAAGCCAAGGCGATCGAATTGCCGCCCGCGCTGGTGATCGTGATGCAGCTGATCTTCGGCACCCTGTTCGGCTTTGCCGGCGTGGCGCTGGCGACGCCGCTGGCGGCCGTGCTGTCGGTGCTGGTCAAGATGCTCTATATAGAAGACGTGCTGGGGGACAGACCGGCGAAGGGGGTTGGGTCGAGTTGACTCGCCTCGTTTCTGGAGTGCCGTGCCGCGGCATTCCAGAGATTGTCGGCGCACAAACAAAGCCGCGCGATTGCGCGGCTTTGTTTGTGGGGCGGAAGGCAGATCAGCGGTTGCCTTTGGCGATTTCCTTCATGTCGCCAACTTTCTTCTGGACCTTGCCCTCGGCCTGGTTCGACAGGCCTTCGCTCTGCTGCTGGCGGCTGCCGACGGCTTCGCCGACTTTCTGCTGCACCTTGCCGCCAACTTCCTTCGCCTTGCCTTTGACTTGATCCTTGTTCATTGCAGTCTCCTTGCCTGTTACGTGGATGAGCCTTGATGGTAAGGATAACTGCCAAGCGGTTCTGTTCGACGCCTAACAAACAGGCTTGCGCCACACGCTGGCCAGCCAGGGCTGCTGCTCGCGCGGCAAGCCGGGCGGACGGTAATAGTGATGCAGCGCCGTGAAACCGGCCGCGCGCAGGTAGCGTTCCCAGGTGGCGTAGTCGTAATAACTGCCATAGCGCGGGCCGTTCCAGCCTTCCTGGTTGTCGCCGCGCGGATTCGAACTGAACAGCACCCCGCCCGGCTTGAGCGCGGCGTGCAGATGCGCGAGCACCTGCGGCAGGGCAGCGCTGGGCACATGGAACAGCACGGCGTTGGCGAAAATGCCATCAAAGGTCGCTTGAGGCAAATCAAGGTGCAGGAAGTCTTGATGCCAGACCTCGCAGCCGCTGTAGTCGCGCGCCATGGCGACGAAACGCTCACTGCCGTCGACGCCGATGGCGCGGTGGCCGAGCGTGCTGAAGGCTTTCAAGTCACGCCCCGGGCCGCAGCCCAGGTCGAGGATGGTGTACGGGCTTGGGGCCTCGATCGCTTCCAGCAGGGCGGCGATGTTCTGGCTGACGTCGTGGTCGATCGTGCCGGCAAAGAAGGCATCGGCATTGCGCTCGTAATGCGCCAGCGTGCGGCGGGCGATGTCGTCGTGATTGTTATCGTGATCCATGGCGACAGTATGCCAGCCGGCGGCGAACGGCTTCGCCGGACATGCTCGCCACGTCAGAAAAAAAGTTCAAAAATTTTTCGAAGTTACCCTAAAGTTCCCACAATCCCTGCCGTAATAGAGTCAGACAACCGGCAATCCGGCCGGAGTTTCATTGTTTTGGTGGCAACATGAACGCAAACGAAGTCCTCGCGATGTACGAAAACCTGGCTGGCCTGACCCGTCAGATGTCGGAAGCCGCCAAGGCCGGTGACTGGAACGAGTTTGCCAACCTGAACGTGGAAGCCAAGGTCGAAGCGCGCAGCGCCGCCGCCGGCATGCCGGCCCTGGAAGGCGCCCAGCGCCTGCGCAAGATCGACCTGCTCAAGCAGCTGATGGCCAACGACCGCGCGATTCGCGACGTGACCGAGCCATTCGATGGCCAGCTGGACCGCGCGCTGCAGGCGCACTGATTCCTGGCGAATCCTGAACCAAGGCACCTGCGGGTGCCTTTTTTGTTGCCGGAACAAAGCGGGGATGGTCGAAGCACAAATGACAAGGCGCCCATCGGGCGCCTTGGCTGCCGCCGAGCCAGTGGCTCGGCCGCGAATCGGGTGGAGGGCGAACCCCAGCTATCTGCTGGCGTCGCCTCTTGCCGGTTGCTCCCGGCGTCCACCGCCGCTGCAGGCAAGTGGACTGCTTCCGGTCACAGGCGTTTCATCAACGGTCGTCTGTTGTCGCGCCACGCTATCGGTGGTGGCTGCGCAGACCCTGTGCCGTCTGTGACCTCGTCGATCACAAGTCCAGTATAACGCAAAATCAAAGTTGTGTAGACATTTCCTGTTCAGTCTCGTCCAGCTTCGGCTCGACCGGCTGCTGGCCCGCTTTCTTGCGCGCGAAACGCTGGCGCAGACGGGTCATCAGGGGCACGCCAGGCATGGGCTGGATCTGCCCTGCCCGCTTGCGACGGCGCACTATCAGCATCGCGGCGCCGGCCAGCGCCAGCACGACGCCAACGCCGCCGGCGATCCAGCCCCAGGGCGTCGACGCCTCCGGTTCGGGCGCCGGGCGCCGCCGCGCCGGATGCGGCTTGTTCGGATCAAGCGGCCGCGCCCTGCTGACGTCCGCCGGACTGGCGCCAAGCGCCACCTGCAATACCCTCACCTTGTCTTCCAGCTGGCCGATCTGTTCGCGCAATTGCGCGTTCTTGTAGTCCAGCGCGGCGCACACGGTCGAACGGTCGACGTCGGGCGCGGGCGCGCAGGCGGCCGGCGCGGCCGGGGCAGCCAGTGGCAAGGGCAGCGCCTTGGGAGCCGGCCTCGGCGCCGCTGCCGGCACTGGCCGGGCTTCCTGTTTCGGTTCCGGTTCGGGGGCGGGCTTGGGCTCCTGCGTTGGCGCCGCCTCGATCTTCGCGACGACCGGCTTGGGCGTTGGCGCCGGGCGCGGCCGTGGCGGCGGCCTGGCCACGACTGGCGCGGGCGCCGGCGTATCGGCCACGACCGGCGCCGGCATCCTGACCGCCGCCGGCGGCGGCGGATTCGGATTCGGCGTCATCGACAAGGTCACCAGGCGCACGTCGCGCTGAACGCCATCGGCCAATTCCAGGTACAGATGCAGGCGGTTTGACTCAACCGGGGCCAGCGACGTCACGTGCAGGAACTGGCGGCCATCGCGCTGCGTCACAGTCATGTTGAGTGTCGACAGCACGTGCGGCATGCCGATATTGGCGCCGCGGTAGACGTTCGGGTGGGCCAGGCGCACCTGCACCGGCGTCGCCGGGGCGTTGAGCATGGTCAGTTCGATGTCGGCCACGAGCTGCTGGCCGATATACGACGCGACCCGCGCTTCGCCCAGTTCGGCTGCGCCGGCAGCGCCAGAGAGTAGCGCGCAAGTGATGATCAAGGGGAGGCGGCTAGCCATTAGAAATACCGAGAGTGAAGCCCAAGCGTAATTAACGGACATTGCGATAAACTCTTTAATCCCAGCCCCCTCGTACAACAGGAATGTCTATGGAAAACAGGATTGAGAAGGACAGCTTTGGCCCGATCGACGTGCCCGCCGATCGTCTTTGGGGTGCGCAGACCCAGCGCTCGCTCCACCATTTCCACATCTCCACCGAGCGCATGGCGCCCGAGCTGGTCGCGGCGCTGGCCCAGGTCAAGCGCGCGGCGGCGGCGGTCAACCGCTCGCTCGGCAAGCTTTCCAGCGACAAGGCCGACGCCATCATCCGGGCTGCCGATGAAGTGCTCGAGGGCCGCCATCCGGCCGAATTCCCGCTCGCCGTGTGGCAGACGGGCTCGGGCACGCAGAGCAATATGAACATGAACGAAGTGCTGGCCAACCGCGGCTCCGAGCTGCTGGGCGGCGCGCGCGGCGAAGGCCGCCTGCTGCACCCGAACGACCACGTCAACATGGGCCAGTCGTCGAACGACATCTTCCCGACCGCCATGCACGTGGCCGCCGCCTGGGCCCTGGCCAAGGAGGTATTGCCCGCACTGGCCCAGCTGCGCGGCACCCTGCTGCGCAAATCGCGCGACTTCGAGCCGATCGTCAAGATCGGGCGCACCCACCTGCAGGATGCGACGCCGCTGACCCTGGGCCAGGAATTCTCCGGCTACGTGGCCCAGCTCGACTATGCCGAGCAGCAGCTCAAGTCCGCCCTGCCCGGCCTGCTGCTGCTGGCCGCCGGCGGCACCGCCGTGGGCACCGGCCTGAATGCCCACCCCGAGTTCGCCCCGCGCATCGCAGCCGAGCTCGGCTCGCGCACCGGCCTGTCGTTCAAGACCGCGCCGAACAAGTTCATGGCCCTGGCCGCCCACGACGCCATGGTCGCCGCCCACGGCGCCTTCAAGACCCTGGCCACCGCCCTCATGAAGATCGCCAACGACGTGCGCTGGATGGCGTCCGGCCCCCGCTCGGGCCTGGGCGAGATCACCATCCCCGAGAACGAGCCGGGCAGCTCGATCATGCCGGGCAAGGTCAATCCGACCCAATGCGAGGCGCTCACCATGCTGTGCTGCCAGGTGTTCGGCAACGACGTCGCCATCACGGTCGGCGGCTCCCAAGGCAATTTCGAGCTCAATGTGTTCAAGCCCATGATCGTCCACAACTTCCTGCAAAGCGCGCGCCTGCTGGCCGACGGCATGCGCTCCTTCGACACGCATTGCGCCCAGGGCATCGAGCCGAACCGCGCCCGCATCGGCGAGCTGATGGAAAAATCGCTGATGCTGGTGACTGCGCTGGCGCCGCACATCGGGTATGATCGCGCCGCGCAGATCGCCAAGAAGGCATCGACGGACGGCCTGACCTTGCGCCAGGCCGCCCTGCAGAGCGGCTTCGTCGACGAACAGCAGTTCGACCAGTGGATCGTGCCGATCGACATGACGCATCCGGATCCGGTGTAAGCCGGACGGCGAGACGGCGTGTACCGGGTGCCGGCACGGCGCCACCGGACGCTGCTACATGCGCTTCAAATAGGCGGCCTCATCAATCGTACGCCGCCTTCACCAACCCGAGGATAGAATGCAAAAAATAGTTTTCGATTTGACATCAGAATTCGTCGAGGTCAACCAGCTGCTGAAGCTGGTCGGCCTGGTCGACAGCGGCGGCGCCGGCAAGAACATGGTCGCCAGCGGCGTGGTGTCGGTCGATGGACGACAGGAACTCCGCAAAACGGCGAAAATTCGCAGTGGCCAGACCGTCTCGGTCGGCGACCTGCGCATCACCGTGCAGTAAGCTGTTGGCGCCCGCGAGCCGGGCTGATAGTGCAAGAAATGGGGCGCCGGAACGGCGGCCTTATGTTTGCGCACTAACAAACAGAGCGGGGCTTCCTTGTTTATATTTTAAGACGTCACTCATACGGCTTAGAGGTGAAGGCGATGGAAACCCCGGAACACAGCGCACAAACGCAGGAGCAATTGATTGGCGACCTGCGTCTCGTGATCGAAAACGCGGAAGAACTGCTCAAGAATACCGATCACTATTCCAGCGCCCTGTACCAGAACGCGCGCGCCAAGCTGTCGCTCGCCCTGGAAGCGGCCAATGAAGAACTGTCCCGCTTCGAGGATGCGCAACTGGAGCGCATGATGGCCGCCACCCGCGCCGCCAATGACCGTTACAACGACAGGTCGGGCGAAGAACGCATCCTGCGCGCCTTCCACTGATCGACGACAGCAAAAACCCGGCATCGAGGCCGGGTTTCAAAAGGCAAGACACAATCCCATGTGATCTTCGACCCGGCTTTCGCGCTCGAGTTCGCGCCGGATGCAGCGACGATCCCGGGTCGTTCAAGCCCTGGGTTCAAGCTTTCGTATTGATCGTATTGCCCAGGTGGGGCGGCAGGTTTTGCGGCTGTGGCAGCGCGTCGAGCAACTGGGCGGCCGACGCCGCCTGGATGTCCATGGATTTCTTGAGCATGGACACGCCCACTTCCTGACGGATACCGGTTTCGGCCATGCTGGTTGCAAGCTTGGCAATGTTCGTGACGTCCATACACCTCTCCAGAAAAAGACTTGTCAGTCTTTAACGGCCTCATCGACCAGAACTTGAGGCTGCATCTTTAACCATCCGCAAACCCAGTCCACCACCCGCCCCAGGTCGTTCAAGTCGAGCCAGGCGAGTCCGGCGCGCGCGTCCGCCGGCCGCGCCGCGTCCGAGAGCACGGCCAGGATCGTGACATCGTCCTGGAACAGCGGCGGCTTGCCCAGGCTCGGGCGATGCACCTCGAGCTTGGGCAACGATTCCCATTTATACCCTTCGACCAGGGTCAGGTCGGCCGGCGACAGCCGCGCCAGCAACTCTACAAGTCCCGGCTCCGGCTCCGCCCGCAGCTCGCGCATGATGGCAATGCGGTAAGGCGAGGCGATCATCACCTCGGCCGCCCCGGCCAGGCGCAGGCGCGCGCTGTCCTTGCGCGGCGGCTCGAGTTCGATGTCATGGTGGCTGTGCTTGACGATATTGACCCGCAAGCCGTCCTGCGCCAGGCGCGCGACCAGCCCTTCCAGCAAGGTGGTCTTGCCGCTGCCCGACCAGCCCACCACGCCCAGGACCGGACCCAGCCCCTGCGCCGACCGCGGCGCTTCAGTACGCGACACGGTAGCGGGTTCCCCGGTAGTTCATCACCGCCGCCTTCGGCATCAGGCGCTCGAGCACCAGGCCGGGCGCCACTTCCTCGCCTTCGCGGCGCAGCGTCTTATCGACCAGCAGCAAGCTCTCGCCCGGCGTCGGCGAATAGATATAGCCGCCGAAGCTCACCTGCGGGATCTCGCGCCTGACCGACTCGGGCAATTGCTGCAGGGTGCGCAGGTTATCCTCGCCGGCCGGCTGGGCCGCCGCCACGGGCGCCGGCGCCAAAGCGGCCGGCGTTTCGGAAAGCGGCGCCTCGGCCACCCGCACCGGCGGCGGCGCCGGCTCGGCTGCCCTGGCCGGCGCCGGCTTTGCGGCCACCGGCGCGGCTTCGCGCGGCGCCGGCGCCGGCGCGGCAGGCGGCGCGGCAGCCGCCGCGGGAGCGGGAGCGGGAGCAGGCGCAGGTGCGGAGGCCGGCGCAGACACCGGCGCCGCCGCCAGCCGCACCGGCTGTTCGCCCGTGTGACGCACCCACAGCAAGGCGGCCGCCGCCACCAGCACGCCCAGGCCGAGGCCGATGATGAGATGGCGCCGGTTCCCGTCCCGGGCGCGATCCGGGGCCGCGTACATCGGCGGCGGCGCATGGATGGTCGGGGCGTTGCCCAGCTGGCGTTCGGCCTGGGCCTTCTTGAGTGCTTCGAGGATGTACGACATATCAGTTTCCCGTCACCGGACCGGCCACCAGGCGCGGCTCGGCCACGCCGGACAGCTGGTTGAGGCGCATATAGGTGCGCGGCCCGGCCACGCCGTCCGCCTTCAGGTCCTGGCCCGCCTGGAAGGCGCGCAGCCATTCCTGGGTACGCGCCGCCAGAGGCTGGTCGAGCGCCGGCGCGGTCGTCTTGTTCAGGCCGGCCAGGCGCTGGGCGATCCAGTCGACGTCGGGGCCACGGTCGCCCTGCCCCACGACGTCGCGAAACGCGCCCGGCATGCGCCAGAAGGTCGTGAACTCGCCGCCGAAGCGCGCGACGAAGGCGGGAATGGTAACCCGCTGGCGGCGCCCGTCCACCGCGAGCAGCACGCTGTCCTGGTCCATCCCAACCAGCACCGCATACCCGGTGCGCGGGCCGTCGTGCAGGGTGACCACGGCCGGACGGTCCAGCAGGCGCAGTTCGTACAGGCCGCCGCGGCCCTGGTGACAGCGCAGGTTGGCGCGCTGGGCCGCCTCGCAGGTCGCCTTCGGACTGGATCCGGCAATGCCGGCGAACGACGGCCCCCACAGGGCCGCCAGCGCGCGCAGCGCATCGTTCTCGCTCTTGCCGGCCGCAAAATCGGCGCCCGCCACGGACGCGGCCTGGATCGACGCCGGCGACGGCCTGGCCGCCACCTGTGTCACGACGGCCGGCGCCGCCTGTGCGCTGGCCGGCTGCGCCTGCTGCTGATGCGGCAGCATCTGCCAGGCGGCGGCGCTGATCGCCACCCCGGCCAGCGCCCCGCCCGCCAGCAGTGGCCAGCGCAGCGGCTTGCGTGACGCCGGCTCACCGGCAAACACTTCCTCGGCCGACTTGAGCAAAATGGCGCGCGTGACGTGCGGGCTGTTTTCGACATAGGCGCCCAGCAGCGCGCGGTCGCACAGCAGGTTGATCCGGCGCGGCACGCCATGCGTCAGGCGGTGCACCACAGGCGTCAGCCCTGGTGGGAACGGCATCCCGGCCGCCCCGGACACCGCCAGCCGGTGCGCGATATAGGCCCCGGTTTCCTGCTCGGACAGCGGCCCCAGGTGGTAGCGCGCGATCACGCGCTGCGCCAGCTGCTCCAGCTCCGGGCGCGCCAGCATGGTGCGCAGCTCGGGCTGGCCGATCAGGATGATCTGCAGCAGCTTGCGCTCGCTGGTCTCGAGATTGGTCAACAGGCGCAACTGCTCGAGCACCTCGCTCGACAGGTTCTGGGCCTCATCGATCACGAGCACATTGTTCAAGCCCTGGGCATGCGATTCGAGCAGGTAGCGGTTGATCGCATCGACATAGGATTTGACGCCGCTCACCCCGGACGGCAGCGCGATGTGCAGCTCGTCGCAAATCGTCTGCAACAGCTCTTCGGCGTTCAGGCGCGGATTGAAGATATAGGCCAGGCGGCAGTTATCGGGAACCTGCTCGATGAAGCAGCGGCACACGGTGGTCTTGCCGGCGCCGATCTCGCCGGTCAGCAGGACGAAGCCGCCGCCGCTGCCGATGCCGTACAGCAGGTGGGCCAGCGCCTCGCGGTGCCGCTCGCTCATGAACAGGTAGCGCGGGTCGGGCGCGATCGAGAACGGGGCGTGCTTCAGCTGGAAATAATGGTTGTACATGCGTTGGACCGTACGATATTGCGTGCGTGGCTAGCGGCCCGGAGGCTGCGGCTTGAACTTCGCGCAGTATATTTTGCTTTTGTCCCTGGCGTAGGCGATCGTGCTGCCCGGGTTGGACTTGCGCAAAGGGTAGCGCGAGGCGTCCACCGGCTTGAAGGCGACGCCGGCGCCGGCGCGCACCGATTTCTCGAGCTCCTCGGGCGTGCTGTCGACGACGGCGGCCACGAACACCAGGTTGCTGGTATCGTCGCTGACCATCACCTCGCTCACCTGGGCGCCCCACAGCGAAGCCTCGGTCTTGAACCACCAAGCCCCGCCCTCGCGCTTGTAGGCCGGGCCGAAGGCCTGGGTCAGGTAAGCGTGGAAGTAGGCGTTGTCCAGCTGGCTGCGGCACAGCAGCGCGCTGCCGATCACCGGGCCGAAGGTCGACGGCGCCGCCATGGCGCCGGAGCAAGCGAGCCCTGCCAGCAGCGGCAAGGCGCGCAGCATGGAGCGGGTCTTGCCCTGCAGCCCTGGGTGGCGAATCATGGACATCCTTTTTTCGACGATCTCGACATTATGACATCGCACGCCGTGGCGGGTGCCGCGGATTGTCGCAAACGGCGCACGGTTCGTCGCATGCAGGCGCAGCCGGGCCCCCGAATCCACCGTTCCGTCGGTTTCCTCATGCCCCGCATGCGCCGCATGCGCCGCCGGCGTATCGTTCAGGCTCCCATCGACTCCTGGCCAGGAACAATATGCACCTCGTACAGAAGACCACCCTGCTGGCCGCCGCCCTCGGCGCCGCCTTCCTATCGATCGACAACAGCCAGGCCGATACACCAGCCAGGGCGGTCTCCGAACAGCGCAGCGTCGCGGCCTTCAGCGCCATCGAGTTGAGCGGCCCGTACGACGTCGCCATCGACACCCAGGGCCGGGCCGGCCTGAGCCTGCGCGGCGAACGCCAGCAGCTGGACGAGATCGAGACCTTCGTGCGCGGCGACACCCTGGTGGTGCGCCCCAAAGAGAGCAGGACGTTCCGCTTCGGCTTCGGCGCGCGGCGCGAGACCGTCGTCATCCACATCGGCGCGCCGGCCTTGAAAAGCCTGTCCATGTCGGGCAGCGGCGACACCACGCTGGGCCAGGTGAGCGGCGAGCGTTTCGCGCTCGACCTCAATGGCCCGGGCGACCTGGAAGTCTCCGGCGCGGTGCGCGACCTGGCGCTGACCGTGAGCGGCAGCGGCGACGCCCAGCTGCAGCGGCTGCGGGCCAGCAATGTGGCGCTGACGATGTCCGGTCCGGGCGACGTGCGGCTGGCCAATATCGACGGCTCCCTGCACGCCAACATCAGCGGCTCGGGCGACCTCGAGGCGGACGGCCTGCGCCTGGCGCGCCTGGAAGCGCGCCTGTCCGGCCCTGGCGACATGGTGCTGCGCGGCGCCAGCGGCGAGGTGCGCGCCGAAGTGACCGGCTCGGGCTCGTTCGACGCCTGCGACCTGGCCGCCGGCCGCGCCAGCACATCGCAGAGCGGTCCCGGCGACGTCTGCCTGGGCGGCGCCATCGCCCAGCTCGACGCCGAGATCGGCGGCTCGGGCAACCTGACCGCGCTCGGCCTGCGGGCGCAGGCGGCCACCCTGCGCCTGCACGGTCCGGGCGACGCCCGGCTGGCCGGCACGGTGGGCGAGTTCAAGGCGCAGCTGTCGGGCTCGGGCAATATCGACGCCGGCGGCCTCGCGGTCGGGAAAGCCACGCTCAAGGCGCGCGGCCCGGGCGGCATCGAACTGGCCCGGGTCTCGGACACGCTGGAGGCCGAACTGCGCGGCTCGGGCGGCCTGACGTCGGAGATCCAGGGCAAGCGCCTGCTCCTGACCTCGGGCGGTCCGGGCGACGCCCGGATCAGCGGCCAGGTCGAGATGGTCCATGCGCGCCTGAGCGGCTCCGGCGGCCTGGACGGAAATCGCCTCAGGGCCGGCCGCGCCGACATCGCGGTCAGCGGCCCCGGCACGGCGCGGGTCCAGGTGGCCGAACGCGCGGGCGGCGCGCCGGCGGGCGCCAGCGGCCAGCTGCTGGTCGTCGACCGGCGCGGCAGCAGCCACGCGCCGCAGTAGGCCACACACCGCGGCCGCCGGCCGCGGCGCGCCGTTTCGACCTTGCGCCGGGACCTGCGGTATGGTCTCGGCGATCCTTTCTTCCACCATCCTTTCCCCGCCCGCGACCACTCCCGCGGTTCCGCCGTCCACGCCGACGCCCGGACAATACCAATAACGATACCAATTTTCACTTCCGTCGCCAGACTGCTCGGCAGCATGAGCGTAAGCCAGTCCCGGATTTTGGTCTGCAGAGGAGAATACCAGTTAAATACCTGTTGACATCCAGATAGGGCCTGCCTATAGTGCCCTGACCCTATTTCTCCCACCTACCACATGATCGACTATCTCATCGGCGTCGACGGCGGCGGCACCAATACCCGCGTGCGCCTGGCGGGGCGCGACGGCGCCGAACTGGCCACCGGCCGCAGTGGCGCTTCCGGTCTTGTCCACGGCATCGACAATGCCTGGCGCGCGGTCGACGATGCCACCGCCAAGGCCTTTGCCGCGATCGGCATCGACGCGATTCCGCGCCAGTCGTGCGCCATCGGCCTGGGCCTGGCGGGCGTGCACAACAAGGAATGGGCGGCCGCTTTTCGCGCCGCCAATCCGGGCTATGCCGCGCTGACGCTCGACACCGACGCTTTCTCGACCCTGATGGGCGCCCATGGAGGCCGCCCCGGCGCCATCGTCGCGATCGGCACCGGCAGCGTGGGCGAAGCGCTGCGGGCGGACGGCGCGCGGGTCGAGGTCGGCGGCTGGGGCTTTCCTTCCGGCGATGAAGCCGGCGGCGCCTGGATGGGCCTGCGCGCGATCGCCCACGTCCAGCAGGTGCTCGACGGCCGCGCCGAAGGCGGCGCGCTGGCGCGCGACGTCATTGCCGCCTGCGGCGGCGGGCGCGACGCGATCCAGGTCTGGCTCGGCAAGGCCACCCAGACCGATTACGCGAGCCTGGCGCGCTTCGTGGTGACCCATGGCGCGCTCGACCCGGTCGCCGGCGCCATTCTGGAGCAGGCAGGCCGCGAAGTGGCCAGGATGGCGCATGCGCTCGATCCTTCGGGCGACCTGCCGCTGTCGCTGTGCGGGGGCCTGGGAGACACCCTGCGCCTGTACCTGCCGGCCGAGATGCTGGCGCGCTGCAGTCCGCCCCATGGCGATTCGGCCCTGGGCGCGCTGCGCATGATCGAACTGCACCTGAAGGACTCCCAGGCATGAGCGCTACCATCAAAGGCAATATCCTCACTCCAGACGGCTGGATCCACGGCACCCTGCGCTACGGCGCGCACGTCGACGCCATCGACGGCAGCCAGGCCGACCCGGACGCCAACGGCGACGACTACATCCTGCCCGGCTTCATCGACGTGCACGTGCACGGCGGCGCCGGACGCGACATGATGGAAGGCGGCGACGCCCCGCACGTGATCGCGGCGCTGCACGCGAAGCACGGCACCACCAGCCTGCTGGCCACCACCATGACCGCGCCGATCGAGGACATCGACCGCGCCCTCTCGGCCATCGGCCGCGCCTGCGCCGCGCGCGGCAAGGGAGAAGCGCGCATCCTGGGCGTGCACCTGGAAGGCCCCTACATCAATTCGGGCAAGCTGGGCGCCCAGCCGCCGTTCGCGCGCGAAGCCAGCCTCGATGAAGTGAAGCGCTTCGACGCCCAGGCGCCGATGAAGCTGATCACGGTGGCGCCCGAGATCGACGGCCACATGGACCTCGTCCGGCAACTGGCCGACGCCGGCATCCGGGTCCAGGTCGGCCACACCAACGGCGACTACGAGGTGGGCGTGGCCGCCCTCGCACACGGCGCGGCGGGCTTCACCCACCTGTTCAACGCCATGCCCGGCCTGCACCACCGCGATCCCGGCATGGTCGGCGCCGCGCTGGCGCATGCCGAGTACGCCGAGATCATCCCCGACCTGCTGCACGTGCATCCGGGCGCGATCAGGACCGCGCTGCGCTGCATCCCCAAGCTGTTCTGCGTGACCGATTCGACCGCCGCCGCCGGCATGCCCGACGGCGAATACATGCTGGGCCGCCAGGTGGTCCATAAATGCATGGGCGGCGTGCGCCTGGCCGATGGCACCCTGGCCGGCAGCACGCTCACCATGGACCAGGCGCTGCGCAACCTGGTCAAGATCGGGCTGTCGATCGAAGACGCCAGCCGCCGCGTCTCCCTCAACGCCGCCGACTACCTCGGCGAAACCCTGCGCGGCCGCCTGGCGCCGGGCTGCCATGCCGACTTCGTGGTCCTCGACCGCGACCTGAACATCAAAGCCGTCCATATCGAAGGAGAAGTCCTGTGACCACCGCCGCCGCTTCCGCAGTCGCCCAACCCCCGTCGCTCATGCTGCAGGAGGCCTTGTCGGCCGCCGACTGCATCGCCCACCAGCTGACCCAGGACGTGGAGCGCTACGCGGAGCTGGGGGCGAAGCTGCGCGCCACGCAGCTGCACAGCGCGGTGACGGTGGCGCGCGGCAGTTCGGACCACGCGTCCAGCTACCTGGCCTACCTGATCATGGCGCGCATGGGCCGCCTGGTGACCTCGCTGCCGATGTCGCTCATCACCCTGTACAAATCGCCGATCGTCGCGCGCGACACGCTGGCGGTGGCGATCTCGCAATCGGGCCAGAGCCCGGACGTGGTCGAGCCGATCCGTTACTTCCGCGACGGCGGCGCCACCACCGTGGCCCTGGTCAACGACCCCGCGTCGCCGCTCGCCGACGCCGCCGAATGGACCATGCCGCTGCATGCCGGCCCGGAAAAAAGCGTGGCCGCGACCAAGAGCTTCATCGCCAGCCTGGTGGCCGGCGCGCGCCTGGTCGCCGACTGGCAGGACAGCAAGGAGCTCAAGGACGGCATCGACGCCCTGCCCGAGGCGCTGCGCGCCGCCACCGAAGTGGACTGGTCGGCCGCGATCGAGGTGCTGGCGCCGGCCCGCAACATCATGGTGGTGGGCCGCGGCATCAGCTTCCCGCTGGCCCTCGAATCCTCGCTCAAGTTCAAGGAAACCTCGGCGCTGCAGGCCGAGGCGTTCTCGGGCGCCGAGATCAAGCACGGCCCGATGGCCCTGATCGAGGAAGGCTATCCGCTGCTGGTCTACGCCACCCGCGGCCCGACCCAGGCCGGCCTGGTGGCCCTGGCCGACGAGATGCGCGGGCGCGGCGCGCGCGTGCTGCTGGCCGCGCCCGCCGACGTCGCCAGCCGCGACCTGACCCTGCCCACCGCCGCCATCCCCGACCTCGACCCGATCGCGGCGGTGCAGGCCTTTTATACGATGGCGGCGAAGCTGGCCGCCGCGCGCGGCATGAATCCGGACCAGCCGCGCCACCTGAGCAAGGTCACCAAGACCAACTGACGCCCTCGCCATGACTGATTATCTCGACCTCGCCGGCCAATTGATGATGGTGCGCCTGTTCGGCACCGAGCTCGATGCCGACACCGACGCCTTCCTGCGCAGCCACAAGATCGGCGGCGTGTGCCTGTTCCGCCAGAACATGGTGGACGCCTTTCAACTGACCCGCTTCACCGGCGCCCTGGTCGACGCCATGGGTCCGCGCGCCCTGGTCGCCCTCGACCAGGAAGGCGGCGCCGTGGTGCGCTCGACCTGGGTGCCGGCGCCGCCGAGCGCGATGGCGCTGGGCGCCGCCAACGATCCGCACCTGGCGCGCGAGGTCGGCGCGGCGGTGGCGCGCGCGGTGCGCGCGCTGGGTTTCAACTGGAACTTCGCGCCGGTGCTGGACTTGAACAACAACCCGCACAACCCCGTCATCGCCGAGCGCTCGTTCGGCGCCGATCCAGAGCAGGCCACGCGCATTGCCCTGGCCTGGATGGAAGGCAGCGAGAGCGAAGGCGTGGCCTGCTGCGTCAAGCACTTCCCCGGCCACGGCGACACCCACGTCGATTCGCACCGCGACCTGCCGCGCGTGGACAAACCGCGCGCGGAACTGGAACGCTTCGAGTTCGCGCCGTTTCGCCTGGCCGCTCCACATGCTCCCGCTATGATGACGGCCCACATCGTCTACCCCGCCCTGGACCCGGTCAATCCGGCCACGATGTCGCGCGCGATCCTCACCGGCGTGCTGCGCGAGGAATTCGGCTACGGCGGCGTGATCATCACCGACGGCATGGACATGCATGCGATCGCCCACCGCTACGGCGCCGGCGAGGCTGCCGTCAACGCGCTGGTGGCGGGCGCCGACATGGTGATGGCGATCGGCACGCGCGAGACGCAGGTGGAGACCGTACACGCGATCGCCCAGGCGATCCGCGACGGCCTGCTGCCGCTGCCTGAGGTCGAGGCGAAACTGGCGCGCCTGGCGAAGCTGGCGGCCACGCACCCGGCTGGCCCGGCAAGTTACGCCCGCGAGCAGGACGACCGCGCGCTGATGGCGCGCGCCTGGCGCGCCGGCCTGACCGCACTCGGCCAGCCGCAACGGCCCGCGCGCGGCAGCCGCGTGCGCCTGGTCGCGCGCGCCGATGTGGTCAGCGATGGTATCTCGGAAGCCGGCGTGCCGGCGGCCCGCATCGCCGAGGCGCTGGGGACCCTGTACGACGTCGAACTCGTCACCTTCGCCGACAGCGAACGCTTCGACTGGTCGGCGCTGCCGCAGGACGGGCGCTTCACGATCCTGGCCTCGACCTCGCGCCGCCGCTATGGCCCGAACGCGCGCGCCGGCTGGCGCCCCGACCTGCACCTGGCCCTGTGGAATCCTTACCAGGCGCTGGACTTCCCGGCCCCGGCCCTGATGAGCTATGGCTTCGCCCCGCCCGCCCTGGAGGCGGCCGTGGCCTGGCTGGGCGGCGAGATCGACGCGCCGGGGATCTGCCCGGTGCCGGGTTTCGCGCGGATGACAAGACGGCGACGACCGCAGCGACAGCGGCGGCGCCAACGACGAGGTAACGCGATGTAACGACGCTGGGCGCGCGCGCAAGCTCTGCGGCACAATTGGCCGGCCAGAAAATGGCTGATTTATGGGACAATGCACGTTTTGTCCGAGATTGGCATTTTTGCTATAGTTGTAAAAATGCGTGCAGAAAAAGCGTAGCGAAAGCGCGTTTCGTCGAATTTTTGTCTAGATAGAAGGATACACAATGTCCCAACTCCGTCTTGCCCGCCTCTGCCTGATGCTGGCCGCCGTCGGCCTCTCGGCCCCGGCCCTGACCACCGCCGTCCACGCGCAAGAGAAGCCTGCCGCCGAAGCGCCGAAGGACACCGTCCGTCCAGAGCTGTTCAAGCTGCTCGACCCGGCCGCGATCAAGCCGCTGATGGACGCAAAGAATTACGCCGAAGTGCAGAACCGCGTGCAGCAGGCCGAAGCCTTCCCGAACCGCACCCCGTACGAAGACTACGTCGTCAACCGCATGAAGCTGTCGCTGGGCTCGGCGACCAACAACAACGCCATCGCCATGCCGGCGCTCGAAGCCGTGATCAATTCCGGCCGCCTGCAAGGCCAGGAACAGGCCGACTTCATCCTGGCCCTGGGCAATATGCACTACAACGCCAAGGACTACACGAAGGCGATCGAGTGGTTCAAGCGCTATCAGAAAGAAAGCGCGACCCCTGAAAAAGTCACGCCTTCCCTGATCCGCGCCCATTACCTGGGCGGCGACTTCGCCAGCGCCAAGGCGGCCCTGCTGCCGGCGATCGAAGCGACCGAGAAAGCCGGCCAGAAGCCGAGCGAGGAAGACCTGCGCCTGCTGGCCTCGTCGGCCAACAAGGTCAAGGACGACGCGGGCTACCTGACCGCACTGGAAAAACTGGTCGCCCACTACCCGAACGACGACTTCTGGACCGACGTCCTGAACCGCGGCGTGGCGCGCAAGTCCGGCTTCGATGCGCAGACCAATATGATCAACGTGTACCGCCTGGAAGCGGCCACCGTCAAGAAGATGGCGCCGGAAGAATACGTCGACCTGGCCGAACTGGCGCTGCGCGACGGCTTCCCGAGCGAAGCCAAGAAAGCCATGGACGCCGGCTACGCCGCCGGCGTGCTGGGCCAGGGCTCGAACGCCAAGGCCCACGCCGCCCTGCGCGACAAGGCGACCAAGGGCGCGGCCGACGACGCCAAGAGCATCGCCGCCGGCGAAGCCTCGGCCGCCAAGGCCAAGACCGGCGCCGGCCTGGTCAACCTGGGCTGGGCTTACGCCACCATGGACCAGGGCGACAAGGGTGTCGGTTTCATCCAGCAAGGCATCGCCAAGGGCGGCCTGAAGAACCCTGAAGAAGCCAAGCTGCGCCTGGGCATGGCGCAGGCGCTGGCCGGCAAGAAAGCCGAAGCCATCCAGACCTTCGAAACCGTCAAGGGCGGCGGCGGCGCGGGCGACCTGGCGAAATACTGGATCGTTCACCTGAACCAGAAGTAATCGCTGCGCTTCACGTTGCACCCGCGAAAGCGGGCCGGGCTCGCTGCCCGGCCCGCTTTTTTCGTATGCGCGGGTCATCCTGTCCCGCTGCCGGCCGGCGGTTTTACCGGCCCAAGGTGCGCGCCCGTACATTAAGGCCGCCCGAGCCCGTCCGATAATTGCCTTATTTGCATCGGAGGCAGCATGACGACGACGGTACGCAAGGGCCAGGCGCCCGCCAAGCTGGGACGCGACGAATTCCACCTGCGCTTTCGCAGGGCGTTCCAGGACCCTGGCTACGAAGCGCTCGACCGCGAGCTGGCGGCGATCGAGGACGTGGCCTGGGATGCGTACCAGAACGGCCGCAAGGCCCCGCACACGGTCAAGGCCGGACCCGGATTCCATGATCCCGGCTACGACCTGTCGGTCGAGTGGAAGGAGGCGCGCGACCGCCTGATCGGCGCCGAGCGGCACCAGAAGAATCCCGACTCGCGCAACCGCGTCCTGCTCATCAACGCCTCGGCCCGCAACGACGGCACCTGTCCCGGCGAGATGTCGAAAAGCTGGCGCCTGACGCAGATGGCGAAAGAGGTCCTCATCAACGAAGGCTTCGAGGCCGACGTGCTCGACCTCAGCCTGCTCAATTCGGACTACGACCGCCACATCCACCCCTGCAAGGGCTGCGTCTCGACCGCGATGCCGCTGTGCCACTGGCCGTGCAGCTGCTACCCGAACCACGGCGAGCGCCAGGTGAACGACTGGATGAACGAGATCTATGAGCGCTGGGTGCTGGCCCATGGCGTCATCATCGTCACCCCGGTCTACTGGTACCAGACCCCGGCGGTACTGAAACTGATGATCGACCGCCTGGTGTGCGCCGACGGCGGCAATCCCGACCCCTCCTCCACCCACGGCAAGAAGGCCGAGGAGGCCAAGCAGATCGAGCGCGACGGCTGGGATTATCCGAAACACCTGGCCGGCCGCGCCTTTGGCCTGCTGGTGCACGGCGACGTGGCCGGCGTCGAGGGCACGCGGCGCTCGCTGTCGGATTGGCTCGAGTGGATGGGGCTGATCAACTCGGGCAGCTTCGGCCAGCTCGACCGCTACATCGGCTATTACGAATCGTATGCCGACAGCCACGAGACGCTCGACAAGGACGTCGCGGTGCAGGAAGAGACGCGCAACGTGGCGCGCGCGGTGGCCACCGCCGTGCGCGAGGTGCGCGCGGGACGGGTTGCCGTGGTCAGCCAGCCATTGAAGAATCCGCGCCCGGAATGATGGCGCCCGGGAGCCGCGCGGCGCCCCGGCCGATGCCGTGACTATTGGCGAGTTTTACACACGTGATTCTCAGTAGAATTGTGGAAACAACCTACAGGGGATCCTCAGATGGAAGCAGTTGGCGGACTCATCATCGCAGCGATCATCGGCGTACTGATCGGCAAGGATGCAAAGGCGCGTGGCATGAGCGGTATCGGCTGGGGCCTGTTTTCCTTTCTGATCTGCATCGTCGCGGTACCGATCTACCTCATCGTCCGCAAGCCGCGTATCGCATGATCGGGACGGTCGGCGGGCGCCTGGGCCTGCTGCTGGCGAGCGCCGCCCTGGCCTGGCTGCCGGCCAATCCGCTGGTACGCGCCGAAGCCCTGCTCGGCCTGTCGCCCGGCCCCCTCGAACGCCATCTCGGCATCAAGAATGCCTTCAGCGGAATGACCGAGGGAATGCACCAGCTCGTGCATGGCGAATTGGGCGCGGCGCTCGCGGCGAATTTCCTGACGCCGCTGGTCGCCTGCGCCTTGATCGCCTGGGCCGTGACCGGGGTGCGCCTGGCAACGCGGCGCCATGAAATCCTGGCCGCGGCCTGGTTCGTTGGGCTGTCCATCCTGGTGAACATCGTGCACCCCTTGCCTTGATCGCCGGGCGGCCTGCGGTATGATGGGCGGTCCCATCTTCATGCCCGCCGAATGAATCCCCTCGTCCAACTGATGCACGACGCCGCCAAGGCCAGTCTCGCCACCGGCGCCGGCAAGCTGCCGCTCTACCAGCAACTGCAGCGCGCGCTGCGCCAGGCGATCGACAACGGCGTCTATGGACCGTCGAGCGCCCTGCCCGCCGAGCGCCAGCTGGCGCTGGAACTGGGGATCTCGCGCATCACGGTGCGCAAGGCGATCGACAGCCTGGTCGACGACGGCTTGCTGGTGCGGCGCGCCGGCTCCGGCAATTTTCTCAACATGCGCATCGAAAAGAATTTTGCCAAGCTGAGTTCGTTCTCGGAAGACATGCGGGCGCGCGGACGGGTGCCGCGGAGCAGCTGGCTCAAGCGTTCGGAAGGCCTGGTCACGCCCGAGGAAGCGCTGCGCCTGCGGCTCTCACCGGGCACGCCGGTGTACCGCTTCAACCGCCTGCGCTATGCCGACGATGCGCCGATGTGCCTGGAATACGCGACCATTGCCGCCTTCGCCCTGCCCTCGCTCGACGCGGTGGGCGACTCGATGTACGAAGCGCTCGAGGCCACCGGCAACCGCCCGGTGCGCGCGCTACAGCGCCTGTCCGCCCTGCTGCTGGGGGTCGAACAGGCGCGCCTGCTCGATGCGCGCGAGGGCGACGCCGGCCTGTGCGTCGAGCGCCTGGGCTTCCTGCGCGACGGGCGCGCGGTGGAGTTCTGCCGCTCGTATTTTCGCGGAGATACGTATGACTTTGTTGCCGAGCTGACCGCAGCCTGATGAACTAGTGGTAATCTGGTCGTTTTCACCACGCGAGGACGATCATGTTCAAGAGAATGGCGGCGGAAGCACTGGGGCTGAGCGACATCGGTGTCATCGTCGGACCGGCAGACTACAGCAAGGTCGATGCCGACGACTACCTGTTCACCGAGGACGGTGAGCAGATCTTCTTCCTGATCAAGAGCAAGAAGGACGAGTACTGCTTCACCAATCTCGCCCTGATCCACGTCGACGGCGACTCGGCCGTGTCGTCGAAGCGCGCGATCAAGCGCTACGAGTATGCGTCGAACCTCATCACCGACGTCAGCATCGAAACCGCCGGAACGCTGGACATGGACATCGAGCTGAAGTTCAACGTGGATGACACGAAGTTCTCGATCGACGTTAAAAAATCCTTCATCGAACAGCTGAAGGACATCTACAAGGCCTTGATTACCATCGGCAAGCAGCAGCGGCGCGATGCCGTGTGCCGCGACAACCCCCGGTGTCAGAATAGTTGTCGCGTCACGTGATTGAGTAAAGCCATACCGGGGACGGGCAAGAGAGAACGTGTGAAGCAGTATCCAGCAGAACGAAAAGAGGCGTTGTTACGGCAGATGATGCCGCCCCAGAACCGCGTGGTGTCGGAACTGGCCCGTGAGAGTGGGATCACCGAACAGACGCTTTATACTTGGCGCCGTCAACTTCGTAATCAAGGAATGCCGGTGCCAGGTAGTGGGAAAAATGCTGAGGAATGGACCTCAGAGGACAAGTTCGCTGTCGTGCTGGAAACGGCTGCGTTGAACGAGAGCGAACTGTCGGAATATTGCCGTCGGAAGGGGCTGTTTGCGGAGCAGATCGCCACCTGGCGAGCCGCATGTATGGCCGCCAACGTGAGCGTGGTGCAGCAAACCCGGGCGCAGCAGGTCCAGTCGAAGGAAGACAAGAAGCGGATCCGGCAGTTGGAGAAGGACTTGCAACGCAAGGAGAAGGCGCTGGCTGAAGCAGCAGCGTTGCTGATCCTGCGAAAAAAAGCCCAGGCGATCTGGGGGGACAAAGAGGAAGACTGATCAGCGCCCCAGATCGCCTGTCATGTGTTGCGTTGATCCGTGAAGCCGAAGCTGCAGGCAGCCGGCTGTCACCGGCTTGTCGTGAACTCGGCATCACCCTGCGCACGTTTCAGCGCTGGGTGCGGGGCGGAGATGATGCTGTAGCCGTCGACAGCCGCCCAACTAGCGTCAGGCCTGAGCCGGCCAACAAGCTCACCGAAGACGAGCGTACCGAGATTCTGGCTGTCGCCAACAGCGAGGAATTTGCCAGTCTGCCGCCGAGTCAGATCGTGCCGACGCTGGCCGATCGAGGCATCTATGTGGCTTCGGAGTCGAGCTTCTACCGTGTCTTGAAGTCGGCCTCGCAGCAGCACCATCGTGGCAAGGCCAAAAAGCCGAGTGAGCGCGTGGTCACGAGCCATTGCGCCATAGCGCCGAACCAGGTGTGGAGTTGGGACATTACGTGGCTGCCGGCTGCGATCAAAGGCAAGTACCACTACTGGTACATGGTGCTCGACATCTACAGCCGCAAGATTGTCGGTCACGAAGTCCACGAGGCGGAGTCGGCAGAATCGGCGGCGCGGCTGATGCGCAGGGCCAGCCTGGCTGAGGGATTGGCCGGCCGACCGCTGGTACTGCACTCGGATAATGGCAGCGCCATGAAGGGCTCGACCATGCTGGCCACATTGGAGCAACTCGGCGTTGCACCGTCGTTCAGCAGGCCGCGTGTGAGCAACGACAACGCCTACGCAGAGTCGTTATTCAGGACCTGCAAATATCGACCGAACTACCCGCGCCAGCCGTTTGCGACGCTGGAAGACGCGCGGGCATGGACGCAGAAATTTGTGCGATGGTACAACCAGGAGCATAAGCACAGCGGCCTGAAATTCGTGACGCCGGCACAACGTCATGGCGGCCAGGCTGAAGCGATTCTGGAGTATCGCGAACAGGTATATCGAGAAGCGAAGAACCGTAATCCGCAGCGCTGGTCGCGGGATGTCAGGAACTGGAATCTGGATAGTCAGGTCTGGCTGAATCCGGAACGGATTCGACCAGAGGAACTACGGCAGGTCGCGTGAGGTGACGCGACAACTACGTTGACAAACACCGACAATGCGCTGCGCACGCTGGATGCCACCGCCTCGGTCCACAAGCTCAATATCGCCCCCGGCGCGGGCAGCCTGGTCAGCCAGTACGGCGAACTGCTGGAAGCGCTGAATACGGCCATGCTCGACACCCACACCAAACGCGATTTCAGCGACGTGTTCGCCAAATACATCCACAACTGACGCAGCGGTCGCCGCCAACAAAAAACCACCATGCCGGCGTGCGCCGGGATGGTGGTTTTTTCATGCGGCGCTGCCGCCTCGCCTGCAATCAGGCAGGCTTGCCGGCGCGGCGGCGGCGCACGGCGCCCATCAGGCCCAGGCCTGCGAGGATGGTCGCCAGGCTTGCCGGTTCCGGCACTTCGACCGCAAATGGCGTGTAGTCGTAGGTCACATTCACATTGCCAGACGCGAAGGTCTGGAAAATGGCTGCCAGGTTACCCGCGCCGTTCGCACCCGATGCGCCGGTCGCTTTCAGCGACAGATTGATCTGCCCCCCGCCCAGCGCCGAGAACAGGGCGAAATCGCTGGAACTGGTGCTCAGGAAGAAGTCATGCGCGTTGGCCGTGACCAGGCCGGTGCTGCCGCCGGAAGTGCCTGCAAAATCGATGTCGCCGTCGCCTGCGCTGAACTCGAAGACATGGTTGAATACCGGATTGCTCAGCACCAGCAGGCTGCCGTCCGGACGCGACAGCTTCAGGATCGACGCCAGGCTCGGGTTGACCGTGGTCGCTTCCTCATCGTCGCTCTCGGCCCTGCCAGTGCCCTGGATCAGGCCGCTCAAATCGAACCTGATCGAATTGAGGGTGCCCAGGCCGGTATCGAACTTGCCAAAGCTGAGGGTATTGGTCCAGTTGGTCTTTTTGAGCGCAGCGGCATCACTGAAGCTGATCGTGGCAGCCTGGACGCTGGCGACAGGGATCAGGGCGGCTGCGAGCGCCAGTGCGGCGAAAGTCTTTTTCAAGTTGATCGCACTAGTTGGATGGACGTCGGGACCATACGGCGACGTTGCAACCAATAAGCATAATTTATGCCACTAAGAAATACTTGATTAAAAACAGAGACTTGAACTTTCCCGGAGCGTCAATACGCCCCGCGCTGTAAAGATTTCCAACAAGAAAACTGCTCAAACGGCGGTGAACCCGCCATCGACCACCATCTCATGGCCATTCACATACGACGCCATGTCCGAGCACAGCCACAGGGCGGCCTGCGCCACCTCGCTCGCCTCGGCGAAACGCCCCATCGGATGCGCCGCCTTGAGCTTCTTCTCGATCGCCGGATCGCGCTCGAAGGCGCGCGCCAGCATCGGCGTCTTGACCGCGGCCGGGCACAGCACATTGACGCGGATACCCTCGCGCGCATATTCGGCGGCGGCGCTCCTGGTCAGGCCGACCACCGCGTGCTTGCTGGCGCCATAGATCGCATGGTTCGGGCTGCCGACCAGGCCGGCGATGCCGGCCATGTTGACGATCGCGCCGTGTCCCTGCTTGAGCATCTGGCGCAACTGGTATTTCATGCACAGCCAGACGCCCTTGACGTTGACGTTCATGATGCGGTCGAACTGCTCGTCGTCGGCGTCGGCCAGCGGCTGGCGCTCTTCCTCGACCGCGGCATTGTTGATCGCGAAGTCGAGACGGCCGTAGTAATTGATGGTCTTGTCGACCAGGGCTTCGACGTCGCCGGCACGGGTGACGTTGCTTTGCACGAACAGCGCCTTGCCGCCGTTTTCGACGATCATCGCCGCGGTGGCGTGTCCACCGTCGATCGAGACGTCGGCCACCACGACACAGGCGCCGGCGCGGCCGAACGCCAGGGCGATGGCGCGACCGATGCCACTGGCGGCCCCGGTGACCAAAACGACCTTGCCGGTGAACGAGAAACCGCTCGCCGGCTGCTGCTTGCTGATGGCCTTCATGATGCTCCCTGGATGAAACTTTTGCTTCTGAAAAGAAACATTTTAACGCATGGCTTCGTGCATTGTCACAATCCAGAGAGTTTTTGTCAGGAAACTGTTGTAGTTACGGCATAGTGACTGACGGTGTCGCCGCGCCGCCTGCCTTGGCCTGGTCGCCCGCCATGAATACCGATAGCTTACCCGGATCAATCGCCTTGCGGAATGCTGCATTCAGCTGAGGCAGGGTCACCGCCTGCATCTTGCGTTCGAGCTCGGCCGATGCCTCGAAGGTCTTGCCGCGATACAGGAACGAGGTCCAGCCGGATGCCAGCGCCCCATCGTTGGAGCGCGATTGCAGGCGCTGCTGCATCAGGCCCGACTTGGCGCCGGCCAGCTCCTCGGCAGTGAAGCCATCCTTGAGCGCCCGCGCCAGTTCCGCGCGCACGGCGGCGTCGAGCCTGGCCAGGTTCTGCGGCGCCGCGATCGCATTGATCGTGAAGCTGCCGGCGCGGTCCAGGGTGCCCGGCGACACGTCCGAGCCGCCGCCATACGACAGGCCATCGCGCTGGCGGATGCGGTCCATCAGGCGCGACTTGAGGCCGCCGTCGCCGAAGATGTAGTTGGCCAAGGTCAAGGCCGGATAGTCCGCATCGTCGATGTTCAGGTCCAGGTTCAGGCGCGCGATATAGAAACCGTTTTCCTTGTCCGGGGTATTCAGGGTGCGCGCCACCGGGGCCACCTCGGCATGCGCGACCAGCACCGGCGCGTGCGGTTGGGGTGCGCGCCAGGCGCCGAACAGGGTATTGACCAGCGGTGTGATCTCCTTCGGATCGAAGTCGCCCACGATGGCCATCTCGGCCGGATTGGCGCCATAGAACTGCGCGTGGAAGGCCTTGACGTCCTCGCGCCGCGCCGCCCTGGCGTCGTCGAGCTGTTCTTCCAGGCTCGGCGAGTAACGGATGTCGCCGCGCGGATAGCGGTTGAAATGCTGGCTGAGCGCGCGCACGGCGGCGCTTTGCGGCTCGTTGCGGCCCGCTTCGATGCCAACCACGAGTTGCTGGCGCAATTGCTCGAACTCGGATTCAGGGAAAGCCGGCTCCTTGAGCACGTGGGCCATGAGCTTGAGCGCTTCAGGCAGGTGTTCGCGCGTGGTCTGGAAATGGGTCGGACCGCCGGCGATCTTGAGCTTGTCGAAGGCGTCGGCCAGTTCGGCGCGCGTGTAGCGGGTGGTGCCGCGCGTCAGCATCAGGTTCGTCAGGGCCTGGGTCGTGCCCTGGCCGAACAGGCTTTTCTCGTCGCCGAAGTGCTGGCGCAGGTCGACCGTCACGGTTTCGCCGCGGTTCTTTTTCGGCAGCAGGGCCAGCTTGACGCCGCCGGCGGTCGTCAAGGTGGTGCGCTTCATGATGTTGTGCTGGCTCGGATCGAAATTCTCCGCCACCAGGGTCGAGACGGCCGGCTTGAAGTCCTTCATGGCATCAAGCACCGTGGGCGCCGGCGGCAGTTCGGCGCGCTTCGCCGCTTCTTCGGGGATGAACGTGCCGACCGTGCGGTTGCTGCGCAGGTAATAGCGCCCGGCGCTGGCGGCGACCTGTTCGGCCGTCATCTTCTGCACGCGCTCGCGGCCCACGAAATACATGCGCCAGTCGCCCAGGGCGATCGGTTCGGACAGGGCCACGCCCACCGCCTGCGGATTGTTCAGGCTGCGTTCGATCGTGTTCAGCCAGGAGCGGCGCACCCGTTCCAGTTCCTCGGTGGTGGGCGGCTTGCTGGCGAGTTCCTCGACCGCCTGGACCAGCGCCTCGCGCACCGGCTCGATCGGCTCGCCCAGCTTGACCACGGCGCCGAAGAATTGCAGGCCCGGCGCGTAGCCGGTCTGGCCGAAGCTGAACACCTGGCTGGCCTTGCCGGTCTCGACCAGCAGCTTGTGCAGGCGCCCGTTCGGCGCGTCGCCCATGATCTCGGAGGCGAAGCCGAGCGCCTCGGCTTCGGGATGCAGGTCGGACGGGATCTTGTAGCCGACGGCCACGAACTGCATATCGCCCTGGCGCCGCACGGCGAAGCTGCGCTCGCCGTCCTGGGTCGGCTCCACCGTCCAGAAGGCCGGCAGGCTGCGCTTCGGTTTCGGGATCGCGCCGAACAGGCGGTTGATCTTCGCTAAAGTTGCGTGCTGGTCGAACTGGCCGGCCACCAGCAGCACCGCATTGTCGGGCTGGTAATAGGTGCGATAGAAATTCTGCAGGTTCTCGATGCGCACGTTCTCGATGTCGCTGCGGTTGCCGATGGTCGAGCGGCCATAGCTGTGCCAGTCGTAGGCGACGCTCTGCATGCGCTTGAACAGCACGTTGCCGGGCTCGTTCTCGCCGGCTTCGTACTCGTTGCGCACCACGGTCATCTCGGACGCGAGATCCTTGCTTGATACGAAGGAATTGACCATGCGATCGGCCTCCATCTGCAAGGCCCAGTCCAGGTTTTCCTGGGAGGCCTGGAACACCTCGTAGTAATTGGTGCGGTCGAGCGAGGTGGTGCCGTTGAACTGCATGCCGCGCTCGGAGAACTGCCTGGTGATGTCGCGGTTGTTCTTCGCGCCCTTGAACAGCAGGTGCTCGAGCAGGTGGGCCATGCCGGTCTCGCCATAGTTCTCGTGGCGCGAACCGACCAGGTAAGTGACGTTCACGGTCACGGTGGGACGCGAGGCGTCCGGGAACAACAGCACTTTCAAGCCATTCGCCAGGCGGTATTCGGTGATGCCTTCGACCGAGGGGCCGAGGGTCACGCCCTTGGGGAGCGTTGCGCCGGCGGCGGACTTGCCGGCGGCCGGGGTTGCAGAGGCGGCGGCGGTCGCCGGCGCGATCATGACCAGGGCCAGGCAGCCCGCTGCTACATGCGCGGCCATCCCGCGCAACTGAAATCTCGAATCCATGGTGTCCCGTTGACTCGGCGGGACGCCAGCCGTCCCGCCTGCCGCACGATGGTAGCAGACGGACGTGTTTCCTGTGGCCTATACAGCCACCCAGTTGACAAGACTTGCCGATAGGCAGCTATTGACGCACGCGGCGCTCGTGCGATTGCTGCCAGGAGCCGATGCGCGACAGCTCGCTCATTTCTTCCGCCAGGAATTCGAGCAGGTCGTCGGCGCTGACGATGCCGCTCAGGTTGCCCTGGGCGTCCACCACGGGCACCCGGCGGATGCCGCGCAGGCGCATGTGCTCGATGGTCTCGTAGACATCGTCGGACTCGCCGGCGGTGAGCAGGTCGTCGCTCATGATGTCGCCGGCCAGCAGGCTGGCCGGATCGAGGCCGGGGGCGATCACGGCCAGCACGATGTCGCGGTCGGTCAGGATGCCGAGCGGGACGTTGCCGCCGCCGTCGGTATCGATCACGACCAGGTCGCCGACGTGGTGGCGCCGCATCAGCATGGCGGCGCCCTGCACGGTCTCGTCGCGCGTGCAGCAAATGGTGTCAGTGGTACAGATTTCGCCGATGCGCATGGTGCCCTCCCCCGTTGTCGCTTGAGGCTAGGCCGAAACAAAACTGGCGCTTTGATTTCGATCAAAGCGCCAGTGGTGGCAGGCTTGCAGCGACGGTCAGGCCGCGCCTGGTTTCTTTTCGCCCGGCAAGGGCACGAAACAGGCGTCGACGACTTGCATATCGTTGTCTTTGGCGAAATTGACCACGAAGTGGTAGGCCATCGGTTCGATCTTTTGCAGGGTGCGGTTGACCACGACGGCCTTGGTGCCGTTGACCACGGTCGGGTAAACGTAGGGCGAAAACTTCAGGTGGGCATTGGGGCCGCCGGCGCCGGGGCAATAGCAGGACATGACGCCGCACAGGCGCTCGGCCCAGTCGCTCGGGCGGAACGTCTTGCCTTTGTTCGTGATGCCCAGGATGAAAAACTCGCCAGACAGTTCATCATCCTTGGGGGGCGCTTGGTCGGTCATAGTCCTACGGGCTCAGACAGAAAATACTGCGTGGATGAGAGCAAATTCGGCTCGGTGCAATACGGCTTTGCTCGGCTCAGGCAGTATTATATCTTATAGAAGACTTGAGGACGAGGCCCGGCGCGCCACACTCAGCGCAGCCAGGCCACGCTCGAGGTCAGCAGCAGCAGGATCATCCACAAGATCAGGGCGCGCCACACCAGGCCAACCGTGCTCTGCAGCGCGCGCACGTTCGGCTCCTCGCCCGGCAGCACGTCGACGTCGCTTTCGCTCAAGTCCACCGTGGCGGCGTCCGCTGGCAGCAATTGTGGCGCATTTTCGTTCGGCGTGCCGAGGCGCACACCCATCGCGCCGCCGCCGGCCGACAGGATGATGCCGCGCGCCTCGTCGGCCCAGCGGTTGGCGAAATTGCGCCAGGCATAGACGGCATCCTCGAAATTACCGACCACGGCAAAGGCCACCGCCGTCAGGCGCACCGGCACCCAGTCGATCCAGTAAAAGGCCCTGGCGGCGAACTGGCCGAAGGCTTCGTTGCGCATGTGGTCGGGCTCGTTCCAGGCGCGCGACAGGTATTCCGACACGCGGTACATCACGGCGCCCGCCGGCCCCAGCGGCATCAAGAACCAGAAGAACACCCCGAACACGTTGCGATGGGTTGTGATCAAGGCCTTTTCGACCGCGATGCGGGTGATCTCGGTGCTGTCCATCCCGACGGTGTCCAGCCGCGTCCATTCGGCCAGGAGGGTACGCGCCCTGGCGTCATCCCCTGCATTGAGCGCGAACTGGATGGAGGTGAAGTAATGGCTGTAGTGACGGAAACCGAGGGTCAGGTAGACGATCAGGACATTCCAGGCGAAGGCCAGGAATACCAGGTTGTAGTGCATGAAGAACCAGTAGACGAGCCAGGTCGGCAGCATCAGCGCGGTCATCATCAGGATCCAGCCCATGCGCCCATTCTTTTGCTCGCCTGCATTGAACCAGGTCTCGATGCGCACGGCGAGCGACTTGACGCCGCCATACACCTGGTTATCGGCGCGCAGCGGTTTCAGTTGCTCGATGAGCAGTGCGCACAGGATGGAAAAGAATGTCATTCAGGAACCCTTTTTTGTTATGGCAATACGACTGCCCCGTTACGATAACGGAGAAGCCAGCCAGAATCAAATCCGGACCTGCGATAAAGCGTTACGCGCGCAGAAAATGGAAGAGGTTGCGCAGCATGGCCGCCGTGGCGCCCCAGATGAAATATTGCTCGTACGGCATCGTGTAAAAAGCGCGCCTGCCGGCCCCTTTCGGCAACTCGACTACCCGGCGCTGGTGGTTCAGGCCATCCATCAGGAAGCTGAGCGGCACTTCGAACGCTTCGGCCACTTCGCCCGGATCGGGCTGCAGCTCGAATGGCGGCTGGACCAGGGCCACCACCGGCGTCACGCGATAGGCGCTCACGGTGGTGTAGTCGGGCAGTACGCCGATGATCTCGATATGACGGCGGTGCAGGCCGACCTCTTCCTCGGTTTCGCGCAGCGCCGTCTCGATCGGGGACGAATCGAGTTCTTCGGCGCGGCCGCCGGGAAAACTGATCTGGCCGGCATGGCTGGACAAATGGTCGGTCCGCAGCGTCAGCAGCACGGTCACACCCTCGGGGCGCGCTACCAGCGGCACCAGCACGGCTGCACGGCGCAGCGTGGCGCCCGTCATGCCGCGGCCCTCGTCCGACACCTCCTCTTCCCACGGCAGGGTTTGCGCAAAGCGTGCGCGCAGCGCGGCCGGGATCAGGCGCGCGGGCGCAACCGGCGCTTCACCGGCAAGGCCGGCAACCGGCAACTGGGTCGGATCGAAAATGAGTTTGGCCAAACTGAATCCTTTGCAATACTCCGCCGGAATAGAAAAAGGCATCCTTGCGGATGCCTTTTTCTGAGCACGAATGCTATTACTCAGCAGCAGCGGCGGTCTTGACGCGACGCTGTGGCAGTTTTTCTTTGATACGCGCCGATTTGCCCGAACGCTCACGCAGGTAGTACAGCTTCGCACGACGGACGTCACCACGACGCTTCACTTCGATCGAAGCGATCAGCGGCGAGTACAGCTGGAACGTACGCTCGACGCCTTCGCCGGACGAGATCTTGCGAACGATGAAGTTCGAGTTCAGGCCGCGGTTACGACGCGAAATCACGACGCCTTCGTATGCCTGGGCGCGCTTGCGGTTGCCTTCGACGACGTTGACGCTGACGACAACGGTGTCGCCAGGTGCGAAATCAGGGATATCACGGCCGAGGCGCGCGATTTCTTCTTGCTCGAGTTGTTGAATCAGATTCATTTTTTTATGACTCCAAAAACCATCTTGCTGGCACTACCTTCGCCCAGTAGAGGATGGGGTTGAACCACGGGCAACATGCCCGTGATTGCATGCGCCATACTGCCGCGCATATTCTTTTAATCAGCAGGTTTTTCCAAACCCGCCAAAAACTGTTCATCGGCCTTGCTCAACTGGCCGGCGGCGCGCGCCTTGTCCAGCAGATCGGGCCGCTTGGTCGCGGTCGCTTCCAGCATGCGCTGGCGGCGCCACTTGACGATCTCGGCATGGTTGCCGCCCATCAGGACCGGCGGCACTGGCACGTCTTCGTACACTTCCGGCCGCGTGTAATGCGGCGAATCGAGCAGGCCGTTGACGAAGCTGTCTTCGACCGCCGAGGCATCGTCGCCCAGCACGCCGGGAATCAGGCGCACCACCGCATCCATCAAGGCCATGGCCGGCAATTCTCCGCCCGACAGCACGAAGTCGCCGAGAGAAATTTCCTCATCGACACAGCGGTCCAGCAGGCGCTGGTCCACCGCCTCGTAGCGGCCGCACAGGATCACCAGGCCGGGCTCGTCCTTCAGCGCCATCGCGCGTTCATGGGTCAATGGCTTGCCTTGCGGCGACATGAACACCACGCGCGGACTCGGCAGGCCGAGCTCGATTTGTCTTTGCTTTGCTGCATTGATGGTCGCTTCGAGCGGCTTGGCCATCATCACCATCCCGGGGCCGCCGCCGTAAGGGCGATCGTCCACGGTGCGGTGGCGATCCTGCGTGAAATCGCGCGGATTCCAGAGGGTCAGGCCCCAGCGTTGCTGCTCGAAAGCGCGCCGGGTCACCCCCGACTGCGTCAATGCGGCGAACATTTCGGGGAACAAGCTGACGACGTCAAACTGCATCGCGCTGTGCTCCTCTATTGGATGGGCTCAAAAATCGAGACCCCAATCCAGGGTAATCAGTTTTTGCTCGAGACTGACGGTCTTGACGAACTGGTCCACGAACGGCACGAGGCGCTCTTGCGCCTTGCCTTCGGCAGCTGGATCAGCGACCGGAGTGATGCGCAAGATCGATTGCGCGCCGTTGTGCATCATGTCGGTCACCTTGCCCAGGGCTTCGCCCTGCAGGTTGACCACGTCCAGCCCGATCAGGTCGGACCAGTAATACTCGTCTTCCTCGAGCGCTGGGAACTCGCTGCGCGCGACTTGAACCGACGCACCTTTCAGTGCCTCGGCCTCATTGCGGTCGCGCATGCCCACCAGGGTCGCGACGACGTCGCCACCATGCAGCTTTGCACTCCGTACGGTGACGGCGTGCAGGGTCGGCTTGTCGAGCCACCAGGTCTTCACGTTCAGCAGCGCATCGGCGTCTTGCGAATACGGGGTGACACGGATGCCGCCCACGATGCCATACGCCCCGGAGATGTGCCCGACCTGGGTCAGGTCATCGGGGACGGCCACCGGGCTTGCTGCTGAATCGCTCACTACGTGTTGCTTGATAAATTAAGCAGCTGGCTTGTTCTGGGCGACCAGACGAGCGACGGTCGGCGACAGTTGTGCGCCAACGCCTTGCCAGTGAGCCAGACGGTCAGCAGCGATACGCAGGCCGACTTCGGCGCCCGAAGCCATCGGGTTGTAGAAGCCGATGCGCTCGATGAAACGGCCATCGCGACGGTTACGCGAATCGGTTGCAACGATGTTGAAGAACGGACGCTTTTTAGCGCCACCACGAGCCAAACGAATAACGACCATAATATTTCCGAAAAAGTTGTTCTGGACGGAGAAAGTCGACGATTATAGCGCGCGACACCGAACAGCAGCAAGCGTTAATGACAACAGGGCGCGCAGTCCCAGCAGAATCAACCATTATCGCTGATTTTTCACCACACCGCCACCGGCCATCCCGCCATTTCGCCAGCCTGTCGCCTGAAACGTGCCATTCCTGCAAATATGGACGATACTCTTGCTGTCCTGAATCCTGAACAACACGACATGGCTGCTACTCACAAGAACAAGACCGTCGCCACCCTGCTCGCCCTGCTGCTGGGCGGGTTCGGCGCGCATCGCTTTTACCTGAAGGGCGGCGCCGACCGGCTCGGATTGCTGCACCTGTGCGCGCTGCCCATCACCGGCATCCTGTACGGCGCGGTCAAGCCGCATCCCTTCTATGTGATCCTGCCGCTGCTGGTATCGTTCATCGCCGGCTTCATCGAGGCGCTGGCGATCGGCCTCACGCCCGACGAGAAATGGGATGCCAAACACAACGCCGGCAGCGGCCGCCAGTCGCGGTCGAACTGGACCTTGCCGCTGCTGCTGGTGATCACGATGCTGACCGGCGCCATCGTCCTGATCGGGACGATGGCGCGACTGTTCGACCTGCTGTTTACCGGCGGCGCCTACGGTTAGAACTGCTCGACGTCGAGCGCCAGCACGCCGGCGGCGCCTTCCATGATCGCGTGACGCAGGCTGTGCGCCTGCGACAGGATGTGGTCGGCAAAGAAGCGCGCCGTGGCGATCTTGGCGCGGTAGAAGGCGGCGTCGCCCTCGCCCGCATCCAGCTTGCGCTGCGCCACCAGCGCCGCGCGCGCCATCTGCCAGCCGCCCAGCACGATGCCGGCCAGTTTCAGGTACGTCACGCTGCCGGCGTACACCCCGCGCGGATCGTTCTTTGCGTTTTCCACCACGAAGTCGACCACGGACTCGAACGCGCTGGCGCCATCGCGCAATTGGCGGGCGATCGCGGTGAGGTCGATGCTCTGCGTTTCTGCCAGCTGCTGGACGACCTCGTCCATCTGCGCCCGCAGCGACCTGGCCACCGCCCCGCCATCGCGCACCGTCTTGCGGCCGACCAGGTCGTTGGCCTGGATCGCCGTCGTGCCCTCATAGATGGTGAGGATCTTGGCGTCGCGGTAATGCTGGGCCGCGCCGGTTTCTTCGATGAAGCCCATGCCGCCGTGCACCTGCACGCCGTCGCGCGCGACGTTCTCGCTCATCTCGGTCGACCAGCCCTTGATGACCGGGACCAGGTATTCATACACCGCCAGGTTCGCCTGGCGCGTCGCCTCGTCCGGATGGTGATGCGCCAGGTCCGAGATGCCGGCGCCGACGTAGGCCAGCGCGCGCGCCGCCTCGGTCTGCGCGCGCATCGACATCAGCATGCG
Organism: Massilia sp. NP310; assembly: GCF_019443485.1. Taxonomy (NCBI): domain Bacteria; kingdom Pseudomonadati; phylum Pseudomonadota; class Betaproteobacteria; order Burkholderiales; family Oxalobacteraceae; genus Massilia; species Massilia sp. NP310. Next base: position 5,780,468 of record NZ_CP080379.1, on the reverse strand, counting down.
GCGCACGTCAGGGTGGTTGATGATCGCCACCGGGCCGCTGGAACCGGCCACGTCGCGCGACTGGATGCGGTCCTTCGCGAACGCCACCGCCTGCTGGTAGGCATGTTCGGCCAGGCCGACGCCCTGCATGCCGACGCCGAAGCGGGCCGCGTTCATCATGATGAACATGTATTCGAGGCCGCGGTTTTCTTCGCCCACCAGGGTGCCGATCGCGCCGCCGCCGTCGCCGAACTGCAGCACGGCGGTCGGGCTGGCCTTGATGCCCAGCTTGTGCTCGATCGAGACGCAGTGCACGTCGTTGCGCGCGCCCAGCGAACCGTCGTCGTTGATCATGAACTTCGGCACGATGAACAGCGAGATGCCTTTCACGCCCGGCGGCGCGTCGGGCGTGCGCGCCAGCACCAGATGGACGATGTTCTCGGCCATGTCGTGATCGCCATAGGTGATGAAGATCTTGGTGCCGAAAATCTTGTAGGTGCCGTCGCCCTGCGGCTCGGCGCGGGTGCGCACGGCGGCCAGGTCGGAGCCGGCCTGCGGCTCGGTCAGGTTCATGGTGCCGGTCCATTGGCCCGAGACCAGCGGCTCGAGGAAGCGCGCCTTTTGCGCATCGGAACCGGCGGTGAGCAGCGCCTCGATCGCGCCGTCCGAGAGCAGCGCGACCAGCGCGAACGCCAGGTTCGCCCCGTGCAGCATCTCCATGCACGGCGTGGCCACCAGCTTGGGCAAGCCCTGGCCGCCGAATTCCTGCGGATGCTGCACGCCCTGCCAGCCGGCGTCGGCGTAGGCGCGGAAGGCTTCCTTGAAGCCCCTGGTGGTGGTGACCGCGCCATCCCTCCAGAAACTCGGCTCCTGGTCGCCGGCATGGTTCAGCGGGGCGATCACTTCGCCGCAGAATTTCGCGTTTTCTTCCAGCACCGCTTCCACGGTGTCCGGGGTCGCGTCCTCGCAGCCGGGCAGCGCATTGACCTCGGCGAGGTTGGCCAGTTCATTGAGGACGAACTGCATGTCTTTCAGCGGGGCGTTATAGCTCACCTGTTGTCTCCTGATTGTCTCTCATGCATGAAAAACGCCGTTCCTGCGCGGGCGGGAACGGCGTGTGCGGGGTGCTTGTGGCGCGCCTTGGTGGATGGCGCGCCGCGCGATCAGCCCAGTTCCTTGACCAGCTCCGGCACGACCTCGAACAGGTCGCCCACCAGGCCGTAGTCGGCGACCGAGAAGATCGGCGCTTCCGGATCCTTGTTGATGGCGACGATGGTCTTCGAGTCCTTCATGCCGGCCAGGTGCTGGATCGCGCCCGAGATGCCCACGGCGATATACAGGGTCGGGGCGACGATCTTGCCGGTCTGGCCCACCTGCCAGTCGTTCGGCACGAAGCCGGCGTCCACCGCGGCGCGCGAGGCGCCCATGGCGGCGCCCAGCTTGTCGGCCAGCGGCTCCAGGATCTTGAAGTTGTCGGCCGAGCCGATGCCGCGGCCACCCGAGACGATCACCTTGGCGGCGGTCAGCTCCGGACGGTCCGACTTGGCCAGTTCGCGACCGACAAAAGTGGAGGTGCCCGAGTCGGCGATTGCGGTCACGTTCTCGATGGCGGCCGAACCGCCGGCGCCGGCGGCGTCGAAGGCGGTGCCGCGCACGGTGATGACCTTGACCTTGTCGCTCGACTGCACGGTGGCGATGGCGTTGCCGGCATAGATCGGACGCTCGAAGGTGTCGGGCGAATCGACCTTGGTGATCTCGGAGATCTGCGCCACGTCCAGCTTGGCGGCCACGCGCGGCAGGATGTTCTTGCCGTAGGCGGTGGCTGGAGCCAGGATGTGCGAGTACTCGCCGGCGACGGCAAGGATCTGCCCGGCCACGTTCTCGGCCAGGCCGTCGGCGAAGTGCGGCGCGTCGGCGACCAGCACTTTCGACACGCCGGCGATTTGCGCGGCGGCTTCGGCGGCGGCGCCGCAGTTCGAACCGGCGACCAGGACGTGCACGTCGCCACCGCACTGGGCGGCAGCCGTCACGGTGTGGTGGGTAGCGCCCTTCAGGGAGCCGTTGTCGTGTTCAGCAATGACTAATGCGACCATGTTGATTCCTATGTATTAAGTAACGACAGACGACTCAGATGACCTTGGCTTCAGTGCGCAGCTTCTGCACCAGCGTCGCCACGTCCGGCACCTTGACGCCGGCCGAGCGCTTGGCCGGCTCGACGACCTTCAGGGTCTTCAGGCGCGGCGCGACGTCGACGCCCAGGTCTTCCGGCTTGACGGTCTCGAGCGGCTTCTTCTTCGCCTTCATGATGTTCGGCAGCGTCACGTAGCGCGGCTCGTTCAGGCGCAGGTCGGTGGTGATGATGGCAGGCAGGGTCAGGGCAACGGTCTCCAGGCCGCCGTCGACTTCGCGGGTCACGGTCACCTTGCCGTCTTCCAGCACGACTTTCGAGGCGAAGGTCGCTTGCGGCCAGCCCAGCAGCGCAGCCAGCATCTGGCCGGTCTGGTTCGAATCGTCGTCGATCGCCTGCTTGCCCAGGATGATCAGTTGCGGCTGTTCCTTATCGGCCAGCGCCTTGACGATCTTGGCCACGGCCAGCGGCTCGGTGTCGCCGGCGGTTTCCACCAGGATGCCGCGGTCGGCGCCGATCGCCATGCCGGTACGCAGGGTTTCCTGGCACTGGGCCACGCCCACCGAGACCGCCACCACCTCGGTGACCTTGCCGCCCTCTTTCAGGCGGGTCGCCTCTTCCAGCGCGATCTCGTCGAACGGGTTCATCGACATCTTGACGTTGGCGACATCGACGCCGCTATTGTCGGACTTGACGCGAACCTTGACGTTGTAGTCGACCACGCGTTTGACGGGTACCAGGACTTTCATAGGGTGCCTTTAAAAATGGAATGGATGACAGAACTGTGGCCCAGATTATAAGAGAAATTCGAGCGACGGGCTAAATTAAAGCACGATCGTACGATTTTTTGTTAGAGGAAACCGCCTAATGCACCCGTCCATTTCATGTACCTTGACTAAAAGTGATGCGCTACCCGAAAAGCGGTGATTATTTCCTACACACAATTACATTCTGAATACATAATGTTTCTACATGGCAATTTGACCATGCATAAAAACGAATGATCCTGATATGAACGAACTGACTTCCCACGCATCCGCGGTGCACGCCTTCTATCTCGCTTTCCTCGGCCGTCCGGCCGATCCTGACGGCCTGGCGTACTGGTCCGCGCGTCTCGCCGCCAATGAAAGCGACCTCGGCGCTATCGCCGCATCGTTCGCGCACTCCGAGGAAGCCCAGGACCGCTTCGGCGACGACACGCCGGCCGAGCGCATCGCCGAGATCTATCAACAATTGTTCAGCCGCGCACCCGATGCCGGCGGCCTGGCTTTCTGGAGCGACGCGATCGGCGCCGGCCATGTGTCGCTGGCCGACGTCGCCATCACCATCCTCGATGCCGCCCAGGGAACGGATGCGGACTTGGTCGAACTGCGCAAGCAGGCCGCCGTCGACTTTACCGCCCAGGTGGCTGAGTCGGGCAGCAACTACGCCGGCGACGCCGCGCTCGAGGCGGCCGGCGTGCTGATGCGCGCCGTCACGCTCGGCGCTTCGCAGGACGACATCGACCAGCTGGTGCAGGCCACGGTCGCGTTCACCGACATCGCCTCATCCAATCCGAAGGTGATCGAGGCGATCGCCACCGGCACCACCCTGCTGGCGCTGTTCGACACCGAGCGCGGCGCGGCCGATCCGGTGACCCTGGCGCAGGCCCTGGCCGACATGGCCAAGGCCGCTGCCGACGATCCCTCCGCGCTCGCGGCGCTGCAGCGCCACGGCGGCATGGCCAAGGTGCTGGACAAGCTGCCGGCCAGGGCCAGCCTGCAGGACGTGGTGGACGCCGTGGCCAAGGGCGGACTGGACGCCGTGATCGACATCGTCGACCCGCCGCGTCCGACCCCGCCGGCGCCCACGCCGCCAGTCGGCGTGACGCTCAAGTTCGCCGGTGTCGATCACGACGCCAACGACCGGACTCCCGACGACAACGTCACCAATGCGGAAGTCGCCGACGTCCGCTTCAGCTTTAGCGGCACGCCAGCCACGGGCCAGAAGTTCCAGTACCGGCTCGATGCTGAAGCGGACTGGACCGATATCGCGCCGGTTGGCAAGACCATCACCGTCACGGACGTCGACCTGACCGCCAGCCCCGCGGGCACGAATGTGCAGGTACGCCTGGTGAACGCCGACGGCTCGGCAGTCACCGCGATCGACCAGGACATCGTCCACGACGCCACGCCCCCGACCGAGCGGCTGGCCTTCCTGCGCATCGAAGGCCAGTACGACGGCGCGGTGATCACGACGAAAGAAACCGTCGACGTGAGCTTCAGCGTGGGCGCGCGCGACGACGGCATCCTCCAGTGGCGCATGACCGGCAGCGACGACTGGATCGACGTCGAGGACGACACCGGCGCCGGGACCATCACGCTGAAGGGCGTCGACCTGACAAAGAACGATCCGACGATCGAGGTGCGGGCCATCGACGCGGCCGGCAATATCGGCGAGACGGCCGAGGTTCGTATCGACGGGCCTGGCGGCATCGACATCGGGCTGGGCCTGCGCTGGGTGAGACTCACAAGCCCGTTCGACGGCGAGATCACGCTGGAATCGGCGGCCGGCTCGTTCGTGGTGGAATCGAACCACGCCAGCAAGGGCGCCGTTGCAGGTGTCTCCGTCCAGATCCTGGAACAGCAAACGCTGATGCAAGGCACGCTCACGGTCACGTCCGCGCAGGGCGAGACGATGACGACCGGCGACAACTTCATCTATACCTTCGGCAGCGCCGCCGGCGAAGAACTCACGGGCAACAAGCTGTGGGGGTTTGGCGGCGATGACACGCTCATCGGCACCAGCGGCGACGACCTGCTGAGCGGCGGCGAAGGCAACGACATCATCTACTCGAATGGCGGCCGCGACACCATTTCGGGCGGTCTCGGCGCGGACACGATCATCCTGACCGCGGATGGGATACCGGCCCTGTTCATGTACAACGTGGGCGAGGCCCTGAGCGGCGTATTCGCGAGCGGTGATTCGATTGCCGAACTGGACCGGATCACGAATGCCGAAGCCGGCGACATCTTCTTCGCCTCCTACATCGATCCGGAAGTGGCCGTCGTCAGCGACACCTTCCTCACGACCGGCGAACTGAACCAGGCCGCCCTCGTCCGCGGCGACATCGTGGCCGACGCCTTCGTTGCCAATACGGGCGGCGAGGCCTGGATGATGCAATGGACCGATGAGGTCGGCATCAACAGTGTCGTGTTCACCAACTTCGCCGGCGGCACGCCGGGCCTGGACCTGCAGTTCGGCACCCTCGACCTGGTCGACCTCGATGCCGGTGCGGAGGGAGAACGGATCGGGCTGGTCGGCGTGGCCGACGGCGCCGGCTTCGGCGGCTGACGGCATCCCGTCACCGCGCAGGCAAAGGCCCCGCCATCCTCGGATGCGGGGCTTTTCTTTTTGCGGGAAGCGCACGGGGCAGGACGCCCCGTCGCGAGATACGCACGCGGCTGCAGCATGGACTGCAGCCGAATCGCTTATTTGCGGCGCATCAGGAAGGTGAACTCGCCATTCTCATGGGTATGAGCCAGCAAGGCATTGCCGGTTTGCTTGGCAAAGGCCTGGAAGTCGCGCACGGACCCGGTGTCGGTGGCAACGATGCGCAGCACCTGGCCGGTTTCCATCTCGGCGAGCGCCTTCTTGGCTTTGAGGATGGGCAGCGGGCAGTTCAGTCCGCGTGCATCCAGGTCTCTCTGGAATTCCATGGTGTCGGTGTCGGTTTCAAAAGTGATATCGCTCATCGCATTACCTGCTTTGATTAAGTGGTCCAACTTCAGTCGCATACTACTCCAATTCGGGCAGTATGACGCACCGCACCAAAATAGTCACACATTGTTGCAGGATTGCAACCACAATGTGAAATGCTTGACCAAATAACATTGACTGTGTACTCGGTGCTCACAAATCGGCACCGCAGCGGTGCAGCACGCCTCCTAGATGCGGTCCGAATTAGGGCGCGCAATAGTTTAAATGACCATGAAAACAAAGTGTTACGACTTGGTTGACAAGTCTGCATGGCCCATTGTCGCAAACGTAAAAACGTCGTCCCCGCGCAGGCGGGGACCCAAGTTGTCATGCGCTGTGTCTACGTAAATCGTAGTGGCTGCGCAAAGGACCTGGATCCCCGCCTGCGCGGGGACGACGTGTTGAAGCTAAATGTTAAAGGTGGCGTTTGCGGAAAATCAGGCGCGTTCGCCGACCCAGCCGGCCACCCCGGCCAGCGCCGCCGGCAGGCCCGACGGATCGGTGCCGCCTGCTTGCGCCATATCAGGACGGCCGCCGCCCTTGCCGCCAACCTGCTGGGCGACGAAGTTCACCAGCTCGCCGGCTTTTACTTTACCGGTGGCATCCTTGGTCACGCCCGCGATCAGGCTGACCTTGCCGTCCGCCACGCTGGCCAGCACGATGGCGGCCGTCTGCAGCTTGTCCTTCAGCTTGTCCATGGCTTCGCGCAGGGTGGCCACGTCGGCGCCTTCCATCGTTGCCGCCAGCACCTTGATGCCGTTGACGTCGACCGCCTTGCTCACCAGCTCGTCGCCCTGGCCGGCCGCCAGCTTCGACTTCAGCGCGGCGACTTCCTTTTCCAGGACCTTGACCTGATCCTGGACCTGGGCGATGCGGGCCGTCAGCTCGTCCGGGCTGGTCTTGAGCGCGCCGGCCGCTTCGACCAGCTTGCGGTTGATCGACTGCACCAGGGCCAGGGCGCCCTCGCCCGTCACCGCTTCGACGCGGCGGATGCCGGCGGCAACGCCGCCTTCCGACACGATCTTGAACAGGCCGATGTCGCCGGTGCGGGTCACGTGCACGCCGCCGCACAGCTCTTTCGACGAACCGATGTCCAGCACGCGCACGGTGTCGCCGTACTTCTCGCCGAACAGCGCCATCGCGCCATGCTTGACGGCGTCGTCGAACGACATGTGGTGTGACTGGGTCGGATGGTTCTCCAGGATCTCGCGGTTGACGATGGCTTCGACCTTGGCGATTTCGTCGGCGGTCAAGGCTTGCGGGTGGCTGAAGTCGAAGCGGGTCTTGTCCGGATCGACCAGCGAACCCTTCTGCTGCACGTGGCTGCCCAGCACTTCGCGCAAGGCCTTGTGCATCAGGTGGGTGGCCGAGTGGTTGCGGATGGTGCGTGCGCGCTTGACGGTATCGACTTGCGCATCGACGGTATCGCCCACTTTCAGGGAACCTTCGCGCAGCACGCCGTGGTGGCCGAACACGTCGGCCTGGATCTTGAGCGTATCTTCCACGTCGAACTGCACGCCGGCAGTACCGATGACACCCTGGTCGCCGACCTGGCCACCGGATTCGGCATAGAACGGGGTCGTGTCGAGCACCACGATGCCGGCCTGGCCGGCCTTCAGCTCGTCGACCTTCACGCCGTCGGCGTACAGCGCCAGCACGTGGGTGTTGTGGGCCAGCGATTCGTAGCCGACGAACTTGGTCTTCTCGCCCGCATACTCGACGTTGGCGGCCATCTTGAACTTGCCGGCGGCGCGCGCGGTCTTCTTCTGCTGTTCCATGGCGGCGGCGAAGCCGGCCTCGTCGAGCGTGATGTTGCGTTCGCGGCAGATGTCGGCGGTCAGGTCGAGCGGGAAACCGTAGGTGTCGTACAGGGTGAAGGCGGTGGCGCCATCGAGGTTCTTCGGATCCTTGGCCAGCTGGGCTTCCAGGATCTTCATGCCGTTTTCCAGCGTCTCGCCGAAACGCTCTTCCTCGGCCTTCAACACCTGCGCCACGCGGTCTTTCGCGTCGCGCAGTTCCGGATAGGCTTCGCCCATCTCGAGGTCGAGGTCGGCCACCAGCTTGTAGAAGAACGGTTTCGTCTGGCCCAGCTTGTGGCCGTGGCGCAGCGCGCGGCGGATGATGCGGCGCAGGACGTAGCCGTGGCCTTCGCTGCTCGGGATGATGCCGTCGACGATCATGAACGAGGCCGAGCGGATGTGGTCGGCGATGACCTTGAGCGAGTTGTTGCCCAGCTCGTCGATGCCGGTCTCGCGCGCGGCGGCGCGGATCAAATTCCGGAACAGGTCGATCTCGTAGTTGCTGTGCACGTGCTGCAGCACGGCGGCCAGGCGCTCCATGCCCATGCCGGTGTCGATCGACGGCTTCGGCAGCGGGGTCATATTGCCCGCCTCGTCGCGGTTGAACTGCATGAACACCAGGTTCCAGATCTCGATGAAGCGGTCGCCGTCTTCTTCGGGCGAGCCCGGAGGACCGCCCCAGATGTCGGCGCCGTGGTCATAGAAGATCTCGGTGCACGGGCCGCATGGGCCGGTGTCGGCCATCTGCCAGAAGTTGTCCGAGGCGTAGCGCGCGCCCTTGTTGTCGCCGATGCGGATGATGCGCTCTTTCGGCACCCCGATCTCGTTGGCCCAGATATCGTAGGCTTCGTCGTCCTCGAAATAGACGGTGACCGTCAGCTTCTCGGCCGGCAGGCCATAGACCTTCGTCAGCAGTTCCCAGGCATACTGGATCGCATCGCGCTTGAAATAGTCGCCGAAGCTGAAGTTGCCCAGCATTTCAAAGAAGGTGTGGTGGCGCGCGGTGTAGCCGACGTTTTCCAGGTCGTTGTGCTTGCCGCCGGCGCGCACGCAGCGCTGGACCGAGGTCGCGCGCGAATACGGGCGCGAATCCAGGCCCAGGAACACATCCTTGAACTGCACCATCCCGCTATTGGTCAACAGCATGGTCGGGTCATTGCCAGGCACCAGCGGGCTGGAACGCACGATGGAATGGCCTTTGGATTCAAAGAACTTCAGGAACTTTTCGCGAATGTCTGAGGATTTCATGTCTGTTGGAGGGCGGAATGAGGCAGCGTGCCATATAAAGGAACGATTATAGCCTAGCCGCCGCCGTCAATATCAGTCCCACTAATATTGACAACTTGCCAGCAACAATGGATTCAGCGCAGCAGGTTCGAGATCGCGCGCGTCCTGGGCTCGACCGGGGCCAGCATCGTCGTTGCGGCTTGCCGCAGGATGCGGGCGCGCGCCTCGCCATTCGCCTCGTTGGCGGACTGGCGCACGCCGGCCATCGCGACCTGGCCGAGCCAGCGGCTGACGGCGGCCTGGGTGTCTTCGCCATGCGAAGTGAACGGGATAATGGTGGTCGAGGGTGCCATGCTAGCTGCTTCAAAGAGATCGTCTGTACTTAACGTCTCCCCCGCCTCCATTCTTGAGGCCGCCTCACAAATATATTGCTGAGCCGAAAGTATCTCAGGCGAAGTCCGGCCCGATCAGGTCGATGCGGTCGGTGCAGAAGGCGTCCACGCCCCAGTCCAGCAAGGTGCGCGCACGGCCGGGATCGTTGACGGTATAGCAGAACAGGCCCAAGCCCGCTTCCTTCACCGCCCGCGCCATTTCCGGCCCCAGGTGCTGGTGATTGGTGTGGATGGCCACCGCGTCCAGCGCCCGCGCGCGTCGCTCCCAATCCGGCCCCAGCGCGCTGATCAGGCAGGCGCGTGGGAGTGGCGGCGCGGCCAGGCGCGCGCTGGCCAGCGCCACGTCGCTGAACGAGGACAGCAGCGGAACCCGGGCCATGTCTCCGGCCGCGAGTTCGGCGGCGAACAGCTCGGCGGCAAGCGCGGCCACGACCGCGCCGGTTTCCTCCTCGAACCCGGGTGCCGGCTTGATCTCGATATTCATCCATACGCCCTCCTCCCTGCACCGGCGCGCGAACTCGGTGAACAGCGGCACCGGTTCACCGACGAACGCCGGGCCGAACCAGGCGCCGGCATCCATCGCCGCGAGATCGCCGGCATCGTGCTCGAACACGCTGCCGCTGCCCTTCACCGTGCGGCCCAGGCCGGGATCGTGCATCAACACCGGCACGCCGTCGCGCGCCAGCATGACGTCGAACTCGATCGCGCGAAAGCCGGCCTGCATCCCGCAGCGCAGTCCGGCATAGGTATTCTCGGGCGCCAGGGTCCCGCCGCCGCGGTGGGCCAGGATACGGGGGTAAGGCCACATGCGCTCCTCCTTTCGACGATCAGGCCGGCACGCCGAAGCGCCAGGCCAGCCAGGCGAAGGCGCCCAGGTTCAGCGCCACCGTCAGCTGGAACTTGCGCTGGAACGATGGCTTGCTGCTCTTGTGGCGCAACCATTGTTGGGCCAGCAAGGCGCCGGGCCAGCCGCCGACCAGGCCCAGGATCAGCAAGGTGCTTTCCGGCGTGCGCCAGGACTGCGCACGCGCCGCCGACTTGTCGATGGCGTAGGCGACGAAGCAGGTCAGGCTGGTCGTCAGGTAGGCCGCGCCGACCAGCTGGGACATGTCCCAGGCCAGGCTGGCGAACAGGTAGACGGCGAGGAAGATGACGAGCGGCAGGTAGGGCATGGCGACAGCTTACCGCTCCCGGCTTGCAAATGTCCACTGGGCAAATATGGGCCGATCGTCGATGAATACCCTTCCTGGGTTCGTCATCGAACAGAGCCGGCGATACCAAACGCCTACGCTGAACAATCACAGGTATCACATCACGTAGGAGATGACATGGCTTTCGATTTAGGAAACTTATTGCAGCAATATATTGGCGGCGCCGTCGCCAATAATGGCAAGGCTGCCGACGACTTCGACCAGGTGGCGCAGAACGCGCCCCGCGCCAGCATCGCCCAGGGCATCGCCAGCGCCTTGCGCTCGGACCAGACCCCACCCTTCCCCCAGATGGTCAGCCAGCTGTTCGGCCAGAGCAATCCCGACCAGCGCGCCGGCATGCTCAACAACCTGATCGGCGGCGCCGGCGGCGGCCTGCTGTCCTCGGTGGCTGGCGGTGCGCTCGGCAAGATCTTCGGTGGCAACACCTCCCAGGTGACGCCGGAACAGGCGGCCCAGGTCTCGCCTGAGCAAGTGCAAGAACTGGCTGAAAAGGCGCAACAACAGAACCCTGGCATTGTCGATCGCATGAGCGACTTCTATGCCGAGCATCCGACCTTGATCAAGGCTGCCGGCGGCGCCGCGCTGGCGGTCGCGCTCGGCTATATGGCAAACAATATCCGTAAACAATCACCAGAAAAGGAGGGTCCCGTGGGTATCCTGAGCAATATTTTCCACAAAATTTTCCCAGGTAAGAAAGAGGCGGCGCCTGCCGCAACGACCGCCGCTCCGACGGCCGCACCGGCAGCCCCAAGCGCCGCGCCGCAGCCGCAAGCCGCGCCCGCGCCAAGCGCACCGGCGGCCGCGCCCGCCGCTTCCGCCGCCCCGGCCGCCGCACCCATGCAGCAGGTCGACGTCGAGCAGGTCTTGAACGACATGCAGAAATCGTCCGGCCAGCAGCTGAACTGGCGCACCTCGATCGTCGACCTGCTCAAGCTGCTCGGCCTGGACAGCAGCCTGCAGTCGCGCAAGGAACTGGCCGCCGAACTGAACTACACCGGCGACACGGGCGACTCGGCCAAGATGAACATCTGGCTGCACCGCCAGGTGATGAACAAGCTGGCCGCCAATGGCGGCAAGGTGCCGGCCGACCTGCGCGACTGACCCTGTCGCACGGCGCTGGCCGGCTAATCGGCCAGCGTGGTATTGGCCGCCGTCCCGCAGGCGAAGCAAAAGCGCGCGAACGCATTCTTGCGGGTCGTACAAGCGCCGCATCGGTTGAACAGGCCGATGCCGCAGTGCGGGCAAAAGTCGGTCTTGCCATCCTTGAGGTCGACGGCGCGCTCGCAACCCGGGCACACGCTTTTCGCCAGGCGCGCCTGGACGAGATCGTAGCGCATCCCCTGGCGCCGTTCGGCGTCGGGCAATGCCTCGGCCAGCTTCTGGCGCGCCAGGTAGCCCTGCAGCCATGCGACGGCGTAGCGCCCCGCGACCACGGTGAGGATGATGCCGACGATGTAGCGCACATAGCCGCCATAGCTCGGCAGGTAGGGCACCAGCTCGAAGAAAAAGGTGAACAGGGCAAAGATGATGAAGCCCCAGGCGAACGGCCAGTCCGGCGTCTTGCGCTTGTGCCGGAACAGCCAGCCGGCCGCCAGCAGCAGCGGCAAGGTCAATGCCAGGCGATACAGAAAGACGCGCAGCTCGCGCGCCTCGACTTCGTCGGCGAAGGCCTGCTGCGCCGGTTCCTGCAGGGCGTTCCAGCGCAGGTTGGCGCGCTCGTAGGCCTGGGTGGCGTCCAGCATCGTCTGCTGCTCGCCTTCCACCGCCGCGAGGGCGGCGCGTTCAGCGCGCTCCAGGGCCTCCAGGCCCTGGGTACGCTTGATCAGTTCGGGGTCTTGCTCGGGCCGCGCGGTGGCTTGCCGGGTGGCGAGCCAGTTGTCGAAGGTCGAGCGCGCCGAGCGCGTGTTCGACTGCGCCACGGCATGCTTCTGGCTGGCCTGCTCGAGGCGCGTGCGTGCGCCTTCGATGCGCGCGCGCTCGCTGTCCATCTCGGCGCGCAGCTTGCCGACCAGCGCCGGGTTCATGAACTGCTCGACCGTCAGCGGCTCTTCGACGTCGCGCAGCTGCTGCACGACCAGGCCGCCCAGGCCGATCAGGAAGCCGGCGAAGACGAAGGCGACGAGCCACAAGGCCCGCTGCATCCATTGTTCGGTCAGGCGCAAGCCTTTGCTCATGAAGCGCTCCTCGGCGATGGACAAGCCCGCAGCTTGCCATCATCGCGGGCTCCGTGCTACTGATAGTTATCAGAGGCACGGGTTGCGCTACCGCAGGTATCGCGCAGCGATACCCCTGCCCTCATCAGAAGTAGGACAGGCCCAGCGCCTTCTTGACCTCGTCGGTGGTCGCGGCCGCCACTTCGCGCGCCTTGAGGGTGCCTTCCTGCAGCATCTTCATCACCTGGGCCGGATCCTTGGCGAACTCTTCGCGGCGAGCGCGGATCGGCGCCAGCAGGTCTTGCAGGATGCCTTCGAGGCGCTTCTTGACGATGCTGTCGCCCAGGCCGCCGCGCTGGTAGTGCGCCTTCATCTCGGCCAGGCCTTCCTTGTCGGTGTCGAAAGCGTCCAGGTAGGTGAAGGCGACGTTGCCCTCGATATGGCCCGGATCCGACACCTTCAGGTGCAGCGGGTCGGTGTACACGTTCTTGACCGCGGCGCGGATCTCGTCGGCGCTGGCGCCCAGGTTGATGGTGTTGCCGAGCGACTTGCTCATCTTGGCCTTGCCGTCGATACCCGGCAGGCGGCCGACTTCCGGCACGAAGGCCTTGGCCTCGACCAGGATGTCGCGGCCGACGATGCGGTTGAAGCGGCGCACGATCTCGTTGCACTGCTCGATCATCGGGATCTGGTCTTCGCCCACCGGCACCACGCCGGCCTTGAAGGCGGTGATGTCGGCGGCCTGGCTGGCCGGGTAGGTCAGGAAGCCGGCCGGGATGTCGCGCTCGAAGCCGCGCAGGACGATTTCCGCCTTCACGGTCGGGTTGCGCTCGAGGCGCGCGACGGTCACCAGGTTCAGGTAATAGAAGGTCAGCTCGGTCAGTTCCGGAATCTGCGACTGGATGAAGATCGTGGTCTTGGCCGGGTCGATCCCTACGGCAAGGTAATCGAGCGCCACCTCCAGCACGTTCCGGTGTACCTTACTCAGGTCATCCATATTGTCGGTCAGGGCCTGCGAATCGGCCAGCATGACGAATTGGCGGTACTGGTGCTGGTAGGTCACGCGATCGCGCAGGCTGCCCACGAAGTGGCCGAGGTGCAGCGGACCGGTCGGACGGTCGCCGGTCAGGATGATCTGGCTTCCAGGAGCGGAAGCAGAAGCAGGAGCGGTAGTTTGTTGCAGGGTCATCGAGATTCCTTGGTAGATGCCTCGATCGTCCTGCGTCAAAGAAAAAACGCCACCCAAATCGAGGCGGCGTTAGCTGAAATGCACATCATTTCCGGGGCCGCGCGCTAGGAGCGGCGCCACCAGGCAAGAATGAGATGTGCTTTCGGAAAGATCATGGACCGCATGGTTGCAGGTTGGCGCTCCGCTGTCAACCGCTACCCGCACCGTGACTCGGCAGGCAGGGCTCTCCCCACGCAGTTTGAACGTCGGTAGCGCCGCATTGTCGAAACTTTGTTGTCATAAAATTAAGGATTCAAGACCACCATGAACAAGAGCACGAACAGCCCAGCACACCCCCTCGAACTCTGGGGCGGCCTCGAATGCACGGTCAACCGCGTGCAGGACACCTACTTCAGCCAGCTGGACCGCAACGGTCATAGCGGACGCGCCTGCGACATCGAGCGCTTCGCCGCGCTCGGCATCCGCGCCATCCGCTACCCCATCCTGTGGGAACGCACCGCCCCCGACGGCATCGACGGCGCCGACTGGCGCTGGCCGGACGAGCGCCTGGCCGCCCTGCGAGAGGCTGGCGTCACCCCGATCGCCGGACTGATCCACCATGGCAGCGGCCCGCGCCACACGAGCCTGGTCGATCCCGGTTTCGCGCAAGAGCTGGCCGACTACGCCGGCGCCGTCGCCGCGCGCTACCCCTGGCTCGAGTTCTATACCCCGGTCAACGAGATCTGCACCACGGCGCGCTTCGCCGGCCTGTATGGCGTGTGGTATCCGCACGGCCGCGACGACCGCACCTTCATCGACGCCCTGCTCAACCAGTGCCGCGCCACCGTGCTGTCGATGCGCGCCATCCGCGCCGTCAACCCGAACGCGAAACTGGTGCAGACCGACGACCTCGGCAAGACCTACAGCACGCCGGAGCTCAGCCACGTGGCCGAGTTCTACAACGAGCGCCGCTGGCTGGGCTGGGACCTGCTGTGCGGCATGGTCGGGCCCGAGCACAAGCTGTGGAACTACCTGCTCAAGAGCGGCGCCAGGCCAGAGGACATCCTGTGGTTCCGCGACAACCCCTGCCCGCCCGACCTCATCGGCGTCAATTACTATGTCACCAGCGAGCGCTGGCTGGACCACCGCCCCGAGCGCTATCCGGCGCACCACCGCGGCGTGGCCGACGGCATTCCCTGCGCCGACATCGAAGCCTCGCGCGTGCTGGCCACGCCGACGCCCGGCATCGCCCCGCTGCTGTCCGAGATCTGGGAGCGCTATCGCATCCCGCTGGCCATCACCGAAGCCCACATCGACGCCAACCGCGAAGACCAGATGCGCTGGCTGCTCGAGATCTGGGAAGCGGCCCAGCAGTCGCGCGACAACGGCGTCGACGTGCGCGCCGTCACGGTGTGGGCCCTGCTCGGCTCCTTCGACTGGAACAGCCTGGTGACGGTCGACCGCGGCTACTACGAACCGGGCCCGCTCGACGTGCGCTCGCCGCTGCCGCGGCCGACCGCGCTGGCGAACATGATGCGCGAACTGTCGAGCGGCGCGCCGCTGTCGCACCCGGTGCTGCGCGCCCAGGGCTGGTGGCGCCGGCCGGGCCGCTTCCTGTGCCAGCAGCCGGTGGCCACGCCGGCCGCCCTCACCTCGATCGCGGCCGACGGCCACCGCCTGGTGGGCAGCGACGCCGCGCCGATCCTGATCCTGGGCGCGACCGGCACCCTGGGCCGCGCCTTCGCCCGCATCTGCGACAAGCGCAACCTGGCCTACAAGCTGCTGTCGCGCCAGGACATGGACATCGCCGACGCCGACTCGGTCGAGCGCGCGCTGGCGCGGCACAAGCCGTGGGCGGTGGTCAATACCTGCGGCTATGTGCGGGTCGACGACGCCGAGCACGACATGGAACGCTGCCAGCGCGAGAACACGCACGGCGCCGCCATCCTGGCCGCCGCCTGCGCGCGCCACGCCATCCACCTGACCACCTTCTCGAGCGACCTGGTGTTCGACGGGCGCAACGAGCGTCCCTACGTCGAATCGGATACGCCGAATCCCCTCAACGTCTACGGCCGCAGCAAGCTCGACGCCGAACGCGCGGTGCTGGCCAATCACCCGGGCGCGCTGGTGGTGCGCACCAGCGCCTTCTTCGGGCCGTGGGACCAGCACAACTTCGTGACCCAGGCGCTCGATGCCCTGGAGCGCGGCGACGCCTTCGTGGCGGCCGGCGACATCACCATCACGCCGACCTATGTGCCCGACCTGGTGCACGCCTGCCTGGACCTGGCCGTGGACCGCGAAGCCGGCATCTGGCACCTCGCCAACAAGGGAGAATTGACCTGGGCCGAGCTGGCGCGGCGCGCGGCCGGGCTGGCCGGCGTCGATGCATCGACGCTGGAAGCGAAACCGGCGGCGGAGTTCGGCTTCACGGCGGCGCGGCCAGCCTACTCGTCGCTGCACAGCGAGCGCGGCGCGCTGCTGCCGGCGCTGGACGATGCGCTGCGGCGTTATGTCGAGTTGCGCAATGCCGAGAAAGCCGAACGCTGCGCGCTGCTGGCCGAGGCCGAAGGGCGGCAGGCGGTGGCGGGTGGCGATAGCCAGGGGGAGGCCGATTCGGTTGCGGTAGTGCAGTCCGGGACGTAAGCAACTGCAATTAACGGAGAGCGCTACGGCGCTTTCTCCTAAGAAGGGCCTATTTCATTATTAGCAAAAAAGCCACGAAGATCGTGGCTTTTTATCAATGCTCAGCAGTACGAGGCTTGGAGAAGGTGACAATTGTCCCAGCTCGCCGTCTGCGGTAAACATCTGCCTGAAAGGCAACTGCTCCATGCTGGGGAGTATCACGCTCCCTACGCTGTGCACGTACCTCTTCAAGCGAAGTCGATTTGAGCTGCGATAGCGCTTGCAAAAATTTTCTTGTCATATTGAAATCCCCCTCGCCTTGGCGTACTCATGCAGAAGTTTCCAACTCACACTATCATCGTCAAGTTCGAACGTCAATTCGAGTCCTACACCGTTATAGTACCACCAATCAGGCCCTCCATCTGCCTGCATCAAATCAGATACCCGCGCGCACCACTGAAGCTCGTCAGGAAGCTTGCCCAATATCACGCTTGGCAAATCTGCATCGAAACCCAAAGATGGCCAGACGTGATAACCGAAAAACATGCTTCGATTGCTTGCACTGCCGGCAGCTTCCAAGCCAACTGAATGAAAACCCAATTCTTTTGCCTGGTCGATACTGATCATCACCGACCTGACGCCAATGCCTTTGTCCTGATCTTCTTTACGAACATAGATTGAATCGACGATCAGCTGAAACCTGAGTTCTCCACCGTTGTTAATGATGAAATATTCTGACGGATACTGAAACACCTCATTGTGCACTTTGAGGTTGAGCGTATCAACTGCCCCTATACCCCGCGAAACAAGGATGGTGCTTCGATCGGGTGCACCAGTGAGACGAGCAAGTAAATCCACATTGTTAAATGTATCAAACTCGTCGTCAGTAATTGACGATCCGATCTCCAACGTGATGCAATGCTGATTGAAGTACTTTTGAGAGGTAATATCGCGAACCATCCAGCATCTTAGCACTCACCAATCCTCCCCGTCCCTTGAGCTCTCAAAAGGTGACGAACGATGAAGGCAGGTCTGAATCATCAGTGAAGCGATACAGACTGCGCCTACGAGCCAAGCGCTCGTCCACTCACAATGCCGTTTCGTTCCTGCCAGCTATAATCAGCCTTCCTTGTTGCCGCGCAAAGAACGTCATGACGCTATCCACCTCTCCCCCCTCAGCGCTGCCGAAAGCCCTCGGCCACATCCGCGTGCTCGACCTGTCGCGCGTGCTGGCCGGCCCCTGGTGCTCGCAGAACCTGGCCGACCTCGGCGCCGACGTGATCAAGATCGAGCGCCCCGGCGCCGGCGACGACACCCGCGCCTGGGGTCCGCCATATGCCAGGGATGCGCAGGGCAACGATACGCAGGAAGCGGCCTATTACCTGTCGGCCAACCGCGGCAAGCGCTCGCTCACGGTCGACATCGCGAGCAGCGAAGGCCAGGCCCTGCTGCGCGAGCTGGTGCTGCATTGCGACGTGGTGCTCGAGAACTTCAAGGTCGGCCACCTGAAGCGCTATGGCCTCGACTATGACTCACTCAAGGCAATCAAGCCCGACCTGGTGTACTGCTCGATCACCGGCTTCGGCCAGGACGGTCCCTACGCCCACCGCGCGGGTTACGACTTCCTGATCCAGGGCATGGGCGGCCTGATGTCGGTCACCGGCGAGCGCGACGACCTGCCCGGCGGCGGTCCGCAAAAGGCCGGCGTCGCGCTGACCGACCTCATGACCGGCATGTACGCGACGGTGGCCGTGCTGGCCGCCCTCACCCACCGCGACCGCACGGGCGAGGGCCAGCACATCGACATGGCGCTGTTAGACACGCAGGTGGCGATGCTGGCCAATGTCGGCAGCAATTACCTCAACAGCGGCAAGCCGCCCAAGCGCTGGGGCAATGCCCACGCCAACATCGTGCCCTACCAGACCTTTGCCTGCGCGGATGGCCACATCATCGTCGCCACCGGCAACGACGGCCAGTACCAGAAGTTCGTCGAGGCCGGCGGCCGGCCCGAGCTGGCCGGCGATCCGCGCTTCGCCACCAATCCGCTGCGCGTACAGAACCGCGATGTGCTGGTGCCGCTGCTGGCCGAGATGGTCAGGACGAAACCGCGCGACGCATGGATCGCCCTGCTGGAAGAAAAAGGCGTGCCCTGCGGGCCGATCAACGACGTCGGCGAAGTGTTCGCCAACGAGCAGGTGCAGGCGCGTGCGATGGCGATCGACCTGCCGCATCCGAGCGCGGGTCAGGTCAAGCTGGTGCGCAATCCGATCCGGATGTCGGCCACTCCTGCGACCAGCGGGATGGCCCCGCCCCTGCTGGGCCAGCACACGACGGAAGTATTGCGCGAGATGCTGGGCAGGAGCGAGGAAGAGATCGCGGCCTTGCGCGAGCGGGGTGTGGTTTAAAGGCTCAGTGCAGCTGGTGCTTCAGGTTCGACAGCTCGTCGTGCACGCGCACGACGACGGATTGCACTTGCGGTGAAGGCCTGGTCGAGGTGCAGACGCGCTTGGCCTCGTCGCCCATGGCTTCCAGGTCGTCGATGCACTGGATCATGCTCGACTGGTCGTTCGACTGCATGACGCTTTGCGCGCGCCCGGCTTCCTCGGCGATCTTGTGGATGCAGTCGCGGATTTCGCTGGGGACGCTCTGGTCGCTCTGGCAGACTTGCTCGGCCTGGTTCACGACCTGCTGGACGTTCATGAAACGTTGCTGGATTTCGGCGGTTTGCAGCATGATGTTCTCCTGAAAAAGATGTGGAAAAAACCACTGGAGCCTTCCAGCTTAGGATGGATTCGTGGTTTATCAAGCATCGATTTCGCCCGTTCCGCGGGACAATCGCGGTGCACTCCAGATGGCAGTGTTACGCCGCCGGCTCCGACAGCGCCGCGCGCAAGACGTCGACCAGCTCGCGCACGCGCGGCACGTCCTGTTTCGCCTTCGGCCACACCACGTGCATTGTCAGGCCGGGCGTCGCATAGTCCGGCAGCACCTCGACCAGGCTGCCGTCCGCCAGGTGGCGCTCGATCAGCCAGGTCGACAGCTGGGCGATGCCGAGCCCCGCCACGGTCAGCTCGGCCTGGGCTTCGGCGTCGCCGGCGACGATCCGCGCATCGAAAGCGCGCTGCTCGACCAGGGCGTTGCCGCGCCGGATCAGCAAGGGACTGACGCGGCTGTCGGCCTTGCCGTACATGATCACCGCGTGTTCCACCAGGTCTTCGACCGAGGCCGGTGCGCCGTGCGCCGCGAGGTAGGAAGGCGCCGCGCAGAACACCTTGCGGTCCTGGCCCAGCAGGCAGTGGCCGAGCGCGGGCGACCAGGCTTCCGGACTGCCGATGCGCACCGTCACGTCAATGCCTTCGTCCTCGAGGTCGACATAGCGGTCGGTGAAGGACAGCACCGGCTTGATACGCGGATAACGCTGCAGGAAAGCCGTCAGCACCGGCAATACGATCAGGCGTCCATAGGTGGCCGGCAGGTCGACCCGCAGCCGCCCGGCCAGCAGGTCGCCCTCGGCGTGCAATGCATGCTCGGCTTCCTCGAGTTCGCCGAGCACCCGGGTGCAGGCGGCCAGGAAACGGGCGCCGGCGTCGGTCAGCGCCAGCCGGCGCGTGCTGCGCTCGAACAGGCGCGCGTTCAGGCGCGCCTCGAGGCGGGCGATGGCCTTGCCGACGGCCGATCCGGTCAGGTGCAGGCGCTGGGCCGCGCGGACGAAGCTGCCGGCCTGGGCCGCGGCCACGAAGACATCGACCCCCTTCAGGCGTTCACTGGTTTGCATAGGCTATTGCGGAAAAATATTCCGCCAAGTATAGAAAAAATGCCCGAGATAGGAAATGGTATTTCAAATAGGATGGCGACCCTGCTTAATCCTTATAAGAAATCCATGTCCCGTTCAAGCTCTGCGCTCGCACAGGCGGCCCCGGCGTCATCGTCGTCCGGCGCGCTGCCCATCCTGATCCTGGCGGTCGCCGCCTTCATCATCGTCACCACCGAATTCCTGATCGTCGGCCTGCTGCCGGCCTTGTCGCGCGACCTCGGCATCTCGATCTCGCTCGCCGGGCAGCTGGTGACCCTGTTCGCCTTCACCGTGATGTTGTTCGGTCCGCCGCTGACGGCCTGGCTGTCGCACCTGGACCGCAAGGCGCTGTTCATCGGCGTGCTGGTCGTGTTCGCGCTGTCCAATGCCCTGGCCGCGCTGGCGCCGAACGTCTGGGTGCTGGCGCTGGCGCGCTTCATTCCTGCGCTGGCGCTGCCGGTGTTCTGGGGCACCGCGAGCGAGACCGCGGCCGAACTGGCCGGTCCCGACAAGGCCGGGCAAGGCGTGGCGCGGGTCTACCTCGGCATCTCGGCCGCCCTGCTGTTCGGCATCCCGCTCGGCACCATCGCCGCCAACAGCATCGGCTGGCGCAATGCATTCTGGATCCTCGCCGCCCTGTCGCTGGCGATGGCGCTCGCGCTGCTGTTCCTGATGCCGGCCGTGGCGCGCGCCAAGCGTGTGGACTTCCGTTCCCAGGCGCGCCTGTTCCGTGAGCCCTACTTCCTGGCCAACGTCGGCCTGTCGATCCTGGTGTTCACCGCCATGTTCACCGCCTACACCTACCTGGCCGACATCCTCGAGCGGGTGGCCGGCGTGGCGCCGCTGGACGTCGGCTGGTGGCTGATGGGCTTCGGCGCGATCGGCCTGATCGGCAACTGGGTCGGCGGCAAGGTGGTCGACCGCGCGCCACTGAAAGCCACGGCGCTGTTCTCGGGCCTCTTGGCGCTGGCGATGGCGCTGGCGGCGCCCAGCGCCGGCTCGACGATCCTGTTCTGCGCGGTGCTGGCGCTGTGGGGCATCGCGTACACGGCGCTGTTCCCTATCTGCCAGGTGCGGGTGATGAAATCGGTCACCCACTCGCAGGCGCTGGCCGGCACCACCAATGTATCGGCCGCGAATGCCGGCATCGGCATCGGCGCCATGCTGGGCGGCGCGGCAATCCCGCTGGTCGGCCTGGACAAGATCGGCTACTTCGCGGCCGGCTTCGCAGTGCTGGCCGTGCTGCTGGCGCCCCTGGTGGCGCGCTTGCGCCAGGGCGAGTGACGCCCCGGCGGCCACCGTCGCCATCACTATTCTCTGCACCTTGTGAAAATATTTTTTCACAAGGTGCATCCATTCCTGCATCTGGCGCGTAGTACCAACGCCAACATTGCAGCCGACCCGGCCGCGATGCGCCCCCAATGAATTCAAGCAAGCAATTCTTACTGAGGACACATCATGACCCAACCGCAATTCACCAAGCTCGCTCTCGTCTCGTCGATCGCCCTTGCCCTGGCCGCCTGCGGCAGCAGCAGCGACGACGATCACGCCTCGCCGCCGACCACCACGCCGCCGCCCGCCGCCACCGTCGGCGACGTGGTCGCCCTGACCACCAGCAACCGCCTGGTGTCGTTCGACCGCGCCACGCCGGGCGCCATTCGCACCAACGTGCTGGTGACGGGCCTGCAGAGCGGCGAGAACCTGGTCGGCATCGACGTGCGGCCGGCCGACGGCATGCTGTACGGCGTCGGCTCGACCGGCCGCCTGTACACGCTGGACGCCGCCACCGGCGCCGCCACCAACAAATCGCGCCTTGTCGCCGATGCCGCCGACACCACGGAACCGTTCACCGCATTGGCCGGCACGAGTTTTGGCGTCGACTTCAACCCGATGGCCGACCGCCTGCGCATCGTCGGCAATACCGGCCAGAACCTGCGCATCAACGTCGACACCGGCGCCACCACCACCGACGGCGGCATCAATGGCGGCGCGGCCGGCGCCGCGATCTCGGCCTCGGCCTACACCAACTCGTTCGCCAGCACCGGCTCGACCACGCTGTACGGCATCGATGGCGCCAACTCGACCTTGTACACGCAGAATCCGCCGAACAGCGGCGCCCTGGCCACGCCGGTGCCGCTGGGCGTGACCATCGGCGCCGCCAACGGCTTCGACATCGATGCGCGCACGAATATGGGATACATGGTCGCCACCGTCGGCGGCGCGCGTAACCTGTATGGCGTGAACCTGGCCGCCACCAGCGCCCCCACGACGCTCATCGGCGCGCTCGGCGTCACCGAAGACATCCGCGGCATCGCGCTGCGCGGCGCCGCGGCGCCGGTCGTGCTGGGTCTCTCGAACGACAACCGGCTGATGGGCTTCAAGGTCGGTTCGCCGAATACCATCGACACCAACGTCGCCATCACCGGCCTGGCCGGCGGCGAAACCCTGGTCGGCATCGACGTGCGGCCGAAAGACAGCAGGCTGTACGGCCTGACGAGCAACGCGCGCCTGGTCACCATCGACCCGGCCACCGGCGCCGCCAGCGTCAAGGCGACGCTCGCCGCCGACGGCGCCGACACGAGCGCGCCCTACACCGCCATGCAGGGAACCGCATTTGCGGTCGACTTCAACCCGGTCGCCGACCGCCTGCGCGTGATCAGCGACAGCGGCCAGAGCCTGCGCATCAACGTCGACACCGGCGCCACCACCACCGACGGCAACATCAACCGCGCCGGCGTGGCCCCACGCGTGGTGGCCGCGGCCTACACCAACAGCATCCCGACCCCGGCCTCGACCCAGCTGTTCGACGTCGACGGCGCCAGTTCGGTGCTGGCGCTGCAGAATCCGCCGAACGACGGCACGCTGGTCGACGTCGGACCGCTGGGCGTGACGGTGGCGGGCGCAGGCGCCATGGACATCGGCGGCGGCGAGAACGGCCTGGTGCTGGCGGCGCTGCGCACCACGGCCGGCGGCCCCAGCTCGCTGTACCGGGTGAACCTGAGCAGCGGCGCGGCAACCCTGGTCAATGGCGCGGCGACGCCGGCGACGTCGGTGATCGGCGGCAGTAGTGGCAACAGCGGGCCAGGCGTGCGCGATATCGCGATCTGGCTACGCTGATGATCCGGGCGGCGGCATGCGGGCTGCCGCCTAGGGAAGCACTGATTTATTCTGGCGGGCTGCGATCGGTCACGAAAAATGTGCCCGGCAAGGCCTCGCCGGCCGCGCACAAACCGCAGCGATACCGCGTGGTATCGCGAGGATTTGCAACGCCGCAGGGCGCATTTTCTCGTGGACGAGCGCGCCGCCATGAATAAATCAGTGCTTCCCTATATCCTGACCGCGCGCCCGATGTAGAGAATGGGGCCGGTCGGACGGCCGATCGGTGAACCGGCGGCCGGTTCCAATGTAATCTCGAACAGCTGGTTCGGCACCACCTTCGGCAGGTTGGCGAGCTTGACCTCGACCGCCTCGCCCGGCTTGACCAGCCCCAGCGAGACCGGACCCTCCCAGTCGTCGGCCTTGGTCCAGAGCTGCAGCGCGCGATCGGCCGGGACCTCGGTCGTGACCAGCGGCTGCAGGCGCAGCGTGTCGTCGGCCACCAGCTCCAGCACCCAGCCCGGCCCCGCGTTCTGCGGCGCCGCCAGCACCACCATGTAGCGCGGCTGCGCGACCTCGAACTGGCGCACGCCGACCACGGCCGCCATGATCGCGGCGGCGGCGAAGCCGCCGGCGGCCAGCGCGCGCCACAGGCCCAGGCGTTCCCACCAGCCCGGACGGGCGACGGCGGACACGGACGCCGGCCCGAGGCTGCGCTCGATGCGCGTCCACAGCGCGGGGGGCGGCGCCACCGGCTCGACCAGCGCGCTCAGGGGCAGCAACCGCTTTTCCCAATAGGCGACGGCGGCGCGCAGCGTGGCATCGTTCGGCAACATGGCGTCGACTTCGCGGCGGCGCTCGCGCGACAGGGTACCGAGCACGTATTCGCCGGCCAGCTCATAGGGATCGAATCGTTCGCTCATACCATGCACTCCCGCAGCGCGCTCAGGCCGCGCTTGATCCAGGCCTTCACCGTTCCCAGCGGCGACTTGAGGCGATCGGCGATCTCGCTGTGCGACAGCCCATCGACATAGGCGTGCAGGATGCTGTTGCGCTTGGCGACGTCGAGCCGGTTCAGGCAGTCGTGCAGGCGTCCCATGTCCTGGCGCAGTTCGAACGCGTCCTGCATGCCGGGATCGAAGGCATCGGTGCTCAAGGCATCGAAGGCTTCCTCGCCAACGTTGATTTCGCGGGCGCCGTCGCGCACCGCATCGAGCGCCGCGTGGCGCACCACGGTGTACATCCAGCCGCGGCCCGAGCCTCGGGTCGGCTCGAAGCTCGCGGCGCGGGTCCAGATGGCGACGAAAGCGTCATGCAATACGTCCTCGGCCGCCTGGCGCTCGCGCACGATGCGCAGGGCCACGGACAGCAGGCGCGGACTTTCCTGGTCATACAGGCGGCGCAGCGCATGGCGGTCGCCGCGCGCGCAGGCCGCGAGCGCGGCTTCATAGTCGAACGGCGCGGTGGAGTCGCTCATCTTTCTCCTTCGGTCGGTGGAACCATGGCTGGCCGCTGTGATTCGTCGCCGGCGCGCTGGCGCTGCAGCGCCTGACCGACGCTGATCGCCAGCTCGGCCAGCTGGAAGGGCTTGCGCAGCACCGCGCCATCGCCGATCACCTGCTCGATCGCCTTCATGTCGGCGTAGCCGGTGGCGATGATCGTCGGCAGGCCGGGGAACATCGCGCGCGTGCGCTGCACCAGTTCGGCGCCGGTCATGCCCGGCATCAGGTAATCGGTGATGAGCAGGTCGGGCCGCTCGTCGTGCAGCGCGCAGAGGCCGGCCTCGCCGTCGGGCGCCTGGCGCACCGTGTGGCCGAGGGCTTCGAGCGAAGACACCATCGAGGCGCGCACGAAGTCGTCGTCCTCGACGACCAGGATGCGCGCCGCCTGGATGGCGGCCGGGATGCGCGCCAGGGGCGCCGGCTCGGCGTCTTCCGTGCCGCGGGCCGTGCGCAGCCAGATTTCCACCGTGGTGCCGGCGCCCGGCTCGCTCAGGATGCGCGCGGCGCCGCCCGACTGCTGCGCCATGCCGTACACCTGGCTCAGGCCCAGGCCGGTGCCTCCCACGCCCTTGGTCGTGAAGAAGGGCTCGAACACCTTGGCCACCAGCTCCGGCGTCATGCCTTCGCCGCTGTCGGTGACGGCGATGCGCACGTACTCGCCCGGCGGCAGGAAATCGGGCGGTGGTTCGTCGCAGGCGGCGACGAAGACCAGTTCGCCGCCGTCCTGCATCGCGTCGCGCGCATTGATGGCCAGGTTCAGGAGCGCCATCTCCATCTGGTTGGCGTCGGCCAGCACCGGCGGGCAGTCCATGGCGGCGTCGAAGCGCAGCCGGATGCGCGAACCGAGCGAGGTGGCGACCAGTTCGCGCACGCCGTCGAACAGAAAGCCGATATCGGTCTCGCGCAGGTCCAGGCTCTGGTTACGGGCAAAGGCCAGCAACTGGCGGGTCAGCTTGCCGCCGCGCTGGCAGGCCTTGCGCGCGATCTCGGCGCGGCCCTTCGCCACTTCGTCCTTCGACATCAGCAGGATCAGGTCCATGCTGCCCTGGACCACGTTGAGCAGGTTGTTGAAGTCGTGGGCGATGCCGCCAGTCAGGCGCCCCACCGCTTCCATCTTCTGGTACTGCGCCATGGCCTGCTGCACCCGTTCGCGCTCGATAATCTCGCTCATCAGGCGGTCGTTGGCCTGGGCCAGGGCGCGGGTGCGCTCGTCGATGCGCGACTCGAGCGTTTCGTTCAGCGCCACCAGCTGCTGGCGGCTGTGATGCAGGCTGGCGGCGGTGCGCTCGCGGTCGGCCAGCACGTCGCGCGCCTGGTACTGGCGGCGCCGCGCGCGCAGCGCCGACACGCTGGCGCTGCGCAGGGTCTGGACGTTGAGCGGACGCTCGAGCAGGATCACGTTGCCCAGGTCGCCCAGGCGCTCGCGCGCCGCGCCCTGCTGCAGGCCGATCGTCTTGCCAAGCAATACGACGAAGGGAAAGTCGGACCACGGCTCCTGGCGCCCCAGCCAGGCATGCAGCGCCGCGACATCGACGCCGTGCAGGGCCTCCTCGGCCACGATGGCGGCGCCCGCCCCCGCGCCGATGGCGCTCACCAGGGCGCCGAAACCGGCGGCGACCTCGCATCCGAGGCCGTCGCGCGCCAGCATCGAGGCCATGACCTCGGCATCGCGCCCGAGTGGCGCGAAGATCAGTATCCGCTCTTCGTGCAGGCTATTCCGGTGCATGCCCGGCCTGCGCCATCAGCGGCGTTTCTCCGCGGTAGGTTGGCATCCCCGACAGGACGCCCTCGAATCCCACCAAAGGCGCGCCGATGCGCACCCCGCCCTCGCCCAGCAACAGCTCGTGGATGGTGGTGGCATGCTCGGTGGTGCGGCTCTTGATCACGCTGATCGCGCGCCGCACCTTGCCGCCCGCCTCGAAGAAGCGCAGCAGCACCGTGCTGTCGCTCAGGTAGCTCAGGTCGACGTCGGTGCGCGCATCGGCCATCAGGCCATGCTGGCCGAGGATCATCACCGTGGTCACGCCCTGCTGGTTCAGGTAGGACAGCAGTTCGTGCATCTGCAGGATCAGGAAGTGCTCGCCCGGCATCGCCTGCAGATAGGCGTTCAGGCTGTCGATGACGATGAAGCGGCTGCGGCGCTGGTCGACCGCGTCGCGCAGCTTCTGGGCGAATTCGCCGGGCGACAGCTCGGCCGGATCGAAGTGGTCGATGGTCAGCTGGCCATTGTCGAGATAGGGACGCAGGTCGAGACCGAGCTGGATGCTGCGGGCGAAGAAGGTGCCGAGCCCCTCGTCGAACAGGTAGTACGAGGCCTGCTCGCCGCGCTGCAGCGCCGACAGCAGGCAGCGCGTCGACAGCGTCGTCTTGCCGATGCCGGACGGGCCCACCAGCAGGGTGTTCGTGCCGCGCACCAGCCCGCCGCCGAGCAGCGCGTCGAGGCCGTCGGAACCGCTCGAGCCGACCTGCGGCGCGAAGTCGCGCACGTGTTCGGCGGCCACCAGGCGCGGATACATGACGATGCCGCCGGTGTCGAGCGTGTAGTCGTGGAAGCCGCCCCGGAAACGGATGCCGCGCATCTTGAGGATGTTGACCCGGCGCCGCTCCTTGCCGTATTCCCTGGTGATCTGCTCCAGGCTGATGACGCCGTGGGCCAGGCTGTGCAGGTGCTGGTCGGATTCCGCGGTCTTGTCGTCGAGCAGCAGCACGGTGCAGTCGCGCGCCGAGAAGAACTGCTTGAGCGCCAGGATCTGGCGCCGGTAGCGCAGCGGGTTCTGGGCCAGCAGGCGCACCTCGGACAGGCTGTCGAACACGATGCGCATCGGCCGCAGCGCGTCGACCCGGTCCATTACCTTGCGCGTCGTTTCACCCAGCTCGACTTCGGAAGGATGGAACACCGATTGCTGCGAGTGGGGGTCGAGGTCGTCGTCGCCGGCCAGCTCGACGATCGCCAGGGCGCCCAGGTCCCATCCATGGCTGTGACCCACCGCGACCAGCTCGTCGGTGGTCTCGGACAGCGTGATGTACATACCGCTCTCCCCCCGGGCGACGCCGTCGAGCAGGAATTGCAGGCCGAGGGTGGTCTTGCCGGCGCCGGGAGAACCCTCGACCAGGTACAGGCGTTTTGACGTCAGGCCGCCACCCAGGATGTCGTCGAGACCGGGAATGCCGGTCGAAGTGCGGTCGTTCATGCAATGCAGCCCTGGCTGTAGGCCGGTTCACGCGCGTCCGCGCCTGCGCACGAGGGACGGAACGGGGGATGGCCCGGGATCGGGAGGCGTCGCGCGCGGTACAAGCGCAGCGTAACGAATATTGCTGGGATTATATCCTCATCAAGGCCGACCCGGGACAGCAAGGCGCCAACCGTGCTACACTATCGGTTCTGCGGCATCGACCGCCCCTCGCGCGCGTTGCGCGTCATGCAGTGCTGGGGCTGGCGACACGAGATTGCCTCTGGAAATTCCTGATTCCGTCCCCATATCGTGTTCCTGCGGACGAATACTGCGCCAGCAGCGCAGCCCTGAAGCGCGACGCGGAACGCGGGCCGTCGCACCCAACGAAGTAACCGTCATACCTGACATCGAATCGAGGCCTGCAGCATGTGCGGGCTTTTTCATTCCCCGGCACGGCGCCTGCGCCGCGCCGCCACGGTCACCTACACTGCCCGCTTGCGCGGGCCGCTTCACCGCCCGCCCGTGCGCCTTCGCGCCAGGCTGGCCTGATATCGTATTTGCAACTAACAGGAGCCCATCTTGGCAAAAGAAGAACTCATCGAAATGAATGGCGTCGTCGCTGAAGTGCTGCCCGATTCGCGTTATCGCGTCGATTGCGAAAACGGCCACAAGCTGATCGCCTACACCTCCGGCAAAATGCGCAAGAACCACATCCGCATCATCGCCGGCGACCAGGTCAGCCTGGAGCTGTCGCCTTACGACCTGAGCAAGGGCCGGATCACCTTCCGCCACCTCGGCAAGACCGGCAGCGGTCCGCGTCCGCCGGTGAACCGCGCGGCGCGTCGCTGATCGGGGCACCGCTCATCGGCAAGCAACGCCACGCCCAGCGTGGCGTTTTTCATTGGCGCACACATTTCGGACCAGGCTGGCAGATCGTCTTCGTCACGGGGTATCATCCCCGGACGCGCGGATGCATACCGAACCATCCGCACTCGACAGTAAATGATGCAAAGGTGTTGTGAGATGCAAATGCGGCAACGACGCAGCGATGAAACCACCGCGAACGCCGTGGCGCGCGGCCTGAACATCCTGGCCGTGCGCGATGCCACCCAGGCGCGGCGCTATATGGAATACAAGAACGTCCCTGCAACCGTGATCGAGCGCGTCCTGCAAAGTCCGCACGCGTGCCGCCGGCTGACGCCCGAACAGGCGGTGTCCGAGGCGATCCTGCCGCTGCCGCGCAACGGCCGCTTTCCGAACTGAGCCGCTCAGCTCAGCAGCGGCACCGGCGCCAGCCTGCGCAGGCGCAGCGCGATCAGCAAGCCGACGCCGAGGATCGCGCCCAGCAGCGCCACCACTCCGGGCCAGGCCCAGTGCTCGTAGACATAGCCGGTAAACCACCCCACCACGCTCGAGCCGAGATAATAGAAGAACAGGTAAATGCCCGAGGCCAGCGCCTGCGGCGGCTGCGCACGCCGTCCGACCCAGCTGCTGGCCACCGAATGGGCGGCGAAGAAGCCGAAGGTGGCCACGCCCACGCCCAGCACCACGGCGACCACCGAATCGACCAAGGTCACCAGCAAGCCCGCGATCATCACCCCCATCAGCAGCCACAGCACGTTGCGCCGGCCCAGGCGGTCGCCCAGCTTGCCGGCCCACATCGAGCTGAAAATGCCCAGCAGGTAGAGCAGCGACAGCAGCCCGACCGCGCTCTGGCGCAGCCCGAACGGCGGCGCCAGGAGGCGGTAGCCGATGTAGTTGTACAGGCTGACGAACGCCCCCATCAGCAGGAACGGCAGCGCGAACAGCCACGGCAGGCCCGGGTCGCGCAAATGGATGCGCAGGCCGTCGACGAAGCCGGGGCCGCGCGCCGGCAGCGCGCCGCCATGGCGCGACGGCGGCAGGCTGCGCGAGAATTCCCAGGCCGCGTACAGCCCGGCCGCGCCGAGCAGCCCGACCGCCACGCGCCACGACGCGACGTCGCTGATGAAGGCCGAGATCACCCGCCCGCTCATGCCGCCGAAGGCGCTGCCGCTGATGTACATGCCCATCGACAGGCCGAGCGAGGTCGGCTCGATCTCGTCGCTCAGGTAGGCCATGGCCACGGCCGGCAAGCCGCCCAGCATCAGGCCCATCAGGCCGCGCACGGCGACCAGTTGCGTGTAATTGGCGGCGAAGGCGCAGGCCAGGGTCAGCACCGCCCCGCTGATCATCGAGGCCACCATCACCGTCTTGCGGCCGAAGCGCTCGGCCACGCTGGAAGAGCCCAGCAGCGCCAGCGCCAGGGTGGCGGTGGACACCGACAGCACCAGGCTGCTCTGGGCCGGCGACAGCCGGAAGTCATGCCCCAGGAGCGGCATCAAAGGCTGGACGCAGTACAGCAGGGCGAAGATGGAAAAGCCCCCGAACGCCATCGCGCGGTTGATGCGCCGGAACTCCGGGCTGCCGGAGGCGATGCGCGCGCCGGGGGCGGTCATGCTCAAGGGTATTCCGGATCCAGTTCGGAACCGGCGTAGTTCTCCAGCTCGGCCATCAGCTGGCCCATGGTCGCATTCGTCCCGATCTGCTCCAGCACCGTGCAGTGCTTGCGGTAGATGTCGATGCGTTCGGCCACGACGGCCTGGTGGGCCGGCGGGATGCGCGCCATGAACTCGGCCCAGCCCTGCTCGAAATCGGGCCGGTGCTTGCGCACCGCCTTCACGAAGCGCTCGAACTCCGCCTGGCCGGTGCGCGCCGTGATGCGCGCGCCGCCTTCCGCCGCGAAGATGATCGCCATGGCGATCACGCCCTCGGCGTTCAGGTCCGGGTCCTTGACCGGGCCTTCGTAGTGGTTCTTGCGCAGCCATTCGGCGGCCTTGACGATCGCCTGGACCTGCTGGCGCTGCTGGACCTGGCCCAGGAAGCGCTCGTAGCCCGACCACGATTCGCCCGGGTCGGCGGTGCAGATGTCCACGAACAGCTCCTTCAGGCGCCGCTGGGCATAGACCGGATCGTTGTCGTACTCGCTCACCAGGCTGTCCTCGGGCAGCGCGGCCAGCTCGCGGATCATGCGGAAACCCGCCTGGAAGGCGTGTTCGGCGCCCTCGCCCACCAGGATGTCGAGCGCGTCGAGGTCGCCCTCGTCCTCGCTCTGGATGAGGTGTTCGAGACCCAGCGAAACACAGCCAATGCTCAAGAGCAGCGCGCGCTGGATGCCTTCGGCGGTGCGGTCGTTGGTGAACTTCTCGGCCACCATGGCGGTGATCCCGGACAGCTCGTCGGCCAGGATCGCCGCCTCGTCGGGCGTGGCTTCGCCCGGCAGCAGCTTGATGGCGCGGATCAGGCGCGGCGGTTGTTCGATGACGATGGCTGGCAACATATCAGCGGCGGCTCCCGTCACGAGAAGATGTCCGTGCCCATGCTGCGGCGCGGGCTGCGGCGCGGCATGCTGCGCACCGACGGCACCTGCTTGCGCAGGCGCAGCAGGAGGTCGCGGGTGGAACGCTGCATGAACTCGGACTCTTCGTCCGGATCGTCGGGCAGCTCGATCTCGGCCATCTCGGCGCTGTGGCGGAATTCCGGGAACAGCTCGAGCAGCGAACGCTCCCAGCCGTCCTCGGTGGCCTTGGCCAGGTCGACCGCCAGCGGCACGACGTCGCTGTCGGCGCTGGTCTGGCCGCTGACGTAGCGGCCTTTCGAGAGGATCTCGCCCGCCACTTCCAGGATTTCCTTCGGCGCCAGCGACCACAGGATGGCGAACACGGTCGCGCCATGGTCGGTGGCGGACGCCGCCTCGAGCAGCTCGTTGCGGCGCTCCTCGTCGTCCTGGGCGTAGACCACGCCGTGCACGTGGTTGAACAGGTTCTCGGCGATGCGCTCGGGATCGTCTTCGATCAGGTTGTCGGGCCAGGTGGCGGCGATGAAGGCCAGGCTGTCGGCCCAGGCCTTGGGCGGCACCAGCATCGTCGCCAGCGAGGTCTTGGCGCCGTCGAAGCCCGACAGGTGCAGCGCCGTCACTTGCGGCGGCAGCTCGGTCAGGACCTGGGCCACGGCGTAGTCGCCGTGCTCGTCGGCGGCCTTGGAGAACACCTCTTCGGCGTGCTCCAGCGAGCCGGCCAGCACCAGTTCGCCGACCTGGCTGACCAGGGCCGGCAGATTGGATTTGTTGGTGTCATCGCTCATCGCGCTCTCCTTCGTCGAACAGCTGGGTGAAGTCGTCGGTGGCGGCGCTGTCTTCGTCGTCGTCGTCGTCGCCATCGTCGTCGCGGCCGAGTTGCTCGAGCGACTGGTCTTCGTCGTCCCAGCGGTTCTGGTTCTTGAACAGGAAGGCGGTGATGATGGCCTGGCGCGCCAGTTCCGGATAGTTGGCGGTCATGCCCTCGTACATGGCCTTGCCGTCGTCGCCGCTGCACTCGGCCATCGCGAACACGCGCGCCGGATCGCCGTCGGCGTAGTCGGCCGCTTCGCGCATCAAGCCCTTCGGATCCAGGAAGCGGATCTTGTCGACCAGGGCGAACGCCATCATGTTGACGTCGTCGATGCCGCCGCCGTCGGCGTATTCGGCCACCAGCGCGCCGACCATCATGTCGTAGTTCTTGCGGTTGGGCGGGTCGCCCAGGGTGCCCTCGATCTGGCCTTCCAGTTCACGCGACTGGAAAGAGAATTCGGGATGTACGTTCTTCATGTTCTATCCTGTTGATGGGACGCGGCGCTTCTGGCCGCATCCGTTGCGTTGCCGTCGGATGACGTGCAAGGCCGGGTCAGTTCGCCGGCAGGTTCACGCCGTTGAGCGCGAACAGCGAACGCCACAGCTCGAAAGCCTCGGCCTCGGCGTCCAGCACGATGCGGTGGTTCACGCTCTGGTTGTATTCCTCGCGTTTGGCGCGGTCGGAGAGGATCTCGTAGGCCTTGGTGACTGCCTTGAAACGCGCTTCCGCGCCTGGCGCCTGGTTGCGGTCCGGGTGGTAGCGCATCGCCAGCGAGCGGTAGACTTTCTTGATCTCGTCGTCGCTGGCATTCGGCGCGACGCCGAGGATCGCATATAAATTTTCCAACAGAAATTCTCCGGCAACTATCTTAAAAATGCGGTGGATTGAGACCAAACAGAGATTATCCTATAGAAAACGCCGGACGTGGCGCGAACGCCGATGTCCGCCTTGCGACGCGGGCAACCTCAGGCGCGTCCGGGTACGGTAAAATGCCCCCCAACTTACCCTTCCAGAACTTTTTCATGAGCAACGACAAGAATACCCCGGCGCCGGGCAATGCACCGTCGTCGAACTTCGTCCGTGCGATCGTCGAATCCGACCTGGCCGCCGGCACCCACCAACGGGACGGCCTGCCGCCGGTCATCACGCGCTTCCCGCCGGAGCCGAACGGCTACCTGCACATCGGCCATGCGAAATCGATCTGCCTGAACTTCGGCCTGGCGCGCGACTACGCCGGCCTGTGCCACCTGCGCTTCGACGACACCAATCCGGAGAAGGAAGACCAGGAATACGTCGACACCATCATGGACAGCGTCAAGTGGCTCGGTTTCTCGTGGGAGCGCGAGGGCCAGGAACACCTGTACTACGCCAGCGACTACTTCGAGCAGCTGTACAAGATGGCCGAGTACCTGATCGAGAAGGGTCACGCCTACGTCGACAGCCAGAGCGCCGAAGACATGGCGAAGAACCGCGGCAACTTCGGCACGCCGGGCACCAACTCGCCGTTCCGCGACCGTCCGGCCGCGGAATCGCTGCAACTGTTCCGCGACATGCGGGCCGGCAAGTACAAGGATGGCGAACACATCCTGCGCGCCAAGATGAGCGAGGATGCGATGGCGTCCCCGGTCATGACCAACCGCGACCCGGCCCTGTACCGCATCCGCCATGCGCACCACCACCGCACCGGCGACGCCTGGTGCATCTACCCGATGTACGACTACACGCACCCGATCTCGGATGCGATCGAGAACATCACCCACTCGCTGTGCACCCTGGAATTCCAGGACCACCGCCCGTTCTACGACTGGCTAGTCGAGACGCTGGCCGAAGGCGGCTTCTTCAACAAGCCGGTGCCGCGCCAGTACGAATTCGCGCGGCTGAACCTGACGTACGTTGTCACCTCCAAGCGTAAACTCCGCGCGCTGGTCGACGACGGCACCGTGACCGGCTGGGACGACCCGCGCATGCCGACCATCGTCGGCCTGCGCCGCCGCGGCTACACGCCGGAATCGATCCAGCTGTTCTGCGAGCGCATCGGCGTGTCGAAGGCCGACGGCTGGATCGACATGAGCACCCTCGAAGGCGCGCTGCGCGACGACCTGGACCCGAAGGCGCCGCGCGCCATCGCCGTGCTGCGTCCTTTAAAACTGATCGTCGACAACTTCCCCGAAGGCGAGTCGGTGGAATGCTCGTCGCCGGTCCACCCGCACCACCCGGAACTGGGCAAGCGCACCTTCCCGTTCACGCGCGAGCTGTGGATCGAGCAGGAAGACTTCATGGAAACCCCGACCAAGGGTTACTTCCGCTTCACCCCGCCCGTCGGCGACCAGCCGGGCAGCCGCGTGCGCCTGAAATACGGCTATGTGGTCGAGTGCACCGGCTACGACAAGGATGCCGACGGTAACGTTATCGCCGTGCACGTGAAGTACTTCGAGGATTCGAAGTCGGGCACGCCGGGCGCCGACAACTACAAGGTCAAGGGCAATATCACCTGGGTCAGCGCGGCCAGCGCGCTCGAAGCCGAGGTGCGCCTGTACGACCGCCTGTTCCTCGACCCGCAGCCGGACGCCGGCGGCAAGGACTTCAAGTCGGTGCTCAATCCGAACGCCCTGGAAACCGTGACCGCCTACCTCGAGCCGGGCATGAAGGACGCCGTGGCCGACCAGCGCTTCCAGTTCGAGCGCCATGGCTACTTCGTGGCGGACCGCGTCGATTCGCAGCCGGGCAAGCCGGTGTTCAACCGCGTGACCACCTTGAAGGATAGCTGGGGCAAGTAAGCTCCCAGTCTGCTGCCGTTCTGAAGAATCCCGCCCCGGCATTGCCGTGGCGGGATTTTTTTCTTGCCGGGCCGGCTCCAGCAAGGTGGCTTCGAGCTGCATCATTCGTGCGCGCCGCCGTCGCCTGATTCTCCTCACGCCACTCCGCGGATCGCGCCGCGATCATGGAAGTCCTGACATGCACCCACCCAAGCGGAGGCGATATGCACGCAAGTTTCCACACCGTCCTGTCTTGTCTACTCTGCCTGCTCGCGCCCGGGTTGATCGGCGCCGCGTCCGCCCAGGGCGCGCCCGGCCAGGTCGACGGCAAGAAGCCGCACCATCCCGCGCCCGCCAAGACCACCTACCGCGTCATCAACCTCGCCGCAGGCGAAGTGATCTCGGCCTCGATCAATGCCAGCGGCCAGGTCGCCTATTCGCTCACGACCGATATCTTCAACGAGCCCATCAACGCCTATTTCTACAATGGCAGCAGCTCGCAGAACATCGGCAGCCTGACCGGCCCGGGAAATTTCGCCCGCGCCACCGGGCTCACCAATTCAGGCCAGGTGGCCGGGGTGTCCCTCAATGCCGCCGACGACATCCGCACCTTCACCTGGAACGCCGCGGACGGCATGACCGATATCGGCACCCTGCCCGGGGCCGACGAAGCCCTCGAGCCGGTCATCAACAACAAGGGCGTGATCACGGCCATCGCCCACAATACCGCCACCAGCTTCAACCGCGCCTTCCGCTGGAGCGCATTGGGCGGCATCACCGACCTCGGCGTGCTGGCGCCGGGGCCGGTTGAATCGTCCTATCCCCGCGCCATCAACGATGCCGGCATCATCGTCGGCGACTCGTGGGCCTTCGGCAACGACTACCATGCCTTCCTCTGGACCTTCGGCACCGGCATGATCGACATCCACACCAACGCCAGCAACGACTCGACGCCGG
The DNA here is from genome assembly GCF_019443485.1 of Massilia sp. NP310. Lineage (NCBI taxonomy): Bacteria > Pseudomonadati > Pseudomonadota > Betaproteobacteria > Burkholderiales > Oxalobacteraceae > Massilia > Massilia sp. NP310. Next base: position 5,744,587 of record NZ_CP080379.1, on the reverse strand, counting down.
TCGGCATCAGCGCCTTCGGCCAGGTGGCCGGCAACTACCATGTCGACGGCGAGCTCTGGCGCGGCTACGTTTGGACCTTCGGCACCGGCATGGTGGACATCGCCCCGCCCGCCGTGCGCACCGAGACCTTCGGCATGACTTCCGGCGGGCGCATCACCGGCCAGATCGGCGACCCGTTCATCGGTTCGCGCGCCATGACCTGGACCCAGGGCGGCGGCCTGGTCGACCTGGGCACGCTCGGCGGCACCATCTCGTCCGCGCGCGGCGCCAACAACAAGGGGCAAGTGGTCGGCGGCGCCCAGACCGGCGCCGGGCCGGTCCATGCCTATGTCTGGACCGCCAAAGAGGGCATGGTCGACCTGAACACGCGCCTGAAACACGCGCCGCCGGGCCTCGTGCTGGAAGCCGCCCTGGGCATCGCGGAGAACGGCTACATCGTCGCCGTGAGCAACACCGGCCTGGTGTTGCTCAAGCCGGTGAGCAAGTCGCCCTGCGGCTGCCCGCACAGCGTCGGCCCGGTCGTGGCGAGCGAGATGGTGGCGGTGGGCGCGCCGCTGACGGCATCGGTCGGCGTCGCCGGCGAACGTCAGGCCGCGCGCTACGGCATCACCTGGCACTGGGGCGACGGCAATGCCACGCGCACGGCGAGCACGCCGGCCGCGAGCGGCGCCGCCAGCGCCGGCGCGACCCACAGCTATACCCGTCCCGGCATCTATACGGTGACGGCGAAGGTCGTCGACGGCAACGGCGCCAGCGTGGACGTCAGCCGCCAGGTCGTCGCCTACCAGCCGGGCAAGGGGATGGCGGCCGGCGCCGGCGCCTTCATCTCGCCGCTCGCGGCCAGCAAGGCGCCTCTGCGCCATACGGGCAAGGCCCGCTTTCTGTTCATCGCGCCGGCGGTCGGCGCCCAGCCGGCAAGCGCGGCGGCGTTCTCGCCAGCGGCGCCGGGCTCACTGCACTTCGATGCCGGCGACCTGGACTTCGTGAGCAAGGACCTCAGGCGCGTCGCGGCGCAGGGCGCCCAGAGCCGCTTCGAAGGCAGCGGCACACTCAATGGCAAAGGCGGCTACCGGTTCGCGCTGGCTGCCACCGCATCGAACGCCGCCGGCGGCGAACCGGGCCGTATCAAGCTCAGGATCTGGCATCTCGACCGGGCGACGGGCAAGGAAGTGGTTGCCTACGATAATAGTGGGGCCGACGACGGACGCGTGCGCGCTGCCGTGGCCGGCGCGACCGCTCGCGCTGCTGCTTCCGCGACCGGCGCCAGCGATGGCGCCGGCAGCGCCCTGGCCGAGGGCAGCATCACCCTGTACTAAAAACTATCCCGGTACCAGGACGGCGCGCGGCAAAGATGCCCCTTCGCGCCGCCCTGTAACAAAGCGGTCATGCAAGAATGTAATCATGCCGGCCATCTTTCTGACCGGAGCCTGCATGACCCGCTTATCCTTGCCCCGCTTGCGCCTGACCGGCGCTGCTCCCTGCGCCGCCGCCCTTTCCCTGGCCCTGCTGGCCGGCTGCAGCCCCAGCGATCCATCCGATCCCGTTGCGATTACGCCGCCTCCGGTACAGACGCCGGACCCGACGCCAACGCCTGCGGCGCCGACGCCGGTCGCCTTCATGAGCGACGTGCACTTCCAGAACGTCTATGGCGACTTCAAGAACAGCCAGTTCGCCGGCATCCCGACCAGGGACGGCAAGCACGCGACCATCCGCACCATGTACGCGCAGCTGACCTCGACCCGCCTGTTCAACGAGAACTACTTCGCCTTCTTTGCCGCGCTGGACGACGCCTACGCCAAGGGCATCCGCGTCGTGGCCCTGCCGGGCGACTACACCGACGACGCCCAGCCGATGAACGTCGACGGCATCGCCGCCATCATGCGCGAATACCAGGCCAAGGGCATGCGCTTCTTCCTGGCGCCGGGCAACCACGATCCGGTCGAGCCCTACGACGACAACGAAGCCGGCAAGAACGACTTCCTGACCAAGGAAGGCAAGGAACAGAAAATCTTCGCCACCGGCAATCCGGCCTGCATCGCCAAGGACCCGACCGTGATCTGCACCGACCAGATCATGGAGCAAGGGACCGAACGCCTGATGACCAGGATGGCCGAATTCGGCTTCATGCCGAACAAGGCCGACCTGCTGTGGGAAACCCCGTTCAGCAAGTACAGCGGCGGCAAGTACAGTTATGACGAAGCGCTGGCCCAGGCCGCGGTGAAGAACCGCCAGTTCGAGATCTGCCTCGAGGGTTCGGGCGGCGCCTACAAGGCGGCCGGCGAAGCCAAGCTTGGCAAGCCGTTTACCAAGTGCACCGCAATGATCGACAGCACCTATCTGGTGGAACCGGTCAAGGGCTTGTGGCTGCTCTCGATCGACGCCAACGTCTTCGTACCGAACGCGAAGTTCGATCCGGCCAAGCCGCACGACTTCAAGGGCTACGACGGCGCCGGCAACGCCGGCTGGAACAAGGTGATCACCCACAAGATGTTCCTGATGGACTATATCAAGTCGGTGGCGGCGCGCGCCAAGGCCGAAGGCAAGCAGTTGATGGCCTTCTCGCACTACCCGACCATGGACTTCTACGCCAACCAGACCGCGGCCATGAAGGCGGTGTTCAAGTCGGGCGCCTTCCAGACCGCGCGCGTGCCGGACCAGACGGTGGCCAACGCGGTGGCCGCGACCGGCCTGCGCCTGCACGTCGGCGGCCACATGCACTTCAACGGCACCAACGACCACCAGGATGCCGGCGGCAACTACCTGGTCAACGTCCAGTCGCCATCGCTGGCGGTGTACGGCGCCGCCTACAAGATCGTCACCTATAAAGACCAGGATACGATCGACGTCCAGACCATGCCCCTGAACACGGTGCCGCGCTTTGCCGAGCTGTTCCCGCACTACGTGGTCGAGAACGACTACCTGAAGGGCAGCTCGGTCCCTGGCGACGCCAGCAAGCGCTGGGACCGCAGCATCCTCGAGACCCGTTCCTACGGCGAGTACACCCATCAGTACTTCGGCGAACTGTCGCGCCTGCGCTTCATGGACGAATACTGGCCATGCGAGATGAAGGAAGCGGCGATGGCGCTGGACGGCAAGCAGATGCTGATCCTGTCGCAGCTGCAGACGAAGGTGACGCTGGCCCAGCTGAAGGATGTGCCCGGCGTCGTGCCCCTCACCGCCTCCTGCGCAGCGGCCGGCACTGCCGCCGGCGCCGCAGTCGCCGCCTCGACCCTGGCCACCGACTGGCTGGAGGCCACCGCGCGCGCCGACAAGCTGGCCGGCACCGCGGGCCTGCGCCTGGACGACTTCGCCACCATCTCTGCCTACGATTTCTACGGCGACTTCCACCGCACCGTGTATGCGGGCGAACTGGCCCTGCGCGACATGGGCCAGCAGCGCGTGAACCAGTACAAGGTCTTGATGGCCGCCTTCCCGGCGACGCCGGCGGCGATCGTCAAGGTCGGCGACAAGCCGTCCGACCAGAACCCGGTGCACGTGCCGTTCCAGAACCAGTTCAAGCAGGTGTTCGCCATCCTCAAGGGCCTGGGCTCGGCCAAGCCGAGCGACCATTTCACGGTCGACCTGAAGGGCAAGAAGGTCAGCAATGCCAGCAATAATGGGCTGAGCTTCAACTAACTGCCGCTCTCACTCACCCGAAGGCGCTGCGCCCCATGGCCGCAGCGCTTTTTTTTCGGGAACAGCGATGCGCACGCCGTCCGACCTGTTTCGCGGCCCCCGCCGCCAGACGTCGTGTTTTTGTAAAACCTAGTAAACCTGATAGCTCCTGTCTGGTCAGACATTGCTTAGCGTATGGACCATAGGTATTGATGTTAAGCATGGCCACGTGCCGTCCCGCCCTTTCGAGATACCGCATGCCTTCAGATCGTCCTCCCGCAATGTTCTCGCCGGCAACCTTGTTGACGGGTTTGCTGCTGTCGCTGGCGTTCGGCGCCGGCGCCTATTTCGCCACCGCGGAGGCGATCGAGAGCGATGCCCACGCGCGGTTTCGCGGCATGGCGCGCGCCGCCCAGAACAATATCGATACCCGTATCAAGGGCTACGGCGCCGTGCTGCGCGGGGTCGCGGGGCTGTTTCGCGTCAACCCCGACACCACCGCATCCGAGTTTCGCCAGTACGTCGAGCAGCTCGACATCAAGCGCAGTTTTCCGGGCATCGTCGTGATCAATTATGCGCGCATGGTGCGCGCCGACGGCCTGCCCGCACTGAACGAGGAATTGCGCGCGCGGCTGGCGCGCCATGGTGTGCGCCATCACACGCCGCTATTGCCTTCGTCCGAACGCGACAGCTACACGGTGCTGGTGTACATGGAGCCGCTGTCGCCCGACCTGTACGACAGGCTGGGCCTGGACCTGGAGGCGCGCGGCATCACCCGGCGCGTCATGGCGCATGCGCGCGACAGTGGCCTGCTGAGCGCTTCCGGCACGCGCATCACCCTGCGGCCCGGGCCCAACCAGACCGCGCTGGCGCTGCGCCTGCCGGTCTACCGCGGCGACATGCCCGCTTCCAGTGCGGAACAGCGGCGCCTGGCCTATGTCGGCTCGGCCGGGCTGGGGTTCGGCGTCACGCCGCTGGTCAGCGGCGTGCTGGACGAGTTCCCGGTCGAAGGCGTGCGCCTGATGCTGACCGAGCTGACCGAGCCTGGCGAACCGGCGCCGCAGACGGTCCTCTACGACAGCCTGGCCACCGTCGACTACCCCAACCCGGCGCTGCCGCCGGACGACAGCAGCATGTTCGCAACCAGTCTGCCGATCGAATTCAACGAGCGCGTCTGGCGCGCCGACTTCAGCGTCGCCAAGTCGGCGCTGTACACCCGTTTCGACGTGTATTACCCGTGGCTGGCAGCCTTCGCCGCCAGCATGAGCGCGGCCCTCCTTTACGCCCTGTTCCAGACCCTGGCCTCGTCGCGCCGCAACGCCCTGCGCATGGCCGAGGAAATGACGCGCGAGCTGCGCGCCAGCCAGGCCAAGCTGCAGGCCAGCCACGAAAAACTGCGCATGCTGGCGGCGCACGCCGAGCAGATCAAGGAAGGCGAACGCAAGCGCATCGCGCGCGAGATCCACGACGACCTGGCGCAGAACCTGCTGGCCCTGAAGATCGAGGCCGAGCTCCTGGCCAATCGCACCCGCGGCGGCCACCGGCGCCTGCACGCGCGCGCCGACGCCACCGTACGCCAGATCGACGTCACCATCCGCAGCGTGCGCCAGATCATCAACGACCTGCGTCCCAACGTGCTGGACCTGGGCCTGTCGGCGGCGGTCGACTGGCAGGTGGCCGATTTCGCGCGCCGCACCGGCATCGAGTGCGAACTGGTCGACGACGACGGCGAGCACCGCATCGACGACCATTGCGCCACCGCCTTCTTCCGCATCCTGCAGGAATCGCTCAACAACGTGGCACGCCATGCACGCGCCACCAAGGTCAGGATCGCCTTGCAGCAGCAGGCCGACATGCTGACCATGACGATCCGCGACAACGGCGTCGGCATGCAGCCGGGCAGCCGCAACCGCCACGGCTCGTTCGGCCTGGTCGGCATCGAAGAGCGGGTCGGCATCCTGGGCGGCTCGTTCTCGATCAGCAGCGGACTCGATTCGGGCACCACGATCGTGGTCACGATTCCCGTGGTCGGCCTGTGCGGGGACGTCGGCATGGACTTCTATCCCGGCAAGGCGTCCCCGATCGCAGTAGCCGCCTAATGCCCGGCAATGTTCGCACGGCTGTTGCCAAAACTCGCAATGCGACCAGCACTTGAGCAACCTCAACAGTTAGTCTGACAGACCGCAGGACAATTCCTATAGCTGTCGCCGGTCAACACACCGGGATTCTTCCTATATCGAGTAGGCGGGAGTCCATACTGACCGTTCAGCAGCGCAAGCGCGGCACATAAGCGCACGACCTGAACAGGGATGAAGCAACACCAACGTCTACAACACAAAACGAGGTGAAACGATGTCGACCCATACCGAATTCTCCGTCTTTGAAGCACTCGACCTGGCCCCCATCAAGATGAAACTGATGCACGTGGAATCAGGTGAAGGCTGGTCCGAGCAGCGTGCCGATGCCGCCGCAGCCGAGTACCGCCGCTTCCTGTTCCTGATGAAAAAATACCCGGAGGCCGGTGCTTCGCCAACCGTTGAAGTCGACACCTTCTGGCATTACCACATCCTGGACACCATGAAGTACGCCCGCGACTGTGAGGCTACCTTCGGATTCTTCCTACACCACTACCCCTACGTCGGCATGGGCGCCGGCGCCAACGATGGCGAACGCCAGCGCGCCGGCGACCGCATGCGTGCGTTGTACGAGGCCGAGTTCGGCGTGGTCGTCAAGGGCGACGCCGCATTCTGCGCCTACCCGAGCAAGCAGGCCGCCGAAGCCGCGTTCTGCGCCGCCCCGGGCAAGCAGGCCAGCGACATCGCCTTCTGCGCCGCCCCAGGCAAGCAAGCCAGCGCCACCGCCTTCTGCGCCGCCCCGGGCAAGCAAGCCAGCGCCACCGCCTTCTGCGCCGCCCCGGGCAAGCAGGCCAGCGCCACCGCGTTCTGCGCCGCCCCGGGCAAGCAAGCCAGCGACATTGCGTTCTGCGCCGCCCCGGGCAAGCAAGCCAGCGCCACCGCCTTCTGCGCCGCCCCGGGCAAGCAAGCCAGCGACATCGCGTTCTGCGCCTCCCCGGGCAAACAGGCCAGCGCCACCGCCTTCTGCGCCGCCCCGGGCAAGCTGGCCAGCGACATCGCGTTCTGCGCCGCGCCCGGCAAATCCCTGCAAGCCGCCTGACCTGCCTGTCTGACCCTCGCAGCCGGGAGGCAGCCATGCCGCCATCCCGGCTGTCGCCTATTCGGCGAGCGTCATCTCTGCTTCGCTGCCCTTCCTGATCATCAGCGCCCGCAATTCGCTGATGCTGAAATCGCTCTCCTCGTGCATGCGGATCAGCAGCGTGGCGCCGATCGGCAGGGTAGCGTGGCGGATCTTGCTGATCACGGGCGGCGCCACTTCGAGCAGCTTCGACAGGGCTGCGTCATTCTTCAGGCGCAGTCGGGCAATGATGGCGTCGAGGACCCGGTTGGGGTCGTACTCGGCGCCGGGCGGGAGGCGGCGGATCGGCATGGCTCTTTCAGGAGTATTATTAATTTGCTATTTAACACGCTATACCGCGAAAAATTAGCAGAAAGAGGCAAACCATCAGTATTTATACGGCTATTTTCGCGGGACGCGAAATTATACAGATAGTCGATAAATAATGTTTACTATTCCATCATCTGGTCACTACGCCGCGCGCAGGCGCGCCAGCGTCGTGGCGACGTCGGGATGGCGCAGGCGCACGCGCAGTTCGCGCCTCAGGCGGGTGTCGTCCAGCTGCCGCGATTCCGACATGAAGGACAGCAGCATCGGCGACACCGCACCTTCCAGATCGGCGCGCGCCAGGCGCGGCGGGCGGTGCATGCCGAAGGCGTCGGCCACGGCATCGAAATAATCGGCCATCTTCATGCGCGTGCGGTCGACCGCGTGCACCACGCGCCCGGCCCGTCCGCGCTGCAAGGACGCCAGCACGATGCGCGCCAGGTCGTCGGCGTGCACGTGGCTGGTGTAGACGTCGTCCTCGGCACGCAGCGCCGGCGTGCCCTGCTCCAGGCGGCGCAGCGGCAGGCGGTCGTCGGCATAGATGCCGGGCACGCGCAGGATGGACAGCGACGCGCCGCTGGCCAGGGCCCAGGCGCGCAGGATGCGTTCGGCGTCCACGCGCCGCCGCGCGCGCGCGTTGCGCGGCGCCACCGGGCGGTGTTCATGGACCAGCGCGCCGCCGCAATCGCCGTACACGCCGCTGGTGCTCACATACACCATGCGCTCGACCTTTCCCAGCGCCGCCGCCAGGTGGCGCGTGCGCCGGTCGTGCTCGCCGTCCGGCTGCGGCGGCGCCAGGTGCAGCACCCATGGCGCGAGTCGCCGCAGGCGCGTCAGGGTCGCGGGGCGGTCCAGGTCCGCCACCAGCGGCACCGCGCCCAGCGCGCGCAGCTCGGCGCGGCGCTCGGGCTGGCTGGTCAGGGCGAACACCCGGAATTTCCCGGCCAGCAGCGGCAGTAGGCGCATGCCGACGTCGCCGCAACCGACGATGAGCAGGCGGGGACGGGCGAAGGAGGAGCGGTCTGGCATGGGTTCGGGCGATGGAGGCGGACCGCGGCACTGTAGCACAGCGCCGGCGCCGGGCCGGGCCCACCCGCGCCCGGCAAAACCGGGGCCGGTGTAGAATAGCGCCCAGTTGCGACAAAATCGCCATAGGATCAACCACTTGCGCTTAGCTTGCGCGCCAACCACCGAATCGCATGACCTTCCAGATCACCGTCCAGCCCAGCGGCAGCCAGTTCACCTGCGAAGCCGACGAAACCGTCCTTTCCGCGGCCATCCGCGCCGGCATCGGCCTGCCTTATGGCTGCAAGAACGGCGCCTGCGGCTCGTGCAAGGGCAAGGTGCTCGATGGCGCGGTGGAGCACAAGCCGCACCAGCAGCGCGCGCTGTCCGACATCGAAAAGACCGGCGGCATGTCGCTGTTCTGCTGCGCCGTGCCGAGCGCCGACCTGGTGATCGAGGCGCGCGAAGTGGGCGGCAGCTCGGACTACCCGCTGCGCAAGATGCCGACCCGGATCGCCGCCATCCGCCGCGCCGCGCCCGACGTCGCGATCGTCAACCTGCAACTGCCGGCCAACGAGCTGCTGGCCTACCGCGCCGGCCAGTACATCGAATTCCTGCTCAAGGACGGCAAGCGCCGCGCCTACTCGATCGCCAACGCGCCGTCGTTCGAAGGCCCGCTCGAACTGCACATCCGGCACCTGCCGGGCGGCCTGTTCACCGACCACGTGTTCGGCGCCATGAAGGAACGCGACATCCTGCGCTTCGAGGGCCCGCTGGGCACCTTCTTCCTGCGCGAAGAGTCCGACAAGCCGATCGTGCTGCTGGCCTCGGGCACCGGCTTCGCCCCGGTCAAGGCCCTGGTCGAGCACCTGATGCACCTGAAGTCGACCCGCCCCGTGCGCCTGTACTGGGGCGGCCGCCGTCCGCAAGACCTGTACATGGACGAGCTGTGCCGGGCCTGGGAAACCACGCTGCCCGACTTCACCTACGTGCCGGTGATCTCGGACGCGCTGCCCGAGGATGCCTGGACCGGCCGCACCGGCTTCGTGCACGCGGCCGTCATGCAGGACGTCATCGACCTGTCGGGGCACCAGGTCTACGCCTGCGGCGCCCCGGTCATGGTCGATTCGGCGCGCCGCGACTACACCGCCCTGTGCGGCCTGCCCGAAGACGAGTTCTTCGCCGATTCGTTCACCACCGAAGCGGACCTGGCGGGCGGCTGACCCGCCGCTGGCGGCGCCGACGCGGCGCCGCATCTTCGGGCACAATGATGGGTTCTCCCGTCGCCCCGAACAATCCATGTCCCTGCTGTCTCCCTCCGGCCGCCTCGGCGTCCTGCGCAACCGCAATCTCGCCTTCTATCTCTCGGCGCGCTTCCTCGCCACCTTCGCCGTCCAGATGCAGAGCGTGGCGATCGGCTGGCAGGTGTACCAGATCACGGGCAGCCTGTTCGACCTCGGCCTGATCGGCCTGGCGCAGTTCGCGCCGTTCCTGCTGTTCATCCTGTGGGCCGGCCACGTGGCCGATCGCTACAACCGGCGCCTGATCGTCATGGCCTGCATGGCGGTGCAGCTGTTGTGCAGCGCGCTGCTGATCGCCTTCACCGCCAGCGGCAGCACGGTCGTGTGGCCGGTGTTCGCGATCCTGGTGGTGTTCGGCAGCGCGCGCGCCTTCATGATGCCGGCCTCGCAGGCGGTGCTCAAGAACCTGGTGCCCGACCGCGAATTCAGCCAGGCGGTGGCGCTCGGCTCCTCGACCATGCACGTGGCGATGATCCTGGGACCGATCGTCGGCGGCCTGCTGTACGTGTTCGGCGCGCAGGTCGTGCACATGACGTCGGCCAGCCTGCTGGCGCTGGCGGTGCTCCTGATGACGAACACGCGCAGCATCCAGCAGATCATCAACAAGGCGCCGGTCAGCTGGCACACCCTGCTCGAGGGCCTGCGCTTCGTGCGCTCGCGCCCGATCGTGCTGGGCGCCATCTCGCTCGACCTGTTCGCGGTGCTGTTCGGCGGCGCCACCGCCCTGCTGCCGGCCTATGCCCACGACATCCTGGGCGCCGGGCCCACCGGCCTCGGCTTCCTGCGCACCGCGCCCGGCGTCGGCGCCGCCCTGTGCTCGATCACGCTCGCGATGTTCCCGATCACGCGCCGGGTCGGGGCCTGGATGTTCGGCGGCGTCGCGCTGTACGGCGTCTGCGTGATCCTGCTCGGCCTGACCGACAGTTTCCCGGTCGCCCTCGCCGCCCTGTTCCTGCTCGGCGTGGGCGACATGGTCAGCGTCTACATCCGCCACCTGCTGGTGCAGTACGAGACCCCGGACGAGATCCGCGGCCGCGTCAGCGCCGTGAACTCGGTGTTCATCGGCGCCTCGAACGAGCTGGGAGAATTCGAATCCGGCGTCACCGCCGGCTGGCTGGGCCTCACGCGCGCCATCCTGCTCGGCGGCGTGGCCACGCTGGTCGTCACCGGACTGTGGGCGGTGCTGTTCCCGGTGCTGTCCAGGATGGACCGCTTCCCGCACCACGAAAAAGAGCGCGGGAACTGACTCCCGCGCCGTCGCCCCTGCCCTGGCTTCAGGCCACCGCCAGCGCGCGCCGGTTCGATGCCGATGCCGACGCCGATGCCGATGCCGATGCTGCCGGACGGGCCGCGCCGGCGGTGCGCTGGCCAGTCTCCAGCTTGAACACGCTGACCGTCTCGGCCAGGCGCGCCGATTGCTCCTTCAGCGACTGGGCGGCGGCGGCCGCTTCCTCGACCAGGGCCGCGTTCTGCTGGGTCACCGCATCCATCTCGCTGACCGCCTGGTTGATCTGCTCGATGCCGTTTTCCTGCTCGTGGCTGGCGACCGTGATCTCGCCCATGATGTCGGTGACGCGCTTGACGCTCACCACGATCTCGTCCATGGTGGCGCCGGCCTGGGTCACCAGGCGGCTGCCTTCGTCGACCTTGTTCACCGAGTCGTCGATCAGCGTCTTGATTTCCTTGGCCGCGCTGGCCGAACGCTGGGCCAGGTTGCGCACCTCGCTTGCCACCACGGCGAAGCCGCGGCCCTGCTCGCCGGCGCGCGCCGCCTCGACCGCCGCGTTCAGCGCCAGGATGTTGGTCTGGAAGGCGATGCCGTCGATCACCGAGATGATGTCGACGATCTTGCTGGCCGACGCATGGATGGCGCCCATGGTGTCGACCACGCTGGATACCACGACGCCGCCGCGGGTGGCGACGTCGGAGGCCGAGCGCGCCAGGCCGTTGGCCTGGCGGGCGTGTTCGGCGTTCTGCTTGACGGTCGAGGTCAGTTCTTCCATCGACGAGGCGGTTTCTTCCAGCGAGCTGGCCTGCTGCTCGGTGCGGCTCGACAGGTCGAGGTTGCCCACCGCGATCTCGTCCGAAGCGGTGGCGATGGTGTCGGTGCCGCTGCGCACCTGGCTGACGATGTCGCGCAGGTTCGTGTTCATGTCTTTCAGCGCGCGCAGGAGCTGGCCCGTCTCGTCGGTCGAGGTGACCTCGATCTCGCTGCTCAGGTCACCGGCGGCGACGGTGCGCGCCACTTCCACCGCCTGGTTCAGCGGCTTGACGATCGAGCGCGTGATCAGCCAGGCGATCAGCACCGCGGCCAGCAGGGACACGGCGCCCACGCCCAGCATCAGGGCCATGGCCTGCGAATAGGCTTCACGGCCGCCCGCCTGGTCTGCGGCATTGCGGGTCGCCTGCAGGACGACCATCTCGTCGATCGCCGCGGTCCACGCGCGCATCGCCGGCGCCATCTTCGCGCTCAGGAATTCACGGCCGCCCTCCAGATCGTTGGCGCGGGCAAATACCTCGCCCTGGGCCACCAGCGGCAGCGCGGCCTTGCGCGCGGCGACGATGTTCGCGTGGAGCGTCGTGCCCTCTTCGCTGATGAGCAGTCCGGCGAGCGTGCTTTCCGCCTTGTCGTAGGCTTCCCGGGCGACCCCGATGCTTCGTGCCAGCTCCTGCATCTGCGCCTCGTCCGAGACGATCGTCATGTCGCGTACCGCGATCGAGATCCGGCGCAGGCTGTCGCGCATATTGCTGGCCGCCTCGATGCGGACGTTATTGCCCTCGACGATCCTGACCAGCAGCGCGTCCATGGCTTGCAGTTTCTGGATGCCGGTTCCCAGCACCACGACCAGCAAGGCCAGGACCAGGCCGAATCCGAGCGCGAGGCGCTGGCCGATTTTAAGTTGCTTCAACTGCATCATACTCTCCGTTCTGTGAAGGTGCGCCAGCCAGGTTGCTTATCGGTGCTTGCGCATTTTTATCGATTTGTTATTAAAAAATGCTGCCGCCACGTCCGCGCCCAACCTGAATGGGATCGTCTGCTGCAAGAATTCGATAGATTTGCAAATACGTGTTGGATTCTAGTAGGACAAGTCCTACAACACGAGCACTAAATTGCGATGTGGAAATAATGCAACTAAGATATAAAAATGGCTTATCAAGAAGATAACGCGAGCGGGCGCGGCGAAAATCGCGGGAGGTGTAAGATGAAGCCGTAATGACTACAGGAGCCATCCATGCAGATCAATGTAAATACCGATAACACCATCAACAAGCATCAGGGCCTGGACGAGCACGTCCAGGAAGTCGTGCGCTCCTCCATCGGTCGTTTCGGCGACCAGGTCAACCGTGTTGACGTTCACCTGAGCAATGAGAACAAGGAGAAGAAAGCGGACGGCGGCAATTCCTGCATGCTGGAAGCACGCCTGGCGGGCATCGCGCCGATCGTCATCCACGAGCACGCCACCGACCTGCACCAGGCCATCAACAACGCCGGCGGCAAGCTGGCGCGCGCCCTCGACAGCGCGATCGGCCGCCTGCAGGACAAGCAGCGCGCCGCCTCGATCACGCACACCGAAGATCCAACCGCCGACAAGCACTTGACGGACATGTGATCGTGACCCAATGAAGCGCAGGCCCGTCCGGGCCTGCCTTCAGCCTACACAGCGCTCCCCTCCAGCATCGCCTTCACTTCGCGCAGATAGCGCAAGCCCGCCAGCGCGCGGCTGCCGTACCACGACATCATCTCGCCATCGACGAGCAGCACCGGAATCCCGATCTGTTTTTCCAGCGCGTCCGCGTGCGCCTCGGTGAAGCGGTAGGGTTCGGTCGACAGCAGCACGGCGTCGAGCCCGTCCACCAGGGCTTCGGACCAGTCGAAACGGGGATAGCGCGCCGCTCCCAGCGCGGGCACCCGCCAGCCCAGTTCGGCCAGCATGGCGGCGATATACGTGTCTTTCGACACGCTCATCCACGGGTCTTGCCAGATGCAGTACAGGACTGTGCGCGCCGGGCCGGCCGGCAAGGCGCGCAGCCGCGCCAGTTCTTCCTCGAAGGCCCCGCACCATGCCCCGGCTTGTTCCGGGGCGCCGAAGATGCCGCCCATCAGCCGCGCCAGCGCCAGGTTGTCGTGCGGGGCCAGGGGATGGGTGACCACCACGTGCGGCACGAACTGCGCCAGCGCGTCGACGGTCGGCTTTTCGTTCTCGTCGATGTTGACCACGACGTGGGTCGGCGCCAGCTTGCGGATCTTCTCGAGGTTGACGTCCTTGGTGCCGCCGACCTTGGGGATGTCCGCCACCGCCGCCTTCGGGTGAATGCAGAAACCGGTGCGGCCGACCAGCCGCGGCGCCAGGCCGAGGTCGCACAGCAGCTCGGTGATCGACGGCACCAGCGACACGATGCGGGCGTCCGCGGCCACGGCATGCCGACGGCCCAGCGCGTCGACGAGGAGATTGTCAGAAGTCGTCATGCGATGTTTCACCATTGTTGTTTAAGCCGCGCCGAATACGCATTCCAGGTCCGATAGGCTATCATTTCACCGCTGTAAGGACTCAACCTTACGCGATTCGCTCGAGGCCCCACTTGGAACACATCGGCACCTTCGGTGCTTCCCGTACGACGCTGCGCGACCTGCACCTGTTTCGCGACGAGACCGACCCGGCCATCGCCGCGATGGTGGCCGGCTGCGCGGTCGTGCGCATGGCGCGCGGTCGCCGCATCGATGATGGCGGCCAGGCGCGCCTGTACATCGTCCTGTCGGGCGCGCTCGAGATCGCACCCGACGCCCATGCCGGCGACGAAGGCAACACCAGCCGCATCCTCCCGGGCGAGAGCGTCGGCGAACAGGCGGTGCTGGACGACGCGGCGAACCTGGCGGCGATGACGGCGCTCGAGGACACCGAACTCCTGGTGATCGAGTCCGACATGGTGTGGACCCTGATCGAACGCTCCAGCGTGCTGGCGCGTAACCTGCTGCGCCTGCTGTCCTTCCGCATCCGCGCCACCAACGCCCTGCTGCGCCGGCGCCAGAAGCTGGGCGAATTCTACCGCCAGCTCTCGCTCAACGACCCGCTCACGGGCCTGTACAACCGCGCCTGGCTGGGCGAGATGCTGCCCAAGCTGGCCGCGCGCGCGGCCACCGACGGCAAGGCGCTGTCGCTGGTGATGATCGACCTCGACCACTTCAAGCGCTTCAACGACACCCACGGCCACATCGCCGGCGACGCCGCGCTGGCCGCGGCGGCGAACGTGATCCGCGGCGCGCTGCGCCCGTCCGACTTCGCGGTGCGCTATGGCGGCGAAGAGCTGCTGGCCGTACTGCCCGACACCACGCCGGAACTGGCCGCCGGGGTGGCCGAACGCCTGTGCCGGCGCCTGCGCCTGGCCGTCGTGTTCCCCGACATGCGCCTGCCGCTGCCGCACCTGACCGCCTCCTTCGGCATGGCCAGCCTGGCGCCCGGCGACGACGAGCGCAGCCTGATGGCGGCGGCCGACGCCGCCCTGTACCGCGCCAAGGAGGCGGGACGCGACCGCGTCTGCGCTTGAGGTCGCTTGCCGCCGGCCGTGACTGATCGGCGCGGATGTGCCACCATGCTGGTTGACGCTGTGAAGCAGCACACACAACAACAACACATGAGCACGCATACCTTCCTCTGGCACGACTATGAAACCTTCGGCGCAGTGCCGCGCCGCGACCGCCCGGCCCAGTTCGCCGCGATCCGCACCGACGCCGACCTCAACGAGATCGGCGAGCCGGTCATGCTGTACTGCCAGCCGGCCAACGACTTCCTGCCCGACCCGCAATCCTGCCTGATCACCGGCATCACCCCGCAGCACTGCCTCGAACGCGGCGTGCCCGAACACGAATTCGCGCGCCGCATCGAAGCCGCCTTCAGCGAGCCGGGCACGATCGGCGTCGGCTACAACACGATCCGCTTCGACGACGAGGTCACCCGCTTCCTGTTCTGGCGCAACCTGATCGATCCGTATGCGCGCGAGTGGCAGCACAACTGCGGCCGCTGGGACCTGCTCGACGTGGTGCGCATGGTGTACGCGCTGCGCCCGGAAGGCATCGAATGGCCGACCCGCGAAGACGGCAAGCCGAGCTTCAAGCTGGAACACCTGAGCGCCGCCAACGGGCTGGCCCACGAGGCGGCGCACGATGCGCTGTCCGACGTGCGCGCCACCATCGCGCTGGCGCGCCTGATCCGCGACAGGCAACCGCGCCTGTTCGACTTCTGCCTCGAGCTGCGCCGCAAGGACCGGGTCGCGACCGAGATCGGCCTGCATCTCGACCCGGGCCAGCGCCAGCCTTTCCTGCACGTGTCCGGCATGTTCCCGGTCGAATACGGCTGCCTGGGCCTGGTCTATCCGCTGGCCCAGCATCCGACCAACAAGAACGAGGTGCTGGTCTGGGATTGCCGCCACGACCCGTCCGAACTGTTCGCGCTCGACGCCGACACCATCCGCACCCGCATGTTTACGCGCGCCGGCGACTTGCCCGAAGGCGTGACCCGGCTGCCGATCAAGAGCGTGCACCTGAATAAATCGCCGATGCTGGTCGGGAACCTCAAGACGCTGCGGGCCGACCTGGCCACGCGCTGGGACATCGACCTGGAGCGCGGTCGCGCGCACGCCGCGCTGGCGGCCGGCGGGCCGGACATGCGGGCGATCTGGGCCCAGGTGCTGGCCAAGCCCGGCGCGGGCGAAGCGGTGGACGTCGACGAAGACCTGTACGGCGGCTTCGTCAGCCGCGACGATCGCCGCCAGCTCGAATCCCTGCGCATGCAGAAGCCCGAGGCGCTGGCGCGGCGCGTCAGCTTCGAGGACGAGCGCCTGAACGAACTATTGTTCCGCTACCGCGCGCGCAACTTCCCGCACACGCTTTCGGAAGACGAGATGCAGCTGTGGGAAGCGCACCGGGCGGCGCGGCTGTTCGAGGGCGCGCATGGGGCGCGTACGGTCGACCAGCTGTTTACCGAGATCGATGCCTTGTCGGAGACGGCGGACGAGCGCGCGGAGGAAATCCTCGGCGCCTTGTACGATTACGCCGAGTCGATCGCTCCCGACCGATATTGAACGTGTCGTGGACGGCGGAGGCGTCCACGACCCGGGATCAAGCGTGGCGATATGCGTTGATCGCATCGCGCGTCTCGCGCGCCACGCGCCGCGCCGCTTGGGCGAAATCCTCGCCCTCCTGCGGCGTCGCATACAGGATCGCGCGCGACGAATTGATCATCATGCCCGCGCCAGCCGCCGTGCGGCCGGCCTTGACCGTCGCCTCGACGTCGCCGCCCTGGGCGCCCACGCCCGGGATCAAGAGCGGCATGTCGCCCACCAGCTTGCGCACCTGCGCGATCTCGTCCGGGAAGGTCGCGCCCACCACCAGCGCACACTGGCCGTTGCGGTTCCATTTGTCGGCGACCAGCTGGGCCACGTGCTGGTACAGCGGACGCCCCGCCACGTCCAGGAACTGCAGGTCGGAACCGCCCGCGTTCGAGGTGCGGCACAGCACGATCACGCCGCGGTCCGGCCATTCCATATAGGGCTCGACCGAGTCGAAGCCCATGTAGGGGCTGACCGTCACCGCGTCGGCGCCATAGCGCTCGAAGGCTTCGCGCGCGTACTGGTGGGCGGTAGCGCCGATGTCGCCGCGCTTGGCGTCCAGCACCAGCGGGATGTGCGGGTAGGTGGCGCGCAGGTAGGCGCAGATTTGTTCCAGCTGGTCTTCCGCGCCGAGGGCGGCGAAATAGGCGATCTGCGGCTTGAAGGCGCAGGCCAGGTCGGCGGTCGCGTCGATGATGGCCTTGCAGAACTGGACGATGGCGTCCGGCTGGCCCTGCAAGTGGGCCGGCAGGCGCGCCAGGTCCGGGTCGAGGCCGACGCACAGCAGCGAATCATTGCGGGCCCATGCGGCGGAAAGTTTGTTGATGAAATTCACCTCTAGCCCCTTGTATCTTTGTAAATGCAAACCCATTATTGTACCCGCCGGCGGTCCATCGCCGGGAATCGGCGCCGGCCGGACGCCAAACCGTGTCTGTTTCAGGTATATTTTGATCATTCGACAACTTGACCACACGAACAACATCATGACCCATTCCTTCTTCTTCCGTTGGACCCGTCTCCTCGGCGGCGCCGTCCTGGCCGGCGCCCTGCTGTCCGGCTGCGGCTACAACGAATTCCAGACCAAGGACGAAGCCACCAAGGCGGCATGGAGCGAGGTGGTGAACCAGTACCAGCGCCGCGCCGACCTGATCCCGAACCTGGTCAACACCGTCAAGGGCTACGCCTCGCATGAGAGCGCCACGCTCGAAGCGGTGACCCGCGCCCGCGCCCAGGCCACCAGCTTCCAGATCACGCCCGAGGTGCTGAACAACCCAGAGGCCTTCCAGAAGTTCCAGCAGGTGCAGGGCGAGCTGTCGGGCGCGCTGTCGCGCCTGATGATGGTCTCGGAAAAATACCCCGACCTGAAGGCCGACACGAGCTTCCGCGACCTGCAGTCGCAACTGGAAGGCACCGAAAACCGCATCACGGTGGCGCGCCAGCGCTATATCGCCTCGGTCCAGGATTACAACGTGACCGTGCGTCAGTTCCCCAAGAACTTGACGGCGATGGTGTTCGGCTATGACACCAAGCCGTCGTTCACCGTCGAGAACGAGAAGGCGATTTCGACCGCGCCGACGGTCGACTTCGGCAAGTAAGCGCGGATGGCTGCGCTCTCACGATTCTTCTGCATCCTGCTGCTCGCGCTGGTTGCCACCGCGCCGGCCTTCGCGCAGCTGCAGCCGGTGCCGACGCTGACCACGCGCGTCACCGACCAGGCCGGCATGCTCGACGCCGCCCAGCGTCAACGCCTGGAAGCGGTGCTGGCCGACTACGAAGCCAAGACCGGCAGCCAGATCGCCGTGCTGCTGGTGAAGTCGACCGAGCCCGAAGCGATCGAGCAGTACAGCATCCGCGTCACCGACGCCTGGAAGCTGGGCCGCAAGGGCGTCGACGACGGCGTGCTGCTGCTGGTGGCGCGCGATAACCCCAGTGCGCTGCGCCGGCTGCGCATCGAGGCCGGACGCGGCGTGCAGGGCGTGCTGACCGACGCCCAATCGAAGCGCATCCTGCAGGACGTGATCGCGCCGCACTTCCGGCAACAACACTATTACGAGGGCCTGGTCGCCGGCGTCGGCGCCATCGCCACCCTGCTTAACCAGGAAGCCTTCCCCGCCCCACCGCCGCAGCAACCGCAGCGCCAGGCGGCGGGCGACGGCGGTTTCCCCTTGTGGGCGATCTTCCTGATCATCATCGGCGCCTCCATGCTGCGCTCGGTGTTCCGGCCGCGCCGCGGCCGCACCATCGCCACCCGCCGCGGCCAGTCGCACTGGGGCAGCGCCACCACCGGCTTCGTCCTCGGCAACATCATCGGCAATATGAGCCGCGGCGGCGGAGGCGGCTTCGGCGGCTTCGGCGGCGGCGGCGGTGGCTTCGGCGGCGGCGGATTTTCGGGCGGCGGCGGCAGCTTCGACGGCGGCGGCGCCTCGGGAGACTGGTAATGGGATCGATGACACACAAGATGCGCCGCGCCTGGCGCCACTGGAAGAGCAGCGCCAGCGAGGCGAAACAGTCTTTCCCCGACGCGACCCTGGACGCGATCGCCGAGGCGATCGACCAGGGCGAACGCACCCACCGCGGCGAAGTGCGCCTGATCGTCGAAAAATCGCTGCCGTTCGAGGCGGCCTGGGAAGGCGTCACCAACCGCCAGCGCGCGATCGCCCTGTTCGCCGACTACGGCGTGTGGGACACCGAAGACAATTGCGGCGTGCTGATCTACGTGAACCTGGCCGAGCACAAGGTCGACATCGTGGCCGACCGCGGCATCGACCGCAAGATCGATGCCGCCACCTGGCAGGCCGTATGCCGCACCATGACCGAGGGTTTCAGGCAGGGACGCTTCCATGATGCGACCCTGGCGGCGGTCGACCAGGTCAACGCGCTGCTGCGCCAGCACTTCCCGGCCAGCGGCGAGCGGCCGAACGAGCTGCCCGACCGGCCGGTCATGCTGTAGTCGTTCCGTCCTGTTCGCCGAGCCACTCGCACTCCATGGCGTCGACCTCGGCGATTTCCGCCTTCATGCGGCGCGTCTTATGGTGCGCCCACACCCAGCCGCCAGCCAGCACCAGGGTAACCGCCACCGAAGACCAGACCGCATTCCAGGCGTCGCGCGCCGTGATCAGGCTGACCACCGGCGCCGGCGACAGGGCGATGGTGGTCCAGCGCGTCAGCCGTGCCAGACGCAACCCGAGCAGCGCGCGGCGCCGCCTCAGCTCCAGCCAGTCGCGCAGGCTAGCGCCGCTTGGCTCCTGCAAGGCCTGCACGCGGGTCCAGGTATAGGCGACCATGACGAAGCAACTCACCAGCACATAGAACATCGTCCACGGCAACAGGACGCCCTCGGTATCCGGCAGCGGCCAGCGTGCAACCAGCATGCCGGCAGCTACCGCCGCCAATGCCCATTCGCCCGCGATCGTCCACATGATCAAACGACGCTCGCGCCGCGCGCGCGCGATCATCGCCGTCACGTCGGGCAGCGGCGCGGCGGCCGGCGCATCCGCGCTCCAGGCATCCTGCAGCCTGGCCCATTCATCCGCATCGTTCATCGTTCCTCCAGTCTTTCCTTGAGCGCGGTCTTGGCGCGATTGAGCCGCACGCCGACATTATTGATCGAGATGCCGAGCAGCTCGGCGATCTCGTCGTAGCACATGCCCTCGAGCGCCAGCAGCACCAGCTGGCGCTGCCCGACCGGCAGCTGGCGCAGCGCCGCCAGCAGGCGTTGCTGCTGCTGGCTCAGGCGCGCCAGGGTTTCCGGCCCTGGTTGTTCGTCGGCCCATTCGTCATCCAGCTCCTCATGCTGCGGCTGCGCCACCGCGCGCATGACGTGGCTGGCGCAGCGCCGGTGCGCCACGCCGATCAAATAGGTCTTGAGGCTGGCTTCGCCGCGAAAGGCCGGCAGGGCCTGCCACACGGCGAGCATGATGTCCTGCACGAGGTCTTCGCGCGCGTGGCGGTTGCGCTCGAAGCTGGCGGCGAAGCGCACCAGCATGCCGCCATGCTCGGCCATCACGGCCTCGAAGTGCGGGACTTGCGCTCGATCCATCACAGCCCGAACACAAAGCGTTCGCTGCCCAAACGCCGGCTGCCGAAGGCGATCAACAGCGCAGCGCCACCCAGGCAGCCGGCCACCGACAAGGCCAACAGCTGGGGCGCCACGGCCTGGCCGGCGAGCAGCGCACCCAGGTGCGCGTGCTGGCTGAACATCGGCAGCAGGTGGGCAGCCGTCGACGAGCCGGCCCCCAGCTCGTGCATCATCAGCAGCATCGGCGCCAGTTGCAGCAGGTTGAGATAGATCTGGCCCTCCTTGTGGGTGCGGGCATGCAGCGCCACCACGCATTGCAGGGCGCCCACCAGGAGCGCCAGCGGCAGCAGGATGAGCAGCATCTGCACCAGCAGCCCGGCGTCGGGCGCGAAGGCGATGCCCACTTCGTGCAGCGGCAGGCGTTCGAGCGCCTGCACCGACAGCAGCAGCGCGGCGGCGCAGCTCGCGTAGCCGAACAGCGAGGCGGTCAGCCATTTGCCGATGAAGAGCGTGCCGGGCGCCACCGGCTGCGCCAACAACGCCTCGAGCGAGCGCCGCTCACGCTCGCCGCCGGTGGCGTCCAGGGCCACGTGCGAGCCGCCGACGACCAGGCCGAGCAGCCAGAACAGCGGCAAGGCGCCCAACACCAGCGCCGCCCGTCCGCCCTGCCCGCCCATGTCGCGCAACTGCAGGTGCAAGGCATTGGCGTGGCCGGGCGCCACCCCGGCGCCCAGCAGGCGCTGGCCGGACAGCTGTGCGCCATACTCTGCCACCAGCGCCTGCACGCGCTGGGCCTGGCGCCTGGCGTCGTCGTCGGACATGTCGGCCCACAGGGCCAGCGTGGCCTCGCGCCCCCGCGCCAGTTCGCGCGGCGCCTGCGCCGGCACTTCCAGCACCACCGCGCCCGGCGAAGCCGCGAGCAGGTCCTCGGGCTTCCCGCTGCTCTCCTGCAGCGTGACACCCGCGGCCTCCAGATGCCGAACCAGTCCCGGCGCATGCAGCGCGCCCACCAGGTGCAGCGGCCGCACGCCGGCATCGACCTCGGACGCGATCATCGCCTTGAGCAGGCCCGCCAGCACGAAGGGGCCGAGCAGCGCGAACAGCAGGCCGGCCATCATCGAGCGGCGGTCGCGCAGCGCATCCATCACTTCCTTCGACACCACGATCCACAGACTCTCTATCTTCATGCTGCTATCCCCTCATCGCTGCCGATCACTTCGACGAATGCCTGTTCCAGGCTGCTCCCGCCGGTCTGCGCCAGCAGCGCCGGCGTCGTTCCCGCGAAGCGCACCCGGCCGGCCGCCAGCACCACCACCTGGTCGCACAACTGGGCCGCCTCCTGCATCACATGGGTCGACAGCAGCACCGCCGCGCCACGCACGCGCGCCCGCATCAGGGCCTCGCGCACGGCGCGCGTGCTCATCACGTCCAGGCCGCGCGTGGGCTCGTCCAGCACCAGCACGGCAGGATCATGCAGCAAGGCGCGCGCCAGCGCCACCTTGATGCGCTGGCCGGCCGAAAATCCCTGGTCGGGCGCCCGGCCTCGGCCTCCAGCCCCACCTCCCGGACGACGCGCTCGATGGCGCGCTCCAGCATGGCGCCGCGCATGCCGTGCAGGCGGCCGAAGTAGCGCAGGTGGTCGCGCGGCGTGAGCCGTTCATAGAGCCCGAATTCGTCGGTGACGATGCCGAGCCGGCGCCGCGCGGCGAGCGGCGCGCGCGTCACGTCGATGCCGTCGATGGCGACCATGCCGCTGTCCGGCGCCAGCAGGCCATACAGGATGCGCAGGCAGGTCGACTTGCCGGCGCCATTCGGCCCCAGCAGCGCGGTGATGGCGCCGGGGCGGGCCGTGAAGCTGACCTCGTCCAGGGCCTGCAAGGTCTTGAAACGCTTGCCGATATGGTTCACGACGATCATGGCGCGCTCCTCACAGGGTGGGCTGGCCGTCGGCCAGCACGAATGGTGGCCGGCGAATCGCCGCCAGGCAGGCGCCATCCACGGCGGCAGGATCGGCGTGCTCGAGGAAGGCGGCGATCAGGCGCGGCGCGCAACCGGCGCCGCTGAACGTATGGCCGGCGCCGGCGGCCACCAGCACCCGGCTGTGGCGCAGGGTGCGCGCCGCCAGGTGGGCATTTTCCGGCGGCGTGACCGGATCGAGGCCGCCCGCCAGCAGCAGGGTCGGAACGTCGGACACCACGGCGCGCGTCAGTGCGGCATCTGGCCGCGCGGCCGGCCACACCGCGCACCAGTCGCGCCAGCCCCTGGCATAGGCTTCGCCGAAGCGGCTGCCGGCGGCGTCCCGGCGCATGGCGGCGGCGTCGAGGAATGGCGCTTCTTCGGCGCACAGCACCGACAAGGTCTGGCCGAAGGTCATGCCTTCCAGGCTCCAGCCGGCCAGGGCGTCGTACAGGGCGAGCAGCGGCTGCGGCCGGCCATTGGCGGCGGCGTGGATGGCGAACGGCAGCACGCTGGCATGCTGGGCGCTGTACATGGCGCCGCGCAGCAGTTGCGGCACCGCCTCGGCCTGGTGCTGGCCGAGGGCCGGCAGCGCCAGCACGGCGTCGAGCTCGCGCGCCAGGTTCGGGAAGGCCCGGGCGCAGCCCTGGTCGGCGGCGCAGTCGGCCAGCAGGCGCTCGAGCGCAGCCTGGGCGTGACGCGACGACAGCAGGATGCGGGCATTGGGCGGCGCCACCGAATCGAGCACCATGCCGCGCACGCTGCCGGGGTAGCGCCGCGCATACAGCAGCGCGGTGCGGGTGCCGTACGAACCGCCCCACAGGCTGAACTGGCGGTAGCCGAGCGCGCGCCGCAAGTCCTCGAAATCGGCCAGCGCGGCTTCGGTATGGAAGTGGCGCGGGTCGGCGTCGAGTCCTGCCAGGCAGGCGCGCAGGCTGGCCTGGACGGCAGCCGTGTCGCCTCGCGCGATCGCCTCCTCGGGCATCGGGCAGCGCAGCGGGGTTGACCTGCCGGTGCCGCGCTGGTCGACCAGCAGGATGTCGCGGCGCTTCCTCGCTTCACGGAAGGCGCTGGCCAGGAGCGGCCCGTAATCCATGGCGGCCTGGCCCGGACCGCCGGCCAGCACCAGCAGCGGGTCGGACGCCGGCGGTTTCGCGGTGGCCTTGAGGCGGGCGAAGTGAATCGTGATGCTGCGGCCGGCCGGCTTGGCGCGGTCTTCCGGCACCTGCAGCGTGCCGCACTCGACCCGCTCGGGGAAGTGCGGCAGGTGGCACGGTTCCAGCGCGGCGGCCATGCCGGAATACAGCAGCATCGCCAGGAACAGGGTCCAGGCGAGGGCGAGATGCTTGCGGGTCATTTTTATTCTCGTTGTGGTGGAGATACCCGTGTAGTCGTGCCGTGCGTGGAAAACTTACACGCGCAGCGAAGATCATGCATGGCGGGTAGCCACGCCGAGTGGTTAGAATGGCGGCCTTTGCCTCTCTACGAAAGCCTGCCATGAAACTCCATCAGAAGATTGCCATCGTCACCGGCGCCAGCCAGGGCATCGGCCTGGCCTGCGCCCAGCGCCTGGTGCGCGAAGGCGCGCGCGTGATGCTCGTCGACCTCAAGCCGGAAGTCGAGCAGGCCGCCGCCAGCCTGGGCGAAGCCGCCCGGTTCTTCCGCGCCGACGTCGGCGTCAAGAAAGAGGTCGATGCGATGGTCCAGGCCACGCTCGACGCGTTCGGGCGCATCGACATCCTGGTCAACAACGCAGGCGTGACCCACGCGGCCGACTTCCTCGACCTGGAAGAAGACGATTTCGACCGCGTGCTGCGCGTCAACCTGAAATCGATGTTCCTGTGCAGCCAGGCGGCGGCGCGCGACATGGTGAAACGGGGCGAAGGCGGCTGCATCATCAATATGTCGAGCGTCAACGCCGAGCTGACCATCCCGAACCAGGTGCCCTACGTGGTGTCGAAAGGCGGCGTCAACCAGTTGACCCGGGTGGCGTCGATCGCCCTGGCCCACTATGGCATCCGCGTCAATGCGATCGGCCCGGGCACCATCCTGACCGAACTGGCCAGGCAGGCCGTGCTGGGCAGCCCGGAGGCGCGTCACACCATCCTGTCGCGCACGCCGCTGGGCCGCTGCGGCGAGCCGGAAGAAGTCGCCTCGATCGCCGCCTTCCTGGCCAGCGACGACGCCTCGTACATGACCGGCCAGACGCTGTACGCCGACGGCGGCCGCATGGCGCTGAACTACACGGTGCCGGTACGCGACTGACAACGACCGAAACGGGGCAGATATTACTTTAACGCATGTCTGGTATCCGAACTCGCAATTGGACACCCGAATGGCCGACCCCGATAATTACACCTGTCTCCACTATTCTCCTCCAAGAAAATAGTTTTGAGCCCGCGCAAGAGCGGGCTTTTTTTTTGCCTGAAACGGACAGAAAGGCTGCTGCTACGTAGTTCTACGTATAACCCACACGCATGACGCGACGGCGTCCGCCGGTCATTTGATACCGCCAGAACTTTGCGCTTGGTCACAATCGCGTCACAAACTCTCCCTATACTAAGAATCACCTGTCATACACGCAACCGATATGCCTGATGACAGCAGGTGTGCAGCGCCCGGGGTGCTACACACCAACCGATTTCGCATCTCTTGGCCCGATCTTGGGTTGTGCCCGCCACCGGCGGGCATTTTTTTGGATGATGCGCATGCTTTGGGGAACCATATCCGTTGCACATTGGTCCTATTCTCTGCCCCGGCGCAACTCGCAGCAAAAAAATTGTCACAGCGCTTGAAGCCGTCGCTGATTTGACTATCATAAAGTTCGCGCTTCCGATTCGGCCACCGGTCGGAAGACCACGTACCACGAAACGTCCAAGGGAACCCGTCCTATGAACCTACGTGTACCAGCCAGCGCCGCCCCCGACACTTGCCGCCGCCATCATGAAGACGGCGACCTCGTCCTGAGCGAACTCAATCCGCGCACCGTCGTCGACACGCTCGACAGCGACGGCACGCCGCTCAACCTGCTCACCTTCGGCAGCGTCCGCGAAGTCTGCCCCAAGTGCCAGCAAGCCCACCTGAAGCTGGTCCTGCGACAGGGCAGTGTGCGCATGGCCCACCTGTTCTGTGCCGATTGCGAAAGCTGTTTCGACGCCCATTACGCAGACGGCGCGCCGGCCCTGACGATCTGATCTGGCATTAGCGTGCGGGCAATTGGCTGCAAGCGTGGTATGGTTGCCGCTCTACGCGTCACCTTACGCATCCACCTACCCCGTTCGCCTCGATGCCCGCCCTGTCGTCCCTGCTGCAGCCCCCACCCACAGTCCGCCGCGCCCTGCATGGCTTCGCCCTGCTCGGGCTGCTGGCCATCCTGGTGGCGGGCTCGATCCCCGGCGCCCGCGCCGAGGTCGGCGCCTATGCATCCGGTGTGGTTCTGCATGGCATGACCTACGCCGTCCTGGCCGCCTTGTGGTTCCTGGGCGCCACCGGCACGCCGCTGCAGCGCGCCCTGAAGGCGATGCTGGCCATCGCGCTGATGGGCGCGGTCGACGAATGGGTACAAAGTTTCTTCCCGTATCGCTCGGGCGACGTGCGCGACTGGCTGGTCGACGTCACGGCCGCCACCCTCGCCTCCACCGTGCTGGCGGTGCTGGCCAGCCTCGCGCCGCGGCCGGCGCCGGCGGCGCGTCGGCGCTGACCATCATCCTCTGTTCGGGTTCCGCAAAGAACCCTCCAGCTTGATCCAACCGGCCTCCAAAGGAAGTCAGCTGGAACGCTGCCGCACTTCCCGCCTCTTATCCTCGTGGCGCGCGGCATCGTCACATCCCCACTAAACATCCAAACGAGGAGTTGATCATGAAGCAAACACACCAGAGCGTGGCCATGGCGGGCCTGCTGGCGGTCGCGCTCGCCATTTCGGGGTGCGCCGCCATGCGTGGCGAAGCGTCCAGCGGATCGTCGTCGAGTGGCGCCAGCGGCGCCAGCGGCAGCACCGGAACCAGCGACTACGGCGCGGGCTCCAGCGGCACCTCGGGCACCTCGGGCAGCAGCGGCACCTCGGGCAGCAGCGGCACGACCACCGAGAGCATCCAGGACGGCGCCGGCGTCTCGGGCAGCTCCGACACGTCGGGCAGCTCGGGCAGCTCCGGCGCCAGCGGCTCCGGCACCTCCAGCATGCAGGACGACGGCAGCGGCAGCGCCTCGACCGCGGGCGCGGCCGCGGCCAGCGCGGCGCCCAACAGCACCGTGCTGGCGATCGAGGTCCTGCCGGCATCGAGCGGCATCACCGAGGGCGATTCGTCGATGGGCAGCAGCGGCGCCGCCGGCGCTACCGGCAGCAGCCAGTCCTATCGCGTCACGGTGCGCATGGACGACGGCAGCACGCAGGTGGTCACCCACGGCGCCACGCCCGACTTCCGCAGCGGCGACCGTGTCAACGTGACGGGTGGCGCCATCCAGCGCTAGCCGGGCCGCGCCGCCGGGTGGACCGGCCGTCCACCCGTGACAGAAGCAAACGAGGGATTGCCGGGCTCAGGGCGTGCCCGGGTCCTTGCCCTCCTCCACCTCGCGGTGAAACATCGGGATGTTGCGCGTCGCATTGCTGATGACTTCCAGCGGCAGCTTGGGCGTCCGGTCGGCGTTCAGCAAGCCATTGGCCTCCTGGAAGGTGTCGGCGAACTGGGTATAGCAGAAGCCGCTGAACATGAAGGTCTCATTCACCACCTGCAACAGGCGCCGGTACTGCTTGAGATAGCTTTCCGCCGTATGGGCGCGGTTATAGCCCCAGGTGGTCTCGTCCGGATTCGGGGTCTGCTTCGGATCGTAGGCGATGCCGCCGAATTCCGTCAGCACGATCGGCTGGCCGCGGTGCGGGAAGCCATCCAGGGTCAGGATGCGCCCGCCGGGACGCCGCTGGTCGAACAGGGTGCGCACCGGATCGGTGACGGCGTAGCGCGCCAGGATTTTCTCCGGATCGCTGTCGTAGTCGTGGATGCCGAGGATGTCGGTGGCCGACGCCTCCCAGCCGTCGTTGCCGATCACCGGACGGGTCGAATCGAGCGTACGCGTCAGGTGGTACAGCGCTTCGACCGCGTTGCGATGGGCCTGGGTCAGGGTCAGGTTGGGCACGCCCCACGACTCGTTGAAGGCCACCCACACGATGATGCAGGGATGGCTGTAGTCGCGCTCGATCGCCTCGGTCCATTCCTTGACCATGCGCGTGATCGCGCGCGGGCTGAAGCGGTAGGCCGAGGGCATCTCTTCCCATACCAGCAGGCCCAGCTTGTCGGCCCAGTACAAAAAGCGCGGGTCTTCGATCTTCTGGTGCTTGCGCACGCCGTTGAAGCCCATCAGCTTGACCAGTTCGACGTCGCGTTTCAGGTGCTGGTCCGACGGCGCCGTCATGAACGATTCCGGCCAGTACCCCTGGTCCAGCACCAGGCGCAGCTGGTAAGGGCGGCCGTTGAGCATGAAGCGGTCGCGGTTGATCGACACCGAACGCAGCGCCGTGTACGAGCGGATGCGGTCCAGCACCACGTCGCCGCAGCGCAGGGTCACTTCGGCGTCGAGCAGGGTCGGCCGCTCCGGGCTCCACAGGATCTCGTTGCGCGAATCGTCGATGCCGGGGTCGGACAGCGCGATCTTGCGGTTCGCTTCGCCGGCCAGCAGCTTGTAGTAATCGTCCGCCAGCAGCTGGTCGCCGTGCCAGATCTTGACCTCGACAAACAGCTCCTGCTGGATGTCGCCGGTCGCGAACACTTCGCAGCCGATCTCGTAGGTCTCGAATACCGGCGTCCAGCGCAGCTTCTGGATATAGGTCGGCGCCACCTGCTCGACCCAGACGGTCTGCCAGATGCCGGTCGTGCGCGGATACCAGATCGAGTGCGCGTCGAGCAGCCAGTCCTGCTTGCCGCGCGGCTTGGCCAGGTCGGCCGGATCGTCCTCGACCCACACCGTCACGGTCTGCTTGCCGTCGCCCTGCATGGCGCAGGTGATGTCGGCCGAGAACGGCGTATGGCCGCCCTCGTGCTCGGCCACCAATTGGCCGTTGACCCACACCTTCGCGCTGTAGTCGACCGCGCCGAAGTGCAGTATCGTGCGCCCGTCGTTGGGCATCAGGTCGAAGTCGCGCTGATACCAGACCACGCGGTGGAAACCGGTGTCCTGGATGCCGCTCATCTCGGTCTCGGGAGCGAACGGCACGGTGATCTCGTGCGTCCACTCCTTGACGTCGGACGGCATGAAGTACTTGCCCTCGTCATCGAAGCAGAACCGCCACTTGCCGTTCAGGTTCTGCCACTGGTCGCGCACCAGCTGTGGACGGGGATATTCAAACTGGTTCATCGTGGTCCTTTCTGTCAGTCGGCACCGGCACCAGGATCCGGCCTTGGCGTCCATCTTGGTTATAGGCCGCCAGCGCGCTGGCGGCGGCTTGCTGCGCCTGGCCCTTGCGGCACAGCGCCACGCAGGCGCCGCCGAAGCCGGCGCCGGTCAGGCGCGCGCCCAGCACGCCGGGGGCGGCGCGCAGGGCCTCGCACAGCGCGTCGAGTTCCGGGATCGAGACCTCGTAGTCGTCGCGCAGGCTGAAATGCGATGCATTCATCAATTCGCCGAAGCGCTCGGCGCTCACGCCTTGCGCCGCTTCGAGCACGCGCAGGTTTTCCTGCACCACGTGGCGCGCCCGCTCGCGCAGCGGCGGCGGCAGGCTCTCCACCGAGGCCGGGTCGGCGACGTCGCGCAGCGCCTGCACGCCGAGCTTTTTCGCGCCCTCCTCGCATTCGGCGCGGCGCTCGTTGTACTTGCTGGCGGCGAGCTTGCGCGCCACGCCCGAGTCGACCACGATCAGCTCGGTGTCTGGCGGCAGCGGCACCAGGCGATGCTCCAGCGTGCGGGCGTCGATGAACAGCATATTGCTCTCGTCGGCCAGGCTGGACGCCATCTGGTCCATGATCCCGCAATTCACGCGCGCATACTCGATCTCGGCGCGCTGGGCGATGCGCGCCAGCTTGACGTCGTCCAGCGCATCGGGTCCTATTTCCAGCAGCGCGCGCATGGCGCGCAGCATCGCCACCTCGAGCGCGGCCGAGGACGACAGGCCCGAGCCGACCGGCAGGTCGGTCTCGACATACACGCGCAGCGGCGGCACCTCGATTCCTTCCGCCTGCACCAGCCGGATGCAGCCTTCGATATAGCTGCCGAAGCCCTGCGGCGCGCTGCCGTCGCGGGCGAAGGTCACGGTCGCATCGAGGTTCGGCGAATAGAAGTGGAAATGGTCGTCGCCGCTGCGGCTCAGTGCCACCATGGTGCGCTGGGGCGTCGCCACCGGCAGCATGAAGCCGTCGTTGTAGTCGGTGTGCTCGCCCAGCAGGTTGACCCGGCCCGGGGCCGAGGCGTTCACTTCGGGCGCGCCGCCAAAGAAGGTGTCGGGGTTCAAGGTCATGCCTGCGCCTCCAGCCAGAGCGGCCGCTTGCGGCCATGGACGTCCAGCGCCGGCCAGCCCGGATCGCACGTCAGGTTCTCGAGCCCCTGCGGGCCGAGCAGGAAGGTGTCTTCGATCTTCATGCCGCCGAAGCTGGGGTTGAAGGCGAAGGCCATGCCTTCCTCGAGCTGGGTCGCGGTGCTGGCGGTGGCCACGATCTCGCGCGCCAGGTAGCCGGTGATGCCGCCCTGGTGGTGCTCGCGGATCGCGCCTTCGACGTCGGCATGGTGGTAGGCCTGGGCCAGCGCATGATAGACGCTCGACAGCGATTTACCCGGCGCCACGGCGGCCAGGCCGGTGGCCTCGACATCCATCAGCGCGCGCTGCGCCTCGGGCGCCGAGCCGGTGCCGCCGAAGCTCACGAAGCGGGTCAGGTTCGCATACAGGCCGTGGCGGCGCGCGCAGAACACCAGCATGGCGCGCTCGCCGAGCGGCTCGTGCGACGGCGTCGCGTGGCGGTACAGGGGCAGGCGCCGCGCGCCGGCCGCCAGCACCAGGGCCGGATGGATGCCGCGCCGCCACAGCGCCTCGGCGCCGGCGCCGGCCAGCTGCTGCTCGGTCCAGTCGGGCCTGGCCCGGTGCAGCACTTCCGTCATCGCCTCGGCGGCCTCGCGGCCCAGCAGGCGGTAGCGCGCCTGTTCGGCGTCGCCCAGCACCAGCTTGCGTTGGCGCAGCGCCAGCGGCAAGGGAAGTTCCTCGCCCACGGGACGGTCGGACAGGACGGCGCGGCCCTGGGCCGCATTGGCGACGAAGCGCTCGCGCAGCTCCGGCTCGGCCCACGGTTCGATGTGGAAGGTGAAGCCGCCCGGGACTTCCTCGGCGCGCAGACGCTCGCCCTCGATCTCGTCGGTCAGCACGCAGGCGTCGTCCTGCGTGACGAGCACTTCGGCGACGCCGACGCCGGTGGTCAGCAGCACCGCGCTCGAGCCGCCGGCCGTGACCCAGGCGAACCAGTCGGTGCCGCGCAGGCGCACCGCGCCGGCCCCTTCCTGGACCAGTGTCGCGCGCAGCAGCGCCAGTTTGTCGGCCACCTCCGTGGCCCGCATATCCAGCCCCGTCATGCGGCGTCCTCCAGGCTGACTTCGACCTGCTGCAATTCATAGGCCGTGGTTTCGGGCAGCACGTCCATCGCGAACATGCCGGCCGCCAGCTCGGTGCCGGCCAGGTATTTCAGGCGGTCGCGCGTGCGGTAAGGCGGATAGAACTGGGCGTGCAGCTGGGTTTCCGGGTGCTCGGCGCCGTCGGTCGGAGCCTGGTACCAGGCCATCAGGTAGGGGAAAGGCCGGTTCCACAGGGTCTCGTACTTGAGCAGCACGGTCTTGAGCGCGCGCGCCAGGGCTTCGCGCTGCGGCGGCGTGAGCGCGGCGAAATCCTTGCACGGCGCGGTCGGCATCACCCACACTTCGTAGGGATAGCGCGCGCAGGCCGGCACGAAGGCGATCGCGTAGTCGTCCTGGTACAGCACGCGCCGGCCGTCGGCGGCCTCGTCGCGCGCCATGTCGCACAGCAGGCTGGCGCCGTGCTGCAGATAGTATTCGCGCTCCTGCGCCAGCATGCGCGCCGGCACCGCCGGCACGAAGGGATAGGCATAGATCTGGCCGTGCGGATGGTGCAGGGTCACGCCGACTTCGGCGCCGCGGTTCTCGAACGGCAGCACGTAATGGATGTGCTGGTGACTGCCGATGCGGGTGGTGCGATCGCCCCAGACCTGCAGCAGGAGCTCGATGCGCGACAGCGGCAGGTGGGCCAGCGCCGCATGCGGATCCTGCGTGAACACCACCACCTCGCAATGGCCGTTGGCCGGCGCGGTCGGCACCGTCGCCAATGGCGGATCGTGCGACTCCAGCGCCAGCGAAGGAAAGCGGTTGTCGAACACGGCGATCTCGTAGTCGCCGGCCGGCATCTCGGTGGGATGCTCCTGGTCCACGGTCGGCGCCAGCGGGTTGTATTGCGGCGGCGGCTGGTAGGTGCGGTTCTGGCGGAAGGCGGCGTAGGTCACCCATTCGCCGCGCAGCGAATGCCAGCGCAGGTGCGGATTCGCATGCTGCGGATCCGGGAACGGGCTGGGCGCAACGATGCCGTCAGGGATCGGCCCATTGCTGTACAGGGTGAGGTGACGTCCGTCCGGTTTCTTGAGTTCTTTACTATGCATGGCAACAGTTCAGGTTCGATCAAGCGTTCGATCAAGCATTGGGTCGGTCCGGGCGCAAGCGCGCACGCCGGATACCAATGCATCGGCGCGCTCGCGGCACGAGAAACCGATCCTAACATGCTGTTTTCGCCACACTTTCAGAGGCGTACAAACTCATTTTCCGGGGGACAATACCGCTCTGTCACAGGGGCGATACAGCGCTCAGTCTAAGACGTGGATTCATAAGGGACAGTGCATGAGCTAGCCCTCGCCCTTCAAAATATTGTAGGCACATACCTACATCGCAAATAGAAGTAATTACACCAAACGCCAAGAAAAACGCTGACACGCACAGCAGGTGCAATGTCAGCGCATATTGCTACCAGGCAGTTTATTCCTGACGCAGAGGAAGCGTGAAATAGAAGGTCGATCCGACGCCGACGGCGCTGTCGACCCAGAGGCGACCGCCTTCCTGTTCGACGATCCCCTTGACGATCGACAGGCCCAGGCCGGCGCCCTTTTCCGAGCCGACGCGCCCCTGCGTGAAGCGATCGAAAATGCGCGGCAACAGCGCTGGCGCGATGCCGATGCCCGTGTCCGCGACCGAGACGACGACCTCGCCGTCGCTGCGGCGCGCGGCCACGGTGATGCGGCCTCCAGCCGGCGTGAACTTGAGCGCATTGCTGATCAGGTTACCCAGCACCTGCTCGACGCGCGTCCGCTTGCAGGCAATCATGAGCTTGCCGGGCTCGACCGCAGCGGAGACGCCGACCTCGGCTTTTCTCGCCAGCGGCAGCGCCAGGTCGATCGCTTCGCGGATCAGCGCATTCACGTTTTCCAGCTGAAGGCCGGGCGCCAGGGCGGCGTGCTCCTTCTTGGCGAAATCCAGGACCGACGTCACCAGCCGCTCGATCGAGTCGGTCGCACGCAGGCCACGCGCGACCAGTTGCGCCAGCATGGCCGGCGTGAGCGCCTGGTCCATCTGCATCACCTGCAAGGTCATCTTCAGCACGCTCAGCGGGTTGCGGATGTCGTGCGACACCATGTGGACCAAGCTTTCCTTCTCGAGGCTGGCGCGCTCGGCCAGCTCCCTGGCGGCCTGCTCCTGCCGGAAGGCGCGCCGCAGGCCATAGGCAAGCACGCTGACCCGGAAGTCCGACACCGCCTCGACCTCGGCACGTTTCCATGGCGTGGCCACGCCATCGACCACCTGCTTCCACGAATCGAAGGAAAAACGCGGATGCAGCCGGGCGACGCCGTCCTCGACCTGCACCCGTTTATCGGGCGCGCCGGCCCACACCACGGTCGTGATGACTTCGGGACGAAACCACAATACGTAGTTCTGGTCGGCCTTCAGGATCGACATTGCCAGCAGGCCGCTGGCGATGTCCTTGTATTGCCGGGCTTGAGGAAAGAAATTGCCCAACTGATTGGTCGCGTAGACCTGCTCATTGGCATGCTCGGCCGACAGCCACTCGACCAGCAGTTCGAGTTGCCCGACATCCGGCGTCTGCCCGATCGTGGTCCAGCTGCCGTTGTAATAGATCGCGGCGCTGCCGGCGCCGGCCAGGTCCAGCACGTCCTGGCTGCGCTTGACCAGCCCCGGGACGAGGTCGTCCTCTTCTTCGGTACGCGCGATCAGCTTCGCATGTATTCGTTTCAACTCGCCCCGGTAACGCTGGTCTTCCATCGACTCCTTCAGCACCAGCTGCGACGACACGATCTGCGCGATCATCTTGGCGCCCAGGCGGCGGTCGGAGCCCAGCTTGTTGGGAGTCGGATGATGGCAGGCGATCAGGCCCCACAGCTTGCCGCCATCGATCAGCGGCAGCGTGAGCGTGGC
The DNA here is from genome assembly GCF_019443485.1 of Massilia sp. NP310. Taxonomy (NCBI): domain Bacteria; kingdom Pseudomonadati; phylum Pseudomonadota; class Betaproteobacteria; order Burkholderiales; family Oxalobacteraceae; genus Massilia; species Massilia sp. NP310. The sequence goes on along the minus strand of NZ_CP080379.1, from coordinate 5,710,615 downwards.
GCCGACGCCCATATTGCGCAGGTACTCGACATGCAACGGGGACACGCTGCGCAGCGCCGACAGGCCAAGATCGAGGGCACCGCCCGTGGCCGGATTCCGGTCGGGGTAAATCGGCACCGGCGCATAGCCGACGTCCGGAATCATGCGCAGCCAGTTTTCGAGGAAAATCCGCCTTGCCTGCGCCGGAATGTCCGAGGCCGGGAAATGATGGTGCAGGTACGAGTGCGACTGTTCCGATTTGGCTTCGGCGACGACGTCGCCATGCCAATCCTCGGTGAAGCGGTAGATCATCACGCGGTCGAAGCCGGTGATCATCCTTACCTGCTCGGCGGTGCGCTGGCACAGGTCAAGCAGGCTGCTCGCGGCGAATACCACGTGAACGGCGCTGCGGATCGAACGTTGCAGCGAGGTGGACAGCGCCTCCTGCGGCGCCAGGGCCTCGCACTCGAGGATCAGCACGCCGTGCCGCAGGTGGGCCGTCAGCTCCCATTCCCGCTCGCATTGCGTGGCCAGATCGAGAATGGGAATGACCAGGGGCGCCGCCTCGACCAGATCGTCGGCGCTGATATACGCCCGCAACGAGGCCAGCGCGGTGGCCGACAGATGCTCGGCCAGCGAACGGTTGACCAGCGAAACGGCATTGACGCCAAAGACCTCGGCGCAGTTGACGCTGGCGTTGGTGATCTTCAGTGAAGGAATGTCGATACTGACCAGGATGCCGAACGGCTGGATCGCGCCCGGGATGTGGATCGGTTCGTTCTCGCACTGGACCAGGGTCGCTTGCGAAATCGTCTGGCTCATGTGTATCAGATACTCGGGATGTTCCGGGATGTTGAGAAAACCCGCTTCCACTCGATACTAAAGCCAAACGATTAAATACGCGGAGTCGAAAGTCGGGCACGACTTCACATTCTATCCCCGGCATTCAACCAAATTTTCACTTGCCAATAATTTAGACGATCGGCAATTTTTTCAAGTCGCAAGAGCAACTCGGAACCATTGACTTCGATGCGCTTACCTGGCCAGGTCGACCAGGACGGCCGTGTACATCTGCAGGTTCAGCAACAGCTGCTTGGTGGTGATGAATTCGTGTTCCGAGTGACCGGTGTACTTCTGGCCCGGCATCGATGGACCGAAGCTGACCGCGTTCGGGAACAGGCGCGAATTGGTGCCGCCGCCGATCGCCACCGGTTTGGCGTCCTTCATGCCGGTGAAATAGGAGAACGTCGACAGCAGGGTCGGCACCTGCGGCGCATTCTCGAGAATCCAGGGGTCGCGCACGCCGACCCTGACGTTCGCCAGCGGCAGGCGGCGCGCCTGCCACTCGGCCAGGGCGGCGTCGATCTCGGACGTCAGCTGCTCGGTCGTCTTGCCGCGCGGCCGGCGCACATTGATCGCGACCTCGATGCCTTCGTCCAGCTGGCGGATCACGGTCGGCTTGAAGGTCATCGGGCCCATGAAGCTGTCGCGGTAGGCGATCTTGCCGAACTTCTCGCCGTGATAACCGGTGCCGACCAGGTCGTTCAGGTAGTTCACCACGCCGCCGGCCACCGTGTTCGGCCAGTCGCGCACCGCCAGCGCGTCGGCCAGCATGCTGACCGCGTTCACGCCTTCCTGCGGCTTGGACGAGTGGGCCGACACGCCTTTCGCGACCACCTTCAGGTTCGCGCCCTGGCGCTCGAAGGTGTAGCGCATGTCGTCCTGCGCCGCGGCGCGCGCGCGGATCTGCCGCTCGATCTCCGGCGTGGCATTGGCCACCAGCGCCTCGGCGTCTTCGGGAATCTGGGTATTGAAGGAGCCGCCCCTGAATTCGGCGATATGGGCGTCGCCGGCCGCAGGGAGCGCGGCGCCCGCCTTCGGGATCGTCACGGCCACGGTGCCGCCGCCCTTCTCCGCCGTCACCACCGGATACTCGGCGTCGAGCGTGATGCTCATTTGCGGCGGCACGTGGGTCTTGAGGAATTCGGTCAAGGGTCCCCAGTCCGACTCCTCGCCCATGTACACGTAGAGTTCAATGCGCTTGTTCAAGGGGATCTGGCGGTCGCGGATCGTCTTCATCGCATACAGCGCGGTGGCGATCGGTCCCTTGTCGTCCTCGGCGCCGCGCGCGATCAGCTTGCCCGGCTCGCTGGTGCGGTCCAGCACGAAGGGCGACTTCTTCCATTTGCCCGGGTCGACCGGCTGCACGTCGCCATGGGTCACGATGCCGACCCGCTCGCTGCCCTTGCCGAGACCGACGATGACGGTCCAGCCATGGTCCTCGTAATCGAGGCCGAGGCGCTCGGCCTCCTCTTTCAACGCGGCCTTGAACGCGATATGGACCGGGTTCCGGTCGGACGGGTAGCGCGCATCGACCACCGTATTGAAGCTGACCAGCCTGGCCAGGGTATCGACCACGTCGTTGCGGTAGGTCTGGACCGCATACTTGGCGGCGCTGACGGCGGCGTCGCTCGGCGCCGTCGCCGGCGCGGAAGATGCGGCAGGCGCTGCTGTTGCAGTGGCGGCGCCGGTGGCGGCGGTCCACGCCAGCACCAGGCTGGCAATCAAGGCTTTCTTGTACATACAACTCCGGGAAACGGCGCAGGAATACGGCGCGGGATTGCAAATGCGCAAGGAGTCTAGCACAGGCATGTGTGCACCCGATCCGCGTTTTCCGCGTATCGTTAGGCGCTTCGCACCAAGAGAAAACGCCCATGACCGACAAGACCATCCGCCGCCTGCACCCCGCCCTGCGCGACGACATCGGCGACCTGCTGACACAGCGCCCCGTGCCCTCGCACCAGCTCGAGCAGATCGACCCGTTCCTGTTCCTGAACCATCACGGCCCGCAGGTCTACGGACCGCACAACCGCGGCCTGCCGTTCGGACCGCATCCGCACCGTGGCTTCGAGACCGTCACCTTCATCGTCGACGGCATGCTGGCGCATCGCGACAGCGCCGGCCACGAGAGCGTGATCCACGCCGGCGGCATCCAGTGGATGACGGCCGGCAGCGGCATCGTGCACGCCGAGGTCTCGCCGCGCGATTTTCTGGAACACGGCGGCCCGCTCGAGATCCTGCAGCTGTGGGTGAATCTGCCGTCGCGCCTGAAGATGAGCGCGCCCGCCTATACCGGCCTGCAGCGCGACCAGATCCCCGCCCTGCCGCTCGATGGCGGCAAGGTGACGCTGCACCTGATCGCCGGCGAATGGGAGACGAGCACGGGACCGGTGCGGTCATTGACCGGCGTGTTCATGAGCACGGTCGCGATGCAGGCCGGAGGACGCTTGAAGGTCGCCGGCCTGCAGGGACGCAACGTGCTGCTGTACGTGGTGCGTGGACGTATCGGCGTGGGCGACCCCGGCGATCTCGTCGACGCTTACCAACTCGTGGAACTGGACGACGACGGCGACGCCCTGCACATCCGGGCCGAGGCCGATTCGCTGCTGCTGTTCGGCCATGCCGAACCGATCCGCGAACCGGTGGTGGCGCACGGTCCCTTCGTCATGACCACCCGCGAAGAGATCGTGCAGGCGATCGCCGACTACCAGGCCGGGCGCTTCGGTTCGACGCAGGCTTGAGACCACCCGAGGTTCGCGCCGGGTTCAGCGCTGGGTCGACGCCACGGCGCGCCTGTCGCCCTCGCGCACGAAGACGGTTTCCGGAATCCGGTCGCCCTGGAAGCGCAGGCTCAGCTCCCTGTCCACGGCGACAAAGCGCTTGCTGCCGACGTGGACCAGTTCGACCGGCCCGTCGCCCAGGTCGGCATACAGGGCGCGCTGACTGCCATTGAGCTTGCCGCTCACCTGCAGCACGCGGCCGTCCTCGAGCGCATATTCACCCTGCACACGGTCATACATGAACGGCGCCATCCTTACCTGCTTGACGTTGGAGGCGCGGACTTTGACCACTTCGTTGTCGGTCGTTTGCGGCGCCGCGCCGCTGGAGAACGAAACGGCGGCGACGGCGGCGAACAGGGCGATGTGCTTGATGCGCATGATGCTTTTCCTTTCAGGTCGAATGCGAGAGAAGAACCTGTGCGGCAAGCGTTCGTTCGCTCGTGAAGAGGCCGCATGGTCCACGTGTTTCGTCGTCGCCAGGGCTGCTGTTTTTGTCTGGCGATGAAGCCAGTCTAGCCAGACTTCGCGAACGCTCAAGCGGCAGTGGGATGAAGCGCCGAAACGCGCGATGAAACGCTGAAAACGTGAGGTGAATGGGAGGTGCATATGGGCCCCGTTCGGACACGTCTGCACCCCGTCTGCATGCCTGTTTCCTGCTGCGGCGCAAGCGCTGTCAAGCGTGTGTCTGCATTGCGTGCAGATGCCGTACATTAGCGCCATCGACAACGAAACAGACCCAACCCATGCAAGCGATTCCCCTCGTCGCGACCACGCGCGGCTATCCCGACTCCGGCAATGTGATCGAAAACGTCCACTGGGGTTCGGTCGCCGTGGTCGACACCCGCGGCCGGCTGTTGTGGTCGGCGGGCGACCCGGACTATCCGACCTTCACCCGCTCCGCCCTGAAACCCTTCCAGGCCCTGCCCTTTATCCTGTCCGACGGTCCGGCGCGCTTCGGCCTCACGCAGGACGAAGTAGCGCTGCTGTGCGCCAGCCATTCGGGCGAGGACATCCACCTCGAGGGCGTGCGCGCCATCCTGGACAAGATCGGCCTCGAACCCGGCCATCTCGAATGCGGCTGCGCGCAGCCGCTGCACTACGAGTTCACCGGAACGAAGCCGCCGCAGGATGCGCAGTGGACGCCGTTGCACCACAACTGTTCCGGCAAGCACAGCGGCTTCCTGGCCTGGTGCAGGCTGCACGACGTGCCGACCGCCAACTACGTCGAGCGCGGCCACCCGCTGCAGCAGGCGATCCACGCCACGCTGGCCGACACGGCCGGGGTGCCGGCGGACGCCATGCCGACCGGGATCGACGGTTGCTCGGCGCCGAACTATGCGCTGCCGCTGTCGCGTCTGGCGCACCTGTATGCGCGCCTGGCGCATGGCCCCAACGATCCGCAGCTGGGCAGCGCGATGGGCATCCTGTGTGACGCCATGACGGCGCGGCCCGACATGGTCTCGGGCTTGGCGCGCACCGACCTGCACTGGATGACGGCCGGCGGTGGCGACTGGGTGGCCAAGATCGGCGCCGACGCGGTACAGGCGATCGGCGTGCGCTCGGCCGGGATCGGCATCGCGATCAAGATTGCGGACGGCAACAGCCGCGCGCTGCATCCGGCCGTGTACGCCGTGCTCGACCAGCTCGGCCTGCTCGACGCCGGGCGCAAGGCCGCGCTCGAGCTCTACCGCCAGCCCGCCATCAAGAATGCGCGCGGCGCGGTGGCGGGCGACATCCGTCCCATCTTCACGCTGGAGGGGCGGCCGGTGAAAGGGTGACTTCACCGAAATAACAGGCGATGCGCCCATACAACAGCCAGCACATCGGGAGATTTCATTTTAGGTTTAAACAGGTGATACTTTCCTGGCGGAATTTTCCGTTTCTACGGGTTACTGACATCGTGTTAAAAAATCTACGCATCGGCTCGCGCCTGACGCTCGCGTTCGCCACGATCCTCGTTCTCTCCCTGGCCGGCACCGCGTTCGCGCTGTACACCACGCGCAGCAGTGCCGAAGCCACCCACCAGATGATGCAGAAGCCCCTGACCAAGGAACGCCTGGTCTCGGACTGGTATGTCATGACGTATTCGGCGATTGCCCGCACCTCGCTGATCGCGCGCAGCACCGACAGCACCTTGTCGACCGTGTTCGCCAAGCCGATCAAGGACAGCGTCGCCGACACCACCGCGATCCTCAAGAAGGTCGAAGTCCTGCTCGACTCGCCCGAAGAAAAACAGACGCTGCAAGAAATCCTGGGCCTGCGCAAGCAATACCAGGCGGCCAAGGAAGTGGTGATGAACGCCCGCACCGCGGGCGACGCGGCCGGCGCCGAGCAGGCCTATGAGACGGTCTTTTCCCCGGCCGCTACGGCCTATGGCGCTCGGGTGCTGAGCCTGCTGCAGATCCAGCGCAAGTCGATCGACCAGATCGCGCTCGACATCGAGGTCGCGAACGAGCGCAGCACGCGCCTGGTGATCCTGCTGACCGTGCTGGCCACGGCGCTCGGCTCGGTCGCCGCCGTCTTGATCACGCGCAGCATCACCCGGCCGCTCGACACCGCGGTGGACGTGGCCAGGACGGTGGCGGCGGGCAACCTCGGCAATACCTTCGCCACCTACCCGGAGGACGAAGTGGGCGACCTGATGCGGGCCCTGGAAACCATGAACGGCGCCCTGGCCCGGGTCGTGGCCGAAGTCCAGCAAGGCACCACCGCCATCTCCACCGCGTCGAGCGAGATCGCGGCCGGCAACCTCGACCTGTCGAGCCGCACCGAGCAGCAGGCCAGCTCGCTCGAAGAGACGGCGGCCTCGATGGAAGAACTGACGGCGACCGTGCGCCAGAACGCCGACAATGCGGTGCAGGCCAACGGCCTGGCGCAGGCGGCGTCCGAGGTGGCGGCGCGCGGCGGCGCCATCGTCGGCCAGGTGGTCGACACCATGGGCTCGATCGACGCCTCGGCGCGCAAGATCGTCGACATCATCGGCGTGATCGACGGCATCGCCTTCCAGACCAATATCCTGGCGCTCAACGCCGCCGTGGAAGCGGCGCGCGCCGGCGAACAGGGCCGCGGCTTCGCCGTGGTGGCGAGCGAAGTGCGCAACCTGGCGCAGCGCTCGGCCAGCGCGGCCAGGGAAATCAAGGGCCTGATCGGCGACTCGATGACCCAGGTGAATGCCGGCACCGCCCTGGTGCAGCAGGCCGGCACCACCATGCACGACGTGGTGAGCAGCGTGGCGCGCGTGACCGACATGATGTCCGAGATCACCTCGGCCACCCAGGAACAGCGCACCGGCATCCACCAGGTGAACGAGGCGATCACGCAGATGGACCAGGTGACGCAGCAGAACGCGGCGCTGGTGGAACAGGCCGCGGCGGCCGCGGCCAGCATGCAAGAACAGGCGGCGCGCCTGGCCGAGGTGGCGGCCGGCTTCAGGCTGGGCGATGCGGATGCCCGGCCGCGCCTGGCGCTACGCAAGAGCCCGGCGCTGGCGATGTAAGCGATGCCGGCGGCGGCCGGCCGAAATTCAGGCCGCCAGCCGGCGCAGCATGGCGGCGATCGCGTCCAGCACCGCGGCGTCTTCCCAATAGCTCTCGTGCGACAGCGGATTCCAGCTGCGCGCCAGCAGGCTGCCAATGCCGCCGCTGGCATTGATCGCGCGGTCCTCGACCAGCGCCCGGTAACCGCCCGACAGCGGCTGCAGCGGCCAGCCCAGCACGTCGTCCGGATCGTAGAAATTGATCCACTTGAACAGCGAGGTGGGCGGCGCGATCGGGATGATGTCCATCTCCTTGTGCGCGGCGACGAAGATCGGGATGTTGCAGCCGGTGGTGACCAGGCCGGCGCAGGTGCCGCCACCCAGGAACACGCGCTCGCTCGCGGTCAATGGCCGGCCCAGCGCGCTGGAGGCCCAGGCGTCGATATTGCGCCAGACGCCGGCGCCGACCGGCCGCCCGGCGGCCGCCTTCTGGGCGTCGTACAGATAGCTCGACAGCACCTGGCCGCCCAGCGACTGGGCCACGAACACCACCGGCATGTCGGGACGCACCGCATGGGCCGACAACAAGGCGCCTGCGATTTCGCCCTGGGCCAGCTCATAGACCGAGCCGGGGATTTCCTTGCGGTTTTCCAGTCCGGCGGCGTCACCCAGCCCGTACAGCACGAACCGACGCAAGGCGTCGTAGCGCACCTTGCCGCCGGCGGCGGTGCGCTCCCAGACCTGGCGCTGGTTCTCGTGCAGGATGCCCTGATAATAGACCGAGCGCATCGTCACCTGGCCCGCCAGCCCGCCCAGGCGGCTGCGCAGCTGCGCCATCAGGCCGTCCGCATACGCGGGCAGCGTCTCTCCCATGCCGTGCACGGCGATCAATGCAACTTGCGACATGAAAACCTCCGCTCGATCTGGCGCAAAGTGCGTCGTTATCGCTAGCGTATCAGTTCATGCGCACTGACGCATCTCAATGCATTGAGCAGGACATGGTTATATAGGCCAGGCCCGTGTTGGCTCAGCGGGCGGCAACCCCGGCGGTCAGGAAATCGTCGATCAGCTCGACGGTGGCGTCCGGATTTTCTTCCATCATCCAGTGACCGGCGCCGGGCACGACGGCTTGCCGCACGTCGAGCGCGGCATTGCGCATCACCGTGGCCATCATCGGGCCGAACGATTTTTCGCCGCCCACCGCGAGCACCGGCATCGTCAGCTTGACCTTCGATGCGGCGCGGTTGTCGGCCACGTCGTGGGTGGCGATCGTGTTGAATTGCGCGAACGAGGCCCGCATGGCGCCCGGTTGCGCATACAGCCTGGTGTAGTAGGCCCGGGTCGCCTCGTCGACCTTCGCCGGGTCGGCCGCGAACTGGTTCCACAGGCGGTCCAGGAAGATGCGTTCGCGGCCCGCCACCAGGCGTTCGGCCTCCTTGCCGCCAAAATTGAAGTGCCACAGGCGCGGGTCGAGCACCAGCTCGTCCCACGGCGCCACCCCGGGCACGGGTGCGTCCATCACGACCAGCCGCGTCACCTTGTCCGGATAGCGCACCGCGTAGGCATAGGCCACCATGGTGCCGATGTCGTGGCCGACCACGTCGGCCCGGTCCTGGCCGAAGTGCTCGACCACGGCGCGGATGTCGGCCGCCTGCGATTTCTTGTCATAGCCCCCGGGCGCCTTCGACGACAGGCCCAGGCCGCGCAGGTCGGGCACGATGACGGTGTGGCGCCTGACCAGGCGCGCGGCCAGCGGGCCCCACATGTCGCCGGTGTCGCCGAAGCCGTGAATCAGCACCACCGCCGGCCCCTTGCCGCCGCTGCGGACGTGGATGGTGGCGCCGTCGGCGGTCTGGACGCTGGCCGTCTTGAAGCCTGCGGGCATCGACGGTTCGGCGGCCTGGGCCGCCAGCGCCAGGAGGCAGCCGGCGACGATGACTGAGCGGTACATTTTCATGATCGGCTCCTCGTATGCGACAACGCCAGCGTAGCGCATTTATCCCGGCTTCACGCCTCCCGAAAGACTGGCACAATGCCCAGCTCGTCGCATTCGCACAACCTGTCTCATGGAAATTCTTTTCGACCACTACGCCGATGCCATTGCCCGACTGGACCTGGATGCCATCGCCGCGCCAGCCGACATTCCAGAACACTTCCTGTTGGCACATGAAGGGCGTTACCGCAGCTATTACATTCCGTTCGAGTCGGTGAACCGCGCGGCGCGCGTGGTGGTGGTCGGCATCTCGCCCGGCTTCGTGCAGTGGAAGAATGCGATGCGCGAGGCGCAGCGCCAGATGGCCGCGGGCGCGTCACGCGACGCGGTGCTGGTGGCGGCGCGCCAGGCCGGCGCCTTCAGCGGCGCGATCCGGCCCAACTTCGTGGCCCTGCTCGATGCGATCGGCGTGCAGCGCTGGCTCGGCATCGCCAGCTGCGCCACGCTGTTCGGCCCGGATGCCGGGTTGGTCCACATCGGCGCCATCCTGCGCCACCCCGTGTTCGTGGATGGCAAGAACTACAGCGGCACGCCCGCCATGCCGCGCCACGCTTTTCTACGGGAAGAAACGCTGCGCTACTTCGCGCATGAAGCGGCCATGCTGCCCGACGCCGTGTACATCCCGATGGGAGCCAGCGTCGGCGCAGGTCTGGACTGGCTGGCGGCGCAAGGCATGCTGACGGCGAGCCGCATCCTGCACGGCCTGCCCCACCCTTCCGGCGCGAACGCCGAGCGGGTCGCCTACTTCCTGGGCCGCAAGGAGCGTGCCGCGCTATCGGCCAAGACCAATGGCGCGCAGCTCGACGCGGCGCGCCAGGCCTTGCAGGCGCAGATGGCGGGGTTGATGGAAGGTCAGCGGATCTCGAGTTCGAAGGTGTCGACGCCGTCGACGCCGCCGCGCACGCGGTCGCCGGGCTTGAGCGCCGCCACGCCCGACGGCGTGCCCGAATAAATCAGGTCGCCCGGCGCCAGCGTCACGAAGCGCGACAGGTAGGCGATCACGTCGGCGATCGGCCAGATCAGCTCATTGAGGTTGCCTTCCTGGCGCAGGGCGCCGTTCACCTCCAGCCAGATACGGCCTTCGGCCGGATGGCCCACCGCGCTCACCGGATGCAGGGCGCTGCAGGGCGCCGAGGCGTCGAAACCCTTGGCCATGTCCCAGGGACGGCCGGTGTCCTTGGCTGCCGCCTGCAGGTCGCGCCGGGTCAGGTCCAGGCCCACGCCATAGCCCCATACCAGGTCGAGCGCATTGGCCGGGTCGACGTCGGCGCCGCCCGCGCCGAGCGCCACCACCAGTTCGATCTCGTGGTGCAGGTCACCGGTCGACGGCGGATACGGCACCGCGCCGCCGGCGGGCACCACGGCATCGGCCGGCTTGGAGAAGAAGAACGGCGGTTCGCGGTTCGGATCGCTCCCCATCTCGCGCGCGTGCGAGGCATAGTTGCGGCCGACGCAGAACACGCGGCGCACCGGGAAACGGCTGCTCGAACCGCTGACGGCCACCGAAGGCGTGGCGGGAGCGGTGAAGACGAATTCGGACATGCTCATCCTTTCATTGAGGGAAGCATGATCATACTACCGCCATCGCTGGCCGTGGCCCCAGGAAATACTCAGGCCGGCGCCATCGTCTCTTCGGATTCGGACGCCGAAGCCGGCTTGGGCGTCACCGGAGTCGATGCCGCCTCCGCCACCGCCGCGAGCGCCGCGCTCGATTCCAGGATGCGCACCAGCGCCGTCATGTCGACCGGCTTGACCAGGTGGTGGGCGAAGCCCGCCTGCAGCGCCCGCTCGCGGTCCTTGGCCTGGCCGTAGCCGGTCACCGCGACCGGCACCGTGGCCGCCGTCTCGGGCAGGGACCGCAGCGCCGAGGCCAGCTGGTAGCCGTCGACGTCGGGCAAGCCGATATCGATCAGCATCACGTCGGGCCGCTCGGCGCGCGCGCGGCGCAGGGCCGATTCGGCGTCGTACTCGACCGAGGTGGCGTGGCCCTGCACCTGCAGCAGGTTGGCCAGGCTGTCGGCGGCGTCGCTGTTGTCGTCCACGATCAGCACCCGCAGCTTGCGCTGCAGGACCGCGCGCGCGGCCTCGGGGTCGCCCGGCTGCATGTCGCCGCCGTCGCAGGCGCCCGTCACGCAGGGCAAGGTGAGCGTGAAGGTGCTGCCCAAGCCGACGCCGTCGCTGTGCGCGGCCACCTCGCCCTCGTGCAGGTCGATCAGGCGCTTGACCAGGGTCAGGCCCAGCCCGAGCCCGCCCTGCGAGCGCGCCAGCGTGCGCGCGCCCTGCGTGAACAGGTCGAACACGCTCGGCACCAGGTCGGGCGGCATGCCGGAGCCGTTGTCGCGCACGCGCAAGACCATGCGGCCATCGACCGCCTCGAGGGCGAGCACGAGCTGGCCGCCTTTTTGCGTGTACTTGGCGGCGTTGTTGACGATATTGGCCACGCTCTGCACCAGGCGTGTCTGGTCGCCGCGCACCCAGACCGGGGTCTCCGGCAGCTCCACCCGCACCTGGTGCGCTTTTTCCAGCACCAGCGGACGGGTCTGGTCGAGCGCCCCGGTCACCACCTCGCGGAAGTCGACCGTCGCCAGCTTGAGCTTGACCAGGCCGCGCGTCACGCGCGAGACGTCCAGCAGGTCGTCGATCAGGCGGCTCATGTGCTTGACCTGGCGGCTGATGATGGAACTGGTCTGGCAGATGCGCGGCTCGCTGGAGAACTGCATGCTCAGCAGGCTGGCCGAGCTGCTGATCGGCGCCAGGGGATTGCGCAGCTCGTGCGCCAGCATGGCCAGGAATTCGTCCTTGGCGTGGCTGAGGCGCTCGGCCTGCACCCGCGCCAGACGCTCGCTCTGCAGCAGCGCGTCACGCTCCAGCGCCGCATCGCGCAGGGTTTCCTCGAGGCGCGAGCGGCGCACCACTTCGCGCGTGTGGCGCGCCACGTCCTCGGCCATCGCCGTCTCTTGCTCGGTCCAGTGGCGCGCGGACGGTTCATGCAGGTAGAACACGGCCGCCAGGCGCGCTTCCTCGATGATCGGCACGATCACCACCGCGCGCGCGCCGATGCCGGCATAGGCAGCCGCGCACGGCGCCGAGCGGGGGTCGGCGGCGACGTCGTCGATGCGCACGGTGCGGCCCTGGCGCAGCATGGCGGCGATCTCGGGCCCGAAATCGTCCAGCACATGCGACATGCCGCCCAGGCTGGCCATGCGGCCGTCGGTCCAGTCGCGGTCGACGTTCACGGTGCGGCCGGCGGGATCGATCTCGCCATAGCCGACGCGCGCCGCGCCCAGGGTCTGCCCGGTCATGGCGCTGGTGGCCTTGATGATGTGGATGGCGTCGTCCAGGCCCTCGAGGGTCTCGCCCAGCTTCTGGTGAAAAGCGTGGCGGTGCTCGGACAACACATCGGACGTGGTCTCGGTGAGCACGCAATAGACGCCGGCCACCTGCCCCGCATGGCGCACCGGCGACAGCGAGACGGAAAAGAAACGCCGCTCGCGCTTGCCGTTGCGCTCGAACTCCATCAGGGCGTGCTGGAGCTGGGTCGCTTCGCCGGCCAGCACGAGTTCGAAATACGGACGCATGCGCTCCCACAGCTCGGGGCGGACGCTGGCGTACGGCGCGCCATGCGCGGCAGGGTGCTTGTCGCCCAGCAAGTCGGAATAGGCGTCGTTGTAGAACAGGCGCAGGTCGTGGCCCATGGCCAGGAACATCGGAAAGCGCGATGCCAGGATCAGGTCGAAGATGGCGCGCAGGCCTTCGGGCCAGGAGTTTGGCTCCAACTGCGCAGGCTCGGACTGCGCCGGCTCTCCCAGCGCCAGGCCGCCGACGGCCGCCGGCGGGAAACTGCTCAGATTGCTCATCAGGATTGCCCAGTATGGTTCTCGCGAAGCTGGCTGGGCTTAATACACTGGAACGTTTCCCCTCACGTTCTTATTGCCCCGCCGCCAACATTTTCTTATTGTCGGCGATTATAACGAGCAAACAGAATGGGCTGCGCCCGTTACACATCCGTGACTTTTGGTGGTTGTATCTATGGCACAATCAATAGATCTCGGCGGCCGCGGCCCGCACGGCCGTCAAGAGCAGGTCGGCGCCCGGCGACAGCAGGTGGTCTTGCTGGCGGATGATGCCGAAGGCATCCATCTTGCATGGCAGCTCGATCGGCAGGATGCGCATCACGTTCAGCGAGGCATAGTACTGCGCCACCTCCTGCGGCATCACGTGCAGGGCGTCGGTCTGCTGCAGCAGCGCCGTCACTACCAGGATCGCGGTGGTATCGACCACGTTGCCGGGTGGCGGCAACCCAACGCGCCGGAACATCATGTCGAAGCGGTGGCGCAGGATGCTGCCGGGCGACGGCAGGATCCACGGCCGGGCGGCGATGTCCTCGAGCGTCAGGCCGCGCCGCTCCAGCAGCGGATGGCCGGGGCGGACGACGGCGCAGGCCGGCTCCTCGCTCAGCTCTTCGTAGATCAGGCCCGTCGAATCCTCTTTGTCCAGGATGCGGCCGATCATGAAGTCGAGGGCGCCGTGCTTGAGCTTGTCGAGCAATACGTTACTGGATTCGAGCTGCACGCCGATGCGCAGCAGCGGCGCCTGCTCCTTGATGCGCGCGATCGCGCGCGGCAGCAGCGCCATCGCCGGCGCCATGATGACGCCCACCTCCACCTGCCCCGCCAGCCCGGCCTTGAGCGCGACGATGTCGTCGTGCGCCAGCGCCAGGCTGGTGAGCGCCATGCGCGCGTGGCGGATCATGGTCTCGCCGTAGATGGTCGGCTCCATCCCGCGCGGCAGGCGCTCGAACAGGCGCACGTCGAGCATCTCTTCCAGGTCCTTGACCTGCTTGGACGCCGCCGGCTGCGTCATGTGCAGCTCCTCGGCCGCGCGGTGGATGTTGCGGTAGTCGTCCAGCGCGATCAGCAGCAGCAGCTGGCGCGTCTTGAGGCGCGCCTTCAGGAACCAGTTCGGGTTTGTCGTATCCATCAGGAAATCATATCAGCGTGGACGGCGGCCCGGCGGCGAGTCATGTCGATTTGAACGCCATCACGCGTTGCACCACGCAGAACACGAACAGCAGGCCGCCGATCACGATCCTGGTCCACCACGAGCTGAGCGTGCCGTCGAAGGCGATCAGGGTCTGGATCGTGCCCAGCACCAGCACGCCGGACAGCGCGCCGAGGATGTAGCCGTAGCCGCCGGTGAGCAGGGTGCCGCCGATGACGACCGCGGCGATCGCATCGAGCTCCGTGCCCTGCGCATGCAAGCCGTAGCCGGACAGCATGTAGAACGCGAACAGCAGGCCCGCCAGCGAGGCGCAGAAACCGCTGAAGGCATACACCAGGATCTTGGTGCGGGCGACCGCCAGGCCCATCATCGCCGCCGACTGCTCGTTGCCGCCGACTGCGTACACGGCGCGCCCGAAAGCGCTGTAGTGGGCCAGCCAGACCGCGCAGGCCAGCATGGCGAGCGCGATCAGGGCGCCGGGCGAGAGAAAGCCGCCGAAGAACGGGATTTGCGTCTGCGACATCGCCACGAACAGCGGATCCTCGATCGTGATCGACTCGATGCTGATCAGGTAGCACAGGCCGCGCGCCAGGAACATGCCGGCCAGGGTGACGATGAAGGGCTGCAGGCGGAAGTAATGAATGACGGCCCCCATGCCGCCGCCGAACAGGAAGCCCAGCGCCAGCACGGTGGCGATTACCGCCAGCGGCGGCCAATGCGCCACCTGCAGCAGCCAGGCCGCGATCATGGTCGACAGCGCCAGCACGGCGCCGACCGACAGGTCGATCCCGCCCGAGAGGATCACGAAGCCCATGCCGATCGCAATCACCAGGAGGAAGGCGTTGTCGATCAGGAGGTTGAGCATCACCTGCAGCGACAGGAATCCTTCATACAGGGCGCCGCCGATCAGCAGCATCGCGGCCAGCAACACCACCGTGACCAGCGAGGTGAAGGACGGCGCGCTTGACAGCTTGCGTGCGTGCTCGACGACCGCGTTCATGCCGCCCTCCGCTTCCACAGGCGCTTGAACTGGTCCGACTGCGACATACAGACCAGGAACACGACGACCGACTTGACGACCATATTGACCTCGGGCGGCACGCCCAGCGAATAGATGGTGTAGGTGAGCGTCTGGATGATCAGCGCACCGACGATGGAGCCGGCCAGGCTGAACTTGCCGCCGGCGAGCGAGGTGCCGCCCAGGGTCACGGCCAGGATGGCGTCGAGTTCGAGCATCAGGCCGGCGTTGTTGGCGTCGGCGCTCTTGACGTTGGAACTGATCATCAAGCCCGCCATGCCGGCGCAGGCGGCGGCGAACACGTAGACGAACACGATCAGGGCCGCGGTGCGGATGCCGGCCAGGCGCGCCGCAACAGGATTAACCCCAACAGCCTGGATGAACAGCCCGAGCGCGGTGTGGCGCAGCAGCAGCGCGGTGACGCCGGCTACCGCCGCCACCACGAACAGCGCGAACGGCAACCCGAACAGGTAGCCGCTGCCCAGGAAGAAGAACGGCTGATAATAGACGGTGACGATCTGGCCGTCGGTCAGCAACTGGGCCAGGCCGCGTCCCGCCACCATCAGGATCAGGGTGGCGACGATGGGCTGCAGGCCCAGGCCGGCGACGAGCAGACCATTCCACAGGCCGCATAGCAGCGCGACGCCGAAGGCGGCGGCCATCGCCAGCAACATCGGCGTCTCGGCCACATAGACCGGCACGCCGTCCTGGATCACCATCGTCCCGCCAACCAGCATCGACGCCACGGTGCCGGACAAGGCCACCACGGCGCCGACCGAGATGTCGATGCCGCGCGTGGCGATCACCAAGGTCATGCCGATCGCCGCCAGCATCAGCGGCGCGGCGCGGTTGACGATGTCGACCAGGGAGCCGTACAGGTGGCCGTCCTTGATCTCCAGGCGGAAGAAGCCAGGGATCAGCAGGAAGTCGATCAGCAGCAGCGCGGCCAGCGCGGCCAGGGGGCGGAACAGGTGATGTCCTGTTGCGCGCGCGAGCAACGAGGCGGGTACGGGTGCGTTCGGCTTCGTGGCCGGGGTGGCCGCCGCCACGGGCGCTTGTTCCTTGACGATCATCGGCAGCCCTCCCCTGCGATCACGTGCAGCACCGAGCTGTCGTCCAGCTCACCACGGCGGTACTCGCCGCAGGCCTTGCGGTCGCGCATGACGACGATCCGGTCGGAGACGCGCAGCACCTCGGGCAGTTCGGACGAGATGAACAGGATGGCCATGCCTTTGCGGCACAGCGTGGTGACATAGTCCATGATTTCCTGCTTTGCCCGCACGTCGATGCCGCGTGTGGGTTCGTCGAGGATCATCAGCCTGGGCTCGGTGGCCAGCCAGCGCGCCAGCAGCACTTTTTGCTGGTTGCCGCCCGAGAGCGTGCCGATCGGCGTTTCGATACTCGCCGTCTTGATCCCCAATTGTTTAACGTAGTAATCGGCCAGCGCCTGCTGGCGCCGCAGCGGGATCGCGCGCAGCAATCCCTGGCGCGCCTGCAGGGCCAGGATCAGGTTTTCGCGCACCGACAAGTCGAGGATCGCGCCCTCGTGCTTGCGGTCTTCGGAGCAGAAGCCGATGCCCTCGCGGATCGCGTCGCGCGGGGTGGCGAAGGTGGTCGAACGGCCGCCGATCTCGATCGCGCCATCGTCCGTCTTGTCGGCGCCGAACAGCAGGCGCGCGGTCTCGGTGCGCCCGGAACCCAGCAGGCCGGCAAGGCCCAGCAGTTCACCCTGCTTGATGGTCAGGTCGAGCGGCGCCAGCACGCCGCGGCGTGCGAGTTCTTTCGTGCGCAGCAGGGTCGGGCCGGCCTGGTGGCCCTCTTCGATGCAGGTCTGCGGCTGCTCCCTGGTGTCGGCGGCCACGCCGATCATCTTGTTCACCAGCGCCAGGCGCGACAGCTCGCTGCACAGGTACTCGCCTTCGCGCTCGCCATTGCGCATCACCGTGATGCGGTCCGAGATCGCATAGGTCTGGTCGAGGAAGTGGGTGACGAACAGGATCGCCATGCCCTGCTCGCGCAGGGTTTTCAAGACCGAGAACAGCAGCTGCACCTCGGCCTCGTCGAGACTGGACGTGGGTTCGTCGAGGATCAGCACCTTGGCCGAGATGTTCAGCGCACGGGCGATGGCCACCATCTGCTGGATCGCCAGCGGATAGCTGGCCAGCGGCTGCTTGACGTCGACATTCACCTGCAAACGCGCCAGCAGTTCGGCGGCATCGCGCCGCATCCTGCGCCAGTCGATCATGCCGAAGCGGCGCGGATAGCGGCCGATGAAGATGTTCTCGGCGACCGACAGGTTCGGGCACAGGTTCACTTCCTGGTACACCGTGCTGATGCCGAGTTCCTGGGCGTGCTGGGTCGAGCGCGGCGCGATGCGCTCGCCATCGAGCACGATGCTGCCGCGCTCCGGCTGGTAGACGCCCGTCAGCACCTTGATCAGGGTGGACTTGCCGGCCCCGTTCTGGCCCATCAGGGTATGGACTTCGCCCGGATACAGGCGCAGGCCCGCCTCCGACAGCGCTTTCACGCCGGGAAAAAGCTTGTGGATGCCGGTGACGTCGAGCACCGGCAGCGCCGTGGTCGAGGCGAGCATGGCCGCCTCAGTATTTGCGGTTCGGGAATTCCTTGGCTGCGACTTCGGCCGGGAAGACACCTTCTTGCACCACGATGCGCCTCAAGAGCGGCTTGCCAGCCTTGATCGCCTTGGCCGCTTCCATCAGCTGCGGCCCAAGCAGCGGGTTGCACTCCACGGTCACGTTCAGCTTGCCCTGCAACATGGCCTCGAACGCGCCGCGCACGCCGTCGATCGACACGACCAGGATGTCCTTGCCTGGCTTGAAACCCGCTTCCTCGATCGCCTGGATGGCGCCGATCGCCATGTCGTCGTTGTGCGCGTACAGCACGGTGATGTTCTTGCCCTCGGACTTGAGGAAGGCTTCCATCACCTCCTTGCCCTTGGCGCGGGTGAAGTCGCCGGTCTGGGAACGGATAATCTTCAGTCGCGGTTCAAGCTTCATGACTTCCGCGAAGCCGGCCTTGCGGTCGATGGCCGGGGCCGAGCCGACCGTGCCCTGCAGCTCGACGATGTTATAGGCGCGATTCGGGTTCTTCTTCGCGTGTTCCACCAGCCAGCGCGCGGCGCGGCGGCCCTCTTCCACGAAGTCGGAACCGAGGAAGGTGACGTACAGCGACTCGTCGCTGACCTTGACGCCGCGGTCGGTCAGGATGACGGGGATGTTGGCGCGCTTGGCTTCGCGCAGCACGGTGTCCCAGCCGGATTCCACGACCGGAGAGAAGGCGATGACGTCGACGCGCTGGGCGATGAAGGAGCGGATCGCTTTCACCTGGTTTTCCTGGCGTTGCTGGGCGTCGGCAAACTTGAGGTTGATGCCGGCCTTTTTGGCGGCGTCCTTGATGGAGGCGGTGTTGGCGGTGCGCCATTCGCTTTCGGCGCCGACTTGCGAGAAGCCGATGGTGAGGGGCTTGGCGGCGAAGGCCGCGTTGAGCGGCACAACGGTTGCGGCCACAGGCGCGGCAACTGCGACGCCCAGGAAATTCCTGCGGGTGAGGCTCATCACTTTGTCTCCGGTATTGTTGTTCTGCAATCCTAGGCCAAACTGAGATACTGTTCCAATCACTTTTTTGATAATTGTGATACGGTTTTCGGCATCAACAACTATCGCAACAGCCTAAGCCCGTACAAGCCGCCGGCAATCGATCCGGGCTTGGCCACGAACCGCACGCTGAGCTTTCCGTTCGTCTTCATGCGTACCGCATCAGGGATTGGGTAATCGACCGTATAGATGTCTTCCTGCGCATCGGCCGTCAACGTCACGTTCGCCAGCGCCTGCCCGTTGACGAGGATGTCGAACCGCCGCCCCGCGTCCGCCTTCGCGAAGGCCAGGCGCAGCACCCTGGCTTCCTTCTTCGGATCGTTCAGCTCATAGCTGAACCACGCTGTCGCATGGCGCCAGCGCCGCCCATGATTGATCCCGGCATCGATGCCCTCGCCCTTGAAGAAGTGATCCGACTCCGGCTGCTGCTCGCCCGGCGCCACCTGGTCGATGGTCCTCGCATAGAGCGCGATTCGGTCCGCCTCGCGCTCCGCGTTCGCGGCCTGCTGCGCCTCTAGGCCGTCCGGCGTGGCATGCTGCCAGTACATCGTGTAGCGCGATTCGTGCAGGCGGAAGAAAGGAATGAACTCGGTGCGCGGCCCATCCGCGCCATGCACCAACCCCGGCGCCGTGAACGTCAGCGGCTTGCCGGCTACCGGTATGAAGCGCGCAATGAAATCGGTCGAATCGCTGACGAACATCGGCGCCGACGCCAAAGGACAGGTCGGCCCCGAGGCGATATGCCCCATGCGCGAGTCATCGGCCAGGTAATTCAGCTTGTCGTCGCCGACCATGCGCGTGCGCGCCGCCAGCACGACCGGCCCGTGCAGCACGGCGTAGTAATTCGACCTGCCCGGCATTTGCTCGAGATGCGTCGTCATCGGCAGCCGCACGTCGACCCGGTCGCCCTTGCGCCAGGCGCGCGCTATCGTCGCATAGCCGCCCGGCCGGGCGTCGATCTTCACCTCTGCGCCGTTGACCCGCACCGCCATCCGGCCCGGCGCTACCCACGCCGGGTAGCGGATCTTCATCGTGAACCGGCCCTCGCCATCGACCGTCAGGCGCGTGGTGTCGGCATCAGGGAACGTCGTCGCCTGAGTGACCCTGACGCCCTTGTCTTTCCAGTCCAGGGTCGAGGCGACGAACAGGTTCACGAACAGCGTGTCCTTGTCGCGGGCGTAGATGAATTCACCGTATTTGGCGTGGCTTTCGATGCCCGAGCCGACGCAGCACCACATGCCCTTGTCCACCTGCGAATACACGCGGTAGTGGTTCGGCCGCATCGGCGTGAAGTAGACGAAGCCGCCTTCCGGCCGCTGCGACGACAGGATATGGTTGTACAGCGCCCGCTCGTAGTAGTCGCCGTAGCTGCCCTTCTGCTCCGACTGGAACAGCATCCCGGTCAGCTTCAGCATGTTGTAGGTGTTGCAGGTCTCCGGGCCTTCGACCTCGTGCACCATGGGCTCGAAGTCGTCGGTGCTGTGGAAGTGCTCCTTGACGCTGTTGCCGCCGATCGCCACCGTGCGCTTGTCGACCACGGTCTGCCAGAAGAAGCGCGCCGCCTCCCCCATGTCCTGCCGGCCCGTCGTGTCGGCGATGCGCTTGAAGCCGATCACCTTCGGGATCTGGGTATTCGCGTGCAGGCCGGTCAGCTGGTCCTGCCTGCGCGCCAGCGGCTGCAACACGGCCTGGTGCGAGAAGGCCAGCGCCAGGTCGAGGTATTTGCGCTCGCCCGTCATCTCGGCCACGTCGACGAAGATTTCGTTCATGCCACCATGCTCACTGCGCAGCATGGTCTGCATCTGCTCGGGGGACAGCTTCGCGCTCAAGGCCAGCGCCCAGTCGGACAGCTGCACCAGCATGGCCTTCGCATCCTCGTTGCCGGCGTAACGGTAGGCGTCGCGCAGGCCGGCGTATACCTTGTGCAGGTTATACCAGGGCACCCACTTGCCGTTGACCGAGAAGTTATCGGCCTCCAGCTTGCCGGCCGCGATGTCGCGCCAGGCCTGGCGTCCGCCGGGAATGCCGCCGAGATAACCGTCGCCGTTGGCCTGCTGTGCGCGTTTGAGCTCGGCCACGAAGTAGTTCAGGCGGCGCAGGGCTTCCTGGTCGCCGGTCGACGCATGCATGAGCGCCAGCGCCGACAGGTAGTGGCCGCCCATATGGCCATCCAGTCCGGTCGACTCCCAATTGCCGTAGCTGGGCTGGCGCGGCTGCAGGCCGGCTTCGCGCAGGAACGGCGCCAGCAGGCGGTCGGGCTCCATCGCCATCAGGTAGTTCAGGTTGGTGGTCTGGGCGTCGAGGAAGGGACCAGGGCCCAGGCGCACGGCGGACAGCGGAAACAGCTCGGCCGCCTGCGCCCAGGCGCCGGCGACCATCAGGCTCAAGGCGGCGATGTGGGTTTTCATTGTTGCAGCACGCTCTGGTAGCGGTTCAGGTCCTTCTGGTCGAGCACGGGCCAGCCGTCGCCGTCCCAGGTCATGTCCAGCACCTTCAGCTTCTGCCGGTACTTATCAAAGGTCTCGTAGGCGTGCAGCACCATGTAGTCCTTGCCGTCGAAGGTATAGGCGCTGTTATGGCCGAGCGCCTGCCAATCGCCGTCGCCCTGGATCACGAGCGAACCGCCGCCCCTGGCCATGTCGACGCCATTGCGGTCGAGGTAGGGACCGGTGACGCTCTTCGACCGTCCCACCACCACCTTGTAGGTGCTGTCCTTGCCCTTGCAGCACAGGTCCCACGACGCGAACAGGTAGTACCAGCCGTTCTTCGGGAAGATGAAGGGGGCCTCGATCTGCGCCGGCGCGGCTTCTTCGTCCGGCGTGAAGGCCGGACGCTCGCGGCGGGCGATCGTATGCCACTCCTGCGGTTCGGCCAGGCGGGTGCGGCTGGCGTCCAGCTTCACCAGTTTGAGGCCGCCCCAGAACGAGCCGAACGACATCCACGGCGTGCCTTTCTCGTCGTCGATCACGTGCGAGTCGATCGCATTCCACAGGTCGCGGCCCGGCACCGACTGCACCACCAGTCCCTGGTCTTCCCATTTGTAGCCGGGCGCACGCGGGTCCAGCGTGCTGTTGACGGTCACGCCGATGGCCGAGGTGTTCTTGCCGAAGCCGGACACCGAGTAGTACAGATAGTACTTGCCGTCATGGTGATAAATATCGGGCGCCCAGACATGGCCGTTGAAGCTCGGCGCGGCCTTTGTCGCCCACGCCGGGCCTTCCGGGAATACGCGTCCTTCCGGCTTCCAGGTCTTCATGTCGCTCGAGCTGTAGAAGGTGATGCCCGGGCCGGTGCTGAACAGGTAGTAACGATCGCCCTGTTTTGCCATGACCGGATCGTGCACGCCGACCTGGGCGGCGTATGCCGCACCGGTCAGCGCGGCCAGTAAAGAAAATACCGCCATCGCTACAGCCGCGATTGCGCGCGCGGCCTTCACCTCACGCCTCGACGGCGAAGACCATCACGGCCTTGGCCGGCACCTTGATCGTCAGCTTGCCGTCTGCCGCCTTCGCGCTGAACGGCGCCGGCTTGACCGCCTGCGGCTGCTCGAAGGTGTTGTGGGCATCCATCTTCTCGGCCGTGAGCACCTGGCCCGAGACGCTGCCCACGTTCAGGCCGGCCACGTTCAGCGCCACGTCGCTGGCGCGGGTCGGATGCGTGTTGACGAGGGCGACATAGACCTTGCCATCCTTGGCGCGCGCCGCGGTGGCGCTGATGCCCGGCACCGCCTTGCCATTGCTCGAATAGGCCACGTCGTTGTCGACCGCCACCGGCAGCTTGGTCGCGTCCTGGAACGGGATGTACATCTTGTAGGCGTGGTAGGTCGGCGTGAGCAGCATCTTGTCCTTGTCGGTGATGATCATCGCCTGCAGCACGTTGACCATCTGCGCGATATTCGTCATGCGCACCCGCTCGGCGTACTCATGGAAGATGTTGAAGTTGAGCGCCGCCACCACCGCATCGCGGATCGTGTTGCGCTGGAACAGGAAGCCCGGATTGGTACCCGGCTCCACGTCGTACCAGGTGCCCCACTCGTCGACATAAAAGCCGATCTTCTTCTGCGGATCGTTCTTGTCGAGGACGGCGATGTTCTGCCGGATCTGCTGGTCGATGCGCAGGGTCTGCTGGATGGTCGAGAACCATTCGGATTCCGGGAAGCCGGTCGCGGCGCCCTTCTTCTCCCAGACGCCGGTCGGCAAGGTATAGTAGTGGTAGCTGATGCCGTCGGTGCCGCGCGCGGCTTCGCGGCTCAACACGTCGGTCCATTTGGTGTCGTTGTCGTTGCCGCCGCTGGCGATGATCTTCGGACGCGCGCCCGGCGGCGTCTTCAGGAAGGTGGCATAGTGGTTATACAGGTGGGCATAATACTCCGGCTTCATATTGCCGCCGCAGCCCCAGGCCTCGTTGCCGATACCGAAATAGGCGACCTTGTACGGCTCCTTGCGGCCGTTCTTGCGCCGCAGCTCGGCCAGCGACGACTTGGTGTCCGAGGTCATGTACTCGAGCCACTCGGCCATCTCTTGCGGGGTGCCGGAACCCAGATTGCCGTTGACGTAGGCTTCGGTGCCCAGCAGCTCGACCAGGTCGAAGAACTCATGGGTGCCGACCGCATTGTCCTCGGCCACGCCGCCCCAGTGGGTGTTGACCTTGACCGGACGCTTGTTGCGCGCGCCGATGCCGTCGCGCCAGTGGTACTCGTCGGCGAAGCAGCCGCCCGGCCAGCGCACCAGCGGCACCTTCAGTTCCTTCAGCGCCCCCACCACGTCGTTGCGCCAGCCACGGGTGTTCGGAATCCTGGAATCCGGCCCCACCCACAGCCCCTCATAGATGCCGGTGCCGAGGTGCTCGGCGAACTGGCCGTACACGTTCTTGTTGATGACCGGGCCCGGCTTGGTGGTGTCGACCGACACGCTCACCTGGGCGAAGGTCAGAACCGGCAAGGCGGCAAGGCTGCATGCGAGGATGAGGGGCTTGAGTGCTTTCACTGATGTCTCCTGGTTTTAGTCAGTCTTATTTGAATACCGCGACGAAGCCGCCGCGCGCTTTGATGCGGACGCTGGACTTGCCCGCCTTGATCGGGGCCTGGCTGAATGCGCGCTCGCCATCGCCGTCGGTGGTCAAGGTCCCGCTGCGTCCCGCGATGAACGACAGGTCGAGGTCGAGGCTGCGCTCTTCACTGTCCGCGTTGAATCCGGCCACATACCAGCTGTCGCCGCTCTTTCTCGCGATGACCGCATGGCGACCCGGGTAGCCGTCGATGAAGCGCACATCGTCCCAGCTGCGCGGCAGGTCGCGCAGCAGTTGTTTCACGTAGTCGGGAACGCCGGCCATGCCTTCGGGCCGCTCGGCGAAGTGCTGGATCCCGGACAGGAACAGCACCGCCTCGGCCAGCTCGAAGCCGTTGCGCGTGACGCGCTTGATCTTCGGGATGTCGCCGAACACCAGCGGCGTGTAGTCCATCGGGTCGAACAGGTTGCGGCTGAACGGCAGCATGGCGGCGTGCGGCGGCATCGCATCCTGGTCCTTCTGGTCGAAGGTGGTGAACTCGAAGCCCTTCACCGCCTCCACCGTCATCAGGTTCGGGAAGGTGCGCGACCAGCCGCGCGGCAAGGTGGCGCCGTGGAAGTTCACCAGCAGACCGGCATCGGCCGCGTCCTGGAGCATGTCGACGTAATAGGCGATCATCGACTTGCCGTCGCCGGCGAAGAAGTCGATCTTGACGCCTTTTACGCCCATGTCGCGCAGGCGTGCGAACTCGCGCACGCGCGCTTCGCGAGTGAGCAGCGCGCCCTTCGGGGTGTATGGCGTCTTGTTCCAGGCGCCGGACGAGTTGTACCAGACCAGGATGCCGATCTTCTTCGCGGCCGCATAGGCCACCAGCTCGCGCATGCGCTCAAAGCCGATCTTGCGGTCCCAGTCGGCATCGACCAGCGTGTAATCCCACCCCATGTCGGCGGCGTAGTCGACGAAGCGCTTCTGGATATCGAGATAGGTGCCGTCGTCCTTGAGCAGCGCCCAGCTCCAGGATGCGTGGCCGGGCTGGACCTTCGCCTTGTCGAAGGCGATCGCAGGCGCCGCGAGATCGGTGCCGAGCGTCGATTCCACCAGCGTGCGCAGGCTGCCCAGTGCGATGATGCGCCACGGCGTGACCAGATCGCCCTTTGACTCGGCCAGCAGCGCGCCGCCCGTGAACACCTCGGGCGCGGCCGGGACGTCGAGACGATAGACGCCGCCGCGCGAGTCGGTGTGCAGGCGCGAGGCATGGAAGCTGCCGTCCAGGTTCGCCTCCGTGAGCGCGACCCAGGTCTCGCCGGTACGGAACAGCGCCGGGAAGACCCAGCCGGCGCCCAGGGTCGACGGGGTGCCGACCGGGATCTCGCGCTGGTAGTGCTCTTCGTAGGAAGGATTCGTGTTCGACCAGCCGGTCTGGGCGACCGACATCGGCTGCAGCCAGGCCTTCGCGGACTGATCGAAGGCGAAGGCCGAGGTTTCGCGGACGAATTTCAGGTTCTTGCCGGCGACGCGGTAACGGAAGGCGACGCCGTCGTTCGAGACGCGGAAGGTCACGTCCATGGCCTGGCCCTGGGCATTGCGCACGGTATGAGTCTGTTCGTTGGCGCGGTAGGTGATGTGGCGCTTCTTGGCGGTGGCCAGTTCGTAGCGGTCTTCGATCGGCTTGACCGGCGAGCTGGCGGCCAGCCTCAAGCCCGTGGTCAGGTCGGCGCCCTGCACCGCCAGGCCGAGGCTTGAGCGCAGGATGACGGGCGTGCCGTCGCGGGCGACGGAGTAGGTCAGCGCGCCGTCCGCCGAGACGCCGACATCGACCGCGATGTGGCGGTCGGGGCTGCTGAGAGGCGCGGCGTGCGCATGCGCGCAGAGTGTTCCAAGGACGAGCAGTGCGGTGGAGCGGGATGCGATCATGGCGGACTCCAATGGCCCATCGTCGCCACGCAAGCGGCAACGATGGTAACGGATGGACGACTGGGGCGTGAAGGGAATCGTGGGGCCGTGCGGATCGATCAGGTCCAGCCGGCATCCACGACGAAATCCTGCGCCGTGCACATCCTGCTGTCGTCGGCGCCGAGGAACAGCACCATGCGCGCGACGTCGTCCGGCATCAGCTTGCCCGGCAGGCACTGCGCCTTCCCGATCTCGACTTCCGCCGCCGCATCGACCCACAGCTCGACCTGGCGCTGGGTCATGACCCAGCCCGGCGTGACCGTGTTGACCCGCACGCCGAACGGCCCCAGGTCGCGCGCCAGGCTGCGCGTGAGCCCGATCACGGCCGCCTTGGTGGTGGCGTACACCGGATACCCGGCGCCCTTGGCATGCCACGACATGGAGCTGAAATTGATGATGGAGCCGCCGCCCTTCTTCTTCATCCCGGGCAGGACCGCCTGGCAGGTGAAGAACATCGGACGCTGGTTGATGGCGATGCGCTCGTTCCAGTAGTCGAGCGAGACGTCCTGGATGTCGTGGCGCTGGTCGTTGGCCGCATTGTTGACCAGGACGTCGAAGTCGCCCAGCTGCGCGGCCAGTTCGGCCATCGTGCGCTGCAGCGCCGGGATGTCGGTGATGTCGCAATGGCGGTAGACCGGGGCATGCGGCCCCGCATCGGCCAGCCGCGCGCATAGCGCCTCGCTGGCCTGCTGCGCGATGTCGACGAAGGCGACGGTCGCGCCCTGCTCCACGAAGGCCTGCACGATCGCTTCGCCGATGCCGCTGCCGCCTCCCGTCACGAATACCCGCTTGTCCCGCAGGCTGGGGTAGTTCCCCATCTGTTCCATGCTTGTCTCCATCCTGTTATCGAGCCGAAGCCTCTGCGGGCCGGCTTACTGCATCATAAGCGCTTGACCTTGACGAACGGGGCGTCATGCACGGCGAGGCGGTTGCGCAGGGCCGGACCGAAGGCCGGCGCCTCGATCTCGAAGGTCTCCCCCGCCGCGACCTGGACGCCGTCGGCAAAGCTCAGGGTCGCGGTGCCGAAGAAGTGGACGTGCACGTCGCCGGGGCGCTTGAACAGGCCATATTTGAAGTGATGATGCTCGAGGTTTTCCAGCGTGTGCGACATATTGTCTTCGCCGCTGACGAAGGCCTTCTCCCAGCGCACCTCGCCGTCGAGGCCGATGACGCGCGACACGCCCGCCACGTGGGCTGGCAGCTCGCCGACCAGCAGCGCTGGACCGACACCGCAGTTGCGCAGCTTCGAGTGCGCCAGGTAGAGGTAGTTCTGGCGTTCGGTGACGTGGTCCGAGAATTCGTTGCCAATCGCATAGCCCAGGCGGTAGGGCTGTCCATCGTCGCCGATCAGGTACAGGCCGGCGATTTCCGGCTCCTCGCCGCCGTCGAGCGAGAACGCCGGCATGTCGAGGTCCTGGCCGCTGGCGCGCAGGATCGAGCCGTCGCCCTTGTAGAACCATTCCGGCTGCACGCCGGGCGTGCCGGGCGCCGGCTTGCCGCCTTCCACGCCCAGGCGAAACATCTTCATGCTGTCGCTCAGGGCCTCGATGTCGCCGCCGATCTTCTTGTGCATGCTGTCGCGCGTGTCGGCGCTGCCCAGGTGGGTCAGGCCGGTGCCGGTGACGTAGCAGTGGGCGGGGTCGGGATGGTCGACCGGGGGCAGGATACGGCTGGCAGCGGCCAGCTCGTCATAGGCGACCTGCTGCGCACCGGCGGCGCTGTCGGCCAGGTGCGCCAGGCCCCTGCCCTGCGCGATCGCGGCACGCGCGAGGTCGAGCGTGGTGGCATAGCCGTCGATGATGCGGATGGTGGCGTCGTTCAGGATGCCGACGCGGCGTTCATTCGATTCGGTCAGAAATTGGACGAGCAGCATGGTTCGGGTCTCCTTTATATTATGGTGATTGACGCTTTCCATCGACTCAATGGGAATGCTTCGGCACCGCCGACCCGCGACACCCGACGAGAAAATCGAAGTCGCACCCTTCATCGGCCTGCATCACATGGTCCAGGTACAGCCGCTGGTAACCGCTATGCTGCACGGGCGCGGCTTTCTCGGCCCGATCCGCCAGCCGCGCGCGGATCTGTTCATCGCTCAGCTCCACGTTGAGCAGGCCGGCATGGCAATCGAGCTCGATCATGTCGCCGTCCTGCACGATGCCCAGCGGGCCGCCGGCCATCGCCTCAGGCGCCACGTGCAGCACCACGGTGCCGTAGGCGGTGCCGCTCATGCGCGCGTCCGAGATGCGCACCATGTCGGTGATGCCCTTGGCCAGCAGCTTGGGCGGCAGTCCCATATTGCCCACTTCGGCCATGCCCGGATAGCCCTTCGGCCCGCAGTTCTTCATCAGCAGCACGCAGTTCTCATCCACGTCCAGGTCGGGATCGAGGATGCGCTCCTTGTAGTGGTCGAAATCCTCGAACACCACCGCGCGGCCGCGGTGCCGCATCAGGTGGGGCGACGCCGCCGACGGCTTCAGCACCGCGCCGCGCGGCGCCAGGTTGCCGCGCAGGATGCAGATGCCGCCGTCCGCGATCAGCGGATTGTCCAGCTGGCGCACCACCTCGTCGTTGTATATCGGCGCGTCGACGCAGTTCTCCCACAGCGACTTGCCGTTGACGGTCAATGCGTCCCGGTGCGGAATCAGGCCGCCTTCGCCCAGGCGCCGGACCACCGCCGGCAGGCCGCCGGCGTAATAGAACTCTTCCATCAGGTAGCGGCCCGACGGCAGCAGGTCGACCACGGTCGGGGTGCCCTTGCCGATGCGGGTCCAGTCCTCGAGTTCGAGCTGCACGCCGACGCGGCCGGCGATCGCCTTCAGGTGGATCACGGCATTGGTCGAACCGCCGATCGCCGCGTTCACGCGAATCGCGTTCTCGAAGTTCTCGCGCTTGAGGATCTTCGAGATGCGCAGGTCTTCGTGCACCATCTCGACGATGCGGATGCCCGACATATGGGCCAGCACGTAGCGCCGCGCATCCACGGCGGGAATCGCCGCATTGTGCGGCAGCGAGGTGCCCAGCGCCTCGGCCATGCAGGCCATCGTAGACGCCGTGCCCATGGTGTTGCAGGTGCCGGCCGAACGCGAGTGCCCCGCTTCGGCCGACAGGAATTCGTGCATCGTGATGGCGCCGGCCTTGGCTTGCTCGTGCAGCTGCCAGACGGCGGTGCCGGAACCGATGTCCTTGCCGTTCAGTTTACCGTTGAGCATCGGGCCGCCGGTGACGACGATGGTCGGCAGGTCGACGCTGGCCGCGCCCATCAGCAGGGCCGGCGTGGTCTTGTCGCAGCCGACCAGCAACACCACGGCGTCCATCGGATTGCCGCGGATGGACTCCTCGACGTCCATCGACGCCAGGTTACGGGTCAGCATGGCGGTCGGCCGCAGGTTCGATTCGCCGTTCGAGAACACGGGGAATTCGACCGGGAAGCCGCCGGCTTCCAGGATGCCGCGCTTGACGTGTTCGGCCAGCTTGCGGAAATGGGCGTTGCAGGGAGTGAGTTCGGACCAGGTATTGCAGATGCCGATGATGGGTTTGCCCTGGAATTCATGGTCGGGAATGCCCTGGTTCTTCATCCAGCTGCGGTACATGAAACCGTTCTTGTCTTGCGTCCCGAACCACGCCGCCGAGCGCAGCGGCGTCTTTTTCTTTTCCCCGGACATGCAGATCTCCTGTTTATTCTTGGCCGAGCGAGGCGTCGAGCCTGGCCCATGTCTCCTGATGAGAGTAATGGTAAAGACCAGCCAGATAACTTTCCAATCACATTTTTGGCGACGTCGATACCGTTTTCAGTATCGATCAGCGGGTGGATCGGCGGGAGATGGGGCGGCGCTGGCCGCCAGGATGGAAGGTCAGCGGTGCAGGAAGCGTGCTTCGGGCAGGCCGCGCACGTCCAGGGGCAGCTGGAACACCGCGCCCGACAGCGGCGCAGCATCCCGGTCGCGCGCCGTCATGCCCACGTGCGCGCTGGTGACGAACAAGGTCGATAGACCTGGCCCGCCGAAAGCCGGGCAGCTCGGCTGCGGCGCGGCGAGCGGGATCACCCGATCCAGCTTGCCGCTTGGTGCGAAGCGCCTCACCTGCCCCGCGCCCCAGCGCGTGCTCCACAGGTAACCCTCGGCATCGACCGTGGAACCATCCGGTTCGCCCGGCGCGGCATCGGCCGCGACGAAGGTGTGCACCCGCCCGACTTCGGCGCTGCAGGGGTTGTAGTCGGCGTACAGGATGGCCTTCTCTTGCGAGTCGGCGAAATACATGCGCCGGCCGTCGGGGCTGAAGCAGATGCTGTTGGCGATCGCCGCCTTCGGCAGCGGCAGCGATTCCAGCGACAGGTCGAGGTTCAGGCGATAGAAGCCGCCCACCGCGCGTTTGGGGTTCTCGTCCTGGTTGAACATGCCGAACACGAAGCGCCCCTGGCGGTCGCAACGCCCATCGTTCAGGCGCGTCGATGGATTGTCCGCTTCGACGTCGACGATGCGGGTGACCTTGCCGGTCGAGAAAGTGAAGAAGGCCAGGCCGGAGGCAAGCCCCAGCAGCAAGCGATCGTCGCTGCCGGTGAGCGCGAAGCTGCACAGGCGCTCGGGCATGCGCCAGGAGACGGTGCGCCCGCTGGACGGCGAATGCGACCACAGGGTCGCGGCCGGGATGTCGGTCCACAGCAGCCGGCCAGTGCGCTCGCACCACAGCACGCATTCGCCGAGCTCGTGCCCGGCGTCGAGCAGCACTTCCATCATGCGCCCGGCTCCACCAGGAAGCGAAAGCGCGACTCGGTCTGGTATGCCTCGCCCGGACGCAGGATCACGTTCGGGAACAGCGGCTGGTTCGGCGAATCCGGGAAGTGCTGCGGCTCCAGGCAGAAGCCGCTGCGGTGCTGGTAGGTCCTGCCCTTGCCCGCCAGCGAACCGTCGAGGAAGTTCCCGCTGTAGAACTGCACGCCCGGCTCCTCGGTCCACAATTCCAGCACGCGTCCTGAACCCGGATCGACCACGCGCGCCGCGCGGCCCAATGCCTTGCCCTGCGGCCTGTTGAGCACGAAGTTGTGGTCGTAGCCGCCGCCATGGCGCAGCTGCTTGTCCGGCTGGCCGATGCGCTCGCCGATCGGGCGCGGCATGCGGAAGTCGAACGGCGTGCCCGTCACCGGCGTCAGTTCGCCGGTCGGGATCGATTCGGCGTCGATGGCCACGAAAGCGTCGGCCTCGATGCAGAGCACGTGGCCGAGGATGTCGCCGTCGCCGGCCAGGTTGAAGTAGCTGTGCTGGGTCAGGTTGACCGGCGTCGCCTTGTCGGTGACGGCGTGGAAGGACACCACCAGCTCGTTGGTATCAAGGAGCGTGTAGGTGACGGTCGCAGCGAGGTTGCCTGGATAGCCCATCTCGCCTTCGACGCTGCGGTACTGCAGGCGCAGGCTGGCGCCGTCGATCGTGGCCTCCCACTTGACGCGGTCGAAGCCATCCGGCCCGCCATGCAGGTGGTTGCTGCCGTTATTGACCGGCAGCTGGACTTCCTGGCCGTCGAGCGTGAAGCGTCCGTGCCGGATGCGGTTGCCGTAGCGGCCGATCAGCGCGCCGAAATATGGGCTATCCGTGCGGTAGGGCTCGAGCGTGTCGAAACCCAGCACCACGTCGGCGAGGTTGCCGTCGCGGTCGGGCGCATGCAGCTCGGTGATGATGCCGCCATAGTCGATGATCTTCGCCACCATGCCCCCGGCATTGGTCAGCGTGAACTGGGTGATGGCCCTGCCGTCGGGCAGCTGGCCGAATGGCGCTTGCGTGATACCGGTTTGCACGTTGTATCGATCTCCAGATGTCATCAATAAGTGGAAGGACGGCCGAACAGCGGCATGCCCTGTTCGTCCCAGCGCAGCGGTTTCACGAAGGTGTGGCGGTCCGGATTCCAGAGCGGATCGCCGACGATCTCGGTATGGGTGCGCGCATGGTAGACCAGCATGACGGTGTCGTCGTCTTCGGCATAGGTAAAGCTGTTGTGGCCCGGGCCATAGACGCCGTGATCGTAGCACGACCGCAAAACGGGCTGCGCCGACTTGGTCCACGCTGCCGGGTCGAGCAGGTCGGCATCCTCGTCGGCCCACAGCAGGCCCATCGCGTAATTGTGGTCGGTGGCGCTGGCCGAGTAGCTGATGAAGATCCTGCCGTTGCGGCGTAGCACGGATGGACCCTCGTTGACCCGGAATCCGATGGTTTCCCAGTCGTGCTCCGGACGGCTGATGAGGACCGGCTTGCCCTCGATCTGCCACGGCGTCTTCATCGGCGCGATGTACAGGTTCGAATTGCCCTCGATCTCGACATCCTTCTGCGCCCACAGGTAGTACAGCCGGCCCTGGTGGGTGAAGGTGGTGGCATCCAGGCAGAAGCTGTCGATGCCGGTGTCGACTTGGCCCATGAATTCCCACTCCCCTTCCAGCGGATTGGCATTCGTGTTGCGGATCGCGTACATGCGATGCTGGAACAGCTGGTGCTTGATCTCGCGGCTCGGGGCGGCGGCGAAATACACGTACCAGGCGCCCTGGTTGAAGTGCAGCTCGGGCGCCCACACCAGTTCGGAATACGGCCCGGTGTCGGGCTTGATCCAGGCGTCGACCGTCGGCGCGCTCACGAGGCCGTCGATCGTGGTGGCGCGGCGCAGTTCGATGCGGTCGTAGAGCGGGACCGAGGCCGTAAAGTAATAATACCCGTCGCTGTGCTTGTAGATATAGGGATCGGCGCGCTGCTCGATCAAGGGTGTCAGGATCGTTTCTTGCATCTCGTGTCTCGCTTCGTGGTTCAGGTGGTCGCGTAGCCCTGCGCGCGCATGTCTTCCTTGACGCTGCTGTAATAGTCGTCGCTGATCCGGTACTTGAACATCAGAAGCCCCATGAGAAAGTGAAAGAACCCCGGGATCACCGACAGCATCAGCGCGATGCCCTGCAGCGCCAGCGCCGACTGCGCCTGGTTCGGCTGGTATTCGAAGACGTCGAGCAGCACCCCGACCAGGCCGCCGGCGATGGCCATGCCGGCCTTCTGGCACACCGAGATGCCGCCGAAGGCGAAGCCCGAGACGCGCTTGCCGGTCTTGACCTGGCCATAGTCGATGGTCTCGGCGATCGCCGACCAGAACACCGGCGCATGCAGGTCGACCACCAGCGACAGCAGGAAGTACAGCGCGAAGGCCAGCGCCATGTCGCCGGGTTGCACCAGGAAGTAGAGCATCAGGCTGAGCACCGCGACCATGATCTGCGAATTGCGGAACAGCTTGACCTTGCAATAGAACTTGGTGGTCCAGGTGGACACCACCATGGCCAGGATCGCCGCCGCCACGCCGGTCGAGAGGAAGGCCGACACGGTGGCGGTGTCGCCGTTCAAATAGTATTTGGCGTAGTAGATCGCCACCGAGCCGCGGATCACGTAGCCGATGGTGCCGGTCACGCACACGGCGCACAGGATCAGCCACTGGTCGTTCTTGAGCAGCAACCGCACCTGCTCGGTCAAAGGCTGCTTCTCGACCTTGTGCACCACGCGCTCGGTGGTGGTGAAGAAGCAGAACGCGAAGAGCAGGACGCCCACCGCCGCCATCAGCGCCATCGCGGCCTGGTAGCCGGCCGCCGGATTCGCGCCGCCCCAGGCGTCGGCCAGGATCGGCACCACGATGGTCACCATGAAGGCGCCGACCTTGGCGAAGAACAGGCGGTAGCCGTTGGCCGACAGGCGCTGCTGCGGGTCGGACGTCAGGCCGCTGATCAGCGAGATGTAGGGGATGCCCACGCCCGCCGTCATCAGGGTCATCAGGATGTAGCTGGCGTAGGCCCAGACCAGCTTGGCGTCATAGTTCCATTCCGGCGTGCTGAATACCAGGAACACCGACAGGCCGTAGGGCGCCGCGAGCAGCAGCAGCCAAGGGCGGTAGCGCCCCCAGCGCGTCAGCACCGCATCGTTGACCTGCCCCATCGCCAGGTCGGCCAGCGCCCCCACCACCTTGACCGCGACGAACAGCGCCGCCAGGTCGGCCGTGCGCAGGCCGTAGATGTCGGTATAGAAGAAGGTGATGATCAACATCATCGACGAGATCACGACGTTGAGCGCCATGTCGCCGGCGCCGAAACCGACTTTTTCGAGGGTCGAGAGCTTTTGCGTGTGCACGTTCATCGTCCTCAGTTGCGCCACCTGAGCGCCAGCCCCACCACCCGGTCATAGCGGCGCACGTCGCGCGGCAGCTGCGGCACGCTGTGGTAGTCGTGGTAGGCCTGGTCCAGCAGGTTGCTGCCGTCCAGGGTCAGGGTCAGGCTGTCGGTCAGCTTGTACGACACCGAAGCGTCCAGGGTCTTGAGCGGATCGACGACGATGTTGTACGGCAGCGCGCGGTAGTTATACTCGGCGGTGAACTTGTCGCGCCAGCTGTAGGCCAGGCGCGCCGACCACTTGCCGTACTCGTACAGGGCGACCACGTTGGCCGACAGCTTCGACATGCCGGCGAAGGTATTGATGGTGCCGTCCGCTTCGGCCAGGCCGCCATCCATCCAGGTGACGTTGGCCTGCATGCCGAGACCGCCCAGCCAGCCCGGGAGCTGGGTGTAGAACTGCTGGTAGGCCAGCTCGGCGCCCTTCAGCTTGCCCTCGACCGCGTTATACGGGCGGCTGACGTTATAGGTGTCGCCATCGTGCACCTCGGGCCGCGCGCTGCGGCGCAGGTAGTTGTCGTAGTCGTGCTGGAACAGCGTGCCGGTGATCGAGCCGGCCGGCGCGAAATACCATTCCAGGGCCACGTCGACGTTGCGCGCCTCTTGCGGCTTGAGGTTCGGGTTGCCGGCGGTGCCGGTGGCCAGGGTGGTCGTGGTCGACGGGAACAGCGCCAGGCCCGGGTTATAGTCGGCAAATGGCGCGCGCTCGATCGCCTTGCTGGCCGACAGGCGGCCGATCAGGTCCTGGCGAAAGTGCGCCCGCAGCGACAGGCTCGGGAGCACGTCGCTGGTGGTGGACGAGACCGTGGTCGGCGACACCACGCCCTCGCGCGCCGAGAAGCCACTGATGCGCTGCTTCGTCTTCACATAGCGCAGGCCGGCGCTGCCGTCGATCGGCAGCGACCAGGCGTCGAAGCCGAAATTGGCCTTCAGGTAGACGGCGCTGGTCTGTTCGCGGTCGGCGTAGAACGATTGCGGATTGTCCGGCCGCGGATCGCGGTCGCCGCGGATCGCCTGGCGGATGTCGCCGGTGTGGTCCAGCAGGTAATCCATGCAGGGCGCGTAGAACTGGTTCATGCCGTAGTTGCCGCCGGTCTCGGGGCTGGTGCAGTTCAGGCCCGGGAAGTCGGTGACGCGGATGGCATTCGGCGACCACAGATTGGGGGCCGGCGAGTGGCCGTTGAGCTCGTGGACGAAAGTGGCGTCGCGTTCGGCGTAGCGCAGGCCGGCGCTGAGTTCCCTGAAGAAGCCGTCGTGCTCCGGGGTCCAGGCCACGTCGCCGCGCCAGTCGTTGGCGGCGCCGCGCGAGCGGTTGTGGTTGTCGAACAGGGCGAACATGGTCCAGTTGGCGGGGTCCGTCATATCGGTGCCCGGGTACGCGAGGTAGCCGCCGCCGTCGCGCACCTCGGCGTGGATGGCCTTGGAGCGGTCCATCACGGTGTCCAGGATCGGGTTCTTCATGCCGTGCTTGCTGATCGTGCGAACCAGCTCGGTGCTCACGCGCACGCCGGGCATCGCCTTCCAGATCGCGCCGACCGCCGCCTGGTGGGTCTCGGACACCTCGCGCCGCGCCTGGGTCGAGCTCAGGGTGAAGGTATTCACGTCCGGGTGGCTGATCGAGCCCAGGTAGTTCGAGCCGGGCATGGTGGTGACCGTCGCTCCCGGGTTGTTGATCGGCAGGTCGCCA
Organism: Massilia sp. NP310; assembly: GCF_019443485.1. Taxonomy (NCBI): domain Bacteria; kingdom Pseudomonadati; phylum Pseudomonadota; class Betaproteobacteria; order Burkholderiales; family Oxalobacteraceae; genus Massilia; species Massilia sp. NP310. Next base: position 5,675,098 of record NZ_CP080379.1, on the reverse strand, counting down.
ACAAAAAAGATGCTCTGCGAATCGTGCTCGATCCTGGTCGAGAAGCTCTCGGCATAGACCTCGAGGTCTCTCGTCGGCCGCCACTGGACCGACAGGTTGCCGGCCAGGCGTTCGCGGTCGCCGCCGGTCATCACCCGCCCCATCGACGGCGCGCCGATCACGCCGCTGTCGAGGGTGCGCGGCTCGCCGACGAAGGCAGTTTCGTCGTGGTAGCGTCCGCGCTGGTAGGACAGGCCGCCCAGCACCCCGATCTCGCCGATGCCGGTCTTCCAGCGGTTCGACAGCAGGCCGGAGACGTTGGGGTCGACCTTGTCGGCCTTGTCGCGGTGTTCGCCGCGCAAGTTGAAGGCGGCCTGGGCCCCCTTGAAGTCGAACGGACGGTTGGTGCGCACGTCGATCACGCCCGAGGTGCCGCCTTCGACCATGTCGGCGCCCTGCGATTTATAGACGTCGACCCGCTGCAGCATCGCCACCGGCACGTCGGCCAGGAACAAGCTGCGGCCGGCCGCGGTGAACATCTCGCGGCCGTTGTACAGGGTGACGATGCCGCCCAGGCCACGAATGACGACGTTGCCGGCTTCGCCATTCTGGCGGATCACCTGCACGCCCGGCACCCGGCCCAGGATCTCGGCCACGTTCTTGTCGGGGAACTTGCCGATGTCGTCGGCGACGATGGAGTCGAGCAACTGCTCGGCGTCGCGCTTGATGGCCTGGGCGCTCTGGGCAGCCTGGCGGGTGCCGGTGACGGTCACCACGGCGTCGGGCGGGACGGCTTCTTGGGCGCCCGCGGTGGCGCACGTCAGGCCGAGGCCGGCGCCGGCCAGGGCGGCGACGGTGGCGCGCAGGGCGAAGCGGCGGGAAGAAGGACGAGAAGCAGGACGAGAAGCAGGCCGAGAGGCAGGGGAAAGTACGGGCGTGACGAAGCCCGGTGCATACCGTTTCATATGTCTCCTTTGTCGTTATATGCCGGTATCCGGCTGTATTTATGTACTACTCGACAATGATGGTAGGCGGCCCATCGAGAACGTTCCAATCAATTTTTCTGGCGCTCCGATACCGATTTAAGTATCGAGGCTTCTGTCAAGCTCCTCGTGAAAGATGACGCTGGAACGGCAAATCGCGATGCACTACCGCGGTGCAAAAAGCGCATAAGCATAGTGCGATGACAACGATGTGAACTGCCATTTGATCTTGAGCAATAGCGAGAGCCGCTATATATGCACGCTTTGGCGGAGGCTGCCGCTTACCGCTGCGCATCGAGCCCGCACCGTTATTGCGCACTGCAACAGATGTCAAGGGCGAAAATGTGGCGTTATTGCAACGCAATAAGTTGATTATTGGCAATTATTTGAAAGTGCGCGGCGCGCCTGCGCTAGGCTCACAGAAAGCCCGCCAATACAGGGTTCTCCTATGAAAAGCGGTGTCGAACAAGGGCAATTTTCGCTTGTCAATGAGGGGTTTCGACCCTGTTCCGATTGGACCGTGCCCGATGACAAATGTCCACTTGGCATGTCATGATGGATAGGCTATTTCACAAACAAACACTGGAGAGACATCCATGAAGCACAAAATTCTTGCCATCGCCATCGTGTCGGCACTGCCGCTGGTCGCCCAAGCACAAACCAGCGTCACCATGTACGGCTTGATCGACGCTTCGATCGGCGTCGAGAACAACGATGCGCCAGGCGAAAGCAGCCGCACCGTCGTGTCGTCGGGCACCCAGTCGGCAAGCCGTCTCGGCTTCCGTGGCACCGAAGACCTGGGCAATGGCCTGAAAGCCCTGTTCAACATCGAAGCCGCGATCGCCGCCGACACCGGCGCGACCAACTCGCGCATGTTCGACCGCCGCGCCGTGGTCGGCCTGCAAGGCGCCTTCGGCACCGTGACCGTCGGCCGTGAATACGGTCCGATCGCCGCCGTCGCCAGCGCTTCGGACACCCTGGGCCAGGGCTTCTACGGCTCGAACCTGGCATCGTTCGGCACCAACCGCCTGACCCGCCGCCTGGACAACTCGGTCAACTACCAGAGCAATGCCCTGAACGGCTTCACCCTGCGCGCAGCCTACGGCGCGGGCGAGCGTAACGAGACCGACCTGCAGGATACCGGCGACATCACCGGTGTGGCGCTGGAATACGCGAACGCGGGCTTCTACGTCGGCGCCGGCTACCAGAATCGTGAAGACCTGCCGAGCGGCGACAGCAAGGAATACGGCGTCGGCCTGGGCTACAAGTTCGGCAACTTCGAACTGCGCGGCGGCTACCTGGCGGCCGATCCTGAATTCGCCAACGGCATCGACAACAAGTACGAGCAGATGAACGCCGGCGTGTCGTACGGCTTCGGCGCCAGCCGCGTCTACCTGAACTACCAGCAGCAAGAGCAGGAACTGGGCGATGCGGAAGGCAAGGCAATCACCCTGGCCTACACCTACACCCTGTCGAAGCGCACCAACGTGTACGCTTCGTACGCCAAACTGCGCAACAACGGCACCGGCGTGTTCACGCTGGCTGGCTCGGGCAACGCGATCGCCCTGCCTGCAACCGCCTTCGGCGCGGACCCACAGGTCTACAACATCGGCGTGCGTCACTCGTTCTAAGCGACTCTGCCTCAAGCCGGGTGCCCGTCACCCGGTGCGGGTTGCAAAGAAATACGCCAACAAAAACGGCAAGCCTTGCGGCTTGCCGTTTTTGTTTGGCCTGTCGATTTCTTTGTCGTTCGATTTCTTCAGAACGCCGGCGCCGCCGCAGGACCGGCAACCGCAGGGCGCCTGGACGCCGGCGCCCGGACGACGGGCCGTGGCGCTTCCACGGCCGGGCCGGCAGCGATCCGGAACACCGCCACCGCCTGCGCCAGCCGCGCCGCCTGCTCCTGCATCGCATTCGATGCGGCGGCGGTTTCCTCGACCAGGGCCGCGTTCTGCTGCGTGCCTTCGTCCATCTGCGCCACCGCCCCGTTGATCTGCTCGATGCCGGCGGTCTGCTCCAGGCTGGCCGCGCTGATCTCGGCCATGATGTCGGTCACCCGGCGCACGCTGTCGACGATCTCCTCCATCGTGGCGCCGGCCTGGGCCACCAGCCGGCTGCCGTTGGCCACCTTGTCGCTCGAGTCGCCGATGAGCTCCTTGATTTCCCTGGCTGCCGCCGCCGAGCGCTGGGCCAGGTTGCGCACCTCGGTCGCCACCACCGCGAAGCCGCGCCCCTGCTCGCCGGCCCTCGCCGCTTCCACCGCCGCGTTCAGCGCCAGGATATTGGTCTGGAAAGCGATGCCGTCGATGACGCCGATGATGTCGCCGATCTTGCTGGAAGACGCCTGGATCTCGTCCATCGTGCCGACCACCTGGTGGATGACTTCGCCGCCGCGCGCGGCCACGCCGGACGCCGATTCGGCCAGCTTGTTGGCCTGGCGCGCATTGTCGGCGTTCTGGCGCACGGTCGAGGTCAGCTCTTCCATCGACGACGCGGTTTCTTCCAGCGCGCCGGCCTGCTGCTCGGTGCGGCTCGACAGATCGAGGCTGCCGGCGGCGACCTGCTCGGCCGCGACCGCGATGGTGTCGGTGCCGGCGCGCACGGCGCCGACGGTGCGCGCCAGGCTGTCGTTCATGGTCTTCAGGGCCTGCAGCAGCTGGCCCGTTTCGTCGCGGGTGGTGACCTCGATGCGGCTGGTGAGGTCGCCCGCGGCCACGGTGTTGGCCACTTCCAGCGCGCGCGCCACCGGTCGCGTGATCGAGCGCGTGATCCACAAGGCGATGCCCGCGGCCAGCGCCAGCGCGAACAGGCCCAGGCCCCAGGTCTGGCGGATGGTGCTGCCGTAGGTCGTGGCCGCGTCCTGCGCCGCCGCCGCGCTGAACTGCTTTTGCAGCGCCAGCTCGGCGCCGGTGGCTTCCTTCAGGATGCCCAGGCGCGGACGCAGCTCATTGAGAAGATAAGCCCTGGCCTGCGCGTCCTCGCCCGCCTGGATCAGCTTGACCAGCTGGTCGGCGCCGGCCAGGTAGCTGGCGCTGGCCGTTTCCATGCGGCGCAGGATGCCGATCGATTCGGCGTGCGCCATCAGGGTCGGCTCGATCTCGACCAGGGTCGTGGTCATCACCTTGCGCGCGTCCTCGATCGCCTGGACCTGCCGCTGGCGGTCGGCCGGATCATCGTTGAGCATCATATTGCGCACGGCGATGGCGATGATGCTGATCTGGGCCTCGACCCGGTTGCTCATCTCGATGGCCGGGATGCGTTGCTCGACGATCTCCCTGGTGCCGTTATTCAGGCGCAGGATCGAGGCGTTGCTCAGGGCGCTGATCAGCACCAGCATCAAGCTGACGGCGCCGAACCCCAGCGCCAGGCGCTTGCCGATACTCAGGTTTGCTAACTTCATGGTCGTACTCCTCGTTTCCAGTCTAGTAATAGATATTGCCAATCGGAAATTGGAGTAAGTTCCAGTTCGTACTATGACGATGTGTGCACGCTAACAAAACAGGGATATTGGGCTGATAGCCAGGTTTTTTGGACGATATGCAAAGTTTCTGACAATGTTTAATGTCAAGAATTACAAAAAAAACGGCAAGCCTGGGCTTGCCGTCTTTTGTCGGATGTCCTGGAATCAGAACTCTTCCCACTCTCCCGCAGTAGCGGGCGTCCTGGCCTTGGCAGTTGCCGGCTGCACGGCCGTCCGTGCCGGCGCCACCCGTGGCGCCGGCTTCGTCTGCGCCGTCACCAGGACACGCTGCGGGGCCGCCGCCACGCCGGTCGCCATGTCCGCCGCCGCCCGCGCCTGCTCGCCATCGATCCGGAACACCGCCACCGCCTGCGCCAGCCGCGCCGCCTGCTCCTGCATCGAGGCCGACGCCGCAGCGGCTTCTTCCACCAGGGCGGCGTTCTGCTGCGTGCCTTCGTCCATCTGCGCCACCGCGCCGTTGATCTGTTCGATGCCGGCCGTCTGTTCCTGGCTGGCCGCGCTGATCTCGGCCATGATGTCGGTGACGCGGCGCACGCTCTCGACGATCTCCTGCATCGTCGCGCCCGCCTCGGCCACCAAGCGGCTGCCGTCGGCGACCTTGCCGCTCGAGTCGCCGATGAGCCCCTTGATTTCCTTGGCCGCCGCCGCCGAGCGCTGGGCCAGGTTGCGCACCTCGGTCGCCACCACGGCGAAGCCCCTGCCCTGCTCGCCCGCGCGCGCCGCTTCCACCGCCGCGTTCAGCGCCAGGATATTGGTCTGGAAGGCGATGCCGTCGATGACGCCGATGATGTCGTTGATCTTGCTGGACGATGCATTGATCGCGTCCATCGTATTGACGACCTGGTGAATGACTTCACCGCCGCGCGCGGCGACGTTCGACGCCGACTCGGCCAGCTTGTTGGCCTGGCGCGCATTGTCGGCGTTCTGCTTGACGGTCGAGGTCAGCTCTTCCATCGACGATGCCGTCTCTTCCAACGCCGACGCCTGCTGTTCGGTGCGGCTGGAAAGGTCCCGGCTGCCCGCCGCCACCTGGCCCGCAGCGACAGCGATAGTGTCGGTGCCCACGCGCACGGTGCCCACGGTGCGCGCCAGGCTTTCGTTCATGCTCTTGAGAGCCTGCAGCAATTGGCCGGTCTCGTCACGGCTGGTGACGTCGATACGGCTGGTCAGGTCGCCCGCGGCCACGGTATTGGCCACATCCAGCGCGCGCACCAGGGGACGCGTGATCGAGCGCGTGATCCACCACGCGACCACGGCGGCCAGCGCCAGCGCCAGCGCGCCCACGATCGACATCAGCCAGGTCGTGCTGCGATAGGTCGCCTCGGCCTCATTCCCGGCGCGCACGCTGAGCTCCTTCTGCAGCTTGGTCTGCTCGGCGGTGGCGCCCTTGAGTTGCGCCAGGCGCGGACGCAGTTCGCGCACCAGGTAGTCCCGCGCCCCCTCGTCGTCGCCGGCGGCGATCAGCTTGAGCAGCCCATCCTGGCCCGCCAGGTAGCCGGTGTTCGCCGCCGCCATCCGTTCCAGGATCTCGCGTCCTTGCGGCGTGGTGATGGTCGTGCGCAGCGCGGCCAGCATCTCGTCCATGATCTTGCGCGAGGCCATGATCTGGTCGACCTGCTTCTGGCGGTCGGCCGCATCGGCGTTGAGCATCATGTTGCGCAGGGCGATCGCGATATTGTTGTTTTCGGACTCGAGACGCGCGGTCGCGTCGATCGTGGGAATGCGGTTGGTGACGAGCATGCGGGTGCCGTCGTTGACGCGGGCGAGCATGACGTTGCTCAGGCCGAGCATGACGACCAGCATCAGGCCGACGGCGCCGAATCCAAGGCCCAGGCGCTTCCGATATGGAGGTTCTGCAGTTTCATGTAGGTGTTCAGTCCTTCTAAAGTTGAATAAATATTTTCCAGTTCAAAAAAGAGTGGGTGACGTGTGGATCGCCACCGCCAGGCGAAAACAAGGCAGGCCGCGGCCTGCCTCCTCGTGGGCCGGTGACGACGTCAGAATTCTTCCCACGCTCCCGCGTCCGCCGTCGCTTTTCCTCGCGTGGAGACCGGCCTCGGGGCTGGCTTCCGTACGGTCAGCGCTGGACGGACCGGAGCCGGCGATGCGTCCACCGCGGCGGTCGACGCCGCCAGCATCTGCTCGCCATCGATCCGGAACACCGACACCACCTGTGCCAGCCGGGTCGACTGCTCGCGCAGCGCCGCCGCCGCGGCCGCCGCTTCCTCGACCAGGGCCGCGTTCTGCTGCGTGCCCTCGTCCATTTGCGCCACCGCCCCGTTGATCTGCTCGATGCCCTCGGTTTGCTCCAGGCTGGCGGAACTGATCTCGCCCATGATGTCGGTCACGCGGCGCACGCTGTCGACGATCTCCGCCATCGTGGCGCCGGCTTCGGCCACCAGGCGGCTGCCGTCGGCCACCTTGCCGCTCGAGTCGCCGATGAGCCCCTTGATCTCCTTGGCCGCCGCCGCCGAACGCTGGGCCAGGTTGCGCACCTCGCTCGCCACCACGGCGAAGCCGCGGCCCTGCTCGCCCGCACGCGCCGCTTCGACCGCCGCGTTCAGCGCCAGGATATTGGTCTGGAAGGCGATGCCGTCGATGACGCCGATGATGTCGTTGATCCTGGCCGAGGAAGCATTGATGGCGTCCATGGTGCCCACTACCTGTTCGATCACGGCGCCGCCACGGGCCGCCACGTTCGATGCGGCGTCGGCCAGCACATTGGCCTGGCGCGCATTGTCGGCGTTCTGGCGCACGGTCGAGGTCAGCTCTTCCATCGAGGACGCCGCTTCTTCCAGCGCCGATGCCTGCTGCTCGGTGCGGCTCGACAGGTCCTGGCTGCCCACCGCCACCTGGCCGGCGGCCACCGCGATGGTGTCGGTGCCCACGCGCACGGTGCCGACGGTGCGCGCCAGGCTCTCGTTCATGGTCTTGAGGGCCTGCAGCAGCTGGCCGGTCTCGTCGCGCGTGGTGACCTCGATGCGGCTGGTCAGGTCCCCCGCGGCCACGGTATTGGCCACTTCCAGCGCGCGGCCGAGCGGGCGCGTGATCGAGCGGGTGATCCACCAGGCCACCAGCGCCGCCAGGACCAGCGCCGCGGCGCCGAGGCCCCACATCAGCGCGCTGGTGTTGCGGTAGGTGGCTTGCGCATCGCGCGCCGCGGCGTCGGCGATCTCGTTCTGCAGGGCGGTCTGCTCCCTGGTCGCCCCCTTCAGCCGCACCAGCAGCGGACGCAGCTCTTCGCTCAGCAGCGTGCGCGCCGCCTCCACGTCGCCGGCGGCGACGTGCCGGATGATGGCGTCCTGCCCCGTCTTGTATTGGGCGGTCTCGTTGCGCATCTGGTCGAGCAGCGCCAGCGCCTGCGGGTTGTGCAGCGCGTCCTTCAGCTTGGCCAGGATGTCGTCCATCGCCGCGCGCGACGCCATGATGTCGCGCACCTGGCGCTCGTGGTCGGCCGCATCGGTGCTCAGCAGCATATTGCGCAGCGCGATCGCGATGTCGTTGATCTCGGCCTGCATCTGGTTGGTCAGCGCGATGCGCGGCATGCGGCCGTGGACGATCTCGTCGGTGCCGGCATTGATCCGGCCCAGCATCGCATTGCTCATCACGATCATCACCACCAGCATGGCGCAGATCACGCCATAGCCCAGCGCCAGGCGCTTGCCGATGTTCAGGTTTGCCAGTTTCATGTTGGTGCTGTCCTCAAGCCGCGCGCGGCAGCGCCGCCACCAGTCCAAGCTCGTCGGACTGCATCAGTTTGTCGATATCGAGCAGGATCAGCATCCGCTCGTCCACGGTGCCCAGGCCGAGCAGGCAGTTGCCGTCCAGCGTGGCCTGCATCTCGGGAGCGGGCCGCACCTGCTCCGGGGTCAGGGTCACCACGTCCGAAACGCTGTCGACCACCATGCCGATCACGTGATGCTCGATGTTCAGGATGATCACCACGGTAAAAGCGTCATACACCGCCTCGCCGATGCCGAACTTCAGGCGCATGTCGACGATCGGAACAATGGCGCCGCGCAGATTGATGATGCCCTTCAGGTAGTCGGGAGCGCTGGCCAGGCGGGTAGGCGCTTCGTAACCCCGAATTTCCTGTACCTTGAGGATACTAATTGCGTACTCTTCCTTCCCTAGCCGGAAAGACAGCACTTCGTTCTCGTTGCCTGTTTCCATCGTACCCCCTTGTATCGGACTGACCGGATTGTTTGAATTTCCAAGAGGAAATACAGTACAAGCAGCAATTCGTGGTGTCGATGGTCAATTGTTAAGATCTGTAAATTTTTCCCCGTTTCGGCCGTAAGTATGGCGCCATTGCAACGGGTTTGAACCGCTTATTACCTACGATGAAATTGCATTGGCACGAATTGTGCTAGAGAAATAACATCACTTATCCAGCACCCGGGAGCCCCCATGATCATCCGCCGACTCGACCCGCGCGCCATCGCCGAACGCAAGCCGCAACTGGCCACGCTGCTGCTCGATGCCGTCGCCGATGGCCATTCGCTCGGCTTTCTCAACGGCCTCGACCAGGACGGACTCGACGCCTATTGGCAGGGCGTGGCGGACGAGGTCGGCGTCGGCCGGCGCGTGCTGCTGGCGGCCGAGCGCGACGGCAACCTGGTCGGCAGCGCCCAGCTCGACCTGTGCCTGAAACCGAACGGCGACAACCGCGCCGAGGTGCAGAAGGTGCTGGTGCATTGCACGGAGCGCCGCCGGGGCATCGGCACCGCCCTGATGCAGGCGCTCGAGATCGAGGCGCTGGCGCTGCGCCGCGGCCTGCTGTACCTCGACACGGCGGCCGGCTCCGAGGCCGAGCAGCTGTACCGCAAGGCCGGCTACCACAAGGTCGGCGAACTGCCCGAGTACGCCTGCACCCCGAACGGCCGCTGGCACGCGACGGCGATCTACTACAAGACGCTGTTCACCCGCAGCCGCGCCTGAGCCGCGGCAGCCGCGCGCCGCGATGTCGCGCCATCGTGGCGTCTGCCACACGCTACCGCGCGCCCAGTGTGCGGCGGCACGATTGCGCGTAGAATCGCCGGTTCAAATGTTCTGGAAAGCAATGTGACTGGCGCCTCCTCCACCATGACCCGCAGGCCGCTGCGGGCCTACCTGCTCTGGCTCGTCCTGGCGACCTTGCTGCCGGGCATGGTCGGCGCCTCGCTATTGTTCATCGATCAATACCGCAAGAGCCGCGCCCAGTACGAACGCAACACCATGCAGACCGTGCGCGCGCTGGTGCACACGGTCGACAGCAAGCTGCTGCAGGCGCAGGCGATCGCCCAGACGCTGTCGACCTTCGACGCGCTGCAAAGCGCCGACTTCGCGCGCGCGCACCGCCAGGCGCGCGAAGCCCTGCAGCTGGCCGACTCCGGCATGAGCGCCGTCCTGCGCGACCGCAGCGGACAGCAGATCTTCAATACCAGCCGTCCGTATGGCGCCACGCTCCCGCTCGAACACACGGTGCAGCTCGAGAGCGTGTTCGCCACCGGCAAACCCTCGATCTCCGAGGTGTTCACCAGCGCCGTGCTCAAGCGTCCCACCGTCAGCATCAACGTCCCGGTGCGGGTCGACGGCCGCATCGCCTATGTGCTGAGCATCGGCGTGCGGCCCGACTACTTCGACGACATGCTGTCGCCCAAGGCGGTGTCGGACGGCGCGCGCGCCTCGGTGGTCGACGCCGCCGGCACCATCTTCGCGCGCAACCTCAGCCCCGAGCTGTTCGTCGGCAAGCGCGTCACCGATCCCCTGTACCGCGCCATCCTGCGCGCGCGCGAAGGCATCGTGCCCTCGGTCTCGCAGGAGGGCACGACGCTGCTGACCTTCTACTCGCGCTCGCCCATCACCGGCTGGCACGTGGCGATCGGCGTGCCGCGCGCGAACCTGAACCAGGCCATGTTCGAGCCGCTGGCGGCGCTCCTGATCGGCATCACCCTGCTGTTCGGGATCGGCCTGTGGCTGGCATGGCAGATCGGCGGCCGGCTGGCCAGCTCGGTCCAGGGCCTGACGGCGCCGGCGGTGGCGCTGGGCAAGGGCGAGGACCCACCGCGCTTCACCCAGGCCTACGTCAAGGAGACCGCCGAGGTGGCCGAAGCGATCAGCGCCGCTTCGCGCCTGCTGGGCGAACGCGCCCAGGCGCTGGCGGTCAAGGAAGCCGAGCTGCGCGACGCGCACCGCATGGCGCGCTTCGGCACCTGGCACCTGACGCTGGCGACCGGCGTGGTCGAGACCTCGGAATCGGTGCCATACATCTACGGGCGCGCGCTGCCGCCGTTCACGCAGCAGCGCGGCACCCTGCTGCCCGAGGAATCATGGGAACGCGTCGACGCCCTGCTGCGCGAGCTCGAACGCGACGGCGGCAGCGGCCGCCTGCAGCTGCAGGTGCTGCACGGCGAGGGCCACCGCATCTGGATCGACCTGCACTGCGAAGCCGTGCACGATGCCGAGGGCCGGGTGACGGCGGTGCGCGGCACCATCCAGGACGTCACCGACCGCGTCAACGCCGAGGAAGGCTTGCGCGAAGCCGACCGCCGCAAGAACGAGTTCCTGGCCATGCTGGCGCACGAACTGAGGAATCCCCTGGCCCCGATCGCCTCGGGCGCCCAGTTGCTGGGCCAGGACGGCCTGGATCCGGGCCGCACGCGCCAGATCAGCGGCATCATCGCGCGCCAGGCGCGCCACATGGCCGGCCTGGTCGACGACCTGCTGGACGTCTCGCGCGTGACGCGCGGCCTGGTGGCGCTGTCGAAGGCCCGCATCGACGTCAACGAGGTGGTGCTCGAGGCGCTGGAACAGGTGGGCGAACCGCTGCGCCAGAAGCGGCACCGCCTGGAGACCGCGCTGCTGCCGGCGCCGGCCTGGGTGATGGGCGACCGCAAGCGGCTGGTGCAGGTGGTCGGCAACCTGCTGCACAACGCGGTCAAGTTCACCGCCTCGGGCGGCCATATCACGGTCGCGCTCGAACTCGAGGAAAAGACGCTGCGCATTGTGGTGGCCGACAACGGCATCGGCATGCTGCCGCACGAGCTGGAGCGCGCCTTCGAGATGTTCGTGCAGGGCGAGCGCACGCCGGACCGCACCCAGGGCGGCCTGGGCATCGGACTGGCGCTGGTGCGCAGCCTGGTCCAGCTGCACGGCGGCAGCGTGGCGGTGGAGAGCCCCGGGCAGGGCCAGGGCAGCACCTTCACGGTGACCCTGCCGCGCTGCGCCGAGCGCAGCACGGGCGCGCCCGGCGCCGGGCACGGCGTGGCGCAGGCGCCCTCCGCGCGCGCCCTGAGGGTGATGGTGGTGGACGACAACGTCGACGCGGCCCAGGTGCTGGCGATGTATGTCGGCGCCGCCGGCCACGAAGTCGCGGTCGAGCACGACCCGTTCGCGGCGCTGGCGCGCGCCGGGGCGTTCGCGCCCGACGCCTGCCTGCTCGACATCGGCCTGCCCGGCATGGACGGACACGAACTGGCGCGCCGCCTGCGCGCGCACCCTGCCACCTCTGGTGCGCTGCTGGTGGCGGTCACCGGTTACGGCCAGGCCCAGGACCGCGAGGCCAGCCGCCGCGCCGGTTTCGACCATCACCTGGTGAAACCGGTCGACATGGGCGAGCTGGAACGGATCCTGGCGGCAGCCTAGATCAGCGCTTCACGCTGCCGAAGGCTTCGCCCTTCTTCCAGGTCGGCATGGTCGGCGCGTTGGCGACCGCGTAGCCGAGGTTGAGCGTGAACTGGGCCTGCTGCACCATGCCCGACAGATCCCATTCCGATTGATACTCGTCGCTGACCTGGTGGTAGTGGTCCTTGAAGCCCTTGATGTTGGCGCTCGATTCGTGCTGGTGGTGCTCGAACTCGAAGTGGCCGTCGCCCGAGAACACGGCCGAGCCGACGTTGAAGGCCGGGACGCCCGCCTTGGCGAAGGCGAAGTGGTCGGCGCGGAAGTAGGCGCCCGACAGGTCGGGAACGGCCGGCGCGATCTTCAGGCCCATCGATTTCGCCACCTGCTGCGAGGTCTCGTACAGCGAGCTGCGCTCGGCGCCGGCCACGCCGATGTCCCTGGTGCGGCCCACGAAGTTCAGGCTGTCCAGGTTCAGGTCGGCGGCGGTCTGCGCCAGCGGCCACACCGGCTTGGCGACGTAGGCGGCGGCGCCCAGCAGCCCCTGCTCTTCGGCCGCCGGCCACAGGAAGATCTGGGTGCGCTTGGCCGGCTTCTTGACGGCTTCGGCCGCCATCGCCAGCAGCGCGGCGGTGCCCGAGGCGTTGTCGATCGCGCCGTTGTAGATGCGGTCGGCCTTCGGATCGTCACCCGGTTTCGCTTCCGCCATGCCCATGTGATCCCAGTGCGAGGAATAGACCACGGCCTGCTCCTTCAGCTTCGGGTCGCTGCCGGGCACGATGCCGACCACGTTGAACTGTTCGACCGGGCGGATGGTCGAGCGCAGCGCGACCTTGGCGGCCACCTTCAGGTCGACCGGACGGAAATCGCGCCGCTCGGCCTGGGCGCGCAACTGGTCCAGGTCATGGCCGCCGGCGGCGAACAGTTCGCGCGCGGTGTCTTCGTGCAGCCAGCCTTCCATCGGATTGCCGTTGCCCTTGAGGCCGAAGCGCTCGTTGCCGAAGCCGTTGGCCGGCACGCTCCACGGGTACGAGGCGGAGCGCGTGGTGTGGATCAGGAGCACGCCGGCGGCGCCGCGGCGCGCGGCTTCCTCGAATTTATAGACCCAGCGGCCGTACCAGGTGTAGGCCTTGCCGGCGAAGCGGTTCGGTTCCTCGGCAGTGGGCTGCGGATCGTCGACCATCATGACCAGGATCTTGCCCTTGGCGTCCAGGCCCTTGTAGTCGTCCCAGTTTTCCTCGGGCGCGGCGGCGCCGTAGCCGACGAAGACCAGCGGCGCATCGAAGGCCACGTTCTGCTTGCCGCTCTTGGTGCCCATCACGATATCCTTGCCGAGTTCCGGCTTGATGGTCTTGCCGCCAGCCGTGAAGGTGGCGCTGCCCTCGACCAGCTTGCTGCCCTCGATCTCGACCTTCTGGCGATAGCCGCCGCCGGGGATCGGCTGCAAGCCGATCAGGGCGGCCTGGGTCTCGAGGTAGCGCACCGTCAGGTCGCCGCCACGCTGGCCGGTGCCGCGGCCTTCGAGCAGGTCATCGGCCAGGAAGGACAGATGCGCGCGCAGCGCGGTTTCCGAGATGGCGGACGGCTGCTGGGCGTGCGCTGCCTGTGACAGGGTGAGGACGACGGCGCTGGCGGCCAGGGCAAGGGGATGAAGTCGCATCGATGTTCCGTGACAGTGTGGTGAAAAAGACCATCTTAAACCAACAGGGCCTTATACTGCCGGTAACCCAGGAATGACGCCAGAAGGAAGCAAGCATGCCCATATCACGACGCACCGCCATCGGCTTTCTCTCCGCCATGCCCCTGGCCGGCGCACACGCCTCACCTGCCACCACGACCACCACGACCACCACGACCACCATGGAGAAACCCCGGATGTACGGCTTGATCGGAAAAGTGCGCGCCCAGCCAGGCCAGCGCGACGCACTCATCGCCATCCTGCTGGATGGCACCGCCGGCATGCCCGGCTGCCTGGCCTACGTGATCGCGAAGGACGCGCAGGATGCCGACGCCATCTGGATCACCGAGACCTGGACAGACCAGGCCAGCCACAAGGCTTCGCTGTCACTGCCCTCGGTGCAGGCTGCGATCGCGAAAGGCCGGCCGCTGATCGCCGGCTTCGGCGAGCGCTTCGAAACCGAACCGGTCGGCGGCCACGGCCTGTTGAAGAAGTAGACATACTTACCAGGGGCAACAGGAATCTTTCAGGCTGCAATGCGCTCGATATGTGGACGCTCAACCTTGCTGGCAACGTCGAGGTCATATTGCGCCTGCATGCCATACCACATTTCCGCGCTCGTTCCGAACGCTGCGCCAAGCCGAAAGGCCATGTCCGGTGAAACTCCAGCCGAACCGCTCACGACGCGCTGGAGCGTGACACGACTCACACCCATCTTGGCTGCCGCCTCGGTCACGGTGACATCACCGAGGTACTCCTTGATCACCTCGCCGGGATGCGGCGGATTAAACATACGCATTTTTATCCTCCCTGATCCTTAATGATAGTCCTGGTAGTCAACCACAATCGCGTCCGTACCTTCGAACTTGAAGGTCATTCGCCAGTTACCGTTGACCTTGATTGCCCAATGGCCTTTCAGGCTCCCTTGTAGCGGGTGCAATGCCCACGCTGGCGCCCCCATATCCTCGGGCTTGGTCGCATTGTGCAAAGCCGCAAGCTGCAATTGCAGCTTGATGGCATGCGCTGCCTGGATACCGGCCTTACTCCCCGTTTCAAAGAAACGTTGCAGCCCTTTGTGCCTGAAATCCTTTATCATGCGATTTATTGTATCGTGTATCGCCACTAGATACAACACGCTATCGCGGATTCACCCGTTCTCAACATCACCGCACGACTCGACGTTGATGGAAGGGCAAGGAAGATCGAAAAACCGGTGCCGCTAGCCGAGCCAAAGTCGGTAGCCCACGCCGGTCTCGGTCAGCAGATGACGCGGCTGGGCCGGATCGGCTTCGAGCTTGTGGCGCAGGTGGCCCATATAGATGCGCAGGTAGTGGCCGCTCTCGACATGGCCCGGCCCCCACACCGCGCGCAGCAGCTGGGGATTGGTCATCACCCGGCCGGCGTTGGCGGCCAGCACCGACAGCAGGCGGTACTCGGTTGGCGTCAGGTGCACGTGCTCGCCGTTGCGGGTGACCGCGCGCGCCTGCGGGTCGACCGTCACGTCGCCGAAATGGATCGCGCCGTCGCCACTGGCGCCGCCCTGGCGCTGGCGGCGCAAGGTGGCGCGCACGCGCGCCAGCAGTTCGCCGGTGCCGAACGGCTTGGTCAGATAGTCGTCGGCGCCGGCGTCGAGCGCGCGGATCTTTTCGCCCTCGGCCACGCGCGCCGACAGCACGATGATCGGCACCGTCGACCATTTGCGCACGTCCTGGATAAACTCGATGCCGTCGCCGTCGGGCAGGCCGAGATCCAGCACCACCAGGTCGGGCCGGCGCGTGCCGGCGTCGATCAGCCCCCGCCCCATGCTCGCCGACTCGTGCACCTGCCAGCCTTCCTGCTCCAGGGCGGCGCGCACGAAGCGGCGGATGTGGGGTTCGTCCTCGACCAGCAAGGCGCAGGGGGCGTCAGTCATCGTCTCTTTCCATCGAAGGCGCGTCAAGCGCGGGCGGCGTGCCGGCCGGCAGCGAGAACACGAAGCCGGCGCCGCCCAGGGGCGACGCGCAGGCCCGGATCGCGCCGCCGTGCGCCTCCACGATCGCACGGCAGATCGCCAGGCCCAATCCCACGCCGGGCAAGGCCGACTCGCGTTCGCCGCGCGTGAACTTCTCGAAGATCGCTTCTTCGCTGCCCGGACGCAGGCCGGGACCGTCGTCGACCACCGTGACGTCGATCCAGGCGCCGCGCCGGCTGGCCGCGATCTCGATGCGCGAGCCGCCAAGCGTATATTTTGCGGCATTCTCGACCAGGTTGCACAGCACCCGCTCGATCAGCACCGCATCGAATCTCACCAACGGCAGATCGGGGGGCAGCCGCACCGCGACCGTGTGATCGCGCAAGGCGGCGCCGCAGGCGCGCAGCGCGCTGCCGACCACTTCTTCGAGCGCCTGCCATTCCAGGTTGAAGCGCACTTCGCCGCTCTCGATGCGCGCCATGTCGAGCAGGTTGGCGACCAGGGCGCCCATGCGCACCGCTTCGTCGTGCAGCGACTGCGCCAGCGCGCGTGGCGTCTCCGGCAGCGCCTCGCCCCGCAGCAGCGATTCGGACAGCCCGACCAGGGCCGTGAGCGGCGTGCGCAGGTCGTGCGACAGGGCCGCCAGCAGCGAATTGCGCAGGCGCTCGGACGCCATGTCCACCAGGGCCGCCTGGGCCACCTCGACATAGTGCACGCGCTCGAGCGCGATCGCGGCCAGCGCCGCCAGCGCGTCGAGCTGGCGCCGCTGCTCGGGCGCCAGCACCCAGCGCCCGCCTTCCGGCGCGATCGCCAGCACGCCGCGGGTGCGCATCGGCGCCACCAGCGGCAGGTAGAACAGGGGACTGGCCGGCAAGGTGTCGGTGCCCAGGCCCGCCGGCTGGGCATGGTCGAAGGCCCACTGCGCCACGCCCGGATCGACGTCGGGCGGCAGCGGCGGGCCCAAGCCGCCATCGTCCGCCGGCGGCATGCCGAGCCGCCCTTCGGCGTCCGGCACCAGCAGGGTGGCGCGGGCGCCGAAGGCGTTCTGGATCACCGCGCGGCTCGATTCGAACACCTGCGAGGCCGCCAGCACGCCGGACAGTTCGCGCGCGAACTCGTACAGCGCGCGCACCCGCCGCTCGCGCTCGCCGGCGGCGCGCGCCTGGAAGCGCAGCCCCGCCGTCAGGTGTCCGGTGATCAGCCCCACGGCCAGCATCACGCCGAAAGTGACCACGTACTGGAAGTCGGACACCGCGAAGGTGAAGCGCGGCGGCACGTAGATGAAATCGAAGCAGGCCACGCCGACGCAGGTGGCGGTGACCGACGGCGCCCGGCCGAAGCGCACCGCCACCAGCAGCACCACCAGCAAGAACATCATGGCGATGTTGACCAGGTCGAAGCGGCCGCTCAGCGGCGCGGCCAGCGCCGCCGCCAGCAGGCTGGCCCCGGCCGCCCAGGCGTGCGAGGACAGCGGCTGGCGCCGCGGCGGCGCCGGCCGCGCGGCGGTCGCCGCCGGCGGCGCCACCGCCGGCTGGCCGATCTCGATCAGGTCGACGCCCGGGGCCTGGCGCGCCAGGCGGCGCGCGGTGCGGCGGCGCCAGGGCCGGCGCGAGCCGCTGCGCCCGAGGGCGATGCGCGACAGGTTGTGGTCGCGCGCATACTCGACGGTCTGGACGGCGACGTCGTCGCCCGACAGCATCGCGGTGGTGGCGCCCAGGTCCCCGGCCAGCGCCAGCGTGTCCATGATGCGCTGGCGCGCGGCGTCCGGCAGCCGCGCCAGGCGCGGCGTCTCGACGTACACCGCATGCCAGCCGGTGCCGAGCTGGGACGCCATGCGCGCGCCGCTCCTGACCACGTGTTCGGCCAGCCCGCCCGGCCCGACGCACACCAGCAGCCCGGCGCCGGTCTTCCAGATCGCGTCGATCGACTGCTGTTCGCGCCAGGCGCGCACATCGCCCTCGACCCGGTCGGCGGTGCGGCGCAGCGCCAGCTCGCGCAGCGCGATCAGGTTGCCCTTCCTGAAAAAATTGCCGGCCGCGCGCTCGGCCTGTTGCGGCTGGTAGACCTTGCCCTCCTTCAGGCGCGCCAGCAGCGCGTCGGCCGGGCAGGTCGACCATGATCACCTCGTCGGCCGCGTCGAACACCCGGTCCGGCACCGTCTCGGCCACGCGGATGCCGGCGATGCCGCCGACCACGTCGTTCAGGCTCTCCAGGTGCTGCACGTTGACGGTGGTGAGCACGTCGATGCCGGCGTCGAGCAGTTCCTCGACGTCCTGCCAGCGCTTGGGATGACGCGAGCCGCGCGCGTTGGAGTGCGCCAGCTCGTCGACCAGGATGATGCCGGGCGCGCGTTCGAGCGCGGCGTCGAGGTCGAACTCGTCGAGCTGCCGGCCGCGATGGTCGACGCGCCTGCGCGGCAGCACTTCGAGGCCGTCGAGCAGGCGCGCCGTCTCCACCCGGCCGTGGGTCTCGATCACGCCGACCAGCGGGGCCTTGCCTTCCGCCCGCAGCTTGCGCGCTTCCTGCAGCATGGCGTAGGTCTTGCCGACGCCGGCCGAGGCGCCGAAATAGATGCGCAGACGGCCGCGCGCGGCGCGCCGCTCGTCCTCGCGCATCTGGGCGAGCAAGGCGTCGGGGTCGGGTCGCTGTTGGTCGTGCGGCATGGTTCAGCGAGTATGCCCGCTTTCGGCGTCCAAGGCCATGTTCAGGGCCAGCACGTTCACGCGCGCCGCGCCGAACAGGCTCAGGAAAGGCCGCTCGGTGTGCGCCTCGACCAGGGCGTCGACCTGCTGCACCGGCAGTTGGCGCGCACGCGCCACCCGCGCCGTTTGATAGCGCGCGGCGGCCACGCTGATCTCGGGATCGAGGCCGCTGGCCGAGCTGGTGACCAGGTCGACCGGCGCCAAGGCCGTGTTGCCCGGGTCGAGCGCGCGCAGCGCCGCGATCCGGTCCTTGACGGCTTCTTGCAGGGCCGGATTGAGCGGCCCCTGGTTCGAGCCGCTTGATCCGCCGCCGTTATTGGCCATCGGCGCGGTGGCCGAGGGACGGCCCCAGAAATAGCCGGGCGCACTGAACGACTGGCCGATCAGGCGCGAGCCGACCACCTGGCCGTGCTGCTCGACCAGGCTGCCATTGGCCTGGAACGGAAACGCGGCCTGGGCCACGCCGGTGACCAGGAGCGGATACAGCACGCCGCAGGCCAGGGTGAGCGCCGCGAACAGCGCCAGCGCGGGGCGAAGAATCGATTGCATGACAACTCCTTACGTCAGGTTGAAGGCGGCGAGCGCCAGGTCGATCAGCTTGATGCCGGCGAACGGCAGCAGCAGCCCGCCCAGGCCATACACCAGCATGTTCCGGCGCAGCAGCGCGGCCGCGCCGATCGCGCGGTAGCGCACGCCGCGCAGCGCCAGCGGAATCAGGAACACGATGATCAGGGCATTGAAGATCACGGCCGACATGATTGCGGACGCGGGGCTGGCCAGCCCCATGACGTTGAGCGCGTCCAGGCTCGGATAGGTGGCCACGAACATGGCCGGCACGATCGCGAAGTACTTGGCGATGTCGTTCGAGATCGAGAACGTGGTGAGCGCGCCGCGCGTCATCAGCATCTGCTTGCCGATCTCGACGATCTCGAGCAGCTTGGTCGGGTTCGAATCCAGGTCGACCATATTGCCGGCCTCCTTCGCCGCCTGGGTGCCCGAGTTCATCGCCACCGCCACGTCGGCCTGGGCCAGCGCCGGGGCATCGTTGGTGCCGTCGCCGGTCATCGCCACCAGCTTGCCTTCCGCCTGGTAGCGGCGGATCAGGGCCAGTTTCTCTTTGGGCGTGGCCTCGGCGATGAAATCGTCGACGCCCGCCTCGGCCGCGATCGCCGCCGCCGTCAACTTGTTGTCGCCGGTGACCATCACGGTCTTGACGCCCATGCGGCGCAGCTCGGCGAAGCGCTCGCGGATGCCTCCCTTGACCACGTCCTTGAGTTCGACCACGCCCATCACGCGCGCGCCGTCGGCCACCACCAGCGGCGTGCTGCCGCGGCGCGAGGATTCGTCGACGCTGCGCTCGACGTCGCCGGGCCAGGCGGCGCCGATGGACTCCATATGCCGACGAATGGCCGAGGCGGCGCCTTTGCGGATATGGCGCTCCCCCAGGTCGACGCCGCTCATGCGGGTCTGCGCGGTGAACGGCACGAACACCGCGCCCATCGCTTCCATCGCACGCTCGCGGATATTGAAACGGTTCTTGGCCAGCACCACGATGCTGCGCCCTTCCGGCGTTTCGTCCGCCAGCGAGGCCAGTTGCGCCACGTCGGCCAGTTCCTCCTCCGTCACGCCCGGCGCCGGCCGGAAGGCGGCGGCCTGGCGGTTGCCAAAGGTGATGGTGCCGGTCTTGTCGAGCAGGAGCACGTCGACGTCGCCCGCCGCTTCCACCGCACGGCCCGAGGTCGCGATCACGTTGGCCTGCAACATGCGGCTCATGCCGGCCACGCCGATGGCCGACAGCAGGCCGCCGATGGTGGTCGGGATCAGGCACACCAGCAGCGCCACCAGCGCGGTGATGGTCACCGCCTGGCCGCTGCCCTGGGCCTGCACGGCGAAGATCGAGAACGGCAGCAGGGTCACGGTCACGACCAAAAACACGATCGTCAGGGCCACCAGCAGGATCGTCAGGGCGATCTCGTTCGGCGTCTTCTTGCGCGCCGCGCCTTCGACCATGCCGATCATGCGGTCGAGGAAGGTCTCGCCCGGATTGGCCGACACGCGCACCACCAGCCAGTCGGAAAGCACGCGCGTGCCGCCGGTGACGGCGCAGAAATCGCCGCCCGATTCGCGGATCACGGGCGCCGATTCGCCGGTGATGGCGCTCTCGTCGACCGAGGCGACGCCGTCGACCACTTCGCCGTCCACGGGAATCACGTCGCCCGCCTCGACCAGGAAGAACATCCCCTTGCGCAGCTCGCTCGAGGCGCAGGCCTGCCACGGCGCGCCATGCGCGGGATTGGCCAGTTTTTTGGCGGTCACGGTCTGGCGCAGGCTGCGCAGCGAGGCGGCTTGGGCCTTGCTGCGGCCTTCGGCCAGCGCCTCGCCGAAGTTCGCGAACAGCACCGTGAACCACAGCCAGACGGCGGTGGCCAGGATGAAGCCCGCCTGTGCCTGCTCCTGTGCCTCGCCCTGCCCTGCCAGCGCCTGGAACCAGAGCAGGGTCGTGATGATGCTGCCGATGTAGACCACGAACATCACCGGGCTGCGCAGCTGGGTGCGTGGATGGAGCTTGCGCAGCGCGTCGACCATCGCCGGCCAGACGAGCGTGGAATCGAACAGGCTCAGGGAGCCGCGTGGCGCCTGGACGGGATTGTGGGATATCTGTTCCATCTCATTCTCCAAACAGCTGAAGGTGTTCGACCACCGGTCCCAGCGCCAGCGCAGGGACATAGTTGAGGACACCGACCAGCACCACGACGGCGGCCAGCATGCCGACGAACATGGGGCCATGGGTAGGCAGGGTGCCCGGGGTGGCGGGCAGGCGCTGGCGGCCGGCCAGCGAGCCGGCGATCGCCAGCACCGGCACGATCACCGCGAAGCGGCCGAACCACATCGCCACGCCCAGCAGGGTGTTATAGAAAGGCGTGTTGGCGGACAGGCCGGCGAAGGCGCTGCCATTGTTGTTGGCGGCGGACGTGAGCGCGTACAGGATCTCGGAGAAGCCGTGCGCGCCCGGATTGGCCACGCCGGCGGTGCCCGATGCCGAGGTCACCGCCAGCGCGGTGCCCAGCAAGACCAGGCAGGGCGTGACCAGGATGACCAGCGCGGCCATCTTCATCTCGTAGGCCTGGATCTTTTTGCCCAGGTATTCCGGCGTGCGGCCGATCATCAGGCCGGCGATGAACACCGCCAGGATCGCGAACACCAGCATGCCATACAGGCCCGAGCCGACGCCGCCGAAGACCACTTCGCCGAACTGCATCAGCACCATCGGGACCATGCCGCCCAGCGGCATGAAGGAATCGTGCATGGCGTTGACCGCGCCGCACGATGCGGCCGTGGTCACCACCGCGAACAGGCTCGACGCGGCGATGCCGAAGCGGGTCTCCTTGCCTTCCATATTGCCGCCCGCCTGCAGGCTGCTCGCGACCTGGTCGACGCCCAGCGGGGTCAGGAGCGGATTGGCCTGCTGCTCGGCGGCGAAGGCGGCGACGGCGGCGATGACGAACAGCAGCGTCATCGTCCCCAGCACCGCCCAGCCCTGGCGGATATCGCCCACCATGTGGCCGAAGGTGAAGCACAGCGCGGCCGGGATCAGGAAGATGGCGACCATCTGCGCGAAGTTGGTGAGCGCATTCGGGTTCTCGAACGGGTGCGCGGAATTGGCGTTGAAGTAACCGCCGCCATTCGTGCCCAGCATCTTGATCGCTTCCTGCGAAGCGACGGGGCCCATCGGGATGACCTGGGTGTCCGCACGCGTTGCTGTCGCATCGACCATGTAGGTCACCGGCTCGAGCAGGCGCGCCTCGGCGTGCGCCGACAGGCTCTGCACCACGCCCTGCCCGGCCAGGAACACCGCGAGCATCAGCGACAGCGGCAGCAGCACGTACAAGGTCGAGCGGGTCAGGTCGACCCAGAAGTTGCCGATCGCACCGCTCGATCGCGCGGCGAAGCCGCGGATCAGCGCGAACACGACGGCGATGCCGGTGGCGGCCGAGAAGAAGTTCTGGCCGGCCAGGCCCACCATCTGGGTCAGGATGCTCATGGTCTGCTCGCCGCTATAGCCCTGCCAGTTGGTGTTGGCGACGAAGCTGATGGCGGTATTGAAGCTCGAGTCCGGGCTGACGTTGGCCATGCCCTCGGGGTTGAGCGGCAGCCAGGCCTGGAGGCGCTGCAGCGCGTAGACGAAGACCGCGCCGACGGTGTTGAAGGCGATCAGCGCCAGCGCGTAGGCTTTCCAGTCCTGGGAGGCCGAGGCGGCCGGACCGGCTAGGCGGTACAGCGCGCCTTCGATGCCGGCGGCCCAGCCCAGGCCGGGCACCTTGCCGTCCGCGGCGACGCGGGCGATGAAGCGGCCCAGCGGCCAGGCGAGCAGGAGCAGCACCAGCAGGAAGGCCGCGAGGAGGACGATGAATTCGGTGGTCATCACAATTCCTCCGGCTTGAACAGGGCCACCAGCAGGTAGACCAGCAGCGCGGCAGCGGCCAGGCCGCCGATCACGTAGGACAGATTCATGGCTTGCCTCCCGCTTGTGCGCAACCGGCCACCAGCAGGCAGGTCAGGCGGACGAAGATCAGGAGCGCGCCGAGGTAGATGAGGTCCATGGGCGTTCTCTATCAGAAGGTGCGGCTGACGGTCAGTTGCAAGGCGTCGCGGCCGGTGAATTTTCCGTTGACCGGCGAGGTGTACGCCGACTTGCTGGCATTGGTGCCGAGGTAGGCGAGGCTCACCGTGGCAAGGTCGAACGAGCGGCTCACGCCGATCTTCCAGTCGGTGTAGTCGGATGCCGGGTTGTTCTTCACTTCCTGGCGGCCGGCGTGCAGTTGCAGGGTCAAGCCATGGCCGACGTCGAGGTTGGCGCCGATGTCGAGGTAGCCGCTGTTCTCGCTGTCGACGAAGCCGAACAGGTTGGTGGTGGCATGCGAGTATTTGACGTAGGCCGGGCCATAGCCCAGCTGCGCATAGACCTCGGTGGTGTGGGCATTGACCCAGCCCGGGAGCCGGCCCAGGCCGTTGTCGGGATAAACATAGCGCAGCACGCCGACGTCGTACGACAGGCCCTGCGACAATGCGCCGCGCTTGCCGCCATAGACGTCGATCTCGACTTCACCGTCGCCGCCGGCGTCTTCGACCCACTTGATGGTCGAGGCCCAGGCGCCGGCATACCAGCCGTCGGTGTGGACGTAATCGACGCCGCCCTGCAGCGCGGGACGCAGGCGCGTCTGCGAGATGGCGCGGTAGCGGTAGTCGGAGGTGACGGCGACGTTCCAGGCGATGGAAGAAGATGCCGCCGGCGCGGTCTCCAGGGGTTCGGTGACCTGGGCGTGGGCGGCGCCGGCGAACGCCAGGGTGGCGGCCAGCGCGTGAATCGATGCTTTCATGTGTTCCTGCTCGTGGTTGTGGTTGAAGCCATGCGGCGTCGCGAGGACGGCGCATGGAACACGAGCAGGTTAGCGATTCAGGCGTAAAAACCGGGTATAAAGGCCGGCGGACGGTGTAAACGCGGTGTAAAAATCAGCGCGCCGGCTGGGCGCGCAGCCAGTCCATGTACTTCGCCACGCCGGTCGCCACGTCGGTGAACGGTTCGTCGTAGCCGGCCGCGCGCAGCGCCGAGATGTCGGCCTGGGTGAAGCTCTGGTACTTGCCCTTCAGCTTGTCGGGGAACGGCAGGTACTCCAGCAGGCCGCCGTCGATGATCTGCTGCAGCGACAGCGCCGGCTTGCCTTCGTTGGCCAGCGCGTTGACGGTGGCGACCGCCAGGTCATTGAACGGCTGGGCGCGGCCGGTGCCGAGGTTGAAGATGCCGCGCTTGTCCGGGTGATCGAGGAAGAACAGGTTGACCTTGACCACGTCTTCCACGTAGATGAAGTCGCGCATCTGGGCGCCGGCCTCATAGCCTTCGTTGGCGCCGAACAGCCTGACCTTGCCGTCCTTGAGGAACTGGTGGTACTGGTGGAACGGCACCGAGGCCATCGTGCCCTTGTGCCCTTCGAGCGGACCGTAGACGTTGAAGTAGCGCAGGCCGACCACCTGGCTGCCGGCGTCCTGGCCCTTGGCCTGCCAGTAGCGGCGCAGGTACTGGTCGAACAGGAACTTCGAGTAGCCGTAGACGTTGAGCGGACGCTCGAGCGGGCGCTCTTCGCGGAACACCGTGCCGGCGCCGTAGACGGCGGCCGACGAGGCGTAGATGAAGGGAATGCCCTGGCGCTGGCAGAATTCGAACAGGGCGACCGTGTAGTCGTAGTTGTTCTTCATCATGTAGCGGCCGTCGGTCTCCATCGTGTTGGAGCAGGCGCCCTGGTGCAGCACGGCAGTGAACTTGTTGTCGAATTCGCCCGCCTTCAGGCGCACCAGGAAATCTTCTTTATCGGCATAGTCGGCGATCTCGGCGTCGACGATGTTGTGGAACTTCTCGGGACGCGACATATTGTCGACGGCGAAGACGCTGAACGGCTCGCGCTGCGACAGCGCGTGCACGAGGTTCGCGCCGATGAAGCCTGCTGCGCCGGTAACCAGAATCATGATAATAGTCCTCTTCAAATTAGCCCGCGCCTTCAGGCGCCGGCAAGCATGGGTTGCAAGGGCTGCCACACGTCGGCCGGAAGAATCTGCTTCATGCAGTTCTGGTGCCCCAGCGGGCATTCGCGCTGCTGGCAGGGCGAGCATTCGATGTGCAGCCACAGGATCTGCGCCAGCTGCGACAGCGGCGGCGTGTGGCGCGGGTCGGTGGGTCCATAGATCGCCACCACCGGCCGCCCCAGGGCGGCGCCGATGTGCATCAGGCCCGAATCGTTGGTGACCACGGCGGCGGCGCGCGAGATCAGCGCGATCGCCTCGCTCAGCGAGGTGGAGCCGGCCAGGTTGTGCGCCTGCGGCACGATGGCGGTGATCTCGTCGCACACCGCGCGGTCCTTGGGAGAGCCGAGCAGCAGGATCTGCGCATCCGGGCGATTGGCCAGGATGGTCCGGGCCAGCTCGGCGAAGTAGGTCGACGGCCAGCGCTTGGCCGGGCCGAATTCGGCGCCCGGCGCGAAGGCGACATACACGCCGGCCGGCAGCTGGAGGCGCGCGATCGCGGCCTCGGCTTCGCCCGCGGCGACCGTCATGACCGGCTCCGGCAAGCGCTCCGGGCGCGGCAGATTTCGCACCGGCGCGTCGGCCAGCGCCTGGTAGAACTGGGCCATCGGGCGCGGCGCCGCCTTGTCGTCGTGGTGCATCACGTTGACCAGGCCATAGCGCATCTCGCCCTTGTAGCCGACCCGCTTCGGGATTCCGGCCAGCCAGGGGATCAATGCGAATTTCAGGGTATTCGGCAGCACATAGGAGTCGGCATAGCCGCGCGCCCTGAGCATCTTCGCGAAGGCCTTGCGCTCCTTCCACTGCAGCGCGCCGTGCTTGAACGGCGACTCGACCACGGTGTCGACTTCCGCCATCGCGCGCCAGACCGGCGCCACCCAGGTGGGGGCCAGCACGTCGATCGGCCGCCCCGGCGTAAGCTCCTTGAGCCGGCGCAGCAAGGGCTGGGCCATCACGGCGTCGCCGATCCAGTTCGGGGAAATCACAAGGGTGCGCAACATGGTGTTCTTCGGGTGGTGTGCCAACCCACGATTATAGCAATCGCGGCCGATTCAGCATTCCTCCAGGCGCCAGCCGGTGTCCAGCGCGGCCAGGCGGTGGGTCAGCTTGACGCGCTCCAGGAACACGCGGTCGTGCGACACCACGACCAGCGCGCCCTGGTATCCGTTCAGCATCGTCTCCAGCGCCGCCAGCGACGCCAGGTCCAGGTGGTTGCTCGGCTCGTCCAGCAACAGCAGCGCCGGCGCCGTGTCGGCATACAGCACGCAGGCCAGGGCCGCCTTCAGGCGCTCGCCGCCGCTCAGCAGGCCGGCCGGCTGGGCGATCGCGCGCGCGTCAAGGCCCAGCTGGACCAGCCAGGTGCGCAGCATGTCCTGTCCGGCGCTGCGGTTCACGTCCAGCAGCTGGTCCAGGGTCGGGCGCCGCGGATCGAGGCTGGCCAGCTGCTGGTCCAGGTAGGCGACGTGCGCCGGCAGGCTGCATTCGCCCGCGACCGGATCGAGCCGTCCCGCCAGCACCTTGAGCAGGGTCGACTTGCCGCTGCCGTTCGGGACGACCAGGCCCACCCGCTGGCGACCCGTCAGGCTTAGGCTGATGCGGTCCAGCGGTGCGGCCACCCAGGGCAGCACAGCCTCTTCCAGCCGCGCCACGCGGCGCTGGCCCACGCCGTCAGCCGACACCGCGTGGATGCGCACGGCGGCGTCGGCGGCGACCCGATGAAAGGCGTCGCGCACGCGCCCGGCCTGATCCGCGCGCGCGGCCGCGTGCTGCTGGCGCAGGCGGCCGGCGCTGCCCTCGCTGCGCTCCTTGCCGCGCCCGAGCAGGATCGCGGCCTGGTTGGCTTCCTTCGCATTGCGGTGGCCACGCGCCTGGCGCCGGTCCTGGCGTTCGCGCTGCGCGCGGCGCGCGGCTTCGTCGCGTCGCAATTCCTGGCGCGCATGATCGAGCGCGCCCTGCGCCGCTTCCTGTTCGTGGCAGCGCGCTTCTTCGTAGAACGCGTAGTTGCCGCCATAGCTGCGCAGGCCCTCGCTGGACAGCTCGACGATGCAGTCCATCGCGTCTAGCAGCTCGCGGTCGTGGCTGATCACCAGCAGGCCTTTGGACCAGGCCTGCAACTGGCGCTGCAGCGCCGCGCGGCCCGCTGCATCGAGGTGGTTGCTCGGCTCGTCGAGGATCAGGAAGTCGGGATCGAACAGGGTGGCGCCGATCAGCGCCACCCGCATCGCCTCGCCGCCGCTGAGCGCGGCCAGCGGCGTGTCGAGGTCGACGTGCGGCAGGCCATGCGCCTGGCAGGCCTGGCGCAGGCGGGCGGCGATATCCCAGTGCTCGCCCACCGCATCGAAATCGTGCGGGTCGGCGCTGCCGGCCTCGATGCGCGCCAGGGCCGTCGTGATCGCGCCGATGCCGGCCAGTTCAGCCACCGACGCCGCCCGGCCGCCGCCCGCCTGCTGCGACAGATAGGCAATGCGGCCCGCACGCAGGCAGCGGCCGGCGCTGGGCGCCAGTTCGCCGGCCAGCAGGCGCGCGAGCATCGACTTGCCCACGCCGTTGCGTCCCACCAGGCCGGTGCAGCGCAGGTCGAACTGGTGATGCAGGTTTGAAAACAGGACGCTGCCGTCGGGCAGATGCAGGGACGCGCCGTCGAGCGCTAGAATGGGATGCGTCATATGTACGACTCCAGGGATGCCTGAACGCTTCCGCAGCCATGCTGGGAAGACCGGAAAAATGGCATCGATGAGGTATTACACGTGCGCGCTCCTTGGAAATGACGGTCTATGGTAGCAGGATCGGTCCTGCTGGACAAATTGCCCACCCGTGCGCGCCGCCGCGCCAGCAGGACTATAATTTTCACATGCACAGGCTCCGAACAACCCGAACGCTGTATGGCTGGACCGTCCTCCTGACGTTCCTGTTCGGCCTGTTCGTGCCTGCAGTTTCCCATGCCGTGGCCCACGCCACCCAGCAGCCGGCAGCGGCCTGGATCACCGAGATCTGCAGCGCCAGCGGCACCCGTCATGTGATGGTGATCGACGATGCGGCGCAGACCGACACGCCGGCGGTGCCGGACATGTCGCACTGCGAACTGTGCTGCTCGCACCACCACGCGCCACTGGCGCCGCCGGCGCCGATCCCGTCGGTGCTCGCGCTCGACAACGAGCGCGATCCCTACCCGCCCCTGTTCTACCGCTCGCCGCGTCCGCAGCACGCCTGGACGCCCTCGCAATCGCGCGGGCCGCCGTCTTCGCTTTCCTGATCCGCCCCTCACCACCATTCGAGTGACGCAGCCGATGCGTCACCCACCATGCGTGACGCCGCGAGACGCTGCGTCGCGCGCACAGGATTTGCAATGAAGACTCGCTATCGCCTCCGGCCGCGCAGGCTGGCGCTCGCCCTCGGCTGCGCCCTGGCCACCTTGAATGTCCAGGCCCAGACCACGACCATTCCCACCGTCGAGGTCACGGCCGAAGCGCCGCACGCCAACGGATTACTGAACCTCGACGCCCCGAGCGAAACCGCCAGCCGCCTGGGCCTGAGCCCGCGCGAGACGCCGGCCAGCGTCACCGTGGTCGACCGCGCCCTGATCGAGGTGCGCGGCGCCCAGGACACGCAGGAAATCCTGCGCGCTATCCCCGGCGTCACCGCCCACGATGCTCCCGGCAATATCGGGGTCAGCTACCGCGGCTTCGGCAGCGGCTCGGTCAGCCAGCTGTTCAACGGCATCAACGTGCAGTATTCGATCGCCGCGCGACCGGTCGACAGCTGGATCGTCGACCGCGTCGAAGCCATTGGCGGGCCGTCGAGCTTCCTGTTCGGTTCCGGCGCCGTCGGCGGCACGATCAACACCATCACCAAGCTGGCCGAGACGCGCGAGTTCGCGGAAGGCCGGCTGCGCCTGGGCGCCGACGCGCTGAAGGAAGCCTCGGTCGGCCTGAACCGCCGCGTCGGCGACGGTCACTACGCGCGCATCGACGTCAATCACCGCGACGGCGGCAGCTGGGTCGACGGCGTCGAGCGCCGCGCGACCCAGCTGGCGGCGTCGCTGCGTTCCGACTTCGGACGCGGCTTCACGCATACGCTGGCCTATGAATTCCAGCAGGAAGACGTCGACCGGCCTTACTGGGGCACGCCGCTGCTGAATCCCGTCGCCGGCAAGCTGCGCATCGACGAGGCCACCCGCTTCAAGAACTACAACAGCGCCGATGGCGTCTACGACCAGCGCGTGCAGTGGCTGCGCTCGATCGGCGCCTGGAAGGTCAGCGACGCCCTGCAGCTGACCAACACCTTCTACGTCTATGACGCGCTGCGCGACTACCGCAACGTCGAGAACTACCGCTTCGATCCATCGAACACGCAGGTCATCCGCTCGGCCGCCCTGCTCCAGCGCCACGACCAGACCCTGGTGGGCGACCGCATCGACGGCGTCTACCGCGGCCGCATCGGCGAACGCCGCAGCGACTGGGCGTTCGGGCTGGACTTCGGCATCAACCGCCAGACCCGCTATCCGAACAGCCAATCGGCCACGGTGAGCAGCGTCGACCCGTACGACTTCGTCACCGAGCGCTTCTTCGACGTGCCGAACATGACGCCGCTCTACCGCCCCGACCGCGACAATGAGGTCAGGACCACGGCGCTGTATGTCGAGAACCGCACCGAGCTGGTCCCGAACCTCAATCTGGTCACCGCCCTGCGCCACGAGCGCATCGAACTCGACCTGGTCAACCGGCGCGAGATCACGCCGGCGGCGCCGGCCAGCTTCTCGCGCAACTACAATCCGACCACCGGACGCCTGGGCCTGGTGTGGGACGTCACGCCCGGCATGAACGTCTATGCCCAGTACGCGACGGCTGCCGATCCGCCCTCGGGCGTGCTGTCCACCGCCTCGTTCGCCGACGTGCGGAACAACAGTGAACTGACCACCGGCCGCCAGGCGGAGGCCGGCGCCAAGCTGGATTTCTGGCAAGGCAAAGGCACGGCGACCCTGGCCGCCTATCACATCACGCGCAAGAATATCGCGACCCAGGATCCGGTCGACAGCAACCTGACGATCCTGGTCGGCGAACAGTCCTCGCAGGGCGTCGAACTGGCGCTGGGGCTGCAGCCGACCAGGCGCCTGTCCGTGCAGGGCAACTTCACCTATGCCGATGCCGAGTACGAGACTTACCGCCAGGGCGGCGTTTCGCTGGCCGGGAAGACGCCGACCAATACGCCGAAGACGGTGGCCAACCTGTGGCTGTCGTATGCCGTCACCCCGGCGCTGCAGGCCCACCTCGGCGCGCGCCGGGTCGGCAAGGTGTATGCCGATGCGGCCAACACCCTGTACTGGCCGTCGTATACCTTCGTCGACCTGGGCCTGAGCTGGCGCATCGACCGCAGGCTGTCGCTGGAAGCGCGCGTGCGCAACCTCACCGACCGGCTGTATGCGGCCAACGTCACCGGCACGATGGCCTATCTCGGCGCCCCGCGCACGGCCGACGTGGCGCTGCGCATGGCCTTCTGACGCGAGGGCACGATGGGCGCACGATTGAAACGCTGGCTGTTCCTGGTCCACCGCTGGCTCGGCATCGGCATCTGCCTGCTGTTCGCGATGTGGTTCGTCTCGGGCATGGTCATGATGTACGTCGGCTATCCCAAGCTGACCGAAGAAGAGCGCCTGCAGCATCTGCCGCCGCTGCAGGCGGACGCGCGCCTGCTAGCCCCGGCGCGGGCGCTGGCGGCGGCCGGCGTGACCGGGCCGCTGGACGAGCTGCGCCTGGCCGCGTCCAGCGGCGGGCGTCCAGTCTACGTCGCGACGCCGGCCGGCCACGAGGGTCCGCCCAAGGGCAGCGGCGCGGTGGTGATCGACGCCGTGAGCGGACAGCGCCTGCGGGCGGTGGACGAGGCGCACGCCATGGCCAGCGCCACGGCCTTCGCCGGGCCAGGTGTCACATGCGACTACCTGGGCACGATAGCCGAAGACGCGTTCACCCACTCGCGCGCGCTCGACCCGCACCGGCCGCTGCACAAGGTGCAGCTGGGCGACGCCGAACGCACCCTGCTCTACATCTCCAGCCGCAGCGGCGAAGTGGTGCGCGACGCGACCCGCAGCGAGCAGCTGTGGAACTATGCGGGCGCCTGGATCCACTGGCTGTATCCCTTGCGCGGCAATGCCTTCCAGCCTTACTGGACCGACATCGTCAACTGGCTGTCCATCCTGGGCATCGCGATGGCGCTCAGCGGGACCGTGGTCGGCATCCTGCGCTGGCGCTTCCGCAAGCCCTACCGCAGCGGCGCGCGCACGCCCTATCCGCACGCCATGATGCGCTGGCACCACGTGACCGGCCTGCTGTTCGCGCTGGTGACGATCACCTGGATCTTCAGCGGCCTGATGTCGATGAACCCGTGGCGCATCTTCGACACCGGCGCGCCGCCGCTGCGCATGGAAGCGCTGCAGGGTTCGGCGCTGGCGCTGAGCGACGCCGACGCCGCGTCGCAGGCGCTGCTGGCGGCAGGCGCAGGCGCCGTGCGCGAGCTGCGCTGGACCCGCGTGCTGGGCGAGAACCGGGTGCTGGCCCAGGCCGCCGGCGGCGCGCCCCGGGTGATCGGCAGCCATGACGGGCAGCCGGTCGTCCTCGATGCGGCCGCGCTGCGCGCCGCCGCGGCCGGCCTGCTGCCGGCGCCGGTGGCGCGGGTCGAGCAATTGCGCGACTACGACTTCTATTACTATGCGCGCGATGCGCACACGATGATGGGCGGGGCCATGAAGCCGCTGCCGATCCTGCGCATCGTGTTCGACGATCCGCATGCCACCTGGGTCCATCTCGACCCGCACACCGGCGCCGTGCTCGGCCGCCTGGACCGCGGCAAGCGCACCAGCCGCTGGCTGTTCGCGATGCTGCATTCCTGGGATTGGCTGCCGTTGCTCGAGCGGCGTCCGCTGTGGGACCTGGTGCTGATCGCGCTGAGCCTGGGCGGGACCCTGCTCAGCGTGACGGGGGTGGTGATCGGCTGGCGGCGGCTGGGGCGGAAACTGCGCGAGGCGCGCCACGAAACGATCGTGGGCGCGCCTCGCGGGGAGTTGGCCGGCTAGGTCTGGATAAGGCTTACTGGCCGGCGGCGCCGGCGGCGTGGCGGCGCATGCGCGGCTGTCGGGGACCGTCGGCGCCGGCCGGCAGGCGGTCGACATGGTTGATCTTCGCCAGGCGCAGGAAGGCCAGCACGCGCAGCACCAGGTAGCCCAAGTCGAATTCCCACCACTTCATCGACAGCTTGGCCGAAGCCGGGTTGGCGTGGTGGTTGTTGTGCAGCTCGGCGCCGCCGAAGATGATCCCGATCGGGAAGAAGTTGCGCGAATCTTCCTTGGTCTCGAAATTGCGATAGCCCACCACGTGGAAGATGCCGTTGATGAAGCCCGACGCCCAGAACGGCAGGATCGACAGCTGGAACAGCCAGATCAGGAAGCCGTTCACGGGGCCGAACACCAGCAGTTCGACCGCCAGGAAGAACAGCGCGCCACGGAAGCGGTGCCTGGTATACAGATGCTCGTCCATCCAGTCTTCCTTGATGCCGACGCCATAGGCTTTCACCAGGTCGGCGTCGCGCGCCGCCTTGCGGTACAGGAGGGTGCCCTTGCCCAGGATGGTCCACAGGCCGTGGATGCGCGGGCTGTGCGGATCTTCCTCGGTATCGCACTTGGCGTGATGCTTGCGGTGCACCGCGACCCAGGTCTTGGCGGTGACGCCGTAAGTCGTCAGCCAGATCCACATGCGAAACGCCTGGCACAGGATCGGATGGAAGGTCACGGCGCGGTGGCTGCGTGAACGGTGCAGATACAGCTCGCTGGCGAAGACGGTCATGATGTACGACCCCGCCATGGCCAGCGCGACGCCCATGGGACTGAGCTGGATGAATCCTTCGAACACGGCATTTCTCCCTGTTGTTGTGTTGATCAGGACGATGGGTGTCCTGATATTGCAGAGAGAATAACGTGCGCCGGACCGGTTCGAATCGATGATAAGAGCGGTGTTTACCCTTCAGTTTACCCTTCAATTGCTGCCACGATGACGAACACGATCCATGGTCATCTTCTCCATGAATGTGCCCGTCAGGCGGCATCATTGACGATCGGTTATGCTGGAACCTGATCGAACGATGCCAGAACGGCACCCATGTCATGGCCTTCACCCGCTGCCCGAATCCGCGCGAACTCACCGTCGCCCTGCTCTACCAGGCCATGCCGCCGCCGGTCATCGACGGCATCCGCAAGGATCCCAAGCCCGGCGGCTATGCCGACAGCGGGGCCGATATCGCCCATGCGCTGCGCATGGCGGGCGTGAAGGTGGCGACGCCGCAGGCCAGCCCGGATCCGGCGCGCGACCTGGACTGGGTGTTTCCCGACACCCCGGAAGGCATCGCCGCCGCGCGCGCGGCCGGCGCCACCCTGCTGTGGGCAAACACGGTGCTGTTCGCCGGCCATCCGCTCGAAGCGGTCATGGAGCGCTGCTGGATCGTCGGCCAGTTGCCGGCGGCGATGCAGGAAGCGGACGACAAGTTCGCCACCAATGCCAGGCTGCGCGCGGCCGGCCTGCCGGTGGCGGCATCGATCCTGGCGGCGCCGCAGGCGCGGCCGGGCGTGCACGCGCTGGCGTCGCTCACGCCTGCGGCACTGGCGGCGCTTGGACTGGATTTTCCGCTGGTGGTCAAGCCGGTGCGCGGACGCGGCAGCCAGGGCGTCACCCGGGTCGACGACCATGCGGCGTGCATGGTGACGGCGGCCGGGCTGGTCGCGTCCGGGCGCTTCGGCGATGAGCTGATCGTGGAGCAGTTCCTGGCGGGCGCCGAGATGACGGTGACGGTCATGCCGGGAGACGCGCCGTGGGCCCTGCCCCCGGTGCTGCGCTTCAATCACGAGAACGGCGTCGCGCCCTACAACGGCGTCGTTGCCGTCAGCACCAACAGCCGCGCGCTGTCGCGCGAAGAACAGGCCGCTTGCGAAGTGAGCGCCATGCTGGAAGCCTGCGTGACGGCCGCCAGGCTGGTCGGGGCGCGCTCGCCGATCCGCATCGATTGCCGCGCCGGCGCCGACGGCGTGCTGCGATTGTTCGACCAGAACATGAAGCCGAACATGACCGGCGCCGGTCGCCCCGGACGCGACGACCAGGACAGCCTGAGCGCCATCGCGGCGCGCGCCGTCGGCTGGGATTACGCCGATCTGCTGCTGCGCATGCTCGACGGGGCCTGGCGCGCCTAGCGCATGTTCAAACGATCAGGCCGCGCTGGCGCGCCTGTCTCACCCACTGCGGGTATTCGTTCATCAGGAGGTCGTACAGCGCGCCGTCCGAATGCTCGTCGGGCGAGGCCACCGAGAAGAAGTCGGCGTTGTCGATCAGGCGGCCATCGAGTTCGTCCAGCTTTTCCAGGAACGGAAAGTCCGAGTCGGCGAAGTTAGCCAGGGCCCTGGCTTTCGATTTGCGGCCCTTGCCGATGCCCATGAACTGCCAGAAGATCGGTTCGCGGCTGGCCCAGCGCAGCTGGCGCTCGGTCAGCGGCTTGTCCGAGGTCGAGCCATCGGTCACGAACATCACGTACACCGGCACCTCGGCCTTGACCGGGGCCTTGCGCTCGCCGCCCCCGTCATCCGGAAAGTAATGCCGGCGCACGGCCTCGATCGCGGCGCCGTAGCGGGTGTCGCCCTCGAGCGGATGCTTGTCGATGATGCGCTTGATGTAGTTCGACCAGTTCGAGAGGCCCATCGGCGCGCCGTGGTGCACGTTGCGGCCGAACAGGAAGACGTCGATTTCGCCGTCGTCGTCGAAGCGGCAGCCCAGCGCCAGGATGCGCTCGGCGAACTGCTGCACCAGGCCCTTGCGGTACAAGGTGCTCATCGAACCCGAGATGTCCAGCACCAGGCAGACCTTGGCCCGGTGCTGCGCCAGGCCGGCCTTTTCGAGCGATACCGCCGCCGACTTGACCAGGTTGACCAACTGCGGCGCGGCTTGCGCGACGCGCTTTTCCAGGTCGACCGCCGCGGCGCGCGGTAAGGCCGGGGCCGGGGCGGGCGCCGGTGGCGCAGGCGGCGGCGTTTCATCGGCCACCGCGCCGCCGAAATGCCGCACCAGGGCGTCCAAGCCGCCATTGAAGCCCTGGCCGACCGCCATGAAGCGCCAGCCGCCGTCCTTGCGATACAGCTCGCCCAGCATGACCGCCTTCTCGCCGACGAAATCGCGGCCACTGAAGTCGAAGCGCGCGAATTCACCCTGCGGACCGGCGAGGCGCAGGCTACCTGCCTGCAACTGCGCCATGAGCGCGCCGCCGTCGGTGCTGGCCACGATGCTGAGCCGTTCGACCCAGGCCGGCAGGCTGGCGAGCCTGAAGCTGAAACCTCGGCTATCGGCGCCAACGCTGGCTTGCGCCACGCCGCCGCAGGGTGTCGCCGGCTGGTTGAAGAAGGTCATGTAGCGCTCGTCGGCCAGCTTGCCGCCGGCGTCGAGCGCGAAGCAGGCAAAGTCCAGCGCCAGGCCCTGGGCCGAGAGGCCGGCCTGCAGGACACCGTCGGGAGCCGATTGCGCCAGAGGCAGGCGCTCGCCGCGTTCCAGCTGTTTCATAGCTCCCTCCAGTCAGGTTGAACGCGTGGACGGAACATCCGTCCACCCTGCGATATTACCGTTCGCTCAGCCTTTGTCCAGCGGCTGGTCGTACCCGTCGTCGACACGGCTGACGATCACGGTCGCGATGCGGCGCTCCAGCACCTGCGCCACCTCGAACCGGAAACCTTCGATCTCGACCGCGTCGCCCACTTTCGGCAGGGTGCCGAAGCGTTCCAGCATCAGGCCCGCCAGCGAGGTGTAGTCGTCGGTGTCGCCCACCAGGGCGTCCACCTCGAGCACCTGCTCCAGGTAGTGCAGGTCGGCGGTGCCGTCGACGCGCCAGCGGCCCGGTCCGAGCTCCTGCACCACCGGCTGCTCGTCCTCGTCGGGGAATTCGCCGGCGATCGCTTCCAGGATGTCGATCGGCGTCACCAGGCCCTGCAGGGTGCCGTATTCGTCGGCGATGATCACCAGCTGGCCATGCGAGCGCTTGAGGCGGTCCATCACCTTCAGCACGCCGCTGGCGTCGGGCATGATGATCGGCGCGCGGATATGGGCCTGGTCGATCGCGCCCGACTGGGTCAGGTCGGCGATGAGGTCCTTGGCGCGCGCCACGCCGATCACTTCGTCGAGCTGGCCGCGGCACACCGGGAAGAAGCCGTGCGGCGTGGCCAGCAACTGGGCGCGGATGGTGTCGGCGTCATCCTCGATATTGATCCACGAGATCTCCGAGCGGTTGGTCATGATCGAGCGCACCGAACGCTGCGACAGGCTCAGCACGCCGCTGACCATATTGCGCTCCTCGGCCTCGAACGCCGGTACCTCGGCGGCCTGCGCCTCGGCTTCCGGCTCGTCATGGTGGTCGGCGCCGCGCTTGCTGCCCAGCAGGCGCAGCACGGCGTCGGCGGTGCGGTCGCGCAGCGGGATGTGCGCCTCTTGCTTGATGAAGTTGCGGCGCGCCAGCTGGTTGAAGAACTCGATCACCACCGAGAAACCGATCGCGGCGTACAGGTAGCCCTTCGGGATGTGGAAGCCCAGGCCTTCGGCGATCAGGGAGAGGCCGATCATCAACAGGAAGGACAGGCACAGCACGACGACGGTCGGATGGGCGTTGACGAAGCGCGTCAGCGGCTTCGATGCGAACAGCATGACGCCCATCGAGATGATCACGGCGGCCATCATGACGCCGAGCTGTTCGACCATGCCGACCGCGGTGATCACGGCGTCGAGCGAGAACACGGCGTCGAGCACGATGATCTGCGCCACCACGGCGGCGAAGCTCGCGTATTCGCGCTTGCCGCTCTGGACATGCGATTTGCCTTCGACGCGCTCGTGCAGTTCGATGGTCGCCTTGGCGAGCAGGAAGATGCCGCCGATCAGCAGGATCAGGTCGCGCCCCGAGAACGACAGGGCGCCGATGGAGAACAAGGGTGCGGTGAGCGTGACCAGCCACGAGATCATCGTGAGGAGGCCAAGGCGCATGATCATGGCGAGGGACAGGCCGAGGAGTCGTGCCTTGTCGCGCTGGTGCGGGGGAAGTTTGTCCGCCAGGATGGCGATGAAGATCAGGTTGTCGATGCCCAGGACGATCTCGAGCACGACGAGGGTGAGCAAGCCGACCCATATATTCGGGTCAAGTAGCCATTCCATTGGAGAGTTTTGTAGTTAAGGAAGGGGCATTGTACGCGATCGTGTCGGCATCGGGGGAGAACTGGCGGCGCCAGGGCGCCCACCATCGCGCTCGACAGGTGCGGCGGGTGGAGTGCGAACAGTCGGGCGCAGCGCCGCGAACCGTCGCCTTGCCGACCGATTCGGTGTAGAGTCCGGCCTGGCCGCATGCACCCGGCGATAACAATAACGGAGAACCACCATGCAGCACCACGGCCGCGCCGACGGCGCCGTCAACGTCCAGGACTTCCTGAACGCACACCGCTTCTCGCCCTATCAATGGCTGATCTTCGGCCTGTGCTTCGTGATCGTGCTGCTCGATGGCTTCGACACCGCGGCGATCGGCTTCATCGCCCCTTCGCTGGTGCAGGACTGGGGCGTGACGCGCCCCGCCCTGGCGCCGGTGCTCAGCGCCGCGCTGTTCGGCCTGGCCGCCGGCGCCATGGCGGCCGGCCCGCTGTCGGACCGGGTCGGGCGCAAGCTGGTGCTGGCGCTGTCGGTGCTGCTGTTCGGCGCCGCCTGCGCCTGGTCGGCGTTCGCGAGCGGCGTCACCGAACTGGCCATCCTGCGCTTCATCACCGGGCTGGGACTGGGCGCGGCGATGCCGAACGCGGTAACCCTGATGAGCGAATTCTGCCCCGACCGCAAGCGCGCCCTGCTCACCAATGCGATGTTCTGCGGCTTCCCGCTCGGCGCCGCGCTGGGCGGCTTTCTCGCGGCCTGGATGATTCCGCTGTGGGGCTGGCGCAGCGTGCTGCTGCTGGGCGGCCTGGCGCCGCTGCTGGCGGGCCTGTTGATCATCCTGCTGCTGCCGGAATCGGTGCGCTTCCTGGTCGCGCGCGGCGCCGGCCACGAACGCATCCGCGCCATCCTGCGCCACGTCTCGCCAAGCGCCGACGCTGCGCACGCCTTCGTGACGCGCGAGGCCGCCCCGGCGGACCAAGCCGGCGGCGGCATGCAGGTGATCCTGTCGCGGCCCTACGTGGTCGGCACCCTGATGCTGTGGCTGACCTATTTCATGGGGCTGGTGATCTTCTACGCGCTGATCAACTGGATGCCGCTGCTGCTGCGCGACGCCGGCCTGTCGGCCAAGGACGCGACCCTGGTCTCGGCCCTGTTCCCGCTGGGCGGCGTGGGCGCGGTGCTGGCCGGCTGGCTGATGGACCGCTACAACGCCAACGCCGTGATCGCGGCCTGCTTCGCGCTGACCGCCGCCACCATCTTCGCCATCGGCCAGAGCGCCCACGATCTTGCGCTGCTGATGGCGGTGGTGCTGGGGGCCGGGCTGGCGATGAACACCGCGCAGGCGTCGCTGCCGGCGCTGGCGGCAGCCTTCTATCCGACCCGCGGCCGCGCGACCGGCGTGGCCTGGATGATGGGCATCGGGCGGCTGGGCGGGATCGCGGGCTCGTTCCTGGTGGCGGAACTGGCGCGGCTGCGCTTCGGGATCGAGGGGATCTTCGGCGTCGTGGCGCTGGCGGGGATCGTGGCCACGCTGGCGCTGCTGGTCAAGCTGGCCGCGGAACGCGCCGGCAAGCAGCCGGCGTAGCGTTCAATCGGCGACCGGCGCCCCCTTGCGCGCCGGCAGCATCGGCTCGAGCAGCTGGCCGCCCAGCGTGGGCGGGCACGGCGTGTCGGTTCCGACCTCGGCCGGCCAACTCTTCGGCAGGTAGTGGCTGCCGAACACGCGGTCCAGGAACGGCAAGGTCGACGCGTAGTTACGGTTGATGTGGTCGTGGCGGCTGTGGTGCCAGTGGTGGAAGGCCGGCGTCGTCACCAGCCATTCCAGCGGCCCGAAACGCCAGCGCAGGTTGGCGTGGATGAAGAAACCCCACACGATGCCGAGCGCGATCAAGAGCGCCGGCGTGCCGCTGCCGGCCATGCCCGGGCTGGCCAGGCCGATGACGTACAAGGGCACCAGGCCGAACAGCCGGGTGATCACCATGTCGACCGGATGGCTGCGGGTATTGGCCAGGAAGTGCATGCGCTCGGTGCTGTGATGCAGCGCGTGGAAGCGCCATAGCCAGGGAATTTCGTGGCTGAGGCGGTGTCCCCAATAAAAGCCCGTTTCGGCGATCACGAAGGCCAGGCCAATGCGCAGCGCCTGCGGCAGGTCGGCCACGGCCGTCTTGAGCGCGGCCGGCACCAGGTAATGGGCAGCGGAGGCCAGCAGCGCCATCGGCACCGAGAGCACCACGACGGGCACCAGGCTGCTGATGAAGTAATAGGCCAGATTGTGGCGCAGCTCGGAATTCGGCTGCTCGTGGCGCACGCCGAACCAGCGCTCGAGCGGGACGAACAGCGCCGTCAGCAGCACGAGCCAGATGCACAGCCGCAGCGCGGTCATGGCGAATTCGGCGAAGGTGACGTTCATGGTGGAAACGGTGGCGCGATGCGGAAGTTGTCGCCGGACCGGCGGCGCCCGGCTGCAGAGGACTGCAGCCGGTGGATTGGCGTATCAGGCCTGGCCGCCGCTACGGCTGCGGCGGCGGGCCGTGAAGCCAATCAGGCCGAGGCCGCCCAGCAGCATGCCAAGGGTTGCCGGTTCCGGCACTTCGGCATTCAGGGCGACGTTATCCAGCAGCATGAACGGCGGCGCGCCGGCGCCGCTGCCGTGCACCAGGAAGCTCAGCCATTCGCTGGCGCTGGTGGCGGTGAAAGTCATGGTGGCGGTCTTCCAGCCGCTGAAGCCGCTGTCGACGATGCTCAGCAGTTCGGACTGTTGCTTGACGCCGCCGAAATCGACTTCCCAGTAATTGTTATTGTTGGCGCCGGTCTCGATGACCTGCTGGGCCAGCGCGAAATCGAAAGTCAGCGTATAGGTGTCGCCCACCGTCAGGCCGTTGACCTGCTGCTTGAGCGGGCCCGGGAAATACATCCAGTCCGAGGCGAAGAAATTGCCACCGGTTGGAGAAGCGCTGTAGCCATTGCTCAGGCCAGTCGTACGGTATTTGTCTTTCAACCAGATCGCGGACTTGTCGGTGTTGGCGATGTCGCCATTCAGGACGAAGTTGTAGCGGCCATCCTTGCCATAGCCGCTTTCCCAGTACGCCAAGGTAGTACGGTCGGTGCGCGTCGTGGACGTGCCGCCGGCGAGCTGCTTGTTGCCGCCGTTGGTGGTCTCTTCGAAGTTGCCGTTCTTGATGAGGTTCGCATGAGCGGCATTGGTGCTCAGTACCGAGGCGGCCAGCAGGGTCAGCAGGAATGGTTTGATGCGCATGGCGCGGACTCCAGAAAATGGTGGATGGCGGTGAGAAAGCGCCGGCGTTTTCTGGGCCGGTCTGAACGTGAGCGGGACAATATTTTCCACGCCGTTTCAATGCGAGAATAATTGATAACTATCACGAATTATTGCACTGAGATTATTCTATCAGAATCATGATTGAGGAAATTCAATATTCTATAGATAACAATATTTTCTTATGGGAAATGTTTTTACAATTTCCATTGATGTGCAGGCATGCGCTCCGCGGAGATTTCGCAGTAACACCCGGTAATCAAGGCTGTGACCGGAAAATCGATTCGTGAAGGACGGGGCTAAAGGTTACATATGCAGTGCAAGAACGGAGATGGTGACCGGGCCGGCAGACGAATTGCACAGCTTGGCGGACTAATAGTAGGGCTACCAAAAAACAACAGTCGGTCGATGTCCCGCATCGATCGGCAATAATGACCAGCGATGAAGGATAGGGGCCAGCATGCCGACACGGGAAGACATCGTTCTACTAGCGTCCTATAACGCGTCCATGAATGCCAAGGTGTATTCCGCTGCGGCGACCTTGCCTGCGGACGCGCTGAATGCCCACCGAGGCGCCTTTTTTGGCTCGATCCTCGGCACGCTGAATCACATCGTCGCCGGAGACACCATCTGGCTGCAACGTTACCAGGGGCATCCGACAACGTTCTTCGCGCTGGCGCCGATGCGGGATAT
Organism: Massilia sp. NP310; assembly: GCF_019443485.1. Classification (NCBI taxonomy): domain Bacteria; kingdom Pseudomonadati; phylum Pseudomonadota; class Betaproteobacteria; order Burkholderiales; family Oxalobacteraceae; genus Massilia; species Massilia sp. NP310. The sequence goes on along the minus strand of NZ_CP080379.1, from coordinate 5,633,988 downwards.
CGCAACGCCCACCGGACTGACGCATATCTACAGCGACGATCTCGAGGTGCTGCGCGAACATCGCGCGCGGCTCGATGCGATCATCGAGGCACTGGCGGCGGAGTGTTCCGACGATGACCTGGCGCAGCCGGTCACGTACAAAAGTGCACGTGGAGCGTTCCGGAAGAAATTCGGGAGCCTGCTGCTGCATTTCTTCAACCATCAAACGCATCACCGCGGTCAGGTCAGCACGCTGTTGACGCAGTCGGGCGTGGATATCGGGGTCACCGACCTGATCGTTTCGATTCCCGACGAGCCCTGACTACGGTCTGCCGCCCTGCTCCATCGTGTGAGCATAAAACGCCTGGCCGTTCTTTCCTTGCCCTTTGATGTGGTACATCGCGACGTCCGCATGGCGCATCAGTTCGTCGATCGTTTCACCATCGTGGGGAAAGACCGCGATGCAGATCGATGCGGAGATCGTCACCGCCTTTCCGTCCAGGTCGAACGGCATATTCAGGCATTCCAGGAATTTGTCGGCGACCACGCGCGCGTCGTCACGGGTATGCAGGTCGGGAAGAACGGCGGTGAATTCGTCGCCACCCTGGCGCGCGAGCGTGTCGCCCTTGCGCAGGCAGCCTTTGAGACGCGCCGTCACCTGCAACAGCAATTCATCCCCCTTGTCGTGACCGAGCGTGTCGTTGACGACCTTGAACCGATCGAGATCGATGAACATGGTCGCCAACTCGGTCCGGTTGCGCCGGGACTGCAGGATCGCCTGGCCAAGCCGGTCCTTGAATAGCAGGCGGTTTGGGAGATTGGTCAGGACGTCATGGTAGGCCTGGTGAAGGATGATGGCTTCCGCCTGCTTGCGCGCCGTGATATCGCGGGCGATCCCGTAGGTGCCGATGTATTTCGCCCCGCCCGGTTCCGCATGGTCCAGGTGCATGCCGACCGCATTGAGCGATACGGTGATCGATGCGTCGACGTTTTGCGCCGGGCTGGCATTGGACCGGCACGTCATGCGCAGCTCGACGTCACGCGACGCCCGGTCGCCGGAGCGCCGCTCGTTGAAGGCATAACGCGCCCTGGCGAAATCTTCCTCGTGCACCAGCACCGAATAGTGCTGGCCAATCAGTTCGCGGCGATCGTAGCCCAGCATTTGACAGGCCCGGTTGTTCACGAAGGTGAACCGTCCATCCGGTTCGACCATGTAGATGAGATCCGGCGACGTATCGACAATGTAGCGGTAAGTGCGCTCGGACATTTCCAGTCGATGCGCCATGTCGCGGTTGGTTTGCCGAAGCCGGCGCAAGGTCAGGACGTGATCGATGGATTTGAACAAGTCCTGCTGGCTGAATGGCTTGCGGAGGAAGTCGTGGGCGCCGCGCCGCATTGCCCCGATCGCGGCGTCGATCTGGACATTCCCACTGATGACGATGACCTCGGTTTCGATGCAGTGATGGTTGATGAAGTCCATGACATGGTGGCCATCCATGTCTTCCAGGCTGAGATCGAGCAGGACCAGGTCGTACCGCGTGCTGGACAGGGATGCCAGCGCTTCGGCGCCGGAGCTTGCCGTGTCGACGTCGAAATGTCGCTGGCGGAGCAACTCGTGCAGTGAAGAGAGCATGCGTGGCTCGTCGTCCACGAGCAGCAGCTTGATCGACTGGTTGGCGGCGGCGATCGGCAAATTTGGCGCAGAAAATGAATTATCACCGACCGTGAGTCGCGATTTTCTCGGGAATAGATTCATGTGTCTATGGGCGCGAACGGCTCACGCAGTGGAGCATCGTCAGGATGAAGTATGTTTAGGCGGATGGGCTTGTGCTTGCCACCTTACCATGGTCGGGTCTGTTCAAATACAAATTGACAACTCTCAAAGTCAGTCATTAACAATTTCCCAAGGAAAATATTAGGCGTGCGTTGCGCGGATAGAAAATTGGCCGCCCGTGACAGCCGACTGTTTCTCAATTCTAGTGGGGAGTGAGTTTGCCTCCGATAGGCTATGAATCTATCTATGCTTTGCTGATTTTCCGTTGCGGGTCAATTGCTTAGCGTGGGTGGCCTGCACTACAAAACCGCCCTCGGAGCAGCGGAGCATCAACTACGCTGGTCAGGTCTGTGACGTTCGCCTCATCACGCTAGCTGCGACGTAGGCGCAGACCTCGCCCCTATCCTGCTGCCAATAATCGGGCTGGCCAATGCGGAGCAGATGTTTGTCGGCGCTGCGCGCCGCGCGCCGTGATCAACCGTGCGATGACGCGGCCAGTGGAGCGCAGGCCGTTCATTTATCCCGAGACAAAGATCGACAGCCTGCTGGCGCCGACCGAGACAGACTCGATCAAGCGGCTCCTGCGCGCTCGCGCTGATGTTGACGCCAACCAATTCTCCCAGGCAGCGCATCGGTCACGATGGCCTTTCCGAATTGGGAGGACAAGATGGCTCGAAAACAGCAGACGGCGACATACGCGGTGGCCCTATTGGTGGCCATGCTGCCGGTCGAGGTGCCCGCGGCACCCTATATCCCAACCTTAACCGGCGAAAAGTTCGTTCGGGACATGTTGGCCGCGCCTGACAACGGTGCCGCTTCAATGCGCCGTGAGCGCGCGATGGGCTATATGGATGGCGTCATGGATGGCACGGCCGGCCTGCTTTGGTGCCCCGCAGGCCAGCACGTTGGACATGAGCTCAACTACCTGGCCGCTGAGCAAATGAAGTCACTGCCAGCGGAGCAGTTGAAGAAAGGCGCCGCGCCGCTCGTCGTGGCTGCCCTGGCCAAGATATATCCGTGCCCAATCAAAGGGAGGCCGTCGTGAGACCGCCACTGCTCACTGTGATGATGCACTATCCCAACCGCGTTAAGCGTGAAGACCTGTATGCCGATATTGGCTGGAATGACCTCATCGACAACAAGGCTTACAACGACACCTGTGCGATCCGCATGAGCTATAGCCTGCTCATGGCCGGGGTGAGTTTGCCTGGCGCACGCATGAAGGCGAAGGCTGGCGTCCTCAAGGGCAGATACATGGAGCCGGGCCAAGCCAGGCTATCGAACATACTGCGGCAGCAGTGGGGCGCGCCCGAGGTCTACAAGGGTGAGCATGCGGCGCGCAACGGAATCGGCTCGCGCACAGGCGTGGTGTCGTTCTTTCGCATTGGCGGAGGCCACGGCGGACACATTGACTTGGTCGTACACAAGCCCGGGGGGAGGTTCCAGGATTGCGCTCGAGTCTGCTTTTGGGATTCGGAGACGATCTGGTTCTGGCCGCTAACGTAACTCCGCCAGTCGGTGTCGGCGGACGATCGGCACGGGACGAGCAAGAATTGTCGCAGTGGCTAGAGAACCTGAGCGGTGGCGTCAAGAAACAGCTCAGTTAGCGATGTGGGTAGAAATGGGGGAGGTAGAATTGAAAAAGCCTCTTCCTAGGGGCTTTTGGGTGTTTTGGCGGAGAGAGGGGGATTCGAACCCCCGATAGGCTATGAACCTATACACGCTTTCCAGGCGTGCGACTTAAACCACTCATCCATCTCTCCTGATGGGTCGACGTGAGAACACCACGAAGCCGCCTATTATAGCAAGTATTCCCAGCAGTACAAGGCCGACAACGGTGTCGGACGTCTGAACGGCGAACCCGAGTGTTGTTGATCACGAGCCATCCACCCTACGTCCCGGCCAACAGCACAAAAAAATGCCCACCCCTCTCCCGAGTAAGCGGGCAAGCCTTGCGTCAGCCTTGTGGGCCGGCGCAGGCAGGTTGCTCAGTGATTGTAGCTCACGCCGATTCCTTCAGCTGCTCCAAGATGGCCGGATTCTCGAGCGTCGACACGTCCTGCGTGATGTTCTCCCCCTTGGCCAGCACGCGCAGCAGACGGCGCATGATCTTGCCGGAGCGGGTCTTCGGCAGGTTGTCGCCGAAGCGGATCTCTTTCGGCTTGGCGATCGGACCGATCTCCTTGCCCACCCAGGCGCGCAACTCGTTGGCCAGTTTCTTGGCCTCTTCGCCGGTCGGACGCGCCTGCTTGAGCACGACGAAGGCGCAGATCGACTCGCCCGTGGTCTCGTCCGGCTTGCCCACCACCGCCGCCTCGGCCACGATCGGATTGGCCACCAGCGCCGATTCGATCTCCATCGTGCCCATGCGGTGGCCCGACACGTTCAGCACGTCGTCGATGCGGCCGGTGATGGTGAAGTTGGCGGTGTCCTTGTTGCGGATCGCGCCGTCGCCGGCCAGGTAGTATTTACCGCCCAGTTCTTCTGGGAAGTAGCTGGTGCGGAAGCGGTCCGGGTTGTTCCAGATCGTGCGGATCATCGACGGCCATGGACGCTTGACGACCAGGATGCCGCCCTGCCCGTTCGGCACGTCGGCGCCTGCCTCGTCCACAATGGCGGCCATGATGCCCGGCAGCGGCAAGGTGCAGGAACCCGGCACCATCGGGGTCGCGCCCGGCAGCGGGGTGATCATGTGGCCGCCGGTCTCGGTCTGCCAGAAGGTGTCCACGATCGGGCAACGCTCCTGGCCCACATTGCGGTAGTACCACATCCAGGCTTCCGGATTGATCGGCTCGCCGACCGAGCCGAGCAGGCGCAGGCTGGACAGGTCGAAGTTCTTCGGATGCACCTTCTCGTCCAGGTCCGAGGCCTTGATCAGCGAACGGATCGCGGTCGGCGCCGTGTAGAAGATGCTGACCTTGTGCTTCTCGACGGTCTGCCAGAAGCGGCCTGCGTTCGGGAAGGTCGGCACGCCTTCGAACACCACTTGCGTGCCGCCGACGGCCAGCGGGCCGTAGGCGATATAGGTGTGGCCGGTGATCCAGCCGATGTCGGCGGTGCACCAGTACACGTCTTCTGGCTTGAGGTCGAAGGTCCACTTCATCGTCAGCGCGGCCCACAGCAGGTAGCCGCCGGTCGAATGCTGCACGCCTTTCGGGGTGCCGGTCGAGCCGGACGTATAGAGGATAAACAGCGGGTGCTCCGCATCGACCCATTCAGGTGCGCAGTCGGCCGACTGGCCCTGCACCAGTTCGTGCAGCCAGATGTCGCGGCCTTCCTTGAAATTGATGTTGCCGCCGGTGCGCTTGTAGACGATCACGTCCTTGACGGTGTCGCAACCGCCCAGGCCCAGCGCTTCGTCGACGATGGCCTTGAGCGGCAGCGCCTTGCCGCCGCGCTGCTGTTCGTCGGCCGTGATGACGGCCACGGCGCCGGCGTCGATGATGCGCTCCTGCAGCGACTTGGCGGAGAAGCCGCCGAACACCACCGAGTGGGTCGCGCCGATGCGGGCGCAGGCCTGCATCGCGGTCACGCCTTCGATCGACATCGACATGTAGATGACGACGCGGTCGCCCTTCTTGATGCCGCGCGACTTGAGCGCGTTGGCGAACTTGCAGACGCGCTCGTGCAGTTCGCGGTAGGTGACCTTGGTCACCGCGCCGTCGTCGGCCTCGAAGATGATGGCGGTCTTGTCGGCGTTGCCATTCTCGAGGTTGCGATCGAGGCAGTTGTACGAGGCGTTCAGCTGGCCGTCGGCGAACCATTTATAGAATGGCGCATTCGATTCGTCGAGGGTGGAGGTGAACGGCTTGTGCCAGTCGAGGTGTTCGCGCGCCAGGCGGGCCCAGAAACCTTCGTAGTCGCTGGCGGCTTCGGCGCACAGTTTTTCGTAGGCGGCCATGCCATTGATGGTGGCCTTGTCGGCAAACGCCTGAGGCGGTTGGAACACGCGGTGTTCCTGCAGGCCCTGGGTTTGCTCTTGGGTTGTCTCGTTATCGGCCATACTAGTCTCCATATTAATGTAGTAGGTTATGCCAGATACCATAGGGGGGCTCGCTTACTGAGCCCTTACATGGAAACTCCCTGAGGCGGGTCGGTATTGACTGCGCTTGCCCGCTCTTGTCCCCACTTATTCTAACGCCAGCCGTTGCAATGCGTGCAAGTGACGTGAGCGCGCCGCTGCGCGTCCCACCTCATCGACAAGCTCCGGTGTAGAATGCTGAGCTGAATTTTCGCCTCCCTGGAGTTTTCTTCCGTGTCCGCCCTAGAACCAAGCAAGCAAGTCCGCAAGCTGTCCCCACTGAGTAACCTGATCTTCGCCAGCCGCTGGCTGCAGCTGCCGCTGTACCTCGGCCTGATCCTGGCGCAATGCGTCTACGTGTTCCACTTCTGGGTCGAACTCGTCGACCTGATCGGCGCCGCCATGGGCAACGTCGATTCGCTCAACCACATCATCGACGCCGTCGGCCTGTCCGGCAATCGTCCGCAACGCCTGACCGAAACCGTCATCATGCTGGTCGTGCTGGGCCTGATCGACGTGGTCATGATCTCGAACCTCCTGATCATGGTGATCGTCGGCGGCTACGAGACCTTCGTCTCGCGCATGCACCTGGAAGGCCACCCGGACCAGCCGGAATGGCTGTCGCACGTGAACGCCTCGGTCCTGAAGACCAAGCTGGCGATGGCGATCATCGGCATCTCGTCGATCCACCTGCTCAAGACCTTCATCAACGCCGCCAACTACCACGAGAAGACCCTGATGTGGCAGACCCTGATTCACGTCGCCTTCCTGGTGTCGGCGCTGGCGATCTCGTGGACCGACCGCATCACCACCATGACGCATCACGACAAGCACTGAAGCACCAGCAGTAACACAACGATAACGATACTCCGACACTCCATCACGAGAGATTTCCCACCATGGCAACCGTCATTACCCAGGAAGACCTGATCGAATCCGTCGCGGCCGCGCTGCAGTACATCAGCTACTACCATCCGGCCGACTATATCCAGCACCTGGCACGCGCCTACGAGACCGAGCAAAGCCCGGCCGCGAAGGACGCGATCGCCCAGATCCTGACCAATTCGCGCATGTGCGCCGAAGGCAAGCGTCCGATCTGCCAGGACACCGGCATCGTCAACGTGTTCCTGAAGGTGGGCATGGGCGTGCGCTTTGAAGGCTTCACCGGCTCGGTGACCGACGCCGTCAACGAAGGCGTGCGCCGCGCGTACAACTTCGCCGACAACAAGCTGCGCGCCTCGATCGTGGCCGACCCGCACTTCGAGCGCAAGAACACCAAGGACAACACCCCGGCCGTGGTCCACATGGAACTGGTCGAGGGCGACACCGTGGACGTCAAGCTGGCGGCCAAGGGCGGCGGCTCCGAAAACAAGACCAAGTTCGTCATGCTCAACCCATCCGACTCGCTGGTCGACTGGGTGATCAAGACCGTGCCGCTGATGGGCGCCGGCTGGTGCCCGCCGGGCATGCTCGGCATCGGCATCGGCGGCACCGCCGAGAAGGCGATGCTGATGGCGAAAGAGTCGCTGATGGAAGACATCGACATGTACGAGCTGCGCCAGCGCGGCCCGCAAAACAAGCTCGAAGAGCTGCGCATCGAGCTGTGCGACAAGATCAACGCGCTGGGCATCGGCGCCCAGGGCCTGGGCGGCCTGACCACCGTGCTGGACGTGAAGATCAATATGTACCCGACCCACGCGGCCTCGAAGCCGGTGGCGATGATCCCGAACTGCGCCGCCACCCGCCACGCCCACTTCGTGCTGGACGGCTCGGGCCCGGCCTATATCGAACCGCCTGCGCTGTCGACCTGGCCTGAAGTGCACTGGACCCCGGACACCGAGAAATCGAAGCGCGTCGACCTGAACACCCTGACCAAGGAAGAAGTCGCATCGTGGAAGCCGGGCCAGACCCTGCTCCTGAACGGCAAGATGCTCACCGGCCGCGACGCCGCGCACAAGCGCATCCAGGACATGCTGGCCAAGGGCGAAAGCCTGCCGGTGGACTTCACCAACCGCGTGATCTACTACGTCGGCCCGGTCGATCCGGTCGGCAGCGAAGTGGTCGGCCCGGCTGGCCCGACGACCGCCACCCGCATGGACAAGTTCACCGACATGATGCTGGAGAAGACCGGCCTGATCTCGATGATCGGCAAGGCCGAGCGCGGCCCGGCGGCGATCGAATCGATCCAGAAGCACAAGTCGGCCTACCTGATGGCGGTCGGCGGCTCGGCCTACCTGGTCTCGAAAGCGATCAAGTCCGCGAAAGTCGTCGGTTTCGAAGACCTGGGCATGGAAGCGATCTACGAGTTCGACGTGACCGACATGCCGGTCACCGTCGCCGTCGATTCGACCGGCACCTCGGTCCACAATACCGGCCCGAAAGAATGGTCGGCCAAGATCGAATCGCTGAAAGGCGTGCCGGTCACCGTCGCTTGATTCGAACAGAATCATGACTCTCCCCGACGCTCCGGTTGGCATCTTCGACTCGGGCGTCGGCGGCCTGTCGGTGCTGCGCCACATCCAGGCGCAGCTGCCGCACGAACACCTGCTCTACCTGGCCGACACCGGCTTCGCCCCCTACGGCGACAAACCCGAACACATCGTCGTCGAACGCGTGCTGGCGATCGGCGATTTTCTATTGGCGCAAGGCGCGAAGGCGCTGGTCGTGGCCTGCAACACCGCCACCGTGGCCGCCGTGCGCGAACTGCGCGAACGCCACCCCGGCATGCCCATCGTCGGCGTCGAACCGGGCCTGAAGCCGGCGGCAAGCCTCACCCGCAGCGGCAAGGTGGGCGTGCTGGCCACCGAGCGCACCCTGCGCGGCGCCAAGTTCCTGCAGCTGCGCGACCAGATCCACCGCGATTCAGGCGCCGAGTTCCTGCTGCAGCCCTGCGTCGGCCTGGCCGACCAGATCGAGTTCGGCGAACTGGATTCGACCGCCACCAGCGCGATGCTGAAGCGCTTCATCATGCCGCTGCTCACTGAAGGAGCAGACACGCTGGTGCTGGGCTGTACCCACTACCCGCTGGTGCGCGCCTCGATCGAGCGCCTGCTGAAGGATGCCGGCCGGCCGGACGTGGCCCTGGTCGATACCGGCGACGCCGTGGCGCGCCAGCTCGCGCGCCTGCTGGCCGGCGCCAGCCAGCTACGCGCACAAAGCACCATTCCCGCCAGCCTGACCGGCTACACCAGCGCCAGCGCGACCGCCCTGACGGCGGCATTCCGCAGCCTGCTGGGCATCGATCCGCCGGTGCACGAGGTGGCGTTGCCACTGCCGGCGGGCTGGCCGCCGGCCCCGGCATCCTGAGTGCACATTTAAATTTGCCAGTTTGAGATGAAGCCCTTATAATCTCGTTCTGTCTCGGCAATGCAGAGATAGAAAAGAAAGTCAGTGGTGGCTGTAGCTCAGTTGGTAGAGTCCAGGATTGTGATTCCTGTTGTCGTGGGTTCGAGTCCCATCAGCCACCCCACCGAATTCACGAAAAAGGTCACCTGCTCCGGCACGTGGCCTTTTTTGTTTTGCGAAGAATCAGCATGCAGATTGTCGAACAAACCCTCTCCCGCGCGGACGTCGAAGCGGCATTGCCGCACGCCCCGCTCGTCTTCCAGGAGTGCGACCTCGACGGCGCCGACCTGTCGCGCCTCGACCTGCGCAGCTGCACTTTCATCAGCTGCAGCATCGCCGAGACCTCGTTCTACGCCGCCAGGCTGGGCCAGACCACCTGGCAACGCTGCCGCGGCCGGCAAGCCGACTTCGAAGCGGCCGACCTGACCGACGCCCGCTTCCAGGGCTGCGACTTGAACAACAGCAGCTGGCGCCGCGCCCACCTGGCCTCCCTCGTCTTCAGGGGCTGCAAGCTGACCGGCGCCAGCTTCGAGGAAGCGGCCCACCTCGGCCTGGCGTTCGAGGATTGCCTGCTGGTCGGCGCCGACCTGCGTCGCATGTCGTTCCGCAAGGCGAAACTCATCGGGCTCGATTTCGGCGACGCCGATCTGGCCGCCTGCGATTTTCGCGACGCCGTGTTCGAAGGCGGCAGCCTGCGCGGCGCCAACCTGAAGCAGGCGCGCTTCGACAACGCCGACTTGCGCGAAGCCGACCTGGGCGGCATCACCCTGGCCGACATCAAGCTGTTCCAGGGCGCCTGGATCACGCCGCGCCAAGCCGCCGAACTGGTCAGCGAGCTCGGCTTGCGCGTGGCCTGAATGCGCTTCACATTTGGCGTCAATACCGTGAGACAGATGTAAAAAACACCAACTTAACGGCTGGGCAATGCTTGATGTGCAACAATTGGTGACTTTTCTACAGGAAATTCGAGTCGCCTTCCTTGCATGCCGGATTGCGGGCATGGAGCCCTGGCGGCTCCCCGATTTATGCCAGACAAGCGTACCGCCCCCGAGATCTCCCGCCTGACCGCCGAAAAACGCCCGGCAGTGCGCAACGCCGTGCTGTTCGTTGCCGCCCTATGGCTGTTGTTGCTGACCATACAGGTCTGGGACGGCTGGCGCGCGCGCAAGGAGCGGCTGGCGGAAGTGGCCGTCGCCACCACGAATATGTCGCACGCGCTGGCGGCCCAGGCCGAGAGCGCGGTGCGGGTGGTCGATACCGTGCTGGCCGGCGTCGTCGAGCGGATCGAGAACGATGGCATGACAGGTGCGGGGCGCCCACGCCTGCAGTTGCACCTGAAGAATATGGTGGCCCAGGTCGAGGAGCTGCATGGCTTGTTCGTGTTCGGCCCCGATGGCCATTGGCTGATGACCTCGCAGGACCGCATCCCGTTGTACACGGTCGACGACCGCGAGTATTTCCAGTACCACCTGAACAATCCCGACCGCTTCATCCACGTGGGCAAGCCGGTACGCAGCCGCTCCAACGACGAGTGGGTGCTGCCCGTGTCGCGCCGCCTCAATAATCCGGACGGCACCTTCGGCGGCGTCGCGCTCGGCACGATCCGCATCGCCTACTTCTCCACTCTCTACAAGACCTTCGACGTGGGCAGCAACGGCGTGATCATGCTGACCCTGGACGACGGCACCATGGTGTATCGCCTCCCACACAGCGACATGCTGATCGGCACCGATACCAGCAGTGGCCCGGTGCACCGGCTGTTCCAGAGTTCCGGCCCGGCCGGCACCGCGATGCTGCGATCGAAGATCGACGGCATCGAAAGGCTGTACAGCTACCGCCACCTGGAAACGTATCCGCTGATCGTCGCCACCGCGCAGAGCAAGCACGACATCCTGGAAAAATGGCTGAAGTCGATGCTCGGCCAGGCCGTCATCACCCTGGTCGCCATTGCATTCCTGCTCTATTTCGGCCGGCGCCTGGTGCGCCAGATTGTCATCCGCGACCACCTCGAGCACGAGCTGGTGCAGGCGCGCGAACTGCTGCAGGAACATAACCGCGCGCTGACCGTCCTGGCCGACCACGACAGCCTGACCGGCATCGCCAACCGGCGCCGCTTCGAGCAAGCGCTGGACGTGGAGTTCGCGCGCGCGGCCCGAAGCGGCGTGCCGCTGTCGCTGCTGATGCTCGACGTCGATTACTTCAAGCGCTACAACGACACCTATGGCCATGTGGCGGGCGACGCCTGCCTGCGCCAGGTGGCGCAAGCGCTGGAAGGTTGCCTGGTGCGGCCGGCCGACCTTGTCGCGCGCTACGGCGGGGAAGAATTCGTGGCGCTACTGCCGGATACCGATCCGGCCGGCGCCAGGATGGTGGCCGAACGCATCCGCCAGGAAGTGATGGCGCTCGGGATTGCGCATGTCGGCAATGGCCCTGGCGTGGTGACCATCAGCGTGGGCGTGTATACCAGCGGCGCCGGTGGCGGCATGGCGACCGACAGCGCCACCGCTCTGGTGGAGCGGGCCGACGCCCTGCTCTATCGGGCCAAGCAGTCGGGCCGCAACCAGGTGTGCGGCGGCGATCTCGCCGCACCCTGAGCGCCTGCCATCAATAGCGGTTAGGATTGTTCGGGCGGGCGTCGTGGCGGTTGGGGACGCCGTCGCGATCGCGGTCACGGTCACGATGGACCGCTACCTGGCGCGACTGGTGCCAGCCGCCGCGCTCGAGATGCCAGCCATTACGGTCCTGGCGCCATTGCGCGCGCTGGTAGGCATAGCCCGGACGTACTTTTTCCCAGTGGCCGGCGACCCATTCGTGACGGCGGCCGTTCCAGTCCCAGTAACCCGACACCCATTCGAAGCCGCGGCGCGCGGCCGGCACGGCTTCGCGGCGGGGCGCCGGCGGCGCCTTCTTGATGACGATCACCTCGGCCCGCGGATGAGCGGCCTGGGCCTGCACTGGTGCGAATGCTGCGCTGCCGATCAGGATGGCGGCGGCGGTGGCGAGAATGGTTTTCATGGTGCTCTCCGTTTCGGTTGGTGTGAGATCACTATAGCGAGACGGAACGCCAAAAAGATGAACTGAAGGAAGTCTTTACAGTCGATACATGCCGCTACAAATTTGTAACAGCGAAAGGAAAAAGGCGGGAGGGCGAGAAAGCGGTGGTGCGCAAAAACAGGCGCCGCAAAAACACAGCCGGCTGTGGAAGCCGGCTGTGTAAAGGGGGAAGGGTTTAGTCGAGCTTGAAGGCGTAGTCGACCTTGGTCCAGGTCTGGGCCGGTGCGCCATCCTTGGTGCCCGGCTTGAACTTGCACGAGGTCAAGCCCTTGACCAGTGCGCGGTCCAGGTTCTTGAAGCCGCTCGACTTGTCGATCTTCGATTCCGCCACGGTGCCGTCCGCATTGACCAGGAACGATGCCGAGGTCGTGCCCTGCTCTTCGTTCATCAGCGACGCCTTCGGATATTCGATGGCGCACTTCTTCGGATCGAACGATGCCGGGGTTTCGGCGGCGAAGCTGGCGCTGGCGGCGCCGGTCAGGGTCAGTGCAACGAACAGCTTGGCGGACAGGTTTTTCATGATTTCCCCAAATAAGGTTTTTAAGAGTTAAATGTCGTGATGCGTGCTGCGCGCCGCCCGACTGGCCGGCGCAGGTTTGCTTGGTAATGAATGCTTAGAATTCTTCCCACTCGTCGTTGCCGACGGTGGCAGCTGCCTTTTTCGGCTTCGGCGCGACTTCCGCCTCGTCCGGATTCACCGCGGCGCTGGCGGCGACCGGCTTTTTCGGCGCCGGCGGTACGGGACGCTTGGCGGCCGGACGGACCACCACCGCGGTGGTGGTCGCGACTGGCGCCTGCGCCTCGAATTGGAACTGTTCACCCTCTTCCAGCTTGAAGATGCTGACCACGCGGGCCAGTTCGCCGGCCTGGTCTTGCAGGCTCTGGGCGGCCGCGGCGGCTTCTTCCACCAGCGCGGCATTTTGCTGGGTCATGCCATCCATCTCGATGATCGAGGTGTTGACCTGGGCGATGCCGGCGCTCTGTTCGGCGCTGGCGTTGGCGATCTCGCTCATGATGTCGGTCACGCGCTTGACGCTCGACACCACTTCATCCATCGTCACGCCGGCCTGGCCGACCAGCTTGCTGCCGCGCTCGACCTTCGACACCGAATCGTCGATCAGGGTCTTGATTTCTTTCGCCGCCGCAGCCGAACGCTGGGCCAGGTTACGCACTTCGGAAGCGACGACCGCGAAGCCACGACCCTGTTCGCCGGCGCGGGCCGCTTCGACCGCGGCGTTCAGCGCCAGGATGTTGGTCTGGAAGGCGATGCCGTCGATCACGCCGATGATGTCGGCGATCTTGCTGGCCGAGCCATTGATCTCGCCCATGGTGCCGACCACTTGCGACACCACGTCGCCGCCCTTGCGGGCCACGTCCGACGCGGCGGCAGCCAGGGCATTGGCTTCACGGGCGTTGTCGGCGTTCTGCTTGACGGTCGAGGTCAGCTGTTCCATGGCCGATGCGGTCTTTTCCAGCGAGCTGGCCTGCAGTTCGGTACGCGAGGACAGGTCGATATTGCCGGCGGCGATTTCACGCGAGGCGGTGCCGATGGTTTCGGTGCCGCGGCGCACCTGGGCCACGATGTCGACCAGGCTGTTGCGCATTTCTTTCATTTCGACCAGCAGGCTGCCGCGGTCCGACTCCTTGGTGTCGATGGCGATCGACAGGTCGCCGTGGGCGATGCTGCCGGCGATCTTGGCGGTGTAGCCAGGCTCGCCACCGAGCTGCTTGAGCAGGCTGCGGGTGATCACGACGGCGGCGGCCACGCCCAGCACCACGGCCAGGGCCAGCAGGACCAGCATGAAGTTACGGGCATTGTCGAACGCCGCTTCGGCATCGGCCTTGGTCTGCGCGTTCTGTTTTTCTTCCTGGGCGGCCAGCGCGTTCAGGGCGTCGGTCCACTTGCGCTGCACCGGGCGCACTTCGCGCACCATCACGCGGGTGGCGTCCATGGCGTTAGCGGCCAGATAAAGTTCGGTGGCGCGGGCGATCGCCGGCATGGCGGCGGTTTCGTGTTCCTTGATCTGGGCCAGCAGCGCCTTTTCCTGGTCGTTGCCATTCGATGCGAACAGGGCAGTCAGCTTGCGCTGGGTTTCGTTGTACTGCGCGGTCTGTTCCTTGAACTTGGCGATCTCCGGTTCCATGTCGGCCGGATCGGCCATCAGGGTCAGGACGCGCAGCGACTGCAGGCGGTCATTGACGTTGTTGCGCATCTCGATCACGAGGCCGGTCGACACATTGCTCACGCTGACCACGTGGTCAAGGCGATCCTGGATCTGCGCCATGCGCAAGATACCCACTACAGCAACAGCCACCAGCAGCACCAGGATCAGTGCGAAACCGAGGGCCAGACGGGTACCGACCTTCATGTTGTTCAAATTCATTCGTGTTTTCCCTGTAACTTATTGATCGAAACTCGCTCGGAGAGACAAGCGCCGTGCGAAGCGCGTCTGAAATCATTGTTTCTTCACGATTTCAGGTGTTTCCGACAGGATAAATCAAGATTTCATGTCGCTAGTCAGAAAATCTCTTGCTCGACCGAATTGTTTCGGCACAACAACAGGATTGATACAGTGCAACATTGGAACAGGTCTGCATTATGGAACGGCTATTTCCACACAGCAAGCAATTTTGAAACTTGCGTGGTCATTTCGACAATCAAATGTATCGATTTGTCGACAGGAAATAAAAAAAGGCGTGCCTCAGCACGCCTTTTTGTTACTTTTGGATAGATTATTTCAGGCCGCAGCCGGCATCCTGGCGGCAGCTTCAAGGAGCAGGCGCGGATCGCCCAGCGCCAGCTTCTTCGAGTCGGACAGGGTCTGGCGGAAAGAACGGGCGCCCGGTAAGCCCTGCATCAGGCCCAGCATGTGGCGCGTGATGCTGTTGAGCTTCAGGCCCAGCGGGCCGTACAGGCGCAGCTGCTCCTCGATATACGGGATCATCGCCTCCAGCACCTCGACCCGCGAACGCGGGCGACCGGCGCCGGCGTCACCATAGAAGCGGCGGTCCCAGTCGGCCATGGTCCAGGGATTGTGATAGGCCTCGCGGCCCAGCATCACGCCATCGACGTGTTCCAGGTGCAGCGCGATCTCGTCGTCGCTCTTGATGCCGCCGTTGATCAGGATCTCGAGGTCAGGGAATTCCCGCTTGAGCTGGTAGGCGACCGCGTAGCGCAGCGGCGGGATCTCGCGGTTTTCCTTGGGCGACAGCCCTTTCAGGACGGCATTGCGGGCGTGCACGATGAAGGTCTTGCAGCCGGCATCGGCGATGGTGCCGACGAAATCGCGCACGAAGCCGTATTCCTCGTCGTAATCGATGCCGATGCGGTGCTTCACCGTCACGTCGATCGAGACCGCGTCGCGCATCGCCTTCACGCAATCGGCCACCAATTGCGGCTCGTTCATCAGGCAGGCGCCGAACGCGCCCTTCTGCACCCGCTCGGACGGGCAGCCGCAATTGAGGTTGATCTCGTCATAGCCCCATTGCTCGCCCAGCTTCGCGCTTTTGGCCAGATCAAGCGGATCGCTGCCGCCCAGCTGCAGGGCGACCGGGTGCTCGACGTCGTCATAGCGCAGGTGGCGCTCGACGTCGCCATAGACCAGGGCGCCGGTGGTGACCATCTCGGTGTACAGCCAGGTGTGGCGGGTGATCTGGCGGTGGAAGACGCGGCAATGGCGGTCGGTCCAGTCCATCATGGGAGCGACCGACAGGCGGCGCGATGGCAGGACGGAGGCTGGGGCGATGCCTGGAATGGTCGGGGTGGTGCTCATGCTGAGAGGGGGTGGTCGCCGGTAAAAAGACGACGGATACTGTCGGGAACCCGCAATGATAAGCCAAAGCTGCCCGGACCGCACACTTGGTGCCGAACAGTTTTGCGAACACCTTTGCTAGCGGACCATGCGGGCGCATAAAAAATGGCGGCATTGCCGGAGCAAGGCCGCCGTTCTCGATTCACTACCGCATCAACGGTTGCGCGTCACCCGCCACACGGTATTGGCCAGGTCGTCCGCCACGATCAGGGCGCCCTTAGGGTCGACAGTCACGCCCACCGGCCGGCCGCGCGTCTTGCCTTCCTCGGTACGGAAGCCGGTGACGAAGTCGATCGGTTCGCCGGCCGGACGGCCGTTGGCGAACGGTATGAAGATCACCTTGTAGCCCACCGGCGGATTGCGGTTCCAGCTGCCATGCTCGCCGACGAAGGCGCCGTTGGCGAATTTCTCGCCCATCACCGGCGACGAGAAATGCAGACCCAGTGCGGCGACGTGCGAGCCGAGGCTGTAATCCGGCTTGATGGTGGCCTTGACCTTTTCCGGGTCACCCGGCTTGACGCGCGGATCGGCGTTCTGGCCCCAGTAGGCGTAGGGCCAGCCATAGAAGCCGCCTTCACGCACCGAGGTCAGGTAATCCGGCACCAGGTCCGGTCCCAGCTCGTCGCGTTCGTTGACCACCGACCACAGCTGCCCGGTTTCCGGGTTGATCGCCAGCGCCGTCGGATTGCGCAGGCCCGTCGCATACGGTTTATAGGTGCCGGCAGTGGCGTCGATCTGCCACACCATGGCGCGATCGACCTCGGCTTCCATGCCGCGCTCGGTGATATTGCTGTTCGAGCCGATGCCGACATAGAGATAACGCCCGTCAGGGCTGACGGTCATTGCCTTGGTCCAGTGGTGGTTGATCGCGGAAGGCAGCTTGGTGATCGTGGTCGGCGCGCCGCCGGCCTCCGTCTGGCCTTCCTGGTAGTCAAAGCTCACCAGCTCGTCCTGGTTGGCCACGTAAATCTTGTTGTTGGCAAACGCCAGGCCGTATGGAGCGTTCAGCTTGTCCGCGAACACGGTCTTGAGCTCGTACTGGCCGTCGCCGTCGGCGTCGCGCAGCAGGGTCAGGCGGTTGCCGCTCTTGACCTGGGTATTGCCCTTGGCCTTGATGTAGCCGGCGATCACGTCTTTCGGCTTGAGCTTGGCCGCATTGCCGCCGCGGCCTTCGGCCACCAGGATGTCTCCGTTCGGCAAGACCAGCGTCTGGCGCGGGATCTGCAGATCGGTCGCGATGGCCGTGACGCTGAAGCCTTCCGGCACGGTCGGCTTCTGGTCGCCCCATGGCGACGGTTCGGCGATCTTCATGCTTGGCAAGATGCCGCGTTGCGGCTCCGGCAGCGTCGGGTCGGCGCCGCGCGACAGCGTCTTGGCGCCCTCGCCTTCGGTGCATGCGGCCAGCAGCAGGGTCACGCCCAGCATGACCAGTGGGCTCGATCGCTTCATGGCGCACCTCCCACGCGTGGATTCAGGCCGACCCAGGCCGCCAGGCAGGCCAGGACGAAGACGATGACGGACAACACCAGGCCGGCCGGCATGACGGCCCAGGCATCCTTGGCGTGCTGGAAGGCGTTGAACAGCCCCAGCGCCCAGGTGGCCAGCAGCAGCAGGAAATAAGTCAATACATGGCCCTTCTTGTGCGGCGCGCGGATCAGGTTGACCAGCGCAAACACCAGGGCCAGCCCGCTGAACAGCTCGGCGCCGGCGATCAGCCAGGACGCAAAATTGCTCCACTGGATCTGGTAAGTGTTGTAGTAGGCGAGATCGCTCAGCAATGCGCCGAGGAAGAGCGAGACGCTGCCCGCGAGCAGGATGGTATGAAGCGTGCCCGGCGCGCTGCGGTATGCCGGGTTCGCTGTAACGACAGTCGACATTGGATTGTCCTTGATAGTAATTGTGTTATTCAAATCATATCGAGTCAATCGATGTCCTGGCGCATGGTTGAGCCAGCGTTCAATTTCCATTAAAACGCCGCGACGGCGAGGATGAAGCCGATGCCGGGTATCAGCCCGCTCTCGATGCGCAGCCAGCACCAGTCCAGGATGCGGGCCCTGGTCGACCAGGCGTCGCGTCTGGCCGGCGAAGGCCGGCCCGACGTCCCGTTCATCCAGTCTTGCCCGCTCGGTTGGCGCTCGGTTGGCGCTCAGTTTGCGCCCGTGGCGGCCACGGCATCCAGGATCACTTTCGCGACTTCCGCCGGACGCGACTGCTGCGGCACGTGGCTGGCCGGCAGGTCCGTGACCCTGGCGCCGATTTTTTTCGCCATCGCGCGCTGCAGGCCGGGATCGATCATGCGGTCGCGGGCGCTGACGATGAACCACGACGGCTTGCCCGCCCAGGCGGCGTTGCTCACCTTGTCGCTGAACGCCTTGGCCTGGATCGGCCCCTGGGTCGCGGTCATCACGGCGGCTTGCGCGGCCGGCACGTCCTGGGCGAAGTCTTCGCGCATCGCCGCTTCCGGCAGGCTCAGGAAGCCGTCTTTATCGGCCACGAAACGCTTGCTGCCGGGGGCGGCCGGGTAGCCTTCGCCGGTCTCGGCGGTGGACTTGCCGGCGTCCGGCGCGAACGCCGCCACGTACACCAGGCTGCCCACCTTGTCGTGCTGGCCGGCCTCGGTGATCACGGTGCCGCCCCAGGAGTGTCCGACCAGCACCACCTTGCCCGGCTGGGTCTCGATCGCGCGCCTGGCGGCGGCGACGTCGTCGGCCAGCGAGGTCAGCGGGTTCTGCACCGCGGTGACCTTCACGCCCTTGGCCTGCAGCAGCGGGATGACCCTGGCCCAGTCCGAGCCGTCGGCGAAGGCGCCGTGCACGATCACGACGGAGGGCTTGGCGCTGGCGGCTGCGTCGGCGGCGTGGGCCTGCAAGCCGGTGGCGGCGAGAGCGGCGGCGATGGCGAGGGTGCGCAGGTGGCGTTGGACGGTCATGGTGTTCTCCTTGAGGTGTCGTTGGGTGAGTGAAGCCAGTATAGGAATGGCCACATCGTCGCGGTATCGGTCGATCGACCGAGGCGACCGATGTTCCAGAAGATCATCCCGCGCCACCCATCGCGCGTGTCATTCCGGCGTGGTGTGCCGACATACGGCGCCACGGCCGCACTGGATGCACCGACCGACGCTTTTCTTTTCGCTCAGTCGAAGACCGGCGTCTCCACGCCCAGCAATTTGTGGATCTTCGGCGACGTCGTCGTATACAACATGTGCGTCTTTTTGTCGGGGAAGACATGGGCCGCCGCGCCGAAGGCCGCCAGCGCCGCCTCGTGAAAGCCCGACAGGATCAGTTTCTTCTTGCCGGGATAGGTATTGATGTCGCCGACGGCATAGATGCCCGGTTCGCTGGTCTCGAACGTCGCGGTGTCGCGCACCCGCAACTGGCGCATCTCCATGTCCAGCCCCCAGTCCACGATCGGTCCCAGCATCGGCAGCAGGCCGAAGAACACCATCAGGACGTCGACCGGCACGCGCCGGGTGACGCCGTCGCCCCCGGCCACCTTCACTTCGGACAGCCGGCCGCCCTGCACGTCGAAGCCCGTGACCTGGCCGGAGATGAACTGCATCTCCTGCGCCTCGCACAGCTGCTTCATCTTCGCGATCGAGGCCGGGGCGGCGCGGAAACCGTCGCGGCGGTGCACCAGCACCACCGATGCGGCCTTGCCCGCGAATTCCAGCGCCCAGTCCAGCGCCGCATCCCCGCCCCCGCAGATCACCAGTTGCCGGCCGTGGAAGCGCTCGGGGTGCTTGATCCGGTAGAACAGCTGGCTTCCCTCGAAGCGGTCGATGCCGGTCACTTTCAGCTTGCGCGGCTGGAAGGCGCCGACGCCGGCCGCGATGATGACCGTCCTGGCGATGAAGCGCGTGCCGAGCGAGGTCTCGAGGTCGAACCGGCGGTCGGCGCGCCGCTGCAGCAGCGTGACTTCCTGCCCCAGATGGAAGGTCGGCGCGAACGGCGCGATCTGGCGCAGCAGGTTGTCGGTCAGTTCGCGCCCGGTGAGCACGGGCGCCGCCGGAATGTCGTGGATCGGCTTGTCCGGGTACAGTTCCATGCACTGGCCGCCCACGGCGCCGAGCGAATCGATCACGTGGGCCCGGATATCGAGCAGGCCCAGTTCGAAGACCTGGAACAGGCCGACCGGGCCGGCGCCGATGATCACGGCGTCGGCTTCGATGGCGCCGCTGGAAGTCCGAAACTCGGGACGGTCGAGAATGGGTAGCTCGGCTGGTTTGTTCATGTTCTCTCCTGGGTAGTAAATACTGCCTTTATAAATCCTCAAGCTCACTTGAGGTCAAGGGCAAGAAAAATATTTCCACATGGAACTTAATGACTGAGCGAAACATGTCGCCTTGTACCTGTGAGAGCGAGTGACGCACTCGAAACCAGACGATTCACCCGAATTCACATACTAGGAGCTTCCCATGCTGAGCCTTCACACCAACAACGCTGCGCTGTCCGCACAGAACGCGATTTCGCGCAATCAGAGCTCGCTGTCGACCTCGATGACCCGCCTGTCGACCGGCTACCGCATCAACTCGGCAATGGACGACGCCGCCGGCCTCCAGATCGCTACCCGTCTGAAAGCACAGACCAGCGGGATGGCCATGGCCATGCGCAACACCCAGAACGGCATCTCGATGATGCAAACCGCTGAAGGCGCGCTGGCTGAAACCAGCAACATCCTGGTGCGCATGAAGGATCTGGCAACCCAGGCTGCCGATGCATCATCGACTGCCAAGGACAAGACCGCCATGCAGTCGGAATACGACGCGCTGGCGAAAGAGCTGACCAATATCGTCGGGAACACTACTTTCGGCGGTACTAAACTGCTGTCCACCGCCGCAACTGCGGGTGATATCGACGCTGCCGCCTTGGCTTTGGAAAGCGCGACCGCAGAACTCACGACGGAAAGCGATAAGATCGGTGATGGTACGGATCCTGGACTGCTGCTGACTTTCAACAACGCTAAGGATGCATACGACAATCGCACTGATGATACAAATCTGGGAACGCTGTTGGCTGCTTACCAGAATGCAGATGTCGCGCTGAAAACACAGCAGAAAATTGTTGCAGAGAAGCAAACGGCTGTCGACGCGGCAACTAAGTTCAATACTGCAATCGCTGCCGGTGCCAGCGGTGATGACGGCGCAATGGTTGGCGAAATGAATTTCCAAATTGGCGCCTCCACCGCCGAAAAAATGACTGTCGATTTGACTAACGTCGTTACTGCCCTGCATACCTCGCTCAGCGCTACCAGCAAAAACTATACTTCGTTTGGCACCTCGGCCGGCGTGACTGGCACCGAGCTGACTGCTGATGCATCGAATACGATCGACGCGCTGCAAACCGCAATCGATGCAGTCGGCGAAGTCCGTTCGACCCTGGGCGCGGCATCGAACCGTTTGGAACACGTCTCGAGCAACCTGGCAAACATCAGCAGCAACACTCAAGCCGCTGCTGGCCGCATCATGGACGTCGACTTCGCCACCGAAAGCGCCAACATGACTTCGAACCAGATGCTGCTGCAAGCCGGCACCGCGATGCTGAAGCAGTCGAACAGCCTGTCGTCGATGGTCATGTCGCTGCTGCAGTAATGGCCGCATACCCGGACCTCACTCCGGGTTGAGCTACAAAGGCCAGCCTTGCGGTTGGCCTTTTTCTTTTTGACCGGGGTCCCTCATGGCCAGCATCACCTTCCCTGCCCTTCCTCCGCCGCCTGCGACGCCGCTGCAGGTCGGCGCCGTGACCGCCGTCGTTCCCGCCGCGCTGCTGGCCGGCGGCGATGCGCCGGCGCTGCCCTTTTCCCAGCCCTTGGCGGGCGGCGGCGCCGCTTCCGCACAGACAGCACCCGAGGCCGGCGCCGACGGCGCCGCCATGCGTCCCGATCAGGTGCTGATGGCGCGCCAGCTCGCCTATCCGCAGCAGGATGGGGCCAGCCTGGCGCGCGCCTGGCGCGCCCAGGTCCGCAACCACGGCAGCCAGCTGACCAGCCAGGCGCTGGCGGCCAGCGCCGGCCAGCTGTCGCCGGCGCAGCTGATGGCGGCCCAGCAGGGCCAGGTGCTGCGCCAGGCCGAGCTGCTGGCCGCCCACCAGGACGCCTGGCGCTTCACCGTGCATGCCGGCGGCGCCGCGCCGCAGCACCTTGACGTCGTGTCCGAGGACGCGGACAAGCCGCCCGGCCGCCGGCGCCGGCCGCGCGCCGCGCTGCGCCTGGAACTGGAACTGGCCGACGGTTCGGCGGTGGTGATCCAGGTCGAGCCGCTGCCGCAGGGCGTCGCCATCGAGATCTGCGCCCCTGACAGCCGTGCGTTGACGCGGCTGCGCTGGCTGCAGCCGGAACTGGAAACGGTATTGGAAAAGGCCGGGGTGAAGGTATTGCGCTGGCAGTACCGCGACCGCCTGCCGGCCGGGGCCAGCCACGCCATGATCGCCAACGCCGAGGCGGCGGCGCAGGCGCTCACGCCCGCGGTGTTCAGGACGGTGGCCGAACTGGCGCTGCTGCTTCCGGCGCAGCCGGCGCCGGAAGCGCGCGCTGAGGTTTAGCCCACCGTCCCCACGATCGACACGTCGCGGTTCTCGGGAATCTCGTTATACGACAGCACGTGCAGCCCCGGCGCGAACAGGCGCGCATAGCGCGCCAGCAGCGGGCGCACCTGCGGCAGCACCAGCAGCAGCGGCGGCGTGTGCTGCTGCTTCATCTGCTCGCGCGCCACCGGCATATTGATCTGCAGCTGAGACAGCAGTTGCGGATCGATCGGGTAATTATCCAGCACTACCTTGCCGCCGCCGTTCTGGCGCGCCTGGTTCAGGGAACCGAGCAGCATGTTTTCCAGTTCGGCCGACAGGTTAAAGGCCGGCATCTCCTTCTTTTTGCCGAACAGGGTCGAGACGATCTGGCGCCGCAGCGCGCAGCGCACCTCGGCCGCCAGCAGGATCGGATCCTTGGTGGTCTCCGAGCTGTCGAGCAGGGTGGTGGCGATCACCACGATGTCCTTCAGCGACACGCCCTCGGCCAGCAGCACGCGGAACACGCGCAGCAGCTGGGTGTGGGTCAGCGCCTTTTCCAGCGCCGCGGCCAGCTTGGGCGACAGGGCGGTGAGGCGCTCCAGGATCGCCGGCACGTCTTCGTGGCGGAACAGCTCGTGCAGGTATTCGCGCACCACCTTCGAGACGTGGGTCGCGATGGCGCTCGGCACCTCGACCACCTGGTAACCCAGGCCCAGCGCATGCGCCTTCTGGTCGGGTGTGATCCAGGTGATGGCCATGCCGTAGGCCGGCTCGATGCCGGGGATGCCGTCGAGTTCGCCGTACACGTTCGGCGACGGGATCGCCAGCAGGTGCTCGGGCATCACCTCGGCCTCGGCCACCACGGTGCCGGACAGGCTGATCGAATACTGGGTCGGGCGCAGCGCCAGGTCGTCGCGCACCGCGATCGCCGGCAGCAACATGCCCATCTGTTCCGACAGGCTCTGGCGCACGCCCTTGATGCGCTTGACCAGCGGTTCGCCCTGGGCGCGGTCGACCATCCCGACCAGCTTGTAGCCGACCGCCACCGTCACCGGCTGCACCACCGGCAGGGCCTGCCAGTCGAGATCGGGCGCGCGCTCATCCCGCAGCGCGGCCTCGATTTTGGCCACGCCGGATACGTCCGGCGCCTTGATCCGGCCGCCAACCTTCCAGCCGGCGAAGGCCAGCACCGCCGCCGCCAGCGCGAAGAACAGCCATGGCATGCCGGGCACCACCGCCATCAACAGCATGACGCCGGCCGCCGAGTACAGCACGCCCGGCTGGGCCAGCACCTGGTTGCCGACCTGCTGCTCGAGGTCGCCCGATTCGCCGATGCGGGTCACCAGGATCGCGGCCGCGGCCGACAGCATCAGGGCCGGGATCTGGGCCACCAGGCCGTCGCCGATGGTCAGCAGCGCGTACACGCGGAAGGCGTCGCCCAGGGCCAGGTCGTACATCAGGGCGCCGATCGCGACGCCGCCCACCAGGTTGATGATCAGGATCAGGATCGATGCGATCGCGTCGCCGCGCACGAACTTCGAGGCGCCATCCATGGCGCCGTAGAAGTCGGCTTCGGCCGCGACATCCTTGCGCCGCGTGGTGGCCTGTTCCTGGTTGATCAGGCCCGCGTTCAGGTCGGCGTCGATCGCCATCTGCTTGCCCGGCAGCGCATCGAGCGTGAAGCGGGCCGAGACTTCCGAGATCCGCTCCGCGCCCTTGGTCACGACGATGAAGTTGACGATCATCAGGATGATGAAGATCACCAGGCCGACCACGAAGTTGCCGCCGATGACGACGTTGCCGAAGGCTTCGATCACCTGGCCGGCGGCATGCGTGCCCTCGTGGCCGTGCAGCAGCACCACGCGGGTGGAAGCGACGCTCAGCGCCAGGCGCATCAGCGTGGCGCCCAGGATCACGGTCGGGAACACCGAGAAGTCGAGCGGACGCTTGGCCGTCACCGCTACCAGGATCACGATCAGCGACAGCACGATGTTGAAGGTGAACAACACGTCGAGCAGGATCGGCGGCAGCGGCAGCATGATCATGCCCAGCAGCGCGATCAGGAATACCGGCGCGGCGAACTTGTGCCGTCTCAGCTCGCCGACGAAGGCATTGATGGTATTCGTGAAGTTCATGCTTGTTTCTCGCTCAGATGAGATGGGACGTCCATCTCGTGGGGGAACCGCGGGGGCGCCTGGCGCCGGCCCGTGCGGAACGCATTCAGTTGTAAAACGTAGTTCAGCACCTGCGACACCGCCTGGTACAGCTGGGCCGGAATCTGCTGCTGCACCTGGCTGGTGTTGTAGATGGCGCGCGCCAGCGGCGGCAGGGTCAGGGTCTCGACGTTGTTCTCTTTCGCCACGCGGCGGATGTACAGCGCCATCTCGTCCACGCCCTTGGCCACCACGAACGGCGCCTCGGCGCGCGCGGTGTCGTACTTGAGCGCCACCGCATAGTGTTCCGGGTTGACGATCACGACGTCGGCGGTCGGCACCGTGCTGCGCACGCTGCGCCGGGCCAGCTGCTGCTGCAGCTGGCGGATGCGCTGCTTGACTTCGGGGCGGCCCTCGTTGCTCTTGTGTTCTTCCTTGATCTCCTGCTTGCTCATGCGCTGGTTGCGCATGAACAGGAAGTGCTGCACCGGCACGTCGACCAGGGCGAACACCACGAACACCGCCACCATCGCCATCAGGGCGTCGAAGGCCAGGCCGCTGCCGGCGGCGATGGCATCAGGCAGCGGCATGCGCTGCAGTTCGACGTACGCCTTCATGCCGGCGCGCGACACCATCCACAGCACCACGCCCAGCATGACGGCCTTGCCGAGCGAGGTGAAAAAACCCACCCAGTGCTTTTGCGAGAACAGGTTGCCCAGGTTGGTGATGGGGCTGAAGCGGCTGAATTTGGGCTGCAGGTTCTTGCCGCTGGCGACGAAGCCGCCCGGGATCACGCCGGCCACCACGATCGCCAGCGGGATCGAGAACAGCGGCAGCACCATCTGCACCAGCAGCATCACGCCGGCGCCGAACACGGTCGACAGCGCGTTCTCCATGTCGCCGGCCGCGCCCATGGGCACGAACACCAGGCGGAACAGGTGGCGCATGTCTTCCAGGTAGCCGGGCGCCATCAAGGAGAACAGCTTCAGGCTGATCAGGATGCCGACCGCCGTCGCCAGGTCGCGCGAGCGCACCACCTGGCCCTCCTGGCGCGCTTTCCTGAGCTTTTGCGCCGAGGGCTTTTCGGTCTTGTCGCCACCGCTGTTGTTATCCGCCACGGGCCATCCTCATCTGTTCGGTCAGCATCTCGAGCACCTGGTTGGTCATCGACACGTAGTGCTCGGGAATGAAGCGCACCAGTTGGATCAACATCAACAGGCCGAAGATCGTGACCAGCGCGAAGCCCAGCGAAAACAGGTTCAGGCTGGGCGCGACCCGGTTCAGGAAACCAAAGCCCATCTGCACCACGATGGTCGAGAACACGATCGGCAATGCCAGCAGCACGGCGGCGGCGAACACCCAGCCGACATTCAGCGCCACCGCCTCCAGCAGCATCGGCGGCACGCCCGAGCCGACCGGCCACGCATGGAAGCTCTGGCCCAGCACCGCGACCAGCACCAGGTGGCCGTCGATGGCGAAGAACACCAGCATCGCCACCAGCGACATCAGGCCCGAGATCACGTCCGACACTTGGCCGTTGACCGGGTCGTTCATCTGCGCCATCGAAAAGCCGATCTGGCTCGAGGCCAGGAAGCCCAGCATGGTGACGGCCGCCATCGCGAACTGCAGGGCCAGGCCCAGCACGCCGCCGATCACGGCCTGCTCGAACATGGCGACTACGCCGGCGAGCGAGAACGGATCGGGCGCGGCCATGCCGGCGCGCGTGGTCAGCGGCAGCATCAGGAACGACAGCACGATCGCCAGCAGCGCGCGCACCGGCACCGGGATGGCGCCGTCGCCCATCACCGGCGCGGTGACCATCATGGCCATGATGCGGCAGAACGGCCACCACAGGGCGCCGATCAGCGGCAGCAGGAAGCCGAACAGCTCGATGCCCATTCAACCCACCAGGGTCGCCGCGCGCTGGAACACCGAGACGCAGTAATCCATCAGCCGGGTCGTCATCCAGTGGCCGGCCAGGATCACCGCCAGCAGGGTCACCAGCAGGCGCGGCAGGAAGCTCAGGGTCTGTTCGTTGATCTGGGTCGCGGCCTGGAACAGCGCCACCACCAGGCCCATGACCAGGCCCGGGATGACCAGCACCATCACCAGCAGCATCACGATCTGCAGGGCCTCGACCACCAGGTCGACGGCGATATCGGGACTCATGTTCGTCGCTCTCTCGTACAGGAATGGCCGGCTAGTAGCCGTGGATGCTGCCCACCAGGGTGCTCACCGTCAGCGTCCAGCCGTCGACCAGCACGAACAGCAGCAGCTTGAACGGCAGCGAGATCACCAGCGGCGACAGCATCATCATGCCCATCGCCATCAGCACCGACGCCACCACCAGGTCGATGATCAGGAAGGGAATGAACAGCATGGCGCCGATCTGGAACGCGGTCTTCAGTTCGGACAGCACGAAGGCGGCCAGCTTGACCGGGAAGCTGTGCTGCTGCGGCTGCGCATAGTCGGGTTCACCGGCCAGGCGCGCGACCTGCGCCAGCGAGGCCTTGCTGGTCTGGGCCAGCATGAAGCGCGACACCGGCACTTCGGCGATCCGCAGCGCCTGCTCCAGGCCGATCTTGTCCTGGTCGTAGGGCAGGAACGCCTCTTTCCATACCTGCTCGCCGATCGGACGCATCACCAGGATGGTCAGGATCAGGGCGATGCCGGTGATGATCCGGGTGGGCAGGCCCTGCTGCAGGCCGAGGGCCTGGCGCAGCAGCGACAGCACGATCACGAAGCGGGTGAAGCAGGTCATCATCATGATCATCACGGGCAGCAGCCCGAGCAGGGTCATGATGACCAGGATCTGCGACTTGACGCTCATGCCGGAGCTGGTCGCATCGGCGCCCGGGATGACGCCGGCCAGCAGGTCCTGGTTCTGGGCCAGCGCCGGGGACGACAGCAGCAGGCCGCCCAGCAGCGCGCCGAGCAGCAGCGCGCCCGGCGGCGCGCTGCGGGTGACACGCATCATGGCGCGAGCATGTCCAGGTTCAGGCCGTCCAGGTCGATCACCTTCAGGCCATACTGCTCGCCCGCGACCACCACCTCGGCGCGCCCGATCGGGGTGCCGTTGACCTTGATCACCAGCGGCTCGCCGGCCAGCGAATCGAGCGGCAGCACCGACGATGGCTGGATATCCATCAGTTCCTGCAGCGAGACGCGGGCCGACCCGACCTCGAGGGTCAGGGTCACCGGGATGCGCCGCATCATCTGCGGCAGCTGGCGTCCGGCCTGGCGGCCGGCCGTGGCGGTCGCACCGTCGACGGCGTCCAGATCATCGATGATCACGTCGCCAGCCAGTTGCTCGTTGAGATTCATGTCCATTATTCGGCGTCTTCAAATGAGGTTAAACACAGCTTGCCCTTGTGCTCGGCCACCGCGGCCGTGAACAGGCGGGAATCGTCGAGCAACACGTCCGCGCGGCCGACCGAGACCGGGATCACGTCGCCGACCTTCAGGCCGAACAGCGTGGCGAGGGTCACTTCCTTGCTCACCAGGCGGCCTTCGAGCTTCACCCGGAGGTGCGATGCCAGCGGCTCGCGCGCCATGCGCACCGCGCCGCGCATGCCGTTGCGGTCGGCCATCAGGCCCTGCAGCACGTGGGCCATCAGGCCGTGATCGAGGCTGATCCACAAGCGCCCTTCCGGCGCCGCCAGGCTGGGGTCGTCGGTGTCGCGCCGGCCGTACTGGGCGCGCAGCACGGCGCGGATCACCCAGCCGGACTTGCCCGGCGCGCCGGCCGGCACGATCGAGGCGCCGCCCTTGGCCAGCTGCGGCGCCGGCGCCGGCGCGGCAGTCCCTGCCGCGGCCAGTCCTTGCGCCACCTGCTCGTCGAGCAGCCGCGTCACCTGTTGGGCCAGGGTCGCGGCCAGGCGCTCCTCGGTGGCGGTCACGCGCTCGAGGCCGGGATCGCGCTGCGGTGCAATATTCGGTCCCTGCAGCGGCCCCTGCGTGCGGCGCGCATAGCGGCCTTCGAGCAGGTCCAGCAGCAGGCTGCGTTCGAAAGCGACGGCAGCCA
Source organism: Massilia sp. NP310 (assembly GCF_019443485.1). Lineage (NCBI taxonomy): Bacteria > Pseudomonadati > Pseudomonadota > Betaproteobacteria > Burkholderiales > Oxalobacteraceae > Massilia > Massilia sp. NP310. The sequence goes on along the minus strand of NZ_CP080379.1, from coordinate 5,605,326 downwards.
GGCCGTAGGGACCGTTCACGCCCAGCCAGCGCAGCGCGCGGTCGTCGGGAGCGCGCTCGAAGGCGAGGCTTTCGAGACGGAAGGCGCCCCAGTAGCGGCGCCCACCCGGAGAAGCCATCGCGGCGCCGAGCGCCTCGGCCAGGCGCGCCGCGAAGGCCGGCAGCAGATGCACCGGCCGCCCCAGCAGGCAGGGGTCGAGCACCTGGAAATCGCGCGCACGATCTGGTTGATTTATCGACATGTTTGTTGACTAAAAATTACGTTTCGATGACAGCTTTTCATTCTCCACGGCAACAATTATACAGGGAAGTTTTATACAGAAGCTTTGACATTCTTCTTTGATTTCCAACTTGCCGTACGGTAATATCGTGCTGTCGCATCGCAACAACTCGCCCCACTTTCCCGGTTTCCCAGAGGAGAGACGAAGGGAAAGGACAGAAGACAAACGGAAAAAACAAACGTTCGTTCGTTGACCGATGTTTAAGAATTTCACGACTGACCGGGCCAGCAAAAGCCGAAAATCCGCAACTTTTTGTCGCTCGCAAACAACAACGTTTTTACATGGGAACCACGATGGCAACTGAACTTGCCGGCCTGATCCGGGCCGACCTGGCGCAACTGACCAACGACGCGAATCGCCTGGCGATCGCCCCCGCCACTTCCTTCGCCAACCCCGGCGCCGAATCCGGCAACGCCTTTTCCTTCACCCAGGTGATGAAGCAGGTCATCGCCAACGTCGACGCCCAGGACCAGGCGGCCGGCGCGCGCGTGGCCGCAGTCGAGTCCGGCAAGAGCGACGACCTGGTCGGCGCGATGCTGGCCAGCCAGCAAGCCAGCCTGTCGTTCTCGATGCTGATGCAAGTACGCAACAAGGTCATGACGGCCGTCGACGAGCTGATCAAGCTCCCGGTCTAACCATACAGCGAAACTTCCCGTGATCTCCTCCCTCAAGTCCGCCGTCGGCGGCAAGCTGGCCCTGCCCTCGCTGCCGCCCCTGCTGCGCAACAACCTGCCGCTGATGCTCGGCCTGGCCGTGGCGCTCACCGCCGCCATCATGATGTACCTGTGGCAGGACCAGTCCAGCTACAAGCCGGTGTTCGGCGCGCGCGAAAAAGTCGCCGCCGCCGACATGATGTCGGTGCTCGAAGCCGAACAGATTCCCTATCGTGTGCACCCCGAGAGCGGCCAGGTGATGGTCCCGGCCGCCGCGCTGGGCAAGGTGCGCATGCTGCTGGCCGCCAAGGGCGTGACCGCCCAGCTGCCGGCCGGCCTGGAACTGATGGACCGCAACGATCCGCTGGGCGTGTCGCAGTTCGTGCAGGACGTGCGCTTCAGGCGCGGCCTGGAAGGCGAGCTGGCGCAGAGCATCCTGACCATGGACGCGATCGCGTCGGCGCGGGTTCACCTGGCGATCGCCAAGACCAGCTCCTTCGTGACCGCCACTACCGACGGCAACTCGGCCTCGGTGGTGGTCTCGGTGAAACCCGGCCGCGCGCTGTCGAACGAGCAGGTGGCGGCGATCGTCAACCTGGTCTCGGGCAGCGTGCCCGGCCTCAAGCCGCAGCGCGTGTCGCTGGTCGACCAGGCCGGCAACTTCCTGTCGTCGCGGGTCGACCTGGAGGATGGATTCGAAGGCGCGACGCAGGGCGACGCGGCCTCGAAGCGCTACACCGACGAGGTGCGCGCCAACGTCAACGACCTGCTGGCGCCGATCCTGGGCGTCAACAACTACAAGCTCAGCGTGACCGCCGCGGTCGACAACGACCGCATCGAAGAGACCCAGGAAAAATACGGCGAAGCGCCGAAGGTCACCAGCGAGGCGATGCGCGAGGAGATGGAAAAGAACCGCATGGCGCTGGGCGTGCCCGGCACCCTGTCGAACCGCCCGCCGGCGCCGGCCAATCCGGATGCGCTCGATACCGAGGCGCCGGGCGGGAACGGCGAGGACGGCAGCGCGCGCAAGAACGCCACCACCCGCCAGTACGCCTATGACCGTGCGATCACCCAGATCAAGCGCGAACGCGGCCGCCTCAAGAAGCTGTCGGTGGCGGTGGTGCTGAACAATGCCAGCGCCGCCAACGGTCAGGCCTGGACGCCGGCCGAGCTGGCCAACATCAAGACCATCCTGGCCGGCGGCCTGGGCATCGACGCCGCGCGCGGCGACGTGCTGGCCGTCTCGAGCCTGAACTTCCCGGCCGCGCCCGTGGCCCAGGAATGGTGGCAGGAGCGCGACAACGTGGTCGACATGACCAGCTACGCCCTGTGGGCGCTGGGCGCGATCCTCGCTTACTTCCTGCTGGCCCGCCCGCTGCTGCGCGCCGTCACCACGCGCCTGGCGCCGCAACAGCCGCCGCTGGCGCCGGCCACCCCTGCCCTGCCGGGCGCACCGGGCGCCGCAGCCGCCGCGCCCGGCGCGGCCGCGGCCGGCGCATTGCCTGCCGGCGTGGCCGCCCTCGGCGCGCCGGACGCCGCCACCGCGACCAGCCCCGGCGCCGTGGTCCCGCTGCTCGAGAACTACGACCTGCCACCGAGCGGTTCCGCGGTGGACGTCATGGTCGACCACCTGAAGATCCTGGCCGGCAAGGAGCCCGAGCGCGTTGCCGAAGTCGTCAAACAATGGGTACAGAAAAAACATGGCCGACCAGAATAATTTTGAGGACGACGCCGTCGTCCTGACGCCGGTCGAACAGGCCGCGATCGTGTTGCTGTCGATCGGCGAGGAGCAGGCGGCCGCTGTGCTGCGCTGCCTCGAACGCGACGAATTGATGGAACTGACCCAGGTCATGTCGCGCATGAGCGGCATCAAGGTCGATGCCGTCAAGTCGGCGCTCCAGTCCTTCTTCGACGACTACCGCCAGCAAAGTGGCCTGCACGGCGCCTCGCGCAGCTACCTCAAGCGCTCGCTCGACCTGGCGCTGGGCAGCGACATCGCCAACAGCGTGCTCAATACGATCTATGGCGATGCGATCCGCCCGATGATGGCGCGCCTGCAGTACGCCTCGCCGCGCTGGCTGGCCGAATTCGTCTCGAGCGAGCACGTGCAGATGCAGGCCGTGTTCCTGGCCTTCCTGCCGCCGGCGCTGGCTTCCCAGATCCTCGAGGCGCTGCCGGTCGAGGGCCGCGAGTTGGTCTTGCTGAACATGGCGCGCCTGGACGAGATCGACCGCGACGTGCTGCACGAACTCGAAGAGCTGGTCGGCCGCTGCCTGGCCGCGCTGGATACGCAAAGCGCCAGCGTGGAAGGCGTGCGCCAGGTCGCCGACATCCTCAACCGCCTGCAGGACAACCGCGCCGGCATGGTCGAACTGCTGCGCGCCCACGATCCCGAAGTGGTGTCGCAGATCGAGATGTCGATGTACGACTTCTTCATCCTGTCGCGCCAGACCGAACAGGTCATCACCCGCCTGCTCGACGACGTGCCGCTGGAACAGTGGGCGATCGCGCTCAAGGGCGCCGAGGCGCCGCTGCGCGAAGCCATCCTGGCCGCGATGCCGCGCCGCCAGGCCCAGAGCTTCGAAGACCTGATGCGCCGTTCTGGCCCGATCCCGATGTCGCGCATCGAGCAGACCCGCCGCGAGATCATGGCCACCGTCAAGGAACTGGCCGACGCCGGCGAGATCGACATCCAGCTGTTTGCCGAGGCGACCGCGGAATGAAGCAGTTCAGGTCCTATCACTTCCCGCCGCTGCACCAGTTCAGCGCGGCGCGCCCGGCCGGCCCGAACGGCGCGGGCTCGCAGGAGGAATGGCAGAGCGCCCTGGCCGACGGCTATCGCCAGGGCCAGCGCGAAGGCTATGAGGCCGGTCTCGACCAGGGCCGCGCCGAAGGCTATCCGCGCGGCGAGGCCGAGGGCCGCGAGCGCGGGATGGAAGAAGGCCGCGCCGCCGCTCTGGCGCGCTTCGACGAACTGGCGCGTCCGGTCGAGGCCATGCTCGAGGGCCTGTCCCAGCTCAAGGCCGACCTGCGCGCGGCCCAGCGCAACGAAGTCGTCGAACTGGTCGGCAAGATCGCGCGCCAGGTGATCCGCGCCGAACTCGCGCTGCAGCCGGTGCAACTGCTGGCCCTGGTGGAAGAAGCGCTGGCCGTGATGCCGCCGTCGCGCGACGAGGTCGAGGTCTTCCTGAATCCCGAGGAACTGCGCCGGGTGCAGGAACTCGATCCCAAGCGCGCGCGCACCTGGACCCTGCTGCCCGACCCTGCCCTCGAGCCGGGCGAGTGCCGCGTGCGTGCCGGCGACAATGAAGTCGACGCCGGCTGCCAGGGTCGCCTGGCGGCGGTGATGGAGCAGGTCCACGACCAGCTCATGACGGAGGAGCCGACGGCATGATGGCCCTGGCCGACAGCCTGCGTGCGGTCGACATCGGCGCGGTGCCGGTGGCGACGCCGACCGGGCGCCTGGTGGGCGCCCAGGGACTCCTGCTGGAGTCCGTCGGCTGCCGCCTGCACACCGGCCAGCGCTGCCGCATCGAGACCGTCGACGGCGAGTGGCTCGACGCCCAGGTGGTGGGCTTTCGCGACAAGGTGTCGTACCTGATGCCGTTCAAGAAGGCGGCCGGCCTGGCCACCGGCGCGCGCGTGCTGCCCACGCCGGACAAGAGCGACCTGATGATCGGACCTTCGTGGCTGGGCCGCATGGTCAACGGCCTGGGCGAGCCGATCGACGGCCTGGGCCGCCTTGGCGGCGACCAGCCGCTGTCGACCACCCCGCCGCGCGTCAATCCCCTCAGGAAGGCGCCGGTCGAGGAACCGCTCGACGTCGGCGTGCGCGCCATCAATGCCATGCTCACCATCGGCAAGGGCCAGCGCGTCGGCCTGATGGCCGGCTCCGGGGTCGGCAAGTCGGTGCTGCTGGGCCTGATCACGCGCCAGACCGTGGCCGACGTGATCGTGGTCGGCCTGATCGGCGAACGTAACCGCGAGGTGCGCGAGTTCGTCGAGCGCTCGCTCGGCCCGGAAGGCCTGAAACGCGCCGTATTGGTGGTGGCCCCGGCCGATGAAAGCCCGCTGATGCGCGTGATGGCGACCGAGATGTGCCATTCGATCGCCGCCCATTTCCGCGACCGCGGCCTGAACGTGCTGCTGCTGTGCGATTCGCTGACCCGCTACGCGATGGCGCTGCGCGAAGTCGCGCTGTCGCTGGGCGAGCCGCCGGCCACCCGCGGCTATCCGCCGTCGGTGTTCTCGAACCTGCCGCAACTGGTCGAATCGGCCGGCAATGGCGAACATCCGCAAGGCAGCATGAGCGCCATCTACACGGTGCTGGCCGAGGGCGACGACCAACAGGATCCGGTGGTCGACTCGGCGCGCGCGATCCTCGACGGCCACATCGTGCTGACCCGCGAACTGGCCGAGCGCGGCCACTATCCGGCGATCGACGTCGCCCAGTCGATCTCGCGCTGCATGGCCCAGGTGGTGCCGCAGGAGCACGCGCTGGCCGCGCGCAAATTGAAAGCCGCGATGGCGCGCCATGCGCGCGTGCGCGACCTGATCCCGCTCGGCGCCTACGTCCCGGGCGCCGATCCGGAAACCGACCGCGCGGTGCAGCTGCAGCCGCAGTTCGAAGCCTTCCTGTGCCAGGGCACGCGCGAGGCGGCGCCGATGGCCGGCTGCGTCGCCGCCCTGAAGGAGATGATGGCATGAAGCGCGAACAGACGATCCGGAGCCTGGACACCCTGGTGCAGCTGCGCTCCACCCAGGTCGACCGCCTGCAGGCCGACCTGGCCAGCCAGGAAGCGACCCGGGTGCGCTACCAGGTCAACCTGGAGCGCCTGGCGCTGCTGGCCGAAGGCAGCGGCGCGTCCGGCGCCACGCTGGCGCTCAACCCGGTGCTGGCCCTGAACTGCGGCGCCTACAAGCAGGGCGTGCTGGCGCTGGCCGACAGCCACCGCACCGACCTGGCGCTGCACGAAGCGAACATGGCGGTCGCGCAGGGCCGCCTGAAGGATGCCTGGGTACGGCGCGAGCTGCTGGGCAAGGTGCTGGTGCGCGAGCAGGATGCGCTGGCAGTCGAACAGGAACGCGCTACAAGAAAGCGCGAAGACGATATCGCCACCCAGTCATGGATGGCCGGCCGGGCGGCTTGACCGCTGCATGAGAATCAGGAGAACGAGATGGCATCAGTGATTACCGCACCTACTTACGATCCGATCACCACGGCGACCGCCCTCGCCGAAAAATATGTCGCCGCACGGCGCGATATTCTGACGTCGCAGACCCGCATCGCCACGGCGACCGAGCGCGGCCTGGCAGATCTGGGGACCGCGCTGTCGTCGTTCCAGGCCAGCCTTACGGCGTTGACGGGAACCGGGAAGACGCTGTACACCCAGTCGGCCAAGTTCAGCGACACCGGCATCGGCTCCGGCACTGCAAGCGCGTCCGCGGCGCCGGGAACCTACGCTTTCTTCGTCAAGCAACTGGCCACCTCGAGCCAGGTCGCATTTGCCGGCCTGAAAGACGACACCGGTGTCAGTGGCGAACTGGTCGTCAAGATGGGCGGCACCGAGGCGTTCAAGATCAACATGACCACTGCCGATGCAGACAAGAACGGCACCCTGACGCCACGCGAACTGGCGGCGGCAATCAATGGCGCGCCCGGCAATGCGTCCAAGATCACCGCTTCGGTGATCACCACCGGGACGACCTCGGAACTGGTGCTCACTGCAAAAGGGACCGGTAGCAACACCCAGATCACGCTCGACACCGCCGGCATCAAGCCGCCCGCACAATCCAGCCTGGTCGCGGCCAATGGCTCGATGCGCACTCTGGTAGCCGCCCAGGATGCAATCATCCATGTCGGCAGCGAGGGCGGCACGCCGATCACCCAGAGCAGCAACACGTTCACCAATATCGACGGTGTGACGATGACGTTCACCAAGGCGCAAGCGGCCGGTTCGCCTCCGGTCTCGATCACGGTCGGGCAGGACAGCGCATCGACCATCGCCAATGTCCAATCGTTCGTCGACGCCTATAACAAGCTCTGGACGGCCTTGAAGACGCTGACTTATTCCGGCGACCCGACAAGCGGCGCCGCGGCAGGGATTTTTGCAGCCGACGGTGGTGTAAGGGCGTTGCAAGACCGCCTGGTCAGCCTCATGCGTCCGGTGAGCGGCAACACCCTCGCCTCCTTCGGCATCGTCGCCAGCAAGGACGGCACGCTCGAGCTGAATAGCGAACGCCTGAAGAGCCAGATGGCGATCAATCCCGGTGGCTTGGACAAGCTCATCGGCAGCACCTCCGCTGCCGGCGCCAGCGGTATTGCGAACGAGCTGGATAAGTACCTGAAGGTCTGGAACGACGCGGCCAACGGGCAGATCACGAAACGAAAGTCGGCAACCCAGGAACTCCAATCGAGCCTGACAGACCGCGAAGCGCTGATCGATCAACAGTATAACGCCGCGTATCAGCGCTATCTCGGGCAATTTACACAGCTACAAAGTATGCAAAACATCATGAACAGCAATGTATCGCTGTTCGATGCCCTGTTCGGCAACGACAACGATTAAAGAGAACCACATGTCCTATCAAGAAGCCTACGGCAGCTACCACGCCGTCAACCTGGACGCGCAAACGTCGCGCGCCTCGCCGGTCGAGCTGGTCCTGTTGCTCACCGACGGCCTGCTCGACGAGCTGGCGCGCGCGCGCGCCCACATCGTCGCGCGCCGCTACGAAGCCAAGGCCAAGAGCATCGACAAATGCGTCGAGATCATCAATGGCCTGTCGAGCTCGCTCGACTTCGAGAGCGGCGGCGAGACCGTGGCCAACCTGGCGCGTATCTATGACTTCTGCGCCACCCGCCTGAACGGCGCCGGCATCAAGCTCGACCCGACCATGGTCGACGAGGTGATCCAGGTCCTGACCACCATCCGCCAGGGCTGGAAAGGCGTGCAGGAACGTAATGGATAGGAGCGCCGCCATCGAGCGCCTGGCAACGCAGCTGCGCGACGCGAGCGCAGGCGCCGATTGGGACCTGCTGGAACGCGCGGTGCGCGCGCTCGGGCCGCAGTTGCAGGCGCTGGCCGGACGCGGAAACTGGAGCGCGCGCGAACGCGCCGCCCTGGCCCGGCTGCGCGCGGCCCACGATGGCGCCGCCCGCGCCAGCGCCGATGCGGCGTCGCACCTGCAAGCCCAGCTGGGCGAGATGCGCGACAACAAGGAAGGCTGGATGGCCTATGCCCTCGCGGGCGAACTCGAATCAGGCAGCACCCCATGATGAACTTTTCCATGAACAGCGCGATGAATGCCATGAATGCCGTCGGCGCCAGCGCCGGCAAGGTCGCCGTGAACGGCGCCCCGCTCGACGCGGCCGCGGCGCCTGATGGCGCCCAGCCGGGCATGCCGGCGGACGCGGCGGCGCCGCAGCCGGCCGCCGAGGCGCTGCCATTCCAGCAGTGGATCGCCCTGGGCGACGTGGCGCCCGGGACCGACGCGGCGCTGCCGGTCGACGGCGCCGTGCCCGAGGCCGCACCGCAAGACCCTGGCGCCGACCAGCCGGACGACACGACCGCACAGGATGCGGTGGCGATCGATGCCGCACTGGCCGCACTGTCCGTGATCACGCCGCAAGCGGCGCCGACCGCGCTGCCGGCCATGATGATGGCGATGCCGGGCGCCAAGCCCGGCGCCGCCAACGATGGCGCCAACGTCGGCGCCAACGCCGCCGCCGTGACTTCCGCCGCACCCGCCACCGATGCCCTGCTGGCGCTCGACGCCGAGCCTCAGGCCGCGGCCCGCGGCGCAGCGGACGCCGCTGCCCTGCCGCTGCCAGCCGCGGCGCCGGCCGCGCCGCGCACCGACGCCGCCGTGGCCCAGGCGCTGCCGGCCGCCGCGACCCCGGCCACGGCGGGCGCCGCCCCGGCGCACACCGCCCCGGCGCTGGACGCTGCCCCGGCCGACGGCGCCGAGCCCGCGCCCACGGGCGCCACCACCGGCGTCGCCGGCGCCGCCAGCCAGCCGGCCGCGACCCGCGGCGCCGACAGCGTCACGCTCGCCGGTCCGCCGACCGCCTGGCGCCAGACCCTGCAGGAAGCGCTGGGCGACCGCCTCCAGCTGCAGCTCGGCCGCGGCATGGAGCAGGCCACGATCCGCCTCGAGCCGCCGATGCTGGGCCGGATCGAGATCTCGGTACGCCACAGCGGCGGCAGCCTGGAAGTGTCCATCGCCGCCTCCAACAGCGAAGTGCTGCGCCAGCTGAACACGGTCAGCGACAGCCTGCGCAACGACCTGGCCGGCCGCCAGTACAGCAACGTCTCGGTCAACGTGAGCGAGACCCCGCGCGCCCAATCCACCGCCCAATCCACCGCCCAATCCACCGCCCAGGCCGGCAACCAGCCGTCCGGCCAGCCCGGCGCCGATGCCGGGGGCCGCGGCCGCCAGCAGAGCGAGGAAGAACAGCGCCAGCGCACGCCCGGCCTGGCCCTGAACGACGCCGGCGACGCCGGTTCCCTGTTTTCGATGAATAACCGCGACTAAAGACCATGAAAGCAAAACTGATCATCGCCTTTGCCGGGGTCGCCGTAGCGGCCGCCGCCGCCGCGGGCGGCGCCATGTGGTACATGAACCCGGCGCCCGCCGCGGGCGCCGTGGCCAAGCCGGCCCCCGAAAAGAAGCCGACCAAGTACGTCACGCTGGACAAGGTGATCGTCATGCTGCGCCGCGCGCCGAACGAGCAGGCCGCGCACTACCTGTCGGTCGACCTGGTGCTGGCCACCACGCCGGCCGAGGAGAAGGAAGCCAAGGAACAGCTGCCGCTGCTGCGCTCGATCGCCGTCTCGGCGCTGTCGGCGCGCACCATGGCCGAAGCCTCGAGCATGACGGTCGACCAGTACGCGGCCGAGCTGAACAAGGTATTCGACGCCAACTATGAAAAGGAAAACCACATCAAGCCGTTTTCCGAAGTCATGGTCGGCAAGCTGATCATCGAGTGACACCATCGCGGGTGACCACGTGGCCTATATGACCGATTACCTCGACGTTGCCGCCGGCGCCTGCGCCGACTATGGCGAGGCGCAAGCCGCCGGCATGAGCGCCCAGGACGAGGGGCGCCACCTGCTGGCCTACGCGCCGCTGGTCAAGCGCATCGCGCGCCAGCTCGGCAGCCAGGTGTCGGGCGCGTTCGGGCGCGAGGACATGGAACAGATCGGCCTGATGGGACTGCTCGAAGCGCTGCGCCGCTACGGCCAGCCCGACGCCGGCTTTTCGAGCTATGCGGCGCTGCGCGTGCGCGGCGCCATCCTCGACGAGCTGCGGCGCCAGGACTGGCGTCCGCGCGCCGTGCGCCAGGACAGCCACCGTCAGCGCGACGCCTTGCGCGCGCTGACCCGCAGCCTGGGCCGCGAGCCGAGCGAGAAAGAGGCGGCGCAGGCCCTGGGCCTGTCCTTTGATGAGTATCAACAGTATCTGCTCGACGACAGCGCCGAGGAAATGCTGAGCTTTGACGAAGTCTTGCAGGAAGCGGTCGCCGACGCCCACCATACGCCCGGCCCGGAAGAACAGTTCATGGTGCGGCGCAGCCTGGAACAGGTGCTGACCACCCTCAACGAAAAGGAGCAGCGCGTGATCCAGATGATCTACGAGTTCGAACTGAGCTACAAGGAAATCGCCGCCGTGCTCGACCTGTCCGACGCCCGCGTCTGCCAGCTCAACAAGAGTGCGCTGGCCAAGATGAAGGCCGCGCTCCAGCGCGACTGAACCGAATCACAGAATAAGCCAGAAAGGCCCTAAGTCATGCAGCAACTACTCGGCATCGCCATCGTGCTCGGCGCCATCTTCGGTGGATTCACCATGATGGGCGGCACCTTCGCCTCGATCTTCCACCCGGTCGAGATCCTGATCATCGGCGGCGCCGCCTTCGGGGCGCTCGTGCTCGGCAATCCGCGCCACGTGCTGTCCGAGATGGGCCACCAGCTCAAGAAGGTCGCGGCGCGCAAGAAGCACGACTCGGAATTCCAGCGCCAGCTGCTGCTCCTGATGTACGAACTGCTGCAGACCGCCGCCGGCGGCCTGAAGGCGCTGGACGCCCACGTCGAGGCGCCCGCCGAAAGCCCGCTGTTCCAGCGCTATCCGGCGATCCTGGCCGAGCCCAAGCTGCTGGCCTTCATCGTCGACAACTTCCGCCTGATGGCCATGGGCAAGATCAACGCCCACGAGCTGGAAGGCGTGCTGGAGCAGGAACTGGAAGCCATCCACGAAGAGCTGACCCAGCCGTCGAAATCGCTGCAGAAGATCGCCGAGGCGATGCCGGGCTTCGGCATCCTGGCCGCGGTGCTGGGCATCGTGATGGCCATGTACTCGGTCTCGGGCGGCGCCGATTCGGGCGAGATCGCCGAGAAGGTCGGCGCGGCCATGGTCGGCACCTTCATCGGCATCTTCTTCTGCTACGGCGTGCTCGAACCGCTGGCCAACCTGATGAAGCAGACCGTCAATTCGGACGCCTCGACCATGGAGACCGTCAAGGTGGTGCTGTGCACCCACGTGGCCGGCAAGCCGGCGCTGCTGGCGATCGACGCCGGACGCCGCCTGATCCAGCTGAACACCAAGCCCAGCTTCGCCCAGCTCGAACAGTGGATCAACGCCATGGGCGGCGAAGACGAATCGCAGAACAAGCGGCGCCGCGGCAGCGACCGCATGGCGGGGTAACACGTGTCGAAAACGAACGACAAGCACGAATCGACCATCGTCAAGCGCGGCGGCGGCAAGCACCAGCACGACGAGCACGGCGGCGCCTGGAAAGTGGCGTTCGCCGACTTCTGCCTGGCCCTGATGGCGCTGTTCCTGGTGCTGTGGCTGATCGCCGCGCGCGAGCAGCAGAACCTGAAGGCGATCGTGCACGACGCCACCAGCGCCGGCATGCTCGAGGGGCAAGGCCAGAAGCCGGCCATCGCCACCGAGCCGAGCGGCAGCCTGATCGAACGCTTCGACGTCCCGCGCACCGGCAATGCCGGCACCAGCCAGCCGGGCAGCCCGAGCGCCCCGAAGGTCGGCTATGAGACGCCAGCCGACCTGGCAGCATTGTCCAGGGCCCTGACCGAGCTGTCGGTGAACGCCGGCCTGGCCTCGAACCTGGCCACCGTCGTCACGCCCTACGGCTTGCGCGTGATGCTGCACGACACCGACAAGCAGGGCATGTTCATGCGCGGCAGCGCGCTGCCCACCGGCCGCTTCGCGCGCCTGCTGCAGAAGATGGGGCCGCTGTTCGCCCAGATGCGCAACCAGATGCTGATCATCGGCCATACCGATTCGAGCCGCTACGCCGGCATCGACAAGGGCGGTTACTCGAACTGGGCCCTGTCGACCGACCGCGCGCTGGCCGCGCGCGCCCAGCTGCTCACCGGCGGCATGCAGACCTCCACCATCCTGCAGGTGGTCGGCATGGCCGACCGCGGTCCGCTGCATCCGGAAGACCCGCTGGACGGCATGAACCGCCGCATCGAACTCCTGATCCTGACCAGCGCCCAGTCGCGCGCGGTGGCGAACATGTTCGGCGCCCCCGGCAGCAATGGAACGGCGCTGGGCAACGGCGCCACCGTCACGCTGCCCGACGCGACGGCGCTGGAAGAATTGCGCGGCCAATTGCCGAAAACGCCATGACGATCCAACCGAAATCCCGAGGTAACCGCATGAAAATCACCGGCTCATCCAACGCCGCCGTCGCCAGCGTCACTGTCGGCGCCCAGACCGTGGCCGCGCCGGTCCAGGCCGAGATGCCGGCGGGCGCCGGCGCCGCCCTGCAATCCGAGGTGCTGAAACCGGCGTCCGAAGCCCTGCGCGCCATGCCCGACTTCGACGCCGCCCGCGTGGCCGAGCTGCGCGATGCGCTGGCGCGCGGCGAGCTGCCGTTCGACCCGGGCCGCCTGGCCGGCCTGATCCAGAAATTCCACGGAGGACGCTGATGGCCACCCTCACCCGCACCCAGGCCAATGCGCTGCTGCTCGACGGCGTCCAGCGCGACCTGCACGAAGCGGCCGCCATCCACGCCCTGCTGGAACGGCAGTTCGAGGCCGCCGTGCGCCACCGCAGCGTTGAACTGACGGCGCTGGCCGAAGACCTGGCGCCGCTGCTCGAGGCCATGGAAGGCCGGCGCCAGCAACGCCTGCGGCTGGTGCGCGCCCTGCTCGGCGCGCAAGCCACGATGGAACAGTACATCGCCAGCCTGACACCGGCCGCGCGCGCCACTTTTGACGCCGCCTGGGCCGAGCTGGAAACCATCGTGCGCGCCTGCAAGGAAGCGACCATCCGCAATGGCCAGCTGCTGGCCGAGCAATACTCCGTGATGCAGCGCGTGCTGCACGGCGAGGATGGCATCTATGCGCCACGCTGATTTCTCCATCGCGCCGACCGCCGCCACGGCGGCCACGTCGGCCACCGCCGCGACCCGTCCGACCGCGGCCATCGGCGACGGCGGCGGCGCCGGCTTCGGCCGCCTGTTCAGCGAGCTGCAGGGCGAAGTGAACGCCTACATCCAGCACGGCGACGTCGACGGCGGCGCCGCCAGCAGCCTGAGCGCCGAAGGCGCCCTGCTGCGGCTGCGCGCGCAAGGCTTGATCATGGGCGAGGACGAGCGCGTCGACCCTGCCACCGCCAGCGGCGGCGCTGCCGCCAACACGCCGGAGCAGCAGGCGTTCCTGGACAGCATCGCCCCCTGGGCGCGCCAGGCCGCGCGACAACTCGGCGTGGCGCCGGAACTGGTGCAGGCCCACGCCGCGCTCGAATCGGGCTGGGGTCAGCGTCCGCTGCGCACCGCCGACGGCGCGAGCAGCCACAACCTGTTCGGGATCAAGGCCGGCGCCGGTTGGGAAGGCGCCGCCGGCGAGTCCACCACCACCGAATACGTGAACGGCGCCGCGCTCAAGACGCGCGAGCGCTTCCGCGCCTATCCGGACGCGGCCAGCGCCTTCCAGGACTATGCGCGCGTGCTCACCGATAATCCGCGCTACCGCGCCGCCCTGAACACCGGCAACGACGCCCAGGCCTTCGCCCAGGGACTGGCGCGCGGCGGCTATGCGACCGATCCCGGCTACGCCGCCAAGCTGGCCCGCATCGCGGCCAGCCTGCAAGGGAACCAGGAATGACGGACTATTCGCCCAGCGGCATGTCGATCGGCTGCACCGCGCCGGCGCCGAGCACGCGCATGCGCACCACCTGGCCGCTGGCGCTGTTCTTGACCCGCACCACGGCGCCGCGCGCGCCGGCGTCGAGCGCCTCGCCCGCCATGCTGACCTCGATGCCGTCCTCGCGCGCCGTCATGACCACGGCGTCGCCGCGTTTCACCACGATCGGGGCTACCAGCTGGCTGGCGCGCAGGACCTCGCCCGCGCGCAGGCTGCGCCGGCTCGACTGGCCGACCGCTTCCTCGGGCAGGCCGATCGGATCGCGCAGGTTGGTCACGTCGCGCCGCTCGAGCGTGACGTCGGATTCGCCCAGCGTCTGGTTGGCGCCCACCGGCGCCGCGGTCACCGCCACCAGCGCCGACATGCGCGCGCGCACCACGAAGTCGTGGCGCCAGCCCTGTCCGTCCGGGCAGCGCGCCACGAAGCGCATGCGCGCCGGCTGGCGCGTGTCGAGCGCTTCGACGCTTACCGGCCCCTTGCAGGCGGGCGCCGGACGGCTGCTGACCACGTTCAGGTCGAACTCGGGATCGCCCAGAGCGCTGGCCGCGGCGACCTTCTCGAGTTGCTCGCGCGCGGCTTGTTCTATTTGTACGGAAAGAGTTTGCGCCGACCACGCTGTGGTGCACAACAGACAGGTTACAATACTTATTGTTGCCGTACGGAAAGCAATCATTGGACAATACGGGTCAGGCGGAAAGGCCCATTCTAACCAAGTTCACTGCAGTTCACTGGAGAATCGCCATGTCGATTAATTTCAAGGAAGCCCTCGGCGTCAGCGCCGACGCGCTCCAGCTGCGCGCCGAACGCACCCGCGTGCTGGCCGCCAACATCGCCAACGAAAGCACGCCCGGCTATACGGCGCGCGACATCGACTTCGCCAGCGTGATGCAGGACCGGATGGATGCCGACGACGGCCTGCCGACGCTCTCCGAGGACGGCCCGCTGTTTCGCGTGCCCTACCACCCGAGCGCCGACGGCAATACCGTCGAGATCGGCGTCGAGCAGGCGGCGTTCTCGCAGAACGCTTCCGATTTCCAGACCAGCCTGACCTTCATCAATATGAAGCTGCGCGGCCTGAACAAAGCCATCACTGGCCAATAAGGAGCGCTGAATGGGTTTCAAAGACATTTCCCTGATCGCCGGCTCGGCCATGGCGGCCCAGACCGTGCGCATGAACACGATCGCCAGCAACCTGGCCAACGCAAATGCCGTGGCTACCACCGAGGCCGAAGCCTACCGCGCCCGCAAGCCCGTGTTTTCCGCCGTGCTCGACGGCGAGGGCGTGGCCAAGGTGCAGGTGCTGGACGTGGTGCAGTCGAGCGAGCCGCTGCGCCGCGTGCATGAGCCGGACAATCCGCTGGCCGACGCCGACGGCATGGTCTTTTACGCCAACGTCAATGAAGTGGCCGAGATGGCCGACATGATGGCCGCCTCGCGCGCCTTCGAAACGAACGTCGAGGTCATGGGCCGCATCAAGTCGATGCAGCAGTCCCTGATCCGCATGGGAGAAAGCTGATCATGGTCACCACCACCAACAACTTCGGTTTCAGCAGCAATTACAGCAGCACCAGCACCAGCCCGGCCGGCGTGCCGATGAGCGAGAACAAGGACATGTTCACCAAGCTGCTGGTGGCGCAGATCCGCAACCAGGATCCGCTGGCCCCGTCCGATCCGGCCACCTTCGTCAACCAGCTGTCGCAGCTGTCGCAGACCGAGGCGCTGGAAAACATGACCCAGACCACGGCCGCCAGCGCCACCATGCTGCAGAGCCTGCAGGTGCTGGCGATGGGCGGCCAGGTCGGCAGCCAGGTCTCGGTCGAGACCAGCCGCGTGGAACTGGGCGACGCCGCGATCACCGGCAGCGTGCGCCTGGAAGGCGCCAGCACCCTCACCCATGTGATCCTGACCGACGTCGCCGGCAAGCAGACCAGGATCGAACTGCCGCCGCACGGCGCCGGCGGCCAGGCATTCACGCTCGACCCGGCGCAGCTCGGCCTGCCGGCCGGCAAGTACAGCATCGCGGCCGAGTCGTCGGACGGCACCAAGCCGGCGATCGAGATCGACGGCCGCCTGAACAGCGTGCGCCTCGATTCGACCGGCGGCATCCTGATGCAGGTGGCCGGCGTCGGCGAAGTCGAGCCGGGCTGGATCACGGGTTTCAACGGTAAAAACACGTCCGCCGACCTGGCGCTGACCAACTAAGCAAAGGATTCCCCATGAGCTTCAATATCGCCCTGTCGGGCATCCAGGCCATCAACGAGCAGCTGAACACGCTGTCGAACAATATCGCCAACGCCGGCACCTACGGCTTCAAGAGCAGCCGCGCCAACTTCTCGTCGGTGTACGCGGGCGACATGGCCAACGGCGTGCAGGTCGGCTCGCTGACCCAGGACATCAACAAGAACGGCAGCCTGCAGACCACCGGCCGCGGCCTCGACGCCGCCATCCTCGGCCGCGGCTTCTTCACCAGCCGCGACGACCAGGGCGTGGTCTCGTACTCGCGCGTCGGCATCTTCAACACCAATGCCGACGGCTACCTGGTCGACGCCACCGGCAAGCGCGTGCAGGGCTATGGCCCGACCGTCAACGGCGTGATGGGCACCATGGGCGACATCGAAGTCCCGACCGGCCAGATCCCGGCCGTGGCCAGCACCCGCGTGGCCTATTCCGGCAATATGTCGAACGAGTGGGTCGAGCCGACCGCGGCCTTCGACATGAACAACCCGAATACCTACAATATGGTCAAGCAATCGGTGGTCTACGATTCGCTGGGCACCCAGCACACCGTCTCGCAATACTTCGTCAAGACCGACGACGACGTCGTGACCGTGCACTACAGCCTGAACGGCGCCGCGCCGACCGGCGCCGGCTTCGCCATGAACTTCGACACCAATGGCCGGATCGAAGCGGCCTCGGTCAACGGCCCGGACCTGGAACTCACCCCGCCGGGCGCGGAACCCCTGGAGTTCAACTTCGACTACAGCGGCACCACCAAGCTGGCCGGCGCCGCGACCCAGAACATCAACCGTCCGAACGGCTATGCCTCGGGCACCTTCGTCGGCGTGGAACTGGCCGAAGACGGCTCGATCGTCGCCAAGTACAGCAACGAACAGCAGCAGGTCGTGGGCACCGTGGCGCTGGCCACCTTCCCGGACGAGGGCAGCCTGGTCCCGACCAGCGACACGACCTGGGTCGCCAACGCCAACTCGGGCGCGCCGCTGTACACCACCCCGGGCGTCGGCCTGGCCGGCAAGCTGTCCAAGGGTTCGCTGGAAGGCTCGAACGTGGACATCACCTCGGAACTGGTCGGCCTGATGACCTCGCAGCGCAACTACCAGGCCAACTCGAAAGTGATCACCGCCGAGAACCAGATGATGCAGTCGCTGATGCAGGCGCTGTAAGCATAGGCCATGGACAAGTTCATCTTCACCGCCGTCAGCGCCGCCCAGCGCACCCTGCAGGCGCAGCAAGTGCGCGCCAACAACCTGGCCAATGCCGACACTCCGGGCTTTCGCGCCAATATCGAACTGGCCTCGAGCCAGGCGCTGGCCGGCTACGGCTACGACGACGTGCACCTGGCGCGCGGCATGGCCGATGCCGTCTCGACCCGCAACGGCACGGTGCGCGACACCGGCCGCGCGCTGGACGTCGCCGTCAACGGCAACGGCTACCTGGCGGTGGAATTCGACAACGGCGAAGCCTATACCCGCGCCGGCGCGATCGACATCGACGCCAACGGCGCGCTGTCGGTGGGTGGCCGCCCGCTGCTGGGCGAAGGCGGGCCGATCGTGCTGCCGCCGCACACCGCGGTCGATATCGCCAATGACGGCACCATCTCGGTGATGCCCGAAGGCGGCACCCTCACCCAGATCATCGACCGCCTGCGGCTGGTCAGCGCCGACGGCGCCCAGCTGGCCAAGAACGAAGCCGGCCTGATCGTCACGCGCGACGGCGAGCAGCTCGCGGCCGACCCGAACGTCACCGTGCGCGGCCGCGCCCTCGAAGGCAGCAACGTCTCGGCGGTCGAGGAGATGGTGGCCGTGATGAGCCTGAACCGCAGCTTCGAACTGCAGATGAAGATGTTCAAGACCAGCGACAGCATGAACGAGTCGGGCAACCGGCTCATCGGCGCCTGAATCGCGAAATAAGGCGACACTTAATTAGGGAGCAACCATGAATCCAGCAATGTGGATCAGCAAGACCGGCGTGCAGGCACAGGATGCCAAGCTGCAGGCCATCGCCAACAACCTGGCCAACGTCAACACCGTCGGCTTCAAGCGCGACCGCGTCGTGTTCGAAGACCTGTTCTACCAGGTCGACGCCCAGCCGGGCGCCCAGAACGCCGACAACACCGTCAACGGCGGCGTCCAGCTCGGCAACGGCGTGCGCGTGGTCGGCACCCAGAAAGCCTTCACCAACGGCAGCCTGCAGACCACCAGCCAGCCGCTCGACGTCGCCATCTCGGGAAACGGTTTCCTGCAGGTGCTGCGCCCGAACGGCGAACCGGCCTACACCCGCGCCGGCCAGCTGAAGGTCGATCCGAACGGCACCCTGACCAATGCCCAGGGCCTGGCCATCGTCCCGCAGATCACGATCCCGCAAAATGCCAGCGGCGTGACCATCGGCGAGAACGGCGTGGTCTCGGTGACCTTCCCGAACCAGCCGGCGCCGCAGGAAATCGGCCAGATCAACCTGACCGCCTTCATCAACCCGACCGGCCTGCTGGCCCTGGGCGACAACCTGTTCCAGGAAACCGCCGCCAGCGGCGCGCCGAACGAAGGCCGTCCGGGCGACGCCGCCTTCGGCACCCTGAAGCAGGGCGCGCTGGAAGGCTCGAACGTGCAGGTGGTCGAAGAGATGGTCGACATGATCGCCGCCCAGCGCACCTACGAGATGAACACCAAGGTGCTGTCGGCGGCCGACAATATGCTGCAATACCTGTCGCAGGCGGCGCGCTGATGAAAGCCCTGGCTGCCCTGCTCTGCGTCATGGTGCTGGCCGGCTGCGCCACGCCGGCGCAGGTCGCCATGCGCGACGACGATGACGACCACATGCCGCTGCAGCGCATGGCGCGCGGCGGCGTCTCGGGCGGCGTGTTCACCGCCGACACCGTCTCGCTGACCTCGGACAGCCGCGCCTACCGCGTAGGCGACGCCGTCACCGTGATCCTGCAAGAGACGACCCAGGCCAGCAAGCGCGCCGGCACCAGCATCTCGAAGGGGTCTTCCATTGGCATTTCTCCGCTCGCCGCGCTGGGCAAGGTCTACGACAAGGCGGCGGTCGACATCACCGCCGACCGCGATTTCCAGGGCGACGCTACCAGCACCCAGCAGAATGCGCTGTCCGGCTCGCTGACCGTGATCGTGCAGGAAGTGCTGCCCAACGGCCTGTTGCGCGTGGCCGGCGAAAAGAACCTGATGCTGAACCAGGGCGAGGAATTCGTGCGCCTGAAGGGCTTCGTGCGCGCCGCCGACGTCGACGCCGACAACCGCGTGTCCTCGCTGCGCGTGGCCAATGCCCGCATCGCCTATTCGGCGCGCGGCGCGCTGGCCGAGGCCAACCAGCCGGGCTGGCTGACGCGCTTCTTCAACAGCCCCCTGATGCCATTCTAAGGTCGACATCATGAACCTGCGCCGCATTGTTCCCCTCATGGTCGCCGCCGTCCTCGGCTGCGCCATCTTGCCCGTCCAGGCCGCGCAAGCGCTGCGCAACCTGGTCAGCGTCGAAGGCGTGCGCGAGAATCCGCTGGTCGGCTATGGCCTGGTGGTGGGCCTGAACGGCTCGGGCGACTCGACCCAGGTCAAGTTCGCCAGCCAGTCGGTCATCAATATGCTCAAGCAGTTCGGCGTGCGCCTGCCGGAAGGCGAGGACGCCAAGAACAAGAACGTGGCCGCCGTGATGGTCTCGGCCACCTTCCCGCCCGGCTACCGCCGCGGCCAGAGCATCGACGTCACCGTCTCGTCGCTGGGCGACGCCAAGAGCCTGCGCGGCGGCACCCTGCTGCTCACGCAACTGCGCGCGGCCGACAACGAAGTCTATGCCCTGGCCCAGGGCAATGTGGTGGTCGGCGGCCTGAACGCGACCGGGCGCAGCGGCTCCTCGGTCACCGTCAACACCCCGACCGCCGGCCGGGTGCCCAACGGCGCCATGATCGAGCGCGAGATCGCGACCGACTTCGCGACCCGCCCGCAAGTGATGCTGCGCCTGCGCCAGCCGCATTTCGAGACCGCCACCAACGTGGTCAATGCGATCAACAAGCGCTACGGTCCGATCGCCACCACCCTGGACGGCACCAGCGTCGAAGTCATCGCGCCGGAGAATCCCACCGAGCGCGTCGCTTTTGTGGCCGCCCTGAACGCGCTGAGCGTGGAAGCCGGCATCGAAGTGCCGAAAGTCGTGTTCAACTCGCGCACCGGCACCGTCGTCATCGCCGACGGCCTGCGCGTGAAGGCGGCCGCCGTGACCCATGGTTCGCTCAAGGTGATCATTTCGGAGAGCTCGCGCGTCAGCCAGCCGGGCCCGTTCGGGCGCGGCCAGACCGCCGTGACGCCGGAATCGAAATTGTCGGTCGACCAGGGCTCGGGCCAGATGTTCCGCTGGCCGCCGGGCGCGCGCCTGCAAACCATCATCGACACCGTGAACAGCCTGGGCGCCTCGCCCGACGACATCATGGCGATCCTGCAGGCCCTGGACCAGGCCGGCGCGATCGAAGGCGAACTGGTGGTGATCTGATGCGCATCGACGATCTTCGCAACGCCTCCATGCCTCTCGGCGCCGCCGATCAGGCGCCGGTCGCGCCAGCCGCCGACCAGCCCGACCCGGCCTACGTGGCGAAAGCCACCCAGGCCGCGGTCGAGTTCGAACGCTTCTTCGTGAGCCACATGCTGCGCACGATGCGTTCTTCGACCCGCGCGATGGCGGCCGAGGACAGCGTGTTCAACAACCGCGTCAACCAGGACATGCAGGACATGGCCGACGACCTGCTGGCCGGGAATATGGCCGGCCAGCGCGCCTTCGGCATCGCCGACGCTATCCTGCGCCAGCTGGTGCCGGGCGCCACCACCGGCAAGCGCTGAGCGGTCGACCCGATTTACATCTAATACTTAATAAACGGCAATAATCGGTCGCCCTGTTAGGTTAACGCAGGTTAAGCCTGTATCGAGGACGAATTCGCATCATGACGATCATCAATAATGCCCTGTCGGGCGCCCTCGCCGCCCAGCTCGCACTGTCGGCCAGCAGCCACAACATCGCCAACCTGCAGACCAAGGGCTATACCCGCCAGTCGGCGCTGTTGATGGCGGTCGGTCCGGATGCCAGCGGCCGCTCGGCCGGCAATGGCGTGCAGGTGACCTCGCTGCTGCGCTTCTCGGACAACTACAAGACCCAGGCCATGTGGCGCGCCAATTCCGAGCAGGGCATGTACTCGCAGTCGCAGCCCTACCTGACCCAGCTCGAGAGCGTGATGAGCGACGCCTCGGCCAGCCTGTCGGCCGGCATCGACGACTTCTTCAAGGCGATCAACGCGGTGGCCGGCGACCCCGGTTCGACCCCGCTGCGCCAGCAGGTGCTGACCGCGGCAGGCCTGATGGGCGAGCGCTTCAATGGCCTGAACAACGTCTTCAACACCCAGCTGACCTCGGTGCGCCAGCAGCGCAGCGCCCTGGTCGACTCGGCCAACGTCGACATCGCCACCATCGCCCGCCTGAACAAGCAGATCATCGAGACCCAGGCCAGCGGCGTGTCGGCGTCGAGCCTGATCGATGCGCGCGACCAGGCCATCGACGACCTGTCGAGCAAGATGGCGCTCGAAGTGTCGGACAATCCGGACGGCAGCCGCGACGTCTCGCTCAAGAGCGGCCAGGCGCTGGTGATCGGCAGCATGCACGGCACCCTCAAGGCGGCCCCGAGCGCCGATTCGCCGCAGGCGTTCTCGATCAGCTTCGCCAACTCGACTTTCGCGCTCGACGCCGGCAAGATGGGCGGCCAGCTCGGCGGCCTGACCCAGTTCGAGATCAATACCCTGCTGCCGCTGCAGGAAGACGTCGACTCGCTGGCCGAGCAGATCGCCACCCTCGTCAACGAGCAGTTGGCGGACGGTTTCACCGCCCCCGGCGTGGCCGGCACCCCGCTGTTCGTCTATACCCCCGGCAATGGCGCCAACATGCTCAAGACGGTCGAGGGCTTCAAGGCCCAGGACCTGGCGTTCTCGAGCGACGGCACGCCGGGCGACACCGGCAACCTGCAGATACTGGCCGCGCTCAAGGGCCGGTCGATCGAGCTGCCGAACATCGGCAACGTGCTGCTCAGCGACGCCGACACCCAGATGCTGGGCAAGCTGGCCGTGGACAGCAAGATCAACAAGGCCGCGCTGAAAACCGCCGAGACCGTGCGCGTCCAGTCGATCAACGACTGGCAGTCGACCAGCGGCGTCAACGAAGACGAGGAAGCGGTCAAGCTGGTGGAGTTCCAGCGCATGTACCAGGCGAACATGCAGGTGATCTCGATCGCCAATTCGCTGTTCGACGCCACCCTCGCCATGATGCAATAAGGAGAGCAGCATGCGTATCGCCACTGCCCAATACCAATCGACGATGAACCAGTCGCTCCAGAACAACCAGGAGCGGCTCAGTTACATCATGCGCCAGCTGGACACCCAGAAGCGCATCCTGCTGCCGTCGGACGACCCGGTCGACAGCGTGCGCCTGTCGCGCCTGGCGCGCGAGGAGTCCACGGTCGGCCAGTACCGCAGCAATATCTCCTCGCTCCAGCTGCGCCTGACCAAGTCGGAAGGCTATCTGAGCAATATGGTCACCGAGATGATCCCGGGCCGCGACCAGCTGGTCTGGGCCCTGGACGGCGCCAACACGCCGGACGACCTGAAGGCCATGATCGCGCCGCTGCAATCGCTGCGCGACAGCCTGTTCTACACCGCCAACACGATCGACGAGGAAGGCAACTACCTGTTCGCCGGCACCGCGACCAAGACCGCGCCGCTGGCGCTCGACGCGGACGCGGACGCCGGCGCGCGCTACCGCTTCGCCGCCAATACCAATGCCCAGCTGGTCGTGGTCGGCAATGGCCTGACCCAGCCCGCCAACGAGAACCTGGCCGGCCTCGAAAAGCTGCTGAACCAGATCGACGCCACCATCGAGGTGATGTCGCAACCGGGCGCCACGCCCAACGACCCGGCCGTGCGCGCCGTGCTCGAAGCCAACCTGAACGGTTTCGACGATGCGCAGGCGCTGATCTCGAGCAAGGTCGCCGACCTGGGCGGACGCCAGAACATCATCAAGACCCTGGACGACAACCACGCCAACATCAGCCTGTCGAACAAGATGGCGATCACCGACATCGGCGCGCTCGACGTCGGCGTCGCCGCCACTGAACTCAACGGTTACTCGACCGCCCTGCAGGCGACCTACAAGGCCTATGCCAAGATCGGCAACCTGAGCCTGTTCAATGCGATCTGATGGCCATGGAAGCACTGCTCAGACCAACCAGCACGACGACCGCCAGCGGCGCCAACCCTAACGGCGGCGCCGTCAGCGGCAACACCGGCGCCCAGAGCACGTCGGCCACCGGACGCGCGCATGCGGTGCCGCCGGCAAGCTCCGCCGACCGCGCCGTCAGCCGCAGCGCGCCGACGGCGAGCCCGTTGCGGCGCGGCGTCGGCATGCAGCAGAACCAGGGCGAAGTGGCGCGCGCCCAGCAGGCGCTCGACTACCTCGAACGCATGGCCAGCCAGCTCGAAGCGCTCAAGGCCGACCTCAGCGCGCGCCTGTCGGGCCGCGGCGCCGCCTCGCGCGAACTCGAAGCGCGCGTGCGCCAGCTCAGCGCCGCCCTCGAGGCGCGCCGCCAGCAGGCCGGCGACGGCCTCGACGCCCAGCTCGACTTCGACGCGGTGCAGGGCGCCCAGCAGCGCTTCCGCATCCAGGGCCTCGACATCGCCTCGCTCAAGGCCGGCGGCACGCAGACCCTGGGCTTTTCGGTCGGCAGCGCCGGCGGCCCGCAACTGGCCACCACGATCGAACCGGGCATGACGCCGGAAGAGACCGCCCGGCGCCTGGACCGAACCCTGGCCCCGGTCAAGGTGCGCGCCGGTCTCGACCAGGACCGCGAACTGGTGTTCCGCACCAGCGAATCGACGTTCGCCGGCGTCAAGGATGCGATCGCGGTGACCGGCCGCGGCCGGGTCGACACGGTCGCCCTCCCGTCCTCGCTCGAGCCGAAAGAATGGGAACTGGGCAACCCCGACGCCCTGCGCCAGAGCCTGCGCGAAGTGGTGCAGGCGCTGGCCCGGGTGCGCCGCTCGCAGGACGCCGCCTCGCTGGCGCTGAGCACCGCCATGGCGCGCAGCGCCCAGCCCGAGATCCCGAGCGCCGAACTGGCCATGATCGCGCGCGACTTCGCCTCCACCGCCGCCAGCCACGACTACGAGTCGCTGCTGGCCATCACCTCGGCCCTGGTCGGCGTCAGCCGCGAACGGGTGCACGCCCTGCTCGGCCTGCGCTAAGCTGCACCAGGATGGCCGGGACTTGACCGTTCCGGCCACCGATACAATCGATGACTGGTCACGGTCGCATTTTCATGCGATAAAGCAATGGTAGCAACCTTCGGTTGCACGACATTCCCGACCAGGATTATCGCGCCATGCTGACAACTTCCACCACCGGACTCGCGTCCCAGCCCGCCGCCAGCCAATACGGCGACATCCGCACCAACCTCACGCAGTCGCTGCTGGCCCAGAATCCCGGGCTGAAGATCATCGATGCCCAGGTCAAGCGCGACGACGCGCGCCTGTCGTCCATCGGCAAGATGGCGCTGGCGCTGGACGGCTTCCGCTCGGTCGCGGCCGGCCTCACCGGCGGCAAGCTCGACATGCTGGCGAGCGCCAGCGGCAGTGCCCTGTCGGCGAAGCTGAGCGCCGCTTCCGCCAACCCCGGCAAGTATAGGATCGACGTGCAGCAACTGGCCCAGGGCCAGACGCTGGAGACCAGGGCGGTGGCGGACAAGGACGCGGCATTGGGAACCGGCGGCGCCAGCGTGATCACGGTCGAGACCGGAACCGGCGCGAATGCCAAAAAGACCACGGTGCGCATCGATCCGGGCAACAACAGCCTCGAAGGCATCGCCAAGGCCATGCGCGAAGCCGGCCTGGATGCCGGGGTCGCCAAGGATGGCGACGGCTATTCGCTGAGCCTGACCGGCGCAACGGGCGCAGCCAACGGCATGCGCATCAGCGTCGCCGGCGATCCGGTATTGGGGGGACTGCTCGCTTACCAGCCGGGCACGGAAGGCGGCATGCAGCAGGTGGCCGCGGCCCAGGATGCGCGCCTGGTGGTCGACGGCAAGACCGTCACGTCCGCCACCAACTCGGTCACCGAGGCCATCCCCGGCCTGAACCTGACCCTGGAAGAGACCGGCAAGAGCGAGGTCGAGGTGCGCAGCGATCCGGCCGCGATCGCGGGCAACGTCAAGGATTTCGTCAAGGCATTCAATGACCTGAACACCCAGCTGGGCAAGCTGGAAACGGGCGACGACCGCTCCGACACCACGCTGCTGCGCATGCGGGCCCAGATCGGCAACATCGTCAACGGCAGCAGCGTCCGCGACCTGGCCGGCTTCGGCATCACCCGGAAGGATGGCGCGCTGGTGCTGGACGAGGACAAGCTCAAGGCGGCCATCGCCGCCGATCCGGCGCGCGCCAACAAGGTGTTCAGCGACAAGGGCGGCCTGGCCGACCGCCTGGTCGATCAGGTCAACAAGCAGATCGGCGCCAGCGGCAACCTGGGGGTGGAGGCGGCCAGCGTGATGCGCGAGCGCGACCGCCTGCTCGAGCAGCGCGACAAGGTGATCGACACCGTGACCCGCCAGGCCACGCTCATGGCCCAGCAATACCAGCTGGCCGGCAGCGGTGGCGGACTGCTGTTCGGCGGCGGGCTCGGGCGACCGATGTCGTCGTTCGATTACATGGCCTGATATCGTATAGGGGTATCGGGAGTGGTTCTTAGTCTTGCCACTCCCTGACAATCTGCGCCAGTTCTTCACGCGTCATCTTTCGGGCCTTCAGTATTCGGACAAGATCGGCCTTGGACACCGGCGTGTTCGCCAGCAGCATAGGAAGGTCTTCGGGTCTCACTGGCTCGCCCCAGAGCGGCGCTGTAAAGTTCGGCTTGTCGGAGACGACTGTCCTGGTTGCGACCGGCGCCTTAATGTTCACATAGACGATGTACCGGGTATGCCCTTCGGGAAACGCGTAATCTTTGTAAAGAGCGGTTCCTGCAGGCAGCATGTGGTAGGCCCTCTGCTGTGCTTCAGGTGTGAGCACTTCCAGCAGGAGCGGCTCCTGTAGTTCCAAGTGAGTCGCGTTCTGCATCATTGGTGCTCCAAGTTTTTGAAATGCCATACCGCTAGCAAACATGGCCGCCAGCATTCCTGCGAAACCAAGGAGTCGTAGCCCATTCATCGCTTGTCCTCATATGTTCATTCTTGGTCTTCTTGGCCGAGGGGCTTTCCAGCGTTGCCTGGAAATCTCTGGGTGGCCATGCCAGCCGCCGGGATCAGCAGCTTGTCGGGCGTCAGTTTTAACTTGCAAGGAACTTCTGGAGCGTCCATGGTTGCCTTTCCACTGATATCACTCCAATACCGGCCGACGGCGAGTGACCCAACGGGATATACCTTGAGGCCCGCCAACTCTACTACTGCAGAGCCGGGCAAGAATGTGGCCTCGAAATCAACATTCTCGGAGGTTCCATGGCAAGCGACGTCTATCTGCAAATTGATGGGATTAAGGGCGAGTCCCAGGACAGCGGGCATAAGGACTGGATCGAATGCAGCTCAGTCCATTGGGGGATCATGCAACCGCGTTCGGCGTGCGTATCATCGGCGGGCGGACACACTGCCGAGCGCTGCGAGCTTGACGATATCATGTTTCACAAGATCGCGGATTTGGCTTCGCCCATCTTGATGCAGACCTGCGCTACCGGCAAAACCATCCCGAAAGCCAAGTTTGAATTCATGCGCGCCGACGGGGACGGCAAGCCCATCAAGTATTTCGAGATCGAGCTTGAAAACGTTCTTGTCGGGCAGATCACCCCGAGCATCGAGGCCGGCTCATTGTTGTCCGAGAATGTGTGCCTCAAATTCTCAAGGGTAAAGTGGCGCTACAGCCAGCAAAAGATCGGTGGCGGCAGCGGCGGCTCCACGCTAGGCGGCTGGGATCTGAATCAGAATCGGATCGCGTGCTAGGCCATGTACATCGATGTAGAAAGGTTTACAGCGCATCTTCGCGAGAAATCGGAGGCGCGGAGCCAACGCAAATGCGCTAGATTCGTTCGCCAGGCTCTGGCTGCCGGCGGCGCACACACGAAAGGAGCGCATCCCGTTGACGCCAAGGATTGGGGGCCTATGCTGCTGCGCCTCGGCTTTCATCAACTGACGGTCAAAGACTCAGACAAGTTTATTCCCATGAAAGGCGACGTTGTTGTGCTTCAGCCTTACGAGGGCGGAAACCCCTCAGGGCACATCGCCGCTTTTGATGGACGCATTTGGATCTCCGATTTTCGCCAGATCGACTTTTGGTCCGGCCCCGGCTACCGAAGAAAGAGGCCCGCCCATGTCTTCTATCGCCCTTAAGCATTTTGTCGCGCTCGCCATGTTCCTCATCGCGGGCGGACCGTTCTTCGCTCAGGCTCAGGCTCAGCCTCGCTTTCTTCAAGATCCGCTCATCGGCTTGCGCTACGAACCCACCAAGATCCATTTTGAACCTGTGCCGCAGCAAGTCGTCTCAAAGTGCGAGGCCCTCTCGGGAAATCAGCACATGCGCGGGGTTTGGTTTGTTTTCGGCCTGGCTGGCGACGCGACCGGACGAACCTTCTATCTCGTCAACGGATACGAGATCAGGAGCAAGCCAGAGCCCCCAGACTTTCCAAGGTACAGCGCTGGGGGCTATGGGCTTCTTCTGGTAGTCAACGGGCATGAGTGTCAGCTCATCGACGCGGACGCCCGGCAGTCTTTCGCAGATCGTCTATTCGATGAAGAGCTTCCGCAGCATATTGTCCAAAAGCTTGCGAATAATTTTGCAACGCGGATGAAGAATGCGTTCGGTGGAGCATATAAGCTTCGTGTCGAGATAACCAATCAGCGTATCGATCTCGACGCACTTCCAGAAGAGATTAAAGCATCGCTTCGTGACCTTCGAGAAAAATAGATAAAGCCAACCCTTCCTGGTTGACTCCTCGGTAAGCGAACCCGCTTTGAAGTCAACCACGGCTCCGCTTTCAGGCGTGGTCGTTCGGAAGCCAACCATCGCCGCGTGGACGGCCCACGCGGTGATAGTTATCGATGCCGATCTTGTGCCGGATGAATTATCTGCCAACCATCACCACGTGGACGGCGTAGCCGTCCACCCTACCGCCGCCGGCAAAAAAAAACCCGCTGCAAGCAGCGGGATTTTTTTCGCCCTGGGGCGACGGAGCACCCTGGACTATTTCGCTTACGCCTCGCGGCTGGCCTTCTTGCGCTCGTGCTCTTTCAGGAAGCGCTTGCGCAGGCGGATCGATTTCGGGGTGATCTCGACCAGTTCGTCGTCCTCGATGAACTCGACGGCGTATTCCAGCGACATCTGGATCGGCGGCACCAGGCGCACCGCTTCGTCGGTGCCCGACGAACGCACGTTGGTCAGCTGCTTGCCCTTGATCGGGTTGACGACCAGGTCGTTGTCGCGCGAGTGGATGCCGATGATCATGCCTTCGTACACCGGGGTGTTGTGCTCGACGAACATGCGGCCGCGGTCTTGCAGCTTCCAGATCGCGTAGGCGACGGCGGCGCCGTCATCCTGCGAGATCAGCACGCCGTTGCGACGGCCGGCCAGGTCACCCTTGCTGTTGTCGACCGCTGCGTATTCGTGGAACACGTGGCTCATCAGGCCGGTGCCGCGGGTCAGGGTCATGAATTCGCCCTGGAAGCCGATCAGGCCACGCGCCGGGATCAGGTATTCCAGACGCACGCGACCCTTACCATCCGATTCCATGTTCTGCAGGTCGCCACGGCGGCGGCCCAGTTCTTCCATCACGCCGCCCTGGTTGGCTTCCTCGACGTCGACGGTCAGGTTTTCGTATGGCTCCTGGCGCACGCCGTCGACCATCTTGTAGACGACGCGTGGACGCGACACTGCCAGCTCGAAGCCTTCGCGACGCATGTTTTCCAGCAGGATGGTCAGGTGCAGCTCGCCGCGGCCCGACACTTCGAAGGTGGTGTCGTCGTCGGTCGGCGCCACGCGCAGCGCGACGTTGGCCTTCAGTTCGCGCTCGAGGCGCTCGCGCAGCTGGCGGCTGGTGACGAACTTGCCTTCGCGGCCGGCCAGCGGCGAGTTGTTGACCATGAAGTTCATGGTCAGGGTCGGCTCGTCGACGGTCAGCATCGGCAGCGCTTCTGGCGTATCCACGGCGCACACGGTCGAGCCGATGCCGATTTCTTCGATACCGTTGATCAGGCAGATGTCGCCGGCAACAGCCGAGTCGACCAGCACGCGCTCCAGGCCCTTGAAGTTCAGCACCTGGTTGATGCGGCCCTTGATCGGGGTCGAATCAGGACCGTTCAGGATGAGCACATCCTGGCCGGTCTTGACGGTGCCGCGATTGACGCGGCCGATGCCGATCTTGCCGACGTAGGACGAGTAGTCCAGCGAGGTGATCTGCATCTGCAGCGGGCCATCCGGATTGTCGTCACGCACCGGCACGTATTTCAGGATGGCGTCGAACAGCGGCTTCATGTCGCCGCCGCGCACGCTTTCGTCCATGCCGGCGTAGCCGTTCAGGCCCGAGGCGTAGACGATCGGGAAGTCCAGCTGCTCGTCGGTCGCGCCCAGCTTGTCGAACAGTTCGAAGGTCTGGTTGATCGCCCAGTCGGCGCGCGCGCCCGGACGGTCGATCTTGTTGACGACGACGATCGGCTTCAGGCCCAGCGCCAGCGCCTTGCGGGTCACGAAGCGGGTCTGGGGCATCGGGCCTTCCTGCGCATCGACCAGCAGCAGCACCGAGTCGACCATCGACAGCACGCGTTCCACTTCGCCGCCGAAGTCGGCGTGGCCCGGGGTGTCGACGATGTTGATGTGCGTGCCTTCGTACTCGACGGCGCAGTTCTTCGACAGAATGGTAATGCCGCGCTCTTTCTCGAGATCATTCGAGTCCATGACGCGGGTGTCCACGGCCTGGTTTTCACGGAAGGTGCCGGACTGGCGCAGCAGCTGGTCGACGAGCGTGGTCTTGCCGTGGTCAACGTGGGCAATGATTGCGATATTACGAATCGCGCGTTTGGTGTTTGACATGATTTTTGAGAAGTAGCGTGGTGTACGAAATGTACTGGAACTGCGTGTACTGGAACTGCAAGTCCGATACTGCTGATTTCGGAAACCGACTAGTATAGCATGGGAAGCCGGCCAGTCTGAATCTCGCCGCCGAAAGGCACGATTTTTCAACGGAATTTCAACAGCTTGTCACGGTGGCAGCGTGGTGGAAGATTAGCCGCCATCCGTGACAGCCGCGTGACATGCCCGATGGAAAAGCGATCAGGCTGCCGGCGCGGTCGAGATCAGGCGCTCCGGCGCCAGGATCGCATACTCGCCCAGCTGGCCGGTACCGAGCAGGCGGCCGTCGTGGTAGATGCGCACCCTGCCCTGTTGTTCCGGCACGGCGACATCTTCCTTGCCGAGCGCCAGGCGCTGGCCTTGCAGGAAACGCCTTGCCAGCTCGGCATCCAGTTCGATCGACGGGAAGGTCGACAACAGCGCATCGACCGGCCGCAGCAGCGAGCGCGGGTCCGGGTGCGCCAGCAGCTCATCCAGCGTGATCATGCCCGTGACGTCCAGCGCACCGACCTCGATCCGGCGCAGCGCGTTCAGGTGCGCCCCACAGCCGAGCGCGGCCCCGATGTCCTCGCCCAGCACGCGCACATAGGTGCCCTTGCTGCAGGTGACGCGGATCTTCAGGAACGGCGCCTGGTAGTCGATCAGCGACAGCGCGTGGATCGTCACCGGCCGCGCCTCGCGCTCGAGCGTGATGCCCTCGCGCGCGTATTCATACAGCGCCTTGCCGTCGCGCTTGAGCGCCGAATACATCGGCGGCACCTGCTGGATCGGACCGCGGAACCGCGCCAGCGCCGCCTCGATCTGCTCCACGGTGACGTCGACCGGCAGGGTCTCGATGGCCTCGCCCTCGGTGTCGCCGGTATTCGTCATGATGCCGAGGTGGACCGTGGCTTCATAGGTCTTGTCGGCCTCGAGCAGGTCTTGCGAGAACTTGGTCGCTTCGCCGAAGCACAGCGGCAGCAAGCCGGTGGCGAACGGGTCGAGCGTGCCGGTGTGACCGGCCTTCTTCGCGTTCAGCACGCGCTTGGCCTTGATGAGGGCGTCGTTCGAGGACAGGCCGACCGGCTTGTCGAGCAACAGCACGCCGTCGACGAGGTCGCGCGGTTTTTTCGCGGGACGACCGTTCACTCTTTCTCCGCCGGGTCGGCTTCCTGCGCGTCGGGATTCGACTCCGGATCGTCCTTGGCGCGGGTGGCGTTGGCCTGGTCGATCAGGGCCGACATCGCCATGCCGCGCACGGTCGAGGTGTCGTGCACGAAGTGCAGCGACGGCAAGGTGTGGATGTGCAGGCGCTTGCCCAGCATATTGCGCAGGTAGCCGGACGCCTTGGACAGGCCTTCCAGCGTCTGGCGCACTTCTTCCGCGCTGTCCTTCAGCAGGGTGAAATAGATCTTGGCGTGGGCGTAGTCGGGGGTCAGCTGGACTTCGCTGATGGTGACCATGCCGACGCGCGGGTCCTTCAGTTCGAAGGCGATGAGTTCCGACAGGTCCTTCTGGATCTGGTCGGCCACGCGCAGGCCGCGCTGTGGAATGCTTTTGCTGTGTTTAGCCATGATGTGCTGCTTGTTCTTTTGTGAGCTTCAATTCACCGTCGTCCCCGCGTAGGCGGGGACCCAAGTTTCTAAGTTCAGTGGCTCTGCTGGGGGCAGTCGTCCAGCGAGCGAACTTGGGTCCCCGCCTGCGCGGGGATGACGTGATAAAAAAGGGCCAGGCCCTCCGCGACATTGCCGCGAAGCGTCCTGGCCCCCATGGTACGCCAACGGCGTGGCTTACAGCGTACGCGCCACTTCGGTGACTTCGAACACTTCCAGGACGTCGCCGACCTGGATTTCGTTGTTGCCCTTCAGCGACAGACCGCACTCGAGACCGGCGCGCACTTCCTTCGCGTCGTCCTTGAAGCGTTTCAGCGAATCGATCTCGCCGGTCCAGATCACGATGTTGTTGCGCAGCAGGCGGACCGACGAGGTACGCTTGACCACGCCATCGGTGACCAGGCAGCCCGCGATCGCGCCGACCTTCGACACCAGGATGACCTGGCGAATCTCGACCTGGCCGGTGACGGTCTCGCGCTTCTCCGGCGCCAGCATGCCCGACAGTGCGGTCTTGATCTCGTCGATCGCATCGTAAATGATGCTGTAGTAACGGATGTCGACGCCGTTCGCCTCGGCCAGCTTGCGCGCCTGGGCGTCGGCACGGGCGTTGAAGCCGATGATGACTGCCTTCGATGCGGTCGCCAGGTTGACGTCCGACTCGGTGATGCCGCCGACCGCCGCATGGACGATCTGCACGCGCACTTCCGAGGTCGACAGCTTCTGCAGCGAGCCCACCAGCGCTTCCTGCGAACCCTGCACGTCGGTCTTGACGATCAGCGGCAGGTTCTTCACCTCGCCTTCGGCCATCTGCTCGAACATGTTTTCCAGCTTCGCGGCTTGCTGCTTGGCCAGCTTCACGTCACGGAACTTGCCTTGACGGAACAGGGCGATTTCACGCGCCTCGCGCTCGTCGGCCATGACCATGACTTCTTCGCCGGCGCTCGGCACTTCGGTCAGGCCCTGGATCTCCACCGGAATCGACGGGCCGGCCGAGGCGATCGTCTTGCCGTTCTCGTCCAGCATGGCGCGGACGCGGCCGAACGAGGAACCCGCCAGCACGACGTCGCCGCGCTTCAGGGTGCCCGACTGCACCAGGATCGTCGCGACCGGGCCGCGGCCCTTGTCCAGACGGGCTTCGACCACCAGGCCACGGGCCAGCGACTCGGTCGGCGCCTTCAGTTCCAGCACTTCGGCCTGCAGCAGCACGTTCTCGAGCAGGTCGTCGATGCCGGTGCCGACTTTCGCCGACACTGGCACGAATGGCGACTCGCCACCGTACTCTTCAGGCACCACGCCTTCGGCGACCAGTTCCTGGGTCACGCGATCCGGGTTGGCGCCCTGCTTGTCGATCTTGTTGATCGCGACGACCAGCGGCACGCCGGCGGCTTTCGCGTGAGCGATCGCCTCTTTCGTCTGCGGCATCACGCCGTCGTCCGCCGCCACCACCAGGATGACGATGTCGGTCGCTTTCGCGCCGCGGGCACGCATCGCGGTGAACGCTTCGTGGCCTGGGGTATCCAGGAAGGTGATCATGCCGCGTGGGGTGTCCACGTGGTATGCACCGATGTGCTGGGTAATGCCGCCGGCTTCGCCCGACGCGACCTTGGCGCGGCGGATGTAGTCCAGCAGCGAGGTCTTGCCGTGGTCGACGTGACCCATGACGGTGACCACCGGTGCGCGCGAAGTCGATTCGAACTCGGAGTGCTCGCCCTGGTCGGCCAGCAGTGCCTCGGGATCGTCCTCGGCGGCGGCGAAGGCCTTGTGGCCCATCTCTTCCACCAGGATCATCGCGGTTTCCTGATCCAGCACCTGGTTGATGGTGCACATCTGGCCCAGCTTCATCAGCTGCTTGATGACCTCGGATGCCTTGACCGACATCTTGTGCGCCAGTTCGGCCACGGTGATGGTTTCTGGAACGTGGACGTCCTTCACGATCGCCTCGGTCGGCGCTTGGAAGTTCGATTCACGATCGTCGCCATGACCGCGACGGCCGCCACGGCCACCGCTGCGCCAGCCGTCACGGCCGCCGGCACCGGCGCCGGCGCCGCCGCGCGTCTTCACGCTCGGGCCGCCACGCTTCTTGGCGTCGTCCGACCAGGTCGACGACACATTGGCCGACTTGATCGACTTCTTGTCGCCCGGCTTCTTGGCGTCGTCCTTCTTGACTTCGCCCGGCTTTTTATCGGCAGGCTTGTGCAGCGTGCCGGCGGCAGCCGCAGGAGCGGCTGGCTTCGGCGCCGGTTCCGGCGCCTTGATCACGCGGCGTGGCTGGCTCATCATGAGCTTGATCTGCGCCACTTCGTCGGCCACGGCCTTGCGTGCGCGCTCGGTGGCGGCAGCGCGTTCGGCGGCTTCCTTGGCGGCGGTTTCCTTGGCAGCCTGGGCCTCCTCGGCGGCTTTCTTGGCCGCTTCGTCGGCGCCGGCGGCTTGCTTGCCCGCCGCGGCTTCCTTGGCGGCCTTGTCGGCGGCAGCCTTGTCGGCGGCGTCGCGCTTGGCCTGTTCTTCGGCTTCGCGCTTGGCCTGCTCTTCAGCCGTCTTGGCTTGCGCCTTTTCTTCGGCTTCCAGCTTGGCCAGGCGTTCCTGCTTCTCGCGCAGGTCGGCCTCTTGACGGGCGATCAGCTCGGCCTGGCGGCGCGATTCTTCCTCGCGGCGCGCCTGTTCGGCGGCGTCGATCACCGGCTCCTCGGGGGCCTTGGTCGTGACCAGGTCGTCGCGCTGCACGAAGGTGCGCTTCTTGCGGACTTCGACCTGGATGGTGCGCGATTTGCCCGACGAATCAGCTTGCTTGATTTCGCTGGTTTCCTTGCGCGTCACCGTGATCTTCTTCTTCTCGCCGGTATCGGCAGCGCCGTGGGTACGGCGCAGATGGTTCAGCAGCTTGTCCTTATCATCTTTCGACAAGGGATCTGACGTCGAGCTTTTCTCGACGCCGGCCGAACGCAGCTGGGTCAGCAGCAGGTCTGCAGGCATCTTCAGCTCGGTGGCAAATTGGGCTACGTTGTTACTCGCCATTCAGTCCTCTTTTCTACGTGTCGCGACAGATGATAAAGAAATGCTCAAGCCTTGGCCGTTTCAGCCAGGCTCCAGGCTTTCGCCTGCAGTGCTTTCGCCCGGTCGTCGTACTTGCTGTCGACCAGTTTCATCTCGTCGTCGGTCACATCATTAAATTCACTCTTGATCAGGTCGCGGGCGCGGTCCGACGACAACGCCAGGATGGCGCCGAATTCGTCATAGGCCAGTGCCGCGAATGCTTCGACCGTCTTGATGCCAGCCAGGCCAAGCTTGCCGGCAACGGTGCGGTCCATGCCTTCCAGATTGACCAGAGCTTCTTCCATGCCTTCGAGACCTTCCTCGGAAGCGATCGCCTCAGTCACCAGCGCGTCACGGGCGCGGGTGCGCAGTTCGTTGACGGTGTCTTCGTCGAACGATTCAATTTCCAGCATCTCGGAAATTGGCACGTATGCGATTTCTTCCAGGCTCGAGAAGCCTTCTTCAACCAGGATATCGGCCACTTCCTGGTCGACGTCCAGTTTTTCCATGAACAGCGCGCGGATCGCGGCCGTTTCTTGCGCCACCTTGTTCGCCGATTCCTCGGCGGTCATGATGTTGATCTTCCAGCCGGTCAGCTCGGACGCCAGGCGCACGTTCTGGCCCGAACGGCCGATCGCGATGGCCAGGTTTTCTTCGTCCACGACCACGTCCATGGCGTGCTTTTCTTCATCGACCATGATCGACGAAACATTCGCCGGGGCCAGGGCGCCGATCACGAACTGGGCCGGATCGTCCGACCACAGCACGATGTCCACGCGCTCGCCGCCCAGCTCGCCGGTCACGGCCTGCACGCGCGAACCGCGCATGCCGACGCAGGTGCCGATCGGATCGATGCGCTTGTCGGCCGTGAACACGGCGATCTTGGCGCGCACGCCGGCGTCACGGGCCGCCGATTTGATCTGCAGCAGGCCCTGTTCGATCTCTGGCACTTCCAGTTCGAACAGCTTCATGATGAACTCTGGCGCGGTGCGCGACAGGATCACCTGCGGGCCACGCATATTGCGGTCCACACGCAGGATGAAAGCGCGCACGCGGTCGCCGATGCGCAGGTTTTCTTTCGGGATCATCTGGTCGCGCGGCAGGCGCGCCTCGATCTTGCCCGACTCGACGATCGCATCGCCGCGTTCCATGCGCTTGATGGTGCCGGTCACCAGCGAATCGCCGCGCTCCAGGAAGTCTTGCAGGATCTGCTCGCGCTCGGCATCGCGCACGCGCTGCAGCACGACTTGCTTGGTGTCCTGGGCAAAACGACGGCCGAACTCGACCGACTCGATCGGCTCTTCGATGTATTCGTCGACTTCGATATCAGGAATTTGTTCCTTGGCTTCGAAGTGCAGGATTTCCTGGTCAGGCAGCTGCAGGCCCGCTTCATCAGGCACCACGTGCCAGCGGCGGAAAGTCTCGAACTCGCCGGTGTCGCGATCGATTGACACGCGAATGTCGACTTCGCCTTCATAGCGCTTCTTCGTGGCCTGTGCCAGCGCGAACTCGAGCGCACCGAAAACGACTTCCTTGTCGACGTTCTTTTCGCGCGCAAGCGCATCCACCAGCAATAAAATTTCGCGACTCATGCTTTGCGACTCCTAAAATCCACCTGTGGCACCAAACGTGCCTTGTCCAATTCGGCCAGCGTAAATTCCATCAACGCCGGGCCATCTTTACTGTCAAATTCCAAACCGACCTTGTCGTTCTCGACGCCGCGCAGGATACCGGTATAGGTTTTCCGGTTCGCGCTGCCCGGCACCGCGACGCGCAGCTTGACCGTGCACTCATGGCCGGCGAAGCGGGCGAAATCGGCGAGGGTTCGTACCGGGCGATCGAGGCCCGGCGACGAAATTTCCAATCGTTCGTAATCGACGTTTTCCACGGTCAGCACGTGCGACAGCTGGTGGCTCACCTTGGCGCAGTCCTCGACCGTGATCGGGCCCTTTTCGTCCGCGTCGGCAGCCGGGAAATCGATGTATACACGCAGGATCCCGCGCTCGCCCCGCTCCACATCGACGAGGTCATAGCCGAGTCCACTGACTGTCGTGGCGATTAAGTCAAACTGCTGCACGGCACTTCTCCAGGGCTTTAAAACGATTTACCAAAAAAAAAATGGGCATCTGCCCATCTTTTTGTACTTACAACCCAACCAGATGAAAGCACTTGCACCAATTTCACGCGCATCACGACTCGCGGATACAACGTTCGGGAAGGACTTCGATTAGGCTGCAAATTATACTGCTTTTCCGCTTCTCTCGCAATCGCCTTACCATAAATGAGATTTTAAACAACAGTTGGCAGTGTGCTATGGGCTGCGAAACATTTTACGCCGATCTGGCGACGCATGCGCGGCCTGCGCACGGTTGCGCAGGCCGGTCATGAACGGTGCTCAGCCGCGGCGTCCACGGCGCGGCAAGCCGTGTTCCGAGCCGCGCGGCCCCTGGCCGCCGCGACGGCCGCCGCCGGTGCCGGCGAAGCCGAAGGTGGTCTGCAGCGGATCCGGCTGGCGCGGACGGCCGCTGCCGGCGCCACCCTTGCCGCCGCCCGCATTGGCGCCACGGCCCTTGCCGCCACCCTGGCCGCCGAAGCCGCCCTGGCGACCGCCGACTGGCTTGCCGCTCGGCACTGGGCCGTTCAGGATGCCCTGCCCACGGGTGGCGCCGACCCGCGCCACCGGCGGGCCGAAGGGATCGACGTTGCGGTTGGCGTCGGCGCGGTCGATGCGATTGCCGTCGCTGCGATCGTTGTTGCGCTCGGCGCCACGGTTGCCGTCGGCGCGCATGCCTTCCGGACGCGGGCCCTTGCCCTTGTGGCCGCCCTTGACATGCTTCTCGGGAGCAGCGCCCTTCTTCTCGACGCCGAAGGCCGCCATCAGGGCGCGCACATCGTTTTCTTCCAGCTCTTCCCAGCGACCGCGCTTGAGGCCGGTCGGCAGGGTCATGGCGCCGTAGCGGGTACGGATCAGGCGCGAGACGGTCAGGCCGACCGCCTCGAACATGCGGCGCACCTCGCGGTTGCGGCCTTCGCCGATCACCACGCGGTACCAGCGGTTGATGCCTTCGCCGCCGCCGTTCTGGATCTTCGAGAACGCGGCCTTGCCGTCGTCGAGCTCGACGCCGGACAGCAGCTTCTGGCGCATGCCTTCCTCGAGCTCGCCCAGGGTGCGCACCGCGTATTCGCGGTCGATGTTGTAGCGCGGGTGCATCAAGCGGTTGGCCAGGTCGCCCGAGGTCGTAAACAGCAGCAGGCCCTCGGTATTGAAGTCGAGGCGGCCCACGGCCAGCCATTTGCCGGCCTTCATGGTCGGCAGGCGGTCGAACACCGATGGACGGCCTTCCGGATCGTCATGGCTGACGATCTCGCCGGCCGGCTTGTGGTAAACCAGCACGCGCGGCGGCTTGCTGCTCACGCGGCGCTGGATCAGCTTGCCGTTGATGCGGACCGCGTCGGTCGGCAGGATGCGCTGGCCGATATGGGCCGGCTCGCCGTTGACCGAGACGCGGCCGGCGACGATCAGCTCTTCCATGTCGCGGCGCGAACCCAGGCCGGCCTCGGCCAGCACCTTGTGCAGCTTCGGCGCATCGTCGTCGGCGGTCAGGTCGCGCCGCGCCGGCTTGGACGAAGCGTTGCCGCGCGCGCCGTCGTTGGCGTCGAAGTCGCTCGACGTGACGAAGGAGAACACATTGTCGGCCTCGTTGCCCGGCTGCTGCTTGCCGCCCTTGCCCTGCGGCTGCTGCTTGCCGCCGCGGCCGATCTGCTTGGCCGGACGTCCGCCTTCGGTCGGACGAGCGCTCTGCTGGCCCGGACGGCCGCTTTGCTGGCCGCGCTTGCCCTGCTTGTGCTGGCCACGGCCGCGCGCTTCTTGTTTACCCTCTTGCTTACCTTCCTGCCCGCCTTCCGGCACGGCATCAAAGCCAGCCTCGGGCGCCGCAGCGGCCTGCTCGGCGACAGCCGGCGCGGCAGCCTGCTGCAGCGCTTCGCGTTCGGCGCGCTTTTCGCGCATCTGGCGCGGGCCGCGCGGCTTGCGCGCTTCCTGGGCCGGGGCGACCTCAGCAGCGGCCGGCGCTTCAGCCACTGCCGGCGCGGCGGCGGACTCTTCTTTCGCGGCCTTGGTGGCGCGCGGCTTGCGGGCCTTCGGCGCCGGCGCTTCGGCGGCTGGCGCAGGTTCGGCGGCGACCGGCTCGGCGGCGACGGCCGCCTTGCGGGTGCGCTTCGGCTTGGCCGGCGCGTCGGCCGCTACGGCCTCGCCCGGCGCAGTGTCGGCCACGGCAGCCGCCTTGCGCGTACGCTTCGGCTTGGCTGCAGCTGGCTCGCCTGCATCCACAGGCTTGGTCTCGTTTTGTTCAGTTGGGTTCATCGTTCGTGTCTTTATTGTGCTGACCCGCCTCGGCAATCCCGTCATCAAGCGTGTCGCGGATCGGAACTTCAACGGGTGAAGTAGCTAAATCGTCGGCGGCCGCGCTGGCGTCCGCCCTGTCAAAATTATCGTTCAATGCCGCCTCGAGGGCTTCCAGGCTGCGGCTGTCGGGGCCTTCGGCCAGCGGCTGCAGCGGCGGCAGCTGCGAGAGCGACGCCAGGCCCAGGTCGTCCAGGAACTGGCGCGTGGTGCCCAGCAGCGCCGGCCGCCCCACCACTTCGCGGTGGCCGACGACGTCGATCCAGCCGCGGTCTTCCAGCATCTTGATGGTCTGCGAATTGACCGCGACGCCGCGGATCTCTTCGATGTCGCCGCGCGTGACCGGCTGGCGGTAGGCGATGATCGCCAGCGTTTCCAGGGTCGCCCGCGAGTACCTGGGCGGCTTTTCGGGCGACAGGCGGTCGAGATAGGGCTTCATCTCGGGACGGCTCTGGAAGCGCCAGCCCGACGCCAGGCTGACGATCTCGATGCCGCGTCCATCCCAATCCTGGCGCAGTTCTTCCAGCAAGATTTTGATCGTATCGGCGCCGACGCCGGCGCCGACCTGCCGTCCTTGCGCGTCGACCTCGGCGAAGAGTTTCTTCATGCCATGGATCGACATCGGCTCGCGGGCGCATAGCAAGGCGGTTTCGAGGACTCTCTTGGCCTCGTCAGTATTCATATCGCGATGTCGTCAATCAAACAATTCGGCCAATCGGGGTCGGGACAGGATCAATGCGCGTGGCGCGCATGCCTGCACGCCATGCGCCTGTCGCCCTGCGATCTGCTGCCTGAAACCGGAATCCGTGGGCCCGGCGCGCTGAGCGCCGGAGCTGTTACATGGCGGGCAAGGAACCCGCCAGGGGCAACCCGCCTGCGCGACGGGCCGCTGGTGTTGATCTTCATTGCGAAACGTGGAACTCGGCGGAACTCTATCTCTTAGGCACGCCCGCGATCGGGGCGCTGCCGGGGAGCGGCCTGTGCGGCACGCGAGTGGACGACGTCGTTTCTTCCAACTGGCGGCCATTGTAACCGATAAAACCCCGCAGCGGACAAGGGGGCGGCGCTGCGATGTGCGCCTATTTGCGTCAGTCGGACAGTTTTTCCGACAAAATCGCCGATACGCCAAGGAATGCGGGGTACTCGGCCGTGATCACATAGGTCGGCACGTCGGCCAGGTAGCCGGCGAAGCGTCCCTTCTGCTCGAAGCGGCGGCGGAACGAGGAACGGTCGAAGCGCTCCCCGAGGCGCGGCACGATGCCGCCGCCGATGTACACGCCGCCCTGGGCGCCGAGGGTGACCGCCAGGTTGCCGGCCACGGTGCCGAGCATGCCGCAGAACGCTTCCAGCACCTCGTCGCACAGCGCGCATTCGCCGCTGAGTGCGCGGCGCGAGATCTCGGCCGCGCCGAGGCGCTCGCCGGGGCGGCCGGCGCGGTCGGCCAGCGCACGGTAGATGAGCTCGACGCCGGCGCCGGACAGGAAGCGCTCGAACGAGACGTGCTCGAATTCGCGCCAGGCATATTGCAGGATCGCGACTTCCTGCTCGTTGACGGGAGCGAAGCTGACGTGGCCGCCTTCGCTGCGCAGCGCGGTCCAGCTGTCGCCGCACGGCACCAGGCCGGAGACGCCGAGGCCGGTGCCGGCGCCCAGCAGGCCCAGCGCCGCGTCCGGCTGCGGCGCGCCACCGCCCACCCGGCGTTTTTGCTCGCCCAGGTGCGGCAGCGAACGCGCCAGGGCCGAGAAATCATTAACCACCAGCAGGATTTCGAAGCCGCACTCTTGCCGCAAGGCTTCAGTGGAAAATTCCCAGTGGTGATTGGTCATACGCACATAGTCGCCGTTCACCGGGTTGGCGATGGCGATCGCGGCGTGGCGGATCGGCGCGGCGCTGATCGCCTTGACCGCCGCGCTGCCCAGGTAGGCGCGCATGGCATCCCCCAGGGTGGCATGGTCGGCGCAAGGCAGCACCTCGACCGCCTCGAGCCGGCCCGGCCCCAGCTCCAGCACGAAGCGGCAATTGGTGCCGCCGATATCGGCAAGCAGGCGGGCGCCGCCGCGATGGGGGCGGTCGGTCGATGGGCTGAACGGGGAGGCAGTCATGGTGGTACGCATGTAAAAGACGCCCAAGCTTACTAAATTTTTTGCCCTGACGACAAGTGTTTTCTGTAGTTTAGGTACATACTCCGCAACGAGGCGGATCATGACAACCCGCCGCCTACTCGCATCGACGTAGTAGAACTACTTTTTTGATGAAGCAGAGAGCATCGCGCCGCCCGCCGGACGGCGCGCCGGTCAGCAGGTTGCCGGATCGAGCTCGGGATCGTTGCCGCGCTGGGCGTTCCAGGCGTCGAGCCCGCCCTTGAGCGGACGCGCACGGTGGAAGCCGTTGGCCATGAACTGGCGCGCCACTTCGGCGGCGGTGACGTCGTCCGGGCAGCTGCAATAGACGACGATGTGGCGGTCGCGGTCGAGCGAAGCCATCAGGTGTTCGGGCTGGCAGGCCTTGAAGATCACGGCGCCGGGAATCGCGGCTTCCATCTGCTGCGCGCTCAGGCTGCGCGCATCGATGATCACCGGATCGTGGCCGGCCTCGATCAGGGCCAGCACCTCGTCGATCCCGATGCGCTCGATCGCGCTGCGCGAACGGTGGCGACGCCGCTCGGCATACTTGAAGGCGATGAACAGGGCCAGCAGGCCGGCCACGATCGTCAGCGCCGTGCTGCCCATGGTCGAGAGCGTGTCGAGGACGCCGTCGACGCTGTTATGGAACCAGATGCCGAGCAGGATGCCGGTGCCGCTCCAGAGCGCCGCGCCGGTGACCGCATACAGCAGGAACAGGCGCGGGTTGACGCCCATGGCGCCCGACAGCGGCGCCGCGATGGTGTTAAAGCCGGGAACGAACTTGGACACCAGCAGCGACTTGACGCCGAACTTGCGGAAGCGGTCCTCGGTCTGGTTGACGCAGGAATCGGGGGACAGCGAAATCTTGCACAGCAGCCGCAGGATGCGCTTGCCGTAGAAGCGGCCGGCGCGGAACCAGAAGGCGTCGCAGATCAGGCAGGCCAGGATGGCGGCCATCCATACCAGGTGCCAGCTCACGTCGGCGGTGACCGAGAGCGCGCCGGCCACGATCAGGACCGGGTAGGCGGGTATGGGCAGGCCGAACTGTTCGACGAGGACGATGCCGAACACGATCAGCACGCCATAGACTTGGAGGAGTTCGGCTAGCTGGGGCATTTCTGTATATTAGCGCAATTGGGCTGGAGGCACAGGAACGCCCCCTATTCCTTTTGGCGTAAGCGCAACGCCGGTGACGGATGAGCCGTTTTTATTAAGAGCCTATCCCGGCAGGTGGGAGGAAGTTCATGCCGATGCATGGCGGGCGTGAGCAAGGCGCGAGGAGGCCGCATGGAGGGCCATGCAACGACGAGCAACGCAGCGCACGCTTGCCAAGCGCGGCAGGAACGACTCTCACTTGCCGGGATAGGTTCTTAAACGCCACGCGGAATCGCCGCCAGCAGCGAGCGCGTGTACGGATGCTGCGGGTCGCGGTACAGCGCATCGGCATCCGCCATCTCGACCACGCTGCCATGATGCATCACCATCACCTGGTCCGAGATGTACTTGACCACCGACAGGTCGTGCGAGATGAAGATATAGCTCATGCCGTATTCGTCCTGCAGGTCTTGCAGCAGGTTCAGCACCTGGGCCTGCACCGAGACGTCGAGCGCCGACACCGATTCGTCGCACACCAGGATCTCGGGCCGCATGGTCAGGCAGCGCGCGATCGCGATGCGCTGGCGCTGGCCGCCAGAAAACTCGTGCGGATAGCGGCCATAGGCGGCGTCCGGCAAGCCCACCCGCCCCAGCAAGCCGCGCGCCAGTTGCGCACGCTCCATTTCATTGGCGCCGATGCCGTGGATGCGCATCGGTTCCAGCAAGATCTGGCCGACCGTGAAACGCGGATTGAGCGAGGCATAGGGATTCTGGAAGATGATCTGGATCCGCCGTTTATACGCCTGGAATTCGCGGTCGGACATGGCCAGCAGGTCACGCCCCTCGAACAGCGCCGAGCCGCCGCTCGCGCGGTGCAGGCGCAGCAGGGTCAGGCCCACCGTGGTCTTGCCCGAGCCCGACTCGCCCACCACGCCCAGGGTCTTGCCGCGGCCCAGGGTGAACGAGACGTCCTTGACCGCCTTGAATTCGCGCTTGCCGAACAGGCCTTCGCGCAGCCAGAAGCTTTTCGCCAGGTTGTTGACCACCAGCACCGGCTGGTCGTCCGGCGCCGTGCCGCGCACGCGCTGCGCCGGCGCCTGGTCGGACGCCCAATCGGGCACTTGATCGGGCAGGATGCGGCCGCTCAGATAGTCGTCGATCACCGGCAGGCGCAGCGGCCGCGCATCGAGCGGCGGCCGGCAATGCAGCAGGGCCCGGGTATACGCGTCGACC
The DNA here is from genome assembly GCF_019443485.1 of Massilia sp. NP310. Lineage (NCBI taxonomy): Bacteria > Pseudomonadati > Pseudomonadota > Betaproteobacteria > Burkholderiales > Oxalobacteraceae > Massilia > Massilia sp. NP310. Next base: position 5,561,377 of record NZ_CP080379.1, on the reverse strand, counting down.
GGAGCGCCGAATACCTGGCCGGCCGCGCCCTCCTCGCGCACCTCGCCGTGGCGCATCACGATCACGCGGTCGGCGATCTCGCCCACCAGCCCCAGGTCGTGGGTGATGAACAGCACCGCCATGCGGCGCTCGCGCTGCAGGCGCGCGATCAGCTCCATGATCTGCTTCTGGATCGTCACGTCCAGCGCGGTGGTCGGCTCGTCGGCGATCAGGAGGCGCGGCTCGCAGGCGATCGCCATCGCAATCATCACCCGCTGCTGCTGGCCGCCCGACATCTGGCTCGGGTAGGCGTCGATCTTGCGCTCGGGTTCGGGAATGCCGACCTCGTGCAGCAGCGCCAGGGTGCGCGCCCGCGCCGCGCGCCTGCTCATGCCCAGGTGCAGGCGCAGGACTTCGCCGATCTGGTAGCCGACCGTGAACACCGGGTTGAGCGAGGACATCGGCTCCTGGAAGATCATCGCGATGTCCTTGCCGCACAGCGCGCGCCGCTCGCGCGCAGGCAGGCCGAGCAGCTCGCGGCCGGCGAAGCGGATGCTGGAAGCGGGATCGATGACGGTGGTCTGCGCCGGCAGCAGGCCCATCACGGCCAGCGAGCTGACCGACTTGCCGCTGCCGGACTCGCCCACCAGCGCCACCGTGCTGTTGTCGGGGACGTCGAACGAGATGCCCTTCAAGGCGTCGAAGGTCTGCCGCTTGTCGGTGCGAAAGGCGATGCGCAGGTCGCGCACTTGCAACAATGGTTCCTGGGTCATATCGGCCGTCATTTGATCTTGGGATCGAGCGCATCGCGCAGCGCGTCCGCGAACAGCGAGAAGCTCGTCACCAGCAGCGCCATCGCGCCCGCCGCCGCCGCCAACTGCCACCACTTGCCGAGGATCAGTTCATTCTGCGCTTCGTTGAGCATGCTGCCCCAGGACACGGTGCCGACCGGCACGCCGAAACCCAGGAACGACAGGATCACCTCGGCCTTGATGAAGCCCACCACCAGGATCGACATCTGCACCAGCGCCACGTGCGAGACATTGGGCAGGATGTGGCCGAACATGCGGGACCAGCTGGACGCGCCGATGGCATCCGCCGCCATCACGTATTCGCGCGCGCCGTGCTTGATGTATTCGGCGCGCATCAGGCGGTAGGGGCCGGTCCAGCCGGTCAGGCCGAGGATCAGCACGATGGTGGCCACGCCTTTTTGCTGGAGCACGGCGGCCACGGTCAGGATCATGAGGATCGCCGGAATCGCCGTGAAGATGCTGTAGAACCAGTTGAACAGGTCGTCGACCCAGCCGCCATAAAAGCCCGAGACGGCGCCGAACAGGGTGCCGAGCGCCACCGCCAGCAGGGCCGCCACCAGGCCCACCACGATCGAGGTCTCGCCGCCCTTGATGGTCTTCTTGACGATGTCGTGCCCCCATTTGTCGGCGCCGAACGGCAGGGTCGTGCGCTTTTCCACCGGCGGATGGGTCTGCGCCACCTGCGTCCCGAGCTCGGCCAGTTCGTCGGCCAGCGGGTCGAAGGCGTTCGGCGGCGTGGCGCGCGGCAACTGGGCGCGGGCCAGGGCGCGCGCCGTGGCGTCGGCGCCGACGAAGGTGGGCGGCGCGTAGTTGACCGCCACCTCTTGTTCCCAGTCGCTGGCCAGCATGCCCGTGGCGGACAACAGCACCAGCACCAGGAAAGCGGCGACGACGGCCAGCGCCGCCATCCCGACGCGGTCGGCGCGCAGGCGCCGCCAGGCGAGCGCCCACAGTCCGGGAGAGCGCATGTGCAGGGTGGTCGTCATCGTCATTTGAGCTGCACGCGCGGATCGACCGCCTGGTACAGCAGGTCGGCCAGCAGGTTGAACACCATGGTCGCGGCGGCCACATAGACCGTGATCGCCTTGATCACCGGGAAATCGCTGCGCTCGACCGCCAGGATCACTTCGCGGCCGATGCCGGGAATGCCGAAGAAGCGCTCGAGCAGGAAGGCGCCGATCAGCAGCGCCGGCAGGTTGGCCATGACGTGGGTGATGATCGGGATCGCGGCATTGCGCAGCACGTGGACCCAGACGATGCGACCCTCCTTCAGGCCCTTGGCGCGCGCGGTGCGCACATAGTCCTGCTCCGCTTCGTCGAGCACGAAGCTGCGGTACAGGCGCAGGGTCGGCGCGATCGACACCGCCAGGCCGATGATGATCGGCAGCAGCGCATACCTGAGCAGATTCTCGCCCAGGCTATTGCCCCAGCCCTGGACCGGAAACAGGCCCAGCTGGTAGGCGAACACATACTGGAACACGATGATGTAGACCAGGATCGAAATCGACATCCCGACCGTGCAGGCGACCATCACGGCGCGGTCGGTCAGCGAGCCGCGCACGAAGGCGATCGCCAGCGCCAGCGCGATGCCCAGCACGGTCTCGAGCACGGTCAGCGGAATCAGGACCGTGAGCGACGGCCCCAGGCGGCTCGCGATGATGTGCGACACCGGCTCGCCCGTGCTCCAGGCGTTGCCGAAGTCGAAGGTCAGGATCTGCTTGACGAAGATCCATAGCTGCACAGCATACGGCTGGTCGGTGCCGAGCTGGCGCCGGATGTTCTCGATCGCGCCGGCGTCGGCCATCTTGCCGGCCAGCAGGTAAGCCGGGTCGCCGCCGACCCAGTTGAACAAGAAAAACACCAGCAGCACCACGCCGCCCATCGTCGGCAGCATCTGCCACAGCCGGCGCAGGACATAAGCAAACATCGCACTCCCGAATTTGCGGATTGGGCGAACGTGCCGCCCCCAGGTTTGCCACCAAGCCAAATTCACGATGGCAAAAAACGACACGATAGCGCATATCCGCACGCACCGACAGCCGCGCAATCTTATGCCCCGATAGTCACAGGTTATTACAATGTAATGACACTGGTATCAAGAATTCATATAAGAAGCTTGCCGACGACCTGATATATGTACATCGCCCTATTCGCAATATCATGTCCCAAAAATATAGTTTGAACGAATCAAATGCTATATCTAACTATATTTTTCGCATGATATATCGTATTTCGAGTTTTGTGAATTTTGTGTGACTAGCATCAAAATTGCATATTGTAAAGACAAGTCATCAGACAGTTGTATTTTGCTGCATACATACGTTACCAATTGACACTATCTATTCGTCAATGTTTTTATTGTTAAGTAGTAAAAACATGCCGGGCCCATTCGCCACGGCGATTCACTTGACTTTACTGGCGACGCGACCCGCCGCCAGGTCTTAGGGGAAGACTGACTATGATGGTTGAAACTGTGTTATCTCGATCGATACGCCTGATGTGCGCCGGCGGCCTTGTCGTCGCCGTGACCGGCGCCCACGCGCAGGAAGCGCCGCCTGCCGTCGAATCGGCCCAGCGCGTGGAAGTGACCGGTTCGCGCATCGCGACCGCCAACCTGGAAAGCGTCAGCCCGGTTACCGTGGTCGGCGCCAAGGATATCGCGCTGGAGGGCGTGAAATCGGTCGAGAGCCTGCTGAACAACCTGCCCCAGGTGTTCGCCGATCAGGGCGGCTCGATCTCGAACGGCTCGTCCGGCACGGCCACCGTCAACCTGCGTAACTTCGGCGCCGACCGCACCCTGGTGCTGGTCAACGGCCGCCGCCTGCCGGCCGGCAGCCCGCGCAATACCGCGGCCGACCTGAACCAGATTCCCGCCGCGCTGATCAAGCGCGTCGAGGTGCTGACCGGCGGCGCCGGCGCCATCTACGGTTCGGACGCCGTGGCCGGTGTCGTCAACTTCATCATGAACGACACCTTCCAGGGTGTCCAGATCGACGCCAACTACCAGTTCTACAACCACGACCAGAACGGCGGCCTGGCGGCCCAGGCGGCCCAGCGCCGCAACTACCCGCTGCCGGACGACGTCGGCGCCGACGCCAAGATCAAGGACATCAGCCTGCTGCTGGGCGGCAACTTCGCCGACGGCAAGGGCAATGCCACGCTGTACTTCGGCTACAAGAAGGAAGATCCGGTGCTGCAGTCGCAGCGCGACTTCTCGTCCTGCTCGCTGGACGGCTTCAGCTCGGGCACCCAGTTCAACTGCGGCGGCTCCGGCACCAGCTACCCGGGCCGCTTCATCACCGCCAACGGCGACCGCACCGTCGCCGACGCCAACGGCAACGTGCGTCCTTACGTGGCCGCCACCGACCAGTACAACTTCGGCCCGCTGAACTACTACCGCCGTCCGACCGAACGCTACACCTTCAGCGCCTTCAGCCACTACGACATCAACGAGAAGGCGCGCCTGTACACCGAAGCCAGCTTCCACGACGACAGCACGGTGGCGCAGATCGCTCCATCCGGCCTGTTCGGCCTGGATGCCTCGGGCGCCAACGCGATCCGCTGGGAAAACCCGCTGCTCACCGATGCATGGCGCAGCGCGCTCGGCATGACCGGCCCGGGCGACACCGCCGACGTCCTGATCTTCCGCCGCAACGTCGAAGGCGGCGGCCGCCAGGACGACCAGCGCCACACGTCGTACCGCGGCGTGATCGGCATCAAGGGCGACATCGGCAACTGGCGCTATGACGCCTTCGCCCAGGTCGGCAAGGTGCTGTACTCGGAAACCTACTACAACGACTTCTCGGTCGCCCGCAGCGCACGCGCGCTGGACGTCATCGCCGACGCCAACGGCAACCCGGTGTGCCGCAGCTTCGCCAACGGCACCGACCCGAACTGCGTCCCATACAACATCTGGCGCCTTGGCGGCGTGAGCCGGGACGCGCTGAGCTACCTGCAGACGCCGGGCTTCCAGCGCGGCAGCACCTCGCAGACCGTGCAGGGCATCAACCTGTCGTCCGACCTGGGCGAATACGGCCTGACCATCCCGGGCAGCAATGAAGGCATCGGCGTCGCCTTCGGCTGGGAACACCGCACCGAAAAACTGGACCTGAACGCCGACGCGGCCTTCTCGACCGGCGACCTGGCCGGCCAGGGCGGCCCGACCCAGAGCGTGGCCGGCCAGTTCAGCGTGCGCGACTACTTCGCCGAGACCCGCATCCCGATCCTGCAGAACGTGCCGCTCGCCGACCAGCTGACCGTGACCGCCAGCTACCGCAAGTCTGACTATTCGACCGGCCACAAGACCAATTCCTATGGTGCCGGCATCGAGTGGGCGCCGGTGGAAGAAGCGAAGTTCCGCTTCAGCTACCAGCGCGCGGCGCGCGCGGCCAACGTCGTCGAGCTGTTCAGCCCGTTCGGCCTGAGCCTGTTCGGCATGTCGAACGACCCTTGCGCCGGCGCCAACCCGAGCGCCACCCTGGCGCAGTGCCAGCTGACCGGCGTCACCGCGGCCCAGTACGGCAACATCCAGGACAGCCCTGCCCTGCAGTACAACCAGATCAGCGGCGGCAACCCGAACCTGGAGCCGGAAACCTCCGACTCGTATACCCTGGGCCTGGTGCTGACCCCGTCCCGCAACAGCTCGATCACCATCGACGCCTTCGACATGAAGGTCGAGGGCACGATCGGCGGCTTGCCGGCCTCGACCACGCTGACCCAGTGCCTGAACACGGGCGATCCGACCTTCTGCTCGCTGATCACGCGTGACCGCCTGGGCACCCTGTGGGCGCTGCCGGCCGCGCAGGTCGTCGCGACCAACCAGAACCTGGGCCAGATGTCGACCAAGGGCGTCGACCTGGGCGCCAACTACCGCATGAAGATGGGCGCATGGGGCGGCCTCGACCTGTCGCTGATGGGCACCTACCTGAAGGAATTCATCCAGGAAGACTTCCCGGGTTCGGGCGAGTACGACTGCGCCGGCTTCCACGGCACCTCGTGCGGCACCCCGATGCCGAAATGGCGCCACAAGCTGCGCGCGGTGTGGGCAACCCCATGGCGCGGCCTGGAACTGGGCGCGACCTGGCGCTACGTCCGTGGCACCAAGCTCGACCAGTCCAGCAGCAATCCGATCCTGGCGGGCGACTTCGAGCCAGCCGACGAACGCATGGGCGCACGCAGCTACCTGGACCTGGTGGGCAACTACCGCATCAACGACAACTTCACCTTCCGCGCCGGCATGAACAATGCGCTGGACAAGGATCCACCGGTGTCGGGCGTCGTCGCGGCCGTGTTCGGCAACGGCAATACCTATCCGCAGGTGTATGACACCCTGGGCCGTCACATCTTCCTGAACGTGACCGCCAAGTTCTAAGCCGCCGACAGGCGAAAAAAACGGCGCACTTCGGTGCGCCGTTTTTCATTTGGTGGCCGGAGCGGATCAGTCCTGGCGCAACCTGCGCTGGCGCACCGCTTGCGCCAATCCTTCCAGCACTCCCACGCTGGTATCCCAGTCGATGCAGCCATCGGTCACCGACTGGCCATAGGTCAGCTCCTTGCCCGGCACCAGGTCCTGGCGTCCGGCCACCAGGTGCGACTCGATCATCACGCCGACGATGCGGTCGTCGCCGCCCGCGATCTGGGCCGCGATGTCGGCGCACACCGGCACCTGGTTCTCCGGCTTCTTGGAACTGTTCGCATGCGAAGCGTCGATCATCAGGCGGCTGGCCAGGCCGAGCGCGGCGATCTGGCGGCACGCCTCCTCGACGCTGGCGGCATCGTAGTTCGGCGTCTTGCCGCCGCGCAGGATGATGTGGCAATCCTCGTTGCCCGAGGTCGACACGATGGCCGAGTGGCCGCCCTTGGTCACCGACAGGAAATGGTGTGGCTGCGACGCGGCCTTGATCGCCTCGGTCGCGATCTTGATATTGCCGTCGGTGCCGTTCTTGAAGCCGACCGGGCACGACAGCCCTGACGCCAGCTCGCGGTGCACCTGCGACTCGGTGGTGCGGGCGCCGATCGCGCCCCAGCTGACCAGGTCGGCAATGTACTGCGGGCTGATCACGTCGAGGAACTCGGTGCCGGCCGGCAGGCCCATCTCGTTGATGTCGCGCAGCAGCTCGCGCGCCATGCGCAGGCCGTCGTTGATGCGGAAGCTGTTGTCCATGTACGGGTCGTTGATCAGGCCCTTCCAGCCGACCGTGGTGCGCGGCTTCTCGAAATAGACGCGCATCACGACTTCCAGCTCGCCGGCGAAGCGGCGGCGCTGCTCGACCAGCCTGCGCGCATACTCGAGCGCCGCCTTCGGGTCGTGGATCGAGCACGGTCCGATCACCACCATCAGGCGGTCGTCCTGGCCGTGCAGGATGCGGTGCAGGTCGATGCGCGCGCCGCTTGCTGTCTGCTCGGCCTGCGGGGTCACCGGGAACTCGCGGATCAGGTGCGAGGGCGGCGTCAGTTCCTTCATTTCACGGATGCGTAAATCGTCGGTGCGGGGCATGCTGGGACTCCCTTTCGTGCTGTTCTTTGCTGTATTGGTTCAGGACTGGAAATAAAAAAACCGCCATCGCTGGCGGTTTGTCTGGATGTTGCCGGGACGTTTTACTGCGCGTACCCGCCGCTACTCCACCGCCAGGGGCTGGAATGGCTAAAGTAAAAAAAGCGGGTAAAGAAAGCGTGGCGCATGGTGTCGTCCGGGTTTGGTCGAATTGACTATAACAACAAGGCATGAAAGTTGGCAAGCCTTTTGTCGCCCGTTCCACGCTTGTACAGACAACAATCGGTTGCAGCAAACTGACATGCCCATCTGAACTCGGGCATCTACGCCCCTTATCTTGCGCGCATCTTGCGTTAGCTCAGTCCCGCCATGGCTGCCGATGCAACAGTCGATTCAAGCCCGGCGGGCGCGCGTGTTGATTGTAGACACAAATAGGTGCCAAGAGGTGCCAGGGAAATTGATCTGCAATAAGGATCAAGCCCTCTACCCGCGCCATCCGGATCCTTCCATCCACTGGAGTGTCGGACCATGACTGAAACCCTGCTTTCCCGTTCCGTGCGCCGCCTGTTCGCGGGAGGCGGCGCCGCCGGCCTGGCGCTCGCCGGCCCCGTGCTGCTGGCCCTTCCCCACCCTGCCGTCGCGCAAGAAGCCGCTCCCGTGGCCCGCGTCGAGATCACCGGCTCGAACATCCGCCGCGCCCAGGCCGAGACCGCGTCGAGCGTGCTCACCGTCAACCGCAACGATATCGAGCGCTCGGGCAAGACCACGGTGGCCGAGCTGCTGCAGACCCTGGCGGTCGACAACCAGGGCTCGGTGCCGATGAGCTTTGGCAGCGGCTTCGCGGCCGGCGCCTCGGGCATCTCGCTGCGCGGCCTGGGCACGGCCTCGACCCTGGTGCTGCTCAACGGCCGCCGCATGGCGCCCTACGGCCTGGCCGACGACGGCCAGAAGGTGTTCGCCGACCTCAACGTGATCCCGACCGACGCGGTCGAGCGCATCGAGATCCTCAAGGACGGCGCCTCGGCCATCTATGGTTCGGACGCGATCGCCGGCGTGGTCAACATCATCCTGCGCCGCAACTTCCAGGGCACCAGCGCGCGCGCGCTGTACGGCAGCGGCGAGGCCGGCGACGGCCAGCAGCACAACCTGGCCCTGGCCTGGGGCTTCGGCGACCTCGAGACCGACCGCTACAACGTGCTGGTCAACGTCGAGTACAAGCACACGCAAGAAATCTGGTACCGCGACCGCGGCAACCGCGACTACATCGGCAAGATCGACCTGCGGCCCTATGGCTATTCGGCCCAGGAAGGCTTCGGCGGCACCGGCGCCATCACCGGCAACAACCAGTCCGGCAATGCCATCAACGGCAATGTGCGCAACCCCGACACGCTCGAGTACTACAACCGCGGCAACCTGGCCGGGCCCGGCTTCACGCGCACATTCCCGGGCGCCGCCTGCAGCAATTTCACCAATCACCCGCAGGGCGATCCGCTCGGCGGCTGCCTGGTCGATTCGGCCTTCCTTTACAACCAGATCCAGCCCGACAGCGAATACCTGTCGCTGTACAGCCGCGGCACGCTCAAGCTGCAGGGAGATACCGAGGCCTATGCAGAGCTCAATCTGTACAACAGCCTGGCCCAGTCCAGCTCCACGCCGAATCCGATCGCGGCCAGCGTCGGCTATCCCGGCGGCCCGGTCAGCAACGCCGGCGTCCAGCTCGGCGCCGAGCACCCCGACAACCCATACTTCGGCCGTGCGGCGCGGCTGCGCTACCTGCCGTTCGACGTCGGCCCGCGCGAGTCCGACATTTCCTCGACCTTCATCCGCGCGCTGTTCGGCGCGCGCGGCACCCACGGCGCCTGGGACTGGGATACCTCGCTGCTGTATTCGACCAGCCGGGTCGACAACGACCGCCGCGGCTACCTGCAGCGCGACGCCACCTTCGCCCTGCTCGACCCGTCGGCCGCGAACGTGGCGGCGGCCCAGGCCAATCCCGGCTACCGCGCGCTGCCGGCCGGCGCCTATTGGCGCATCGCCGAGAACGCGGGCCTGAATTCACCGGACCTGTACGCCGCCCTGTCGCCGACCATCTCGAACGACGCCGAGACCGAGATCGCCCAGGTCGACTTCAAGGCCACGCGCGAGATCGGCAAGCTGGCCGGCGGCGCGGTGGGCGTGGCGCTGGGCGCCGAATTCCGCCACGAGTCGGCGCGGCTGGAGCCGACCGCCGGCACCGAGCGCGGCAACATCATCGGCCTCGGCTACTCGGCCTATGACGGCCAGCGCAATGTGACCGGCATTTATGGCGAAGTGCTGGCGCCGGTGCTGCCCGGGCTCGAACTGACCGGCGCCATGCGCTACGACCACTTCACCGACGTGGGCGACGCCTGGACCCCGAAGGTCGGCGTCAAGTGGAACCCGCGCCGCGAGCTGGCGCTGCGCGCCACCTGGGCCAAGGGCTTCCGCGCGCCGAGTCCGGCCGAGAACGGCGTCGGCGGCCTGGCCGCCTTCGCCAACGCCACCGATCCGGCCCGCTGCGCGCTGGGCGTGCAGACCGCCTGCAGCCCGGCCTCGGTGTCGGTCATCACCTCGCCCAACCAGGACCTGAGCCCGGAACGCTCGAAGAGCTGGAATATCGGCGCGATCTGGGATCCGCTGCCACGCACCAGTTTCTCGCTCGACTTCTGGAACATCAAGCGCAAGAACGAGATCAACCAGCAGCAGATCGACGCCGCGATCGCCGCCGGCGACGTGGCGCGCGATCCGAGCACGGCGGTGCCGACGATCCCGGGCGACCCGGGCGCGATCACGGCGGTGCTGGCCGAATACGTGAACTCGGCCGAAACCGAGGTGCGCGGCATCGACCTCGATGCGCGCCAGGGCTTCGGACTCCCGAACAACTGGGGCACCCTGACCTTCGACGTCAAGTACACCTACCTCGACAAATGGGAGCGCACCGAACAGGACGGCACCACGCGCGACTACGCCGGCACCCACGGCAATTGCGACGTCAGCAACTGCATGGGCACGCCGGACCACAAGGCCAACCTGCGCGCGACCTGGGAGCGCGCCAACTGGCGCGTGTCGGCCAACGTCAACTACCGGGGTCCGATCGACAACACCTTCTTCAAGGACGATCCGGAAGGCTGCGCCAGCCACTTCGCCAACGGCGACGATGCGCCGAGCGATTGCGAACTGGCCTCGTTCACCACGGTCGACCTGGTATTCCGCTGGAAGCCGCAAGCGCGCTGGGAAATCTACGGCTCGATCCAGAACCTGTTCGACAAGCAGGCGCCGCTCGATCCACTGACCTATGGCGCGGTGTCGTACAACCCGCTCGACTACTACGGCGCGATCGGCCGCTTCTTCACGCTGGGGGCGAGATACGCCTTCTGAGCTGGCGCTGGCCGGATGCGCGGCACGGAGTCGTTCGTGCCACGCATCCGGCGCATGCCACCAGTCGCTCAACCGCCGAAGTGATAGTTCAGCTCGACCCACCCGGTCCGTCCCGCCGGGCTGTAGCTGCCCACCGCATAATTGGGCCAGCCGCCGGTGGTGTCGTGCTTGATGCGGTCGAACACATTGTTGACGATGGCCGACAACGTCAGGCGGTCATTCACGCGATACACGACGCTCGCGTTGACCAGCGTGGTCGGCGTCAGGTAGTCGGTCTGGGCCGAGTTCGGAATCTTGCCGTAGCGGGTGGCGAACAGGGTCGACGACCAGGCGCCCACGTTCCAGTTCAGGCTGGCTGCCAGCTTGTCCGGCCAGTCCGAACTGGTGAGCGAATTGAGTTCGTCGCGTACCGTGTCGCCGGCAAACTGTTTCGAGCGGCGGGTCAGCGTTTTCGAATAATTGCCGCGCAAGGTGAACGTGCCCCAGGCCGTGGTGCGCAGCGCATAACGGGCGCTGACGTCGATGCCGCTGCTCGACTCCTCGGCCGCATTGATCGGGTTCACACGGATCTCGCGGATCTCGCCCGGACGCACCGGCGAACTGGCCGCGTAGCGCGTGATGCGCGAGATCGTGTCCGCGCACAGCGACGAGCCGATGTCCAGCGAGCCCAGGCGGCAGGCCGCTTCGTCGCGCAGCAGCTGGTCGGCCGACAGATTGGTCACCAGGTCGTCGATCTCGATATTCCAGTAATCGACCGAGGCATCGAAACTCGTGCTCGGCGACCAGACGATGCCAGCGCCATACGACTTGCCCTGCTCCGGCTTGAGGTCGGCGCTGCCATACTGGACGTAGTCGGCGCCCGGCGAGTAGTTGGCGAATTCGCAGCTCGCCAGCGGCTGGCCGGTGGCGCCGCAGCGGTAGTGGTCGGTGGTCGACGAGTAATAGCCGGTGCCGCGCGCCTTGTAGATGTAATTCATGTCCGGCGCCCGGAAGCTGGTGGCGTAGTTGGCGCGCACCAGCACCTCGCGCGTCGGCCGCAGTTCCAGGCCGCCGGCATAGGTGAACTTGCCGCTGTCGCGCTCGGCGAATTCATAACGGTCGTAGCGGCCGGCCAGGGTCGCGGTCAGGATCTTGTGCAAGGGAATACTCGCTTCGGCGCCGAGCGCGTAGCGGTTACGGGTGCCGGCGGTGACGGCGGTATTCGGCGCCAGGTTGAAATAGCCCGCATTGATGCGCTTGTCGGGCGCATTGGTAAAGCCCTGGCGGCCGGCCTCGGCCACCACCGCCAGTTGCAGCGGGCCGGCCGGCAGTTGCGCTACTTCTCCATTGGCGCTGGCCGACACCGTGTGGGTCCACGACTCGTCGTCGCTTTCGGCGTAGCCGGTGATCGTGCCGAATTCGTCCGGGTTCACGCGGGTCGCCAGCCGCGTCGGGTCCGGCGCGTAGATGGCGACGCCGCTCGCGTCGGTTCCCAGGCGCGGCCCGAGGAAGAAGCTGTCGATGTTCGACAGCGCGCGCGGGGTCTTGCCCTTGCTCTCATACCACGAGGCGCTGTAGCCGGCTTCCCACTTCCAGCTGGTGCCCGGCACGATGCCGCGCGCGCCGAGCGAAGCGGCGACCGCGCCGTCTTCCCAGAAGCGGTCGTAGCGCGACAGGCCGCCCATCTCTTCCGGGGAAATGTAACGGGTCCAGGCTTCGTAATGCCCTGTGTTCCGGTTCAGGAAATAACCATTGTTGAGCGAGTTCGACGTCCACGACGGACCGCGCGTATTGTTGACGGTGTCGTTTTGGCCCAGCAGGATGTCGGCGAACAGCGTCGTGTTCTCGTCGAGCTCATAGGTGGCGCTGCCGAATGCATTCTTGCTCTGGTTCCGGGTCTGCACCGACCAGTAGGTGGGGCTGACCTTGTTGCTGGCGCAGTAGTTACCGGTGCGCGATGCGTAGTCGACGACGCTGCCGCCGAACAGGTCGCCCAATTGCGCGCAGGTCGCGCCCGGATCGATGTAGCGGCCCACGGTGGCGTCACGGCGCGACAGCACATTGGTCGGCGTTCCCGAGCGCTCGGCCATGAAATCGCGCTGGTAGGCGCCGATCGGATTGCGCTCGGAGAATTCCAGCGCGAACACGGTGCTCAGGCGGTCGAACTGCTTGCCGCCGGTGAGCTGCACGCGCCGCTCGGCGCCGCCGCCGCGGCTGGTGCCGCCCAGCTTGACGTTGAGGTCGACGCCCTCGGCCTTCCTTTTGAGGATGATGTTGACCACGCCGGCGATCGCGTCCGAGCCGTAGATGGCGGAGGCGCCGCCCGACAGGATCTCGATGCGCTCGACGATGGCCGACGGGATATTGGCCAGGTTGGTGAAGTTGACCGTGCCTTCATAGGCGATCGGGAAGTCGGCCAGGCGCCGGCCATTGAGCAGGATCAGCGTGTGGTTCGGCCCCAGGCCGCGCAGGCTGATGGTGTTCGCCGACGGCGTGAAGGTATTGCCGAAGTCGGCGCCCTGCACGAAGCCGCTGTTCTGCACCTGGTTGTTCAGGGCATCGAACACATTCTTGTAACCCTGGCGCGTGATCTCGTCGCCGGTGATGACGGTGACCGCCGACGGACCGTCCAGTTGCGCGCGGGCGATGCGCGAACCGGTGACGAGGACCGACGCGGGCGCGGTGTTGGTGGTGGTAGCGGCCGGCGCATCGGCCGAGGTCGCCGCCGCCTGGGCGTGGGCCAGCAGCGGCGCGCCGATGGCGGCGGCCAGGAGGTAGGTATGTTTCATGATTGGCTTGTTTTTATTGGGAAACGAACTCTAACAAGCCATCGACGCAGTACAAACGAATTATTTAGAGCAACTTTATGACAATAATGTTTGATTCAATAATGAAAAATGACGGAAGCCGTCGGCGTTCGTTCAACGCGCGACGTTCCGGTGCTGGTAACGCTTCGACGCGTTACACCGTTATACGATTCGCAGCCAGATCCCACCCGCCTACGGTGCTCCCTCCGCTCCCGCCGCCGACTTTTTGTTGGGTGTAGCGCCACTTTACTTTGGAGAATTTCAAGCTCACCTGTTCGTTCAGCAAAGTACCAGCGGCGATGCCAGGACTGATACTTCCGATCAGAACATTCTCCAATTCGATCTCGAAATATTTGATCGGGTTGCCCTGGCCGTCTGCACGCATGAATTCGAGCTTGGCCTTCGGAATCGTCTTACCCATCGCGCAGTTCTGCATAAGTATCGGGCTGGCCAGGTCGGCCGTTTTACTGAATAAAAGTTCCTCCAACTCCGCACGCTCCGCAGTGTGTCCACCGCCAGTCGAACTGGTGGCGCTCTTGGGCTGATGTATGCCCCAATGCACGGTCTCGCACTCGATCCAGTCCTTGTGCCTCTCGTCCTGCGACTCTCCTTTGATACCGTCCATTTGCAGATATACGTCGATTGCCATGTGGTTCCCCTGATTACGACCTGATGGTCGGCCTGTGGATTATGTGCATTCGTCGGTGGACTGGCTTAGCCGAGCGCAAAGTCGCGCCGTGTCATCGCGACTAGAGTGCGTATTCAAAGCAAGCAAGAGGACATTTATGCCAGCAACAGTTGAGAAAACACTGCCTCAGCGACCGACTGTCAATATGCGGATAAGCCCCGAGGCGCGCAAGCGGCTGCGCGATACGGAAACCGTTCAATACCGGTATTACAACGACATGGGCAAGAACCGTGGGCACTGCACATGGGGGATTGGCGTGCTCGCTCACCGTGGCGTTTGTACCGAAGAAGAGCTTGGGAGGGCTGTCAGCCCTGCTCAGGTCGAGGCTGAGTTCTCTCGTAAAGTCGCAGAGGCCGAAGGAGGGGTGCATCGCAACGTCCATGCAGAGTTAAACCAGGCCCAATTCGATGCCCTGGTTTCGTTCACGTATAACACGGGGATCGGTGGTGCCGGGAATACCTATAAGCTCATCAACGCCGGTGATTTCAGCGGAGCTGCTGCCAATATGCAGCAGTTTGTACGGGTGCGAATAAGAACTAAAAACGGCGTGAAAAAAGTCGTTGCAGGTGGTCTGGTAAAGCGCCGCGCAGAGGAAGCCGCACCGTTTCTGGAAACAGAAAGATAGGAGAACCATGTCACATCCATTCGCCAGAACCGTCACTCAGCGATGGGACATTCAAGCCTATATCGCAGTCGCGGTAGTCGCACTAGCGATGTGGGCATCAACACCTGCGAATGCCCAGAGCCAGGACAAATCGGTGATCGGACAATGGAGATTGACCGCTGTGCTGGACTCATCGCAGATCAGCGCGCTTGACGACGCCCAGGCCAATGGAATGATCGGTCAAGTACTCAGTATTGGAGCGAACCGCGTGCGACTGGGCAAACGCATCTGCGATGCACCCACGTTCGAGGCGACGCGCGCAGAGACCGAGGAATATCTGTATCGGCACGCAAATGCCAGCGCAGAGAACCTGGGGCTACCGAATCCGGTGACGGTGGTGAATCTGGATTGCATGGATGTATACCAGAAACCGCCAGACAAGCTGGTTGTGCACTGGCAAGGTGTATTTTTTGACGCTGTGCGTGAAAGACCCCGACGCCAGAAATGACGCGGCCACAAACGCACCAAAAGCTACAATGCCCGGCAAAACCGGGCATTGAGAGTGAGGACAAGTGACGGATCAGGCCGTCCCGCCCACCGTCACCCCATCGATGCGCAGGGTCGGCTGGCCGACGCCCACCGGCACGCTCTGGCCTTCCTTGCCGCACACGCCGACGCCCGAATCCAGGCGCATGTCGTTGCCGATCATCGAGATGCGGTTCATCACGTCCGGGCCGTTGCCGATCAGGGTCGCGCCTTTCACCGGATAGGTGATCTTGCCGTCCTCGATCATATACGCCTCGCTGGCCGAGAACACGAACTTGCCGTTGGTGATGTCGACCTGGCCGCCGCCGAAATTCACTGCGTACAGGCCGTTCTTGACCGAGGCCAGGATCTCTTGCGGGTCCTTGTCGCCGGCGCGCATATAGGTGTTGGTCATGCGCGGCATCGGCAGGTGGGCGAACGATTCGCGGCGCGCATTGCCGGTGACCGGCATCTTCATCAGGCGCGCATTCATCGTGTCCTGGATATAGCCCTTCAGGATGCCGTCCTCGATCAGCGTGGTGCACTGGGTCGGGTTGCCTTCGTCGTCGATGTTCAGCGAACCGCGGCGGTCTTGCAGGGTGCCGTCGTCGACCACGGTCACGCCCTTGGCCGCCACCCGCTGTCCGATCATGCCGGCATACGAGGACGAGCCCTTGCGGTTGAAGTCGCCCTCCAGGCCGTGGCCGACCGCCTCATGCAAGAGCACGCCGGGCCAGCCCGGTCCCAGCACGATGGTCATCGGACCGGCCGGGGCCGGACGCGCCTCCAGGTTGACGCAGGCCGACTTGACGGCCTCGGTCGCATAGCGGTCGAGCACCTCGTCGTCGAAGTAGCCGTAGTCGAAACGGCCGCCGCCGCCGGAAGAGCCGACTTCGCGCCGGCCGTTCTGCTCGGCGATCACGGTCACCGAGACGCGCACCAGCGGACGGATGTCGGCCGCCAGCACGCCGTCGCTGCGCACCACCAGCACCACGTCGTATTCGCCGGCCAGGCCCGCCATCACCTGCACCACGCGCGGATCCTTGGCGCGCGCCATCTTTTCCACGCGCTCGAGCAGCTTCACTTTCGCGGTCGCATCGAGCGAAGCCAGCGGATCGTTGGGCAAATACAGCGAACGGCCGCCGGTCGGCAGCGCGCTGCCGGCCACCTTGATGCGGCCGGCGCCGGCGCGCGCGATGGTGCGCGTGGCGGTGGCGGCGTCCAGCAGCGCGCGCTCGGAAATCTCGTCGGAATACGAAAACGCCGTCTTGTCGCCCGAGATGGCGCGCACGCCGACGCCCTGGTCGATCGAGAAGCTGCCGGTCTTGACGATGCCCTCTTCCAGGCTCCAGCCTTCGCTCTTGGTGAACTGGAAATACAGGTCGGCGTAATCGACCTTGTGCGTGAACATCGTCCCCAGCGCGCGCAGCAGCTTGCCCTCGTCGAGGCCGAATGGCGTCAACAGCACGTCGCGCGCGACGGCGATGGAGGAAAGATTCGGTTCAAATGGAGTCATGTTGGCATCAAGCATTCGGTTGGAAAGGGCATTGTGCCATATCCATGCCGTTCGCACCGGAAGGTAGACCAGGCAATGTGCTGTCGGTCATCGGGCATGCGTTCCGTGGCGCCCAGGCTCCGCCTGCCCCATCAATCCCAGTAGCGGTTGGCGCGCACCAGTTCCAGGTAGTCGTCCCGCGTGACGCCGACAACGATTTTGTCGTGGTGTTGGCCGTCGCGAAAATACCAGTTGCGGCGCACCCCTTCCTGCTTCCACCCACACTTGTCAAGATAAAAGCGGATCGAACGTTGATTGTAGGCAATCATGTCGCCGTCCAGGCGCTGTAAGCCCAGTTCCATGAAGGCATAGCGCATGATCGCCATCACCGTGTCGAGGGCATAGCCGCGGCCGCGCAGGTTTTTTTCCCCGATCATCATGCCGTGGAAAGCGTTGCCGTTTTTCCAGTCGATGTCCACCAGGTTGGCGGTGCCGATCATGCCGTCGTCCGGCGTGTCGATGCAAAAGACATGGCTGGTCGGATTGCCGTCCTTGCGCGAACGGACCCAGTCTTCGGTCGAGCGGCTCGAGAACGGAAAATGCCAGCCGCCAAGCATATTCCATACTTCCGGATCGTTGCTCCAGCGATGCAGGCGCGGCACGTCATCGAGTTCCGGAGCCCTGAGGGTGACGGTCTTCCCTTGGATATTCATGGTGTATCTCCAGTATGGTGTATGTGTGCCGACAAGTAGGCCGCGCAGGCATCCGCCACCCTCGCCATATCGTCTTCGTCATAGCGCTGGTCGCAAGGCAACGGCACGAGTTCGCGGACCAGGGCGGCTGCAGCGCTGGCGCCCGGCGCTCGCTGCAGGACGTCGGGCCAGTAGGTTGCGACGTAGATTCGCTGTGCGATAAGCGCCTCGCGCAGGCCTTGCGCGCCCGTCAGCAAGGGATAGCACAGGGGACCATCGATGCTTCCGGGATCGAGGTCGCAGCCGTTGAAGCGCGCCAGCCGCCGGTGCAGATAGTCGAAGTTGCGCTTGCGCCGTTCCCGAGCCGCCTCGAGGTCGACGCTGCCCAGGATGCGCTCGGATAGCGCCGACATGTGGCGCGGCGCCAGTGCCGCCAGCGCCTGTTCGCTGCGCTGGTAGGCGGCGTACCCGATCTCCGGCGCGCCCGCCAACCGCATCAGGAGGTGGCCGGCATGTTCCAGCACCGGCGTATCGTCCTGTTGCGGGGCAGGCACCGGCAAGTCCGTGACCAGGAAGCCGCCATCGGCAACACCAAAGAACTTGCGCGGCGAATAGATGGACGCCAGGCAGGCCGGAGCCGGCACGTAGAACGCCTGGCAATGGTCGAGCACGACGCGCGCGGGATCCACCCGCGCCAGCAAGGCATCGATTTCACGGGTACGGACACCGAAATAGTTGACGGCATAGAACCAGTCATCCGCCTGCAGATCGACCTGCCCCGACACCTCGAAACGGGCATCGACCTCGTATGGCATGACGGTCACGCCAGCCGCGTGCGGAGGCGCCAGCATGGAATCGCACAGGTAGTCGGGCATCCACACCCGGTCCGGCCGACCAGCTTGCAACAACGCGAAAAACGCCGCGCGCGCCGACTGGAAACGCAATGCGCCGGGAAACGCTGACGACCGCTGCGGCGGCAGCTCGAGTTCGAAATAGCCACCGATCGCTGGCGCGCTCATGCGACCTCCCCCGCCGCGATCAGCTCACGCGTGGCGCGGGCGTCGTTGAACATCAGCACATCCAGGATCGACAGTCCGGGCTGGAACGGCTGCGCCAGCTGGGGATAGGGTTCCAGGCGCGGTGCGATGAACTCCAGGGCGATGCCATGCCAGGCGAAGGTCGACTTGTCGTACAGGTCGGTGCCACCGGGCGCGTTGAGGTAGCGGCTGGCGCGCTCGCGCAGGCAAATGTCGATGATGCGCGTCTCCCCCGCCAGGTGCCCATTGTCGTAGGTGCGGGATGAATCGACGAGCCCCGTGTCCAGCCCGACGTGTTCGCACACCATGCGTACACTGGCGCGCGACAAGGCGCCGATCGACGCATGATTTCCATGAATCACACTGGCGAGCATCTCGTACGCCAGCGCGAAGTATGGCGCCCTGCCGTAGGCGTGGCGAACACTCTCCAGCAGCTTCTTTTTCCAGTGCTCGCCCGGATCCGGCCTCACCGTATCAATCTTCATGAAGGAACTCGCTCCGGCCAGCGGCACCGTCATGTAGCGTACCGCGCCCGCCAGGAACAGGCGGTTGCGGTTGACCCATCCATTCTTGATGTAATTGACGTCGTCATAGAACACGAATCGATCGACCGACGCAAGCAGCTGGAAGTACCCGATGTACGGAAACAGATAAGGCTGCATGATGGCAAGCTTCACCGTTGCGCCCTCGGCGCGACGACCGCGCAAGCCACGCTCGCCGACGACGAGTCGCGCAGCGCGCGTGCCTGTCGAGAGACCTGGATCGAGTGGTGTTTGCTCATGATTGCAGTGCCATTCACTATGCGCGGTATGGGCCGCCCTGCTGCCGGCTGAGGGAAAGCCGCATGATGACAAAAATCTTTCCCCAAAACAAGCTTCGTGACACCCATGCACGGCGGGCCCCGAAACCCTCGAGGAACGCCTACATTTTGCGATGCCGCAATGCCGGCAGGCTTTCGCGCACCCCGGCCAGGTAGGCCGCATCCAGCTCGCCCGCGACCACGCCCTCGCCTTCCGGCAGCACCGCCTTGACCTCGCCCCAGGGATCGACCAGCATGCTGTGTCCGTAGGTGCGCCGGCCGTTGACGTGCATCCCGCCCTGGGCCGCGGCCAGCACATAGCACTGGTTCTCGATGGCGCGGGCGCGCAGCAGCACTTCCCAGTGCGCGCGGCCGGTGGTGTGGGTGAAGGCGGCCGGCACGATGATGAGAGCGCATTCGCCCATCGCGCGGTACAGCTCGGGGAAACGCAGGTCGTAGCACACCGACAGGCCGACCCGGCCAAACGACGCGTCGAACACGCCCACCGTCTCGCCCGGCACGATGGTGCGCGCCTCGTCGTACGATTCGGCGCCCTTGTTGAAGCCGAACAGGTGGATCTTGTCGTAGCGGCTCATCGTTTGCCCCTGCGGGTCGTACACCAGGGTGGTGTTGAGCACCTTGCCCGCTTCTGGCGAGACCATCGGCAAGGTGCCGCCGACCAGCCAGATCCCGTGCTCGCGCGCCAGCGCGGCCATGCAATCCTGGATCGGGCCGCTGCCGGGCTGCTCCGCATGCGCCACCTTGTCGGCGTCGCTCATGCCCATGATCGGCCAGTATTCCGGCAGGGCCACCAGGGTGGCGCCCCGGCCGGCGGCCTCGGCCACCAGACGGCGCACGGTGGCCAGGTTCTCGCCGACCTCGGGGGTGGAAACCATCTGGATCGCGGCTACGGTCGTCATATCACTCCTTCTTGGCTGGCTCAGTGGCTGGTGCAGTGGCGGCGGCCGCCGCCGGGTTGTCGATTTTCGTGATGACCGGCGCCTTCCACGGCCCCGTCACCTGCATTTCATAGGTCAGCGCCTTCATCACCGGCGCGCGCAGGAACAGCTGGGCCAGGAAGCCCCCCAGGCCGATCACCGGATTCACCGCCAGGCCATACACCAGCGGCCCGGTGCCCAGGTTGAATTCGGGGATCACCACCACGCGCAGGTTCGTCGATTCGTTGGCGATGTCGGCGCTGCCGTTCATCAGGACGGTGGCCGCCACCCCATGCATTCTAAGGTTGTCGGTGCGCAGCACCCCGCGCTGGATCATGGCGTTGGCGCTGATGCCGTCGAACGCCAGGCCTTCCGAGAACACGTCGTGGAAGTCGAGCTTGAGCAGGCGCGGCAGCGCTTGCAGGCTGAGCACGCCCAGCAGCTTGGCGGCGCCCGGATCCTGCTTCAGGAACTGGCCCGATTCGACGTTCATCTCGATCTGGCCCGACAGGCTCGGGATATCCATCGCATACGGCAGGCCGGCCCAGGAAATGTCGCCGCTCAGGGTGCCGTTGCCGCGCCCGATCGTGCCGGGGAAGCCCAGGCGGTCCAGCAGCTTGCCGGCGTCGTCCATGTGGAGCGCGAAATTCAG
Source organism: Massilia sp. NP310 (assembly GCF_019443485.1). Taxonomy (NCBI): domain Bacteria; kingdom Pseudomonadati; phylum Pseudomonadota; class Betaproteobacteria; order Burkholderiales; family Oxalobacteraceae; genus Massilia; species Massilia sp. NP310. The sequence continues at coordinate 5,540,481 of NZ_CP080379.1, read as the reverse complement.
GCTGGTATTGCTCTTGCCATCCTTGGTCAGCCAGCGGCCGTTGGCCTTCAGCTGGCCGTCCGGATTGGCGAGCAGGACGCGGTCGATGCGCCATTCGCGGCCCGCCAGCGCGCGCACATTGCTGGCGCGCAGTTCCAGCCGGCCGAGGCGCTTGTCGAACAGTTCGAACTGCTCGGCCACGATGTCGAGCGAAGGGATGGTGGCGCTGGCGCCCCGGCTCGACTCCAGCAAGTCCTTGACCTCGGCCTCGGCCGATTCGGGAATCGTGAGCGAAGCCAGGCGCGCCGTGACCTTGCCCAGGCCGCTGGGGGTCTCGCTCCAGGTGAGATAGCCGCTGGCCTGGCGCGAATGCAGGTTCGCCTGCCAGGTGTCGCGGGTGTGGGTGGCGCCGAGCACCACGTCGGCCACGCGCCGTTCGCCGATGGTCAGTTCGCTGATGCGTCCGGCCAGCACGGTCGGCAGGATGTACTGGGTGAAGTCGGCGCCGCTGGCGGCAGCCGTTGCCGGTCCGGCCATCGCGCCCGGCGCCGGCAAGGCGGCGCCGGCATCCGTATCCGCGCCGGCGATGGCGCGCCCGGCCGCCAGCCAGTGATCGATATTGAGCGCCTTCGAATCGACGTGGACCATCATGCCTTCGTCGGGTAGCGGCGCCGGCACGTTCACGCCGATGCCGCCCTGGGTCACCCGCCACGGGCCCTTGCCCTGCTTCTCGCGCAGGTAGCGCGCCGCCAGGTTGGGGCCGACGCCGACGCGGATCTCGTCGCGGCCCAGGCCGGCCATGGTCGGCGCGCCTTCCAGCACGAAGCTGAGCGGCAGGCTGGCGTCCGCCGCCTTGTTCAGCGGGTGCGGCAATTCGACGCCCAGGCCCGACAGGCTGGAGTCGATGGCGATCGTGCGCCGGCCTTCGCGCACCACGATCGAGCCGGTGTAGTGGGTGCTCCCCGACAGGCGTTCGGCCAGGCGCCCCAGCGCCGGCGCCGGCGCCGTGCGGCGCATGCCCTCGGCCGACAGCACGCCGTCGAGCAGCACCCGGGTGCTGCCGTCGCGCTGGGTGCCGCCGGCCACCGTGACCGGCTCGCCCAGGAAGTCCGCGCGAATCGCCTCCAGGCCGAAGCCATGGTCATGGAAATCGATCCGGCCCTGGGCGCTTTGCAAGGTCGGCAGTTCGGGGAACAGGCTGACGTCGTTGTTCTGCAATTGCAGGCTGCCCTGCACCTTGGTGTCATGCATGTGCGACAGCGGCATGCGCAATTTCAGGCCCAGCTTCGCGTTGCCGCTGCCGCGCGTGTCCTCGGTGAAGTGGCCGATCCAGTCCAGCACCGGCGTCACCGACACATAGCGCAGGAATTCCTGCAGCGGCCCGGCGCCCTGGCCGTCGATTTCCAGCATCATGTTCTCGTGGGCGCCAAGGTCGGGGATCACCGCCTTGACGTTCGACAGCGCCACGCCCAGGGTGCGCAGGGTCTTGCCGTGGATTTCCATGCGCGCCCGGTCGAACTCGATGCTGCCGTCGATCGCCTCGGCCAGCGGCCACAGCGGCGTGCCGTCCGGATGCCGGTGGCCGGGCGCGTATTCGAGGCGCGCCCCTGCCAGCCGTCCGCTCACGTTGAATTCGCCGCGCGCGCGTTCGGCCGCGTTATTGGCGTGGAACGGGAAGTGGGCCAGGTCGCCGCGCAGGCGCAGGCTGGCGTCGTTCAGGCGTCCGCCCTGCAAGGCCCCGACCAGCCAGTCGTGCAGGCCGTGCGGGGTGGCGAGCGGCAGGTAGCGGCCGATCTGGTCGATCGGGAAGCCGTCCAGGCTGCCGCTGAAGTCGGCGCTGCCGGGCCCGTGGCCGGGCTCGAGCGGCAACACGTGGCGGCCCGACACCTCGCCCGTGAAATCGCCCTGGCGGAACGTCAGGTCGTCGACCTCCACCTGCAATTGCTGCCCCGGCTCGAGCTTCCAGTTCGCTTTCAGCGCCAGCTGGTCGAACGGCATGCGCGGCTCGGCGAACCAGGCCGGCATGAACAGCGCCAGGCCCTTCGAGTCCAGCGCCACGCTGCCGCCGCGCTCGTTCGCATCGATGCGGCCGCTCAGGCGCTCGAAACCGGGCGTGGCGGGCCGCGCCGGCAGCGCCGGAACGCCGCCCTGGGCGTTTCTCGCCGGACGGGCGGCGACGGCATTCAGGGCCAGGTCGGCGACCTCGCCGCGGATGCGCCAGCCGCTCACGTTCGGGTAGCGCCCATCCCATTCGGCGCTGACGTCCTGCAGCATGCCGCGCGGCGCATAGTCGGCCAGCAGCTGGCGCTGCACCGGCGTGACCGGCAGGTACTGGGCCAGCGCCGCCAGCGCGCCGATGTCGAGCCGGCGCGCGCGCAGGGCGCCGCGCTCTGGCTGGCCATCCTTCGCGGGACGCCAGGTTTGTTCCAGCGTGGCCGGCGGCAGCGCGCGGCCATCGCGCGCCACCACGGCAAAGTGTTCGAGGCGGATCGTGTGGCCGTGGGCGCCGAAGGTCGGCTTGCCGTCGGCCCCGTTCGGCAGCAATTCCTCGCGCGCCGACAGGCGGCCGCTGACGCGCGCCAGCTGCAGGGGCGCGATGTCCTTGCCGAGGCGCGCATTGACGCCGGCCAGGGCCAGGTCGGCGGTGAAGCCGGCCAGGCGCGCCTGGTCGAAGCCGAGCCAGGCGCGCAGCGAACCGCGGCCGCGCTCGAGCTGGATCGGATAGTCGACGAAGCGTTTCCAGGCGCCGAGGTCGACGTCGCGCAGGTCGGCGTACAGCTCGCCCTTCCAGCGCAGCACGTCCGACGGCCGTTCGCCGAAGCGGTGGCGGAACTGGGCGCGCACGTCGATCGGGCTGCCCAGCGCGCGCGGCGGCGTGGCCTGCAGCGCGAAGTGGTGGGCGCCCCAGCGATTGAGCAGCGCCAGGGTCACGCCTTCCAGCGCCAGCGGCGGCGTGCCGCGCAATTCGTCGGTCCAGTCGACCCGGCCGTCGCGGATCACGATCTCGCGCTGGCGCAGCAGCCAGTCGCCGCCGCCGCCGCCGGCCTTGTTGGGGTCGAGCCGCACACCGGCGACCTCGATCACGCCGTCCAGCCCGCGCCGCACCGCCAGGCGCGGCCCCTTGATCTCGAGCGAGGCGAAGCGCGGCTCGAAGGCGGCCACGCTCCACCAGCCCAGGGTCGCCTCGACCTGCGGCAGCGCCAGCACCTGGCGCCCGTCGCGGTCGTGCAGGCGCACTTCGCTAAGCGACAGGGCCGGCCGCAAGCCGTGCCAGGACGCGGCCAGGCGCGCGATCGTGACCCGGCTGCCGAGGGCATTGCCGGCCATGCGCTCGATGTCGCTTTTATACAGGTCGATGTTGGGGAGGATGGCGTAGCGCAGCACCAGGAACAGCACGGCAAGCGCGAAATACACCAGCAGCACGAGCTTGATGGTAAAGCCAAGCACGTGGTGCGAGGCCAGGTTGGCCATGCGGTAGGCCGAACGCAGCCGCCGCCAGCGCACGGCGAGCGGCGATGCCGCAGTGGGCGCCTGCGGATCCGGGTTGTGCATCAAGGTGCTAATAACAAAGGCTCGCCGTAAATTTAACTCTTTAATAAAACAGGTCGCTTGCAACAGTTGCGGCGTCTACCTTACCATCGGTGCTGACCCAGGCAGCGTATCGTGTCCGATGAGCAGGCCATTCTACCGCATCGCCTCTGAGCCAGACCTTAAAAACCCTCCCCGCCGGGCGGCACCGACCCGCGCATCTAACAGGATCGACGATGACCACAGCTTCCCCCGCCTGCGCCTCACGCTTCGTCCAGCGCTGGCTCGATGCCGCTCCCGAGCGCGCCGCCCAACTGGCCGCATTGTCATCATTATCGCTGGGCGGCGCCGATTTCCGCGCGCTGTTGGAACGCGAACTGGCCCAGGGCCTGCCGCTGGAACGGGCCATGCGCCGCGTGCGCAACCTGCTGGTCTCGACCATCGTGGCGCGCGACCTGGGCGGCCAGGCCGACCTCGACGAGGTGGTCACGGCCATGACGGCCTTCGCCGACTTCGCGATCCAGACCCACGTCTTCGCCCTCACCGACGAGCTGGTGGCCAGCCACGGCATGCCGATGGGCGAGGAATCCGGCCGCCCCCAGCACCTGATGGTGCTGGCCATGGGCAAGCAGGGCGGCGGCGAGCTCAATGTCTCGTCGGACATCGACCTGATCTTCGTCTATCCGGAAGACGGCGAGACCGCGGCCGGCCCCGGCCAGCGCCAGTTGTCGAACCACGAGTTCTTCGTGCGCCTTGGACGGCGCCTGAACGCGGCCCTGTCCGAGGTGATCGAGGACGGCTTCACGTTCCGGGTCGACATGGCGCTGCGCCCCAACGGCAAGTCCGGCCCGCTGGCGGCCAGCCTGGGCATGGTCGAGGAATACCTGATCGTCCAGGGCCGCGAATGGGAGCGCTATGCCTGGGTCAAGGCGCGCGCCGTCACCGGCGCGCCCGACGACATCGCGGCGCTCGACGCGATCGTGCGGCCCTTCGTGTTCCGGCGCTACCTCGACTTCGGCGTGATCGATGCGATCCGCAATATGCACGCCCAGATCCGCGCCGAGGTGAAGCGCCAGGAGCGCCTGCATCCCGAGCGCAGCCACAACGTCAAGCTGGGGCGCGGCGGCATCCGCGAGATCGAGTTCCTGGCCCAGGTGTTCCAGCTGATCCGCGGCGGACGCGATCCGCTACTCCGCGAGCGCTCCACCCGCAAGACCCTGCTGCTGCTGGCCGAGCGCGAGCTGCTGCCGCAAGAGACGGTGGAGCGCCTGCTGCAGGCCTATACGTTCCTGCGCAACCTCGAACACCGGGTGCAATACCTGGAAGACGCCCAGACCCATACCCTGCCGGCCAATCCGGACGACCGGCTGGCGGTGGCGCACATGATGGGCGTCAAGGACGAAGCCACCCTGCTGGACGCGCTCGACGCGCAGCGCAGCTATGTGGCCCAGCAGTTCGACGCCATTTTCGCCGACAAGGAAAAACCCGACGACAAGCCGGATGCCCCGGCCCTGGCCGACGAACTGGATAATATGGACGCACTCGCCGCCCGCCTGGCCGCGCTCGGCTTCGACGACGCCCGCACCGCCGCCAGCCGCCTGGCCGCCACCCTGCAGGGTCCGCGCCTGTCGAACCTTCCCGACGCCAGCCGGGAGCGGCTGCTGGCGCTGGTGGACGCTTCCCTGCCGCTGGTGGCCACAGTGGTCGGTGAGGCCGGCATCGGCAGCCACGCCGCCACCCTGGGCCGCCTGCTCGACCTGTTCGAAGCGATCGCGCGCCGCTCGGCCTACCTGTCGCTGCTGACCGAATACCCGCACACGCTCGAGCGCGTGATCCGGATGATCAATGCCAGCGGCTGGGCCGCCACCTTCCTCACCCAGCACCCGATCCTGCTCGACGAACTGCTGGACGACCGCAATGCCGGCGCCGGCGACCTCGGGCAGCTGGCCGCGCTGCTCGACGAACATTTGAGCGAGGCGGCCGGCGACACCGAGCGCCAGCTCGACATCCTGCGCGAAGCCCACCATGCGCAGCTGTTCCGCCTGCTCGCCCTGGACCTGGCCGGCGAGCTGTCGGTCGAACGCCTGGCCGACCACCTGTCGGCGCTGGCGGATATGATCGTCGGCGCCGTGGTCAGGCATGCCTGGCGCACGGTCAATGGCCGCCACCGCGAGGAACCACGCTTCGCCGTCATCGCCTACGGCAAGCTGGGCGGCAAGGAGCTCGGCTATGTGTCGGACCTCGACGTGATCTTCCTGTACGACGACGAAGACCAGGACGCCCCGCCCCTGTATGCGCGCCTGGCCCAGCGCTTCATCACCTGGATGACGGCCCATACCGCGGCCGGCATCCTGTTCGACGTCGACATCGCCCTGCGACCGGACGGCGCCAGCGGCATGCTGGTCTCGTCGGTAGCCGCCTTCGAGCGCTACCAGAACGATGCCGCCTGGCTGTGGGAACACCAGGCATTGACGCGCGCCCGCTTCTGCGCGGGCGAGCCGGCCATCGGCGCACGCTTCGAGGCGATCCGCGAGCAGGTATTGCGCAAGGACCGCTCCGGCCAGGAAGCGCAACTGAAAGAGGAGGTGGTGCGCATGCGCCAGCGCATGCGCGACGCCAACGTCAACCGCAGCGAGCTGTTCGATCTCAAGCACGACGCGGGCGGCATGATCGACATCGAGTTCATCGTGCAATACCTGGTGCTGCGCCATGCCGCGGCTTACCCGCAGCTGACCGCGAACGCCGGCAATATCGCCCTGCTGCGCGTCTGCGGTGAACTGGGCCTGATCGACGCCGGCCTGGCGGGTCAGGTCGCCGACGCCTACCGCATCATGCGCAAGTTGCAGCACAGCGTGCGGCTGCAGGGCCAGGACAAGACCCGGGTCGAACCCGGCCTGGTCGGCCACCATCCGGACAGCGTGCAGCGCCAGTGGCAAGCCTGTTTCGGCGCCTGAATTTCCACTTTCCTTCCTCTTCCTCCCATTGATTCCCATGCGCACCACCCCGGTGCGCATGCGCGACCTGCGCACCAAAAATACTCGTGCATACACCTCGCACGCACCATCTGTAAGCCATTGAAATTCCTGACTTTTCAGTCATTTAATTTCTTTTTGATAACTGTTGTTTTTGCCACATAAACAGGGGTTCAGTGCGTTGACACTCATCAATATGGAATGGTTTTATACAGATGTGTATGCACTACGGAACAGCCGTTACCCACGGGCCCCGCATGCGCACGGGTTGCACTTATTAATCATAAAAAGTCGTTCCACTTCCGGTGGGACGCAAGGATGGAGAGCACATGCAACAACGTACCAAGATCGCATTGGCAGTCGCCCTCGCACTGCCCACACTGACCGCTATCGCGCAGGAAACGCAGCGCGTCGAAGTGACCGGTTCGCGTATCCGCCAGGTGGACCTGGAAACGGCGCAACCGGTGCAAGTCGTCAACGCCGAGCAGATTCAGAAGAGCGGCCTGGTGACCGTCGGCGATATCGTCAACCAGCTGTCGTCCGTCGGCACGCCAGCCTTCAGCCGGGGTTCGGTCCTGACGTCGAACCGTGAAATGGGCGGCCAGTACATCAATATGCGTAACCTCGGTGCGCAGCGACTGCTCGTGCTGGTCAACGGCAAACGCTGGACCACCTCGACCGGCGGCTACACCGACATGTCGACCGTGCCTGCCGCGCTGATCGAGCGCATCGAAGTGCTGAAGGATGGCGCGTCGTCGATCTACGGCTCGGACGCGATCGCGGGCGTGGTCAACATCATCCTGAAGAGGAACATGCAGGGCGGCACCGCCAGCGCCTACGTCGGCCAGAACGAAAAGAACGATGGCACGAACAAGGACTTCTCCGTCACCTACGGCGCCGGCGACGAAAAAGCCAGCCTGCTGTTCGGCCTGACCCATACCGAGCAGGGCGAAGTCTGGTCCAGCACCCGTCCGATCACTTCCTTCACCTACGGTCCGGATCACTACCTGTCCGGCCTCGGCGCCTCGCCATGGGGCCGCATCACCGCCGTCAACCCGGCCAATGGCGGCTCGCTGACCACCGCCTCTGCGGGCGGCTTCAACCGCATCCTGAACCACACCGGCGGCTACCTCGGCGACGGCGTCGGCGCCGATTCGCGCAACCCGGCCAACTACCACAACTACACCGGCGCCGAAGCCGACGTGTACAACTCGACCGACCAGATGCACCTGGCCGCGCCGAACAAGCTGACCTCGATCTTCACCAAGGGTGAAATCGCGCTGCCCTACAACACCCGCCTGGTGACGACCGCCATGTTCGCCCAGCGCAAATCGAGCCGCCAGATCGCCGGCTATCCGCTGACGTCGACCACCCAGGCCGCCTATCCGGTCTACATCGACAAGGACAGCTACTACAATCCGTACGGCAACCAGGTCGCCGGCGCCGGCCTCGGCCAGGACCTGTGGTTCTCCCGCCGCACCATCGAAGTGCCGCGCGTGACCGACAACACCAGCGATACCCTCCACATCGACGCCGCGCTCGAAGGCGACTTCGAGATGCGCGGCCTGCCGTGGAACTGGTCGGTGGCCTACAACTACAACAAGGTCCAGGGCACGACCCAAGGCACGGGCGACCTGAACCTGCTGAACCTGAAACAGGCGCTGGGCCCGTCGTTCCTGAACGCCTCGGGCGTGGTCCAGTGCGGCACGCCGGACTCACCGATCGCGCTGACCTCGTGCACCCCATGGGACATCCTGGGCGGCCCGTCGGCCTCGACCCCGCAAGCCCTGAACTACGTGATGGCGCAGGCCCAGGGCACCTATGGCTCGACCATCAGCAACGCCAACGCGGACCTGAGCGGCGAGCTGTTCACGCTGCCGGCCGGCGCGGTCGGCATCGCGGGCGGCCTCGAGTACCGCGAAGTGCGCGGCTACGACGCGCCCGGCCTGTTCGAGCAGTCGGGCTACTCGTCCGGCCTTGCCGCCAAGACGACCCGCGGCCGCTATACCGTGCGCGAAGCCTACCTCGAGACCAACATTCCGCTGCTCAAGGGCGTGATCGGCGCCGACCTGCTGAGCCTGAACCTGGCAACGCGTTATTCGGACTACTCGAACTTCGGCTCGACCACCAACAGCAAGGCGAGCGTGATGTGGAAGCCGATCAAGGACGTGCTGGTCCGCGGCACCTGGGCCGAAGGCTTCCGCGCCCCGACCCTGAGCGACACCTTCGGCGGCGGTTCGCAATCGTTCGACAGCTATCTCGACGCCTGCGACAGCCGCTACGGCGATGCCGCCACCAACCCGGCCACGGCAGCGCGCTGCCTCGCCGCCGGTGTCCCGGCCAACTTCCGCCAGGTGAACCAGGCCGGCACGCCGGTCACGGCCGCCGCGCAGACGCCGACCGCCTTCAACTCGGGCGCGGGCAATGCGTTCCTGACCCCGGAGACCGCCATCACCCGCACCGCGGGCATCGTGTTCAGCCCGGCGTCGGTGCCTGGCTTCTCGCTGGCGCTGGACTGGTTCAACATCCAGGTCGACAACCGCATCACCGCCATCGGCGCGGGCTACGTGATCAATCAGTGCTACGTGTCGGGCGTGCCGCAGTTCTGCAGCCAGCTCAAGCGTGATCCGGTCACCGGCCAGATCGTCGAACTGTCGCGCGGCAATGCCAACCTGGGCGAGATGGAAACCGAGGGTGTCGACGTCAGCCTGTCGTACCGCCTGCCACGCACCCGCTACGGCCAGTTCGCGTTCCGTTCGGAGACCACCTATGTGGACTCGTACCGCACCCGCAGCACCAGCACCGCCGACTGGGCCGAGTACGCCGGCGAATCCGACATCTATCGCGTGAAGTCGAACCTGGCGCTGGATTGGAGCCTGGGCGACTGGAGCGCCACGTTCGCGACCCGCTTCTACAGCAGCCAGAAGACCCGTTGCTGGACCGTCAACCCGGCCGTCGAGTGCTCGAATCCGACCGACGCCGTGACCTGGGGCACCGGCTACAACCGCCTGAAGGAAATGTGGTTCTCGGACCTGTCGGTCGGCTACGCCCTGCCGTGGAACGCCAAGCTGCTGATCGGTGCAAACAACATCTTCGACAAGAAGCCGATCATCAACTACAGCGCGAACAGCAACTACGGCGGCACTTCGTCGTCGAACTCGGTGAATCCGGAAGTGCCGCTCGACCGCTTCGTCTACATCCGTTACAACCAAAACTTCTAAGCAATTTAATTGCTGAAAAAGCCCGTCCGGCGCAAGCCGGGCGGGCTTTTTTTCTTCTTGCCAAATTTAGATCAGTTGTTGACCGCACAGTCAATTACTTGTCAAAGTGGCAATCAATAAATACGCATTTCTGCAACACATCCGTCATACAGACCCGTATGCATTGACAGTCATACACCGCGAGTGGTTTTATTGCTGGCTTGAAAAGTCGTTAAACCAAGTAGTTGGCGTTTTTCAGCGAGTCGCTTCGCGACATTTTCGGTGGCAGTGCCCTTCCCATGGTGCCGCCGCGTTTTCACCCCTAGGAGTTTGCAACATGATGGAAACACTCTTGTCCCGGTCGGTCCGCGCGATCTGCCTCGGCGGTATGACCCTCGGCATGACCGCAGCGGTCGCACAGGAAACTTCGCAGCAGCAAAACCTGCAGCGCGTCGAAGTGACCGGTTCCCGTATCCGCCAAGTCGACCTGGAAACCGCACAGCCAATTCAGATCATGAACCAGGAGCAGATCCAGCGTACCGGTCTGGTCACCGTTGGCGACATCCTGAACAACCTGTCGTCGGCAGGCGCACCTGACTTCTCCCGCTCGGGCTCGCTGACTTCGAACAGCGAAATCGGCGGCCAGTACGTCAGCCTGCGTAACCTGGGCTCGAACCGCCTGCTGGTCCTGGTGGACGGCAAGCGCTGGACCCAGTCGGTGGACGGCTTCACCGACCTGTCGACCATCCCGTCGGCAATGATCGAACGCATGGAAATCCTGAAGGATGGCGCTTCGTCGATCTACGGCTCGGACGCGATCGCAGGCGTGGTCAACATCATCCTGAAGAAGAACATGCAGGGTGGCCAGCTGTCCGTGTACACCGGCCAGAACGAAAAGAACGACGGCAAGAACAAGGACTTCTCGCTGAGCTACGGCGCCGGCGATGAAAAAGCTTCGCTGATGTTCGGTCTGTCGCACACCGAATCGGGCCGTGTGGACACCCAGACCCGCGAGATCACCCGCTTCGGCCGTGGTCCGCTGCATGCATTCGACGGCTTGGGCGCTGGCCCATGGGGCCGTATCACCGCGGTCAACCCGGCCAATGGCGGCCCGCTGACCACCGGTCCGAACGGCTTCAACCGCGTCCTGAACCATACCGGCACCTATGACGGCGTGGGCGTCGGCGCGGATTCGCGCAACCCGGCGAACTACCACAACTTCTCGAACAATATTCAAGAAGACAAGTACAATTCGTCGCAAGACATGGACCTGCTCATCCCGAGCAAGCTGGACACCCTGTTCGTCAAGGGCGAAGTCGCGCTGCCGAAAGACATGCGCTTCAAGACCACCGCGATGTACTCGCAGCGCAAGTCGAACCAGCAGATCGCCGGCTACCCGCTGACCTCGACCTCGCAGGCAACCTACCCGGTCTACGTCGACAAGGACAGCTACTACAACCCATACGGCAATCAGGTTGCCGGCGCCGGCCTGGGCCAGGACCTGTACTTCGCCCGCCGCACCATCGAGCTGACCCGTAACACCGAAACCGAAAACCGCACCCTGCACATCGATGCCACCCTGGAAGGTGAATTCACCATCAAGGATCTGGCATGGAACTGGAGCGCTGGCTACAACCACAGCAAGGTTTCCGGTTCGCAGTTCGGCGTCGGCAACATCAACCTGCTGAACCTGAAGCGCGCCCTGGGCCCATCGTTCATGAACGCCAGCGGCGTCGTCCAGTGCGGCACCCCTGACGCACCGATCGGCCTGTCGAGCTGCACTCCGTTTGACATCCTGGGCGGCCCATCGGCTTCGACCCCGGAAGCGCTGGCCTACATCAACTCGACCTCGCAGAAGAGCTACGGTTCGACCGTCAACAGCGCCACCGCCGACCTGGCTGGTGAACTGTTCCAGCTGCCAGCCGGCGCCGTGGGCCTGGCAGTCGGTATCGAACACCGCGAAGTCAAGGGTCAGGAAGTGCCGGGCCAGTTCGAGCAATCGGGCTACTCGACCGAACTGGCAGGCGCGCCGACCTACGGCCGCTACACCGTGCGCGAAGCGTACGCCGAGCTGAACGTGCCAGTGCTGAAGGACATGCCGTTCGCAGACCTGCTGAGCTTCAACCTGGCGCACCGCTACTCGGACTACAGCAACTTCGGCGTGGCCAACAACAGTAAGTTCAGCTTCATGTACAAGCCGGTCAACGACCTGCTGGTGCGCGGTACCTGGGCTGAAGGCTTCCGTGCTCCGACCCTGGGTGACACCTTCGGCGGCGGCACCCAGACCTTCGACAACTTCCTGGATCCATGCGACACCGTGTTCGGTGAAGCTGCACGCGATCCGGCAGTCCAGGCGCGCTGCGCGGCGTCGGGCACCTTCGCCGGCTACCGCCAGGTGAACCAGGCTGGCGCGGTCATCGGCGGCGCCGCTGGCACCCAGTCGACCGTGGCGTTCAACGCAGGCGCCGGCAACCAGTTCCTGCAGCCTGAAACCGCCAAGACCCGCACCGTCGGCTTCGTGTACAGCCCATCGTTCGTGCCTGGCCTGAGCTTCGGCCTGGACTGGTACAACATCCAGATCGAGAACCGCATCACCGCGATCAGCGCGACCTACGTCGCCAACGAGTGCTTCATCAACAACAGCGCGAACTTCTGCTCGGTGATCCGTCGTGACCCAGTCACCGGCCAGATCATCAACCTGCAGCGCGGCAACGCCAACCTCGGCAACATGGAAACCGAGGGCCTGGACATGTCGATCTCGTATCGCCTGCCACGTACCGCGTACGGCCAGTTCGGCGTGCGTAACGAAACCTCGTATGTCGACAAGTTCCGTACCCGCAGCGGTGCCGATTCGGAGTGGAACAACTACGCCGGCGAGTACTTCTACAACCGCGTGAAGTCGAACACCAACTTCGACTGGTCGCTGGGCAACTGGAGCGCCACCTGGGGCTTCCGTTACTACAGCCCGGTCAAGGACATCTGCTACGACGAGTTCGAGTGCAACATGCCTGACTACGAAGCATCGTTCGGTACCGGCGCCAACAAGCTGGGTTCGGTCACGATCCACGACGTGAGCGTTGGCTACAAGACCAACTGGGATGCTCGCATCCTGTTCGGTATCAACAACGTCTTCGACAAGTCGCCACGCATCGTGTACAGCACCCAGGCTTCGGCTTCGATGGTCGATGCAGACATGTCGCTGGACCGCTTCTTCTACGTCCGCTACACCCAGAACTTCTAATGGAACGGGGCCTGCGGCCCCCCACCTGACGAGTTTCCAGATGCCCGCCCGGCCTTGCCGGGTGGGCATTTTTACTTGCTCCCCTCCCCTTGCCTGCCCGACGCGGTATCATGCTGGTTTGCCCGCGCTGCGCGCACGCCGAATCGACACCGTATGACCATCAAACTCAAGAACGACAAAGACATCGCCAAGATGCGCATTGCCGGCCGCCTGGCCGCCGAAGTCCTGGAAATGATCAAGGAATACGTCGTGCCCGGCGTCTCCACCGAAGAACTCGACCGCCGCTGCCACGACTACATCCGCAAGGTGCAGAAGGCCACGCCGGCCAACGTCGGCTACCATGGCTTCCCCAAGACCCTGTGCACCTCGATCAACGGCGTGGTCTGCCACGGCATCCCGAGCGAAAAGGACGTCCTGAAGGATGGCGATATCGTGAACATCGACGTCACCGTGATCAAGGATGGCTGGCACGGCGACACCAGCCGCATGTATTTCGCTGGCACGCCGCGCCCCGAAGCAAAGAAACTGGTCGACACGACCTATGAAGCGATGATGGCCGGGATCCGCGCCGTTCGTCCGGGCGCGCGCCTGGGCGACGTCGGCCACGCGATCCAGAAGCTGGCCGAAGGCGCCGGCTACTCGGTGGTGCGCGACTACTGCGGCCACGGCATCGGCCGCGTCTACCACGAAGAGCCGCAGGTGCTGCACTACGGCCGCCCGAACACCGGCCTGCTGCTCAAGGAAGGCATGACCTTCACGGTCGAGCCGATGATCAATATTGGCGAGGAAGACGTGATCCAGCTCGATGACGGCTGGACCGTGATGACGCGCGACGGTTCGCTGTCGGCGCAGTGGGAACACATGATCGTGGTGACGAAGAACGGCTTCGAGATCCTGACGCCCTGGCCGGACGCGAAATAAGGCGCGTCGATAAAGGAAACCCGGCCTTGGCCGGGTTCCTTTTTCAGGCGGCGGCCGTCATCCGGCCATCAGAAGCTGTAGCGCGCCGATGCCGAGAAGTAGCGGCCGTAAGGATTGTGCAATCCTTCGTTGTAGCCGGCCAGCGGGGCGCCGTTGTTGGCGCCATAGCGCGGGTCGAACGGCGCGGCCTTGTCGAACAGGTTCTGGATGTTGAAGGTCAGCGCCAGGTTCTTGACACCGGTATAGGTATAGCCGACGCCAAAACGCACCCATTCCTTGACCTTGCAGTCCGGGAACTCGCCGAGATAGCCCGGCACCGCGATGCTGGCGCTCGGCATGCTCGGGCTGGTTGCCGGCTGGTAGTGGCAGAACGCCTGGTCATACACGGTGTCATTGTCGTACTTGCGTAGCAGCGAGACCGGGCCGGTGTAGTTGACGTTGGCGCTGAAGGCGTGATTGCCCTTGGTCAGCGAGGCCGACACCTGCGTCTTCCAGCGCGGCAGGTCGATGCCGCTCGACAGGTTCCAATCCAGCAGGCCGGCGCTGTAGCCCACCAGGTTGTGCTCGGCGTCGCCAGCTTCCTGCTGCAGGGTGTACGAGTGCATATAGGCCGAGGTCAGCTTGGCGGTGAAATTGCCCCACTCGCCCAGGTTCTTGCGGAAGGCCATGTCGATGTCGACGCCGCGCACTTCGACCGAGCCCTTGTTCAGCCACGGCTCGCGCACCATCAGCAACGGCCCGGTGCCCGGGATCGGCACGCCGTTGGCGTCGGTGACGAAGTTGGCCTCATTCTGGTCGCGCACGACCAGGCCTGGGTTGCTGTCCTCGTTACGCAGCGCGTCGAAGGCCGAGCCCAGAGCGACCTCGCCCTCCTTGCGGATCTTGTAGAAGTCCAGGCCGATGTCGAAGTTCGGGGTCGGCGAGAACAGGATGCCGAAGGTGTAGCTCTTCGACTCTTCCGGCTGCAGGTCCGGGTTGGCGCCGCCCGTGCCCGAGGCCGACTTGTTGCAGTCCGCCTCGGTGGCGTTCGGTTTCGGCGTTTCCTCGTCGGTCTCGCAGCGTTTCGGATCGAACAGCCCGGTCAGGAAGAACTGCGCGCCGCCCGGCGTCACTTGCGACAGGGCCGGTGCGCGGAAGCCTTCCGAATAGGTGCCGCGGAAGGCCAGGCTGCTGGTGGCGGTCCATTTGGCGCCGACCTTCGGCACGAAGTTGGTCTTGATGCCCGGGTATTTGTCCCAGCGGCCGGCGAAGTCCATCTCGAAATTGGTGAAGAACGGCGTGCGTACCTCGACGAAGGCCGACTTGACGTCGCGCTCGCCGTCGATGATGGTGTTGGCCAGGCCGTAGATCTGGCCCGACGACAGCAGCTCGTTGGGCACCATGACCAGTTTTTCGCGGCGCGCCTCGGCGCCGACCGCGACGCCGACCGCGCCGCCCTGCAACTGGCCGAACGTGGTGTTGGCCTTGACGTCGAAGTGGGTGATCGACGATTTGTCGTCGCTGCTGGTGCTGCGGAACAGGTCCGGATTGTTCGACAGCTGGGCCAGGGTGGCGCCCTCGTTCAGCGTGCGCAGCGCCGGCAGGTACAGCCGGCCGTGGTAGGTGTCCTCGCGCCGCGCCTCGTTGTACAGCAGGCCGACTTCCCAGTCCCAGTTGAAGTGGGTGCCCTGCAGGCCGGCCAGGAAGCGTCCCTGTTCGTTGATAGTCTCGGTGCCGGTCGGCGCGTTCTCGAAGCGGTAAGCGACCGAGGCGCGCGCATTCGGGAACGGGTTGTCCGGGTGGCCGGCGGGCAGGATGGTCTGGTAGCTCGGGGCCACGCCGGTCGCGGTGAAGTTGGTCACCGGCGTGGTGTTGATCGTGATCGGGCTGGCCGTGTACTGGCGCTCGGTGCGGGCATAGGCCGCTTCGGCGAAGGCGCGCACGTTCGGCCCGAGCTTGATCACGCCGCGGGTCAGGAGGTTGGCGTCCTTGCCCTCGCCCGTGCCCTCCAGGTTCTGGTTGGTGTTGTAGTTGCAGAAGGTGCGGCCGATGAAGACGCTGGTGGCAGCCAGGCCCATGGCGGTCGAGCCGACCAGCTGGCGCGACGGATCGCAGTTGGTGGTCACGCGCAGGCGGTCGGCGGCGTTGGCCTGGGTGGCGGTGAACTGGCCCGAACCCGGCGCGGTCTCGCGGTAGAAGATCGGCGAGCCCGAGATCGTGCTGCCGTAGGGCGTGGCGTAGCGGTTCGACAGGCGGCGGTACTGGTCGAACTCGATGTCCTTGACGTCTTCGCGCAGCACGCGGTCGCGTTCGGACAGGTCGGCCGTGAAGAACACATTGTAGCCGTCGGTCTCCAGGTCGCCAGTGCCGGCGACCACGTTCACGCCCTTGCGCTTGAACTCGCCATCGTCGTTGGCGCTGGCGCGCGCCGAGATCTCGGCGCCGTTGTAGTTGGAGCGGGTGATGAAGTTGATGACGCCGCCGATCGCGTCCGAGCCATACACGGCCGAGGCGCCGTCGCGCAGGATCTCGACCCGCTCGAGGGCCGCGAGCGGGATCGAGTTCAGGTCGTACAGGGTCGAGTTGCCGTCGTTCGGATCGGCATAGGCGGCCGGCGCGATGCGGCGGCCGTTGAGCAGCACCAGGGTCGAGGTCGACGACAGGCCGCGCAGCGAAGCGCTGGAGACGCCGCGCGAGAAGCCGCCGTCGTTGGTGTCGAGATTGACGTCGCTGCCCATCGAGGGCACCAAGCGGATCAGTTCGGTTACCGTCGCGGCACCGGTCTCGCGGATATCCTTTGCCGTGATGACCTGGATCGGCTGCGTGCCTTCCTTGTCGGTGCGCTTCAGGTTGGAACCGGTAACGTACACGGTCTGCGCGCCCTCGGTTCCGGTGTTTTGCGCCGCAGCGAAGGGGGCGGCTGAAAGCGCCGTGGCGACGGCGATGACGCTGTACTTCAGGAGTGGCTGCTTCATTGTTTTCCTCTCTGCGTTTGTCATTTTTTTAGACCTGCGTCATGTACGTATCTATACATACATCAACGCAGTCTCTCAGACGAATGCCGGAAAGGAAACTGGATATTTAACAATCTACCCGTGTAACATAAATTCTGTTGTAGATAGATAACATCAAACTTTATTAAACAAAAACCGAATTCTCTTATAATTTAATTGGAATAGGCATGAAATTTCGATGCCCATTACGAGAACGTCCAGGCCTCGCATTTTCCTACGCATGTCATTTTGACCCTAAGCACACCAGTTATAGGTACATTTGTGAAATATCAAAGACATGTGAGATTTTTGCCCAAATGGCGGTGGACGAAAAAGGCGCTGTCATCGTTAGATATGGATGAGCGTTGAACTGCTGAGCTGATCCGCGGTCCAATCCCGGTCGTCATCGATCGGAAGCGCACGATGAAAGCGCCGAAGTTTGAGAAGCTATTCGCCCAGCCGCCTCAACTGAACCAGCCGCAGCGTCAGCAGGTGCTCGCCGCCCTGCATCCGGCTGCCGGGCTCGACCGGGTGGTCGCCCTCATCGGCAAGATCCGGTCGACGGGGCGCTGCTGCCCGAATTGCGGCTGCGAGCGCTGCCACCGGCATGGCCAGGCCAACGACTTACAACGCTTTCGCTGTTGCGCGTGCGGCCGCACCTTCAACGACCTGACCGGCATGCCGCTGGCGCGGCTCAGGCAAAAGGGCAAGTGGCTCGACTATCTGGACACAGTGCTCGATTCCCGCACGGTCAGCGCTGCAGCCAAGCGCGTCAGCGTGCACCCAACACGACGTTTCGCTGGCGCCACCGCTTTCTCGGCTGGGTCAAGGACGCAAGACGGCTGGCATGGCGACACCAGCCGCATGTATTTCGCCGGCACGCCACGTCCCGAAGCGAAGAAGCTGGTCGACACGACCCATGAAGCGATGATGGCCGGGATCCGCGCCGTGCGCCCGGGCGCGCGCCTGGGCGACGTCGGCCACGCGATCCAGAAGCTGGCCGAAGGCGCCGGCTACTCGGTGGTGCGCGACTACTGCGGCCACGGCATCGGCCGCGTCTACCACGAAGAGCCGCAAGTGCTGCACTACGGCCGCCCGAACACCGGCCTGCTGCTCAAGGAAGGCATGACCTTCACGGTCGAGCCGATGATTAATATTGGCGAGGAAGACGTGATCCAGCTCGATGACGGCTGGACCGTGATGACGCGCGACGGTTCGCTGTCGGCGCAGTGGGAACACATGATCGTGGTGACGAAGAACGGCTTCGAGATCCTGACGCCGTGGCCGGACGCGAAATAATCACCCGAAAACGCCGGGTTGGCACATGCCGCGCCGATCACGGTGCGGCATGCTGCTCGATTCAGCCTAGATGCCGCAACGGGCGTAGCAATCGGTACGGTCCATATTACACTGGCTTTCATCGTAGCCATTGGCTACGCATGCCTGATACCCCCTGAGGCATTGCCATGCGCACTGACCCATGTCTTGCTGGAAGGCCGATACCGAGGCTGCGCTACCGAGCCCGATTGCGAACAACAGCACTGCAAGCTTCTTGCTCATACATTTCTCCTAGATGATGAAGGCGGCGACATAGCTCTGGAGCCGCGCCGCAGGTCGCGCCGATCCCGACACGGGAAATCGGCAAAATGGGCCAGCGGTCAGGGCCGTGCGATGCGGCCTGCCGCGGCAAGAGCGGCTTCCAGGTGGCTCTGGTTGAATCCAGTGAGCATCCGTTCGCCGACCAGTATCACCGGGACACCCTTCCCGCCAAGCTGCGCGAGCTCGCGGTAACTTTGATCCGAATCGGAAATATTACGATCGATGAATGCGATATTGCGTTCCCGTAGATAAGCCCGCGCCTGAATGCAATAAGTGCATGAGCTCGTTCCATAGAGAACGACATTGCTTTGCTTGTCGGGATAGTAGGCGCTGTAGTCGCCCGTGGCATAGGCGGGCTTCAGCAGGTTGACGACGTAGGGGACGCTGGATCCTATGCCAAGGCCGGCAGCAAGGATGAGCACATACGACAGGATGGTCTTGACGCGTTTTGCAGGCATGGATCGTTCCGGTCAAAGAGACGAATCCACGATACATATCTGTATATTATGCTGTCAATGAACTATGATTGTTGCATGGATTTATCCATAATTTAATGCTTTCGGGGTAGTGTACAGACGCAAAAAAGCCCCGGATGCGCGCGCGCATCCGGGGCGATTGGATGCCCGAAGGCTTACTTCGCGTTCATCAGCGCGACGGTGGTGTCGAGCATGCGGTTCGAGAAGCCCCACTCGTTGTCGTACCACGAGGTCACCTTCACCAGGCGGCCCGAGACCTTGGTCAGCGTGGCGTCGAAGTTCGACGATGCCGGGTTGTGGTTGAAGTCGACCGAGACCAGAGGATCGGTGTTGTAGGTCAGGATGTCCTTCAGCGGGCCTTCGGCTGCGGCCTTCTTCATGATCTCGTTGATCTCTTCGACCGTGGTGTCGCGCTTGGCGATGAACGACAGGTCGACGATCGACACGTTGATGGTCGGCACGCGAATCGCGAAGCCGTCCAGCTTGCCGTTCAGTTCCGGCAGCACCAGGCCGACCGCGGCGGCGGCGCCGGTCTTGGTCGGGATCATCGACTGGGTGGCCGAACGGGCGCGGCGCAGGTCTTCGTGCATCACGTCGGTCAGCACCTGGTCGTTGGTGTAGGCGTGCACGGTGGTCATCAGGCCGGTTTCCAGGCCGATGGCGTCATGCAGCGGCTTGACCAGCGGGGCCAGGCAGTTGGTGGTGCACGAGGCGTTCGAAATCACCGTGTCGCTGGCTTTCAGCACGTCCTGGTTCACGCCGAACACGACGGTCGCGTCGACGTCCTTGCCGCCCGGGGCCGAGATGATGACCTTCTTGGCGCCGCCCTTCAGGTGGGCCGATGCCTTCTCTTTGGTGGTGAAGAAGCCGGTGCACTCGAGAACGACGTCCACGCCCAGCTCGCCCCAAGGGATCTCGGCCGGATTGCGCTGCGCGAACACGCGGATCTTGTCGCCGTTGACGATCATATTGTCGCCCTCGACCGTGACGGTGCCCGGGAACTTGCCGTGGGCGGTGTCGTAACGGGTCAGGTGGGCGTTCGACTCGGCATTGCCGAGGTCGTTGATCGCCACGATCTGGATATCTTGCTTCTTGCCGCCTTCATAGAAGGCGCGCAGGACGTTGCGGCCGATGCGGCCATAACCATTGATTGCAACTTTGATCGTCATGCTGTGCTCCTGATTAGAAAAAAACTTTTTTCGTAACGAACATAGTAGAACGGGCTGCTCCTGGGAGCAGCCCGCGTCCGGCAAATGCTTATGCTGCGATAACTTCTTTCGCTTTCGCGACGACGTTCTCGACGGTGAAGCCGAAGTGCTTGAACAGCACCGGCGCCGGCGCCGATTCGCCGAAGGTGTCGATGCCGACCACGGCGCCTTCCAGGCCCACGTACTTGTACCAGAAGGCGGTCACGCCGGCTTCGATGGCGACACGAGGAATGCCCTTGGTGAGGACACTTGCTTTGTAGCTCGCCTCCTGGCGGTCGAACACGTCGGTCGACGGCATCGAGACCACGCGTGCGGCGATACCTTCGGCGGCCAGCGCGTCGAATGCCTTCACTGCCAGCTCGACTTCGGAACCGGTCGCGATCAGGATCACTTTAGCGTCGGCGCTGTCGCGCAGCACGTAGCCGCCCTTGGCGATGTCGGCCACCTGCGCCGCCTCGCGCGCCATGAACGGCAGGTTCTGGCGCGAGAAGATCAGGGTCGATGGACCGTCCTTGCGCTGCACCGCCGCGCCCCATGCCACCGCCGACTCGACGGTGTCGCACGGACGCCAGTTGTCCAGGCCCGGGATCAGGCGCAGCGACGAGACGTGCTCGATCGACTGGTGGGTCGGGCCGTCTTCGCCCAGGCCGATCGAATCGTGGGTGAACACCGAGATCGAACGGATCTTCATCAGGGAAGCCATGCGCAGGGCATTGCGGCTGTAATCCGAGAAGGTCAGGAAGGTCGCGCCGAACGGGATGAAGCCGCCGTGCAGGGCCACGCCGTTCTGGATCGCCGACATGCCGAATTCGCGCACGCCGTAGTTGATGTGGTTGCCGGCGATGCCCGAACGCACAGGCACCGATTCCTTCCAGTTGGTCAGGTTCGAGCCGGTCAGGTCGGCCGAGCCGCCCAGGAATTCAGGCAGCACCGGGGCCAGCGCCTGGATCGCGTTCTGCGAGGCCTTGCGGGTGGCGATGGTCTCGGCCTTGTCGACGCAGGCGGCGATCGCCGCGTCCAGGGTCTTGCTGAAATCGGCAGGCAGGTCGCCCTTCATGCGGCGCTCGAATTCGGCGGCCAGCTCGGGGTGGGCGCCGCGGTAGGCCGCGAACAGCGTATTCCATTCACCTTCGGCCTGCGCGCCGCGCTCTTTCGCGTCCCAGGCTTCGTACAGGTCGGCCGGGATGTCGAACGGGATCGGATCCCAGATCAGGTGCTTGCGCACGGCAGCGATCTCGGCGTCGCCCAGCGGCGCGCCGTGGACCTTGTCGCCGCCCTCCAGGTTCGGGGCGCCCTTGCCGATGATGGTCTTGCAGCAGATCAGGGTCGGACGATCCGATTGTTTCGCCTTTTCGATGGCCGCATCGATGTCGGCGACGCTGTGGCCGTCGACCTTCGGGATCACGTTCCAGCCGTAGGCCTCGAAACGCTTCTGGGTGTCGTCGGTGAACCAGCCTTCCACACGGCCGTCGATCGAAATGCCGTTGTCGTCGTACAGCCAGATCAGCTTGTTCAGGCGCAGGGTGCCGGCCAGCGACGCCACTTCGTGCGAGATGCCTTCCATCAGGCAGCCGTCGCCCAGGAAGGCGTAGGTGTAGTGATCCACCACGTCGTAGCCTGGACGGTTGAATTCGTTACCCAGCAGCCACTCGGCCAGCGCCATGCCGACCGAGTTGGCGATGCCCTGGCCCAGCGGACCGGTGGTGGTCTCCACGCCCGGGGTGATGCCGACTTCCGGGTGGCCCGGGGTCTTCGAGTGCATCTGGCGGAAGTCGCGCAGATCGTCCATCGTCAGGTCGTAGCCGGCCAGGTGCAGCAGCGCATAGTGCAGCATCGAGCCGTGGCCGTTCGAGAGCAGGAAGCGGTCGCGGTTCGTCCAGCCCGGATTGGCCGGATTGTGGCGGTAGTGCTTGTCCCACAGCGCGACGGCAATCTCGGCCATGCCCATCGGCATGCCCGGGTGGCCCGAGTTGGCTTTCTGGACGGCGTCCATCGCCAGCGCGCGGATCGCGTTGGCCATCAGGGTGGTGGTTTGCGTAGATTTCATGGAGATCGTGGATCAGGGATTGGAAAGCGATGGCCCGCGAGGCCGTAGCCCGTTATTCTACCAGACCGGGGTGCTGCCGATTTAAAATGCAGGTTTATTCCTTCAACGCAAGCCCTCACCGAATGCCCCGTTTTTATTGCCCCCAGCCACTCGCCGCCGGCCTGACCGTCGACCTGCCGGAAGCCGTCGCCCACCACCTGCACGTGGTGCGCCTGCAGCCGGGCGCGACGCTCACCCTGTTCAATGGCGAAGGCGGCCAGTACCGCGCCACCCTGAGCGAGAGCGGCAAGCGCCGCGCCACGGCGACGGTCGACGCCTTCGAGGATGTCGAGGCCGAGACGCCCTACTCCGTCACCCTGGCCCAGGGCTTGCCTGAAGGCTCGAAGATGGACTGGATCGTGGAAAAGGCGGTGGAACTGGGCGTAACGGCGATCCAGCCATTGGCGGCCCAGCGCAGTGTGGTGCGCCTGGCCGGCGAGCGGCTCGATAAGCGGCAAGCGCACTGGCAGGGCGTGATCGTCGCCGCCTCCGAGCAGTGCGGCCGTAACCGGCTGGCGCGGCTGCATCCGCTGCTTGAGGTGCAGCCATGGCTGACGGCGCCGGCCGACGGCGTGCGCATCCTGCTCAGCCCGCGCGCGACCGAATCGCTGGCCGGCTGGGCGCGCGCCAATACGCCGCAAGCGGTCACTTTCCTGATCGGCCCCGAAGGCGGCCTCACGCCGCAGGAAGAAGCCGCGGCCGTCGCCGCCGGCGCCCTGTCGCTGTCGATGGGTCCGCGCGTGCTGCGCACCGAAACCGCGGGGCTGGCGGCGCTGGCGGTGCTGGCCGGCGCCTGGGGCGGTATCTGAACGTTCTGCAAAGTACATTCTTTAGTTAACATAAAAACGTCGTTCCCGCGCAGGCGGGAACCCAAGGTAGCAAGCGTCTCGACAACGCAAGCAGTACTTGGGTTCCCGCCTGCGCGGGAACGACGTGCTGAGGCAGCTGGCCTAGGACTTAGAACGTGTAGTTCGCGCCCAGGCTGAAGAAGCGGCCCACCGCGCCAGGCTGGTGCAGCGAGGCGTTGTACGAGGTCTGGTTGCCCGCGTTGCCGTAGGTGGCGACGTCATACGGGGCTTCCTTGTCGAACAGGTTCAGGATCGCGCCCCGGATGGTCAGGTTCTCGGAGACCTTGTACGCCACGTTCAGGTTGGTCGAGGTGAACGACGACACGTCGCAATACCACGCCGGCTGGACCAGGCCCTGGAAGTAAGGACGGCCGCCGACGTTGGTGCCGGTCGACGCGCAATCGGTCTCGCCCAGCGCCGGGTCGAAGGTCGAGAAGCCGCTCGTGTAGTTCACGGTGGCGGTCACGTCCAGCGGGCCGCGGGCATAGCCGAGGGTGAACTGGGCGCGGTCCTTCGGGTTGCCGGTGGCGCCGCCGACCGACGATGGCCCCTGGGTGCCGGCCAGCTGGTAGCTCTCGCCAGCCACTTCGGTCTCGTAGCCGAACACGTGCGCCGCGCTCAGGTTGGCCGTGATGGTGCCCATGTCGCCCAGGCGCCAGCGGTAGCGCACATCCGCTTCGATGCCGTGGGTCTCGGTGCTGCCGGCATTGATATACGGCGACAGGCCGTACAGGATCGGACCGGCGACAGGCATGCCCGGGACCGTGTTGTTGCCGGCGCCGGTCGCGATGTCGATCGTCGCCGCCGGGCCGCGCACCCAGGTCGGGACGAAGCTCGGATCGTTGCCGGCCTGGGTCACGATCAGGTTCTTGATCTGGATCTTGTAGTAATCCAGGGTCATGTTCAGGCCACGCATCGGCTCGAGGATGATGCCGAAGGTATACGACTTCGATTTCTCCGGCTGCAGGTCGGGATTGGTGGTCTGGACGTATGGCGGGCTGAACGAGCAGGCCGACGGCACGTTGCCAGCGGTGGTCTGGCTGCCGTTGGCGCACAGGATCGGATCGCTGATCGCGTTGAAGGTGAAGAAGGAACCGGCGTTGCCCACCTCGGCCGGGGCCGGCGCTCGGAAACCGCGTGCGAAGGTGCCGCGCAGGCCGATCTGCTGGCTCGGCGTCCACTTGAAGTTGGCCGACGGCGTGAACGAACGGCCGTAGGTATCGTAGTGGTCGTAGCGGCCGGCGACGCCGATTTCGACGTTCTTGATCGGGGTCGCCTGCAGCTCGGCGAACGCCGCCTTGTTGGTCTCTTCGCCGATCGCGAAGGCCGCGGTGTTGGCCACCGCGCCATTGAGCGTCAGGCTGGACGGCGGCGCATCCTGCTCGCGCTTGTGCCAGTGCAGGCCGGCCGCGAAGTTCAGCGGACCGGCGCCGAAGTTCGACAGCAGTTCGCGCGATCCGATCAGGTCGGCGTAGTTCAGGGTCGACTCGATCTTGTTGCTGAAGTGCGGCGACACCTGGCTCATGACGGCCGGCGAGTTACCGCCCAGCACATTGAAGGTGCCGTTGCGCAATGCGGCGTAGAGCGCGCTGCGGTTGACGTAGCCACTATAGTCGAGGTCGTTCTTGACCTTGGTGGCGCCGACCGAGGCGGTCACGTCCCAGCCGTAGGCGCTGCCGATCAGGTCGGCCGAGAAGCGGGTGGCGGTCGACTCGTTCCTGGTGGTCAGGGCGGCGCCGACATCCGGAATGTAGCCATACAGGCGTGCGTTCTGGCCAAACGGGTTGGTGACGTTGGCGCCAACCTGGGCGCCCGGCGCGAAGGTCGTGTCCGGCACTGCGCCGACGCGCGGGGTCAGCACGCCGTTGACCAGGGTGGTGGTGCCGTTGAAGGCCGTCGGATTGAAGGCCAGCGGCGACGTGCCTGCGCCGTTGCGGTTGTTGGTGCTTTCGCGGCGGAACATCGAGCCCTTGAACTGCACCTCCCAGTCCTCGCTCAGCTTCTTGGTCATGCCGACGAGGACGTTGACGTTCTCGGTCGGCGGCTGGATGAACGATTCGGTATCGCGCACCGAGCAACCGCCGGCGCGGTACTTGGCGAAGTTGCAGTTCGGATCCAGGAACAGGTAGTTAGCCGGGTTATTGGCGTTGGTGACGCCGGCCGGATTGTTCGGATTGGCCGGGTTGTACAGGAAGGGGCTGCTGGACGCGGTCAGGAAATTGTTGATATTGGTCGGCACGCCCAGGGTCAGGTCGTTGCCGCCGCGTGCGCGCCAGTCGCGGTTGGCGTAGCCGAACTGCTCGCGGTCGACCACATAGATCGGGTCCTGCTTGCGGTATTCGGCGGTGATGAAGGCGTTGTAGCCGTCGGCGCCGAGGTCGCCGATGCCGGTGCTGACCGAGGCGCGCTTGGTCTTGCCGCCGCCGTGCTGGGTGTCGCCGATCTCGGCCGACAGGCGGGTGCCGTTCAGGTTCTTCTTGAGCTTGATGTTGATCACGCCCGCGATCGCGTCGGAACCGTACAGCGACGAGGCGCCGCTTTTCAGGACCTCGATGCTCTCGATGGCGTCGAACGGAATCGCCGACACGTCGACGAAGGAGCGCTGGGCGTCGTCCGACAGTGGATACGGGGCCATGCGGTGGCCGTCGATCAGCACCAGGGTGGCGCCGACGGTCAGGCCGCGCAGCGAGATGCCGGAGGCGCCATTGGCGAAGGCGCCGGCGAAACCGGTGCCCAGGGTGCCGGCGCCGTTGGCGGCCAGGTCGGTCAGCAGCTCGGCGACCGAGGTCTTGCCGCTTTTCTGGATGTCGGCCGCGGTCAGCACCTGCACCGGGGTCGGGGTTTCGGTGTTGGTGCGGCTGATCAGCGAGCCGGTCACCACCACACGCTGCGGGCCTGCCTCGGCGCTGCCCTGCTGGGACTGAGCCATGGCCGGCGCTGCGCCGACCAGGGCGCCACTGGCGACCGCGCAGGCAATCGCAAAGGGCATCGACTTGAGTTTCAACATCATGTGTACTTCTCCTTGTGCTTTTCTTGTGAGTGGGTGCCTACCGCAACATTGGTACCGACAATGTGCGGGGTCCTCTTCGCCGGCAGGCGGCATGGCTTCTGGACGACACCATGCCTCCAGCGCGTGCCGCCAGCAGGAGGATGAATTTTCGTGCGTCTGAATACGATGTCTGCATATTCCCGCATTCACGGCGATGCATTATATGCAGCCCAGATATTAAGGACGAACAGCCTCAATTAGCGTTTGTTGCTAAATCAAACGTTATTTAAGTGAACATATAAAAACATATGACACGGAAAAGTGTCAATCAGACACAGGGTGCGCAGAGTGTTAAATACAACAGATTTCTAAAGTGAAATTTTGGATAAGAAAATTCGGCTTGTGATTACCACGCCAATGCATGCATACGGGGTAAATATGGCATCCCTGGGTCAAATAGGTGCTAAATCATTGTATTTACGATGGTTTCATACGAAGTGCATACATGGATCGCCGCATTGCGGCGACATTTTTTCCCATTCGCGCGCCAAACAATATTTACACAGTATGCATTTGAACTAAGTTGTAGGGAATTTGTAGAATGCTGAGGTATGGTTGCGTAAACCCTACAGAATGCCCTCTCCGATCACTATTACTCAACGAAAAGGGAAATCCAGACGCTTTCCCTGGACATCGCGGCACGAAACGCAAGTGGCAAGCCGGGACCCGCGCCGCCCTGCCAGGGCGCCAACGCCATCCCGCCCGATGCCTGCCGCCGAGGTAAAATAGCGGTTTGCTCGCTCACATTTTGTTGCCTCACCAGCAACCACCCTCTCATGCTGCGTATTAACGAACTCAAACTCCCCCTGAACCACCCCGAACCGGCCCTGCGCGAGGCCATCCTGGCCCGCCTCGGCATCCAGGACGCCGACCTGGTCGACTTCACCGTCTACAAGCGCAGCTACGATGCGCGCAAGAAGGCCGCCATCGTGCTGATCTATTCGATCGACGCCGAAGTGCGCGGCGAAGCTGCGGTGCTGGCGCGCCTCAAGCAGGACCAGCACGTGATGCCCTCGCCCGACGTCGACTACAAGTTCGTGCAGGTGAACAAGCCGGCCCCTGGCACCCCGCGTCCGGTCGTGGTCGGCACCGGTCCCTGCGGCCTGTTCGTGGCGCTGGTCCTGGCGCAGATGGGCCTGAACCCGATCATCCTCGAGCGCGGCAAGATCGTGCGCGAGCGCACCGTCGACACCTTCGGCTTCTGGCGCAAGCGCAAGCTCAATACCGAGTCGAACGTGCAGTTCGGCGAAGGCGGCGCCGGCACCTTCTCGGACGGCAAGCTGTACAGCCAGATCAAGGACACCAACCATCACGGCCGCAAGGTGCTGACCGAGTTCGTGCGCTTCGGCGCACCGGAAGAGATCATGTACGTCAGCAAGCCGCACATCGGCACCTTCCGCCTGGTCAAGATGGTCGAGCAGATGCGGGCCGAGATCATCCGCCTCGGCGGCGAGATCCGTTTCGAGACCCGTGTGGACGACGTGCTGATCGAAGAGACCGGCGGCGTGCGCCAGGTGGTCGGCGTGCGCCTGGCCAATGGCGAAGAGATCGCGACCCGCCACCTGACGATGGCGATCGGCCACAGCGCGCGCGACACCTTCCAGATGCTGTACGACCGCGGCGTGTACATCGAAGCCAAGCCGTTCTCGATCGGCTTCCGGGTCGAGCACCCGCAGTCGCTGATCGACGTCTGCCGCTTCGGCCCCAACGCCGGCAACAAGCTGCTCGGCGCGGCCGACTACAAGATCGTGCACCACGCCTCGAACGGCCGCTCGGTCTACAGCTTCTGCATGTGCCCGGGCGGCACCGTGGTCGCCGCATCGAGCGAGGAAGGCCGCGTCGTCACCAACGGCATGAGCCAGTATTCGCGCGCCGAGCGCAACGCCAACAGCGCGATCGTGGTCGGCATCACGCCCGACGACTATCCCGGCCACCCGCTGGCCGGGATCGATTTCCAGCGCGAGCTCGAATCGCGCGCCTTCGTGCTCGGCGGCGGCACCTATGACGCGCCGGGCCAGCTGATGGGCGACTTCGTGAAAGGCAGGCCATCGACCGAATTCGGCTCGGTGACGCCGTCGTTCCGCCCGGCCGTGCACCTGACCGACCTGGCGACCTCGCTGCCGGACTACGCGATCACGGCGCTGCGCGAAGCCTTCGTCGCCTTCGACAAGCAGATCAAGGGCTACTATAAGGAAGACGCGGTGCTCACCGGCGTCGAGACCCGCACCTCGTCGCCGATCCGCATCAAGCGCAACAACGACGACCTGCAAAGCCTGAACACGCGCGGCCTGTTCCCGGCCGGCGAAGGCGCCGGCTACGCCGGCGGCATCATGTCGGCCGCGGTGGACGGCATCCGCGTGGCCGAGGCGGTGGCCAAGGCGATGGCCGCCAAGTGAATGATCAGGTGAACGCCCGCGCCGCCGCTGCCCAGGGCGTCGCCGCGCCCGCGCTGGCCATCCTGGGTTCGCTGGTGTCGGTCAATGCCGGGGCTGCATGGGCCAAGGGCCTGTTCCCGGCGGTCGGCAGCGCCGGCGTGGTGGCGCTGCGGGTCGGCCTGTCGGCCCTGATCCTGCTCGCCATCGTGCGGCCGTGGCGCTTCCCGCTGCGCCGCGCCGACCTGCCCAATCTCGTCATCTACGGCGTGATGCTGGGGGCGATGAACCTGTTCATCTACCGCTCGTTCGAACGCATCCCGCTCGGGATCGCGGTCGCGATCGAAGTCACCGGGCCGCTGGCGGTGGTGATCCTGTCCTCGCGCCATGCGCGCGACTTCCTCTGGGTGATCCTCGCCGGCGCCGGCTTGTGGCTGCTGCTGCCGACGGCGGCCAACAGCGCCGCGCTGGACCCGGTCGGCGTCGCCTATGCGCTGGCGGCGGCGTTCTGCTGGGCGATGTACATCGTGTTCGGCAAGCGGGTGTCGACGCTGGACGGCGGCCAGGCCGTGTCCTGGGGGCTGCTGGCGGCCTGCGTGTTCGTGGTGCCGTTCGGCGTGGCGCAAGCCGGTGCCGGCCTGCTGGCGCCGGCGGTACTGGGCGGCGGCCTGGCGGTGGCCATCCTGTCGTCGGCCCTGCCCTACACGCTCGAGATGAAGGCGCTCAAGCGCCTGCCGCAGCGGGTGTTCGGGATCCTGGTCAGCGCCGGGCCGGCAGTGGCGGCGCTGGCGGGTTTCCTGTTGCTGGGCGAGCGTCTGACGACCCTGCAATGGCTGGCGATCGGGCTGGTGACGCTGGCCTGCGGCGGCGCGGCGGCAACGGCCGACCGGCGCTGACCGCCTACAACCAGCCGGCCTTCTTGAAACGCCGGTACAGGTAGGAGCACACGCCCACCATGGTCAAGAGGGCCAGTGGATAACCCCACTTCCACTTCAGCTCCGGCATGAACTCGAAGTTCATGCCCCACACCCCGGCGAAGGCCGTGAACACGGCGAAGATCGCGGCGTACGAGGCCAGCTTCTTGCTCACTTCGTTCTCTTCGATCGCCACCATCGACAAGGTCACCTGGATCGCGGTGTTGATCGTGTCGCGCACCGCGTCCAGGCGGCCGGCGATGCGGTACAGGTGGTCGTGCACGTCGCGGAAGTAATCCTGGGTCTCGAGCACCACGCCCGGCACCCGGCCGCCGTACAGGCGGCCGACGGCGTCCATCAGCGGCACCACGGCATGGCGCAGGGTCTGCGCCTTGCGCTTGAGCTCATACAGGCGCTCGACGTTGGCGCGCTGCTTGCCCTGCATGCCGAAGATGTGATCCTCGATCGATTCGAGCTCGGATTCGAGCATGTCGACCACCGGGAAGTAGCGGTCGACCACGGCGTCGACCAGCGCGTACAGCACGAAGCCGGCGCCCTTTTTCAATTGATGCGGCTCGCGCTCGGCGCGGGCGCGCACGCCCAGGAAGCCCTGGCTGGCGTCGCGCCGCACCGACAGCACGTAGTTCTCGCCGGCGAACACGGCCAGCTGGCCGACGTTCAGTTCGTCCCCGGTCAGCTCCACGATCTGGACCACGACGAACAGCGAGTCGCCGTATTCCTCGAGCTTGGGCCGCTGGTGGCCGCGCAGGGCGTCTTCGACCGCCAGTTCGTGCAGGCCGAATTCTTCCTGCATCAGGGTGATGTCGGCGGGGGCCGGGTCGCGCAGGGCGACCCAGACGAAGGTGTCGTCCTGTTTCAGGTATTCGCTGATATCCTCGACCGGGATATCGCACAGTTTCTTGCCTTCCTGGTAGGCGACGCAGTTGATCAGCATGGAGTGAAAAGGTAGAGCGGGCGATGCAGGAGCTTACACCACCCGCCACACTTTTCACTATCAGGCTCTACTGCGAGGCTTTACTACGAGGCTACTCTTCGCGCGCGCCGTCGATCCCCAGTTCCACGATCTTGCGCGTGATGGTGTTGCGCCCGATCCCGAGCCGCATCGCGGCGTCGTTCTTGCGGCCGTGCGTATGCTTGAGGGCGGTCCGGATCAGGGCCGATTCGAACTGGCGTCCCAGGATGTCCATCACGTCCATCTGCCCCGCGCTGAGCATGCCGGCGGCCTGCAGTTCGAGCAGGTCGATCCAGCCGTCGGGCGAGGCCGGCGCCTGCGCCGCGACCTGCATGACGATGCCGCCGGCGCCGGCCACGGGCAGCGCGCCCGCCCCCACCACGCCGTCGGCCAGCGGCACCGGGTTGGCGCCGGCGCCCGCCTGGCCCTGGGTCAGGTCGCGCGGCAAGTCCTTGATCTCGACCGTCTGGCCGGGCGCCATCACGGTGATCCAGTTGCACAGGTTTTCCAGCTGGCGCACATTGCCCGGCAATTCGAGGCCGGTCAGGAAGCGCATCGCCTGCTCGCTCATGCGCTTCGGTTCGACGCCCAATTGGTGTGCGCTCTGCACCAGGAAGTGGCGCGTGAGGATCGGAATGTCGTCGCTGCGCTCGCGCAGGGACGGCAGGCGCAGGCGGATCACGTTCAGGCGGTGGTACAAGTCTTCGCGGAACAACCCGTCGCGCACGCGCTGCTCGAGGTTCTGGTGGGTGGCGGCGATCACGCGCACGTTGGCCTTCACCGGCTGGTGGCCGCCGACGCGGTAGAAGTGGCCGTCCGACAGCACGCGCAAAAGGCGCGTCTGCAGGTCGAACGGCATGTCGCCGATCTCGTCCAGGAACAAGGTGCCGTCCTCGGCCTGCTCGAAGCGGCCGCGCCGCATGGCCTGGGCGCCGGTGAAGGCGCCGCGCTCGTGGCCGAACAATTCCGATTCCAGCAAGTCCTTCGGGATCGCCGCGGTGTTCAGGGCGATGAAGGGCTGTTGCGCGCGCGGGCTGTGCTTGTGCAGCGCGCGCGCCACGAGCTCCTTGCCGGTGCCCGATTCGCCCGTGATCAGCACCGTCACGTTCGATTGCGACAGGCGGCCGATGGCGCGGAACACCTCCTGCATCGCCGGAGCATGGCCCAGGATCTCGGGCGTCTCGGCGGGCAGCGCCTCGACGCTGGCTTCGCGCAGGCTTTCTTCCAGCGCGCGCCGAATCAGCGCCACCGCCTTGTCGATGTCGAACGGCTTGGCCAGGTAGTCGAAGGCGCCGCCCTGGAACGAGGACACCGCCGAATCGAGGTCCGAAAAGGCGGTGATGATGATGACCGGCAGGCCGGGATGGCGGGCCTTGACGGCCTGCAGCAGGTCGATGCCGGATTCCCCCGGCATGCGGATGTCCGATACCAGCACCTGCGGGGTATCGGTTTCAAAGGCGGTCAGGGCCTCGCGCGCGTTGGCGAAGCTGCGGGTCTCCAGGCTTTCGCGCGCCAGGGCTTTTTCGAGCACCCAGCGAATCGATGCGTCGTCGTCGACAATCCAGATTGGTTTCATGTATTCGTGCTTCCCGCAACATGGATTCAATAAAGGACTGGTCGGCGCTTCTCGCTGCCCGCGCTTATGGCAGGGGCAGCAGGATACGGAAATCCGTCAGTCCAGGCCGGCTTTCGCACTCGATCACCCCCAGGTGCTGCTGCACGAAGGTTTGCGCCAGCGTCAGCCCGAGGCCGCTCCCGCCGTCGCGCCCGGATACGAGCGGATAGAAAATGCGGTCGCGGATATCGGGCGCGATGCCCGGTCCATTGTCGATGATATGCAAGTCTAATGCCAGCCCGTAACGGACCTTGGCCAGGGTGACCTGGCGCGCCACGCGGGTGCGCAAAACGATCTCGGCATCGCCCTGCGCGATACGGCTCGCCAGGGCCTGGGCGGCGTTGTGGGCGATGTTCAGCACCACCTGGATCAGCTGCTCGAAATCGCCGCGAAATTCCGGAATCGAGGCGTCGTAGTCGCGCTTGATGCTCAAGCCTTGCGGGAATTCGGCCAGGATCAGGCTGCGCACCCGCTCGCACACTTCGTGGATATTCACGTCGCCGACGATGTGGGGTTTGCGGTGCGGCGCCAGCAGGCGGTCGACCAGGGTCTGCAGGCGGTCGGCTTCCTTGATGATCACCTGCGTGTATTCCTGCAGTTCGAGCAGGTGGTGCGGCGGCAGCTCGAGCTCCAGCAGCTGGGCCGCGCCGCGGATGCCGCCCAGCGGGTTCTTGATCTCGTGCGCCAGGTTGCGGATGAGTTCCTTGTTGGCCTGGCTCTGGTCGAGGATGCGCTCCTCGCGGTCGAGCTTCAGCTGCTGCACGTTCTCGCGCAGCTCGATCAGGAGGGTGCCGTCGCCCAGCGCGCTGACGATGCTGTTCACGTGCAGCGGCTCGCGGTTGTTGCGCTGCAGGGTCAGGTCCTGGCGCAGGTCGGCGTACTGGTGGGCCAGCGCCTGGCCGATCAGGGCCGCCAGCTCGGCGCCGTTCTGGAACAGCTCGGGCAGGCGATGGCGCTGCAGCGACTTGAGCGACAGCTCCATCAGGTTCTCGGCGGCGGCGTTCGCATACAGCACCTCGCCATCGGCGCCGGTCAGCAGCACGGCCGAGGCCAGCAGGTCGAGGCCGGCGTAGCGCGCCGGATCGCCCGCGTCAAAAGCGGGAGTGTCCTTCAAAGGTGGCAGGGTCATCTGATATTGCCGATCTCGCGCCGCAGCGCCTCGATATTGCGTTCGGTCCGGTTGATCTCGTCGCGCATCGACGCCACCCGCTCCTGGTACTTGGCGTAATTACGCTCGTTACCCTGGCGCTCGGGCTCGCCGTTATTGAATTCCTTCTTGAGGTCCGCCAGCTTGCGTTCCTCGATGCGCAGCTCCTCGCCCAGGATCTCGCGCCGCTCGTCGTCGCGCGCGCGCTGCACCACGTTGTCCACGCGCGGGAAGCCCGACGGGGTGTTGGCGGCGGCCGGGCTCGGCGCGCTTGCCGAACCCGATCCGCCCGAGGCGCTCGATGAGCGCGGGGCCGGGATCGGCTTCGACGCGGCCGGCGGCGAACTGTAGCCGGTGTCGATCAGCTGGCACTTGCCGACCTTGGTGTCGGTGTACAGCGGGCGGCCGTTGGCATCGAGACAGCGGTAGATCTGGGCTTGGGCCGAGGCGCAGAACAGCAGGGCGAACATGGCCACGGCGCCGTGAAAAACGATGTTTGTCATTCCTATCACTCGGTAGCTTGCATCGGCGGGAAGATGCATTGTAGTCGCGCCCGACTATACCCGAAGCAACAAAAAACGCGGGGAAAGCCATCGCTTTCCCCGCGTTTCATGGCATCGCCGTGGAGCATGGCGATGCGCAGGCACAACAGTATTGCTAACCGATTACGACGAGTAGTACATGTCGAATTCGGCCGGGTGCGGGGTCATGCGCAGACGCTGCACTTCGTTCATCTTCAGCTCGATGTAGGCATCGATCATGCTGTCGCTGAACACGCCGCCGCGGGTCAGGAACTCGCGGTCCTTGTCCAGGGCTTCCAGCGCTTCTTCCAGCGAGGCGCACACGGTCGGGATCAGCTTGTCTTCTTCCGGCGGCAGGTGGTACAGGTCCTTGGTCGCGGCTTCGCCCGGGTGGATCTTGTTCTGGATACCGTCCAGGCCCGCCATCAGCAGCGCGGCGAAGCACAGGTAGACGTTGGCCAGCGGATCCGGGAAGCGGGTCTCGATACGGCGGCCTTTCGGGTTCGCCACGTGCGGGATGCGGATCGAGGCCGAACGGTTGCGGGCCGAGTAGGCCAGCTTGACCGGGGCTTCGTAGCCAGGCACCAGGCGCTTGTACGAGTTGGTGCCCGGGTTGGTGATCGCGTTCAGCGCGCGTGCGTGCTTGATGATGCCGCCGATGTAGAACAGCGCGGTTTCCGACAGGCCGGCATAGCCGTCGCCTGCGAACAGGTTCTTGCCGTCTTTCCAGATCGACTGGTGCACGTGCATGCCCGAGCCGTTGTCGCCGTTGATCGGCTTCGGCATGAAGGTCGCGGTCTTGCCGTAGCTGTGGGCCACGTTCCAGATCACGTATTTCATGTTCTGGGTCCAGTCGGCGCGCTCGACCAGGGTCGAGAACTTGGTGCCGATTTCATTCTGGCCGGCGCCGGCCACTTCATGGTGGTGCACTTCGACCGGGATGCCCATCGATTCGAGGATCAGCGACATTTCCGAGCGCATGTCCTGGAACGAATCGACCGGCGGGACCGGGAAGTAGCCGCCCTTGACGG
Source organism: Massilia sp. NP310 (assembly GCF_019443485.1). Classification (NCBI taxonomy): domain Bacteria; kingdom Pseudomonadati; phylum Pseudomonadota; class Betaproteobacteria; order Burkholderiales; family Oxalobacteraceae; genus Massilia; species Massilia sp. NP310. The sequence continues at coordinate 5,505,829 of NZ_CP080379.1, read as the reverse complement.
TCGGACGGTGGCCGCTGTTGCCGCCTTCGATTTCCTTGTCGGTCGCCCACGATGATTCGTCCGAATCGATCTTGACGAAACAGCCCGACATGTCGATCTTCCAGCGGATCGAGTCGAAGATGAAGAATTCAGGTTCCGGGCCGAAGTAGGCGGTGTCGCCGATGCCCGACGATTTCAGGTAGGCCTCGGCGCGCTTGGCGATCGAGCGCGGATCGCGGTCGTAGCCCTTGCCGTCCGACGGTTCGATGACGTCGCACTGCATGAACAGCGTGGTCTCTTCCATGAACGGGTCGAGGTTGGCGGTGTTCGGGTCCGGCAGCAGGAGCATGTCCGAGGCTTCAATACCTTTCCAGCCGGCGATCGACGAGCCATCGAAGGCGTGGCCGGATTCGAATTTGTCCAGGTCGAAGTGCGACACCGGGACCGTGACGTGTTGTTCCTTGCCGCGGGTATCGGCGAAGCGTAAATCAACGAATTTGACTTCGTTGTCCTTGACCAGTTGCATTACATCTGCGGCGGACTTTGCCATTCGGAATCTCCTAATTGAAAAAAGGAAGTCGAGTCATGAGAACCGACAACTTGCATCATGTTGAAGCACGAAGCATGCCAACTTGGTGACACCCCACGCGCCATCTCGTTTGCATGAGGGCATGCACAAATCGTTCTTGGGGGGCGGGCCAGTTTACCCATAAAATCGCGTCGATCGGCAAGCTTGTCGAAAGATTTACAGTGCCGGCCGAATGCACCAATGGAGTGCGATCGTAGCCAGATGCACCATTTCAGAGCAGGATACACTGATCCATGGTGGTGCAGCGCGAGCGAATGCCCAAAAACGGAACGAACATTATGACTAAAGAAAACATTCTCGAGGCAGCGCGCCAGCGCGGCGCAGGCCAGCCCTATGCCGGTGCGGTGACGCCCCAAGAGGCGTTCGAGCTGCTCAAGAGCAGCCCGAAAGTCAAGCTGGTGGATGTGCGCACCAATGCCGAACGCGACTGGGTGGGCCGGGTCGCCATCCCCGATGCCCAGCACGCGGCGGTGCAATGGGCCACCTACCCGGGCGGCGTGCCGAACCCGGACTTCGGCGCCCAGCTCGAAAAAGTCGCGAGCAAGGACGACACCCTGCTGTTCCTGTGCCGCTCGGGCGTGCGCTCGCGCCACAGCGCCCGCGTGGCGACCGAACTCGGTTACGCCAACGCCTTCGACATCCTCGAAGGCTTCGAAGGCGACAAGGATGGCGAAGGCCATCGCAAGACGATCGGCGGCTGGTGCAAGGCGGGATTGCCGTGGGTGGGCGCATGAGCGACGCCATGGAGCGCCTGGTCAGGGCGCGCGAGCTGGCCGACCAGGGGCAGTATGACGCAGCGCTGCAAGAGCTGGCCTGGTTCCACGAGCACGCCCTGGAACAGGATCCCTCGTTGCATGGCGTGCGGCGCTCCTACGCGCTGGCCGACTGGGCGGTGCTGGCCGAGGCCCATCCGCCCGCGGCCGCAGCGCTCGAAGCGGTGCGCGAGCGCAATACCACTGCCCTGCTGAACGGCAACGGCACCCGCGACCAGCTGCTCGACGTCCTTTCGATCGACCATGCGCGCGACCAGCCGGTGCGCACGCGCGACTTGTTCCTGCAATTGGAAAAGGTGGCGCCGGCGCTGGCCGCTTCCTGCATCCGGGTCGTGCTGCCGCAGGTGATCGCCGCCGGCGACGCCGAGCTGGCCGAACGCCTGATGCCGAATCCCGAAGAGAACATCCGCCAGCATGCCGACTACCTGATGGACGCATTCCGCGAACGCCGCAAGCGTTTCACCGCCGCGCCCAGCATCCCGGCCGAGATCCACAACTATGTGCAGGACGTGAACGCCATCCTGGACGTGCTGGCGGCGCGCGGCCGGCACGCCGACGTGCGACGCCTGCGCCAGCTGGCGGCCGACGCGATTCCCGCCACCACCCTGCGCCGCGAGGTGCGCGCCTCGCTCGTTCCCGGCGCGCCGGCGTGGTACGAGCGCGGCGTGCCGCGCCGTCGCAACGAACGGTTCAGTTAGGCATCACCATCAGCTGGAGGCCAGAGGCGCTGCCCGGCGTGCGATACACACGCTGGCTCGCCTTCCTGAAGTCCTCCGGCCTGGCGTCGGGAATGCGCATGAAGATCTGCGGATTCAGGTCGATCAGCGGGAACCACGAGCTCTGCACCTGCACCATGATGCGGTGGCCGCGGCGGAAAGTGTGGTTCACCTGCCCCAGCTCGTAGTCGATCGCCGTCACCTCGCCGGGCACGAAGGGCTGCGGCTTCTCGACGCTGTTGCGGAACTTGCCGCGCAGCGGATTGCCGCGCACCAGCTGCTGGTAGCCGCCCAGCTTCACGGCCGGCGGTGCGACGTCGTTGCCCGCGCGCGGCGCCGCCGGCGTCGGATAGTCGCTCGGGTAGACGTCGATCAGCTTGACCACCCAGTCGGCGTCGGTGCCGGTGGTCGAGACGAACAGCTTCGGGACGACGGAGCCGGCCACCGTGACGTCTTGTTCCAGCACCTCGCTCTGGTACACCAGCACGTCGGGACGGGTCGCGGCGAAGCGCTGGTCGGACACCATGTATTCACGCGGCACGCCCTGCGCCGGATAGCCGATGTAGGGCACCGGGCGCTTCGGATCGGCCACGTATTCATCGTAGCCGGCGCCGCCGGCGACCGGCTGCTGCCAGGTCAGGCTGCCGTTGGCGTTGAAATACAGGGTGCGCGCCCGGGCCGGCTTCGGCGGCCAGGCGTCGTAATTGCGCCAGACATTGGTGCCGGTCTCGAACATGGTGAACGGCGCCAGCTCCGTGGCCGGCTTGACGCCTTTCAGGTGCTGCTCGAAGAACGGGAACTGGATATGGCGCCGGAAGTAGTCGCTCGTATTGGCGTCGAAGCGCACGTGCCCGAGGCGCGCACCAATGCCGCGCATCCAGCCGCCATGCACCCATGGGCCCACCACCAGCTTGTTCGCCGCGGCCGGACTGTGGCGCTTGACCGCGTCGTGGATCGTGAACGGACCCTGGAAATCCTCCGCATCGAACCAGCCGCCCACGGTCAGCATCGCCGCCTTCACGTTCTTCATGTGCGGGCCGATGGCGCGCGACTGCCAGAATTCGTCATAGGTGTCGTGCTCGATGTTCGGCATGAACAGCGCGCGCTGGCGCTCGCTCATCGTGCCCGCGATCGCCCCCAGGGTCAGGTGCTTGAGGAAGAAATCGTAGCCGTCGGCCTCGTCGTAGTCGAAGCCGCCGCCCGACGCCGGCTTGGGCGATGGATTCGGCGCCGCGACGAACGACGAATAGAAGTCGAAGTTGGCGGCCAGCTTGAACGCGCCGCCATGATAGGAATCGTCGCCCATGTACAGGTCGGCGATCGGCGCCTGCGGCGAGGCGGCCTTGATCGCCGGATGCGAATCGATCACGCTGGCGGCGGCGTAGAAGCCGGGATAGCTGATGCCCCAGATGCCGACCTTGCCGTTGTTGTTCGGGACGTTCTTCAACAGCCAGGCGACGGTGTCGTGCATGTCCTCGGCTTCGACGCCCTCGCCTTTCGCGCGCTGCGTCTTGCCGTGCGGCGTCATCTCCTGCCACACGCCCTCGGACATGTGGCGGCCGCGCACGTCCTGGACCACGAAGATGTAGCCGGCCTCTTCGAACTCGCGCGAGGGGCCGAGCGTTTCCGGCATCCAGTCCACGCCGTAGCGCAACGCTCCTTCGGCGCGCACGCCGGCGCTGTAGGGCGTGCGCTGCATCAGGAAGGGATAGGAGCGCGAAGCGTCCTTCGGCACGTACACGGCCGTGAACAGGCGCACGCCGTCGCGCATCGGTATCCGGTACTCATACTTGGTATAGGCTTCGCGCGCCGGTCGCTCCCTCGCGGACGGCGCGGCATCCATGCCGGCCGCAAGGACGGGCGAGGCGGCCGGCCAGGCCAGCAGGCAACCCAGGACGAGGGCGGAGAACGAACGGCGGATCATGGCTTCCTTCGGGACGGTACACGGGGCCGCCAGTGTAATCCGTTTGCCCCGGGCGTGGCTATGCCGACAAGTTCCTGGCCGGCTGCCGCAACTCGCACGCGACCACGCGGTCGCGGCCTTGCGCCTTGGCCTGGTACAGCAGGGCGTCGGTCGCTTCGACCCATGCCAGGGCGGGCCCGTCGTCGACGGCGCATCAGACACCGGTGATGGAGCTGGAGTTCCACTCCTGGATCTGCGGCGTGACGGAGCCGATATGGGCCAGCCGCGCATGCAGCCCGGCATCCTCGGCGGCCACCGTCGCGCCGGCCCCGGCGCGCGCCGTCATCTCGTCCAGGATCGCGTCGCCCAGGTCGATCGTGCGCTCCGCGTGCGAGGCCAGCGCGCGCGCCATGTTGGCGGTGCTGGCGCCCGTATTGTCGATCTCGGCCTGGCGCGCCGCCAGCAGGCTCCACGCATGCAGGCCCACCAGCAGCAGGCAGACGCTGACGATCAGGACGACCGAGCGCACCACCAGCGGCTTGCGCAGGCGGTCCAGGCGGTCGATCGCGGGTTGGGCGGAATCGCACATGGAATCGCACATGGGATCGCAATCGAAAAAGGAAAAATCAGGCGCTGCCGCGCACCGGATGGCCCGGCGTCGCATCGTGGCTCGCGTCGCTGGCCGCGCCCTCCTGCTGCCAGCCGCGCACGCGCTCGCGCACCAGGTGGATATGGCTGCGCAGCCGGTACAGCTCGTCCGCATAGGCCAGCGGCACCGAGATGTGGTTGACGCGGTCCTCGAGGCTGTCCAGGCGCCGTTGCAAGTCGTTGCGCACCTTGTCGTCCGGCGCCGCGCCGCTGTCCTCGAACGCCTGCTCGATCGCGCGCAGTTCGCCGTACCAGCGATAGACGCGCGAGCGCACGCGCCACACGTAGATCGGCGGCACGATCTTCGACAGCGGGATCAGGAGCGCGGTCAGCGCCACCACCACCACCCACAGGCGTTCGGCCAGGTTGGCCAGCCAGAAGCTCAGGTAGCGCTGCATGAAGGGCGGACCGTCGCGGTAGTAGCGCGCGGCTTCCGCCGCCACCGGGATCTCGGTGTACTTCGGCGACGGGAACTGGCCCTGCTGCTGGAACCAGCCGGCCCCGCCGTGGATCTCGGTGGCGGCCTTGACCAGCAGGCCCACCAGGGCCGGATGGATTTCCTCGCGCGCCACCAGGGTCGCGGTCGGCGCGATCAGGTGGTAATCCTGGGCCGGGATGTTGCGGCCCAGGTCGACGATCCCGCGCGGCAGCACCACATGGGTCAGGAACGGCAGGCGCCGCGTATACGCCTCGGCCTGGGCGAAGTCGAACAACTTGATGCCGGGCGTCTGCAGCAGCATCTGGATCAGCGGCGCTTCCGGCGCCGAGGAAAACACCAGGCCGTCGATGCGGCCGGCCAGCAGCTCCACCGTGGCTGGCGTATCGGCCAGGTCGCCGATGCGCAGGTCTTGCGGCGCGATGCCGTTGGCGTCGAGCACCTGGCGCAGCAGGCGCGGCACGCCGGTGCCCTCCGGCCCCAGGTTGATGCGCTTGCCGCGCAGGTCGGTCAGCTTCGTGATATTGGCTTCCGCGCGCAGGAACAGCCACACCGGCTCGGTGAACAGGCTGCCCAGCGACACCAGGTCGCGGCGCTCGGCGCTGCCCTCGGCATCGGCGTTCATCGTGTCGCCGTCGGTCGAGCCGCTCTGCACGAAGGCGACGTCGGCCTCGCCCGCCAGCAGGCGCTGCAGGTTGTCGCGCGAGCCGAGCGTCGGCGCCAGCGTCACCTTGATCTCGTCGCGCGCGAGCACCGCGGCATACTGCTTGCCGAAGGTTTCGTAGGCGGAGTTTTCCTGGCCGGTGGCCAGGCGCAGGCTGCGCGGCGGCGCCGGGTCGACCCACCAGTAGGCCAGCAGCAGCGCCGCGCCGACCAGCAGGATGGTCGGGCCGGAGGCCACGACCAGATCGCGCAGCGAGACGATGCTGAAATTCTGCAGGCGCGCGCGCAGGCCTTTCACCTGCGCGCCGCCGGTTGCGCCCTGGCCTGGCTTCAACGCACGCACTGGCGCTGGGCCGCCGCCGCAGGGGTCGCGCCAGGAGCCGCGGGCGCGGCCGAAGGCTCGATCATCGGCATCAGGCTCGGCGCCAGCGTCACCAGCAGCTGCACCGGCAGCGCGCTGGTGAAGTCGTAGTGTTCCGACTGCGGGCCGTGCACATAGGCCGTCATGCTGCCGTAGAAACGTTCGCCGATGTTGAAGACGAAGGTCGCCGAACGGTTCACGTAGCGCGATTCGATCAGGCGGCCGCCGCGCGCATACACGTCGAAGCGCTGGTCGCCGGTGCCGGTCTTGCCACCCAGCGCAATCACGCTGCCGTCGGCCTGCACGAAGGCGGTCTTGACGCGCTTGGCGGTGCCGTCCGAGACCACGCCCTGGATGGCGTCGGCCACGGTGCGCGCGACTTCCGGCGCCAGCACCTGTTCCTTGCCGCCGCCCTTGTTGCGCTTGACCAGGGTCTCGTACGGCGTGTCCTTGGCGAAGTGCAGCGAATCGATGCGCTCGGTGGGTTTGCGCACGCCGCCGTTGACGATGATGCCCATCAGCTCGGCCAGCGAGGCCGGACGGTCGGCCGAGGCGCCCAGCGTGGTCGCGTACGACGGCACCAGCGAATCGAAGGGATAGCCCATCTTCTTCCACTGGGCATGGATCTTGAGGAAGGCCTCGACCTCGAGCAGGCCGGCGATGCGCTTGTCCTGGGCGTTCTTGCGGCTGGTCTTGAACAGCCACTGGTAGACTTCCTGGCGCTCCTTGACACTGGCCGCAGTGACCTCGGACCAGGTGGCCTTGGGATGGGTGCGCAGATAGCTCACCAGCCACAGTTCGAGCGGGTGCACCGAGGCCACGTAGCCGCGGTCGGCCAGCGACATATTGCGCGGATCGTACATCTCGTACATCTTCGGGATGCGTTCCGGATCGACCTCGTTGGCGGATGGCAGGGTCGCATTGATGAAGGCGCCGAACTGGTCCAGCGTGGCGTTCGGCGCCACCGTGCGGTGGGCCGCGGCCAGCTTCGAGGCCAGCGGACGCACGCCGGAGAACAGCAGCGCTTCGATCTCCGCCGGGGTCTTGCCCTTGTATTTATTCCAGAACTTGGCCAGGAAGTCCTTGCCTTCGTTGTCGGCGAAGCGCGCCAGGTAGGCGGCGCGGCGCGGATCGTTGGCGTCGGCCAGCAGCTGGGCCGACGAACCCGGCAGCTGGAACATGTAGAAGCGCACCACGTCGCGCATCATGCGCACGAACACCAGGTTCGTGGACTGGCGCAGGGCCTGGTGCACGTCCATGATCTTGCTGTCGTCGAGCTTGCTGAAGTTGCCGAAGGTGTGCAGGCCGCCGCCGGTCATGAAGCGCTCGTGGGGGCTGGCCGAATAGCGGCGCGCCATGGCGGCGTCGAGCATGGGCTTCAGGCCGCGGTCGGCGCCTTCCGGCAGGGTCTGGAAGTATTCCAGCGCCCATTGCGACAGGCGGTCCTTCGGATCGATCTCGACGCCATGCAAGCCGATCTTGTCGAGCGGCTCGAAGCGCTTGTGCAACTGGTCGACGATGTCGAGATAGGTCACCAGCGTGCGCAGCTTGGCGGTCGAACCGAGGTCGAGCTTGGCGCCCTCGTTGATGTCGAGCGGCTGGTCGTAGTTGTCGGTCTGGACCCGCAGGTAGTTGACGTGCTCGCCCCGCTCCATCAGGGTGAAGCTGTACACCACCTGGGCCGGGTCGCCGTTGCCGAGCAGGCCCTTGCCGGTCAGGCCGGCCGCTTTGGCGTGCTCGGCGTCGGACAGCTGGCGCAGGGCCGCCGTCACCGCCTGCTGGGCATTGCCGTCCAGGGTCGAGACCACCGACAGGTCGAGGCGGTCGACGTTGTACAGGCGCGTGTCGCCGATCAGGTAGCCGAGGTGGTTGCGCACCGCGTTGGCCGCCTTGCGCGACACGAAGGCGTCGGCCGGCGGCGGCGCCACGCCGCTGTGCAGCGCCGGCTGCAGCTTGACGCTCAGGGCGGCGTCGCGCAGCTGCGGCGAGATCACGCCGGCCTGGGCCAGCACGCGCAGGTGGCTGTCGGTCAGCACTTCGAGGTCGGGCTCGCCCGCGCCCAGGTAATAGGCCGGACGGCGCTGGGCGATCATCAGGGACAGCGCTTCCTTGTAGGCCAGCACGGCGTCCGGGCTCGTCATCGGGCCCTTGAGCATGGCGTTCACCTTGTCGAAGTCGCGGCCATACCAGACCCACAGGCCGTCGCCGATGCCGTTCACTTCGCCATAGCCGGACTTGGCCGACAGCGGCACCGTGTTCAGGTAGTCGAGCACGATCTGGCGGCGCGAACCGGTGGTGTCTTCGCCGTCCTGGTAGGCGCGCAGGGTGGCCGAGGCCATCTGGATGATCTTGTCGGTGGTCGAGCTGGTGCGGCCTTCGGGCGAATGGCGGTATTTCTCGATCTGGGTCGCCAGCGTGCTGCCGCCGGCCACGCGGCCGCCGCCGCCCAGGCCGACGCTGGACAGGGTCTTGTCGAACACGGCCTTCGAGAAGCGGTCCCATTCGACCGCCGGGTTGCGGCGCGGATGGCTGGCGTCGAGCAGTTCGCGGTTTTCGATGAACAGCAGGCTTTGCACCAGCAGGGGCGGCGCGGCGCTGAACTCGTGGTAGAAGCGCTCGGGGAAGCGCGAGGTATAGATCGGCTGCGAGCGGCAATCGAGGATCTCGAGGCCGACCTTGGTTTTCTCGTGGTAAGTCGCGTACAGGCCCAGGTCGGCCATCTTGACCATCTGCGGCGAGATGCGCGCCTGGGCTGCGATCGCATAGTCGCGCGTCTGCAGCCGCTCGAGGTAGCGCGGCAGGCCGGCGTAGCCCAGCCGGGTGTCGTACGGACTGGCGGCCGGGAAGCGGATCGCATCGCTGGGACCGTTTTCCATGCGGAACGTGAGTTCGCTGGCCATGTCGGCGAAGATCTTCGCCTGCAGGCGCGAGCTGCGCGTCTCCAGCACCGCCCAGGCCGCCAACACGGCAACCAGCAACAGCAGGCCGAGCAGCAGCCACAGTTTCCAGCGGCGCTTGCGCGGGGCCGGCTCGTCGTCGCCGGGCTCGCCCGCCGGGCCGGCGGGAATGCCGCCATTGCCCGCCAGGTGCGGGAAGGCTTCGTACAGGGGGACGTCGTTGCCGCCGGCCGCGAGCGCAGGAGCGCTCTCCACGGCGGCGCCCGCGGCGCTGGCGCTCGCTGGCGCCGCGGAGGTCGCGACCGCGTCGCCGAAGCTCGGCTCGAAGGTCGGCTCACTGCGCTCGTTGGCGGCACGTTTGCCGGACACATTGCTTGGCCGTCCGAGACGGCGAATACTTTCCATGATGGCTTAACCGGTCTGAATCAAAACGCTAGCAATCCCCGCCAACCTGCTCGCCATCCGTGGTGCTGCTGGTCCGTTCGAGTGGTCGTGGTCTTTGTTAGTTCGCACGCTGATGGTGCAATCCCACTCCAGATCGCACCGTCCGTAGGCAATATTCCACCACATCAATACGTCCCACGCGAGACGCCGTTTAACAAATTTGCTGCGCTTGGAATATTTTCGCAAAAAAACAACGAGGTCTTGGCTGAGTGCTATTACCGCGTGCAATTCAGGCAAGCACCCGGGCCGTTTTAGCTACCAATATTTAACGCGCTGGAAATGCCTTTGGTGCACAGCCAGGTTTGATCCATATCGAAAGACGGATCACGCCGGCTGCGTCGCCTCTTCCGCGCGCAGCTCTTCCAACCCTTGCAGGCAGTAATACTGGAACCACAGCCCGGCGAACAGGAAAATCATGACGTACAGCCACAGCGACACCAGGGCCAGGATCGGGAACAGCACGATCGACAGCACGGCGCCTCCCATCCAGACGATGCCCGGCAGCGCGCCGGCCAGCCCGGTGACGAAGCCGATGGCGAGCAGGGCCGAGCGGCGACGACGCATCAGGGCCAGGCGTTCGGCCTGGCTGGCGTGGGCGGCCAGCGCGTCGTAGCTCATCACGCGCGAGGTCACCCAGGCCCACAGGCTGGCCTGCACCAGCCAGGCCAGCGGCGGCACCGCGTACAGCGGCAGGGTGAACAGCCACAGCAGGGCGAACACGGCGGTGCTGCCCAGGTTGATCGCCACGCTGCCGAAGAACGAGCCGCCCTCTTTTTTAGCGAGCTGGGGAAACTGGCGCTTGCCGACATGGGTTTCGATAGCCGGCATCGCCACCACGCCCACGAACAGCAGGGCCGAGCCGATCATGAGCGGCAGCAGCAGCACGATCGCCATCAGCGGCACCACCATCACCTTGAGCATGCCCAGGCCGACCATTTCCAGCATGCTGCCGCTGGTCTCGAAGCCGCCGTAGTCGGCGAACATGCCGTGCAGCCAGTCGAGCAGCGGCTGCAGGCCCAGCCACATCGCCACACCCCACAGGACGAGCGCCAGCAACAGGGGCGCAAGCGACAGCAGCAGCATGCGGCCGCTGAACTGGGCGCCCAAGGCGCGCCGGCAAGCGGTCAGTACGGCGTTCATGGGGCTTTCCTTTGCAGCATGGTTTCTCCTGATGGCAGGTCGGGACGAGGATCAATGCCGCCATTCTACGGGATGGCACTTTCGAGACCCATGGACTACAATCGCCGTTCAATCTGAACAACAAGGAAGACCATGTCCACCATCACCACCGATTCCGGCCTGCAATACGAAGACCTCGTCACCGGCGAAGGCGCCGAGGCCAAGGCCGGCCAGCACGTCACCGTGCACTACACCGGCTGGCTGCGCAACGACGACGGCAGCCTGGGCGCCAAGTTCGATTCGAGCAAGGACCGCAACGACCCGTTCGAGTTCGCGCTCGGCGCCGGCCACGTGATCCGTGGCTGGGACGAAGGCGTGCAGGGCATGAAGGTCGGCGGTTCGCGCCGCCTGACCATCCCGGCCAGCCTGGGCTACGGCGCGCGCGGCGCCGGCGGCGTGATCCCGCCGAACGCGACCCTGATCTTCGACGTCGACCTGCTGGCCGTCTAAGCGCGTTTTACCGTGCGCCGTCCTGCGGCGGCGCATGGTGCCGCCGTCTTGACGGCAGCTTTTGAACTTCCCTTCTAAAATGCGGCCCGAATTCCCGTGCCCGCCCTCCTCCTGCGCTAAGATGCCTGCCGAATTGTCCAAGCGACAATACCGCACTCAACCATCACAGGAGTTTCCATGAGCTTGCAGGAACAGTTCAACCAGGCCCAGGCCGATTCGAAGAACCTGTCGGAGCGTCCCGACAACATGACCTTGCTGAAGATTTACGCGCTGTTCAAGCAGGGCTCGAGCGGCGACGTGACCGGCGAGCGTCCGGGCATGACCGATTTCGTGGCGCGCGCCAAGTACGACGCCTGGGCCGGCCTCAAGGGCACCTCGCAAGAGGAAGCCCAGCAGCAGTACGTCGACCTGATCGAAGAGCTCAAGGGCTGATCGTCCCTCCTGGGCGTCTCATGGGTGGACGGCAAGCCGTCCACCCATGAGCCAAACCCGTGTTTACGCCGCTGCGGCGAAGGTCTTGCGCATCTTTTCCGCCACCTTGGCCTCGATGGCCGGCGCGAACGCGCCCATGAAGAAGCCCAGGCGGATGCGCATCGCGGCGCGCTGGTCTTCGAGGGTCAACATGCCCTCCACGCCGCTGCGCTCGAAGCGCAGCACATCGCCGTCCCACCTGCATTCCAGCCCGTATTCGGCCGCGATACGCTGCGCCACCTGCTCGGCTGCCGAACGCGCCGCGTCCGGGCTCAGGCTGTGCTGCTGGACGATGCTGATTTCCGCCATCTGACTGATCCTTCCTGAATCGATTGCAAACAATCCGCCATGATGCCAGTTGCGGCCGGGCTATGCCAGAGCTCGCTACAACAGACAGCGCTCGCGCACCCTCAATTGATGAGTATCAAAGCGTGCCCAGCAGGGAGCGCGAGGATGAAGGCGCAAGCCCGTCATTACGCGAGGAGTCGATATGGAAACCCCCGTCGTCCAGCCGAACCGCCTGTTGCCCAGCGACCCCGATGCGCCGCAGGCCGCGCAGCCCCCGGTGCGCTTCGTGCCCACCCCGAGCGCGCCCTACCGCCAGCAGCACCGCGCCGCGCGCCTGCTCGAAGAACCCGACGTCCCCGATCCGGGCGCGCCCCCGGCCACCGAGCCGCCACCGCACGCCATCGGCGCCCGCGTCCTCATGTGGAAGCAAGATCCTTCGGTCAGCGAAATCGGCACCCGCAAGGCCTTCCTGCCCGGCGTGGTGCTGGCCGGTCCGCGCGACGCCCGCATCGCCCCCGGCGAGCCGGGCATCGCCGCGGTCGAACCGAACGCCTTCGGCGACTTCGTCACCCAGCCCGACACGCCGCAGTTCGACGCCGTCCATACCTTCGTCGTGGTGCGCCAGACGCTCACCATGTACCAGCGCGCCCTGGCCGCCGCCGGCGGCGCCATGCCGCTGCCCTGGCAATGGAACAGCAGCACCGATACGCGGCCGCTGCTGGTCTTCCCGCATGGCCTGCCGAACGTCATGAACGCCTTCTACAGCCGCAGCCAGGCCGCCCTCAAGTTCGGCGACTTCGTTCCCAACGGCGCGACCGAGCGGGTCTTCACCTGCCGCTCGTTCGACATCGTGTCGCACGAGACCGCCCACGCGGTGCTCGACGGCATCAAGCCGCTCTGGCTGCAGGCCGACGCCCCGCCCCAGACCGGCGGCCTGCACGAAGCCTTCGGCGATCTCACCGCGATCTTCCTGGCGCTGTCCCAGCTCGACCAGTGCGAAGCCGTGATCGCCCAGACCAAGGCCGACCTGCACGACAAATCCTTCCTGACCGACATCGCCGAGCAGTTCGGGCTGGCGCTCGGCAACAGCACCGGCCTGCGCAACGCCGACAACGACCTCAAGCTGAGCGAGGCCGGCACCCAGGTGCACGCCATCTCGCAGGTGTTCACCGGCGCTGTCTACGACGTGCTGGCCGACCTGTTCGCGCATGAACGCGATCCCGAGCGCGAAGACTGCGCCGCCGTCCTGCACCGGGTGGCCGGCTACCTGAGCGGCGTGCTGATGCGCGCCCTGATCGCCGCGCCCGACGCAGCCGCCACCTATGCCGACGTGGTCAACGCCATGCTCCAGGCCGTGACAAGCGACGGCAAGCCGGCGGCCTACGCCGACGCCATCCGCCTCCAGTTCAGCCGGCGCGAAGTCGTGGAGGCCGGCCATGGCGGCGGTGCGGATGGCACGGCCTCGTTCGTCCCCGGCCTGCCGCTGGCGGCGCGGGTCTGCGACGCCCCCGGCGCGCGGCAAGACCGGCGCGCTTGCTGCGGCACCATGCAGCTGGCCGAATACGATTGCGCCGAGCGCGTGCTGGCCGGCGAGGCACGCCTGCTGGCGCGCTGGTGTGCCGAACACGGCCGCCACGGGCCGGCGCTGCCCGGCCTGCCCGCCGCCGCGGCGCCGGCCGCCGGAGCGCCGGCCGCCGGAGCGCCGGCCGCCATAACGCCGGCCGGATCGTCGGCCGAACCGTCGATGCTGGCATGAAGATCAGCGCCCGCGCCTGCGGCGGCTTCGCCGGATTGGCCGAATCCTACGAGCTGGATACCGCCCGCCTGGCCGACGGGCCGGCCCTCGAGACGCTGCTGCGGCGTCTCGACTTCTTCGGCGTCGCCCCCGCCTGCCCGGTTGGCGCCGACCTGCCGCGCTGGGAAATCACGGTCGAGGACGGCCCGCTGTGCCACACCGTGTTCCTGCGCGAAGACGGCAGCGGCGGCCAGTGGCAACACCTGCTCGACTACCTGCGACAGGCCGGCTGAGCGGGGCCTTGACGGCTTCCCTCCGCAGCGACCTTAATCGCGGTCAATATCCACTGCACGGTGGCTTGACAAGCCAAAATCCGCACGCCCGTGCGGATTTCTCGTTCATTTGCTTATGTAGATTGTGTATATAGGCGAATTTGTGAGAAAAGCCGAATTGCCCTAAAATACAGTGCTTTGCTCTGTCCGGCCAGCCTATTCTCTTTCTTGCGCTCGGCGACGCGACATCCCACCAATTGATAGGACTGTTATGACCCACGTTGTCACCGAATCGTGCATCCGTTGTCGTTACACCGACTGCGTCGATGTATGCCCGGTAGATTGTTTCCGGGAAGGCCCGAATTTCCTCGCCATCGATCCTGACGAGTGCATCGACTGCGCCGTCTGTGTCGCCGAGTGCCCGGTGAACGCGATCTATGCCGAAGAAGACGTGCCTGGCGACCAGCAGCAGTTCATCAAGCTGAACGCCGATCTCGCGCGCTTCTGGCCTTCGATCACCAAGACGAAGCCGGCCCTGCCAGACGCGGAAGAGTGGAAAGACGTCAAGGACAAACTCGACCAACTGGCCCGCTAATACCGCCGCTGCGCCGCCCGTTCGGCGCCGGCCCGGGGTCGTTCTGCATGGCAGTGCTGGCTGCCATCGCCTCACCAATCAAAAATCACAGGAAGTAAGCGCATGACTATCAGTGCCACCCACGAAGCGGGCAGCATCGCTCCCAACAGTTCCTTCGCCGGCGCCATCGAAGCGGATGCCGTGATCATCGGCGCGGGCCCGGTCGGCCTGTTCCAGGTGTTCGAACTCGGCCTGCTCGAAATCAAGGCCCACGTCATCGATTCGCTGCCGGCCGTCGGCGGCCAGTGCGTGGAACTGTATCCGGACAAGCCGATCTATGACATCCCTGCCGTCCCGGTGTGCACCGGCCAGGAACTGACCGACAACCTGCTCAAGCAGATCGAGCCGTTCGAGCCGACCTTCCACCTGGGCCAGGAAGTGACGACCGTCCAGCGCCGCGAAGACCAGCGCTTCAACGTCGAGACCTCGACCGGCACCCGGTTCATCACCAAGACCATCTTCATCGCGGCCGGCGTCGGTTCGTTCCAGGCGCGCACGATCAAGGTCGACGGCATCGACAAGTACGAAGGCGAGCAGCTGTTCTACCGCGTCAAGGATCCGGCACGCTTCGAAGGCAAGAACCTGGTCATCTGCGGCGGCGGCGACTCCGCGCTGGACTGGGCCCTGAACTTCGTCGGCAAGGCCGAGTCGGTCGTGCTGGTGCACCGCCGCGATGACTTCCGCGCCGCCCCGGCCTCGGTCGCCAAGATGAAGGCCCTGTGCGACGAATACGAAATGCAGCTGATCACCGGCCAGGTGACCGGTTTCGACGAAAAAGACGGCCAGCTGACCGAAGTGAAGGTCACCGGCGCCGACGGCGTCACCCGCCGCGTGCCGCTGGACATGCTGCTGGTGTTCTTCGGCCTGTCGCCGAAGCTGGGTCCAATCGCCGACTGGGGCCTGGACATCGAGCGCAAGCAGCTCAAGGTGATGGACACCGAGAAATTCGAGACCAACGTCCCGGGCATCTTCGCCGTGGGCGACATCAACACCTATCCGGGCAAGAAGAAGCTGATCCTGTCGGGCTTCCACGAAGCCGCGCTGGCCGCCTTCGGCGCCGCGCCGTACATCTTCCCGGACAAGAAGATCCACATGCAGTACACGACGACCTCGCCGAAGCTGCACAAGATCCTGGGCGTCGAAACCCCGGTGTTCGATTAAAGAAGGCCTTGCCGCCACGGTTACCGCGTTCAACCAGCGTTCAGTAACTTGGCGGCGACAGAGTCCCCTGAAGCGCCCCGCCTTGCGGGGCGTTTTGCTTTATGTGGGCCGACCAACGGAGCGGGTCCGGGTAAATATGCTACAAGTGCACCATGCATAAGGGATGGCGCAAGCCCTTGTTTCCACCGGCCAACGCAAATCCCCTATAATCGGATGAAGCTTATGCGCGGGCGATATTAGCGCAGTGTCAATACGAAGGAATACTTTATGCTTTATCAACTGCACGAGATGCAACGCTCCTTCCTGACCCCGCTGATGCAGTGGGCCGATGCGTCCTCGAAACTGTTCTCCAATCCCGTGTCGCCGTTTGCGCACACCCCATTTTCCCAACGTATCGCCGCCGGCTACGAGCTGATGTACCGTCTCGGCAAGGAATACGAAAAACCGGCCTTTGGCCTCAAGACCACCACCATCAACGGTGAAGAAGTCGGCATTGTCGAGCGCATCGTCGTCGACAAGCCGTTCTGCAAGCTGCTGCACTTCAAGAAAGACATGGGCGACGCCGCCTTCGCCGCCCTCGATCAGCCGTCGGTGCTGGTCGTGGCGCCATTGTCCGGCCACCACGCGACACTGCTGCGCGACACCGTGAAAGCCCTGCTGGTCGAGCACGACGTCTACATCACCGACTGGACCGACGCCCGTATGGTGCCGCTGTCCGACGGCCCGTTCCACCTGGACGACTACGTGTTCTACGTCCAGGACTTCATCCGCCACCTGGGCCCGGACGTGCACGTGATCTCGGTGTGCCAGCCGACGGTGCCGGTGCTGGCCGCGATCGCCCTGATGGCAAGCAACAAGGACCCCAAGCTGCCCCGGACGATGACCATGATGGGCGGCCCGATCGACCCGCGCAAGTCGCCCACCGCGGTCAACGACCTGGCCATCGAAAAGCCGTATTCGTGGTTCGAGAACACCGTGATCTATTCGGTGCCGGGCAATTACCCGGGCTTCGGCCGCAAGGTCTATCCGGGCTTCCTGCAGCACGCCGGCTTCATCGCGATGAACCCGGGCCGCCACGCCCAGAGCCACCGCGAGTTCTACCAGCACCTGGTGCGCGGTGACGATGACTCGGCCGAGGCGCACCGCAAGTTCTACGACGAGTACAACGCCGTGCTCGACATGCCGGCCGAGTACTATCTCGATACCATCAAGACCGTGTTCCAGGACTACAGCCTGCCGAAGGGCACCTGGAAAGTCGGCGGCCAGCTGGTGCGTCCGCAAGACATCGAGTCGGTCGCCCTGCTGACCGTCGAAGGCGAGCTTGACGATATCTCGGGCCTGGGCCAGACCAGCGCCGCGCTGACCCTGTGCAGCGGCATCCCGAAGGAAAAAAAGCACGACTTCGTGGTCGAGAAAGCCGGCCACTACGGCATCTTTTCGGGCCGCCGCTGGCGCGAGATCGTGTGTCCGAAGATTACCGAGTTCATCCGCGCGAACGGCTGAACCGGGGACGAACAACGCAAAAGCCGTGGCATGCCACGGCTTTTTTTCTTGCTCGCTCGGCTTCAGCGTCCCGGCTTCAGCGCCCCATGACCACCTGCGCCACGCGCCCGGTCGCGATCGCGACCAAGGCATAACTTTCGCCGGCATCGACCCACTGGTGCCCGCGCGGCGGCTTGGTCAGCCGCAATGCGCGCCAGTCTTCGACCACGTGCTGGTGCGCCTGGTAGCGTGCCGGCAGGCGCTCGCCGCGCCGCACTTCCCCGGTCGCTTCCACGCTGCGGTAGCGCGTCGGACTCAAATGCGCGACCTGCGCACGTCCGGCCTGCGCGTCTTCATCCGCCTTGGCGTCCCGCTGCAGCAAGCCATCGCCTGCCGAAAAGATGGCGGCGAACAGCAGCGGCCCAATCAACTCGTTCATGTCCCATCCCCGGTGATCCAGCGTGAGCCGACAGTACAGCAGGATTGTGACAAGTCGTCTGTTAGCTCTCCCACGTAGCGAATGGATGAGCGCAGCCGGGTCCGCCAAAAGGCCGTCCGGTCGCATCCAGCCCCGTTTTGGCGGATAATGTCGGCTTGACCAGATTGAATCGCCCGCAGATCCTCCCCCCCGTGACCAGCCCCCTCGCCGACCAGCTCGAAGACCTGCTGCCGCAGACCCAGTGCACCAAATGCGGCTATCCCGCCTGCCGCCCGTATGCCGAGGCCATGGCGCGCGGCGAAGCCGAGATCAACCAGTGTCCGCCGGGCGGCATGGAAGGCGTGCGCCGCCTGGCCGCCGCGACCGGACGCGCGGTTATTCCGATCAATCCTGCCAACGGGGTCGAGCGAGCGCGCCCGGTCGCCTTCATCGACGAGTCGCTGTGTATCGGCTGTACGCTGTGCATCCAGGCCTGCCCGGTCGATGCGATCCTGGGCGCGGCCAAGCAGATGCACACCATCCTGCCGAGCCTGTGCACCGGCTGCGACCTGTGCGTCGCGCCCTGCCCGGTCGACTGCATCGCGATGATCCCCGTCACCGGCGAACGCACCGGCTGGGACGCCTGGAGCCAGCAGGACGCCGACGCGGCGCGCGAGCGCCACGATTTCCGCACCGCGCGCCTGCGCCGCGAGCGCGAGGAAAACGATGCCCGCCTGGCCGCCAAGGCCGTCGAAAAAATGCGCGCGGTGACCGCCGAAGTGACGAACACCCCGGAAGAACTGGCCGAGAAGGAGCGCAAGCGCGCCATCATCGCCGCCGCCATGGAACGCGCCCGCCTGAAGGCGGCCGGCAACCAGGACAAGAACTGAACCAGATGAATCCCGCCAAACGCCTGGAAATCTTTACCCGCTTTCGCGCCGCCAATCCCAAGCCGACCACCGAACTCGAGTTCACGACGCCGTTCGAACTGCTGATCGCGGTTTTGCTGTCGGCCCAGTCGACCGACGTCGGCGTCAACAAGGCCATGCGCCGCCTGTTCCCGGTGGCGAACACGCCGCAGGCGATCCTCGACCTCGGCATCGACGAGCTCAAGACCTATATCTCGACCATCGGCCTGTACAACACCAAGGCCAAGAACGTGATGGCGACCTGCCAGATCCTGGTCGAGCAATACGGCGGCGAAGTGCCGCCCGTGCGCGAAGCGCTGGAATCTCTCCCGGGGGTCGGCCGCAAGACCGCCAACGTGGTGCTCAATACGGCTTTCGGCGAGCCGACCATGGCGGTCGACACCCACATCTTCCGCGTCTCGAACCGGACCAAGATCGCGCCCGGCAAGAACGTCGACATCGTCGAACAGAAGCTGCTGAAATTCGTGCCCAAGGACTTCTTGCACGACGCCCACCACTGGCTGATCCTGCACGGCCGCTACACCTGCGTGGCGCGCAAGCCAAAGTGCTGGAACTGCCTGATCGCGGACCTGTGCGAGTTCAGGGACAAGACGCCGGCGCCGGCCGGCGTGCTCGATCCGGCGTTGGCCGCGGCCAACGCGGCGACTTAGCGTCGCAACTTAGCGTCGCAACTTAAACCCGGGTTTCGCCGCTGGCGAACGACGCGCGCACGATGCGTCCGTCGACCACCTCGTACACGCACAGCATCTCGACCGTGCCCTTCCCTTCGGGGAAGTTGCGGGTGACGATCTCGAGGTCAGTGACGAAGTTGCCGAGCACCGTGCGCGACAGCAGGCGCGCCTGCAGGTCGGGTTCGACAAAGCGCGCTTCGTAGCGCGGACGGATCTGGTCGTGGCCTTCGGCCAGCAGCGCGCCGTGCAGGGCGAATTGCTGCGCGTTGGGCGCATAGGTGGCCATCAGGGCGTCGAGGTCCTTGGCGTTGTAGGCGTCCAGTTGGGCCTGGACCACGGCGAGAGGGGAAGTTGGCGTCATTGGCATTCGATCGGTAAGGAAGCGCGCCGCCGCTTGTCCGGACGATCCGGGCAACACGGGCGCGTGCGCATCTTACGCTGTCTGGCGTGCGCCGTTAAGCGAGCGCCTTGCGCCATGGCGCGGCCGGCGCCGCTTGCGGCTGCTGTTCGACCTTGAACACGCTGACTACCTCGTTCAGGGCCACGGTCTGGTCGCGCAGCGACTGCGCCGCGGCGGCGGCTTCCTCGACCAGGGCCGCGTTCTGCTGGGTCGCGCTGTCCATTTCCGTCACCGCCTCGTTGACCTGGGCGATGCCCTGGCTCTGTTCGCTGCTGGCGGCGCTGATCTCGCCGATGATGTCCATCACCTGGCGCACGCTGGCGACGATCTCGCCCATCGTCGCCCCGGCCTCGCCGACCAGGCGGTTGCCATCCTCGACGCAGGTGGCCGATGCGGCGATCAGTTCCTTGATCTCCTTCGCCGCGACAGCCGAACGCTGGGCCAGCGTCCGCACCTCGCCGGCGACGACCGCGAAGCCACGACCCTGCTCGCCCGCGCGCGCCGCTTCGACCGCGGCGTTGAGCGCCAGGATATTGGTCTGGAAGGCGATGCCATCGATGACGCCGATGATGTCGGTGATCCGGCGCGACGAGGCGCTGATCGAGGCCATGGTGCCCACCACTTGCTCGACCACCTTGCCGCCCTTGGCCGCCACGTCGCAGGCCGATACCGCCAGCTGGCTGGCCTGGCGCGCATTGTCGGCGTTCTGGCGCACGGTCGAGGTCAGCTCTTCCATGGACGAGGCGGTTTCCTCGAGCGCGCCGGCCTGGCGCTCGGTGCGCGCGGAGAGGTCGAGGTTGCCCTGCGCGATCTCGTGCGAAGCCACGGCGATGCTCTGCGCGCCGCCGCGCACCTGCAGCACGATGCGCTGCAGGCTGGCCGACATCTCCTTCAGGGCCAGCAGCAGCTGGCCGGTCTCGTCGTCGCTACGAACCGTGATCGCGGTGCGCAGGTCGCCGGCGGCCACGCTGCGCGCCGCTTCCACCGCCGCGTCGAGCGGCCGGGTGATCGAGCGCGACACCAGCACGCCGGCCGCCACCGCCGCCAGCGCGCCGAGCAGCATCAGGCTGTAGCTGAGCGTGGTCGCGCGCGCGCCGACGGCGTCGGCCTGCCGCACGCTGGCGGCGCTGAGCGCCGACATCTTCTTTTCCGCCTGCACCAGCAGTTCGGCCGGCGCCCGGTCCTTGCCCTTGACCGCCACGTCGCCGGCGGCGGGGTCGAAGCCGGCCGCGACGAAGTCCTGGTAACCGCGCCGGTAATCAAGGCCCATCTGCGCATGCGCGGCGCCGAACCGCGCCACCAGCGTGCGCACTTCTCCTTCGGGCAGGCTGGCCAGCAGGGCCGCGACCTGGGCGGCCACCTCGGCTTCGTTCTGCTGGAACGCGGCCCAGTACTTGTCGCGCTCGCCATCATCCTTGCCGCGCAGGAGCGTGTTCTTCCATTCCTGGAGCTGCTTGCGGAAGTGGGCCAGCATGGCCTCGACCTGCGTCGATTGCCCTTCCATGGCGACCGCCTGGCGGTAAGTGTCGACGGAGCGGTTCAGCTGGCTCATGCCGAAGAAACCGGCGCAGGCGACGAGCAGGGTGACGGCTGCAAAACCCAGGGGGAGCTTGCGGCTTAGCTTCATGTGGTGATCCTGAAAAACTGGGAATGCGGCCCGGCTGGGCGGATATGCACAGTGTATAGGCTGGCGGGCGGTTTATCACCGCCAATAGATCTTTCCAGACGGAAAGTGATACGGAACAGCGCTTACGTCCTGTCAGCGCGACACATCGCTGGCAGGAGCAAGCGCTTACTGATTACAAAAGCACCATATTGTCGCGGTGAACCAGCTCAGGCCCCTCGACGAAGCCCAGGATGCGCTCGATCTCTGTCGAGGAATGGCGCATGATGCGGCGCACCTCGCTGCTGGCATAGTTGGTCAACCCGCGTGCCAGCGGCTTGCCGGCCTCGTCGACGCAGGTGATCACCTGGCCGCGGCCGAACTCGCCGTTCACGGCCAGCACGCCAATCGGCAGCAGCGACTTGCCCTCTTTCGTCAGCTTGGCCACGGCGCCGGCGTCGATCACGACTTCGCCCGTGGTGTGCAGGTGGTCGACCATCCACTGGCGGCGCGCCGTCAGGCGGCCGGTGGCGGCCAGCAATTGGGTGCCGATCGCTTCGCCGCCGGCCAGGCGCGTGAGCACGTCCGGCTCGCGGCCCCAGGCGATCACGGTATGGGCGCCGGAGCGCGCCGCGCGCTTGGCGGCCAGCACCTTGGTCAGCATGCCGCCGCGGCCGATGCTGCTGCCGGCGCCGCCGGCCATCGCCTCCAGGGCCACGTCGCCGGCCTGGGCCTGCTCGATCAACTGGGCGTCAGGATTCTTGCGCGGGTCGGCCGAGTACAGTCCCGGCTGATCGGTCAGGATGACCAGGGCGTCGGCCTCGATCAGGTTGGCGACAAGGGCGCCGAGCGTGTCGTTGTCGCCGAACTTGATCTCGTCGGTGACGACGGTGTCGTTCTCGTTGATGATCGGAACCACGTTCAGGCGCAGCAAGGTGGTCAGCGTCGAGCGCGCATTCAGGTAGCGTTCGCGGTCGGCCAGGTCGGCGTGGGTCAGCAGCACCTGCGCGGTTTTCACGCCGTGGGCGCTGAAGCTGGATTCATAAATCTGGGCCAGGCCCATCTGGCCGCAGGCGGCGCAGGCCTGCAATTCATGGATGTCGGTCGGGCGTTTGGTAAAACCGAGGCGCAGCATGCCCTCGGCGATGGCGCCCGAGCTGACCAGGACGACGTCCTTGCCGAGCGCGCGCAGTGCGGCGATTTGAAAGGCCCAGCGGGCGATGGCGGTATGGTCGAGGCCCCTTCCCTCGTCGGTGACGAGGGAGGAGCCGACCTTGACGATGATGCGGGAGGCTTGGTGCAGTACGGAATTCATGGCGACAGGATTTTCCCCCGCGGTCGCAACGCGAGCAGGGAAAGTCCTGCCAGCAGTTCAACCGCGCAGACGACTAATAATACCCCCGAGGGCAAGCCGATCGCGAAAGCCGCAACGAGGCGGCCGGCCGGCTGGGCCAGGAGGAACAGGGCAGTAAGGTCGCCGAGGATGGGCTGGTCGCCCTGCCTGGCCGCCAACAGCGCCAACCCCGCGGTAGCGAGGCGGATGCCGACGTAGATGGCGTAGAACTGGCTGTAGCCGTTCACGCCGACGAGAAACAGGCCCATCGCGGCCGCGATGCGGTCGGGATCGAGCATGGCCGCGAGCGCGGCCAGCGAACTGGCGGTCGCGACCAGCTGCAACAGCTGGCCGCGCAGCCAGGCGCGGGTCCATTTGGTGGCAGGTAGTACGCTTGCGCTCAAGTTCAGTCTTCGATGATCTTGAAGCGTGGATCGTCAGGATCGATCGACGAGATGCCGCGCGCTTCCTCGGTCATCGAGGTTTCTTCGGCGCGCTGCTCGGAATGGCGCTTTTCTTCGAGGTGCAGGTAGATCGCGTTGATCAGGTCCTGGCAGCCTTCGCGGTTGAGGGCCGAAATCTCGAACACGGGGCCTTTCCAGGCCAGGCGCTTGATGACGTCCTTGACGCGCTTCTTGCGCTCGGCGTCGTCGAGCACGTCGAGCTTGTTCAGCACCAGCCAGCGCGGCTTGTTGAGCAGCTCTTCGTCGTACTTTTCGAGTTCCTTGATCAAGGCCTTGGCTTCCTTGACCGGATCGACCTTCTCGTCAAACGACGACAGGTCGACAATGTGCAGCAGCAGGCCGGTGCGCGCCAGGTGGCGCAGGAACTGGTGACCCAGGCCGGCGCCTTCGGACGCGCCTTCGATCAGGCCCGGAATGTCGGCGATCACGAAGCTCTTTTCGTGCGACACGCGCACCACGCCCAGGTTCGGGTGCAGGGTGGTGAACGGATAGTCGGCGATCTTCGGCTTGGCGTTCGACACGGCCGTGATGAAGGTGGACTTGCCGGCATTCGGCATGCCCAAGAGGCCCACGTCGGCCAGCACCTTCAGCTCGAGGCGCAGGGTGCGGCGCTCGCCATCCTTGCCCTCGGTCTTCTGGCGCGGCGCGCGGTTGGTCGAGGTTTTAAAGTGGATATTGCCCCAGCCGCCCTCGCCGCCCTTGGCCAGCAATTCGGTCTGGCCGTGCTCGGTCAGGTCGGCGATGATCTCGCCATTATTGTCGTCGATGATCAGCGTGCCGACCGGCATGCGGATAGTAATATCTTCGGCGCCCTTGCCATAGCAATCGGAGCCGCGGCCCGGTTCGCCGTTCTTGCCGGTATGGACTTTCGAGTAACGGAAGTCGACCAGGGTATTCACATTGCGGTCGGCAACCACGTAGATCGAGCTGCCCTTGCCGCCGTCGCCGCCGTCCGGACCGCCGAATGGGCGGAACTTCTCGCGACGGAACGAGGCGCACCCGTTGCCGCCGTCGCCAGCGATGACTTCAATTCTTGCTTCGTCAATAAACTTCATGATTGTGACCGCTAAAAAACTAAAAAGGCCCTACCGTGGGCAGAGCCTTTCGATGGAAGGCTTGCGCCTTGCAAAGAAGCGCCGCTGATGCGGCGCAAATGCGTTATTACGCTGCGACTGCTTCGTTAGCAACGACGGTCACGAACTGCTTCGAGCCCACGCCTTGCTTGACGAACTTGACGGTACCGTCGACCAGCGCGAACAGGGTGTGATCCTTGCCGGTGCCGACGTTGGCGCCAGCGCGCACTGGGGTGCCGCGTTGACGGATGATGATGCCGCCGGCGTTGATTGCCTGGCCGCCGTAGACTTTCACGCCAAGGCGTTTGCTTTCTGAGTCACGGCCGTTGCGGGTAGTACCGCCGCCTTTTTTGTGTGCCATTGTATTACTCCTTGATGACTAATGCTGGGAACCGGACGGCGATTAGCCGTTGATCGAAACGATCTGGATTTCGGTGAAGTTCTGGCGATGGCCCTGACGCTTCTGGTAGTGCTTACGACGGCGCATCTTGAAGATACGGACCTTGTCGTGACGACCATGCGAAACCACTTTCACCAGCACCGTTGCACCTTCGACCAGCGGAGCACCAAACTTGATGCTGTCGCCCGCGCCAACGGCGAGGACCTGATCGATCGTGAGTTCGGAACCAATGTCAGCCGGTATCTGTTCTACTTTAAGTTTTTCACCAGCGACAACTTTGTATTGCTTGCCACCGGTTTTTATGACCGCGTACATGATTTGAAACCTCATCAAATGTTAAAAGAATCCGCCAGCAACAGAGCCCCGCGCAAGCGCGCTGGACTGTTCGTAAGCCGGGGAACAGGGGATTATACATAAATCGCCGCGATGCGTCAAAAGCGACTGACGATCTCTTCCGTACGTGGCATGCCGCCAACGCCGCACCGACGCCCAGGATCCGCTCAAGAGCGAGCTCTACCCTGCCGGCGGGACGGATATCCCTTGCATACCGTATAATCGCGGCACTCTTATAGTTAACCCACGTTTCGCAGGTCAGCCTTGTCAGCCGCCACTCAACACGCCCAACAGAACTCCATCGTCCAGTCGATCGCCCCAGACATGGAGGCCGTCAACACGGTGATCCGCCAGCGGCTGCATTCCGACGTCACCCTGGTGAACCAGATTGCCGAGTACATCATCAGCGCAGGCGGCAAGCGCATCCGTCCAGTGCTGGTGCTGCTGCTGGCCAATGCCTACGGCTACCGCGGCACGGCCCACCACGAACTGGCCGCCGTGGTCGAGTTCATCCACACCGCGACCCTGCTGCACGACGACGTGGTCGACGAATCCTCAATGCGCCGTGGCCGCCAGACCGCCAACGCCCTGTTCGGCAATGCCGCCTCGGTGCTGGTGGGCGACTTCCTGTACTCGCGCTCGTTCCAGATGATGGTCGGCCTGGACAATATGCGCGTGATGCAGATCCTGTCCGACGCCACCAACGTGATCGCCGAAGGCGAAGTGCTGCAGCTGCTGAACATGCACGACCCGGACGTGACCGAGGCCGCCTACCTCTTGGTGATCCGCTCCAAGACCGCCAAGCTGTTCGAAGCGGCGGCCGAGCTCGGCGCCCTGGTGGCCGGCGCCAACGACGAGCAGATCGCCGCGGCCGGCGAATACGGCCGCTCGCTGGGCACGGCCTTCCAGCTGATCGACGACGTGCTCGACTACGCGGGCGACGCCGCCGAGATCGGCAAGAACCTGGGCGACGACCTGCGCGAAGGCAAGCCTACCCTGCCCCTGATCTGGCTGATGGAACATGGCACGCCGGAACAGCGCGCGCTGGTGCGCAACTGCATCGAGCAGGGCGACGAGCAGCAATTCGATGCGGTGCTGGCGGCGGTGACGTCCAGCGGCGCGCTGGATTACACCCGCAAGCAGGCCGAGGAAGCGGCCCGCCGCGCGTCGAATGCGATCGCCGATTTGCCCGACAGCGTCTTCAAAAACAGCCTCCTCCAGCTCAGCAGCTTCGCTGTTGACAGGAACCACTAAGTGATTTTATAGTAATGCCTTCCCGGGGTGACCTGTAAAGACACCCCGAACCGTCGGGGTGTAGCTTAGCCCGGTAGAGCGCTACGTTCGGGACGTAGAGGCCGGAGGTTCGAATCCTCTCACCCCGACCATTTCTTCTCGTTGATTCTCAACGATTTTCCTTGGTTCTCAAGGACTTACAGTACCAATGTCGCGAGTGAGTGTTACACCAGCTGAGGAGCAAGCTGTGTGTAGCCACCTAATCAAACGCGGCAGCCGGTATTCGATTCGCCGCAAAATCCCTGTTGACTTGCAGAGCCATTACGGCCGCACCCAAATAGTCAAAGCACTTGGCACCAGTGACCGCCGCGAAGCTGAACAGCTTTGCCGTATCGAGGGTGTCAAGTTCGATGTGGAGTTCGCGAGCGTTCGTGCCGCGCTTGCCGCTTCCGCTCCAACTCAGCCCACGCCTGCACCGCCCGCGCCACTGGTTCGCCCATTCGGATCAACGCGGATGAGGTTGCATCGCGAACGCTCGGCCCACCGGCGGGACGCTGCTGCTGCACAGGGTTATGAGGCTCTGGCCGCGTTCAATGAACGAATGAGGCGCGGCCTTGACGATCAAGAAGTGATTCTGTGTGGCGATTCAGGGAAGTCTGGCCCTGATCCAGTCGAGCCAAGTCGGGGGCATGGTGATGCTTCGCGGGCTGTCTTGGTCTTCATCGTCGTAGTAAGTTAATTTGTCCGTCTCAATACCGATGGGTTCATGTCCCGGCTCTCCATCCCAAAAGACCTTGTAGCGTCTCCTTGCAAGAAGCGCCCCTTGCTCATTAAGGACAGTCAGCTGAACGGCTTCCATACCATCCCCAAAGAAGGGACTGTTGTCCACTCCGCTTCCACAAATGTTGATGATGTATTTCTTGCCATTAAAAACTTTGACCCCGCCATTTAATTTCTCGTTGTAGTTGTTAATACGGCAGTCAGTTCCATCCCCATGACCGCCAATCAACGTCCCTACTGAGAAAACAACAACAAGCCAAATAATGACAATGGGGGTCATCTTGATAAATTCTTGACTTGGGGATTCAGCAGTTTTAAAGACCCTAAAAGCTTTGTATCCAAAGAAGACAAGGATACCAAAGACAAGTGCAAGCCCTGTCTCTTTGGCAAAGTACAGCGAGGCTAGAACAAGTCCGTTGTGGAATCGGCGCGGGAGAAACCAGTCAATGACAATCCATACTAAAATCAGAACAATGATTGAAGCAAGAATTAAGGCCAAATTCTTTAGCGACTTGTAAAAGTATTCCCGCATGGTCAACATACCGTGTCCGCTTTGAATACGGCTGATTGGTTGGAATTACTGCCCCCGAACATCAGCCGTTTGGTTTACATGCTTCTTCCAAAGTTAGTTTGATTGGCTTTGGCAGCTTGACTTTCTTAGGTTCCGTGTAGATTGCGAAATCGCCACCTCGGCCAAATTTCTCTCGCCATTTGTGATAATCGCTATTGCGAACGGGATAGTACACGTCCTGTGTGCGCATCTCGCCGAACATGCCCTTGAGGATGTCAACAGGCTTGTCGAAACCATCTTCCGTGTATGGGCCGTTCCCCCACTGTATGTCCTCGCCATAGTTGGCCGCAAGATCCGACGCAACAGCAGTCGGAACAAGTATTACACCGTTCCGGTTCCAATGGCCCAGGTATTGAGAAGCTTTCTTGCCCGGCTTGTCTGCGAATGAGTAGCTGTCCCGCGCATAGACATAAATGTGCGTCACCTCAACATGAGACTGGCAACAATAGACCGGGGCAGCCCCCTTAGGATACTTGTAATACTTCTCTGTGTAGACGCGGGCCTCAGCTACCGCCGCGCATAAGGCGAAGTTCGCCAAGGATGCTGTAAGATCAGTTAGGCCGTAACTCCAATCCAGTGTGTCGAAGTTGCTCACGACCTCCCTTTGGAATTGAAATTCTTTGTGCAGCTTCTGGATGTTACGGCCTGAATGGGCAAAGGCATCGAGTTCCCCTGAATAGGCGATGCCGTTGTCAATGAATTTCCGTGTTAACAGGTGCCCGACTTTCTCCCTGATTAACTTAATCGCCCTGTCATTGTAAATTCCACTACTGATTAGATGCTCGTATTTAGCCCGTACTTTCGGATACTTCAATACGAAATCCATTGACACAATCTTGGTATCTACCATGTCGTCTGGGTAGACGTACTTCGAATCGTTCTGAATCTCATGTTTTCTACCATTGAACCACCGCCTTGCCAGCTTAGCGGCGACGGGGAAACCCATGTGTTCCATCGCCTCCGGTAGATCAAGCATGTCGAATGGTGGCGGGGCTTTGCACTCCTCAACGGGTTCCTTGCTTTTGACTTGTGCGTTTGAGACCTTGGACGCCTGCGCGGCCTTTTCGCTCATAGCTCCGGCAGCAACCGCTGGCGAGGGGGCAGCTTTCTTTGCCTCTTGCTCTTGCGCAGCGGCTTTTGGATCAAGCTTCGGCTTCTCTGCTTTCTTCGGCTCAGGCGGCTTCTCGCCGGGCAACGGCGGGGGCTTTCTCTCCATGAGGATTGCCGCCTGCGGGTTCTTGAGCGGCTTACAGCCTTCCGTCTTGTCGACCAGCTTCCAGACCTTCTGGAGCGCAAAGAACCCGGCGAAGTCGAGCCTGTAGTACGGGATTCGGATTTGCGCTGGCATGGACTCTCGGGCAAGCAGATGGGAAGCTGACATTGTTGCTTGCCTTGCTCTGGGACAGGTTAGCGAACGTCAACTCAGGGAGTGGGCTAAGGCCTTCCAGTGCCTATGGATGCGAGCGGTCCTCCAAGGTGGCGACTTGTCATTCAGTCTGCTACACTACAGCTTTCCACGTGTAACACTGCACGCGACGTAAGTCATTGATTTGTAACGGCTCGGTGAAGTTCGAATCCTCTCACCCCGACCACAGAATTCAAAAAGCCAGACCAGGCATCAGCCGGTCTGGCTTTTTTCATTGTTACATGCCTGGCGTGGTCTCCACCGGCGCTCTTTGCTGGGCATCGAACGCCATCGCCAGGATGTCTGGTTGCCTACGCCAGTTCGGTGACGAACTGCGAAAACGGGCGACGCACTTTCTTCAGGTCGACCAGCCAGTCTCCTTCATCCGCACGGTAGCCAATAGGCAACAGGATCACCGAACGCAATCCCCGTTCGCGCAGCTTCAGGATCTCATCCACCTTGGCAGGATCGAACCCTTCCATCGGCGTGGCATCCACCTTTTCCTCGGCTGCGGCAATCAGCGCACTGCCGAGGCCGATATAAGCCTGGCGCGCGGCGTGTTCGAAATTGGTCTGGGCATCGCGTTGCGGATACGTCGACAGCAACTGCTGGCGGTAGGCTTCCCAGCCTTCGTTTCTGAAGCCGCGCTCGGCGTTCACCAGATCGAACATCGCGTTGATGCGCTCAGCCGTATAGTTATCCCACGCGGCAAACACGAGCAGATGCGAGGCTTCCGTCACCTGCGCCTGGTTCCAGGCATGCGCCCTGATCTGTTCACGCAGAGCCTCGTTCGTCACCACGAACATCTCGTACTGTTGCAGCCCACTGGAACTGGCCGTCAGGCGCACCGCTTCGAGAATGCGGTCGATCTTCTCCTTGGCGACCTTCTTGGTTGGATCCATTTTTTTGGTGGCGTAACGCCACTGCAAGGTTTGCAAGACATTGGACATGCAGAATTCCTTCTATGTGAGTGAATAATGCGCCATGATGCCCGACCCCGCAGTTTCTTGCCGAGCGCCGCCCAATCTGCCCGCGGCATGTGTTTATTTCACCTACCTCTTCCACTCAAAACGTACTGCGCAACCGAACGCCCAGCTGACGCGGCGTCCCCACCAGCACCCGCATGGCGCCGTCGGCGGACGTGTAATAAGCGCCCTGGGTCGGGCTGCTGGCCAGGTTCGGCACGAAGGACGTGGCGTAGTTGGCGTACAGCGACAGTTGCGGGCCGAGCTTGTAGAGCGCGCCGAAGCGCCGCAGCACTTCCGAGCCGGAGATATTCTGCGTCTCCACGAACTCGAGGCCAACGCCCTCCTCCTGGCGGTAGCGCTGGAACCTTACCGAGGCCGCGACGATCCAGCGCTCGCCGAGCGCCATGCTGTCCTGGGCGAACACCGAGGTGGTGGACTCCGGCATTCCTTCCCGATGTGGCCCCATGGCTAAGTACGGCACGCTCAAGCCCGGGAACTCTGGACCATTGTCCTTTGGTCTGATTGAACGATGAATATCTCTCCCGTAGGATGACATTCTCAAACTCAGGTTTCTCGGGGAGGCGCCTCATGATTCTCGCTAAACTTTCTCATCCGGCCCGCGTGGCGGCGGGATGCTGTCTTCTTGCCTTGTCCGCCTGTTCCAATCAAGCGTTGAACCACGAGCTTGCCGCCAGTCGGGAGGCGGTCGATCAAGCGCAGATGGCGGGTGCGGAGGTCAACGCTCCCGCGAATTACGGTGTCGCGGTCGACAAGCTGGGGCGGGCCAATGCCGCCGCCACCGGCCACCACAAGCATGACGCGATGCGCCTGGCCGAGCAGGCCAAGGTCGACGCCAATCTGGCGCGTGCCAAGAGCGAATCGACCCAGGCCAGGCTCGCGGCCGCCGAGATGGCCAAGAGTAATCAGATATTGCGCGAGACAATCAACCGCGCATACCCGAACCAGTAGAGGTGAGAGATGAACCACATCCTTCGATCAAGCATGGGCGCGGTCATTGCCGGCATCATCGCAGCGGGATGCTCGACGACCCCGCCTGCGTCCAATGTGGCTGCCGCCAATACCGCTATCGGCAACGCCCAGCAGGCGATCGACCAGGCGTCCGCCGATCCCCACGTCGCCAAATACGCTGCAAGCGAACTGGAACGCGCAAGCGCGTCGCTGCAGAAGGCGAAAACGGCGTGGAATGACAAGCATGACCTGACGACCACGACGCATTTCGCCTATATCGCACAGCAACGCGCCGCGACGGCGCAGGAATTCGCAGGCGAGCGGGCGGCGGGCGAGGCAGTGACGGTTGCGGCGGCGGAACGGGACCAGGTGTATTCGTCGCTTGCAGCAAGAAGCGGCAAACCGAAAGCAATCACGGAACTGGCGCAAAAAGACCTGGTAGGCTTCGCCCCCGGCCGAGCGAACATCCCGGCCAGCGCCAAGCGCGCGCTTGACGAGTTGGCAGCCACATTGAAAAGCAATCCCGAGCGCGAGGTCGTGATCGAAGGGTATACGGACAATATCGGCGGTCGCCGTTACAACCAGGCCCTGGCCATGAGACGGGCAGATGCGGTACGTGTCGCCCTGCTCCAGCGTGGCATCAACTCCGGCCGCATCGCCATCCGGTCTCACGGCGAACAGAATCCGGCGGCCAGCAACAAGAGCAGGATCGGGCGTCTGGAAAACCGGCGTGCGGAAGTCGTCACGGGCGACTCCAACACGCAAATGCTGGGTTCGTCACAAATCTCTTCCACGACGTCGAGCGACGAAAACGGGCAATCCAGGCAACCCGAGCGATGATGCCTGGGGCACGGATCTGCATGCGCATGGTCCGGATATCCTCGCCCCAGCGACAGGATTGGAAAAGCCAGATACGGTGAGCCGGTCTGGCTTTTTTACTGCTTGCAGGTCTTCCGGCGTCGGACCGTGATGTTCAGGCCAGGGCATATCGGCTCGGGTAATCACCAGTGTTTGTTCCAATACCGCCATCCGTTTTATGATATGCATCGCAAGCCGGTCATTGCCGTCACCGGCTGGCATCCAACCTTCAACCAAAAGGAATCCCATGTCCGAAACCCTCACCGTCACCACCGCCGACCGCAGCTTCGACTGCTACGTCGCGCGTCCCGATGTCGTCGGCACCTACCCTGTGATCATTGTGATCCAGGAAATCTTCGGCGTGAACGCCGGCATCCGCAGCATCGCCGACAACTACGCCGCCAAGGGCTATATCGCTGTCGCCCCCGACCTGTTCTGGCGCACCGACCCAGGCATCCAGCTCTCGGAGGCGAATGAAGCCGACGTCGCCAAGGCCTTCTCGATGTACCAGGCCTATGACTTCGACCACGGCGTGCAGGACATCGCCGCCACCATCAGCGCCGCGCGCACGATGGAAGGCAGCACCGGCAAGGTCGGCGTCACCGGCTATTGCCTGGGCGGCCTGATGACTTACCTGGCCGCGGCCCGCACCGATGGCGACGCCTTCGCGGCCTATTATGGCGGCGGCACCGACCAGTACCTGCACGAGGCCAAGCATATCGGCGCTCCCCTGCTCTACCACCTGGCCGGCGCCGACGAATACATCGGACCGGAAGCGCAGGCGCAGATCAAGGCCGCGCTGGAAGGCAAGGCCGATGCCGAAGTGCATGTGTACCCGGGCCGCGACCACGCCTTCGCCCGTCCGGGCGGCAGCCACTACGACCATGACGATGCGACGCTGGCCAACAGCCGCACCGACGAGTTCTTCGCCCGCACCCTGCGCTAAGAGCCCTGCATCAAGCCCTATCGACTGCCGGCGCCATGCCGGCAGGCGCCGTTCCCACTTCGCTTCCCTTCACTGATCCGCTTTTTTCCGCACGCCGCCATGCGTGCGGCGTTCCTCCAAGGCTCATGCTCTAATTCCAACGCCGCTGGACTCCAGACCGTCCGGCACGCCTTGCCTTGGAGAAGCCATGCTCGAATCCGTCGGTACGCCCACGCTCTATCTCTCATTCTCCGCCTTCGTGGTGGTCATGCTGGCCATCGACTTCTTCGGGCTCAAGACCGCCGGCGACCACAAGGTCAGCACCAGGGAAGCGGCCCTGTGGTCGCTCGTGTGGATCACGGTCGCCCTCGCCTTCGGCGGCTGGTTCTACTGGTACCTGGACGGCATCGCCGGGCCCGTCGTCGCGCGCGACAAGGCCCTGGAATACCTCACCGGCTACCTGATCGAAAAATCCCTGGCGGTCGACAATGTGTTCGTGTGGATCACCCTGTTCAGCTTTTTCGGCGTGCCGGCCCAGTACCAGAAACGCGTGCTGATGTATGGCGTGCTCGGCGCCATCGTGCTGCGCGCCATCCTCATCTACCTGGGCGCCCTGCTGCTGGCCCAGTTCCACTGGATCCTCTACGTATTCGGCCTGTTCTTGCTGTACACCGGCATCCAGATGCTGATGTCGGCCGACAGCGAACCCGACCTGGCCGACAACAAGCTGCTGAAATGGCTGCGCGGCCATATGCGCATCACCAACGAATACCATGGCGAACGTTTCTTCGTCATCCAGAACGGCCTGCGCTACGCCACCCCGATGTTCATCGTGCTGATCATGGTCGAGATCACCGACGTCATCTTCGCGGTCGACTCAATCCCGGCGATCTTCGCCGTCACCAGCGACCCGTTCATCGTGTTCACGTCGAACGTGTTCGCCATCCTGGGGCTGCGCGCGATGTACTTCCTGCTGGCCGACATGGCCGACCGCTTCCACCTGCTCAAGTACGGCCTGGCCGGGATCCTGATCTTTATCGGAATCAAGATGCTGCTGCTCGATATCTACAAGATTCCGACCGGTATCGCGCTCGGGGTCGTCGGCGCCATCCTGGTCGTCTCGGTCGTCGCGAGCCTGCTGACGACCAAGCCGACCAAGCCGCAGAAGACCCCGCCACCGGCCGCCTGAGAGTCGACGCCGCGCAAGCCCGCGCGGCGCTTCTATCCCGCTGGAACGCCAACTCTCCCGAAGCCTGATCTTCGCCAGAGCCGCCGCGTTCGCTCCGACTACTGTATCTCGACCACCCCGCCGCGCCCATCAGGGTGCGGCGGCATGGCGTCTTGACACGAAAGGAGAATCTCATGGCGAGGTTCGGCGTAGAAGCAATCCGGTACTTCAACCATGCGCGCGCCGCCGGCGTGAGCACGGCGGGAGACCTCACGTACACCTTTAATAGAAGCAATGGGTTCGACAGCAAGTTGCGCTCGGCCGGGCACACGCGCGCCTTCTACTGGGCCAATACCGACGTCTGGGAGACCGACATCCGCGACGTCGACCAGGGCGGGAGCGACCGCAACTGGGTCGACGACGTCGACCTGTTCTGGATCGAGACGCACGGCAATTCCGAGGCCGATGGCCGGGCGCGCATGCTGTACGACATCGCGCACAGCGAATGGCGCACCTGGTCCGACGGGTGGCAACTGGGCGAGGACTGGAACAGCGAATGGGTGATGGCCTATTCCTGCCACACCGTCAACCTGGACGCCGTCGCCGGTCTGTGGAACATCTTCGCGCGCCTGCACATCTATTGCGGCGCCTGGGGCGACATGTACGACGGCATCACCACCGACGAATGCGGCGAGGACGTGGCCGACAACCTGGTCGACGGCGACACCGTCTCCAGCGCCTGGCACGACGGCGTGTCCGACTGGTGGGTCGACAACCATCCGGTCACCGTCT
This sequence comes from Massilia sp. NP310, assembly GCF_019443485.1. NCBI lineage: Bacteria > Pseudomonadati > Pseudomonadota > Betaproteobacteria > Burkholderiales > Oxalobacteraceae > Massilia > Massilia sp. NP310. Next base: position 5,471,455 of record NZ_CP080379.1, on the reverse strand, counting down.
GCGTGGGCGACGCCGCCACCTGGAATGGCGGCGCCATCCGCTGGGATCTGTCCGCCCTGAACCGCGACCACCTGTGGGGCCACGGCGGCGTGAGTCCCGACCTGGCGCCGGCGCAGCAGGCATGTCTCTTGTGGAAGTGGACGGAGGGCTGAACCATGAACCAGCAAACCCTGATCGATACCCTGATGAAGACCGGCGCGCATGCCGTGCCCGGCCGCGCCGACGTGATCGCGCTCACCCCGCTCACCCGCGACGACGCGCGCGCCAACATGAACCGCTTCCTGACCGCGCTGCACGAAGCCGACATCTGCCGCCACGATCGCGCCAACCTCGCCGACCGCGGCGAGCGCAGCGTGGTGTACCTGGCCGATGGCGCGCGCGCCGTGGTCTACCACGCCTCGGGCGCGCTGCAGTACGTGTCCGGCCTGGCGCCGTTCCAGGCGCCTTACCAGCGCCTGGAAGAAACGCCGGTGCTCGTGCGCCAGCTGGAGCAAGCCGCGCAGCGCATCGACATCGGCGCCTGGGTCGGTGAGCGCGGCAGCCTCGCCTTCGAGCGCCTGTGGCAGACCAAGGCGCGCGGCAGCGACCGCGAGCAGAAGCTGTCGGACACGCTGCTGGTGCGCGCCACCGGCGCCTGGCGCCATGCGGTGGGAGAAATCCCGGTGCTGGGCGCCGCCTCGGTGGCGCTGCGCCTGGCCGGCGACGGCACGGTTGACGCGCTCGCGCTGAACATCCGCCACAGCGATGCCGAAGTGCTCGACAGCGCGCCCGTCATCGAGGCCGAACTGGCGGCGCGCCAGCTGGCCGAACGCCTGGCCAGCGTGCTGGGCAAGTCGAAGGACCGGCTGCCGAGCGACGTCGTGCAGTCGGCCGTGATGCGCTTCGGCTATCTCGACCTGGGCAAGCGCAAGGCCCAGCGCGTGCTGGCCCCGGCCTACGTGGCGCAGGTCGTGCTGCAGCACCGGCTCGAGCGCCAGGCCTATGTGCTGGCGGTGTCGGGCACCGAGCGGCCGTACATCGAGCTGCCGCTATTCGGCAACGAGGCGCCGGTGGTGCGCTCGCGTGGCTTGCATCCGGAGTGCCGTGACGGGGCATCGTGATCCGGTCACACCACGGCTGAGCGCACCTCCTGCAACAGCGACCTGATCTCGGGCAGGCACGACCCGCAGTTGCCGCCGGCCCGCAGGCAGGCGGTCACCTCGGCCGGCGTCGTCAAGCCCTGCTTCGCGATCGCCGCGCAGATCGTGTTGCGGCCGACGCCGAAGCAGGAGCAGACGGTCGGTCCCGGGTCCGGCCCCAGCGTCGGCGCGCGGCCGGCCAGCAAGGTCGCGCGTTCGCGTGCGCTCAGTTCGGCTTGCGCGAACAATCCGCCGAGCCAGGCGCGCGCCGGCAAGTCGGGCCGGCGCGACGCGAACAGGCAGGCTTCCAGGCGACCATCGACCACGAGCGCCGCCCGCAGCATGCCTTCCGACTTGTCCTCGTACTCGATCCAGTCGGCGTCCTCGTCCGCCCCGAGCAGCGCGCGCGCCATCGCGGGCGATACCGGCTCGCGACCGCCCAGCTCATAGCGCAGGAAGCCGCTGCCGCGCACGCGCGTCCAGTGCGCCACCCGTTCCAGGTTCAGTTCGGTGCGGCTCAGGATGAAGCCATGCCAGGCCACGCCGAACGGTTCCACCCGCACCGGCGTGTGCTTGAACTCGGGCTCGCCCGACACCGGATCGACCTCCGGATTGACCAGTGCGCCGACGCGCGCATCGGAGGCGTTGTGCCCATTCCAGTGGATCGGCACGAACACCGCGCCGCGCGCGATGCCGCCGCCATGCGCCACGCGCGCCACCATCGCGCCCCACTGCGAGCTCACACGGGCCAGTTCTCCTTCGCGCACGCCGGCCAGCAGCGCGTCGTGCGGATGCAAATCCACGAAGGGTTCCGCGGTGTGGCCGGCCAGGCGCGGCGACTTGCCGGTGCGCGTCATCGTATGCCATTGGTCGCGCAGGCGCCCGGTGTTGAGCGCCAGCGGATACTCGCCGCCCGGCGCGTGCACAGGCGCGCGCGGTGTGGTCGCCACGAAGCGCGCCTTGCCGTCCGGGTGAGAGAAACGACCATCGCCGAACAGCCGCGCGGTGCCCTCGGTCGGCGCGCGCAGCGGCCATTGCACCGGTTGCAGCGCATCGTAGGCCGCGCGGTCCATGCCGACCAGCGGATCGAGCCGGAAAGCGCGGCGGTAGCCGTCTTCGTCATTCTTCCAGGTGGACAGGCGCGCGTGCTCATCAAAAATCGCGTGCGCGCCGTCGTAATCGAAGCCGGCAAAGCCCATGCGCCGGGCCACCTCGCACAGCGCCTGCCAGTCGGCGCGCGCTTCTCCCGGCGCCGGCAGGAAGGCGCGCTGGCGCGAGATGCAGCGCTCGGAATTGGTCACCGTGCCATCCTTCTCGCCCCAGGCCAGCGCCGGCAGCAGCACGTGCGCATACGGCGCGACGTCGGTGTTCGCCACCACGTCCGACACCACCACCAGTTCGCAGGCGGCCAGCGCGCGCCGCACCTGGTCGGCGTCCGGCATGCTGACTACCGGATTGGTGGCCATGATCCACACCGCCTTGACCTTGCCCGCCTCCACCGCGCGGAACAGGTCCACCGCCTTCAGGCCCGGCTTGTCGGCGATGCGCGGCGCGCCCCAGAAGCCGCGCACCGCCTCGCGGTGGCCGGCGTTGTCCAGGTCGAGGTGGGCCGCCAGCATGTTCGCCAGGCCGCCCACTTCGCGTCCGCCCATCGCGTTCGGCTGGCCGGTCAGCGAGAACGGGCCCATGCCGGGACGGCCGATGCGGCCCGTCGCCAGGTGGCAGTTGATGATGCCGTTGACCTTGTCGGTGCCGCTCGAGGACTGGTTCACGCCCATCGAGAACGCCGTCACCACTTTTTCGGTGCGCGCGAACAGTTCATAGAAAGCGCGCAGCTGGGCCGGATCGACGCCGCAGGCGCGCGCCACCTCCTCCACGCCACCGCCAAGCCTGGCTTCGTCCAGCGCCGCTTCCAGGCCGCTGGTATGCGCCGCGACGAAAGCGTGGTCGACGGCGCCTTCGCGCGCCAGATGGGCCAGCAGGCCGTTGAACAGGCGCACGTCGCTGCCCGGCTTGAGCGGCAGGTGCAAGTCGGCCAGTTCGCAGGTGGCCGTGCGGCGCGGGTCGAGCACGACGATCTGCAGTTCGGGCCGCGCTTCCTTCGCCTTGGCGATGCGCTGGAACAGCGTCGGATGGCACCAGGCGGCGTTCGAGCCGACCAGCACGATCGCGTCGGCCAGTTCGAAGTCCTCATAGCAGCCCGGCACCACGTCTTCGCCGAAGGCGCGCTTGTGGCCGGCCACGGCGGACGACATGCACAGGCGCGAATTGGTGTCGATATTGGCGCTGCCGACGTAGCCCTTCATGAACTTGTTGGCGACGTAGTAATCCTCGGTGAGGATCTGGCCCGAGACGTACAGCGCCACCGCATCCGGCCCGTGTTCGGCGATGATGCGTTTGAAGCCGTCGGCTACGGTGTCCAGCGCCTCCTCCCAGCCGGCGCGCGCCATGGCGCCATCGCGCCGGACCGCTGGCGTCAGCAGGCGGCCATCGAGACCCAGCGTCTCGCCCAGGGCCGAACCCTTGACGCACAGGCGGCCGCGGCTGGCCGCATGATCGGCGTCGCCCTCGATCAGCGCGCCGCCATCGCCCAGCGGCGTGGCTTTCACGCCGCAGCCGACGCCGCAATAAGGACAGGTGGTGCGGATTTCTTGCAGCGGGATCGGCATGTGCGACATAAATGACTCTCTTCTACGCGGCCTGCGCTTCACACATGGCAGGCCCGAACAACAATCGATCGCGCAGCGCCGACACGTCGGCCCCACGCTGGATCAGGTCGAAATACCAGGGGCCATCGAGCACGTCGCCATACAGCACGGCGCCCGTGATGCGATTCCCCTCGAGCACCAGGCGTTTATAGATGCCGGCGCGGCGATCGCGCAGCACCAAGTCTTGCGTGCCCGGCCCGCCGACGATGTCGCCGGCCGAATACAAATCGATGCCGGTGACTTTCAGCTTGGTGGCCGTGGCCTGCTGCACGTAGCGGCGATGGCCCAGGCCGGCCAAGTGGGCGGCGCACACGCGCGCCTGGTCCCAGATCGGCGCCACCAGGCCGAAAGTCGCCTTGCGATGCTGGACGCATTCGCCCACCGCGTACACGCGTGGATCGTAACTCTGCAAGGTGTCGTCGACCACGATGGCGCGCTCGACGTGCAGGCCCGCGGCGCGCGCCAGCGCCACATTCGGACGCACGCCGGCCGCCATCACCACCAGGTCGGCCGGTGCCTCGCTGCCGTCCTTGAAGCGCACGCCCTCCACCTTGCCATTGCCGAGGATGGCCTCGGTCTCGGCGCCCAGCAGGATGCGCAGACCGCGCCGCTCCAGCGCGCCCTTGAGCAGCAGCGAAGCATCGACGTCGAGCTGCTGGTTCAGCAGGCTCTGGGTGAGATGGACCACGGTCACGTCCATGCCCTGCCGCAGCAGGCCGTTGGCCGCTTCCAGTCCGAGCAGGCCGCCGCCGATCACGACCGCATGCCGGCCCTCGCGCGCCGCCTGCAGCATGGTGTCGACGTCGTCCAGGTCGCGAAAGCCCACCACGCCGGGCAGCTCGGCGCCCGGCACCGGGACGATGAACGGTTGCGAACCGGTCGCCAGCAGAAGGCGGTCGTACTGCACGTCCTTGCCCGAACGTGCGCGCACGACGCGCCGCTTGCGGTCGATCGCCACCACCGGGTCGCCCGCATGCAGGGTGATGCCGTGCTCCTCGTACCAGCTGCGCGGATGCAGCACGATCTCGTCCGCCGTCTTTTCGCCGGCCAGGACCGGCGACAGCATGATGCGGTTGTAGTTCACGCGCGGCTCGGCGCCGAACACGGTGATGTCGTACAGATCGGGCGCCAGCGCCAGCAGCTCCTCGACAGTGCGCATGCCGGCCATGCCGTTGCCGACCACGACCAATGACGGTTTCATGCGGCGACCCATACCTGTCCGCCGTCGATCCGCGCCGGATAGCTGGCGACCGAATGCGCCGGCGCTTCCAGGCACTCGCCGCTCTGCAGGTCGAAATGCTGCTTGTAGATCGGGGACGCAACGACGATGCGCTCGCCGATGCTGCCCACCAGTCCGCGCGACAGCACGGCGGCCTGCGAATTCGGATCGTAGTTATCGATGGCGAACACCCTCGGCTCATCGGCGCCGACGCGGAACACGGCCACCTGGCGGCCGTTCAGCAAGGCGCACACGCCGGTATCGGGCACGATGTCGGAAAGTAGGCAGACGGCGGTCCAGTGTTCGAGTTGAAGATCACGGTGCATGATGCTCTCCTTTATGCTGCGCTGGCGATGGGAATGACGCGACGGCGTTCGTCGAAAGTGGCGGGACGCACCTGCCCGCGCTCGGGCACGAACACGACGTTCTCGTCGACCTGCGCGCTGTTGACGAAGTGGCGGAAGCGGCGGCGCACGGTCGGATCGGTGACGGCCTCCTTCCATTCGCAAGCATAGGTGTCGACCACGTGCTGCATCTGCGCTTCCAGCTCCTGCGCGATGCCGAGGCTGTCGTCGACCACCACCGCCTTCAGGTAATCGAGACCACCTTCCAGGTTCTCGCGCCAGGTGCTGGTGCGCTGCAGGCGCTCGGCCGTGCGCACGTAGAACATCAGGAAGCGGTCGGTCAGGCGCACCACCTCTTCTTCGGAGAGGTTCGAGGCGATCAATTCGGCGTGGCGCGGCTTCATGCCGCCATTGCCGCACACGTACAGGTTCCAGCCCTTGTCGGTGGCGATCAGGCCGACGTCCTTGCCCTGGGCCTCGGCGCATTCGCGGGTGCAGCCCGAGACGCCGAACTTGATTTTGTGCGGCGCGCGCAAGCCTTTATAACGGTTCTCCAGCGCGATGGCGAAGCCGACGCTGTCGCCGACGCCATAGCGGCACCAGGTCGAGCCGACGCAGGATTTCACCGTGCGCAGCGACTTGCCGTAGGCGTGGCCCGATTCGAATCCGGCCGCGATCAGCTCTTCCCAGATCGCCGGCAGCTGGTCCACGCGGGCGCCGAACAGGTCGACCCGCTGGCCGCCGGTGATCTTGGTGTACAGGCCATACTTCTTGGCCACCATCCCCACCGCGATCAGGCCGTCGGCCGTGACTTCGCCGCCCGGCATGCGCGGCACCACGGAGTACGTGCCGTCCTTCTGGATGTTGCCGAGGAAGTAGTCGTTCGAATCCTGCAGGCTGGCGTGCTTCGGTTTCAACACGAAATCGTTCCACACCGAGGCCAGGATGTTGGCGGCAGTCGGCTTGCAGACATCGCAACCGAGTCCCTTGCCGTGGCGCGCCAGCAGCTCGCCGAAGTCCTTGATACCTTCGACACGCACCAGGTGGTACAGCTCCTGGCGCGAGTACGGAAAGTGTTCGCACAGGTGGTTGTTGACCGCCACGCCCAGTTTCTTCAGCTCGGCATTGAGGACCTGCGTCACCAGTGGCACGCATCCGCCGCAGGCGGTGCCGGCCGAGGTGCAGCTCTTGAGGGCGCCGATGGTGGTGGCGCCGCCGGCCACCGCTTCGCACAGCGCGCCCTTGCTGACGTCGTTGCACGAGCAGACCTGGGCCGTGGCCGGCAGCTTGTCGACGCCGATCGCCGGACGCGCCGCGCCGGTGTCGGGCAGGATCAGGTATTCCGGCGCCTCCGGCAGCTCGATCCTGTTCAGCATCGTCTGCAGCAGCGCGCCGTAAGCCGACGCCTCGCCCACCAGCACGCCGCCCAGCAGGTATTTGCCGCAGCTGGAGACGACGATCTTGCGGTAAGTCTGGCGACGTTCATCGAGGAACTGATAGCTGCGGCTGCCCGGCGTGGCGCCGTGGGCGTCGCCGATGCTGGCCACGTCCACGCCCATCAGTTTCAATTTGGTGCTCATGTCGGCGCCAGCGAAACCGCATTCCGTGCCTGCCAGGTGCCGCGCCGCGGTGCGCGCCATATCGTAGCCCGGCGCGACCAGGCCGAACAGTTGGCCGTTCCACAAGGCGCATTCGCCGATGGCATAGATGTGCGGGTCCGAGGTCTGGCAACGGTCGTCGATGACGATGCCGCCGCGCGGGCCGATCTCGAGGCCGCAAGCGCGCGCCAGCTCGTCGCGCGGGCGGATGCCGGCCGAGAACACGATCATGTCGGTGTCCAGGTGCGTGCCGTCCGCGAACTGCATGCGGTGGGTGGTTTCTTCGCCATCGACGATGGCCAGCGTGTTCTTGCCGGTATGGACGCCGACGCCCAGCTCCTCGATGCGGGTGCGCAGCACGCGCGCGCCTGGATCGTCGACCTGCACCGCCATCAGGCGCGGCGCGAATTCGACCACGTGCGCGTTCAGGCCCAGGTCGCGCAGCGCCTTGGCGCATTCAAGGCCCAGCAGGCCGCCGCCGACCACGACGCCCGACTTCGACCGCGCGCCGCATTCCTGCATCGCCTCCAGGTCTTCGATGGTGCGATAGACGAAGCAATCCTTGCGGTCGGCGCCCGGCACCGGCGGCACGAAGGGATACGAGCCGGTGGCCAGCACGAGGCGATCGTAGGCGACGGAGGAGCCGTCGGCCAGGGTCACCTGCTGCGCCGCGCGATCGATCCCGACCACTTTCGCGTTCAGGCGCAACACCATGTCTTGCCGGTCGAAGAAGCCGGGCGCGACCAGCGACAGGTCGTCCGCACTTTTACCGGCAAAGAATTCCGACAGGTGCACGCGGTCGTAGGCCGGCCGCGGCTCTTCGCCCAGCACCGTCACGCGCAGGTCTTTCCGCCCGCTGGCGGCCAGGGTTTCGAGGAATTTGTGGCCCACCATGCCGTGGCCGATGACGACGATATGCATTTGCTGCTCCCTAATTAAGCTGCTGCGGCTGCCGGCGCCGTGTTGGCGCTGGTCGCGGTGAATCGGGCTGCGATGGCGCAGACGCTGGCAACCAGCACCAGGCCGCTGAGGATCGTGAGCGTCTGCTTGATGTCGCCCGTGCCCTTCATCAGGAAGCCGGCCGCCACCGCGCCGACGTTGCCGCCGGCGCCGACGATGCCGGCCACGCCGCCCAGCGCCTTCGGCGCGATGAACGGCACCAGCGCATAGGTCGCGCCGCACGCCATGTGGGTGAACAGGCCGAACACCAGCATCGCGACCACGGCGAACACCACGCCCTCGGCCTGGGCGAACCACAGGAGGCCAAGGCCTTCGCCGATCATCAGCACGAACAGCACGGTCACGCGGCGGTTCAGGTCACCCGACAGAGCCGCCTTGTCCGACAGCCAGCCGCCCAGCGCGCGGGCGAACAGCGCCAGCAGGCCGAAGCTGCCGGCGGCCATGCCGGCCTGGGCCAGCGACAGGTCGAAGTGCTCGACGTAGTACACGGCGGCGATGTTGTGGATGAAGATCTCGATGCCGAAGCAGGCGCCATAGGTGACGAACAGCAGCCAGGCGCGGTAGTTGCGGCAGCCGGCGACGAAGCTCGCCCAGCCGCCCTTGCCGCCGCCCTCTGGCATGCGGCCGGTCTTGCGCAAGTCGTCGTAATTGCCGGCCGGGCAATCCTGCGTATAGCGCCAGTAGAAGAAGGCCATCACGATCATCATCACGCCGGGCACCACCAGCGCCAGGCGCCAGCTCAGCGACTGGCTCACGCCCAGCATCACGATCGCGGTGAGCATCAGCGGCATGACCGCTTGCGCCGCGCCGCCGCCGGCATTGCCCCAGCCGGCCGCCGCCGCGTTGGCGGTGCCGACCACCTTCGGGCCGAACATGACGGAAGTGTGGTACTGGGTGATGACGAAGCTGGCGCCGACCGCGCCGATGCCCAGGCGCGCCAGCAGGAAGGCTTCGTAGCTCTGCGCCAGCGCCACGCCCAGCACGGGAATCGCGCCCAGGAGGAGCAAACCCGTGTACGTCTTGCGCGGGCCGTAGCGGTCGCACAGCGGGCCGACCAGCAGACGCACGAAGATGGTGATCGCGACCGCCGCGATATTGATGTTGGCGATCTGCTCCATCGAGAGCCCGAATTCGCCCTTGATGACCGGCATCAGCGGCGCGCAGGCGAACCAGGCGAAGAAGCAGATGAAGAAGGCGACCCAGGTCAGGTGGAAGGCGCGCATGGGCGCGCCCTGGAAGGAAAAGAGCTTGATGCTGTCCGCTTTGCTGGCCATTGTTCTTCCTTTGAAAAACGAAAAGGCGTCCGCGCTTGCTGCCATGGGCAGTAGCTGCGGACGCCGTTGTCCTGTTGCCGTCCCCGCGTTGGGCCGGCGCTAAGTGAAAATCGTGAAGAGAATCGCCATTGATCCTGTCAGAGGTATGAGCAAGAGGCGTGCCACCGCGCCTTCAGGGGGCGTACCTCAACGGACCGCATCCGGATGCTGCATTGCGGTGCATCGCTCACCATGATGATGCGCCCGCATGCACCGCGTTCAAGATCGCGCTGGTGCGCGGGCCCAGGCCTGCGGGTCGCTGCCGTCCCATACCCGTCCGCCGAGCAAGGTCGAGCTGCGCATCGGGGAGGCGGGCAGCATCGTGCCGGTGCGTTCGGCCGCCTCGCGATACAGGTCGATGCGGTTGACCTGGGCCGCCAGCGCCAGGTAGGCGGGCGCTTCGCGCAGCAGGCCCCAGCGCCGGTGCTGGGTCATGAACCACATGCCGTCCGACAGCCAGGGGAAGTTGGCCTCGCCGTCGGCATGGAAGCGCAGGCCGTTATGGCCGCGCCAGCAGCCCTCTCCGCGATGCTCGTCGATGTGGCTGCCGGCCAGGCAGAACTGCAGCGTCTCGCGGCTGGCGTTGACATAGGCGGGACTGGCCAGCACCTCGGCCGCGGCTTCGCGGTTGGTGCGCGAGGCGTCGAGCCAGCGCGCCGCTTCCAACAGCGCGGCGATCATGGCGCGGCAGGTGTTCGGGTGGCTGGCCGCGAAGGCGGCGCGCGTGCCGAGCGCCTTGCCCGGATGGTTCGGCCACACCTGTTCGCTGGACGCGGCCTGCACCCCGGCGCCGTCGCGCTGCGCGCGCTGGCCCCACGGCTCGCCCGCGCAGAAGCCATCCATATGCCCGGCCGCCAGGCTGGCCGCCATCTGCCCGGGCGGCACCGTCACCGCCTGGCAGTCGGTGAGCGGATCGATGCCATGCGCGGCCAGCCAGTAATACAGGAACATCGCGTGGTTCCCGGTCGGGAAGGTATGGGCCAGGGTGAGCTTGCGCCCTTTGTCGTCCACCTCGCGCCGCAGCAGGCGGGGATCGCGGGCGGCGTTGGCGAGCGCGCGCGACAGCGTGATGCTCTGGCCGTTCTGGTGCAGGTTCATCAACACCGCCATATCGCATTGCTGGGTGCCGATGCCGTTCTGGATGCCATACACCATCCCGTACAGCGCATGGGCCGCGTCGAGCTGCTGGCCGATCAGGCGGTCGCGCATGGCGGTCCAGGACAGCTCGCGGGTAAGCTCGAAGCGCACGCCATACTGCTCGTCGAAGCCGAGCACCGACGCCATCACCAGCGGCGCGCAATCGGCGAGCGGCATGAAACCGATGCGGACGGTCTCGATCTCGGGCCGGTCGGTGCCGGCGATCCAGGCGCCTTTGCCTGCCAATGTCATACGTCTCCTTGTCCTTGTATATAGTAAAGCGTGGCCTAGCCCAGCAGGTCTTCCACGTCGATCAGGCGCTGCGCGACTTCGGCCAGCTTCAGGTTCTTGTTCATCGCCAGGGTGCGCAGGCGCTGGTAGGCCTGCTCCTCGGTCAGGCTGTAGCGGTTCATGAGCAGGCCCTTGGCGCGATCGACGGTCTTGCGCTCCGCCAGCTTCTGGCGCGTGTCGCTCAGCTCGTCGAGCAGCTTCTGCTCGCGCCGGAAGCGCGCCAGCGCCACGTCCAGCACCGGCTTGACGCGTTCGGCCTGCAGGCCGGCCACGATATAGGCCGAGACGCCGGCGTCCATCGCCGCGTCCATGCTGGCCGGCGCATCGTCTTCGGTGAACAGGACGATCGGCCGCCGCGCGTCGCGGGTGGCGATCACGATGTGCTCGAGCACGTCGCGCGCGTCGGACTCGCTGTCGGCGATGATCAGGTCGGGCTGCAGCTGGGCGATGCGCTCGGGCAGGAAGACGTCGGCCGGGAGCGAGGCGATCAGGTCGTAGCCCGATTCGAGCAGGCCGATGCGCAGCGCCGTGCTGCGCCGGGCCTGCGCGGCCTGGGCGGCATCCGGGTCGATGCCGGGTGCTGTTGCGGAAAGCACGACGACGATCCGCAGGTGTGGTGAAGCACTGTCTCGCGATTTCATGTGCTTACGATATGCAAGATTCGCACCAGGCGCGAGCATCGACGATTGCCCATGCCCTTCTTATGCAAAACCCCTTGGCCGAGATATTCGCATGACGAATATCTTGCATGAGAGCAACTTTGCAACCATTCATCAGACGCATCGCTGGAATCACAAATCTAAAGTTTGTTTATGACGGAGACGCCCCTATACTGCAACGCAACATCGAAGTATTTATCTTAGGGGAACTATCATGACTGCAGCCATCCAACGCACCAGCTTCTTCGCGGCAGCCATCTCGGCCATCCGCAGCTTCTCGCAAGAACTCTACGTCGCCCACGGCGGCTACGCTCCGGCAGTGCGGGGTTGATCATGCACCCGCTCGAATATATCACCATCGCCCTGGCCGTCGTGGCCGTGGCAGCCCGCGTTTCCATGTTCCTGCCGCGTCCGCCAAAGGGTCCGTTCAAGGCCATGTAATTCATGTGCGATTGCGGCGCACCATCGTCGCAATACCCGCTCCGCCTCTCGCGCCGGCCGTACTGACGTACCGCCGGCGCTTGTCTTTACAGCAAAAAAAACCTGTCATATTTCGCGGTCGCGGTGAGTGCCTGCGCTAGAATGCATGCGCATTTCTGGCAAGCATCTTTGGCAACCAAGCCATTTCTCACTCATCAGACTCCACATGCGAACACCTGCACTTACCCTGTTTGCGGCCTCTTTCGCCGCACTGATCGCGCTGCCGGCGGCGGCATCCACCCCCATCACCCTCGACCAGGCCATGAGCCATCCAGACTGGATCGGCACCCCGGTGGAAGACGCCTGGTTCAGCTGGGACGGCAAGCAGGTGTACTACAAGCAGAAGCGCACCGGCTCGCCCGTGCGCGACGTGTTCCAGGTCGCGGCCGGCAAGGCCCGGCTGGTAGCCGATGCCGAACTGCCGAAGATCGACAGCGCCGACGTGGTCTACAACCGCAACAACAGCCGCATGCTGGTCCTGCGCAACAACGACCTGTTCGAGCGAGACCTCAAGTCGGGCCAGCTGGTCCAGGTCACGCGCGGCGCCAGCCGCATCACCGCCGCCCAGTACACGGCGGACGAACGCGCGGTCCAGTACCGCATCGGCAACGACTGGTATGTGTGGGACCGCGGTAGCCGTGTCACCGGCCCCGCCGCCCTGCCGCGCGCCGCCAAGGACCCGAACGCGCCCGAGGACGATCCCTACCGTTCGACCGAACTGCGCCTGATCGAGCACCTCAAGCGCCAGAAGGATGACCGCGACGCCCTGCGCGCGCGCGCCGACGAACTGCGCCGCGCCGACGCCTCGATGGCGCCAAGCCCGGTCTACCTGGGCGACAAGGTCACCATCGAAGGCAGCTCGCTCTCGCCCGACGGCCGCTGGCTGCTGGTGGTCACCGCCGCCAAAAGCGCCGACAAGGGCCGCGCCGGCAAGATGCCGCGCTACGTGAACGAGTCGGGCTACGAGGAAACCGAAGACGTGCGCACCCGCGTCGGCCGCAATATGCCGGTGCCGCATGCACTGAAGCTGGTCGACCTGCGCACCAACAAGGTGCAGGACATCGCCTTCGACGCGCTCCCGGGCGTCAACGTCGACCCGCTGGCCGAGCTGCGCGCCGCCGCCAAGAAGGACCCGCTCAAGGGCAACCGTCCGGTGGTCGTCTCGGGCGGACGCAACGCGATCGACTGGAGCGCGAACGGCGCCAACGTCGCCGTCATGCTGCGCGCGGTCGACAACAAGGACCGCTGGATCGCCAGCGTCGACCTGGGCGCCGCGAAACTGAAGCCACTGCACCGCCTGACCGACGGCGCCTGGGTCAACTACGACAACGCCGAATTCGGCTGGCTGCCGGACAACCGCACGCTGTGGTACCTGTCCGAGGAAAGCGGCTACTCGCACCTGTACACCAAGGACAGCGCCACCGCCGCCGCCCCGCGCGCCCTGACCACGGGCAAATGGGAAGCCAGCGACGTGCGCTGGACCTATGACGGCAGCACCGCCTACATGCTGTGCAACCGCGAGACCCCGGGCGACTACGAAGTCTGCGCCGTCGACGCCAACGGCGCGAATGGTGCGACCAAGGTACGCGAAGTGACGAAGCTCGATGGCGTCGAGAAGTTCGCCCTGTCGCCGGACGAGAAGAAGCTGCTGGTGCACTGGTCGTCCAGCTACACGCCGATCCAGATCGCGACCGTGCCGGTCTCGGGCGGCGAAGCGAGCAAGCTCACCGACACCCGCACGCCGGACTTCAAGGCGCGCGAGTGGATCCAGCCAGAGTACGTGGCCGTGCCTTCCAGCGCCGGCGGCGATCCGGTGTGGGCCAAGCTGTATCGTCCGGCCCAGCTCGAGCCGGGCAAGAAGTATCCGGTCGTGATGTTCGTGCACGGCGCCGGCTACCTGCAGAACGTGAGCAAGCGCTATCCGAACTACTTCCGCGAGCAGATGTTCCATAACCTGCTGGTGCAGAACGGCTACGTGGTGCTGGACATGGACTTCCGCGCCTCGAAAGGCTACGGCAGCAAGTGGCGCACCGCGATCTACCGCCAGATGGGCCATCCGGAACTGGAAGACTACGTCGACGGCGTCAAGTACATGGTGAACCAGCACCAGGGCGACGCCGCCAACGTCGGCATCTATGGCGGCAGCTACGGCGGCTTCATGACCTTCATGGCCCTGATGCGCGCGCCGGACACCTTCAAGGCCGGCGCCGCGCTGCGCCCGGTGACCGACTGGACCACCTACAACCACGAGTACACCGCCAACATCCTGAACACCCCGGACATCGATCCCGAGGCGTACAAGAAGTCGTCGCCGATCGAGTACGCGCAGAACCTGAAGGGCCACCTCTTGATCTCGCACGGCATGATCGACGATAACGTGTTCTACCAGGATTCGGTGCGCATGGCGCAGCGCCTGATCGAGATGAAGAAGGACAAGTGGGAACTGGCGAGCTATCCGCTGGAGCGTCACGGCTACGTGCAGCCGGAGGCGTGGTATGACCAGTATCGCCGGATTTATGAGCTGTTCGAGCGCTCGCTCAAGCAGAAATAATCCCCGGTAATCCGGAAGGCGCCTGCGGGCGCCTTCTGTCGTTTACGGGTGCGGCCCGAGGAAGTCGAGCAGGGTCAACGCGACGACCTTGGTCGCGCGGCGCAAATCTTCCAGCAGCAGACGTTCGTCGGCCTTCTTGGCGTTCGATTCCTCCACCGTGCGCGGCCCTGCGCCATACAGCACCGCCGGGATGCCATGTTCACCATACAGCCGCGCATCCGCATACAGCGGCGTGCCATGCGCGGGAATCTCCTCGCCCATGACGGCGCGCCCATGGCGCTGCAAGCGCTCGACCAGCGGCGCCACGCCCGGCAAGGGCCGCAGCGCCTGCGACAGCAGCAGGCGCCGGATCTCGAGGCGGATGCCGGGCAGGCCGCGCACCGCGTTCTCGATCAGGGCGCGCACCTGCGCCTCCACCAGCGCCGGGTCTTCTTCCGGGATCATGCGCCGGTCCATCCGTAACACCACCTTCCCCGGCACCACATTGGTATTGGTCCCGCCATCGATGCGGCCGACGATCATGGTCGGCGAGCCGATGCCTGCTACGGCGCTGCGGATCTTCTTCAGCGCCGGCAGTTCGCCATAGATCGCGTTCAGCACTTGTGTGGCGGCCTGCAGGGCGTCGACCGCCGTCTCGGGCATCGCGCCATGGCCCGCCCTGCCGTGCACGGTCACTTCGAGCTGCAGGCAGGCGTTGTGGGCGGTGACGATGCCATGGCCGAAGCCGGCCGCGATCACGTAGTCGGGGCGGGTCAGGCCCTGCTCCAGCAGCCAGCCCGGTCCCAGCAGGCCGCCGACTTCCTCGTCGTAGGTGAAGTGCAGTTCGACCGCGCCCGACAAGGCCACGTCCATTGCCTCCAGCGCGCGGGTCGCGAACACATAGGTGGCGAAGTCGCTCTTGGAGACCGCCGCCGCGCGCCCGTACAGGTAACCATCGTCGATCACGGCGCCATACGGCGGTCGGGTCCAGCCTTCGCCCGGCGGCACCACGTCGCCGTGGGCGTTCAGCGCCAGCGTGGGGCCGTCCCCGCCATAGCGGCGGCGCACGATCAGGTTGGTGATGCTCTCCAGGCCATGGTCGCGCACCTGCTGCGCCGGCACCGCATGGCGCTCGACCGGCCAGCCGGCGCTTTCCAGCATTCCCGCGATTGCCTCGGCATGCGGCGCGTTATTGCCCGGAGGCGTATCGGTCGGGATGCGCACCACCTCCTGCAGGAAGGCGACCTGTTCGTCGAAGTGGGCGTCGATCCAGCCGGTGAGACGATCGTGCAAGGGATTGTTCATGGCGCCTTTCCTGTGTTTGTGCCGGTGACCGCGCCGGCCTCGAACCAGGCCCCCACCTGGGCGCGTTCGGCATCGGTCATGTGGGTGAGATTCGCCAGCGGCATGGCTTTCAGTTGCACCGTCTGCTGGTAGATGCGGGCCGCATGCTGGCTCACCAGCTCCGGCGTGTCGAGCATCACGCCGCCCGGCGCCGCCGCGAAACCGGGCTGGGTCGGCTGCTGCGCGTGGCAGGACACGCAGCGCTGGTCCATGATCGTGCGCACCGCCGCAAAGCGCGTGGCAGCGTCGACACCGGCGGCGGCCGCCGGATCGGCGCTTGCGCGCGGCCTTGGGGCCAGCACGACCGCCAGCGCCAGGAGCAGCGCCACGCCGGCGGCCGGATACCGCCATTCGATGCGGCCCTTGTGGCGCAGGTTGAAGAAGTGGCGGATCAAGACCCCGGCCAGCATGATCACGCCCAGCACGGCCCAGGCATGCGGATGGTTGTAGGTCATCGCATAGTGGTTGCTGATCATGATGAACAGCACCGGCAGCGTGAAATAATTGTTGTGGACGCTGCGCTGCTTGGCCTTGATGCCGTGGCTCGGGTCGGGCTTGGCGCCGGCCAGCATGGCATTGACCATCTTGCGCTGTCCCGGAATGATCAGCATCGCCACGTTCGCCACCATGATGGTGCCGATCATCGCGCCCACGTGCAGGTAGGCGGCGCGTCCGCTGAGCAGGTGGGTGAGCACCCAGCTGCTGCCGACCAGCAGCAGCCAGATGGTGGCGCCGAACGCCAGTTGGTGCTGCACCAGCTTCGACCGGCACAGCAGGTCGTACACGATCCAGCCGACCACCAGGCTGCCGATGCCGATGCCGACCGCCTGCCAGCCCGTGAGGTCGGCCACGCTGCGGTCGACCATCATCGCCTTCGCGTTCATGTAATAGACGACGGTCAGCAGCGCAAAGCCCGACAACCACGTGGAATAGGCTTCCCACTTGAACCAGTGCAGCTCCGGCGGCAGCTCGGCGGGCGCCACCAGGTATTTCTGCGGGTTGTAGAAGCCGCCGCCGTGCACCGCCCACAGCTCGCCGGACACGCCCTTGCGCTCCAGGTCGGAACCTGGGGCCGGCGGTTTGATGGTGTTGTCGAGCCAGACGAAATAGAACGAGGCCCCGATCCAGGCGATGCCGGTGATGATGTGCAGCCAGCGCAGCAGCAGATTGAACCACTCCAAAGCATATGGCGCCAGGTATCCGGTGTCGAACATGGGCTTCCTCGTGAACGCTGAGATGGATCGAAGATACGCCGATTCCAATTTCTCCGACATGAAATTTAGCGTATATTCAACATATCTTCATTGATATACGTGCCACCCCGCCCGCCCGCGATGTCCAGCCTGCCCCGCAACCTCGACCTGCACCTGATCCGCATCCTCTACCTGCTGCTGGTGGAGAAGAACGTCTCGCGGGTGGCGCTCAAGCTGAACCAGCCGCAACCCTCGATCTCGGCTTCGCTGCGTAAACTCCGCGAGCTGACCGGCGACCCGCTGCTGGTGCGCGGCGCGCGCGGCATGGTGCCGACCCAGCACGGCGAGAGCCTGCTCAAGCCGGCCAAGCGCATCCTCGACGAAGCCGAGAGCCTGTTCGTGCGCAAGGCGCCGTTCGTGCCCGAGCAGGCGACACGCACCTTCCACATCGCCGCCCCCGACTATCTCGACGCCCGCTTCCTGCCGAACGTGGTGGCGCTGCTGCGGCGCGGCTCGCCCGGCAGCAAGGTCGTCATCCACGCCCTCGGCCCCGGCCTGGACTACCTGCGCATGCTGTCCGACGGCGACATGGACCTGGTGATCGCCAACTGGGACGAACCGCCCGCCCACCTGCACATGTCCAAGCTGTTCGAAGATCCGATCATCTGCACCATGCGCGCCGACAGCCCCTACGCCAGGCGCACGGCGCCCGACGCGATGACGCTCGAGGATTACCTCGACCTGCCGCACGTGGCCCCGACCCAGATGCTGCCGGGCTACCACGGCGTGATCGACGCATACCTCGAGCGCCACGGCCTGCAGCGCCGGGTGGCGGTCGAGTCGCCCTATTTCGGCGTGATTCCGTATATGCTGACCCAGAGCGACCTGGTGCTGACCACCGGCCGCCAGTTCATCCGCGCCTTCGAAAAGACGCTGCCGCTGAAAAGCTTCACGGTGCCGCTCAAGTTTCCGCCGATGCGCTTCTACCAGCTGTGGCACCAGCGCGTGCACCAGTCCACCGAACACAAATGGCTGCGCGACCAGGTGAGCAGCGCGGCGCGGGCCCTCAATCAAGAATAGCCAGGAGCAGACATGCCGACGATCCAGGAGCTGAACCAACTCGACGCCGACGCTTTCACCAAGGCGCTGCATGGCATCTACGAGCATTCACCCTGGATCGCGCAGCGCGCCGCCGCGGCCCGCCCCTTTGCCACCCTGGCGGCGCTCAAGCTGGCCTTGCAGGCGGCGGTCGACGGCGCGACCGATGCGCAGCAGCTGTCGCTGCTGCGCGCCCACCCGGAGCTGGCCGGCAAGGCCGCCATCGCCGGCGAGCTGACGCCTGAATCGACCGGCGAACAGGCCGCATCAAACCTGGATCGCTGCACGCCCGAAGAATACGCCCGGCTGCACGCGCTCAACGCGCAGTACAACGAACGTTTCGGCTTTCCCTTCATCCTGGCCGTGAAAGGTCCGACCGGACGCGGCCTGGCGCGGCAAAGCATCATCGACACCTTCGTGCGCCGCCTCGACAACGCCCCTGGCGACGAGCTGCGCGAAGCGCTGCGCCAGGTGCACCGCATCGCCGAGATCCGGCTCAATGCCCTGCTCGGCATCGAACCCGCGATCGGCGTCACCGTGATGGACTGGTGCGAGACCCTCGGCGCCATCAGCGACAGCGACGCCGACCTGACCTGCGCCTACATGACGCCGGCCCACCAGCGCACCGCCGCCACGATCGCCGGCTGGATGCGCGACGCCGGCATGGCGGTCCACGTCGACGCCGTCGGCAACGTGGTCGGCCGCTACGCCGCCGCCCGGCCGGGCGCGCAGACCTTGATCACCGGCTCGCACTACGACACCGTGCGCAATGGCGGCAAGTACGACGGCCGGCTCGGCATCCTGCTGCCCATCGCGCTGGTCGGCCGGCTGCACGAACGCGGCGAGCGCTTGCCCTATGACCTCGAAGTGATCGCCTTCGCCGAAGAAGAAGGCGTGCGCTTTCGCAGCACCTTCCTCGGCAGCAGCGCGGTGGCCGGCGGCTTCGACCCGGCCCTGCTCGATGCGCGCGACGCCGACGGCGTTCCGATGCGCGAGGCGCTGGCCGCCGCCGGCCACGATCCAGCGGCCATCCCCGCCATCGCGCGCGATCCCGCCGGCGTGCTCGGCTTCGTCGAGGTGCATATCGAGCAGGGGCCGGTGCTGCTCGAGCGCGGCCTGCCATTGGGCGTGGTGAGCGCGATCGCGGGCAGCTCGCGCTACCTGGTCGAACTGAAGGGCGTGGCCAGCCACGCCGGCACCACGCCGATGGGCATGCGGCGCGATGCGGCGGCGGCCGCTGCCGAGATCGTGCTGCTGGTGGAACGCCGCTGCAGCGGCCCGGCCTCCCTGGTGGGCACGGTCGGCCAGCTGGATGTGCCGGCCGGCTCGGTCAACGTGGTGCCCGGCGCCTGCCGCCTGTCGCTCGACATCCGCGCCGCCGACGACGCAACCCGGCTGGCGGCGGTGGACGACATCCTGGCTGGAGTCAAGCAAATCTGCGCGCGGCGCGGCATCCAGCAAAAACTGTACAAGCTGCTCGAGATCGACGCCGCGCCGTGCGCGCCGCGGCTGATGGCGCAGCTGGGGGCCGCGGTCGAACGCGCCGGCCTGCCATCCTTTGCATTACCCTCCGGCGCCGGCCACGACGCGATGCGCATGGCGCAGCTGACCGAGGTCGCGATGCTGTTCGTCCGCTGCGGCAACGGCGGCATCAGCCACAATCCGCTCGAGACCATGAGCGCCGACGATGCCGAAGTCGCCGGCGCGGTGATGCTCGACTTCCTGCGCAGCTTTACTCCGGCGGCAGCGCCGGCAGGATCAGCGTCGTGAGCAGCTTCTCCGTCAGCGGATGCGGCCCCGGCACGCGGAAGTTGGTGGTGGTGATGACCACCACCGCATCCCACTCCGGCAGCACGTAGACCTTGTTGCCGCCCAGGCCAGACATCGCATAGGTGGCCACCTTCCTGTCGCCCACGGCAAAAGGCTGCAGCCACCACAGGTAGCCGTAGTCGACGCCCTGGCGTACCCGCGCATGCGGCGTGATCGAGCGCTCGACCCAGGCTTGCGGCAGCACCTGCTTGCCGGCCCACTTGCCGCCGTTCAGGTAGAGCTGGCCCAGCTTCCACAGGTCGCGGCTGCGCAGGCTCAGGCTACCGCCGGTCATCGCCGCCCCCGACGGCTGCAGCTGCCACTTGACCGGCTCGATGCCCAGCGGCTTGAACAACACCTCGTCGGCGAAGTCCTGCACGCTGCGTCCGGTCGCGCGCTCCAGCAGCGGCGCGATCAGGGCGGTGCCCGCGGTGCAGTAGCTGAAGGCGCGGCCATACGGCTGCTTGTCGGGCGGCGGCGTCCATTCCGGGAAGCTGCGCACCGGCAGGTCGAGGTAGAAGCGGCTCCAGTCCTCGATCAGGTACATGCGCTCCTCATGCCCCCGCGAGAACTCGTTGAAATCGTCGCACTCGACGATGGAACTCATGGTAAGCAGGTCTTCGACCGTGATGCGCTCCTTGCGCGGATCGGGGTGCGCGACCGGCATCTTGTCCTTGAAGAAGGGCATGATCGGCGCATCGACCGTGAGCAGCTTGCGCTCGACGGCCGCCCCGACCAGCATGCCGCCCACGGTCTTGGTCACCGAACGCGTGTTGCGCAGCCCTTGCGCCCCTTCGCCGTCGAAGTACTGCTCGTAGAGCACCTTGCCGTGGCGCGCCACCAGCACGCTCGTGATCTGCTTGAAGTTGCCGGCCTTGATCTCGCCCGTCACGGCGTCGAAGCTCGCCGCGCCGGCGCCGCCCGCCGCCAGGGCGCAGGCCCCGGCAATCGCACATCGAAGATACTTGCGCATGCATTCCTCCTCGTCATGGGAACCGGCAATCTAGTGCGCGCCCCGCCCCTTCATCATGAGACCGTAGACCACGGCGGCGATCGCGACGCCGACGAACCAGGCATACGTATAGATCGTCTTGAAGGCCTCGCCGACATCGGGGAAGCTGGCCGGGAAGGCGGCGTTCAGGAAGCCCGGGATGTTGGGCAGCACGCCCAGCGCGAAGGCGGCCAGCGCCGCCTTGTTCCAGCCATTGCCATAGCCGTAGATGCCTTCGTGGCGGTACAGCTGGTCGACGTCGAGCACGGTCTTGCGCACCAGGTAGTAGTCGACCACCAGCACGCCGGCGATCGGTCCCAGCAAGGCCGAGTAGCCGACCAGCCAGGTCATGATGTAGTTCTGGGTCGACTCCAGGATCTTCCACGGCATCATGAGCAGCGCCAGCCCGGCGGTGATGTAGCCGCCGGTGCGATAGCTGATGCGGCGCGGCGCCAGCGCCGAGAAATCGTAGGCCGGGCCGACCAGGTTGGCCGCCAGGTTCACGCTGACCGTATCGACCAGCAGCACGATTAGGGCCACCAGCACCGCGATGCCGGTCATGCGGCTGGCCAGGTCGACCGGGTCCCACAGCGCCTTGCCGTACAGGACCACGGTGGCCGAGGTGACAATCACCGCCAGCGCCGCCAGCAGGCCCATGGGCAGCGGCAGGCCGACGGTCTGGCCGACCACCTGGTCGCGCTGCGACTTCGCGAAGCGGGTGAAGTCGGGGATGTTCAGCGCCAGCGTCGCCCAGAAGCCGATCATGGCGGTCAGCGACGGCCAGAAAGTGGACCAGAACTGCCCTTCTTTCGGCCCGCCGGGCACGAACTGCGAACGCTGCTCGAGCAGCGGGCCGAAGCCGTCGGCCCCGACCTGCCTGTGCACCCACCACAAGAGCACGAAGCAGATCGCGATTTTCAAAGGGGCGGTCCAGGTCTCGAGCTGTCGGATCGATTCCATGCCGTGCACCACGAAGTACAGCTGGATCGCCCAGAACGCGAGGAAACAAACCAGCTGCGCCAGATTGATGCCGAGCCAGGCGAGCGGCTCGCCGCCGATCGGAGCGCCGTTCATCACGCCCAGCAAGGTATAGATCATGCTGCCGCCGAACCAGGTCTGGATGCCGTACCAGCCACAGGCGACGATGGCGCGCATCAGCGCCGGCAGCCTGGCGCCCCGGGTGCCGAACGAGGTGCGCGCCAGCACCGCGTAGGGAATGCCGTACTTGGCGCCGGCATGGCCGATCAGCAGCATCGGCACCAGTACGATGGCGTTGGCCAGGAATACGGTGAGCACCGCCTGCCAGCCTGACATTCCCGCCTCCACCAGGCTGGCCGACAGCGTGTAGGCGGGGATGCACATCACCATGCCCACCCACAGGGCGGCGAAGTGGTACCAGCGCCAGGTGCGCTGCGCTGCGGTGGTGGGAGCGAGGTCGTCGTTCCAGAGGTCGTTGCTTGTAGAGGTCGGATGAGTCACGGTGCACGTCGGTTGAAATCGATGCGCGCGAGTGTAACGCAAACGTCAATACGACGCGAAGACCTCAGGCCTGCAGGTCGGCATGGATCGCCTGCGCCGCCTGCAGGCCATGGCGGCGCGCCTGCATCGATTCCAGGAGCGGGGCCACGCAGTCGCCGCCGGCATAGATGCCCGGCAGCGCGGTGCGGAAGCACCCGTCGACCTGGATGCGGTCGCCCTCGCGCGACTGCTGGCGCACGGACGGGTCGAGCTCGGCCCCGGCCGCGCGGCCCACCGCCTTGAACACGGCGTGGGCGGCGATCTCGGTGAAGCCGCCGGTGTCGACCACCCGGTCGCCCAGCAGGCGGGTCTGCTCGAAGCGCACCGACCCGACCGCGCCGCGTTCGTCGCGCAGCACCTCGAGCGGCGCAACCCAGCCGCGCACCCGCACGAAGCAGGCGCGCGCGACTTCTTCTTCGCGGCCGTCGGGCGCCAGGGCGTGGCGCAGCGCCAGGGTGACGTCCTGGGCGCCCAATTGCTTGAGGCGCGCCGCCATGCCGACCGCGCCGCGGCTGGCGCCGATCACGATCGCGCGTTGCGGCACCGGCAGCGCCAGCAGGTCGTCCAGCGCATACACGGCGGCCAGCCGGCGGCCGGCGTCGACCAGGCCCGCCGGATCGCTGCCGGACAGCGCCAGCACGCGGCTGGACGCCAGGCCGACGCCGATGAAGATCGCGTCGTGCCACAGGTGCAGGTCGGCCAGCTCGAGATCGACGCCCAGCTTGCGGCCGTATTCGCAGCGGATGCGGCCCTGCGCCACCAGGCGCTCGAACAGCGCCTGGTCGGATGCGCTTGCCGCCATGGCCTCGCCCATGCGCTCGCGCGAGCGCGCCTCGTACAGCACGACGCCATTGCCGAGCAGCGCCAGCCGGATGGCGCAGGCCATGCCGGCCATGCCGGCGCCGACCACGGCGACCTGCTTGCCGGTCGGCGGCGCCGGCTCGCCGGCCAGGAGGGAATGCTCTTCGGATGCGAGGTCCGGGGCGTCGGTGGTGGCGGTCATCAGTCTCTCTTTCCTTTCATGCGGGGCGTGGCGCGCCCTCTTTCTTGGTGTCAGCCAGGTATCAGGCCAGTTGCGTCAAGACCTTGGCCAGCTTGCCGAACAATTCGTCGACGTGTTGTTTTTCCAGCACCAGCGGGGGCGACAGCGCGATGATGTCGCCCGTGATGCGGATGAGCAGGCCGTCGGCGAAGGCCTGCTTGAGCGCCGCATAGCCGCGCGCGCCGGGCTGGCCCGCGATCGGCGCCAGCTCGATGCCGGCGATGATGCCGATCGAGCGCAGGTCGATCACGTGCGGCAGGCCGCGCAGCGATTGCAGCGCTTCCTCGAAATACGGCTGCATGCGCGCCGCGTTCTCCAGCACCCCCTGTTCGCGGAACACGTCCAGGGTGGCCAGCGCGGCGGCGCAGGCCAGCGGGTGCCCGGAATAGGTATATCCGTGGAACAGCTCGATCCCGGCCGGCCCCTCCATGAAGGCGTCATGGATGAAGGACTTGCTGAACACCGCGCCCATCGGCACCGCGCCGTTGGTGATGCCCTTGGCCGTGGCCATCAGGTCGGGCTCGACGCCGAACCAGTCGCCGGCGAACGGCGTCGTCAGGCGTCCGAAGCCGGTGATGACTTCGTCGAAGATCAAGAGGATGCCGTGGCGGTCGCACAGCTCGCGCAGGCGCTTGAGGTAGCCCTTGGGAGGAATCAAGACGCCGGTCGAGCCGGATACCGGCTCCACGATCACCGCCGCGATGGTCGACGGGTCGTGCAGGGTCACCAGCCGCTCCAGGTCGTCGGCCAGTTCGACGCCGTGTTCGGGTTCGCCGCGTGCGTAGGCATTGCGCTCCAGGTCATGCGTGTGGCGCAGGTGGTCGACGCCCGGCAGCAGGGGCCCGAAATGCTTGCGGTTGGCGCCGATGCCGCCCACCGAGATGCCGCCGAAGCCCACGCCATGGTAGCCGCGCTCGCGCCCGATCAGGCGCGTGCGTCCGCCCTCGCCGCGCGCGCGGTGGTAGGCCAGCGCGATCTTGAGCGCGGTGTCGACCGCTTCCGATCCCGACCCGGTATAGAACACGTGGCCGAAGCGGTGGCCGCTGAACTCCATCAGGCGTTCGGCCAGCTCGAAGGCGGCCGGGTGGCCCATCTGGAAAGTGGGCGCGTAGTCGAGCTGGCCGGCCATGGCGGCGATGGCTTCGGCGATCTTCGGCTGGCCGTGGCCGCAGGGCACGCACCACAGGCCAGCGGCGCCGTCGAGCAGCTCGCGGCCATCGACGTCGCGGTAATACATCCCCTTGGCGGAGACCAGCAGGCGCGGATCGCGCTTGAAGTCGCGGTTATTGGTGAATGGCATCCAGAAGGATGACATCGCGGCAGGCCTGGATTCGTACATATTGCGCTCCTCGTTCGATGGCGCCCTGAAGCATTTAAGTTTGAACAAGAATGGCGAGTCTGGCAACAGGCACGCGGCATCGGGCATGCGCCATCGCAAAACCATGCACGACGCATCGTGTTAGCGAGAAGAAATAATCGTGGTGCGCAGTCATGTCTACAGGCGTCACGGCAGTGGTATGCTAGCGCTTATCACACTGGCAATGCGAACCATGTCGACTTATATCACCCCTGTCCTGACCACCGAACGCCTGGTGCTGCGCCCGCTGGCCGCGAGCGACGCGCCGGCCCTGTACACCATCTTCTCCGACCCGGCCGTGGTGCGCTACTGGAGCGCCGAGCCGTGGACCGACATCTCCTTCGCCGAAGCCGCGATCGCCCGCGCACTCGAGGCCTACCGCGACGAGACCGAGCTGCGTTTCGCGATCGAACTGGCGTCGAACCGCGAGCTGATCGGCACCGTGGGCCTGCACCACTTCTTCAACCAGAACAATCGCTGCGAACTCGGCTACGCGCTGGGCAGCGCGCACTGGGGCAAAGGCTATGCCTTCGAAGCGCTGCAGGCGGCGCTGGACCATGGTTTCCGCGAGGTCGGCCTGAACCGGGTCGAGGCCGACATCGACCCGCGCAACGAAGCCTCCGGCCGCGTGCTGGAAAAACTGGGCTTTCGCAAGGAGGGCTTCATGCCGCAGCGCTGGCTGGTGCACGGCGAGTATGCCGACACCGTCTTTTACGGCCTGCTGCGCGACTACTGGAACGACAGGACGGCGCACTGATGGCAAGGCGCACTCCCACGATGAAGGCCCTGGCGGCATGTTCGAGCCTGGCGCTGTCCCTGCTGGCCATGGCGCCGCAATCGGCCGCGGCCCAGGCCACGGTGCCGACCTGGCGCGAGATCACGATCTATGCGAGCGACGCCGGCTATCCGGCGGCGCTCGCGCGGCGCGGCGTGCAGGGCAATGTGACGGTCGAACTGGCCCTCGACGACAAGGGCCGCAAAGCGGTGGTGGCGGTACGCGATTCCTCGCGCTCGGCCGAACTCGACGCGCTGGCGCTGGCCATGGCCAGGCGGCTGGACATCCCCGCCAGCGGCGCGCACCGCACCGGCCTGGTGACCTTCAAGTTCAAGAAAGACCACAGCGCCACCATCGCCACCAAGAGCTGCGCCGATTTCAACGTCGACGCCGCCTGGCAGGCCGCCACCTTCCCGGAACGCAGCCTGCGCGAGTTGCCGGTGACCTATGAGAGCGTCGGCACGCTGATCTACAGCCTGCACCGCGAAGGCTCGGCGCGCCAGTCCTTCCCGGCGCTGGAACCGATCCTGAACGCCACGGTGGCCGCCTGCGCGCGCACGCCCGAGGCCGGCATGCTCGACGTGATGCGGCAAGAGGCGCTCAAGCTGATCGAGCAATAAAGCGCGTAAAACAGCGTATTGACGGGGTCGAAAGCGCCCCCGTTCATCCGCCCTCACGACCGTCCGTCGCCGAAATCGCACCGTTTATCGGATCGCTCTTGGCGTAACATGGGTGCATCCCTACAGTAGGGTCATCTTTGTTAGAAAGGACTTGCACGCATGAAAACCATTCATACGCCCACCAGTCGCTTCCAATCGATCCTGCGTAATATGGAAGTGGCCGGCCGCACTACCTGGCGCCTGGCGAAATCCAGCGCCCGTTCGCTGCGCCGCATGCCGTGGCCGGTGCTGCTGGTGATCGCGATCGTGCTGGCGGCCCTGATCACCATCGTGCCGATCGTGCTGGCGCTGTTCGTCGGCCTGCTGCTGCTGAAATTCCTCGCCATCGCCATCTTCGGCCGCGAACCGCGCCGCATCAAGCACTACACCGGAGAATAACGCCGATGGCCGCCACCCAGATCAACCGCGCACTCGACTTCGTCCGCGACGCTTTCCGCGAAGCGGGCGTGCTGTGGTGGCGCTTCTTCGACTGGCTGGCGCTGATCGAGTGGCGCCAGTTGTACCTGGTCTGGTTCCTGGTGTTCGTGACCGGCATGTTCGTCAAGCTGACGGAGCCGGCGATCTGGTTCATCCTGATCTCGTTCGGGGTCAAGGTGCTGGCCGGCGGCAAGCGCCGCGCCGAGCTGCTGGCGCGCGACGCCTCGACCAAGGCCGACGTCGCCAATCTCGAGCGGCGCCTGACCGAGGCGCAGATGGCCACGCTCCAGGCCCAGGTCGAGCCGCACTTCCTGTTCAACACCCTGGCCCTGATCGGCCAGCTGATCGAGACCGACCCGAAGGAAGCGGCGCGCGTGCACGGCTACCTGATCGAATACCTGCGCGCCTCGCTGCCGCAGATGCGCGCCGCCAAGGGCGCCGGCGGAACCCTGGGCAAGCAGGTCGAGCTGTCACGCGCCTACCTGTCGATCATGCAGGCGCGCATGAAGGAAAGGCTGGCGGTGCGCTTCGAGGTGCCCGACTTCCTCGGCAGCGCGCCGTTCCCGCCGATGATGCTGCAGACGCTGATCGAGAACGCGATCAAGCACGGCCTGGAGCCGAAGGTCGCCGGCGGCACGATCACGGTGCGCGCGCGGGTCGAAGGCGCCACCCTGTGCGTCGACGTGTGCGACGACGGCGTCGGCTTCAACCTGCACGCCGGCAGCGGCGTCGGGCTGGCCAATATCCGCGAGCGGCTGGCGCTGTTGTATGGCAAGGATGCCGAACTCGTGATCGAAGCCTTGCCCGGCGGCGGCGCCTGCGTGTCGATCCGCCTGCCCTATCGCATGACGGAAGACGGCTGATGGCGCCCATGCACCCGACGGCCCTGATCGCCGACGACGAAGCGCCCATGCGCGACCAGCTGCGCGCGCGCCTGCACGAGGCGTGGCCGGCGCTGCGCATCGTGGCGGAGGCGGCCAACGGCGCCGAAGCGGTGGCGCTGGCGCGCGAACACAAGCCGGACATCGCCTTCCTCGACATCCGCATGCCGGGCATGGGCGGCATCGACGCGGCGCGCCAGATGTACGAGCGCTGCCACATCGTGTTCGCCACCGCCTACGACCAGTATGCGGTCGAGGCCTTCGAGCACGGCGCCATCGACTACCTGCTCAAGCCCGTCACCCTGGCGCGCCTGGAAACCACGGTGGCGCGCCTGCGCCGCCGGCTCGACCACACGCCGCAGGACATCGGCGCGCAACTGGCCCGCCTGGCGCAGCTGGGCGACCAGTTGCTGATGCAGAACGGCGCCGCCGCGGCCGCCGCCAGACCTGCTTATCTGCGCTGGATCCAGGCGCAGGCCGGCAACAGCCTGCGCATGGTGAGCACGCGCGAAGTGCTGTTCTTCCAGTCAGATGACAAGTACACGCGGGTGCAGACCGCCACCGGCGAGCACCTGATCCGCAAGACGCTCAAGGAACTGGAAGAAGAGCTGGACCCGGACGAGTTCTGGCGCATCCACCGCTCGACCCTGGTGCGCGTGGATGCGATCGCGGAAGTGCGGCGCGACCTGCGCGGACGCCAGATGCTGCGCCTGCGCGGCTATCCGGAGGAACTGGAAGTGAGCCGCAACCACGGCGCGCTGTTCCAGCAGATGTAGGTTTACTCAGGGCTGCGCCGGCGTATTCAGGTAGTTGTCCTTGACCCGCACGTAGTGCTCGGCCGAGTAGCGCAGCCAGGTCTTTTCGGCGTCCGTCAGCGGACGCACCTTCTCGGCCGGCCGGCCCATGTATAAAAATCCGCTTTCGAGCCGCTTGCCCGGCGTGACCAGGCTGCCGGCGCCCAGCATCACCAGGCTCTCGATCACGGCGTCGTCCATCACGATGCTGCCCATCCCGACCAGGCAGTCGTTGCCGATGCGGCAGCCGTGCAGGATGACCGAGTGGCCGACCGTGACGTAGTCGCCAATGACCAGGGGCGAACCCTGCGGCTTGTGGGGAGTGCGGTGGGCGACATGGCCCATCGTCAGGTCCTGGATATTGGTGCAGCTGCCGATGACGATGTCGTTGACGTCGCCGCGCAGCACGGCGTTGCACCAGACCGAGGAATCGGCGCCGATGCGCACGTTGCCGATGACCTGGGCCGATTCGTGAAGATAAACGCCGTCGGCGAGTTGCGGCAGGGCGTCGAGGTAGGGGGCGATCGGCATGGCGGTCTATTCGATGACAGGAATTCGTCATTTTAACTTGGGCATGTTTACTGCTATGCTGGGCCGGTCTCGCCCACGGTCCACGCCATGCCGCTCCAAGCCACCGCTACCGCCACCTTGCCCATCTGGTCCATCTTCTGGACCTTCCTGAAGCTCGGCCTGACCTCGTTCGGCGGCCCGATCGCCCATCTGGGCTACTACCGCAACGAGTTCGTCCTGCGCCGCCAGTGGCTCGACGACGCGCGCTACGGCGACCTGGTGGCGCTGTGCCAGTTCCTGCCCGGGCCGGCGTCGAGCCAGGTCGGCTTCGCGCTCGGCGTCCTGCGCGGCGGCGGCCTGGCCGGCGGCCTGGCGGCCTGGATCGGATTCACGCTGCCTTCGGCGCTGCTGATGTTCGCGTTCGCGCTGGGCGCCGCAAGCCTTGTCGGCTTAGGGGCGGCGGGCGTCGTGCATGGCCTGAAGCTGGTGGCGGTGGCCGTGGTGGCCCAGGCGGTATGGGGCATGGCGCGCACGCTCACGCCGGACCGCCGACGCATTGCGATCGCGCTCGGCGCCATCGCGATCGTGGTCCTCGTCGATGGGCCGACCGGGCAATTGGCCGCCATCGCCGCGGGCGCCGGCGCCGGATACCGGCTGTGCCGGGGACCGGTCGCGCAGTCCGGCCCGGAACTGTCCATGCCGGTCAGCCGCCGCGCCGGCATCACGGCGCTCGTGCTGTTCGGCGCCCTACTGCTCGGGCTTCCGCTATTGTCCGGCCTGACCGGGCATCGGCCGCTGGCGCTGTTCGATGCCTTCTACCGCTCCGGCGCGCTGGTCTTTGGCGGCGGCCACGTGGTGCTGCCATTATTGCAGGCCGAGACGGTGGCCACCGGCTGGATCCCGAACGAGACCTTCCTGGCCGGGTATGGACTGGCGCAGGCGCTGCCCGGCCCGCTGTTCGCCTTCGCCGCCTTCCTCGGCGCCCAGGCCGGCATGACGGCGGGCGCGCCCACGGGCGCCGCGCTCGCCCTGCTCGCGCTCTTTCTTCCCGGCCTGCTGCTCGTCTATGGAACCTTGCCGTTCTGGGACGGCTTGCGCCGTCACGCGGCCGCGCGCCACGCCATGATGGGCGCGAACGCGGCCGTGGTCGGCATCCTCGCCGCCGCCTTGTACCACCCGGTATGGACCGCCGCCGTGTTCGACATCCGCGACGCCGGCATCGCGCTGGGCGGCTTCATGCTGCTGACGCTGTGGAAGGCGCCATCGTGGATCGTCGTGATCCTGCTGGTGGCGCTGGGGGCTGTTGGCGCGTCATAGCTTCTTGTATATCTCTGGATTCAAACCTGCCGGCCCCGGCCCCTCGCTGCCGCGATTCAGGTCGATCAGCGTCCGTCCACGCAAGGGCAGCCCGGCGCCATGCAGTTCGACTTCGAGCGTGATGCCCGATTCGAACACGATCCGGTTGGTCTGGAACACCTTGGTCACGGTAACCGTTGCCCCCTTGGGCACCGGGGCTTCGAACACGACTTCGGACCCGCCGATGCCTGGGCGCGGAATCAAGGTGAGATAGTCGGCCGGCGCGCGCGAGTGCCGGCCGATGCCATAGGCGTCGACCTCGCCGATGACCTCGTACCGGGAGCCCACGACCTTCCTGAATTCCTCGTGGTGGCTGACATCGGCATAGGTGACCTCGCACGAACAGCCGGCAAGCATGGACGCGCAGGCACACAGGACAATGCAGGGAAGCGGACGCATGGGGTGGTCTCCTCGACGGCAAGGAAGCGGCTGACGTGCCGCAACCGGAAAGGCCATCCTGCCGCTTTCGCCGCGACGCTTCCACGAAAGCCGGCAAGGTGCCGTCATCTGCGCCTGCAAGGATCGTGCGACGATCCCGGGTATCGTCAGCCGAACAGCCCTTCGTCGGAACCGTCGCCGTCGAAGAAGCCGCCCAGGCTATCTTCACTGCTGTTGTCGGCAACGCTGTCGTCGACGCCGCCGCCCGGTTCATCGATCGCGCCGATGCCGGCCTGGTCCGCCAGCGCCCCGCCCCCGGCCGCCTCGGCCGCCTCGGCCGCGCCACCGTCGGCCGCGTTGTCCGCCAACAAGTGGTTCGAGGCGCCCTGCCCGTCATTGCCCAGCAGGTTGCCGATGCCGTGGAACAGGAAGCTGCCGGCCGCCACCCCGGCCGCCGTGGCCGCCATCGTGCCCAGCATGCTGCCGCCGGCGCCGCCCAGGAAGCCGCCGCTTCGCGCCGGCTGGGCCTGCGGTGCCGAGCCGGTCGGTCCGTTCTGCTGGTAAGCCCCCTGCTTGACTCCCGGGACCGGATTCGATGGCTGGCTCTGCGCGGAGTTTCCCCATTGGTTCGCGTCGAGGAATCCCCCGCTTCCTCTCCCGCCCTGGCTTTCGAGCTCGGCGATACGGGCCTTGGCATTGCCCAGCGCCTGCTCCACCAGCAGTGCGCGCTGCACCAGCAGGTAGGCGGCGTCCGGCTGCTGGGCCACGGCGCGCTGGATCAGTGCGTCGGCCTCCCGGTCCTTGGCCACGCCACGGGCCTGCACCAGCTGGCCCAGGAAATCCTGCAACATCTTTTCGTCGGATGGGTTCATTGTCGAGCTCCTGTCTGATGGACGGTATTCCACTATGTTGTGGATCAGTCATCGCTATTTCAAGTCGTACGGCAGGCGCGAGTTCGCCTGCGCCATCCCGGCCGGCATGTGATCGCTTTCCGCCGCGCTTGTTGCTATGCTATCGGCTGGCGCCGCGAGCGGCATTCATCATTTCAAGGAAGCACAACATGGTCTCGCTGCAAGAGCAGTTATTGAAAGCCGGCCTGGTCGACAAGAAGAAGGTCAAGCAGGTCAACCAGGACAAGAGCAAGCAACACAAGGAAGTGTTGCGCACCGGCGTGGAAAAGGTCAACGAATCGCGCGAAGCCGCGCTCGAGATGCAGCGCAAGAACGCGGAACGGGCGCGCGAACTGAACGCCCAGCGCGACGCCGCGGCGACCCAGAAAGCCATCCTGGCGCAGATCGCCCAGCTGGTGCAGCAGAACAAGCAGTCGAAGGGCAAGGGCGACGTGCCCTACAACTTTACCTTCGGCACCAAGATCGAGCGCATCCACGTGACGTCGCAGATCGTCGAGCATCTGGTGGCGGGACGCCTGGTGATCGTCCACATGAATGGCAGCTTTGAACTGGTGCCGCGCGTGATCGGCGAAAAGATCGCCCAGCGCGATGCCTCGATCGTGGTGCAGATCAAGAAGAAGGTGCAGGAAGTGGAAGAAGACGATCCGTACGCGGATTACAAGATTCCGGACGACCTGATGTGGTGATCGAAGGCGGCCCCAACGCAGACCCCGATGGGGCCGCTGTGACGAAGCTTACTGTTTCGTCTTGTTTTCCACGTCCTGCACGTCCGAACCGCTCTTCTTCGAAGACCGCTCGCCTTCCTTCTTCGGCTGCCCCAGGCCGGATGCGGTGGTTTCCTGCTTGCTGCTGCCCTGGAAATCGGGGTCGACGATGTTCGCGCTTTCCGGCCCTTCCGCGGCCGGATTCTCCCGCTTGTCGCGGTCGGTATTGGCCGGAATCTGCCGATCGACGGTTCCCGTCCGTTCAGCCTGGGTTGTATTCGAACTGGTCTTGTCCGCCTGGGCTGCGGCGCTCGCGGCGATGATCACACCACTCAACAGCACGATGACTTTCTTCATGACTACCTCCAATTCCAGGTTAAAGCATGTAAGGATGTCATCATGGTGGTGACCGAATCGCGGATCACAAGGCCTGTTTAATTGCCGAGGTCACGCCCGCCGAAGGCATTCGGCAACTGCGCCGCCGCAGTGGTCTCGAATATGTCGCCGCCCAGGTTGGTCAGCACGACCGGCAGTTCGTTGCCGCCCAGTTCCAGGATCACCTGGCGGCAGGCGCCGCATGGCGCGATCGGGCCCTCGGTCTGGCCGATCACGGCCAGGGCCGCGAAATCGCCCGGCTGGTAGCCGCTGGCGATGGCGCTGAACAAGGCGGTGCGCTCGGCGCAGTTGCACAGGCCGTAGGCGGCGTTTTCCACGTTACAGCCGCGGAAGATACGGCCATCCTTGCACTCCAGCGCGGCGCCCACCTTGAACTTCGAGTACGGGGCATAGGCCAGCTCGCGCGCGGCGCGCGCTTCATCGATCAGTTTCGCGTATTTCATGTTTGGTCCTCAGCTCAGGGACGAACGGTGCGGTGGATCATCGGCTCGACGGCCGGCTTGTCAAGCGCGATGCGGTAGGCGGCCTGCACCTGGCGGATGGCCTGCTCGGCTGCTTCCCGGGTGCGCGCATGCACCATTGCCAGCGGCTGGCCGACGACGATCGCATCGCCCAGTTCCACGAGCCCGGTCAGGCCGACGGCGAAGTCGATCGCATCCTGCGGACGCACGCGACCACCGCCGAGCGCCACCACGGCCAGGCCCAGCTCGCGGGTGTCGACCGCGCTCGCGTAGCCGGCCTGCAGCGCAGGCGCGGGCACGATGACCGGCGCCGTTTCCAGGTACGTATCGGGCTTGTCCATCAGGTCGGCCGGGCCGCCCAGGGCGCTGACCATGCGCGCGAAACGCTCGGCGGCTTCTCCCGAATCGAGGGCCGCCTGCAGCCTGGCGCGCGCTTCCTGCTCGCTCGACGCCAGGCCGGAGATGACGAGCATCTCGGCGCACAGCGCCATCGTCACCTCGTGCAGGCGCGCCGGGCGCGACTTGCCGCTCAGGTAGTCGATCGCGACGCGCACTTCGACGGCGTTGCCGGCGGCATGGCACAGCGATTCGTTCATGCCGGTCAGGATGGCCGAGGTGCGGGTGCCGGCGCCGTTGCCGACGTTGACGATCGATTCGGCCAGTTCCAGCGACTTGGCCGGGGTCGGCATGAAGGCGCCGCTGCCGACCTTCACGTCCATCACCAGCGCATCCAGGCCCGCCGACAGCTTCTTGGACAGGATCGAGCCGGTGATCATGGCCACCGATTCCACGGTCGCCGTGGTGTCGCGGATGCTGTAGAAACGCTTGTCGGCCGGCGCCAGCTGGGCGGTCTGGCCGATGATGGCCACGCCTACGTCCTGCACCACCTGGCGGAACTTTTCCGGTTCCGGCACGGTGCTGTAGCCCGGGATCGAATCGAATTTGTCGAGCGTGCCGCCGGTGTGGCCCAGGCCGCGCCCCGAGATCATCGGCACGAAGCCGCCGCAGGCCGCGATCATCGGTCCCAGCATCAGCGATACCACGTCGCCGACGCCGCCGGTCGAGTGCTTGTCGACCACCGGGCCGGGCAAATCCAGCGATTTCCATTCCATGACCTGGCCCGAGTCGCGCATCGCCAGCGTGAAGGCGACGCGTTCATCCATCGTCATGTCGTTGAAATAGACCGCCATGGCGAAGGCCGCGATCTGGCCTTCGGTGACGCTGCCGTCAGGGATGCCGCGCACGAAGAACTGGATCTCTTCGGCGGAAAGGACGCCGCCGTCGCGCTTCTTGCGGACGATTTCTTGGGGGAGGAACATGATTGTGTCCGTTTTCGCTAATAGCTTGAAAACGTCATTCCCGCGGAGGCGGGAATCCAAGTCGTTCGCGATACGCTAGCTTGCTTGGATTCCCGCCTGCGCGGGAATGACAGGGTTTGAGGTTCCGGGCTGATTACACGCCGTACGGAATCCAGACATTCTTGACCTGGCTCGCATGCTGCAGCACCGTGCGGCCGCAGGCCTGCTTCGGATCGAACCAGTCGCGGCCCTTGGCGCCGCCGGTCCAGGTGCGCTTGAGCGATTCGGCCGACAAACGCTCGACTTCGGCACAGCCTTCCGCCGAACCATCATGACGCCACACCGCATCGATATCGCCATGCGTCGCCAGTGTGCGCGCCAGCTCGTCGGCGGAGCCAGTGACGATGTTCAGCGCGCCGCCCGGCAGGTCCGAGGTATCCAGCACCTGGTACAGGTCGATGCTCGATAACGGATGCTGCTCCGACGGCACCGCCACCACGCGGTTGCCCAGCGCCAGCGCCGGCGCCACCAACGAGATGAAGCCCAGCAGCGGGTTCTCGTTCGGGCACACGATGCCGATCACGCCGACCGGCTCGTTGAGCGCGACGGTGATGCCGTGCATCGGCGGCTGGTGCGCCGCGCCGTCGTACTTGTCGGCCCACGCCGCCCAGTAGAACAGGCGCTCGATCGAGGCGGCCACTTCGCGCGCCGCATCCTTCGAACCGGTCTGCTGCGCAATCCGCTGCGCGAATTCGTCGGCGCGGATCGCCAGGTTCTCGGCGATGTAGTACAGCACCTGCGCGCGGTTGTGCGCGGTCGCCCTGGTCCAGCCGGCAGCCTTGTGCGCCGCTTCCACGGCGTTGCGGATGTCCTTGCGGCTGCCTTCGCCGATGTCCGCCAGGAAGTCGCCATTGGCGCCATGGATGGCGCGGCTGTAGGCGCCGTCAGGGCGGGCCTGCTTGCCGCCGATGTACAGCTTGGCGGTGCGGTCGACCGCGAACGGGCTGTCTTCCTGCGCCGGCCTGGCCTTGGCTTTGTCGGCCACGATTGGCGCCGCTGGACGCGCATCTTCCGCCAGCGGCGTCAGGTACTCGACCATGCCTTCCTTGCCGCCTTCGCGGCCATAGCCCGATTCCTTGTAGCCGCCAAAGCCGCAAGCCGCATCGAACTGGTTGGCCGTGTTGATCCACACCACGCCGGCCTTGATCTGCGGGACCACGTCCAGCGCCAGGCTGATCGATTCGCTCCACACACAGGCCGCCAGGCCATACACGGTGTTGTTCGCCAGTTGAACCGCCTCGGCCGGGGTGCGGAAGCTCATCGCCACCAGCACCGGTCCGAAGATCTCGGCCTGGGCCACGGCGGCCGACGTCGACGCGCCCGTGATCAGGGTCGGCAGATACCACGAACCGGTCGCCGCCAGTTCGACGTTCGGCTGCCATACTTCGCAACCTTCGGCGCGCGCCGACTCCACGAGGCCGTGGATGCGCTGCTGCTGCACCGGATCGACCAGCGCGCCGATGTCGTTCGATTTGTCGAGCGGCGAGCCGACGCGCAGGTTCTGCATGCGCGCCTTCACCTTGGCGATGAAGCGGTCATAGACCGATTCCTGCACCAGCAGGCGCGAACCGGCGCAGCACACCTGGCCCTGGTTGAACCAGATCGAATCGACCAGGCCTTCGACCGCCGCATCCAGGTCGGCGTCGTCGAACACGATGAACGGCGACTTGCCGCCCAGTTCCAGCGACAGCTTCTTGCCGCTGCCGGCGGTGGCCTTGCGGATCAGGCGGCCCACTTCGGTCGAGCCGGTGAAGGCGATCTTGTCGATGCCGGGGTGATTCACGATGGCTTCGCCCACGCGGCCGTCGCCGGTCACGATATTGACCACGCCTGCAGGCACGCCGGCGCGCTGGCAGATCTCGGCGAACAGCAGCGCGCTCAAGGGCGTGTACTCGGCCGGCTTGAACACGACCGTGTTACCGGCGGCCAGCGCCGGCGCGATCTTCCATGCCAGCATCAGGAGCGGGAAATTCCACGGCACGATCTGGCCCACCACGCCGACGGCGCGGTAATCCGCGAATTCTTCCGACTGCAGCTGCGCCCAGCCGGCGTGATGATAGAAGTGGCGCGCGGCCAGCGGCAGGTCGGCATCGCGGGTTTCGCGGATGGTCTTGCCGTTGTCGAGCGTCTCGAGCACCGCGAACAGGCGCGCGTGCTTTTGCAGCAGGCGCGACAAGGCGTACATGATCTTGGCGCGGCCATGGCCGCCGAGGGCGACCCAGCCCGGCTGCGCGCGGCGCGCGGCGGCGACGGCGCGTTCGACGTCGTCCTGCGTCGCCTGCGTCACCTGCGCCAGCTCGCTGCCGTCAGCCGGATTGTTGGTGGCGAAGGTCGCGCCGGCCTCGCTCCAGGCGTTGTCGATGAACAGGCCGAAGCGGCGGCCACGCTGGTCCAGCCACGCGAGCGCTTCCTTGGTACTCTCTGGTGCAGGACCGTAATCCATGGTGTTCAGAATCTCTTTGATTGTTGGCATGACGAAGTCCGGAATTAAGGTTGCGCGTGGCGATGGGCGGCCGAGTAGTTCCCGGTCACGTAGTGCTCCAGCTGGCGCTCGATGTCGGTCAGCAGGCTGGAAGCGCCGATGCGGAACAGGTGCGGCTGCAGCCAGTCGTTGCCCAGTTCTTCCTTCATCACGGTCAGGTATTGCAGCGCCGACTTCGCGGTCGACACGCCGCCGGCCGGCTTGTAGCCAATCTGGAAGCCGGTCTGTTCGTAGTAGTCGCGGATCGCGCGCACCATCACCAGCGACACCGGAATGGTCGCGTTGACGCCTTCCTTGCCGGTCGAGGTCTTGATGAAATCGGCGCCGGCCATCATGCACACCCAGGAGGCCTTGGCCACGTTTTCCAGGGTCACCAGGTCGCCGGTGGCCAGGATCGCCTTGACGTGCGCTTCGCCGCACGCCTGGCGATACGCCACCATCTCGTCGTACAGCGCTTGCCAGTTACCGGTCAACACGTGCTGGCGGGTGATGACGATGTCGATCTCGGTGGCGCCCGCGGCCACCGACAATTCGATTTCGCGCACCTTGGTTTCCATGCTCGACAGGCCGGCCGGGAACGCGGTCGACACGGCGGCGATCGGCAGGCGGCCCTGGATCACTTTCACCGCGGGCTGGATCATCTCGTGGTACACGCACACGGCGCCGGTCGACAGCGTTTCGAGGCCGAGGGCCTGCATCAGGTCGGCGCGCAGCGGACGCATCGCCTTCATGCACAGGCGCTCGACGCGGCCCGGCGTGTCGTCGCCGCTCAGCGTGGTCAGGTCCATGCACTCGATGGCGCGCACCAGCCAGGCGGCCTGGTATTCCTTCTTGACCGTGCGGCGGTTCGCCAGGCTGGCGGCGCGGCGGTCGGCCGCGTTGCGGTTGACCTTGAGGCTGTTCACCAGGCCCAGGTCCAGCGCAATGCCGGTATTACGTTTGAAATCCAGGGGCTGGCTCATAACAGTGCGGTTCCGTTCGAAAGTGGTTTGACGCCGAGGTGCTGCGCCAGGGTGGCGCCGATGCTCGAGAAGGTGTCGGCGGTCGGCAGTTCCTGCGCCTTGACATTCGGGCCGAAGAAGATCATCGGGATGTGCTCGCGGGTGTGGTCCGAGCCAGGCGCGGTCGGGTCGCAGCCGTGGTCGGCGGTGATCACGACCAGGTCGCCATCCTTCAGCTTAGCCATGAATTCCGGCAGGCGCGCATCCAGCTCGTGCAGCGCGTTCGCATAGCCGGCGACGTCGCGGCGGTGACCGAAGTGCATGTCGAAGTCGACGAAGTTCACGAAGGTGAGCGACTTGTCGCCCGCTTCATCGGCCACTTCCAGCAGGCGGTCGAACAGCGCCATATTGTCCGGGCCTTTCACCAGGCGCGTGACGCCCTGGCCTGCGAAGATGTCGCTGATCTTGCCCAGCGCGATCATCTCGCCGCCAGCATCTTTCACATGGTCGAGCAGGGTCGGCGCGATCGGCGGCACGGCGTAGTCGTGGCGGTTCGACGTGCGCTTGTAGTCGCCGTTGGCGCCCACGAATGGACGCGCGATCACGCGGCCGATATTGTAGGGCTTGACCAGCTCATAGGCGGCTTCGCAGACTTCGTACAGGCGCTCGAGGCCGAAGTGTTCTTCATGGGCCGCGATCTGCAGCACCGAGTCGGCCGAGGTATACAGGATCGGCTTGCCTGTGGCAACGTGCTCGTCGCCCAGCTCGTTGATGACGGTGGTGCCCGAGGCGTGGCAGTTACCCAGCCAGCCCGGCACGCCGGTCAACGCTTGCAGCTTGTCGGTCAGCTCGGCCGGGAACGACGGCACGGTCTTGGGGAAGTAACCCCAGTCGAACAGCACCGGCACGCCGGCGATTTCCCAGTGGCCGCTCTGCGTGTCCTTGCCGGTCGACTGCTCGCGGGCGACGCCCCAGGCGCCAGTGAAGCCATCGCGCAGGTCGAAGCCGGGCGCCCACTCGCCGCTCGCCTTGTGCGCGGCAGCCGCGAGGCCCAGTTTCTCCAGGTTCGGCAGCGACATCGGCTTGCCCTCTTTCGCCGCCCACTTGGCGATGTGGCCGAAGGTGTTGGCGCCCGCGTCGCCGTATTTGTCGGCGTCCGGCAATGCGCCGAGGCCGAAGGAATCAAGCAGGAGGATGAATGCGCGTGACATGGTCTTCGCTCTTCCTATTCAAATGATTTATGCGTCGGCGCGCGGGGTCGAGCCCAGGCGTTCGCTCAGTTGCTCAATAAAGGCATGGATCAGCTTGACCATGTCCTGCGCCGCGACGGCGGCGTACTTCAGGGTCTGCTCGTGCGACAGCGCGAACGGCGACAGGCCTTCGGCCAGGTTGGTGATGGCCGAGACGGCGGCGACCTTCAGGCCGCAGTGGCGCGCGGCGATCACTTCCGGGATCAGCGACATGCCCACCACGTCGGCGCCCAGCGTCTTGAAGGCGCGGATTTCGGCGACGGTCTCGAAGTGCGGGCCGGCGGCGGCCAGGTACACGCCTTCGTGCAGGGTGATGCCCTTCTCGGCCGCGACAAGCTTGACCTGCTCGCGGATCTCCGCGTCATAGGCGTTGGACATGCTGAAGAAGCGCGGGCCGAAGCGCTCGTCGTTCGGGCCGGCCATCGGGCTGCCCGGCAGGAAGTTGATATGGTCGGTGATCGCGACCAGGCTGCCGGCGTCGGCTTCGACGCGCAGCGAACCGGCGGCATTGGTGACGAACAGCAGTTCGCAGCCGATTTCCTTGAGCGTGCGGATGGCCGAGGTCATCACGCCCGGACCGTAGCCTTCATAGAAGTGGCCGCGGCCCTTCATGCAGGCGACCGGGACGCCGGCCAGGGTACCCAGCACCAGTTCGCCGGCGTGGCCATGCACGGTGGAGATCGGGAAGCCCGGCAGGTCGGCATAGCTGATCGACACCGCGTCGACCAGCTGTTCGGCCAGCACGCCCAGTCCGGAACCGAGGATCAGCGCCACACGCGGGGCGAAACCCGGCTTGCGGGCGCGGATGATGTCGGCGGCTTCGAATGGGGTATTGCTGGACATGATATTCCTTGTTGAAAACTGGGTGATGTGGGATCGCGGATGAGAGAGGCAGCTGCCCAGCGCACACGAGTGCGGCGCATTTGGACAACTAGATATTATAACTATGCATGATTGGCGATATGTATGGCAAATACACTTTTTCTTCCCGATTTATATCTTTTATAGATAAATTATGCGAAGCGAGAGAGAGGTGCTTACACTGGGGGAAAGATTCGTTGACATGCTCCAAACAATTGTCTAGCATGATAAAACAATTGTCCTGGGCGCCTGACGGCGCATTTGAACGCGATGCCGAAAAAAGAACAGTTATACGAGCTGATCCGTTCTAACCCCTTCATCTCGCAACAAGACCTGGCCGGCCATCTCGGCCTGTCGCGCTCCGCGGTCGCCAACTACATCGCCACCCTGGTGCGCGAGCGCCGCATCCTCGGTCGCGCCTACGTGCTGCCCGACCATCGTCCGATCCTGTGCGTCGGCGCGGCCAACCTCGACCGCAAGCTGCGCACCATCGGCAAGCTGACCCTGAATACCTCGAACCCGGCGCGCCAGACCGAATCCTTCGGCGGCGTCGCGCGCAACATCGCCGAGAACCTGGCGCGCCTGGGCGCCCCCACGGCGCTGGTCACGGCGGTCGGCGGCGATTCGTCCGGCCGCGCCCTGCTCTCCTACGCCGACGAAGCCGGCATCGACACCCGCGGCGCGCTGCGCGTGGACGGCGCCGCCAGCGGCACCTATACCGCGGTGCTCGACGAGGACGGCGACATGCGCGTGGCGCTGGCCGACATGGAGATCAACGAGTCGCTCACGCCCGATTTCCTCGCCACCCGCGAACAGCAGCGCGCCGGCGCCGCCCTGATCGTCGCCGACCTGAACCTGCCGCGCGAGACGGTCGCCACGCTGCTGGAGGGCAGCCGGCGCGACGGTGTGCCAATGGTGATCGTCGCCGTCTCGGAACCGAAGATCGACCGCCTGCCGCGCGACCTGACCGGCCTGCGCCTGTTGATCCTGAACGTGGGCGAGCTGGCGGCCCGCGCCGGCCGCCCGCTGGCGACCGCTGCCGACATCGCCGCGGCCTGCGCCGAACTGCGGCGCGACGGCGTCCGGGACGTGATCGTCACGCGCGGCGCGCAAGGCGCCATGTTCACGACCGCGACCGGCATCGCGGCGCTCGAAGGCCAGCCTGTCGACGCGCCAGCCGTGGTCGACGTCACCGGCGCCGGCGACGCCTTCGGCGCCGCCGTCTGCTGGAGCCTGTACAACGGCCAGCCCGAGCTGGACCTGGAAACGGCCTGCCGCCGCGGCCAGCTGCTCGCCGCCATGACCATCGCCTGCGCGCAGACCGTCTGCCCGCAACTGGCGCCGGGGCTGTTCGACGCCCCGGTCCAGGACCTCGTTACCGACTGAATAAAGACCCGACCATGCAATCCTTCCTCCTGTTTTCGCCCGAAGTGGCGGCCGCCCGCGCCGCCGGCAAGCCGATCGTCGCCCTCGAATCGACCATCATCTCGCACGGCATGCCCTACCCGCAGAACGTGCACACCGCGCGCGAAGTCGAGCAGGTCATCCGCGACGCCGGCGCCGTGCCGGCCACCATCGCCATCATTGGCGGCAAGATCTGCGTCGGCCTGTCGGAAGACCAGCTCGAGACGCTGGGCTCCTCGCCCGACGCCATCAAGGTCAGCCGCCGCGACCTGCCATACGTGCTGGCGCAGGCCCGGCTGGGCGCGACCACCGTCGCCGCCACCATGATCTGCGCCGAACTGGCCGGCATCGAAGTCTTCGTCACCGGCGGCATCGGCGGCGTGCACCGCGGCGCCGAGACGAGCTTCGACATCTCGGCCGACCTGCAGGAGCTCGCCCAGACCAGCGTGGCCGTGGTGTGCGCCGGCGTGAAGTCGATCCTCGACATCGGCCTGACGCTCGAATACCTCGAGACCCACGGCGTGCCGGTGCTGGCCGTCGGCCAGCCGGCCTTCCCCGCCTTCTTCACGCGCGACAGCGGCTTCAAGGCCGACTTCCAGCTCGACTCGCCCGAGGAACAGGCCGCCTTCATCCGCACCAAGTGGCAGCTCGGCCTGAAGGGCGGCGTGGTGGTCAGCAACCCGGTGCCGGCGGAGTCGGCGATGGCGCCCGACGAGATCGACGCCATCATCCACCAGGCCCTGGGCGAAGCGCAGCAGCAGGCGGTGACCGGCAAGCAGGTCACGCCCTTCCTGCTGGCCCGCATCAAGGAGCTGACGGGCGGGCGCAGCCTGGCCACCAATATCGCGCTGGTCAAGCACAACGCCCTGGTCGGCGCGCGCCTGGCCGTGGCGCTGCACCACAAGGCTGCCTGATGAAAACGAAGAGCGGCGCGCCATGTCGATCGACCTGAAACAGCTCAAATACTTCCTGGCGGTGGCCGAAGAAAAAAGCTTCAGCCGCGCCGCCGAGCGCCTGCACATCTCGCAGCCGCCGCTGTCGCAGCAGATCATGAAGCTCGAGAGCGAGCTGGGGGTGAAGCTGTTCACCCGCACCACGCGCAGCTTCGAGCTGACCGTGGCCGGCCGCGCGCTGATGGTCGAGGCGGCCGAGCTGCTCGGCAAGATGCGCATGACGATCGACACGATCCGCCAGATCGACCGCGGCGAGGTCGGACGGCTACGGGTCGGCATCGTCGGCTCGGCGATGTGGGGCCCGATCCCCGGCCTGCTGGAGCAGTTCCAGAGCCAGTTTCCGCGCGTGAGCTGGACCATCCACGAGCTGGGCCCGAACGACCAGTGGGAAGCGCTGCGCAGCAAGCAGATCGACGTCGGCTTCTGGCGCGAGCCGCGCATCGAGCAGGACGTGCTCAAGCAGGCCAACCTGCGCCAGGAACTCTGTTTCAGGGAGCAGTTCTGCGTGGCGGTCAATGCCCGCCATCCGCTGGCCGCGCGCGACGCCATCGCCCTGCCCGAGATCGCGGGCGAACCCATGCTGACCCTGCACCTGGACCAGTCGGCCGAGCCGCGCTACCTGCTCCAGTGCTGCGTGAACGCCGGGTTCCAGCCGACCATCTTCCAGGAGGCGGCCGAGCCGCAGACCCTGCTGGCCATGGTCGGCGCCGGCCTCGGCGTGGCGCTGATGCCCGAAACCACCAGCCGCATCGGCTGGCCGGGCGTGCGCTTCCTGCCGATCCACGCCCACGCGCCATCGGCCAACCTGTACATCAGCTACCCGGCCCAGGACGATGCGCCGGTGGTGCGCGCCTTCCTCAAGATCCTGTTTCCCGAAGAACAGCCGGCCTGACGACTTCCGGTTATCTTTTTCTGCTCGGCCCGCCATGTGCGGGCCGAACCGTTTTTGTA
This sequence comes from Massilia sp. NP310, assembly GCF_019443485.1. Taxonomy (NCBI): domain Bacteria; kingdom Pseudomonadati; phylum Pseudomonadota; class Betaproteobacteria; order Burkholderiales; family Oxalobacteraceae; genus Massilia; species Massilia sp. NP310. The sequence goes on along the minus strand of NZ_CP080379.1, from coordinate 5,428,283 downwards.
CCGCCTTCCCATAAGTCCTAGCGTAAATTGCGCATTTTTTGCGCAAGAAACCCCCGCACGATTGAGTTCAATTAACTATTTCTCAACTTTGTCTCCGGTATGATGGTTATCAAGTTCATCAATTTCTACAGGATTCCGTATGACTACAGCGACGCGGCGGTACGATGGGATCGGCGTGGAAACGGGCGACGACGCCGCCTTCGATGACATCGCATCGCTGCGCCGGGCGGTGGACGAACGCATCGACCAGCTGCTCTCCGGCAGCCCCCACGACCAGCTCACCAGGGCCATGCGCTCGTCCGCGCTCAGCGCCGGCAAGCGCATGCGTCCCCTGCTCCTGATGCTGGTCGCGCGCGACCTCGGCTGCAATTCGCCGGCCCTGATCGACGTCGCCTGCGCGGTCGAGCTCGTGCACGCGGCCTCGCTGATCCTCGACGACCTGCCCTGCATGGACGACGCCAGCTTGCGCCGCGGCAAGCCCGCGATCCACATCCAGTATGGCGAAGACGTCGCCATCCTCGCTTCGGTGGCCTTGCTCAGCCGCGCCTTCGGCGTGCTGTCGCAGGCCCAGGACATCGCCCCCGCCACCCGCGCGCGCCTGGTCGCGACGCTGGCGCAGACGGTCGGCGACCAGGGCCTGGTGCGCGGCCAGTTCGAAGACCTGCACGGCGGCGCGCGTTCGCCCGAGGCGATCGCCACCACCAACGAACTCAAGACCGGTCTGCTGCTCGGCGTCGCGGTCGACATGGCCTGCATCGTCTGCCATGCCGACGAGCAGGTCGCGCAGCAGCTGCGGGCCTTCGCGCTGGCGGCCGGCCAGGCCTTCCAGATCAAGGACGACTTCCTCGACGGCGCCGGCAACGACAGCGCCGTCACCGGCAAGGACACCGGCAAGGACGTCGGCAAGGCCACCCTGATCAACACGCTGGGCCGCGACGAAGCGCAGCGCCGCCTGGCGGCCTGCCTGGTCGAAGCCGACCGCTGCCTGAGCGCCGCCGTCGGCGCCCACGGCCGCACGCGCCGCTTCGTGTCCGGCCTGTTCGCGAAAGAAGGCAAGGGAAAGCGCTTCACCCCCGAGCTGGCCAAGGCGCGCGAGCTGCATCCGGGCGCCCAACTGGCCGAGCTGCGCCTCTCCTGAAGCCGGCGGTCCGCATGGCGCATTTCGCGGTGGTGGCCCCGGCGCTCTACAGCCACTTCAATACGCTGACGGTGCTCGCGCGCGAACTGATCGCGCGCGGGCACCGCGTCACCTTCGTGCACCGGCTTGACGCCGCCGCCTACGTGAAGGACGAACGCATCGGCTTCCATGCCGTCGGCCTCGACACCCACCCGGCCGGCTCGCTGCCGGCGATGCTGGCGCGGGTGGCCAATCCCGGCTCGCCGCTGGGCCTGCGCCGCGTGATCCACGACATGGCGGCCAGCACCGCGATGCTGTGCCGCGAACTGCCGGCCGCGCTGCGCCGGCTGCAGGTCGACTTCCTGGTCGCCGACCAGATGGAGGCGGCCGGCGGCCTGGTGGCCGAGGGCACCGGCATGCCGTTCGTCTCGGTCGCCTGCGCGCTGCCGGTCAACCGTGAACCCGGCATTCCGCTGCCCGTCATGCCGTTCATGTATGAAGACAGCGAGCGCGCCTTCAAGATCGTCGAAGGCAGCACCATGGTCTACGACTGGATGATGCGGCCGCACGAGCGCGCCATCTCCGCCGCGGCCCGGCAGCTCGGATTGGGTCCGCGCGGAAAACTGCATGACTGCCTGTCGCCGCTGGCCCAGGTCGGCCAGATCGTGCCGGGCTTCGATTTTCCGCGGCGCGCGCTGCCGCCGCATTTTCATCACGTCGGCCCGCTGCACAGCGGGGCCGCGGCGCCGGCCCAGACGCCGACAGAACTGGCGGCGCTGCTGCCGTCCGCATCGAGCACGCGCCCCTTCGTCTACGCCTCGCTCGGCACCCTGGTCAGCCAGCGCTTCGGCCTGTTCAAGCGCATCGCGCAGGCCTGCGCGCGCCAGGACGCGCAACTGCTGGTCGCCCACTGCGGCGGCCTGGATCGATCCCAGGTGCGCGCGCTCGAACGCATCGGCGACACCCGCGTGCGCACCTATGTGCCCCAGCTGGCCGTGCTGGCGCGCGCCGACGCCGTCATCTCGCATGCCGGCGCCAACACCGTGATGGAAGCCGTCGCCAGCCGCACGCCGATCCTGGCGCTGCCGATCGCCTTCGACCATCCGGGCGCCGCCGCCCGCGTGGAATACGCCGGCGTCGGCCTGCGCGCCTCGCCGCGCTTCGCGACGGTGGCCGAACTGTCGCGCAAACTGCGCCGCCTGCTCGACGAGCCAGGCTTCCGGCAACGCATGGAACCGCTGGCCGACCAGATCCGCCAGGCCGGCGGCGCGCCGCGCGCGGCCGACGTCATCGAGGCCGCGCTCGGCCTGCAACCCGCGACCCGAGGCCTGGCCAGCCATGGATGAACGCGGCAAGCCCGACTACGACCTGATCCTGGCCGGCGGCGGCCTGGCCAACAGCTTGACCGCGTGGCGCCTGCGCAGCGCGCGCCCCGAACTGCGCATCCTGCTGCTCGAACAGGGCAAGCGCCTGGGCGGCAACCATACCTGGTCGTTCCACGACAGCGATCTCGATGCCGCGCAACTGCGCTGGATCGCGCCGCTGGTCACCCACCGCTGGCCGCGCTACGACGTGGTGTTTCCCGATCTGGCCCGCACACTGGCGGGGGGCTATGCCAGCATCGCCTCGCACGACCTGGCCCAGGTCGTCGCACCGGCACTTGGCGCGGCGCTGCGCACCGGCGTCTGGATCGACGAGGTGACGCCGACCACGGTGCGGCTGGCCGATGGCGAAACCCTGCACGCGCGCGCCGTCATCGACGGCCGCGGCATGCGCGACAGCAGCCACCTCGCGCTCGGCTACCAGACCTTCCTCGGCCAGGAACTGCGGCTCGACGCCGCCCACGGCTTGACGGCGCCGGTGATCATGGACGCCAGCGTGGCCCAGCAGGGCGGCTACCGCTTCGTCTACCTGCTGCCCTTCGGGCCAGACCGCGTGCTTGTCGAAGACACGCACTACGTCGACAGCGCCGCCTGGGAGCCGGAGCGGCTGCGCGCCAACATCGCCGCCTATGTGGACGCGCGCGGCTGGCGCGTGCGCGACGTGCTGCGCGAGGAGCAAGGCTCGCTGCCGATCGTGCTGGCAGGCGACTTCGAGCGCTTCTGGGACGCGCTTCACGGCCAGCCCAGCGTCGGCCTGCGCGCCGGCCTGTTCCACCCGACCACCGGCTATTCCCTGCCGCACGCGGTGCGGCTGGCCGAGCGCGTCGCCGCGCTGCCGGACCTATCGGCCCCGACGCTGTTCGCCGCCATCCGCGCGCAGGCGCGGCAAGCCTGGGATGAACAGCGCTTTTTCCGCATGCTCAACCGCATGCTGTTCCTGGCCGGGAGCCCCGATCACCGCTGGCGCGTGATGCAGCGTTTCTATGGCCTCCCCGCGCCCTTGATCGCGCGCTTCTACGCCGGCCACCCGACCTTGGGCGACAAGGTGCGCCTCTTGACCGGCAAGCCGCCGGTGCCGGTGCTGGAAGCTTTTTCCGCCGTCCGCAAGACACAACCACATCTAATCAGGACCGCAGAATGAACCAGATGAATTTCAAGCCGAGACTCGAACCGAAGCGCGCCGTCGTGATCGGCGCCGGATTCGGCGGCCTGGCGCTGGCCATCCGCCTGCAGGCCGCCGGCATGCAAACGACCTTGCTCGAACAGCGCGACAAGCCGGGCGGCCGCGCCTACGTCTACGAGGACCAGGGCTTCGTGTTCGACGCCGGCCCGACCGTCATCACCGATCCGTCGGCGATCGAAGAACTGTTCACCCTGTGCGGCAAGCGGATGGGCGACTACGTCGAGATGCTGCCGGTCACGCCCTTCTACCGCCTGTGCTGGGAAGACGGCAGCCACTTCGACTACGCCAACGACCAGGATGCGCTGGACCGCCAGATTCATGCGCGCAACCCGGCCGACGTCGCCGGCTACCGGCGCTTCCTGGCGTACTCGAAGGCGGTGTTCGACGAGGGTTACCTGAAGCTGGGCGCCGTGCCCTTCCTCTCCTTCCGCGACATGATCCAGGCCGGTCCGCAACTTGCGCGGCTGGAGGCGTGGAAGAGCGTGTACGGCATGGTGTCGCGCTTCGTGAAGGACGAGCAGCTGCGCCAGGCGTTTTCCTTCCACTCGCTGCTGGTGGGCGGCAACCCGTTCGCCACCTCGTCGATCTATACCCTCATTCACGCGCTCGAACGGCGCTGGGGCGTGTGGTTCCCGCGCGGCGGCACCGGCGAGCTCGTGAAAGGCCTGGTGCGGCTGTTCGAGGACATGGGCGGCAAGCTGGAACTGAACGCATCGGTGGCGCGCATCGAGACCGCCGGCAATCTCGCCAGCGGCGTGCGGCTGGAAGACGGCCGCTGGTTCATGGCCGACGCCGTGGCATCGAACGCCGACGTGGTGCACACCTATGCCGACCTGCTGAAGAACCATGGCCGCGGCAGCAGCCACGGCGAAGCGCTCAAGAAGAAACGCTTCAGCAATTCGCTGTTCGTGCTGTACTTCGGCTTGAATAAACACCACGAGCAGCTGCAGCACCACACGGTATGCTTCGGCCCGCGCTACCGCGAGCTGATCAAGGACATCTTCCACGGCCAGCAACTGGCCGACGACTTCTCGCTCTACCTGCACGCGCCCTGCGTCACCGATCCCTCGCTCGCGCCGCCCGGCTGCGGCAGCCACTACGTGCTGGCGCCGGTGCCGCACCTGGGCAACGCGCCGATCGACTGGGAGACCGAAGGCCCGCGCTACCGCGACCGTATCTTCGACTATCTCGAGCGGCGCTACATGCCGGGCCTGCGCAGCCAGCTGGTGACGAGCCGCATCTTCACGCCGCACGATTTCCGCGACCAACTCAACGCCCACCTGGGTTCGGCCTTCTCGCTGGAGCCGATCCTCACGCAAAGCGCCTGGTTCCGCCCGCACAACCGCGACGCCGAGCTGCCCAACCTGTACCTGGTCGGCGCCGGCACCCATCCCGGCGCCGGCGTGCCGGGCGTGATCGGCTCGGCCAAGGCGACCGCCGGCCTGATGCTGGAAGGCGTGCATGCCGGGGTACACTCATGAGCGCCTACGCCGGCACCAAGCTGATGGAACACGCGACCCAGACCATCGCGGTCGGGTCGAAGAGCTTCGCGGCGGCCGCCAGGCTGTTCCCTCCCGCCACCCGGCGCAGCGTGCTGATGCTGTACGCCTGGTGCCGCCATTGCGACGACGTGGTCGACGGCCAGGAACTGGGCTTCGCCGCCGCCGCGCCGAGCGCCTATGGCGCCAATTTCGAGCTCGACCGCCTGTACGACGACACCCGGCGCGCCTATTCGGGCGAGCCGATGCGCACCCCGGCCTTCGCCGCCTTCCAGGAAGTGGCGCTGGGCCACGCGATCGCGCCGCGCTATGCCTTCGACCACCTGGCCGGCTTCGCGATGGACGTCAACGAGGCGCGCTACCGCACCATCGACGACACCATGCGCTACTGCTACCACGTGGCCGGCGTGGTGGGCCTGATGATGGCCTCGATCATGGGCGCCCGCGACGAGCTGGTACTGGACCGCGCCTGCGACCTGGGGCTGGCCTTCCAGCTGACGAACATCGCGCGCGACATCATCGACGATGCGAAGATCGGGCGCTGCTACGTGCCGTCCGAATGGCTGCTGGAGGCCGGCATACAGCCCGACCACGTGGCCCTGCCGCGCCATCGCGCGGCGCTGGCGACCGTCGCCGCGCGCCTGGTCGACCATGCCGAGCCGTATTACGCGTCCGCCACGCTCGGCATCGCCGCCCTGCCCCTGCGTTCGGCCTGGGCGATCGCCACCGCGCGCAATGTCTATCGGCAGATCGGGATCGAAGTCAAGCGGCGCGGCGCGCACGCCTGGGACGAACGGGTGGGCACCTCGAAGGCGGCCAAGCTGCGCCTGCTGGCCCTGGGCGGCGCCCAGGCGCTGGCCTCGCGCCTCAGCCCTGCTCGGGCAGCGAGGGCGCCGCGGCGGCGCGATCTGTGGCTGCGTCCTGGGCGCGCGGGCGGCGCACCTGGCCCTGCCGCGCCTGCAGCTGACGTTTAAGCCGGGCGACCGGCGGCGCGTACAGGAAGCCGAAGGACACGGCGCCCTCTTTACCTTCCACCGCATGGTGCATGCGGTGGGCCTGGTACAGGCGCTTGAGGTAGCCGCTCCGGGGGACGTAGCGGAATGGCCAGCGCTGGTGCACCAGGCCGTCGTGGGCGATGAAGTACAAGGCGCCGTAGGCGGTCATGCCGGCGCCGATCCATTCGAGGGGGTGGTAGCCGCGCGTGCCGAACCAGATCAGGGCGATGGCGACCCCGGCGAACACCACGGCGTACAGGTCGTTCTTTTCGAACCAGCCGGTGCGCGGCTCGTGGTGCGAGCGGTGCCAGCCCCACCCGAAGCCGTGCATCACGTACTTGTGCGCGACGATGGAAAACACTTCCATGAACGCGATGGTGGCCAGGACGATGAGCGCGTTGGAAAGCATAATGAGGGCTGCCGGAGCGGGTTGACGGGATATCAACAGCCTATCATGGCGGCCCGCGCGCACGGTTGCGCGGCGCTGCCGCAGACCGGTCAAACACGGTCAAACACGATTCACACCTAACCTTATGGAGTTTTCATGCAGTCGATCTTTCGCACCCTGGGTCTTTCCCTCCTGCTGGCGTCAGGCGTGGGCGCCGCCGGTCTTGCTTCGGCCGCGGCGATCGAGGTCAGGGTCCAGGGCGTCACCACTGCCAAGGGCACGGTGCGGGTCGCGATCTGCGACAAGGCGACCTTCCTGAAGGATTGCCCGTATGCGGCGTCGGCCGCGGCGCGCGTGGGCGAGACCGTGGTCACCGTCGACGACCTGCCGCCCGGCACCTGGGCCGTGCTGTCGTTCCAGGACGAGAACGACAACGGCAAGCTCGATCGCAATGCGCTGGGCATCCCGAAGGAGCGCTATGCCTTCAGCCGCGATGCGCGCGGGCGCTTCGGGCCGCCGAGCTTCGAGGATGCAGCCTTCGTGCTGCGTGACGAGAAGGCGGTCAGCTATATCAAATTGCGTTGATCGGCTTCAGTCCCGCAGCGGCGGCGTCGCAAGCCGCCATGCTGAGCTGGACGGCCACATTCGGCTGCTCGCTGTCGAGGCACGGATGTTGCGGCGACTTTCCGGATTGCTGAACGATTCTTCCGTGGCCGCCGGTAGCGTGATTCCAGACTGGATGTCATCCGCAACCGGACGCGGCGCCTGACCCGCTCTGTGTGCGACGGATTCTTCGGCACGCGATTTCCAGCTCGGCGCTTCCCGTGCCCGGAGGGTGACCGATGCAGGTCTTGCTGCGCACGTGCTTGCGCTGGCCGCTATGGGCGCTGCTTTGTCCACAGTAGCTGCCTTCCCTCTGCTTTCTTGATGTAATGAATATTTGGTCCGGCATCGTTTCTCGCTTGCACACGTAGTGAGATGATTTTATTCACTAAGTGCTCGACAATAGTGCCAGCGCAAAGACTGTTCGCTTGTCAGACTTCTCGTACTCTCGGCAAGGGCAGACCGCCACGCTCAGGCTCGATACTCGGTCGTGATCAGGAACACCCCGAAGCAGAAGACCGCCGCCGCAAGCAGCATCGGGATCGATGATAGTATCTTCGCGCCCATACTCGTGCGCGTCCGGCCATCGTGACGCCGCCGGTAGCCCTGGTAGCCATAGTAGAACGCCAGCGGCGGCAGGACGAAGACCGGAATGAGCAGCCAGGCCGTCAATACGGTGAGAGCGGTCAGTGCGAGCGACTTGAGCATGAGGGCCGGCCAGTAGGGAAGTTCAGTGCGTGGCGCCGCCCGTTTCGCGCACGTCGGCCTCGATGCTCACGGTCACCTCCACCGCCAGCTTGATGCCGGCGATGATGTCGTCCAGCGCCATCGACGGCGGCGCATCCGACCGCGCCGCGGCCTGCTCCGGCAGGAAAGGCACGTGGATGAAACCGGCCTTCATTGGCTGCGGCTGGCGCGCCGCATGGTGCATCAATCCATAGAACACATGGTTGCACACGAAGGTGCCGGCGGTCTGCGACACGCCGGCCACCAACCCCTTCTCGCGCAGCGCGCGCACGATGGCCTTGATCGGCAAGGTCGAGAAATAGGCGGCGGGACCGTCGGCCGCGATCGCCGCATCCACCGGCTGCTGGCCGCCGTTGTCGAGGATCGCCGCATCGTCGACGTTGATCGCCACGCGCTCGACCGAGATGTCGGGCCGTCCGCCGGCCTGGCCGACGGCGATCGCGACATCCGGATGCAGCTCGTCGACCATCGCCACCAGGTCTTCGATCGCCTGCCCGAACACGCAGGGCAACTGGCGCACCTCGACCCGGAAGCGATGTTCCCCCACCTCGCCTTCCCAGCCTTCGAGCGCGCGCACCGCTTCCCAGGCCGGGTTGATGCTGGCGCCATTGAACGGCTCGAAGCCGGTAAGCAGTACGGTCTTGATCATCGTGGCCTCACAGGTTCATCAAAAAATACAGCAGGAAGATATTCGCTATCAGGATCGGCAGCGCGCTCGGTATCTGGGCGCGGATCACCGCGTTCTTGTCGGGCAGGTCGAGCAGCGCCGCCGGCACGATATTGAAGTTGGCCGCCATCGGCGTCATCAGGGTGCCGCAATAGGCGCTGAACATGCCGATCGCCGCCATCACGGCCGGATTGGCGCCATACACGCCGATCAGCACCGGAATGCCGACGCCGCCCGCCATCACCGGGAAGGCGGCGAAGCCGTTGCCCATCACGATGGTGAACAGCGCCATGCCGATACAGTACACCGCCACCGCGACGAATGCCGAATCCATGCCGATATAGGTGGTCGTCAGGTGCGCCACCGCCTTGCCGACGCCGGCTTCCGAGAACAGCAGCCCCAGCACCGCCAGGATGTGCGGCAGCACCACCGCCCAGCTCATGGCGTCGACCAGGCGCCGCGCCTCGCGCACGCCCTGCAGCGGCGTCGCGCGCGTCAGCCAGCAGGCGGCAGCCAGGGCCACGACCGCGCCGCAGCCCATGCTGACCAGGGTCAGGTGGGCCGGGTCGAGCATGGGCAGGCCGCCAATGTGAACGTCCTTGAGCACGGTGGCGCCGATCACGGTCACCAGCGGCAGCAGCAAGGCCGGGATGAAGATGCGGTTGCCGAGCCGCGCGGCGCTGGCGCGGCGCGCCTCCGGCTCCAGCGCCTTCGGCGCGCCGGCCTTGACGCCGCCAAAGCCGGCCAGCAGCGCCATGCCTATCATCAGGGCGCCGACCGCCGCCGGCGGCATGCGCTCGCCGGCCAGGTACAGCAGGGCATACAGGCCCCAGAACAACGCGGTGGTATGGCGGCGCGGATTGCTGCGGTCCACCAGGTTCATGATGGCGACACTGGCGAGCAGGAGGCCGACCAGGATGTAGAAATGGTCGATGGTGAGGGTCATGCCGCCTCCTTCGCCGCCGACACGTCACGCCCGACCTCGCGCCTGATCTCGGCATCGAGCCGGCGCAGGTTCCAGGCATGGATCACGAAGGCGGTGATCGCGGTCGGGATGCCCCACAGCGCGATGTGCAGCGGATTGACCTCGATGCCCTCGGCCTGCAGGATCGTGTGCATCAGGACGATGGCGCCGAAGGCGACGAAGATGTCTTCGCCGAAGAACAGGCCGATATTGTCGGTGGCGGCCGACATGGCGCGGATGCGATGGCGCACGCGTGCGGGCAGGCTGCCGTGCTGCGCTTCCGCAGCCGCCTCGGCCATCGGCGCGACCAGTGGCCGCACCATCGTCGGATGGCCGCCCAGGCTGGTCAGCCCCATCGCGGCGGTGCTCTCGCGCGCGAACAGGTAGACGATCAACAGGCGGCCGGCGGTGGCAGAGCGCACCTTCGCGATCACCGATTGCGCCTGTTCGCGCAGGCCGAAGCGCTCCAGCAGACCGATCGCGGCCAGCGGCAGCAACAGGATCAACGGCAGGTTGCGCGTCTTGACGAAGGCGGCGCCGAGCGACTCGAGCAGGGCCATGACGGGCATGGCGGCCGCGACGCCCGTCACGCCGCAGGCGGCGACGGCGACCAGCACCGGATTGGCGCGCAGCAAAAAGCCGGCGACGACGACGACCACGCCGAGCAGTGGCCACAGATTGACAGCAGATTGCATGGATTCCCCGGCAATGTTCGACAAGCCGAGGATGTTACCCGATCTTGTGTGTTAATTCGGCAAGAACTCAGGCGGCGATTCAGGCAGGCCGTACGGGATTGCCCGCCAGGTCACCGACCACCGTATTCCACTGGCGCACGTGGAAGGCGCGCACCAGGCCATGGGTGACGTAGGGGTCGCGCGCCGCGAACAGCTGGACCGGTTCGGCCGTCTCGCAATCGAAGACCAGCACCGCATGATCGGCCGGCTCGGCCAGCGCGCCGGCCAGCACCAGTTCGCCGCGTTCCTGCGCTTCCCAGGCCAGCTTCAGGTGTTCGTCGCGGAATTCGCCGCGGCGTTCGAGGTAGTCGGGGGCGAGGTCATAGGTGAGCAGGTAATGCACGGCGTCTCCAGGATGGCTTGGATGAATGTGAACGTACATCGTACCCGCAATCGCCCGACGGCGGCACCAGCACGACGGCAGCGCTCGATGTTGGTTTAAAACAACTTCTTGACCCGTTTCGCATGGCCCGCCCGACAGTGAGAGGCATCACACAAAACAAAACTCAGCGGCTGGCGTAGACTGTCAGTCATGGATATGTCGAAGAAAATGGCGGCGGGGATCACGGGCTTTGCCAGCATGCTGTGGCTGGGGCTGACGGCGGCCGTCGCCGCCAACCAGCGCCGCCTGGTCTTCAATCCGACGCTCGAGCGCGAGGTGAAAAGCCCGCGCAGCAGCGGCCACCGCACCCGTCCCGTGGTCTTGCGCGCCAACGACGGCACCCGCCTCTCGGGTTGGCTGATGACCCCGACCATTCCCGGTCCGCGCCCGGCGGTGCTGTATTTCGGCGGCCGTTCCGAAGAAGTGTCCTGGGTCGTGCGCGATGCGGGCAAGCTGTTCCCCAACATGACCGTGCTGGCGATGAACTACCGCGGCTATGGCGAATCGCAGGGCGTGCCGGCCGAGATCCACATGATCGAAGACGGCTGCCTGCTGTACGACTGGCTCGCCACGCGCGGCCAGGTCGATCCGCACCGCATCGCCGTGGTCGGCCGCAGCCTGGGTTCGGGCGTCGCGGTGCAGGTCGCCAAGGAGCGGCCCGCCCATTCCGTGGTCCTGATCACGCCCTACGATTCGATCCTGGCGATCGCCAAGCGACGCTTCCGCGTGATGCCGATCGAGTACATGCTGCAGCACCGCTTCGAGTCGATCAAGTACGCGCCCTCGCTCAAGGCGCCGACCTATGTGCTGCGCGCAGCCAGCGACGACGTGGTGCCGCACACGCATACCGACCTGCTGGTGGCCAAGCTGGGCCAGCTGGTGGCGGACGACATCGTGCCCGACTCCGACCACATGAACATCCCCTACCTGGCATCGACCCAGGACATGATCGCGGGCTTTCTCACGCGCCAGTTCAGCCAGCCGGTGACGCCGGCCGCCGCGGCGGCCGTTGCCGACGCGGTCGCCACCGCCGAACCACCCGCCGAGGCGGTGCCGACGCCCGCCGATTTCGTCCTCGCGACAAAATAATTGCTGAAAGTTGTCAGCAGTTATATTTCCAACGAATAAATTGGCAAGTAAAATCGTATTTGTCATCAACTTGCAGGTTGATGCATATTTGACAGCTTGCGCTGAAATGGCGTGAGTTTGCTCATGATTTGCTCACTTCAGCCAGATCGACCCTCCCAGCCTGTTGTGGCCGTGCTACACGTATGCCCTTCTGCTGAGAAAATAGTCGCCAGATACAAACCGTAACTTCCTGCGGATCGCCGGACTGACACAATCGCACAGCGCGAAGTGCCGTCCCCGCCATGTCGCTCGAGGTCGCAATTGCGCAGCCCTTACCATCGGCCACCATGCCGCGGGTACAATATCGCTATTCCAGGAGCCCATTGATGAAATTTAAGCAACTCAGCATGACCATCGCGGCGCTGTGCGTCGCAGGCAGTGCATTGGCCGCGCCGGCAGCAGGTCCGATCGCGCAGCCGAAGCTCGGCATGGTCTACGATGCGGGCGGCAAATTCGACAAATCGTTCAACCAGTCGGCCTTCGAAGGCCTGCAGCGCTTCTCGAAGGAGACCGGCGTCAAGGTGTTCGAAGTCCAGGCCAATAGCGATACCCAGGCCGAGCAGGTCATGCGCGGCCTGGCGCGCAAGAAGGTCGACATGATCGCCGCCATCGGTTTCTCGCAAACCCAGGCCGTCCAGAAGGTCGCCCGTGAATTCCCGAACGTGCGCTTCGTGCTGATCGACAGCGTCGCGCAAGGCCCGAACATCGAATCGGTGATGTTCAAGGAACAGGAAGGCTCCTACCTGGTCGGCGTGGCCGCCGCCATGGCCTCCAAGTCCAAGAAGCTCGGCTTCGTGGGCGGCATGGACATCCCGCTGATCCGCGCCTTCGCCTGCGGCTACGGCCAGGGCGCCAAGGCCCAGGCGCCGAAGATCGAGATCGTCCAGAACATGGTCGGCACCACCGCCGCCGCCTGGAACGACCCGGCCAAGGGCGGCGAGCTGGCGCGCGCGCAGTTCGCGCGCGGCGTCGACGTCGTGTTCGCGGTGGCCGGCGGCAGCGGCATGGGCACGCTGCAGGCCGCCAAGGAACGCGGCAAGCTGGCGATCGGCGTCGACTCGAACCAGAACTACATGCATCCGGGCACCATGCTGACCTCGATGGTCAAGCGCGTCGACGTGGCCGTGTACGACTCCTTCATGGCCGTCAAGAACGGCAGCTGGAAGGCTGGCGTGCACTACAAGGGCCTGAAGGAAGGCGGCGTGGACTGGGTGCTGGACAAGGACAACCGCAAGGTGGTCACGCCCGAGATCGAAAAGCGCGTCAACGCCGTGCGCCAGGACATCATCAACGGCAAGATCAAGGTCATCGATTACCGCGCAGGCAGCAGCTGCCCGGTCTGATCTTTTCATTCCCATTCAAAGCGCGCCGCGCCGGCTTCAACCGGCCCGGCGCGCTTTTGAATGATAAGCACACTCATATTTACGACAGATCGCAATGCAGCCAGCCGTAGAATTTCGCAACATCAGCAAGGCCTTCGGGCCTGTGCAGGCGAACGCCGACGTCAGCTTCTCGATCGCCAAGGGCTCGATCCATGGCGTGATCGGCGAAAATGGCGCCGGCAAATCCACCCTGATGAGCATCCTGTACGGCTACTACCATGCCGACAGCGGGCAGCTCGTCATCAACGGCGCCGAGCAGAAGATCCGCTCCAGCCAGGAGGCGATCGACCTGGGCATCGGCATGGTCCACCAGCACTTCATGCTGGTCGAGAACATGACCGTGCTCGATAACGTGATGCTCGGCGCCGAGGGCGGCTTCAAGCTGGCGAAGAAGCGTACCGAGACCGAAGCCAAGCTGCGCGAGATCTGCGCCCGCTACCACCTCGACGTCGATCCGCTGGCGGTCATCTCGACCCTGTCGGTCGGCGCCCAGCAACGGGTCGAGATCCTCAAGCAGATCTACCGCAGCGCCGAGATCCTGATCCTGGACGAGCCGACCGCAGTGCTCACCACGCAAGAGATCGCCTCGCTGTTCGACATCCTGCGACTGTTCAAGGAACAGGGCAAGACCATCATCCTGATCACCCACAAGCTGGGCGAGATCATGGAGATCACCGACCAGGTGACGGTGATGCGCGCTGGCCGCGTGGCCGGCGCCGTCGCCACCCGCGACACCTCGAAGGAGCAGCTCGCGAACATGATGGTGGGCCGCCCGATCGAGGGCAACCTGCCGCGCAAACCGCACGCCCCCGGCGCGCCGGTGCTGCAGGTCGAGGGCCTGGAGCTGAAGGACGCCAACGGCGTCCAGCTGCTGGCCGACATTGCCCTGGACGTGCGCGCCGGCGAGATCGTCGCCATCGCCGGCGTCTCGGGCAATGGCCAGAGCGAGCTGATGGAAATCCTGGCGGGCATGCGCCTGCCGACTTCCGGCAAGGTGACGATGGAAGGCGCGCCGCTGCCCTTCGCCGGCCGCGCCAACGCCGACGGCCTGCCCGCCCTATTTCGTGACCTCGGCATCGGCCACGTGCCGGAAGACCGCCTGCGCGACGGCGTGATCAAGGATTTCTCGGTCATGCAGAACACCGTGTTCGGCTACCAGGACCGCGTCACGAAGCGCGGCCTGTTCGACTTCGACGCCATCGCCAAACGCTGCGCCGGCTTGCTCGAGGAATTCGACGTGCGCCCGAAAGACCCCAATGTGCGCATCGGCCTGCTCTCGGGCGGCAACCAGCAGAAGGTCGTGATCGCGCGCGAAGTGTCGGCCGCGCCGAAGCTGATGCTGGTCGGCCAGCCGACCCGCGGCGTCGACATCGGCACCATCGAGAGCATCCACACCCAGCTGCTGCGCCTGCGCGACGAAGGCGTGGCCATCCTGCTGGTGTCGACCGAGCTGGAAGAAGTGCGCGCACTCAGCGACCGCATCGTCGTGATGTCGGGCGGCCGCGTCACCGGCGAACTCCATATTGACGAATTCGACACCACCCGCATCGGCCTCCTGATGGGCGGGATGCACAAATCATGAAAACGACTGAACTCCCACGCTGGGCCTCGGGCTTCGTCCTGCCGGTCCTGAACCTGCTGTCCGCGCTGCTGGTCGCCGCGCTGGTCATCCACCTGCTGGGCGAGAGCCCGGTCGAATCGCTGCAGATCCTCGTCAACAGCGCCGTCATCAATCCGGAAGGCCTGAGCTACACGCTGTTCTACGCCTCCACGTTCGTCTTCACCGGCCTGGCCGTGTCGATCGCGATGAAGGCGGGCCTGTTCAACATCGGCGCCGAAGGCCAGATGTACCTGGGCGGCCTGGGCCTGACCCTGGCGATGCTGGCGTTCGACGCCTCGCTCTCCGCCTGGCTCCTGATCCCGCTGGCGATCGTCGCCAGCGCCCTGTTCGGCGCGGCCTGGGCCTTCCTGCCCGGCTACCTGCAGGCCAGGCGCGGCAGCCACGTGGTGGTCACGACCATCATGTTCAACTTCATCGCCGCCGGCCTGATGAATTTCATCATCGTCAAGTACATGATCCCCGAGGGCGACCAGAACCCGGCCAGCCGCGTGTTCTCGGACGCCGCGGCGATCCCGCAGCTGTCGACCTGGCTGCCGTTCTTCGGCGAGAACACGCCGCTCAACCTGGCCTTCATCCTGGCCCTGGTCGCGCTGGTGGTCTATTGGGTGGCGGTGTCGCGTTCGAGCTGGGGCTACAAGCTGCAGGCGACCGGCCTGAACGCCCACGCCGCCCACTACGCCGGCGTGCGCATCAGCCGCACCATCATCGTCGCGATGCTGATCTCGGGCGCCCTGGCCGGCCTGGCGGCGGTGAACTCGATCCTCGGCTCGACCCACTACCTGAGCCTGAACTTCCCGGCCGGCGCCGGCTTCATCGGCATCGCGATCGCGCTGATGGGCCGCCAGCATCCGGTCGGCATCCTGCTGTCGTCGGTGCTGTTCGGCGCGCTGATCCAGGGCGGCTTCGACCTGTCGCTGGAAAAGCCGAACATCCCGCAAGAGACCTTCATTTTCATCCAGGGCCTGATCATCCTGTTCTGCGGCGCCATGGAAAACATGTATGGACCGGCGCTGCTGAAACTGATCAACGCCACTCGTCGTAGCAAGGGATAAGCCATGGAAGACTTCCAGTTCGCCAGCATCGTCGTCTCCACCATCCGCAACGCGCCGGTGCTGATCTTCGCGGCCATGGCCGGCCTGTTCGCCGAACGCAGCGGCGTGGTCGACATCGGCCTCGAGGGCAAGATCCTGGCCTCGGCCTTCGTCTCGGCCGGCGTCGCCTACACCTACCAGGACCCGTGGATCGGCATCGCCGCCGGCATCCTCGCATCAGTCGCACTGGCCCTGGTGCAGGCCTTCGTCTCGATCACCCAGAAGGGCAACCAGCTGGTGGCGGGCATCGCCATCAATATCGCGATGAGCGGCCTGACTTTTGTCGTGGCCCAGTACTTCTTCCAGCAGGGCGGCCGTACGCCGGACCTGGGCGAGGCGCGCCTGTCGACCGTGGTGCTGCCGGGTTCCGACCTGGTGGCCGACATCCCCGGCCTGGGCTGGGTCTGGACGCGCCTGATCGGCGGCCACTCGCCGCTGGTGTACTTCGCCTTCGCCCTGCTGCCGATCGTGCACTGGGTGCTGTTCCACAGCCGCTTCGGCCTGCGCCTGCGCGCCTGCGGAGAGAATCCGCACGCGGCCGACGCCGCCGGCATCTCGGTCCAGCGCACCCGCTACACGGCGATGATCATCGCCGGCGTGCTGTGCTCGTTCTCGGGCGCCTACCTGTCGATCGTCCAGAGCGGCTTCTTCCTGCGCGACATGTCGGCCGGCGCCGGCTACCTGGCGCTGACCGCCCTGGTGTTCGGCAACTGGCGTCCGCTGCACACGGTGCTCGGCTGCATGATGTTCGGCTTCTTCGCCGCGGTGCAGATCCAGATCGAAGGCGTCGACCTGCCGGTCGTGGGCCGCATCCCGGGCTCGCTGATTCAGATGATCCCGTACATCGTCACCGTGGTCGTGCTGGCTGGCCTGATGGCCAAGTCGGTGGCGCCGAAAGCGCTGGGCAAACCCTTCGTCAAGTCGCGCTGAGCAATACCTTCGCCTGCCCGCGTTCGCGGGCAGGCGTTTTCTCCTTCCCTGCCCCGCCTCGCAGCGCGAAATCAGCTATCACTTGTTGTGATGACAAGTGAACGTGACTGCATTGCCACACATATCAAGAAATTTGGCATACAAAATGCAATCTTGTTCGGAAATTGCTGTCCAGTCTGAGAAAATACCGACTTTCCGTATGGCAACGAACAGACCATGGTCGTTGACATGCAAATTTTCTCTATAGGAAACTTATGGCAATCGAGAACATCAAGCTGCGCAGCCTCCTGTTCGGCGGCTTCGCTACCCTGCTTGCGGCAATGCTGATCCTGGTCGGCATCGGCCTGATCCAGACCAAGAAGGCGGAAGACTTGACCGACAGGCTGACCACCGAAAGCATGGAGCGTCTGGCCATGCTGCAGGAATGGCAGGCCATCATCGAAACCAATGCGGCGCGCACGATCGCCGCCATCAAGATGGCTGACGCCGCCGACGAGAAATACTTCCTCGACGATATCGCCTCCTCGTCCAAGCGTTCGGACGTGCTGCACAAGGGCCTGATCGAAAGCCTGAAGGACGACGCCGCGGCGATGGCCCTGTTCGACAAGGTCGACGAGCAGCGCGAAGGCTACCGCGCCGCGCGCAAGAGCGTGCTGGAGAAAAAAGCGGCCGGCGACGACGAAGCGGTGCGCGAATTCCTGGCCAAGGACATGCTGCCGCGTGTGAAGTCGTACATCGAGAGCCTGCGCGCGATCGTCGAGTACCAGAAGAAGGTGGTCGAAGCCGATGCGCAGTCGATCGATGACGGCTTCAAGACCAGCCTGAACCTGCAGCTGACCCTGGCCGCGATCGCCCTGGTGGCCGGCGCCGCCTTCGCCTGGTGGATCGGCCGCCGCATCACCGCGCCGTTGGAAGAAGCCGTGGCCGTGGCCCAGACCGTCGCAACCGGTGACTTGAGCAGCCGCATCGTCGCCCAGGGCAGCAACGAAACCGGCGTGCTGATGGGCGCCCTGAAGGACATGAACGACAACCTGGTGGGCATCGTCGGCCAGGTGCGCAGCGGCACCGAGACCATCGTCGAAGCGGCCGACCAGATTTCGGCCGGCAACCTCGAACTGTCGTCGCGCACCGAGCAGCAGGCCGGCGCGCTGGAAGAGACCGCGTCGTCGATGGAAGAACTGACCTCGACCGTGAAGCAGAACGCCGACAATGCGCGCGAAGCCAATGCGCTGGCGCAGACCGCCTCGCAAGTGGCGGGCCGCGGCGGCGAGACCGTCGGCCGCGTGGTGCAGACCATGGACGCGATCAACGATTCGTCGAAGAAGATCGTCGACATCATCTCGGTCATCGACGGCATCGCCTTCCAGACCAATATCCTGGCGCTGAATGCGGCCGTGGAAGCGGCGCGCGCCGGCGAACAGGGCCGCGGCTTCGCGGTCGTGGCGAGCGAGGTGCGCAACCTGGCCCAGCGTTCGGCGGCGGCGGCCAAGGAAATCAAGACCCTGATCGGCGACTCGAGCGCCAAGGTCGAGGAAGGCAGCCGCCTGGTGTCGGATGCCGGCGCGACCATGCAGGAAATCGTGGACAGCATCGGCCGCGTCACCGCGATCATGTCGGGCATCGCCATGGCCAGCCAGGAGCAGTCGGCCGGCATCGAGCAGGTGAACCAGGCGATCGCCCAGATGGACCAGGTGACGCAGCAGAACGCGGCGCTGGTGGAAGAAGCGGCGGCTGCCTCGACCTCGATGCGCGAACAGGCGCAATTGCTGGCGCAGCTGGTGTCGACCTTCCGCTTCGAGCCCGAAGCGGCTGCCGGCCGTCCTGCGCTCAAGAACGCCGGCCGTCCGGCCCTGGCGATGCGCCAGGCGGCCTGACGCCGACGATTCGTGTCTTCGTTTGACGCCGGGCTGGTCCCGGCGTTTTTTTATGGCGTGACCGGATCGACCGGCTCATAGCCGGCCGCGCGGCGGCTCGAGCGCGCCAGGGTCCAGGCAAAGCCGATGCCGGCCGAGGTGCCGGTGTTCTTGAGGTGCAGCGGGCTGTCGCGGTTGGCGCTGCCCGCATACGATTCGAAGCGCACGAAGCCGAACAGGCGCACATCCGGATTCAATTGGCGCGTGGCGAATAGGCCGACGCGGGTCAGCATCAGGCCGGCGTCGGCGCCATAAGCGGCGCGCGACGCGTTCGCATACTGCGGCTGCACCTCGTAGAAATAGCGGTTGATGCGCTTGTCGCCGAACACGACCGAGACATTCCCCTCGACGCTCCACAGCCCGCGTTCGCCACGCGTCTCATACGCCAGCTTGGGCTCGAAGGTCCAGCCCTGGCGCCGCAGCCCTCCCCTTGCCTCGATCACGGCGCGCAGCGGCAGCTCCGCGCGCAGGCGGCTGCGCTCGTCGAAATCGGCCACCCGGATCTTCAGGCGTGGACCGAATTCGAACAGTGCTCCCAGGTCGGGCATGCCGGCGCGGATCTCGACGTCGTCGGAATCGGATGGCAAGGCGCCGGCCAGGCCGACATCGAACTCGAGCCGGTCGGAACGGAACAGGCGCGCACCGATGCCCGACTGGTCGGCGCGCAGCACTTCGCCGCGGTACAGCAGGTAGGGCACGGGCAGGACGCGGTTGTTGCGATCGTCGGCGCCGGGATAGGCCGGCGCCGTGAGGCCGAAGGCCCCCACGCCGAATTCCCAGAGCGGCAAACCGGCCGAGGCGGGCGCCAGTTCGGGCGACTGCGCGCTGGCGTGGAGGGAGGGAATCAGGCATGCGGCCGCGATAGCGGCCTTGAGGGTGGGATGCATGTGGCCTCGGAATCTGGTCGGGATGACGCGATTCTAGCCGAGGCCACGAAAAAAATGCGCCATACGCGACCGGGGATCGGCGCGGCGCAAAATTATGGCCAGATCGCCTGCAGCATCGCCGCCAGGTTGTAGCCGCCCTTGATCAGCTGGGTCTTGGCGATCTCCGAGCTCGGCACCGGGTAGTTCTGCGGCACTTCGAGCGCGAAGGTGTAATAGGTCTCGCCCTTCTTGCTGGTCTGCGGGGTCAGCTTTCCAGGTGTCACGTCCTTGTAGGCCAGCTTGGCCGACACCAGGCCGTCCTCGACCCACTGCAACGGCCAGGTCGAGACATCGCCCTGCGCCCGCTTGATCTGTGGCCGGCTGGCGACCGCGACGTCGGCGAACTGCTCCGGCGTGCGGGTCTTGATGCGGCGGAAGGCGTAATCGACCGTGGTGCTGTCCCAGTAGGAGTGGAACGGCTTGGTCAGCGCCGCCGGCACGCCTTCCTTGACGACGATTGGCTCGCCGGCCGGGATCACGCCGGCCGACAGGGCCGACAGGCGCTCGTTATCCAGCAGCAGGTTGTTGCCGCCGCGCGAGTCGAAGACCAGGGTCTCGTCGATCTCGGCGCGGTCTTTCGGCACCACGAACTGGCCGTCCTTGGAAACGAAAGCCGAACCCACGTGCAGCGGCTGGTGGATGTCGCCGGCGAAGTGGGTCAGCAGGATCAGGGCCTGGCGCTTGGTGAACTTGTGCGGGTTCAGGGCAGGGTCGGTCTTGCCTTGCAGGACGGCGATGCACTGCTCCAGCGTCTGCACGATGTCGACCTCGCTCGTGCCCACGCCGTGTTCATGGTAGTGGTCCAGCTGGAACGGCACATTGGTGTAGTGGTATTCGCTGTGGCGCGGATTGGCGGCCACGTACTCGACCATCTCGGGCGTCTGCGGGCCGCAGTAGGTGCCCTTGACGCAGTCGGCCCAGCTGGCCATCGACGCCAGCGATTCGCCCGGCTGCAAGAGCTGCGCGATTTCCTTTTGCGCGTTGCTGCCCTTGAGCAGGCGGTCGGCGATGGCGCCGATGGCGCGGTGGCCGTCGCGGCCCCAGGCGGCGGCGTCGGGCGCGGCCACCGATGCGAAGACGCCGGTCAGCGCCAGCGCGCATGCGAGTTTTTTCATGGTGATTCCTTGTTGATTCAGTTGACCTTGCGGATGCGCGGAGCCGCTGGCGCCATCGCGCCCTGCCCTTCGATCTTCTTCAGGTAAGCGATGAAGCCGTCCAGGTCGCGCATGCCGGTGTCGACGCGCGCCGTGCCCTTGCCGAACTCTGGATAACCGTCGCTGCCTTCGGCCAGGAAGTTGTTGGTGGCGATGCGGTAGGTGGCGTTGTCCTGCATCTCCTTGCCGTTCAGCCTGAGGCTGCCCGGGACCAGGCGGCTGCCCGCCGGACGCTTCGGGTCCCAGGCATAGCTGAAGCCCTCGGAAATC
The DNA here is from genome assembly GCF_019443485.1 of Massilia sp. NP310. Classification (NCBI taxonomy): domain Bacteria; kingdom Pseudomonadati; phylum Pseudomonadota; class Betaproteobacteria; order Burkholderiales; family Oxalobacteraceae; genus Massilia; species Massilia sp. NP310. Next base: position 5,407,207 of record NZ_CP080379.1, on the reverse strand, counting down.
TGCAGCACCGACGAATTCGAATCGACGCCGTCGGCCCACTGGCGTTCCAGCAGGGCGCGGATCTGGGCGCCGGTCAGGTCCATCACGACCGTCGTGTTGCCGAATGGGAGTACCACCTGGACCTGGCCGAAGGCCACCGTACCGTCAGCGCCGGCCTCGAGGTCGCGGCGGATGCCGCCGTTGTTCATGAAGGCCAGTTGCGCGCCCAGGTGACGGACCGAATCGAGGGCAGCATCGGCGATCATATTGCCCAGCACCGATTCGCCGGCATCATTGGTCCTGCGCAGCACGGGGGCGCCGGCCACCCTGGCGATCGGGCGATTCAGGGCTTCCTTGCTGCGCTCCTTCACCTGCGCCACGAAGGCCGTCATCTTCGGGTCCGCCGGGTAGTCGTCCGGCTTCATCACCACGTTCTTCACGACCAGGTTGCTCACCGCGCCGGTCTTCGGCTCGACCTGCATCGACACGCGGGTGAGCAGGTGGCCGGCGGTGTCGGCCTGGGTCACGGTGCGGCCATCCACATTGCACAGGTAGCCCTGGTGCGAGTGGCCGGTCAGCACCAGCTTGACCGACGGGTCGATCTTTTTCACCACGTCGACGATGTCGCCCTTGAGCTGCGAGCAGCCGGCCTGCAGCGGCGACTCCACCGTGCGGCCGCCCTGGTGCACCAGGGCCACGATGACTTGCGCGCCGGCGGCGCGCATGGCCGGCAGCGCGGCATTGATCGCCTCGGCCTCGTCGCCGAAGCGCAGGCCGGCGATGCCGGAAGCGACCACCATGTTCGGCGTGTCCTTCAGCACCACGCCGACCAGGCCGACCTTGATGCCCTTGACGTCTTCGATCCTGAAGCCCGGGATGACCGGCTTGCCGGTGGCCGAGTCGATCACGTTGGCGCCGAGGTAGGTGAACCTGGCGCCGCCGAAATTCGGGGTGAGCTTGCAGGCGCGGGTCGGATGCGGCGAATCGCAGCCGCCATTTTGCTGGCGCAGCAGTTCCTTGCGGCCGCCGTCGAACTCATGGTTGCCGACCGCGCTGGCGCGCAGGTTCAGCATGTTCATCACTTCGATGGTCGGCTCGTCGGCCCACAGCGAAGACAGCGCCGGGCTGGCGCCGACGATGTCGCCGGTGGACACCAGCAGCAGGTCCTTGTCTTCCTTGCGCCAGGCCTGCAGGGCCGCGGCCACCGCTTCGGCGCCGCCGGCGCGCATGACTTCTTCTTTGCCGTCCGCATGCTTGAGGACGTAGCGGCTCGGTTCGAGGTTGCCGTGGAAGTCGTTCAGCGACACCAGATTGAGGGTCACCGGGCCCTGGGGCACGCTGACGCAGCCGGCCAGCAGCAGCGCCATGGTGAGGGTGGAAAGACTGGCGCATGCGCGGCGCGAAACGATCATGGGAACACCTTTAGTGGATGCGGACCGGCGCGAACGGCGGGTCCGGAAAAACGGAGTTCGAGCGAACTCGACAGCCAACATTATCCCACGCGGCTTGTGCGCAGGAAATCCTTACGGCGGCTGGGTTTCTCATTTTTTGAAAGAAAAAACGGCCGGTGTTTCCACCGGCCGTTTCTTGACTAGCTCATGCTACGAATTCGACCTGCTTAGAATTCGTACTTGAGGGTTGCCTGGATCGCCCACTGCGACTCGCCCTTCGACTGCTTCAGGTCTTGACGCTCGACGTCGTTGCGCACGACGTAGATGTAACGACCCTGGCTGTCCAGACCGGCGTAGTCGACGAAGCTACGCGCCATGCCGCCCGACGACTGGAAGCTGATCTCTTCGGTACGGCCCCACTTCTTGTTCAGCAGGTTGCCGAAGTTCATGAAGTCCAGGGTGAAGGTCGCCTTGTTGCGCTTGAACAGGCCAGGGATTTCCTGGCTGATACGCACGTCGAAGGTGTTGACCCACTCAGCGGTGCTGTTGTTACGCTTCACGACGCCACCAGCCGAACCGTGCAGGCCCTTGTTGGCGTTGACGACGTCCCAGAAACGCTGCTCGTTCGAATGGTTGGTCGCGGTATCGCCGTAGAACACGACTTCACCGGAACCGAACGCGGTCGGGATGTACATCAGGTCGTTGCCCGACTCGCCGTCACCATTCAGGTCATTGTTGATGGTCCAGCTGTATGGACGACCTTCACGACCTTCGTAGAAGATGCCCAGGCGGGTGTTGTAGTTCGAGAAGAACTTCTTCTGGAAGTTGACCAGCGCATTGACGCGGTTCTTGATGGCGTAGCTCGACGCTGCAGCGACTTCTTCGTTCGGGTTGAACACCGAACGACCGCGCCAGTTCGAGTTGGCCACCGACGAGGTCAGCGGCGAGACTTCGGTCGCATCGGTGTAGGTGTAAGCCACCGACCAGCCGAAGCCCTTGGTCATCGGACGCGACAGCGACGCGGTCAGGACTTTTGCATCGCCCTTGTCGGTATCGCGCGCCACCAGCACGTTGCCGAAGCTGCGGTTGTTCAGCGAGCGGGTCTGTGCGCCGGCGCTGGTGATCACGTTGGCGGTGTTGTTCGACACGCCCCAGCTATTCTGGTTCAAGCCGGCCGCGTTCCAGTACAGCTCACGACCGTCGGTGCCAGTGCGGGTCGACGCGCCCAGGTTCAGGTGCTCGTAGTAGATGCCGTTCTTGTTCTTGGTGTACAGCGCTTCGGCGCCGAACACGATGCCGTACCATGGCAGTTCGGTATCGAACGCCAGGTTGGCTTTCCAGATCGACGGCTGGCGGAAGTCCGGATCCAGGAAGTTCACGTCAGCAGCCGGAATCGCGCCGGAAATCGCCGGCTGGGCGTCCGGATCCAGGCTGGCCAGGCCGCCCGTGGTCGGGCAGCGGGTCGCGCCGGTGCCCGAGCAGCTGATGGTGGCGGTTGCCACGCCGGTGCCCGAGAACGGGTTCGACATCCAGACGGTCGCTGCCGCGCCCTGGAACAGGCCGACGCCGCCGCGCAGCTGGGTCGGACGCTCCGCCTTGTCGAAGCGGTAGTTGAAGCCCACGCGTGGCTGGACCAGGTCGGTGCCGTCGATGGTCTGGCGGTTGTCCAGACCGAAGCCGCCGCTCTGGCGGACGCCGGTGGCCGGGTTGCCGGCAACCATCGGTGCGGCGGCAGCGGCGTTGTACAGCGGGACGCCGCCGACATCGTTACGGTCGTAACGCACGCCGTAGGTCAGGGTCAGCTGGTCGTTGACAGCCCAGGTGTCCTGCAGGAACAGGCCGGTGTTCTTGGTTTCGAACGTGGCGATCGCGTCGTTCAGCGATGCGCCCGGCAGCGCGCGCTGCTGGCTGAAGCTCAGCGGACGGCCGCGCTGGAAGTTCTCGAGCACGGCTTGCTGGATGCGCTCGGCCGAGGCGCCGGAGCAGGTCAGCGCGCCGAACGAGTAGAAGTTGGTATCGGCCGAATCCAGGCAGGCGAAGGTGTACGAGCCGTTAATGCCTTGCAGGAAGGCGTTATAGACTTCGTTCTTGGTCTGGTCGACGCCGAACTTCAGCTCATGGTCGCCCACGATCCAGTTGGCGCCGGCATACATGTCCTTGGTCTTGTTGCGCAGGACGTTGTTATGGCGGCTGAACTCGGTGCCGAAGTTCAGGAAACGGTTGGCGGTCGACAGGCCGGCCGGTGCGCCGGCTGGCAGCGCGCCCGAGAATTGCAGGCCGATCGATGGGGTGCGGGTCGCGTTGACCGGGACCGAATCATAGTCGCGGGTCGAGAACTTGAACTCGGTCGAGAAGGTCGGGGTCCAGTCCGAGAAGACCTGGCCGACGACGGTCTCGATCTCCTTGCCCTGGTTGTAGAAGCTCGACGACAGGCCGACGCCGGTGGCCGAGAAGCCCGGGTAGAACGGCTCGCCCTGGGTGGTCTTGGCATAGCGCAGGTTGGCGCGGTGCTCGTCGGTGATGTTCCAGTCGAACTTCACCATGCGCTCTTTCGAGGTCAGCATCGAGCCGCTAGGAACGGTCGGGCTGCCGATGTCGACGCCGTAGACGCTCTGGGCGATGCGCTGGGCTTCGGAGATGGCTGCCGGGGTGATGGCGACGGTGGTGCCGGCGCCGCTGCCGATCGGTCCGAAGTCCGGGCTCGAACGCGAGCTTTCGTAGTTTTCAGCCAGGGCGAAGATGAACAGCTTGTCCTGGATCAGGGGACCGGAAGCCCAGATACCCTTGGTGGTTTCCTTCGACTTCGGCGGCTCGCTGTAGACGTCGGTGATCGGGTTGTAACGGTCGCCCGACATGGTGTCGTTGCGGAACACGTAGTACACGCCACCCTTGTAGGTGTTGGTGCCCGACTTGGTCACGGCGTTGATGTTGGCGCCGGTGTAGCCCTTCTGGGTCACGTCGTAGTTGGCGACGTTGACCTGCACCGACTGGATCGCTTCGATCGAGATCGGCTGGCGTGCGGTCGGGCTGCCGTTCGCTTCCAGGCCGAAGGTGTCGTTGATCGCGACGCCGTCGATGGTCATCGAGTTGTAGCGCGAGTTCTGGCCGGCCACGGACAGTTCGCCGCGGTCCTTGTCGGTCTGCGACACGCGCGGGTCGGCACGGGCGTAATCTTGCAGGTTACGCTGGATCGATGCCTGGGTCTGCAGTTCGGTGTTGCTGATCGAGGTGCCCGAGCCCATGTTGTTGCTCGAGAAAATCTCCGAACGAACAGCCGAGCCGGCCACGGTCACGGTCTGGATGCCGACGGTCGCGTCGACGGTCGCGGTCTGCGCCAGCTCGACGTAGACGTCGTTGCGGGTCTGGGTGACGCCATCCTTGGTGATGGTAACGGTGTAAGGACCACCCACGCGCAGGCCGCGCGCGGTGTAGCGGCCTTCCGCGTCAGTGACGACATTGCTGACAGAACCCGACTCGACGTGCAGGATCTGCACTTGGGCGCCGGCGGCTGGTGCGCCCGCAGCGTTCGAGATACGGCCACCGATGGCGGACGTGGTGTTCTGTGCAAACGACGGCGACGCCGCCAGTGCAACCGACAAAGCCAGCGCCAATTTGGTGAGCCGGATCTGTTGTTGAGTGATCATTGATTACCCCAAAAAGAACTTCAATTTATTGTTGGACGCCCGGGCGGACGCCCTCCCCTACGATTTACTGCTTGAATTTTTTGCTTGGTGCGGCAGCGCTTCAGCCGGCAAGCGGCTGCGATTGTATCGTTACAATGTTTCAACAAAGTGACACGACGGAGTGATGAGATACAGCGGAATTCCGCCAATATGCATGAGCTTTGAACAAGCCGACAAATTCGTTTTGGCTTCGTTATTCAGAGCTTTTACGTATAAATCACCGCGTATGTGTTGTCTTTACGCGACATAATCGGAGTGCTGCCAGCCGGAATATGACAAGGCGGGATTATATGTGCGGCGTTCTCCAGCGGAATTTTTTTGATAAAAATTCAGTGGAAGTGCGTAGGGAACGAAGATTTTTGTAGCGAGAAGGCGACATAAGTTAATTTTATATTAACTTATTACCAAAGAGTCACCGGAGAATCATGACAAGGTAGTGGCCCGGCGGGCGCCGGGCCGTGGATGTCACACTTTATTTGGCACGGACGGCCGCGGCGTCCAGGGCAGCGATCTTTGCCTCGAATTCCGTGTAACGCTGATCCAGTTGTCGGGTCAGCCGTTGCTTTTCTGCCACGGGCAAGAAGGCATAGCGGATGCTGTTGTACGAGGCCTTCTTCACTTCCGCGTAGCTCGGCTTGAACTGGCTGGCGAACTGTACGTACTCATGCGACAGCGTGTGGCGGGTCACGCCGGCATCGTCGGTCGAGATCACGTAGGGCACGCCATATTTACGATACAGGTTCAGCGGATGGTTCGTGGTCGACACGCCGCTGATGAAGGCGTTCGAGGTCAGGTTGATCTCGACCGGGATGTCCTTCTCGCGCATGGTCTTCATGATGCCGGGGGCATTCGCCTCGTGCGCCAGGTCCAGGCCGTGGCCGATGCGGTCGGCGCCCGCCACCGCCAGCGCCTGGTCGATGTGGAACTTCAGGCCTTCCGGCGGCACGTCGCCCAGCGCCAGTTCGCCCGCATGCATCGCCACCTTCACGTCCGGGTAGACCGACTTCAGGAAGCGGAACATCTTCATGTGGAGAAGATAGTCGCGCATCGAGACGTGGGTGCTTTCCTGGCCCACGATGTTCAGGCCGACGACGCGCCCGCCCTTGGCTGCCGCCTTGAAGCTCGACACCATGGCCGAGAAGACCTGCGACGGGTTCAACAGGCGCAGCGTGTAGTTCTGGTAGCGCATGGTGAAACGCTCGTCGTCGATGCCTTCGGAGGCGGCATGGATCTGCTGGACGAAGTCGTCGATCGACTTGTTGAAGGCGGCGTCTTTATCCAGCGCAGCCAGTTTCGCGCGCAGCGCATCGTCGAGCGCCTTGTCGTCGTTCACCGTGGCCCAGGCCTGGCTGTCGAAATCCGGATTGGCGATGAAGGGCGACAGCAGGAACATCGTTTCGATGTAGCCGACGTTTTCCGCGATCGCGCGCTCCTTGATCTCCAGCAGGCCTTCGCGCAGGTTGTCGTTGGCCACCGGGCCGAAGTAGCCGAAGGTCTGGAAGAAGCGCTGGTCGGGCGCCGGCTGCAGGTTGGTGTGGTTGTAGAAATCCCTGTTCGACCAGCGCTTGGCCACTTCGCGCCAGGTGTCTTCGTCGGCGCGCACCTCGGCGCCCGAGCGGCAAGCACGCTGGGCTGCCGGCTTCGCGCGTTCGGCGGCGACGACTGCCTTGTCGGTCTCGATCCGATACGTCTGCGTGTTGATGCAGAAGCCCTGCTTGTCGACGAATTCGGTATAGGTCTCGGCATACACCGAACCCGAATAATGGTGGTGCAGGTCGCCGCCCTTCGGCATCTGCGTGAAGAACATCGTCAGCTCGGACAGCTTCGGCTGCTCGCCCGCGATCAGGCCCGCGTAGTGGCGGGCGGTGGCCGCTTCATTGGCGTTGGCGGCAGGCTCCTTGGCCCAGGCCGGAGCGCCGGCCACGGCCAGCGCCAGCAGCGCGCTGCCGGAGAGTAGCTTGTGCATAGTGTGCTTTCTGGATGAGATGGAATCGCGCCACTCTAACTGCTTAGTTCACCCTTGGCAATATTGCCAGACTCATTTGCCAAATGCGCGCTGATGCACCTTGCGTCCGCCCGAATACGTCGCGGCGATCGTGCGGTCGTCTCCCAGCAGCGCCAGCGCGAACAGCAGTTCTTCCAGCGAATCGGCGTAGCTGGTGCGACGCGCCAGCAGCGGCGTCGCCTCGCGGTCGAGCACCACGAAGTCGGCTTCCAGGCCGGGCTGGAAGCTGCCGATCGTGTCGTCCAGGCGCATGCTGCGCGCCGCGCCCAGTGTGGCGAGGTAGAACATGCGCAGCGCCGGCAGGTAGCTGCCCTTCAGGCGCGCCACCTTGTAGGCTTCGTTCATGGTCTGCAGCATCGAGAACGAGGTGCCGGCGCCGACGTCGGTGCCCAGCGAGAGCAGCGCACGCGCGCTGTCGGCGCGTTCGAAGTCGAACAGGCCGCTGCCCAGGAACAGGTTCGAGGTCGGGCACACGGCGGCGGCCGACCCGGTGGCCGCCATGCGCGCGAAGTCTTCGTCGTCGAGCCAGATGCAGTGGCCGAACAATGCGCGCGGACGCATCAGGCCAAAGCGCTCGTACACGTCGAGGTAGCTGCGCGCCTGCGGGAACAGCTCGCTCACCCAGGTGCACTCGTCCTTGTTTTCCGAGACGTGGGTCTGGATGAAGGTGTCCGGGTGGCGCGCCGCCAGCTCGCCGGTCAGGCGCAGCTGGACGTCGGTCGACGTCGGGGCGAAGCGTGGCGTGATCGCGTACAGCGACCGTCCGCGCTTGTGCCATTTGTGGATCAGGTCTTCGCTCTGCCCCAGGTCGCCCTCGAGGTCGCGCAGGAAGTCCGGGCAGTTGCGGTCCATCAGCACCTTGCCGGCCACCATGCGCAGGTTGCGCGCCTCGCTCGCCTCAAAAAAGGCGTCGACCGATTGCGGATGCACGGTGCAATACACCACGGCGGTGGTGGTGCCGCAGCGCAGCAGTTCGTCGAGGAAGAACTCGGCGGTCGCGCGCGCATGCGCCGGGTCCTCGAAACGGCGCTCGCTCGGGAAGGTGTAGGTCTCCAGCCATGGCAACAGGCCCGGCGACGGCGAAGCGATCATGTCGGTCTGCGGGTAATGCAGGTGGGTGTCGATGAAGCCGGGGGCGATCACCTTGCCGCGGTAGTCGACCGGCTCCAGGCCGGGCGGCAAAGTGGAAACCAGCGCGGCATGGTCGCCGGCGGCCTTGACGCGGCCGTCCTCGACGATCAGCAGGCCGTCTTCATGCCACAGCGCGGCCCCGTCGTCGAAGGCCGGATCGGCGCGAAAGTGCAGCAAGCTGGCACGGTAGGCTTGCACATTGGATGATGCGGTGGACATTACGAGAGTTCCGGTTGTTCTTCAGGGTAGTGGGCGGCTTCCCACACGGACAGCAGCTGGGCGGCGACGGAGGCGGCGATCACGGCCGGGGCCTTGCCGTCGATGCCGGGCAGGCCGATCGGGCAGGTCATATCGGCCAGGCGCGCGGCATCGACGCCGCGTTCGCGCAGGCGCGCCTCGAACTGGCTGCGTTTGGTACTCGATCCTATCAGGCCGAACCAATCCTTGCAGGAATCACTGCGCGCGCGTGACAGGATTGCGTGGCACAGGCGCAGGTCGAGCGCGTGGCTGTGAGTCATGACCAGGAAGCTGGTCCCGGGGGCGGCGCGTTCGGCCAGTGCTTCCGGGGTGTCGGTCGCTTCCACCGTCACGTTGGCGGGGACATCAAGCGGGAACAGGTCGTCGCGTTCGTCGACCCAGGTGACGCGGCAGGGCAAGGGCGCCAGCGCGCGCACGATGGCGGCGCCGACATGGCCGGCGCCGAACAGCATCAGGTGCTCGCGCGGGGCGGGGACGGCGTCCAGCAGCCAGCGGCGGCGGCCCTCCCCCTCCACCACGCGCGTATCGCCTTGCGCTGCAAGGATTGGCGTCGTGACCGCACCGGCGAGGTGACGGCCCGCTTCGTCGAGCAGCGTCCATTCGCTGGCGCCGTCGAGGGCGACCAGGCGCCAGGTGTCCTGGTGGCGGCGCGCGCGCAGGATATCCATCTGTTCGGCTTCCATGCGCTCGAACGCAAGCCAGGCCACGCCGCCGCAGCACTGGCCCAGGCTCGGGCCAAGGGGAAAGCGCTCGAAGCGGCGCGCTTCGCCAAGCTGCAGCATCGCACGCGCGATGTCCAGTGCCCGGTGCTCGAGGTGGCCGCCGCCGATGGTGCCGTCGAAATCCCCGGCGCGCACCAGCATCTTCGCCCCCGGTTCGCGCGGCACCGAGCCCTTCACGGCCGCCACCGTCACCAGCACGGCGGCCGCGCCCGCGTGCGGGGCAAGCCAGTCGTTCGTCATGCGCGCGCCGCCTCGACGAAAGCGACCGCCTTCAGGATCTCTTCGGACGTCGCCGGCGCGTTCAAAGGCGGGTTGACACGGTGCCCGCCCACGCTCGAGACGGCGTCGCGGATCGCGAAGAAGACCGAGAACGGCAGCAGCAGCGGCGGCTCGCCGACCGCCTTCGAGCGGTGGATGCTGTCCTCGACGTTGGCGTTGTCGAACAGGCGCACGCGGAAGTCTTCGGGACAATCCGAGACGGCCGGAATCTTGTAGGTGGACGGCGCATGCGTCATCAGTTTGCCGGCCGGATTCCACCACAGTTCTTCCGTCGTCAGCCAACCCATGCCCTGGATGAAGGCGCCTTCGACCTGGCCGATGTCGATCGCCGGATTGAGCGAGCGGCCGGCGTCGTACAGCGCATCCACGCGCAGCAGCTTCCATTCGCCGGTGAGCGTGTCGACCACGACTTCGGACACCGCCGCGCCATAGGCGAAATACGAGAACGGCCGGCCGCTCATCGTCTTCGGATCCCAGTGCAGGCCGGGCGTCGCATAGAAACCGTCGGACCACAGCTGCACCCGCGCCAGATACGCTTTGGCCACCAGTTCCTCGAACGGCAGCGCCATGCCGGCGACGAACACGGTCCCGGCCGCGAAGCGCACCTCGCTGGCCGCGCCGCCGTACTGGCCGGCGGCGAAATCGGCAAGGCGCGCGCGGATGGTGCGCGCCGCATCCTGGGCCGCCTTGCCGTTCAGGTCAGCGCCGGTCGACGCCGCCGTGGCCGAGGTATTGGCGACCTTGGACGTATTGGTGGCGGTGGCGCGCACCCTTTCCAGTTCCACGCCCAGCTCGTGCGCCACCACCTGCATCACCTTGGTGTTGATGCCCTGCCCCATCTCGGTGCCGCCATGGTTGACCAGGACCGAGCCATCCACGTAGACGTGCACCAGCGCGCCGGCCTGGTTCAGGTGGGTGACGTTGAAGGCGATGCCGAACTTGAGCGGCGTGAGCGCCAGGCCCTTCTTGAGCACCGGGCTGGCGCGGTTGTACTCGAGGATGGCGGCGCGCCGGGCGCGATAATCGCTGTCGGCTTCGAGCTCGGCCACCAGTTCGGGGAGCACGTTGTCGACGATCTCCTGGCCGAAGGGCGTGACGTTGCGCTCGGTCTTGCCATAGAAATTCAGGCGCCGGATGTCGAGCGCATCGCGCCTCAGCTCGCGCGCGATCTCGTCGAGCACGTACTCGATGGCGATCGCGCCCTGCGGTCCGCCGAAGCCGCGAAATGCGGTGTTCGACTGGGTGTTGGTCTTGCCGCAGGCGGCGCGGATCTCGACGTCGGAAAGATAATACGCATTGTCGAAGTGGCAGACCGCGCGCGTGGCGACGGGGCCCGACAGGTCGGCCGAGTAGCCGGCGCGGGTGACCATGTCGACCTTCGCCGCCAGGATGCGGCCGTCGTCGTCGTAGCCGACCTCGTACTCGTAGTGGAAGCAGTGGCGCTTGCCGGTGACCAGCATGTCGTCGTCGCGGTCGGCGCGCAATTTGACCGGGCGCCCGGTGCGCACGGCCGCGATCGACGCCGCCGCGGCCCACAGCGCCGACTGCGATTCCTTGCCGCCAAAGCCGCCGCCCATGCGGCGGCACTCGACCGTCACATGATGCGAGTGCAGGCCCAGCGCATGCGCGACGACGTGCTGCATCTCGCTCGGGTGCTGGGTCGAGCAGTACACGTGCATGCCGCGGTCCTCGCCGGGGATCGCATAGGCGATCTGCCCTTCGAGGTAGAACTGCTCCTGGCCGCCCACGTGCAGCTCGCCCTTGACGACGTGCGGCGCGCGCGCGAAGGCCTGCGCCGCGTCGCCGCGGGCCAGGCGCATCGGCGGCAGCACGTAGGATGCGGCGGCGCGCGCCGCCTGCGGCGTGAGGATGGCCGGCAGGTCGTCGTAGTCGACCACGGCCAGGCGCGCCGCGCGGCGCGCGTTGTCATGGCTGTCGGCGACGACGATGAAGACCGGCTGGCCGACGTACTGGACCAGGCCATCGGCCAGGATCGGATCGTCGTGGACGATCGGGCCGCAATCGTTCAGGCCGGGGATGTCGCGCGCCGTCAGCACCGCGACCACGCCGCGGCTGGCGGATACCTTCGCCAGGTCGATCGCCTTGACGCGCGCATGCGCGCGCGCCGACAGGCCCAGTGCCCCGTGCAGGGTGCCGGCCAGCTCGGGGATGTCGTCGGTATAGGTGGCCTGGCCGCGCACGTGCAGCTCGGCGGATTCGTGCTTGCGTGCGCGGCCGACTTCGGCCCAGGCGTCCATGCGGTTCAAGCCTGCGTCGTTCATGATCAATCCCTCACAAGCTTGCAAAGGCGTTGACGGCGCTGGCCGGCAGCGGATTTTCCGGGCGCGTCTCCAGCCAGAAGCGGTGCAGCAGGTTTTGCGCGGTGCGCATGCGGTAGCTGCTGGAGGCGCGCGCGTCGCTCAGCGGCGCGTAGTCGCGGGCGAGCGCCGCCATCGCCGCGCGCAGCGTGGCTTCGTTCCAGTCCTGGCCTCGCAGGACGGCTTCGGCCTCAAGCGCGCGCTTCGGCGTGGCCGCCATGCCGCCAAAGGCAATGCGCGCGTCGACGATGGTCGCGCCGTCGAGCGTCACGGCGAAGGCGGCGCACACCGCCGAGATGTCCTGGTCGAAGCGCTTGGCCAGTTTATAGGTACGGAACCGCAGCCCGGGCAACGGCAGCGGCACGCGCACCGCTTGCACGAACTCGCCCGCGCGCAGGTCTTTCTGCTGGTAGCCCAGATAAAAATCTTCCAGCGCCAGCACGCGGATGCCTTCGTTACCGCGCAAGACCACCTGGCTGCCCAGCGCGATCAGCCACGGCATCGAATCGCCGATCGGCGAGCCGTTGGCGACATTGCCGCCCAGGGTGCCCGCATTGCGGATCGGGAGAGAAGCAAAGCGCTGCCAGAGTTCGGACAGCTCGGCCGGATAGCGCTCGCACAGCGCCGCGTAGGCATCCTGCAGCGAGACGCCGGCGCCGATCTCCAGCATGCCGGCATCCATACGCACGCTCTTGAGCGCCTCGACCTGGCCCAGGTAGATGACATCGCCCAGATCGCGCAGCTGCTTGGTGACCCACAGGCCGACGTCGGTCGAACCGGCCAGCAGCACGGCGGCCGGATGCGCGGCGCGCAAGGCCACCAGTTCGTCCAGGGTGCGCGGCACGTGGAAGCGTTGGCCGCCGGCCGTGTAGCTGAAGCCGGTGCTGCGCTGCAGGCCGCGCAGGCGCTCGGCCAGCGCAGGCTTGTCGAAAGCAACAGCAGGGAGTTCGGTCATGCGGCGCGCGGCGTCGATGATGGGACGGTAGCCGGTGCAGCGGCACAGGTTGCCGGACAGCGCGTCAATGATCTCGCGGCGCGCCGGCGCGCGGCCCTCCTGCTTGAGGTACATGCCCCACAGCGACATGGCAAAGCCCGGGGTGCAGAAGCCGCACTGCGAACCATGGCACTCGACCAGCGCCTGCTGCACCGGGTGCAGCGCGCCGTCGGCCTGGGCCAGGTCTTCGACCGTGAACAGCGCCTTGCCGTCCAGCGTCGGGGTGAACTGGATGCAGGCGTTAATGGACTTGAGTGCAAGATGGCCGTCTTCCAGCGAACCGACCACCACCGTGCAGGCGCCGCAGTCGCCTTCGGCGCAGCCTTCCTTGGTGCCGGTGCAGCGCACGTCCTCCCGCAAGTGTTGCAGGATGGTTTGCGTCGGCGGCGTCTCGCGCAGTTCGCGCACCTCGCCACGGAAGAGGAATCGGATCGGTTCTGACATGCCTGTCTCGAAGTACAACTTTATTGTTCGCCAAGGGCGGAAGGCTACCATCCGGCGGCCATCCTCATATCATCAAATTCTGATATAGGTTATCATCAACTGCGAATATCTTGGACGCGCGTCCTTGCGCCTCATTCCACGTAAGGATGCACGGTTTTCCAGTGATTGGCGATATCGATGCGGCGCGTCACCCAGACCCGGTCATGCCGCATCACGTAATCGAGGAAGCGCGCCAGCGCCGCCGTGCGCCCCGGCCGCCCCGCCAGGCGGCAGTGCAGGCCGACCGAGAGCATCTTCGGCCGGTCCAGGCCGGCGGGGTCGCCTTCCGCGTAGAGCACGTCGAAAGCATCCTTCAGGTAGTCGAAGAACTGGGTTCCTGAGTTGAAGCCCTGGGCGGTGACGAAGCGCATGTCGTTGGTGTCGAGCGTGTACGGCACCACCAGGTGCGGCGCCGCGCGCACGACGCCATCGGCGTCAAGCGCGTCGACCCGCTGCCAGAACGGCAGGTCGTCGCCATAGTGGTCGGCATCGTAGGCGAAGCCGCCATGCTCGACCACCAGCCGGCGCGTATTGGGCGAATCGCGTCCCGTATACCAGCCCTGCGGCGCGGCACCTAGCAGGCGGCGCATGATCTCGACGGCCTCTTTCATGTGCGCGCGCTCGATCGCCTCGTCGACGTTCTGGTACGAGATCCAGCGCAGGCCGTGGCAGGCGATCTCGTGCCCCAGTTCGCGAAACGCGGCGACGGCCTCGGGGTGGCGCTCGAGCGCCTGCGCCACGCCGAACACGGTCAGGGGCAGCCGGCGTTCCTCGAACAGCCGCAGCAGGCGCCACAGGCCGGCGCGTGAACCGTATTCGTAGAGCGACTCCATGCTCATGTGGCGCGCCGGGAAGGCGCTGGCGCCGACGATCTCGGACAGGAAGGTCTCGGAGGCCGGGTCGCCGTGCAGCACGCAATTCTCGGCGCCCTCCTCGAAGTTCAGCACGAACTGCAGGGCGATGCGTGCGCCGCCGGGCCAGCGCGCATGCGGCGGATTGCGGCCGTAGCCGGCCAGGTCGCGCGGATAGGAAGCTGCCATGGCGTCCCTCGACAAGGAAGAATACGCTTGATCATATATTGCAACGACCACAACAGTATATGACGGGACGCATATGCGGGCTCTTGGCGCCGATATACGTCACTCAGGCGCGCATGATGAATGGGTCGACGCTTGTATCTGTCCAGATCGGCGTTATGATGAGCTTCCCCCACATTCCCCGACAAGGTCCACGATGGGAAAACTGACCACCCATGTGCTCGACACCGCCCACGGCTGCCCAGGCGCCGGCATCCGGGTCGAGCTGTACGCGACCGGCGCCAGCGGCCGCACGCTCCTGAGCAGCGCGGTGACGAACGACGACGGCCGCTGCGGCGCGCCCCTGCTGGAGGCGGCCGCGCTGCAGGCCGGCCAGTACGAACTGGTGTTCCACGCCGGCGACTACTACGCGGCGCGCGGCGTCGACCTTCCGTCTCCCCGCTTCCTGGACCGCATCACGCTCGGCTTCGGCATCGCCGATCCCGCCCAGAACTACCACGTGCCGCTGGTGATGACGCCGTGGTCGTATTCGACCTACCGCGGCAGCTAGCAGACTTGTGGGCGTCATTCTGCGTTGATCGGAAGTAAGATACTCATCAAGACCACGATCAAGGATTGACGCCATGCAGCAGCCCGCGCCCGCCGCTTCTTCCGCGCTTTCGCCCGACGACGACCTGGTCCCGGCCTGGCTCGGCCCCACGCGCATCGGCATCGGCCTGGCCCAGGGCCTGCTGCTCTATCTGCTGTACACGGCGGCGCAAGACAAATCCTGGCCGGCCACCGCTGCGCTGCTGTTCGGGCCGCTCGTCATGCTCGGCCTGCTGCTGCCGGTGATCCTGATCAGCGGCCTGGGCCACCTGTCGCGCCGCCAGCTGGCGTCATGGGCGGTGTCGGCGGCCATCGTCATCGCGCTGCTGGCCGCCTACGATATGTGGCGCCGGCTCGGCGGGCCCGATGGGGAGGGCGGCAAGCCGTCCGGCATGCTCACCTTCTGCCTGGCGGTCGGCTTCTTCATCGCCCATGCGCTGGTGCTGGCGGCCTGCCGCGAGGGGCGCCGCATCGCGGCCTATGCCAGCTACTTCGAGGTCGCCTGGAAGCTCAATCTGCAGATCCTGTTCTGCCTCGTGTTCGTGGGCGCGACCTGGATGGTGCTGCAGCTGGGCGCCGCGCTGTTCGACCTGGTCAAACTGAATTTCCTGAGCTGGGCCATCGGCAAGGCCTGGTTCTTCATTCCCGTCACCGCCTTCGCGTTCTCGGTGGCGATGCACCTGACCGACGTCAAGCCCGCCATCGTGCGCGGCATCCGCAACCTGCTGCACGTGCTGCTGTCCTGGATCTTGCCGGTGCTCACCCTGCTGGTGGGGGGCTTCCTGGCCAGCCTGCCGTTCACCGGTCTCGATCCGCTGTGGGCCACCCGCAGCGCCGGCGGCATGCTGCTCAGCGCGGCGGCTGCCTTCGTGGTGCTGATCAATGCCGCCTACCAGGACGGCGCCAGCCCGCCGGCGCGCGTGCTGGCCGCGTCGGCGCGCATCGCCTGCCTGCTGCTGGTGCCGCTGACGCTGCTCGCCGCCCATGCCCTCGCGCTGCGGGTCGCGGACCACGGCTGGTCGGCCGACCGCGTCATCGCCGCCGCCAGCCTGCTGGTCGCGGCCTGTTATGCCGGCGGCTATGCGGCGGCAGCACTGCGCCGCGGCTGGTTGCGTACCCTGGCCGGCGTCAATATCGCAGCCGCCTTCGTGGTGCTGGCCGTGCTGCTGCTGCTGCTGTCGCCCGTCCTCGATCCGGGCCGCATCGCGGTCAACAGCCAGCTGGCGCGCCTGGCGGCGGGCCAGATCACGCTGCGCCAGCTGGACGTCGCCTACCTTCATCACCACGGGGCGCGCCATGGCCGCGCGGCGCTGGCGCGGCTGGAGCAAGACGCCGCCGGCCCCGACGCCGACTGGCTGCGCGCCGAACTGGCGCGCCTGCGCCAGCCACGCCCACTCGGCGCCGACGCGCCGGCGCAGATCGCGCGCAACCTCAAGGTCTGGCCGGCCGGCGCCTCCCTGCCCGCCGGCTTCGCGCACTACGATTGGAAGAAAGTCGACGGGCAGTACAATCTGCCGCTATGCCTGCAACGCCAGCAGACGCCGTGCGACGCCTATGTCATCGATCTCGGCGGCGACGCCAGGCTGGAGGTCGTCGTGATCGGCGCCCGCGACCATGGCAATGCCGTGCTGCGCCAGGACGACCAGGGCGCTTGGGAAATCGCCGGCAGCCTGCCCGCGTCGCTGACCGGTTGCGCGCCCATGCTCGACGCCCTGCGCGCGGGCCGGGTGCGCGCGGTAGCGCCGCCGATGGCCGATCTCGAGATCGGCGGCCGGCATGTCGCGATCGAGCCGGCCGCGACATTACCCAATTGCGCAGCGACGTTCGGGCAAGGCCAGAGGGCCGGCGCCGTCCAGGAAGACGCGCCGCGCTGACGAATATTGCTATGCTCGGGGGCCGGATACTACCGCTGGAGGGGAGACGCGCATATGGCATTGCACATCGTTCATTTCATCGGCCCGATCAACCACAACTCCGCCTGCACCGTACGTAATTGCTGCCTGGAGGCGCTGCAAAAAGGCGCGACCGAGATCGCGCTGCACATGTCGACCGAGGGCGGCAATATGACGGCCGGCTTCGCGCTCTACTTCTTCCTGAAATCCCTGCCGATCCCGCTCACCACCCACAATATCGGCAGCGTCGAATCGGTCGGCGTGGTGATCTTTTTGGCCGGCCAGAAGCGTTATGCCTGCCCCGGCACGCGCTTCCTGATCCACCCGCTGCACTGGGGTTTCGGCAATCTGGTGGCGGCCGACCATGCGCGCGTGTCGGAGTGGCGCGAGTGCCTGGATTTCGATGCCGAACGCTACGCCAGCATCTTTCGCGAGGCTACCCGCGAAGCCGGCCATGAAACCGACATCCGGCCGCACCTGACCGGCCAGGCCCGCATCTATACCGCCGAGGAGGCGGTTGGCGCCGGCATCGTCCACGAAGCCGTGCAGGCCAGATTGCCGACGACAGGGCCAACTTGTCACTGGTGGAACTAAAACTGACAACGAAATGTGTCAATCCAGCCACACTATATGGCAAAGCGTCCCCAAATATCTCCAATTGTCATAAATTTGTTGCTGCAAAAATTACCTGCTGGATAGAATAATTTCCAGCGCCCATGCCTGCTGCCCTTGCGTGCGCATCTTCCCTAGCAGCTCACGTTACAAATCCGGTATCACCCCCGCAATGAACAAAAAGATTCTCGCCAGCCTGCTGGCGCTCCCCTTGGTCGTCCCGGCGATGGCCCAAGCGCAAGATAACGCCGTCAAGATCAGCGGCTTCGGCACCGCCGCCCTCACCTGGTCGGACGACGACCGCGCCCAGTTCGGTCGCCCGAACCAGGCCAGCGGCGCCGCCGACAACTTCCGCACCGGCGTGGATTCCAACCTCGGCCTGCAAGCCGATTACACCGTCAACAACTGGCTGTCGCTGACTGCCCAGGGCCTGGTGCGCCAGGATGCCGAAGAACACTACGGCGCCGAACTGAGCTGGGCGTTCGCCAAGTTCCGCATCTCGGACGACCTGAGCGTGCGCGTCGGCCGCGTCGGCCTGCCGGTCTTCATGATCTCGGATTACCGCAACGTCGGCTATGCCAACACCATGCTGCGTCCGCCGTCGGAAGTGTATTCGCAGGTGCCGTTCAACAGCGTCGACGGCGTCGACATCACCTGGCGTCGCGACTACGGCAACACCACCGTCACGTCGCAGCTGGCGGCCGGCGCCATCAAGTCGCCGCTCGACGGCTTCCACGTGCGCGGCAAGGACATCGTGGCGCTGAACGTGGTCGCCGAGAACGGCCCGTTCACGCTGCGCGTCGGCCACGCCCGCACCAGGATCACGGTGGACGACCTGGCCTCGCTCAACACCCTGGTCGGCTCGCTGCGCGCCGCCGGCGCCGGCTATCGCCTGCCACAGCTGACCGACCTGGCCGGCCAGATCGAAGCCAAGGATGCCAAGGGCACCTTCAATTCGATCGGCCTGACCGCCGACTGGAACAACTTCGTGCTGCAGACTGAGTTCGCCAAGCGCAAGACCGAGACCTATATCAACGACACCACCTCCTGGTACGTGATGGGCGGCTACCGCATCGGCAAGTTCTTGCCGTACTACACGCGGTCTGAACTGAAAATCGACGGTTCCATCAACAGCACCGTGCCTGCGGCCTGCCCGGCGGGCTATCCCGCGGCCTGCACCCCGACCCTCATGCAGCTGGACGGCGCCGTGCGCCGCATCCCGGTGTCGGGCGTGGGCCAGGGCGAGCAGACCACCGACACCATTGGCGTGCGCTGGGATTTCGCCAGCTCGGTGGCGCTCAAGGTCCAGATCGACCGCATCAAGCCAAGCGGCAACGGCCTGTTCATCAACGCCCAGCCTGGCTTCTCCGGTCCGGTGACCGTGGGCGCCGTGGCCCTCGATTTCGTGTTCTGAAGGAGCGAACATGAAGAAATTGATTCTGGCCGCGTGCGCGGCATCGAGCTTTGCCGCCCTGCCGGCAATGGCCCAGGTGGTCGTGGTCGTCAATCCCAAGGCGGCCGAGAGCAGCATGACCAAGGAACAGGTTGCCCAGTTCTTCCTCGGTAAATCGACGGGCATGACGCCGATCGACCAGCCGGACGGTGCGCCGATCCGCGCCGACTTCTACAAGAAGGTCGCGGACAAGGACGCGGCCCAGGCCAAGGCGCTGTGGTCCAAGCTGGTGTTCACCGGCAAGGCCACGATGCCGAAGGAAGTCGCCGACAGCGCGGCCGTGAAGGCGGCCGTGGCGGCCAACCCGAAAGCGATCGGCTATATCGAGAAGAGCGCGGTCGACGCGACGGTCAAGGTCGTCCACACCGCGCAGTAAATGGCATCTGCCAGGCGGCCGGCATTGCCGCGCCGCCTTGTCGATCCGCCGACGGCATTCGCCGCCCGGCGGGTCTCGCATATCTGGAGACATCATGAGCATCAAGCGCAGGATCTGGGCACTGCCCGTCATTTCCGCCATCATCTTCGGCCTCGGGGCCGGCGCCAGCGTGACGATCGCGAACGGCGCACTGGCGTCGATCACCACCACCGAAACCGTCGATTACCCGCTGATGGATGCCGTCAAGGCGGTGACGCTCGACATCGCCGCCGTCACCGAGGGCCTGACCGACGCCGTGACCGAGGGCGACAAGGCGCGCATCGAGCAGGTCGGCGCGCAGGCGAACAAGGTGCGCGCCGATCTCGACAAGCTTGGACAGATCCCGGGCCATGCAGCGACCGGCGCGCGCCTCAAGAACGAATTCGACGCCTACTACGCTCCCGCGCTGTCGTCGGCGCGCATCATGCTCGAAATGGAACAGGGCGACCCGCAGGCGACGGTCGGCAAGATGCAGGCGGCGCTGGCCTCCCTGAACGCCGACCTGGCCAAGACCGTCGACAGCGCCCAGCGCCAGTTCGCGGCCGGCATCGCCGCCAGCCAGGACAGCGTGCGCAACACGCTGGTGGCGATGGTCGCCAGCGCCCTGGCCGTGCTCGCCGCGCTGGCGATCACCTCGTGGTTCGTGGTGCGCACCATCTGGCGCCAGCTGGGCGGCGAGCCGGCCTATGCGCGCACGATCGCGCAGGCGGTGGCCGCCGGCGACCTGTCGATGGATATCCGGATCGAAGCGGGCGACAACGACAGCCTGCTGGTGGCGCTGAAGGACATGCGCGAACGCCTGGCGACGCTGGTGGCCGGCATCAAGGGTTCGGCCGACACCATCGCCAACGCCAGCACCGAGATCGCGAGCGGCAACGCCGACCTGGCGCGCCGCACCGAATCGCAGGCGGCGAGCCTGGACCGCACCACGCGCGCGATGGAAGAGCTGACCGGCGCCGTGCGCCAGAACGCCGCCAACGCCAGCCAGGCCAACGCCCTGGTGGCCTCGGCCACCGACATCGCCACCCGCGGCGGCGCCGTGGTGGGCGGCGTGGTGACCACGATGGGCGACATCGACGCCTCGTCCAGGAAGATCGTCGAGATCATCGCCACCATCGATGGCATTGCCTTCCAGACCAATATCCTGGCGCTGAACGCGGCGGTGGAAGCGGCGCGCGCCGGCGAACAGGGCCGCGGCTTCGCGGTCGTGGCCAGCGAGGTGCGCACGCTGGCCCAGCGCTCGGCGGCGGCGGCCAAGGAAATCAAGCAACTGATCGGCGATTCGGTGTCCAAGGTGAACGCCGGCAGCGCGCTGGTCGACGAAGCGGGAGCGACGATGGAACAGCTCGTGGACGCGGTGCGCAAGGTGCAGACCATCATGGTCGAAATCCGCGACGCCGGCGCGCGCCAGCACGCGGGCATCGAAGACATCGGCCGCGCGATCGGCAGCATCGACGAGATGACGCAGCAGAACGCGGCCCTGGTCGAAGAGGCATCGGCGGCGGCGGAGTCGCTGACCGACCAGACCGGGCAGCTGACCGAGGCGCTGGCGGTGTTCAGGCTGCAGGTTTCCGAACCGACCACGACCGTGAAAGCTTTGCCAAGACTGTTTCATCAAGCTTAACGCGCCGCACGCGAAGCAGCGCAATACCAGCCCATCCATTCCGGGCGATCCTGCCCGGAATGCCAATTCGTCCACGTGGTACGGACGCATCTCATGCACACCAAATCCTTTACAAATTTAGTGCCTGTAGGCATGATCCTTTGATCCGCCGGCTCGCCCGGCGCCCTTGTCGCTTCCCTTGAGGTTCCCACACACGGCGCATATGGCAGCAGTCCTCCCCAACACGACCACCGGCACCGCGCTGTCGGGCCTGGCGCGCGCGCTGGTGCAGGCCAATCGCCTGAGCGCCGCACAGGCGGACATGCTGCACAAGAAGGCCATCCAGGAAAAGACCGCCTTCATCGACGCCGTGCTCGCCAGCGGCGCGATCGAGCCGCGCGCGCTGGCCGCCTTCTGCGCCGAGACCTTCGGCTATCCGCTGTTCGACCTGTCGGCCTTCGCGCCGGAGTTCCTGCCCACCAGCGCCATCGACGCCAGGCTGATGCAGGCCCAGCGCGTGATCGCGCTGGCCAAGCGCGGCAACAAGCTGTCGGTCGCGCTGTCCGACCCGACCAATAACCAGGCCCTGGACCAGATCAAGTTCCAGAGCGAGGCGACGGTCGAGCCGGTGATCGTGCCGCACGACGCGCTGCTCAATCTGCTGGCCGCGATCGCCAAGGGCGCCGAACAGGAGTTGAGCGAGCTGGCCGGCGACGACGCCGAGATCGAGTTCGCCGAGGAAGACCAGCAGGCGGCCACGAACCCGGAGGCCGCCAGCGACGTCGAGGACGCGCCGATCGTGCGCTTCCTGAACAAGATCCTGGTGGACGCGGTACAGATGGGCGCGTCGGACATCCACTTCGAGCCCTACGAAAAGTATTACCGGATCCGCCTGCGGGTCGACGGCGTGCTGCGCGACCACGCCTCGCCGCCGCTGTCGATCCGCGAAAAACTGGTGTCGCGCATCAAGGTGCTGGCGCGGCTGGACATCGCCGAGAAACGCGTGCCGCAAGATGGCCGCATGCGGCTCATCATGTCGGCCACCCGTACCATCGATTTCCGTGTCAGCACCTTGCCCACGCTGTTCGGCGAAAAGACCGTGATGCGTATCCTGGACGCGACCCAGGCGCAAATGGGCATCGACGCGCTCGGCTACGATCCGGACCAGAAGGCGCTGCTGCTGGAGGCGATCACCCGCCCCTACGGCATGGTGCTGGTGACGGGCCCGACCGGTTCCGGCAAGACCGTGTCGCTGTACAGCTGCCTGAATCTGCTGAACAAGCCTGGCATTAATATTTCGACCGCCGAAGACCCGGCCGAGATCAACCTGCCGGGCGTGAACCAGGTCAACGTCAACGAAAAGGCCGGCCTGACCTTCCCGGTGGCGCTGAAGTCCTTCCTGCGCCAGGACCCCGACATCATCATGGTCGGCGAGATCCGCGACCTGGAAACCGCCGACATCGCGGTCAAGGCGGCCCAGACCGGCCACATGGTGTTCTCGACGCTGCACACCAACGATGCGCCGTCGACCCTGACGCGCCTGATGAACATGGGCGTGGCGCCGTTCAACATCGCCTCGTCGGTGATCCTCATCACGGCCCAGCGCCTGGCGCGGCGCCTGTGCGGCTGCAAGCAGCCGCTCGAGATCAGCCGCGAGGCCCTGCTGGCCGCCGGCTACCGCGACAGCGACCTGGACGGCGACTGGCGGCCCTACGGTCCGGTCGGCTGCGACCGCTGCCTGGGCTCGGGCTACAAGGGCCGGGTCGGCATCTACCAGATCATGCCGATCTCCCCCAGTATCGAGGCGCTGATCCTGGCCAACGGCAATTCCATGGAAATCGCGGCCCAGGCCGAGAAGGAAGGCGTCAACTCGTTGCGCCGCTCGGGTTTGCTGAAAGTGAAACAGGGGCTGACCAGCCTTGAAGAAGTGCTTGGCTGCACCAACGAATAAGACCCGGACAGGAATACGAACAATGGCAACATCCCCCCAACCCAAGAGCCGTGGCGCGCAGGTCAAGGAAAACGTGTACGCCTGGGAGGGCAAGGACAAGACCGGCCGCGTGGTGCGCGGCGAAGTGCGCGCCGGTGGCGAGGCGATCGTCAACGTGACCCTGCGCCGCCAGGGCATCATGGTCACCAAGGTCAAGAAGAAGGTCTACCGCAGCGGCCGCAAGATCACGGACAAGGACCTGACCATGTTCACGCGCCAGCTCGCGACCATGATGAAGGCCGGCGTGCCGCTGCTGCAATCGTTCGACATCGTCGGCAAGGGCCACAGCAACCCGTCGATGGCCAAGCTGATCCAGGACCTGCGCAACGACGTCGAGACCGGCACCAGCCTGAACCGCGCCTTCCGCAAGTTCCCGCTGTACTTCGATCCGCTGTTCTGCAACCTGGTCGGCGCCGGCGAACAGGCCGGCATCCTGGAAGACCTGCTCACGCGCCTGGCGATCTACAAGGAAAAGACGCTGGCACTCAAGGGCAAGATCAAGTCGGCCCTGACCTATCCGATCGCGATCCTGGCGGTGGCCCTGGTCGTCACCGCCGTGATCATGATCTGGGTGGTGCCGGCCTTCAAGCAGGTGTTCTCGAGCTTCGGCGCCGACTTGCCGACCCCGACCGTGGTGGTGATGGCGATCTCCGACTTCGTCGTGGAATGGTGGTACGTGATCTTCGGCTCGCTGTTCGCCGGGCTGTACCTGTTTTTCCAGGCCTGGCGCCGCTCGCTCAGGATGCAGCAGGTGATGGACCGCCTGCTGCTGCGCCTGCCGATCTTCGGCAGCGTGATCCGCAAGGCCACCATCGCGCGCTGGACCCGTACCCTGTCGACCATGTTCGCGGCCGGCGTGCCGCTGGTGGAAGCGCTCGACTCGGTCGGCGGGGCGTCGGGCAATGCGGTCTACCTGGAAGCCACGCGCAAGATCCAGAACGAGGTCAGCACCGGCACCAGCCTGACCGCCTCGATGCAGAATGCGGACGTGTTCCCGAACCTCGTGATCCAGATGGTGCAGATCGGCGAAGAGTCGGGGGCGCTCGATGCGATGCTGGGCAAGGTGGCGGATTTCTTCGAGGATGAGGTCGATGAGGCGGTGGCGGCGTTGTCGTCGCTGATGGAGCCGCTGATCATGGTGATTCTTGGGGTGTTGATCGGCGGGCTGGTGATTGCGATGTATTTGCCGATCTTCAAGCTGGGGTCGGTGGTCTGAAGCGGGTAGACCAGCGATTGCAAGTTTTCAGAATACTTCGGTGGAGGTCAGAGAATTTACCGAGGTCATCGATCTGGTCGCAACAAATCCCAGACAATGGATATTGCCGCGACACGAGGGAAACCACGTGCTTTTGCTGGATGTATCCGACATCGCCGACTCTTCGTTGGCAGACGCTTCGTCATCCGGTAAAACTGATTTCGTGCTCCATTTGGCGAGCGGCGCTTCCAAAGGAAGCGCTTTGCGCTTTGTTTGCCGCTAAGCACATCGACTTCGGGTCGGCGAGGAGCGTCCACAGAAAAGCCTCTTCCACATAATAACTTGGAAGCCGGAAGATAGCATGTGATAATATATCCCATATCATCACTCATGACCCTCATGAACTCTCTTCCACCCGTAACAGACCCGGCATTCAGGCAAAAGCTGCGTGAGGCACGGGTGGCGCGCAATCTGTCGCAGTATGCACTCGCCAAATTGGCCGGGGTGGCCCTGGTGATGCCGAAAAGGTATGAGGATGCGTCCGACAAGTACGCCACCCTCCCCAATGCCTCGACCTGGGCCAAATTGAATGCCGTGCTGTTTCCGGCGGATGCCGCGCCAAGTCCGGACGAACCGGCTACAGGAAAAACCGTCAAGCCACTGGAAGACGCCTCGATCGAGGAAATCGTGGCTGAGCTGAAGCGGCGGGGAGCGGTCTCCGTGATCGTCAACTGGTAAGACTCCGGAATCGAGAATCCAATCCAAGAAAGGAATAAGACATGGGTATCGCTGCAGCGGCAATCGAAGGTGTTTGGGGCGCGATCGGGCAGATTGACCCGGCGACGAAATTCTGGACGCCGGCCGAACAAGCGTGGTTCCGGGTGACTGAGGCGGACCTGAACGAAGTCACGATTACCACATCGAACGACTCTTCTATAAAGATCAGAAAGCAGGCATTTGTAAGCACAATCGCTTATCTGCTGTCTAACGGTCATACGCAGGCATCGTCCCCTTGCGAAATCCGAACGAACAAGATGTACGATGAGGCGGGTCCGCTGTGCCGTGCAGCGCGCATCGAGAACGGAACGATGACAATCACCTACGTGCTCCCGGTTCTCAAAGCGATGGGCTTGGTCGATATCGAGCCTAGCAGGCCGAGTGCCACCTGGCTCCTCGCCTGATCCGCTAAACCCGCCATGGCCTCCACGAAAGCTGGTGTGGTTCGATCCAACCCGGCAGTGCACATTGAATCTCGTCCAAATGAGGGCGGGATGCGTAGCTCCCCTAGGGGAAAAAAGTTCTGCAAGATCCTCGCGAAGTAGTTGTAGAGCAGTGGAACACGACTGCAGGATGTCGTGAGAATCTACAAATGGGCCGCAAGCGCCATGCCGCGGCCCGGTTTTCTGCCGTCTAGTACTGGGCGCGCCAGTCGATACCGAGGCCCGCGAGCTCCGGCTGGAGTGCGGCCAGGACGTGGGCCCAGTTTTCTTCGCGCGCCTGGCCACCGAAGTGCAATCCGACCACCAGCGCGTTTTCTCCCTCGAAATCGACGACGCATGAGCCGGAACTGCCGCGTAGGGTGCTGGCATCGTGGCCCATGATCCAGTTGCGCGTGTCGCCGGCCAGTTGGCCGGTGCCGGCATCGACCAGGCCCGGCATCCAGCGCTTGACGCCGAATACATTATCGAACAGCAGCTTGAGCGGCACCTCGTACTCGCTTCCCGGTTGCGGAGGCGCTAATCCGGCGCCGTCGCCGGGCAGGATGATCTCTGGCTTGGCGGGAAAGCCGACGACATAGATCGGATGCCGCACGGCCTGGCCCGCGTCCATCGCATCGGCGTCGGTCCCGAGGCGCAGCGGCGCGGGAAATAGCGACAGGTCGCCCCGCACCCGGATCACGGCCAGGTCGAGATGCGCAAAATTGCTCCTGCCCTCGATCGGGTCGGGGCCGGCCAGCACCACGGAATCCAGGTCGAAGGCCAGCGTGGCGGTCCGTTCGTACTCGCCCCGAAAATCGATCTGCGCAGCGTAGCGCCAGGCCCAGGCCTGATCCTGATGCGTCGCGATCACTTCAAGGACATGTCGGTTGGTCAAGATCAGGCCGGGGGCTATGGCAAAGCCGGTACCGATCTGTCTGTTGCCGAAGGCGGGCAGGCAAATGCTGCCGACCGATCCGGCGATGCGTTCGATGCCCGCCAGGCGTGCCTCGGCCCGGCCGCGCCAGGGCCTTTCCAGCACGTTATCTGGGTCGAGCGCGTCGAGATCGATGGTGCCGTCTTGCACGAACAGGACCGGGCGACTTCCGTCCACGGCGCCGACCGCCTCCAGGCCGAGCCGCTCGTCCGTGGTCAGGGAGGCGCCCGCACCCTCGCTTGCCAGCTTGTGCAACCCGGTTTTTCCCAGCCTGACCAATCCCCTGACTGTCTCGCTATCCACCTCGGCGATCGTCTCGGCCCGCCGCAGCAATGTCGCTTCGGCGGTGTCCACCCGCTCCTGGATCAGCATGCCAGGCGGCTGGTCGATGCCGCCGCGCTCCGCCAGGCCCGGTGCCAGTGGCAAGACGAGACGAGACAGCAAGTGGATATTCAGCTCTTCATTCGATACGGATGGATGATCCATGTTCCGCTCCTGGAGGTAAAGCGGCGCTGTCGCTGACTGTCAAGTCGTACCGGAGCGCGCTTGCCGCGTGCGATCCAGGCGCGCCACGGCAACGGCGGCGAGCATGGCCGCGGCCTCGGGCGGCAGCCCGGCCTGCGCGCCCAGGCGCATGGCGGCGTCCGGCGCCTGCGTGGACTGGGGGTTGCGCTCGTCTTCCAGCATGATGCGCACTGTCTCGTCCGCGAGCTTGGCGCCGACCGTCTGCTGCTCGGGGAACACCGCTTCGACGCTGGTGCCGTACACCAGCAGGTCGTCCTCGGTGGCGGGGTCGCCCGCCGCGGCCAGCGTTTTGCGGCGGCCGATCTCGCGCAGCAGGATCGGTTCCGAGTAGGTGGCGAGCTGCGCCTTCGCCTGTTCGAACAGCGAAGGCGGGGGCACAGCCGCTTCCACGTTGACGTCCGCGCCGGCCGCTTCCCCGGTCGACGCGAGGCCAGGCTTGCCTTCGATCGCGGGAATGAAACACGCCGCCACCGCACCGTAGCCGGCACTGGTCGGATGCAGCTCGTCGTGCCATCGCCTGTTGCCGACGACGCCACGGCAATCGACCACCTGCACATCCTGGTGCCCCGCCGCGATCTCGGACAGGACCGTGTGGAAGCGGTCGACGATGCAGCGCAGGATGGCGCATTGCAACGCCGCGTCGCGGATGCCGATCTTGGCCAGGGGGCGGCCCAGCCAGCGGCTATTGGCCGGGAGCACATAATCGTAGGTATGACAGATCACCCGTACGCCCGGCCGCACGGCCAGCACGCGCCCGACCAGCGTGTCGTAGTCGCGCGCCACGCTCTTCAGGTTGGCCTCGAATTCGGGGCCAAGATAAGCTTGCGCCTTGCGGCCCTCGGCATAAGGCGGCAGCAGGCTGCTCAACCGCGCGCCGCTGAGGACATCGTTTCCGCCGCCGCTCAACAGCACGACGTCCGGCCGCTCCTGCGCCACGGCGGCCACCAGTTCGTTTTGCCGCATGATGTCCGCCATCAGGTCGCCTGCTGCATCCAGGCTGAGAATCGCATACCGGTCGAACAGGTGATCGATGACGTCGTCGAGCAGCAGCGGGTACTGGAACCAGCTGTCCCCTTCCGACACGATGCGCAATCCCTTCCAGCCGTCGATCTTGCGCAGGTAGCGCCGGTGCCGGCGCCAGCGCGAGATGCCGTTCAGCGATGCCAGCGCGACCGCCGCCTCCAGCGGACTCACGTCGGCGACCCGGGCCGGATTGGCCTTGACCACCGGGTTCAGTGGCGTCGAGTCTTCGACGCTGTCGATCAGGAACGGCCTGATCTGCGCATCGGGCACGTCGATGTCGAGCAGCATGCTCTCCAGCTCCCTGGCGCTGATGGATGATTCGGTCATGATGGCCTCGCTGTGATGGATGGGGCCTCATGCCCCAAGGACGACATGGCCGGTCTCGATCATGGCCTTGAGCATGACCGCGGCCCCGCACTGCTTCGAGACGGCGGACGGATCGAAACGGCCGTCGCGGACGAACTTTCCGGCTGCGTAGTGGTTCGAAAAACTCCACAGATAGGGGCTGTGCAGATTGCGTCCGCGGTAGCCGAAACCGTTGTAGGCCTCGAAGCGGTACAGGGTGGCCGCCAGGCCCCAGTCGTCGGTGCCGCCGAATCCGTGGAAGCGCATGGCGTCGACCGCCGACGACATCCAGTCGTTCGGCGGATTCCAGCGCGGCGGCCGCCCTTTGGGGACCTGGACGGTGCGGGCCGTCAACGGATCGCCATTGTGCAGATGTGTGGTGAAACTGAAGCTGGCCTCCAGCGCATGGACGATGCCCACGAACCACCATGGCACACCACTGGCGGCGGCAACTTTGTCATATTGCGCGCGGTAGGCCGACAGGCGGCCGCAGTGCCAGGCGACTTCTCCCCGTCGCGCGGGATTGACCTGGCAGCTTGCGAACAGGCGGGTGTATTCCGGCCCCAGCTGCGCCAGGCCGGGCCGGGCCGACTCCGATCCATCGGGCGGCTGGCGCAGGCTGGTTTCTTCCGCAAGGCGCGCCAGCAGCACATCGATCATATCCCTCGCCTCGATGAGGGCCTGGAGCAAGGGTTTGCCGTTGGCGCCGGCCAGCGCCGCCAGGGCCAGATCGATATCGGCCAGCGCGGCCTCTTCTTGCGATTCTGCACCGATCGCCAGCGCTTCGGTGGCACCCGGCCCCGCCGGCGGCAGCGGCCAGGACGAGGCATCGTCGTAGAAGTTGCTGGCGGCCTTGACCGAGACGTGACAGTGTTTGTCATGCGGATTGCGGCCGGTATAGGCGCGCCAGGCCCAGGCCGGGGCGCCGCCGATCGGCAGCGAATTGGCGATCCGCCGGTTCCAGATGATGTACTTGATGCGCGGATCACGCGCAGCGTGCAGCCGCGCGGCGATCTGGCCGGCGTCGCAGCCGTGGGCGGGGTCGTGCGTGATGTCGAAGGCAGTGACGACGCCGACCGTGCCATCGACGATGTGCGGATTGTGATCCGATCCCGTGTCCTGATGGCGTGCGTCGCCGATCGTTCCATCGCTTTTTTTGCTGCGCCCGGGATAGGCAGCGTCGATCTGCGCCCGCAGTGTGCTGAGCGACTCCGCCACACGCCATGGCCGCACGCCCTCCAGCGTGAAGGATTCAGGCCCTGCCTGGAAGTCGGCCGCCGCGCCGGGATCGACGTGGGCATCCACCCCGGCGTCCGGCGGCAGCTCAGGTGCAGGCGGTCGCAACCGGGAGGAACGCCTCGGCCCTTCGGCCTGGGTGGTGTGCGATGCCATGGTCGCGCCTCCTTATCTGCTCCAGATTCGTAGGCGTTCGATCGCGATCACTCACGATATGTTCCGACTGTGCTCTGAAAGGGGCGGTAGGGACGCGCCTGTCAGCGCCATCCGAGCGCCGGCGCCACATGCTCGAGCAACGACGACGGCAGGCGAACGTTGCAGTCCACGCCGAGCTGATTCGACGCTGTCAGCAGCATATCCGCTTCGGCAATGCCCTCATCCCGGCGCAGCTCCCCGAGCAAGCGGTCCGGTTTGGCCGCATGGGAACGGCCGTAGACGGCGCGCAGAGTGTCGATGACGCCAATCCGGTCGGGGCTGTCGCCACGACCGGAATACGCGCGGTCCAAGTCGTTGACGAGGGCGAAGATCGAGCGCGAGACGCCGACCAGGGGAGTTCGGGCAGTCGATGCCCTTACTTTACCCAACAACGCATCGCTGCTCGCTCGCAAGGAATGCGCCAGCCGCGCTCAGGCGAATCCGGGCGCTTGATCCAATCAGCGATGCCCTTCCGGCGCAGCCCTGAACCGCCGCGACCTGTTCGCACTACCTCAGCGCTGTCCTGATCCCCCGCGCCGCCCATTCCAGCGTCGCCCTCAGCAGCGCATTGCCCATCGCCCATGGCCGCCGCCGATCCAGCCCGCGCCGCCCCATCCGCTGCGGCAGGAAGAACCGCCCGAACGCCGACAACCCGCGGCCGCGCATGACCCAGAAACACCCTCCCGCATACGTCGTATCGAACCCATCCTCCGCCCGCAGCAGATACAGCGCCGTCCCCGAACACATCGCCACGTCGGCCTGCGCATCGCGCGCCAGCAGGCGCAGGCCGCGAAGATAAGACAACTCGAGCGTCTGGCGCAGATCGGGCAACGCGAGCACCAGCGGGCGCAGCAGGCGCAAACGCTCCAGCAGGCGCGGCAAGCCGTGCAACCGCTCCCCCGCCCCCTCGCGATACCTGAGGAACGCCTCTTTCAACTCGGCCACCGTCGCCTGGGCCGGACGCGGCAGCGGCTCGGGCCGGTCGCGCCAGCAGCGCATCCAGTGCGCGAGCGCCTGCTCGTGCTGGGCCGCCAGGCTGGCCGGGCTGTCGAATTCGAGGTCGAAGCGCGCGCCCGGCTGCAGGTAGCGGATGATGCCGCGCTGCGCTTCCAGCCGCGGCGCCTCCAGCACGCCCAGCGGTGTGCGGCGGCCATGGTTGAGCCAGGCATTGTCGACCCGGCTGAAGCGGGCGAAGGACGCGACCGGCACGATCAGCCGCGGCTTGAAGGTTTCGCCCTGCAGGGCCAGGCGCTCGATGCCCCGCTCGGCCGCCGCTTCGCGCTGGACAAAGTCGTCGGGGTTGCCGCACCAGGCCATGTCGGCGAAGCCCGTCAACAATACATCGACGCGGACATTGGCCCTGCGCAGTCGCTCGGCGGCGGCGTGGCAGGCGGCGCGGGTGGCGAGCGCGCGCTCGCCCAAGTGCAGCAGCGTGCGCCGGCCGCACCGGATCAGGCACCAGGAGTCGCCCTCGCCGTTCGCGAACGCCGTCAGGCGCAGGTCGCGCGCCAGGGTCCGCGCCTGCCCCTCGGGGCACTCGGCCATGGCAAAGCGGTTGCGCCGCAGTTCGGCGTGCAGGCGCCAGTCGCGGCCCTGGCGATACAGGAAGGTGGCGATGCCGCGAAACTCGGCGCGAAAGCGGCGCAGGAAAGGCCCCGACAGGCGGTCGGGCTGGGCGCGCGAACACCAGACAAACACCGGCAAGCCGCTCGCATTCAGCTCGGCGATCAGCCTGGCGGTATGGGTGGAACGGTCGAGCAGGCTCCATGCATCGTTCAGCACCGTGCCGTCCAGCCAGGGGTCCGCCAGCAGCACCGCATGGTCGGTGCGCAGCAGGAAACCGGCGTGGTTCAGGAAGGTGAAGGTCGGGCTCGGCATGGCGGCATGGCGGCGGTAGGCTCGGCTTCAGCCTATCGCCACGCAGCGCGCCATCCATGAGGCACCGCAATCGTGTTGCGATGCCTTTCCACGCCTTATACCGGGATTGCCTCGAGCAAGAGCGCCCGTTCAAATCCAATCGTGAGCTTGTTGCTGGCCGCGCTCACTTCGCCCAGGTCGCGGTCTTCGACGTAATCGCGCACGCGGTAGCGACCGTTTCCGAGCCCGCGCAATTCGACCTGGCCCGACCACGCCTTCGCATAAAAGGCATAGTACAGACGGCCATCTTTCTCGACCGCATGGGTTTCCGGCTTGTCGAAACCGATGTCGTACAGTTCCCCGCGATACTGGCCCTTGGGCAGCATCTTGTCCTTGTAGATGCCGATCCACTTGCGCCACTTCGCTTCCTTGACCGCCGTCAGCAGGTAGCTGTCCTTCGGCTTCGGATCTTCGGGCCAGGTGAACTTGGTCGAGACCACCGCGCCGATGCCCACGGTCGACGCGAAATCGTCGCCACCGTCGCTGAGCTCGACGTGGTCGCCCGCGTAGGCCGCGCTCGGCCCCATCAGGGCTTTCAGGGTCTTGCCCTTGTGCCGCACCTGCCACGAGGACAGCGGGTCGGACGACGGCGCCTGGTTGGTATAGGGCAGCGTATGGAAGGCGTACGAGGTGCCGCAGGGGCAGAACTCGACCACCGCGTTGGGATTGATCTCGCGCGCGGTGTCGTACACCATCTTCCAGAAGTCCTGCAGCTTTTCGAAGGATTCTTCCGGACGCGCGTGATTGTGCGCCGGGTTGTGGCATGGCGCCACGCCGTTCAGGTGCTGGCCGTCGAGCTTCAAGCCCTCGTAGCCCCACTCGCCGATGATCTTGCGCACCAGCGCGCGGGTCTGCTCGATCACCGGTCCGTAGGCCGGGCACAGGGTCAGGGCATTCCACCAGGTGACGAATTGCGGCGCGCCGTTCTCGTCCAGCAGCAGCTGGTCGGTGTGCTGGTGCAGCAGGTCCGTGCCCGGATCGGCCGCCAGCGGCGCCAGCCACAGGCGCGCCTTCAGGCCGGCGCCGTGGATGTCGTCCACCAGCTTCTTCATGTCCTCGTCGCCGCGCGCGAACTTCTTGCGGTCGATCTTCCAGTCGCCTTCATTGGTTTGCCAGCCATCGTCCAGCACCGCCCATTCCAGGCCCAGCTCCTTGGCCTTGGCCAGGGTGCCGGTCATCAGGGGGATCGTGAAATCGCGCTCATAGCCCCAGGCGCACCAGATCGGCTCGTACGATTCCTCGCCCGCCTGCGGCGCCGCCAGGCCGCGCTCGGCCATCAGCAGGCGGTAGCGGTCCAGGGCGGCGAAGTAGTCGCCGGTGTGCACGGTGACGAAGGTGTCCAGGGTCGCCAGCTCCTGGCCCGGCTGCAGCACGACGGCTTGATCGAATTCGATCGCCAGCGCGGCGCCGGACTTCACTTGCCGCACCGGCAGCGCCACCAGGCGCGGCACGGTGTCGAGGTGGCCCACGGCGATGCCGTGCTCGGGCTGCCAGACGTCGGCCACCGGCGTGCCGCCGCCGTAGTCGGACGAGTTCATGCCCATGAAGTTGCGCTGCTCGAAGCCGTCCTTGAGCGGCTGCACCCAGTCGCGCCGGTCGGCGTGCGACGAACCGGAGAAGGTCCAGAAGCCGCGGCTCGGGGCCCGCCTGGCCGGCAGCAGCGTGTAGCCGCTGTTCGACCAGGCCTCGACCGGCAGCGCGGTCTGGCCACTGTTGCGATAGCTCACGCGCAGCAGGGCCAGGCCCGGATGGCGTTCATAGAAGGTGACCGTCACGGTCTTTTCGACGCCGTCCTTCGACACGCCTTTCAGGCGATGGCGCACGCCCGCGCCGTGCGGGCCGTCGACGCGGTCGACCGCCTGCTCGCCGAGGGCGAAGCCGTCGATCCAGCGCCCCCCCGTCACGCGCAGCCGTTCGCTGGCGTGAAAGCCCGTGACCGCGACCGTCGCGCCGCCCTGGCGCGCCAGCAGGCGGGTGCGCATCTGGCCGTCGAATTCGAGTCCCAGGGCGGCGTCGCCGATGCGCGCCACGTTTTTAGCCTCGGGCGCGGCCACGGCCACGCCGGCGCCCATGCCGCTTGCCACGGCCGATCCGGCCAGCCACTGCAACAGGGTGCGGCGCCGCTCGCTATGCACTTCGGTCATCTTGTCTCCTTGCTTGGTAGGACTACACAGCCGGCGCCGGCCGGCCGCGCCGCCCTACACCAGCACCACTTGCGCGCCGCGCGAGCGCAGCGCTTCGACCATCTCCGCCGGCACGCCGGCATCGGTGATGATCTGGTCGATCTGTTCGATCGTCGCGATCATGGACAGGCTGCGCCGTCCGATCTTCGACGAGTCGCCCACCGCCACCACGCGGCGCGCGATGCCCAGCATGCGCGCATTCAGGCGCGCTTCGAGCAGGTGCGGCGTCATCACGCCGATCTCCGGATCCAGGCCGTCGAAGCCCAGGAACAGGATGTCGGCATGCAGGCCTTCCAGCCCCTGCTCGGCCTGCGGGCCGCCCAGCGAATACGAGCTGGGACGCAGCACGCCGCCGAGCATGATCAGGGTCACGTGCGGCGCGCCGGCCAGCAGCACGGCGATGTTGAGCGCATTGGTGATCACGTTCACCGACTGCAGCTTCAGGCCGCGGATCTGCTTGGCGATTTCGGCGGTCGTCGTGCCCGAGTCGAGCACGATGGTCTGCCCTTCCCCGATCAGCTTGACCGCTTCTTCCGCGATGCGGACCTTTTCCGCGCGGTGCAGCGACTGCTTGACGCCGATCGGCAAGTCCTCATCGGCGCGCTGGGCCAGGGCCCCGCCGCGGGTGCGCACCACCGCGCCGATCTCGGCCAGCACGTTCAGGTCGGCGCGCACCGTCACCAGCGAGATGCCGAACATCTCGGACAGCTCGGCCACCGTCACCCTCCCGCGCTCGGCCACCATCTCGCGGATCTTGCGGCGCCGTTCCGCCACCAGCAGATCCTGGTCGGGCACCGTTTCCGCAGGCTTGCCACCGTTACCGTTCGAAACTTTCGTTTCTAAATTTTTTTCTCGCTTCATTCCTTGTCCATCCGCGCCGGTTCGCCGTCGCGGCTCCGTGTGTAGGCGTGTATCCGTGTCATTAACGGTTTGATGATACAGGATGAAAATGCAAGAAACGAAAGTTCAGACTATTTTTTGCTCCCCTTCTCACTTACGTATGAAGCCGGCATGATCACGCCTTCCAGGCGCCCTGGAACACGCGCTCGGCGTTCAGGCGGAACAGCTTGTCGGCCACCGCCTTCGGCAGCGCCAGGCCGCGCACCACGCCGTCCAGGTCCGGCGTGGTGAGTTCGTCGTCGGTATTGAAGTAGCGCCAGTCGCGCCGCCATACGCCGTCCAGGTCGGACACGAAGTCGGCCTGGCTCTGCTGCGTCGACTGGGCCAGGTCGGAGCCGTACATCAGGCGGTCCTGATAGGCAATGAAGAACTGCCGCACCCGCTCGCGGTCGCGCTGCGACTGGTACTGGATCTGGCCGATGCGCGCCGCGATGTCCACATTGGCCGTCGGATTGCGGTCCAGGAAGCGCGCCAGCTCGTCCACGTTCCACTCCAGCGAGGCCATGTGCACGCCGACGAAGCGCAGGCGCGGATGGCTGGCCAGCAGGCGGTCGCGCGCGCCCATCTGGTCTTCGTAGCTCGGCATCTGCGGCTGCCGGTACATGTGGTATTGCGGATGGTTCTTGAAGTATTCGCGGTCGTTCTTGGTCGTCATCTTCTCGAGCGGCAGCCAGCAGTTGTGCGGCTCGCCCTGGTGCCCCACCAGCAGCACGTCGCGCTCTTCAAAAGCGTCGAACAGCGGCTTGATGCGGGCGTCGTCGACCATCACCAGCTTGCCCTGGGCATCGCGCTCCGACATGCCGATGTTCTTCCACACCTTGACGCCCACCGCGCCATCCTGCAGCGCCGCATCCAGCCGGTGCAGGGTCGCCGGGATCCAGGCCGGCTGCAACAGGTTGTCGGCGCTGAAGCTGGCGATCCAGCCGACGGTGGCCGGATGCTCGTGGTGCAGCTTGCTGGCCACGCGCTGCTGCTGCTCCAGGGCCGGGAACACCGGATAGTCGACGTTGATCGTCAGCGCGCGGAAATTGGCCTTGCGCGCCAGCTCCAGGAACGGGCCCTGCTCGAGGCCGTGCAAGTGCAGGTGGGCGTCGATCTTGGCCACGCTCTCGTAATCCTGCATGGTGTAGCTGTCGGCGGCCAGCGCGCCGATGGGCGACGCCAGTGCGGCGAGGAGGATGGTGCAAAGAAGGCGGATGCGCATGTCGTTCTCCTGTCTATCGTCTATCGTCTATCGGGTCTGGGCGGCGAGGCGCTCCAGCGCGGCCTCGCTCAATGGCCGCCTGGCGCTGCGGGCGGCGTACAGGGCGGCGCCGAGCACCGGCGCCAGCCGCGGCGCCTGCACGCGATAGGGCCTGGCGCAGGCGGCCAGCGCCTGCTCGAATGGCGCGCGCAGCAAGCTGCCGTCGCCGAACAGCCCGCCCGTGTAGGACACCGGCAGCGGCAGGTTGGGATCGAGGTCGAGCCGGTCGCGCACCGCGTCGACCATCGCGGCCAGTTCGCGCGCGGCGTCGACGAAGATGGCGCGCGCCTGTTCGTCGCCCTGGACCGCCGCCTCGGACGCCAGGCGCGCCAGCTGGGCGATGCGGCTGCGGTCGGCGCCGAGCTCGCCGTACACCACGGCGCACAGGTCGAGGTCGTCCTCCAGCGCCAGCCGCTCGCGCACCAGGCCGTACAGGCCTCCCTTGGGCGCGCGGCCGTCGCTCATGCGCGAGAACAGGGTCAGGCCGGCGCGTGCGATCCAGTGGGCCGAACCCTCGTCGCTGAACAGCTCTCCCCAGCCGCCGGCGCGCGCCTGGCGGCCGGCGACTTCGCCATAGGCCATCGAGCCGGTGCCGGCGATCACGCTGATGCCGTCCATGCAGGCCAGCGAACCGGCCCAGCTGCACACCATGTCGTTGCCGCACAGGGTGCGGCCGGGGCCGAAGATGGCGCCGGCCGCCGCATCGAGCTCGCGCTGGGCCGCGCGGTCTTCGCCATAGGCCGGCAGGCCGAAGAAGGCATAGGTGACCGCGCCGCCATCGACTCCGGCCGTGGACAGCAGCGCGTGGACACCGCGCTGCAGCGTCGCCGCCACGGCGGGCATGCCGTGGTCGACGTGGTAGGTAGCGCCTTCTTCATGGCGCGCCAGCACGCTGCCATGCGCGTCGATCAGCGCGAACGCGGTCTTGGTGCCGCCGCCGTCAACCCCGAGGAACATGGGCGGCCTCGCTGTCGACGGGGGAAATGAAGGGATAGATGGTCACGCCGCGCACCACCCGGTTGACGGTGCCGGACATGCTCGGCGTATCCGGGCGCACGCCCAGCGACAGCGAGCGCAGGAAGGCAAAGCCCTGGCAGAACACGATGAAGGGCAGAGCGAGTTCGAGGTCTTGCGCATCGTCCGCTCCCGTGAACACGAAGGTATCGTCGTCGGGCGTCGCATCCCACTGAGCGCTGAGCGCCAGCACGCGGCCGGCGCGGCGGTCGCCGCGCAGCTCGCGCAGCAGATCGAGATCGTAGCGGCGCGCCTGCGGATCGTTCGACAGCAGCACCACCACCAGGGTCCGGTCGTCGACGATGGTCTTGGGACCGTGGCGGAAGCCCAGCGGCGAATCGTGGATCGCCACCACCTGGCCGTCGGTCAGCTCCAGCAGCTTGAGCGAGGCTTCGCGCGCCAGGCCGCGCAGTTCGTTGCTGCCGAGGTAGACCACGCGCTTGAAGTCCTGCGCCACCAGTTGCGTCAGGAGCGGCAGCGCGCGCTCGCCCACCTGCGTCGCCGCCGGCGCCACGCGGGCGGCGGCGCCCGGGGCCAGCACCCGGAACGCCAGCGCCGCGGCCAGCAGCATCGAGGTGAAGCTGGTCGTCATCGCGAAGCCGCGGTCGTGGGTGGCGTCGGGCAGCAGGATCGCCAGCGCATTGGCGCGGCCCTGGGTCATGCGGTATAGCTGGCCCTCTTCATTGCAGGTGATTACCAGGTGGAAGACGTCGTCCACCAGCTGGTCGGCCAGCTGCACCGCCGCCACGCTTTCCGGGCTGCTGCCGGAACGGGCGAACGACACCACCAGGGTCGGCGCGCCGCGCTGGAAATAGCGGTCCGGGCCCGATACCAGGTCAGTGGTCGGCACCGCCTCGGCGCGCCGGCCCTGGCGCAGCAGTCCGGGCGCCAGGCATTCGCCGATGAAGGCCGAGGTGCCGGCGCCGGCCATCACGATGCGCAGCTCCGGACGCGCCAGCAGCGGCGCCAGGAAGGCGTCGATCTGCGCGCGCTGCGCGGCCACCAGCGCATCGATCTGCGGCCACACGGCCGGCTGCTGCGCGATCTCGCGCGCCGTCACGCCGCCGCCCAGCGCATCGAGGCGGGCCACATCCTGTCCATATAATTCACTGCCGTCTTGCACGGCATCCTGTACTGCTTGCATGTTCACTGCTCCCTAGGTTCGGCGCCCGGCTGGCAGGCGCGCATGTACTGGCGCAGCACGCGGGCTACCCCTTCTTTCAACAGCGCGAGCGGCGTGTTGCGCACCCGGCCCTCGCGCACCGCTTCGTAATGGAATGGCAGGTACTGGCTCAGCAAGGTGAGCGGCGCCGGCTGGCGTTCCAGGTTCGCGACCAGCGCCGCCTGCGCGGCCTGGATGCGCGGATGCGGCCAGTAGTAGCGGATCCGGTCGGAGAGGCTGTACTGCTGGTCGAACAGCAGGCTGCCGGCGTCGTGGTAGTACTTGCGCCAGTAATCCGGCTCGGCGCGCATCACGTCCAGCACAACTTCCTTGAAGCCGCGCTCTCCTTGCATTCCCATTTCAGCCTCGATGTCGGCCAGTGCCCACAGCGTTTCGCGCAGCGCGAAGGTCAGGCCGGGGCCGACTTTCAGTATGGCGAAGTGGTCGCGCACCAGCGCCTGCAGCAGGCCGGGCGTCTGGTAGTCGGTCGAGTGGGCCTCGAACACCATGGTCGGCTCGCCCTCGATGAAGCGGCTCAGCGCCTGCGCCTTTTCCGGGCGGTAGTCGATCACCTTGTGGTGGTCGAATTCCACGCCCGGCTGCACCACCAGGCCGATCACGCGCGGCCACGCGGCTTCCAGGCCGGCCGCGTTGAACGCAGCGCGATGCGCGGCAATGGTCAGCGCCGCCGCATCCGGCGTGGTCACGGCCAGCTCGTCCAGCTCTTCGTGGGCGCCGCCCGGCACCGGAACCTCGGTGCCGACGATATACACCGGCGCCTCGCCGCCCGCGCGCTGCCAGGCGCGCTCGGCCACCACCGCCAGGCGCGCGGCGCGTTCGGCCACGACTTCGTCCGGCAGCGGCACCGGATCGCCCGCGCACGACATCGAGCAATCGAGGTGGATCTTGCGGAAACCCGCGGCCACGTACTGGTCGATCAGCACCTCGGACTTGGCCATCGCGCCGGCGGCAGGCTCGCCCTGCCAGCAGTTCGGCCCCAGGTGGTCTCCCCCCAGCAGGATGCGCCCGCGTGGAAAGCCGACCTTGTCGGCGATGCCGAACACGAAGTCGCGGAAGGCGGCGGGCGTCATTCCGGTATAGCCGCCGTCCTGGTTGACCTGGTTCGAGGTCGCCTCGATCAACACTTGCCCGTCACTTTCCAGGCCGGTCTCAAAGGCGGCCTCGATCACCAGCGGGTGCGCCGAACACACTGAATGGATGCCCACGGGCTGGCCCGCGTGATGGCGTTGGACGAGATCGAGAAGCACTTGCATTGTCGTTGACTCCAGATAGAGGGACTTCAGGCGGCGCTCGGCTCGTCGGGCTGCAGCGCCAGGAACAGCGCCGCCGCCAGCGAGAGACCGATGCCGGCCAGTTTGAAACCGTTCGGCAGGGTCGCCGCCATCGCCACCGAAATGATGGTGGTCAGGAGCGGCGCGCCGGCATTGACCAGGGGCGACACCACCAGCGCCTTGCCATGCCGGAAGGCATACACCAGGGTCAGCGCGCCGACCGCATTGAGCACCTGCGTGATCGCGGCCAGCCACGGACCGTCCAGGCCATAGTTGATCGGCTGCGAGAAGTCGGTCATGGCCAGCGCGACCGGAATGAAGGCCAATGCGCTGACGGTCATGTAGAAGAAGATGCTTTCGGCATCCATGATGGCGTTGGCGCGCTTGATGAAGTAGGCCTGCAAGCCCCAGGCCACCAGCACGCCAAGCGCCAGCACGAACCACCAGCCGTAGGCCACGCCGCCCTGTTCCGGCGCGTAGTCGAACAGCGGCAACGCGCACAGCGCCAGCACGATGCCGGTCACGCCCATGGCGCCGGTGCGTTCGCGCAGGAAGGCATACGACAGGGCGATCGTGATCACCGGCGACAGCGAGATCAGGGGGAAGATCAGGTACGTCGGTCCTTCCTTGACCGCGTGGAACAGGATCATCTGTCCACCGGCGCCCAGCAGGCCGATGGCCAGGCCATGAGCGATCGCGGGGCCATCGCGCCGCACGCGCCAGTCGATCCGCGCCAGCGCGAACAGCGCCGGCGGAATCATGGTCAGCGCCCACACCGCATACACCAGGGTCTCGGGAAAGCCGTTCTGCACCGGGCGCCCGGCGAAGGCGCCCCACACGCCCCACAGCAGGGTGGTCACCAGGGCGTAGCCAAGCCAGTGGGTTTTCATCGTCGTCGTCCTCCTCAGGTTTCCTCGTTATAAGCAGATAGTAATGGAAGGCTTTCGAAATATCAAATAACTTTCGAAATCTTTCGATTTAACGAAACAACCGTGTGTTTTTTGCGATGCAGCAGCGTAGGGTTGATAACAGTTAGTACGAAAGCTAGTTGAAGCTCAAACTTATCCACTGCGAGAAAGTTTGGTTCGACGATAGCCAGACGGACCTGAATGCTGGGGAACCCTGGTCGTTATGGAGGAAATAGATGCCCGCTGCGGAAGTGCGATGGTTTGCATCTGCTGAAGATGGGCTGGAAGTCTGGAACTGTGGTTTAGGGTGCGTTATTGGGAACTATCCGGTGCCTCACCAGCTCTGACAAGACCCGGCTGATTGGCTCTAGCCGGGTTCGTCGCCAACGCGGGCCACGACTCTGGGGACCCATCATGTTCCGCGGTCATCGCATTCGCCTCGATCCCAACAACGTGCAGGCCACGTACCTTGCCCGCGCGGCAGGCACCGCCCGATTCTCCTATAACTGGGCACTGACCGAGTGGCAGCGACAGTATGAGGCGTGCAAGACCGATCCAGATTTGCCAAAACCGAACGAGAGAGCGCTAAGGCGCCAGCTCAATGCGATCAAGCGCGTGCAGTACCCCTGGATGCTGGCGGTGACGAAGAATGCGCCGCAAATGGCAATCATGGAGCTGGATCGCGCCTTCACGAACTTCTTCAAGGGAAGAGCACGCTACCCCACCTGTCGGCGTAAAGGGCGTGACGATCGATTTACTTTAACGAACGACCAGTTTCGCATCAAGGAAAAACGCATCTGGATCCCTCGCCTTGGATGGGTCAGGATGTGGGAATCGTTGCGGTTTGCAGGCAGGTGCGTTTCTGCATCGATCTCACGCGTTGCCGATCATTGGTATGCCAGCATCACCGTCGATACCTCAGAGCCTCTCTTGCCTTCAGCTGAAAACCAAGGCGTGGTCGGAGTCGATCTGGGTGTCACCACGCTCGCGACATTGTCGAATGGTGAAACCTTTGTTGGACCAAAAGCGCTGGCAATGCTCCTGGATCGGGTGCGACGGTTATCGCGCGACTTGTCCCGGAAGGTGAAGGGTTCGCGCAACCGTGGCAAAGCGAAAAAGAAACTAGCCAAGTTGTATGCCAGGATTGCCAGCCTGCGGCGCGACAGCCTCCACAAGCTCAGCACGAATATCACGCACCGATTCCACACCATCGGCATCGAAGATCTGCATGTCAAAGGCATGCTTGCCAACCGGTGCTTGTCGCGCGCCATTGCCGACATGGGTTTTGGTGAGTTGCGCAGGCAGCTGGAGTACAAGGCGGCGCAACGTGGTGGGCAGGTAGTGGTAGTCGACCGTTGGTATCCGAGCAGT
Organism: Massilia sp. NP310; assembly: GCF_019443485.1. Lineage (NCBI taxonomy): Bacteria > Pseudomonadati > Pseudomonadota > Betaproteobacteria > Burkholderiales > Oxalobacteraceae > Massilia > Massilia sp. NP310. The sequence continues at coordinate 5,365,732 of NZ_CP080379.1, read as the reverse complement.
AAAACGTGTTCATGCTGCGGTTACCTGCTTGCTGTACTCGATCTGGGCACTCGCCGCTGGGTTTGCCCGGGCTGTGGGACAAACCATGATCGCGACGTGAACGCGGCGATCAACTTGAAAAATCTAGCGGCGAGTTCCGCCGTAGCTGCCTGTGGAGGGGAGGGCGCTGGCCTCGCACATCAAGTGTGAGGCGAAACCGTCCCCTATGAAGCAGGAATTCAACAGCAAAGTTAAATATAAATAGCTTTGCGTAAGTTTGAAGGAACGGAAAACCCCTACAATGAGCTTGATGTAAGGAATTACTCTGCGGCAGACCGTCGATCATCGGACGGCGCCGCCTTTTCGTCTCGGACCGGATCGACATGCCCCTGGAATCGTTGTTGTTTGCGCCCCCTGCCCTGCTGGGCCCCACCCTCGTGGCCGCGCTGCTCGGCCTGCTGGTGGGCAGCTTCCTGAACGTGGTCATCTACCGCATCCCGAAGATGATGCAGCGCGAGTCCGACAACTACGTGGCGCAGGAAAGCGGCAAGGAGCCGCCGCATACCGACCGCTTCAACCTGATGGTGCCGCGCTCGCGCTGCCCCTGCTGCGGCCACCAGATCACGGCCATCGAGAACATCCCGGTCATCAGCTGGCTCGCCCTCGGCGGCAAGTGCCGCAAGTGCAAGACGCCGATCCCGGCCCGCTATCCGGCGATCGAACTATTCACGGCCGTCGTCTCGGGCCTGATGGTGTGGACCTTCGGCAGCGGCGCGGCGGGCATGAGTAGCCTGCTGTTCGCCTGGCTGCTCATCGCCATGACCTTCATCGATTTCGACACCCAGCTGCTGCCGGACGACCTGACCTACCCGCTGCTGTGGGCGGGCCTGCTCATGAACATCAACGCCACCTTCGTGCCGCTGCAGGACGCCGTGATCGGCGCCGCCGCGGGCTACCTGGTGCTGTGGGCCGTGTATTGGGTGTTCAAGCTCGCCACCGGCAAGGAGGGCATGGGGTATGGCGACTTCAAGCTGCTGGCGGCGCTCGGCGCCTGGCTCGGATGGACCGCCCTGCCGACCATCATCCTGCTGTCGTCGGTGGTGGGTGCGTTAGTGGGCATCAGCCTGATCGTGTTCGCCCGGCGCGGACGCGACAAGCCGATCCCCTTCGGCCCCTACCTGGCGGCGGCCGGCCTGATCGCCATGCTGTATGGCGCAGAGCTGGGCCGTTTCAGCGCCGGCCTGCTGGGCGGCGCATGAACACGGCGGATGGCATGGCGTTCTCGGTCGGTCTCACCGGCGGCATCGGCTGCGGCAAGAGCACCGTGGCCGAGCTGTTCGCCGGCCTGGGCGCCACGATCGTCGACACCGACGCCATCGCCCACTCTCTCACCGCCGCGCACGGCGCGGCGATGCCGGCCATCCTGGCCGAATTCGGCCCCGACTTCGCCACGCCTGACGGCGCCCTGGACCGCGCGCGCATGCGCAGCCTGGTGTTTACGGATGCCGGCGCGCGCGGCCGGCTGGAAGCGATCCTGCATCCGCGCATCCGCGACGCCACCGCCGCTGCGGCGGCCATCGCCACCGGACCGTACGTGATCTTCGCGGTGCCGCTCCTGATCGAGTCGGGAACATGGCGCGACCGGGTGTCGCGCGTGCTGGCCGTGGACTGCTCGGAAGACACCCAGGTGGCCCGTGTCATGCAACGCAGTGGCCTGTCGGACGACCAGGTGCGCGCCATCATGGCGACCCAGGTCACGCGGGCCCAGCGCCTGGCGGCGGCGGACGACGTGATCGACAACGACGACGGCCTGGAGGCCCTGTTACCCCAGGTAATACGCTTGCACGAGCGGTATCTGGCATTGAGTATGTAACAAGGTTGATGCAGTGTTTGTAATTTCGCTTCGTATGGTTCAGAATCACCAAGTTGCTTGCCAGCCTACATTCAGAGGAATGTCATTTTGATCGTCTACGAATACCCTTTCAACGAGAGGATTCGCACGTTGTTGCGGCTGGAGGACCTGTACGAGAAGTTCAAGTTCTTCGTGCAGCAGGAACACCCGATGCAGCACCATGTCGCCCTCGCGACGATCTTCGACATGCTGGAAGTGGCCGGCCGCGCCGACCTGAAATCGGACCTGCTGCAGGAACTCGAACGGCAGAAGCAATCGCTGCTGGCCTACCGCAGCAATCCCGCCGTTGCCGCCGACACGCTCGACGCCGTCCTGGCCGAACTGGACAAGGCCAGCAGCGCGCTGGTCACCAGCCAGGGCAAGACCGGCCAGAACGTGCGCGACAACGAATGGCTGATGAGCATCCGCGGCCGCACCATCATCCCGGGCGGCGCCTGCGAATTCGACCTGCCCTCCTACTACGCCTGGCAGAAGCGCCCGGCCGAGCAGCGCCATGCCGACATCATGGGCTGGTTCGGCCCGCTCGCCCCGCTGCTCGAGGCGCTGGCCCTGGTGCTGCGCCTGCTGCGCAATTCGGGCGCGCCGGTCAAGATGATCGCCGTAGCGGGCAGCTATCAACAGATGTTACAGGGTAAAATCTACCAGATGCTGCGCTTGACCCTGGACGAGTCGACGGGAGCGATCCCCGAGATCTCGGCCAACAAGTACATGCTGTGGGTACGCTTCACCACCCAGGACGGCGATTGCAAGCCCAAGCCGCTGGAAGAAGACGTGCCGTTCGACCTGACCCTCTGCAATTTCTGATTTTTGATTGGTAGTACCGATGACCGTAGTCGCCTGCCCCACCTGCGGCAAACAAGTCGAATGGATCGAAGCGAACAAGTTTCGTCCGTTCTGTTCCGAGCGTTGCAAGAAGATCGACCTGGGCGCCTGGGCCGAAGAGAAGTTCGTGATTCCGGGCGGCGCGCCGAGCGACCCGCTCGATGAACCGCCGACCGAACGTTAAACGGCGATCCCCGCCGGCGCCACCACCGGCCTGTTGCGCCGCCCATAGCGGTCCATGAACAGCCCTTCCAGCCCGATCTCGGGCTGGCGTCCCGACAGGATATCCGCCAGCACCCGGCCCGAGCCGCACGACATGGTCCAGCCCAGCGTGCCATGCCCGGTGTTCAGGAACAGGTTGCGATACGGCGTCGGTCCGATCACCGGCGTGCCGTCCGGCGTCATCGGCCGCAGGCCGCACCAGAACGAGGCCTGGCGCACGTCGCCGCCGTCCGGGAACAGGTTCGTGACCGAATGCTCGAGCGTGTCGCGCCGCGCCTGGTGCAGGCGCAGGTCGTAGCCGCACAGCTCCGCCGTGCCGCCGACGCGGATGCGGTCGCCCAGGCGCGTGATCGCCACTTTATAGGTCTCGTCCATCACCGTCGATTCGGGCGCGCCGGATGCGTCCGTGATCGGCACCGTGATCGAGTAGCCCTTCACCGGATAGACCGGGATATGGATGCCGATCTGCCTGAGCATCAGCGGAGAGTAGCTGCCCAGCGCCAGCACGAAGGCCTCGGACTTCAGTTCGCCTTTATTCGTGACGACGCCGGTCACGCGGTCGCCCTCGACGTTCAGGCGCTCGATTTTCACCTCGTGCCGGAACTTGACGCCCAGGCCCTTGGCCAGTTCGGCCAGCGCCTGGGTGAACTTGAAGCAGTCGCCGGTCTCGTCGTTCGGCAGCAGCAGGCCGCCCACGTAGTTGCCGGGCACGCGCGCCAGCGCCGGTTCGTACCGCGTGCAGCCTTCCCGGTCGAGCAGCTTGTAAGGCACGCCGGAACGCTCCAGCACCTCGGTATCGGTGTGCGCGCCATCGAGCTGCTTCTGGGTGCGAAACAGCTGCAGGGTGCCCTTGCTGCGTTCGTCGTAGGCGATGCCGGTGTCACGCCGCAGCTGGACCAGCACGTCGCGGCTGTACTCGGCCAGGCGCACCATGCGGCCCTTGTTGACCTGGTAGCTGCGGGTATTGCAGTTGGCCAGCATCTGCAGGATCCAGCGCCACTGCTGCGGATCCATCCGCGGCCGGATCACCAGGGGGCTGTGGCGCATCGCCAGCCATCGGAGGGCCTTGAGCGGCACGCCGGGGCCGGCCCAGGGCGTGGCATAGCCGGGCGAGATCTCGCCGGCATTGCCGAAGCTGGTCTCCATCCCGGCGCCGCTCTGGCGTTCGATCACGGTGACGTCATGCCCGGCCTTGGCCAGGAAATACGCCGATGCGGTTCCGATGACGCCACTGCCGAGGATGATGACCTTCACACGTTCTCCTTGAGATTGATGGTCCGCGCTTAGCGTTCCGGATACCGGACCCGGTCGAGCCACGCGAGCAGCGGAATGGTGGCCGGCAGCAGCGGGCTCACGCCGAAAGCGCCCTGCCAGGCGAAGGCCTGGCCTTCCAGGCTTTGCGGCTCCCCTAACCACTCGCGGCAGATGTAGAAATACAGGCGCACGTGGGCGTGTTCGTACACGTGCTCGACGCAGCACCAGGCGTCCCCGCTCACCACCTGCACCCCGAGTTCTTCCATGAACTCGCGCTGCAGGGCGGCGAAGATGTCTTCACCCGCCTCGACCTTCCCGCCCGGGAATTCCCAGTAGCCGGCATACGGTTTGCCGTCGGGACGCTGGCCGAGCAGGACGTCGCCGTCGGGCCGCATCAGGATGCCGACGGCGACGTCGACCGGCGCTTGATTGCTTGTTTCAGTCATTCGATGATGCATCCGGCAGCTTGCCGGCATAGTCCTTCGCGAATTGCCAGGCCACGCGGCCCGAGCGCGAGCCGCGCTGCAAGGCCCATTGCAGGGCCTCCGGGCGCGCGGCCTCGATCTGCTGGGGCGTGCAGCCGAAGTCGGCCAGCCAGTGGCCGACGATGTCCAGGTAGTCGTCCTGGCGGAACGGGTAGAACGACAGCCACAATCCGAACCGTTCGGACAGCGAGATCTTTTCTTCGACCGTCTCGCCCGGATGCAGGTCGCCGTCCTCGCCGTGACGGTAGCTGGCGTTGTCCGACATTTTCTCGGGCATCAGGTGGCGCCGGTTCGAGGTGGCGTAGATCAGCACATTGTCCGACTGCGCCGTGATGCTGCCGTCGAGCGCCACCTTCAGCGCCTTGTAGCCGGCCTCGCCCTCTTCGAACGACAGGTCGTCGCAAAACACCACGAAGCGCTCCGGCCGGCCGGCGACCAGGTCGATGATGTCGGGCAGGTCGGCCAGGTCGGCCTTGTCGACTTCGATCAGGCGCAGGCCCTGATCGGCAAAGGCGTTCAGGCAGGCCTTGATCAGGGAAGACTTGCCGGTGCCGCGCGCGCCGGTGAGCAGCACGTTGTTGGCCGGGCGGCGCGCCACGAACTGGCGCGTGTTCTGTTCGATCTGGCGCTTCTGGGCCGCGACGTGCTGCAGGTCCTCGAGCTTGATGGTCGATGCATGCAGCACCGGCTGCAGGTAGTTGCCACCGCCGGCCGGGCGCCGGCGCCAGCGGAAGGCGAAGCTGCGTTTCCAATCCGGCTCGCGCGCGCTGGCCGGCGGCAGCACCGCCTCCAGGCGCTCGAGCAGGCCTTCGGCGCGGCGCAGAAACTGGTCGAGCGGCGTCATTACGAACGATAGTCGGCGTTGATCGAGACATAGTCGTGCGACAGGTCGCACGTCCAGACGGTGGCCGTGGCGTCGCCGCGCGCCAGCTTGACGCGCACCGTGATCTCGGATTGCTTCATCACGCGCTGGCCGTCTTCTTCCTTGTAATCCGGATTGCGGCCGCCGCTCTTGGCCACCCAGACGTCGTCCAGGTAGAGGTCGAGCCTGGTCACGTCGAGGTCGTCGACGCCGGCATAGCCGACCGCGGCCAGGATGCGGCCCAGGTTCGGGTCGGACGCGAAGAAGGCGGTCTTGACCAGCGGCGAGTGCGCGATCGCATAGGCGATCTTGCGGCACTCGGCCACATCAACGCCTTCGTCGACGGTGATGGTCATGAACTTGGTCGCGCCTTCGCCGTCGCGGATGATCTGCTGCGCCAGGTTGCGCGAGATGTCGGTCACGGCTTCCTTCAGCGCCTCATAGTCGGCGCCGCTGGCAGCGTCGATCGACAGGCCGCCGGTGCCGGTCGCGATCACGATGAAGGAATCGTTGGTCGAGGTGTCGCCATCGATGGTGATGGCGTTGAACGAGTGGTCGGCCGCGTGTTTCACCAGTTCATCCAGCACCGGCTGGGCGACTTTGGCGTCGATCGCCAGGTAGCCGAGCATGGTCGCCATATTCGGCTTGATCATGCCGGCGCCCTTGCTGATGCCGGTCATCGTAACTAGATGGCCGCCGATGGTGACGGTGCGCGAGGCAGCCTTCGGCTGGGTGTCGGTGGTCATGATCGCCTCGGCGGCGTTGAACCAGTTGTCCGCCTTCAGGCTACCCGCGGCGGCGGGCAGGCCGGCCAGCAGCTTCGGCATCGGCAGCTGTTCCAGGATCACGCCGGTCGAGAACGGCAACACCTGGCCGGCCTCGAGGCCCAGTAACTTGGCCACTTCGGCGCAGGTGGCGTTGGCGTTGGCCAGGCCCTGCTCGCCGGTGCCGGCATTGGCGTTGCCGGTATTGACCACCAGCGCGCGGATCGGCGCGCCGCCGTTCTTCACGGCCTCCAGGTTGGCCTTGCTGACCTGCACCGGCGCGGCGCAGAAGCGGTTCAGGGTGAACACGCCGGAGACGGTCGCGCCCTCGGCCAGCTTCATGATCAGGACATCCTTGCGGTTCGGCTTCTTGATGCCGGCTTCGGCAAAGCCGATCTCGACGCCGTTGACGGGCTTCAGGTCGGCAGCGACTGGCAGGGGGGAATTGACGGCCATGGTGATCTCGTTGGAAAAATTGTCGAATTCGTTATTGTAACGCCAGCGCCCTGGCCATGCTGCGAGGTTTCTGCTGCACATCAACGCGCTCGGATGCCGATAGGAAAAACATGCAGGAGCAGAACCGACGGGAGCCGCCATGTCAGCATCGAACCAGATCGCGTTGAGCGCCGCCGCGCGGCGTTGCCAGCAGCATTTCCAGGATGCCGCGCTTGAATTCGACGTGCCGCCGGCGCTGCTCGAAGCGGTCGCCTGGGCCGAGTCGCGCTGGCATCCGCCATCGCCGCAGGCGGCCTCGCACCGCGGCCTGCCGCAGTCCCACGGCATCATGGGCTTGCGCGACGACCCGCATTTCGGCCGCTCGCTGCGCCTGGCCGCCGCCCTGCTCGGCATGCCGTCACGCCGGCTGGCGCTGGACACGCCCAGCAATATTCGTGGCGCTGCCGCCCTGCTCGCGCTGTATGGCGCAGGACTGACGCGCCAGTCGCCGCTGGAAGCCTGGGAAGACGCGCTGGCGCGCCTGTGCGGCATCGCGCAACGCGACGTCGCGCAAATCCACACCTACGACATCTATATGGCGATCCGCGAAGGACGCCAGGGACCGGATTTTGCGGTCACGCGCCTGCCGGTCGACCTCACGCGCATCTATGGCCAGGCCCGGCTGGACGTGCTGTCGGCACCGGCGCTGACCTTGGCCGACTACCCTGCAGCGACCTGGCTGCCGGCGGCCAGCTGCAATTACTCGAGCCGCACGCTGGCGGTCAGCCACGTGACCATCCACACGACCCAGGGCTCGTATGCGGGCGCCATCTCGTGGTTCCGCAACTGCAGCGCCGGCGTGAGCGCCCACTACCTGGTGCGCTCGTCGGATGGCCAGATCACGCAAATGGTGAAAGAAAGCGACAAGGCCTGGCATGCGGGCAGCGCCAACGGCCACACGGTCGGCATCGAGCACGAAGGCTTCGTCGAGCAGCCGGACGCCTGGTATTCGGAGCCGATGCTGATGGCCTCGAGCGCTCTGGCGCGCGCCATCCTGGCGACGCGCGGCATCGCGCCGCGGGTGTATGACGGCAGCCGGGGATGGAACGCGGTGCTGCCGGAGGCCGACTACAACGTGAAAGGCCACGTCAATCACGCCGGGCAGACGCATACCGATCCGGGCGCGGGCTGGGATTGGGAACGCTACCGGCGGATGGTGATGGACGAATGAAAACGGCCGGGTCGCCCCGGCCGTTCTGGATGCTGGCTAGTGGCTGGTTACGCCAGCTTGCCGTGGCACTGCTTGAACTTCTTGCCGCTGCCGCAAGGGCATGGATCGTTGCGGCCGACCTTCACGCCCATATAGCTGTTGTGGTCTTCGGCCGACACGGCTTCGCCGTCGCCGCTGCGGTTCGGGTTCGGATTGAGCAGCTCTTCCGGCGCGGCCGACGGGTTGAAGTCGGCGTGCTGGTAGTTGACGTTTTCCAGCTGCGCGGCCTGGGCCGCCATCGCCGCCTCGGCCGCCTCGACTTCTTCGCGCGACTGGATGCGCACGGTCATCACGGTGCGGATCACTTCGTTCTTGATCAGGTCCAGCATATTGCTGAACAGCTGGAACGCTTCGCGCTTGTATTCCTGCTTCGGATTCTTTTGCGCATAGCCGCGCAGGTGGATGCCCTGGCGCAGGTGGTCCAGCGCCGCCAAGTGCTCGCGCCAGTGGGTGTCCACGCTCTGCAGCATCACGTTGCGCTCGAAGCCGCCGAACGACTCCTTGCCCACCACGCCGACCTTGGACGCATACGAGGCGTCGGCCGCGGCCAGCACGCGCTCGAGGATGTCGTCGTCGTTCAGGTTGGGTTCGTCCTGCAGCATCTGCTGCAGCGGCACATCCAGGCTCCACTCGGACGACAGCGCGCTTTCCAGGCCCTTGACGTCCCACTGTTCCTCGACCGACTCGGCCGGCACGTAGTCGCGCACCAGGTCGGTGAACACGCCCACGCGCAGCGAGTTGATCATCTCGCTGATGTCGGTCGACTCCAGCAGTTCGTTACGCTGGGTGTAAATCACCTTGCGCTGGTCGTTGGCAACGTCGTCGTACTCGAGCAGCTGCTTGCGGATATCGAAGTTGCGGGCTTCGACCTTGCGCTGGGCCGACTCGATCGAGCGCGACACGATGCCCGCCTCGATCGGTTCTCCTTCCGGCATCTTGAGGCGGTCCATGATGGCGCGCACGCGGTCGCCGGCGAAGATGCGCAGCAGCGCGTCGTCCAGGCACAGGTAGAAGCGCGAGGAACCCGGGTCGCCCTGGCGGCCCGAACGGCCGCGCAGCTGGTTGTCGACGCGGCGCGATTCGTGGCGCTCGGTGCCGATGATGTGCAGGCCGCCGGCGTTCACCACGTGGTCGTGCAGCGACTGCCATTCGTCGCGCAGCTGCTGCGCCTGGGTGGCTTTCTGTTCCGGCGACAGGTTGCTGTCGGCTTCGATGATCTGGATCTGCTTGCCGACGTTGCCGCCCAGGACGATGTCGGTGCCGCGGCCGGCCATATTGGTGGCGATGGTGATCATCTTCGGACGGCCGGCCTGGGCCACGATCTCCGCTTCGCGCGCGTGCTGCTTCGCGTTCAGGACGTTGTGCGGCAGCTTGGCCTTGGTCAGGATGCCGGACAGCAGCTCCGAGTTCTCGATCGAGGTGGTGCCGACCAGCACCGGCTGGCCGCGCTCGTAGCAGTCGCGGATGTCGTTCAACATCGCGTTGTATTTTTCTTCCGAGGTCTTGTAGACCTGGTCCTGGCGGTCCTTGCGCTGCGAAGGACGGTTCGGCGGCACGACGACGGTTTCCAGGCCGTAGATTTCCTGGAATTCGAACGCTTCGGTGTCGGCGGTGCCGGTCATGCCCGCCAGCTTGGCATACATGCGGAAGTAGTTCTGGAAGGTGATCGAGGCCAGGGTCTGGTTCTCGTTCTGGATGCGCACGCCTTCCTTGGCCTCGACCGCCTGGTGCAGGCCGTCCGACCAGCGGCGGCCCGTCATCAGGCGGCCGGTGAATTCGTCGACGATCACGACTTCGTTGTTCTGCACCACGTAGTGCTGGTCCTTGTGGTACAGGACGTGGGCGCGCAGCGCCGCATACAGGTGGTGGATCAGCGAGATATTGGCGGCGTCGTACAGCGACGCGCCTTCGGGCAGCAGGCCCATTTGCGTCAGGATCGCCTCGGCGCGCTCGTGGCCCTGCTCGGTGAGCAGCACGGTGTGCGCCTTCTCGTCCTTCAGGTAGTCGCCCGGGACTTCGATCTTGCCCTTGCCGTCCGGGGTTTCTTCGCCGATCTGCTGGGTCAGCTGCGGCGGCACTTCGTTCAGGCGGTGGTACAGGTCGGTATGGTTCTCGGCCTGGCCGGAGATGATCAGCGGCGTGCGCGCCTCGTCGATCAGGATCGAGTCGACCTCGTCGACCACGGAGAAATTCAGGCTGCGCTGCACGCGTTCGCGCGCGTCGTAGACCATATTGTCGCGCAGGTAGTCGAAGCCGAATTCGTTGTTGGTGCCGTAGGTGATGTCGGAACCGTAGGCCTTCTGCTTGCTGTCGTGGTCGAGCTGCGACAGGTTGACGCCGGTGCTCAGGCCCAGCCAGCCGTACAGCTGGCCCATCTGGTCCGCGTCGCGCTGGGCCAGGTAATCGTTGACGGTAATGACGTGCACGCCCTTGCCCGACAGACCGTTCAGGTAGACCGGCAGGGTCGCCATCAGGGTCTTGCCCTCACCGGTGCCCATTTCGGCGATCTTGCCCTGGTGCAGGACCATGCCGCCGATCAGCTGCACGTCGAAGTGGCGCATCTTGAGCACGCGCTTGGCCGCTTCGCGGCAGACGGCGAAGGCCTCGGGCAGGATATCGTCCAGGGTCTGGCCCTTGGCCAGGCGATCCTTGAATTCTGGCGTCTTGGCTTGCAGTTCGGCGTCCGAAAGCTGCTCCATTTGTGGCTCGAGCGCGTTGATCTGACGCACGGTCTTTTGGTACTGCTTGAGCAGACGCGAGTTACGGCTGCCGAAAATCTGGGTCAGGAATGACATGCTGTGTTCTAGAAAAATACGCCGCAAAAAGAAGCCAAGATGATATCAAAGCGATAAGCACCGTCGACAGAGTTAGGCAAATAACCACCGATTTTATCATGCGATCCGGCCACACTTGGGGATCGTAGGCAGGATAACAAGTCCTGCTGAGCCAGAAACGTTATCAAACTGGCTCCGATGGCGCTGCCACGGGGCCGGATCCGCCACCCGGTCCGCCCAAAGCGCGGGCGCTGTGGTATGTTCCAAGCATGCAGCAATCTCCTCCCAAGCGTCCCTTCCATATTTTCGGGACCAGCACCCGGCAGACCTCGCACGCCGCCACCGACTTCTTGCGCGCCAACGACCGCATGGCCAGCCTGCTGCCGGCCGTCGGCCGCATGGCGCGGCTGCAGGCCGACTGCGCGGCGGCGCTGCCGGCGATCTTTCACAATTGCGACGTGCTGTCGTTCCAGGAGGGCGTCCTGACCCTGGCCGTGCCCAGCTCGGCGCTGGCGGCCCGCCTCAAGCAGCTGCTGCCGAAACTGCAAGCCACCCTGCTGCAGAAAGGCTGGCAGGTGGAATCGACCCGGATCAAGCTGCAGGTGACGCGCGCCCTGCCCGACCGGCCCGAGATGCGCACGCTCGAGCTGCCGCCGCGCGCGGTGCAGGCCTTCGAGGAACTGGCGCAATCGCTGCCAGAGACGCAGCAGAACCGCGACCTGGTGGCGGCGCTCAGGGCGCTGGCGGCGAAGCGCAAATAATCCCGCACACCGGAAAGAACAATGGCTGCGGCCCTTGCAGGACCCGCAGCCATCGTGTATTCCGTGCAGGGCGACAGGCTCAGCTCTGCGCCCACTCCCGCGTCATCTGCCGCACATAGGACGGCGGCGCCGTGCCCAGGTCGTCGAAGGTGACGATCTCGTAGGAATCCGGCTGGGCCAGCAGCGCGCGCAGCAGGTCGTTGTTGAGCGCATGGCCCGATTTGTGCGCGGTATAGCTGGCCAGCAGCGGGTGGCCCACCAGGTACAGGTCGCCGATCGCGTCCAGGATCTTGTGGCGCACGAATTCGTCCTCGTAGCGCAGGCCGTCGGTGTTCAGGATGCGGTATTCGTCCATCACGATGGCGTTCTCGAACGAGCCGCCGCGCGCCAGGCCCATGCCGCGCAGGCTCTCGACGTCTTGCATGAAGCCGAAGGTGCGCGCGCGCGCCACGTCGCGCACATAGGTGATGTCGCCGAAATCGACGGTGGCGCGCTGCATCGTGCCATCCACCGCCGGATGGTTGAATTCGATGAAGAAATCGAGCTTGTAGCCGTCGTGCGGCGACAGGCGCGCCCACTTCTCGTTGGCGCCGCTCCCCTGGCGCACTTCGACGTCCTTGAGCACGCGGATGAACTTGCGCAGCGACGTTTGCTCTTCGACGCCGGCCTGCTGCAGCAGGAACACGAAGGACGATGCCGAACCGTCCATGATCGGGATTTCCTCGGCCGTGACGTCGATGTAGAGATTGTCGATGCCGAGGCCGGCGCAGGCCGACATCACGTGTTCGACGGTGGAGACGCGCACGCCGTCCTTCATCACGACCGAGGCCATGCGCGTGTCGCCCACCACGTCGGCGCTGCTCGGGATGGCCACGATCGGATCGACGTCGACGCGGCGGAAGATGATGCCGGTGTCGGGCGCGGCCGGACGCAGGGTGAGCTCGACCTTGCGGCCCGAGTGCAGGCCCACACCCGTGGTGCGGACCAGTTCCTTGATTGTTCGTTGTTTCAGCATGCGCCGATTATAGCCCAGCGTTTACAGCGGCGCTGCCGCCCCCCTCGATTGGCGGGGCCATGGTGGCGCGGTCGCGACAGCAGCCATGCGCACTTAGGGGTGTTCCGCCTCGGCATGGTCTTTTTCGTGGCGGATCAGATACAGGCCGCTGCCGATGATGATGGCCGCGCCCACCATGGTCCAGCCGTCGGGCAGCGCGCGCCACAGCAGCCAGTCCAGGCCCACGCCCCAGGCCAGGGCCGAATATTCGAACGGCGCCACGCTCGAGGCCTCGCCGCGCGAAAACGCCTCGGTGATCGCCAATTGGCCGATGAAGCCCGACACCGCCAGGCCGCACAACAAGGGAATCTCGCTGGCGGGCAGCGGCACCCAGCCCGGCGCCGCCAGCAGGCCGGCGCCCGCCGCGATCATGACGATCAGCCAGAACACCGTGTGCTCGCTGCGGTCGGTGCGCGCCAGCACCCGCACCGTGATCGCCGACACCGCGTAGCAGGCGGCGGACGCCAGCACCGACAGGCCGCCGATGGTGAGAAAGCCCGCGCCGCTCGGGCGCAGCACCACCAGCACGCCGCACAATCCCACGCCGATGGCGAGCCAGCGCGCCAGGTTGACGCGCTCTTTCAACAGCAGCACCGACAGCGCCGTGATCAGGGCCGGCGCGATGAAGAAGATCGAATAGGCTTCGGCCAGCGACAGCTTCTTGAGGCCGAAGGCGAAGAAGGCCAGCATCAGGATGCCCAGCAGCCCGCGCAGCACGTGCATCGACCAGCGCACCTGGAACACGCCCCTGAATGCGCCGCGCCAGGCCACGTAGGCCGCGACCAGCGGCAGTGAGCACATCGCGCGCAGCGCCGCCACCTGCATCGCCGGATAACGCGCCGCCAGCAGCTTCATCGCCGTGTCCATCAGGGCGAACATGAAGACGGCGAGCAGCATCGCGTAGATGCTGTACAGGTTGCGGCCGCGCGTCGTTGCCAACCCGGTCATAGACGCTTTTCCATGAACAGGCTCAAGGGGTCGGGCCGGTAGTCGCCGAACGGCGCGCAGCGGCTGAAGCCGAACCCTTCGTACAGCGCGATCGCCGCCGGCTGGTGGATGCCGGTTTCGAGCTTTAATTCGCCCAGGCCCGCCATGCGGGCGAACATTGCCAGGTGTTCCAGGAGCTTCTTTCCGGTGCCCAGGCCGCGGCGCGCCTCGTCCACGTACATGCGTTTGACTTCGCCATAGGCGCCGCGGTTGGCCAGGGCCGCGCAGCCGACCGCCGCGCCGTCGATGTCGCGCGCCACCAGGAACAGCACGTCGCCGGCCAGCAGCGCGTCGATGTCCAGCAGGTGGTTGCTCTCGGCCGGGTACAGCGCGGCGCAATAGGCGTCCAGCTTGCCCAGCATGGCCCGGACTTCGGGCTGGTCGGGGGTTTCGGTATTGATGATCATAAGTAGGAAACGGCGCCGCAGCGCCGTTCGTCAAGTGCGGATACGACCGGGATCAGCCGAGTTTCTGCAGCATCGATTCGGCGCTCGACACGTCGACGCCCTTGACGTCGATGTCCAGGCTCTTGACCACGCCATCCTCGACCAGCATCGCGTAACGCTTCGAGCGCGTGCCCATGCCGTGGGCCGAGAAGTCGTTGTCCAGGCCCAGGGCCTTGGTGAAGGTGGCGTTGCCGTCAGCCATCATGCGCACGATGCCGGTGGCCTTCTGGTCGCGGCCCCAGGCGCCCATCACGAAAGCGTCGTTGACCGAGATGCACCAGATTTCGTCGACGCCCTTGGCGCGGATCGCATCGGCGTGCTTGACGTAGCCCGGCACGTGCTGCACCGAGCAGCCTGGCGTGAAGGCGCCCGGCAGGCCGAAGATCACGATCTTCTTGCCTTTCACGAGGTCGGCCACCTGGAAGGTGTTCGGGCCGAGCGTGCAGCCCGCGGTCTCGTTCTCGATGAATTCCGCGAGGGTGCCTTCCGGCAGGCGGTCGCCGATCTGGATGGTCATGCTGTTCTCCTGTTGATGTTTTGTGAATCTTGCCATTATCGCCGATCCGGATCGGGCGTGCTGGTCTTGCGGCCGTTTCGCGGCGACGCAAACGAAAAGGCCAGCTTGCGCTGGCCTTTTCATCGCGAACGAGCGACCGAATCAGTCGGCCTGCTTGCGCAGGAACGCCGGAATGTCGTAGGTCTCGACGCCGTTGCGCTGCATCGCCTGCACCTGCTCCGATGCCTGCTCGCGGCGCCACACGGCCGGCTGCTTCATGCCGCCCAGGGCGTCGGCGCTGGCCTTGCCCGCGGTCAGGCCGCCGGCGACGGCCGCGGCGCCCTGCATCACCGGCGCATCGTAGGTGCCGGTGCGCAGCTGCTGCTGCGGTTGCACCAGCTGGATCGACTTCTTGTTCTTGCCCAGGCCCGTCGCGACCACGGTCACGCGGATCTCGTCGCCCATCGCGTCGTCGTAGGCGATGCCCTGGGCGATCGAGGCGTCCGGCGCCGCGAAGGCGCGCACGGCGGCCATGACTTCCTTGATCTCCTTGCCTTTGAGGCCACGGCTGGCGGTCACGTTGACCAGCACGCCCTTGGCGCCCGACAGGTCGATGCCGTCCAGCAGCGGCGAAGCCACGGCCTGTTCGGCGGCGATGCGCGCGCGGTCGACGCCGGCGGCGGTCGCGGTGCCCATCATGGCCTTGCCCTGCTCGCCCATGATGGTCTTGACGTCGTTGAAGTCGACGTTGATGTGGCCCGGCACGTTGATGATCTCGGCAATGCCGGCCACCGCGTTGTTGAGCACATCGTCGGCGTGCTTCATCCAGTCGAGCATCGATTCGTCTTCGTAGATGTCTTCGAGTTTTTCGTTGAGGATGACGATCAGGGAGTCGACGTGCTTCGTCAGTTCTTCGAGGCCTTCCTCGGCCACGTCCATGCACTTCTGGCCTTCGTAGGAGAACGGCTTGGAGACCACGGCCACGGTCAGGGCGCCCATGGTCTTGGCCACTTCGGCCACGATCGGCGCGGCGCCGGTGCCGGTGCCGCCGCCCATGCCGGCGGCGATGAAGACCATGTGGGCGCCGCGCAGGGCATCCTCGATGCGCGAGCGCGACTGCTCGGCCAGCTGGCGGCCGACCTCGGGACGCATCCCCGCGCCCAGGCCGGAGTCGCCGATCTGGATGATGTTGTTGGCGCTGGAAACCGCCAGGGCCTGCGCGTCCGTGTTTGCGGCGATGAACTCGACACCGGACACACCTTTATTGATCATGTGCTGAACCGCGTTGCCGCCGGCGCCGCCGACGCCAACGACCTTGATCACGGTTCCCAGTGCTGCGTTATCGACCATATCGAACTCCATGATGAACTCCCTAATTTTCAAAATGCGGTTCCAGGGAAGAGGCCTTGGCGTTGCTGGTTCGCTGCCTCAAACCGGTAACTGCGATTGTATTTAAAAACCTTGTACCCGTGACGAATTTTTACAACTGAATTTGTTACTAGAGTTTAGAAATTCCCGGCTATCCATTCCTTCATGCGCTGCCAGACCGCCTTCACCGACCCGTCCTGGCGCGTGACGATGTGTCCGCGCAGGTACTGCTTCTTCGCTTCGAGCAACAGGCCGAGCACTGTCGCGTAGCGCGGGCTGCGCACCACGTCGGCCAGCTGGCCCCGATAGTCGGGCGTGCCGAGGCGCGCGGGCTTGAGGAAGATGTCTTCCGCCATCTCGATCATGCCCGGCATGATCGAGCTGCCGCCCGTCAGCACGATGCCCGAGGACAGCACGCCTTCGTAGCCGGATTCGCGCACGGCCTGATGGACCATGGCGAACAGTTCTTCCACCCGGGGCTCGATCACGGCTGCGAGGGCCTGGCGCGACAATGCGCGTGGGCCGCGGTCGCCGAGACCTGGCACTTCGAGTGTCTCGCCCGGATCGGCCAATACCTGCTTGGCCACGCCGTAGCGGATCTTGATGTCCTCCGCCTCGCCGGTCGGCGTGCGCAGGGCCATTGCGATATCACTGGTGATCTGGTCGCCGGCGATCGGAATGACCGCCGTGTGGCGAATCGCGCCGTCCGAAAACACCGCGATGTCGGTGGTGCCGCCGCCGATGTCGATCAGGACCACGCCCAGTTCTTTTTCGTCGACCGTCAGCACCGCGTCGGCGGACGCCATCGGCTGCAGGATCAGGTCCGAGACCTCGAGCCCGCAACGGCGCACGCACTTTACAATATTTTGCACCGCGGACACCGCACCGGTGACGATGTGCACCCGCACTTCCAGTCGAATGCCGCTCATGCCGATCGGCTCGCGCACGTCTTCCTGGTTGTCGACGATGAATTCCTGCGGCACCGTGTGCAGCAGTTGCTGGTCGGTCGGGATGTTGACCGCCTTGGCGGTCTCGATCACGCGCGCCACGTCGGTGGCCGTCACTTCCTTGTCCTTGATCGCCACCATCCCGCTCGAATTGAACGAGCGGATATGGCTGCCGGCGATGCCAGCGTAGACGTTGCGGATCTTGCAATCCGCCATCAGCTCGGCTTCCTCGAGCGCGCGCTGGATCGATTCGACCGTGGCCTCGATGTTGACGACCACGCCCTTCTTCAATCCCTTCGACTCGTGCTGACCCAGCCCGATCACCTCGTGGCGTCCGTCGGACATCACCTCGGCAACCACGGCCACCACCTTGGAGGTGCCGATGTCGAGGCCGACGATCAGGTTTTTCGCGTCTTTTGTCATTGCTGTTCGCCTGCTTCAGATTTGCTTGGTTGTTTTATTGGGTGTTGCGGGTTTTGTTGATTCTTTTGGCTTCTTTGCCGCCTTGACCGGCTTGGTGGCGTCGACAGGCACCGTGAGCGCCGCCGACGACAGGGCCAGTCCATTCGGATAGCGCATGTCGATCGTGTCGATGCGGCCTTCCTGCAGCCGGGCCACCAGCTGCGGATAGACGCCGACCAGGCGCTGCACGCGCTTCTTGAGCGTGTTGCGATCCTGCTCGCGTCCCAGTGCGACGCTCATGCCGTTGTCCAGCTTCACGGTCCAGGCATACCGGTTGGACAGCGACAGCTCCTGCGGCACCAGCTGCACGGGAGCGAACGCCGTGCGCAGTTCGTTGAAGCGGGCCAGCACTTCCTTCTCGCTGCCGACCGGACCGTCGAAGGCCGGCAGCGCCTGCTCATCCTCGGTCTCGGCCACGTTGGCGGTGAACACGTCGCCCTTCACCGACAACAGGCGGCCATCCTCGCCCCAGGTGCCGAGCGCTTCGTGCTCCTCGACCTCGACCACCAGCGCATTGGGCCACTCGCGGCGCACGGTGGCGCGGCGCACCCAGGGCACGGTCTCGAAGGTGGCGCGCACCTGTTCCAGGTCGGCGGTGAAGAAGTTGCCGCGAATCTTGCCGAGCACGCCGTTGCGCACGGTGAGTTCGTTTACGTGCTTCAACTCGATTCCGTACATGCTCTCCACCGTCACCGAACCGAGCGCGAACATCGGGCGCTGCGACAGCCACCACACGCCCGAGATCAAGGCGGCGAGCACCGTCACCGCCGTCAGGAAACTGGCGGTCGCGTTGAGGGCCCGGACGTCATGCCACATCTGCTTTTATCCTTTTGCCTTCTGGCCCATCTTGAGCCGCGCCGAACGCAGGATCTCGACGCACAGGTCTTCGTAGCCGATGCCGACCGCGCGCGCCGCCATCGGCACCAGCGAGTGGGTCGTCATGCCGGGCGAGGTGTTCACCTCCAGCAGGAAGGGACGCATATCGCTTTCGCGCACCAGCACGTCGACCCGGCCCCAGCCCTCGCAGCCCAGGGCGCGGTAGGCGTTCACCGCGTGGCGCTGGATCTCATGGGTCAGCTCCTCCGGGAGCGGCGCCGGGCAGTGATACTGCGTGTCGTCGGTGAAGTACTTGTTCTGGTAGTCGTACTTGCCTTCCGGCGCCACGATCTCGACGATCGGCAGCGCGCGCGCCGAGGCGCCATGGCCCAGCACGGCCACGGTGAACTCGCGGCCGGTGACGAATTCCTCGGCCAGCACCGACTCGTCCATGCTGGTCACCAGCGCCACCGCCTCCTTCAACTGGTCGGCCTGCGTGACCTTGGTGATGCCGATGCTCGAGCCTTCGAGCGGCGGCTTGACGATCAGCGGCAGGCCCAGATCGGCCACCACCGCATCCAGGTCGGTATCCGCATCGATCCGCACGTAGCGCGGGGTCGGCACGCTCTCCTGCAGCCAGATCTTCTTGGTGGTGATCTTGTCCATGCCGACGCTGGACGCCATCACGCCGCTGCCGGTGTAGGGAATGCCGAGCAGCTCGAGGGCGCCCTGCAGGCTGCCGTCTTCGCCGTAGCGGCCGTGCAGCGCGATGAACACGCGGTCGAATCGTTGCGCGGCCAGCTCGGCCAGGCTTTGCGTGCCCGGGTCGAAGGCGTGGGCGTCGATGCCGCGGCTCTGCAGCGCCGCCAGGACGCCGGCGCCGGAAATGAGCGAGATCTCGCGTTCGGCGGAACGTCCGCCGAACAGCACGCCGACCTTGCCGAAAGCCGCTGCGTCAAGAGTTGGGGTGGTGGTCACGGTTCAGGCCTCGCATTGATGATAGATTCGTTAGTGAGTTGGTTGGGCACGCCGCTGATCGAGCCGGCGCCCATGGTCAGCACGACGTCGCCGTCGCGCGCCACATTCAGGATGGCGGCCGGCATGTCGGCGATCGTCTCCACGAAGATCGGCTCAAGCTTGCCCGAGGTGCGCAGCGCGCGCGCCAGCGCGCGGCCGTCGGCGGCCACGATCGGCGCTTCGCCGGCCGGATACACCTCGGCCAGCAGCAGCACGTCGGGCGTGGCCAGCACCTTGACGAAATCCTCGAACAGGTCGCGCGTGCGGCTGTAACGGTGCGGCTGGAAGGCCAGCACCAGGCGCCGGCCCGGATAGGCGGCGCGCGCCGCGGCCAGCGTCACCTCGGTCTCGACCGGGTGGTGGCCGAAGTCGTCGACCAGGGTAAAGCTGCCGCCGGCGGGCAGCGCCACTTCGCCATAGCGCGTGAAGCGGCGGCCGACGCCACGGAATTCCAGCAGGCCCTGGGCGGTGGCGGCGTCCTCGATGCCGATCTCGCGCGCGATCGCGATCGCCGAGCAGGCATTGAGCACATTGTGCATGCCGGGCTGGTTCAGCACGAACTTGGTGTCCGGATAGCCTTCCTGGCGCACCGTGAAATGCATCTGCGTGCCTTCGGCATAGGCGTCCAGCGCACGCACCTCGGCTTCCTCGCAGAAGCCATAGGTGGTGACCGGCTTGGTCACCTGCGGCAGGATCGAGCGCACGTGCGGGTCGTCGATGCACAGCATCACGCGGCCGTAGAACGGCATGCGGTGCGTAAAGTTCACGAACGCGGCCTTCAGCTTCTCGAAGTCGTGCTCGTAGGTGTCCATGTGGTCGGCGTCGATGTTCGTGATCACTTCGATCATCGGCGACAGGTTCAGGAACGAGGCATCCGACTCGTCGGCCTCGGCCACGATGTATTCGCCGCTGCCCAGGGCCGCGTTGGCGCCGGCCGCCGTCAGGCGTCCGCCGATGACGAAGGTCGGATCGAGTCCGCCGGCGGCCAGCACCGACGCCACCAGGCTGGTGGTGGTGGTCTTGCCGTGGGTGCCGGCGATCGCGATGCCGCGCTTCAGGCGCATCAGTTCGCCCAGCATGATCGCGCGCGGCACGATGGGCGTCTTGTTGGCGCGCGCGGCGACCACTTCGGGATTCGCCTCGTTGACGGCGGTCGAGGTCACGACGACGTCGGCGCCGCTCACGTTCTCGGCCTGGTGGCCGAGGTGGACGGTCACGCCCAGGCCGGCCAGGCGCTGGGTAGCGGCATTGCTGCCCAGGTCCGAGCCCGACACCTGATAGCCGAGATTGTGCAGCACCTCGGCGATGCCGCTCATGCCGCTGCCGCCGATGCCCACGAAGTGGATGTTCTTGATCTTGTGTTTCATTAAAGCTGCCCTGCCAATTGTTCGAGTTCGCGCGCGATCGCCTCATTGGCGTCGCGCTTGCCCACGCCATGCGCCGCCTGCGCCATCGCCAGGCAACGCTCGCGCGTCGTGTCTTGCAGCAGGCTCGCCAGCCGCTGCGGATTCAGTTCACCCTGCGCCAGATGCACGGCCGCGCCTTGCTTGTCCATCCACACCGCGTTATCGCGCTGGTGGCTGGTGGTGCTGGCGACGAACGGCACCAGCACGCTGGCCACGCCGGCCGCCGTCAGCTCGGACACCGTGATCGCGCCGGCGCGGCAGATCACCAGGTCGGCGTTCGCGTAGGCAGCGGCCATGTCATCAATGAAGTCGACCACGTTTGCGTTGACACCGGCCTGCAAATAAGACGCGCGCAGCGCATCGATATTCTTCTTGCCCGACTGGTGGGTCACGATCGGGCGCAGGGCCGGGTCGATCAGGGCCAGGGCCGCCGGCACGCTGTCGTTCAGGACTTTCGCCCCCAGGCTGCCGCCCACCACCAGCACGCGCAGCGGACCGCTGCGGCCGGCGAAGCGCGCGGAAGGCAGAGGCAGGTCGAGGATCTGCTGGCGCACCGGGTTCCCGGTGACCACCGCCTTGTCGGCCGCCTTGCCGAAGTCCGCCGGGAAGCCGAACAGCACACGCTGCGCCACCGGCGCCAGCGTCTTGTTCGACAACAGCAGCGCGGCATCGGCGTTCACCAGCGCCAGCGGAATGCCGCGCGAACGCGCGGTCAATCCGCCCGGAACCGTGACGTAGCCGCCCATGCCCAGCACCACGTCGGGACGACGGCTGCCGAGATAGCGGCGGCAGGTGAGGAAGCTCGCCGCCATCTTGAAGGCGCCCTTGACGGTGTGGCCCAGGCCCTTGCCGCGCAGGCCGGCGAAGTCGATGGTGTCCATCGGGATGCCGGCCTTGGGCACCAGGTCGGTTTCCATGCCGTGGGCGGTGCCGAGCCAGCTCACTTCCCAGCCGCGCGCGCGCATGGTCTGCGCGATCGCGATGCCGGGGAAGATATGGCCGCCCGTTCCTGCAGCCATGATCATCAAACGCTTAGTGTTTCTGACCTTCATGTGCGGCCTCCGCGCATCCGCACCCGGTTCTCGTAATCGATCCGCAGCAGGATCGCGAGGCCAATGCAGTTGAACATGACGCCCGAACCACCAAAGCTCATCAGGGGCAGGGTCAGGCCCTTGGTCGGCAACAGGCCCAGGTTCACGCCCATATTGATGAAGGTCTGCACGCCGATCCAGATGCCGATGCCCTTCGCGGCCAGGCCGGCGAAGGTCTGGTCCAGGGCGATCGCCTGGCGGCCGATGTCGAAGGCGCGCTTGACCAGCCAGTAGAACATCGCCACCACCACCAGCACGCCGACCAGGCCCAGCTCTTCGCCGATCACGGCCATGATGAAGTCGGTGTGCGCTTCCGGCAGGTAGTGCAGCTTCTCGACCGAGGCGCCCAGGCCCACGCCGAAGAACTCGCCGCGCCCGAAGGCGATCAGCGAGTGCGTCAACTGATAGGCCTTGTCCAGCGCATTGCCCTCTTCCCACGGGTCGAGGTAGGCGAACATGCGCGCGCGGCGGAATGGCGACAGCGCGATGATCGCGCTGAAGATCACCACCAGCAGCGCGCCGATGCCGCCGAACCAGACGATATTGATCCCGCCCAGGAACAGGATGCCCATGGCGATGCAGACGATCACGCCGAAGGCGCCGAGGTCGGGCTCGAGCAGCAGCAAGGCGCCGACCAGGCCGATCGCGACCATCATCGGCAGGAAGCCCTTGGTGAGCTTGTGCATGTACTCTTGCTTGCGCACCGTGAAGTCGGCCGCGTACAGCACCACCGCGATCTTCATGATCTCGGATGGCTGCAGGTTGAAGACCTTCAGCGACAGCCAGCGCCGCGCGCCGTTGACCGACACGCCCAGGCCCGGGATCAGCACCAGCACCAGCAGCACCAGGGTGCCGATGAACATCATCGGCGCGTATTTCTGCCACACCGCGATCGGCACCCGGAACACGACCGCGGCCGCAACCATCGAGACGATGATGTAGATCGCCTGGCGGTACAGGAAGTATTCGTTGCGGTCTTCCAGGTAGCGGAACTTGGGCGAATCGGGCAGCGCGATCGAGGCCGAATACACCATCACCATCCCGAGCAGCATCAGCAGCAGCGTGACCCAGACCAGCGGCTGGTCGTAGTCCATCATCTTCGACGGCTTGCTGCGGCCGTCGACGGTGGCGTCGGAGGCGGTTCCGGAGAACTTGAAGGGAATCTGGAAGGCCATCAGATCTCCTGTCCCTTGTCCAGCGCGATCTCGCGCACCGTGTCGACGAACACCTGGGCGCGGTGCGCGTAATTGGTGAACATGTCGAGGCTGGCGCAGGCCGGCGACAGCAGCACGGCGTCACCTGGACGCGCCAGGCCCGCGGCGCGGCGCACCGCCTGCGGCAGGTCGTCCAGGTCGAAGGCCGGCACGCCGGTCGGCTCGACCGCGGCCCGCACGGCCGGCGCATCGCGGCCGATCAGCAGCACGGCGCGCACGTGGTCCGCGACCGGTTGCGCCAGCGGCGCGAAGTCCTGGCCCTTGCCGTCGCCGCCGGCGATCAGGAGGATCTGCTGGTCCGCTCCGGTGAAGGCCTTGCCCAGGCCGGTCAGGGCGGCCACGGTGGCGCCGACATTGGTGCCCTTGCTGTCGTCGTAGTAGTCCACGCCGTCGATGGTGGCGACCAGTTCCACGCGATGCGGCTCGCCCGCGTATTCGCGCAAGCCATGCAGCAGCGGCGCCAGCGGCAGGCCGCAGGCGCGGCACAGGGCCAGCGCGGCCAGCGCGTTCGAGGCATTGTGCAGGCCGCGGATTTTCAAGGCGTCGGCCGGCATCAGGCGGTTGACGATGACCTCGACCGGCTCCGGCGCCTCGTTTTTCTTGCGCTTCTTTTCGACTTCCTCGCCCGCGACCGCATTGGCCAGCCACAGCACGCCGCGCTCTTCGAGCAGGCCGAAGCTGTCGGCCTCGACTGGCTCATCGGTGCCGAAGGTATAAGCCGGGGTGTCGACCGCCGCCATGCGCATCACGCGCGCATCGTCGCGATTGAGCACGCGGATGGTAGCCGCGCCGAAGATGCGCGCCTTGTCGGCCGCATAGGCGTCCATGCTGCCGTGCCAGTCCAGGTGGTCCTGGCTCAGGTTCAGCACCGTCGCGGCGTCGGCCTGCAGGCTGAAGGTGGTGTGCAGCTGGAAGCTGGACAGTTCCAGCACCCAGGCCTGCGGCAGGTCATTCGCATCGATCGTTTCGCGCAGCACGTCCAGCGCGGCCGGGCTGATGTTGCCGGCCACGCGCGTGCTGAGGCCCGCGCGGCGGCACAGCAGGCCGGTCAGGCTGGTCACCGTGGTCTTGCCGTTGGTGCCGGTAATGGCGATGACCTTTGGCGTGTAGCCGCTCGTCTCGCGCAGGTGCGCCAGCGCCTGCGCGAACAGCTCGATCTCGCCCCACACCGGAATGCGGCGCTCGGCGGCGGCGGGCACGATCTCGGCCAGTTCGCGATGCGGCGCCAGGCCCGGGCTGACGGCGACGAAGTCGACGCCGTCGAGCAGCGCGACACTGAAATCGCCCGCGACGAATTCAGCATCCGCGACGGCTGCGCGCAGCGCCGCCAGGCGCTGGGGTGCATCGCGCGTATCGGCCACGCGCACGCGTGCGCCGGCCCGCGCCAGCCAGAGCGCCATCGCCAGCCCGGATTCGCCCAGGCCCAGTACCAATGCGTGTTTGCCGTCGTAGTTCATTTCAGCGCAGTTTCAACGTCGACAGGCCGACCAGGATCAGCACCATGGTCACGATCCAGAAGCGGACCACGACCTTGGTCTCCTTCCAGCCCTTTTGTTCGAAATGGTGGTGCAGCGGCGCCATCAGGAACACGCGGCGTCCGGTGCCGTAGCGCTTCTTCGTATATTTGAACCAGCTGACCTGGATGATCACCGACAGGGTCTCGGCCACGAAGATGCCGCCCATGATGAACAACACGATTTCCTGGCGCACGATGACGGCGATGGTGCCGAGCGCGCCGCCCAGCGCCAGCGCGCCGACGTCGCCCATGAACATCTGGGCCGGGTGCGCGTTAAACCACAGGAAGGCCAGGCCCGCGCCGGCCATCGCGCCGCAGAAGATCAGGAGCTCGCCCGCGCCCGGGATGTACGGGATCAGGAGGTATTTCGAATAGGTCACGCTGCCGGTGAGATAGGCGAACAGGCCCAGCGCGCCGCCCACCATCACGGTCGGCATGATGGCCAGGCCATCGAGGCCGTCGGTGAAGTTCACCGCGTTCGAGGCGCCCACGATCACGCAATAGGTCAGCGCGATGAAGCCCCACACGCCCAGCGGATAGCTGATGGTCTTGAAGAAGGGGACGATCAGGTCGGCCTTCGGCGGCAGGTCCATCGAGAAGCCGGACTGCACCCAGGCGTAGAACAGCTGCGCCACTTCCCACGGATTGGCGGCCGAGACCGAGAACGCGAGGTACAGGGCCGAGGCGATGCCGATCAGCGACATCCAGAAGTATTTTTCGCCCGAGCGCATGCCTTCCGGGTCCTTGTAGACGACCTTGCGGTAGTCGTCGACCCAGCCGACGGCGCCGAAGCCGAAGGTCACCACCAGCACCGGCCAGATCAGGCGGTTCGACAGGTCGCACCACAGCAGGGTCGAGACGCCGATCGCGATCAGCACCAGCACGCCGCCCATGGTCGGGGTGCCGTGCTTGGTCAGGTGGCTTTGCGGGCCATAGGTGCGCACCGCCTGGCCGACCTTCAGTTCGGTCAGCTTGCGGATGACGATCGGGCCTGCGACCAGGCCGATCGTGATGGCGGTGATGGTGGCGAACACCGCGCGGAAGGTGATGTAGTTGAACACGCGCAGCGGACCGATATAGTCCTGGAAGTATTGTGCGAGCCAGAGAAGCATATTAGTGGGCGCCCTTGCCAATGGTGGTTGATCCGGTCAGGTGCTGGACCACGCGCTCCATCTTCATGAAGCGCGAGCCCTTCACCAGCACAGTCGCTTTGGTATTGCCGCCCAGTTTTTCATCCAGTGCTGCCAATAATTCGTCGAACTGCTCGTAATGTCGTGCTCCCGACGCGACCAGGTGGCGCGCCAGCTCGCCTGTCGCGAGCACGGTCTCGATGCCACGCGAAGCTGCGTAGGCGCCGATTTCTTCGTGAAACTCTTTTCCTTGCGCGCCGACTTCGCCCATGTCGCCCACGACCAGGATGCGCGGCGCCGGACAGGCGGCCAGCACGTCGATCGCGGCCCGCATCGAATCGGGGTTCGCGTTATAGGTGTCGTCGATGACGGTCGCGCCGTTGCCGGCCTGCTTGCGCTGCAGGCGGCCGCCGACCGGGGCGAATGCCTCCAGGCCGCGCACGATGGCCGCCTGGTCGACGCCGGCGCCGAGCGCGCAGGCGACTGCGGCCAGCGCATTGCGCACATTGTGTTCGCCGGCCGCGGCCAGCTTGATGCCGAACTGCGCACCGGGCGCCAGGACGTGCAGCTCGCTGCCGAAATCGCCGGCGGCATGGGTCGCGCGCACGTCGCAGGCCTCCGACAGGCCGAAGGTCAGCGCCTTGCAGCCAGCCAGGCCGCGCCACAGGTCGGTGTAGGTATCGTCGCCCGGGAACACGGCCACGCCGTCCGCTGCCAACGCCTGCAGCACCGAACCGTTCTCGCGCGCCACCGCTTCCACGGTGTGCATGAATTCCTGGTGCTCGCGCTGGGCGTTGTTCACCAAGCCCACGGTCGGCGTCGCGATCGCGCTCAGGCGGCCGATCTCGCCCGGATGGTTCATGCCCAGCTCCACCACCGCGGCGCGGTGCGAAGCGTCGAGACGGAACAGGGTCAGCGGCACGCCGATCTCGTTGTTCAGGTTGCCCTGGGTCGCCAGGCGCGCGTCCTCGCCGACGGCCGCCGCCAGGATGGAGGCGATCATTTCCTTGACCGTCGTCTTGCCGTTGCTGCCGGTGACGCCGATGACCGGGATGTCGAACTGCGCGCGCCAGGCGTGGGCGATGCGCCCCAGCGCCACCAGCGTGTCCGGCACCACGATCGCGGGCAGGGTCCAGCCTTGCGGCAGGCGCGACACGACGACCGCCGCCACGCCCTGCCCCGCGACCTGGTCCAGGAAGTCATGGGCGTCGAAGGTCTCGCCGACCAGCGCGACGAACAGCGCGCCCGCTCCCACCTTGCGGCTGTCGGTCGATACGCCCTCGAAGGACGCATCCGGCCCGACCAGGCGCGCGCCCGGGATGGCGTCGGCCAGCTGTTGCAACGATCCGCGCATCAATGCGTCCTCAACATGGTTAGCCGCGCCGTCAATGCCAGCGAAGCGTGGTCCGCATCCGAGAACGGCATCTTGCGACCCTTGATTTCCTGATAGGGCTCATGGCCCTTCCCTGCCAGCAGGATCACGTCCTGCTTGGCGGCCTGCTTTACCGCCAGCAGGATGGCGGCCGCGCGGTCTTCGACCGTCTGCACGCGCGCGGCCTGCGAGGTGTCCATGCCGGCCACGATCTGGGCGATGATGCTCGCCGGCTCTTCGCTGCGCGGATTATCGCTGGTGACCAGCACCTGGTCGGCGCCCTGCGCGATGCGGCCCATCTGCGGGCGCTTGCCCGGATCGCGGTCGCCGCCGCAGCCGAACACGCACCACAGCTGGCCGCCGCGATCGAGCGCCACCTGGCGCAGCGCGTCGAGGGTTTTTTCCAGCGCGTCCGGCGTGTGCGCGTAGTCGATCACGACCATCGGCGCGTCCGACCCGCCCATCTGCTGCATGCGGCCCGGCGCCGGGACCAGGGTCTCGATCGCATCGACTGCGGACTTGAGCGCCACGCCTTTCGCCAGCAGCGCGCCCAGCACCGCCAGCGTATTGCTGACGTTGTAGTTGCCCACCAACTGGGTGCGCACGGTCGCATTGCCTTGCGCGGTCTCGACCTGGAACTCGGTGCCGGCGTTCTTGCTGCGCATGCCGCCGGCGCGCAGCACGGCCACGCCTTCGGGTGCCTGAGCGGCGGCGATCGTGTAGCCGGTGACGGCCAGCGCAGGGAACTTCGCGCGCAGGTGCGCCACCAGGCGCTGCCCGGCCTGGTCGTCGAGGTTGACCACCGCGTGTTTCAGGCCATCCCATTCGAACAGCCTGACCTTGGCCGCCTCGTAGCTTTCCATGTCGCCGTGGAAGTCGAGGTGGTCGCGCGTCAGGTTGGTGAAGATCGCGACGTCGACGTGCATGCCGGCGGTGCGCTCCTGCACCAGGCCGATCGACGAGGCTTCGATGGCGAGCGCGCTGGCGCCCGCTTGTTTCAGGTCGGCCAGCGTCGAGGCCAGCAGCACCGCGTCCGGCGTGGTGTAGCCGGTGACGTCGAACTGCGGTTCAGTCGCCGCCTTGCCCTTGATCAGGCCCACGCCCAGCGTGCCGATCACGGCGGCGGCTTCGCCCAGGCGCGCCAGGGTTTGCGCGGTCCACAGCGCGCACGAGGTCTTGCCGTTGGTGCCGGTGACGGCCACGGTGAACATGGCGCGGTCCGGATAATCCAGCACCGCGTGCGCGATCGGGCCGGCGTTCTTTTTCAGGTCGTTCACGGCAAGATGGGGCAATGCGACATCGACATCCCAGGCGAAACCGGCGGCCTCGAAGACCACGGCGGCGGCGCCGGCTTCGATGGCGGCTTCGATGTAGCGACGACCGTCGGCGGCTTCGCCCGGATAGGCGAAGAACACGTCGCCGGGCTTGACGCGGCGCGAGTCGGAAACGAGACGGCCGCCTGGGGCGGCGGCGCGAATCCATTCGATGGTGTCGTGCAGGCTCGGGGCCATCACATGCTCTCCTCTAGAGGAACTTCCGGAATGATGATGTCCGTGATCGATGAATCGGGCGGCACGTTGGCGGCCCGCAGCGCATTGGAAAACAGGTCGGCGGCGGTCGGCGCGGCGACGAAGCCGCCGGTGCGGAATGGACCGCTCGGATCGTCGACCATCACCGCGATGATGAAGCGCGGCTTGGACATCGGCCCGATGCCGGCGAAGTAGCCGATATTGTTGGTGCGCGAGTAGCGGCCGTTGACGATCTTCTCGGCGGTGCCGGTCTTGCCGCCGATGCGGTAGCCGGCGACCTGGGCGCGCGAGGCGGTGCCGCCCGGGCCGACCACCGATTCGAGCATGGTGCGCACCTGGGCCGCGGTCTTGGCCGAGATCACCTGCTGGCCCACCGGCTGCTCGTCCACCTTCACGAACGACAGCGGGATGATGTCGCCGTTGCGGGCGAAGATCATGTAGGAGCGCGCCATCTGCAGCAGCGACACCGACAGGCCGTGGCCGAAGGCCATGTTGGCGTACTCCACCGGCTTCCAGGTCTTGTAGGGCCGCACGCGGCCGGCGGCGGCGCCGGGGAAGCCGAAGCGCGGCGCCTGGCCGTAGCCGACCTTGGTGTACAGCTCCCACATTTCCTGCTGCGGGATCATCTGGGCGATCTTGACCACGCCGAGGTTCGACGATTTCTGGATGATGCCGCTGACGGTCTGCACGCCATAGTTGTGGAAATCGCGGATGCGGCGGCCGGTGACCATCATATAGCCCGGATTGTTGTCGAACACGGTGTCGGGCGTGATGCGGCCGGTTTCCAGGCCGAGCGCCACGGTGAGCGGCTTGATCGTCGAACCCGGCTCGAAGGTGTCGGTGATGACGCGGTTGCGCAGCTGCTCGCCGGTCAGCTTGGAGCGGTCGTTCGGGTTATAGGTCGGGTAGTTGGCCAGGGCCAGCACTTCGCCCGTTTGCACGTCGAGCACCACGGCGGCGCCGGCCTTGGCCTGGAACTTCTCGACCGCGTTCTTGATGCTGGTGAAGGCGATGTACTGCAGCTTGCTGTCGACCGACAGGGTCAGGTCGCGGCCCTGGTGCGGCTCGCGGAACATGCCCAGGTCTTCGGCGATGTGGCCGAGGCGGTCCTTGATCACGCGGCGGCTGCCCGGCACGCCCATCAGGGTCTTCTGGTGCTGCAGCTCCATCCCTTCCTGGCCCTTGTCCTCGACGTTGGTGAAGCCCACCAGGTGGGTCATCACTTCGCCCTGCGGATAGAAGCGCTTGTATTCCTTGCGCGTGTCGATGCCGTCGATCTTGAGCGCCAGGATCTGGTCGACGATCGGCATCTCGACCTGGCGCTTCAGATAGACAAAGGTGCGGTCGGAGTCGAGCTTCTTGCGCAGCTCGGATTCCGGCATCTCGAGCAGGTTCGCGAGCGCGCGCAGCTTTTCCGGCGGCGCCTGCAGCACGTCTTCGGGAATGCCCCAGATTGCGCGCACCGGCAGCGAGGTGGCCAGCACCGCGCCGTTGCGGTCGAGGATGCGGCCGCGCGTGGCCGGCAGCTCGAGCGTGCGCTCGTAGCGGCTCTTGCCCTGCTTTTGCAGGAACTGGTTCGACACGCCCTGCAGCCAGACCGCGCGCACGGCCAAGGCGGCGAAGGCCGCGAACAGGACGAACAGCACCAGGCGCGAACGCCAGTCGGGCAGGCGCACCGCCAGCACCGGGCTCTTCGAAAAGGCCACGCCCTTCGATGCGGCCACCCGCGCATTGCTGTTCTTCGCGGCGCCACGCATCATGGGGCGCCCTCGGTCAGGTACTGGGTCCGGGCCGGGCTCAATGGCGCCATCTCGAGCTGCGAACGGGCGATCTGCTCGATGCGCTCGTTCTTGGCCAGGCGCGACTGGTCGAGCTGGAGCTGGTCCCAGTCGATGTCGAGCTGGCGCGCGTGCTGCTGCAGGCGCTCGAGCTCGATGAGCAGGTGGCGCGCCTGGTAGCGGGCGTTGACGACCGATAGCGCGCAGCCCACCAGCAAGGCGGTGAGCAAGACGTTCAGCTTGACGCTCATGCAGCCGTCCCCAGGCGTTCGGCCACGCGCAGCACCGCCGAGCGGGCGCGCGGGTTCTCCTGCACCTCGGTGTCGCTCGGCTTGATCTTGTCGATCAGCCGCATCTCGGGCTGCGGCAGGTCGACGGCGCGGATCGGCAGGCGGCGGTCGGGTTGTTCGACCTTGGCCTTGGAGGCGAGGAACTGCTTGACCATGCGGTCTTCCAGCGAGTGGAAGGAAATCACGGACATGCGCGCGCCCGGCGCCAGCATGCCGTAGGCGGCCGTCAGTCCTGCCTCGAGGTCCTCAAGCTCCTTATTGATGAAAATCCGGATAGCCTGAAAGGTCCTGGTTGCCGGGTCCTTGCCTTTTTCGCGGCCCTTGACCGCGCTTGCCACGATTGCGGCAAGCTGTCGTGTGCCTGAAATCGGTTCGACTGCGCGGCGAGCAACAATCGCCTTTGCAATCTGAAAAGCATACCGCTCTTCTCCATAATCGCGTATCACCTTTTCCAATTGAAGTTGCTCCGCGCTCGCTATCCACTCGGCCGCCGACATGCCGCGCGTGGTGTCCATGCGCATGTCGAGCGGGCCATCGTTGCGGAAGCTGAAGCCGCGGCTGGCGTCGTCCACCTGGGGCGACGAGATGCCCAGGTCGAGCAGGATGCCGTCGACCCGGGGGATGCCGCGCGCGGCCAGCGCGTCGTGCATCGTTGCAAAGCTGTCGTGGACGATCGCGAAGCGCGGATCGTCGATGTGTGATGCTGTGGCAATCGCTTGCGGATCCTTGTCGAACGCGATCAGGCGCCCTTGCGGGCCCAGGCGCGACAACAACAGGCGGCTGTGACCGCCCCGTCCGAAAGTGCCATCTATATAGATGCCGTCAGCGCGTGCGCCCGCGAGGTTGAGCGCATCGACCGCTTCGTCAAGCAGCACCGTTCGATGCTGGTACATAGGCACCGTCAAGGAATCCGTCATCGGCGCCTCAGAAAGAGAAATTGGAAAGAACATCGGGCATGCCACCGGCGACGGCCTCGGCCTCGTCCTCGGCCAGCTTGGCGGCATTCCAGATTTCGAAGTGGGTGCCCATGCCGAGCATCATCACTTCCTTCTCGAGCCCGACCGCGGCACGCAGTTCGGGCGAGATCAGCACGCGGCCGGCGCTGTCGAGCTCGACATCGACGGCGTTGCCGAGGAAAATGCGCTGCCACGCGCGGGCCGACATGGGCCAGGCAGCGATCTGTTTGCGGTGCTCTTCCCATACCGGGCGCGGGAAAAAGAGGAGGCAACCATGGGGGTGTTTGGTCAAGGTCATGCGGCCCTCGCACTGAAGCGTAAGGGCGTCACGGTGCTTGGCCGGAATCGACATTCGGCCTTTTGCATCGAGATTGATCGCGGACGCGCCCTGGAACACGTATTTACCTAGCTTTGGAGAGTTATTTGCCGATGTTTGTCGGGCGCCGGGAGCCGAAGGAATTACCCCACAACCCTCCCACAAATCGACACTTTTTCACACCGTTTCCCACTTTAGTGGAAGCAATGTTGACGGTCAAGCGAATTCACGATTGACGAAATCGACTTTTTCCAATGAAACCAAGGACTTAGGCGCAGGTGCAGCGCACACAACGCAACAAAATGTCCCGTAAAATTAGGGACTTAGCCGTAGGAGTGAAGGAAAGGCCTGAGTTGTAAAGACGATGTTTACGTTTGAGCAACGTCAAATAGAAGAAAAATATTGACGTAAAGAAACAACTGTTGAGGTCGACCGACTGCTGTATGGGCATCCAGTCATTGGCGAGGATCGCGCTTTTCAGTGCATTCCCACGCGCGGCCCCGGCCGGCGCGGTCCGGTACAGGGCCTGCAACAGCGCTGCGCCGTCGCCGACGCTGACCAGCAGCGACTTGCCACCTTAGCAGAAGCGCCGCGCGGATGACCCACGCCTGCGCGCGCCCGGCATGCAGATGCTTACAAATGTTGCGCACTACGCACTATCCACAGTTAACTATTTTGACTTTGGGAAACTAAAAACGTAATATCGGAAAATATGAACACCCCAACCGACCTGCAGCCGGCAGCGACCTACAATGCCGCGGACTATTGCTCGACCAAGGAGGCCGCGGCCACCCTGGGCGTCTCGCACCGCACGGTGCAGCTGTGGGTGGAAAACGGCACGCTGCAGGCCTGGCGCACTGCCGGCGGCCATCGCCGCATCACGGTGGAATCGGTGAACCGCCTGGTCGACGGCCGCCGCATCGCCATCGGCGCCCCGCCGGCGCCGGCCAGCGCGCCGGCGCCGGGCAAGCCGCGCGTGCTGGTGGTCGACGACGATCCCCTGATGCTGCGCCTGTACGAACTCGAGATGGCGGGCTGGGGCCTGGACCTCGAAGTGGTCAAGGCGAACAACGGCTTCGAAGCCCTGATCCGCATCGGCGAGCAGCGCCCCGACCTCCTGGTGAGCGACCTGAACATGCCGGGCATGGACGGCTTCCGCATGATCCGCACCCTGCGCGAAGACAGCGGCACGGCCGGCATGAACATGATCGTCGTCAGCGGCCTGGACCGTGCGACGATCAAGGCCATGGGCCTGCCCGCCGACATCCCGGTGTTTCCCAAGCCGGTGCCGTTCGGCGAACTGCGCGGCGCCGTCGAGAACGGCCTGGTGCGCGCGTAAGCTGCTATGCTGACCCACCGGCGCGGCGCGCGTCCGGCCTGTCAGGGAGCTGTCATGTCCGCATTCCCGTCGCTGCAAGCAACCACCCCGCCGCCCTTCGCGGCGCGAACAAGACCATGAGCAGGACGATTCTCGTCGTCGACGACCAGGACGAGCTGCGCCTGCTGATCTCGCTCACCCTGCAATCCCTCGGACGCATCGTCGAAGCGGCCAATGCCGAGCAGGCCCTGGCCCGGCTCGCCGACGAAGGTCCCGACCTGGTCGTGCTCGACATCTGGCTCGGCCCCGGCGCCAGCGGCCTCGACGTGTGCGCCGAGCTGCGGCGCGATCCGCGCCATGCGGCAACCAAGGTCATCCTGTTGTCGGCCTGCGGCCAGCAAAGCGATATCGCGGCCGGCATGGCGGCCGGGGCCGACCTGTACGTGGTCAAGCCGTTCAGTCCGCTGGAATTGCTCGACGCGGTGCGCAGCCTGCTCGCCTGAATCGCGCCATGATGTTGACGTAAAGAAACAGAAGTTTCTTTTAGAGACAACTCTCTAATTCTTCCGTCGATTCTGCAAATCCGAACAATTCTGTAGCATTGAGACAACGCAATGAGACTCAGGGACACCCCTGGGTCTGCCCATCACGGTCGGGCGCCCCGGCAATCCCGCAAAACCAAAAAACCGCCTGCGGCGACGAGCTGACCGATTCCGACAGCACCGCGCGCAAGCCGCCAACAAAGCCGCTATGATGAATTCATCGCTATTTATCCGGTAATGTTCGGCTTTGTTCATCATGTTGCGCGCATCCCGTCTTCTCGCGGCCAGCCTGGCCGCCGTCACCCTGGCCCTGCCGGCCGTGGCGGACGCGCGCATCGCATCGGCCAGCTTCGAAGCGCGCTTCGAGATCGTCGCCACCTGCTCGGTGCGCGTCGCCGGCGCGGTCGACGTCGCCTGCGCCAGCCCGGGCACGCCCTACCTGCTCGACGCCCACGGCGCGCCTTCGCAACGCAGCGCCGACCCCGACGCCCGCCGCGTGACGGTGTACTTCTAAGACGTTTTTCTTATTTGCATATCAGCTTTTGTTCGTAGGTCCCTGGACGGGCGCCGTCGATAATGGCTGAGTGAATCATTCCGCCTCTACTTCCGACACCCACGCAGCCACCGACAATGCCGACCGCCTGGTGCACTGGCTGATCGACAGCGTGCAGCTCGAAGCGACGGTCTTTCACCTCGGCCAGTACTGCGGCCGCTGGCAGGCGTCCACCGCCGGTCGCGGCCTGGGCAGCTTTCACCTGGTGCTGCATGGCGAGTGCTACCTGCACGTCGCGGGCCGCGCGCCGGTGCGCCTGGGCGCGCGCGACGGCGTGTTCCTGCTGCGCGACACGCCGCACTTCCTGAGTCCCGATCCCGACCCGGCCAGCGCCCGTTCCGGCATGCCGATGCAGCAGCTCGGCCAGGCGGCGCCGGACGCCACCGCCCTCGCCTGCGGCTTCTTCCACTTTCGCAGTGCGCTGAGCACGCTGATCGCCGATTCCTTCCCGGACAGCCTGGTGCTGCGCGCCGACGACCCGTCGCTGCAGGCCCTGAACGCGCTGTTCGAACTGATCCTGCTGGAGCCGCCGCGCGACCCCGACGCGCCGTCGCCGCTGGTGGCGCGCCTGGCCGAGCTGATGTTCTTCTATGTCATCCGCCACGTGGCGCGCCAGCAAGACATCGCAACCGGCCTGCTGGCCGTGGCCAGCCGTCCCGAGTTCTCGCCCCTGCTCGACCGCATGATGCAGGAGCCCGGCCAGGACTGGTCGACCGAGAACATGGCGCGCGCGGCCCATATGTCGCGCTCGAGCTTCTATAAACACTTCAGCGAGGCCAGCGGCCAGGCGCCGGCGCAGTTCCTGTTGCTGCTGCGCATGAAGATCGCGGCCCAGCGCCTGCACGGCGGCGAGACGGTCGAGCGCACCGCCGGCCACGTCGGCTACAGCTCGTACGCCGCCTTTTCGCGCGCCTTCCACAAGGTGATGGGCGAGCATCCGGGCACCTTCCGCCGTGGCCGGCACATCCACGTCAAGACACCGGATGCCGGGCCGATTCGGACGATCGAGCAGAAAACAAGGACGGTCGTGTCCAAACGTGTTTTTCAATCGCCGCTAAAATAACGGACCCAACGCTTTGATAGAGAGATCCGCCATGTCCCGCCTGACCCTGCATACCCAAGAAACCGCGCCTGAAGGCAGCCGTCCCTTCGTGGACAAGGCCGTCGCCAACAACGGCTTCCTGCCGAACCTGATCGGCGTGCTGGCCAATTCGCCGCAGGCGCTGCAGACCTATATGACGGTGTCCGGCATCAATGCCGAGACCAGCCTCACCCTGCCGGAACGCGAAGTCGTGCAGATCACCGCCGCCCGCATCCACGGCTGCGACTTCTG
The DNA here is from genome assembly GCF_019443485.1 of Massilia sp. NP310. Lineage (NCBI taxonomy): Bacteria > Pseudomonadati > Pseudomonadota > Betaproteobacteria > Burkholderiales > Oxalobacteraceae > Massilia > Massilia sp. NP310. The sequence goes on along the minus strand of NZ_CP080379.1, from coordinate 5,330,255 downwards.
CATCGCCGGCCACACCGCCATCGCCCTCAAGAAAGCCCAGCTGCCGGTCGAGACCGTCCGCGCCATGCAGCAAGGCCAGGATACCGGCGACGCCAGGCTCGACGCCGTGCGCCGCTTCTCGGAAGCCGTCATCGCCACCCGCGGCGGCGTGAGCGACGACGCCCTGGCCGCCTTCAAGGCCGCCGGCTACAACGACCAGCAGGCGCTGGAAGTCGTGCTGGGCATCAGCCTGGCCACCCTGTGCAACTTCGCCAACACCCTGGCCGGCAGCGCGATCAACCCGCAGCTGCAGCCCTTCGCCAGCGGAGCCATCTGATGTCGGTCGGCGAACAAACGACACGCTCTGCCGTGACTCTGCCCGCGGAGCTGACTGACTGGCTGCAGGCCAACGCCGACCAGCTCGACAGCACGCCCGAGCTGGCGAGCGAAGTCGTGCCGCGCCTGGCCGGCGCCGGCCTGTTCGCCGTGGGCGTACCGCAGGAACTGGGCGGCAGCGGCGGCGCCACGATCGATGCGATCGACGCCATCGCCGCCGTGGCCGAATATTCGGTCACCGCGGCCTTCGTGTTCTGGGGCCAGCGCACCTTCATCGAATACCTGCTGCAAAGCCCGAACGAGGCCATGCGCGCACGCTGGATCGGCCCGCTGATGCGCGGCGAATTCGCCGGCGCGACCGGCCTGTCAAACGCGATGAAATTCCTGTCCGGGATCGAGTCGCTGCAGATCACGGCCACCCCCAACGAACAAGGCTGGCAGCTCGACGGTTCGCTGGCCTGGATCACCAACCTGCGCAAGGAAGGCTTCATCGCCGCCGCCGCCGTCAACTCCGCCGGCGAGCTGCCGCCCGCGGTGGTCGCCTTCGTCAGCGACGGCGCCGGCGTCACGCGCAGCCCCGACCTCGAACTGATGGCCCTGCGCGGCAGCAATACCGCCGCCGTCAAGATCGAGGGCGTGCAGATCGGCGAAGGCGAAGTGCTGCATCCGAACGCGCGCGCCTGGCTGCCGGGCGTGCGTCCGTCCTTCCTGGGCCTGCAGTGCGGCCTGTCGATCGGCCTGGCGCGCGCCAGCCTGCGCGCGGCGCACAGCCTGTCGACCGCCATGCGCGGCCCCCTGCTCGAGCGTATCGTGGGCCAGCAGGTGGCATTGGAAGACCTGGTCACGCAGCTGAAGGATGGCGTGGCCGACGGCCGCTTCAAGACCGCCGCGGCGCCGATGTTCAGGCTGCGCATCGCGCTGGCCGAAAGCGTCCAGCAAGCCGTGATGCTCGAGCTGCAAGCCAGCGGCGGCCGCGCCTACCTGGTCGACCGCGACCGCAGCTTCGCGCGCCGCTGGCGCGAATCAGCCTTCATCCCGATCGTCACCCCGAGCCTGACCCAGCTGCAGGTCGAACTCGCGAAGCACGCCGCGGCATGACGGCGCCCGTGCTCGAACCAGGCGCGACCGCGCTGTCGGCCTCTGGCCTGCGCATCGGCTACGGCGGCAAGACCGTGGTCGACAATATCTCTCTCACCATCGACAGGCGCGAGATCGTGTGCCTGCTGGGCGGCAGCGGCTGCGGCAAATCGACCCTGCTGCGCGGCCTGGCCGGCCTCAGCCCGGCCCAGGCCGGACAGGTCAGCTTTTTGGGCGAACCGCTCCTGGCCCCGCATCCGCGCGCGGCGCTGGTGTTCCAGCAACCGAGCCTGCTGCCCTGGCTGAGCGTCGAAGGCAATGTGGGCTTCGGCCTGGACTTCGCGCGCCAGCCGGCGATCTCCCGCGACGCGCGCAAGCAGCGGGTGGTCGACGCCATCGAGGCGGTCGGCCTGGCGGCGCGCGCGCATGCCTATCCGGCCCAGCTGTCCGGCGGCCAGGCCCAGCGCGTGGCGCTGGCGCGCGCCCTCGCGCGCCAGCCCGAGCTATTGTTCGCCGACGAGCCGTTCTCGGCCCTGGACGCGATCACGCGCGCCGAGATGCAGGCCCTGCTGGTCGACCTGGTGCACCGCTGGCATACCGCCGCCCTGCTGGTGACCCACGATATCGACGAGGCGATCCTGGTCGCCGACCGCATCCTGCTGATGGCCGGCCAGCCCGGACGCATCGTGCGCGAGTGGAAGGTCGACCTGCCGCGGCCGCGCCACGAACACGCCGACGGCGTGGTCGGGCTGCGGCTGGACATCATCAAGGCGCTGCGCGAAGGCGCCTGAACGCCGCGGCGCGAACCACGAACACGAACAACAAGGAAAACCCATGAGCAACCCGATCCACATCTGCGCTTCTTCCGACTGCGATTGCGGCATGACCCGGCGCGACTTCCTGCGCATGTCGGCCCTGACCGGCGCCGCGGCGGCGTCGCCGCTGCTGTTCGCGGGCGACGCGATGGCGCAGAACTTCAAGGGCGACGACCAGCCGGTGAAAATCGGCTACCTGCCGATCACCGACGCCGCCCCGCTGCTGGTGGCGCACGGCCGCAAGCTGTTCGAGCAACAAGGCCTGAAGGTCGAGACGCCGCGCCTGTTCCGCAGCTGGGCCCAGATCGTCGAGGCCTTCGTGGCCGGCCAGGTCAACGTGATCCACCTGCTGTCGCCGGCGACCCTGTGGGTGCGCTACGGTTCGAAATTCCCGGCCAAGGTGGTGGCCTGGAACCACATCAACGGCTCCGCCCTGACGGTGCAGAACGAGATCAACTCGGTGGCCGACCTCGGCGGCAAGACGATCGCGATCCCGTTCTGGTACTCGATCCACAACATCCTGCTGCAGAAGATCCTGACCGCGAACAAGCTGAGCGTGGTCACCCGCGCGCGCGGCGCCGCGCTCAAGCCAAATGAAGTTAACCTCATCGTGCTGGCGCCGTCCGAGATGGTCTCGGCGCTGGCGACCAAGTCGATCGCCGGCTACATCGTGGCCGAGCCGTTCAATGCGGTGGCCGAAAATGCGAAGATCGGCAAGGTGCTGCGCTTCTCGGGCGACGTCTGGAAGAACCACGCCTGCTGCGTGACCTTCCTGGCCGAGCGCGACCTGAACGACAAGCCGGAATGGTCGCAGCGCGTGACCAACGCGATCGTCAATGCCCAGCTGTGGTCGCGCTCGAACCAGGTCGAGACGGCCAAGCTGCTGGCCGCCACCGGTCCCAACAAGTACACCCCGCACAACCTGCAGGCGCTGACCAAGGTGCTGGCCACCACCGATTATTCGGACTACGAAAAGCGCCGCATCGTCGCCCACCCGGCCTGGCAGCAGCGCCGCATCGACTTCCAGCCGTTCCCGTTCGCTTCGTACACCGAGGAACTGGTGCGCGCGATTGGCCAGACCAAGGTCGAGGGCGACACCAGCTTCCTGGCCAAACTCGATCCGAAGTTCGTGGCGAAAGACCTGGTCGACGACCGCTTCGTGCGCAAGTCGATCGCCGCCGTGGGCGGGCCTGCCAAGTTCGGCCTGCCGGCCAACCTGCTGCGCACTGAGACGATCGCGGTCTGATCATGCTGGGACGTTTCTTGTGGCCGGTCGCCGGCTTCGCGATCGCGCTGCTGCTGTGGGCCTGGGGCGCCAAGGGCCTCGAAGAGAGCACGCCGATCGCGGCCATGTTCGCCCCGATGGAGACCTTCGAGGCCTTGCGCGCGATGGTGCTGGGCCCCGACATCTGGGTGCACGTGGCCACCAGCCTGAAGCGCGTGGCCGTGGGCCTGGGCTTCGCCATCCTGTTCGGCGTGCCGCTCGGGATCCTGGTCGGCATGTCGAAGGCCTTCAGCCAGGCCAGCACGCCGCTGTTCCAGCTGCTGCGCATGGTCTCGCCGCTGTCGTGGATGCCGCTGGCGGTGATGGTGCTGGGCGTCGGCGACGCGCCGGTCTACTTCCTGCTGGCCTTCGCCGCCGTGTGGCCGCTGATGCTGAGCACCGCCGCCGGCGTGGCCCAGCTCGACCCCAACTGGATGCTGCTGGCGCGCTCGCTGTCGGCCACCAAATGGGAAGTGATCTGGCGCCTGGTGCTGCCGGGGATCACGGCGCAGATCCTGACCGGCGTGCGCCTGGCGATCGGCATCATCTGGATCGTGCTGGTGCCGGCCGAGATGCTGGGCGTGTCCGCCGGCCTGGGTTACTTCATCCTCGATACGCGCGACCGCCTGGCGTATTCGGAACTGACGGCCGCCATCATCCTGATCGGCCTGCTGGGTTACGCGCTCGACTACGCGGCGCGCTTCGTGCACGCGCGCTGGCTGCACTCGGTGCCGTCCGATCCGCTGCGCTGATCGCCTGTCCATCCCCGCCCGGTGCGGGGATTTTTTTTGGCGCTATCATCGTTAGCTGTTGATGACTCCGAATGCGATGCGCAGCAATTGCTCGACAGAATTGACTCGCCCGCCGTCAAGCGCCCAGTGCCAGCCTAGGTAATTGGGTAGCCAGCGCGACGCCACGCCATGGAAATGCGCCAGCCATTCCTTGAAACGTCGATGGTAGGCGTTTACATTCTGCACATGGATGGCGCCCGCATCGCCCTTACGGACTCGTTCTCCGGCGCTGAGATTGACAGCCTGGTGGGCGACGCCATGGGCACGGGCGAAAGCGGGATAGGCGGTGTTGGCGTCGGTGACCAGCAGCGCCTGGGCATGGAGTTTCGGCAGCAGGTGAGTGACCAGCTGGGCCACCTTCAGGGCGCCGCGGCCGGTGACGGCGTCGATGGTTTGTCCGCCGCGGTCGCGCGCCACCAGGATGCAGTCGAGGTGATGCGAAATGCCGCGCAGTGCGGCCCGGCCGCCGCGCTTTCGCGGCGGGCGATCGAGCTTGCGTGAACCCTTCTGCGATTCGAGCAGGAACATCTCGTCGGCCTCGACGATGCCGACAAGGTGGTCGGGCCGGTCGTCCTTGACCCGGTCGAGGACGCGATGGCGCCAGCGGAAGGTCGTGTTGCGGTGCACGCCGATACGCTTGGCCGCGGAGCGGACCGTGCGGGAATCGAGCACAGTGTCGAGATACTCGAGCCATTTCCCCTTGTGCCTGAGCCGCGCCAGCGGCGTGCCGGTCAGGTCGTTGAAGGTGCGCCCGCATGCGCAGCAGCGATAGCGTTGCAGGTCGTTGGCCTGGCCATGCCGGTGGCATCGATCACAGGCGCAGTCGGGGCATTGCCGCCCCTTTGACCGGATTTCGCCGATGAGTGCGACCACCCGGTCGAGCCCGGCTGCCGGATGCAGGGCGACGAGCACCTGCCGGCGCTGTGGCTGGTTCAGCAGTGCCAGCTGGGCAAACAGCTTCTCGAACTGCGGCGCTTTCATGGCGCGCTCCCGATCGATGACGACGGGGATTGGACCGCCGGTCAGCTCAGCAGTTCAATGCTCATCCATATCTAACGGGTACAGCGCCATTCCTAAGAAACTCACCCGCTAGCCATTGATTCCTGAGGCTGCAGAGCAAATCCGAACTGCGCTGCGCGCCGATGCAGCTGCTTGACCACGCGATCGCGATACTGCTGTTCATAGTGGTCGGCACCGGGGTCCCGGTAATCCATACCATACCGCATAGCGTTGTAAAACAGGACCGCAATCTTGCGGGCTGTGGCGGTCACTGCTTTGGCCGTGCCGATGCGTCCTGCAAGACGTCGGTAGAACGCGCCGAGCGCGGTGTCGCTCCGTCCAACGGTGACGGCTGCCAGTCGAATCGCGACGGTCAGCCGGCGATCGGCTTGGCGCCGATGGTGCTGGTGTTGCTGCCCCACAGCCAGGCCGAGGTGGCCGATGGGTCGCCGTACAGGTTGAAGCCGAGGCGCCGCGAACCGCTGGTCATGTAGCGCGGGTCGCCCGTGCCGCCGCCGCTGCCCGGCCCCAGGTTGACACAGACGTTGGCGGCCGGCAGCAGCAGCGCCGACTGGCCCACCAGCAGGGTCCAGTAGCAGGTCACGTTCAGGGTGCCGCGCGCCGTGTAGTCGGTGTTGGCGATCGGGCTGACCACGCCGAAGTCGATGTCGGTCATGGTGACGGTACAGGTATCGGCGCGCGCTCCGGGAATGGCCAGCAGCCACAACAGCGCTGCTGCGCACAATGCCCGCAGCAGCCGGACATTCATGGTCGTCATCTTCATCATGGTCGTTTTCCTTGCACGGGCTGGCATACCAGCGGTCCGATGGTCGGCAGCTCGCCATCCACCGGCTTGTAGTCGAAGCGCACCTCGCAGGCATCCGCGCCGGTCCCGACCGTCACCCGGTTCTGCGCGCGCAATCCTTCCACGAACAAGACGCCATCGTAACCGACCACCGCGCCGGCCGCACCGCGGGCCCCGGCGCCTTCGAGCCGTGCGGGAGTGCCGACTTCCGGCGGCCGGCCGTCGGGCTTGAGCACCATCAGCGTCGCCGCCGCATAGCGTTCGATCTCGAAGCGCGCCACCACGCCGGCGTACTCGCGCGGCACCACGTCCTGGCTGCTGCCGGCGATGCGGGTGTCGGGCGGCAGCGAGGATGGATCGATCGCGATCCGGTTGGCGGCATATGGCTGCAGGTCGGGCACCAGCAGGCGGCCCTTGCTGTCGGTGCGGCCGATCACGCGGTTGTCCTGCAACACCGGCAGGTCCGGCGCGCCGGCCGAGACCAGCGCGAAGCCGTTGCCGACCTGGCGCGCGGCGACCAGCGCGCCATCCATCGCCACCAGCGCGCCGCTGACGTCCAGGCTGGTATTGCTGCCGCCATTCACATGTTGCGTGGAGATGGCGGCGCGGCCGTGCGAGCCGAGGTACTGGACCTGCGCCTGGTGGTAGCGCTGGGCGCCGGCCATGCCGGACTGCAGCGCCCAGCCCAGGCCGCCCTCGAAGTCCGGCGCGCGTCCCAGCGACACCGTGGCCGCCGTGTCGCCGCGCTGGCGGCCGGCATTGGTGTTGAACGAGATGCGCGAATCGAAGGCCATGCTGAAGGTGAACGTGATGCCGCGGTCGGCGCGCTGCTTCAGGTCCTGGAAGGCGCTGACGCTCAGGTTGCCGCGCCGCCCCACGCTGCGCGACCAGGCCAGCGACACGTTGCGCGTGACGCCCGGCGTCTCTTCGACCGGGCCGATCGGGGTGCCGCCGCCGGCGCCGGGGCCCAGCGGATCCGGCGCCAGGCCCAGGCCGTTCTCGGACGGCAGGCGCAGCTGGATCAGGCTCACGCTCAGGCCATTGCCGCGGTACGAGGTGCTGAGCGTCGCGCGGTCGGTGGCGCGCGGCACCGGCACGCCCTCGAGCACGCCCAGGTCGCCATAGTCGCGGCTGGCGCGCACCGACTGCACGTCGAAGGCGAAGCGCGGCGACACGTATTGATAGCCGAGGCTGGCCTGGCCGCCGCGATGGCGGCCGCCGCTCGCGGCCAGCGCGGCGCTGAACACGCCCGCGTTCGGGACGCGTTTCAACACCCCGGCGCCGGCCAGCACCAGGCCGCTGCCGGCCTCGGCATGCCCCTCGAGCGTCATGGTGTCGCTCCAGCCGTGGCGCCAGGACGCGAGCGCCGCCGCGCTGCCGTAGCGGAAGGAATGCAGGCCGTAGTCGCGCCGCAGCGCCCCCACCGAGACCGCGAAATCGCTCAGGCCGCGCGCCAGCAGGCGGGTGTCGACGTACAGCGGCAAGGTGGTGGCGACTTCGCGTCCGAGGGCGTCGCGGGTGACCACGGTGGCCTGGCCGGCGCCGTTCAGGCCCGTCACCTGGTCGACCACGAAGGGGCCGGTGGGCACGGCGGCGCTGAACTGGCGCACCCCGTTCACGTACAGGTCGACGCTGCTGGGCACCACGGCCGAGCCGGCGACCGAGGCCACCGGATAGGTCACGAGGTCGGGCCGCAATTCGAAATTGCGGCGCCATTCGATGCCGCCCAGGCGCATGGCGCGGGTCCAGCTCAGCGCCGGCGCGACGGTGTCGCCCACCTGCCAGGTCGAGAGATTGTCCTGCGACGAGCGCACCCAGCTGGTGTCATAGCGGGTATAACCCTGCCCCGGGCCGCGCAGGATGGCGGCGCCGGTGCTGTTCAGCGTTCCATGGCGGTCGAAATAGCGCAGGTCGAGGGTGCCGGCCAGCGCGCGCGAGCTGCTCTGGCCGAACAGGTTGTAGTTGAGCAGCATGCCGCGGCTGGCCTGGGCCGGTCCGGCCTGGCGCACCGTGCGTGCGCTCAGCACGCGCTGCTCGCGCAGGGCATCGGTCAGGGTCAGGGCCAGGGCCTGCTTCGCGGGGTCGTAGGCCCAGCGCATGCCGCTCACCTCGTCCAGCGAAAAATCGCTGCGCCCGGCCACGCCGAAGCGGGCCGGGTCCAGGCCCAGTTCGCGCAGTGTCTCGACCGTCATGCGCAAGGTGGAGCCGAGCTGGATGACGGACACGATCTGACCGGTGGGCTGGCCGTCGATGCTGGTGTCGAGGAAGAGTTCGACCGCTTACCCGGCCGCCGCGGCCACCGGCGCTGACTGGGCCACCTCGGTCACCTCGGCCACCTGCGCCGCCGCGGCGGCGATCGGCGTCAGGCTCAGGGCCAGCAGGCACGACGAATGCAGCGCCCGCCATGGCCGGCGGTTGATCAACATTGCTGCACGGGGACTCAGTCCCTGGCGACGGCGGCGCTGGCGGACTGGGGCCGGGTATTCACCGTGGCCTGGATCCCCAGGGACGCCGGCATGCCGGCCGCGACGTCGGGCGGCAAAGCCCATTCGCGGGCGCGGCCCGGCAATGCATAGCCCAGCAAGCCCTTGGAGAGTTCCACGTCGCGCTCGCCGATGCGCACGCTGGTGGCGCCGATCTGGGCGTGCAGGGTGCCGGCGTTGAAGGCGCGCAGGTGCCAGGCGCCGCCGCGCTGGAAGGTGCTCCATTCGAGCCTGGGCGCGGCCTGGCCGTCGGCCGGCAGCACGAAGGCCGGCACCGAATACTGGAGGCGGATCGCGACGTTGCCCTGCTGGCTGTCGCCACGCGGGATTTCATCGATGAGGATGCGGTAGGTCTGTTCGGCGGCGCCGGCGGCGGCCGCGCCCTGCGCACCCGGGCGGCGCACCAGGCGGATGGTCTGGGTGCTGTTGGGGGCGACTTCGATCACCGGCGGGCTGGCCACCAGCTGGGTGGTCGGGGTCAGGTCGTCGACGCCGTTACGCTGGTCCCATGCGTACACCCTCACCTGGCCGTACAGGGGCGTATCGCCATTGTTCTGGAGCTGGATGCCGGCCGCGTTCTGGCCCGGCTGGAAGCTGATCGAGACCGGCGAAATCTGCAGGTTGGCGCCATGCGCCAGCTGGCCGGCCGCCAGGACCATGGACAAGGCTGTAAAGCGGACCGCAGCGATTGCGGCGCAGCGAAGACTCCGCATGCACACTCCAGTTTAGAAATACACGGATGCCGTGATCGACGATTTGTAGTTGTCCGGCGTCGGCGCATTCTGCACCGGGATCTCGCCGTACACGGTCAAGGTCTGCTTGTCGCCGTTTCCAGTTCCGGCGAGCGTGTCGGTGCCCTGGGTGTTGCCCCACAGGCCCGCGCCCGGCGCACGGTACAGGTTGAACTTCACGGTGTCGGTATTGGTGCCGCTGCTGCCCGACAGGTAACGCGTCGTGCCGCTCGAACCGGCGCCGGTACCGGCATCCAGGCCCACATTGTAAGGCGTAGTGTTGGTGCATGTCACAGTCAAGTTCGATTGACCGTTCTTGGCCGTGGTGATCAGGCCGGTCTGGCCGAAATCGAGGCTGGTCGCGGTGACGGTGCAGTCGGCAACGACGCTCATCGTCACGTCGAATTTCGCGGTGGCCGGGCTGGCGGCGTACACGCTGGTGAAAGGCATGACGGCAGCCAGGACAGCAGCCAATACGCGGTTACGGTTCGAGGTCGACATCATTTTCTTTTCTCCAGGTGTTGAGGGCGCGATCACCATGACGCACACGAAATTGCTCAACTCGGAAAATATGACACCTCGTTTCCGTACGGAATCAAATGCTTTTCATCACTTTTGCTGACTATTTCAATTTTGCTGGTTTTATGCAACAGCGTGGTGAAATTGCTACACCGACCTCACTCTTCCGGCGTGGCCCAGGAACGCGCATGCGCGACCGCTCGCGCCCAGCGCGCCAGCAGTTCGGCGCGGCGGCCGGCGTCCATGCCTGGCGTGTAGCGGCGCTCGACCTGCCATTGCGCCTCGATCGCCTCCAGCGATTCCCAGTAGCCGCAGGCCAGGCCGGCCAGGTAGGCCGCGCCCAGGGCCGTGGTTTCGGTGACGCGCGGACGCACCACCTCGACGCCGAGCAGGTCGGCCTGGAATTGCATCAGCAAGTCGTTGCGGGCGGCGCCGCCGTCGGCGCGCAGCTCGGTGACGGCGCAGGCGGCGTCCTTCTGCATGGCCGCCAGCAGCTCGGCGCTCTGGTAGGCGATGGCCTCGACCGCGGCGCGCGCGATGTGGGCGGCGCCCGTGCCGCGCGTCATGCCGAGAATGGTGCCGCGCGCATACGGATCCCAGTGCGGCGCGCCGAGGCCGGTGAAGGCCGGCACCAGCATCACGCCGCCGCTGTCGGGCACGCTGGTGGCGAGGGCCTCCACCTCGTGCGACTGGCGGATGATGCCCAGGCCGTCGCGCAGCCATTGCACGGTGGCGCCGCCCATGAAGACGCTGCCCTCGAGCAGGTAGTCGGTGCGGCCCGCGACCGTCCAGCCGACCGTCGCCAGCAGGCGCTTGCGCGAGACCGGCGCGGAATCACCTGCATGCATCAGCATGAAACAGCCGGTGCCGTAGGTATTCTTGACCAGGCCCTTGCGGTGGCAGGCCTGGCCGAAGGTGGCGGCCTGCTGGTCGCCGGCGATGCCGGCGATCGGGATCGCGTGGCCGAACCACTCCTCGGCGGCCAGCCCGACGACGCCGGCGCTGGGAACGACCTCGGGCAGCAGCGCGCGCGGAATGTCGAACAGCGCCAGCAAGTCGTCGTCCCAGGCCAGCGCATGGATGTTGAACAGCATCGTGCGCGCGGCATTGCTGGTATCGGTGACGTGGCGGCCACACAGGCGCCAGACCAGCCAGCTGTCGACGGTGCCGAAGGCCAGCTCGCCCTTCTCGGCCCGGCTGCGCGCGCCAGGAACATGGTTCAGCAGCCATTGCAATTTGGTGGCGGAAAAATAGGCGTCGAGCTCGAGGCCCGAGCGTTGCTGGATGAAGGCGGCCTTGCCCGCCTCGCGCAGGCGGTCGCAGGCGCCGGCGGTACGCCGGTCCTGCCACACGATGGCGTTGGCCACCGGCTCGCCGCTAACGCGGTCCCACAGGAGCGTGGTCTCGCGCTGGTTGGCGATGCCGATCGCGGCGAGCTGCGCGGCCTGGATGCCGGCTTGCGCCAATGCTTCGCGCGCGCAGGCGAGCTGGCTGTGCCAGATGTCGAGCGGGTCGTGCTCGACCCAGCCGGGCTGGGGAAAATATTGGGGGTACTCTCGCTGGCAGCTGGCCACCGGCAGGCCGGCGCGGTCGAACAGGATGGCGCGCGAGCTGGTCGTGCCCTGGTCGAGGGCAAGGATGTATTGGGTCAAAGGCGTCTCCGGACTCTGGCCGGCGCGGAACGCCAGGGCAAAGCGGTCCGGGACGACCGTCAACAAGGCGCGTGGATCACGCGCCTCGGGGAATTATAAGTAAAGCAGGCCGATAGGCCGGATTCTGTGTAACGCCACCTTGCGGCGGCGCATGGACAGCCATTCCTCTAGGCGCTGGATTACTCCAGCGCTCAAGCTTCCTACCCGCACGCTCCGCGAGCAACATCAACGCGTGCCTATTTGGAATTGCTCCAGGTGGAGGTTACCGCGTTTCACCGTAACTGAATACGCTCGTCTCTGTGGCCCTATTCCTCGCCTTATACCGCTGGCTTGCGCCAGACGGCTTTCAGCGGACGGCCGTTAACCGTCACCCCGCTCTGTGGAGTCCGGACCTTCCTCCCGTCCACGACCTTGCGGCGTGGACCAGCGACTGTCTGGCCTGCTTCACGGGCGGTATTGTACTCGCTCGCCGCTGTCGGTAGGGGCCTGCAGCACAGATTAAGTCCTCTCCCCTGAAGCGGGAGAGGTTCTTCCGCTCAATTCAAGGCTATCTTGTCAACGTTTAAAGCAAACAACTCTTCGATCAGCTTTGTGATGTTGGCTCGCACTGCACCCTCGTTTGCGATTCGCAAACGCTCTGTGCCAGCAAATGCAGCACTGAACGAAGCGGTATACGGGACGCTGATACGGCGGGTCAGGATTTCCTTGCCAGTCGTTCGCTCGATCACGGAGTACATTACGCCAACAGTGACAGTCATATCAAACCCTGCCATTGGCTGATCTACGCGCTCCAAATGCGCTATTAGCAGGTACTTCCCTGCCTGCTTACCGTTTGCTAGCAGGCCTGCATCACGCAGTGATCCCTCCAAAGCTTGCTCGAATTCACTATTGCCAACATTCGATACCCACATTGGGTTCGTTTCTTTTCCGCCGGTTACATCCTTTACAGCAACATTTGAACGAAGTGGCGTCTGTCCGATTCGCTGTTGCGGCGTTGCGTGGGCGGTCATCTGATCAATACGTGCCGGGGCGGCGCAACCAGTGAGCAGGAGTGTCAAGACGAGCGGTGCGGCAATGACGACGTTTTTCAAGTTGTCTGTTCTCATCAGAGTCCCGTTTGAGTAGAAGTAACAACCGGGGAGTTGCCAGGCGCTGCAACGGCACCTGAGCATTTTTTCAGGATCGCAGCCTGATGGCTGGCATCGTATTCGCCGCGCAGTCTTGCATAGTCAGCTTCTTGCTGCTTCGTCCCGCCCAATGCGAACAACGCAGGCCAGAACAGAACAATACCCACTCCTGCAATGGCTTTATCATTCGATGCTGCCTCGTCCAAGCGTCCACCCAGTTGAACGACACGAGACTGGATTCTTTGTATCTCACTGCTCAGCTGTTCACAGTCATAGGCTTGGTATTGCATTGGCGAAACGTATGCGACCGGGACATCCTTAGAGGCAGTCGCGCATCCGGTCAACGTCATACACGCTGCCAAAGTTATTGCTATGGTCTTTTTCATACGAATATTCCCTAGTAAATATTATATTTTTTGGCAACATAAATTGCCTCAGTAAATATAAATACTGGAAAACATCAGTGTCAATCTGAAAACATAAATTTCCTAATTGCTATTCTGTATGCATATCCACGTCGCATTCCAGCAACTAATAGCGCTAAAAGAAATCTGAAATTTAGTGTCGCCATTTCAAAAGCCGACACGGGCGTGCTCACATAGAATGCCGAAGATGCCAAAACCTCAAGGATGACCTCTCCATGACCCACCCTTCCCGCACCGGCGGCCAGCTCCTGGTCGATGCGCTCCACGTCCACGGCGTCGACACCGCCTTCGGCGTCCCCGGCGAAAGCTACCTGGACGTGCTCGATGCGCTGCACGACTCGAACATCCGCTTCGTGATCAACCGCCAGGAAGGGGGCGCGGCATTCATGGCCGAGGCCTACGGCAAGATGACGGGCAAACCCGGCATCTGCTTCGTCACCCGCGGTCCCGGCGCCACCAACGCCTCGATCGGCGTCCACACCGCCTATCAAGACTCCACCCCGATGATCCTGTTCATCGGCCAGGTCGGCAACGACTTCGTCGACCGCGAAGCCTTCCAGGAAATCGACTATCGCCGCATGTATGGCCAGATGACGAAATGGGTGGCCCAGATCGATCGCGCCGACCGCATCCCCGAATATTTGGCGCGCGCCTTCCAGGTGGCCACCAGCGGCCGTCCCGGCCCGGTGGTGCTGGCGCTGCCGGAAGACATGCTGGTGTCGACGGCGGCAGTAGCCGACACCCGCCCCTACCAGCCGTCGCACGGCGCCCCAACGGGCGAGCAGATCGCCCGCCTGCGCGCCATGCTGCAAGACGCCCGGCGTCCGATCGTGCTGCTGGGTGGCGGCACCTGGAACGCGCAGGCCTGCGCCGACCTGGCCCGCTTCGCCGAAGCAAACCGCTTGCCGGTAGGCTGCACCTTCCGCTTCCAGGACCTGCTCGACAACGCGCACCCGAACTACGCCGGCGACGTCGGCATCGGCATCAACCCCAAGCTGGCCGCGCGCGTCAAAGAGGCCGACCTGGTGATCGCCATCGGCCCGCGCCTGGGCGAGATGACGACCGGCGGCTACACGCTGCTCGATGCGCCGGTGCCGCGCCAGCGCCTGGTCCACATCCACCCGGACCCGGAAGAACTGGGCAGCGTCTACCAGGGCGAACTCATGATCGCCAGCGGCATGCCGCAAGCCTGCGCCATGCTGGCCGCGATGGAGCCGGTCGACGCCACCGCCTGGCAGGACAGCGTGGCCGAGGCCAAGGCCGACCTGGCCGCCTGGCAGGCGCAGCCGGCGCTGCTCAAGGAAGGCGCGCCGCTCGACCTGTGGCAGGTGGTGCAGGACTTGATGGATCAACTGCCGCGCGACGCCGTCATCACCAACGGCGCCGGCAACTACGCCTCGTGGGCGCACCGCTTCTATCGCTACGGCGGCATGCGCACCCAGCTGGCGCCGACCAATGGCGCGATGGGTTATGCCGTGCCGGCCGGCGTGGCCGCCAAGATCGTGTGGCCGGAGCGCGCCGTGGTGACCTTCGCCGGCGACGGCGAATTCATGATGACGGGCCAGGAACTGGCGACCGCCGTCCAGTACGGCGCCGGCGTGGTGATCCTGGTGTTCAACAATAATATGTTCGGCACCATCCGCATGCACCAGGAACGCACCTACCCGGGCCGCGTGTCGGGCACCGGCCTGCACAATCCGGACTTCGCCGCGCTGGCGCGCGCCTACGGCGGCCATGGAGAAGTCGTCGACAAGACCGGGGATTTCGCGCCGGCGCTGCGGCGCGCGCTCGAGCATGCGGAACAGCACCAGCTGCCGGCCGTGATCGAGCTGCGCTACGACGGCAACCTGATCACCCCGAACGCCACCCTGGAGACGATCCGCCGGCAGGCGGAAAGCGCCAGGGCTGGCCGCTAGGCCGGCACGGCCGACGGCGCCGCGTCCAGGCGCCGGCGCCAGAACGTGTGGCCGGGCCAGCGGGTTTCCATCCGATACCACGCGTCCAGGTGGCGGCGGTAGGCCAGGTCGATGCGGGCGGTCTCCCCGCCGTAGTCCGCCAGCGCGCCGGCCTCTCCTTCCAGATACCGATGCGCCGCCTCGGCGCCGGCGAGCCCGGTGTACAGGGCATTGAACAGGCCCTGGGACGACAAGGGGTCGAAGGCGAGCGCGGCGTCGCCGACCGCGAGCCAGCCATCGCCCCAGGGGCGATCCAGCGCGGCGCCGTGGGCGGCGCAAAAACCGTGTCCGGCCTCGGGGTCGAAGCGCGCACCGGCCAGGCTGGCGCGCAGCGCCGGCGTGTGCGCCAGCCTGGCCAGCAGGGCCGGGCCGGTATGCGCGCAACGCGCCGCCGGGAGGTCGGCATCGGTGTAGAAGGCCAGCAGGCGTCTCTGTTCAGGCAACGACGCCGTGTACCACCAACCGTCCTCCTCGGCGTGCAGCTCGCTGGCGCCGGTCGCGGCGCCGGCGTCGCGGCCGAACAGCCAGCCGCAGACCAGCTTGCCCCGCGCCTGGCGCCGCGCGCCGACGTGGCGCGCCAGCACCCCATCCCTGCCGCTCGCGTCGACCACCAGGCCGGCCCGGATCTGCAAGGGTTGGCCATGGCGCCGCACTTCGAGCTGCCAGCGCGCTCCCCTGTCGTCGATGCGGCGCAGCCCGGCCAGGCGCGTCCCGGCCAGCAGGGCGGCGCCGCGCGTGCGCGCCACATCGGCCAGCCAGGCATCGAAGCGCGCGCGGTCCAGGTGCCAGCCCGGCCCATCGAGATTGCGCAAGGCATCCTGCTCCACCAGGGCGGACGAGCCCCAGCAGGAGCGCGTCACGTGACAGGCGGCGTGCCCCTGGGCCAGGAAGTCGCGCTCGAGACGCATGTCGCGCAGCAGCCGGCCGGCGGCGGCCGGCAGCGCCTCGCCCACGCGGCGCGGCGCCGGGCCGCCCTTGTCGAGCACCAGCACCCGCCTGAAGGGCGCCAGGTTGAGCGCCAGCGCGCACCCGGCCGGCCCGGCGCCCAGCACGACGACGTCGGCATCGATGACGTCGTCGAGCGCGTCCCAGGCCGGCATCAGCCCGGCAGCCCGTGCGGGAAGCGCCGCACCTTCTCGATGGTGCCCGGCTCGGGCTCGCGCCGCTGCGCGCTGCTGCGGGCGCCGATGCGCAGTCCCGGCTGCGCCGCATCGTGCGACCGGTGGGCGTCGGGCGCCGCCATGTCCTTGATCTTCGGATGCTGGTCCTCGACCTCGATCAGCGCCGGGAAGTGCGCGCGGTCGGATGGCCCCGGATGCGACTCGACCACGCCGAGCTTGTCGAAGTGATGGATCATGTTGTTGATCTTGTCCGTGTAGCTCGTGTTCGCGTCGCCCAGCGGGTCGCTCCAGCCCGCGCGGTCGGCGAAGGCGGCGAGCCGCTCGCCCAGCGGCTTGCGCTCGTCCATGACGATCCTGTAGTTCTCCCTGGTGAGCACCTCGTTGGGCACGCGCGCCGGCCAGAAGGTCGGAATATACGGGTCGTACTCCGGCACGTAGCCCGACTTGCAGCTGGCCGTGTCCGTATGCCAGGGCACCGCCATCCAGCGCGTGATGCCGCCCGGCTGCTGGCCGGCGAAGGGGCCGTCGGTGATCTGCATCGCTTCCGGGGTCAGGACCTGCGCCGGCTGCGGCGCGATCCAGCCGTCCAGGGCGTGGGCGAAGCGGAACGGTTCCATGTACATGCTCGGCTGGCGCGTGACCCAGGTCATTTCGCAGCCGGGGTGGAAGGCGTCGGCCAGCGCGAATTCGAGCGCCGCCCGCGTCAGCGTGTCGCCCTGCTCGGCCAGCGGCACCTCGTCCAGGCTGGCCGGCCAGTGGCGCTCGGGGTCGTAGTCCTCGATGAAGTCGCCCGCCGCCCACTGCGCCAGCATCTGCATCTGCGTGCCGGACAGCGAGGCGTTCTGGCGCGGCGTGGCGGCCGGCGGCACGTTCATCGCGTCGCCGTACAGCCAGGGCCAGGGCTTGGGCGAGGCGCCGTCGACGGCGTCGTCGCGGAACTGGTTCGCGACCAGGTGCCGCAGTTCGGCGCTGGCACCGCCGCCATCGGACAGGCGCGCGAGCGCTTCGGCACTGGTGAGGTCGTTCGCGCCCTTCCAGCCGAATCCCGACGCGAAGCCGGCATTGACCCACTGCAGCCCGGCCATCCGCTCGAAGATCGGCAGGATGTCGAAGGTGAAACTGGGCCGCCTGGGCCGCGGCAGCATGCCGGCGTTGATGGCCACGTCGCGCATCAGATCCCACATGGTGCGCACCGACTGCCGCTGCGGGCCGTAGTTCGGCGGCGCCACGACCACCCATGCCGGCACGACGTTCAGGCGCATGCCCTGGTATTCCACGTCGGCGCTCACCGGACCGTCGGCGACGTCGTCATGCCAGGCTTCGTTGTTGGCGAAGGTGACGGCGCGGCTGCCGTCGTACGAGGCGGCGGCGCCGTGCCCGCCCAGCACGATCAGGCGTCCCTGGTCGTCGGTGAAGATCTCGCCCAGGTAGACCGGCTTGTCCATGAAGCGGCCGTCGTCGAAGCGGCGCGGGGCGGCGTCGCGTCCCGTCACCGTGCGCGCCGCCGGCGTGATCGCCAGCCTGTCGCGCTCGGCGACGCCGGGATTGCGCAGCGTCGTCGGCGGCGCCCAGGCGGCTTCGGGAATGTCCAGCGCCAGCTGGAAGCCATACCAGGCCGACTTGGTATTGGCCAGCTGGACCTTCCACTCGATCTTCGCGTCGTCCGGCGTCAGTTCGCGCACGATATGGCCCTTGGCGTTGACGCCGTAGACGCGGAAGCGCACCGCCTGGCGCTTGAGCTTGTGATGCGCGTCGCGATAGAAGCCGGGCGGCTGGGCCGGCGGATTGCGCACTTCCGGGCCCAGGAACCATTCGTCCTCGCTCGACCCCACGCGCGCGATGCCGATCGCCGGATGGATCACCGCCTGGACGATGCAGGTGTCGGCGTCGGGCGCCGGCCGGCCCGCCGAGAACGGACAGCTCGCGCGCGGCTGGCGCGGCTCTTCCTGCGGCTGGCCGTTGGCCTCGCGCCGCGCGTGCGCGCTGGCCGCGTAGGCGATCTTGCGCGCTTCGGCGATCGAGCCGACCGGCGTCTGCTCCGGCGGCACGCGCCAGATGTTGAAGGACAGCGCGTCGCCATATTCGGCCTGGCCGCGGGTGCAGATGTCCTGCTGCGGCAGGATCAGGGTCGCCACCTGCACGAACGGGCTGGTCTTTTCGCTCCATTCGACGGTCGCCTGGTCGAGCGGCATGTTGTCGGGGTCGGTGCGGCGCTGGACCATGAAGCGGAACCGGTATTCGCGCCGCGCCAGGCGGCGCGCCATGTCGGTGCCCAGGTAATCGTTGCCGCTGCCGGCGATCCGGTCGGACTCGGTTTCCGGTTCCAGCCGGTACTTGACGAACTGCTCGCCCGCCCTGAACGGCAGGATCGCCCAGTAGGTGGCCGTCAGCACGCTCGACTCGACCTTCGCCATGCGGTCGAACAGGCGGGACATGCGCTCATGCTTGGCCAGGTAGCCGTCGTCGTCCTTGGCGATCAAGCTCGCATAAGTGAAGTCGAGCATCTCCGCGCAATCGTCGGCGAAGAACACCGGGAAGTTCTGCATGATGAAGTCGGCGGTATCGCCTTCCTCGCCCAGCCCGTTCGGGCCGGCGACGCCGAACAGCTTGATGCCGACGCCGACCGTCGAACGCAGGTCGGGATCGGTGGGCTTGATGTCGCTCGAAAAACGCATCCATGCGTCCAGCCGCGCATGGCGGAACACGCCGACCTTCAGGTCGGCCGGAATCGACGGCAAGACTTCCAGCCGGCCGCTGGCCACGCCATGCTGCTTGCGGAACACCGCGCGCCGCGCGGGTCCGGGGTCGTTCTCGATGTGCCGCTTCTGGGAAACGTCGACGAACAGTTCGGTCAGGCGTTGCGCGGACTGGTCCGGCTGCGTGAAACAGGGAGGCGCTGCGTCGTTCGGTTTGGTCATGGCGGAATCCAATTGGGGTTGCAGGGCATCGCATCGGTGGCGATGGTGGTCCGGCTGGTGAGACGGCCGCGGTGCTGCATTGGAACGGGTGCTGGACTACGAAGAGGACGAGGTGTTCATACCCTGTCGAGAGGGCAATTTATTGCGAAAAAATACTACTGCAGTATTTTTCGAAAATCTACTCGTAGTTTTCATCTTTACCGGTTCTTGTATGCGCCCGCGCAACGATCGAGCGGCATCCGATGCGCCGCAGCGACACCGGGCATGCCGCCAGCATGAACGATTGGATTCCGGCAAGGCTTCAGGGAGGCGATACTTGGCGTGCAAGCGTGGTGTCGCTCACGTGCAATGCAAGACCGTATTGCTGCTCTGGTAAAATATTCGCTAGTTTTTTCATCGCCGGCCACGCCGGCGTCCGCACGCAGTCCCGCCACCAGACACTATGTTTAGCTTCTTCAAAAGAAAAAAAGCGCCTGACACACCGGCGCCGGAACCGGTCGTGCCGGCCGCGCCGCCTGCGCCCGCCCCCGCTCCCGCCCCCGCTTCGGCCCCGGCGCCCATCGCCGCGGCCCCGATCGCCGCCGAAGCCAGCGTCCTGCACGAAGGCGCCAACCTGTTCCCCGAAACCGCCGAACGCCCGACCACCGAGGCCGAGAAGAAGACCTCGTGGATGGCGCGCCTGAAGGCCGGCCTGTCCAAGACCTCGAGCAACCTGTCGCTGCTGTTCGTCGGCGCCCGCATCGACGAAGACCTGTACGAGGAACTCGAGGCGGCGCTGCTGATGTCGGACGCCGGCATGGACGCCACCGAACATCTGCTGGGCGAATTGCGGCGCAAGGTCAAGGAAGACAAGCTGCTGGACGCCGCCGCCGTCAAGGCCGCGCTCAAGGCGCTGATGATCGAGCTGCTGCAACCGTTGCAGAAGCCGCTGGAGCTGGGCCGCCACGAACCGCTGGTGATGATGATCTCGGGCGTCAACGGCGCCGGCAAGACCACCACCATCGGCAAGCTGGCCAAGCATATGCAGAGCTTCGACCAGTCGGTGCTGCTGGCCGCCGGCGACACCTTCCGCGCCGCCGCACGCGAGCAATTGATGGTCTGGGGCCAGCGCAACAACGTCACCGTGATCTCGCAGCAGTCGGGCGATCCGGCCGCCGTCGCCTTCGACGCGGTGCAGTCGGGCAAGGCGCGCGGCACCGACGTCGTCATGATCGACACCGCCGGCCGCCTGCCGACCCAGCTGCACCTGATGGAAGAGCTCAAGAAGATCAAGCGCGTGATCGGCAAGGGCATGGACGGCGCGCCGCACGAGACCCTGCTCGTCATCGACGGCAATACCGGCCAGAACGCGCTGGCCCAGGTGAAGGCCTTCGACGACGCCCTGCAGCTCACGGGCCTGGTCGTGACCAAGCTGGACGGCACCGCCAAGGGCGGCGTGCTGGCGGCGATCGCCCGCACCCGTCCGATCCCCGTGTACTTCATCGGCGTCGGCGAGAAGCTGGAAGACCTGCAGCCGTTCAACGCCGAAGAATTCGTCGAAGCGCTGCTCGGCTGACGGAACGGGGACCCATGATCGCATTCCAGTCGGTATCCAAACAGTACACCCACGGCGATGCGCGCGGCGCCTATGCGCTGCACGACGTCTCGCTCGACATCGCCAAGGGCGAGCTGGTCTACCTGGCCGGCCCATCGGGCGCCGGCAAGTCGACCCTCATGAAGATGGTGGCGGCGGTCGAGCGCCCCAGCAGCGGCAAGGTGATCGTCAACGGCCAGGACATCGGCCGCATCAAGCCGGCCGGGATTCCGTTCCTGCGCCGGAACATCGGCATCGTCTTCCAGCAGCAGCGCCTGCTCAACGACCGCAACATCCTGGCCAACACCATGCTGCCCCTCCTCGTCACGGGCGCCCGCACCGCGGACGCTGCGCAGCGCGCCCGCGCCGCGCTCGACCGGGTCGGCCTGCTCGACCGCGCCAAGGCGATGCCGCTCGAACTGTCGGGCGGCGAACAGCAGCGGGTGGCGGTCGCGCGCGCGATCGTCAACCGGCCGCAGATCATCCTGGCCGACGAGCCGACCGCCAATCTCGACCGCGTGGCGGCCGACAAGGTGCTCGACGCGCTGCGCGCCTTCCACGCCGCCGGCGTCACCTGCGTCATTTCGACCCACGACGAGCAGGTGCTGGCAGGCAGCACGCGGGTGATCCGCCTCGAGCAGGGCCAGCTGGTCGGAGGTGCGGCATGAGCCCGTGGCTGCGCCAGCACCGCTTCGCCCTCGGGGCCGCGCTGTCGACAGTGCGCAAGTCGCCCGGCAGCTTCCTGTTCAACGTGCTGGTGGTCGCGCTCGCGCTGACCCTGCCGTTCGCGGGTATCACCCTGCTCGACAATGTGCGTCCGCTGTCCGAGCAATTGTCGGTCGATCCCGAGATCAGCCTGTTCATGCGCGACGACGCCAGCCGCGCCGATGCCGAAGCGCTGGCGCCGCGCATCCGCCAGATCGTCGCGCCGCAGGGTGGACAAGGGGCGGAAATCGCCTTCGTGCCGCGCGAGCAGGCGCTCGCTTCGCTCAAGGAGCGTAGCGGCCTGGGCGACGTGCTGGAAACCCTGGGCGATAACCCCTTGCCCGACAGCTACGTAATGAAGCTGGAAGGCTTCGCCAGCGCCGGCGCCGCCGCCCAGGTGGACCTGATTACCGAGCGCCTGGGCGAACTGCCGGGCGTGGCAACGGTGCAGGTCGACTCAAGCTGGGTCAAGCGCCTGGCCGCGATGCTGGCCATCCTGCGCCTGGCGCTGCTGCTGCTGGCGGCCACCCTGGGCATCGTCGTGATCGCGGTCGTGTTCAATACGATCCGCCTGCAGGTGCTGACCCAGAAAGAAGAAATCTCGGTCTCGACACTGCTGGGCGCGACCAACGATTTCATCCACCGTCCGTTCTTCTACACCGGCGCCCTGCTCGGCCTGTGCGCCGGCGCGGTGGCGCTGGGCGCGGTGACCCTGGCCCTGCGCCCGCTGAACGGCGCGATCGGGGAGTTCGCCCGGCTGTACGGCTCGAATTTCCAGCTGATGCCGCTGGGTGGACTCGAAATCGCCGGCCTGCTGGCGATCAGCGCCGCGCTGGGCCTGGTCGGCGCCCTGCTGTCAGTGCGGCGTCACCTGGCGCGCCAGCGTTGAACGCGGTCCTACAAAGTTGCATTGAAAAAAACTGTCGAGATGGTATTGAAAACGCGATAAGCGTCACCATCTGGTGTAGCAGGGCTAGGCGGCCCTCCTGTGTGGCTGCCTGCCCCTTTACCGGACAAGACCGCGTCGCATGACACCGCAATGAATCCTACGGCCTAGCTGCCATCCCCTACGCTTCCACGCGCATAAGTCCTACAGGCTGCGCCGTGGGTACGTGCGCCATTCAACAGAATACGTGCCGCTGCGGCCGTAATCTGTGTCTAACGTTATTCCAGTCATTCCTGGCTCACTTTTGAGCCGAATCAACTGGACAAGCAATACCTGCTCTACAGTGGAACCGTCGGCAATTCGATTCCCGAGAGCAATACTTTGAACAATCTTAAGCGCCGGGACCACTTCTAGCACTCACCTCGGGGGAGTGCTAATATATGGTCCAAGGCAATCGAAATTCAAGTCACGCATCCAGGTAACAAGCCGTAACAGCAGTGCCGCAAGGCAATAAGTTATGGCACATTGAGGATGCAGCAAGATTACTACGAGGGAAATGAATATGTCCGCACAATCCGCATTGGTTCCGACCGGCAGTCGTGCTCTGGGACTGGGTTTCACCGGCAATCTGGGCAATATCGACGCCTATATCTCGGCCGTCAATCGCCTGCCGATGCTCACGCACGAAGAAGAGGTATCGCTGGCAAAGCGGCTGCGCGACGACCACGATCTCGACGCCGCGCAAAAGCTGGTGCTGTCGCACCTGCGCCTGGTGGTATCGATCGCGCGCGGCTACCTGGGCTATGGCCTGCCGCACGCCGACCTGATCCAGGAAGGCAATATCGGCCTGATGAAGGCGGTCAAGCGCTTCGACCCGAACCAGGGCGTGCGCCTGGTGTCGTACGCCATGCACTGGATCAAGGCCGAGATGCATGAATACATTCTCAAGAACTGGCGCCTGGTGAAGGTCGCCACGACCAAGGCCCAGCGCAAGCTGTTCTTCAACCTGCGCAGCAACAAGACCGGCCTGGACGCGATGTCGCCAAGCCAGGTCGACGACCTCGCCAAGTTGCTGGGCGTCAAGCGCGAAGAAGTGATCGAGATGGAAACTCGCCTGTCGGGCCGCGACATCGCGCTGGAGTCGCCGACCGACGACGAAGACGACAAGTTCTCGCCGATCGCCTATCTGTCGTCGGACCAGCAGGAACCGACCAAGGTGCTCGAGGCCGAGCAGGTCACCCGCCTGCAGTCCGAAGGCCTGGAAACGGCGCTGGGCAAGCTCGACCCGCGTTCGCGCCGCATCATCGAGGCGCGCTGGCTGGCCAACGACGACGGCTCGGGCGCCACGCTGCATACGCTGGCCGAAGAGTTCAGCGTGTCGGCCGAGCGTATTCGCCAGATCGAATCGGCCGCGCTCAAGAAGATGAAAGGCGCGCTGGCGGCTTACGTGTAAGCCGGCCCTGCTCCATCGGAAACCCCGCTGCGGCGGGGTTTTTCTTTGGCGCTGTCAGTCCCGCACTCACAGCGCCCGGTAGCGGAAATCGCCGAGCGTCACCGCGCCGGCGCCGGCGCAATAGATGCCGACCTTCAGGCTCAGGAAGCCGCCGAACACATTGTGGTGGATGCCCGACACTTCCATCCGTGTCCCGTGCAGGGTCCAGGTCTTGCCGCCGTCGTGCGAGTAGCGCCAGGTGACGACGTGCTCGTCGTTCGTCATCCGCACCCGTACCGAGGAAGTCTTGCGCTTGCCCCGCGCCCAGCCCTGTTCTTCGGCGTACTGGAAGGTCTTGACCTCGTCGCGCGTGAACCCGATGCCGACGAAGGCTTTCTGGCTGTAGAACAGCAGCAGGCCGGCTTCGGCCTCTCCCTCCAGGGTGAGCGTCACCTCCACCTCGTAGGCGCGGTCGCCGACGCCGCAGGTCAGCGGCCGGCTGTCGGCCGGCGACGCGCCGCGACCGGCGATCCGCAGCCCCGTATCCGTGTAACGCGCGCGGCGCATCTCGTCCGGCGCCGGATCGTGGAAGGCCCACTGCACGCCGAAGCGGTCGCGCCTGAAATCGTCGGACAGCGCCTGGCCGGCCGGGCCGGCCTTTCCTCCCTTCGGCATCGGCAATGGCCGCGACAGGTCGCCGCCCATGGCGCGGAACCAGCCGTCGTCCGTCCATTCGATCGGCTCCAGCAGCGTCTGCCGCCCCAGGGTGCGGTAGCCGTTCTCGTAGCCGTGATAGATCATCCACCAGTCGCCGGACGGCCCCTCGACCAGGGTCGCATGGCCGCGCGACCACCACGGTTCGGCCGTGCCCAGCGAACGCACCAGCGGGTTGTGCGGGCAGTGTTCCCATGGTCCATGCACCGAGGTCGAGCGCGCTGCGATCACCATATGGCCGGTGACCGGGCCGGCGGTGCCGCCGACCGCCGTCACCAGATAGAACCACTTGCCGCGCCGCAGCAGCTTCGGCCCTTCGGGCGCGAAGTTCTCGACGATCCAGTCGGCCGGATAGCGCCAGGGCTCGTAGGCCTTCGCGAGCCGGCCATCGGTGGCCAGCCCGTCGTCGGTCAGCCGGATCTTGCGGATGCCGTTGACGAACAGGTAGCGCTTGCCGTCCTCGCCCACCACGTGGCCGGGATCGATGCAGTCGGCAATCCTGAGGTCAACCGGATCGCTCCACGGCCCCTCGATGCGGTCGGCCCAGATCGCGTAGATCGACCACGGCTTGCCGTCCGGCGCGGCCGGGATGTAGATGAAATAGCGGCCGTCGTGCTTGCACAGGTCGACGGCCCAGATCGTCCCCAGGGGTTTGCTCAGCGCCGGCGCGACCGGGCGCCAGTTGACCAGGTCGGTCGAATGCCAGATCACCAGGCCCGGGTAGGAATAGAACGAAGAATATGTGAGGTAGTAGTCCTGGCCGTCCTTGAGCACGGTGGGGTCCGGATGGTCGCCGGCGATAATGGGATTCAGGTAGGTGCCGTCGCCCTGGTCGGCCCGGCGCTGGCCTTCGATGCCGCGGCGCCAGGCCTTCCCGCCAGCCTGGCAGTCAGTCGATGCCGCCGCCATGGGCAGCGCCGGCAGGCTGGCGCCCGCCAGCAGGATCTTGAAGGCGTCGCGACGCGAGGGTTTCGTCATGTCCTGGTCTTTTGCGTGGTGGACGGGACAGGATAGGAAATCCCGCGCGCCGAAGCCAGCGCCAGCAGACTTTTCTCCTGGAGAATGCGGAAAGTCGTACGAATCTTGCAGCAAGTGGCAGGCCGCCCGCCCCTTTTCGGGGCCGCGCCAACGCGTTTCTCTCCCATTGGCTAGAATGATTTCTTTGACCAGGTTCAAGGAGACCCCATGGCTGACCAAGCATCCTACGTCCCACCGAAAGTCTGGACCCCGCCCGCCTCGTCGGGCGGAACCTTCGCCAGCATCAACCGCCCGGTCGCAGGCCCGACCCACGACAAGGAACTTCCGGTCGGCCAGCATCCGCTGCAGCTGTATTCGCTGGCCACGCCGAACGGCGTCAAGGTAACGATCCTGCTGGAAGAATTGCTGGCGGCCGGCCACAGCGGCGCCGAGTACAATGCCTGGCTCATCCGCATCAACGAAGGCATGCAGTTCTCGAGCGGTTTCGTCGAGGCCAATCCCAACTCGAAGATCCCGGCCCTGGTCGACCGCAGTGGCGCCGAGCCGGTGCGCGTGTTCGAATCCGGCTCGATCCTGGTCTACCTGGCCGAGAAATTCGGCGCCTTCCTGCCGAAGGACGGCGTGGCGCGCGCCGAGACCATGAACTGGCTGTTCTGGCAGATGGGATCGGCTCCTTTTGTCGGCGGCGGTTTCGGTCACTTCTATGCCTATGCGCCGGAAAAGCTGCAGTACCCGATCGACCGCTACGCGATGGAAACCAAGCGCCAGCTCGACGTGCTCGACCGCCACCTGGCCGACAAGCGCTTCGTCGCGGGCGAGGAGTACACGATCGCCGACATGGCGATCTGGCCCTGGTATGGCGGGCTGGTGCTGGGCCAGCTGTACGAGGCGGCCGAATTCCTCTCCGTGCACGAATACAGGCACGTCAAACGCTGGGCCGACGAGATCGCCGCGCGGCCGGCCGTCATCCGTGGGCGCAAGGTCAACCGCTCGTTCGGTCCCGAAGCCGACCAGGTGCACGAGCGGCACGACGCGGCCGACCTCGACTGAGCGCAACCTGAACTGCACCCGCGCGACCACCGGATGGTGGTCCGACGGATAGCGCCCGCGCAGCGAATCGCCCAGCGCCGCGTACTTGAGCACCTCGAAATGGCGGTCGACGAAGACGTAGTCGATGCGGTCCTGCAGCGGCGCATCCATCCTGAAGCCATGGTAGGTGCCGATCGGCCCGTACGGCGGCGTGCTGCTGACCCGGTAGGCGTCGCGCATGGTCGTCGCCATCGCCCGCATCTGCGGCGTGTCGGGCGTCGAATTGAAGTCGCCGACGCAGATGGCCGGTTCGCCGCGGCCGATCTCGGCGATCTTGCGCAGCAACAGCTCGCTCGATGCACGGCGCGCGACGACGCCTTCATGGTCGAAGTGCGCCGAGAACACGTACAACACCCGGCCGCTGGCGCGTTCGCGCAGCCTGGCCCACGAGACGATGCGATGGCAGCAGGTCGCATCCCAGCCCAGCGAGGGCCGGTCGGGCGTTTCGCTGAGCCAGAAATCGCCCTTGTCCAGCAGCGCGAAGCGGCTCTTGCGGAAGAAGATGGCCGAATGCTCGCCGGCCTGTTTGCCATCGTCGCGGCCGACGCCGACGTGGTCGAATTCTTCCATCTGCGCCAGGTCGGCGACCTGGCCGGCGAGTCCCTCCTGGGTGCCGACGATGTCGAATTCGTGATGGCGGATCAGCGCCTTGACCATCTCCCTGCGCGCCGGCCAGGCGTTGGGTCCATCCTGGGGATTGTCATAGCGCAGGTTGAAGCTGGCGACGTTCATGGGCTCGCCCCGCTCGAATGCGGCGGCGGGCGCGCAGGCCACGCCGATCAGCATGGCGAATGCAGCGAACAGGGAGCAAACAATCTTCATGGCGTCGAGTTAAGCACAGTCGGCAGGCCATGGCGACCAACAAGACCTCATGACGGCGCAGTTTATGTTCTTTACTAAACAGCGGGGGCGGTTTGCGCGTCCAGCAGATAACGCCGCTCCATCATCGCCGCCATCTCGTCGGCCGGCACCGGACGCGCGATAAAGTAACCCTGCACCTCGTTGCAATCGAGGTGGCGCAGGATCGCCAGCTGTTCCTCGGTTTCGACGCCCTCGGCCACCACCGACATGCCCAACGCGTGCGCCATCGACACGATGGCCTGGAAGAACACCTTGCCCTCCTTCGAATTGGCCAGCTCGGTGGTGAAGGCGCGGTCGACCTTCAGCACGTCCATCTTGAGACGCTGCAGCTGCGACAGCGACGAGTAGCCGGTGCCGAAATCGTCCACATGCAGTTTCACCCCGAGCGCGCGCAGGGCCGCCAGCTCGGCCAGGATGTCGTCCTGGTCGCCCATCATCGCCGACTCGGTGATCTCGACTTCGATCAGGCTGGCCGGCACCCGGTGCTTGACCAGCGCCGCGCTCAGCTGGCGCTGCACGCCGCCGCGCAGGAACTGCTTGGGCGAGACGTTGATCGAGACCGGCACCAGCGCCACGCCGGCCTCGCGCCAGGAGGCCAGCTGGGCGCAGGCCTTGTCGATCACGGTCTCGCCGATGCGCACGATCAGCCCGGTGGCTTCGGCCAGCGGGATGAATTCGCCCGGCGCCACCATGCCCAGGGACGGATGGCGCCAGCGCACCAGCGCTTCCATGCTCAGCAATTCTCCGCTGCGCGCGTCCACGCGCGGCTGGTAGTGCAGCACGAACTGGTCGGCCTCGAGCGCTTCGAGCATGTTCTGCTTCAGGCGCGCGCGCGAGTTGAGGGTCGACGACAGCGAGGGATCGAAGAAGCGGTATTGCCCCTTGCCCTCGTTCTTGCCGACGTACATGGCGATGTCGCTGTGCCTGACCAGGGTCTCGGCATCGAGCCCGTCGCGCGGATACAGGCTGATGCCGATCGAGGAGCCCACGGCGTGCAGCTCGTCGCCGATCAGGAACGGCACGGCGAAAGCCTCGACGATGCGCGAGGCCACCGAGGCGGCCTGGCGCTCGCCGTCGCAGGGCGACAGCAGCACCACGAATTCGTCGCCGCCGAAGCGCGCCACCCCGTCGCCCGGACGCAGCAAGGACAACAGGCGGCCGGCGGCGGCCTTCAGCAGCTGGTCGCCGGTGGCGTGGCCGTGGGTGTCGTTGACATGCTTGAACTCGTCCAGGTCGATGAACAGCAGCGCGGCGCTGGCGCCGTTGCCGGTGCTGGCTTCCTGCGCCTGGGCCAGCATGGCCGGTATGCGCTCCAGGAAGGCATGGCGAGTGGCCAGGCCGGTCAGCGAATCTTCGTTGGCCAGGCGCTCGAGCTGGGCCTCGTGCGCCTTGCGCTCGCTGATGTCCTGCAGGGTCACCGCCAGGCCGTTGCCGACCCGTACCAGGCGTCGGCGGCCCCAGCTGATATTGAGCCGGTTATCGCTCGGCATCCTGCGGTCGTCTTCATGAAAGCCGCTGTCCATCGCCTTGCGGTAGGTGCCGAGGAGATCCTCGCCGAACAGGCCGCTGTCGATCCCGGTCAGGCTCGACCCGACCAGCTCGTCGCGCGTCACGCCATAGAAGAAGGCGCCGCGCTCGTTGCAGTCGACGATGCGGAAATCCGTGATCTGGCCGTCGCGCGCGCGCACCGCGGAGGCCATGTAGAAGCCGTCGTTGCCGCTCTCGGTGGCCGCGCGGTAGGCGCGCCGCACCTCGTCCTGTTCCCTGGCGCGCGCCACGGCGCGCCGCGCCAGCACCGCCCCGACCGCGCCCAGCAGCAACAGGCACAGGGTGGCGACGATGGCGCGGTCGCGGCTCTCGACCCAGTAGCCGTTGCTGGCCGCCAGCGCTTCGTGCTGCGGCAGGCCGACCAGGGCCACCAGCGGATAGGCGGTCGACTGGCGCCAGCCCAGCACGCGCGACTGGCCGTCGGCGAAGCCGCCCTCGCCCTCGACCAGGCGCACACCCTGTTCGCCCGACCAGGCGCCGCCGCGGCGCGGCAGCGCGACCGCGTCCGTGAACGATGCGCCGTTGCTGCGCTGCTCGACCCGCAACCGTCCTTCGCTGCCGGCCAGCGCCACGATGCCGCCGGCGCCGATGGTGGCCGGGCTGACGAAGGACGTGAAGTAGCGGGCGTCGATCGCCATCAGCACCACGCCGTCGAATTCCTCTTCAAGCGTTTCGAGGCGGCGCGTGAACAGCACCACGTCGTCGGCGCTGCCGAACTGCGTCGGCGCGGCGCCGACCCGCAGCGCGGTCGAGTTGTTGTCGCGGTGGTGGTTGAACCAGGCGCTGGGCGCCAGGTCGGCGCCGATCAGGCCGGCGCGTGTGCTGGAGCGCACGACGCCGCCGCGGTCGAGCACCGCCACCACGTGAAAGGCGCTGTCGGTGAACATGCCGTCGCGCCGCATCTCGTCGAGCAGGCCAGCCTGGCGCGAATTCTCCCAGCTGAACTTCAGCTGCATCGTGATCTGGTCCATCTGCGCCACCGAGCGCGTGATGTACTGCTCGTAGGCTTCGGCGTAGGCCGCCACGTCCTTGCGCGCCTGGCCGGCCACGCGCTCCCGCTCGGCCTCGACCCGCAACAGGGTCGCCGCCCACAACGCGCCGCATGCCAGCACGGCCAGCAGCGGCCACAGCAGGACCAGGAAGCGGTTGCTGCGCGCGGGGTCCAGATAGGGCGCCAGGTAGGGGGCGAGCCCGGGATGTTTGCTCATTACTGCGGCCAAAGGACAAGTTGCCGCCAGTCTAGATTGCAAATATGTCAGCGTAGTGACACGTGAAATTTTTGGAGGCTTGCGCTTGCGAGACGGCGATCAAGTGACATCGGCCGCGGCCGCCCTGGGCGGCTGCGTCGGCCGTATGCGGATGCTGGAGATGATCCTGTCCCACAGCGCGAGGGCTGCCGGCTGCGACAGCGAGGACGGCACTGGCCCGTCGTCCCCACTGCCGGTTTTCATCATCAGGCGCACATCGGGGACGAGTACATTGTCTTCACTGCCGTCCACCTCCCATCGGAACCCGTAGATAATGGAAAAGTTCTCTTCGAGCACCTGCTCGACGAGTTCGTCACCGGTCAGGCCACCGACCGTGCGTGGCGCGGCGCGCAGCTTCGCGAAGCGTGCGCTGATGATCAGGGGCGCCCGCGCGTGCGAGGCGGCAGCCCGCTCGAGCAGTCCCTTTCCCGGCTTGGTGCCGGCGGTCGTGTCGAACTTGATCTCGATGTCCGGACGGCTCGGCAGGCCGGCCACCATCACGGCCCGTTCGCCCTGGGCGGCCCTGTGCGGGTCTCGCACATAGGCTTGGTCGAGGCAGAAACCAGGCTCGGTGGGTATGCGGTTGCCAGGGTTGGCCACGAACTGGTGAACGAGCTTGACGAGGTTTTCCAGGGCCTCCTGCCGGAATTCATCGCCCGATGCTTCGATGGCGATGCCATCGCCATGGACATGCGCCTCAAGCGTGAAGTCCTCATAGCGATAGTGTCTCTCACCACTCGATGTATAGGCGCTGCCCTCGGTTACAACGCGTTCATGCATGAATATTTTTCCGACAAGGCCACTGTCAGTCTTCACACCCCTGACGACTTCCAGGTTGTTGCCCCCACCAAGCCGGTCCGGCTTGGCCCGGATTTCCGCTTCCCGTTCCGCCAGCCGGGCGCTGAACGCCTCCGCGCTTTCTGCGAACGCGCCGATGCTGAAGCCGCTGATCTTTTCTCCGAGGAAGCGGTATTGCGCCTCAGCCGGCAGGTCGATCAGCATCCTGCCGACACATACTGTCTGCATCTTTTCCGTCATCTTCTCCACCTCGTACCTGTCCAGTACGGCGCCCACCGCCCACGTGCCTGTCAAGGCCGCGAACACCACGGCCCATAACCGGGCCCACCTCTTCTGCAAATATCTCATTGGGAGATCCCTTGCACGATCCTGACGATCAGGCGCAGCGTGAGCATCAGCATATCCTCGCTGCGGTAGCTGCCTTGATGGTCATAGCCGCGCGTCTCGAACAACTGCCGGATATTGCCGGCCGGACCAGCGCTGGATTGGTGTGGCACGGTGCCGTCGCCCCGGGTGTCGGGTGGTTCCGGCCTGAAGAGCATTTCGCAGCCGGGTTCGACGCCCACGAGCCGACCGTCAGGGTAATGGCGGATGAAGCTGCCTTCCTTGACGTTGGATGGCGTGAGGACGGTCCGCGACTCGGACGGCTTGCGTCCGACCCAGCGCACCTGACCGAAGGCGCGTCGGTCGGGATCGGCCCCATAGAAAGCATAGGTATTGGGATGGTAGTAATCCCCCAAGTGTTCCTTGTGGAAGCGCTCCGCTGTATCGATGGCTTTCTCGATAGCGGCTTCCACGGTTCCATTCTTGTTTTCGGGCTTGTATTTCCCCGCCGGATCAGCCAGTGCAGGATCGACCAACCGATACCAGGATGTCAGGTCGCGATAAATTTTGTACGGGTCGGGCTTCGTTTCGTTGGGCAGATGCAGACAATCGAGAACGGCATCCGGCACGCTCTGGCTACCAGACGGCTGCCTGACGCTGACATGCAGCCACGGTCCCGGATACAGATGGTTCGGCAGCAATTCGAGCGGACCGGGCGATGTCGCCAGCACGGGCGTGGTGTCGTAGGTCGTCGCGCCAAGGATCATGGCGGCGAAGCGGCCGACGAAGTCGTTGACCTCGGTGCCACAAGCCATGCGGCGGTAGGCGGCGGGAGCGCCCAGGGCCGGCATCGCGCCATGGATCACGCCGGCGATCTTGTCCGGGATGCGCCTGGCGCAGGCACGCGCAACCAGGCCGCCCATCGAGTGCGTCACGAGGATGACCTGCTCGCACTTGCGCTTGTGCGCCTTCCAGTAGTCGATGACGTCGTCGATGCGCTGCTCGAGGCGCTGCGACGCTTCGTGCGCGCTGCGCAACCAGTGATAACCGGCGCCGTACACCGGATAATGGTGGAGCGCATGCCGTTCCAGCTCGGCCTCGGTCAGCGGCGCCATGTGCGGAAAACCCCATTTCGCAGGATCGCAATCCATCACTTCTTGCCAGTGTGGCCGGATGCGCCGCATATCCTCCGCGTAGCGGCGGTAGAAGGTCTGGTTCAGGCGCGTTTCCAGCATACACAGCAGGTCGATGTAGGAACCGGCATGCAGCTCGCCCCACCAGCGCTCGCGCGCCAGTTGGGGGTGGACATGCGGCCCCCACTGGTCGTGACGGATATGCGGTTCGCCGCTGTCGTCCACCTCCAGCGTGTCGGGGTCGAGCAGGCGCTGGCGGTAGGCGGGATCGTATTGGTCCCAGACCAGCGCATCCCACAATCCGCCCGGCGTCGTGTTGGGCGGCCGCCAGGCTGGCTTGCCAGGATTGACCTCCTCGTTCTCTTCTTCCCGCGAGCGTGGCTTGCTCTTTGCCCTGAGGTTGGTCCCCATGATGCCGGGAACGACGATCACGGGCACCGTGCTCCGCGGGGGCACCAATGCCAGGCCGCGGATCTTGAAGTCGACCGGGGTGGCGACCGACATCGCCTGCCAGCCCCCGTCGGGCAAGGGCAGCAGGGGCCGCAAGGGGCGTGTCGGTTCCGGCATGAACGCGGAAGGCTGCTCGTCTCGTCAAAATCGCGATACTGACATGAGAACGCCAGCGCTTTCTTGCGAATGCACAACAGACTAGCCGCCCTATTTCGGCGAAAAAAGATGTCCGAGGATGGCGTCAGACCGCGCTTCAGGTCGGCGACAGCATGTAGCCGGCGCCGCGCACGGTCTTGATCAGCGACTTGGCCCGCCCCAGCGCCTTGCGCAGGCGCAGCACGTGCACGTCCACCGTGCGCTGGTCGAGCGAGGCGTGGGCTTCCCACAGTTGCTCCAGCAGCTGGGTGCGCGTAAACACCTGGCCCGGATGGCACAGCAGGAAGCGCAGCAGCCGGTATTCGGCGTGCCTGACCTCGACCTTGTGGCTGCCGACCCGCACGCTGCAGCTGAGCGGATCGAGCACCAGGCGGCCCGAGCGCAACAGGCGCGACTCGGGCGACAGTTCGCGCGCCTGCTCGAGCGGGGCCTGGGGAATGAATTCGGGATGGGGGACGGGCGCCGGGAGGCTGGCGGGACGCTCGCCTTCCGCGCATTGCGCCGCCAGCAGGATCACCGGCTGCTCGCGCAGGCGGCGGTCGCCGCGCAGGCGCGCCAGCAGGCGCATGCCGCCTTCATTGCGCAGCATCGATTCCTGCAGCAACAGTTCCGGGCGCTCGCGCCCGATGAAGTCCCAGGCTTGCGCCAGGCTCGGCACGTCATGCCAGACCCACTCGTCCTCGTGCAGCGAGAACTTGAGCAGCTCGGCAATGGCCGGCTTGTCGTCGATCACCAGGACGATCGTGTTCGCCGTTGTCATGGGATGCCCAAAAAGAGGTTCTGCGTTGATGCGGCCCACGGTGCCGCGAGCGCACCAACGAAAATCCGGCAGCCAGGCTGCCGGATCGGTCGCCGTGAAGGCGTCTTACATGATGGCCTTGCCCGAAGCGTCCTTCAGGTTGGCTTTCCAGGCGTCCTGCACTTGCTTGACGACGCTGGCCGGCATCGGCACGTAGTCCAGCTCGGCAGCTGCCGGGGCGCCGTTCTTGAACGACCAGTCGAAGAACTTCACGACTTCCTGGCCTTTCTTGGCGTCGGCCTGGCTCTTGTGCATCAGGATGTACGACACGCCGGTGATCGGCCAGCTCTGCTTGCCGGCGCCGTCGGTCAGCACCACGCCGAAGCCTGGGGCCTTGGTCCACTCGGCATTGGCGGCGGCGGCCTTGAATACGTCGTCCGACGGTTGCAGGTCGACGCCTTCCTTGTTGCGCAACTGGGTGTGCGACAGCTTGTTCTTCTTGGCATAAGCCCACTCGACGTAGCCGATTGCGCCCTTGATACGCTGCACGTTGGCGGCGACGCCTTCGTTGCCCTTGCCGCCCACGCCCACGGCCCACTTCACGGTGGTGCCCGAACCGATGCTCTCTTTCCATGCCGGGCTGGTCTTGGCCAGGAAGTCGGTGAACAGGAACGAGGTGCCCGAGCTGTCGGCGCGGTGCACGACGGTGACATCCAGAGCAGGCAGTTTCACGCCCGGGTTCAAAGCGGCGATTTCCGGCGCGTTCCACTTGGTGATCTTGCCCATGTAGATGTCGGCCAGCAGCGGACCGGTCATCTTCAGCTGGCCCGGGGTCACGCCGTCGACGTTGACCACGGCGACCACGCCGCCCATGATCGCCGGGAACTGCATCAGGCCTTCCTTGTCCAGCTCTTCCGCCTTCAGCGGCATGTCCGATGCGCCGAAGTCCACGGTCTTCGCCTTGATCTGCTTGATGCCGGCGCCCGAGCCGACCGACTGGTAGTTCAGGCCGGTGCCGGTGGCGGCCTTGTAGCTTTCAGCCCACTTGGCGTAGATCGGGTACGGGAAGGTCGCGCCCGCGCCGGTAATGTCGGCGGCGAACGAGGTCGTCATCACGAGCGTGGCGGCAGCGCCGGCGAGGATCTTCTTGAACATTGTTATTCCTATCTCTGGTTGAGGGATACGTTTTGGACTACAGGAAAAAGAATAGCTGCCGAATATGACCTGTTTATGACTTGACCATGCCCTGTCTTTTCGCTGTCACGCGACCGGTCGATTGCGGTTTTGCTATCATGGGTTCCCGTCAAACCCTGGATGACACCGATGCGCACCCTGCCCTGCGTCCTCTCCATCGCCGCCGCCGGCCTGCTGTCGGCCTGCGCCACGCCCGACCGCCTGCCCAACGCCCAGTACACGCTGAGCGAGCGCCAGACCCTGCACCTGCCGCCATTGCCGATCGACCAGCGCCTCTCCCTCACCTACGAGGGCGCCGACGACAGCCGCTGCCCGGACAATGCGCGCTGCATGTGGGCCGGCCAGCTGGCCTACCGCTTCACCCTGCGCATCAACAACATGGCGCAGGGCTTCTGGCTGGTGCAGGGCAAACCCGGCTATACCTCGCCCGGCCTGCGCGGCGCGCGCATCGAACTCGATCCCTCGTTCGTGCCGCAGCCGCGCGGCATGGCGGAAGCGAAACCGGCGTCGTATCCGGTGGTCTTCAATATGTACGGCAGCTGATGGCGCCGCGCCGCCTGCCGCGGGCCGCACTGGCGTGCGTCCTGGTCGTCGCCGTTTCCTTCCAGGGCGTTGCGGCCGCGCCGGTCATGACCGGCACCGGGGGCGCCGTCGCCACGATCAGCGCGCAAGCCTCGCAGGCAGCGCTCACCATCCTGCATCAAGGCGGCAACGCGGTCGACGCCGCGGTGGCCGCGGCCGCCACGCTGGGCGTCACCGACCCCTTCAGCTGCGGCATTGGCGGCGGCGGGTTCATGGTGATCTACCTGGCCAGGGACAAGCGCGTGATCACCATCGACCACCGCGAAACGGCGCCCGGCGCGGTGGGCCCGCGACTGTTCCAGCAAGATGGCAAGCCGCTCGACTTCGAGACGGCGGTCGCCAGCGGAGCGGCGGTCGGCGTGCCGGGCACCGTGCGCGGCTGGCACGAGGCGCTCGAACGCTACGGCAGCATGCGCTTTTCCCAGGTGCTGGCGCCGGCGATCGAGGTGGCCGACGGCGGCTTTCGCATCAACGCCAATTTCAGCAAGCTGGTCGAACAGAACGACAAGAAGTTCCGCCAGTTCGCGCCGACGAGCGAGCTGTACCTGCACAAGGGCAAGGCGCTGCCCGCCGGCACGCTGCTGCGCAATCCCGGCATGGCGCGCGCCTACCGCGAGATCGCGCAAGGCGGCGTGAAGGCATTCTATGAAGGGCCGATCGCACGCGCGATCGTCGACAGCGTCAACCGGCCGCCGGTCGCGAAAGGGTATGCCGTACGGCCCGGCGCCATGACCATGGCGGATCTCGCCAACTACGAGGCGCGCATCCGCCCCGCCCTGCGCAGCACTTATCGCGGCTACGAACTGTATGGCATGCCCCTGCCGAGCAGCGGCGGCCCGACGGTGGCGCATGCGCTCAACATCCTCGAAGGCTACGACCTCAAGTCTCTGCCGCGCGCCCGCGCCGAGCACCTCTATATCGAAGCCAGCCGCCTGGCCTTCGCCGACCGCAATGCCTATCTGGCCGACCCCGAATACGTCGATGCGCCGCTCGCCGGCCTGCTCTCCAAGCAGTATGCGGCCGAGCGGCGTGCGCTGATCGATCCGCGCAAGGCCGCGCCGGGCGCGGTGGCGGCGGGCGACCCCTACCGCTACCAGGACGACCCGAGCATCCCTCTGCGCACCCAGCCCGCCGCCGCCGTCAAGCTGGCGCCCGAGAGCGCCCACACCACCCACCTGACGGTGTCGGACAAGGACGGCAACGTGGTGGCGTACACCTTCACCATCGAATCCTGGGGCGGCAGCGGCATCGTGGTGCCGGGCTACGGCTTCCTGCTCAATAACGAACTCACCGACTTCGACTTCGACGCCAGCGGGCCGCACCCGAACGTGCCGGAAGCCGGCAAGCGGCCGCGCTCGAGCATGGCGCCCACGATCGCGCTCAAGGACGGCAAGCCGGCCTTCAGCATCGGCAGCCCCGGCGGCTCGACCATCATCACCACGGTGCTGCAGACCATCGTGAACCACGTCGACTTCGGCATGCCGATGGACCAGGCGCTCGATGCGCCGCGCATCAGCCAGCGCAATGCGCTCGACACCTCGGTCGAGCCGGGCTTCACGGACACGGCGCAGGCGCGCGCCCTGTCGGGCTTCGGCCAGCGCTGGGAGTCGCCGGCCGAAGAAATCGGCGCGGCCAATGCGCTGGTGTTCAACCCGGACGGCACCGTCACCGCCGTCAGCGAGGGCAAGCGCCACGGCGTCGGCACGGCGCTGGTGCAGCGCCGCGGGCACTAGCTGGCGGGCGGGTAATCGGTGTAACCGCGCTCGCCTCCCTGGTAATACGTCTGCTGCACGGCATGGCGATCCAGGCCGGGGCCGGCTTCGAGCGCGAGACGCTCGAGGCGGCGGTCGGGCAGGCGCTGTCGACCTGGCCCGGCGCCTGAACTAGCGCGCGACCAGTTCGCGCACCCGCTGCGCCATCGCGTCGATCGAGAACGGCTTGGTCAGCACCGACATGCCGGGCGCGAGCTGCCCGTGGTCGAGCAAGGCGGTTTCGGCGTAGCCGGTGATGAACAATACCTTCAGCCGGGGACGCTTGACGCGCGCCGCGTCCGCCATCTGGCGTCCATTCATCATGCCCGGCAGGCCGACGTCCGAGATCACGAGGTCGATGCGCGCGTCCGATTGCAGCAGCGCCAGGCCGCCGGCGCCGTCCTCGGCTTCCAGCACCGTGTAGCCGAGCTCCCCGAGCAGGTCGACCACCAGCGTGCGCACGCTCGGCTCGTCGTCCACCACCAGGATCGTCTCGCCGCGGCCGGCCGGCGGCGCCGCGAGGGCGGGCGCCGCCTCCGGGCCCTCGGCCGCGCCGCGATGGCGCGGCAGGAAGATGCTGACCGTGGTGCCCTGCCCCAGCTGCGAGTCGATGGCCACCTGCCCGCCGGACTGCTTGGCGAAGCCGTAGATCATCGACAGTCCCAGCCCCGTGCCCTGGCCCAGCGGCTTGGTGGTGAAGAAGGGCTCGAAGGCCTTGGCCAGCACGTCCGGCGCCATGCCGGCGCCGGTGTCGGCCACCGACAGCGCGAGATAATCGCCCGGCGGCAGTTCGTGGCCGCGCGCGGCCTCAAGGCCGAGCACCCGGTTGGCGGTGGCGATCGCGATGCGTCCGCCGTCCGGCATCGCGTCGCGCGCATTGATGCACAGGTTCAGCAGCGCGTTCTCGAGCTGCGACTGGTCGACCAGCGCCGTCCACGGCACCTCGCTGTACGCCGGCTCGACCCGCACGCCAGGGCCCACCGTGCGCCGGATCATTTCCAGCATGCCGTCGACCATGGTGTTGACGCAGATGGCCCTGGGCGCCAGCGTCTGGCGCCGCGAAAAGGCCAGCAGCCGGTGGGTCAGCGCCGCCGCCCGCCTGGTCGCGCCCTGGGCCACCGTGAGATAGCGCTCGATCTCGTCGGCGCGGCCCTGCCCCAGGCGCAGCTTGATCAGGTCGAGGCTGCCCGCGACGCCGGCCAGCAGGTTGTTGAAGTCATGCGCCAGCCCGCCGGTGAGCTGGCCGACCGCCTCCATCTTCTGCGAATGGCGCAGCTGTTCCTGCGCCCGTTCCAGCTCGGCCTGGCGTTCGCGCTCGACGCTGATGTCGCGCGCCGAGCAGTACACCTTGCGCTCGTCCGGCACCGCCACCCACGACAGCCAGCGCCAGCCGCCGGTCTTGTGGCGGTAGCGGTTCTCGAAGCGCAGCGCGGGAATGCCGCGCTCCAGCGCATTGCGCCAGACCGTCTCGGTGCGGGCGCGGTCGTCGGGGTGGATGAAGTCGAGGAAGGGCGTACCGGCGACTTCTTCCTCGGTCCAGCCCAGCGTGGCCTGCCAGGCCGGGTTCGAGGTCTCCATGAAACCGTCGGCATTGAGCACGCCCAGGATGTCGGGGCTGAGCTGCCAGGTGCGCCCGCGCGCCAGCGCCTGGGCCAGCACCTTCTGTTCCAGCTGCTCGTTGAGCGCGCGCAGCTTGAGGATCGCGCCGTCGCGCTCGGCCTCCACCGCGCGCCGGCCCTCGACGTCGATCAGCACGCCCGGGAACAGCAGGCCGGTGCCGTCCGGCGCCAGGTCGACCCGGCCATTGGCCTCGATCCAGTAATACCGGCCGTCGGCGCGCCGCACCCGGTACTGGTGGGCGTAATGGCCGCCGCGCGCGATCACCGTATTGATGGCCTGCGCCAGGCCGGCCTGGTCGTCGGGGTGCACGGTGGCCACCACCTGCGCCAGCGAGAGGCCGGTGCGGCCGATGGCCGGGTCGAGGCCGAAGGCGCGCGCGAAGGCTTCGTCGACGGTGAAGCGGTCGGTCGGCAAGTCCCAGAACCAGGTGCCGATGATGGCGCCCGCCTCCAGTGCCAGCCGGACCCGCTCGGCGTCCTCGCGCGACGCCGATTCGTGCTCGCGCAGCACCGCTTCGTCGGCCGCCTGGCGCCGCTGCCGGAGCACGGCCTCGGTGGTTTCGATGCAGTTGCACAGCAGGCCGAGGATGCGGCCGGCATCGTCGCGCACGGGACCATAGGAATAGGTGAACCAGGTGTGCTCGGCATAGCCCTTGCGCTGCATGACGAGCGCGATGTCGTTCATCTTGTGCGATTCGCCGCCCACCAGGGTGCGCTCGACCAGCGGCCCGAGCACGTCCCAGATTTCGTGCCAGACGGCCTGGAACGCCTGCCCCAGCGCGGCCGGGTGCTTGTTGCACAGGATCTCGGCGTAGGCGTCGTTGTAGAGCAGGGTCTGGTCCGGCCCCCAGACGATAAAGCTCGGAAAGGCCGAGTCCAGCACGATATTGATGCTGGTGCGCAGCGTCGCGGGCCAGGATGCGATCGGGCCCAGCGGCGAGGCCGCCCAGTCGTGATCGCGGATCGCCGCCGCCATCGCGGCGCCGGAAGCGGGAAACGCTAGTGGACTACCCATGGAGTCGATCTTTTGCCTGATGGGGTCCGGGGACATGGTTGCGCGCGTTCATGCGGCATTATTGCATGTTTCGCAACGTCATCGCGCCGTAATATGCGGCGCCGCCCGGCGATTTTTTGGCGCGCCCTCGCCGGGCGCCCTGGCGGGACGGCGTGCCGGCTTACGCAGCCAGGGCCATGCGCTCGTGGCCGGCGCGCGCGCGCACCGGCGCCTGCGCTTGAGGCGCCGCCTGCGCATCGATCTTGAACACGCCCACCATCTGTTGCAGCGCATGCGCCTGATCCTGCAACGCGCCGGTGGCGGCTGCCGCTTCCTCGACCAGGGCGGCGTTCTGCTGGGTCGCCTGGTCCATATGGCTGACCGCTTCGTTGATCTGCTGGATGCCGGCGGTCTGCTCTTCGCCGGCGGCCAGGATCTCGGCCATGATGTCGCTGACGCGGGTCACGCTACTGACGATCTCGTCCATGGTAGTGCCGGCGCTGTCGACCAGGGCGGCGCCCGCCTCGACGTTGCGGACCGAGGTGCTGATCAGCTCCTTGATTTCCTTGGCCGCCGCCGCCGAGCGCTGCGCCAGGTTGCGCACTTCGCCGGCCACGACCGCGAAACCGCGGCCCTGCTCGCCTGCGCGGGCCGCTTCGACGGCCGCGTTCAGCGCCAGGATATTGGTCTGGAAGGCGATGCCGTCGATGGTCGAGATGATGTCCACGATGCGCTTGGACGAGGCATCGATGGCGCCCATGGTCTGCACCACTTCCGACACCAGCTGGCCGCCGCGCACCGCGACTTCGGACGCCGAGCGCGCCACGTTATTCGCCTGGCGCACATTGTCCGCATTGTGCTGCACGGTGGTGGTCAATTCCTCGAGCGAAGAAGCGGTTTCTTCCAGGCCGCTGGCCTGCTGCTCGGTACGGCTTGATAAGTTCATGTTACCGGCCGCGATCTCGCTGCTGGCGCTGGCGATCGACATGCTGCTGTCGCGCACGCCGCGCACGGTCGTGGCCAGCTGCTGCTGCATGGTGGCCAGGCCCTTGAGCAGTGCGCCCATTTCGTCGTCGCGGTCGATCTGCACCCTGGTCGACAGGTCGCCATGGGCCATCGCGTCGAAGTGGCCGAGCGCGTGGTCGAGCGGCCGCATGATGGCGCGCAGCAGCAGCCACGACGACACCGCCGCCAGCAGCACGCCGAGCACCACGCTGGCGCTGGAGATCCACATCAGCGTGTCGAACAGACGGCCGCTCTCGTCGTAGCCCCGCTTGGCGGCCGTCAGCTGGTAATCGTCCAGGGCGCTCGATGCCTTGTCGAAGACACCGTACAGGGCCGTCATTTCCGTCATCGACAGCGCTTCGATGCGCTCGACGTTCATCTGCTCGATGGCGGTGGCCAGCGCCAGCATGCCGTCGTTGATGTAGCGGTTGCGTTCGACTTCCAGGGTCTTGGCCAATGCCGCTTCCTCGGCGTCGCGCGGCAGGGCGAGGTAACGCTGCCATTCCTTGTTCGCGTCGTCGATGAAGTCCTTGGCGCGGCTCAGGGTCTTGCCGACGTCGGCCGCGTCCGGATGGAACACGGCGCGGTCCAGGCCAAAACGCGCGCGGTTCAGGAAGTTCTTGGAATTATTGATCGCGATGCTGGACGCCAGCTGATTGGAGTACACCTGCTCGAGCGTGGCGTGGTCTTCACGCATGCCGTAGATGCCGAGCAGGCCGACAGCGGTGATGAGGAAGCCAAGCATGGCCATCGTGGCGATCAGCCGGAGTCGCAGTGTCAGTTTGAAAAGCATGGTTGCCCTGAAGATGAAGGTTTTTTTATGAGTAAGTACAACAGCGAAACCTTATCTTCAGTGCGACTTTTTTTCAGCAAAAACCGAAGTTCAGTATCAAAGTGCCAGTGGACCGGTTGTTGCTCAGCAACAAAAAGAACGATCGATCTATCCCCTTCGGCAACTCGGTTAATGAACAGATCACATCGCGGGACATGACCCATCCCCCGTCAATCCAGCCTTCCGGCGGGAAAAGCGAACGGCGCGCGAAGTGTCGAACGGTAGCGGCGCGACACTAGGAAAGCCGTCAGCACGATGGCAAGGCCAGCCGCAGTCGGAAAAACCGGCAATGCCAGAAGTCGTCCGATGGGCAGTGCGACCAGCAGGCAGCCGCCCGCCAGCGCCAACACCGTCAGCCACTGCAGAACCGGATTCCAGCGTGGGCGGCGTGCATGGTCGCGCAGCGGCAAGGCCAGGGCCGGCAGGGCCAGGCCACACAGGCTGGCCACCAGCAGCAGCTCATCCGCGCCGGCGCCGCTCAGGAAGCTGCACAGGAGCGCCGTGGCCGCCGCCATGCCCCAGGCCGCCAGACTGCTGCGCAATGCCGTCGAGGCCAGCAAGCGATTGAACCGCGGCGCGGTAGCGGGCATCGCCGGCGCCAGCCTGAGCAGAGGCTGGCCAGCAGGCATGTCCGTCAGGTTCGCCAGCAAGTTCGTGTGCAACTGGAACAGGAGCAATGGCAGCAGACTCCACATCCAGCCCATCTCCAGCGCGAGCTCGGCCGCCTTGGGGTAGCCGCCCAGGCGCATGAAGCCGACCAGCAGCAGCCCGAACAGGCCCATGCCG
This sequence comes from Massilia sp. NP310, assembly GCF_019443485.1. Taxonomy (NCBI): domain Bacteria; kingdom Pseudomonadati; phylum Pseudomonadota; class Betaproteobacteria; order Burkholderiales; family Oxalobacteraceae; genus Massilia; species Massilia sp. NP310. Next base: position 5,287,862 of record NZ_CP080379.1, on the reverse strand, counting down.
GCAATGCTCAGCGCGATCACGCCCAATGGCAGGCCGGGGCCGCTGCCGTGCAAAAGCATGGCGCCCAGGTCACGGCGCTTGCCGGCCAGGCGCAGCGAGTATGCCTGCCACGAGAGCAGCAAACCGTTCTCCCCGCGGAGCTTGAACGCGTTCCTGTCACGCCATACCGTGCGCTTTTCCAGCAACTGCCAATGCCGGTCCCCCGCCTGCGCGAGAATCACGCGCATGGCCGCCAGCCCGGGCAGCAAAAGCAGGGCCGCCAGCAGCGGGAGGAAGGCCGGATGCGCCATCATGGCGTACGCCCGGTCCGGTATCACGGACGGCAATCCCATCAACGGCCAGATCGCGAGGAGCACTGCCGATCCGGCGCCGCTGCCGGTGGCCGCCAGCGCCAGGCCAAGCGAAGCCACCATCCACCAGACCACGCGCAGGACGACGTCCGACGCGCTGCCTGCATTGGCAAACGCCAGTCCGGCGATGCACAGCATCCACACTGCCGAGGCCAGTTCCAGCAAGCGCGCCCGCATCCCGGGTGTCAGCTGGGCATTGGCGGGGGAATTGAGCTTGAAAGCGCCAGGCAGAAAGCCCCAGGTCCAGGTGAGAAGGACCAAGCTGCACAGCATGTTTGCGCCCCAGCGCGCCCCAGTGGCCAGGTCGTACACTTTCCAGGCGAGCGCCGCCGCCACCAGCGACAGGACCGGCGTCAGCCAAACGACGAGCCGATGGGCATACGGGTGCACCTGCGCCAGCGCCGAGCGCCACAGCAGTCCGTAGAGCGCCAGGCGCGGGCTCACCGGGTCACCTCGATGAACAGGTCTTCCAGGTTCGACGGCACGCGCGCGCCGGACGGCACGTGGCTGGCGGCGCCATCGAGCAGGTCGTCCAGATCCCCTTCGAGCACGATGCGGCCATCCTTGAGGAAGGCGACGTCCAGCGCCACCCGCTCCAGGTCGGTGAGAATATGGGTCGAGAACACCACCGTGGTGCCGCGCTCGATCACGCCGTCGATCAGCTCGGTGAGAAAATCGCGCCGCCCGGCCGGGTCGAGCGCCGACACCGGTTCGTCCAGCACCAGCAGCTCGGGATCGTGGGCCAGCGCGCGGATGATCGACAGGCGCTGCTGCTCGCCGCCCGACAGGCGCCGGATCGGCTTGTTGCGCATGGCGAGATCGATGCCCCAGCGGCCCAGCAGGCCCTCGACCTTGGCGTCGTTCCAGCGCGGATACAGCGCCTTGAAGTAGTCCAGCATCTGCAGCGGCGTCATCCAGTCGAACAGGTCGGACTTCTGCGGCACGTAGCCGATGCGGGCGCGGGTCGCGTCCGACAGCGCGGCGGGCGATTCGCCGAACAGCGCGATGCTGCCGCCGTCGATCTCGCGCAGGCCCAGCAGGCATTCCATCAGTGTCGACTTGCCGGCGCCGTTGCGCCCCAGCAGGCCGATCACCTGGCCCGGTCCGACCTCCCAATCGAGGCCGTCGAGTACGGTCTTGTTGCCGAAGCGCCTGGCGACGCCGCGCATCTGGATCGGGAGTGCGGTCACGGTGATTCCTTCAGGATGGTTGTAAAGAGAGAGAGGACGGTGTCGGGATCGAGTTCGAGCTCGCGCGCCTCGCGCGCGGCGCGTTCAAGGGTGGGACGCAGCAGCGCCAGGCGCTCGCCGGCAGCGCTCGCCCCGCCCCTGCCGGCCGGCCGGTCGGCGACGATCATGCCGATGCCGCGGCGGCGCTCGAGCAGGCCTTCCAGCTCGAGCAACCCATACGCCTTGGACACGGTCATCGGATTGACGGCGAGCTGCAGCGCGACCTCGCGCACCGACGGCAGCGCATCGCCCGGCGCCAGCTGGCCGCCGGCCACCAGCCGGCGCACCTGGTCGACCAGTTGCCGGTAGATCGGATCGGTCGAACCGGGGACGATCGAGAACAGTTGAGATGGTTGGGGGGGCATGGCGTATTGGTGTATTAGTTGGTTGATACACTAAGGGCATCCGCAGTCCTTGTCAAGCATGAAAACGTGTGAGCGCTACAGTGACATTTGGCGCATTTTCGGCGAACTTTCGTTGATAGGATCGACCGGTTTGGTATTGGATTCAATCGGATGCACCATCGTCTCGCCTGCCTGTTAGCCCTGTATTGCACCTGCGCGCATGCCCAGACCGAGGCGAGCGCGCCACCCCAGCAAGTCGTCATCAGCGGCGCCCAGACAGACGTCGAGGCGGGCCAGGATTTCGTCGCCGGAAAAATCATCATCGGCCAGAAGAAAATCGCCGACAGCGGCCTGCAGAATACCGGCGAACTGCTCCGGCGCGAGCCCGCGATCAGCGTCGACAAGGGCGGCCGCATCGGTCTGCTCGGCCTGCCCGGCTATACCCAGGTGCTGGTCGATGGCCAGGCGCAGACCGGCGACTACATGAACATCGACCTGATGCGCGTCGAACGCATCGAGATCGCCAAGACCACCACCGCAGCCACCGGGCCGTTCGGCATCGCCGGCACCATCAACATCGTCCTGCGCAAGGCGCAGCGCAAGACGTCGTCCAGATTGCACGGCAATGTGCGCACCGAGGGCGGCAGGAAGGGCATGGACCTGACCTGGTCGACCACCGGCGTGAGCGATGACTTCAGCCATACCTTCATGCTGTCGCGCTGGCGCAGGTTGTCCACCGCAAATGGCAGCTATGTCCAGACCCGCGAACGGCCGGGCTCGGACGTGGCCCGTGAGTACGAAGGCGAAGCCCATACCCCGGGCCTGTTCGAATCGATCAGTGCGAGCGGTGTGCTGGCCTGGGCCCTGGATGCCGATCACACGCTGACCTTCAGCCCGGAAATCGCGCGCGCCAACTCCGACAATGACAGCCAGGAACAGCGGCGCTGGCTGTCCGGCCCGACCTCGTTCGCGAACCAGACCGGGACGAGCCCCACGAACAATCTGCACCTGCCCTTGCTGTGGAACTGGAAGATCGACCCGGACAGCAGCCTGGCCGTCAAGCTTCTTGCCAGCGGCTCGCGTTCGGACAGCCGCCTGCGCCGGGACGAAATATGGTCGCCGGGCGGCCCGCGCCAGCGTGTCAATGACCAGGACCAAAGCACGCGCAACTACTTCCTCGACCTCGACTACGCCATCGAGACCGAGGATGGCCACCGGATCAGCGCCGGCGCCAAGTTCGCGCGCAACGAAAGCGACAGTAGCCATACCGACCTGATCGACGGCCGTCCAGACCCCAGCCTGGCCGTGCTGGGGCCGGAAACGGCATCCCGCCTGACCAGCGTCCGGTTGTTCATCCAGGACGAATGGCGGATCAACCGGCGCTGGGCCGTCAACCTGGGCGCGTCAGGCGAACGACGCCATTACCGCCTGGTCGAGGGTCCGGTCGACAACCGTCCGCGATTCGACCTGTGGTCGCCGTCGGCGCATGTCTCGCACCGCATTGGCGGCAATCGCAAGCGCCAGCTCAGGGCCTCGCTGGCGCGCAGCTACCGCACGCCCTTCTTCGACGAAATGCTGCTGCGGCCCACGATCAATCCATATGCGCCATGCCCGGCCCAGGGCTTGTGCGGCGCCAACGGCATCGACCTGGCCGACAGCAGCGGCAATCCCGCGCTGCGGCCGGAACGCGCGCTCGGCCTGAACCTGTCGTATGCGCACGGGTTCGGCCGCGACAGCGAGGTCAGCGTGGAATTCCATGCGCGCGACATCGGCGACAAGAACGGCCAGGAGGTCGCGCTGGTGGACGTGCCCTGGGCCAGCGTGCCGCGCTACGTGATCCGCCAGGCCAACCTGGGCCAGGCGCGGATACGCGGCCTGGACCTGGAAGCGCGCCTGGCGGGCAAGGATTTCTCGCCAACGCTGGCGAACCTGGAACTCTCCGGCAGCATCGGCCTGGCCGACTCGACCCTCAGCGACCTGCCCGGTCCCGACAACCGCATTGCCGGGCAGTCGCCCTGGCGCGCCAAGCTGGGCGGCAGCTACGCGCTGCAGTCGCTGCCCGTGAAACTGGGCTTCGATGCCAGCTACCTGCCCGAGGACTGGGTGCGCAGCAGCGTCAACCAGCGCGTCTACGAATCGAGCCGGCGCGTGCTGAACCTGAATGCGAGCTGGAACGTCAGCAAGAGCACCGTCTTGCGGCTCAACCTCGACAACCTGCTGGCCAGGCGCAAGGCCCGCATCGACGAATACCTGGAGCAGGACAGCATCGTCCGCCTCTCGGCCTGGAACGCAAACCACGCGCGCATCGTGGTGCGTTTCGAAACCAGCTTATGACCGGAAAGGAAACACATGAAAAAGATTGTCGCGCTGTGTGCATTGGCATGCATGTTGTCGAACACCGCGTTTGCCCAGAAAACCTATAACACCAGGTCGCAGTGCATGCGCAACTGCGCCGAGGTGGGCCCGTCCGATGCAAAGCGGGAAGCCTACCAGCGCAAGATCGCCGAACTTGACCGGAAGAAAAATGCAGAAACCGATCCCAAGAAGCTGGCGCTGCTCAAGGATGAAGAGGAATCGGTCATCGACAAGTACGAAGCCGATTCCGAAAAGCTCTGCCGTTACATTTGCGACGGCATGCCCGAACAATAAAAAACCGGGACCTCGGCCCCGGTTCGGTCGTTTGGCGAAAAAGCCGGTTACAGGTGCACCGTAATCTGCGGCATCAGATCGTCGAAGGTCCGGCCAGTGCCGTTCTCGCCGATCGCATGCATCTTCCACTCGCCGTTGTGGCGGTACAGCTTGGCCATGATCTGGGCCGAGTGCGAGCCGGTCACCGACAGGTTGAAGCGCGCCACCTCTTGCTGGTTCGCTGCGTTGATCAGGCGGCAGTAGGCGTTCTCGACGGTCGAGAAGTTCTGGCCGGTGAAGCTGTTCACCGTGAACACCAGCGCCTTGACGTTCGCCGGCACGGCGTTCAGGTCGACGCTGATCTGCTCGTCGTCGCCATCGCCGGCGCCGGTGCGATTGTCGCCCGAGTGCGAGATGCTGCCGTCGCGGCTCTTGAGCTGGCGGAACCAGACCACGTCCATCGGGCGGTTCGACTCGTCGAACATCACCACCGAGGCGTCGAGGTCGACGGCTTCGGACTTGCCGCCGCCGAAGCCGAAGAAGCCCTTCGACTTGATCGCGTCCCAGCCCAGACCCATGGTCACGCGGGAGAGGCCGCCACCGGCTTCCTTGTCCAGGGAGATCTTCTGTCCCTTTTGCAGATTGACTGACATTGTTATAGCTCCTTATTTTGCGGGCGCCTGCATCCAGGCCTTGAATGCGGTGCGGTTACGCGAACACACATATACCTTGCCACGACCCGAGAAGCGCAGGACCATGCCCTCGCCGCTGGTCTGGCTGTTGATCAGGTTGCCCAGGAAGCCGCCGCTGGTGCCGGTCGTGATCGAGATCTCGTAGCGCAGGGTGCTGTCCCAGCACACCACGTGCGAGTTGTCGATGATCGCGTCCTTGCCCGGCTCGACCTCCAGGACCGACATCGAACCGAAGCCCGACACCACCACCTGGCCCTGGCCGCCCGTCTCGGTGACGAAGAAGCCGCCGCTCTGCGCGAACAGCGCGTTGCCCAGGCTTTGCGTGCGCACCCGCAGGTCCACGCCGGACGTGGCCGCGACGAAGGCGCCATCGCTGATGATGTAATTGTTCGGACCGACGTCGACGATCTGCATCGCGCCCGGCAGGGTTGGCGACAGCAGGCAGTCGCCTTCGCCACGGGTCGCTTCGATGTGCTGCTGGAAGAACGACTCGCCGTTGGCGAAGGTGCGCATCAGCGCGCTACCGAGGCCACCCTTCATCTTGCCCTTGAGATCGAGGGTCGATTCCATCATCACCATCGCGTCGGATTCGCAATAGATGGTCTCGCCCTGCTTCATCGACACGTGCAGGAAGGGATCGACGTCCCCGGTCACGGTAAAAACTGGCATTTGGCTTCCTTTCATGAGGCGGTTCCTTGAACCGCCCCTACATTACCTTAAACGTTCACGCCGTAGTTGCGGGCCAGTGGGCCCAGGCCGCCGTTGAAGCCCTGGCCGATCGCGCGGAACTTCCAGTCGGCGCCGTTGCGGTACACCTCGCCGAAGATCATCGCCGCTTCGGTCGAGCTGTCTTCCGACAGGTCGTAGCGCGCGACTTCCTGGTTGGTAGCGTTGTTGACGCAGCGGATGAAGGCCTTGCCGACCATGCCGAAATTCTGGCGACGGGCTTCGGCGTCGTGGATGGTCACGCCCAGCACGACCTTGTCGACGTCGGCCGGCACCTTGGTCAGGTCGATGGTGACGAACTCGTCGTCGCCTTCGCCGGCGCCGGTGGTGTTGTCGCCCGAGTGGACGATCGAGCCGTCGGCCGACTTCAGGTTGTTGTAGAAGATGAAGTCGCTGTCCGAACGTACCTTGCCCGACGAATTGAGCAGGAACACCGCGCCGTCGAGGTCGAAGGCTGCGCCATCGGTTGCGCGAACGTCCCAGCCGAGGGCGACTTTCAGCGAAGTCAGGCCCGGGGCTTCTTTCGACAGGTTGACGTTGCCGCCTTTTTGCAGACTGATTGCCATGATGAGACTCTCCTAGTTAATGAACACCGGGTTGCAAACGCAGCGAGCTGGTGTTCAGCCACTCGCCGCGGATTCTGGACCGCTCCGGCGGGAGCGGTCATTTGTCATTTACGCACCGCTTTCCAGCGCCGCGTGCTTTTTCTTGTACTGCAGCGAACTCCACAGCGAAGCCAGGATGAAGGCCACGCCGACGCCGCCGGTGATCAGCTCGGGCACATGCCACTTCATGCTCGCCAGCATGATCACGGCCAGGATGCCGATCGCGTAGTGCGCGCCATGCTCCAGGTAGACATATTCGTCCAGCGTGCCCTTGCGCACCAGGAACACGGTCATCGAACGCACGAACATCGCGCCGATCGCCAGGCCCAGCATGATGATCACGACGTCGCTGGTGATCGCGAAGGCGCCGATCACGCCGTCGAACGAGAACGAGGCATCCAGCACTTCGAGGTACAGGAAGCCGCCGATACCGCCCTTCTTGACCGCGTCGCCGACGGCGCCGGCTTCGGACTCGCTCTTTTCCAGCATGCTGCTGAGCATGTCGACACCGACATAGACCAGGATGCCCCACATACCTGCGATCAGGACGACCATCTTCTGCGCTTCTTCAACATAAGTCATGCTGAACAGCAGCGCGGCGATCGCGATCATGACGGCGATCGAGGACACCTTGCCCAGCGCGCCGATCTTGGCTTCGAAGTTGCCCAGCCAGTGGGTTTCCTTCTCGTCGTCCAGCATGAAGTTCAGGAACACCAGCAGCAGGAACATGCCGCCGAAGGCCGCCACTTCGGCGTGGTGGTTGGTCAGGTGGGTCGAGAACGCCTTCGGATCGGTCAGCGCCAGGTTCCACACTTCGACGGCGCCCAGGTCCGCGGCCACGGCCACGATCACCAGCGGGAACACCAGCCGCATGCCGAACACGGCGATGATGATGCCGACGCCCAGGAACAGCTTGATCCAGAACTCGTCCCAGCCCTTGAGCACCGAGGCGTTGACCACGGCGTTGTCGAAGGACAGCGAGACTTCCATCACCGCCAGGATGGCCGCCACGCCCAGCGCGGTGAACGCGGCGCTCATGCCGCCATGCTCGAAGCCCCACCATGCGGAGAGCGCGAGACAGACTGCGGTCACGATGAATGACCAGGTAAAGTACTTCATAAGTTTTTCCCTCTTATAAAAGTTATACGCCAACAGTGTCGGCGAGCTATATTGTAAAAGCTTGGCGCTTATTGAAAAAGCGAAGATAATCGAAATATTACTTCCGAAAAACAGAAGCCATGAACCACGCGCCACCCAATTTCCGTCACCTTTATTACTTCTGGGTGGTTGCCAAGGAAGGCAGCATCACGCGCGCCGCCGAGCGCCTTGGCCTGGCGATCCAGACTGTCAGCACACAGCTTACCTTGCTTGAACAGGCGTTTGGCAAAGCACTGTTCAATCAGCAAGGCCGGCGCCTGAACCTGACCGAGGCCGGCCGCCTGGCGCTGTCCTATGCCGACCAGATCTTTCTTCTGGGAGAACAGATGCAGGAAGCGCTGGACGCCTCGGACAGCGCCCGCATCCGGCTCGCGGTGGGCATTTCGGATTCGCTGCCCAAGTTCACCGCCTACCGCATGCTCGAGGTGACAACCCAGCTCGCCATTCCGGTGCGCCTGGTGTGCCATGAAGACGAGTACGAAGCCCTGCTGGGCGACCTGGCCCTGCACAAGCTGGACGTGGTGCTGACCGACCGCGCGGTGCCGACCGGGACCACGCTGCGCGTGTTCAGCCACCTGCTGTCCGAGAACGAGATGTATGTGGTCGGCGCCCCGGCCCTGGCCAAGAACTACCGCAAGGATTTCCCGGCCTCGCTGCATGGCGCCCCGATCCTGCTCCCGACCCGCAACAATGCCCTGCGCGGCAAGATCGACGACTGGTTCGAGCGCCATGCGATCCGGCCCGACGTGGTCGGCGAGTTCGAGGACAACGCCCTGCTCAATACCTTCGGGCGGCGCGGACTCGGCCTGTTCTTCACCCCGGCGGCGCCGGTGGCCGACATCAAGGTCCAGCTCGGGGCCGAGCTGGTGGGCCGGGTGCCCGAGGTGCGCGAGCACTTCTATGCGATCTCGAACGAACGCAAGATCAAGCATCCGGCGGTCGAGGCCATCCTGGCCGCCGTGCACAAGGAAGCGCTTGACAGGGAATAAAGACAAGTCAGGTTGTACAATGACCCCTGGCTTTGCCTTTTGTTAATACAAAACCAGTATGGAAAACATTTTATTTGTCGTTCTCGCCTTCTTCCTGGTGGCGCTGAACGGCTTCTTCGTGGCGGCCGAGTTCAGTATCGTCACGCTGCGCAAGACCCGCGTGCGCGCGATCGCCAAGACCACCGGCCTGCGCGGACGCATCCTGGCCAAGGTCCACGGCCAGCTCGACGCCTACCTGTCGGCCTGCCAGCTCGGCATCACCCTGGCCTCGCTGGGCCTGGGCTGGGTCGGCGAACCGGCCTTCGCCAGCCTGCTCGAGCCGGTGTTCGCCTTCCTCGGCGTCACCTCCGAGGAACTGATCCACGGCGTGTCCTTCGTGGTGGCCTTCTCGGTGATCTCCTTCCTGCACATCGTGGTCGGCGAACTGGCCCCCAAGTCGCTCGCGATCCGGCTGCCGGAATCGGTGGCCCTGTGGTGCGCGATGCCGCTGTACGGCTTCTACTGGGCGATGTACCCGGCGATCGCCGTGCTCAATGCCAGCGCCAACGCCGTGCTGCGCATGGCCGGCCTGGCCGGCGCCGGCGGTCACGACACCCACTACTCGCTCGACGAGCTCAAGCTCATCCTGCGCACCAATACCAACACCACCACGCCGGGCGAGCAGATCACCCAGGACGACCGCAACATCCTGGCCCAGTCGCTCGACTTCAGCACGCTGCAGGTATCCGAGCTGATGCGGCCGATCAACGAGGTCAGCGCCCTGTACGCCAGCCGCTCGCTGGAAGAAAACCTGGAAACCGTGCGCCGCAACCGCTTTTCGCGCTACCCGTATTTCGACGAGGAAGGCGAGGAAGTGCTGGGCATCATCCACCTGAAGGACCTGTATTTCGCGCTGCAGGCGGGCCGCCCGGTCACCGACCTGACGCAGTTCCTGCGCCCGGTCGAGTCGATCTCGGCGCGCACCCCGGCCCAGGACATCTTCCGGCGCTTCCGCGGCGGCGCGCCGCACTTCGCCCTGATCGGCGAAAAGGGCAAGCGTCCGGTCGGCTTCGTCACCCTGGACAACCTGCTGGGAGCGATGGTCGGCGAGATCCGCGACGAGTTCCGGATGAACGAAAACGACTGGCTCAAGCAGACCGACGGCACCTATATCGGCAAGGCCAGCCTGCCGATCTTCTCGCTCGAACGCCTGCTCGGGATCGACATCGACAACGAGCAGATGGGGCTGGAAGACGTCGAATCGGTCGGCGGCCTGCTGATGGAAAAGCTGGGCGACATCCCGAAGCAGGGCCAGCGCATCGCGTTCCCGCATTTCGACGTCGTGGTCAAGAAAATGAACGGGCCACGCATTTTGCTGGTCAAAGTCATACCGCAATTGACCCGCTTAAATGAAAACGACGAGCGCGATTGAAACGTTTACGCCCCTTTCCACCCTGATTGCATGCTGCCTTTGCTGACTTTGCAGACAAAAAATGTTATTTTCAGTGCATGGCTGCGTGAAAATATTAGAAGGCATTAAATGTCCGTCAAGACTCGCAACAACGTCCACGTGACCGGCCAGGGAGCGGCCACGATGGTGTTTGCCCACGGTTTCGGCTGCGACCAGACCATGTGGCGCTTCCTCGCGCCCTGCTACCAGGACCGGTTCCGCGTCATCACCTATGACCTGACGGGCTCCGGGGGCTCCGATCTGGCGGCCTACGACCGCGCCCGGTACGCGTCGCTGCACGGCCATGCCGACGACCTGCTCGAGGTCGTGGAAGAGTTCGCCACCGGACCGGTCGTGGTGGTCGGCCACTCGGTCAGCGCCATGATCGGCATGCTGGCCACCATCGCGGCGCCCGGGCGCTTCGCCGCCCAGGCCATGATCGGCCCCTCCCCCTGCTACATCAACGACGGCGACTACGTCGGCGGCTTCAGCCGCGAAGACATCGGCGAGCTGCTCGACACCATGGAAGCGAACTACCTGGGCTGGTCGCAGAGCCTGGCCCCGGCCATCATGGGCGCGCCGAACCGGCCCGAGCTGCGCCAGGAACTGACCGACAGCTTCTGCCGCAACGATCCCGAGATCGCGCGCCACTTCGCCTGCGTCACCTTCCTGTCCGACCACCGGCCGGACGTGGCCAGGTCGACCGTACCGGCCCTGGTCCTGCAGTGCAGCGACGACCTGATCGCGCCGCGCACGGTCGGCGAGTGGCTGCACCGGCACCTGCCCAGCAGCAGCCTGGCCGTGATCGACAACGTCGGCCACTGCCCGCACATGAGCGCGCCGACCGCCAGTTCGCGCGCGATCGACGTCTTCCTGGCGCAGACGCTGCGCTAGCCTTCGATGAACGCCGCCCTGCCCGCCGTCGATGCCTTTTACGAGCAGGCGGCGTGCGGGCTGCTGGCGACCGATGCCGGCGGCATGATCGTGCGCGCCAACGCCACCCTCCACGCCTGGCTCGGCGCGCCATCCGATGCCCTGACCGGCAAGCTGCGTTTCCACGACCTGCTGTCGGTAGGCGCCCGCCTGTTCCACCACACCCGCTGCGTGCCGTTGCTGCAGCGCGAAGGCGCGGTGAACGAAGTCCAGGTCGACCTGCTCACCCTGGACGGACGGCACCTGCCGGTGCTGCTCAACATCGTGCGCCATCCCGGCGCCGACGGCGCCTGGCTCGACCACTGGGCCGTGTTCAGGTCGAGCGGACGCCACGCCTACGAACATGCCCTGCTCGGCGCGCGCAAGGTGGCCGAGGAAGCGCTCGAGGCCCAGCGCGCGGCCGACCTGCAGCTGCAGGCGCTCAACCTGCAACTGACGGCGGCCGACCGCCGCAAGGACGAATTCCTGGCCACCCTGTCGCACGAGCTGCGCAATCCGCTGGCGCCGATGCGCAGCGCGGTCGACGTCTTCAAGCTCAAGTACGGCAGCGGCGCCGACGAGCGCCTGCTGCAGGCCTTCGACCGCCAACTGCGCCACCTGACACGGCTGGTGGACGACCTGATGGACGTCTCGCGCATCACCCAGAACCGGATGCGGCTGCGGCGCACGGCGGTCGACCTGGCGCCGCTGGTGCGCGGCGCGGCGCAGGACATGGCCCCGGCCATGGCGGCGGCGCGCCATACGCTGCGCCTGTCCGTTGGCGACACGCCGCTGGTGGTCGACGGCGACGCCACGCGCCTGGCGCAAGTGGTCATCAACCTGCTGGCCAATGCCGCCAAGTACACGCCGGACGGCGGCCAGATCGACGTCGAACTCACCTGCGCGGACGGGCACGCCGAACTGCGCGTGCGCGACAACGGCATCGGCATTCCGCCGGACGCGCTGGGCGCGGTCTTCAATATGTTCGCCCAGCTCGAACCGGCCCTCGACCGGGCCAGGGGCGGGCTCGGCATCGGGCTGGCGCTGGCGCGCGGCATCGTCGACCTGCATGGCGGCGCGATCCTGGTCGAGAGCGCCGGGCCCGGCCTGGGCAGCGAATTCACGCTGCGCCTGCCGCTGGTCGCCGGCTGCGCCGCGCCGGAAGCCGCCGCGGAACCGGCCGCGCCGGTCTCGCCCAGGCGGGTGCTGGTGGTGGACGACAACTTCGACACCGCCGAGACCATGGCGCTGGCGCTGGAACTGTTCGGCTGCGAGACGCGTATGGCGCACACCGCGGCCGCCGCGCTGGACGTCGCGGCCGAATTCGCGCCCGACGTCGCCCTGCTCGACATCGGGCTGCCCGACTACAACGGTTACGAACTCGCGCGGCGCCTGCGCGCCCTGCCGTCCGGCCTGGACATCACGCTCGTTGCCGCCACCGGCTGGGGCCAGGACAAGGACCGCACGCTGGCGCTGGACGCGGGCTTCGATCACCATTTGACCAAGCCGATCGATTTCGAGCAGCTGCGCCTGCTGTTACGATGAGCGCTTGTGAACTTCGAGCACGATCCATGACCATCCGGTTTTCCATGCTTCCCGGGCTGGCTGCAGGCCTGTTGTGCCTGGCTTCGCTGATGCATGCGGGCGTCGCCGCCGCCTGCGAGCGGCGCTATCCCGACGCCAATGGCGACGACCGCACCCGCCACGTCGCCCTGTCGGCGCGCTGGCCGGACGCCCAGATCCTGCAGAACCTGCGGCTGCAGATCGACCGCGCCGAGGTCAAGCAGAGCGAGAGCAGGGACGCGCTCAAGACCGAGTATGGCTACTTTGGGCGTTCGGTGACGATCACGCGCTCGGTGAAGAACGGCGTCGAGGTGCTGTTGCTGGAAAAAGGCAGGGACAAGCTGGTGTGGAAGCTGGGAACCTGTTGATTCTGGACGAAGCCGCTTCCGGCACCGGATACAACCGACCGGAAGCAGGACATCAAGACCGCGGACGGCGGATGAACAAGCCCAGCATGCCCACACCCAACAAAGCCATCGATGCCGGCTCGGGAATCACGCGATCCAGCGGCTCCACGCCGATGATTGGTGGCGGAAGGATGAACTCGCCGCCTGTGTAGGCGTGGAACTGGAGGTTATCGAGGCGATCAGTATTGAAGCTGATATGTGTGGCCATCGCGTCGCCATATGCCGAATAGACACGATAGCTACCCATGGTCCCAAGATGCGGAAAGCCGCAGAAACTCGGGTTGGTCGGGCAGTAAGGGTTACCGTTGCCGGAGACCCAAGTGTATGGTTCGTAAAACCCATCTTCGAACAACACATTCACTCCGCCGCCATCGACGTCATAGCGCGCTGCGTTAAACGAGATGTAGTACTTGTCGCTGCCCAGAGCTGCGCGCAGCTTGGCTGGGTCAATCGTCAGCTCCACTGGCCCTCCAAGGAAGGCGCCGCGCGGCGTATGCATGACATACTCGTTGCGAAAGCTCAGACCGTAGTCATGGTAGCCTTGGCGATTGTGGCTATCGCGCCCACCGCTATAGAAATCCCCGATCTGGCTGTGCGAAATGAATGCCTCGAAATCCAGAACGATGCTTCCGGCCTTGGCGGGAAGCGCGCTTGCCAGCAGCAGCGCGCCCAAAGCGCCGGTCAGTCGTTTATTCATGATCATCCCTATATTTGTTATGGAACAATCAACATAGCAAAATTCGCGCCAACTAAATTAGCTCAATGAAAATAACCATTTATCCCGACACAGGGATCGCACTGTAAAAATCTCCGACAATTGCCAGCTATTCGTGAGCATGATCCCCCTCGTGCTTAACGATCGGATCCTCGGTCCCGGTCCATTCGCTCATCAGCGAATAGCCAACCGCCAGCAGCACCGGCCCGATGAACATGCCGACGAAGCCGAAGGCGATCACGCCGCCCAGCACCCCGAGCAGGGTCAAGAGGAACGGCAGGCTGCTGCCGCGGCTGATCAGCATCGGCCGCACGACGTTGTCGACGCCGCTGATCAAGACCGTGCCCCAGATCGCCATGAAGATCGCCCAGCCCGTCTCGCCATGGGCGAACAGCCACAGCGTCGCCCCACCCCACACCAGCGGCGGGCCGAGCGGAATCAGGGACGTCAGGAACACCAGCACCGACAGCAGCGGCACCGCCGGCACCCCGGCGATCGCGAAGCCGACCGCCGCCACCAGCGCCTGGGCCAGCGCCGTGCCGAGCAGGCCGTACATCACGCCGCGCACGGTCTGGCTGACCGTGTGCTGGATCGATTCGGCGCCCTCGCCCATCACCTTGCGCATCGTCACCGCGATCACGGCCAAGAGCGCATTGCCGTCGCGGTACAGGAAAAAGCTGACGAAGGCGGCCAGGCTCATCTGCACCACGCCGGTCCCGAGCATGATGCCGCCCTTGACCAGCCAGATACGGGCCGGCTCGATCATGCGCTGGGCCAGCGCCAGCATCTGCTCGCGGCTGGCGATCAGGTCGTGCAGGTAGGTGTCGATCGTTTCGCCGAGCAGGGGAATGTCGCGGATCCAGGCCGGCGGCGCCAGTTCGCGGTGCTCGACCAGGACGCGCAATTCGTTGAAGCCGCGCGCCACGTCGTCGCCCAGGTTGTAGGCCACCATCGACAGCGGGATGATGAACAGCAGGGTCAGGGTGAGCGTCATCGTCAGCGCCGCGATCGTGCGCTGGCCGCGCAGTTCGCGCAGCAGGCGCAGGTACAGGGGCCAGGTGGAGATGGCGACCGCGGCGGCGAACAGGATGGCCGGCAGGAAGGGACGCAAGACATAGAGACAGCCCAGCGTCAGCAGGACGACGATGGCGATGCGGGTGTAGTTTCTTCCGGGTCGCGCTTCCATGCCGTCCTGTGATGAATGATGTTTACATCATCATAGCAGTTGGCGCAGGTCGTGGGCGATGAGCGCCGGGCCCTGGCCGTGGCGCACGAACAGGCGCAGGCGGCCCTGCTTGTCGAACACGAAGCTGCCGGCCGTGTGGTCCACGGTGTAGCTGCCGGGATCGGCGCCCGGCACCTTGGCGTAGAACACCTTGAACTCCTTGGCCACCTTGGCGGTCGCGGCGGCGTCGCCATACAGGCCGATGAAGCGCTTGTCGAAGGCCGGGACGTAGTGCGACAGCAGTTCCTGCGTATCGCGCTCGGGGTCGACGGTGATGAACAGCACCTGCACGTCGTCGCTCGACGGGCCCAGTTCCTTCATCACGGTGGCCATCTCGGCCATCGTGGTCGGGCAGACGTCGGGGCACTGGGTGTAGCCGAAGAAGACCACCACCACCTTGCCCTTGAAGTCTTCGAGGGTGCGCGGCTTGCCGGTGTGGTCGGTGAGCGCGAAACCCTTGGCGTAGTCGACGCCGGTGACGTCGGTGTTGTGGAAGGCTGGCGGCTTGTCGCTCAATTTTTCGCAACCGCTTGACAGCAGCGCGACGGCCGTGAACCCCACTACGCTCAAGAATTTTTTCATGTCAGAACCTGAAGTAATGGTCGACCAACAAGGCCGCGAACAGCAGCGACAGGTAGACGATCGACCAGGTGAAGGTCTTGCGCGCCGCCATATCGCTGTAGTTGCGATGCACCCGCCAAGCGTGGCGCAGGAAGATGGCGTTGAGCGGCACCGCCGCCGCCAGGTAGATCAGGCCGCTCATGCCGACCGCGAACGGCAGCAAGGTGGTCGCGGCCAGGCCGATCGTGTACAGCCACACCTGCAGGCCGGTGAATTTCATGCCGTGGGTGATCGGCAGCATCGGCAGGCCCGAGCGGGCGTAATCTTCGCGCCGGTACATGGCCAGCACCCAGAAATGCGGCGGGGTCCACATGAAGATGATCAGGACCAGCAGCCAGGCTTCCATCGGCACCTCATTGGCCACCGCGGCCCAGCCCAGCGCCGGCGGCATGGCGCCCGACAGGCCGCCGATCACGATGTTCTGCGACGTGTTCGGCTTGAGCAGCAAGGTATAGATGAAGGCATAACCGACGAAGGTGACGAAGGTCAGCCACATGGTCAGCGGATTGACCAGCGTGTACAGGATATACATGCCCAGGCCGCCCAGCGCGACCGAAAAAGTGATCGTCTGCGACTGGCTCAGCTCGCCCGAGGCGGTGGCGCGGCGCGCGGTGCGCGCCATGCGCGCGTCGACCTCGGCCTCGACCAGGCAGTTTACCGCGAAGGCGGCGGCGGCCAGCAGCCAGATGCCGACCGTGCCGGCGACCAGCGTCTGCCAGCCGGGGAAGCCGTCGGTGGCGAGGAACATCCCGATCACGGCGCAGAACACCGCCAGCTGCGTCACGCGCGGCTTGGTCAGGGTCCAGTATTGCGAGAACCGGCTCGGAGGCTTGTGGATGGCGGTCTGGGTCGTCATTTAGGGTGCTTGCTGGCGCAACAAGGCATTGCCAAATTCGGGCGCCGGAGCGGCGCGGGCCGCGTCGAGTTGGAACTTCACCCGGTAGTTTAACATGGTCACCAGAATGACAAGCAGGGCGGCCCCGGCGTTATGCATGACGGCGATCGCCAGCGGGAAGTCGAAATACACGGTGGCGATGCCGGTGAACAGCTGCACGACCATCACCAGCAACAGCCGGCGCGCGGTCGTGCCTACCTCAGGCAGATGCCAGGCGCGCCAGGCCGCCAGGCCCAGCACCAGCACCACCGCCAGCGCCAGCGCGAACGCCCGGTGCACCCAGTGGATCGCCACCAGGGCCGAGAACGGCAGGTAATGGCCTTCCTTGGTCATGCCCAGCTCGCGCCACAGGTGGAAACCATGCTCGAAGTCGAGTTCCGGCACCAGCGCGCCCTGGCACAGCGGGAAGGTGTCGCAAGCCATGGTGGCGTAGTTGGTGCTCACCCACCCGCCGAGCGCGATCTGCGTGACCAGCACGACCGCCGCCAGCAGCGACAGGATGCGCAGGCCGCGCAGGCGGCGCACGAGATCGCGCATTTGCTCCATACCGCGCGCCAGCGGCGGCGGCTTCAACAGATAGTCTTCGCGGCAGCCCATCCATACCAGCATCGCCAGCAGCATCATGCCCAGCAACAGGTGGATGGTGACGATCACCGGCTGCAGCTTGAGGGTGACGGTCCAGGCGCCGAAGGCGCCCTGCACCAGCACCGAGACCAGCAGCGCCAGCGGCATGGCCGGCTTGAAGACCTCGTTATGGGTGCGGCGCCATTGCTTGACCGAGGTGAACAGCAGCGCCAGGATCAGCGCGCCGATGCCCATCGCCAGGTAGCGGTGGATCATCTCGATCCATGCCTTGGCGACGGTCACCGGGCCGGTCGGCATCGCCGCTTCGGCGGCGGCGATGTGCTCATGGGCCAGGAAGGGATTGGCTTCGCCATAGCAGCCCGGCCAGTCCGGGCAACCGAGGCCCGAGTCGGTCAGGCGGGTGAAGCCGCCGAACACGATCAGGTCGAAGGTAAGGAACACCATCACCCAGACCAGCTTGCGGTATTTATTGGGGTCGGCCGACATCCAGACGATCGCCAGCGGCAGGCTGGCGACAAGCAGCCCCATCAGGAGCAGGTGAAGCAGTGAAGACAGATCCATGTGTTTCTTTTAACTATGACTGTGAAGCGCAAGCTGGAAGGCTCAACCGATGGACGAGGCCTTGAGCAGCTTGACGATGTCCTTGTAGACGCGGCCCGGTTCCGGCTGGTAGGGGAAGCGCATCATGAGGTTGCCGAGCGGGTCGATCAGGTAGATGTGGTCGCCCATCTTCTGGCCCGGCGCGACCGGCAGCCATTGCGCCACCGTCGCGGCGGGCGCGCGCAGCAGTTCCATGCCATCGTATTCGCGCATCAGGACGGTATCGAGCGGCTCCTTGTCGGTGATCAGCCAGACGCGCTCCATGCGGTCCATGTTCTTGCCCTGCATGGTGCGCCACTGGCGCATCGCGTACAGCTGGCGCTGGCACTCGTCGTCGCAGGCGCCGCCGCCGACGCGCAGCATGACCCACTTGCCCTTCAGGTCGGCAAGGGTGCGCGGCTTGCCGTCGAGCGTGGTGGTGGCCATCTCGGGAATCGGCAAGGAGCGCGCGTCGAGGATGGTGCCGTAGTTGGTGCGGCCATCCGGCTTGACGATATAGAACGTGATGTAGGACACGATGATCGGCAGCGCGCAGATCAGCAGCACGAACAGCAGTTTCATGCGCCCACGGCGGCGCGCAGCCTCAGGGGCCTTGGGGTCAGCGATTTGTTCTTGAGCCACGTCGAAATCCCGTCATTACATAAAAAATCAGGGCCAGCGCCGCCAGTGCATACCACTGGAAGGCGTAGCCGCGGTGTTTGTCGATGCCCGCGGAAGGCACGGGCCAGTCGCGGCCGAGCGCATCGCGCCGGCCGGCGGCCTGGGTCTGCTGCACCAGGAAGGGCTGCAGCTTCAGACCACTGGCCGCGGCGAGCGCCTCGGGCGTCAGGTTCTGGACCAGGGCGCCGGGCGCCAGCGGCGGCTCCTCGCCCAATTCCATCACCTTGCCGGCGCTCGCGACGATCCTGCCCTTGAGCAGGAGCGGGCCGGCGGGCGTGGCGAACGCGGGCAGCTTGCCGTATTCGGCCCCGGCGGGTCGCGGCAGCCAGCCACGCAGCACCAGCACGTGCGTGTCCGAACCCGCTATTTTAAACGGCATTGCGAGATAGAACCCGGACTGCGCTCCGGACCGGGTCGTCATCGGGCGATTGGCGAGGAAGACCGGCCAGCCGGCGACGAATTCGCCCTGCAGGCGCACGGTCCGGAATTCGTCGTCCGGACCGATCCTGGTGGAAGGCGTGAGTTCGAGCGGCGGCTCGGCGGCGCGCGCCAGCTGGCGCGCCTGCAGCCCGGTCTTATAGGCGGCCCGGCCCTGTTGCCAGTTGCCGAGCAGGATGCCGATGATGGCCACGAGCAGGGCCGCGGCGAAGGCGACGGGGCGAAAACGGAAGCCGAACCGCATTACAATGAAGCCTCAACCTTTCGCGGGTCCACCATGAAAATCTTCGTCGCCATCGCCTTCGTCCTGATCCTGGCCAGCCTTGGCTCGGCCCTGTTCTTCCTGATGCGCGACAAGGGACGCAGCAACCGCACCGTCAATGCGCTGGCGCTGCGGGTGGGCCTGTCGATCGTGTTGTTCCTGTGCCTGCTGGCGGCGCACCAGTTGGGGTGGATCGCGCCGACCGGCTTGCGGTAAGGTGGGCGGGTTCCCCGCCCACGCGTTCAACCTACGCTTGCGTCACAACCAATATACAACAACGTACAGCCCCAGCCACACCACGTCGACGAAGTGCCAGTACCACGCGGCGCCTTCGAAACCGAAGTGGTTATCCGCCGTAAAGTGCCCTTTCATGACGCGGTACAGGATCACCGCCAGCATGATCGCGCCCATCGTCACGTGGAAGCCGTGGAAGCCGGTCAGCATGAAGAAGGTCGAGCCGTAGATGCCCGAGGTCAACTTCAGGTTCAGGTCCCGGTAGGCGTGCATGTATTCGTAGACCTGGAAGCCCATGAAGACCGCGCCCAGCAGGATGGTGGCGGCCAGCCAGAACGCGGTCTTGCCGCGATGCCCGGCGCGCAGCGCATGGTGGGCGATGGTCAGCGTCACGCCCGAGGTCAGCAGCAGCGCGGTGTTGATGGTCGGGATCGGGAACGGTCCCATGGTGCGGAAGCCGTCGACGATGTGCGCCGGGCCGGTGTTGCCCCATTGCGCCGAGAAGTCGGGCCACAGGATCTGGTGGTCGAGGTCGGCCAGCCAGGGCATGCTGATCGCGCGCGCGTAGAACAGCGCGCCGAAGAAAGCGCCGAAGAACATCACCTCCGAAAAAATAAACCAGCTCATCGACCAGCGGTAGGACAGGTCGATGCGCTTGCCGTACAGGCCCGATTCGGATTCGCGGATCGCGTCGCCGAACCAGAAGTACAGCACCACCAGCATGGCGACGATGCCGGCCAGGCACACGGGCGGCGCCCATGACATGCTGTTGACCCAGCCGGACGCGCCGGCCATCGTCACCAGCATCGACAGGCCGGCCAGCAGCGGCCAGCGCGACGGGCCGGGGACATAATAGTAAGGCGCGGCGCCTGGGGAACTCACTGGTGACGAACTCATGTTTATCTCCTCTGTGATGCTATTGTTGTTGCGTCTATGTCGCCGACACTGCGAACCGCACCGCCAGCATGATCAGTCCGATGAAGATCGCGACCCCGATCAAGCCGGCGACGATCACGTGGATCGGGTTCAGGTTGGCGGCATCGCTCTCGTAATCCTTGCGCTTGCGTACGCCGAAGAAGGACCAGAACACGGCCTTCATGGTGGCGAGAAAATTCGCCTTGCGCTGGTGTGGCTTATCCATTCTTCGCCGATGCCGCCGGCGCCGCCGCCGCCTTGAACGCGCCGCCGATCTCGAAGAAGGTGTACGACAGCGTGATGTTCTTCACTTCGCGCGGCAGCTTGGGATCGATGAAGAACACCACCGGCATCTGGCGCGCCTCGTTCGCGGCGAGCGTCTGCTCCTGGAAGCAGAAGCAATCGACCTTCATGAAGTGCGGCGTGGCCGACTGCGGCGCATAGCTCGGGATCGCCTGGGCCTTGACCGCCCTGCCCTGGGTGTTGACCACCTCGTACATGACGGTGGCCAGCTCGCCCGGGTGCACGTCGATGCTGCGCGTGGTCGGGCGGAAGCGCCACGGCCCCTGCGAATTGCTGTCCAGTTCGATCGTGATGGTGCGCGACGTATCGACCTGGGTATTGGTCGGCGCCGCCACGAACTCGCCCTTCTGGGTCAGCACGTTAATGCCGAGCACCTCGCAGATCTGGCGATACACCGGCACCAGCGCATAGCCGAAGCCGAACATCGCGATCGCCACCACCACCAGCTTGCCGAGCGTGGTGCGGTTCAGGCGCAGGAGCTTGCTGTTCATGGCCGCCTCCCGAGTCAGCTCAGCAGCGTGAACTTGACGAACACGCTGGCGAAGAAGAACAGCGCCAGGCCGCCCACCCACAGGGCGGTGCGCAGATTGTTCGGTTTACGCGGGCTCATCATTTCACCAGCGGCGGGTGTTCGAAGGTGTGGAACGGCGCCGGGCTCGGCACGGTCCACTCCAGGCCTTCCGCGCCTTCCCACGGCTTGGCTGGCGCCTTGGCGCCGCCGCGGATGG
Organism: Massilia sp. NP310; assembly: GCF_019443485.1. NCBI lineage: Bacteria > Pseudomonadati > Pseudomonadota > Betaproteobacteria > Burkholderiales > Oxalobacteraceae > Massilia > Massilia sp. NP310. The sequence goes on along the minus strand of NZ_CP080379.1, from coordinate 5,266,649 downwards.
TCGGCAGCACCACCGCGAACAGGAAGTACACCTGGCTGAAACCGAAGCCGAAGGCGCCGATCGACACGATCATGTTGAAGTCGGTGAACTGCACCGCGTAGTCGGCGTAGCGGCGCGGCATGCCGGCCAGCCCCAGGAAGTGCATCGGGAAGAAAGTGATGTTGAAGGTGATGAGCGAGAGCCAGAAGTGGATCTTGCCGCGGCCTTCGGGATACATATGGCCAGTCCATTTCGGCGCCCAGTAATAGAAGCCGGCGAACAGCGCGAACAGCGAGCCGGCCACCAGCACGTAGTGGAAGTGGGCCACCACGTAATAGGTGTCGTGCACCTGGATGTCGATCGGGGTCACGGCCAGGATCAGGCCGGTGAAGCCGCCCATGGTGAACACGAAGATGAAGCCGACCGCGAACAGCATCGGGGTCTCGAAGGTCATCGAGCCCTTCCACATGGTGGCGACCCAGTTGAACACCTTCACGCCGGTCGGCACCGCGATCAGCATGGTGGCGTACATGAAGAACAGCTGCGAGGTCACCGGCATGCCGGTGGTGAACATGTGGTGGGCCCAGACCACGAACGACAGGATGGCGATCGAGGCGGTGGCGTACACCATCGAGGCATAGCCGAACAGGGGCTTTCTCGCGAAGGCCGGGATGATCTGCGAGACGATGCCGAAGGCCGGCAGGATCATGATGTAGACCTCGGGGTGGCCGAAGAACCAGAAGATGTGCTGGTACATGACCGGGTCGCCGCCGCCGGCGGCATTGAAGAACGAGGTGCCGAAGTGGCGGTCGGTCAGCGTCATGGTGATGGCGCCGGCGAGCACCGGCATCACGGCGATGAGCAGGTAGGCGGTGATCAGCCAGGTCCAGCAGAACATCGGCATCTTCATGAGGGTCATGCCCGGCGCGCGCATGTTCAGGATGGTGACGATGATGTTAATCGAGCCCATGATCGACGAGGCGCCCATGATGTGCATGGCAAAGATCGCCATGTCCATGCCGATGCCCATCTGGGTCGACAGCGGCGCATATAAAGTCCAACCCGCCGCAGTCGCCCCGCCCGGCACCAGGAAGGAACCGGCCAGCAGCAGCGCGGCCGGCGGCAGCAGCCAGAACGAGAAGTTGTTCATGCGCGCGAACGCCATGTCCGAGGCGCCCACCTGCAGCGGCAGCATCCAGTTGGCGAAGCCGACGAAGGCCGGCATGATCGCGCCGAACACCATCACCAGGCCGTGCATGGTGGTGAGCTGGTTAAAGAATTCGGGACGCACGAATTGCAGGCCGGGCTGGAACAGCTCGGCGCGGATCATCAGCGCCAGCACGCCGCCCGAGAGCAGCATGACGAACGAGAACCAGAGATAGAGGGTGCCGATGTCCTTGTGGTTGGTGGCGAACAGCCAGCGGCGCCAGCCGTGTGGATGCTCGTGGTGTTCGTCGTGGGCGTGGTCGTGGCCGTGTGAGTGATCGTGGCCGTGGTCGATCGTCGTGGTGCTCATGTCGTTATCCCTGCATTATTTGCGTGCGGCCAGGACTTCGGCCGGTTGAACGATATTTTCCGCAGCCTTGTTCGACCAGGTATTGCGGGTATAGGTGATCACGGCGGCGATCTCGGTATCGGACAACTGTTTCCAGGCCGGCATCTCGGTCGGGAACTTGCCGCTCTTCTGGCCATTGAGCAGGATGTCGATCTGGTGCGCCTTGTCGCCCAGCACGTTCGGCGAACCGTCCAGCGCCGCGAAGGCGGCGGGCACGCCCTTGCCGTTGGCCTGGTGGCAGGCCACGCAGTTGGCGGCATACACCTGCTCGCCGCGGGTCTTGAGCTCGTCGATGGTCCAGGTCTTGGTCGGATCGTCGGCCAGCGCCGCCATTTCCTTCTTCTTGCCCTCGACCCAGGCGGTGTACTCGGCGTCGGTCACCACGCGCACCACGATCGGCATGAAGGCGTGGTCCTTGCCGCACAGCTCGACGCAGTTGCCGCGGTAGACGCCGGTCTTCTCGGCGCGGAACCAGCCGTCGCGCACGAAACCGGGGATGGCGTCCTGCTTGATCGCAAACGCCGGAATCGTCCAGGCGTGGATCACGTCGTTGGCGGTGAACACCATGCGGATTTTCTTGTTCACCGGGACCACCATCTCGTTGTCGACCTCGAGCAGGTAGTTTTCGGTGCGCGCCTCGGTCGGCTTGACGCCCGGCTCGCCGATCTGGGAGCGCGGCGTGGCCAGGTTCGACAGGAAGGAGATGCCTTCGCCCTCGCCTTTCAGGTAGTCGTACCCCCACTTCCACTGCATGCCGGTGGCCTTGATGGTGAGGTCGGCGTTCGAGGTGTCCTTGAGGGCGACCACGGTCTTGGTCGCGGGCAGCGCCATGCCGATGACGATCAGGAACGGGACGATCGTCCAAGCGATCTCGACGGCGGTGGATTCGTGGAAGGTGGCGGGCTTGTGGCCGAGGGATTTGCGGTGCTTGAACACCGAATAGAACATGACGCCGAACACGCCGAGGAAGATCACCAGGCAGACGATCATCATCCAGTTGTGCAGGGAATAGATGTCGGCGCCGACGGCGGTGACGGGGGCCTGCATATTGAGCTGGTGCTCGAGAGGCCGGCCCGTGAGCGGCTGTTGCTGCGCCAGGGCTGGCGTGGCGCCGGCTGCTGCGAGTACGGCAAGGCCGTACAGCACGGCCTGAAGTCGCGTTGCATATGTCATGTATGTCCCCAACCACCCTAAAAATAAGAATATTTTTAAACGGGCCCAGCAATTTCGTGAACGAACCGTGCCCGCTCCTACTGATCGCAGAGGGCTTGCCGGGTCGTCCCGCGAAATTGCGCTGCGGAATGGTGGGAAACCATCTCGCCCACCTGGCAATACGTTGCTGCCAGGACCGGGCGACTCTGCGACTGCTGCAATTCTTTTTTCTACTTTTCGTCCGAATCTGCCGCTTTTTTAAGCGATTCTATTGGCCGGACGGAAAAAATAGCAATTGATTATATCTAAAGCACTAATTTTTATTCAAGGAAAATCGGCCGTCTTATCAGATATGCCATGCGAGGCGGATATCAGGGCTTGCGGGGCTGGAAGCGCACGATGGATTCACCCGAGGCGGTGGTGCGCGGCGCAGGGCGGAAGGCGTGGCCGTAGATGACTTCGAAGGTCAGGCCCAGCTTGCCGTCCGGGCGGCGTTGCGCCTCGAGGGCGTCGAGCAGGCGCTGCCAGGCCGCGCGGCCGATCAGGCCGCGGCGGCGCGATTCCAGCGGGTTACCGCCCAGCGCCCGCACGTCGGCCAGCAGCGCCTGCGGCGTGTCGTAGGTGACGGTGATGCGTTCCATGTCCATGACGGGCGTCGAGAAGCCGGCCGCGACCAGCTGGTCGCCGAAGTCGTGCATGTCGACGAAGGGCAAGGTGTGCGGATAGGCGTCGAGCGCGGCGAAGGCGGTGCGCAGCTCGGTGAAGGTATCAGGGCCGAAACAGGAAAACATCAGCAGCCCCTCCACCCGCAGCACGCGGCGCCATTCGGCGAACACGCGGTCGGGCAGCGGGTGCCAGTGCAGCGCCAGGTTCGACCACAGCAGGTCGAGCGAGTTCGGTCCGAACGGCAGGTTGCCATAGTCGCCGCACAACACGTCGACACCGGCCTTGGCCGGCATCAGGCGGGTGAGCAACTGGTTCAGCGCGCCGCCCTGCGATACCGGCCCCCTGGCCGCGCGCGCCATGGCCCCTGCCCCGTCGAGGCCCAGGATCTGGGCGGCCGGGTAGGTCTTCTGCAACAAGCCCAGGTCGGCGCCGGCGCCGCAACCCGCATCCAGCACCTGCCTGGGAACGATCTTCACCAGGCTCAGGCGCTCGTGCATGCGTTCGGCGATCTCGCGGCGCAGGAAATCCGATGGCGCGATGCGTGCGGGACGCGCGAACAGCTCGCGCACGCGGGGCAAGTCGATCGGGGCGCTCAGCCTGGACGGGGATTGAGGAGAAGCCATGGGATGCAAGTCGAGATGAGATAATGTTGGCAGTTTAACCGGTTGTGGGAAGTCGAGCCGATGCTGGACCTTCGCGCACTGCCCGGCCGCCTGCTGGGCGCCATGCTGCCGTCCGCCTGCGCCTTGTGCGGAGCTTACTCGGGCCGGGCCGTGTGCCCCGCTTGCGAGCAGGCCTACGTCCTGCCCGTGACGCGCTGCCCGTGCTGCGCCAATCCGGCAGGCAGGGCCGACCTCGGCCGGCATTGCGGCGCCTGCCTGGCCGACAGGCCCGCCTTCGACGCCACCGTGGCCGCCTGCGATTACGCGGCACCGCTCGACGGCTTGGTGCTGCAGCTGAAGTTCGGGGCCCAGCTGGCGCTGGCGCCGTGGATGGCGCGCGTGCTGCACGGCGCCGTCGCACATGCGGCGCCAGCGTTGCCCGACGTGCTGTGCCCGGTGCCGCTGGGCCCGGCCCGCCTGGTCGAGCGCGGCTATAACCAGGCGCTCGAGGTGGCGCGGCCGCTGGCCGGCGCGCTGCGCGTAGCCATAGCGCCGCGGCTCTTGCAGCGGGTGCGCGAAACCCCGGCGCAGTCGAATGCCGCGCCGGGCGAGCGCAAGAAGAATGTGCGCGGGGCGTTCGGGGTGAACGCCGCGGGCGACGTGCGCGGACGCCATGTGGGCGTGGTCGACGACGTCATGTCGAGCGGGCATACGCTCGATGAAGTCGCGACCGTCCTGAAGCGGGCCGGCGCCGCGCGCGTCACGAACTTCGTGTTCGCGCGCACACCGCCGCATGCATGAATTATCACTGAGGAGAAGTACCTTGTTTCACGTCGTCCTGGTCGAACCAGAAATCCCGCCGAATACCGGCAATGTGATCCGCCTGTGCGCCAACGCCGGCGCCCAGCTGCACCTGATCGAACCGCTCGGCTTTCCGCTGGACGACGCCAAGATGCGCCGCGCCGGGCTGGATTACCACGAGTACGCCAATATGAAGGTGCACAAGGACTGGGATGCCTTCCTGGAGGCGGTCAAGCCCGATCAATCGCGCATGTTCGCGCTCACCACGCATGGGTCCTCGCCGTTCGCCGAGGCGCACTTCCAGCCGGGCGACGTGTTCGTGTTCGGGCCGGAGTCGCGCGGCCTGGCGCCGGCGTTTCGTGAGACCTTCCCGCCCGCGCAGCGCATCCGGCTGCCGATGCGGCCGGATAACCGCAGCCTGAATTTGTCGAACACGGTGGCGATCGTGGTGTACGAGGCCTGGCGGCAGAACGGTTACCTGGGCGGGGCCTAGATTCGACTGCGGCAATCAGTGCGCGGCATGGTTACGCGCAAGTACCTCATCCAGCACCACTGGTTCGCTGCCGCCGTCAGGCGACGTCGGAACGCCACCAATACGTCGCAGACGTGTCGGATCGATTAGAATCTTGCCGTCTCGTTCAATTGCAGGAGACCAGGAGACTGATCCTCCTTCTTCGTTGACGACGATCCGCTTTTCGGTCACCGGAAAACTTGGTCCCCACTCACCGATACGGGACCTGAACCGCCGTGTCTCCCCTGAAGCCACTCCGCGATAAACACGGTCGATCTTCACATCCATCATTTGACAGCCGCTCGCGTTCGATATGCAGACCGTCTGCGATCCGTCTGGACGCCGCTCTACCACCGGACAAGGCGGAGGACAGCCTTCGGTGCCGGACGGCTGCAGGATGACTCGTTGAACGTGGCCAGTAAGCAGCACGTCCTGTGCTGAAGCGATTGAACTGACGCTTAACGCGACGGTTGCCAGCAGTCGGAAATCGATCATGTGCATTCCCTTTGGAAGCGTCGATATGAAATTTTTATGTGGACCGGATAACTGCTGCGTAGGTTGGGATCCGACTGCGCATCGCCGACTCAGCGCGCGCGTCGGTAGTGCATGGCGACCGCACCGTTGAGGAATGGCTTCGCCGAGATCAATTCCAGTCGTCGGGTGCGGGGCAGTCCGGTCTCGTACAGGGTCGGCCCGTGCCCGGCGATCCTGGGGTGGACCAGTAGCTTGTATTCGTCGATCAGATCCAGCCGATCCAGCTCGGTCGCGAGCTTGCCACTACCGATGAGCACGCCATTCGGCGTCGCGTCCTTGAGCTGCTGCACGCCCGCACCCAGCTTGCCGGCGATGTGGTGGCTATTGGTCCACGGGAAGTCGGTGCGTGTCGAGGACACCACGTACTTTGGCTTGGCTTCCAGCTTGAGTGCCCACTCGCGCATCGCCGGCGGCGCTTCCACAGCGCCCATGGCGACCGCAGGCCAGTATTCCTCCATCATCTCGTAGGTGACGCGGCCCCACAGCATCGCCCCGCTCTCGTCCATGAGGCGGGTGAAGAATGCATGGGTCTCGTCGTCGGCGATTCCTTCCTGGTGGTCGACGCAGCCGTCCAGGGTGATATTGATACTGAAGGTCAAGAGTCCCACAGTAACCTCCGTATTACGCCAGGCGAGCGATCAACTCCGCATGCCCGGGCCAATCCCGCTTGAGGACGCTCGCATCCCCGATCTCGAATTCTTCGAACTCGAAGCCCGGCGCCACAGTACAACCCACCAAGCTGTAACCATCAGGCTCTTCACATTCCGCGGCGAACCAGCGCCCGGCAGGGACGAGCGCCTGGAACTGCGCGCCATCATGCCGCAATGGATGTCCGAGTCTGAGAACGCTGAGTCCTCCCTCTGGCTCCAGGACGTAGATTCGAATCGGCACACCATCATAAAAATGCCACATCTCGTCCGACCGGATCCGATGCCAGGTTGAGCGCTCCCTTCCGCGAAGAAGGTAGTAGATCGCCGTCGAGGCAGAACGGCTGACCGCGTCCACTTCCCTGTTCACGTGGTGTTGACTTCGGTATGTCTCCTTGAAATGCCCCCCTTCCGGATGCGGCATGAGCGACAGCAGAGAGATCAGATTGTCTGAACTGGTTTCAAGAGTCATGGGCGTCTCGCGGGTCAAGAGGTCGTAGTTTCTCGGAAGCTTATATGCCGACACAGGGATAAATCAAACTCGGGCCACTCCTTCCCCAAAAGTCCCGGCACGGAACGCCAGCGCGCAAAAGCGTTCGCCGATCAGGCGATGCGCTTCCGCCTCGGGATGCAGCTCGTCGGGCAGAGGATAACGCGCATTGTCCTCCAGGCCGTAAAGCTCCCTGCCGTCGAGGTAATGGATATTCGCATCGGCCGGCGCCCGCTGCTGGACGATCTTCTGCAACTGCTCGCGAATCACGCTCAGGGTCAGCTTGCCCTGCCGGCGCTCGGCGTCGTTGCCCATCGCCCGGAACAGCAACGTGCCTTTTTCCAGCGCCTTGCCGTCGAACATGGTGGGCCCCGGCGTCGTCTCATGGATCGGGCACCAGGTCGGAGATATCACCAGCAGCGGCGTCGTTGGATGCCCCTCCCTGATCGTGTCGAGAAAACCGTGCACGGCCGGCCCGAAGGCGCGCAATCGCATCGCGTCCGTGTTGACGAGGTTGATCCCCAGCTTGAGGCTGATCACGTCGGCCGGCAGGTCGCGGATCGTGCGCGCCGTGAACGGGTCCAGCAACGCGCTGCCACCCAGGCCGAGATTGAACAGGTCGACGCCGGCCAGCCGCGCGGCCACGGCCGGCCAGATGCCGGTCGGGTTGGTCGCGTTCGAGCCCTGGCTGATGGAGCTGCCATGATGCAGCCAGCGGCGCTTGCCGGACGCCGACAGCGGCGCGACCGGCGCATCCGCATCCAGCGCCACCAGCTCGGTCGTCTCGTCATGCGGCAGCCAGATCTCGATGGTCTTGTCGCCCGGCGGCAGGCCGGCAAAGCGCAGCCGCTGCGGTTCGCCCGGCAGCATCTTCGCCGCGCCGGACAGCACGTCGATGTCCATGACCTTGCCGCCCGGCGCGCTGGCCTGCTGGGCCAGGTCGCCGTCGACCAGCAGGTCATAGATGCCGTCCGGACGCGGCGCCATGGCGCCGTAGCGGCGCTTGGTCGGCAAGACGATCAGTTCCACGACCGTCGCCGCGGTGCGCAGCGCGACGCGCACGCCGGAAGGCTGCGCTTCCACCATCGCCAGTTGCGGATCCTGGCACTGGGCGCGTGCCCATGCGGGCAGGCGGTGCGGCAGCAGGCCCGCTTCCGTGCGCTCGAGTTCGACGGCGCCATGGACCAGGTCCGGCGTGATCGGTGAATGGAAAGGCAGCGTCATCGCGGTATTCCTTGGAGTATTTATGCAGCGCTCATTATAGGGACCCCAGCCGTTGACACCGGCGTCGCCGATGCGTAGTTTGCTTATCCTTTGCCTATCCTCTGCTCATCCATTGCCTGCCCTGGAGATCGCCGCGTGCCGAGATCGCCGATGCCCTCCCGCCGCCGCCTGGCGCTCGCCCTCGCCGCGCTCGGCCTGCCCGCCCTGGCCCGCCAGCCGGTGGTGAACGACGCGACGCAGCTCAACCCGGTGAACGTCGAGCGCATCCTGGTTCCGCGCACGGTGGACGAGATCGTGGCCGCGCTGCGCGCGCACCCCGGTCCGGTCTCGATCGGCGGCGCCCGCTACAGCATGGGCGGCCAGATCGCCGCCGACCGTTCGCTGCATCTGGACATGCGCGGCTTCGACCAGGTCATCCGCTTCGTGCCCGCCGAGCGCAGCATCACGGTCCAGCCAGGCATCACCTGGCGCCGCATCCAGGCCGTCATCGACCCGCACGACCTGGCGCTGCAGGTGATGCAGTCGTATGCCGATTTCACCGTGGGCGGCTCGCTCGGCGTCAATGCCCACGGCCGCTACGTCGGGCAAGGCCCACTGGTGTCGAGCGTGGAAGCGATCCGGCTGGTGCTGGCCGACGGCACGGTCATTGCCGCCAGCCCCACCCGCAACAGCGAGCTCTTTTACGGCGCGATCGGCGGCTACGGCGGCATCGGCGTGATCGTCGAAGCGGCGCTGCGCCTGGCCGACAATGCAGCTCTCGAGCGACGCTCGCGCGTGATGCCGCTCTCGGACTACCGGCAATTCTTCACGGCCCGTATCGGCACCAATCCAGATGCCGTGATGCACAACGCCACCCTGTACCCCGACGATTACACGCTGGTGCGCGCGGTGACCTTCGAGCGCACCCGCCGCACGGTGACGCTACCGAACCGCCTCACCGCCATCGGCGGCGACTACCGCATCGAGCGCCGGCTGCAGGAAGTGATCTCGGCTTCGCACTGGGGCAAGGAGCTGCGCCGGCGCGTCCTCGAGCCGCTGCTCTATTCCACGGATTCGGTCGAGTGGCGCAACCACCAGGCCGGCCTCGACATCCATTCGCTCGCGCCGCTGGCCGGCGCCGGGACCGCGTACGCGCTGCAAGAGTATTTCGTGCCGGTAGCGGCGATGGAACGCTTCGCCGAGCGGCTGCGCGCCATCCTGCGCCAGCACCAGGTGAACGTCATCAACGTTTCGATCCGCCATGCGCGCAAGGACCCCGGCACCCTGCTGGCCTGGGCTCGCAGCGACGTGTTCGCCTTCGTGCTGTACTACCGCCAGCAGACCGCGCCGCGCGACCGCGACGCGGTGCGTACCTGGACCCGCGAACTGGTCGATGCCGCGATCGCATTGGACGGCTCCTACTACCTGCCCTACCAGATCCACGCGACCGTCGAGCAATTCCACGCCGCCTATCCGGATGCCGAACGCTTTTTCGCGCTCAAGCGCAGGGTCGACCCGGCGTACAGGTTCCGCAACAAGCTGTGGGACGCGTACCATACGGGCTGAATCCAACCATGAAACGAAAGCCAACACCATGCTGATACGTGTCTTCACGACCGACGACCAATCCGAACCTACCCTGGCCATGGAAACGCAGGTCGATGCCGCCGCGCTGATGGCGATGGCGCAACCGCGCGCAGCCGAGGCGCGCGAACGTGGAGCCGAATGGACCGCGGGCGCCATCCCCTTCTTCGTCCAGGAACTGGTCGATGCGCTGCAAGCGGGCAAGCCCGCCCAGGAAATCGAGATGCAGGCGGCGAACGCCGCGATGGCCGCCTGGCTCTACGACTCGGTCCACGATGGCGTGAGCGCGGACGTCTTCGCCGGATGCGACCTGGTGTTCACGCAGTCGGCGGGCGGCGTGGTGCAATACGACCGCCTGCCTGCCGCGGCAGGCTGAAGAAACGGTCAGCCGCGGATCCGCGCCACCAGCTTGGTGGTCGAGCGGTCATGCTCGAAATCGATCGCCACCGCCCGGCCGCCATAGGCCAGCACCGCCTTGCCTTCGGGGATCTGGTCCATCACGTAATCGCCGCCCTTGGCGTAGATGTCGGGCCGGCCTTCCTGCACCACTTCCAGGGCCGTGTCCTCGTCGAACTCGACCACCAGGCTCACCGATTCCAGCGCCGCCAGCACCGCCATGCGGTCGGCCAGCGTGTTGTGCGGGCGATCGTCGCCCTTGCCCAGGCGCTTGACCGAGGCGTCGGTGTTCGCCGCCACCACCAGCGAACCGCCTAGCTCGCGCGCCTGCGCCAGATAGGTCACGTGGCCGCGGTGCAGGATGTCGAACACCCCATTGGTCAGCACGACCGGTTTCGGCAATGCGGCGATACGCGCAGCCAGCTCGGCGCGCGTGCAGATCTTGTTTTCGAATGCAGGCATAAAGTAAAAATAAAACGGATATCAGGGTTTGGGCGGTTCGTCGTCGGGTTCTTCCTCGATCGCCATCGACAGCTCGGCCGGCCGCGCGGCAGCGGCGCCCGGCTCTCGTCGCTCACCCGACAGCTTGATCTGCAGGCGCAGGCCGTTGGCCGAGTCGGCATTGCGGATCGCCTCGTCGTAGGCGATCAGGCCCTTGTTGTACAACTCGAACAAGGCCTGGTCGAAGGTGCACATGCCCAGTTCGCGCGACTTGTGCATGATCTCCTTGATGTTCTGGAAGTTCCCTTTGAGGATCATCTCGCCGATGGTCGGCGTGTTCAGCAGGATCTCGATGGCCGCCTTGCGGCCCTTGCCATCCTCGGTGCGCACCAGGCGCTGCGAGACGATGGCGCGCAGGTTCGACGACAAATCCATCAACAGCTGATTGCGCCGCTCCTCCGGGAAGAAGTTGATGATCCGGTCCATCGTCTGGTTGGCGTTATTGGCGTGCAGGGTGCCCAGGCACAGGTGGCCGGTTTCGGCAAAGGCGATCGCATGTTCCATCGTCTCGGTGTCGCGGATCTCGCCGATCAGGATCACGTCCGGCGCCTGGCGCAGCGTGTTCTTCAGCGCGTGATGCCACGACAGGGTGTCCACGCCCACTTCGCGGTGCGTCACCAGGCAATTCTTGTTCTTGTGGACGTATTCCACCGGGTCTTCCACCGTGATGATGTGGCCGGCCGAGTTGCTGTTGCGGTAGTCGATCATTGCCGCCAGCGTGGTCGACTTGCCGGAACCGGTGCCGCCCACCACCAGCACCAGGCCGCGCTTGGTCATCACCACGTCCTTGAGCACCTCGGGCAGGTCGAGCTTTTCGAAGTTGGGAATCTCGGACGCGATCGTGCGCACCACCATGCCCACGCTCTGCTGCTGCACATAGACGTTGACGCGGAAGCGGCACACGCCCGGCAGGGAAATCGCAAAATTGCACTCCATCTCGGCCTCGAACTCGGCGCGCTGGCGCTCGTTCATGATCGACAGCGCCAGCGCGCGCGTGACTTCGCCGGTCAGGCGCTGCTGGCTGAGCGCTTTCATCGCCCCCTGGTGTTTAATGCTTGGAGGAAAGTCAGCCGAGATGAAGAGGTCGGAGCCGCCCTGGTGGTACATCACCGTCAGGAGCTTGTGTATATAGGCCTGGGCTTCCGCCGGGCCGAACGTGGAGGACATGCGGGCCTTTCAAAAATTGCAGGCTTGTAGCCTCTCGGGCAATTATATCGACTATGATTCTCGTTAAACTATTATTTCATGGCTAAAACGGGTCTGCCGCCCCGGTCCGCCGCCCCCGGCGCCGGCCACGGTGCGCTATCCGAAACATATAAACATGACACTGACCGAGCTGAAATACATTGTCGCCGTTGCGCGCGCCAAACACTTCGGCCATGCCGCCGAAGCCTGTTTCGTGGCCCAGCCCACCCTGTCCGTCGCCATCAAGAAGCTCGAGGACGAGCTGGGCGTGACCCTGTTCGAGCGTGGCGGCTCCGAAGTCTCCGTGACGCCGCTGGGCGCCCAGATCGTGGCCCAGGCCGAGCGGGTGCTGGAACAGACCGCCGCCATCAAGGAACTGGCCAAGCAGAACAAGGATCCGCTGGCCGGCCCGCTGCGCCTGGGCGTGATCTACACCATCGGGCCCTACCTGCTGCCGCCGCTGGTGAAGAACCTGATCGACACCGTGCCGCAGATGCCGCTGGTGCTGCAAGAGAACTACACGCATAAACTGCTGGAGCTGCTGCGCCAGGGCGAGCTGGACGCCGCCATCATGGCGCTGCCGCTGCCCGACCACGGCATGTCGGTGCAGCCGCTGTACGACGAGCCGTTCATCGTGGCCATGCCGAAGAGCCACCCATGGGCCGGCCGCAAGGAAATCTCGGCCGAAGACCTCAAGAGCGAAACCATGCTGCTGCTGGGCGCCGGCCACTGCTTCCGCGACCAGGTGCTCGAAGTGTGCCCGGAAATGGCGCGCTTCTCGGCGCCCGGCAACGGCATGCAGCGCACCTTCGAAGGCTCGTCGCTCGAGACGATCCGCCACATGGTCGCCAGCGGCATCGGCCTGACCGTGCTGCCGCGCGCCTCGGTGATCGACCTGCAGGATCCGAACGGCCTGCTGACCTATGTGCCCTTCCTGCCGCCGGCGCCGTCGCGCCGCGTGGTGATCGCCTGGCGCAAGAGCTTCACCCGCCGCGCCGCGATCGACGCGGTGGTGCGCGCGGTGGGCGAATGCCATCTGCCGGGCGTGGACATGGTCACGCTCGAGGCGGCGGCATAGTCTTATCCAGCGTCACCAGGCCTGCATCCTCTCCCCCCTCGCCAGGACCACCCGGCTGTTCCCGGGCGCCGGCCTGCTCCCGCGAAAACACGATCTTCTGGGTCGGGAAGGCGAAGGGGATGCCGGCCGCTTCCAGCCGCTCGTGGATCTTCAGTAGCAGCGTCTCGCGGATGATGACCTGGGTGTCGAACTCGCTCACATTGATGTACGACCAGACATCGATGTTGAAGGCCCGGTCATTGATGCTGCCCAACCGCGCGCGGTGGCCCTCGGCCATGTTCTTCTCTTCCGTCAGCACCTGCTGGACGATGCTGATCGCCTCCTTCAGCTTGACCGACGGGGTGCCGAGCGGCACCGCGATGGTCGGGTTGAACAGGAAACGGTCGCGCGCCGCGAAGTTCTCGATCTGGCGCGCCGACAGGTCGCCATTGGGAATGGTGACGACGGTGCGCTCGCCGGTGCGGATGCGGGTCGAGCGGATGCCCACGTCCTCCACGGTGCCCACCACGTCGCCGACCTTGACGAAGTCGCCCACCTGCAGCGGCTTGTCGGCGATCACGGTGACGCTGCCGACCAGGTTTTCCACCGTCTTCTGGGCGCCCAGCGCCAGCGCGATACCGCCGATACCCAGCGCCGCGATACCGGTCGTGACGTCGATGCCGAAGGTGCCGAGGATGGCGACGGCCGAGAATGCCAGCAACAGGATCTTGGCGGCGCGGCGCGCCAGCGTGATCACGGCCACCACCTGGCGCCGCTGGCTGCGCTGCATGCGCGCGGTGGCCATTTCGGCGACCGCATCGATCAGCCGCAGGCCGAACCACACCAGCGCGATGACCGAGACGATGTCGGTATAACGCAGCAGCGTCGTGCGCGCGACGATCGACACCGGCAGTTCTTCGGCCCAGTTGTAGAACAGGGCAACCGCGATCAGCAGGCTGGCCGGCGGCAGCGCCGCCTCCATGAAGCGCACCAGGCCGTTGGCGCCCGCGTCGGGTACCAACCTGCGTATGGCGGCGACGATCAGGGCCGCCACCATCCACAGTCCGCCAAAGAGCAGCACCCCGAGTCCGACCAGCATCGCCCAGTCCTTCAGCGGCGCGCCGGCGACGACGAGTTCATTCTTGTCGGGCGCCTGCACCACCGGCTCCTGGCGCGCCGCCTGCGTGACCTGGTCGATCGTCTCGCGCGACACGCGCCAGACCTGGTGGTCGCCGTCCTGGCCGCGAGTCAGCAGGATCGGCACCTTCCTGTCCTGGATGGTCAGGACGCCGACGTTTTCCTGCTCGGCCGGCAAATCGTCGTCGATCTTGCCGATCGCCTCGTTCGACAGCGCGACGAACGGCGACAGCGAACCGCCGTTGTCCAGAAGCGCATGGAAGTTGCGCGCCTGGGTAATGGCGTTGGTGCGCTGGCGGTTACTGCCGGCCGGCATGTCGAGGTACTGGGCGGCGCGATCGTAATCGGGCTCGGCCAGGGCAGAAATCAGGCCCGAGACCATCGAGCGCGGCGTCTCGCGCTTGAGCGGATCGGGAATGACTTCCTCGGCGGGCGGCGCTTCTTCGGCCTGGCCGGCGGCGAAAGCGGTCGATGACAGTGGCGCCGCCAGGGCGATCAACAGAAGAAACAGGAAACTGAACGAAGCACGCATAAGCAAGTCGACTCCTCTGACTGGGCATCTGGCTGATGCGGAACAAAAACAAGGCTGAAAATGAAAGCGGACATCCTATGTCCGCTTTCAAGCAAGTCTAGCATCCGGTCGAGTCTGTCCCTCGCACTATTGCCCTGCTTCTACGTTCATTTCACCGCCAATCCCGTCCAATGGGCGGCAAATACCCGTTCTTCGCACACTTGCGCGTCTACGCTATCGGTTTTCAATCGCGCTTGCGGCGGCGCGCCAGCAGCAGGCCGGCCAGCAGCGGCAGCACCATGGCCACCGTCGACGGTTCCGGCACCTGCGCCACGATCGAGAAGGTGTCGCCGGCCGACAGGCCGCTGGTGTCGAGCAGCCAGTCGCTGCGGCCATCGACCATGGTCGGATTGCCGAACAGGACGTCGGCCGTCTCGCCGTTGGCGAACTTGATGACGGCGTTATTGCCCGAGTAGCTGGCCGCGGCGCCGGAGAACGAGGACACGCTGCCCGCGCTTGCGTAGCCGATGCCCTGCAGGCCGAAGTTGAACTGGTACATCGACAGGCCCACCAGGTTGCGGACGATGGCGCTGAAGCTGAGCGGCCCGGCCAGGTCGGCTTCTTCCAGCACGAAGTTCAGCGTGGTGGTGCTGAAGTCGCGCAGGTCGAGGTCGAACGACACCACGCCGGCTTCGCTGTAGTCGGTCACGAGATTGGCGCCGCTGCTGCTGGTCAGCACGACGGCGCTGGCGGAGTGCGAAAAGGCCAGCGCGCCCAGGGCGATGGCGGAGGCGGCGACGAATTTGTGCATGCTCATGTTCGTTTTCCTTTATAAAAAGTGACGGTTACAGCGGGCCCTTGGCCCACGGGCCCGAGATCGCGAAGGTCACGCCCGGGGTCTGGATGTTCACGAACAGGTAGCGGCCGGTCGGATCGAAGCAGGCGCCGGCGAATTCGTTGCCGCGCCCGTCGCCGGCGAGCGAAGTCAGCTTGCCGGCGCCCTGCAGCTGGGCCGCCGTCAGGTTGATGTTGTTCTTGGCGAAAATGTAGGCGTCGCCCGCGCTCGTCAGGCCCATCAGGCGCTGGCCGTAGCCGAAATGGTCGGTGATCGCGCTCGACGAGTCTTCGCAGATCAGGATCGCGTTGCGCGGGCTGACCGTCAGGTTGTCGCCCATATTGCCCACCAGCTGGCTCGGGCTCGAATAGATGCATTTCAGGGTCTGGCGCGCCAGGTCGAGTTCCCAGATCGCTCCGCGGTTGATGTGACCACCCGAGGTGTCCATCACGTACATCTTGCCCTGGGCGTACCAGATGCCTTCGCCGCGGTTCATGCGCAGCGCGCCTTTCATCCATCCCTGCACGAAGGGGCCGGCGGCGTTATTGATGGTCTCGCCGCCCGGGCCGACGCCGCTGCCGCGATTGGCGTCCGGATTGGCGATCGGCACCCACTCCAGCTCATAGGTGTCGTCGACCGAGGCCACCGCCAGGTTGACGTTGTTGCGGCCCTTCACCTTGGCCATCTCGAGCACGCCGCCCATGGCCAGCGAGCCGGGCGCGCCGGTCTTCACATCCGGGATGTAGCGGTAGAAGCCCGACTTGCCCGAGGAATCCTCGGTCAGGTAGACATTGCAATTGCTCGGGTCGACGGCGGCGGCTTCATGCGCGAAGCGGCCCATGTTGACGATCGGCTGGCCGCTGACCTGCTGCGGATCGGCCGTCACCTCGAACACATAGCCGTGTTTCTTGCCGCCGGCGCTGACCGTGTCCGAACCGACCTCTTCGCAGGTCAGCCAGGTGCCCCAGGGGGTGATGCCGCCGGCGCAGTTCTGCTGGGTGCCGCCCAGGCTCGGGGTCATGCTGACCCAGTCGCCGTCGCGGAACACCAGGTTGGTGGTGCCGCCGCAGGAACGGTTGCCCGAACTGCCGCTGACGTTACCGGTGTCATACAGGCCATAGGCGTTGATGAAATTGACAGCGGCACTGCCGCTGATTTCATGATTGCGCACCAACACTTGCTCCGTGTTGCGACCGACCTTGCGCGTGACGATCACGCCCATGCCGTCATGGCCGCCCGGGCAGGGACGGCCGTCGCTCATGGTGTCGCCGCGCCAGCCATAGCTCTTGTAGCTGAAGCCCGGCGGCAGTTGCAGCAGCGGCAGGCCGGTGGAGAGGTCGTTGACCGGAGCGATCGGGCCATAGGGGCTGTCGACCAGGGCGGTCGCGCCATTGGCCGCGAGCGCTTCGCGGGCGTGCAGCGCGGCGAAGGCGCCGACGAAAGGCAGCGCGGAGGCGCCGGCCATGCCCTTGAGCAGGTTGCGCCGCGAAGGCGACATATCGTGTTCGTTCATCGAGATGCTCCAAAGAGTAGGAATCGAGCCGGTGGTCCGGCGTCTGGTGTCGTTGGCCGCGCCCACGCATCGGGCCCGTCCTGTCCCGCCACCCCCGGCAGGACCGATGCATTAAAACAAACAAAAATGTCAAATTCATGACGACAAAAAGACAACAATCATGTATTCGCCACGCATTGAATACATGGCGTTGTCATGCACGAGGGATGGCGCCCGTATGGACGGGGACGGAATGGGCGCGCACGGATAAACCGGCTAGAATCGCTGTCTTCTGCTCAACAATTCTTGCCTGTCAAGACGCGATTCACCATGAACAAGCTGGCGCTCTACTTCCGCCTGGTCCGGGCCGACAAGCCGATCGGCATTCTCCTGCTGCTGTGGCCTACCCTGTGGGCGCTGTGGATGGCGTCCGGCGGCGTGCCGGACCTGCAGGTGCTGGCGATCTTCGTCGTCGGCACGGCGCTGATGCGCTCCGCCGGCTGCGCCATCAACGACTACGCCGACCGCGACTTCGACCGCCACGTCAAGCGTACGGTCGACCGCCCGCTCACCAGCGGCAAGATCAGCGGCAAGGAAGCCGTGATGGTGGCGGCGGTGCTGGCCATCGTGTCCTTCCTGCTGATCCTGCCGCTGAACGCACTGACCAAGCAGCTGTCGGTGGTGGCGGTAATCGTGGCCGGCACCTATCCTTATTTCAAGCGCTTCTTCGCGATTCCCCAGGCCTATCTCGGCATCGCCTTCGGCTTCGGCATCCCGATGGCCTTCGCCGCCGTGCAGGACCAGGTGCCGGCCGTGGCCTGGTGGCTGCTGGTAGCCAATGTGTTCTGGGCCGTGGCCTACGACACCGCCTACGCCATGGTCGACCGCGACGACGACCTCAAGCTCGGCATGCGCACCTCGGCCATCACCTTCGGGCGCTTCGACGTGGCCGCGATCATGCTGTGCTACGGCGCCTCGCTGGCGATCCTGCTGCTGTGCGGCTGGTCGCTGGGCCTGCGCTGGTGGTTCGTGGGCGGGGTGGCGGTGGCGGGCTGCATCGCGCTTTACCACTACACCCTGATCCGCGATCGCGACCGCATGAAGTGCTTCAAGGCGTTCCGCCACAACAACTGGCTGGGCGCCGCACTGTTCATTGGTGTCGCGCTCGACTATGCATTAGGTTAATATTGTCCAAAAGGCATTCACCCACCACACACAAGAGGCCCAAGATGATCGAAAAAATCCCGACCCAGACCGGCACCCGCGACCAACTGGTCAGCGACCTGAAGACCGTGATCCACGACGCCGAATCGTGGCTGCGCAACGGCGGCCAGCTGACCGGCGAAGAGCTGAAGGCCGCCAAGGTCAAGTTCGAGCAGACCCTGGCCTCCGCCAAGACCAGCCTGATCCACGCCGAAGAAACCGTGGTCGAGCGCACCAAGGTCGCCGCCAAGGCCACCGACGAGTACGTCAAGGACAATCCGTGGAAGTCGGTCGGCCTGGGCGCAGCCGTCGGCGTCGTGATCGGCATGCTGATCGCGCGTAAATAAAATGACGATCTCCGCGACCGTCGGAAGGATAGGATCCAACCTGCTCGCCATGGTGCGGACCAGGTTGGAACTGGCAGCCATCGAGCTGCAGGAAGAGACGCACCGGCTGATCGGCTATCTGGCCTGGGGCGTCGCGGCCGCCTTTTTCGCGGTGGTCGCGGTGTTGCTGGCGATCCTGTTCGTGCTGGTCCTGTTCTGGGACACCCATCGCCTGCTGGCGATCGGCGTCATGACGGGGCTGTTCGCTCTGGGCAGCCTGCTCGCCTTCTTCAAGGTGCGCGGCGACCTGGCAACCCGTCCGCCGCTCATGGCCGCCACGCTGGCCGAACTGCGCAAGGATGCGCAAGCCGTCAAAGGAGAGCCGATCGATGAGCAGCAATGACACCCTGGCGGCGCGCCGCCGCCTGCTCGCCGCCCAGTGCGCCGAACAGCGCGCGCTGATGGCGCACGACGTGGCGCTGCTGCGCCATCCGGCCGAACTAGGCGGCGCCCCCGGCTACGTGGCGCAGCACAAGACCGCCGTCCTGGCCGCCGCCGGCCTGGGACTGGGCTTCCTGATCACCAAGCCGAAGTGGGTGGTCGGCGTGGTGACCGGCGCCCTGTCCGCCTACAAGCTGGCGCAGAAGGTATTGCCGGTGCTGGGCTGGAGGAAGTTCGAGATCCACTGATCCGGTGCGCGTGAACGCGCCGACCGGGCCGCTGTCCAACCGGACGAGCGACCACGGTTGGAGGCATCATGCGCACACGAATCCTGCGGCCAGTCCTGGCGCTGACCTTCCTGGCACTGACCTTCCTGCTACCTCTCTCGGCGGCGGCCATGCAGGCGCAGTCGCCCGCCGCGCTTGCGTCGCGCGTCGACGGCGCCTATCGCGTCGGCGCCTTTTCCCTGTCCTTCGCCAATAACGGCTTGCGCATCGGCCATGCGGCCGAGCCGGCGCGCATCCTGTGGTCCAGCGTGCCCGGCCGCGCCTTCCTCGGCGCCGCGCAGGGGCAAGCCGACGTCTGCCAGTTCGGCACGCCCGACGGCTCCTACCGCATCGACGACAAGCTGCTGGCGCAGTGCCTTGCCCAGAGCATCGATGCGCTCGAGCGCGCGGCCGACACGCTGGTCGTGCGTGGCCGCCTGAGCGGTCCGGGCTGTGATGTGAGCTACCGCCTGGGGTTCGACGCGGCCGGAGTCAACCAGCTGCGCTTTCGCCTGCAACTTGAAGGCCCCCAGGCCGTGCAGCTGAACCGCAGCTATCTGCGCCACGCCTCGAGCGCCGATGAACGCTACTTCGGCCTGGGCCAGCAATTGACCTGGGTCGACCAGAAGGGCAAGACCATCCCGGTGCTGGTGCAGGAACACGGCGTCGGCCGCGGCCTGCCCGGCTTCACCCAGCTGTTCGACCTGCTCGAAGGCGGCGGTGGCGGCAGTGAGGTGTCCACCGGCGCGCCGGCGCCGCACTACCTCAGCAGCAAGCTCAATTCGCTGTTTCTCGAAAACACCGAGTACAGCATCTTCGATTTTCAACGTCCCGAGCGCGTGGAAATCAAACTGTTCACGAGCGCGATGACGGGACGCATCCTGTACGGCCGCACGCCGCTCGAGCTGATCCGCGAATACACGGCCTATACCGGCCGCATGCCGCCCCTGCCGGACTGGGTCGGGCGCGGCGCCATCGTCTCGGTGCAGGGCGGCACCGATGAGGCCAATAAAAAGCTCGATACCTTCGAACGCGCCGGCATTCCGCTCGCGGGACTGTGGATCCAGGATTGGCCGGGCGTGCGCATCACGAACGCCTGCAAGCAGCTGTGGTGGAACTGGGAGCTTGATGAGGCCTACTATCCACGCTGGGACGCACTGGTCGACCGGCTCGCGCGCCTCGGCGCCCGCATGCTGGTCTACATCAATCCTTTTCTTAGCACCGAGGCCGGCCACGACAGCCTGTACCAGCAGGCGCGCCAGGCCGGCTATCTCGTCAAACGCCAGGACGGCACGCCCTACCTGATCCGCAATACCAATTTCGATGCGGCGCTGGTCGACCTCAGCAACCCTGAGGCGCGCACCTGGATCAAGAACGTCATCAAGAACGAGCTCCTCGGCCGCACCCGCGCTTCCGGCTGGATGGCCGACTTCGGTGAAGCGCTTCCATTCGACGCGGTACTGGCGAACGGTAACGATTCGGCCGTCTGGCACAACCGCTATCCCGAGGAATGGGCAGCGGTGAACCGCGAAGCGATGATGGAGGCCGGGCGCGAAGGCGACGTCATCGCCTTTCACCGTTCCGGCTTCACCCGCAGTCCGGGGCAAGGAACCCTGTTCTGGCTCGGCGACCAGTTGCAGACATGGGACGGCTACGACGGCATCCGCACCGCGATCGTCGGTATGCTGTCGGGCGGCGTGTCGGGCTACAGCCTGCTGCACAGCGATACCGGCGGCTATAACGCCTTCGGCCTGACGGTGCTCGGCCGGCAAGTGCCCGTCATCGCGCGCAACAAGGAATTATGGATGCGCTGGGTGGAGCTCAATGCGTTCACGGGCGTGCTGCGCACTCACGAGGGGCTGAACCCGGCCATCAGCTGGCAGGTGGATAGCGATGCCGAGACGCTGGCCCACTTTGCGCGCATGAGCAAGATTTTTCGGGCGCTGGGTTTCTATCGGCAGGGCTTGATGCAGGAGGCGGCGGACAGCGGTGCGCCGCTGGTGCGGCATCCTTTCCTGGAGTTTCCATCTGACCAGAATACCTACGCGCTGCGCTACCAGTACATGCTCGGGTCGGATTTCATGGTGGCGCCGGTGGTGACGCGTGGCGCGCAAGCGGTGCGGCTTTATCTGCCGGCCGGGACCTGGATTGACCTCTGGACCGGCAGGCCTTTTGACGCCGGCTCGGGTGCCTGGACCGAGGTGGCGGCGCCCTTTGGCAAGCCGGCGGTGTTCTACAAGGCCGGTTCTGCTGCGGGCGCGCGCCTGGTTACGGCGTTGAGATTAGAAGGATTCTATTAAGCGTCCTTAACTACTCGAGACACCCGTCAGTTTCCTGAGGTTGCCATAAGAGCGACCTCCGAATACACTCAGCCATATCGAAGGTCTGCTATCGGCCAAATGCGGACATTTTATAGATTGATAAGACAGGCGAAAACTTAGCTCAGCTCTGTAGGCTATTACTGCAATGGGTCTGGCGGACAAATAGTTCGCTGGGCGAGCAAATTGGTAGCACCGTTTTAGGCGTAGGTTACAGCCAACACTAGCCTTAAGGCCACCTCGAAAAACCTCGGCCGAGATACGCGCGGCTGAGTAAAATCCTGACATCGAACCAAGCCAGCGAGTGCCGTCATGATGAAATCCCAGATCAGTCTGTTTGCCGAGCAGGAGCGTGAGGACCGGCGTGGAAAGCTGGGGGATCCGTTGGTGAGCTTGGCCGAGCACGTGGATTTCGAGGCGCTGGCGGAGCGCATCGATGTCGCTGCACCGCGTCCTTCGCGCGCCAATGGGGGCCGTCCGCCATACCCGGCGGTCTTGATGATCAAGATCCTGGTGCTGCAACAGCTCTACAACCTGGCCGACGATGCGCTGGAGTACCAGTTGCTGGATCGCTGCAGCTTCCTGCGTTTCCTGGATTTGACCGAGAGCAGCAGCATTCCCGACGCCAAGACAATCTGGCTGTTCCGTGATCGTCTGGCCCAGGCTGGCGTAGGAAATCAGGTATTCGAGCAGGTCCAGCAACAGCTGCTGTCGCAGGGCTACCTGGCGCGTTGCGGACAGATCGTCGACGCATCGCTCGTGCAAGCCCCGGTCCAGCGCAACAAGCGGGAAGAAGCCGAGACGGTCAAGGAGGGCATGATGCCGCTGAGCTGGAAACCGCATAAGCGCGCTCAGAAGGATGTCGATGCGAAGTGGACCAAAAAGCATGGCAAGAACCACTTCGGCTACAAACTGCATGCCAGCGTCGACAAGCGTTGCAAGCTGATCCGCAAGATCGCCATCACACATGCTGCCGTGGCCGACACCACCGTCTTCGAGGAGTTGCTCGACCTGAGCAACACGAGCCGGGATGTCTATGCCGATCGGGGATGTCCCAGCATTGAACTCTAAGCCAGCTTGAAGCAAGCCAGCTGGCGGGTGCATATTCAGCGGTGCGGTCATGCGACCAAGGGCATTTCCGAGACACAGAAACGGAGCAACCGCGCGATCGCCACGCCGCGCGCCCGTGTCGAGCATGTGTTTGGCGCCCTGGCCCAGATGGGCGGCAAACTGGTGCGCTGTCTGGGAATCGTGCGCACCACGTTCGTTTTGCAACTGAAGGCCGCCAGTTACAACCTCAAGCGTCTCGTCTTTTTGAAAGAACGCGGCCTGGCGCCGTTCTAAACAGCAGTTCGGCAGCCTTCGGCTGCCAAACCTGCCCGGACCCAAGGTGCTGGACACTTCGCAAATAACGCTGTTGGGCTTTGCTGAAAGGCAGAATCACGCCTCGCGTTGCGTCGCTCACATCGAAAGCGGGTTATTCGAGGTGGCCTTAATTAATGGGCACTCCGCGATTACGAAGTCTCGCGCATCAATATAACGCGGAACTTGAAACCAACACTTACATAATAAAGGGAGAAATAGATAGCGCACTAATGAAGTTCTTCTCGGTTGAATACTCTGGGCTGTGGTTGGGATTGAGCATTGCTCGATGATGGGGTGGGGGGCGGGTGGCGAATTCGGTTTCACTGAAGACGACGCGCATTTCGGGCTGGCGGGGTGGAATGGTAATCCCCCCATTTTTAGAGCGCGCTAAAAGTAGAGGTTAAGCGGCAAGGGAAAGTTTCTGTTTTGGTGTGATGCCGCCGAGCGCCATATTGGGCCGGTCGTGATTGTAGGTCCACAGCCAGCGGGTGGCAAATTCCTGGATTTGGTCGAGCGTTTCAAAGAGGTTGTGCGCTAGCCAATCGTAGCGCACGGTCCTGTTGTATCGCTCGACGTAGGCGTTTTGCTGAGGCTGGCCTGGCTGGATGAAATCGATGCGGATGCCGTGCCTGGCGGCCCAAGCCAACGTCATGGCGCTGATATATTCGGGGCCGTTGTCGCAGCGGATCGCCTCCGGTTTGCCGCGCCATTCGATGATCCGGTCCAATGATCTGATAACGCGTTCGGATGGCAGCGAGAAGTCGACCTCGATTCCCAAGCCTTCACGATTGAAGTCATCGATGACGTTGAATAGGCGGATGCTGCGGCCGTCGGCAAGCTGGTCATGCATGAAGTCCATCGACCAGCTTTGGTTGATTGCGGTCGGCACGGCCAATGGCAGTGGCTTCTCGCGCACCAGACGATGGCGCGGCTTGATCCGCAGGTTCAGCTCGAGTTCGCGGTAGATCCTGTAGACCCTCTTATGGTTCCACTTGAATCCCTTAACGTTGCGCAGGTACAGGAAGCACAGCCCGAAGCCCCAGTTGCGCTGGTTGTTCGTCAGCCGCACCAGCCAGTCGGCGATGACGTTGTTCTCTTCGTCCAGCTTCGCCTTGTAGCGGTAGCAGGTCTGGCTGATGCCAAACGCTCGGCAAGCCAGGTTAATCGTGGCTGACCGCTGTGCCACGGCCCACTGCGCCATCTCTCGCCGCTGAGATGGCGCTACCACTTTTTTGTCAGCGCCTCGGCCACAATCTCGGCCTTCAGACGTTCCTCGGCATACATTTTCTTCAAGCGCCGATTCTCGTCTTCGAGCTCCTTCATGCGTGCCATCAGCGACGCATCCATGCCGCCGTACTTGGCGCGACATTTGTAGAACGTGGCGTTGCTGATGCCGTGCTCGCGGCATAGTTCCGGGACAGGGCTGCCAGCTTCGGCTTGCTTGAGGATGGCGATGATCTGGCTGTCGGTAAAGCGGGACGTCTTCATGTAGAGCTTTCTGTTAAGTAGAAAATTCTACTTCTAAACACGCTCTTTTTGCGGGGGGATTACCGAATGTAATGACGAGCGGCGCGCGCGTATTGACGCACGGTAGCCCGTAAAATATCGTTTAGAATATATTTGGAGAGATTTGTATGAATTCACCCGTGCTAGAATTTCTTACCGATAGCAAGTGCTGCGGCTTAACCTAAGGAGAATTCAATGCATGAACTTACGATGAATGAAATCAATGAAGTCAATGGTGGTCTGAGCATCTCATGGGACTTCGATGGTATGTCTGCTGGAGCTATCGGTGGCGCCATTGCGGGCACCATGGGCGGCGCACTTGCCGGTCCCCAAGGTATGGCAGCAGGCTTCTTTGGCGGCTTGGTGGGCGGAGCCATTGCCGGAGGCCTCAAAATTGAAAATGACATGGAGGCAATTCTCAGAAAGAATAAGCCCTAACGGCGATTGGTTAAATACAATTAATTCGCGTTACAAGAATGGAGTCCATATGACTAAGAAAATACTGATGGCTCTAGGTGCAACTGTGATCTTCGCACTCCTGTTCCCGTGGATCTATTCATTAGTAAACACAGCCGGTGGGGAGCCAGCCTCGGTAGTCGTTTCATCTGTAATATTTTTCATTGCGATGATGGCTGTATTCACTGTTAGTTCGCGCAAGAAGAGGTAAAATAAGAGCGCCCGGAACTTGTTTCGAGCGCTCTATTCTTTGAATCTAGTTGAACATCTATTTGAAGTTAGATCACTAATTCTTAATTTTAGTCTTAATCTAGATATAAAAATATCTTCCATCTGTGCTGCAGGAGCTTTTGAGAATCAGTTGCAGGGAAGGCCATTAAGTTTTCCCAGTTATTTCTTTAAATGAAGCTTTCCTGAATAATAGTATTTTTATTTGGCTTTTTATCCAATAGCTGCCGGTTCAAAGAGATTACCTTGCGCGAAACTGTTGCCAATTCGGACGAACACAAAGCAAATTTGCTCACTGAGCAGTCCTCAACCGCTGCGCCTGCACCGACAACGTACCAGGGGCCGGGCTCTACAAACCTGTTCCGAAAGCAAGCTATTGAACATATGACAGTGCGCCAATATGGCACGGTCGTCCTAACCCGTCCGGTCACACATCTAGTTCTAACAGGCGTGTTCGTGACACTTGCATTGCTTTTAATCGCCTTCTTTGCCTTTTTCGAGACTACGCGCAAGTCGCACGTCCAAGGCATGCTGGTGCCTACTGCCGGTGTGATCAGGATATTTGCAAGCCAGGTCGGTGTGATTAGCGAAATTCACGTTAAAGAAGGCCAATTCGTGCGCACAGGTGATATCTTATTCGTCCTTTCAAGCGAGCGCAGCAATTCTGACGCGCGTTCCACGGAGGCATTGATCTCCGATTTGCTGGTGCGGCGCCGGGATAGCTTTCAAATCGAACTGCAGCAAGCTAAAGTTCAGGCCGGGTATCGCCGCGCAGCGATGCTACAGCGCGCCCGGGATCTCGAAGGAGAGATCAAACGGCTCGAGAGTCAGGCACTTATGCAAAAGCAGCGAATTGCCCTGTCTGAACAAACTGTCATGCGATATGCGCAGTTGAAGGAAACCAACTACATCTCTGCAGCACAACTTCAGGAGCGCGAAGCGGAACTGCTCGACCAACGTCAGCGCCTGCTCGAGATCGAGCGAATCTGCTCTGCTACTCGGCGCGATTTGGCAGGTACTCAAGCGGAAGCTCAGGATATCGAGGTACAGGCGCTGCGTGACGAAAGCGCCTTGCGCCGCAGTGCCTCCACGCTCGAGCAGGACCTCACCGAAAATGAGGCACGGCGCGGGATTCCTGTGCGGGCACGCCAAAGTGGCACGATCACGGCGATTACTGCCAATCTTGGCCAGACGGTGGGGACTGCAGTCTCACTAGCATCAATCCTGCCTGAAGGAAATAAGCTGGAGGCGGAAATGTTTGTACCGTCACGGGCGGTAGGCTTCGTCAAACCCGGCATGTCGGCCATGCTGCGCTACCAAGCTTTCCCCTACCAGAAATTCGGACAGCACCAGGCCCGCGTGCGCGAGGTGGCCACTACCTCTGTACGCCCCGAGGAGCTGCCGACCTCAGCGGCGGCGATGCCAGGTGCGGCCCAGTCGGAGCCAGTCTACCGTATTCGTATTGAGCTTGACCAGCAAACCGTCCGTGCCTATGGTACGGCGATGCCACTGCGGTCGGGCATGTTGGTTGACGCTAGCGTCTTGCTCGAGCGCCGCAAACTCTACGAATGGGTGTTGGAACCGCTGTTCAGTATCTCAGGCCGCCTGTAATCGGAAGGTCTGTATCTCACCGTCCTGCCGATCCCTCGCGCGTTGTCGCGGTCGGCTTATCCCTGATCGTAGCTGAAACATGCAATTTCCCATTCTTTCCCGGTTAGCTTTTTGGAGTAGTCGTCGGCTACCCATTCTGATGCAGACCGAAGCGGCCGAATGCGGTCTGGCATGCCTCGCGATGATTTCAAGTTATTGGGGCCACCAGATCGACATCCCGAGCATGCGCCGCCGCTTTTCGGTGTCGATGAAAGGCGTGAACCTGAAGGGCTTAATGGCGATGGCGAGCGGTTTGTCTCTGCAGACCCGACCGCTCAAATTGGACTTACAGCATCTGCCCGAGCTGAAACTGCCTTGCATCCTGCACTGGGATCTAAATCACTTTGTCGTGCTCAAGTCCGTCACGGCCAAACATGCGGTCATGCACGATCCGGCCGTCGGTGAACGTCGCATGGCCATGGGCGAATTCATCAAACACTTCACCGGCGTTGCTCTCGAACTAACGCCCACTGCGCAGTTCGAGGTCAGGGAAGAACGTCAGAATTTCTCCCTGTTCGCCCTCATGGGACGCGTGGTCGGCCTGCGCCGTAGCCTGTTTCAGTTGCTGGCACTTGGTTTGGCTCTGCAGGTCTGTGCTTTAGTTGCGCCCTTCTACATGCAGTGGATTGTGGACGAAGCGCTGCTGGCCGCAGACCGCGACCTGATCACGGTGCTAGGCTGCGGCTTCTTACTACTCGTGTTACTCCAGACCGCCATTGGGGCTGTACGCTCTTGGGTCACCACCGTAATGTCCACCAGCCTAAACCTGCAATGGCTGGGCAATGTGTTTTCGCACCTGCTGAAGCTGCCGCTGACGTACTTTGAAAAACGCCATACCGGCGACATCGTATCGCGCTTTGGGTCAATACAGCGAATGCAGGCTAGCCTGACCACTCAGTTCGTCGAAGGCGTCATCGACGGAATATTGGTGGTGGGTACCTTGATCATGATGCTCTTGTACAGCACAACACTGGCCGCCGTTGCCTGCGTTGCCGTGATGCTGTATGCCTTTCTACGTTGGGCTATGTTTAGCGCCCTGCGTGCCGCGAACTCCGAGCAGATTATCCACGCCGCAAAACAGCAGAGCCATTTCATGGAAACGGTGCGCGGTATGCAAAGCATTCGGCTGTTCGGACGCAGCGATGAACGCCGTTCAGGTTGGATGAACTCTCTAACCGAAGAATTCAACGCCAACTTGCGCATAGCCAAATTATCAGTTTCGTACCAAACCGCCAACACCTTTCTTTTTAATAGCGAGCGTGTGATAGTAATATGGCTTGCAGCTTTGGCGGTCCTAAACAACGCATTCTCAGTTGGTATGATGTTTGCGTTCATCAGCTATAAGGACCAGTTCAGTCAGCGCATGGCCAGTCTTATCGATAAGCTCTTCGAACTGCGCATGATTCGTCTACACGGCGAACGTCTAGCTGACATCGTGCTAACCGAAGCAGAAGTGGAAAACGCTATGGCCGAAGTCGACCCAAGCCTCCTCAGTCCCTCGATAGAGATCAAGAACCTAAGTTTTCGCTATTCCGATAGCGAACCTGAGGTTATTAAGGAACTGAATCTAAGCATTTCAGCCGGACAATGCGTTGCAATCACCGGCCCTTCAGGCTGCGGCAAGACGACTTTGATGAAACTGCTGCTCGGCCTACTGAGCCCAACTGACGGCGAAATCCGCGTTGGCAACGTAGCGCTTGGACACATCGGTATGGCGAATTACCGTAACATGCTGGGAACAGTAATGCAAGACGACACCCTTTTTGCTGGCTCGATTGCGGATAACATCGCTTTTTTCGATCCAATGATCGATATGCAGCGTGTTCACCAATGCGCTCAACTAGCGGCCATCGCAACCGAGATTGCCGCTATGCCAATGGCTTTTAATACCTTGATAGGCGACATTGGCACCGGATTATCTGGCGGGCAGAAACAGCGAATTCTATTGGCAAGGTCATTGTATAAACAGCCGAAGATCCTGGTTTTGGACGAAGCAACTAGCCATCTTGATGTATGGAACGAGCAAGCCGTCAACCAGGCTATACAGAAGATTCCGCTTACTCGAATCATCGTTGCGCATCGTCCGGAAACGATCCAAATGGCAGAGCGTATAATTGTCCTGCATAACGGTAAAGTAGCTCAGGATGTTACCAAGACGATTTCAGACGACAAACAGGCAGCTTAAGGTCACCTCGAAAAACCTCGACCGAGATACCCGCGGCTGAGTAAAATCCTGACATCGAACCAAGCCAGCGAGTGCCGTCATGATGAAACCCCGGATCAGTCTGTTTGCCGAGCAGGAGCGTGAGGACCGGCGCGCAAAGCTGGGTGATCCTTTGGTGGCTTGGTCGAGCACGTGGATTTCGAGGCGCTGGCGGAGCGCATCGATGTCGCTGCACCGCGTCCTTCGCGCGCCAATGGCGCCCGTCCGCGTTACCCGACGGTCTTGATGATCAAGATCCTGATGCTGCAACAGCTCTACAACCTAGCCGACGACGCGCTGGAGTACCAGTTGCTGGATCGCCGCAGCTTCCTGCGTTTCCTGGATTTGACCGAGATAAGTTTGCTTGTGAAGTAAATTTATCAGGGCTTCCCTGATGTTATGTGGAGATTATTATCAATTCTATGTTCAGGACTAGAAAGGCGATGGCGTCCTTTCCGACGCGTGGATATTCGGTGACGATCTATATAGTTTACGTGCTCTAACATGCTCTCGAACGACCGTCCGCTTTGGGTTGATTCCTGCCGGTCGTGACAGTCTGCGACTGTTTCGCCTTTGCAACCTGCTATGCTGAACTCAACGGCTGTATGGGGGCCCGTTACTGTGAGCTCGAATTGAGCAAAGAAGCTTGGCGCGCGCTGCCGCTAGAGCGCTATCCCTAGCAGTTCCTTGCCCAGCACGCAGGCGTCGCTACCAAGGTCGAACGGAATCACCTCAAGCCACAGTTTGTCGCCAAGCCGGAATGGAGGCAGTGGCTCCGCAAAACCGGTCCACTTTGGAAAGATCAGCGCCAGCCTGCCCTCTCCACCCAGGTATTTGTGGCCGTATGCGAACAGCTGGTACATATCGGACTGCGCGATGCCGGCCTTGGGATCCTCACTACCGTCGGCATAAGCGTTGCGGCGGTCGATCAGCTTCCACTTGGTGTCCAGCACGGCCAGCCATTCTCCGGCCCTGGACAGAATAAGGTCGGGTTTGAGCTGGAAGGCTTGGGGCGCCTCCGCCAGGTAGCGGGTACGGACGTGGGTGTGCACGGCGATCCGCAGCGAGGCCAGGCGCCGCTCAAGCACCTTCGCGACGTATTTTTCGAACAGCTTCTCCATCGGGAACAGGAAGGAGACGCCGGCATGCTGGTCGCGCAGAGAGAAGGGACATTGCCGGTTGAGGATGAGCCGGATCCAAGGCAGCACTGGCTGATAATGGACCATATCGCGTCCCGTGCGCCAAGCAGCGAAATCGGCCTGGTGGCTTACCGACGCGGGCACTGCGCCGAAACTGTGGCGCAGCTCGCGCGCAAGACGCTGGTTTTTCGGGGTCTTGCTGGTGCGTGCGACCTTGAGCAGGGCGGCGTGGAGCAGGCGGTTTTCGGCGCGATTCTCGGAAAACAAATCGTATTCGATCGGGAACAGGTGCTGGCGGCCAGGCGGCGTCTGCATCTGACGGGCCACGCGCAGGCGCCCGCGCAGGAAGCGCTCCTCTTCCTCAACGCGCTCGTAGTCGCGCCGGATTCCGCGCCGCCCCAAGGCGGCCACATGATCAAGGAAGACCGACATCAACGCTTCGGTCATGGGAGCGTCACGTAGCCGCAGCTGCGCCTGCGTCGTTTCGAGGTGATGCAGGTTCTCAACGGCGCCGAGCATTTTCCAGAGCATGTCGCGAGTGCTGCCCAGGTCCTGCGCGCCCTCCGACGTCTTGGGCAAGATTTCGACTTGGGTCCCGTCCGGCGCGCCGATCACGCCGACGAAATTCTTCACGCGCAGTGCCTTGCCCCCTGCGTGGCGCGCGATTTCGATGAAACGGTCTTCCTTCGCGCCGGAAAAGGCCAAACTCTCGAAGAACTTCCAGGCTGCAGGGCTGGCAATGCCACACACGTCCATCGAATCGTCTTCGCGAACACCCTGCACCATCAAGCCGAATTCACGCAGACAGTATTCAGCCATCGGCGTCGTCCGCTGCGGCCGGCGCTGTCTCCGGCTCCGGGTCTGCAGCAGCTTGTTCGTAGATTGCCTGGTAGGTTGCTGCCTTGTCGAGCCGCTCGAGCCTTCTCCTCCAGGTCTTGCCAGTAGGCGCGAACCCCAGCGTCGTGGTGGACTGGGATTCGTAGATGCGCGACTTGCCGAGAATCTTGTCGATCTTTTCCCAATCCTCGAAGAAATACTCTTCCAGCAAGGGAAGAACGTTGTTCTTGAAGATGAGCGCCAGATCGCCCAGCGTGGAACGCGCAGTGAGGCCCATGAAAAAGGAATGGCCGATGGTGTGTTCGCGGTCGTACAGGTGCTCGATGCGCAAGTTGATGGCGCGAAGCATGAGCTTGATCTTCACACCTTGCACATCGTCCTGCTTCAGCGCGTCTGGATCGGGCATCATCTCGATGAAGTCGAAGCGCCGCCGCAGCGCCGTGTCGACGACGGCCAGCGACCGGTCGGCAGTGTTCATCGTGCCGATGAGGTAGAGGTTGGACGGCACGCTGAAGCGCTCACCGGAATACGGCAGCTGGACCTCTGCGGTCTCGAACCGGCCGGCGCGCTTGGCCGGTTCGATTAGCGTGATCAGTTCACCGAACACGCGCGACATATTGCCGCGGTTGATTTCGTCGATGATCAGCACGTAGCGCTTGCCGTTCGGTGCCAGAGTATCGTCGCCGAGCACCCGGCGCTTGATCTGCTCGTATTCCGTCAACTCGACCGGCGACAGGTTTTCCTCCGGTGCCGGTGTCAGCTCCTGGCGGGAGTCGTCCCTGAACTGCAGCAGGCGCTTGAGTGCGCCCCAGTATACCGTCGAGTTGGCGCCGCCGATAACCTCGGTGATGGCATTCACCGTAGACTTAAGGGCGAGCGCGGCCTGAGTTGGATATGCCTCATACAGGGCTTTCAGTCGATTCCTAGTCACGCCATACACTGCTGTGCGCCCTGCATGCGTCACCCGCAACGTGTCTGCATCGTTGATCGACTGAACTAGCAGTTCTCCACCCGATGCACTCTGGAGCCGGTACGGCAGCTCGCTTCCGACTTTTTCCAAGAAGGCCTCAAAGACATCATCGAAGTCTGGCTCGGCCTGCCGCTCTAGCGGCACCGGCGTACGGTACATGGCAGAGATGGCCATCTGCTTGAAGACGCCGTCACGCACGCTGTAGCACAGTTGGCCCTTGAGGGTATCGGCACGGATGCCCTCGATGAAGTCCTCGTAGCTGAAGCTTTGGTGAAATGTGACGAAGGCGATCCGGCCTTCCCGGCGCAAGGCGTCGAAACGCTTCTTCTGGGCCGCATAGTCGCCGTCCGGCTCGGCCGTATCCTCAATGATGCGCAGCGCTTCGCTCACCGTGCGGTAGGTCTTGCCAGTGCCGGGAGGACCGTAGAGAATGCGGTTCAGGGCTTGGGCGGGCGCTTCGTCGTCCTGCGACACAGGCGCATCGCCCTCGTCGTCCGGACTGGCGTCTTCATCCTCGCCGGCTGACTCCGGATAGTCCGCCGGCCGCAATCCATCGCCTTCCAGCTTAGTGTATCCCCGGTCGGTGAGTTCGTAGCCGTCCAGCCATTCCTTCACTTCTTGCAGGATCGGCGCTTGGTCAAAAAGCAGCCTCGCCTCGGCATCGCTTCGCCGCGCGCTCGGGTTGACGAACAGCGATACGGGGCCCCTGCCACGATGTAGCTGTATATAGAACACCGGCTTACCTTTGGTAAGCTTTTTTGGTTTTCCGCCGATACGGATATCGGTGTACTTGGAACCTTCTCCACCGGTAGTCCAGTGATCAGCGGCCGGATAGCGCTTTCGCAACTCAGCGATGACGAGGCCGACCCACTCACGTTGCGCCTCAGGCATCCGCTCGAGGAAAAGCCGTGCATCCCTGTTCAGATAATCGTTCAGCATAGTCCGCCCCGATCGAATTAATTACTCTTTTGCAAGTATGACAAGGGCCTGGCTATTTGTCCATGTACGCTCATCGATATGAGCGCAAGGTGGGCACCTTTACGTTTCACTGGCCCATTCGATTCGATGCGACCGCCCGATGCTCGCTATCCTTGCCTTGATGGGTTTCCCTGAAGCCCCTCGTCCTGACGCTCGACCTGCTCGGAACCTTCGTGTTCACGCTGAGCGGCGCGGTAACCGGCATGCGGCGTAGGCTCGAGCTGTTCGGTGTGCTACTGCTGTCCTTTGTTGCGGCTAATCGGGCGTTGTAGCCTCGTTTCGGCCATAACCGGTCATTAAGGAATTGTCCCCCTAGCGGGCATCCCAGCCCTCCCCTGCAGAAGGTAAGTAGACAAGCCTGTTGAGCAGCAGACGTGCCCCGGCCGGTCGTACCCCTGCGGCGGAGATAGCAATGTCGTGCAACACTGCGATATGCTCAGGCGTCAACGCCGACGGCCTACCACCAGCCCTGCTTGATGACTCAGCGTCATCCAGCGGATGTTTCGGCGCCATGGCATGCTCCTTCCATACCCCAACAGCATGCCACACCTACGTCATTCATTTCGTCTACGCCCTGTTAATCTCTAGCGTGTTCTTTTAGAAGTTCCGACCGAAGTGCGTTGCACTGAGCTGGGATTTTCGCGATAGCTTTCTGGATTGTCTGGGGGTCAAGGTCGAAGCCCGTGTGATCGAGCATCTTGAACATTAAGTCTACTTGGTTCTTTTTGAGCATTTCGGCGTACGGTGTCTTTTTCGGCAACTCATCGCGTAGCGTTTCGCGCATTTTCTCGATGTATATCATCGCGCACATGTGGCCGGTTATCGCGCTGACGTCTTGCACCAGCCTTCTGTTGGTCTTGTTGATCGGGATAATTTCCCGGCGTGGTCGGTTAGACAACTTGGTCTCATCCGACGTTAGACCTACCCCTGCGTTGGCGCAATACCTGTTGCGCTGGGCAAGTAGCACATTGCGAAATCCACGCATAGCCCGCTCGACATCAGGTAGCCGCTGGTCGTAACGGATCGCCAAGACTGCATGATGTTGAAGGAAATTCCCGTCAATAAGAATGTCTGTATCGTTAGTGTGGAAACATGTCTTCGGGATTGGATCCGAGGATGGAATTCGCGGTTCCGGAAGGGCATTGACGGCCCAATAGTCGAACGCTTCGAACAAGTCGTCCGGCGGTGCCTCGCCGGTCTTGTCCTTCGGACTGTGTTTCGAGTTTTTAATGATGCCGGAAGTGATCAGGTCCGAATAGATCACCAAAAGTGAATGTGCGTAGTATGGCGCCTCCCACAGCGCTCCCCACGGATAAATCCTGTCCAGGCTAATCTTCAGACGCCGTGCACGAGAGAATAGATCCTTCACCATCTCGTACACAAATCCAGACGTTACCAAGTGCTGAAAGCTCTGGTTAGCCTGTTTCACGTATGTGTCGACCATCTGGTCAACACGCATGGGACTGCCCAATAGAGCCTGGCTTGTAGTCAGGCCGGCAACGAAAGCCTGGTGCGCGATAGCGCTGAGGACGTTCACTGGAACCGGTCCAGCGTAGCGGATCTGCCCTTCGCGACGAAGCTCGCGGAATGTCGCAGCCACAAGCTCAGGCGTGACGTATGGTCGGAGATCTTCAGAAAAAGTAAAGCTCAGCCGTGAAAGAACGGTCTCGAACATGTGAATGAGTTCATTGCGATGTTCGCTGTGTAAACGCCACAGATCCTCGCTCGCAAATTTATCGAGTAGTCCATCCCACGAAGCATCGACTGGCCCGTCAATTTCGGGGTTGTTCGCCTTGCAAGCTCGCTGCAGGACATTCATAACACGGCAAATCAGTCCTCGGAGGCGCTCCGGATCTGTAAGGGTTGCGGCATTGAGCGACTGATCGGCCTTGGCAGCGATTTCCGCAGCAAAACCTCGCAGGGTTTCCAGGTCCGGGTTACGTTGCCGCTCGCTTTCGTACAGGTAGCCGAAGACAAAAAAGTTGTCAAAGTGGCTCAGCACAATGTGGTGTTCGTCGCGGGTACGGGGCATCGTTGCTCCATGCACAGGTAAAAATGGTACGGCATCATAAGCCATTTCTCGTCCTCTGAAAGTGCACGGCATTAGTAGAATCGGTACACCCCGATTTCACCTCAAAAATCCCTTGTCGTGCCCTGCCAGGTGACGCATCCTAGTTGCTCACCGGACGCCCCGGTCAACGCACTTAGGAGAAAATTCATGTGCATTTCTAACAAGGAAATGGATCGAGCTGTCGAGCTCGCTGAGGAGGAAAATGACTACGCCGTGGCCCATAGCTCGGACAACAGCCCGAACTATGTAGCAAACCGTTACGCGCAATTACACCTCACCTATCGTGTCCGCGTTCCTGTTCGCGCCGGCGCCGCGCTGCCGGCTGACGCGCGCCTGTTCCCGGCAGGTCCAGATCACCAGCGCAAAGGCGTACCCATTGCGCGTAGCGGCCCGGCGCGAGCAGGCATTGTCGTGGCGCTGTTCGATGCTGCCAGCGGCGAGACCTCAGATTACCAGGTCGAGTCAAATGGCCTGAACGGCGTGGAGGTGACGCGCCGCGCCTAGATCTCAAATTGTTACGTGCCGCAGCATTCTGCAGCCCTAAACCCTGCGCCATCGCGGCTTAGGCCCCGAGTCGCCAATCGAAACTTATTCACTGTACAACGGAGAACGAAATGAAACTTACGGGAATTACTGAGGACGCGACTTACCTAGCGATCGGACGTGCGATTGTACGCATGGGCGAGCGCGGAAATCTTGTCATCAGCGACGACGAGGCGGTGGGCCACGCACACGTCCTCCAAGCGCGCTACAAATTCGTCGATGAGAAGGACACCGCGAAATTCGACCAAAAAGTGCTGAGCGCATATCACTACGTCAGCGAGGGCAGCATGCCCGTGTCGGCGACAGCCGCCGCAAGATTCGCGCTGGAAAACAAGCTTGGCACGACACCGCTCCATCGCGACATAGCTGACAAGCGATTCAAGGACGACCTTGGTGGCAAAGGTTCCTTTGCCTGATCAACGCAGGGCGAAAATCACCCCGAAACGGGATTCATGATCGACTCGCTCATCATCGTAGGGAGGCAGCTTCCAAGAATAGTCGGGGTACCCTGGCGCGACCGGTTCGGCCGTCAGGCGCCCCACCAACGCGTTGTGGATGCCGCGGTGATTTCATTACCGGCACAAATCCGACGGCCTCGATGTCGAACGCGATCGAGTCTGGATGGAACGCGGTAATGCAGAGCATGCCGCGCGCGCAGCTAGCCGCGTTCCTGATGGCCTGCGTCCGCTGTTCGAGCTAGACGGTTGTCCATATAATCCTGTTGATAGGAATGGAACCGGAGCATGCCATCAAAATTGCCGACTCAAAAGCCGAGTTCGCCGAAACGTTCGAACTGAACGCTGAGTGACCGCAACGGGTCGACAGTCGCTATACACTACACGGCCGAACTGGCCAGAAGCGGACGTTCGCTTGTGCCCACGAATACTCTTGACTGAGTCTGAGATTCTTTTCTTGTCAAACTAGTCCGATTACGGGATTTCATTGATTAAACGAGATAATCATTACGTTCCCCACAGCTACCTGAAGCGTTGGGCAGACGCTCACGGCAACGTCTGGTCGTACCGGATCCTAGTACCTCACGCGAGATCAAGCCTGTGGAAAGCACGCTCGCCCAAAAGCCTTGGATTTCACCAGCACCTCTACACGCAAATGGCAGCGAGTGGCGAAAGTGACGACATCGAGAGATGGTTCGATTCAATGTTCGAGTCTCCAGCGGGCAGCGCTCTTCAGCACGCGGTAACCGATCAAAGACTTAGTCCCGACGAATGGGCTCGCCTAATCAGGTTTTTAGCCGCGCAGGATGCTCGGACGCCTGCCAGACTGCTGGAGCGAATGAAGGACTGGCAGGAGAACCTGCCATCCCTTATCAACAAGGTCATGAGTGACGCCGTCCATGAGCTGGAGGAGGCGAAACGAACTGGAACTCCAATTGCATTCGAGGGGCGGAAAGCAGGTGACGAGCTGTTTCCAGTTCGTACTATGGTTGAGATTCAACCGGGCGAAGAGTCTGGCTTACTCCGTGTTGAAGCATCGATAGGCCGCAGCCTTTGGCTCTGGAGCCTGAAGCATGTGCTAACGAAGTCCCTCGACGTCCTTCACCAACATCGCTGGACGATTCTTCGCAGCCCTCCAGAGGTCGAGTGGCTCACCAGCGACAGCCCTGTTGTGCGGCTAAACTATCATGATGCGCAGAACTACGACTTCGGTGGCGGATGGAACAGTCACGGCACAGATATCTTTATGCCATTGAGTCCCACTCACCTCTTATTTACGCAAGTCGGGGCTCGACAGCGGCTGCCACGAGGGACAACTGTGTCGCTCGATTTTGCTATGCAAATACAGAGGTTTACGGTGGAGCATGCGCATCGATATGTCTTCGGCCGCTCTGCTGACGTACAAGCAGCCCTGTGGCGCCCGCGCACCGTCAATCGGGAAGCGTTCCACGCCGAGGCGGAGCAATGGAGGTTATGGAACACTGTTCAGTCCGAAGCGGAACGCGAAATATTTCAGAGATAAACATGCTAGACGAAAGCGGACCGTGCTGCCACCGATGCCGGCCGCCCACGTGGGGAGACCTGCCGCAGGTCTGCGTCTAGATCACGCCTATATTATCGTTGACGCTTGCTGCGCGGCTTAGAGCGCCTAACAAAACCCTCTAGTGGCTAAATAGGAAACATCCGACTACACTGAACCGTGAAAACCGTCTGCTATCCTGCATAAACTTCTTCTAAGGGCTGCCGGAGATTCCGAGGAGCAGTGGAATTTCTTGCAGCGTGCACTTCGGGTAGACTTGCAAAATTAGCAAACCGGGAGGGGCAGTGATGGCAGCCTATTGCGCAGGACACGCGCGGCCATTCTAAAACACTGGCTGGCTATAAGCCTTGTCCTCAGCATCTTCATTGTAATCGGATTGGCGCAGGCAGCTGCTTCAAATCGCTGCAATTCTGGCTTCGCTCATGATCATCAGAATCGATCATCAGGAGCAGCGTAGGGAAGCAGAAACTGCTGAAAACATGGAGCAGGCGAACCTTGTCCTCGCTACTCACATTTTTGCGTTGAATGTGAACGCGATCGTTGAGTACAGCCGTTTCGGCGGCAAGAACAGCTTTATGAAGCGGTCACTCCTAGAACACGCAGCCAACCGGATGCGGCGAGCAATGGAGCACGCCGTCACCGTTCCGCATTGGAAAATCGATTTGAAGGAGGCGCTGACGTGGACGCTGGTCTTCCGAACTGCGTCGAAGTTTGAGGCTGCCCTTCTGCTGACGCGCGCGGAGAATGAAGGGCTCGACTCGCCCCACATAATTGTTGACGGTATCTATGAAGTAATGCACGGTTGTCTTCGAGGAATGGTAATCGCGCAAATTGCCTGCGAAGCACGATACAAAGATCTGACCGGAGAGGAGATTCCTCAAGACATTTGAAGTCGAGTTCAGTGCTTCAACCAATTATGGGTGCCACTACCAAACTTATATTACAGTCCAGCGTGCAGATGCAATGACTGCTTAGGGTCGATAGCGGACGTACCCATGCTCAGTCCGAGCATTAAAATTGCGGCGCTTTGCAGAAGAACTGATGCCGTGGCTTAAGTACTTCTTCCCGAAGACCTTTTGGCCACGCATGGTAGATCATCTCTTTGCCTCCAGCTGATCGTCCAAAGGGAGGCGCCACGTATCAATGTTCGCGCAACCTGAGCGTGGTCATGCTTGTCTCATTACCGGAGTCTCTGTGACTACCTGCCGTGTGAAGCCGGATGCGGCAGTCGCATAATATATTTGGCGTCAACATTCACGAATGGATGCAGGTTGGTGTTTGGCAGCGTATCCACGAGGCGCTTCTGCAACTGCTCCGCGTGCACCGTCGAATCATATGGGGCACTCGCTCATCCGTTTGCGATATGCTGAACAGTTTTGCCAGCCGCGCTCAGTTGCTACCCAATTCCTCACCCAGCTCACGCCCACGCGCCGCCGCCGCCTTCATCGCCGCGACAATGGCTTCCTTGACGCCAGCCGCCTCCATGCTACTGATCGCCGCATGCGTAGTCCCACCCTTCGAGGTCACCCGCTGCCGCAGCACCTCGACCGGCTCATCCGACTGCGCCGCCAGCTGCGCCGCGCCGGTGAAAGTGGCCAGCGCCAGCTCCCTGCCCTGCTCCGCGTTCAAGCCCATTTGCAGTGCCGCCTCCTGCATCGCTTCCAGGAAGAAGAACACATAGGCCGGACCGCTGCCCGACACCGCCGTCACCGGATCGATCTGCGCCTCGTCATCCAGCCACACGGTCTTGCCGACCGCGCGCATCACCGTGTCGGCCTGCGCGCGCTGGGCCTCGCTCACGCCCGTCTGCGCAACAAGGCCAGTCACGCCCATGCCGATCAGCGCCGGCGTGTTCGGCATCGTGCGCACGATCGCGTCGTAGCCGCCGAGCCAGCGCGACAGATCGCTGCTGCGGATGCCGGCGGCGATCGACAGCACCAGCTGGCGGTTCAACAGCGGCGCCAGCTCGGCCGCGACTTCGCGCATCTGCTGCGGCTTGATCGCGAGCACCACGACTTCGCTTTCCCCGACCTGTTCGTCGATCGCCGTCGCGGTGCGCACACCGTACTGTTGCGACAGGCGCTCCAGCGCTTCGGGGTTACGGTCGACGACGTGGATGTTCGCGCCCGAACCCGCCTGGCGGACGATGCCCGAGATGAGCGCGGCTGCCATATTGCCGCCACCAATGAACGTGATCTTCATGTGTTTTCCTGTTAGTCGTAATTGCGTGCGCCAAAGATGGCGCTGCCGATGCGCACGATGGTCGCGCCTTCCGCGATCGCCGCCGCCATGTCGCCCGACATGCCCATCGACAGCGTATCGAGCGCCAGGCCGTCGGCGCGCAGCGCGTCGTGCAGCTTGCGCAGGCGGGCAAAGGCGGCGCGCTGCTGCTCGGGTTCGGTCGCGCGTTCGGGGATCGCCATCAAGCCGCGCAGGCGCAGGTTCGGCAACTGCGCCACGGCGCGCGCCAGTTCCGGCAATTCAGCCTCGGATGCGCCGCTCTTGCTGGCCTCGCCGCTGATGTTCACTTGCAGGCAGATATTCAAAGGCCCGAGTTCGGGCGGGCGCTGTTCGGACAGGCGCTGGGCGATCTTAAGGCGCTCGACCGTGTGCACCCAGTGGAAGCTGGCCGCGATCGGGCGCGTCTTGTTGCTCTGGATGGGGCCGATGAAATGCCATTCGACCAGCGCATCGGGTTGCGTCTGCGCGACGTTCGCGATCTTGTCGAGCGCTTCTTGCAGATAATTTTCGCCGAACGCACGTTGTCCGGACGCCATCGCATCCAGCACCGCTTGAGCAGGAAATGTCTTGGAAACAGCGAGCAATTGCACCTCGTCCCGGGCGCGTCCAGCGGCTTGCACAGCCTCCCCGATTGTCGCTTCGACAGCTTGCAAGTTGGCGGCGATTGTGGACATAATGATTTTCTATAGGAAATATTTTTCGAGCCGCGATGATGACAAAGGCGCACCTCGAGCCACAGGGATTATAAATGGACATTTCGGAATTACTCGCCTTCTCGGTCAAGAACAAGGCTTCAGACTTGCACCTGTCGGCCGGCCTGCCGCCGATGATCCGCGTGCATGGCGACGTGCGCCGCATTAACCTGCCGCCGCTCGAGCACAAGGACGTGCACGGCATGATCTATGACATCATGAACGACGGCCAGCGCAAGCAGTACGAAGAAGTGCTCGAGTGCGACTTCTCGTTCGCGATCCCTGGTCTTGCGCGCTTCCGCGTCAACGCCTTCAACCAGGAGCGCGGCGCGTCGGCCGTGCTGCGCACGATTCCGTCCAAGATCCTGACCCTCGAAGAGCTGAACGCCCCGAAGATCTTCGCCGACCTGGCCATGAAGCCGCGCGGCCTGGTGCTGGTGACCGGCCCGACCGGCTCTGGTAAATCGACCACGCTGGCGGCGATGGTGAACCACCTGAACGAGAACGAGTACGGCCACATCCTCACCATCGAAGACCCGATCGAGTTCGTGCACGAGTCCAAGAAGTGCCTGATCAACCAGCGCGAAGTCGGCCCGCACACGCTGTCGTTCAACAACGCGCTGCGTTCGGCGCTGCGCGAAGACCCGGACGCGATCCTGGTCGGCGAATTGCGCGACCTGGAAACCATCCGCCTGGCGCTGTCGGCGGCCGAGACGGGTCACTTGGTGTTCGGCACCCTGCACACCTCGTCGGCCGCCAAGACCATCGACCGTATCGTCGACGTGTTCCCGGCCGAAGAGAAGGAGATGGTGCGCGCGATGCTGTCCGAATCGCTGCAGGCCGTGATCTCGCAGACGCTGCTCAAGACCAAGGACGGCTCGGGCCGCGTGGCGGCGCACGAAATCATGATCGGCACCCCGGCGATCCGCAACCTGATCCGCGAAGCCAAGATCGCCCAGATGTACTCTGCCATCCAGACCGGCAGCAATGCCGGCATGCAGACGCTGGACCAGAACCTGACGGAGCTGGTGCGCCGTAACGTGATCTCGACCGGCGCCGCGCGCGCCGCGGCCAAGATCCCGGAAAACTTCCTCGGCTAAGGATCATCCAGATGGAACGCGACCAGGCATCCAAGTTCATGTTCGACCTGCTGCGCCTGATGGTCAGCAAGGGCGGTTCCGACCTGTTCATCACGGCGGGCTTCCCGCCGGCGATCAAGATCGACGGCCGCATGACGCCGGTGTCGAGCCAGGCGCTCACCGCCAGCCACACGGCCGACCTGGCGCGCGCGATCATGAACGACAAGCAGGCGGCCGGCTTCGAGCTCACGCGCGAAGCGAACTTCGCGATCACGCCGGGCGACCTGGGGCGCTTCCGCGTATCAAGCTTCATGCAGATGGGTTGCGTGGGCATGGTGCTGCGCGTGATCACCACCGCGATCCCGAAGTTCGAAGACCTCGCCCTGCCCGACACGCTCAAGGACGTCGTGATGACCAAGCGCGGCCTGGTGATCATGGTCGGCGCCACGGGCTCGGGCAAATCGACCACGCTGGCGGCGATGGTCGGCTACCGCAACGAGAACAGCTACGGCCACATCATCACGGTCGAGGACCCGGTGGAATTCGTCCACCCGCACCGCAACTGCGTGATCACGCAGCGCGAAGTGGGCGTCGATACCGACAGCTTCGAAGCGGCGCTGAAGAATTCGCTGCGCCAGGCGCCGGACGTGATCCAGATCGGCGAAATCCGCGACCGCGAGACGATGGAACACGCGATCGCCTTCGCCGAAACCGGCCACCTGTGCCTGGCCACCCTGCACGCCAACAGCGCCAACCAGGCGCTTGACCGCATCATCAACTTCTTCCCTGAAGAGCGCAGACAGCAGCTGCTGATGGACCTGTCGCTGAACCTCAAGGGCCTGATCTCGCAGCGGCTGATTCCTAAGAAGGAAGCCAAGGGGCGCGTGGTGGCGATCGAGATCCTGCTGAACTCTCCCTTGATCTCTGACCTGATCTTCAAGGGCGAGGTGCACGAGATCAAGGAGATCATGAAGAAGTCGCGCGAGCTGGGGATGCAGACTTTCGATCAGGCGCTGTTCGACCTGTATGAGGCGGACAAGATCACTTATGAGGATGCGCTGCGCAATGCGGATTCGGTGAATGACCTGCGCTTGAACATCAAGCTCAATAGCAAGCACGCGAAGAACCGCGATTTTTCGAGTGGGACGGAGAAGCTGGGGTTGATCTGACGACCGGCATACTGCGACCCTCGGCAATCACCACCACCTCCCACACGTCGTTCCCGCGCAGGCGGGAACCCAAGTGTACATGCATCCCCACCGATATTTGCTCGAGCGGATGCGCTGAAGGCTTAGGTTCCCGCCTTCGCGGGAACGACGTTTTGAGGCCAGCGAACGAATAATGCCGCCGTCGGCCAGCCAGCTTAGAACCGCGACTCCAGCGTCACCCGCGCCATCGTGTGTCCTTCACTGAAACTGGTCCTGCGCAGCGTCCCGAATTCATCGGTATAGCGTGAATCCGACACCCCATCCTGGCGCAGCAGGTTCGACGCGGCCAGCCGCAGCTGGTACTTCGGATTGAACTTCCACAACGCATATACGTCCAGATCGCGCCGCACGCTCTGGTAGCGCGACTGCTCCACATTGACCCGCACCGGGCCGCCGTCCTTGAACGCGAAGCTGGCGCCGGTACTGAGCTTGCCGTCGCGGGTCTTGTAGTCGATCCCCAGCGTCGCCGACAACGGCACCTGCTGGTCCAGGCGGTTATCAGGGCCCGGCACCGCGTCCACCTCGGACCAGTTGCGCGACACGCTCGCACGCAGGTCGATCTCCGGCACGTCTTCCATGACTGCCGACAGCGGGAACTTCGCCTCCAGTTCCAGGCTGCGCGTGAGCGCGTCGCCGTCGTTGACCGGGGTCTGGATCCAGCGGCCGTCTTCCAGGATCAGGCCCTGGCGCGTGTAGTCCTCGATGCGGCGCACCGACACGCTGGCGCTCAGCAGCGCCTTCTCGGCCCACCAGTGCTCGTAGGCGGCGTCGATGCCGGTCGCCAGTTCCGGCTGCAGGTCCGGATTGCCGCGGTAGTCGGGTTCGGTCTGGCTGTTGTTCGGCGTCGTGAAGCGGCGCGGGATCAGGTTGCTCGCGGACGGCGCCTTGAAGGTGCGGGTCAGCGCCAGGCGCACCTGGTCGCGGCTGTCCGGAATCTTGTACAGGGTCTGGGCCAGCGGCGAGAACACGCTGGCGCGGTTGGTGCTGGTCTCGAACGTATTGCCCTCGCTGGTCGTCTCCAGTCCTTCCCAGCGCAGGCCCGCATACATCGACCACTGCTTGCTCACGTTCCACTCGTCCTGGATGTACAGCGCCAGGCGCTTGATGGTGGCGTCATACTCTTCGTTCGATATCAGCTCGCGCCCGGCCAGCGGCAACACCTCGATTTCGCCGCGCTCGTCCTCGCGCTGCGTGTAGCCGGCATCCCAGCCCATCGACAAGGCATGGTCCTTCTTCCACGGCGTCGTGTACTTGCCGACCAGCGTCAGCCCGCGTTCGTCGGTCGCGCTCAGGACGGTGGAGTCGCGCGCCAAGCGATCCAGGTTGTAGTCAAATTCGCGCCAGTCGCCGCGATTGCGCATGCCGTTGGCGCCGAGCTTGAGGTCGAGCTTCGCCCCCTCTTCCAGGTTGTGCACCCAGTTCACGTCCGTGCGCAGCATCGTGTGGTTGCCCTCGTTGTTCATGTCGCGCACGTCGTACGGCGGCGGCGCGCCAAGCTCGGTCGTGGTCACCGCATTGCCCTGGTAGTCGTTGCGATTGTACGAGACCATCGTCTGCCAGCTGACCGTGTCGCCGTTCTCGAGCGTCCAGTTCAGGCGTGGCGTGAGGTTGAAGCCCTTCGGGCTGCCGCTGTCGTTCTGCTCGGTGCGGCGCAGCTGCGTCAGGCGGCCTTGCGGATCGATCTGCGTTTCCTCGTACGGTTGCGGACGGTCGAAGTTGAAGCGCCAGACGCTGGCGCCGAGCGAGTACGACAGCGCGTCGAGACGGTCCGACATGTTCAGGCTCGCGCTCGGGTTGCTGGCGTCCTCGCTCTTGCCGTAGCCGACCCGCAGTTCGCGCTGCGCCTTTCGCACCACCCGCTTGAGCACGATGTTGATGGTGCCGGCGATCGACTGGGTCGAAAACTCGGCGCTGGCCGCGCGCAGGATCTCGATCCGTTCGATGACGTCGGGCGACAGCTGGTCGATGTCGAAGCCGGCCGGGGCCCGCTCGCCATTGATCAGGATCTGCGT
Organism: Massilia sp. NP310; assembly: GCF_019443485.1. Classification (NCBI taxonomy): domain Bacteria; kingdom Pseudomonadati; phylum Pseudomonadota; class Betaproteobacteria; order Burkholderiales; family Oxalobacteraceae; genus Massilia; species Massilia sp. NP310. Next base: position 5,222,084 of record NZ_CP080379.1, on the reverse strand, counting down.
ATAGCCGCTGCCCAGGCCGCGCATGCGGATTTCGCCCGCCCCGCGGCCGCCGCCACCGCCGACGGTGATGCCGGGCAGGCGCTTGAAGACGTCGAGCACGGAGGTGTCGCCGTAGCGCTTGATCTCTTCGTTCGAGACCACGATGCGGCTGGCGGTGTCGTCACGCCGCGGGTCGTAGCTGTTGGCGTCCGCCTTGACCTCGACCTTCTGCATGGCATCCGGGCTGACCGGCGGCGGGTCGGATGGCGGGCTGACTTGGGCGGCGGCCGGCAGCGCAGCGAGGGTCAGCGCGATGAGCGTTGGTCGGAGCATGGGATCGGGAACGCAGTGGACAAAAGTCCCCGTATTCTGTCACAGCTTGTTGCGCCGAAAGCCGCTTTGCCGGAATTATTCATCCGGCATATCGCCTGTACTGACGGGCTGTATTTACCGCGGCCCCATGCCGCCGCCCGGTGGACCGAAGCCCGGCCCGCCCGGGCCACGCGGGCCGCGTCCGCCGCCAAAGGTGCCGAAGCGGTACGACAGGCCGACGTAGACCAGGCGCCCGTCCTGGCGGCGCAGGCTGTATTCGCGCAGGCTGTCGGTTTCGGTGATCGACTCCGACTTCTGCGAATCGAAGACGTCGTTGACGTTGACGACCAGGCTCAGGGCCTGGCTCAGGTTGTGCCGGTAGTTCAGGTCCGCGGTGCGGGTCGGCTGGCGATAACCCTCGCCGAACAGCGTCTTGCCCTGGGCATTGAGCACCAGCTGCAGGCTGTTGGCCGGATTGAACTGGTAATTAAAGCGCGCGCGGCCGGCGATCGAGGTCGCGCTGCGCTTGTCGTCGTTCACGCTGCCCAGCACCGATTGCTCCGAATAGCCGATATTGCCGCTGGCATTGATCGTCAGCTTGGACGTGGCGCGACCGCTGAAGGTGAATTCCAGTCCGCCCGAGCGGCTGGTGCCCGCGTTCTCGCGCGTGGTCAGCAGCACGGTGTCCGAAATGAAGTAGCGGCGCTCCGAGATCAGGTCGGTGTCGCGGCGCGCATACAGGCGCACATTGGTCTCGACGTTGCCAAGCTTGGTCTCGACGCCCAGCTCGAGCGAGTCGGACTCGGTCGGCATCAGCTCGGGATTGCCCGACGAGACGTTCGTTTCGTCGCGGTAGATCACGAAGGGATTCAGGTCCGAGGCGCCCGGACGGCGGATGCGGTGCGCATAGCTCAGGCGCAGCGCCGTGCTATCGGACAGGTCATAGGTAAGGAAGGCGCTGGGGATCGCTTCCAGGTAGTGGTTGCCGGCCTTGATCCCGGTCGTGACCTGGTCCATGTCCAGATCGGTGTATTCGGTGCGCAGGCCGCCCAGCACGCCCCACTTCTCGCCCAGGCGCATCTGGTAGGTGCCGTACAGCGCCAGCGTGGTGTCGACCAGCTCGAAGCGGTTGGTGCGCGCCGGGTTCACGGTTTCGAACAGCGTGCCCGGATCGACGTCGAGGAAGCGGGTGTCGATCACGCTGCTGTTGCGGATGACCTTGTAGCCCAGCTTGAGCACGCCGGCCTCACCCGGACGCTCGTAATCGCCGGTGAGGTCGATGATGCGGGTCTCGTTCAGGTTGTCCTGGCGGGTCAGCGGATCGGACGAATTGATCGGACGCACCGTGTAGTCGCTGGCGTAACGGGTGTCGCCCTCGCCCCGGGTGCCGGACAGGCGCAGGTCGGTCTTGAAGATCTCTCCCGGCAGCTCGCCCTTGTGGTCGAGGCTCGCGCCCAGGCTGTAGCTGCGGTTGTCGGTGTCGCGCACGGTCGAGCGCAGGTAGTCGCTCTCGACCGCCCCGGATGCGTCGGTGCCACGGTAGCGCTCGGACGACAGGCCATCCTGGCGGTTGGCGTTGAAGCTGGCCTTGAGCGACACCACGTCCTTCTCGCCCAGGTTGTAGTTGAGGGAGCCGTTGAAGCCGGCCGACTCGGTGTCGTTCTCGCTGGTCGAGGTCTGCACGCTGCTGGCCACGGCGCCGGTGGCCGGATCGATGCGGTCGCGCGTCGTCTCGCCGGTCGAGCCGCGGCTGTCGCGGCGGCCGAACAGCGCGCCCTGCACGCTCAGGCGTCCGCCCGTGTAGCTGCCGAAGGTCGAGGCATTGAAGCGGCCCTCGGCGCCGGCGTTGGCGTTGACCACGCCGAAGCTGCCCGGCGTGCGCTCGCGCCGCATCACCAGGTTGATGATCGGCCCGCCGCCGCCCTCGTTGCCGAACTGCGCGCCGGGATTGTTGATCACCTCCACCGACTCGAGGTCGGCGGCCGGCAGCGCGCCCAGGGCGGCGGCGCGGTTCTCGCCCTGCATCATGGCGGACGGCTTGCCGTCGATGAGGATCTGCACATTGCTGCGGCCACGCAGGGTCACGTTGCCGTCCGGGTCGACCGCGACCGACGGCACCTTGTTCAGGGTATCGGCGATGGTGTCGTTGGTGGCGGCAGAATCGCTCTTGACGTCATAGGCCTGGCGGTCGATGCGGTTCGACGAGCGTACCGCGCTGACCGAGACCGTCGACTGGACCGGAACCTCGGCTTCCGGTACGGGGGTAGCTGGCGCAGGCGCGGCAGGTGCGGGGACCGCGGGAGGCTGCTGGACGCTGGCGCTGGCAGGGGCGAGCAGCGTGCCCGCCACGATCGGCGCGAGCAGCAAGACGGAAGAACGGTGACGTGGCATGACAACCCGGGATGCTGGACAATTGGACGAGCGTAATTGTCGCACGCGCTGTGCCCAAAATACGTTAAGAAATGCTAAGACGCAATAAAAGTCACCGCCATGATTCGTGCCGGAAGGTCGCGTCGGGATGCCGTGCACGTCGCGCCGCCTTCGCGTAAACTTGGCGATTCAACCACAAGGAGAACGCCATGACCGCCTACGATTTCAACGCCACCGCTCTCGACGGCCAGCCGGTCGACCTGGCACGCTATCGCGGCAAGGCGCTCCTGATCGTCAATACCGCCAGCGCCTGCGGCTTCACCCCGCAATACCAGGGCCTGGAGGAACTGCAGCAACGCTATGCGGACCAGGGCCTGGTGGTGCTCGGCTTCCCGTGCAACCAGTTCGGCCGCCAGGAGCCGGGCAGCGAGGCCGAGATCGGCGCCTTCTGCGAAAAGAACTACGGCGTCACCTTCCCGATGTTCGCCAAGATCGACGTCAATGGCGACGACGCCCACCCGCTGTTCCGTTTCCTGAAGGGCGAGGCGCCGGGCGTGCTGGGCACCGAGGGAATCAAGTGGAACTTCACCAAGTTCCTGGTGAACAAGGAAGGCGCCGTGGTCAAGCGCTACGCGCCGGCCACCAAGCCGGAAGAACTGAAGGGCGATATCGAGAAGCTGCTGGCGGCCTGACGCCGCCCAAGGGCGTATCGCGAAACGCTCAGTTGGCGAGGACGGTCACTTCGTCGTCCGGCCCCGGCTCGCACGCCGCGCCAAGCGGCTCCCAGCCGCGCCGCACGACGATGCGGCCCTCGTCGTGGCAGATCTCCACGCGTTGCGTCTGCGGCGCGCGCTGGCGCACGAAGGCTTCGATCGAGGCCGGCACGCTCACCTGCAGCGCGAGGGCGTGCAGGTCGTCCACCGGATGGTCGTTGACGTGCACCAGCGGCACGAACTGCCCGGCGAACATCAGCAAGTGTCCCGGCACCCTGACCGGCCCGGCGACGTAGCCCTGCGCGCGCAGCCAGTCCTGCGCCCGCTCGCGCACCTGTCCTGCCTGCCCTGCGCCGTGTCCCGATACGCCGCCCCAGGCGCCCGCCAGCAGTTCGGCCACCCACTGGTTGCAGTTCTGGTAATCGGTGCCGAAAGCATAGGCGTTGGCGCTGTACTTCCCTGCCAGCAGCGCCAGCGCCAGCCGCTTGTCGCGCGCGGCGCGTTCGAGCTGCGCGCTGTCCTGCTCGGGCAGGAGCAGCAGCGACACATGGCCGCTGGATGGCGCATCGGCGCCGAGCGCGAAGCCCGAGATGCCCTGGTCGAACAGGTGCGGACGGGCGTCGTCGCAGGCGTAGTACAGCTGGCGCACCGCCCAGGCGCCGTCGGCATCGTCGCGCAGGGCGACGCCGGCATGCGAATACAGCAGGCCGAAGCGGCTCAGGTCCACACCGGCGCGGGAAATCAGGGCGACCTTGCCGCCCGAGCGTTCGAGTTCTTGCCGGACCACGCCGGCAAAGCGCAGCACGCGGTCCTGTTCGAGCGCGGTGATGTCGCTCTCGCGCTCGCAGAAGGTCGGCAGGCCAGCCCACGCGGCGCTGCTGGCGCAGAGGCCGAGCGCCAGCGCGGCGGTCGCCCTGCGCAGCCGCATCAGATGACGACTTTGCGCGACGCCAGGTCGCGCTGCCAGTCGTCCTGCAGCGCCAGGAAGAACGGACGCTGGGTGTCGGCATGGGCGAATTCGTAGCCATAGACGCGCTCGTTCACGCGCACCACGTCGCCGGCATTGACCTGGCGCTGGGCCATGGCGCGGTTCGGCACGTCAAGGAAGAAGGTGCGGGCCTGGCCGGCTTCGGCGCGCAGGGTCAGGCGGGTGGTGTCGGGCTTGTTCGGGGCTTGCGCGATATCGATCACGCGGTAGTCGCCGGCCGCCACCTTGTCGTCGCCGCTCGAGCTGTTGCTCGAATCGCTGATCGAATCCGAAATGCTGGCCGACGACGCAGAGCCGGCGCTGGAGGCCGACGAGGCGAAACTCTCGGCATGGACCGGGATGGCGCAGGCGATGGCGAACAGGCCCAGGCACATGGAACGTGAAAAGATTGGCAAGGTCATAAGAGGCTTTCGTTGTCGAGCAAAACGCTCACATGGTACAAGCCCTTGCACTTGAACACCATAGCGCCGTCGTAACCTCTTGTGACAAGCGCACGGATTCGTCGTCAGCGCGTCTGGATGCGCGCCACGCCGTGGATGGTGCAGCCACGGCTGACGTTGTCGAGGAAGCGGATCGCCTCGGTCATCGAGACGCCCGGCGGCAGCAGGCTGCCCAGCGCGGCGTTCTCGTTCAGCTGGTCGAGGCCGTAGGCGATGGCGCGCGAGACGTCGCGCGCCATGCGGCCGTCGCTGTTGTACAGCGCGTCGTAGACGCCGGCGGCTTCCCAGACCGGGACCAGGCCGGGGCTGCTGCTGTCTTCGAAGACCACGGCGGCCGGGCCGCCCTCGTCGTCGCGCACGAGTTGGAAGGTGAAGCTCAAGATCGTTCCTGTAGATTGCCACTGGTTCCCGCCGATTGACGGGTTCGGCGCGATCCTAACACGGCCAGGAAATCGGCGTTGCGCCCGCGCGCGCAATCAGCGCAATGCCCGCTCGAGCAATTCGATCCAGTGCGCCACCGGCTTGTCCGTGCCCGACTGCAGGTGGGTCAGGCAGCCGATGTTCGCCGACACGATCTCCTCGGCACCGGTCGCCGCCAGGCTGGCCAGCTTGCGGTCGCGCAGCGCGTGCGCGATCTCCGGCTGCAGCACCGAATAGGCGCCGGCCGAGCCGCAGCACAGGTGGTTGTCGGCGCACAGCACCACGTCCACGCCGGCCGCGTGCAGCATACTTTCGACCTTGCCGCGAATCTGCTGGCCGTGCTGCAGGGTGCAGGGCGGGTGGTAGGCCACGCGCGGCGCGCTTCTCCCCTGCGCCCGCGTCCTGATCTGCTCCTCGAATTGCGGCAGGATCTCGGACAGGTCGCGCGTCAACTCGCTGATGCGGCGCGCCTTGTCGGCGTAATCCGGATCATGCGCGAGCAGGTGGCCGTACTCCTTGACGGTGACGCCGCAACCGGAGGCGGTCATCACGATCGCCTCGACCGCGCCCTGTTCCACGTAGGGCCACCAGGCATCGACGTTGCGCCGCATGTCGCCCAGGCCGCCGTCCTGGTCGTTCATGTGGTAGCGCAGCGCGCCGCAGCAGCCGGCCTTGGGCGCCACGAGCAGCTGCACGCCGAGAGAATCGAGCACGCGCGCGGTGGCAGCGTTGATGTTCGGCGCCATCGCCGGCTGCACGCAGCCGTCCAGCAGCAGCATCTTGCGCGCGTGGACCCGCGCCGGCCAGTGGCCGGCGGCGCGCCCCGGCTGCAGCTTGTCCTGCAGAGCGGCCGGTAACAGCGGCCGCAGCGCCTGGCCTGCCCGGAAGGCCGGCCTGAACACGCCGGCGCGCGGCAGGCATTCCTTGAGCGTGGTGCGCTTGATCCTTTCATTCAAGGGACGCGGCACGCGCTCGTCGACCAGCTTGCGGCCGATGTCGACCAGGCGGCCATACTTGACGCCGGACGGACAGGTGGTCTCGCAGTTGCGGCAGGTGAGGCAGCGGTCCAGATGGAGCTGGGTCTTGCGGGTCGGCTGCGCGCCTTCGAGCACCTGCTTGATCAGGTAGATGCGTCCGCGCGGGCCATCGAGTTCGTCGCCCAGCAGTTGATAGGTCGGACAGGTGGCGGTGCAGAAGCCGCAGTGCACGCAGGCGCGCAGGATCGCTTCAGCTTCCGCGCCTTCGCGCGTGCCCTTGATGAAGTCGGCTAATGTCGTTTGCATGGGTCAGGCGCTTTCGGGATACAGGCGGCCCGGGTTGAAGATGTGGGCGGGATCGAAGGCATCCTTCATGCGCGCATGGATGCGCGCCAGCACCGGCGCCAGCGGCTGGAACACGCCGCTGCCCTTGTCGCCGCCACGGAACAGGGTCGCATGGCCGCCGCAGGCTTGTGCCGTGCGCCGGACCGTGTCGGCCGTGGCGGCATCGCCACCGGTGCGCAGCCAGCGCTGGGCGCCGCCCCACTCGATCAGCTGGTCGCCGCCGAGCACCAGCGCGCCGGTGGTCGACGGCACCGACAGGCGCCACAGGGGTTCGCTCCCTGTGAAGAAGGCATGACGCTGTTCGCGCAGGTCGGTCCAGAACGCCGCCGCATCCGGATGCGGCACCGCTTCGCCGCCCAGCAGCCGCATCGCGGCGTCGACCGCCGCCTCGGCGCCGGACAGGCGCAGCGCCAGCTGGCCGCCGCACCAGGCGCTGCCCGACAGCGGCAAGGGCTGGCCGCCCCATTCGTTCAGGCGGCGGATGGCGTCGATCTCGCTCATCTCGAAGCGCAGCGTGGCCTCGGCGAAGGGCCGCGGCAGCACCTTCAAGGACACTTCCAGCAGCAGGCCGAGCGTGCCCATCGAACCGGCCAGCATGCGCGAGACGTCGTAGCCGGCCACGTTCTTCATCACCTTGCCGCCGAACGCCAGCACGTCGCCCTTCCCGTCCAGCAGCCTGGCGCCGAGCACGAAGTCGCGCGTGGCGCCGCTGCTGCCGCGCCGCGGACCGGACAAGCCCGCCGCGACCGTGCCGCCCACGGTGGCGGTAGCCGAAAAATGCGGCGGCTCGAAGGCCAGCATCTGGTTGTGGCGTGCGAGCAGCGCCTCGATCTCGGCCAGCGGCGTGCCGCAGCGCGCCGTGACCACGAGTTCGGTCGGCTCGTAGTCGACGATGCCGGCGTGGTCGCGGGTGTCGAGAACCGCGCCCTGTGGCGCGCCGCCATACCAGTCCTTGCTGCCGCCGCCGCGGATGCACAGCGGCTGGCGATCACTCGCCGCGGCCCGCACCCGTTCCTGGAATCGTTCGATCGTTCCCATATCGGCTCTCGTTCAAAAACGCGGCAGGTCCGGGAACGGAACCTCGCCGTGGTGCACGTGCAGCTTGCCGAATTCGGCGCAGCGGTGCGGGGTCGGGATCGCCTTGTCCGGATTGAGCAGCGCGACCGGGTCGAAGGCATGCTTGACCGCGAAGAAGGCGTCGAGTTCCTTGCGGCCGAATTGCACGCACATGGAGTCGATCTTTTCCATGCCCACGCCATGCTCGCCGGTGATGGTGCCGCCCACTTCGACGCACAGCGCCAGGATCGCCGCCCCGAAGGCTTCGGCGCGCTCGAATTCGCCGGGCGCGCTGGCGTCGAACAGGATCAGCGGATGCATATTGCCGTCGCCGGCGTGGAACACGTTCGAGCAGCGCAGGCCATAGGTCTGTTCCATCGCGGCGATGCCGGCCAGCACCCGCGCCAGCTGCTTGCGCGGGATGGTGCCGTCCATGCAGTAGTAATCTGGCGAGATGCGGCCCGCCGCCGGGAAGGCGTTCTTGCGGCCGGACCAGAAGCGCACCCGCTCGGCTTCGCTCTGCGACACCGTGATCGCCGTGGCGCCGGCGCGCTCGAGCACCGCGCTCATGCGCGCGATTTCTTCGGCCACCTCGAGCGCCGTGCCATCGGCCTCGCACAACAGGATGGCGGCGGCGTCGAGGTCGTAGCCGGCCTGCACGAAGGGCTCGACCATGCGCACCGAGGTGCGGTCCATCATTTCGAGGCCGGCCGGGATGATGCCGGCCGCGATCACGTCGGCCACCGCATTGCCGGCCGTGACCACATCGCTGAACGACGCCATGATGACCTGGGCCAGCGCCGGCTTCGGCACCAGCTTCACGGTCACCTCGGTGACGATGCCCAGCATGCCTTCGGAACCGATGAACACCGCCAGCAAATCCAGGCCCGGCGCATCGAGCGCTGCGCCGCCCAGTTCGATGATATCGCCCTCGATGGTGGCGACCCGCACCCGCAGCACATTGTGCACCGTCAGGCCATATTTGAGGCAGTGCACGCCGCCCGAGTTCTCGGCCACGTTGCCGCCGATGGTGCAGGCGATCTGCGACGACGGGTCGGGCGCGTAGTACAGGCCGAACTGGGCGGCGGCTTCGGAGATCGCCAGGTTGCGCACACCAGGCTGGACGACGGCGGTGCGCGCCAGCGGGTCGACGCGCTTGATCTGGCTCATGCGCGCAGTGGACAGCACGACGCCGTCGCGGATCGGCAGCGCGCCGCCCGACAGCCCGGTGCCGGCGCCGCGCGGCACGATCGGCGCCTGCAATTCGCGGCAGACGTCGAGGATGGCCAGCACCTGCGCCTCGTCGGTCGGCAGGGTCACGACCAGCGGCAGCTGGCGGTAGGCGGCCAGGCCGTCGCATTCATAGGGCCGGGTGTCTTCGGGGTCGGACAGGACAGCGCCCGCCGGCAGGCGCGCGCGCAGGGCCGCCGCCACCTGATTGCGCCGCTCGGTGGGGTCATGCGTGGCGACTGGGCCTGGATGGGAGACGAGGTCGTGCATGCTTCGATTGTAAGCACAATTACCACGTTTTGTCGTATGCTCGTCCCATCGTTTTTTCTCACCAACGCATAAGGCAACATCATGGGCAACCGCCTCTCGAAAATCGCGACCCGCACCGGCGACGATGGCAGCACCGGCCTGGGCGACGGCAGCCGCACCGGCAAGGACAGCGCGCGCATCCACGCGCTGGGCGAAGTCGACGAACTCAACTCCTTCGTCGGCCTGCTGCTGTGCGAAGACATGCCGGCTGCATTGCGCGAAGAGCTGGTGTCGATCCAGCACGACCTGTTCGACCTGGGCGGCGAGCTGTGCATCCCCGGCTACCAGATGATCAAGGAAGAACACGTGGCGCGCCTGGACGGCCTGCTCGAGAAATACAACGCCGACCTGCCGGTCCTGAAGGAATTCATCCTCCCGGCCGGCTCGCGCGCAGCGTCCACCGCCCACGTCTGCCGCACCGTATGCCGGCGCGCCGAGCGCGCCATCGTGGCGCTGTCGAAGGCGGAGCAGATCCACGCCCACCCGCGCCAGTACGTCAACCGCCTGTCCGACCTGATGTTCGTGCTGGCGCGCGTGCTGAACCGCCATGCCGGCGGCAGCGACGTGCTGTGGCAGCACGAACGCAAGCGGGGCTGATCCATGGACGACAAGGTGATGGATGACTTCATCGGCGTCTATGACGACGCGCTCAGCGCGCAGCAGTGCGACGCCCTGCTGGCGCGCTTCGAGGCCAGCGACAAGGTCGTGCGCGGGCGCACCGGCAACGGCGTCGACGTCGACAAGAAGGACAGCTACGACATCACCATCAACCTGCACCGCGAGTGGGACGACGTCACCCAGCTGCTGCTCGAGACGATGTCGCGCCACCTGGTGCAGTACGTCGATCGCTACCGCATGCTGCTGATGGGGTCCCTGTCGCCGACCCTGGAGCACCCGCAGACCGGCGCGCCGACGGTGCTATCGATGGACAACTTCGAGGAAGTGGGCCGCCCGTATATCGAAGACCTGGTGCGCGTGCTGTACCGCCCCGGCACCATCAACCTGCAGAAGTACCGGCAGAATAGCGGCGGCTACCACCACTGGCATTCCGAGATCTATCCGCAGAACGCCAGCTGCGATTCGCTGCACCGCGTGCTGCTGTGGATGTTCTATCTCAACGACGTGGACGATGGCGGCGAGACCGAGTTCCTGTACCAGGGCCGCAAGATCGCGCCAAAAAAAGGGCGGCTGGTGATCGCGCCGGCGGGCTTCACCCATACCCACCGCGGCAATGTGGCCAGGAGCGGCGACAAGTACATCGCTACTTCCTGGATCCTGTACCAGCGCGCCGAGGCCTTGTTCGGGCAGCCGGGATAAAAAAACCGCTTTCTACGGAAAGCGGTTTTTCTTTCGTGCCTGCGCGTATCGCGCAATCAGCCGTTATTCACCACCAGCCGCGGCTCGCCCTGCGCCACCAGGCGCGCGCGAATGGAGGCTGCAATGCCCTTGGCATCCAGGCCCACCGACGCCAGCAGCGCTTGCGGATCGCCCTGGTCGATGAAGTTGTCGGGCAGGCCCAGGTTCAGCACCGGCTTGGCGATGCCGGCGGCGGCCAGCGCTTCCATCACGGCGGCGCCGGCGCCGCCCATGATGCAGCCCTCTTCCACCGTCACCAGGAACTCGTGCTCCTGCGCCAGGCGCTTGACCAGCTCGACGTCGAGCGGCTTCACGAAGCGCATATTGGCCACCGTCGCATCGAGTTCGTCGCCCGCCTTCAGGCTCGGCGCCACCATCGAACCGAAGGCCAGGATCGCGACGCCCTTGCCGGTGCGGCGCACCTCGCCCTTGCCGATCTCGATCGAGGTCAGGGCCTCGGCGATCTGGGCGCCGACGCCGGCGCCGCGCGGATAACGCACCGCGGCCGGGCCGGGATAGTGGTAGGCCGTGGTCAGCATCTGGCGGCACTCGTTCTCGTCCGACGCAGCCATCACGACCATGTTCGGGATGCAGCGCAGGTAGGCCAGGTCGTAGTTGCCGGCGTGGGTCGCGCCGTCGGCGCCCACCAGGCCTGCGCGGTCCAGCGCGAAGGTCACGTCCAGGTTCTGCAGCGCCACGTCGTGGATCAGCTGGTCGTAGGCGCGCTGCAGGAAGGTCGAATAGATCGCCACGACAGGCTTCACGCCTTCCGTGGCCATGCCGGCCGCGAAGGTCACAGAGTGCTGCTCGGCGATGCCGACGTCGAAGTAGCGCTGCGGGTACTCCTGGTGGAAGCGCACCATGCCCGAGCCTTCGCGCATGGCGGGCGTGATGCCGACCAGGCGTTTATCGGCGGCGGCCATGTCGCACAACCAGTTGCCGAATACCTCGGTATACGTGATCTTGCCCGGCGCGGTGGACGGCTTGATGCCCTCGAGGTGGTTGAACTTGCCGGTGCCGTGGTACAGGATCGGCTCGGCCTCGGCCAGCTTGTAGCCCTGGCCCTTCTTGGTCACCACGTGCAGGAATTGCGGGCCCTTGAGCTTCTTGATGTTTTCCAGCGTCGGGATCAGCGAATCGAGGTCGTGGCCGTCGATCGGGCCGATGTAATTGAAGCCGAATTCCTCGAACATCGTGGCCGGGACCACCATGCCCTTGGCGTGTTCTTCGAGCTTGCGCGCGAGATCCAGCACCGGCGCCGGCAGCACGCTCTTGCCCACGTTCTTGGCGGCGGCGTAGAACTGGCCCGACAGCAGGCGCGCCAGGTAGCGGTTCAGGGCGCCGACCGGCGGCGAGATCGACATGTCGTTGTCGTTCAGGATGACCAGCAGGTTGACGTCGTCCTCGACGCCCGCGTTATTCAGCGCCTCGAACGCCATGCCGGCGGTCATGGAGCCGTCGCCGATGACGGCGATCGCATGGCGGTCCTCGCCCTTGATCTTGGCCGCGGTGGCCATGCCCAGCGCCGCCGAGATCGAGGTCGACGAGTGGGCGGTGCCAAAGGTGTCGTACTCGCTCTCGTCGCGTTTCGGGAAGCCCGACAGGCCGTTCAGCTGGCGCAAGGTGGGCATGCGGCCGCGGCGACCGGTGAGGATCTTGTGCGAATAGGTCTGGTGGCCGACATCCCACACGATGCGGTCGCGCGGCGTGTCGTACACGTAGTGCAGCGCGATCGTCAGCTCCACCGTGCCCAGGTTGGACGACAGGTGGCCGCCGGTCTTGGACACCGACTCGAGCAGGAACTGGCGCAGCTCGTGCGCCAGCGGGGTGAGCTGGGTGCGCGGCAGCTTGCGCAGGTCGGATGGGTCGTTGATTTTTTCTAGCAGGTTCATTTAGGCCTTCCGCTGCACGATCAGGTCTGCCAGTTCGCGCAGACGCTGTGCTTTGTCTCCAAATGGCGCCAGCGCTTCGTGCGCGTCACGCCGCAGTTGTTCGGCCAGCGCGCGCGATGGCTCCAGGCCGAGGATCGACACATAGGTCGGTTTGTTGTCGGCCGCGTCCTTGCCGGCGGTCTTGCCCAGCGTGGCCGAATCGGCGGTGGCGTCGAGCACGTCGTCGACCACCTGGAACGCCAGGCCTACAGCGGCGGAATACGCATCCAGCGCTTCGAGTTCGTGCGTTGCCAGGTCGCGCCCGGCGAGCGCGCCGAGCAGCACCGACACGCGCAGCATGGCGCCGGTCTTCAATTGGTGCATGCGCTCGAGCTGTTCGCGGGTGAGCGACAGGCCGACGCTATCGAGGTCGATCGCCTGGCCGCCGCACATCCCGTTCGAGCCGGCGGCCTGCGCCAGCAGGCGCACCATCGTCAACTGGCGCGCCGGCGGCACCGCCGCGGCATCAAGGCTGGCCACCACCTCGAAGGCTTGCGCCTGCAGGGTGTCGCCGACCAGCAGCGCGGTCGCTTCGTCATAGGCCACGTGCACCGTCGGCTTGCCGCGGCGCAGGGCGTCGTCGTCCATGCACGGCATGTCGTCGTGCACCAGCGAATACACATGGATCATCTCGACCGCGCTCGCGACCCGGGCCAGCGCCGCGGGGTCGGCGTCGAACAGCGCGCCGGCGGCATACGCCAGCAGCGGGCGCACGCGCTTGCCGCCGCCGAGCGTGGTGTAGCGCATCGCCTCGTGCAGCTTGTGCGGCACCCGGTCGGCGGGCGGCAGGAAGGCGTCGAGCGCTTCCTCGACCCTGGCCTGGACCTCGCGGGTCCAGGCGCTGAAATCCTGCACCGTCATTGCGTGACCTCGTCGTCGCTGAATGGCTTGAGCATGTCGCCCTCGAGCACCTTGACCTGGGACTCGACTTTTTCGAGCTGGGCGGCGCAATACTTGACCAGTTCGGAGCCGCGCGCATAGGCCGCGACCGAGGCTTCCAGCGGCAAGGCGCCGGATTCCATCTGTGTCACGAGCTGGGCCAGTTCGGTCATCGCCTGCTCGAAGGATTGCGGAGGCGCCGCGGCTGCTGCCGGCGCGCTGTCCGCTGTCATATTCTTTGCCATAAGTCGGTTTCGTGAAGGCGCCCAGTTGTGCGCCGTGGGTCAGTCCAATCGCGTATTTTAGATCAATCCCACCCCACGGGGGGCGCACATTGCAGCATTCACAACTGGCAGGTGCGTCAGGAATCCGGCCGACGCCCTTTATTTGTCCCCTCGCTGCCCCTTTTCCAATATGAAAACCATGCCTCATCGGCAACACATCAAGCGCCGCGCACCACAATCTCGCGCCGGCCCAAGACGGTAGAGCCTGTTACGCAGTATAATCTCCGGTTCTGTCCGAAATACCGTATTCCTCTACTTAAATACTGGTCTTTGGATTCTTTCTCTTCTTTGGAAGCTTACTTAAAGGGGGGTTGGGATGTCCGATCTGGCTACCCACGCCAAGCTGGCGCGCTCGAACGCACAGCTTCCGGTAAATGTTTATTTTGACGACGCGCTCCTCAAGCGCGAGATGCAGCAACTGTTCCACAATGGCCCGCGCTACATCGGCCATGAATTGATGGTGCCGGAAACCGGGGACTTCGCGACGCTCGCCTCCGAACACGAAGGCCGCATGCTGGTGCGTAACGCGGGCGGCATCGAAGTGCTTTCCAACGTCTGCCGCCACCGCCAGGCGCTGATGTTCAATGGCCGCGGCAACGCGAAGAACATCGTGTGCCCGCTGCACCGCTGGACCTATGACCTGAAGGGCGAATTGATCGGCGCACCGCATTTCGCGGACACGCCGTGCCTGAACCTGTCCAGGACCCCGCTGCAGAACTGGAACGGCCTGCTGTTCGAACAGAACGGCTACAACGTGATGGAAAAGCTCGGCAAGCTGTCGGTGACGAAGGACCTCGACTTCTCGGGCTATATGTTCGACCACGTCGAGATCCACGAGTGCGACTACAACTGGAAGACCTTCATCGAGGTCTACCTGGAGGATTACCACGTCGAGCCGTTCCACCCGGGCCTGGGCAACTTCGTCTCGTGCGACGACCTGAAATGGGAATTCGGCAGCGACTACAGCGTGCAGACCGTGGGCGTGAACCGCGCGCTGCAGAAGGCCGGCTCGCCGGCCTATAAACGCTGGCAGGAGCAGGTGCTGAAGTTCAACAACGGCCAGCCGCCGAAGTACGGCGCGATCTGGCTGACGCTGTACCCGAACATCATGGTCGAGTGGTATCCGAACGTGCTGGTGGTGTCGACCCTGTGGCCGGACGGCCCGCAGAAGACCCGCAACGTGGTCGAGTTCTACTACCCCGAAGAGATCGTGCTGTTCGAGCGCGAATTCGTCGAGGCCGAGCGCGCCGCCTATATGGAAACGGCGGTCGAGGACGACGAGATCGGCCTGCGCATGGACGCCGGCCGCAAGATCCTGCTGGCGCGCGGCGTCAACGAGGTCGGTCCGTACCAGTCGCCCATGGAAGACGGCATGCAGCACTTCCATGAGTGGTATCGCAGCAGGATCACATTCTAACCTTCAAGTCGTAAAACCGGCGCCGCACTCCGGCGCCCGGACCGCGCGGCGCCAATGCCGCACGGTCCTTCACTGGAAATCCGATGGCTTCCCTCTGGATGTTGTACGCCAGCTTCGCGTTCACCGCCATGGGCGCGGGCGTGAAGCTGGCTTCCGAGTTCTATTCCACCTCCGAACTCCTGATGTACCGGGGCCTGATCGGCACCCTCATCCTGCTGTTCATGGTGCGCCGCCAGGGCGGCACCTTCAAGACGGATTTCGGCAAGGCCCACCTGTGGCGCAGCCTGGTCGGCGTGACCTCGCTGTGGCTGTGGTTCTTCGCGATCGGCCGCCTGCCGCTGGCCACCGCGATGACGCTCAACTACATGGCGCCGATCTGGATCGCGGCCGGGATGTTCGTCATGGGCTGGTGGACCAAGACCAAGCATGCCGAATGGCCGCTGGTGGTGGCGATCGCGTCCAGCTTCTTCGGCGTGACCATGGTGCTGCAGCCGGCGGTCGAGAGCAACCAGTGGCTGGGCGGCCTGGCCGGCGTGTGCTCGTCGATGATCTCGGCCATGGCCTATATGCAGGTGCGCAAGCTCGGCCAACTGGGCGAACCGGAATACCGCGTGGTGTTCTACTTCTCGCTGACCACGACCCTGGTCGGCCTCGTCGCCACCCTGGCCGGCGACGGCCCGCAAGGCGCCCTGTTCCATGCGCACACGGCCTACGGCTTCGTGCTGCTGCTGGGAATCGGCAGCGCCGCCCTGATCGCCCAGATGTGCATGACCCGCGCCTACCGCGTGGGCAAGGTGCTGGTGGTGGCCAACCTGCAGTACACCGGCATCGTGTTTTCCACCCTGTGGGGCCTGATCCTGTGGGGCGACGCCTTCGACTGGCATGTGTGGCTGGGCATCGGCGTGATCCTGCTCTCAGGACTGGCCGCGACGTTCTACAATACCCGCAAGACGGCGCGCGGCGCCGTCGTCAAGGACCAGGACCCCGTGGTCAGCGAATCGTAGAAGGAGACTTAACGCCATGTTCAAGACCCTGATTTCGGCCAGCCAGCTGGCCGCCCATATCGACGACCCGACATGGGTCGTGGTGGACTGCCGCCACGACCTGGTGAACCTCGCCGCCGGGCGCGAAGGCTATGCCGCCGGCCACCTGCCGAACGCGGTGTTCGCCGACATCGAGACCGTGCTGTCGGGCGCCAAGCGCGGGCCCGACGGCGTGTTCCTCGGCCGCCATCCGCTGCCGGAGAAGGAAGCGCTGGCGCAAGCCCTGCAGGCGTTCGGCATCGATGACGACACGCAAGTGGTCGCCTACGACGCCCACGGCGGCATGTTCGCGGCGCGCCTGTGGTGGCTGCTGCGCTGGCTGGGCCACGAGGCGGTGGCGGTGCTCGACGGCGGCATGGCGGCCTGGCAGGCGCTGGGCCAGCCCTTGTCGACCGAGACGCCCGCCAGGCCGCGCGGCAGCCTGAGCGTGCGCGCGCCCTTCGTGCCGACCGTGACGGTGCGCGAGGTGATGGACAACCTGGAAAGCGGCCAGCGCATCGTGATCGACGCCCGCGCGGCCGACCGCTTCCGCGGCGAGAACGAAACGATCGACCCGGTGGGCGGCCACATCCCGGGCGCCAGGAATCGCTTCTTCAAGGACAACCTGCAGGCCGACGGCCGCTTCAAGGCCCCGGAAGACCTGCGCGCGGAGTTCGGCGCCCTGGTCGACGATCCAGAGCGCGCCATCATGCAGTGCGGATCGGGCGTGACCGCCTGCCACAACCTGCTGGCGCTGGAAGTGGCGGGCATGCCGGGCGCCAGCCTGTATCCGGGATCGTGGAGCGAGTGGGTGGGCGACGCCTTGCGGCCGGTCGCGAAAGGCGCGGATTGAACGAAAAAAAGGGCTTCTTCGCGAAGCCCTTTTTCTTTAGAAGGCGTGCAGCGCCACCACGATCGCCACCCCGAGGGCGATCAGGAACACCTGCGGCACCGACTCCTTCAGGGTCGCGCGGCGCTGCATCTGCGGCATCAGGTCGCTCACCGCGATATAGATGAAGCCCGACGAGGCGAATACCAGCACGTAGGGAATCAGGCCGCTGGCCTGGTCCAGCGTGAAGTAGCCCAGCAGGCCGCCCGCCACCGCCAGCAGGCTGCACAGCAGGTTGAACACATAGGCGCGCAGGCGCGAGAAGCCGGCGTTGAGCAGCACGATGAAGTCGCCGATCTCTTGCGGGATTTCGTGGGCGACGATGGCCAGCGCGGTCACGATGCCCACTTCCGGGTCGGCCAGGAAGGCCGCCGCGATCAGGATGCCGTCGGTGAAGTTGTGCATGCCGTCGCCGAGCAGGATCATCCAGCCCGACTTGCCGGCCTCGCGCGCGTCATGGCCGTGGGCGTGGTGGTGTCCGTCGCCCTCGTGGTGGTGCGAATGGCGCAGCAGCGCCACCTTTTCCAGCAAGAAGAACGCCAGCAGGCCCGCCAGCAGGGTGGCGAACAGGCTCTTGATGTCGGCGCCCGATTCGAACGCTTCCGGCAGCGCGTGCAGCAGCGACGTCGCCAGCATGATGCCGACCGACAGGCTGACCATCTTTTCGACCACTTTCGACAGCAGGGCGAACGAGAAAAGCGCAGCCCCGGAAATGCTGACGACGCCGGCGATCACGGTCGCCAGCAGGATGGAACTCAGGGTCGGGTCGATAAGCGGGTCGATTTGAAAGCCTCTTGTTCTGTTCTTGCGACGATCCGCAAACCGGGCATTGTACCGCTCCCGGCCGGCGCTCGTCCAAGAGCCCGCCCAAAGCGGCAGGCTCGCGGGCTGTCACCCGTCAGGCGACGCCGTGCTTGCGGAACCACGCCAGCGCGCGGTTCCAGCCATCCTTGGCGTCAGCCTCGTTGTAGGTCGGGCGGTAGTCGGCGTGGAATGCGTGGTCGGCGTCCGGATACACGTGGATCGTCGAGCGGCTGTTGCCCTTTTCGAGGGCGGCCTGCATGCGCTTGACCGTGTCCAGCGGGATGCCGCCGTCCTTGCCGCCGTACAGGCCCAGCACCGGCACCTTGAGGTTCTGAGCCACGTCGATCGGGTGTTTCGGCGTGTTCGGGGTCGCCTCGCCCACCAGGCGGCCGTACCAGGCCACGCCCGCCTTGACGTCCAGGTTGTGCGCCGCGTACAGCCAGGTGATGCGTCCGCCCCAGCAGAAACCGGTGATCCCCAGTTTGGTGGTGTCGCCGCCACGCTGCTTGGCCCAGGCCACGACGGTGTCGAGGTCGGACATGACTTGCGCGTCCGGCGTTTTGGAGACGATGTTCTTGATCAGGTCCGGAATGGCCTCGACCTTGGTCGCGTCGCCCTGGCGCACGAACAGGTCGGGCGCGATCGCCATATAGCCCTGCTTGGCGAAGCGGCGCGCCACGTCCTTGATGTGCTCATGCACGCCGAAGATCTCGGACACCACCAGGATGACCGGGACGTTGGTCTTGCCGCGCGGCTGGGCGCGGTAGACGGGCACGTCCTGGCCTTCGATGACCAGGATGCTGTCAGCGGCGTCGAGGCCCTCGGCATCGGTCTGGATCCGGGTCTGCGCGACCACCGGCAGCGCGGCCGCGGCGAAACCGGTGCCGACCGCCGCCTTCAGGAAGTCGCGCCGCTTCACGCCGTCGTCGTAGGCGCTGGCGCCCAGCAGGCTGTGGGCATCGTTGACGAGATCTTTCATGGACATCCCCTTTCTGGTCAGAGTTGGACAGGCTTGCCAGTTTAGCATCGCTTGCGGCGACTGCACGCGCGGCACGGACGAGCGTCAGGCGGCTGAGCTTATACTTGTCGGCTCATAGTGGACAAGACAGGGATTTTCGTGCACCGGCTGGAAGACCATTTCACGCAACTGCAATCGACCTTACCGCCGGACGGCCCGGGCTTCAGCGCCGCCGTCCTGTGCGACGGCAAGGCCGTATTCGAGCTTCACCACGGCATGGCCTCGCTCGAACTGAAGGTGCCCTTGGGCTCCGACTCGGCGTATTACCTCGCCTCCGAATCCAAGCAGTTCACCGCCGCCTGCGTGCTGTCGCTGGTGCGCGCGGGCGCCATCGGGCTCGATGACGACGTTTGCATCCACCTGCCGGAACTGGCGAAGTTCGAACAACCCTTCCCGCTGCGCAGCCTGCTCAATCACAGCAGCGGCATCCCGGACTATTTCCAGTTCATCGAATCCCAGTTGTCGCGCCACGAGGCCGACTATTTCGACAACCGGATGATCCTGCAGGTGATCGCTCGTCTCGACACCGTCACCTTCCCCACGTCGACCGGATACCGCTACAGCAATAGCAACTACATCCTGCTTGCCACCCTGGTGGAGCGCCTGAGCGGCAGGTCGCTCGGCCGCTATGCGCGAGAAAAGCTGTTCGATCCGCTGGGAATGCGGCGCATCGCGTTCGACGAGGACCGCTTCAGTATCATCGAACACCGGGTCTTCAGCTATGAAGCCGATCGCGCGCGTCCCTTCGGCTACAAGCAGCACCTGGGCAATGCCAACACGGTTGGAGATGGCGGCGTCTACGCGAGCGTCAATGAACTGCTGCGCTGGGAAAAAGAATGGCATCGCCAATGGGCCGATCCAGCGAGTCTGTTGCGCGCGATGCTGCAGGCTTCGCCCTTGCTGGACGGTTCGGTGCCGGCTTACCGCTTCGGGCTGGAGGTGATCCAGCGCGCAGGCCATGACGTCGTATTCCACAGCGGCGGCCTGTGGGGATTCGACACGCTGATCCTCAGGATACCGGCCCACCGCATGTCGGTCATCCAGCTGGCGAACTGCGAGGCGGCGCAATCCGATATGGAAAAGATCGTGGCTGCCGCCCTTGATCAACAATGATCGGAACGGCGCCTACCTGGCCTGGTCGAACAGCAGCGGCATCTCGCCGTCGACTGCGAGCCGTTCCATATCGCTGCGCACCGCCGGCGGGAACTGTAGCCCGTCGACGATGCTCAGCGAACGCAGAATCGGCCACAGCTTGACGTCGCCGATGATCGGCACGGCCTTCTTGCCGACCAGGCGCGTGGGCGTCTCGGCATCGTCTTCCATGACGGCGATGATCTCGAAGGGCAGATTCTTCATGCCCAGGGCCAGCCGCGCGCGGCTGCAGAAGGGCAATGCTCGTCTATATAGAGTTTCAAGAGTCCCCCATGGACGATGTGCAGGCGCCTGGCCGCGTCCCTACATCAGTACGCTATCAGTGCGCCTCTTCCCAGTTCTTGCCGACACCGGTCTCGGCCAGCAGCGGCACGTCGAGCTTGGCCACACCCGCCATCAGCTCCGGCAGCTTGACCCGCACCAGTTCCAGCTCGCCTTCCGGCACCTCGAGCACCAGTTCGTCGTGCACCTGCATGATCATGCGGGTGCCCAGCTTCTCGTTCTCGATCCAGCCCTGCACCGCGATCATCGCCAGCTTGATCAGGTCGGCCGCCGTGCCCTGCATCGGCGCATTGATCGCCGCGCGTTCGGCGCCGGCGCGGCGCGGACCGTTCGGCGAATTGATCTCGGGCAGCCACAGGCGACGGCCGAACACGGTCTCGACGTAGCCGCGCGCCTTCGCTTCCAGGCGCGTGTTGTCCATGTACTGCTTCACGCCCGAGAAGCGCGCGAAATAGCGGTCGATGTAGCTCGAGGCGGCCGAACGCTCGATGCCCAGGTTCTGGGCCAGGCCGAAGGCGCTCATGCCATAGATCAGGCCAAAGTTGATCACCTTCGCGTAGCGGCGCTGCTCGCTCTGCACGTCGGCGGGCGGGATACCGAAGATCTCGGCGGCGGTGGCGCGGTGGATGTCCTCGCCGTCGGCGAAGGCTTTCAGCATCGCCGCGTCGCCCGAGATGTGCGCCATGATGCGCAGCTCGATTTGCGAATAGTCGGCCGAGACGATCACGTGGCCCGGGGCGGCGATGAAGGCCTCCCTGATGCGGCGGCCTTCGGCGTTGCGCACCGGGATGTTCTGCAGGTTCGGCTCGTTCGACGACAGGCGGCCGGTGATCGCCACCGCCTGGGCGTAGTTCGTGTGCACGCGGCCGGTGTTCGGGTTGACCATCTTCGGCAGCTTGTCGGTATAGGTCGACTTGAGCTTCGACATGCCGCGGTGCTCGAGCAGGATCTTCGGCAGCGGATAATCCTCGGCCAGCTTCTGCAGCACCTCTTCGTCGGTCGACGGCGCGCCGGTGGCGGTTTTCTTGATCACCGGCAGGCCAAGCTTGCCGAAGAAGATCTCGCCGATCTGTTTCGGCGAACCCAGGTTGAACGGGCCGCCGGCCGCTTCATAGGCCTGCTGCTCCAGTTCCATCATGCGCTTGCCCAGCTCGCCCGATTGCACGTCGAGCAGCGCGCTGTCGATCAACACGCCGTTGCGCTCGATCTTGTGCAGCACTTCCATGGTCGGCATCTCGATCTCGCGGTAGATGTAGGCGAGACCCTTGTCCTTCTCGACTTCCGGCAGCATGCTCTGGTGCAGGCGCAGGGTGATGTCCGAATCCTCGCCGGCATACTCGGTGGCGCGCGCCAGCTCGACCTGGTCGAAGCAGATCTGCTTGGCGCCCTTGCCGCACACGTCCACGTAGGGAATCGTGGTGTAGCCGAGGTGGCGCATCGCCATCGTGTCCATATCGTGCGGCTTGTGCGACTCGAACACATACGATTGCAGCAGCGTGTCGTGCACGATGCCGCGCAAAGCCACGCCATGGTTGGCGAAGATGTGCATATCGTACTTGAGGTTCTGGCCCACCTTCGGCTTGGCTGGATTCTCGAGCCAGCCGCGCATTTTTTCCAGCACGTGCTCGCGCGACAGCTGGTCCGGCGCGCCGGCGTAGCGGTGCGCCACCGGGATGTAGGCGCCCTTGCCCACTTCGACCGACAGCGAGATGCCGACCATCTCGGCCGCCATCGGGTCGAGCGAGGTGGTTTCGGTGTCCACCGAGGTCAGCTCGGCCGCATCGACCAGCGCCAGCCATTTGTCGAGCTGCTCGTCGGTCAGGATCGTTTCGTATTCACCCTTGATGACCGGCATGCCGGCCAGGGTCGCCGCGCCTTCCGGCGAGTTCAGCGGCCCGCCGCCCGGCGCGCTGCCGGCGGCCGGACGCACGCTGCCGTCGCCCGGCTTGGCGCCGCCCAGGTCGCGCAGCATGGTCTTGAAACCATAGCGCTGGAAAAAGTCGCGCAGCGCCTCGGCATCTTCCGGACGGCCGACCAGCGACTCTTCGAACGAGATCACGTGCTTGACCAGGTCGCAGTCGGTCTTGACGGTGATCAGTTCGCGCCCCTTCGGCAGCCATTCCAGGGCCGCCTGCAGGTTGGCGCCGACGGCGCCGCCGATGCTGGCCGCGTTCTCGATCACGCCATCCAGCGAGCCGTGCAGGGTGAGCCACTTGACGGCCGTCTTGGGGCCGCACTTGGCCACGCCCGGCACGTTGTCGACGGTGTCGCCGACCAGGGTCAGGTAGTCGATGATGCGGTTCGGCGGCACGCCGAACTTGGCCAGCACGCCGGCCTCGTCCATGCGCTCGTTGGTCATGGTATTGATCAGCATGACCTTGTCGTTGACCAGCTGGGCCAGGTCCTTGTCGCCGGTCGAGACCACGGTCTTCATGCCGCGCGCGGTGGCCTGCACCGCCAGGGTGCCGATCACGTCGTCCGCTTCGACACCATCCACCATCAGGATCGGCCAGCCCATGTAGCGCACCACTTCGTGGATCGGTTCGATCTGCTTGCCCAGGTCTTCCGGCATCGAGGCGCGCGTCGCCTTGTATTCGGGATACAGGTCGTCGCGGAAGGTCTTGCCCTTGGCATCGAAGACGCAGGCGATGTAGGCGGCCGGAAAATCGGCGCGCAGGCGGCGCAGCATATTGACCATGCCGTGCATGGCGCCGGTCGGGAAGCCGTCCGGGCTGCGCAGGTCGGGCAGCGCGTGGTAGGCGCGATAAAGATAACTGGAACCGTCAACGAGCAGCAGGGTATTGTCCATAAGGGGGGCGACATTCAGGAGTTCGGCAGGCGGCGCCATCGGTGGCGCCAGGGTAAGCGCCATTATCGCAGAATCCGCATCAGCAGCCGCGCCTGAGCTTCAAGGCACTTGCCCCTCTGTAAACATAAGGTTTTGGCACACTTTTCACTGGGCAGGGACGCTGTTTGCTACAATGGACTAAACGACATTAGGTGACCATCATGCTGCGCTCGACATCCCGCTTCGCCCTCCTGACGCTTTGCCTGCTCGCCGGCTCGGCCGCGGCCCAGCAGTCGGCGTTGCCTCCGACGCAACCGACGCCAACCCCGCCGCAGAACCAGCAGCGGCCCAGCGATGCGCCGCCCGAACTCGAACGCATCGAGCCGGGCAGCGACACGCCGGCGACCACGATTCCGCCACGCCAGCGCACCAAGATCACGGAGCGCCGCAGCAATGACGGCACGGTCACCCAGGTCGAGGTAGAAAGCGGCCCGAGCCGCTACACCATGAAGCCCAACGTTGCACCAGGTAACGCCCAACCCGGCGATGCCACCAGCAACAACATCCGTGCCCCACAATGGACGGTGATGGAATTCGACTTTGGCAATCCCAAGAAGCAGGACACAGCCGATCAGCCGGTCGCGCCGGCCCCCGCGCGTCCGGGCGTGCCCGCCCGCGCCGACGTGCCGCCGCCGCCCGCGCTGGAGCCGACCACCAAACAATGACCCCACCAGCCGCGGCGCTTGTGTCGCGGCGGCGGGTTCTCACCTTCTCTTTTGTTAGCACATGGCAGTATTTACCGCGGTCTCGCTGGATGACCTTCACCAGTGGATCAAGCAGTACCCGCTCGGCCAGGCCGTCGGGCTCGAAGGCATTTCATCCGGCATCGACAACAGCAATTTTTTCTTGAGTACCGCGCATGGTCCACGGTCTGGCGAGTATGTGCTCACGATCTTCGAGAACCTGCGCTTCGACCAGCTCCCCTTCTACGTCAAGCTGATGGCCCACCTGGCCGAACGCGGCATTCCGGTGCCGGCGCCGGTGCCGAACGCGGACGGCGAACTGGTGGTCGCGCTGCACGGCAAGCCGGCGATCATCGTCAGCCGCCTGCAAGGCAGCTCGCAGCTCGACCCGCAGCCGGTGCACTGCGCCGAAGTGGGTCGCATGCTGGCGCGCATGCACCTGGCGGCCCGGGATTTTACCCTGCATCAACCCAATTTGCGTGGCCTGGACTGGTGGGTGGAGACCGCGCCGGCCGTCCTGCCGTTCTTGAATGAAGCCGAAGCCGCGCTGCTGCGCAGCGAAGTGGCCTACCAGAGCGAGTTCGCCGCCGGCGCCACCTATGCGCAACTGGCGCGCGGGCCAGTGCACGCCGACCTGTTCCGCAACAACGTGATGTTCGAGGGCGAGCGCCTGAGCGGCTGCTTCGACTTTTATTTTGCCGGCGTCGACACCTGGCTGTACGACGTCGCCGTGACCGTCAACGACTGGTGCGTCGACCTGGCGACCGGCGTTCTTGACCAAGCACGGGTGCGTGCGCTGCTGGACGCCTACCATGAGGTGCGGCCATTTACCGCAGACGAACAAGCCGCCTGGCAGCCGATGCTGCGCGCCGGCGCGCTTCGCTTCTGGCTGTCGCGCCTGTATGATCTGCATCTTCCCCGTGCGGCCGAGCTGTTGACGCCGCACGATCCGACCCATTTCGAACGCATCCTGCGCGAGCGCATCGCTTGCCCGGCGCCGAATTTGCCCTAAATGAACAATTTGCCTGCTATCACCGGCTGGATCTGGCTCAAACGCGGCGCCAGCCTGTTCCGTCAACAACCCGCGGCCCTCACCACGCTGCTGTTCGCCAACATCCTCATCAGCATCCTGATCAGCTCCGTGCCGCTGCTGGGACCGATGGTGGCGGTGGTCCTGATTCCGTCGTTCTCGATGGCTTTCATGATGGGTTGCTCGATGATCGAGAGCGGGCAGCGCGTCTCGCCCGCGGTGCTGCTGACGGGATTCCGCAAGCCGGTATTCCGCGAATTGTGCAAGGTCGGGGTGGTCTACCTGGCCGTGTCGCTGGTGCTGGCGCTGATCACCCGCCTCGCCGTCGATGAAACGTTCTGGGAGCAGGTCCGGGCCCAGGGCACGACCGGCACTCCGGCCGTGCTGGCGGGATCGGACGTGCTGGCGATGTTCCTGATCTTTGCGGTCGACGTCGCGGCGCTGATCTCGCTGTGCTTCGCCGCCCCGCTCACCTACTGGCAAAAGATGCCGCCGTTCAAGGCCGTGTTCTACAGCTTCTTTGCGGTGAAACGCAGCGCCGGCGTGTTCCTGGTCTTGCTGCTGGCCTGGTTCGCGATCTTCTTCGCGGTGTGCATGGTGATCGCCATGCTACTAGGCGGAAACAATATCGCGCGGGTGGTGATCATGTGGGTGATCTTCCTGTTCATCCTGCTGCTGCAGTGCGCGATGTATGCGGGGTATCGGGAGATTTTCGGCAAGCCGGATACGGCGCCGGCGGACAAGGTCAGCCTCGAGAAATAAACCGGCATGGCAAGAGACCGATGAGAAGACTCAGCGGTGGAGCTGGAGCGGGAAGCTGCTTGTAAGGCTTCCTATCGCACCAAGAAGAGCGTATCCCTCAGGTTCTTATACGACACAAATTTGATCGTTCAGAGCCTGCTGCTTATTCGGTAATCCCCCCACAAAAAGAGCGCGTTCAGAAGTAGAATTTTCTACTTAAGACACAGAAAGCTCTACATGAAGACGTCCCGCTTTACCGACAGCCAGATTATCGCCATCCTCAAGCAAGCCGAAGCCGGTAGCCCGGTGCCAGAGCTGTGCCGCGAGCACGGCATCAGCAACGCCACGTTCTACAAGTGGCGCTCCAAATTCGGCGGAATGGACGCCTCGTTGATGGCACGCATGAAGGAGTTGGAAGAGGAAAACCGGCGGCTCAAGAAGATGTACGTCGAGGAGCGCCTCAAGGCAGAGATCGTCGCGGAGGCGCTCACAAAAAAATGGTAGCGCCATCTCAGCGGCGGGAGATGGCGCAATGGGCCGTAACGGAGCGGGCAGCCACGGTCAAGCTGGCGTGCAAAGCGTTTGGCATCAGCCAGACCTGCTACCGCTACAAGGCCAAGCTGGATGCGGAAAACGTCCTCATCGCGGACTGGCTGGTGCGACTGACGAACAACCAGCGCAACTGGGGCTTCGGGCTGTGCTTCCTGTATCTGCGCAACGTCAAGGGCTTCAGATGGAACCACAAGCGCGTCTACAGGATTTACCGCGAGCTCGAGCTGAATCTGCGGATCAAGCCGCGTCATCGTCTGGTACGTGAAAAGCCGCTGCCGCTGGCGGTGCCGCTCGCGATCAATCAGAGCTGGTCGATGGACTTCATGCACGACCAGCTCGCCGACGGGCGGAGCATCCGTTTGTTCAACGTCATCGATGATTTCAACCGCGAGGGCTTGGGGATCGAAGTCGATTTCTCGCTGCCGTCCGAGCGCGTGATACGCTCGCTCGACCGGATCATCGAATGGCGCGGCAAACCGGAAGCCATCCGCTGCGACAACGGCCCTGAATACATCAGCGCGGTGACTTTGGCGTGGGCTGCAAAACGCGGCATCCGCATCGATTTCATCCAGCCAGGACAACCGCAACAGAACGCCTACGTCGAGCGATACAACAGGACCGTGCGTTACGATTGGCTTGCGCATCACCTGTTCGAGACGCTCGAAGAGATCCAGGAATTTGCTACCAACTGGTTGTGGACCTACAATCACGACCGGCCCAACATGGCACTCGGCGGTATCACGCCAAAACAGAAATTGGCACTGGCCGCTTAGCCTCTACTTTTAGCGTGCTCTAAAAATGGGGGGATTACCATTCTATCCCTACCGTCTGCGTCCACGCGCTCTTACCAGTATCCAAGTGGCGATTCCTGCGCCGGCAAATGACAGAACAATGATGTTGAGAGCCGTTTCGACGTACATTTTGGCCGGAAGCGCCAGATAGACAAGAACAGCTACTATCAAGGCAACGCCGAGAGATATGAGGGTTGTTTTCATACAAAAGGCTCCAGGGTTGGGCAGTTGAGATACATCCCTGCATCACTATCTCCAGCTCGCACAACCTCCTCTACAAATGATACGCAGTTGTTTGGCAACACAAGCCAGCGCCACTGTTTAGCAAGCAATTCCTCCAGTTTCCGATGCGCCCCGGCAGGGTTGGGAATCTTGATGATCCAGCGGCGAATTTCACGTTTGGCGTTCTCTTTCAAATACCGCTTGAACCCATCCTCTCGCATGAATTTCGGCAAGTCGTTCTTGCCCGCTACGTGGAAGTACCAGTCACCGCCGGTGTGCAGAAGTGCATGACCACAGACGTTAATACCGTCACCTGACACGATGACAGCGCAGGTGTGTGAAAACTCGGGTGGCTTGATAGGGCAGACCACCATTATCTCGCCTGTGTATGGTTCCACCTTGTCTGCGTTCGCCTGGATCGCACTGTTGGTAGCCCTACCCATTAGCACACCTTATTGGCGGAGCAATCCCAACCGCCGCTCGTGTTGCCTTGCGTACCGCCCCGTATACTCTGACGCAGGTAGTTCCATTTGATCTTGGCATAGGCGACGTGTACGCGCTCTACAATGGTTCCACTCTCGCCGCTGTTAGGCGTGATGTCAGACAGCATCAGGTTCTCAAGCTCGATCTTGAAGTAAGGGATAGGCTTGCCGTCACCGTCAGCACGCATGAATTCGAAGGTGGCCTTCGGAATGGTTTTGCCTGCCGCGCAGGTCTGGAGCAGAACGGGTGAGGCGATATCGGCTAGTTTCGTGAAGCTGAGTGGGAACAGCTCTGCTCGCCCGCTGGTGTGGCCCCCGGCTGTGGACATCGATTCAGCTCTCGGCTGATGGATTGCGTACATTACGTTCGATACCTCTATCCAGTCCTTGTGCTTATCGTCCGTGGACTCTCCCGTGATGCCTTCGATCTTCAGGTACACATCGTTCGCCATTTCGTTCTCCGTTGCAAATTCAACAATTGGTGAACGATTCTTGCTCGAGCTTGCTGTGAAGGCGTTAGCAATTGTCACGCGTTGAAGCGGCACAGATCAATCAAGCTGAATCCGGGATGAGGAACAGGGAAAACAGCGCGTCGCGCGCTGCGCTGAAACGGCTGGGAAGCGGCCATATCGCGCCGTCCACTTCAGCGGATGAGTGAAGTACCCATGAGACGGTCACCGGCATCGTACAGGCGTACGACAAGAGTCGCACATGTGTACGAGAAGATGGTCAAGTGAACCGGCGAGCACACAAAGACATGCGCCGGCCGGCAGGCTTGATCTGGTGAAAGATCGTCAGCTCAGCGCCCGATCTTCTCCAGCTTCGCGATCGACAGGTCCAGCACCTTCATCCCGGCCGAACCGAAATTGATCTGGGCCCGCGCCGCGCCGGCGCCGCCTTCGATATTGACGATCACGCCCTCGCCGAACTTGGCGTGCGACACCGATTCACCCACCCGCCAGCCGGTGCCATTGCCCGATTTCTGCGTGATCTGCTGCGCGATCTTGTTGTCGCTGCCGCCTTCGCGGAACTTGGCGTCGTCCCAGGCCGTCGTCTGCTTGCGGCCAGCGAACCAGGCGGTCTGCACGCGCGGCGACAGCCACTTGAGCGCTTCTTCGGGCAACTCGTCGAAGAAGCGCGACTTCATGTTGAAGCGGGTCTGGCCGTGCAGCATGCGCTGCTGGGTAAAGCTCATGTACAGGCGCCGGCGCGCGCGCGTGATCGCTACGTACATCAGGCGCCGCTCTTCGTCCACACCCTCGGCTTCGCGCGCGCTGCTCTCGTGCGGGAACAGGCCTTCTTCGAGGCCGGTGATGAACACCGCGTCGAATTCCAGGCCCTTGGCCGAGTGCACCGTCATCAGCTGCAATGCCTCTTGCCCGGCCTGGGCCTGGGCATCGCCCGCCTCGAGCGAGGCATGCGACAGGAAGGCGGACAAGGGCGACATCACGGTCGGCAGCGGCGCGCCGCCGTCGATGACCTCGATGCCGTCCTGGTACACCACCGCCTCGCCGGCCTGGGCCTGGGACGGCGGGCCGAGGTGGGCCGGCGCGCCGATGCCGAAGCCTTCTTCTTGCACGAACTGGGTCGCGGCGTTGACCATCTGCTCCAGGTTCTCGATGCGGTCGGCGCCTTCTTTCTCGTTGGCGTAGTGCGTGAGCAGGGTGCTGCGCTCGAGCACCACGCGCACCAGCTCGGGCAGCGGCAATTGCTGGGTCTCGAAACGCGCGCCTTCGATCAGTTTCACGAACGCGCCCAGCGAGGTGCCGGCCTTGCCCGACATATAGGGCACGGCCGCGTACAGCGAAATGCCGTAGCTGTCGGCCGCCATCTGCAGCTGCTCGATCGAGCGCGCGCCGATGCCGCGGGTGGGGAAGTTCACCACGCGCAGGAAGGCCGAATCGTTGTGCGGATTATCCATCAGCTGCAGGTAGGCGATGGCGTGCTTGACCTCGGCGCGCTGGAAGTAGCGCAGGCCGCCGTACACGGTGTACGGCAGGCCGGCGGCGAACAGCGCGTGCTCGATCACCCGGCTCTGGGCATTGCTGCGGTACAGGATGGCGATCTCGTTGCGCGGCATGCCCTCGTTCATGAGGCTTTTCGCCTCTTCGATGATCCACTGCGCTTCTTCGAGGTCGGACGAGGCCTCGTACACGCGCACCGGCTCGCCCTGGCCCGCATCCGTGCGCAGGTTCTTGCCCAGGCGCTTGGTGTTATTGGCGATCAGGTAGTTGGCGCTGTCGAGGATGTGGCCGTGCGAGCGGTAGTTCTGCTCCAGCTTGATCAGGTTCTTGACCTGGTAGTCGCGCTCGAAGGCCGACATATTGCCGACGTTGGCGCCGCGGAAGGCATAGATGCTCTGGTCGTCGTCGCCGACGGCGAAGATGGCGCCGCCGCCGGTCTCGCCCTGCCCCGCCAGCAATTTCAGCAGGTTGTATTGCAGGTCATTGGTATCCTGGAACTCGTCGACGAGGATGTGGCGGAAACGCATCTGGTAGTGATGGCGCAGCGGGCCATTGCGCGCCAGCAGTTCATAAGAACGCAACAGCAGCTCGGCGAAATCGACCACGCCCTCGCGCTGGCACTGTTGGTCGTACAACTCATACAACTCGACCATGCGGCGCTCGATCGGGTCATACGCCTCGACCTGCGAGGCGCGCAGGCCCTGGTCCTTGGCGTTGTTGATGAAGTACATCAGGTTCTTGGCCGGATACTTCTCGTCGTCGACGTTGTGCGCCTTGAGCATGCGCTTGATCAGCGACAGCTGGTCTTGCGAGTCGAGGATCTGGAAAGTCTGCGGCAGCGCGGCGTCGCGGTAGTGCGTGCGCAGCAGCCGGTTGCACAGGCCGTGGAAGGTGCCGATCCACATGCCGCGCGTATTAATCGGCAGCATGGCCGACAAACGCGTGAGCATCTCCTTCGCCGCCTTGTTCGTGAACGTCACCGCCATGATGCCGGCCGGCGACACCTGGTTGGTCTGGATCAGCCAGGCAATGCGCGTGGTCAGCACGCGCGTCTTGCCGGAACCGGCGCCGGCAAGGATCAGCGCGCTCTGCGAAGGCAGTGTAACCGCGGCAAGTTGTTCGGGATTGAGGTTGTGAAGAAGGGTCTGCATCCGGCCATTATACCGCCGCGATTTACTGTATGCCCATCCAGTTCGCGCCGCCGCAACGTTTGCCGGCTGCGCTCAGGGCGCGCTCAAGGTGAAAACCGCTCGACCCGCACGACCGCGTCGCCATCGCCCTCGAAAGCTGCGGCCTTCGTCTCGATGCGCGCCAGCTGGTCCATGGCCGACGAGCAGGCGAAACCATATTTGGCGCGCACCCGCTCACTGGCGGCGCCCAGCCCGCGGCGGCTACGCGCCACGAACTCGGCCAGCGCATACGGCGTGCCGGCGTCCAGGTGTTCCTTGATGGCCGTCGACGGCGAATAGCAGTCGTCGGTGCTGGCATCCGGCCAGCGGACCAGAAAACGTACTTCAGGCATGGTTTGCTCCCCTATCGCGTTCTTCACTGCAGCCGATGAAGGCTTCCCGTTCGAAATCCCACAGCGTGACCCGTTCGGCGCCGCGCCGCAGCGTGACGGCGCTGCCAGGTTCCGTGCGGCCGATCGCGGCGCAGGCGATGCGGCGCGCCGCGAAGCGCGCCAGCACGGCGTCCAGGTGCTCGTCGGCGACGCTGAGCAGGAAGCCATAGCTGGGGAAGACGCCCAGCCAGCGCGCCAGGTCGACGCCGTCCGGGCGCGGCACCAGGTCGACGTCGATGACGGCGCCGATGCCCGAGCATTCGAGCAGCATCAGCGCCGTCCCGACCACGCCCGCCATGCTGATGTCCTTGGCCGCCGCTGCCAGGCCGTCCTCGGCCAGCGCCGGCAGGAGCTCGAGGTCGGCGCGCAGGCGCTCCGGCGGCGCGCCGAGGCTCGCGTTCCAGTAGGCATACGGCTCCTGGAAGCGGCCGCGCAGGTCGATCGCGGCGACCAGGTGCTGGCCTGGTCGCGCATCGAAGCTGGTGAGCAGGCGCCGCGCGCGGCCGACGATGGCGACCGACAGCTGTTCGCGGTCGGTGCGCCGGTTGCTGTGGCCACCGACGATGGGAACACCATACGCAAGGGAGGCCGCCGCCATCCCCTCCAGCACCGGCGTGGCGGCGTCGCCGCCGCGGCTCCACAGCGCATCCACGACGGCGGTGGGCCGTCCGCCCATGGCATAGATGTCGCTCACGTTGACCATCACGCCGCAATAGCCGGCGAACCAGGGTTCGCGCTCGACGAATTCGTTCAGGAAGCCTTCGATCGCGAACAGCAGGTAGCCGTCGCCGTCGGGGATCGCCGCGCAATCGTCGCCGATGGCGACGCCGCTGGGCGCGGCCCCGCGCAGGGCCGGCAGCACGCCCTCGATGTCGCGCTTGTGCGCGAAGCCGGGACTCGCGCGCAGGGATGCGGCCAACGCTTCCAGTGTGGAGTCGCTCATGCCGCCGGCCGCTTTTCGTAGGTGGACAGTGTCGAGCAGGCGCCGCAGCGTCCGCAACCCGCCTTGATGTCGGCCGCGCGCAGATTGCCGCGCTCGAGGATCCCGGCCAGCGGCGCCAGGACGGCGCGCATGAAGGCGGCGTCGGGCGCCGGATGGTCTTCGAGCGGGGTGCCGGTGACGGGCACGAACGGCACCACGAAGGGATACACGCCCATGTCCACCAGACGCTCGCTCATGGCGAGGATCGCCTCCGGCGTGTCGCCCAGCCCGGCCAGGATGTAGGTGCTGACCTGGCCCGGGCCGAACACCGCGACCGCCGCCTCGAAGGCGCTGAAATAGCGCTTGAGCGGCACGCTCGCCTTGCCCGGCATGATGCGCGCGCGCACCGCCGGCGTCACAGCTTCCAGGTGCATGCCCAATGAATCGACGCCGGCATCGCGCATGCGCCGGAACCACGCGTCGTCGTCGGGCGGCTCGCACTGGCCCTGGATCGGCAGGTCCACCGCCGCCTTGACCGCGAACGCGCTCTCGCACAGGATCTGCGCGCCACGATCGGTCGCGTTCGGCGTGCCGGTGGTCATGACCATGTGCTTCACGCCGTCGAGCAGCACCGCGGCGCGCGCCACCTCGGCCAGCTGTTCCGGCGTCTTGCGCAGGATCGTGCGGCCGGCCGCCAGCGACTGGCCGATCGCGCAGAACTGGCAGGACTTGCGCCGGCTTTCGTAGCGGATGCAGCTTTGCAGGACCGTGGTCGCCAGCACGTCGGCGCCGTGCAGGGTGGCGATCTTCGAGTACGGCACGCCATCGTAGGTCTGCAGCTTGTAGAAGCGCGGCTGGCGCGGGAAGGACACCACGGCCAGCTCGACCCCGTCGCGCACGATGCGCGTCGAGCCGTCGGCGCGCGGCGCGGCGACGTAGGGCGAGCTCCAGGCGCCCGCCGTGTGCACCGGGATCATCACCGTGTGGCCGTCGATCGTGACCGCCTTGTGGTCGGTCGGGCCGGCGCCGCCGCGCCGGCTCGGCGCGCCGACGCTGGTGTCGCCCAGCCGCAGTCCGACCGACTGCAGCTCGGCAATCAACTGCTGGTTCATGGGGTTCATGGCTGCTCCAGTGGTTGGGAAGAAGGTTCCGCGCCGCGCGTTGCCATCGCCTGGACCTGCGATTGCATGGGAGACGCCTGGCGCGGATCGATCATGAGGCTCAGGAGTTCGGGCCGCGCGTAGTGGCCCACCGAATCCATCATGCGCTTGCGTTTCGTGATCAGGGCCAGGTCCAGGTCGGCCACGACCATGCCTTCGCCGCTGCGCAGCGGCTCGGCCAGCAACTTGCCTTCGGGCGAGACGATGGCGGTGCAGCAGCCGCCGCGCAGCGCCTTGCGGCGCTCCGGGTCCGGCGTGATCGCCTCGACCTGGGCGTCGGTGAGCCAGCCGGTGGCGTTCACGACGAAGCAGCCCGATTCCAGCGCATGGTGGCGGATGGTCACTTCCATCTGGTCGGCGAAGACCTGCCCCACCATCGAGCCGGGAAACTGGGCGGCATGGATTTCCTCGTGCTGCGCCATCAGCGCGTAGCGCGCCAGCGGGTTGTAGTGCTCCCAGCAGGCCAGCGCGCCGAGGCGGCCGACCGCGCTGTCCACCACCTTCAGGCCGCTGGCGTCGCCCTGGCCCCAGACCATGCGCTCGTGGTAGGTCGGCGTGATCTTGCGCCGCTTGAGGATCAACTCGCCGTCGGCGTCGAACACCAGCTGCGTGTTGTACAGCGAGCCGTGGTCGCGCTCGTTTACGCCGAGCACCACGACGATGCCGTGGCGCCGCGCCGCGGCGCCGACGGCGTGGGTCACCGGACCCGGCACCGCCACCGCGCGCTCGTACAACAGCAAGTGCTCGGGACCTTGCTCGAAGGGCGGCCGGATGAAGGAGAAATAAGGATAGTAGGGCACGAAGGTCTCCGGGAACACCGCCAGTTGCGCGCCCCGCGACGCGGCCTCGGCGATGGCGTCGCAGACCTTCGCGACGGTGCCGTCGGCGCTGTCCAGGCTTGGTGCGATCTGCACCGCCGCCGCCCTGACCACCCTGTTCGCTTGGTTCATGATGCCGCCCTCCTGTCGCCGCTTACAGGGTCCAGGTATCGATCACGACCGCGTTGTCGCGCAGGTGCAGCAGCTTCAGGTCGAGCACGTCGAGCGGGCTGATGGGGCGGATGCCTTCGATCAGCGCCGGCTCGCCATGGCCGTACAGCGCCTGCAGCGCGAAGCGGCAGGCATAGACCTTGCCGCCCTCTTCCATGAACTTGGTGAGCTGCTTGCTGTAGTTCTGGTGGCCGGGGAAGGCTTCGTCGCCGATGGTCGGGAAGCCGCGCTGGATGCCCAGGGTGACGCCCGGCCCGTACATCAGGATCGAGGTTTCGTATCCCTTGCGCTGCAGGCGGGTGGCCTGCAGCATGTTGACGAAACCGATCGAGCCTTCATAGGCCACCGTGTGGAAGGTTACCAGCGCTTTCTCGCCCGGCTTCGCCTTGACGTCCTCGAACACCTTCTCCTCGTAGTCCACGAAGAAGTCGCCTTTCTGGTGCTTGGCTTGGGTAACTGCTGGCATGGTAGTGCTCCTGTCTAGTGGTTGAATTGGTGCGGAAAAACGCGGTCCGCACAGGGGGATTGATTGCATGCTCCGTGCCAGTCAATGCCCTGGCGCGCGGACATTGAATGGAACGTTTTCCATTCAAGCCGCCGTCCAAGAGGCATGCCGGCGCGGTGCGGGGCAGCGATCCGGTCAAACCGTCCAGTCAATGACGGCGGCAGGATCGAAGCACAGCGTGCCGGGGTTGCGTCGCGGCGGTGCGGCGCATGCCACATCACGGCGCGCGCTGCACCGGGGCATGTCAGGCATACCGCAACGCCGGGGCGCCAGCCAGCGCGCCGATGTGCGCCGCCAGGTACTCGGCATCGCGCGCCACGCCCGAGAAGCGGCCCGAACCCCAGGTGTGCAGCCAGGGCAGGCCCAGGAAATACAGGCCCGGCTGGCCGCTGACGCCGCGCGCGTGGACCGGATGACCGCGCCCGTTGAAGACCGGCGCATTGACCCATTTGAAATCCGGCGCGAAGCCGATGCACCAGACCACGGCTGCGATGCCCTCGGCGCGCAGATCGAGCGTGTCGGCCAGCGCGCCGTCCGGCTCCCATGGCGCCACGTAGGCGGCGCCGGGCGGGGCGGCGATGCCCTGGGACACGATCCAGTTGTCGATCGAGGCGTTGATGCGGTTGTAGACCGCGTCGGCCTGGTCCAGGTTGGCCTTCAGGTTGGGGGCGAAGTCGAGCCGCGTGCCCTCCAGGCCGGTCAGCGTGCCGTGCAGCCGCATGCCCTGCAGCGCGAAGGCGCGCAGGTCGATGTCGCGCCCGCCGTCGCGCCCCGTGACATAGTGGTTGGTGTTGTCGCGCACGCCTTCGCGCAAGGGGTGTTCGCTCACCGGCTTGTCGTAGTAGCCCATGTCGGCCAGCCAGTCGACCACGTCGCGGCCGCGATAGAAGCGCGCGCAGCGCGGCGCGTCGCCGGTGGCCAGGTGGACGCGGCGGCCGGCCAGGTGCAGGTCTTCCGCGATCTGCGCGCCGGACTGGCCGGAGCCGACGACCAGCACCGCGCCTTCGGGCAGGCTGTGCGGATTGCGGTAGTCGGCCGAGTGCAGCTGCACGACGTCGGCCGGCAGGCGCTCGGCCAGGCGCGGCACGATCGGCTCCTGGTAGCAGCCCGAGGCCACCACGACCTGGCCGGCGGTGGTCTCGCCGATGCTGGTGCGCAGCGCGAAGCCGCCGCGCGCCAAAGGCGCCACCTCGCGCACCTCGACGCCCTCGCGCACCGGCGCATTCACCTTGGCGATGAAGCCGTCCAGGTAGTCGACGATCTGTTCGCGCCGCATGAAGCCGTGCGGATCGTCGCCGGCATACGGATGACCGGGCAACCGGCATTGCCAGTTCGGGGTCACCAGCGAGAACGCGTCCCAGCGCTGGGTGCGCCAGGCGTGCGCCTGCACGTGTTTCTCGAACACGATGTGCCCGATGCCGGCCTGCTGCAGGTAGTAGCTCATGGACAGGCCGGCCTGGCCACCGCCGACGATGGCGACGTCGTAGTGCGCATCGAGCGCAGGCAGGATGGTGGGGGTGGTCATGCGGTTTCTCCGGTGGGAAGGTTGGAAGGCGACGCCGGTCTGGCCGCCAGCCCGGCATAGCCGGCTTGCGGGGTGTGGCAGGGCGGATAGCTGGCCAGGTCGGCCTGCATCAGGTGATGCGGCCGTCCCAGCAGGGTTTCCTCGTGCAGCACATGCCAGTCGAGGCGCTGGAACAGGGGCACGTTCTGGCTTTGCACGTGGGCGCGAAACACGCGGCAGCCCAGCGCGCCGGCGCTGGCGACCGCCAGGCGGATGAGGGTGATGCCGAGCCGGGCGTGCTTGCGCCATGCGGGATCGACGGCCAGCCGCGAACCGAACCACAGGCCGTCGCCTTCGTCATGGATGCGCACGGTGCCGATCACCTGGTCGGGCAGGCCGGCCAGGCACGACAGCGCGACCAGCAGCTGCGCGCGTTCGTCGACCGCGTCGCGGTCGTCGTGCGCGAAGATGCCCTGCTCTTCGCAGAACACGGCGCGGCGCAGGCAGTAGGCTTGTTCCGCCTCCCACGGCAGGGTGACCCATTTGACGCGGAACTCGCTGGGCAGATAGGCGAGGGGCAGCTCGTTCATCATGATCGTTCTCCTGGCGGGCGATGCCTGGATTGAATGCATGGGGCGTGCCAATCAATCGCCTTGGCGCCCCGATTTGACTGCAGGCGCCTGCGGTCATTCCGGGCCACGGCGCGCCCGCCCCTTCTGGCACGCGCCTTGCATCGGGCCAGACGAGGGAGGCGGCTTTTTGCGTCGTCCGCCGGCTCCATACATTCGCTCCATACAATCGGCGCCAGGGGCCGCCACACGAAGTCGCGGATATCGCATCATCCGGGTGCGCGTTGAGCCTTTTCGGTGCCTGCGCGCGCCCGCAACAACGTCATGGAGGCCGGCAGCAATGAGCAAGAAATTCGATGGCTGGATGCCCAGGCTGAAGAAGGCGAACACGCCCGGCGCCCTGCCCTTCTACCAGCAGATCGCGAATGCGATCGCCGACGACATCACGACCGGCCGCCTGATGCCGGAGCAGCGCTTGCCGGCACAGCGCCGGCTGGCCGCCGGCCTCGGGATCGACTTCACCACGGTGGCGCGCGCCTATGTCGAGGCGCAGCGGCGCGGGCTGGTCGATTCAACGGTGGGGCGCGGCACCTTCGTGTGCGGCAAGCGCCGTCCCGCCATCCCGCGCGCGGTCGAAGGACGGCCGAACATCGACCTGTCGATGAACATGCCGCCCGAGCCGGCGTCGCCCGAACTGGCGCAGCTGATGCAGGCCGGCTATGCGGAAGTCGGCGCCCACCTGCGCGACCTGCTGCGCTACCAGGACTTCTGCGGCTCGCGCGCCGATCGCGAGGCCGGTGCGCTGTGGCTGCGCCGGCGCGGCCTGGTGGTTCCCCAGGAACGGGTGCTGGTCACGCCGGGCGCCCAGTGCGCGCTGCTGGCGGTGCTGGGCGCGATCGCGCCCGCGGGCTCGGTCGTGTGCTGCGAAGAGCTGACCTATCCGGGGTTGCGCGCGCTGGCCGGCCAGCTGGGCCTGAAACTGGTGGGGTTGCCGATGGACGGCGAAGGCATCGATGCGGTCGCCTTCGCCGCCGCCTGCGCCCAGTACGCGCCGAAGGCGCTGTATTGCAACCCGACCCTGCTCAATCCGACCACGGCGGTGATGTCGGCGCAGCGGCGCCAGGCGCTGGTGGAGGTGGCGCGCTTTCATGGCGTGGCGATCATCGAGGACGACGCCTACGGCTTCCTGCCGCGTTCCGGCCCGCCGCCGCTGGCCAGCATGGGGCCGGACATCACCTTCTATATCGCCGGCCTCGCCAAATGCGTGGGCGCGGGCCTGCGCGTCGGCTTCCTGGTCGCCCCTGACGCCCATTACACGGCGCGCCTGACGGCCGCCATCCGCGCCACCACGACCATGGTCTCGCCGATCACGGCGGCGCTGGCGACGCGCTGGATCCGCGACGGCACGGCCGACCTGATGCTGGCCGCCATCCGCAAGGAATGCGCGGTGCGCCACAAGATCGCGCTGCGCGCCCTGCCCGACGCGAGCGTCGACGCCACGCCGGACAGTTTTCATCTATGGCTGCGGCTACCCGCGCCGTGGGGGCGCCGGCAATTCGCCGAGACGATGGCCGCGGCCGGCGTGGCGGTGGTCGCCAGCGATGCGTTCGCAGTCGGGGCGCCGGGCATGGCGCCGGAGGCGGTGCGGGTGTGCGTGGGCGGCATGGCCGACCGCTACCAGATCCAGCATGCGCTGGAGCTCATGGGGCAGGCGCTGCGCCATCCGCCCCCGTGCGTCGCGCATGGCGTGTGAACGCCGGCGCGCTTGCCGCCGCTAGACGCGCCTGACGAGCAGCGCGACGTCGATCTGGTCGTCGGCGCGCACGACCACTCGCTGGCCGATCACGGCGGTGCGGATCGGCGCCGCCAGGACTTCGTCGTTGCTGGTCAGCCTGGCCTGCACACGCAGATTGCCCTCGTAGTCCATGCGGGCGATCGTGAACTCCAGGGCCCACGGCGTATCGCCATGGACGCCACGCAAGGTGATGCGCTCGGCATTCTGCGCGACCACGACCGGCTTGCTGACTTCGCCGAACATGTCCAGCTTCAGCGCCACCTCGAATCCCGTATGGCGGGTGGTGTGCCCGATCCCGGCCGGAGGCAAGGGACGGGCTTGCGCGGCGGAGCCCGCCACTCCTGCGAGTGCTGCAACAGGCAGGGCGAGGCAAAGCTGGCGACGCTTGCGGTTGGACGATGGTGCGCTCATGGCGGTAGCTTTCCGAGAAGTTACGGTGATTCCATGCTCGCATCTTCCTGCACGGATGACAATGCGGGCCGCATGAAATCAGCCTTCCGACCGTGTCTTCTGATATTGCGGCAAGCCGTCCTGCAGCTTTAGCCAGCCCAGCCGGCTACGCACGAAGGTGTGGTCGGCCGGCGGCACCTGTTCCGGGTCGTCCAGGCTGGCGGTGGCAAGGTCGATCTCGTCGGGCCAGCGCTCGTCGTGCCAGGTGAGCGTGGCGCCGCAAGACGGGCAGAAACTACGCAGCGCATGTTCGCTGGAGCGGAAGCGCTGCGGTGCGCTGGCGGTCCAGTGCAGGCTCGTTGTCTTGACGCTGAACCAGGCGAAGGCCGGGGCGCCCGAGGCCTTGCGGCAATCGGTGCAATGGCACAGCGTGCTGTTGAAAGGTTCGCCGCGCGCCTCGTAGCGCACTGCCCCGCAGAAGCATCCACCTTGCAAGCTCATCTGATTCCTCCACGCTGGCATATTCGTCGATTTCGCACAGGAAACCATATTAACATCGCGCAACTTCTCGGAAATGGCATCCCAGCCGCGCGCCCCTTCCTTGTCTTTTCGCTTATTTTAATGACAGATTCGCGACAAGGTCGCGAACCCCGTTCGCATGTGCATTCATTCGAGCCCAGGCGCAACGCGCCCGGGCGAAACCTAAGGAGAACACTATGTTGGGTCGTGTAGTTACCGTGGCCGCCCTGGCCGTCGGCGGCGCAATGCTGTCGAAGAAACTCAAGCAAAACCGTGGCTTTGGCGCCAGCTCGTCGATCGTCGAGACGATCGAAGTCAACGTGCCTGTGCGCACCGCCTACAACCAGTTCACCCAGTTCGAAGACTTCCCGCAATTCATGAAGAGCGTGAAAGAAATTCGCCAGCTGGACGACAAGCACCTGCACTGGAAGGCCAACGTGGCCGGCGAAGACAAGGAATGGGATGCCGAGATCACCGAGCAGATCCCGGACAACCGCATCGCCTGGCGCAGCGTCACCGGCGTCAAGAACGGCGGCGTGGTCACCTTCCACAAGATCTCGGACACCGTCACCCGCATCGCGCTGCAGATGGACTACGAGCCGGAAGGCCCGCTGGAAACCCTGGGCGACGCCCTGGGCGCCGTGCGCATGGAAGCGCGTTCGAACCTGGCCAACTTCAAGGAGCTGCTCGAGAAGCGCGGCACCGAGACCGGCGGCTGGCGCGGCAAGATCGACCAGCATTGATTGCTGGCTGACGCGGGATCGGCGGCGCGGCCGCCGATCCCGCACGTTCACGGCCGACGGCTATTCACCGCCTTCGTCGTCGCCGGCAACTCCACCCTCTCCACCGGCGTCGCCTGCGCCTCGATGAAACCCTCCAGCGCCCGCGACAGGTCGTCGACGACCTGGCTGCCATACGCTCCCTCGATCAATGTGTACTGCTGCTCGATCAGCGGTGCGATCTCGTCGATCAACTTGTCGCCCTTCGGCGCCAGCCGCACCCAGATGCGGCGCTGGTCGGCCGCCACGCGCTGGCGCTCGATCAGGCCCAGTTCTTCCATCCGCGACAGCACGCCGGTCATGCTCGGACTCAGGATCTGGCACAGGTCGCACATCTCGCGCGGTTCCAGCTGCCCGTGCTCGTCCAGCACGCGCAGGATGCGCCACTGCTG
This sequence comes from Massilia sp. NP310, assembly GCF_019443485.1. Lineage (NCBI taxonomy): Bacteria > Pseudomonadati > Pseudomonadota > Betaproteobacteria > Burkholderiales > Oxalobacteraceae > Massilia > Massilia sp. NP310. The sequence continues at coordinate 5,181,513 of NZ_CP080379.1, read as the reverse complement.
CTCGGTCACGCCAAAGTGGTTGAGGATGGGGCGAAAATGCGACATCAGCGATTCGCGCGCTTTCAGGAAAAGTTGGGGCAGGTTGCGGTGAGTGATACGGCGGGCCAATGCGTGCTCCGTGTTAAGTGTGTCTACGTCAAGAATGATCGCACAAGCACAAGCGCTTGACTGACTAAGATATTAGTGATTTACTGCGAATATATTAGTGAGTTTTCCTTGACTCCGTCTATTTTTTTGCGAATGCGGTCGGTACCGTGATTATCCGAGAGCGCCCTTCCGGGCTCAAGCTGTTCCTCCTGTTGCGCGGCTCGGTCCTGCCCCGCATCCTGCCTGTCCTGCTGGTCAATATTGCGGTGGCGACCCTGGTCACCTGGTCGCACGGCGACCTGTGGGACCTCAAGATCACCCTCACCACGATCCCCTTCACGCTGATCGGGCTGCCGATCGCGATCTTCCTCGGCTTTCGCAACAACTCGGCCTATGACCGCTTCTGGGAAGGCCGCAAGCTGTGGGGCGAGCTGGTGCTGCGCTGCCGGAACCTGGCGCGCCAGACCATGAGCCTGATCGACGACCCACGGCCTGCCCTCGCAAGCAATGGCTTGCAGGATACACGGGTTCGCATCATCTACCGCGCGATCGCCTTTGTCCACGTGCTGCGCGACCATCTGCGCGACCAGCCCGGCTCGCCCTACGTCGCCACCTTCCTGCTGCCGGATGAATACGAAGACATGGCGCGCGCCCGCAACAAGCCCGACAGCCTGATGCGCCACATGGGCGACGATCTGCAACGCTGCATCAAGGAGGGTCGCATCGAGGCCTGCCTGGCGGCCAACATCGACAACACCCTGTCGGCGCTGACCGCCGCCGCCGCGTCGTGCGAGCGCATCAAGAACACGCCCATCCCCTTTTCGTACACGCTGCTGCTGCACCGCACCGCCTATATCTACTGCTTCCTGCTGCCCTTCGGCCTGGTCGATTCGATCGGCTTCATGACGCCGTTCGTGGTCGCCATCGTGGCCTACACCTTCTTCGGCCTGGATGCGCTGGGCGACGAGCTGGAAGAGCCGTTCGGCATCGAACACAACGACCTGCCGCTGGACGCCATGTGCCGCGCCATCGAGATCGACCTGCGCAACGCGTTGCGTGACGAACACGTGCCGCCTCCTCTGCAGCCGGTCGCCTACTGCCTGACCTGATCCCCCCCTTCAAGAAAAACAAGACCACACCAAGCCTGAACCTGAGGAGAAACCATGCATCACGATCACCACCTTGCCCACGACCGCGTCCGCCTGCCGCAACTGCGCGAGCGCATCACCAGCGCCGCCCATGCCGCCGAATGGATCCAGGACGGCATGACCGTCGGCACCAGCGGCTTCACCCGCGCCGGCGACGCCAAGGCGGTGCCGCTGGCGCTGGCCGAACGCGCACGCAGCGCGCCGCTGGCGATCACCCTGATCACCGGCGCCTCGCTCGGCGGCGAGACCGATGCGGCGCTGACCCAGGCCGGCGCGCTGGCGCGCCGCATGCCGTTCCAGACCGACCCTACCCTGCGCGCCGCGATCAACCGCGGCGAGGTGATGTTTACCGACCAGCACCTGTCCGAGACCGTCGAGCTGCTGCGCACGCGCCAGCTCGCGCCGGTGGACGTCGCCATCATCGAGGCGATCGCGATCACCGAGAGCGGCGCCATCATCCCGACCACCTCGGTCGGCAACAGCGCCAGCTTCGCGATCCTGGCCGACAAGGTGATCGTCGAGATCAACCTCTCGCAGTCGCCGGCGCTCGAAGGCCTGCACGACGTCTTCATCCCCAAGCACCGCCCGCAGCGCGAACCGATGCCGCTCATGAACGTCAGCGACCGCATCGGCGCCACGGCGATCGCCATCCCGCCCGAGAAGATCGTGGCCATCGTCATGACCGAGAAGCACGACAGCGCTTCCACCATCCAGCCGCCGGACGACGACACCGCCGCCATCGCCGGCCACCTGACCGATTTCTTCAACGCCGAGATCGCTGCCGGCCGCCTGACCGAGCGCTTGATGCCGATCCAGGCCGGCATCGGCACCATCGCCAACGCCGTGCTGGCCGGCCTGATCGACGGTCCGTTCAAGGGCCTGACCATGTATTCCGAGGTGCTGCAGGATTCGACCTTCGACCTGTTCGACGCCGGCAAGCTCGATTTCGCCTCGGGTTCGTCGATCACGCTGTCCGAGGAAAAGGGACGGCAGGTGTTCGCCGAGCTGGAAAAGTACAAGGACCGCCTGGTGCTGCGCCCGCAGGAAGTGAGCAACCATCCGGAAGTCATCCGCCGCCTGGGACTCATCGCCATCAACACGGCGCTCGAGTTCGACATCTACGGCAACATCAACTCGACCCACGTGGGCGGCACCCACATGATGAACGGCATCGGCGGCTCGGGCGACTTCGCGCGCAACGCCTATCTGTCGGTGTTCGCGACCAAGTCGGTGGCCAAGGGCGGCAAGATCTCGAGCATCGTGCCGATGGTCTCGCACGTCGACCACACCGAGCACGACGTCGACATCGTGGTGACCGAAGTCGGCCTGGCCGACCTGCGCGGCCTGGCCCCGCGCGAACGCGCCCAGCGCATCATCGACCACTGCGTGGCCGAGCCGTACAAGCAGATGCTGCGCGACTACGTCGAAGAAGCGAACACGCGCGGCGGCCACACGCCGCACGTGCTGGAGAAGGCGTATTCGTGGCACGTGCGGTATCGCGAAACCGGTTCGATGCTGCCGGTTGCGGATTAACTTGCCGTCGGCACGGGCCTGGCGAGTCCTTTCGCGCGCGCGTCCCTGATCAGGGCGCGCACCGTCTTGTCGGCGGCCTTGCTCTCGCGTTCCATTTCCTTGCCCAGCTCGCCCATGCGCTTGCCCAGCCTTTCCATCGGCTGGTTGGCGATTTCCATCTGGCGGCTGATGTCTTCCATCGAGGCGCGCTGCTGGCGCGCCTGCGGGCCGTTGTAGGCTTCGCCGATGCGCTCCCCGGCGTCGGACATGCGCTTGCCGGTCTCGGCCATCTTCTGCTGGATGATGCGGCGCTCCGCATCGTCGCGCGCCGCCGCCATTTGCCGGCTCAGCAGGTCCATGTGCTTGCTCAGCGCCTGCATGCCGTCGTCGACTTCGCGCATATCGCGCTCGCTCGGCAGGTTCGCCGGCTTGGCTGCGGCGCGCTCCATGTCACGGCCCAGCGCTTCCATCGTCTTGCCGTGCTTTTCCATTTCCTTGCCGTGGACCTTCATCAGCTCGCCCAGCCGGTCGAGCGGCGCCCAGGCGGCGCGCGCCCGCTTGACCGTGTCCGGATCCTGGATCACGTAGCCACGCCCGTCGGCGCGGAACCAGATGAATTCGCCCTGGATGGCGCGCTGGGCCGCGCGCACCTCGTCCCAGTCGTCGCTGCTGCCGCTGATGTCGAAGCTGCCCGACGTCTCGCGTACCAGGGCGTAGGGCTCGTCCGTCGCCGCCACGCGCACCACGCGCGGCTTGCCGTCGGCCGCCGCCTGGGTCGGCATGGCGAACGCCGCCAGGGTAGCGAGGCCGAGGAGCGGAAGCGCCAGCTTCCAGTGGGGCGATGCGGTGCGTGACATGGGCTAGTCTCCAGTGGTGGGCCGGGCGCGGCCGGCGATGAAAACACTGTAGACAAGACGGCATGCGCCGCCCAGCGCGCTGCGACAGACGGTCGAAATCGCGGAACAGGCGGTGGTACAGGCGCCGAAGCCGCCGCCAAAACGACGACGCGGCCCGAAGGCCGCGCTGGAACGGTGCATATGCGGCAGGCCGGGCGGCCCTCCGGATAGTTAGTACACCACGACCGAACGGATCGACTCGCCCGACTTCATCAGGTCGAAGCCTTCGTTGATGCGGTCGAGCGGCAGGTGGTGGGTGATCAGGTCGTCGATATTGATCTTGTTTTCCATATACCAGTCGACGATCTTCGGCACGTCGGTACGGCCGCGTGCGCCGCCGAAGGCCGAACCTTTCCATTCGCGGCCGGTCACCAGCTGGAACGGACGGGTGGAAATCTCCTGGCCGGCCGCCGCCACGCCGATGATGATCGACTGGCCCCAACCCTTGTGGCAGCACTCGAGCGCCTGGCGCATGGTGTTGACGTTGCCCACGCACTCGAAGCTGTAGTCGGCGCCGCCGTCGGTCAGCTGGATGATGCTGTCGACGACGTTCTCGACCTTGGTCGGGTTGATGAAATGGGTCATGCCGAACTTGCGCGCCATGGCTTCGCGTTCCGGGTTCAGGTCGACGCCGATGATCTTGTCGGCGCCCACCATCTTGGCCGCCTGGATCACGTTCAGGCCGATGCCGCCCAGGCCGAACACGACCACGTTGGCGCCCGCTTCGACCTTGGCGGTGAAGATCACGGCGCCGATGCCGGTGGTGACGCCGCAACCGATGTAGCAGATCTTGTCGAATGGCGCGTCATTGCGCACCTTGGCCAGCGCGATCTCGGGAACCACGATGTAGTTCGAGAAGGTCGAGGTGCCCATGTAGTGATAGATCGGCTGGCCGTCCAGCGAAAAACGCGAGGTCGCATCCGGCATCAGGCCGCGGCCCTGCGTCGAGCGGATCGCCTGGCACAGGTTGGTCTTCTGCGACAGGCAGAATTTGCACTGGCGGCATTCCGGCGTGTACAGCGGAATCACGTGATCGTCGCGGCGCAAACTCGTCACGCCGGGACCGACGTCGACCACCACGCCGGCGCCTTCATGGCCCAGGATGGCCGGGAAGATGCCTTCGGGATCGGCGCCCGACAGCGTGTAGTAGTCGGTGTGGCAGATACCGGTGGCCTTGACCTCGACCAGCACCTCGCCGGCCTTCGGACCTTCGAGTTCGACCTCTTCGATCGTGAGCGGGTGGCCCGCCTTCCATGCAATTGCTGCCTTCGTTTTCATGTCGTATTCCCGTTGCTTGAAGAAAAACCGCGCGTCCATGAGCGCGCCGCAAAGGTGACATGATAACAAGCTTGTGAAATCACGTCCGGCCGCGGCCCCGCAATCGTTCGCCGATGGCGCCATGTAACCCGTTGAGGGTTTCCTCGGCGGCCAGGACCTGCTCGGCCACCTCGCCCATCTTGCGCCGCTGCGAACGCGCCTCGTCGCGCAGCACGTCGAAGGCCAGGTGGCGGTCGATGTGAAAGCGCGCCATCAGCACGCCGACCGCGATGCTGGTCTCGCGTCCCGCCGCCAGCGCCGAGGTCAGGCTTTCTTCGCTGCGGCGCAGGCGCCGGATGTCGTCGCCGCGCGCCAGCGCCGCGGCGAACGCCGGCAGCAACTGCGCGCCGTCGACCGGCTTGACCAGGTAACCGACCGCGCCGGCATCGGCGGCGGCGCGCGCCGTCGCCGCATCGTCGCTGGCCGACAGGAACATGAAGGGGATGGTCGTCTCTTCGCGCAGCAGGCGCGCCAGCGCCAGGCCCGACATGCCGGGCATCTCGATGTCGAGCAGGACCAGGGCGATCCCGTCCGCGTGCTCCTCGATCGTGCGCAGGGCCTCGGCCGCGGTGCCGGCGTCGAGGGTATCGTGGCCGGCGTGCTGCAGCACTTCGGCCAGGTATTCGCGCAGCAGCGCATCGTCGTCGACGATCAGTACCAGGCGGCGCGCTGGTGGTTGTGGGTTCATGCTTCCTCCTGTCTATACATGGGACGTCAGCGCCGCTGACGTGCTGGAGCATGAAAAAAATATAGCACGCAAGATTGTGAACGCGCCAGTTGGAAACGACACAATGTCAGATTCATGGAATGGCTGGCGCCGATGAATTTCTTGGGATACCATCGTTCCCTGCACCTTTGCAGGGCCAAATGGAGAACACCATGCCCGATTCCGCGAAGGTGCGCGCCGCGCATCTCGACGCCACGCCCGCGATCCCGCGACCGGCACTTCTTGCGCTCGACCTGTCACTCGCCTTCCCCGCCGCCTTGCGGCCAGCGGTCGCCGCGCTGACCGACAGCGCGGGCTGGCGCCCCGAAATACGCCACTATACCTATCACGTCATGCTCGGCGGCGACACACTGACGATTCCTTTGCGACTCTACGTTGACCGCGGCCTGCTGTGGGACGATGCCGGCCGCGACGCCACCGGACGCGGCATAGCATGGTGCCTCGGCACTCGCCACCACGACGGCCATGTGCGCGAAGCATGCCTGACGCGGCTGCTGGCGGCGCCGCAAGGCTGGATGGCGCCCTTCATCGTGCATCTGGTGGGCGAATACGTAGACGAGATCGTGCAGCGGATCGAGGCGGCGCTGCCGGACCTCGCGCCCGACATGCGGGCCGCCCTCGCCGCCTTCGTGCGCGAAAATCCGCGCTATCTGGACACGATCGAGCGCCGCACCGTCAGCTACCGGCCCTACCTTTGCCCTGCGTCGGAGAGCTATCCGGGCAAGCGCGTCATGGCCTGCCTGCGCGCGCTGGGCCGGGAAGCGTGAGCCGCATGCGCTGCTCCATCAGGTCCGAGCCCGGCCGCAAGGGCTCGCGCACGCCGGCCTCGACGAAACCGGCGCGCTCGTAGAGGCGCAGGGCGTCGGCATTGGTGCAGGTGACGCCCAGTTGCATCGCCTGCGCGCCGCGCTCCGTGGCCCAGCGCACCGCGTCATCCAGCAAGGCGCCGGCCACGCCCCGTCCGCGCGCCTCGGGAGCAACCCACATCTGGAACAGGTTGACGATGGTTGCGTCGTCGCCGTCCTCCTTGGCCCAGGCCAGGCCGACCAGGGCGCCATCCATCTCGGCGGCCAGCGCGCGGTCGATGCCGGACGTGGTCGAGCGCGCCAGGCGCGCGGCCCAGGTCTCGGGCGCCAGCGCTTCCTCGGCGGCCAGGGTGCTGCCGAAGGCGTCCGGCGCGTCGGCGAGCGCGCGCAGGCGGATCGCGCGGTAGGCCTGCCATTCGTCGGCCACGAATGGCCTGATGGAGAATGCAGAGCGGGTCATGACGAACTCTCGTTTATTCCAGGAAACCGATTTTAGCAGGCCGCATCCGGCTCATTGCCGAGCGCCCCTAACGAACGACAATTGGTACATTGAAGCTTCTAACCAAGGAGAGACTTCATGTCCGAACTGAACAAGAGCATCCTGCAACAGGCGAATGCGGCGGTGACCCGCGGCGACAACGAAGGATTCCTGGCGTTCTGCACCGACGACCTCGTCTGGTCGACGGTCGGCGGCGAAACCCTGCGCGGCAAGGAAGCAGTGCGCGCCTGGATGGTGGATGGCTATGCCGAGCCGCCCAAGTTCACCGTGCGCGAACTGGTCGCGGAAGGCGACCTCGTGGTCGCTTTGGGCGACATCGAATCGAAGGACGAGCAAGGCAACACGGTGCAAAATGCCTATAGCGACGTCTGGCGCTTCCGGGATGGGAAGATGGCCGAACTGCGCGCCTTCGTGGTGCCGGTCAAGGAGTGAGACGGGCCTAATCCCTTTCCCAATCCTCCATGCGGCGCTTGCGCGCCCTCCCCACCGCAATCCGGTTACGCGTGGTAAACGCAATCAACCGCGCCACCACCACCGCCAGGTACATCAGCCCGACCAGCATCTCGACGCTGGCCAGCGCCCGCGCATGCACGGTCAGCGGGATCACGTCGCCGATGCCGGTGCTCGACAGCAGCGCGAAGCTCAGGTAGTTCAGTTCGGTCCAGGTGCGCGGCGCGCCGGAGTTGACGGCAGCCGCGAAGCTGCCGGGATGGAGTTCCTGCACCAGGATGTACATGTGGGTGAAGCCCCATGCGAGCAGGGTGAAGGTGGCGCCGGCCGCGAACAGCTCGTCGGTGGTGGCCAGCTCGTCGTCCATCATGTAGGCGATCAGGCTGCCCGCCGCATAGAAATAGAACAGCGCCTCAAGACCGGACGACCAGGCCAGCAGTTCGCGCAGCCCGAACAGGATCTGCGCCAGCAGCAGCGCGATGATCGGCAGCGCCAGCGCCCAGCTGACCCGCACCTCGCCCGGCGTGCGCCGCACCATGCGGATGGTGAAGGCCAGCACCACGATGCCGAAGGCATTGAAGGCCACCTGACCGGCCGGCGTGCCCTCGATGAAGGGATAGGCCAGCATGCCGATCAGCTGGACCAGCAACAGGATGGCGGACGGGTGGCGGCGGGTGTGGACGAACAGGAGCAAGGGGCGCATGGATGGACGACGGTGATCGCGATGCGCCCATTGTAGGTTCAGGCGGGCGGAAACAGCGCGCCGAATGCGCGCGCCGCCGCGCCGGGATCGCGCGAACCATAGACGCTCGTGATCGCCGCCACCAGGTCGATCCCGCGCGTCACCAGCGGCGCCGCATTGCTCGGTGTCATGCCGCCGATGACGACGATCGGCAGGCTGAACTCGGCGCGCGCCTGGTCCAGCAGCTCGGGTGGCGTGACAAAAGTGTACTTCTTGACCGGCGACGGATAGAAGCCGCCGAAGGCGACGTAGCTGGCGCCGGCTTCGACTGCCGCGCGCGCCAGGGCCAGCTCGCCGTAGCACGAGGCGCCGACGATCTTGTCCTTCCCCAGCAGCGCGCGCGCCTCCTGAACGCCGTCATCGGTATGGCCCAGGTGCACGCCGTCGGCGTCGATCGCCTGGCACAGGTCGAGGTGGTCGTTGATGACGAGCGGCCGGCCGTGACGGCGGCACAGCGCGAGCAGCGCCGCTGCCTGCTCCTTGCGCAGGTCGGGACCGGCTTCCTTGTGGCGGTACTGAACCAGCGCGGCGCCGGCGCCAAGGGCAGCGTCGGTCGCGGCGATCAGTTTTTCCGTATCGTCCCAGTTCGGGGTAACGAGGTACAAGCCGCGCATGGCGGACTCCTTTCAGCTTGTCGATTGCAACAGGCGGCGCGGGATGCGCTGCCCTGGCGCCAGCGCATACGACTGCGCCAGCGCATGGTGGGTATAGGTCTGGGCCGTGTCGAGCGCCGCCTCCATGCGCTCGCCCAGCGCCAGCCGCGCCGCCAGCGCCGCGGCCAGGGTGCAGCCGCTGCCGTGGTAGCCGTGCGGCAGGCGCGGCCAGTGCCAGGCGCGTCGCTCGACGCCGTCGACCAGCCAGCGGTTGACGACGGTGTCGCCTGCGGCGTGGCCGCCCGTCACCAGCACCTGCGCGCCGTGGATCTCGCCCAGTGCTTCGTGTTCGGGCAGGTTGGGCAGCACGATCGTCGCCAGCGCCAGCAGTTCGCGCAGCGCTTTGATAGCGTCGCCCTGCCCCAGCGCATCGCCATGGCCGCTGGCCAGCACCGGATCGAGCACCACCGGCAAGGTGGGCCGGCGCGCGCGCAAAGTCCGGATGACGTCCGCGATCGCCGCCGCATTGGCGGCGTTGCCGGGGATGCCGAGCTTGACCGCCCCGATCTCGAAGGCGGCCAGCAGCGGCGCCGCCTGGCGCGCGATCCATTCGGCATCCACCGGGCTCGCCGCATGGACCCGGTTATTGTCCTGCGCCGTCAGGGCGGTGGCCACCGGCAGCGGATGCGCGCCCTGCGCCGCGATCGCCAGGATGTCGGCGGCCAGGCCGGCGCCGCCGCCGGGATCGAGCCCGGCGAACACCAGCACGCAGGCCGTCATCCGGTGATCTTTCCTTCGACGGGCGACGAGGGCGAGGCGGCGAAACGTTTAGGCATGCGGCCGGCAAGATAGGCATCGCGCCCCGCCATCACCGCATGCTTCATGGCGCGCGCCATGCGCACCGGGTCGCCCGCGGCGGCGATCGCGGTGTTCATCAACACGCCGTCGCAACCCAGTTCCATCGCGATCGCGGCGTCCGACGCCGTGCCGACGCCGGCGTCGACCAGCACCGGCACCGTGGCCTGCTCGATGATCAGGGACAGGTTCCATGGGTTGAGGATGCCCATGCCCGAGCCGATCAGGGAGGCCAGCGGCATCACCGCCACGCAGCCGATCTCCTGCAGGATGCGCGCCTGGATCGGGTCGTCGCTGCAGTAGACCATGACGTCGAATCCATCCTTCACCAGGGCCTCGGCCGCGACCAGGGTCTCGGGCATATGCGGGAACAGCGTCTTCTGGTCGCCCAGCACCTCGAGCTTGACCAGCTTGTGCCCGCCCAGCAACTCGCGCGCCATCTGCAAGGTATAGATCGCGTCCCTGGCGGTGTAGCAGCCGGCCGTGTTCGGCAGGATGGTGAACTCGTTTGGCGGCAGCACGTCCAGCAGGCTCGGCGCGTTCGGGTCCTGGCCGATGTTCACGCGGCGGATCGCCACCGTGATGATCTCGGCGCCAGCGGCCAGCGTGGCTTCGCGGGTCTGCTCCAGGTCGCGGTACTTGCCGCTGCCGACCAGCAGGCGCGATTGGTAGGCGCGGCCGGCAATCGTCAGCACGTCCTGTTTGATGTCGTTCATTGCATTCATGTCTCGTCTCCTGTCAGCCGCCACCGATGGCGCGCACGATATCGACCCGGTCCTGCTCATGCAGGCGCCGGTGCAACCACTGCTGGCGCGGCACCACTTCGCGGTTGACCGCCAGCGCCATCCCCTGTCCGCTCAAGCCCAGCTGTTCCAGCAGGCCGAACAAGGTTTGCCCCGGCGGCACCTGGCACGGCGCGCCGTTGACTTCGATCGGCGTCATTCACACCTCCCGGTACAGCTGGGCGCCGTTCTTCACGAACTCGATCGCCTTTTCCTGCATGCCCTGGGCCAGCGCGGTCTCCCCTTGCACGCCCTTGGCGGCGGCATATTCGCGCACTTCCTGGGTGATCTTCATCGAGCAGAAATGCGGGCCGCACATCGAACAGAAGTGGGCCACCTTGGCCGAATCCTTCGGCAGCGTCTCGTCGTGGAATTCGCGCGCCTTGTCCGGGTCGAGCCCCAGGTTGAACTGGTCTTCCCAGCGAAACTCGAAGCGCGCTTTCGACAGCGCGTTGTCGCGCAGCTGGGCGCCCGGATGGCCCTTGGCCAGGTCGGCCGCATGCGCGGCGATTTTATAGGTGATAATGCCGTCCTTGACGTCGTTCTTGTCGGGCAGGCCCAGGTGCTCCTTGGGCGTCACGTAGCACAGCATGGCGGTGCCGTACCAGCCGATATTGGCGGCGCCGATGCCCGAGGTGATGTGGTCGTAGCCCGGCGCGATGTCGGTGGTGAGCGGTCCCAGCGTGTAGAACGGCGCCTCGTGGCACTGCTCCAGCTGCAAGTCCATGTTTTCCTTGATCAGGTGCAGCGGCACGTGGCCGGGGCCCTCGATGATGGTCTGCACGTCGTGCTTCCAGGCGATCTGGGTCAGCTCGCCCAGCGTCTTGAGTTCGGCCAGCTGGGCTTCGTCGTTGGCGTCGTAGATCGAGCCGGGACGCAGGCCGTCGCCCAGGCTGAACGAGACGTCATACGCCTTCATGATGTCGCAGATGTCCTCGAAGTGCGTGTACAGGAAGGATTCGCGGTGGTGGGCCAGGCACCACTTGGCCATGATCGAGCCGCCGCGCGAGACGATCCCGGTCAGGCGGTTGGCCGTCATTGGCACATAGCGCAGCAGCACGCCGGCGTGGATGGTGAAGTAATCGACGCCCTGCTCGGCCTGTTCGATCAGGGTGTCGCGGAAGATCTCCCAGCTCAGCTCCTCGGCCTTGCCATTGACCTTTTCCAGCGCCTGGTAGATCGGCACCGTGCCGATCGGCACCGGGCTGTTACGCAGGATCCATTCGCGCGTCTCGTGGATGTGCTTGCCGGTCGACAGGTCCATCACCGTGTCGGCGCCCCAGCGGATGGCCCAGGTCATCTTTTCCACTTCCTCGCCGATCGACGAGGTGACGGCCGAGTTGCCGATATTGGCGTTGACCTTCACCAGGAAGTTGCGGCCGATGATCATCGGCTCCAGTTCCGGGTGGTTGATGTTGGCGGGGATGACGGCGCGGCCGCGCGCCACTTCCGAGCGCACGAATTCCGGCGTGATGTCAATCGGGATGCTGGCGCCGAAGGACTGGCCCGGATGCTGGCGGCCAAGCAGCGCCGCCACCCGCTGGCCCATCGGTCCCGAGGATTCCAGCGAGGCGATGTATTCCTTGCGCTGCATGTTTTCGCGCAGGGCGATGAATTCCATCTCCGGGGTGATGATTCCCTGGCGCGCGTAGTGCATCTGGCTGACGTTGGAACCGCTCTTCGCGCGGCGCGGCGCGCGCCGCAGGTTGAAGCGCAGCGCGGCAAGCTGCGGATCGTTCAGCCGCGCCTGGCCGTAGTGCGAGGTGGGGCCGTCCAGCTGCTCGGTGTCGCCCCGTTCGGCGATCCATGCCTGGCGCATGGGCGCCAGGCCGCTGCGGATGTCGATCGCCGCGCCCGGCTCGGTGTACGGGCCGGAGGTGTCATAGACGAACAGGGGCGGATTCGGCTCGCCGCCGAAGCTGTCGGGCGTGGGCGACTGGCTGATTTCGCGCATCGGCACGCGGATGTCGGGCCGGCTGCCTTCGATATAGACCTTGCGCGAATTGGGTAGCGGATTGATTGCGGCGTGGTCCACCGTGGCGGTGGCGGCGTCGAATATCCGGGATGACTTCAGAGGTGCGTTCATGTGGCTCCCTTGCTTGCGGAGCCAGCAAAGGAGGTGCCGGGTGAGGCAAGGCGGACGCGGGTGTGCGCACGCTTGCATCGATTCGGCTGCTTCCCTTCGCTGGCATTATCCAGATCAGGTTCGGAGGGTATTTCTCACCCACGCGCCGTTGTGGCGACGCATAGGACCCCTAGCGTTTGCCGTCAGGGCGCATGAGCGCCCGGACAGCCAGCCGATTATAGCCCAATCGATTTTCGATGGGCGGAAAATGAATGTGGTTTTATCACAGCATCGGCGGCTCCTGTTCCAGCGCATGCAGCTGCAGCTCGCCGTTCACGGAACGCACCTCGACGAACGGTGTGCGCGCCGGCGCAATGGCTTGCGCGACCGGCGGCCCGCCGTCGACCGACACTTCGAGCTGCACGCTGTCGGCCGCGGTGTGGACGTCGACCGCGTCCGCACGCGAGATCGTCCAGTCGGTGCTGACGCCGGACCGCTGGTACACCTGCTTGCCGTCGACCCGCACGCTCACGGTATTGTTCTGGAAGCCTTCGCCCAGCCTCACGCGTAATGTCATGACCTTCTTCTCCTCGTTGAGTGCCGGCGCCGGGGCGCCGGACAGGCCGCGCTCGGAGCACGCCTGTCCGGACGATCCCAGCGCCAGCATGACGGCAAATAAAGCCTTGAGCTTCATTGTCCGTCAGGCTTCTTGCCGGGCTGGATCGACATCCGGTTCAGGCTATCCTGCGCTCCGCGTGCGTCCCCGGTCGCATCCTGGACGCAGGACAGGCTGTACAGCACCTGGTCTTCGGACACCGGGTCGAGGACGTGGGCGGCGGTCACGCTCGAAAGCAAGGCGATGCTTTCCTCGGTCCGCGCCGGACGCACGGTGACGGGCCTGCCCTCGCCCGCGTTGACGGTCTTGAATACCCGCGCCGCATTGATGCCCTTGACCATGCGCGCATACGTGGCCAGCGGGTGCGCGCCGAAGCGGTCGATCACCTCGTCGAACGCGTCATTGCCGGAGCGCAGCGAGACGTTGTCCGAACCCTGCAGGTAGAGCAGCACGCCCTGGTCTTCGCCCATGAACAGGTCGGCCAGCGTGTCTTCGTCGCGGGTGACCGGGTAGCGCACCCGGATCGTCAGGATGTCGGACAGCACTTGCGAGCCGTCGAGCGCGGCATAGGCCGCGCGCACGCGGTACTGCCCCGGCTGGTCGAAGTAGAAGCCGCCCTTGCCGTAGCCGATATAGGCGCTGTCGCGCACCTCGTCGTCCACGCCGAGCATTTTCTGGCGTTCGCCGACCAGGTGGTCGATCATCGGCTCGTAGGCAACCACCTGGCCGCTCGGTTTGCTGATGACGACCCTGACCATGCCGAAATCGGGGTGCAGCCAGGTATGGGCGCGGCGTCCGCGGGTGGTGGTGGCCTTCAGCTTGAGTTCGAGCACGACCGGTTCGCCCAGCGCGAAGCTGCGCTGGTGGGTCGAGATCCCGAGCACCAGCCCCGATTCGTCCGAAATCGGATCGGCCAGCACGTCGCGGCCCAGCGACGAACCGACGATGAAGTTGTTGCCGCCCATGATGACGTCGTTGCGGAAACCATGGCGCAGGTGGATCAGTTCCTCGTCGTCGAAGCGGAAGTCGAAGCTGCTCCAGAAACCGGCCGGCCCGCCTTTCGGGTAGTACCACGGGTAATTCATCCACGACAGCGCATCCGGCCGGTCGGGCTTGGGCGGCGAGGCCAGCGATTTCTGCCAGGAGTGCAGCAGGTTGAAGCAGTGGCCGAGTTCGTGCACATAGGTGTACAACTGCAGCCGCTGCTGCTCGGCCGTGGCGCCGCCGATGCCCGCATGGAACACGGCGCAGCCCTGGCGCTGCTTGCCCTGCTGGTCGAACATGATGCCGTACAGGCCGGTGCCATAGTCGTGCTGCTGGGCCACCAGCTGCCAGACGCACCATTGCTGCACGTCGCTCCACAAGGTGAAATGGGTCTGCATCGAGGCGTGCAGCTCGGCATTGCTCCAGGTGGCATTGGCCCCGGCGTCGCCGATATTGATCACATTATTGCCAGCCGTAGGCACCATGCCGATGCCGGCTTCGCCGAAGGCGCTGACCAAGCTCATATTGCGCGCGCTGCCGCCGGACGGCAGCGAACCGGTGTTATAGCTGGCGAACGGCGTGGTGGTGAGATCCGAGACGCTGTCGGTTTCGATGCGCACCGTGCGGAAATGCAGGGACGAAAACGGGCAGTGATAGGACGCGCCCGGCGAATTGGTGACGGTAAAGAACTGCAGGGTCGCGGCCGCCTGCGGCTGCAGAATGTTCACCCGCGGAATGGTGACCTGCACCACCGGCGCGCCGGCCGCGAAGGTGTAGCGGCCCATGCCCTTGACCACGACCTTGGAACTCGACACGGTGACCACCGGGCTGTCCACCACGAAGGAGCCGAAGTACGAGGTGGTCTTGCCGACGGTGTGATAGAAGTCGCCGCTCACCCGTTTCATGGGCCGGCTGCGGTCAACGTCGACCCGCAACTCGACCTGGAAGGCGCCCAGCGCCCCGGCATAGCAGCCGCTCACCGCCTTCTTGATCGGCAGCGGGATCGGCGGAATCGGAAATTTCGGAATCGGCACTGGCGGCACGTGCGGGATTGGCGGCGCCTCCGGCAAGGCGCCGGTCGGGGCCGTGTCGTGGGGCTCGCCCAGCCCCAGTTCGCCATTGCTCAGGCCGGACACTTCTTCGTAGCTCATCTGGCTGCTGTTTTCCAGCAGCGCCTCTTCGCCGGCGTTTTCAACCCCAGTTGGATCTATTTGTGACATGGTGTTACTCCTCGATGCAAACTTCATCGCGTGCGCGGCCAGGCAGTCCCGGCCACGTCCCGGTATGGCAAGCTCGTCCTCCCTTGAATGCGGATGTGGTGCTTGGACCGTGGAGATGCGGTGCGCGATTCGTCCAGGCCGCCGACATTCGGCGCGATCGGAGACGCGTTTAGAGGAAAATCAAAGGAACTTCACTGAGGGAGAACGAGATCGGCGGGCGCAGGATTCAGGCGATGCCGCCGGGATAGGCTGGGGATGCAAGGTGACCTATAATGGTTCTTTCGCAAAAAATTTCACCTACCACCACATCATGGAATTAGCCAAGTCTTTCGAGCCAGCCGATATTGAACAGTTCTGGCGCGCCGAGTGGGAAAAGCGCGGTTACTTCGCCGCCACCATGGACGAGGGCAAGCCGTCCTTCAGCATCCAGCTGCCGCCGCCGAACGTGACCGGCACCCTGCACATGGGCCACGCGTTCAACCAGACCGTCATGGACGGCCTGACCCGCTACTACCGCATGCGCGGCTATAACACCGCCTGGGTGCCGGGCACCGACCACGCCGGCATCGCGACCCAGATCGTGGTCGAGCGCCAGCTCGACGCCCAGAAGATCTCGCGCCACGACCTCGGCCGCGACGCGTTCCTGGAAAAAGTCTGGGAGTGGAAGGAAAAGTCGGGCAACACCATCACCGGCCAGATGCGCCGCCTGGGCGCCTCGGCCGACTGGCAGCGCGAATACTTCACGATGGACGACGTGCGCTCGAAGTCGGTGGTCGAAGTCTTCGTGCGCCTGTACGAGCAGGGCCTGATTTACCGCGGCAAGCGCCTGGTCAACTGGGACCCGGTGCTGGGCACGGCCGTGTCCGACCTCGAAGTCGATTCGCAGGAAGAAGACGGCTCGATGTGGTACATCCAGTACCCATTGGCCGACGGCAGCGGCCACCTGACGGTCGCCACCACCCGTCCCGAGACGATGCTGGGCGACGTCGCGGTCGCGGTCGACCCGACCGATGAACGGTATACGAGCCTCGTGGGCAAACTGATCAAGCTGCCGCTCACCGGCCGCGAGATCCCGATCATCGCCGACAGCTACGTCGACAAGGAATTCGGCACCGGCTGCGTCAAGATCACCCCGGCCCACGACTTCAACGACTACGCGGTCGGCCAGCGCGCGAACCTAGCGCCGATCAACATCTTCACGCTCGACGCGAAGATCAACGAGAACGCGCCGGAACAGTATCGCGGCCTGGACCGCTTCGCCGCGCGCAAGCAGATCGTCGCCGACCTGGAAGCGCTCGGCCTGATGGAACAGATCAAGCCGCACAAGCTGATGGTCCCGCGCGGCGACCGCACCAACGTCGTGATCGAGCCGATGCTGACCGACCAGTGGTTCGTCGCCATGACCAAGCCGGCGCCGGAAGGCACCTTCAATCCGGGCAAGTCGATCACCGAAGTGGCGCTGGAAAAAGTCGCCAGCGGCGAGATCAAGTTCGTGCCCGAGAACTGGAGCACCACCTACAACCAGTGGCTGGGCAATATCCAGGACTGGTGCATCTCGCGCCAGCTGTGGTGGGGCCACCGCATCCCGGCCTGGTTCGCCGAAGACGGCTCCATCATCGTCGCGCGCAATGAAGAAGAAGCCCAGGCCAAGGCCGCCGCGCAAGGCATCACCGGCGCATTGCGCCGTGACGACGACGTGCTCGACACCTGGTTCTCGTCGGCGCTGGTGCCCTTCTCGACCATGGGCTGGCCGGAGGAAACGCCGGACATGAAGATGTTCCTGCCGTCGTCGGTGCTGGTCACCGGCTTCGACATCATCTTCTTCTGGGTGGCGCGCATGGTCATGATGACCGCCCACTTCACCGGCAAGGTGCCGTTCGAGACCGTGTACGTGCACGGCCTCGTGCGCGACTCGCAGGGCCAGAAGATGTCGAAGTCGAAGGGCAATACGCTCGACCCGATCGACCTGATTGATGGGATAGATCTCGATAGCCTGGTCGCCAAGCGCACCACCGGCCTGATGGACCCGCGCGCGGCCGAGAAGATTGCCAAGGCGACCCGCAAGGAGTTCCCGGAAGGGATCCCGGCCTTCGGCACCGACGCCGTGCGCTTCACCATGGCGAGCTACGCTTCGCTGGGCCGCAACATCAACTTCGACCTGGGCCGCGCCGAGGGTTATCGCAACTTCTGCAACAAGCTGTGGAACGCGACCCGCTTCGTGATGATGAACACCGAAGGCAAGGACTGCGGCGCCCCGGCTGCCGAGGACCTGTCTCCGGCCGACCGCTGGATCATCTCGCTGATGAACCGCGTCGAGCTCGACGTCGCGAAAGGTTTCGCCGACTACCGCTTCGACAATATCGCCAGCAGCATCTACAAGTTCGTGTGGGACGAGTACTGCGATTGGTACCTCGAAGTCGCCAAGGTGCGCGTCCAGCAGGGCACGGAAGCGCAGCAGCGCGCCACCCGCCACACCCTGCTGCGCGTGCTGGAAGTGATCCTGCGCCTGGCGCATCCGATCATCCCGTTCGTGACCGAAGCCCTGTGGCAGAGCATCGCGCCGCTGGCCGGCAAATCCGGCGAGACCATCATGCTGCAGCCGTATCCGCTGGCCGACACCTCGCTGATCGACGAGGACGCCGAAGCGTGGATGGAGCAGTTCAAGGCGCTGACCGACGCCACCCGCAACCTGCGCGGCGAGATGTCGCTGTCGCCGTCGGTGCGCGTGCCGCTGATCGTCGAGCCGGGCAACGAGGAAGACCGCGCCAGGATGGCGGTGTTCGCGCCGTACATCCAGCTGCTGGGCAAGCTCGCCGAAGTGCAGATCGTGGACGCGCTGCCGGAATCGCCGGCCGCGGTGTCGATCGTCGGCACCACCAAGCTGATGCTGAAGGTCGAGATCGACGTCGCCGCCGAACGCGAGCGCCTGTCGAAGGAGATCGCGCGCGTCTCCGGCGAGATCGCCAAGGCCGAGGGCAAGCTGTCGAACGAGAGCTTCGTTGCGCGCGCGCCGGCCGCCGTGGTGGCGCAAGAGAAGGAGCGCGTGGCGAACTTCTCGGCCACCTTGGCCAAAATGCAGGAGCAGTTGGCGAAGCTGCCGGCGGCTTGACCGGACTTGCACCCGGTTCAAACGCGGCTTCGGCCGCGTTTTTTGTTGGGGGACGGCGTGGCGGCGTTATCGTAACGCGAAGCGCAAGCCGTAATTGTCCAGCGTCCCCGGCAGCTGCGCCGGGTCCAGTCGACCTTGCGGCAGCAGCCGCAAGGTTTTCCCGTCCGCGCCCGCATCGATCAAGGCCCCCAGCATCACGCTGGTCAGCATCAGCACCAGATTGCGCGCCGGGCACGTCACCGGTCCGCTGCTGAACGGAATCAAGGGCCAATCGCGATCCTGCGCATCCCTCACCTTATCGTCCTTCAACCACAACTCGGGCGCAAACCGGTTGGCGCATGCCATGCGCCGGTCATCCCGATGGAAGAACGGCGTGAACACCAGCACCCCGGTCCCTGCCGGCATCGTGTCTCCGCTCCAGTCGGTATCGCGCGTCGTCTGGCGCAGGATCGCCGGCGTCGTCGGCCACAGGCGCAGCGATTCCAGCACGGTGGCGCGCAGGAACGGCAGATATTGCCGCGCCATGCCGGGATGGCTGCGCAGTTCTTCGCGCGCGCGCTCCGCCTGCTCAGGATGTGCCGCCAGCAGCGCCAGCGCGCGGAAGGTGGCCATGCCGGCGGCGTCGAAGGCAAACAGCCATTGCGGCACCTGCTGGTTCGGCGCCGCATCGGGCGTCCTGGGAACGCTCGCCGCGACCGCTGCCAGGCTGCCGGGTTCGGCGCGCTCGAGGTAGGCCTGGATGCGCGCGAGGAAGCGTTGGCGCGTAACGGTCTTCCTGGGACGCATGAATGCCCAGTTGGCCGCCTGGCGCAGCGCGATGATCATGTCGCTGATTTCCTGGTCGCCGGCTGCGGCGTCGCCGAAGACGATGCGCCGCACCAGGCGGGTCCAGCCGGCGTTGAAGCCATCCCAGTCGAGTTTTCCCTGGCGACGCGCGCGGTCCAGGATGCGCCCGGCCTCATCGTCGACGGCCGGCAGGAACTGGCCCACCATGTGATGGACGGCGCGTTCATGCTCGAGCACTTCCTCGTTGAAGCGGCGCCGCTCGGCGCGCTCGCGGCCGCACGAAATCAATGCTCCTTCGGGCTCGAAATGCGACAGCGCGGCGCGCTTTTCGCTGCTGGCGGCGCTGAACGGTTCCGGCGATTCGTCCAGCACCCGGCGCACGTGTTCCGGCGCCAGCAGGACGGCCTGCTTGCGGATCGGCAGCGGCAGCATCAGCGGCCCGTCTCCATACTTGTCGCGCAGCTTCTGCATGCGGCGCACCGCACGCGCGTCCAGCCCAAGGCGCTCGGCCAGCGCCACCATCTTGGGGCGGCGCACGATCACGCCCTTGGCAAAGGTCGGGGCCAGCACCTCCACGGCCAGGGCCGCCGTGTCGATCGCGCCGGCGGTGGCCAGGCCACCATGTCTTGCCGCGCCTGCCCTGCGGGAAGACTGGGACATCCATTTAGCTGCTGCGACACCCCCGGCCAAACCGAGCGCGCCGGCAAGCAGCAAGTTCCGATTGCGTTTGTTCATGTCAGCCACTCTCCAGATTCGTCACGAACGGGCACGGCCCGGCATGTGCCTGACAGTCCAGTTCGTCATGTGGACTTTACGACAAGAACGTCAATGGCGACGCACGGCGCCTACTTCGCGCCTACTTTATGGCGCGCCACCATGCGCGCCCGGAATGCGGCTGGCGCAGGTCGACTGCCTCGCCCATCTCCGGCGTGGTCAGCCTGACGCCCTTGTCGTCGGCCAGCTGCGCGATGCGGTCGAACGGATCCTGCCAGCGATGCATCCCCAGGTCGAAGGTGCCGTTATGCACGGGGAACAGCCAGCCGGCGTCCAGGTCGAGGAAGGCCTGCATGGTTTCCTCGGGCTGCATGTGCACGTCGGGCCAGCGCTTGTCGTAGGCGCCGGTTTCCAGCAGCGCCACGTCGAACGGGCCGAACCTGGCGCCGATCTCCTTGAAGCCCTTGAAGTAGCCGGTGTCGCCGCTGAAGAACAGACGCAGGTCGTCGTGCTGGATCACCCACGAGGCCCACAGGGTCGTGTTCGCATCGGCCAGGGTGCGGCCCGAGAAATGCTGGGCCGGCGTCGCGGTGACGCGCACGCCGCCCACTTCCGTTCCCTGCCACCAGTCGAACTGGCGCACCTTGGCCTGGTCCACGCCCCAGCCGACCAGCCGGTCGCCCACGCCCAGCGGCGTCAGGAACAGGTCCGTCTTCGCGGCCAGCGCCTTCACGGCGGCGTAATCGAGGTGGTCGTAGTGGTCGTGCGACAGGATCACGGCCTTGATGGGCGGCAGTTCGTCGATCGAGATCGGCGGCGCATGGAAGCGCGCCGGGCCGGCCCATTGCACGGGCGAGGCGCGTTCAGAGAAGACCGGATCGGTGAGATAGAACTCGCCGCCGAGCTTGATCAGCATGGTCGAGTGGCCGAGGCGGTACAGCGTGTTGTCGGGCGCGGCCAGCAATGCCGCCTGGCTCAGGCTGCGCACCGGCACCGCCTGCTCGGGAATCGTGCCCTTTGGTTTGTCGAACAGGAAGATCCACCACAGCTTGGCCATCTCGCCAAAACTCATCTTGTGCATCTCGACCGGGTTACGGTATTTCCCGTCGTGGAATTGCGGCGAGGCCGGCGCGGTGGCAGTGCTGGCGATGGAGGTGCAGGAAGCCATGATAGCGAGTGCTCCAAGTAAGAGAGTGCCGAGAAGTAGGCGCATGGTGTCGATGGATAGTCATAAAGTACACTACACAGTGTAGTATCGAAATTTGAAAAAGTAAACTACTGAGTGTAGAATTCGCGTATGCACACGCCGACCCGCCTGACCGACCGAAAACGCAGCGCCATCCTGGCTGCCGCTGCCGAGCAGTTTCGCGTCCACGGTTACGAAGCCGCGAGCATGGATGCCATCGCGGCGCTTGCGGAAGTCTCGAAGCGCACCGTCTACAACCACTTCGCCAGCAAGGAAGAGCTGTTCGCCGAAACGGTGATGCAGATGTTCGAAAGCAGCGCCGGCGAGCTCGAACTGGGCTACCGTCCCGAGCGCAGCCTGCGCGCGCAGCTGGTCGAATTGATGGCGCTGAAGATGCGCACCCTGGCCGATCCGGAATTCATCGCGCTGGCGCGGGTGGCGATCGGCGAGGCGATCCACGCGCCCGAGCGCACGCTGCCCATCCTGGCGCGCCTGGGCGAGCGCGAAGAAGGCGTCACGGCCTGGATCCGCGCGGCCCAGGCCGACGGCAAGCTCAAGGCGGGCGACCCGTCGTTCGCCGCCACGCTGCTGCAGGGCCAGATCAAGACCTTCGCCTTCTGGCCGCAGATCGCGATGGGCGCCGCGCCGCTCGCGCCGCAAGAACAGGAGCGCGTCATCGACGCCGCGGTGTCGATGTTCCTGTCGTATTTCGCGGCCGGCTAGAAACCGATCACGAAGCGGGCGCCCTGGCCCACCGATTTCGCATAGCGCACCGTGCCGCCGTTGGCATGGACCAGGTGGCGCACCATCGCCAGCCCGATCCCCCCGCCCTGCTTCTTCGTCGTATAGAACGGCGTGAAGATGTGGGGGACCGAGGCCTCGGGAATGCCCGCGCCATCGTCCACGACCTCGATGCGCAGGCGGCTGCCGCGCACCAGGCGCGCCTCGACCCGGGCCTGCCCGCCGGCCCGGGTGGCTTCGAAGGCGTTCTTGAGCAGGTTGATCAGCGCCTGCTCCAGCTGGCCCGGATCCACCATCAACTCCAGCGAGGCCGGTTCGACCGTGAACCTCACGTTCCCACCGCGCGCGCGCCAGCCTGGTCCCACCAGCGCATCGACCCGATCGAACAAAGCGGCCAGCGCCACCCGCTCGGGCCGCGCTGCCGGCAGGTTCGACAGGCTGCGGTAGCTGGCGACGAAATCGACCAGGCTGTCGGCGCGGCGGTTGATCGCATCCAGCGCCGTCTTCAGGTCGGCGCCGACGTCCGGCGGCAGGCCGGCCGCGGATCCGTCCAATGCGTCGTCCAGCAGGTCGCGCGCGGTGCGCGACAGCGAAGCGATCGGCGTCAGCGAATTCATGATCTCGTGGGTCAGCACGTGCACCAGCTGGCGCCACGACTTGAGGGCTTCGGCCTCCAGCTCGCTCTCGACCGGCATCAGCGCGGCGAGGCGCTGCGGCGCGCCGTGCAGGGTCAGCATCGAGACCGCCGCCAGCGCCCGCTCGACGCCGCGCTCGGACTCGAATTCGACCAGCCTCCGCTGTCCCGCCTGCGTGGCCAGCTGGCGATACAGCGCGCCGGCGTCGAGCGCGCGACCCGGCGCGACCAGCTTGCGCGCGCTGGCGTTGAGCGGTGCCACGCTGTCGGCGGCGTCAATCGAGAACAAGGCGATCGGCGCATGCTCGAGCCGCGCCTCGAAGGCCAGCGCGCTGTCGAGCAGCGCGCGCTGATCTATGCCGGCATCCGGCACCACGAGCGGCGCCGGGTGCGCCCGGGCCAGGCGCTCCACGCACCACCACAGCAACGCCAGCAGCGGCAAGGCCGCCAGCGCGCACGTCACCTGCAGGCGCGGCGAATCGTGCAGCACGCCCGCGCCGAACGCCAGCGCCAGCATGCCGGTCAGGGCAATCCAGATGCCGGCCCTAGATCCCATGCTTGCCCAGCTTGCGGTACAGCGCGGCGCGGCTCAGGCCCAGCAGGCGCGCGGCCAGGCTGATGTTGCCCCTGGCCTGCTCCATGGCGGCCGCGATGGTCTCGCGCTCCAGCGCGCCGAGCTTGAATTCTTCCCCTGCCGGCGCGGACGCCGCTACCGGCGGCGGTGGCGGCGGCGCCAGGCCGAAATCGTCGACATGGTAGTCGGGACGGTTGCCGAGGATGACCGCGCGTTCGCAGGCGTGGCGCAGCGCCCGCACATTGCCCGGCCAGTCCCGGGCGCACAAGCGCTCGAGCGCGCCCGGCGCCAGCTCGCGCACCGGCCGGCCATACTGGCTTTCGTACAGCGAAAGGTAGTGGTGCAGCAGCGCCGGGATATCGCCCCGCCGTTCGCGCAGCGGCGGCACGCGGATCACGATCGTGTTCAACCGGAACAGCAGGTCGGTGCGGAACACCGCCGCATCAAACAGGCTCGCCTCGTCGAGATTGGTGGCGCTGACGATGCGCACGTCGACCGGCTCCGCGCGGTCGGCGCCGACCGGCGTCACCTGGCGCCGCTCCAGCGCCGTCAGCAGCTTGGCCTGGGCGCCCAGCGGCATGTTGCCGACCTCGTCGAGAAACAGCGTGCCGCCGTGGGCGGCCTGGAAACGGCCCGCGCGGTCGGACCTGGCGTCGGTGAAGGCGCCGCGCCGGTGGCCGAACATCTCGCTCTCGAAAGTCGCCTCCGGCAAGGCGCCCATGTCGACCGCCAGGAAGGCGCCGTGCGCGCGGCTGGACGCCGCGTGGATGGCGCGCGCCACCAGTTCCTTGCCCACGCCGTTCTCGCCCAGCACCATGACGTTGGCCATGGTCGGCGCCACGCTGGCGATCATCGCCTTGACGCCCTGCATGGCCGGCGAGTCGCCCATCAGGCCGGCGTCGACGCCGGCGCTCCTCGCGCCACGGCGCGCCAGCGCGGCGTCGACCGCCGCCAGCAGGCGCGCATTGTCCCAGGGCTTGGTGATGAAGTCGCCGGCGCCGCGCTTGAGCGCTTCCACCGCCAGCGGCACGTCGGCATAGGCGGTCAGGACGATCACGGCCGGCGCGGCGGCCATGGCGCGCAGGCGGTCGAGCACCGCGAGGCCCTCGGCGCCGTCGATGCTGCCCGGCGTGAAGTTCAGGTCGAGCAGGACCACGTCCGGCACGCCGGCTTCCAGCACGGATGCGAGCCGCGCCGGATCGCCGAGCGTCGCCACCGCGCCGTGGCGCCGCCGCAGCAGCATCTGCGCGGCGCAAGCGACGTCGGGGTCGTCGTCGAGGATCAGGATGCGCGCGGCGGATTGGCTCATGGAGGTGCGGGAAAACAGGTCAGCAGGCATTCTAGCAGCGCGCAATGGCGCCGTGCGGCCGTCCCCGCGCACCTGTCCGCAAGCGCACACCCCACCTGTCCGGAACCGGACAGGTGGGCGCGAAAAAACCTCCAGCGGCCCGCAAAATCGCCTGGCACGGCGCTTGCAAACGATGCCGGCATGGACCAGATACCCCCACCCGCCGTCACCGGCGCCGCCATGGACGCGCAGTTGCCGCCACGGCGCGGCCGCCGCGCCATGCGCCTCGCGCTGTCGTTCGCCGTTCTTGCCGCCGGCGCCCTGCTGCTGTGGCAGTGGCTGCCGCGCGGCCTCGCGGTCGAGACGCGCGACCTGCGCATCGCCACGGTCGAAGCGGGCACCTTCCGCGACGAGATCGTCGTGCGTGCGCTGGCCGAGCCGCTCAATTCGGTCATGCTCGACGCGGTCGAATCGGGCCGCGTCGAGGAAGTGTTCGCCCGCGACGGGCAGATGGTGAAGAAAGGCGAGCTGCTGTTTCGCCTGTCGAACCCGCAGCGCAACCTGGAACTGCTGGCGCGCCAGGCGGAACACGCGCAGCAGATCTCGAACCTGGCCAACCTGCAGGTGGCGCAGGAAGCGGTGCGCACCGACCACCAGCGGCGCCTGAACGACCTCGCCTTCGCGCTCGACCAGGCCGACAAGCAGCATGCCCGCAACCTGCGGCTGGCGCGCGCCGGCTTCATCTCGGCGGTGGCGCTGGAGGAATCGGGCGACAGGCTGGCGCGGGCGCGCCGCGCGCTGGACGAGGAAGGACGCGGCATGGCGCGCGAGCAGGACGTGCGCGGGCGCGCGCTGGCGCAGATGGACCAGGCGATCCGCGGCCTGGCCTCGGGCCTCGACCTGGTGGCGGCCACGGTCGATGCGCTGGCGGTGCGCGCGCCGAGCGACGGCGTGCTGACCGACTTCCGGCTGCTGGTCGGCCAGGCCGTGCGCCAGGACCAGGCCATCGGCCGCATCGACGACCCGGACCGCTTCAGGCTCAGCGCCCAGGTCGACGAGTTCTACCTGAACCGGGTCACGCCCGGCCGCGAAGGGCGCGTCACCCAGGACGGCAAGACCCATGCGCTGCGGGTCAGCACCGTCTACCCGCAGATCAAGGAAGGCCGCTTCAGCGTCGAACTGGTGTTTACCGGGCGCCAGCCGGACGTGATCAGCCCCGGGCAAGGCATGGACGTGCAACTCACGCTCGGCCAGTCGGCCCGGGCCCTGCTGCTGCCGAACGGCGCCTTCGCCAACGACGGCGGCGGCGCCTGGGTCTTCGCGCTGGCCGACGGCGGCCACGCCGAGCGGCGCGCGGTGAAGCTGGGACGGCGCAACAACACCCAGGTCGAGGTGCTGCATGGCCTGGCCCCTGGCGACCGGGTCATCGTGTCCGGTTATGCGGGCTTCGGCGAGGCCAGGCTGCTGCGGCTCACCGATTGAACCAGGTTTATCATCGATATCTCAACAGGAAACTCCTTATGCTCAAACTTTCAGGCGTCAGCAAGATCCACTTGGCCGGCGAAGTCCGGACCACGGCCCTCGACCGCATCGACCTCGAGATCGGCGCCGGCGAATACGTCGCCATCACCGGCCCTTCCGGCTGCGGCAAGTCGACCCTGCTCGGGGTGCTCGGCCTGCTCGACGTGCCGACCTCGGGCGCCTTCCTGTTCGACGGCCATGACGTCAGCGGCTGGAGCGAGGCGCGCCTGAACGGGCTGCGGCGCGGCATGGTCGGCTTCATCTTCCAGAGCTTCAACCTGATCGAGGAATTGAGCGTGTTCGAGAACGTCGAACTGGCGCTCGAATACACCGGCGTGCCGGGCGCCGAGCGCCGGCGCCGCGTGCAGGCCATGCTGGAACGCCTGGGCGTGGCCCACCGCAGCAAGCACCGGCCGTCGCAGCTCTCGGGCGGCCAGCAGCAGCGGGTGGCGATCGCGCGCGCGCTGGTGGCCGGGCCGGCCGTCCTGCTGGCCGACGAACCGACCGGCAATCTCGACACCGCCCACGGCGACGAGGTGATGCGCCTGCTGCGCACCATCAATGCCGAGGGCACGACGGTGGTGATGGTCACCCACTCGCCCGCGCATGCGGCCCAGGCCTCGCGCACGGTGCGCCTGCTCGACGGGCGCATCGTGGTCGACGCGCTGCAGGCGGCGTGAGGAGACCGATATGCTGCTGCGCGACTTTCGTATCGGCTGGCGACTGCTGGCCAAGGACCGCTCGTATTCGGCGGTCGTGATCCTCGGGCTGGCGACCGGCATCGCCGCCTGCTTCCTGCTGCTTGGCCTGGTGCGCCACGCGTTCTCGTACGACCGCCACGTGCCGCAGCATGAACAGGTATTCCGGCTGCTGCAACGCTGGAACCTGGAGCTGCTCGGGACCAAATGGGATCCCATGGCGAGCCTGCCCGCGCGCGACGCCGCGCTGGCCAGCGGCCAGCCGGTGCTCGCCACGGCCTTCGTGTCGCGCCCCCTGGATGCGCGGGTCGGCAACCAGGTCAAGGCTTTCAGGCTGACCCTGGTCGATCCGGCCTTCCAGCAGATCTTCTCGCCAAGGGTGCTAGCCGGCGACCTGCAGGCCGCGCTCGCCAGGCCCGGGGCGCTGGCGCTGAGCCGCGCCACGGCGCTCAAGCTGTTCGGCCGCATCGACGCGATCGGCGCCACGCTGCAGGGAGACGGCGCCACCTATACCGTGGCGGCGGTGCTGGAAGACCAGCCCGCGGCCACGACGACGCCGTACGAGGCGCTGGCCGGCTTCGACGGGCCCTTCCTTCCCGCCGAAGTGCGCCGCGAACTGGAGACTTCATGGGGCTTCAGCGGCGGCGCCGTCTATGTGAAACTGCTGGACGGCGCCGATCCGGAGCGCGTGCTCGACAACATCCGGCGCCAGCTGCGCGAGTCGTCCCTGGTGCGGCGCAATTTCGCCGAACAGGTGGCGGCCCTGGGCGGGCGCGACCTGATCGACTACCGGCTCGACCCGCTCGCGGATGCCTACCTGGCGCCCGACGTGGATGGCGCGATGATCGAGCACGGCAACCGCCAGGGCATGCTGGGCCTGGCCGTGGTGGCCGGCCTGATCCTGCTGCTGGCGGCGACCAATTACGTCAACCTGGCCACCGTGCGCACGCTCGCGCGCCAGCGCGAGATCGCGATGCGCAAGGTGCTGGGCGCGTCGGCGCCGGCGGTGGCGCGCCAGTTCCTGGCCGAGTCGGTGTTGATCTGCCTGCTCGCCACCCTGCTCGGGCTGTTGCTGGCCTGGCTGCTGCTGCCGGCGTTTTCCGACCTGGTGCAGCGCGAGTTCGATGCCATGTTCAGCCCTGTCGCGCTGGCCGCCACGCTGGCGCTCGGGCTGCTGCTCGGCCTGGCCGCGGGCGCGTACCCGACCTGGTCGGCGCTGCGCGTGCGCCCCGGCGCCGCGCTGGCCGGACGCGGCGCCAGCGAGACCGCGCGCGGCCTGTGGCTGCGGCGCGTGCTGACCGTCGTGCAGCTGGCGACCGCCATGGGTTTGACGGCCACGACGCTGGCGGTGAGCTGGCAGACGCGGCATGCCAGCGCGCTCGATCCCGGTTTCGACATGGCGCCGCTACTGATGTTCCCGGCCATTAACGACGCGCGCGACGCGCGCATCCGGGCCCTGCGCGACGAAATCGCGCGCCTGCCCGACGTGGCCGGCGTGGCCCTGTCGCATATGCCGTTCAGCGTCGGGCACAACATCACCAGCCTGCGGCGCGAGGGCGGCGCGGTGATCGACCTGCAAAACTATGCGGTCAGCCCGGAATTCTTCGACGTGTTCGGCGTCAAGCCGCTGGCGGGACGCCTGTTCGATGCGGCGCTCGACCAGCCGAAGCAGCCCGACCGGGTCGTGATCAATGCCAGCGCCGCGCGCCGGCTGGGCTTCGCCAGCCCGCACGACGCGATCGGCAAGACGCTTCTCAGGCCCGGAGCAGGCCGGGACGCGGTGCGCATCGTCGGCGTCGCCCCCGACATCCGCCACCGCTCGGCGCGCGACGAGCAAGCGCCGGCCGCCTACGTCCTGAACGACCGGGTCGGCATGTTCACGGTGCGCACCCGCGCCACCCCCGATGCGACCGCGCGCGCCATCGAGGCGCTGTGGCCGCGCCACTTCCCGAACGAGACCCTGGGCGTCATGCGCATGCAGAAGGTGGCCACGGACCTGTTCTACGCCGACGACCTGCGCCTGTCGCAATTGCTGGCCGCGTCGAGCGCCATCGCCAGCGCCATCGCGGCCTTCGGCATCTATGTGCTGGCCGCCTACACCGTGCAACGGCGGGAAAAGGAGATCGTGCTGCGCAAGCTGTATGGCGCCAGCCGCGGCGCGATTGGCCGGCTGGTGGCGCGCGACATCGGCCTGCTCGTGGCGGGCGGGGCCGCCCTCGGCCTGCCGCTGGCCTGGATCGCGATCGAGCACTACCTGACAGGTTTCGCCACCCGGGCGCCGATCGGCGGCTGGACGCTGGCGCTGGGACTGCTGCTGGCCTGCGCGGTGACGCTGGCGGCCACCCTGCGCCACGCGCTGGCGGCGATGCGCCTGCGGCCGGCGCAGGCGCTGCGCGAATAGCGTCTTACTTTACCGGCGTGTCGAGGCGCACGCTATCTTGCTGCGTGGGCGACGCGGCGTTACGCTGCACCCAATAGTCGGCGTTCTTGATGCCGAGCGCGACCGGATCGAAGACCGGATCCTTGCCGGCTTTCTTCTGCGCTTCGTAGTCGCGCAGGCACTTGAAAGCGACGTTGCGCAGCAGGACGATCGCCACGATGTTCAACCAGGCCATCAGGCCTACGCCCATGTCGCCCAGCGCCCAGGCGACATCGGCGGTCTTGACAGCGCCGTAGACGGTAGCGGCCACGATCGCGATCTTGAGCGCGAAATTCAGCCACGGATGGCGCGCATGGCGGTCCATGTAGGCGATATTGGTCTCGGCGATATAGTAATAGGCGACGATCGTGGTGAAGGCGAAGAACAGTAGCGCGATCGCCACGAACAGCGCGCCGAAGCCCGGCATCACGTTCTCGAGCGCGGTCTGCACGTAGCCGGGGCCGGCCGCCACGCCCTGCACGCCGACGAACATCTGGGTGCCGTCCGGCGCCTCGACGTTGTACTGGCCGGTAATCAGGAGCATGAAGGCGGTGGCCGAGCACACGAACAGGGTGTCGATGTAGACCGAGAAGCCCTGCACCAGGCCCTGCTTGGCCGGATGGCTGACTTCGGCGGCGGATGAGGCGTGCGGGCCGGTGCCCTGGCCTGCCTCGTTCGAGTACACGCCGCGCTTGACGCCCCACATGATGGCCATGCCGATGATGGCGCCAAAGCCGGCGTCAAGGCCGAAGGCGGAGCTGACGATCAGCGAGATTACCGCCGGCAACTGTTCAATGTGCAGGAACACGATGACGCAGGCAACCACGATATAGCCCAGCGCCATGAAAGGCACCACCAGCTCGGCGAAGGTCGCGATGCGCTTGACGCCGCCGAAAATGATGAAGGCCAGCGCAATGGCCAGGACGGCGGCGGTGACGTTCGGATCGATGCCGACGGCCGTCTTCAGCCCCTCGGCGATCGAGTTGGCCTGCACGCCGGGCAGCAGCAGGCCGGTGGCGAACACCGTCGCGATCGCGAAGGTCCAGGCATACCATTTGATGCCCAGGCCCTTTTCGATATAGAAGGCGGGACCGCCGCGGTACTGCTTGCCGATCTGCTCCTTGTAGACCTGGCCCAGCGTCGACTCGACGAAGGCCGAGCTGGCGCCCAGGAAGGCTACCACCCACATCCAGAACACCGCGCCAGGACCGCCGAAGGTGATGGCGGTGGCCACGCCGGCGATGTTGCCGGTGCCGACCCGGCCGGCGAGCGTCATCGTCAGTGCCTGGAAGGAGGACACGCCCTGCTCCGAGCTTTTTCCTTCAAGCATCAGGCGGGTCATCTCCCGCACATGGCGCACCTGCAGGAATCGTGACCGGAGCGAAAAATACAGCCCCACGCCCAGGCACAGCGCGATCAGCGCGGGGCTCCAGATGATGCCATTGATGGCGGTTACCAGATCGTTCATGCAAAGTCCTTGTCGCGTGGGAGAGGTTGAAGATTTACCTTTGGTAAAGATGCCACAAGATACATTAATTAGAGGGAAATTTGCATCGAAAAAAAATAGATTGGCCTCGCAATCGAGCACCGTTTCATGAGAAATGGCATCTAATAAATACATGATACGATCTGCCCATGGACCGACGAAGCGACTACAAGACCTCCCTGCGCATCGACGCCGTGATTCACGAGGCGTCCATCGACCAGCGCACCAGCGCCGCGCGCCAGCTCGCCGAGCTCGGCGTGCCGCTGGAAGTGACGATGCGGGTGCTGACCCGCCCGGCCGAGCGGCGCCACCAGGTCACGCCGGAAGACGTGCGCAACGCGCCGTAGTTTTGGAGGGAATCCTCTGATTTCAGGCCGTCCTGTCTCCAGGCGACTTTGCTACACTCTGCCGTACCAACAACAATACTGGAGACCTACCATGCGCCACCTGATGCACGTCGGCCTGATCACCGCCGCCATGCTCGCCCTGCCCACCGCCGCCCTCGCGCAGAGCGCCTCGCCGGTCGGCACCTGGAAAACCATCGATGACGAAACCGGCAAGCCGAAGGCGCTGGTGCGCATCACCGAAGAAGGCGGCGTCCTGACCGGCAAGATCGAGAAACTGTTCCGCCCGGCGGACCAGGACCAGAATCCCAAGTGCGTCAAGTGCAGCGACGCGCGCAAGGACCAGCCGATCATCGGCATGACGATCCTCTCCGGCCTCAAGAAAGAAGGCAACGAATACACCGGCGGCCAGATCCTCGATCCGTCCAACGGCAAGACCTACAAGAGCAAGGCCAGCCTGGCCGACAACGGCAGCAAGCTCGAAGTGCGCGGCTATGTCGGCGCCCCGATGTTCGGCCGCACCCAGACCTGGCAGCGCGAACAATAAACCCCAACGCGGCCCGGCGACGGGCCGTTTTTCTTCCTGATGACCCTGAATCAAGCCTATATCTTCCTTGGCTTTGCCATCGTCGCCGAAGTGATCGGCACCACCGCCCTCAAGGCCTCCGACAGTTTTACCCGCCCGCTGCCGAGCCTGATCACGGTCGGCTGCTACGCCCTGTCGTTCTACCTGCTCACCTTCAGCCTGCGCGTGCTGCCTACCGGCATCGCCTATGCGATCTGGTCCGGTGTCGGCATCGTGCTCATCTCCCTGGTCAGCTGGTTGTATTTCCGGCAAAGCCTGGACCTGGCGGCGATCGCCGGCCTGGCCCTGATCATCGCCGGCGTGCTGGTCATCAACCTGTTTTCGAAGAGCGTGGGTCACTAGAACACGCCTGGTTCACGCGCCAGGCAATGTCGGCTATGCTGACGTCAAGATCGTGTCAACCTCGCGTCAACCGCGACGTGTTGCCGGACGTTACTTCCTGCCCACCTTCGAGGCGCCATGAAACCAACTTCCGTAGCACGTGCCGCACGACCCGTCTTCCGCGGACGGGCCATGCGCGTGATTCGCCTGCTCAGCCTGGCTGGCGGCGTGTTCGGCATCCTGTTACCGGCCGCCTTGCTGGCCTCGACCGCGCACGGCATCCCGGACTGGATCGAGCCGTATATCGTGCTGGTCGGCGTGGCGCTCGGCTCGGGCGGCTTTTTCCTGGTCGCGATGGCCGGCCACCGCATGAACCGCGACGCCATGCTGCGCTCGTTCGCCGCCCTGCTCCTGATGATGCCCTTCGGCGCCAGCGGCATCGTGATCTGGCATGCCAGCAATATGCTGATGGTCTGGCTGTGCACCTTCCTCTTGATGCTGACGATCTTGCTGTACCTCAGCTTCATCTATCCGCTGACCCATGTGCCGCAGCAGCCGATCGTGCCCAGGACGCCTTCCCGGCGTGCACCCAAGCCTATGCAATGGGTCCCGCTACGGCGCAACGGCCAGCGCGAACGCCGCTTCACGCAGCCATCATAGCCAGCCGTCATAGCCAACCCGCATCGCGCGCCATCCGGTACGCTTCCACGCGATTCCCGGCGCCCAGCTTGCTGATCGCCTCCGACAGATAGTTGCGCACCGTCCCCTCCGACAGGTGGACCTGGCGCGCGATCTCGACGCTCGAGCGCCCTTCTCCCGCCAGGCGCAGCACTTGCCGTTCGCGCTCGGTCAGCGGGTCGCCGCCGCCGTTCCAGCTTTCCAAAGCCAGCTCGGGCGCGATCGCGCGCCCGCCGCCATGCACGACGCGGATGGCGTCGGCCAGCGCCTCGACCGGCGCATCCTTGAGCAGGTAGCCGCGCACGCCCGCCTCCATCGCGCGCCGCAGGTAGCCGCTGCGGGCGAAGGTCGTCACCACCACCACGCGGCACGCCAGCTTTCTCGACGACAGCGCCTGCGCCAGTTCGATGCCGGTCATGTGCGGCATCTCGATATCGGTCAGCACGATGTCGGGAACGAGGCGCTCGCACAGGGCCAGCGCCTCGCGGCCATCGAGCGCGCCGGCCACCACCTCGATGTCCGGCTCCAGCCGCAGCAGCGCGCTCAGGGCCCCCAGCACCAGCTTCTGGTCTTCGGCGATCAGGACGCGGATCATGCCGGCACCTGCAGCTCGAGCGCCAGGCCGTCGCCGGCCGCCAGTTTCAAGCGCCCGCCGAGCGCCGCCACCCGCTCCTGCATGCCGGCCAGCCCATTGCCATGCCTTAACTCATCGGTATCGCGCAGGCGGCCGTCGTCGTGCACGCGCAGCACGGCGTGGCCGGCTTCGCGGCTCAGCGACAGCGTGCAGCGCGACGCCCGGGCGTGGCGCACGATGTTCGTCACCGCTTCGCGCACCGCCAGCGCCAGCACGTGCTCGGCGGCCGGGGCCAGCTCGATGCGCTCGACCCGTTCGTCGAGCGCCACGTCGGCCGCCTGCAGGCTGGCGCGGGCGCTGGCCAGGGCCTGGGCCAGGCCGCTCTCGCGGTAGCCGGTGACGGCCGTGCGCACCTCGGCCAGGGCGGTGCGCGCGCTGGCTTCGATGTCGGCGATTTCGCGCGCGCAGGCGGCGTCGTCGCGGCCGGCCAGCTTGCGCGCCAGTTCGGCCTTGAGGGCGATCAGCGACAGCGAATGGCCGAGCAGGTCGTGCAGGTCGCGCGAGATGCGTTCGCGCTCGGCGATGCGCGCCATGTGCTCGACTTCTTCCTGCTTGCGCATCAGGCGGGCGCGCGAGTCGCGCAGGCGCTGGTCCATCAGGGTCGACAGGCCCACCGGCAGGCCGACCAGCAGCAGCGGCAACAGGAACACCAGCTGCATCCGGCCCTCGACCAGGAACGACGCCGCCGTCCCACCGGCGAGCACCGCCAGCATGCCGCCGACGGCGTGGCCGGGCCGCGGGATGCGGGCGCACATGGCGCAGGCAAAGATGAAGAAGCAGGCGGCGCCCGGATTCCAGTGCGCCCACGCTGCGCCGAGCAGGCAGCCGGCCGCCACGCAGGCGTGGACCTGCCAGCCGCGTGCCCAGAAGCTGAAGCAGTACAGCGCGACGAAGACCGGCAGCGTCAGCGCCAGCAGGGCCGCCTCCAGCGCGCCGGGCGCCACATAGGCGAACTTCCAGAACAGGTAGCCGAGCGACAGCAGCCACAGGTATTGCAGCCTGCCGTAGGCGGGCGGGATCCAGGGGCGCGCCAGCGCGTTTCGGAGCGTCGTCATCATGGTTGGCTCGGTCATCATTCTTGCTCCAGCAGGCGCACGTCGGCGAGTTCGAAGCGGTAGTCGCCCGGTTGCGGTCCGGCACTGAATGCTAGCATGGCGACGGCGGCCGGATCGATGCCGGCGAAGGCCGACAAGGGCACGCTCACTTCTTCCCATTCCCCCTTGGCCACGAAGGGCACCATGGCTGGCCGCTGGCTGCCGGCGCCCATCATCATCACCTGGTAGGTCTTGCCGTCGCCGCGCACCTTGAAGCGCAGGATCTTCGCCGCGCTCAGGTCGGCCGGCTGCATCGGCTGGGCGCCGGGCATGAAGGCCACGCTGGACCAGGCGAACGGCAGGCCCGGCGCGACCGTGGCGCGCACCGCCAGCGGCACTTGCCCGTCGGGCAGCGGCGGCAGCACGTCGAGCCTGACGGTCGACTTGCCGCCCGCGAACTGGTCGGTCGACGGCAGCCAGCCGCTGCCGAACGGGCTGCCCAGGCGGCTGGCGCTGAAGTGGCTGATGCGGCCATCCGGCGGCAGCGCCTGGCGGGTGGCGCCGCCGCTTTCCTGCGCCACCCGCTGGCGTCGCGCATCGCGCAGGGGATTGGCGCTCTGGCCATCCTTCCACACCTCGACGATGTGGCGCGTGGCCCGGACGTCGGCCGCGGGATTGCCCTCGACCAGCAGCAGGTCGGCCTTGCAGCCCCTGGCGATGCAGCCGCGCCGGCCCAGCCTGAAGGCCGCGGCCGGCGCGCTGGTGGCGGCGGCCAGCGCCTCGGCCGGACTCAGGCCGGCCTCGACCAGCGCCGCCAGTTCGCGGTGCATGCTGATGCCGTACAGGGTGCCGGCGTTGCCCGCATCGGTCCCGGCCAGGATCGGCACGCCGGCCTTGCGCAATGCCGCGGTGACGGCTTTCGGCGCCGCCAGCGCCTGCGGCCGCGCCTGCGCGCCATAACGCGCCTTGAGCGTGGCGGCGCCTTCGCGGTCGACCAGCGCCGCCAGCCGGGCGTCGGCGAGCAGGTCGTCGCCGCGCACGCCGGCCATGCTTTCCAGGACCGCGAAGGTCGGGATCACGAAGGCGCCCCTGGTCCTGGCCAGCCGGGCCAGGCCGTCGACAGCCTGTCGATCGGGCGCGGCGCCCAGGAACAGGTGCACCAGGCCGTCGGCGCCGGCCTCCAGCGCGGCGCGCGCATCGCGCTCGTTGCTGACGTGGACCACGGCCAGCTTGCCGCGCAGGTGGGCGGCCACGATCAGCGCCCTGGCGGTCGCCAGGTCGAGCGAATTCATGCTGCTCGTGCCCTGCCCGCCGGCTTCGAGCACGATCTTGATGAAGTCGGAGCCTTCGGCGATACGCGCGTCGACGAAGTCGCGCGCCTGCTCCGGCCGGCTCAGGGTCGGGATGGGCAGGCCGTACTGGGTGCCGTGCCCGTTCGGGGCGGTGGCCAGGGTGCCGGCCGAGAACATGTCGGCCCGCCCCGCATTGCGGCCGGCCGCCATGCTGCCCTTGACCTCCTGCATCAGCGGCACGGCGGTGAACATGTCGACCTGCGTGGTGACGCCGAACAGCAGCGGCAGGTCGAGCTGCCTGAACGCGTGGGTATGGGCATCGATCAGGCCCGGCAGCAGGGTGCGACCGGCGCCGCCGACGATGCGGCTGCCCGCGGGCGGCGCGCCGCGGAAGTCGGCGTCGACGATGACGCCGCCCTCGAACAGCACCGAACGGCGTTCGTGCACGGCCTTGCCGTCGAAGACGCGCACGTCCTGGACCAGGGTGGCGGCGGCCAGGGTCGTGCCGGACAGGGTGAAGCCGATGGCGGCGGCGATTGCTTTCAGGACGGGAGTGGACATGGTTTCCTCACGAGTTGGTGTGAAACCAGTATGTCGGTGCCGCCGCCGGCCCGACAGAATCGCTTGCCATCAATCCTGGCTGACAAATGTCATCCGCCCAGTTCCGGATGCTGCCATCCGGATCGCATCGCGCTTCCTTCCACTCAGACTTGGTAGCCGCCGCCGACCTCGATCGACTCGGCATTGACCCAGGCCAGTTCCGGACCCGGCAGGCTGGCGATCACGCGCCCCACTTCATCCGCCTCGCCCACCCGTCCGAGCGCTGTCTGCGATGCGCGACGCGGCGCGGATCGCCGCGCATGCGCGCGGAAATACCGTGCGATCGGCGACCGGGATGTGACAAGGCGTCGCGCACGAAGAAACAATTATGACAAGTATTTTTTCTTGTGTGCTATCTTGGTTCCACTGCCGGACAGGCAGCATGTTTTTCGTATGGCTATCCATGAACCGACGTTTGTCGTCTCTTCACCCTGCAAGGATGTGCCATGATCTTTCTTCGACTCGCCAGCCTGATGGCCGGCGTGCTGGTGCTCATCGCACCCGCCATACTGATCCGCGTCGGCGGCATACCTCCTGATACGGGCCGGGCCGGCGCGGCGCTGGCCTGCGTGGTGCTGGCCTCGAGCGGTTTCATCATGATCGGCATGGCGGGCCAGCGCCTGCGCCGCTCGGCCTTGCTGCGCACGGCGGCCGCGATCCTGCTGGGCGTGCCGACGGTCGCCAGCGCCGCACTGCTGTGGCGCGGCAGCTCGCCCGCGGTATTGTGGCTGGCCGGCGCCGTCATCGGCTTGAGCGTGCTGCTGTACCTGAAGCTCGTCTACCGGCCTGCGCCCCTCCTCGCCGCGCTGTTGCAGCGGCGGCGCCGTCATCCCGCGCCGGGTCCCTGAGCGCGCGATTCAGCCGGGAGGCAAGTTATCCCACAAATCGCCCGTCGGGCTGATGCGCGGCGCGGTGACGCCGAAGTGCTGGTAGGCCAGCGGCGTGGCGATGCGTCCGCGCGGGGTGCGCTGCAGATAGCCCTGCTGGATCAGATACGGTTCGAGCACGTCCTCGATGGTGTCGGCGGCCTCGCCGATCGCCGCCGCCAGGTTGCCGATGCCGACCGGGCCGCCGGCGAACTTGAACAGCACCGCCTCCAGCAGCTTGCGGTCCATGACGTCGAAGCCGACGGTGTCGACGTCGAGCATCTTGAGCGCGCGGTCGGCCATCTCGCGCGTGATCTCGCCATTGCCCTTCACTTCGGCGTAGTCGCGCACGCGGCGCAGCAGGCGGTTGGCGATACGCGGCGTGCCGCGCGCGCGCTTGGCGACTTCGCGCGCGCCGTCCTCGTCGATCGGCGCTTCCAGCAATGCGGCGCTGCGCGCCACGATCTTGGTCAGCTCCTCGACGTTGTAGAACTCGAGGCGCGCCACGATGCCGAAGCGGTCGCGCAGCGGATTGGTCAGCATGCCGGCGCGGGTGGTGGCGCCGACCAGGGTGAACGGCTGCAGGTCGAGCTTGACCGAGCGCGCGGCCGGCCCCTCGCCGATCATGATGTCGATCTGGTAGTCCTCGAGCGCCGGATACAAAATCTCCTCGACCACCGGCGACAACCGGTGGATCTCGTCGATGAACAGCACATCGTTCGGCTCGAGATTCGTGAGCAGCGCCGCCAGGTCGCCGGGACGCTCGAGCACCGGGCCCGAGGTCTGGCGCAGGTTGACGCCCATCTCGCGCGCGATGATGTGGGCCAGCGTCGTTTTACCCAGGCCCGGCGGACCGAACAGCAGGGTGTGGTCGAGCGCCTCGCGCCGCTTGCGCGCCGCGTGGATGAAGATCTCGAGCTGGTCGCGGATCTTTTCCTGGCCGACGTATTCGTCCAGCTGCTTCGGACGCAAGGCGCGTTCGATCGCCTCTTCGTTGGGCGAGGCCGGCGCGGCGTCGATCACGCGGTGTTCGGTGAAGTTGTCGGTCTGGATGCTCATGGCGCGTTTTCTATATTAGCCTTTGGACAGCGCCTTCAGCGCGAACTTGATGCCGTCCGAGACGCTCGAGCCGGCCGGCATGTTCTTGATCGCGAGGAGCGCTTCCTTGTCAGAATACCCCAGCGCGGCCAGCGCATTGAGCACGTCCACCTGCGCGTCGTCACGCGCCGCGCCGGCGACCATGCCGATGTCGGCGCCCAGCTTGCCCTTCAGTTCGAGCAGCAGGCGTTCGGCCGTCTTCTTGCCGATGCCCGGCACCTTCACCAGGCGGCCGGTTTCCTGCAGCGTGACGGCCTGCGACAATTCGGCCACCGACATGCCGGACAGGATCGCCAGCGCCATGCGCGCGCCGATGCCGGTGATCTTGATCAGCTGGCGAAACAGCGCGCGCTCGGACGCCGAGCCGAAGCCGAACAGCAGGTGCGCATCCTCGCGCACCACCAGGTGAGTGAACAACACGACTTTTTCGCCGGTATGCGGCAAGTTATAAAAGGTGCTCATCGGCACGTCGACTTCGTAGCCGACGCCATTGCAATCGACCAGCACGTGCGGCGGCGCTTTTTCGAGCAGGATTCCAGAGAGGCGACCGATCATCGGTAAGGTTCCTAATTAAGAGACGAGACGGCTGTTCTTCATGCGCAGCGCCTGCATATCGGGCGACAGCGTGCCCAGTAGCGACAAGGTGTCGATACTGTGGGCATGGCAGATGGCCACGCCCAGGGCGTCGGCGGCGTCGGTGCCCGGCAGGCCCGGCAGCTTGAGCAGGCGCGCGACCATGTCCTGCACCTGCGGCTTGGCCGCCTTGCCGGTGCCGACCACGGCCTGCTTCACCTGCACCGCCGTGTATTCGGCGACATCGAGGTCGGCGCTGACCAGCGCGGTGATCGCCGCGCCGCGCGCCTGGCCCAGCAGCAGGGTCGATTGCGGATTGACGTTGACGAAGACTTTTTCGATGGCGGAACAGGCCGGGCGGTAGGTGGCGATGATTTCGCTGACGCCGTGCAGGATGACCTTGAGCCGCGGCGGCAAAGCGCCCTCCAGCCCGGTCTTGATGGTGCCCGAGGCGACGTAGCGCAGCTTGGCGCCGTGTTTTTCAATGACGCCGAACCCCGTCGTGCGCAGGCCCGGGTCGATGCCGAGAATAATCATTATGGAATGTTACCCCGGCTAGGGGTGTTCGTGGGAAAAATACTGTGCAAAAACACAGGTTCACCACGGTTTGATCGCATCGGGCCGGCAAGTTCCGCCGGCCCGATGGTGTTACCAGATCAGTGACGGAAGTGACGGGTGCCGGTGTACAGCATCACCACGCCGCGCTCGTCGGCCGCATCGATCACTTCCTGGTCGCGCATCGAGCCGCCCGGATGGATGACGCAGGTCGCGCCGGCATCGACCACCACGTCCAGGCCGTCGCGGAACGGGAAGAAGGCATCCGACGCCACGGCCGAACCGGTGAGCGACAGGCCGGCGTTCTGGGCCTTGATCGAGGCGATGCGGGCCGAGTCGATGCGGCTCATCTGGCCGGCGCCGACGCCCAGGGTCATGCCATTGGCGCAGAACACGATCGCGTTCGACTTGACGAACTTGGCCACGCGCCAGGCGAACATCATGTCCTGCAGCTGCTGCTGGGTCGGGTGCTTCTTGGTGACCACGCGCAGTTCGCCCAGGCCCACGTTTTTCGCATCCGGCGACTGCACCAGCAGGCCGCCGCCGACGCGCTTGACGTCATACGCGTTCTGGCCGGCGCCCAGCGCGATCTCCAGCAGGCGCACGTTCTGCTTGGCCGCCATGATCTGGCGCGCTTCCGCGGTGAACGATGGCGCGATCAGCACTTCGACGAACAGCTTGGCCAGCGCTTCGGCCGCCTTGCCGTCGACTTCGACGTTGAAGGCGATGATGCCGCCAAAGGCCGAGGTCGGGTCGGTCTGCAGCGCGCGCGAGTAGGCGTCCAGCGCATCGACGCCGATCGCCACGCCGCACGGGTTGGCGTGCTTGACGATCACGCAGCCGGCCGGCTGGCCGAGCCCGCCCAGCGACTTGACGCATTCCCAAGCCGCATCGGCGTCGGCGATATTGTTGTACGACAGTTCCTTGCCCTGCAGCTGGGTGTAGTTGGCCAGTGCGCCGTCGACGCTGACCAGGTCGCGGTAGAAGGCGGCGCCCTGGTGCGGGTTCTCGCCGTAGCGCATGTCCTGGACTTTCTCGAAGCCCATGTTCAGGGTCTGCGGGAAGCTCGAACGGGTCGCGTGCGCGCGGTCTTCGCCCAGGCTGGTCAGGTAGTTGGTGATCGCGCCGTCGTACTGCGCGGTGTGCGCGAACACTTTCTTGGCCAGGCGGAACTTGGTTTCATAGCTGACCGGGCCGGTGGCTTCGCCCTGGCCCTTCATCTCGGCCAGCACCACGCCATAGTCAAGCGGGTCGACGATCACGACCACGTCGCGGTGGTTCTTGGCCGCCGAACGCAGCATGGTCGGGCCACCGATGTCGATGTTCTCGATCGCATCTTCCAGCGAGCACTCTTCCTTGGCGACGGTCTGCTGGAACGGGTACAGGTTGACCACGACCATGTCGATCTGCGGAATGCCGTGCTCTTCCAGCTTGGCGACGTGCTCAGGAAAATCGCGGCGCGCCAGGATGCCGCCGTGCACTTTCGGGTGCAGGGTCTTGACGCGGCCATCCAGCATTTCCGGGAAACCGGTGTAGTCGGCGACTTCGGTCACCGGCACGCCGTTATCCTGCAGCAGCTTGGCGGTGCCGCCGGTGGACAGGATGTTGACGCCGAGCGAAGAGAGAGCGCGCGCGAAATCGAGCACGCCGGTCTTGTCGGATACGGAAATGAGAGCTTGTTTGATCATGGTGTGGCCTATGGTTGAGAATTCCTGGCGGCGGGCAGGCGGATCGGGGATCCGGTCATGGCCGCGCGCCCGGTGCGCGGCCACGTGGGTCACGCTTAGAGCAGCCCGTGCTCCTGCAGTTTCTTGCGCAAAGTGTTCCGGTTAA
Source organism: Massilia sp. NP310 (assembly GCF_019443485.1). Taxonomy (NCBI): domain Bacteria; kingdom Pseudomonadati; phylum Pseudomonadota; class Betaproteobacteria; order Burkholderiales; family Oxalobacteraceae; genus Massilia; species Massilia sp. NP310. The sequence continues at coordinate 5,140,644 of NZ_CP080379.1, read as the reverse complement.
TGCCCAGCATCTGTGCGGCGTGCGACTGGTTGCCGTCGGCGCGCGACATGACGACTTCGAGGACGGGCTTTTCGACGGTCAACACCATCATGTCGTAGATGTTGGTCGGCTTTTGTTCGCCCAGATCGTTGAAATAGTCTTCGAGACTCTTCTGGACGACTTCCTGGATACTTTCTTTGCTCATGTCTTCTGCTGCTTCATCCTGGTTTAATGATTGCTCCGCTCTCGCGAAGCGCGTCCCCGTGTTCTTGTTCTGGTTTGCTGCGTGCTGCCGGACTTGCCTATGCCGCGATCGCGTCGAGGCCAGGATGCGCGGGGCGGTATTGTAACCGCTCGCCATGCCTGTGCTGCGATTTGAAAAACTCATCGACCGCCGCCAGTTGCTCGGCCGTCGATTCCAGCAAGTTCATACGCTGCCGGAATTCCTCGCCGCCCGGAAGGTCTTGTACATACCAGCCGATGTGCTTGCGCGCGGTGCGCACGCCGACGTATTCGCCATAGAAGGCGTAATGGGCCGGCAAGTGCTCGTTCATCAATTCGCGCACTTCGTCCACCAGCGGCGCCGGCAGGTGTTCACCGGTGCGCAGGTAGTGGTCGATCTCGCGGCAGATCCAGGGACGGCCCTGGGCCGCGCGGCCGATCATGACCGCATCGGCGCCGGTATGGTCGAGCACGAACTTCGCCTTCTCGGGCGTCGTGATGTCGCCATTGGCCACCAGCGGGATGCTCACCGCCTGCTTCACGGCGCGGATGGTGTCGTATTCGGCCTCGCCCTTGTAGCCGTCGGCGCGGGTGCGGCCGTGCAGGGTCAGCATCTGGATGCCGGCCTGCTCGGCCAGGCGCGCAATGCGCAGCGCGTTCTTGTTTTGGCGATCCCAGCCGGTGCGGAACTTCAGGGTGACCGGCACGTCGACCGCCTCGACCACGGCGTGCAGGATGCGCTCGACCAGGTCTTCGTGCTGCAACAGGGCCGAACCGCACCAGCTATTGCACACCTTCTTGACCGGGCAACCCATATTGATGTCGATGATCTGAGCGCCGCGCTCGACGTTGAACTTCGCGCAATCGGCGAGGTCTTTAGGATCGGCGCCGGCGATCTGCACCGCCTTCGGCTCCATCTCGCCCGCATGGTCGATGCGGCGCGAGGTCTTTTCGCTGGCCCACAGGCGCGGGTTCGACGCCGCCATTTCGGACACCGCATAGCCCGCGCCGAGCTGCTTGCACAGCTGCCGGAACGGACGGTCCGTCACTCCGGCCATGGGGGCGACAAAGACGTTATTACGCAGGTGATATGGACCGATTTGCACAGCAGAAAAACTCAGAAGTTTCTTGGGAACCTGCTATTTTACCCCAAGCGCTGCTCAAATTATCAGCAAAATTAATGTGATTGTTGCGTGTGCGATATTGGCAGGCCGAAGAAACAAGCGTTGTCGCGCCTGTTTTACGTGCATGGCTGTCAGGGCAAGTCATCCAGCGCCACCTGGCGCAGGTGATCAATTTCACCCCAGCTGACCAGCTTCAGCACGCCCTGCTCAACCACGAAACGGTTGATGCTGGCATTGTGCACCTTGAAGTCGCGCGGCGTTTCCAGCGGCAGGCCGAGGGCGGCCCGGTAGGCGCACTCGAGCACGCCGCCATGCGCCACCAGCGCCAGGGTCTGGCCGGGATGGCGCGCCGCATGCCCCAGGATCGCCTTCGTGGCCCGTTCGAAGAAACTGCGGAAGGTCTCGCCCTGGTTCTTGCCTGAAGGTAGGACCGCATCGACGTTGCGCGCCTGCCAGGCGGCGAATTCGAGCGGAAAGCGGGCCGCGATCTCGCTGTACAGCAAGCCTTCGAAGCCGCCGTAGCAGCGTTCGCGCAGTTGTGGATCGAGTTGGACACCGCCGGCATCGGATACGGCACGGGCGCACTGGACCGCCTCGGCCGTCTGCCGGGCGCGCGCCAGGTCGCTGGAAATCACCAGGTCTATATGTTCACCGGCCAGCGCCGCGCCGAGCGCCGCGGCCTGGCGCTCGCCTTCGGCATTAAGGGCGATATCCAGATGGCCCTGCAGCCGGCGCTCGGCATTCCAGGCGGTTTCGCCGTGGCGGATCAGGAGGATCGTGGTCGTGCCCGCAGGCGCGTCGTTCAATGTCATGAGGTCCTTGCACTGTTCTTTCAAACTTACGCAAAGCTAACCGTAGTTAACTTTCCTGTTGAATTCCTGCTTCACCGGAGATGGTTTCACCTGACAATGTACATGCCAGACCAGCGCCTTCTCCTCCACAGGCAGCGACGGTGGAACTCACCGCCAACAGCTTCACCGGCAACAAAATGCAGCCGCCGATGGTTGTAAGAGAGCCGAGACAAGAAATAGTTCTCAAAATTGTCTCGTCAACGGAAGTTTCTGCTAGTGCCTTGCGCGGCACTGACGATTGCGCAATTTTAGCGTTAAAGACATAGGCCTGGGCGTTGGTGACGCGCGAAAGCGAAATCAGCTGGTAGACCTTTTCAAATTGCACTGGTTTGAGCGATTTTAAGTATGTTTCGCTTCACTACTAAAACCTTAAGCTCGGGGGCGGTGAAAAAATCAGATGATTGATTATTTTGAGAGGTCGGCCGCGACCTGGGGATTGAGCGAATAGGTGCCGAAGATGCGCGCCTCGTCGAGGATATGCCCCTGGATCGCCATGCGCGCCTCGGAGCCCGTGAACCGCCCCTCCAACGGCAGGCGCGGGATATCGAGCGCATACAGCGTAAACACATAATGGTGCACGCGCTCGTCGTTCCACGGCGGGCACGGGCCGTCATAGCCGTAGAACTCGCCCGCCATGTCGGGGTCGCCCGCGAACCAGCCGGTATAGTCGTTGACGCCGTGGCGCAGCTGGTGTTCGGTGCCGTTCTTGACGGTGAAGGCGACTTCGGGACCGGGCTTTCCATGCGGCGTGACCATGTCGGAAAACATGCCTTCGGCCAGCGACTTGAGGCAGACCGGGATGTCGGCCAGCGTCCAGTGGAAAAAATCGACGCGCGGCAAGGCGGCCGGTACGGTACGGCCTTCCTTGTTGACGTCGCCGCCTTCGGACGGCACGTCGGGATCGTGGCAGATCAGTACCAGCGACTGCGTGCCGGCCGGCACGTCGTCCCAGGCGATATGGGGATTGCGGTTGCTCGACAGCTTGACGTGGGCATCAGGATCGCTGACCGCGAACGCGTAAGCGGCGGGGATGTCGGCCCCATCGGTGAATGAATCGCTCCAGATTCGCATATGACCTCCCTGGCTACTAAATTTGACCTTGGCGCCAGGCGCGGGTTTCAGCGCGCCGCCCCGACGGGATCAATACGCAGCCAGAATGTGACCGGGCCATCGTTGATGAGTGACACTTTCATGTCGGCACCAAATACGCCGGTCTCGACAATGCCATGGCGCTCGCGCGCCTGGCGCACGACATGCTCGAACAGGCGCCGTCCGTCTTCCGGCGCGGCGGCCGGCGAGAACGAAGGACGCGTGCCCGATTTCGTATCGGCCGCCAGGGTGAACTGCGGCACCAGCAGCAGGCCGCCGCCAGTGTCCGTCACGCTGCGATTCATCTTGCCGGCCTCGTCGGAAAACACGCGGTACCCCAGCAGCTTGGTCAGCAGCAGGTCGGCCTCGCGTTCGGTATCGCCCTTTTCGGCGCACACCAACACCATCAGGCCGGGCCCGATGGCGCCGACGGTCTGGCCGTCGACGCGCACCGCCGCTTCGCTCACGCGTTGCAGCAGGCCAATCATGCGAGCGTGACGCGGGCGAACTTGCGCTTGCCGACTTGCACCACGACGGTGCCGGCAGCCACTTGCAGGCCCTTGTCGCTGACCACGGCGCCGTCGATGCGCACGCCGCCCTGGTCGACCATGCGCATGGCTTCCGAGGTCGAGGCGCACAGGCCGGCGGCCTTCAGCAGTTGCGGCAGGCCCAGCGGAGCGCCGGACAGCGACACTTCCGGCACGTCGTCCGGAATGCCGCCCTTGGAGCGGTTGACGAAGTCGGCCAGCGCGTCGTCGGCCGCAGCGGCCGAGTGGAAGCGCGTGACGATTTCCTTGCCCAGCGCCACTTTCGCATCGCGCGGATTGGCGCCGCCGTCGATCGTCGCCTTCAATTGCGCGATGTCGTCGAGCGAGCGGAACGACAGCAGATTGAAGTACTTCCACATCATCTCGTCCGAGATGCTCATCAGTTTGCCGAACATGCTGTTCGGCGCTTCGGTGATGCCAATATAGTTGTTCTTGGACTTGGACATCTTGTCGACGCCGTCCAGGCCTTCCAGCAGCGGCATGGTCAGGATGCACTGCGGCTCCTGGCCGTAGTCCTTCTGCAGCTCGCGGCCAACCAGCAAGTTGAATTTCTGGTCCGTTCCACCCAGCTCAAGGTCTGACTGCAAAGCGACCGAATCATAGCCCTGCATCAGCGGATAAAGGAACTCATGCACGGCGATCGGAGTCCCACTCTTGTAGCGCTTGGTAAAGTCGTCGCGCTCCATCATGCGGGCCACGGTGTAGCGCGAGGCGAGCTGGATCATGCCGCGCGCGCCCAAAGGATCGCACCATTCGGAGTTGTAGCGGATTTCCGTGCGGCTGGCGTCCAGCACCAGCGATGCCTGGCGGAAATACGTCATCGCGTTTTCCTCGACCTGCTCGCGGGTCAGCGGCGGACGGGTGGCGTTGCGGCCCGACGGGTCGCCAATCATGGAAGTGAAGTCGCCGATCAAAAAGATCACCTGGTGACCCAGGTCTTGCAATTGACGCAATTTATTCAGTACGACAGTGTGGCCGAGATGCAAGTCCGGGGCCGTCGGATCCAGCCCCAGCTTGATGCGCAGCGGCTTGCCGGTCTGCTCCGAGCGCGCCAGTTTTTGCGCAAAATCGCTTTCGATCAACAGTTCGTCGACGCCGCGCTTGGCGATCGCGAGGGACTCAAGGACCTTGTCAGTCAGTGGCAAAGCATTAATGGAAGTTGCCGGAGTGCTAGCACCAGCTGCATTTGAGGTCATAAAATTCGTGTAGGAAATTGGCTAAAACGGTTGTAGGACCACTTCTTTTGGTATAATTCACGATCCTGTTTTCGTTTCCTAGAGAAAACTTTTTCGGAAACGCAATACATGGCCCTTGAAAGTTCAGCCGCAAATTTTAACTGATTGCATGAACCCTATACAGAAAATCACTGGTAAAAGCCTGCTAGCGCTGCTGCCGAAGACCCGCAAAGCCCGCGTCCTGAGCGCCGGCGCCGTCTTCCTGAGCGTGTGCGCCTTTGGCGCCGTGGGCGTTGCACCGATCGCTCCCGATCCCTCCGACCTGCCCGTCACCTCCGTTGCGCAAGACCTGGAACTGCCGAACCTGGCCGACCAGATCGCCGCGCTCCAGCAAGACGAGCAGCAATTCATCCACGAAGAACGCATCCGCCGCGGCGATTCGCTCGGCTCGCTCTTCACCCGCCTCGGCATCGAAGACGCGCAAGCGCAAAAGTTCGTTCGCTCCGACAAGCTCGCCAAGCGCCTGCTGTCGCTCCAGACCGGCAAGCGCATCCAGGCCGAGACCGACGAGAACGGCCTGCTGCTGTCGATGCGCGCCACTGTCAGCGACGGCAAGAGCGGCGAAGCACGCACGATCACCGTGCAGCGCAAGGGCGAGGAATTCGTCGCCCTCGAGGCGCCGGCCAAGCTCGAGCGCCGCGTCGAGATGCGTTCGCGCGAAATCACCAGCTCGCTGTACGCGGCCACCGACGCCAACGTCGACGGCGGCAGCATCCCGGATTCGATCGTTGGCCAGATCATCGAGATGTTCTCGACCAATATCGACTTCCGCAGCGACGTCAAGCGCGGCGACCGTTTCAATGTCGTGTACGAAACCTTCTGGCTCGACGGCGAACTGATCAAGACCGGTCGCATCCTGGCCGGCGAATTCGTCAACCGCGGCACCAGCTACCAGTCGGTGTGGTACGAAGATCCGGTCTCCAAGCAGGGTGGTTACTACTCGCTGGACGGCAAGTCGCTCAAGAAAGCCTTCCTCAAGTCGCCACTGCAATACTCGCGCGTCTCGTCGGGCTTCTCGATGCGCGTGCACCCGATCTCGGGCAAGTTCAAGGCGCATAAAGGCGTCGACTTCGCCGCCGCCACCGGCACCCCGATCCGCGCCGTGGCCGATGCCACCGTCGACTTCGCAGGCAACGGCAATGGCTACGGCAATATGGTCGTCCTGAAGCACTGGTCGAACTACAGCACCGCCTACGCCCACATGAGCCGCATCGCGCCAGGCATGCGCAAGGGCGCCAAGATCAGCCAGGGCCAGGTGATCGGCTACGTCGGCTCGACCGGCTGGTCGACCGGCCCGCACCTGCACTATGAATTCCGCGTCGCAGGCGTGGCCAAGGACCCGAACAAGTTCAAGTCGCTGGCCCAGCAACCGCTGAACCAGGCCGAACTGGCACGCTTCCGCATGGCAGCCGCCGAGATGAACCACCGCTTCTCGCTGATGGCGCCAAGCGGCTCGTCGATGGCAGCCCGCTAAGCCGCACCGTCCTGTATAAAAACGCCCTCCTCGCATTTCGATGCCGGAGGGCGTTTTCTTTTGTATGCTTGCTGGCCTCTATAGGCACCTGAACCCGATACAACAATGACCGAGACACCTTCCCTCTACATCGGCCTGATGTCCGGCACCAGCCTCGACGGCGTCGACGGCGTGCTGGCCGACTTCAGCAATGGCGCCATCCAGACCGTGGCCGCCGCCTTCACGCCTTTCCCCGCCGCATTGCGCAGCGAATTGATGGCCCTGCAGGCCGCCAGCGACAACGAGCTGGAGCGCGAGGCGCTGGCCGCCAACGGCCTGGCCCTGGCCTACGCCGACTGCGTGCGCGCACTGCTGCCATCCAGCCCCGGCCCGGTGGCCGCCGTCGCCGTCCACGGCCAGACCATCCGCCACCGCCCCGAGCTGGGTTTTACGCGCCAGACCAATAACCCGGCCCTGCTGGCCGAGCTGATCGGCATCGACGTGATCGCCGACTTCCGCAGCCGCGACGTCGCCGCCGGCGGCCAGGGCGCGCCGCTGGTGCCAGCCTTCCACGAGGCCGCCTTTGGCAAGCCGGGCACGGCGCGCGTGGTGGTCAACATCGGCGGCATCGGCAATATCAGCGTGCTGCACGGCGACGGCCGCGTGACCGGTTTCGATACCGGTCCGGGCAATGTCTTGCTCGACCTGTGGATCGCGCGCCACCTGGGGCGCGCCTATGACGAGGATGGCGCCTGGGGTGCGACCGGCACTGTCCACCAGCCGCTGCTGGACGCCCTGCTCGACGAACCGTATTTCCGCCAGCCGGCGCCCAAGAGCACCGGACGCGACCTGTTCCATGCGCCATGGCTCGATGCCAATCTCTCGCCCTTCGGCAATCTCGCGCCGGCCGACGTGCAGGCAACCCTGGTGCAATTGACGGCGGTGACGATCGCGCGCGCGATCATCGAGGAAGGCGTGACGCCGGATGCGGTGTACGTCTGCGGCGGCGGCGCCTACAACGGCGCCCTGCTGCGCGCCATTGGCGCCGGGCTGGGCGGCGTGAAAGTGGCCTCGACGGCGGAACTGGGCGTGGCGCCGAACCGGGTCGAGGCGCTGGCCTTCGCCTGGCTGGGCTGGCGTTTCGCCAACCGCGAACCGGGCAACCTGGCGGCGGTCACCGGCGCGCGCGGTCCGCGCATCCTGGGCGCCTTGTATCCAGCCTGAAACTCAGGCGGCCAGGCCTTTTTGCAGCAACTGCGCCACCAGCTCGTTCAGGTCGACGCCCTGCTCCTTGCTCTGCGCCTGCAGCTGCTTGACCAGGTCGCCATTGAGCTTGACGGCGAACGGCACCAGCCCCAGCGCACGGTCGCGCTCGCGTTGTTCGCGGCGGTCCGCTGCCGGCGCATCCCCGGGCTTGCCGACGACGGCGCCCTTGGGGCCCATCTTGTTCATCAGCTTCTTCGCATCGAATTTCGCGAGCTCGTTCTTGTTCATTGCTTACCTTGCTATTGAATTGATAGGTTGCGGCGTCAGTCGAAACGCTTGAGCCGCTGGCCGAGGATGCCCCACTGGCACGGCGCGCCATCGACCACGCCGCACAACGCCCAGCCGGTGCCGATTTTTTCCACCGTGACCTCGCTCTCGATTTCCCGGGCCAGCTTCTCGGCCCAGCCTTTGGCGGCGCCCTGCCCCTTGAACAATTCCTTGCCCTCATAGATGACGGTGGCGTCGAACACGGGCATCGCGAATACGGTCATGGCTATCTCTGTCTCAAAAAAGCGTCATGCTACCACTGCAGGTCGGCTGCGTAGATAGCAAATACAAACGGCCCGCAGGAGCGGGCCGTCGATGATCCAGACCGCGGTCTGGATGGGCAGGCAACGATTACGCCGAGAACGACGAACCGCAGCCGCAGGTCGAGGTGGCGTTCGGGTTCTTGATCACGAACTGGGCGCCTTCGAGGTCGTCCTTGTAGTCGATCTCGGCGCCGACCAGGTACTGGTAGCTCATCGAGTCGATCAGCAGCTGGACGCCGTTCTTTTCCATCGTCGTGTCGTCTTCATTGACGATCTCGTCGAAGGTGAAACCATATTGGAAGCCCGAGCAGCCACCGCCCTGCACGAAGACGCGCAGCTTGAGGTCGGGGTTGCCTTCTTCTTCGATCAGCTGAGCAACTTTCTGAGCGGCGCTGTCGGTGAAGTTGATTGGTACGGGAATCGTGTCGAAATCTTGCACTTCGGCGACTGCGGTCATGGGAAAGCTCCTGAATAAATCAAACACCGTCCATTATAGACGGTTGGCGGAAGTCATGCTGCCGAGCCTTCGACGGCGTCGGCTAGATGAAACACCGGCTCGCTGGCGGGTTGGTGCGTCAATTTACCTGTTACCAACGCCCCACCGTGCATCTCGAGCAACCGGTAGTGTACATCCCCATTAATGCGGCCTTTCGGCTGTAATTCAAGGAGTTCCGACGAGTAAACCGCGCCGGCGATATAACCATTGACCACCAGGCTGGCGCAGCGCACCTCGCCTTCGATCCGCGCGTGCTCCGACACGATCAGCATGCTGTCGGCGCCATCCACCGCCACCACATTGCCATGGACTTCGCCGTCGATGCGCAGTCCGCCGGTGAAACACAGGTCCCCTTCGATGCGGGCCGAAATTCCGACCAGGCTGTCTATTTCGCTTTTTACTTGTCGACCGAACATGACGCACCTCTGAGGAAAATTGACCGTTGGAGTGGGTGTATCCAACAGTCAATTTACCCGGCTCAAAGGTCGTCGCTTTGATCTGCGTCGGGTCGCGGATCAAGGGTGACGATTATGGCAACAGCGCGATCTGCTGCAGGCCCTTCGACTCTTCCAGGCCGAACATCAGGTTCATGCACTGCACGGCCTGGCCCGACGCGCCCTTGACCAGGTTGTCCTGCACCACCAGGATCACGACGGTATCCGTGCCTTCCGGACGGTGCAGCGCCAGGCGCAGCATGTTCGAGCCGCGGGTCGAGCGCGTTTCCGGGTGCGAGCCGAACGGCATGACGTCGACGAATTCGCTGTCCTTGTATTGTTCTTCGAACAGCGCCTGCAGGGCGGCGTTGTCGATTTCCTTCGTCAGGCGCGCGTACAGGGTCGCGTGCATGCCGCGGATCATCGGCACCAGGTGCGGGGTGAAGATCAGGCCGACCTTCTGGTCGGTATAGCGCGCCAGCTGGGCCGAGGTTTCCGGGGTGTGGCGGTGGCCGTGCACGCCGTAGGCCTTGAAGTTGTCGCTCGACTCCGAGAACAGCGTGCCGATCTCGGCCTTGCGGCCGGCGCCGGAGACGCCCGACTTGCAGTCGGCGATCAGGCTGCCGGCGTCGATCAGGCCGGCCTTGAGCAGCGGATAGAAGCCCAGCTGCATCGTGGTCGGATAGCAACCCGGATTGGCGATCAGGCGTGCGCCCTTGATATCGTCGCGGTTCAGTTCCGGCAAGCCATAGACGACTTCATCCAGCAGCTCGGGCGCGGTGTGCTCGATCTTGTACCATTTTTCGAAGACGGCGCGGTCCTTGATGCGGAAGTCCGCCGCCAGGTCGATCACCTTGACGCCGGCCGCCAGCAGCTCGGGCGCCTGGGCCATCGCCACGCCGTGCGGGGTGGCGAAAAACACCACATCGCACTGCTTCAGATCGGCCTTGTCCGGGCTCGAGAAGGCGATATCGACGCGACCGCGCAGCGAAGGAAACATATCGGCCACCGGCAGGCCGTCTTCCTTGCGCGAGGTGATCGCGGTCAGTTGCACATCCGGATGAACGGCCAACAGCCGCAGCAATTCCACGCCCGTGTATCCGGTTCCGCCGACGATGCCAACTTTAATCATGTCTGTTCCTTCAATAATGGTAAAAAGGCCCTTTCCCAGGACGAGGCTGCATTTTAACAGCCTGTGTATGCGGGCGTTGTACCTGTCCCGAGCCTGTCTCAGTAGACGGGGGGAAGCTGATGGCGATGCATGGCAAGCGTGGACAAGGCGCGAGGAGGCCGCATGGCGCGCCATGCAACGACGAGCAACGCAGCCCACGCTTGTCAGGCGCGCCAGCAGCGACTCCCGCCTACTGAGACAGGCTCATGCAAAAAAGCCGCCCAACCTTGCGGCGGACGGCTTTTCTGGACCAGCACCCGAAGGTGCTGAAGAAGACGATTAACGCTTCGAGAATTGCTTTGCGCGACGTGCTTTGCGCAGACCAACTTTCTTACGCTCGACTTCACGGGCGTCACGGGTGACGAAACCGGCACGTGCCAGGTCGCCCTTGAGGCCTGCGTCGTAGTCGATCAGTGCGCGGGTGATGCCGTGACGGACGGCGCCAGCCTGGCCCGATTCGCCACCGCCGTGCACGTTGACCTTGATGTCGAAACGCTCGACGTTGCCGGTCAGTTCCAGCGGCTGACGGATCACCATCAGGCCGGTTTCACGCGAGAAGTATTCCGATGCCGGCTTACCATTCACGATGATCTGGCCGGTGCCAGCTTTGATGAACACGCGAGCGACTGCACTCTTGCGACGGCCGGTGCCGTAGTTGTAGTTACCGATCATGTCAGTTCCTTAGAGGGTCAGTGCTTGTGGTTGCTGAGCAGCGTGCGGGTGGGTACCTTCCGCGTACACTTTCAGCTTCTTGATCATGGCGTAGCCGAGTGGGCCCTTAGGCAGCATGCCCTTGACAGCCTTCTCGAGTGCGCGGCCTGGGAAACGCTGTTGCATTTTCAGGAAGTTGGTTTCGTAGATACCGCCCGGGTAGCCCGAGTGACGGTAGTACGTTTTTGCGGTGGCCTTGGTGCCGGTCACGCGCAGTTTGCCGGCGTTGATCACGACGATGAAATCGCCGGTGTCGACGTGCGGGGTGAACTCTGGCTTGTGCTTGCCGCGCAGTCGGAGTGCCACTTCGCTGGCAACACGTCCGAGGACCAGGTCCGTCGCGTCGATGACAAACCAGTCGCGCTGGACTTCGTGGCCCTTAGCGGAAAAAGTTTTCATGTTTAATCCAAAAGAAAAAATTGCTCAAATGGTGGTTCCGCACAAGACTTCAGCGGACTCGTCCTTATTGTCTTTCCTGAGCAAACGGAAAGCCGGCAATCATACCCCGCCACCGCCTTGCCGTCAATCCTCATCCGCGTCGAGCGCAACGTCTCCACGCGCTTGCCTGCGGGCTGCTACCCGATACGCATGCCTTGATGCGTTGTTGAAACAATCGGTTGACCGGAGAAACAGCGCGAACTTATCATCGTTGCAACCTGAGGAGATGCTGTGAAGAGATCCAAGATTCTGCCCGCCATACTGTTCCTGCCACTCCTGGCGACGAGCCTTGCCAGCGCCCAGCCCGCTGCCAGCACGCCGGCGCCGGCGACGACCGAACGCAGCTGCCACCTGCCCGGCGTGGTCGAAGCGCTGCGCTGCGTGACCGTCGACGTGCCGCTCGATCATGCCAAGCCGCAATCCGGCACCCTCAAGCTGCACGTCACCGTCGCCCCGGCCTATCGCCAGGGCACGCGCGGCGACCCGCTGTTCGTGCTGGCGGGCGGCCCCGGCCAGGCCGGCAGCGACGTGCTGCCCCTGCTCAAGCTCGCCTTCGACCGGGTGCGCGCCACCCGCGACATCGTCTTCATCGACCAGCGCGGCACCGGCCGTTCGGGCAAGCTCGATTGCGAAAGCAAGCCGGAACACGAGCGCATGACGGACGACCAGCTGATGGCCGAGCTGCGCGCCTGCATCGCCAATAACAAGCAGCCGCTGGCCGCCTACACCACGGCGGCCGCCGCGCGCGACCTGGAACAGGTGCGGCGCGCGCTGGGCTACCGCCAGGTGAACCTGTGGGGCGGCTCCTACGGCACCCGCCTGGGCCAGGCCTATGCGCGCGCTTATCCGGACAGCGTGCGCAGCCTGGTGCTGGACGGCGTGGCCGCGCCCGACCAGGTGATCCCGGCCGGCGGGCGTGACGGCCAGGCGGCGCTGGACGGCCTGTTCGCCGCCTGCGCCAAAGACGCTGCTTGCAACAAGGCCTACCCGAACCTGCGCGCCGAGTTCGATGCGCTGGTTCAGAAGGTCGAGTCGGGCAATGTCCGCCTGTCGCTGCCGAATCCACGCACCGCCGAGCCGACCGAATTCACCATGAGTTCGCAGCGCTTCCTGGGCACCGTGCACAACATCCTGTATGCGCCGGCCGATGCGCGCCGCCTGCCCTTCCTGATCCACAGCGCCAGCCGTGGACGCTGGGAGCCTTTCGTCGCGCGCCAGAACCTGGCCGGCGACTTCGGCAACGACGCCAGCATGTCGATGCTGCTGCACTTCGCCGTGGTGTGCGCCGAAGACGTGCCGCGCTTCACGCCCGAGCTGATGAAGTCCGACGCCGCCGTGATCGCCAAGCCGCTGGCCGAGATGATCCCCAGGCTATGCCAAGACATCAAGGTGCCGGCGGTGCCATACGTTCAGCCGGCGCGCATCGAGGCGCCGGCCCTGCTGCTGTCGGGCGCCCTCGATCCGGTCACGCCGCCGCACCGCGCGGAGGCGGCCGCGAAATCGATGGCCCGGGCCCAGCACGTCGTGGTGGCCAATGCCGGCCACGGCGTGTCGCAGCTCGGTTGCGCGCCGCGCCTGCTGCGCGCCTTCCTCGACCGGCCGCAAGACAAGCTCGACGCCGCCTGCATGGCCGAGGTGCCGGCCCCCACCTTCCAGCTCGGCAGCGCCGGGCCGCAACCTTGAATCCGGGAACCCCATGATCGAAGTCCACGATGTACGCAAGCAGTTCGGCGCCGTCCAGGCGCTGGGCGGCGTTTCCTTCACCGCGCGCGACGGCCAGATCACCGCGCTGCTGGGCCCCAACGGCGCCGGCAAGACCACCCTGCTGCGCACCCTGGTCGGCCTCCTCCGGCGCGACCACGGCACCATCTCGATCGGCGGCGTCGACCCCGAGCGGGATCCGATGGCGGTGCGCCGCAATATCGGCTTCCTGACCGACCAGTTCGGGCTGTACGAGCGCCTCACCACGCGCGAATACCTGAACTACTTCGGCGAATTGAACGGCATGGACGGCGCCGCGCTGCGCGCCCGCATCGTCGAGGTGTCGGAACTGCTCGGGATGGACGACATCCTCGAGCGCCAGACCAAGGGCTTCTCGCAGGGCCAGCGCATCAAGGTGGCGCTGGCGCGCACCCTGCTGCACCGCCCGCGCCACCTGCTGCTGGATGAACCGAGCCGCGGCCTGGACGTGATGAGCACGCGCGCGCTGCGCACCGCGCTGAACGCCCTGCGCGAGGATGGCTGCTGCGTGATTATGGCCACCCACGTGATGCAGGAAGTGGTCCACCTGTGCGAGGACGTGATCGTCATCGCCAAGGGCCATACCGTGGCCCAGGGCTCGCCACAAGAACTGTGCCGGCGCACCGGCATCGCCGACCTGGAAGACGCGTTCGTCAGCCTGGTGGGCACCGAGGAAGGCATCGCATGAAATCCAAACTCAAGGTCGTATTCCTCAAGGAGCTGCGCGAGACGCTGCGCGACCGCCGCACCTTCGGCTTCCTGGTGCTGGCGGTGCTGTTCTATCCGGCGATCCTCGGCGTCACGCTGCACCAGCTGATCGACAAGAGCACCAAGACCGAGCGCGAAGGCATCCACCTGACCGTGATCGGCGGGGCCAAGGCCCCGACCCTGATCTCCCAGCTGCGCGAACGCAGCGTGACGATCAACGAATCCGGGCCCATGACCGAGGAAGCGATCGGCGAACTTTTGCATGGCAAGAAGATCTCGGCCGTGCTGCGCCTGTCGGACGACTTCATCGACAACTACCACTCGATGCGGCCCGCGCGCATCGAGTTATGGTTCGATTCGTCGACCGAAAGCGGCCCGCAGCGGCGCGAGCTCGAAGAGATCCTGCAGGCCTACGGCAGCAATATCGCCAGCGCGCGCCTGCTGGCGCACGGCGTGTCCCCGGCCACGCTGGCGCCGATCCAGCTGCAGCGCTACGACACCGGCACCAATGCCTCGCGCTCGGCCATGGTCATCGGCGGCCTGATCGGCTTCCTGTTCTTCCCGGCCTTCCTGCTGAACATGTCGTCGGCAGTCGACAGCACCGCCGGCGAACGCGAACGGCGCTCGCTGGAAGTGCTGATGGCGCAGCCGGCGCACAGCTGGGAGCTGGTGGGCGGCAAGTGGCTCGCTTCCAGCGTGCTGGCCCTGCTGGGCGTCACCGTGGTGCTGATGCTGGGCCACGCGATCCTGCGCTGGCTGCCGCTGGAAGAAATCGGCATGTCGTGGAACCTGGGCTGGGGCGAGCTGCTGCTGGTGTGCGTGGCGACGATGCCGCTGGCGCTATTGTCCTCGGCCCTGTACGTCGCCATGGCGATGAACGCCAGGACCTTCAAGGAAGCCCAGACCACGGTCAGCCTGGTGATGATCCTGCCGCTGCTGCCTGGCTTCGTGGTCTCGTTCATGGAACTCAAGACCGCGCAATGGATGTACCTGATGCCGATGCTGTCGAACCAGACCCTGATCAAGGAGCTGGCCAAGAGCGGCGACATCGGCTTCGCGCCGTTCGTGCTGACCTTCCTTTGTTCGCTGGTCCCGGCGCTGTTGATCGTCGCCTTTGCCAGCTGGCGCATGAAGAGCGAGAAGTACGTGCTGGGTGTTTGATGCGGGGCGTGTGAGCCTGAGGCAGCAGCCGCCTGCGCGCGGCCGGCGGCTGCCGTACAATCGACGTCCTTATCGACGCATCAGCAACACGGAGAATCGCATGGAAGTGAAAGTCAGCTGGAACGGCCCGTCGGGCATGAGTTTCCGGGCCGAGACCGGCAGCGGCCACATGGTGGCCATGGATGGCGCGCCGGAGGGCGGCGGCCATAACCTGGCGCCGCGCCCGATGGAAATGGTGTTGGTGGGCACCGGCGGCTGCACCGCCTATGACGTGGTCCTGATCCTCAAGCGCAGCCGCGAGGACGTGCGCGGCTGCGACGTGACCCTGCAGGCCGAACGCGCCGACGTTGATCCCAAGGTGTTCACGAAGATTAACTTCCACTTCACGGTCAGCGGCCGCAACCTGAAGCAAGCGACGGTGGAACGCGCGGTCAAGCTGTCGCACGAGAAGTACTGCTCGGCGTCGATCATGCTGGCCAAGACAGCCGAGATCACGCATTCGTTCGAGATCGTCGAGGTCTGATACCGTTCGACGAGATCGTTGCCCCCAAGACCGTCGTTCCCGCGCAGGCGGGAACCTAAGTGTGCTGGAAGACCGGGACCGTCAAAAGTCGGTGGCAGCGCGTCGAACCTGGATTCCCGCCTTCGCGGGAATGACGTTTGCAAGTTGCGGATCGTATAGCCCGCGGATCAGATCCGGTAAGCGGTGGTGGTCATCACCTTCGCCATCGCCCGCATCGCCACCTTGACCGGCAACGGCAGCGACGCCGCGCCCGCGGATTGCGCCGCGTCGGCGTGCGCGATCTCGTCGATGCGCATCTGGTCGACGATGGCGCGCGACTTGGCGTCCTGCGCGGGCAGCAGTTCCAGATGGCTGTTCAGGTGCGCCTCGACCTGGCGCTCGGTCTCGACCACGAAGCCCAGGCTGACCGGGTCGCCGATCCGCGCCGCCACGCTGCCCATCACGTAGGCGCCCGCATACCACAGGGGATTCAGCACGCTCGGCTGCGATCCAAGCTCGGTCAGGCGCTGCGCGCACCAGGCCAGGTGGTCTTCTTCCTCGCGCGCGGCGTGCTCGAACTGGGTGCGCACCTCTTGCGTATGGGCGAAGTTGGCCTGCGAATCGTAGAGCGCCTGCGCGCATACCTCGCCCACGTGGTTCACCCGCATCAGGCCCGCGCTGTGACGGCGCTCGGCGTCGCTCAGTTCGCCGTCGATGGCGTGCGCGCCCGGGTTCGGGCGCGACATCGCCGCCACGCCGCCGACGACGCGCAAGGCCTTGTCGACGCCGACGATCAGTTGGTCCAGGGGGCTGATGAAACGGTTCGCAATCATGGTGTGCTCGATGTTCTGGTCGCTGAAGCGTTCATTATATGCCTTCGGCATGCGGCCCAGCGTGCGCCTGCTCTCCGGCGCCATCCTGCTGCGTTCCCTGCTCCTGTTTCTTGCGCGCGATCCAGTCGGCCAGCGGTCCCTCGGGCTCCAGCCCCGAGATGTTCTTGGCCACGCCCAGGTTCAACTCCAGCAGGAAGGGCAACGACACCAGCGGCACGCCCGGGCAATGCCGCCTGAAGGCGTCCAGGAAGCGCGCCGACTCCACCGTCGGCATCACCTTCGCGCCGCTCATGAACTGCAGCACGCTGGTGATGGTGTGGCCCTTGCCCAGCGTGTGATAGATGAAGCGGTTGTACTCGCGATCGACCGTCTCGAAGTCGATCGCCTCCTTGGTCATCAGGCCGGCCAGGTAGACCAGTCCCAGCGCGACGCGGAACCAGTCGGTGGATTCGGCCCGGCTGCGCCCCTCGCGCATCAGGATCAAGAGCTTTTCTTGGGTGATGGAGTCCATGCAGCCATTATCCATGCTTTGCCCCGGCTTGCGCCGCACGCGGTCTTCTATTGCAAGAAATTTATCGAAAGAAAACCATCGTGCGTCCTGTCACCGGATAATGCGGTCTGGGTCCCTGTTTGGACCGTATGTCGCACCGCGCCCGCCGTGGCCGTGCCGATTGAATACAATGCCAGTGTGAAAAAGTGTTTGGCCTGGCGTAAATACGCGCGAGGCAGCAGCCAGGAGTCGTCATGCAATTGAAAATCCGCAATTTGTCCAAGACCTACGCCAACGGCGTGGTCGCGCTGGACCGTGTCACGCTCAACATCCCGGCCGGGATGTTCGGGCTGCTCGGCCCGAATGGCGCGGGCAAATCGACCTTGATGCGGATCCTGGCGACCTTGCAAGAGTGCGACTCCGGTTCGGTGTTCCTGGACGATATCGACGTGCTCGACGAAAAGGACGCGGTGCGCCGCATGCTCGGTTACCTGCCGCAGGATTTCGGCGTCTACCCGAAGGTGAGCGCTTACGAACTGCTGGACCATTTCGCCCAACTGAAAGGCCTGTCGCACAAGGCGCGCCGGCGCGAAGTGGTCGACGGCCTGTTGCAGCAAACGAATCTGTGGGAAGTGCGCGACCAGCGCCTGGGCACCTTCTCGGGCGGCATGCGCCAGCGCTTCGGCATCGCCCAGGCCCTGCTGGGCGACCCGCGCCTGATCATCGTCGACGAACCCACCGCCGGCCTCGATCCGCAGGAGCGGGTGCGCTTCCACAACCTGCTGTCGGACATCGGCGAAGAACGCACGGTGCTGCTGTCGACCCACATCGTGTCCGACGTGGCCGACCTGTGCGCCAATATGGCGATCATCAACAAGGGCCAGGTGCTGCTGTGCGGCGAGCCGCAAGAGCTGATCTACGGGATCGAGGACTTCATCTGGGCCCGTTTCGTCACCAAGGCCGAGCTGCCCGCTTACCAAGCGCGCTACAGCGTGATCTCGACCCGCCTGCTCAGCGGACGCACCCTGATCCATGTGTATTCCGAGGACGATCCGGGCGACGGCTTCGAGCCGGCGCGCGCCAGCCTGGAAGACGTGTATTTCGCCACCATCGCCGGCCGCCACAACCCGGCCGCCGGGAACTGCTGACCGTGCGCGCCCTGTTCGTCATCGCCCGCTTCGAAGCGGGCCAGCGCCTGCGGCGGCTCTCGACCTGGGTCTATTTCGCCGTCTTCCTGGCGCTCGCCATGACCTGGATGGCCGCCTCGGGCGGGGCGTTTCGCGATTTGCTCGTCACCTTCGGCAGCCGGGTCCTGGTCGACGCGCCGCGCCAGATCGCGATCGCGACGGCGCTGCTCGGCAGCCTGGGCACGGTGGTGACGGCGGCGGTGATGGGACGCGCGGTGCAGCAGGACTTCGAACACGAGATGCACCACTTCTTCTTCAGCGCGCCGTTAAGCAAGGCCGACTACGTGTTCGGCCGCTTCCTCGGCGCGTTCGCGACCCTGGCGGTGATCTTTTCCGGCATCGTGATCGGGCTGTGGCTCGGCACCTTCATTCCCGGCATCGCGTCCGACCGCCTGGGCGGATCTCTGGCGTCGGCCTGGATCAAGCCCTACCTGTTCACGCTGCTGCCCAACCTGTTCATCTTCGGCGCGATCTTCTTCGTGCTCGCCGCGCTGACCCGGCGCATGCTGCCGGTCTACGTGGCCGCCGTGGTCATGACCATCGGCTATACCGTCGCGCCCTCGCTGGCGCGCGACCTCGACTTCAAGACCCTGGCCGCCCTGATCGACCCGTTCGGCACCACCTCCCTGTTCCTGCTGACCGAGTACTGGCCGCTGGCCGAGCGCAACCTCAATCCGATCGACCTGCAGGACGTCTACCTGATCAACCGCCTGCTGTGGTGCGGCTTCGCGCTGCTGGCGCTGCTGCTCGGCTACTGGCGCTTCCACTTCATCGGCGAGGCCGACGTGCAGGCGCGCACGCGTGGCCGCGGCCAGGCCCAGCCCGACCTGCCGGTCGAACTGTCGCAGGCCGCGCGCGACACCACCGCGCAACCCGATTTCGCGGCGCGCAGCCTGGCGCTGCTGCTGTTCAAGTCGGCGCGCGGCGAACTGCGCGAAATGACCCGCAACGTCTATTTCGCGGCGCTGGCCACCGGCGGCGTGCTGGCGCTGGTCGCCGGCGGAATCGACCTCGACGCCATCTACGGCGCCGCCACCTATCCGGTGACCTATATGGTGCTGGAGCTGATCCGCGCGGTGTTCGGCCTGTTCATGCTGGCCATCACGATCTTCTATGCCGGTGAACTGGTCTGGCGCGAACGCGAGACGCGCGTGGCCCAGATGCTGGACGCGCTGCCGGTGCCGAGCTGGCTGCCGCTGGCCGGCAAGACCCTGGCCCTGATCGGCCTGCAGGCGCTGCTGGTGCTGCTGGCGATGGTCACCGGCATGCTGATCCAGCTGTTCAAGGGCTACTTCCAGCTCGAGCCAGGGCTGTACCTGCATGCGCTGTTTACCATCCTGCTGCCGAACTACGCGCTGATCGCGGTGCTGGCGATCGCGGTGCAGGTCGTCGTCAATCACAAATACCTGGCCAACTTTTTAATGATCGCCTGGCTCGTGGCGGCGCTGCTGTTGAACAGTGCCGGCCAGAACCATCCGCTGCTGCTGTACGGGGTCTGGCCCGACCTGACGTATTCGCCGATGAACGGCTTCGGCCACCAACTGCTGCGCGAGCGCTTCTATCTGCTGTACTGGAGCGGCGCGGCGCTGATGCTGCTGGCGCTGGCGCGCGCGCTGTGGCCGCGCGGGGTCGACGACGCCTGGCGCGAGCGCCTGCGCCTGGCGCGCCGCAACCTGACGCCAAAGGTGTTGACCTGCTTCGGCCTGGGGCTGGCCGTGTTCGCGGGCGCTGGGGGGGGCCTGGCCTGGGAACTCTCGAGCGGCGGCTACCTGACCACCTGGCGCAGCGAAGTGCTGCGCGCCGAATACGAGAAGCGCTACCACGGCTTCGCGCGGCTGCCGCAGCCGCGCATCGTCGACGTCAAGCTCGACGCCGCCATCCATCCCGAACGGCGCGCCCTGCACGTCAAGGGCAGCTACCGGCTCGAGAACCGCAGCGGCGCGCCGATCCGCGACCTGGTGCTGTACCAGCAGCGCGGCGCGCGCCTGACGCCGAACTTCGGCCAGCCGGCGACGACGGTCACGCTCGATCCCGACCGCGGTTTCTACCACTACCGCCTGGCCGCCCCGCTGGCGCCTGGCGCGCGTCTGGACCTCGATTTCGAACTCGACTACGCGCCGCGCGGCCTGCTGGGCCTGGGCAGCGACACGCCGGTGGTCGCCAACGGCACCTTCTTCACCAACGAGGTCATGCCGCGCATCGGCTATCAACCTTCGGTCGAACTGAGCGACGTGCGTGACCGGCGCCGCCACGGACTGGCCGCGCGCGCGCCCATGCCGGCGCGCGACGACCCGGCCGGCCGCGCCACCCACCGCATCGGCGTCGACGCCGACTGGATCGGTTTCGAGGCCACCGTCAGCACCAGCGCGGACCAGGTCGCGATCGCGCCCGGCACCCTGGTGCGCGAATGGAACGAGGGCGGGCGGCGCCACTTCCGCTACAAGATGGACCGTCCCATGCTGAACGCCTATGCCTTCCAGTCGGCGCGCTACGAGGTCCGCCACGACCGCTGGCAGGATGTGACGATCGACGTCTACTACCAGCCGGGGCACGACGTCAACGTCGAGCGCCTGGTGCGCGGCGCCCAGGCCGGGCTGGACTACGGCGCGCGCCATGTCGGCCGCTATCCGCTGCGCGAGCTGCGCATCGCCGAATTCCCGCGCACCGTCCGCACCGCGCAAGCCTTCCCGGGCCTGATCCCCCTGTCCGAAGGCGCCGCCTTCATCGCGCGCGTCGATCCCGGTTCGCCCAAGGACCTCGACTACCCGTTCTACGTCAGCGCCCGCGAGACCGCGCGCCAGTGGTGGGGCCAGCAGCTGGTCGGCGCCGACACGCGCGGCGCCACCCTGCTGTCCGAGAGCCTGGCCGAGTACACGGCGCTGATGGTGATGAAGCGC
Source organism: Massilia sp. NP310 (assembly GCF_019443485.1). Lineage (NCBI taxonomy): Bacteria > Pseudomonadati > Pseudomonadota > Betaproteobacteria > Burkholderiales > Oxalobacteraceae > Massilia > Massilia sp. NP310. The sequence continues at coordinate 5,119,579 of NZ_CP080379.1, read as the reverse complement.
TCGCTTGGCGCGGACAAGATGCGGCGCTTCCTGCGCCATGACCTGGAGGCCTACCTGATCGGCCGCGCCCAGGAACAGGAGAAGGAACTGCCGCTGGCCCATAACGAGAACCAGCGCTACATCCACCAGTACAAGGGCGGCCTGGCGCTGTACCTGCTGCAGGACATGCTCGGCGAGGACGTCGTGAGCGGCGTGCTGCGCGGCCTGCTGCAGCAATACGCCTACCGCGGCGCGCCCTACCCGACCGCCTCCAGCCTGGTCGGGGCCTTGCGCGCGGTGACGCCGCAGGACAAGGCCTACCTGATCGACGACCTGTTCGAATCGATCGTGTTCTACGAAAACCGCGCCGCCAGCGCCGTCGCGCGCCGCCGTCCGGACGGCAAGCATGAGGTCACGATCGATGCCCACGCCGCCAAGCTGCGGATGACGGAACAGGGCGAGGAGCGGCCGGTGCCAATGAACGACTACGTCGAATTCGGCGTGGATGACCGCAATGGCAACCCCTTGGCGCGCGAACGGCGGCTGGTGACCCAGGCCGCGCAGCAGCTGACCCTGGTGGTCGATGGCGTGCCGGGCCGCGCCGGCATCGATCCCGACAACAAATTGATCGATCGCAAACCGAATGACAATATGCTGCCAGTCGACAATCAATAGTTCTCGCGCTATGATCGAAACAAAATTATAGGAGAGAGCATCATGTCCAACGCCGTCGCGGAAATCGCCGAACGACTCAAGCTGCTGAGTCCGTCCGAGAAACAGGAAATCATGCAGCTGCTGCTACAGGACATCGACGGCCCCGACCAGGACGCCGATGAAGCGTGGCGCAATGAAGTCGTGCGGCGCGTGAAAGCGATCCGCAATGGCGAGGCGGCAATCCTCGCACTGAAGGAATGGCAGGAGTGAGCATCGCACATCCATGATGCTGGAATGAAAAAAACCGCGGCAAGCCGCGGTTTTTTACGTCCGGACCGGGCGGGATGCACCCGCCCTCGACCTGTTACTTCTTCGCAGCGGCCGCGGTCGCCTTCTTGGCCGGCGCCTTCCTGGCCACTGCCTTCTTCGTCGCCGGCTTGGCGGCCGGTTTGGCGGCTGCCTTGCGCGCTGCCTTCACTGGCGCTGCCGCACCATCGGCGCCGTCCGCGCCGGCAGCGGCCTCATCGCCCGCCTTGCCCTTGGCGGCGGCGCCCGGCTTGGCCTTGCGCTCCTCGAACTCGAAGCTGATCTTGTTGTCCTTGCCGCGCACCAGGAAGGCCTTGAATGCACGACGGGTACGCTGGGACACGAAGCCCGGCAGCAGGTCGGTCTTGCCGTCGTTCAACAGCTTGGCCATCTGTTCCGGCACGATTTCCTGCTGCAGGATGATGCGTCCGCTGCGGAAGTCGCAGGTCTTCGGCTTGGCCACGCTGTGCTCGCAAACATAGGCGAGCGGCATTTCGTACACCCCGCCATTGCACTTCGGGCAAGGGCCGACCGGGGTCTGGCCGCTGAAGTCGACGCCTTCGCCCTCTTCGCCTTCCTCGTCCTGGCCGAAGTCGAACTCGAGCTTGAAGTTCTTGATCTCTTCATCGCGCACGATGCGCAGGATGGCGGCGAACGGGCGCCCCATCTTCGAGCGGAAGCCCTGCAGCGGACCGATGGTGCGGTTCTTGAGCAGTTCTTCGACTTCCGCGATCTCGAACTGGCGGCTGCCCGGCGTCTTGCTCATCGAGAAGTCGCACTTGGTGCAGGCGAAGCGGCGGTAGTTTTCCTTGACCATGCCGCCGCAGTTCGGGCACGGGTTGACCAGGGTCGCGTACTCGCCGGGAATCGTGTCGTTGTCGTATTCCTTGGCGCGCTTGACGATGATCTGGGTCATCTGCTGGATCTCGCGCATGAATTCTTCACGCGAAATCTTGCCCTTCTCCATTTGCGACAGCTTGAATTCCCACTCGCCGGTCAGCTCGGGCGCCGTGAGTTCATTCACGCCCAGGCCGCGCAGCAAGGTCATCAGCTGGAAGGCCTTAGCGGTCGGCATCAGCTCGCGCCCCTCGCGCAGCAGGTATTTCTCGGTCAGCAAGCCCTCGATGATGGCCGCGCGCGTGGCCGGCGTGCCCAGGCCCTTGCCGGCCATCGCATCGCGCAGCTCGTCGGAATCGACCAGCTTGCCCGCGCCTTCCATCGCCGACAGCAGGGTCGCTTCGTTGTAGCGCGCCGGCGGCTTGGTGACCAGGCCGTTGGCCGTGACCTTGTCGGTCAATACCTTCTCGCCCTTGGCCACCGGCACCAGGTTGGCGCCGTCCTTGTCGTCGCCCGTGTCTTTGCCGTACACGGCCATCCAGCCGGGGTTGGTCATGACCTTGCCCTCGGTCTTGAACTGGTGGCCCGAGACTTCGGTATAGCGGGTCGTGACCAGGAACTCGGCGGCCGGGAAGAACACGGCCAGGAAGCGGCGCGTCACCAGGTCGTACAGCTTCTGTTCCGGCTCGCTCAGGTTCTTGGGCACCACGCCGGTCGGGATGATGGCGAAGTGGTCCGAGATCTTGGTGTTGTCGAAGATGCGCTTGTTTGGCTTGACCCAGCCATTTTTGCTGATCTGCTTGGCGAACTGATTGTAGTTATTGGTCTCGGCCAGCGCTTCCAGGGTCGACTTCACGGTGCCGATGTAATCCTCGGGCAGGTGGCGCGAATCGGTACGCGGGTAGGTCAGCACCTTGTGCTTCTCGTACAGCGCCTGGGCCAGGCCCAGCGTGTTCTTGGCCGAGAAGCCGAAGCGGCCGTTGGCCTCGCGCTGCAGCGACGTCAGGTCGAACAGGCCGGGCGCCATCGATGTGGTCGGCTTGCTTTCTTCGGTGACGTTGCCCTGCTTGCCGCGGCAGGCGGCCGCGATCGAATCGGCGGCAGCCTTGCTCCACAGGCGCTCGGCGCGCTTCTCGGGATCGTTCTCGTCCTTCTTGAATTTCTGGTCGAGCCAGCGCCCTTCGTAGACGCCGGCGGCGCACACGAACTCGGCGCGCACTTCCCAGTAGTCGCGCGGCACGAACTTCTTAATCTTTTCTTCGCGCTCGACCACGATCGACAGGGTCGGGGTCTGCACCCGGCCCACCGTCGTCAGGTAGAAGCCGCCCTCTTTCGAATTGAAGGCGGTCATGGCGCGGGTGCCGTTGATGCCGATCAGCCAGTCGGCTTCGGAGCGGCAGCGCGCGGCGTCGGCCAGCGGCAGCATTTCTTCGTCGCTGCGCAGGTTATTGAAGCCTTCGCGGATCGCGTTGGCCGTCATCGACTGCAGCCACAGGCGCTTGACCGGTTGCTTGGCTTTCGCGTTCTGGGCGATCAGGCGGAAGATGAGTTCTCCTTCGCGGCCCGCGTCACATGCGTTGATCAGGGTGGTGACATCCTTGCGCTTGATCAACTTATTCAGCACCTTGAGACGCGACTCGGTCTTGGCGATCGGATTCAGCGCGAAGTAAGGCGGGATCATCGGCAGGTGGGTAAAGCTCCACTTGCCGCGCTTGACGTCGTGTTCTTCGGGCACCGCGATCTCGAGCAAGTGGCCGACGGCGGACGAGAGGACGTAGTCGTCCGATTCGAAGTACTCATCGTGCTTGGTGAAGCCGCCCAGCGTCTTCGCGATATCGTTCGCGACCGACGGTTTCTCGGCGATGATGAGGGATTTGGTCATAGTGATTCTCGTCGTGCTATCTATATAGTGTGGGCTTGCGCATCATACATGCTGGCAGCCGGGCCGGTGAAATTCCGGCCATAGTGTCTGATTGGTAACTGTCAAGATGAAGCGGCCAATGATAAGCGCGTTATCGCGCTCCCTGCAAGTACACCTTGCGCTTCGTGATGGTGCGATGCGGGCCACATATGGTCTATGTGCCGCCCAGAAATGGTGAGCCAGAAATGCAAAACGGGGCACTAGCCCCGTCGAATGTCTTACAAAAGCGACGCCGCGGTCAGTGCAGCAGACGCGGTTCCTGCTCGTCGTCGTCGCTGAACAAGTCGTCGAACATCAGCGCGTCCGGTTCCTTGCCCTGGCTCCAGAGCACCATCAACACGATGATCTTGAGCTTGCTCAAGGCGATGGGGGACTCGTCGCAGGCCAGTGCGCGCTCGATGACGATTTCGCGCTGGATGGGGCCGAGCACCTTGGCGCTTTCGAGGAAGGCGATGAAGCCGATCGCGGCGCTGCCCAGCTCGATATATTCTTCGTCCACGTAGTAGCGCATGCCGGTGGAGGCATCGATCGTGTCGGGCAGCGGCGCATCGGTCAGCCCGGTCAGCCAGTCCAGCGCTTCCGAGATTTCGATGTCGTCGAAGCCGACAGCGGACAGTTTGCGAGCCAGGGCTGCCGGCTCGGGGCAGGCGTCGGGACGGTAGTACGTCTCGTAGAGATAGACCAGGATGTCGAACATAGTGACGCTACTGTAGCAGCTAAACTTCGTGCGGCACAAGTAGAGCGCGCCTGTCGCGCTGCCTCGTGGAAAAAACGTTGTATGCAAGCCTTGTTCGATCAGCCAGCTTACCAAAAACGATTAAAAACAAGAACATACAATTCGCAAACTTCGTGAGATGAAGCACAAGCAATCTATTAAATGTGCATCCACGCGGCCTGATTCGAAGTAGGCCTAAGGCCAGATGCGTTGCACCCTTCCGCCCGGCAACTGCACCACCAGACCGGCCAGTTCCAGGCCCAGCAGTCGCCCGCCGAGCTCGCCAGCATCGGCCCCCAGCCGCGCCAGCAAATCGTCGAGCGCCACCGGTTCGTGGCCCAGCGCGAGCAACAGCTCGGCGTCTTCTTCCGCCGTTTCGTCCGGCCCGGCGTCGCGCTTCTGGCGACATGCTTGCCCGATGGCCGCCAGCGGTGACACCCGCATCGCCAGCAACACCTCGTCCACCGTCTCGACCAGTTGCGCGCCGTCGCGGATCAGGCGGTGGCATCCCTTGGCCAGCGCGGAATGGATCGAGCCGGGCAAGGCGAACACCTCCCTGCCCTGCTCGGCCGCCATCTGGGCCGTGATCAGCGAGCCCGACTGGGCCGCCGCCTCGATCACCAGCACGCCGGCCGCCAGGCCGCTGATCACACGGTTGCGGCGCGGGAAATTGGCGGCCAGCGGCGGCGTGCCCAGCGCGTATTCGCTGAGCAGGCAGCCGTGTTCGGCGATGCGGTGGGCGAGCATCCGGTTGCGCGCCGGGTAGACGCGGTCGAGTCCGGTGCCGACCACGGCGATGGTGGCGCCTAGCCCGCGCAGCGCGCCTTCATGGGCGGCGGTGTCGATGCCCAGCGCCAGCCCCGACACCACGCACAGGCCGGCGCCGGACAGGGCCGCGGCAAAGGATTCGGCGTCGAGCTTGCCCTGCACGCTGGCGTTGCGGCTGCCGACCACGGCGACCAGGGGCCGCGCCAGCAGCTCGATGCGGCCGGCGGCGTACAGCAGCAGCGGCGGATCGGGGCTCTCGGCCAGCGCCGGCGGGTACAGGGGATCGTGGAAGGTGATCAGGTGGTGGCCGGGTTGCTCCAGCCAGGCCAGGGTGGCCGCGACCAGGGCCGTCAAGGCGGGCGTGACCGGCGCGCTCACCGCTTGCGCCTGGCCCGCCGACACATGGGCCGCCAGCGCCGTTGCCCCGGCCCTGAAGATGGCGCCGGGCGAGCCGAAGGCGGACAACAGCGCATGCGCGCTGCGGCACCCCACCCCATGCGCCTGTTCCAGGCGCAGCCAATCGGCGATCAGGGTGGCGCGCTCGGCAATGGGATGGGGTTCCGTGTCTTGCACGGCGGGGTTACTCCGGTGATCTGGCGACGTCGCCCACCTGCACCGGCGCCGTCACCTGCATGACCAAGCCGTACGAGACGTTCTTGAACACGCGGAAGATGAACAGGCTGCCGTATTGCTCGTCGGGCAGTTTCAACTGCTGCCGGCCCAGGCCCAGGAAACCCCGGCTTTGCGGATCGGCCACAGTCTTCCCGAGATGATAGAGCTGCAGCACGGCGCCGACATCGAGCCCGTCAACCGTGCCCCGGTTGACAGTGACGACCTGGCTCTGTCCGGCGTAGGTCACGCCCGAATAGATCGACATGACGCGGCCGTCGACGGGTTGCAGCGGCGCGTGCGGCACGTAGTTGCGCACCGGCGTCGGCGGCGCCGGCAGCAGCAGGTCGCCCACGCCCATCTCCTGCACGGTATCGACCACCTGGAAGGTGTGCACGTCGACGCCGGGCGCGGCCGGCTTGAGCAGCTTGACGGTGCCCAGGAAGGCGGCTTCGTGCGCCACCACCAGGCCGGTCTGCGGGTCCGTCAGCGCCGCGCCGGGGCGGAACACCTGGAACACGCTCTCGTGCTTGACGTCGCCGTGCACGTAGACGCGGTCGCCTTCTCCCAGGTAGACGCGGCCTTCCTGCGAGGCGGCGATGCGCGGCGCGCCCGCCAGCTCGTCGGCCTCGACCACCAGCGGCTGGGTCAGATAGGGTTCGATGGCGCCGGCGGGAATCGCCGGCACGGCGTCGCGCGCCAGGCCTTCGCTGCGCACCTGCGGCGACAGGCGGGTCAGCGGAGGCGCATCGCGGTCGTCGCCGCCATCGAGGCTAGTGCCGGGCTGTTGCAGGCTCAGGCGGCCACGCGCGCGGTCGAACCAGATGGTCTGGCCCGGATAGATCCAGTGCGGGTTGCGGATTTCGTCACGGTTCATGCCCCAGACCTGGGGCCAGCACCATGGGTTGCGCAAGAAGGCGCCAGAAATATCCCATAGGGTATCGCCCTTGACCACGACGTGCTTGTCGGGTGCGTCCGGGCGGAAGCTGCAGGCGGCAGCGGGCACTGGGGTCTGGGCCGAGGCGCCGGCGGCGCATGCGAGCAACGCCGCAGCAGCAGCACGGGCCACGACTGTGCTAAAATTTTTCATTGAAGACGTCCGTTTAATGCGGCGTAAGATTAAATGATGCCGCCAGATTGCAGCTGCATCCAATGCAGGTCATGATGCTGAACAGGCCGCTCCGTCATCCGGCCCGGCCGCAGCGAGAGACAGCACGACGTACCGCTCCCCGCTCACGGAAGGGTTGCTGTATAGAATCAAATTCTGCACACAAATCCCTGAACTAGCAAGCAAACCGAGGTCTGCGCGCCAGGGCGTGTGGCGGGTTTGCGTCCTGTCTTGCCTGCCAGCCAAGTACCCGTTCAACCTAGACAACTCCACCGACATCCGATCCGATATGGCACTTCTCGACATCCTCCGCTACCCCGACCCGCGCCTGCACAAGGTCGCCAAGCCGGTCACCGAATTCGGCACCGAGCGCCTGCGCAAGCTGGTGGCCGACATGGCGGAAACCATGTACGACGCGCCTGGCGTCGGCCTGGCCGCCACCCAGGTGGACGTGCACGAACGCGTGGTTACCATCGACGTGACCGAAGCGCAAGAAAAGCTGATGGTCTTCATCAACCCCGAGATCACCTGGGCCAGCGAAGAAAAGCAGGTCTACGACGAAGGCTGCCTGTCGGTGCCCGGCATCTACGACGGCGTCGAGCGCCCGGCCCGGGTCAAGGTGCGCGCATTCGACGTCGACGGCAAGCCGTTCGAGGTCGAGGCCGACGGCCTGCTGGCCGTGTGCATCCAGCACGAGATGGACCACCTGATGGGCAAGGTTTTCGTCGAATACCTGTCGCCGCTCAAGCGCAACCGCATCAAGGCCAAGCTGCAGAAGGAAGAACGCGGCATGCAGCGCGACGCCGCCCAGCGCGCCGCCCGCCGTTGATTGCGGCGGTGACATGAAAGTCGTTTTCGCCGGCACCCCCGAATTTGCCGCCGTCGCCCTGCGTGCCCTGCACGAGGCCGGCTTCGAGATCCCGCTGGTCCTGACCCAGCCCGACCGCCCCGCCGGGCGCGGCATGCAACTGCAGGCATCCAGCGTCAAGCAGTACGCGCTGGCGCACGGCATGCCGGTGGCGCAGCCGCTGTCGCTGCGCATGGACGCCAAGGATCCGGAGCGCGCCGCCCAGGCCCGCGCCGCGCACGAGCAATTGCAGTCGATCGACTACGACGTGATGGTGGTCGCGGCCTATGGCTTGATCCTGCCGCGCAGCACGCTCGACATCCGTCCCTGCATCAATATCCACGGTTCGCTGCTGCCGCGCTGGCGCGGCGCCGCGCCGATTCACCGCGCGATCGAATCGGGCGACCTGGAAACCGGCGTGACCATCATGGAGATGGAAGAAGGCCTGGATACCGGGCCGATGCTGACCATGGAGCGCCTGCCGATCGACCCGCTTGATACCACCGGCAGCCTGCACGACAAGCTGGCCGCGCTGGGCGGACGCATGATCGTCGACGCGCTGCGCAAGATGCAAGCCGGCGAGCTGACCGCCGTGCCGCAGCCGGACGAAGGCGTGACCTACGCCGCCAAGATCGGCAAGGAAGAAGCGAAGCTCGATTTCAGCCTGCCGGCCGCGGTATTGGCGCGCAAGGTGCGCGCCTTCAACCCCTTCCCCGGCGCGAACGGGGTGGTCGATGGCGTGGCGGTGAAGTTCTGGTCGGCCGAAGCGGTTGAAGGCAGCGGCGCACCGGGCGCGGTGTTGCAGGCCGACGCCGGCGGCATCGTGGTCGCTTGCGGAGAAGGTGCGCTGCGCCTGAACGAGCTGCAGAAGCCTGGCGGCAAGCGCCTGAAGGCGGCGGAATTCCTGAAAGGGTTTTCGCTGGCGGGGTTGACGTTCAATTGAAGCGCTCGCGGCGCTCCTGAAGTCGATTTCATAACACGTCGTCCCCGCGGGCGGAGATGACGTGCAAAACGGTTGCGGCGATCAACCGATAACGATCACCGCGTCGGCGGCAAAGCCGCCACCCCTACGCCTGCGACGTACGCTGGGCGTCCATGTGTTCACGCAGAACCTGGTTGATGCGGGTCTGGTAGCCGGGACCTGCGGCCTTGAACCATTCAAGCATATCCACATCCAGGCGGATCGTGACGATCTGTTTCACACCATTGCTGGCGACTTGTGGCTTCGACGACATTGCTGGCTCCGGGTTGCGGTCCATAGGCTGATCCCAATCCGGTTGGTATTCTTTGTTCATGCGGTTATCCCATCTATACGTTCGCCACTCGTGGAGGCGGACCTTGATTGTCGTCTCGCCATGTATCGTAAAGATTGCAGCCACCCCAACAAATGTAACGCTATGTAACGCATGCGGCGTTGAATACATAACGATACATACACACCCCCACTGCCGGGCCTATCGCGCCGCTTGACGTATAATCGTAGACCGCCCTTTCTCAACCGGCCTGTCAAGCCGCACCTTCGGAAAAACACGATGAACGCCCGTACCAATCCCGTCTCCCCGATCGAAACCCAGCTGCGCGAGATCCTCGCGCGCCGCATCATGATCCTGGATGGCGCGATGGGCACCATCATCCAGCAGTACAAGCTCGATGAAGCGGCCTACCGCGGTGAGCGTTTCGCGAACTTCGCGGCGCCCGAGGGAGCAGGCCAGCGCGAGCTGTTCGTGAAAGGGAATAACGAGCTGCTCACGCTCACCCAGCCGCAGGTGATCCAGGAAATCCACGAGCGCTATCTCGCCGCCGGCGCCGACCTGCTCGAGACCAATACCTTCGGCGCCACCGGCGTGGCGCAGGAGGATTACCACATGGCGCACCTGGCCTACGAGATGAACGTCGAAGCGGCCAGGCTCGCGCGCGCCGCCTGCGACAAATATTCAACCCCTGACAAGCCGCGCTTCGTCGCCGGCGCCCTGGGGCCGACCCCGAAGACCGCCTCGATCTCGCCCGACGTCAACGACCCGGCGGCGCGCAACATCACCTTCGACCAGCTGGTCGCGTCCTACCACGAACAGGTCCGCGGCCTGGTCGATGGCGGCGCCGACCTGCTGCTGGTCGAGACCATCTTCGACACCCTGAACTGCAAGGCGGCGCTGTTCGCGATCGACCAGTATTTCGACGAGCATCCCGAGACGCCGCGCCTGCCCCTGATGATCTCGGGCACCGTGACCGACGCCTCGGGCCGCATCCTGTCGGGCCAGACCGTGCCGGCCTTCTGGAATTCGGTGCGCCATGCCAAGCCGCTGACGATCGGCCTGAATTGCGCGCTCGGCGCGGCGCTGATGCGCCCCTATGCGCAGGAGCTGTCGCAAATCGCCGACACCTTCGTGTGCATCTACCCGAACGCCGGCCTGCCCAACCCGATGAGCGACACCGGCTTCGACGAGCTGCCGGCTGACACCTCCGCCCTGCTGCGCGAATTCGCCGACGCCGGCTTCATCAACATCGCCGGCGGCTGCTGCGGCACCACGCCCGAGCACATCGCGGCGATCGCGAAGATCCTGGAAACCCAGGCTCCACGCCAGGTGCCGGAAGTGCCGGTCGCGATGCGCCTGTCGGGCCTGGAGCCTTTCACCATCGACGAATCGTCGCTGTTCGTGAACGTCGGCGAGCGCACCAACGTCACCGGGTCGAAGGCCTTCGCCCGCATGATCCTGAACGAGCAGTTCGACGAGGCGCTGTCGGTGGCGCGCCAGCAGGTCGAGAACGGCGCCCAGGTCATCGACATCAATATGGACGAGGCGATGCTCGATTCGCAGGCGGCCATGACGCGCTTCCTGAACCTGATCGCGTCGGAACCCGACATCTCGCGCGTGCCGGTGATGATCGACTCGTCCAAGTGGTCGGTGATCGAGGCGGGCCTGAAGTGCGTGCAGGGCAAGGCCATCGTCAACTCGATCTCGATGAAGGAAGGCCTGGAGGAATTCATCCGCCAGGCGCGCCTGTGCCGCCGCTACGGCGCCGCCGTGATCGTGATGGCGTTCGACGAGCAGGGCCAGGCCGACACCTTCGCGCGCAAGATCGAGATCTGCGAACGCGCCTACAAGGTGCTGACCGAACAGGTGGGCTTCCCGCCCGAAGACATCATCTTCGACCCGAACATCTTCGCCATCGCCACCGGCATCGAAGAGCACGACAACTACGCCAACGACTTCATCGAAGCCTGCGCCTGGATCCGCGACAACCTGCCGCACGCGAAGATCTCGGGCGGCGTGTCGAACGTCTCGTTCAGCTTCCGCGGCAACGACCCGGCGCGCGAAGCGATCCACACCGTGTTCCTGTACCACGCGATCAAGGCCGGCCTGACCATGGGCATCGTCAACGCCGGCATGGTCGGCGTCTACGACGACCTCGATCCCGAGCTGCGCGAACGCGTGGAAGACGTGGTGCTCAACCGCCGCAAGGACGCCACCGAACGCATGATCGAATTCGCCGGCACGCTCAAGGCCGGCGGCGCCAAACAGGAACAGAACCTCGAGTGGCGCAACGCGCCGGTCGAGAAGCGCCTGGCGCATGCGCTGGTGCACGGCATCACGCAATGGATCGTCGAAGACACCGAAGAGATGCGCCAGCAGGTCGCAGCAGCCAACGGCCGTCCGATCCACGTGATCGAAGGTCCGCTGATGGACGGCATGAACATCGTCGGCGACCTGTTCGGCCAGGGAAAGATGTTCCTGCCGCAGGTGGTCAAGTCGGCGCGCGTGATGAAGCAGGCCGTGGCGCACCTGGTGCCGTTCATCGAAGAAGAGAAGGCGGCGGAAGAAGCGCGCACCGGCATCGTCGCCAAGCCGAAGGGCAAGATGGTGATCGCCACCGTCAAGGGCGACGTGCACGACATCGGCAAGAACATCGTCTCGGTGGTCCTGCAGTGCAATAACTTCGAGATCGTGAACATGGGCGTGATGGTCCCCTGCGCCGACATCCTGGCCAAGGCCAAGGAAGAAAACGCCGACATGGTCGGCCTGTCGGGCCTGATCACGCCGTCGCTCGAAGAGATGGCGCATGTGGCGCGCGAGATGCAGCGCGACCCGTGGTTCCGCGAGCGCCAGGTGCCGCTGCTGATCGGCGGCGCCACCACCAGCCGCGCCCACACCGCGGTCAAGATCGCGCCGCACTACGACGGCCCGGTGGTCTACGTGCCGGACGCGTCGCGCTCGGTCTCGGTCGGCCAGGCGCTGGTGACCGACGACACCCGCGACGCCTACATCATCGAACTGGCCCAGGACTACGAGCGCATCCGCATCCAGCACGCCGGCAAGAAGGCGCTGCCGATGCTGCCTCTCGAGCAGGCGCGCGCCAACAAGGCCAAGCTCTCGTTCGCGCCGGTCAAGCCGAAGTTCATCGGGCGCCGCGTGTTCAAGAACGTCGACCTGGGCCTGATCGCGCGCTACATCGACTGGGGCCCGTTCTTCCAGACCTGGGACCTGGCCGGCCCCTTCCCCGCCATCCTCACCGACGAGGTGGTGGGCGAGGCCGCCACCAGGGTGTATGCCGAAGGCCAGGCCATGCTCAAGAAGATCATCGAAGGCCGCTGGCTCACCGCCAACGGCGCGATCGCCCTGCTGCCGGCCAACACGGTGAACGACGACGACATCGAGGTATATACCGACGAATCGCGCGAGCAGGTGGCCTTTACGTATTACGGCCTGCGCCAGCAGGGCGTCAGGCCGGTCGTCGACGGCGTGCAGCGCCCCAACCAGTGCCTGGCCGACTTCATCGCGCCGAAAGAGAGCGGCATCCCGGATTACATCGGCATGTTCGCCGTGACCGCCGGCCTTGGCATCGAGAAGCACGAGCAGCGCTTCGAGGCGGCGCATGACGACTACTCGTCGATCATGCTCAAGTCGCTGGCCGACCGCCTGGCCGAAGCCTTCGCCGAATACATGCACGAGCGCGTGCGCACCGACCTGTGGGGCTACGTGGCGGACGAATCCCTGTCGAACGAGGCGCTGATCGCCGAGGAGTACCAGGGCATCCGCCCGGCGCCGGGCTATCCGGCCTGCCCCGAGCACACGGTCAAGGCCGACATGTTCCGCACGCTGCAGGCCGGGGAGATCGGCATGGAGCTGACCGAATCGTTCGCGATGTATCCGGGCGCGGCGGTGTCGGGCTTCTACTTCGCGCACCCGGCATCGAAGTACTTCGTGGTCGGGAAGATCGGCGACGACCAGGTCGAGGACATGGCGCGGCGGCGCGGGATGGACAAGGCCGAGGTGGAGCGCCACCTAGCGCCGAACCTGTAAAACACAACGCCGCGAGATCCGCGGCGTTTTTTTCGTGACGCGCCGAGTGTGCGGCGCTCAGATCGCGTAGCGCACCACCTTGTCGCTCCACTCGAACGCCGACACCTCGAGTTCGGCCAGGTCGTCGCCGTCCATCGACAGGCTCTTGAGGCCCGCCAGCAGGTCGTCGCCCTCGTCGTCCATGCGCTCGATCGATTCGGCCAGCTTCAACAGCTCGCCGAAGAAGCCGCTGCGCTGCAGAAGCGCGGCGCGCACTTCGTCGATCACGGGGATCTGCTCCACGATGTCCATCATCGGGATGCAGAACAGCGTGTCCATCAGGGACATCATGCCGACCGTGAAGGCGACGTCGGCGACGTTCTTCTGGCCCGGACGCAGGCGCTGGGCCAGCAGCTCCATCAGGCGCGCGCGCGTGGTGGCCAGCAGCAGGAGCGGGCTCTGGCTGTGGCCGCGCACGTCCGGCTCGGCATACAGCAGGATCTGCAGCCAGCGCTGCAGCTGGCGCCGGCCCAGCAGGGTCAGGGCCTGGCTGATCGATTCGATGCGTCGCCCCGCCCCCACCGCCGGCGTGTTCACCAGGCGCAGCAGGTTCAGGCCGATCGTCACCTCGCGCTTGACCACGCCTTCGATCTCGGCGTTGTCGGCGTCGGACGCCACCAGGTTCACCAGGTCGAGCACCGTCGTCTGCGACGGCGACAGCTTGCGGCTGGCCAGCACCGACGGCTTGGCGAAATAATAGCCCTGGAAGTAGTCGAAGCCGATGTCCAGGCAGGTGCGGTATTCGCTGTGGTTCTCGACTTTTTCGGCCACCAGGCGCTTGCCCGTGGTGCGCAGGCGCGGCGCCAGCGACAGCAGGGTCACGGCCGGCAGCGCGCGCAAATCCATCTTGACGAAGTCGATCACGGGCAGCAGGCGCGACAGCGCCGGGCCGTGGGCCGCCGCCTCGGCCGCGAAGCGAAAGCCATGCTTGCCCAGGGCCCGCATGCGTTCGATGACGGCGTCGTCCGGCTCGACCGAAGCGACGATCTCCAGCACCGTGCGCTCGCGCGGCAGGAAGGCGAACATATCGCTCATCAAGACGTCCTTGTCGACGTTGATGAAGGCGTTGGCGTCGCCGATCGCACGCGGCAGGCCGAGCTGGGATGCATGGTGGATGACGCTGGCGCTGGCCGACAGGCCCGAATCGAAATGGGCCGGGCCCTGGGCGCTGCCGCGAAACAGCAGTTCATAGCCGAACAGCGCCTGGTTGCGGTCCAGCACGGGCTGGCGCGCGAGGTAGAAATGGCGCATGCGTAGCGGCTGGGAGGCCTCGTCGAGGCTGGCGGTATCGGTCATCTCGTTCTCGTTCTCGCATCAATCGGACTACTTTACCGCATCCATCCCGGCGTGTGTCTTCTTGGCACTAATTTATTAGAAGAACGTTATTCGCGAAACATCGGTGTTGTCACAATCGATACACAGTGTTTACTGCGGCAATCCGTCGACGAACACCTTCAGCTCACCCGGCGCGAAATGGGTCCACTCCTCGTTCGTCGTGAGCGGCTCGGTGACGATGATCGCGACCCGGTCGTCGGGCGTGGTCACCTGCGAAAAGTCGACCGACAGGTCTTCGTCGGACAGGCAGGCCGTCACGAAGGGATACTTGCGCACCACGTAGCACAGCTTGGTCGAGCAATGGGTGAACAGCGCGGCGCCGTCGGACAGCATCATATTGAAGGTGCCGTGGGCGGCGATGCCGGGAATGATGCGCTCGAGCAGTGCGCGCAACTCCTCGCGGCCCGGCGCGGTGTCGCCGAATTCACGGCGCATGCTTTGCAGCAGGTAGCAGAAGGCCAGTTCGCTGTCGGTGGTGCCTACCGGACGAAAGGCGCCGTCGAGCACGGGCGCGAAATCCTTGAGGTCGCCGTTATGGGCGAACACCCAGTAGCGGCCCCACAGCTCGCGCACGAAGGGATGGCAGTTTTCCAGCGCCACGTGGCCGACGGTGGCCTTGCGGATGTGGGCGATGACGTTGGTCGACTTGATCGGATAACGCTTGATCAGTTCGGCGATCGGCGAGGCGATGGCGGCCTGGTGATCGACGAAGTGGCGCACGCCACTGCCCTCGAAGAAGGCGATTCCCCAGCCGTCGTGGTGGGTGTCGGTACGGCCGCCGCGGTGGGCGAAGCCGGTAAAAGAGAAGACAATGTCGGTAGGGACATTGCAGTTCATTCCGAGGAGCTGGCACATGGCCCGCAGCTTACCATGACCGATGAAAAAAGCGCCATCGCCCGCTGGTGGCAATGGCGCTCGGGGGCGTCAGCGCAGCGAAATGCTGTCCTGGCTCAATGCACGTGCTCAATGAAGAACCACGGGCTGGCTCATCAGGGTGTCATACGAGCCCAGGAAGTCGTCGATCTCTTCCATGGTGGGTTCGCTGGCAATCAGGTTGTTGACGTCGCGCCGGAACGATTGCGCGAGGCGGCCGCCAATGAAGGCCTCGCGACGGCCGGCCTTGTCGACGATCTCGAAGCCGCCAAATCGCAGCGCTTCGAGTTCACGGTCGACGCCGAACTCGACGACGCTGTACTGTTCGCTGTTATAGATCATGTTCATGATGACTCCTTCGATCAGAAATTAGTGCAACCCTGCCGCATGGCGGCGTACGGCAGGCTGTTCACTTCGCTTCAGAGGTGGGGCTGTCCGAACCGATTTCAAGACCGTCAAGTGCCTTCAGGCGTGGACGGTCGGGTTCAGTGCCAACAGCTGATCGTATGGCGGCGCTGCAAGCCACGATCGCAACTGATCAAGGTGTTCGCTGCTCGCCAGGCCGAGAAACAGGCGTCCCGGGCGTTGGCGCAGCAGTCGATTCAATGTTACACGCAAAACGAGATTGCCGTCGCAGCACAAACACCCGGGAGCGATGCGCACGACCTGCATGCCGGGGCCGGTCTCGAGCGGCGTGGCGGCCACGCCCAGGCCTTCGAGGATGACCGCGCTGAAGTCGCGCGACGTGGCTGCGCCGGCGCCAGGCGCGCCAGGATCGGAAACGGCAGCGGGAGGAACGGCCAGCAGCGCCGCGATCGCCTGTTCGCGGGCGGCGGCGCTGGGCCCTGTGACGAGGACGGTGGCCGCGCGGGCCATCATCCCCCTTTCTTGGCGAGCTTGCCCGGTTCGACGCCGAGCTGCTTGAGCTTGCGGTACAGGTGGGTGCGCTCGAGGCCGGTCTTCTCGGCCACGCGCGTCATGCTGCCGCCTTCGCGGCCCAGGTGGTGCTCGAAGTACATGCGCTCGAAGGCGTCGCGCGCCTCGCGCAGCGGCAGGTCGAACGACAGCGTATAGCCGGTGCCCTCGCCCTGCGACACCGCATGCACCATGCGCGTACCGTTGCCCATGCCGACGCCTGGGCCGGGCTGCACGCCGGGGGACGCGAACATCGGCGCGCTGGGGGCGGCGATGGCGGCGTCGCTCGCCACCGGCGGCGCGCTCGGCGCGATCGGGCGCGGCGGCGCCATCGGTGCGCGCGCCACCTCTTGCGCGCGGGTCAGGCCCTGCTGGACCGCCTTGAGCAGCTTTTGCAGGGCAATCGGCTTTTCGAGGAAATTCAGGGCGCCGATGCGGGTCGCCTCGACCGCCGTGTCGATGGTCGCATGGCCCGACATCATGATGACCGGCATGGTCAACATGCCGTCGCGCTGCCACTCCTTGAGCAGGGTCACGCCATCGGTATCCGGCATCCAGATGTCGAGCAGCACCAGGTCTGGCGTCGCGGCCGCACGCGCCTCGCGCGCCTGTTGCGCGTTCTCGGCCAGGGTGATGGCATGGCCTTCGTCGCCGAGAATCTCCGACAGGAGTTCCCGGATGCCCATTTCATCGTCAACTACGAGTATGTTCGCCATCGTTTCTACCTTCCTGATCTTCTACCCGTCACGTGTGCAATTTTATAAGTTTTTTTGCACTTAAGCCAAGTTTGCTGATGGGGCTGAATTTTGGGCTAACTTTAGCAGCAAAATCGATACCGCTGCGCCAGTTCCATCGCTGCGGTTGCCGACGTCGATCCGGCCCCCGTGCTCGTCCACGATTTTCTTGACCATGGGCAGGCCGAGGCCGGTGCCGCGGGCCTTGGTGGTGACATAGGGTTCGAAGGCGCGCGCCAGGATGCGCGGCGCGAAGCCGGGGCCGTTGTCGACGATCGCCAGGCGCACCGCGGTGCCCGCGAGCCCGTCGGCGCCGGTGTAGTGGATGGTCTCGGTGCTCACGTCCACGCGCGGGGGCGGCGCGTCGGGGCCGCGGTCGACCAGCGCATCCTGGGCGTTCTGCACCAGGTTGTGGATCACCTGGCGCAGCTGGGTGGCGTCGCCCATCACGCGCGGCAGGTTCGGCGCCAGGCTGGCGTGGATGACGTCATTGCCATCCTCGGCCAGGTAAAGGTTCAGGATTTCTCCGATCAGGCCATTCAGGTCGAGCTGCTCGAGCATGGCCGGCGGCGTGCGCGCGTAGTCGCGGAAGTCGTCCACCATGCGCTTCATGGCGTCGACCTGGTTGACGATGGTGGTGGTGCCGCGCTTGAGCAGCTCGGCCTCTTTCGGCGGCAGGCTGTCCTCGAGCTTCATCTGCATGCGCTCGGCCGCCAGCTGGATCGGCGTGAGCGGGTTCTTGATCTCGTGCGCCAGGCGCCGCGCAACCTCGCCCCAGGCGACCGAGCGCTGGGCCGTGATCACGTCCGAGATGTCGTCGAACACCACGATGAAGCCGCTGTCCGCGCCCACCGGCAGGCGCGAGCCGCGCGCCAGCAGCACCAGGTCGTGGTCGTGGTCGTCGCCGCTGCCGCGGCGCGGGATCTCGATCTGCTGCTGCCAGTGCGCACGTTTGCGCCGCTCGGCCGCCGAGTGCGCGCTCTGGGCCGAGAAGGCGCGCGTGATGCAGTTCGAGAAGTGCTCCAGTCCCGGGATCCGGGCCAGCGGCCCGGCCATCGCGCCGGGTTCCACCTGCAGGATGCGGTAGGCGGCGTCGTTCGAGTTCACCACCAGGCCCTCGGCGTCGAGCACGATCACGCCGGCCGACATATTCGCCAGCACCGATTCGAGGTGGGCCTTGGCGCTTTGCAGCGCGGCGCGGTTGCGCTCGACCGCGCTCCTGGCCTCGAACAACTGGCCGGTCATGGCGTTGAACGATTGCGTCAGCGTGCCAAGTTCGTCCTTCGTCTGGACGATCGGCCTGGGCGACAGGTCGCCCTCGGCCACCGCCTGCGTGCCCTCGGCCAGCACCAGCAGCGGCTGCGCCAGGTTGCCGGCAATGAGGAAGGCGCTGCCGACGGCGCCGAAGATCGCCAGCAGCAGCGTCAGGGTCAGCATCCCGATGTACATCTTGCGCAGGCCGGTGCGCGCTTCCAGGCGCAGGCGGTATTCGCTGTAGGCCGAGCGCAGCACCTCGGCGTTCGAGGCCAGGTTGACCGGCACCGACTGCAGCAGCTGCAGGTAGCGCTGCGGCGCGCCGGGCGGCTCGGGCACGGCCAGCACCACGCGCAGGCGCAGGCCCGTGACGGCGTCGAGCGCGCTCGAGACGCCGTCGAGCCCCTCTTCGCTCAGGTCGCGGTCGACGCCGCCTTCGGCCAGCGCATACCCGCCCGGCATGGCGGCGCTCTTCAGCATGCGTTCGTTGGGCGCGTCGGCCGCCAGGTTGGCGCCGCGGTCTTCCAGCGCCGCGGCCAGCACCGCGCCCTTCTCGTCGACCAGCATCGCGCTCTGCAGGCCGCTGGTGTCGGCCAGCAGGCGCGCCAGCACCGGCTGCGCGCTCATGTCGCCCTGGCCCGCCAGGGTCGCGGCGGCGGTCTGCGCGGTCGCGCCCAGTTCGGCCAGCGATTCGTCGAGCGCGGCGCGGCCCAGGTTCAGGCCCGACTCGATCGCCGACTCGATCTTGACGTCGAACCACGAGTCGATCGAATGCGAGACGAAATTCACCGACACCATGAAGATGACGACGCCGGGCAGGATGCCGATGCCGGCGAACAGCAGCACCAGTCTCGCCATCAGGCGCGAGCCGAACTTGCCGGCCTTGTGGCGCGAATACAGGCGGCCGAGGGCGACCGCGACGAAGGCCAGCAGCACGAAGGCCACCGCGCCGATCAGTCCGATCAGCCAGCCGTAGTAGCGGCCAAGGAATTCGGAATTGGCCGAGGCCGACGCGAGCAGGAACAGCAGGATGCACACTACCGCGCAGCCCACGACGAGGGCGTAGCGCAAGACCTGGTTGACCGGTCTACTCTGCACGATAGGTAAAGGTCTTCCGGCTGGACGTCAGGCGCCAGTCGGAATCGTTGAGGGCGTTGACCTGGAGCGGCTTCTGCAGGTATTCGCGGTCCATGTACATGCGCAGCGAGACTTCGTAGACTTCGCCCGGCTTGAGCTTGCCCTTGGGCGCGATCAGCCAGCGGGTCGGCCGGCGCACCATGAACATCGCATCCTCGAAGGTCTGGAAGCGCTCCTGGAAGGAGCCGACCACCGTCACGTAATACTGGCGCGTCAGCACGTCATACGAAATGCGGATGGTGCGCTTGGCGGACACCGCCCGCTCGTCGCGCCACCACCAGCGCGGCCGCACCAGCTCGATCTCGGTGGTGAAATGCAGTTGCACACCGTGCTGGAGCGCATCCCGCAGGCCGCTATTGAGCTCGAAATCGTAGACCGTGTTGAGCCGGTAGCCGTCGTCGCTCGCTTCGATCGCGGCGCGGCTGATCTCGATCCCGTCGGCCGCCTGCGCCGGTACCCACGCAGCAACGCACGCAAGCGCCAGCAGCAGCTGGCAGGCGAGGAGGCGTAAAAGTCGTAACGTCACGGGTGAGCCGGGGCCTTAAAAAATGCGCGTAGTGTAAAAGAACTTACGCCGCTTTCTTCTGGAACAGGGCGTAGAACAAACCGTCATGATCCTGTCCGGCGCCGCCGAGCGGCAGGAGTTGGCCCGGCGCATCAAGGCGGACTGCGTCGTGGCGAGCCGCGAAAGCGGCTGCCTGCGCCTCCGATTCCTGGGGCCAGAGCGAACATGTCACGAACAGCAATTTACCATCGGGCAGCAACATCTGCCAAAGATTGTCGAGTATTTTGGAAGAAAGTGTTGCAAGTTGGGATGTATCCGACTTGCGGCGCAGCCAGCGGATATCCGGGTGGCGGCGCACGATGCCCGAGGCGGTGCACGGCACGTCGGCCAGGATACGATCGTATTGACGGCCATCCCACCAGT
The DNA here is from genome assembly GCF_019443485.1 of Massilia sp. NP310. NCBI lineage: Bacteria > Pseudomonadati > Pseudomonadota > Betaproteobacteria > Burkholderiales > Oxalobacteraceae > Massilia > Massilia sp. NP310. The sequence goes on along the minus strand of NZ_CP080379.1, from coordinate 5,099,320 downwards.
CCCGGCTGCCGGCATCGGCGGCCAGCAGCGTCGCGTCCAGGCCGAGGCGGCCCAGGTTGTCGCCCACGCGCGCCAGGCGCGCCGGGTCGGCGTCGACCGAGGTCAGCTGCACGTCGGCGGTCTCGAGGATGTGACCGCTCTTGCCGCCGGGAGCGGCGCAGGCGTCCAGCACGCGCATGCCGTCCTTCAGGTCGAGCAGCGGCGCGGCCAGCTGGGCGCCGGCGTCCTGCACCGACACCACGCCGTCGGCGAAGCCCGGGATCTGGGCCACGTTGATGGCCTGGGCCAGGCGCACCGCGGTCAAGCCCACCTGCTCGGCCTGCAGGCCGGCTTCGTTCAGGGCGTGCAGATAGGCAGAGACATCGGTCTTGCGGCGGTTGACGCGCAGGGTCAGCGGCGGATGGACGTTGCCGGCCTCGAGCACGGCTTCCCAGTCGCGCGGATAGGCCGCGCGCATGGTGTCGATCCACCACTGCGGATAATTGAAGCGCGCCAGCGGCTCGCGCAGGGCTTCTGCGACCAGCGCCTCGCGCTCGCGCAGGAAGCGCCGCAACACGGCGTTGACCATGGCCTTGGCATGGGCGAAATCGGGATGGGCCGCGGCCGCGTTGACGGCCTGGTCGACCACGGTGAAGGCCTCATACGGGGCCGCCTGGCCCTCGGGCGGATCGAGCAGGGAGAGCGCCGCGCACAACAGGCCGCCCAGCATCGGCGGCTCGGGCGCCTTGCTGGTCATCAGGCCCAGCAGGGTCTCGCTGCGGCCCAGCTGGCGCATGGTGCGGTAGGCGATGTCCTGGATCGCGCCGCGCGCCTGCGGCGTGGCGTCGTAGGCGCCGAAGACGGCAGCCAGGGCCTGCGGCAGCGCGCTGCCCCCGCGCACGCGCGCCACGGCGCTGGCGGCGCCGAGCAGCGCCAGCGCCAGCGAATCGGACTTGAGGTCGGGGCGGTAGTCGCGCTGCGGCGCGACTTTCACTTCGTGGCTCTGGCGCAGACGCGGCGCTTCTTCACGCTGCGCACGCGGCTGCTGGCCGGGGAAGTCGCCACCCTGCGCCCGAGGCGGCTTGCCGACCGGGCGGCGGTCGGGATCTGCCGGCCGGGGCTGGCCTGATGCGCTCGGACCGGGCTTGCCATGACCGCCCTGCCCCCGCGCAGGACCCTTTGCCGCAGCGCCGGCCGGAACCGGGTTGCGGCCGACCGCGCCTGGCGCGCGCCGGTCGGCGGCGGGCCTGGCCTTGGGTTTCAGGGTGAGCGTTGGACGCTTGTCAGTCATGGCGAATAAAATGTTGCGAAAATGGGCTCCCATTGTAACGGTTATGCCTTTGGCGACGCTTAATATGGTTGTTGAACCGCCAATCGCGAACGCCGTGGCCAGCCAAAGCGTGGCATCAAACTAGTATAATGTTCACTGTTTGCCTGCTCGTCTTCCCGATAATAGGCGCCGTCCATCCGTAGTACCTAATTTTTCGACCATTCCCATGCTCGCCCAACAAAAACAACAAATCGTTGCCCTGTTCCAGGCAGCCCTCGCCCCGATCGTCGCCGGCACCGACCTGGCCCCCAATGTGGTGCTGGAGCGTCCGCGCGATCCTTCGCACGGCGACATCGCCTGCAATATCGCCATGCAGCTGGCCAAGCCGCTCAAGACCAATCCGCGCGAACTGGCCACCCGCCTGGTCGCCGCGCTGCAGGCCGAGCCGGGCGCGCAGGGCCTGATCGAATCGGCGGAGATTGCCGGCCCCGGCTTCATCAACCTGCGCGTGGCCGCCGCCGCCAAGCAGTCGGTGGTGCGCAGCGTGCTCGAGCAGGGTGAAGCCTTCGGCCGCGCCGGCGCCGCCAGCGGCCACCATGCGATCATCGAATTCGTCTCGGCCAACCCGACCGGTCCGCTGCACGTCGGCCACGGCCGCCAGGCCGCGCTGGGCGATGCGCTGTCGTCGCTGTTCGAATCGCAGGGCATCGAAGTGACGCGCGAGTTCTACTACAACGACGCCGGCGTCCAGATCGCCACCCTCGCCACCTCGGTGCAGGCGCGCGCGCGCGGCTTCAAGCCGGGCGACGCCGAATGGCCGGAGTCGGCCTATAACGGCGACTACATCGCCGACATCGCGGCCGACTTCCTGGCCAAGAAGACCGTGTCGGCCAGCGACGGCGCACCCGCCACCGCCAGCGGCGACGTGAATGACATCGAATCGATCCGCCGCTTCGCCGTGACCTACCTGCGCAACGAGCAGGACCAGGACCTGCAGGCATTCGGCGTCAAGTTCGACAACTACTACCTCGAATCGTCGCTGTACGCCGACGGCAAGGTGGAAGCCGCGGTGCAGGCCCTGGTGGATGCCGGCAAGACCTATGAAGACGGCGGCGCCCTGTGGCTCAAGACCACCGACTACGGCGACGACAAGGACCGCGTGATGCGCAAGTCCGACGGCACCTATACCTATTTCGTGCCCGACGTCGCCTACCACATCCAGAAATTCCGCCGCGGCTTCGACCAGGCGATCAACATCCAGGGCAGCGACCACCACGGCACCATCGCGCGCGTGCGCGCCGGCCTGCAGGCGGTGAACATCGGCATCCCGCAGGGCTATCCCGACTACGTGCTGCACAAGATGGTCACCGTGATGAAGAACGGCGAAGAGGTCAAGATCTCCAAGCGCGCCGGCTCCTACGTCACCGTGCGCGACCTGATCGAATGGTCGGGCAATGGCGACGTCACGCGCGGCCGCGACGCGGTGCGTTTCTTCCTGATTTCGCGCAAGGCCGACACCGAGTTCGTGTTCGACGTTGACGTCGCCCTCGCGACCAATGACGAGAATCCGGTCTACTACGTGCAGTATGCCCACGCGCGCATCTGCTCGGCGCTGGCCAACTGGGGCGGCGACGTCGCCAGCCTGGCCAAGGCGGATCTGTCGCCGCTGACCGAATCGCACGAGTCGCAGCTGCTGGCCAAGCTGGCGGCCTATCCCGAGATGCTGCAGCGCGCGCAGGCCGAACTCGGCCCGCACCAGGTCGCGTTCTACCTGCGCGAACTGGCAGGCGAGCTGCACAGCTATTATTTCGCGCACAAGTGGCTGCTCGACGACGACGAGTCGCTCAAGCTGGCCCGCCTGGCGCTGGCCGCCGCCACCCGCCAGGTGCTGCGCAACGGCCTGGCCCTGATCGGCGTCTCGGCGCCGGACAAGATGTGAAGGGCGCCTCGAAAAACCGTCGCGAGCGGCAGCAGTTTCGGTCGAGAAGCGCAACCGTACGGCCGTACGGTGAGCATCGCAGACCTACGCGGCCCGACCGAAACTGCAACGCGCAGCAGGTTTTTCGAAGTGCCCTAAAGTGCAGGCAGCACTGGAACCGAAGCCCAACGTCTCATCACCAGAAAGCGTCATGACCGTCATCCGTACCTTCTCGAAGCGTAGCCAACGCCATCAACGCGGCAGCACCCTGACCGGCATCATCGTCGGCCTGATCATCGGGCTGGGGATCGCGGTGGCGGTCGCGCTCGTGATCACCAAGGGCGCCTCGCCGTTCACCGATCGTTCCAACAAGATGGGCCGCCCGGCCGACCTCGAGCCCAGCCAGGCGTCCGATCCCAACAAGCCGATGTACGGCAACCGGGCGCCGGTGCCGCAGGCGCCAAGCCAGCCGAGCGCGCCGGCGAGCGCGCCGGCGCCGTCACCACAGCAGCAGCCCGACTCCGACCCGCTGGGCGCCGCCATCGCCGGCATGCAGGAGCCGCGCCCGAGCGCGCCGCCACCGCCGCCGGGCCCGGTCAACACCGCCGCCCCCGCCTCCGGCGCGGCGGCCGTGACCGACGGCTACATCTATTACCTGCAGGCCGGCGCCTTCCGCGAGATGTCGGACGCCGAGAACACCCGCGCCAAGCTGGCCCTGCTCGGCTTCGAGGCCGCGATCACCGACCGCAGCACCGACAGCGGCGTGCTGCACCGGGTGCGGGTCGGCCCCTACTCGCAAGTCGAAGCCGTCAACAAGGCGCGCGCCAAGCTGCTCGACAGCGGCATCGACGTCGCCATCGTGCGCAACCAGCGCTAAGCCCATGTCGACGCGGACGGAGCGCGTCTTCATCACCGGCGCCTCGAGCGGCATCGGCGCCGCCCTGGCGCGCGAATACGCCGCGCGCGGCGCCACGCTTGGCCTGCTGGCGCGGCGGCGCGACCACCTGGTTGCGCTGGCCGCCTCGCTGCCCCACCCCGAACGGCATCACATCTACGCGGTCGACGTGCTCGATCGCGACGGCCTGGCCGCGGCCGCGCTTGACTTCATCGCCGCCAACGGCGGCGCCGACGTCGTCATCGCCAGCGCCGGCATTTCGCACGGCACGCTCACCGACCGCGCGGCCGACCTGGCCGTGTTCGACGCGGTGTTCGCCACCAACGTGAACGCCACGGTCGCCACCTTCGCCCCGTTCATTGCCCCCATGCGGCGGCAGGCGACGCCCTGCCGCCTGGTGGGCATCGGCAGCGTGGCGGGCGTGCGCGGCATGCGCGGCGCCGGCGCCTACTGCGCCAGCAAGGCCGCCGTGCACAGCTACTGCGAAGCGCTGCGGGTCGAGCTGCGCGCGACCAACATCCGGGTGGTGACGATCGCCCCCGGTTATATCGACACCCCCATGACCAGCAAGAACCGTTTTCCCATGCCCTTCCTGATGCCCGCCGACCGCTTCGCGGCGCAAGCCGCCGCCGTGATCGCGCGCGGCGACAGCTACCGCGTATTACCCTGGCAGATGGGCGTCGTCGCCAAGCTGCTGCGCCTGCTGCCCAACTTCGTGTTCGACCGCCTGTTCGCGCGCGCGCCGACCAAGCAGCGCCAGGGGGAAGCATGAACGCCGATGCCATCCGCGCACTGTCGAAGGCCGGCGTGGCGGTCGACGTCGTGGCGCAGACCGGCTCCACCAATGCCGACCTGCTGGCGCGCGCCGCGACGCTCGAAGCGCCATTGCTGCTGGTGGCCGAACACCAGACCGCCGGCCGCGGTCGCGCCGGCCGCAGCTGGCTGTCTTCGCCCGAAGGTTCGCTGACCTTTTCGCTGGCGTGGAAGTTCGACGGCGGCCCGCAGGCGCTGGTTGGCCTGCCGCTGGCAATCGGCGTGGCGCTGGCCGAGACGCTCGGCGCGCTGGGCCAGCAAGTCCAGCTGAAATGGCCGAACGACCTGCTCAAGGACGGCGACAAGCTGGCCGGCATCCTGGTCGAGACCCAGTCCGCGCCCGGTGGCGGCACCTGGACCGTGATCGGCATCGGCCTCAATCTCCTGATGCCGGACGAGATGGAAGCGCAGCTGGGACGCAGCGCGGCCGGCGTGCCCTGGCTGGCGCGCATGGAGCGCGACGTCCTGATGGCGGCCCTGCTCGACGGCCTGGCCGCGGCGCTGGCGGAGTTTTCCGCGCGCGGCTTCGCCGCCTTCGCCGCGCGCTGGAACCTGCGCCACGCCTGGCAGGGCGAGACCGTGGTCCTGCTCGACCACGGCGCGGTGCGGCACGAGGGCCGCGCCGCCGGCGTCGACGACAGCGGCCGCCTGCTGCTCGACACGTCGGAGGGCCGCATCACCGTGATGGCCGGCGACGTCTCGCTGCGGGTGAAGACATGATGCTGCTGGTCGACGCGGGCAATACCCGCGTCAAGTGGGCGCTGGCCGACGCCGGCAGCGCCCTCGGCGCGTGGCGCCTGCACGGCGCCGTGCTGCATGCGCAGCTGGACGAAGCAGCTGCCCGATGGGCGAGCGCCGGCGTGACCCGCGCGCTGGTGTCGAACGTCGCCGGCCCACAGCTGGCCGGGCGCATCGCGGCCCTGCTGCCGGCCGGGATCGAGGTCGAATGGTTCGCCTCCAGCGTGGAGCGCGCCGGCCTGCGCAACGGCTACCGCGACCCCGGCCGCCTGGGCTGCGACCGCTTCGCCGCCGCCATCGGCGCGCGCGCCCTGGCGCCCAGGCAGAACCTGATCGTCGCCACCTGCGGCACCGCGACCACGGTCGACGCGGTGAGCGCCGACGGCCTGTTCGTGGGCGGCATGATCCTGCCCGGCCTGGCGCTGATGGCGTCCAGCCTGGCCAGCAACACGGCGCAGCTGCCGCAGGTAGTCCCTGGCGCCGTGCCGGCGCTGTTTGGCGACAATACCAACGACGCGATTCTCTCCGGCGTGCTGTCGGCCCAGGCCGGCGCCATCGAGCGCGCCGTGGCCGGACATGGCGCCTCTTCCTGCATCGTCTCGGGCGGCGCGGCGCCGACCATCGCGCCCGCGCTCAAGGTCGCGCACAGGGTGGTCGATAATATCGTGCTGGTCGGCCTGCAGGCGGCGACCGCCTGGAGAGAGGGGGAAGCACGGTGTTGAAATTCGTATTCTGGGCGCTGCTGGCCGCGAACGCGGCCTTGCTGGCGTATGGCCAGGGCATGCTGGGCCAGCCCGGCGCCGGTGAGCGCGAGCCAGGCCGGCTGAACAACCAGCTGGCGCCCGAACGCATCACGCAACTGACGGCGGTCGAGGCCAAGCGCGCGCTGGACGAGGCCGAGGCCATGGAAGCCGGCGACGCCGAAGCCCGCGCCGAGCCATCCGCCGCCGCGCCCTCGCCGGAGCCGGCGCCGCCGGCCGCCGTGGCGCCGGACCTGATCGCCTGCGTCCAGGCCGGTCCCTTCAGCGCCGCCGACGCCCGCCGTTTCGAAACCCGGGTGGCCAGCCTGGACCTCGCTGCGCGCCAGTCGCGGGTCGACGTCCCCTTCCAGGAAGTGACCAGCCGCCTGGTCTACCTGCCTCCCAACGGCGGCCGCGAAGGCGCCCAGCGCCGCGCCGCCGAGCTCAAGGAACGCGGTGTCGAGAATTTTTACATCATGCAGGGCGACTCGCCGCTGCGCTGGGCGATCTCGCTGGGCGTGTTCAAGACCGACAGCGCGGCCCAGAAGCTGGTGGCGCAACTGCAGCGCCAGGGTGTGCGCGGTGTGCGGGTGCTGCCGCGTGGCCCGCAAGTCATGCGCCCCGCCTACCAGTACCAGGCGATCGATGCCGGTGCGCGCAACCGGCTTTCCACGCTCATCGGCAACTTCTCCGGCGCCGACTTGCGCAACTGCGAATAACGTCGCGGTCGTGTATCGCATCCATCCAGCGCGCCACATGGCGCGCTTTTTTATGCGGTGTGCAGTTGACCACCCGCAAGCTGTCGAATATCTTTACACTTAATTTTCCTCAAGAAATTTTAATTAACCAAAACAAACACTTATATCCTTGGCACACTATTTGCTCTATATCAAATTAAGTTGTTCCAATATAATTTGACGTTCCGAGGGGAAACCATGAAACAGATCATCACCGCCTTGCTGCTCGCCGCTGCCACGCTGTCGACCACCGCTGCCGCTGCACCCATTTCGCTGAACGGCTCGCTGGCCAACGGGATGCTGGATCAGGGCAGCTACAAAGTCGCTTTCATCAACGATACGCCGCTGCCAGAAAAATATACCTTCAATAGCCTGTCGTATTCGTTCTCCTTCAAGGACGATGGCGAACTGATGAAACTGACCTCGACCAGCGACCGCGACGAAGGCGAATACGGCAAGGTCAAGAATGGCAAGAGCACCCGTGATGTGACGGTCACCAATACCCATACCTATACCGGTGAACAAGAGAGCGCCGCCCTGTGGTTCGGCGACTTCCTGCTCGGAAGCGGAAGCACCCAGCTCTTCGAGTCGAGCTATACCTCCCCGTCGAGCTTCCAGGAAATTTACGACGGCCAAAAATGCACGAAATGGTTCTTCTTCATCTGCAAACAATCGCACTCGCAATATTCGGATACCACGACCACGACGACGACCGTGAAGAAGGCGTACACCGGTGAGTTCACCATCAGCGGCACCGTGACGAACCAGTCCATCATCGACGCGCTGCTGAACGATGGCCAACTGACGTTCAAGCTGAAAGTGCTCGGCGACCTGATGCTCACCAACTCCGAGCTCCTGCTCGACTACACCAAGGTGGAAGAGCCGACTGAAGAGCCGGGCGAAGTGCCTGAGCCGTCGAGCGTCCTGCTGGCCGGCGCCGGCCTGGCCGCCATCGGCTTCCTGCGCCGCCGCCGCACCGCCGCACAGGCATAAGCGCTTCTTTTCCGCTCGAAGAAATGGCCGGTTCGCCGGCCATTTTTCATGGCGCGCAGATTCAGCGCGCCGCGTTCGACGAGGGGGCGATCAGCGCTGGACCACGATCGGCTTGAAGCCGAGGCTGGACGGCAGCGCACGCATGGCTTCCATCGCTTCGGCGCGGCTGGCGTAGGGGCCGCCGTACAGGCGATTCAGGGAACCCACCTTCACCACTTCGAGCTTGCCCAGCTCGACGCCGGCATCGGCGATCTTTTCTCCCATCGCCTCGGCGGTGCCGGCGCGGCCATAGGCGCCGAGCTGGATGAAGAAGCGACCGGCCGGCGCGGGCGCGGACACCGGCTCTGCCTGGCTCACCAGCGCCGCGCTGTCGGAATGAATCCGGTCTTCCAGCATCAGCGCCTCGATCTCGGGCGGCGCCGATTGCGCGATCGACGCGACTTCGCGGCGCGCGGCCGCGATCTGCGCCGGCGGGACGATCGGATCGCCCGGGAACAGGCGCTCGATCTCGACTTCATGGCTGCCCTTGCCCAGCAGCCCGAGCTTGAGCGCCGCCGTGTACGAGACGTCGATGATGCGGCTGGAATGGAAGGGGCCGCGGTCGTTGATGCGCACCACCACCGAATTGCCGGTGTCGAGGCTGGTCACGCGCACATAGGACGGGATCGGCAGCGTCGGATGCGCGGCCGTCATCTTGTACATATCGTACAGTTCTCCGGACGCCGTGCGCTGGCCGTGGAACTTGACGCCATACCAGGTGCTGACGCCGCGCGCGCTGTACCGCTCGTCATTTCCCAGCGGCGTATAGGTCTTGCCCAGCACCGTGTAGGGACGGCTGGTCCACTTGTTGAAGGGCTCGGCCTTGACCACGGCGTCCGGCACGTCGAGCAGGCCGTCGGGGATGTCGTCGCCCGGGCCGTCGTCCTTGTAGTAGCCGCCGCGGCCCGACTTGGCGGGCGGCAGCTGGGGCGCCTTGCCATGCTTGGCGGTCGGTTTGTGCGGCCAGGGGAAAGGATTGAGCCGCTTGTGTTCCCCAGTGCTGCTGCAGGCCGATACTAGAATGGCAACCGGTATGACCGCCAGGAAGCTTGTACGAACGCCCATTGGCCGTCCTCCATCGTGTTAGGTCGACCCCCAGTTTACGTTGTCTTGCCAGACTCATCAATATGCAGGCATCAAGCCGGAATGCGATAATGGCCGTTTTGGCAAGACGTTCGCGTGCCATGATCGTTCCGAAAGTGTGGTTCCGACGCAAAAAAACAGGGCATACTGCGGCATCGCCGGTCTGTCCACTTTCAACCATGCCGCACTCTTCGCATATTTTCGATCACCTGCCGGGTAACGGCGACACCGTGACCCTGCTGCGGCAGACCGACTGGTCGCGCACCGGCCTGGGCGACCCATCCACCTGGCCCGACGCCTTGCGGCTGCAGGTGAACGTCTGTTTCGAATCGCAGTTCCCGATCGCGATATGGTGGGGCCCGGACCTGATCCAGCTGTACAACGATTTCTACCGGCCGATCCTCGGTTCGAGCAAGCACCCGGCGTCGTTCGGCGGCCCGGCCCGGGAAACCTGGCCCGAAATCTGGCCGACGATCGGCGCCATGGTCGACCAGGTGATGAACGACGGCATCGCGGTCAGGGGCGAGGACATGCCGCTCGAACTGCTGCGCAACGGCTACCCGGAACTGTGCCACTTCACGTTTTCGTACAGCCCGATCCGCGATATTTCGGGCGCCGTCGTCGGCATGTTCACCGCGGCGGTCGAGACGAGCGCGCGCGTCATGGCGGAACGCCGGCGCGCTTTCCAGCTGAACCTGGCCGACGAATTGAGGGGGATGGCGACGACCGACGACATCATCGGCACGGCGACCCGGCTGATCCGCCAGCACCTGGGCGTCACGCGCGCCTATTACGCCGAAATCGACGACCAGGCCGGCTGCTTCCACATCCCCGCGCAATGGACGCACAGCGGCGAGCTGCCCGCCCTGCCCGGCCTGCCGCCACACGGATCGGTTGCCACTTTCAGTCCCTACCTGCTGCAAAGCCTGCGCGCCGCGCGGGCGGTGGTGGCCGAGGACATCGCGGCCGACCCGCACCTAGCCGGGCATGCGCAGGCCTACCTGGATCTCGGGATGCAGTCGGTCGTCGTCGTGCCGCTGAACCGGGGTGGCCAGCTGCGCGCCAACTTCAATGTCGGCCATTCGGTGCCGCGCCGCTGGACGCCGGGTGAACTCGAGATCATCGCCGACGTGGCCGAGCGCACCTGGGACGCGATCGAGCGGGCCCGGGCCGAAGAAGCGCTGCGCCTGTCAAGCCGCCTGAAGGACGAATTCCTCGCGATGCTGGCGCATGAACTGCGCAACCCGCTGGCGCCGATCAGCGCCGCGGCCGACCTGCTCGCCGCCGCCCGCCTCGACGAGGACAAGATACACCGGACCAGCGCCGTCATCCAGCGCCAGGTCGCGCACATGACCGCGCTGGTCGACGACCTGCTCGACATCTCGCGCGTGACCCGCGGCCTGATCACGCTGGAACAGAGAGAGATCGACGTGCACGACGTCATCGCCGACGCCGAGGAACAGGCGCGCCCGCTGATGGAAAAGCGCCAGCATGCGCTGCGCTGCATCTACCGCGCGGGCAAGGCCTACGTTCGCGGCGACCGCAAGCGGCTGGTGCAGGTGCTCGCCAATCTCCTCAACAATGCGGCCAAGTACACGCCGCCGGGCGGCGCGATCGACATGCGGGTCGAGGTGCGGGAGCGCGACGTCGCCATCTCGGTGAGCGACAACGGCATCGGCATGGCCCACGAACTGGTCGGCCGCGTGTTCGATCTGTTCGCCCAGGGCGAGCGCGATGCCGACCGGACCCAGGGCGGGCTGGGCATCGGCCTGGCCCTGGTGCGCAACCTGGTCGAGCTGCACGGAGGCAGCGTCGGCGCGCATAGCGCGGGCGCCGGACAGGGCAGCCGGTTCACCGTGACCCTGCCGCGGATCGAACCCGATGCCGCGCCGGCCGGCAGCGCCGGTTCCGCCACGGGGCTCGCGCCGGCGGCGGGCGGGCTGAAAGTGCTGGTGGTGGACGACAATGCCGACGCCGCCGCCATGCTGTCGATGCTGGTCGAATCGGCCGGCCATGACGTCGTGGTCGAACTGAGCTCGGTGAGGGCGCTCGACAACGTCGAGACGATCAGGCCGGACATCTGCCTGCTCGACATCGGCCTTCCCGAGCTCGATGGGAACGCGCTGGCGCGCCGGCTGCGCGCGATGCCGCGGCTGCCGCCTCCGGTGCTGGTTGCCGTCACCGGATATGGCCAGCAATCCGACCGCGACAAGGCCTTCGCGGCAGGCTTCGACCATTTCTTCACCAAGCCGGTCGATATTTCCCGCTTGATGGCCTTGCTGACCGAGGTGCACACGGCAGGCCCCGCGGCGCGCGGCGGCCCGGTTCGCTAGACGCGTGGACGGCTTGGCCGTCCTAGGGAAGCGCTGTTTTATTCTGACGGATGGGATTGGCGACGGAAAAAGGCGCCCGGCAAGGCGTAAACCGCAGCCATACCGCGTGGTATGGCGAGGATTTACAACGCAGCAGGGCGCCTTTTTTCCGTGCCAAGACCGCCGCCATGAATAAATCAGCGCTTCCCTAGGTCTGCACCAGCTTGCGATGCCGCTGGATGCTCATCAGGATGCCGGCGCCGAGGCCCAGCGTGATGAAGGCCGTGCCGCCATAGCTCATGAACGGTAGTGGCACCCCAACTACAGGCAATATCCCTGAAACCATGCCCATATTGACGAAGGCATAGGTGAAGAAAATCATCGCGATCGAACCGGCCAGCAAGCGGCCGAAGGCGTTTGGCGCATTGGCTGCGATCATCAGGCCGCGTCCGATCAAGAGCAGGTAGACGAACAGCAGGAACAGGTTGCCGATCAGGCCGAACTCCTCGGAATACACCGAGAACACGAAGTCGGTGGTGCGTTCCGGCACGAATTCCAGGTAGCCCTGGGTGCCCTGCATATAGCCCTTGCCGGTCACGCCGCCCGAACCGATCGCGATGATCGACTGGATGATGTGGAAGCCCTTGCCCAGCGGGTCGGAAGTCGGATCGATCAGGGTCATCACCCGCTGGCGCTGGTAGTCGTGCATCATCGACCAGCCGATCGGCAGGAAGGCCACGACGCTCGCCGTCACCGCCGCGATCGCCTTCCACGACAGGCCGGCCAGGAAGATCACGTACAGGCCCGACGACGCGACCAGCAGCGAGGTGCCGAGGTCGGGCTGCTCCATGATGAGGGCGACCGGAATCATCAGGATCACGGCGGCCACGATGTAATGCTTCCAGCCGGCGACCTGGGCCCGGGTCTGGAAGTACCAGGCCAGCATCAGCGGCAGGCCGATCTTCATGATCTCGGACGGCTGGATGTCGATGACGCCGATGTGCAGCCAGCGCTGCGCGCCCTTCTTGATCAGGCCGAACAGCGCGACCGCGACCAGCAGGGCCACGCCGACCGCATAGACCGGCACCGCGAGCCGCATCAGGGTTTGCGGCGCGATGTTCGCGGCCAGCCACATCACGGCGAAGGACAGCAGGAAGTTGCGGATCTGGTGCTCGACCCGGTCCGGGAAATCGGCGCCGGCCGACATCATGGTGACCATGCTGATCGTCACCAGCATGGCCAGGATCAGGGTCAGCGGCAGGTCGAACACCGTGAAGTACGGGCGCAGGCGGCGGCGCAGCGAGCGCCGTTCTGGAATATGGGCCATGGCTTATTCGGTTCGGGTGGCGGTGGCGGGGGCCGAAGGTTGGGGCGCAGCGGCTGCAGCGGCCGGCGCGGCCGCCTTGACGGTGGCGGGACGGGCGCTATCCTTCGGCTCCGGCGGCGGCGCAGGACGCTTGCCGAGGATCGCATAGTCGAGCACCTTGCGCGCGATCGGCGCCGCCACGACGCCGCCGAAACCGGCGTTCTCGACGATCATCGCCAGCGCGATGCGCGGCTGCTCGACCGGCGCGAAGGCGGTGAACAGCGCATTGTCGCGATGGCGTTCGTCGATCGCGTTGGCGTCGTACTTCTTGCCGCGCAGGCCGATCACCTGCGCGGTGCCGGTCTTGCCGGCCGACGTGTACGTGGCGGTCGAAAACGCGCGTTGCCCGGTGCCTTCGCGCATCACGCCGGCCATCGCATCCTTGATGAAATCGAGGTGCTCCTGCTTCATCGACAGGCGCCGGGTCTCCTTGGGCACGGTCAGGGTGCGCTCGCGGGTCACGCCATCCTCGACCATCTTGACCAGGTGCGGCTTCATCACCACGCCGTCATTGGCCAGGATCGCGGTCGCATGCGCCAGTTGCAGCATGGTGTAGTTGTTGAAGCCCTGGCCGATCGAGATCGAGATGGTGTCGCCGCCCACCCATTTCTGGGCCGCGCGGTTGCGCTTGAAGCGCTCGGCCTTCCATTCCTTCGACGGCAGCACGCCGGTCTTTTCGTGATCGAGGTCGATCCCGGTCGGATGGCCGAAGCCGAATTCGCTCATGAATTTCGAGATGTTGTCGATCCCCATCTCGTTGCCCAGCTGGTAGTAATAGGTGTCGCACGAATGGGCGATCGAGTGGTACATGTTGACGATGCCGTGGCCGCCCGGCTTGTCGTCGTTGAAGCGGTGTCCGCCCAGGATGAAGAAGCCGGGATCGCGGATCGCGTCCTGCGGACGGCGGTAACCCAGCTCGAGCGCCGCCAGCGACATGAAGGGCTTGAAGGTCGAACCCGGCGGATAGGTGCCCGACAGCGGACGGTTCATCAGCGGCCGGTCGAGCGAGGTGTTCAGCTCGTTCCAGCTCTGGTAGTCGATGCCGTCGACGAACAGGTTCGGATCGAAGCCCGGCCGCGAAACGTAGGCCAGCACGTCGCCGGTCGCGGGCTCGATCGCCACCAGCGCGCCGCGGTGGTCGCCGAAGGCCTCCTCGGCGATCTTCTGCAGCTCGATGTCGATCGACAGGATCAGGTTGCTGCCCGGCACTGGCGGCGTGCGCTTGAGCGTGCGGATCGCGCGGCCGCCGGCCGAGCGCTCGACCTGCTCGTAGCCCGTGATGCCGTGCAGCTGGCGCTCGTAGCGCTTCTCGACGCCTTCCTTGCCGATATGGTCGGTGCCGTTGTAGTTGGCGGCGTCGTCGCCCTCCTCGATCGCGGCGGCTTCCTTGGCGTTGATGCGGCCGATGTAGCCGATCACGTGCGAGGCCACCTCGCCCATCGGGTACTGGCGGAACAGGCGCGCCTGGACTTCGACGCCGGGAAAGCGGAAGCGCTGGGCGGTGAAGCGCGCCACCTCGTCGTCGGTCAGGCGGGTGCGCAGCGGGATGCTGGCGAAGCTGCGCGACTCTTCACGCAGGCGCTTGAAGCGGCGCCGGTCGCGCGCGTCGATCTCGACCAGCTTGGCCAGCTCGTCGATCACCGACTCCATGTCGGCCTGCAGCTTGGACGGCGTGATCTCGAGCGTGTAGGCGGAATAGTTGCGCGCCAGGACCACGCCGTTGCGGTCCACGATCAGGCCGCGGTTGGGCACGATCGGCACCAGCGCGATGCGGTTGTCCTCGGCCTGCGCCGCGTACTGGTCGTGGTGCAGCACCTGCAGCCAGACCACGCGCGCGACCAGCAGGCCGAAGCAGATGAAGACGAGCGCCACCAGCGCCGTGAGGCGCATCCGGAACTGGTGGATCTCGCGGTCGCTATCCTTGAACTCGGTCATTCCTGGGCAAACCTGGTCAGATGGGGCGGGTATGGTCGCGGTCGACGGCGCGCCGCTGGGGCGCCAGCAGCAGCCAGGTGATCAGCGGCCACAGCGCCACCGCCACCACGCTCTCGACGAACGGCAGCAGGCCGGGGAAGCGGCCGGAGACCACCAGGTGCACGACCAGCTGGATGGCCTGCGCCAGCAGCAGCAGCGGGAACACGTGCATGGCCTGGGTCAGCAGCGGGAACCACAGCACGCGGCGGTGGATCATGATGGCCAGGTAGGACAGCACGGTGTAGGCGAGCGCGTTCTCGCCCAGCAGGCTGGCGTCGTGCACGTCCATCAACAGGCCCATGCAGAAGGCGACGCCGATGCCGACCTTGCGCGGCTGGTGGATGCCCCAGAACACCAGCACCAGCGCGACGAAGTCGGGCGCCCCGACCCAGCGCCCCCAGGGCATCAGGTTGAGCATGAAGGCGCACACCAGGCTGAAGGCGATGAACAGCGGGCTGACGGGCAGCAGGATGTAATGCGGACGGCGACCGGGCATGGCGGCTTACTCCGTTCGGGCGGCCGGCGCGGGCGCGGTCGCTGCAGGTGGCGTGGCGGCGGGCGCCGCCGGACGTGGCGTGGGCTGGGCCACGGGCGGCGTTGCCGCAGGCTGGTTGGCCGGCGTCGGCGCTGGCGCGCCGTTGGCGGCGGCGGGCGCGCCGGCCGCCGGCAGCGGCGCGGCCGGCAGCGGCGGCGTCGGCACCGCCGGCATCTTCGGCATATTGCGCCGGCTGCCGCTGTACGGCGCCTCTGGCGCCGGGCGCGGCGGCAAGGGATTGTGCGACATGATCACCAGCACCTGGCGATTGCGGTCGATGCCGGCCAGCGGCTGGCCGACCACGCGGCCGAACGAGCCGGCCGCCTTCTCGACCTGGGTCACGCGCGCCACCGCCAGGCCGGCCGGGTACATGCCGTCCAGGCCCGAGGTCACCAGCACGTCGCCGACCTGGATGTCGGCGTCCTGGGCCACGAAGCGCAGGTCGAGCAGGCCCGTATTGCCGCGGCCATAGACGATGCTGCGCAAGCCGCTGCGCAGCACCTGCACCGGAATGGCCTGGTCCTTGTCGGTCAGCAGCGTGACTTCGGAGGTGAACGGGAACACGCGGGTGACCTGGCCGACCACGCCGGCGTGGTCGATCACCGGCAGGCCGAGCGACACGGCGTCGCGCGAGCCGCGGTTGATCACGATGCGGCGGGTGGACGGGTCGCGCGCGTCGTACAGGATCTCGGCCATCTGCGACTGCACCGGCAACTGCTGCTTGCCTTCCATCAGGCGCCGCAGGTGCGCGTTCTCGGCCATCTGGAACTGGGCCTGCTGCAGCAACTGGGCGCGCGCCAGCTCCTGGTGCTTGAGGGCCTGCACTTCCTTCTGCAAGGTCGACAGCGACGAGAAATAATCGCCCATATTGGCCAGCGCCTCGCGCGGCATCAGGGCCACCATCTGCATCGGATAGAGCACGGTGGCGGCCACCTGGCGCACGCCGGACAGCAATCCCATGCGGGCGTCGACGAACAGCAATACGATGGCGATCAAGGCGCACACCATGGCCTTGACTCGTGCCGGGGCGCCTTGCTTGAACAGCGGCGGAGGACTGTATTCCATGACGTCCGTTGGTGATAACGCGGGCGGTCAATACCAAGGCGGGCAGATGCGCGCAGCTTGTGACCGCACGCCCTGCCCGCCCCGGTTGATCACGCGCGTCTTATTCGTACGAGAAGATCGAACCAAGCTTGTCCATGCGCTCGAGGGCCATGCCCGAGCCGCGCACCACGCAGGTCAGCGGATCTTCGGCGGCCAGCACCGGCAGGCCGGTTTCTTCCATCAGGAGACGGTCGAGGTCGCGCAGCAGCGCGCCGCCGCCGGTCAGCATCATGCCTTTTTCGGCGATGTCGGCGCCCAGTTCCGGCGGCGCCTGTTCCAGCGCGTTCTTCACGGCCGACACGATCTGGTTCAGCGGATCGGTGAGGGCTTCCAGGATCTCGTTGCTCGAGATGGTGAACGAGCGCGGGATGCCTTCCGACAGGTTGCGGCCCTTGACTTCCATTTCCTTGACTTCCGAGCCAGGGAACGCCGAGCCGATCGCCTTCTTGATCGCTTCGGCGGTCTGTTCGCCGATCAGCATGCCGTAGTTGCGGCGGATGTAGTTGACGATGGCTTCGTCGAACTTGTCGCCGCCGACGCGCACCGAGCCCTTGTAGACCATGCCGCCCAGCGAGATGATGCCCACTTCGGTGGTGCCGCCGCCGATGTCGACCACCATCGAGCCGGTCGCTTCCGAGACCGGCAGGCCGGCGCCGATCGCGGCCGCCATCGGCTCTTCGATCAGGTACACCTGCGAGGCGCCGGCGCCCAGCGCCGATTCGCGGATCGCGCGGCGCTCGACCTGGGTCGAGCCGCACGGCACGCAGATGATGATGCGCGGCGACGGACGGAAGAATTTCGAGTCGTGCACCATGCGGATGAACTGCTTGAGCATCTGCTCGGTGACGGTGAAGTCGGCGATCACGCCATCCTTCATGGGGCGGATCGCTTCGATATTGCCGGGCACCTTGCCCAGCATCTGCTTGGCTTCCTTGCCGACTGCCTGGATGGTCTTCTTGCCGTTCGGGCCACCTTCCTGGCGGATCGCGACCACCGACGGCTCGTCCAGGACGATGCCCAGGCCGCGGACGTAGATCAGCGTGTTGGCGGTGCCGAGGTCGATCGCCAGGTCATTCGAGAAGTAGCTGCGTAAAAAACCAAACATGGGTGTCCTGATGCGCATCAATGTGCGCCTAAACATTGATCGGGGATTCTGTGCCGCACCTGCCACGCATGGGCACCGCGGACTTCGCATGCGCGGGCGCCGGGCTTTCGGCACGACAACGCATTAGCCCGCCATTCTACCTTATAATTTGTCGTTTACATGCTGAATACAGGTGGTTTTCCCCACCGAATTGCAAGCGATTTGAGCGGTGTTTGCAGGGTTTTATCGCCTTTAAGAAGCCGTTCGCTGACAACTTGCTAACATTCATATTCGCCGAATCACTTTTTGCGCGCTGATGGCGTGCCATATAGCCATGTCCCTGACCCTTTCCGACGTAAAACGCATCGCCAACCTGGCCCAGCTCGACATGGATGACGCCCATGCCGAGACCGCGCTGGCCGAGCTGAACGGCATCTTCGCGCTGGCCGAGCAGATGCAGGCGGTCGACACCACCGGCGTGGCGCCGCTGGCCCAGCCGCTGTCGGCCATCCTGGCCCTGCCGCTGCGCCTGCGCGACGACGCGGTCACCGAAGAGAACCGCCGCGAAGACTACCAGGCGCCGGCGCCGAAGGCGCAGGATGGCCTGTACCTGGTGCCGAAGGTCATCGAGTAAACCGCCCAGAAAATCGCTAGAGAATCGACACGCACATGCATAACAAGACCATCAAGGAGCTGTCCGCGCTCCTGCACTCGAAACAGGTGTCCGCGACCGAGCTGGCGCGCCACTACCTCGGCCGCATCGACGCGAGCGGGCACAATGCCTTCCTGCACGTGGACCACGAACTGACGCTGGCCCAGGCCGCGGCCGCCGACGCCCGCTTCGCGCAAGGCACGGCCGGCCCGCTGACCGGCGTGCCGATCGCGCACAAGGACATCTTCGTCACCCGCGGCTGGCGCACCACGGCCGGCTCGAAGATGCTGGACGGTTACGTCAGCCCGTTCGACGCGACCGTCGTCGACCGCTTCAACGCGGCCGGCATGGTCACCCTGGGCAAGGTCAACCTGGACGAATTCGCGATGGGCTCGGCCAACGAGAACTCGGCCTATGGCGCGGTGAAGAACCCATGGGACGCAGCAGCCGTGCCGGGCGGTTCGTCGGGCGGCTCGGCCGCGGCGATCGCCGCGCGCCTGGCGCCGGCCGCCACCGCGACCGACACCGGCGGCTCGATCCGCCAGCCGGCCGCCTTCTGCGGCGTCACCGGCATCAAGCCGACCTATGGCCGCGTGTCGCGCTTCGGCATGATCGCCTTCGCCTCGTCGCTGGACCAGGGCGGCCCGATCGCCCAGACCGCCGAGGACTGCGCTCTGCTGCTCAACGAAATGATCGGCTTCGACGAACGCGATTCGACCAGCCTCACGGTCGAACAGGGCAACGTCCGCGAAGACTATACGCGCGACCTGAACAAGCCGCTGGCCGGCCTGCGCATCGGCGTGCCTTCGGAATACTTCGGCGAAGGCCTGGCCAGCGACGTCGAAGGCGCGGTGCGCGCGGCGCTCGAGCAGTTCGTGAAACTGGGCGCGGTACTGGTCGACATCTCGCTGCCGAAAACGGCGCTGTCGATTCCGACCTACTACATCATCGCGCCGGCGGAAGCCTCGTCGAACCTGTCGCGCTTCGACGGCGTGCGCTACGGCCACCGCGCAGCGGAGTACAAGGATTTGCAGGACATGTACCGCAAAACCCGCGCCGAAGGCTTCGGCAGCGAGGTGAAACGCCGCATCATGGTCGGCACCTACGTGCTGTGCCACGGCTACTACGACGCCTATTACGTGCAGGCGCAAAAGATCCGGCGCCTGATCGCGGACGACTTCCAGGCTGCGTTCGCGGACAAATGCGACGTGATCATGGGGCCGGTGGCGCCGACGGTGGCCTGGGACCTGGGCTCGAAGACCAATGACCCGGTGGCGAACTACCTGGCCGACATCTTCACGCTGTCGACCAGCCTGGCCGGCCTGCCCGGCATGTCGATCCCCTGCGGTTTCGGAGCAGGCAAGGAAGGCAGTGAAGCGAACGGCAAGCGCCCGGTGGGCCTGCAAATCATCGGCAACTACTTCGCCGAGGCGAAGCTGCTGAACATCGCGCACCAGTACCAGCAGGCGACCGACTGGCACAAGCGCACGCCCGAAGGCGTGTGATCCGCGACGCTACTGAACAAAGAGAGAACACTATGCAATGGGAAGTCGTCATCGGTCTTGAGAACCACGTCCAGCTCACGACCCAATCGAAAATCTTCAGCGGCAGCTCGATCCGCTTCGGCGCCGAGCCGAACACGCAGGCCAGCCCGGTCGACCTGGCGCTGCCGGGTGTGCTGCCGGTGCTGAACCGCGGCGCGGTCGAGCGCGCGATCCGCTTCGGCCTGGCGGTCGGCGCGAAGATCGCGCCGCAATCGGTCTTCGCGCGCAAGAACTACTTTTATCCCGACCTGCCGAAGGGTTACCAGATCAGCCAGTTCGAGGATCCGGTGGTCCAGGGCGGCACCATCAGCTTCGCCTATGAAAAAGACGGCAAGCTGGAGACCAAGACCGTCAATCTGACCCGCGCCCACCTCGAGGAAGACGCCGGCAAGTCGCTGCACGAAGACTATGCCGGCATGAGCGGCATCGACCTGAATCGCGCCGGCACGCCGCTGCTCGAGATCGTGTCCGAGCCCGAGATGCGCAGCGCCGCCGAGGCGGTGGCGTATGCCAAGGCCCTGCACTCGCTGGTGATGTGGCTGGGCGTCTGCGACGGCAATATGCAGGAGGGTTCGTTCCGCTGCGACGTCAACGTCTCTGTGCGCCCCGTCGGCCAGAAGGAATTCGGCACCCGCTGCGAGATCAAGAACCTGAACTCGTTCCGCTTCATGGAAGAGGCGATCCACTACGAGGTGCGGCGCCAGATCGAGCTGATCGAGGACGGCGGCAAGGTGATCCAGGCGACGCGCCTGTGGGACCCGGACCGCAAGGAGACGCGCTCGATGCGCACCAAGGAAGACGCCCAGGATTACCGCTACTTCCCCGACCCCGACCTGCCTCCCCTGGTGATCGGCCAGGACTGGATCGACCGCGTGAAGGCCGGGATGCCGGAGCTGCCGGGCGCCCTGCGCGCGCGCTTCACGGGCGAGTATGGCCTGCCGGAGTACGACAGCCTGGTCCTGACCTCGTCGAAGGCGATGGCGGGCTACTACGAAGCCGTGGTGGCCAAGGCCGGCAAGGAAAACGCCAAGGCGGCCGCCAACTGGATGATGGGCGACGTCTCGTCGACCCTGAACCGCGAAGGCGTGGACATCGGCGACGCGCCGGTGAGCGCGGCGCAACTGGCGCTGCTGCTCAAGCGCATCGCCGACGGCACGATCTCGAACAAGGCGGGCAAGGAAGTCTTCGCCGCGATGTGGGAAGCCAAATCGGACGACGAAAACCTGGCCGACACCGTGATCGACCAGAAGGGCCTGAAGCAGATCTCGGACACGGGCGCGCTGGAAGCGATCGTCGACGAAGTCCTGGCCGCCAACGCCAAGTCGGTCGAGCAATACCGCGCCGGCAAGGAAGCCGCCATCAACGCCCTGATCGGCCAGACGATGAAGGCGTCGAAGGGCAAGGCGAACCCGGCCCAGGTGACCGAACTGCTGAAACAAAAACTCGCCGGCTAACCCTCAGCCATCGACAATGAGGGTCAGCGTCGCATTATTGAGCAGTTTCCCGGAACTGCCAGTAATGCGACGCTGACCCTCATTGTTTTCACATGTTAGATACCGTAGCGGGTGCGGTATGCGGCGACGGCGTCCTTGTGCTGGGACAGGCGCTCGTCCTGGGTGTGGGTGTCGAGGTAGGTGAACAGGTCTTCGAGGTTGGCGATCGAGATCACGGGGATGTTGAACTCGCGCGCGACTTCCTGCACTGCCGACAGTTCGGACAGCGCGTCGTCCTTCCCCGAACGCTCCATGCGGTCCAGCGCGATGAGTACGGCGGCCGGTTCGGCGCCGGCGGCGCGGATCATCGTCACCGATTCGCGCACCGAGGTGCCGGCCGAGATCACGTCGTCGATGATCACCACTTTACCCTGCAGCTTGGCGCCGACGATGGTGCCGCCCTCGCCGTGATCCTTCGCTTCCTTGCGGTTGTAGGCGAACGAGGTGTCGCGGCCCTTCGCGGCCAGGGCCACGGCGGTGGCGCTGGCCAGGGTGATGCCCTTGTAGGCAGGGCCGAACAGCATGTCGAATTCGACGCCCGAATCGAGCAGGGTCTGGGCGTAGAACTGGGCGAGTTTACCCAGCGTGGCGCCGTCGTGGAACAGGCCGGCGTTGAAGAAGTACGGCGACAGGCGGCCGGCCTTGGTCGTGAATTGGCCGAACTTCAATACCTCGGCCTCGACCGAAAACCCGATGAATTGCTGGCGCAGATCGCTCATGTACTCTCTCCCTGAATGTCGAAAGCGGCTATTTTAATCCGTCGCGGCGTCGGCCGCGACCACCCGCGCCACCTCGTCCGGATTGACCGGCTTGACCAGGTGGCGCTCGAAGCCGGCCGCCTCGCTCCTCGCATGGTCGGCCGCCAGCCCGTAGCCGCTCAGCGCCACCAGGCGGCAGCCCGCCCCGCCGGGCAGCGCGCGGATGCGCGCGGCGAGCTGGTAGCCGTCCAGCACCGGCAGGCCGATGTCGAGCAAGGCGACCGTGGGCCTGAAGCGCTCCAGCGCCGCCAGCGCGCCGACCGGATCGTGGTACACCTCGACCGCGTGGCCGTGCGCACGCAGCAGGCGGCCCAGGGTATCGGCGCCGTCGGCATTGTCGTCCACCAGCAGCACGCGCTGCGAGGCGACGCCCGCCATCGGAGCCGGCGCCGGCTCCGATGGCGCCGGCGCCTGGGCTACGCTGCTTAGCGGCAGGCGCACCACGAATTCGCTGCCCAGGCCGCGTCCCTCGCTGTGCGCATGGACGCTGCCGCCGTGCAGCTCGACGATGTTCTTCACCAGCGCCAGCCCGATCCCGAGTCCGCCTTCGGCGCGGTCGATGCTGCGCTTGCCCTGGAAGAACAGCTCGAACACCTGTTCGCGCACCTCGGGCGCGAGGCCGATGCCGGTGTCGCGCACGCTGATCTCGACCGCTTCAAGCCCGTCGCGCAGTACGCGCAGTACGCGCAGCCACAGCTGGCCACCCGGCTCGGTATAGCGCGCCGCATTGGTCAGCAGGTTCGACACCACCTGCGCCAATCGCACCGGATCGCCTTCCCACGCCAGGCCGGGTTCGAGTTCGACTTCGAGGCGGTGGCGGCGCTGCTCGATCAGCAGGCTTGCCATCTCGACCGCCTTGTCGACCACCCGCGCCAGTTCGACCCGCTCGACCTTGAGCTCGATCTTGCCGCGCGTGACGCGCGAGACGTCGAGCAGGTCGTCCACCAGCCGCACCAGATGGTCCACCTGGCGCTGGATGATCTCGCCCTCGCGGCCGTGCGCGCCGTCGCCGCGCATGCGCATCAGCTGCAACGCGATGACGATCGGCGACAGGGGATTACGCAGCTCATGGCCCAGCATGGCCAGGAACTCGTCCTTGGCCCGGCTGGCCGCGCTCAACTCCACCAGCAACTGTTCGCGCTCGCGATGGGCGCGCTCGATCGCCTGGCGGCTGCGCACGTGGTCGGTCACCTCGACCGCGACCAGGATCACGCCGTCCGGCCGCCCGCCCACGCCCGTCAGCGGCTCCAGGCTGAACTTGAAATAGCGCTCTTCCAGCTGGCCCTGGGGGTCGAGGCGGCCGAGGGCCAGTTCTTCCGCGTGATACGGCTCGCCGGTGGCGAACACGTGGGCAATGCGCTCGGCCACGCCGCTGCCGGACAGGCGCGGGAAAGCCTCGCCGAAGGTGCGTCCGACCAGTTCATTGGAGCCGACCAGTTCGCAATAGCGGCGATTGACGAGGTGGAAGCGCAGCTCGGGCCCCATCAGGAGGGCCGCCGCCACCGGCGCATTGAGCAGCATGGCGTCGCGCTGGGCCAGCGCCACGTCGCGCTCGTGCCGCTCGGTGGCGTCGCGCGTGAAGCAGCGCGTGTAGCGCAGCCGGCCGTCCTCGAAATGCCCGTTGGAGTGGATCAGCACATGCTTGATCGAGCCATCCTTGCAGCGCAGCCGCGCCGGCTGGTCGTACAGCACCCCGCCCGACAGCAGGGTCGTCAGGATGTAGTCGATCGTGGCCGGATCGGCGTGGAAGTCGGCGATGTGGCGGCCGACGTATTCGTCCCACTCATAGCCGAGCAGCTGCAGTTCGGCGCGGTTGGCCCACAGGATGGTGCCGTCCGGGCCCACCCGGTGCAGGCCTTCGACGGCGTTTTCCACGAAGTCGGCCAGCTCGGCGTCCGATGCGGCGGGCAGGCAAACGCCGGAAGCGACGATGCCCGCGAGTAGCGGTTTGTCAGTGTTCATGGACTTGGGAAGGAGGCAATGCAACGTCAGGAAGTTGACGCGGCGTGTGATGCAGGAGAATGCCTAGTGTAACAGATCGTTGCCCTTCATCACGGCATCTACTGCATATCCGCAACAGTCGGCAGGCATGACGGACGGTTCAAAAACGCGCTACACTGTCCCGCTTGTTGCCGGGTGGCCATTAAACCCGCTGATCCATTACCAGTCTTATCATCACCATGCCACGAATTATTTCCGCGAACCTGAACGGCATCCGTTCCGCCCACAAGAAGGGCTTCTTCGAATGGCTCGCCACGCAGGATGCCGACTATATCTGCGTCCAGGAGCTCAAGGCCCAGGAAGCCGACATGACCGAGGATTTCCTGCGCCCGCACGGCTACCATGGCCACTTCCACTACGCCGAGAAGAAGGGCTATTCGGGCACCGGCGTCTACAGCCGCACCGCCCCGGACAAGCACCGCATCGGCTTCGGCTGCGTCGAGTTCGACGCCGAGGGCCGCTACACGCGCTGCGACTTCGGCGACCTGACCGTGATCTCGCTGTATGCGCCGTCGGGCTCCTCGTCGCCCGAGCGCCAGCTGGCCAAGTTCCGCTTCATGGAAGTGTTCCTGCCGCACCTGCAGGAGCTGCAGGCCGAGGGCCGCGAAATCGTGATCTGCGGCGACTGGAACATCGCGCATAAAGAGATCGACCTCAAGAACTGGAAGGGCAACCTCAAGAATTCGGGCTTCCTGCCCGAGGAGCGCGCCTGGATGACGCGCATCTTCGACGAACTGGGCCTGGTCGACGTGCACCGCGGCCTGGACCCGCGTCCCGAGCAGTACACCTGGTGGAGCAACCGCGGGCAGGCCTATGCCAAGAACGTGGGCTGGCGCATCGACTACCATGTCGCCACCCCGGGCCTCGCCAAGTGCGCCAAGGCCGTCTCGGTCTACAAGGACGTCAAGTTCTCCGACCACGCTCCCTTGATCATCGATTACGAGCGCTGATTCAGGGCCAATCCAGGCTGAAATCGCTGCAGAAGCTGCGCGGCTGGCCGCTCAAGGGATCGTCGAAGGCGATCGAGCGCGCCAGCAGCTGCAGCGGCGACCTGAAATCGTCGCCCTTGCACGGCAGCGCGACCGGATAGAAGGCGTCGTTCACGATCGGCGCGCCGAGGCGCGACAGGTGCAGCCGCAGCTGGTGCTTGCGGCCCGTGTGCGGATGCAGGCGATAACGCGCCAGGTTTCCTCGCCGCTCGATCAGCTCGATCAGCGTCTCCGAATTCGGCTCGCCCTCCACCTCTTCGCTCACAAAAAACTGCTCCGCATCCTGCATGCGGCTGCGGTAGGTGAAGGGGAATTCTCGTCCCGCCATCATCGGCGCCAGCGCCTCATAGGTCTTCTTCACCACCCGCTTCTGGAACATCGATTGGTACGCCCCGCGCGATTCAAGATTGTGCGAGAAGATCACCACGCCCGCCGTCTCGCGGTCGAGCCGGTGGATCGGCACCAGGTGCGGCAGGTCGTGGGCGCGCTTCAGGCGCACCAGCAGCGTCTCTTTCAGGAAGCGTCCGGTCGGGATGGTCGGCAGGAAGTGCGGCTTGTCGGCCACCAGGATGTGCTGGTCCCGGAACAGCACTTTTTCGTGGAACGGGATCGGCGTCTCGGCCTGTTCCAGCTCGCGGTAATACCAGATGCGCATGCCCTGGCGCACGTGGCTGTCGGGGCCCAGGGCAGCGCCTTTCGCATCGACGATCTCGCCACGGTTCAGGCGCGCGGCCCAAGCCTCGCGGCTCACGTCCGGATACCGCTCGGTGAGAAAACGCAGCATGCCACCGGCGCGGGTCTCGGTCAGCCACAGGTAGCTGGGCGAGACGCCGTCGCGGATCGGCAGCGGCACATGGGCATTGGCTTCGGCCTGCCGGCCCTTGACGACTACACGGCCCATCGAACCATCATTTGAGGGCGGTGCTCTGGTAGGCCGGCAGCTTGGACACGCTCGTGTTCTTGGCGCGCGCGTACAGCGGCAGCAGCACGTTCATGTGCGCTTCCATGTCCTTGATGCGGGTTTCGCCGCCCGGGTGGGTCGAGAAGATCTCGAGCGGCGCGCTCTGGTTCAGCGCCGCCATCTTGCGCCACAGCGCGATGCCGGCGCGCGGGTCGTAGCCGGCGCGCGACGAGATATCCAGGCCCACCAGGTCGGCCTCGCGCTCTTCGTCGCGCGAGAATTTCAGTACCAGGAACTGGCCGGCATAGTTGGCGGCGGTGCCGGTCAGGTTGGGGTCGACGCCGAAGATCCCCGACAGCAGCGCGCCGCCGACGCGGGCGCCGAGCGCGGTGACATTGGTCTTGGCCAGGCGCTCGCGCCCGTGTTCGCGCAGCGCGTGCGCGATCTCGTGGCCCATCACGGCCGCCACTTCGTCGTCGGTCAGGTTCAGCTGATTGATGATGCCGGTATAGAAGCCGATGCGGCCGCCCGGCATGCAGAAGGCGTTCACCTGGTCGGACTTGAACAGGTTGACCTGCCATTCCCACTTGCTCGCGGCCGGATTCCAGCGCGTGGTCTGCGGGATGATGCGCTGGGCGATCACGCGCAGGCGCTTGAGCTGGGGGTCGCCTTCCGGCGCCAGCACGCCCTTCTGCTTGGCCTCGCCCACCATTTCGGTGTACTGCTGGCGCGCGGCCTCGTTGACCTGTTCTTCCGGCGCCAGCACGCGCATGCGCGACAGCGGCTTGACCGCGATGCCGTCCTGGACCACCTGGCTGTTGTCCTGGGCAAGGCCCAGGCTGGTGGCGCTCATCAGGGTGAGGCAAAGGGCAAGGCGTTTCAGTTTTATCATCTCGTCACCGACAGGCTGTTGTTAGCAGCGCTATCCTCTCAGAAATTATTCAAAACGGGCAACACGCCCGCGCAGGATTGGCGAGGATCATCGCGTATCCGCCGCGTTCGCTCAAGCCGCCAACGCACATAAGACGTATCAAGTTGCTGGCGTTATTTTCTTGCGCAGACGAAACACTGCCAGGCTGCCGCGCAGGTTGGGCAGGAATTTGACGACCTCGCCGTCGGCCAGCGCCACGCACTCCAGCACTTCGAGGCCGCACGACACCGCCAGTTCCTGGAAATCGTAGATCGTTGCATAGCGCACGTTGGGCGTGTCATACCATTTATAGGGCAGCGAGCGCGACATCGGCATGCGGCCCTTGAGCAGCGCCAGGCGGTGCGGCCAGTGGGCGAAGTTGGGAAACGAGACGATGGCTTCGGTCCCCACCCGCACGATGTCGCGCAGCAGCGCCTCGACGTGCTGCATCATCTGCAGCGAGTTCAGGCACAGCACGGTGTCGAAGGTATTGTCGCCGAACAGGCCCAATCCCTTCTCCATGTCGTGCTGGATCACGTTGATGCCGCGCGCGGTGCTTTCCAACACCTTGTCGTCGGCGATCTCGATGCCGTAGCCGCTGCAGCGCTTGCCGGACTCCAGGTAGCGCAGCATGGCGCCGTCGCCGCAGCCGACGTCCAGCACGTGGGCGCCCTCGCCCACCCAGTGCGCGATGAAGGCCAGGTCGGGCCGCAGCGTGTTCAGGTCGTTGAAATTCATGCGACCTCCAGCGCAATGCGGTTGACATAGGCGCGCACCACGTTCATGTAGCGCGCGTCTTCGAGCAGGAAGGCGTCGTGACCGTGCGGCGCGTCGATCTCGGCATAGCTGACGCGGCGCCGGTTCGAAATCAGGGCCTCGACGATCTCGCGGCTGCGCTCGGGCGAGAAGCGCCAGTCGGTGGTGAACGAGGCGACCAGGAACTGGGCTTTCGTGCCGGCCAGCGCCTTCGTCAGGTCGCCGCCATGCTCGCGCGCCGGGTCGAAGTAGTCGAGCGCCTTGGTGATCAACAAATAGGTGTTGGCGTCGAAGTATTCCGAAAACTTGTCGCCCTGGTAGCGCAGATAGGATTCGATCTCGAAGTCGATGCCGAAGTCGAAGTTGTAGTCATTGGTTTCGGCCGCGTTGCGCAGCTTGCGCCCGAATTTTTCCGCCATGTCGTCGTTTGACAAATACGTGATGTGGCCGATCATGCGCGCCACCTTGAGGCCGTTCTTCGGCACCACGCCATGCTCGTAGAAGTCGCCGCCGCGGTAGTCCGGGTCGGTCAGGATGGCCTGGCGCGCGACGTCGTTGAAGGCGATGTTCTGGGCCGACAGCTTGGGCGTCGAGGCGATCACAATGCAGTGGCGCAGGCGTTCGGGGAACATGATGCTCCACGACAGGGCCTGCATGCCGCCCAGCGAGCCGCCCATCACGGCGGCGAATTGTTCGATGCCGAGGCGATCGGCCAGGCGCGCCTGGGCCGCCACCCAGTCTTCCACCGTCACCAGCGGGAAGGCGGCGCCATACGGCTTGCCGGTGGCGGGATTGACGTGCATCGGGCCGGTCGAGCCGAAGCAGGATCCGAGGTTGTTGATGCCGATGACGAAGAAGCGGTCGGTGTCGACCGGCTTGCCCGGTCCGACCATATTGTCCCACCAGCCGGCGCTTTTCGGCGTGGAGTAGTGGCCGGCCACGTGGTGCGAGGCGTTCAGCGCGTGGCAGATCAGCACCGCGTTCGACTTGTCGGCGTTGAGCGTGCCATAGGTTTCATACATCAGCGTGTAGTCGCCGAGCTGGGCGCCGCTTTGCAACAGCAAGGGCTCGGCGAAATGCATCGCCTGCGGTGTGACTATTCCAAGAGATCCCATGGAGGTATTCAAAAGTGTTGGGTGGTGCGATGGTGGTGCTCGCGACGGCCGGGGCCTGGCCGTCGCCACAACGTCAGAGGGCTTGCAGCTGCTCGACCGCGCTGGCGATCTCGCCCGGCTCGATCGCGCGCAGGATGCGCCGGGTACGGGTGGTGACCGCGCCCAGGTCGGTGTTCAAGATTTCTTGTTTCACCGCCAGCAGCTGCGCCGGATGCATCGAGAATTCGCGCAAGCCCATGCCCAGCAACAGGCGGGTGAGCTTGACGTCGCCGGCCATCTCGCCGCATACCGCCACGTCCAGACCGGCCTTGTGGCCGGTGGCGATGGTCGAGGCGATCAGCTGCAATACGGCCGGGTGCAGCGGATTATACAGGTGCGCCACCTCGTAATCGACCCGGTCGATCGCCAGCAGATACTGGATGAGGTCATTGGTGCCGATCGACAGGAAATCCATGCGCCGCACGAACAGCGGCAGCGCCAGCGCCGCGGCCGGGATCTCGATCATGGCGCCGACCTCGATGCCCTCGTCGAATTTGATGTTTTCAAGACGCAGCTCGGCCTTGGCCTGTTCGATCATGTTCAGGGTCTGGTCGATCTCGAAGGCATGCGCCAGCATCGGGATCAGGATCCTCACCTTGCCGAAGGCGGACGCCCTCAGGATGGCCCGCAGCTGGGTCAGGAACATCTGCGGCTCGGCCAGGCAGTAGCGGATCGCGCGCAGGCCCAGCGCCGGATTGAGCGCGGTCTGATCGGTCTGGTCGAGCGGCTTGTCGGCGCCGACGTCGAGCGTGCGGATCGTCACCGGGCGGCCCTTCATCGCCAGCACCGCCTTGCGGTACTGCTCGAACTGTTCGTCCTCGCCCGGAATCTGCAGGCCCTGCGGGCCGCGGCCCATGAACAGGAATTCGGAGCGGAACAGGCCGACGCCGTTGGCGCCCGCCTCGAGCGCGGCCGGGCAATCGTCGGGCAGCTCGATATTGGCCAGCAGCGTGATGGCGGTGCCGTCCTGGGTGACGGCCGGGGTCTTCTTGAGCTTGAGCAGGCGTTTGCGCGCCTTGGCCAGCGCCGTCTGGCGCTCGCGGTACTGCTCCAGCACCAGCTGGCTCGGATTGCAGATCACCACGCCGGCGTCGCCGTCGACGATCACCCAGTCATCCTGCTCGACCAGGCGCGAGGCCTGGTCCATGCCCACCACGGCCGGGATGTCGAGGCTGCGCGCGACGATCGCGGTGTGCGAGTTCTGGCCGCCGACGTCGGTGACGAAGCCGATGAAGGTGCGCGGTCCGCCATCGCGGTCGCGGAAGGCCAGCATGTCGGCCGGCGAAATGTCGTGGGCGACCACGATCATCTGCGGCGGCGGCTGGTCGTCGTCGATCACGATCGGCGGCACGTTCAGCGCGGTGCCGGTCAAGACCTTCAGTACCCGCTCGGCCACCTGCTGGATGTCGTGCTTGCGCTCGCGCAGGTATTCGTCCTCGATCTCGTCGAACTGGGCCGACAGGTCGTCGATCTGGGTCACCAGCGCCCATTCGGCGTTGTAGTGGCGCGCGCGGATGATATCGAGCGGCGCTTCCGACACCATCGGATCGGACAGGATCAGGGCGTGGACGTCGATGAAGGCGCCCAGCTCGGTGGGGGCGTCCTTGGGCAGGTCGGTCCACAGTTCCTGCAGGTTGCGGTGCACGGCGGCGATCGCGTCCTGCAGGCGGCGCACTTCGTTTTCCACCTGGTCGTCGGCGACCAGGTAGTGCTTGACGTCGAGCGCGGCCGGGGTGAGCAGGTGGGCGCGGCCGATCGCGATCCCGCGCGAGACCGGTATGCCATGGAGAAGGAAGGAGGCCATGCTGACGTCTCCTGAACGAGATGCCGCTTCACGCGGCATTACTCGCCTTCGCCGAACTTGTCGTTGACCAGGGCGGACAGGGCCGCGACCGCGGCTTCCTCGTCCTTGCCGTCGGCTTCCAGGGTCACCTTGGCGCCCTTGCCGGCGGCCAGCATCATGACGCCCATGATCGACTTGGCGTTGATGCGGCGTCCGTTGCGGGTGAGCCAGACGTCGCTCTGGTACTTGGCGGCCAGCTGCGTGAATTTGGCGGATGCGCGGGCATGCAGGCCCAGCTTGTTGATGATCTCGAGTTCTTGTTGAATCATATTCGCTTTATCGTTGTACTTGTCGAATCGCGCCCCCCGGCGCCTGCACCGCTACCGCTACGGCAATCCCTACCCCACCCGAATCCGGTTATCCACCCGCACCGCGCCGTTCTGGGCGCCCGCCAGCGCCATCTCGACCACGACGTCGAGCGTGTCGCGCCGATACGTGATCGCCCGCAGCAGCATCGGCAGGCTGATGCCGGCGATGACTTCCACGTGGCCGGCGTCGGCCAGCGAGTTGCAGCAATTGGACGGCGTGCCGCCCTTGACGTCGGTGATCACCAGCACACCGTCGCCTTCGTCGAGGCGCGCGATCGCCTCCTTGGCGAGGCCGTTGACCTCGCGTATGTCCTGGTCGGCGGCCACGTCGATCGCCTCGAAGCGCTCGGTCGGGCCGCGGAACACGTGCGCCACCGCCGCGATGAATGCCTGGCCCAGCGGCGCGTGGGTCAGGAGCAGGATGCCTACCATGATGTTATTCGTTCACCTTTTGTTCGACCGCGTCGATGAACATCGCGGCCACGTCGAATCCGGCCTGGTCATGAATCTCCTGGAAACAGGTCGGGCTGGTCACATTGACTTCGGTGAGGAAGTCGCCGATCACGTCTAATCCTACCAGCAACAGGCCGCGCTCGGCCAGCACCGGGCCCAGGGCCTCGGCGATCTCGCGCTCGCGCGGGCTGATCGGCTGGGCCACGCCCAGGCCGCCGGCGGCCAGGTTGCCGCGCACTTCGCCGCCTTGCGGGATGCGCGCCAGCACGAACGGCACCGGCTTGCCGCCGATGACCAGCACGCGCTTGTCGCCCTTCTCGATGGCCGGAATGAACTTCTGGGCCATGATGGTGTTGCGGCCGTTGTCGGTGAGGGTCTCGATGATCGACCCCAGGTTCAGGCCATCGCTCTTGACGCGGAAGATGCCGGCGCCGCCCATGCCGTCGAGCGGCTTGAAGATGACGTCGCCGTGTTTCGCGTGGAAGGCGCGCAGGCGCGCCGCATCCGAGGTGACGATGGTCGGCGAGGTGTGTTCGCTGAACTGGCCGATGGCCAGCTTCTCGTTGTGGTCGCGGATCGCGCGCGGGCTGTTGATCACGCGCGCGCCCTGGCGCTCGGCCAGTTCCAGCAGATAGGTGCCGTACACGTATTCCATGTCGAACGGCGGATCCTTGCGCTCGATGATGGCGTCGAATTCGGACAACTTGACGTCGGCGGCGGGGTCAAGGCGGTACCACTCGTCGGCGTCGCCGGTGAGATGGATCTGCGCCACGCGCGCGCTGACGACGCCTTCTTCGAGCACCATGTCGCGCTGCTCGAAATGGTAGATGGCATGGCCGCGCCGCGCCGCCTCGCGCATCATGGCGAAGGTCGAATCCTTGTAGATCTTGAATCCGGACAGAGGGTCGGCGAGAAAGGCGATTTTCATGGGGCGTCCATTCGAAGTAATGCCTGATTTTAGCCCGAATCGTGGAAACTCGCGGACCAGGCCCTCATCCGCCGACAGCTGGAAATGCACTGCAGCAATTTGTCAGGTATCACGCGACGCGACTGAGACAGCTCAATCGTGTCAATACGATCGCGCGAGAACATGAGGGCATGGATACCCAACCAAGCCAACAGGCCGAGCAGGAGCGCATCGAAGATGTCTACCGCAACTGGCATGGCGGCGCCGCGCTGGCGCGCTACGCCTGGCACCGGCCCGAGATCCTGCAGCAGGTGGCGGCGCGTTCGCGCGGTTTTGCCGACCTGCTCTCCAACACGGTTGGCTCCGATTTATCGAGCGTGCAAGTGCTGGACGTCGGCTGCGGCACTGGCGGTTTCCTGCGCCAGATGATCGACTGGGGCGCCACGCCGGCCAAGCTCACCGGCACCGAGCTGCAAAAAGACCGGCTCGACCATGCGCGGCGCTGCACCGCCCACGGCGTACGCTGGCACCTGGGCGCGCTCGACGCGCTGCCGCCGGCCAGCTACGACCTCGTCACGGCGCAAACGGTGCTTTCCTCGGTGCTCGATCCCGTCCTGCGGCGCGAACTGGCCGCCCAGATGTGGCGCACGCTGCGCCCGGGGGGCTGGTGCCTCGTGTTCGATTTCCGCTACGACAACCCACGCAACCGCAACGTGCGCAAGGTCACCCGCGCCGAGCTGCAAGCGTGGTGGCCGGGCACAGAGCAGCGCTACCGCAGCCTGGTGCTGGCGCCGCCGATCCACCGGCTGCTGGCGGTGGCGCCCTACATGGTGTCCGAGTTGCTGACGGCGCTGGCGCCGGTGCTGCGCTCGCATTTCATGTACGTGGTGCGCAAGGAAGAATGAAGATCAGCCGGGGAGCCCGTCAGTCAAGAACGGGCGGCAGCGGCCGCCCTCCCCGCTACCGTCAATAGACTTCCGGATTCGGATCCGTGCGTTCCATTTCCAGCGACGCCGCCAGCATGCCCAGTCGCGCCACCACGCCATACACATAGAAGCGGTTCGGCGCCGCCGTGCCCGGCTTGGCCTTCAGGTCCGGCACCGCATGCTGCTGGGCGAAGGCCAGCGGCACGTATTGCGAGCCCGGCGAGTTCAGGTTCTGGTCGATGCCGCGCTCGGCGTGCACGCGATAGAAGCCGCCCACCACGTAGCGGTCGATCATGTACACCACCGGCTCGGCCACGGCGTCGTCGATCGATTCGAAGGTGGGCACGCCTTCCTGGATGATCAGGTCGGTCACTGCCACGCCATCCTTGATCACCGACATGCGCGCGCGCTGGGCCGGGGTCAGGTCGCGCACTTCGCTCGCATCCTTGATGGTCATCACGCCCATGCCGTAGGTGCCGGCGTCGGGCTTCAGGATCACGAAGGGCTTGCGCTCCTTCATGCCGTATTCCTTGTATTTCTTCTTGATCTTCGAGAACAGCGCCGAGACGTTGTCGGCCAGGGCCTCGGTGCCGACGTTCTCGCGCAGGTCGACTTCGCCGCACTTGCTGTGCAGCGGATTGACCAGCCACGGATCGATGTCGATCAGCTTGCCGAACTTCTTGGCCACCTCGTCGAACGCCTTCAGGTGGTTGCTCTTGCGGCGCAGCGCCCAGCCGGCATGCAGCGGCGGCAGCAGCGACTGCTCGTGCACGTTCTCGAGGATGGCCGGAATGCCGCCCGACAGATCGTTGTTGAGCAGGATGGTGCAGGGATCGAAATCGGCCAGGCCGACGCGGCGGCCGTTGGGCGAACGCACCAGCGGCTCGACCACCAGCATATTGCCGTCAGGCAGGGCCAACGGGGTCGGTTCGGTGACGTCCGGCGAGAACGAGCCCAGGCGCACGTGCAGCCCGGTCTGGCGGAAGATCTGCATCAGGCGCGCCACGTTCTGCAGGTACATCGGATTGCGCGTATGCGTCTCGGGCACCAGGATCAGGTTGCGTGCGTCCGGGCAATACTTGTCGATCGCGGCCATGGCGGCCTGCACCGTCAGCGGCAGCATTTCGGTCGGCAGGTTGTTGAAGCCGCCCGGGAACAGGTTGGTGTCGACCGGCGCCAGCTTGTACCCGGCGTTACGCAGGTCGACCGAGCAATAGAACGGCGGCGTATGCTCCTGCCACTCGAGCCGGAACCAGCGCTCGATGGCGGGGGTGGCTTCGAGGATTTTCTTTTCCAGGTCCAGCAGAGGACCGGTCTGGGCTGTGGCGAGGTGCGGAACCATGTAGAGGACGTCCTTGTTATGCGCTTCTTGTTGTTTACTTAATCGGGTATCTCATATGGGGGTGCCTGGCCCTTTTTAAAGAGGTGTTGCCAAGAACGCAAAAAAGGCGCCCGCAGGCGCCTTTCTGACCGATATCCGGGGATATCAGTAACGGTACGCCGATTCGCCGTGGCTGGTGATGTCCAGGCCCTCGCGCTCTTCGTCTTCAGGCACGCGCAGGCCGATCACGATGTCGACCAGCTTGAAGGCGATGAAGGCGACGATGGCCGACCAGACGATGGTCACGACCACGCCGTGCGCCTGCACCAGCACCTGGCTGCCGATCGAATAGCTGGTGTTCATGGCATTGGTCGTGTAATCCCACACGCCCTGGCCGCCCAGCGACGGCGCCGCGAACACGCCGGTCAGCAGCGCGCCCAGGATGCCGCCCACGCCGTGCACGCCGAACACGTCGAGCGAATCGTCGGCGCGCAGCATGCGCTTCAGGCCGGTCACGCCCCACAGGCAGATGATACCAGCCAGCAGGCCCATGACCAAGGCGCCCATCGGCCCCACGAAACCGGCGCCCGGGGTGATCGCCACCAGGCCCGAGATGGCGCCCGAGGCGGCGCCCAGCATCGATGGCTTGCGCTTGAAGATCCACTCGCCGGCCGCCCACGAGACGGTGGCGGCGGCGGTCGCCAGCAGGGTGTTGATGAAGGCCAGCGCCGCGATGTCGCCCGCTTCGAGCGCCGAACCGGCGTTGAAGCCGAACCAGCCGACCCACAGCAGCGAAGCGCCGACCATCGTCATCGGCAGCGAGTGCGGGGCCATCGATTCCTTGCCGTAGCCGACGCGCTTGCCGATCACGTAGGCGCCGACCAGGCCGGCGACCGCGGAATTGATGTGCACCACGGTGCCGCCCGCGAAGTCGAGCGCGCCCTGCTGCCACAGGTAGCCGGCGCCGGCGGTGACGGTGGCCAGCGAGGCGGCGTCGGTAATCGCGTCAGGGCCGGCCCAGAACCAGACCATGTGCGCCATCGGCAGGTAGGCGAACGTGAACCAGATCACCACGAAGGCCAGCACCGCCGCGAAGCGCGCGCGCTCGGCGAAGGAACCGACGATCAGCGCGCAGGTGATGGCGGCGAAGGTGCCCTGGAAGGCGACGAAGATGAACTCGGGGATCATCACCTCCTTGGTGAAGGTGGCGCCCATCGAGAACGTGCCGGCGACCGGGTCCCAGATGCCTTGCAGGAAGGCACGGTCGAAGCCGCCGATGAAGGCGTTGTTGCCGGTGAAGGCCAGCGAGTAGCCGTACAGGCACCACAGCACGATGATCAGCGAAAACACCATCATGACCTGCATCAGGACCGACAACATGTTCTTGGCGCGTACCATGCCGCCGTAGAACAGCGCCAGGCCCGGGATCACCATCATGATCACCAGCAGCGTGGCGACGAACATCCAGGCGGTATCCCCCTTGTTGATGGACGGCGCCGCCATGGCCGGGAGGGCCAGGCCCAGGCCCAGCATGGCGGTCAGGATTTTTGTCGTTATATGCTTCATGAACACTTTCCTTCTTACAGTGCGTCGTTGCCGGTCTCGCCGGTGCGGATACGGATGACCTGATTCAGGTCGGCCACGAAGATCTTGCCGTCACCGATCTTGCCGGTGCGGGCGGCGCCCTGGATCGCGTCGATCACCTGGTCGACGACGGCATCGTCGACGGCAGCTTCGATCTTGATCTTGGGCAGGAAGTCGACGACGTACTCGGCGCCACGGTACAGCTCGGTGTGACCCTTCTGGCGACCGAAACCCTTCACTTCGGTCACCGTCATGCCTTGTACGTTGATTTCCGACAGCGCTTCACGCACCTCGTCGAGCTTGAAGGGCTTGATGATGGCGGTAATCATTTTCATGGTATTGCCTCTTTTGCTATCAAAAAGTTTTTGACACGGACAGCACGGCGGCTGACTTGCCCAGGTTCTTGCCTTCCGGACTCAGGTAGGCATCGGTATTCGCCTTGTGCCAGGCCAGGGCCACGGTGGCGACCCCGAAGTCCTTCGTCACGCCGACCTTGTAGTCGGTGTACGACGCCGGGCTGTTGTTCTTCACGCGCTGGCGGCCAACGTGCAGGTTCAACAGGAAGCCGTTGCCGACGTCGATGTCGGCGCCCACGTCCAGGTAACCGCTGCGCTTGCTGTCGGCGGTGCCGAACAGATTGGTCGTCGAGTGCGAATACTTGATATATGCGGGCCCGAAGCCGAGCTTGCCGTAAATTTCAAACGTATTTGCGTTCGGATCCAGGCTGTTATCCGGATACCAGTAATACAGGCCGCCGACGTCGTAGCTGACCTCGTCGGTCAACTGGCCACGCTTGCCGGCATACACATCCCATTCAATATTGCCGTCGCCACCCAGGTCTTTCGTCCACTTGATGGTGGAGAGCCAGGTGCCTACGTAAAAGCCGGTTGGGCTGTGCACGTAGTCGACGCCGCCGGACAGCGCGGGGTCGGAATCGGTTTGCGACAGGCCGCGGTAACGGTAGTCGCTGGTGAGGGCCACGTTGTAGCTCACCTGATGTTCGGCGGGTTGTTCCTGTGCCATGGCCGGGACGCTGGTGAAAGCCAGAATCGCCAGACTGATTGCGTTGATTTTTGCATTGCACTTCATGACAAACCCCCTTTGACAGTTACTGCGTTCGGAATCCTTTTTTCATGCGTTATTCCTCTTTCATTTAGCAGGATGTGTGCCAGCTCATAAAAGCGCGCAAAATGGCCTTGTTTTTTTGGTAAACACGCCCCACATACGATTTGCTTCAATACAACCGAGCGCGAGCGGCGTCCGCCGTGTTGCGTGACGCACCAAATCAGGCTCGTTTGCACCGACTTGGTGCATACAACCCGGCAGAAAGGGATAGGGACATGAACAACAGCAACTTCTTCAGCGACTTGCAGGGCAAGATCAACCAGGCACTCGAAAGTGGTCCGGCCAAGGACATCGAGCGCAACGTCAAGGCCGCGATGACCTCGGGCTTCGCCAAGCTCGACCTGGTAACGCGCGAGGAATTCGACATCCAGGCCCAGGTGCTGGCCAAGACCCGCGCCAAGCTCGAAGCGCTCGAGCTGCGCGTGATCGAGCTCGAAGCCCGCCTCGCTTCCGGCGCCTCCACCTCGGCATCGTCCACGTCGACCACCCCGCCGCCAGGCGCGGCGCCGTCGGCCACCGCGCCATTCCCTGCCCAGCCCGAAGATCCGACCATCGTGCTGCCGCCGCATCTCGACAAATCGGGCGACACGCCGATCAACAAACCCTGATGGCGGGTGCATTCATGGATAGGGCGACCGGCATGAATGCACCAGAAGCACCAGCCGGCGCCCTGCCCGCGCAGGAAGTGTCGCTGGACGTGCTGCGCGAAAAATACGCGCGCGGCGACGAACGCACGATCGGGGACGTGCAGCGGCGCATCGCACGCGCCCTGGCCGCCCTCGAGCCGGCAGCACAGCGCGCCGACTGCGAGCGCCGTTACCTGGAGGCCCAGCAACAGGGCTTCATTCCCGCCGGCCGGATTGCGTCCGCCGCCGGCCTTGGCCTGTCGGCCACCCTCATCAACTGTTTCGTCCAGCCGGTGGGCGACTCGATCTCCGGCGCCAGCGACGGCCTGCCCGGCATCTATACCGCGCTCAGCGAAGCCGCCGAGACCATGCGCCGCGGCGGCGGGGTCGGCTACGATTTTTCCGCGATCCGCCCGCTGGGCAGCAAGGTGGCCGGCACCGCCTCGCGCGCTTCCGGCCCGGTGTCGTACATGGAAGTGTTCGACGCCTCATGCCGCACGGTGGAGTCGGCCGGCGCCCGGCGCGGCGCCCAGATGGGCGTGCTGCGCATCGACCATCCCGACATCGAGCGCTTCATCGCGGCCAAGGACACGGGCCGTCTCACCAACTTCAATATCTCGGTCGGCGTGACCGACGCCTTCATGCGCGCGGTCGAGGCGGACGAGGCGTTCGCGCTGGTGCACGCGGCCGAGCCGGGCGACGAAGAGCAGGCGGCCGGCGGCCACCGCCGCGAAGACGGCCTGTGGGTCTACCGCAGCGTGCGTGCGCGCGACCTGTGGGAGCGCATCATGGTCTCGACCTACGACCACGCCGAGCCGGGCGTGCTGTTCGTCGACCGCATGAATGCCGAGAACAACCTCTGGTATGCCGAGGAACTGCGCGCCACCAATCCCTGCGGCGAGCAGCCGCTGCCGCCGTATGGCTGCTGCGATCTCGGCTCGCTGAATCTCACCGCCTTCATCGACGCGCCGTTCACCCTGGATGCGCGGCTGGACTTCGAGCGCCTGCGCAAGGTGGCGACCGTCGCGGTGCGCATGCTCGACCTGGTGCTGGACGCCACCCGATGGCCGCTGCCGCAGCAGGCCGACGAGGCGCGCGCCAAGCGCCGCGTCGGCCTGGGCTTCCTGGGGCTGGGCAGCGCGCTGGCGATGCTGGGCCTGCGCTACGACGCCGACCCGGGCCGGGCCATGGCGGCGCGCATCGCCAGCGAGCTGCGCGACGCGGCCTACGCGGCCTCGATCGAACTGGCGCGCGAAAAAGGCGCCTTCCCGCTGTTCGACGCCGACCAGTACCTGCGCGGACAGTTCGCCCTGCGCCTGCCCGAGGCGCTGCGCGACGGCATCCGCAAGCACGGCATCCGCAACTCGCACCTGCTGTCGATCGCGCCGACCGGCACCATTTCGCTGGCCTTCGCCGACAATGCCTCGAACGGCATCGAGCCGCCCTATTCCTGGACCTACCAGCGCAGGAAGCGCACGGCGGACGGCGGCACGCGCAGCTACGAGGTGTGCGACCACGCCTGGCGCCTGTACCGCCAGCTGCGCGGCGACGCCCCCTTGCCCCCAAGCTTCGTCACCGCGCTCGAGATGCGCGCGCTGGACCACCTGCGCATGGTGGAGGCGGTCCAGCCCTTCATCGACACCGCGATCTCCAAGACCGTCAACGTGCCCGAGGATTATCCCTATGACGACTTCCGCGACCTGTACCTGGAAGCCTGGCGCGCCGGCCTG
Organism: Massilia sp. NP310; assembly: GCF_019443485.1. NCBI lineage: Bacteria > Pseudomonadati > Pseudomonadota > Betaproteobacteria > Burkholderiales > Oxalobacteraceae > Massilia > Massilia sp. NP310. Next base: position 5,059,759 of record NZ_CP080379.1, on the reverse strand, counting down.
AAGGGGCTGGCGACCTATCGCCCCAACGCGGTGCTGGGGAGTGTGTTGTCGACCGCGCCGGCAGCGGACGACGCATCGGCCGCGCCGGTGGCGGACGACGACCCGCTGCGCAGGCGCTTCGAGCACCGTCCGCTCGGCGAGCTGGAATCGGTGACGTCGAAGATCGAGTACTCGACCCAGGAAGGCCGCAAGACCGTCTACCTGACGGTGAGCTTCCTGCGCGCCGAAGGCGTGTGGGAAGGCCGCCAGGTGACGGTCGAGCGTCCTTTCGAATTCTTCATGCCGGCCAACCAGCGCACCGGCGGCCACCAGTGGATCACGGCCTCGATGCGGCTGCTGTCGATGGTGGCGCGCGCCGGCGGTCCAATCGCGCGGGCGCTGGCCGACATGCGCGAAGTGGTATGGGAAAAAGGCCCGGTGCGCTGCGGCCACATCGTGCGCGACGACGGCGTGCAGGTGCCGGTGTACCACGACTCCGAAGTCGCGGCGATCGCCTTCATGCTGCAGCGGATCCTGACGCGGCGCGGCTTCCTCGACGAGCAGGGCAACCAGGTGCCGGTGGACGCGCTCGCGCGCAGCTTCGAACGGCGCATGCACGACGCCGCGCCAGGGCCGCGCTTGCAGGAGGAGACGCCGGCCGAGCCGCTGCCCGTCCTGAACGGCGCCAAATGCCCGGAATGCGGCGCGCTGGCGCTGCGCAAGGTCGACGGGTGTTCGCGCTGCGCGTCGTGCCACTACGTCGGCGAGTGCGGCTGACCGGTCCTTTGAACAGTCGCGCCCGCGGGCCGGGTTCGGGCATACTGCCGGGGTCGCAACCAACCCGACCCAACGATGAGTTATTACGCCCTCAAGCATATCCACATGACCTTCGCCGTGGTGAGCGGCGCCCTGTTCCTCGTCCGCGGCCTGTGGATGCTGGCCGCATCGAAGCGCCTGGAGCAGCGCTGGGTGAAGATCGCGCCGCATGCGATCGACACCCTGCTGCTGGCCAGCGCCATCGGCCTGGCGGTATGGAGCGGCCAGTATCCGGGCCAATCGCCGTGGCTGACGGCCAAGCTGCTGGCCCTGGTCGCCTACATCGGCCTGGGCACGGTGGCGCTCAGGCGCGGCCGCACGCGCCAGGTGCGCGCCCTCGCTTTCGTCGCCGCGCTGGCCTGCTTCGCCTACATCCTGGCGGTGGCGCTTACCAAGAATCCGCTGATCGTCGCGTGAATCGAAGCGTGAATCGAAGCGTGAATCGAAGCGTAATTCGCCATCCTCCGGTCGGCCATCAGCGCCGCTGCAACTGCGCCAGCTGCGCCGTCACCTGCCTCTTCTCGCGCCGCGCGAGCGGCGGAACGCCCGCCAGCGCCGCCTGGTAGGCCGCGATCGCCCGCGGCCGGTCGCGGCGCGCTTCGTAGACTTCGCCCAGCGTCTTGTAGACATAGGGCTTGGGGGCGATCGCTGCCGCCCTCTCCAGCTGCAGCGCGGCGTCGGCCAGCCGCCCCTGGGCGCGCGCCACTTGCGCCAGTCCGTAAAGTCCATGCTCGCCGGACGGCAGCCGGCGGTTCAGTTCCTGGAACAGCCGGACGCTCTGCGCATGGCGGCCGGCGTCGAGGTGGGTGCTGGCCAGGGCCAGCAGCAGCTCGCGCTCGCTGCCCTGCACCAGTGCATACTGCGTCAGGTCGGCCGCCAGGATGTGCTGCTCGGCCTCGTCCAGTTTCCCCTCGTCGAAAGCGCACATGGCGCGCATCAGCCGGGTCAGGTCGGGGTCGAGGCGGCGCGCTTCGGTGGCCAGTTCGCGTGCGCGCACCTCGCTGCCGCCCAGGAAGAACGGCGCGTCCAGATAAAAGCTCATCAGCGTCACGCGGGCGCGGTAATTCATCGGATCGAAGCGCAGCGCGCGCTCCAGGGTATCGCGCGTGGCATGCGCATTGCGCACGAACGCGACCAGGCCGCCGGCGCGCGACTGCGCCAGCATGACGTTTCCCAGCGCTTCGGCGCAGAGACTGCTGTCCGGATTGGCCCCGACGCAGCGCTCGGCCGCGGCGCGCGCCTGCGGCAAGTCGTCCGGCTCGCCCCGGGCGATGCGCACGTCGACCGACGCGGCCAGTGCCGTCGGATCGGTGGCGTCGCGCGCCAGCCTGGCCTGGATCGCACTGTTCGCCTCTTGATAGCGCTCCTGGTGCACCAGCCGTGCGATCGGATCGGTCTGGGTGGCATGTGCGGCGCCATTCCATGCGCCCAATAGCAATACCGGCACCCACCATGCCCAGCTCTTAGCCAGCATTGCATTTCCTCTCGTCGGGACCCGGCCCTTTCCGTGGCGACCGGTACCGCTTCCGCAGTCAGATAGTGTTGCTATTTAATATAGAACAAATCCTCACACGAAAGTTATGCACGAGTCAATGCGGTGGGGATACCCATGGTGACGATCGTTGCGCGCCAGCCGAATTCTTCGGATGCGCGAACTCAGCGGGATGGGCGCGCGGCGCGATACTTCGCCAGCTCGGCCTTGAGCCAGGCTGCGCTGGCGACCGGCGCATTGCCGCCGCAGCGGACCAGGTAGGGCTTGCCGCTGAGGCTGCTTTCGCTGGCGGCGCGCGCGATGAAATCCTCGCTCGAGGCGACCAGGTCGCGCTTGAGCAGGTAGTCGTATTTGCGCTGGAGGTGTTTCGCCGCTTGCGCGGCGTCGTGCCAGCTGCCGTTGCGCTGGAAGCTGCAACCGGACGCGGTCAGGTAGCCGATCAGGTGCGCGATCTCCTGGCGCGCGGCGGGGGCCGGCGCGGCGAGGGACGACAGCGGCAGGATGGCGAGCAGAAAGGCAGCGACGACAGGTTTCATCATGAGCGGCGAAAGAACGAAGAAGTTCCAGTATGCCGCGTTTGCCGTCCACGCGTCGCCTCCCCCGCCATGGCCTGGCCGAACGGCCGGACCATGGCGGCATGTTCGCCCCGGATCACTCGATACCGACCTCCTTGCGGTTGTCGCGCGACACGCGGTCGATCATCTTGTTGTAGGGATCGACGCCCACCTCGAACGGCTGCTCCTTCACCGTGACCGTCACCACCGGATTGGCGCCGGACAGCACGCGCTTCTCCAGGAGCAGCACTTTTTCGTCGGCTTCCCTGGCCCCTGCGGCGCGGGCGAACACGCCGATCTCCACCGGCTCGTCGTAGGCGCGCGCGGTTTCCTTGCCCTTGCCGTCGGCCTCCATCTTGGCCAGGTGCAGCGTCATCGTCACGTCCCATTGGCCATCCGGGCGCTTCTTCGCCGTCGCCTGCGTCACGCGGTTATCGTAGAACACGATTTTCTCGAACATGTCCGAGATCAGGGCGTGCTTATCAAGCGGCGCCTCGGCGCGGATGTAGTCGAGCAGCTCCTTCGAGGTGGTGAACGGCGACTCCTGGTAGCCCTTGTCTTCGAGGAAGCGCTTGAGCGCGCGGTTCAGCGCCTGTTCGCCGATCTCGTCGCGCAGGCGGTAGAAGATCAGGCTGCCCTTGCGGTAGTGGATGTAATCCTGGTTTTCCACGCGCATGAGCGGCAGCTCTTCGATCACCTCGCCGCCGCGCGAACGCAGGTAGCGATCGAGCTCGTAGCGCAGGAATCGGCGCATCTGGTGGCGCCCGTACTCCTTCTCCATCACCATCAGCGCCGAGTACTGCGACAGCGATTCGATCAGCATGCTCGAGCCCTGCACGTTGGCGGCGGTGACCTGGTGGCCCCACCACTGGTGCGCCATCTCGTGGGCCGTCACATAGAACACGTAGTCGATGTCTTCCTTGTCGCGCAGGTCGGCGATGAAGCCGATCGACTCCGAGAACGGGATCGTGTTCGCGAACGACTGGGCGAAGGCCTGGTAGTTGGGGAACTCCAGGATGCGCACCTGCTTGTGCTGGTACGGCGTGAACTCGGTGGTGAAGTAGTCCAGCGACTTGCGGGTGGCCTCGATCATCCGGTCCACGTTGTAGCCGTGCTTGGCGTCGTGGTAGATCTCGATCGGGATGCCGTTCCAGTCGCCCTTCTTCACCTGCCAGCGCGCCGACAGGTAGGCGAAGAACGGCATCATCTTCTGGTCCATCTTGTAATGGTAGTAGTTGCGGCCGTTCTCCTTCCACGATCTTTGCAGGTAGCCCGGCGCCAGCGCGATCTGGTCGCCGCTGGTCGACACCGTGGTCTCGAAGCCGATCCAGTCCGCGCCGCCGCCGAACATGGAGTCGACGCGCGCCGCCTCGTCCTCGAGCTTGGCCATGCGCTGCGGCTCGCCCAGCCCGCGCTTGCGGCGCTCGTTGCGCTCTAGCAGCTCGTAGTCGGCCTGGTAGCCGAGCATCGGGAAGAACTCGTGGTTGTTGAAGAACGTGCCGTTGAGGTTGAAGGTGTCGGCCTTGCCCGAATTCGAGAAGCCCTGGCGATGCGCATCGATCGTGAAGTCGAGCGGCAGGCGCGCGCCCGGCGCCAGGGGTGCGGCCAGCTTCAGGATCCTGAAGCCCGATTCGGTGTCGTCCAGCACCACCTGGTGCGGCGGCAGCTTGCCCAGGGTCGTGACGACGTCGGGATTGAACTGCAGGCGCAGGGTGTCGAGCGGCTTGTCGGTCTTGTTCTCCAGGACGTAGCTGCCCTTGACCGTCACGCGGCGCTGCTCCGGATAGATGTCGACCGCGGCGCGCACGTCGATAACCTTCGGATGCGGCAAGTCCTTGTACTGGCGGTAGTTCTTCTCGTACCGGGCCTGCTTGTCCATGCTCACGTTCTTGGCTTCGTAGCCGCCCAGGGTCACGGTGTTATGGAAGATCCAGCCGCCAACCAGGGCGAAGGCGATCGTGCACAGCGCCAGCGCCACGCCGGCGCCTCCGCGCAGGCGGCGGCCCGCTTCGCGCACCCGCGCACGCCACGCGACCGACAGGCCGCGCACCCAGAAGGCCTGGGCCACGATCAGCGCCGCCAGGCAGAACAGGGTCCAGTACAGCGCGAACCAGGCCCAGCCCGTGACGAAATGGCCGAAGCCGTTCATGTCCGAATACGGCGTCTCGGGCAGCAGCGCGATGTTGTACAGATTGTGATCGAAGTGCATCACCGACAGGACGATCTGCGCGATCAGGAGGACGATCACCAGCAGGTAGCCGATGAATTTGTTGTTGGTGACGACCTGCAGCACGATGGCGATCAGCGCCATCAGGACGAACGGCAGGCCGGCCATGAACACGCCCTGGACGTACACCCCGAATTCGACCGGCGCCCCGCCCCGGAACAGCTGGATGGCGATCGCGGTCAGGATCCCGGCGAACAGGAACACCAGCACCACGCCCACCAGCGCCAGGCTCTTGGCGACCAGCGGCGCCCAGTTCGGCGCCGGCATGGCGTCGCTCACGTCGGCGATCCTGGCCTGGCGTTCCTTGAAGATCAACTCGCCCGCATAGAAGGTGACGATGACAATCAGGAGGAAGTTGAACGACCCTTTCAGCAGTTCGATCATCAGGTGCGTGCGCGGATAGACGTCGGTGCCGAACATCTCGTCCAGCACGCTCGCACTGCCGACCATGTTCAGCACGCCGAACAGCAGCAGCACGAGGAATGGCACGCTTCTGAACACCGCGACGGCGTCGAAGGCGAAGATGTGCCAGCACTGGGCCCAGCGCGTGGCGCCGGTAAACCGCGGCGCGACGCGCGGCAGGGCCACCGTCACCGGCACGAAGGCCTGCGCGGCCTGCGTTTTGACCTTGCCGAACAGGCGCTTGCCGGTGCCGGCGCGCTGCGGCTTGAACAGGGCCAGGGTCAGGCCGACCAGCACCAGCGCCACGGCGCTCCACAGCAGGCGGTTGGCCAGCATGTAGCCGCCAATGTCGGGCAGGCCGGCATTCGATTCGGCGGTCGAGAAGTAGCGCGTGGCGCGGCCGAGCGCGCGCAGGCCGAAGGGATCGGCCAGCACGGCGATCCACTCGTTGTCGATGTTCGAGGTGAAGCTGCCGGCGACGATCCACAGCACGAAGAAAGCCATCACGCCGACGTACACCATCATGATCGAGCGCGTGGTGGCGGCCAGCAGCATCAGCAAGGCGCCGATGAAGAACAGGTTGGGCACGACCAGCACGCCCAGCGCCCACAGGTAGGCCGCGCCGGGGAATGGGCCGACCCGCTGGACATCGATCCACGGCATCAGGGGACCGAGCATCGTGCCGAGCACGATCATGGCGAAGATGAGCAGGCAGGCCACCAGGCCGGCGGCGAAGCGGCCGATCAGGTAGTCGCGCTTTTTCATCGGCGTGGCGAACAGCATGTCGGAGATGCCGACTTCGGCGTCGCGCAGCACGCCGCCGGCGATGAAGATGGTGACGACGAACATCGACATCAGGCTGAAGATGCCGAGCAGCTGCGCGACCACGGTCGGCGCATTGCGGTTGACGTTGCCGATGCTGCCGCCGACCTGGATCGCATCGCTGGTGGTGGCGCCGAAGGCCAGCGCGCCGAAGATCAGCGCGCACACCCACAGCAGGGGCTGGCGCAGCTGGAAGTCCAGCTCGAACTTGAAGAATTCTCTCAGCATGCCGCCCTCCTCACGCCGTCACCGGCGCAGCCTGGGCCGACGCCGCCTGTCCAGCCCCGCGGCTGGCATTGCGGATCTGCAGGAAGTAGACGTCTTCCAGGTCCGGCTCGACGCTGACAAAACCGTCGTCCGGCTGCGACTCGGCATAGACGTTGATCTGCGGCCGGCCCGCCACCAGGCGGGTGGACAGCACGTTGAAGCGCTCCTGGTATCCGGGCAGCGCTTCCTGGGTGACGGTGCGGCGCCACACGCGGCTTTTCAGGGTGTCGATCGCGGCCTGCGGCTCGCCCTGCAGCAGCACCGTGCCCTTGGCGATCATGGCCATGCGCGGACACAGGTCGGTCACGTCCTCGACGATATGGGTCGACAGGATGACCACCACCTGCTCGCCGATCTTGGCCAGCAGGTTCAGGAAGCGGTTGCGCTCGTCGGGATCGAGGCCGGCGGTCGGCTCGTCGACGATCACCAGGCGCGGCGCGCCGAGCAGCGCCTGGGCGATGCCGAAGCGCTGGCGCATGCCGCCCGAATAGGTGCCCAGGCCGCGCTTGCGCGCTTCCCACAGATTGGTCTGGTGCAGCAGGGCTTCGACGATCTCCCTGCGCTCGCCCTTCGCGGTCAGGCCTTTCAGGACGGCGAAGTGGTTCAGCAGCTTTTCGGCGCTGACTTTCGGATAGACCCCGAAGTCCTGCGGCAGGTAGCCGAGCTGGCGGCGCAGGCTCTCCTTGTCCTTCAGCACGTCGAGGCCGTGGAAATGGATGCTGCCGCTGTCGGGGTCCTGCAGGGTGGCGATGGTGCGCATCAACGAGGACTTGCCGGCGCCGTTCGGTCCGAGCAGGCCGAACATGCCGTTCGGGATCTCGAGACTGACATCGTTGATGGCCTTCACGCCATTGGCATACGTCTTGTTGAGCTGCTTGATCGATAACATCGGCGGTGACTCCTTAACGGTTTCTGATCGACTCTACCTGCATAAGATGCGGGTAGATGTTTCCTCCTAGATAATGCAGCGTTAGTGGAGTGCAATGCCAGATGATTGTGACAGACGGTAGAAATATGGGAATAGAAGACTAATGTCGCTACCTACACCATGTCTTTTATGCGAATTGCATACAAGCGAATGCTAGAGGTGAAGAAGAAAATGAACGCGATGGCTACTATCGGAAAGCAATAGTTAGCACTCACAAACCTGCAAATCCCGGATCTATTGAGGCTGTGAGAATGTCAAGACTTGATGCCCAAAAAAAATCACCAAAAATTTCAAAAAAAACTGGCAAACTCAGAAATTCGTCTGTAGAGTTCGCATTAATGCTCTCGCAAGCACTGTACGTATGATCAGCAAAAAAGCGCGGGAGTTGGGTGGAAGCGACCAGTGTTGTGAGAGGCACTGGTCGTTCCGGAGGATTGACCCTAGCCGCTGGGCGCGGTTACATAACCAGCAATGTTGGGCTGGATAGGCAGGGATCATGTATGGCTAAAACCCATACCACCTTATTAGGGTAGTTAGGCTTAGACAAGGACTCTGAACAGTGCACTTGTGCACCAATCAGAGTCCCATTCTAAGCCAGTATGTTTAAAAAACTCAACGTTTTTTCGTCACAAGTGACGATATTTATCAATCACAGCGAGGACATACAATGGCTGATTGCCAGATCACATGCATTAATCTTTCCCATTCCGATGGCGGACATGAATACATCACTCATGTAGGAAATGGAGCGGTATGGCGCAATACGGTTGCCGAAGTTGTCGCGTGGATTAAATCTAATGCGAACACATTCTATGTGATGGATCGATATGGTAACCGTGCAGATGTAGGCGTGGTAGAACCAGCGGGCCGCCCTGCGTATTTGCGAACTCATGCTAATGGGCGTTGGACAGATAATCTCTTGTCCTTGACCTCTTGCCCTAGGGAAGCGCTGATCAATTAACGATTTTTCGGCGCATCCGCAGTTTTTGGTGACGTGGTCGCCTCGCACGTTGCGATAGGTTTCTTGACGCCGCTACGGCGAACTTTTCAGCGAATTGGCAGTTTTCCTTGCGCCTTTCGGCACTCAGGACGCACTTCGGGTTTCTGTGATCGTAAATCGCCGTCCGGCCAGCACCAGATTGGCGAAGCCGAACAAGGTAAAGAGCTGAGCGGTGTTCTTGGCCAAGCCGCGATAGCGTGTCTTCCGATGGCGGAACAGGTTCTTGATGACATGGAACGGATGCTCAACTTTCGCCCGCACGCTCGCCTTGAGATGCTCCAGTTTTTCGAGCATGCGGCCGAGCTTGTTCTTGGGCAGCGCCTTGCGCTTGGAGCGCTTCATCGCCACGTGCCAGGTCACCGATTTGCCGAGATTCTCTGCGCGCTTTTCGACACCTTGGTAGCCTGCATCGCCAAGCGCAGCAGATTCATCACCGTGCAACAGCGAGCCCGCTTGCGTAACGTCGGAGACGTTGCCGGCAGTGCCGATGACGGTATGCACCAGGCCCGACGCGGCGTCCACGCCCACGTGCGCCTTCATCCCAAAATGCCAGTCGTTGCCCTTCTTCGACTGGTGCATTTCTGGGTCGCGCTTCCCGTCCTTGTTCTTGGTCGAAGGTGGCGCAGCGATCAGCGTGGCGTCCACGATGGTCCCCTCACGCATCATCAAACCCTTCTCGGCAAGATGGCCGTTGATCGTGTCGAAGATCTTCTTGGTGAGTCCCTTGGCTTCGAGCAGATGGCGAAATTTAAGGAGCGTCGTCGCGTCCGGCGCGGACTCCCGATTGAGGTCGATGCCAACGAAAGCGCGGATGGCCTGGCTGTCATAAATCGCGTCTTCAATGCCCTCATCCGACAAGCCGAAACACTGTTGGGCCACGTACATCCTCAGCATGCGTGCCAAGCCGATTGGCGGGCGGCCAGCACCGACGACCTTGGGATAAAACGGTTCGATTGCCTGCTGCAGCTGCTTCCACGGCGTGATCTTTTCGATCTCTGCAAGGAAGCGGTCGCGCCGCGTCAGCTTCTTCTTGCTCGCGTATTCAAGGTCAGAGAAGCTCTTCTGCATGATCGACACCGTGACGTTGGAGGAGCCAAAATTATCGCAGATGAGCAGACCCTGTGACACGTAGTGCGGATGAATTGATCAGCGCCTCCCTAGGTAACTCATTAAGCCCGCGCAAGCGGGCTTTTCTGTCAGGACAAGCAAGTAAGTGCATTGTATGAGCATTTAGGTTGTTCTTAGGGATGTGAATAGTCTAAGTTCGCCGAACTCGTACGTTTGGTAAATCGCAAGACTCAGCTTCACCGCCCCTTCAGTATCTAGCGAATCTCTACTCGTCGATCAGAGTCTATGAGTCTCGCCGTCCTCAGAAGCCGCGCCCTCTCTGGCATGGAAGCGCCCGCCGTCAACGTCGAGGTCCACCTGGCCAACGGTCTACCCGGCATAGCCATCGTCGGCCTGCCCGATACCGAAGTGCGCGAAGCGAAAGACCGCGTGCGCGCGGCGCTGCAGAATTCCGGCTTCGATATCCCGGCGCGCCGCATCACGATCAACCTGGCGCCCGCCGACCTGCCGAAAGAATCGGGCCGCTTCGACCTGCCGATCGCGCTGGGCATCCTGGCCGCCTCGCGCCAGATCCGCGACGATGCGCTGCACCGCTACGAATTTGCGGGAGAACTGTCGCTGTCGGGTGAGCTGCGCCCGGTGCGCGGCGCGCTGGCGATGGCGTTCGCGATGGCGCGCTCAGGTAAGGACGAGATGCGCGACGACGAAATGCGCGCCTTCATCCTGCCGCTGGCCAATGCCGACGAAGCGGCCCTGGTCGAGGCAGCCGCCATCTACCCGGCGCGCACCTTGCTCGAGGTCTGCGCCCACTTCGCCAATGCGCCCGACGCGCCGAAGCTGGCGCGCCACCATGGCCCCGGCCTGACGCGGCTGCCTTCCTATCCCGACTTCGCCGAGGTCAAGGGCCAGCAGCATGCCAAGCGCGCGCTCGAGGTGGCGGCAGCCGGGACTCATTCCGTGCTGCTGGTCGGCCCGCCGGGCGCGGGCAAGAGCATGCTGGCGGCGCGCCTGCCCGGCCTGCTGCCGCAGATGAGCGAGGCCGAGGCGCTCGAGTCGGCCGCCGTGCAATCGCTGGCCGGCGGCTTCGCGCCCGAACGTTGGCGCCAGCGGCCGTTTCGCAGTCCGCATCACACGACGTCCGGCGTGGCCCTGGTCGGCGGCGGCAACCTGCCGCGGCCGGGCGAGGTGTCGCTGGCGCATCACGGGGTACTGTTTCTCGACGAGCTGCCCGAGTTCGAGCGCCGCGTGCTGGAAGTGCTGCGCGAGCCGCTGGAGTCGGGATCGATCACGATCTCGCGCGCGGCCCACCAGGCAGATTTTCCCGCGCGCTTCCAGCTGATCGCGGCGATGAATCCCTGCCCCTGCGGCTGGCTGGGCCACGCCAGCGGCAAGTGCCGTTGCACGCCGGACGCCGTGCTGCGCTACCAGGGACGCATCTCCGGGCCGCTGCTCGACCGCATCGACCTCCAGCTGCCGGTGGCGGCCATGGCGCCGGACAGCATGGGCGCGCAGGCCGATGGCGAACCGAGCGCGAGCATCGCGCAGCGGGTGGCGCGGGCCCATGCGCGCCAGCTCGCGCGCCAGGGGCGGCCCAACAGCCAGCTGGGGCCGGGCGCGATCGATCGCCACTGCGCGCCCGACGAAGCCGGGCGCCGGCTGCTGCACGATGCCGCCCGGCACCTGCATTGGTCGGCGCGGGCCTACCACCGCGTGCTCAAGGTGGCGCGCACGATCGCCGACCTGGCGGACGTGGACGACGTGCGGTCGAAGCACGTGGCCGAGGCGATCGGCTACCGGCGCGCGCTGCGCGACGATTGATCCGTCTGCGCCTGGGCCTAGAGCGCCTGCTCGCGCGCCGCGCGCTTGATCGCCTGCGGCGGCTGGCCGAAGGCGCGCAGGAACGCGCGCCGCATGCGCTCGGGGTCGGCAAAGCCCGTCTCGCGCGCGACCACGTCGATCGAGTGGTTGCTGGTCTCGATCATGGCGCGCGCCGCCTCGACCCGCAGCACCTCGATCGCGCGCGCCGGCGATTGCCCGGTCTCGAGGCGGAAGCTGCGGCTGAACTGGCGCGTGCTGAGGTTGGCCGCCTCGGCCAGCTCGTCGACCGACAGCGGCCGCCGCAGGTGGCTCTTGGCGTAGGTGAGCGCCTGCTGGATGCGGTCCGATTTCGGCTCCAGCTCGAGCAGGGCCGAGAACTGCGACTGGCCGCCGCTGCGGCGGTGGTAGACCACCATGTGGCGCGCGATGTGCTTCGACGCGTCCTTGCCCAGGTCTTCCTCCACCATCGCCAGGCACAGGTCGATGCAGGCGGTCATGCCGGCCGAGGTCCACACGCGACCGTCGTTGATGTAGATGCGGTCTTCCTCGATGCGCGACTTCGGACAGGCGCGCTGCAGGTCGCGCGCCAGGGCCCAGTGGGTGGTGGCGCGGCGGCCGTCGATCAGGCCGGCCTCGGCCAGGATGAAGGCGCCGGTGCAGATGCTGGCGGTGCGGCGCGAGGCCGCGCTGGCTTCGCGCAGGAAGTTCAGGAAGGGCGCGCTCGACTTGAAGCCGACCGGGGTCATGATGCCGGCCACGATCAGGGTGTCGTAGTCGCGCCGGTCGAAAGCTTCGGTGAACACGCCGACGCCGGACGAGCTGGAGAGCACGCCGCCGTGCTCCGACAGCATGGTCATGTCATAGAACGGCCCGCCGTCGAGACCGTTGGCGATCTCGAACACGGTGGTGGCCATCAGGTCGAGCGCCTGGAAGCCGGGCGGGAACAGGAATCCGATTCTGCGTTTCATGATGATCCTGGAATGCGCAATAGAGAAAATAATACGCCAAGACGCGCCGGGCGGGCCGAAGTCCTCCATCTTTCGGTGGAGGCCGGGTCGCAGAACGTTCCAGCCGGGACCGATGCATACCCGTGATTCAGGACATCCGGGCACGCCGCCATGTCCAGAGAATACCGTGGCCGCCCTCCCCCAAAAAACGGCAAGGGAGGTAGCCGCTGCTGCTACTATCGTGCCATGCACCCCGCTATTGACCCATCCATGCGACCACCGAATCCGCTTCGCATGCGCTTGCGCTTCCTCGTCCCGGCCATGCTGGCGGCCAGCCTGCTGGCCGGCTGCAATCCCACCTATAACTGGCGCGAGCACACGAGCCAGGAAGGCCGCTACAAGATCCTGTTCCCGGCCAAGCCGGCCACCTTCACGCGCGCGGTGGACCTCGACGGCCTGCGGGTGGAGATGACCATGACGGCGGCCGAGGTCGACGGCGCCACCTTCGCCGTCGGCGCCGCCACGGCGCCCGATGCAGCGCGCGCCCGCGCCGCGCTGCCGGCGATGCGCCTGGCCCTGCTGCGCAATATCGGCGCCGGCGCGGAGGCGGCGCCGGCGCCGGTGGCCCGGGACGGCCTGCGCGTGCAAGCGACAGGCGCCGCCAACGGCAAGCCGATGCGCCTGCATGGCCGCTTCAAGGCGCGCGGCGAGCGCTTCTACCAGGTCATCGTGCTCGGACCGGCGAATGCGACGCCGCCCGAGCAGGTCGACCAGTTCCTGTCCTCGTTCGCGCCCCTGTGAGGCTTTCATGAATGCGCAACCACCCGCCCTGCGCCTGGCCGGCCTGCGCAAGGATTTCGGCCGTCCCGCCGTCGATGGCCTCGACCTGGTCGTGCGGCGCGGCGAGTTCTATGCCCTGCTCGGCCCGAACGGCGCCGGCAAGACCACCACGCTGCGGCTGGTGAGCGGCCTGCTGGCGCCGGACGCCGGCAGCATCGAGGTGCTCGGCATCGACCTGGCCGACGCGCCGGCGGCGGCCAAGGCCAGGATGGCCTACCTGCCGGACGAGCCGATGTTGTACGGGAAGCTCAAGCCTTTCGAGTATCTGGAATTCGTGGCCGGGCTGTGGGGCGTGCGCGCCGACCAGGCCGAGCCGCGCGCGCGTGAGCTGCTCGACTGGCTCGACCTGAGCCGGCATGCGCACGAGCTGACCGAAGGGTTCTCGCGCGGGATGAAGCAGAAGCTGGCGCTTGCCGGGGCCTTGATCCACGAACCTGAACTCCTGATCCTCGACGAGCCGCTCACCGGCCTGGATGCGGCGGCGGCGCGCCAGGTGAAGGACTTGCTGCTGGCCCACGTGGCCAAGGGCGGCACGGTGATCCTGACCACGCACATCCTCGAAGTGGCGGAGCGGCTGGCGCAGCGCATCGGGATCATCTGCCAGGGGCGCCTGATCGCCGAGGGCACGCTGGACGAGCTGCGCGCGCGCACCCGGGGCGGCAGCCTGGAAGACGTGTTCCTGCAGCTGACGGCCACGCCATGAGGGCGGCGCCGGGCAGCGTCGGCTGGCTGCTGCGGCATGAGCTGCGGCTGGCCTGGTTCAATGCCTCGGGCGCCGGCAAGCGGCGGCCCGGCAATGCGGCGATCGGCCTGGCGCTGCTCGGCTGGGCCGCCCTGCACCTGCTGGGATGGGTGACGGTGCAACGGCTGGCCGGCGTGGCGGGCGACGATCCGCGCATCCTGTTCGTCATCTCGGCCGTGCTGGCAGGCGGCGCGGCCTTGATGCTGTCGTCGGCGATCAAGTCGAGCGTCCTGGTGCTGTTCGAGCGCAGTGATCTCGACTTGCTGCTGTCGTCGCCCCTGCCCTCGTACAGCATCTTCAGCGTGCGCCTGGCCGGCGTGGCGGCCAGCACCGCCGCCGTGTACCTGTTCTTCCTGGCGCCGTTCGCCCATGCCGGCCTGCTGCAGGGGCAGTGGCCCTGGCTCGGCGTCTATCCGGGCGTGATCTCGGTGGCGGCGCTGTGCAGCTGCGCGGCGATGCTGCTCACGCTCGGCCTGGTGCGCGTGCTCGGCGCGCGCCGTACCCGCGTGGTGGCGCAGGTGATCGGAGCGCTGGCTGGGGCGCTGTTCGTCATCGCATCCCAGCTGCACTCGCTCTCGTCCAGGGAGTCGCAAGGCCGCGTGCGCGAGATGCTGGACGGCCTGTTGCGCCAGGATGGCATGGGTGATCACCCTTTGCTGCTGCCGGCGCGCGCCATGCTCGGTGAGCCGCTGCCGATGCTGCTGCTGGCCGCGCTGGCTGCTGTCGTGTTCGTGCTGACCGCGCGGCGCACCCACCGCTTTTTCGCGCATGGCCTGCAACTGGCGGCATCGGCGGCGCGCGCGGGCACGGCGCCCACGGCGCCGCTGCGCCCCCGCTTCGGGCGCAGTCTGTTCTCGACCGTCGTCGTCAAGGAGTGGCGCCTGATCGTGCGCGATCCACATCTGCTGTCGCAGGTGTTGCTGCAACTGCTGTTCCTGCTGCCGCTGTTCTTCCTCATCTTCCAGCGTTCTGACGTGCAGGTGCAGGCGTTGGGCGCCGGGCTGGCGCTGCTATGCGGCTCGCTGACCGGCGCGCTGGCCTGGATCGCGCTGTCGGCCGAGGATGCGCCGGACCTGTTGCTGGTGTCGCCCGCGTCGCTGGCCACGGTGCGGCGCGCAAAACTGGCGGCGGCCATCATGCCGGTGCTGGCGCTGGTGGCTGTTCCGCTGCTGTGGCTGACCGTGCGTATGCCCGCCACAGGGCTGCTCGTCTGTTTTGTGGTGGGCGGCGCCGTGCTGGGCGCCGGGCTGATCGTGTTCTGGTGCGGCCGGCCTGGCGTGCGCAGCAACTTCAAGGGCCGCGGCAAGGGCGGCGTGGTGATGAATATGCTCGAGATGTTCAACAGCCTGGCCTGGGGCGCGCTGGGGTGGTTCCTGGCCGGGACGACGCGCTCGCCCTTGTCGGATACGAGTGCGCTGGCGGTGACGGGGAGCGGTGCGCTGGCCGTCGTGGTGCTCGGGGCCGCTTGGGTCCTGAGGGTGAAACGTGCCTGAGTTGTGCGAGCGCGCGCACTGTGCGCCTGCGTCAGTCGTGCTATCGTTTAGACACTAACAATACCAAGAGATAGCCATGTTGATTACCTTTAAATGCAGATCCTACCCAGAGGTCTTGATGTACCAGGAGCATGCCAAGCGCATCCTCGACCTGTTGCACAAGGAACCGGAACGCGGTGTCATCACCGCGGCAGAAGCGGAACGCGTGATCCCTCTGCTCGAGGCCGAGATCGAAGAGAGTCGCAAGCACCAGGCGACCGATCAGGTGGCGCAAGACGTCCAGGCACACCATCGCGATGAAGACGACCACGAGCATCAGCCGATCGAAGTGGTCACCTTCTCGGCACGGATGTATCCGCTGCTGGAAATGATGCGATCGGCGCGCGACAACAAGACCGATATCTTGTGGGGTGTTTGAGCTTCGCTTGATTCCAGGCTGGTTGAACGCGCCGGCAGCGCAGCTGCCAACCCTGTATTCGGATCAGCACCTGCCGTAGGGTTGGCGGCTCTGCCGCCGACGCGTTCGCCAGATGCATGAATTCCCGATCGTTAAACCAGATCCAGACGGCTTTCCAAGGCCGGAAAGCAAAAAAGCCCACTCAGTTCAACTGAGCGGGCTTTTTCTATATAACTAGCCTGACGATAACCTACTTTCACACTGGTTGCAGCACTATCATCGGCGCAAAGTCGTTTCACGGTCCTGTTCGGGATGGGAAGGGGTGGGACCGACTTGCTATGGTCATCAGGCTTTGACTTGTCTGGCTACGCTTTGTTCAGCGTGGCCATGAATCTGGAAGAAGTATTGTTGGGTTGTAGCTTTGTATCGAGCAGCTGTACTCGACCTTGGACTACCAAGGTTATAGGGACAAGCCGTACGGGCAATTAGTACTGGTTAGCTTAATGCATTACTGCACTTCCACACCCAGCCTATCAACGTCCTGGTCTCGAACGACCCTTCAAGGAGCTCAAGGCTCCGGGAAATCTCATCTCAAGGCAAGTTTCCCGCTTAGATGCTTTCAGCGGTTATCTCTTCCGAACTTAGCTACCCGGCAATGCCACTGGCGTGACAACCGGTACACCAGAGGTTCGTCCACTCCGGTCCTCTCGTACTAGGAGCAGCCCCCTTCAAATTTCCAACGCCCACGGCAGATAGGGACCAAACTGTCTCACGACGTTTTAAACCCAGCTCACGTACCACTTTAAATGGCGAACAGCCATACCCTTGGGACCGGCTACAGCCCCAGGATGTGATGAGCCGACATCGAGGTGCCAAACTCCCCCGTCGATATGAACTCTTGGGAGGAATCAGCCTGTTATCCCCAGAGTACCTTTTATCCGTTGAGCGATGGCCCTTCCATACAGAACCACCGGATCACTATGTCCTACTTTCGTACCTGCTCGACTTGTCGGTCTCGCAGTTAAGCACGCTTATGCCATTGCACTATTAGCACGATGTCCGACCGTACCTAGCGTACCTTCGAACTCCTCCGTTACACTTTAGGAGGAGACCGCCCCAGTCAAACTGCCTACCATGCACTGTCCCCGATCCGGATAACGGACCAAGGTTAGAACCTCAAATGAACCAGGGTGGTATTTCAAGGATGGCTCCACGAGAACTGGCGTCCCCGCTTCAAAGCCTCCCACCTATCCTACACAGATTGATTCAAAGTCCAATGCAAAGCTACAGTAAAGGTTCATGGGGTCTTTCCGTCTAGCCGCGGGTAGATTGCATCATCACAAACATTTCAACTTCGCTGAGTCTCGGGAGGAGACAGTGTGGCCATCGTTACGCCATTCGTGCAGGTCGGAACTTACCCGACAAGGAATTTCGCTACCTTAGGACCGTTATAGTTACGGCCGCCGTTTACTGGGACTTCAATCAAGAGCTTGCACCCCATCATTTAATCTTCCAGCACCGGGCAGGCGTCACACCCTATACGTCCACTTTCGTGTTTGCAGAGTGCTGTGTTTTTATTAAACAGTCGCAGCCACCATTTTATTGCAACCCGTTCATCCTTCCACAGTAAAGTGGTCAAACTACTAGGGCGTACCTTATCCCGAAGTTACGGTACCAATTTGCCGAGTTCCTTCTCCCGAGTTCTCTCAAGCGCCTTAGAATACTCATCTCGCCCACCTGTGTCGGTTTGCGGTACGGTCTCGTATGACTGAAGCTTAGAGGCTTTTCTTGGAACCACTTCCGATTGCTTCGTCGCACATGGCGACTCGTCTCGACCCCTTGAATTACGCGCCCGGATTTGCCTAAGCGCCTTCTATGAGTCAAAAACTGACTATTCCAACAGTCAGACAACCTTCCGCGATCCGTCCCCCCATCGCATCATACGACGGTGCAGGAATATTAACCTGCTTCCCATCAGCTACGCATCTCTGCCTCGCCTTAGGGGCCGACTCACCCTGCTCCGATGAACGTTGAACAGGAAACCTTGGGCTTACGGCGTGCGGGCTTTTCACCCGCATTATCGCTACTCATGTCAGCATTCGCACTTCTGATACCTCCAGCATCCTTTACAAGACACCTTCGCAGGCTTACAGAACGCTCTCCTACCATATAGATCAAGTGATAAATCACGAGAAATATATCCGCAGCTTCGGTGACTGGCTTAGCCCCGTTACATCTTCCGCGCAGGACGACTCGATCAGTGAGCTATTACGCTTTCTTTAAATGGTGGCTGCTTCTAAGCCAACATCCTGACTGTTTTAGCCTTCCCACTTCGTTTTCCACTTAGCCAATCTTTGGGACCTTAGCTGGCGGTCTGGGTTGTTTCCCTCTTGACACCGGACGTTAGCACCCGATGTCTGTCTCCCAAGCTCGCACTCACCGGTATTCGGAGTTTGCAATGGTTTGGTAAGTCGCAATGACCCCCTAGCCATAACAGTGCTCTACCCCCGGTGGTGATACTTGAGGCACTACCTAAATAGTTTTCGGAGAGAACCAGCTATTTCCAAGTTTGTTTAGCCTTTCACCCCTACCCACAGCTCATCCCCTAATTTTTCAACATTAGTGGGTTCGGACCTCCAGGGCGTGTTACCGCACCTTCATCCTGGCCATGGGTAGATCACTTGGTTTCGGGTCTACACCCAGCGACTGTCGCCCTGTTCGGACTCGATTTCTCTACGGCTCCCCTATCCGGTTAACCTCGCCACTGAATGTAAGTCGCTGACCCATTATACAAAAGGTACGCCGTCACCCCACGAAGAGGCTCCGACTGTTTGTATGCACACGGTTTCAGGATCTATTTCACTCCCCTCCCGGGGTTCTTTTCGCCTTTCCCTCACGGTACTGGTTCACTATCGGTCGATTACGAGTATTTAGCCTTGGAGGATGGTCCCCCCATGTTCAGACAGGATTTCTCGTGTCCCGCCCTACTTGTCGTATGCTTAGTACCACCGTTTGAATTTCGTGTACGGGGCTATCACCCACTATGGCGTCACTTTCCAGAGACTTCCACTATTCAATCGACTATCACATACAGGCTCATCCCATTTCGCTCGCCACTACTTTGGGAATCTCGGTTGATTTCTTTTCCTGCAGCTACTTAGATGTTTCAGTTCGCCGCGTTCGCTTTGCATACCTATGTATTCAGTATGCAATGACCTAAAAGGCCGGGTTTCCCCATTCGGAAATCTGCGGATCAAAGCTCGTTTGCTAGCTCCCCGCAGCTTATCGCAAGCTACTACGTCCTTCATCGCCTGTAATCGCCAAGGCATCCACCATGTGCACTTATTCACTTGTCCCTATAACGTTGGCCTCTGCATGAGTGTCAGAGATCGTCATAGAATCAAGAGTACAACTATGTTTGCTTGATACAAATTACTACTACCCTAAGTGTGTTTTACTTGTCATTGCTGACTAGCTCAACACGCTTAAAAAAACTTTACTTCTTCCAGATTGTTAAAGAACGAAAAAACAGTGATCTCGAAAAGATCAAACCTAAACCGCACTTGGTTATCTCAACCAGGCTTACGTTTGAACTTTATGGTGGAGGATGACGGGATCGAACCGACGACCCCCTGCTTGCAAAGCAGGTGCTCTCCCAGCTGAGCTAATCCCCCATTAGGGTGCGCTGATATCTTGGTAGGGCTGGTTGGACTCGAACCAACGACCCCCGCGTTATCAACACGGTGCTCTAACCAGCTGAGCTACAGCCCCGATAAAACTGTTCTTTACTCGTTCAACAGTCGATAAGCGTGGACGCTTGATGATGAGCGTTAGCTCTGGTGCTACTCTAGAAAGGAGGTGATCCAGCCGCACCTTCCGATACGGCTACCTTGTTACGACTTCACCCCAGTCACGAATCCTACCGTGGTAAGCGCCCTCCTTGCGGTTAAGCTACCTACTTCTGGTAAAACCCGCTCCCATGGTGTGACGGGCGGTGTGTACAAGACCCGGGAACGTATTCACCGCGGCATGCTGATCCGCGATTACTAGCGATTCCAACTTCACGTAGTCGAGTTGCAGACTACGATCCGGACTACGATACACTTTCTGGGATTAGCTCCCCCTCGCGGGTTGGCGGCCCTCTGTATGTACCATTGTATGACGTGTGAAGCCCTACCCATAAGGGCCATGAGGACTTGACGTCATCCCCACCTTCCTCCGGTTTGTCACCGGCAGTCTCATTAGAGTGCTCTTGCGTAGCAACTAATGACAAGGGTTGCGCTCGTTGCGGGACTTAACCCAACATCTCACGACACGAGCTGACGACAGCCATGCAGCACCTGTGTTCAGGTTCCCTTTCGGGCACAACCAAATCTCTTCGGTCTTCCTGACATGTCAAGGGTAGGTAAGGTTTTTCGCGTTGCATCGAATTAATCCACATCATCCACCGCTTGTGCGGGTCCCCGTCAATTCCTTTGAGTTTTAATCTTGCGACCGTACTCCCCAGGCGGTCTACTTCACGCGTTAGCTGCGTTACCAAGTTAATTAAAACCCGACAACTAGTAGACATCGTTTAGGGCGTGGACTACCAGGGTATCTAATCCTGTTTGCTCCCCACGCTTTCGTGCATGAGCGTCAATCTTGACCCAGGGGGCTGCCTTCGCCATCGGTGTTCCTCCACATCTCTACGCATTTCACTGCTACACGTGGAATTCTACCCCCCTCTGCCAGATTCTAGCCTTGCAGTCTCCATCGCAATTCCCAGGTTGAGCCCGGGGATTTCACGACAGACTTACAAAACCGCCTGCGCACGCTTTACGCCCAGTAATTCCGATTAACGCTTGCACCCTACGTATTACCGCGGCTGCTGGCACGTAGTTAGCCGGTGCTTATTCTTCAGGTACCGTCATTAGCCGTGGATATTAGCCACAGCCGTTTCTTCCCTGACAAAAGAGCTTTACAACCCGAAGGCCTTCTTCACTCACGCGGCATTGCTGGATCAGGCTTGCGCCCATTGTCCAAAATTCCCCACTGCTGCCTCCCGTAGGAGTCTGGACCGTGTCTCAGTTCCAGTGTGGCTGGTCGTCCTCTCAGACCAGCTACTGATCGTCGCCTTGGTGAGCCTTTACCTCACCAACTAGCTAATCAGATATCGGCCGCTCCAGGAGCACAAGGCCCGAAGGTCCCCTGCTTTCATCCATAGATCGTATGCGGTATTAGCGTAACTTTCGCTACGTTATCCCCCACTCTTGGGTACGTTCCGATATATTACTCACCCGTTCGCCACTCGTCAGCGGAGCAAGCTCCCTGTTACCGTTCGACTTGCATGTGTAAAGCATGCCGCCAGCGTTCAATCTGAGCCAGGATCAAACTCTTCAGTTCAATCTCTGTTTGTTGACTCTTTCGAGTCACTCGCTATTGCTAGCGAGGTCGCTCACTCAAAATACTGACCATCATCTCATTGCTGAGACAACGTTTAATACTTTGTGCGAACATTTGATATTTTAAGTATGCAGCTGAACAAGTCAGCTGGCACCTTCATCAAACGCCCACACTTATCGACTGTTAATTTTTAAAGATCAGAATTCGGTGCTTCTTCTTGCTGCATCGTTGCGAATCGTTGTGTTCGTCAGCAGCAGAGGAATGAGATTATGCAGTGTTTCGCGCTACTCGTCAACCCCTCATTTCGCTTCGTCTCAGATTTCTCTGCCGACCTTGCCATCGTAACCACTTGATTACGTTAACATTTTTCGGCCGTTGCCGAAGCGGACGCGAACTATAGCAAACCTCGACAGGGTTCCGCAAGACCCTGATCGACACATCTATCCGCCATTTCAGCAAGTCATCAGTTTGCCGAATTGTTTCTGTGCGCACGTAATACTCCCTTGCAAGGTATATTCCTTGGCTGATTGGCAAGGCCTTCCCTTCTCGCGCTTGCTACGCACTCATGGAGAAATAATGAATCACACCGTCTTGCGCCGTACGGCGATCGCCGCCGTCTGCGCCTGCTGGCCGCTGGCCGCCCTTGCCGAAGAGATTCGCGACCCGATGAACGTGGTCGTGGTCAGTGGCACCCGCGCCGAGCACACGAGTTTCGACCTGCCGGCCTCGGTCGACGTGGTCGATGCGGCGCAGATCGGCGACACCCAGCTGCGCGTCAACGCCTCCGAAGCCCTGGTCGCCGTGCCGGGCATCGTGGTGCGCAATCGCGAGAACTACGCGCAAGACCTGCAGATCTCTTCGCGCGGTTTCGGCACCCGCTCCGCCTTCGGCGTGCGCGGCGTGCGCCTCGTGGCGGACGGCATCCCGGCCACCATGCCCGATGGCCAGGGCCAGGCCGCGACCTTCAACCTGGATCTGGCCGAGCGCATCGAAGTGCTGCGTGGACCCATGTCCGCCTTGTATGGCAACCATTCCGGCGGCGTGGTCCAGCTCTTCACGCGCGAACCGACCGATACGCCCACGGTCGAAGCCAGCTTCACCGGCGGCAGCTATGGCCAGCGCAAGTTCGACACCAATGCCTCCGGCCGCAGCGGCGGCATCGGCTATCTGCTCGATGCCTCGCGTTTCGAGACCGACGGCTACCGCGACCACAGCGCCGCGACGCGCAAGCAGGCCTACGCCAAGCTGGTCGTCGAACCCTCGTCGACCAGCCGCCTGGTGCTGACCGCGAGCGGCCTGCGCCAGGACGATACGCAAGACCCGCTCGGCGTCACCTGGGCCACCTACCAGCGCGACCCGCGCGCGGGCGAGATCGACGCCACCGATACGCAAACACCCCAGCGCACGCTGGCCGATCGCTACGACACGCGCAAGAGCATCGACCACCAGCAGTTCGGCGCGACGTATGAACAGACGTTCGGCTCCGACCGCCTGCAGGTGACCGCCTACGGCGGCAACCGCCGCGTCATCCAGTACCAGTCGTTCTCGCGCGGCTTCCAGGCGCCGAGCAGCCACTCGGGCGGCGTGATCGACTTCGACCGCGATTTCTACGGCATCGACGCCAACTGGCGCGCGGTGCGCCAGGTCGCCGGCGGCGCCATGCGCGCCACGGCCGGCCTGGAACTGGCGCGCTCGAAGGATGCGCGCCAGGGTTTCGAAAACTTCGTCGGCGATACCTTCGGCGTGAAGGGCAACCTGCGGCGCGACGAGCAGAACGAAGTGACCAGCGTCGATCCTTACGTGCAGCTGGAGTGGGAGCGCGACCGCTGGGTGCTGAGCGGCGGCGTGCGCCATAGCCGCGTGGACTTCGACGTCAAGGACAACTTCCTCTCCAACGGCGACGACAGCGGCGGCGCCGACTTCCGCCACACGACGCCGCTGGTGGGCGTGCTCTATAAAGTGTCGCCGACCCTGAACGTGTACGCCAGCGCGGCGCGCGGCTTCGAGACGCCGACCATGAACGAATCGTTCTATTCGGGCACCGGCGGCGGCTTCAATTTCGCCCTCGAACCGGCGATCGGCACCCATCTCGAAGCCGGCGTGAAAGCCATGGTGGCCAGCGGCGTGCGCGTGAACGCCGCGGTGTTCCAGGTGAAGACGAAGGACGAATTGGTGGTCGACGCCTCATCGGGCGGACGCACCAGCTACCGCAACGCCAGCGCCACCCTGCGCCAGGGCGGCGAGTTGTCGGTAGACGCCGAACTCGGCGCCGGCTGGAATGCGCGCCTGGCCCTGAGCATGCTGCACGCGGTCTATGACGAGGCCTTTGGCGCGGTGCCGAAAGGCAGCCGCCTGCCCGGCCTGCCGAAGACCAGCTTCTACGGCGAATTCGGTTGGAAGGAAGCGGCCGGCCGCTACGGCGCGGCGCTCGAGACCATCGCCAACAGCCGCGTGTACGCCGAAGACACCAACAGCGCCACGCCGGCGCCGGGCTATGCGATCGTCAACGCCCGCGTGCAGGCGAGCCAGCAACTGGGCGGTTGGAAGCTGCGCCAGTTCGCTCGCCTGAACAACCTGTTCGACCGCGACTACGTCGGCTCCGTCATCGTGGGCGACACCAATCGCCGCTATTACGAAGCGGCTCCTGGCCGCAACTGGATCCTGGGCGTCAGCGCGCAGTACCAGTTCCAGTAATCGCGTCCTTGTCCAATGTCGGCGCCGCCGGCGCTGCCTGCACCGGCGCGCCCGGCAGCGCGACGTCGGGATACAGGCGCGCGAGCGTCGCCGTCACCGCCGGCACCAGCACCGCCTCGACCAGCCTGGTGGCGGCGCCCAGGTCCGGCGCTTCACGCACCGACTGCCACAGGCGATCCCCATCGATGCCGACCGCGTTCAGCGCCTGCTCGGCTTCTGCCTGCCAGAACGGCGGCGCCTCGCTTTCCACATAATTGCCCCGTCCTCGCCCGAAGTGCGCCACCGCCAGGTAGCGCAGCATGGCGCCCGTCAGCAGCGTCTGCAGGAAAGGATTGGCGAACTTCACATTGGCCTGGTTGCGGTCCGTGCCCTGGTTGAAACCCCAGGCCGCGCCGGCCGCCGTGATGCCGCCGGCGATCGCGCCCAGCAGCGCGCCGGCGCCCAGGGTCAGTCCGCCGGCCAGCGCATCAGCCGACAGGCCGGTCGCCGCGCCCGACACCACCGCGCCGAGCAGCCCGGCCTGCGCCTTGTCCACCGGCGCGCGCACCGCGAAGTTCTCGCGCACGCGCGCGTTCACGTTCACCGCTTGTCCGGGATCGATGCGATACAGCGACAGCATGCGCGCGGTTGCATGGTTGATGCCGTCGTTCAGGCGCTGCACCAGCGCCGCCATCGCGAGATCCTGGCGCCGCTGCTCGTCCTTGCCGATGCCGACCGCCTTCAGCGCGGTGCGCAGCATGCCGGTGCGTTCTTCGCCCAGCGGCTCGCTGTCGCGCGCCGCCGCCGCGACCTGCTCGGCGCTCATGTTCAGGGCGCTCACATAGCGCACGCGGTTGCGCTCGGCCCACGCGGCCAGCAGGCGTGCATAGGCGGGACGCTTCTCCTCTTCGATCAGGTGCGCCACCGATTCATAGAACACGTGTTCGTGCACCCAGCAGCGGGCGAAGGCGTCCAGCGGCAGCACTTCCTTCACTACCTGGTACTGCGCAAGGTGCTGCTTCCAGCGCTTGGGTTCGGCCTGCTCCTCGTGGGCCGGACGTGGCGGGCCAACCTGGTTGAGGAGCACGACCACGGGCTTGCCGAGCCATTCGAGGATCTTCATCTCGGGCGGCAGGTAACCCGCGTCCTGCGGCGATTCGGAGGAGTTGACCAGGTAGAGCACGACGTCCGCCTCTTCCCTGGCTGCGCGCAGCGCCTGCTGGCTGAGCCAGAACGGGCGGTCGCGGTAGCGGTCGAACACCTCGCGCAGGAACCAGCCGATCGGATTGCCGGCCAGCGCGAGGCGCTTGTGCAGGCGCACCGAGTCGCCAAAGCCCGGCGTGTCCCACAACACCAGCGCATCGCCCTCCTCGGTGCTCAGGAGCGGGTAGCCTTCCGAGATCTGGGTCACGTGGGCGGCGTCGCGGATCTCGCCGACGTCCATCCCGACGAGGGTGCGCGCCAGCGTGGTCTTGCCGTTATTGGTGTGCGAGACCAGGGCGAACTGGATTTTTGCGGGCGTGATCATCGCAGCTCCGGCAAGGCGAGGCCCGCGCCCAGTTCAAGCGCGTGCTTGTCGGGCTGGAGCAGATTGACGACGTGGGCCGAGGCGCCGTGGAAGCTGCAGAACTGGCGCCACAGGGCGTGACGTTCGGCGACGCGCTCGCCCCCCGCCTGTTCGCCGATGCGCTCGAGCAGCGGCGACTCGTCGAGCAGCACGGCCACGCCGCGCGGCACCCGCTTGACCAGGTAGTCGAGCAGCGCGCCGTGGTTTTCCTTTTCGGGCGTGGCGGCAAGGCTGAACAGCACCGTGGTCACGGTGATGCCGGGCTCCTTCAGGGTCGTGTCGCGCAAGGCTTCCTTGAGCTCGACGCCATATGCGACCGGCGGCAGCAACTGCACCCGCGCTTGGCCGCCGAGGGCCGCGGCGGCGATCGCCCACAGGCCGCGGTCGCGCGGTTCGTCGAGCGTGTAGCTGTAGGGGATCACGCGCAGCACGGCCGGCGTGCCGGCGCCGATGCTGTCGGCCAGCTTGCGGTAATAAGGCTGGTCGAGATCGATCGGGAAGTTGCGCTTCAGGTGGCGTGCGCGCATGCCCGCGACCAGTGCCAGCACCAGGCGCGGCAGGATCACCAGCAGCAGCAAGGTCGCGCCATACAGGTGGACCCAGCGCTCGCCGACCGGCAGGCCGGCGGCGCCGCCAAAGCGCAGCTGCTCGATTTCGGCGGGCGTGAAGCCCTGCAAAAACGGGAACACGGTCAGCGCCGGCGTGAACAGCCATGACAGCAGCGTGTGCACCTGCGCCGCGTCGAGGAAGGTGCTCTCCCATCCGGTGACGTATTCGGTGAGCAGGCCGCGCGCATACAGCGAGGCGACGGCGCCCAACGCGAAGCCGGCCGCCGCCAGGTGGAAGGTGCGGGCCAGGCGTGCGCGCGTGAGCGGCTCGCTCAGCACGGCCCAATCGGCCAGGTAGTGGGCGACGCCTTCGGCCAGCGCGGTCGGCAGCTTGCGCGGCGCCACCGCCTTGCCCACGCTCAGGCGGCGCAGCAGCGGCGTGCCGCTCTTGCGCCGGCGCGCGGCGGGCACGATGGCCCAGAGCAGCAGGCCGAGATAGACGAGCAGGTTCCAGCCGACGATCGCCAGCAGCGGCGCCGACAACAGGTCGACGCGGTGTGGATCGGCGATGCGATCGAGCGCGGCGCCAAGCACGAAGGCCAGGAACGGCAGCGCGATCCAGATGCCGCTCATGCCGGGAGCGCGCCGGACGAAGGCGCCGAAGGCCGGCGTGCGTTCGCCCAGGCGCTTGAGGATCTGTTCCGCGCGTTGCTGCAGGAAGTGATGCTGGTTGACCGCCATATGGCTGTCGGCCGCTTGCCAGGCAGCGAGCTCGCGCGCGCTGCGGGTGGCGTACATGCGGTCGTCGTCGCTCAGGACCGTGTGGGCAACATCGGCGTACTCGATCGAGCGCACCAGCACGACGTTGCGTGCGACCTGTTCGTTCATGCTTCTCCTATGGATGAAATGGCAATGTCGTTAAAGGCATTGTGCACCAGATTCACGCGGGCTGGCAGTGGGCTGGCTCACCGTACGTCCAACGCCGATAAGAAAAAACCCGGGCCATGCCCGGGTCGGTGGTATTGGTGGACGGTCGAGGTCCTGGTCGATCAGCCTTTGCGCTTGCTGCCGGCATCCGACGACGGTTCGTCAGGCCGCCCCTGCCGTTGCTGGTTGGCGGCGCCGTTGCCGGTTTGTCGCGATTTGTCCGGGCCGGTTGGAGACTCCTGGGACCCGGCATGCTGGTACTGCTCCATGCCGTGACCGGATTGCCGCGACTCGCCCAAACGGTCCTGCTCGCCGCGCGCCTGCATGCGCTGGGCTTGCTGGCGGGCGCTCCATCCGCCGCTCTGCGAACCGGCGCCGGCGCGTTGGCCGCGCCCGCTCGAGTCGGATTGCATGGATCCGGTGTTTCCCTTCGGGAAAGGTGTGTCGAGCCCGCCCGGCATGACGTAACCAGGCGCTCTCGACTGCAGGCTGCCCTCGGCAACCATCAACGTTTTTGGTTTTGCGATACCGCGTGCACGGTTGTCTCCGCCCTTGACCTTCTCTTTCGACTTCATCGCGATCCTCCGCTTTACTGAACAAGAACTTCGATAATGCGCGTGCAAAGACAGGGGAAGTATCAGAGAACGTTTCGGTGGACTGTGGGATTCGCCCTACGCACCGCATGCAACTATTCCGTTGCTGAGTTGCCTGGGTAATCCCCCCATTTTTAGAGCACGCTAAAAGTAGAGGCTAAGCGGCCAGTGCCAATTTCTGTTTTGGCGTGATACCGCCGAGTGCCATGTTGGGCCGGTCGTGATTGTAGGTCCACAACCAGTTGGTAGCAAATTCCTGGATCTCTTCGAGCGTCTCGAACAGGTGATGCGCAAGCCAATCGTAACGCACGGTCCTGTTGTATCGCTCGACGTAGGCGTTCTGTTGCGGTTGTCCTGGCTGGATGAAATCGATGCGGATGCCGCGTTTTGCAGCCCACGCCAAAGTCACCGCGCTGATGTATTCAGGGCCGTTGTCGCAGCGGATGGCTTCCGGTTTGCCGCGCCATTCGATGATCCGGTCGAGCGAGCGTATCACGCGCTCGGACGGCAGCGAGAAATCGACTTCGATCCCCAAGCCCTCGCGGTTGAAATCATCGATGACGTTGAACAAACGGATGCTCCGCCCGTCGGCGAGCTGGTCGTGCATGAAGTCCATCGACCAGCTCTGATTGATCGCGAGCGGCACCGCCAGCGGCAGCGGCTTTTCACGTACCAGACGATGACGCGGCTTGATCCGCAGATTCAGCTCGAGCTCGCGGTAAATCCTGTAGACGCGCTTGTGGTTCCATCTGAAGCCCTTGACGTTGCGCAGATACAGGAAGCACAGCCCGAAGCCCCAGTTGCGCTGGTTGTTCGTCAGTCGCACCAGCCAGTCCGCGATGAGGACGTTTTCCGCATCCAGCTTGGCCTTGTAGCGGTAGCAGGTCTGGCTGATGCCAAACGCTTTGCACGCCAGCTTGACCGTGGCTGCCCGCTCCGTTACGGCCCATTGCGCCATCTCCCGCCGCTGAGATGGCGCTACCATTTTTTTGTGAGCGCCTCCGCGACGATCTCTGCCTTGAGGCGCTCCTCGACGTACATCTTCTTGAGCCGCCGGTTTTCCTCTTCCAACTCCTTCATGCGTGCCATCAACGAGGCGTCCATTCCGCCGAATTTGGAGCGCCACTTGTAGAACGTGGCGTTGCTGATGCCGTGCTCGCGGCACAGCTCTGGCACCGGGCTACCGGCTTCGGCTTGCTTGAGGATGGCGATAATCTGGCTGTCGGTAAAGCGGGACGTCTTCATGTAGAGCTTTCTGTGTCTTAAGTAGAAAATTCTACTTCTGAACGCGCTCTTTTTGTGGGGGGATTACCCCTGCAGGCTGCTTCGCGAGGATGTTCCTGATCGCGTTCACCACGTCGGCCGGGTTCTGGCGCTGCACCTGGTGATCGGAATCGACGACAATCTTTTTTGCTTTCGGATACAAGCCGCTGACCAATTCCCTCGTCTTCTGGTCTTTGTTGAAGGCGCCGAAATCGACGCCGACCGCAGTGGAACCCGACGGTTTGTTGATGAGCATGACGATCGGCTTGTCATCGATCGGCGCAAGCGACAGCACCTGTTCGCTGGTCTGGTGAATGGCGTCGATCTCCTTGTTGACGGTGCTCGAGAAGAACAGCCGCTTTGCGCCGCGGGTCCAGACGGGGAATTCCTCGGATTTCTTGACGACGCCAGGCAGCAGCGGATCAACGAGCACGAGGCCGCTGACCTCTTGCGGGTAGCGCTTTGCGAATAGCTGCATGTACAAGCCGCCGAGCGAGTGGCCGACAAGGATGTACGGAGGCGCCAGGCCTTTATGCCTCAGGGTTTGCCTGAGTTCCTCGACGATTGTTGCGCCATCGCGCGCCGTGCCCGTTTCCTGGCTGTTGCCATAACCAGGGCGGTTATAGGCGAAGATCGACGCGTCAGGAACCAGCGAGTCGATCACCTTGTCCCATCCATCCACCGTTGCGCGCAAGCCGTTTTCGAAGACGATGCTGACGTTCGCGCTCGGATTTTTGATGGTCAGCGATTCGACCTGTCGGCCTGCGATCATATCGACGCTGGCGGTGGCGGGGGCGGAGGATACCGATCCCGACATCGACAGGCAGCCCAGCAGGATGACAATGGAAAGGATGTTGTTGCGGCCAGCGTTCGTTTGCGGGGACATGGGATCTGGTGAAATCGCTCGAGTTTGGAGAACCCCATTCTTTCACGACACCCGATCAGTCTTGTCGGGCAAGCGCTGAACAGCAGATTGGCTCGACAGATTGTCGAAAGCGCGATCTGGACTGCGAAACGCAAAAAGCCCGCTCAGTTCAACTGAGCGGGCTTTTCTATATAACTAGCCTGACGATAACCTACTTTCACACTGGTTGCAGCACTATCATCGGCGCAAAGTCGTTTCACGGTCCTGTTCGGGATGGGAAGGGGTGGGACCGACTTGCTATGGTCATCAGGCTTTGACTTGTCTGGCTACGCTTGAGTTACGCGTGGGCGGCACAGCCGCCCACCCTACGCTTTGTTCAGCGTGGCCATGAATCTGGAAGAAGTAAGTTGGGTTGTAGCTTTTGTATCGAGCAGCTGTACTCGACCTTGGACTACCAAGGTTATAGGGACAAGCCGTACGGGCAATTAGTACTGGTTAGCTTAATGCATTACTGCACTTCCACACCCAGCCTATCAACGTCCTGGTCTCGAACGACCCTTCAAGGAGCTCAAGGCTCCGGGAAATCTCATCTCAAGGCAAGTTTCCCGCTTAGATGCTTTCAGCGGTTATCTCTTCCGAACTTAGCTACCCGGCAATGCCACTGGCGTGACAACCGGTACACCAGAGGTTCGTCCACTCCGGTCCTCTCGTACTAGGAGCAGCCCCCTTCAAATTTCCAACGCCCACGGCAGATAGGGACCAAACTGTCTCACGACGTTTTAAACCCAGCTCACGTACCACTTTAAATGGCGAACAGCCATACCCTTGGGACCGGCTACAGCCCCAGGATGTGATGAGCCGACATCGAGGTGCCAAACTCCCCCGTCGATATGAACTCTTGGGAGGAATCAGCCTGTTATCCCCAGAGTACCTTTTATCCGTTGAGCGATGGCCCTTCCATACAGAACCACCGGATCACTATGTCCTACTTTCGTACCTGCTCGACTTGTCGGTCTCGCAGTTAAGCACGCTTATGCCATTGCACTATTAGCACGATGTCCGACCGTACCTAGCGTACCTTCGAACTCCTCCGTTACACTTTAGGAGGAGACCGCCCCAGTCAAACTGCCTACCATGCACTGTCCCCGGTCCGGATAACGGACCAAGGTTAGAACCTCAAATGAACCAGGGTGGTATTTCAAGGATGGCTCCACGAGAACTGGCGTCCCCGCTTCAAAGCCTCCCACCTATCCTACACAGATTGATTCAAAGTCCAATGCAAAGCTACAGTAAAGGTTCATGGGGTCTTTCCGTCTAGCCGCGGGTAGATTGCATCATCACAAACATTTCAACTTCGCTGAGTCTCGGGAGGAGACAGTGTGGCCATCGTTACGCCATTCGTGCAGGTCGGAACTTACCCGACAAGGAATTTCGCTACCTTAGGACCGTTATAGTTACGGCCGCCGTTTACTGGGACTTCAATCAAGAGCTTGCACCCCATCATTTAATCTTCCAGCACCGGGCAGGCGTCACACCCTATACGTCCACTTTCGTGTTTGCAGAGTGCTGTGTTTTTATTAAACAGTCGCAGCCACCATTTTATTGCAACCCGTTCATCCTTCCACAGTAAAGTGGTCAAACTACTAGGGCGTACCTTATCCCGAAGTTACGGTACCAATTTGCCGAGTTCCTTCTCCCGAGTTCTCTCAAGCGCCTTAGAATACTCATCTCGCCCACCTGTGTCGGTTTGCGGTACGGTCTCGTATGACTGAAGCTTAGAGGCTTTTCTTGGAACCACTTCCGATTGCTTCGTCGCACATGGCGACTCGTCTCAACCCCTTGAATTACGTGCCCGGATTTGCCTAAGCACCTTCTATGAGTCAAAAACTAGCTATTCCAACAGCTAGACAACCTTCCGCGATCCGTCCCCCCATCGCATCATACGACGGTGCAGGAATATTAACCTGCTTCCCATCAGCTACGCATCTCTGCCTCGCCTTAGGGGCCGACTCACCCTGCTCCGATGAACGTTGAACAGGAAACCTTGGGCTTACGGCGTGCGGGCTTTTCACCCGCATTATCGCTACTCATGTCAGCATTCGCACTTCTGATACCTCCAGCATCCTTTACAAGACACCTTCGCAGGCTTACAGAACGCTCTCCTACCATATCCTTACGGATATCCGCAGCTTCGGTGACTGGCTTAGCCCCGTTACATCTTCCGCGCAGGACGACTCGATCAGTGAGCTATTACGCTTTCTTTAAATGGTGGCTGCTTCTAAGCCAACATCCTGACTGTTTTAGCCTTCCCACTTCGTTTTCCACTTAGCCAATCTTTGGGACCTTAGCTGGCGGTCTGGGTTGTTTCCCTCTTGACACCGGACGTTAGCACCCGATGTCTGTCTCCCAAGCTCGCACTCATCGGTATTCGGAGTTTGCAATGGTTTGGTAAGTCGCAATGACCCCCTAGCCATAACAGTGCTCTACCCCCGATGGTGATACTTGAGGCACTACCTAAATAGTTTTCGGAGAGAACCAGCTATTTCCAAGTTTGTTTAGCCTTTCACCCCTACCCACAGCTCATCCCCTAATTTTTCAACATTAGTGGGTTCGGACCTCCAGGGCGTGTTACCGCACCTTCATCCTGGCCATGGGTAGATCACTTGGTTTCGGGTCTACACCCAGCGACTGTCGCCCTGTTCGGACTCGATTTCTCTACGGCTCCCCTATTCGGTTAACCTCGCCACTGAATGTAAGTCGCTGACCCATTATACAAAAGGTACGCCGTCACCCCACGAAGAGGCTCCGACTGTTTGTATGCACACGGTTTCAGGATCTATTTCACTCCCCTCCCGGGGTTCTTTTCGCCTTTCCCTCACGGTACTGGTTCACTATCGGTCGATTACGAGTATTTAGCCTTGGAGGATGGTCCCCCCATGTTCAGACAGGATTTCTCGTGTCCCGCCCTACTTGTCGTACGCTTAGTACCACCGGTCTGATTTCGCATACGGGGCTATCACCCACTATGGCGCCACTTTCCAGAGGCTTCTGCTATCAGTCCGACTATCACGTACAGGCTCATCCCATTTCGCTCGCCACTACTTTGGGAATCTCGGTTGATTTCTTTTCCTGCAGCTACTTAGATGTTTCAGTTCGCCGCGTTCGCTTTGCATACCTATGTATTCAGTATGCAATGACCTAAAAGGCCGGGTTTCCCCATTCGGAAATCTGCGGATCAAAGCTCGTTTGCTAGCTCCCCGCAGCTTATCGCAAGCTACTACGTCCTTCATCGCCTGTAATCGCCAAGGCATCCACCATGTGCACTTATTCACTTGTCCCTATAACGTTGGCCTCTGCATGAGTTACAGAGATCGTCATAGATCAAGAGTACAACTATGTTTGCTTGATACAAATTACTACTACCCTAAGTGTGTTTTACTTGTCATTGCTGACTAGCTCAACACGCTTAAAAAAACTTTACTTCTTCCAGATTGTTAAAGAACGAAAAAACAGTGATCTCGAAAAGATCAAACCTAAACCGCACTTGGTTATC
The DNA here is from genome assembly GCF_019443485.1 of Massilia sp. NP310. Lineage (NCBI taxonomy): Bacteria > Pseudomonadati > Pseudomonadota > Betaproteobacteria > Burkholderiales > Oxalobacteraceae > Massilia > Massilia sp. NP310. The sequence goes on along the minus strand of NZ_CP080379.1, from coordinate 5,026,596 downwards.
TCAACCAGGCTTACGTTTGAACTTTATGGTGGAGGATGACGGGATCGAACCGACGACCCCCTGCTTGCAAAGCAGGTGCTCTCCCAGCTGAGCTAATCCCCCGAGAAACGTGGTAGGGCTGGTTGGACTCGAACCAACGACCCCCGCGTTATCAACACGGTGCTCTAACCAGCTGAGCTACAGCCCCGATAAAACTGTTCTTTACTCGTTCAACAGTCGATAAGCGTGGACGCTTGATGATGGGGCGTTAGACCCCGGTGCTACTCTAGAAAGGAGGTGATCCAGCCGCACCTTCCGATACGGCTACCTTGTTACGACTTCACCCCAGTCACGAATCCTACCGTGGTAAGCGCCCTCCTTACGGTTAAGCTACCTACTTCTGGTAAAACCCGCTCCCATGGTGTGACGGGCGGTGTGTACAAGACCCGGGAACGTATTCACCGCGGCATGCTGATCCGCGATTACTAGCGATTCCAACTTCACGTAGTCGAGTTGCAGACTACGATCCGGACTACGATACACTTTCTGGGATTAGCTCCCCCTCGCGGGTTGGCGGCCCTCTGTATGTACCATTGTATGACGTGTGAAGCCCTACCCATAAGGGCCATGAGGACTTGACGTCATCCCCACCTTCCTCCGGTTTGTCACCGGCAGTCTCATTAGAGTGCTCTTGCGTAGCAACTAATGACAAGGGTTGCGCTCGTTGCGGGACTTAACCCAACATCTCACGACACGAGCTGACGACAGCCATGCAGCACCTGTGTTCAGGTTCCCTTTCGGGCACAACCAAATCTCTTCGGTCTTCCTGACATGTCAAGGGTAGGTAAGGTTTTTCGCGTTGCATCGAATTAATCCACATCATCCACCGCTTGTGCGGGTCCCCGTCAATTCCTTTGAGTTTTAATCTTGCGACCGTACTCCCCAGGCGGTCTACTTCACGCGTTAGCTGCGTTACCAAGTTAATTAAAACCCGACAACTAGTAGACATCGTTTAGGGCGTGGACTACCAGGGTATCTAATCCTGTTTGCTCCCCACGCTTTCGTGCATGAGCGTCAATCTTGACCCAGGGGGCTGCCTTCGCCATCGGTGTTCCTCCACATCTCTACGCATTTCACTGCTACACGTGGAATTCTACCCCCCTCTGCCAGATTCTAGCCTTGCAGTCTCCATCGCAATTCCCAGGTTGAGCCCGGGGATTTCACGACAGACTTACAAAACCGCCTGCGCACGCTTTACGCCCAGTAATTCCGATTAACGCTTGCACCCTACGTATTACCGCGGCTGCTGGCACGTAGTTAGCCGGTGCTTATTCTTCAGGTACCGTCATTAGCCGTGGATATTAGCCACAGCCGTTTCTTCCCTGACAAAAGAGCTTTACAACCCGAAGGCCTTCTTCACTCACGCGGCATTGCTGGATCAGGCTTGCGCCCATTGTCCAAAATTCCCCACTGCTGCCTCCCGTAGGAGTCTGGACCGTGTCTCAGTTCCAGTGTGGCTGGTCGTCCTCTCAGACCAGCTACTGATCGTCGCCTTGGTGAGCCTTTACCTCACCAACTAGCTAATCAGATATCGGCCGCTCCAGGAGCACAAGGCCCGAAGGTCCCCTGCTTTCATCCATAGATCGTATGCGGTATTAGCGTAACTTTCGCTACGTTATCCCCCACTCTTGGGTACGTTCCGATATATTACTCACCCGTTCGCCACTCGTCAGCGGAGCAAGCTCCCTGTTACCGTTCGACTTGCATGTGTAAAGCATGCCGCCAGCGTTCAATCTGAGCCAGGATCAAACTCTTCAGTTCAATCTCTGTTTGTTGACTCTTTCGAGTCACTCGCTATTGCTAGCGAGGTCGCTCACTCAAAATACTGACCATCATCTCATTGCTGAGACAACGTTTAATACTTTGTGCGAACATTTGATATTTTAAGTATGCAGCTGAACAAGTCAGCTGGCACCTTCATCAAACGCCCACACTTATCGACTGTTAATTTTTAAAGATCAGAATTCGGTGCTTCTTCCTGCTGCATCGTTGCGAATCGTTGTGTTCGTCAGCAGCAGAGAGGCGAGATTATGAAGTGTTTCTCATTGTTCGTCAACCTCTTTTTTCTCTTCGCTTTCGCTACCGTGAGGCTGCGTCTGCGTCGAGGAGCGAGACTATAGCAAGCCGGAGGCCGGTTTGCAAGGTTTACGATTGTGATATCTTAGCCGCCGCATTCAGCGACCTTCTCTTACATACCCTTATATGATTCCTACGATCGTCCCTACCGCCGACGCCGCCCTCTCCCAGTCCCTGGCGGACGCCATCAATCACAAGACCAAGCCGCTCGGCAGCCTCGGACGACTGGAATCGCTCGCCGCCCAACTGGGGCTGATCCAGCGCTCGACCAGGGTCAGCATCGACCAACCCGCGATCCTGGTGTTCGCCGCCGACCATGGCGTCGTGGCCGAGGGCATCTCCGCCTTCCCGCAAGACGTCACCTGGCAGATGGTCGAGAACTTCCTGGGCGACGGCGCGGCCATCAATGTATTCGCGCGCCAGAACGGCTGCGCCCTGCACGTGGTCGACGCCGGCGTGAACCACGATTTCGGCGCACGCGCGGGGCTCGTGCACCGCAAGGTCGCCAACGGCACCCGCAACTTCGCGCTCGAACCCGCGATGACGGCGCAGGAATGCGCGACCGCGCTCGAACACGGCATGGCATTGGCGCGCGACCTCCCCGGCACCGTGGTCGGCTTCGGCGAGATGGGCATCGGCAACACGACGTCGGCCGCCGCCCTGATGCACAAGCTGACCGGCCAGCCGGTGGCGCGCTGCGTCGGCGCCGGCACCGGCCTCACCCCCGACGGTATCCGCCACAAGGCCGACGTGGTCGCGGCAAGCGTGGCCCGTCACACCCACGCCGTGCAGCCGCTCGAGGTGCTGGCCACCTTCGGCGGCTTCGAGATCGCGATGATGGCCGGCGCCATGCTCAAGGCGGCCGAGCTGCGCAAGGTGCTGCTGATCGATGGCTTCATCGTCACCAGCGCGCTGCTGGTGGCCGCACGCCTGCAGCCGGCCATCCTCGACTACTGCGTGTTTTCGCACTGTTCGGGCGAGCATGGCCACGCCCTGCTGCTCGAGGAGCTCGGCGCCCGTCCGCTGCTCGACCTTGGCCTGCGCCTGGGCGAAGGCACCGGCAGCGCGCTCGCCCTGCCCCTGCTGCACGCCAGCGCCAACTTCCTGAACGAGATGGCCACCTTCGCCTCGGCGCAAGTGAGCGAACGCTCGGCATGACGCACCAGCTGCGCCTGTTCTTCATCGCGCTGCAGTTCTTCACGCGGCTGCCGATTCCGCGCTGGGTCGGTTTCGAGCCGAGCTGGTTGAACCATGCGTCGCGCTACTTCCCGCTGGTGGGCGTCGTGGTCGGCGCCATCGGCGCGCTCGTCTACCTGGTGGCCGCGCAGTGGCTGCCGGCGCCAGTGGCGGCCGTGCTGTCCACCGCCGCCACCATCTACCTCACCGGCGCCTTCCACGAAGACGGCTTCGCCGACACCTGCGATGGCCTGGGCGGCGGCATGACGAAGGAACGCGCGCTCGAGATCATGAAGGATTCGCGGGTCGGCGCGTATGGCGCGATCGGCATCGTCTGCATGCTCGGCGCGAAGCTGGCCCTGCTTGCCAGCCTGCCGCCGGCCAGCGCCATGGCCGCCCTGCTGCTGGCTCACCCGCTGTCGCGACTGGCCGCAACTTCCCTGATCTGGCAGATGGAGTACGCCCGCGCCGAGGGCAAGGCCAAGCCGCTGGCGGTGCGCATGAGCGACCGCGAGTTCGGCATCGCCGCCGTCACCGTGCTGCTGCCCGCGCTCGGCCTGCTGGCCTGCGGCCTGCTCGACCTGGCCGCGATCGTCGCCGCGCTGGTGGCGTCCCTCGTTGCAACCTGCTGGCTCGCGCGTAAGTTCACGCGGCGCTTGCAAGGCTATACCGGCGACTGCCTCGGCGCCGTGCAGCAACTGGCCGAAGTGGCGGTCTATATCGCGGTGCTGGCCACGCTCGGCCGCGGCGTGCTGGCCTGATGCGCCTCTACCTGGTGCGCCATCCGCGGCCCGAGGTGCCGGCCGGGCACTGCTACGGCCGCAGCGACCTGGCGGCGGATCGAGCCGACGTCGAACGGGTGCTGGCCGCATTGGCGAGCCAGGGGCTGCCCGGCGCGATGCCCGTCTACGCCAGCCCACTGGCCCGCAGCGCGGTCCTGGCGGCGCAGCTCTCGCCGGCGCCGGTATTCGACGCGCGCCTGGCCGAGATCGACTTCGGCGCCTGGGAAATGCGCAGCTGGGACGACATCCCGCGCAGCGAGATCGACGCCTGGAGCGCCGACCTGCTGCACTACCGACCCGGCGGCGGCGAAAGCGTGATGGACGTGGCCGCACGCGTGGCCGGTTTCGATGCCGACATCCGGCGCGCCGGACACGCACAGGCCCTGGTCATCTGCCATGCCGGCACCATGCGCCTCCTGCATTCGCTGCACCTCGGCGGCACGCTGGTCGAGGCCGCGCTGCGCGCTGCGCAGGCGCCACACCGGATCGGCTACGGTGAAGTGATGATGCTGGAAACCTGACAACGCCTTGGACAACGCCTTATAATGTGCGCGTTTTGGTGCTCGCGCCTGCGTTCGCAGTCGCAGTTAAACGGGAAACACGAAGCTCCTTTCAAGGGCCAACGTGTGCTGCCCCCGCAACGGTAAGCAAGTGCCGCATGCTCTCTTCGAGCCATGCGGCAAACCGTCCCCTCATACCACTGTGCGCATGCATGGGAAGGTCGGACGGCCATACTTGTCAGCCCGGATACCGGCCAAAAGGTGGCGTCGCCTCGCGCGATGCCGTTCAATCTGGCCTACGGGGACGTCGGCTGGTTGCCCTTTATAAGAAACAGTTCATGAATTTTCCAGTCACCCGGCAAGCCGCCGCGGTCTCGCTCGCCCTCGCCGTCATCTCGTCCGCCGCCGTCGCCGACGCACCGTCGCCTGACGCCATTCCTACCGCCGACACCGTCGTCGTCACCGCAACGCGCAGCGCGCAGCGCGCCGCCGACGTCATCGCCGACACCACCGTCATCGATGCCGAAGAGATCGCGCGTTCCGGCGCCGGTTCGGTGGCCGACATCCTGCGCCGCCAGCGCGGCATCGAAATCTCGCGCAACGGCCCGGCCGGCACCGCCACCAGCGTCTTCATCCGCGGCGCCAACGCCAACCAGTCCGTGGTCCTGGTCGACGGCGTGCGCTTCGGTTCGGCGACCACCGGCACCGCCAGCTGGAACGCGATCCCGCTGGGCGCCATCGACCGTATCGAGATCGTCTACGGGCCGCTGAGCACCCTGTACGGCGCCGACGCCATCGGCGGCGTGATCCAGATCTTCACCCGCAAGGGCGAAGGCGCCCCGGTCGTCACCGGCTCGGTTGGCGTGGGCAGCAACGCCACCCGCCAGCTTGATGCCGGCATCTACGGCAGCAGCGGCGGCCCGAACGCCGTCAGCTACGCCTTCGGCGCCGGCTACGAGGACTCGGACGGCTTCTCCTCCACCCGCCCGGGCGCCTCGGGCTACAACCCGGACGAAGACGGCTACCGCCGCCGCAACGCCAACGGCCGCGTGTCGATGGCGCTTGCGCCGGGCCACGAGATCGGCGCCCAGTTCCTGGTCAGCCGCCTGTACAGCCAGTACGACAGCGGCACCGCCAACTACGGCGTCCACAGCGACAACGACCTGAACACCGCCGCGGTCTTCATGCGCAACCAGATCCTGCCGAACTGGCACAGCACGGTGCAATACGCGCGCTCGGAAGACAAGTCGGGCAACTTCACCAACGCGACGCCATCCGGCGCCAGCCAGATCGACACCCAGCAGGATGAGTTCAGCTGGCAGAACGACATCGCCATCGGCCAGGACACGCTGCAGCTGCTGTACACGCACCGCAAGGAAGAGGTGCCGACGATGCAGCGCTCGCGCATCACGAATTCGTATGCCGCGGCCTACTCGGCCAAGCGCGGCCAGCACCTGGTCGACGTCAGCGCGCGCCACGACCGCTCGGTCTATGGCAGCAAGAACACCGGCGCCGCCGGCTATGGCTACGACTTCGGCAACGGCCTGCGCGCCACCGCCAGCGTCGGCACGAGCTTCCGCGCCCCGACCTTCAACGAGCTGTATTTCCCCGGCTACGGCCTGGAAACCAACAAGCCCGAAAAAGGCCGCAACCGCGAAGTGGGCCTGCGCTACGACGGCGACAGCTACCAGCTGGACGCCACCTACTTCCACAACCGCCTGACCGACATGATCGTGTCGAGCACCCCATGCCCGGACGGCGTCAACCGCAGTTGCGCCTACAACGTCAACGAAGGCCAGCTCGAAGGATTCTCGCTGGCCGGTGCTACGCGCCTGATGGGCGTCGACCTGCGCGCCAGCCTCGATTGGCAGGATCCGCGCGACGAGACCACCGGCAAGCAGCTGGCGCGCCGCGCGAAGAAGCACGCCAGTTTCGGCGCCGACTACACGATGGGCACGCTCAAGGCCGGCGCCGAGCTGACGGTATCGGGAGAGCGCTTCGACGACGCCGCCAACAACCGTCGCCTGGGCGGCTACGGCCTGCTGAACCTGCACACGACCTGGCAGTTCACGCCCGACTGGTCGCTGCTGATGCGCCTGGACAACGTCGCCGACAAGCAGTACGAAATCGCGCGTAACTACGGCACCAGCGGCCGCACCTGGTTCGCGGCCCTGCGCTACGGCATCCGTTAAGCTATAACCCCTTGCCCGCGGCAGCCAGGCCGCGGGCGTCCGAAACCAACAGGGCCAGCATGCACGCATCCGTCCCACCGCTACGCCAGCGCGCCACGCTCATCGTCGGCGCCATGCTGGCGTTTTCGATTGCCACCCTGCTGTTCGCGGGCATGACCGGATCGATCCGGGTGCCTCTCGGCGAGATTCCCGACGCCCTGCGCCAGCTCGCCAGCGGCCAGCCCGATTCGCTTTCCGCCTCCCTGCTCGAGCTGCGCGCCAGCCGCGCGCTGGTGGCGTTCGCGACCGGCGGCGCGCTGGCCCTGGCCGGCCTCATGATGCAGGCGTTGCTGCGTAATCCGCTGGCCGACCCGTATGTGCTGGGCGTCTCGTCCGGCGCCTCGGTCGGCGCCCTGCTGGCGCTGCTCCTGATGGCGTCCACGCTGATGGTCGATGCCGCCGCGCTGGCCGGCGCCATCGGCGTGGCGATGTTGCTGTACCTGCTGGCGCGGCGCGACCTGCGCAGCGGCCAGGCGGCCGAAGGTGGCGCCTCGATGCTGCTCCTGACCGGCGTGATCGTCTCGGCCCTGTGCGGCTCGGTCGTGACCCTGATGCTGTCGATCGCGCCCGAGGGGCGCCTGCGCAGCATGATCTTCTGGCTGATCGGCGACCTGGCCGGCGCGCCGCTGCGGCTGGCGCCCTGGCTGGTGCTGGCCGGCTGCCTGGTGTACGCCATGCGCAATGCGCGCGCCATGAACATGGTCGCGCTGCACGCCGAGAATGCAGTGACGCTGGGCGTGCGCGTCGGCGCGCTGCGCAAGGGACTGTTCTTCGTGTCGGCCCTGCTCACCGCGAGCGCGGTCACCAGCGCCGGCTCGATCGGCTTCGTCGGCCTGATCGTGCCGCATGCCTGCCGCTTCGCCTTCGGGCCCGACCACCGGGTCCTGATCCCGGCCGTGGTGCTGGCCGGCGGCGCCTTCCTCGTGCTGTGCGATACGCTGGCGCGCACCATCATCGCGCCGCAGCAGCTGCCGGTCGGCGCCATCACGGCGATGATCGGCGCGCCGGTCTTCCTCTACCAGTTGCACCGCCTGCGCAAATGAACTCCATCTCCACCCACGACCTGCTGCTGTCCATCGGCCCACGCACCCTGGTGCGGGGCCTGGACTGGACCGCGCGCGCCGGCGAATGCTGGAGCATCATCGGCCGCAATGGCGCGGGAAAAAGCACCTTGCTGCGTACGCTGGCCGGGCTGCAGCCGCCGAACGGCGGATCGGTCCAGGTGAATGGCCGCGCACTACCCGACTGGCCGCTGACCGAGCTGGCGCGCGAGCGCGCCTTCCTGGCCCAGTCGCGCCACGACGCTTTCGCCTACACGGTGCTCGAGAGCGTGCTGTCGGCGCGCCACCCCTACCACGCCAACCGCTACTGGGAAGGCAGCGACGACCATCAAGCCGCCCTGCAGGCGCTGGCGTCGATGGAAGTGGACGACCTGGCCGCGCGCGACGTACGCACCCTGTCCGGCGGCGAGCGCCAGCGCGTGGCGATCGCCGCCCTGCTGGCGCAGCAAACGCCGCTGCTGCTGCTCGACGAGCCGGCCAATGCGCTCGACCTGGCGCACCAGGTGAGCGTGATGGGCCTGCTGGCCCGCCTGTGCCGCGAGCAGAACCGGACCGTGGTCATGATCGGCCACGACCTGAACCTGGCCGCGCGCATCTCGACCCACGCGCTCCTGCTCATGGGCGACGGCCGCTGGACCGCCGGCGCCAACGACCAGATCATGCGCCCGGCGCTGCTGGGCGACTACCTCGGCCATCCGATCGACATGATCGAACACGAAGGCCGCCGCATCTTCATCCCCAAGGAGGGCTCCGCATGACCGACATGACTCCAGAACAGACCGCCGCCCTGAACGACCGCCACCGCGCCCGCATGGAGCGCAAGAAGGCGGTCATCGACGCAAAAATCGCCTCGGCCGACAAGGAAATCGGCATCGTCATCGTCAATACCGGCAACGGCAAGGGCAAGAGCTCGAGCGCGTTCGGGATGGTGGCGCGCGCGCTCGGCCACGGCATGAAAGTGGGCGTGGTCCAGTTCATCAAGGGCGCCTTGTCGACCGGCGAAGAAACCTTCCTGCGCCGCTTTCCCGACGAAGTGCGCTTCCATGCGATGGGCGAAGGCTATACCTGGGAAACGCAGAACCGCGAGCGCGACATCGCCAAGGCCGAGGAAGCCTGGGCGCTGGCCCGGCAGTTCCTGTCCGATCCCGCGATCGGCATGGTGGTGCTCGACGAGCTGAACATCGCCCTCAAATACAAATACCTCGACGTGCACACCGTGATCGCCGACCTGCTCGACCGTCCGGTGATGCAGCACGTGGTGATTACCGGCCGCGGCGCGCCGCCGGAACTGATCGCGGTGGCCGATACCGTCACCGAAATGAACGTGGTCAAGCACGCGTTCAAGGCCGGCATCACGGCCCAGGCGGGAACCGAATGGTGACGGGCGCCCGTATCGTCCTGGTGGCGGCGATGTCGTCCGGCCAGGGCAAGACGACGGTGACGGCCGGGCTGGCGCGGCGGCTGGTCCGCATGGGCAAGCGCGTGCGGGTGTTCAAGTGCGGCCCCGACTTCATTGACCCGATGCTGCTCGAACGCGCCTGCGGCGCGCCGGTGCACAATCTCGACCTGTGGATGGTGGGCGTCGATGCCTGCCGCCAGCGCCTGCTTGACGCCGCGCGCGAGGCGGACGCGATCCTGATCGAGGGGGTGATGGGCCTGTACGATGGCTCTCCTTCGGCGGCGGACCTGTCGCGCGAGTTCGGCATCCCCGTGCTGGCGGTGCTGGACGCGTCGGCGATGGCGCAAACGGCCGGCGCCGTGGCGCAGGGCCTGCGCGACTATGGCCCCGTCGAGATGGCCGGCGTGATTGCCAACCGCATCGCCAGCAGCGGCCATGCGGCAATGGTGAAAGAGTCGCTGCGCGACATCCCGCTGATCGGCACTCTCTCCCGCCAGGAGGCGCCGCTGCCCGAGCGTCATCTGGGCCTGGTGGTGCCGGGCGAGGTCGAGGAGCTCGACGGCATCCTGGATGCGCTGGCCGACAGCATCGATTTCGATGAAGCGGCGTGGGATGCGCTACCCGTCATGACGCCTGCTGCCACGGCCCCGGCGCCTGTAGAGCCGCTGCTGGCGGGGCGCACGATCGCGATCGCGCGCGATCCGGCCTTCGTCTTCGTCTACCCGGCGAATATCGACCTGCTCGGGCAGCTCGGCGCGCGCATCACGTATTTCGCGCCGTTGTCCGACGAAGCGGTGCCGGACGATGCCGACGCGGTGTATCTGCCGGGCGGCTATCCCGAACTGCACGGCGCGCAGCTGCAGGCCGCCCAGCGCTGGCGCGACTCGATCCGCGCGGCGCACGCACGTGGCGTGCCGATCGTCGCCGAATGCGGCGGCATGATGGCGCTTGCCGATGGCCTGACCGATGGCGAGGGACGCCGCTTCGAGATGGCCGGGCTGCTCACCGGCGAGGTCAGGATGCAGAAGCGCCTGGGAGGACTGGGCATGCATGCGATGCCGACGCCGCAGGGAGAGATTCGCGGCCATACCTTCCATTATTCATTGCTGGACTCCCCGGTCGCGCCGCAAGCACATACCGTGAAGCAGAGGACGGGCACGCAAGGCGAAGCCGCCTACCGGGTCGGCTCGCTGTTCGCGTCCTACTTCCACGGCTACTTCCCTTCCAACCCGCGTGCGGTGGCGGCACTGTTCGGAGCGCAGCCGTGAGCGTGACCCTGGTCTTCGGCGGCGCGCGCTCGGGCAAGAGCGCCTACGCCGAGCGCATCGCGCGCGAATCGGGCAAGGAGGTCGTCTATGTCGCCACCTCGCGCGCCGGCGACGGCGAGATGGCTACCCGCATCGCCCATCACCGCGAGCGGCGCCCGCCCGAATGGCGGACGGTCGAGGAAGAACTGGCGCTGGCGCAGACGCTGCGCGACTGGTGCGCGCCGCAGCGCCTGGTGCTGGTCGACTGCCTGACGCTGTGGCTCAGCAACCTGATGTTCTGCGATGGCCGCGACTATCCCGACGTCGGCGCGGTCGACTTGCCGGCATCCTTTCATCAAGAGCGTACGGCGCTGCTGGACTTGCTGGACGGGGAGCTGCCGGGCGACCTGATCCTGGTGTCGAACGAAATCGGCATGGGCATCGTGCCCTGGGGCGCGATCTCGCGCAGCTTCGTCGACGAAGCCGGCCGCCTGAACCAGGCGGTGGCGTCGCGCGCCGACCGCGCGGTGCTGGTGGCGGCCGGCCTGCCACTTGTCCTGAAAGGTCTCCAGTGCTGACCGGCCTGTCGCTGTCCACCATCGCGCTATTGCTCGTCGCCGGCATCGCGCTCGACCTGCTGCTGGGCGAGACGCGGCGCTGGCACCCGCTGGTCGGCTTCGGCAAGCTGGCCGGCTCGATCGAGCGGCGACTCAATCGCGGGCAGGCGCGCCTGGCGCGTGGAGCCCTGGCATGGATGCTCGCCGTCCTGCCACTGAGCCTGCTGTTCCTGGCGTTGGCCGACCTTGCCGGCCTGTGGCTGCATGCGGTGCTGCTCTATTTCTGCATCGGCCTGCGCAGCCTGCGCGACCATACGCTGCCGATCCATTCCGCGCTGCGCGCGGGCGACCTGGCGCAGGCGCGCGCGCTCACGGCGCGCATCGTCAGCCGCGACACGGCGCACGCCGACGAATCCGACCTTGCCAAGGCCAGCGCCGAATCGCTGCTCGAGAACGGCAACGACGCCGTGTTCGGCACGCTGTTCTGGTTCGTGCTGCTGGGTGGGCCGGGCGCGGTGCTGTTCCGCCTGACGAACACGCTCGATGCGATGTGGGGTTATCGCAGCGAGCGCTTCAACCTGTTCGGCCGCGTCGCGGCGCGCATCGACGACGCATTGAACTACGTGCCCGCGCGCCTGACCGCGTTGTCGTACGTGCTGCTGGCGGGCAGCGGCCGCGCGCGCGCCTGGCACTGCTGGCGCACCCAGGCCCCGGCCTGGAGCAGCCCGAATGCCGGGCCGGTGATGGCCAGCGGCGCCGGCGCCCTGGGCGTGTCGCTGGGCGGCGCCGCCGTCTACGATGGCGAAGTCGAACAGCGCCCGCCGCTGGGCCTCGGGCCTGCCGCCGGCGCCGGCGACATCCTGCGCGCCTGGCGGCTGGTGCTGCGCACTACCTTGCTGTGGGCCGGCGTGGTCTGCCTGCTGGCGGTCGGAGTTTCTCATGCTTGAACACGGCGGCAACCTGCGCGACGCCGCGCGTCACTATGGCCGCGATGACTGGGTCGACCTGTCGACCGGGATCAACCCGCATGGCTATCCGGCGCCGGCGCCGTCGAGCGCGGCCTGGCATCGCCTGCCGGAGCCCGATCCTGCATTCCTTGCTGCGGCCTGCGCCTATTACGGCGCGCCGCAACTGCTGCCGGTGGCCGGCACGCAGGCGGCGATCCAGGCCCTGCCGCGCCTGCGTCCACCATCGCGCGTCGCGGTGTCGGCGCCTTCGTATGCGGAACACGCGTTTCACTGGAACCTGCACGGCCATACGCGGCGGCTGGCGCCGTACGCGGAACTGGACGCCGCGGTCGATGGCAGCGACGTCGTCGTGGTGGTCAATCCGAACAACCCGACCGGCGAAACCATCGCGCCCGAGCGCCTGCTCGACTGGGCGGCGCGGCTGCATGCGCGCGGCGGCTGGCTGGTGGTCGACGAAGCCTTTGGCGATACGGCGCCCACGCTGAGCGTGGCGCCGCATGCGGCGCAGCCGGGATTGATCGTGCTGCGCTCGATCGGCAAGTTCTTCGGGCTGGCGGGGCTGCGGCTGGGATTCGTCGCGGCGCATGAGCGCGTGCTGGCGGACCTGGCCGACCTGCTCGGGCCGTGGGCCGTCAGCGGTCCGGCGCAGGAGATCGCGCTGCAGGCGCTGGCCGACACCGGCTGGCAGCGGGATACGCAGGCCCGGCTGGCTCAGTCGGGCAAACGGATGGCGCGGCTGCTGCGGGAGCACGGCATCGTCAGCGCCGGCACGCCGCTGTTTCGCTGGTGGCCCGAGGCGCGGCCCGAAGCCTTTCATGAACACATGGCCGCGCACGGCATCTGGTGCCGGCTGTTTCGCGATGCGGCGCGCGGCATCCGGGTCGGCCTGCCTGCCGCCGAGGATGAATGGCAACGCCTCGAACAAGCACTTCACGAATGGAGCAAGCAATGAAGAAAGCGATGCTGCTGGCCGGCCTGGCTGGTCTGGCCGCGGCTGGCCTGGCGGCCCAGGCCCAGGCCGCGATCACGGTCAAGGATGATGCCGGACTGACGGTCACCCTCGCCAAGCCGGCGCTGCGGGTAGTATCGATGGCGCCCAGCGTCACCGAGCTGCTGTTCGCGGCCGGCGGCGGCAACCAGATCGTCGGCGCGGTCAACTACAGCGATTATCCCGAAGCGGCCAAGCGCATCCCGCGCATCGGCTCGAACCGCGAGATCGACATGGAGCTCCTGATCTCGCTGAAGCCCGACCTGATCGTGGCCTGGCGCCACAACAGCTCGGAGCGACAGATTGAGATGGTGCGCCGCCTGGGCGTCCCGGTATTCCAGAGCGACCCGCAGACGCTGGACGGCATTCCCGACGCCGTGCTGCGCCTGGGCCAGTTGCTGGGCACCGACGCCGCGGCTAGGACGACCGCGACGCAGCTGCGCGAGCAGTTGGCCGGCCTGCGCGCGAAGTATGCGAACCGTTCCACGGTGCGCACCTTCTACCAGGTGTGGGACAAGCCGCTGTATACACTGAGCGGAAAGCACATCCTGACCGACGCGATGAAGCTGTGCGGCGGCGAGAACATCTTCGACAAGCTGACGGTGACGGCGCCGATCGTCTCGATCGAGAGCGTGTTGCAGGCCAACCCGGAAGCGATCATCGCCACCGCCGAGAAGAACTATGGCGGCGTCGAACTGTGGAAGCCGTATGGCACCCTGGCCGCGGTGCGCAGCAATAACCTGTTCACGCTGGACGGCCACCTGCTCAATCGCGCGGGGCCGCGCATGGTCCAGGGCACGGCCGCGATGTGCGAAGTGCTCGAGCAGGCGCGCCAGCGTCGCTCCAGATGAGCGGCTTTCCCTACCGGACCCTGATGGTGCAGGGCACGACGTCCGACGCCGGCAAGAGCACGGTGGTCGCGGCGCTGTGCCGCCTGCTCAAGCGGCGCGGCATCCGGGTCGCGCCATTCAAGCCACAGAACATGGCGCTCAACAGCGCGGTGACGCGCGATGGCGGCGAGATCGGCCGCGCGCAGGCGCTGCAGGCGATCGCCGCCGGCATCGAGCCGCATACCGACATGAATCCGGTGCTGCTCAAGCCGTCGAGCGACGTCGGCGCCCAGGTCATCATCCATGGTCAGGTGCGCGCCGACATGAATGCGCGCGACTATCACCAGTACAAGCCGGTGGCGATGGGGGCGGTGCTCGCATCGCATGCGCGCCTGCTGGCGCAGTACGAAACGGTGATCGTCGAGGGCGCGGGCAGTCCGGCCGAGATCAACCTGCGCGACCGCGACATCGCCAACATGGGCTTTGCCGAGGCGGTCGACTGCCCGGTGGTGCTGGTGGCGGATATCGATCGCGGCGGTGTGTTCGCGCATCTGGTTGGAACGCTGTCCTGCCTGTCGCAGTCGGAGCGCGATCGGGTGATCGGCTTCGTCATCAACCGCTTCCGTGGCGACATCAAGCTGCTCGAGCCGGGGCTGGAGTGGCTGGAACGGCAGACCGGCAAGCCGGTGCTGGCGGTGCTGCCCTATCTGCACGGGCTGTTCCTCGATGCCGAGGATGCGGTGCAGGCGACGCAAACGAACAAGGGCGCGTTTCGTGTCGTCGTTCCCAGCCTGCCGCGCATGAGCAATCACACCGATTTCGATGCGCTGCGTGCGCATCCGGACGTCGACCTGCGCTTCGTGCGGCAGGGAGAGGCGATTCCGGGCGCGGACCTGATCGTCCTCCCGGGCAGCAAGAATACGCGCGGGGACCTGGCCTGGCTGGAGGCGAATGGATGGCCTGAACGGATCGCGCGTCACCTGCGCTATGGCGGCAAGGTGATCGGCGTGTGCGGCGGGTTCCAGATGTTGGGCCGGACAGTACAGGATCCCCATGGCGTCGAAGGCGCGCCGGGACTGTCTGCGGGACTCGGCTTGCTGGATATCGAGACCGAACTAACGCGCGGAAAGCGGCTGACCAGGGTGGAGGGCGTGTGTGCGTTCAGTGTGGACGGCACCGCCAGCCGGGTGAGCGGCTACGAAATTCATATGGGTGTGTCGCATGGCGCGGCCATGGAGACGCCAGCATTTTCGATCGACGGTCGCGGCGAAGGCGCCGTGTCGTCGGATGGACAGATCCTGGGAACGTATCTGCATGGACTGTTCGATCACCCGGAAGCCTGCGGCGCACTGCTGCAATGGGCTGGTTCGCGCAGCGAACATGTCGTCGACACGGCGCAGCTGCGTGAAGCGAGTCTGGATCGCATCGCGGATTCGGCGGAAGGGTTGCTGAACAGGCTGATCGAGATCGGCGGCTGAAAGCAAAAAACCCCGACCAGATCACTGGACGGGGTTTTTCTATATAACTAGCCTGACGATAACCTACTTTCACACTGGTTGCAGCACTATCATCGGCGCAAAGTCGTTTCACGGTCCTGTTCGGGATGGGAAGGGGTGGGACCGACTTGCTATGGTCATCAGGCTTTGACTTGTCTGGCTACGCTTGAGTTACGCGTGGGCGGCACAGCCGCCCACCCTACGCTTTGTTCAGCGTGGCCATGAATCTGGAAGAAGTAAGTTGGGTTGTAGCTTTTGTATCGAGCAGTTGTACTCGACCTTGGACTACCAAGGTTATAGGGACAAGCCGTACGGGCAATTAGTACTGGTTAGCTTAATGCATTACTGCACTTCCACACCCAGCCTATCAACGTCCTGGTCTCGAACGACCCTTCAAGGAGCTCAAGGCTCCGGGAAATCTCATCTCAAGGCAAGTTTCCCGCTTAGATGCTTTCAGCGGTTATCTCTTCCGAACTTAGCTACCCGGCAATGCCACTGGCGTGACAACCGGTACACCAGAGGTTCGTCCACTCCGGTCCTCTCGTACTAGGAGCAGCCCCCTTCAAATTTCCAACGCCCACGGCAGATAGGGACCAAACTGTCTCACGACGTTTTAAACCCAGCTCACGTACCACTTTAAATGGCGAACAGCCATACCCTTGGGACCGGCTACAGCCCCAGGATGTGATGAGCCGACATCGAGGTGCCAAACTCCCCCGTCGATATGAACTCTTGGGAGGAATCAGCCTGTTATCCCCAGAGTACCTTTTATCCGTTGAGCGATGGCCCTTCCATACAGAACCACCGGATCACTATGTCCTACTTTCGTACCTGCTCGACTTGTCGGTCTCGCAGTTAAGCACGCTTATGCCATTGCACTATTAGCACGATGTCCGACCGTACCTAGCGTACCTTCGAACTCCTCCGTTACACTTTAGGAGGAGACCGCCCCAGTCAAACTGCCTACCATGCACTGTCCCCGGTCCGGATAACGGACCAAGGTTAGAACCTCAAATGAACCAGGGTGGTATTTCAAGGATGGCTCCACGAGAACTGGCGTCCCCGCTTCAAAGCCTCCCACCTATCCTACACAGATTGATTCAAAGTCCAATGCAAAGCTACAGTAAAGGTTCATGGGGTCTTTCCGTCTAGCCGCGGGTAGATTGCATCATCACAAACATTTCAACTTCGCTGAGTCTCGGGAGGAGACAGTGTGGCCATCGTTACGCCATTCGTGCAGGTCGGAACTTACCCGACAAGGAATTTCGCTACCTTAGGACCGTTATAGTTACGGCCGCCGTTTACTGGGACTTCAATCAAGAGCTTGCACCCCATCATTTAATCTTCCAGCACCGGGCAGGCGTCACACCCTATACGTCCACTTTCGTGTTTGCAGAGTGCTGTGTTTTTATTAAACAGTCGCAGCCACCATTTTATTGCAACCCGTTCGTCCTTCCACAGTAAAGTGGTCAAACTACTAGGGCGTACCTTATCCCGAAGTTACGGTACCAATTTGCCGAGTTCCTTCTCCCGAGTTCTCTCAAGCGCCTTAGAATACTCATCTCGCCCACCTGTGTCGGTTTGCGGTACGGTCTCGTATGACTGAAGCTTAGAGGCTTTTCTTGGAACCACTTCCGATTGCTTCGTCGCACATGGCGACTCGTCTCGACCCCTTGAATTACGTGCCCGGATTTGCCTAAGCACCTTCTATGAGTCAAAAACTAGCTATTCCAACAGCTAGACAACCTTCCGCGATCCGTCCCCCCATCGCATCATACGACGGTGCAGGAATATTAACCTGCTTCCCATCAGCTACGCATCTCTGCCTCGCCTTAGGGGCCGACTCACCCTGCTCCGATGAACGTTGAACAGGAAACCTTGGGCTTACGGCGTGCGGGCTTTTCACCCGCATTATCGCTACTCATGTCAGCATTCGCACTTCTGATACCTCCAGCATCCTTTACAAGACACCTTCGCAGGCTTACAGAACGCTCTCCTACCATATCCTTACGGATATCCGCAGCTTCGGTGACTGGCTTAGCCCCGTTACATCTTCCGCGCAGGACGACTCGATCAGTGAGCTATTACGCTTTCTTTAAATGGTGGCTGCTTCTAAGCCAACATCCTGACTGTTTTAGCCTTCCCACTTCGTTTTCCACTTAGCCAATCTTTGGGACCTTAGCTGGCGGTCTGGGTTGTTTCCCTCTTGACACCGGACGTTAGCACCCGATGTCTGTCTCCCAAGCTCGCACTCATCGGTATTCGGAGTTTGCAATGGTTTGGTAAGTCGCAATGACCCCCTAGCCATAACAGTGCTCTACCCCCGATGGTGATACTTGAGGCACTACCTAAATAGTTTTCGGAGAGAACCAGCTATTTCCAAGTTTGTTTAGCCTTTCACCCCTACCCACAGCTCATCCCCTAATTTTTCAACATTAGTGGGTTCGGACCTCCAGGGCGTGTTACCGCACCTTCATCCTGGCCATGGGTAGATCACTTGGTTTCGGGTCTACACCCAGCGACTGTCGCCCTGTTCGGACTCGATTTCTCTACGGCTCCCCTATTCGGTTAACCTCGCCACTGAATGTAAGTCGCTGACCCATTATACAAAAGGTACGCCGTCACCCCACGAAGAGGCTCCGACTGTTTGTATGCACACGGTTTCAGGATCTATTTCACTCCCCTCCCGGGGTTCTTTTCGCCTTTCCCTCACGGTACTGGTTCACTATCGGTCGATTACGAGTATTTAGCCTTGGAGGATGGTCCCCCCATGTTCAGACAGGATTTCTCGTGTCCCGCCCTACTTGTCGTACGCTTAGTACCACCGGTCTGATTTCGCATACGGGGCTATCACCCACTATGGCGCCACTTTCCAGAGGCTTCTGCTATCAGTCCGACTATCACGTACAGGCTCATCCCATTTCGCTCGCCACTACTTTGGGAATCTCGGTTGATTTCTTTTCCTGCAGCTACTTAGATGTTTCAGTTCGCCGCGTTCGCTTTGCATACCTATGTATTCAGTATGCAATGACCTAAAAGGCCGGGTTTCCCCATTCGGAAATCTGCGGATCAAAGCTCGTTTGCTAGCTCCCCGCAGCTTATCGCAAGCTACTACGTCCTTCATCGCCTGTAATCGCCAAGGCATCCACCATGTGCACTTATTCACTTGTCCCTATAACGTTGGCCTCTTCATGAGTTAAAGAGATCGTCATAGATCAAGAGTACAACTATGTTTGCTTGATACAAATTACTACTACCCTAAGTGTGTCTCACACATCGTTTCCGACATGATTCAACACGCTTAAAAAAACTTTACTTCTTCCAGATTGTTAAAGAACGAAAAAACAGTGATCTCGAAAAGACCAAACCTAAATCTCATCAGTCATTTACTGACGACTTACGTTTGAACTTTTGGTGGAGGATGACGGGATCGAACCGACGACCCCCTGCTTGCAAAGCAGGTGCTCTCCCAGCTGAGCTAATCCCCCGAGAAACGTGGTAGGGCTGGTTGGACTCGAACCAACGACCCCCGCGTTATCAACACGGTGCTCTAACCAGCTGAGCTACAGCCCCGATAAAACTGTTCTTTACTCGTTCAACAGTCGATAAGCGTGGACGCTTGATGATGGGGCGTTAGACCCCGGTGCTACTCTAGAAAGGAGGTGATCCAGCCGCACCTTCCGATACGGCTACCTTGTTACGACTTCACCCCAGTCACGAATCCTACCGTGGTAAGCGCCCTCCTTACGGTTAAGCTACCTACTTCTGGTAAAACCCGCTCCCATGGTGTGACGGGCGGTGTGTACAAGACCCGGGAACGTATTCACCGCGGCATGCTGATCCGCGATTACTAGCGATTCCAACTTCACGTAGTCGAGTTGCAGACTACGATCCGGACTACGATACACTTTCTGGGATTAGCTCCCCCTCGCGGGTTGGCGGCCCTCTGTATGTACCATTGTATGACGTGTGAAGCCCTACCCATAAGGGCCATGAGGACTTGACGTCATCCCCACCTTCCTCCGGTTTGTCACCGGCAGTCTCATTAGAGTGCTCTTGCGTAGCAACTAATGACAAGGGTTGCGCTCGTTGCGGGACTTAACCCAACATCTCACGACACGAGCTGACGACAGCCATGCAGCACCTGTGTTCAGGTTCCCTTTCGGGCACAACCAAATCTCTTCGGTCTTCCTGACATGTCAAGGGTAGGTAAGGTTTTTCGCGTTGCATCGAATTAATCCACATCATCCACCGCTTGTGCGGGTCCCCGTCAATTCCTTTGAGTTTTAATCTTGCGACCGTACTCCCCAGGCGGTCTACTTCACGCGTTAGCTGCGTTACCAAGTTAATTAAAACCCGACAACTAGTAGACATCGTTTAGGGCGTGGACTACCAGGGTATCTAATCCTGTTTGCTCCCCACGCTTTCGTGCATGAGCGTCAATCTTGACCCAGGGGGCTGCCTTCGCCATCGGTGTTCCTCCACATCTCTACGCATTTCACTGCTACACGTGGAATTCTACCCCCCTCTGCCAGATTCTAGCCTTGCAGTCTCCATCGCAATTCCCAGGTTGAGCCCGGGGATTTCACGACAGACTTACAAAACCGCCTGCGCACGCTTTACGCCCAGTAATTCCGATTAACGCTTGCACCCTACGTATTACCGCGGCTGCTGGCACGTAGTTAGCCGGTGCTTATTCTTCAGGTACCGTCATTAGCAAAGGATATTAGCCTCTACCGTTTCTTCCCTGACAAAAGAGCTTTACAACCCGAAGGCCTTCTTCACTCACGCGGCATTGCTGGATCAGGCTTGCGCCCATTGTCCAAAATTCCCCACTGCTGCCTCCCGTAGGAGTCTGGACCGTGTCTCAGTTCCAGTGTGGCTGGTCGTCCTCTCAGACCAGCTACTGATCGTCGCCTTGGTGAGCCTTTACCTCACCAACTAGCTAATCAGATATCGGCCGCTCCAGGAGCACAAGGCCCGAAGGTCCCCTGCTTTCATCCATAGATCGTATGCGGTATTAGCGTAACTTTCGCTACGTTATCCCCCACTCTTGGGTACGTTCCGATATATTACTCACCCGTTCGCCACTCGTCAGCGGAGCAAGCTCCCTGTTACCGTTCGACTTGCATGTGTAAAGCATGCCGCCAGCGTTCAATCTGAGCCAGGATCAAACTCTTCAGTTCAATCTCTGTTTGTTGACTCTTTCGAGTCATCGGCTATTGCTAGCCGAGTCGCTCACTCAAAATACTGACCGTCACTTCATTGCTGAAGCAACGTTTAATACTTTGTGCGAACATTTGATATTTTAAGTATGCAGCTGAACAAGTCAGCTGGCACCTTCATCAAACGCCCACACTTATCGACTGTTAATTTTTAAAGATCAGAATTCGGTACTGCTTCATCTGCTGTTTGCTTCGAATCGTTTTGTTCGTCAGCAGCAGAGGAAAGAGAGTATGAAGTGTTTTTCGTTTTTCGTCAACCCCTCATTTCGCTTCGTCTCAGATTTCTCTGCCGACCTTGCCATCGTAACCACTTGATTACGTTAACATTTTCGGTCAGTGCCGAAGCGGAGGCGAACTATAGCAAAGCCCAACCCGGTCGCGCAAGTGCTCAGCAATAATATTGTTCTGCAGTGAGCATTCATGGCAATGGGGCCACACTGCGCAGCTGCTCGGCGCCCTGCAAGGACGAGGCGCCTCCAGCACTTGCGCCTGCTGCTGGTAATACAGGGGACTCATGATTGTCGTCCTCTCGCGCAGAGATGCAAAAAAGTACGTACTCGCACTCATTACAATGTAGAGGTGCTGGCATCTCGGATCTTGCGGATCATCGCTTGCAATTATCTAGCGTGCGACCTATATTGGAAAACATGAATGCGAACACTTCCACCTCCACTGCGACGCCCATGCTCGACGAGCAGCTGTGCTTCGCCTTGTACTCGACCTCCCTGGCGATGATGCGGGTCTACCGCGGTTTGTTGCCAAAGCTCGGGCTCACCTACCCGCAGTATCTCGTGATGATGGTGTTATGGGAACAAGATCAGCTGACCGTGTCCGACATCGGCGAGCGCCTGTTCCTGGATTCCGCGACCTTGACACCTTTGCTCAAGCGTATGGAAGCCCAGGGACTGGTGCAGCGTAACCGCGCGCGCAGCGATGAACGCCAGGTGATCATCAGCCTGACCGAAGAGGGCAACACGTTGAGGAAAGAAGCCGCCAGCGTGATGCCGGCGATATTGTGTGCGACCCAGTGCTCGGTCGATGAGGCGTCGGCTTTGCGCGACCAGTTGGTAAACCTGCGCAAGAGCCTGAACGACAGCGCCGACTGAGCGGCGCCTGATAGGTAGGAAAGTCAGCCCGCGATCCGCAGCGGGCTGCCCTCGGCGCCAATACGGAACACGCGCACCGTGCGCAACAGCATCGCTGCCTGTTCCTTGAGTGCCGCGGCGGAAGCTGCGGCTTGCTCGACCAGCGCAGCGTTCTGCTGGGTTGCCTCGTCCATTTGACCCACCGCATGGTTCACTTGCTGGATACCGGCATGCTGGGCTTCGCTCGCGGTCGTAATTTCAGCGATGATGCCGCTGACTTCCTTCACGCTGGTCACGATGTCGTCCATCGTGGTGCCAGCCTGCTCCACCAGCTTCGAACCCGCATCGACCTTGGCGACCGATTCACCGATCAATGCCGAGATCTCCTTGGCGGCAGTGGCCGAGCGGTGCGCCAGGTTGCGCACTTCGCTCGCGACCACGGCGAAGCCCCGTCCCTGCTCGCCGGCACGCGCCGCTTCGACCGCAGCATTCAACGCCAGGATATTGGTCTGGAAGGCGATGGCGTCGATCACGCTGGTGATGTCCGATATCTTGCGGGCCGAGGCATTGATATCCTGCATGGTATTGACCACGGCGGAGACGACGGTGCCGCCCTTGGCTGCGACTACGCTGGCCGATGCGGCGAGCGTGTTGGCGTGACGGGCATAGGCGGTGTTCTGTTCGACGACAGCGGTCAGCTCTTTCATCGAGTCCGCGGTGCGACCCAGTGAATTCGCCTGTTCCTCGGTGCGCATCGACAGATCGTCGTTGCCGGCGCTGATCTCACTAGAAGCGGTCGCGATCATGTCGGTGCCGCCGCGAACCTGGGCAACGATGTTTTGCAAACTAACCTGCATTTCACGGATGGCATGCATGACGCTGGCCTCGTCGTTGGGGCGCACGGCGACGTCGACGGTGAGGTCGCCCGCGGCAATGGCCGACGCGATGCGATTGACTTCGACCGGCTCGCCGCCCAGCTGGCGCAGCAGGTGTGCCGTGATCGCGCTGCCGATCACCAGGCTCAGTGCGACCGCGGCAAGCGTGACCACGATGATCGTGGTCTTGGCGGAAGCGATCGACTCCTGCGCATGAGCCGTACCGGCTTCGACATGTTGCTGAACGGTGGTGATGACCCGGTCGATATCGAGGACGTTTTGACGGCGCAATGGACTGCATTCATTGACGAGGAAGGCACCGTACTCGGCCATCTGCCCGGCATCGCGGTAACGGCGTGGGCGGTTCAGCTCTTGCGCCATCTGCAATAGTCCATCGCGCATCTTCGCGAAGTCGGCATTCCCCACGAACAGTGGCTCCAGGGCTTGCAGCTCGGCGAGATAACGGGCTTTCTGTTCGTCCAGGAGGTCGAGTTCACGCGTGGCGTCAGTGGCGTCCGGAAAAATGTAGGCATTGCGCGCGGCGAGACCGGTTTGGGCGAGCGACTCGCGCAACTCGTAGAGGCGCTCGAGCTGGTTAGTGCGCACCGTATTTTGTACGGTAAGTTCCTGACCGACATTGCCTAATTCACGCCACGCAAAGATGGCCAGGACGATGATCAGGATCCCGACCAGGCCAAACCCGAGGCCTAGCTTGGCCCGCGTGCTGAGTGCAGAAAGTGATCGCATAATATTCTTTTTAAAAGTGATGAGGCAAACGACGTCCCTGTCGGCTTGATATGCCAACAAGAACAAATAATTGGGTAACGAAGAATTATAGAAAACTATCTGCCGCGCACGATTGATTCTGGACAGAAAGCAAAGTTATTTGTACGCAATGTGCTTTATGTCAAAGCGATTTGGTGCTTGAACAACAAACGGTACATGGGATGCACAAAGCAAAAAACCCCACCAGGATCACCTGGTGGGGTTTTTCATATAACTAGCCTGACGATAACCTACTTTCACACTGGTTGCAGCACTATCATCGGCGCAAAGTCGTTTCACGGTCCTGTTCGGGATGGGAAGGGGTGGGACCGACTTGCTATGGTCATCAGGCTTTGACTTGTCTGGCTACGCTTGAGTTACGCGTGGGCGGCACAGCCGCCCACCCTACGCTTTGTTCAGCGTGGCCATGAATCTGGAAGAAGTAAGTTGGGTTGTAGCTTTTGTATCGAGCAGTTGTACTCGACCTTGGACTACCAAGGTTATAGGGACAAGCCGTACGGGCAATTAGTACTGGTTAGCTTAATGCATTACTGCACTTCCACACCCAGCCTATCAACGTCCTGGTCTCGAACGACCCTTCAAGGAGCTCAAGGCTCCGGGAAATCTCATCTCAAGGCAAGTTTCCCGCTTAGATGCTTTCAGCGGTTATCTCTTCCGAACTTAGCTACCCGGCAATGCCACTGGCGTGACAACCGGTACACCAGAGGTTCGTCCACTCCGGTCCTCTCGTACTAGGAGCAGCCCCCTTCAAATTTCCAACGCCCACGGCAGATAG
>NZ_CP080379.1:3877500-4997500 GCF_019443485.1 Massilia sp. NP310 | reverse complement strand
AACTATAGCAAACCAACCGCCGGGTCCGCAAGAGGGCGGGAAAGAAAGTGTGGCGACTACAACAGCCAGTCGATCGGCAACCACGACAGCGCCTTCACCGCGGCCCGCTTGAACCAGCTCGTGCCGGGTTCCTTCTCATGCCGGATCACCTGGTCGCCGCGCCGTTCCAGCCAGATCACCGAACCACGATCGTCGAGCTTCACTTCATAGGCGCGCGTCGGCAGGGTCCGGTCCAGCGTTTCGGTCAGGCGCGCGGCCAGGGCCGGGCTGTCGATCACCATCCCCATTTCGGTATTCAGGTGAATGGAGCGCTGGTCGAAGTTGAACGAGCCGACGAAGACCCGCTTCCCGTCCACGCCGAAGGTCTTGGCATGCAGGCTGGCGTCCGAACTGCCGATCCCGCTGCCGCTGCCGCGCTTTTCCCGCGTGGGCTCGTCGGTCGCCTCCCTGCGCAGTTCATACAGTGTCACCCCCGACTCCAGCAGCGGCTTGCGCCACTTGGCATAGCCCGCGTGCACCGCCGCGACGTCGGTCGCCTCCAGTGAATTAGTCAGTATCCTGGTGCGGGTGCCTTTTTTGGCCAGATCGACGAAGGCCGCGGTTCCCTCTTTGCCGGGAACGAAGTACGGCGAGACGAGGTCCAGGCTGCGCTGCGGCTCTCCCAGGATGTCTCTCAGTTTGAAAGCGATGTTCGCTTCCGGCGCCGCCGTCCCCATGACCTTGGCCGGATCGTCGCTGACGAACCTGGCGCGCGCCCATTCCAGCGGCAAGCTCCCCTCTACCAGCTGCTCGAGGAAGGCGGAGCGCTTGATGGCTTCGATATAGGCCTGCGCCTCGGCGTCCGGTTTCAAGGCCGGTGCGGCGGCGGCGTCCGGCGCCAGCAGCACCAACGGATAAGCCGAGGGGCTGTTCCAGTACAGGTCGAAATCGTCCGACACGGCGCGCACGACCGGGCCGGCGGCAATGACGTCCAGATCGGCAAACGAGATCTCGCCCGCCGCGCCGAAATATTCGTCACCCACATTGCGTCCACCAATAATCGTGACCTGGTTATCGGCGGTGAACGATTTATTGTGCATGCGCCGGTTCAGGCGCATGAAATCGGCGGCCATGCCGACCGCCCGCACGGAGCGGATGCCGTTCGGGTTGAACAGCCGCACCTCGATCATCGGATGGGCGTCGAGCGCGGCCAGCGCTTCATCCAGCCCGGCCGTATTGTTATCGTCGAGCAGAAGCCGCACACGCACCCCGCGCTCGGCCGCAGCCCTGAGCGCGTCGAACATGAGCCTGCCGGTAGTGTCATTACGCCAGATATAGTACTGGACGTCCAGGCTGCGGTCGGCAGCCTGCGCCAGCACGGCGCGCGCGGCAAAGGCGTCGCGCCCGTCCGCAAGGGCGTGGATGCCTGCCAGGCCGGGATGGGCCATCGTCAGGGGCATCAACGCCTTGCCGAGACGGGTGTCGTCGGTGTCGGCGATAGCCGTGCTCGCCACCCTGCCCTCCAGTGGCGGCAGCGACGAGCAACTCGTCAGCGCCAGGGACAGCGCCAGCAGCGCCGCCGGGACCACCAGCCACACCCTGCGCGCGCCCATCGATTACAGTCCCTCGAAATCCGGCTTGCGTTTCTCGAGGAAGGCCGACATGCCTTCTTTCTGGGCAGGCGTGCCGAAACCGGCGTGGAAATAGCGGCGCTCGTAGGCCACGCCCTGGCGCAGGGTCGTCTCATACGCCTGGTTGACGCAATCCTTGATCTGCATCGCCACCGACACCGGCATCTCGGCGATGCCCTGGGCGATCTTGATCGCCTCACTCATCACCTCGGCCGCCGGATACACGCGCGACACCAGGCCGGTGCGCTCGGCCTCGACGGCGTCGATCATGCGCGTGGTAAGCAGCATGTCCATCGCCTTCGACTTGGAAATCGCGCGCGGCAGGCGCTGGGTGCCGCCGGCGCCCGGGGTGACGCCGACCTTGATCTCGGGCTGGCCGAATTTGGCGCTGTCGGCGGCAATCAGGAAATCGCACATCATCGCCAGCTCGCAGCCACCGCCCAGGCAATAGCCCGACACCACGCCGATCACCGGCTTGCGGATGTCGAGGATGTGCTCCCAGTTGCGGCCAATATAGTTATTGCCGTAGGTTTCCTGGTAATCGTAATTGGCCATGGCGGCGATATCGGCGCCTGCCGCGAACGCCTTCTCGCTGCCCGTCAGCACGATCACATTGATCGCCGGATCCTTGTCGAACTTGCGCAGGGCGTCGCCCAGCTCGTTCATCATATTGTCGTTCAGCGCATTCATCGCCTTGGGACGATTCAGGCGCACCACGGCAACCTTGCCGTGGTTTTCGATCAACAGGTCAGCATATTCCATATCACACCCTTTATTGGTTAGTCACGACTCTGCGATTCTAGCGCTTTACGTACGCGTCAAGTCGAGCGGGTTGTCGAGTCGCGAAGATACGCTGCGGAGTGGCTGACGGACGCGGCCTTAGCGGGCAGCATCCGATGCCACGCTCTTGGGCAGCAGCACCCACAACGAACCCTGCTGCTTCATCAGCCCCGCATTCTCCGTCGCTTCAGGCCCGAAGCCAAAGAAGAAATCGGCCCGCACCGCACCGCGGATGGCGCCGCCCACGTCCTGCCCCATTACCAGGCGCTGCAGCGGTGCGCCATCCCTGGGCATGGTGGTCGACAGCCAGACCGGCGCGCCCAGCGGCAGGATGCTGCGGTCGATCGCGATCGAGCGGCCCGGCGTGAGCGGCACGTTCAGCGCGCCGCGCGGACCGGCGTTCGGATCGGTCACCTTCTGCTCGGTAAAGAAGATATAACTGGCGTTCACGTTCAGCACTTCCTGGCGGCGCGCCGGATTGGCCGCAAGCCAGGCGCGGATCGACTGCGCCGATACCTGATCCGGCGTCATGATGCCCTGCTCCACGAACCAGCGCCCGATCGCTTTATATGGATGGCCATTCTGATCGGCATAGCCGACGCGCACCGTGTCGCCGCCATCGAGCTGCACGCGGCCCGAACCCTGCACCTCGAGGAAGAACGCCTCCACCGGATCGTTCACCCACAACAGTTCCCTGCCCTTCAGCGGCGCGCGGTCGATCTCGGCGCGGCTGTAATAGGGCACCAGCGTCTTGCCGGACAGCCGCCCACGCAGGCGCCGGTTCTGCAGGTCGGGATAAATGCCGCCCAGGTCGACCGTGACCAGGTCGTCCGGCACCCGGTACAGCGGAGTCTGGTAAGCGCCGCCGCGCTTGCGCGAGCCGTGCAGCATCGCCTCGTAGTAGCCGGTGATCATGCCGGTGTCGCTGCCGTCCGGATTGCGCACCTGGTTGGGCACGAAATACGTCTCGAAGAAGCGCCGCACCGCCGCCGCATCGCCGGCGTCGACCGAGCGCGCCGCGGCGCATGGCGTCTTCCACTCGGCCGCGCGCGTGGCCAGCACGCTGCACGACTGCTGGAAGGCCGGCCAGGCCTGGCGCACGTCGTCCTGCTGCCAGCCAGGCAGCGCCTCGAAACTCACCGGAGTGAGAGGCGGCGTCGGCGCCGGAGGCGGCTCGGGCGCCGGCGCCGGCTGTTCGGTGGGCGGCGTTGGCGGCACCACCACCGGTCCCACCGGCGGCGGCATCGTGATGGGCGGCTGCTCCGGCTGCGGCGTGGTCGAGCAGGCGCTCAGCAGGCAGACGAAGGCGATCAGGGAAGGTACACTGCGGCGTGTCGTATACATAACAGGCATGGAGACGAATATGTGGATCCTGATGGTGGAAGCCGGCGTGGCGCTGTTCCTGCTCGTATTTATCGTCTGGTGGACCATGTTCGCCGGCCGCAAGGACGTCGACCGCAAAGACGACGACAACAGCGACACCCGGCCCTGATCAGTGCAGCGAACGCGGCGGCGACAGCACGAATTCGGGGATCGGGGTCTCGAAGCGGTGGCCATCCTCGGCCACGCAGAAGTACTCGCCGCGCATCGAACCCTGGGCGGTGCCGAGCTGGGTGCCGCTGGTGTACTCGAACTGTTCGCCCGGCTGCAACAGCGGCTGGTGGCCGACCACGCCCAGCCCACGGACTTCCTGCATCTGGTTGTTGGCGTCAAGGATCACCCAATGGCGTGAGATGAGCTGGGCCGCGATGCTGCCGGTGTTCTTGATCGTGATGGCGTAGCTGAACACGAACTGGTTCCGGTCAGGGTCGGACTGCTCCGGCAGGTATTGCGTTCTGACGGTGACAGTGAAATCGTAGGCGGGCATCGGGTTTCCTTGGATGATCATTAACAAGGCCGCTGCGCTCTCTACGCGGCGGCCAGCGCGCCGTGTGGCGCAAACAGCAACAATGATACCGCCTGCGGCCCGATCCCGGCGCTGCAAGCGGGAAGAACGGGCCGCAAGCCGCCACCCCGGCGCTTGAGCGGCGTAGAATAGCGGCTTCTTGTTCAACCCCGCCCCATCGTCCCATGACCACCTACCGCATCGCCCCCAGCATCCTGTCCGCCGATTTCGCCCGCCTGGGCGAGGAAGTGCGCAACGTCGTCGCCGCCGGCGCCGACATCATCCACTTCGACGTGATGGACAACCACTACGTCCCGAACCTGACCATCGGCCCGCTGGTGTGCCAGGCGATCCGCCCCCATGTGGACGTGCCGATCGACGTGCACCTGATGGTCAAGCCGGTGGACCGCATCATCCCCGATTTCGCCAAGGCCGGCGCCAACATCATCACCTTCCACCCCGAGGCGTCGGAACACATCGACCGCACCCTGCAGCTGATCCGCGACCACGGCTGCAAGGCCGGCCTGGTGTTCAACCCGGCCACGCCGATGCACTACCTTGAACACGTGATGGACAAGATCGACATGATCCTGATCATGTCGGTCAACCCGGGCTTCGGCGGCCAGTCCTTCATCCCCGAAGCGCTGAAGAAGATCGCGATCGCGCGCCGCATGATCGATGAATCGGGCCGCGACATCATGCTGGAAGTCGATGGCGGCATCAAGGCCGAGAACATCGCCGCCGCCGCCGCCGCCGGCGCCGACACCTTCGTCGCCGGCTCGGCCATCTTCGGCAAGCCGGACTACAAGGCAGTGATCGACGCCATGCGCGCCGAACTGGCCACGGTAGGTAAATAATGCGGGCCGGCGCAGCAGCCATCCGGGCCGCCATCGTCGACCTCGACGGCACCATGCTCGACACGGTGCCCGACTTCGAGGCGGCCCTGAACGGCATGCGCCTAGACCTGGGCCTGGGCCCCATCACCCAGGCCGTCATCAAGCCGCTGGTCGGCAAGGGTTCCGAAAAGCTGGTGCGCGATGCGCTCCTGCTCGACTGGGACGCGGCGCGCGTGGAAGCGGTGTACGAAGAAGCGATCGCCGGCTACCAGCGTCACTACCTCGCCATCAATGGCGACCGCAGCACGCTGTTCGACGGCGTGCTCGAGGGCCTGCAGGCCATGCGCGACCTCGGCCTGCGCCTGGTGTGCGTGACCAACAAGCCCGTCGCTTTTACCCTGCCCCTGCTCGAGCAGAAAGGCCTGGCGCCCTACTTCGAGCAGGTGTTCGGCGGCGATTCGTTCGCGAAGAAGAAACCCGACCCGATGCCGATGCTTGGCGCCTGCGCCGCGCTCGACCTGCCGCCGGGCCAGGTGGTGGCGATCGGCGACTCGTCCAACGATGCCGAAAGCGCCCGTGGCGCGGGGTGCTTCGTGCTGACCGTCCCATATGGTTATAACCACGGACGCCCTGTACAAGAAATTCAATCCGATGGTATAGTTGATTCGCTTCTCGAAGCAGCGGCCCTGATCGCCGCACACAACCGCACTGCAAACTAAGTCATCTATACATGTTTTTCACCAAAAAACACACTGTCAACCAGACCGGCGCCCTCGAGGCCTGGCTGTGGCGACGCTGGCAATCCTGGGCTAACTAAGCCGTACCGATTGCTGCCGGCGCTTGTATCCGCGATAGTGTCCGCGATACCAACCCGGCAGGTTTTTTGAAGCACACCACCGCCCCACCTTGCCGGGCGGTCCGGAGAAAACATGACCGAACTCGAATTCAAATCGCTGGCCAACCAGGGCTATAACCGCATTCCATTGATCGCGGAAGCCTTCGCCGACCTCGAAACCCCGCTCACGCTCTACCTCAAGCTGGCCCAGTCGCAGCACACCGGCAAGAACACCTTCCTGCTGGAGTCGGTGGTGGGCGGCGAGCGCTTCGGCCGCTATTCCTTCATCGGCCTGCCGGCCCACACGCTGCTGCGCACCACCGGCAATCTCACCGAGATCGTCAAGAACGGCGAAGTAATCGAAACGCACGAGGGCAATCCGCTCGACTTCATCGAGCAGTATCAGGCGCGCTTCAAGGTGGCGCTGCGTCCCGGCCTGCCGCGCTTCTGCGGCGGCCTGGCCGGCTACTTCGGCTACGACACGGTGCGCCACATCGAGCGCAAGCTGGCCGACACCTGCCCGCGCGACGAACTGGGCCTGCCGGACATCCAGCTGATGGTCACCGAAGAGCTGGCCGTGATCGACAACCTGTCGGGCAAGCTGTACCTGATCGTGTACGCCGACCCGAGCCAGCCAGAGAGTTACTCGCGCGGCCGCCAGCGCCTGAAAGACCTGCGCATGATGCTGCGCCGGAGCGTCGACGCGCCGGTCACCTCGAGCTCGGTGCGGACCACCGAAGTGCGCGACTTCAGCAAAGAGGATTACCTCAAGGCCGTCGCGAAAGCCCACGAATACGTGATGGCCGGCGACCTGATGCAGGTGCAGATCGGCCAGCGCATCCGCAAGCCGTATGTCGATTCGCCGCTGTCGCTGTACCGCTCGCTGCGCTCGCTGAATCCGTCGCCGTACATGTACTACTACAACTTCGGCGACATGCAGATCGTCGGCGCCTCGCCCGAGATCCTGGTGCGCAACGAGCTGTCGCCGGAAGGCGGCCGCAAGGTCACCCTGCGCCCGATCGCCGGCACCCGGGGCCGCGGCGCGACGCCCGAGCAGGATGCGGCGCTGGCCGAAGAGCTGCTCAACGATCCAAAGGAAGTCGCCGAGCACGTGATGCTGATCGACCTGGCGCGCAACGACATCGGCCGCATCGCCGACACCGGCAGCGTCAAGGTCACCGACCGCATGGTCATCGAAAAATACTCGCACGTGCAGCACATCGTTTCCAACGTCGAAGGCAAGCTGAAAGACGGCATGTCGAACCTCGACGTGCTGCGCGCCACCTTCCCGGCCGGCACGCTCACCGGCGCGCCGAAGGTGCGGGCGATGGAAGTGATCGATGAGCTAGAACCCGTGAAGCGCGGCATCTACGGCGGCGCTTGCGGTTACCTGAGCTTCGGCGGCGAGATGGACGTGGCGATTGCGATCCGCACCGGCGTGATCAAGGACGGCAACCTGTACGTGCAGGCCGCGGCCGGCATCGTGGCCGATTCGATCCCCGAGATGGAATGGCAAGAGACCGAAAAGAAGGCGCGCGCCGTGCTGCGCGCCGCCGAGCAAGTGCAAGATGGCCTGGATGGGGAGTTCTGACATGCTGCTAATGATCGACAACTACGACTCGTTCACCTTCAACATCGTGCAGTACTTCGGCGAGCTGGGCGAGACTGTCCGCACCGTGCGCAACGACGAGATCACGCTCGAGCAGATCGCGGCAATGAAGCCGGACCGCATCTGCATCTCGCCGGGCCCGAAGGCGCCGAAGGATGCCGGCATCTCGCTCGACATCCTGCGCGAATTCAAGGGCAAGCTGCCGATCCTGGGCGTGTGCCTGGGCCACCAGGCGATCGGCGAAGCCTTCGGCGGCAAGGTGATCCGCGCCAAGCAGGTCATGCACGGCAAGACCTCGAGCATCGCCCACATCGGCGAAGGCGTGTTCACCGACCTGCCCAGCCCCTTTACCGTCATCCGCTACCACTCGCTGGCGATCGAACGTTCCTCGCTGCCGTCCTGCCTCGAAGTGACGGCATGGACCGACGACGGCGAGATCATGGGCGTGCGCCACAAGGACTACGACATCGAGGGCGTGCAGTTCCACCCCGAATCGATCCTGTCCGAGCACGGTCACGCCCTGTTCAAGAACTTCCTGACGCGCTGATGCACGTCATTCCCGCGAAGGCGGGAACCCAAGTTCGCTCTGCAGCCCTCTCCTTAGGTTCCCGCCTGCGCGGGAACGACGGCTCATCTGCTGGCTAACACCAAACTGGAACCATCATGCCGATCACCCCACAAGAAGCGCTGCTGCGCTGTATCGAACACCGCGAGATCTTCCACGACGAGATGCTGCATCTGTTCCGCCAGATCATGGCTGGCGAGATGTCGCCGACCATGGTCGCGGCCCTGACCATGGGCCTGCGGGTCAAGAAGGAAACCATCGGCGAGATCACCGCCGCCGCCCAGGTGATGCGCGAATTCTCGACCAAGGTGCCGATGGCCGACACCACCCACCTGCTCGACATCGTCGGCACCGGCGGCGACGGCGCCAACACCTTCAATATCTCGAGCGCCTCGATGTTCGTGGCCGCCGCCGCCGGCGCGCGCGTGGCCAAGCATGGCGGGCGCAGCGTCTCGTCCTCGTCCGGCAGCGCCGACGTGATCGAGGCCTTCGGCGCCCACATCGACCTGAAGCCCGAGCAGATCGCGCAGTCGATCGCCCAGACCGGCATCGGCTTCATGTTCGCGCCCAACCACCACGCGGCCATGAAGCACGTGGCGCCGGTGCGGCGCGAGCTGGGCGTGCGCAGCATCTTCAACATCCTCGGGCCGCTGACCAATCCGGCCGGCGCGCCCAACATCCTGATGGGCGTGTTCCACCCCGACCTGGTCGGCATCCAGGTGCGCGTGCTGCAGCGCCTCGGCGCCGAGCATGCGGTGGTGGTCTGGGGCCGCGACAATATGGACGAGGTCTCGCTCGGCGCCGGCACCCTGGTCGGCGAACTGGTGAACGGCGATATCCGCGAATACGAGATCCACCCGGAAGACTTCGGCCTCTCGATGATCTCGAGCCGCAACCTCAAGGTGAACAATGCCGAAGAGTCGAAGGCGCGCGTGCTGGAAGCGCTGCGCGGCGAGCCGGGTCCGGCGCACGACATCGTGGCCCTGAATGCCGGCACCGCGCTGTACGCGGCCGGCGTGACCGGCTCGATCGAAGCCGGCCTGCAGAAGGCGCGCGAAGCGATCGCTTCCGGCGCGGCCATCGCCAAGCTGGAGCAGTTCGTCCAGGTCACGCGCCAGCTCGGCGCGGTCAACTAAATCCACCTGCGAGTACATCGATGTCCGACATCCTCAACAAGATCCTGGCCGTGAAGGCTGACGAAGTGGCCGCCGCGCGCAAGGTGCGCGACCTGGCCAGCCTGCGCAGCGAGGCCGAAGGCGATCGCGAAGCGCGCGCCGCCATCCGCGGTTTCGAAGCCAGCCTGCGCGCGAAGATCGCGGCGGGCCAGGCCGGCGTGATCGCCGAAGTCAAGAAAGCCTCGCCGTCGAAAGGCGTGCTGCGTCCCGACTTCCAGCCGGCCGCGATCGCGCAAAGCTATGCCGAACATGGCGCGGCCTGCCTGTCGGTGCTGACCGACGTCCAGTTCTTCCAGGGCTCGTTTGAGTACCTGAAGCAGGCGCGCGCCGCCTGCGCGCTGCCGGTGCTGCGCAAGGACTTCATGGTCGACCACTACCAGGTCTATGAAGCGCGCGCGATGGGCGCCGATGCGATCCTGTTGATCGTGGCGGCGCTCGACCACGGCCTGATGGCCGAACTCGAAGCCTGCGCCATGGACCTCGGCATGGACGTGCTGGTCGAAGTGCACGACGGCGAGGAGCTCGATGCCGCGCTCAAGCTCAAGACGCCGCTGCTGGGCATCAACAACCGCAACCTGCGCACCTTCGACGTCACCCTCGACACCACGCTCGGCCTGCTGCCGCGCATCCCGAAGGACCGCCTGGTGGTGACCGAGTCGGGCATCCTGGGCGCCGGCGACGTGCAGCGCATGCGCGAAGCCGACGTCCACGCCTTCCTGGTCGGCGAAGCCTTCATGCGTGCGGAAAATCCTGGCCAGGAACTGCAGCGCCTGTTTGCCTAGCCGTTAATGGCAGAGGAACTCCGGATGCACGGATGGGTCGAATGGTTACGCCAATACCGGCGCAACCTGCGACTGTCCTGCATCCGCCATGAAGACTCCTCATCGCAGCACGCTGTTCCTCGTTCTTGCATCGATCGTGCTCGCGGCCCTGGCGGCCTGCAGCACCTCGACACAGGCGCCAGCCCCACCGCCCCAGGCTGAAGCGGTCACGATTGCGCTGACACCCATCCCCGCCCCACCCCCAACGCGCACGCTCGACGCCTATAAAGCCGACGTCGCGCGCCACGTCATGCAGCGCAATCCAGAAAGAGTGTTCGAGGGAGAATTGCCGCCCATGCTGCCGGCGGTGGTGGTGCTGAACATCACGGTCGACCGCGCCGGCCAGCTCCTTGAGGTCCAGGTGCAGCGCTCGCGCGACCAGGGCGCCTCCGAGGTCGCGCTGGCCTCGCTGCGCCGCAGCGGTCCGCTGCCGCCACCCGATGGCCTCGGGCCGGCGCATGCCGACCTGATGACGTTTTCCGAGACCTTCCTGTTTGGCGAGCGTTACCGCTTCCAGCTGCGCACGCTGGCGGGGCCGCAGCGCGCAGGTTTATAAAAGTTAGTGAGGATGGCAGGATGCCGGCGCTGGATGGGCGGCGTCCTGTGCGCGGGCGCCGCAACGCTTGCAATGACGGCGGTTGCGCAGGTGCGCATACAGCAGCATGAAGCCGCTGATGACGGCGAATACCGCTTCGGCGGTTTCGCCGAACAGCGGGCTGACGACGAACACGGCGCCCAAAAAGATCGCCAGGCCGGCGCAGCCGACCAGCAAGGTGGTCTTGTCGCGGTGCTTCAGGTAGCCGGGCACCAGCGCCAGCAAGACCGGCAAGGTGATCGCCGCGATCAG
Source organism: Massilia sp. NP310 (assembly GCF_019443485.1). NCBI lineage: Bacteria > Pseudomonadati > Pseudomonadota > Betaproteobacteria > Burkholderiales > Oxalobacteraceae > Massilia > Massilia sp. NP310. The sequence goes on along the minus strand of NZ_CP080379.1, from coordinate 4,986,537 downwards.
CGTGTCGTGGAAGGTGTCATGCACGTGGGCCAGCCCGAGCATCGGAAACGCCAGGATCACGAGCGGCATCGCCATGCAGTGCAGCAGGCACAGGATCGATGCCGCCATGCCGGCGACATCGCCGTATTTGATCAGGGATTTCATGAACCCTTGTTCCTTTCTTTAGAACCGGGCCGCCAGAAGCGTCCGCGGCGCCGGTGGATTGGGTCCGGTCAGAACAGCACGCGCAGGCCGGCCGTCAGGTTACGACCGGTCAGCGGTGCATAGTCCTTGATGAACGAGGTGTGGCTATAGGCCAGGCGGTCGGTCACATTGTTCAGGCGCAGGTACAGCTGCGCCGGCAGGTTGCCGATGCGGGTCGAATAGTGCGTGCTGAGATTCAGCGTGGTGTAGCCGGGCGTCTCGGTCTCGAAATCGGCGATCCTGTCCTGCTTGCCCACGCGGACCAGCTCGGCCAGGCCGTTCCAGGCGCCCCAGTCGCCTTCGAGCTTGACGCCGATGCGGTGCGCCGGCGTGCGCGGGATGTCGCGGCTGCCCGGGCCTTCGTCGAAGCGGGCGCGCACGTAGTCGCCGAACAGGGTGGTCTTCCACACCGACGACAGGTTGTGCGCGACTTCGCCTTCCAGGCCGGTGAAGGTGGCGTCACGCTGGGCGTAGTTGATCAGTTGCAGGCCTTCGAACTCGCCGCGCGTCTGCGAATAGATGTAGTCGCCGATGCGGTTGTGGAAAGCACTGAGCGCAAAGGTCGTGCGGCCGGCGAACTTGCGCAGGGTCAGGTCGAGGTTGTTCGACGTTTCCTTGACCAGGTTCGGGTTGCCGATCTCATAGGTATTGGTCGCCAGGTGCGGGCCGTCCGCGAACAATTCCTCGGCGGTCGGCAGGCGGTGCGTGTGCGACAGCGAGGTGCCCAGCGAGTATTCCGGCGCGAACTTCCAGACCGCACCGACCGACAGCGAGGTGCCGCGCGTGTGGCTGTCGGGCTTGTCCACCTCGGCTTCGACGTCCTGCCATTCGTGGCGCACGGCGGCCTCGAAACGCACATTGCCCAGCTTGTATTCCTCGGTCAGGAAGGCCGCATGCTTCTTCGTCAGGGTCGGCGGCACATAGGCCTCGGCGCCGATGGCCGAGAAATCGCGGCGCGTGGTCTGCAGGCCGAACACGCCATGCCAGCCTTTCACCGGCGCATGCACGAATTCCAGGCGGCCGTCGTGGCCCTTGTTCTTGAAGGTGGTGGCGACCGCGCTGCCCTCGACCTCGTCGTGGATGTAGTCGGTGAACGAGGCGCGCAGCCGCACGCGCTCGACGCCGGCGACCGGATTGCGGTATTCGCCGCGCACGTCCCAGCGTTCGCTATCGAGATCCACCACCGGCGCCTCGATCTCGCCCGCCTCGTTCTCGAAGCCGTGGCCCGGCAGGCCATATTCGCCGCGCTCCTTGGTGAAGGCGGCGCCCAGGTAGCCGTCCTTGCCGACCCAGGACAGGCCGACGGTGCCGGTCTCGGTCTCCTTGTAGCTGCCTGGGACGCGGCGCCCGCCTTCCCAGTCCTTGCCGACGCGGTAGTCGTCGGCATCGCGCTTGACGCCTTCCACGTGCAGGGCCACGTTGCTGCCCGCGGCGGTGGTCAATTCGACCGCGCCGGTCTTTTCGCGCGCCGCCGAATTGGCGCGCACCTCAAGGCTGCCTTCCAGGCCGTTCGCCGGCATCGCGGTCGGCACCTTGCGGTCGATGATGTTCACCACGCCGCCGACGGCGCCGCCGCCATAGGCCAGGGCCGACGGGCCGCGCAGCACTTCGATGCGCTCGGCCAGGACAGGTTCAAACGCGACGGCGTGGTCGGGGCTGATGGTGGACGCGTCCTGGATCTCGGAACCGTCGGACAGGATCTTCACGCGCGGGCCGTCCATGCCGCGAATGATCGGACGGCTGGCGCCGGCGCCGAAGTGGCTCGAGGTAATGCCCGGCATGGCGGACAGCGTCTCGCCCAGGGTCGACTGGCGGGTGCGCACCAGCTCATTGCCGCCGATCGACGTCACCGGCGTGACCATGTCGTCGCTGGCCACGCCGAGTCCGCTGGCGGATACAACGACGGTCGCCGGGGCGGCGGTCGATTGCGCTTGGGCGGTGGCGGCCAGTGGGCCGCCAAGGGCCAGTACGCAAGCCAGTGCGAGCGGCGTGCGCTTGCCGGTGAAGTCAGTCATGGGAATCCTTGGTCGTCGAAATGCGCCGTGGTGGCAATGATGCACCATAAGCGAAATCTAATGATAACTCATTATCGTTAAGGATTCAACGCAGCGCAGCAATTGCGCGCGGCAAAAAAAACCGGCGCAGGCGAACCTCGCCCTGCGCCGGCCGGTATGTCTCGACGCAAGGCGTCAGAAGATCACGCGAATGCCCGCCGTCAGGTTACGCCCGGTGAGCGGCGCCGCGTTCTTGATGAACGAGGTGTGGCTGTAGGCCAGTTCGTCGGTCAGGTTGTTCAGGCGCGCATAGAACTGGGTCGGCACGCCGCCAATGCGGGTCGAGTAGTGGGCGCCGACGTTGAGCATATTGTAGCCGGCGGTCTCGGTCTCGTACTCGGCCAGCTTGTCTTGCTTGCCCACGCGGTAGAACTCGACCATGCCATGCCACTGATTCCAGTCGCCGTCGAACTTGACGCCCAGGCGCGAGGCCGGGATGCGCGGCAGGTTGCGGCTGCCCTCGCCCTCGTCGAAACGGGCGCGCACGTAGTCGCCGAACACGGTCGCGCTGATAGATGGAGTCAGCTTCTGGCGGATCTCGCCTTCCAGGCCGGTGAAGGTGGCGTCGCGCTGGGCGTATTCCACCAGCTGGAAGCCTTCGTGGTTGTCCAGCGTGTGCGCGTAGATGTAGTTGTCGACGCGGTTATGGAAGGCGCTCACCGAGAAGGTGGTGTCGCCTTCGAACTTGCGCAGGGTGAGGTCGACGTTGTTCGAGGTTTCCTTTTCCAGGTCCTGGTTGCCGATTTCATAGGTGGCGGTGGCCAGGTGCACGCCGTCGGCGTACAGTTCTTCGGCGGTCGGCAGGCGGTGGCTGCGCGACAGCGAGGCGCGCAGCGAGTATTGCGGCGCCAGCTTCCACACGGCACCGACCGAGGCCGAGGTGCCGCGCGCGTCGGTGTCGCGCAGATCGGGCGCATCGACCTTGATGTCCTGCCATTCGTGGCGCAGGCCGGCCTCGAAGCGCCAGTTATCGAGCTTGTATTCCTCGGTCAGGAAGGCGGCGTGCTTCTTGGTGAGGGTCGGCGGCACATAGGCTTCCTCGCCGACGGCCGAGAAGTCGCGGCGCGTGGTCTGCAGGCCGAACACGCCGCGCCAGCCGGCCAGCGGCGCATGCACCGCCTCCAGGCGGACGTCGTGGCCCTTGTTGCGGAACGAGGTCGAGACGACGTTCTCTTCCAGCTCGTCGTGGACGTAGTCGGTAAACGAGGCGCGCATGCGCACGCGCTCGACGCCGGCCACCGGGTTGCGGTACTCGCCGCGGACGTCCCAGCGCTCGCTGTCGAGTTTCACGATCGGCACGCCGTGCTCGTGCTCATGCTCGTGGTCGTGCTCTTCCTCGCCGTGTTCGTCATGGTCGTGGCCCTCTTCTTCTTCGTGGCCGCCGCAGTGAAGGTGCGAGCCATGCGGGTGGCAGCCCTCGAACTCATGGTTGTGGCCCGGGATGCCGTATTCGGTGCGTTCCTTGGTGAAGGCGGCGCCGAGATAGCCGTTCTTGCCGATCCACGACAGGCCGACGGTGCCGGTCTCGGTCTCCTTGTAGCTGCCCAGGACGTGGCGGCCTTCGCTCCAGTCCTTGCCGACGCGGTAATCGTCGGCGTCGCGCTTGACGCCTTCCAGGTGCAGGGCCAGGTTGCTGCCGGCGGCGGTCGTGAATTCGAAGGCGCCGGTCTTTTCGCGCGCCGCCGAATTGGCGCGCACTTCGGCACTGCCTTCCAGGCCCTTCTCGGGCATCGCGGTCGGAATCTTGCGGTCGAGGATGTTCACCACGCCGCCCACCGCGCCGCCGCCGTAGGCTAGGGCCGACGGGCCGCGCAGCACTTCGATGCGCTCGGCCAGGACAGGCTCAAAAGCGACGGCGTGGTCGGGGCTGATGGTCGAGGCGTCCTGGATCTCGGCGCCGTCGGACAGGATCTTCACGCGCGGACCGTCCATGCCGCGGATCACCGGACGGCTGGCGCCGGCGCCGAAGTGGCTCGAGGTGATGCCGGGCTGGTGGGCCAGGGTCTCGCCCAGGGTCGACTCGCGGGCGCGCACCAGTTCACCGCCGCCGAGCGAGGTCACCGGGGTGATCATGTCGTCGTCCACCACGCCGAGGGCGCTGGCGGACACGACCACGGTCGGCACGCTGTCCGGATCCGACGCCGTGCGGCTGGTCGTCTGGGCATGGACGGCCAGGGGCGCGCCGAAGGCCAGCATCAGCGCCAGGGTCAGCGGTGTGCGCTTGCAAGTGAAATGGGACATGGTGTTTCCTCGAAAGAAATGGAGCGGCAGATAAAGATGAGGCCGATAACGATAATTCGTTATCATTAACAATGAAATGATAAGGCATTATCATTAAGCATTCAACCGCTTTTTGGTCCCGCCTTTTGATCAAGGTATGCGCTTTGAGGTATCCTTCGCCCCATGCAACGTAATACACGTCAAAAAACCGCCATCCTGCATGCGATCGAGCATGCGCAGCGCCCGCTGTCGCCGCAAGAGATCCTGGATGAAGCCAGCCGTCAGGTCAGCCAGCTGGGCATGGCGACCGTGTACCGCAACCTGAAGTCGCTGGTGGACGACGGCGCGCTCAAGGTCGTCACCCTGCCGGGCGAAGGCGCGCGCTACGAATCGACCAGCGCCGCCGAACACCACCACCACCATTTCCAGTGCACCGTCTGCCAGCGTGTGTTCGACGTGCACGCCTGCCCCGGCGACATCGAGCACATGGCGCCGAAGGGCTTCAGCGTCGAAAGCCACGAGCTGACGCTATACGGGCGCTGCGCCGACTGCCTCAAGTCCTGATCCAGAAATAAAAACGGCCGGCGCGCAAGCGACCGGCCGTTTTCACATGGCTTGGCTGTTTATTTTCCGAGCACGTTCAGCACGGCCAGGGTCATGGCCTGGGCGCCGGTCTTGATCGACGGTTCCGGCACCGGCGCGTAGAACGGCGAGTGGTTGAAGGCGATCGGCTTGCCGCCCTCGCGCTCCGCTTCGGCCACCACCTTCGGGTCGTACACGCCGGTGAAGAAGAACATCGACGGCACGCCTTCGTTGGCGTACAGCGAAAAGTCTTCGCTGGCGGTCATGGCCGGCATGCGCTTGGCCTTGTCCGCGCCGAAGGCTTCCTTGAACACCACCTCGGTCTTGTTCACCAGTTCGGTGCTGTTGACGATGGCCTGGCCGCCGCCGCCGATCAGCATGTCGGGCTTGGGCGCGCCGGCCATCGCGGCCGAACCCTCGGCCACGCGGCGCACGCCTTCGAGCAGCTTGGCGCGCACTTGTGGGCTGTACGAGCGGATGGTGCCGCGCACCTGCACGCTGTCCGGGATGATGTTGCCGACCGTGCCGCCCTGGATCGAACCGACCGTCACCACGCCGAATTCCTTCGGATCCTTCTCGCGGCTGACCACGGTCTGGACGTCGACCACGAAACGCGCCGCGATCGCCACCGGATCGATGGTCTTGTCGGGCGCCGAGCCGTGGCCGCCGCGGCCTTTGAAGGTGATCTCGAGCCAGTCCGAGTTGGACGACACCGGGCCGTCGTTGAAGCCCACGGTGCCATGGGCCAGCGGCCACGAATGCAGGGCGAAGGCGTAGTCCGGCTTCGGGAAGCGCTTGAACAGGCCGTCGTCCAGCATGGCCTTGGCGCCGGCGACGATTTCCTCGGCCGGCTGGCCGATGAAGACCAGGGTGCCCTTCCACTGCGATTTCAGTTCGACCAGGGTGCGCGCCGTGCCCAGCCAGCTGGCCATGTGGACGTCGTGGCCGCAGCTGTGCATCACGAAGGTGTCGCGGCCTTCGCTGGTGGCGCGGGCGCGGCTCGCGTACGGCAGGCCGGTGCGCTCTTCCATCGGCAGGCCGTCCATGTCGGTGCGCACCAGGACCGTCGGGCCGGCGCCATTCTTGAGCACCGCGACGATGCCGGTCTTGCCGACCTTCTCGGTGACGGTGAAGCCGAGCTTGCGCATCTCGGCCGCCAGCTTGCCGGCGGTGCGCACTTCCTGGAAGGCGATCTCGGGATGGGCGTGCAGGTCTTTATAAATCCCGTCGAGCCACGGATACATGGCGTCGACCTTGGCGACGACGTCGTTCTTGAGCGGGGCGGCCTGCTGGGCCTGGGCGAGGTTTGAGGACAGTGCGAGTGCGGCGGAAACCGCGGCGGCGGCGGCGAGTCGGGTGAAGGTCATGGGATGCTTGTCGTTATGGTGAATTCGTGAAAATCAGATTGCGCTCGGCCGCTTGATCGCCGCCGACTTGCGCCCGGCCACGGCCTGGGCCAGGCTGATGCCCGGCACGCGGTCGCCCTGCAGGGTGACGTCGAAGGCCATCAGCTCGTCGCGGCGGAAGGCGTGCACGGTGACGCGGTCGCCGACGCGGTAGCGCGCCAGCAGCGCGTCGACGTTGGGGGCGGCGCCGTTCACGCGCAGGCCGTCGATCGCGATCACGACGTCCAGCGCCGACAGGCCGGCCTGGTGCGCGGCGCCGCCCTCGTGCACCTGGGTGAGCTTGGCGCCGAGCGGATCGCGGCCGATGCCGGCGTCCAGCGAGGCCTTGCCGCCCTTGCGCTCGTCGACCAGCTTCACGCCCAGCGGCGCGTACAGCTTGGCCAGCGGCAGGTCTTCGGTCCCGCGCACGTAGCGCTCGAACATGTTCTTGAGTTTGAGGCCGCTTATCTCGTCGAACAGCGCTTCGACTTCCTGTTCCGTCACCCCGCGGCCGGCGCCGTTGTAGAAGTCGCGCCCATAGCGCTCCCACAGCGCCAGCATGATGTCGTCCAGCGATTTCGCGCCGCCGGTCTTGGCGCGGATGGTCAGGTCGAAGGCCAGCGCGATCAGCGAACCCTTGGTGTAGTAGCTGATGATCGCGTTCGGCGAATTCTCGTCCTGGCGGTAGTACTTGCTCCAGGCGTCGAAGCTCGAATCGGCCACGCTCTGCTTGAGGCGCCCGCTGCCGCGCAGCACGCCGCCGATGGTCTTGGCCTGCAGCTTGAAATACGTGGCTTCGCCGATGATCCCGGCGCGCACCAGCATCAGGTCGTCGTAGTAGCTGGTGAAGCCTTCGAACAGCCACAGGAGCGGCGTGTAGTTCTCGGCCTGCAGGTCGTAAGGGGCGAAGGCGGCCGGCTTGATGCGCTTGACATTCCAGGTGTGGAAATACTCGTGACTGCACAGGCCCAGGAAGCGCAGATAGCCTTCGCCCGGCTCGGCCGCCTTCGGCGTGGCCAGGCTCGGCAAGTCGGCGCGCGCGCAGATCAGGGCGGTCGAGGCGCGGTGTTCGAGGCCGCCGTAGCCATCGCCCACGGCCATGGTCATGAACACGTAGCGCTCGAGCGGCGCGCGCTTCGTCTTCGGCTCGAAGAACGCGATCTGGGTCTCGCAGATCGCCTTCAGGTCGGCCTGCAGGCGCGCCATGTCGAGGTTGGGCACGCGGCCGGTGATCACGATGTCGTGCGGGATGCCATGGGCCTTGAAGGTGGCCAGCTCGAAGTCGCCCATCTCGACCGGATGGTCGATCAGTTCGTCGTAGTTGGCGCAGGCGTAAACGCCGAAGCCGTAGCGCTTGGCGCCTGCTTCGGGCATCGCGGTGGCCACGCGCCAGGCCTTGGCGGCCGGATCGGCGGGGCGCTGGATGTCGACCTGGTGGACCAGCGACTCCTGTCCGAGCACGCGCAGGAACACGCTGGTGCCGTTGAAGAAGCCGTGGGTCTGGTCGAGATGGGCGGCGCGCACCGACAGGTCCCAGGCATACACCTCGTAGTGCAGGGTCAGGGGGCCGGTGGTGGGCGCGGCGCGCCAGGAGTGTTTATCGAGCTTGGTGAGCGCGAGCGGCTGGCCGCCGCTGTCGGCGCGGATGCGCACGATATTGCGCGCGAATTCGCGGATCATGTAGCTGCCCGGGATCCAGGCCGGCAGCGCGAACGTCTGGCCGTCGGGATCGGGATTGGCGACCGTGACGGTGACGTTGAACAGGTGACCGGCCAGGTCCTTGGGAACGATGGTGTAGTGAATGGCGTTCTGCTTTTTCTGCGATGGCTTTTTCATGATCTTCTTGAATGGTCTCTCGGGACGCGCCGAATGGACATAGTGTAATCCATCGGGCGCAGCCAAACGCGCGCCATGCGAGGCGGATGGGCGGCGCGCGGGCTAGGCCGGCAGGTCGGAGGGGGAGTCGATGTCGCGCAGGATGCCGGAATCAAGCACGTCGATCGCGGCGACCGGGCTGCCGGCAAGCAGGCGCCGCGCGCCCTGGTCGCCGTCCAGCGCCAGCAGGTCGTCGCGGTGCCGGGCGCCGAAGGCGACCGGATTGCCGCGCCGCCCCCCGAACAGGGGCGCGGCGATGGCGGCGCCCTCCTCGATCGCGGCGGCCAGCGCCTGCAGGGTGGATGGGGCGACAAAGGGCATGTCGCCCAGCGCCACCAGCCAGCCCTGGCCGGGAGCATCGAGGGAATGACGGATCGCATGCGCCAGCGACAGGCCCATGCCGCCGTCGGCATCCGGGCACACCGTCACCTCGCAGCCGAGCTGGCGCAACACGTCCCCCACGCCGCCGTCATCCGGCGGCGCCACCGCCACCACGCGCGGGAACACGGCCAGCAGCGTGCGCGCGCTGGCGGCGACCACCAGTTCGCCGCCGGGCAGGCGCTGCAGCAGCTTGTTGCGCTGGCCGGCCGGGTCGAAGCGGCGGCCCCGTCCCGCGGCCAGCAGGATGCCGGTCAGCGCCATGGCTTCACGCCTCCAATGCCGCGGCGGCATCCTTGATCGCCGCGCGGATCCGCTGATAGGTGCCGCAGCGGCACAGATTGCCGCTCATGGCGTTGTCGATGTCGGCGTCCAGCGGACGCCGGTTGGCGCGCAGCAGCGCGACGGCGCTCATCACCTGGCCGCTCTGGCAGTAGCCGCATTGCGGCACGTCGTGGCGCACCCAGGCGTCCTGGACCGCCTTGCCGACCGGATCGTCCTGCATCGCTTCGATGGTGGTGATCGCCTGGCCCGCGACCGCCGCGATCGGGGTGATGCAGGCGCGGATCGGGGCGCCGTCCAGGTGCACGGTGCAGGCGCCGCACAGGGCCGCGCCGCAGCCGAACTTGGTGCCGGTCAGGTTCAGGTTGTCGCGCAGCGCCCACAGCACGGGCGTGGCGGGGTCGGCGTCGACTTGCAGGTCTCTGCCGTTGATGTTCAAGGTCAGCATGAACGCTCCTGGACGACAACCATGGCCGGCGGCTGCCTTATTTCGCCGGCTTCGCTTCCAGCGAATCGAACTTGGCTTCGAGCGACTTCAGGTCGATCGCGCCCGGGATGCGGGTGCCGTCGCTGAAGAAGATGGCCGGCGTGCCGGTGATGCGCAGCTTCTGGCCGAGCGCCAGCACCTTGTCGTTCGGCGATTCGCAGGCCGCCGGCGCCGCCGGCGGCACCTTGCCGTTGATCATCCAGTCATCCCAGGCCTTGTTGCGGTTCGGCGCGCACCAGATGTTCTTCGACTTCGTGAACGAATCCTGGGACAGGATGTTGTACATGAAGGTGTAGATGGTGACGTTGTCGATCTCGGCGAGCGTCGTCTGGCGCAGGCGCTTGCAGTAGCCGCAGTTCGGGTCCTCGAACACCGCGATCACGCGCTTGCCGTTGCCCTTGACCTGCTTGAGCGCCATCTCGAGCGGCAGGTCGCTGAACTTGATCTTGTTGATGTCGTCGATGCGTTCGCGCGTCAGGTTGCGCGAACTCTTGACGTCATACACCTGGCCGATCACGAGGAACTCGCCCTTCTTGTCGGTATACAGGATGTCGCCCGCGACCCGTACCTCGTACAGGCCGCCATACGGGGTCTCCTTGACCGACTCGATCTTGGCGCCGCCCAGGTGCGGTTCGAGCGCCTTCTTGATGTTTGCCTCGACCGTGTTCTGCGCATCGACGCACGATGCGAGCAGCGCCGTCGCCAGCAGGACGGCGAGCTTCATTTTGACCATGCTTGGTTCCTCAGATTGATGACTTGCCCATCGCATGCGCCATCAGGCGCCGCTTCAAAGCAGGCATTTTATCAAGCAAGTTGAGTCCAAGATTGCGCATGACGCGTACCGGCTCCAGATTGGCCCCGAACAGGCGCTCCAGGCCATCGGTCGCCAGTTGCATCATGACCACGTCTTCCTTGCGCTTGCGGGCATAGCGCGCCAGCACCCGTTCGTCGCCGATGGCGCGCCGCTCCTCGCGCTCGCGCACGGCGGCGAGCAGGTCGACCACGTCGCCGAACCCCAGGTTCATGCCATGCCCGGCCAGCGGGTGCACGGCGTGGGCGGCGTCGCCCACCAGCGCCACGCGCGGCGCCACGATCGCATGCGGCTTGACCAGCGCCAGCGGCACCGCCGCCACGGCCTCGGGTTGCAGCGGACGCAGGGCGCCCAGCTTGTCGTCGGCGTACTCGCCGAGCCGGATCGCCAGTTCGCCCAGCGACTCGTCCATCAGGGTGTCGGCCAGGGTCTCGGGCGCCGACCACACCAGCGAGACGCGGTTGCCCGGCAGCGGCAGCAAGGCGATGATGCCGTCGGCGCAGGTGAACCACTGATGGGCCACGCCATGGTGCGGCTTGTCGCAGGCGAAGTTGGTGACGATGGCGCGCTGGTGGTACATGCGGTAGTCGACGCCGATGTCGCACTGCCCGCGGACCCAGGATTCGCGGCCGTCGGCCCCGACCAGCAGCGCGCATTCGATGCGGCGGCCGTCTTCCAGGCGCAGCGCGGCGCCCTCGTCGCTGCAGGTGAGCTCGCAGGCCCGGCCTTCGATGCGCTGCACGTTGTGGGCGAACTTGAGCGCGGCATCCAGCGCCCCGTTCAGGTTATGGTCTTCGACGATCCAGGCCAGGGTGCCGACCCGGGCCCCGAAGGCGTCGAAACCGAGGTTGCCGCCGTTGTCGCCATCGCCATGCACGTCCATGGCGTCGACCGCGGCGACCCGCGCCAGGTCGAGGGCGCCCCAGACCTTGAGCGAAGCCAGCAGGTCGTGGGCCGTATGGTTGAGCGCATAGACACGCACGTCCCATGGACGTTCCGCGGCCGAAGCCGATGCTGACGACGGCGCCTCGGCCCCGGGACGCGCGGGCGGAGACAGCAGGGTCACGCGATGCCCGGCCTGGGCAAAGCCGAGGGCGGTGGTCTTGGCGATGGCGCCATTGCCGACGATGCAAACATCGGTCCGGGTGGTGGAGGTCGTGGGCGTGGTCATGGTGCTCATTATAGCGATATGCCAACCCCGCACCTCGCCGGCGTTGCCATGCCTGGACGGCGGCGCCGGGACCGATCTGCCGCCTGACACAGATAAAGCGTTCGAGAGCACTTGCGCAACTGAAAATCGCTGGCTATAATCATGCCTCTCTTGGCCTGGTAGCTCAGTTGGTAGAGCAGAGGATTGAAAATCCTTGTGTCGGTGGTTCGATTCCGCCCCGGGCCACCAAGAATAGCGAAAAAACGCCAACCTTCACCGGTTGGCGTTTTTTTTCGCGCCTGCGATCGCCATGGCCGAGGATCGTGTCCTGCCGGGAAAGCACCCTGCCGGGAAAGCGCCCGGAAGCGCTCAGGCGGGTGGCGCAAGGGGCAACCTGCGTGTTTCCTTCTGGTATCATGCGTGCTGACTGATGGTTGTCGGCGCCGGAGTGATATCGGAGCCGCCCCGCGCGGCTACCGCATGCGATACGCTGCGGCCATGCCGCGCCTTGTCCGATGGCGCGCAGCCGGTCCGGCGGCGTCCGACCAGCCTCCCTATTGCGGCCCTCCCGGGCCAGCGTTGATATTTCAAGGTTCACATGCACACCCTTCCTCCCTGCCCCCAATGCCAATCCGCCTATACCTATGAAGATGGCGGCGGCCAATATGTGTGCCCGGAATGCGCCCATGAGTGGCCGGTCCAGGCGGCCGCCGCGGCGGCCGAGAGCGTGCGCGTCTACAAAGATGCTTCAGGCAATATCCTCCAGGATGGCGACACCGTCACCGTGATCAAGGACCTCAAGCCGAAGGGTTCGGGCGGCGTGATCAAGCAAGGCACCAAGGTCAAGAATATCCGCCTGGTCGATGCCGACCACGACATCGACTGCAAGATCGACGGCTTCGGCGCCATGAGCCTCAAGACGGAATTCGTGCGCAAGGTGTAAGCACGCCCGGCGCCTAGTGCAGCGAACCCGCCGCTTCGCGGGTCAGCACGATCTCGAGGTATTCGGCCGGCGCCACCATCGAATCCGGCCCGGCCGTGTTGAAACGGTCGATCAGGGCCAGCAGGTCTTGCTCGAGCGCGTCGGCGGCGGACGGCGCAAGGGCGGCGAACGCCCGGTTCAGCGGTCCGTAGTAATCGCGGAACACATGCACCCAGTGCGTGGGCGACGCGTAGCGGAAGTTGAACATCCTGCGCGTGATGCGCGCCTGGAGCGCGTCGGCGCCGAACAGCTGGCGCACATGATCTTCATTTCCCCACAGTAGCGGCGACGCCAGCCCGGGCGGCGGCGCGATGTGCTTGCCGACCGCCTTGAACAGCTGGCCGATGAAGCCCTCGGGCGTCCAGTTCGCCATGCCGATGCGTCCGCCGGGCCGCACCACGCGCCGGATCTCGGCGGCGGCGCGCGCCTGGTCGGGCGCGAACATCACGCCGAAGGTGGACAAGGCCACGTCAAAACTGGCGTCCGGGAACGGCAGCGCCTCGGCGTCCGCTTCGCGAAAGTCGATCGCCAGGCCTTCGGCGGCGGCGCGCGCCCGCCCCTTCTCGAGTAGCGCCGGCACGTAGTCGGTGGACGTGACGCGGGCGAAGCGGCGCGCCGCGGCCAGCGTGGCGTTGCCGTTGCCGGCGGCGACGTCGAGCACGCGCTCGCCGGCGCGCACGTCGGTGGCCTCGGCCAGCAGTTCGCCGACGATCTGCAGCGTGACGCCGACGACGGCGAAGTCGCCGCTGGCCCAGGTGGCCTGCTGGCGCTGCTTGATCGCGGCCAGGTCGGGACCGGCGGCGCCCGGACCCGCTTGGGGCGACGGCGAGGGTTGGACTGGCTGAGTCATGATCCATCTCCTTGAGCTGGCAGTTTTCGATATGACTGGCCGCGCCACCCATGGTTCGACGCTACACCTTGCGCCTTCTCAATCCTGAGGTGGGAAATCAGCCCGCCGCTGCGACTCCAAGGACAAGCCAGGCACCGCAGACACGGCGCCGCCTCGGAGGATTCCCATCATGAAACCGCGCCTTGTTCCGCGTGGCATTGCCGCCGCAATCGTCATCCTTGCCATCGCCGTCATCGGCGCAGTGGCGCTCGCCGCCATGCCGTCGCTCTGGTCGGGCCGCGGCACGGCCAATACCGGTTTCGACCCGCTGTTCGCCGGGGCCGCCGGCGCCACCTGCGCGCCGGTGCGCGCCGGTGCGCCGCCCCTGCTGGCCCACCTGGTGCAGGCGCAGGCCCAGACCCAGGCCCAGACCGAAACCCGCCCCTTCGCGGCGGGCCAGCAGGCGCCGGCCAGGCCGGGCGCCAAGCCCGCGGACAAGCCGGGCAAGGCCGCGCCGCCGCCCCTGTACGACAACCTGGGCAAGCTGCACGTGCCGATCACCACCGCCAGCAAGCGCGCCCAGGCCTATTTCGACCAGGGCATCCGCCTGACCTTCGCCTTCAACCATGCCGAAGCGGCGCGCGCCTTCCGCGCCGCGCAAGACGCCGACCCGGACTGCGCCATGTGCTACTGGGGCGAGGCGCTGGTGCTGGGCCCGAACATCAACGCCCCCATGTTCCCCGAGGCCGTGGCGCCGGCGGTGGCCGCCGCGGCCGAGGCGAGCCGCCTGGCGCCGCGCACCCGCCCCGAAGAGCAGGCCGTGATCCGCGCCGTGGCGCGCCGCTACAGCCTTGACGCCGGCGCCGACCGCGCCGCGCTCGACAAGGCCTATGCCGATGCCATGGCCGAGGCGGCGCGCGACTTCCCGACCCACGACACCATCCAGGTGCTGTTCGCCGAATCGCTGATGGACCTATCGCCCTGGGACTACTGGGCGGCCGGCGGCGCCCGGCCCAAGAACCGCACGGCCGAGCTGGTCGCCGCGCTCGAGAAAGTATTGGCGCGCAACCCGACGCATGCCGGGGCCGCCCACTACTACATCCACGCGATGGAAGCCTCGGCCCGGCCCGAGAAAGCCCTGCCCGCCGCGCGCGTGCTGGCGAGCCAGATCCCCGGCGCCGGCCATATCGTGCACATGCCCTCGCACATCTATTACCGGCTGGGCATGTACCGCGACGCGCTGCGCGCGAATGTCCTGGCGGTCGCCACCGACGAACGCTACTTCGCCGACGCGGCCAGCGATCCCGTCTACCGCGGCGCCTACTACCCGCACAATATCCACTTCGTGATGGTGTCGGCCCTGATGGGTGGCGACGGTCGCACGGCGCTCGAAGCCGCGGGCAAGCTCGACAAGGTGATCACGCCCGAGCTCCTGACAGCCATCGGCGCGCTGCAGCCGGTCAAGTCGGCGCCTTACTTCGCCCATGTCCAGTTCAGCGATGCGGACACCCTGCTCGCGCTGCCCGACCCGGGTCCGCAGTTCGTGCTCGTGCAGGCGATGTGGCATTACGCGCGCGCCGTCGGCCACGCGCGCAAGGGCGACTTCGAGGCGGCCGCACGCGAAGTCGCCGCCCTCGACAAGATCGAGAAGAACGGCGACTTCAAGGCGGTGAACGACTGGAATATTCCCGGCCGCGAGATCGTCCAGACCGCCCGCTCGGTGGCCCAGGCCAGGATCGCCGATGCGCGCGGCGACCTGCCGCGTGCGGTCAACGCCTACCGCAGTGCGATCGCGGTGCAAGATTCGCTGCCCTATATGGAGCCGCCCTACTGGTATTACCCGGTGCGCCAGTCGCTCGGCGTGGCGCTCCTGCGCAGCGGACAGCCGGACGCCGCCGAAAAGGTCTTCCGCGACTCGCTGGCACGCACCCCAAGCAATGGCTGGGCATTGCGCGGGCTGATGGAGGTGTACCGCAAGCGTGGCGACGAAACCGCGCTCGCGGCCGTGCAAAAGCAGTTCGCGACCACCTGGCTTGGCAAGCCGGACGGGCCGGCACTGTCCGCACTCTAGACCTTTGGCATGCCCGCTTGCGCGGCCTGGTCAAGCCTTGCCGAGCGTCGCGCGCCCGCGCCGGATGTCGGCGGCAACGACGGCTTCCTGTCGGTCGTCCTCACCCATGGCGCATGCTGTATCCACCATGGCGCTGGGCATGCCGCTGTCATGCGGCGCGGATGTAAATCATGCGACACAGCAATCCCATTGTCACTTATGCTAGGAGCCCGAATATTTACAAGAGGTTCCGATGAACGCCAAGCCTTCGTTCTTCGCGTCGTGCGCCGCCCTGGTCCTGTCCGCCCTGTGCGCCGTTCCGGCGCTGGCAGCGGACAGCGCCCGGCCGTTGCAGCCGATCGAATCGCTCGTGGTGCCGCGCTATATGGGCGTCTGGTACGAGATCGCAAAACTCCCCAACGATTTCCAGAAAAAATGCGTCGGTGACACCACCGCCACCTACACCCTGGGCGAGGATGGACGGGTGCAAGTCGTCAATCGCTGCCGCACCGCCGAGGGCAAGTTCGACGTGGCCGACGGCGTGGCGCGCCAGCTCGGCGGCGCCACCTCGCCCAAGCTCAAGGTGCGTTTCGCGCCGGCGATCCTGTCCTTCATCCCGATGGTGTGGGGAGATTACTGGGTCATCGACCTCGACGAGAAATACCAATTGTCCGCGGTGAGCGAACCCAAGCGCGAATACCTGTGGATCCTGTCGCGCACACCGCAGGTCGAACCGGCCGACTACGACGCCCTGCTCACACGCCTCACGGCCCAGGGACTGGATGTGTCCAGGCTGGTGCGCACCCCGCAAACCCAGTTGCAGCAGCCCGGGCAATAATAAGTCCGGAAGCGCCATCCGGTCATTCCCGCCACAGCCCCGAACGGCCCGGCAAGCCTGGAAATCCAGGCAGCCGTCCCCATCTTCAACAGCAGCAGGAGTCGCAAACGACGCCGAGATCCGGCCGGCGTTTGCGCCATCCAAATCCTTGCCGCCCAGGCAATATCCTTAGCCATGCACCGGCCTCGCCGGCTGCCGTGCCGTCCTTGAAGAGTTCGATGTCCGGTCCGATGCCCTTCCTCGCATTCCGCCTTGCCCTTCCGACCTGGATCGCCGTGGCCGCGCTCCTGCCGGCGCCGCCTGCCGCACAGGCCGCCGCCTCATTTGCTTCAGCCTCTGTTTCCGCCTCCGCTCCCGCCAACGGCGGCGATCCGCTGGCGGCGCTGGTCAACGCCTACCGCGCCGATCCCGGCGCCTGCGACGGCCATCCCGCCGCGCCGGCTAACGCGCTCGATCCGCAACCGGCCCTGGCCCAGGTACGCATCGGCGCCGGCACCTTCATCGAATCCGCACTCGAACGCGCCGGTTACGCCGCCGCGCAGGCACAGGCGGTCTACGTCACCGGCCCCGAGGATGCGCAGGCCGCCATGACCGTGCTGGCGCAAAAATACTGCAAGGTACTGCTGAGCGACCGTTTCTCGGCGGTCGGCAGCTATCGCGAGGGTGCGACCTGGACCGTCGTGCTGGCACAACCGGCGCCGCCGCTGCCCTCGGCCACCTATCCCGACTGGCGCGAAGCCGGGCACGCGATCCTGGATGAAGTCAATGCTGCGCGCGCCAGTGCCCGTTCCTGCGGCAAGCAAGCGTTCCCGGCGGCGCCGCCCCTGAGCTGGAACCCCGCGCTGGGCGACGCCGCACTGGCCCATAGCCGCGACATGGCCACGGGACGCTACTTCAGCCACCGCGGCAGGGATGGCAGCCAAGCCGCCGAGCGCGCCCTGCGCGCCGGCTACAGCTGGCGCCGGGTGGGTGAAAACATTGCCTTTGGCCAGCGCTCGCCGCGCGAAGCCGTCGAAGGCTGGCTCGACAGCCCCGGACATTGCGCCAACATCATGAACCGCGCTTTCACCGAGATGGGCGCCGCCTATGGCGTCACGCCCGAGCGGCAGACCGGCGTCATCTACTGGACCCAGGTGTTCGGCGCATCGCGTTAAGCGCCGCAGCCACCGGGCCGGCCCATGCCTGCCCCGCCTTCGACCCGGATTGCGCGCCGAGCCGTGCCGCCCCCACAAGCTGCTTCAGATAGACTTCCCCTCAACATCAACCTCCCGTGCGCGCCTCGCTGCGCCGCCCTTTCCACATGCTCCAGTCCGCCCCGCAACCACGACTCGGCCTCGTCTGCATCACCGTTTCCAAGGACGTGCGCTACCGCGCGCTCACGCGCAAGCGCCTGCTCGAGCATTCGGAAGATGGCCAACGCCGCTTGCTGGAAGACATTTATCGCGACAATATCCAGACCCTGGACAATGCGCTGCGTTACTGCGAGCGCGAAGGCATCGCCCTCTACCGCATGCCCTCGTCGATCTTCCCGTTCTCGGATACGCCGTTCGGGCTGGACGTCCTGCAACAGTTCAAGGAAACCCTCGGCCGCTCGGGCCGGCGCGCGATCGAGCGCGGCATCCGCCTGGTGATGCATCCCGACCAGTTCGTGGTGCTCAGTTCGGACTCGGAAGACGTCGTGGCCAACAGCGTCAAGATCTTGCAGATGCACGCCGACATCATGGATTTGCTGGACCAGCCGCGTTCGCCCTGGGCGCTGCTGGAAATCCATGGCGGCAAGGCCGACCGCGAAGACAAGCTGGTCGCGCGCATTGCCGAACTGCCGGACGCGATCCGCTGCCGCATCGGCCTGGAGAATGACGAATACGCCTACAGCGCCGACGAGATCCACGCCGTGTGCGTGCGCGCCGGCGTGCCGATGGTGTTCGACGCCCACCACCACATCGTCCACGAAAAGCTGGACAGCTACGAGCATCCGAGCGTGGCCGAGATGGTGGCCAGGGCGCGCGCCACCTGGCCCGAGCCGGCCCACCAGCTGGTGCACATCTCGAACGGCCGCGAAGGCTTCAACGACCGCCAGCATTCCGACCTGATCGCGACGATGCCCTCGTCCTACCTCGCCGCGCCGTACATCGAGATCGAGGCCAAGCTCAAGGAAGAGGCGATCCGCGGCCTGGATGGCTGGTGTTCAAGGTTCGCGACGACGTAGGGGCGGCAGCGCTTCCAACCACGGCACGATCACGTCGCACAATGCCTGCGGCGCCTCCAGCGGAATCATGTGTCCGCTGTCCTCGACCAGCGCGAACTGCGCCCCCGCGATGCCCGCATGCAGCTCCTGCGCTTCTTCCAGGCTGCGCAGGCGGTCGTGCCCCGCCGCGACCACCAGGGTCGGACAGCGGATCTCGCCCAGCAGATGCAGGTCGCCCGGCCGCTCGACCATCGACTGGTTGCGAAACGCCACGCCGCCCAGCCGCACGCCCATCGTGCGCACGCGCTCGATCAGCGCCTCGTTGTCCACCTCGCGCGGATGCAGCGAGCTGGCGATGGCGGTGCGGCTCAGCCCCGCGAACGAGACGGACGGCGCCGCTCGCGCCACCGTGCGCTTGCCCTGGCGCACGGCGTCGGAATCGGGCCGGGTCGAAGTGGCGATCTGCACCAGCGCGCGCACGCGTCCGGGCGCCTGGCGCACCATCTCGCGCGCGACATAGCCGCCCATCGAGAAGCCGATCAGGATGAAGGACGGCGGCGCCTCGGCCAATGCGCGGCGCGCCAGGTCCTCGAGGGTGGAATCATGACGCAGGTCGGCATGCGCCAGCGGGCCGAAGGGGGCCAGCCGGTCGCGCATGTCGTCCCACAGCGTCTCATCAAGCATGTAGCCTGGAACCAGCAGGATAGTCATCGCGCCATCATAGCAAAGCGCGCTGACGGCGCGGGGTCAGGCCAACCTTCAGGCTACCTTTCAGGCAGCCTTCTTGGGCAGGATGTCGCTCGCCATCATCTCGCCGAACGGGCCGGTGATCGACTGCTCCCCCTGCTCCGTTCCTTTCCCCAGCAGCGGGAACACCAGTTCGGCGAAGCGGTACGATTCTTCCAGGTGCGGATAGCCCGACAGGATGAAGGTCTCGATGCCCAGATCCGCATACTCGCGCATGCGCGCCGCCACCGTCTCGGGGTCGCCCACCAGCGCCGTCCCCGCCCCGCCGCGCACCAGGCCCACGCCGGCCCACAGATTGGGCGCGACTTCGAGCTGATCGCGCCGCCCGCCATGCAGGGCCGCCATGCGGCGCTGGCCGACCGAATCCATCTTCGCGAACGCGGCCTGGGCCTTTGCGATGGTGTCGTCGTCCAGGTGGCTGATCAACTCGTCGGCCGCGCGCCAGGCTTCTTCATTGGTCTCGCGCACGATCACATGCAGGCGGATGCCGAATTTCAGCGTGCGGCCGTGCTTCGCGGCCCGTGCGCGGATGTCGGCCAGCTTCTCGGCCACCGCCGCCGGCGGTTCGCCCCAGGTCAGGTAGACGTCCATCTGCTCGGCGGCCAGTTCGTGGGCCGGCTCGGACGAGCCGCCGAAGTACAGCGGCGGGTACGGTTTCTGCACCGCCGGATACAAGGTCTTGGCGCCTTTGACCTGGATGTGCTTGCCCTCGAAGTCATAGCCTGCCGCTCCGCCCTCGCCCGCCATGCTGGCGCGCCAGACCTTGAAGAATTCGCGCGAGATCTCGTAGCGCTTGGTGTGATCGGCATACAGGCCGTCGGCTTCGAGCTCGCCCTGGTCGCCGCCGGTGACGACGTTGATCAGCAGGCGCCCGTTCGACAGGCGGTCGAAGGTGGAGGCCATGCGCACCGCCAGCCCGGGCGTCGACAGGCCGGGACGGATCGCGACCAGGAATTTCAGCCTGGTGGTGGCGTTGATCAGCGACGAGGCAACAATCCAGGCGTCCTCGCAGGAGCGCCCGGTCGGCAGCAGCACGCCGTCGTAGCCGAGGGTATCGGCGGCGACCGCGACCTGCTTCAGGTAATCGGCGTTGACCGGGCGCGCGCCCTTGGTGGTGCCGAGATAGCGGCTGTCGCCGTGGGTGGGGATGAACCAGAAGATGTTGGGAGTCGACACGGTAAGTCCTCGGTGATTCATGCTGCGGCGGCGGTCTGCGCGCGCGCCTGGAGTTCGGCGTCCAGCTGTTCGATACCCTCGGCGACACGATCGGCGATCGGGCCCGCCAGGCGCGTGCCGCGCTCGCTGTCCCAGGCGATCTGCTCGGACGTGGCATAGATGCTGGACAGGATGGCGCGCGCCGACATCGAGGCCAGCACCGGGCGCAGCGCATAGTCGAGCGCCAGCAGGTGCGACTGGCTGCCGCCGGTCGCCAGCGGCAGCACGACCTTGCCGCGCAGGCCGTCCTGCGGCAGCAGGTCGAGGAACAACTTGAGCATGCCGGTGTAGGCCGCCTTGTAGATCGGCGTGGCCACCACCAGCGCGTCGGCCTGGGCCACCAGCGCCAGCGCGCGCGCCAGCTCCGGGTCATGCGCATCCATGCGCAGCAGGGCGGGACCGGGCAGTTCGCGCACCTCGAGGCGCGTCGTGCGCCAGCCGTGGACGGCGAGTTTTTCTCCGACGTGCTGCAACAGGCGGCTGCAGGACGACTGCGACGACGGGCTACCGCCCAGCAAGATGACGCTCATGGTGAGTTCCAGTTCTGACAACGATCGCCACAGCGTACGCCGCGCGCACGCTCGACCCAACGAATCGTTTCGCTCATCGATATGCGTTTGCCGTTTTAACTTTTCGCGCATATTCATGGCCGGATTTCTTCGTTCACGCGGCGCCGGCTCGGGAGGCAAGATGGCAGCTCACCCAATACCGGCACACAGCCCCATGTCTTCCATCCTGCAGCAATTGCGTCCACAAGACGACCACGCTACCGCGGCCAGATCCGGTCCGCTGGCCATCGCCGCCGACCTGGCCGAGCGCCTGGCCGCCACCGCCGTCGAACGCGACCGCGCCGGCGGCCACCCGAAGCACGAGCGCGAACTGATCCGCGATTCAGGCCTGCTCACGCTGTCGATCCCCGTTGAATTCGGCGGCCAGGGCGCCGACTGGGCCACCGTGATGGCGGCCGTGCGCATCCTGGCCAAGGCCGACAGCGCGCTGGCCCACCTGTTCGGCTTCCATCACCTGCAGCTGGCCGGCGTCCAGCTCTACGGCACCGAGCTGCAGCAGCGCAGCCTGCTCACCGCCACCGTGCGCCAGAAGCTGTTCTGGGGGAACGCCCTGAACCCGCTCGACAAGCGCACCCGCGCCACCGCCTCGCCGGCCGGCTACATCCTCGACGGCGTCAAGAGTTTTTCGTCGGGCTCGGTGGGCTCCGACTGGCTGACGGTGTCCGCCTGGGACAACGACGCCGACGCCGCCCTGATCGCCGTGGTGCCGACCGAGCAGGCCGGCGTGCACGTGGAAGCCGACTGGGACGCCTTCGGCCAGCGCCAGACCGACAGCGGCAACGTCCATTTCGAGAAGGTCTACCTGCCGACCGCGCTGGTGCTGCAGGCCCCTGGCCAGGCGCCCACCGCCCGCTCCACCCTGCGCTCCCAGGTGGCCCAGCTGATCATGGCCAATCTGTATCTCGGCATCGCGCAGGGCGCCTTCGACGCCGCGCGCGATTACACGCTCGAACAGGCGCGGCCCTGGTTCGCCTCCGGCGTGGACGATGCGATCGACGATCCCTTCACCCAGCACCGCTATGGCCAGCTGTGGCTGACCGTGCGTCCCGCCGCGCTGCTGGCCGACGAGGCCGCGCGCCAGCTCGACGCCGCCATCGGCAAGGGCGACGCCGTGACGGCGCGCGAACGCGGCGTCGTCGCGATCGCTGTGGCCGAAGCCAAGGTGCTGGCCCACCGCGCCGCGATCGAGATCAGCAACCAGATGTTCGAACTGCTCGGCGCGCGCGCCACGTCAAGCCGCTTCGGTTTCGACCGCTTCTGGCGCAACGCGCGCGTGCACACCCTGCACGACCCGGTCGACTACAAGCTGCGCGACCTCGGGCGCTACGCGCTCAGCGGCCGCGTGCCCGATCCAACGCCCTATTCCTGACCGACATGACAGCTTCCGTCCCAGTCATCCGCGTCGAGCGCGCCAGCAAGGCTTTCCCGCTGCCGGAAGGCGGCCGCTTCGACGCCGTGCGCGAAATCTCGCTCGACGTCCTGCCGGGCGAGATCTTCGGCCTGGTCGGCCGCAGCGGCGCCGGCAAGTCGACCCTGCTGCGCCTGATGAATCTGCTGGAAAAGCCCGACAGCGGCAGCATCACGGTTGCCGGCCAGGAGCTGACCGCCCTCGGCGCGCGTGAGCTGCGCGAGGCACGGCGCCGCATCGGCATGATCTACCAGCACTTCAACCTGCTCGCCAACGCCACCGTGTTCGAGAACGTGGCCTTCCCGCTGCGCATCCACGGCGCGATGAACGCGCCGCGCCTGAAGGCGCGCGTGGCCGAATGCCTGGAGCTGGTCGGATTGCAGGGCAAGGCCGGCAGCTATCCGGCGCGTCTATCGGGCGGCCAGAAGCAGCGGGTGGCGATCGCACGCGCCCTGGCCAGTTACCCCACGGTGCTGCTGTGCGACGAGCCGACGTCGGCGCTCGACCCGGACACCACGCGCAGCGTGCTCGATACGCTGCGCGACATCAACGCGCGCCTGGGCGTGACGATCGTCATCGTCAGCCACGAACTGCAGGCGCTGGGCAGCCTGTGCCAGCGCGCCGCCGTGGTCGAGGACGGCCGCATCGCCGAACTGTTCGACTTGCGCGACCACAGCGTGCCGCGCAAGACCTCGCTCGGCCGCGAACTGGTCTACCACGCCGCCGAAGCCCATGCCGCCGAAGTCCATGCCGGCCGTCCGCCAGGAGAGCTGCATGCTTGAAAAATTCCTGCTCGTCGCGCCCGAGCTGTGGCGCGCCTTCGGCGAAACCCTGCTCATGCTCGGCATCGGCCTCTCGGCCGCAGTGCTGCTGGGCGGTCCGCTCGGCGTGATCCTGTTCCTCAACGGCTCGGGCGAACCAGGTCGTGGCCGCAGCATCGGGAAAGTGCTGGGATGGCTGGTGAACACCGTGCGCTCCTTCCCCTTCATCATCCTGATGGTGGCCCTGGTGCCGTTCACGCGCATCGTCGCCGGCACCTCGATCGGCCCGCTGGCCGCCAGCGTGCCGCTGTCCTGCGCCGCCATCCCCTATTTCGCGCGCCTGGTCGAACAGCAGCTGCACGAAGTGCCGCGCGGCGTGATCG
The DNA here is from genome assembly GCF_019443485.1 of Massilia sp. NP310. Classification (NCBI taxonomy): domain Bacteria; kingdom Pseudomonadati; phylum Pseudomonadota; class Betaproteobacteria; order Burkholderiales; family Oxalobacteraceae; genus Massilia; species Massilia sp. NP310. The sequence continues at coordinate 4,963,160 of NZ_CP080379.1, read as the reverse complement.
AGGCCGCCGAAGCGATGGGCGCCACGCGCCTGCAGATCGTCACCCGGGTGCTGCTGCTGGAGGCTCGGTCCGGCCTGGTGCTGGCGCTGACCGTGTTGGCCATCAGCTTCCTGTCGTATTCGGCGGTGGCCGGCGTGGTGGGCGGCGGCGGCATCGGCGACCTGGCCATCCGCTACGGCTACTACCGCTTCGAGACCGACGTCATGGTGATCACGGTCGCGATCCTGATCGCCATGGTGCAGCTGATCCAGTTCGGCGGCGGACGCATCGCGCGCCGCCTGGACAAGCGCTGAACCGTTCATGAAAAGAGAAACGGAAGGAATCCCATGAACCTGAACCGCCGCATCCTGCTCGCCAGCCCGCTGATCCTGGCGATCGTCCTTGCCGTCGCCACCAATGCGCAGGCGAAGGACCCGAAGGAAATCGTCATCGGCACCAGCGCCGGGCCGTATGCCGACCAGGTCAGGCTGGGCATCAAGCCCATCCTCGAGAAACAGGGCTACAAGGTGCGCATCGTCGAATTCAACGACTACATCCAGCCCAACTTCGCGCTGGCCGAGGGCGCGCTCGACGCCAACGTGTTCCAGCACGTGACTTATCTGGACCGCTTCAAGGCCCAGCACAAGCTGCAGCTTTCCGAACTGGTGAAAGTGCCGACCGCGCCGATCGCGATCTACAGCCGCCGCCACAAGAGCCTCGACGCCGTGAAAAGCGGCAGCACCGTGGCGCTGCCGAACGACCCCACCAACCAGGCGCGCGCACTGGTCATGCTCGATCAGCTGGGATGGATCAAGCTGAGGCCCGGCTTTGATCCGATCCGCGCCTCGGAACGCGACGTGGCCGCCAATCCGAAGGGCGTCAAGCTGCTGCCGCTGGAGGCGGCCCAGCTGCCGCGCTCCCTGCAGGACGCCGACTACGCCTTCGTCAACGGCAACTACGCGCTGGCCTCCGGACTGAAGCTGCGCGACGCGCTGCGCACCGAGAAGATCTCGCCGGCCTACGCCAACCTGGTAGCGGTGAGGACGCTCGACCGCGACAAGCCTTTCGCGCGCGACCTGGCCGCTGCGTACAAGTCGCGCGCCTTCCTGGACGTCACCAACAGGCATTTCGCCGACTACGCCAAGACCGACTACCAGCTGGCGCTGCAATCGCCTGCCGGAGGAGCCAGGTAATGGCGCGCCGCATCCGCTTCAACGCCTTCCAGATGAATACCCCGAGCCACCAGTCGCCCGGGCTGTGGACCCATCCGAGGAGCGACAGCGAGCGTTACCTGACGCCCGGCTACTGGGTCGAGCTGGCGCAGCTGCTGGAGCACGGCGGCTTCGACGCCATCTTCCTCGCCGACGTGCTGGGCGTGTACGACGTCTACCGCAAGGGACCGGAAGCCGCGCTGCGCCACGGCGTGCAGGTGCCGCTGAACGACCCACTAGCCCTGGCGCCGCTGATCGCCCACGCCACCACGCGCCTCGGGATCGGCGTCACCGCCGCCCTGACCTACGAACACCCGTACACCTTCGCGCGCCGCATGTCGACGCTCGACCACCTGAGCGGGGGCCGGATCGGCTGGAACATCGTCACCGGCTACCTCGACAGCGCCGCGCGCAACCTGGGCCTGGGCCAGCAGCTCGGCCACGACGAGCGCTACGACCTGGCCGACGAATACATGGAGGTCGTCTATAAACTGTGGGAGCGCAGCTGGGAAGACGGCGCGGTGAAGCGCGACAAGGAACGCACTATTTACACCGACCCGGCCAGGGTGCATCCGATCCGGCACAAGGGCCGCTACTACGAAGTGCCGGGCTTTCACCTGTGCGAGCCGTCGCCGCAGCGCACGCCCTTCCTGTACCAGGCCGGCGCCTCGCCGCGCGGCGCCCGTTTCGCCGCGCGCCATGCCGAAGCCACCTTCATCAGCGGTCCGAGCAAGGCGGTGGTGAAACGCGGCGTCGACGCCGTGCGCGCCGCCGCGCGCGCCGAAGGCCGCGATCCGGATGCGCTGCTGGTGTACGCCCAGGCCCTCGTCGTCACCGGCGCCACCGAAGCAGAGGCGCAGGCGCGGCTGGAGGAATACCGGCGCCACGTGGACGTCGAGGCCGCGCTCACCCTGCTGTCCGGCTGGACCGGCGTCGACTTCGCGCGCCACCACCTGGACGACACCATCGAGTACATCGACACCGACGCCGGCCGCTCGGCCCTGGCCTCGCTCAGCGCCGCCGACCCGGGCCGCGACTGGACCGTGCGCGAAGCCGCCGAGTTCATGGGCCTGGGCGGACGCGGCCCCATCATCGTGGGCGACCCGCGCCAGGTGGCCGACCAGCTCGAGTCCTGGATCGACGACATCGGCGCCGACGGCTTCAACCTCGCCTTCGCGCTGCCGCTGGAAGACATGACGCTGGTGGTCGAGCACATCGTGCCCGAACTCGTGCGACGCGGCCGCTACGACGCCGCCCCACGCGGCGGCACGCTGCGCGGGCAGCTGCTCGGCCAGGGCCCGCGCCTGGCGCCCGGCCATCCGGGCAGCCGGGTCGAGATCGCATCCCCGCTGTCTGGCATCCAGGCAGCTTGAACCACCACAAAAGGACCATCATGAAACGAAGAAGCCTGTTGCAACTGGCCGCCAGCGGCGCCGCCCTCGCCGCCTTGCCAGCACGCGCCGCTACCTTATCGGAACTGCGCCTCGACTACGCCCACTATTCGCCCACCAGCCTGGTGCTGCGCCACTTCGGCTGGCTCGAAGAAGAATTCAAGGCCGACGGCACCCGCATCAAGTGGGTGTTCAGCGCCGGCAGCAACCGCGCGCTCGAGTACCTGAACGCGAACAGCATCGACATCGGCTCGAGCGCCGGCCTGGCGGCCCTGCTGGCCCGCGCCAACGGCAATCCGATCCGCACGCCCTACCTGTTCTCGCGGCCCGAGTGGACGGCGCTGGTGGTGCCGAAGAACTCCCCCATCCGCAGCCTCGCCGACCTGAAGGGCAAGAAGGTGGCTGCGACCAAGGGCACCGATCCCTATCTGTTCCTGCTGCGCGCCCTGCAGACCGTGGGCCTGAAGCGCAGCGACATCGAACACGTCAGCCTGCAGCACGCGGACGGCCGGGCGGCGCTGGAACAGGGCCGCGTGGATGCCTGGGCCGGCCTCGATCCGCACATGGCGGCGGCCGAACTGGAAGGCGGCGCGCGCCTGCTGTACCGTAACGTCGGCTTCAATACCTATGGCTTCCTGAACGTGCGCGAAGATTTCCTGTCCACCCGTGCGAACGAGACCGCGCGCGTGATCAGGGCCTACGAGCGCGCCCGCGCCTGGACCCGCGCCAACCCATCCGAAGCGGCCAAGATCCTATCTACCGAGGCCAAGGTGCCGCTGCCGGTCGCGCTGCTGCAGGTCAAGCTGCGCTCGGACTTCAGCAACGCCCAGCCGACCGCCGAACACCTGCGCGCGCTGCAGCTGGCGGCGCCGATCCTGCGCGACGAGGCGCTGGTGCGCCCCGGCACCGACCTGGACAAGGCGATCGCCGGCCTGGTCGACACCGGTTTCGCGCGCCAGCTCACCAGGGCCTGACATGGAACGGCAGGCCATCACCCTGGAAGCGCCTCCGCCATCACGGCGCGCATGGCGCCGCCTCGGCTTCCCTCTGGGCTTGCTGCTGCCGGCGCTGGCCCTGATCGGCGCGGAAGCCGGCGTGCGCGCCGGCCTGGTGCCGGCCAACCTGCTGCCGCCGCCGAGCGCCATCCTCGAATCCCTGTCCTGGCTGCTGGAAAACGGCCTGGCGGGCCACGTCGGCGCCAGCACGCTGCGGGTGGCGGCCGGCTTCGCCGCCGGCGCCCTGCTGGCGCTGCCGCTCGGCGCGCTGGTGGCCCTGAACCGGCGCGCGGAAAGCCTGCTCGACCCCAGCTTCCAGGCGCTGCGCGCGATTCCCTCGCTGGCCTGGGTGCCGCTGCTGCTGCTCTGGTTCGGCATCGACGAGGCGCCCAAGATCATCCTGATCGCGATCGGCGCCTTCTTCCCGGTGTACATGGGCGTGGTGGCCGGCATCCGCGGCGTCGACCGCGGCCTGACCGAGGTCGGTTTGCTGTATCGCCTGTCTCCCCTGGCGCTGGCGCGCCGGGTATTGCTGCCGGCGGCGCTGCCCTCGGTGCTGACCGGCCTGCGCAACGGCCTGAGCCTGGCGTGGATGTTCATGGTGGCGGCCGAGCTGATCGCCGCCAGCCGCGGCCTGGGTTATCTGCTGACCGACGGCCGCGAATCGAGCCGCGCCGACATCATGCTGGCGGCGATCGTGCTACTGGCCCTGCTGGGCAAGGCCAGCGACAGCGCGATGCAGGCGTTGGAACGGCGCTGGCTGGCCTGGCGCGACAGCTATGTGGAAAGGACGGCGCGATGAGTTTTCTCGAGATCGCCATCGATGACAAGCGCCACGGCGCCCGCACCGTGCTGCGCGGCCTGCGCCTGGGGCTGGACCAGGGCGAGATCGTCAGCCTGGTCGGCGCCAGCGGCTGCGGCAAGAGCACCTTGTTGTCGATCGTAGCGGGACTGGACAGCGCCTACCGCGGCGCGGTGCGCCTCGACGGCCGCCAGTTGACGGGGCCGGATGCCGACGTCGGCCTGGTGTTCCAGGCGCCGCGCCTGTTCCCGTGGCTGACCGTGGCGCAGAACGTCGTCTTCGGCGGACACGCGCGGCCGAACCTGGAGCGCGCCCATGCCCTGCTGGAGGAAGTCGGCCTGAAGGGATATGGCGAGGCGCTGCCCAAGCAGCTGTCGGGCGGCCAGGCCCAGCGCGCGGCCATCGCGCGCGGCCTGTATCTGGAGCCGCACGTGCTGCTGCTGGACGAACCGTTTTCGGCGGTCGATGCCTTCACCCGCATGCGCCTGCAAGACCTGCTGGCGCATGCGGCGCGCCAGCGCGGCCTGACCGTGCTGCTGGTGACCCACGATATCGATGAAGCGATCTATCTGAGCGACCGCGTGGTGCTGATGGATGGCGTGCCCGGCCCGGTGCGCGCCGAGTTCACGAACGACGCGCCATGGCCGCGCGAGCGCGCCAAGCTGGCGCTGTCGCCGTTGAAACCGGCGATCCTCGACAGCCTGCACGCGGTGCACGCCATTTAGACGCTCGACTCAGGTGTTACGCATCTGCGCCTGCGACACATTGCTGCCTGGCGGGACGCTCTGGGTCAGCCAGACGTTGCCGCCGATGGTCGAACCGGCGCCGATCGTGATGCGGCCCAGGATGGTGGCGCCGGCATAGATGACGACGTCGTCCTCGACGATCGGATGGCGCGGCGTGCCCTTGACCAGGGCGCCGCTCTCGTCGACCGGGAAGCGCTTGGCGCCGAGCGTGACGGCCTGGTACAGGCGCACGCGCTCGCCCAGGATCGCGGTTTCGCCGATGACGACGCCGGTGCCGTGGTCGATGAAGAAGCTGCCGCCGATCTGCGCGCCGGGGTGGATGTCGATGCCGGTCAGCGAGTGGCCGATGTCAGCCGTGACCCGCGCCAGGAACGGCACGCCGAGGCGGGTGAGGCAATGCGCGATGCGGTGGTAGAGGATGGCGATGGTGCCGGGATAGCACAACATGATCTCGGCCACCGAGGTGGCGGCCGGGTCGCCGGCCAGCGCGGCCTGCACGTCGGACACCAGCAGCGCGCGGATGGCGGGCAGGCTGGCGGCGAACTCGCGCGTGATGGCGCGGGCGCGCTCGGTCAGGACTGCGTCCGCGGTCTGGTCATGCTCGGAGGCGAACTCGGGTGAAAAGCGCAGCGCGCGCCGCACCTGCTCGGCCAGGCGGTCGAGCGCCACGTTGAGCGTGTCGGCGACGAAGTAGTCGATGCTCTCGTCGTTCAGGTCGGGCCGGCCATAATGCGTGGGGAACAGGGCGGCGGAGATGCCGTCCACGATCTGGCGCACGACTTCGCGTGACGGCAGTTCGCGCACCCTGCCCTGGTGCCGGATATTGTGGGTGGATTCGCGCGAGGTGCGCAATGCGTCGATGACGGGACCGAGGTGCCACTGCACCGATCCACCTTGATGGTGGGGAAATTCGCTGTTCATTCGCCGAGCCTATACGATTCGTTTTTCAATGACTACGATTTTATTGGTATGTCGATATGCGTGCTTTGACGCGCTCAAAAACGGTCCCTGCCAACGGCAGAACTTGCCGCGCGGCAGTTTCTAAGGCAACATCAAGCACTGATTTTCTTTTGTAATGACACGACCATGAACCTGCCATCCCACCAGCTCAGCATGACAGTGCTGATGACGCCCGACACCGCCAACTTCTCCGGCAACGTGCACGGCGGCACCATCCTGAAACTGCTCGACCAGGTCGCCTACGCCTGCGCCAGCCGCTACGCCGGCCGCTACGTGGTGACGATGAGCGTCGACCAGGTGACCTTCCGCCAGCCGATCCACGTGGGCGAGCTGGTGACCTTCCTGGCCGCGGTGAATTACACCGGGCGCAGCTCGATGGAAATCGGGATCAAGGTGATCGCCGAGGACATCCGCAGCAAGGTGGTGCGCCATGTGAACAGCTGCTTCTTCACGATGGTGGCGGTGGGCGACGACAAGAAGCCGGCGGCGATTCCGCCGCTGGAACCGTCGACGCCGGATGAACTGCGCCGCTTCGAGGAAGCCAAGGGCCGGCGCGAGTCGCGCCTGGCGCTGGAGCGGGACCACGCGCAGCGGATTTCGAGCAAGGGGTGACCGTCGTCGCGACCGGATTGTTTATCCGGCGCAAACGCTGCTATAATTGCGGCCTCTTGGCCTGGTAGCTCAGTTGGTAGAGCAGAGGATTGAAAATCCTTGTGTCGGTGGTTCGATTCCGCCCCGGGCCACCAAGATTCAAGACAAAGCCCACTCATCGAGTGGGCTTTGTCGTTTTCGATCTTCGTTCTGGGCTTCGGTCCGGGCTGCGTTCAGAGCGCCGCCGGAGCGGCGCCCCCCGGCCTGTCAACGCTCCGCCGGATAAGAATACGAAGAGCCAATCCCCAACGGCAGCTCCAACGCCCAGAAGGCAAGCAAGAACGCCGTCCACGTCACGATCAGGCTGATCGAATAAGGCAGCATCAGCGCGATCAGCGTGCCGATGCCCGTCGATTGCACATATTTCTTGCAGAAGACGATGATCAGCGGGAAATACGGCAGCAAGGGCGTGATGATGTTGGTCGAGGAATCGCCCACCCGGTACGCCGCCTGGGTCAGGTCCGGCGACACCCCGAGTTCCATCAGCATCGGCACCATCACCGCCGAGATCAGCGCCCATTTGGCGGACGCGGAACCGATGAACAGGTTGACCGTGGCCGTCAGGAGCACGATGCCTGCCAGCGTGACGCCCAGCGGGAAGGCCATTTCCCTGAGCCACAGCGCGCCCTTGAGCGCGATGAGGGCGCCCAGGTTCGACTGCCCGAAGGCGAAGATGAACTGCGCGCAAAAGAACGCCATGACGACGTAGTAACCCATGCCGCTCATGGCATGGCTCATGCCCTTGACGATGTCGCGGTGGTTCTTCGCGGTGCCGGCGACATAGCCGTAGACCACGCCGGGAATCAGGAAGAAGATGAAGATCAGCGCGACGATCGACTGCATCAGCGGCGCCGACGAATGCGTCAGCTCGCGCGTATCCGGCGCACGCCAGGCCGAACCTTCCGGCATCAGCGAGAGCAGCAGCAGGGCCAGGCTGGCGACCATCGCGATGCCGGCCCAGCGCAGGCCCTTGATCTCGTTCGGCTGCAGGGCGTCCATCTTGGGCAGGCCGGCGGGATCGGCGTCGACCGGCGAACTCTTGTTCAGCCGCGGCTCGATCACCTTGTCGGTCAGGAACCAGCCGACCAGGATCACGAGGAAGGTCGAGGCCGTCGTGAAATAGTAATTATTGAGCGGGTTGATGACGATCGATGCGGCGGCCGGGTCGGACGACAGGCGCGCGGCGACCTGGGTCAGGCCGGCCAGCAGCGGATCGAGGCTCGACGGCACGAAGAAGGTCGCGGAAAACCCGCCCGATACGCCGGCGAAGGCGGCCGCGATACCGGCCAGCGGATGGCGCCCGGCGGCGTAGAAGATGACCGCGCCCAGCGGAATGACCAGCACATAGCCGGCGTCGACGGCCACGTGGCTCAGGATGCCGACACCGATCAGGACGGGCGTCAGCAGGAACCGCGGCGTCACCGCCAAGATCTTGCGCAGCCCGGCGTTGATGAAGCCGGTGTATTCGGCCACGCCCAGCCCCAGCATCGCCACCAGCACGACGCCGAGCGGCGGGAAGGTGACGAAGGTATTGACCATCTTCGCCATGAAATCCGTCAGGGCGGCCGGCGCCAGCAGATTTTTGATCTCGATCGGCGCGCCGGTGCGCGGGTCGATGTCGTTGAAGACCAGGCCGGACATGGCCCAGGAGGTGGCCCACACCACGGCCAGCAGCAATGCGAACAGGATGGCCGGGTCGGGCAGCTTGTTGCCTGCCACCTCGATCCAGTTCAGGACACGGTTCAATCCGCGCGGCTTGGCGCCAGTTGCTTGTGCAGTCATCGTAGCCTTTGCTTAAAGGGGACTTTGAAATGGTCGATAACGCGCAGCAGCAAGCCTGTCAATACTTGGGCATTGCCTGCCAGCTGTTATCTACAAGACACATCAAGCCACATAGTACGCAGAAGCCGGGCTGTCGAAAAGCTTCTTGATGAGCAAACGTCCTAAGGAAGGATTACGACGCGAATTTCTCCATTTGGCCCGAAGCAATCGAACTCATTCTTTTCGCTCCCTGAATTCACCTTCAATAACCGTGTCATCGTTGCTCTCGGGACGCTTTTGCCCACCGAATGTGAATACAGACGAAGACATGCGATCGACAATCGCTCGCCGCAGCCATGGGTAAGCGACGACAAACGCCGTCGCGACACCTGCAAACAGTGCCGGCACGTAGTCGCCCCGCGCCACGAAGGTGAACAGGCACAGTGCAAGTATGCTCACGATGAGCGGTCGACGGACAGGCTTGGGCAAGAGGCCGACAATGCGCAACCTGCCCTCTTTTATCCAGGGAAGTCTCGCGAAAAGAACGCCGAGCAGCAGTCCTGCCGCGATCCGGCCCGTGCCGAGATAATCGGCCACTACCCCGATGACGAGAAAACCGGTGTAGGTCATCGTAGCGGCCAAGGCGGCCAACATGGATATCGCAACGGCGGCCGTCAGCTTCGGCCTGCCGATTGCTGCAGTGATGAGAAAACGTAGGATTTGTGTACTCCTGCAAATGGGCCTCGAGGCTATGGCAAATTCTAACAGCCGCACCTGTTTCAGGGCGGCCTCGAGCCTGCCCCGCGCTGCGCCTGCGCCATCTCCACGGCCGGCAAGGTCACGGTCAGGAACGACGACACCTGCCCGATCAAGTCCGCCGCCTGCTGCCGCACCTGCTTCATCTGCAGCACCGACAGCTCGGCCTGGCGCACGGCCTGCTGGATCAAGGTCCGGCGCTGCACGAGCGCATCGCGCAAGGCCGCATCCGGCGCGTCCTCGACGAGTGTCGACACCACGGCCAGCACCAGCAGGTGCAAGCCCAGTCCCTGCGCCGACGCTTCGAGGTTGCGCATGGCGACCTCGCTGTCGGTCATCAGCTGCAGGAGCTGCGTGCGCGCCGACGTCAGCACCGGCCTGTATTCGGCAGGCGACGTCGGTCGGCGAAACAGCCGGCCGAACATGCCCGGCGGCCCCTTGGTAGTGTCGAGAGCGGCTTCCAGCAGCGCCGGCACGCCCATCTGCGTGAATTTCACTACGAGTTCGGTGATGGGATGGAGCAGCGCCGCCTGCTCCATCAGCGGCCCCTCTGCCCACTCGGTGACCAGCGCCAGCCGCACCGGCAGGATGCGCCGAAACAGGGTGGCCAGGCGCTGCTCCGAATGCGCGAACAGATCCGGATAATCGGCGTGGACGGTGGCGAGCGCATCGCGCACCGCCGGATGGTCTTCGCTGTCGAACAGCGGCCGGGCCACGGTTTTCCTGGTCACGGCAGACGCAGCCGGAAGCGCAGGAACGTCGTCGAAGGACAGCGCCCTGGGCGGACCATTACGCTCAGGCGCCGCGGCTTCGTGCTCGTCGCCAAAATCGAAGGCCCGCGGCCCGGCCGGACGGTCGACCGGGTCCGACGGCGGCTCCGGCGCGTCACCGAAGTCGAATGCCTTGGGCGTCTGGTGTGTCATCGATCTACCTGGCGGCGCCAGCCATCAGCGCCTCGGAAGGATACGCACAACGCTGCTCAGACGGTGCCGCCGAGCTTGCGAATAAAGGTCGCCAGGTTCAGCTTGAAGCCCGCGCCGACGGCCTGGAAGCGCCACTCGCCATCCTTGCGATACAGCGAACCGAATTGCAGCGCGGTCTTGTCCGAGTAGTCTTCGTTCAGGTTGTATTCCGCGATCGTCTCGCCGGTGTCGTCGTTGTACACCTTCACGTAAGCGCCGGAGACGCTGCCGAAGTTCTGCTTGCGCGCCTCGGCCTCGTGGATGGTGACTACGATCGGCATTTCCATGACCGCCGCGTCGACCTTGGCCAGGTCGACGGTGATGACTTCGTCGTCACCATCCTTGTCGCCCGTGCGGTTGTCGCCCGAGTGCACCACCGCGCCATCGGGCGAGGTCGTGTGGTTGTAATAGACGAAGTGGGCGTTGCTGATCATGACCGGATGGTCGTCCGCGTCTTTCCGGCACAGGAACACCGACGAGTCGAGGTCGAAGGCATGGCCCGCGGCCGCATTGACCTTCCATCCGAGGCCGATCCGCACGCGCTTCAAGCCCGGTGCGGATTTTTCGAGGTTGATGCGGTGGCCGGTCTGGAGCGTCGTCGACATGAGCTTTCCTTGTAGGGTGAATTGAAATTAGGCCGCGCCTGGCGAGAACCTGGCGATCAGCTCCTGCTCCAGCGCCTGCAGCTTCGGCAGCTCGTCGCGGCGGCGCTGCTGGCCTTCGTTCGAGATCTGCTCGAGCTTGTCGAACGCGGTCACCAGTTGCGTCTGCACGTGCTGGGCGGTTTCGAGGCTGACGATCGAGCGCTGCTTGGCACGCGCGACCGTCTCGGTATTTTCCAGCAGCATATCGGCCTGGGCGCGGAAGGCCGCGTCGGTGGCGTCGTAGGCGGCGTTGGCGACCGCCGCGCTCTGCTTGGCTTCCAGCTGCAGCAGGTAGAGCGAGAACACGTTGCGCCAAGCCGGGATCGACACGTTGACGATGTCGGTGAAGGTGTCGGTCAAGGCGCGCGCGTTGTCTTGCGACAGGCGGATCTGCGGCACCATCTGCGTGGCCATCAGCATCGCGCGGCGCAGGTCGTCGATGCGCTTTTCGAGGCGCTCGAGACGGCGCCTGAGCTCCGTCGCCTGCTGCGCCTCGAAGGCATTGGCCGCCGCGGCTTGCTGCGCCACCGCCTGGCGCAGCCGGTCGGCCCAGGCTTCGCCCTTCTTCACGTCGGCGTCCAGGCCTTGATAATAAACCTCGAGGCCCTTGTACATCTCGTCGAAATCATGGATGCGCGCCCGGTGCACGTTGGCGTGGCGCGTCATCTCGGACACCAGCGTGTCCATGCGCGACTCGACCACCTGGTATTGCGACAGCATCTTTTCCTTGACCGAGCCGAACATGTTCGACACGCGCGACAGCAGGCCGCCCGACTTGAGCTTGGCCGGGTCCAGTCCCTTCGAGGTGGCGATCAGTTCGTTCAGCTGCGTGCCGAACACGTCCGCATCCGAGGCGCGTACCGTGCCCAGCAGCTTGGCCGACACCTTCGCCACACCCGGTCCCGCAGCGCTGCCCAGGGTTTCGATGGCCTTGTCGTCGATGCCGGTGAGGTCGACAGGGATCACCGGCTTTGTTTCCGCCTCCGGCCGCAACGCCGGCAGCGCGTCCGGCGTGAGGGCCGGATCCAGCAGGGGCGGCAGACCGGCGGCAGGCGTCACGGGGGTCGTCGACGCGGCCTTCGCTTCGTCGTCGGAGGAGAACAGCGGTTTCATGGAATCCCTCTGGGTTGGTATGACAACATCAATAGCTTACCACTGGACAATCGGGCTGCAAGGGTTTCTGCGCCGGGCATTCTGCCTGTTGTATTGCACCTGGGTCATCATGCTATTCTTGCATGGACCTGACCACCTAGAGAAGACATGACCCGCTCGCTCCCCCCTATTCTGTCCAATGCGCTGCGCACTGCGCTGTGCACCGTGCTGTGCGCCGCCCTCCCCGCTTTCGCCCAAGTCAAGACGCCGGCCACGCCGGAAAAGATGAACCAGTTATATAGCGACTACTGGGAAGACTACCTGCGCGAAAACCCGATCGCCGCCACCTTCAATGGCGACCATCGCTACAACGACCGCTTCGGCCCGACCTCGTCGGCCGAGAACCGCAAGCAGACCCGCGCGCTGGCCGAGAAATACCTCGCCAGCAGCGCCAAGTTCGATCCGGCGCCGCTGCCCTCGGAAGACCGCATCAGCTATGACCTGCTGCGCTACCGCCTGCAGCAAGACCTCGACAGCCTGCGCTTCCCGTCCGACCTGGTGCCGGTGGATCAGTTCTCGGGCCTGCATCTGCTGATGGCCCAGCTGGGTTCGGGCGCCTCCACGCAGCCGTTCCAGACCGTGCAGGACTACGAGAACTGGCTCAAGCGCGCTGCCGGCTACGCGCCGGCGGTCGACGACAGCATCGCCAATATGCGCGCCGGCATCCAGCAAGGCATCGTGATGCCGAAGGCGCTGATCCAGCGCGTGCTGCCGCAGCTCGAGAACGTCGGCAGCGACAACCTCGACACCAGCACCTATATGGGGCCGACCAAGAAATTCCCGGCGTCCTTCAGCGCCGCCGACAAGGCGCGCCTGACTGAGGCTTATGGAAAAATGGTGCGCGAACAACTGGCGCCAGCCAACCGCAAGCTGCTGGCCTTCATGAAGGACACCTACCTGCCGGCGGGCCGCGACACGGCCGGCATCGGATCTCTTCCCGGCGGCAAGGAATGGTATGCCTTCCTGGCGCGCCGCTCGACCACGACCGACCTGACGCCGGAACAGATCCACGAGATCGGCCTGCGCGAAGTCGCGCGCATCCGCGCCCAGTTCGAAGAAGCCAGGGTCAAGGTCGGCTTCAAGGGCACGCTGAAGGAATTCTTCGCTCACCTCAACACCGCGCCCGAGCTGCGCTTCAAATCGCGCGAAGAGATCCAGGCGGCCTACGAGGCGATGCGTCCGCGCGTCGAGGCCAAGGTCGACCAGCTGTTCGCGCGCGTGCCCAAGGCGCCGTTCGAGATCCGTCCGGTGGAAGCCTTCCGCGAAGTGAGCGCGGCCCCGGCCTCTTACCAGCGCGGCTCGGTCGACGGCAAGCGTCCCGGCGTGTTCTACTTCAACGCCTACAAGCCGGAGACCCGCACCAACTTCACGACCACCGCCTTCTTCCTGCACGAAGCCATTCCCGGCCACCACTTCGAGCGCAGCCTGGCGCAGGAAACCACCGGCCTGCCGGCCTTCCGCCGCTTCGGCGGCAGCACCGCCTTCTCGGAAGGCTGGGGCCTGTACAGCGAAATGCTGGGCCAGGAAATCGGCATGTACAACGATCCATGGCAGTGGGTGGGCCGCCTGACCGCCGAAATCTGGCGCGGCGTGCGCCTGGTGGTCGACACCGGCATCCACTCGAAAGGCTGGACGCGTGAACAGGCGATCGCCTACTTCATGGACAACGTGCCGCAGAACGAGGTGACGGCGGTGCAGGAAGTCGAACGCTATATCGCGATTCCCGGCCAGGCCCTCAGCTACAAGATCGGCGAACTGAAGCTGCGCGAACTGCGCGCACGCGCCGAAAAGACCCTGGGCAAGGACTTCGACCTGCGCGCCTTCCACAACGAAGTGCTGTCGCACGGCGCGGTGCCGCTCGACGTGCTCGAAGCGGCGACCGACCGCTGGATCGCGGCGCAAAAGAAGGGCTGACTCCCTCCTACTGCGCAGTCACCTCCACCTCCTGGCTGACCACGGTGCGACGGCCATCCCGGCCGACCACCGTGGCCGCCACCGTGTAGATTCCCGGCGCCGAAAAACTGTGGCTGGCGCGCGCGCTGGCCACGCCGCCGCGCTCTTCGATCCGTCGCGCCGCCCCGCCGCTGCCATCTCCCCATGACCAGTCCACGCCGCGCGTGCCGACCCGGTCGCCATCCACGAAGGACACCGACGCCTGCAGCGGCGCGCCGACTTCGACCGTGCGCGGCGCGACGAGCGGCCCGACCGTATGGCCGCTTTCATGTCCACGGTCCGGCCTGAGCAGCACCAGTCCGGCATTCGAGCTGGCCACGATCTCGCCGCGATCGTTGATCGCCATCGCGTGCTCGAGCACCAGCGTCGGCGGCACACGCCGCACGAGCCGGTTCAGGTCCAGCATGCCGCCGACGGCGCTCCAGACGAAGGCGCGCATGGCGCCGGCCTTGTCCTCGGCAAAGCCGACGATCTGGCCTTTCGCATTGACGCCGCGCGCGACCGAGGTCCTGCCGCCCAGTGTGCCGAGTTCGCGCATGCCGCCGCGCCGCGTCCACGACATCGCCCGCTGGCGCCCGTCGGCAAAGCCGATGCCGCCGGCGATGTGCAGGCCGGGCGTCATCGCATTGACCCAGGCCGTGGTGCCGCGGCCGATCCCGAGGTCGACCATGCCGGTGGCGCGCGTCCACAGGAAGGGACGGTCGCCGCCATCGTCCCAGGAAGCCAGGCGATTGCCCGCCACCTCGCCCCCGGCGCCCACGGCCACGGGCGACGATTCGACGCTGCCCAGCGTGTCGATGTCGACCAAGCCGCTACCGCGCGTCCAGGCGAACACGCGCGTGAACTCGTCGTCGATCGTGGTCACGCCGGCGATCAGGCCGGCGTCGTTGAGCACGCGACCGGAAGGTTGCTGGAAGGCGGGCGTGACGCCCAGGTCTTCCACCCCGCTACCAATGCTCCAGCGGAACGGACGCGCCGAGTCGCCGAACGAGCCGGTGACGACGCCGCGGTTGTTGATGGCCCAGCCATACGAACGGCCCCGGCCAGGCTCGGCGCGGATGTCGAGCATGCCGCCGCCCGCGCTCCAGACGAAAGCGTTCTCGACGCCGTGTTCGTTGAGCGAGGTGCCGGCGATCTGGCCGGCCTCGTTCAGGTCGTTCGCATACGTGATGCCGCCGCCCAGCGAGCCGATGTTCTTCACGGTTGCGCCGTCATGGAAGAAAGCCGAAGTGCGCCCGCCGTTCACCATCGAGAACGCCACCTGGCCGGCGGCGTTGATGTCGGGGTAGGTCGCGATGGTGCCGGGGCCGAGATTGATCACGCGGTAGCTCGTGCGCTGCGCGCCGTGTCTGCCGTCCGCCTCGCCGGACGACGACTGCGCAAGCACTGTCGCAGACATCCACATCGCGGCCAGTAGCAAAACCAGGCGGGGCAGCCTCCATATCGAGTTACCGGTCGGCACATCGTTTCCTCGAGCGATACGCATGCATGTCTCCGTTAAAGGTGGAACGTCGGGCCCGTCGCCATAAGTGGCGTTGGGGAGCGGCTCAATCATGCGTTGCACCTGAAGCGCACGGTATGTCGCATCTCGCACTTGTGCGGCCGTTTGTGCTGGGCCAATGCGATTCTCCAGTCCCTATTCCTGCACTCTATTTCCATCTCATGAGCTTGCGTCAACGCACTTCGCCTTCTTATGATGAAGCGAGACGTCGGACCAACCATCTGCGAGGTGCGTCATGGACACGCTGGCGAAGGGGCAATTCAATGAATTGAAGGGGCTGTTAAGAGGAGAACTTCTCGAGGCCAACGATGCGGGCTACGACGATGCCCGCGCCGTCTGGAATGCGATGATCGACCGGCGGCCGGCGCTCATCGTGCGCTGCGCCGGCACGGCCGACGTACGCGCGTCGCTGGCCTACGCGCGCGACCACCAGCTGCGGCTGGCCGTGCGTGGCGGCGGCCACAATATCGCCGGCAGCGCGCTGTGCGACGATGGACTGGTGATCGACCTGTCGCGCATGAAATCGGTGCAGGTCGATCCGGTGCGCCGCCGCGCCTGGGTGGAGGGCGGCGCCACCCTGCGCGACTTCGACCACGAAGCCCAGGCCTACGGCCTGGCGACGCCGCTGGGCATCAACTCCACCACCGGCGTGGCGGGCCTGACCCTGGGCGGCGGCTTCGGCTGGCTCAGCCGCACGCTGGGCCTGGCGGCCGACAATCTGCTATCGGCCGAAATCGTCACCGCCGACGCCGGGCGCCTGCAGGTGAGCGCGACGGAGCATCCCGACCTGTTCTGGGCCATCCGTGGCGGCGGCGGTAATTTTGGCGTGGTCACGCGCTTCGAATTCGCCTTGCATCCAGTCGGCCCGCAGATCACGGCCGGGCTGATCGTCTACCCGTTCGCCCAGGCCCAGTCGGTCTTGCAGCAATACCGCGATGCCGTCGCGACCATGGCCCCCGACCTCACGGTCTGGACGGTCCTGCGCAAGGCGCCCCCGCTGCCGTTCCTGCCCCCGCAAGTGCATGGCCAGGACGTGCTGGTGCTGCCGGTCTTTTCACCATCGCCGAGCGACGCCGTGGACGCCGCCATCGCACGCATCGCCAAGCTGGGCGAACCGCTGGGCATGCATGTCGGGCCGATGCCTTACGCGGCCTGGCAGCAGATCTTCGATCCGATGCTCACGCCAGGCGCACGCAACTACTGGAAATCGCATAATTTCACGCAACTGAGCGATGGGGCCCTCGACGTCGTTTTACGCTACGCCTCCGATCTGCCTACCCCGCAGTGCGAGATCTTCCTCGGCCTGCTGGGCGGCCAGGCCGGGGCGCCGCCGCCGCAGGCGACCGCCTATCCGCACCGCGACGCGTTGTACGTGATGAACGTGCACACGCGCTGGGAAGACCCGGCCGACGACGAACGCTGCATAGCCTGGGCACGCGCCTTCTTCGCGGATGCCACGCCGTATGCGAGCGGTGGCGTCTACGTCAACTTCATGCCGCAGGACGAAGGCGAGCGCACGTCCGATGCCTATGGCGCCAACTATGCGCGCCTGGCGCAGATCAAGGCGGCCTAGGATCCGGACAATCTGTTCCGTACCAATCAGAATATTCGGCCGGCGTCCGCTGCAGCTGCGGCCGGCTGACCGGCCGTGGCTTCGATGGCGTCGCGGATGCGGCGTCAGCGGCCGGAACTCGCCCGCCTTGTCCGCCTTGCTCATCGCAGCAGCGAGCCCGATCGTAAACGCTGATCAGGTCTTTGCACGTCTTAAGGAAAACCGCCCGACTATTGCGCTAGCGAAAGGCCAATGCCTATTTCTCGCGCGATGATGCACGACGTTGGGAACACACCTCACCGTTCGCTGTTTTCATTGCTTTGTGCTGCTGCTCTCGCGATGCACCGCGGCCTCGATCTTCCTGCGCGCGCTGTGATGACCCGGTACGACACAATTCAACAAGGACTACCGATATGACTCGACCGTCTTTTAGTGCTGCGTGGGCAGCTTCGCAGCGAATCTACGACCCTCTCAATCCCGGAGCCCGGGTGGCAGGGATCATAGGCGGCAACGTCAGGAAGAATATCGATAACCCGACTGCAGCGCAGCGATGGGAAAACACGTGTGCTGTACGCATGAGTTATATACTCAGCCAAGCTGGCATGGTCATTCCTGGCATCAAAGGACAGACTGTATCCGGCGCGGACGGGCGAAGATACTTCTTTCGAGTACGCGACCTGATCGGGTTCCTGACGCAGCGCTGGGGTAAAGCCGAAGTCGTGAAATATCCTGTCTCCGGTGGGGGCACACTTGCAGGCAAAACAGGCGTCATTCTGTTTGAAGTCTCGGGCTGGTCAAATGCGCAGGGGCATGCCACGCTTTTCGACGGTCGCTCCTGCTATGACCACTGTTATTTCAACGAACCCGAAGCGCGGTATCGCACGGATCGTGCAAATTTCTGGAGTTTGCCATGAGGTTGTCCCCCTTGCGACTGGCAGTGGTGGTGTTCACCATATTGTCGTTGCCAGCCCATGCTAGTACTCGCGATATCACATCCCCGCAAGCTGTAACCCGCACGCACGCGCAGAACTACAAGGACATGGTGCTGGCAACCTGTCTAACCCAGGCCTATCGGAATGACAATGGCGTGGCGAAGGATGCCGGAAGCAGCATCAGCGCGTTGCGCGACTGGACGTACTTCGATATGGATCAGAGTCCGGATGCAGTCAATTCCTTAGTGGAGAGTTACCTGGAACGGGATTATTCCAGTCCGCTGGTCGAATCGGAAGTCAAGGGAGTGCGATTCGATTTCTTGAAGTGCATGGACCTGTACCACAGCAAGGCGCTGGACGATCTGACGAAGCGATTGGTCATCCACCCGAAACGCATTTATGGGAAGGAACGTCCTTCGCGACGGCAGGCTCATGATGCTACAGCCAGATAGCACGTGGCTGGACTTTTCCAGAGCATAGCTTGTGCGCTTGGTCCCGATTCAGTGGGACCACGTAAGAGCCTGTCAGAATTTCTGTGTGGAACGGGGTCATGAAATAATCCCGAAAGGACTGTTCCATGACCGAAGTGATGACCACCAAGAAGCCCAAAAAACAGAAAGCAGCGTACCCGTTTCCCGTTGAGCTGATCGACCAGTTGCTGGCCCAGGTTGAGAACAAGGACGCCGAGTCGATCCTTGGCGAATCGGGCCTCGCCGGGCAGCTCAAAAAAATGCTGGCCGAGCGTATGTTGTCGGCCGAGTTGAACCACCACCTGGCCAACGAGGAAGACGGCAGCAGAAACCACCGCAACGGTAGCAGCCCGAAGAAGGTCTTGACGCCAGGCGGGGAGCTCCACCTGGACATTCCGCGCGATCGTCTGTCGAGCTTCGAGCCCAAACTGGTGGCCAAACATCAGCGCCGGATGTCGGGCTTCGACGATCACGTTATCAGCATGTACGCTCGTGGTATGAGCGTGCGCGAGATTCAGGCGCATTTGCTGGAGTTGTACGGCACCGAGGTGTCGCCAGACCTGATTTCGACCATCACCGACGAAGTGCTCGAGGAGGTCGCGCAGTGGCAGCAGCGGCCGCTCGAGGCGATGTATCCGATCGTGTATTTCGACGCGTTGCGCCTGAAGATCCGGGACGAAGGCACGGTCAAGAACAAGGCCGTATATCTGGCCTTGGGCATTCGTGCCGACGGCCGCAAGGAAGTGCTGGGTCTGTGGATCGAACAGACCGAAGGCGCCAAATTCTGGCTGAAGGTTTTCAACGAACTCAAGAACCGCGGACTGGACGATATCCTGATCGCCGTCGTCGATGGCCTGCGCGGCTTCCCGGAGGCCATCGAGGCCGTTTATCCGCAAGCGCAGATCCAGACGTGCATCGTGCACCTGATCCGCAATTCGACGACGCTTGCGGCCTGGAAGGACCGGAAGGAACTGGCAGCGGCGCTCAAGCCGATCTACCACGCTGCCAACGCCGAGCTGGCCGAAGCGGCGCTGGATGCCTTTGCAGAAGGCCCATGGGGCACCAAGTTTCCGACCGTGGCCGCGATGTGGCGGCGCCAGTGGCAGCAGGTGATTCCGTTCTTTGCCTACCCACCTGAAGTGCGCACGATCATCTACACGACCAACGCTATTGAAAGCCTGCATATGCGTCTGCGGAAGATCGTCAAGAACCGTGGTCACTTCCCCAGCGACGAAGCCGCGACCAAGTTATTGTTCCTGGCCTTGCGCAATATCGAGAAAGATTGGAAGATGCCACAGCGTACCTGGAAGCAGGCTGCCAACCAGTTCGCCATCATGTTCGGCGAGCGCTTCACGAACGCGATTATCTAACTACGAATTCTGGCCCCGCACACAGAATTTCTGACAGGTCCCCACGTAAAGGATCCTGGTGGCGTAAGCAGGACTGCCGTTAACCCGCCGGCCCGTCGTCGTCGCGCCCAACGTCGGGGTCGATTCCGCCTCTTATACCCCCGCCCGCATCACCCTCACCGCCGCCTCTATTCCCGGCACCTCCACGTTTGTTCTTCCTTTGTCCCCCACCACCTCATGCGGCGTTGTCTGACACGTGCCTGCCTAGATCGGTTTTGCTGTTAGATTATTAATACCGAATACCGACCGTTGTCCCACTCTTCTTTCTGCCATGAAAACCTTTCACTGCGACAAGTGCTCACAACAGATATTTTTTGAAAATACCCTCTGCTTCAACTGCGACAGCACGCTCGGCTACCAGCCGGCCACGCGCAGCGTCAACAGCTTCGAGCAGACCGAGGACGGCCTGTGGCGCAGCCTGAACCACACCGACGCGGGCAAGGTCTACAAGCAATGCAGCAATTATGTTCAGCATAATGTCTGCAACTGGATGCTGCCTGCGGATGACCCGCACGATTTATGCGCCTCCTGTCAGCTGACCGTCGTCATCCCAGCGCTGACGTCCGAAAAAAACCACATCCTGTGGGCGCGTCTCGAAGCGGCCAAGCGCCGCCTGCTGTTTTCACTGGCGACGCTCAACCTCACCCCGGCCTCGAAGGAAGCCGAGCCGGAAACCGGCCTGGCTTTCCAGTTCCTGGAAGACGGCGTGACCGACCAGTGCGTGATGACCGGCCATGCCAACGGCGTGATCACCCTGAACATTGCCGAGGCCGATCCGGCCGAGCGCGAACGCACGCGCGAGCAGATGCACGAGCGCTATCGCACGCTGCTGGGCCATTTTCGTCATGAAAGCGGCCATTACTATTTCGACCGCCTGGTGGCCGGCAGTCCGTGGATCGACGAGTATCGCGCCCTGTTCGGCGACGAGCGCCAGGATTATGGCGAAAGCCTGAAGCGCCACTACGAAAATGGGCCGCCGGAAGACTGGGCGGAGCGTTTCGTGAGCAGCTACGCCAGCTCGCACCCGTGGGAAGACTGGGCCGAGACCTGGGCCCACTACCTCCACATGATCGATACGCTGGAGACGGCGCACTCCTGCGGCCTGCAGCTCAAGCCGCGCAAGGCCGACGAGCCCGCGCTCGACGGCATCACCCTGCCGACCAGGACCGACGCGTTCGACGATACCCTGAGCGACTGGTTCGCGCTGACGTACGTGCTCAACAGCCTGAATCGCAGCATCGGGATGCCGGACTCCTATCCGTTCACGCTCAGCCCGCCGGTACTGGAAAAGCTGCACTTCGTGCACCGGGTCGTGCGCGCCCAGATCAAGCAGGCGACGGCGCCAGCCAAGCCGGGCGCCTGAGCCGACGCACCGTCATGATGCCCGCGCCGCCGCTTTCCCCCGAAACGGTGCGGCGCGCGCCATGCCGGTGCGCCCGGCTTACGCGGTCTGGGTCTGGGTTTGCGTCATTCCGCCCAGGGTCTGCGTCTGCGACTGGGTCTGTCCTTCGTCGGGCAAGGCCGGCTCGATCGGGATCAGGAAGTCGCGGCTGATGCCGTTGCCCAGCGCGTCGACCGACGCCAGGAAGCGGGTCAGGAAGGCGTGCAGGCCTTCTTCGAGGATGGCGCTGATCGGGGACGATTGCAGCATGGCGTACAGTTCCACGGCCAGGCGCTCGGTATCGTGCGACTGCGCATTGCGCACGTCCTTCAGGTTGGCCACCACGGCGGCCATGCACGCCGCCAGCGAGCGCGGCATTTTCTCTTGCAGTATCAATAGTTCGGCCACCCGTGTCGACGTGATGGCGTCGCGGTAGACCTTGCGGTAGGTTTCGAAGGCGGACACCGAGCGCAACAGCGCCGCAAGCTGGTAGAACTCCGCCTGCGTCCCGGCCTGGACCGCATCATGCGCTCCGAACCTGAACTTGACGTCGAGGATGCGCGCCGTATTGTCGGCCCGTTCCAGGAAGGTGCCGAGGCGGATGAAGTTGAACGCCTCGTCCTGCAGCATGGTGCCCAGCGTGACGCCGCGCGACAGGTGCGAGCGGTACTTGACCCATTCCAGGAACTGGCCGGGATCGTGCTCGAAGGTGCGGTTCTTGAGATGCTTCTGCAGCATCAGCCAGGTCGTGTTCTCGGTTTCCCATACTTCGGTGGTCAGGGCGCCGCGCACGGCGCGCGCATTCTCGCGCGATGCGCGCAGGCAGCTGGTGATCGAGGACAGGTTGTCCGGATCGCGCACCATGAAGTCGATCACGTCCTTCTGCGTGAGCGCCGGGTACTTGGCCTCGAACTGCGCTTCCAGCTCGGACACGCCCAGCATGCTGCGCCAGCCCTGCTGCTCGGCCTGCGCCGACTGCGGCATCAGCGAATACTGGACCCGGACATCGAGCATGCGGGCCGTGTTTTCGGCGCGCTCGGTGTAGCGGGCCATCCAGAACAAGTGGTCTGCGGTGCGGCTCAACATCTTAGTTCTCCAGTATCCAGGTATCCTTGGTGCCGCCGCCCTGCGACGAATTGACCACCAGCGAACCTTCCTGCAGCGCCACCCGGGTCAGGCCGCCCGGCACCATCGACACGGTCTTGCCCGACAGGACGAAGGGACGCAGGTCGATATGGCGCGGCGCGATGCCCGATTCGACATAGGTCGGGCAGGCCGACAGGGCCAGCGTGGGCTGGGCGATATAGCCGTCCGGGTTGGCGATCAAGCGCTCGCGGAAGGCCTCGATCTCGGCGTGGGTCGAGGCCGGCCCGACCAGCATGCCGTAGCCGCCGGCGCCGTGCACTTCCTTCACCACCAGCTCGGGCAGCCGCGACAGGGTGTAGGCCAGGTCTTCCTTTTTCCGGCACTGGTAGGTCGGCACGTTGTTCAGGATCGGCTTTTCGCCCAGGTAGAATTCGATCATGTCCGGCACGTAGGGATAGATCGACTTGTCGTCGGCCACCCCGGTGCCGATGGCGTTGGCCAGGCCGACCCGCCCGGCGCGCACCGCGTCGAGCAGGCCCGGCACGCCCAGCGTGGACTCGGGGCGGAAGGCGCGTGGATCGAGATAGTCGTCGTCGATCCGGCGATAGATGACGTCGACCTGCTTCGGCCCGCGCGTGGTGCGCATGTAGACGGTGTCGTCGCTGACATACAGGTCTTGCCCCTGCACCAGCGCCACACCCATCTGCTGGGCCAGGAAGGCGTGTTCGAAATAGGCCGAGTTGTGCATGCCCGGCGTGAGGACGACCACGGTCGGGTCAAGCGGTCCGTCCGGCGCCACGGTGCGCAGGTTGTCGAGCAGCAGGTCGGGATAGTGCTCGACCGGCGCCACGCGGTTGCTCGCGAACAGGGCGGGAAACAGCCGCATCATCATCTTGCGGTTTTCCAGCATGTAGGACACGCCGGAAGGCACCCGCAGATTGTCTTCCAGGACGTAGAACTCGCCCTCGCCCGCGCGCACGATGTCGACGCCGGCGATATGGGCATAGATGTTTGAAGGCACCTTGACGCCCTGCATCGCGGGCCGGTACTGCGCATTGTTCAGGATCTGTTCGGGCGGGATGACGCCCGCCTTCAGGATATCCTGGTCGTGGTAGACGTCGTGCAGGAAACGGTTCAGCGCGGTCACCCGCTGCACCAGGCCGGCCTGCAGCCGGGCCCATTCGGCGGCGTCGATCACGCGCGGAATGATGTCGAACGGGATCAAGCGCTCCTTGCCGGCGTTGTCGCCGTAGACGGCGAAGGTAATCCCCACCCGCTGGAAGGTCAGTTCGGCTTCGGCACGTTTTTGCGCGATCAGTTGCGGCGACTGCAAGGCAAGCCACCGCGCAAACGCGTCGTAGTGAGGCCTTGCAATTGCCGCAGAGGAATACATTTCATCGTAAAAGTTCGGCATCGGATCCTCCAGTGGCATAGGTGCAATCAAGAAACGTGCCAGCTCGGCGACGCCGCACGATCGAATTATATTGCGGGTATGAATCATGCTTGTGCACAGTTGAAACAGGTATATATCGATGTGCTGGTATCGTTCGTGACCACCCCTATAAAGGCACTCCCGCATGGCTATCCGTATCGCGCTGCACCACAAGACCAGTTACCGCTACGACCGGCAAGTCGCCCTCTCGCCGCATGAGGTGCGCCTGCGTCCGGCGCCGCATGCGCGCACGCCGATCCTGTCGTATTCGCTGTCGGTGCTGCCGCAGGAGCATTTCATCAACTGGCAGCAAGACCCCTACGGGAATTACATCGGCCGTTTCGTGTTCCCGGAAAAAACGGATACGCTCGAGTTCACGGTCGACCTGGTCGCCGACATGACCGTCATCAATCCCTTCGATTTCTTCATCGAACAATATGCGGAGCATTTTCCCTTTGTGTATCCCGAGCAGTTGCAGGGGGAACTGAGCGCCTACGCGCAGCCCGAGCCGGCCGGCCCGCTGCTGCTGGCATGGGTAGACGCGGCGCGGCGCGAGCTGCTGGCGCAGCCGATGAACACCACCGACTTCCTGGTGGCGATCAACCAGCGCCTGCAGCGCGACATCGCCTATCTGCTGCGCATGGAACCGGGCGTGCAGACGCCGGAACACACGCTCGAGAAGCGTTCCGGCTCCTGCCGCGACAGCGGCTGGCTGCTGGTGCAGATCCTGCGCACGATGGGGCTGGCGGCGCGTTTCGTTTCCGGCTACCTGATCCAGCTGCGCGCCGACCAGGAGGCGCTCGACGGTCCGAGCGGCGCGCTCGAAGACTTCACCGACCTGCACGCCTGGACCGAGGTGTACATCCCCGGCGCCGGCTGGATCGGGCTCGACCCGACCTCGGGCATGCTGGCCGGCGAAGGCCATATTCCGCTCGCCTGCACGGCGCTGCCCTCGTCGGCGGCGCCGGTGACGGGGTTCAGCGACAAGGCCGAGGTCACCTTCATCCACGAGATGACGATCACCCGCATCCACGAAGACCCGCGCGTAACCAAGCCGTATTCGGACGCCGACTGGGAGGCCATCGACCGCCTGGGCCGGCAGGTCGACGCCGACCTGCTGGCCCAGGACGTGCGCCTGACCCAGGGCGGCGAGCCCACCTTCGTCTCGATCGACGACATGGACGCGCCGGAGTGGAATACCCAGGCCCATGGCGAGCGCAAACGCGCGCTGGCCGGCACGCTGGCGCAGCGGCTCAAGAATCATTTCGCGCCCGGCGGCCTGCTGCACTACGGCCAGGGCAAATGGTATCCGGGCGAACCGCTGCCGCGCTGGGCGCTGAACATCTTCTGGCGCGTCGACGGCGAGCCGCTGTGGCGCGACCCCGGCCTGTTCTCGGAAGAACACGTCGACGACGGCTATGACGCCGGGGACGCCCGCCGCTTCACCGCCGCGCTGGTCGATGCGCTCGGCCTGCCCGCCGGCAGCGCCATCCCCGCCTATGAAGACGTGCTGCTGCAGGCCCAACGCGAGCAGGCGCTGCCGCCCAACCTCGATCCCCTGCGGGCAGACCTGGACGCGCCGGAGGAACGGCGCCGGCTGGCGCGCCTGCTCGAACGCGGCCTGGGCCAGGTGGCCGGCTACGTGCTGCCGCTGCAGGCCGCGCCCGGCGCCGGCTGGCGCACCTCGGCCTGGCCGCTGCGGCGCGAACACCTGTACCTGCTCGAGGGCGACTCGCCGATCGGCCTGCGCCTGCCGCTGGCCACGCTGCCATGGGTGCCGCCGCGCGAACGCGATCCCGGTTTCGAGGTCGACCCGTTCGCCCCGCGCAGCGCCCTGGTGGCCGCGCACCACGCCGCGCAGCCGGCGCCGGACCGCGCGGCCGTCCAGCCTGCCTCTCCCTTCGCGCCGGACGCACGCGAGGTGATCCACACCGCGCTGTGCGTCGAAGTGCGCGCCGGACGCCTGCACGTCTTCATGCCGCCGCAGCAGCGCCTCGAGGATTACCTGGCGCTGGCCGGCGCGGTCGAGGCCACCGCCGCCAGGCTCGGGATGAAGCTGCGGATCGAAGGTTATGCGCCGCCGCGCGACCCGCGCATCAAGCTGCTCAGCGTCACGCCCGACCCGGGCGTCATCGAAGTCAATATCCATCCGGCCGCTTCGTGGAACGAGCTGGTGCACAACGTGACGACCCTGTACCAGGAAGCGCGCCTCACCCGCCTGGGCACCGAGAAATTCATGCATGACGGCCGCCACACCGGCACCGGCGGCGGCAACCACGCCACCCTGGGCGGCGCCAGCGCCGAAGACAGCCCGATGCTGCGCCGTCCCGACCTGCTCAAGAGCCTGATCACCTACTGGCAGATCCACCCGGCGCTCTCTTACCTGTTCTCGGGCACCTTCATCGGACCGACCAGCCAGGCGCCGCGCGTGGACGAGGCGCGCGACGACAACCTGTATGAACTGGCGATCGCCTTCCAGCAGATGGACAAGGTGCTGCCGACGCTGCAGCCGGGCGACAAGCCGTGGATGGTCGACCGCCTGCTGCGCAACCTGCTGGTCGACCTGACCGGCAATACGCACCGCGCCGAATTTTCGATCGACAAGCTGTATTCGCCGGACGGCCCCACCGGCCGCCTCGGCCTGGTGGAGTTCCGCGCCTTCGAGATGCCGCCGCACGAGCGTATGAGCCTGCTGCAAATGCTGTTGCTGCGGGCCCTGGTCGCGCGCTTCTGGCGCGAGCCGTGCCAGGCCCGGCTGGTGCACTGGGGCACCGCCCTGCACGACCGCTGGATGCTGCCGCATTTCGTCGCCCAGGACATCCGCGACGTCGCGCGCGACCTGCGCGCGGCCGGCTATGCCTTCGAGGACCACTGGTTCGAGCCCTTCATCGAATTTCGCTTCCCGCGCTTCGGCACCGTCGTCTACGAGGGCGTCGAGATGGAGCTGCGCCAGGCGATCGAGCCGTGGAACGTGCTGGGCGAGGAAGTCGCGGCCGGCGGCACCGCGCGCTACGTCGATTCGTCGGTCGAACGCATGCAGCTGCTGGTGCGCGGGCTGACCGACGGCCGCCACGTGGTGGCCTGCAATGGCCGCATGCTGCCGCTGCACCCGACCGGCGTGCCGGGCGAGTACGTGGCGGGCGTGCGCTTTCGGGCGTGGAGTCCGTGGTCGGCCCTGCATCCGAGCATCCGGGTGCAGGCGCCGCTGGTATTCGACCTGGTCGATACCTGGAGCGGGCGCGCGATCGGCGGCTGCACCTACCACGTGGTGCATCCGGGCGGACGCAATGAAACGGGCGCGCCGGTCAATGCCAATGCCGCCGAGGCGCGCCGTTTCGCGCGCTTCTGGCCGCATGGCCATACCCCGGGTCCGATGACGGTGCGCAAGGAGCCGCTCAATCCTAGTTTCCCTACGACACTAGATTTACGCTGGCAGGCAAGCTAACCTAGCGCTTTTGTACCACCCGTAATCAGCAGCTGCGATGCCGAATCAACTACTTGCCCACTATCTGGCCGCGCCGGACAGTTTCGACGAAATGCTCGACGCGGCCAAGGCGCCGCGCGCGCATTGGCGTGCGCTGCTGGACAACCTGGCGCACGAGGCGCCCACCATGATGCGCCAGCGCCAGGAGATGGTGCAGCGCCAGGTGCGCGAAAACGGGGTGAGCTACAACGTGCCCGCCGACGCCCACGGCCGGCAACGGCAGTGGGACCTGAACGTGCTGCCGCTGATCCTGCCGCACGAGGAATGGAGCGGCATCGAGGCCGCCGTGATCCAGCGCGCCACCCTGCTCAACAAGATCCTGGTCGACGTCTACGGCAAGGAGGAGATGCTGAGCGAAGGCTTGCTGCCGCCGGCGCTGATCCACGGCCACGCGGGCTTTTTGCGCCCCTGCCACGGGATGCGCCATCACGACGACGTCGCCCTGCACTTCTACGCGGTCGACCTGGCGCGCGCCCCGGACGGCCGCTGGTGGGTCATGGCCGACCGTACCCAGGCGCCCTTCGGCGCCGGCTATGCGCTGGAAAACCGCGCCATCATCGCCCCCACCTTCCCCGACCTGCTGCGCGAGCTCAAGGTGCAGCCCCTGAACCGGTTCTTCCGCACCATGCACGAAAGCCTGGCGCACTGGGGCCGCCGGTGCGCGGCCGGCGGCGACGCGCCGGCGCCGCTGCGCGAGGGCGAAGCGCCGCTGATCGTGCTGCTCACGCCGGGACCGCTCACCGCCACCTACTACGAGCAGGCCTACCTGGCGCGCCATCTCGGCCTGCCGCTGGTCGAAGGCGGCGACCTGACGGTGCGCGACGGCGTGGTGTACCTGAAAACCCTGGCCGGCCTGCACCGGGTGCACGTGATCATGCGCCGGGTCGACGACGAATCGTGCGATCCGCTCGAACTGCAAAGCTCGTTGCTGGGCGTGGCCGGCCTGACCCAGGCCGCCATGCGCGGCAACGTGCTGGTCGCCAACAGCCTCGGCTCGAGCCTGCTCGAATCGGGCGCGCTGCTCGGCTTCCTGCCGGCGCTGTCGAAGCGCCTGCTGGGCGAGCCCCTCAAGATGCCATCGGTGGCCACCTGGTGGTGCGGCGAAGAAGCGGCGCTGGAAACCGTGGTCGCCAGGCTCGACCGGTTGGTGATCAAGCCCGGTTTTTCGCAGTTGCCGCAGGCGGCCGTGTTCGGCCAGGACCTGGACGGCGCCGCGCGCGCGGCCTTCATCGCCCGCCTGCGCGCCAATCCCAATAATTACATTGCCCAGGAACTGGTGCGGCTGTCGCAGGCGCCGGTGTGGAAGGACGGCGCCGCGCCCGGCCTGCAGGCGCGCGCCATCGGGCTGCGGGTATTCGCCTGCGCCACGCCGAATGGCTATGTGGTGATGCCGGGCGGGCTGACCCGGGTGGCCACCGGGCCCGATGCGCGCGTGCTGACGATGCAGATGGGCGGCGCCAGCAAGGACACCTGGGTCCAGGCGCGCGCCAGGGCCGAAGTGCACCGCCTGCAGCAGCGCAGCATCTCGGGCCGCGACCTGGTGCGCGAAGACACCAACCTGCCGAGCCGCGTGGCGGAAAACCTGCTGTGGTTCGGACGCCATGCGGAACGCACCGACAATATCTGCCGCCTGCTGCGGGTCGCGCTCGATTTCCTGTTCAACGTCCGTTTCGACCAGCGCGGCGCGGAATGGCCGACCGTCGAGGCGCTGTGCATCTGGTTCGGCCTGCTCGACGAAGGGAAGAAGCCGGCCACGCCAGACGCGAGCCAAAGCGGCCCCATCTTTACTGATGCCGAGATCGAGTCGGCCCTCCTGACGGCGGTCGTCTCGCCCGCGGTCCCTGGCCTGGCACGGCAGCAGCAGCAGTTGCACCGGCTTGCCGGGCAGCTGCACGAACGCTTCTCGGTCGACAACTGGCGTGCACTGAACCGGATGGTGCAGCCCGCCGCCGCCGCCGGCGAGCGGCCATCGCAGTCGGGGGTCATGACGATCCTCGACGATGCCGCCGCCGCGCTGATGACGCTGGCCGGCTTCGCCCTCGATGGCATGACGCGCGATCTTGGCTGGCGTTTCATGTCGATCGGACGCCGCCTGGAGCGACTGCAATTCCAGAGCGTGGTGCTGCAGCGCGCGCTTGCCATGAACGGGAGCGGCAACCTGGAATGGCTGCTGGAGCTGTCCGACAGCATCATCACTTACCGGGCCCGCTACCGGGCCCAGCCCGAATGGCTGCCGGTGCTCGACCTGCTGCTGCTCGACGAGACCAATCCGCGCTCGATCGTCTTCCAGCTCAACGGCATCCTGGGCACGCTGGGCAAGATCGAACAAACCCAGGGCCCCTGCGGCACGCATATGCTGACGCCCTTGAAAAAGGAATTGCTTGCGCTCGATCCGGACACTGACCTGAAGCACGGCAACCCCTTGCTCGGCGGCCTGCTGGACCGGATCGGGCGCACCAGTGCGGCCCTGTCCGAGCAGATCAGCGTGCAATTTTTCAGCTATACCGACAATGGCCGCCAAAGGAACCGCAGCTCATGATCGCGCAGCTCATGGACAATTCACCGGCGAGCGCCGGCGCCTGCGCACGCTATCGCGTGGTGCATGAAACGCGCTACACCTACAGCAGCCCGGTCACCCTGTCGCAGCAATACCTGCACCTGACACCGCGCTCCTTCCCCTGCCAGCAGACCGAGTCGCACCTGATCTGGCTCGATCCGGTCGTCAACGACGGCAAGGACGGCGTCGACTACTTCGGCAACCTGACCCGCCACGTGACGCTGACCGTACCGCATGACAGCCTGCTGGTGCACGCCGAATCGACGGTCTCGCTGCGCGCGCGCTACACCCTGGCGCAGATCGCCGGGACGCTGCCGTGGGAATGCGTGCGCGACATGATGGGCAAGGAAAAAAGCCCCGCCACCCTGGAAGCCTGCCGCTACCTGTATGCCTCGCCGCATGTCGCCAGCTTCCCCGAGCTCGAAGCCTATGCCCGCGCCAGCTACACCCCGGGCCGGCCGCAGCTCGATGCCGCGCTCGACCTGACGTACCGGATCTTCGACGACTTCGAATTCGATGCCAAGGCGACCGACATCTCGACCCCGCTCGATCAGGTGCTGCGCGGCCGGCGCGGCGTGTGCCAGGACTTCGCCCAGCTGATGATCGGCTGCCTGCGCAGCATCGGCCTGCCGGCGCGCTATGTGAGCGGCTACATCCTGACCCACCCGCCGGCGGGCAAGCCGCGCCTGGTCGGCGCCGACGCCTCGCACGCCTGGGTGTCGGTGTTCTGCCCGGCGCTGGGCTGGGTCGATTTCGATCCGACCAACCGCTGCCTGGTGCAGCATGAACACATCACGCTGGGCTGGGGGCGCGACTTCAGCGACGTGACGCCGCTGCGCGGCATCGTGCTCGGGGGCGGCAAGCAGGAGCTCGACGTCCAGGTGACGGTGACGCCCCTGCCCTTGCTCGAAGGGGCCTAGACGCCGTCCTTGTGTCCAAGTCCCGCGGGGAAGGGCATGCCCGCGCCGCCGCCGCCGTCCATGCCC
Organism: Massilia sp. NP310; assembly: GCF_019443485.1. Lineage (NCBI taxonomy): Bacteria > Pseudomonadati > Pseudomonadota > Betaproteobacteria > Burkholderiales > Oxalobacteraceae > Massilia > Massilia sp. NP310. The sequence continues at coordinate 4,932,407 of NZ_CP080379.1, read as the reverse complement.
CCGCCGCCGCCGCCGCGGTTTCCACCGCCGCCGGCCTCGCCTTTCGCACGACCGCCGCCACCCTGCGTGCGCGTCGGCCCCTGCAGCGGAATCATGACCTCGTCCGGCATCGGATCGAGGTCGAGCGCGGCGCGAATGAAGGTGCGCAGGCTGACGACCAGCTCCGCCGTGTGGATCGGCCGCCCCGCCGCCAGGTCGGCCGCCGCCTGCGCCGCCAGCCGGCAGTGCTCTTCGGTGCCGAGCAGCAGGATGTCGGCCAGCGCGGCTTCGACGGCGTCGCGGATGCGGCGCGAGCGGTCCGAGCTCGCCGTTCCCTCATTCGATCCCTCCTCGCCCGACTGGGCCCGCTCGCGCACATCGCGCAAATGCGTCGGATCGACCGTCAGTTGCCCGGTGAACGAGCCGCCCAGGGTGCGGTAGGCGGCGATCAGGGTTTTCAGGCGCTCGTTGATCTGGCGGTTCATGCGCTCGCGGCGCTGCTGGATGGTCTGCATCATGAGGATGCGGATGCCCACGCCCAGCAAGGTAAAGACGGCAAGCCCGATGATCGTCGTCATCGCGCCTTGCCATGAACTGAAATCCATATAGCGCATGCTGGTCACTGTGGCGTTGTCGATGGCTGTTAGTTTAGCTGCCGGAAACATGCCGGCGCGCCACGCTCGCGTCATGGACGAATCGCCAACTTCTTGCGCTAACAAAAAGACAAGGTCTCATGCATCCGGGATGATGGATCCAGCCTGCTTCCCTCATCTCACCAAGGACATTCGACCATGGCTTCGGTACTCCCAAGAATCATGCGCACGACCGCAGCACTACTGGTGTGCGCCGTCGCGCTCGCCGCCCCCGCCGGCGCCGCGGTCCTGACGACTTCGCTGTCGAGCGCCGCGGTCGCGGTGGGGCAGCAATTCTCCCTCGACGTCATGGTCGGCGACCTGGGGCCGGCCCAGGCCCTGGCCGCATTCGACCTCGACCTGGTATTCGATCCGGCGCTGGTTGCGCCGGTGAGTGCCGAGTTCGGCCACCACCTGGGCGAGGTCGATGCCGACCAGCTGACCCACGCACTCTTCGGCGCAGGCCGGGCGGACTTCGCGGCGGTATCGCTGCTGGATGACGCGGCCCTGATCGGCTTGCAGCCCGGGGTGTTCCCGCTCGCGCGACTGGTGTTTACGGCGCTCGCGCCTGGCGCCGTGTCGATCGACTTCGACCTGCTGGCGGCGCCGGGCCTGCTGCTCAGCGACGGATTCGGCGAGGCCATCGCCGTCAGCGCCGTCCACGGCGCCGTCGTCGACATCGGCACGGCCAACTCTGTCCCGGAGCCGTCCACGCTGGCCTTGCTCATGCTGGGCGCCATCCTGGCCCCCGGCCGCCGTCCATCGCCCCGCGGCCGCCGCGCCGCCCTGTGACGCGTGGCGCACCGGCTCGCCGCGGCCGCGCCCTTGCTGCTTCTGGTGGGCGTGCTGTACGCCCGCTGTTCCGGTAACGACAAGGCGCCCTTCGTGGTCATCGGGGTGCTGGCGCTGACTGCCGTCCTGGCCGTGGCGCTGCTGCTGCGCGCCCTCATGGAAGGGAGCCTGCACGCCTGGCGCAGCGCCGCGCTGGCGGCGCTGCCGCTGCTGTATGCGGCGGTCGCCATCGCGCTGGCGCGGCAGGGGTGGGTGGACCTGATGTCGTTTCTTGGTTTTCGATGAACCTCGCTCGGGAGATGGAATGCAATCTGCAAAACTGAAGCTGGCGGGCTTGGCGGTCCTGCTGGTCGGCGTCGTCGCCATTCCGGCGGCGATCGCCTTCAAGCCGACCCAGGAGTTCGGCCATGTCGGCATCGTCAGGGACGCGCTGACCCGGATCAGCGTCCCGGCGCCCGGTGGCAACACCTACCGGTTTTCCGAACGCGCCATCCTTGAAGTACGCGACAGCACGGCCGGCGTCGACGAGATCGTCTCCTCGCGCGGCGAGCTGTCGGTGCCCACCGCCCACTGCGACGATGAACTGCTGCCGGAATGTTCGCAGCGCATCATCGCGATCAAGAATGCGACGATCGGCCTGCTCGCCGCGCCGGAGCCGGATGGCGAAGGCGCGCGCCGCCAGGTCGGCCGGGCGCTGCACACGCTGCAGGATTTTTTCTCGCATAGCAACTGGATCAATATTTCCGGCGGCCAGCCGGGCCTGGGCACCACGGTGATCCCACGCCTGGCCCCCAGCCAGGACACCTGCGAGCGCGGCCTGTCGTCGATCGGCTCCGGCACCCTGGCCGCCTTTGGCCTGAGTTTCCCGACGACCGGCTATTTCAATCCCTTCCTGGCGCCGCCCGAAGGCAAGTGCAACCATGGACTGCTGCTCGACCCCGGCATCCACAAGGATGCGCCGGGCCGCGCCGGCCACGCGCCCGCGCGCGCCGCCGCGGTGGACGCGACCGAGAGCCTGATCCGCCAGATCCTCGCGGCGCCCGGCGTCGCGGGCAACGACAAGGCGATCCGCGCCTTCCTCGACGTGCGCGGCGCGGTCGGCTTCGTGGTCGACGATACCGGCAGCATGGGCGGCGTGATCGCCGGGGTCAAGTCGTCCATCGCCCGGATCGTCGAGACGGTGCGCACCAGCCCCAACCAGCCCGACCGCTACCTGCTGGTCAATTTCGGCGATCCCGAGGTCGGCGCCGCCTTTGTCACGGCCGACGCCGCGGCGCTGCTGGCGCGCGCCAATGCCCTGTCCGCCGCCGGCGGCGGCGACTGTCCGGAACTGTCCATGGCCGGCACGCTGCGCGCGGTCAACGCCGCGCCGAACGGCTCCCAGCTGTATGTCTTCACCGATGCCTCGGCCAAGGACGCCGCGCTGTCCGGCAACGTCGTCACCCAGGCCAACGCCAAGGACATCACCGTCACTTTCTTTACCTTCGGCTCGTGTTCGCCGATCGATCCGGCCTATTACGCCATTGCGGCCGAGACCGGCGGCCAGTTGTACGCGCTGCAGCGCACGGCCGAAGAAACCGAGAAAGTCTTCGGCCTGGTCATGCCCTACGTTAGCGCCAGCCCAAAATCCCTGCTGGCCGCCAAGGGCATGGTCGGCGGTGCGCGCAACCTGCAGTTCCCGGTCGACCGCACGCTGCGCAGCCTCCAGGTATCGGTCGCGGTCGACGCCGGTGCGAGCGCGCGCCTGTTCGATCCGGCCGGCCGCGAGGTGGTCGGCGGCACCGCGGGCGTGACGATCACCCCCCTGACGGGTGGCAAGCTGATCGCCCTGACGGCGCCCGCCGCCGGCAACTGGCGGCTGGCGCTGGCCGGCGTCGGCAACTACGACGTCTCGGTGTCGGGCGACAGCCCCCTGGAACTGAACCGGTTCGAGTTCGTCGAAACGCGCGGACGCGAAGGCCACGAAGGCCTGTACCCGATCAAGAGCCAGCCGCTCGCACGCGCCACCCAGCAGGCGCGCGCGACGGTGCTCGGCGCATTCAATACCGCGCAATTCGCGCTGGTGAACGAGGCCGGCGACACCATCGCCCCGCTGCCCGCCACGCGCCGCGCCGGAGAGACCATGCCCGACGAGTTCCTGGCCGACTTCGTGCTGCCCACGCAGCCGTTCCGCGTCATGGTGAGCGGCCGCCTGGCCACGGGAGACTCGTTCCAGCGCATCCATCCGCCGCTGTTCCTGGGCCGGACCGTCAAGGTCGAGACGCTGGGCGGCGGCTTCGGCGCCTTCAGTCCGGGACAAAGCTACGCGGTGCGCTTCCGCGTGACGAATCTGGGCGCCCAGGACACCTTCGCCGTGAACGCCACCGACGAACGCGGATTCGTCCAGGATTACCCGCGCAGCCTCGTGCTGGGACCGAACGGGTCCGCCTTCGTCGACGTGCGGATCGCCATCCCCGCCGCCACGCCGGTGGGCACGACCAATGCCGTCTCGCTGGCGGTCACGGGAGCGTCGTCGGCCAATGGCACGGTGTTCACGCAGGTCGTGCGCGCCGCGACACTGGCGGGCGATGTCGATGGCGACGGCGACGTCGACCGTGACGATGCCCAGCTGGTGTTCGTGGCGCGCAACCAGTCCGCTTCCGGCGACGCCGACCCGCGCGACATGGACCGCGACGGCCGCGTGACCGTGCTGGATGCGCGCAAGGTCAGCCTGGCCTGCACCCGTCCATCGTGCGCACGGCAATAGCAACGCGAATGGCCGCGGCGATCAGCGCCGCGGCGCGCCGTTGAGCTGGCGCCCGTGCCTGTGTCCGGAAAACATCGGCCCGCCGTTTTCCCCCGGTTGTCACACGCCTGTCATGACGCGGGCGGATGATGGTCAACAGTGAGCTCCGGCACGTGTTCACGCCGGACCGGCCAACGCTACCGGATGCGAAGACATCATGTACAAAAGCGACAAGAAGCTCTTGATCCTCGATGCGGACGGCACCACCATCGATGCCTTCTCCGCCATCGAAGCGGCTTTCTCCCACCATGGGCTGGTGATCGGCGACGAAACCCGCTTCCAGAAGCGGCACAAGCTGCTCAAGTACATGGGCGGGCTGAAGGAATTCCCGTCGATCGTCCGCAAGAACCTGCGCAAGAACAGCCGCGCCCAGCTGATCGACACCCTCACCGGCATCTACCGGCAAGAAGCCCGGCTGTACGACGGCATTGCCGACCTGATCCGCGAACTGATCGCCGCGCCCGACATCACGGTCGGCATCGTCACGCGCAACGTCACGATCGAACCGCTGGAAACCCTGCGCCAGCTATTCCTGCGCCACGACATCGACATCGCCGAACTCGACTTCCTGGTCCACATTCCCCTCAAGGACACCAAGACCGCCCAGTTCCGCGCCACGCGCGAACAGTTCGGCGTCAACCCGGCGCGCGCCTTCATCTGCGGCGACGAACACAAGGATTTCATGGCGGCGATCAGCACCGGCATGCACCCGTTCATGGTCTCCTACGGCTTCGAATGCCACGACCGGCTGACGACCAGGTTCGAGATCCCGCACGAGCTGATCTCGCGCAGCTCGGCCGAGCTGTGCTGCCGGATCCGGCACGCGCTCGACCTGGGCGTGCTGGCTCAGGCGCCGTACCAGAACAGCAGCAGGCTGATGGCGCCGAATAGCCAGTAGTCGACCGGCGCGCCGAACGCCCAGTGCTTATGCCAGGGCACGAATTCCTGCTTGAAGCGGCGCCAGCCGAAGGCCGGATTGATGACGAACCACAGGTAGTCCTCGACGATCCAGAACAGCATGATCGAGGCCGCGGCGCAGGCTTCCAGCTTCCATGACCACTGCCCCATGAAGAATAGCGGGAAGTGGAAGATCAGGCCGATGAAGGCGAACATCCACAGGTGGTAGCCGGTCAGCGCGCGCCCGCCCATGAAGATGTCGAGCAGCGGATGCTGCTCGATGCGCCAGGTCGGCAGGTTCGCCGCCCACCCGGCTTCGCCTTCGATTTCCACCTCCACCCGCGCGAACAGGTAGGCCGCCACCAGCACCGCACCCACCATCGATACGACCCTGCCGCCCTCCGACAATTCAAGCATAAGCCTCTTCACTCTTGCGTTCGCACTGCATCAACACGGTTTCCAGCACCTGCATCGCGGCGTGCGGCCGGCCCAGCGCCCGCGCGCGGGCCGCCATGGCCTGCAGCCGTTCGGGATGCGCCAGCAGATGGCGCACCCGGTATTCGAGGGTGATCAGGTCGGATGCCTTGAGCGCCACCCCCTGCTCGAGCAGGTAGTTGGCGTTGTGTTCTTCCTGCCCCGGGATCGGCGCGTTCAGGATCATCGGCAGTCCCATCGCCAGGCACTCGGCGCTGGTGGCGCCGCCCGGTTTCGTCACCACCAGGTCGGCGCAGGCCATCAGGCGCTCGACCCGGTCGGTGAATCCTTGCGGCGCCAGCCGGCCCGGATAGCGCACCGCCAGCCGCTGCAGGGCCGCCAGCGCGGCCGCGTTCTTGCCGGCCAGGGCGATCAGCTGGAAGTCGCCGGGAATGCTCAAGAGTTTTTCCGCCACCCGGCTCAAGCCGCCCAGCCCCGCGCCGCCGCCCATCAGCAGCAAGGTCGTCACGGCCGGGTCGAGGCCGAGTTCACGCGCGCATTCGTCGCGCCCGAGTGGCCTGGAGAACGCCGGCATGGTCGGAATGCCGGCCACATGGACCGCATGCGCCGGGATGCCCTGCTCGCGCATCCGGAACGCCACCTCGTCGTTGGCGGCGAAATAGCCGGCGACGTGCGGGTGGATCCACATGCGGTGCAGGTCGAAGTCGGTCACCTGGACCCACACCGGGCAGGCCGGCTTGCCGGCCGCGATCTGCTGCGACAGGATCTCGGCCGGCTGAAAGTGCGTGCAAACGATGGCGTCCGGCGCCAGCGCGGCGATTTCGGCGGCCAGCAGGCGGCAATCGCGCCGCTCGACCCAGCGCCGCAGGCGGTTGAGCCAGCCGTCCGGATTGGCCTCGTCGGTCAGCCGGTACACGTGGCGCCACAGGCCGGGCGCGCGGCCGATCAGGAAAAGATAAAAGTCGGTGTAGACCTTGCGCAGGCGCGGCGCGGCGAAGGCCATCGCATCCAGGTGGATCACCTTGACGCCGGCATGGTCGGCGGCCGCGCGGGAACGGATGGCCTCGGCGACCCGGGTATGGCCGGCGCCGGCGGGCACGCTGAGCAAGAGGATTTTTTTCCCAGCAATGCCTTGTTGAAAATCGCCCTGCCTCATGCACACGCCCCTCGGGTCACGGTATGCAGGCGAATGTAATCGCGAAATATGACCCGCCCATGACGGCGGGGTGCACCATTACGCCAGGGCCAGCGACTCGCCCCGCTTGAGGATGGAGCGGAACAGCCGCAGCTGGCCGGCCGTGGTGTCGTCCCAGCTGAAGCGCTCCGCGTAGCGGCGCACGGCGGCGCGGTCGGGGTAGTTGGCGCGCAGGCGGTTGACGGCTTCGGCCACGCCTTCGGAGGTACGCTCGTTCATCAGCACACCCGCTTCCGGCGCCGCCACGACTTCGGGCGTGCCATACACGCGGCTGGCCACGACAGGCGTGCCGCAAGCCATCGATTCGAGCAGCACATTGGCCCAGCCCTCGCGGCTGGACGACAGCACCATCGCGTCGGCCTTGCCGTACTGGACGCGCAGCTCCTGCTGCGAGACGGCGCCCAGGAAGGTGACGCGGTCCTCGAGTTTCAGCTCGCGCGTCAGATTCTCGAGCATGCCCCGGTTCGGGCCTTCGCCGGCGATCACCAGGCGCACGCCGGGCAACATGGGCAAGGCGCCGATGCTCAGTTCCTGGGCCTTGACCGGCACCAGGTGGCCCACCGTCACCAGGGTGAACGGTGTTTCTTCGCGCTGCTCGGGCGGGCGGAACAGCTCCAGGTCGACGCCATTGCGCAGCGCGACCACGCGCGCCGGATCGATGCCCAGGCCAATCACCTCGTCGCGCAGCGCATTGGCCACCGTGATGATGCCGTCGGCGCGGCTGGCGGCCCAGTGGATCATCCTGCGCGGCAGCGGAAATTTAGGGAACAGCGTGATGTCCGAGCCACGCGCCGTGATCACGAACGGCTTGTTGAAGTAGCGCGCCAGCATGGCCGCCGCCACGCCGTCCGGATAAAAATAATGGGCGTCGATCAGGTCGAAATCGTAGCCCTCGTCGATCATGCGCGCGATCGTGCCCTTGGCCGACTGGAACAGCAGCGCCGGCGCCACATTCATGCCGATCTTGGGCACCACCAGGTAAGGCGGATGCTCGACCTGGATGCCGTGGCGGACCTCGCGGCGCGGCACCCTGGCCTGGCGCGCATACTGTCCGAACCTCGGGTTCTTCGACGGGAACCACGGCGCCGGCGCCACCACGCGCGCCTCGACCTGGCCGCTGGCGACCAGGTGGCGCAGCCGGGTTTCGACAAAAATGCCGTGGCCGGGCTTTTCGCTGTTCGGAAACAGCGTGCTGAACGTCAGGATCTTCATCAGGCCGCGGCTCCCGTCAGGCGGCCGTAGATGCTCTTGTAGCGGCCGACGCTGGCTTTCCAGTTGCGCTCGCTCTCCACGAACTCGCGGCCGGCCGCGCGCAGGGCGGGCCATTCGGCCTGGGCGTCGATCAGGCCGCCGACCTTGACGGCCAGCGCCTGCGGATCGTCGGCCTTGAACAGCACGCCGGTCTTGCCGTCGACGATCAGCTCCTGGTGGCCGCCCACGTCGGACGCCGCCAGCACCCGGCCCTGGGCCATCGCCTCGAGCGGCTTGAGCGGCGTGACCAGGTCGGTCAGGCGCATCGACAGGCGCGGGTAGACCAGCACGTCCAGCAAGTCGTAGTACATCTGCACCTGCTCGTGCGGCACGCGGCCCGTGAACACCACCTTGTCGACGATGTTCAAATCCCTGGCCAGCTGGCGCAGGCGCGCATCTTCCGGGCCGCCGCCGACCAGCAGCACGCGCAGGTCGGGCCGCTCGGCGGTGAGCGCCGGCACCGCGCGCAGCAGGATGTCCAGGCCCTCGTAGGCATAGAAGGAGCCGATAAAGCCGATCAGGCGCGCGCCTTGCAGGCCGAGCTTGGTCTTGAGGTCCTGGTCGGCCACGCCGCCGACGGCGAACTTGTCGATGTCGACCGCGTTCGGGATCACCGTGATCTTGTCGGCCGGGATGCCGCGCGCCACGATGTCGCGGCGCAGGCCTTCGCAGATGGTGGTGACGGCGTCGGCCTGCCTGAGCGCATGGGTTTCCAGCGCGCGCGTCAGGCGGTAGCGCAGGCCGCCCTCGGTCGAGGTGCCGTGGTCGACCGCGGCGTCTTCCCAGAAGGCGCGCACCTCGTACACCACGGGGATGCCGAATTTTTTACCGGCCTTGAGCGCCGCGATCGCATTGAGCGACGGCGAGTGGGCGTGCAGCACGTCCGGCTTGATCTGCGGGATGATCTCGGACAGGCGGCGCACCAGGCCGTCGATCACCTGCTTCTGGTTCAGCACCGGCAGCTTGGCCAGCGCGCCGGCGGCGCTTGGGGTGCGGTAGAAATGCAGGCCGTCCACCGTTTCCTCGCGCATGTCGCCCGAGTTCTGCTTGGAGCCCGTCACGTGGAAGGTCTCCCAGCCCAGCGCGCGCTGTTCGCGCAGGATCGATCGGGTGCGGAAGGTGTAGCCGCTGTGCAGCGGAATCGAATGATCCAGGACGTGGAGAACACGCATGACGGAATCCTTTTACGAGCGTTAGCGGCCGGTGGCGCTGAGGTAGCCGCAGGTGTCGATGATCACCTTGTCGGCGAACAGCGACTCCTTGAGCGCCAGGAACGGCTTGTGATTGACCAGCATGACGACGATCTGCGAACGCGCCAGCGCATCCTGCGGCGTGCGCAGCTCGCCCTTGTCGAGGCTGGCCGGCAGCGCCGAGATGTTCGGCTCGACCACGATCACGCGGCTGCTGTGCGTTTTCGCGATCTCGGCGGCGATGTCGAGCGCCGGGCTTTCGCGCAGGTCGTCGATGTCGGGCTTGAAGGCCAGGCCGAAGCAGGCGATGGTGACGTCGGATTCCTTGCGCTCCGGGTTCGCGGCCAGGTATTTCTCGACTTCTTCCCGCACCTTGTCCAGCACCCAGTGCGGCTTGTAGTCGTTGACTTCGCGTGCCGCCTTGATCAGCTTGGCCTGTTCCGGCGCGCTGTGCACGATGAACCACGGGTCGACCGCGATGCAGTGGCCGCCCACGCCCGGTCCCGGACGCAGCACGTTCACGCGCGGATGGCGGTTGGCCAGCGCGATCAGTTCCCACACGTCGATGCCGAGCTTGCCGCAGATGACGGACAGTTCGTTGGCGAAGGCGATGTTCACGTCGCGGAACGAGTTCTCGGTGAGCTTGCACATCTCGGCCGTGCGCGAGTTGGTCTCGATGCACTCGCCCTGCACGAAGGTCTGGTACAGCGCGATGGCGCGCTCGGAGCAGGCCTTGGTGATGCCGCCGATGATGCGGTCGTTCGACACCAGCTCGTGGATCACCTTGCCCGGCAACACGCGCTCGGGGCAGTAGGCCAGGTTGATGTCGGCTTCGTCGTTCGGGCCCAGCGGAATCTTGAGGTCGGGGCGCTCTTCGGCCAGCCATTTGGCCAGGCTTTCGGTGGTGCCCACCGGCGAGGTCGATTCGAGGATGACCAGGTCGCCCTTCTTGAGCACCGGCGCGATCGAGCGCGCCGCCGCTTCGACGTAGGTGACGTCGGGTTCGTGGTTGCCGCGGAACGGCGTCGGCACGGCGATCAGGAAGGCGTCGGCCGGCTGCACGGTGGTGGACGCCTTCAGGTAGCCCTGGTTGACGGCCGCGGCGACGATCATGTCCAGGTCGGGTTCGACGATGTGGGTCTGGCCGCTGTTGATGGTGTCGACCGCATCCTGGTTGATATCGACGCCGATGACGTTCTTCTTGCGGGACGCGAACATTGCAGCGGTTGGGAGACCGATGTAACCCAGACCGATCATCGAGATAGTATCAAAGGTGCTGCTCATGTTTTTCTCTTAAAAAGTTAAGGATGCGGGTCGCGGCGGTGCCGTCGCCGTAGGGATTGGTGGCCGAACTCATGCGCTCGTATTCGGCCGGGTCTTGCAGCAGCGTGCGGATGCCGCCGACGATGGAATCGATGCCGGTGCCGACCAGGCGCACGGTGCCGGCCGCCACGGCTTCGGGACGTTCGGTGGTGTCGCGCATCACCAGGACCGGCTTGCCGAGCGATGGCGCCTCTTCCTGGATGCCGCCGGAGTCGGTCAGCAGGATCGCCGCGCGGTTCATCAGGTAGACGAAAGGCAGGTAGCTCACCGGATCGATCAGGTGCACGTTCGGGTTGCCCTTCAGGATACGTTGCACCGGTTCCTGCACGTTGGGATTCAGGTGCACCGGATACAGCACCTCGACGTCCGGCATGCGGCTCACTTCATCCAGCGCGCGGCAGATGTTCTCGAAGCCGTCGCCGAAATTCTCGCGCCGGTGACCGGTCACCAGGATCAGCTTCTTCTTGCTGTCGAGGAAATCGAACTGCGCTTCCATCTCGCGCTTGAGCTGGGTGTCGGTTTCCAGGCGACGGACGACGTCCAGCAAGGCATCCACCACGGTATTGCCGGTGACGCAGATATTCGCGGCCGGCACGCCTTCATTGAGCAGATTCTGGCGCGCGTGCTCGGTCGGGGCGAAATGCAGGCTGGCGATCACGCCGGTCAGGCAGCGATTGACCTCCTCGGGCCAGGGCGAGTAGATATTCCCGGTACGCAGGCCCGCTTCCACGTGGCCGACCGGTATCCGCTCGTAATACGCGGCGAGGCTGGTCGCAAAGGTCGTGGTAGTATCGCCGTGAACAAAAACGACATCCGGGCGCCACTCGCGCAACACGCCGCGCATGCCTGTCAGTACCTTCGAGGTGATATCGGAAAGGTCCTGGCCCGGGGTCATCAGGTTCAGATCGAAATCGGGGGTGAGCGAAAACAGGCTCAATACCTGGTCCAGCATTTGCCGGTGCTGGGCGGTCACGCAGACCTTGACGTCGACGTCGGGCGATTCGGACAGTACGCGCACCACGGAAGCCATTTTGATTGCTTCCGGTCGCGTCCCGAAAACGGTGAGAACTTTAATAGTCATCTGATTGATTGCTGTCGTGAGACGATCGGAGGCGGCAAACGCCCGTGCCCATACTGATAGGATGTCAACGGCGTTATGTTTCCTGATGGATAATTTTTTGACCAGGAAATTATACATCAAGCAATCTGATGCGAATTTCAATCGTGCGTTCCTATCGGAAAGCTTCATACCCCCTTTTCGCCCCACCGGATGCGGCCTCCAGGCGTAAATACACCTGCGATACTAACGCATCCGTTGGAAATAAAATAATTAATTTTTGTGGTCAATAGCACAACGATACAGCAGCTGTGCCATTAACAACTTGACCACGCTGCGCTAGACGACGCTATTCCACGATTTCGACAAGCGCATCGCGCAGTTGATCAGACCAACCATCGAATACGTCTGCGGGAAGTTGCCCCACATCTCGCCGGTGACCGGATGGGTGTCTTCCGACAGCAACCCCAGATGGTTGCGCGCCGCCAGCATGGCCTCGAACACCTCACGCGCTTCCTCGGTCCGGCCGATCCGCGCCAGCGCGTCGATGCGCCAGAAGGTGCAGATATTGAAGGCGGTCTCGGGCACGCCGAAATCGTCCGGCGCTTCGTAGCGGCGCATATACGGGCCGTCGCACAGCGATTTCTCCAGCGCGTCGACGGTGGCGACGAAGCGCGGATCTTTGGGGTCGATGAAATTGATCTCGGCCATCAGCAGCACGCTGGCATCGAGGTCGCGTCCGCCCAGGCTTTCGGCGAAGGCCTGGCGCTCTTCGCTCCAGGCTTCTTCCAGCAGCCGATTGCGGATCAGTTCGGCGCGCTCGGCCCAGAAGGCGGCGCGCTCCGGCAGCTCCAGCACGTCGGCGATCTTGGCCAGGCGGTCGCAGGCGGCCCAGTTCATCAGCACCGACGAGGTGTGCACGCGGGCGCGGGTGCGCAGTTCCCACATGCCGGCGTCGGGCTCGGCCCACACGCGGAAGGCTTGCTCGCCCACCGCCTCCAGCAGACGGAATTCGGCATGGCCGGCGCGGCGGAACAGGCGGTGATCGAAGAAGGCCTGGGCCGCGCCGAGCACGATATTGCCGTACACATCGTGCTGGAAGTGTTCTTGCGCCTGGTTGCCGATGCGCACCGGACGGTGGTTGCGGTAGCCCGGCAGGTGTTCGACGATCGATTCGGGCAACTGTTCCTCGAGGCCGATGCCGTACAGCGGCTGGATGTGGCCGCCCTTGGCGCGCGCCACCACATTGCTCAGCCAGCGCAGGTAGTCTTCCATGGTCCCGACCTCGGACAGGCTGTTCAGGGCCCGGATCACGAAGAAGGCGTCGCGCAGCCAGCAGAAGCGGTAGTCCCAGTTGCGCTCGCTGCCCGGCGCTTCCGGGACGCTGGTGGTCATGGCGGCGATGATGGCGCCGGTGTCCTCGAACAGCGACAGTTTGAGCGTGATCGCTGCCCGGATCACGACGTCCTGCCATTCGAGCGGCAAGGCCAGGCGGCGCGTCCAGGTGCGCCAGTAGCCGATCGTCTCCTTCTCGAAGCGGTGGGCGGTGTCGTCGATGCCGTCGGCCAGGGTTTCGTCCGGCCCCAGCATGAAATTCACCGGCCGGTCGAGCAGGAAGAACGATTCGGCCAGCACATAGCTGAGCGAAGTGTCGGTATTCAGGCGCAGCGTCTGGTCCGGCCCGATGTAGCGGATATGGTGGCTGCCCTGGGTGATCTCGGGCTGCCTGGCGCCGTACTCGAAACGCGGCCGCAGCTTTACGCGCACGCGCACGCCGGCGCCGAGCGGTTTCACGCGCCGGACCAGCATCAGCGGACGGAACATGCGGTCGCGGCTCAGGAAGCGCGGCGCGAAATCCGTGATCTCGATGCCGTTGCCGGCGCCGTCATACAGGCAGGTGCGCAGCACCGCCGTGTTCGGTTCATAGTGCTGCTCGCTGCGCACGACGTCCTCGAGCTCGATGCTCCACAGGCTGCCGTTCTCGCTCGGGTCGAGCAAGGCGTTGAATACCGGATCGCCGTCGAAGCGCGGCAGACAGGACCACACCACGCGGCCCATGCGGTCGATCATGGCGCTGAAGGCGCAATTGCCGACCACGCCGCAATCGAGGGAGCCTGGCGCGTCGTTCACTGCGGTCGACGAGCACTGCTGGGAAACATCGTTCATGCTGAATCCTTTCCTATGGTTGACGTGGCGGCGGCATGCGCCAGCGCATCGCGCACGGCCTGGCTCGATGCGATGCGACAGCTGGCCGCCGTCGGCCCCGGCCCGACCTTGAGCCCGATGCCGCCGACGCGCTGCACGTGATCGAAGCCCGCTTCGTCGGTGGTGTCGTCGCCGATGAACAGCGGCTGAGCGCCGAGGAACGGCGCCTCGGCCAGGAAGTCGCAAATCGCCGTGCCCTTGCTGACGCCGGCCGCCTTGATCTCGACGATCATCTTGCCTTCCATGAGCAGCAGGCCCGGGCTGCTGCGCACCGCGTCCGCCATGGTCTCGACGCACAGCGCCTGCAGTTCCGGCGCCTGGCGATAGTGCAGCGCCAGCGCGCCATGCTTTTCCTCGACCCACAGGCCGGGATGGCGCGCCGCCAGCGCCTGCGCCTGGGTGCGCACTGCCGTAAAGTCCGGCGCGGGCAGCTGGCGCAGCACGCCGTCGGCGCCGCGCCGCTCCATGCCGTGCACGCCGGCGGCCGGCAGCACCAGGGGCGCCAGCAGCCGGTCGAGTTCGGCGACCGGGCGGCCGGAGACAATGGCCAGCCGGCCGTCCAGCCGCTGTTGCAGCGCCGCCAGCGATGTCAATAGTTCGGGCGTCACGACCACCTGGTCCGGGCGCGGCGCGATGTCCACCAGCGTGCCGTCGAAATCGAGGAACAGCGCGCAATCGGGCGCGGCAAGCAGGTCCAGCGCCGCCTGTTCGTTGGTCAGGATGGTCGCATTCATATGTCCAGTCATGCGTCCCCCTTGCGTACCCGGTTCTGGCTGAGCGAATTGATCCTGGAGCGCACGCGCTCGCGCTGGCGCAGGCGGGCCGCGTCCTGCAGCATGCGGCCGGCCCAGCGGTAGACGTTGAAGTCGCGCACCCGCACGCGCATGCTGCGCATGCGCTCGCGTTGCTCGTCCTGCGGCATGCGCAGCGCGCGGTACAGCGCCTCGGCGCCCTCTTCGATGTGATACGGGTTGACGATCAGCGCCTCGTGCAGCTCGCGCGCGGCGCCGGTGAACTGGCTCAGGATCAACACGCCCTGTTCGTCGTCGCGGGCGGCGATGAATTCCTTCGCCACCAGGTTCATGCCATCGTGCAGGCTGGTCACGCTGCACACCTCGGAAGCGCGGAAATAAGTGCGCAATTGTGCTTGTTCATGGTGTTCGGTCTTGAGGATGATGGGCAGGTAGCTGCCGCTGGAAAAGCGCTGGTTGATGCGCTGGGCCAGCGCGCGCACCCGCGCTTCGAAGTTCTGGTATTCGTCGAGCGAGGAGCGGGTGGGCGCCGCGATCTGCACGAAGGTGAATTTGCCGACCATTTCCGGATGCAGCTCGAGCATGCGCTCGACCGCCTGGAAGCGCTCGACGATGCCCTTGGTGTAATCGAGGCGGTCGACGCCGATGCCCAGCAGCTGGTCGGCCGGGAGCGCCAGCGCCTGGCGGATCTCGGCGCGGCAGGCCGCCACGTCGCACTCGCCTGGCACGGGCTCGGGCCAGGCGATCGAGATCGGGTATGGCTTCACCTGGGTCAGCTCGTTGCCGTAGCTGACCGTCGAGGCCTCGTTCTCGATGCGGGTCTCGAGATAGCGGTCCACGGTGTCGAGGAAGTTCTTGCGGTGGAACGGCGTGTGGAAGCCGAGGATCGTGCTGCCCAGCATGCCGTCGAGGATTTCCTCACGCCATGGGCAGATGCCGAACGATTCCGGATTCGGCCAGGGGATGTGCCAGAAGGTGATGATGGTGGCCTTCGGCAGCACCGCGCGCACCATCCGCGGCAGCAGCGCGAAGTGGTAATCCTGCACCAGCACCACCGGGTTGTCGGAACGCGCCTCCGCGATCACGGCGTCGGCGAAGCGCTGGTTGACCCTGACGTATTCGGCCCAGTCGGACGAGCGGAACACCGGCCGCACGTGGGCGATATGGCACAGCGGCCACAGGCCCTCGTTGGCGAAGCCGTAGTAATAACCCTGCTCTTCTTCCTTCGACAGCCAGACCCGGCGCAAGGTATAGCTCGGGTTCTCGGGCGGCACGCGCACATGGTCGTTGGCGTCGACCGTGGCGCGGTCGGCCGAGCCGGCGCCGTGCGCGATCCAGGTGCCGGAGCAGGCGCGCATCACCGCTTCGACCGCCGTCACCAGGCCGCTGGCCGGACGTTGCACCTTGACGCCATTGGATGTGTTGACGTGGATGTAGGGCTCGCGATTCGATACCACCAGGATCTCGTCGCCCGCCAGGTCCTGGTTCAGCAAGGTCTTGAGCGTGTCGGCGCCCCAGGTCTGGGATTCGACGCCGCTGCCCTGCAGGTCGCGGTTGTATTCGTTGAGCAGTGCCCGCAGTTCGCTGGCCAGCGGCGCGATTTCCGGCGGCATGTCCTTCGATGCGCGCGGCGACAGCTCGCCGCGCAGCATCTCGCGCACGCCGTTGAGCCAGCCGTGCCAGCTCAGGTGCGCGATCAGCACGGTGATCAGGGAGATGGCGCCCGCCAGCACGACGAACAGGCCGACGATGTATTTTTTGGTGTCTTCGCTGCGCCGCTCGATGAAGCTCATGTCCTGCACCAGGATCAGGCGGCCGGCGGAAACGCCGTCCTGGGTCAGCTCACGGCTCGAGACATGGACCGGCCCGCGCGGCAGGCGCACGACCGGATTGGCGTCCTCGCCCTCCGCGGCATTGGCGCCCTGGCGGCAGCCGAGGGACTCCGGGTAGGTATCGGTCTTGTAGCGGAGGGTTCCGTCGGGATCGCAGAAGGCGAGCGCATACAGGCGCTCGTCCTGGATCGCACGGCTGAACGCGTCGTTGATGCGCGCGGAATCATTGTCCTCAAGGTAGTTGAGCAGCGGCTGTTGCAGCGTGCTCGATACCAGCTGGGAACGCGTATCGAGATCCCGTACGAACCAGCGTACGGTGAGATTTTCCATCCATGGAATCGCGAAATAACCGAACAGCGCCAGCACCAGGGCCAGCGGGACGATGAAGCGCATGGATAGTTGTACCGATCTGAACCGCATGAAGCTCCTTCAAGATGGGACGACGTCGCCGACCATTTGAGTATAGCCATTTGCAAATTATCACGTCGCAACGTTGCGCACTGCAACATACGGCAGACCGGTAGACGGGGGCGCTCATGGCGCCCCTGCGGTTCAGCCCGGCACCCGCTGCAGCACGAACTCGGCGCGCGGTTTGGCGTGACGCTCCAAGCGATAGGTCAGGGTCTTGCCATCTTCACTGAGGGTGACGGTCCAGACGTTCGTTTCCGCGCCGGGGACGAGGTCGGCGGTGTACTTGTCGGCCAGGAAAGCCTGGGAACGCGCGGTGCCGCCTTCTTTCGCCATGCCGCCGTACATGGTGACCTTGTCCGGCGTGCCGTCCGCATGGCGGTGATCGTGGCGCAATTCCAGCCCTGCCTGCGGGCGGGTGAAGATCCAGGTGCGCGACCGGTCTTCGCCGACCTGCACCGGCATGCGGATCTCCGTTGGGCTGCAATGGACCTGGGTCGAGATCTTCTTGCCGGCGAATTCATTGTTCGGGTCGACCGCATACGATTGCGCACCTTCGAAGCGCTGGTCGCACATGCCCTGCAGCGTCGCCATGAACTGATCGCGCGAGTCGCTCGGGGCCGGGGTGGCGGCGCAGCCGGCGATCAGGGTGGCGGCGGCAATGACGGGAAGGATGGCTTTCATTGGATTCCGGTTATTATTGAACGAATAGCAAGAGTAACACGGCAGGGCTTGCAAAAATCCTGCTTGCTTCCTCGCTTATATTCCTTGCACACTGACATCTCCCACATGCAAGATAGGATCACGATGCCCGTTTCCCTTACCGTGCGCCGCACCGGCGCCCTGCTTTTCGCCTTCTGCGCAATGAGTCTTTCCCCGCTGGCCTGCGCCACCACCATCCTCTTCGTCGGCAACAGTTTTACCTACGGCGCCGGCGCGCCGGCGGTCAATGGCTTCCGCCCGCACACGGTGAGCGACCTGAACGGCACGAAGATCGGCGGCGTGCCGGCGCTGTTCAAGGCGATGACGGAGCAGGCGGGACTGGACTACGAGGTGAGCCTGGAAACGGAAGGCGGTGCCGGCCTCGATTTCCACTACAAGCACCGCCACGGCCTCATCGTGAAACCGTGGGATATCGTGCTGCTGCAAGGGTATAGCACGCTGGACCAGGACGCGCCCGGCGACCCCGCCAAGCTGATCCATTACAGCGGCCTGCTGGCCCAGGCATTCCACCAGCAAAATCCGCAGGTCGACGTCCGCCTGACCGCGACCTGGTCGCGCGCCGACCAGACCTGGCTGCCGAGCGGCGTCTGGTACGGCAAGCCGATCCGGCAGATGGCGCTGGACGTGCGCCGCGGCCATGACGCGGCCCATGCCGCTTCGCGCTTCATCAGCGGCGTGATTCCGGTCGGCGAAGCATGGAACCGCGCGATCGCCAGCGGCGTGGCCGCCGCCAATCCCTATCACGGCATACCCGCCGGCCAGGTCAACCTATGGGGAGACGACGCCTATCATGGCAGCGCCCATGGCTATTATCTGGAAGCGCTGACCATCTTCGGCAGCATCACTGGACGCGATCCGCGCTCGCTCGGCGCCGGCGATGCGATCGCGCGCGAGATCGGCATCGACGCGCGCACCGCCGCCGCCCTGCAAGACATCGCGGCGGAACAGCTGGCTTCCGAGAAAGTCCTGGAACCGGCACTGCCCTGACGTTTGCCACGGCCCATACACCGGATACACAAAAGAGAACGCCACCTGGACGGTGGCGTTTTCTTTTGTGCGACCAACATGCGTCAGCCGAAAATGAAGTACAGGATAACGAGCACGACAGCAGGAATACCCAGCAGCCAACCGATGAAATACTTACCCATGATGAACTCCTTCCAATGCTTGTTGACGATGGATTCATGATGCCGCGCACGAACAGTACGGTCGGTTAGCTACAGCACGCCCGAAGGAAATTGATTTCGCGCCTGTTTCGATGGCGCAAGTCACGCACGCCAGAGAAGGCGGTGCGCCGAGCATTTTCACGTAGGGCTATACTGAATCATCACTTGTCGCCATGCAGAAGTCCTGGCTCAACATTATCGGGACGATGTAGCGGGCGATTGCCATCACACCATTTTTACAGGGGGTAATATGCCAACAACCTGGACGATCGCAGCCAATGCCGGCCGTGCACGCATCTTTTCCGACGCCGATAACGCGGCATCCTTGCAAGAGGTCGAAGACCTGGTCAATCCGGCCGCGCAACAGCGCGAGCTGGACATCGTCACCGACAAGATGAGCCCGCGTTCCGCGCAGAACAGCGGCCACAATATCGGCGGCGGACAAGGCGGCGGATTCCAGCATGCCGCGCCTGCCGGCGCGCAAGGCAACGATTACCAGCCGGCCGTCACGCCGACCGAGCACGAGACGCAGAAATTCGCCAAGGATGTGTCGAACTACCTGCAGCAGGCACACCAGGCCGGCCGCTTCGAACAGCTGGTGGTATCGGCGTCGCCCGAATTCCTGGGCGTGCTTCGCTCGACCATCGACCCGCAGCTCAAATCGCTGATCAAGCGCGAAGTCAACAAGGACTACACGCGTTCGAACGGCCAGGAATTGCGCGCGCAGCTCGACGCGCACCAGGACAAGTCGGCGTAAGCAGTCGCCGCGCCGGACGTAAGGCCCGCCCCGGTGGCGGGCCTTTTGCATGGCGCCTCAGACCTGGACCATGCCGCCGTCGACGAACAACTCGATGCCGTTGATGTAGCTGGCGGCGTTCGAGGCCAGGAAGGTCACGGCCTTGCCGATTTCTTCCGGCTCGCCCAGGCGCCCCATCGGCACTTGCGCGGCCAGGTGGTCGAACAGGCCCTGGCGGCCGGCGTCGTCGACCAGCCCGCCCAGGCCCGGGGTGCGGATCGGACCGGGACTGATGACGTTCACGCGGATGCCGCGCTCCTTCAAGTCCATCGCCCACGAGCGGGCGAAGTTGCGCACCGCCGCCTTGCTGGCGCTGTAGACGCTGAAGCCCGCGGTGCCCTGCACCGAAGTCGTCGACGCGGTCAGGACGATCGCGCCGCCGTCGACCAGCAGCGGCAGCGCCTTCTGCACGGTGAACAGCAGGCCGCGCACATTGGTCGCGAAGATGCGGTCGAAGTGCTCTTCGGTGATGGCGCCGAGCGGCATCATGTCGCCGCCGCCGGCATTGGCGAACAGGATGTCGAGACGCCCCGCGTCGCGCGCGATCTGCGCATACACCTTGTCGAGGTCGGCCAGGCTCGACGCATCGGCGCGGATGCCGGTGGCGGCCGGGCCGATCGCCTCGACCGCGGCGTCCAGCTCGTTCTGGCGACGGCCGGTGACGTAGACGCGCGCGCCCTGGGCCGCGAATTCGCGCGCCGTCGCCAGCCCGATGCCCGTGGTGCCGCCGGTGACGAGGGCGATCTTGCCGTTCAGTTGGGTGTTCATGGTATGTCCTTTCAGTAGTCGGGGTCCGTTGTGTGCCTGTCGCGTCGCGAAGGCATGGATGAACTTTAACGACCGCTCGTTTATTGATAAATCCTGAAAAGTGAAATACATTATTTACACACGTAGATAATGGGATCTCTTTTCGGGAAGGACACTCTTGGACCAGTTACTCGCCCTGCGCGCCTTCGGCCGCGTGGTGGAAGCCGGCAGCTTCACCCGCGCCGCCGATTCGCTGAACATGCCGAACGCCACCTTGAGCAAGCTGGTGCGCGAACTGGAAACGCACCTCGGTGTGCGGCTGCTGCAGCGGACCACGCGCCGCGTCACGGTCACGCCGGAGGGACGCGACTACTACGAGAAGACAGGGCGCATCCTGGCCGACCTGGAAGAGATCGACACCTCCTTCGATATCGCCCGCGGCAAGCCGCGTGGCCAGCTACGCATCGACATCGGCTCGTCGACGGCCAGTGACGTGCTGCTGCCGGCGCTGCCCGAGTTCCTGGCGCGCTATCCCGACATCCGCATCGAGCTCGGCGTCTCTGACCGGGCCGCGGACCTGATCGCCGACAACGTCGACTGCGTCATCCGCGGCGGCGCGCTGAACGACTCGTCCTTGGTGGCGCGCAGCATCGGCCGGGCCACGATGGTCACCTGCGCGGCGCCGTCCTACCTGAAGCAGTTCGGCACGCCGGCCTATCCGGACGAGCTGAAAAACGGCCATCGCCTGGTCAGCTATGTCCTGACCACGAATGGCCGCGCCCTGCCGTTCAGGTTCGCGCGCGGCGGCGAGAGCGTGGAAATCAAGGTGGAGCACCGGGTCGGCATCAATGAAAGCAATGCGCACCTGGCCGCCGCCGTGGCCGGACTGGGCATCGTCCAGACCTTCAGCTATTGCGCCGGCAAGCACCTGCGGGATGGATCGCTGGTCGAGATCCTGGCCGACTGGCGCCCGGCCGGCTTTCCGTTCCATGTGGTGTACCCGCAGAGCCGCCACCTGACGCAGCGCCTGCGCGTGTTCATCGACTGGCTGACGGAGCGCTTCCCGCAGCGTGTCAGTGGATGAGCGTCCGCGGTTGCCCATGGTGATGCCCTGCGGTACGCTTGCCGCATGCACATCAGTGAACAACCCACCCACACGCTCGAGCTACGCGTGCGCGAACTGCAGCAGCTGTTCAATTCGCTCGATCCGGCGCCATTCCTGAACAAGGACCTCGACCACGCCTGCGAGGCCTACATCGAGAACTGGGCGCTGTCGCTGCCGCCGGCCAGCCTCCTGCACCTGAACATCCACGTCGAGCAGTTGCCGCCAGTGGGACAGGCTGGCGACATGGTCGCGGACGCGATCCATAACTACTACGGCTACAAGGTGGAACTGGTGCGCGGCGAGCTGAAGCAACTGCTGCGCCAGGGCCGCATCAGCCTGGCGATCGGGGTGGCCTTCGTCGTCAGCTGCCTGTTGCTGGCGGCAGCCATCGAGACGTTTTCCAGCGGTCACTTCGCCAGGATCGCGCGCGAGAGCCTGACCATCATCGGCTGGGTGGCGATGTGGCGGCCGGCCCAGATCTTCCTGTACGACTGGTGGCCGCTGACCGGGCGCATCAAGGTGTTCGAGAACCTGCGCTTCGCGCGCGTCAGCGTGGTGCAGGACTAGCATCCAGGGAGAAAATGGCGCGCAAGTCGTCCGCCTGCAGACCCGGCGCCAGTTCGGTCTCTTCCTCATTGCTCAGCACCGCATCGGCCAGCTCACCCTTGCGCCACTGCAGCTCCTGGATTTTTTCTTCCAGCGTGCCGCGCGCGATCAGCTTGTAGACGAAGACCGGCTGCTGCTGGCCGATGCGCCAGGCGCGGTCGGTGGCCTGGTTCTCGGTGGCCGGGTTCCACCAGGGGTCGTAATGGATGACGGTGTCGGCCGCCGTCAGGTTGAGCCCTACCCCGCCGGCCTTCAGGCTGATCAGGAACACCCCGACCTGCCCCTGCTGGAAGGCGGCGACCGGGGCGGCGCGGTCGAGCGTGCTGCCGGTGAGCTCGACGAAATCGGCGCCCCGCTCGCGCAGGGCCGCGCCGATCAGGGACAACATGCTGGTAAATTGCGAGAACACCAGCACCTTGCGGCCTTCGCTGATCAAGGTACCGAGCAGCTCCATCAGGGTGTCCAGCTTGGCCGAGCCGTTCGCGCTCATTGGTTCGATCAGGCGCGGATCGCAGCACACCTGGCGCAGCTTGAGCAGGGCCTCGAGGATCACGATGTGGCTGCGCGCCAGGCCCTTGCGGTCGATCTCGGAGCGCACCTTGCGGTCCATCGCCACCCGCACTGTCTCGTACAGGTCGCGCTGCGCGCTGCCCAGCTCGACCGGCAGCACGATTTCGGTCTTGGGCGGCAGCTCGGTGGCCACCTTGTCCTTGGTCCGGCGCAGCATGAAGGGTTTCACGCGCCGCGCCAGGAAATCCTTGCGCTGCACGTCGCCGCCCTGCTCGATCGGCCTGCGGTAATCGGCCTTGAACGATCGCTCGTCGCCCAGCAGGCCCGGCATCAGGAAGTTGAACTGCGACCACAGTTCGCCCAGGTGGTTCTGCACCGGCGTGCCGGTCAGGCACAGGCGATGGCGCGCGTCGAGCAGGCGTGCGGCCTGGGCCGCCTTGGTGCGGCTGTTCTTGATGTACTGCGCCTCATCCAGGATCAAGAGGTGGTAGCGGTGCCGGCGCAGCGCGTCTTCGTCGCGGCCCAGCAGGGCATAGGTGGTCAGCACCAGGTCGTGCTCGCCGATGGCGTCGAACTGCGCGGCGCGCTCCTTGCCGTGCAGGAGCAGCACCCGCAGGCCGGGCGCGAAGCGCGCCGCCTCGGCCTGCCAGTTCGGCATCAGGCTGGTCGGCGCCACGACCAGGGCCGGCGCATCGAGGCGCCCGGCCTCTTTCTCGAGCAGGATGTGGGCCAGGGTCTGGACGGTTTTTCCCAGCCCCATGTCGTCGGCCAGGATGCCGCCGAAGCCGTATTCGCGCAGGAACTGCAGCCAGGCCAGGCCGCCCAGCTGGTAGGGCCGCAAGGACGCCTGCAAGCCCGCGGGCGGCGCGACCGCCTGGATGCCGCCGAAACTGTCGAGCTTGCGGCCCAGCTCGCGCAGGCGCTCGCCACCGATCCAGCGCAGCCGCGCGGCGCGCTCCAGTTCGGCCAGGCGCGCGGCATCCATGGCCGGCAGGCGCACTCCATTGCCCAGGCGCTCGCCGAAGTACAGCTCGCCCAAGGTGGTCAGGATCGGTTTGACGCGACCCCACGGCAGGGCGACGCGCTCGAAGGTGTCCAGCTCGACCAGCAGGTGTTCCTCGTCGCCGCGCGCGGCCAGCGCCGCCGGGGTGAAGTCGCGCGGCGCGGCGCGCACCATCTGCACCAGCAGGGGCAACACGGCATGGCGCTCGCCGCCGACGACGATGCCCAGCTCGAGCGAGAACCAGCCATTGCCGCCCTCGCCTTCTTCGTCGAGCTCCGCATACCAGTCGTCGACTTCGGCCAGGTCGTAGCGGTAGTTGCCATCGAAATCGATCTCCCATCCGGCCGCACGCAGGCGTGGGATATCACGACGTGCGAAAGCGACCCAGGCCGCTTCGTCGTCCAGTTGCAGCGCATCGGGCAAGTCGGCCAGCGGGGAACCGGCTGGCGGCGCGCGGAAACCTAGATCGGCCAGCATGGCGGCTGCCTCCGCTTCGGCGGCGAAATCGCGCTCGATGAGCTGGACGACGCCATCCTCCACCGTGCGCAGGACCGGCTCGTCCACACCGTCCGTGCTGCAGCCGTCGTACTCGAAATAAGGAATCGCGTAGTCATGCCAGATCAGGTCCCGGCCCGGGTCGGTATATCCGCTGTCGAGGAGCAGGCAGGGGATGGGGACGATGTCGCTGCGGCGCCGCGTCTCGATTGCCTGTGGCAGCGGCACCAAACGGTCCAGGCCGAGATCGGCAAGGCGCAAGGCCATGCCGGCGCGCTGCTCGGGGTGCAGCGCGGGCGCCTCGGCCGCCACGCTCACCAGCAAGGCCGGAGGAAATTGCGCGAGCGACGGCGGCAAGGCCAGCTCGCCGAGCATGTCATCCTCGAGGTAGTACGGCGGGTCGGTCGGCAGCACCGCATCTGGCGCGCCGGCATCGTCGAACTGCCAGCCCAATGTCACGGCATCGCCGAATTGTTCGGCGGATCGCCAGCACAGGCTCGCTTGGCGCCGCGGCCCGGGCCGCATGAGATAGACCCTTCCCCGCCGCATGTCGTCGTCCGACCAGCCAAACAGCAGCCTTCCCGCGCTACACAAGCGCCCAAGCAACTGCGCGCCGATCGGCCCCGATGGCGCGGCGCCGCTGGCGACCACCCGGCCTGCCTTCAACGCCACGAACAGCCGCAGGAATTCCTCTTCGCCAGGCAATGCCGGGGAGCCGATCATTGCATGAATATCGTTGATCGGGAGGGTGGTGGAAATATCGCCGTTCTTGCGCCGGCGCGCGAGGCGCACGTGCAGACGCGGCGCGCCCGTGGCCGGGTCGGGCGCCAGCACCCAGGCCAGGTCCGATTCGGAGGCGCCGCCGGAAGATCCGTCCACGGTGGCCGGCAAGCTCGCCAGCTGCTGCAACCAGCGCTCGGACAGCGCGGCTACCGCTTGCGGCGACCTGGCAGCCGCCACCGCATCCAGGTCCGCCAGCAGCACGGCAACCACATGCTTGCAGTTATAGCTCATGGGACAGCTGCAACTGCCCTGGAAGCCGATGCCGCCCCGCTCAGCGCGGAAACGGATGGTCTGGCGGTACAGCTCGTTGCCACTGCCGCTGACTTCGCCGACGAGCCGGTCGCCGTCGCGGCGCGCCATCCGCACCTTGCCCTTGCGCGCGACATCTTCCCCGCGCTGCAGGGTGCCGGTGTCGAAGTTGCGCGTCAGGTCGGCGTGATCGTAGTACATGGGCGGCGTGGCGTGGCGGTCAAACCGCCATTATCGCCCACGCCTGCCGCATGGGGACTCAGTTGCTCACGACCTTGATCTGCTCGACGTCCAGCGTCGATTCGCCGAACATCTCCTTGTCGAACTCGCCGGTCAGCTCGACCAGGGTGTTGTGGTCGACCGTCACGCCCTGCGGGAAGCGGTCGGCGTCGATCTCGACGGTGATCTTGCCGCTGGCGTCGGTGAACTCATAGTCCTCGTCGCCCTTGTGGCTGGTCAGCTTGCCTTTCAGGCGCACGTACTGGTCGTCCTTGCCCTTGGCCAGCAAGTCTTTCGCCGTCATCAGCGGGGCGCCGGACGGGCCGGTATAGCCCGATGGCGCCGGCTTGGCGGCCGGTGCGGCGACTGCCGCGGGAGCGGCGGCAGGCGCGGCGCCATTCTGGGCGACGGCGACGGCCGAACCGGCGAACAATGCGGCGATGCAAGAGAATTGGAAGAAGCGTTTCATGGTCGGTCCTTTGTCTGGTCTGTTGGGTTCGCCTGCGTCCTGGGCAGGCACAGGCGCATTACAACGGCCGGACATTAAACCGATCTTAAGAGGCCTGGAGACGCTGGCGTTTGCCATTGAGCAGCACCCCGATGAAGGTGTTACGCACGAACAGGTGATAGGTCAGCAGGCAGGCGACTGTCGTGACGATGAGGTTCAGCGTCATCTTGGCGAGGGCGCCCAGCGGCAAGCTGTATACCATGGCGCCGAAGCCGATCGTTCCCAGCATGTGCATCAGAAATACCCAGTACGAACTCTCGGACACATAACGCAGCAAGCGGTTCTGGTTCGACACATAGCGCAAGAACAGGCCGATCAGCGCGAAGCTCCACAGCCAACTGGCCAGGTTGTAGAAAAAGGCGATCCACATCTCGACGTTGGGCACAGTCCCGGGCCTGGTGACGAAGGCGATAAACAGGCCGAGTACGCCTGTGAATACGACACCGCCGGCAATCGCGTTGCGCCAGCCACTGCCTATGAGCCGTGGGAACAGCGCATCCTGGTGCCGATGTGCGAGCAATCCGAACACGAAGAACAGGCCGTTGTGCACGACCTCAGTCGCTTGCGGGATGAAAGAGCCGCTGGAAGCGAGCATGCCGGCCCGGTAGCCTGCGCCGACGGCTGCCAGCGGAACCGTAAGCACCAGGGCGCCACACCAATGCGTGGTCAGCGCTGTGAAGACACGGTCGACCAGGCCTTGCAGTCCGGCGGGCGCCTTGGCCCACAGCGGCGCCAGCGCCGCGGTCAGCACGCAGAACCAGATCAGATAATAGATGAACCACATATGCATCGTGTTGAACGGTGTCGCGCCGGCGCTCTTGTTCGCCAGCAGCCGCAGATCGATGCCGACCGTCCCGCGCGCCATGATGTGCAAGTAGACGAGCATCAGGACGGTGGTGCAGATGATCAGGATCGGCCAGAAGATCGCGAACGGCAGCAGCAGCCGCCGCATGCGGTGCCTGAGCATGCCCAGCGCCCCACGGCGCGCGACAAGGAATGCGACGAAGAAGCCGGCCAGGATGAAGAACACTGGCATCCGAAAGGCGTGGATGAACATCAGGACGAAGTCGGCCAGCGGTGTTGTCTGCGAATCGCGCCATGGCAGGGGCGATTGACCGGTCGTATGGTTGAGGGCGACGTGGAGAACGATGCCAAGCCACATCATGATTGCGCGAAGATTGTCGAACGCGTGCAGCCGGCCAGGTTGGTCCATGGTCGCTTTCAGTGGTTTTCCCTGCTCAGGATGCGTCGTCCTGGCGCTCCTCTTTACGCATCAATAATCCGATGCGTTTCTTCTTCTTTTTCACGACGACAGCCTGCTCCTGCGCCGGCTTGGTGGCCGGCGGCGGGGCGACCGGCAATGGAAAGCCCAGGAAAGCCATGACGAAAAAGATCGGCAGAAGAACGTAAAACAGGGGCCGCTTCCAGTTCAGTTTCTGTTTTAGCATGCCCCGCACATAATGCCGAGTTGGCTTAATACAAGTACCAACATTTACCCAAGGTGGATAATCTGGAGAGAGGGCAGGTCCAGCGTCACGCCCAGGCCGCGGCCATCGATCCCGGGCCCGAACGCCAGCACGATGCCGTGCAGGTCGGCGATGCGCTTGACGATCGACAGTCCGAGCCCGCTGCCCTGCCGCCCCTGCCCCAGCACGCGGAAGAAACGCTCGGTCAGGCGCTGGCGGCTGTCGGCATCGACGCCGGGGCCGTCGTCGCGCACCACGATGCGCGCGTGGCCGGCGTGGGGCACGGCCGCGATCTCGATCCGGCTGTCGTCCGGGCAGTAGCGCAACGCGTTGTCGACCAGGTTGCGCAGCACGATCTCGAGCATCTGCGGATCGGCCTGCACCTCTTGCACCTCGCAGCGCAGCGAAAGACCGATGCGGCGCGCGGCAGCTTCTTGCGCATGCATGGCGGCCACGCGCTCGAACAACGGCGCCAGCAGGACCGGCTGGCGCACCAGCTGCTCGCGCGCCAGCGGATCCAGGCGCGCCAGCGTCAAGAGGCTGTCGACCAGCGCCGTCAGGCGCGCGATGTCCTGGCGCAGCTTCTGGAACGGCGCGGCCAGCTCGGGATGCTGACGCTGCAGCAGCTGCACGTGCATATGCAGGCCGGCCAGTGGCGTGCGCAGCTCGTGGGCGGCGTCGGCGGTGAAGCGGCGCTCGGCCTGCAGGGCCGCGTCCAGCCGTCCCAGTACGCCGTTGAGCGCCTGCACGATCGGCAGCACCTCGCGCGCCTGGCCCGCGGTCGGCACCTGGGCCAGGTCGTCGGGCGTCTTGGCCGCGATGCTGGCGGCGGTGCGGCGCAAGGGTTTGAGGACGCGGCCGGTCAGGATCCAGCACACCAGCGCCAGCAGCAGCAGGAAACCCAACACCGGCAGCCACAGCGAATCGGCCAGTTCTTCCAGGATGTCGTACCGTTTATCCACCTGCTGGCCGACCTGCACCTCGAAGTTGCGGGCCTCGTCGCGCACCACGAACACGCGCCAGCGCTCGCCATTGGCCAGCGCCTCGGCGAAGCCGTTGTCATCGTCGAAATTGGACACGAAGGGGCGCAACGGCGCATCGCCGGTGCGCTGGATCACGCGAGCGTCGACCACGATCTGGTACTGCATGTCGACCTTGCGGCCGTGCGCGCCGCCCGCTCCCGCCTGCGGCAGCAGGCCGCGTTCGTTCCAGTCGGTGGTGGCGGCCATGATCATGTAGCCCGACTCTTCCAGCGCGTCGTCGAACACCTCGTTGGTTTCCTGCCAGGCGATCACGGTGACGATGCCCAGGCTCGCCAGCCACAGCACGGTGCTGGCGGCGACGATGACGGCCAGCAGGCGCCGCCGCAGCGACCACGGCGCATCCTTGTCGCTTGCCTTATTCGCCATCGTTCTTCAACCGGTAACCCAGGCCGCGCACCGTCACGATGCTGTCGCCCCCAAATTTCTTGCGCAGGTTGTGGATGTACACCTCGATCGCATTGCTTTCCACCTCGTCGCCCCAGCCGTACAGGGTTTCCTCGATCTGGGCGCGGGTGACGATGGAGTTCTTCCTCAATAGCAGCGCGTACAGCACATTGTATTCGCGCGCGGTCAGCGCGACCGGCTGGCCGCCCAGGGTGGCCTGCTTGGTGTCGAGGTTGAGGGCGATGCCGGCGTGGCGCAATTCGTTCGCGGCCTGGTTGGCGCCGCGCCGCACGGCGGCCCGGATACGGGCCGACATCTCTTCGAGCTCGAACGGCTTGACCAGGTAGTCGTCGGCGCCCAGGTCCAGCCCCTCGACCCGGTCGGCCAGTGCATTGAAGGCGGTGATCAGGATCACCGGCACGCCGTTGCCGGCCTTGCGCAGCCGCGCCAGCAGGTCGTCGCCGGACAAAGCGGGCAGGCCGCGGTCGAGCAGCACGCAGTCGTAATGGTGGGTCTTGAGGGCGGTGTCGGCCGAGTCGCCGCGCTGGACCCAGTCCACCGCGTGCTGGTCCAGGCGCAGCCAAGCCTGGATGGTTTCGCCAAGGGAGGTATCGTCTTCGACTAACAGGATGCGCATGCGAGGTTCCGGCAACTGGGGAACGCCAGTATGGCGCAGGTCGGGAAAAAAGTCCGACCCGCCGCCGAGCATGCCGCGCGAAGGTGAAGCGAATCTTAAGCGCAGTCCATCATACCTTCTTGAGCGATCCCGGCTTGTGCGCCGCCTCGGCCCCGGTCTTGTCGCTGGCCACCAGGTATTCGGGCTTATCCTTCGACGCCGCCACGTGGTGGCCCTTGATGTCGGTCGGCGTGGTCAGCTTTTTCTTGACCTTGCCCGTGACCGTGCCCTGCGACGACTTCCACTGCACCTTGTCGCCCGCCTTGAATGCCTGCGCCATGCCGCACCTCCGAAGTGACTGGATGAAGCGGCATTTCACCATACATCCGCAGCCCGCACGCGACGTCAGCGGGACAAACCGGCGACAGGCACGCGAAACCGCGCATGGTATTTTTGATGCCGTAAAGACATGATTATTAAGGCAAAAAATGTAGAATGCGCCGTCCGGCCCCCGTCGCGACGGGACGGCCGCCCTCTCCCCTTTTACCTGGACCCACGATGCAGAATTCCCCGCTGGTCACCAACGATGCCGTCGTCCTCGGCATGCTGGCCGTCATCCTCGGCGCCGTCTTCTGGAGCGCTTCCCGCAAATCCGGTTTCTGGCACAAGTTCTACACCTATGTGCCGGCCCTGCTGCTGTGCTACCTGATCCCGGCGCTGCTCAATACGGCGGGGATCATCGATGGCAATGCTTCTTCGCTGTATCCGGTGGCGCGCGACTACCTGCTGCCGACGGCGCTGGTGCTGCTGTGCGTGGCGATCGACTTCGGCGCCGTCCTGCGGCTCGGCCCGAAGGCCATCATCATGTTCCTGACCGGCACCCTGGGCGTGATGCTGGGCGCCATCGTGTCTTTCCTCGCGATGGACTTCATCCATCCCGAAACCGTGGCCGGCGACACCTGGCGCGGCATGACCACGGTGGCCGGCTCCTGGATCGGCGGCGGCGCCAACCAGGCCGCGATGAAGGAAGTGTTCGAGGTCGAAGCGACCTTGTTCGGCCAGTTCGTGGCGGTCGACGTGCTGGTCGCCAACGTCTGGATGGCGGTGCTGCTGTTCCTGGCCAGCCGCGCCCAGGCCTTCGACCGCTGGACCGGCGCCGACGTCTCCGCCATCAACGCGCTCAAGGAAAAGATCGAACATTATCAGGCCGAGCACGCGCGCATTCCGACGCTCACCGACGTGATGATGGTGCTGGCCGTGGGCCTGGGCGCGACCGGCCTGTCGCATGCGCTGACCGGCCCCACCGTCGCCTGGATCTCCAGCCTGCCGGCCGAATGGCGCCTGCAGGACTACAGCCTCACCTCGAGCTTCTTCTGGATCGTGGTGTACGCCACCACCTTCGGCCTGCTGCTGAGCTTTACGCGGGCGCGCAAGCTGGAAGGCGCCGGCGCCTCGACCATCGGCTCGGCCATGCTGTACATCCTGGTGGCGACCATCGGCATGCACATGGACCTGAACGCGCTGCTCGACCGCCCGTGGCTGTTCCTGCTGGGCCTGATCTGGATCGCGGTGCACGGCGGCCTGATGCTGCTGGTGGCCAAGCTGATCCGGGCGCCGCTGTTCTTCATGGCGGTCGGCTCGCAGGCCAATATCGGCGGCGCCGCCTCGGCGCCGGTGATCGCCAGCGCCTTCCACCCGGCGCTGGCCCCGGTCGGGGTGCTGCTGGCGGTGATCGGCTATGCGCTCGGCACCTACTGCGCCTACATCACCGGCCTGCTGCTGCGCATGCTGGCCACGTAAGACTTCGCGCGCCCCGTCCAGGGGCGCGCTTCTTTCCACTTATTTCTCGACCATCTGGCGCATGCGCCGGCGCAGTTCGCGCTCGCGCTTCTCGTGCGCCGTCCAGTCCTCGCACACGGCGCGGTAGAGCGAGACCAGCATCAGGATGATCACCAGCGAGAACGGCACCGCGAACACGATGGTGGCCGTCTGCAGCGCCTTGAGGCCGCCCGCCAGCAGCAGGCTGATCGCCATGCCGGCGATCAGGCCGCCCCACATCAGCTTGGTCTTGGTGGACGGGTTCGGGTTGCCGCCGCTGCTCATCATGCCCAGCACCAGCACCGCCGAGTCGCCCGAGGTGACGAAGAACACCAGCACCAGCACCGTGGCCACGGCCGACATGATCAGGCCCAGCGGCAGCGCGTCGAACAGCGCGAACAGCGCGGTCGAGGTGTCGGCGCGGACCGCGTCCGAGATCGGGATCTGCTGCCAGATCTCCATGTGCAGCGCGGTGCCGCCGAAGATCGAGAACCACAGGAAGGCGGCCAGGGTCGGCGCCAGCATGGTGCCGATGATGAATTCGCGGATCGTGCGTCCGCGCGAGACGCGCGCGATGAACAGGCCGACGAACGGCGACCACGAGATCCACCAGGCCCAGTAGAAGATGGTCCAGCTGCCGACCCAGTTGCTGTCGCGGAACGGGGTGGCGCGCAGACTCATGCGCACGAACTCGGTCACGTAGCTGCCCAGGGTGCTGGTGAAGGTGTCGATGATCGCCACCGTCGGGCCGACCAGGAACACCACCAGCGCCAGCACGGCCGCCATGGTCATGTTGATGTTCGACAGGATCTTGACGCCGCGCGTCACCCCGCTGATCGCCGACCCCAGGAACAGGGCGGTGGCGACCAGGATGATGCCGATCTGCGAATATTCGCTGATCGCGAGGCCGAACACCGTGTTCATGCCGCTGTTGATCTGCATGGCGCCAAGGCCGAGCGAAGCGGCCACGCCGAAGGCGGTGGCCACCACCGCCAGCCCGTTGAACAGGCCGCCCATGCGCTTGACGAGCGGCCAGGGCAAAGCCCCGGTCGCGGTGCTGACCAGGGCGTCGCCGCCGCGCCGGTACTGGAAGAAGGCGATCGCCAGCGCCACCGCGCTGTAGACGGCCCACGGATGGATGCCCCAGTGGAAGAAGGTGTAGCGCATCGCTACGCCCGCCGCTTCCGGGGTGGCAGACACGGTGCCCGGCGGCGCGTCGATGTAGTGCGAGATCGGCTCGGCCACGCCGAAGAACACCAGACCGATGCCCATGCCGGCGGCGAACAGCATCGAGAACCAGCTGCCGATCGAGAACTCGGGCTCGTCGTCCTCGTCGCCCAGCTTGAGGTTGCCGTAGCGGCTGAAGGCCATGAACAGGGCGAAGGCCACCAGGCCCAGCACCACCCAGAGGTAGAACCAGCCGAAGTTGCGGGTCACGGATGCGAGGACGGTGTCGAACACCGCCCCCATGCTGTCAGGAGCGATCACGCCCCACAAAACGATGGCAAGGATGAAACCCGCCGAGAGTGCTGTCTGCATGTCTTCTCCCGTAGACAGTAACGCGCGTCGGCGTCTTATGTTTTAAATAATTCATCATTGTAAGTGATTTAATCACTTATTGCAGCGCAGCAGGACTTCTTGCGTCATGACGGATCTTATACTTTTTATACGAAAACGCATGTACCATTGCGCAAGCTCAGAGTGTTGTCGTGAGTACACACAGTTCGCCATACAAAGGGGTTTGGCCGCATAATCGATTCAGTCTTGTAATGACGTTATGCGATGCCCGCTCCCGCACTCCCCACCGCATCTCCCATGCCACGCACGCGCGTGGATTCGCCACCCGCCGGGCGGGCGACCGCGCGCGATTCGCGCCTCTACGAGGTGATGGACCTGATGCTCGATTCGGTCGGCGACCCGCTGGCCCTGGGCAGCCTGGCCGCCTCGGCCAGCTATTCGAGCTACCACTTCGACCGCATCTTCCGCGAACTCACCGGTTTCTCGGCGGTGGAATACCAGCGCAAGCGCCGCCTGCGCCGCGCCGCCCACCTGCTGCGCCACGAGCCGGACGTGCCGGTCGGGCGCATCGCCCAGGATTGCGGCTTCCCGTCCAACGCGGCCTTTTCCAAGGCCTTCCGCCAGCAGTTCGCGATGTCGGCCAAGGAGTGGCGCGACGGCGGCTGGCGCGCCTATATGGACGCCCAGGTCGGGCGCGAGAGCGACGTCAGCTTCTTCGTGGCCGAGCCGAGCAACCTGGCGGCCCTGCAGGCGCCCTACTGCCCGCCCGAACCGGGCAGTGTCGCCGCCCGCGTCACGGTGCGCAGCCTGCCCGGCATCAAGCTGCGCTACCAGCGCTTCTTCGGCCAGTCGGGCGCCGCCCTGTCGCTGGCCTGCAATGCCTTCATCTGCGAGCGCGAACGCTCCAGCCTGGCGCGCGGCGCGTCCTGGTATGGGGTGTTCGACGAGGATCCCGGCTTCACCGGCGAGCGCGAATACTGCTACGACTTTGGCTTCGGCGCGGCGCCGCCGGATGGCGGCTTTGGCGCCGATGCGCCGGACGACGATCCGACGCTCGGCCTGCGCGTGCTGCCGGCCGGCAGCTACGCCTGCCTCGACTTCGACGGCGACTGGCCGCGCTTTCGTGCGATGTACGAAGACTGGCTCGAGCGCCAGGCGGTGTGGCGGCTGGACGCCACCCGCCCGCACATTCAGAAGGTCGAGCGCGACGGCGACGGACTCTGGCGCGGCTGGCTGGCCCTGCCGGTCAAGAAGCGCTAGAGGCGGACTTATCCGCGGGCGCGATCCGCATGAAGCGGCTCAGCACCAGCACCGGCACGCTGGCCAGCAGCACCCACAGGAAGAAGTCGCGGTAGCCCAGCGCCTGCTGGATATCGCCGCTGATCGTGCGGAACAACACGAAACCCAGCTGCATGAAACCGGTGCCCAGCGCGTAGTGGGCCGCCTGGTAACGGCCGCTGGCCACCACCTGCATGATGAACAGGATCACGCCGACGAAGCCGAAGCCGTAGCCGAACATCTCGATCCCCAGCAGGCCGACGATGAGCGCCATCGATTCGGGTTGCGCATGGCTCAGGTACCAGAAGGCGGCGTTCGGCAGGTTCATGGCCAGGATGAGGATCGGCAGCGCGCGCGTCAAGCCGAGCCAGGCCGTGAAGTAGCCGCCGGCGATACTGCCCACCAAAAAGGCGGCGGTGCCGACCGTGCCGTAGGCCCAGCCCACTTCGGCGGTGGTGAGGCCCAGGCCGCCGACTTCGCGCGCGTCGCGCAGGAACAGCGGGCCGATCGACTGGATCTGCCCTTCGCCGGCGCGGAACAGGATGATGAACAGGATCGCCAGCCAGATGCCCGGCTTGGCGAAGAAGGTCTTGATCACGTCCAGCAGGGTGGCGCCGATGCTGCCCAGGCCGAGTCCTGCCCTGGCCACCCTGGGCGTGGCCGGCAGCGCGCGCACGTGGTACAGCCCGAGCAGCGCCATCAGCCCGCCCAGCAGCAGGAACACGGTGGTCCAGGCGGCCTCGATGCCGAAGCGCTGTTCCAGCGCCCCGGCCAGGATCAGGAGGCCGCCCAGCGAGATGAACTTGGCCGCATTGAAGAAGGCGCCCTGCCAGCCGGCATAGGCGGCCTGCTCGCGCGCGTCCAGGCTGGCGATATAGATGCCGTCGGCGACGATGTCGTGCGTGCTCGAAGCCAGAGAGACGACCGCCAGCAAGGCGATGCACAGGGCGAACCACGCCGGCAGCTGCAGCGCCAGCGCCACCAGCGCCAGGCAGGCGCCGCCGATCAGCTGGCAGGCGACCACCGCCAGGCGCCGGCTGGGAGCCAGTTCCATGAACGGGCTCCACAGCGCCTTGAAGGCCCAGGCCAGGCCCAATAAGCCAGTCCAGCGCGCGATCTGGTCGTTCGGCACGCCCATGCTCTTGAGCATCTGGCCCGCCACCAGGGCCACCGCGTAGAACGGCAGGCCCTGGGCCAGGTACAGGGTCGGCACCCAGGACAGCGGATGACGGCGTCTTTCCTTCAAGGCCGTGGCGGCAGGGGCGTCGTTCATCGCGGTCATGGCAATTCCAGATTCAGGGTGACGATGCGGCTGGCGCGTCCACGGGTGTCGACGCTGGCCAGCTTCACGCTGCGGCTGCCGGCGAGCGGCGCCGGCGCCGTGTAGCGCGGGCTGTGCGCGCCGGGCTCGCTGCCATCCAGAGTGTAATGCACGGCCAGGCCCGGCAGGGCGATATTCGCATGCAGCCAGCCCTCCTCGACCACCGCGCCGGGCGGCGGCAGGCGGTAGGCCCAGGGCTGCGCCAGGCGGTCCAGGCGCGGCAGCTCGCGCTGGCCGAGGCGGTTGGCGAATTCATTCCAGTCGGCGGCCAGTTCGTCGGGATGCTTCCAGCCGGGGTCGGCGCTCCAGGCCCGTTCGGCCAGGCCGATCAGGCGCGGCAGCGCCAGGTACTCGACCCGTTCGCGCGAACGCGCGTTCTCGCCCCACAGCTGCCCCTGCAAGCCCTTGACGCGTTGGCGTCCGCCGGCGTCGAGCGGGGCCAGCGCCGCTATTTGCGCAAGGGTCGGCGCACGGCCCATTGCGTCATGCTGAGGCAGCAGCGGCGCATCGAGGGGAACCATGCCGAAGGGTTCACGGGTATCGATGAAGCCGGCCCAGTAATAGCCCGGTTCCTGCGGATGCTTGGCGTAGGCGAAGTCGAAGTACAGGCTGGCGGCGCTGGACAGCACCACTTCGTGGCCGGCATTGGCCAGGCGGTTGGCGCAGTCTTCCTGGCCGGAACCCCAGCCGTTGTTCCACACGTAGACGTCTTCGCCTTGGCCGGCGCCGTTCGAGGTCAGCGCGGTCTCTTCCCAGCCGCTGAAGGCGATGCCGTGACGCGCCAGGATCGCGCGGCAGCGCGCCTGGAAGTCGTCGCGCAACTGGCGCGCCTCCAGCCAGCCGTGCGCGCGCATGCGCGCCTGGCAGGCGGGCGAGCCGAGCCAGGCGCCGACCGGCACCTCGTCGCCGCCGGTGTGCAGCACGCGCAAGGGCGCGCCGGCTTGCCGGTACAGCGCCGCGACCTCGGCGACCACGGTGTCGATGAAGCGGTCGACCGAGGGCAGCGCGATGCACATCACGTTGTCATGCCACAGCTGCACCGACTCGTAGCTTGATGCGTCATCCGGATCGCTCAGCAGGTATTCTTCGGCGCCGGCGATATCTCCCGCCGCCATCAGGCGCGCATGGCGCACCCGCATCGCCTCGACCGCCGCGCGCGCGTGGCCCGGCATATTGAATTCGGGGATCACCTCGATGTGCAGGCGCCGCGCGTGGCGCAGGATGGTCACGAATTCGTCGGCGCCATAAAAGCCGCTGCCGCCGGGCGAACGGGTGTCGGCGCCGGAGCCGAACGACGGCGGCAGGCAGGGCTGTTCGCCCGGCGCGGGAACGCCGCGCCGGGCGCCGACCTCGGTCAGCTCGGGCAGCGCGGCGATCGCCAGGCGCCAGCCTTCGTCGTCGGTCAGGTGGAAGTGGAAGCGGTTGAGTTTATAGCGCGCCATGCAATCGAGCAGGCGCAGCACGGTGTCGACGCTGGAGAAATGGCGGGCGACGTCGAGCATCATGCCGCGGTAGGCGAAGCGCGGCGTGTCCACGACCGTCCCGCATGGCAGCGCGCCATCCTGCGCCAGGAGCTGGGCCAGGCTTTGCAGGCCGTTGAAGACGCCGTGCGCGCCGGCGCCGCGCACCACGACGCGCTCCGGCGCGATCTCCAGCCGGTAGGCTTCGGACTCCATCGCGGGATCGGTCTCGAGCACGATGCGGGCGTCGCCCACCCCCTCGGGCAGCGTTGCCAGGAGCGAGCGCAGGAACGCCGCTTCATTGTCGAGCCCTTCGCTGGCGTCGATCGGCGTCGACCGCCCGAGCACACAGCTGCGCGCATCGAAGCGCGCCATGCGCGGGCGCGGCGTGATGCGCCCGACGGCGTCGTCGTCCAGCAGCGACAGCACCGCATTCTGTTCGAATCGCCAGGCCGCATCGGCCGTGGGCAGCAGGTCGCCGCGCATGCGGTGGCGTTGTTCCGGTCGCACGAAGGGAGCGATCTCAGGATCGCCCAGGTCGAACGCCCTCCCCGCCGCATCCAGCAGATAGAAGCCCAAAGGCGCATCGGTGATGCTGATCGCCCAGTGCAGGGACTCGTACTCGATGACATATTCCTGCTCGGGCAACCAGGCGCCACCGCCCGGTAGTTCCAGGCTGAACAGGTCGCCGTTCAGGTGGGCGGCACGAAAGCCGGCACTGACGGTCTCGGGCAGGATCTTGCGGCAGGTGTTGAAGCACAGGGTCCAGCCGGGCGCGATCGCATCAAGGCCATCGTTGCGCAGCGTGAGCTGCGCGGTAAACGCGTCGTCGCGTGTGAAGTTGCTCAGGCATTCCCAGGCGATCGCGATCGCCGGGCCGCCCTCTGGTCGGTACGTCATGGGATTGATTCCAGGTTGGGGAGGCGCGCGCGGCGCCTCCCCGGTCGATTACAGCTTGCCGCGCAGGCCGAGGTAGAAGGTACGGCCGTTCGAGTAGAAGGCGCGCGGCCGGTCCTCGTTTTCGGCGTACATCTTGATGGTCTCGTTGGTGAGGTTCAGCGCATCGAAGGTCAGCGTGAGCTTGTCCGTCAGCTTGACGTTGACCGAGGCCGCCAGCGACGGCATGTCGTCCACGTGCTGGCTGGCGCCCCGGTCCACGCCGGCCTTGTACTTGGAACGCCAGTTGTAGGCCAGGCGCGCCGAGAAGCGCTCGTTTTCGAAGTAACCGGTCACGTTGTAGGTGTTCTTCGACGAGTTGAGCAACTCGCCGCCATCGTCCAGCTCACCGTCGGCATAGGTGTAGTTGACCAGCATGCCGAAGTTGTCCAGGAACGGCTGCTGCCAGCTCAGCTCCACGCCGCGGTTACGTCCGCTGGTGTTGTAGGGCGACGTGATCTGGTATTCGGTGAAGGTCTCACGCTTGTTGTTGTAATAGCTCCCGGTCGACGTGCCCTGGGCCACGATCGAGCGCAGGTCCATGTAGAACAGGCCGGCCGACAGCAGCGCCTTCGGCGCGTAGTACCACTCGGCGCCGATGTCGAAGTTGGTCGAGCGCACCGGATCGAGATTGACGTTGCCGCCGCTGCCGCTCAGCGCGTCGTCGTTGAGCGAGACCGAACCGCCCAGCGCGCTGTAGTCGGGCCGCGCGATGGTCTTGGCCAGCGCGGTGCGAATCGTCAGGTCGGGCGTCAGGTCATATTTCAGGTTGGCGCTCGGCAGGTAGTCGCGGTAGGTGCGCTTGAACGTGGTCGGGGTGTAGGGACCGAAGGCCGACCCCGTGATCGGCGTCGGGCCGCCCGGCAGGTTGACCACCGTGCGCTGGCGTGTCTCGATGGCGCGCAGGCCGATATTGCCGCTCCAGCCATCGCCGCCGAAGTCGACCATGCCGTACAGCGCCGTCGTCTTCTCGGCCACCTCGAACTCGTTCATCCAGTTATGGCGCAGCACGTAGTCGAGCAGGCGGTTGCCGGGGATCGCGCCCCAGGCGCCGAGCGCCGCGCCGTCGTACTTGAAGTAAGGGATGCCGCTGTAGCCGCCGATGTCGCTGCCGAAGTCGCTCGGATACATCTGGCCGCTCCAGGCCGGCTGTGGATTGGTGAAGCCGACCGGGCCGGGACGGGTTTCAAGCGGATGCTCGGCGGTGCGCTTGTGGTCGGTCCAGCGCGCACCAAAGCGCAGCGACTGGAAGGTCGGGTTGTCGAGGCGCAGCTCGCCGTCGAGCTGGGCGTATTCTTCCTTGTCCACCGACTGCGATTCGCCGCCGCCGGCCCAGGCGGTCGAGCCGGGCACGGCGGTGTTGCCGCCGGGGTAGCTGATCGAGGCCGGCGACAGCCCGTTCAAGGCATACACCATGCCGCCGTCGACGTTGTTCTGGTAGTAGACGTCGTCGCGGTCCCAGCCCACGCCATGGGTCTTGCCGACCTTGCCCGACAGGCTGAAGCGCTCGCTGACGCGCCACTTGCCGTTGAAGTCGAGATACCACGATTCGCCGCCCGCATCCGGGCGGTAGATATTGTCGACCTCGCCCGCATTGCGGGTGAACTCGGCGCCCACCAGGGTGTTGTTGCGCACCACCGGATTGATCGGAATCAGGCCCAGGCTGTTGATCGAATTGGCCGGGGCGGCCAGCGAGTTGGTGTTCTGGTGCGGCGCTTCGAGTTTCGAATAGAAGCCGTTCAGGTCCAGCGTGAGGTCGCGGTTCGGCCGCACCTCGATGTCGAAGGCGCCGCCTTCGCGTTTCTTGGTCTGCTCGAACAGGGCGGCGCCGATAAAGGTCGGCACGATCACGCCGGCCAGCGCCGGGTTGGCGATGGCCGCCGCGCTGGTCGCGCTGATCGGGGTGTAGCCCAGGATTTCCTGGCCGTCGCGGCGCACGCTGGCCTTCTCGGAGAAGCCCTGGATCAGGATGCCGGCGGTATTGCTGGCGTTCTTCCAGCTCACCAGGCCCGACAGGTGCGGCTCGGTCTTGCCGGAGAGGTCGTTGTAGTTGGCCTGCACCGAACCCTCGACCGTCAGCTGCTGCTTGAAGTCGAGCGGACGGCGCGTGATGACGTTGATGGCGCCCGAGACGCCGCCTTCGACCAGGTCGGCGGTGGGGCTTTTCTGGACCACGATCGAGCCGACCAGCTCGGACGGCAGCAGCGAGAAACTGCTGGAGCGGCCGACGTTGCCGCCGATCTGGTTCAGCACGAACCAGTCGCCGGTGCTGATCGCATGGCCGTTGAACAGCGTCTGCTGCAGGCTGGGGCTGGTGCCGCGCAGGCTGACGCGGTCGTTCTCGCCGAAGCCGCCCTCGCCGCCGGCCGACGATTGCGTGTTCACGCCCGGCAGGCGCTGGATCGCGTCGGCCACGTTTTTATCGGGCATCTTGCCGATGTCCTCGGCGGTCACGACTTCGACCACGGCGTCTGCGTTGCGCTTCTGGCGCAGCGACTGCTCGAGCGCGGCGCGCACCCCGGTCACCACCACGGTCTGCGGCCCCGCGATGGGCGCCTCCTGTGCCCAGGCCTGTCCCATCGACATCGCCACCCCTGCCACCGCCGCCGCGATCGCGGTGCGCTGGTACTGCCGTGCCTTCAACTCGTTCATGTGCCTCTCCAAAACCAGGTTGGTTGTTCTACACACCCTTGCGGTCGCGACTTCCAGGACGTTCGGGCGTCTCTTGGTGTTTATGTATGAAACGCATTCTGGCGGCATCCGCGACCCCGGTTTTGTCAAATCTTGCTATCCAATCTGCAATTTTTCATCGTGATGACATCTGCACCTGGTAGAGGCCGGAGGCACATGGCGCGATCGTGCTACATCCTTCGCGGCGGCGCGCTAGCATGCAGTGGCGACCATACCGGCGACGGAGGCCATCATCATGCTGGGCGCGACGAACGGCAGCTCGACTTCGCTCTGGATGGACACCGCCACGGTGCCCGTCTTTCCCCCGCTCGTCGGCGCGCAGGAAGCCCAGGTGTGCGTGATCGGCGCCGGCATCGCCGGCCTCACCGCCGCCTATCTGCTGGCGTGCGAAGACAAGGACGTGGTGGTCGTCGACGCGCTCGGCGTCGGCGCCGGCGAGAGCGGCCGCACCACCGCCCATTTCTTCCCGCCCGACGAGTGGTACCACGGCATCGAGCGCCGCTTCGGCCGCGCCCAGGCGCGCCTGGTGGCCGGCAGCTATGCCCATGCGCTGCAGATGGTCGAATCCATCGTGCGCAAGGAAGGCATCGCTTGCGAACTCGAACACCTGGACGGCTATCTTGTGGCCGGGGATGCGGGCGACGGGCCGCGGCTCGAACGCGAATGCGACG
This sequence comes from Massilia sp. NP310, assembly GCF_019443485.1. NCBI lineage: Bacteria > Pseudomonadati > Pseudomonadota > Betaproteobacteria > Burkholderiales > Oxalobacteraceae > Massilia > Massilia sp. NP310. Next base: position 4,891,562 of record NZ_CP080379.1, on the reverse strand, counting down.
CCGCCGTGCGCGCCGGCGTGCAGGCCGAGATGGTCGCCGGCGTGCCGGGCCTGGGGTTCGAGACCGGCCCCGCCGTGCGCTATCCGGGCCAGGCCCAGTTCCATCCGCTCAGATACCTCGACGGCCTGGCGCGCGCCTTCATCCGGCGCGGCGGCCGCATCCATGGCGCCAGCCACGCCCACCGCATCCGCGGCGACCACCGGCGCCAGATCGTGTCGCTCGACCGTGGCGAGATCCGGGCGCGGGACGTGGTGGTGGCCACGCACACGCCGTTCAACGACCGCGTCGTCATGCACACCAAGCAGGCCGGCTACCGCACCTACGTGATCGGCTTGCGGGTGCCGCACGGCGCGCTGCCGCACCTGCTGCTGTGGGACCTGGACGAGCCCTATCACTATGTGCGGCTAGCGCCAGGTGCCGACGGCGACGAGGTGCTGGTCGTGGGCGGGGCCGACCACAAGACGGGCCAGGACGCGCATCCCGGCCACCGCTACGACGAGCTCGAACGCTGGACCCGCGCGCGCTTCCCGATGGCGCGCGAACTGGCCTGGCGCTGGTCGGGCGAAGTGATGGAGCCGAGCGACGGCCTGGCCTTCCTGGGCCGCAATCCGATGGACGACGACAACGTCTACCTGATCACGGGCGACTCCGGCAACGGCATGACCCACTGCACCATCGGCGCCATGCTGGTGACCGACCTGATCATGGAGCGGCCGAATCCCTGGAGCGCGCTGTACGACCCGGCGCGTAAACCGGTGCACGGGCTGGGCGAATTCGCCAGCGCACAGGCAAATGTAGCGGCGCGCTACGGCGACTGGCTGCGCGGCGGAGAAGTCGATTCTGTACAAGAGATCCCGCCCGGCGAAGGCGCGGTGCTGCGCGACGGTTTGCGCCGGATGGCGGTCTATCGCGATCCCGAAGGCGGCCTGCATGCGCTGTCGGCCAGGTGCACCCACCTCGGTTGCGCGGTGCACTGGAACGGCGCCGAACGCTCATGGGATTGCCCTTGTCACGCCTCGCGTTTCGATACCGAGGGCAAGGTGCTGCACGGCCCGGCGCCGACGCCGCTGGCGAAGATCGCGCTGGCGCCCGGCGATGCGCTGCCGCCGCAGGACAGGCGCGGCGGCGCACGGCGCGGCATGCGCTGAACGAAAGGAAACGCGCGCCAGAAACGCGAACACCGGCGCGAGCCGGTGTTCAAGATGGCGGCCGGGGACGCCGCCGTTACTGCTGAAGCGCTATCGGCTGGATCAGTAGCCGCGGCCGGTGGTGCCGGTGGTGCCAGTGGTACCGGTGGTGCCGGTCGTACCGGTGGTGCCGGTGGCGCCAGTCGTGCCCGTGGTGCCGGTCGAGGTGCCGGTGCGGCCGGTGTCATCCATGGTGCCGGTGGAACCGCTGGTGCCGGTGCCCAGCGAACCGCTCGAACCGCTGGTCGTGCCGGTGGTGCCGGTCGTACCCGTGGTGCCGGTCGTTCCCGAGGTGCCGGTCGTTCCGGTGGTGCCGGTGGTGCCCGTCGTGCCGCTCGTGCCCGAGGTGCCGCTGCTGGTGCCGGTTTTGCTGCGGCGGTCGCGGTCACGCTGGTGTTGCGGATCGGTGCTCTGCATGCTGCCGGTCGCGCCGGTCGACGAGCTGCCGCTGGTCTGGTCGCGCATGCTGCCGGTCTGGCTGCTGGTGCTGCTGCCGATCTGGCCCGACTGGCCGGTGGTGGTCGAGCCGGTGGTGCTGGTCTGGGCGTTGACCGCTGTGGCGCCGAACATGGCGGCGGCAACCGAAGCACCGAGCATTCCTTTGAGTAACGTATTCATTTTCATGGTGTTCTCCTCAATGTAACTAATGAGTCAGGGGCGGTACCCGGCGCACATGCCGGTTTGGTGGCGTGCTGCGTCGAGTGAGGAGTTCCAGTGTAGGGACATGCTACGGATGGGAGCGCACGGTAGCCGCTCGGAAATACATCATCGTCTTTTAATTTCCACTATCTTGCGCCCATCTTTCGCCTACTGCAGAGCTTCCAGTGCAGCTTGCGCAGAGAGTGTCCCGAGTTGCGTGTACAGCGGCAGCACCACGCTGCGGTCGTCCGGATAGACCCGGTTCGACAGGAAGACATACAAACTTTGTGACTGTGGATCGACCCACAGGATGCAGCCGGTGAATCCTGTATGGCCATAGCTGCCGATCGGATAGACATTGCCGCGCGGACGCTTGGCATAGGGCGAGTCGATGTCCATGCCCATCCCCCGCAGCGCCGCGATGCCGGACGGCGACTGCACCGTCGTCAGCAGGCGGACGCTTTCCGGCTGCAATATGCGCACGCCATCGAGTGCTCCATTGCCCAACAGCATGCGACCGAAGCGGGCGACGTCGCCGACGGTCGAGAACACGCCGGCCGAGCCGCCCACGCCGCCCATGCGCCGCACGGTCGGATCGTGCACCACGCCCTGCAGCGGCGCGCCCGGCGCCAGGTCGCCGTGCGCCGTGGGCAGCTGCGCCGCCTCGCTGGCGCCGCGCTGGGTCGGCGCGATGCGCGCCGCCGGCATGCGTTCCAGTGGGCGGTAGCCGGTGTCAAGCATGCCCAGCGGTGCGAAGATGCGTTCCTGGGCGAAGCGGTCGAGCGACACGCCCGCCGTGCGCTCGACCAGCAGGCCAAGCAGGATGTAGTTGATGTCCGAGTAGCGGAAGAAACTGCCCGGCGGATGGGTCACCGACTGCGCGCAGGCCAGGGACAGCGCTGCCGTCTTGCCCTGCCACGCCGGTTTCGCCGGCAAGCCCGACGCCAGGCCCGACACATGCGTCAACAGGTGGCGGATCGTGATCGCTTCCTTGCCACCGCCGGTACATTCCGGAAAATAATTTGTGAGCGGCGCCTCGAGATCGATCTTGCCCTCCTCGGCCAGCATCAGCACCGATGGCGCCGTCACCAGCACCTTGCTCAGCGAGGCGGCATCGAAGACGGTCGCGGGCGTGACGGCGGCGGCGTCCTCTTCATAGCTGAGCCGTCCATAGCCGCGCTCGTAGGTGGCGGCGCCGCGTTCGAGGTGGTACACCGCGCCCGGCAGCTTGCGGGCGGCGATCGCGGCATCGATGGCGTGATCGATCGCGGTCACGCGTTGCGGATTGAATCGGGATTCGGCGCTCATGGAAGTCGGCAGGTGGACACAGCCGGCGAGCAGCATGACGGCAGGAAAGATCGCAACACGCATGCGAAAAAAGTGTTTTGGCATCATGAAGAAATACTAACCCAAGTGGCGGCCCCGGCATTTTTGGGTGGCCGCGCACGCGCTTTTTCGCATCGGCGTATCATGGATCCATGATTCCTTTTTCGATACTCGACCTCTCGCCGATCGCTGAAGGCAGCGATGCGGCCACCTCGTTCCAACGCTCGCTCGACCTTGCCCAACATGGCGAGCGCTGGGGTTACAACCGCTTCTGGCTGGCCGAACACCACGGCATGCCGGGCATTGCCAGCGCCGCCACCGCGGTGCTGATCGGCCACGTGGCGGCCGGCACTTCGCGCATCCGCGTGGGCGCCGGCGGCATCATGCTGCCCAACCATTCGCCGCTGGTGATCGCCGAACAGTTCGGCACGCTCGAGGCGCTGCATCCGGGCCGGATCGACCTCGGCCTCGGCCGCGCGCCAGGCTCGGACCACACCACGGCGCGCGCCCTGCGCCGCAACCTGGCGTCGGATGCCGACGAATTCCCGCAAGACGTCGTGGAGCTGATGGATTATTTCGCCGGCTCGACCCGCCGTCCGGTGCAGGCCGTGCCCGGCGCCGGCCTGGACGTGCCGGTGTGGATCCTCGGTTCCAGCCTGTTCGGCGCCCAATTGGCGGCGCACCTCGGCCTGCCGTATGCGTTTGCCTCGCACTTCGCGCCGCAGATGATGATGCAGGCGATCGACATGTACCGCAGCAACTTCCGCCCGTCGGAACAGCTCGACAAGCCGTACATCATGCTGGGCTTTAACGTGTTCGCCGCGGACACCGACGAAGAAGCGCACTTCCTGGCGACCTCGATGCAGCAGGCCTTCGTCAACTTGCGCACCGGCCGCCCGACCAAGCTCAAGCCGCCGGTGAGCGGCTACCTGGAAGCGCTCGACCTGCCCGAACGCATGATGCTCGACAGCGTGCTGTCGTGCTCGGCAATCGGCTCGCGCGTGACGGTGGCTCACCAGCTGCGCGCCTTCATCGAGAAGACCAAGCCGGACGAGCTGATGATCACCTCACAGATCTACGATCACGCGGCGCGCCTGCGCGCCTACGAGATCACGGCGGATATCCAGCGCGCCGGTTGATGTCCATCGGCCGGCGTCACGCGGCGCCGGTCCCCGCCTGCAGCACGTCGATCAGGGTGCGCGTCGAACGCACCCTCCCCATTTTCGGGAAAATGTTCTCGCACGCGAAATGGTGGGCATCGGCATCGAAGCTGCTCATCGCATCCTCGGCGAACACCAGCTTGAAGCCGAAGTCATAGGCCGCGCGCGCGGTCGACTCGACGCCGAAATTGGTGGCGATGCCGCCCATGATGAGCGTGTCGATGCCGCGCCGCCGCAGCTGCTGCTCGAGTTCGGTGCCATAGAAGGCGCCCCACTGGCGCTTGACGATGACGAGGTCTCGCGCCTCGACGCCGGCCTCCGGCGCCAGCCAGGACGCGTCGGGCGGCGCCGCCGGCGCGCCCTGCGGACGCAATGGCGCATCGGCCGGCGCTTGCGGCAATTCGTTCAGCAACACATGCACGTAGATGACCAGGCCGCCGCGTTCGCGCATCTCTTGCGCCAGCAGCACGCAGTTGCCGACCACGTTCTCCGCACTGTGCGGCGCGAGATCGTGCTTGACGTTGCTGTTCTGAAGATCGATAAGGACCAGCGCGGTATGCGCCGGGTCGAGGGTGAGTTGTTGGTCCATGAGCATTCCTCCTGCCCATAGTGTCCCCGAAACCCGGCATGCCCGGCGCACAGGCCGGGCACATACCAAGACAACATTACGGCAGCGGCTTGCCGTCCACGTCGATGCGGCGCACCTCGCCCAGGTTCAGGGCGCGGATGTCCTTCTCGACCTTGGCCATGTCGCCCACCACCACCCACACCAGCCGGTCGGCCACGAAGCTGCGCGCGGCCAGGGCGTTGGCCTGCTGCGGCGTGAGCGCCAGCGCCTTTTCGGTATAGGTGTTGAAGTAATCCTCGGGCAGGCCGTACTGCAGGATCGTGGAATAGGCGCCGGCCAGCTGGCCCGCGGTCTCGAAGCTGCCCGGCAGGCGCAGGGTTTTATTGTCCTGCGCGAACTTGAGCTCCTCGTTCGCGATCGGCTTGGCGCCGGCGATGTTGCGGTATTCGCCCACCAGCTCCTTCAGCGCGTCGCCGGTCTTGTCGGTCTGCACCGGCGAGACGCTCATGAACTGGCGCTGGCCGATCGCCGGCGACACCAGGCTGCGCACGCCGTACGACCAGTGCTTGTCTTCGCGCAGGTTCATATTGATGCGCGAGCTGAAGGTGCCGCCGAACACGTCGTTGACGATCTCGAGCGGCAGTGCCTCGGGGCTGTTACGCGGCGGCGCCAGCTGGCCGCCCAGGATCACGCTCTGCAGCGCGCCGGGACGGTCGACCAGGTAGACCACCGGCGCGGCGCGCGGCGCCACCGTGTCGATCACTTTCTTGGGCACCTCGCCCGCCTTCCAGGCGCCGAAGGCTTTCTCGAGCATCGGCTTGATCTCGGCCAGCGTGGTGTCGCCCACCACCAGCAGCGTGGCGTTGTTCGGCTTGAACCAGGTGGCGTGGTACTTCACCAGGTCGGCGCGCGTCATGCGCTTGACGGCGTCCTCGGTGCCGGTGCCGGTGCCCGGCTTGGCGTACACGTGGTTATGCCCGTACAGCAGGGCCGGCGCAAGGCGCATCGCGATCGATTGCGGATCGGACTTCTCGCGCGCGATCGCGGCCAGGCGGTCCTGCTGCAGGCGCACGAATTCGTTCTGCGGGAAGGCGGGATTGAGCACCAGGTCCGCATACAGGTTCAGCGCCTGCGGCAGCGTGGCCTTGAGCGCGTTCATGCCAACGAAAGCGCCGTCCAGGTTGGTGCTGGCGCCGAAGGTCGCGCCCAGGCTTTCCAGCTCCTCGCCGATCTGCAGCGATTTGCGCGAACTCGTGCCTTCTTCGAGCATGCGCAGGGCCAGGCTGGCCACGCCGGGCATCGTGGCGCTGTCCGAGGCGTAGCCGCTGTCGACCAGCATCTGCAGGTTGACGATCGGCGCTTCATGGCGCTCGGCCAGCACGACATTCAGGCCGTTCGACAAGGTGGTGCGCTGCATCGGCGGCAGCTTGAGCGACATCGCCTTGCCGGTGTCCGGCGCCTTGCTGCGGTCCAGGCCGGTATTGGTCGCTGCCAGGCCGGTCGGGAACGGGTCGATCTGCAGCACGAAGTCGCCGTCGCTGAGCCAGTCGTTCATGGCCTTCCTGACCATGGCCGGGGTGGCATCCTTGATGCGCTGCAGGTAAACCTTGTAGCAGTCCGGATTGCCGGTATAGGTCTCGCACGAGGCCAGCAGGTCGCTCTTGCCGCCGAAGCCGCCGACGCGCTCGATCATGCGCGTGTACTGGGCCAGGATCGCGGTCTTGGCCAGGCGCAGTTCGGCGTCCGTAGGGCCGCTCTTCATCAGCGCGCGCAGCTCTTCGTCGGCGACTTTTTCCATCTTCGCCACGTCGGCGCCCGGACGCGCGGTCAGGGTCATGCTGAACTGGCCGCCGATCTCGGACGAGCTGTCGCTCGCGGTCGCACTAGTGGCCAATTGATCCTGGTACACCAGGCGTTTATACAGGCGCGAGGTCTTGCCGCCGCCCAGCACGCGCGCCGCCAGGTCGAGCAACGCTTCCTCTTGCGTGTGCGCGCCCGGCACGTTCCAGGTGCGATAGATGCGCGACTGCGGCACGCGGTCCTGCGCCACCGTGCGGTGGGTGCCAGTGCGCTTGGCGATCCAGGCGTCATGCTTGGCCAGCGGCGGGCCCGGCGGGATCGCGCCGTAGAAGCGCTCGACCTTCTCGCGCGCTTCGTCCGGCGAGATATCGCCCGACAGCACCAACACCGTGTTGTTCGGGCCGTAGTTCTGCTTGAACCAGTCCTGCACGTCGGTCATCGAGGCCGCGTCGAGGTCTTCCATCTTGCCGATCACGGTCCAGGAATACGGATGGCCGGCCGGGTAGGTATTGGTGGTCAACAGTTCCCAGGCAATGCCGTAGGGCTGGTTCTCGTATTGGCGTTTTTCGTTCTGCACCACGCCGCGCTGGATGTCGAGCTTCTTCTTGTCGACCGTGCCGAGCAGGTAGCCCATGCGGTCGCTCTCGGCGAACAGCGCATAGTCGAGCATCGAGGTCGGCACGTTCTGGAAGTAGTTGGTGCGGTCCTGGTTGGTGGTGCCGTTCAGGTCGGTCGCGCCGATGCGCTCCATCGCGTTCAGGTAGGTGTGCTTGAAGTTGTCGCTGCCGCTGAACATCAGGTGCTCGAACAGGTGGGCGAAGCCGGTCTTGCCCACCTTCTCGTTCTTGGAGCCGACGTGGTACCAGGTATTGATCGCCACCACCGGCGTCTTGCGGTCTTCGTGCACCAGCACCGTCAGCCCGTTCTTGAGCGTGAACTTGGTGTACTTGATGTCCGGGATCGGGATGTCCGGCGTGGCGGCCGGTTTTGCCGGCGCGGCCTGGATGGAAGACGTGCCGAACGCAAGCGCGAGCGCTGCGGCCAGGCCGATGGTGCGACGAACGGAAACTGCCATGCTTCTCCTCCTGAAAGGGGCGGGACGGGAATGAAACGCACAAGGCGCGCCTCAGGGACGCGCCTTGCAAACATTCATTCTAGGCAGGTTTCACGTTGTCAACAAACAAAAACATGATGCATATGCCAGGTTTGACCCAACATCATGCAGCGCGCATCACTTGGGGACCTCAGCGCGGCACGATCCGGAGCAGGCTGCCCTTGGCTTCGTCGGTCAGTACGTACAGCTGGCCGTCCGGGCCCTGGCGCACGTCGCGCACGCGCTTGCCGACCGGCAGCAGCTCCTGGGCCGTCACCTTGCCCTGGGCGTCGAGCTGCACGCGGCGCACGTCCTGGCCGGCCAGGCTGCCGCTGAACAGGCTGCCCTGCCATTGCGGGAAGGCTTTACCCGTATAGAAGGCCAGGCCCGACGGCGCCGGCGACGGGGTCCACACGACGATCGGCTGCACCGTGCCCGGCACCACCTTCATGCCGATCGGCTCGCGCGTGCCGTAGTCCAGCGTATAGCTTTGCAGCGGCCAGCCATAGTTCTTGCCGGCCTCGATCACGTTGATTTCGTCGCCGCCGCGCGAGCCGTGCTCGTTGGCGTAGACGCGGCCGCTCTTCGGATCGCGCGCCAGGCCCTGCACGTTGCGGTGGCCGTAGCTGTAGATCTCGGGACGGGCGTTGTCCTTGCCGGCGAACGCGCCCTTGCCGACCGGCTGGCCGGTGTCCGTCAGGTGCAGGATCTTGCCGGTGTGCGAGGCCAGGCTCTGGGCATGGTCGCGCGCCAGCATATTGCCGATGCGCTGAGGCGTATTGCCGCCGTCGCCGATGCTCATCAGGAGCGTGTTATCGGGCAGGAACAGAATGCGCGAGCCGAAGTGCTGGCCGCCGCTCTTGCCGAGGTTGACCGCGAACAGTTGCTTGAGGCCGGTCACGCGCTTGCCGTCGAACACGCCCTGCACCAGCACGGTCCGGTTCTCGTCGTCGCTGCCGCTGGACATCGTCATGTAGATGCGCGGGTTGGTTTTATCGGCGGGATGGACCGCGATGTCGAGCAGGCCGCCCTGGCCGCTGGCATACAGGTTCGGCAAACCGTCCAGAGGAATTTGCTGGAAGCTCTTGCCGTTTAACAGGTGCAGCGTGCCCTGCTTGCCCGTGACCAGCATGCGGCCATCCGGCAACCAGGCCATGCCCCAGGGCTGCGGCGCGCCGGTGGCGACCGTTTCGAGCTTCCAGCCCTTGGCCAGCGGCGGCTTGTCGACCGGCGTCACTTCTTGCGCCACGGCGGCAGCGCCGACCGTCGCCAGTGCGGCGGCCAGAACCAGTTTTTTGCTCAAGAACTTTCTGACAATACTCGGCATGACTTCCTCTCTCAAAAAACATTGAACACTTGACATCGTAGCTGATTCGCCGCATTTTCCATCATTTTATCTGCACGTTCGACGCAATCGGCGTATCATTGATGGTTCAGCGAACCAGCGTAAGGACTCCCTTCAATGATTCAACGACGCTCCTTCCTCAAGAGCTCTCTCCTCCTCGCATCTTCCTCCCTCGCCCTTCCAACCCTTGCCAAGAATACATCACCTGACAGCAGTGTCCTGTCGGGCGAGTGCTGCCTGCGCTTCTACAATACGCACACCGGCGAGAAGTTGAAGAGCACGTTCTGGGCCGAAGGCGAGTTCGTCCCCGATGCCCTGAAAGACATCAATAAAGTGCTGCGCGACCACCGCAGCGGCAAGGTCGCCGAGATCGATCCGCAACTGCTGCTGCTGCTCGGCCAGCTCAATAGCAAGCTCGACAATAGCAAGGAACTGCACATCATCTCGGGCTACCGCGCGCCTGAATCGAACGCCTTCCTGCGCAGCCACGGCAGCGGCGGCGTCGCCAAGCGCAGCCTGCACATGGACGGCAAGGCAATCGACATCCGCCTGCCGGGCACCGACCTGCGCAACCTGCAGAAAGCGGCGATGTCGCTCAAGGGCGGTGGCGTCGGCTATTACGCCAGCTCGCAGTTCGTGCATATGGATACCGGCCGCGTTCGGTACTGGTAAGACCATGACGCGGCAGATCGTCCGCGTTGTGTCTTCGCTTGCCATGGGCTCCGTGCTCATGGCCGCTTCACTCTGCCTGCCGGCCTCGGCCGCCGGCCAGAACACCGTCACCGTCAAGTCCACCCGTGACCCGGTCGACAAGTCCTATCGCAAGATGATCCGCGGCATGGAGCGTTTCGAGCGCGAACGCGCCTTTGCTCCCAACGCCACCCTGCGCTTCCAGCTGCTGCCGCGCCTGCCGTCGACGGACATGCGCGGCATCACCTTGCGCATTGCGGGCGACACCGTGTCGGTGCCGGTGCCCGTCGATGAGAACAATTTCTTCGTCCTGCCACACAACGCCCAGGCCTTGCAGGAAGACGCCGCCGTGCTCGCCAGCCGCAAGACCGCCAGCATGACCTGGCGTGCACGGATCGAGACACCGGGCCTGCCGCCGGGCACGCGGCGCCTGGGCGACCTGCGCCTGGAGTGCCGGGTGGGCAAGGAAGCCGGCCTGGTCTCGAACAGCTCGCCGCTGTTCGGCTGGATTTCGGATGCGCTGAACACGCCCGAGGGCGTGTGCACCAGCCCGGACGGCAACTACCTGTTCTTCGCCGAACGGCCGATCTTTGCGGTCACGCTGCGCGCCGGCGAGCGGGTTGAAACATTGCCCTTCAATATGCTGTATGCCGGCGGCGAACAGACGCCCGACATGCTGCCCTTCTGCGATTGCCAGGCGCTGCTCGACCGCACTTATTATGTGCCGCTGTGGGATGCGAGCTGGCCCGACGATACCCTGGTCGAGTTCGAATACATGGTCGATGCGCCAGCCGGGGTGGCGCCATGAGGCTGCGACTTCTCTTGTGCGCGGCGTTACTGGCGGGCTGCGCCACCCAGCCCGCGCCGCCCGGTTCCGTCGTCGCGGCCGAGCGGCTGTCCGCGACCGTGATGGCCGGGCGCACGACGAAGGCGGAGTTGCTGGCCGCCTTCGGCCCGACGAAAAGCGTGCGCTTCGACAGCGGCTACGAGGCCTGGGTCTACCAGTCACCGGCCGGCGGCGGGCAATTTTCCGAATTCGTCGTGCTGATCGACCCTGCCGGCGTCGTCAGCAAGACGCGCACGCGCGCCCCATCAATGCCATGACATCCGGTGCGCCGGATTCATCGACAATGTGTAGCACCTAACAAACATGATTCGCCAACTCTGCGAAGGTTATGGCAGGGCGAACTTCGCCACCTGTACAAACATTCACGGAGGAATCATGACGACCACTGCAGACGAGAATTTCAACGACTGGCTGCGCGATGCCCACGCAATGGAAAAGCAGGCCGAGCAGATGCTGACCGCGCAGGCCGAGCGCCTCGAACACTATCCTGAGCTGCGCGCGCGCATCGTCCAGCACATCGACGAGACCCGCTGGCAGCACGGCATCCTCGACGAAATCCTGGCCCGCCGCGGCACCGACAACTCGATCCTGAAAGACATCGGCGGCCGCCTGGCGGCCTTCGGCCAGGCCGTGGGCGGCATGGCGGCCAGCGACGAAGTCGTCAAGGGCGCCATGGCCGGTTATGTGTTCGAGAACGTCGAGATCTCGAGCTATACGGCGCTGATCGCAGCGGCGAAGTCCGTCGGCGACACGGCAACCCAGGCCCAGCTGGAGCAGATCCTGGAACAGGAAAAGGCGATGGCGGCCTGGCTGCTGGAGCACCTGCCGCAAGTGACCCAGGCCTTCCTGGCGCGTTCGGCTACTCCGGGCGTCGAAGCGAAGAAATAATCGCATAGGCTAGCAGCTGCCCATTTGTTGGGCAGAGACAATGGTTTGGAATGGCGCGGCTTGCGCTGTTCCAAACCATTCGTCATTTGGCGCATCAAAATCTCGGCGCCGGTGTCGAATCCGGGAGTGTTGCTTCGTCGTGGCGTTCAGAGGGATGTCCTCTGCCGCTACCACACAAGGAGCGGAACTCTAGTCACAATTATGGTGTCTGAATCTACGTAAGCGTATATGCGAGAACACCATGGAAATGATGCTGAAGACTGGAGCGGCAGCGCGCCGGCTTGGCGTGACACCCAAGACGTTGCAACGCTGGGATCGCTGTGGCACGTTCTCTCCATTGGCGCGTAGCCCAACTGGCCTGCGCCTCTATAGCGAAACGCAGATTGCTGAGCGGATCGGATTGCAGTCACGCCCGGTTCCATACCGGATCGTCGCTTACTGCAGGGTGTCGAGTGCTGCGCAAAAGTCTGATTTGCGCAATCAGCGCCGGGTTCTGGAAGAGTTTTGCACAGCCCGTGGACTGGCGAATGTCGAGTTCATCGAAGAGATCGGCGGCGGACTCAATTTCAAGCGTCCGCGCTTGCTGGAACTGACCGATGCGATCGGGCGAGGCGAGGTGTGCACCCTGGTGCTGGCGCACCGGGATCGCCTGACGCGCTTCGGGTATGAATGGTTCGAACACATAGCGCACGAGCGTGGCTGCGAGCTCCTCGTACTGAATCAGGAGCGCCTGTCCCCCGAACAGGAGATGGTGCAGGACATGATGACCATCGTGCATTGCTTCTCAAGTCGTTTATATGGGTTGCGCAACTATCGCCGCCAGTTGGATGTTGCATTGAACAAGGATGTGCGCAATGTTGCTGTCACATCGCATCCGGCTTGAAGCCACATCCGAGCAGCGCGACTATTTCGCACGTGCGGCAGGGACGGCGCGCAAGGTCTGGAACTGGGCGCTGGCTGAGTGGCAGCGGCAAACCGCATTGGGCCAGCGGCCAGATGCCATGAAACTGAAAAAGCAGTTCAATGGGATCAAGTATGCCCACCCGGACTGGCTCGACGCCGAAAGCAAACCGTGGTTGCGAACAATCCACCGCGATGCGCATGCGCAGCCTTTCGCGCATCTTCAGCGAGCTTGGCGTCGCTACGTCGAGCAACGGCAAGCCGGCAAGAAAGCCTATCCACCGACGTTTAAACTGAAAGGCCGCTGCCGGGACTCGTTTTATATTGCCAACGACAAGATTCGTTTTGAGGGCAAATGCGCCGTGCTGCCAAAGATCGGAGAGGTATTGCTGGCCGAGGTCCTGCGGCTCCCCGGCAAGATCATGGGCGCCTGCGTGTCGCGTGAAGCCGACCATTGGTATCTGGCGGTGCAGGTCAAGCTGCCGGAGCAATTGGCCCGTCTTCAGCGCCAGGGCGATGGCGTAGTTGGGGTCGATCTCGGCGTGAGCGCCGCGGCCGTTCTGTCCAGCGGCGAGAAGATCGCGGCCCCACGGCCGCTACGTGCAAGCCAGCGGCGCCTGCGCATCCGTTCGCGGCGCCATGCACGCAAGCTGAAAGCAGCGAAGGCCGGTGCCGGGATTACGGGCGCGATCCCGAAAGGTGTGCGTTTGCCGGTGTCGCGCAACCGGAAAAAGGATGCGCGTGCGCTGGCGCGCCTTCACGCGCACATCATGCATGTACGCACCGACTTCATCCATAAGCTCACGACTCGCCTGTGCCGCGAGAACCAAGCGGTGGCGATCGAAGACCTGAACGTAAGCGGCATGCTGGCCAACCATCGGCTGGCGCGGGCGATCGCCGACGTTGGGTTTTACGAGATCCGGCGTCAGCTCCAATACAAGGCGCAACGTTACAACACGTTATTGGTGCTGGCGGATCGCTGGTATCCATCCAGCAAACTGTGTTCGACATGCGGCGCGCATTACATCGGGTTGAAACTCGGTGAGCGCAATTGGATTTGCGCCTGCGGCGCGCGTCACGACCGTGACGTGAACGCCGCGGTCAATCTGCAACGGCTCGCCACCGGCGCCCTTGTGGCGAGAATGGCGCTACCCGAGGCGAGTCATGCGGCAATGTATGGCACTGCTGCTGGAGCGGTTCCAGCGGCAGGCGGGAAAGTCACGCCTGTCAGGTACGAGCACGGTCAACAGGACGGCTCGGGGCAGGAAGAGAACGGAGCGCACCTGTGTGCACCTTTTCGATAGCAGACTGTCAACGCTAAATAGAAATGTCCCCTGTTGCGCAAAGTAGAAATGTCCCTCTTGCCAATTTGATCACGGGTTGGTAACAGGGGCCAGATGCGATTTCGTATGGGCGAACTCAGCACGTACAGGGACGGTGCCCGGTTGCGTTTCCATGCGTTTTTTCCAGGGGTGTCCGATAGGCTGTGGCGGTTGGCGTCGGGCGAGTGCCTGCTCGACCTTGCCATTGATGTCCTTGCCGTCGATCGCCTCATGCTGCTTGATTGGCTTGCTGCTGCATGTGTGCTGCAAAACCCGGCCTTGCCAGACGACCTCGGTCGCACTTTCCGGATGGGTGACGATAGTAACGCTGGCGCCACGCAATGCTCGCCCCTGGTCGGCAATTTGGATCTGATACAGCAAGCCATTGAACTGACAGCTCAGGTTGCTCGACAGGCGGCGAGGTGTATGCACCGAGAGGATTCGGCGTAGAGCAGCTTCGGTTCCGCCATACGGCACATGAGCGTCTTCAGGCAGCACGGCCGTGACGGCAAAGCGCCGGTTGAAGGCGCGAATGAACTGCGGTAGCCAGGCATTGGCAGCCTGCTGGCTACTGATGCCCTGTAACCGCATCTCCTTTACCAAGCGGTCCTGCAAGGTCTGATTGGCTCGCTCGACTCGTCCCTTGGCCTGCGGGCTGTTAGCCTGGATGCCCTCGATACCGAGTTGTTCCAATGCGCGTGCAAACTGCGTTTGCCCTTCACCGACGCCACTCTTGTCGCCCGTGCTGATCCGGAAGATGCTATGACGATCGCTGTACAGGGCCGCTGGCAGGCCATGATTTCTGATGTGCTCCTCCAGCAAACTCATGTATCCAAGCGTCGTCTCGGCATCGACGAAACGCAATGCCATCAGCTCGCTCGTGGCATCGTCGATAAACACCAACAGGCTGCAGCGGGGCGCGCGGCCCTCGAACCAGTCGTGCGGCGATCCATCGATCTGGATCAGCTCTCCGCGCCGCGCCCTGCGCTCGCGCATTGCGTGTGTCCGCGCTGTTGCGCCACGACGCGGTTTCCACAGTTGCGCCGCAATCATCGCCTTGCGCACCGTTTCCACTGATAGGCGGATCTCATGCAGTTCGTCGAGCTTCTCGCATGCCAACGTCGGACCGAAATCCGCATAGTGCGCCCTGATCAGGTCCAATGCCTTGGACAGCTTCTCTTGTGGCGTGCGTCGATTCGACGGTTTGCCCCGGCTCTTGCTCAGTAGCCCTGCATTGCCCTCGTCGAGCATACGCCGCTTCAGACGTTTCACCTGGCGCGTGCTGATGCCCAGCCTCCTGGCAGCACTTTCCTGATCCAGCTTACCCTCAACTACCTGTGCCATCACCTGGCTACGCAACACGTCTTTGGCTGTCATCTTGAGCACTGTCCCGTCCCCCTTCAGGGCATCCTAGGGGACATTTCTACTTAGCGGAGAGGGGACATTACTACTTTGCGCTAACACCTTTTCGATAGCAGACCAACCATGTCCACCAATACCGTCGAGCTGCACCGCGTACTCAGATCGACACCGGATCGCCTGTTCCGCGCCTTCACCACTCCCGGCGCCTATGCAAAATGGCTGCCGCCTTATGGCATGTTCGCCACCGTCCACGAGATGGATGGCCGGGTCGGCGGCCGCTACCGGATGTCCTTCACCAACTTCACCAACGGCCGCAGCGAGACCTTCGGCGGCGAATACCTGGAGCTGGAGCCCGGCAAGCGCGTGCGCTACACGGCCGAGTTCGACGACCCGCAATTGCCCGGCCAGATGCAGACCACGGTCGTCATGCGAGAAATCTTTTGCGGAGTCGAGGTGCATATCAGGCAAGAAGGCATTCCTGCCCAGATCCCGGTCGAGCTGTGCTACCTGGGTTGGCAAGAATCGCTCGAACAACTGGCGAAACTGGTCGAGCCCGACATCAAGGACTGAGCCAAGACAGAACGACGTGGTATTGCTGGCACACTAACGCAAGCGAAAACGACCGTCATGGAGGCGGGCATGCGCATCGGGCATCTGCGGACCATGCTGTTGCCGTTCGTGGCCATGCTCATCGGCCTGACCCTGCTCGCCTGCGGTGGCGGTGGCGGCAGTCCAGGCATCACCGGCGCGGTCCCGCCACCGGCCAGCACCGGATCGCTAGCCGTCAGCGCCAGCGGCCTGCCGGCCGGCGTCAATCCCGCCCTGCGGGTCACCGGTCCCAACAATTACCTGCAAGACCTCACACAATCGCAAACCCTCGCCAACCTGGCGCCCGGCAGCTATAACGTGTCGGCCTCGGCTGTCACGAGCGGCGGCGTCACCTACCAGCCGGCGCCCGCCTCGCAAGCGGCGACCATCAGCGCCGGCGCCACCGCGTCCGCCACGGTGAGCTATGGCAGCGGCACGCTGACGCTCGTCACGACGCAGGTCGTCGCCGGGCTCGACAACCCGACCTGGCTGACCGCCCCGCCCGGAGACCTGCGCCTGTTCGTCAGCGAGCGGCCGGGCCGGGTGCGCATCGTCGACAACGGCAGCACGCGCGACCAGCCCTACCTCGACATCGGCGCGCGCGTATTCACCGAAGGCGAAGGCGGGCTGCTGTCGTTCGCCTTCGATCCGCAGTTCGCTCGCAACGGTTATTTCTACGTCTGCTACACCGACTTGCAGCGCAATATCGTGATCGAGCGCTTCAGCGCCGGCGCCACGGCAACGGCCGCCAATCCGACCTCCGGTCTGGTCATCCTGCGCATCGCGCATCCGACCTACCAGAACCATGTCGGCGGCCAGCTCGCCTTCGGCCCGGACGGCTACCTGTACCTGGGCACCGGCGACGGCGGCGGCGCCAGCGATCCGCAAGGCAATGCGCGCAACCAGGCCAGCCTGCTCGGCAAGCTGCTGCGCATCGACGTGGCGGGCGCCACGGCCGCCCACCCCTATACGATTCCCACCAGCAATCCCTATCGCGACGCGACCGGGCGCCGCCCCGAGATCTGGGCTTCCGGCCTGCGCAACCCGTGGCGCTTCAGCTTCGACGCCAGCCAGCTGTATTTACCAGACCCCGGCCAGGACCGGCGCGAAGAAATCAATATCGTCGGCACGGCCCAGGCCAGCCTGGACTATGGCTGGAACGTCATGGAAGGAACGCTGTGCTACGGCGCCGAGACTTGCGAGCGCGCCGGGCTGACCCTGCCCGTCTTCGAATACGACCACGGCGCGAACGACGTCAACGGTTGCTCGATCACCGGCGGCTTCGTGTACCGCGGGCGCGCCCTGCCCGAGCTGGCGGGCCGCTATTTCTATTCCGATTTGTGCGGCGGCTACCTGAAGAGTTTCCTTGCCACCGGCAACGGCATCATCGAACAGCGCGACTGGGAGATCGACGACATCGGCCGCATCGTGTCTTTCGGCCAGGATGCCCAAGGCGAGCTGTACTTACTCACTGGTGGCGGGGCCATCCATAAAATTGGACGCGGCCCCACACAATGAGTTTAGAATAAAGAGATGGCACGCCTACAACTCAATCTTCCCGAAGACCAGTTTTACTATTCGACGCAGCTGACGGTACGGGTCACGGACATCAACGCCGCCAACCACCTGGGCAATGAATCGATGATCGCGATGATCTCCGAAGCCAGGGCGCGCTTCCTGTTCGAATTCGGTGTCGCCGAGACCGAGCGCGACGGCAACGGCATCATCGTCACCGACCTGGCCGCGACCTACCGCGCCGAAGCGTATGGACGCGACCAGTTGCTGTTCGAAGTCGGCGTCATGGATTTCAACAAGTACGGCGGCGACCTGATCTTCCGCATCACCCGGCCGCGCGACAAGACCCTGATCGCCATGGCCAAGTCCGGTTTCGTCTTCTTCAACTACAAGACCAGCCAGGTGTGCTACATGCCCGACGATTTCCGCAACAAGTTCGATCGCGTAAACTGGATCGACTAAGAGATCACACCCCACTGTACGCCCCGTCCCGGTTTCCGGCACGGGGCGTTTTGTTTTCTAAAAATAGTTGGAACTTTTCGGAGTACTCGGCGGAATACAAGAAAAGAAGACTGCCATGACCTCGACGACAGAACAACTTGACACCGACCTGCTGCGCCAGGTCCACGCCGGGCAGGCCGAGGCGTTCACGGCGCTGTACCGGCGGCACCAGGGCCCCTTGTACCGCTACGCGCTGCTGCGCTGCGGCTCGGGCGATGCGGCGGCCGACATCGTGCAGGAAGCCTTCATGGGCCTGCTGACGGGACGGCTCGGCTACGACCCGCTATGTGGCCAGCTGCAGCACTTCCTGTTCGGCGTGGCGCGCAACCTGGCGCTCAAGCTGGACGAAGCGCGCCAGCGCCATCCGCAGCTGCCCGAACCGTTGGGCGATGAAGGCGAACCGGACCTGGACGCGGCCAGCGACGCCGCCGGACCGCTGGCGCGGCTGCTCGGCAACGAGGCGGCCGAAGAGGTGCGGCGCGCGCTGTCGCTGCTGCCGCCGCACTACCGCGATCCCGTGATCCTGTACGAGCTGCACGATCTGTCGTACCAGGAGATCGCCACCGTCTGCCAGGTCGACATCGGCACCGTGCGCTCGAGGCTGGCGCGTGGACGGGCGGCGCTGGCCAAGCGGCTGCACGGGCTGCAAGGCGCGCCGTCGAACGATGCCCACCTCGCCTAGGACGGGCGACAAGCGAATGACGCTGGAAGGAAGAATGATGAACGACCAAAACGACAATCTCGACCCGCTACTGGCCACCGGCTTGGCCGCGCTGCGCGGCGAGCTGGCGGGGCACGATGCGCCACGCTGCGTGGAAAAGGAATTGCTGCAGGCCTTCGCCCGCCAGTTCCCGAAAAAGCAGCCCTGGTACCGCAAACTGTCGCTGCCCCAATGGGGCACGGCCGGCGCCCTCGCCTCGCTGTGCGGCGTGGCCGTGCTGCTGGCGCTGGCGCCGCACCAGGCGATCACGGTCGGTCCGCCGGTGATCGGCGTCGACGACGGCGCCGCCTTCATCGCCCTCGAATCGCTGGAACGGATCGAGCGCGAACCCTATACCCGGGTGGTCGAGGCCGAGCTGCCGCAGAGCGCGCTGGCGCCGCTGGGCATGCCGCTCAACCCGCAGACCGCGGGCGAGACGGTGCGCGCCGAAATGCTGGTGGCGCAGGACGGCCATCCCCTGGCGGTGCGCCTGAGCGCCGTCAACTGACACGATAGACTGTGAGGACTGTATGAATACCAGAACCATCCTGATCGCCACCCTGCTGGCAAGCGCCTTCGCTCCCGCCCTGGCCGAGGACTATACGATCGACCAGGGCAGCGACGGCGAGCGCCGCATCGTGATCCGCCAGGGCACGGTGACCTTGCCGCCCGGCCAGCAAGCGGCGCAGCGCGCCGGCGACAGCGCCAGCCTGGCCGCGTCCATGCTCAGGATCTCGGGCGCCGGCATCGTCAAGAACGCGCCCTACAGCGCCGAAGCGGTCTCGGAGAGCATGCAGCGGCTGGCCGACGGCAACCAGATCGTCAACACCTCGCGCTCGATGCAGTATCGCGACGGCGCCGGCCGCACCCGCACCGAAGTGCACGGCGACGACGGCGAAGTGCGCACCATCACCATCAGCGACCCGGTCGAAGGCGCGCGCTGGATCCTGAACCCGCAGCGCAAGAGCGCCACGCGCCTCGACATGACGTCCGAGCTCGCCCGCGCCGAAGCGGATGCCGCGCGCGCCGCGGCGACGCAGGCGCGGCGCGCCGCGGACCAGGCGCGCGAGCGCATCGACCAGCTGCGCAGGGAAGGCAAGCTGCCGGAGGGCACGCACATCATCGTCAAGGACGTCCAGCGCGGCGCGCAGCCGACCGAGGTGCGCGTGCGTGTCGCCGAGCCCATGCCCGCGGCGCGGGCGATGTCGGCCCAGATCGCGCCGCTGATCATCGGCGCCGTCAACGACGGCAAGTGGTCGGCCAAGGCGGTCACGCGCGAATTGGGCGGACGCGATTTCTCGGGCCTGCGCGCCGAAGGCAACCAGCGCAGCTACACGATCCCGGCCGGCGAAATCGGCAACCGCGCGCCGATCGAGGTCAGCAGCGAAACCTGGTACTCGCCCGAGCTGCAGGTGACGGTGTACCACAAGCGCAGCGATCCGCGCAGCGGCGACGTGGTATACCGACTCGACAAGCTCAAGCGCGGCGAGCCGCCTGCGGCCTTGTTCAGCGTTCCATCGGACTATACGGTGCGCGATCCGCTCAAGGTGAGCAGCAGGAAGGACGGAAAGGACGACTAGCGCCTGCCCGGGCTCGACAAGACGACGGCGCCCCGCGGAGCGCCGTCGTGTCTAGAGAAACAATTGGCCGCATATCCGGCCGCCGCCTCAACCACCCCGCTTCTTCTCCAGGATGGTCTCGTTGAACCACTCATCGATCATGCGCTTCTCGGCGCGCAGGCTGTCGCTGTCCGACAGGCGGTTGATGCGCTGCATATAGTTCATGTCGGCCAGCCGCGCATCGCCGCCCTTGAGCACCTGCCCGTTCTGGGTCAGCGAATAGCGCAGGTTGATGATCGGCCAATCCGCCGTGCCTTTCAGGATGCGCAGCTCGCGGCCACTGCGGAAATTCGGGTATTCGCGGCCGGCCAGGTCGACATCAAGGACGTCGATCGTCAGGTCCTGGCCTTCCGGCAGCTGGGCGCCGAGCTTGGTGAAATACTCGCTCAACTCCTTGAGCACCTGCTCGCGCTCCCATGGCGCGAAAGGCAGGTCGGCAAACTTGTCGGACTCGATGTAATTCACGGTGACGCCGGCCGATGCGGCGCCGGCTGTCAGCGCGAACAGGCCCGCAAAGGCCGTTTTCATCAGTAATGATTTCATCGCTTTTAGCTCCTCGGATTACTTTTATCGTTCGTCTTGCATTGAAATATACGCCGCTTCGGGCAGCCGCGCTCGTCTCGAATCGTCCAACTTTTGTATCGAAATGTTAGGCCTCGCACATGTCCCATAGATGGTGATGGATGAGAATGGCACAAGGGAGAATGCCATGCCGGAAGGTCCATCGCTCGTCATCTTGAAGGAACAATCGGCCCGTTTCGTCGGCCAGGACATCGTGCGCGCCGGCGGCAACGTGCGCGCCATCGATCCGGGCCGGCTGGTGGGCCAGCGCATCGTCGGCCTGCACACCTGGGGCAAGCATTTCCTGATCGAGACGCCCGACCTCGTCCTGCGCATCCATTTTTTGCTGTTCGGCACCTACCGCATCGACGAGCGGCGCGACAAGGAGCCGAGACTGTCGATCGAGACCGAAGACGGCGGCGAAATGAATTTCTACGCCTGCGCGATCCGCGAGATCGACCGCGCGACCTTCGAGGCCTATGACTTCAGCGCCGACGTCATGTCGGACAGCTGGGATCCGAAACAGGCGCGCAAGAAGCTGCGCGCGCGGCCCGAACTGCTGGCCTGCGACGCCCTGCTCGACCAGGACATCTTTTCGGGCGTCGGCAACATCATCAAGAACGAGGTGCTGTTTCGCATCCGCGTCCATCCGCTGTCGACCATGGGCGCGCTGCCGGCGCCCAAGCTGCGCGCCCTGGTCGACGAGGCGCGCCAGTACAGCTTCGACTTCCTCGGCTGGAAAAAAGCGTTCGTGCTCAAGCAGCACTGGCTGGCCCATGCCAGGAAGATCTGCCCGCGGTGCGATATTCCTTTCAAAAAAGCCAATCTCGGCAACACGCGACGGCGCGCCTTTTACTGCGAACGTTGTCAAAAACTTTACAACTGACGCAGGCTGTCTTGTGCCCGCAACACCGCCTCTTTGAGCGGGCTAGCTGTTACATTGCCGCTGCATAATTTCAATATTGCCTGTTGTTAATGGTCATGTGTCGTACTACAATCGACTTGACTCTGGGCTACATTTACGTTCAGAAATATTCTGTCCCAGACAACTTTTCAAACGATATCGGATTCGTCTATGTCCTTTCTGTCTTCCGCTGCGCCCAAGCTCGCACCCTGGAAAGTATTGCTGGTCGATGACGAACCCGACATCCATGACATTACCAAGCTGACCCTGTCGCGCTTCCGCCTCGACGGCCGCGCGCTATCCTTCGTGCATGCCTACAGCGGCGCCGAGGCGAAGGAAGTGCTGGCGCGCGAAAAAGACATCGCGCTGGTCTTCCTGGACGTGGTGATGGAGCGCGAGGACAGCGGCCTGGAAGTGGCGCGCTGGATGCGCCAGGAGCTCGACAACCAATTTACCCGCATCGTGCTGCGCACCGGCCAGCCAGGTCAGGCGCCCGAGGAACGCGTGATCGTCGACTACGACATCAACGATTACAAGGAAAAGACCGAGCTCGACCGCACCAAGCTGTTCACCACCACCTTCGCCGCCCTGCGCGCCTACCGCGACATCATGAAGGTCGACGAAGCGCGCCGCGTGCAGCAGACCTACCGCGAAGGCCTGGAACGGGTGATCGCCGCCTCCGCCCACATCTTCCAGCAACGCAACCTGAAGGACTTCGCCAACGGCCTGCTGCAGCAGGTGGTGGCCCTGCTGCGCCTGGAACAGAGCATGCTGCTGCGCCTGAAAGCGGCCAGCGTGATCACCGGCACCAGCCAGTACGAAGTGCTGGCCCAGATCGGCGACATGGGTGAGGAAGAGATCGGTCCAGAACTGCTCAGCCAGCTCGACGACGCGCGCCACAACCGCATCTCGCGCCTGCACGGCGACACTTATGTCGGCTATTTCCCGAACAATAGCGGCAAGGCGTCGCTGCTGGTGCTCAAGGGCGTGGACGAGATCTCGGACATCGACGCCCAGCTACTGGAAGTGTTCTGCTCGGGCGTGGCGATCGCCTTCGACAACATCCTTCTCAACCAGGAAATCACCGATACCCAGGCCGAACTGATCCTGCGCCTGGGCGACGTGGTCGAATCGCGCTCGCACGAGGCCGGCAACCACGTGCGCCGCATGTCCCAGGTCTGCCACATGCTGGCGCAAGCGTCGGGCATGCCGGAAGACGAGACGGCGGTCTTGATGCACGCCGCTCCGATGCACGACGTGGGCAAGATCGCGACGCCCGACGCGGTGCTGCTCAAGCCGGGCCGCCTGACCGAAGAAGAGTGGGAAATCATGAAGCAGCACCCGACCATCGGGCTGCAGATCCTGGACGGCTCGCAGCGCCCGATCCTGAAGGCGGCGGCGGTGATCGCCCACCAGCACCACGAGAAGTTCGACGGCACCGGCTATCCGCAGGGGCTGCGCGGCGAGGACATCCACCCGTATGCGCGCATCGTGGCCGTGGCCGACGTGTTCGACGCGCTGAGCCACAAGCGCTGCTACAAGGATGCATGGCCGCCGGCGAAGGTGACCGAGCACCTGCGTGAGGTGGCGGGGCATCACCTGGATCCGAAATATGTGGACCTGCTGATCAAGAATATGGACAAGGCGCTGGCGATCAATGAGAAGTGGCCGGACTGACAGGGAAAAGCGGAGTAGCTAACGTTTCCGCTTTAACCTGTTGAACGATAACGCTGTGACGATTGAAACAACCACGAAGGCATTAACAATAATATTGCCAGCCTTTTCTACGTACATAGTTGGTTCAACAAGCAAGATCGCGACATACGCCAACACTGCAGCTAAAAAACCTAGACCTAACGATACTAGTGTGCGTTTCATGGTGCGAAATTCTCCGCATTTGGACAGTTAAAGCACCCCAAATCCAAATATCATGTTGGGCATGGTTTGATCGAGAGTTCTACGAAATTGAAATTTCAAATTCACAAGCAATGGCAAGCGAACTTTATGATCTTGTCAAAAATATTGTGAGTGGTGGAAAGCCTTTTTGAGCCACATCATTAGCTACTGCTGACCTTGTTCAAGTAGAAATTTTGTCTTTACTGCAAGCTGTTCTAAACAACTTCGGCAAGGTGAAACACTATGAGGCCAGCAGTATACAGAGGCGACCTCGGTGAGCTTCTAGCTAAATACATGGGAAGACATGCGGGTCGGGATCAAGAATGTGCCGCGTTAGTTCAGACTGTTACTAACGTTGGACACACTAGCAGGTGGCAACCTGGGCCACGTGTTGTTGATCAAAATTACATAGAACCGGGAACTGTCATCGCTAATTTTGTGACAGAGAACGGACAGTCAAGGTATCCAAACCGTAGTGGTTGGCATGTAGCTATCTTCCTAGATTTCGGTCCAAGATATGTAAACGGGGGCTATGCAAACATTTGGGTCTTAGATCAGTGGCGTGGTTCATCAGGTGTAGCTAGAAGAAGTAAGAAAGCATTCTCAAGAGAAGAAGCTAGAAGAAATAATGTAAGAGCTTCTAACAATGCTAATGAATACTATATTGTGCTAGTGCCATGAAAAATATTCTTCTCGCCCTTGTGCTCTTGTCTTCTAATTCCTTTGCTCAAACATTAGAATGTCCTTCAAAATCTGGCAAAGATAAATTGCATGATGCTAGTGCATACTTTGACGACAAAATCAGTGAGATACAAGGTGGATTCATAGAGAAAAAAAACGGCTATGATTTGACCTTGCCTCTCAATGTCAAGTATCTAGCATGTGACTACAAAAACAACAAGAAAGTTTGGAAAGAATTCACACCGGAAAAAGAAGTCAAGAACTGCACCATGGAAGTTAGAGAGAAAACGAACGGCAACAAGACAGCAAAGCTTTATTGCAAATAAATTCAGTTAGCAAACTACAAGCCCTTTTGGGTGGCTTTTTTAAGATTTAAATGTAATAACAACTCAGAATAAGTTACATGTACACACTCGCACTGCTACGGCACCGGATTGCTTTCATCACTTAGTCTTGCGCTGCGACTGCGGAAACCGCAAGTGATACCGCAACCCCTCCCCCGGCGCACTCTCCACCCTGACCGTCCCGCCCAGCGCCCCCGTCACCAGGTTGTACAGGATATGCGCCCCCAATCCGCTCCCACCCGTCCCACGTTTGGTGGTAAAGAACGGATCGAACAGCTTGTCCAGCGTGTCCTTGTCCATCCCCGCCCCATCGTCGGTATAGTCGAGCACCACCCAGCCATCTTGTTCGACCGCCGCGCGCACCGTAATATTGCCCGGCTGGTCACGCTCGAACCCATGCACCAGCGAATTCATCACCATATTGGTGACGATCTGCGACACCGCCCCCGGATAACTGTCCAGCACCAGATCCTTCGGGCAGTCGACGTCCACCTTCACCGGCCGCCCTTTCAGCTTCGGCTGCAGTGACAGCAGCACTTCCTTCAAGTACGCGTCCAGATTGAAGCTGCGGATATCGCCCGACGACTGATCGACCGCCACCTGCTTGAAGCTGCGCACGAGCGCCGCCGCGCGCTGGGTATTGGTGGTCATGATGCGCAGCGACTGGTCGACCACGTCGAAGAAGGTGGCCAGGCTCTCTTCGGTCATCTCGCCCGCCGCCAGTTCTTCGCGCGTGAGCTTGAGTTCCTGCACCAGGTGGCTGGTCGCCGTCACGCAAATGCCCAGCGGGGTATTGATCTCGTGCGCCACGCCCGCCACCAGCCGTCCCAGCGACGCCAGCTTTTCCTGGCGCACCAGTTCCGATTGCGCCTCCTGCAGCGCGTGCAGGGCGTCATTCAGCGCCGCATTCTGCTGCTCCAGTTCCTGCTTGGCCTTGCGGATCTTGCGATCGGCCTGCATGCGCGCGATCGCCACCGCCACGTGGCTGGCCATGAAGGCCAGCAGATCCAGCTCGGCCTTGGTATAGACGATGGCCGGGTCGTAGCTCTGCACCACGATCACGCCATACGGCTTGTCGTGGACCAGCATCGGCGCCCCCATCCAGCTCGCGATCTCGGTATTGCCGAGGGGTTCGGTGACGATGCCGTTGGCCACCAGCTGGCGGAAGCTCCCCAGGTCGTGCAGCTGCGCCTGCTTGCTCGACAAGACGTAGGAGCACATGGCCTTGCCGAACGGGAAGCGCTGCAGCGGCGGCGTGCTGTCCTTCTGGTCGACGAAATACGGGATGCTGATTTCTTCGGTGTCGGGGTGATAAAGCGCGATCAGGAAGTTGTCGGCCACCATCAGCTCGCCGATGATTCCGTGCAGGCTCGCGCTCAGGGCGTCGGTGTCGAGCGCCTGGGCCGACAGGTCGGCGATCTGGTACAGCGCGTGCTGCACCTTCTCGGCGCGCCCGCGCTCGGCCACTTCGTGGGCCAGCGCCGCGGTGCGCGCCGAGACTGCGCGCTCCAGCCGCTCCACGCTCTGCAAGCCCTGCAGCGCGTTGGACACGTGGTTGGCGATCAGGGCGAACAGCGCCTGGTCTTCCGCGCTGTAGGTCTGGTCGGGGGAATAGCTCTGGATGACGATCGCCCCCAGCGCCTGGTGGTTCTGGTCCAGCAGCGGGCAGGCGACGAAGTGCTCCGGCACGCTGCCGCTGCCCCAGCGCCCGCTATTCTTCAGGCGTTCGTGGAAATCGGCGGCCGTCAACACCAGGGTCTGGCGGTTGAGCAGCACCCAGGCCGTTGGCGACTGCTCGGGCGAGGCCAGCGTGATGCGCTCGTTCGGATCGCGGCTGCCGTCGGCCTCGTCGACGAAATAAGGGAAGCGCACCGTACCGTCTTCGCGGTCGGCCAGCGCGACGTAGAAATTGGCCGCATACATGATGCGGCCCAGCGCCCGGTGCACGGCCTCGATGAATGCGGTGATGTCGCTGCAGCTGGTCGATAATTGCCCGATCTCGAGCAGCATCGACTGGACCGCTTCCAGCCGGTCAAGACGTTCCATGCTTCCCCCACGTAATCAGAAAATGCGTAGAGGAAATAGTAGCAGCTTGCCGCTAGCCGCAGCAGCCTGCGGCAAGTAAATGTCGTTTTTCAGCGCGGGGCGCGGAAATCGTTCTCGATCCAGGCCAGGGCCGAGGCCTGGGTCAGCTTGAAGGTCGGGGCCACGCGCACCTTCGCCACCTGCTCGCCCATCTCGTCCGTCGCGGCCAGCATGGCATAGGGGTCGTCGTCGTCCGGCACGATGTCGAGCGTCACTTTCAGCTCGCCCTCGCCGGTCGACACGAACAGGTTCTTGTGCAGGATCGCGTGCATGTGCTGCTCGTGGCGGCGGATCACCTCGGACGCAGTCTTGATCAGCGTGTTGAAGGCATTGACGTCGAGCGGCTTCGGGTTCTTCTTGTCGCGGCCCATGGTCCAGGGACCGACCAGGGCCGGTTCCGGCTCGCCGTCCTTGTACATGGCCACGGCCCAGCCTTCGTCGTCGTCGTTCTTGATCACGCGCGCGGTCCAGCCATTGCCCTGCCACAGGCGCGGCTCCTGCACCGGGCCGGCTTCCTGTTCTTCGTCGTCGTGATCGTGGGTCTGGTCGTTCATCTGCTTCCTTCGGCGGGCTCGCGCCCAAAACCACGATCATAGAGGAAACGGGACCCGTGAAAAAGCCCGCACAGGCAAGCAATGCGGGCTTTTGTGGACTGACTCGACAATATCAGGCCGGGCAGTCGTCGACGATGCGCGGACAGCGCCAATCGGGGCCTGGCGGCGGCACGATCGGCGGACCCACGGGGATGGGCCGCGGGTCGCCGTTTGGCGCCGGCGTATGCCGGTTGAACGGATTGATGATGATCGGCGGTATCGCGGGCGGCGCCGATGGCGGATTCTTGGCGCCGCCGCCGGCGTGGGCAAGCTCGCCCCGGATTCCATGAAATACAGCGTACATAGGCTCCCCTTGTAACAGAGAGAACCAGTATAGGAAACGCGGCAGGCTTTACAAGAAAAAAATTGCCGGCAGTTCTGCCTGACCCCGCCTATGCACGTTTCGTCCCGCAAAACGCGCGGCCTGTCGCATGCAGGTGGCCGCGCCGCGCCTGGAGGCCTACAGTTCGAGCATGCAAGAACAAAACGTTCATCCAACTACTACCCCAACCGCGAGGACCGCCATGAAAAAATACGCCCCCTACATCATCCTGTTCCTGTTCGCCGCGCTGCTGTTCAACAGCTGGGGCAACGACATGACGATGCACTTCGACGGCGACGAAATCGACGGCCCGCTGGGCTGGATGCTGGCCACCCTGTTCGCGGGCGGCGGCGCCTTGCTGGCGCTGTTCATCACCATCATGGTGGGCGTGCTGCTGGCGGTGGTGTTCGCCGGCGTCGGCGTGATGCTGCTGGGTTCGCTGGGCATTGGCGCCATCGTCCTGGCGCTGGCCATCTCGCCGCTGCTGCTGCCGCTCGTGATTCCGGTGGCGCTGGTCTGGTACCTGATGAGCCGCTCGCGCAAGGTCAATCTCGAAAAAACCGCGACCGCCTGAACGTCGTCACGATTTCCTCTGTTGGCCGGGGTTCTCCCCCGGCCTTTTTTATGACTGCTTGCGCGCCACGTACTGCTCGTAGCCGCGCGCGCGCAGGGCGCAGGCCGGGCAGGCGCCGCAGCCGTGGCCCCAGGGATGCGCGTCGCCGCGCTCGCCCAGGTAGCAGGTGTGGGTGTCGAAGCGGATCAGGTCCACCAGCGCGTCGCCGCCCTCCTGCTGCGCCAGTTCCCAGGTCTGCGCCTTGTCGATCCACATCAGCGGGGTCTCGACCTTCAGGCGCGTCGCCATGCCCAGGTTGAGCGCCACCTGCAGCGCCTTCATGGTGTCGTCGCGGCAGTCCGGATAGCCCGAGAAATCGGTCTCGCACATGCCGCCCACCAGCACGTTCAGGCCGCGCCGGTAGGCCACCGTGGCCGCCACCGTCATGAACATCAGGTTGCGGCCAGGCACGAAAGTGTTCGGCAAGCCGTTTTCCTGCATGGCGATCTCAACATTGCTGGTCAAAGCCGTGTCAGAGATTTGCGCGATCAGCGACAGGTCGATCATGTGGTCGTCGCCCAGCCGCGCATCCCAGCCGGGATTGAGCGCGCGCAGCTTCGACAGCAGGGTTGGGCGCACCTCCAGCTCGATCGCGTGGCGCTGGCCATAATCGAAACCGATCGTCTCGACCCGCGCATAGCGCTGCAGCGCCCAGGCGAGGCAGGTGGTGGAGTCTTGGCCGCCGCTGAACAGGACGAGCGCGGTGTCGGAAGATGGAGTGGTCATGGTGTGAAAGGCAAGAACTGTGATCGACAAGCGGGGCATTCTGTCACAGATTGCCGGCACCGTGTGCGAGCCGGCCCGAGGTGCACGCACAACATTCCGTGGCGGCATCGAGTTTGCCAATCAGTTAAGATGCGAACGAGTATTCTCAGTGGAGCGCCATGTTGTCACCTCGATCGATTCCCCGCCCGCGTCCCCTGTCCCAGCTCGTGCGCCATGCGCTGGTGGGATTGGGCGCATTGTTTTTCGCCACGGCCGTGTATGCACAAGCGACACCGGAAAACGCGCAGGCGGTCGACTATACGGTACGCATCGATGCCCCCCGCGCACTCGAAGAATTGCTCGAAGATAACCTCGACCTGATGCGCTGGCGCGGCAATGCGCGGGTCGACCTCGAACAATTGCAGCGCCTGGTGAAAGAAGCGCCCGAACAGGCGCGCACACTGATCGCCACCGAGGGTTATTACTCGCCCAAGGTCTCGGCCGGCCTGGATACCAGCGGCGCGCGGCCGGTGGCGCGCGTCATCGTCGATCCCGGCCAGCCGGTGCTGGTGGGCGACGTCGACCTGGTGCTGCAGGGCTTTGTCCCGTTCGAGGAAGGCGGCGCGCCGTTCGACGCCAATGCCTTGCGCAACCGCTGGACCCTGCCGGTCGGCAGCCAGTTCCGCCAGGCCGACTGGGAAAGCGCCAAGAGCGGCCTGCTGCGCGACGTGGCCCAGACCCGCTTCCCGCGCGCGCGCCTGGTCGAGACCAGCGCCACGGTCGATCCGGATTCGCGCCGCGCCCTGCTGCGCGTGGTGATCGATTCCGGCCCCGAGATGCGCTTCGGCGAGCTGCGCATCCGCGGCCTCAAGCGCTATCCGCGCGAGGTCATCACCAACCTCAACAAGATCAATCCGGGCGACGAGTACAGCGAAGCCGCCCTGCAGGCCCTGCAGTCGCGGGTGCAGGACACCGGCTACTTCAGCAGCGTCGAGGTCAGCACCGACATGCGCGCCGTGCTCAATGCCGAGATCGCCGACATCAGGGAAGACGCCGACGACGACGCCAACCCGGCGACGCCGGAGCGTCCCACCGGCCCCACGACCCTGCCGGTGGTGGTGCGGGTCACG
Organism: Massilia sp. NP310; assembly: GCF_019443485.1. NCBI lineage: Bacteria > Pseudomonadati > Pseudomonadota > Betaproteobacteria > Burkholderiales > Oxalobacteraceae > Massilia > Massilia sp. NP310. The sequence goes on along the minus strand of NZ_CP080379.1, from coordinate 4,861,678 downwards.
GAGAACAAGCAGAAGAACGTCGAGGCCGGCCTAGGCTTCTCGACCGACACCGGCGCCCGCGCCTCGCTGGGCTACGACGACCTGAACGTGTTCGGCAAGCGCTTCAAGAGCGACCTGATCTACGAACAGAAGCGCCAGACCGCCAAGGGCGAATTCTTCTGGCCGACCTCGTCCAAAGGCCATAACGACAGCGTCAGCGCCGGCGTCGAGCGCGAAGACCTGCGCGGCGAGATCACGACGCTGACCAGCGTTGCCGCGCGCCGCAGCTGGGGTTCGCCGCTGCTCGAGCGCAGCCTGACCTTCGAAGCGCTGACCGAGAAACGCGAAGTCGAAGGCCTCGAGCCCACCCGCGCCAAAAGCCTGCCGCTCACCTACAGCATCACCCGGCGCAAGCTGGACAGCCTGATCCAGCCGACCAACGGCTATGTGTGGAACGCCCAGTTCGGCGGCGCCGTGCTGCCGATCCTGACCGACGAAAAATTCCTGCGCCTGTACCTGCGCGGCATCTATTACAAGCCGGTCGGCGCCGCCGGCACCCTGATCCTGCGCGGCGAGACCGGCGCCGTGGCCTCGAAAGAGAAGCTGGGCGTGCCGAGCACCTTCCTGTTCCGCGCCGGCGGCGACCAGTCGGTGCGCGGCTACGGCTACCAGGAACTGGGCGTGCAGGAGAACGGCGCCACCGTCGGCGGGCGCTACCTGGCCACCGCCAGCGCCGAATACCAGTACTGGTTCAAGCCGCCCTGGGGCGTGGCCGTGTTCTACGACGTCGGCAACGCCGCCGACAAGTTCGGCGACCTCAATCCCAAGTCGGGCTACGGCGTCGGCGCGCGCTGGCGCAGCCCGGTCGGCCCGATCAATGTCGACCTGGCCTATGGCCACGCGGTGCGCAAGGCGCGCCTGCACTTCTCACTTGGATTCACGTTCTGATGGATACCCCTGAAAACCACCAGGCGCCGGCGCCTGACCAGCCTCAGGCTCATAAAACCCGCCGCTGGCCGCGCCGCGTGGCGATCGGCGTCGTCGCCACCGGCGTCATCGTCGGCGGCGCGCTGTGGTATCTCGGCCGCGAGACGACCCTGCAAATGATCGTCCAGCGCGTGGCCGACGCCACCGGCGGCAAGCTCACCGTCACTGGCGTCACCGGTTCGATCTACGGCGCCATGCACATCGAGCGCCTGGTGTGGCGCACCGACCAACAGATCGTCACGGCGGTCAAGATCGACGTCGACTGGTCGCCGTCGCAGATCCTGTCGGGCGGCATCCTGGTCGACAAGCTGTGGGCCGCCAGCGTGCGCATGCAGACGCTGAAGGAAACCGACGAACCCTCGGTGCTGCCGGCGAGCCTCGCGCCGCCGTTCCGGATCGAAGCCGACGACGCCCGGCTGAACCGCCTGACGATGGTGAACGTCGCGGGCGCCGAAACGACGATCGACAATATCCGCGTGCGCGCCAAGGGCGACAAGCGCAGCTGGGTGGTGCAGGATGCCGCGGCCAGCACGCCCTGGGGCCAGGTGGCGGCCAACGCCACGCTCGGCGCCCAGCGCCCGTTCAAGATCGAGGCCTCGGGCAGCCTCACGCAATCGCAGGCCAGCGCCGGCGCGCGCGCCGCCCAGCTGCAACTGAAGGTGGGCGGCGACATCGAGAACGCGACCCAGATCGACGCCACCGGCCAGGCCGGGCGCGCCATCGGCGACGCCCACTTCACCATTTCGCCCTACGCCGAGATTCCGCTGCGCGCGCTGCGCATCAATGGGCGCAACCTCGATCCGGGCTTCTTCAATCCCGCACTGCCGACCGCCGACCTGACCCTGGCCGTGGCCGGCAAACTGGACGCCAACCGCAATATCAGCGGCAGCGTCGACATCACCAATATCGGGCCGGAAGGCACGATCGACCAGCAACGCCTGCCGCTGCGCGCCGCGCGCGGCCAGCTGGGCGGCAGCCTGGACGCGGTGCGCATCTCCGACGTGCTGCTCGACTTCGGCGCCGCCGGCAAGTTCACCGGCACCGGAGGCGTCCAGCGCGAAAAGGACGAGGAAGGCATCGGCAGCGCTCGCTTCACCCTGCAGACCGAGCGCTTCAACCTGCGCGAAGTGCATTCGGCCATGAAGCCGACCGCGATCAAGGGCAGCATTGCGGTCACCAACGAGGCCACGCGCCAGACGCTGGAAGCCAACCTGCTTGACGCCGGCCTGCGCCTGGCCGCCCTGGCGACCCTGGAAAACAACGTCGCGACGCTCAAGGAAGCACGCCTGACCGCGGGCCGCGGCAGCGTCACCGCCAGCGGCAGCATGAACCTCGAGGGCGACAAGGCCTTCAAGGCCACGGCCAGCGCAAACCGCTTCGACCCGTCGGCCTTCGGCGACCTGCCGGTAGCCGACATCAACGCCACGATCAATGCCGCGGGCGCGCTCAGCCCCGAATGGAAGGTCGACGCCGATTTCGCGGTGCGCCAGAGCCGCCTGATGAACCAGGCGTTGTCCGGCAGCGGCAAGCTGAGCGCCGATGCGAAGCGCATCAGCGGCATCGACGCCAACCTGGCGCTGGGCCAGAACAAGGTCGATCTGAAGGGCGCGTTCGGCGGGGCCGGCGACCGCCTGAACTGGCGCCTCGACGGCCGCCAGTTGGCGGCGGTGCGCAGCGACCTGTATGGCGCGGTCACCGCCAACGGCGTCGTCAGCGGCACCATGGAAGCGCCGCGCACCACCTTCGAGGTCAATGCGCACGACCTGGGCTGGGTCGCGGCCCAGCGCAAGAACGGCAGCGGCGTGCTGCGCGCCAGCGGCGAAGCCTGGCTCGGCGGACCGGAAAATGCGCGCGCGGTCGAGGTCAAGGCCAGCGGCAGCACGCAACGGTTCAACCCGGCGGCCTTCGGCTCTCCGCTGGCCGGCAACATCAATTCGACCTTCAGCGGCAGCGGCCGCGCCGGCGCCGACTGGCGCGGCGCGCTCGACTTCAGGCTGGCCGACGATTCGACCCTGGCCAAGTCGCCGCTGCGCGGCCATGCGCGCCTGACGGCCGACCGCCGCCACGTGTCGAATGCCGACGTCGACCTGCGCATCGGCCCGAACGTGATCGCCGCCACCGGCGCCTTCGGCCTGGCGCGCGACACGCTGAACTGGAAGATCGACGCGCCGCAGCTGGCGGCGCTCGGCCCCGAATTCGGCGGCGCGCTGCGCGGCTCGGGCGCCTTGTCCGGCACCATGGACACGCCGTCGCTCAGCGCCAGCATCGAGGGCCAGAACCTCAAGGCGCTGGGCACGCATAATGTGCGCTCGCTGCGCGCCAGCGCCAACCTCGGTTCCGGCCGCGGCGCGGCCGATCCGCTGGTCAGCAACGTGGAGGTGCTCGACTACGTCAGCGGCGAGACGCGCGTGGCGTCGGTGCGCCTGCAAACCGAGGGCACGCGCGGCGCCCACGTCGTCAAGCTGTCGGCGTTGGGCGACGCCTTCGACGCCAATACCGAAATCCGCGGCGGCTTCAACCGCGACACCTGGAGCGGCACGCTGGCCGCGCTGCAGAACCGCGGCCGCTACGCCATGCGCCTGCAGAATCCGGTGCCGGTCACGATCGCCGGCGCGCCCGGCTCCGGCATGAAAGGCCTGGCCAGCCCGGAACGCATCGCCTTCAATGGCGCCGTGATTGCCCTGCCGAACGGCAGCATCACGGTCGACACGCTCACCAAGGACGGCCCGCGCTGGAGCAGCCGCGGCCACGCCGACAAGGTGCCGCTCACCTACCTGGCGCAGTTCTCCCCTGCCCTGGCCGACAACGCACGCGGCGACCTGACGCTGGGCGCCGCCTGGTCAGTCGACATGCGCGCGCCTGTCGCCAACGGCGCCGCGCCTTCGCTGGCCGGCAACGTGCGCGTGTTCCGCGAAGCCGGCGACGCCATCGTTGGCGGCGACACCCCGGTGCCGCTCGGCCTGCGCCGGCTGGAAGCGTCCGCCGAAGTGGTCGGGAGCGGCCTGCGCGTGAACCTGGACTTCGACGGCGCCCGCACCGGCGTGGCGAAAGTCGAGGCGAATGCCCAGATGCTGAACGGCCGCCTGGAAAGCGACAGCCCGCTGCGCATGACGGCCAATGCCGACATCCCGTCGATCGCCTGGCTGGCCTCGCTGGCCGGCCAGCCAGGGCTGGAGCTCGACGGCGCGCTGCGCCTGGCCATGACGGGCGGCGGCACCATCGGCCGCCCCAGCCTGAACGGCAACCTCGATGGCGACAAGCTCGCGGTGCGCTGGGCCGAACAGGGCGTGCGCCTGCAGAACGGCCAGTTGCGCGCCCAGCTCGGCGGCGACCAGCTGCGGGTGGCGCGCCTGACCTTCCAGGGTCGCCAGGGCAGCGCCGCCGCCAGCGGCTTCGTGCGCTTCGCCGACGGCGCGCCGACCATGGACGTGCGACTGAACATGGACAAGCTGGAAGCGCTGTCGCGTCCCGACCGCACCCTGATCATGAGCGGCCAGGCTTCGCTGGTGCGCGACGCCAGCCGCTTCGCGCTGGAGGGTAAATTCCGCGCCGACCGCGCGCTGATCGAATTTGCGCCGCAGGGCCGGCCGACCATCTCGGACGACGTCATCGTGCTGGGCCGCGGCGCCGAGACGAAAACGCCGGCCACCAAGGAAAAGGAAGTGCCGCTCACGGTCGACCTCGCGGCCGACCTGGGCGACGACTTCCACGTGCGCGCCATGGGCATCGACGCCTACCTGGCCGGCAGCGCACGGGTGCGCATGACGGGCGCCGGCCAGCCGCGCATCAATGGAACGATCCGCGCGGTGAACGGCACCTACGCCGCCTACGGCCAGAACCTGTCGATCGAGCGCGCGGTGCTGACTTTCAGCGGCCCCTACGACAACCCCTCGCTCGACATCCTGGCGGTGCGCAAGCGCCCCGAAGGCGAACAGCTCTCGGAAACCAACGTCGAAGCCGGCGTGCAGGTGCGCGGCACCGCGCAATCGCCCACGGCGCGCCTGGTGTCGACGCCGAACGTGTCGGACAGCGACAAGCTGTCCTGGCTGGTGCTGGGCCACAGCATGGAAGCGGCCAGCGGCGACCAGAAAGGCGTGCTGACGGCCGCCGCCGGCGCCCTGCTGGGCGGCAGCGGCGGCACCGGCGGCATCCAATCGAAGCTCGCGAACTCGCTGGGCGTGGATGAGCTGGGGCTCAAGCAGGGCGCCGGCGGCGGCGATTCGTCGGGCCTGGAAAGCACCGTGGTCACGGTCGGCAAGCGCATTTCGTCGCGCGCCTACCTGAGCTTCGAGCAGGGCACCAGCACCGCCTCGAGCCTGGTGCGCCTGCGCTACAAGCTCACGCCGCGCATCGCATTGCAGTTCCAGACCGGGACCAATAGCGCGCTCGACGTGCTGTATTCCTGGGCCTTCGATTAAGGACGGGGCGGGAGTGAGAGCGGCCGCCTGCCTCCTTCCCGCGCTGCTGGCGCTCGCCTTGCCTGCGACGGCGCAAGACCATGGCGACCTGCTGCGCTCGCCCGAGCGCATCGAATGGGAGGCCGGCGGCCTGTACCAGGGCCGCCTCGCGGACGGCGCCCTGTTCCAGGTCGCGCTGGCCTACCCCGCGCTTGGCGGACTGCCGGGCGACGCGGCCAGGATCATGGCCAGCGCTTTCTGGTTCGCGCGCGACTACACGGGCAAGGCCCGTACCCTGGCGCTGCTCAAGGCGCCGCCGGGCGCAATGGAGCTGGCTCCCGTGCTCGACTCCGGAGCCCAGGGGCCGGAGCGGTTCGCGGTCGACCTCGACGCCGACCGGCGCGGCGGCAAGGGCAGCTGGCGCCAGGCGCAAGACAAGCCAGCGCAGTCGTTCTCGTTGAAGCGCATCGTGGCCTACCGTGCGGTAGCCCTCACCCGGCCATCGCCGCAGGCCCAGGCCGAGGGCTCGGACCAGCCATTCGTGTTTTCCGCCGTGTTCCCGGTATTCCGTGACGCGGCGCTGGACGCCTGGGTGCGCGAGATGGCTGGCCGCTGCGACGCCGACCTCGAATGCACGAACAAGGTCGTGGTGCGCTGGCATTCGAAGGGCCAGCTGTCGCTCGACGCCAGCGCCTGGACCTTCGGCTACGGCGCCGCCCACGGCAACTACCGCTCATCGATGCGTCACTATGCGCTCGGCGGCGGCAAGGCCGTGCATACCCGCTTCACGGGCTTCGTCGACGCCGCCACGGCCTGTCGTGACAAGGTCTCGGCGGCGCTCGTGGCCAGGCTGGCCGCGCAAGGACTGTCGTGGGCCGAGCAGGGCGCGCTGGACATGTTCAAGGAGCCCAAGTTCATTCCCCTGCCATCCGGCATCGAGTTCCACTGGGATCCGTATGAGGTGGGCAGCTTCGCCCAGGGCATCCCGAGCGTGTTCCTGCCCCGCGCCGAACTGGAAGGCTGCGTCAGGAACCTGCCGCACGGCGATTGAAGCAAGCCGCGGGCGTCAAACCGACGTCGCGCAGCAGGCGGCCCAGGAAATAGCCGTTGAAGACGCCGAACATGGCGCAGACCGCCATCACCACCATCCCATGGCCTGCCAGGTCGGGGCGCACGGCCAGCAGCACCGAAGTGACGTACTTGAGCGCGAAGATCGACAGCATCAGCAGCAGCGGGACGACGCTCCCGGCCACGCGCACCCGGCCCGGCGCGCTGCCGGGCGCCACGCGCACGCGGCCGAAGCGCCAGGACAGCAGCGCGGCCGCCGCGAAGGCCGTCATCCATGCCGCCAGCACGGTCGCCCCGAACCCGAACTTGAGCGCGATATCGTGCAGGGACAGGACGAGCATCACCAGCGGCAGCACGAACATCCGGCGCAGGGCGATCTCGCGCCCGCGCAGTTCGGCGACGCCGCGCCACACGAGGAAGGCGAGGATGGCCCAGACGTAGAAAGGGGTGTGGCTCAGGATCTGGATCAGCATGGCGCTCTCCGGCAAGTGGTTGGAAGTGACGCCAGTATCCCGACCTTGCGCCCGCAGCGCGCGGCGATGCGACGAAGCGCCGCCGGCGCGGCGCGAAACGCATGTGCGCGGCGCGAAATTCAGCGCGGCCGGGTAGAATTTCGCGCATGCCACGCAAAACTCCCATCTTTCCTGGCCCGCGCACCGCGCGCGGCGCCGTGCTGGCCGTCCTGCTGTCGGGCGCCGACCAGGCCGGCGCCGAACCGCTGCGCGGCCGCGTGACCCTGGCCGCCATCGTCCGCGCGCTCAAGCGCAAATACCACTGGCCGATCGACACTACGAGCTTCCCGTCCAATGCCGCCGACGGCCGCGCCACCTGGGCCACGGTCTATAGCCTGCCGCAGGACGTGATCGACGCGGCGCTCGATGCCAAGGGCCGCGACTGGCTCAAGAGCGCACATCCATAAATTTTACTCATGGATGTGCGGGGCAATTGATGTTGCTGTATCATCAATCAATGGCCCGTGACAATATCAACGACATCCTCGTCTTCCTCGCCGTTGCCCGCGAGCGCAGCTTCACGCGCGCCGCGGCGAAACTCGGCATGACCCAGTCGGCGCTCAGCCACATCGTGCGCTCGCTCGAAGCGCGCCTGGGCGTGCGCCTGCTCACGCGCACCACCCGCAGCGTGTCGCCGACCGAGGCCGGCGAGCGCCTGCTGCAGAACGTCGGCCCGCGGCTGGAAGAAATCGAGGCCGAGATCACGGCCGTCAGCGACCTGGGCGACAAGCCGGCCGGCACCATCCGCATCACCGCGATCGACCACGTGATCGACACGATCCTGTGGCCGCGCATCGCGCCGCTGCTGCCGCAATACCCCGACCTGCACGTCGAGATCAGCTCCGACTACCGCCTGATCGACATCGCCGCCGAGCGCTACGACATCGGCGTGCGCCACGGCGACCAGCTCGAGAAGGACATGATCGGCGTGCGCCTGACGAACGAGGTGCCGATGCGGATCGTCGGCGCGCCCGCCTATTTCGAGCGGCGCCCAAGGCCGACCTCGCTGCAGGAGCTCATGAAGCACAACTGCATCACCTTGCGCCTGCCCAGCAGCGGCGGGCTGTATGCGTGGGAGCTGGCGCACGAAGGCCAGCCGCTGGAAGCGCGCGTGCGCGGGCAGTCGGTGTTCACCAACGTCTACCACATGCTGGACGCCGCATTGCACGGCGTCGGGATCGCCTTCCTGCCCGGGAGCCTGGTCGATCCGCACCTGGAGGCGGGACGGCTGGTCAGCGTGATGGACGATTGGTGCGTACCCTTCGAACCCCTCCACGCCTTCTATCCCAGCCGCCGCCACTCCTCGCGCGCGCTGATGCTGGTGATCGACGCCATCCGCTTCAAGGAGTGAAGCGGACGGCGCCCTGGTTTACGCCAGCGCCGGCATCCGGGCCAGCATCTTGTCGAGCGTGACCGGATAGTCGCGCACGCGCACGCCGGTGGCGTTGTAGATCGCGTTCGCCACCGCCGCGCCGACGCCGCACAGGCCCAGCTCGCCGACGCCCTTGGCCTTCATCGGCGACGTCGTGGGATCGGTCTCGTCGATGAAGATCACCTCCTGGTGCGGGATGTCGGCATGCACCGGCACCTCGTAGCTGGCCAGGTCGTGGTTGACGAAGAAGCCCAGGCGCTTGTCGACGGCCAGGTGTTCCATCAGCGCGCCACCCACGCCCATCGTCATCGCGCCGATCACCTGGCTGCGCGCCGATTTCGGGTTCAGGATGCGGCCCGCCGCGCACACCGACAGCATGCGCCGCACGCGCACCTCGGCCGTGGCGACGTCCACCGCGACTTCGACGAAGTGGGCGCCGAAGGTCGACTGCTGCATCTGCTTTTCCAGGTCGCCATATTCCATGGTGTCCTCGGCCACGATCGCGCCGCCCTTGGCCACCTCGGTCAACGGCACCGCGCGTCCGCCCGCGCGCACCGCGCCATCGATGAATTCGGCCTTGGCGGCGTCCAGCCCCGCCTTTTGCGCGATCTGCTCGCGCAGCTTGACGCAGGCCGCATAGACGCCTGCGGTCGAACTGTTGGCGCCCCACTGGCCGCCCGAACCGGCCGACACCGGATAATCCGAGTCGCCCAGGCGCACGTTGACCCGCTCGACCGGCAGGCCGAGCATCTCGGCCGCGGTCTGCGCGATGATGGTGTAGCTGCCGGTGCCGATATCGGTCATGTCGGTTTCGACCGTCACCTTGCCGTCGCTTTCCAGGCGCACGCGCGCGGCCGACTTCATGTTCATATTGTTGCGGAAGGCCGAGGCCATGCCCATGCCGACCAGCCACTGGCCCTCGCGCACCTGGCCCGGCTGCGCCTTGCGCTTGCTCCAGCCGAAGCGTTCGGCGCCCTGGCGCAGGCACTGCACGTAGCGGCGCTGCGAGAACTTGCGGCCCGCCTTTTCGGGGTCGACCGTGGTGTCGTTGACGATGCGGAAGGTGACCGGATCCATCTTGAGCTTCTCGGCCATCTCGTCCATCGCCACCTCGAGCGCCATCATGCCCGGCGCCTCGCCCGGCGCGCGCATCGCATTGCCCTCGGGCAGGTCGAGCGTGGCCAGCTGCAGGCGGGTCAGGCGGTTGCCGCCCGCGTACAGCAGGCGGGTCTGCTGGACCGCGGTTTCCGGCTGGCCGCCCGGCAGGTCGCCCGACCAGCTTTCGTGGGCGATCGCGCTGATGCGGCCTTCGCGCGTGGCGCCGATGCGGATGCGCTGGATCGTGGCCGGACGGTGGGTGGTATTGTTGATCATCAGCGCGCGCTGCAGCGCGACCTTGACCGGCCGCTTGGCCGCGCGGGCGCCGAGCGCAGCCAGCACCGCCTCGGCGCGCAGGAACAGCTTGCCGCCGAAGCCGCCGCCGATATACGGCGAGATCAGGCGCACGTTGCCGGCCGGGACGCCGAGCGTCTTGGCCAGGTCTTGCTTGCCCCAGTCGATCATCTGGTTCGAGGTCCAGACGGTCACCTTGTCGCCATCCCACGACGCGATCGAAGCATGCGGCTCCATCATCGCGTGCGACTGGTCGGGCGTGGTGTAGGTGGCGTCGAGCTTGACCGGCGCGCCCGCGAAAGCGCCGTCGAAGTCGCCGACCTTCGATTCGGCGTCGCCGGTCTTGGGCGTGACCGCCGCGTTCATCGCCGCGGCCAGGTCGTAGGAGCCGTTCGCCTTCGCGTACTCGACCTTGACCAGCGACGCCGCGGCGCGCGCCTGCTCGAAGGTCTCGGCCACGACGATGCCGACCGCCTGGTGGTAGTGCTGCACTTCCGGGCCGGCCAGCAGGTGGGCGGTGTTGAAGTTGCCCTTGCCCAGCTTGCCGGCGTTCTCATGGGTGACGACGGCGATCACGCCCGGCGCGCGGCGCGCGGCAGCCGTATCGATCGACACGATGCGGCCCTTGGCGATCGCCGCGCCGATGACGTAGCCGTAGGCAGCGTTCGGCGCTGCCGCATGCTGCTCGTAGGCGTAAGGGGCGGAACCGGTGGTCTTGAGCGGGCCGTCGATGCGGTCGAGCGGCTTGCCGACGACCTTCATCTGGTCGATCGGATTGGTGGTTTCGGGTTTGGTGAATTTCATGGTCTCAAGCCTTTCTTTCAGCTCGCACGGGCTTGCGCCAGGATCGCATCGAGCGTGCGCTCGACGAGCAGGATCTTGAATGCGTTGTCGTCGGTGGTGCGGGCGCCGGCCAGCAATTGCGCGGTGGTGGCCTTGCCGCCGCGCGGCAACTGGCTTTCCGCCGCCGGCACGCGCCACGGCTTATGCGCCACGCCGCCCACGGCCACGCGGCCGCTGCCGTCGGGCTGCACCACGGCCGCCACCGAAATCAGCGCGAACGCATACGAGGCGCGGTCGCGCACCTTGCGGTAGTAGTGCTTGCCGCCCAGCGGCTTGGGCAGGGTCACCGCCGTGATCAGCTCACCCGGCATCAAGCTGTGCTCGATGTGCGGCGTCGTGCCCGGCAGGCGATAGAAGTCGGCGATCGGGATCGTGCGCGCGCTGCCGTCGGGACGCACCGTTTCGACCCCTGCATCCAGCAGCTGCATGGCCACCGCCATATCGCTCGGGTGGGTGGCGATGCAGGCGTCGCTCTGGCCCACGATCGCATGGCCGCGCGTGTGGCCGCCGATGGCCGAGCAGCCGCTGCCGGGCACGCGCTTGTTGCACGGCATATTGGTGTCGTAGAAGTAGGGGCAGCGGGTGCGCTGCAGCAGGTTGCCGGCGGTGGTCGCCTTGTTGCGCAACTGGGTCGAGGCGCCGGCCAGCAGCGCGCGCGACAGCACCGCGTAATCCTTGCGCACGCGCGCGTCGGCCGCCAGGTCGGTGTTGCGCACCAGCGCGCCGATGCGCAGGCCGCCCTCCTTCGTCGCCTCGATCTTGTCGAGCGCCAGGCCGTTGACGTCGATCAGGTGGGCCGGGGTTTCGATCTCGAGCTTCATCAGGTCGAGCAGGTTGGTCCCGCCCGCGATGAAGCGCGCGTTCGGGGTCCTGCCGGCGGCGGCCGCCGCTTCGGCCGGGGTCGCGGCCTTCTGGTAGCTGAATGCCTTCATGCCTTGACTCCTCCGACTTCCTTGATCGCGTCGATGATGTTCGAATAGGCGCCGCAGCGGCAGATATTGCCGCTCATGCGCTCGCGGATCTCGTCGACGGACAGCAGCGGTTTTGCGTTCAGGTCGCCGGTCACATGGCTCGGGATGCCCTGGCGGATCTCGTCGATCACCGCCACGGCCGAACAGATCTGCCCCGGCGTACAGTAGCCGCACTGGAAGCCGTCGTGCTTGACGAACGCCGCCTGCATCGGATGCAGCTTGTCGGGCGTGCCCATGCCTTCGATGGTGGTGATCTCGGCGCCGTCGTGCATGATCGCGAGGCTCAGGCAGGAGTTGATGCGGCGGCCGTCGACCAGCACCGTGCAGGCGCCGCACTGGCCCTGGTCGCAACCCTTCTTGGTGCCGGTCAGGTGCAGGTTTTCGCGCAGCGCGTCGAGCAGGGTGGTGCGGGTGTCGAGCGTCAGTTCGCGCGGCTGGCCGTTCACGCGCAGGGTGACCTTGCTGGTCACCGGCGCCGGCGTCTGGGCCGCGCCGGCGGCGCCCTGCCCCGCCGCCTGGGCGCCTGCCAACGGCAGGGCCGCCGCCGTCGCGCCGAGCGCGCCGCCGATCAGGACACCGCGCCGGGTCTGGTTGATATTGGTGGAGTCGTCCATCAGGATTGCTTCCTTCTGTCAGCGGTTAATAAATCTGGTTGATGTTACGGCAAGCCCTTCCCACGATTCATGAAGGACGCGGCATAGGCTTATGTTTCCTGTTCATGAATCGGCATGGCGCGCCGACCGTCCCGCCAGCACGGCCAGCACGGCGGCGGCAACCAGCAGGCTGGCGCTCAGGTAAAAGGTCGCGCGGTAGCCGCTGGCGTCGAACAGCAGGCCGCCCAGGGTCGCGCCAAGCATGATCGCAAGCTGGACCACGGCCACCATCAGGCCGCCGCCCGCTTCCGCATCCTGCGGCAGGGTCTGGGCCAGCCAGGTCCACCAGCCGACCGGCGCCGAGGTGCCAACCAGGCCCCAGATCGCGAGCAGCACGGTCACCGCCGCCGCCGAGTGGCCGAACGCCACCAGCGCGCCGGCGACCGCCGCCATGATCAAGGGCATCGCCACCAGCACCCGGTACAGCCGGTCCTTCAGCACGGCGCCGATCAGGGTCGTGCCGACGAAGCCGGCCACGCCCAGCACCAGCAGCATCAGCGACAGGCTCGCGGCGTGCACGCCGGTGACGCTTTCCAGGAATGGGCGAAGGTAAGTAAATAGCGCGAACTGCCCCATGAACAGCAGGCTCACCGCCGCCATGCCGAGGACGACCGCGGGCCGCCGCAACAGGCGCGGGATGCTGCCGGCCGCCGCGGCGTCAACGGCGCGCAGCGCGGGAAGACTGAACAGCAGCCAGGCGAGCGCGATCGCCGCCACCGGCACCAGGCAGAAGAAGGCGCCGCGCCAGCCGACGATCGCGCCCAGGTAGCTGCCGGCCGGCGCCGCGATGACGGTCGCCAGCGCATTGCCGCCGTTGAGCAGGGCCAGGGCGCGCGGCACGTCGCGCGCCGGCACCAGGCGCATCACGGTCGCCGCCGACATCGACCAGAAGCCGCCGATGGCGACGCCGATCAGCGCGCGGCCGACCATGAACAGGAAATAGTTGGGCGCGAACGCGGCTACCGTGCCGGAGACGACCATCAAGAAGGTCAGGCCCAGCAGCAGGATCTTGCGGTCGAGCCGTCCGACGACCGATCCGAGCAGCAGGCTGGTGACCAGGGCGAAGGCGCCCGAAATCGCGATCGACTGGCCGGCCTGGCCTTCGCTGATGCGCAGCTCGGCCGCCAGCGGCGTGAGCAGGCTGACCGGCATGAATTCGGAGGCGACCAGGGCGAAGGCGGCGAGCGACATCGCCATCACGGCGCCCCATGCCGCAGGCTGGGCCGGCTTGCTGTCGCAAGCGGCGGAAATGGTTGGATTCATGATTGAGAAAACGGGGTTGATGCGGAACGAGCGGCGACGCCGCTCGTGAAGGCCCGCGTAGCGGGCCGGTGAATGGATCAAGCGGCCAGGGTAGCGTTATCGATCACGAAGCGGTACTTGACGTCGCCCTTGAGCATGCGCTCGTAGGCGCCGTTGATGTCGTCGGCGCGGATCATCTCGATGTCGGCCACAATGCCGTGCTCGGCGCAGAAGTCGAGCATTTCCTGGGTTTCCGGAATGCCGCCGATCATCGAGCCGGCGATCGCGCGGCGCTTCGTGATCAGGTTGAACACCTGCGGCGACGGATGCGGCGACTCGGGCGCGCCGACCAGCACCATGGTGCCGTCGCGCTTGAGCAGGTTGAGGAAGGCGTCCAGGTCGTGCGGCGCGGCGACCGTGTTGACGATCAGGTCCAGGCTCCTGGCCTGGGCCGCCATCGCGTCCGCATCCTTCGAGACCACGACTTCGTCGGCGCCCAGGTCCAGGGCATCCTGACGCTTCGATTCCGAGGTGGTGAAGGCGACCACGTGGGCGCCCAGGGCGTGGGCCAGCTTGATGCCCATGTGGCCCAGGCCGCCGATGCCGACGATGCCGACGCGCTTGCCGGGACCGGCGTTCCAGTGGCGCAGCGGCGACCAGGTCGTGATGCCGGCGCACAGCAGCGGTGCCACCGCCGCCAGCTGCTCTTGCGGATGGCGCACGCGCAGCACGAAGCGCTCGTTGACCACGATCTGCTGCGAATAGCCGCCCAGCGTGTGGCCGGGCGCATCCGCGGTCGGGCCATTGTAGGTGCCGACCATATTGTCGCAATAGTTTTCCAGGCCTTCGCCGCAATCCGCGCACGCCTTGCAGCTGTCGACCATGCAGCCGACGCCGACCAGGTCGCCGACCTTGTGGCCGCTCACGTGGGCGCCGACCGCCGACACCCGGCCCACGATCTCGTGGCCCGGCACGCAAGGGTACAGGGTGCCGGCCCATTCGGCGCGCACCGTGTGCAGGTCGGAGTGGCAGACGCCGCAGAAGTCGATGTCGATCTGGACGTCATGGGCGCCGGGCGCGCGGCGGACGATGTCCAGGGATTCAAGGGGTTTGTCGGCGGCATGGGCGCCATAGGCTTTGACTGTCATGAAGTTTTCCGTCAGTGTCGAGTAGTGATCGTGCGTATGTAACGCGATTTGTCAGGGAAGCATGGTAGTCGCAAACTCATGTCGAAAACGAGCCTGAATTTGACTGGGCTTATGAATCCACGTCATGAATTGACTGCCGTGCCCGGTGGACGAGGATACCCCTCGCCTTCACCGCGCAGCGCCACGTTCCACTGGACAGCCACGCCAACCGGCGACACACTATTGGTCATGAACCAGGAATTACTCGACGCCGTGGCCGCCTACGCCCGCGCCCGCGCCAACCGCGACGGCCTGGCGCTCACGCCCATCCCGGGCCTGCGCATGATGTGCCTCGACCAGCCGGGCGACAAGCTCGAATCGACCTACCGGCCGCTGGTCTGCCTCGTGCTGCAGGGCGAAAAGCACCTGCTGGCCGGGCGCCAGGAAAAGCTGTGCGCCGAAGGCCAGGCGATCATCGTCAGCGCCGACCTGCCGGTGACGGGCCAGGTGGTGAGCGCCTCCAGGGAGCGTCCGTATATCGCGCTGGCGATCGAACTCGACATGGCCCTGCTGTCTGAACTGGCCGACCAGATGCGCGAGAACAGGCCAAGCCCGCCCGATCCGGCGGCGACACTGCTGGTCCAGGATGTCGACGCGGCGATCCTCGATTGCGCGCGCCGCCTGATGCACCTGGTCGCGCATCCCGAGGCGGTGGCCATCCTGCATCCCGGCCTGATGCGCGAACTGCATTTCTGGCTGCTCAACGGCGCGCATGGCCGGCAACTGCGCGCATCGATGGCGCCGGAGGCGCATCCGGTGCGGCTGAACCGCGCGGTGGCGCTGCTGCGCCTTTCATACCGCCAGAAGCTGCGGGTCGAGGAACTGGCAGGCGCCGCGTCGATGAGCCTGTCGGCCTTCCACAAACACTTCAAGGACTACACCTCGCTCACGCCGGTGCAGTACCAGAAGCGCCTGCGCCTGATCGAGGCGCGGCGCCTGATGCTGTACGAGGGCGTCACCGCCAACAAGGCGGCGTACGAGGTCGGCTACGAGAGCAGTTCGCAGTTCACGCGCGAGTATGCGCGCCTGTTCGGCGCGCCGCCGCGGCGCGATGCGCGGCGTCCGGCCACCGTTGCGGCGCCGGAACTCGCGGCTTAAAGAACATCTTCGATCCGGATCGGCAGCCGGCGGATGCGTTTGCCGGTCGCGTGATGCACCGCATTGGCGATCGCCGCCGCCACGCCCACCATCGCCACCTCGCCCAGTCCCTTCACGCCGCTCGCATTGAGCCGCGGGTCGGGCCGGTCGATGAAGCCCACGTCGATATGCCCGATGTCGGCATGCACCGGCAGCACGTACTCGGCCAGGTCGGCGTTGAGAAAGCCGCCATAGCGCGGGTCGACCTCGCTGATTTCGCGCAGGGCGGCGCCGATGCCCCACACCACGGCGCCGCGCACCTGGCTGTCGGCCGTCACCGGGCTCACCACACGGCCGCAATCGATCATGCTCACCACGCGCGGCACGCGGATGCGGCGCGTCACCGGCTCCACGCTCACCTCGACGAAGTGGGCGGCATAGCTCATCGACACGAATTCCGGATACACCGGCCCCGCCGGCGCCGGCATGCCGCCCTGCAGGCGGCCGTAGACGGCGTCCGGCTGGCCCGGCGCCTTGCGCCGCACCTCGGCCTCGATGCGCTCGCGCTGCGCCAGCGCCAGCACCTCGGCCGGTTTCAGGACGGGATCATGACCGGGCGCCAGCTGCGCGAGTGCGTCCAGCAGCGCCTGCGCGGCTTCGTCCGCCGCCGGCGCCACGCTGGCCGTGCCCCAGGAGCCGGCGGTCAGGTGCTGCGGCGCGCCGCGGGTGTCGCCGATCTGGATCACCAGCGCCTGCGGATCGACCCGCAACCGGCGCGCCAGCACATTGGCGATCGCGGTGCGCATCCCCTGCCCCATTTCGTGGCCGGCCACCGTGAACAGGATGCGGCCGTCGCGGGTGGCGGCGATGCGCGCGATCGACGGGCTGGTGGCGGCCTTGTAGGCGCCGCAGGCCACGCCCCATCCGATGGCGGCGCCATCGGCCGCCTTCATCGAGGCCGGGCGTGCGTCGCGCCGGCTCCAGCCGAAGCGACGCGCCCCTTCGCGCAGGCACTCGGCCATGAAGCGCGAGGACAGCGGCTTGCCGGTGAGCGCGTCGGCCTGCGTATCGTTGCGCAGCCTGAGTTCCACCGGGTCGATGGCCAGTTGCTGGGCCAGTTCATCCACCGCCGATTCGAAGGCGAACGCCGCCGGATGCTCGAACGGCGCGCGCATATAGCCCGGCGTCTGCACGTCGGTGCGCACCAGCCGCTCGCGGCCGCGGAAATTCGGGATGCCATACAGGCGCGCGCTCATGTCGGCGTACGAGGCCGGGAACAGGTCGTGGCGCGAAGTCTGCTGGTCGGCTTCGTGGATCGCCGCGAGAATCTTGCCGGAGGCGTCGGCGCCCAGCTGGATGCGGTGGCGGCTGGCCGGACGGAAGCTGGCGTCGTGGAACAGCTGGCTGCGCGGCACCACCAGCTTGACCGGCTGGCCGAGCTTGCGCGCCGCCACCGCCGCTAGCAGCGTCTGCATCTGCAGCGAGTTCTTGAGGCCGAAGCCGCCGCCGCACTGCGGCGAGATCACGTCGATGCGCGCCGGATCGAGGTTCAACTGGCGCGCCAGCCCGTGGCGGATCGCCCCGCTGTTCTGCGTGCCCTCGTGGATCACCAGCGTGCCCTTGCGCCATTCGGCCACGGTCGACACCAGCTCGATCGGGTTCTGGTGCTGGGGCGGGTGCAGGTACTCGGCATCGAGCTTGTGGGCCGCGCCGGCGAAGGCGGCGTCGGCGTCGCCCGCCACCTTGTCGGCGAACATCTGCTGCGGCAGCAGCGAGCCCTGTTGCGGCACGATGTCCCTGGCCGGCGCGTCCAGCGTCACCTGGAATGGCTGTTCTTCATACTTCGCCCGGATCAGGGAGGCCGCTTCGAGCGCCGCTTCCAGCGTATCGGCCACCACCAGCGCGATCGGCTGGCCCCGATACGCGATTCCTGACTCCAGCATCGGCTGCATGCTCTGGAAGGCGAAGCCGCCGCCCAGCACGTGGCCGGCCGGCTTGTACTCGCCCATGTCGGCATGGGTCAGCACCAGCCGCACGCCCCCTACCTCACGCGCGGCCCGGGTATCGATGGAGCGCACTTCGCCGCGGTTGGTGGTGGACACCGCCAGCGCCGCATGCAGCATGCCGGGCAGCGCCTGGTCGGCCGCGTACAGCGCGGCGCCGCGGACCTTGTCGCGCGCGTCGATGCGCAGCTGGTTGGGGAAAACGGACTCATTCATATTCATGCTCATGTCAAATCCTTTGTGCGGCGGTCAACAGGGCGTCGGCCACCGTGCGTGCGCCGAGCTCGATGCGAAAGGCATTGTGGCGTCCGGCCCTGGCGTCCGCGAAGGCGGCGAAGCCGGCCGCCAGCGCGGTCTCGACCGTGAGTTCGCGGCCGGCCAGGCCCTGCTCGGCCAGGTGCGCGCGCCACGGCTTGGTGGCGACGCCGCCGAGCGCGATGCGGGCCTGCACGACCCGCTTGCCGTCCATCGTCAGCGCCACGGCGGCGGAACTGAGGGCGAAGGCATACGATTCGCGGTCGCGGATCTTGTGATAGGTCGAGGCGCGCCCGAGCGGCGTGACCGGCACCCGGATGCGGGTGATGATCTCGCCCGGCGCCAGGGTGGTCTCGAGGTCGGGCCGGTCGCCCGGCAGCCGGTGCAGCGCCTCGATCGGGATGCTGCGCACGCCGTCCGGGCCCAGCACGTCGAGCACGGCGTCGAAGGCAACCAGCGCGACCGCGAAGTCGCCGGGATAGGTGGCGATGCAGCTCGGGCTCGTTCCCAGCAGGGCGTGGCCGCGGTCGATGCCGCCAAGCGCCGCGCAGCCGCTGCCCGGCGCCCGCTTGTTGCAGGCGAACGGTTCGCCGCCGCGGAAATAGGCGCAGCGCGTGCGCTGCAGCACGTTGCCGCCCAGGCTGGCCATATTGCGCAGCTGCTGCGAGGCCGCGCGCCACAGTGATTCGGACAGCGCCGGATACTCCTTGACCAGGCGCGCGTCGGCCGCCACGTCGCTCATGCGCGCCAGGCTGCCGAATATCAGCTCGCGCGCGCCGGACGTGTCGAAGGCGCGCAATTGTTCGATCGCGTTGATGTCGACGATGGCGGGCGGACGCTCGACGCCGAGCTTCATCAGGTCGTACAGGGTGGTGCCGCCGGCCATCAGGCGCGCTTCCGGATAGGCGGCCATGGCTTGCACGGCCTGCTCGGGCGAGCGCGCGCGGATCAGGGTGAATTCACGCATGGCTCATGCCTTTCCCATCTCGCCGGCGACCTGGCCGATGGCGGCCACGATGCCGTTGTAGGCGCCGCAGCGGCACAGGTTGCCGCTCATGTACTCCTTGATGCGTTCCGGCGAACCCGCGTTACCCTCGCGCACGCAGGCGATCGCCGCCATGATCTGGCCCGGGGTGCAGTAACCGCACTGCAGGGCGTCGTGGTCGATGAAGGCTTGCTGCATCGGGTGCAGGCTGCCGTCGGGCCGCTGCAGGCCCTCGATGGTGTCGACCCGGCGGCCCTCGAGCTGCAGCGCCGGCGTCAGGCACGCCACCACGCGGCGGCCGTCGACGTGGATGGTGCAGGCGCCGCACTGGCCATGGTCGCAGCCCTTCTTGGCGCCGGTGAGCGCCAGCCGCTCGCGCAACAGGTCGAGCGCCGACGTCCTGGGGTCGACCGTCAGCGCGCGCTGCTGGCCGTTGACCACGAAGCTGAGCGGCACGCCGCCGGCGTGGACTTCCGGCGCGGCATCCGCAGGCTGGGCCTGGGCCGGGGCGGCGTTGGCGGCACCGCTCGCCGCGGCCACCGACAGCACCGACAGCACGAACTCGCGCCGGTTGACCTGTGCGCCATGGGCAGTCGGGATGGATGGATCGGGGCCGGTCGTCATGGCGAACTCCTTCTGTGTGGAATGGGGTATTGCCGGGAATGTAGACCAAGCGTCCCGCTCACACGAGCCGCACGAAAAGAAAAGGCAACAACTGCGCAGGATCAGGCAAGCGGGGGCGCGCCGGCGCAGTCCGGCGACAGGGTTTTCTTTCTAATGGCACAATTTTTGGACAGCATTGCTACCTTATGCATCGCAACCCTGTTTTGGCGAGGCGCATTGAATTCTTCCACCGACAGCCTGGATAACCACGTCGAACGCCTGAGCGGCAAGCGGCGCCCGGTCGTGCGCCTGGTGGTGGCGGCCACCGCCCTGGGCTGCAGCCTGCTGGTCGCCTTCGCGGCCTGGTTCATCTGGTCGTCGCGGCACACGCAGATCCAACAGACCGAAGTGGCGACCTCGAACGTGGCGCGCATGGTCGGCGTCCAGGTCGAGACCGCGATGAAGGCCACCACCATGGCCCTGGCGAACGTGGTCGAACGGGTGGAGCACGACGGCACCGACGCGGCCGCGCTGAAGCGGCTGCAGGCCCACCTGGTCGTGCTGACCAGGACCACGCCCGAGCTGCACGGGATCTTCGTGTTCGCCGCCGACGGCCGCTGGCTCGCGTCCTCGCTGACCGGCACGCGCCAGGGCGACAATTCGGACCGCGCCTATTTCGAATACCACCGCACCCATGCCAGCCGCAAGATCTACGTGGGGCATCCGGTCAAGAGCCGCTCCACCGGGGTCTGGGTGCTGCCGATCTCGCGCCGCATCGACCACCCCGACGGCAGCTTCGCCGGCGTCGCGCTGGTGACCCTGAAGGTGAATTTCTTCGAACGCATCTACGACGAGCTGGACGTCGGCAAGACCGGCACGGTGCTGCTGGCGCTGGAAGACGGCACGGTGGTGTACCGCCGCCCTTTCGACGACAAGCTGATCGGCACCAACCTGGCGGGCGGCGTGGTGTTCAAGGCCGTCAAGGAGAACGCGGTCGGCTCGGACTTCCTGGTTGCCCGGATCGACAATATCGAGCGGCTGTACAGTTACCGGCGGGTCGACGACTTCGCCTTCGTGATCGCCGTCGGCCAGACCAGGGCCGAGCTGCTCGGCCCCTGGAAACGGGCGAGCCTGCTGATCGGCGCGGCGGTGCTCCTGATCGCCGCCACGTTCGCCGTCTTCGCCCGCAAGCTGATCCGGCAATTCATCATCCGCGACCGGCTCGACCAGAAGCTGCGCGCCTATTCGCAAGACCTGCGGCGCGACAATCTCGGCCTGCAGGAGCTGGCGCATACCGACAAGCTGACGCGGCTGGCCAACCGGCGCCGCTTCGACGACGTGCTCGCGCACGAGCTGCGCCATGCGCGGCTCGCCGGCACCCCGACCGCCCTGCTGCTGCTGGACGTGGACTACTTCAAGAAATTCAACGACCGCTACGGCCATCCGGCCGGAGACGCCTGCCTGCGCGAGGTGGCCCGCATCCTGGCGGCCCAGGTCAACCGCAACCGCGACCTGCCGGCACGCTACGGCGGCGAGGAATTCGCGGTGATCCTGCCGGATACCGAACTGGCCGGCGCGATGGCGGTGGCGGAACGGCTGCGCCATGAGATCCAGGCCCTGCAGCTGCCGCACCAGGACTCGCCGGCCGGCGTCGTCACGGCCAGCATCGGCGCCGCCGTGCTGGTCCGGGCTTCCGGCGGCGATGCCGACCCGGGAGAGCTCATCGCACACGCCGACCGGCATCTGTACGACGCCAAGCATGCGGGCCGCAACCGGGTCGCCGGCGGCCTGGCGGAATGAAGCGGCGCCCGCGCTAGCGCGACGCCGTCGATGAACGTGGTGGCCTGGAATGGCGCGATCGCGGGCGGCGGCCTGCTCGGCGGTTTCCTGCTCGACCGCTGGGGCGCCGCCTCGTTCCCGTGGTCGACCGCGGCGCTGGCGGCGCTCGGCTTCGCGATCGCCTGGTCGAGCGGCACGCATGGCTTCCGGCCGGGCGCGCGCTCGGGCCCGGCCGTCGCCGGGCATTGAGCCGCTCAGGCGGCCAGGCCGCGCAATGAAGCGACGATATCGTGCAGGCTGGCGACTTCGCAGCTCGGGATCGCCTGCGAGTCGTTGGCCAGGCGGCCGGGATTGAACCAGCAGCTCTCGATGCCGAAACGGTTGGCGCCGAGGATGTCGGCGTCCAGGCGGTCGCCGACGATCACGGTCTCGTGCTTGGCGAAGCTGCGCGCCATCTTGCTGGTGAACTCGAAGAAGCGGCTGTCGGGCTTGGCGAAGCCGCAGGCTTCGGAAGTGGCGACGAAGGACAGGTGGGGCTGCAGCCCCGAGCTGGCGATGCGGCGGTGCTGGATCTGGTGCGCGCCGTTGGTGATGATGCCCACTTCGCCGATGCCGGCCAGGGTGTCGCACAGCTGGGCGGCGCCGTCGACCAGCACCACGGTGTCGGCCAGCGATTCCACGTACAGGTCGCTGGCGCGCTGCGGATCGATCTCGATGCCGTTGTCCGCGAAGGTCTTGCGGAAGCGCTCGACCTTGAGGAAATCCTTGGTGACGGCGCCTTGTTCAAACAGGCGCCACAGCGCGAGATTGGTCGCCTGGTATTGCTGGAACAAGGCGCCGACCTGCTCGCGCACGCCCAGTTGATCCATGGTGCGCATGAACGAGCGCTGTTCGGAGGCGCGGAAATCGAGCAGGGTATCGTCGAGGTCGAACAGGAAGAGTCGGTGTTTCATTACGTCGGGAAGAGAGTGCAACTATTGCTTCATGGTAGCACGCTCATCCCGGGCGCGCTCCGACTCAGCTCGGCTTGGGATCGGGCACCGGTTCTTCGTCGTGCGGCAGGTGCACCGGCTGGTGGTGCGGGTGCGGGGTGTCGAAGGGCTCGGGCATCGGTTCCTCGATCGGCGCCGGATCGGGCGCGCGGTGAGCCTGGATGGGCGCGCGCGGCGGCATCCGGGGAATGCGATGTGCGGCATGAGGGGCGGCGTGCATGATGCGGTCTCCTTGCGAGAATGCGGTTCGGGCTACCTTATCATGCGGCCCGGCGGCGCGGCGCGCGCCGGCAGTGGGCTACAATGCGGTTTTTCCTGAACACAGCCTTCTCGCCGCACATGGAATTTTCGATCACCACCCTGGCCCTGCTCGTCCTGACCCCGCTGCTGGTGTGGCGCATCTACAGCCGCATCAAGACGCAGATGCAGCGCCAGCGCTCGATCGTCTCGCGCCACTACACCGGCGTGCTGGTATTCGGCGCGATGATCCTGGTGCCGCTGGCGCAGTTGTTCGACACGCCTTACAACCTGGCGGCGCTGGTGGTCGGCGCCGGCGGCGGCATCGGCTATGCCGTCTGGGGCCTGAAACTGACCCGGTTCGAGGAAACCCCGCAGGGTTACTTCTTCACGCCGCCCGCGCGCCTGGGACTCGTGATGTCCATGATCCTGGTGGCGCGCCTGCTGTACATCGGCATCGAGGTGTATGCCAACCAGGGCAAGGGCATCCCTACCCCACGCCTGACCGACAGTCCGCTCACCATGCTGTGCGTGGGCATCACGGCCGGTTATTTCGGCTACTACTCGGCGGCACTGCTGCGCTGGCGGCGCCGGGTGCGCAAGGCGATCGACCAGGTTTGATCGTGCGGGGCATGCGAGCAACTTGGGTTCCCGCCTTCGCGGGAACGACGTTGTTTTGCTTAGCGGGCCAGATACGGCGCCTATTTCGGACACGTACATAAACACGTCGTTCCCGCGAAGGCGGGAACCCAAGTCCGTAGCCCACCGCGAACGCGACCAATGACGAAAAAGGGATCCATCCGGATCCCTTCTTCATTACGCGGCCTTCGCCTCGTCCTTCCTTCGCTGCAGCACGAAGATCGGCTGCGCCCACTGCATGTCCTTCTTCTTCTTGCTCGTGATGAGCGTGAGTTCCGAAGGATCGTAGACGTCGGTGTTGTGCGTCAGCGGCGTCGTCATCAGGTACTGGGCGTCGGTGTTCTTCAGGAACTCGCCGACCAGCTGGATGTTGCGGATGTCCAGGTGCGCGAACGGTTCGTCGATGAACACGAAGCCGCCCGAGCCTTCCTCGGACTTCAACAGGCCGATCAGCAAGACCAGCGACTTCATCACCTGCTGGCCGCCCGACGCTTCGCCGTCGTTCATCCCGATCTGGTCCTTGCCGTCGAACTTGAAACGCACGTGCAAGCCGGCCTGGGCCAGCTGCACGTCGTCGTTCTCCAGCCGCACCGGGTCGGCTTGCACGTCGATGCCGGCCAGCGAACCCAGTTCGCGGATGTTCTTGGTATAGGTCTTGATCGTGTAGCGCAGGCGCTCGATGTAGGCGCCGCGCGCATTGCCGGTGGCCTCGATCGCGCGGTTGTTCTGGTAGCGCCGCTCCTCGGTCTCGCTCTGGCGGGCTTCCAGCTGTTCGTGCAGGCGCGCATACTGGTCGATCACGGTCGGGTCCAGCTCCCAGTCCTCGCGCGCCAGCGAATGCTCGAGCGAACCGAGGCGCAGGTTGACCTGGTGCGCGTTCTGGTGCTTGGCTACCAGGTCGCCGCGCCAGTTGGGGTTCTTCCAGGTGACCGGCACCGCACGCCAGCCGCGGCGCAGCTCCAGCAGCGCCTTGGCGTGTTCGCTGCGCTGCTCGATCTGGCGGCGATGGTTCAGGCGCATGCCGGCTTCGGCTTCCGACAGCGCCATGCGCGCGTTCTGCCACACCGTGTCGGCGCGCGTGCGGGCCACCGTGGCGTTCTTGCTCAGGGTCTGCAGTTCGCCCAGGCGCGCGCCGACTTCCAGGCGCTCGGTCTTGAGCGGCGCAATCGCGCGCGCGGCTTCCTCGAATTCTTCCTGGCGCGCCGACAGCTCCTTGGCGGCGTCGACGCCGGCGATGCGCGCCTTCAGGCCGCCCACTTCGGCGGCCAGCTTCGAGATGGCGAGGGTCAGCTCGTCTTCGCGCTTTTCCAGCGCCGGCATCAGTTTCTGGATCGCTTCCAGGCGCTGGGTCTTGCCGGCCGCGCCGAAGCGGTAACGCGAGGCCTCGACGAACAGCGAGCGGCCGCCGCGGCGTTCGCGGTGGTAGGCGTCCGGCGTGATCCATTCGTCCGAACGGCTCTTGAAACCTTCGTCGACCGAGTCGACGCGCTCGATGCGTTCCAGCTGGTCGATCAGCCAGCCCGGCGCCTTGCTGGAGAAGCGCACCACCGACAGCAGGCTGTCGTCCTTCACCACCGGCGCGTTGACGCAGTCCGGCACGATGAAGTGGCGATAGCGTTCCTTCTCGGCCAGGCGGTAGGCCGCCGGCGCATCTTTCGCGTTCTCCAGCAGCACCACCGAGGCATAGCCGCCCAGCACGCCCTCGACCGCGCCCTGCCATTTCGGATCGGTCACTTCGACGATGTCCGACAGCATGGCGTGGGCGATGCCCTCGTCGCGCAGCGCGCGGCGCATCAGGCGCTGCGCTTCCGGCTCCGGCATCGAGGTCTTGCCCTGCAGCGCCGAGATGGTCGCCATCTCGCCCGCGATCTTGCTGGACACCGCTTCGCGCGCGCTCTTCTGGCGCGCCAGCTCGGCTTCTTTTTCTTCGAGCTGCTTGGCTACTTCAGCGATGTCGGCGCCGGCGTCCGCCGCCAGCTTCTGCAGGCGGTCGCGCTGCTCGAGCAGGCTTTCCAGGGGTTTGAGGCGCGTGTTCACCTCGGACAGGCGCTTGGCCAGCTGGCCGGCTTCAAGCTCCAGTTCGGTTTCCTGCTTCTGCGCCTCGGTGAGCGCGCGCTGCTGCGCCGCCAGCTGGCTGCGCTTCTCGGCCAGTTGGCCGTCGGCCTGCACCAGCGGCTTCTTCGCCTCGCGCAGCATGCGGCTGTTGTTGGCGGCTTTTTCGCGCGCCTCGTGGTATTGCAGCGCCGGCAGCACTTCTTCCTGCAGCTCGCGCTTTTCCTTGTTCAGGTCGGACCACTGGTGGTGGTTGGCCACGCGCAGGCGCAAGCCCTCGAGATTGGTGCGCGAGGTTTCGAGTTCGGTCTCGAAGCGCTTCAGCTCGACCTCGGTGTCGCGCTGGTGGCGCTTGGCTTCGTCGTAGGCGTCCAGCACTTCCTTGTCGCCGAAGACCTGGAACACCAGGTCCAGCAACTGGCGCGGCGCGTACTCGCACAGCTTGTCGGTCTCGCCCTGCTCCAGCGCCAGCACCTTCGACATCGCCGGCGACAGGCCGGCCGAGGCCAGGCGTTTGCGGTAGTTCTCGACGCCCAGCCAGTCGGTGGCCTCGGTCACTTCCTCGATCTCGACGTTCCCCGGGCGCATCAGGTATTGGCGCTTCCAGTCGCCGCCGTTCTTCTGCACCTGGCAGAACAAGGTCACCTCGTCGTCCGAGAAGAAGCCCGAATGGCGGAACGGCCGGTTCGACAGCTGGCGCCCGATCGGCTTGTTGTCGACCACGGCGCGCAGCCAGGCGCTTTGCTGGCCCGAGTGGCGCGCATAGTGTTTATAGGTGCGCCCCATCGAGCAATCGAGGCCGAACAGGGTGCGCATCGCGTCGAGCAGCGTGGTCTTGCCCGAGCCGTTCTGGCCGGCGATCGTGATGATCTTGGCGTCCAGCGGGATGTTCTTGATCCGCTGCCAGTAATCCCAGTGGACCAGTTCAAGTGATTTAATGTGGAACATCGGCTATCTCAGTTCGGGGTATCGGTTGCGTCGTCAGTGGCATCCAGCTGCTCGACCGCCACCGCATCGTTGGCGGCTTCGGCGTCGACGGCCACCTTGCGCGGAGCGGCGGCCAGCGGCGCGCGCTTGAAGACTTCGGACAGCGCGCCGTTGATGATGCGCTCCTTGAGCACGTCGGTGTCCATCATCAGGTCCAGCAGCGGGCCTTCCAGGATCACGTCGCCGCGCCGTTCGATGAAGCCCAGCTTGGACAGCACGCCCAGGTTCATGTCCATGCGGGTCTTCTTGCCGAGCTTGTCGCCGAAGTCCGACAGCAGCGCGGTGTACGAGATGCCGATCGACGCGTCTTCGGCGCGCGGGATCGGCGTCTCCTTCTCGAACATGTCGTTCTGGTCGTCGTCCACCGTGGTGTGGGTTTCCTGGCGCTCGCGCTTGGGCAGGATGATCTGGGCCCACAGCACCACCAGCAGGGCCACGCCGTCGCGGGTCAGGCCGAAATTGTTGTTCTGCCAGATGTCCTTGGCGCCGAAGATCTTCGGCTCGACGTTGCGGTGCAGGGCCACGGTCACGTGGTCGGCATACACGTTATCGAGCAATTTGAGGCCCGATTCGAGCAGGCGCTTGTCGACTTCGGCGCGGAACTGGTCGTCCGACAGCGCGCGCTTGACCATCTTGTCGTCGCGGCGCAGGGTCTGGTGCGTCAGCAGGCGCGCGATCAGGATTTGTGCATCGTCATTCATGTGGGCGTGCCGTCCGAAGGTAGATCTAGATTGAGGGAGAGGGTCGCGAGCGACATGGCCGCCACTTCGGGGTCGTCGAGTTCGATCATCTGGTCCTGGGCCTCGAATGCCAGCGGCAGGCGCGCCAGGTCGGCGGTCGCGCCCTGCAGGCTGGCCTCGGCCGCGTCGCCCAGCAGCGGCAGCAGCGAGGCGCGGTAGGACGCCAGGGCGAAGCTGGCCGGCAGCAGCGATTCATGCAGCTGCACCCGACGAGGGCCGACTTCCGAAAACTCGGGGAAATTGCCCAGGTTGGCGAAGTCGGCCAGCTTGTTGATCCAGTCGTTCAGCTCGACCATCATGGCCGGGTTGTCGTTGATCGTCAGCGGCGCATCCTGGCCGCTCGGCAGTCCTTTCGGGCCGGTCGAGATCACGCGTTCGGCCAGCAGCTCGGTCTCGGCCACGTCGATCATCTCGGCCGGGGTGGCGAACAGCGGCGTCACCGGGCGGTCGATCGCGCCCGCGGCCAGGCTCGCCAGGTCCTCGTGGGCCAGCAGCCAGCGCTTGACGTCGGTGGTCGACAGGCCGGACTGGCCCAGGTGCACGCGCTGGCGCTCGATCTGGTTCAGCGCACGCGAGAACATGCCCTGCATATTGAGCAGCGCGCTCTGGGCCCGGCCGATGGCCTGGGCCGCGCGATGGGTGGCGCTGTCGGCGCGTTCGTCCGAAGTGATGGCGCGCAGGATGACCGAGCCCTTCTCTACCCAGTCGCAGGCCATATGCCACTTGGCCTGCGAGGTGCGCAGGCGAAACTCGGAACCCGAGGCGATCGCGTCGCGGAATTCCTCGGTCAGCTCGATCAGGCGGCCCAGCAGGTGCTTCAGCTGGTCGACGGTCACGCCGCCGACCGCCTGGGCGCCGGCCACCTGCGACAGCAGGAAGCCCATCTCGGCATCGTCGTCTTCCGGCTTGCCCAGCGCCAGCAGAGTCTCGAGCGCGGACAGGACGTTGCGCGCCAGCGGCGTGATGCGGTAGACGGCCGCCGGGGCATCCCAGGCCAGCAGGCCGTGGCCGCGCAGGCGGTTGAGCACCGTCTCCAGGCTCTCGGGGATCAGGTAGGCCAGCTTCTGGTTGATGTCGGCGCGCGAGAACGCCGAAGTGGCGGTGTCGCCGGCCAGTTCGCGCAAGACGAGCAGGCGCACCAGCACGCCGTCCTGGGTGCCGTGGAACAGGGCCGTGAAGGCCGACAGCATCGGCTGGGCACGCTTGAGGTGGAAGACTTGCTCGATTTCGTCGGGAGCGACGCCTTCCTGGAAGTGTGCTTGCAGCGGATCAAGTTCCGGCGCTAAAGCCGGGGAGTCGGCAGCGAGGGCCGCGCCGGCAAGGGGATCGATCATCGTTGTTACCAGTCTCTCGTGCGCGGTCGAGACGGGCCTGCGCTGCCAATATTGACAATATTGTCATGCACGTACTTACAGGCCCGACCGGCTTCGCGGGGGCGTCAGTATAACAGGCTGGACTGGGCGATTGACGATTGCCGACCCCGACTGGGGGCCGACAATTGCGGGAAAGACACAGTGTGTCTTATGGCTTGGCAATGCTTTTGAGCGTCTGCTCGATGGTTTCCTTGTCGCCTTCCGTGAAACGGATCTTGACCGGATACCATTCGTGCGCGGGCGCCAGCCACACCTCGATGCTCTGGTCGCGGCTGCCCGGCAGCGCCTCGCGGCTGACCAGCACGGCGTCGACCTGGCCCAGCCCGGTCTTCACCTTCTCGCGCTTGACCACCTTGAAGGTCCAGGCTTCGGCGCTGCTGCGGCCGGCCACGAAGAACGGCCATTCCGAACCCGGCTTGAACTTGTCGCCGGCGGCGCGCGCGACGGCCGCCAGCTGCCAGGTGATCGATACGCGGTCCTGCTCGCCGCCCTTGAGCGGATAGGTCTTGTCGCCTTCGGAGAAACTCATGACTTTTTCGCCACGGTCGAAGGTGATCGAGGTCGGGTCCTTGCGCAGGCGCTTTTCGGAAAATTCCACCGGCGCCAGGCCGAACTCGTCGATGGCGCCCTGGCTGCGGTTGTCGAGCAGGGTGCCGAGGATGGCCACGCGCGATTCGACCCGCAGGTCATATTTGCCGTCGCCGGCGCGCCAGGCGACGGTGGCGTCGCCCTTGAGCGACAGGCCGCGCTGGCGCGCGCTCAGGTCATAGTGCAGGTCGGCCGAGGGCGGCAATTCGAAGGCGCGCTTGACGGCAGGATGCGCTGGGTTGGCGGCCTGGGCGCCTGCACTGCCCAGGGCGAGCGCCAGCGTGCACGCCACGCCGGCTTTTCGAATGTTGTCTAGAAGCATATCAAAATCCTGAATGGTTCAAGACGATATTATTCACTGTTTGCGTGGTTACTGCTCCATTGGCCTCCGTATTGCGAATCCGCACCGGATACCAGCCGTGTTGCGGAGCCAGCCAGATGTCGAGTGTCGACTTGTAAGAGCCGGGCTGCGGCGGGCGCGTCAGGCGCCAGGTTTGCAGCTTGCCGAGCCTGGTATCGATCTCTTCCTGCCCCACCACCTTGAACCGGTAAACGCTGGCGTCGCGGTCTTCGCCGACAAGGATGTCGATATCGCCGTTTAATTGTTGGGCGTCGCCTCGCGCGATCGCCGACAGCTGCAGCGGGATGCTGGCCTTGTCCTGGGCGCCGGGCGCCAGCGGATAGACCGCCTGCGACGCCGAGAAGGTCAGTTTGTTTTCGCCCCAGTCGAAATGGGTGGCCGTGAGCGAACGGCCGCGCCGCTTTTCCGTCATCCTGATCGGCGCGAAGCCGGTCGCGGCCACCGCGCCCTCGCTATGCAATACCACCAGGTTGACCCGCGTAAATACCACCCGGATGCCGGCCTCGACCTGGATCTTGTAGGTGTCGTCGTTCAGTTGCCAGGCCAGGACGGCCTCGCCCGACCATTCGGCGCCGTCCTTGTCGGTACGCGCGACGTCCAGCGTGATCGTGGCCGGAGGCGGCATGTCGATCGTGTAGCGGCGCACCTCCGGCGCCGCCGGGGCGGCCGGCTCGGCCGCTGGCGCCGGCGTTTCCGGAGCGGGAGGCGCGGGCGCGGCCGTTTTCAGCGGCGCCGGCGCTGCAGGCGCCGCCACCGGCTCGACGCCGGCGCCTCCGGGCACGCCATCGGCCGCGGCGGCGTGACTCTCCGGGCTGATGTCCCCAGCCTGCGCGGGCAGCCCGAGTTCGACCGGCAGCGGGGGAATCACGGGCAGGGGCGGCGGTCCAGAATCGGGCACCGGCAGCGGCGCGGGCGGCGGCGGAGGCGCCGGCATGGCGGCCGGCAGGACTTGCGCCAGCAGGGTTGCCGGTCCGCCCTCCCCCCCGGCCTGGCGCGGGAGCGACAGGTTCACGTCGAGCAGCACGCTCAACACGATCCAGTGCAGCAATACCACCAGCGCGACCGGCAGCAGCCGGCGGCGACGCGGAAGAAGGAGTGGTGCGGATGGCATACCGCTAGTGTAGCGCGGGCACGGCCGGCGCTGCACGGCGCCACCGTACCCGCCAGGGGAGCGTCAGGTAATCGCGCCGCCGTCGACAGTGAGGACGGCGCCGGTGATCTGGCGCGCCGCCGGGCTGGCCAGGAAGGCGACCGCCGTCGCCACGTCGCGCGGCGCGCCGAAGCGTCCCAGCGGGATCAGCGACTTCTGGAATTCGGCGAAGTCGCCGTTGGCCGGATTCATGTCCGTGTCGGTCGAGCCCGGCTGCACCAGGTTGACCGTGATGTCGCGTGGACCCAGTTCGCGCGCCAGGCCGCTGGTGAAGGTCTTGAGCGCGGCCTTGGTCAGGAAATACACGGTGGCGCCCTCGCCCACGATGCGGTCGGCGCCGGCCGAGCCGATGGTGACGATGCGGCCCCCCTGGCCCAGGTGCGGGATGGCGGCCTGCGCCGCCAGGATCGGACCGCGCACGTTTACGTCCAGCAAGGCGTCGATATCCTCCACGGCGATGTCGGCGATCGGCGCATAGCGGGCGATGGCGGCGTTGTTGACCAGGATGTCCAGGCCGCCCAGCACCCGCGCCGCCTCGTCGACCGCGCGCCGGATCGCCGCCGGGTCGGCGCTGTCGGCCTGGATCGCGATCGCCGTGCGGCCGTGGCCTTCGATGGTGCGCACGACCTCCTGGGCCCGCTCGGCCGAACGCTCGTAGGTGATCGCCACGTCGGCGCCCTGCTGCGCCAGTTCGATGGCGATCGCGGCGCCGATGCCGCGCGATGCGCCGGTCACGATGGCGCGCTTCCCTTGCAAGTTATTCATGACATTCCTTTTCTGTGTTGATCGACACAGAAATAGTAGATGTCCGGCCGGCGCGCTGTCAATTGATTTTTTTAGTGATCGACACATATATGATGAACCGGCGCGCGGCGTTGTCCCGACCCGCGGCCGGACATATACTGTGCGCGATGCAAACGCCCGACCATCCCCTCCACGACGAAGCGGCCGCACCGGCCGGGAATGCGCGCCCGCCGACGCGCGCCCGCGGCCGGCCGCGCGCCTTCGACCGCGAGGCGGCCTTGTCAAAGGCCATGCGCCTGTTCTGGCAAAAGGGCTACGAGGCCACGTCGCTCGCCGACCTCACCACCGCGATGGGCATCGCTTCGCCCAGCCTGTACGCGGCCTTCGGCTCCAAGGAGGCGTTGTTCGTCGAGGCCCTGAACCATTACGGCGCCACCTATGCCTGGGGCTGGAAGAACTTCCTCGAGGCCGCGACCGCGCGCGACGCGGTCCAGGCATGGCTGATGGATTCCGCCGCCTTCCTGACCGGCGACATCGAAGACGTCCCGCTCGGCTGCATGGCGACCCTGTCGGTGATCGGCGCCGCGGGCCACCAGGGGTTGTGCGAGCAGACGCGCGCCGCGCGCGCCGCGCCGCGGACGGTCGTCAGGACCCGCCTCGAACAGGGCGCCGCGAACGGCGAGATTCCGGCCTCGGTCGACCTGGACGCGCTCGCCCGCTTCGTGCAGGTCGTCCAGAACGGGATGTCGCTCCACGCGCGCGACGGCGCCAGCCGCGCCGAACTGGAGGCGGTGGCGCGGATGGCCATGCGCGGCTGGGACGCCCTGGTCGCAGGCTAGCGGCGGCGCGCCATCAGCGCAATGCGGCCAAATGGTTGCCGAGCCGCTGACCGAGCGCGCAAATCGTCAGCGACGGATTGACGCTGCCGGCGGTCGGAAACACCGAGCCGTCGCTCACCCACACGTTCTCGAAACCGAACACCTTGAGGTTGGCGTCGACGACGCCGTGTTGCGGCGTCGTCGCCATGCGCGCCGTGCCGAGGTGGTGGGCGGCGGAGGCGCAGGTATCGCGCCAGCCCGTCATCGGGTCGGCCCGGCAGCCGCTCACGTCGCCGTGCCCGCGAAAGCCGGCCATCAGCAGCTCGTGATACTGCGTGAACATCTCGATGTCCTGCTTGCTGAGCTGCCAGTGCACGCGCGCGATCGGCATGCCGTAGCGGTCGCGCTCGTGATCGGACAGGCTGACCTGGCTGTGCGGGTTGGGCAGCTGCTCGGTCATGAAGAACAGGTCGCCATGGTGCGAGCGCAGGCCCAGCGGCAGCTTCTGGTGCGCGATGCGCCACAGGATGTAGGGGTGGCGCACCAGCGACGCCATGTGCGACAGGCCGATGTCGCGCGGGCCGCGCACGCCGAGGAAGGACATCACCGCCTTGTTCGGCACCGGACGCCGGTTGATGCCCTTGCGGATGAACACCGCATGGTTGGGCAGGCGGTGGGTCTGCTGGAATTCGCGCTTGAGCATGAGCCCCGGGAAGACCTGGATGTCTTCCTTGCCAGCCCTGGCGCGCGCCTTCGGCTTGCCGCCGAGCGGCTGGCGGAACGTGACTTGCGACAGGTAGCCGGCCGGATGGTCGATCAGGTTGCGCCCGAGCCACCAGGACGGCGGCTGCGCCATGCCATGCTGGCCGAGCGAATTGAGCAAGAGGCGCGGCGTCTCGAGCGCGCCGGCCGCGATCACGAAGCGGTTGGCCCGGACCTCGATCCGGTGCGCGCCGCTGCCCACGACCAGGACATGCGTGCGTCCATGCCTTTGCCGCAGCTGCAGCGCGGTGCCGTTGTACACGCAGCGCGCCATGCCGTTGCGGCACCATTCGCGCAGGATCGGCTTGCCCCTGAACGGCGGCGAGCGGTAGCGGTAAGCCTTGGAAGCCAGCATATTGCCCATCCCGAGCGCCATGCCGCCGTGGTGACCTGCAGTGTCGTGCGGCATGTCCTGGCCGCCGCACAGGAAGTCCAGCGCCAGCGCATACCAGGGATCGAGATCGCCGCGCGTGATGGCCCAGCCGCTGTGGGGAATCCAGGGGCGTTCGAGAAAATCCTCGTCGTCGAGCGGCGCGCACACGCCATGCCAGAACGCGGTGCCGCCGCCCACTTCGAGCCCGCGGCTGGTCGAAATGCCGAACGGACGGCCGACGCTTTCGATGCGCACTGCGGGCGGATCGCGGCGCGACGCGGTCATTGGCCCGGTTTCGACGAACAGCACGTCGCGTCCGGCGCGCACCAGGGGCTGGGCCGCGGAAATCGCCCCCATGCCGGTGCCGACGATGCAGACGTCGGTCTGCAGTGTCGTGTCTGGTGCTAAGTGCCTGCCATCGATGAGCATCCGATTCACCACCAAGGTTGATTGCCATAATGCAATTTGTGCAGCGCAACTTTTCCATCGTAACGTAAGGACGGACTTTGCTCAATAGACAATATTCCTATTAGTTAATCCAGCTTTGGTTCCAGCGCAAACGCAGCGTCTTCGGCCCGATGCGCTGCATGGCCTGTGAGGGCGTAATCTGCTACGCTTGCCGCACAAACAACGGAGACCGCTCATGCTGAATCAGCCCATGCCTGGAATGACCGACACGCTCGAATTCGTCAAGAACCTGTGGGGCGGCATGAACATCCCCGGCGCCATGCCCGGCATGGGCGGCATGCCGATGCCGGGCGCCGGCCTGTCGGTCGACGACCTGGACAAGAAGATCGCCGACCTGAAGGCGGTCGAGTCCTGGCTCAACCTCAACCTGGGCATGCTGCGCGGCTCGATCCAGGCGCTCGAAATCCAGCGCGGCACCCTGGCCACGCTCAAGGCGATGGGCGACAGCATGGCCCAGGCCATGAGCCAGACCGGCGCCGCCAGCGACGCCGCCATGGCGCCGTTCGCGCAATTCTTCACCCAGGCCGCGCAGGCCGCCGCCAGGCCCGCGGACAGCGCCACCCCGCCTCCTCCAGCGCCGCCGTCCGCGCCGGCGTCCGAGACTGCGCAGCCGCCCCAGGGCGCCGAGGCCGCGCATGCCGCCATGCCGGCGGCCGTCGCCTGGTGGAACCTGCTGCAAGACCAGTTCCGGCAAGCCGTGGCCAGCGCGATGCCGCCGGACAGCGCCAGTCCGGACAAGGCCGGCGGCGCACCGTCCGATGGCGGCGCCGACAGCCCGGCGGCTGGCGCCGCGACCGGTGGCGCTGGCGCCGGCAAGGCGTCCGCAGGCCAATCCGCCAACGCCCAGAATGGCAACGGCAATCCGGCCCCCGCCCGGCGCGGCGCGCGCGGCAAGAGCGACAAGGCCTGACCCCGCTGCATTGATCCAAACGGTGGCGCTCGCCTGCAAACCGTGCTGAACTGACCCGGCGGCCCGGCCCGGCCGCTTTCCCGTCCAGCCGGAGCGAGCCATGTTGCCGAGCGACCTGACCCACCTGACGCCCTCGCAGGTCGACGACCTGCGGCGCAAGCTCGCCGCCGCCGGCTGCGATCCGCCGCCTGGGGCGCGCACCGTCGCCGAACTGCAGGATGCCTTCGCCCAGCTGCGCAAGCGCCATGGCCTGGCGCCGTCGGACAAGATCGACGGCGACCTGCTGCGCTGCCTCGACGCCGCCGCCGGCCACCTGTTCGGCGAGGTGCTGCGCGACGAACTCGCCATGCTGCGCCC
This sequence comes from Massilia sp. NP310, assembly GCF_019443485.1. Classification (NCBI taxonomy): domain Bacteria; kingdom Pseudomonadati; phylum Pseudomonadota; class Betaproteobacteria; order Burkholderiales; family Oxalobacteraceae; genus Massilia; species Massilia sp. NP310. Next base: position 4,826,822 of record NZ_CP080379.1, on the reverse strand, counting down.
CGAGGCGGGCGACATGCGCGCGGAAGCGCTGGACGCCGCCCTGCCGCCCGACCGCGAGCGCCTCTTGCAGCGCGCCCATGGCGGCATGCTGACCGGCCTGGCCCTGTCCGGCGGCGGCGTGCGCAGCGCCACCTTCAGCCTGGGCGCCCTGCAGGCGCTGGCGCGCTGCGGCCTGCTGCGCCACATCGACTACCTGTCCACCGTGTCCGGCGGCGGCTTCGTCGGCGGCTGGCTGTCCAAATGCCTGCACGCCAACGGCGGCGACATCGGCAAGGTGGAAGCCATGCTGGCGCCGCAGGCCGGCAGCGTCGAGGCGCCCGAGCTGCGTTTCCTGCGCCAGTACAGCAACTACCTGTCGCCGCAGGGCGGCATGTTCAGCGCCGACACCTGGACCCTGGTCGGCACCTATGTGCGCAACACGGGCCTGAACCTGGCCATGCTGGTGGCCTGGATGTGCGCCCTGCTGCTGCTGCCGCGCTTCGCCGTCTGGGCCGTGCACCGCGTGGTCGCGCCTGGCGGAGCCTGGACGCACCTGGCCGACATCGCCTGGATCCTCGGCGTGCTGCTGTTCCTGTTCGCCGTGTTCTGCATCGCGCTGTCGATTTCGAGCAAGCCCGAAAGCTCGCGCGGGATGCGCCGCTTTCCGCTGTCGCAAGGCGCGGTCCTGTGGTGCATCAACCTGCCCTTGCTGCTGGCGGGCTTCCTCGGCAGCCTGGGCCTGTGGCGCCACGGCGGCGCGGCGCCGTCGACCTTCCTGCCCGCCCAGCTCGAGGGCCGCTGGCACTGGCTGCTGGCCCCGGGCCTGGTGTATTTCATCGTCTGGGCCTGCGGCTGGTACCTGGCCCACGACCGCTCCAGCCCCTATCGACGCACCGGCTATACCGTGTGCGCCGCAGGTGCGGCCGCCGTGCTGCTGGTGCTGCTGGAAGCCGGCCGCGCCTTCGCGCCCGGGGTCCTGGCGCTGCTGCGGGTCGATGCCGCCCAACTGTCGCTGCTGCTGTGCTGGACGGTCGGCCTGCTGCTGGCGCTGGCCGGCTGGCTGGCCATCTACACGCGGCTGCACGCCGACCCGCCGCTGCGCGACCTGACCCGCGCCGAACTGGGCGAAGGCCTGTCGCACTTCCTGTGCGCGATGGGCGCGCTCACCCTCGGCACCCTGCTGCTGCTGGGCGGGATGGCGGTGCTGCCCGATCCCGCCGGCCAGCGCGTGCTGAACGACGCGATCGCCCTGGCCACCTTCGGCATGCCGCTGATGATGGCGCTGTTCGCCGCCACCATGACCCTGATGATCGGCCTGGTCGGCCGCCTGTACAGCGACGCCAGCCGCGAATGGTGGAGCCGCCAGGGCGCCTGGACCGCGATCTTCGCCCTCCTCTGGTTGACCGTGTACGCCACCTGCTTTTACATTCCTCCCTTGCTGCACTGGGCCTGGCTGACCTACGAGCCCTGGTCGAACCTGGGCACCCTGCTCGGCTGGCTGGCGATGACCGCCTTCGGGCTCAAGGCCGGCAGCAGCATGTCGACCGGCGCGCGCGGCGCCCCGGACCCGAAGCTCGAACTGGTCGCGCGGCTGGCGCCCTATGTGTTCACGGTCGGGATCTTCGCCCTCTTGAGCAGCCTGGTGCAGGCCACGGTGGCGCTGCCGCATATCGCCTGCCCGAAGGCCGAGCTGACCTGCGTGCTGCGCGCCCATGCCGACGCCACCCTGGCAACGGGCGGCGCGACCCTGCTGCTGGCCTTCGGCGCCTTCCTGGGCGCCGCCCTGCTGCTCGGCTGGCGGGTCGACATCAACAAGTTTTCCCTCTATATGCTGTACCGCAACCGCGTGGTGCGGGCCTGGTTCGGCGCCGGCAACCGCGCGCGCCAGCCGCATCCCTTCACCGGCTTCGATCCCAACGACGACATGCTGCTGGCCGAGCTGCGCTACGGGCGGCCCTACCCGATCGTGAACACCGCGCTGAACCTGGTCAGCGGCGCCGAGCTGGCCTGGCAGACGCGGCGCACCGCCTCGTTCGCCTTCACGCCGCGCTGGTGCGGTTACGAGCAATCCAGCGTGGCGCCTGGCGGCGCGGGCGCGCCAGCGGGCTGCTACCGGCCGACCGACCAGTATGCCTCGCGCTCCGGCGTCGGGCTGGACGACGACGCCGGCGTGCGGCTCGGGATGGCGGTGGCCCTGTCCGGCGCCGCGGCCAGCCCGAACATGGGCGCCCATTCGTCGCCGCCGTTGAACTTCCTGATGACGATGTTCAACGTGCGCCTGGGGCGCTGGTGCCCGAATCCGGCGCGCCGCGCCTGGACCAGCGCTTCGCCGCCGATCGGCCTGTTCAGCCTCTTGTCCGAGCTGTTCGGCCAGCTCGACTCCGACGCCGCCTACGTCCACCTGACCGACGGCGGCCACTTCGACAACCTCGGCATCTACGAACTGGTGCGGCGCCGCTGCCGGCTGGTGATCGCGGTCGACGTGGGCAGCGACCGCCACCTGGCGTTCGAAGACCTGGGCAACGCGATCCGGCGCTGCGCCACCGACCTGCACGTGCGCATCGACCTCGACGTCTCGCGCCTGGGCGCGCTCGGCGACAAGGGCATGTGCGGCGCCAGCTGTGCGGCCGGCACCATCCGCTACAGCCTGGCCGACCGCGGCGCGGCCGACGGCGTGCTCCTGTACGTGAAGCCAGCCATCGTCGGCAACGAGAACGCCGACCTGCTCAACTACCGCAAGCTGCATCCCGACTATCCGCACGAGAGCATCGCCGACCAGTGGTTCGACGAAGCCCAGTTCGAGAGCTACCGCGCGCTGGGCGACCACATCGTCGACTGCGCGCTGCGCGAGGCGGCGCGCGCCACCGTGGGCGCGCACGGCGAACAGGATATCGAGGCGCTGTGCGCGCAGCTGCTGCAGCGGCATGGGCCGGGGGCGGCGCCGCGGCCGCAGGGGGCGTGATAGGCTGCGTCCACCAGCGATGCCAAGGACCATGATGAATCGAGCTTCCCGATGACCCGCGCAACCGTCGTCACCTTCGACCTGTCCACGATCGCCAGCATCCGCGAGCTGCACGAACTGATGGCCAAGACCCTGCACTTCCCCGAATGGTATGGCCCTAACTGGGACGCATTCTGGGATGTGATCATCGGGCTTGTCCCGATGCCGGAAAAGCTGCGCCTGATCGGCTGGGACGACTTCGCGCAGCGCTTCCCGCGCGACGCCTTCATCATGAAGAAATGCCTGACCGAGCTGGCCGAGGAATACCCCGCGAACGCGTCCGACGTCGACTATCTCTGAAGGATTGGCGCCCGCGCCGGCACGGCGGGCGTCGCCAGCAGCCGCCCCAGGCATGCCAGCGCCAGCAGCGAGAACAGCGCCGCGCTGCCCAGGGTCAGGCGGTAATCGTGGCCCGAGTGGTCGAGCAGCGGCCCGATGCAGCTGGCCACCAGGATGTTGGCGAAGGCGACCAGGATGTCCTTGCTCGCGTTGTAGCGCACGAATTCCTCGCGCGGGAACAGCGCCAGCGGCATCGCCGCCGCCGCGGTGAAATAGGCGCCCGAGCAGATCACGTGGGCGACGTAGAACGGCCGGAAACTGGCGGCGCCATCGACCAGCAGCCAGCCCCCCAGCGCGATCGCGCAATACAGCGCCATCATGGCGGCGGCCACGCGCACCGCGCCGCGCCGGTCGACCAGCCAGCCGATGACGAAGGCGCTGGCGATCGACACCGCATAGGCCAGCGCGGTCAGCTCGCCCAGCTCCGCCTTCGACAAGCCCAGGTCGAGCGCATAGTGCAGCGAAAAGGTATTGAAGGGGACGAAGGTGACGGCGGCCAGCATGAAGGCGCCGAAGATCCACAGGTAGCGGCGCTGGGCGCAGCAGTGCCGCAACTGCGTGCGCGCCAGCGCCAGCCGCCCGCCCGCTGAAGCCGCGTCGTCATGCGCGTTTGGCGGCGGCGGGTAGTCGCCCTCGCGCACCATCAGGCACATCAGCGGTATCGTCAGGCCGAAGACCAGGGCGATGGCCACCAGGATCTCGGCCAGCCAGGCTTCGCTCAGGGCGAACAGCGTCATGTTGAAGCCGATCGCCACGCCCAGGCCGACGACCCGCACCGCGGCATAGAAGCGGCCGGCCAGCCCGAACGGAATGACGTCGGCCACCAGCCCGGCGAACAGCGCCATGGTGGTCATGGCGGCGGCGTCGAACACGGTCCAGAACAGGCAGAACACGCCCAGTTCGAGCGCGCGCAGGCTAGGCGCCCAAGCGCCCAGCAGCGCGTGCGCGCCGGCCGCGAAGGACGGCGCCAGGGCCACGCACAACATGGCGGCGGCGGCCAGCGGCGCGCTGATCACCAGGTACGGACGGCGCCGTCCCCAGCGGCCGCGGCTGCGGTCGGAACGCAGCCCGATCGCCGGCACCACCAGCAGGCTGATAAGCGCCGGCACGGTCGACAGCAGCATGGCGACGGCGGTGTCCGACGCGCCGTGGTTGCGCAACACGACCAGCCCGATCGGTCCGGCCCAGCGCTCGCGCACCGCGATCCCGAGCGCGCCGACCAGCAGCCAGCCGACCAGCACGCACAAGCCCCAGGCGCCATAGCGCAGCGTGCCGGCCTGCCAGCGTGCGTTATCCAGGGCGGCGCGCCGCATCCTGGGTCTACGCCGGCGCGGGGCCGGTCGAGTCGCGCACCACCAGCTCGGTGGCGAAGGCGATGCGCTCGGCGGCCGGCGGCCGGCCTTCGATCATCTCGACCACTTCCCGCACCGCGCGCTCGGCCAGCGCCTCATAGGGCTGGTGCATCGTGGTCAGGCGCGGGAACACGTGGCTGGCGGTCGAGATGTCGTCGAAGCCGACCACCGAGACGTCGGCCGGCACCTTCAGGCCGCGGCTGGCGACGGCGTCGATGGCGCCGAACGCCATCTCGTCGTTGGCGGCGAAGATGGCGCTGGGCGGCGCCGCGAGGTCGAGCAGGCGCAGCGTGGCGGCGAAGCCGCCGGGCTGGTTGAAGGCGCCATCGACCACCAGGGCCGGGTCGACGGCGATGCCGGCCGCCGCCAGCGCTTCGGCATAGCCGCGTTCGCGCTCAGCGCTCTGGCCGGTGCGCTTGGTGCCGGCGATGAAGGCGATGCGGCGGTGCCCGAGGCCGATCAGGTGCTCGACCGCACGGCGCGCGCCGATGCGGTTTTCCAGCACGATGGTCGGCAGCGCCAGCTGGCGCGCATCGAAGAACACCAGCGCGCAATTGAGCTGCTGGCGCTCGACCACGTCGAGGAAGCGGTCGTCGGCGGTCGGCATCAGGAGCAGCAGGCCGTCGCACAGCTTGCTGAGCGTGGCGCAGGTGGTCATCCGGTCCGGGCTGTCGAAGCGGTCGGCGTTGAACAGCAGCAGGTCGTAGTCGCGCTTGCGCGCCTGCTCGCCGATGGCGCGCACCAGCTCGTGCAGCACCACCGGGCCGTAGTTGTTCATGAACACGCCGATCAGCTTGCTCTTGTCGCCGCGCATGCGGCGCGCCAGCATGTCCGGCGTGTAGTTCAGCTGGGCTGCTGCCGCCATGATGCGCTCGCGCGCCGCGTCCGACACATAGCCGGTGCCGCGGATCGCGCGCGAGGCGGTGATCGGCGCGACGCCGGCCAGGCGCGCGACCTCGCTCAGTTTGCTGGCTTTGGCCATCGGTCTCCTTCAATCGATCATGTTGTTGAGTATTTCTAGTTATCCAACCCCGACCTGTGGTTACGATACCACGTCGAGCTCGGCCGATTCCAGATATTTTTCAGCAAAATCAGGTGCTTATCCCACTGCTACAGCGTCTATCCCAAGCTTGTTGAGTATTTACGAGTCACATGGTAACGTGACCATACGGTTGTCATACAAGCGCAATGGTCGGCGACCGGTGCTTCATCTTCAGCCGCACGTGCCAAGCACGGCGGCCCGACATTACAAGCGAACCTCGAAGTTCGCGGTCAGGAGACACTATGCAGAAGAAGATTTTGGCCGCGGCCCTGCCGCTGGCCTTGGCCGCCGCAACCATGCCACCCGCGCTGGCCCAGCAACAGCCCACTACGCCACCCTCACCGCCCGACGCTGCAACTGCGGACGCTACTGCCGCCACACCGGCCGCCGGCAGCACGGCCGCGCCCACCACCGTGGTGGTCACCGGCTTTCGGTCCAGCCTGCAGAAGGCGCTGAACCTCAAGCAGCAGGCGATCGGCGTGCGCGATTCGATCGTCGCCGAGGACATCGGCAAATTCCCCGAGGCGAACGTGGCCGAGTCGCTGCAGCGCGTGCCCGGCGTGATCCTGAACCGCGACGACAGTTCGGGCGAAGGCCAGCGCATCTCGATCCGCGGCCTGCCGACCGAATATTCGGTGACGACCCTGAACGGCGCGCCGGTCAACACCACGTCGACCAGCACCATCGGCAGCGCCGCGCGCGGCTTCAACTACGACGTGTTCGCGTCCGAACTGTTCGGCCGGGTCGACTTCTACAAGTCGCCGCTGGCCGAGCTGACCGAGGGCGGCATGGGCGGCATCGTCGACCTGCAGACCCCGCGCCCGTTCGACAGTCCCAAGCGCACCATCCGCTACGCGGTCTCGGGCGCCTACAACACCAGCGCCAGGGAGGCCGATCCGACCGGCTTCGCGCTGTACTCGAACACCTGGGGTCCGTGGGGCTTCCTGGCCGGCGTGGCCCATTCGAAGGCGGTCAACAACCGCTCCGGCTTCGAAGCCACCGGCGGCTACAACAGCTCCGCCAACGGCAGCCGCACGCCCGTGATGGGCAACTTCGCCCTGGCGCTCGACTACGACGACCCACGCGCCAACCTGTCCGGCTACTCGCGCGAACAGATCGACAACGCCCTGCTGCCGCGCATCTACCGCTACTACGGCTCGCAGAACCGGCGCAGCCGCGACGGCCTGGTGAGCTCCCTGCAGTTCAAGCAGGGCGACCTGAACCTGAGCCTGGACGGCCTGTACTCGCGCCTGGAGAACAGCCGCGACGAGTTGTACTACGGCCTCCTGATCCGCAACACCCGCACCACCAACCGCAACGCGCCGCCGGGAACGAACGGCCACAACGGCCTGGTGCCGATCGACGTGCGCGTCGATCCCGCCTCGAACCTCCTGACCGGCACCTTCGGCAATACCTCGTACAGCAGCGGCGTGACCTATGGCGAAGACAAGACCGAGTTCGGCTACCTGGCCCTCAACGGCCGCTGGCAGGCGCGCCCGGGGCTGGTGGTGACCGGCCAGGTGAGCGCCAACAACAGCAAGGCCACCAGCTATTCGGACACCCTGTCGGGCCAGATCTTCGGCGTCGACACGACCATCGACTACGGAACCGATCACGTCTACCCGTCGATGTCCTCGCCGGTCGACTACACCGACCCGGCCAGTTTCAGCGGCTTCGACGTCACCACCGGCTGGACCCGCGAGCGCGACAAGGGCCGCCAGGCGCGCCTGGTGGTGGACTACGACTACGACCTGTTTGGCGGCTGGACCGGGCGCCTCAAGACCGGCCTGGTCTACGTCGACACCAGCAAGGACGTCGAAAAACGCAATGCCGGCGCCGCCATGAAGGCGAAGATGGTCGCCCTGGGCGACGCCAGCGTGCGCGCCAATATGGTCTCGGTCCTGCCGATCCCCGACCTCGACATGGGCCCCGGCTGGCCGAACCGCTTCGGCACCTTCACCCGCGACTATGCCTTCTCGACCTACGATCCGGTCGCCTTCAATACGAATGAAGCGTTCACGCCGGCGCAGAGCTTCGGCGCGGCCGAGAAGGTCAGCACCGGCTTCGTCCAGTCCGATTTCAAGGGCGACGTGCTGGGGCGCGAGCTGCGCCTGAACGCCGGCGTGCGCTGGTCGCAGACGAAGCTCGACATCGACAACTTCAAGAGGAGCGGCAGCGGCAACACCTACCAGCCGAACAGCGAACAGGGCAAGTACACCAATGTGCTGCCGGCCGTCAGCGCGGCCTGGGACCTGAACGACGAGCTGATCTTCCGCACTTCGTGGGGCAAGACCATCAGCCGCGCCTCGCTGTCGATCATCGCGGCCCAGACCGTGATCCCGAACGCCTTCGACAATACCGCGACCGCCGGCAACCCGAATTTGCGGCCGCAGCAGTCGAAGAACTTCGACACCAGCCTGGAATGGTATTTCAAGCCGGGCAGCCTGCTGTCGGCGGCGTATTTCAAGAAGAAGCTGACCGACGCCACGGTGTCGACCACCACCAACACCACCTTCGGCGCGCTCGGCCTGCCCGACACCGCGCTCGGGGCGATCTTCCAGGACGCCAGCGGCCGGGTCGACCCGAACCTGCCGATGGTGCTGCGCACCTACAGCAACGCCGGCGAACAGACGCTCAAGGGCTACGAGCTGGCCTACCAGCAGGACTTCACCTTCCTGCCCGACCCGTTCAAGGGCTTCGGCGCGCTGGCCAGCTACACCCACATCGATCCCTTCAACAGCATGCGCTGGATCACCAACGCGGGCAAGGAGATCGAGGTCAACTCGGTGCCGAAGTATGCCTACAGCGTCACCGCCTATTACGAGCGCGGCCCGCTGGCGATGCGCCTGTCCTACAACTACAAGGACCGCTCGCTGCACGGCGACAATCCGCGGAACAACGGCGACGACCTGATTCGCTGGCGCGCCGCGCGCGGCTACCTGGACGGCACCATCAGCTACAAGCTGTCCGAGAACCTGGAACTGCGCCTGGATGCGCTGAACCTGACCGACACCCTGAACTACGACTACTTCGAGGACGCCACCGGCCAGCACGGCAGCGGCAAGCACACGCGGATGGACTACGCCAAGTACGATGGGCGCACGTTCAAGATCGGCATCCGCGGCAAGCTGTGATGCGGATGACCGCCTTTCTCGTCCGCTGTACTGGGTTCGTGGCTGGCGCCGCGCTGCTGCACGGCTGCGCCAGCAATCCCGGAGCCAGCATCATCGACGTCGGCCCCGGCTGGGCCGGGAACTCGGTCAACGCCGTGGTGTTTCGCAAGAACGCCCTGGCGAGCGACGGCGCGCACCAGTACATCGCCTATTACGACGGCGCCGGCCGGGTCGTGCTGGGCAAGCGACGCCTCGGCGGCGACGCCTGGGAACTGCGGCAGACCGCCTGGCGCGGCAACGTGCGCGACGCCCACAACGCGATCAGCATCATGGTCGATGGCGAAGGCGTGCTGCACATGGCCTGGGACCAGCACAACAACGCGCTGAACTATGCGCGCGGCAGCGCCCCCGGCAGCCTCGAACTGCGCACGGCGCCGATGGTCGGGCGCGACGAAGCGTCGGTGTCGTATCCGGAGTTCTTTCGCATGCCGGGTGGCGGCCTGCTGTTCCTGTACCGCGACGGCGGTTCGGGACGCGGCAACCTGGTCGCCAACCGCTACGATCCGGCCACCGGCTGGCGCCGCGTGGCCGACAACCTGATCAGCGGCGAGGGGCGGCGCAGCGCCTACTGGCAGGCCGGCGTGGACGGACTCGGGGTCATCCACCTGTCCTGGGTCTGGCGCGAATCGCCCGACGTCGCCAGCAACCAGGACATGGCCTATGCGCGCTCGCGCGACGGCGGCGCGAGCTGGGAAGACAGCAATGGCACGCCCTATGTGCTGCCGATCACTGCCGCCAGCGCCGAGTACGCGGCGCGCATCCCGCAGAACAGCGACTTGATCAACCAGACCTCGATGGCCTTCGACGCCCTGGGCCGGCCCTATATCGCCAGCTACTGGCGCAATGCGGACAGCGCCGTGCCCCAGTACCGCGTGCTGTACCGGCGCGACGAAGGCTGGCGCCGGCTCGACCTGGACTTTCGCAAGACCGCCTTCTCGCTCGCCGGCATGGGCACCAAGGCGATCCCGATCGCGCGCCCGCAGCTGCTGATCGACGCGCATGCGGGCGATCCGTCGGGCCTCCTCGTGTTTCGCGACAGCGAGCGCGGCGAGCGCGTGTCGGTGGTGCGCATCGCCAGCTTCGACGCGCCGCGCTGGTCGGTGCACGACCTGACGAGCAATACCGTCGGCGCCTGGGAACCGAGCTACGACACCGAATTGTGGCGGCGCCAGGGCGAGCTGCACCTGTACCTGCAGGCGGTGCGGCAAGTCGATGGCGAAGGACTGGCCGACGTGCCGCCATCCACGGTGCAGGTCTTGCAGTGGCGACCGGCAAGCGACACTCACATTGAATGAAAGACGACATGACGCGACGACTCTACCTCAAGCTTGCCCTGGCTACGCTGGTGACCATCGCCGGCGGCTGCGCCAGCACGGGCGGCCAAACGCCTGCACGGGCCGACGTCCTGGCCGACCTGACCCGCGCCAACGATTACTGGCAACGCAACCACGCCCCGCAGCAGTGGGCGTTCTGGGACGTCGCCGCCTACCACACCGGCAATATGGCGGCCTATGCCCTCACCCGCAACGAGGCTTACCGCGACTACTCGACCGCCTGGGCCGAACATAACCGCTGGCGCGGCGCGGACTCGGACAACCGCGCCGAGTGGAAGTACAGCTATGGCGAGACCCAGGAATACGTGCTGTTCGGCGACTGGCAGACCTGCTTCCAGACCTATGTTGACCTGTACGAACTCGATGGCCGCAAGGACCCGCGCCGCATCGCCCGTGCGCGCGAGGTCATGGAATACCAGATGAGCACTTCCAACCGCGATTACTGGTGGTGGGCCGACGGCATCTATATGGTGATGCCCGCGATGACGAAGCTGTACAAGGCCACGGGCGAGCGGCGCTACCTCGACAAGCTGCACGACTACTTCAGCTATGCCGACCAGCTGATGTACGACCCGGACGCCGGCCTGTACTACCGCGACGCCAAATACATCTACCCCAGGCACAAGTCGACCAATGGCGGCAAGGATTTCTGGGCGCGCGGCGACGGCTGGGTGTTCGCCGCCCTGGCCAAGACGCTGGCCGACCTGCCGCCGGACAGCCCAAGCCGGCCCCTGCTGACCGAGCGCTTCCGCCGCATGGCGGCGGCCCTCAAGCCGCTGCAGCAGGACGATGGCTACTGGACCCGCAGCCTGCTCGATCCGGGCCATGCGCCGGGCCCGGAAAGCAGCGGCACCGCCTTCTTCACCTATGCCTACGCCTGGGGCATCAACCATGGTTACCTGGACCGCGCCGCGTATGCGCCGACGGCCCTGCGCGGCTGGCGCTTCCTGAGCCGGGTCGCGCTGCAGGCCGATGGCCGGGTCGGCTACGTGCAGCCGATCGGCGAGCGCGCGATCCCCGGCCAGGTCGTGAATCAGGACTCGACCGCGCCCTTCGGCGTCGGCGCCTTCCTGCTGGCAGCGAGCGAGATCGCAAGCCTGGTCGATCACGCGGGAGATAAGGCGGGAGATAAGGCGGGAGATAAGGCGGGAGATAAGCGATGACGCCAACGCTGCCTCGCCGGCGCCTGCTGCAGGGCGCCGCGGCCAGCTCGGCGCTGGCGCTGCTGCCGGCCCAGGTCCACGCCGCGGCCCCTCCCCGCTTCGCCATCGGCCGCGAAGACTTCCTGCTGGACGGCAAGCCGCTGCAGATCCGCTGCGGCGAGATGCATTTCTCGCGCGTGCCGCGCGAGTACTGGACGCACCGCCTGAAGACCATCAAGGCGATGGGCCTGAACAGCGTCTGCGCCTACCTGTTCTGGAACTACCACGAATGGCGCGAAGGCCGGTTCGACTGGGCCGGCCAGCGCGACGCCGCCGAGTTCTGCCGGCTGGCGCAGCAGGAAGGCCTGTGGGTGATCCTGCGCCCCGGCCCGTATGCCTGCGCCGAATGGGAGATGGGCGGCCTGCCATGGTGGCTGCTCAAGCAGCCGGGCGACGCCTTCCTGCGCTCCACTAGCGAGGCTTTCCTGGCGCCGTCGCGGCGCTGGCTGCGCGAGGTCGGCCGCGTGCTCGGCCCGCAGCAGGTGACGCGGGGCGGCCCGATCCTGATGGTGCAGGTCGAGAACGAATACGGCTTCTACGGCGAAGACCTCGACTATATGCGCGCGCTGCGCCAGGCCGTGCTGGACGCCGGCTTCGACGTGCCGCTATTCCAGTGCAACCCGACCAATGCGGTGGCCAAGACCCACATCCCCGAGCTGTATTCGGTGGCGAACTTCGGCAGCAACCCCGAAGCCGGTTTCAAGGCGCTGGCCGAGGTGCAGCAGGGACCGCTGATGTGCGGCGAATATTATTCAGGCTGGTTCGACACCTGGGGCGCGCCGCACCGCCGCGGCGGCGTCGAGAACGCCGTGGCCGACATCAGGACGATGCTGGCGGCGAACGGCTCGTTCAGCCTCTACATGGCGCACGGCGGCACCACCTTCGGCCTGTGGGCCGGCTGCGACCGGCCGTTCCGCCCCGACACCACCAGCTACGACTACGACGCGCCGATCAGCGAAGCCGGCTGGATCGGCGCCAAGTTCGAGGCCTACCGCGCCGCGATGACGCCCTTCCTGGCGCCAGGCGAGACCTTGCCGCAGCCGCCGGCGCCGCTGCCGGTGATGACGATCCCCGCCTTCGCCCTGAACGAGACCGCGTCATTGAGCGCCAGTCTGCCGGCGCGCACGATCCGCGACGCGTCGCCGCGCCCGATCGAGGATTACGACATCAGCCGCGGCATCGTCGCCTACCGCGTCACCTTGCCGGCCGGCCCCGCCGGGGTGCTGGCGGCGGCCAGGGTGCGCGACCTGGCCTGGGTGCGGGTCGACGGCAAGCTGGTGGACACGATGGACACGCGCTACCGCCGCTTCAAGGTGACGATCCCCGCGCGCAGCAAGCCGGCGACCGTCGAGGTCCTGCTGTACACGATCGCGCGCGTGAACTTCGGGGTCGAGATCCATGACCGCAAGGGCATGCACGGTCCGGTCACGTTCACGCCGAACGGCGGCGAGGCGCAGGCGCTGGAGAACTGGGAGATCCGCGCCATCGATTTCGATGCCGAAGGCGTGCTGCCGCCGCTGGCGTTCAAGCGCGGCCGCAGCAAGGACGCGGCGTTCTGGCGCGGCAGCTTCGACACGAGCGCCGCCCACGACACCTTCCTCGACATGTCGGGCTGGGGCCAGGGCATCGTCTGGATCAATGGCCGCTGCCTGGGCCGCTACTGGAGCATTGGGCCGACCCAGACCATGTACCTGCCCGGGCCGTGGATCAGGCGCGGCCGCAACGAGGTGATCGTGCTCGACCTGACCGGCCCGCGCGAGGCGCGCATCGCCGGCCTGGCCAAGCCGATCCTCGACCAGTTGCACCGCGAGCGCGACCTGGAACGCCCGCCCAGCACCGTCAGGCTGCAGCTCGACGGCGTGCGGCCCGCGCACGAAGGCGCGTTCGCGCCCGGCTCGGCGACCCAGGACGTGCGCTTCGCGGCGCCGCTGCGCGCGCGCCAGTTCTGCCTGGAGTCGCTCGACGCCTTCGACGGCAAGCCCTACGCCGCGGTGGCCGAGCTGGCGCTGCTGGACAAGAATGGCAAGACGATCGAGCAATCCGCCTGGACCATCGCCTGGGTCGACAGCGAAGAGGCGCACAAGGAAGACGGCGGCGCGCTCAATGCGATCAATGGCCAGAACAGCGACTACTGGCACACGGCCTACAGTGGCCCGGGCGCCGGCACGGCGCACCCGCACCGCCTGGTGATCGACCTCGGCAAGGACGTCGAGGTGGCCGGCCTGCGCTACGTGCCGCGCCAGGGCAAGGACGACGTCACCGGGCGCATCCGCAGGTATCGCGCCTATGCGGGCGAACGGCTGGCCGGCGAGCCCTGAACCAACCACGACGAGGAGACGCAATGCAGAGAAGAGATTTCATCGGCAGCCTGGCGGCGGGCGCCGCGCTCGGGGGCCTGTCCATGCCGGCGCCGGCGGCGGCTGCGGCTACCGCGGGAAGCGACCGCGCGTACATGGCCGGCCTGCTGCAGAAGATGGCCGAGCCGGTGCTGTCGAACATGGCGCGCGGCGAACTGAAAAAGAACTTCAAGCTCGAGGTGAGCCCGAGCTCGGATGGACGCGACAGCACCGTCGCCTACCTGGAAGCCTTCGGCCGGCTGATCGCCGGCGCCGCGCCGTGGCTGGCCCTGCCGGACGACGCCAGCGCGGAAGGCAAGACCCGTGCGCGCCTGCGCCAGATGGCCTTGCAGAGCTATGTGCATTCGGTCGATCCGAAAAGTCCCGACTACCTGACCTGGCGCGGCCATGGCCAGGCGCTGGTCGACTCGGCCTACTTCACCAATGCGCTGATGCGCGCGCCGAAAGCGTTGTGGGAGCCGCTCGACACCACCACCAAGCGGCGCATCGTCGCCGAGATCAAGGGCCTGCGCCGGATCGAACCGCCCTTCATCAACTGGCTGCTGTTCGCGGCGATGAACGAGGCCTGGCTGCTGTCGATCGGCGAGGAGGCCGATCCGCTGCGCACCAATGTCGCGATCCGCAAAATTAACGAATGGTATGTCGGCGACGGCTGGATCAAGGACGGCGAAGCGTTCCACTTCGACTACTACAGTTCCTTCGTGATGTACCCGATGCTGCTCGAAATCCTCGAGGTGCTCGAGCGGCACAAGGCGCCATTCTGGAACGGCAAGCCGGCCGAGCTGCGCGCCCAGGCCTTGAGGCGCACCCAGCGCTATTGCGAGCACCTGGAGCGCTTCATCTCGCCGCAAGGAACCTTCCCGCCGATCGGCCGCTCGCTCACCTACCGCAGCGCCGCCTTCCAGCCGCTGGCCCTGCTGGCCTGGCGCAAGCAGTTGCCGCCGACCCTGCCCGAGGGCCAGGTGCGGGCGGCGATGCAGGCGATGCACCAGGCCTTGTACACCGATCCGGGCAACTTCACCAGCGAGGGCTACCTCACCATCGGCTTCGTCGGCCACCAGCCGGCGCTGGCCGACTGGTATTCCAACAACGGCAGCATGTACATCGCCTCGGCCAGCTTCCTGGCGCTGGGCCTGCCGGCCGACGATTCCTACTGGACCAGTCCGGCCCAGGACTGGACCCAGAAGAAGGCCTTCAGCGGCGCCGCGTTCCGCAAGGACTACCCGGTCGATTACTGAGCGGCGCCGGCCTTGGGCGTCGCGGCCTCTTCTTCCTGGGCTTGCGGCGCGGCGGGCTCCGGCTTCGGCTGCAGCGCACCGAGCTGCTCCATCAGCTGCGCGAAGCGCTGCTGGCCCGGCTGCAGCCGGTCGACGTGCTCCAGGACGTCGCGTGCCTCCTCGTCCAGCTCGGCCTCGTAGCCGCACTGCTGCATGTGCGAGATCAGGATCTGCACCGCGTTGAACAGCACCCGGACGTTGTCCGGCAGCCGCTCGCGCGCCTTGCGCATCCACTTGACGGCGTCGGGCAGCTTGCCGGTCTTCCACAGCACCACGCCCTGGTTCATCAGGTCCACCGCCTCCTTGCGCGCGGTGCGGATGATGAGCGCGCCCTCGTCGTGAAGGCGCGCGCGGTCGAAGATCTTCTGCACCTCGTCCTGCAGCAGCGTGTTGTCGTGGTTGTTGCGGATCACGTAGGCCAGCACCTCGTTGGGCGTGCCCTTGACGCCGACCGCGAACAGCAGGGTCGCCATCTCGATGCAGATCGCGGTGCCGGGCCGCTTGGGATCGGCCTGCAGCATCGCATCGAGCTCGTCGCCGGCGCGGCGCGCGTTCAGGTAGTCGCCGCTCTCGTGGTAGACGTGGCCTTCGGTGATCTTCGCGCGCAGCACGATGTGTTCGTGCTCGCTGCCGAATTCGCGCTGGGCCAGCAGGAGCAGCTGCAGCGCATCCTTGGTATTGCCCTTCAGGCCGCACACGCGCGCCAGGCCGAGGTAGTCGTCCGGGGCCTTGCGGATCGAGTATTCGCCGATCACCAGGCATTTGCGGAAGGCCTTCTCGGCCATCGGCACGTTCCCCAGGCGCAGCGCGGCCTGGCCCAGGTGGCGCTGGCGCGGCACCGAGTTGGGCGACAGCTTGGCCGCGCGTTCGAGCACCGCGGCCGCCTCTTCGTGCTGGCCCATGCCCTGGTAGGCGCGCGCCAGCTGGTCGTAGGCGTCGATGTAGTGGCGGTTCTCGGCGATCACGGTCTGGAACATCTGGCGCGCCTGCTCGAAGTCGCCGTCGGCCATGCGGATCTTGCCCAGGCCCGCGCGCGCCCAGTGGTATTCGCGCTGGGCCAGCACTTTTTCGTACACCTCGCGCGCGCGCGCCGGCTGGCCGCTGCGCTCGAGCATGCGCGCCTTCATGCGCAGCAGCTCGATCTCGTGCACCCGGCTGGCGGCGATCTGGTCGTCGCACAGGCGCGCCGCGCGCAGGTAATCCTTTTCGATGAAGGCCTGGTCGATCAGGCGGAAGATCTGCTTGCGGCGCCACACGCGGTTCAGGCGCGTGAGCAGCACGCCTTCGGTGATCGGCTTGACCAGATAGGCGTCCGGCTGGTGCTCGGCCGCGCCCATCACCGACTCCACGCTCTTCTCGGCCGAGACCATCACGAACACCGAGGACGGCATCAGGAGATGGCGCATGCGCGCTTCTTCCAGCACCTGCTGGCCGTTCTTGCCCTCGCCCAGGTTGTAGTCGCACAGCACCACGTCGTAGCGCAGCTTGTTGAGTAGGCCCATGGCCTCGCCGCCGCTGGACGCCTGGTCGATATTCCTGGCCCCCAGGCTGCGCAGGCTCTCGCGCAGCAGCTGGCGGATGCCGACGAAGTCGTCGACGATCAGGTAGTGCTTGCTGGCCCAGTCGATCTCTTCCAGCACCTTGGGCTTCGTGATCCCCGGTGCGGCGGCCGGCTTGGCGTCAGGCCTGGCGTCATCCGGCTTGGGGTCCGGCTTGGGAAGGTCGGCAGGCGTGTTCATGGCAGGGTCAGGATGAAACAGCCGCCGCCGAGCGAGCCGCCGTTTTCGAGCCGCACCGCGCCGGAGCGCTCGCGGTGGCGGTGCATGCGCGCCACCTCGCCCGAAAAGTACAGGCCCAGGCCGGCGCTATTGGTCAGGAAGTTGACGCCGCTGTCGCCGCTGCCCGGCGTGCCGGCCGCCAGCAGCGCGGGCGGAAAGCCGGCGCCATTGTCCTCGACCCGGATCTCGAGGTCGCCATCGACTTCGCGCGCCGACAGGCGGATGCGGTCGCGCGTGTAGTGCAGCGCGTTGTTGACGGCGTGCGACACCACGCCCACGATCAGGTCCTCGTCGACGTGGGCGATCAGCTCGGGATCGACATCCAGCTCCAGGGTCACGCCGCGCGACTCGAGCAGCACGCGCTCGAGCGCCACCACCTGCTCGACCAATTGCCCCACTTCGAGCGGCTGGACGTCGAACGGGTAGCCCGGCTTGCCGACCTGCTTGTACAGCGCCAGCAGCTGCATCAGGTTGTCGTTCAGGCGGCGCGTCTGGTACAGCATTTGCGCCATCTGCGCATACGCCTTCTCGGTCTCGGGCGAGGCGCCGTCGAGCAGGCGTTCGAGCGTGCCGGACAGGACGCTGATCGAGTTCTTCATGTCGTGCGCGGTGGACGCCAGGAACAGGAACAGCTCGGGCGAGTGGTGTGAATCTTCCATCCGGACAGGCCCTTTCGGCCAAAAGTTGCTACCAGTAAATTATACCCGCAGGCATTCGACAGTTTGGCCTTGCACGCCTATTCCGCGCGCACGTTTGCGGCGGCGCAACGCTCAAGGGCCGATATCCGCGGCATTCGGCGCAGGATGGCGACTGTTGCGCCGCGCGCGCAGCACGAAACGGGCCGGATCGAGCGCATCGACCAGGGCCATCTCGAGCGGCAGCGGTTCGCCTTCGAGCTGGGCCGCCAGCAGCTCGGCCGCCAGCGGCGCCCAGATCAGGCCGCGCGAGGCATAGCCCAGCAAGCCGTAAAGGCCCGGATGGCGCGGCACGTCGCGCAGGCGCTCGGTGGCGCCGGCGGCGGCGAAGTCCGGCAGGCGCCCGACCAGGGGCAGGCGGTCCGGCGCCACGCAGCGGAAACCCACCCTGCCCGCCAGCGGCGCGCCCTCGGCGGCGTGGGGATCGGACACCAGGCCGCGCAGGCGCGCCACGTTCTCTTCCTGGCTGGCGGCGCGCAATTGCGGATCGGCGTCCAGGTCATAGGTCGCGCCGGCGCAGGTGACGCCATTGGCGGACGGCGTCAGGTAGGCTTCGCGGCACAGCACCAGCGGCAGTTGCGGGGCGTGCTCCGGCGCCAGGTGCGTCACCTGCCCGCGCAGCGCCTGCAGCGGCAGCTCACGGGTCTGCACCATCTTGCGCGCGCCGGCGCCGCTGGCCAGCACCACGGTCGGCGCCTGGCCGATGACACTGCCATCGGCGCCGCGCGCCAGCCATTCGTCGTCGCCCCGCTCCAGCCGCACGTCACCGGCGCCGAAGCGCCGCGTCAAGCGATCGCCGCAGGACGCCAGCAGCGCCTCGCATACGCTGCCAGGGCGCGCCCAGCCGCCTTGCGGGAACAGCCAGCCGCCATCCGGCGCGGGCAGGCCGAGCAGCGTTTCGGCCTCCCGTGGTTCGAGCCAGCGCGCGAAGGCCGGCGGCAGCTTGCCGTCGCCGGCGATCGCGCGCGAGACGGCCGCATGGCCGGCATCGCGCGCCAGCTGCAGCACGCCGCACCCGTCGCCGTCGAAGGCGCGGCCGACGCCGCCCAGCTGCTCCCACAGGCGCAGCGCATACAGGTATGCCGCGCGGGTCAGGCGGGTCGGGATATTGTCGTCGCGCGAAAGCAGCGGCATGAAGATGCCGGCCAGGTTGCCCGACGCCTCCATCGCCACCTGCGGATGACGCTCGATCAGCGTGACCTGCCAGCCGCGCGCACACAGGCGCGCGGCCGCGGCGCAGCCGGCCACGCCGGCGCCCAGCACCAGCGCGCGCCGGTCAGGCTCGGGAGTCGACGGCAGGCGCGGCTTGCGGGTCGAGAAGGTCGCGGCGTCGCCATCGAAGACGAATCCCTGGGCGCTCAAGGCCGCGCGCTGTTCGCTATCGAGGCCCTGCGTTTCCAGCCGCGCGCCGAGGGCCGTCAGGCGCGCCAGCGGACGGACGAAGGCCACGCCCTGCGCGCCGTGCAGGCGGATGAAATCGGGATGCGCGTTCAGCTCGGCCAGCGCCATCTCGAGCGGCGCCGCCAGCAGGTCGAGCGTGACGCCATGATCGTCCTGGGGGATGCGGTGAAAGCCCGGCTGCAAGCTGTCGGTGAGCGCCACCACGTGCAGGTGCGCGGGCCGCTGGGGGTCGGCGCGCCAGGCCGCGACCAGCGCGGCGAAGCGGCTGCCGTCGCCATGGTCGCTGTCGAAGACGGTGTAGCGCGCGCGGCCGCGCCAGTGGTCCTGCATCCGCATGGTCAGCGGCGCCTGGTGCGGCAGTGGCATTCGCGGTCATGGTCGTCCACCATCCCGATGCCCTGCATATAGGCATAGACGATGGTCGAGCCGACGAACTTGAAGCCGCGCTTGGCGAGATCCTTCGAGATGCGGTCGGACAGCTCGGTGCGCGCCGGGCGGGCGTGGTCTAGCCAGTCGTTGACGATCGGCTTGCCGTCGACGAAGGCCCACAGGTAGTCGTCGAGCGTCAGTCCCTGCTCGCGCAGCGCGAGATAGGCCCTGGCGTTGGTGATCGCGGCGGCGACCTTCAGGCGGTTGCGCACGATGCCGGGGTTCAGCAACAGCGCGGCCTTCTTGTCGTCGTCGTAGGCGGCGATCTTTTCCGCATCCCAGCCGTCGAAGGCCGCGCGGTAGGTGTCGCGCTTGTTCAGGATGGTTTCCCACGACAGGCCGGCCTGCGCGCCTTCGAGGTTGAGCATCTCGAACAAGGTGTTCTCGTCGTGGCAGGGCACGCCCCACTCGTCGTCGTGGTAGGCGATGTAGCGCGGATTGGCCATATTCGCCCAGGAGCAGCGCTTGACCGTCATCGCGCCGCTCCCGGTTTCGCGCTGCGCAGGCAGGCCAGGACGTCGTCGGTGCGGTTATCCGCCACCAGTTCGGCCGGCGTGCGTCCGTCCAGCGCCGGCTGGGGCGCCTTCATCCAGGCGTCGGCGGCATCGTCGTTTCCGAGCACCTTGCGCGCCTCGTGCATGACGGCGTAATAAGCCTGCGCCTTGCGCGAATGGCCGTCGAAGCGCGCCTGCAGCGCGGCGATGGAATCGGGAGAAAGGCGGTCGGGATCGGTCATGGCGTCGCGGTCATGGCGTTGGTTTGCTGGTGGAAACGGCATCATACCCCGCCTCGGCCGGACGATCGAGGAACACGGCGCCGGCGCTGTCCGCGCCGAGCGCATCGGCGGGGTTGCGCAGCGGGCAATCGGCGAGGGAAAGGCAGCCGCAGCCGATGCAGGTGTCGAGTTCGTCGCGCAGGCGCTGCAGGCGCGCGATGCGCTCGTCGAGTTCCGCGCGCCAGCCGGCGCCGAGGACCCGCCATTCCTTTGCGCTGATCGTGCGCCCTTCCGGCAGCGCGGCCAGGTTTTCCCGGATCGTCTCGAGCGGGATCCCGGTGCGCTGCGCCACCTTGATGATGGCGATGTGGCGCAGCACTTCGCGCGCATAACGGCGCTGGTTGCCGTCGGTGCGCCAGCCCTTGATCAGGCCTTTCGATTCGTAGAAATGGATGGTGGAGACCGCCACGCCGCTGCGGCGCGCCACTTCGCCCACCGTCAGGGCTTTCTTGTCGGGATCGATCGTCGTCATTGCGCTTGACCTCAAGTTAAGTTGAGATTCTATACTTCTTCTCGCTCCCATTACAAGCAAGGAGAAAGTATGAGCAGGCAGATAGACGACATATCCACGAGCAGGACGTCATCCACTCGCGATCGGACGGCTTCGGCCACAGCCCGACAGGATGTCATGCACGCGATTTACTTTAAATGGAAAGTGGCTTCTGGTCGTGAGCGAGACTTCGAGCACGCCTGGCTGGAACTCACCGAACGCATACGCGATGAGCGCGGCGGACTGGGGTCGCGTTTGCATCGGTGCGCTGACGGCCATTATTTTGCGTATGCCCAATGGCCGTCCGAACTCGTATGGGCTACACAAGCCGAGCCTGATGCACGGATGGTCGAGTTGCGAAACCAGATGCGTGAATTCGCTGAACTTGTAGATGGCCCACTTCGGGGTGACGTCGTTGCCGACCTCCTGATATCGGTAGCTCCCGACTAAGGAAACACGCGGACGATCGCTTTCACAGGCGCCAGTGAACAGTTTGGGTCGGCTGCGGACGGTCGACTGCCATTGCCCGAAAGCCCTGCAGGCTCCGTTTTGCTTGTAGCCGAAGCATGCGGCCGTATAACTCGATTCCGCGACACCATTGAAATAGTTTAGAAAATCACCAGTTTGGTGCTGTACGGCCACAGGCATTCGCATGGCAAGAGGTGACCATGCGATCGAAAATGTACGCAATCAAGGCGCAGACCTGGCTAAACATCCGGCCCATGATGTTCGTCTGTTTGCCCCGCGTGAGCGGCGAGCCGGTCTATACGCTACAGCACGCAAACGAAAGTGATCTTTAAGTGGATAACGAAAACAATGAGCCTTCCTCGCGTGCGAGTCTTGAGCCACAGGGTTGGAAAGACCGATATCGCTGGCTCGGCGTAGTGATAATGGCTGCGTTTGCAGGCTTCGCGCCGGTACCACCACCACCGAAACCACCACAAGAACTATCTGAATATGCGCAGATTGCCGAGGATCCAGATGGGCTGAAGTTGGATCCTGACCTCTATTTTTTGCAAAAGGAGCTTGATAAGGGTGAATCAAGCATAGATGCGTAACGATTGCGCATCAGGGAATGGACGCCGCCACCAGTCTTGCAGCCCGCATCTCGGGCGCGCCAATCCCGATACCAGGACTGGCGCCTTTTTACGGCTCAATGCCCGCGCAATTCCGCGTCGATCTTCGAATGCGCCGC
Organism: Massilia sp. NP310; assembly: GCF_019443485.1. Taxonomy (NCBI): domain Bacteria; kingdom Pseudomonadati; phylum Pseudomonadota; class Betaproteobacteria; order Burkholderiales; family Oxalobacteraceae; genus Massilia; species Massilia sp. NP310. The sequence continues at coordinate 4,805,003 of NZ_CP080379.1, read as the reverse complement.
CGTATCGCGCATGAACCAGCACACGATCAAGGTGCAGGCAATCACGCCGGTGACATACCAGTAGAACCCCGATTCCAGGTTCACCGACTTGAACCACAACCCGACGTACTCGGCCGTGCCACCAAAGATCGACACTGCGAACGCATACGGCACGCCGACGCCGGTGGCGCGGATCGAGGCCGGGAACATCTCGGCCTTCACCAGCGCGTTGATCGAGGTGTAGCCCGAAACGATGATCCACGCGCAGGCGATCAGTCCAAACGCTTCCCACGGCCCGCTGGCGTGGCGGATCGCCGTCAGCAGGGGCACGGTGAAGATCGTGCCGAGCAGCGCGAAGCCCACCAGCAGCGGACGACGACCGATGCGGTCCGACAGCGCGCCGTACAGCGGCTGCAGGCACATGGCGAACAGCAGCGAGGCCGCCGAGACGGCGGTCGTTTGCGCGTCGGTCAGGCCCACCGACAGGCGCAGGAACTTCTGCATGTAGACGGTGTAGACGTAGAACGCCAGGGTGCCGCCCATGGTCAGGCCGACCACCAGCAGCACTTCCTTCGGATGCTGCGCCAGCTGCTTCAGGCCGCCCATCGGCTTGGCCTTCTTGCGCGCCTTCTCGAACGAATCGGTCTCCGGCATATCGTGACGCATCATCAGGGCGATCAGGGCCAGCAAGGCGCCGCACACGAAGGGGATGCGCCAGCCCCAGTCACGCAGCTGGGCGTCGGTGAGCAGGAAATGCTGCAGCACCAGCAGCAGCACCAGGGCCAGCAGCTGGCCGCCGATCAGGGTCACGTACTGGAAGCTGGCGTAAAAGCCGCGCCGCTTCGAGTCCGCCATCTCCGACAGGTAAGTCGCGCTGGCGCCGTACTCGCCGCCCAGGCTCAGGCCTTGCAGCAGGCGCGCCAGCAGCAGGATGCAGGGCGACAGGATGCCGGCGGTGGCATAGGTCGGCGCGCAGGCGATCAAGAGCGAGCCGGCGCACATCAGCAGCACCGACGCCATCAGGGCCACCTTGCGGCCGTGACGGTCGCCCAGGTGGCCGAACAGGATGCCGCCGATCGGGCGCACGAAGAAGCCCAGGGCGAAGATACCGGCGGTCGACATCATCTGGGCAGTGGGGTCCTGGGCCGGGAAGAAGGAATTGGCGAAGTACAGGGCGAACGCCGCGTAGCAGTAAAAGTCGAACCACTCGACCAGGTTGCCGGCCGAGCCGACGAAGATGGCGCGCAGGCGCGCGCCGGAAATAGGTTCGGCGGCCACCGGCTTGGCGCCGGCGACCGGATTGCTGATGGTTGTTGTCATTGGGTGTCTCCTCGATCAGAGATCTCATTGTCGGCACCGGTAGAAGCCGGCACATCCGCAATATTGGCGCGCGCTCCTCCGTAAAAATACGGAGAAGCCGGCGCGACGTTCATACAGCTGCTATCGTTGGCGCTTTTGGCCAGGGACTCTTCGATGTCATCCTTGTTCAAGCGACATCTCTGGCGCAAGCTGCTCGCCGTCGCGGGCGCGCTGGCCCTGATCTTCGCCGCCGGCTGGTTCGCCGAGCAGCGCGAGCTGCAGGCCAAGATGGAGGCGCTGCACCAGGCGACGGCCGCGCACGTGCTGGGCCTGCGCGGCCTGGTGGAAAAGCATGACTTTTTGCCGCATGCGGCGGCGCGCCATCCCGACGTGCACCACCTGCTGCAGGCGCCGCACGACGCCGCCCTGCAGGCGCGCGTGAATGCCTATTTCGCCGACCTGCAGACGACGACCGGCGCCACCGCGCTGTTCCTGATCGATCGCACAGGCCTGACCATCGCCTCCAGCAACTGGAACCTGCCATCGAGCTTCGTCGGCGAATCCTACCGCCAGCGTCCTTATTTCGAAGATGCGGTGGAGGGCCGCCGCGGGCTGTTCTTCGGCCTGGGCCTGACCACCGGCCAGGCCGGCCTGTTCATCGCGGAGCCGGTCCGCAGCGGCAGCGACGTGATCGGCGTCATGGTCGTCAAGATCAGCCTCGACCAGCTGGAGCAGACGTGGCGCCATGGCGCCAATCCGGTGGTCCTCAGGGACAGCCGCGGCGTGGTGTTCCTGAGCGGCGTGCCCGAATGGCTGTTCAAGAGCGTCGGGCCGGTATCCGCGCTGGACGCGGCCTGGATCGCGGACCACGGCCAGTACGGCGCGCGGCGCCGCTTCGACGTCCTGCCCTGGACGGTCCGGGTACGCGACGACGTGCCGGGCTTCGTCCTCAGGACCAGCACCGGCGGGCGGGCGCGCGACTATCTCGCGCTGGATACGCCCTTGCCCGGCCTGGGCTGGACCCTGACGGTCCTTGAAGACATGCGCGAGGTGCGCGAGGCGCGGCGCCTGGCGCTCGCGCTGGGCACGCTGGCGATGGCCCTGCTGCTGCTCGCCGTACTGTACTGGCGCCTGCGCGAGCGGCGCTATGCCGAGCAGCAGTCGGCCCGGGTCGAGCTCGAGCACCGGGTCGAGGAGCGCACCCGCGACCTCCAGCAGGAATACGCTTTCCGCAAGGCGATGGAGGATTCCCTGCTGGTCGGCATGCGCGCGCGCGACCCGGAGGGCAAGATCATCTACGTCAACCCCGCCTTTTGCGCCATGGTCGGCTACAGTCCGGGCGAATTGCTCGGTTGCCGGCCGCCGTATCCGTACTGGCATCCGGACGACCTCGAAAAACACGAGCGGGACAGCGACGACGCCCTGCTCGGACGCGCCGCGCCGCACGGCTTCGAATCGCGCATCCGCCACAAGGACGGGCACGACGTGCTCACCATGGTGTACACGGCGCCCCTGATCGACGCCGACGGCGTGCACCGCGGGTGGATGAGTTCGATCGTGGACATCACCGCGCAAAAGCAGGCCGAGGCGCGCCAGCGCGACCAGGAACTGCGCCTGCAGCGCAGCGCGCGCCTGGCCAGCGCCGGCGAGATGGCCTCGACCCTGGCCCACGAGCTCAATCAGCCCCTGATGGCGCTGTCCAACTTCGCAATCGCTTCGCGCGCCCTCGCCGCCAGGGGTGACGCCGCCATGCTGACCGGCGCGCTCGACGACATCGTCGAGCAATCGCGGCGCGCGAGCGAGATCGTCAAGCGCGTGCGCGCCATGATCAACCCGCAGCGCGCCGACTACGCCACCCTCGTCATCGGCGCCGTGATCGACCACGTCGAAGCGCTGCTCAGGCCCGAGCTGAGCGGCCAGGGCGTGCTGCTGCGTGTGATGCTGGAAGACCCCGCAGTGAAAGTGCGCGGCGACCAGGTCCTGCTCGAGCAGGTGCTGGTCAACCTGATCCACAATGCGGCCCAGGCCATGCTCGACCAGCCGCGCCATCGCCGCCGCATCGTGCTGGCCACGTGCCGTGTCGCGCAAGGTGTACGCATCTCCGTCAGCGACCAGGGGCCGGGCATCCCGCCGGAGCAACTGGAACAAATCTTCGCCCCCTTCTTCACCACCAAGCCCGACGGCCTTGGCCTGGGCCTGAACATCTGCCGCACCATCATCGAAGCCCATGGCGGTTCGATGATGGTCGCGAATGACGCGGATGGCGGCGCCGCGTTCTCATTCATCCTTCCCATAGTCCCATGAAAGATTCACCACTGACCCCGCCACTGACCCTCTATGTCGTCGACGACGACGAAGCCCTGCGCCGCTCGATGCTTCTCCTGCTGTTCTCGCAGGGGCTGGCGGTGCAGGCCTTCGAGTCCGGCGAAGCCTTCCTCGAAGCCGTCGACCCGAGCCAGCCGGGCTGCGTGATCCTCGACCTGCGCATGGGCGGCATGAGCGGCCTGGCCGTGTTCGAGCGCCTGCGCGCCGAGCACAGTCCGCTCGTGACGGTGTTCCTGTCCGGGCACGGCGACATCCCCATGGCCCTCGAGGCGGTACGCAGCGGCGCCTGGGACTGGGTGGCCAAGCCGGACACCCAGCAATTGCTGGACAAGCTGCCCGACGCCATCATGGAGGCCCGCGCGCGCGGCCACGCGGCGCGGCTGTGGGAAGAGTTGACGCCACGCGAGCGCGAGGTCGCGCGCCTGGTAGGCCTGGGGCAGCCCAACAAGGAGATCGCGCGGGTGCTGGTGCCGCCCTGCGGCCCGCGCTCGGTCGAGACCCACCGCGCCAACATCTTCCACAAGCTGGGATGCGCCAACGACAACGAGCTCGGAAGGTGGCTGGCGGCCTACCCCTGGCTTCGATAGGTGCTCATTTGCGCGGCCACTGATCCTCGATCACCCGCACCAGCGCCTCGACGCCCTGCCGGATCGCCTCCGGCTTCACCGCCGAAAAGCCGAGCAGCAGGCCGGGCGCCACCGCGCAGGCGGGCGTGGCGGCGGCGTTCGCGTAATACCCGAGCGGGCGCAGCTCGATGCCGGCTTCCAGGGCTGCCTGCGCCACGCGCGCTTCATCCGGGATGCGCCCCTTGCGGTCCGGCCTGAAATGCGTGCACAGGTCGAGCCCCACGTCGGCCGGCCCGCAGGCCAGGCGCTCGCCGAGCCGGTGTTCCAGCGCCGCCATCAGGACCGCGCGCCGTTCGGCATACGCCTCGCGCGTGCGCCGGATATGGCGCATGAAGTGTCCTTCGGCGATGAAGTCGGCCAGCACCGCCTGCGGCAGCATGGCGTGGTGCATGTCGACCACCGCCTTGGCGCGCGCCAGCGGCTCGGCCAGCGCCGGCGGCGCCACCACATAGCCCAGGCGCAGCGCCGGGAACAGCACCTTCGACAGGGTGCCGACGTAGACCACGCAGCCGGCGCGGTCCAGGCTCTGCATCGAGGCCAGCGGCGCTCCGGTGTAGCGGTATTCGCTGTCGTAGTCGTCCTCGATCACCCAGGCGCGCCTGGCCTCGGCCCAGCGCAGCAGCTCCAGCCTGCGCGCCAGACTCATGGTCGCGCCCAGCGGCAGCTGGTGCGACGGCGTCGCGAACACCATGCGCGCATCGGGATAGTGGCGCGCGCCGTAGGCCACGTCCATGCCCTCGCTCGTCACCGGCACCGTGCGGATGCGCGCGCCGGCCACCAGCATCGGCGCGCAGGCGCCCTGGTAGCCGGGCGACTCGACCCAGACTTCGTCGCCCGGCGCCAGCAGCAATTGCGTCAGCAGGTACAGCGCCTGTTGCGAGCCCGAGGTGATGACGATCTGCTCCGGCGTGCAGACCACGCCGCGCGAGGCGCGCAGGTAGGCGCACAGCAGTTCGCGCAGCGGGGCGTAGCCGTTGGCGGGGCCATAGCCAAGGTAGGGACCATGATCGGGGCCGCGCTGCGCATGGCGCAGGTGGCGCGCTTCGAGCTTGCGCCACAGGTCGAAGGGGAACAGGTCCAGGCCCGGCATGCTGGGGCGGAAGGCGCGCACCGGGCCCTCGTAGAGACGGCGCGTTCCCATGGCTTCCGCCAGCGCCGCGCCGCGCTTCGGCAGCGCGCGCAGCAGCCCCGGCGCTGCCGGCGCCTGGCGCGCCAGCGGCAGGGCTTCGTCGACGAAGGTGCCCTGCCCCACGCCGCCGCGCAGATAACCTTCGCTGGTGAGCTGGTCGTAGGCCGCCAGCACGGTCTGGCGCGACACGCCGAGCTGGCGGCACAGGTCGCGCGTGGCCGGCAGGCGCGCGCCGGGCGCCAGCGCGCCGTGCAGGATCGCCTCCTTCAGGCGGGCATACAACTGGCGAAACAGCGGCACGTCGCTGCTGCGATCGAGCGACGCGCTGGCGATCAGGTCATGGACGTGCATGGCGGACGGCGAAGAATTGGACTGCCCATCTTCCATGGAATTGGCTATTTCAGCAAGCCAAAGACCGATCTACGATGAGGGCCTTGATCGTTATCCTGGAGAGCGTCTGGATGTACTGCCCTGCCCGTTTCACGCAATCCGAATCCGCCCCGATGCACGCCCTGGTCGCCGACCATCCGCTGGGCATGCTGGTCACGCAGCAGGGCGGCATGCCGGATGCCGATCACCTGCCGTTCGAACTGGTGGTCGAGGAAGGCGTGCTGCGCGCCCACGTGGCGCGCGGCAATCCGGTGTGGCGGCGCGCCGGGCAGCGGGTGCTGGTGGTGTTTCGCGGGCCGTCCGGTTATGCGACGCCGGACCGCATCGAAAAAGCCGGGAATGGGGGCCGGGTGGTGCCGACCTGGACCTACAACGTCGTGCACGTGCACGGTACGCTGCGCGCGATCGACGATCGGGACTGGCTGCGCGCGCTGGTCGAGCGCCAGACCGACCATCAGGAGGCGGCGCTGCCGGATCCGTGGTCGGTCGACGATGCGCCAACCGACTACACGGCCAGGCTGCTGGCCGCCATCGTGGGCATCGAGATCGTCATCGACCGCATCGAGGGCAAGTGGAAAAGCGAGCCGCCGCCGCGGGTGGCAACGGCCCAGCTCGCTTGAGAACTGCTTAGTGGCTGGAACCGGTATGGCCCGCGCCCGAGCTGCCGGTGCTGCTCGACTTGCCTTGCGCCAGCTGCTCTGCATGCTTCAGGTGTTCCTGGACGACCGGGATCATCTTGTCGACCTGGCCCTTGACTTCCGGATCCTTGGCGCCCTTCGAAGCCGCCTGCAGCTTGGTCAGCGTTTCCTTGTGGGCGCCGACGCCGCCCTGCTTGACGTAGGCCTTGTCGAAGGCGTCGCCGCTCATTTTCTCGAGCTTGGCCGACATGGCCTTGTGCTTGGCGTCGAGCTCGGTCGGCAGGGTCACGCCCTTCGACTGGGCCAGGGTCTGCACCTCGGTCAGCGCCTTGCCGTGGTCGTCGACCATTTTCTGCGCGAAGGCCTTCACCTCGGCGTTCTGGCTCTTGCTTTGCGCCAGCTTGCCCATTTCGACTTCGGCCATGTTCGACATGCCCATGTCCATGATCGCCTTGCGGTCGGCGCTGGTCAGCTTGGCGTCGCTGCTGGCGGTGGCGGCAGTGCTGCTGGCGCCCGATTGCTGGCTGGTCTGTGCCTGCGCGCCGACCGCACCGAACATGGCCGCCGCGACCGAGACGGCCATCAGGCGCTTGAGGATCTGATTCTTTTGCATGTTGCTCTCCTGTCTGAAATAGAAGGGGCTATGCACCGGCACGATGCCGGCGCCCTGGCCTGATTGTTGTAGTCGGATCGCCCGCCTCATCAATGCAAAATCCATTGATTGTCAACGAAACAATCTCGAGTCTGCCGAGTGTATCGCCGCGTGTTCAAGACCAGCGCGCGTTAGCCGACAAGCAATTTCAGAACAAAAAAGCCAGCCCGGACAGGCTGGCTTTCGAGGAAAGCAGCTGCGATCAGCGGAAGCTGAGCGTCGCCGTCAGGTCGCCCGGCGGGCGCGCGCCGCGCGCTTCGAAGGCGGCATTGCGGGAGGCCAGGCCCTCGAGCAGCGGCAGGCCGTGCAGGCGCGTGATGAAGCGCAGGATCGAGGTCGTGTCGTAGAAATTGTGGTCGACCGCGCCGCGCTTGGCGTGCGGCGACACCACGATCGCCGGGATGCGCGAGCCCGGACCCCAGCGGTCGCCCTGCGGCGGCGCCACGTGGTCCCACCAGCCGCCGTTCTCGTCGAAAGTGATCACCACCACCATGTCCTTCCACTGCGGCGACTTCTTCAGGTGCTCGATGATGTTGGCCACGTGGGCGTCACCCGACTCGATGTCGGAGTAACCTGCATGCAGGTTCAGGTTGCCCTGCGGCTTGTAGAAGGCCACCGCCGGCAGCTTGCCGGCGACGATGTCGGCGATGAACTTGTTGGAGATCGGGCTGTCGCCCAGGCCGCCGTCGCGCAGGTGTTCCGCGCGTTCTTTCGTGCCCGGCGCGAACTGCTTGAAGTAATTGAACGGCTGGTGGTGGTACTGGAAGTTCGGGCGCTCGCCGGCGCCGCGGCCGTCGAGCGCCGCCTGCATGCCGCCGCCGTACCAGGCCCAGCTCACGCCCTTCCTCGACAGCAGGTGGCCGATCGTGTCATAGGTCTGCGGCGGCAGGGTCGACGCGTCAAGCGGGTCGGCGTGCAGCGGGTCGCCGTCGAAGGCCGGCCGCACCCAGCTCGGCTGGTACGGCGGCGCCATCGTGTTGACGGCGTAGCCGTCGGGCGTCATCGCGCCGTTGCGCACGAACTTCGGCTTGCCGTCCAGCGCCGAGGCCGGCGAATCGGGGGCCAGCGCCAGGCGCACGCCCTGCGGGCCGTCTTCCAGCACCGCGATCTTGTTCTTCGCCGCCGTCTCGGCCGCATTGAAGTATTCCGGCACGCGGCCGCTGATCAGGAACTGGTGGTTCAGGTAGGAGCCGCCGAAAGCCGCCATGAAGAAGTTGTCGCACAGGGTGAATTCGCGCGCGATCTGGTACAGGCCCAGGTTCCTGGAGGTCTCGCCGTAATAACCCATCACCATGCCGCCGGCGTCGGACCAGGCGGCAAAGCCGTCGTTGCGGCCGCCATTGATCTGCATCTGGTTGTGATAGAACTGGTGCACCAGGTCGCGTGTGATGACGCCTTCCGGCAGCGGCTTGCCCTCGGCATCGGTGAGCTTGTACGGCGCGTTCGGCAGGTTGGCGGACTGGGCTTCGGTGGTGATGTAGTCCTTGCCGCCGATGTTCTGGCGGCCCGGCACCACGCCGCCCCAGGCCTTCGGCAAGGTCGGCAGGATCGAACCATCGCGGTCGCGCTGCTGGACGCTGGCTGCCGGCACGCTCGCCAGCGGCACGGCCAGGCCGGGGAAGTCGGCGAACAGGTTGTTGAAGCTTCGGTTTTCCAGGTAGATCACGACCACGTTCTTGACGTGGGCGCGCAGCTTGGCGTCGAGCGAACCCTTGGCAACAGGCTTCGCAGGGGCTGCGACCGCATTCGTCACACCGGGCAAGGTGGCGGCGCCGACCGCGGCGGCGGCCTGGAAGATGCGCCTGCGCGCGGGATTGTCTGGCTGGATGGACGCTTCGGGTCCCTGGTCTCGATCGTGCACGAATTGCTCCTATTGCTGTCGGCGTGGCAGCCGCAAAGGAAGTATTATCCGCGCAATTTACAATTAGAAACAATCAGAAACAAATAAAGTGTGATTCGTCAAAGAGCCGTCACATTTTATAGGCACAATGCAAGTGCTCCTAGGGAAGGGCACTCGGCGGTGCAAACCGCCCTACCGGCGCCGGCGGTCGGGAAACATACCGGCACCAATTTCTTGAATGCAGGCCCACATGTGTGGGCCTGCATTTTTTCTTGCTTCCTGCTTCAGCCGTATAACGGAACCAGGATGTCGTAGGCATTGTCTGGACGCGCATCGTCGTCGACCGTCGGCGTATAGCGGCGGTCGTAGCGCTCCAGGCGGATGCCGTCCTCGTCTTCTTCCATGCCCAGCTGTTCCATGGTCGCGATGCCGGTGACGGTGCTGGCCTGGGCGTGCACCATGGGCCCGCGATGGGTCATCAGGGCGTAGCGGCGTTCCGGGATGCGGATGCCGATCATGCCGGGAGGGAGGTTGTTCAGGTCTGCGACTTCGACGGCGATGCACTCGAGTTTCACGCCGCCATATTGCGGCATGCGGACGCCATAGTGCAGGCCATCGGTCTTGCCCAGTTCCCCCTCGCGGGCGAGGAAGGATTTCCAGATTGCTGGCAACTCCGTTTCCAGAACCGAGGCGGGCCCTGCGACAGGCAGCCCGGCGAGCTTCATTTCAGGTAGTGTAACGGTTGAGATGTGCATGATAGTGGCTTGCTGATGGACGAAAAGATTATAGCCTTATCTCTTCGACAAGATTAGCATCCACGCAATCGTGCGGATCGATTTCTCGTGTCAAAAGGAGAACAATGTTGCCTACCTCACTCAAAGCCCTGCTGAAAGAGCTCGAAACCCTCGGCGTCAATCATGACGCGGCCCCCGCCAACCGTGCGCGCCGCCTGCTCAACATCACCCACGACACCGGCGAATTCCTGGCCGTGCTGGTGCGCGCCATGGGCGCCCGCCGCGTCCTCGAGATCGGCACCTCGAACGGCTATTCCACCTTGTGGCTGGCCGACGCCGCGCAAGGCATCAACGGCAGCGTCACGACGGTCGAGCTGTCGGCCGACAAGGTCGCGATGGCGCGCGAGAATTTTGCGCGCGCGTGTTTACAGGATCGCATCGTGCAGGTCGAAGGCCAGGCGGCCGACTTCCTGGCCAGCAGCGCCGACGAATCGTTCGACTTGATTTTCCTGGATTCCGAACGCAGCGCCTACCTCGGCTGGCTGCCGCAGATCGAACGCATCCTGCGTCCGGGCGGGCTGATAGTGGTCGACAACGCCACGTCGCACGCCCAGGAACTGGCGCCCTTCATGCAGGCGCTGCGCTGCGCGTCCGGCTGGAGCACCAGCCTGGTCCCGGTCGGCAAGGGCGAGTTCCTGGCGACGAAGCATTGATTTCGCTTGGTTCCGACCCTCGTGCAGTTCAGGCACGGTTTTGTGCAGTCCATCGCACGGGGCGCGCCAGGTAAAGACGCGCTCCCTAGAATGGCCTCATCAACTTACCGGAGACCACCATGAAACGCGCAGCCATCGCCGCCCTTCTCGCCCTTGCTTCCCTGTCGGCCCAGGCCGCCGAGCAGGTGCGCAACGTCACGCCGTTCAAGACCATCGATGCGCGCGGCCCGGTCAGCCTGGTGGTCGAGGTGGGCAAGACCCATTCGGTACGGGTCGAAGGCAACCAGAAATTCATCGAGCGCGTCACGACCGAGGTCGTGAACGGCGAGCTGCGCCTGGGCTTCGAGGACAAGAACACGAACAACATCAATATCAAGGACGGCGAGCGGGTCGTCGTCACCATGCCCGAGCTCGCCAGCTTCCGCGGCGAAGGCGCCGGCTTGATGGTCCTGAATAACGTTCGTGGCGAACACTTCGACGTCAACTACCGCGGCGCCGGCAGCCTGCAGATGAACGGCCGCGTGGGCCACCTGCGCCTGAACGCCGAGGGCGTGGGCGAAGTGGTGGCCAAGGACCTGGTGGCCCAGGATGCCGACGTGACGTTCCGCGGCATCGGCGAAGTGTCGGTGCACGCCAAGAACCGGCTCAACGCCAGCGTGCAGGGCCTGGGCAACCTCACTTACTACGGCAAGCCGCAGTCGGTCAGCCGTTCGGTGTCGGGCATCGGCAACGTGACCGCCGCGAAATAAGGCGGCACAATCAGTCCAGCAGGGTTGGCAGCTACGCTGCCGACGCGGCTAGCCGTTGACCAGTTCAAGTAACACCTGCGCATGGCATGGCCCGTCGAGCCGGCACCAGCAAGCCAGGTTGTGTCCGCGCAGGATGCTCTGCGCCTCTTGCGCCAGCTGGCGGCCGTCAGGATCGTCGCTCAGCCAGCGGCGGTAGGCCGCCACCGCCTCTTCCACCGTGGGCATCGCCACGTAGCGCCCGACCGGCGTGCCCGGCGCCACATCGGGCAGCACCGAAAATGGATTGCCCCAGCGGCCCGGACGCGCCACCGAAATCGTGTTCGGCGGCATGCGCCAGCCTTTCTTGCGACTGAGTTGCACGCGGTGTGGCGTCATTGGCTTTCCTCATGATTGGCTCGAAGCCATCATACCGGGGCCAGGCGCTCCTGCATCGACTGCGCGCCAGCGCTGCCGCAAGTGGACGCGAGGAACTCCATCAAGCGCTGCAGGGTCTCCAGGCGCGCCGCATAGATGATGTAGCGGCCCTGCTGGCGCGGCGACACCAGGCCGGCATGGGTCAGCTCCTTCAAATGGAAAGACAATGACGAGGCCGGCATTTCGAGGGCGGCGGCGATATTGCTGGCGGACTGGCCCTGGGGACCGGCCTGCACCAGCAGGCGGAAGGCGGCGAAGCGCGATTCCTGGGCGAGCGCGGCAAGCGCCGCGATGGCGAGATTGGTTTGCATGCGAACAGTACTCTTTCGATTCAAGGGCCAGCGCATCGATGCTGGAGCCACGGTTCGAATACTGTCGAAAGACTTTGACAAGGTGATGACAATCGGTGGCGAAAAGCGCACGCCTGGGCCTTCGCAGGCCCCGGCGCGCGCCGTCCGTCAGGCGCGCTTGCGCAATGCCTCCTGCACCGGCTCGGCAACCGGCAGCACCGACGGATTCTTCTGCCTGGCGGCATCGTCCATCAGTTCATACCACATCGCGTTCAGCACGCCGAACGCCGCTGCCAGCGGCAGTCCCAACAACCAGGCGAAATACCACATGATCGGTTTCCTTTCTTTCTTCGATTAGTAGGCGTGGCCCTTGCCATCGCGGATCTCGGTCGGATTCACCTTGCCCCACAGGACCTTGTAGACCCAGCTGGTGTAGCCGATGATCAGCGGCAGGAAGATGCAGGTAGAGACCAGCATGATGAACAGGGTCAGGTGGCTCGACGACGAATCCCACACCGTCAGGCTGGCCTGCGGCTGGATCGACGACGGCAGGATGAAGGGGAACATCGAGGCGCCCACGCTCAGCACGATGCCGGCGATCGACAGGCTCGAGGTCAGCATCGCCACGCCTTCCTTGCGCTTGAGCAGCGCCAGGTACGTCAGCAGCGCGCCGACGATGCCGGCGCCTGGGGCCAGCTGGGTCCACGGATGGGCCGCATAGTTGGCGAACCAGGCGCCGGCGACATTCGCCTGCACGGTCTTGAACAGCGGGTTCGATGGACCGGTCGTCACCAGCTCGCCCGTGACGCGGTAGCCGTCGACCACGTTCCACAGCAGCACGCCGGCCACGGCGTACAGCACCACGGTGGCGAGCGCCGCGCGGATGCCCCAGGCGCGCGAACGGCTGGCCACCAGGCCATCGGTCTTGAGCACCAGCCAGGCCGCGCCATGCATCACCAGCATCGCCACCGACACCAGGCCGCACAGCAGCGCGAACGGGTTGAGCAGGCCGAAGAAGCCGCCTTCATAGAAAATCTGCATGTCGGGTTCGATACGGAACGGCACGCCCTGCAGCACATTGCCCATGGCGACGCCGAAGATCAGCGCCGGCACGAAGCCGCCGACGAACAGGGCCCAGTCCCAGGCCGCGCGCCATTGGGTGCTGTCTCGCTTGCTGCGGTACTTGAAGCCGACCGGACGCAGGATCAGCGCCAGCAGCACGGCCGCCATGGCGAGATAGAAGCCCGAGAACGAGACCGCGTACAGCTGCGGCCAGGCGGCGAAGATGGCGCCGCCGCCCAGCACCAGCCAGACCTGGTTGCCTTCCCACACGGGGCCGACGGTGTTGATGACGACGCGCCGTTCGAGGTCGGTCTTGGCCACGAAAGGCAGCAGGGCGCCGGTGCCGAGGTCGAAGCCGTCGGTCACGGCGAAGGCGAGCAGCAGGACGCCCAGCAGCACCCACCAGATGACACGCAGGGTGTCGTAGTCCAGAAGCATGTGAAGAATCATGTTTTTACTCCGCAGTGATCATTGGCGCAGTGCGCATCGCCGGCGTGGCGCCGACCAGGGGGCTGTGGCTGCCCGGGGCGTGTTCGGTCTCGAGCTCGGGGCCTTTCCTGATCGCCTTGAGCATCAGCTTCATCTCGACCACGATCAGGATCGAATACAGCACCACGAAGCCGAGCAAGGTGGCCAGCACGGTCTGGATGCCGATGTTCGACACCGCGACCGCGGTCGGCAGCACGCCTTCGACGGCCCACGGCTGGCGGCCCAGTTCGGCCACGATCCAGCCGGCTTCGGCGGCGATCCACGGCAGCGGGATCGACCACACGGCCACCTTCAGCAGCCATGGATACGCGTCCAGGCGGCGCCGCGCCGACAGCCAGAAGAACACGGCAGTGAGCACGATGAAATAGATGCCGAGGCCGACCATCACGCGGAACGACCAGAACAGCGGCGCCACTTGCGGCACGGTGTCGTTGGCGGCCTGCCTGATCTGCGCCTCGGTGGCCTGGCGCGGATCGTCGACGTAACGCTTGAGCAGCAGCGCATAGCCCAGCACCTTGCTGTTCTCTTCGAACTTCGCCTGCAGCTCGGCCGGCACCGGGCCCTTGCCGCCGAGCGCGCGGATCTGCTCCAGCGCGTCATAGGCCAGGATGCCCTGGCGCACGCGCACCTCGGCCAGCTTGACCAGGTCGTTGATGCCCGGGATCTCGCTGGAGATCGAACGGGTGCCGATCAGGCCCATGACCCAGGGGATGTGGATCGCGTAATGGGTCTCGCGCGCCGCCTGATCCGGGAAGCCCACCGCGGTGAAGGCGGCCGGCGCCGGCTGGGTGTCCCACATGGCTTCGATCGCGGCCAGCTTCATGTGCTGGTGCTCGGTGGCCAGGTAGCCGCTTTCGTCGCCCAGCACCACCACCGACAGCGAGGCGGCCAGGCCGAACGAGGCGGCCACCGTCATCGAGCGCTTGGCCAGCTCGGCATGACGGCCCTTGAGCAGATACCAGCTCGATACGCCGAGCACGAACAGCGCGGCGACCACGTAGCCGGCCGACACCGTGTGCACGAACTTGGCCTGCGCCACCGGATTGGCCAGCACCGCGCCGAAATCCGTCACCTCCATGCGCATGGTCTGCGGATTGAGCGACGCGCCGACCGGGTTCTGCATCCAGCCGTTGGCGATCAGGATCCACAGCGCCGAAAAGTTGGTGCCGATGGCGGTCAGCCAGGTCACGACCAGGTGCTGCACCTTCGACAGGCGGTCCCACCCGAAGAAGAACAGGCCGACGAAGGTCGCTTCGAGGAAGAACGCCATCAGGCCTTCGATGGCCAGCGGCGCGCCGAACACGTCGCCGACGTAGTGGCTGTAATAGCTCCAGTTCATCCCGAACTGGAACTCCATCACCAGGCCGGTGGACACGCCGATGGCGAAGTTAATCCCGAACAGCACGCCCCAGAACTTGGTCATCTGGCGCCAGATCGGGCGGCCGGTCATCACGTACACGGTTTCCATGATGGCGATGACCATCGACAGCCCCAGTGTCAGGGGTACGAACAAAAAGTGGTACAGCGCCGTGAGGGCGAACTGTAGTCGGGAGAGCCCGACGACGTCGAGATCCATGGTGAATCCTTTCTTATTAGTGAATCAATGGTGTTTAGTCGTGGCGCAGCGCCAGCAGCGCTGCGTCGAATCCTCGTGTCCCGCGCCGGTGGTCGGCGACCAGGCGCCCTTCCCGCATCACCAGCAGCCGATCGGCAAGCGCGGCCTCGCGCCGCAGATGGGTGGCCAGCAGCACGGTGCGGCCGTGCGCATGACGCGCCAGGCGCGCCAGCACGTCGGCGGCGGTGGCGGCGTCGAGCGCCTCGGTCGGCTCGTCCAGCAGCCAGAAATCGGCCCGGCGCAGCAGCAGCCGCGCCAGCGCCAGGCGCCGCGACTGCCCGCCCGACAGGCCCAGGCCGCCCTCGCCCAGCGGCGTGTCCAGGCCGCGCGCCAGCATGCGCACGTCGACCTCGAGCCCGGCGGCGCGCAGCGCGTCCCACAATTGCTCGTCGCCCGCCTGCGGATCGGCCAGGCGCAGGTTGTCGCGCAGGCTGTCCTGGAACAGTTCGGTGCGCTGGGTCAGCCAGGTGGCGGGGAGCGCCCTCACCTGCCCGGCGCGCGGCGCCAGTTCGCCGGCGACGAGTCCCAGCAAGGTCGACTTGCCGGCGCCGCTGCCGCCGACCACGGCAACCCGCTCGCCGCGTGCGATGCGCAGGCTGACCTCGTGCAGCGCTGCGCCCTCGCGGCCCGGATGCACGACGCTGGCGTCGCACAGCAGCAGCGCTTCGTCGTCGCCCGGTGTGCCGACGGCGATGGCGTCATCGGCTTCCTGTTGCAGCCGGGGGCCGACGCGGCGCGCCGCCAGCCAGCTGCGGCCGGCCTCGATGGCGCCGCGACGCATCGCGGCGAACGGTTCCAGCGCGGCCAGCGCGATCAGCAAGGCCAGCGCCGCCGCCGGCGCGCTCGCTCCCAACGCAGCTACCGCCAGCAAGGTCGCCGCCACGGTCAGGTGGCCGCCGACCGCATAGGTCCAGCCGGCGCCGGTCTCGAGCCGGTGCAGCGCAGCGTCGGCGCGCGCCAGCTTGTCGTCGACCTGCGCCAGGCGCGCGCACTGGGCCGGCAGGCGGCCGGCCATGGCCAGATCGGTCTGGCCGGCGACCAGGTCGATCGCCTGGGCCCGCAGCCGTTCCAGCGCGCGCGCCCGGCGCAGCGCCAGCGGACGGGCAAGACGCGCGACAAGGGCAGCCACACCCCAGCCGAAGGCCAGCAACCAGGCGAACATCGCCAGCCCGAGGCGCCAGTCGAGGTTGGCCAGCACCACGCCGGCCAGCAGCGCCGCGCCGAGGGCGGCGCTGGCCGGCACGACCAGGCGCAAATAGATCGATTCGAGCGCGTCGATGTCGCCGGTCAGCCGGAACAGCAGGCGCGCGGGACGGCGCAGCAAGGCGCGCGCCGCTTGCGGACCGGCCCAGCCGCGAAACAGCCGTTCGCGCAGCGCGGCCAACACGCCCAGGGTGGCGTCGTGGGTCACCATGCGCTCGGCGTAGCGGCCGAAGGTGCGGCCCAGCGCCAGCAGGCGGATCGCGGCGCTCGGCACGAAGACATTGAACATGACCATGCCGCCCGCCAGGCCGGCCAGCGCAGTGGCGGTGATGAACCAGCCCGAGGTGCCCAGCAGCGCCATCCCGGCCAGCACCACCAGGGTGGACAGGAAGGCGCCCAGCGCCAGGCGGCGCCCGCCCGTTTTCAGGAACAGGACAAGGACCGGTTGCAGGTCGTGACGAGGTTTCATGCCGCGCTCCGTTTGGTGAATGGTTCGCCGATGCGCACCACGCGCTTCATGCGCGCGGCCAGGGCCAGGTCGTGGGTGGCGACGATCAGGGTGCGGCCCTGGGCCAGCGTTACCAGCGCGTCGATCACGCCGGCGGCGGTGTCGCGGTCGAGGTGGGCGGTGGGTTCGTCGGCCAGCAGCAGGCCGGCATGCGGCGCGCACACCGCGCGCGCCAGCGCCAGGCGCACCAGCTCGCCGCCCGACAGGCCGAGACCGCCCTCGCCCAGGCTGGCGCCCGGTGTGGCATGGCCCACGTGGCCCAGGCCGGCGCGGCGCACGGCGGCGCCGACCGCCTCGCTGTCGATGCCGTCGCGCTCGAGAGAGACATTGGCGCGCACCGAGCCCGAAAACACGTGCGGCTTCTGGCCGATCCAGGCCATGCGGGCGCGCAGGTCGGCCGCCGACTGCGCATCGAGTTGCACGCCGCCGATGCGCACCGCGCCGCCATTGGCGGGCGCAAGGCCGGCGATGACCGACAGCAGCGTGGTCTTGCCGCTGCCGCTGGGGCCGACCAGGGCCACGTGCTCGCCGGCGCGGACGTACAGGTCCTCGCCATCGAACAGCGGCGCTTCGCCGGGATGCTGGAATACCAGACCTTCAATATCGACCGACGGCGCGACCGACGGCGCGACCGATGCGCGGCCGGCGCGCAGCTTGCACTGCGGCGCCAGCGCACCTGGCAGCGCCAGGCCGGCGTGCTGCAGCTGCTCGAGTTCCTTCAACGCTGCCTCGCCCGAGGCCTTGTCGTGCCACACGGCGGCCAGTTCGCGCAGCGGCTCGAAGAAGGCGGGCGCCAGCAGCAGGATGAACAGGCCTTCGGCCAGGGAGAGGCGCACGCCCCAGCTTCCGGGACCGATCTCGCCCAGCAAGTGGAAGCCGACATAGACGGCGACCAGCGCCACGCCCAGCGCCGAGAACAGTTCCAGCGCGGTGGAAGACAGGAAGGCGATGCGCAGCACGCGCATGGTGCTGGCGCGCACGCTTTCGGCGGTATCACGCACGCGCTGCGCGGTGGCGTCCACTGCTCGAAGCGTGCGCAGCGTCGACAGGCCGCGCAGGCGGTCGAGCAGGAAGCCACTCATGCCGCCGATGACTTGCAGCTGCGCTTCGCTGGCGGCCTTGGCGCGCCAGCCGATGACGGCCATGAAGACCGGGATCAGGGGCGCGGCCAGCACCAGGATCAGGGCGGCGCTCCACGAGAGATAAAGGACGACGAGCGCGATCGCGGGCGGCGCCAGCATCGTGCGCATGCGCGCCGGCTGGTAGCGCACCAGCCAGGGCAGCACGGCTTCGGCCTGCTCGGCCAGTGCGCTGGCGGCGCGGCCGCTGGCCAGGCGTTCGCGGTCGAGGGGCGAGCGCAACGCCAGGGCCTGCGCCGCCTTGCTGCGTAGCAGCGCCAGGTGCAGGCGCGAAGCCGCGAACAGGCGGCGCGCGCCCCAGGCTTCGCTGCTGGCGCGCAGCACGCCCAGCGCCAGGAAGCCGCAGGCCGGCGCCAGCATGTCCGCCAGGCCGGCGCCATGGGCCAGCTGCTGCACGGCATGGGCCAGCAGGGCCGCCTGTGGAATCCACAGCAGCGCCGCCGCGCTCATCACGAAGGTGGCGCTGCGGGTGGATGGGACGAGCGTGGCCGGGCCACGGCCTTGACGGCGAAGCATGGTGGTTCTCCAGACGATTGAGGGGGGCGGCGGCTGGCCGCGCGGTGAAACCGGGTCAGGCGGCCAGTGGCGGCGCCCTGCTGCGGTGGTCGCTGAGGAAGGTCGAAGCAGGCCGCAGCGCCGGCCCGTGGGGGCGCAGGATGCGTGCAAGCGGGGCGTCCAGCAGCACCGGGCTGCCCGGAGGATGGGCAATGATGGCCAGGTCGTCCTGCGACAGCCAGGCCGGGCAATGCATGCCGGGGTGGACGGCCTCGTCGCCGGCGGCACCGGCGGTATCGAGGTCCAGCGCCACCAGCCTGGCGCCGACCGACAGGCAGACATCGATCCAGGTCTTGCCCTGATGGGTCGTCAGGTTCGATGCAAGAGACGGTGCAAGCATGCCCCACAGGATCGCCAGGGCGGCGAGCCAGAGGATGATGGAGCGGTTGCGTTGCGCGTTCATGGTGTTCAGTCCTGCGGTGAAGCAGATGCCTTGATCTACGTTATTTCTGACTTACGCCAAACTTTCTAAACATTCTGAATTTTCAGAAGTTAGTGAAATTATGCACTGAAACTTCAAGTTTGTCTGGAAAGGAGAGTGACTTTGTCGGGAATTACTCATGGATTAACAACCTCCTGCACCACGATGGTGAAGGCAGTCCGTGTGCGTGTCGTGGGACCGTGGGATAATCCACCTTTCAAAAGCATCGAAAAGTTCTCAACCATGACGCCACTCGTCCAAACATTCGTGAGTCACTTCGGTGAGATGGGCAGCCGCTGGGGCATCAACCGCACGGTGGGGCAGATCTATGCCCTGCTCTTCGTCACCGAAGAACAATTGCACGCCGACGACATCGGCGAGAAGCTCGGCATCTCGCGCTCCAACGTCAGCATCGGCCTGAAAGAACTGCAGTCCTGGGGCCTGGTGCGCCTGTCGCGCATCCCCGGCGACCGGCGCGAGTATTTCACCTCGCTCGGCGACGTCTGGGAAATCTTCCGCGTGGTCGCGGCCGAACGGCGCCGGCGCGAAGTGGCCCCGACCCTGTCGGTGCTGCGCGAATCACTGATGGCCAACGCCAATACACCCGAAGACCAGTTCGCCCAGGAGCGCATGCGCGAGATGCACGAGCTGGTCGACCTGGCCAACAACTGGTTCGACGACCTGCAGCGCCTGTCGCCCGAGTCGATGTCGCAGCTCATGAAAATGGGCTCCAAGGTGCAGAAGCTGCTGTCGGCCAAGGACCGCCTGTTCGGCGCGGCGGCGGCCAAGGAAGCAAGGGACGAATAGCGCGGGAGAGGTACGGTCGATGTCGTATCGAACTGCAGCGTGCGCTCGGCACGGGGCCTGATGGTCTCTGCCGGTATCAGGCGGGCTGGCGCCGTCGCCCGGCCCACCAGACACTCAGCGCAAACAAGGCGACGCCGCCGGAGAGGCCGAATGTCAGCGCCGTGTCGCGTAATTCCAGGTCGCCGCCGTTAGACGCCATGATGGGATAACTCCACGGGAAGAGGCGCCAGTATTCGGAACTGCCGAGCTGGATGATGCCCATCGTGGCGCACACGCCCACCGCCAGCGGCAAGACGATGTTCTGGCTTGCCCAGCTCAGGGAATGCTGGAGGACGAGTATCGGCAGGCTGGCCAGCAACGCCGCCAGGAGGGCGCCGGCCATCGACCATGCGGGCTGGACCAGTACATTGCCATCCGATAGCAGCGCGGCTGCACCGGTTGCCAGCAGCAGCAAGGAACAATGGGCGATCGCCAGCATCGCCAGCGCCAGGAGCAGCTTGGCCACGTACAGCTGGCGCGCGCTGACCGGCAGCGTGAGCATCAGACGCCAACCATGCTGGCGGTGTTCGGCGCCGTTGACGAGGGCCGTGCACAGCGCCAGATAAAGCGGCAACATGAAGTAGCACCACAATGCCCGGTTGCCCATCCAGAAGCTGCTCCAGGCGGCGGGACTGATACCGTCCCACCCGGCTTGACGCAACAGCATGCCGGTATTGAGCAGCACGACCATCAGCGGGCAGGCCAGCATGACCATCAGCGCCAGCGATCGGCGCGCCTTGAGTATTTCAAGCCGGAACAACGTCAAGAGCATCGCTAGCATCTTTCTCGAAGGTCAATTCATGAAACCAGTGCTCCAGCGTCGGTCTATGGAATACGGACTGGTACAGCGTGATCCCTTCCCTGACCAGGACTGCGTTCAGCTTCGCGCTGTCATGGGCGTCGATCGGCGTCACATCGACGCGACGCGCGTCAATGACGCGCGCCGGATATCCGTGACGGACCAACACAGCCTAGGCACCGGGGCTGTCGCCCACTTCCAGCGTCAGGCTTCCGGTCTGGCTTGCCGCGAGTTGTCGCACCGATCCCTGGTGAACCACCTGGCCCCCGTGCAGCACGGCCACATGCGTGGCGATTTTTTCCACCTCGTCGAGCTGGTGGCTGGACAGGAACACCGTGCAGCCGGTTTGCGCAGGTAGACTGGCCAGCAATTTTCGGATATCCCGCATGCCTTGCGGATCCAGGCCGTTGCCTGGCTCGTCCAATATCAGCAGGCGCGGTTGGCCGAGCATCGCATGGGCCAGCGCCAGTCGTTGGCGCATGCCAAGCGAATAGCCGGCGATGCGCTCGCCAGCGCTGGCAGCAAGGCTGACGACCTCGAGTACGCGCGCGCTTTCGGTACGGGGCAAGCCCTTGATGCGGCGCCCAATCTCGAGAAATTCTTTCGCCGTCAGGTTGGGATAGAGCGCAGGCGAGTCGACCATGCAGCCGACATCGCGCAACACAGCCGAGCGCTCCACATCGATGGCGCGACCGAGAATGCGCACCGAGCCGCTGTCAGCTGCCAGGAGCCCGGTCAGAATACGAATCGTGGTCGATTTGCCTGCCCCATTATTACCCAGGAAAGCGAACACGCTCCCGGCAGGGACCTGCAGAGAGAGTTGACGTAATACGTTGCGCTGTCCCAGCCGTTTGTCGACCCCGACCAGTTCGATGACGTTCATGCGGTGCAGGCTTGCGCGGCGGTAGTAGGGTGCTCGGTAGTCAATGGAGGATGACGGTAATTGTTGTTCAATCGTGATATCCGCGAGGTTGTCCGGTATCGCAGGCTGGTGTCGCAGGCTGGCGTCGCGGACTTGCCTGCAATTGGTACGGCATTCGCCGCCCCCCCCGGCGCCCGGCGCCACCGTGGACCCGCCCGCAGAGGGTGCATCTGTCCGGTGCCAGGCCACGACCGCACCGGCTGTTTCGTGAATGCTTCCCCCTGGGACCTTATCGCCCTCGCATGCCGGAAGACACTATCAAATATGACAGGATGTTTGATCAGCGAGCTTAGGCAAACTCCTGAGGCGCATTGTCTTCTCGCGAGAGGGCGCGTCAGTACGTCGTGACAGCGCGCGCTGATAGCCGTGCTCGCCGTTTTCGCATGCGCGGCTAGACTGGGGTTTTGATTACTAGACCAGTGTCCATGAACATTGTCTGTATCGCCTGGGGCTCGCTGCTGTGGAAGCCCCAGGGTCTCAAGCTGGCATCAAGCTGGCATCCCGGCGGCCCACCGCTTCCCCTCGAATTCGTGCGCCAGAGCGACGACAGCCCCGAGCTGGCGCTGGTGCTGTGCGAGAGCGCGCGCCTGGCGCCGACCTACTGGGCCTATCTCGCCACCGACGATCTCGACGAAGCCCGCGCCATGGTGCGCGAGCGCGAGAAGATCACGCTTGAACGGCCCGAATGGATCGGCAGCATCCCGGCGGTCGATGGCGCGCAGGAGGATCCCCGTATTGCGGCCTGGCTGCGCGCCAGGCGCATCGACGCGGCGGTGTGGACCGCCGTGCCGCCGAAATTCGATGGCCAGAATGGGCGGGTGCCGACGGCCGACGAGGTCGTGACATGGCTGGACAGCTGCACCGGCGAACGGCGCGCGGCGGCCGAGGACTACATCCGCCGCACGCCGGCCCACATCGATACCCTTTATCGGCGCGCCATCGAGACGCGGCTGGGATGGCGGCCGCTGCGCGAGGCGCACGTCACCCAGGCGCGCTGAAACGATTCGACAGCAAGAAACGAAGCGCGAACCCGGCGGGTTTGCGCGAAGATCCCGGCGTCTCCACTTTCACCGCGACGCCGCCATGACCACGCCCTCGTCTTCCCTTTTCCCGATCCGGATCGTCCCGCTGGCGGACGCCTTTCTCGCGCGCGTGCGCGCCGGCGCCGACGACCAGGGCCAGCCCGTGGAGCGCCACGTCGCCCGGGGCGGCGAACCGCTGCGCGACTGCCTGCGCCGCGCCCTGCCCGGCGAAGCGATCCTGCTGGCCAGTTATTGCCCGTTCACCGTCGCGGGGCCGTACAGGGAATACGGGCCGGTCTTCGTCTCGGCGTCCTCACAGCCTGCAGCGCGCCTCGACACGCTGCCGCTCGATGGCGAGCAGCCCTATCTGGGCGCCGGCTTCGTGTTGCGGGCTTATTCGGTGGATGAGCGGATCGTGGATGCGAAGTTGAGCTCACCAAAGGCCGCAGAAACCGATTTACAGGCTTTCCTGGCACGCGATCAAGTTGCTTTCGTGCTGGTCCGCTTTGCTGCATATGGCTGTTTTGCGTTGCGTGTCGCACGCAGGTGGAAGTAATGCAGCTCCGGATTCGCGGGTCCAAGGTACTCAAGCATCTGTCAGACTACGACCTGTCGAATCGTTCTGCCGGGCCATGGTCAGAACCTCGCGGAGATTCATTCGCAAGTAATCCGTGTTACCGACATATCCCCCAAGCGCTTCCTCGGCACGTTTCTCGATCTCTTCAGCAGAGATATGAAATCGATGAATCATATTCTGGATATCCTCTTTATCCGGATCGGACAATCGGGCGATCCCCCGGTGTCAGAATAGTTGTCGCGTCACGTGATTGAGTAAAGCCATACCGGGGACGGGCAAGAGAGAACGTGTGAAGCAGTATCCAGCAGAACGAAAAGAGGCGTTGTTACGGCAGATGATGCCGCCCCAGAACCGCGTGGTGTCGGAACTGGCCCGTGAGAGTGGGATCACCGAACAGACGCTTTATACTTGGCGCCGTCAACTTCGTAATCAAGGAATGCCGGTGCCAGGTAGTGGGAAAAATGCTGAGGAATGGACCTCAGAGGACAAGTTCGCTGTCGTGCTGGAAACGGCTGCGTTGAACGAGAGCGAACTGTCGGAATATTGCCGTCGGAAGGGGCTGTTTGCGGAGCAGATCGCCACCTGGCGAGCCGCATGTATGGCCGCCAACGTGAGCGTGGTGCAGCAAACCCGGGCGCAGCAGGTCCAGTCGAAGGAAGACAAGAAGCGGATCCGGCAGTTGGAGAAGGACTTGCAACGCAAGGAGAAGGCGCTGGCTGAAGCAGCAGCGTTGCTGATCCTGCGAAAAAAAGCCCAGGCGATCTGGGGGGACAA
Organism: Massilia sp. NP310; assembly: GCF_019443485.1. Lineage (NCBI taxonomy): Bacteria > Pseudomonadati > Pseudomonadota > Betaproteobacteria > Burkholderiales > Oxalobacteraceae > Massilia > Massilia sp. NP310. The sequence continues at coordinate 4,781,293 of NZ_CP080379.1, read as the reverse complement.
AGAGGAAGACTGATCAGCGCCCCAGATCGCCTGTCATGTGTTGCGTTGATCCGTGAAGCCGAAGCTGCAGGCAGCCGGCTGTCACCGGCTTGTCGTGAACTCGGCATCACCCTGCGCACGTTTCAGCGCTGGGTGCGGGGCGGAGATGATGCTGTAGCCGTCGACAGCCGCCCAACTAGCGTCAGGCCTGAGCCGGCCAACAAGCTCACCGAAGACGAGCGTACCGAGATTCTGGCTGTCGCCAACAGCGAGGAATTTGCCAGTCTGCCGCCGAGTCAGATCGTGCCGACGCTGGCCGATCGAGGCATCTATGTGGCTTCGGAGTCGAGCTTCTACCGTGTCTTGAAGTCGGCCTCGCAGCAGCACCATCGTGGCAAGGCCAAAAAGCCGAGTGAGCGCGTGGTCACGAGCCATTGCGCCATAGCGCCGAACCAGGTGTGGAGTTGGGACATTACGTGGCTGCCGGCTGCGATCAAAGGCAAGTACCACTACTGGTACATGGTGCTCGACATCTACAGCCGCAAGATTGTCGGTCACGAAGTCCACGAGGCGGAGTCGGCAGAATCGGCGGCGCGGCTGATGCGCAGGGCCAGCCTGGCTGAGGGATTGGCCGGCCGACCGCTGGTACTGCACTCGGATAATGGCAGCGCCATGAAGGGCTCGACCATGCTGGCCACATTGGAGCAACTCGGCGTTGCACCGTCGTTCAGCAGGCCGCGTGTGAGCAACGACAACGCCTACGCAGAGTCGTTATTCAGGACCTGCAAATATCGACCGAACTACCCGCGCCAGCCGTTTGCGACGCTGGAAGACGCGCGGGCATGGACGCAGAAATTTGTGCGATGGTACAACCAGGAGCATAAGCACAGCGGCCTGAAATTCGTGACGCCGGCACAACGTCATGGCGGCCAGGCTGAAGCGATTCTGGAGTATCGCGAACAGGTATATCGAGAAGCGAAGAACCGTAATCCGCAGCGCTGGTCGCGGGATGTCAGGAACTGGAATCTGGATAGTCAGGTCTGGCTGAATCCGGAACGGATTCGACCAGAGGAACTACGGCAGGTCGCGTGAGGTGACGCGACAACTACGTTGACAAACACCGCGATCTTGCTGACAATAAGGTCGAGAGGACTCAGCACGTAGACTTTCATCATGTCGGTGCCGATTGGTACCGGCACCGCGTCCTGCTGGTAGTCCTCATGCATTAATGCGAAGGTGCTGTTGTAACTGGCATCGAGATACAGCATATTTCCTTCTTTCGTCTCGACAACCAGGTCGGCAGGCAACAAGATTCGCTTCGAAAACTCGGCGTCAACGTCGGTGGTGGTCCGCGCGGCCGTGTACAAGTGAATTGCCATTCCACCAGCAATGAGCATCGTCAGTGGCTCACGCAAATTCGTACGCTGTTCGAGTTCGATGATCAACGATCGCAGCCCGTTCGCCAGATCGGTATGGGTCGCAAATTCAATAGGTTTCACCATGACCGAACTCCGTCCATGCGCTTTTCAAGAAGATTACGCAAACGAGGCACATCTCTGACCAAGCCATCCTTGACCACTTCAGGGAACGGCCGCGGCGCGGTATGCGCCTGGTAGTGAAACTGGCGTGCAGCGGAGTCAAGAAAATCAGCCGCTACCCGATGCTTTGTCTTGAGTAACTGTGCCGACAATCGATAGACGTCGGCCTCCCGCCCCGACTTCGGTAGTCTGCGCATTGCCACCGCATCGGCAAGCGAATTGACCAGATCGGCCTCCGTTTCTCTGTTCCACACGATGCTTTCTCTTCCAAAAATCTGCGAAAGGAGATCGTCCTCGGGTACGTGCTGAAGCGCTGCGGCGACACCGCCTCTGTCGAGCACGCCCCACGATGTGACTCGATAAACTGGACCGTTCTTGTCCATACCAACAAAGAACTGTTGCTGTGCGAGCTCGATAGCGCGTAGCACCTCGGAGCGTGTGCATTCGAGTGCTTGTGCGGTGTAATGTAATGTGGCTCGTGCACCGAGTTTCTCCAGTGTAACGAGTACCAGCAAACATCTTCTAAAATCGTGCTTCGGAAAGTCCTTGTAGCGCACAATCACCTCCACTAACAAACCTCAAGCCAGTATAGTCCGTTAATTGATACAGTCAAGACGAGAGAGTTCCCTGAGCATGATTGTTCAAGTCTGCGTCAACGGCCAGTGCGTTGACAGTCATTGAATTTGCTACCTACACTCCATCGATCGCTGAGCTAACGGAGGAGAAATGACGCGCGCTACCGGATCACGTTTCGAAACTGCGCTACGCCGCCCCGCCGTACAGGAAACGGATGGATGGGCTTTCGTCGTTCTGCCGAAACCGATCAGTGACATCTTCCCGCGGCGCGGCCGGACGAGCATGCGCGGCACGCTCAACGGCTGCCCGTTTCAGGCCACGCTCGAGCCCGACGGCCAATTGGGCCACTGGTTCAGGGTGCCGGCCACGCTGATGACCGACGCGGGCGTGGCAATCGGGGATACCGTCACGTTCGACGTTGCCCCTGCACCGAACGAGCAAGAACCCCCAGTCCCGCCGGAGTTGGGCAAGGTGCTCGACACATCGCTACTGGCCAGGGAGACCTGGGACGCCACCACCACCGTCGCCCGCATCGATTGGATCCACTGGATCGAATCGGCCAAGCAGGACAAGACTCGCTTGAAGCGCGTGGCCGATGCGGGAGACATGCTCGCTTCGGGCAAGAAGCGGGTCTGCTGTTTCGACCCCTCTGGGTACTACAGCAAGAGCCTCAATCCGCCGCAAGAAGCGAAATAGACCCGTGAGGCAGCTACCAGGTATATCGCACTGGACTGGCCGCGCCGCGTTTTCGATATCTATCCGGAATGCGCTTGTTGACATACAGGGCTTTCACTTGGTCAGAGGCTTCCCGGCCCACGAAGCCGAACCGAGTGGGTTCCGATTCACGCCCTGGGAAGTTTGCTGTGGTCGCGCTCAGCCAATCGTCAGCGACAAAAGCGCCAACGATCAATCCCTGCAAGACTGCCAGCACCACTTCCGCCTCCTTCGCCTTCTCCAGAGAAACCCTCCAAGCAAACCGGGTCGCTTCGTACAGCGATGCTTCCGTTGCCGATCGATTGACCTTGATGAGCAGCGCCCGATGTTCAAATGCCGCCTCCTGAGCAGCGTAGCGTCGCATGATGTCTTCGGCATGCATTACACCGAAGTCCAGGCTGCCGGCTCCCCCTACGACATTTGTCAGCCCGGGGTATGCGTCCATCAGCGCTGCTTCCACTTCGAAAGCAGTTTTCTCTTCGATCATTCCATGTCGGTGAATGACATGGCTCACCTCGAAGCCTGCAATCTGAATTTCCCTGATGCGCTTCAACTTGTCGCCGATATCAGCGTCGGGCAGCTGTGCACGTGCATGAGCGAAGACGCGATTGCCTTTTCCCTTGCCAACGTAAAATGTCTCACCATTTCGAGGATCGATCAGGCGGTACACGTACCATTGGAGCTTCTCTATGACTTCCGAAGGAAAGGACTCTATTTGCATCTGAATCAAATTTTGAAGCGGACGAGATTCGGCCGCGCACATCAGTGACATCCCCGTATAAGGCAAATCTTGCCGACCTTCCGACCGCGAATCGGATCTGCCATAGGAGCGGCGAAAAATCAGTCGAACTTGCTGAAATCCGGCTTGCGCTTCTCGAAGAAGGCGGTGAACGCTTCCTTCGCCTCGGCGCCGGTCAGCATGGCGCTGAAGCGCTCGTTCTCGGCGGCGATGGTTTCCTTCACCAATGCGCCCCGCGCGCGCTTCATCAGCGCCTTCGTGGTGCGGATCGACGCGGGCGGCAGCTTGGCCAGCTTGGCGGCCTGGCCCTGGGCGAAGAACAGCAGCTCGGCGGCCGGCAGCACGCGCGCCACGATGCCCATCTCCAGCGCCTCTTCGGCCACGAACGGTTCGCCCAGCAGCAGTTTCTCGGCGGCGCGCGTGTAGCCGGCCGATTGCGCCACCAGCAGCGACGAGGCGAATTCCGGGCACAGGCCGAGCTGGGTGAACGGCATCGAGAACTTGGCGTTGTCGGCGGCGTAGACCAGGTCGCAGTGCATCAGCAAGGTGGTGCCGATGCCGACCGCGGCGCCGGCGACGGCCGCCACCACCGGCTTCGTTGCGCCTTCCAGCGCGGTCATGAACTGGAATACCGGGCGCTCCGGCGTCATCGCGCCCTCGCCGACGTTGTTCAGGAAATCGTCCAGGTCATTCCCGGCGGTGAAGATCTCGGGCTGGCCGGTGATCAGGATGGCGCGCACCGATGCATCCTGCTCGGCGTCGCGCAGCGCGTCGGCCATGGCCTGGTACATCGCGCCGGTGATCGCGTTCTTGCGTTCGACGCGGTTGAATTCGATGGTGAGGATGCCGTCAGCTTTGGTGAGGCGGATGGTCATGTTGCGGTCTCCGGAGTTATTCTTGGGGCGGTTGAACGCGTCGGCGGCAAAGCCGCCAACCCTACGGGTTTCATGCGTTGCTTGGACGCGTGGGCGGGAGACCCGCCCACCCCACGTCACGCTCGCGGCATTGACGTACGGTGCTTGGATTTCCCGCCCACGCTTGAAATGCGGCGGCTGCGATGCGCCGCCATGTTTTTTAGACGCGCTCGATGATGCCCGCGGCGCCCATGCCGGCGCCGACGCACATCGTCACCATGCCGTACTTGAGGTTGTTACGGCGCAGCGCGTGTACGACGGTCGCGGCGCGGATCGCGCCGGTGGCGCCCAGCGGGTGGCCCAGGGCGATCGCGCCGCCCATCGGGTTGACCTTGCTGGTGTCCAGGCCCAGGTCGCGGATCACGGCCAGCGCCTGGGCGGCGAAGGCTTCGTTCAGCTCGATCCAGTCCAGCTGGTCTTGCGTGATGCCGGCGGCGGCCAGCGCGGCGGGGATCGCCACCTTCGGGCCGATGCCCATGATCTCCGGCGGCACGCCGCGCACGGCGAACGAGGAGAACTTGGCCAGCGGGGTCAGGTTGTGCTCCTTCAGGATTTTTTCGCTGACGACGATCAGCGCGCCGGCGCCGTCCGACATCTGCGACGAGGTCGCGGCGGTGACCGAACCCTTGGCCGCGAATACGGGCTTCAGCTTGGCCATCGATTCGGCGCTGGCGTCGGCGCGCGGGCCTTCGTCGCTGTCGACGGTGCGTTTCTTGACGCTGATCTCGCCGGTGGCCAGGTTCGGCGTGCGGGTGATGATCTCGACCGGGGTGATCTCGTCCTTGAAGTAGCCGGCCTGCTGGGCGGCGATGGCGCGGCGGTGCGATTCCAGGCCGAAGGCGTCCTGGTCTTCGCGCGAGATCTTCCACTGGTTGGCGACCTTCTCGGCGGTCAGGCCCATGCCGTAGGCCAGGCCCACGTTCTCGTCCTTGAACACGTCCATATTGATCGACGGGTGGTGGCCCATCATCGGCACCATCGACATCGATTCGACGCCGCCGGCGATCATCACGTCGGCTTCGCCCACGCGGATGCGGTCGGCCGCCATCGCCAGCGCGGTGATGCCCGAGGCGCAGTAGCGGTTGACGGTGACGCCGCCCACGGTGTTCGGCAGGCCGGCCAGCACGACGGCGTTACGCGCCACGTTGAAGCCCTGCTCGGCTTCCGGGAACGAGCAGCCGACGATGGCGTCGACGATCAGCGCCGGGTCGAGGTTCGGCACGGCGGCCATGGCGCCGCGGATCGCGTGCACCAGCAGGTCGTCCGGGCGGGTCTTGTTGAACATGCCGCGCGGCGCCTTGCCGATCGGGGTACGGGTCGCTGCGACGATGTATGCGTCTTGAAGTTGTTTGCTCATGTCAGTAGTCCTGTTCAGTCGTCAGCGTTAGTTGCGCACCGGCTTACCGGTCTGCATCATGCCCATGATCCGTTCCTGGGTCTTCGGATTGTTCAGCAGGGCCACGAAGGCCTTGCGTTCCAGGTCGAGGATCCACTGCTCGCTCACCACGCTGCCCTGGTCGATGTCGCCGCCGGTCACGATCTCGGCGATGGTGTCGCCCAGGTGGTAGTCATAGGCCGAGATGAAGCCGCCGTCGCGCATATTGACCATCTGGCCGCGGATGGTGGCCCAGCCGTAACGGCCGGTGACCGGGAAGGTGCGGCGTGCCGGAGCGCGATAACCGGCGTCGAACATGGCGCGCGCGGTGGTCTTCGCCACGTGCAGCAGTTCATACGCGTTGAACACGATGACGTCGTCTTCCTTCAGGTAACCCATGGCCTTCGCTTCCAGCGCCGACTTCGACACTTGCGCGGTGGCCGCGTTCATGAAGCCGTTCTTCAGGAATTGCAGGATGTCGTTGCCCTTGGCTTCATTCGCCGCGCGCAGCGCCGCTTCCTTGAGGCCGCCGCCGGCCGGCACCAGGCCGACGCCCACTTCGACCAGGCCGATGTACGACTCGATCGAGGCCACGCGTTTGCTTGCATGCAGCGCCAGCTCGCAGCCGCCGCCCAGCGCCAGGCCGGCCACTGCGGCGACGACCGGGATGTTCGAATACTTCATCGCCATGAAGGTGTCCTGCAGCTCGCGCACGATCGGCTCCATCGCCTTCGCGCCGCCGGCCATGAAGGCCGGCAGGGCCGATTGCAGGTCGGCGCCGGCCGAGAACGCGCCGCCTTCGGCCGCGTCGGTATTCCAGATCACGATGCCCTTGTAGCCTTGCTCGGCTTCTTTCAAGGCGCGCTGGATGCCCTTGATGACGCCATCGCCGATGACGTGCATCTTGGTCTTGAGCGAGATGACCAGGACCTCGTCGTCCGAATGCCACAGGCGCACGGAGTCGTCTTCGAACACGGTGGTGCCGAAGGTCTTCGCATCCGGACCGCCCAGGCCGACCACCGGCGCGCGGAACTGCTGGCGCTTGTAGACAGGCAGGTCGGACAGCGGCACATAGGCGTTCTTCGTGACCGAGTACGAACCTTCAGGAGTGTGCACGCCCTTCTCGGCGACCGAACCTTCGAACACCCAGCTTGGTAGCGGCGCGTCGCTCAGCGCCTTGCCCGCTTCGATGTCTTCCTTGACCCACTGGGCGATCTGGGTCCAGCCCGCGGCTTGCCAGGTCTCGAACGGACCGACGCTCCAGCCGAAGCCCCAGCGCATCGCGAAGTCGACATCGCGCGCATTGTCGGCAATCGTATCCAAGTGGAACGCGATGTAGTGGAAGGCGTCGCGGAAGATCGCCCACAGGAACTGCGCCTGCGGGTTGGTCGAATCGCGCATGGCCTTGAACTTCTTGACCGGGTCTTTTTCTTTCAGGATGCGGCCGACGATGTCGGCGGCTTTCGCGCCGCTCGGCACGTACTCGCCGGTCGCGAAGTCCAGGCGCTGGATCTCCTTGCCGACCTTCTTGTAGAAGCCGGCGCCGGTCTTCTGGCCCAGCGCGCCCTTCTCGATCAGCTTGGCCAGGATATCGGGCGTCTTGTAAACGCTGAAGAACGGGTCATCCTTCAGATTGTCTTGCATGGTCTTGATCACGTGGCCCATGGTGTCCAGGCCGACCACGTCCGCGGTGCGGAAGGTGCCCGACTTGGCGCGGCCCAGCTTGGCGCCGGTGAGGTCGTCGACCACGTCCACCGACAGGCCGAACTTCTCGGCTTCGACGATGGTCGCCAGCATGCCGAAGATGCCGACACGGTTGGCGATGAAGTTCGGCGTGTCTTTCGCGCGCACCACGCCCTTGCCCAGGGTCGAGGTCAGGAAGGTCTCGAGCTGGTCCAGGATTTCCGGGCGGGTCGCTTCGGTCGGGATCAGTTCGACCAGGTGCATGTAGCGCGGCGGGTTGAAGAAGTGCACGCCGCAGAAGCGCTCCTTCAAGCCGGCATCGAAGCCTTCGGCCAGCTTGTTGATCGACAGGCCCGAGGTGTTCGAGGCGAAGATCGCATGCGGCGCGATGTGCGGGGCGACCTTGGCGTACAGGTCGTGTTTCCAGTCCATGCGCTCGGCGATGGCTTCGATGATCAGGTCGCAGCCCGCCAGCACGTCGAGGTTGTCCTCGTAGTTGGCCACTTCGATCAGGGCCGCGTCATCCTTGTTGCCCAGCGGGGCCGGCGACAGTTTCTTGAGGTTCTCGATGGCGCGCAGCACGATGCCGTTCTTTGGACCTTCCTTGGCAGGGAGATCAAACAACACGACCGGCACCTTGGCGTTCACGCAGTGCGCGGCGATCTGTGCACCCATCACGCCGGCGCCCAGCACGGCGACTTTCTTGACGATGAAATTGGACATGTAAGTATTCCTTGGTTAGCGTCGTGACGGGTGATTAAAACAGGTCGGCGTCCAGCGCCGTCAGGTTCGCGGCGCCCGAACGTGCCTGGCGGATCAACATCGCGGTTTCCGGGTACAGGCGGGCGAAATAGAAGCGGATCGTCGCCAGCTTGGACTCGTAGAACTTGTCGCCCGAATCGAGCTTGGCCAGGGCGATCTTGGCCTGTTGCGCGAACAGGTAGCTGTACACCAGGTGGCCGGCCACGCGCAGGTAAGGCACGGCGGCGGCGCCGACTTCGTCCGGGTTCTGGAAGGCCTTCATGCCGATTTCCATGGTCAGCTTGGTGACCTTCTCGCCCAGTTCGCCCAGCGGGGTCACGAATTCGGACAGCTGCTCGTCCAGGCCGTTGTCTTCGACGAAGGCCTTGATCTTCTCGCCGAACTTGCGCAGTTTGGCACCGTTGTCCATCAGGATCTTGCGGCCCAACAGATCCAGCGACTGGATGGTGTTGGTGCCTTCGTAGATCATGTTGATGCGGGCGTCGCGCACGTACTGCTCCATGCCCCACTCGGCGATGTAGCCGTGGCCGCCGTACACCTGCATCGCTTCCGAGGTGGCGATCCAGCCGTTGTCGGTGATGAAGGCCTTGATGATCGGGGTCAGGAGGGCCACTTCGTCCGCCGCTTCCTTGCGCACGTCTTCGTCAGGGTGGTTCAGTTCGCGGTCGATCTGCAGCGCGACATACGACGAGAACGCGCGCGCGCCTTCGGCATAGGCCTTGGCCGTCAGCAGCATGCGGCGCACGTCCGGGTGCACGATGATCGGGTCGGCGGGTTTATCCGGCGCCTTCGGGCCCGACAGGCTGCGCATCTGGATGCGGTCCTTGGCATAGGCCAGCGCGTTCTGGTAGGCGACTTCGGTCAGGCCCAGCGACTGCATGCCCACGCCCAGGCGGGCCGCGTTCATGAACACGAACATCGCCTGCAGGCCCTTGTGCGGCTGGCCGATCAGGGTGCCGCGCGCATTGTCCAGGTTCATCTGGCAGGTCGAGTTGCCGTGGATGCCCATCTTTTCTTCGATGGCGCCGCAGGCGATGCCGTTACGCTCGCCCAGCGAGCCGTCGTCGTTCGGCAGGAACTTCGGCACCAGGAACAGCGAGATGCCCTTCGAGCCTTCCGGCGCGTCCGGCAGGCGCGCCAGCACCAGGTGGACGATGTTCTCGGACATGTCATGCTCGCCGGCCGAGATGAAGATCTTGGAGCCGGTGATCAGGTAGGTGCCATCGGCCTGCGGTTCGGCCTTCGAGCGCAGCAGGCCCAGGTCGGTGCCGCAGTGCGCTTCGGTCAGGCACATGGTGCCGGTCCACTCGCCCGAGACCAGTTTTGGCAGGTACAGGCGTTTCTGGTCGTCGGTGCCGTGCTCCAGCAGGCACTCGTAGGCGCCGTGCGACAGGCCGGGGTACATCGACCAGGCCTGGTTCGACGAGTTCAGCATCTCGTAGAACGAGTTGTTCAGGGTGATCGGCAGGCCCTGGCCGCCGTATTCAGGATCGCAGGCCAGCGCCGCCCAGCCGCCTTCCACGTACTGCTGGTAGGCTTCCTTGAAGCCCTTCGGGGTGGTCACGGTCTTGTCGGCGGCATTGAAGTGGCAGCCTTCGCGGTCGCCCGAGTGGTTCAGCGGGAACAGCACCTCTTGCGTGAACTTCGCGCCTTCTTCGAGCACCTGGTTGATGATGTCGGCATCGATCTCCGAGTACTTCGGCAGATTCTTGAATTCTTCGGTGACGTTGAGGAATTCGTGCAGAACGAACTGCATATCCCGGATTGGCGCGACGTACTGACCCATGGTTATCTCCTGAACGAGGGTAAAGATGTTGGACGTGGCAGGCGGCTCATGCCGCCTGATGGTCTTGCGGTAGTTGGGGATTGCGGTAATTCTCGACCAGGCGCTCGAAGGCGGCCCGTGCGCGCTCGACCGCGCCTGGATTGCGCAGGAAACGGGCGTCGTGGTGCAGGGCCAGGATCAGGCCGTGCATCTCGAACACGAGCTGCTCGGGCTCCAGGTCGCGGCGCAGGTGGCCTATCTCGACCGCCTGCTGCACGCTGCGCAGCAGGGCGCCCTGCCAGGCGCGCACCATCGACACGAGTTCCTCGCGGATCGGGCCTTCGCGGTCATCGTATTCCACCGCGCCGCTGATATAAATGCAGCCGGACGCGATCTCGACCGAGACGCGCTTGACCCAGCGCGTATACATCGCCACCAGGCGCGGCAGGCCGCGCGCTTCCTTGATGCTCGGATAAAACACTTCCTGCTCGAAGCGGTGGTGATACAGCTTGACGACCTCGAGCTGCAGGTCTTCGCGCGAACCGAAGTGGGCGAACACGCCCGACTTGCTCATGCTCATCCGGTCGGCCAGCAAGCCGATGGTCAGGCCTTCGAGGCCATTGCGGCTGGCGAGCTCGAGCGCGACGTCGAGGATTGCGGCCCGCGTCTGTTCGCCCTTGCGCATGAATTTTGCTGAAGTACTGATAGCTGCCCCTGAATCGAAAAAAATCCGAACGCTCGTACTATTATCTATCAGCCGAGGAATGTCAAACGGGAACTTAGAGGTGGCGTTCTATTGATGCAAGACAACGATCGGTGCCGGGAGATGGCGCCGTGGAGCGCTTCCGTCCGTCGCCGTGGGCGGGGAACGGAAGTTTGTTGTTTCAGTCATAAAGGTACAGCATTTTGACGGAACGGGATATCCCGTTGACGACGGGCATTGCGCCCATCGTCATTCCTCGCCGACGCGCTCCATCGCACGGCGGTCGCGCTTGGTAGGCCGGCCCTTGATGTCCATGCTCGGCTCGGGGTACAGGCGGCGCGCCGTCTTGTCGTTCTCGCGCCGCGCGATGCTCTCGTCGGTCTCGAAATACAGGGTGCGCGCCACCGGCGCCGGGCCGCGCGAGCCCGAGATCGCGGCCACGATCACTTCCCAGCGATCGGAACCGTTGTCGATCATGATGCGGTCGTTCATCTTGACGGCGCGCGCCGGCTTGACCGGTTCTCCCCCGATGCGCACCCGGCCGCGTTCCACCGCGTCCTGGGCCAGCGAGCGGGTCTTGAAGAAGCGCGCCGCCCACAGCCATTTGTCGATTCGTACGTTCTCTTTTTCCATTATCTATTTCCAATATCCCTAGGTGTATCCGAACGTGACCACCCGCATCACCAGCTTGTACGCCATATACGCCATGCCATAGGTGGCGCGGCGCAGCCAGCCGGTGTGGGCGAATTCCTGCGGGCAGACCTCCTTGCCGTCCAGGATGCCGCGCTCGATATGCTCGCGCATGGTGGCGGCGAACACCGGATCGCTTACCACCACATTGGCCTCCTGGTTCAGGAACAGCGACAGGCCGTCGCAATTGCTGGAGCCCACCGTGGCCCAGTCGTCATCGACCACCGCCACCTTCGCATGCAGCTGGGTCTTGCGGTATTCGACCACCCGCACTCCGTCGGCCAGCAGCTTGGGATAGAAGGAATGCGCGACCGCATCCTGGATCTTGAACTCCCCCACCCCGATCAGGAGCGTCACCTGCACGCCGCGCCGCGCGGCATGCGCCAGCGCCTTGCGGAACTTGCGGCCCGGCGCGAAGTACGGCGTCGCCAGCAGCACGCTGTGGCGCGCACGCCCCAAGGCTTGCAGATAGGCTTTCTGGATCGTGCTGCGGTTACGCAGGTTGTCACGCACCACAAATGCGGCCCGTGCCGGACTTTCGCAAGAGGGAATGGCCTGCTTGCGCATCTCGCGGAACAATTGGAAGCGCTTGCGCAGCCGCAGGCGGCCGCTGCGGGTCCACTGGGCTTGCGCCTCGTGATGGATCTGGGCCACCAGCGGCCCGCGCACGCGCACCGAGAAGTCCCAGCGTGGCGCCGGCAGGCGGTGGCCGTCGGCGTGGTCGCACAGCCAGTCGTCGTTGACGTTGATGCCGCCCACGAAGGCGACTTCGCGGTCGATCACGGCGATCTTGCGGTGCGAACGGGCGATGCCGCGCCGGCACCAGGGATTGAAGACGCGGTACTGGGCGCCGGCCTCGACCAGGATGGGCCCGAGCCGGCCGCAGCAGCGGTGGCCGGTGCCGAACCAGTCGACCAGCACCCTCACCTTCACGCCGCGGCGGGCGGCGCGCGCCAGGGCGTCGCGCACGGCGGCGCCGGTCTCGTCCTCGGCAAAGATATAGGTTTCGAACAAGACCTCGTGCTGGGCGGCGTCGAGCGCCTCGATCAGCGCCGGGAAGAAGGCAATGCCGCTCTGCAGCAGCGTGATGTCATTGTTGTCGACAAAGGTCAGACTGCGCATGGCCCTTGTGTGAGTTCGAGCTCGGCCACGATCGGCGCATGATCGGACAGCTTGGCCCACAACGGACCGTGCATCACCCTGGCGTTGTTGACCTTGAAGCCGCGCACGTAGATGCGGTCGAGCCTGAACCACGGCAGCATGGCCGGGAAGGTGCGGGCCGGCGCCAGGCGCGGCTGGCGGCCGGCCCAGCTGCGCACCATGTCGCCCATCGGCGAGCGCGGCCCCAGTTCGTCGAACACTTCCTTGACGCCCAGGGCGTTGCGCAGCTTGTCGCTGAGCGTGTTGCGCCAGTCGTTGAAGTCGCCGGCGATGATCACCGGCTCGCCGTTCGGCGCCGATGCGTTGACGGCCTCGATCAGCGAGGCGGTCTGGCGGCCACGGCTGCCTTCGAACAGGCCGAGGTGGACCACGTAGCAGTGCACGCGGCACTCGGGCGCGCCCAGGATGCAGTGCAGGATGCCGCGCTGCTCGTAGGCGTGGTCGGAAACGTCGTGGTTGTGCGAGTTCTCGATCGGCCAGCAGCTCAGCAGCGCATTGCCGTGGTGGCCGTGGTCATAGACCGCGTTCATCCCGTAGGCCGTATGGTGGACGTCGGCGGCGAAGTAATCGTACTGGGCCGTTTCTGGCCAGTGGCGGTGGCCGCGGTCTTCCTTGCCGTAGCGTGCCTGGTAGCGGTCGTGCCGGCCCTGCACCTCTTGCAGGAACACCACGTTGGCGTCGAATTCTGCGATGGCCTTCTTGAGCGCGATCACGCGTGGCGTGCTGCGCAGGGACGAGACGCCCTTATGAATGTTGTAGGTGGCTACACGGATTTTCATGGGAACATTCTACCCGGATCGGACTGGCGTTCTCGTGAAACGGGCCCAATCGTGCGCTTCACAGCCTGGTGCTGGAGCGCGGAGCGCGGCGGTTGGTTGGTGCCGTCGCGCTCTTACATTCTGAACTGAGCTGAATCTGACATTCAGGCAAGCGCCAGCGCCGTATCGTAGACGGCTTCATGCCCCGACACGATCATGCGGCGCGGACGGCGCTCTTGCGCGCCCTGCTTTTCCTCGCGCGGCGCCAGCGGCCCGCTCAGGCGCAGGCCGTCGAAGAGGTCGATATAGATGCAGTCGTCCCCTAGGGTGATTGCCTTAACTTTCTTGTCGCTATTCAGTTCGAGGTTATCCATTTTATCTCCCAGAATCATCCACTTAAAAGTTGCACATCAAAAATTCACCATGGGTGAGCCGTTGACCTTAGTCTACGAATTTACGCCTGTCAAACATGGAATATCTCGTGCATATGTACTTTCGCAAAATTTCCTATGGTTATAAAAAAGACAGGTGAAGTGTATTCAAATGTATTTTCATAGGAGAGAGTACGTTTGAGCGAACGCATATGCGCGGCCACGCACAGACCATTTTCTGAAAAAAGTACCTACGTACTTTTGTTAAAAAACGTCATTTTATTGCGCACACATGCCATGTTTCAATGCTGATTTTCGGCAAATAAGCTGCTTTAAGGCAATTTTATTTGCTGCTCGCAATTTTTAAGCGATTTTTCGGGGCAGTTGCAGGATGGCTTCGGCGTTGGAAGAAGAGAAGCAGCGGTCCGCCGCCTCCAGATGCGGCAACCAGGCATGGCGCAGGTGTTCGCGCGGGCTGAGGAGGATGGGAATGTCGCGCGGCACGCAGACCGAGAACACGTGCTCGGTATTGTGGGTCACGCCGGGGGCGTAGCGGTGACGCCAGACGGGATAGATTTCGTAGACGTTCGAGAGCTGCCAGTCGCGCAGGCGAATGCGTTCGCCGTCGGCCACGATGCCGGTCTCTTCGAACAGTTCGCGCGCGGCGGTCGTCATCAACGGCTCGTCCGGCGCGTCGAGCGAGCCGGTGACCGATTGCCAGAAGCCCGGACGGTCGGCGCGTTCGAGCACCAGCACTTCCATGTCGGAAGTGTGGATCACGACCAGCACCGATTCCGGGATCTTGTGAGGTTTCATGGGCAGATACGGTAGACGGGCCATCCACGCGTGCTTGAACGCGTGGATGGCCCGTCCATCCTACCTCATGCGCCGTTACGCCACCTTCGGCTCGTTACGCAGACGGATATGCAGCTCCTTGAGCTGCTTCTCGTCGACTTCCGACGGCGCGTTGGTCAACAGGTCTTGCGCGCGCTGGGTTTTCGGGAAGGCGATCACGTCGCGGATCGACTCGGAGCCGGTCATCAGGGTGATCAGGCGATCCAGGCCGAAGGCCAGGCCACCGTGCGGCGGCGCGCCGTACTGCAGCGCGTCCAGCAGGAAGCCGAACTTGAGCTGCGCTTCCTCGGCGTCGATCTTCAGCGCGCGGAACACCTTGCTCTGCACTTCCTCGCGGTGGATACGGATCGAGCCGCCGCCCAGTTCCCAGCCGTTCAGGACCATGTCGTAGGCCTTGGCGATGCAGGCGCCCGGGTTCGACTCGAGCATGTCCTCGTGGCCGTCCTTCGGCGCGGTGAACGGGTGGTGGGTCGCGGTCCAGCGGTCGCTGTCTTCGTCGTATTCGAACATCGGGAAGTCGATCACCCACAGCGGGGCCCAGACGTCGTCGAACAGGCCGGCCTTCTTGCCGAATTCCGAGTGGCCGATCTTCACGCGCAGCGCGCCCAGGGCGTCGTTGACGACTTTCGCCTTGTCGGCGCCGAAGAAGATCAGGTCGCCGTCCTGCGCCTTGGTGAGCTCCAGGATCTGCGCCAGCACCTCGTCCGAGATGTTCTTGACGATCGGCGACTGCAGGCCGTCACGGCCTTTCGCCTTCTCGTTGACCTTGATGTAGGCCAGGCCCTTGGCGCCGTAGATCGCCACGAACTGGGTGTAGGCGTCGATTTCCGAACGCGGCATCGAACCGCCCTGCGGCACGCGCATGCCGACCACACGGCCGTTCGGCATGTTGGCCGCGCTGTTGAACACCTTGAACTCGACCGACTTCATCAGCTCGGTCAGTTCGGTGAACTCGAGCTTGACGCGCATGTCCGGCTTGTCCGAACCATATTTGCCCATGGCGGTGGCGAAGTCCATCACCGGGAACGGGTTCGGCAGGTCGACGCCGGTGGTGTTCTTGAACACGACGCGCATCATCTCTTCGAACAGGTCGCGGATTTCCTGTTCGGTCAGGAACGAGGTCTCGCAGTCGATCTGGGTGAATTCAGGCTGGCGGTCGGCGCGCAGGTCTTCGTCGCGGAAGCACTTGGTGATCTGGTAGTAGCGGTCGAAGTTGGCGACCATCAGCAGCTGCTTGAACAGCTGCGGCGACTGCGGCAGCGCGAAGAAGTTGCCGGCGTTGACACGCGACGGCACCAGGTAGTCGCGCGCGCCTTCCGGGGTCGACTTGGTCAGCATCGGGGTCTCGATGTCGATGAAGCCCAGGTTATCCAGGTACTTGCGCACTTCCATCGACACCTTGTAGCGCAGGCGCAGGTTGTGCTGCATCTGCTGGCGGCGCAGGTCGAGCACGCGGTGGGTCAGGCGGGTGGTTTCCGACAGGTTGTCGTCGTCCAGCTGGAACGGCACCGGCACCGAGGCGTTCAGCACTTCGACTTCGGTCGCGTTGATCTCGATCTTGCCCGACTTCAGGTTGGCGTTGGCCGTGCCTTCCAGGCGGTTGGTCACGGTGCCAACGATGCGCAGGCAGTACTCGTTGCGCACATGCTCTGCGGCCTTGAAGACGGCGGCGTTGTCCGGATGGCAGACCACCTGCACCAGGCCTTCGCGGTCGCGCAGGTCGATGAAGATCACACCGCCGTGGTCGCGGCGGCGGTGCACCCAGCCGCACAGGCTGACGGTTTGGCCCAGCAGTTCCTCGGTCACGAGGCCGCAGTAGTTGGTACGCATGGTGGACATAGTTTTCGTTCCAGGTTGGTTGATTGCTCGCGCCGCCATCGAAGGCGGCCACTATTCTTTGATTCGGTGTTACTTGATCGTTGCGGCCGGCGCGCTGGCAGGTGCGCTGGCAACTGCGGCCACCGGCGCGACCACGCCCATCGAAACGATGTACTTCAATGCCGCATCGACCGACATGTCCAGCTCTTTCACGCGGCTGCGCTCCATCATCAGGAAGAAGCCGGAGGTCGGGTTCGGGGTGGTCGGCACATAGACGCTGACGTAGTCGCCGCCCAGGTGCGCCGCCACTTCGCCGCCCGGCACGCCGGTGAGGAAGGCGATGGTGTACGAATCGGCATGCGGATACGGGACCAGCACCGCCTGGCGGAAAGCATTGCCCGACGGCGAGAACAGCGTGTCCGACACCTGCTTGACGCTGCCGTACAGCGAGCTGACCACCGGCACGCGCTTGAGCAGGCGTTCGCCCAGGCGCACGATGTAGTTGCCGACCAGGTTGTTGGTGAGCAGGCCGGTGAGGAACACGATGGCCAGGGTCAGCACCGCGCCGAAGCCCGGCACGTCCATGCCGAACATGCTGCGTGGCTGCCAGGCGTCGGGCACGAACAGCAGCGACTGGTCGAGCGTGCTGATGATCAGGTTCAGCACCCAGGCCGTGATGACCAGGGGGACCAGGACCAGCAGGCCGGTGATGAAATATTTGCGCATCGGATTCCCGTTGTTCTTGTTGGCGCGCGGCGCTAGCCGCGCCGGATCAGGTGCTGCTCTTGTCGCCGCCGGACGTGCCCGGCGCGGCCGGCGCCGGCGTCGCCGCTGCCGGTGCGCTGGACTCGGTCGACGCGGCCGGCGCCGGCGCGCCGTTGCCGTTGCCGTTGCTGGCCGTACCGGTAGCCGGCGGCGTGCCGCCACGGAAATCGGTCACGTACCAGCCGGTGCCCTTGAGCTGGAAGCCGGCAGCGGTCACTTGCTTCTTGAAGGACGGCTTGGCGCAGGACGGACACACGGTCAGGACCGGATCCGAAATTTTTTGCAGTACATCTTTGGTAAAACCGCATTCTTCGCAGCGGTAGGCGTAAATCGGCATGCTAGGTGCTCCGCAAAAATCTTCAAAACCCTGAATTATAAAGCTTTTACACGGGCATTTGCCGTTTGCGGCCTACCGCGGCTGGCACAGACCCGGCGCATGGGCAAGTGCGGGCCGTTCGATGTTGTTTTTCACCATCGTCAACAGGTGTTTCGTTTGCTCAAGCATCGGGTTGGATGCTCTAATACGGCTTCTTCACCCAATGTTGGCAGTAGGGAAATCCCTGCTGCTCACCGCAAAGAAGAAACAGAAGACTGCGCGATGCCTCCATCAGCGCGGTCCGTAGAAGAACACTAGCTTGCCAAGCCCGCGTCTGCGGGCTTTTTCTTTGCGTGCCCTACAACAAATACAGGGCGACGAGTCCCATCCCGAACCCCGCCGCCAGGCAGGTCAGGAAGGCCAGCATGCGATTGGTGCGGCGCTGCTCGATCAGCACCATCGCCAGCATGTCGGCGTTCGGCACATTCGGATGCGCCAGCTGCCCTTTCGATTCGCGCTCCAGCACCTGGTACACCAGGCGCGGCAGCTGCGGGAAGATCTGGGCGTAGCGCGGCGCTTCGGCGCGCAGGCGTTCGGTCAGGCCCTTCCAGCCGACCTGCTCCGTCATCCAGCGCTCGAGATACGGCTTGGCGGTCTTCCACAAGTCCAGGTCGGGGTCGAGCTGGCGTCCCAGTCCCTCGATATTGAGCAGGGTCTTTTGCAGCAGCACGAGCTGCGGCTGCACCTCGACGTTGAAACGGCGCGAGGTCTGGAACAGGCGCAGCAGCACCTGGCCGAACGAGATGTCCTTCAGCGGGCGGTCGAAGATCGGTTCGCAGCAGGCCCGCACCGCGGCCTCCAGCTCGTCCACGCGCGTGGTTTGCGGCGCCCATCCCGATTCGATGTGGGCCTCGGCCACGCGCTTGTAGTCGCGACGGAAGAAGGCCAGGAAGTTCTGCGACAGGTAATCCTTGTCGAAATCGTTCAGGGTGCCGACGATGCCGAAGTCCAGCGCGATGTAGCGGCCCAGGGTTTCCGGCGCGGTCGAGACCAGGATGTTCCCCGGGTGCATGTCGGCGTGGAAGAAGCCGTCACGGAACACCTGGGTGAAGAAGATTTCCACGCCATCGCTCGACAGCTTCTTGAGGTCGACGCCGGCGGCGGCCAGGCGGTCGATCTGCGAGATCGGGATGCCATACATGCGCTCCATCACGATCACGCTGCTCGAGCAATAGTCCCAGTACATCTCGGGCACCATCAGCAGGCTTGATCCGGCGAAGTTGCGGCGCAGCTGGCTGGCGTTCGCCGCCTCGCGCATCAGGTCCAGCTCGTCGTGCAGGTATTTGTCGAATTCGGCGACGACTTCGCGCGGCTTCAGGCGCCGCGCCTCTCCCCACACGCGCTCGATCAGGCTGGCCGCCAGGCGCATCAGGGCCATGTCTTCGTCGATCAGCTTCTTCATGCCGGGACGCAGCACCTTGACCGCGACCTCCTTGCCATCCCTGAGCTGGGCAAAGTGGACCTGGGCGATCGAGGCCGAAGCCACCGGCTCCCGGTCGAAGCGGGCGAACAGCTCGTCGGGATGGGCGCCCAGCGAGCGCGTGATCTGGGCCACCGCGAGGTCGGACCCGAACGGCGGCACGCGGTCCTGCAGCAGCGCCAGCTCGTCGGCGATGTCGGGCGGCACCAGGTCGCGCCGGGTGGACAGCACCTGGCCGAACTTCACGAAGATCGGGCCCAGTTCTTCCAGCGCCTGGCGCAGGCGGATCGCGCGCGGCGAGGTGATGCGGCGCCAGAAGAAGAAGGTGTTCATCAGGCGCGCGGTGCGCGGGGCGTTGATGCTGGTGACGGCGATCTCGTCCAGGCCGTACCTGGTGAAGACGGTGAGGATGCGCAGCAGGCGCAGGAATTTCAATATCATCGACGATCCGGGTGGTGGTCTGCGCGGGTAAGAATGATGGAGGGTGTGGCGTCCAGCTGGGCCAGCTTTTGCTCGAGCCGCGCGATGCGCTTGGCCGTGCGCTCGACGTCGTCGCGCAGGCGCACCACGTCGGCGGCGAACGCGTCGCGCTGCGCCGGCCGCACCAGCACCGGCCTTTCCTCGGCCAGGAACTCGGCCAGGTTCTCGGCCAGGCGCCGCGTCGCCTCGGTCGCGCCGCCGGCGGTGCGGCGCGCGGTCCTGACCAGGCGATGGGCGCCCAGCGGCCCCACCACCCGCTCGAGGTCGTGCTCGGCATCCCAGCGCAGGCCGTTGGCCAGCTGCGAGATCACGTTGGCGAACTCGGCGTCGCCTTCGATCTTCACGTACGACAGCGCGCGCGTGCGGTCCTGGGCGATCAGCGGCAGGTCGGCCGGTTTCACGCGGATCGTGACGCTGGCAGGCGCATCGCCCGCAGTGCCCTGATGCGCGGCTTCGAGCAGGCCGTCGCGCCCGACGTGCATGCGCAGCCGGGCCAGGCCGGCATCGATGCAGGCGTCCTTGCCGGCATGGCGCATGAGCAAGGCCCTGGCCCAGGCTTCCTGGGCCAGCAAGTGATTGATCGCGGCGACCGCGGGCAGCGTCAGAGCGTGCTGTGGCGACAGTGAGGAAAGACTAGCAAACATGAAAAGGACGACCCTCAAAAAACAAAACCGCCCGGGTTGATGCGGGCGGTTTTGATCTTACCAGTTTGCCGGGCGCAAACCCGGTGACACGGAATGTTTATCGAAAAATAATTCCGTCAAAACTAATCGCTTTAGCAAATGCGCTTAGTTCGTCTGCTGGATACCGGCCAGCACCCAGCCGCCCGAGCCCGACAGCGGCTTCGACATGTTCCAGACTTCGACGAACGGTTCTGGAAGCGCGTCCTTGGCGCTGCGGATCATGGCGTTGAACTGCACGCTCGCCAGGTAGTCGGTCGCGGTCTTCTCGATGCCCAGCAGCTGGGCGTCGATATTGACGACGTCGGTGTAGTCGGTCACGGCGCCGCGTTCCTGGATCTGCATCTTCAGCTCGGCGAACACTTCGGGCGAGGTGAATTCACGCAGGTCGTCGGTGTCGCCGCGGTCCCAGGCCGCCTGCATGCGGATGAAGGACGATTTCGCGTGACGCAGGAAGCTTTCGCTGTCGAAGTCGCCCGGCACGCCCCATTGCTGGTAGGCCGGTGCGGCAGCCGCGCCGCCGAAACCGGCTGCCGCGCCTTTATCCAGGCCTACATTACCCTGGAAAGCGGCTGGCTGATTGCGCAGGCCGGAGCCGATTTCAGGCGTGGCGGTCGAACCGGGGGCCGGCGGCTGGAAGCCACCGAAGCCGCCCGCGGTCGCCGCCGCCGGATTGGCCGGCGTATCTTTACGACGCACCATGCGCACGATGAACATGATCACCAGGCCGATCAGCGCGACCATCAGAATGGTCGAGATGATGCTGGCCAGGGCGCCGCCGATGCCCAGGTGCGACAGCAGCGCGCCCAGGCCCAGGCCCAGCAGTGCGCCGCCCAGGATGTTGCGCATCATGCTCGGTTTCTTGGCGGCGGCCGCTGCGCCCGCGGCGCCTGCACCAGCTGCGGCAGGTGCCGCTGAGTTAGGCGTCTGGCGCTGCATGCTCTGGGCCGGCGCCGGCGCCGGGCCCTGCTGCTGCACGGACTGCGACTGCCGTCCGATCGAACGCTTGCCGCCCATTGGTCGGGCGAAGGCGTCCGCCACCATCGCGAACGCGGTGACTGCCAACATCGTCGTGACCAAAAACTTTTTCATTGTCTCTATCCTTAGAATTAGAGTTTGATACCAGTGTGCAAAGCGGCCACACCCGCCGTCAGGTTGAAATACTGGACCCGCTCCAGTCCTGCGTCTTGCATCATCCCCTTCAGCGTGTCCTGGTCGGGATGCATGCGGATCGATTCGGCCAGGTAGCGATAGCTTTCGGCATCGCCGGCGATCTTCTGGCCCAGCCACGGCAGCACCGAGAACGAATACACATCGTACGGTTTCTGCAGCGGCGCGATCACTTTCGAGAATTCCAGCACCAGCAACTTGCCGCCCGGCTTGAGCACCCGGCGCATCTCGGCCAGGGCCTGGTCCTTGTGGGTCATGTTGCGCAGCCCGAAGGCGACGCTGACCCGGTCAAAGTAATTGTCCGGGAACGGCAATTTTTCGGCGTCACACAACATGGTTGGGGTGACAAGCCCTTTATTCAAGAGGCGATCGCGCCCGACGCGCAGCATCGACTCATTGATGTCGGTGAGCCAGACCTCGCCGGTCTTGCCCGCCTGTTTGGCGAAGGCCTTGGCCAGGTCGCCGGTGCCGCCGGCGATGTCGAGCACCTTGAAGCCGGGACGCACGCCGGCCTGGGCGATCGTGAACATCTTCCAGGCGCGGTGCAGGCCGGCCGACATCAGGTCGTTCATGACGTCGTACTTCGAGGCGACCGAATGGAAAACCTTGGCGACTTCCTGGACCTTCTGGTCCTCGGCGACGGTCTTGTAGCCGAAGTGAGTGGTATTGGTCATATGTGCGGGACGGTTGGGTGTTGCCGCATTATACAAGCAGGGCGACGGTGGACTGCGCCATTGGCGACCAGGGCCGGAACGGCCGGCATGTGCTGCCCCATGGCATCCTCCCTGTCCCCTTGTTGGACGGGCACAACGCATGAAGCGCTAACAATCCGCTCAGCAGCGGCGTATCGACGCGGACGCCCTTCCCGGTCACGGTTGGCCCCGGTAAGATCGATAGCAGGTCACCAACAAAGTTGCAGATGTTTCCATGATAAACAGCAAAGCTTTCATTCGCAATTGCACATGTCCTTAAACTTCTATTAATGTTTGTGCGACATGCCCAAGGCATTTCAGGTTTAATGGAACAATACTTTTCGCGTCAGCAATCCATTCGAAGGGATTAGTTGCCGCACGGATGCGTTAGGTATGACGCGCCGGAACTCACAACAACGAAAACTGGCAAAGCGCCAGCGATAACGAGGGCAACGGTGTCTGTAAAACGTCTCTTATGCATTTCGGGTGAAGGCAATGCGCACGCGCGCGCCTGCCACGGCGAGCTGCCCGGCTGGGATGTGTGCGTGGTGGAGAACATCGCCGCGGCGCGCAAGGTCCTGTCGCAGCAGCATTACGGAGTCGGCCTGCTGCTCGACCGCAGCGACGGTTCGGGCGACGCCGAACTCGAGCGCTTCCTGCGCCAGCACCATCACACACGCTGGATCGGCGTGTTCGACGCGCTGCGCATCGACCAGCCCGCATTGCGCGAGCTGATCGCGGCCCACCTGTTCGACTTCCATACGCGCCCGGTCGACATGCTGCGCCTGCAGCACTCGCTCGGCCACGCGCACGGCATGGCGACCCTGGCCAAGGCCACGCCGCCGCACCGGCGCCAGGCGTCGGAGCGGGCCAGCCACATCGACGGCGCCTCGCGCGCCATCGTGCGCCTGCGCGCCCACATCGACAAGATCGCCGCAGTCGACGCGCCGGTGCTGATCTCGGGCGAGAGCGGCAGCGGCAAGGAACTCGCGGCCCAAGAAATCCACCTGCGCTCGCAGCGCGCGAACGGTCCCTTCATCGCCATCAATTGCGCGGCGGTGGCGCCGGCCCTGATCCATTCCGAACTGTTCGGCCACGAGCGCGGCGCCTTCACCGGCGCCACCCGCGACAAGCAGGGCCTGCTCGAGGCGGCGTCCGGCGGCAGCATCTTCCTGGACGAGATCGGCGACCTGCCGCTCGACCTGCAGGCCAGCCTGCTGCGCTTCTTGCAGGAGCGCGTGATCTACCGCGTCGGCGGCACCCGCACCATCGCGGTCGATGCGCGCGTGATCGCCGCCACCCACGTCAACCTGCCGCAGGCCGTGGCCGAGGGTCGCTTCCGCGAAGACTTGTACTACCGCCTCAGCGTGTTCCCGATCCGGGTGCCGCCGCTGCGCGAGCGCAAGGAAGACTTGCCGCTGCTGACCGACCTCATCTTCAACAAGTACGCGGCCGAACGCAGTCCGCAGCTGAAGGGCGTGAGCCGCGAAGCGCTGCAGGCGATGGCGCGCTACGACTGGCCGGGCAATGTGCGCGAACTCATCAACCGGGTACGGCGCGCCATGGTGCTGGCCGAACAACGACTGATCATGCCGGAAGACCTCGACCTGCCCAGCGCCGGGCCGATCTGCCCGGTCAGGGAAGGCCTCGGCAATTCGCGCCTCTCGGCCGAACGCATCGCCATCGGCGAGAGCCTGGCGCGCAGCGGCAACAACATCAGCCAGGCCGCGCGCGACCTCGGCGTCTCGCGCATGACACTGTATCGCCTGATGGCCAAGCACGCGATTTCCTCGTAAGTCTCCACCCTTCTCTGCCGTCGGCTTGTTCCTACGGCGCTGTCCCTTGATTTGACAGGATTTTACCGCCAGCGCGCTTGCCACACGGCAGCGCGTTGCGGGGCGGTGTTCGCTCTGTGGCGACTGCCTGGCGGTGACATTTTGATACAGTTCCATGGACTTTTTGTTCACATTGTCACGGGTCTGAGACACTTTGTTCTTTAGCTATTGTTCAACTTCATTTCCCCTTGTAGCACCACTGAAACTCATCAAAATAGTCCTACATAATCAAGGACTTAAAAAACCTGAATTCACCTGGCATGAGAACTGCTATTGAACGAGTGGACCGGGTGTCATGGGACCCCGGGAATTCAACTCAGTGACAATTAGGGGAGCAACAATGAAGCGCACTATCCTGGCAACCGCGATCGCCCTGGCATTCAGCATGGCTCACGCACAAGAAAATTCCGTCAACGATGTCCGCGGCGGCAACACCCAGACCTCGTCGGTTACCACGAACACCGACAGCAGCACTGTCACTGACACCCGCAACAGCGGCAACACCTCGACCAACTCGTCGACCAACACCGACAACACCCAGTCGAACAGCAACAACCAGGCGACCAATACCAACACGAACACCACGACCAATACCAACAACAGCCAGGCCAACAGCAACAACCAGGCTACCAACACGAACACGAACACGAATACGAACACCAGCACCAGCACCGACAACAGCCAGGCGAACAACAGCAGCACCAACACCGCCGACAGCAACAACCAGTCGACCAACACCAACACCAACACCACGACCAACACCAACAACAGCCAGGCCAACAACAACAGCCAGCAGAACAACAACAGCACCAACACGACCAACAACAACAACCAGGTCGACAACTCGGACAACCGCGTCGCCAACAACACGAACACGAACACCCAATCGGACACGCGCACCAACACCAACACCAACACCGAAACGATCGACAGCAACGACACGATCACGACCAACACCACGACCAACAACGACAGCAGCCAGGACAGCTCGGGCCAGAACAACAGCTCGGGTGACTCCCGCGCCGCCGCCGCCGGCGCCGCAGCCGCCAACAACGGCGGCAGCGCCAACTCGTCGGTCGCCAACTCGTTCAACACCTCGTCGGCCAACGCGACCAGCTCGCTGACCGGCACCGTGTCGGGCAATAACATCAGCAACATCGGCAACACCGCGCAGAACACCGGCGGCGCCAACGGCGCAGCCGGCACCGGCTCGGCCGGCGGCGTGGGCAACGGCGGCTCGACCTCGGCCAGCGGCGCGGCCGGCGGTTCGGCTTCGGGCGCGGCTGGCGCGGCTGGCGGCGCAGGCGGCTACGCTGCTGCCGGCACCGCATCGACCGGCGCGTCGACCGTCGGTAACGCAGCCGGCGGCGCAGGCGGCGCGAGCGGCGCGGCCGACTCGATGGGCGGCGCAGGCGCCGCAGGCGCGGCTGGCGGCTACGCTGCCGGCGGCAACGGCGCGGCAGGCGGTGCAGGCACCGGTGGCGCCGGCGCCTCGGGCGGCGCGGCCAACGGCGGCAACGGCGCGGCAGGCGGCATGGCAACCGGCGGCGCCGGCGGCTCGACCGGCTCGCTGGCCGGCGGCAACGGCGGCGCGAACGGCGCCATCGGCACCGGCGCCGGCGGCGCGGGCGGCGCGGGCGAATCCAACGGCGGCGCAGGCGCGGCCGGCGGCCTGGGCGGCGCAGGCGGCATGGGCGGCAATTCGTCCGGCTCGACCCTGACCGCATCGAACGGCGCCAGCGGCGGCGGCGCAGCGATCGGCGACGCCACCTCGACCTCGGGTTCGGGCGGCACGCCAGGCTCGGGCACCGAAACCGCGGGCACCGGCGGCGCCAGCGGCGCGGCCACCAACACCGGCGGCACCTCGACCGCAGGCAGCCCGACCAGCGGCGCCAGCTCGGGCACCGCGGGTGACTCGATGGCCGGCACCGGCGGCGCCGGCGCGGCAGGCGGCGCCGGCGGTTCGGGCGCGGCCGGCACCAACACCTCGGGCTCCGGCGCGGCAGGCGGCGCGGCCACCGGCGGCACCGCCGGTTCGGGCGCGGCACTGGCAGGCACCGGCGGCGCAGGCGCCACCGGCACCGCTGGCGCGGGCGGTTCGGGCGCGGCCGGCACGGCCGGCATGGGCGGCAACGGCGCCGAAGGCACCGGCGGCGCAGGCGGCGCTGGCCAGGGCGGCACGGCAGGCGCGGGCGGCATGGGCGGTTCGGGCGCTGAAGCGACCGCATCGACCGGCACCGGCGGCGCCGGCGGCGCGTCGACCGGCGGCTCGGCCACCGGCGGCTCGGCCACCTCGGGCGACGCGACGTCGGGCGCCGGCGGCGCAGGCGGCGCGGGCGGCTCGAGCACCGGCGGCGCTGGCGGCTCGACCGGCGAAATGGTTGCCGGCGCAGGCACCGGCGGCTTCGGCGGCGCCGGCACCGGCGGCGACGGCGGCACCAACAACGTGACCGCGGGTTCCTTCGACATGTCGAACTCGATGAGCAACATCGCCCAGTCGGCGGCCGGCATCTCGATCATCAGCCAGAACAACGGCTTCTCGTCGCTGATCCAGCAAAGCGTCAACGTTCAGTCGAACATGAACGTCGGCGGCACGACCCCAAGCGGCCAGTAATCAAGAGGTCTGAGCAGCAACCGTGCAAGCGTCCGAAGACCGGACGCTTGCGACCCGCCACGTGGCGCTCCCCGCGTGGCGGCTTTTCGAGCGAGGCATCATGAAACGGATTACCCAGATTAGCGCTCTCCTGCTGGCGGCCTCGATGGCGCTGCCGGTGGCGGCCCAGGCCGCGGAACCGGCGCAGCTGCCGGTGGTGGTGGGCTTCCTGTCGAAGGTGGAAGTCGCGCCGAGCCGGGAAGACGACATCGCCAAAGGCTGGGGCAAGGCGACCGACGCCGAGGAACTGGGCGGCCTGCGTGGCGGCGCCGACATCGTGACCACCGAGGCGACGCTCGGCGGCACCGTCGGCAACAACACGGCCACCAACGTGACCACCGGCTTCAACGTCATCGACAACGGCTCGTTCGCGAATTCCTCGGGCCTGCCTGTCGTGATCCAGAACTCCGGCGCGAACGTCCTGATCCAGAACGCGACCGTCATCAACCTGCAACTGCAATAGGCATGGGAAGAGAATGAAGCACGGGATCTTCCTCGCCGCCCTGTGCGGCGTCCTGCTGGCGCCGGCTCCGGCGCCAGCACTCGAACTGGCGGTGGTCGGACGCGTCAACGTGCCGGTCACCAGCCTCAAGGACATCAAGTTCCAGCGCACCACGCGCCAGCAGTACGACTACAGTTGCGGCGCCGCCGCCGTGTCGACCCTGCTGTCGCACCACTACGCCACCCCGACGCCGGAACAGGACGTGTTCCAGGAAATGTACGAAAAGGGTGACAAGACCAAGATTCACAAGGAAGGCTTTTCGCTGCTCGACATGCAGCGCTTCCTGGCCGCGCGCGGCTTTCGCGCCGACGGCTTCAAGCTGCCGATCGAAAAACTGATCGCCGAAAAACTGCCGGCCATCGTCCTGATCACCGACCGCGGCTTCAACCACTTCGTGGTCGTCAAGGGCTTCGAGGATGGCCGCATCCTGATCGGCGACCCGTCCACCGGCAACCGCGTCGTGAGCATGGAACGGTTCCAGGAAATCTGGCGCAACAAGATCCTGTTCGTGATCCACAGCCACAAGGACGGCATCGCCTTCAACAATCCGGCCGACTGGCGCGGCGCCCCGCGCGCGCCGTTGGGCACCGGCATGCACCAGGACCAACTGAGCGCTTCGCTGCCAAAGTTCGGCCCGGGCGATTTTTGACAAGGATTTGATATGCGCTGGCCCACCTTTACCTTTCACCGCATCGCCTTGCTGGTCGCCCTGTGCGCCGCAGGCGCTGCGATGCCGATCGTGCAGGCCGCCGGCCCGAGCGGCTTCGGCGCGCCCGTAGATGCCGCGGAACTCGACAATATGCGTGGCGGCTTCGAGATCGCGGGCGGCCTGTCGCTGTCGCTCGGCATCGAACGCGTGGTGTCGGTCAACGGCGAAATCCTGGCGCGCACCAATATCGCCATTCCCGACCTCGCCGCGATGACCGGCGACCAGGCGCGCCTGGCCCAGAATGCCCTGGGCGCGGCCCAGCTGATCCAGATCGGCGGCAACAACTATGCTGCGGCCGACCTCAACCTGCCCAATGGCGCGACCTTGCTGCAAAACACACTCAATGGGCAAGACATCCGTACTGCCACGACCATTACGTCGACCGTGAATAGCATGTCCCTGCTAAAAGACATGAATTTCCAGAGCACGATTCGTGACGCAGTAGTACGTTCCCCGGGAACACTGTAGCATTGCAATATTGTCAATAACTGGAGATCTGGATGTATTCACATGTCGCGCGGCTTGGCGCCGCCGGCCTGGCGGCCGCCCTCCTGGCGCCGCCCGTGCTCGCTCAACAACCTGCGGCCGAGCCTGGCACACAGGACCGACAGACCGAACTGTCCCAACTCAAGGACGAACTGGCCGAACAGCGGGCAATGGTGAACCGTCTGATGCTCGAACTCCAGGCGCAGCGCGAGCAGCTGCAACGCATGCAGGTCCGGGACGTTCCCGCGGCCCCGGCGCTGGCGGCGCGCGAGCGCATCGTGGAAGAAACCACCCCGCTGTCGGGCGCGCCGTTCGCGGTGCCGACGGCGCTGGCCGACGGCGTCCTGCTGTCGCAGCAGCGCGGCACGGGCATGTCGATGCAGGCGCCGGTGGCCCAGCCGCCGGTGCTGCCGCCGGCCGAAAGCGGCGTGGCGGCCCCGCTGCCGCCGCAGCCGCGCCCCAACCAGCCGACCCTCCCGGCGCCCGCTCCAGCCCAGGCGCAGACCCAGCGTCCGGCCCAGCAACAGCAACCGCAAACGGCGCAGAACAACAATCGCCAGGAACCGAACCGCCCGCCCGAAGTCGCACCGCTCGGCGACCAGCCGGGCGTGCTGACCCAGCGCGGCACCTATGTGCTCGAGCCGTCGGTGCAGTACGGCTACTCGTCGAGCAACCGCGTGGCCCTGGTCGGCTACACCGTGATTCCCGCGATCCTGATCGGCCTGGTCGACGTGCGCGAGATCAAGCGCAACACCTTCACCACCGCGATCACCGGCCGCACCGGCATCAACAACCGGATGGAAGTCGAGGTCAAGGTGCCCTATGTGTACCGCTCGGACGCCACCGTCAGCCGCGAGCTGTTCACCGGCACCGCGGTCGAGCGCGTGTTCGACACCAGCGGCAAGGGCCTGGGCGACGTCGAGGTCGCCGGTCGCTACCAGCTCAACAACGGCGGCCCGGACCAGGGCTATTACATCGCCGGCCTGCGCTACAAGAGCCGCACCGGGCGCGACCCGTTCGAAGTCGTGACCGACTGCGACCAGCGCTGCATCGGCGAGAACGTGACCGGCACCGGCCTGCCGCTGGACCTGCCGACCGGTTCCGGCTTCCATTCGCTGCAAGGCACGCTGACCTGGCTGTATCCATCGGACCCGGCCGTCTTCTTCGGCAACCTGAGCTATGTGCACAACTTCAAGCGCGAGAACGTGACGCGCCTGGTGCGCAACGGCGTGCGCGAGCCGCTGGGCGAGCTGGAACCGGGTTACGTGCTCGGCTTTAACTTCGGCATGGGCCTGGCGCTCAACGACAAGGCTTCGCTCAGCCTCGGCTACGACCACAGCACCATCGCGCGCATGAAACAGAACGGCCAGCCGGTGGCCGGCTCGGTGCGCACCCAGCTCGGCACCCTGCTGCTGGGCTACTCCTACCGCCTGAGCCCGAAGCGCACGCTGAACATCGCCGTGGGCGCCGGCGTGACCCGCGACACCCCGGACGTCACCCTGACTTTGCGGGTGCCGATGACGTTCTGATCGATATCAAGACCGCGTACGAACATGCGGTCGAGATAACTTGTGGTAAATACGAACACGATTGAAAAATCTTGCTTCCGTTTTAAGAATTTGTCCTTATAATCAGATTTGCAATGTAGAGCGTGGCCCTGGTTTCGGTCGAGGTAACGCCAACAGGGCGCATAAACGCACAATAACTTTTTGAGGGAATTAACATGGCAACTGGCACTGTAAAATGGTTCAACGATGCTAAAGGTTTCGGCTTCATCACCCCGGACGGCGGCGGCGAAGACGTCTTTGCGCATTTCTCGGCCATCAATGCCAACGGTTTCAAATCGCTGCAGGAAAACCAGCGCGTGAGCTTCGACATCACCGCCGGCCCAAAGGGCAAGCAGGCTGCGAACATCCAGCCGCAGGCTTGATACCGCGCTAGCCCGCCAAGGCGGGCCTGCAAAGAACAAGAGCACATCCGAGGATGTGCTCTTTTATTTTGGGCCTTGCGGGTACGGCTTATTTGCAACCGCAGCTGCCCGAGCCGCAACCGCCGCCGCCCGACTTGGCCGGCGCCGAACCCGGCAGGATGGTGCCCGGCGCGCGGCCGGTTTCTTCGTCGAAGCCCGCGGCCTGCAGGCGCGCCACGTACTGCTTCCACAGCGACTCCTGGCTGCGACCCAGCTCGTACAGGTAGTCCCAGCTGAAAATGCCGGTGTCGTGGCCGTCCGAGAAGGTCGGCTTGATCGCGTAGTTGCCGACCTGCTCGACGTCGGCGATGCCGACTTCGCGCTTGCCGACCTGCAGCACTTCCTGGCCCGGGCCATGGCCCTTCACTTCGGCCGACGGCGAGTACACGCGCATCAGCTCGAATGGAATCGAATAGGCGCTGCCGTCGTCGTAGGCGACGTCGAGCACGCGCGATTTCTGGTGGACGGTGAGTTCGGTTGGATTAGGCATGGATCTTTTCTCTGTCAGTTGAAACGGCGCGCGATGGCGGCGCCCAGTTGTCCGGCCAGCGCGCGGCGCGCGGCCAGGGTGTCGGCTTCGGTCTCGCGCACGGCCTGGGCCCATACGGGCGCCGGGAAATGCGCGTCGTCCGCATAGCGCGGAATGATATGCCAGTGCAGGTGCGGCACCACATTGCCCAGGCTGGCCACATTGACCTTCAGCGGCTGCATGACTTCGCGCACCGCCTCCTCGACCAGGAACACGGCCTCGTTCACCAGCAGCCGGTCTTCACGCGACAGATCGCTCATCTCGCGCACGTGATCGTGCCAGATCACGCGGCAAAAGCCGGGGTAGTTGGCGTCGTCGACGACGATGACGCTGAATTTGTCGCCGCGCCATACGGTCGGCACGGACAGCTCGCACAGCTCGCAGCCGGCTTCCTTCGTCATACCAGCACCCTTTCGATGCCGCCGTTGTTGGCGCGCGCCACGTACTCGGGCAGCCAGTTCTCGCCCAGCAGGTGCTTCGCGATCTCGACCACGATGTAGTCGGCGGTGGTGCCCGAGTCGTCGTTGTAACGGCTCAAGCCCTGCAGGCAGGACGGGCAGCTGGTCAGGATCTTGACGTCGCCTTTGAAACCATCCGCGCGCAGTTTATCCGCGCCCTTTACCATCTCGACTTCCTTGCGCGAGCGCACCTGGGTCGAGATGTCGGGACGGGTCACGGCAAACGTGCCCGACTCGCCGCAGCAGCGGTCGTTCTTCTCGATCCTGACGTTGTCGACCGTGGACACCAGCGCGTTCACCGTCTTCATCGAATCCTGCAGTTTCATCGGCGTGTGGCAGGGGTCGTGGTACATGTAGCGGGTGCCGTTCACGCCCTCGAGCTTGACGCCCTTCTCCAGCAGGTATTCATGGATGTCCATGATGCGGCAACCGGGGAAGATCTTCTCGAATTCATAGGTCGCGAGCTGGTCGTAGCAGGTGCCGCACGAGACCAGCACCGTCTTGATGTCGAGGTAGTTCAGCGTGTTGGCCATGCGATGGAACAGCACGCGGTTATCCGTCATCATCTTGTCGGCCTTGTCGTACTGGCCGGCGCCGCGCTGCGGATAGCCGCAGCACAGATAGCCCGGCGGCAGCACGGTCTGCACGCCGACTTCCCACAGCATCGCTTGCGTGGCCAGGCCGACCTGCGAGAACAGGCGCTCGGAGCCGCAGCCCGGGAAGTAGAACACGGCTTCGGTGTCGGCCGTGGTCTTCTTGGGGTTGCGGATGATCGGGACGATCTTGTCGTCCTCGATGTCGAGCAGCGCGCGCGCCGTCTTCTTCGGCAGGTTGCCCGGCATCTTCTTGTTGACGAAGTGGATCACCTGCTCGCGCACCGGCGGCTTGCCCGTGGTCGGCGGCGGCGACGCCGTCTGCGGCTTGGCCAGGCCTTTCAGCAGGCGGTTGCCCATGCGCTGGGCCTTGAAGCCCAGGTCGACCATCGCCTTGCGCGTGGCGTTGATGGTGGTCGGATCGGTCGCGTTCAGGAAGAACATGGCCGCGCGGTTGGCCGGCTTGAAGCTGCGCTTGTCCATCTTGCGCAGCAGATTACGCATATTCATCGACACGTCGCCGAAGTCGATGTTGACCGGACAGGGCGTGACGCACTTGTGGCACACGGTGCAGTGGTCGGACACGTCCTCGAACTCTTCCCAGTGGCGCAGCGAGACGCCGCGGCGGGTCTGTTCCTCGTACAGGAAGGCTTCGATCAGCGCCGACGTGGCGAGGATCTTGTCGCGCGGCGAATACAGCAGGTTCGCCTGTGGCACGTGGGTCGTGCACACGGGTTTGCACTTGCCGCAGCGCAGGCAGTCCTTGATGCTGTTGGCGATCTCGCCGATATCGCTCTGCTGCATGATCAGCGATTCGTGGCCCATCAGGCCGAACGACGGCGTGTAGGCGTTGCGCAAGTCGGCGTGGGCGCCTTCGAGGTTGAGCAGCTTGCCCTTGTTGAAGCGGCCTTCCGGATCGACGCGCACCTTGTAGTCGCGGAAGTCCTGGATCTCGGAATCAAGCAGGAATTCGAGCTTGGTGATGCCGATGCCGTGCTCGCCCGAGATCACGCCGTCCAGCGAACGCGCCAGCTTCATGATGCGCTCGACCGCTTTGTGCGCGTCCTGCAGCATGGCGTAGTCGTCCGAGTTCACCGGCAGGTTGGTGTGGACGTTGCCGTCGCCCGCGTGCATGTGCAGGGCGACGAACACGCGCGAGCGCAGCACGCGCTTGTGGATCGCGCTTGCCTCGTCGAGGATGCACTGGTAGGCGGCGCCGTTGAAGATCTGGCGCAGCGGCGCGCGTACTTCGGCCTTCCACGACACGCGCACGGTATGGTCCTGCACCGCGTCGAACAGGCGCGCATCGGGCTGGATCGCCAGGCGCTGCGTGATCGCCTGGTCCAGGTGGTCGAGGCCCAGCGACTGCAGCTGCTCGCGCACTTCAGCCAGCGACGCATCGAGATTGGCCAGGATGAAGGTCCAGCGCTTGTCGACCAGGTCGACCAGGGCGCGCGCCTGCAGCGGGCGGTCGCCCATGATCTCGTCGCGGTCGACCCCGTCGCCGCTGGCGTCGTCGCTCTTGGCCAGCGGCAGGTGGTCGCTCGCCAGGTAGGCGCGCAGCTGGTCCACCAGCTGCAGCTTGTTCTTGATCGACAGCTCGACGTTGATGCGCTCGATGCCGTCGGTGTACTCGCCCATCCGGTTCAGGGGAATGACCACGTCTTCATTGATCTTGAAGGCGTTGGTGTGGCGCGCGATGGCCGCGGTGCGGGCGCGGTCGAGCCAGAACTTCTTGCGCGCCTCGGGGCTGACGGCGACGAAGCCCTCGCCCACGCGGGTGTTCGCCAGGCGCACCACTTCGGATGCCGCCAGCGCCACCGCGTTCTCGTCGTCGCCGACGATGTCGCCGAACAGCGCCATCTTGGGCAGCACGCCGCGCTTGGACTTGGTGGCGTAGCCGACCGCGCGCAGGTAGCGCTCGTCCAGGTGCTCGAGGCCCGCCAGGCGCAGCGTGGCAAACGCCGGGTCGCCGTTCTTCGGCAGGCTGTCCAGGTAATCCTTGATCTCGACGATCGACGGGATCGCGTCGCGCGCCTGGCCGAAGAATTCCAGCGCCACCGTGCGGGTGAACTTGGGCATCTTGTGCAGGATCCAGCGGCTCGAGGTGATCAGGCCGTCGGTGCCCTCTTTCTGGATGCCCGGCAGGCCGGCCAGGAATTTATCGGTGACGTCCTTGCCCAGGCCTTCCTTGCGGAAGCGCCTGCCCTCGATGGTCAGGGTCTCGGTGCGGAACGGCTGGCCTTTCGGGGCGCCCTTGAGCGACGGGTGCGTCCATTCGAGCAGGAACTCGGCCGTCGGCGCGTCGTGGATCTTGCCCAGGTTGTGGTTGATGCGGGTGACATCGAGCCAGTCGCCATTCGGGTCGACCATGCGCCACGAGGCCAGGTTGTCGAGCGCCGTGCCCCACAACACGGCCTTCTTGCCGCCCGCGTTCATCGCGATATTGCCGCCCACGCAGGACGCGTGGGCCGAGGTCGGGTCGACCGCGAACACGAAGCCGGCCTTCTCGGCCGCCTGCGACACGCGCTGCGTGACGACGCCGGCATAGGTGTGGATGGTCGCGTACTCGCGGTTCAGGCCCGGCATGGTCGTCATCTCGACCTCGCCGATGCCGATCAGCTTTTCGGTGTTGATCACGGCCGACATCGGCGTGAGCGGGATCGCGCCGCCGGTGTAGCCGGTGCCGCCGCCGCGCGGGATGATGGTCAATCCGAGCTCGATGCAGCCCTTGACCAGGCCGGCCATCTCGTCCTCGCTGTCGGGCAGCAGGACCAGGAAGGGATACTCGACGCGCCAGTCGGTGGCGTCGGTCACGTGCGAGGTGCGGTGCATGCCGTCGAAGCGGATGTTGCGCTTGTCGGTGTAGGCGCCCAGCACCTTGGTGGCGCGCTTGCGCAGGTCGTAGGTCTCGGCGAATTCGCGGCCGAAGTCGTCCACGGCGCGGCGCGCGGCGGCCAGCAGCTGTTCGACGGCGGCGCTGCGGGTGGCGACCATGTCCGAATCCCCATCCGTGGCAGATGCGTCGAGCGCATCGACGGTGGTGCGGCGCTTGTCGATCTCGGCCAGGCGGTG
Source organism: Massilia sp. NP310 (assembly GCF_019443485.1). NCBI lineage: Bacteria > Pseudomonadati > Pseudomonadota > Betaproteobacteria > Burkholderiales > Oxalobacteraceae > Massilia > Massilia sp. NP310. The sequence continues at coordinate 4,746,500 of NZ_CP080379.1, read as the reverse complement.
GTGCAGCGCTTCGATCAGCTTGGCCCGGCGCTTCGGGTTGTCGAGCATGTCGTCCTGCAGGTAGGGATTGCGGCGCACCACCCAGATATCGCCCAGCACCTCGTACAGCATGCGCGCCGAACGGCCGGTCTGGCGCGCGCCGCGCAGGCTGTCGAGCAGCTCCCACGATGACTCACCGAGCAGGCGGATCACGATTTCGCGGTCCGAGAACGAAGTGTAGTTATAAGGGATCTCGCGCAGGCGCGCGGGTGCGTTGTCGGCAAGCAGGGTATGGATGTGTGCGGGGGCGTTCATGAATTCTGGTCGACGATCGGACAGGCCCGAAGGACGTTCATTCTAGCTTATTGCGATGCACCACGCTCGGCTAATGCCCGGGCCGCCATTCTGCGCCGCGAAACAAAATGTCTATACTATTTTGAAAGTGCAAACTTTATTTGCCTGCAAGGCTGCTGATGCAACGTTTGTGAGCCTCAGCGACCCGAATGGCATATGTCATCCGGCGTTGTCTGGCGTTGGCGGCAGCGCCGCGCTCGCCTCGAAGGCCTCACCCAGTTCAAAGAAATGCCCGCCCGCGACGTAGTGGATGCTCTTCGGTCCCCCTTCGGTCGTGACCCAATGGCCGTCGCGGAACACGGCCGGATCGGCCCAGGCGGCGACCACCTGGCCGAGGAACAGGTCATAGGTTTCCTGGATATGCGGCTCGGGCAGCAGGCGGCATTCGAGCCAGGCCAGGCAACCGTCCAGCAGCGGCGCGCCGACCTGCTCGCCGGTCCAATGGCCGGCGCCGAAGGCGGCGAACTTGTCGACCTCGCGGCCCGTGGTCGAGCCGACCTGTAAGGTCAGCTGCGCCAGTTCGCGCGACGGCACCATCAGGGCGAACTCGCCGGACGCCTCGATCATCCGGCGCGTGAGCGTGCTCTTGTCGAGCACCACCGCCACCTTCGGCGGATCGAAGTCGAGCGGCATCGACCAGGCGGCGGCCATCACGTTGATCGCTTCGCCATGCCTGCTCGATACGAGCACGGTCGGGCCGTGGTTCATCAGGCGATACGCTTTGTCGAGGGGAACGGGAAGGCGGTCGGTCATGCACGAATCCTGGAGCTGCGTCGAAACACCCATTATGAACCGCCCCTTGCGAACGTGCAGGACGCTAGCGCTCCGACGGCGCGATGTCCTGGATGGCGGCCGCGAAGCGCGCATGCGCGGCCGGATCCACCGGCCGCAGCGTCGGCTCGGTGCGCGCCGGGTCGTGGCCGAGATAGTTTCCGTTCTTCCAGTCGCGCGCGGGCCGGACCGGCCGCGGCGCGAAGCCGCCGCCGCAGTTCGGGCAGACGTTCAGCAATACGCCGTCGACGCAGGCGGCGCAGAACGTGCACTCGTAGGAGCAGATGCGCGCCTCGGTCGAGGCCGGCGGCAGGGCTATATTGCAGTGTTCGCAGTTCGGTCGCAGTTCGAGCATCGGCGTCTTCCTGATGACCCGGCCGCTGTCGGAAAGGAATACTCAGCCGGTGATACGGGTCAGCATATCACCGAGATTGGTCCAGAAACTGTCCGGGATGTACAGCAGCGCCAGGGTCATGGTCAGATAGCGCGCGAACTTGCCGATCGCCATATACAGCACGCTGGGCCAGAACGGCAGGTGCAGCCAGCCGGCCAGGGTGCACAGCGGGTCGCCGATGCCCGGCAGCCACGACAGCAGCATGGTCTTGGCGCCATAGCGCTTGAGCCAGCCGAACCAGCGGCTCTGGCGTTCTTTCGCGAACGCGACCTTGGCGCGGTAGCCAAGAAAATAGTCGAAGGCGCCGCCCAGGGTATTGCCGAGCGTCCCCACCAGGATCGCCGGCCAGAACATGTCGGGATTGGCCTTGATCACCGCGAACACGGCCGGCTCGGAGCCGAGCGGCAGCAAGGTAGCGGAAACGAAACTGACGATGAAGATCGAGGTCAGCCCGACGGTCGGTGCAGCCAGGAAGTCAAGCAGCCATTGGACAGCGGATTCGATCATGCGGGCTTATGGGGCGCCTTGCGGTAGCCTAGTGGTGGCAATAAGCCTCCATTATAATGATCCGGTACTTTCGTCACGACACGATACGACGAGCCTGTCACCCAGCCAGTCGCATCGACCTTTGCGCCACGGTCACCCACCTTAGCGGAACAGTTCACGTCGTCCGTCCGCCGGCCCTGCCGGCCTGACTATTGCAATCCGACCATGACTACCGACTACCTTCGAAAAATCCTGACCGCCCGCGTCTACGACGTCGCCGAACAGACGCCGCTCGACCTCGCCCCGACCCTGTCCCAGCGCATGGGCAACCGCATTTATTTCAAGCGCGAAGACATGCAGAGCGTGTTCAGCTTCAAGCTGCGCGGCGCCTACAACAAGATGGCGAACCTGACGCCCGAGCAACTCAAGCGCGGCGTGATCTGCGCTTCGGCCGGCAACCACGCCCAGGGCGTGGCGCTGTCGGCCTGCCGTCTGGGCTGCCGCGCGCTGATCGTCATGCCGACCACGACCCCGCAGGTGAAGATCGACGCGGTCAAGGCGCGCGGCGGCGCCAGCGTCGAAGTCGTGCTGCATGGCGACTCGTACACCGACGCCTATAACCACGCGCTGCTGCTGGAAAAAGAACAGCGCCTTACTTTTGTTCACCCCTTCGACGATCCGGACGTGATCGCCGGCCAGGGCACGATCGGCATGGAAATCCTGCGTCAACTGTCGAGCCCGATCCACGCGATCTTCGTGGCCATCGGCGGCGGCGGCCTGATCGCCGGCATCGGCGCCTACGTCAAACAGATCCGTCCCGACATCAAGATCATCGGCGTGCAGACCCTGGATTCGGACGCGATGGCGCGCAGCCTGAAGGCCGGCCAGCGCGTCACCTTGACCGACGTCGGCCTGTTCTCGGACGGCACCGCGGTGCGCCTGGTGGGCGAGGAAACTTTCCGCGTCGCCCAGCAAGTGGTCGACGAGATCATCCTGGTCGACACCGACGCCATCTGCGCCGCGATCCAGGACGTGTTCCAGGATACGCGCAGCATCCTCGAGCCGGCCGGCGCGCTGGCGGTGGCCGGCGCCAAGGCCTATGTCGAGCGCTCGCAGATGAACCGCGAGCCGATAAAAAACGAGACGCTGGTGGCGGTGGCCTGCGGCGCCAATATGAACTTCGACCGCCTGCGCTTCGTGGCCGAGCGCGCCGAGCTGGGCGAATCGCGCGAGGCGGTCTTCGCCGTGACCGTGCCCGAGCAGCGCGGCAGCTTCCGCCGTTTCTGCGCGCTGGTCGGCCCGCGCAACGTCACCGAATTCAATTACCGCATCAGCCATGAAAACGAGGCCCATGTGTTCGTCGGCGTGCAGGTGGGCAGTCGCAGCGAGTCGGGCCTGCTGGCGCGCACCTTCGAGGAACACGGCTACAAGACGCTGGATCTGACCTACGACGAGCTGGCCAAGCTGCACATCCGCCATCTGGTCGGCGGGAAAAGTTCACTTGCGCATGACGAATTGCTGTATCGTTTCGAGTTCCCCGAACGGCCGGGTGCGCTGATGCGCTTCCTGGCCAGCATGGCGCCGAACTGGAATATCTCGCTGTTCCACTACCGCAACCAGGGCGGCGACGTGGGGCGCATCCTGGTCGGGCTGCAGGTGCCGCAGGCCGAGATGGATGAGTTCCGGCAATTCCTGGCCTCGCTCGGTTATCGTTACTGGGACGAGAGCGGCAATCCCGTCTATAAATTGTTTTTGGGGGCATAGACCCCAGATGCCGGTGATCTTGCGGTGTGACCGGCATCGTTTCATTGAACGCGTGGAAGGCAAGGCCTTCCACCTACCGCCATCATTATGAATACACCTGACCAATCGCCACTCGGCAAATCCTCCGCCTACCAGAGTCAATACGCCCCGGAACTGCTGTTCCCGATCCCGCGCCAGCAAAAGCGCGAGGAACTGGGCCTCTCCGGCACGCTCCCCTTCTTCGGCGTCGACATCTGGAACGCCTATGAACTGTCGTGGCTGAACATGCGCGGCAAGCCGCAGGTCGCGATCGCGACCGTGACGGCGCCTGCCGATTCGCCGAACATCGTCGAATCGAAGTCGTTCAAGCTCTACCTGAACTCGTTCAACCAGACCCGCCTCGCCGGCCCCGAGGCCCTGCTGGCCCTGCTGCGCGACGACCTGTCGAACGGCTTCGGCGCGCCGGTCCACGTCACCCTGACCCATCCGGAACAATTCGGCAAGATCGGAATGGGCGAGCTCGAGGGCACGCTGCTCGACCGCCTCGACATCGAGGTCGACGATTACTCGCCGGCCCCGCAGCTGCTCAAGGCCAATCACGAGGAAGCGCCGGTCGAGGAAACCCTGGTGTCGCACCTGCTCAAGTCCAATTGCCTGGTCACCGGCCAGCCGGACTGGGGCACGGTGCAGATCCGCTACGTCGGCCCGCAGATCGACCAGGAAGGCTTGCTGAAATACCTGATCGGCTTCCGCGAGCACAATGAATTCCACGAGCAATGTGTCGAGCGCATTTTCATGGACGTGCTGCGCCAGTGCCAGCCGAGCAAGCTGGCCGTGTATGCACGCTACACGCGGCGCGGCGGCCTGGACATCAATCCATGGCGGGCCAACTTTAGCACCGGCAAGCCGGGTAATCTGCGTGGCGCGCGCCAGTAAACATCGAATTTCTGTCAGGATATTACTCGCACGCCTGTGCGTTTTAGGCGACAGCCATGCAAGGTGCATGGCATCTCCTTTTGCTATACGATACTGAACGACCTGCCTTGTTTTTAAGCAGAGCTTCGAGTAATCGACGGTATTCAGGAGGACCGGCATACGATTGCTGGCTTCAACAGCTGATTCGTTGAGGAAATTGCGTAACGATGTTGATGCAGATCAACTAGCTGCTTATCCCGTTTCGACGGGTATCGTGCGGCCGTTCGGCGAGAAGGCCAAACTGTCGCGAATTCGAGTGTCTCGGGCCCTAAACAGGCCTATAATCCCGTGCTCGCAAGCACTCCACGCGTGCATCGCACCCACGTTATGACGAACCTAAGCAAAATCCTCTCGCTCGAGAACGTGCAACTCGACATCGAAGTGTCGAGCAAAAAACGGGCTTTCGAGCAGGCCGGCCTGATCTTCGAGAACAATTGCGGCATCGCCCGCTCGATCGTCTCGGACAACCTGTTCGCGCGCGAACGCCTGGGCTCGACCGGCCTGGGACATGGCGTTGCCGTCCCGCACGGCCGCATCAAGGGCAGCAAGAGCCTCAAGTCTCCGCTGGCCGCCTTCGTGCGCCTGAAGGAGCCGATTCCCTTCGAGTCGCCCGACGGCCAGCCGGTGAACCTGCTGTTCTTCCTCCTGATCCCCGACCACGTCACCCAGCAGCACCTCGAGATCCTGTCCGAGATCGCCGAGCTGTTCTCCGACGAGTCGGTGCGCACCGCCCTGGCGACCGACCCGGATCCGAAGTCGGTGCATGACCGCATTATCAACTGGCAACCCAGCCTCCAGGCTCTGGGTTAAACTGCACGTCTAGTGAAACGCGCGGCAATCACGCCGCGCGCCTTATTTTGCGACGACGACAATGCCCATGCTGCAGTCTCCGCTGACCATCCAACGGCTGTACGACGACAACCGCGACAGCCTGCAACTCGGCTGGTTCGCGGGCTTTCCCGGCGGTGAACGCCAGATCGCCGGCGACGCCGCCTCGGCCGCCGACCAGGTCGGCCACCTGAACCTGATCCACCCGGGCCGGATCCAGGTGTTCGGCCACCAGGAACTCGACTACTACCACCGCCTCAAGGCCAATTCGCGCAGCCATGTGGTTGGCGAACTGATCGGCGGTGGCCCGCCCGCGCTGATCATCGCCCAGGGCCTGGAAACCCCGCCCGACATCCTGGCGATCTGCGACGAGCAGAACATCCCGCTGTTCTCGACCCCGCTGCCGGCGGCGCAGGTGATCGACTTCCTGCGCGTGTATTTATCGAAAAAGCTGGCCCAGCGCGTGATCATGCACGGCGTGTTCATGGACGTGCTGGGCGTGGGCGTGCTGATCACGGGCGACTCGGGCCTGGGCAAGAGCGAACTGGGCCTTGAACTGATCTCGCGCTCGCACGGCCTGGTGGCCGACGACGCCGTGGAATTCTCGCGCATTGCGCCGAACATGATCGAGGGCCGCTGCCCGCCGCTGCTGCAGAACCTGCTCGAAGTGCGCGGCCTGGGCCTGCTGGATATCAAGGCGATCTTCGGCGAGACAGCAGTGCGGCGCAAGATGCGCCTGAAGCTGATCGTGCACCTGGTCAAGCGCGGCGCGCTGGACGAAGAGGTCGAGCGCCTGCCCTTCCACTTCCCGACCGAAGACGTGCTGGGCCTGCCGATCCGCAAGGTCGTCATTCCGGTGGCAGCCGGCCGCAACATCGCGGTGCTGCTGGAAGCCGCGGTGCGCAACACGATCCTGCAACTGCGCGGCATCGACACGCTGCAGGAATTCATGGAGCGCCAGCGCCAGGCCATGAGCGCGGATTGAACAACTGAGGAACCGGTATCGACGGCGCGGCGGCGTGCCATCGGGTGAAGGTTGCGGTATCATCGCCGCATGCACATCGTCCTCATCACCGGCATCTCGGGCTCGGGCAAGTCCGTGGCCCTGAACGTCCTGGAAGACGCGGGTTACTACTGCGTCGACAACCTGCCGCCGGCGCTGCTGCCGGCCCTCGTCAATACGGTCAACGAAACCGGCACCGCCAAGATGGCGGTCGCGGTCGACGCGCGCAGCGCCGAGTCGCTGGTCGAACTGCCGGTGAGCGTGCGCCGCATGCGCGAGGACGGCCATGCGGTCAAGGTCATGTTCCTGACCTCGAGCACCCATTCGCTGGTCGCGCGGTTTTCCGAAACGCGGCGCAGCCATCCGCTGTCGCACGAGCTGCGCCCGGGCGAGAACCCGGCCTCGCGCCGCACCCTGATCGAATGCATCGCCGAAGAGCGCGAGCGCCTGTCGTCGATCGAGAACCTGGGCCACGTGATCGACACCTCGGAGCTCTCGGCCAATAAACTGCGCGCCTGGATCAAGGAGCTGGCCGAGGTCGCCCATGCGCCGCTGACCCTGTTCTTCGAATCGTTCGCCTTCAAGGTCGGCGTGCCGCTCGACGCCGACTTCGTGTTCGACGTGCGCGCGATCCCGAACCCGTACTACGACCTGGCCCTGCGCCCTCTCACCGGCAAGGACCAGCCGGTGATCGACTTCCTCGACGCCCAGCCGAGCGCGATCGAGATGCTGGCCGACATCCGCAACTTCGTGGCCAAGTGGCTGCCGTCGTTCAAGACCGACAACCGCAGCTACCTGACGGTGGCGGTGGGCTGCACCGGCGGCCAGCACCGTTCGGTGTACATGGCCGAGCACCTCGGCGCCTACTTCGGCGACACCGAGCGCGTGATCGTGCGGCATCGGGAGCAGCCGAAGAATCCGGCTGCGTGATCTCGTCGTCGCTGGTCAGCTATTGAAGAAGTAGTAGGCAGCGGCGCCCACGCTCTCACCCACGTGATATGGGACCAGGAATGCCAGGGATACGGCGCCGATGGCCAGGGAGGCTTTCACGAACGGCGCAAGCGCGCGGTATTCGGAAATCACGGTTTGCCAGAAAATCATGTGGAGCTGTCATCGTTGATGGAAGTCTGAAAGTATCACAAGAAGATGCCGCGCAAGCTCACGCATTCTCACCGCGGCTTGCAGGGACGCCCGACTCACGCAGGATGACCTTATCTTTCATGTGCAGCATTTACCGCAGCAACGCCGCTGTATCGACGACCCGCACGTCGTGCATCTGGTGCAGGTAGGCTTCCAGGTAACCCTTGTGCGAAGCACCGACGATGACCAGCAGCCGCGTGCCCGGCATGACGCCCACCACGTCGCGGATGTTCGCCGCCATGCGCAGGTTGCGCGTTTCCCAGTAGCCGACGTAGGCGCGGCCGAAGCGCTGCGGCGACGGCTCGTTCAGCGCCGCCCCGAAGTCGATCTCGAAGCTCGCCGCGACATGGGCAGGCGAATTGTAGGCGCGGTACATCGCCAGCAGCCCTTCCGGGGTATCGACGCCCCGATCAAGGATCTCGTCCTCTTTCTTGCGCCTGGCATTGGCCGGATTATCCCAGGCCTTCATGATCGCCTCGCCGGCCGCCTTGCGGTCGGCGTAGGGGCGGCCTGCCGTCTGGTCGTCCATCGCATACACGCGCTCATGCCCCAGCCGGGCCGCCAGCTGCGCCGCGATCGACACGCTTTCGTTGGGATGAACCGCGAGCTTTTGCAGCCGTGCGACCAGGACCTCATCCAGCCCGTCGCCGGCGCGGCGGTCAGCGGCCGGCAGGCGGAGCCACTGGACCACGGCCGACGCCTCCTCGCCGCCGGCCAGGAACACGGCCGCCAGGCGCCGTCGCTGGGCCGCCGACGGCGCCGCCGGCCAGGCGGCCAGCAGCCGTTCGGCCTCGGCGGTGGCCTGCGGCACGTCGAGCCCGGTCGCCGCCCTGGCCGGCGCGGTATCCCAGCAATAGCCGTCGACCGCCTCCTGGTAGCGCACCGCATAGCGGCGCATGAAATCGCACTGCGGCCCGGAGCGGTCCTCGACCGCGATCGCCTGCGGCTTCCAGGCGGCGAGCCGGTCGTTCAGCGGGGCCAGGCTCGACGTCTGGAAGGTCTTGGGCAGGTGCGCCAGGTGGGGCGAGCCGAGCACCATGATCTCGTTGACCGGCCCTGTCGTTGGGCCCTTGAGCCGGCTCGGATCGAAGGCGGGCTGGTAGTCCTGCGCGGCGGCGGCGCAGGACAAGGTCATCGCAATCAGCAAGGCACGCAGGCGCATCGGGTTTCCTTTCAGGTCATGAAGACCCGATGTTCACACCTCACCGATATGGTGTCACGCAAAAATGGATATGCACGCAGCGGATTATGCGAGATGCCTGAGCGGATGCGCATGCTCCGGCCACACCGGGTCGAAGAAGCGCGCCACCATGTCGGGCGTCACCTGATCGAGCGAAGGCGGATTCCATCGCGGCGCATTGTCCTTGTCGATCACCAGCGCACGCACGCCTTCCAGCACTTCGCCATGCGCGAAATTGTGGCGCACTAGCGAACGTTCCATGCGCAGGCAATCGGCCACGGACAGCTGCGCGCCGCGCGCCAGCAGTTCGTGGGTCACGCACATCATCAGGGGCGAGCGCTGGCGCATCGCCGCCAGGGCGCGCTGCGCGAACAGCGTCTCGTCGCCTTCGAGCGAAGCCATGATCGCGGCGACCGAGGCGGCGCCGAAATGCGCATCGATCAGCTGGCGCTGGGCCTGCAGTTCGCCGTTGCCCGCCTGCGGCGCGAACGGCGCCGCGAAAGCGCGGATCGCCGCCGGCAGGTCAGCGCCGGGTGTGGACGCAATCAAGGCATGCAGGGCCGGCAGCTCGGCGCCCGGCACGAAGACATCGGCCAGGCCGATATGGAGCGCGTCGGCGGCGCCGATCGTCAGCCCGGTCAGGCCCAGGTAGTTGCCGAGCTGTCCCGGCGCATGCGACAGGAAGTGGCTGCCGCCGACGTCCGGAAACAGGCCGATGTTCACCTCGGGCATGGCCATCTTCGTGCGCTCGGTCACGATGCGCAGGCCGCAGTCCGGGCCGCCCTGGGCGATGCCCATGCCGCCGCCCATCACGACGCCATCCATGATGGCGATGTAGGGCTTCGGGTAGAAATGGATCAGGTGGTTCAGCGCGTATTCTTCGGTGAAGAAATCCTCGAGCAGCGCGCTGCCGCCCATCGGCGTCGCATGGCCGACCTCATGGAAGAAGCGGATGTCGCCGCCCGCGCACAAGGCCTTCTCGCTGCTGCTGGTCAGTACGACCGCGTCGACCTGCCCGTCATGGCGCCAGGCGCGCAGCACAGTGGTGAGCGCGCGCACCATCTCGAGCGACAGCGAATTGAGCGCCTTCGGGCGGTCCAGGGTGATGATGCCGGTGCGGTTGGCGACGCGGGTCAGGACGTGGTCGGTCATGGCGTAATCCGTAATGGAGAGACATGCATTTTACCGAACACACGATACGCGTCATATCGGGGAGCTGGATGCAAAAAGGGCGTCCCCTCAGACGCCCTTAGCTAGTGTGAGCCCTGCGCCTGATCAGGCGACAGCAGCGTCTTCGCCGCCGTTTTCCGGCAGGCGTTTGATCGAGGTACGGCTATGGTCCTTCAGCATTTGCTTGTGTTTCAGGATCTGTCTGTCCAGCTTATCCATCAGCGTGTCGATCGCGGCGTACAGGTCTTGCGCGACGCTTGCCACGTGCAGGGTCTTGCCCGACACCTGGACGTTGATCTCTGCTTTCTGCCTTTTTTCTTTTTCAGTGAGGTTGTCGACGGCCAGGAAGACGTGGGTGTCGATCACCTGGTCGAAATGGCGAATGATGCGCTCGAGCTTATTCTGAACGTATTCACGGATGGCGGGGGTTACTTCGAGATGATGGCCACTGATTGTGAGGTTCATACACACTCCTTTGAAAAGGTTGCACCGTGTGGACCACACCAACGCGACAAGGCACGACGGGTGTGGACGGCGCAGTTACAAGGACTTGCGGAGGCTTACAGGGGGTATCTTGAGGGCTTCACGGTATTTTGCAACCGTCCGGCGCGCGATGACCATGCCTTGTTCCCCGAGCATCTCCGCGATCTTGCTGTCGGACAATGGGTTCCTAGGGTCTTCTGCTCCTGTCAATTGTGCGATGAGCGCACGGATTGCCGTCGAGGATGCTTCGCCTCCCGCCTCGGTGGCAACGTGGCTGCCGAAGAAATACTTCAACTCAAACATGCCGTGCGGGGTCAGCATGTATTTCTGCGTTGTGACACGAGAAATTGTGCTCTCGTGTAGGCCTAGTGTATCAGCTATCTCACGTAAAACAAGGGGCCGCATGGCAACCGCGCCATGGGAGAAAAAGTTGCGCTGGCGCTCGACGATCGCCTCCGCCACGCGCAGGATGGTGTCGAATCGCTGGCGCATATTCTTGATGAGCCACTTCGCTTCCTGCAACTGCGCGCCCATCTGCGCTTCGCTCTTGCCCTGCTTGAGGAGGCTCGCGTACAGGCTGTTCACGCGCAGGCGCGGCATCACGTCCGGGTTCAGGGTGACCGCCCAGCCGCTCTTGGAACGGCGCACGATCACGTCCGGCACCACGTAGTCCGACACGTTCGAAGCGAACGCCGCGCCCGGATGCGGATTGCATTGGCGCACCACGGCCTGCACCTCGCGCAAGTCTTCGTCGTCGCAGTCGAGCGCTTTTTTCAGCTTGCTGTACTCGCGCTGGGCGAACCAGCTCAGGTAACCCTCGACGATGGTCAGCGCCATGCGCCGCGTCACCAGCGGCACGCCCGGCATGCGCCGGATCTGCAGCGCCAGGCACTCGGCCGCGCTGCGCGCGCCGACGCCCACCGGATCCATGCTCTGCACCAGCGCCAGCGCGCAGCGTAATTCGTCGATCTCGATCTCGAGTTCTTGGGGCAGCCTGGCGTGAATCTCGTCGAGCGGCTCTTCCAGGTAGCCGTTGTCGTCCAGCGCATCGATCACCAGCTCGGCCAGCGCACGGTCGCGCGCCGACAGGATGGCTTCGCGCACCTGTTCCATCAGGTGTTCGCGCAGCGTGATGGCGCAGGCTTCCAGTTGCGGGCGGCCGTCCTCGTCCTCGCCGCCGCCGGACGATGGCGCGCCGCTGTCGCTCCAGTCGGCATCGACGCGATCGTTGTCGGCGCCGCCCTCGAAACCCTCGCCCTCCTGCGCAGGCGCACCCTCACCCTCGGCCTGCTGGCCGGGCGCCGGCGGCGCTTCGCCGTTGGCGGGCGCATTGTTGATGGCGCCATCGGCCAGCAGGCGCACCGATCGGTCGAGCGGATCGTCGAGCCGCTCGAGCAAGGGGTTATCGCCCAGTATCTGCTCGATCTCCTGGTGCAGCTCGAGCGTCGACAGTTACAGCAACCGGATCGACTGCTGCAGTTGCGGCGTAAGCGCGAGGTGCTGCGAAGTGCGAAGTTGCAGGGACTGTTTCATCTAGGCGTCGCTCACATGCGGAAGTGTTCACCCAGGTACACGCGGCGCACCGACTCGTCGGCGATGATGTCGTCAGGACGGCCGGAGGCAAGCACCGCGCCCTGGTTGATGATGTAGGCGCGGTCGCAGATGCCGAGCGTCTCGCGCACGTTGTGGTCGGTGATCAAAACACCGATCCGGCGCTCCTTCAGGAAGCGCACGATGCGCTGGATCTCGATCACGGCGATCGGGTCGACGCCGGCGAACGGTTCGTCGAGCAGCACGAAGCGCGGATTGGTCGCCAGCGCGCGCGCGATTTCCACGCGGCGACGCTCGCCGCCCGACAGCGACAGCGCCGGATTCTCGCGCAGCTTCTCGATCTGCAGGTCGGCCAGCAGGGTGTCGAGGCGCTCGTTGATCTGGTCTTTCGACAGCGGCTTGCCGTTGTCCTTCTGCAGCTCGAGCACGGCGCGGATGTTCTCTTCCACCGTCAGCTTGCGGAACACCGAAGCCTCTTGCGGCAGGTAGGACAGGCCCAATACGGCGCGGCGGTGGATCGGCAGGCTGGTGATGTCGGTGCCGTTGATGTCGATCGAGCCGGCGTCCGACGGCACCAGGCCGACGATCATGTAGAACGACGTGGTCTTGCCGGCTCCGTTCGGGCCCAGCAAGCCGACCACTTCGCCGCATTCCACCTGCAGCGACACGTCGCGCACCACCAGGCGCTTGCCATAGCTTTTCTGCAGGCCCTTGACGACCAGGGTGCTGCGATCGCCCAGCTCCATCGGAATCGCCGTCATTGGGCGCCTCCGGCGGGTGCGCGCTTGGGCGCCAGGATCAGGGTGCCGCGGCCGCCGCCGGCGACGCTCTTGCCGCTTTCGTCGTTGCGCACCGTGGCCACTTCCTTGCGGTTGTCGTAGGAAATGAAGGGGCCGGTGATCTGGTTGGTCATGCGCGCGCCTTCGAGTTCGCGCACGACGGCGTTGGAATACAGGCGCACCAGTTCCGACCGCTCGTCGTACTCGATGCGCTCGGCCTGGCCGTCGACCCACAGGTCGGGACCGCCGTCACGCTTCTGGCGGAAAGTGGCGACCTTGCCGCCGGCAGCGGTGAGGGTCACGCTCATATAGCCTTCCGGGCTTTCCTTGACCAGGGCGCGGTCGGACTTGAGCACCAGGGTGCCGCGGGTCAGCACCACGTTGCCGGTCAGGATGCGGGTGCCGGTCACCTCGTCGATGTCGAGCGAATCGAAGTTGATGACCGCTTCCTTGAGCGAATCGGCGCGTTCGGCGGCCGCGGTCAGCGACAGCAGGGAAAGGAAGGCGGCGACAAGTAGTTTTTTCATGGTTGGTGGATACGGGTCTCTGGTTGGCACGCGGCGTTTCTGGAGGATCAGCGCTGGCGTGGCGGATAGACGATCTGGCCGCGGCTGGACAGGTGCAGCTGCATGGTCGCATTGTTGGCGACCATGCCGGTGCCCTTGACGCTGGACGCGCCGAGCTGCATGTCGATCGGCAGATCGGTCTTCAGTATTTCTTCGTCCGGCAGCACGGTGAGCGCCTGGGTGCGCACGTGCAGCGATTCACTCTGCGCGGTCTTGGGGCGCTGCAGGTCGACGTCGCCGATCAGCTCGACCCGGTGCTCCTGGTGATGGATCTGCGCGTTCTTCGCGACCACCGTCATCGGCGGGCGGCCCGGCTCGACGCCGCGCAGCACCGGCGCCTCGACGTGCGACACGTCGCCGCGCGGAATATGCTCCAGGCGCTTGCCCGACACCAGGTAGCTCGGCTGGCCGTTCTCGGTCATGCGCACGAAGGAGAAGTTCTCGACGATGTAGTCCGGTTCGTCCGGCGGTCCGCCCAGCTGGGCGTCGATGTCGGACCCCTGCATCAGTTGCAGCAGCCAGAAGCTGCCGAAGGCGAAGAAGGTGCCGATGACGATCATCGCCAGGAGATTCCAGCGGTGGGCGGTGCGCTTGTTGACGACGACGGTAGCCATTTTTAAAGCCTCAGGCGAAGTACGGCGCGAGCGCCTGGTCGTAGGTGCCCTGGGCGCGCATCACGAGGTCGCACACCTCGCGCACCGCGCCGCGCCCGCCGGCGTTTTTCGTTACGTAGTGCGCGCGGTGCTGCACCTCCGGGTGGCCGGACGGCACCGCGACGGCGAAGCCGACGCGCGCGAACAGCGGCAGGTCGATCACGTCGTCGCCGATGTAGCCGCACTGCTCCGCCGTGAAGCCGGTGGCTTCCAACAGCTTGGCGAAACCGATGCGCTTGTCGTGGATGCCCTGGTGGACGTGCGAGATGCCGAGATCGGCCGCGCGCTTGACGACGATCGGCGACAGGCGCGCGCTGATGATCGCGGTCTGGACGCCGGTCTTGTTCAGCAGCTGGATGCCCAGGCCGTCGAGCACATTGAAGGTCTTGGTGACTTCGCCTTCCGGGCCGTAGGTCAGGCTGCCGTCGGTCAGCACGCCGTCGACGTCGAAGATCATGACCTTGACGCGCGCCGCGCGCTCCATATGGGCCAATGGGGTAATGGCCGGGATAAATGTGTCGCTCATCAGATCACCTTGGCGCGGGTCAGGTCGTGGATGTGCAGCGCGCCGACCAGGCGGTCGTCCTCGTCGACCACCAGCATCTGGTTGATGCGGAATTCCTCCATCACGGCGACAGCGTCGACCGCCAGTTGCTCGGGGCGCACGCGGCGCGGGTTGGCGTGCATCACGTCGCGGATCTGGACGTTCGAGAAGTCGTGCATGCGCTCGATCACGCGGCGCAAGTCGCCGTCGGTGAACACGCCGACCGGACGGCCTTCGGCGTCGACGATGGCGGTCATGCCGAGGCCCTTGCGGGTCACTTCGAGCAGCGCTTCGACCAGCGAGGTTTCGGGGCCCACGCTCGGCACCGCGTCGCCGCTGCGCATCACGTCGCGCACATGGGTCAGCAGGCGGCGGCCCAGCGCGCCGCCCGGATGCGACAGCGCGAAGTCTTGTTCACGAAAACCCCGCGCATCTAACAGCGCCACGGCCAGCGCATCGCCCATGGCGAGCGTGACGGTGGTGCTGGTGGTCGGCGCCAGGTTGAGCGGGCAGGCTTCCTTGTCCACCGCGATGTTCAGGTGCACGTCGGCCAGCTTGGCCAGGCGCGAGGCTGGTTTACCGGTCATGGCGATCACGCGTGCGCCCAGGCGCTTCACGGCCGGCAGGATGTCGAGGATCTCGGACGATTCGCCCGAGTTGGAAATCGCGATCACGACGTCGTTCCTGGTGACCATGCCCAGGTCGCCGTGCGCGGCCTCGCCCGGGTGCATGAAGAAGGCCGGGGTGCCGGTGGACGCCAGGGTGGCGGCGATCTTGCGGCCGATGTGGCCCGACTTGCCCATCCCGGACACGACCACGCGGCCGTCGCAGGCCAGGATCAGCTGCGCGGCGTTCACGAAACTGTCGTCGTCGCCCAGGCGCGCCTGCAGGGCGCGGATGGCGTCGGCTTCGATCGACAGCGTTTCGCGACCCAGTTCCAACACGCGCCGGGCCAGGGTCTCGTCAAAACTTTTCGGCATTATTTTTTCATCGGTTACACTCATTTTGGAAGTATAAACGAATTGGGAAAGCAAAAAACTTGCCAGTCGTAACAAACGATAACAAGCGCATGCCGCACCACACCTGGCTAGTGCCATAAGATCAACACTTTTGCTGTTTATCCCAGCATCGCATCAATGCATTCCGGTCTTGAACTCACCCTCCTCCTGCTGGGCTGCGCCGTCCTGGGCGTGGTGCTTTTTCGTAGCCTGCAACTGCCGCCGATGCTCGGCTACCTCGCCGTCGGCGTCCTGATCGGCCCCCATGCCCTGGCCCTGGCCGAGGACAGCCCCACCACCCATGCGCTGGGCGAGTTCGGGGTCGTGTTCCTGATGTTCTCGATCGGCCTGGAGTTCTCGCTTGGCCAACTGCGCTCGATGCGGCGCATCGTGTTCGGGCTGGGCCTGGCCCAGGTGGTGTCGACGATCGTGGCCGTCATGGGGATCGCCCTGCTGGCGGCCTGGCTCCTGCCCGGCATTGCGCTCGGCTGGCAGGCCGCCTTCGCGCTGGGCGGCGCGCTGGCGATGTCGTCGACCGCCATCGTCGTCAAGCTGCTCACCGAACGGCTGGAACTCGAGAGCGAGCATGGGCGGCGCAGCGTCGGCATCCTGCTGTTCCAGGACCTGGCGGTGGTGCCGCTGTTGATCATGATTCCGGCGCTGGCGCGCGATCCGGAAGACCTGGCGATCACGCTCGGGGTGGAAGCGGTCAAGGCGGCGCTGGTGCTGGCCCTGCTGCTGTTCTTCGGCCAGAAGCTGATGGGGCGCTGGTTCACGGTCGTCGCCAAGCGCCGCTCGCAGGAGCTGTTCATGCTCAACCTCCTGCTGGTGACCCTGGGCGCGGCCTGGATCACCGAGCAGGCCGGCCTGTCGCTGGCCCTGGGCGCTTTTGTCGCCGGCATGCTGATCTCGGAGACGCCCTATAAGCATCAGGTGGAAGAGGATATCAAGCCGTTCCGCGACGTGCTGCTCGGGCTGTTCTTCATCACGATCGGCATGCTGCTCGACCTGCGGATGGTGATCGAACACTGGTGGCTGGTGCTGCTCCTGCTGGCGCTGGTGGTGCTGCTCAAGTTCGGCCTGATCGCCCTGCTCGCGCGCGCCTTCGGGGCCGCGCCTGGCACGGCGATGCGCACCGGCCTGGCGCTGGCCCAGGCGGGGGAGTTCAGCTTCGTGCTGCTCAATCACGCCTCCGGCTCGAAGCTGGTCGACCCGTTCGTGATGCAGCTGGTGCTGGCCTCGATGGTGCTGTCAATGCTGCTCGCGCCCTTCGTCATCGCGAGCATGGACCGGATCGTGATGAAGCTCGCGGCCAACGAATGGATGACGCAGTCGCTGCAGCTGACCCAGCTCGCCACGCGCACCATGAAGACCCAGAACCACGTGATCATTGCCGGCTTCGGGCGCAATGGCCAGAGCCTGGCAGCCTTGCTCAAGGAAGAGGCGCTGCCCTGGCATGCGCTCGACCTGGACCCGGAGCGGGTGCAGGACGCGCAGGCCGCCGGCGCCACCGTCTCGTACGGCGACGCGACGCGGCGCGAAAGCCTGATGGCGGCCGGCATCGGCCGCGCCAGCGCCCTGGTGATCACCTTCGCCGACACCCGCTTCGCCATGAAGGTGCTGCACCTGGTGCACGAACTGGCGCCGGCGCTGCCGGTGATCGTGCGCAGCTACGACGACCGCGACACGGAGATGCTCAAGGCAGCCGGCGCCACCGAGGTGGTGCCGGAAGCGCTGGAGAGCAGCCTGATGCTGGCCTCGCACGCGCTGGTGACGCTGGGCGTGCCGCTGCGGCGCGTGGTGCACCGGGTGCAGGCGGCGCGCGACGACCGCTACGCAAGCCTGCGCGGCTACTTCCACGGCGCGAGCGAC
Source organism: Massilia sp. NP310 (assembly GCF_019443485.1). Taxonomy (NCBI): domain Bacteria; kingdom Pseudomonadati; phylum Pseudomonadota; class Betaproteobacteria; order Burkholderiales; family Oxalobacteraceae; genus Massilia; species Massilia sp. NP310. The sequence continues at coordinate 4,729,031 of NZ_CP080379.1, read as the reverse complement.
AGCGGCGCCGATCTCGAGCCGGGACATGTGCGCCTGCATTCGGTGCGGCTTCACGCGCAGGCCGGCGCCGTGGGCAGGAGCTTGCTGGAGCTGCGGCTGGAGGACGTGGCGGCCGAGGTGACGGCGCTGCGGCGCGGCGGCGAGGATGTCGAGCCTCGGCCCGACGTGGTGCTGGCCGCCGGCGACGTGGTGGTGTTGCGCGGGGATGGGGAGGCGGTCAGCCGGGCCGAGGACCGGTTGTTGTGATCCTGGCCGCGCCCTCGTGTGGGCAAGTCACGCTGCTCAAGCACGTCGTTCCCGCGGAGGCGGGAACCTAAGTTATGCAAACGTCGTCGCGACGCTCGCAAACTTGGGTCCCCGCCTTCGCGGGGACGACGGGGTTAGGCTAACGACAAAGCCCTCGTCACCTAAACTTATGGTCAGTACGGCCCAACCGTGTACGATTACGCGAACGTAACGACCTTGTTGCGGCCACCGGCCTTGGCCTGGTACAGCGCCGCATCGGCCGATGCCACGAGTTCTTGCGCCACGCCTTCGATCGCGTTGTCGCGGGCGAAATCTGACAGCGCCGCAACGCCGATCGACACCGTCACGTCGACCCGCTCGCCGCCGCTCAGGCTCACCGGATCGGCGGCCACGCTGGCGCGAATGCGCTGCGCGACCATGCTCGCGCTTTCCAGGTCGGCGTCGATCAAGAGCACCACGAATTCTTCTCCGCCGAAGCGGCCCAGCGCATCCGACATGCGCAGCTCGGCCTTGATGCGGCCGCACACCTCGCGCAGGACGTCGTCCCCGCCCTGGTGGCCGACCGTGTCGTTGACGCGCTTGAAGTGGTCGATGTCGATGTACATGCAGGACAGGCGATAGCCCTGGCGCCGGGCGCGCGCGATCTCTTCGAGCAGGCGGCGGTCCATGTAGCGGCGGTTGTAGACGCCGGTGAGCGAATCGGTGAGGCCGATGTATTTCAGCATCTCGTTGCTGATCACGTTTTCGAGGCAGATCGCGATGATCGACCCCATGTGCTCGACGAAATCGGTGCCCAGGTTCGGCGTGAAGCGGGTCGGGTCGGTGCTGCCCAGGTTGAGGCTGCCGATCAGGCGCGTATTGCGCAGCAGCGGCACCAGGGCCACGCTCTGCAGCCCGGCGGGCGGATGCGGGAACATGGCGCAGTGCTGGCCCGGCGCATAGGCGCCGAGGATAGGACGCGGACGGCGCTCGGGCGACATGTCGAAGCCGAGTTCGACCGCATGCTCGCAGAACATCAGGTTGGGGAACCCCTCGAAATCGACGCCCAGGCGGTGCATGACGGTATAGATGTCGGCATCCGGGTCGACCAGCGACAGGGTGACGGTGTCCAGTTCGGAGATCACCGGCAGCGTGCGGAAGATCGTGCCGACCAGCTCCGGAAAGCTGCCGGCGCCAACGATCTGCAGGTCGAAGGCCTGGTGGCGGCACATGATTTCGTGGTTGCGTTCGGCCTGCTCGAGCAGGTACGCCATGCGCGCGCGCAGGGTCTCGTTTTCCGCCATCAGTTCTCGCGTCGACGCGCTCGGCTCATGCATGGAGCATTCCTTTCAGCAATAACCGTAACATTACGCCATCCAATCTTGCTTGGATATGAAAAACCGCTTGTCAATATCGTGCAAGATGTGGGAATAGGCGATTTTGCGACACTGTTGCGGTGTCGCCGGCGTTCGACCTGCCGTGGTGCTTAGAAAGCAAGCTCGGCGTTTAGTTCCTGGCCCACGCGCAAGGTGCGGCCAATGCCGTCCTGGACGATGACGTTCATGCCCATCGTGACGGCGCCGTCCATGCGGGCGTTGGCGCGGTAGGTTTGCAGGATGTCGAGGGGGTCGGGGCCGGGAATGCCGGTGGCCTGGTCGACCGACGGAATCGGGCAGCGGGCGCAGGGCTTGACCGGACGCAGGTTGATCTCGCCATCGCTGAAAGTCTCCACGAAGTCTTCTTCGAAGGCGTCGATGCCTTCCACGACCATGTTGGGGCGGAAGCGGTTCATCGGCAGCGCGGCGCGGCCGGCTTTCGCCAGCCTGGCGTTCAGGTCATCGAGCGAGGATTGGCCGATCAGCAGGATCGGGTAGCCGTCCGAGAAGCGGGCGGCGGCGGGCAGGCCGCCGGTCCATGGGCTGATCTTCGGACGCACGACGTCGGGACGGAAGCGCACCAGCCGGCACGGGGCGCCGACGGCGTCGGCGAACCAGGCGGCGGCATCGTCGCCGCAGTCGGCGGCCAGGACGTGGTCGTCCCAGATCAGCACTTCGATTTCCGGCGCCTCGAGGTCGTGCGCCAGCGGCAGGCGGATCGGCGACAGGCCGGGCGCCTCGACCACCAGCGCATCGCCCTCGACGCGCGGCGCGATGGTCGCCATGCGCGGGTATTCGCGCTGGGTCAGGAACAGGCCTTCGCGTGTGACCACCATCCATTCGCGGTCGTGCACGCCGCTTGCCGACAGGCCGTCGAGGGCAAGCGTCGCCTCTGGCACGGACAGGCCGGCGCAGGACTTGATCGGATAAAGGAGGAGTTCGGTGACGGTGGCCATGCTGTGATCGGGATGGTAAGAAGCCAACAGTATGGCAGCAATCGGCGCCGCTGGCACGATCCCGAAGGGCGGATTCGATGGAATCCGCCCTGCCCTTGCGCTAGCCCTCGACCGTCTCGCGGCTGCGCTCCACCAGATACGTCGCCAGCAGGCCGGACGGCAGCGCTGTGCGGCCGGCATCGAACACCTTGCGGTTGCCGATGACGATGAAGCTGTCCCGGGCGCGCGACACCGCGACGTTCAGCATGTTCGGCTTCTGGTCGAAGAAGGCGCCGCCGCTGAAGTTGTCACCATAGGTCGGCGAGAACAGCACGATGGCGCGCTCGGCGCCCTGCAGCGCGTGCACGGTGCCGACCGTCAGGCGGCTGTCCTTGCGCAGCAGGTCCGGCATGTCGCGGCGCAGGCGCCGCTCGATGGCGCCCGCCTGGGCGGCGAACGGGGTCACGATGCCCACCAGCTGCCAGATCGGCGTCGGCTTGCCGGCGCCATCGAGGTAATGCCGTTCGATGTCGGCGCGGTGGGCCTTGAGCCAGTCGACGACCGCGGCCGCCTCGAGCTCGTTGTAGCGGCTGCCGCCGCGCCGGGTGTCCCTGCCGCCCACGTGAATCAGCTCGAATGGCGGCAGGATCCGCGCTTCCGGCGGCAGCGACGCGCGTTTCGGTTCGAGGCGGCCGGCGTAGATCAGCCGGTTGCAGTAATCGATCAGCTCCGGCACAGAGCGGCGGTGTTCGGTCAGCATCAGGCCGCGCACGTCCTCGTACTGCTGGACGGTGCAGCTGCGGTTGGCGATGCGCATCAGGCTGCCGCTGGCCGGGGTATGACCGGCCTGCTCCAGGCGCTCGTAGGCGGGGTCGTGGAAGGCCGGCGCCAGGCCGAACTTGACGGCGTTGGCGCGGTCGATCGCTTCGCCGCTGTTCCAGACCGGCTCGATCTGGAAGGTGTCGCCGACCACCAGCGCGCGCCGCGCCAGGGCGAACATCGGCGCGCCGATATCGGGCGAGACCTGCCCTGCCTCATCGACCACCAGCAGGTCGATCGTATTCCAGAACGGCATGTCTTCGCCTTCCCAGGCGGTGAAGAACGACGGCGCCATGTGGAAATTCGACACCAGGCAGGGAGAGAGCTTGGCGAAGCGGCGGTACTTCGCTTCGAGCTTGCTGCGCCCCTTCGTATCCCTGATGCCGCTCCTGATCCGGTGCCGCACTTCAAGGATCCACTGGCCCGACCAGTACCAGTCGGCGACGGCGAACATGCGCGCGCGTACCTTCTTGTCCAGGTGTTCGTTCAGGTTGGCGAGGCTGGCGTCGAGCAGTTCCGGGTCGTCGCCGGCCACGTCGCGCCAGGCGGCGAAGGCACTGGTGATGCGTGCGCGCTCCGTCTCGGCCCGCGCCATCTCCTGCTTGACGTCGTCTCCCTGACGCGCGAGCTCCCCTTTCAAGGCGAGCAGCTCGGCTACGGCATCGTTCTTGTGCTGCAGCGCTTCCTTCTTGAGCGTATGGAAATGCCCCGGCACGCCGTCGGCGCGGTGCTGGAGGTCGGCAGTCAGCGGATGCGCCATCAGCACCTGGCGGTCGCGCGCCATGCGGCGCCGGCGCACGGCCGGCACGAAACTGAAGAGGTCGAGCCAGATCGAGGCGTCGGCCAGGTAGGCCGCCCATGCCTTCTCGGCCTGCATGATGTCGTCGCGGCGCGCCTCGTAGGCGCGCAAGGCGGCGTCGGCGGCCTGTTCGCTTTCGTCCAGGCGCGCGCGCAGTTGCGCCAGCTGTTCACGGCAACGCGTGAGTTCCTCGTTCAAGGTCGCCAGCAAGGCGCGGTACGAGGCAACGGCGCCGTCGTCGACGTCCTGGCCGAGCGCATGGAACAGGGTATGGCGCGCCGCCACCAGCGTGTCGAGGCGGGCGGCAAGCTCCTTCAGTTCGGCGTGCAGGTCGTGGACCACGGTGCCAACGCCATCGCCGCGCCGCCTGAAGTGCATCGCCGCGCAGTCGAGGTAATGGCGCTCCGCCGCCGCCAGCATTTCCGGCGTCTCGAACTCCTCGAAGGGGTGGCTCTTGCCGGTGCAGACCGGATGCTGGGTCTGGCGCGATTCGGACGCCAGGAACAGCCCGAAGCCGCGCCCGTAGGGATGCCAGCGCCGATGCCCGGTCTCGGCCGAGATTTTCGCGAAGCTGTCGAGCACGTTCTCGACCGCCTTCACATTGGTCGAGGCGACCACGATCAGCGGACAATCGCCGCCGGCCAGGGCCGCATCGACCCAGAGCTGGGCGACCACGCTTTGCAGCAAGGTGGTCTTGCCGGTGCCGGGCGGACCGTTCACCGCCAGGACCTGCCCCTCGCCCAGGCGCTGCAGCTCGACCATCGCCATGCGCTGGGACGGCGACAAGTGGTGAAGCGGATGCATGTGGCCGACCGTCTGGCCGTCATACGGCGCGGTCTGCTGCAGCGGCAACGGCGCGCGCGCCGGCCGGTCGGCAATGGTGCGCAAGGTGTCGAGCAGCGGCGTGGGCGGCCCCTCGGCGATGATGCGGTCATACAGCTTCAGGAGATGCCGCGCGACGACCGGCGGCTCGTAGGGCATGCCATGCCAGCCCGATACCAGGCGATGCTCGTCCAGCGCGAAATCCGGCAGCCGTTGCTGCCCATCGGCCGGCGCCATTGCAGAAAGCCCGGGCAGCCCGGCGCCCGTCACGGCTTCGAACAGGCGCGCCGCCACGTGGAAGGTATCGCCCATGCCGGTGGCTTGTTCCGGCAGCGCGCCGATGAATGCGTCGACGCTGGCCAGCGCGCCGACCGACGTGCGCTGCAGGGTCGGCTCCAGCAGCTCGCGCGGAATCCACGGCATGCGCTCGGGGTCCGGCGACAGCACGCCCTGGCGATCCAGCAGGCAGGGAATGCACAGCACCGAGGCGCCCTTGTGCAGCTCGGCGCCGTCCTGCTTGGCGCCATGGCTCGCTTCCAGCGCCAGGCGGGCCGGAATCAGCACGAAGGGGATGCGGCCGCCCCGCTCCAGCTTGCTGGCATTGAACTGCGCCTCGATCCAGCTCGCCAGGTCGGGGGCGGCTTGTGCAACCCGCCATGCGCCGTCATTTTCCACGAGCGCGATCGGTTTGCTGTCGGGTGCCACCTCGGGATGCAGCAGGCTGACTTCGGCCAGTGCGGCGCGCCAGTACGGCAACGGCAGCAAGCGGTTCTGGACTGTATCGTTCATGTTTTCCTGTAGCTCAACCGTATCCAGACGGCATGCCTTATTGTTTTTGTATAAGCCAAAAAGCAACAAGCCCTTCGGAAGGAAGGGCTTGCGTAGGGTTGGGCGCAACGCGCGCCCGATGGATCAGACGTTGAACAGGAAGTTCAGCACGTCGCCATCCTTGACGATGTATTCCTTGCCCTCAGCGCGCATCTTGCCCGCTTCCTTGGCACCCGACTCGCCCTTGTAGGTGAGGAAGTCGTCATACGAAATAGTCTGCGCACGAATGAAGCCGCGCTCGAAGTCGGTGTGAATCACACCCGCAGCCTGCGGCGCGGTCGCACCAATCGGCACCGTCCATGCACGCACTTCCTTCACACCCGCGGTGAAATAGGTCTGCAGGCCCAGCAGCTTGAACGCTGCGCGGATCAGGCGATCCAGGCCCGGCTCGTCCATGCCCATATCGTTCAGGAAGTCGACCTTGTCGGCATCGTCCATCTCGGCGATTTCGGACTCGATCGCGGCGCAGATGGCGACGATCGGGGCGTTCTGCTTGTTGGCGAACTCGGTCAGCTGGTCCAGCAGCGGATTGTTGGTGAAACCGGTGTCCGACACGTTGGCCACGAACATCGCCGGCTTGGCGGTGATCAGGTGCAGCGGATAGATGATCGCCATCTCTTCCTTGTCCAGGCCCATGGTGCGCACCGGCTGGCCTTCGTTCAGGTGCGGCATCAGGCGCTCCAGCAACGCGACCAGCTTGGCCGCGTCCTTGTCGCCCGAGCGCGCCTTCTTTTGCTCGCGGTGGATGGCTTTCTCGACGGTGCCCATGTCGGCCAGCGCCAGTTCGGTCTGGATGACTTCGATGTCGTCGATCGGGCTGACCTTGCCGGCCACGTGGATCACGTTCGGGTCTTCGAAGCAGCGCACCACGTTGACGATGGCGTCGGTCTCGCGGATGTGCGACAGGAACTGGTTGCCCAGGCCCTCGCCCTTCGACGCGCCGGCCACCAGGCCCGCGATGTCGACGAATTCGACGATGGCCTTGACCACGCGCTCCGGCTTGACGATGGCGGAGAGCGCGTCGATGCGCGGATCCGGCACCTCGACCACGCCCACGTTCGGCTCGATGGTGCAGAACGGGTAGTTTTCAGCCGGGATGCCGGCCTTGGTCAGTGCGTTGAACAGGGTGGATTTGCCAACGTTGGGCAGGCCGACGATACCGCATTTGAGGGTCATAAATGTAACACCTGAACTTAGAAGCTAAACGATAGATTCTACCCCAATCCTTTGAGAGGCGCGCTCTTTTCTAAACCGATCGAGTTCGATGCAACACGTGCAACTCACGCATCCACCTCCTCTTCCTCAGCGATATCATTCACGTCATCCACATCTTCAATCCGCACGTTTTTCTTTAGCTGAATTTCGTATTGTTCAAGCTGAGCAAGCGCCTCCAGCTCTAAATGCACACCAGATGACGCGTGCGCAACCTGATTCCGCCATTCGTTCACTTCGACCAGCCACTTAGTCTGTTTATCTTTACTTTCGTTTTTCTTGCCGAAACCAATTAACGCCTGAAAAGCCGGCCAGCATTGATGAGCAATTGTACGGTAATCAATAAGGTCGAAATACGCTTCCTTTGACCCCCGGCGATTGTCATCATTTTCCTGCCTGTTGGCAACTGCAAGGCGAACAGCTTTGGGCACTCCATCAGTCCACCAAGAATTCTCGTCGGAAGAAAATTCGCGCTTTAACTGATCAATTACTACATGCTTTAACGTCACTTCCAATCTGTCAATAATTAGTTTCGCTCGTATATTAGTTTGCTCTTTCTCACCCTTCAAAAATTCATCAAGACCGGGCGGATTAAAGGAAGGGAACTTTTCCCGAAGCACCTGCTGACAGCGACGAGTACGAGCGGTTTGTCCTTGCACACCACGCAGCTCACGATATCGCTTACGCTCGTCCGGCGTCAAATTTCCAAAATACGTTGCAAGTGCCTCAGCAAACGGAGTGACTGCCGAAGCGAGGTCTGCATTGCTGAGAACTCGGCATTTTTTACCTGTTTGATCTAGATGTTGAAGCACACTTTTCAGAGTATTAATGCAAGCAGTAATACTGTCATTCATAGCAAGGCCACCGCCATCTGCAGCACCTAGTTGCCACCAATCTTCTGCTCCACTTTTAATCGTGCCTAACCATTTTTTTATGACGACGATACAACGCCTCATGGTTTCTGCATTATCATCGCGCCAAAATGGACCAGCCTCTAAAATCTCCCCCTTCGCCTCTTTCACTATAAAGAAGCCAGCCTTATCAATGGCCTTAAATAGACTCGCGAGTGATATACAACGCCTCGAATCCTTCGGAGCATCAGCCGTTTGAATTAGCCCGTAAAGCGGTGAGTCTTTTTCAGACCCCATAACTTGGATCGCCTTTGAAACGATCGCTTGAACACGTGTTGATGGAACATCAGCGTCCCAATGAAGTTCAGCAAACAATTCTTGGAGCAAAGACTGCTTTACACTCTTTTGCTTCGCATTGATATCGATAAAAAGGCGTGCCTGCGTGGCAGCACTAATACCTTCAAATGCGAGAACTGCCAAATGCCCTGTACGAGCGTTAGGATGACCAGAATATGCAAACAGTCGATGCTGCCCATCAATAATCCAGGCTGATTTATAGGCAGGCCTAAGAGTTAGCCAGCCCGCAACACCACTTGCATCAGTCTCCTCATGTGAGTTCTCTTGCTTCGTGCGTTGAAAACTAACGCACCGCTTTTCGAGATTGACTACGATGTTTGTTGGAAATATGCCACGTTCGGAAATATAATCGCGAATTGATTTAAGACGACTCTTACCTATCATCCGTTGATACGTGTTGACGTCGGAAGCCTTTCCCTTAGATCTATGTGAGACATAAGAAATTTTTAGCAAGAACTCCGGCGAGATGGGGAATGTATAGCAGTTATATCCACCCATTTTCGTTTTTACTGCCGGCACAGTAATAGTTAACCCCGGAATCACTTTGCCAGGCAATATATCTGAGAAAAATTGATATTTTGCCGCAGGCCCCACATGCGCAGTTAGCTTTTCATAATATTCTAAATCTTGCTCATCAAAAAGATGAATATTTACCTTTTTTGCGAAATCCCGATCTTCTTCAGTAAGAATGACATTACGAGTAAAGAACAGGATTGCTATCTGGCGCTTATACTCAGCAGGCCATTGCTGTGGCACATCTTTCGCTAGCCGTTCACGATATGCCGCAATGCCTTCCATCCGGTCTTGCAAATTTGGTACCTTAGAAAAGCTTTCAAGTGAAATGCACTCAGCCGCAATTGCAATCTCTGAGTCGATACCAAGTAATGCAATTTGGCTCTCGGGAGCATCAACGGCACGCCTATCTAGTCGAAACTTTGCTCCTCCCTCACCGGACAAGGAAGAAAATTTCATTCGATAAAGCAGACACCAAACTCTATCTATAAAAAAGACAAGCTGACTTTTTTCGCGAGATATCCGGGCTGTACTTTTTCCTTCATTAACTAGTCGCCAACCGTCAGCCATTGCCTGCTCGAGGCGCTTCAGAGGAATACTTTGCGTTATGTCCTTTTTATTTTTTACGCGCGCAAGGCTACGAGCCTCATCAATCGAAAGCATGTTCTCGAACATTAGGTCCCCAACAAATATAGTGATTCAGTAATCTCTCTACGATGCGTGCTCGAAGCGGCAATAACGGATGCGCGCTTAATTATATGACACTCAATTCCACTATACAACTTATGAACCGACTCATGATCTGCGTTACTTACAACAACACGACATCCTCGGTTGGCCAGTTCTTTTGCATGCGCTGCCAAGCGCATTTGATCGCTCCAAGAAAAAATACGTTCGTTATATTTTACAAATCCGTTGTTAGCATGTGCCACAGTATATGGCGGATCAAAATAAATCACATCTCCTGCCTCAGCATCCTTGGTCGCCTCTTGGAAATCTGCTGTCATTATTTTTGTATTAGCCAGGGCTTCAGATGCACTTCTCACCAACAACTCGTCAACGGTAGAAAGATGAGTTTTTTTCCCATACGGAACATTAAACTCACCCTTAAGATTCACTCTATGAATCCCATTAAATGACAATCTAGTTAGATAAAGAAGACGAGCTGCACGTTCCAACTGCCCGGCAGGATTACTCAAACGAACTTTATAATAAAAATCTTCGCTATTCTCAAAAGTCTTCAGAATATCTATCAACCGCTCTGGATTCTCCCGAACCTGAATATAAGAATTAATTAATTCAACGTTCGCATCCGAGATTACTGCCGACTTAGGTTTTAGCGCAAAAAAAATCGCTCCACCGCCAAAAAACGGCTCGTAATATCTACCCCTTACCCCTGAGACAAAGGGAAGAATCCTCGCTGCCAAGGCTCTCTTACCACCTGGCCATTTTATTAATGGCTTTATTTTGGATTGATTGATTATCTGCACAACTGATTGGGAAATAGACATACTGGATTTCGCTAAGGAACTTTATCATTGTGCCTTATCAATTGCGGATTGTCATCAAAATGATAAGCAGAAGGGGTTTGGAATGTGAATTTGCAACGGGACTGTTAGATCCGTTTCACATCAACTAAGTGAGGCTTGAACACGAACTCCGCCAGTTCATCGCGCAGCCGCTCACCCTCCCTGATCGCCCGGCACCAATTGCGCACGCGCTCACTGTGATCTAAGCCATAGAACTTGAAGTCGGCCCGGTCCGGCAACTTCCCGCGCGGCAGCGTGCGCAGGAATTCATCGGATGGCGCCACCAGCAGCACGTTGTCGAGCCAGCCGCGATTGGCGCCGCGCGCCGCCCTCCTCCACGGGAATCCCTTATCCAGCCAGCCCGGCACGATGTGCTCGGTGAAATGCGGGTACAGCACCAGCTCGCCCTTCGCCCGCGAATACGGCAGCGCCAGGTGATAGTCGATGATGCCGCCGTCCCAGTAACTGCCGGCGGGCGCCTCGGCGATGCCGGTCACCGCCTTCATCAGCAGGGGCAGCGTGCCCGAAGCCAGCAGTCCGGGCGCCAGATTGTCGCGTGTGAGCGTCGAGAAATGCGTGTTGAAACTGTCGAAGCGCTCGCGCAGCCATGGCGCCTGGCTGCGTGCATGGCTAATCACGACCCGCTCCATCAGGCGCCCGAGCCAGGCGCGCGAGCCGGCGTTGTGCAGCGCCGCCGACAGGAAGCCGCGCATCTCGGCGTAGCGGTGCGCGGGCGACGCCAGCGAACGCAGTCCGCGCACGGTCAGGAGGTGCAGCCGGTAATGCTCGTGGTTGACGATGTCGTCTTCATGCCCGCGCACCAGTTCGCCCAGCAAGGCTTGCACGACCGCGTCGATGTCCTGCGGCGTAGGTTTCAAGCTCGTGTAGCGCTGGCCCGCATACAGCTCGCCCAGCAGGGCGAGGGCCTTGACCGGATCCTTCTGGCAGGCGGCGGCCATGCGCCAGGCGCCGATCGAAGCGCCGATCAGCGTGCGTTCGCGCGGGGCCGAAGGGAACCATTCGCCGAACATCCATTGGTCCAGCGACTGGAAGATCAGCCCCTTCGGGCCGCCCGCCGCGGCCGGCACGATGGCCACGTCCCGGGCCCGCAAGCCGTGTTCCGCAATCTGGGCCATGGCCACTGGCCCGGCATGAAAAGTGAGCGACTTCATGCCGGAATTATCGCAGGAAGCATGCCCTTGCGCCCGATCAATCCTGCCACCGTACCGCTGCGTAACATGGGCCGGTCGCGTGTCCGGAGAGTGTCATGCATCTGCGCTTCGTCGTCATGCTGTGTCTGCTTCTGTGTCCATTGCTGTGCCTGCCTGCGTCGGCAAGCGCGCTCGAGGCCGACAGCGGCACCGACCGCTCGGTGGTGGTGGACCGCTACATCCAGCATTTCGTGGTCGAGACGGGCGGCGGCTACACGCTCACGGTCGAGCAGGCCAAGACCATCGTCAACCGCGCGGCGCTGCACGAACACGCCCAGTTCTATATCGGCTACAACCAGTCGCTCGACGAAGTCGTCTCCGTCGAGGCGCATACTCAGAAGGCCGACGGCCGGCGCCTGGCGGTGCAGCCGTACCAGATCCGCGACCAGCAAGAAGCCGCCTCGCTCGACGCCCCGATGTTCCAGGACACGCGGCTCAAGATCGTCGTCTTCCCCGATGTCGAAGCGGGCGACAGGGTCGCGGTGCGCTACGTCGTGCGGCGCCATACGCCGCTGTTTCCCGGCCACTTCGAAGACCTGACCTCGGCGCGCTTCCAGCGCCAGCGCGACTTCCGCCTGGTCTACGACATGCCGGCCTCGATGCCCCTGCACGCCGATGCGGTCGGCTTCGAGGCGAGCGCCGCCACGAACATGCCCGCGCCCGCGCCCGGCAAGCGCCGCTACGCCTGGCGCTACGTCGACGGCGACAATGCGCGGCTGGAGGCCGATTCCGTCAGCTATCTCGACTACGGCAAGCGGCTCGCGGTCTCGACCTTCGCCGATTACGCCGCCTTTGCGCGCGCCTATCAGGAGCGCGCCGCCAGCAAGGCGCTGCCCGACGACACGGTGGCGGCGCTGGCGGCCAGCATCACGGGCGCGACCCTCGACCGCCGCGCCCGCGCGATCGCCCTCTCCGACTGGGTGCGCAAGAACGTGCGCTACGTCGGCGTCTATCTCGGCCCCGGCGGCGTGGTGCCGCATGCGGCATCGAGCGTGCTGGCCAACCGCTATGGCGACTGCAAGGACCACGCGACCCTGCTCGAGGCGCTGCTGGCCAGCTCCGGCATCGACAGCACGGTGGCGCTGGTCAATAACGGCGACGCCTATCGCCTGCCCGGCGTGCCGACGCTCGGCGTGCTCAATCATGCGATCGTCTACATCCCTTCGCTGCAGCTGTATCTCGACCCGACCGCCGAATCGGTGGCGGGCGGCTTCCTGCCCGCCGCGCTGCTCGGCAAGCCGGCGGTGCTGGCGCGCTCGGGAGAGTTCGCGATGATCCCGTTCTTCCAGCAGGCGCGCAGCCGTACGTTTACCCAGTTCGACATCCAGCCCGACGGCGGCAGCCGCTTCAAGGTCACGCGCACCAGCAGCGGTGCCCAGGCCGAGCCCTACCGGCGCGTGGTGCGCGCCACGCCGGCGGCCGAGCGCGACCGCTTCGTCGAACGCATGCTGCAAGGGCTGGGGCAACAGGGCGGCGGCGTGCTGGAGCCGGGCGACACCGAAGGCGTGGCCGACGACTATACCCTGTCGTTCCGCGGCGCCAGCAGCGGCTTCACGCAACTGCCGGGGCCGACAGGGCTGGCCACCACGTACAACTTCTGGGGAGGATTGGGCGACGCCGTGTTCGCGTTCACGCAGGAACCCGAGCGGCGCCAGGAGTTCGTCTGCCCGGCGATCGATGCCGAGGATGAACTACGCTTCCACCTGCCGAAGCGCGCGCAGGTGCTGGCCCTGCCGCGCGCCGTCAAGGTGATCGATGCCAACTTCGCCTACCGCTCGCACTACCAGCGGCGCGGCGCGCTGGTGACGGTCAAGCGCCAGCTCAAGTTCAGGCACACGGCGGCCACCTGCTCGCCCGACGACTACAGGCGCATGCGGCCGGCGCTCGAGCGCATGCTGCGCGACCTGCGCTCGCAGGTCGTGGTGCGGGGAGGATGAGCTAAAGAAGCGAAGAGCGCGGCGTCAGGCCGTATGCAGCTGCATCGTCGCCACGTCGAGCTTGCCTTCGCAGGCGAGCGGGATGATGCGCAGGCTCTTGTCGATCGATTCCTCGATCAGGCTTTGTTCTTCTTTGCGCGGGCGATGCAGCACGAAGTCGGCCACGCCCTGTTGCAGGTTGAGGCTGCGCGGGTGGCCGATGCCGAGGCGCAGGCGCCAGTATTCCTGGGTGCCGAGGGCCGCGGTGATGTCTTTCAGGCCGTTGTGGCCGCCCGAGGAGCCGCCTTTCTTGAGCTTGGCGACGCCGGGCATCAGGTCCAGCTCGTCGTGCACGACCAGGACTTCGTCCGGATTGATTTTATAGAAGCGCGCCAGCGCGCCGACCGACTGGCCCGAACGGTTCATGAAGGTCTGCGGCTCGAGCAGCCAGACGTCGTTGCCCGAGATCGAGGTCTTGGCCACCAGGGCGTTGAAGCGCGATTCGCGCTGCAGGCGGCAACCCGGCAGGCTGTTGGCCAGGTTGTCGACCAGCCAGAAGCCGGCATTGTGGCGGGTTTGTTCGTATTCCGGGCCAGGGTTGCCGAGGCCGACGATCAGACGGATGGACATGCGTGGTGTTCTTTGGAGAAAACGCGATTATCGCTCAAACGGGCCGTCCGGCGTACACAACGATGCTCGATGTGGGCCGCGGCGATGGCGGAAAACAAAAAACCCGCCGGGCAAGCCGCGGCGGGTTTTTATCGATGCGCCGCCGAAGCGGCGCGATCAGCCGATATTACTCAGCAGCGGTTTCAGCAGTCGCTGCGCCGCGTGGGATCGAGGTGGTGACGATGGTCAGGTTCTGGCCGTGGGTCAGCGCGGTCACGCCTTCTGGCAGGACCAGGTCGCCGGTGTGGATCGACTGGCCGGCTTCCAGCTTCGACAGGTCGACTTCGATGAACTCTGGCAGTTGGCCTGGCAGGCAGGACACTTCGACTTCGTTCAGCACGTGCGACACGATGGCGCCGCTCAGCTTGACTGCTGGCGAGATCTCGGCGTTCACGAAGTGCAGGGTGACCTTGGTGTGGATCGGCTTCGAGGTGTCGACGCGCTGGAAGTCAGCGTGCAGGACCAGTTGCTTGTATGCGTGCATCTGGAAGTCACGCAGCAGCACTTGCTGGGTTTTGCCGTCGATTTCCAGGTCCAGCACGGAACCGTGGAATGCTTCTTTCTTGAGCGCGTGGTACAACGCGTTGCCGTCCAGGGCGATCAGCGCCGGGGCTTCGGTGCCACCGTAGATGATGCCTGGGGTCTGGCCAGCGTTGCGCAGGCGGCGGCTCGCTCCGGTCCCCTGCTGAGTGCGGTTGAATGCGACTACTTTCATGTGAAACTCCAAAAATAAATCGGGCCCGAATGTCGGGAAAAAAGTTTCCCGGCCCGGTTGCCCAAGTGGCGACCATCCCCGCGACCAGGGACGGTCAAGAACGAGCGCCAATGCTGCGCGCTCAAGAAATCCTGGATGCTACAACGGCGCGCCGGCTGTTGAGCCAGGCGCGCCGCGCAATACGACGTCGAAACTGCTTAGTCGACGAACAGCGAAATGACCGAGTCGCCCTTGACGATCCGCTTGAAGGTCTCGGCCAGCAGCGGTGCGCAGGTCAGCTGGCGGATCTTGCCGCAAGCGGCGCCGGCTGGGCTCAGCGGGATGGTGTCGGTGACGACCAGTTCATCCAGCGGCGAGCTCGCGATGCGATCGATCGCCGGGCCGGACAGGACCGGGTGCGTGCAATAGGCAACGACTTTCTTGGCGCCGCGCTCCTTGAGCACTTCGGCGGCCTTGCACAGGGTGCCTGCGGTGTCGACCATGTCATCCATGATCACGCAGTTGCGGCCTTCGACTTCGCCGATGATGTTCATCACTTCCGACACGTTCGCCTTCGGGCGACGCTTGTCGATGATCGCGAGGTCGCAGCCCAGGCGCTTGGCCAGGGCGCGTGCGCGCACCACGCCGCCGACGTCGGGCGACACGACCAGCAGGTCGTCGTAGTTACGCTTCTGCAGGTCGCCCAGCAGGATCGGCGATGCGTAGATATTGTCGACCGGGATGTCGAAGAAACCCTGAATCTGGTCGGCGTGCAGGTCCATGATCAGGACGCGCTCGACGCCGGCTTCTTCCAGCATGTTCGCGACGACCTTGGCCGAGATCGCGACACGCGCCGAACGCGGACGGCGGTCCTGGCGGGCATAACCGAAGTAAGGAATGGCAGCGGTGATGCGGCCGGCCGAAGCGCGCTTGAGGGCGTCGACCATCAGCATGATTTCCATCAGGCTGTCGTTGGTCGGGGCGCAGGTCGATTGCAGGACGAAGACGTCCTTGCCACGCACGTTCTCGTTGATCTCGACCATGACTTCGCCATCGGAGAACTTGGAGACGACTGCTTTACCGAGAGGAATGCCGAGGCTTTTTGCGACCCCCTCTGCTAGTGCCGGATTGGCATTGCCGGTAAAAACCATCAGGTTTTCGTAAGCCATGGGGAGTCCTAAAGGGTAAAAAGCGTTTGTACGGTAGAAAAACAATCAGCCGGATATACCGGCTGATTAGCATGCTGATGTGGCGCTCGGCACCGCATCGCGATTTTCTTGCTGGACGCACACGCATCGACAGAACAAGAAAACTTTGGCAGGGGAACAAGGATTCGAACCTTGGTATGCCGGAATCAAAATCCGGTGCCTTAACCAGCTTGGCGATTCCCCTACACGATCTTTACTACTTGCCGCCAGCATCTTAACTTGCTACTCAACGCTGCGACAGGCAGTATTTTATACTATAACTCCCTGATTTTGCAAGAGCGATTTCATCAGCGGGTGTGTCTGCAGCGACTTCGCTTTCCATGCCGCCCACTTGCCCGGCACTTGCGCCAACACCTGGTCGGCAGCGTCTTCGCTGGAGAACGCGCAAAACACGCACGCCCCTGAGCCAGTCATCCTGGCATCGCCATGGCTGCTCAACCATTCAACCGCCTCTGCTACCGGCGGGAACAGGCGCATCGCCACGTCCTGCAAATCATTTTTCCCAAAACCAACCGTACTGCATGAATCGGTGTGGCTGGAAAAGTCCGCTATTCTGACGGGCTTTGAGTCTCTTGTCAAATCTGGCGCAGAAAAAATTGCGGGCGTCGGCACCGCCACACCCGGCTCGATCACCACATACCAGCAATCCGGCCCCGGCACCGCCTGCAAGGCCTCTCCCACGCCCTCCGCGAACGCGGTTTCGCCGAACAGGAAGAACGGGATGTCCGCGCCCAGCGGCAAGCCCAGCGCCATCAATTCTTCGCGGCCCAGGCCGGCGTCCCACAGCGCATTGGCCGCCATCAAGGCGGTGGCCGCATCCGACGAGCCGCCGCCCAGCCCGCCGCCCATGGGCAAGACCTTGTCCACCCTGACGGAGATGCCTGGCGGCAGCCGGCCATGGCGGCGCGCAAACTCGGCCTGCAACAGGCGCAGCGCGCGCACGACCAGGTCCTGCTCTTCGGGCACGCCCGGCACGTCGTTGGTGCGGCGAATCTGCTCGTCGTCGCGCAAGTCGAAATGCAGCCGGTCGGCGCGGTCGATCAGTTGGAACACGCTTTGCAGCAGGTGATAGCCGTCGGCGCGGCGGCCGGTAACGTGCAGGAAGAGGTTGAGCTTGGCCGGCGCCGGGCAATCGTGCAGCGAACGCATGGATCAGGCCGAAGGCAGGATGACGATGCGGATCGCGAGGTCCGTGATGTCGCCCGACGCGGCGCGCTCGGCCTGGATGAGGCGCGGCGCCGGCTGGGCCGCGGCAGCGTCTTGCCATTCCACGAAGCGCAGGCGCCAGCCATCCCTGGTCGTGACGGTGTTATTGGCCGGCGAGGCGCGGAAACGCTGCCCCTGCGCGTCCAGCGCATAGCCCTGCAGCCAGTCGCGCAGGCCGGATACCGGCAGCGGCCAGCCCAGCGTCTCCTGGGTCAGGCTGTCGATGTCGCCCGCCGTGCGCTCCTGGCCGCCCTGGACCAGGGTCGCGGCATTCGGCGTGACATTGATCGTGGCTACGGTCTGGCCCAGCGGAGAGATCAGGGCGACGTCGATCGCCCCGGGACGCTGCTCCCAGTTGAAGTTGCCGGTGATCGACTCTTGCCGGCCATCCTTCTGGTAATTGACCGACAGCTTGCCCGACAGGTCGATGGTGTCGCGGTAGTCGCCGACCGTGGCGGTGGACAGGTTGGCGGTGCCGGTGGCGCAGCCGGCAAGCGCGGCAGCGAATGAGCACGCGGCGGCGAGCAGGGTAAGACGTCGGGTCAGTGGCATAGGAACGATCGGGAAATGGACAAACGCAGCGGACCGCGCAATGCGGTCCGCCGCAAGACTGGATTATTTCACAAGGCGGGCCGCAACCGCGCCAGCGTGGTGCGCAGCGTATCGTTCTGCGGATCCTTGGCGCGCGCCTCGCGCCACAGCTTCTCGGCCGCCGATTTATCGCCCTTTTGCCACAGCACCTCGCCCAGGTGAACGGCGATCTCGGGGTCCTTGCGCAAATCGTAGGCGCGGCGCAGGAATTTCTCGGCTTCCGCCAGATTGCCCATCCGATAATGAATCCAGCCCATGCTGTCCATGATGAAGGGGTCGTCCGGCGCCATGTCGAGCGCCTTGGCGATCAGGCCGTAGGCTTCCTGCAGGCGCACATTGCGCTCGGCCAGCGAATAGCCGAGGGCGTTGTAGGCATGGTGATTGTCCGGCGCCTGCGCCATCACTTCACGCAATTGCGCTTCCATCACGTCGACCTTGCCCAGCTTTTCGGCCAGCAGCGCGAAGTCGTACAGCAGGTCGGGATTCTTCGGGAAGCGCTTGGTGGCCGCTTCCATCACCGCATAGGCTTCCTGCAGCTGGTTGGCTTCGCGCAGCAGTTGCGCCTCGGCCGCCATGAGCTGGGCCTGGCGCGCCGGATCGTCGGTCTTGATCTCGGCCAGCAGGCGCCGCGCGCTGCTCACGTCGCCGCCCTTGCCGACCAGGTGAACGCGGCGCAGCTGGGCATTGAAGCGGGTTTGCGGATCCGTCCCTTCCGGCACCTTGTCCAGCCATTGCAGGGCGCCGACCAGGTCATTGCGCTCTTCCGCCAGTTGCGACAGGATCAACAGCGCGCGCGAAGGATCGCGCTCATCGTCTGGATTGCGCCCCAGCACTTCCACGAAGCGGGTGAAATATTGTTCGGCGCCGAGGGCATCGTTCATCTGCGTGGCCAGGATGCCCAGCGCATACAGGTGGGCGGCGTTGTCGGGCTGGCCCTTGACCAGCAGCTCGAACTCGCGCCGCGCAGCCGGATAATCCTTGCGGTTGACCAGCACCCGTGCATAGGCGGCGCGCACGTCGTTCGCCTTCGGATAGCTCTTGAGGAAGTTCTGCATCAGGGCCACCACTTGCGCCTCGTCCTCGGTCGTCTGCGCCAGCATCAGGAGGGCGATCTCGGCGTCGGGCTTGGCCGCCAGGGCCGCCCGGGCCTCGCTGCGCGCCAGCGCCTTGTCGTCACGCACCAGCGCGATCTGGGCGCGCACGACGCGCGCCTCCATCGTGTTGTCATAGGGCGCGATCAGGCGCTCGAGCATGGCGATCGCCGCTTCCTTGTCCTTCGCACGGCCCAGCAATTGCTGGACCTGGAACAGCAGCACGCCGCGCCGGGCCGGGGTCGCCTCGCGCAGGCGCTGCTCGAAGATCGGTTCGAGTTCGGCGATCTTGTCGGACGTGACCGCCATGCCGACGAAATACTGGGTCGCTTCGTCGGATTCCGGGTCGAGCTGGTACCACAGGCGCACCGCGGCCAGGGTGTCGTCGGCCTGCTTGGCGGCCACCGCCATCTCGGCCGCGCGGCGCGCCAGGCGCGGATCGCCGGTGCGCTGGGCCAGGTTGTAGACGGTTAGATAAGGCCCCTGCCAGTCGCCGTTGCGAAACGCGAATTCCGCCTTCATCAACTGCTCGAGCATGACGGGCGTGAGCTCGACCTTGGGCAGGCGCGCTTCTTCCTCGGCCTTTTTCTTGGCCGCCAGCTCTTCCTCGTCCAGCTCGGCTTCTTGCGGTGCGGATTGCTGCTGGCCGGCCCCGGCCTGCTCGCCGGCGGCGAGCGACTGCTGTTGCGGCGAGACAGCACAAGCCGAGAGCAGGCCTGCAAGCAGCCCGGAGACGGTTACAATGGCGAAAGCGTTTTTCAAAGCAAGTCCAAAATCCGAGTTGATGTTTTGATTTGATTCTACGCTCATGCGCAGGCGCCTGCCGCGCATGAGCTGCGCCAGGATTCCTGGCGCCAGCCCGGCCCGCAGGCTGCCCAGCCGCGACGGCAACCCGACTTTACACGATTCGTCTCCCCCATGCCTGAACTGCCAGAAGTAGAAGTCACCCGGCGCGGTGTCGCGCCCCATATCGAAGGCCGCGTCGTCGAGCAGCTCGTCTGCCGCCGCGACGGCCTGCGCTGGCCCTTCCCGCCCGGCCTGTCCGGGCTGCTGGCCGGCCGCCGCATCCTGGCCACCGGCCGGCGCGGCAAATACCTGTTGATTCATTTCGAGCACGGCACCCTGATCATCCACCTGGGCATGTCCGGCCACCTGCGCGTGCTGCCGCCGGGCATCGAACCGCGCAAGCACGACCATGTCGACCTCGTCGTCAATGGCCCGGAAGGGCTGCAAGTGCTGCGCCTGCACGATCCGCGCCGCTTCGGCGCCGTGCTGTGGCATGCGAGCGAGGACGGCGCGCTGGAGGAGCACATCCTGCTGCGCGGCCTGGGCGTGGAACCGCTCGGCGAGCATTTCGATGGCGCCCTGCTGCATCGGGAAACGCGGCGCCGCAGCGCGCCGATCAAGCAGGTGCTGCTGGCCGGCGACATCGTGGTGGGCGTCGGCAATATCTACGCTTGCGAAAGCCTGTTCCGGGCCGGCATCAGCCCCAAGACACCGGCTTCGCGCATCAGCCGCGCGCGCTACGACCGGCTGGCCGAGGCGATCCGCGACATCCTGGCCGCCGCCATCGTCCAGGGCGGCAGTACCCTGCGTGACTTTATTGCGGTAAATGGGCAGTCTGGATATTTCCAGCAGACATATTTCGTCTATGATCGTGCTGGTGTGCCCTGCCGCCAGTGCGAGGCGCCGGTCCGCCAGATCAAGCAGGGCCAGCGCTCGACGTTTTATTGCGCGCAGTGCCAGCGCTAAGAATATAACGGGCTGAACGATGCAGGATCTACAACAGTATGGAGCGCGGCGGGCCAGCGTTGCCGCCAGCCTCGAGGGCTATGGCAAAGCCCTGCGCGAAGCCGGACTGATCGACGCCGCCGGCGAACAGGTGCTGGCGCGCGCGCTTGGACGCCTGCGCGACGACCGGCTGTCGGTCGCCTTCGTGGCCGAGTTCTCGCGTGGAAAAACCGAGCTGATCAACGCCCTGTTCTTCGCCGATTACGGCCAGCGCATCCTGCCGTCCAGCGCCGGCCGCACCACCATGTGCCCTACCGAACTGCTGTGGGATGCGCAGCTGCCGCCCTGCATCCGCCTGCTGCCGATCGAGACCCGCGCCGGCCAGCTGTCCCTGGGCGACTACCGCGACGATCCCGGCGCCTGGACCGTGTTGCCGCTCGACCTGGACGATCCTGGCGCGATGCACGAGACGCTGCGCCAGGTCAGCCAGACGCGCCGCGTACCGGTGAAAGAGGCCGAGCGCTACGGCCTGTTCGACCCACAGGATCCCGACCTCGCCGCCGGCGTCGGTGCGGACGACAGCATCGACATCCCGCGCTGGCGCCACGCCGTCATCAACCTGCCGCATCCGCTGCTCAAGCAGGGCCTGGTGATCCTCGACACCCCGGGCCTGAACGCGATCGGCACCGAGCCGGAACTGACGCTGAACCTGATCCCGAACGCGCACGCGGTGCTGTTCGTGCTGGCCGCCGACACCGGCGTGACGCGCAGCGACATCGACGTCTGGCGCACCCATATCGGCGCCGGGCCGGGCCGGCTGGCGGTGCTGAACAAGATCGACGCCATGTGGGACGAGCTCACGAGCCCGAGCTCTGTCGACGCCGAGATCGCGCGCCAGCAGCACGACGTCGCGCGCCTGCTCGGGCTGGACGCCGGCCAGGTGTATCCGGTCTCGGCCCACAAGGCGCTGGTCGGACGCATCGGCGGCGACATGGACCTGTTCGAGCGCAGCCGCCTGGGCGAGCTCGAATCGGCGCTGTTCCACCACCTGATCCCGGCGCGGCGCTCGATCAATGCGCGCCAGCTGCGCGCCGACCTCGAACTGCTGGCCGCCGGCCAGCAGCTGCTGGTGGCGGCGCGCCTGCGCGAACTGGTCGAGCAGTTGCAGGAACTGCGCAGCCTGCGCGGCAAGAACCAGGGCATGATCGCCCACATGGTGCGCCGGGTGGAGGCCGAAAAGAAGGAATTCGACGCCGGCCTGTTCAAGCTGCAGGGCACGCGCGCCGTGTTCACGCGCCTGTCGACCGAGCTGTACACCCTGGTCGGCATGGATGGCCTGCAGGACCGGACCGAAACGGTGCGCGTCGCGATGTCGGCGGCGCGCTTCGCCACCGGCATGCGCGCGCCGGTGCGCAACTACTTCGCCGGCGCGCGCGCCGGCCTGCTCGACGCCTGCGCCAAGGTCGACGAGATCAAGTCCATGATGGACGCCATGCACCGCCGCTTCGCGGCCGAACACGGCCTGTCGCTGGCGCTGCCGCAAGCGTTATCGTTGACGCGCCACGTCGACGAGATCGATGCCATCGAAACGCTGTTCGAGCGCCAGTTCGGCACAGCGACCCTGTTGATGACCAGCCGCGCCACGCTGCTCGAGCGCTTCTTCGATTCGATCGCTTCGCGCGTGCGGCGCGTCTACCGCGCCGCCAACGCCGACGTCGAAGCCTGGCTGAAGGTCGCCAACGCGCCGCTGGAAGCGCAGATCCGCCAGCACCGCGACAACCTGCGCCAGCGCCAGGCCACGGTCCAGCGCATCCATGACGCCAGCGACAGCCTGGAACAGAAGATCGGCGCCTTCGAGCACGGCCAGGCCGAGCTCGAATCCACGCGCCAGCGCCTGGCCGCCATCGCGGCCGGCGTCACCACTACATTAGAGGCCTAGCGCCTTCACAAGACACCGCATGAAACGCCTCACCGAGTTCGACCAGCTGGCCGATCCGACCTTCTCGAAGGCCGTGATCGACTGGCAGCGCAGCCATGGCCGCCACACCCTGCCCTGGCAAAACACCCAGGATGCCTACCGCGTCTGGCTGTCCGAGATCATGCTGCAGCAGACGCAAGTGGCCGCGGTGCTGGGCTATTACGCGCGCTTCCTGGAACGCTTCCCGACCGTCCACGCGCTGGCCGAAGCGCCACTTGACGACGTGATGGCCCACTGGAGCGGCCTCGGTTACTACACCCGCGCGCGCAACCTGCATGCCTGTGCCAAGCGCGTGGTGCGGGACTACGACGGCGTGTTCCCGAGCGACCCGGCGCTGCTGGCCGACCTGCCCGGCATCGGCCGCTCGACGGCGGCGGCGATCGCCGCCTTTTCCAGCGGCGTGCGCGCCGCCATCCTGGACGGCAACGTCAAGCGCGTGTTCGCGCGCGTGTTCGGGATCGACGCCTATCCGGGCCTCAAGCCAATCGAGGATGCGCTGTGGCGGCGCGCCGACGCCCTGCTGCCCGAGGTGGCCGGCAATCCGGGCGCCATCGAAGCCTACACCCAGGGCCTGATGGACCTGGGCGCCACCCTGTGCACCCGTTCGCGGCCCGACTGCGGCCGCTGCCCGCTGCAGGCGCGCTGCGTGGCCTTCGCCACCGGCCGCACCGCCGACCTGCCGGTGCGCAAACCGAAGAAGGCGACGCCGGAAAAGCGCACCGCGCTGCTGGTCGTGATCGATGGCGGCGAAGTGCTGCTGGAACAGCGTCCGCAAACCGGCATCTGGGGCGGCCTGCTGTCGCTGCCGGAGGTGGGCGGGCACGTGCCGATGGACGAGGACGAGCCGCCGGTCTGTACGGCCGACGTCGCAGCTGCGGCAAGCGCCTTCGGCACGGTCGACGAAGTGCGGCCACTGAGCCCGCTGGTGCACGTCTTCACCCACTACAAGCTGCACATCGCGCCGTTCGCGGTGACGCTGACGGCGCGCGCTGCGCTGGCGCCAGGCCACGTCTGGTGGAAGCTGGATGTGGTCAGGGAAGCGCCGCTGCCGGCGCCGGTCAAGAAGCTGTTGCTGGACTTGGCGACGCCAAGTCTGTTCAGCTGAAATTTTCAATTTTTATCCATTTTCACGTAACGTGAAAATTAAAAATTATTGAAAATCCTCGCTATCTTGCATAGAATGGTTTCATTCACAGCCTGTGGAAACGAGGAAGAGTGAATGAATGATCGTGCAATTACCTATAATCCTGCCGAGGCCCAAGAAGGGCTGATCCTGGCTGCGTTCGATGCGCTCAAGGAAAAGGTCGATGTCGAAGGACACATGGCCAAGCTTGAGGCGGCTCCATCAGCCGGGTACCGGCCAGACGCAACGATCGATCTTGTGCATGAGAACGGCTCCGCCCGTTACGCAGTCGAGTGCAAGCTCCTGATCGACCGCAAAGCACACATCGACCATGTCAGGCGCCAATTGCAAACGACTGGCCATCCAGGCCTGTTGATCGCACCGTACATTACTAGAGAACTGGCCGAATACTGTCGTGTCACGGGACTGCAGTTCATCGACACGAACGGCAACGCCTATTTGCAAGCGCCCGGCCTTTTCGTTCTCGTCACCGGCGAAAAAAAGGAGCGCAACCAACTGCTTTTACCGGCCGCAAAAGGACTCACGAATGCCGCAGCCCTGCGCATGGGATTTGTCCTGCTTGCCAAGCCAGACGCTGTTCATTTGCCCTACAAGGAGCTTGCAAACCATGCCGGCGTTTCGCTGGGAACAGCCTATAACGTATTGAACGATCTGGAGCGCCGCGGTTACCTCATCAATAAAGGGAATTCCGAGCGCAGAAGATTGCTGGAACCGGAACGCCTGATCGATGAGTGGGCAGTCAACTATCCCACTACCCTGCGTGCAAAACTGAAGAGCCGGCGTTTCAGCGCTACCGAACCGTCCTGGTGGCAAAAGGCCGAGTTGGAGGGATTCGACGCCGTATGGGGATCGGAAGTCGCCGCAGCCAGATTGACCGGGCACCTCAAGCCGGCCACGCAAACCCTGTACGTCTGCCCGGACGATATGGAAGGCATGATCAGGAAACTGAGCAAGCAGTATCGCATCAGGCCAGACAACAATGGGGACATCGAGATACTGGAGAAATTCTGGCGCTGGAAACCAACGACAGCGCGCGATACTGCGCCGCCTTTGCTGGTGTACTCAGAGCTGCTCGCGTTGCTGGACCCACGCACACAAGAGACCGCGGGCATGATCAAGGAGAGGTTCATTGACACCTCGTTCAATCAGGGCTGACCGGCCCATCGATGATGTCACGATCGACATCCTTCGCGCCGTGGCAGAAGAAGCGCAGGCCGAACAAGTCGATTATATGCTTGTAGGCGCGACGGCACGCGATATCCTGCTCACCCATGTATTCGGACTTGCCGCCAGGCGTGCGACATACGACGTGGATTTCGCCATCGCCGTCAAGGACTGGGATCAGTTCGATGCGCTCAGGGCAAGGCTCATTGCGCGCGGGACCTTCATTCCTGGTGGGCAGGCACGACAGCGCCTTTACTACAAGGGCGATCAAGGTGATCTCAACTACCATCTGGACCTTGTGCCATTCGGACAAATAACCCAAGGAAGCGACGAACTGGCCTGGCCGCCCGACATGAAGGTCATCATGAACCTGGCCGGTTATGACGACGTTCTGGCTGCTGCGGAACGCGTGACATTCCTGCCCGGCTTCGACGGCAAGGTCGTCTCTCTTGCGGGACTTGCCATACTCAAGCTGGTCGCATGGTCGGATCGAGGACTGGAAAACCCGAAGGATGCTCACGATCTCATCCACCTCATGGACAGTTATGCCGCCGCCGGCAATATCGATCGTGTGTACGAAGAGGATGGTGTCATCGAAGCCGGCGACTACGATCCAGACCTGGCAGGCGTCTATTTGCTAGGCAAGGATATCCGACGCGTCGCAAGTGAACAAACTATCGCTGTGCTGACACAGATCGTCGAGCGTGACTTCAACCGGCTATCCAACGAAATGACCAAGGCAATGCGCCATCTCGACGATGCAGAGCCACGGATTCAGACGCGCCTGCGCCTTCTGCTGCAGGCCATCGCTTGATCCACGCCACTGGGTGCGGTCGGTGCCGCCTCCATTCAGAAATGATCGAGCGAGAAAATCCGCCGATGCTCGCGGATCGCATAACGATCCGTCATGCCGGCGATATAGTCGGCGATCTTGCGCGCCTGCTTGATCGGGTCGCCCTCGACCTGGTAGTCGTTCGGCAGCAGCACCGGATCGTCCAGGAAGGCCTGGAACAGCTCGCGCACGATGCGGCTCGCCTTGACCCGCATGCGGTTGACCTGGAAGTGGCGGTACAGGTTGGCGTACAGGAAGCGCTTGAGGGCCGTGGTCTCGGCGCGCATAGTGTCCGAGAAGCGGATCAGCGGCGGACCGGCGCGCACGTCGTCGATGGTCCGCGGGTTCGCGTCCAGGATGCGCTGTCGTGAAGTCTCCACGAGGTCGGCCGTCATCGCCGTGATCATCAGGCGGATCGTCTCATACAGCGCACGGCGCCCCGCCAGGCCAGGGTATTGCTGCTCGACCTGCCTGCGCAGGCGCGCGAACAGCTCCACCTCTTCCATCTGCTTCATGGTCAACAGGCCGGAGCGCAGGCCGTCATCGATGTCGTGGTTGTTGTACGCGATCTCGTCGGCCAGGTTGGTCAGCTGCGCTTCCAGGCTGGGCTGGCTGCGGTCGATGAAACGCTGGCCCAGCTCGCCCAGCTGGCGCGCATTGTTGAGCGAGCAGTGCTTGAGGATGCCCTCGCGCGTCTCGAACGTGAGGTTCAGGCCGTCGAAGGCGCCGTAGTGCTCTTCGAGGTGGTCGACCACGCGCAGGCTTTGCAGGTTGTGCTCGAAGCCGCCGAAATCCTTCATGCAGTCGTTGAGCACGTCCTGGCCCACGTGGCCGAAGGGCGTGTGGCCCAGGTCGTGCGCCAGCGCGGTGGCTTCGACCAGGTCTTCGTTCAGGCGCAGGCTGCGCGCCAGGGTGCGGCCGATCTGCGCCACTTCGATGCTGTGGGTCAGCCGGGTGCGGAACAGGTCGCCCTCGTGGTTGAGGAAGACCTGGGTCTTGTATTCCAGCCGGCGAAAGGCGGTCGAATGGATGATGCGGTCGCGGTCGCGCTGGTATTCGCTGCGCGAACCCGGGCCCGGCTCGGGGTGGCGCCGTCCGCGCGACTGCGACGAGTGCGCCGCGTAGGGGGCAAGGCCGGCGTCGAAGTCCATCATGCGCTCCTTCAGCCGCTGCACGCCGCCAGGGTCGAGCGCAGGATGTCCAGCGGCGCCGTGGTGATCGACGGGCTGCCGAGCGGCTTGAGCAGGATGAACCGGATCTCCCCGCCCTCGTTCTTCTTGTCGACTTCCATCAGCTCGATCCAGCGCGCCTCGCCCAGATCCGGCGCCACGGCCGGCAGGCCGGCGGCGCGCACCAGGGCGCGCACGCGCTCCACGGCGGCGGGCTCGATCAGGCCCAGGCGCGCCGACATGTCGGCCGCCATCACCATGCCGCAGCCGACCGCCTCGCCGTGCAGCCATTCGCCGTAGCCCAGGCCGTTCTCGATCGCGTGGCCGAAGGTATGGCCGAAGTTCAGCACCGCGCGCAGGCCGCCTTCGCGTTCGTCCTTGCGCACCACCTCGGACTTGATCTCGCACGAGCGCGCGATCGCGTGGGCGATGGCTTGCGGCTCGCGGGCCATCAGTTTCCCGATATTGGCCTCGATCCAGTCGAAGAAGGTCGCGTCGAGGATGGCGCCGTGCTTGATCACTTCGGCCAGGCCGGCCGACAGCTCGCGCGGCGGCAGCGTGTCGAGCGTCGCGGTGTCGGCGATGACGGCGCGCGGCTGGTAGAAGGCGCCGATCATGTTCTTGCCCAGCGGGTGGTTGATGCCGGTCTTGCCGCCGACCGAGGAATCGACCTGGGACAGCAGGGTGGTCGGGATCTGCACGAAGGGCACGCCGCGCATATAGCTCGAGGCGGCGAAGCCCGTCAGGTCGCCGATCACGCCGCCGCCCAGCGCCACCAGCGTGGTCTTGCGGTCGCATTTGTTCTGCAGCAGCGCGTCGTAGACGAGGTTGAGCGACTGCCAGTTCTTGTGCTCTTCGCCGTCCGGCAGCACGATCTCGACCACGTCGCGGCCCGCAGCGCGCAGGTGGCCGGCCACCTTGTCCAGGTACAGCGGCGCGACGGTGGTGTTGGTGACGATGGCCACCTTGTTGCCGCCGATGTGGCGTTCGAGCAGCGCGGCGTCGTCCAGCAGGCCGGGGCCGATCGCGATCGGATAGCTGCGTTCGCCGAGGTCGACGTTGAGGGTGATGCGTTCCTGTTCGTTCATCGATGTCCTTGCAAGCCGGCGCGCGCGAGCCATTTCCTGCGCCGCCAGCTGGTCCAATATGGTTTGTACCATCGATTGTACGTTAGGACGGCCGGTGTCGATGACCAGGTCCGCAATCTCGCGGTACAGCGGATCGCGCTGGGCCCACAGCTCTTCGAGCTTCGCGCGCGGGTCGGCCGTCTGCAGCAGCGGACGGTTCTTGTCGTGGGCGGTGCGCTGCAGGATGCTGCCGATCGAGGCGCGCAGGTAGATCACGGTGCCGCGCTCGGCCAGCAGGGCGCGGCTGTGCGGATTGAGCACGGCGCCGCCGCCGGTGGCCAGCACCAGGCCCTGCTGGCCGGAGAGGTCGCGGATCACGTCCGCTTCGCGCCGCCGGAAGCAGGCCTCGCCCTCGATCTCGAAGATCCAGGGGATGGTGGCGCCGGTGCGCGCCTCGATCTCGTGGTCGGAATCGACGAAGCGGCGATTGAGCTTGCGTGCAAGCAATCGTCCGATCGTGGTCTTCCCTGCCCCCATCAGGCCAACAAGGAAGATATTGTCGTTCTTGGGATGTGGCACTACCAAACCCGCTCTAATGAAAAGACGGCCAGTATAGACTGGCCGCCTGTCAATCCGCGAATTTTATGGACAAGTGAAGTTCAGCGAGAACGGCAGCGAACTGACGTCGCCGCGCGGCGTGGTGACGCTCACATTGAAGGTCGCCCGGGCGCCCGCGGTGCAGGGCTTGGTCCCGGTGGCGCTCAGGGTGATCCGGTGCGACGAACCCTGCGGTCCGGTTCCGGCGGCGGCGAAGATGCTCGGCACGCGGGCCGGGCTGATGTCGACCAGGGTGGCGTTGACCAGGCCGGTGACCGCCACGGTCGACTCGGACGGCAGCGGGTTGCCGTTCAGGTCGGTCAACTGCACCACGAACACTTTCGGGTCGTTGGCGCTGGCGCTGCCCAGGTCGCCGGTCGACGGCGACGTGGCGCCGTTGACGTAGGCACGGGCCAGGGTTTCGTCGCTGAACGTGATCGTCGTCTTGACGAACTGGGTATTGCTGCCGTCGGTGGTGCTGGCGCAGATCGTGGCCACGCCCGGACGGGTGCTGTCCGGGGTCGCATTCGGGCCGGTATTGCATGGCGTGGCCGGGGTGTTCGGCAGCGCGACGCGGGGCTCTTGCGTGCGGAACGGGACCGAGCAGCCGCCGTTGACGGTGACGCAGCCGCCCGAGCTCGAGGTGCCGACGGCGCCGATATTGGTCTGGAACACGATCGGCGTGCCATCCGCCACCGGATTGCCGAACTGGTCGGCCAGCAGCACGTTGACGGTGGCGGCCGGGGTCGTGGTGCCGCTGTCGAACGACCAGCCGTCCACGTTGCCGCTGGTGGTCGAGATCGAGAACGCGCGCTGGGTCGGCAGGCCGGTGGTCACGACGATCGAATCCGAGGTGGTCGAGATGACGGGCGTGGTCCCCGGCAGCACGGCGTGCACGCGGAACGAGGTCGGCACGTTGCCCGAATTGACGGTGGTGATCACCTCGCCGTTCTGGTCGGTGCGGTCGGTCGTCTTGTTCAGGGTGACCAGGTTCTCGGGTTCGGCGATGAAATCAACCTGCTTGTTGGCCAGCGGACGATTGAACAGGTCGAACACGCGGAAGCGCAGGGTCGCGGTCTCGGTGCGGTTGATGCCGCCCTGGCCGCGGATCACGATCGACTTGTCGGTCGGCAGCGCCTCGACGAACTGCACCGACGCGGCGCCCGGCTGGGCGATCACGAGCGAACCCGTGGCCGGGGTCGCGACGCCGTCGGCGGTCACGGTGATGGTGTCGTTGTTGCCGCAACCCTGGTCGCGGTAGACCGTCTCCGCGGTGCCGTTGCTGGTCGCGACGACGGCGGCCAGCGTGGCCTTGCCGGCGGCGACGCAGGCCGAGGTGAAGTTGACGTTGACCTGGCCGGTGTACCTGGCGCCGTTGGCCAGCAGGTCGACCGCGATCTTGCTCGAGTCGTAGGCATTGATGCTGCCCGGCTCCAGGCGCAGCGCGCTGAAGGTCAGCGCGGTGGCGTTGACCGCGTAGTTGGCGGTGTTGGTGACGGCGGTGCCGGCCACGGTGACGCTGGCCGTGACGGTGCCGGCGCCGCTGGCCGCCAGGCTGGCCACGCGCATGGTGATGCTGGCGGTGCCGCTGGCGTCGGTCAGGGCGGTGCCGGCGCCCGGCGCGAACACGGCCAGGTCGTCGGCGGTGGTGAAGGTGACCAGCGCATTCGGCACCGGCTGCTTGTTGGCGTCGAGCACCAGGGCGCGCACCGTCAGCGGGGTGGCGCCGGAGAGCGAGGTGCTGGCGCTGCCCGTGGCATTGACCAGGCTGACGCCGACGGTCGGCGCGGCCGGCGTGACCGGCGTGCTGCCGGTGCCGCTGCCGCCGCTGCCGCTAGGTGTGCCCGGGTTGCCGCCGCCGCCGCCGCAGGCGGACAGGGTCGCGGCCAGGAGCAGCGCCAGGCTGCCGTACTTGATGTGCTGGTTTTTCGTATTATTATCGGTTGGGGGAAGAAATTAAGGTCGGTTCAGCGCGTGCCCGCCACGTTCTCGTTCACGATCTTCGGGGTGATGAAGACCAGCAGCTCGGTCTTGCTGTGCTCGACGCCGCTGGTCTTGAACAGGTAGCCCAGCAGCGGGACGTCGCCCAGCAGCGGCACCTTGGTCACGTTGTTGCGCTCGGTCTGCTGGTAGATCCCGCCCAGCACCACCGTGCCGCCGTTCTCGACCATCACCTTGGTCTTGACGTGCTGGGTGTTGATCGCGAAGCCGGCGCGCGTCTCTTCACCCTTCGAATCCTTGTTGACGTCCACTTCCAGCACCACGTTGCCGTCCGGCGTGATCTGCGGCGTCACTTCCAGGCGCAGGTTGGCCTTCTTGAACGAGATCGAGGTGGCGCCGCTGCTGGTCGCCTGCTCGTAGGGCAGCTCGACGCCCTGCTCGATCACGGCGACCTGCTTGTCCTCGGTGACCACGCGCGGGCTCGAGATGATCTTGCCCTTGCCGTCGGCTTCCAGCGCCGACAGTTCCAGGTTCAGGAAGCGGTTGGCGGCCGAGGAGAACAGCGAGAACGCCAGCGTCGAGGCCGGGACGCCGCCGATGCCGGCCGCCGGCAGGTTGACCATGGTGGTGTTGTCGATGCTGGTGGTCGCCGGGGTCTGGCCGGTGACCTGGCCCACGCCGGCCAGGTTGCCGCCGATGGCGACGCGCTCGTTGCCGCTGATCTGCCAGCCGGAGTCGCCGCCGCGCTGGGTGCGCAGGTCGTTGAAGCCGAGCTTGGCGCCGAGGTTGCGCGAGAAGCCGTCGTTGGCCTCGACCAGGCGCGCCTCGATCAGCACCTGCTTCGAGGCGATGTCGGTCTTCTGGATCAGCTTGCGGATGTCCTCGATCCTGGACGCGATGTCGGTCACGAACAGCTGGTTGGTGCGCGGATCGATGATCGCGCTGCCGCGCCGCGACAGCACGCGGTTGCGCCCGCCCGCATCGCTGCTCGCGGTGGCGCCGCCGGCGTCCAGGCCGAACACGTTGCGGAACGATTCCGCCTTCTGGTAATTGAGCTGGAAGATCTCGGAGCGCAGCGGCTCGAGTTCGGCGATCTGGGCGCGCTGCTCGAGCTCGAGCTTTTCCTTGGTCAGCAGTTCTTCCTTCGGCGCGATCCACACCACGTTGCCGTTCTTGCGCTGGTCCAGGCCCTTGGCGGTCAGGATCACGTCCAGCGCCTGGTCCCACGGCACGTCCTTCAGGCGCAGGGTCAGCGAACCGGTGACCGAGTCGCTGGCGATGATGTTCAGGCCCGAGATGTCGGCCACCGCCTGCAGCGCGGCGCGCACCTCGACGTCCTGGAAGTCGAACGACAGCTTCTCGCCGCGATAACCCTGCGGGTTGTCGCGCGAGCCCGGGCTGCTGCGATTCGGGTCGCTTTCCACCTTGCGCACCTCGACCACGAGCTGGGTGTCGCTCTGGAATACCGACTGTTCCCAGTCGCCTTGCGCCTCCACCGTCATGCGCACATTATCGCCCTGGGCCAGGGTCGAGACGCGGGTGACCGGCGTGCCGAAATCGGTCACGTCCAGGCGCCGGCGCAGCGACTCCGGCAGGCGCGCATTGAGGAAGTCGACGGTCACGCCGCCGGCGCTCTGGCGCACGTCGACCGCCACCTGGTTGGCGGGCAGGTCGACCACGACCCGGCCGGCGCCATTGGCGCCGCGGCGAAAGTCGAGGTCGCGCAATTGAGGGCGCGTCGCGGGAAGCGACGCCCGCGCCGCCGCAGCGGCCGGCATGCCGCTGGCGTCGAGCGCGCGCGCCACGCCGCCCGAGCCTTCCACGGTCACGATCACCGACTTGCCGTCGATGGTGGTGGCGTAGTTCAGGGCGCGCGCCAGGTTCAGCACCAGGCGGGTGCGCTCGCCGGCCTGCACCACGTTCAGGCTGCGCACGTCGCCCAGGTTCAGCTCGTGCACCGCCTTGCCGGTGGCGTTGGCGGTGGCGCCGAAATCGAGCGCAATGCGGGACGGGTTGGTGATCGCGAAGCCGATCGGCGCACGCGCCGGGACCACGCGCATGGTCACGTTGATGACCACGTTGCTGCCCTGCTGGTTGGCCGTGATCGACTCGATCGCATTGCCCTGGGCCAGGGCGGCGCCGGCGCACATCATGAGCATGAGTGCGGCCGCGGCGCGCGCCAGCCAGGCCGGCGGGGCGAAGCGAATCTTGACGTTGAAGGTCATCTACTGCTCTCCTTATTTGGCTGCGCGGCTCTGCAGCTCGATGTGGGCCATCCGCTCCACCCAGTCGCCAGTGGCGTCCTGTACCGATTCCCTGATCTCGACGGCGCCCTCGCTCACACGCGTGATGCGCCCGTAGTTCTGTCCAATCCGCTGGCCGCTGCGCACCCGGTACAGCGAACGCTCGACCTGCAGCAGCGCGTAGTTCACGCCGCCCTTCTGGATCGTCCCCACCATCCGCATCGTGTCGAGCGGGAAGGTCTCCAGCAATTCCTTCGGCCGCTCGAGATCGGGCTGGTTGGCATTGCCGCCGGCCTGCGCCATGCGCGCCATCTCGCCCAGCAGCTTGGTCGGATCGAAGGGGTCGAGCGCCGCGCGCGGATCGTAGCCATAGGGCTCGAAGGTCTTCGGCTCCGGCAGCGGCTTGACCTTCGGCACGGTCTGCTTTTCCACCCCCTTCATCCAGGCCCGGGTCTCGCCCACGCCGCCGTCGCCGCAGGCGGCCAGCAGGCTGCCGGCCAGCAGCAGCGCGCCCATCCGCCCCATCGCTCGTGCGCGCATCATTTCTTGCCCCCGGTCTTGGCCTTGCCCTTGCCCTTCTTGCCCTTCTTCTTCTCGGCCGCGCGCGCGGCGCGCTGGGCCGCCAGCTCTTCCTGGTCGAGGTAGCGGAAGGTCTTGGCCACCGCCTGCAGCCCCAGGCTGCCGTCCTTGCCGGCCAGCAGGGTCAGGTTGTTCAGCGTGACGATGCGCGGCAGGTTGGCCATGTCGGCGGCGAACGCGCCCATGTCGTGGTAGCGGCCGCTCACCTTGATATCGATCGGCAGCTCGGCGTAGTAGTCGCGCACCACTTCCTGGCCCGGCTTGAACAGCTCGAACTGCAGGCCGCGGCCCACGCCCGACTGGTTGATGTCGGACAGCAGCGAATACATTTCGGACTTGCTCGGCAACTGCTTCTCCAGGCGCACCACGTATTGGTCGACCTGCGCCTTCTGCGCCTTGAGCGCTTCCAGGTTGATCGCCTGCGCCATCTTGGTCTTGTACTCCTCGCGCAGCTTCTGCTCGTCGCGCGCGCCGCGTTCCTGGGCCGCGAACTGGTCGCTCCAGTAGAAGTAGTAGCCCAGGCCGACGACCGCCGCCATCACGCCGGCGGCGCACAGCAGGCGCGGCGCCAGCGGCCACTGGCCGGGCGGACGGCCCTGCAGATCCTGGAACTGCGCCGCCAGCCGGGCGCCGAGCTCTTTGATGTCGATGTTCATGACTTCTCCGCCGCGCGCTTGCCCCCGACCGGCTTGTCGCCGTGCGCGGCCTCGTCGCCCTCGTCGCTCAGGCGCGCGCGCTTGATCGACACGCCGAGCGTGAACTCGACCACCTTGCGGCTGGCCTTGCCCTGGGCCAGGCTGACGGCGCGGACCTCGGTCAGGTCCGGGTTCTGCAGCCACGGCGAGCCGCTCGACAGGTTGCGCAGCAGCTCGGCCACCCTTTCCTGCGACTGGGCGTTGCCGGTCAGGATCACGCGCTGGCCGCTCTGCTTGACCGATTTCAGGTGCACGCCTTCCGGCGTCTGGCGCACCAGCTCGTCGAGCAGGTGGACCGGCTGGTTGCGGTCGCCCTGCAAGTCTTCGACCGCCTGCTGGCGCGCCTGCAGCGCGGCGATTTCTTCCTTCAGGTTGGTGATCTCGCCGATCTTCTTGTCCAGCTCCGCGCTGGCTTTTTTCAAGACCTCGTTGCGCTGGTTCTGGACCGAGATCTGGCTCGCGTTATAGGCGCCGACCAGCATCACCACGATGGCGCCCAGCACGCCGCCCAGCGCCATCAGGGCGACGAAGGCGGCCTGCTTCTGCTTGCGCTTGGCTTCGCGGTGGGGCAGCAGGTTAATCCGGATCATCAGCCGAACCTCCGCAGCGCCAGGCCGCAGGCGACCAGGTAGGCCGGGGCGTCCTGGCGCAGCTGGTGTTCGCGCACGCCGGGGCCGAGCTGCATGCCCTCGAAGGGCGCCGCGAGCAGCGTCGGCAGGCGGGTGCGGCCGGCCACGACGTCGAGGATCCCGGGCAGCAGCGCGCAGCCGCCGGCCAGGTACAGCTGGTCGATCCGGGTATACGGGGTCGAGGTGTAGAAGAACTGGATGGCGCGCGTGATTTCCAGCGCCGCGCTTTCCAGGAACGGCGCCAGGATGTCGGCGCGGTAGTTCTCGGGCAGGTCGCCCGCCTTCTTGCGCGTCTCGGCTTCTTCGAACGCCATGCCGTAGCTGCGCACGATGTCCTGGGTCAGCGCATTGCCGCCGAACGGCTGCTCGCGCTCGTAGACCGCTTCGCCGTTCAGCAGCACCGACACGTGGGTGGCGTGGGCGCCGATCTGGAACAGGGCCACGATCTGGTCCTGCCGCGGCAGGGCGGCGTGTTCGAGCGCGCCGCGCGCGGCGTACGATTCGATGTCCATCACGGTGGCGGTAAGGCCGGCGGCTTCCGCGATCGCGACCCGGTCCTCGACCTTTTCGCGGCGCGCGGCGGCCAGCATCACTTCCATGTCGTCCAGCGAATTCGGGGCCGCGCCGATCACGTCGAAGTCGAGGCTGACCTCATCGAGCGCGAACGGGATATACTGACTGGCCTCGGACTCGACCTGCACTTCCAACTGGTCTTCCGACAGGCCGGCCGGCAGGATGATCTTCTTGGTGATCACGGCGGCGGGCGGCATGCCGAGCGCCACGTGGCGGGCGCGGGTGCCGCTCTTCTTCCAGACCCGGCGCACCGCGTCGGCGACCTGGTCCATGTTTTCGATATTGCCGTCCACCACGGCGCCGCGCGGCAGCGCCTCGGTGGCGTAGCGCTCCAGGCGCACGATACCCTTGCCTGCATCGGCCAGCTCGACCAGGCGGACGCCGGACGTGCTGATATCGAGCCCGACCATCGGCGGACTCGATTGTCCAAACAAGGACCCCAGATTGATCACCAATACACTCCTGTGGCTGCAGAATGAGCTCGAAAGGCCCGGAATTGCATGTTGTCGTAAATAAAACAGCTATTTACTTCTTATAACTTTCTTATAAAAATCCGGTACTTACGTGCAGCACCGCATCGGATCGTAGCAACAAAGGATGACTACGGACAAGAAATTTCTGCACTGGAACACTTCATTCCGGGGCGTGCGCGCCACACTCCGGCGTTTTCATTGCCAGGCCAATATTGCCCTTGAGTTCCGTTAAGCTCCGTCGAGTATCGGGCACCAAACCGCTGCCTTATAATGAGGCGGATCAACAAAGCGAAAGTCAGCATGAAAGAGAAACAAGCAGCCTCCTCTTCCTCCGCGAAGTTCAGCCCCAAACGCCTGGTCCTGATGGCGGTCGCCGGCCTGTTCGGCCTGGGCGCCATCGGCGTGCTGGTGGTCGTGTTCGCCCTTGCGATGGCCTACCCGAACCTGCCGGCGCTGGACACCATCACCGACTACCGGCCCAAGATGCCGCTGCGTATCTTTACAGCCGATAACGTCCTGATCGGCGAATTCGGCGAGGAGCGCCGCACCCTGGTCCACTTCAAGGACATCCCGGACGTCATGAAGAAGGCCGTGCTGTCGATCGAAGACGACCGCTTCTACGAGCACAGCGGCATCGACTACTGGGGCATCCTGCGCGCCGCCTTCCACAACGCCACCAGCGGCTCGCGCCAGGGCGCCTCGACCATCACCCAGCAGGTCGCGCGCAACTTCTTCCTGTCGTCCGAGCAGACCTTCAAGCGCAAGGCCTACGAGGCCCTGCTGGCCTGGAAGATCGAGAAGAACCTCTCCAAGGACCAGATCCTCGAGCTGTACATGAACCAGATCTACCTGGGCCAGCGCGCCTTCGGCTTCCAGTCGGCGGCCCAGATCTATTTTGGCAAGGACTTGCGCGACATCACCGTGGCCGAAGCGGCCATGCTGGCCGGCCTGCCGAAGGCGCCGTCGGCCTACAATCCGGTCGTCAACCCGACCCGCGCCAAGACCCGCCAGCAATACATCCTGCAGCGCATGCACTCGCTCGGCTACATCAGCGAGGCGCAATACAACCAGGCGAAACAAGAGCCGCTCAAGATCAAGTCGGACAGCACCGCCTTCGGCGTGCACGCCGAATACGTGGCCGAGATGGCGCGCCAGCTGGTCTACGAACAGTTCAAGGAAGACACCTATACCCGCGGCCTGAACGTGTTCACCACCATCACCAAGGCCGACCAGGACGCCGCCTACCTGGCCCTGCGCCGCGGCGTGATGGACTACGAGCGCCGCCGCCCCTACCGCGGCCCGGAATCGTTCATCGAGATCCCGGGCGCCAAGCTTGACGCCGACGAAGCGATCGAGGCCGAGCTGGCCGAGCATCCGGACAGCGACAACATCATCGCCGCCGTCGTCTTGCAGGCCAGTTCCACCCAGGTCCAGGCGACCATCGCCTCGGGCGACACGATCACGATCTCGGGCCCGGGCCTGGCCTTCGCGCGCGCCTGGCTGTCCGACAAGGCGGCCCCGAACCGCCGCGTGCGCCGCGGCGCGGTGATCCGCGTGATGCAGGACGACGAGTCGAAGTGGCTGATCACCCAGATGCCCGAAGTAGAATCGGCGTTCGTGGCGGCCAATACCGAGGACGGTTCGATCCGCGCCCTGGTCGGCGGCTTCGATTTCAACCGCAACAAGTTCAACCACGTGACGCAGGCCTGGCGCCAGCCGGGTTCCTCGTTCAAGCCCTTCATCTATTCGGCTTCGCTCGAGCGCGGCCTGTCGCCGGCGACGATCGTCAACGACGCCCCGATCAGCTTCGACGCCGGCCAGACCGGCGGCCAGGCCTGGGAACCGAAGAACTACGACAACAAGTACGAAGGTCCGATGACCATGCGGCGCGGCCTGATGCAGTCGAAGAACATGGTCTCGATCCGCGTGCTGAACAAGATCGGCGCCCGCTACGGCCAGGAATTCGCGAGCCGCTTCGGCTTCGAGCCGGAACGCAATCCAGCCTACCTGACGCTGGCGCTCGGCGCCGGCGCGACCACGCCGCTGCAGATGGCCGGCGCCTATGCGGTGTTCGCCAACGGCGGCTACCGCATCAGCCCTTACCTGATCTCGAAGGTCACCGACAGCGACGGCAAGGTGCTGTCCGAAGCGCGTCCGGCGCGTTCGGGCATTGAAGCCAATCGCGTGATCGACGCCCGCAACGCCTTCCTGATGGACAGCATGCTCAAGGACGTGGTGCGCCACGGCACCGCGGCCAAGGCGATGGCGCTCAAGCGCACCGACCTGGCGGGCAAGACCGGCACCACCAACGACTCGATCGACGCCTGGTTCGCCGGCTACCAGCCGAAGGTGGTGGCCATCGCCTGGATGGGCTACGACAAGCCGCGCAACCTGGGCGCGCGCGAGACCGGCGGCGGCCTGGCGCTGCCGATCTGGATCGGCTACATGCAGAAGGCGCTCAAGGGCGAACCGAACGTCGAGCGCGAGGTGCCGGCCGGGCTGGTGCAGTACGGGTCGGATTACTACTATGCCGAGACGCCGCCGGGCAGCGGGGTCGAGACGCTGGACGTCGGCCCGCCGCCGGCGCCGGAACAGCAGAAGGAGCGTGATGCGGTGAGGAACGAGTTGTTCTGATCGGCACGGTGCAGAAATGACAAAGGCGGCCAATGGCCGCCTTTGTCGTCGATGGCCGGTACTTCAGACCAGCGACACCTGCGCCCCGCCCTGCTCGCCCGCATATTTCGACAGCGACGCGAAGAACTCGCTGTCGTCGCGGGTATTGCGCCATTCGTCGCCCACGCGCTTGTAGTGGTAGCCGCCCGAGCGCGCCGCCACCCACATCTCCTGCAACGGCGCCTGGCTGTTGACGATGATCTTGGAACCGTTGTCGATGAACTCGATCTCCAGCACGTTGCCGCTGCGCTTGCATTCGACGTCGATCACGTCCTCGTCGTTCAGGCGATCGAAGGCGTCCTCGATCTGCTTGAGGGTCAGGTCGGCAAGGTCCAAAAATTCGGTTTCGGTCATGCTACACTCCAAAATCTGCTAATCAAACCGTGATTCTAATCGTGAAGTCCTCTCTTGCGCTTCTCCCGGCCGCTGTTTTGCTTGCCGCCCTGTCCGGCTGCGGCCAGACCGGCGACCTGTACATGCCGACGCCGCCGGCAAGGCCGACGTCGGCGCCGCCCGCGGCACCGGTCGACCAACCACCGCAGCCCGTCCCTTCGAACAACGCCTCCACCCCTGCCCCGCACCGCTGATGTCCTATTTTTCGCACCAAGACGGCGTCCTGCACGCCGAAAACGTTTCGCTGTCCGCCATCGCGGAACAATTCGGCACGCCGACCTACGTCTACTCCAAAGCCGCCCTGCTCGAGAACTTCAGCGCCTACCACGACGCCTGCCAAGGCCGCGACGCCCTGGTCTGCTACGCGATGAAGGCCAATTCGAACCTGGCCGTGCTCGACCTGCTGGCGCGCCAGGGCGCGGGCTTCGACATCGTCTCGGGCGGCGAACTGCTGCGCGTGATCGCGGCCGGCGGCGACCCGGGCAAGACCATCTTCTCGGGCGTCGGCAAGACCGTCGAAGAGATGCAGCTGGCGCTGGAAAAAGGCATCCTGTGCTTCAACGTCGAATCGATCCCCGAACTGCACCGCCTGAACGAGGTCGCCGGCAAGCTCGGCATGCGCGCCCCGGTCTCGCTGCGCGTGAACCCGAACGTCGACGCCAAGACCCACCCGTATATTGCGACCGGCCTGAAGGCCAACAAGTTCGGCGTGGCCTTCGACGATGCGCTGGACACCTACCGCACCGCCGCCAGCCTGCCGCACCTGGACGTGGTCGGCATCGACTGCCATATCGGCTCGCAGCTGCTGGACGACGCCCCGCTGCTCGAAGCCCTCGATAAGCTGATCGAGCTGATCGACACCCTGCACGCCGAGGGCACCCACCTGCACCACCTGGACATCGGCGGCGGCATCGGCGTCGACTACGGCGTGGCCGGCGACAAGCCGCCGGTGCCGGTGGGCGACTACCTGGGCCGCCTGTTCAAGCGCATCGACGCCTGGCGTGCCGAGAAACACGGCGGCCAGCCGATCAAGGTGATCTTCGAGCCGGGCCGCTCGATCGTGGCCAACGCCGGCGTGCTGCTGACGAAGACCGAATTCCTGAAACCCGGCGCCGAGAAGAACTTCTGCATCGTCGACGCCGCGATGAACGACCTGATGCGTCCGACCCTGTACCAGGCCTGGATGGGCGTGCAGCCGGTGACCCCGCGCGACGGCGAAAAACTGGTGTGGGACATCGTCGGCCCGGTGTGCGAGTCGGGCGACTGGCTGGCGCGCGAGCGCGAGCTGGCGCTCGAGCCGGGCGACCTGCTGGCCATCATGACGGCCGGCGCCTATGGCATGACGATGGCGTCGAACTACAACACCCGCGGCCGCGCGGCCGAGGTGATCGTCGATGGCGACGCCACCCACCTGGTGCGCCGGCGCGAGACACCAGCCGAGGTGTTCGCGCTCGAAACGATGATGAATCAGGCATAGCGGCAACCCGTACAGGGATTCCTTCATCGCGCCACCGGACTCCCGGTGGCGCCCCACGCCTCTCTGCCAGCCGCCATTCGGCAGCGCCGGACGACGGCGACATCGATCCAAACGCCCAGGCCAGCAACTCTACAAGGGCGCCCTTCATTCCGCTTCATCGGACGTTTCATCGCTGTCGATAACGCGATGAAAACGTGAATTCGCTTCAATCCGATATCACCTTGTGACGTATTTAAGGCACAAATGGTTTAAGTAATATGGCGGGAAGTTAAATATATTGCACTACTCATTAGCATGAGTATAATTCTTTTTTGCAATATTTTATAACTTCTCGACATTTGTATGGTTCAATCAGTCACCAAAGTTCGTGCCGATATCCAGGCATTGCGAGGACTCGCCGTGCTTGCAGTGGTCTTCTACCACGCAAAAATAGGTGCAATCAATGGCGGGTATCTTGGCGTGGACATTTTTTTCGTCCTGTCGGGATTCTTGATCACGAGCCTGATCAAAAAGGCAGTCGAGGATGACAGTTTCAGCTACAAGTCGTTCCTGGCTCGACGCGCGAAACGGCTGCTGCCCGCAGCTTTTGTCACCTTCCTATTCACATCGCTGGCAGCGCCATTTCTGCTTGGTGCTCAGGAACTCGCGGATTTCTGGCATCAGTTATTCGGAGCGCTGACCTTCTCGGCCAACTTCGTGCTGACCAGCCAATCCGGATATTTTTCCGGCGCGGCCGAGTTAAAACCGCTCCTGCATGTCTGGTCATTGGCA
This sequence comes from Massilia sp. NP310, assembly GCF_019443485.1. Taxonomy (NCBI): domain Bacteria; kingdom Pseudomonadati; phylum Pseudomonadota; class Betaproteobacteria; order Burkholderiales; family Oxalobacteraceae; genus Massilia; species Massilia sp. NP310. The sequence continues at coordinate 4,688,050 of NZ_CP080379.1, read as the reverse complement.
GTTGAAGAGCAGTATTACTTCATCCTTCCAGCGATCTTCCTGTTTTTCCCCAGAAAAGCCTGGCTCCCCGTCCTGACCCTGCTGACGCTCGCCAGCATGGTCCTGTGCTACGTCCATCGAGGCGAGGCGTCGACGTTTTTCCTGCTGCCGACCAGGGCATGGGAACTGCTCATCGGTTCGCTGGGTGTGTTTTTGATCGAGATTCGGTGGATCAGGATCCTTGCTGGAAAGCTGGCGATTCTTTCCGCACTCGGGCTCCTGGCCTGTCTCATCCTGACATTCTATTCGTTTCACCCTGGTCCGCAGGCATTATTGATCTGCCTGGGTACACTTGCCGTGATACTGGCGAATCATCCCTTGTTGCAACGTGGCGTGATCGTCGAAACACTGCATAAGGTTGGCGATATTTCTTATTCCCTTTATCTGGTTCACTGGCCGATTTTTGCCTTCTATAACAACATCGTACTTGGCAATGAAAACACGCTCACCCAGTACCTTATCCGCGCTGCGCTGATCGTATTATCGTTCTTGCTTGCGTGGATACTGCACCGTCATATCGAAGAGCCTTTCAGGCATGGGAATCTGCATGGTTACTATCGTCCCGCCGTGGCAGCCACTTGCGTGACATTGATGGCCTTGGGCGTAGCGCAGGCTGTCATTACAAAAAACCCTGAAAAAGACTATGCCTTTGCCCGGCGCGCCAATACGGGATTCGCGCCAGCATGTGCAAGTGCAACGCATTTTCTTCCCAGCGAATCGTGCCAGAATTCAGAAACACCAACGGTACTTGTGTGGGGAGATTCGTTTGCCATGCATCTCGTTCCGGGCTTGTCACACGAATCCATCTATCCGAAACACATCGTGCAGGCGACGATGGGTCGTTGCGGTCCTTTGATTGGACTGGCATCGGTCGAGTTCAATAGCGAGCAATGGGCGAAAAAGTGCATCGAATTCAATGACACGGTTTTTTCTTATCTGAAGAAAAACCCGGAGCTTCGTACCGTGATTCTTTCCAGCCCGTTGACGCAATATACGAGAAACACGACCGTGATCGAGCGGGTTGCGTTGGGGGACGAACCAGCGCGAGTTACCGGCACGCTGCCAAGGGGCCATGCCGGCCTGGCGCGGACCGTCAGCGCGATCCGTGCATTGGGGCGTGATGTCATTCTGGTTGCACCACCTCCCTCGTCAGGTTTCGATATAGGCCGCTGCCTGGAACGGCGCGATCGAGGACAGTGGATTGGTGGCGTCGACGAACAATGCAGGATCAAGCGCGAACAGTATCTGCAACACGGGCATAACGTACTGGCATTGCTTGATCGGGCGGAAAAAGAAATGAACTTGCCAATCGTGCGATTCGATGCCATCTTGTGCGACGACCGGTTTTGCCGTACTCGTATCGACGGCGTCACCCTGTACCGCGACGAAGGGCATCTATCCTATGAAGGATCCATCGCATTGTTTGGTCTCGCCGAAACACAACTGCAGCTCCGGCGCGCCATACAGCGGAGCGCAGAACTCTCCAGTCAGACTGCCGAACGCAGCAAAACGATCGACGCCTCATTGCCGCCGCGCAGCCTGTAGGACGCGCCGCAGTCAAACGCGCGCAGCTTGGGGCTTGCGCCTGAAATGCCAGAATGCCCGCGCGCCCAGCAGCAGCGCCATGATCGCCCCGAACAGGATCGGCTGCGCGAAGTCGCTCTTGCCCTCTTTCATCCACCAGTAGTGCAGGATCGCCAGCGGACCGATCACGTAGATCAGCCGGTGCAGCCATTGCCAGCGCTTGCCGCCCAGGCGCTTGATCATCGCATTGGTCGAGGTGGCCGCCAGCGGGATCAGGAGCACGAAGGCGATGAAGCCGACCAGGATGAACGGCCGTTTCACCACGTCGGCCAGCATCGCGGCGACGTCGAAGAAATGGTCGAACCACAGGAAGGCGATGAAGTGGACCAGCGCATAGAAGAAGGTGAACAACCCGACCATGCGCCGCAGCTTCACCAGCCAGTTCCAGCCCGTCAGGCGCCGCAGCGGCGTGACCGCCAGCGTGATGCACAGGAAGTACAGCGCCCACTCGCCGCTGATGCCGGTGATTTCCGCCAGCGGATCGGTGAAGGCGCCGGTGGCGGTCCCCCACACCAGGCGCGCGAAAGGCAGCAGCGAGAGGATAAAAACGGCCGTTTTTACCCATCCGACCCGTTGATTGGAAAGCTGCAGCGCCATCAGTAATAGCGCTTCAGGTCCATGCCCGTGTACAGCGAGGCGACCTGGTCATAGCCGTTGAACATCAGCGTCTTGCGCTTGGGCTGGAACAGGCCGGTCTCGCCGATGCGGCGTTCGCTCGCCTGCGACCAGCGCGGATGGTCGACGTTTGGGTTCACGTTCGAATAGAAACCGTATTCGCGCGGCGCAGAATCGTTCCAGGCAGTGCGCGGCTGGCGACTCACCAGGCGGATGCGCACGATCGACTTGGCCGACTTGAAACCGTATTTCCAGGGCACGACCAGGCGCACCGGCGCGCCGTTCTGGTTCGGCAGCACCTGGCCGTACATGCCCATCGTGAGCATGGTCAGCGGATGCATGGCTTCGTCGATGCGCAAGCCTTCCACGTAGGGCCAGTCGAGCACGCCGCTCCTCAGGCCCGGCATCTGCTTGCGGTCGGCCAGGGTGGTGAATTCGACGAATTTGGCATTGCCGGTCGGCTCGACCTGCTTGAGCAAATTCGACAGCGAATAGCCGACCCAGGGAATGACCATCGACCAGCCTTCGACGCAGCGCAGGCGGTAGATGCGTTCCTCGAGCGGGGCCAGCTTGAGCAGGCTGTCGATGTCGAGCGTGAGCGGCTTGTTGACCTCGCCCTCGATGCGCACGGTCCAGGGCCGGGTGCGCAGGGTGTGCGCGTTCTCGGCCGGATCGCCCTTGTCGAGGCCGAACTCATAGAAATTGTTGTAGCCGGCGGCGTCCTTGAACGGGGTCTGCTTCTCGCCGGTGGACAGCGCCACGTTGGCGCGCGCCGCCAGCTTTTGGGCAGGGGCAGCCTGGGCGAAGGCGTCGCGGTTGGCCATCTCCCACATGCCGCTGCCGACTGCCGCCGTGGCGGCCATGCGGGCGATAAACTGGCGCCGCCCGGTATAGACCTCTTGCGGCGTGATTTCGGACGGGAACGGAAGATCGAGTCCGTTGGGATGACGTTTGAACAGCATGGCTGGCCTCGGGAACTGGTGTTTTGCTTACATTACACGAAGTTCCCTTAAGCCAGCGTTAGGGTGGACGGCTACGCCGTCCACGCGGTGACGGTTGGCCGCCCGGTCATCCGGCACGCGCACGGAGCCGGTTTACAGCTCGCCGTACGAGTGCAAGCCCGACAGGAACATGTTCACGCCCAGGAAGGCGAAGGTGGTCACCAGCAAGCCCACCAGCGCCCACCAGGCCGCCACGCGGCCACGCAGGCCGGTCATCAGGCGCATGTGCAGCCAGGCCGCGTAATTGAGCCAGACGATCAGGGCCCAGGTCTCTTTCGGGTCCCACGACCAGTAGCCGCCCCAGGCCTCGGCCGCCCACAGGGCGCCCAGGATGGTGGCGACGGTGAAGAAGGCGAAGCCGACCGAGATCGACTTGTACATCACGTCGTCCAGCACCTCCAGCGGCGGCAGGCGGTCGGCCAGGATGCCGTGCGACTTGAGCAGGTAAGCGGTGCCGACCATCGCCGCCAGGGCGAAGGTGCCGTAGCCGATGAAGTTGGCCGGGACGTGGATCTTCATCCACCAGCTCTGCAGCGCCGGGACCAGCGGCTGGATCTGGGCGGCGTCGCGCGACACCGTGTACCACAACAGGAAGGCGACCGCGGCGCCGATGATCAGCATCACGAACGGACCCAGCTGGCGAGTGGCGTAGTGTTCTTCGTAGTACAGGTGGAACAGCGCGGTGATGATCGCGAACAGGATGAACACTTCGTACAGGTTCGACACCGGGATGTGGCCCACGTCCGGCCCGATCAGGTAGCTTTCGTACCAGCGCACCATCATGCCGACCGAGCCGATCACGACCGCGGCCCAGCACAGGTTGGCGCCGACGCCGCCGCCGAACTTGCCGCGGCTGAACAGGCCAACCCAGTAGAACACGGTCGAGAACATGAACAGCGCGCTCATCCACAGGATGGCCGAGCCGCTCGACAGCATGTATTTCAGGAAGAACTTCTGCTCGGCCGCCGCCAGGTTGCCGTCATACATCGAGATCGCGGCCAGCGACAGCACGCCGACCAGCGGCACCAGCCAGCGCATCGGCTTCCAGTACCAGCCCAGCGCCGCGAATACCGGCGCGGTACAGATCAGGATGATTTCTTCATAGATGTCCATGAAATGGCCGTACTGGACCTGGGCGTACAGGGCTCCCGCCAGCAGCGCGATGCCGTACAGCCAATCGGCCGCGGTCAGTCGGCGGAAGTAGCCGACCTTTTCCTGGTATTTGTCGGTCGAGCGCGCCGGGGCGCTATTTTTCGTTTGGGACAGTTCCATCATTTTCTCCAGATCGTCGCCAGCTTACGCCGGTTGCGGCAGCTTGACCGACAGGTCTTCGTATTCACGCTCGAAATCGAGCGTCTTGCGCTGGGTGCTCATCGCCATCAGGGCCTCGGCCCCGCCATCGACGTCGCGCACCCAGATCCAGACGCGCCGCTCGCGGATGTAGAACATCGCGAACACGCCCAGCGTCAGCAGCAGGCAGCCGAAGTAGACCACATTCTTGCCCGGCGAGCGAGTCATCTGCAGCACCGACGCCTTTACTTCGGTGAAATCGTCCAGCTGCAAATAGACCGGGGCGCCGTACAGGAAGCTGTCCGACAAGGCATTGGTGGCCAGTTGCAGGAAGCGGCCGTTGGCATCGGTCGGCTCCGCCGCGGCATCGCCGTTCTTTTCGCGCGCCACCTGCCACAGTTCCCACAGCGCGCCGTTGAGCATCTTCATGAAGATGCCGGCCGCCTTTTCCTGCTCGGCCTGCGGGATCTGTTCCAGGAAGCGGGCCACGCCGACGAAACCGCCGCGGCCGTCGCTGCCTGCGAAGATGTCGAGCGTGCGCGCGGCCGAGTCCTTCAGCTGGCCGGCCAGCGCGCCGCCGCCGCGCTGCTCCGCGCTGAGCGCGCGGCTGGCGTAGCGGGTGGCCGCCTCCTGGCGCGCGGCCGGATCGGACAGCGCCGCGCGCAGGCGCATCCAGTCGCCCACGCCGTGGCGCTCGTCGGACGGGATGCGCAGGAAGCTGAAGTTCTCGGACGGATTCGAGCGCACGCCGGCCAGGTAGACCTGGGCGCCTTCGAGGGTCAGCGGCTGCATGTAGTTCATGTATTCGCGCGCCTGGCCGGTGTGGTCGCGCAGCTTGTATTGCACGCTGGGGCCGACGTTTTTCAGGTCCTTGTTGGCGTCCGGGTCGGCCGCCGCGCCGGATGCCTTGCCCAGCGTGGCCGACAGCTGCGCATTGAAGCCGACGTTCTTGCCCACCGCGCGCGCGTCGTTGCCCTGGGCGACGTTCTCGACGTTGAAGGGACGGAAGCCCGACCACTCGACGGCATAGGTATCCTTGCCGAAGGTGAGCTCGGTCGCGCCATTGACTTCGCCTTCGATCGGGAAGCTGGCCGCGCTGGCGCCCGTCATCGGGAAGCCGGTCAGCCTGAGCTTGCTGCCGCCATCGTCAAAGCTCGACTGGTAGACGGCGATGCCCTTGTAGATCAGCGGATGGTTGACCTTGATCGTCGACTCGAACTTGTGGCCGTTTTCCAGGTCGTGCACCACGACGTCGCTGGCGAACAGCTTGGGCATGCCGGTCGAATAGAACTCGATGTGGAATTTCTTGAGCTCGATCCCGAACGGCAATTCCTGCACCAGCACGCCGGACGGCTGGTTCAGGATCGCGGTATGGCTGGTCTGGCCCTCGGCGATCGCGGTATTGCCGCGAAAGCTGGGATTGCTGGTGCTCAGGCGATGCTGGGCCGGGATCTCGGCGATCACGCCGCTGCCGGTGAACGGCGTCTTGCCAAAGAACCATTGCTGGACACGCACGGGGAGTTCCGAATCCAGCATGCCGCCCAGCAGGATCACGATGATCGAGGTGTGGGCGAAGATATAGCCGAACTTGTTGCCGGCGCCCTTCTTGGCCGAGACCAGGACGGCGCCTTCCTTCTCGACGAGTTTGGTGGCATAGCCGGCGTGGCGCAGGCGCAACGCGCTCTGCTCGGCCAGCGCGGCGCGCGACAGCGGCGCCTGCCAGTCGGCCTTGTGGTGGAAATTGCGCAGCGATTCCACACGCACGTTCTCGCGCCAGCTGCGCATATCGCGCAACATCTTCGGCGTGTTGCGCACCACGCACAGCGCGGTCGAGACGATCAGCACCACCAGGATGACCAGGAACCACCAGCTCGAATAGACGTTGTACAGGCCGAGCTTGTCGAAGATCTCGAACCAGAACGGCCCGAACTGGTTCACGTAATTGGGCATCGGCTCGTTCTGCTTGAGCACGGTGCCAATGACGGAGGCGATGGAGATGATGGTGAGCAGGCTGATCGCGAAGCGCATCGAGGAGATCAGCTCAACCGCCTCGGCCAGCCAGGGGCGGCGGGTATTCAGTTCAATTCCGGTGGTGCTCATACTCTACAACTTTCATCCTGCGCGAAAGCGGACCCGCGCGTGGAAAAAAGGGCGTCAGCTCGACGCTGCCGCCCTCTTCCGTTCATCTCATGCTCATGCGTAGCGCTAAAGCGACACTTTTAGCGTAGGCCGGCGATATAGTCTGCCACTGCACGCATCTCTTCCGGCGACATCCGTTGCGACAGCACCGTCATCTGCGGGCTGTTGGCGCGGGTGCCGGTCTTGAATGCTTCCAGCTGGGCCGTGGTGTAATCCTGGTGCTGGCCGGCCAGGCGCGGGTATTGCGCCGGGATGCCGTTGGCGGTGGCGCCATGACAGCTGGCGCAGGCAGCCACGCCTTTTTCCGCAATGCCGCCGCGATAGATCTTGCGGCCCAGCTCCACGGTTTCCTTGTTCTTCGCCGCGCCGGGCTTGTGCGCCTGCGTCGCGAGCCAGGCTGCGATATCCTTCTTCTCCTGCTCCGTCAGCATCTTGGCATAGGTCGTCATGATCGGCTGCTGGCGGTGCGCGGTCGTGAAGTCGACCAGCTGCTTGTGGGTATACGTCGCGAACTGGCCCGACAGTTTCGGATTGATCGCGATCGTCGAATTGCCGGCCGCGCCATGGCAGGACAGGCAGGACGGCAGGCCGCGCGCGGCGTCGCCCGCTTCGTACAGGGCGCCGCCCTTGGCTGGATCGGCTTTGACCGCTGGCGCGGTTGCGGCGGACGCCGCCATCGCCGCCGGTAGTCCCCCAAAAACAGTCAGCGAAGTAACCAACAATGTTTTAAGCAAGGGGGACGTCAACCGATTCATAACTGGCACCTTATAAAGTCAAGATTGAAAGTTCAGTGCAGCGCTTTGATCTACCCGCCAGTGGGCGGAGCAGCAATCAACCCCTTATTGTACAATAGCTTTGTTTCCCCAACGCCATTTCATGGCCCTTAATCCCTCTCCCAATGTCCAGATTATGGCAAGCCCGGTTCTTCACGACCGTTAACCAGTTGCGCGATTTGCCAGGCACGCAAGTACCGGAAATCGCCTTCGCCGGGCGCTCGAACGCCGGCAAATCCACAGCGATCAATATCCTGACCAACCAGAAGGGTCTGGCGTTCGCTTCCAAGACGCCTGGCCGTACCCAGCACATCAATTACTTCTCGATCGGCGGCGCCCACGTGGGCCAGCACCGCAAGGATGCGGTCCGGGTCGACGAGATCGAAGCGCTGCTGGTCGACCTGCCGGGCTATGGCTATGCCGAAGTCTCGGGCACCGCCAAGCTGCACTGGCAGAAGCTGCTGGGCGACTACGTCCAGCGCCGCGACCAGCTGGCGGCGCTCATCCTGATCATGGATTCGCGCCGTCCCTTCACCGACCTCGACGTCCAGATGCTGGAGTGGTTCGCCCCGACCGGCAAGCCGATCCACTGCATCCTGACCAAGGCCGACAAGCTCAATCGCAACGAGTCGACCAATGCCCTGCGCGAAGCGCGCGCCGTGCTCGACAGCTACGTGGATGAAGAAGGCAATGGCTTCCCGTTCACGGTGCAGCTGTTCTCGGCGCTCAAGCGCATCGGCATCGAGGAGGCGGACGCGAAGATCCTGGAACTGGCCGGACTCAGCGGCAGCGAGGAAGAATACGAGGAAGAAGTAGAGGAAGACACCGGCAACGAAGAAAGTGCTGCGCCGTCGGCGGACGACGATAACCCTGCCGCCTGATTTTGCAAGGACGATCAAGATGACCATTATTACCTCCGCCTATCCGGCGGCCCGCCCGCGCCGCATGCGGCGCGACCCATTCTCGCGCGCCATGATGCGCGAAAACACCATCACCTCCGCCGACCTGATCTACCCGGTGTTCGTGCTGGAAGGCCAGAACCAGCGCCAGCAGGTGGCGTCGATGCCGGGCGTCGAACGCGTCTCGCTCGACCTGCTGCTGAAAGTTGCCGAAGAATGCGTTTCGCTCGGCATCCCCGCCATGGCGCTGTTCCCGCTGGTCGACCAGTCGGTCAAGACCTATGACGGCATCGAGGCGACCAACCCGGACGGGCTGGTGCCGCGTGTGGTGCGCGAACTGAAGAAGAACTTCCCGGAACTGGGCGTGATCAGCGACATCGCGCTCGACCCGTACACGACCCACGGCCAGGACGGCCTGCCGGACGAGAACGGCTACATCGTCAACGAAAAGACGATCGAGATGCTGGTGAAGCAGGCGCTCACCCACGCCGAGGCCGGCGTGGACATCGTGGCGCCATCGGACATGATGGACGGCCGCATTGGCGCCATCCGCCAGGCATTCGAAGCGCAGGGCCACATCCACACCCGCATCATGGCCTATTCGGCCAAGTATGCATCCGCCTTCTACGGCCCGTTCCGCGACGCCGTGGGTTCCAGCGCCAACTTGGGCAAGGCCGACAAGAACACCTACCAGATGGACCCGGCCAACAGCGACGAGGCCTTGCGCGAAGTGGCGCTCGACCTGGCCGAAGGCGCCGACATGGTGATGGTCAAGCCCGGCATGCCCTACCTGGACGTGGTGCGCCGTGTGAAGGACGAGTTCAAGGTGCCGACCTTCGCCTACCAGGTCAGCGGCGAGTACGCGATGCTGAAAGCGGCAGCACTGAATGGCTGGCTCGATCACGACAAGGTCATGATGGAGTCGATGATGGCCTTCAAACGCGCCGGCGCCGATGGCGTGCTGACGTATTTTGCGCTGGATATCGCGCGCAAGCTGAAGGCGGGCTGATCGCGCCGCGCTCATGAAAAAACCGTGCCGAGGCACGGTTTTTTGTTGGCGTCGACAATGCCTCAGCGTCCCGGCACCGGCCTGTAATCCGGGAACATCTCCTTGTACAGGAAGGTCATCAGCTGATCCGTATCCTGCGGCCTTGCGCTGAGCTTCACCACGCGCCCCAGGCGGTGCGAATCCCACTCGAAGTCGCCCTTCTTCTCGCGCCGGATCAGCTCGATCATCTTCTTGATGACGGCGGTCTCGATATCGCGCTCGCTGCCCTGCTCCACCGTCACCGCCGTCAGCCAGCGCCGCTTGAAGCTCGGGTTCCAGCCGCGGAACTTGAGGTCCATGGTGTTGAAGGTCTTGTTCGAGACCGAGAAGATGCCGCCCGTCTCGTTGCTGTCGTCGGTGCCGCGGCCGTTGATGGCGGCGATGTTCGCCAGCGCGTTGCGGGTGCCGCGCGCGGCGTCGCTTTCCTGGGCCGGCACTTCGGCGCCGGTCGGGGCGCCGCGGCGCTCGCGCTGGGCCTTCACGTAAGCCGCCATGTCCATGTCGGGCGGGACTTCGGTGGGCGGCTGCTGGCGCTGCGGTTGCGGCGGAGCCGGCGGCGCGGGACGCTCGTCGGGAACCGTGATGGTGTCCGGCAGGCGCTGGACGATGATGCGCTCCTGTTCCACGCGCGGCACCGGCGGCGCCGGCAAGGGACGCGGCGTCGGCCGCGGCGCCGCCTCGACGGGTGAGGTTTCCTGCAGCGGCGCCACATAGACCACCTGGCTGTCGCCCTGGTCTTCCGAGGCCGGCCGCGCCGTGCGCTGGTCCTGCTCCTTCGGTTCATAGAACCACAGCAGCACCAGCAACAGGTGGACGGCGATCGTGCCCGCCACGCCAAAGCGGCTCGGCTTCTTGCGCCCGTAGGCTAGCCCCAGCCCATAGCGCGGCCCCGTCGGAGGCAGTGGCTGCCCGCAATGGGAACACACTTCGCTGTCCTGGTCGTAGGTGTGGGAATGGTCACGCAAGATCGATCGATTTCCTGGAAGCCACGTCTAAAAAAACGGCAGAGAGCCGCAGTCTAACCGTTTTGCGGCGCCGACGCACCACGCGCGGCGCCCGGGTGCGCTGTCCAGGCCGTTGATGGTTGTTACCAAATGTTTCCGGCCGCCAGTATCAGACAATGAATGTTCCGATACTGGCGGCCGGCCGGCGCACATGATTGCCGCTCAGGCCGGGTGCACGGGGTGGGCCGGCGTGGCCGGATGCGCCACGTGGTCCTGGTCGGCCCTGGCGATCTGCTCGTCGGTCAACGGGCCGGTGCCGCTGTAGCGGTCCAGGTACAGGTAGATCACCGGGGTGATGTACAGGGTGATGACTTGCGAGAAGATCAGGCCGCCGCACACCGCCAGACCCAGCGGCTGGCGCAGCTCGGCGCCGGCGCCGATGCCCAGCGCGATCGGCAGCGCGCCCATCAGCGCCGCCAGGGTCGTCATCAGGATCGGGCGGAAGCGCAGGATGCAGGCCTCGCGGATCGCCTCTTGCGGGCTCATGCCCAGGTTGCGCTGGGCGTCGAGCGCGAAGTCGATCATCATGATCGCGTTCTTCTTGACGATGCCGATCAGCATCAGGATGCCGATCATGGCGATCAGGGTCAGGTCCTTGTCGAAGAACCACAGGGTGATCAGCGCGCCGACGGCCGCCGACGGCAGGCCGGCCAGGATGGTCAGCGGGTGGATATAGCTTTCGTACAGCACGCCCAGCAGCACGTAGATGACGCCGACCGCGGCGATGATCAGGATCAGCTGGCTCGATTGCGTATCCTGGAACACGGCGGCGTCGCCGCCATAGGTCGCGATGACCGAGGCCGGCAGCTTCATTTCGCGCCCCAGCTCCTCGATGTGGGCGGTGGCGTCGCCCAGCGACACGCCCGGGGCCAGGTTGAACGACAGGGTGATTGCCTGCAGCTGGCCCTGGTGGTTGACCTGCAGCGGGCCGACCGTGCGGCGCACCGAGGCGATGCTCGACAGCTTGACCAGCTCGCCGCTCTTGCTGCGCACCGAGACCCGCGACAGCGCTTCGTCGTAGTAGCGGTCGCTCGCGGCCGCTTCCAGGATCACGTAGTAGCTCGCCGCCGTCGAATAAATGGTCGAGACCTGGCGTTCGCCGAACGAGGCGTACATCACGGTGCGGATGTCGTCCATTTCCACGCCCAGCAGCGCCGCCTTGTCGCGGTCGATGTCCACCGTCGCCTGCAGCGCCTTGTTCTGGGAATCGCTGTTGACGTCGCGGAAGCGCTCGTCCTTGCGCATGCCTTCCAGGAATTTCTCGGCCCAGCCGCCGATCTCGCCGCCGGACACGCTCTGCAGCGTGTACTGGTAGCGCGCCTTGCTCTGGCGCCCGCCCAGCTGCAGGTTTTGCTGCGGCGACATGAACACCTGCACGCCCGGCACGGCGCGGGTGGCCTTGCGCAGGTCGTCGATCACCAGGTCCATCGGCGGACGTTCGCCGCGGTCCTTCAGCACCAGGAACATGCGGCCGGTATTGCCGCCGCCGCTGAACGAGGTCGTGTCCTTCACATAGGGATTGGCGCGGATGATGTCGACCACCTTGCCCTGCAGCTCGGCCAGCGCCATCGACGACGTGTCTTCCGACGCTTCGACCATCACGCGGATCTGGCCGATGTCTTCTTCGGGGAAGAAGCCCTTCGGCATGGTGGAATACAGCACGCCGGTCAGCACGAAGGTGCCCAGCGCCAGCATCAGCACCACGAAACGGTGGCGCAGCGCCAGGTCCAGCGTGCGTCCATAGCCGTTGCGCACGCGCGTGAAGCCGGCTTCGAAGCGGCGGCCGATCCACGACATGTCTTTCGGGTCGACGTGGCCGCCATCCTTGAGCAGGCGCGAGCACAGCATAGGCACCAGGGTCAGCGAGATCAGGGCCGAGACCAGCACCGCCAGGCCGACGATCACGGCGAATTCGCGGAACAGCAGGCCGATCACGCCCGGCATGAAGAAGATCGGGATGAACACCGCCACCAGCGAGATCGAGATCGAGATGATGGTGAAGCCCACCTCGCGCGCGCCGATGAGGGCGGCCGCCATCGGCTTCTTGCCCATCTCCATATGGCGCACGATATTCTCGAGCACCACGATCGCGTCATCGACCACCAGGCCGACCGCCAGCGTGATGCCGAGCAGCGAGATATTGTCCAGGCTGTAGCCGAGCCAGTACAGCAGCGACAGCGCGCCCAGCAGCGAGATCGGCACCGTCACCGCCGGGATGAAGGTGGCGGCGGCGCGGTGCAGGAACAGGAAGATCACCAGGATCACCAGCAGCACGGTGCCGCCGAGAGTCAGGTTGACGTCGTGGATCGCTTCGCGGATCGACAGCGAGCGGTCGTTCACCAGCTCGATCTTGATCGAGGCCGGCAGCTGTCCTTCGAAGCGCGGGATCAGCGCGCGCACCGCGTCGACCACCTGCACGGTGTTCGCGTTCGGCTGGCGCTGCACCATCAGCGAGATCGAGCGCTCGCCGTTCAGGCTGCCCATGGCCTTGACCGACTGGTAGCTGTCCTGCACGTCGGCGATGTCTTTCAGGCGCACCGGCAGGCCGTCGCGGGTGGCGATGATCAGGTTGGCGAAGTCGGCCGCCCGCATCAGCTGGCCGCCGCCCTGGATGGTCAGCGCCTGGGTCGGGCCGTCGAGGATGCCCAGCGGCGTGTTCGAGTTGGCCGCGCGCAGCGCCGCCGCCAGCTCGTCCATCGAGATATTGCGGGCGTTCATCAGGTCGGAACGGGCGCGCACGCGCACGGCGAAGCGCTTGCCGCCGTTGATCGACACTTGCGAGACGCCCTGCACGGTCGAGATCGCCGGCGAGATCAGGTTTTCGGCGTAGTCGTTCAGCTCCGACAAGTCCATCGACGGCGAGGTCAGGTGCATGAACAGGATCGGGGCGTCGGCCGGGTTGACCTTGCGGTAGGACGGCATCTCGGTCATCTCGAGCGGCAGGCGGCGCTGGGCCACCAGCAGGGCCGCCTGGACGTCCACCGCCGCCTTGTCGACGTCGATCTCGTTGTCGAACTCCAGCACGATATTGGTGTCGCCCTGGGTGCTGGTCGAGGTGATCAGCTTGATGCCGGCGATGGTCGAGAACTGCTTCTCGAGCGGCAGCGCCACCGACGACGCCATCGTCTCGGGGCTGGCCCCGGCCAGGTTGGCGTAGACGTTGATGACCGGCGTGTTATAGCTGGGCAGCGCGGCGACCGGGATCTGCATGTACGACAGGATGCCGACCAGCACCAGGCTGAGCGACAGCAGCACCACCATCACCGGACGGCGGATACACAGTTCGGACAGATTCATGCCTGCTCGCCCTGTTTGGCCGGCGCCGGCGCGGCCGGCTTGGCGCCCTGCCCGGCCAGGCGCACCTTGCCGCCCGGACGCAGGTTCTGCTTGCCTTCGGTGATGACCTGCTCGGTGCCCTCGAGGCCGGTGACGGCTGCGCGGTCGCCGAAGGCGTACACGCGCTGCACCGGCACCTGGCGCGCCGAGTTGCCCTCGCCCAGCACATAGACGAAGGTGCCGTTGGTCGCCGTGATGATGGCGGTCTGCGGGATCACCACCGCATTCTTCAGCGTTTGCACCACCACGTTGGCGGTCACGTACTGGCCCGGCCACAGGGCGGTGTCGCGGTTGGCGAACTCGCCCTTGACGCGGATGGTGCCGGCCTGCGGATCGACCGCGTTGTCGATGAAGCTCAGGCGGCCGACCACCGGCGCGTCTTCTTCCTTGCCGCTGCCCGGGTTGACCCGTACCTCGACGTTACCCCGCTTCTGGGCCGCCAGCAGCGCGCCCAGGGTCGATTCCGGCAGGGTGAACGACACGTTGATCGGGTCGAGCTGGGTGATGGTGGTGAGCGAGGTGCTCATCTGCACCAGGGTGCCCGGGTGGACGTCGATGGCGCCGACCCGGCCCGTCATCGGCGCCCGGATCGTGGTGTAGCTGGCGCTCACGCGCGTGGCGCGGGCCGCCGCCTGGTTCGACTGCACCAGCGCGCGCTGGGCTTCGACCTGGCTGAGCAGGGAGTCGAGGGCGCTCTGGGCCAGGAAGTTCTGCGCCACCAGTTCCTGGCTGCGCTTGTACTGGCGCTCGAGGTCGGCCAGGGTGGCCGAGTCGCGCGCCACCTGCGCTTCGGCGCGGGCGACGTTGGCCATGTCGGCGCGGTCATCGAGCGAGAACATCAGCTGGCCTTCCTTGACGAACTGGCCTTCGCGGATATGTACTTCGCGGATCGTGGTGACGGTCTGCGGATGCAGGTTGACCGTTTTCATTGGGGTCACGGTGCCGTTGGCGAACAGTTCGACGCCGACGTCGCGCCGCTCGGGCGCGACCACGTTGACGGTCACCGGCGGCTGGCCGCCCGGCCCCTGGCCCGCTCCCGCCTCGGCCTTGGCATCGTTGCCCTGGTTCAGATACCAGCCGCCAGCCACGACCAGCGCCGCAATTCCGGCGATGACGCCGACATTCTTCTTTTTCATTCTCGTCCCTTGCCGCCCGTTGTCGGCGGCTCCATCATTGATCGTGGTGGCCCTGCGGCTCGCCCTGGATGAGGGCGCCGCATTGTCCCACAGTGTTGTTACGACTTCGTGTACTGCCTTATTTATTCACCAATTTGTTCGGGTAGTAGGCCGGCAGCATCAAGGT
Source organism: Massilia sp. NP310 (assembly GCF_019443485.1). Lineage (NCBI taxonomy): Bacteria > Pseudomonadati > Pseudomonadota > Betaproteobacteria > Burkholderiales > Oxalobacteraceae > Massilia > Massilia sp. NP310. The sequence continues at coordinate 4,673,020 of NZ_CP080379.1, read as the reverse complement.
CACTTCCAGCCCGCCTTCCGGGTGGTTGGTCAGGGTGATGCTGCCGCCGTGCTGCTCGGTGATGTTGCGCGCGATCGTCAATCCCAGGCCGGTGCCGCCCGATTCGCGCGAACGCGAGGTCTCGACCCGGTAGAACGGGTCGAACACCCGTCCCAGTTCGCTCCTCGGGATGCCGGGGCCGCTGTCGCGGATGCGCACCCGCGCCGTGCCGTTGATGCGGTCGACGCAGACGCGCGCATCGCGGCCGTACTTGACCGCGTTGTCGATCAGGTTGCCCAGGCAACGGCGCAGGTCGAGCGGCCGGCCCAGCACCGCCATCGTGGCCTTGCCCTCCAGCGTGACATCCTGGCCGGCGTCGCTGGCGTCGGCGCACACCGCCTCCAGCAGCGAATCGAGGTCCAGCATCTGCATCGCCTCGGTGGTGTCCATGCTGCGCGCCAGCACCAGGCCTTCGCGCACCATTTCCTGCATGGCCGACAGGTCGCCGATCAGGCGTTCCTGCAGCTCGCCGTCCGCCACCTTTTCGAGCCGCAGGCGCATGCGCGTGAGCGGCGTCTGCAGGTCGTGGGTGATCGCGGCCAGCATCTGCGTGCGCTGGAAGATGTACTGGCGGATGCGCGCCTGCATCGCGTTGAAGGCGGCGCTGGCCTGGCGGATCTCGCTGGCGCCGGTGAGGTCGAGCGGCGGACGGTTGATGTCCTGCCCCAGGTCTTGCGCGGCCTGGGCCAGCTGCTTGAACGGCCGGGTGGTCATGCGCGCCACCAGGTAGGCCAGCACGGCGATGCTGACCATGAACAGGGCGACCAGCGCGCGCAGGTCGAGGTCGCTTGGCGTGGACGGGCGTGGCGGCAGCACCGACAGGTGCAGCTCGGCGCCGTCGCGCAGGTGCACGTTGAGCGATTCGCAGGCGCCGCTGTAGCGCATGCTGAGCAGCCCGTACATCATGGGCAGGGGCGGCGCACCTTCGCAGGCGGCCGGACGCGCGGAGACCGATTCGACCCGGTAGCCCTTGCCCAGGCGCGCGGCCAGCGACTTCGCGAACGGGGTGGCCGGCGCTGCCGCCGGAATCGTATCGCTGACCTGGAGCTCGAGTCCGGGGCGGTTGGCCACGTCGAGATAGATCGAGCGCGCCTCGGCCGGCACGATCTCGGTGGCCATGACGAGCTGCTCGGCGCGTTCCAGCAGGTGCTGCTCGCGCTGGCGTTCCCAGTCGCGCAGGCGCTGGTAGTCGGCCGCCAGCTGGGTCAGCGCGGCCGAGATCCACACGCCCAGCAGCAGCGTGAGGAACACCCGGCCCGTCATCGACCCGAAGAAATCCTTCACGCCGCCGGCTCCACCGTCACCTGGCCGGCCAGCACGTAGCCGCCGTTGCGGACCGTCTTGATGATCTGGGGCATGCGCGCATCCTCGCCCAGCTTCTGGCGCAGGCGGCTGATCTGGATGTCGATCGAGCGGTCGAACGGGTCGGCGTCGCGGCCCTGCGTGAGGTTGAGCAGTTGGTCGCGGTTGAGCACGCGGTTGGGATGCTCGAGGAACACGCGCAGCAGGCGGAACTCGGCGCCCGACAGCATGATCACGATGCCGTCCGGGTTGAGCAGGTGACGCGCGGTGAGGTCGAGCGTCCAGCCCGAGAAGCGCATCTGCTGCACGTTCTCGGACGGCGTGTTGGACGGCATGGCGTGCGAGCGGCGCAGCACGCTGCGGATGCGCGCCAGCAGTTCGCGCGGCTCGAAGGGCTTGGGCAGGTAGTCGTCGGCGCCCATCTCGAGGCCGAGGATGCGGTCCAGCGGCTCGTTGCGGGCGGTCAGCATGATGACCGGCAGGGTCGAGGTGGCGCGCAGCTTGCGGCACAGCGTCAGGCCGTCGTCGCCGGGCATGTTCAGGTCGAGCACGATGAGGTCGGGGCGGGTTTCTTCGAGCGCCTTCCACATCGCGTTGCCGTCGGCGGCGGCCAGCGTCCGGTAGCCGTTCGACTCGAGGTAGTCGGCCAGCAGGGTCCGGATGTCGCGGTCATCGTCGACGATCAGAATCGTAGAGGGAGTATCCATAACCTCAATTATCCGAGTTTATGACAAGCCCGGAGGAGCATTTTGTATCGCTGTGTATAAGCGAATAGGCCCGAAACATATTGATACAATGTACGAGACAGGGGAAACCCCACGGTTACAGTTTGTGCGCAAGATGGGAACCGTGCAGCGAGCGTTTCGGATGCACGTCAACCAGACACTCACAAAAGGAAGAACCATGAATACCCTCCGCAAGAACCTCGTGATCGCTCTCACCGCTGCCGGCCTGTTCGGCGCCACGATCGGCGCCCAGGCCCAGACCGCCGCCCCTGCCGAAGGCCGTCCGGCCTTGACGGCCGAGCAACGCCTGGCCAAGAAGGCCGAGTGGCAGGCCAAGGCCGGCGAGCGCCGCGCGAAGATGGAACAGAAGCGCGCCGAACGCCAGGCCAAGCTGCGCGATGCGCTCAAGCTGAATGCGCAGCAGCAGCCGGCCTGGGATGCCTTCGTCGCCAGCCAGGCGCCGCAGAAGAAGGGTGAACGCGCCGGACGTGGCGACCGCGCCGCCTGGGCCAGCCTGAGCGCCCCGCAACGCATGGAAAAGCAGATCGCGATGCAGAAGGAACGCACCGCGCGCATGGAAGCGCGTCTTGGCGCCCTGAACAGCTTCTATGCCCAGCTGACGCCGGAACAGCGCAAGACCTTCGATGAGCAGGCCAAGCACCGCAAGGGCCCGCGCCATCATGGTCACCACGGCCACCGCGCGAACGCGTAAGCGTGACGGCTCCCAAGGTTGGCGGCGACGCCGCCAACCTTACCGCTGCAGCCGCTGCAGCGAGACCAGGAACTTCTCCGCATTCTGGAAGCCGATCACCCGGCTGTCCGCGATTTCCTTCCCTTCGCCATCGAACAGGATGATGCCCGGCGGCCCGAACAGGCCGAAGCGCTTGAGCATGGCCTTGTCGTCGGCATCGTTGGCCGTCACGTCCACCTGCAGCAGCACGGTATCGGCGAGCTTTTGCTGCACGGCCGGGTCGACGAAGGTGAACTTCTCCATCTCCTTGCACGACACGCACCAGTCGGCATAAAAATCGAGCATCACGGTCTTGCCGGCGTTGGCGGCCAGCGCAGCGTCGAGCTGGTCCACGGTCTTGATGCGGCTGAACGCCAGCCCGTGGTTCTGCGGCGCGCCGCCGAGGTGCGCCAGCGGCGCCCAGGCGTCGCGCCCGCCGCTGGCGAGGCCGACCAGCTGGGTCGCCCCCAGCACCGCGAACGCCGCGCCGAAGGCCATCGCCGCCCAGTGACGGGTATGGCGCAACAGATAGAAGCCATACCCCAGCAGCAGCGCCGCCCACAGCAGCATCTGGGCCAAGCCGGGGAGCACCGGCGACACCAGCCAGATCGCCATCGCCAGCATCAGCACGCCGAACAGGCGCTTCACCGATTCCATCCACGGTCCCACGCGCGGCAGCAGCGAGCCGGCCGACAGGCCCACCAGCAGCAGCGGGATGCTCATCCCCACCGCCATCGAGAACAGCGCCGCGCCGCCGATGAAGACGTCGCGCGTCTGGCTGATGTAGACCAGGGCGCCGGCCAGCGGCGCCGCCACGCAGGGGCCCACGATCAGGGCGGAGATGGCGCCCATGACGAACACCCCGAGCAGCTTGCCGCCCTGCTGGCTGTTGGATGCCTGCGTCAAACGGGTCTGCAAGGTGTTAGGCAGTTGTAACTGATAGAAACCGAACATCGACAGCGACATGGCCACGATCAGCAGCGCGAAGGCGCCCAGCACCCAGGGATTCTGCAGCGCGGCGGCCAGGCCTTCGCCGGCCAGGCCGGCGGCGATGCCGAGCAGGGTGTAGACGATCGCCATGCCCAGCGCATACGCCAGCGACAGCACGAAGCCGCGCGAACGGCTCACGTGCCTGCCCTCGCCCACGATGATCGAGGACAGGATCGGCACCATCGGCAGCACGCACGGGGTGAACGCCAGGCCCAGGCCGAGCAGGATGAAGGCCGGCACGATGGCCAGCAGGCTGCCGCCGCCGAGGATGCCGGCGATGGTCGACAGGTCCGATTGCGGCGCGGCGGGCGCCGCTGCCGGCGTAGCGGCGAGCGGCGCGGACGCCGGCGTCGACATGCCGCCCTGGGCCGCGCCACCGCCGATCGGCAGGCCGGACGCGGGCTGCGCGCCGCCGGCGCCGAGATTCACGCTGTGCTCCTGCGGCGGATAGCACAGGCCGGCGTCGGCGCAGCCCTGGCTGGTGGCCGTCAGGGTGAACGGGCCGGCGCCCTCGACCGGGATGCGGATCGTCAGGGTGCCGGTATGGGTCTCGAGATCCTTCTCGAAGGTCGGGTCGTACTTCACCTTGCCCTGCGGGACCTGCGGCTCGCCCAGCGTGACGCCGGCGCCGCTGGCCTTGAAGGCGAATCGCTCGCGGTACATGTAGTAGGCGGGCGCGATGACGTAGGTGATCTCGGCGGTCTGCGGGTCGGCCATGCGCGCTTCAAAACGGAAGGCGACGGCCGGATCGAGGAAGTCCTGCCCGGCGCGGGCGGGCAGCGCGGTGAACAGGGAAAGGACGGCGAACAGCGTCAGGCAGGCCTGCAGCAGGCGGCGGGCGGAAAATCGAACCATGGTATCTCGTGGAAAGTTACTGCACCGGGCATGGTACACCGCTTGCCCGCTTCGCGCCGGAACTCATCCTTGGCACGGGCGAAAAAAAACCAGGCGCGAGGCCTGGTCTTTTCAAGTCGACAGTCGATTACTCGGCGGTCGGTGCTTCTTCAGCCGAAGTGACTTCTGGACGGTCCAGCAGTTCGACGTAAGCCATTGGTGCATTGTCGCCAACGCGGAAGCCCATCTTCAGGATACGCAGGTAGCCGCCGTTGCGGTTTGCGTAGCGAGGACCCAGTTCAGCGAACAGCTTCTGGACCATTTCGCGGTCGCGCAGGCGAGCGAAGGCCAGGCGCTTGTTTGCCAGGGTGTCGGTCTTGCCCAGGGTCAGGATCGGTTCGATGACGCGACGCAGTTCCTTGGCTTTCGGGACGGTGGTCTTGATGGCTTCGTGACGCAGCAGCGAAACAGTCATGTTGCGCAGCATTGCCAGACGGTGGGACGAGGTACGGTTCAGTTTACGAAGGCCGTGACGGTGACGCATGGTATTTCCTTTCGGGTGTTTTCAAATCCAGTTCTTCGATCGTTCGTGCAAGCACGTCCGCGGACCGGTTCAGGGTTAAATCCGCCCGGACATCATGCCCAGGCGGGGTACGGCAAAATTACTTTTCCAGGCCAGCAGGCGGCCAGTTTTCCAGCTTCATGCCCAGGGTCAGGCCGCGCGAAGCAAGGACTTCCTTGATTTCGTTGAGCGACTTGCGGCCCAGGTTCGGCGTCTTGAGCAGTTCGTTTTCCGAACGCTGGATCAGGTCGCCGATGTAGTAGATGTTTTCTGCTTTCAGGCAGTTGGCCGAACGGACGGTCAGTTCCAGGTCGTCGACCGGGCGCAGCAGGATCGGATCGACCAGCGGCGCGCGCGATGGCGCTTCGGCGGCGGCTTCGGTGCCTTCCAGGGCGGCGAACACGTTCAGCTGGTCGACCAGCACGCGGGCCGACTGGCGGATCGCTTCTTCCGGGGTGATAACGCCGTTGGTCTCGATGTTGATGATCAGCTTGTCCAGGTCGGTACGCTGTTCGACACGGGCCGATTCCACGGCGTACGACACGCGGCGCACTGGCGAGAACGATGCGTCCAGGATGATGCGGCCGATGGTCTTGTTGGTGTCTTCCGACAGGCGGCGGACGTTGCCCGGCACGTAGCCGCGGCCCTTCTCGACCTTGATCTGCATGTCCAGCTTGCCGCCTGCGGTCAGGTGGGCGATGACATGGTCAGGGTTGATCAGTTCGACGTCGTGCGGCAGGTCGATGTCCGAAGCCAGGACGGCGCCTTCGCCTTCCTTCTTCAGGGTCAGGGTGACGGAATCGCGGTTGTGGACCTTGAAGACCACGCCCTTCAGGTTCAGCAGCAGGTCGACGACGTCTTCCTGCACGCCATCCAGCGACGAGTATTCATGCACGACACCAGCGATCGTCACTTCGGTCGGCGCATAGCCCACCATCGACGACAGCAGGACGCGACGCAGTGCGTTGCCGAGGGTGTGGCCATAGCCACGCTCGAACGGCTCCATCACGACTTTCGCGTGGCCGGCGCCCAGTGCTTCGACGTCGATGATACGTGGCTTCAACAAACTATTTTGCATGAATGAGTCCTTTTCAATACCCTCGGCTCGTTACACCGATAAGGCTGATGGCTTTAAAGAGAACGCCTGCGCAAAGGCAGGCGGGTAAAACAATTCTGTGCGACGCGATGATAGGAACTGGAAAGATGTGCATCCCGATTCGCTGTGGGTGCCGACCCGAGGTCGCTGCGCCCGCACCACCACCACGTCGTTCCCGCGTAGGCGGGAACCCAAGTTCTGCGACTTCGGATGCAAAACTGGGATCCCCGCCTGCGCGGGGACGACTGCCCAAGAGCCGGCTTGCAGCCGTCTCTGTCGCAGTCGTTAACGCGAGTACAGTTCGACGATCAGCGCTTCGTTGACGTCGGCAGCGATTTCGTTACGTTCTGGGAACGAACGGAAGGTGCCTTCCAGCTTCTTCGCATCGACCGAGACCCAGCTCGGGAAGCCGACTTGTTCGGCCAGCGACAGCGCTTCAGCGATACGCACTTGCTTCTTGGCTTTTTCACGAACAGCGATGACGTCGCCGGTCTTGACCTGGTACGAAGCGATGTTCACGACGTTGCCGTTCACGGTGAAGGCCTTGTGGCTCACCAGCTGGCGTGCTTCGGCGCGGGTCGAGCCGAAGCCCATGCGGTAAGCGACGTTGTCCAGGCGCGATTCCAGCAGCTTCAGCAGGGTTTCGCCGGTGTTGCCCTTGCGACGGTTCGCTTCAGCGAAGTAGCGGCGGAACTGACGTTCCAGCACACCGTAGATACGCTTGACCTTCTGCTTTTCGCGCAGCTGGTTGCCGTAGTCCGAGGTGCGGGCACCCGACTTGACGCCGTGCTGGCCTGGCTTGACGTCCAGTTTGCACTTCGAATCGAGCGAGCGACGTGCGCTCTTCAGGAACAGGTCGGTGCCTTCACGGCGCGACAGTTTTGCTTTTGGTCCGATATAACGTGCCACGTTAGATTTCCTTTAATATTTGATCACGCCCCAGAGATGCACATGCACCCAGGCGCTAGTCCAGCTCTGCAGTTGATAGCAACTCAGGCCGGACGTGGCTTACAACAGCGCCCGCCATCGAGATGGCAGGCGACAAGAGCCGGGCAGTATAACCCATTTCTGGGCAACTGCACCGGCGATCTTTTAAACACAACGGGGCGTGCGCCCCGTGCGTCGTGTTCAAGACACGGATCGGGCGGCGGACCGCCCGGCACGAGGTCTTAGATACGGCGACGCTTCGGCGGACGGCAGCCGTTGTGTGGAACTGGGGTGACGTCCTGGATCTCGGTGATCTTGATGCCGAGGTTGTTCAGAGCGCGCACAGCCGATTCACGGCCTGGGCCTGGGCCCTTGATGCGCACTTCCAGGTTTTTCACGCCCGATTCCTGAGCGACCTTGCCTGCAGCTTCGGCAGCGACCTGAGCCGCGAACGGGGTCGATTTGCGCGAACCCTTGAAGCCGGCGCCGCCGGAGGTTGCCCACGACAGAGCATTGCCCTGACGGTCGGTGATGGTGATGATCGTGTTGTTGAACGAGGCGTGCACGTGGGCGATGCCCTCGGCAACGTTCTTCTTCACTTTCTTGCGCACGCGTGCTGCTGCTGCGCTGCTTTGTTGCTTGGCCATGGTCGGTTCCTAGATTATTTCTTGAGCGATTGAGCTGCCTTGCGCGGACCTTTACGGGTACGAGCATTGGTGCGGGTACGCTGACCGCGGACCGGCAGGCCCTTACGGTGACGCATGCCGCGGTAGCAACCCAGGTCCATCAGACGCTTGATGTTCATGGACAGTTCGCGGCGCAGGTCGCCTTCCACGACAAACTTGCCGACTTCGTCGCGCAGTTTCTCGAGTTCGTTATCGTCCAGGTCCTTGACCTTCTTGTTGGTCGCGATACCGGTTGCGTCGCAGATCTTCTGCGAACGCGGACGGCCAATACCGTAGATAGCCGTCAGGCCGATAACGGTGTGCTGATGATTTGGGATGTTAACCCCTGCAATACGTGCCATTCGTTATTCCTCGATTAACCTTGACGCTGCTTGTGACGCGGCTCGACGCAGATCACACGGACCACGCCTTTGCGCTTGATGATCTTGCAGTTGCGGCAGATCCGCTTGACTGAAGCGTTAACTTTCATTTTGCACTCTCTTCGGTTCGTTTACTTGATGATGTTTTTACTTGGTGCGGAACACGATGCGGGCCCGGGACAGGTCATACGGAGTCAACTCCACCGTCACCTTGTCACCCGGGAGGATGCGGATATAGTTCATCCGCATTTTACCCGAGATATGCCCCAGGACCACATGTCCGTTTTCCAGCTTCACGCGGAACGTCGCGTTTGGGAGATTCTCCAGAATCTCCCCCTGCATTTGGATGACGTCGTCTTTTGCCATTCGCTCTATGCACTCCCCCGCTTATCGCGTAGGAACTCCACCCTTGAAGTTAGCCTTACGCAGCAGGGAATCATATTGCTGCGACATGACGTAGTTCTGCACTTGTGCCATGAAGTCCATCGTCACCACCACGATGATCAGGAGCGACGTGCCACCGAAGTAGAAGGGAACCTTCCACTGGGCGGTCATGAACTCCGGCACCAGGCACACCAGGGTGATATAGACTGCACCGGCCAGGGTCAGGCGCATCAGGATCTTGTCGATGTAGCGTGCGGTCTGCTCACCCGGACGGATGCCCGGAACAAACGCGCCGCTCTTCTTCAAGTTGTCCGCCGTTTCCTTGCTGTTGAATACCAGCGCGGTGTAGAAGAAGCAGAAGAACACGATCGCCACCGCATACAGCAACGCGTGGATTGGCTCGCCTGGCGCCATCGACGCCGCCAGATCCTTCAGGAACCCGATCACGGGGCCGGACGAATCCTTGCCGCGCGTGAACCAGTCGACAATCGTCGCCGGGAACAGAATGATCGACGAAGCGAAGATCGGCGGGATCACGCCTGCCATGTTCAGCTTCAAGGGCAGGTGGCTGGTTTGGCCACCGTAGATCTTGTTGCCGACTTGACGCTTGGCGTAATTGACCAGGATCTTGCGCTGTCCGCGTTCCACGAACACCACCGCATACGTCACCGCAGCCACCAGGACCACGATCAGGATGGCCGAGAAGCTGCCGATCGAGCCGTTCGAGACCAGGGTGAACAAGCCGCCCAGGGCCGAAGGCAGACCTGCTGCGATACCGGCAAAGATGATGATCGAAATGCCGTTGCCAAGACCACGCTCGGTGATCTGCTCGCCCAGCCACATGAGGAACATGGTGCCGGTCAGGAGGGTAACGACGGTCACGAAGCGGAAGCCGAGACCAGGGTCGATGACCAGGCCAGGCTGCGCCTCGAGCGCGACTGCGATGCCGAACGCCTGGAACAACGCCAGTGCCACCGTGAAGTAACGGGTGTACTGGGTGATCTTGCGGCGGCCGGCCTCGCCCTCTTTCTTCAACGCCTCGAGTTGCGGCGAGACGATCGATGCAAGCTGCATGATGATCGAAGCCGAAATGTAAGGCATGATGCCGAGCGCGAACACGGTAAAGCGGGACAAGGCGCCACCCGAGAACATGTTGAACATGCCCAGGATGCCGCCCTCGTTCTGCTTGAACAGCGCAGCGAGCTGCACCGGGTCAATCCCGGGAACCGGGATATGAGCACCGATGCGGTACACGACCAATGCGCCAAGCAAAAACCACAGCCGGCCCCAGGGGAATCCGGAAGCGGCGCTTTTACCAAGTTGTGAATTAGTCGCCAATTTTTGCTCCGATCAGGCAGCGGCCGCTTTACGCGACCGAGCCGCCAGCTGCTTCGATCGCTGCTTTCGCGCCAGCGGTCGCTTTCAGGCCCTTGAGGTTCACCGCTTTGGTGATCTCGCCGGACAGGATGACGCGCACGTCGCGTGCCACGACCGGCAGGATGCCTGCCTGCTTGAGCACCAGGATGTCGACGTCGCCGACAGCCAGGTTGTTCAGGTCGGACAGACGAACTTCAGCCTTGAAGGTCGCGTTCAGCGATTTGAAGCCGCGCTTCGGCAGACGGCGCTGCAGAGGCATCTGACCGCCTTCGAAGCCGACTTTGTGGAAGCCGCCCGAACGCGATTTCTGACCCTTGTGACCACGGCCGGCGGTCTTGCCCAGGCCGGAGCCGATGCCGCGACCGACGCGACGCTTGGCGTGTTTAGCGCCTTCGGCTGGTTGAATGGTATTGAGTTCCATTGATTTCTCCGTTCGCAAACCCGAGGGCTTACGAAACAACTTTCACGAGGTACGCGACTTTGTTGATCATGCCACGCACGGCTGGGGTGTCTTGCAGCTCGGAGACCGAGTTGACGCGACGCAGGCCCAGGCCACGCACGGTGGCGCGGTGGTCTTGACGGGTACCGATCAGGCCCTTGACGAGCTGAACTTTAACGGTGTTTGCCATGTGAGTTCTCCTTAACCGACGATGTCTTCGACCGACTTGCCGCGCTTGGCAGCGATGTCAGCCGCGGTGCTCATCTTCGACAGGCCGTCGAGGGTTGCGCGCACCAGGTTGTAAGGATTCGACGAACCGGTCGACTTGGCGACCACGTCGGTCACGCCCATCACTTCGAAGATAGCGCGCATTGCGCCACCAGCGATCACGCCGGTACCAGGCTTGGCTGGCATCATCATGACGCGCGAGGCGCCGTGACGACCGGACACGGTGTGGTGCAGGGTACCGTTCTTGAGTGGCACCTTGATCAGGTTGCGGCGGGCTTCTTCCATCGCTTTTTGCACGCCGACAGGAACTTCCTTCGACTTGCCCTTGCCCATGCCGATGCGGCCATCGCCGTCACCGACAACGGTCAGCGCTGCAAAACCCATGATACGACCACCCTTGACCACTTTGGTCACGCGGTTGATCGCGATCATTTTTTCGCGCATGCCATCATCCGGCTTGTCGCTTGCCATTTTCGCTTGCATTTTTGCCATGACGATTCTTCCTTAGAACTTCAGACCGGCTTCGCGCGCGGCTTCCGCCAGCGCCTTCACACGGCCGTGGTAACGGAAACCCGAGCGATCGAACGCAACTTCGGTGATTCCTGCTTTCAGTGCTTTTTCTGCGACGCGCTTGCCAACCAGAGCGGCTGCAGCAGCGTTGCCGCCGGCGCCGGTCTTGCCAGCCAGTTCGGCGCGCACTTCCGCTTCCAGGGTCGAAGCCGACACCAGTACTTTTGCGTCCGGGCTGATCAGGTTCGCGTAGATGTGCAGGTTGGTGCGGTGAACCGACAGGCGGTTCACGCCCAGCTGGGCGATCTTGATGCGGGTCTGACGGCCACGACGCAGACGGGATTGTTTCTTGTCCATGTCTGCTCCGATTATTTCTTCTTGGTTTCTTTAAGCTTGACCACTTCGTCCGAATAACGGACGCCCTTGCCCTTGTAAGGCTCAGGAGCGCGGTAAGCGCGAACTTCGGCGGCAACCTGGCCAACCTTCTGGCGATCGATACCCTTGATCACGATTTCGGTCGGGGTCGGGGTCACTGCGGTGACGCCTTCGGGCATCGCGTGCAGGACCGGGTGCGAGAAGCCCAGCGACAGGTTCAGGGCGTTGCCCTGCACTGCTGCCTTGTAGCCCACGCCGACCAGGTTCAGCTTCTTCTCGAAGCCCTTGGTGACGCCGGTGACCATGTTGTTGACCAGGGCGCGCAGGGTGCCCGACATGGCGTTCGATTCACGCGACTCGTCGATCACGTCGAAGGTCAGCGTGCCATTGTTGTTTTCCACTTTGACCAGGCCGTTCAGGGCTTGGGTCAGGGTGCCCAGCGGGCCCTTGACGGTGATCGACGACGCGTTGATCGCGACTTCGGCACCGGCAGGGACGGCGATTGGCATCTTAGCTACTCGAGACATCGTCTACTCCTTAAGCCACGTAGCAAATCACTTCGCCACCGACGCCGGTAGCACGTGCTTTGCGGTCAGTCATGACGCCTTGCGGGGTCGAGACGATAGCCACGCCCAGGCCGTTCATGACGGTTGGGATCTCGTCTTTGCCCTTGTAGATACGCAGGCCAGGACGGGAAACGCGCTCGAGGCGCTCGATGACCGGACGGCCGGTGTAATACTTCAAACCGATTTTCAGTTCCGCTTTGCCGCCTTCGGACGACACTGCGAAATCTTCAATGTAACCCTCGTCCTTCAGGACGTTGGCAATGGCAACCTTGACTTTCGACGACGGCATTGCGACCGAGGTTTTCTGAACAACTTGTGCGTTGCGAATGCGGGTCAGCATATCGGCGATAGGATCGCTCATACTCATTGCTTATTCTCCTATTACCAGCTAGCTTTGGTCATACCCGGAATTTCGCCCTTCATGGCGAATTCGCGGAGTTTGGTACGGGCCAGACCGAATTTACGGAAAGTGCCACGTGGACGGCCGGTCATGGCGCAGCGGTTACGCTGGCGGGTCGGGGCCGAGTTGCGCGGCAGAGCCTGCAGCTTCAGGCGCGCTTCGTAACGTTCTTCTTCCGACTTCGACTGGTCGTCGATGATTGCTTTCAGAGCGGCACGCTTCGCGGCGAATTTCTCCACCAGGTCTGCACGCTTCTGTTCGCGGTTAATCAGTGCAAGTTTTGCCATGCTCTTAGTTCCTGAACGGGAATTTGAAGGCGGCGAGCAGCGCTTTGGCTTCTTCGTCGGTCTTAGCGGTCGTGGTGATCGAGATGTTCATGCCACGCAGCGCATCGATCTTGTCGTAGTCGATCTCTGGGAAGATGATCTGCTCTTTGACACCGATGTTGTAGTTGCCACGGCCATCGAACGATTTGCCGCTCACGCCACGGAAGTCACGCACGCGCGGCAGGGCCACGGTGATGAAACGGTCCAGGAATTCGTACATGCGGGCGCCGCGCAGGGTCACCATCGTGCCGATCGGGTAGCCTTCGCGGATCTTGAAACCTGCGATTGCCTTGCGAGCCTTGGTCACGACAGGCTTCTGGCCAGCGATCTTGGTCAGGTCGCCGGTAGCGTGCTCGATGATCTTCTTGTCGGCGACTGCTTCCGACAGACCCATGTTCAGGGTGATCTTGGTCAGGCGCGGCACTTCCATCACCGACTTGTAACCGAATTTTTCGGTCAGTTCGGCGACGACTTTGTCTTTGTAAATTGCTTGGAGACGGGCCATTTCTTATTACCCTTTCACTACTTCGCCGTTCGACTTGAAGACGCGGACTTTCTTGCCGTCCTGGTCTTTGAAGCCAACGCGATCTGCCTTGCCGGTCGCAGCGTTGAACAGCGCGACGTTCGACACGTGAATCGGCATAGTCTTGTCGACGATACCACCAGTAACACCGGTCATCGGGTTCGGCTTGGTCGCTTTCTTAGCGACGTTGACGCCTTCGACCATGACGTGTTCAGCGTCTACACGCTTCTGAACGACGCCACGCTTGCCCTTGTCCTTACCGGTCAGAACGATGACTTCGTCGTTTTTACGAATCTTATCCATGTCGAATCCTTACAGAACTTCAGGTGCCAGCGACACGATCTTCATGAACTTCTCGGTACGCAGCTCGCGCGTCACCGGTCCGAAGATACGGGTACCGATCGGCTCCAGCTTGGCGTTCAGCAGGACAGCGGCATTGCCGTCGAACTTGACCAGGGAACCATCCTGGCGGCGCACACCTTTAGCGGTACGCACAACCACGGCATTGTAAATTTCACCCTTTTTGACGCGACCACGTGGGGCAGCGACTTTCACGGTGACCTTGATGATGTCGCCAATGCTCGCGTAACGGCGCTTCGAGCCGCCCAACACCTTGATGCACAGAACTTCCTTGGCACCGGTGTTGTCGGCTACTTCGAGCCGGCTTTCGGTTTGAATCATAGTATTTTCTTTCCCAACTTAAGCCGTAGAAAACCCCACGGAAACCCATGGGCCTGCGGTCAGTCTTGGTCCCGCCGTGCCGCCCCTGCTGGAGCACCACGATTGGGTGATTGGACTTTCCAATAACGCATTCGTTACAGGCCGCACTTGCCGAGGGGACAAACTGCGGCAACACATGAACGAAGCCCGCTAGTATCTCAGATACCAGCGGGCCACGCAAGACAAATTTTCTAGATACTTACAGTACCTGTGCGACTTGCAACACTTTGGTCACAGTCCACGCTTTCGTCTTCGAGATCGGGCGACCTTCTGCGATCTCGACGGTGTCACCGATTTTCGCTTCGTTCGCTTCGTCGTGCGCGTGATACTTGTTCGAGCGCACGATGATCTTGCCGTACAGCGGGTGCTTGACGTGACGTTCGATCAGCACGGTCACCGTCTTGTCCATTTTGTCGGACACGACTTTGCCGACCAGCGTACGCTTCAGCGCCGTTTTAGTGGTGTCGTTCATTTGGCTTCCTTCTGGTTCATCACAGTCTTCACACGCGCGATATCGCGACGTACTTTCTTGAGCTGCGCGGTGTTACCGAGCTGCTGGGTAGCGACTTGCATGCGCAGACCGAACTGGGCCTTCAGCAGCTCGTTCAGCTCCTTCTGCAGCGCTTCCTGGTCTTTGCCGCGGAGTTCCGATGCTTTCATATTCAACTCCTGTTATTGGCCAACTTGGCGCACCACGAAGGTGGTAGCCAGTGGCAGTTTGGCAGCGGCCAGGCGGAACGCTTCGCGCGCCAGTTCTTCAGCGACGCCGTCCATCTCGTACAGGACTTTGCCTGGCTGGATTTCAGCGACGTAGTACTCTGGGTTACCCTTACCGTTACCCATACGGACTTCGGCCGGCTTGTTCGAAATCGGCTTGTCCGGGAAGATACGGATCCAGATACGACCGCCACGCTTGATGTGACGGGTCATGGCACGACGAGCCGCTTCGATCTGGCGTGCGGTGATACGGCCGCGGGCAACTGCCTTCAGGCCGAATTCGCCGAACGACACAGCGGTGCCGCGGGTGTGCGAAATGCCGGTGTTACGGCCTTTCTGCTCTTTACGATATTTCCTGCGCGATGGCTGCAGCATGCTTATTCTCCTGCTTTCTCAGCTGCCGGCTTGGCAGCGGCGCGGCGGCCCGCTGGAGCGGCACCTGGCTTCGCGCCTGGACGTGGACGGCTGCCTGGCTTGCCGTCGTCACGACGTGGGCCGCGTGGCTTCTTCTCGTCCGGCGGGGTGTCGATCACAGGTGCTTCGCCCGTTGGGGAGCGGTCGCCCTTGTAGACCCAGACCTTGACGCCGATGATGCCGTAGGTGGTCGATGCTTCGCTGGTGCCGTAGTCGATATCGGCGCGCAGGGTGTGCAGAGGCACACGGCCTTCGCGGTACCATTCGGTACGTGCGATTTCGATGCCGTTCAGGCGGCCCGACGACATGATCTTGATGCCGACGGCGCCCAGGCGCATGGCGTTCTGCATGGCGCGCTTCATGGCGCGGCGGAACATGATGCGCTTTTCGAGCTGCTGCGAGATCGAATCGGCGATCAGCTGCGAATCGATTTCCGGCTTGCGGATCTCTTCGATATTGACGTGCACAGGCACGCCCATGATCTTCGTCAGCGACGACTTCAGCACTTCGATGTCTTCGCCTTTTTTACCGATCACGACACCAGGACGCGACGAGTAAATGGTGAAGCGTGCGTTCTTGGCAGGACGCTCGATGACGATGCGGCCGACCGAAGCGTTCTTCAGCTTCTTCTTCAGGAAAGCGCGTGCTTCCAGGTCTTCCTTCAGCATGTCGGCGAAATTGCCGTTGCCAGCGTACCAGCGCGATGCCCAGTTACGGGTGACCGCCAGGCGGAAGCCGGTTGGGTGGATTTTCTGACCCATCGTGTGACTCCTTAGTTACCGACAGTCACGTAGATGTGACAGGATTGTTTCGAAATACGATCGCCGCGGCCCTTCGCACGTGCGGTGAAGCGCTTCAGGATCGGGCCCTTTTCGACGTAGATCTGGGTGACTTTCAGCTCGTCGATGTCCGCGCCATCGTTGTGTTCCGCGTTGGCGATCGCCGACTCAAGAACCTTCTTGATGATGGTCGCGCCCTTTTTCGGGCTGAATTGCAGAATGTTGAGTGCAGCGTCAACTTTCTTGCCACGGATCAGGTCGGCGACCAGACGGCCTTTTTGTTCCGACAGGCGCACGCCTTTGAGGATTGCTTTAGTTTCCATTATCGTTTCGCCTTCTTGTCAGCGGCGTGGCCCTTGAACGTACGGGTCAGCGCGAATTCGCCGAGCTTGTGGCCGACCATGTTCTCCGACACGTACACAGGCACGTGCACTTTGCCGTTGTGGACGGCGATCGTCAGACCGATGAAGTCCGGGGTGATCGTCGAGCGGCGCGACCAGGTTTTGACTGGCTTCTTGTCTTTGGTCGCTTGCGCGGCTTCGACTTTTTTCACCAGGTGGGCGTCAATGAACGGCCCTTTTTTCAATGAACGAGTCATGATTTATCCTTATTTCTTGCCGCGACGCGAGACGATCATCGACGAAGTGCGCTTGTTCGAACGCGTCTTCTTGCCCTTGGTCTGCTGGCCCCATGGCGACACTGGATGACGACCAGCTGCCGTACGACCTTCACCACCACCGTGCGGGTGATCGATCGGGTTCATGACCACACCGCGGACGGTAGGACGAACACCGCGCCAGCGCATCGCGCCAGCCTTACCGATCTTGCGCAGGCTGTGCTCGGCGTTGCCGACTTCACCCACGGTTGCACGGCACTCGATGTGCACGCGACGGACTTCACCCGAGCGCAGGCGAACCTGGGCGTAGGTGCCTTCACGGGCCATCAGCACGACGCCGGCGCCGGCGGTACGGGCCATCTGGGCACCCTTACCTGGCAGCATTTCGACGCAGTTCATCACGGTACCGACCGGGATGTTGCGGATTGGCAGGCAGTTACCGGCCTTGATCGGCGCTTCCGAGCCGTTCATGACGCTGTCGCCGACAGCCATGCCCTTGGTGGCGATGATGTACTGACGCTCGCCGTCCGCGTAGCACAGCAGTGCGATGTGCGCGGTACGGTTCGGGTCGTATTCGATACGCTCGACCTTGGCAGGAATGCCGTCCTTCTGGCGCTTGAAGTCGACCAGACGGTAGTGCTGCTTGTGACCACCGCCCTTGTGGCGGGTGGTGATGTGACCGTTGTTGTTACGGCCGGCGGTTTTCGATTTCTTTTCAACCAGGGCTGCGAGCGGACGGCCTTTGTACAGGCCTTCGGTCACAACTTTCACCATGCCGCGACGGCCTGGGGAGGTTGGCTTCATCTTAACGAGTGCCATTATTTAGCCTCCTCGACAAAATTGATTTCCTGGCCTGGCTTCAGGCACACGAAAGCACGCTTGGTGTGGTTGCGACGGCCGGTGAAACGACCCGAACGCTTTTGCTTGCCTTCGCGGTTCACGGTTTGCACCGATTCCACTTCGACCTTGAACAGCAGTTCGACGGCAGCCTTGATTTCTGGCTTGGTCGCGTCAGGCAGGACCTTGAACACGATCTGCTCGTTCTTTTCCGCGACGAAGGTAGCCTTCTCGGAAATGATCGGAGCCAGCAGCACCTTCATCAGGCGCTCTTCGCTGAATTTGATTGCGGCGCTCATGCGTACATCTCCTCGATCTTGGCCAGAGCAGCTTTCGTGACCAGGACTTTTTTGTAGAACACCAGCGACATCGGATCAGCGTGCTTCGGCTCGACGACCAGCACGTGCGGCAGGTTGCGCGATGCCAGTTCCAGGTTCTCGTCGATGGTGTCGGTGATCACCAGGACCGATTCCAGACCCATGGTCTGCAGTTTTTGCGACAGCAGCTTGGTCTTTGGAGCTTCGATCGACAGGTTCTCGACCACGTTCAGGCGGCCTTCGCGAGCCAGTTGCGAGAAGATCGAGCAGATACCTGCACGGAACATCTTCTTGTTAACTTTGTGCGAGAAGTTCTCGTCCGGGGTGTTCGGGAAGATGCGACCACCGCCGCGCCACAGTGGCGACGACGACATACCAGCACGAGCGCGTCCGGTGCCTTTCTGGCGCCATGGCTTCTTGGTCGTGTGGTGGACTTCTTCACGGTCCTTCTGCTTGCGGTTGCCGCTACGTGCGTTGGCAGCGTAGGCGACGACGATCTGGTGGATCAGGGCTTCGTTGTATTCACGACCGAACACTTCGTCGGTTGCTGCAACGTTGGCGCCAGCTTGACCTTGCTCATTCAGGAGCTTCAGTTCCATGCTTACGCTCCTTTCTTGGCTTTGGTTTTGACAGCAGGCTTGACGACCACTTGGCCGTTCTTCGCGCCAGGCACGGCACCTTTGACCAGCAGCAGCTGGCGGTCGGCGTCGATGCGAGCGATTTCCAGGTTCTGGGTGGTGACGGTAACGTCGCCCAGGTGACCGGTCATGCGCTTGCCCGGGAACACGCGGCCTGGATCCTGGGCCATACCGATCGAGCCAGGAACATTGTGCGAACGCGAGTTACCGTGGGTAGCACGGCCCGAAGCGAAGTTGTAACGCTTGATGGTACCGGCGTAGCCCTTACCGATCGAGGTGCCTTGCACGTCGATTTTCTGGCCCACTTCGAACATCGAAGCATCGATGGTGTCGCCGGCTTTGAGTTCAGCGGCTTTGGTGGAATCGATGCGGAATTCTTTCAGCATCGTACCGGCTTCGACGCCAGCTTTGGCGTAGTGACCGGCGGCGGCCTTGTTCACGCGGGAAGCGCGACGTTGACCGAAGACGACCTGAACTGCGGTGTAGCCATCAGTTTCAGGGGTTTTGACTTGTGCGACACGGTTGTTCGACACGTCCAGCACGGTGACAGGGATCGAATCGCCGTCATCCGTGAAGATACGCATCATGCCAACCTTGCGACCGAGGAGGCCCAGGCTCATTTTTTCTCCATTCCCACCTACGATTGGGCGGGGGTAGTTGAACTACTAAAAAATATGGGTCAAAAAAGACAGACCCATACCGAAGCCGGCTAGTATAGCGCGCAAAAGGCTTCGGCGCAACAGGAAAAATCGGAGTCAAGACCGGCCTGTTGCGCTTTTCGCAGTAACTGGAGAAAGAAGAATCCGCTCTAGCTGAGCGGCACAGAAAAGGCACACCGCTGCGCCTTTTCTCTACAGGCTACGACCATTGCTGGGAGCCTGCGATCTGGAAGTCTGGTGGGCGGTGCAGGATTCGAACCTGCGACCCCTTGGATGTCGACCAAGTATTCTAACCAGCTGAACTAACCGCCCGGGGAGCCGAATTATAAGTGCCGGGCTTAAAGTTTTGCAATAGCTTTTTTCGCGTGCCCGTCAATTTCTGTGCGCCTCGTCCGCGGCCGCGCCGGGACGGCGAGGCGAATCGCGGGTTGAAGATGCCGCCCCGAAATGCTATTGTACAAATGTTTTCCGAGGGTCGACCGCGTCGCGCGCACCTGGCGCACGTGATTTTCCGGCATCCATGCCGGCGCTGTCCGCCCTCTTCCGCCTGGCGGTTCCCAATGTGTCGAACGCGCATTCCTACAGAAGAGAGCGCAGCTTGTCGCATCCCGCCTTTCTCCGGCCCGCGCGCCTCCCCGGCGAGCATCGCGGGCCCAGACCCGGTCCGCCACCCAACCCATGGCTCATGGGCGGACGCATCGCTGCAAAGGATGAAGAATGACTGTCATTGAAACACGCCACTGGCCGCGCCAGCTCGATCCCTCACGCCTGGTGCTGGCTACCGACCTCGACGGTACGCTGCTGGCCGGCACCCATGAGGCGCGGCGCCGCATCCGCGAACTGTTTTCCGGCGCCCTGCCGGAAGCAACACTGGTGTTCGTCACCGGCCGCGGCCTGGAAACCGTCATTCCCCTGCTGTCCGACCCAACGGTGCCGCGCCCCCATTACATCATCGCCGACGTCGGCGCCACCATCGTCGACGCCGACCTGCGCCCGGTCGAACCGCTGGCGCACGAGATCGCGGCGCGCTGGCCGGGCAGCCAGGCGGTATTGAAAGCGCTGGCCGATTTCCCGGAGCTGGTGCGCCAGTCGGTGCCGCAGGAACGCCGCGTTTCCTTCTACGCCACCGAGGAGGCCCTGACGCCTGAGCTCCGGAATGCCGTCGACGCCCTCGGCTGCGACCTGCTGTTCTCGGCCGGCCGCTACCTGGACGTGCTGCCGCGCGGCGTCGGCAAGGGCGTCGCGGTGCGCCGCCTGGCCGAAGTCGCCGGTTTCGATCCGGCCCATATCGTGGTGGCGGGCGACACCCTGAACGACCTGTCGATGTTCGAGGCGGGCTTCCGCGGCGTGGTGGTCGGCGCCGCCGAACCGGCGCTGGTGCAGGCGGTGCGCAAGATGCCGCGCGTGGTGGTGGCCGACGCCGCCGGCTGCGGCGGCATCCTGCAGGCCTTCGGCCGCCACGGCCTGCGCCTGGACGGCGACGCCGTGGCGCATGACGCGACCTCCTATGGCGAGGCCGAGCTGGTGATGGTCTACCACCGCCTGCCCTATGACGAAGTGGTGGAAGGCGGCGTCACCTACCAGCGCCGCCCGAAAAGCCCGAACGGCATCATGCCGACCCTGCTCAGCTTTTTCGCCGGCGGGCGCAAGGGCTCGTGGGTCGCCTGGTCGCAGCAGGCCAGCCGGACGCCGGGCGGGTTCATCCCGCACGTGGCCGTCGACGCCCAGCGCTACCCGCAACTCAAGGCGGCCCGGATTCCGCTGACGGCGGACGACATCGACCAGTTCTACAAGAAGTTCTCGAAAGAGGCGTTCTGGCCGATCATCTTCTCCTTCCCCGATAAGGCCGAATTCCGCCAGGACCACTGGGAGCGCTTCCTGGAAGTCAACCGCCTGTTCGCCGAGCAGACCGCGCGCGAGGCGGCGCCCGGCGCCACCGCCTGGATCCACGACTACAACCTGTGGATGGTGCCGGCCTTCCTGCGCCCGCTGCGCCCGGACCTGACGATCGCCTTCTTCCACCACACCGCCTTCCCTTCCAGCGACGTGTTCAACATCCTGCCGTGGCGCAACGACATCATCGGCAGCCTGCTGCAGTGCGACTACGTCGGCTTCCACATCCCGCGCTACGTCGAGAACTTCGTCGACGCCGCGCGCTCCTGCGCGCCGGTCGAGGTGCTGGATGCGGTGCCGTGCGCGCCGCGCTACCTGACCTTCGGCTGCGCGCTGGGCGTGGACCGCATGCACAGCGCGCTCGAAGTGGGCGGACGCCGGGTCACGCTGGGCGCCCATCCGGTGGGCACCAACGCCGGCCTGATCGACGACCTGGTCAGGAGCGACGATATTCAGCGCCAGATCGCCGAATGGGACGAGTACCTGGATGGCCGCACCGGCATCATCTCGATCGAGCGCCTCGATTACGTCAAGGGCTCGCTGGAGAAGCTGCAGGCCTACGAGCGCATGCTCGAACAGCATCCCGAGCTGCTGGGGAAGGTCATGCTCATCAACATCATCACGCCGGCGGCGTCGGGCATGGAGATCTACGACAGCCTGCGCGAGGAACTGGACCGCACCGTGGGCCGCATCAACGGCCGCTTCTCGACCCTGGACTGGGTGCCGGTGCGCTACTTCTACCGCTCGCTGCCGTTCGAGGAAGTCGTGGCCCATTACGCCGCCTGCGACGTCGCCTGGATCACGCCGCTGCGCGACGGCCTGAACCTGGTGGCCAAGGAATACGTCGCCACCCGCCACGCCGCGGGCCGTCCCGGCACGCTGGTGCTGTCCGAATTCGCCGGCGCCGCCGTCGAGCTGCACGGCGCGCTGCTGGTGAACCCGTATGACAGGAACGCGATGAGCGCGACGCTCTACCACGCGCTGACCATGGGCGCCGATGAAGTGGCCTACCGCTCCGGCCGCATGGCCGCGATCGTGCGCGACCGCGACGTGGCGCGCTGGGGCGACGACTTCCTGGCCGCATTGGCCGCCCTGCCGTCATCCGGGCACGACGACGGTCAGGAAGAGCGCTCCGCCGCCTGAAGCTTGAACATTGAATGAAAGGGAAATGAAAACGTGATGGAATACGTCATCCTCAAGAATCCGGTCGCCGACTGGCTGGTCGCGCTGGTCGTGGTCGCGGCCGTGGCGGCCGGGCTGGACGCCGTCAAGTCGATCCTGGCGCGGCGCCTGGCGGCGCTTGCCGCGCGCACCGACGCCAAGTGGGACGACATCGCGGTCGCCGCGCTGCGCTCGACCAAGCTGCTGGTGCTGATCATCGTCGGCATCTATGCCGGCGCCAGCGTCCTGGCGCTGCCGGACAAGGCGCAGCTGTTCATCGGCCGCGTCACCATCACCGCGGTGCTGATCCAGGTCGCGATCTGGGGCGACCGCGCGCTGCGCACCTGGCTGGTGGCGACCCGCGCCCAGCGCAACGAAGACCCGGACCGCATCACCTCCTCGGCCGCCATCGCCTTCCTGGTGCGGGTGGCGCTGTGGGCGGTGGTGGCCCTGATGGTGCTGGACAACCTGGGCGTGAACATCACCACCCTGGTGGCCAGCCTGGGGATCGGCGGTATCGCCATCGCGCTGGCGGTGCAGAGCATCCTGGGCGACCTGTTCGCCTCGCTCTCCATCGTGCTGGACAAACCGTTCGTGGTGGGCGACTTCATCATCGTCGACAAGATGCTGGGCACGGTCGAGAAGATCGGCCTGAAGACCACCCGCGTGCGCAGCCTCTCCGGCGAGCAGATCGTGTTTTCCAATAACGACCTGCTCAAGAGCCGCATCCAGAACCTGCGCCGCATGGAGTCGCGCCGCGTCGTGTTCCAGTTCGGGGTGTCGCACCTGACGCCGGCGACCCTGCTGCGTGGCTTGCCGGAGATGGTGCAGCAGATCGTCGCGGCCCAGCCGCAGGTGCGCTTCGACCGCGCCCACCTGGCCGGCATCGCGGCGCCGGTGTTCAACTACGAGGTGGTGTACTACGTCGACAACACCGACTACACCGTCTACATGAACGTGCAGCAGGAGATCTACCTGAGCATCCTCGCCGGGCTCGAGGAACGCGGCGTGTCGCTGGCGCTGCCGGTGCAGCTGGTGCGGCTGGCGCGCGAGCCGGCGCAGACGCAGCCGGAACCGGGCCAGGTAGCCATGCTGCAGGATGCCGATACCGGCGCCAAGGCCGCATAACACCCTTCCCGGCAAGTGATCTACACTGGCGCACATGAAGAGCGAACTTCTCGACATCGTGCTGCGCCATGCGGACCACCTGGCGGACCGGGACGGCGTGGCGCGCATCCCGATCCCGGGCCTGGTGGCGATCCGTTCGAGCGAGCGGACGGCCCTGAGCTACCAGATCGCTCGCCCCCTGGCCTGCCTGGTGCTGCAGGGCAGCAAGCAGGTCGCCATGGGCAGCCAGTCGTTCACCTTCGCGGCCGGCGACTCGCTCCTGATCATGGCCGACGTGCCGACCGTCAGCCAGGTGACCCGGGCCAGCAGCGCGGCGCCCTACTGCTCGCTGGTGCTGGACCTGGACCCGGCCGTGATCGCCGGCCTGTCGACCGAGATGGCCTCGCTCGACGACGCCGGCAACGCGCCGGTGCGCGGCGAACCGACCGATGCGCACCTGCTCGATACCGCGCTGCGCCTGGTGCGCCTGCTCGATCGGCCGGCCTCGATCCCGGTGCTGGGGGATGCCCTGGTCCGCGAATTCCACTACTGGCTGCTGGCCGGCCGCCACGGCGCGGCAATCCGGCGCCTGGGCCTGCCCGACAGCCATGTGCGGCGCATCGCGCGCGCGGTCGCCCTGCTGCGCAGCGACTATGCGCGGCGCCTGCCGGTCGAGGAACTGGCGGCGCTGGCCGGCATGAGTCCCTCTTCCTTCCATCACCACTTCCGTGCGGTGACTTCGCTCACCCCGCTGCAATTCCAGAAGCAGCTGCGCCTGATCGAGGCGCGACGCCTGATGCTGGCTGAAGGCGCCAGCGCCAGCCAGGCCGCGCACATGGTTGGCTATGAAAGCGTGCAGCAGTTCACGCGCGAATATGGGCGCATGTTCGGGCTGCCGCCGGTGCGTGATGTGATGACGCGCATGCCGGTCGCAGCCTGAACATGTCAAGCATCCTGCGGACCCAACCCGATGCCATGCTAAGTTTTTCTACATTCATCTAACAAAGTATAAGCATGTATAAGTATGTATAAGTATGTATAAGTATGTATAAGATTAATGGCATATACTTTGCTATATATTTCTATATCTAGGTAGCTCATGGACCCTGTTCGAAATCCTTTTGCACCGGGCGCAGGCAGTCGGCCGCCCGAACTCGCGGGCCGGCAACTCATCATTGAAGATGCCCGGGTCGCCATTGAGCGCGCTTTGCTCGGCAAATCCAGTCGTTCGCAGATGTTCCTGGGATTGCGAGGCGTGGGTAAAACCGTTCTGCTGAATACGGTCGAGACCATGGCAAGAGAACGCGGCCATCTCACGTCAATCATCGAAGCACCTGAAAGCAAGTCGCTGGGGGAACAGCTTCTTCCTCGTGTTCATCAGGTATTGCGTAAGCTGTCCGTGACAGACCATGCAAAAGCCAAGGCGCATGAGGCACTGCGCGCTCTGAGGTCATTCGCTTCCGTGTTCAAATTTGAATACGGAGATCTCGCCATTGCCGTCGAGCCCGAAGTGGGCGTAGCCGATAGCGGAGACTTGGAAAACGATCTTCCAGAGCTTTTTGTACGTATCGGAGAAGCTGCAAAGGCCGCCGGCAAGGCCTGGACCCTCCTGATTGATGAAGTCCAGTACCTTAGTCAAAAAGACCTGGCAGCCTTGATCGTTGCGCTACACAAGATCAACCAGGCGAACTTGCCAGTCCTGTTTTTTGGCGCTGGCCTGCCGCAAGTAGCGGCCTTATCAGGAGAGGCCAAGTCTTACGCGGAAAGGCTGTTTCATTATCCCGATGTAGGTGCGCTACCCGAGGTGGACGCCAAGGCGGCAATCCGTCAGCCCGTCAACGACGAAGGTGCCATTATCGATGATGCCGCGTTGACGGAGATTTTTCTTAAGACCCGAGGCTATCCATATTTTCTGCAAGAGTGGGGGCATCAGTCATGGAATCTTGCATCGGGCAACACTATCACGCTACATGATGCAAGGCAGGCAGAAGCGACTACGCTGAGACGCCTGGACGAAGGCTTTTTTAAAGTGCGCTTTGACCGCCTGACGCCGAAAGAGCGCGAGTATGTCATTGCCATGGCAAAGTTGGGGAACGGACCATACCGATCTTCCGACATTGCAGACGCGCTAGGTGAAACTGCGCAGAGTTTGGGGCCACGCCGTGCGCAGATCATCAGCAAAGGCATGATCTACAGCCCCTCACACGGTGACATTGCTTTTACGGTGCCAATGTTCAACGACTACCTGATCCGCAATCTTGCCAATATTGGATAGCTCGCCATGACGATTGCCAGCGTCAGATCGTCTGGCCCCCCGACACCTCGATGCGCTGGCCGGTGATCCAGCGGTTGTCCTCGCCCAGCAGGCTCGCGATCATGGGGCCGATATCGTCCGGCACGCCGACCCGGCCGAGGGCGATCATGCCGGCGAAGGCGGCGTTCATGTCCGGCGTGTCGCGCACCGCGCCGCCCAGGAAATCGGTCTCGATCGCGCCCGGCGCCACCGTGTTGACCGCGATGCCGCGGCTGCCCAGTTCGCGCGCCAGGTAGACGCTCAGGATCTCGACCGCCCCCTTGACCGCCGCATAGGCGCCGAAGCCCGGGTAGGAGACGCGGGTCAGGCCGGTCGACAGGTTGACGATGCGCCCGCCGTCGGCCAGCAGCGGCAGCAGCGCCTGGGTCAGGAAGAACACGCCCTTGAAGTGGACGTCCACCAGGCGGTCGAACTGGGCCTGGGTGGTGTCCTCGATCAGCGCCGCGTCGCCATGGCCGGCGTTGTTGACCAGGTGGTCGAAGCTGTCGCGGCCCCAGGTTTGCTTCAGCGCGGCGCGCAGGTGCTCGACGAACAGCGGGAAACCGGCGACGTCGCCGACGTCGAGCCGCAGCGCCAGCGCCTGGCGGCCCATGGCGCGGATCTGGTCGACCACGGCCTGGGCGTCCTGCTCGCGGCTCTGGTAAGTGATGATGACGTCGCCGCCCTTCTGCGCGATGTGCAGCGCGGTGTTGCGGCCCAGGCCGCGGCTGGCGCCGGTGACGAGTGCGATCTTGTTCATGGTGTGCTCCTTCAGGTGGGGTGGAAGAGCACCCAGTATCGGGTTCGGGCATGCTCTCCCGTTGCCGGAAGCTGGCCTCTTTTTGCCTGATTCTCCAAATCCGCAAATGTGACATTCCGGGGGTCAAGGCGAGCGTAAGTACGTACATCCCTCTATGAAAGATGTTGAAATTCACGCGCTCCGGCCCCATGTACAATTGATCAATTACCGCCTATATTGGCGGATGCATCCCCGATGGCGACGGCGGCATCGTCGTCTATTTCATCCCTCAACGGAAAAGGAGTTCGCATGGCAATCAGTCTGCAAAAAGGCGGCAACGTCAACCTGAGCAAGGAAGCACCGGGCCTGACCAAGGTCATCATCGGCTTGGGCTGGGATCCCCGCTCGACCGACGGTTCCGCCTTCGACCTGGACGGCAGCGCTTTCCTGCTGAAGACCGACGCCAAGGTACGCGGCGACACCGACTTCATCTTCTACAACAACCTGAAATCGAGCGACGGCTCGGTGGTCCACACTGGCGACAACACCACCGGCCAGGGCGACGGCGACGACGAGAAGCTGACCGTCGACCTGGCGCGCGTGCCGGCCGACATCGACAAGGTCTCGTTCTGCGTCACCATCCACGACGCCGACGCGCGCCGCCAGAACTTCGGCCAGGTGGGCAAGGCCTATATCCGCTGCCTGAACGCCGCCGGCGAAGCCGAGATCGCACGCTACGACCTGTCCGAGGACAGCTCGACCGAAACCGCGATGATCTTCGGCGAACTGTACCGCGCCGGCAGCGAATGGAAGTTCCGCGCCGTCGGCCAGGGCTTCAAGGGCGGCCTCGGTCCGCTGGCACGCTCGTTCGGCGTCAACGTCTGAGAGTTTCACAGGGAGCTTCCCTGACGGCCCGCGCCGCCTGGCGCGGGCCCGCAACGCCACGCCAGTGGCCGATCATCCATCAAGAGAGTCCACATGCGCGTCTGGTACAACAGGACGTTTTCGTCCGTGAATGCGGCGATCAAGCTGATCCGCGAGGCCGATACCGAAGGCCGTTTCACCATCATCCACAGCAACGCCAACCGCCATGCGCCGGCCGCGCGCCTGGCCCATGAATTCCACGTCGAGCCGACCGGCCTGAAAGGCGACGCCTATGTCGACTGGTGCCTCGCCTTCTGCCGCGACCACAGGATCGACATCTTCGTGCCGGGCCGCGAAGCCACCCTGCTCGCCGCCGAGCATGCGCGCTTCGCCGACATCAAGACCCGCGTGCTCAGCGCCGCCCCGCCGGCGCAGCTGAAACGCATCCACGACAAGGCCGATTTCTATGCCGCGACGGTGCTGCCGGACGCGCCGGTGGCGGCCTTCCGCCCCTTCACGACCCTGGAGCAGTTCGACGCCGCCTATGCCGAACTGCGCCCGCACCATGCGAAGCTGTGCGTCAAGCCGGCGCACGGCATCTATGGCCTGGGCTTCGCCATCGTCGACGAAGAGCGCAGCAGCGCCGCGCTGCTGATCAAAGGCGTGGAGTACCACATCGGCTACCAGGACCTGCGCCGCGGGCTGGGAGAGCTGGAGACTTTCAACACCATGCTGCTGATGGAATTCCTGGACGGCCCCGAATACAGCGTCGATTGCGTGGGCGACCATGGACGCCTGGTCACGAGCGTGGTGCGCCGCAAGCTGCCGCAAGCCGGCAGCGGCCAGCTGATCGACATGCGCCAGGACATCCTGGATGCGACCGCGCGCCTGTGCGCCGACTACCAGCTCAATGGCGTGTTCAACGTCCAGTTCCGCGAGGGCGGCGGCCGCCCGCGCCTGCTGGAAATCAATCCGCGCATGTCGGGCGGGATCGGCATGGCCTGCCTGGCCGGCCCCAACCTGCCCTATATCGCGCTGCGCGGCTTTGCCGAAGGCTACGATGGCCTCGAGATTCCCGCGCCGCGCCACGGCATGCGCGTGGCCGAAGTCAGCGTCGCGACGGAGCTGGCATGAACGCGCCGCACCCATTCCCCATCCAGCGCATCGAACTGCCGACCGGTGTCCTCGACCTGCGCATCGACAGCGGCGCGTCCGAACTCGACGCCCTGCTCGGCTTTGCCGCGCGCGCCAACGCCAAGCGTGGCTTCCTGTTCCTGAGCAAGGTGCTGGGCAAGCACTGGCCGGCACAACCGATCGACATGCTGACGGTGCACGAGCGCCTGGCCGCGACCGTGCCGCAGCTCAAAGGCGCGGTCCAGGGCCCGGTGGTGTTCATCGCCATGGCGGAGACCGCGATCGGCCTGGGCCAGGGCGTGTTCGAAGCCTGGCTGCGCGCCCATCCGGGCCAACAGGCGCTGTTCCTGCACACCACCCGCTACCGGGTCGGCGATGGCCCGCTGATCGAATTCGAGGAAGCGCACAGTCACGCGCCGCGCCAGTTCCTGCACGCGCCGGTCGAGCCCGAGCTGCACGCTCTGCTGCTGGCCGCACGCACCCTGGTGCTGGTCGACGACGAAGCCAGCACCGGCAATACCTTCGTCAACCTGGCCGCCGCCTGTCGCCGCCTGAATCCGGGCCTGGAACGGGTGCACCTGGCCACCATCACCAATTTCATGGGCCGCGCCGCGACCGACGCGCTGGACGCCCGCTTCGGCATGCCGGTGACGAGCGGCGCGCTGGTCGAGGGCGAATTCAGCTTCGCGCAGGGAGCGCTGCCGCCCGACCGCGGCGTGGCGCAGCGCTATGCGGAAGACGCCGACCGCGGCGCCAGCCCCGCCTTCGGCCGCCTCGGCACGGCGCGGGCATTGCGGGCGCCGGAGCGACTGGCGGCGCGCCTGGCCGGCGAGTTCGCGCCCGGCAGCCGGGTGCTGGTGCTGGGCACCGGCGAATTCATGCACGTCTCGACCCTGTTCGGCGCCGCCCTGCAGCGCCATGGCGTCGACGTGGTGGTGCAGTCGACCACGCGTTCGCCGATCCTCACCTGGGGCGCGGTGAGCCATGCCTTGACCTTCCCCGACAACTACGGCGAGGGCATCGCGAATTACCTGTACAACGTCGCGCCCGGCCAGTACGAGCACGTGCTGGTCTGTCACGAGACCGCGCCCGGCCCCGCGCTGTTCCAGCTGGCCGGCCAGCTGAACGCGCGGCTATTCCACTTCCAGTCCGAGGACCACGTTGAAGAAGTTCCTGTTCGCTGACCTGGACGACACGCTGTTCCAGACCTTCGGCAAATGCGGCGCGCACCGGGACACCCCGGGCGCCCTGGAGCCGGCCGCCTATTACAAGGACGGCAGCATCTGTTCCTATACGACGCCTTCGCAGCGCTCGTTCCTGGCGCTGCTGCAGGACGGGATGACGATGATCCCGACCACCGCGCGCGACCTCGACGGCCTGCGCCGGGTGTCGCTGCCGTTCAACAGCTACGCCGTCATCAATTATGGCGGCGTGGTGCTCGAGCCGGGCGGCGCGCTCGACCAGCCCTGGCTGGACGGCATGCGCACGGCGATGCATGCCGCCCTGCCCGGCTTGCAGGAGCTGGCCGCCCACATCGACGACCATGGGAAGCGCAGCGGCTATGGCGGCCGCGCGCGCATGATCGAGGATTTCGCCACCCCGTTCTTCCTGGTGGTGAAGGATCCGGACAAACAGGCCGAGCGCCTGGCGCCGCTCGAGGAAGACGTGGTGCGGCCCTGGATCGCCGACGGCGACCGCGATTACTTCATCCACCGCAACGGCAACAACCTGGCCGTCCTGCCCAAGGCGCTCGACAAGGCCAACGCGGTGGCCCACATCACCCAACGCCTGAAGCGCGAATTCGGCGAGATCGTCACCTTCGGCATGGGCGACAGCCGCTCGGACGCGCGCTTCATGGCCGCCTGCGACTACGCCATCATCCCGCGCGGCACCCAGCTCGCCGGCATCACCGTGGGGGCGTTGTGAGCGACTGGGAAGACTTCTCCGGCAGCTACCGCAAGGGCGAGGTCAGCTTCCTGCTGCGCCGCCTGCCGCAGGAGGGCTTCGTCGACGTCGCCGAGAAGGAAGCGCTGATCCAGAGCGGCCGGCGCCACTACAGCCAGATGCTGTCGCCCGAGTCGGCGCCGTCGGCGCGCTACATGGCGCTGTTCGACGAGGCCTGCCGCGCCAACAATGCGCGCATGGCGCGCGACTGCCTGCGCCTGGCCCAATTGATCGCCGCGCGCCCGCAGCACCGGCTGGCGCTGGTGTCGCTGGCGCGCGCCGGCACCCCGGTCGGGGTGGTGGTCGCCCGCCTGCTGCGCGAGCTGTTCGGCCGCGACGCCGTGCATTACTCGGTGTCGATCGTGCGCGACCGCGGCATCGACGCCGCCGCCCTGCGCCACATCCTGGCGCATGGGCACCAGCCCGATTCCATCGTCTTCCTCGACGGCTGGACCGGCAAGGGCGTGATCGCGCGCGAGCTGGCCGGCTCGATCGAGGTGTTCAACGTGCGCCACGGCACCCATATCGAGGCCGGCCTGCACGTGCTGTCCGACCTGGCCGGCGCCGCCGCCTGCGCCGCCTCGTGCGACGACTACCTGATCCCGTCGAGCATCCTGAACGCCACGGTGTCGGGCCTGGTGAGCCGCACCGTCATGAGCGAGGACATGCGCGCCGACGACTTCCACGGCTGCGTGTTTTACGAGCAGTTCGCGGCGGGGGACCGCTCGCAGGCGTTCGCCGACGAGTTGGTGGCGCTGGCGCTGACGCTGGCGCAATCCGACACGCTGCCGCGCGCGGAACCGATCGACGCCGCGGCGGCGCGCGAACGCTCGCAGAACTACATCGGCGCGGCGATGCGGCGCTACGGCGTCGCCGACGTCAACCTGGTCAAGCCCGGCATCGGCGAAGCCACGCGCGTGCTGCTGCGCCGCGTGCCGCGCCTGGTCGTGCTGCGCGACCCTGGCGCCACCGAAGTGGCGCACCTGGCCGTGCTGGCCGAAGAAAAACGGGTGCCGGTCGAGATCGACCCGCACCTGCCCTATCACGCAGTATCCCTGATCAGGAGTGCATCGGATGGCTAAATCACTGGGCGCGTCGCTGTACGTGCCGGCCAATCACAAGAACCTGACCGCGATCGCCAATGGCGAGCGCCTGCCGCACGCGCGCTCGCTGATCTTCTGCACCGAGGATTCGATCGCCGACCGGGAGCTCAGCTGGTCGCTGTTCAACCTGTCGGTGGTGCTGGCGAACATGCGCCTGGACGTGGCGGCCGACCGCTTCGTGCGGGTGCGCAATCCCGAAGTGCTGGCGCGCGTGCTGGCCATGCCCGGCGCCGAGAAGCTCACCGGCTTCGTGCTGCCCAAGATCACGCGCCACAACTTCGACAGCTATTTCAAGCTGGTGCGCCACACCGGACATGTATTGATGCCGACCCTGGAGACGGCCGAGGCCTTCGACGACGGCGAGATGCAGGGCCTGCGCGCCGCCCTGGAAGCGCCGGGCGTGCGCCACCGCATCCTGGCGCTGCGCATCGGCGGCAACGACCTGCTGGCCCTGCTCGGCCTGCGCCGCCCGCGCGGCATGACCCTGTACCGCACGCCGCTCGGGCCCGTGATCTCGCGCCTGGTGACGACTTTCCGGCCCTACGGCTTCATGCTGACCGCGCCGGTGTTCGAATACCTCGACCTGCCCGAACTGCTGGACCAGGAAGTGATCGAAGACCTGGCCCACGGCATGGTCGGCAAGACCGCGATCCATCCAACCCAGATCGCGGCCATCGAGCAGCACTTCAAGGTGACGCCGCAAGACCTGGCGGTGGCGCGCGCCATCCTCGACGCCTCGAGCCCGGCGGTGTTCCGCATGGACGACGCGATGCAGGAAGTCGCCACCCACCGCGCCTGGGCCGAGCGCACCCTCGAACAATCGCGCCTGTTCGGCTCGCGCGCCGAACTGGGCCACAAACCATTCCTGGAAGGAGAACCCTCATGACTACATTTGGACGCGGACAGAAGGGCAAGCTGGCCGACCTCGGCGCCGGCCACATCTTCGATGTCGACGTCGAGATCGCCGCCAACGGCGCCTCGGTCGACGTATCCTGCTTTGGCCTGGACGCCAACGACAAGCTGTCGGACGACCGCTACATGGTGTTCTACAACCAGCTGGCCAGCCCCGAAGGCGCGGTGCGCCTGGACCTGAGCGGCGCTCGCGCGCGCTTTGCGCTGAACCTCGACCTGTTGCCCAGCTCAATCACGAAACTCGTGTTCGTGGCGGCGATCGACGGCGCAGCCACCATGCGCACGCTGGGAGCCAGCTCACTGTCGCTGGGCAGCGCCGTGCGCTTCCCATGGTCGGGCGCCGACTTCGGCGACGAGAAGGCCCTGATCGTGGCCGAACTCTATCGACGTGACGGCCTGTGGCGCTTCGGCGCCGTCGGCCAGGGCTTCAATGGCGGCCTGTCGGCGCTGCTGAAGCACTTCGGCGGCGCCGAGGCGGGTACGCCGGCGCCGGCCGCACCTGCGCCTGCTCCTGCTCCTGCTCCTGCGCCCAAGCCGGCGGTCTCGCTGTCCAAGGTCACGCTCGACAAGCGCGGCGACAAGGTTTCGCTCGACAAGCGACCCGGCGGCGGCTACGGCCGCATCCACGTCAACCTGAACTGGAACCAGGCCGCCATCGCGCCGCCGCCGGCCTCGCCGCCGCCTCCCTCTTCGGCCGCGCGCGGCGGCGGCTTCCTCGACCGCCTCACCAGCATGGCGGGCGACCTCGCGAACAAGGCCGGCGAGATGGCCAACAAGGCCGGCGCGGCGCGCAAGGGCCGCAGCGGCATCGACCTCGATCTCGGCTGCATGTACGAGCTGGCCGACGGCCGCCGCGGCCTGGTGCAGGCGCTGGGCAACACCTTCGGCGACTATGAGCGCGAACCTTTCATCCAGCTCGATGCCGACGACCGCACCGGCGCCGCCGCCAATGGCGAGAACCTGTTCATCAACGGCGAACGCTTCGACAAGATCAAGCGCGCGGTGATCTTCTCCTTCATCTACGAAGGCGCGGCCAACTGGGGCGTGACCAATGGCGTGGTGACGGTGACGGCGCCGGGCCAGGCGCCGGTCGAAGTGAAACTCGACGGCGGCGACCGCCAGATCATGTGCGCGATCGCGCTGATCGAGAACCGCGGCGGCAACCTGGTGATCACCAAGCTGGCCGAGTACTTCCAGCAGCAGGGCATGACCAGCGCGCACGAGCTGATGGACCGGCACTACGGCTTCGGCATGCGCTGGAAGACCGGCAGCAAGTAAACCCGTTACGGCAGGGCTGCTACCACTTGCAGCCCTTGTCGGTGATCGTCTCGATGGCGAGCGGCACCAGCAACAGCAGGTTGACCGTCGTCCGGCCCTCGGCATACTTGGTCTGGCAATCGGGGCGCTTCGCCCTGCGCACCGCGCGCGACAGGTCGCTGTCGTCGCTGGCGCGCATCTGTTCGGATTCGCGCAGACTTTCCAGCGCGGTCGGCGCCCGCGCGCTTTCCACTTGCCGCGCCGCGGCGCGCAAGGATTCCATATCGATGGTCCTGGCCGGCGCCAGCGTCTGCTGACTGTCCGTCGCCGGCGGCGTCTCGGGCGCCGCGGCGGGCGGCGCCGGTGGCGTTGGCATTTCCACGGCCGGCGCCCTCATCCGATTCGGCCGGCGCACCGGCGCCGCCGTGACCGCGGGCGGCGCGAGCGCCGCTGCCGGCACCGGCGGCCGCGGCGCCGGAATGAAGACAACCGCAACGTAGTCGACGGGTACATCCGCGTAGCGCGCATCGGGCGTTTCCGCAAAGCGCAGCAGCGCAAGCACGAACAGGAGATGCGCCAGCGCGACCAGCGTGCCGGAGACGGCCCGCGTCAAGCGTCGTCCCGCCGGCGAAGCCGCGCCGCCAGCAGTTCGGGGCGGTCGAGATACAGGAACACGTAACGCGGCAGGCGCTTCCTCGCTTGCCAGTGCAGGATATCGATGCGCGCGTCGTCGGCGAGCACCAGCACGCAGTTCGGCTTGTCGAACGGCGTGACCAGCAGCGTGGCCCGGCTCGCCACCCCATGGCGCCGGCGCCAGATCGGCAGCGGCGCATCGACCGTCTCCAGGCGCGCGATTGCCGCCAACGGCAGCAGGCCTTCGACCCGGGCTCCTACGCTCAGGTGCAGCGCATCGTCCGTCATGACGTGGCGCCCTGCCCCGATATGCCAGCGGTCGCCGAGCACCCAGGCCAGCGTGTACAGCACGGCGACGGCGCCGAGGACGTGCAGCAGGGCCAGCTTGCCGGCATCCTCGACGAACAGGTTCAGCAGCAGGACGTGCACCGGCAGCTCGAGCAACAGGCTGACGAAGACGACGGCGGTGGCGGTGCCGTAGGCGCCGCGTTCCAGGTAGGTCAGCGCGACGCCGTCCGGCAGCGTGCACGCAGCGGTTTGCCGCCGCAGGCGCCTGAAGCAGCCGATCCACAGCAGGCGGTCAAGCCGGAGCATCCCCACCAGTTCGGGCGGCAGCAGCGCCGTTACCCGCGCATGCCATGGGGCCCGGGCCGCATGCGCGCTGCGCAGGCGCTGCCAGGCGTCCGGCGCGTGGGCGATGTCTTTCGCCATCAGCAGCAACAAGGGCAAGGACAGGCCGAGACTGCGCAAGAAGGGCTTGGCGGCATCAGGAGCGAGCGTCCTGGCGATGGAGACCAGGAATAAGGCGGCGAGACCCCAACCGGCTAGATCGCGCCAGGATGTGGTGCGCAAGGAGGAAACAAGTGAGGGCGGCTGCATGGATCGACGATAGGAGGATGAACCATTCGATTACAGCATGCGGAAGGAATATGAACAACGGCTGGCGATCGCCACATAGAAGATCATGCGCCTCGCATGGCTGAAATGAGACCAGCTCCCTGCGACGTGGAACTGCGCTCGTTGCAAAGCATCACCGGGCCTGACTTATTGTCCGCTTGATGCTCAGGAGGCCAAGGATTGACTCGTGCCAAGTCCTTGTGTTCGGCTTGGCGCAACAATGCCCTCTTGAGTTCGCCAACTTTCCTCAAGGGGGCGCCACATGCACGTCTGGACAGCCCTTGCGCTGGAAGTCCTCGCCACGCCGAACCGCAACAGAACCGCCAGCGCCCGCAAGAGGCGCATCACGAAGTATTTCCAAAGGCACTTCAACCTGAACCACGGAGACTACAAATGGCAATCGACGTGTATCTGCAGATTGACGGTATCAAGGGTGAATCCCATGACGACAAGCACAAGGACTGGATCGAAATCGTGCAGGCTCAATGGGGTGTGGCGCAACCTGTCAGCTCGCCGGGCTCCGCTACCGGTGGCCGCACCACGGGGCGCAGCGAATACCGCACGCTGTCGCTGGCCAAGCTCGCCGACCTCGCATCGCCTGTACTGATGCAGCACTGCTCGAACGGCAAAACCATCCCGAAGGCGAAGATGGAATTCATGCGGGCCGATGGTGACGGCAATCGGGTGAAGTATTATGAGGTCGAGTTAGAGAACGTACTGATCGGCAACATGGAACAGATGGTGGCGGAGGGAAGCATCCTGCGTGACCACATCTCCCTCCACTTCAGCAAGGTCAAATGGAGGTACACGCAGCAAAAGATCGGCGGCGGTACGGGCGGTCAAACCGCCGGCGGCTGGGACCTGGGCTGCAACAAGTCGTGCGCGTAACGGAGGTGGACATGGCCGATCAAAAAGACGACCCGCTCCGGCCCACCCAGGACTCGCGCGGCTTCTTCATGCTGCCGCGTTCGCCGGCAGAGTCCGGCTACTACACCTACGGCACCATGGACAACAAGCCGGACAGGGGTGGATACCAGTACCCTCACCCGATCATGATGCAGGCAATTCTGCGCGTGGGCCTGGAGTGGCAGGCCATTGATCGGCGCCGCTTCGGCATCGGTAACATCAGTCGTGCTGACGCATTCGATGACGATGATCACGACTCCCATCTGGACGGCCTGCAGGTGGATGTCCGGCCACTTCGTAAGGATGGGCTCGAAGAACCGGTGACATGGAGGCAAGCGCAGCTGTACGACAGAGATGGGACAGCGAAACTGATCGAGTTGTTCCGCACCTTCGCCCCGGTCAGGCTCGTTCTGTTCAACGACACCAGCATCCCGTTCGTTAGGACAGCCAGGCGTCATGACGACCATTTCCATGTAGCCTTGATCGGATGAGTATGCGCAAATTGACCTTGCTAGTTCTCGCTGGCCTGTGCCAGATAGGCAGCGCTGCCGAAGACAACAAAAAGCCCCACGAGCTGAATCAGTGGAACCCGCTCAATGCCAACTACAAGATTCACTCAGGCGGCACTGCCTATTCGGAGCTTCCTACGAAGACAGACAGCGCACTTTCGGTCGCTTTCAGGGACGAAGCGGCGAGACAGGTGTTCGAGCAGATCGGGCCGGACGTAGAGCCCGTCTGTGGGAGCGGCGAAAAGGGTTATCGGGTACGAGAGAAAAAGGGCATCTATTGCTCATTTACTCCTCGCTTGGAAAATCCTAAAAACTCACTTTACCGATGCTGGATAGGGATCGACCTGCGAACTGGCGAGGGCGACGTTCGGGTAACGTGCTGAACCGATGCCCACAGAATCCCTTCGGCAACGACTTGCCCGAAAGGTGAGAAATCCAGGGATGTACGCTCTGCTCGCTTGAGATTGGTGCGGAAGATGAAGCCCGGCAGGAGCAGGAAAAAAACGATCAGCGCAGGCAACGCGACGTTCATCAGAACGTGGTGTTATGCGGCCTTGGGTACGATAGTAACGCGAACCGACTGACCGTCGTCACGGCGAATCTTGAACTCGCCTGCAGCAGCCTGGCGTGCCGTTTGCGGGAGGCTCCGTTTGCTGGTCATGAACTGGCGCAACTGGTCCCGAGCTTGCGGATCAGCAAGGAGTTCTGACGCGAGCTGGCTTTTCAAGGCTTTCATGCTTTAACTATGCCACAAGTAAAAAACGATTGCATCTGACGATACGCTTTCTTGCGCATAAAAAAAGAAGGCCGGCTCGCTAAGCGATACCGGCCCCATGTCCATCGGCGGAAGACTCCGCCAGATGAAAAAATATTACTGCAGCTTGATTTCGACGTCGACGCCAGCTGGCAGGTCCAGCTTCATCAGTGCGTCAACGGTCTTGTCGGTCGGGTCCACGATGTCCATCAGACGCTGGTGCGTACGGATTTCGAACTGGTCGCGCGAGGTCTTGTTCACGTGTGGGGAACGCAGCACGTCGAAACGCTGGATGCGGGTCGGCAGTGGGACTGGGCCCTTGACGACGGCGCCGGTGCGCTTGGCGGTGTCGACGATTTCCAGTGCGGACTGGTCGATCAGCTTGTAGTCAAACGCTTTCAGGCGGATACGGATTTTCTGGTTTGGAGCGGACATGCTAATTCCTTTAAAAGAACGTTCCGGCTTGCTGCCGGCAATGTGGTAAAGGTACTTCGGTACTGCTCAAGAGGCGGGAGTATATCATCGTTCCCGCTCAAACAGATGGGGACAGACCAAAAAGTCTGTCCCCATCGTTGTGCTGGCAAGACGCTCCGGAGAGCGCCTACCTGCGATCAAGGCCTGATGAATTAGGCGATGATTTTTGCCACGACGCCGGCGCCGACGGTACGGCCGCCTTCGCGGATTGCGAAGCGCAGACCTTCTTCCATCGCGATCGGAGCGATCAGCTTGACGGTGATCGAGACGTTATCGCCTGGCATGACCATTTCTTTGTCTGCTGGCAGTTCGATCGAACCGGTCACGTCAGTCGTACGGAAGTAGAACTGAGGACGATAGTTGTTGAAGAACGGGGTGTGACGGCCGCCTTCGTCTTTCGACAGGACGTAGATCTCACCGGTGAAGTTGCTGTGTGGCTTGATCGAGCCTGGCTTTGCCAGAACCTGACCACGCTGCACGTCTTCACGCTTGGTGCCGCGCAGCAGCAGACCGACGTTGTCGCCAGCTTGACCTTGATCCAGCAGCTTGCGGAACATTTCCACGCCGGTGCAGGTGGTCTTGACGGTGTCAACGATACCGACGATTTCGATTTCTTCGCCGACTTTGATCACGCCGCGCTCGACACGACCGGTCACGACGGTGCCGCGGCCCGAGATCGAGAACACGTCTTCGACTGGCATCAGGAAGGCGCCGTCAACAGCACGTTCCGGGGTTGGGATGTAGGTGTCCAGGGCTTCTGCCAGACGGGCGATGCACTCTTCGCCCATTTCGCCTGGCTGGCCTTCCAGCGCCATACGTGCCGAACCCTTGATGATTGGCAGGTCGTCGCCTGGGAACTCGTACTTCGACAGCAGTTCGCGGACTTCCATTTCGACCAGTTCCAGCAGTTCTGCGTCGTCGACCAGGTCGCACTTGTTCAGGAACACGATGATGTATGGAACGCCAACCTGACGCGCCAGCAGGATGTGCTCGCGGGTCTGTGGCATTGGGCCGTCAGCGGCCGAGCACACCAGGATCGCGCCGTCCATCTGCGCAGCACCGGTAATCATGTTCTTGATGTAGTCGGCGTGGCCTGGGCAGTCAACGTGAGCGTAGTGACGGTTTTCGGTTTCGTACTCGACGTGCGCGGTGTTGATGGTGATGCCGCGTGCTTTTTCTTCCGGAGCCGCGTCGATCTGGTCGTAGGCCTTGGCTTCGCCGCCGAATTTCTTCGACAGGACGGTAGCGATTGCAGCCGTCAGGGTGGTTTTGCCGTGGTCAACGTGACCGATGGTGCCGACGTTGACGTGCGGCTTGGTCCGTTCGAATTTACCTTTTGCCATTTCCTAATTCCTTTAAGAGAAACGATATATTTGTTTAACTGGAGGGATGGGACGTCCCATCCCTCCATTATCTATTACTTGGACTTCGCGGTGACGATGGCGTCAATCACGTGCTTCGGAGCTTCCGAATAGTGCTTGAATTCCATCGTGTAGGTCGCGCGGCCCTGGGTCGCCGAACGCAGCGAGGTCGAGTAACCGAACATTTCCGACAGCGGGACTTCGGCCTTGATGATCTTGCCGCCGCCGCCTGGGATTTCGTCCATGCCCTGGACCATACCGCGACGCGACGACAGGTCACCCATCACCGAACCAGCGTAGTCTTCAGGCGTTTCCACTTCCACGGCCATCATTGGCTCGAGGATGACCGGATTCGCTTTACGGCAGCCTTCCTTGAACGCCATCGAGCCCGCCATGCGGAACGCGTTTTCGTTCGAGTCGACGTCGTGGTACGAACCGAAGGTCAGGGTGACTTTGACGTCGACCACTGGGTAACCAGCCAGCACGCCGGTGGTCAGGGTTTCGCGCACACCTTTTTCGACTGCAGGGATGTATTCGCGTGGAACCACACCGCCCTTGATCGCGTCGATGAACTCGAAGCCCTTGCCTGGCTCTTGCGGCTCGATCGACAGGACTGCGTGACCGTACTGACCACGACCGCCCGACTGCTTGACGAACTTGCCTTCGACGTCGGTGACTGCCTTGCGGATGGTTTCGCGGTATGCAACCTGTGGCTTGCCGACGGTCGCTTCCACGTTGAACTCACGCTTCATGCGGTCAACGATAATTTCCAGGTGCAGCTCGCCCATACCACCGATGATGGTCTGGCCCGATTCTTCGTCGGTACGCACGCGGAACGATGGGTCTTCCTGTGCCAGGCGGTTCAGCGCCAGGCCCATTTTTTCCTGGTCGGCCTTGGTTTTCGGCTCGACTGCCTGTTGAATCACAGGCTCAGGGAAGACCATTTTTTCCAGGGTGATGACAGCCGAAGGATCGCACAGGGTTTCGCCCGTGGTCGCTTCTTTCAGGCCGACCGCAGCGGCGATGTCGCCGGCGCGCACTTCCTTGATTTCTTCGCGCTGGTTGGCGTGCATCTGCAGAATACGACCCAGGCGTTCTTTCTTGCCCTTGACCGGGTTGTAGACGGTGTCGCCCGAATTGACCATGCCCGAGTAGACGCGGAAGAAGATCAGCTGGCCGACGAACGGGTCGGTCATGATCTTGAATGCCAGCGCCGAGAATTTCTCGTTGTCGTCAGCTTTACGGGTGACCGGCTGGTCGTCTTCATCGGTACCGGCGACTGGTGGAATGTCCACTGGCGACGGCAGGTATTCGATGACGGCGTCCAGCATTGCCTGCACACCCTTGTTCTTGAACGCGGTACCGCACATCATCGGAACGATTTCCGACGCGATGGTGCGCTGGCGCAGGGCGGTCTTGATCTCTGCTTCCGACAGATCGCCTTCTTCCAGGTACTTGTTCATCAGCTCTTCGCTGGCTTCAGCAGCGGTCTCGACCAGCTTCTCGCGCCATTCGTTGGCTTGATCGACCAGTTCCGCAGGAATGTCGCGGTAGTCGAACTTCATGCCTTGCGAAGCGTCGTCCCAGATGATTGCTTTCATCTTGACCAGGTCGACCACGCCCAGGAAGTTTTCTTCCGCGCCGATCGGGATCTGCAGAGGGATCGGATTTGCCTTCAGGCGAGCGCGCATCTGCTCGTAGACCTTGAAGAAGTTCGCGCCGGTACGGTCCATCTTGTTGACGAAGGCCAGACGTGGAACTTTGTACTTGTTAGCCTGACGCCACACGGTTTCCGACTGTGGCTGCACGCCGCCGACTGCGCAGTAAACCATGCAGGCGCCGTCGAGCACGCGCATCGAGCGTTCGACTTCAATGGTGAAGTCAACGTGGCCCGGGGTGTCGATGATGTTGATGTGGTGAGGCTCGAAGTTACCGGCCATACCTTTCCAGAAGCAGGTCGTCGCTGCCGAGGTAATGGTAATGCCGCGTTCCTGCTCTTGCTCCATCCAGTCCATCGTCGCTGCGCCATCGTGCACTTCGCCGATCTTGTGGTTGACGCCCGTGTAGAACAGGACGCGTTCGGTGGTGGTGGTTTTACCAGCATCGATGTGAGCCGAAATACCGATATTGCGGTAGCGCTCGATGGGGGTCTTGCGTGCCATAATTTTTCCTAAATCTTTGAATGGACAAAACCGAGCATCATCTTGATGATCAAAATGAGCCCGGCCTGAACAACAGATACTGCAGGGGCATATTCAGGAGAAAATTCCCCCTGCGGTCTGCCCATTTTTTTAGAAGCGGAAGTGCGAGAACGCCTTGTTCGCTTCTGCCATGCGGTGGACTTCGTCACGACGCTTCATTGCGCCGCCGCGGCCTTCAGCCGCTTCCATCAGTTCACCACCCAGACGTTGCGGCATGGATTTTTCGCTGCGCTTGTTTGCGGCTTCGCGCAACCAACGCATGGACAGCGCCATACGACGAACCGGACGAACTTCCACTGGCACCTGGTAGTTGGCGCCACCGACACGGCGGGACTTGACTTCCACCAGCGGTTTAGCGTTGTTGATCGCGGTCGTGAACACTTCCAGCGGGTCTTTGCCCGACTTGGATTGAATGTGTTCGAATGCACCGTAGATGATGTTTTCTGCAACCGACTTCTTGCCGGACAGCATCAGAACGTTGACGAATTTGGCGACATCGGTGTTGCCGAATTTTGGATCCGGCAGGATCTCGCGCTTGGGTACTTCACGACGACGTGGCATTTCAATTCCTTCCTGTCTTCAGTTGAGTGCGGATTCCACACTCGCGAAAGGCCCTCATGACCCTTCACTTACTCGGCCTTGCGGCCGGCTCAACTTATCTAATTAATGTGACGTGTCGATGACACGCACCTCGAAGATTACTTCTTCGCAGCCTTGGCACGCTTGGCGCCGTACTTCGAGCGCGCTTGCTTACGGTCTTTGACGCCCTGGGTATCCAGTGCACCGCGAACCATGTGGTAACGCACACCTGGCAAGTCTTTCACACGACCGCCGCGCAGCAGCACGACACTGTGTTCTTGCAGGTTGTGGCCTTCACCGCCGATGTACGAAATGACTTCGAAACCGTTGGTCAGACGCACTTTGGCGACTTTACGCAGCGCCGAGTTTGGCTTCTTCGGGGTGGTGGTGTACACACGGGTGCACACGCCACGTTTTTGCGGGCAGTTTTCGAGTGCCGGCGACTTGCTCTTCACAACCGCGGCTTCACGCGGCTTGCGAATCAATTGATTGATGGTTGGCATCGTTCCTAATCCAACTAAATTGCTGCTACGTTGACGACCCGGGACGGCAAACAGGCTGGCCCGGGGACTAAAACCTAGTCCCGTAAGAACTGACAGCGGAGGCGACGAAAGCCACTCGACAAAAGGAGCGGCTGCGAATGCGTATACGATGTGCAGAATAAAAACGAGAACTCGCGAATATACGCTGAATGTGACGGCGGGTCAACCGATTTGCCACTCCGCTCAGCTCGCCTGGGCGAGCGGGCCGGTAAACCGTGGTGAATGTGGCATCACCGCGACGGGCCTGCCCCATGACGGTGCAAAACGTGCCTGCGGGCACTCACGCTTGACGCGCGATCTCCACGAACGCTTCCAGGTAGGCGGTGCCGGCATCCACTTCGCGCGTGCCCAAGAAGATCTGCTTGAACACCCCTTCGTGCCCCAGCCGCACCGGCGCTACCGCCATCCTTCCCGCATACTCGTCCACCAGCCAGCGCGGCAGCGCCGCCACGCCGCGGCCGCTCGCCACCATCTGCAGCATGATGTCGGTGGTCTCGATGGTCTTGCGCTGGCGCGGCGCGCAGCCGGCCGGCAGGAAGAACTGGTTGTAGATGTCGAGCCGCTCGACGTCGACCGGATAGGTGATCAACACGTCGTCGGAGAGGTCGGCCGGCTCGGCGTGGGAACGCCCGGCCAGCGGATGGCCGCTGCCTACCACCAGCACCTGCTCGTAGTCGAACACCGGCACGAAGCGCAGCCCCGGCTTGAACAGCGGGTCGGGCGTGACCAGCAGGTCGATCTCGTAGCCGTGCAGGGCCTTGAGGCCGCCGAACTGGAAGCGCTGCTTGACGTCGACGTCGACCTCGGGCCATGCGGCGAGGTAAGGATCCACCACTTTCAACAGCCACTGGTAGCAGGGATGGCACTCCATCCCGATGCGCAGGGTGCCGCGTTCGCCGCGCGCGTATTCATGCATCAGGCGCTCGGCATGCTCGAGCTGGGGCAGCACCCGTTCGGCCAGCGCCAACAGATAGCGCCCGGCCTGGGTCAGGCGCAGCGCCCGCCCCTCGCGCGTCCAGACCGGCGTGCCGAGCTGCTGCTCGAGCTTCTTCACCGTGTGGCTCAAGGCCGATTGCGTCAGGCACAGCACGTCGGCGGCAGCGGTCAGCGAGCCGCGCCGGTCGACCTCGCGGATCAGGGACAGGTGGATGCGTTCGATCATGTCACATGAGTAAAATTAATGGATGGATGAAATCATACCAATTTTATTCATGGATCAAGCGGCCTATCATGAACTCATCCATTCTTATCAGGCTGACTTCATCATGACGACTACCCACACCCTCGGCTTCCCGCGCATCGGCGCGCGCCGCGAACTGAAATTCGCCCTCGAACGGTTCTGGAAGGGCGAAGCCTCGGCCCAGGAACTCGGCGCGCAGGCGGCAGCGCTGCGCCAGCGCCACTGGCAGCAGCAGGCCAGGCTCGACTTCGCCCCGGTCGGCGACTTTTCGCTGTACGACCAGGTGCTGGACATGAGCTTCACCCTCGGCAACGTGCCGGCGCGCGCGCATGCGCACCATGGCGATGCGCTCGACGCGTCGATTCATTCTTATTTCCGGGTAGCGCGCGGCCGCAGCCAGGGCGATCACGACCATGCCTGCGGCGGCGTCCATGCCGGCGAAATGACCAAGTGGTTCGACACCAACTACCACTACATCGTCCCCGAATTCAGCGCCGACACCGGTTTCAGGCTCGACACCGCGCGCCTCGAAGAACAACTGGCCCAGGCGCGCACGCTGGGCGTGAAGGCCAAGCCGGTGATCATCGGCCCCCTCACCTATCTGTGGCTGGGCAAGGCCAAGGACGGCAGCGACCGGCTCGACCTGCTGCCCAAGCTCCTGCCGGTGTATGCCGA
Source organism: Massilia sp. NP310 (assembly GCF_019443485.1). Lineage (NCBI taxonomy): Bacteria > Pseudomonadati > Pseudomonadota > Betaproteobacteria > Burkholderiales > Oxalobacteraceae > Massilia > Massilia sp. NP310. The sequence continues at coordinate 4,628,827 of NZ_CP080379.1, read as the reverse complement.
GCTGCTGGCCTGGTTCGTCACGCAAGGCATCGAATGGGTGCAGGTCGACGAGCCGGCGCTGGTCACCGAGCTCGATGCGCGCTGGCAGGCCGCCTATGCGAGCGCCTACGACCTGCTCCAGCACAGCGGCGCCAGGCTGCTGCTGGCGACCTATTTCGGCCGCCTGGAAGACAACCTGGCGCTGGCCTGCGCACTGCCGGTGGACGGCCTGCACCTGGATGCGATCAACGCCCGCGCCGAGATCGCGCCGGTCATCGCGGCGCTGGGCCAGGACAAGGTGCTGTCGCTGGGCGTGATCGACGGCCGCAATATCTGGAAGACCGACCTGCACGCCACATTGGAATGGCTCGAGCCGGTGCAGCGCCGGCTGGGCCAGCGCCTGTGGATCGCGCCATCGTGCTCGCTGCTGCACGTGCCGGTCGACCTGCAGAACGAGACCGCGCTCGATCCCGAAATCCGCTCGTGGCTGGCGTTCGCCGTGCAGAAGCTGGAAGAATTGCGCATCCTGGCCCATGCGCTCGACCATGGCCGCTCGCAGGTGCAGCTCGAACTGGTCGAGAATGCCGCCGCGATCGACCGCCGCCGCGCCTCGAAGCGCGTGTCGAATCCTCAAGTAGCGCAGGCACTGGCCGCAATCACTCCGCAGCTGGGCCAGCGCGCCAGCGGACACGCCGAACGCAGCCGGAAACAGGCCGCCCTGCTCCAGCTGCCGAGCTATCCGACCACCACCATCGGCTCCTTCCCGCAGACGGCGGCGATCCGCCAGGCGCGCAATGCCCATAAAAAAGGCGAACTGGATGCGGCCGCCTACGAGGAAGCGATGCGCGGCGAGATCGCGCGCTGCGTGCGCGAGCAGGAAGCGCTGGGGCTGGACGTGTTCGTGCACGGCGAGGCCGAACGCAACGACATGGTCGAATACTTCGGCGAGCAGCTCGACGGCTATGCCTTCAGTCAGAACGGCTGGGTGCAATCCTATGGTTCGCGCTGCGTGAAGCCGCCGATCCTGTTCGGCGACGTGCGCCGCCCACAGGCGATGACGGTCAAGTGGACGACTTACGCACAGTCGCTGACCGACAAACCGATGAAGGGCATGCTGACCGGCCCGGTGACGATCCTGAACTGGTCGTTCGTGCGCGACGACCAGCCGAGGTCCGTGAGCTGCCGCCAGCTGGCGCTGGCCATCCGCGAGGAAGTGCTGGACCTGGAGCGCGCCGGCGTGCGCGTGATCCAGATCGACGAGGCGGCCCTGCGCGAAGGCTTGCCGCTGCGGCGCGGGGAATGGAAGGACTACCTGGACTGGGCGGTCGAGTCGTTCCGCATCACGGCCAACGGCGTGGCGGACGAGACCCAGATCCACACCCATATGTGCTATTCGGAGTTCAACGACATCATCGCCGCGATCGCCGCCATGGATGCCGACGTGATCACGATCGAGACCTCGCGCTCGGATATGGAGCTGCTGGACGCGTTCGACGATTTCCAGTATCCGAACGAGATCGGGCCGGGCGTGTACGACATCCATTCGCCGAACATCCCGAGCCAGGATCACATCGTGGACCTGATGCGCAAGGCCGCGACCCGTATCCCCCCCAACCGCCTGTGGATCAATCCGGACTGCGGCCTCAAGACCCGCAACTGGGAAGAAGTGCTGCCGGCGCTGCGCAATATGGTGGCGGCGGCGCATACCCTGCGCGCCGCCTGAAGCCAGCCCTCAGTTGGTCTTTTTCAGGAAGTCGCTGACCGCCTTCACCAGCAATGGCGAGACTGGCAGCGACGGGTCGCTGTAGGCCGCGGCCTGCAGCGCCGGGTCGGCCCGCACGTGCTTGAAGATATGGTTCATGCCGGGAATGATGGCCAGGGTCGCATCGGGCTTGGCGCGATGCAGCCCGTAGGCCTGGGCCACCTCCACCTGGATGTCGGTATTGCCCTGGACGATCAGCACCGGCATGGTCAGGGCGGCGATGCGCTGCGACGGCACGTACTTGAACCACGAGATCACGTAGGGCTGGATACTCGGCCGGTAAGCAGCCATCAGCGCGGGCGGCACCTGGTCGACCGTCGCGCCGTTCTCGAGCGCCGCCAGGATGCGCTCGTTTTCCTTGTCGAGCTCGGGCGGCAGCTTGCCGGCAAGCTGCTTGCGCAGGATGGCCGGGGCGCCGTCGGCGGCGCCGGCGATCGAGACGAAGGCCGCGGCGCCGGCCTGCTGCGCCGCCAGCATGCCGATCAGGGATCCCTCGCTGTGACCGATCACGGCCACCGGGCCGAAGCGCGCATCGGCCTTCAGCTTGCCGAGCCAGGCCGCGGCATCGTCGACGCCGGTCTCGAAGCGCAGCTCGGATTCAGGCGGTCCGGCCGCCAGGCTGGCGGCCACGCCGCGCTTGTCGTAGCGCAGCGAGGCGATGCCCTCCTCGGCCAGCGCCACGGCCAGCATCCTGAGGCTGTCGTTGCGGCCCGGGATCAGGGGGTTGTTGCCGTCGCGGTCGGTCGGGCCGGAGCCGGCGATGATCAAGGCGACCCGCGGCTTGCCCTCGAGGGCGGCCGGCAATTGCAGGGTGCCGGCGATGCGGCCGGTCGGCGTGTCGAGATTGATGTGTTCTTCGGTCGTTTGGGCCGGGGCGATGCCGGCGGCCAGGAACAGCAACAGCGTGGCAACGAGGCTGGTGGCGGATTTCATGCGCGCTCCGCGGTGATCGTCCTGGGCGAGACCGCCAGGACCGTCAGCCAGCCCAGGAAGGAAAAGCAGCGCTGCAAACCCACGAAACACAGGAACCAGACAGCCCACTGCGCGGCGCTGAACTGGACCGGCTGGTACTGGATTCCGGCCGCGTGCAGCAACCCGATCGTCGAGATCGCCGTGAGGATCACCACGGGTAGGAAAAACCACCACTTCCTTTCAAGCTCTGACATAGCATTCCTCATTCAATATCATTCACGCCGCCACCGGCAGGCCGCGCTGCGCCAGGCAGAAATCCTGGATCTGTTCCAGCGCCGCCTCGGCTTGTCGCTGGTCCAGCCCCGCCCCGAAATGGTAGCGGCGGGTAGCGGTCTCGATCTCGATCCGGCCATGGCCGAAGCCGAGGGCATCCCACTTGGCTTCCGGCGTCCAGGCCTCCGGCGCCGGCAGCAGCCGCAGCGCGCGGATCTCGTCGGGCCGGAAGGCCAGCTCGATCGGCGGCAGCTCGCCCGCAGGGGCGATGTACAGCTCATCCCGGAACACGAAGTTGCGATACAGCGCCCAGGCGGCCACGCTCACGATGGCCAGCGCGCAGGCGGTGAAGATGGCGACGCCGGGCGACAGGTCGCGCTGCGCGCCGCTGGCCAGGCCATAGACCAGCAGGCAGACGAAGCAAAAGGACATGCACGCGGCAAAGCCGCGCTTCTGGGTTGGACAGACGATATGCAGGACCAGGCTGGCGCTCATTCCTTTTCTTCGAAAACGGCCTTGACCGTGAAAGATACCACTTCTCGGAGAATGGAATATGCGCGGATTCTCTCGCGTCCTACATTCCCGGCTCCAGCGCGCCCATGAACCAGCCCAGCTCTCCGTCCAGCGCGGCCCGGATCGGACCCGGCGTGAGGCCGGTCCAGCGCTTGAACGAGCGCCGGAAATTGGCGGCGTCATGAAAGCCCAGGTAGCGCGCGACCTGCTCGTTGTCGGCCCGCTCGACCTGGAACAGCCACAGCGCCACATGGGTGCGCACCTGGTCGAGCTCACCCTGGAAATGGGTATGGTGGCGCAGCAGCTGGCGCTTGAAGGTCGCCGGGCTGACGCCGAAGTCGGCGGCGGTGCGCTCCAGCGTCGGCGCCGTGCGCACGTTGGCCAGCAGATAGTCGTACAACGCGGCCAGGATGCCGGGTGCGCGCGCCTCTTCCTGCTCGGCGGCCCGCTGCGCCAGGCGCGCCGCCATCTCGCTGGCGCGCGGCCAGGGCCGGTCGAGCCAGGCCGCCGGCAGCAGCATGGCGTCGAGCTGGCAGCCGAAGCGCAGCTCGGCGCCCAGGTGGACGTGGTGCTGTTCGACGTGGCGCGGGGCGCCGCGGTTGAAGCAGAAGCGCCACGGCAGGCGCTCGCCGCCCAGCCAGCGGCACAGGGCGACCACCGCCGTCATGTGCATCTCGACCAGGGCCGGCCGGATGCCGGGCGCGCCATAGGCGTCGACCCAGTACAGCAGCGCGACCTCGCCCCAGGTCACGAAGCGCGGCCGCAACAGCGGCGTCAGGCGCGCGTGGAAACGGCACAGGGTCTGCAGCAGCGTGCGCAGGTCCGGCGCCTGCACCAGCGCGTGGCTGGCGGCGCCGTCATGACCGGGCAGCAGCAGCTGGCCCAGCATGAAGCTGGTGTCGGGGCTGTCCAGCGCATGCAGGGTGTTCGCCAGTTGCTGCAGGTATTGCGCCGGCGCCACCAGGCGGTCGGGATGCAAGCCTGCCAGCAAACCCGTATCGCGCAGCAGGTCGGCGTCGCTCGCATCGCGCGAGCGGCCGTATTCCAGCGCCAGCGCGGGCTGCTGCCGCGCCGGGATCGACGGTTCTCCGGCCGGCTGCCAGGCGATCACACGGCGTCCATCTGGCGGCACAAGTCGGACAGCAGCGCATCCGGCGCCCCCTGGGCGGGCGCGCAACCGTGGCGCAGCGAGATCCGCACCCGGCCCTTGGGCGCATGGTGGCGCATCGAGGACACCATGCGGCACAGGTGCTGGGCGGCGTCGCTCGCCTCGCCTTCGTGCAATCCGGGCATCAGCACCGCGAAGCGGTCGCCCGCATAGCGGCACAGCAGGTCTTCGTTGCGCAGGTTCAGGAGCAGCATGTGCGCCACCGCCTGCAGCACGCGGTCGCCCTCCGCCTGGCCGTGTTCGCGGTTGATGCGGTGGAATTCGTCGATGTCGAACAGCACCAGCGCGCAGCCCTGGCCATCGTTGCGCCGACTCTCCAGGCGCAGCTGCTCGCGCAGGTAGGCGGCGTCGGCCAGCTGGGTGATGCGGTCGAACGGGCGGTGGTTGCGAAACAGCCGCTCGCGCTTGCGCATGTGGTCGGACAGCGTGGCCTGCTCGAGCCTCCAGTAAGCCATGCCCACGGTGAGGACCAGCATCCCGAGCGGCAGCAGCGACTCCAGCGCGTTGTCCCACAGCGCCGCCTTGTCGACGTCGACCACCTCGTCCAGGCAGTCGGCCCAGGAGCCGAGCATGATGCAGGCCAGGCCGCTGGACAGCAGCCGCGTGACCAGCCCGTCCGGTCGGCTGGACAGCACGATCAGGCACCACAGCGCCGCCAGCAGCGAGGTGCCGCCCTCGCTGGCGATGTCGACCCAATCCCATTCGGCCATCGGGATGACCACTCCGGCGCCGACGAACAGGAAGGCAAAGGCGCCGAGCAGCGCGCCGATCAGCAGGGCATGGCGGATCACGTTGGACATGGGGTCAGCGTTCGAAGTGGATCGCCGGAACATAGCGCAGCCACATGACCGCAGGATGACAGGATGGCAAAGCTGTGGCATCCCGGCACGGGGTCCGAACGGCTCACGTCGCATGGCGTCCCATCGCATTCACCCGCGGCCGCCCTGCGGCGTGCGCCATGGGTGGCGGGTCAATTCAGCTCATCTTCGGTCTACGCAGGCGCTCTTGCGGACCGGCGTCACCAGATCGTCACATTGAGACACCAGAATCCGCCCCACTCCAACTATCTTCTTGCCCCCATGCGCCATCTCGCCCTCCCCGCCGTCACCGCCAGCCTGCTGGCCGCCGCCGGCGTCCACGCCGCGCCGGCTCCGGCCCCGGCCGTCGAATCCAGCGTGGTCGTCACCGGCCAGCGCGCCAGCCTGGCGCGCGCCATCGCCGCCCAGGAACAGGCCGACAACATCGTCAGCGTCGTCAGCAGCGACGACATCGGCCACCTGCCGGACAAGAACGCCGCCGAGGCGCTGGCGCGCGTGCCGGGCCTGTCGGTCCAGCGCGACCAGGGCGAAGGCCGCTACGTGGTGGTGCGCGGCCTGGACGCCGACTACAACAGCGTGACCATCAACGGCGCCCTGGTGCCCTCGCCGGAAGCGACGCGCCGCGCGGTGGCGCTGGACGTGCTGCCGGCCGGCCTGGTGCGCTCGCTCGAAGTGACCAAGTCGGCCACGCCCGACCAGGACGCCAACTCGCTGGGCGGCACGGTCGAGGTCAAGACCCTGTCGGCGTTCGACCTGCCGGGCAAGCTGCTCAGCGTCGGCGTGGCCGCCAGCCACGACACCAACACCGACCAGAACAGCCCCGGCGCCAACCTGCTGTGGGCCCAGCGCTTCATGGACGGCAAGCTGGGCATCGCCGCCGGCCTGTCGGGCGAGAAGCGCAAGTTCGGCTCGGACAACGTGGAAACGGGCGGCGCCTGGGACGGCAACCGCCTGGAAAGCTTCGAGATGCGCGACTACCTGCCCACGCGCGAGCGCCGCGCCGGCGCCGTCAACCTCGACTACCGCCCGGACGCCAGCACCAGCTACGCCCTGCGCGGCTTCCTCAGCCGCTTCTCGGACGAAGAGTCGCGCGACCGCATGACCGTGGGCGACTTCGAGAACGACGACGAAAGTGTGGTCGAAGGCGAGCTCGCCCCGGCGACCGTCGAGCGCCGCCTGCGCCAGCGCAAGTACACGCAAGAGATCCGCTCGCTCACCGGCTCCATGGACCGCCGCTTCGGCGACGCCTGGAAGATGCACCTCGAAGCCGCCACCAGCCGCGCCACCGACGAGACGCCGAACGCGATCAGCGACGCGCGCTTCACCAACGTCGAGAGCTTCGAGGGTGTCGGCTTTACCAACACCCGCGCCCCGCACCTGATCGCCCCGGCCGGCGTGCTTGATGCCGCCAACTACGAGCTCGATTCGTTCGCGATCGAGCGCGCCTACGCCAGGGACACCAGCCACCAGCTGCGCCTCGACCTGCAGCGCGAATTCGACGCCGGCGACTGGAGCGGCGCGCTCAAGTTCGGCGCCAAGGCCACCCGCCGCGACAAGCGCACCGACACCGACGCCTGGGAATTCGGCAGCGACGACCCGGAAGACGGCGATTACTGGGGCGACGGCCCGACCTCGATGAGCGCCTTCGTCAATGGCACACGCATCGACTACCCGTTCGGCAACCTTGGCTACACGCTCGACCCGAACCTGGTACGCGCCCGCCTGGCCGGCCTGAACCGCGAGGGCGCGCGCGCGATCGTCGACTCGGCGCTGGACGACTTCAAGCTGCAGGAAGACATCGACGCCGCCTACGTGCAGGCCAGCCTGCGCAGCGGCGCCTGGTCGCTGCTGGCGGGCGTGCGCGCCGAGCGCACCCGCTTCAAGGCCGACGGCTCGCAAGTGACGGACGAAGAAGAGATCACGCCGCGCGGCGCGGCGCGCTCCTACACCAACTGGCTGCCGGGCATGCACCTGCGCTACGACCTCGACCAGCACACCAGCCTGCGCGCGGCATGGAGCAACTCGGTGGTCCGCGCCAACTTCGCCCAGCTGGCGCCGGGCGTCAGCCTGGATGGCGACGACGAAGCCACCATCGGCAACCCGGACCTGAATCCGCTGCGCTCGCACAACCTGGACCTCGGCATCGAGCGCACCATCGGCGGCGACGGCGTGGTGTCGGCCTATGTCTTCACCAAGGACATCAAGGACTTCACCTATGCCACCGACCTGGCCGGCCGCGGAGAATGGGCCGACTTCTCCAGCGCGATCTCGTACGCCAACGGCGAAAAAGCACGGGTGCGCGGCATCGAACTGGCCTGGCAGCAGCCGCTGCGCATGCTGCCGGCGCCGTTCAACGGCCTCTTGATCGGCATCAACGGCGCCATCACCCACTCGCGCGCCGGCATCGACAGCGCCGATGGCGACGGCGGCGTCGGCACGCGCGAGATCCGCATGCCGGGCCAGTCGAACCGCATCGGCAACCTGATGGTGGGCTATGAATCCGGCCCATTCAGCGCGCGCCTGGCGATGAACTACAAGTCGCCCTACCTGCTCGAACTGGGCGAGGACGTGCTCGACGCGAGCCAGGACCGCTACGTCGACACCCAGAAGCAGCTGGACTTCTCGATGTCGTACAAGCTCGACAAGCGCTGGCAGCTCACCTTCGACGCCAGCAACCTGAACAACGAAAAATACTACGTGTACATGGGCGACAAGTCCCGCAACGCGCAACATGAACAATACGGCCGCACCTTCAAGATCGGCCTGAAAGCGAGCATCTTCCAATGAAAAAAATCGTTTCCCCGATCGTTACACTCATCGTCCTGGCGGCGCTGCACGGCGCCATGTCCGCAGCACTCGCCGCACCGCAAGTGGCAAAGGCGCCGCTCGACGCCGAAGAACTGGCTGCCCTGCCTGGCGGCGCCTGGCTGGCGCTGGACAAGCGCGGCCTGCGCCTGGTCGGCGCCGACGGCATCGACCGCGCGACGCTGGCCCTGCGCGGCGAGCGGCTCGACCTGCGGCCTGACGTCCATCCTTCTTCAGGCGGCGCGCTGGCGGTGCTGGTCGACTCGAACCTCGAACAGGCCCAGCCCGTGCGGATCGACCTGGCGGCCGGTACGCTGACCCGCCTGCCGGCGATCCCGAGCGCCGGCTTCGGCATCGAGGCGGCCTGCATGTACCGCGATGCCCAGAACCTCGACCACGTGTTCCTGGTGGGCGCGGATGGCCAGGCGCAGCAATGGCTGCTGGGCGAGCCCCACCGCCTGGTGCGCCGCCTGGCGCTGCCGACCGGCGTCGAACACTGCCGCGTCGACGACGCCTACGCCACCCTGTTCGTGGCCGAGGAAGGCATGGGCCTGTGGGCCTATGGCGCCGACGCCGAAGGCCCGTCGGCGCGCACGCCGGTGGCGCTGCGCGCGCCCTATGGCAAACTGAAAGGCGAGATCCAGGGGTTGGCGGTGCTGCCTGGCGGCGTGGCCGCCCTCGGCGAAAACGGCCAACTGCTCGGCTGGCGCCGTGCCGGCGCCGCATGGCAAGCATTGCCGGCGCGCGCGCTCGGCGCCAAACAACTGGTGGCCCTGGGCGGCGGCGCCCTGATGGTGCAGACGAAAAAAGGCTGGCAGTCGCCGGCCCTGGCCTGGAAAGCCGGCAGCGCGCCGCCGCGTTCCCTGCCGATCGTGATGCCGCGCATGCAGACCGCGCCGGTGGCGCAGATGGGCGACGCGGCCGACGACCCGGCGATCTGGGTCAACCCGCTTGATGCCAGCAAGTCGCGCATCCTCGGCTCCAACAAGAAGCAGGGCCTGCTGGTGTATGACCTGGACGGCCGCCAGACCCAGTTCCTGGCTTCCGGCCGCCTGAACAACGTCGACGTGCGCCAGGACCTGCGCTTCGAGGGTCAGCGCGTCGACCTGGCGCTGGCCACCCAGCGCGACGAGCAGGCGATGGTGCTGTACACGATCGACGCCGGCGGCGAACTGGCGGAAGCGGCGCGCCTGCCGACCGGCCTGGGCGACATCTACGGCACCTGCCTGTACCGCACGCCCGAAGGCGGCCTGGATGCTTTTGTGAACGACAAGGACGGCCGCTACGAGCACTGGCAGATCACCCGCAGCGGCGGCAAGTACGGCGCCAGGCTGGCGCGCCAGTTCAGGGTCGCGACGCAACCCGAAGGCTGCGTGGCGGACGACCGCAGCGGCCTGCTGTTCGTGGGCGAGGAAGACAAGGCGCTGTGGGTCACGTCGGCGAAGGCCGACCAGCCGGCCAAGCTCGAGATGGTGATGCCGGTGGGCGAATGGCTGCACGACGACATCGAAGGCATGGGCATCTACCACGGCGACAAGCGCAGCTACCTGGTGGTGTCGAGCCAGGGCAACAGCAGCTACGTGGTGTTCGATGCGGCGCCGCCGTTCAAGGTGCGCGGCGCGTTCCGGGTCGGCATGGATCCGGTGGCCGGCATCGACGGCGCCTCCGAGACCGATGGCCTGGAAGTGAGCTCGGCGAACTTCGGCGGCCCGTACACGCGCGGCATGCTGGTAGTGCATGACGGCTTCAAGCGCATGCCCGAAGGCGCCCAGAACTACAAGACGGTGGCCTGGGACGACGTCGCCAAGGCCCTGAAGCTGGAAGATTGAGGCGGCGCGGGTTCCACCAGGTGGCTGCTCAACCAGCGCGCCACCTCGGCCGCCCGCTCCTCGATCCGCGGCCCGAAGCCCTGGCTCGCCAGCAGCGCGATGCCGTTCGGGTTGCGCAACACGCCCGGCGCCAGCACCGGCTGGCCGCTGGCGGTGTCGATGAAGAACGGCGCCAGCTGCGCGCGCAGCAGCGGCGCCAGCACCAGGTTGTGCGAGGACACCAGCACCAGGTCGCGCTCCGATAACTGTTCCAGCACGGCGCAGGCCGCCGACACCGACTCCAGGTGGTTCGTGCCTCTGAATACCTCATCGATCAGGCAGATGCCCGGCGGCTGGCCGGCAACGTCCAGCAACTCCTTCGCGCGCCGCAGCTCCGCCATGTACAGGCTCTCGCCGCCCAGCAGCGAATCCTCGCTGCGCATGCTGGCGCGCACCGGCAGCGCCGGCAGGCAGGCGCGCGTCGCGTAACAGAAGCCGAAGGCGCGCGCCGCGATCGCGTTCAGGCCCACCATGCGCAGGAAGGTGCTCTTGCCCGAGGCGTTCTGGCCGGAGACGAAGGCGCCTTTTCCTTGCAACGCCACCGACAGCGCGACCGGCTGCGCCATCAGGGGATGGACGCCGCCCTCCAGCACCAGCGTGCGCGCATCGCCGCGCTCGGCCCAGCACCAGCGCTCCATCGCTGCCAGGTGACGCGCCAGGGTCACGTCGGCCTCCAGGTTGGCGCAGGCCAGGTAGCACTCGCGCAGGAAGGCACGCTCGGCATGCACGATGCGCCGCGTCTTGAAATGATAGACCACATTGGCCGCTGCGAACCAGTCGGCGTACTGCAGCGCGCCCGGGATCATGCGCAGGCTCAGCGAGCGCGCCAGGCGCACGTGCAGGCGTTCCGCCCTCGGGCGCGCCGCCACGAAAGGTTCCAGCAGCTGCCCGCCCTGCCCGCCCAGCAGGCTGGTCGCGCGCAGCAGCGCGTGCAGCGCGCGGATGGCGGCGGCCCATTCCTCGAGCGGGCGGTGCAGGCGCATCTGCAGCGCCATCAGGGGCGCTAGCGCCGCCAGGGTCAACATCCAGCCCAGCGGCTGGGTCGCCAGGGCGGCCAGCGACAGCAGCAGCGCGAGCGGCAGCAGCCATAGCCAGTGCGGCCACCACGGGATTGTCGGCGCCGTATCCTGGAACAGCAGGCCGGCCACCTCGGCATCGGCATGGCGCAAGGTAGACAGGCTGGCGTCGATCGCATCCAGCCGCGCCGGGTCATCCATCAGCGCCTGCAGGCGCGCGCGCTGCGCGACGCATGCCGCATCGTCGATGCCGGCCCGCAGGCGCCGGTGCAGCACCTGGCGCGCGAAGATGCTGGCCTGGGGCGCCAATTTTTCTTCGTACGATTCGAGCAGCAAGTCGTTCCAGGTCTGGTCGTCGATGCCGGCGGCGCCATCGAGGCGATACAGGCGCTCGACCTCGTCCGGGATGAAGAAATGGCGCCGCGGAGGGGCGGGTGGGACGAGCGCGAGGCTGCGCCACAGGTCTTGCAGGCGGTCGAACAACGACACTGATGGACTTTCTGGAGAACCGGCCGCGCCGGGTGCCAATCCAATATACGGGTCGATTGCCATCTTGCAAGATCGAAAACATTTATGGGTTGAAATTACCCATGGCGCATGTTCAACATTGAATTCGACAATGTACGTTTCCAAACATACCGCTTTCCGAATCGCTGGCACGATCATTGGCGCAAGGCTCCCACAACAACGACCAAGAAAGGTAGGCCCGATGAAACGCGCTTCGCTCGCAGCCGCGCTATGCCTGATGTTCGGCTCCGCCACCGCCCAGCAGGGCGACGGCACCCTGTTCTCCACCAAGATCAATGTCTGGAAACCCAACAAGGTGGAGGCCACGCCGGAGCGTATCGCGGCGCTGAAGGCCCCGCAAGGCTTCACGGTCAGCGCCTTCGCGACGGGCCTCAAGAACGCGCGCATCATCGCGGTGGCGCCGAACGGCGACGTGTATGTGAGCCGGCGCGACCAGGGGGACGTGCTGCTGCTGCGCGACGCCAACGGCGACGGCCGCGCCGACGGCGCGCCGGTCACGGTGGCCAACCGCGCCGGGGCTCACGGCCTGGCGATCCGCGACAACAAGCTGTACCTGGTCACCGTCAAGGAGCTGTTCGTGGCCGACATCAAGCCGGACGGCCGCCTGGGCGAACTCAAGATGCTGCTCGGCGACCTGCCCGATTCGGGCCAGCACCCGAACCGCACCATGGCCTTCGGCCCGGACGGCATGCTGTACCTGAGCGTCGGCAGCACCTGCAATACCTGCAACGAGAGCAATGTGGAAAACGCCACCTTGCTGCGCGTATCCCCCGACGGCAAGAGCCGCAGCATCTATGCCAGCGGCCTGCGCAACATGATCGGCTTCGGCTGGCATCCGACCACGGGCGAGCTGTGGGGCTTCGACCACGGCATCGACTTCCTGGGCGACGACGTCCAGCCCGAAGAGATCAACAAGATCGAGCTGGGCAAGCAATACGGTTGGCCGCATGTGTATGGGGCCGGCGAGATCTACCCGCAAAGCACGCCGCAGGGCGAGATCACCAAGGAGCAATGGAAGGCCCGCAGCACGCCGATGGTGCTGGGCTATACCGCGCACGCGGCGCCGATGCAGTGGGCATGGGGCGCCGGCAGCGCCTTCCCGGCGGAATACCAGGGCGACGCTTTCGTGACCATGCGCGGTTCGTGGAACCGGGTGCCGGCGTCGGGCTACGAGATCGTGCGCGTGCGCTATCAAAACGGCCAGCCGACCTCGGTGGAGCCCTTCGTCACCGGCTTCCTGACGGACGGCGGCAAGACCCATATCGCGCGCCCGGTCGGCCTGGCGCTGGCCAGGGACGGCTCGCTGCTGATGGCGGACGACGCCAACGGTGTGATCTACCGTGTCGCCTACACCGGCGCCAGGACGGCCGCCGCCACGCCGCCGAAGGCGCCGGCCGGCCCCATGGAGCAGCAGGTCAACAAGGGCAACAAGGTTCCGCTGGCGAACCAGCGCCCCGAGACCGAGGCCAAGGGCCAACTGAGCGTGACGTCGTCGAGCTTCAGCGCCAACGGGATGATGGACGAGCGCTACACCGAGTATGCGGACGGCGTCTCGCCGGCGCTGTCCTGGAAAGCCGTGGCGGGCGCGAAGTCGTACGCGGTCATCGTGGAAGACCCGGACGCCAAGCCGGTCACGCCCTTCGTACACTGGGTGATGTGGAATATCCCGGCCACCATCACCAGCGTACCGGAAGGCGTGCAGGAGCAGCCCCGCCTGTCCGACCCGGACGGCGTACTGCAGGGCCGCACCACGCGCGGCGCGCCCGGCTACTATGGTCCCAAGCCGCCGGTCGGCGAGGCGGCGCACCGCTACCACTTCCAGGTCTATGCCCTCGACAAGATGCTCGACGTGCCATTCGGCGCCGACCGCGACCAGGTGCTGGCGGCGATGAAGGGCCATGTGCTGGCCAAGGGCGAAATCGTCGGCAGGTACGGCCAGAAGCAGCAGCCGCAGAAGTGAGCGCGACGCGGACAGTCCTGTCCGCGAACGACCGCAGGGAGGCCGGACGGACACCGCGGACAGCGGCGTTCGCCGGCCCTCACCTTATGAATCAATAACTTACATCCTGGCATGGATCGTGCTGTAACGACAAGCAACCCGTCGTTACTGGACACGCCATGATTCGCGATACATCCCTGCAAGACGCCGTCGTCGCCCCGCCGGCCGGCCACAAGATCAAGCGCCGCGCGCTGCTGCTAGGGGGCGCCGTCGCCCTGGCCGCCGCCAGTTTCTCCCTGTACGCCGCCTGGAGCGGCAGCGAACATTCCGTCTCCGCCAGCCGCGTGCGCATCGCCGAAGTCCAGCGCGGCACGCTGGTGCGCGACGCCGCCGTCAACGGCCGCGTCGTGGCCGCCGTCAGCCCCACCCTGTATTCCACCGCCCCCGCCACCGTCAACCTGAAGGTCGCCGCCGGCGACACCGTCAAGAAGGGCGACGTGCTGGCGGTGCTCGAGTCGCCCGACCTGACCGACGCCCTCAAGCGCGAAGTCTCGACCTACGAACAGCTCAAGGCCGAGGTGGCGCGCCAGCAGATCCTGGCGCGCAAGCAGCAACTGCTGGCCCGGCGCGAAGCCGACACCGCCGAGATCGAGCGCCTGTCGGCCCAGCGCACCGTGGAGCGCTACGACAGCGTGGGCGTGGTCGGCATCATCGCCAAGATCGACTACCAGAAGGCCCAGGACGCCCTCAACTCGGCCGGCATCCGCGCCAAACACGCGGCGCAGGCGGCCAACCTCGAAGGCGACGACGTCCAGCTGGCGATCCGCACCAAGACCAACGAGATGGAGCGCGCGCGCCTGTCGATGGCCAATGCCCAGCGCCGGGTCGACGAACTGACCGTGCGCGCGCCGGTGGACGGCTTCATCGGCACGCTGAACGTCCAGAACCGCATGGTGGTCATCGCCAATGCCCCTTTGATGACGCTGGTCGACCTGTCCAAGCTCGAAGTCGAGGTCGAGGTGCCCGAAACCTATGCCGGCGACCTGGGCCTGGGCATGAGCGCCGAGATCACCCTGCCCTCGGGCCGCGCCACCGGCAAGCTGTCGGCGTTGTCGCCCGAGGTGGTCAAGAACCAGGTGCTGGCGCGGGTGCGCTTCGACGGCGAGCAGCCCAAGGGCCTGCGCCAGAGCCAGCGCGTCAGCGCGCGCCTCCTGATCGAGGAAAAGCCGAACGTCCTGATGGTGCAGCGCGGCCCCTTCCTCGAAAACGAAGGCGGCCGCCACGCCTACGTGATGCGCGACGGCGTCGCGCAGCGCACCCCGATCCAGGTCGGCGCCACCAGCATCTCGGCGGTCGAGATCCTCTCCGGCCTGCAGGTCGGCGACCGGGTGGTGGTGGCCGGCACCGACGCCTTCGAGAACGCCGCACGTGTTTCGATCAACTGAAATCTTCCAGAACAAGGAGCCAACCATGCTGCGCATGACCAACCTGAGCAAGGTGTACCGCACCCACATGATCGAGACGCACGCGCTGCGCGGCTTCGAGATCCACGTCAGCCAGGGCGAATTCGTCACCGTGACCGGTCCGTCCGGCTCGGGCAAGACCAGCTTTTTGAACATCGCCGGCCTGCTCGAGGAATTCACCTCGGGCGAGTACGTGCTCGACGGCGTCAACGTGAAGGGCCTGGACGACGCGGCGCGCTCGCGCCTGCGCAACGAGAAGCTGGGCTTCATCTTCCAGGGCTTCAACCTGATCCCCGACCTGAACCTGTTCGACAACGTCGACGTGCCGCTGCGCTACCGCGGCTTCAATGCGCGCGAACGCAAGGAGCGCATCGAGGACGCGCTGGCCAAGGTCGGCCTGGCCTCGCGCATGAAGCACTACCCGGCCGAGCTGTCGGGCGGCCAGCAGCAGCGCGTGGCGATCGCGCGCGCGCTGGCCGGTTCGCCGAAACTGCTGCTGGCCGACGAACCGACCGGCAACCTGGACACGCAGATGGCGCGCGGCGTGATGGAGCTGCTGGAAGAGATCAACGCCGCCGGCACCACGATCCTGATGGTGACCCACGATCCGGAACTCGCGGTGCGCACCCATCGCAACGTGCACATCATCGACGGCCAGGTGTCCGACCTGGTGCGCCGTTCGCCGTCGCTGGTCGACAGCGTGGCTTCCGTCCCAGCCTGAGGAGCTGCCATGTTCGGCTATTACTTCAAGCTCGGCGTGCGCAGCCTGCGCCGCAACCGCTACCTGACCGCGCTGATGGTGCTGACCCTGGCCATCGGCGTGGCCGCCAGCGTCTCGACGCTCGCCATCCTGCACGCGATGTCGGGCGACCCGATCCCCTCCAGGAGCGACCGCCTGTTCGTGCCCTTCATCGACAACGCCCAGCCCGAAGGCTATATCCCGGGGTCCGAGCACATCGACATGCAGATGACCTACAAGGACGCGATGAACCTGCTGCGCGCCAAGCCGGGCGACCGTGGCACGGCCATGTACGGCACCGGCATGCCGATCGAGCCGCCGCGCACCGACATTCCGGCCTTCACCGGCTATGGCCTGGCGCCGACACGCGATTTCTTCGCCATGTTCGAGGTGCCCTTCCTGCATGGCCAGCCGTGGAGCGTCGAGGACGAGACGCGCGGCGCCAACGTCGTGGTGCTGAGCCGTGCGGTGGCGGAGAAGCTGTTCGGCGACGCCAGCCCGGTCGGCGAGCGCCTGCGCATGGGTGGCGAACCGTTCACCGTGGTGGGCGTGCTCGACGAATGGAATCCGATGCCGCGCTACTACAAGCTGATCGGCAGCGGCCCGGCCACCGGTGAAGATTTCATGATTCCCTTCACCACCGCGGTGCGGCGCGAGTTGCCGGCCTACGGCAGCGTCAACTGCAGCGAGTCGCGCGATTCAGGCTTTGCCTCGCTGCTGGCCTCGGAATGCACCTGGATCCAACTGTGGCTCGAAACCCGCTCCGGCATGGACCGCGCCGACCTGCACGCCTTCCTCGAGAACTACGCGAGCGAGCAGCGCAAGATGGGCCGCCTGAAGCGCCAGGCCCCGGTCGAGCTGTACGACGTGATGGAATGGATGGAAAAGCAGAAGGTGGTGGGCAACGATACCCGGCTGTCGGCCTGGCTGGCGTTCGGCTTCCTGCTCCTGTGCCTGGTCAACACCGTCGGCCTGCTGCTGGCGAAGTTCTCGGTGCGCGCCTCCGAGGTCGGCATCCGCCGTGCGCTGGGCGCTTCGCGGCGCGACATCTTCCGCCAGTTCCTGATCGAGACCGGCGTGGTCGGCCTGGCCGGCGGCGTGCTGGGACTGGCGCTGGCCTTCGGCGCCCTGGCCCTGATCGGCATGGAAAGCAAGAGCATGGCGGCGGTGGCGCGCATGGACTGGCAGATGCTTGCCTTGACCTTCGTGCTGTCGATCTGCGCCTCGCTGGTCGCTGGTCTGCTGCCGACCTGGCGCGCCTGCCAGGTGACGCCGGCCATCCAGCTCAAATCGCAATAATCATCAGGAGGACTGAATATGGAAATCCGACCAATCCTGTCCGCGCTGCTGCGCAACAAGACCGGCCCGATCCTGGTGGCGATGCAGGTCGCCCTGAGCCTGGCGATCCTGGCCAACGCCCTGCACATCGTGAACGAACGGCGCGAGGTGGCGTCGCGCCCTTCCGGCCTCGACGACGAAGCCTCGACCTTCTACTTCTCAGTGCGCAACCTGAACCAGGACACGCCCGAGCAGATGCTGGCCACCATCAAGCGCGAGCTGGACGTGCTGCGCGCCGTGCCAGGTGTCGTGGCCGCGGGCCAGGTGTCGCAGATGCCGATGTCGCAAAGCGGCAGCACCACCAGCGTCGCCGCCGATCCGCGCCAGGAGCGCGAGAGCGCCTATGCGTCGGCCTATATGTCGGACGGCTCGATGGTCAAGACTTTCGGCCTGAAGCTGGTCGAAGGCCGCGACTTCCTGGCGCACGAAATCCCGGAAGTCAACCAGGCTACCAACCGCGAGTTGCCGACCATGATCCTCATGACGAAGGCGCTGGCCGAGAAGCTGTGGCCCGACGCGCCCGCGGTCGGCAAGACCATGTACTTCGGCACCGGCAGCGAAGCGCGCGGCGCCCAGGTGGTCGGCGTGGTCGAGCGCCTGCAGACCATCCACGCCGAAGTGGGCCAGGATGCCGAGTATTCGATCCTGATCCCGGCGCTCATGTACGGTACGCCCGGCACGATGTATGCGCTGCGCAGCGAAGCGGGCGAGCGCGACCGCGTGATGCGGGAAGCCGAACAGGCGCTGCGCAAGTCGTCGGCCACGCCGATGATCCTGCGCATCGCGACCGTCGAGGGCGACCGCAAGGACCGCTACCGCGCCGACATGGCGCTGTCGTGGATGCTGGTGACGGTGAGCGCGCTGCTGCTGCTGGTGACCTGCAGCGGCATCGTCGGCATGGCCAGCCTGTGGGTGACCCAGCGCCGCAAGCAGATCGGCGTGCGGCGCGCGCTGGGCGCGCGGAGAATCGACATCCTGCGCTACTTCATCGTGGAGAACGTCATGATCACCAGCGCCGGCGTGGTCGGCGGCGTGCTGCTGGGCGTCGGCCTGAACCAGCTATTGGTGAGCAAGCTGGAAATGACGCGGCTGCCGCTGCCCTACCTGATCGCCGGCGCCCTGCTGTTCTGGGCGATCGGCATCCTGGCCGCCTACGGGCCGGCCTGGCGCGCGGCCAGCATCTCTCCGGCGCTGGCCACCCGCAGCACCTAGGCTGGGCGGGAGAATGCTATGCTGGCGGCCATGCCCACAGTTCTCATCATCGACGACAATGCCGCCGTCGCCATGGCGCTCGAAGTGCTGTTCTCGCTGCACGACATCGCGGCGCTGCGCGCTGCCTCGCCCGAGGAGGGCCTGGACCTCCTCGGCCGCGAGCCGGTCGACCTGGTGATCCAGGACATGAACTTCACGGCCGACACCACGTCGGGCGAGGAAGGCGTGGCGCTGTTTCGCGAGATCCGCCTGCGCCATCCCGACCTGCCGGTGATCCTGCTCACCGCCTGGACCCACCTGGATGCGGCGGTCGACCTGGTCAAGGCGGGCGCCGCCGACTATCTTTCCAAACCCTGGAACGACGAGCGCCTGCTGGCCACGGTCGGCAACCTGATCGAGCTGGGCCAGGCCAATCGCGCGCTCGGTAGCCGCCTGCAGCGCGAACGCAAGGCCAAGCGCGAGCTCGAGCTGAACTTCGACCTGCGCGGCCTGGTGTGGCAGGACCCGGCCACCGAACGCGTGCTGCACCTGGCCTGCCAGGTCGCACGCGCCGACGTGCCGGTGCTGATCACGGGGCCCAACGGCACCGGCAAGGAGCGCATCGCCGAAATCATCCAGGCCAATTCACAAGTGGCCGCCGGTCCCTTCGTGGTGCTCAATTGCGGCGCCCTGCCGTCCGAGCTGATCGAGGCCGAGCTGTTCGGCGCCGATGCCGGCGCCTACACCGGCGCCTCGAAGGCGCGCGAAGGCAAGTTCGAGGCGGCCGACGGCGGCACCCTGTTCCTCGACGAAATCGGCAACCTGCCGCTGGCCGGGCAGATGAAGCTGCTGCGGGTGCTGGAAACCGGCCGCTTCGAGCGGCTCGGTTCCAACCGCGAGCGGCAAGTAAAAGTGCGCGTGATCAGCGCCACCAATGCCGATCTGTCCGCGATGATCCGCGCCGGGACCTTCCGCGAAGACCTGTTCTACCGCCTGAACGTGATCGAGCTGCGCCTGCCGCCGCTCGCGAGCCGTCCGGGCGACATCCTGCCGCTGGCGCAATCATTCCTGGCGCGCGGCAAGGCCCTGCATCCGTCGGCCGAAGCCGCTTTGTTGGCCCACCCCTGGCCCGGCAATGTGCGCGAACTGAAGAACGTGATGGCGCGCGCCAACCTGCTGTCGGGCGGCGACACCATCACGGTGGCGGACCTCGGGCTGCCCGCGGCCAGCCTGCCGGCCCAGGACCTTGATCCCGACCGCGACGCCATCGTGGCGGCGCTGGCGCGCGCCGGCGGGGTGGTGGCGCAGGCGGCAAACGAACTTGGCCTGTCGCGCCAGGCGCTGTACCGCCGTATGGAGCGGCTTGGGATCGAACGTCCGTGAGTGGACGCCAGGCGCCGGCCCGGACCAGGTTCTCGCTGGTCACGCGCCTGTCGGCGCTGGTCGGCACCCTGCTCGTGCTGGCCATGCTGGCCGCGCTCGGCCTGGACGCCCTGTTCCCCGGCCGCCCGCTGCTGGTCGCGGGCCTGTGCCTGCTTGGACTGCTGCCGGTCGCGATCATCACCCTGCGCGCGCAAGTCCAGCCGATCCTGTCGCTGTTTCGCGCGCTGGAAGGCACGGTGGACAGCTACCGCGACGGCGATTTTTCCTTCAGCCTGCATTGGCCGCACAACGACGAGCTGAGCGACCTGATCGCGGCCCATAACCGGCTGGGCGCCGTCCTGCGCGAGCAGCGCCTGGGCCTGGCCCAGCGCGAGCTGCTGCTCGATTCGATGGTGCAGAACACGCCGGTGGCGATGCTGCTGGTGGCGGATACGGTCGGCCACGCCGGCATCATCGTCTATGCCAACGTCGCCGCCCGCCAGTTGCTGGCGCATGGCTGCAAGCTCGAGGGGCACGCCCTGCGCGCCGTGCTCGACGAGGCGGCGCCGGCCCTGCGCGAAGCGCTGGCGCGGGGCGGCGATGGCCTGTTCAGCGCCGGCGAAGGGGAAAGCGAAGAGGTGTATCACCTGGCGCGCAGCACCTTCAACCTGAACGGCCGCCGCCACGAGCTGCTGCTGCTGCGCCAGCTGACGGCCGAACTGCGGCGCCAGGAAGTGCAGACCTGGAAGAAGGTGATCCGCGTGATCAGCCATGAGCTCAACAACTCGCTGGCGCCGCTCGCCTCGCTCGCCCATTCCGGCGCCGAGCTGGTGCGGCGCGGGCAGGTGGAGCGCCTCCCGCAGATTCTCTCGACCATCGGCGAACGCACCCGCCACCTGGAGAGCTTCATCCTCGGCTATGCGTGCTTCGCCAAGCTGCCGACGCCGCGCCTGGAAGCCTGCCCGTGGTCAGAGCTGGTCGCACGCCTGGCCGGCCAGGTCGATTTTTCCGTCGAAGGCGAGCTGCCGCCCGACCCGGCCTGGGTCGACGCCGCCCAGCTCGAGCAGGCACTCCTGAACCTGCTCAAGAACGCGCACGAATCCGGATCCAGGCCAGACCGGGTCCAGCTGCAGGTGCGGCGCGTGCAGGACCAGCTGCGCATCGACGTACTCGATCGCGGCAGCGGCATGAGCGAGGCGGTGCTGACCCAGGCGCTGGTGCCCTTCTATTCGACCAAGCGCAGCGGCACCGGCCTGGGGCTGGCGCTGGCGCGCGAGATCGCCGAGGCCCACGGCGGACGCATCCTGCTCGCCAACCGTGACGGCGGCGGGCTTGCCGTCACGCTGTTCCTGCCGGGGCTGCCGGCAGCTTCCCCCACCTGAAAGGACATCATGCTGACCGTCATCGGCAAGGCCACCTCGATCAATGTGCGCAAGGTGCTGTGGACCTGCACCGAACTGGGCTTGCCGTTCGTGTGCGAGGAGTGGCAGGACGGCCACGCGGCGCTGAACCCGAACCGCATGGCGCCGGTGCTGGTCGACGACGGCTTCGTGTTGTGGGAATCGAACACCATTTGTCGCTACCTGTGCGAGCGCCACGCCGGGGCGTCGCTGTGGCCGGCCGAGGCGCGGGCGCGCGCCCGCGTCAGCCAGTGGATGGACTGGCAGGCCACCGAATTAAACACGGCCTGGCGCTATGCCTTCATGGCGCTGGTGCGCAGCAGCCCGGCGCACCGGGACCCGGCGCTGATCGAGGCCGGCATCGCAGGCTGGAACCGCCACGTCGGGCTGCTCGATGCGCACCTGGGCGACAACGGCCCCTGGATCGCCGGCGCCGGCTTTTCGCTGGCCGACATCGTGCTCGGCCTGTCGGTCAACCGCTGGCTGATGACGCCGATGGCGCGGCCCGACTATCCCCACGTGGCGGCCTGGTACGCGCGTCTTGGCGAACGTCCGGGCTTCGGCGCCTGGTGCGGCAACGGGGTGGCATGAGCCGTCTCTGGTAAGATCGGCTCTGATTTTCCAGCCGCTCGACCATGCCGCCGTCCACCATCGATCCCCGCTTCGCCCAGCCCGGCCATCCGCCCGCCACCATCGACGAATTCGAAGGCGTGCGCTTCCTGCACCTCGGCACCTCCTGGGTGCAGGGCGCGATGCGCCTCGCCAAGCCGGACACGATCGAGCTCGAATACGTGCAGATGATGATGATGTGGACGCTGTTCCAGCGCGCGCCGCGCCACATCGCCCAGCTCGGGCTGGGCAGCGCCGCGCTCACCAAGTTCTGCTACCAGCGCTTTCCCGAGGCGAAGGTCACGGCGATCGAACTCAATCCCAACGTGATCGCGATCTGCCGTGCGCTGTTCGGCCTGCCCGACAACGATGCCCGCCTGGACGTGCGCGAAATGAATGCGCTCGACTTCGTGCTCGACCGCGCCAACCATGGCAAGTTCGACGTGCTGCAGGTCGACCTGTACGACCAGGACGCGCGCGGCCCGGTGCTCGATTCGGTCGAGTTCTATCAGGGCTGCCGCGATTGCCTGGCGCCGGGCGGCATCGTGACCGCCAATGTGTTCGGCGACTTCAGCAACTACGACAAGAACTTCCTGCACATGGAGCAGGTCTTCGACGCCGTCGCCTGGCTGCCCGAGGTGCACGATGCGAATATCGTCGTGCTGGCCTTCGGAGAGGCTCCCGAACTCGACTTCGCGGAGCTGTACGAGCGCGCCGGCGAGATCAAGCGGCGCCTGAACCTGCCGGCCAAGAACTGGGTCAACGGCCTCAAAGAGTGGATGCGCGACCACTCGTGATCGTGTGGCGCGGCGTGGGCGGGCGGCGTCCTGGACGGGGGCCGGTCACGCCCAGTTCGGACGCCGGCACCGGCGCGCCGAGCAGCGCGAACACCGCGCCGCAGGGTTCGCGCTCCAGCGCCAGCACCGGGAACACCCGTTCGAGATTGGCATACTTGGCCCAGGCGCCGGCGCCGCGCGACTGGCTCGGCGGGATCGACATCGCGGCAAAGCCGCGTGCGCCGTTCTCGAGCGCCGCGATGCTGCGCACGCGGGCGGCGCACGCGTTTCCGTCCAACCTCGCGTCGGATACGTGGGGCTCGCCGGCGTCCATGCAGCGCACCCGCAGCTGCGCGCCGGGCAGCGGATGGTCATGGATCTTCTGGTTGGGAGCGTGCCAGAGCTGCATCAGCACGATGCCGGTCGGCCCGTGGGCGTCCCAGGCGCTTTCGAGGCTGCCGTGGTGCTGGAGGCCGTAGCGCTTGCATAGCTGGGTGATATTCATCTAGTCGTTCCGTTGCCGTTGGCGCCGCTCGCGGCTGCGGCGGGCGGCGGGATCCTGCATGGCGCGCAGCAGGATCTCTCGTGAGACATCGCAGCTCTCGAGGTACACCAGCCCGGCCGACACGCCGCGCGTCTCGGCCAGGAACAACGCATATTCGGTAGCGAGCGCGGACCGCTCGTCGATTCGTCGTTGGATCATGATGTGGCTGCCTACGAAGTGCGGCGAAAGCGCCGGCTTGAGA
Organism: Massilia sp. NP310; assembly: GCF_019443485.1. Taxonomy (NCBI): domain Bacteria; kingdom Pseudomonadati; phylum Pseudomonadota; class Betaproteobacteria; order Burkholderiales; family Oxalobacteraceae; genus Massilia; species Massilia sp. NP310. The sequence goes on along the minus strand of NZ_CP080379.1, from coordinate 4,605,622 downwards.
TGTAATGCTAAAGCCACTCGGCAGCACACCCTTGGAAATCTTGTTAGAGAACGTAACAATCCAGCAAACTCTCTGCAGCAACATTTCTCACCAAAAATTTCTTTATTCTCAATGCATTACCCGACACTCATGAATATGTCGTGAAGTGTGAGGGCGCGTCTCTTTTGCGCGACGACCACCCCGCCTATTCACCTTCGTATTTACTTATTTCAATAACTTCGTGGTGTAGAGACATACCCCATTGCTAACATCAAATGACATCCGAACAAGCGGATGACATGACAAAACTCAATGCAGGGGGTAGAGGATGACCAGGAAGTTGAACAAGAAAACACTGCCGCAACGCGCCCTGCTGGCGTCGGCACTGATGGCGGCGCTGGCGCCCGCCAGCGCCCAGGAGACGGACAGCAATATGTCGCAGGTCGTGGTGCTCGGCTCGCGCACCCAGGCCAAGACCGCGCTCGACACTGCGGTTCCGGTGGGCCTCATCAACAGCAAGGACATCCAGTCCGCCGGCACGCTCGAACTGGGCAAGGTGCTGCAAGACCTCGACCCTTCGTTCAACTTCACCAGCACCTTCGTGAGCGACGGCACCGACATCATCCGCCCCGCCACCCTGCGCGGCCTGGGCCCGGACCAGCTGCTGGTGCTCATCAACGGCAAGCGCCGTCACCAGCAAGCCCTGGTCAACGTGCAGCAGACCATCGGCCGCGGCTCGGCCGGCACCGACATCAATGCGATCCCGCTGTCGGCGATCCAGTCGATCGAGGTGCTGCGTGACGGCGCGGCGGCGCAGTACGGTTCGGACGCGATCGCGGGCGTCATCAACATCATCCTCAAGAAGGGCGCCGGCAACGGCACTTTGAGCGCCAGCGCCGGCACCACCGACGAAGGCGATGGCGACACCTATTCGGCCAGCGCCAACCGCGGCTTCGCGCTGGGGGCCGACGGCGGCTACCTGAACCTGTCGGTCGAGGCCAGGAAGCGCGACGAAACCAATCGCGCCGGCCCGGACACCCTGCGCGTCGACCCGCCGCGCGTGACCCAGCGCCTGGGCGACAGCAACACCAAGGACTACTATCTGTGGATGAATTCGGCCATCCCGACCGCCGGCGGCGAACTGTATGCCTTCGGCGGCGCCTCCAGGCGCAAGGGCGATTCGGGCGGCTTCTTCCGCCCGGCCGAGGATTCGCGCAACGTGCCCGAGCTCTATCCAAACGGCTTCCTGCCGAATATCGTGACCACCGTGCAGGACGCTTCGCTGGCCGTCGGCTACCGCCACGACCTGCCCAACGGCTGGAACGCCGACGTCAGCGTCAACCACGGCCGCAGCCAGCTCAAGTTCCACGAGCGGAACTCGGTCAATGTCAGCTACTGGTACGAGAACGGCGAATCGCCGACGTCGGCCGACACCGGCACGCTCAAGTTCGAGCAGACCACCTTCAACCTCGATTTCAAGGGGCCGGTGAACGTGCTGGGCGGCGAGCTGTTCGTGGCCGCCGGCTTCGAATGGCGGCGCGACAACTACGAAATCGAGGCTGGCGACCCGGTCTCGTACCAGTATGGCCGCAACAACAATCCGGCCATCATCATCCGCGACCAGAACGGCGGCATCGCCGCCTCGGGCATCCAGGGCTTCCCCGGCTACACCCCGAGCACCGCGGTCGACGAGGGCCGCCACAACACCGCCTACTACCTGGACCTCGAGCGCAAGTTCGGCGCCAGCGTCACGCTCGGCGCCGCGGCGCGCCACGAACGCTACTCGGACTTCGGCAACACCACGATCGGCAAACTGAGCCTGCGCTGGGACCCAAGCCGCACGGTCGGGATCCGCGGCAGCGCCTCGACCGGCTTCCGGGCGCCGGGCGTGCAGCAGAAGTTCTACAGCTCGGTCTCGACCAACCTGAACGCCGCCGGCGTGCTGACCGAGACCCTGACCGCGCGCGAAGACAGCGCCGTCACGCGCGCCTTCGGCATCGCGCCGCTGCAGGAAGAAACCTCGAAGAGCGCCAGCATCGGCATGATCCTGCGCCCGAGCCAGGGCTTCTCGCTCACCGCCGACGTCTACCGCACCAGGATCGACGACCGCATCGTCTTCTCCAGCAATATCGCGCCGGAGTCCGGCCCCTGCCCGACGCCGGCCGCCTGCCCGATCCGCAACATCCTCGATCCGCTGCGCGTGGGCCAGGCCCAGTTCTTCACCAATGCGATCGACACCACCACCACCGGCTTCGACCTGGTGGCGCAGCAGACCATCCGGGCCCAGGGCTCGACCCTGGTGCTGTCGGGCCAGCTGGGCTTCAATAAGACCGAGGTCGACGACCGCCACTCGCAGTCGCCGGTGCTCACCGGCGCCCAGCTGTTCGACGACGCCCAGGTGACGCTGATCGAACGCGGCCAGCCGCGCAAACACCACGTGGTGTCGGCCGACTACACCACCGGACCGTGGAACGTGACGGCGCGCGCCAACTACTTCGGCGAGGTGCAGGGGCAAGGGTTCACGGCGCCGTTCGTGCAGACCTGGGAGGCGAAGTGGATCGTCGACCTGACCGGCCGCTATGCCTTCAACAAGAACCTCAGCCTGTCGGCGGGCGTGAACAACCTGTTCGACACCTATCCGACGCGCTGGGACCCCGAACGCGCGGCGCCTTTCCCGCAGATGGGCTTCACGCACTGCTGGGAGACCTGCCCGTTCGGGATGAACGGGCGCTCGGCGTATGTGAAGGCGGACTATACGTTCTGAGACTGGCGCGCTCGGCTCAGCGCAGTGCCGAGCGCAGTCCAGACGCCTCGAAATACACATGGCGGACCACCGGATTGGCGGCGCCGATCGCCGTTTCGATGCGGGCGATCGCCTGCTCCACTTCACCGATCTGCAGCCCACGGCGGAATTTCACGGAAGCTGCGAGCAGCACCTCCTCAGGGCCCAGCTGCATGGTGCGCAGGCTCGTCACGCTCTCGAGCGCCGGCTCGCGCAGGAACAGCGCGCACAACGACTCCAGTTGCGCGCCGTCGATGCCCTCCCCCACCAGCAGGCCGCCGGTCTCGCGCGCCAGCGTGACGGCCGCCCCCACCAGCAGCAGCCCGATCAGGATCGACGCCACCGGGTCAGCGTAGGGATTGTCCAAATAATGGCCGACAGCGATGCCGGCCGCAGCGATCGCGATGCCCAGCAGCGCGGCCGAATCCTCGATGAATACAGTAAATACCGAGGCGTCCTTGCTGGCGCGGACCGTTTGCCACAGCGTCATGCCGGGACCGCGCTTCGCGTTGAGCGCCTTGCGCGACACATTCCAGCTATAGCCCTCGAACAGGGCGGCCGCGCCCAGGACCACATAGTTCCATAGAGGGTCCTCCAGTGGCGGCGGATCCTGCAGCGCCGCGACGCCGTGGTAGATCGACAGCCCGCCGCCCAGCGAAAACACCGACAACGCGACGATCAGCGCCCAGAAGTACAGGGATTTTCCGTAGCCGAAAGGATGCTTGCGGTCGGGCTTGCGCGCGCTACGGCGTTCGCCCAGCAGCAGAAGCAGCTCGTTGCCGGTATCCACTGCGGAGTGGATGCCCTCGGCGACCATCGCGGCGCTGCCGGTGATGCCCGCTACGATGAACTTGGCGATGGCAATCCCAAGATTGGCCACGATGGCCGCGTAGATTACCTTGCGCGAATCCTGACGCGGCGGTTCGGGCGCCGCGCCGCGTTCGCCGACCTGTGCTGCTTGATTCATACTTTTCTCCCGTTCGAGTGCACATGATGGAGCACTGCGTTACGGAGATCCGTACGGCCACGCACCTGCCGCTACCTGCGTTCGCGCCACCATAGCAGCAGCATCGCGGAGGCGAAGGCCAGGGCGAACGGCCAGGCCGGCATCGGGCGGGTCGGCCCTTCCCGGGCGCCAAGCGGCGTGCGGACGGCGTAACGCGCCGTTGCGTCGCGCTTTTGCATGGCCTGCCACTGCGGCCAGTCGTTTTCCGCATACACGTAGACGGCATGCGCGCCCGCCTTGCGGTCCGCGATGCGCAGCCAGCCGGACTTCTGCGGCCACAGCGCAACGCAGGAAGCGTCGGTGCGATCGGCGCGGGCTTGCCAGCGCAAGGCCTGCTTCAGTTCGGGGAAGGCGACCTCGCCCTCGACGCCACGGGCGCAGACTTCCAGGCGCTGTCCGGGCAGCGGCATCTCGGCGCCAGCCAGCCATTCGGTCTCCTGGCGGCGCTCGACGCCGACGCGGTCGAGCACACCCTGCCACCAGAGCGCCAGCTTGCGCGGTTCGGCGATCGCGTGGCGGTGCCATTCGCTCACGCCCAGCCAGGCGATGCGGCCCTTTTTCCAGTCGCGGGTCCAGACCATGTCATCCGCGCCGAGCCAGGGGCCGGCCTCGCGCGCCGTCGGCAGCATCGGCGCCAGCGGCATCTCCAACGGGGCCTCCAGCTTGCCGCCCAGCGGCTGCACGCGCAGCGGCAATTGCAGGGTGCGCGACCAGACGCCCGGATCGTTCGCATTCCCGCCCAGCACCAGGAGCGGCATGCCGGCGGCCACGCGCTCGAGCAACGCGGCACGTTCGCCGCCACCCATGCGCTCGAAGCGGGCGGCATCGATCACCATCAGGTTAGGCGCCGTCATCTCTTCGCGCGGCTGTTCAAGGCGGGTGATGTCGCGCCCCAGCGTGACCTGCCAGTCGAGCAGCGCGCCGCTGCCGGCCAGCAGGTCGTTGAGCACGCGCAGGTCGAACGACGGCGCGCCGAAGCGGCCCACGACCTGCAACTGGACCGGCTCGTGCACGGTGAACGGCACCGGACCTTCGGCGATCACCTTGTCGTTCGCGTCCAGCAGGCGCGCCTTGAGGACGACGCGCTCGGCTACCGGCGGCATCCACTCGACGGTCAGAGTGCCCGCGCCGCGCGCCTGCGCGATCGGCTGGCCGTTCTCGGCCAGCAGTTCCAGGCGAATCTCTTCCTGAATCTCTTTCTTATTCTCGGTCTTGTCTTCGCGCTCGACCTTGAGGGTAAACAGGCGGCCCAGGGCCACCTGGCTCGGGAAGTCGAGGCGCAGCGCGCCGCCCTTCGGCGCCTGCCAGGCGAGCGGCAGGGCCGGCAGGTCGTTCCATGCGGCGGCGCGCAGGCCGTCGCCTTCGAGACGCAACGCGTTCACGCCCTGGAGCGAGGGTAGCAACGACAGCGGCGGCGCGGCCGGGTCGACGGCGAGCGTGCGGCCGGCCTCGCCGGGCACGCGCAGGTCGGCCGCGAACAGGCCCAGGGCGGTGGCCGCGACGACGACCAGCAGCGCGTCCAGCCACTGGCGGCGGCGCAGGTAGAGCACGGCGCTGACGACGCCGGCCAGGGCGATGAGGCCGATGAGCAGGGTCTGGTTCATGGCGCGCCCGCCTCGCGCCAGTGGCGTGCGAACGGGGTCTCGACCTTGCTGCTGGCCTGCAGCAGCACCTGGCCCTCGCCGGCGCCGGTGCGCAGCCAGGCGCGCAGCACCGGACGGCAGGCGATGCAGCCGTCGGCCACGTCCTGGATCGCGCGCTGGGCGGCCAGGCGCTGTTCGTCGTCCTTCAGGCGCGTACGCACCCAGTCGTTGGCGGTGCGCATCCACAGCGCAGGCAGCGCGGCCTCGCCTGACAGGGAGGCCACCAGCGCGCGCAGTTCCTCCGGCAGCGGCGACGCTTCTGTCGCCTGTTCGCGGCGGTAACTGGCGGCGCCGGCCATCTCGCCGGTCATGCGTTTTTCTTCCTTGATCGGCGGCGGGGTGAAGGCGGTCTTGTGCAGGTAGATGCGTTCGGCCTGCTGCAACTCCTTGATCGCTTCCAGGGCCTTGTGCTCGGGCGGCAAGGCGGTCTTTGGCGCGATCGCGCGCAGCGACTTCTCGGCGTCCCACATCGCGACCAGCGCGCGGCGCAGCACCTTCTTGGTGCCCTCGTCGTACATGGTCGCGTTCTCGGCCTCGTCATGGGCGTGGCCATAGGCTTCGAGGATGTGCTGGGTCTGGTTCACGATGGCGCTCTTGCGGGTGTTCGGGCTGCCGTGGTCGTGGCCGTGGCCTTCCTCGTGCGGATGCTCGCCGGGGCCGTGCTCATGGCCTTCGTGATCGTCATGCTCGTCCTGCTTTTGCGCGCCGCCGGTGCCGGAACCGGCGTTGTCGGCGAACAGCGTCGACTCCTCGCCCAGGAACTGGCCATAGCGCCGGCGCAGCTGCGCCTGGTCGTTGGCGATGCGTTCGCTGCGGTCGCGTACCTCGTCGGCCGCGATCTTCGTCCCGCGCATGTCGGCGATGAGTTGTTCGGTGTCGATGATGATCTGGCGCTGGCTGCGCAGCGACGCCGGCTTGACCAGCGACGGCATCGCCGCGCTCTCTTCTTCCGCCTCCTGTTCCGGCGCCGGCCGGCGCACGGTGTAGGTGGGCGACTGCACGGTCTGGGGACGGCCGGCGTTGTCGGTCGCGCGCACGAAGAAATACAGCTCGTCGCCCGGTTCCATTTCCAGCTCGGCGAGCGACCATTGCTTCGACCAGTCGCGCCGCTTCGGATCGCTGGATGCCGGCAGCGGCATCTCGCGGTCGGTGAACTTGACGTTCTCGCCGCTGCCGCGCGCCAGCGTCATGTGCAGGGTGGCGCGCCGGATCGCGTAGTCGTCGCGGATCCGGATCGCCATCGCAGTGCCGGTCGCGTTCTCGCGCAGGTCCTGGATCATCTGGGTCGGAGCAAGAATCGTGATCTCGGGCGGCTGGTCGGGGATGACGCGCAGCGTGTGGCGCTGGCCGCGCCAGCGCCACACCACCGATTCGGTGGCGGTCCAGCGCGCGCACTCCTTGCCCGGCTCGAGCACCTGGCCGTTGCCCAGTTCGATCCTGTTGTCGCCTGCCGTGCCGTCCTTCAGGCACCAGCTGACCACGGTCTGCTCGGGCGCCTGCAGGTCGCGCGGCGCCGATTCGGATGCCTTGATGCCGGTATAGGCCGGCGGCGCCAGCTTGATGGTGAGTTGGGCCAGCGTGGCCGCGGTCGCGCTGCCGACCGGGCTCGGCGCCACAGGGGCCGCGCCATCGGACGGCCTGGTGGTGGCATACCACACCATCCCCGCCAGCACGGCGCTGACCAGGATGATCGGATAACCGCTCGACACATGGCGCGCGACGATCCGGCGCAGCTGGGCCGGCGAAATGACGGCGTCCAGGCGGTCGAACAGGCGCTGCTGCTGCAAGCGGGCGATCGGCGAATCGGCCTGCTCGAGCAGGGCCGCGCTATCCTCCATCTCGGGCACGGCGCCGTCCAGCCAGGCGGTCCACTCGAAGGTGACGCGGCGGCGCAGCTTGACCCAGTCCAGCGCGCACCAGCCGGCCCAGGCCAGCAGGCCCGGTCCCGATGGAATCGCCAGCCATGGCAGCGCGCCGCCTATCCACAGCGGCAGGCGGCGCAGCTGGGCTGCGCGCCATACCCGTTTGGTGATCTCAACGCCTCCGTGCATGCGTGAGACTCCTTTCCAGTACGAAGAGTGCGGCCAGGACGGCCAGCAGGACGCCGCGCAGCGCGCCGCCCGGTTCCGGCGCATCGGCGGCGCCGTTCGCCGTGAATGCCTGCGACGCCATCATGAATGGACGCGGGCCGACGTGCAGCTGCTGCCAGTCGTCGAGCAGCGCGCGGGCGGCGTCCGGATCTTGCGGCGGCCAGCCGGCATGATGCCACAGGCGGCCGCGCGCGCTGTCGGCGTAGCGCAGGCCGTCCAGCGCAGGCGCCTTGGCCAGTTCGGGGAAGGCGGATGGGTTCGTCACCCACCACAACGACGCGCGCAACGAGGCTGGCGGGGCTGCGGCGCGGTCCCAGACGATCAGCGACGTCGCGGCGCCCGGCGTGTCGTCGATGATGATTTTCTCTGGCCCTCCCTGCGCGATGAACATGCGGCGCCACTCGGCGGCGCGCTCGCTGGCGATGTGGACGTGGCGCTCGACCCTGGCGGGCGTGGCGGCCTGGGTACGCACCTCGACCGCACGGCCGAACGCCGGCCTGGCGGCCGGCATCGGCACCTCGCCCAGCACCAGCAGCCGCGCGTCCGGTCGCCACTCGCGTTCGTGCGTGTGCACCCAGCCCAGGGCCTGCGCGGCGGGCAGCGTGACGCGCTCGGCGTCCGCCAGGCCGGCTTGCGTCGCTTCGCGCTCGACCCATGCGGGGTCGGCGCCTTGCGTCACCACGACCGTATCGCCGCGCCACGGATAGACCGGGTCGGCCAGCCAGGCAATGAGCGCCAGCAGCAGCAGGCAGCGCACCAGCAGCAATAGCGGATTGCTCCAGCGCCAGACCCGTGTCTGGCGCGGCTCGGTGCGCGGCAGGAAGCGTGCGGTCGCCATTGGCGCCGCCTGGTTCTGCACGCGCTTCTTGCGGTGCCACCAGACCGGCAGGAGGAGAACAGGCAGCGCGAGCCACCAGAATGCATTCATGAGTTACCTTCCCGGGCGTCGCAGCCAGCTCCGCAGCACCTCGATCGGCGACTGCTCGATCGCGGCCAGGGTCAGCGGCATATCGTTCTTGCGGCACTGCGCCGTGAGGGTGTCGAAGTGGGCTTCGCGGTTGCGGCGGTAGCCTTCCTTGAGGTCGGCGCCGAAGCGGAACACGCCCTCTTCGCGTTCCGGATCGCGGTAGGCCAGGTCGCTGGAAAAGCTGGCGTCGACCTCGGCCTGCGTCTGCAGTCCCAGCACACGCACGTCGTGGCGCATCTGGCGCAGGCGAATCAGGGCGACCGACAGCGGCGACGGCCAATCGAGCAGGTCGCTGGCCGCATAGATCGCGCTCGGCGACTGGGCGAAGTGCAGGCTCGCCTTCAGGGTCGCGGCATCCGGCAGGTCGCCATCCGGTTCGGCGCGCTGGAGCTGGGACAGCACGCGCTGCAAGTGGCGCGGTCCGCGCAAGGCCGGCGTGAACGCCACCTTGCCGCCACCGAGCACCACCAGGCCGAAGGCGTCGCCCTGGCGCTGCGCGATCGCGGCGACGCAGCCGAGCAGCATGCGCGCATAGGCCAGCTTGTCGAGGCCGGGGGCACTGCGGCTCGGCTCCGCCATCGAGGCGCTGGCATCGAGCACCAGCCAGACCGCCACGTGGCTGTCGCGCTCGGCCTCGCGCACGAAGTAGCGGTCGGCGCGCGCCGCCAGCTTCCAGTCGACGCGGCGCCACTCGTCGCCGGGCACGTAGGCGCGGTATTCCGAGAACTCGACGCCCGCCCCGCGTTCGCGCCCGGCGTGGATGCCATGGCCCAGGCCCGCCAGCACGTGGCGGATCACGAGGTCGAGCTTTTGCGTGTGCGCGATCAGCGCGGTATTGGCTAACGACATGCAGCGAACGCCCGTTACGGAACCTTGATCTCGCTCTGCAGCGCCTGCAGCACGTCGGCGATGGCGATGCCGTCGGCCTCGGCCTCGAAGTTGCGCAGCACACGGTGCGCCAGCACCGGCAGCAGCATGGCCCCGATGTCGTCGCGGGTCACCGCCAGCCGGCCCTGCATCAGGGCGCGCGCCTTGGAGGCCAGCACCAGCGCCTGGCCGGCGCGTGGGCCGGCGCCCCAGCCGATGTGCTTCTTGACCGCGTCGACCGTGGTCTCGCTCGGACGGGTGGCGCGCACCAGGCGCGTCGCATAGCGCACCAGGTGGTCGCCGATCTCGATGTCGCGCACCAGCTGCTGCAGGCGCAGCAGGGTCTCGACGTCCATCACCGGTTCGGCATCCTGCAGGCCGGCATGGGTGGTGCGCGAGACCATCAGCACTTCTTCGTCCTCGGTCGGATAGACCACGTCGATGCGCAGCAGGAAGCGGTCGAGCTGGGCCTCGGGCAGCGGATAGGTGCCGGCCTGTTCGATCGGGTTCTGCGTGGCCAGCACGAAGAAGGGCCGCGGCAGCTTGTGGGTCTGGCCGGCGAAGGTCACCGAACGCTCCTGCATCGCCTCCAGCAGCGCCGACTGGGTCTTGGGCGGGGCGCGGTTGATCTCGTCGGCCAGCAGCACCTGGGTGAACACCGGGCCGGGCTGGAAGCGGAACACGCGCTGGCGAGTGCTCGCGTCTTCTTCCAGGATCTCGGTGCCGACGATATCCGACGGCATCAGGTCGGGCGTGAACTGCACGCGGCGGAACTGCATGTCGGTGGCTTGCGCCAGCGATTTGACGAGCAGGGTCTTGCCCAGCCCCGGCACGCCTTCGACCAGCGCGTGGCCGCCCGCCAGCAGGCAGGTGACGAGCAGTTCGACCACCTCTTCCTGGCCGATGATCACGCGCGCCATGCTGGCCTTCAGTGCGCCCACTTTCGCCGTCAGGGCGGCGATATCCTGTTCATTCCACGCTACTGCATCTTGTTGCGACACTGGTCATGCTCCCAACGCATATTGAATGATGTTCACCGCGAAGCGGGTATTGTCGACCGCGAGGAAACGCTTGTTGCGGAAGTCGTAATCCCATTCGCAGCCATAGTCCTTGTTCGAGTACAGCACGCGCACGCGCCCGCCGATCTCGATCGCCTTCAGGTACTCGTGCACCAGGTCGTCGCCCCAGCCATTGAGTTCCATCGACGTCGTCGGCGGCCCGTCCTCGAACTTGAAGAAGCACGAGTACAGCGGATGGTTGTTCGGGATCTTCTTGAGCGCATGCAGCCCGAAGATCTTCGCCATCTCGGCCTCGAACGACTTGGCGAACAAGCCGTCGATGTCGTGGTTGCAATCGTCCACGAAGACGAAGCCGCCGCCGCGCACGTACTTCTCGAAATTGCTCCGTTCCGCCGGGGTGAACTGCACCAGCTTGTGGCCGGCCAGGTAGCAGAACGGCGCCTGCAGCATCTTCGGATCCGACAGGGCCACCATGCGCTCGGTCGTATCCACCCGCAACGTGGTGTACTCCACCAGGGAGTTCAGCACGTTGCTGGGCATGCGGATATCTACGTCCCAGTTGCCCGATTCATACATCAGGCGCGTGAAGTAGAAGTCGTAACTCGCCATTTACATTCGCAACCGTCAGACCGCGTCGGACAGCGAGGTGAAGTTGAAGTCGCGCACCTTCATCGGCGGCAGCACCATCTGGAACGGCACTTCGTCGCCGCCGATGATCTGCGGCTTGCCCAGTTCGTCGATATTGTTCAGGATCGTGACCGGGCTCTCGTTGAAGCGGAAGTTCTTGAGCGGGTACTTGATCTTGCCGTTCTCGACGTAGAAGGTGCCGTCGCGGGTCAGGCCCGTGAGCAGCAGCGACTGCGGATCGACCATGCGGATATACCAGGTGCGGGTGACCACGATGCCCTTCTTGGTGCCTTCGATCAGCTCTTCCAGCGACTTGGTGCCGCCCGCCATGATCATATTGCCGTGACCCGCGGTGGCGCGCTTGCCGGTCTTCTGCGCCCAGTAGCGCGAGTAGTCGAGCGAGGCGACGCGGCCATCCTTGACCAGCTCGGTGCGTTCACGCGCCAGCAGCGATTCGTTGTCCCATGGCGCGACCGGCACGTCCTTGTCCCACGGGTCGGCCCAGATGTTCACCTGGCTGTCGAACAGCTTGTCGCCCAGGCGGTTCTTGCCGCCGGCCTTCGACAGGAAGCTGCGGCCCTCGTCGGCCGAACGCGCGTCGAAGGCGCCGAACATATTGCCGAGGATTTCCGAGGTCGCCGCCGGCTCCAGGATCACGGTGTAGCGGCCCGGTTCCAGCGCGCGCGCCTCGACCGAACGCAGCGCCTTCTCGATCGCGATCTCGGCCGCTTCGCGCGCGTCGAAGCGCGCGGCGTCGACCGCCGAGCGGGTCACCCAGCCGGAACCGCGGCCGTCCTCGGTGCGCGCGGTGAGGCTGAACGACAGGTCGGTGAAGTCCTGGTGGCCGAACACGCCGTTCGAGTTGGCGATGGTCGAGAAACGGGTGCTGTCGGTGAAGAAGCCGGCGGTGACCAGCTTGTTCTTGCGCGCCAGCTCGATGCAGGTGGCCGCCACCTCGGCCCGGAAGTCCGGGTCGATCGCCGCGGTCTTGGGCACGAAGGTGGTGGTGGCGCGGTATTCCTGCTTGGCGATGGCGGGCATGAATTCCGGATTCTCCGGCGCCAGCTTCGCCAGTTCCTCGGCGCGGCGCACGGCCTTTTCCAGCGACTTGTCGTCGAATTCGTTGATCACGGCGGTGCCGCTGCGCTTGCCGAAGGCCACGCGCACGACCAGCTGCATGTCTTCGGTCAGGCCGGCGGTCGACACGCTGTTGCGCGCGAAGCGCACGTTGCCGACGCGGCTGCCTTCGATCCCCACCGTGCACTCGTCGGCTTTCGACAGCGACAGCACGCGATCGGTGATACGTTTTGCTTGTTCCTGATTCAGGGATTTCATCCTGGTCTCCTTATCCGATCTTGCGTGCGGTATTGATGACGTTGATGCCGTTGAAGCGGGTGGTGCTCGATCCGTGCGACACCGCGCTCACCTGGCTCGGCTGCCCCTTGCCGTCGAAGAAGGAGCCGCCCATGCGCCAGTCGCGCTCGTCGCAGATGGCCGAGCAGGCATTCCAGAATTCCTGGGTATTCGCCTGGTAGGCCACGTCCTCGAGCGGGCCGGTGATCTTGCCGTTCTTGATCTCGTAGTACAGCGTGCCGCCGAACTGGAAGTTGTAGCGCTGCTGGTCGATCGAGTAGGAGCCGCGGCCCAGGATATAGATGCCCTTCTTGACGTCCTTGACCATCTCGTCCGGCGTCAGGCGCGCTTTGCCCGGCTCCAGCGAAACGTTCGGCATGCGCTGGAACTGCACCGTGCTCCAGCTGTCGGCGTACGAGCAGCCGTGCGATTCCTTCTCGCCGATGATGTGGGCCTGGTCGCGCGTGGCCTGGTAGTTGACCAGGACGCCGTTGCGGATGATGTCCCACTGCTTGGCCGGCACGCCCTCGTCGTCGTAGCCGATCAGGCCCAGCGAGCCCGGCGTGGTGCGGTCCGCGACAAAATTGACGCGCTCGGCGCCGTACTTGAATTTCTTGCTCTGCCACTTGTCGAGGCCCACGAAGCTGGTGCCGGCATAGTTGGCTTCGTAACCGAGCACGCGGTCCAGTTCCGTCGGGTGGCCGACGTTTTCGTGGATGGTCAGGAACAAGTGTTCGGGACTGAGCACGAGGTCGTACTTGCCCGGCTCGACCGACTTGGCGCTGAGCTTCTCGCGCGCCTGCCTGCCGGCCAGGCGCGCATCCTCGACGATGTCGTAGGACTTGGTGTACAGCGTGGTGACGCCGCCGGCGGCGCGCACCTTGTCTTCGGGACGCGCGTCGAAATATTCATAGCCCATCGAGGCCGGGGCGCCCAGGCCGCCGCGCGAGCGGAACTTGCCGGTGGCCTTGTCGACCGCGGTGGCATTGATCGGGGCCCACAGGCGGTGCACGTCCTGGTCGATATAGGAGCCGTCGGTCGAGGCGAAGTATTTTTGCTGGTTGATCTGGAACAGCGAGGCGGTCATGAAGTTCGCGCCCGCATCCAGGCCGGCCTTGTTGGCGGCGATCAGCATGTCGGCCTTTTCCTTGACCGGCAGGGTGCGCCAATCCTTCTTGATCGGCGTGGCCCATGCCACTTCGCCCACGCCCTTGACCGGCGCCAGGCGCACCGGCTCGATCTGCAGCCTGGCGTTGGCCTTGGCGATCGCCACCGCCTGGCGCGCGGCCTGGGCGACGCCGTCCGCGGTCATGCTGTTGGTCGAGGCGAAGCCGTAGGCGCCGTCGGCGATCACGCGCACGCCCACGCCGCTCGATTCGGTATTGTTGATGCTTTCGACGTTCAGGTCGCGCGTGACGATGAACTGGTTCAGGTAGCGGCCGATGCGCACGTCGCAATACGACGCGCCGGCCTGGGTGGCCGCGCCCATGGCGGTGTCGGCCAGGACCTTCTTGGCGCTTGCCGCCATCGGCTTGAGCAGGTCTTCGGCCGCGATCGCGTTGCCGAACACCGGAATGAGCATGGCGCCGGCAGTGCCGGCGCCGATCTGCAGGAATTTACGACGTTCCATGAATTCTCCAGGTGCGGTGCCCTCGGGTGGCATCCGCGTGGGCGGACAAGCCGCCCACCCTACGTTAAACGGCGTCCGACAGCGACGTGAAGTTGAAGTCGCGGATCTTCATCGACGGGATCAGCATCGAGTAGCGCGCTTCGTCGGCGCCGATCACCACCGGCTTGCCGATCTCTTCGATATTGTTCAGCATCGTCACCGGGCTTTCGTTGAAACGGAAGTTCTTGATCGGATGCTTGATCTTGCCGTTCTCGACGTAGAAGGTGCCGTCGCGGGTCAGGCCGGTCAGCAGCACCGATTGCGGGTCCACCATGCGGATGTACCAGGTGCGGGTGACCAGCACGCCCTTCTTGGTGTTGGCGATCAGCTCCTCGGTGGTCTTGTTGGTGCCGGCCATGATGATGTTGCCGGCCGCGCCCACCGCGCGCTGCTTCTTCTGCTGCGCCCAGTAGCGCGAGTAGTCGAGGGCGTTGATCTTGCCGTCCTTGACCAGCTCCACGCGTTCGCGCGGCAGCATGTCGTTGTCCCATGGCAGCACGGCGACGTCCTTGTCCCATGGGTCGGACCAGATGTTGACCTGGCTGTCGAACAGCTTGTCGCCCAGCCGATTCTTGCCGCCGGCCTTTGACAGGAAGCTGCGGCCCTCGTCGGCGCGGCGCGCGTCGAAGCCGCCCAGCATGAAGGACAGCAGGTCCGACGTCGCCGCCGGCTCCATGATCACGGTGTAGCGTCCCGGCTCCAGCGCCTTCGCGTCGACCGAGCGCAAGGCCTTCTCGATCGCGATCTCGGCCGCTTCGCGCGGGTCGAACTTGGTGACGTCGCGCGCCGAGCGCTTGACCCAGCCCGAACCGCGGCCGTCTTCGGTGCGCACGGTCAGGGTGAAGTCGAGCGAGGTCGCGACCTGGTGGCCGAACAGGCCGTTCGAGTTGGCGACGGTCTCGAAGCTGGTGCGGTCGGTGAAGAAGCCGGCCGAGACCAGGCCGCGCTTGCGGCACCCCTCGATCGCGTAGGCGGCGGCCTGCGCGCGGTACTCCGGATCGATGTCGGCGGTCTTCTGCACGAAAGTGTCGGACGGCTTGTAGGCGGTCTTGGCGATCGCCGGGATGAATTCCGGATTGTCCGGCGCCAGCTTCGCCAGGTCTTCGGCGCGGCGCACGGCGCGCTCGATCGACTTGTCGTCGAACTCGTTGATGGTGGCCGTGCCCTGCTTCTTGCCGAATGCGACCTGCACCTGCACGCGGGTGTCGTCGGCCAGGCCGGCGGTCGAGACGGCGTTGCGGGCGAAGCGGATGTTGCCGATGGTGCTGCCTTCGATGTTGACGATGCACTCGTCGGCCTTGGTCAGCGACATCACGCGGTCACTGATCTTTTTTGTTTGTTCCTGGGTCAAGATGCTCATGTGCGTCCCTGCCTTAGCCGATCTTGCGAGCGGTGTTGATCACGTTGATGCCGTTGAAGCGCGCGGTCGACGAACCGTGCGAGACGATGCTGATCTGCGGCGGCTGTCCCTTGCCGTCGAAGAAGGAGCCGCCCATGCGCCAGTCGCGCTCGTCGCAGATCGCGCTGCAGCCGCCCCAGAATTCCTGGGTGTTCGACTGGTAGGCCACGTCTTCCAGCATCTGGCCGATCTTGCCGTCCTTGATCTCGAAGAACAGCTGGCCGCCGAACTGCGAGTTGTAGCGCTGCTGGTCGATCGAGAACGAGCCGTCGCCGATGATATAGATGCCCTTCTTGATGCCCTTGACCATCTCGTCCGGGGTCAGCCTGGCCTTGCCCGGCGCCAGCGACACGTTCGGCATGCGCTGGAATTGCACCGTGTTCCAGCCGTCCGCGTACGAGCAGCCGTGCGATTCCTTCTCGCCGATGATGTGGGCCTGGTCGCGCGTGGCCTGGAAGTTGACCAGGATGCCGTCCTTGATGATGTCCCAGCGCTTGGTCTTGACGCCTTCGTCGTCGTAGCCGATCGCGCCCAGCGAACCCGGGGTGGTCTTGTCGGCGAAGATGTTGACGATCGGGGCGCCGTACTTGAAGCTCTTCGACTTCAGCTTGTCAACCGTGGCGAAGCTGGTGCCGGCGTAGTTGGCCTCGTAGCCCAGCACGCGATCGAGTTCGGTCGGGTGGCCGACGTTTTCGTGGATGGTCAGCCACAGGTGTTCCGGCGACAGCATCAGGTCGTACTTGCCCGGCTGGACCGACTTGGCGGTCAGCTTGCGCTTGGCGTCGCGGCCCGCGGCCCGCGCGTCCTCGACGATGTCGTAGGTCTCGGTGTACAGGGTGGCGACGCCGCCGGCGGCCTTGATCTTGTGCTCGGGGCGGGCGTCGAAGTATTCATAGCCCTTGCCAACCGGGGAGCTCAGGCCGTCGCGCGAGCGGAACTTGCCGGTGGCCTTGTCGACCGCGGTGGCCGACAGCGGCGCCCACAGGCGATGCACGTCCTGGTCGATATACGAGCCGTCGGTCGAGGCGAAGTACTTCTGCTGGTTCACCTGGAACAGCATCGTGCGCATGAAGTTGGCGCCGCCTTCCATGCCCGCCTTGTTGGCGGCGATCAGCATGTCGGTCTTCTCGGCGATCGGCACCGTGCGCCAGTCCTTGGTGTACGGCGTGCTCCACGAAACCTCACCGACGCCCTTGACTGGTGCAAGCCGCACCGGTTCGGTCTGCAGCCTGGCGTTCGCTTTGGCGATCGCCACCGCCTGGCGCGCCGCGTTGGCGATGCCGTCGTTCGACATGTCCGAGGTCGCGGCGAAGCCGTAGGCGCCGTTCACGATGACGCGCACGCCGACGCCGGCCGACTCGGTATTGGCGACGTTCTCGACGTTCAGGTCGCGGGTGGTGATGAACTGGTTGAGATAGCGTCCGATGCGCACGTCGGCGTAGCTGGCGCCGGCCTTGGTGGCGGCGTTCAGCGCGACGTCGGCCAGGGCCTTCTTGGCGGCGACGGGCATCGTGCTGACCAGTTCCTCGGCAGCGATCGCGCGACCGAATGGCAACAGCATCGAGGCGGCGGCCAGGCTGCTGAGATTGAGAAAGGTACGGCGTTCCATGTGTTCTCCTGAATGACCTACTTCCGGGCAGCGGTTCCGCAAACAGCTCGGCGCCGCTCTTGTATGTACATCGCTATTGTTTTGGATTTGCCTGTGTGCCACGCGGCAAACCTCTCAACCATAGCATTGACTCAACGTTTTGAATAGGCAATCTTTGTGCCACCTCAATGCAATGTTCTCTGCCTGTGATGGGCACTGTCTGTACAACGGACATTCCCCATATATGCATATACGGCGAACGCTTGACTATGGAGGTTGCCTGTTCGATCATCCTCGGGCTGACGGCGGCGAATCGCCTGCCGTCCCACCCACCAAGGAGACCTCGCACGATGAAACGACTGATCCTGGCCGCGATGCTGGCAACCGGCCTTGCCGGCGCCGCGCACGCGGACGATGCCCTGAAATCCGCCATCGCCGGCGAACACCGCGCCGCCGCCAGCAAGGCCCGCGACGCCTACCGCCACCCTTACGAAACCCTGACCTTCTTCGGCATCAAGCCGAACATGACGGTGATCGAGCTGTCGCCGGGCGGCGGCTGGTACACCGAGATCCTGGCGCCCTACCTGCGCGACCAGGGCAAGCTGTATGGCGCCGTGCCGGACGCCGAGAGCCGCGGCGGCAAGGCCTTCCGCGACAGGCTGGCGGCCAATGGCGCCGTGTACGGCAAGGTGACCCCGGTCCAGTTCGCGCCACCGGGCAGCATCGCGCTGGGCGCCCCGAACAGCGCCGACATGGTGGTCACCTTCCGCAACCTGCACAACTGGCTGGGCAATGGCGACGACGCCGTGCTCACCGTGCTGAAGGAAGCGCACAAGGTCTTGAAGCCGGGCGGCGTGCTGGGCGTGGTCGAGCACCGCCTGCCGGCGAAGATGGAGCAGGACGCCAAGGCCTCGAGCGGCTATATGCACGAGGCATACGTGATCCGCATGGCCGAACGCGCCGGCTTCAAGCTGGCCGCCAAGTCGGAGGTGAACGCCAATCCGAAGGACACCGCCGACCATGAAAAAGGCGTGTGGACCCTGCCGCCGGTGCTGACCAACAAGGACAAGGACCGCGAGAAGTACCTCGCCATCGGCGAGAGCGACCGCATGACGCTCAAGTTCGTCAAGCAGTAAGCATAAGCGCCACGTCGCGAAGGAAGGCCGGTATTCCTTCGCGACGATTCCCGTATTTCCTTTTGCGCCGCCTGTGGTTATTCTTCTGGATGCATCCTGAACCGTCCATTCGAAGGAAACCATGAAGACTCTGCCGACATTGCGCCTGGCCGCCCTCCTCCTTGGCGCCTGCGGCGCCGCGCACGCCCAGGACACCGTGCTGCCCGAGGTCCAGGCCATGCCTGCTCCTGCTCCTGCTCCTACTCCTGCCACGGCGCCCGCCGTCGCTCCCGCAGTTGCTCCCCCTGCCGCCAAGAGCGCCGTGCCCGCGCCGGTCCTGCCCGCGGTCGAGAACTCGGTGGTGAAGATCTTCGCCACGATCCGCCGCCCCGAACCCTATAAACCCTGGACCAAGGCGGCCCCAGCCTCGGTCACCGGTTCCGGCGTC
Source organism: Massilia sp. NP310 (assembly GCF_019443485.1). Taxonomy (NCBI): domain Bacteria; kingdom Pseudomonadati; phylum Pseudomonadota; class Betaproteobacteria; order Burkholderiales; family Oxalobacteraceae; genus Massilia; species Massilia sp. NP310. The sequence goes on along the minus strand of NZ_CP080379.1, from coordinate 4,587,070 downwards.
ATCATCGAGGGCAAGCGCATCCTGACCAATGCCCACGTGGTCGGCTATGCGAGCCAGGTCGAGGTGCAGGCCAGCCAGTCGGGCGACAAGGTGGCCGCCAAGGTGATCGCGCTGGCGCGCGGCATCGACCTGGCCGTGCTGGAACTGGAAGACCCGTCCTTCTTCGACAGGCGTCCGCCGGTGCCGAGGGCGCCCGTGCTGCCCGACGTGCGCCAGCAGGTGTTCGCCTACGGCTATCCGGTCGGCGGCAACTCGCTGTCGACCACCACCGGCATCGTCTCGCGCGTGGAGTTCGTCAACTACGGCGCCTTCAGCTCGGGCCTGCGGATCCAGATCGACGCCCCGATCAATCCCGGCAACAGCGGCGGCCCGGTGGTGTCGGGCGAGCGCATGGTCGGCCTGGCCTTCGCCGGCGCGGCCAATGCGCAGAACATCGGCTACGTGATCCCCAACGAGGAAATCGAACTGTTCCTGCGCGACGTGGCCGACGGCCGCTACGACGGCAAGCCGCTGCTGCACGACAGCGTGCAGACGCTGGAAAACCCGGCGCTGCGCCAGTTCCTCAAGCTCGACAAATCGGTCGAAGGCGCGGTGGTGCACCGCCCCTACCGGGTCGACGCCAGCTGGCCGCTCAAGGAGTGGGACGTGATCACCCATATCGGCGAGCATGCGGTCGACAACCAGGGCATGGTCAAGCTGGGCTCGAACCTGCGCGTGCGCTTCCAGTACCGCATCCAGCAGGTGGCGAAGAACGGCAAGGTGCCGATGACGATCATCCGCGGCGGCAAGCAGATGAAGGTCGAGGTGCCGGCCACCGGCCCGCGTCCACTGCTGATCTCGGACCTGGACGGCGGCTACCCGTCCTATTTCATCTATGGCCCGATCGCCTTCTCACGCGCCACCAGCGAATTCATGAGCTTTGTCGCCGGCAGCGCGCCGGGGATGAACGCCTATGCCTTCAATGCCAGCCCGCTGGTCACGCAGCGTGGCGACTCGCCGACGCCGGAGCGCGAAGAGCTGGTGGTGATCAGCGCGCCGTTCTTCCCGCACAAGCTGGTGAGTGGCTACAACAATCGCTTCGGCTCGGTGGTCGAGTCGGTGAACGGCGAGAAGGTGCGCAGCCTGCGCCACCTGGTGGAACTGCTGCGCGACCTGAAGGACGAGCAGGTGGTGCTGCGCTTCGACCAGCGCTACGGCGAGACCATGATCCTGCCGCGCCAGGCGACGCTGGCGGCGACCGAATCGATCCTGTCGGACAACGGGATCAGGACGCAGGGGTCGGAAGACATGATGAAGGTGTGGGAGCGCAAATAAGCTCCCCGCCATGAAAAACGCCCGCGAACATGCGGGCGTTTTTTATCTCACTTCGCCTTTTTCACGGGCGTGAACAGCAAGTCCTGGAAGTCGTAGCTGAAATCCGTCTCGGTCGACACCGGCTTCATGCGCAGGCGCTCGATCGAACCATCATGGTCCAGCGAGAACGTCGCGTAGGCGTCGGCATTGAAGTTGCGCTCCTTCCAGCGCACGATGAAGGTGTCGTGCTGGAAGTGCTCCATCTCGCCGGTCAGGTCGGGCGTGCGCGAGAACGACATCACCAGCTTGCTGCCCTGGCGCTTGACGGTCGCCTTGCCATACCAGGCGTCCTCGTACTCGCCTTCGTAGTCCCACAGCGGCAGCGACGGCTTCGATGCCTTGGCGCGGCTGGCGCTTTCACCCTTCACGCGCGCCGCTTCCTTTTCGCGCGCTTCGCGGTCGACCTCGGCGATGCGGCCGATCCAGTCGGTCGGCGCCACGCCCAGGTACTGGTCCAGCAGGCGGTATTGCAGCGCATTGAGCGACGGACCGCTTTCGGCATTGGTGAAGATCGCGATGCCCAGCTTCGCTTCCGGCACCAGCATGACGCGCGAATAGAAGCCCTGCAGCGCGCCGCCATGCATCGCCACCAGCTTGCCCTGGTAGTCGCGCAGCTGGAAGCCCAGGCCATAGGCGAAGAAGTTCGGCTTGGTCGCCGCCAGCGGTGGGCGCGGCTGGTTGATCTTCATCGGCGTCTGCGCGGTCCACATCTCGCGCGCCTGTTTCTCGGACCACAGCCGCACTTCCTTGCCGCCGGCGTCCGTTTTCACGCGCCCGTGGTCGAGCAGCACGTTCATCCAGCGCGCGATGTCCTCGGCATTGGTGTTGATGCCCACCGCGCCGATCGCGTTCGCCACCGGCATCGGCTTCACCACCGCCGCCTTGCCATCGATCTTGCTGTGCGGCGCCGACACGTTCATGCCCGGCTTGTGCTGGTCCAGGCTGGTGGTGGTGGCCTCCATGCCGACCGGATCGAGGATCCACTCGCGCATGGTCGCGCCCCAGTCCTTGCCGGATTTCCGGGCGATGATCTTGCCGGCCACGATGTACAGCAGGTTGTCGTAGGCGTAGCTGTTGCGGAAGCTCGTCGCCGGCTTGATGTAGCGGAGGTTGTGGATGATCTCGTCGGTGCTGAAGGTGGTGGTGGGCCACCACATCAGGTCACCGGCGCCGAGTCCCAGGCCGCTGCGGTGGGTGAGCAGGTCGCGCACCGTCATCTCGGCCGTCACATATGCATCGTACATGCGAAAGTCCGGCAGGTGCTTGATGACCGGGTCGTCCCATTCCAGCTTGCCCTGGTCGACCAGCATCGCCAGCCCCGCCGCCGTGAAGGCCTTGGAGTTGGACGCGATCTCGAAGATGGTCTTGCCGTCGACCGGCGTCGGGTCGCCCAGCTTGCGCACGCCGAAGCCCTGGGTGACGACGACCTTGCCGTCCTTGACCACCGCGATGGCGATGCCGGGGACGTCGAAGGTCTTCAGGACGCGGTTGACGTCGGCTTCCAGGTCGTAGGCGGGCGCCGCCGCGGTGGCGGCTGGCGCGGCGGCGGTCTGTGCAACAGCGGCGGTCGCGCACACCGCGAGCAGCAGCGCGCCGGCGAGTCGGTTCATGGTCATCATTGCTTGCCCATCGCCTTGTCGACGCTCGATTGCGTCTCGGGGTGGTAACGCTCGCGCGCCTTCTTGTAGATGCCTTCGGCCCAGGCGCGGTCGTCCGGTTTCTCGCGCAGCGCGGCGTACAGCGGCACCACGAACTTCTGGCGGCCGACGCTCATCAGGAAAGCCTCGAGCTGCGGACGCACGGCGCGGTAGCCGGCGTGCACCGAGGCGCGATAGAAGCGGAACGCGACTTCGTTGTTCTTCGTGTTGGCCAGGCCGTAGGCGCGGTCGAGTTCTTCCAGCTTTTTCGCATCGGCTTTGTTGTCGATGTCGTTCAGGAACTTCATCCACTCGGCGGCGTTCCAGTCCTTGGCCTTCAGTTGATCGGTCGAGACCGTGCCCTTGATCCAGCCGTCGATCGAGGCATTCAGCTGCGCCAGGCGCTGCGAGACGGCGCGTTGGCCGCTTTGCGGGATGCCGGGACCGTAGATCCACTCGTCCAGCTCGGCCTCGCTCATGATCTTCGGATTCTTCGCCAGCAGGTTCTTGCGCAGGTAGTCCAGGAACTGGTCGTTGGTCACGCTCTGGAAGGCGTGGCCGTCGAACCAGCCGCGCAGGAAGGTGTCGAAGGCGGCGCGGCCGGCGCGCTGCTCGAGCGTGTGCAGGAACCAGGCGCCCTTCGGATAGGCCAGCGAGGTGTCCGGGTAGTATTCGGCCGAGGTGTCCGGCTGGCGCGAGACCAGCGCCTGCTTCGCTGGCGGCAGGTCCTTCAGCATCTCCAGCGCCTCTTCCTGCTCCAGCTGCAGGTTCATGAGGGCGACTTCCTTGCCGTAGATCTCCTCCAGGATGCGGGTGGTGACATAGGTGGTGAAGCCTTCGTTGAGCCACCAGTGCTTCCACGAGGCGTTGGTCACCAGGTTGCCCGACCAGCTGTGCGCCAGTTCGTGGGCGATCAGGTCGACCAGGCTGCGGTCGCCCGCGATCATGGTCGGGGTAAGAAAAGTAAGGCGCGGGTTTTCCATGCCGCCGATCGGGAACGACGGCGGCAGGACCAGCATGTCGTAGCGTCCCCAGCGATACGGGCCGTACAGCTTCTCGGCCGCTTCCACCATCTTCTCGGTGTCTGCCAGCTCGTACTCGGCGGCCTTGATGCGCTGCGGCTCGGCGTAGACGCCGGTGCGCCCGCCGAGCGTGCGCGCTTCGAGCTCGCCGATGCCGATCGCCAGCAGGTAGGAAGGAATCGGCTGCGGCATATTGAACTTCCAGCCTCCCTTGCCGGTGGCCTTCATGTCGTTATCGGCGCTCATCACCACGCGCAGGCCTTGCGGCGCCTCGATGCGCGCGCTGTAGGTGAAGCGCACCGCCGGCGTGTCCTGGATCGGCACCCACGAGCGGGCATTGATCGCCTGCGACTGGCTGAACATGAACGGGTGCTTGCCCGACATGGTCTGCACCGGCTGCAGCCATTGCAGCGCGGTGGCGGTCGGCGCGGTGCGGTAGTGGATGCGCACCTTCTTTTGCTGGTCCGGCAGCTTGACGTGCAGCGGCTGGCCCTTCTCTTCGTCGAACTTGCCGAGCGAGTAGTCGGCCTTGCGCCAGGCGCCTTTCGCATCCTGCGCCTCGATCTTCGAGATCGTCAGCTCGCGCGTGTCCAGGTCGAGCGTGGTCGCCTTCTTGTCCAGCCAGTCGAGGGTCAGCTCGGCATAGCCGTCCAGGCTTTTCTTCGCGAAGTCGGCCTTCAGGTCCAGGTGCAGGGCGGTGGTCTTGACCTGGTCGTATTTGGCGTAGCTGAGGGGATCGAGTGCGAAGGCGTAAGCGCTCCAGGCGCCCAGGAAGGCTGCGGTGCTGGCGCGCAGCAGGGTACTTTTGTTCATGGTCTCTCGCAGGGAAGGTCGGCCCGGCAGGCCGAGGCGGGTGCAGGATAGCATGCACGCCTGGCCAGCGAAAGCGCGCCGCCCGCGCGATAAATACACATGCCGGCGCAGCGACTTGCCGCGTCTGCTATGATCGCGGCCTTCCTCCTGCTTCACCCGACTGATGGACGCCTTTCTCGTCTCGACCGGCATCGTGGGCCTCGCCGAGATCGGCGACAAGACCCAGTTGCTGGCTTTCCTGCTCGCCGCGCGCTTTCGCCGCCCCCTGCCGATCGTGTTCGGCATCCTTGTCGCGACAGTGGCCAACCACGCCTTCGCCGCCGCCGTCGGCGCCCTCGTCAGCGAGCTGCTGGGCCCTGGCGTGATGCGCTGGGTGCTGGGCCTGTCCTTCCTCGGGATGGCCGCGTGGGTATTGACGCCCGACGAAATCGACGCCGAGGAAGCGCAACTGGCGAAGTACGGCGTGTTCCTGACCACCCTGATCGCCTTCTTCGTGGCCGAGATGGGCGACAAGACGCAGGTCGCCACCGTGGCGCTGGCCGCGCGCTATGAATCGATGGCCGCCATCGTCGCCGGCACCACCTTCGGCATGATGCTGGCCAACGTGCCGGCGGTGTACTTCGGCGAACGCATCGCGAACCGCGTGCCGCTCAAGCTCGTGCACGGCATCGCGGCGCTGATCTTCGCGGTGCTCGGCATCGCGACCCTGCTGGGGATGGGCGAAGGCCTGGGGTTCTAATCCTCATTCCTCCTGCATGACCCACACCGGCGCCGACCACAGCACGTTGCCGTCGTCCTGGGTCACCTTCGCATAATAGAAGTGCGCGCCCGGACTCGGGGTGAAGGTGGTCTCGGCCTGGTCCGACATCTGGGTGACCGTGCCCTTGCGGCCCGGGACGCCTTCCATGATCGCGACCGAGGCTGCCTTCCGGCCGGTTGAACTCGCAAAATTCGCCACCAGCGCGAGCGGTCCGCGATTGGTGAAGCGCTCGCCCATCATCCGTCCGTTCGCGGTCAGGACCAGTTGCGAATCCTTGTCCATCGTCGCGAACACGCGGCGCGCCTTGAGCGCTTCGACGAAGGTGGCGCGGCTCAGGGCCGCGCCGTTCGGCAGCAGCACGCCGGTGCGGTTGGTGAACGACGCGCCCCAGTTGGCGCAGTGGTTGTCCTGGTTGGTGCTGAAGGCCAGGCGGTAACCCGCTTCGAGCAGGCGGTTGCAGGCGCCTTCGAAATTGCTGCGGCGGGTCTCGGTCTCGTCGACGTTGGTCGAGAACGCGGTGCTGTTCATCACCTCGCACAGCGCCATCGCTTCGCCGCCGTCCTCGGTATAGGCGAGCGGCACGCCATCGACCTGGAACTGGCCCGCGTGCGCCGGATGGTTGAACTGCCCCACCCAGCCGCGCTCGCGCATCAGCGTGTACAGCGCCGCATAGTCGCCCTTGGGAGTGCGCGTGTCGGCCATCAGCTCGCCTTTGGCATTGGTCTCCCATCCGAGCAGCTCGTCGCTGTTGAAGATGTTGATATGGCCGCCGTTGTTGATGACGCCCCATTCCAGACCGTACACCGCGAGAAAGTCCGGGTGCTTTTTCGAGAAGCTGGCGGCGCTTTCCAGGCCGGCGCGGTACAAGCCCTTGGCGGCGGCGGGGTCGGCGTCCGGCGCGCTGCCCTCCGAGCCGTCGTACATGTGGTTGTGTTCCGAGGCGACCAGGATGTCGAGGCCGCGCCCGCGCGCATAGGCGAAGGCGTGGTCCGGGCCGTGCGGCGACTTCAATGGCGATTGGGCGCCCTTGCACTCGGCGATGTCGGCGCCGCCGTCGCTGTGGTTGGTCTGGCTGTGCAGGTTGCCGAGATAGACCGTGTAGGGCAGCGCCCCGGGCGCCGGCGCGGCGGCCGGCGCGAAGGCGCGCGCCAGCGGCGAGAATGCCGGCATGGCTGGCAGCGGCGGCGCGCCGACCGCGATCTCCCAGTCCTGCTCGACTTCCTCATGCGCGTCGCCGCGCACGGTCGCGCGCAGCCGGACGCGATAGATGCCGCTCGGCGCCGGCGCCAATCCCAGGCGGCCGGACCATGGCACGGTAACGGTCATGGCCTCGCCCGTGAACGGCGCCGCGCCGCGCCAGCGCAGGGCGACGCGGCCGTCGGGCCGTACCAGCTCCACCCGCCAGTCGACGGTGGCCGCGCGCGCCAGGCCGGGATAGGCAAAATGCAGCGTGAAGGTCCGCCCTTGGGCCGCGCCGGCCTGGAACGGCGCGAGCAGGGTGGCTTCGAATTCCTGGTGTTCTGCGGGGGCGGCTTGCGCCAGGCTGCAGCACAGCGACAGGGCCAGAAACGGGGAGAGGAATGAGGTTTTCATGATGCAATTTTTGCAATTTCATACCTCATTCATATTGACCAGCCTCCCATAAAAATTGTCATTTCGTCCATTGGCTTTGATGAATTTCAATCATGACAACTTGCAACGGACGAGATAGCCGTTTATGTTGGCAGTCTCATGATCGACAAGCTCGAACTCACCCACCTGCGCACGCTCGACGCCCTGAACCGCTTCGACACCATCTCGGCGGCAGCCGAGCACCTGGACGTCTCGCAGCAGGCGGTCAGCCTGCAACTGAAGAAGCTGCGCGCCATCCTGGGCGACCCGCTGTTCGTGCGCACCGGCCAGGGCATGGCGCCGACGCCGTATGCGAAGCTGATCGCGCCGCACATCGGCCAGGTGCTGGCCCAATTGAGCGGGATTCCCCTGCCCTTCGAGGTCCGGCCCGAACAGGCCGAGCGCACGCTGGTGATCTCGGGCACCGACTACACGCAGAAGGTGATCGTGGCCGACCTGGTGCGCACGCTGAGGGCCGAGGCGCCGAAAGTGAAGGTGGCGGTGGTCGACATCGAGGTCAGCGCCCTCACCCGCAAGCTGCACCAGGGAGAAATCGACCTGATCTTCACGGTGGATGGATACGTGGCGCCCGGGCTGGTGACGCAGCCCCTGTTCCTCGAGCAGTACCGCTGCGTCACCGGCAACCGCGCGCTGGCCGAGGGCGGCGTCATGCCGCTCGAAAAGCTGGCGGAGCAAGACTTCATCGTCACCAATCCGGGCATGGCCAGTTTCACGGGATCGGCCGACGGCTGGTTCGCGCGCCAGGGATTGCAGCGGCGCGTGGTCGCGTCGGCGCCGTCCTTCTTCATGGCGCTGGAATACCTGAAGGGATCGGACCTGGTCGCGTTCATGCCATCGCGCCTGCTGCCCTGCGAGGGAGTATTCGAGATCGCGCTGCCCAAGTACCCGCCCGGCTACCAGGTCGTGGCCGCCCACCATCCGAATGCGCAAAACGATGCTTTCATCACCTGGGTGCTGGAGCGGGTCGGATCCGGCCTTGTATCCGCTACAAGCCGCGCTTGATTGCGGCGGCGGGCGCGCATGCCTAAGCTGGCGCCTTTCAACGCAAGGAACCCGCATGAGCATCGAACGCATCGATCCCCCTGCCCTGTACGACGGCGCCCCGCATGGCCTGTCCCACGCGACCATCGACCATGACACCGGCCTGGTGTTCGTATCGGGCCAGGTCGACTGGGACCGTGAGTACAAGGTCAAGCACACCACCCTGGCCGAGCAGACCGAAGGCGCGGCGCGCAACCTGATCGCGGTCCTGGAGGCCGCCGGGTCCTCGGTCGAGCAGATCCTGCAGCTGCGCGTCTACGTGCGCGGCGAGATCGGCGAGCACCTCGAGACCGTGGCGCCGATCCTGGTGCGCCACCTCGGCCTGCCGCGCCCTGCCCTGACCGGCATCGGCGTGGCCTCGCTGGCGTCGCCCGACACCCTGGTCGAAATCGAAGCGGTCGCCAAACGCCGCGCGCAAAATGTTTAGTAAACCGGCTAAACAGATGGGCTGAAACACGGTAAAGATTGCTTGGAAACCAGTCTCCACATATAAGTTTCACTTGGGTATAGTGCAAAAAACAGGCGGCGTCGCTGCTGCCACGTGTGGAGACCTCATGACGGCCAGACTCAATTTCGGACAACTCTCGATCGCCGCCAGTGCGGCATTCTTGTTTAGCGCAACTCCCGTCCTGGCCGCCGCGCCGGGCAGCCCGGCCGAAGCCGTGGACGTCTTCATCGGCACCGGCGGCGACGGCCACACCTTCCCCGGCGCCAGCCGTCCCTTCGGCATGGTGCAGCTCAGCCCCGACACGCAGCACCGCCACTTCCGCCAGAGCTATCCCTGGGCCTCGGGCTACAACTACGCCGACAGCTCGATCCTCGGCTTTTCGCACACCCACTTCTCCGGCAGCGGCCACTCCGACCTGGGCGACGTGCTCCTGATGCCCTACAGCGGCGAGACCAAGCTGGAGCCGGGCTATCCGGAGCGTCCGTTCTCGGGCTACCGCTCGCGCTTCTCGCACGACCAGGAAAAGGCCGAGCCGGGCTACTACGCGGTGCGCCTGAAGGACCATGAAGTCGATGTCGAGCTGACCGCCAGCGAGCGCGTGGGCCTGCACCGTTATAAATTCAAGGCCGGCGAGCCGGCCAAGGTGCTGCTCGACCTGCGCACCAGCATCTACAACTACGACGAGAAGAACCTGTGGGCGCGCCTGCGCGTGCGGAGCAGCACCATAATCACCGGCATGCGCGAGACGCGCGGCTGGGCGCCCGGCCGCCAGGTGCACTTCGCGATCCAGTTCTCGCGCCCGATCGACACCCGCCAACTCCTGAACCGCGAAGAATCGATTCCGTATCGCGGCTTCGCTCCGCCCGGCAAGACCCCGGCCGACAAGGCGCTGGTCGAAGGCAAGCAGCTGATGGCCGACTTCAACTTCGGCGTGCCGCAGGACGGCACGCTGCTGGTCAAGGTCGCCCTGTCGGCGGTGAGCGAAGACAATGCGATCGCCAACCTGGCCGAGATGCCGGGCTGGGACTTCGACCAGGAGCGCGAGCGCGCCGGCAAGGCCTGGAACGACGCGCTGGGCGCGGTGAAGGTCGAGGCCGAAGGCCCGATGCGCACCAAGTTCTACACCGCCCTGTACCACACCATGCTGGCGCCGTCGCTGTTCATGGACCTCGACGGCAGCTACCGCGGCCCGGACAACCAGGTGCACAAGGCGAAGAACTTCCGCTTCCACTCGACCTTCTCATTGTGGGACACCTACCGCGCGCTGCACCCGCTGCTCACCATCGTCGCGCCCGAGCAGCGCAACGCCGACTTCGTGAACTCGCTGATCGCATCAACGCAGCACAGCCCCTACGGCATCCTGCCGGTATGGCAGTTCCACGGCCTGGAAACCTGGTGCATGATCGGCTACCACGCGGTGCCGGTGATCGCCGATGCCTACATGAAGGGCATCCGCGGCTTCGACGCCGACAAGGCCCTGGCGGCGATGACGGCCAGCGCCGAATACGGCCCTTACGGCGGCCTGGAACACTATATGAAGCTGGGCTACGTGCCGATCGACCTCGAGAAGGAAGCGGCGTCGAAGACCGTCGAATACGCCTTCGATGACTGGACCATCGCGCGCATGGCCGAGAAGATGGGCAAGAAGGACATCGCGGCCCGCTACTACAAACGCGCCCAGAACTACCGCAACGTGTTCGACAAGGAGACCGGCTTCATCCGCGCCCGCAAGTCCACCGGCGAATTCCGCACCCCGTTCAATCCGGAACAGTCGAACTTCGGCAGCGACTATACCGAGGGCAGCGCCTGGCAGTATTCCTGGTATATGCCGCACGATAACGCCGGCCTGATCTCCTTCCTGGGCGGCGACACCAAGCTGGTGAGCAAGATCGACCAGGTGTTCGACGCCAAGGTCGACGAGACCGTGTACGCCCACATGGAAGACATCTCGGGCCTGATCGGCCACTACGCCCACGGCAACGAGCCTTCGCACCACGTGGCCTACCTGTACAACTACGCCGGCGCGCCATGGCGCACCCAGGAACGCCTGGCCAACATCATGGCCACCCAGTACAGCGACAAGCCGGACGGCCTGTCGGGCAACGACGACCTGGGCCAGATGTCGGCCTGGTTCGCCTTCACCGCGCTCGGCTTCTACCCGGTGGCCCCGGCCAGCAACGAGTACGTGATCGGCCGTCCCTTCCTGGACAAGGCGACCCTGAACCTGCCGAACGGGAAGCGCTTCACGGTGCGCGCCGATAACCTGTCGACTGCCAACGGCTACGTCGGCCGCGTCACCCTGAACGGCAAGCCCTTGATGCGCACCTTCATCCGCCACGAGGACATCATGGCCGGCGGCGAACTGGTGTTCACCATGCAGGCCACGCCGAACAAGGACTGGGGCAAGGAACAGAACGCCCGTCCCTACACGCAGACCAGGTACTGACCGGGGGAAGCGCGCCATGGCCGTCACGATCCGCGACATCGCCCGCGCCACGGGCTACTCGATCGGCACGGTCTCGCGCGCGCTGAAGAACCAGGACGGCCTGACCGACAAGACGCGCGAACGCATTTGCGCGGTGGCGCGCGAGATGGGCTACGACTTCGCCAAGCTGCGCGAGGGCGACGTGCGCCGCATCGCCTTCTTGCTGCACCGCCAGCACAACACGCAGTCGGCCAGCCCGTTCTACCTGCCGGTGCTGCACGGCGCCGAGGATGCCTGCCGCAAGCGCGGCATCGCGCTGTCGTTCGTGGTGGTGGGCCCGGCCGAGCCGGTGCTCGACCTGGTGCGCCTGCACCAGCCCGACGCCCTGCTGTGCGCCGGCTTCTTCGAGCCCGAACTGGTGGCGGCGCTGCGCGACACCGGCAAGCCCCTGGTGCTGCTCGACATGCGCCTGCCCGGTTACCGCTCGGTCAATCCCGACCATGCGCTGGGCGGCTACCTGGCGACGCGCCACCTGATCCGGCAGGGCCGGCGCCGCATCGCCATGCTCACCGGCCCGCTGGCCCACCACAGCATCCTGGAACGCTACCGCGGCTTTCGCAAGGCCTTGTTCGAGGCGCGCATGCTGGCCAATCCCGACCTCGAGGTCCAGCTGCCCAGCATCGGCAACAGCCTCGACAACGTGCGCCAGGCGGTCGACGCCCTGCTGGCGCGCGAGCCGCGGCCGGACGCGCTGTTCTGCTACAACGACAGCACGGCGCTGGCCGCCATGCGCCACTGCCTGGAGCGCGGCCTGAAGATTCCGCACGACATCGCGATCGTCGGCTTCGACGACATCAGCGCCGCCTCCAGCGCGATCCCGCCGCTGTCCAGCATCGGGATCGACAAGGATTTGCTGGGGCGGATGGGCGTCGATTCGCTGCTGGAAAGAGTGGACAGCGCCAGCCTGGAACAGACGCTCGCGGTCCAGCTGGTGGTGCGCGAAAGCAGCAACGACGACTGACTTGCCGTTCCGGCTGGGGCAAAAAAACGACAGGCCATGGTGTCATCCGGCTGGTTGCTTAATAATAGACAACTTCTGACGATTGCTCCCGCCATGGCCACCCTGTCGCCCCACCTGCTCCCGCCACTGCGCACCGATGCCGGACTTTACCGCGAACTCGAGGTCCTCGAGCGCTTGCGCGACCATCTGCCGGCCGGCTTCGAGGTCTTCCACAGCGTAACGCTGCACACGCTCCATCATGGGCGCGACCGCTACGGCGAAATCGACATCGTGGTGCTGGCGCCGAACGGCAACCTGCTGCTGATGGAAGTGAAGGCCGGCGACGTCGTGCTGCGCGCAGGCGGCATCTACAAGCTGTACGGCAAGCGCGAATGCGATGTGGCGCGCCAGACCACGGTGCAGCGCGGCGCGATGCAGAACCGCCTGCAGCAGGCCGGCATCCATCCGGAACTCATCAGCTGCCTGGTGCTGCCCGACTATGCGCTGGGCGACGGCCAGGTCTCGGCGATCCCGCGCGAGCGCATCATCGACGCCCACGGCTATGACCGCATGATCGGTTCGGTGTGCGACTGGCTGGCGCCGACCCCGCGCGAGGTCGATCGCGAGGCGCTGCGCCGCCTGCTGCTCAACCAGTTCCAGGTGATGCCGGTGCTGGACGTGCTGCGCGACCAGCTGCAGGGCACGGTGCGCCGGCTGTCGGACGGACTGGCGACCTGGGTGCCGCGGGTCGAGGCGGCATCCGGGATCGTGCGGGTCCAGGCGACGGCCGGCTCCGGCAAGACCCAGCTGGCCCTGCAGCTGCTGGAGGATGCGCGCGCCGCGCGCCTGGACGCGCTCTACGTCTGCTACAACCGGAGCCTGGCCGACCACGTGCGCGTGCTGGCGCCGCCATCGAGCGAGGTCGTCAACTATCACGAGCTGTGCGTCGAGCATTACCGTCGCCATCACGGCGAGCCGGAGTTCTCGCCCGAGGGCTTCGAGCGCATGGCCCAGGCCTACCTGGACGACAGTGACGGCGTCGCGGCGCGCTTCGACCTGCTGGTCATCGACGAAGCCCAGGACTTCAGCGCCGAGTGGGTGGCCAGCCTGGGCGGCCAGCTGCGCAAGAACGGACGCCTGTACGTGCTGGAGGACGAGGCGCAGCGCCTGTACGGCAAGGAAGGCTTCGAGCTGGACGAGGCGGTCGTGATCCGCTGCAGCGACAACTTCCGCACCCCGCGCATCCTGTGCGACATGATCAATGCGCTCGACCTGGTGCGCCCGCCGGTGCGCAGCATGAATCCCTACGCCGGCGAGGTGCCGGGCATCCGCGGCTATGCCTGCGGCGAGGAGCTGCTGGCGGCGACCGAGGCGGCGGTCGCGGCGCTGCTGGCGCGCGGCTTTGCCCTGGACGATATCGCGGTCGTGTGCGGCCGCGGGCGCGGCAGCTCGCAATTGCTGAACCGGGCCACCATCGGCCCCTGGCTGACGCGCCGCTTCACCGGCGAGTACGGGCGCGACGGCGCGCAGCGCTGGAGCGAGGGCGAGCTGCTGGTCGAGTCGGTGTACCGCTACAAGGGCCAGAGCGCGCCCGCGGTGGTGGTGACCGAATTCGACCTCGACGCCCTCGACGACAAGGCGCGCCGCATGCTGTTCGTCGCCCTCACGCGGGCGCAGATGGCGGTCGAGCTGGTGCTGTCGCCCGAGGCCGAGCGCTGCCTGTATGCGGCGCTGCAGGAGGCGGCTGGCGATGAGCGGGCGCGCGTCACGCCCGCCGCGTCCGCGCCTCAGACATAAGCCTGCGCCATCCTCGCCGCAGTCTCCGCCATCTCCTGGCGCAGGCCGGCCGGCTCCTCGACCACCACGCCGTCGCCGAAGCCCAGCAGCCACCACACCAGCGAACGCGTATGCGGCACCGTGGCCGCGAGACGCAGGTGTCCATCGCCGTGCGCCGTGAGCTGCTGGTCTTCGCTGAGCGGCGTTTCATACAGGTGTTCGCCGGCCGCGCGTGTAAACACGGCGCGCAGGCGCAGCGGCTCGCCGGCGATCACGCCGAACTGGCCCGAGGCGATGTAGGCGTCGAGGTCGAATCCCATCTTCTTGCGCGCATCCTCGTAGCGCGCCTCGGCCGCCACGATGCGGTGCAGCGGGATAGTGCGCACGTCCTCGTAGTCTCCAAACATGCAGACCAGGTAGACGATGCCGCCGCGCTGGACGATCGCCAGCGGATGCACCGTCTCGTAGAGCGTGAGTTCGGTGGCGTCGCGCTTGCGGTAATGCAGCGTGAGCTGGCGATCTTCCATCAGCGCCAGGTAGACGGTGCGCTGACAGTCGGGGTCCAGGCGCGGCGCAATCAGCGGTTGCTGCGGCGGCACGCTGCGCACCTTGCGCAGCCACGCCTTGGACGGCGCCGGATCGTCGTCGGTCGACAAGGTGCGCGCGGCCGATGCGAAATACGGCTGCAGCGCTTCGGCGGTGCTGGGCGGCAGATGGTGGCGCAGATGCTGCTCGACCAGGGTCATGGTGAGCGCCTCGGGTACCGTCAGGCCGGGCAGGTCGAAGCGCTGGGCGCCGCGCAGCCAGCTCCACTTGAAGGGTTTCTCGGCGTCGTCGCACACCAGCGGGAACACTTCGGACAAGGCGTTCAGGTCGCGCTCGACGGTGCGCTTGGTGACCGGGAATTCGAGCGCATCCAGTCGCTTGCACAATTCGCCGGCCTCGATCGACAGCGGCGCGCGCGGCACCAGCTGCAGCATATGCCATTGGCGCAGGAGGGCTTGCTGGTTGCTCGCCATCAGAACTCCTCCGCCCAGCGCTGCCAGTATCCAGGCTCGTCGTGCTCCGCGTTTTCCATCGCCAGCTCGAGCGGCATGGCGTAGAAGCGCACGCCGGCATGGCGCATGCTGCCGTCGGGCAGTTCGAGATAGTCGCGCAGCACCCGGTAGGCCGGCAGATCCTCGTCCCACGGCAGGTCGAGGTAGACCTGGCCGCGCCAGGACGCCATCACCGACGGATTGGCCAGCGGGCCGCAGGGCCGCCACGGCACCCCGTTGGCGTCCAGCCAGGCCAGCACCTGGGCGCGCATCGGGTCTTGTTCGTGGTGGTAGGCGCGCCGTTCGGCGGCGGCTTGCGGATGGAATTCGAGGTAGAGCGCGGCGCGCCCCTTCTGGCGCGCGATGGCGTCGATGTGTTCGATCAGTGCAGGCATGGTGGCTTTCGCCGCGCCGACGTGGCGCGTTCAAGATGTGATATTAGCAAATAAATTACCGTCAGGAAATTAAAGACCGGCCGGGCAGACGCAGATTGGCATGCGCATGCGACAGCATGCGTCGCGCCATGTCCTCGGCCGGCTGCGACACATCCTGTCGCCGGGGTCTCCTATGCTGTGTTCCGTCTTTCACAGCCGACAAGGAATCAATGACCGACCTGCGCTGGTATCTCCCGCTCGAACGGTGCCGCAGCCTCGACGCCATCCGCCGCCAGTGGCATCCCCTCCTCGAGCGGGCCGCAAGCCTGCCCGGACAGGACCCGGTCCGCCACCACGATGCGCTGCTGGCCTTCATCGGCATGTCGGCCCTGCCCCCTCACCTGAAGCTGGCGGCGCTGCTGGCCTGCGTCGACAGCCGCGACTTCGACCTGCGCCTGGCCCTCGGCGCGCTCGACGACCAGGTGAGCGCCAGCCGCGCGCCGTGGCCCGGTTCGGTGCAGGATGCGGTGGCCGGCAACGGACCGGCGATGCAGGTGGCCAGCCGCCGCGACTGGCTCGGCGCCTTCGTGGTCGGCCGCCTGGCCGGCCTGCGCGACGCCCTGGCCCAGGACGGGACCGGGGTCGCGCCGTGGAAGGGCGCATTCCGCAAGCGCTACGCCGAGATGGCGCAGCGGCGCGGCCTGGCCGGCGCCGGCCTGCCGGCACGGCCCCTGGGCGCCGCGCCGCGGCTCACCCGCGTCAAGTAATGCGCGACACAAGCTGTCGCACCCCTGCCGCACAATGACGTCATCCCATCACCAGGAGAGCCAATTTGACCGTACGCCGCCGTCGCATCCGCCCCGTGCCCCAGGAACTCGCCCCGGCCGTCACCCTGTGGGTTTTGCGCATCATGATGCCGCTCGGCGGCCACCGCGACCTGGTCGGGTCGATGTGCTTTTCCAACGATCACGTGGCGCGCGCGCTGGGACTGGGCGACTGGATCGACGACGAGCGCGACTTCGATGCGGCGCTGGTGCGCGCGCGCCTGCGCGAACTGCACCGCGAGGCTGAACGCGACGCCGAGCGCAAGGTGCCCACGATCCTGCACGCCAACGTGGCGCGCCTGGCGGCCCTGGTCGGCATGTCCGGCGCCGAATGCCGCATCCTCGAATTCGCCACCATGCTGCACCACGAGCGCATCCTCGACGACGCCGCCGAGACGCTGGGCAACCTGTCGGCCGCGAAGATCGTCGACGTGCTGTCCACGCTGCTCGAGCTGCAGCCCGACGAGGTGCGCGCCGCGCTGGGCGCGGGCGGCGTGCTGGCGCGCTCGGGCCTGCTCACCGTCGACCGCGCCATCAACGGCTCGCTGCGCAGCAAGCTCGACCTGCTGTCGAACCGCTTCGCCGACTCGGTCGTCGGCCTCGACGCCGATCCGATCTCGCTGCTGCGCGACACGGTGGCGCCGAGCGCCCCGGCGCGCCTGACGCTGGACGACTTTCCCCACCTGGAACAGGAACTGGCCATCCTGCGCCCCTACCTGGCGCGCACGGTAGCGCGGGACGGCATCCACCAGGGCGTGAACGTATTCGTCTACGGCGCGCCCGGCACGGGAAAAAGCGAGCTGGCGCGCGCCCTGGCGGCGGAGCTGGGCTGCGAGCTGTTCGAAGTGGCCAGCGAAGACGAGGACGGCGACCCGGTCGGCGGCGAACGCCGGCTGCGCGCCTACCGCGCCGCCCAGAGCTTCTTCGACCGCCGCCGCGCGCTGCTGCTGTTCGACGAGGTCGAGGACGTGTTCGCCGACGACGGCATGTTCGGGCAGCGCAGCACCGCCCAGCGACGCAAGGCATGGATCAACCGCACGCTGGAACAGAACCAGGTGCCGACCCTGTGGCTGTCGAACTCGATCGCCGGCATCGACCCGGCCTTCCTGCGCCGCTTCGACGTGCTGGTCGAAGTGCAGGTGCCGCCGCGCGCCCAGCGCGAACGCATCCTGCAGGCCGCCTGCGGCGACCTGGTCGATCCCCCGACCCTGGCGCGCATGGCGCAGGTCGAGACCCTGGCCCCGGCCGTGGTCGACCGCGTGGCCTCGGTGGTGCGCACGATCCGCGACCAGTTCGACCAGCCAGGCGCCGCGCGCGCCGTCGCCTGGCTCGCCAACCGCTCGCTCGAGGCGCAAGGCCATGCGGGCCTGGATGCCGGCGCCGCCAGCCGGCTGCCGCCCGATTACGACCCGGCCATCCTGAATGCCGACACCGAGCTGGCGGCGCTGCTGCCGGGCCTGCAGCATGCGCGCTCGGGCCGCATCTGCCTGTACGGTCCGCCCGGCACCGGCAAGAGCGCCTTCGGACGCTGGCTGTCCGAACAGCTCGAGATGCCGCTGATGCTGCGCAGCGCCTCGGAACTGATGTCGAAATACGTCGGCGAGAGCGAAAAGGCGATCGCCCAGGCCTTCCGCCAGGCCGAGCGCGAAGGCGCGCTCCTGATGATCGACGAAGTCGACAGCTTCCTGCGCGACCGCGAAGGCGCGCGCGCCTCGTGGGAAGTCACGCGCGTGAACGAGATGCTGACCCGGATGGAAGCCTTCGGCGGCGTGTTCATCGCCTCGACCAATCTGATGGACGACATCGACCCGGCCGCGCTGCGCCGCTTCGACCTCAAGCTGCGCTTCGGCTACCTGCGCCCGGAACAGGCGCTCCTGATGCTGGAACGCCAGTGCGCCGCCCTCGGCCTGGCGCCGCCCGACGCATGCGACGCCGAACGCCTGCGCGGTCTGCCGCAGCTGACCCCGGGCGACTTCGCCGCCCTGGCGCGGCGCCACCGTTTCGCCCCCTTTGTTGTCTGCGCGCAACTGGTGACGGCGCTCGAGCAGGAATCCGCGGGGAAACGCGGCCGGCAGGCAGCGATCGGCTTCCTGGCCTAAACCTGCGATGCCATACTCACCATTCTCCAGGAGCGAACCGATGCGACGTTTTTCGAAATCCAGGCTGATGGCCTATCGCCAGTGCGAGCGCCGCCTGTGGCTCGAGCTGCACCGTCCCGAGCTGCGCGTGGACAATGCGGCGAGCATGGCGGCCTTCGCCGCCGGCCACCAGGTGGGCGACCTGGCGCGCCGCCTGTACGACCCGCACGGCACGGGCGCCCTGCTCGATCCGCACACCGAAGGCTTCGATGCGGCGCTGGCGCGCAGCCTGGCGCTGCTCGATTCAGGCCAGCCGATCTTCGAGGCCGGCTTCGTCGCCGGCGGCGCCATGGCCTTCGCCGACGTCCTGCTTCCCTTGCCTGGCCAGGGCCCGCGCCGCTGGCGCATGGTCGAGGTCAAGTCGTCGACCTCGGTCAAGGACTACCACCGCGACGACGCCGCGATCCAGGCGCGGATGGCGCTGGACGCCGGCGTGGCCCTGGAAGGCATCGCGCTGGCCCATATCGACAGCAGCTGGGTCTATCCGGGAGGCGGCGACTACCGCGGCCTGCTGGTCGAGGAAGACCTGACCCAGGAAGCCTTCGGCCGCGCGGACGAAGTCGCGGCCTGGGTGGCCGGGGCGCGCGCCGTGGCCGCCTCGGTCGACGAACCCGATATACAGCCCGGCAAGCATTGCGCGAGCCCCTACGATTGCGGCTTTACCGCCCATTGCGCCAGCGGCATGCCGCAGGCCGATTTCCCGGTCGCCTGGCTGCCGCAGCTGCGCAGCAAGGCGGCCAGGCAATGCGTGGACGATGGCGCGCTGGACATGCGCGATATCCCGGATGCACTGCTGAGCGACAAGCAGTTGCGCGTGAAGCAGCACACCATCTCGGGACAGGCCTATTTCGATGCCGCGGGCGCCGCCGCCGACCTGGCGCCGCATCCGCTGCCGGGGTATTTCCTCGACTTCGAGACCATCGCCTTCGCGGTGCCGGTCTGGCAAGGCACGCGGCCGTTCCAGATGATCCCCTTCCAGTTCAGCGTGCACCGGCTGGACAGCGAGGGCGGGATCGAACACGCCGCCTTCCTCGACCTCTCTGGCGACGATCCGTCGCACGCCTTCGCCGTCGCACTGATCGCGGCCTGCGGCGGGCACGGCCCCGTGTTCGTGTACAACGCCAGCTTCGAGAAGTCGCGCATCCAGGAACTGGCCGAGCGCTTCCCGCCACTGCACGATGCGCTGCTGGCGATCAATGCACGCGTGGTCGACCTGCTGCCGGTGGCGCGCGAGCGCTACTACCACCCGTCGCAAGAGGGCAGCTGGAGCATCAAGAAGGTGCTGCCGGCGGTCGCGCCCGACCTGCGCTACGACGACCTCGAGGGCGTGCAGGACGGCGGCGCCGCAATGCAGGCCTACCTGGAGGCGATCGCGGTCGGCACGGCGCCGGAGCGCAAGCGCGCGATCGAGACGCAGTTACTCGCTTACTGCGAACTCGATACCTTGGCCATGGTGCGGCTGTGGCGCTACTTCGCCGGAAAATAAACAACCACTTTCAAAAGGTACAAATGTCCACGATTCAGAATCTGTTGGTCGACAAGTCTTTCCTCGAACTCGACCGTCAGCTCAATGCCTTCAATATCTTCGACGTACTGAACGTGCGTGAGTACGAAATACGCCATACCCGCTTTCTGGCGCACATGCTCGACCCCTATGGAACACACGGATTGGGCAACGCCTTCCTGCGCAATTTCCTGTTGCAGCTCAGCGTGCAACTTGGCGCTGACGCGGGAGGAGGCCTGCTGCGTGAAGTTCACCAACTGGATCTCGACCTGGCCCGTGTCACTCCCGAAATTTCATTCAAAGGTGGAAGGGATGAGCTTTCGATAGAAACCACTGACGGAGCGGGGTCCAGCGCCGACAGCGGCCGCCTGGACATCGTTCTGCAGATCCCACGCCGTGGCGGCGGCGAGGTTGTCATCGCCATTGAAAACAAGGTCAATGCCAGGGAAGGGGATGGACAACTTCCTCGTTACAGGCGCTGGATGCATACGCGTTTTGGTGCAGGGAACTCGGTACTGGTGTTCTTGACCGTGAATGAAGAAGAGCCGCGCGAAGACTGGAACTGCGTCACTTACAGCAATGTCGTGTATCCAGCCCTGGAACTGACCGCGCAGTCCTGTGACACGCTGGGCCCTGGCCCGGCCATGCTCATCGACCACTACAAGTCGATCTTGCGCGACAAGGTCGAAGGGGATGCCGCAAATGCCGACGCCGACAGTCTCGCGCTGGAACTGGTCGACAACTACCCTGACGCCAAAAAATTCATCGATGCGACGTGCAGCCGGTGGGGTGGCCGGCTTGGCCTGGAGGCGGTGGATTCGAGCTGGGGACTTTATAATCGTTACAAGAACGCGTTTTCTTTCCTTGCGGGATACGATTCGGATGAGCGCGCGAAAGTCCTGCGCTGGTTCAAGAACAAGTGGCCAAACCAGGTTGCCGACGGCTCTGTTACACCCAGTATCTTCATTGACGACTCCGGACGCAGCATCATGCGCTTCCTGGCATGGCCCGCTGGTTCGGCACTAGCCGAACTGTCCCGGAAATATGCGGTAAAGACGAAAGAGAACAAGAAACACGCCTGGACATCCGGCAAGCACGCGGTGCTCTTCGAGCTGCATTCCTATGTCACCGAGCGTCCGCAGTCCAGGGACACTGATGAGGCTGAGTACGGTTGGAACCTGTTTCTCGTCATCGGCCCTCTCGAAGGCATCGATCGCCATGCCTGGATCACGCGGCTGCGCAAGACGCTCAATGGCCATTTTTCGACCAGGGCCGGTGCCGGCATTCCCACTGTGCGCCATGCAGCCATCACGGCCACGTTTTTCTCATTGCTCAAGTGGGAGCTCAAGGGCCGGAACGTTGCAACGCTTGCCGAGGAACTGACCTCTCCCGCACTCCTGACGTGCATCGACGACGTGGCGCGCACGATCGAACGCACCTTGCTGGAGGAGGATGACGGCACCAACAAGGCTTGATGTGAGACGTCAGAAGTGATACTCGGCACGGATCATCGGCGTGCTGGCGCGCTGTCCGCGTCCGCCGGTCGTGGCGCGGGTATTGCCGAACTTGTTGTTCCAGAACTGGTATTCGACACCGACACGGAAGCGGTTCTTCTTCTGGCCGAAGTGGGCGCCGACGTCGTACATCAGCTGCATGTCGATATTGGTCTCGGCCCCGGTCGGGTTGCCGGTTTCGTCCAGCCCCTTCTCGGCGATGAAGTTGGCATAGCCCTCGAAGGCCCAGCGCTCGTTCAGCGGAATGCCCCAGCTGACGTTGAGCATCGGGTGGTTCTCGTACTTGTAGCGCCCGCGCACGTCGGAGATCGGGGCGAAGGCGCCGCTCGGCGCATTGCTTTCGCGGATCAGGAGGATGCTGGTGCTGAGGAAGCCCGGCACGTCCCACATCAGGGTCGGCCCGACCACCAGCATGCGCTTGCGCGAGTTGTAGCCGACGTCGCGTTTCGTGTTCAGGTCGAAGCCGGCGGTGAGCCCGACGCCCTTCACCTTCCCGAAGCGCAGTTCGCGCCCGCTCAGCGCGCCGATGTCGAGCGTGTGGCGATACAGCAGGTAGGCTTCCTCGGCGCCGGAACTGCCGCCGAGCGAGCGCGGATCGTTGCGGTCGGACTTGAGCCAATCCAGGTTGAAGTAGTTGCTGCCGTACTTGTAGCCGCTGGCGTGGGTCAGCGCGAGGACGTGCTTGTCGATGTGTTCCGGATTGAAGGGCTCGGCGAAGCGGCTGCCGTAGCGCCAGCTGATGGCGGTGTCGCTCCAGTCGAGCGCCTGTGCCGGACCGGCCGCGAACCCCGCGGCCAGCAGGCAGGCGCCGCAGCCGAGGGCGCGGGTGATGATGTTCATGATCTTGATCCTATGCTTCGGGCGCGCTCGGGTCGCGCGCAACCCGCAATTCTACCTTGTGGTCACGCCGGTCATCGCGCAGCACGACCGTCCAATCGGGGCAGGGTTGGCCGTCCAGCAGCATTTCTTCGGGTCCTTCGGTGGCGCGCACCGTGATCTCGTAGAAGGCGCCGCGATGCCGGTAGCGCAGGCTGAAACCATCCCAGCCCGGCGCCAGGCGCGGCCTCAAACGCAGCGCCTCGCCATGCCGTTCGAGGCCCAGCAGCATTTCGACGAACAGCAACCAGGTCCACGCCGCCGCCGGCGTGGCGACGCCGCCGATGGCGCGGCCGGCATGCGGCGCGATCGTGCGCAGGCCGCCGCTCATCAGGTAGGGCGGACCGTCGCCATGCGTCATCGGCTCGAGCATGCGCGCCAGCTGCCATGCGTGGCCGGCGTCGCCCAGCCGTGCGAGTCCGGCCGCGGCCCAGGCGGTGGCGCGGTGGTCCTGGCCGGGGCTCGACGGCACCCGTTCGCTCCATTCGCCATCCACCGGCGGATCGCAGCGCGGCACGGCGCCGTCGAGGCGCAGGCGCCGCACCGCCGCGCGCAGCGCTTGCGGGCCTTGCGCCGCCCCGGCCTCCAGCGCCCAGCACTGGGTCGACAGCTCGACGCGGCAGGCCGCATTGGCGATCGAACCGAGGGCTGTGCTGCTGTCCAGCCAGGTCCAGCGGTACCAGTCGCCATCCCAGCCGTGCTCCTCGCACTGCGCGCCCAGCGCCAGCGCCGCGCCGCGGCAGGTGGTGGCGAAACCGAAGTCGCCGCGCCGGTCGGCCACCTCGGCGAAGCGCTGCAGCACGGCCGCCATGAAGAAGCCCAGGCGCACGCTCTCGACGCGACCGGCCACCCCTTCCTCATGCAGGCGCCCCGCCGCCGGCGGCAGGCCGCGCGGCCCGAAGCGCAGGCAACCGCGCAGGCCGTGCACGCAGTGCTGGTACAGATCGTCACGCTCCGACAGGCGCACGGCCAGCAGCGCATGGTCGTCCGTCACCGCGAGATAGCGCGTCAGCGCGTACGGCAGCCACAGGAAGTCCTCGACCAGGCAACCCGCCGTGAAGGCGGGCGCGGCGCGCAGCAGGGCCTCGCGCAGCAGCTCCGGGCGAGCGTGGGCACAGGCCAGGGCCGATTGCAGGCGCGCCGCCGGATCGCGCTCGCCCATCATGGCGCCGATCGCCTGATAGGGCAACCAGCTGTTCACGCGCAGGTCGAAGCCGGGTTCCGGCGTGCATGCGGTGACGGCGCCGAGCGTATGCTCCCACCAGTCGCGCAGGCGCTGCCATGCGGCGGCGGCGGCCTGCGCCGTGCCATGGCGCTGCACGACCGCGCTGGCGTCCAGGCTCCCGGGACCGGCCACGCCGAGCACGAAGACCAGTTCGCACTCGGCGCCCGGCGCCAGGGTGACGCCGACCTGCAACGCGGCGCACGGGTCGAAACCGGCGCCGGCAATGCCCGACAACCCGGCGCGCCCCAACGCCGCCGGGCGTGCGATGGCCCCGGAACGGCCGATGAATTCCTGGCGGTCGCAGGTCACGGCGACCTGCTCGGCGTCGACATGGAAGAACGCGACCTTGTCATGGAAACCCGCGCCGAAGACGTTGCGCGCCAACAGCGCGCCGCTGGCGAGGTCGCGTCCGGTCACCACCTGCAGGCCGGGCGGCGCGTGGCGCTCGTCCAGCAGCCACTCCACATACCCCGTCGCGCTCAGGCGGCGCGGCGCATCGCTGTCGTTGCGCAGGCGCAGCACGCTGTACTTGAGCGGCGCGTCCTGGGCCACGAAGCAGCGCAGCTCGGAATGGATGCCGTGGACAAGGTGTTCGAACACGCTGTAGCCGATGCCATGGCGCGTCGTGTACGTCTCTGATGACGGCGCCGGCCACGGCGTCGGCGACCAGACGTCGCCACTGTCCTCGTCGCGCAGGTAAAAGGCTTCGCCGCCCTGCGGCGCGACTTCGTCTTCTCCCCCTGCGGTCAGGCGCGTGGCGCGCTCGCCGCTCCAGCTGACGGCATGGCCGCGCTCCGAGACGATGCTGCCGAAGGCGTCGTTGGCCAGCAGGTTGATCCACGGCGCCGCAGGCGCGGCGATGCCGGCGCCGCTGCGCACCACGACCTCGCGGCCGTCCGGCAAGGCCTCGGTCGCGGGCGAAGGCGGATTCGCCGCGGTCCATGCCTGCGCCGGCGTGGCGGCGACGAACGGCGCCGCCGCCGCGCTGCCCGCGCGCTCGGCGCGGCGCAGCTGGTCGGCCAGGTCGCCGCGCTCCCCGGAGAGCAGCACGCTGGCGGCGGAGCGCAGCAGGATGCGGTCTTCATGCGGCACGTCTTCCTTCAGGTGCAGGTGCAGTCCGCCGGGCTGGTCGAAGCTGGACGGATCGACCAGCGGCGCCGCCAGGTGCATCAGGGCTTCGCGCGCCGCGCGGCTGTCGCACAGGACCAGCAAGTCGACCGCCAGGCCGTGGCCGCGCCAATAACCGTGGGCCTGCAGCAGCTGGCGCGCGAGGCCGGTGTCCGGCCCCTCGCCCAGTTGCAGCAACAGCAGCGGCAAGTCGCCCGTGACGCCATATGCCTGCAAGTCGGCCCGCCCGCGCAGATTGCGCGCGATGACGGCGGGATCGGCGCGCAGCGCCGGCGCGGGCTGCAGCAGGCAGCCGGCCAGGCGGTTGATCAGCTGGGCGTCGGCTTCGCCGATCTCGGCGCGGCGCAGCTCGGCCTGGGCCAGGGTCCAGGCGGCCTCGATCGCGTGGTCGACCTCGTGAGCGACCCCATAGCGCGCCGCCAGCTCGCGCGCCAGCGCGCGGCTGGAGGCGGCGCCGAGCACCAGGTCGACCGTGATCTCCTGCTGCGGCGCCAGGGTCACGCTGCGCCGCAGCGCCAGCAGCGCCTCGTCGGGCTCCGGGTCCAGGCCGGGCAGCGCGCCGCCCTGGCTCACCGCCTGCGGCCGGCACAGCTCATGGCCGCGCCCGATGAAGCGCGCGCGATTCGTTTCCACGCTCGGCTGCCCCGCCGTCTCGCGCACCGTCATGCGATGCACGAGCACGGGCGCGCTTGGTGCGGTCAAGCACAGCAGGCTGTCGGCGCTCGCGTCGAACTCGATGCGGATGCTGCTGCGGCCGCCTTCTTCCAGCGGCGGCCCGGCCAGCGCCACGCAGCCGGTCAGTTCCAGGGTGAGCGTCTCAGACGCGCGATTGACGATGCGGATGCGGCGCAGCTCGACGTCGTCGCCCGGGGCCACCACCGCGTCGGTGCGCATCTCGATGCCGTGGTCCATGCGGCGCAGGCTGGCCCGCCCTTCGGCCAGCACCGCCTCGACCTCGTCGGGCGCCGGCGCGCCGGGCAGCAGGACGTTGGCCCAGGTGGCGCCGGATGCCGTGTCGCGCACGTGAAGCGCCAGGCCGCTCTCGCCGGCCCCGACTCGCGTCAGTACGGTTCCCTCCCAGCAGCTGGCGCCGGCGCCCGCGCTGTCGACGACCACGTGATAGCGGCCGTTCGACAGCAGCTGGACTTCCGGCAGCGGCGAAGCGTCCGGCTGGAGCACGCGCGCGTAGGGGCGGGCCGCCGCGACGCCGTCGAGCGCCACGCCGGCATCGATGCGCAGGGGCGGCTCGGCGCCGGCCGCCGGCGCCGCCTCTTGCAGCAGGCCGAGCGCGGCGCGCAGTTCGGGATCGCGCGCGAAGCGGCGCTGCATCGGTTCGCCCTGCAGGTGGCGCGCCAGCGCCAGCAGGATCGTGGCCTGGTGGCGCGCGAGCTGGGCCCGCACCACTGCCTGGCGTTCGCCTTGCGGCAGGCGCGCTGGCGCATAATCGAGCGCCTCGTGGAAGCCGGTCTCGCCCAGCAGGCCCTGCTCCGCCATGCGGCGCAGGTTGGCCGCCGCCAGCGCCGGCGCCGCGCTGAGCGCCAGCGCCGCGCCATGGGGCGCGGCGACCAGGTCGTCGGCCGCCCTCCGCCGCAGGGCGGCGGCGTCGATGCCGAAGCGCCCGATGCGGTAGCGCGCCGCCGCGTCGACCGCGTTGCAGCCCGATTCCGTATAGCCCCACAGCAGCCCGCGGCCCTTGGCGTGGGCCGCCTGCAGGCGCGCCACAGCCCGGCCGGCGTCGTCCAGCAAGGTGTCGCGCCATGACGGCATCACGAGCTGCGGCGCCAGATAGTCCGCCAGCGCGCCCGCGCGCGACAGCAGCAGCGCGCCGGCCCCCGTCATGCGCAAGGGACGGCCGAGCGACCACCAGTGCTGCTGCGGCAGCTGGTCCTGGGCGACGGCGGCGAAGCTGGCCATGCGCGCCTCGGACGCCAGCAGGTCGCAGCTGTCGCCGTCCAGGCGCCCCCCGCGCCCCTCGCGCACGTGACAGCCCGTGGCCAGCAGGCCGGTGGACGGGTCGACCAGCGCGCCGAAATCCACGCGCGCCGCTTCCCGCGCCTGCGCGGCCAGGCGCGCGATGCTCTCCATGCGTTCGCGCGCGCAGTCGCGCCCCTGTGCGACCAACTGGGCCAGGCCCTCGTTGTCGCCTGGCGGTTCGAGCGCGGCCAGTTCGCGCAAGGTCGGGATGCGGGTCAGGCCGGCATCGAGCACGTATTCCTGCGCTGCGCGGGTCCAGGGCGTGAGCGCATGCAGGTCGTCCAGCTGCGCCGCGCATTGCCGCGCCAGGCGCGCCGTCCAGGCGCGCAGCGTGGGGTCGGCGGGGTTTGCTTTTTCCGGCAGGCCGGCGTCCAGCTCGGCCGCCCTGGCCGCGACCGTGCGCAGGCAGTCGGCCAGGCCCGGCAGGGTATCGGTGGCGCGGCAGCGGCCCGGCGCCAGCGCTTCGCCCAGCGCGTCCAGCGCCGGCAGCAGGCCGGGCGGCGCATGCTCGCGCACCACCAACAGCGTGACGCGGATGCCGTCCAGCGCGGCGGCGTCAACGACCGGTCGGTCCGGCACTTCATCGAGGCCGGCGGCGAAGGTGCGCAGCGCCAGCGCCAGGCCCCCGCTGGCCGCGGTGTCGACACGCGCCGGTTCGAGCGGAGCGAGCGTGACGCCGTCATACCATTGGAAGGGGTGGCCATGCCAGCGCTCCAGCAAGGCCATCGACGCCAGCGCCTGCTCGCTGCGCGCGAGCAGGCCGCCCAGCGGCAGATAGCCGAAGTCGCGCGCGCTCAGGGTCGCCAGCAGGGTCGCGCCCATGCCGGCGGGCGACACGCGCTCGTCGACGGTCGGTTCGGAATGGTCGAACACGGCTTCCGGCGCCAGGCCGTGCCGGCCCGCGCCGTGCTGTTCGAAGAAGGCCCAGCTGCGGCGCGCCAGCGTGCGCAGGAACAGCGTCTGCCCTTTCGCCAGGCGCATGCCGCGCCGCGCCGGCTGGCTGAGCCACCAGGCCAGCACCGGCGACAGGAACCACACCAGCAGCAGCGGCGCGGTCGCGAACAGGGCGTAGGGGTTGGCGAAGGTCAGGAGCAGCGCGACGCCGACCGCCAGCAACGGCGCGAACCACATCGTGCGCCAGTTGTTCTCCAGCGCGCTGCTGGGTCGCGCCAGCGCCGGAGGACGCAGCTCGAGCAGCTTGCGGCGGCTCACGTCGCGCCGCCACAGGCCGCGCACGACCGCGTCGGCGTCAAGCCAGGCCCGGTGCGGCAGGAAGGCCAGCGCCAGCGCGGCGCGCACCAGGGCCGTGCGCGCGCCGCGCGTCCAGGCGTCCAGGTGCTGGCGCAGCGGCGCATCGAGCGCGCGGCCGGCCAGCGTGGCCAGCATGTCGAGCAGCGTCGGCAGCCAGAGCGGCGCCAGGATGGCCACGGTCCAGAACACGGGCGCGGCCAGCAGGCTCCAGCACAACACGAGCAGCGCGATCGACGCCGGCGCGGCAAGGCTCCCGGCCAACGCGTCGAACAGGCGCCGGCGCACCCGTGCGGCGCGCAGGCGCCCGGCGCCGCGCCCGAGGCGGCGCGCTTCCTGCCAGGCGGCGCGCAAGGCGCGATGGCGGCGCAGCGCGTGTTCGCCATAACTGCCCGGATGCGCGGCATCCAGCCGCAGGTCGCCCACGCGCGCGGCGCGCAGGCGGTCTTCCTCGACCGCGCCGGGTTGCGCCCGGCCCTCGTCGCGCAGCTCGAGACCCATCGCGCGGCGCCAGGCATCGACGTCATAGATCGCGGCCCAGCCGTGGCCACCGGCGGGCCACAGGCGCTGGTAGCGCACGGCGTCCCGGCCCGGCAAGGAGGTCGTGATTTGCGGCAGCAGCATGGCATGGCCTTCCAGCACCCGCCCTGCTTCGTCCTGCAGCGCCCGGTGCAGCGGGTGCGCCATCGCCGCCACCAGGCCGCGCGCGGCGTCGCGCGGCAGGCCGGTATCGGCGTCGAGCGCGATCACATAGCGCATCTCGGCCGCGGCGCCGAGATTGCCGGCCGCGTGCGCGAAGCGGTCGCGCACGCCGCACAGCCAGGCATTCAGGTCGGTCAGCTGGCCGCGCCGCCGTTCGCGGCCGATCCAGGCCTGCTGGTCTTCGCTCCAGGCGCGCGCACGCGCCAGCAGCATGAAGGGACCGTCTCGTTCGCCGCCGTGCTTGCGGTTGAGCGCCTCGATCGCGCCGCCCGCCTGGGCCAACAGGGCGGCGTCGAGGGGCAGCGTCGCTTCAGGCGCGTCGGGCAGGTCGAGCAGCAGGCAGAAGCGCAGGCGCCGATCGCGGTTGCCGAGGTAGCGCACTTCGAGGTCTTCGCACAGCGCCGCGAGCTGCGCGGCGTCGGCCGGCTGCGCCGACACGGCCACCAGCGTGCGTGCATCGTCAGGAATGCCGGCCGCCACATCGATGCGCGGCGTGGCCTGGGGCCGGACCAGCCAGCGCCCGGCCATGCCCATCAGGGTGCGCGCCAGGGCGCCGGCAACCGGCAGCGCCAGGATGCCCATCAGGACCAGCAGCAGCGACCCGGCCCCGCCCTGCCAGGCATGGACCAGGCCCGCGCCCGTGAACAGCAGGGCCAGCGCCGCCGTGGCGCCCGTCTGCATGCCGGGGGAAGCGCCCTGCAATGCGGCGCGAACGCGCGGCGCCCATCCGCGCCGTCCGCGCAGCCTGGCCTCGAGCGTCGCCAGGCCAGGGCCGGCCAGGTAGTGGCCCACGTGACGGATGCGCATATCGAGCCCGCCCTCGCCCGGCGCGCGATGGACGCCGGCCAGCGCGATCGCTTCTTGCGCCACCGCGGCTTCGCTCACGCCGAGGGAATGCGCCAGGCGCGCGACCGTGTGGCGGTAGCGGTCGCGCGTGGCGCCGTCCATGCGCGCATAACTGCCGTCAGGATCGTCGCGCAGCAGCGCATCGACCACGCCCAGGCGCTCGGCGAAGGCGCGCCAGTCGACGCCGCCCAGCGCGCGCAGGCTGGCCAGGGCGTTGCCGGCGGCGACGGCGTCCTGCGCCTGGCTGCTCCTCTCGTCCTGCGTCAGCCCGGCAATGCTGCCCTGGCCATCGGCCAGGCGCGCATCGATCCAGTCCAATACCTGGGCCAGCGGCGCGCCGCGGCCCTGCAGGCGGCGCGCCAGTTCGACGATGAAAGCGCCGTTGTCCGCGTCCGCGCTGCGCGCCATGTCGGCGAACAGCAGCACCAGGTCGCCCGGGCGGGCCTCGGCGGTGTCGAGGAAGCGCGCGGCCCAGGCGGCGGCGCGTTCGCGGCCGGCGCAGGCATGCGCGGCGCGCGCGGCCAGCGCGGCCAGCCGGTCGATCAGCGCGAGACGCAGCAGCGCGGGCAGCGCATCGAGTTCGGCGACGCGCAACGGCGCGCCTTCCTGGCTCGCGGCGAGGACGCGCGCCAGTTCTTCGATGTCGACCACGCCATCGGCGCGCCCCACCGTATCGAGCGCCAGGCCCCAGACGCGCGCGGCGCCGTCCTGGGCGGCGATCTGCCGCGATTGCGCGCGCGCCAGCCGCAGCTGGGTGTCGAGCAGGTGGTAGCCGTCGAGCAGGCGCGCGCCGGCGGGAGGCAGGTCGATCCCGGCGCGCATGGCGCGGTCGAGCGTTTCGCAGGAACGAACGATGCCCTCCGCATTCGCGGCCAGCAGCGGCACGGAGGCGGCGGCGGCGGCGCCATGTGGCGCATGCTGCCCCGCGGGCATCTTGTCGTTCTCAACTTTCAACGGGAACCTCGGGACGGAGGCGTGCGCGGCGGACCGCCGGAGGACGGGACACCCTAAGGTAATCAGGGCAAGAAACCAGACAAACGATGCTGGGCGCGCACGGCTGACTCCATGCTAGGGAAAGGTACGAAAAGTTACCGTGCGCTGGCGTACACACCGCCTGCCGAGCCGGCAGGCGGCCGGGGAATCGTCAGACGGCGAGCGCGAAACCGCCGGCCAGCGAGCAGGCGCGCGGATGGCCCAGCGCGCGCAGGGTGCGCGCGGCGCGGGCGCTGCGGGCGCCGCTGCGGCACACGAACAGCAAGGGACGGGCCTCGGCGCCCAGCCAGGCGGCGGCATGTTCCTTTACGCTCGCCAGCGGCACGTTGAGCGCCGTGCGGCCGTGCAGTTCCACCTGGCCGGCGACGCTGTGCTCGCGCGCATCGCGCACGTCGACCACGATGGCGTCGGGATGCGCCGCCAGCCAGCCGCGGGCCGCGACGGCGTCGAGCTCCATGCCGGCGTCCATGCCGGCGTCCAGCGCGGCGTCAGGCGGCGCCGCATCGGGCGCCGCCGCCGGCGCCGGCGGCATTGCCAGCGCCGCCCCGCAGCGCGCGATGCGTTCGCAGGCCAGCGCCAGCACGGCGTCGTCCAGCAGCGGCCCGATCGACAGGCGCACCGCCGACGCGCTGCGCCAGGCCGGCAAGCCCATCGCGTCGAGCACATGGCTCGGCGCCGCCTTCGATGCGGCGCAGGCCGAGCCGGCGCTGACGCGCATGCCGGCGGCATCGAACAGGTCGAGCAGCTCGGCGCTGGCGACGCCCGGGATCGAGAAATTGAGCGTGGTCGGCAAGGTGTGCGCCAGCGGCGCGTTGAACACGATGCCGGGAAAGGCGCGGGTCAAGGCCTCGGCCAGGCGCGCGCGGCAGGCTTGCAGCGCCTCGGCGGCATGGAAGGTGTCGCCGCGCTCCAGCGCTTCCAGCACCGCGCCCAGCGCCGCGATGCCGGCCATGTTCTCGGTGCCCGAGCGCCCATTGTCTTCCTGGCCGCCGCCGCAGATCAGCGGCGTGAACGGCGCGCCTTCGCGCACGTACAGCATGCCGATGCCCTTCGGCGCATGCAGCTTGTGGCCCGAGAACGGCGCGTAGTCGATGCGGCTGGCGCCCAGGTTCAAGGGCAGCTTGCCGAGCGCCTGCACGCAGTCGACCATCCACAGCGCCGGGCTGGCCGTTTCGATCAGCGCCGCCGCGATGCCGTCCAGGTCGGACACCACGCCGGTCTCGTTGTTGGCGGCCATGGTGCAGACAAAGGCGAGGCGCGGCGCCAGCGCGCGCAGCACGTCCAGGCGATGGCGGCCGTCGGCGTCGACCGGCAGCACGCGCAGTTCGAGGCCCGTGCCCAGCAGCCGGTTCCAGTGCGCCAGGCTTTCGGACACCGCCTTGTGCTCGGTGGCGCCAATCAGCACCACGTCCCCGCATGCTTCGCCGCGCGCGCGCCGTTCGCGCACCGCGCACAGCGCCGACAGCGCCGCGGTCTGGATGCCTTCGGTGGCGCCGCTGTTGAACATCAGCCGTCCGTTCGGGGCGCCCAGCACCCGCCGTGCGCAGGCGCGCGCGCCCTCGCGCAGCGCCCGGGCGCGCAGGCCGCTCGCATGGCTGCTGCTCGGATTACCGAAGCACTCCTGCAGCGCGGCCATGGCGGCAGCGGCGGCGGCAGGCAGCACCGGCGAAGTCGCGTTGGCGTCGAGGTAGATTTCGGTGATCATGGATTAGCTGCCAAAGACATAAAAAAAGGTGTCGCACAACACGTTATTGTCCAGTAATATGGTACGGAATTACGCCAATCGAAACGTCCCAAATTTCTCGATTTGTGGGCTGTTAATAGAATAATTATTCTTATAAACACGCTTTACGGAATATGAACTCACTCGACAAGTTTGATTGTGCGATTCTCGCCGCCTTGCAGGCGGATGCAACCCTTTCCATCTCG
Organism: Massilia sp. NP310; assembly: GCF_019443485.1. NCBI lineage: Bacteria > Pseudomonadati > Pseudomonadota > Betaproteobacteria > Burkholderiales > Oxalobacteraceae > Massilia > Massilia sp. NP310. The sequence goes on along the minus strand of NZ_CP080379.1, from coordinate 4,554,851 downwards.
GGTCTGAGCGAAAAGGTCGGCCTTTCCAGCACGCCCTGCTGGAAACGCGTCAAGCGCCTCGAAGAAGAAGGCTATATCGAAAGCCGCGTCAGCATCGTCAACCGCGAAAAGGTCGGCCTGCCGGTCACCGTGTTCGTCAGCATCAAGACCACCGAGCACGACGAGAAATGGCTGGCGCGCTTCGCCGCCGCCGTGGTCGCCCTGCCCGAAGTGCTGGAATTCCATCGCATGAGCGGCGACGTCGACTACCTGCTCAAGGTCGTCACCACCGACATCGCCGGCTACGACCGCTTCTATAAAAAGCTGATCAAGGCCGCGCGCCTGACCGGCGTGTCGTCCGCGTTTTCGATGGAACAGATCAAGTCGACCACCGCCCTGCCGCTCGAGCTGATCTCGCACGGCGTGCCGGCCTGAGGTCGCTCCGAATCCTTACGCCGGGTCTTTACGCTGTCGCTTAACGCTTTCGCCGGCCGTGCGAATCGTGCGATGATGGCGGCCGTTGACATCAACGGAGACCAAGGGAATGCGATCGAAAATTAGGATGGCGCCGCTGGCGCTGGCGGCGTTAATAGCGTTGATCGGCACTCAGGCAACCGCCGCGGAGCAAATCGTGAAGATCGGCGTGAGCGGCCCGCTGTCGGGTTCCAACGCCTTCGCCGGCAAGGACAATGAGAACGGCGTGCGCCTCGCCATCGAGGAGCTCAACGCGCAGAAGATCCAGGTGGGCGGCAATGTGCTGCGTTTCGTGCTGCAGTCCGAAGACGATGCGGGCGACCCGAAACAGGGCGTGACGGTGGCCCAGAAATTCGCCGATTCCGGCGTCAAGTACGTGCTCGGCCCGTACAACTCGGGCGTGGCGATTCCCGCTTCGCGCGTCTACAACGACAACGGCATCCTGATGTCGACCGTCGGCACCAATCCCAAGATCACGGCCGCCGGCTACCCGACGGTGTTCCGCATCGTGGCCAGCGACACCCAGGTGGGCGCCTCGGTCGCCGGCTATGCCGCCAAGGAGCTCAAGGTCAAGAACGTCGGCGTGATCGACGACCGCACCGCGTTCGGCCAGGGCATCGCGATGGAGTTCAAGCGCCAAGCGCAAAAGGCCGGCATCAAGGTCGCGGGCCACGAATTCACCAACGACAAGGCGAGCGACTTCGCCGCCATCCTGACCTCGCTGCGCGCCAAGAAGGTGGACGCGATCTTCTTCGGCGGCTACGCCCCGCAAGGCGCCCCGATGGCGCGCCAGATGAAGCAGTTGGGCCTGAACGTGCCGCTGCTTGGCGGCGACACCCTGTGCAGCCCAGAGATGGCCCGGCTGGGCGGCGAGGCGGTCGGCGAGAACGTGCGCTGCGCGCAGGCCGGCGCCATCGTCGCCAAGCAGCCGGGCGGCCCGGCCTTCCTGGCCAGCTACAAGAAGCGCTTCGGCCGCGATCCGGACGTCTACGCGCCGTCGTTCTACGACCAGACCAGGTTCATCGCCCAGGCGATCCAGCAGGCGAAGTCGGTCGACGCCAGGCAGGTCGGCGCCGCGATGCACGCGATCAGCTACCAGGGCGTGGTCGGCGCTTACGGCTACGACGCCAAGGGCAACCTCAAGAAGACGGCGGTGACGGTGTACACCTTCAAGAACGGCGCGTTGACGCCACTGGCCAGCTACTGACCCAACAAGGAAAAAAAATGAGAGAGAACTTCAGGCTCGGCGCGCTGGCGATTGGCGCCCTGCTCGCCTGCGCATCCGTCCAGGCCGCGCCGGCGCCCGACACCGCGCCCGCCAAGCAGAAGGTCGCCACGACCGAAGCCGGCAAGGCGATCAACAAGCTGGTCGACGAATACTACGAGGCCTATGCCCGCTTCGAGCCGGTGTGGGCGACCGAGAGCGGCGACGGCCGCTTCTTCGACCAGCTCGGCCTGTCGATCGCGCCGAAGAACCGCGACGCGCAGTTTGCGCTGTACCGCGGCTACCTGAAGCGCCTGGCCACCATCCCGCGCGAGCGCCTGAATGCGCACGAGCAGGCCAGCTACGACATCGTCAAGTTCGAGCTCGAGACCGCGCTGCGCCTGGGCGCCTTCCCCGAGCACCTGCTGCCGATGGACCAGATGTTCAATATGCCGGCCTTCATCGCGAACTACGCCGGCGGCGAAGGCGCGCAGCCGTTCGCCACGCCGAAGGACTATCGCAATTACCTGAACCGCCTCGACCAGATGGTCGCCTACATCGACCAGTCGATCGCGAACATGCGCGAAGGCGTCGAGCGCGGCATCGTGCATCCGCGCCAGCCGATCCAGTCGCTGCTGCCGCAGCTCAAGCAGCTGCAGGCCAAGAGCGCGGAAGCCAGCATCTTCTATACCCCGATCAAGAAGCTGCCACAAGGTTTCTCGGCCGCCGACAAGCGCAGCCTGCTTGACGCCTATCGCACGACGGTCGGCAAGCTCAATCCGGCGCTGGATCGCCTGGCCAGCTATGTCGAGAAGGACTACCTGCCGAAGACCCGCACCAGCGCCGGCTGGAACGCGCTGCCGAACGGCGCCGAGTGGTACAAGGCGCGCGTGGCGGCGATGACCACCACCGACATGACGCCCGAGCAGATCCATGCGATCGGCCTGAAGGAAGTAGCGCGCATCCAGGGCGAATACGGCAAGATCGGCCCCAAGATGGGCTACGACGGCCCGGCCGCCGGCCTGCCGAAGTGGGTGTCCGAGCAGCCGAAGTACAAGCCGTTCACCACGGACCAGCAGGTGATCGAGGTGTTCCAGAAGCTGGACACGCAAGTGCGCGCCAAGCTGCCGGCCCTGTTCACCCTGATGCCGAAGGCGCCGCTGGAAGTGCGGCTGGAGCCGGAACTGACGCGCGAAACCGCATCCGACCATTATTCGGCGCCGGCGGCGGACGGCTCGCGTCCGGGCGTGTTCTGGTCGGTGGTGAACGACCCGACCAAGTATGGCCGCACCGGCATGGTCACCCTGTACCTGCACGAAGGCCAGCCGGGCCACCACTTCCACATCGCCCTGCTGCAGGAACTGGGCCTGCCGAACTTCCGCAAGTTCGGCGGCAATACCGCCTTCACCGAAGGCTGGGCGCTGTATGCCGAGACCCTGGGCAAGGAGATGGGCCTGTTCGAGAAACCGGAAGACTATTTCGGCCACCTGAACGACGAGATGCTGCGCGCCGCGCGCCTGGTGGTCGACACCGGCATGCACAGCAAGGGCTGGAGCCGCGACCAGGCGATCAAGTACTTCCGCGACACGCTGGGTTACTCGGAGCTGGAAGCGCGCGCCCAGATCGAGCGCTATATGGTGATGCCGGGCCAGGCGCTGGCGTACAAGATCGGTTCGCTGAAGATCATGGAACTGCGCCAGCGTGCGCAGGCGGCGCTGGGCGACAAGTTCAGCCTGCCGAAATTCCACGAGGTCGTGCTGGACGAAGGCACCTTGCCGCTGGCGGTGCTGGAGGCGAAGGTCGATCGCTGGATCGCGGCGTCGAAGTAAGCGCTGTCACGCTACCAGCTCACAAAACCAACGTCGTCCCCGCGCAGGCGGGGACCCAAGTCCTCAGAGCCGCCGGTCACGTTCAAACGCATCGATAACGCTGGCAAGCTTGGGTTCCCGCCTTCGCGGGAACGACGGTTTTCAAGCTATCGGTAGATAGCCAGCACCTGATCAGCGCGCGATCATGAACACCGGATAGCGGTTCCACTCCGGCTCGCGATAACGCGCGCAGTTGGCGTAGATGAAGTCGAGCACCGCTTCCTGGCTGCTCAGCAAGCCGGGATTGGCAGCCTTCCACTCGGCGAACTTCGCCGCCAGCTCGGGCTCCTCCGCCAGCAGTTTCTCCGCCTCGTCCTCGAACACATAATCCGAGTAATGCTCCTTCTTCTCCAGCACGCTGTTGAAGAATCCCCAGCGGAAGAAGCTGTCGTGGGCCAGCGGCTCGAGCGTCTCGACCGCGTAGCGCGCCCGGTCCTGGTCCAGCGGCACGATGTAGTCGCCGGCGCGCAGCAAGACCTGGCCGACGCGCCGCTCCAGCGCCACCTCGTCATGGAATAGATGGCCTTCGTAGGCCGACGGGCGCGAGGTCACCGACTGAATCTGGTAGTACGTCACTTCCTGCAGGCGATCCGCCTCGATGCGCTCCATGCGCACGCCATTCCATTCCAGGCGTTCGATGGCCTCGCGCCACTGCTGCGGCACCACATAGGCTTGCGGCGCCGGCACCGCGACATCGACCGGGAAGCTGTTGTAATAAGCGATGTCGCGTTCCCACGGGCTGCTGCGGTCGTAGTACAGGCGGGTGTAGTCGCCGATGACGCTCTTCTTGTACCTGGCTTCGTAACCCTTGAAGCGGAAGCTCGCCGGATTGGCTTCGTCCATCTTCCAGCGCACCGGCCACGCGTCTTGCTTGCGGCCTTCCTCGCGCGCCGCGCGGCGCAGCGCCTGGATGCGGTCGGCGTTCTTGACGGTGAACTCGAGCGCCACTTCGACCAGCGCCACCATCGACTCGTAGCGGTCCTTGAACGGCTTGAGCATGTGCGTCTCGGGCATGAAGCCGATCGTGTGGTGCAGCGCCGCGTAACCGGTCGAGAAGCGCGCCGTCTCAAGGAATTCGGCGATGCCGTGGTCCGGGCTGTCCTTGACCGGGTTCACGTAGGGGCAGGTCGGCCAGCCGCGCGCATCCATGCCGGCATACATCGCCGGCAGCATCTCGGCGCGCAGGAATTCGCCCAGGCCGCCGCCCAGCTTGTCGGCCTGGGTGTGGATCAGGGTCATCGTGTAGCTGTAGTCGGCGCCGTTGGAGGTGTGGGTGTCGACCATCACGTCCGGATCCCAGCGCGTGAACAGTTGATTGAACGTGCGCGCCGTCAGGGTGTCGCACTTGACGAAGTCGCGGTTCAGGTCGAGGTGGCGGCTGTTGCCGCGAAAGCCGAACTGCTCCGGGCCGTCCTGGTTCACGCGCGAGGTGTCGGCGCGGTTGAAGCTGCCGTCCACGTTGTACAGCGGGACGAACAGGAACACGGTCTTGCCCAGCGCACTCAGACGCCCAGGCTCGACGCAGAAGTCGCGCACGATCGCCATGCAGCCGTCGACGCCTTCCGGCTCGCCCGGGTGGATGCCGTTGTTGTTAAAAAAGACCGGACGGCCGGCGCGCTTGATCGCATCGACGTCGAACACGCCGTCGCTGCTGACCACGCCCGCATGGATCGGCACGCCCGCATCCGACACGCCAACTTTCTCGAAGCGCAGCACCGCAGGGAACCGGCGCGCGAGGTCTTCGTACCAGGCGATGCATTCGCCCCAGGTGGTGGTCTGGTTCAGGTTGCCCTTCTCGTAGGGCGTCAGCAATTCAGTGGACATGGATCTTATCGTTGTGAGGTGGATGCTTCGGAAATCGTCGCCGGCACAGGTGGGGTTTGCGCCTGGGCCGGCAGGTTGAGCGGCAGCGCGATCGCGACGTCGGTGCCTTCGCCCGGGCTGGATCGCACCTCGATCGTGCCGTGCAGCGCATAGGCGCGCTCGCGCATGCCGATGATGCCGATGCCTTCCGAGGCGCTGGCGGTGTCGAAGCCGGCGCCGTCGTCAACCACGCGGATGCGCAGCATGCCCTTGCCTTCGTCCAGCAGCAGGCTGACGTGGGCCGAGCGCGCGGCGGCGTGCTTCATCACGTTGGACAGGGCTTCCTGCACGATGCGGTAGGCGGAAATCGCCAGCTCGTTCGACAGGCGCGCGAAGTCGCCCTCGCTGTGCAGGTCGAAGCGGCAGCCGGACGTGGTGTCGTAGTGGCGCACCATCTCTTCCACCGCGCCGTGCAGGCCCAGCATGTCGAGCACCTCGGGACGCAGGCGGCGCACCAGGCGCCGGCCGTTGGCGTACAGGTCGAGCGCCAGCTTGGTGATGGCCTCGGACTTGCGGCGGATCTCGTCGACTTCGGGCCCTGGCGGCGCCTTGGCCGCCAGCAGGCCGATCGACTGCGCTTCCAGCCGCGCCGCGATCAGGGAAGCATTGAGCTCGTCGTGGATCTCGACCGCGATGCTCTTGCGCTCGTCCTCGATGATCTCGTTGACCTTCTGGATCAGCTTGCGCTTGTCGGCGTCGGCGCGCAGCGCCTCGTTGCGCGAGGCCAGCAGGTCGCGCGTGCGCTCGGCCACCTTGTTCTCGAGGTCGCGCTTGGATTCTTCCAGCGCCAGCGACATCTCGCCGATCGAGGCCTGCAGCTCGCCGATCTCACCGCCGGTGGTGACCGGCGGATGCACACGGAAGTTGCCGCCCCGGATCTGGCGCAAGGTGCCGATCGCCTCGCGCAGCGGCACGATCAGCGAGCGCGCCAGCACCCAGGCCAGGATGCCGCTCGCGGCCAGCGCCAGCGCCGCCATCGACAGCTCGATCTGGAAGCGGTCGGTCTGCTTGGCCATCATGTTCGCCGGCGACATCGTCACCCGCACCCAGCCGACGACTTCGGTGGTGAGCGTGGGCGGGCGCGAATCGCTCGATGCCGACACGTGCGGCGTGCCGTTGTCCGAGAACAGGTTGATCCACACCACCTGCTTGCGGATCGGCGCCTCGTAGAAATGGGCCTGGGCGTCGCTGGCCGAATCGGACACCACGCGCACCGCGGCGCGTCCGCTGCCATCGATCACGTCGACCTTGTAGATGCTGCGGTCGGACTGCACCAGGCCGTTGATGGTCAGGCGCAGGTCGGACAGGTTGCCCGAGATGACGTTGTATTCGGACGTCTCGGCCAGCGCGCGCGCCAGGATGCGCCCGCGCTCGGCCAGCTCCTCGGCCACCTGGGCGCGGTGCGCATACCAGGAATACCAGACGAAGGAGGTGAACAGCAGGATCACCGGCAGCATGGTGATGACGGCCATGCGCCGTCCGACACCCCAGCCGCGCCAGAAACGCAGGTTCATTGCAAGGCCGGCGCGCGCCGCGCGAAGTTGCGGGCGGCGTCGGTCACGCGCAGGTCGAGCGAACTGGCCACCCCTTCGTTGATGATGGTGCGGAAGTAGCGCGGGAACTGCGGCGGATCGAGTTCGCCGGTGCGCACGAAGTCGGCGGCCAGCTCGGCCACCTGGGCGTTGATCTCCTCGATTTCGGAATACGTGGTGGCCAGCGCGCCGACCTTGACCATGTCGGCCGAGAAGCCGATCACGCCCTGCTTGCGGCGGTAGGTCGAGAGCAGGATGTTGCGCACGTTCTCGGCGTTGTAGATGTCGCTGTCGGGCAGCGCCAGCAGGGTCTCGGCGCGCGTCATGCTGTTGAGCGTGTGATTCAGGTCGTCGCCCGGCGCGTACATCTGGATCTCGGTCGCGTCGTGCAGCGCCGGCTTCAGGAAGGCGGTGTCGGGGCCGAGCAGCACGCCGACCCGCACCGGGCGGCCGTACAGCAGTTCGGCCAGGCGCATCTGGTCGTTCGGCGCCGGCTCGGCATAGATCGCGGTCATGGCCATGCGGCGCGGCTTGGGCAGGCGCGCGGTGAGCGTGCGCCACACCTGGCTCGAGGTATAGGCCGAGATCACCACGCAATCGCAGCGGCGCGACAGCGCGTCGCGCAGCGCGGTCGGGCCGATCGCCACGTACAGCATGCGGCGCTTCTGCGCCAGCTCGGTGCGGAAGGCCGCGAAGGTGGGCACCAGGCGCTTGTACAGGTCGTCGGCGATGCGGTGGGTGACGGCGCTGTCGTCGCCGGTCAGGATCTGGAAGCGGTAGCCCTGCGCTTCTTCGCGTTCGCGCTCCGCCTGCTGGGCGGCGTGGACGCTGCCGGCCGACAGCGCCAGCATGAAGGCAAGGGCCAGCAGCGGCGCCAGCGCGGGGGCGCGCCTGCGCTGGTGGGGCATGCGGCGCGGGAGGATGGCCATCGCGTCAGGGCTCGATCAGGCCGTGCTTGACCGCCAGCAGGGTGATGCTGGCCTGGCGGTGCACGCCCAGCTTTTCCTTGATCGACTGGCTGATGTTGCTGATGGTCTTGGTCGACAGGTCGAGGCGCTCCGCGATCTCGGCATTGGTCATGCCCTCGGCCATCAGCTTGAAGATTTCCAGTCCGCGCTCGTCGAGCTGCGACTGCGGCGTGACTTCGCCGCGCACCGCCATGCTGGCCAGGCGCGACGCGATATGCGGCAGGAAGTACAGCTTGCCCTCGTGGGCATGGCGCACCGCGGTGGCCAGGTCGGCCGGGTCGCAATCCTTGGTGACGAAGGCGTGGGCGCCGAGGCGGTAGGTTTCCTTGATCAGGCTGTCCTGGTCAAACTGGCTCAGGAAGACGATCTTGGCCGCCGGGTCGGACTTGAGGATGGCCTGGGCCGCGTCCATGCCGGTCAGCTCGGTGCCGAAGCGCATGTCGAGCACGGCGACGTCGGGGTGCTCGGCGGCGTACAGCGCGGTCGCCTCGCTCGGGGTCTTGGCCTGCCCCACCACCTGCATGCCCGCCGCTTCCAGCGACATGGCGAAACCGGTCATGACGATCGGGTGATCATCCGCGAGCATGACGCGGATGGGTTTGTTCTGTTCTGCCAATTTGATTCTCCTGGCGCGTGGCCGGTGTGCGTTGCCAGTGTCTGGCGTTGCGTTGGCCGGGCGAAAAGCCACGGCACAGTTGGGAATTATTTCATACAACGGGCGGGGAAGCGAATGGAAAGGCGGGGAGATTTTGTACGCTCTGGTCCGCATTTTTGGGGCCCTTCCTTTCGCTGGACGCGTGGATGGCGAAGTCGCCCACCTTACGAATGGGCTTGCTTGGTACGTTGACGCACACACAACCAGAAACAAATTTACTAGATTATGGATTTGCAAATTGCTAGGACATAGCATATATTGATTCCAACGAGCTGTAGATATGCATTCTTCCAAGGTAGTAAACCTGGCGATCCCGAGGGGTCCCAGAACGAATAAAGGAGGTTGCCATGCATTTTTCTGACATCAATCAAGGCGCCGGCGGCAAGGCCGGCAAATTCGCCCTGGTGGCCGGCCTGCACGTGCTGGTGGCGATGGGCGTCATCAGCACGATGAACGCCAAGTCGATCTCGCTGCCCGCCATGCTCGAAGACAAGCTGGTATGGATCCAGCCCGAGGTTCCTCCGCCTGCCCCGCCGCCGGAGCCACCGAAACCCGTCGCCAAGGCCGCACCGCCCGACATCGTGGTGCCGGACGTGGAAGTCGAAGTGCCTGCACCGCCGCTCGAGCAGGTGATGGAGGCAAGCACGGAGCCAGCGCCTGAACCGGCCCAGCAAACCCAGTCCGAGGCTCCGCCGCAGCCCGCCGCCGCGCCGTCGTCGAACAGCGGCCAGATGCGCAGCGCCGTGCTGGCCGACGCCAACGGCTGCGCCAAACCAGACTATCCGGTGCGCGCTGCGCGCAATGGCGAGACCGGGACCGTGACCCTGGCGCTGCTGGTCGGGGCCGATGGCCGGGTGCAGGACTCGCGCATCCAGTCTTCCAGCGGCTCGCGTGAACTCGATCGCGCCGCCGTGCACGCCCTGAGCCTGTGCAAATTCCAGCCGGCGATGAACGGCGGCACAGCCGAAGCCGGATGGGCGCAGCTCGCCTACGTCTGGACACTCGAGTAAGCCGCTTTTCCTCTTGCAGCCCGCCCCTATTCATCCGGCGGGCTTTTTTTCGCCCCGCTTTTTCGTTCCTTTGACAGGCGCATCGACGCCTGCGCGGGCGACATCCGCTCACAACAACAATGGAGAGAGAACACATGGATGCAACGAGCGCAGCAATACCGGCGATACGTCTCACCGGGTTCATGCACGCCCTTGCCGGCTGCCTGGGACTGGCCGTCCTGGTCATCCTGGGCTGGATGGCGTTGACGCGACAGGCACCGCCCGAGCCGAAGGCAGAGATCGCGGCCGGCAGCTGGAACGCCCGCGTGCAGGAGCACATGCGGGTGCTCGCGGCCAGGCCGCGTTCGATCGCGACCGAAGGCAATGCCCAGGCGCGCGCATACCTGGCGGCGCAGCTGCGTACGATGGGCCTGGCGCCGACAGTGCAGCGCGCCACGGTGCGCAAGTCGGTGGTCTATTACTTCGGCGCCATCCACAACACGGTCGGCGTCGTCCATAACGTCGTCGCCAGGATTCCCGGCAGCGCGCCGGATGCGGGCCGCCGCCCGGCGCTGCTGCTCACGGCGCACTACGACAGCGGCAACGCTGGGCGCGATGCCGCGCGCGGCGCCGCCACCATGGCGGCCCTGCTCGAAACGGCGCGCTCCCTGCGCGCCGCGCCACCCGCCAACGACGTCGTGCTCCTGTTCGCCGACGGCCACCACGTCGGTGCGCTGGGCGCCAAGGGCTTCGTCGAACAGCATCCGCTGGCCCCAAACATCGGCCTGGCGCTCAAGTTCGATCCATCCGGCGATGCGGGGCTGCGCATGGTCGAGACCAGCGGCGCGGGCGGCGCCGCGCTGGCCGGCTGGATGCGCGCCGCACCCGAGCTGCGCGGCTCCTCGCTCGAGACGACCCTGGCGCGCATGCTGAACGACGCGCCGCACGTCGGTCCGCTGGCGGCGCTCGATACGCCGGTGCTGCTGTTCGCCGGCGGCGAAGCCGATCCGCGACAACTGGGCGACGCGATGCTGCGCCTGGCGCAGGCCTACGGCGACACGCCGCTCACGCGCGGGACGCAGACAGCCGCCGCCTATTTTTCTCTGCCCGTCGTGGGCCTGGTGCAGCACGCGGCGTGGCTCGCCTGGGCGCCGACGATCCTGTCCTGCCTGATGCTGGGGTTCGCCTGGCGCCGCCTGTTCGGCGCGGACGGTGCGATCGAGGCGGCGCAAGGCCTGTTCGGCGTGTGCTTCCTGCTGCTCGTGGTGCGCGTCGGCAGCTGGACCTGGCGCGAAGAGGTGGCCGCCGCCGGCCTTGCGGGCGAGCAGCGCCTGCCGCTGATGGTGTTGGTCGTGGCAAGCTGCGTCTTCGTCGCCGGGCTGTATCTGTTCCGGCGCAGCGTCGGCGCCGCGGCGATGGTGCTCGGCGCGCTGGCCTGGCCCGCGCTGACGCTGCTGCTGGCCGTCTTCTTTTTGCCCGGCGCCGCCTACGTGCTGGCCTGGCCGCTGGCGGCGGTGCTCGCCGCCTTCCTGGTATTGCAGTCGCGCTGGGGCCAGCGCCAGGCCTTCGCCCCGCGCCTGCTGGTGCTGGTGGCCGGGCTGGCGCCGGCCGCCGCGTTATTCCCACCGGCGCTGCGCGACGCCTGGCTGCTGCTCGCGCCGCACCACATGTACCTGCCGCCGATGCTGATGGCGCTGCCGATGCTGTGCTTCGCCTGCCTGCTGCTGGTGCTGCGCATGGCGCCGGCCGTCGCCGCCCTGCTTGCGCTGCTGGCCGCAAGCTGCTTCGCCCTGCCGGGACAGGCGGCGCCGCGCGCCACGCTGCCGCCGGCAACCGACGGCCTCGAACGGCTGGTCTACTACAAGGACGCGAACACCTGGCGCGCTTACTGGCTGCTGCCGGAGCAGGCGCAGGGCGACTGGATCCGCCAGCTGTTCTCCGGCCGCCAGCCGACCATCTTCGTCGAAGTCTTCGGCTGGAACAGCCCGCGCCAGTGGTATGCCGAGGCGCCGCGCGAGGACGCAATCGCCTTCCCTGAATGCTTCGCCCTGCTCAACACCGTCGGCAAGGTGCGGCGCGGCACGTTCACTGTGCGTTCAAAAAACCGCGCGCCGCACATCGAGCTGCGCATGTCGGGCGCCAAGGCGCTGCGCTCGCGGCTCGACGGCGTGCCGCTTACGTCGAAGGAGGCGCCGTGGATGCTGTCGCTGTACGGGATGGAAGACCGGGTGCTGCATTTCGAGATCGAGAGCGCGCCGGAAGAGATTTTCGCGATCACGGTGCAGGAGCGCATGCCCGGCGTGCCTCGGCATCTGTTACCGTCGCGCGAGCAAGGCGCCCCGTATTTACGGGAGCAATCGGGAATGACGATGTCGACCGATATCCTGCGATTTTATTGAGAACTTGTCATAGAATGTTCCGCGCACGCCACGAACGTGCCCTTCCCGATCAACTCAAGTCGCAGGATTTTATGTACAAGATCGTCTCTTCCCTCGTCCTTACCGCCCTCGCCGGCAGCCTGGCGCTGGCCTATCCGGCCTATGCCCAGAACGTGCAAAACGTCCAGGAAGCGCCGCTGCGCGCGCACCTGGCCCACCTGTCCGCCGACGCCATGGAAGGCCGCGGCACCGGCCAGCGCGGCGGCGAGCTGACCGTCGCCTACCTCGAGGCGCAGGCGAAGGCCGCCGGCCTGAAGCCGGCCAACGGCAGCAGCTTCCGCCAGGCGGTCAAGATCGCCGGCGTGCGTTCGCTGCCGGCCAAGAGCGACATCGCGATCACCGCCGGCGGCAAGGCGCTGCCGCTGCAGTTCGGCGCTGACTGGGTCTGGGGCCCGGGCGACGGCAAGGCCGATCACAAGCTGGACGCCGACCTGGTCTTCGTCGGCTACGGCACCGTGGCGCCGGAAGAAGGCGGCTGGAACGACTTCAAGGGCATGAACCTGAAGGGCAAGGTGCTGGTGATGATGGTGAACGATCCGCTGCCGACCGCGGCGGAACCGAACCGCTTCAACGGCGAAGGCCTGACCTACTACGGCCGCTGGACCTATAAATTCGAGGAAGCGGCGCGCCAGGGCGCGGCCGGCGCCATCCTGATCCACACCGACAAGTCGGCCTCGTACGGCTGGAGCGTGGTGCAGAACAGCTGGGCCAACGCCGAGCGCTTCCAGCTCACCGAAGGCAAAGTGGGCACCGGCCTGCAGGGCTGGATGACCGATGACACCGCACGCAAGGTGTTCGCCGCCGCCGGCCAGGACCTCGATAAACTGCGCGCCGCGGCCGAAGACAAGAACTTCAAGCCGGTGACGCTGAAGGCCCGCCTGAAGGGCACGGCCCGCGCAGAGGTACGCAAGCTCGAAGAGTTCAACGTGGCCGGCATCGTGCCCGGCACCGATCCGAAGCTCAAGGACGAAGTGGTGATCTACACCGCGCACTGGGACCACATGGGCAAGCAGGGCACCCAGGGCGACACCATCTTCAACGGCGCGGTCGACAATGCCTCGGGCACCGGCGCGCTGCTGGCGATGGCGGAGCAAGCCGTCAAGCACCCGGCCAAGCGCAGCCAGATGTTCCTGTGGGTGGCGGCCGAAGAGCAAGGCCTGCTGGGCAGCGCCGCCTACGTCGCCAAGCCGCTGTGGCCGATCGCGAAGACCGCCGCCAACCTGAACCTGGACAGCCTGAACTGGGTGGGCCTGGTGAAGGACGTCAGCGTGCCCGGCAGTGAGCGCACCGAACTGGGCGCGATGGCGGCAGCCACCGCCCAGGCGATGGGTTTGACCGTCGCGCCAGCGAAACCTGACCTGGCCGGCGGCTACTTCCGCAGCGACCACTTCAGCTTCGCCAAGGCCGGCGTGCCGGCGTTCTCGGTGGGCGCGGGCCGCAGCTGGGTGAAGGACGTCGAAGCCAACAACGCCAAGGCCGCGACCTACCGCGACAAGTACCACCAGGCGTCGGACGAATACGATCCGAACTGGGACCTGTCGGGCATGGTGCAGCAGGCGCAGTACACGCTGAACCTGGGCCGCGCAGTGGCCGACGCGCCGAAGATGCCGGCGTGGAAGGAAGGCGATCCGTTCGGTAAGGCGCGCGCTGCCAAGTAAGCAGTCAGGCAAGCGCTCGACATGAACGCGCCGGAGGACCACACTAGGTCCACCGGCGCGTTTTTTTTTGGCCGACCTTTTTTGAGAGCGAACGATGCGCGAAGAAGACCTGGTGCTCGGCGACGGCCGCACGCTGCACTTCTACGACCTGGCGCCACCCGGCGAGCAGGAGCTGGCCGTGTTCTGGCACCACGGCACGCCGAACATCGGCCGCCCGCCCGAGCCGCTGTTCGCCCTTGCGGCGCAGCTGGGCATACGCTGGATCGGCTACGACCGCCCGGCTTATGGCGGCTCGTCGGAACGCAGCGGGCGGGACGTCGCCTCGGCGGCCTTCGACGTCGAGCGCATCGCCGACCGGCTGGGCGTCAGGCGCTTCGCGGTGATGGGGCATTCGGGTGGCGGGCCGCATGCGCTGGCTTGCGCCGCCCTGCTGCCCGAGCGGGTGGTGGGTGCGGTCAGCATCGCGGGCCTGGCGCCGCCCGATGCGCAGGGACTCGACTGGTTCAGGGGGATGGGCGCATATGGAGCGGCCGCGTTGCGTGCAGCGGCGCAGGGGCGCGCGGCCAAGGCATACCATGAAGCGCTCGGGCTCGCGTTCGACCGGGAGATGTTCACGCTTGAAGACTGGGACGCGCTGGCGGGGCCGTGGTCATGGTTCGACAGCGTGGTGGGGCCGGCGGTGGCCAAGGGGCCCGACGGCGCGATCGACGACGATATCGCCTATGTGACGCCGTGGGGATTCGATTGTTCGCACATCGCCTGTCCGGTGCTGTTCGTGCATGGGATGCGGGACCGCGTGGTGCCGGCGTCGCACAGCGAATGGCTGGCGCGTCACTGCCGCTGGGCCGAGCTGTGGCGGCAGCCGGGCGATGGGCATATCTCGGTGATGAACTACGCCGCGTCGAGCCTGGTGTGGCTGCGCGGGCAGTTGCGGGCGGACTGATCGACCTTGCGGCGGATGGCGCGCCGTGGGCCGCCATCCGCTTTCTGCTGCGAGTCGTGGCTTACTGGATCACGCCGCAAGCCATGCGGCCGCCTCCGCCACCCAGCGGCGCCGGGTGATCGGAGTGGTTGTCGCCGCCGACGTGGACCATCAGGGCCTTGCCCTTGATGTCCGACATCTTCAGGCGCGGGGCCAGGACCGGGTTGGTGGCCATGCCCTTTGCATCCACCGTCAGCGCCGGCAGATCGCCCAGGTGGCCGTCGCCCCATGGAGTGCCGTGCTTGCCGGTCTTGGCAGGATCGAGGTGGCCGCCCGCGGCGCCGGCCGGGACGGTCTTGCCGTCAGCCTGGTTCGGCGCGCAGCTGCCGTTGGCGTGGATGTGGAAGCCGTGCAGGCCCGGGGTCAGGTCCTTGAGGTCAGGCGTGAGCACCACGCCGTACTTGGTTTCGCTGAGCTTCACGGTGCCCACGGTGGCGCCATCGCCTTTTTCGGTGGCCAGCTTGAGGGTCACGGTATTGTCGGCGGCACTGGCGGCAGCGCATACGGCGCTCAGCAGGACGGCGCTCATCCATCGCATTTTCATTGTTTGCTCCTTCGAAAGATCTGCATTGGTAGTAAAAAGCCAACCCAGTGTAGATCATTCTCATGCGTATGGGCGTCCGGCTGACGCGGTAGCCCGACAGGTAGCGTGGGAAGCGCATACTGAATTTCACCGACAGCGGATGTATGTGAGCAAAGATGTGTTTTGTGGGTCGTTCTGCGTTTCGGGCTTTATCTTGCTTGAACTCAGGAACAATCAGTCCCTGCCAGTCGAAAATTGCATGCTCGAATCGACTCATGGTGGAACCGATGTCTCCGATCCCAGTACAAGATAGACGACACTTTTTCATTCTGCCTCAAGGTTTCGAAGGCGGCGGATACTACACCTATGGCACGCCTGACCGCGGTCGCAGTCAATATGCCCATCCGCGCATGCTCACTGTTCTGCACTGGGTTGCCGTCAAGTGGTCTGAACTCGATACAAGAAAATTCGGCATCGGCAATATCAGCCTCGCCGATGGGGTCGACCATCCACATCACGGCTCGCACGAAAGCGGGCTCGAGGTCGATATACGTCCGGTTCGTAAGGATGGAAAACACCTGCCATGCACGATGCGGGACCCTCAATATGACCGGGACGGCACTGCCAAGCTCATCGCGTTATTCAACCAACATCCCATGGTAGCGCTGATCCTTTTTAATGATCGTAGTATTCAGCGAGTTCGTTCGGCGGTAGGACATGACAACCACTTTCATGTAGAACTCGGATGAGGATGCAAAATGAACAAAATAGTTTTATTTTTACTGTGCCTCTTCTGCGCTGTACATGCATCCGGAAGTGACGCCTCTGACCCCTTCAAGAAGTTCTCGGGCGTATATCACATCTACGGTGGTGGATTGGGTGACCCGGTTGCCCCGAGTCCGCAAGACCGAAAGATCATGTTTTCGATTAGTGGTCGTGCTGCAAAGGATATTTTTGATGCAATCGGCCCGGACAAGAAAGACATCTGTTCTCAGCACAGCCGTACTCGAGTACGCAGCAAGGACGATGAAAAGCTCTCTTGTCGCAAGTCAGAGGATGGCGAGTACGACTGCAACTTCGGGTTCGACCTACGGTCTGGTAAGAGTATTGGTGGTGTTATCTGTTGAACGATGCACACATTAAGGACGAGCAAACTGGGACATCCGGGGCTTGCTACGCCGACTGGCAAATCGACTTGACCGTGCTCTCCCTCTTCTGAAAGGACGCCATGCCTGAGCCTATTTGCCCAGCATGCCAGGCGGATAACACCGAAGCGGTCGATTCAGTGGATCGAGCGAATCTGATTGGCAGCTATCGCCAGAAAGGCATCGACGTCAGCGCCTATCTCCCTGGGGGCAGCATCACGCTGCGGCGCTGCAATCATTGCACGCTGGGCTACTTCGATCCGGCCTGCGTAGGCGACGGCCCGTTCTACGAACAGCTGCAAACGCAAGAATGGTACTACCAGGACGACAAGGCCGAATACGCTTATGCGGCGACGCTGGTCCCTGAGGACAGTTCGCTCCTGGAAATCGGCTGCGGAAAAGGCGCATTCCGCGCCTGGCTGCCGGAATCGGTCCGCTACAGCGGTCTCGAGTTCAACGACGAAGCCGTACAAAAGGCGCGCGCGGCCGGGCTCGATGTCAGGAAGCAGCCGGTCGAAATCCATGCTACCGAAGGCCGACGCTACGATACCGTGTGCGCGTTCCAGGTACTCGAGCACGTCGAGCATCCCAAGCAGTTCTTTCACGCCTGCGTCCAGGCGCTGAAACCCGGTGGAACACTGATGATTGCCGTCCCGGCCCAGGACAGCTTCCTGGCCATCGCGCCGAACTCTCCGCTCAATATGCCGCCGCACCACGTGACGCGCTGGACCGACCGCGCCTTGATAAACCTCGCACTGAGCGAAGGTCTGCACAAGACGAGCATCTGGCACGAACCAGTTGCCGACTTTCACAAGGAATGGCATGCAACGACGCTGGCCTATCAAGCGCTGGCACGACTCGGCCTTTACCGTCCACGCTTGATCGACGACAGCATACGTTACCGATTGCTGGGCCGCGTGGTTCACATTCCTATATTGCGCAGATATCTCGTGCGAAGTGCCTTGAGGGCCAGTCCAAGGCTGAAGGTCGGACACACGGTGATGCTGGTTGCGTCATAGGCCGGCAACCAAGCCCACAGGCGTCGTCGATCACATCCTTAAACGTCGCCATTCGTTGGCAGATTATCTTCGTTCAACTTGACTATGCATAACTTAGAACATCATAGAATAACCAATCATCCATTGGTAGCAAGCACATGCTCAAGCCAATCTACTAAGGATGCAGATGATGGGAAGATATGCAGAAGAGAGAGCAATACCGCGCACGCCTGCGTGCGCAAAATCACACATGTCATTACGATTCGACGGAAAAACGCTGCACGCTTTCGGAACCCGAGCCTCATTGGTCTTCCCAGCGGTGTCGGGGAAGCCGAACGCAAGAGGACAGTTCGACTATTCCAAAGAGCGGCAACGCATTCCTTTCCACGGTCCTATCCCAGCTGGTCAATATTGGATCCAACCATCTCAGCTATGGGAGAACAACTGGCTCAAGAGCGTTATTCATTCGCCTCGCGCAGCTTGGGGTAATTTCAGGCTTACAATTCATCCGTATCCGTCCACACAGACGCATGGCCGGGGTGGCTTTTTTATCCATGGCGGTGCGGTAGCCGGCAGCGCTGGCTGCATCGATCTGGTCCAGTATATCGACAGGTTTGTTGAGCGCCTCGAGCAGGAACTTGGAGGACTTCCGGAATGTTACGTTCCACTCACCGTGCAATACTAGCGCTCACCTGCCTCTATCCTACAGTCCTACTTGCCGAAGTAAGCGACAAAGAACCGGATGCGGTCCTTTTTTGGCAAGTAGGTTTGGCGGCAGCACTTCTATGCCTCGTCACGGCCCGCTTCAGGCCATGGCTCGGCGCGATCTGTTTTGCTCCAGCAGCGATTTGGTTTACAAGCCTGTTTCTAGAAATTCACTCCACGGACGTTGGCCCTTATCTGCGATTGGAACAGGGTAACGGCTACTACCTGCAGGCATACGCAGCATTCGGAATCACTATTGCAGGACTCGTCATTGGTTACCTCTGGCACAGGCGCAAACCTTTCCGAGGATCCACGTCAACGAACCCATCCGGCAAATAAAAACGGCACCCCTCAGGGTGCCCCCTTCACTAACAACTTACGCGATCACTCGCCGTCGTCGTGCTGCTCGGCCGAAGCCTGCGCAGTCTGCTGGTCTTCCATCGCCTGCAGCGCGGCAGCCATATTGGCCTTCTCTTGCTGCAGCAGTGCCTGACGCTCTTCCGCTTCCCATACTTCGTCTCCTTGCGAGCGCGATGGAATGCCAGACCGGCACCGCCACGGATCAGGCGGCCGACGATGACATTCTCTTTCAGGCCGTAGCCGTGTCCGATAGTCGGACCTGACCCCCTCCGTGTGCTCAGACGATGTAGCTGGTGCCGCTTGGCCCGACACTCATAATACAGTACGACATCTGGAATGATCAGAGGGATAAGCATGTCGACGATCTTCTGCCTATAGACAGTAGTCGAGATGCAATCTCAACGCGCCTGCGCAAACACAGCAATACACCGTGTCCGATTGTCAGACCCGCCCCCGTCTGCGCCGAACAAACGAATGGGCCAATGGCATGCAAAATTTCCAAAGGGAAATTACTGAAACCGTTGAATTAGCAACTCGCTCTTTAACCCTTATATTCAATTCATCCGCACCCATCCACACCAATAAGAAATAAAGCAAAGAGTTTTAACAAAAATAAATTAAGAATTAAAGAAATTGTGACTTTTTTTTAGATTTAACGATTGAATATTTCTTAGAATAAAAGAGGGCTGGCAATTTCCCACTGATGTTACTCAGAATGACCGAAACTCATCCGAAACCTCAGGACTGAAAAATGACGATTCTCATAAAAGACCTATCAATCATTAACTTTAGATCGTGCAAGAACGCAAAAATCACTTTGTCGGCATTTACTCCGCTCGTTGGATATAACAACTGCGGAAAGTCCAACATATTATCGGCTATTCAATGGTTACTTAGAAAATCAAGTTTGGACGATACCGATTTTAACGACACACAAAAATCGGTTGAAGTAATCGGTACAATCACAGGGATAACCCCAGAGGTGGTTGATACACTGGACCCAAAGCAACGCGCATCGATACAGCCATATATAGTTGCAGGTGTGCTAAAAGTAAGGCGATGCCAACTCAAGCCGAATGCGAAAGCCACAGAAATTCTTCTTCATGTTTGGAGTATGGGAGAAGAAGAAGGAAAATGGGTGCCAAACCCAAATGGGATTGATAATGCACTTTCCGCACTGCTCCCTGACCCAATACGAATTGGCGCCATGGAGAACTCCGCAGAAGACGCAAGTAAAGCAAAAACGACTACAACAATAGGAAAGCTTTTAGCAGAGTTCTTAAACCCTGTGCGTAATGCACATGGACAGGAACTTTCGCAACATCTTCTCGAAGTAGAACGAAGAGTAACTGCGGATGGCGACTTACGCCTTGGCGAATTAGGAAATCTCGATGATTCAATTAACGGCAAAGTTAATGAGATGTTTCCTGGGCTAAATGTGAAATTAGATTTTCCAGTGCCGACTATTGATGAAATAATCAAAAGCGGCACCGTTCGAGTATATGAAGATAACGGTCCTGGCCGGAGTTTTTCATCATACGGGCATGGTGCTCAACGCTCAATCCAGATTGCGTTAATTCGCCACCTTGCAGATGTACGTCGCGCCAATGCTATCAATGCTCGGACAACCCTGCTACTAATTGATGAACCAGAACTCTATTTGCATCCTGTTGCCATTGAGCAAGTTAGATTCGCACTCAAACAACTTTCAAAAACAGGGTATCAAGTTATTTTCTCTACACACTCCTCTCAACTCGTTGGCACCACAGACGCCCAGCATACTCTTCTGATTAGAAAAAGTGAGAATTTAGGTACTTACTCGCGCCAACGATTAGCAGATGCGATCCAAAACGTTGTTCCTGACTCTATCCATCAAATGGAGCAGCTATTTACCCTCACTAACTCTAGCAAAATCCTTTTTTCTGAACGTGTGGTTCTTGCCGAAGGGAAAACTGAGATTCGTTTGCTTCCGTGTATATTTGAGCAACTTACCGGCGCAAGCTTAGGGCAGAAGAAGATTGCACTGATTGCGCAGAGTGGAGTGAACGACACAAAGAAATCGAAATCGATCCTAGAGGCTATGGACATGCCGACAAAGGCAATCGCTGACTTGGATTATGCTTTTAATGGCTGCATAACCCATGGATTCATAGAGCCAAACGATACCGACATCAAAACGCTAAAGAACATTCTGGCGCAGATGGCGGCGGCAGGACAAGTAACACTAAATCCCGCCACCGGAACCCCAAAGAATGGGGTAATAAAGGCTTCCGAAGCATTTACAGAACTTGCTAAAAATATTGATGCAAAGCCAGCGATTAAAAATTTGCATGTGAAACTCAAGACCGCCGGAATTTGGCTCTGGACAAATGGCGCCATCGAGCAGCACATTGGTATCGATGGAAAAAATGAGACCTGCTGGGCGGCATTTCAAACCAAAGCTGAGACCGACGGTATTGAGTCGATATGCTCAGACATGGTTGGCCTAAAAGAACTTATTCAATGGCTTGAAGAGTAAGATATTTGCGCTTTTAACGTACTGTCGCCTTTTTCTTAGATACTCACTAATATATTTTAGGTGCTAAAACACGAAGAATTTTCTTTAATTCACGCTTCTCAATCTTGCGTCTTTCGTACTAATTTAGTGAAAAAAAACGGCACCCCTCAGGGTGCCGTTTTCACTAACAACTTACGCGATCACTCGCCGTCGTCATGCTGCTCAGCCGAAGCCTGCGCAGTCTGCTGGTCTTCCATCGCCTGCAGCTCGGCAGCCATATTGGCTTTCTCTTGCTGCAGCAATGCCTGACGCTCTTCCGCTTCCCACACTTCCTTCTCCTTGCGGGCGCGGTGGAATGCCAGACCGGTACCGCCAGGGATCAGGCGGCCGACGATGACGTTCTCTTTCAGGCCGCGCAGACCGTCGCGCTTGCCCATGATCGCCGCTTCGGTCAGCACGCGGGTGGTTTCCTGGAACGATGCGGCCGAGATGAACGAGTCGGTCGACAGCGATGCCTTCGTAATACCCAGCAGCACGTTTTCGTACTGCGCCGGCAGCTTGCCGACGGCGTTGACCTTGTCGTTCTCTTCCAGCAGTTCCGAACGCTCCACCTGCTCGCCGACGATGTAGTCGGTGTCGCCTGCGTCGGTGATCTGAACACGACGCAGCATCTGGCGAACGATCACCTCGATGTGCTTGTCGTTGATCTTCACGCCCTGCAGGCGGTACACGTCCTGCACTTCGTCCACGATGTAGCGGGCCAGCGCTTCGATGCCCAGCAGGCGCAGGATGTCTTGCGGATCGGCCGGGCCGTCCACGATCATCTCGCCCTTGTTCACCACCTGGCCGTCGTGCACCAGCACTTGCTTGTCCTTGGTAATCAGGAACTCGTGCTTGTTGCCGTCCATGTCGGTGATTTCCAGGCGCTGCTTGCCCTTGGTCTCTTTACCGAACGCCACGGTACCGGTGACTTCCGCCAGCATGCCCGCGTCTTTCGGCGAACGTGCTTCGAACAGTTCGGCAACGCGCGGCAGACCACCGGTAATGTCGCGGGTCTTCTGCGATTCGGTCGGGATACGTGCCAGCACTTCACCCACGGTCGCTTGCTGACCGTCCTTGACCATGATCAGCGCGCCGACCTGGAAGCCGATCGTCACAGCGTGTTCGGTGCCGGCGATCTTCACTTCCTGGCCTTCTTCGTTCAGCAGCTTGACCTGCGGACGCAGCACCTTGCCCGAACCACGACGCTTCGGATCGATTGCCACCAGGGTCGACAGACCGGTCACTTCATCGACCTGACGTGCGACGGTGACGCCTTCTTCGACGTTCTCGAAGCGGATCGTACCGGCGTATTCGGTGATGATCGGACGGGTCAGCGGATCCCAGGTCGCCAGGGCGGTGCCAGCCTTCACGGTCTGGCCATCCTTGACGATCAGGGTCGCGCCGTACGGCACCTTGTGACGCTCGCGCTCACGGCCGTGGTCGTCGGTGATCAGCACTTCGCCCGAACGGGTAATGACGATTTGCGCGCCCTTGCCGTTGGTGACGTAACGCATGGTCGCGGTGAAGCGGACCGTACCGTTCGACTTGGCTTCGACCGACGATGCCACTGCTGCGCGCGATGCCGCACCACCGATGTGGAAGGTACGCATGGTCAGCTGGGTACCCGGCTCACCGATCGACTGCGCTGCCACCACACCGACTGCTTCGCCGCTGTTGACCAGCATGCCGCGGCCCAGGTCGCGGCCGTAGCACTTGGCGCACAGGCCGTAGCGCGTGTCGCAGTTCAGCGGCGTGCGGACCTTCACCTCGTCGATGCCGACGCGTTCGATCTCTTCGACCATGTCTTCGTCCAGCAGGGTGCCGGCTTCGTACAGGGTTTCCTGGGTTTCAGGGTTGACGACGTCGGTGCCTGCCACGCGGCCGAGGATACGGTCGCGCAGGGCTTCGATGACTTCACCGCCTTCGACCAGCGCCTTCATGTGGGTGCCGTTGCTGGTGCCGCAATCGTCTTCGATCACCACCAGGTCTTGCGTCACGTCCACCAGACGACGGGTCAGGTAACCCGAGTTCGCGGTCTTCAGTGCCGTATCCGCCAGACCTTTACGAGCGCCGTGGGTCGAGATGAAGTACTGCAGAACGTTCAGGCCTTCGCGGAAGTTCGCGGTAATCGGCGTTTCGATAATCGAACCGTCCGGTTTCGCCATCAGGCCGCGCATACCCGCCAGCTGGCGAATCTGGGCTGCCGAACCACGGGCGCCCGAGTCGGCCATCATGTAAATCGCGTTGAACGATTCCTGGGTGCCTTCGGTGCCGTCGCGCTTGGTGACCGGCTCGATCTTGAGCTGGTCCATCATCGCCTTGCCGACTTCATCCGAGGTCTTGCCCCAGATGTCGACGACCTTGTTGTAACGCTCGCCGGCGGTGACCAGACCCGAGGCGTACTGCTGCTCGATCTGCTTCACTTCGGCTTCGGCGGTCGCGATCATGCCCTTCTTGACGTCCGGGATCAGCATGTCGTCGACGGCGATCGAGATGCCGGCGCGGGTCGCCAGGCGGAAGCCCGACTGCATCAGCTTGTCCGCGAAGACGACGGTCGCACGCAGGCCGCACTTGCGGAACGACGTGTTGATCAGCTTCGAGATTTCCTTCTTCTTCAGCGCGCGGTTCAGCACCGAGAACGGCAGGCCTTTCGGCAGGATCTCGGACAGGATCGCACGGCCAACGGTGGTCTCGTAGCGGGTCAGGGTCTGGTCGAAGCCGCCTTCGGCGTTCTTCGGGAACTCAACGATACGCACCGTGATGCGGGTCGCCAGTTCGACTTCCTTGTTGTCGTACGCGCGGATGACTTCCGACACGTCCGGGAACATCATGCCTTCGCCCTTGGCGTTGATCGCCTCGCGCGACGCGTAGTACAGACCCAGCACGATATCCTGCGACGGCACGATCGACGGTTCGCCGTTCGATGGGAACAGGATGTTGTTCGACGCCAGCATCAGCGTACGCGCTTCCATCTGCGCTTCGATCGACAGCGGCACGTGGACTGCCATCTGGTCACCGTCGAAGTCGGCGTTGAACGCCGCGCAGACCAGCGGGTGCAGCTGGATCGCTTTACCTTCGATCAGGACTGGCTCGAACGCCTGGATACCGAGACGGTGCAGCGTAGGCGCACGGTTCAGCATGACCGGGTGTTCTTTGATGACTTCTTCCAGGATGTCCCAAACGACTGGTTCCTGAACTTCCACGAGCTTTTTCGCGGCCTTGATGGTGGTCGCGAGACCCATCAGTTCCAGCTTGTTGAAGATAAAGGGTTTGAAAAGCTCGAGAGCCATCAGCTTCGGCAGACCGCACTGGTGCAGTTTCAGCTGTGGACCCACCACGATGACCGAACGGCCCGAGTAGTCGACGCGCTTACCCAGCAAGTTCTGACGGAAACGACCGCCCTTACCCTTGATCATCTCGGCCAGCGACTTCAGCGGACGCTTGTTGGCGCCGGTCATCGCTTTGCCGCGACGGCCGTTGTCCAGCAGCGAGTCGACCGCTTCCTGCAGCATGCGCTTTTCGTTACGCGTAATGATCTCTGGTGCGCGCAGTTCCATCAGGCGCTTCAGGCGGTTATTACGGTTGATGACGCGGCGATACAGGTCGTTCAGGTCAGACGTGGCGAAACGGCCGCCGTCCAGCGGGACGAGCGGACGCAGCTCTGGCGGCAGGACCGGCAGAACTTCCATGATCATCCACTCAGGCTTGATGCCCGAACGCTGGAACGCCTCGAGCACTTTCAGGCGCTTGGCGTATTTCTTGATCTTGGCTTCGGATTTCGATTCCTTGAGCTCCACGCGCAGGGCTTCGGCATCGCGGTGGATGTCGATCGAGCGCAGCAGTTCACGGATGCCTTCGGCGCCCATGAATGCGGTGAAGTCGTCGCCGTACTCTTCGTACTTGGCGGCGTAGTCGTCTTCCGACATGATCTGGCTCTTCTTGAGCGGGGTCATGCCAGGATCGGTGACGACGTATGCTTCGAAGTACAGCACGCGTTCGATATCGCGCAGGGTCATGTCCAGGACCATGCCCAGACGCGACGGCAGCGATTTCAGGAACCAGATGTGAGCGACTGGCGACGCCAGTTCGATGTGGCCCATGCGCTCGCGGCGCACTTTAGCCAGGGTGACTTCGACGCCGCACTTTTCGCAGATCACGCCGCGGTGCTTCAGGCGCTTGTACTTGCCGCACAGGCATTCGTAGTCCTTGATCGGGCCAAAGATCTTGGCGCAGAACAGGCCGTCACGCTCAGGCTTGAACGTACGGTAGTTGATGGTTTCCGGCTTCTTGACTTCGCCGAACGACCACGAACGGATTTTTTCAGGCGACGCCAGGCCAATCTTGATGGCGTCGAAACTTTCGTTTTGCTGAACTTGCTTGAATAGATCGAGCAGTGCTTTCATGTATCACTCCAAAGGTGATTGATTCTGTACTGAATACTACTACCGCCACGTTCTCACCGATTTTCGCCGGCGTTTGCTGATCCCACTATCCTAAAAACCGTCATTCCCGCGCAGGCGGGAATCCAAGTTTGCCGGCTGATCGCCGGGCTTAGGTTCCCGCCTGCGCGGGAACGACGGTCTTGAAGGCGCGGACCAGCCCGAAGGCTGGCGGCCATGCTGGCCCTGCTTAGTTGCGCTCGAGATCGATGTCGATACCCAGCGAACGGATTTCCTTGACCAGCACGTTGAACGATTCCGGCATGCCGGCGTCGATCACGTGGTCGCCCTTGACCAGGTTCTCGTACACCTTGGTACGGCCGTTCACGTCGTCCGACTTCACAGTCAGCATTTCCTGCAGCACGTACGATGCGCCGTACGCTTCCAGTGCCCACACCTCCATCTCACCGAAGCGCTGGCCACCGAACTGGGCTTTACCGCCCAGCGGCTGCTGCGTCACCAGCGAGTACGGACCGGTCGAACGGGCGTGCATCTTGTCGTCGACCAGGTGGTGCAGCTTCAGCATGTGCATGAAGCCGACGGTGACCTTGCGCTCGAACGCTTCGCCGGTGCGGCCGTCGAACATGGTGACCTGGTTCTTCGACGGCGTCATGCCCAGGTGGGCAGCGATGTCGTCCGGGAACGCCAGGTCCAGCATGCGGCGGATGTCTTCCTCGTGGGCGCCATCGAACACCGGGGTCGCGAACGGCACGCCGTTCTTGAGGTTCTGTGCCAGGCTCAGGATTTCTTCATCGCTGAAGCTGTCCAGGTCTTCCTTGCGGCCGGTTTCGTTGTAGATCTTGCCCAGGAAGGTGCGCAGATCTGCCGCCTTCGCTTGCGCCTGCAGCATTTCGCCGATGCGCCAGCCCAGGCCCTTCGCTGCCCAGCCGAGGTGGGTTTCCAGGATCTGACCGACGTTCATACGCGACGGAACGCCCAGCGGGTTCAGCACGACGTCGGCAGGACGACCGTCCGCCATGAACGGCATGTCTTCCACCGGCACGATACGCGAGACCACACCCTTGTTACCGTGGCGGCCCGCCATCTTGTCGCCCGACTGCAGGCGGCGCTTGACGGCCAGGTAGACCTTGACCATCTTCTGCACGCCAGGCTGCAGCTCGTCGCCCTGGGTCAACTTCTTGCGCTTTTCTTCGAAGGCCAGGTCGAACTGGTGACGCTTTTCGTTGATCGATTCCTTGATCGCTTCCAGTGCGTTCGCGGTGTCGTCGTCGGCCGGACGGATGTCGAACCAGTGGAACTTGTCCAGGTCCGCCAGGTATTCCGAGGTGATCGCCGCGCCCTTGGCCAGCTTCTTCGGACCGCCGTTGACGATCTTGCCGACCAGCATACGCTCCAGACGCTCGAAGGCATCGCCTTCCACGATACGCATCTGGTCGTTCAGGTCCAGGCGGAAACGCTTCAGCTCGTCGTCGATGATCTGCTGGGCGCGCTTGTCGCGCTGGATGCCTTCGCGGGTGAACACTTGCACGTCGATCACGGTGCCGACCATGCCCGAAGGCACGCGCAGCGAGGTGTCTTTCACATCCGACGCTTTTTCGCCGAAGATCGCGCGCAGCAGCTTTTCTTCAGGGGTCAGCTGGGTCTCGCCTTTCGGGGTGACCTTACCGACCAGCACGTCGCCGGCTTGCACTTCGGCGCCGATGTAGACGATGCCCGATTCATCCAGGCGCGCCAGCTGGTTTTCTGCCAGGTTCGAGATGTCGCGGGTGATTTCTTCCGCGCCCAGTTTGGTGTCGCGAGCGACAACCGACAGTTCTTCGATGTGGATCGAGGTGTAACGGTCGTCCTTGACGACGTTTTCCGAGATCAGGATCGAGTCTTCGAAGTTCAGGCCGTTCCACGGCATGAACGCCACCAGCATGTTCTGGCCCAGTGCCAGCTCGCCCAGGTCGGTCGATGCGCCGTCGGCAATCACGTCGCCACGGGCAACGCGGTCGCCAACCTGCACGATCGGACGCTGGTTGATGTTGGTGTTCTGGTTCGAACGGGTGTACTTGATCAGGTTGTAGATGTCGACGCCGACTTCGCCAGCCTGCGCTTCATCGTCGTTCACGCGAATGACCACGCGACCGGCATCGATGTAGTCGACCACGCCGCCACGCAGGGCCTGCACGGTGGTGCCCGAGTCGACCGCGACGGTGCGCTCGATACCGGTGCCGACCACGGCTTTCTCTGGACGCAGGCAAGGCACGGCCTGGCGCTGCATGTTGGCGCCCATCAGTGCACGGTTCGCGTCATCGTGCTCCAGGAACGGAATCAGCGATGCTGCGACCGACACGATCTGGCCCGGGGCGACGTCCATGTACTGGATGCGCTCTGGCGAGACCAGGATCGTTTCGCCGGCTTCACGCGCCGAGACCAGTTCGTCGACCAGCTGGCCTTCGTCGTTGATCTTCGCATTCGCCTGGGCGATGATGTAGCGGCCTTCTTCGATCGCCGACAGGTATTCGATCTTGTCGGTGACTTTCGAATCCTCGACCTTGCGGTACGGGGTTTCCAGGAAGCCGTATTCGTTCAGGCGGGCGTACAGAGCCAGCGAGTTGATCAGGCCGATGTTCGGGCCTTCAGGCGTTTCGATCGGGCACACGCGGCCGTAGTGGGTCGGGTGCACGTCGCGCACCTCGAAGCCGGCGCGTTCGCGGGTCAGACCGCCCGGTCCCAGTGCCGAGACGCGGCGCTTGTGGGTGACTTCCGACAGCGGGTTGGTCTGGTCCATGAACTGCGACAGCTGCGACGAACCGAAGAATTCGCGGATCGCGGCCGAGATCGGCTTGCTGTTGATCAGGTCGTGCGGCATCAGGTTGTCCGCTTCGGCTTGGCCGAGGCGTTCCTTGACGGCGCGTTCCACGCGCACCAGGCCGGCACGGAACTGGTTCTCAGCCAGTTCGCCGACGCAACGCACGCGGCGGTTACCCAGGTGATCGATGTCGTCGACTTCGCCGCGGCCATTGCGCAGCTCGACCAGGATCTTGATCACGGCCAGGATGTCTTCATTCGACAGGGTCATGTCGCCGGTCAGTTCGTCACGGCCGATACGGCGGTTGAACTTCATGCGGCCGACAGCCGACAGGTCGTAGCGTTCCGGCATGTAGAACAGGCCGTTGAACAGGGCTTCGACCGATTCTTCGGTTGGCGGTTCGCCAGGACGCATCATGCGGTAGATCGCCACGCGTGCGGCGGTCTGGTCGGCGGTGTCGTCGGTGCGCAGGGTTTGCGAGATGTAGGCGCCCTGGTCCAGATCGTTGGTGTACAGCGTCTGGATGTCGGTCACGCTGGCGTCGCGCAGCTTGCCCAGCAGTTCTTCGGTCAGCTCGTCGTTGGCCACGGCGATGATCTCGCCGGTGTCCTGGTCGACGATGTTCTTGGCCAGCACGCGGCCCAGCAGGTAGTCTTCCGGCACCGAAATGCTCTTGATACCGGCGGCTTCGATGTCACGGACGTGCTTGGCGTTGATGCGCTTGTCCTTGGTGACGATGGTCTTGCCCGACTTCGGATCGACGATGTCGAAGCGCGCGACTTCGCCGCGCAGACGCTCGGAAACGAACTCGAGTTCGCCGCCGTCGTTACGCAGGGTGAAGTTGTCGAAGACGAAGAAGTTCGCCAGGATCTGCTCCGGCGTCATGCCGATGGCCTTCAGCAGGATCGTTACCGGCATCTTGCGGCGACGGTCGACGCGGAAGAACAGGATGTCTTTCGGGTCGAACTCGAAGTCCAGCCACGAGCCGCGGTAAGGAATGATACGTGCCGAGAACAGCAGCTTGCCCGACGAGTGGGTCTTGCCGCGGTCGTGTTCGAAGAACACGCCAGGCGAACGGTGCAGCTGGGAGACGATGACGCGCTCGGTGCCGTTGATCACGAACGAACCGTTCGTGGTCATCAGCGGCAGCTCGCCCATATAGACTTCCTGCTCTTTCATTTCCTTGACGACTGGCTTGGTCGGCGATTCCTTGTCCAGGATCACCAGACGCACCTTGGCGCGCAGCGGCGACGCGAAGGTCAGGCCACGCTGCTGGCACTCTTTCACGTCAAACGCAGGGTCGCCCAGCACATACGACAGGAACTCGAGGCGCGCAAAACCATTGTGCGACACGATAGGGAAAATCGAGGAGAAGGCCGATTGCAGGCCTTCGTTCTTGCGCGAGGACGGAGCGAATTCGGCCTGCAGGAAGTTCTCGTAGGATTCCAGCTGGGTAGCCAGCAGGTAGGGAACGTTGTGAACGTTGGCGCGCTTCGCGAACGACTTGCGAATGCGCTTCTTCTCAGTAAATGAGTAGTGCATGGACACTCCGTGAGTGACAGAAAGGATGGAGAATTCAGGAATTGCCAGTGGCGAACGCCACTACCACACGCAAGCCCTGAAGTCTCTTACTCTTTCGCGCCAGATGAAAAGGACAAGCAAACTGCTGTGATACGATGCTGCTGAAACGGGGTACTACTTATTCCCTGTCGCCATGTAAATCTCGACGTTTGCCGCAGGGACGACAAAAGAGCCAAAGCCGCATCCCCTGCCTTCCGGCAGGTTTTGCAAGCTTTGACTCCCGCGCTGGGCACTGTATTTCAAGCGCCCGGTGCTTATGTATTACTTCAGCTCGGCCTTGGCGCCAGCTTCTTCCAGCTTCTTCTTAGCGGCTTCAGCGTCAGCTTTTGGCAGGGCTTCTTTCACGGTCTTCGGTGCGCCGTCGACCAGGTCCTTGGCTTCTTTCAGGCCCAGACCGGTGATTTCACGGACTGCCTTGATGACGCCGACCTTGTTCGCGCCGACTTCCGACAGAACAACGTTGAACTCGGTCTGCTCTTCAGCAGCAGCTGCACCGCCAGCGGCGCCGCCAGCTGCCGGTGCTGCCATTGCAGCTGCCGACACGCCGAACTTCTCTTCGAATGCCTTGACCAGTTCGTTCAGGTCCATGACGGACATTTCGCTCACTGCGTTCAGGATATCGTCTTTGCTAATTGCCATTTGAAACTCCAGTTGTATATTGTGTGTAGTTAGTACTTGAGAAAAAAGGCTGCGCTATTAAGCTGCAGCGGTTTCTTCGGCTGCAGGAGCAGCTTCCGAACCTTCGCCTTTTTTCGCTGCCAGTGCAGCCAGACCACGTGCAAAGCCCGACACCGGAGCCAGCATGACGCCCAACAGCTGCGAGATGAGGACTTCACGGGATGGGATGCTTGCCAACGCGGTAACACCAGCTACGTCGAGCTGCTTACCTGCGTAGTTACCGGCTTTCAGGACCAGCTTGTCGTTGGTTTTCGCGAAGTCGGCGAGGACTTTAGCGGCAGCAACGGCGTCGTCCGAGATCGAGTAGATCAGCGGACCGGTCATGGCGTCAGCCAGCGGGGCAAACTGCGTGCCTTCGACAGAGCGGCGAGCCAGCGTGTTCTTCAGAACACGCAGGTACACACCCTGGGCACGTGCGGTTGCACGGAGCTTGGTCAAGTGACTAACCTGGATGCCACGGTACTCAGCCACGACGATGGTTTGCGCAGTTGCTACTTTTGCGGAAACTTCTTCGACGACGACCTTTTTGTCATTCAGATTAAGACCCACGGTCAATCTCCTTAAATGATATGAACGGATGTCCATATCGGTTCGAACACACGGCGTCCGAAGTTAAGAAGTCTTAAAACTGGGCGGATACATTCACACAGCTGGACTACAAAACTTGTTCGGGTACACCATCTGCGTTGGGTGGTCTATTAACCGTCAGCTCAACCTCTGCTTTCGGCCCAACGGTCTTTGATTGCCTGCCGGAGCGGTGTTCAGCTCCGACAGCCCAAAGATGCGCCTCACGATGAAACTGCAAGGACTTTTAACTTAGGTCCCCGCCTGCGCGGGGATGACGTTCTTAGGCAGCAGCCGAGATCGAAGCGTGATCGACACGGACGCCAGCGCCCATGGTCGACGACAGGGCGACCTTACGCAGGTACACGCCTTTCGAGGTGGCCGGCTTGGCCTTGTTCAGTGCGTCGATCAGGGCGACCAGGTTGGTCTTCAGATCTGCGTCGCTGAACGACTTGCGGCCGATGGTCGCGTGGACGATACCTGCCTTGTCGGTACGGTACTGGACCTGACCGGCTTTGGCGTTCTTGACGGCGGTAGCGACGTCAGGGGTCACGGTGCCGACTTTCGGGTTCGGCATCAGGCCGCGTGGGCCCAGGATCTGACCCAGGGTACCGACGATACGCATGGTGTCTGGCGAAGCGATCACGATGTCGAACGGCATGTCGCCGGCCTTCACGCGCTCTGCCAGGTCTTCCATGCCGACCACGTCGGCGCCGGCTGCCTTGGCAGCTTCAGCCTTTTCGCCCGAAGCGAACACAGCGACGCGCACGGTCTTGCCGGTGCCAGCTGGCAGCACGACCGAACCGCGGACCACTTGATCCGACTTCTTCGGGTCCACGCCCAGTTGAACGGCGACGTCGATCGACTCGTTGAACTTGGCGGTGGCGAATTCCTTGATGATCGACACAGCGTTGTCGAACTCATAGACCTTGTTACGGTCAACTTTTGCTTTGATTGCTTTGACGCGCTTGGACAGCTTAGCCATTACAGACCCTCCACCGTGATGCCCATCGAACGTGCCGAGCCAGCGATGATACGCACTGCTGCGTCCATGTCGGCGGCGGTCAGGTCCGGCTGCTTGGTTTTTGCGATTTCTTCAGCTTGAGCGCGGGTCAGCTTGGCAACCTTGTCGGTGTGCGGCTTGGCCGAGCCCTTGGTGATGCCGGCGGCTTTCTTGATCAGGTAGGTTGCCGGCGGGGTCTTCATCACGAAGGTGAAGGACTTGTCGGCGAACGCGGTGATCACGACCGGGATCGGCATGCCTGGTTCCATACCCTGGGTCTGCGCGTTGAACGCCTTGCAGAATTCCATGATGTTCAGGCCACGCTGACCGAGTGCAGGACCGATCGGTGGGGATGGGTTTGCCTTACCAGCTGGGACTTGCAGCTTGATAAAGCCAATGATTTTCTTTGCCATGTCTGGCTCCTATCTTGACTTGAGTAGTAGCGCCCCACCACGACTACTCGTCTCGGCGGGGCTCCTCTTACCGGATTCCGCCTGACTACTGCGACGCTCCGATTACGGCGTTTAGACTTTCTCTACCTGTCCGAACTCCAGCTCCACCGGAGTCGAACGACCGAAGATGGTAACAGAAACACGCACCTTCGACTTTTCGTAGTTGACTTCCTCGACGTTGCCGTTGAAGTCGGTGAACGGGCCTTCCTTGATGCGGACTTGCTCGCCCACTTCGTACAGCACTTTTGGCCGTGGCTTTTCGACACCCTCTTGCACCTGCTGCATGATCTTGTCGATCTCGCGTGCTGGGATCGGGGTCGGCTTGTTCGATTTGCCGCCGATGAAGCCGGTGACCTTGCTGGTGTTCTTCACCAGGTGCCAGGTTTCGTCGGTCATTTCCATCTCAACCAGCACGTAGCCCGGGAAGAAGCGGCGCTCGGAAACGGCTTTGGTGCCGTTGCGCATCTCGACGACTTCCTCGGTCGGCACCAGGATCTGGCCGAACTGGTCTTGCATCCCTGCGCGCTCGACGCGCTCGTTCAGGGCGCGCATCACGCTCTTTTCCATGCCCGAATAGACATGGACGACGTACCAGCGCTTGTTGCTGACCGGGACGCTCAGCGGCGCAGCCGCAGCGTCTTGTGCCGGGACATCGCCCGGCACTGGTGCATTGTCTTGCACGTTATCGCTCATGTTATTTCCAACCCAGGACAAAGTCGTACAACAGGAGCTCGAGAAGCTTATCCGTGCCCCACAGGAAAATCGCCATCACGACCACGAAGGCGAACACGATGCCGGTGATCTGCATGGCTTCGCGGCGGGTAGGCCAGACGACCTTCTTGGTCTCGCGCACCGACTCCTTGGCGAAGCTCAGGAAATCACGGCCAGTGGTGGAAGTCCACAAAAGCAGGACAGCAAAAACTAAACCAGCCACGAGGGCGCCTGCGGCGACCAAGGCTGGTTTGTTCTGGCCAGTCAGGTAGAAGAACCCGACGACGCCTGCAATCGCTGCAACCACCGCCAGCGCGACCTTGAACTTGTCATTCGAGGTGCTGACAGTTTGCACGGATTGATTAGACATTCTTCTTTACTTTCGGTGCTGCGCACCAGAATTCGGTGGCAGGGGCGGAGGGAATCGAACCCGCGACCTTCGGTTTTGGAGACCGACGCTCTGCCAATTGAGCTACACCCCTACGAAAACTTTACTGCTGAATCCAGCATTATACAGCAAGCGCGCGCTCGCTGGCAATGCTGTTCGAGGGAAACGGAGATGTTTCCGTTTCCCTCTATCGCCTGATGAATTAGGCGATGATCTTGGCAACCACGCCGGCGCCGACGGTACGGCCGCCTTCGCGGATTGCGAAGCGCAGACCTTCTTCCATCGCGATCGGAGCGATCAGCTTGACGGTGATCGAGACGTTGTCGCCTGGCATGACCATTTCTTTGTCTGCTGGCAGTTCGATCGAACCGGTCACGTCAGTCGTACGGAAGTAGAACTGAGGACGATAGTTGTTGAAGAACGGGGTGTGACGGCCGCCTTCGTCTTTCGACAGGACGTAGATCTCACCGGTGAAGTTGCTGTGTGGCTTGATCGAGCCTGGCTTTGCCAGAACCTGACCACGCTGCACGTCTTCACGCTTGGTGCCGCGCAGCAGCAGACCGACGTTGTCGCCAGCTTGACCTTGATCCAGCAGCTTGCGGAACATTTCCACGCCGGTGCAGGTGGTCTTGACGGTGTCAACGATACCGACGATTTCGATTTCTTCGCCGACTTTGATCACGCCGCGCTCGACACGACCGGTCACGACGGTGCCGCGGCCCGAGATCGAGAACACGTCTTCGACTGGCATCAGGAAGGCGCCGTCAACAGCACGTTCCGGGGTTGGGATGTAGGTGTCCAGAGCTTCTGCCAGACGGGCGATGCACTCTTCGCCCATTTCGCCTGGCTGACCTTCCAGCGCCATACGTGCCGAACCCTTGATGATTGGCAGGTCGTCGCCTGGGAACTCGTACTTCGACAGCAGTTCGCGGACTTCCATTTCGACCAGTTCCAGCAGTTCTGCGTCGTCGACCAGGTCGCACTTGTTCAGGAACACGATGATGTATGGAACGCCAACCTGACGCGCCAGCAGGATGTGCTCGCGGGTCTGTGGCATTGGGCCGTCAGCGGCCGAGCACACCAGGATCGCGCCGTCCATCTGCGCAGCACCGGTAATCATGTTCTTGATGTAGTCGGCGTGGCCTGGGCAGTCAACGTGCGCGTAGTGACGGTTTTCGGTTTCGTACTCGACGTGCGCGGTGTTGATGGTGATGCCGCGTGCTTTTTCTTCTGGAGCCGCGTCGATCTGGTCGTAGGCCTTGGCTTCGCCGCCGAATTTCTTCGACAGGACGGTAGCGATTGCAGCCGTCAGGGTGGTTTTACCGTGGTCAACGTGACCGATGGTGCCGACGTTCACGTGCGGCTTGGTCCGTTCGAATTTACCTTTTGCCATTTCAGACTCCTAAGATCTAACGATATTTTGGGGATTACCAGGCACACCTGACGGACGAGTGCAACGCGACTGCCGTACAAAATTCTGGTGCCCTTGACGTGGATTGAACACGTGGCCTCTCCCTTACCAAGGGAGTGCTCTACCACTGAGCTACAAGGGCTGATTTTTGCGATGTAGAAACCACCGCACTAACTGGAGCGGGTGAAGGGAATCGAACCCTCGTCGTAAGCTTGGAAGGCTTCTGCTCTACCATTGAGCTACACCCGCGAGGTACAACTTCAAATCCGACTTCACGATCTTCTTTTTGGTGGTGGGGGCTGGATTCGAACCAGCGTACTCAGAGAGGGCAGATTTACAGTCTGCTGCCTTTAACCACTCGGCCACCCCACCGCGAAGAACCGCAGAGTATGAAGCAAGCTCAACGTACTGTCAATCAGGTTTTGGTAGAAGATTTTCTACTTCGCCTGACAGCGTTGCTTCGGGGCGTGATTGTAACGGTCGGACTGTAAAGCTGCAAGGGTGATTTTGCCAAGTGCGAAAAAATCTTTATGAACTGATTTGGAATTGGCCCGTTGGCACACCAGCACAGCTTACCAACGTCGTTCCCGCGGAGGCGGGAACCCAAGTTTTCATGCGTATTGTTGTGGCGGAGAGAAACGCTATCGGGGCGCAGCGGAATGAGGTTCCCGCCTCCGCGGGAACGACGTTAATTAAGGCTGGGGGTTGCCCGCACCCGCCGGCGCCAGCGCCGCCAGCACCTGCGCCTTGAGCGCCTTGATCAGGGCCGTCTCGTCCGGCGCCACGCCCTCGGGCGCGGGGAAGATGCGGTCGGCGTAGATCAGGCCCAGCCCGGCCTTGCCGACCACCAGCGGCAGGACGATGAAACTCTCGGCGTCCGGCAGCAAAGTCTTGTACCAGGCCGGCAGCAGGTCGCGGATCCTGGGGCTGAAGGCGTCCGCAATCATCATGTCGGCGTCGTTTTCGAGCGCCAGGTGGAACACGTCGCGCGTGAAGGCGCAGGGGAAAACAAAACCATCCTGCAGGTCGACGCTGCCCTCGCCCAGCGACACCCGGGCGCGGAACTGTTTCGTGCGCGCGTCGCGCAGGCACACGGTGGCGAAGCGGAAGCCCAGCGCGCCGTACAGGGTCTCGAGCACGGCCATGATGACGTCGTTGACGCCGGCGCCGCACCCGCCCAGCAGGGTCACGTCCTGCACGCCCGCCAGCAGCAGGTCGCGCGCATTCTTCGGCTTGCCGCTGGGGTGGAACTCGCCCTCGTCGTCCTCGCCCGCGTCCAGGGTGGCCAGCGCCAGCACGTTCGGCAGGCTGCTGGCGGCCTTCGGATCGGTCTTCGGCGCGCGCTCCATGTTCATGCTCTGCAGCATGCCGTTCATGCCTTCCTGCACCTCGTCGTACAGCGCCACCATGGCCGGATGGTCGACGCCCAGCGCCGCGCCATAGCGCCGTATCAGTTCCTGGGTCTCGGTCGCGGCGGCCGGATCGTGATGGCGCCCCATCAGGCGCGCCACGTCGCGGCTGAAGGCGGCCACCTGCCGCATCCATTCGTCGCGATCAAACGCGGCCTCGAGCGGTCCCGGCGGCAGCGTCGCCTGGGCCTGCACGATCAACTCCGGCATCTGCCACTCGCGCAAGATCGCCTCGGACAAAACCTCAAAGCTGCAGCCCAGGATCAGTTGCGCAGCCTGGCTGGGGCTATGCTTGCCGGCCGCCACGAACGCGGCGATTTCCCGGTAGCGCTCCGGCTCGTGACTGGCCAGCAGCAGTGCGCCCAGGTTCTTGAACAGCGCGCAGATCGCCGCTTCCTCGGCCCCGGGGATCGGGCTGTGGCGCGCCAGCTCGCGGCCGACCAGGCTGGCGCACAGGGCGGCTTCGAGTTCCACCCGCACGCCGTGCTCGGCGGTGTCGAGCGCATCGACCAGCAGCATCGCCAGCGCGGCGGCGCGCACATTGTCGAAGCCGAGCAGGGAAATGGCGCGCGAGATCGTCGTCACCGGCGTGCCGGACAGGGTGCGGTACTGGACCGTGTTGGACAGGCGCAGGATGCGCTGGGTCAGGGCGACGTCGGACACCACGTAATACGCGAGGTCGGCCGTGCTCAGGTCGTCGCTATACCCCATGCCGATCACATGGGCGATGGCGCCGCCCAGGGTGAACATGCGTTCGGTGCCGCTGAGTTTACGCATCAGGGCGGGTCGCACGCGGCGCGGGGCGCAGTCCTGGGGGATGTCGGCCATGGCGTCGCTCCGCTCAGCCGGCCTTGCGCAGCGGCGCGGCAGCATGCGCGCCTTGTCGCAGTCCTTGATTGTATTGTTTCAGCACCTGCTGGTGCAGCGCCGCCAGCGCCGGCAGCTTGGGATTGAGCGCATCGAGCTTGCGCACATTGCCGATCAGGCCCGGCACCTGGGCGCCGAGGCGGTTGTCCCAGCCCTCGTGCTCGAGGCAGCGCAGCACCGCCAGCGCGGCATTGAAGGCCACCGCCGGATTGCTCGGCAACTTGGTGGCCGCTTCCAGCATCAGCCTCACCGCGCCCTGGTAGTCGCCGTCCCTGGCGCGCGCGGCGCCGCCGGCGACCAGGTCGACCACCTGCTGGCGGCTCTGCTGGGCCAGCGTCTGCGCCAGCTCGCTTCTACCTGCCTGCTCCAGCACGCCCATGGCGCGGGTGACCATGGCGTCGCTCGAGGCATTGCTCATCACCTCGCGCACGATCTCGGAAGCGCCTTCTTCGCGGCCATTGTCGATGCAGGTGCGCGCCAGCTCGAGCTTGAGGTCGGGCGACAGATTGGGCGCATCCTTGCTTGACGCCAGGGCCGCGCCCAGCGCTTCGCCCAGGCGCTGCTCGTTGCCGGTGTATTCGTGCACCAGGGCCGAGGCGATCGCGCTGCACAGCGGGGTATTGGCGCGCCCGCCCATCGAGCGGTCGAGGTCGCGCACCACGGCGGCGGCGCCGACGGGATCGCCCTTGTGCACCAGCGCGCGCACCAGCTTGACGTGGTCCTCGGGGTCGCGAAATTCGGAGTATTTGGCCTTGCCCACCACCTGGCGCAGGGCTTTTTCGGCGGTGTCGACGTCGCCCGCCTCGAAGGCGGTGTCGGCCAGGGTGCGCAGGCGCCGCACGGCATGCGGCGACACCGCCACCGCGTCGCTCAGCACCGCCTGCGATTTCTGCAATTCGCCGACCGCCGCGTGGGTGCGCGCCAGCCAGTCGTAGGCGTCGACGAAGTTGCGGTTGGTGTCGACCAGGTCTTCCAGGATGTCGCGCGCTTCGGTGAATTGCTTGCGCACGAACAGGGTCTTGGCCAGGCCGAGCCGGGCCCAGGCGATCGCCTTGATCTCGACCAGGTGGCGATAGATCGGCTCGGCCTGGTCGGCCTGGCCCAGGAACATGTGCAGCTCGGCGCGCAGGCGCAGGAAGTCGACCGCGTAGCGCGCGTGCAGGCGCTGGCCTTCGATGCAGGCGGCGATCGCCTCCTCCTGGTCGCCCGCTTCCATCAGGGTGTACACCGGCAGGAAGGCATTGCGCTTGTCGAGGGCGCGTGCGATGCGCTCGAGCAGGCGGTCGGCGGTGAACGGCTTGAGGATATAGTCGGTGGGCGCCAGCTCGGCGGCGCTGACCACCTTGCTGTGGTTGCCTTCGGCCGTGACCATGAAGAACATGGTGGCCAGCCGCATCAGCCTGTGGTGGCGCAGGTCTTCCAGCAGTTGCTGGCCATCCTGGCCGCCTTCCAGGTCGTATTCGCACAGGATCATGTCGAACTGGCGCAGGCCCAGGTGCTTGACGGCCTGGTTGGAGGTGCTGGCGTGCTCGATCCGGGTCAGGCCGCACAGCGTGAGCATGCTGTGGATGCTGGCCCGCATCCCCGCGTGGGGCTCGATGATCAGGGCCGTCAGGCCTTCCAGTTCGTTCATGATGGTCCGTGTAAGCCTGCGTTGGGCGTGGCGCCGTGGCTGCATGGGCGCGCGGCATCTGGCCAGTATATTACGGCGCGGAACGAAAATAATGAAATCGGGGTAGGTCCTGACACGAGAAAGTGTCAGTACGCCGAAAAAACGACAGCCAGCTGATTGTGGGCCGCTTATTGCATATCGGCCGCGGCCTGGCGCAGGGCCGTATGGCGGCCGTCGCACTCGGACTTGCTGGCGCCGTCGACCACGTTCTGGTAACGCACCTCGTACTTGCCGGCGGCCAGCTTGTCGAAGGTGAAGTTCGAGCGCTGCTGCACGAAGGCGTGCCTGACGTTGGCGCGGCGGTCGAGGTCGTACAGCTTGACGAATACCGGCGCCGCGTTGGCGCTGTTGTCGACCACGACC
Organism: Massilia sp. NP310; assembly: GCF_019443485.1. NCBI lineage: Bacteria > Pseudomonadati > Pseudomonadota > Betaproteobacteria > Burkholderiales > Oxalobacteraceae > Massilia > Massilia sp. NP310. Next base: position 4,515,675 of record NZ_CP080379.1, on the reverse strand, counting down.
TGCATTTCTGTCCCCTCGTTGCCGACCGGGTAGCCGGGCAGGTAGGAAGACTCGAGCGGCCAGGGATCGCCGCTGGGCGACGCCAGTGTCTGCAGGTCGGTGCTGCAGTCGGGGGCGCGGGCCGGCACCGCCAGCTGGGTGACGGCGAGCGCGCGCACCTCGGGCGGCGGGCCCTTGGCGCCGTCCGGACCGATGCGGCGGGCCCAGTCGTCACTGCTGGCGTCGACGCCCAGCGCGTCCGGGCGGCCGGTCTTGACGGGGTCCTGGGCGATGCCGCCCCAGGCCAGTGCGCTCGGGATAATGTTGGGTTGTTGTTCGATCGTCAGCACGGCGACGACGGCGCCGGCCACGAAGCAGCCCGACATGCCCAGCCACCAGCGCGGATCGCGCCACAGGCGCTTGCGGCGCGGCTTGGGCGGCGGCTGCCCCTCCCAGTTGTCGGCGTTCTTGCGCGGCTGGCCTTCCTTGGCGTTCGAGCTTTCCAGCCACTCGACTTCCCACTCCTCGGCGGCGATCCATTCGTCGTGTTCCTTGCGGCGGACGGGATCGGACAGGACGTTGTAGGCGGTATTGACGACCGCCATGATGCGGGCGGACTTTTCGTCGCCCGGGTTTTTATCGGGGTGGTATTTCTGGCTCAGGGCCTTGTAGGAAGCACGAATGACTTCCTGGGGCGCATGACGCGACACCTTCAGGTTGTCATAATGTGTATGAATCTTGGCCATGATCTGTCAAGTCTACCCGCTTCTACCCTGCGCGTTTTGTCTGTCCTCGGCCGAAGCCCGTCATGTGACGAGACGCGGGAATATCTCACAGCTTAGCCGGATTTGTGTCCGCTGTGCAAGATATCATAAAGTCTACAAGCGATGACTGCGGTCCGCGCGCACGATTGGCTCTGGCAATTCTACGTCCTGTCCGACCACCAGGACCTTGAACAATTCGCCCATTTCAGCAGGAGAAACCAGCTTTTGCACGGCCCGCGACCGGGGCAGGAAATGCTTGGCATCCTCGGGGTCGTTTTCCAGCAACAGTTCGCCGATCCCGGCGCCGAGCAGGAAGGAAGCCTGGCTCATATAGGCCAGCACCGGCAGGCCGGCATCCTGCGATGCCAGCGCCATCGCCGTGAAATCGACGTGGGCGGTGATGTCCTGCAGGCCGGGCAAATAAAAGGGATCCGGGTGCGCGTGGTGGCGGTAATGACACATCAGGGTGCCGCCGATGCGCTGGTCGAGGTAATACTCGTGGGCCGGGAAGCCGTAGTCGAACAGGATGGCGGCGCCGCGGCCGCCCGCGAACATCGCCGCCAGCGAGCGCATGAAGCCGGCGCCGATCGGGTGCAGTTCGGTCACATAGCCTTCGATCATCTGCTCGTGGTCCGGCACCTGGCGCGCCAGCTGGGCGGTCAGTTCAGCGCCGAGCGGCGCCTGGACGAAGGCGAAAGCGCCGTCCTCGACCGTGACCATTTGCCGGCGCCAGCCGTCGCCGGTACGGATCACCAGCTCGACCGGCATGGCGTCGAGCACCTCGTTGGCCAGCACCACGCCGCTGAAGCGGTCCGGCATGGCGTCCAGCCAGCGCAGCTGCGGCAGGTCGGCCAGGTTGGCCTGCTGGCGCGCGCGCAATTCGCCGGACAGTTCGATGATGGTGTAGGAGCGAACCTCGACACCCTGCCGGGCCAGCTCGGCCAGGACGTCGCGCGCCAGGCGGCCGGTGCCGGCGCCGAACTCGATGATGTCGGGCGCGCTTTGGGCGATAATAGCGGCTGCCACGCGCGCCACGGCCGCCCCGAACAGCGGCGTCATCTCGGGCGCGGTGGTGAAGTCGCCGCTCGCGCCGAGCTTGGCTGCGCCGCCGCTGTAATACCCGAGCCTGGGCGCATACAGCGCCAGTTCCATGAAACGAGAGAATGCGATCGCGCCGCCGTGCTGTTCGATGTCGGCGGCGATGAGCTGTTGCAGGGAATGGGACGCGGCCAGGGCGTCGGTATCGGGTGCGGGCAGGGACATGCCGGCATTGTAGCCAGAATAGCTTTTATCAACAATTCAAGAAAATGATGACGGATAGCCCTTCGATCTCCCTGCCCCGGGTCGCGCTCGTGACCGGCGCCGGCCGTCGCCTGGGCCGCGCGATCGCGCTCGGCCTGGCCCAGGCCGGCTGGGACCTCGCCCTGCACTACCGCCATTCCGAAAGCGACGCGATCGCGACCCGCGACGCCATCCTGGTCCTGGGCCGGCGCGCCGCGCTGCTGCAGTGCGACCTGGCCGACGAGGCGGCGGTACGCCAGCTGGTCGGCCAGGCCAGCGCGGCGCTGGGGCCGATCTCTTGCATCGTCAACAACGCTTCGTTGTTTGAATACGACAGCGCCACCGCGTTCTCCTGGGAGCTGCTCAACGCCCATATGCAGGCGAACGTGGCCGCGCCGGTGCTGCTGGCGCAGGAACTGCACGCCGCCACCCCGGAGGGGCGGCAAGCCGTCGTGGTCAACTTGCTGGACCAGAAACTGTACAATCTCAACCCGGATTTTCTGTCGTACACGCTGTCCAAGGCGGCCCTGCACACGGCGACCACGATGCTGGCCCAGGCGCTGGCGCCGAAGGTGCGCGTGGTCGGCGTCGCTCCCGGCATCACGATGGTGTCGGGCGACCAGAGCGAGCAAGGCTTCGCCGCGGCGCACCAGATGACGCCGCTGCGGCGTTCGTCGACCCCGCAGGACATCGCCGACGCCGTGGTCTACGCCGCATCAGCGCGCGCGCTGACCGGCACCACCCTGCTGGTCGATGGCGGCCAGCACCTGATGCCCTCGCAGCGCGACGTGATGTTCCTGACCGAACCAAATAACTCCACCAAATAAGGCTATCCCATGTTGTCCGCCCTGTCCCACCCGAGCTTGCGCGATTGCCGCCGGCTGTTCCTGCGCAATTACGAAGTGATGATCAATATCGGCGTGCACGATTTCGAGAAGAAGGGCGAGCAGCGTGTCCTGATCAATGTCGAGCTGTACATTCCGCTGGAGCTGTCGACGCCGAAGGCGGACCAGCTGGCGGAGGTGGTCGACTACGATTTCATGCGCGAGACCATTGCCCAGCGCATCGCCAAGGGCCACATCCACCTGCAGGAAACGCTGTGCGACGACGTGGTGGCCGCGATGCTGACCCACCCGCGCGTGCGCGCCGCCGGTGTGTCGACGATGAAGCCGGACGTCTATCCGGATTGCGAAGGCGTCGGCGTCGAAGTATTCAGGATCAAGGAAGAAGCATGAACGAAACGGTGATTGAACGCGTCGTCGAAGACGACTTCCCGACTGCCGAGGCCGGCATTGACGCGAAGAAGCAAGAGAAGATCGCACGCGAAGACAATAAACTGCACAAGCGCCTGTGCCGCCTGGTGGGCCAGGCCATCGGCGACTTCAATATGATCGAGGACGGCGACAAGGTGATGGTGTGCCTGTCGGGCGGCAAGGACAGCTATGCGCTGCTCGACATCCTGCTCACGCTGCGCGAGCGTGCGCCGATCCACTTCGACATCGTCGCGGTCAACCTCGACCAGAAGCAGCCGAACTTCCCGGCGCATATTCTCCCGGCCTACCTGGACAAGCTCGGCGTGCCTTATCACATCGAAAACCAGGACACCTACAGCATCGTCAAGCGCCTGGTCCCGGAAGGCAAGACCACCTGCTCGCTGTGCTCGCGCCTGCGGCGCGGCATCCTGTACCGCGTGGCCGACGAACTCGGCTGCAACAAGATCGCCCTGGGGCACCACCGCGACGACATCCTCGAGACCTTCTTCCTGAACATGTTCTTCGGCGGGAAGCTGAAGGGCATGCCGGCCAAGCTGGTGTCGGACGACGGCAAGCACATGGTGATCCGCCCGATGGCCTACGTGAAAGAAGCCGACACCGAGCGCTACGCCGAAGTGAAAGGTTTCCCGATCATCCCGTGCGACCTGTGCGGCTCGCAGGAAAACCTGCAGAGGAAGCAAATCAAGAACATGCTGCGCGAATGGGAAAAGAAGCATCCGGGCCGGGTCGAGAACACGTTCTCGGCGCTGTCGACCGTGGTGCCGTCGCATTTGCAGGACCGCGACCTGTTCGATTTCGTCGGCCTGAAGACCGATGGCGTGCCGAATCCGCTGGGCGATATCGCGTTCGACGAGGAGCCGTGTTCGACGCCTGCGGCGAATACGATTTCGTTGACGCAGCTCTAAGAGCAGCGCATCGAGGAAGCAGAGGCCGGTGCCTCTGCTTTTTTTTCGTCATGATAGACGTGCGGAACGACGACATGACCGACACCTCTGCGAGGCCCAGCCTGCAAGCCCATTACGACACGATGTGGGAGCACGCCTTTGGCGCGATCGCGCGTGGAGACGTCGATTGCGACACGCGACTTGCGGCCGGTCCCGACCCGCGCCGCGGCATCAGCCTGATCGCGCGTCCCGGCCCATCGCTGCAGGCGCGCTTCGACGGCCTGCTAGACTGCCTGGCGGGCGCCGAACCGCGCCAGTATCGCTACCCGGCAGCCGATATGCACATGACGATCCTGTCGCTGCTGACCGCCGGCGCCGGTGTCGCCATCCACCCGGCGCTGGTGGACGACTATTTGGCCGCGGCCCGGGCCGCCGTGGACGGCATCGAGGCGATCGGGATCGACTTCGGCGGCATCGCGCTGTCGCGCGGTGCGGTGATGGCGCGCGGCATTGCACGCGGCCCAGCGCTGGAAATCCTGCGCGAGCGCCTGCGGACGGCATTGCGCGAGCGGGGCCTCGACGGCGCGCTCGACCGGCGTTATCGCCTGGTGACCGCGCATATGACGCTGTTTCGCTTCACCGAGCCCTTGCGCGATGCGGCGCGTTTCGCCGCCCTGCTCGACGCGCTGCGCGACGAGCCGCTCGGCCTTATGCGCATCGAACAGGCCGAACTGGTGGTCAATGACTGGTATATGTCCAGCCACTTGCTGGTGCGGGTGGCAGCGTTGCCCCTCGCCGGGCCGCAGCGCGATGCCAGTTTCCACGGTCGCCCTCTCCCAGATACCGAAGCCTGAGTTCCGCCGTGCTACGCTGGCGTCACCTCCACCGCCTAGAGAACCGCGATGCGCCTGCCTTTGAGCCAAGCCCCACGCCTGCTGCGAAACATCTTCATTGCCCTTGCCGTGCTCGTCCCAGGCACTGCCCTTGCCGAGCCCAGCGCGATCTACGTGGTCCGCCATGGCGAAAAAGCCAGCATCGGCAAGGACCCGGCCCTGACGCCGCAAGGCCAGCTGCGCGCCCAGAACATCGCGGGGATCCTGCAGCGCACCGGCATCCAGGCCATTTTCAGCACGCCGACCGCGCGCACGCTGCAGACCGCGCAGCCACTGGCCCGCCAACTGGGCTTGCAGGTCGAGCAGTACGACCCGGCCCGGCCGAAAGCGCTGGTCGACAAGGTGAAGACGCTGCGCGGCCCGGTGCTGGTGGTGGGCCACTCGAACACGCTGCCGGAACTGGTGCGCCTGTTCGGCGGCGAGCCTGGTCCCGATATCGCCGACGACGAGTACGACCGCCTCTACCAGCTCACGCTTGACGCCGGCGGCGCGGTAAGGACGGTCATCCTGACGTCCCTGCCTGCATCCGCCAGCGCGCCCTGAGCGTGGCCAGGCGTCAGGGCGCGACGTTCGCGCGCAGCACCGGATACACGGGAACTACTGCCGGAACTACGGGGTCAGGTCTGACATTTGGACACGGCCTCTACAATGATTTGCTTTTATTTGCCCGTTCAAAGCCAGCAATCGCTCGGCTGACCGTTTTGGTCGACACACCAAACACGCGTGCTATTTCCGACATGGTGAAGGCGGTAGACGCGTAAGCACGTGCCATTGCCTCGCTCCTGTCCGGATACCGGTCCTGATAGTCGGACAATGGAAGCGCAACGGCACGTCGTTCAGATCTCTTTGTTTCTATAAGCTCTTCGGATTGCTGCAGTTGCTGGTGCACCAATATGAAGTTTTCATCGCCAAGCAGAATTTGATGGCGTGTAGCCTCCAATGGACTCATTTGCCCAAGGCCAGCAAGAACAAAATCCTGATATGCCGCGATCGCGCTCGTCGGCGTATTACCAAACTGCCTTAGGGAGGCGCTGATCAATTCATCCGCACTACGTGTCACAGGGTCTGCTCATCTGCGATAATTTTGGCTCCTCCAACGTCACGGTGTCGATCATGCAGAAGAGCTTCTCTGACCTTGAATACGCGAGCAAGAAGAAGCTGACGCGGCGCGACCGCTTCCTTGCAGAGATCGAAAAGATCACGCCGTGGAAGCAGCTGCAGCAGGCAATCGAACCGTTTTATCCCAAGGTCGTCGGTGCTGGCCGCCCGCCAATCGGCTTGGCACGCATGCTGAGGATGTACGTGGCCCAACAGTGTTTCGGCTTGTCGGATGAGGGCATTGAAGACGCGATTTATGACAGCCAGGCCATCCGCGCTTTCGTTGGCATCGACCTCAATCGGGAGTCCGCGCCGGACGCGACGACGCTCCTTAAATTTCGCCATCTGCTCGAAGCCAAGGGACTCACCAAGAAGATCTTCGACACGATCAACGGCCATCTTGCCGAGAAGGGTTTGATGATGCGTGAGGGGACCATCGTGGACGCCACGCTGATCGCTGCGCCACCTTCGACCAAGAACAAGGACGGGAAGCGCGACCCAGAAATGCACCAGTCGAAGAAGGGCAACGACTGGCATTTTGGGATGAAGGCGCACGTGGGCGTGGACGCCGCGTCGGGCCTGGTGCATACCGTCATCGGCACTGCCGGCAACGTCTCCGACGTTACGCAAGCGGGCTCGCTGTTGCACGGTGATGAATCTGCTGCGCTTGGCGATGCAGGCTACCAAGGTGTCGAAAAGCGCGCAGAGAATCTCGGCAAATCGGTGACCTGGCACGTGGCGATGAAGCGCTCCAAGCGCAAGGCGCTGCCCAAGAACAAGCTCGGCCGCATGCTCGAAAAACTGGAGCATCTCAAGGCGAGCGTGCGGGCGAAAGTTGAGCATCCGTTCCATGTCATCAAGAACCTGTTCCGCCATCGGAAGACACGCTATCGCGGCTTGGCCAAGAACACCGCTCAGCTCTTTACCTTGTTCGGCTTCGCCAATCTGGTGCTGGCCGGACGGCGATTTACGATCACAGAAACCCGAAGTGCGTCCTGAGTGCCGAAAGGCGCAAGGAAAACTGCCAATTCGCTGAAAAGTTCGCCGTAGCGGCGTCAAGAAACCTATCGCAACGTGCGAGGCGACCACGTCACCAAAAACTGCGGATGCGCCGAAAAATCGTTAATTGATCAGCGCTTCCTTAGAAGCCAGTTGCGCTCAAGCCAGTCGGGTGAAATGTCATCCCCTATAAAATAATGGTAGCTGCTCCATCTCCATTCTTTCAGCGCCGCCACGGTGTTAGCGCGTAGAGGATTTAGAACAATATAACGGGAAACCTCTAGCAGATAGCTATCTTTCTGCACCAATACCGCCTTATAGCGCCCTTGAAACAAGTGGCCAACAACACGATGCCGTCGATTGAAATACTGTGAATAATGACCGTTGAGTTGGCGCATGCAACTCGGTAGATTCCCTTCCACCGTTTCAATCAATAAGTGGTAGTGATTGGTCATCTGGCAAAAACTGTGAATGACGCAATGATAGCGTTCGCAAACCTTCTCCAGAACGTCTAGCCAAATACGTCGATCGGCATCATCCCGAAAGATCGATGCGCGTCGGTTTCCGCGCGACGTCACATGGTAGAGCGCCCCAGGAAAATTAACTCTAAGTGGTCGTGTCATCCGATAACGGTACTGGATCGGCAACCACCAGCGCTGAGATCGCTCAGACTTCCAAGGAACCTTGATTACTGCTGAACTCGTGTCCAAATGTCAGACCTGACCCCGATGTTACCGCTGAGATCGCTCAGACTTCCAAGGAACCTTGATTACTGCTGAACTCGTGTCCAAATGTCAGACCTGACCCCGATGTTACCGCATGGTAGAGCGCCCCAGGAAAATTGACTCTAAGTGGTCGTGTCATCCGATAACGGTACTGGATCGGCAACCACCAGCGCTGAGATCGCTCAGACTTCCAAGGAACCTTGATTACTGCTGAACTCGTGTCCAAATGTCAGACCTGACCCCGATGTTACCGTGACCCCGATGTTACCGATATTGATTAATGCTGAACCCGTGTCCAAATGTCAGACCTGACCCCGATGTTACCGATATTATGCTGACCCCGATGTTACGTGCCCCCGGTGTTGCGATGTTAGTCGTTCAGGCCACCAAAACAAGGACATGGCATCGTATTTGCGCGACACGCCCGCATTTCGATTATTGAACACCTGGATTTTCGTTGACCGTTTTACCAAAAAACCGTGACATGGTGATCTACATCCATGCACGGCGCATGAATGGTGGATAGATCACTGGTCACGGAGGGATATCGTGGATTATGAATACAAGGTCAATGGCCAGACGGTTCGTTTGGCGGAAGATCCAGATCTGGTTGGCGTACGTTATCTGGAGCCGGCGCCGCATAGCCTGCGGGCGGCATTCTCCAGCAGTGTCGGGGCCGACGTTACCGAACGCATCGAAATCCCTAATGAAAAATTCACCTTACTGAAATCCCCGTCCGCGGCGCCCATGTCGGTGAGCCATGCCGTCAACGCGGCGGTCGGCAACCGGCCTGCCGGCGTTGCACGAACGACGCCCGTGTTCAAGCTGGGCGAAACCCGGGTGCTGGCCACAGACCGGATCCTGCTGGGCATGAAAGACCCGGCCACCCCCGTCAGCGGCTTGCTCAAGGACGTGAACTATGAATCGATCGCGCCACGCGGGTTCGGCGAGTACACGGTTACCCTGGCGCCCGATGTCGATCCGCTGGCGACGGTCCAGCAACTGGCGCCAAGCGAAGACCTGGCGTATATCGAGCCGGACTTCGTCAATCTGATGGTCAAGCCCGCGCTTGACGATGTCTCGGCCGATGCTGCCGCCCAGGGCGGCCCGGGCAGCGAGCGCGCCTACGCCGCGCGGCAATACGCGATACAGCTGACCGCCGCCGACCAGGCCTGGAAGCTGGTTCAGGGAAATCTCGCAATCAAGATCGCCGTGCTGGACGACGGCATCGATACCCGGCATCTCGACCTGCGCCAATCGGTCATCGCCGGCTACGACGCCTGCGACAAGGACAATTTTCAGGAGCCCAATGCCTGGGACGGCCATGGGACGGCGTGCGCAGGTCTTGCCGCGGCGGTTCCCAGCAGCACCGATGGCGTCCGCGGGATCGGTGGCGGCTGCTCGATCATGGCGGTCCGGATCGCCTATTCCGACCGGCCGCGCGGCGTCTGGACCACCAGCCCCGGCCAGATCGCCGAGGCGGTCGACTGGTGCTGGCAAAACGGCGCCTCGGTCCTGAGCAATAGCTGGAGCGACACATCCGCGTCGAGCGCCGTCATCGCCGCTTTTGGACGTGCGCTGACGCTTGGTCGCGGCGGCAAGGGCTGCGTTGTCGTCGTCGCGGCGGGCAACAGGCCAGGACCGGTCGGTTTTCCAAGCAACCTCCCCGGTGTGATCTGCGTGGCCGCATCCACGCCGAAAGATGAACCGAAGACGCCCTCCAGCGACGATGGAGAAAACTGGTGGGGCTCCAGTTACGGCCCTGAAGTACTGGTCGCCGCCCCTGGGGTCAAGAACTATACGACCGACATCACCGGGCCGGCCGGCTACAACCCCGGCGGCGATTACTATCCCGGCTTCAATGGCACCTCGTCCGCCACGCCGCTGGTCGCCGGGGCTTGCGCCCTGGTGCTGAGCGCCAACCCCACGCTGTCCGGCGCCCAGGTGACGGCCATCATCGCGCAGAGCGCCGACAAGGTCGGCTCGGTGTCCTATGTCGATGGACGCAACGACCAGATGGGCTATGGCCGCCTGAACGTGCTGAAAGCGGTGCAGCTGGCAATAACGTCGTAACGGCCCGGGCATCCACGACCCGAGCGGAAACACATTAACCCCGGACCGGTACGGAGGCGCCACCATGAAAACGCTGGTCACGACCCTGGGCGCGGTAGCCAGCCTGTGCGGCTGCGCCAGCTCGCTGCATATATACGATGCGGGCAACAGGCAGGCGCCGGGCGTTCCGTTCAGGACGCACGAAACCTATGTCAAGACAGGGACGCATGACAAGGCGAGCGACGGCGGAAACTGCGAGCCGGCGCAATTCGTTACCAGCGCCACCCTGGCGACCGGGGCCTTGTACTACGCCAAGGTCGTCCCCGCCCAATTCGCCAAGACGGAATTCCACGTCAAGTATGGCGACAGCGGGGCGATCAGCGAGATCAGCCTCGGCACGGAGCCCTCCGCCGAAGCCCTGACCGCGGCCAAGGAATTCGTCCAGACCGTCATCCCGCTCGGACCGGCTGCGGGAGCCAGTCCCGCGGCGGCGCGCGCGCCGGCGAAGGCCTGCGATGCCGGCGAGCGCGACGTCAAGTTCATCCGTCTCGACGACTTCATCCAGGGCAGCCGATAAGGGGTTCAGGGCGCGCTATTTGCGCGCAGCACCGGATACAGGTTCAGGCGCTCGTCATACGACGAATGGCGCTTGGCGAAGAACTCCAGGCGCGCCTGCGGATTCTTGGCGAAGGCCGGATCGCTGTCCAGGCGCTCCTGGAAGGCCTTGGCCACGGCCGGGTCGGCCGCCATCTGCTCGCGCGCGACCTCCTCGGCCACGTAGTCCTCCATGTATTCCTTGCGCTCGAAGGCCGTGTTGAACGTGCCCCAGGCCAGCAGCGAATCCGGCGCCTGCGGCTCCAGCATCGCCACCACCAGGCGCGCCTTCGGCTGCGCGATCGGCACGAACAGCGAGCCTGCCGCGACCGGACGGGCTTCCGCCTTCCACTTGCCTTCCACCGTCAGGCGCTGGTGGCCTTCGACCGAGGCCGCGGCCAAGGTTGCCTTGTCGGCGCGGAAGGACTGGAGCTGGAGGTCTTCCTTCGTCTTGTCCAGCTTGCGGAACTCGACGCCGTGCTGGCGCAGCTTCTCGCCCACGATCGCGGCGTAGGCGGCGGGCACGATGTAACCGGCGCGCGGCGCGGTGACCTGGAAGTCGGCCACGATGTCCTGCCACAGCGGCACGCGCCATACCTGTGGCTTGGTTTCGTCGTAGCGCGTCATCAGGGCGCCCGAGACTTCCGACGGCGTGCGGGTGTAGGCGTAGCCGTTGAACTCGACCATCTCCTTCTTGTCGGAAGCCTTGTACGACAGCGCTACCGGCTGGTTGCCCAGCTTGGCGGCGCGCGCGTCGGCCGCATACGCGGCCTGCTGCCATTGCTTGCCGTGCTGCGCTACCTGGTCGAGCACCGACACCACGGTGTTGCGGGTGATGCGCACGCGCACCGGATATTCCTTCCACGAGTGGGTTTCGACCAGCATCGCCATGCGGTTGCGCAGCTGGAAGTAGCCGGTCGAGAAGCGCGGATCGGACACGCCGTCCATGAAGCCCGACATCGGATCGTCATGCTTCACGAACGACATGTAATAGGACTGCGGCGTCGAGCCTTCCCTGGCGATGTCCTTGATCACGTTGGTGCGGAGCAGCAGGCCGGCCTTGCGGAATTCCGGGTCGCCCGAATACACCGGCTCGACCTGGATCGAGATATCGTGCTGGAACTTGGCGCCGTTGGTCGCGTGCAGGTCGACGTAGACCAGTGGATCCCAGGCGTTCACCAGCGCCAGCATGGCCTGCATCTCGGGCGCGTCGGCCTTCAGGTAGTCGCGGTTCAGGTTGTAGTTCTGGGCGGTGGTGCGCCAGCCCATCTCGACCGGGCCGCGCTGGTTCGGGCGGTTCCACTTGCCGAAGCGCTCGTGGCCGTCGACGTTGAACACCGGGACGAAGATGAACACCTGCTTGTCGAGCGCGCCCTTGGCCGCGCGGCCTTCAAGCAGCTCGCGCAGCGCCAGGAAGCCGGCGTCCTTGCCGTCGATCTCGCCGGCGTGGATGCCGCCCTGCATCAGGGTCACCGGCAGGCCCTGCTGTTTCGCCGCCTGCGGGGTGAACACGCCCTTGCCGTTCACCACCAGCGCCTTCATCGGGCGGCCTTCCGGCGTGACGCCGAAATCGATGCACCGCACCTGCTTCGGATACGCCTGCTGGAATGCTGAGCACAGCGCGATCGTCTCGTCGTAGCGGCCGGTGGCGGTGAAGCCCGAGCGTTCGGATACGGTGGTCAGGTCGGGTGCAGCGTGGGAAAGAGGGATAGCCGATAACAGGGCCAGCAGTAACGCAGAACGGATCATCGAAAAGCTCCGGCAAGGACAGAAGGAAGCCGACGATTATAGACGTGTTCTTAGCGCAACAGTTCAACCCTGGAAACACGACGGGCGGACGGCATGCGGCGCCGTCCGCCCGTCAATACAGGCTTTTTTCTCAGCGCGGTGGCGCGCCCGGCGTGGTGTGGATCGAGATCTCCTTGACCTCCGGCCGCACGATCCGCATCGGCACGACGCGCGCCCTGGCCGTGGTCGAGACCGGGCAGGCACCATTCGCGCGGTAAGCCAAGGCCGTGGCCAGCAAGCCTTCGTTCTGGTCTCCCACCGGCCGCGACAGGTCGTCGCTCGCCTGGCAGGTCGGCGTAAAGCCGTCGGTGAAGTCGCCGAAGCCCTTGTGGTTCACGCCCTGGAACTCGATCGAGAAATAGGTCGTGCCACAGTTCGGCACCGGCGTGAAGCCGTAGGGCTTGCCGCAGGTGGTGCCGCCGATCTGGATCACTTCGATGTCGGCGCCGCGCAGGCCGTTGATCACCGATTCGCTGGCCGAGCAGGTGCCCGGGGTGCTGAGCACGGTCACCCGTTTCAGGCCCAGGGTGGGCAGCGGCGTGCCGGTGCGTAGCGGGTTGCTCGAGGCGAAGCCCCAGGCGGTCGAGCGGAACATGATCGGCTGGTAGGCCGGCGTCTTGTCGTTGTAGCGGGATTGCTCGAACACCTTGCCGCTCGTCGACGCCGGGCCGGCGATCATATAGGCCAGCTGGCTGGCGACGTACAGCAGGCCGCCGCCGTTGTAGCGCACGTCGAGCACCAGGTCATTGACGCCGGCCTGCTGGAAGGTGACGAAGGCGTCGTACAGCTGCTTCTCGGACACGGCGTTGAAGCTGTCGAAGGTCAGGTAGCCGACCTTGCCGCTGGCGGTCTCGATCACCTTGACGTTCTTCACCGGCGCCAGCACGACCTCGGCCCCGGCCAGCGTCGCCTCATAGGCCACGCCAGCGCGCTGCAGGGTGAAGCGGTGGGTGGTCCCGGCGGACGCCGGGAACAGCCCGGCATTGATCCGGTCGACCGAGGCTTCATCGTCGGCATTGACGAAATCGACCCCATCGACCTTGAGCAGCATGTCGCCGCGCAGCAGGCCGGCCGCGGCGGCGGGCGAACCCGGCTCGACCGCCGTGATCAGCCAGGTGCGCGGCGCCAGGCCATCGGCGTTGCGGCTCCAGGTGATGCCATAGCCCAGGTCGATGCCCTGGGTCTGCATCGCCTCCCACTCGGCGGTCGGATAGGTGAAGTGATAACGGTCCTTCGGCTTGCCGCTGGCCGTCAGGGCCGGCGTCTTGAGCACCGCGAAGTAGTCGAGCGCGCTCTTGAAGTCGGCCATCTTGTAGGTGTTCGGGATCTCGTCGTACCAGAGGTAGTACTGGTTGGCCCAGGCGCGCAGGAATTTCAGCTCGTCGAGCAGGGTGCCCTGCACGTCGGGATAGGATTTGCCGCTCGCATCCAGCCCCGTGCGCGGGACGGCGCACTTGTTCCAGTAGCTGCCGTAGGCGTCGCCCAGCAGGTTCGGGTTCAGGTCTTCCGGCGTCGGCTGGGTGGCGACCGGCGGTGTCGGGACCGGCGTCGGCGCCGGCGTCGTGGGCGCCGGATTTTGCGCCACCGGAGGCGCGCCGACGCTCGGGGAACCGCCGCCACCGCCGCAACCGGCGAGGACGAACAGCGCGGCGAGCGCACTGGGAATCAAACGCAATGGGAAGGTCTTGCGGGAGGTAGATAGCGAGCTCATGCGTCCGATTATAGACGCCGATATCCGGGCCGAATACAACCAACTGTAACGGTTGAGGCTAGAGCACAACGGCTGATATCAATCGAACAATCGTTGGCCTGACACTGAGCGCGTGGATGGCCGAACCATCCACGCGCTCACGATCAAGCCGCCCGTGGCGTCACGTCCGGCGCATGAAACGCCGCCACCAGCGCCGCCTCTTTCTCCCTGGCCGCCTTCAGGTGACGCTCCTTCACGTGACCGTAGCCGCGGATGTCTTCCGGGATGCTGGCGATCGCCACCGCTTGCGCCAGCTTGTCCTCCGTCAGCTTCGGCAGCAATGCCGTCACCGTCTCGCGGTATTGCTTGACCAGGGCGCGCTCCATCCTGCGCTCGGCCGTGTAGCCGAACACGTCGAAGGCGGTGCCGCGCAAGCCCTTGAGCTTCGCCAGCACGCCGAAGGCGCTCATCATCCACGGGCCGTACTCGCGCTTGATGGCGCGGCCTTCCTTGTCGTGCCTGGCCATCAATGGCGGCGCCAGGTGGAACTTCAGCCTGGTGTCGCCTTCGAACATGGCGCCGATCTTCTCGCGGAAGGCCGGGTCGGTGTGCAGGCGCGCGACCTCGTACTCGTCCTTGTAGGCCATCAGCTTGTAGTAGTAGCGCGCCACGGCTTCGGTCAGGCGCGTGCCCTTGCCGAGCCTTTCTTCCTGCGCGCGCACCTGGTCCACAAAAGCCTTGTACTGGCCGGCATAGGCCGCGTCCTGGTAGGCGGTCAGCAGCTCGATGCGGCGGCTGACGATGTCGTCCAGGGTCTGGATGCGCTTGAACTCGACCACCTTCGACGGCAAGGCGGCGCGGCTCACGGCGGCCAGGTCGTGCGCGGCGCTGCGGCCCCAGTTGAAGGCCGCCTTGTTGAAGGCGACCGACACGCCGTTCAGTTCGATCGCCTTGAGCAGCGAGTTTTCCTGCAGCGGCACATGGCCCTTCTGGAAGGCATAGCCGAGCATGAACATATTGGTGGCGATCGCGTCGCCCAGCAGGGCGGTGGCAATCTGGCCGGCGTCGATGAAGTCGACGTTGTCCTTGCCGCAGGCTTGCTGGATGGCGCCGCGCGAACCCTCGGCCGGGAATTGCCAGTCCGGGTTCTTGACGAAGGCCGCGGTGGTCGCACCGCTGGCGTTGACCGCGGCCCAGGTGCGGCCCTCGCCCATGCGGCTCAGGGCGTCGCGGCTGGCGGTGACGATCTGGTCGCAGCCGATCACCAGGTCGGCGCTGCCGGTGCCGACGCGGGTCGAGTGCAGGTCAAGCTGGCGTTCGGCCAGGCGCACGTGCGACATCACCGGACCGCCCTTCTGGGCCAGGCCGCTCTGGTCGAGCACGATGGCGCCCTTGCCTTCGACGTGGGCCGCCACGGCCAGGATCTGGCCCACGGTCACCACGCCGGTGCCGCCGACGCCGGCCACCAGGATGCCATACGGCGTCTCGACCGACGGAATGACCGGCAGCGGCAAGCTTGGCGGCGCCGCCTCGGCGCTCGATGATTTCTTTGGCTTCTTGAGCCCGCCGCCTTCGACGGTGACGAAGCTCGGGCAAAAGCCCGACACGCAAGAAAAGTCCTTGTTGCACGAGGACTGGTTGATCTGGCGCTTGCGGCCCAGTTCGGTTTCCAGCGGCTCGACCGACAGGCAGTTCGACTGCACCGAGCAGTCGCCGCAGCCTTCGCACACGGCTTCGTTGATCACGACGCGCTTGGCCGGGTCGGGGAACTCGCCCTTTTTCCTCCGGCGGCGCTTCTCGGACGCGCAGGTCTGGTCGTAGATCACGGCCGACACGCCCGGCATTTCGCGCAGCTCGCGCTGCACGTCCATCAGCTCGGAGCGGTGGCGCACCGTGGTGCCCGGCGCCCAGGCATAGTCGCTCGGGTATTTATCGGGTTCGTCGGTGACGACGATGATCGGCTTGACGCCCTCGGCCGCGATCTGGCGGCTGATCATGCCCGGGTCGAGCGGGCCGTCGACGTTCTGGCCGCCGGTCATCGCGACCGCGTCGTTGTACAGGATCTTATAGGTGATGTTGACCTTGGCCGCCACCGCGGCGCGGATCGCCAGGATGCCCGAGTGGAAGTAGGTGCCGTCGCCCAGGTTCACGAACACGTGCTTCTCGTCGGTGAACGGGGCCTGGCCGATCCAGGTCGTGCCTTCCGCGCCCATGTGCGTGAAGGTCGACGTTTCGCGGTCCATCCACAACACCATATAGTGGCATCCGATGCCGGCCATGGCGCGCGAGCCTTCCGGCACCTTGGTCGAGCTGTTATGCGGGCAGCCCGAGCAGAAGTACGGAATACGGTCGGTCTGCGGATTCGGTTTCGCCGGAATGTTCTTGAGCACCAGTTCCTTCGCTTCCAGGAAGGCGATGCGTTCCTTGACCCGCTCGGCGACCGGGTGGCCGGCGCAGTAGTGCGAGATGCGCGAGGCGATGGCGCGCGCGATCTGGGCCGGATTGAGCTCATAGGTCGCCGGCAGCAGCCAGTCGCCGTGGCCCATGCGGTTCTTGTTGCTCCATTCGCCGGTATCGTCGAACTTGCCGACCACGCGCGGACGCTCGCCGTCCGGCAGGTTGTACAACTCTTCCTTGAGCGCGTATTCCATCACCTGGCGCTTTTCTTCGACCACCAGGATCTCGTCGAGGCCGCGCGCGAACTCGTGCACGCCTTCGGCCTCGAGCGGCCAGGTCATGCCGACTTTATACAGGCGAAGGCCGATGTCGCGCGCGGCCTGCTCGTCGATGCCGAGGTCGGCCAGCGCCTGGCGCGTGTCCAGATAGCTCTTGCCGGCGGTGATGATGCCGATCTTCGGCCGCGGGCTGTCCCAGATGATGCGGTTGAGTTTATTGGCGCGCGCATACGCCAGCGCGGCATACCATTTGTGGTTGTTCATCCGCACTTCCTGGTCCAGCACGGCGTCCGGCCAGCGGATGTTCAGGCCATCGGGCGGCAGCTGGAAGTCGGTCGGCGTGACGATCTGCACGCGGTCCGGGTCGAGGTCGACCACGGCGCCCGATTCGATGATGTCGGTCACGCACTTCATCGACACCCACAGGCCGGTGTAGCGGCTCATGGCCCAGGCGTGCAGGCCGAAGTCGAGGTATTCCTGGACCGAGGATGGGTACAGCACCGGGATGCCGCAGTGGGTCAGGATGTGGTCGGACTGGTGCGCGGTGGACGAGGATTTCGCGGCATGGTCGTCGCCGGCCAGCACCAGCACGCCGCCATGCTTCGCGGAGCCGGCGTTGTTGCCGTGCTTGAACACGTCGCCGCAGCGGTCGACGCCCGGGCCCTTGCCGTACCACATGGCGAACACGCCGTCGTACTTCGCGTCCTTGTACAGGTTGGTCTGCTGGGTGCCCCAGACGGCGGTCGCCGCCAGGTCTTCGTTCATGCCCGGGTGGAACTTGACGTGGTGGGCGTCGAGGTGTTTCTTCGCCTTCATGGCGGTCTGGTCGACGGCGGTGACCGGCGAGCCGCGGTAGCCGGTGATGTAGCCGGCGGTGTTCAGGCCGGCCTTCAGGTCGCGCTCGCGCTGCAGCATCGGCAGGCGGATCAGGGCCTGGGTGCCGGTCATGAAGGCGCGGCCGCGCTCGAGCGTCCATTTGTCGTCGAGCGTGATGTCCTGTTGCGGTTGGGCGGGCTGACCGGGCTGCGAAGGCGCGGGCGGGGATGACTCCGGCGGCGCCAGGTGGGCGCGGTCCGTGGGTGCGTTCATGGTGTCTCCAAGATTCTCATGGCGGATACGTCGCGGCGCATTTCCTGCATCTCGCTGACCGTATGTGAGCCAGTATAGTCCTGCCCCCCAAGCATTAAATTCCAAACAATTCCCCCGTCTTCTTGAATTGCGCAATAAAATTGCCATACAAAAGTCTGCAATGGGGTGGGTATGTCAAAGATTGAGCTGGATAAAACAGACCGCAAGATTCTGGAAATCTTGCAAAGCGATGGCCGGCTGTCGAACCAGGACGTGGCCGAAAGGGTAAACTTGTCGCCCTCGCCCTGCCTGCGTCGCATCAAACGCCTGGAAGAAGCAGGTGTCATCCGCCAGTACGTGGCGCTGCTCGACCCGGACAAGATCGGCCTTGGGCTATTGGCGTATGTGAATGTGCGGCTGGAAAAGCACAGCGAGGTGGCGAGCGCCACCCGCCAGCCGGGCTTGCCGGCGACGTCGCCGCGCAACGATTTCGCGGTGTCAGTGGGCACCTGGCCCGAGGTCGTGGCCTGCTATGCGATGACCGGCGACATGGATTTCCTGCTGCGCGTGCACGTCGAAGACATGGACCACTTCTCGCGCTTCATGATGGGCACCCTGCTCAAGCATCCGGCGGTGCTGGACGTGAAGTCGAGCTTTGCGCTGCAGCGCATCAAGGAAACGACGGCGATGCCGTTGGTGTGAGCACGTCATCCCCGCGTAGGCGGGGACCCAAGGTGCCTTTACTTATTTTTTCGGTGTAAAAAATTTCACCGCCGCGCGGGCATTGGCCTTGACCGTGTAATCGATCGCCGCGAACTGCTCTTCCAGCGCCTCGGCCATCACGCTGCCCGGGCTGGGCGGCGGCAGTTCGAGGTGGGCGTCGGCCTCGCCGTACTCGCGCTTGATGCGCATGCCGGCCTTTTTGGCGATGTGCATCATGGTCTGGTTCGAGGTCAGGCATTGCATATACAGGGTGTCGACGTCGGAGTTGCGGCAGTGGATCGCCGCGCGCTGGAACAGGCGCGTGCCCACGCCCTGGCCGCGCGCCGACTTCGACACCGAGACGCCGAACTCGGCCACCTGCTGCTTGGTCGTCGACTTGCGCCCGTCGGCCGAGGCGAAGGCAAGATGGCCCATCCCGACCAGCTGGAACACGTTGTTGACCACGCCGAACAAGATGTCGCGCGAGAAATCGATCTTCGCGACGTAGGCCGCGATCTGTTCGTCCGGGATCATGCTGCCGAAGCGCAGCAGGCGGTCATTGCTGTCCAGCGCCAGCAGATGGCGCAGCACGCGACGGCGGTCGCGTTCGCCCAGTTCCTTGACCAGCACCGGCGGCTGGCCCTTCTTGCCTCTCAGGCCCTGGATCCAGCGGCGTAAGGGATTGTCCAGCATCTCGATACCTTCACGTACTGCAACATTCGGATTCTAGCCGATCGGGTCGGCATTGGCGGCGCGATCGGTATTGTCGCGCGCGGCGCCTTCCAGCGCCAGTCCCGCAGGATGGTCCAGGCCCAGCCATTGCGATTGCGGACTGACCACGAACCGCCCCTTCCCGGCCTGCTTGGCCGCGTACATGGCCTTGTCGGCGTCCGCCAGCAGCGCTTCCTGCCCACGCGCGGCGCCCGCCTGGCCGCGCGCGCTGGCGATGCCGATGCTGGCCGAGATCGTCACCGCGTGGCCATCGGCCTCGGTGATCGATTCGATTTCGGCCAGGGCCAGGCGCGCCACGCGCAGCGCGCCGGCCTCGGAGGCCACGTCTTCGAGCAGGATCACGAATTCGTCGCCGCCCAGGCGCGCCAGCGCGTCCTCGGCGCGCAGCTTGGCCTGCACCCGGCGCGCGACCATCTGCAGCACCAGGTCGCCGGCGGCATGGCCCCAGGTATCGTTGACCGCCTTGAAACCGTCCAGGTCGATGAACATCAGCACCACCACGCTGTCGCGGCGGTCGGCGCGCGCCAGCGCCCGCTCCAGCAGGCGGGTCAGCTGGCGATAGTTGATCAGGCCGGTCAGGCTGTCATGCTGGGCCAGGCGCTCGAGCTGGCGCGACTGCGCTTCGAGCTCGGCGGTGCGCTCGGCCACGCGCTGTTCCAGCGTCTCGTTGGCCGACTGCAGGCGGCGGTTGACCACGCCGATGATGCGGTAGCTGCGGCGCAGCCGCGCGCCGGCGTACACCAGCAGCACCATCAGCACGGCGCTGTAGGCGAACAGGTAGCCGCGAAAGCGCTGGCGCTCCAGCAGCACGGCGTCGAAGGAACGGTCGAACTCGCGCTCCAGGCGGTCGAGCGCGGCGGCGCTGCCGGCGGCGGCGATCTGCGCCTCGAGCAGGTTTTCCAGCGGACGCTTTTCCAGGATCACGCGGCAGCTGGCGATCACGGCATCCATCTTGTCGTTCACGGCCGGCGAGAACGCGATCTGCTGGGCCGCCACGTCGCCCAGGATTTCGTCGATGCGCGCCGCCAGCGCCGGGCTCGGCGCGATGTTGTAACGCAGGGTCTCGGTCAGCAGCGCGTTCAGGGTGGTGTCGAGCCGCACCACGATGCGGCCCGGCGCCAGCGCGCCTTCGATGCCCGAAATCTCGGTCTTGAGGTCGGCCACGGCCGGCGGCATGTGCAGCAGCGCCGCGCGCAGCGGCGGATTGTGCTTGGCGAACTGGGCAACCAGCTGCTCCTTGCCCTGCAGCGCCTCCTGCAACTCGGCGTAGGCGGACTGGGCGTCGCTATCGCCGGTGAGCGGCAGGGTGTCGCCCAGGCGCGCCATCAGGTCGTGCATGCGCGGCAGTTGCGAAGCGAGGTCGAGCGGCGTGGCGGCGCGTCCCGTATGCGCGCGCAGGATGTTGGCATCCCATTCGGCGTCGAGCTTTTCGAGCTCGCGCAGGTTCAGCATGACACTGTTGCGGATTTCCGGGTCCACCGTCTCGGTGCGGACATAGAGAAACACCAGCACCGCGCTCATGAAGATGACCGCCAGGCTTGCCAGAAGCACACGACGGCGCCGGCACCAACTTGCAACACGCCGTGCCAGCAAGGTGAACATCGTTTTTCTCCAACGCAACAATTTACAGTTACTGAAGGATAGCAAAACGTTTGGCCGCACCGCACGAACCGTGTAACTACATGTAACCAAACCCTGTCAATACATGTGAATTAGTTGTCTTGATGCAACACTTGCCGGACGGCTTCGACGCGCGCAGCATGCACGGCCCCCGGAATCTCCGTCTTGCGCTCGGCGTGGCGGGCCGCGACCTCGCCGGCGTTGACGGCGCGCGCCGCGTCCAGCGCGCGCGCCAGGTGCGGTCCCTGGGGCCGCTCGCCTTCCCCGCAACCGGCCGCCAGCAGCATCTGGGCGAAGCGCTCCGGCTTACGGAAGGCGTCGCAGCGTTCGAACAGCGTGACGATGGCGTCGGCGGGCAGCGCCAGCGCCCGCCCGACCTCGTCCTGCTCGCGCGCCGTCATCACGGCCAGGTCGCGGCACTCGTTGGGCACCTTGAGGCGCTTGCACACGGCCTGGATCGGCTCGACGGCCGCCAGAGTGCGCATCAGCACCGCGAAGCGCACTTCCAGCGGGTGGCCGAGTGTGGCGGCGCGGTCGATCGTGCGCAGCGCCGGCTCGTTCCACAGCGCGTCCAGTTCGGGCAGGATGCGCGCCAGCGCGCCGCAGTCGCGCAGCACCTCGAGCATGCGCGACGGCTGGCGCTCCATCAGGCCGCGCGCCAGCTCCTGCCAGACGCGCTCGGGCACCAGGGCGTCGACCTCGCCCTCGTCGACCATGCGGCGCATCAGGGCGTTGGTGCTGTCCGCCACCGTGAAGTCGGGCAGGCGCGCGGCGAAGCGGGCGATGCGCAGGATCCGCACCGGGTCTTCGGCGAAGGCATCGGACACGTGGCGGAACAGGCGCGCCTGCAGGTCTTGCCGGCCGTTGTGCGGGTCGACGATGCTGCCGTCCTCGGCCTGCGCCATGGCGTTGATGGTCAGGTCGCGCCGCACGAGGTCCTGCTCCAGGGTGACGTCGGGCGCGGCGTGGAACACGAAGCCGTGGTAACCGGGCGCGGTCTTGCGCTCGGTGCGCGCCAGCGCGTATTCCTCTTGCGTTTGCGGATGCAGGAAGACCGGGAAATCCTTGCCGACGGCGCGAAAACCGGCCTTGATCATCTGCTCGGGAGTGGCGCCGACCACCACGTGGTCATGGTCCTTCACGGGCAGGCCCAGCAGGGCGTCGCGCACGGCGCCGCCGACGATATAACTGCGCATCGTCATTCGCCCGGCAGATCGGCGTCGTGCAGCGGGGTCGGATCGGTCTCGGCCATGGCTTCATTCACCCAGCGCGCCACCGCCGGGTGGGCCAGCACGCGGTCGCAATAGGCCTGCAATGCCGGGGCCAGCGCCACGCCATAGGTCTTGAAGCGGCACACCACCGGCGCATAGAAGGCGTCGGCGATCGAGAACTCGCCGAACAGGTACTGGTGGTGGCCGAAGCGCGACAGGCAGTCTTCCCAGATCTCGCAGATGCGGCCGATGTCGGCCTGGGCGCCGGGCGTGCGTCCGCGGCCCGGCAGGCGCGCCTGGATGTTCATCGGCATGCTGTTACGCAGCTCGCCGAAGCCGGAGTGCATCTCGGCCACGATCGAGCGCGCCAGCGCGCGCGCGGCCACGTCTTGCGGCCACAGATGTTTATCGGGGAACTGCTCGGCCAGGTACTCGACGATCGCCAGGCTGTCCCAGACCGTCATGTCGCCCGACATCAAGACCGGCACCCGTCCCGCGTGCGAGTAGCGCGCGATCTCGTTGGCGGTGTCGGGCTGGTCGAGCAGGACTTTCACTTCGGTGAATGGAATGCCGAAGGCGACCGCCGCGACCCAGGGCCGCATCGACCACGAGGACAGGTTCTTGTTGCCGATGATGAGGGTTAAACCGGGGTGTCGGGTTGCGTCGAGCGTGCGGGCAAGGATGGGGTCGCGTTCGATGGTCTGCATGGTTTGTCGTTTATTTTTCAGCGCCCGGCATGGGTGCGATAGGCGTCGAGGCGGTCGTGCCGGTTGAGGTAGTGCGGCGCGGCCGACTCGATCGCCGTGAGCTTGATCCCGAGCGACTCGGCTGTCAAGGCATGGGTGTCGGCGGCCACGACATTGTCGACCAGCATCGAATCGAGGTTGTCGCGGCTGACGAGGGGATCCCCCGGCAACAGCTCGAACAGCCGCGCCTGCAGGCGCGCCGCCCAGTCGGGCAAGCCCAGCACCGGACGCTCGCGGCCGGCGAAGCGGCCCGCCAGCCGCACCAGCTGGCCCAGGGTGTACACGGCCGGGCCGCCCAGCTCGATCGTGGCGTCGCGCAGGTCGGGCCGGGCCAGGGCGATCGAAAAGGCGGCGGCGACGTCGCCCACGTACACCGGCTGGAAGCGCGCGCGGCTGGCCGCCAGCGGCACCAGCGGCAGGTGGCGCTGCAGGCGCGCGAACATGGTCAGGAAGTGGTCGCCGGGACCGAACACCACCGAGGG
The DNA here is from genome assembly GCF_019443485.1 of Massilia sp. NP310. Classification (NCBI taxonomy): domain Bacteria; kingdom Pseudomonadati; phylum Pseudomonadota; class Betaproteobacteria; order Burkholderiales; family Oxalobacteraceae; genus Massilia; species Massilia sp. NP310. Next base: position 4,492,418 of record NZ_CP080379.1, on the reverse strand, counting down.
ACGGAACACGGTGGCCGCGACCGTCGGCTGGCTGCGCGCGGCCAGTTCGCCGTCGGACTTGGAGCGGCCATACATCGAGGAGCTGGAAGCGCTGGCGCCGAGCGCGCTCATGTGCAGGTAGCGCGGCACGCCCACGTCGGCGCAGGCGGCGGCGATGCGGCGCGGCAGCTCCACGTGCAGGTGGCGGAAACCCTCGCCATAGGGCCGGCCGTGGCCGCCATGCAGCACGCCGACCAGGTTGATCACGGCGTCGCGCCCGGCCAGCAGCTTGCGCAACACGGCGTCGTCGTGGATATTGGCCACCTCGACGTCGACGCCCGGCAGCATGGTCAATTGCTTCGCGCTTTCGTAGTGGCGTACGGGCACCAGCACGCCCACGCCGTCGTCGGACAGCCGCGCGGCCAGGTGCTGGCCGATGAAGCCGGTGCCGCCGATCAGCACCACGTTCGGTGGCCGCACGCTCACGCTCGTCCTCCCCGGCTCAGTCCAGGACCGAAGCGCTGCCCGGGCGCGGGCTGATCGTGCCCAGGCGCGCCTTCAGCGATTGCGGCTTGCCCTCGAAGATCGAGGCATAGTTGGTGGCATTGGCCATGACGTTGCGGACATAGCCGCGCGTCTCGGTGAAGGGGATGGTCTCGACGAAGATCGCGCCTTCCATCGGCGCGTCGAGCCGGCCGCGCCAGGTGCGGGATCGGCCCGGGCCGGCGTTGTAGGCCGCCGTGGCCAGCACCTGCGAGCCTTCGAAGTTCTCGAGCACCATATTCATGTAGTTGGCGCCGAGCGTGATATTCGTATGCAGGTCGTTGAGCATGGTGTGCACGAAGTTATCCAGGCCAATCTTGGCCGCCACCCACTTGCCGGTGGCGGGCATCACCTGCATCAGGCCCGAGGCGCCGACGCCGGAACGGGCGTCGCGGATGAAGCGCGACTCTTGCCGGATGAGGCCATACACCCAGGCTTTATCGAGGCTCAGGCCCTGGGCGGTGGGCTTGAGGACCTCGAGATGGGGCGCCGGGAAGCGCTGGTCGTAGCTCAGCTCGGTGCGTGTGCGCAGCGAGGTCTCGACCATGCGGTCGAGGTGCTCGTTGCGGCGCGCCAGCTCGGCGGCGGCCAGCAGCTGACGTTCAGACAGCCCGCGCAAGCCCCAGTTCCATTCACGGTTGCCTTCCGCGCGCAGGCTCAAACGGTAAAATTTCAGCGCCCGCTGCAGGCTCGCATTATTGGTCGCCTGCGACAGTTCCGGCGCCGTGATCGGCGCCACCGGTGGCGGCGCGACGATCTGGTTGCCCAGCTCTTCATGCGCCAGCTGGGTATAGAAGGTGGTCTGGGCGGCGATGCCCTGCCACAACGCGCGCGCCTCTTGCGTGCGGCCTTCGGCCTGCAGGGCGCGGCCCAGCCAGTAGATCCAGGTCGACTCGGCGCGCAGGTTCGGCGGCATCGCCTCGATGGTGGCGCGCACTTGTTTCCAGTCGCCGCGGCGCAGCGCCATGCGCGTCTTCCACTGCATCTGGAATTCGGTGAGCGTGGCGCCCTTGGCGCGGTCCCAGTAGCCGTGCGCCTCGGGCGCCAGCGCGATCGAGGCCGCCAGCGCCACGCTGGCCCAGCCGATGGCGCGCTCTTCGCTGGAGAGTTGCGGCCCGTTCTTTTCCAGGCTCGCGACGGCGATCTTGAGCGTGGTGCGCGCCATGCGGCCGACCGCCACCAGGTAGAGCTCACGTTCGGCGCGGGTCTTGCCGACGCCGCGCGCCAGCGCCACCGCCGGCAGGTCGACCGCCTGGGCGGCGCGCGTTTCGGGCAGGCCCAGCAGCACGGCGACGCGGCGCGCGGGCCCGGTGGTATTGTCCAGGCCGGCAATACGCAGCTGCCACAGCAGGTCGGCCTGGGTGAACTGGCCGTTGCCGGCCAGTTGCGCGATCAGGCCGCTGCAGGCGTCGCCATAGCCGGCTGGCGTTTTCAACAAGGCGCGCGCTTCGTCGGCCACCCGCTCGCCGCGTTCGGCGCGCGCCAGCAAGGCGTAGCAGCGGATCTGCAGGCTGCCGGTCCCGGCCAGCGCGCCGGCTTCGCGCTCGAAGGTATTCCATTCGCGCCGCTTGCCCAGTTCCAGCAGCCACTCGGCGCGCAGCTGCTCGGCCACCGCCGTGCCGTCGTGCCGGCGCAGCACCTGCAGCACCTCATCCTGGATGGCATCGCGCAAGCGCGGTTTCAGACGATAATAGTCGACGTAGGATGCCAGCGAGTAATTCGACGGCAGGCGCGAGGCGATCGCATTGACGCGCGCGCCGTCGTTCTGGCGCGCCGCTTCGCGCAGCAGCAAGAAATTGTCGTCATCGGCGCGGCTGTCGGCCACCAGCGCCGGCCCGGCAGCGGGAACGCCCACGGTGCCGGCGCCGGGAACGGACGGCGCACCGGCCGGGATGGGCGGCAGCGCCACGTCGGGCGCGGGTGCATCGGGGTCTTCCTGGGCCATCACACCTGCAGGCAGTGCGCAGGACAGAACAAGGGCAATAGCGGCCGGCCACAAGCCGGCTGACAATTTCGATTGAAACATCCACAACTCTCACATTACGCTGCATTGAAACCATGACCGGCGATCAAAGAATACCACGCGCCTCCGCGCCTCCACCAGACACGGCAGCGAGCAAACTTGCCCAGCAACAGGACAAGGCACTGTTGCGCAACACACTCAAGGCGCTGCGGCGCGCGATCGATCCGGCCACCAGACACGCCTGGGACGACCGCATCGGCGCGCGGGTGATTGCCTGGTGCCGGGCGCATTCCCACGAAACGCTGGGCGTGTACTGGCCGCTGGCCGGCGAACCGGACTTGCGTCCAGCCTACGCGGAATTGGCTCAAGCAGGCGTACGGCTGGCATTGCCGGTGGTGGTCGAACGCGATGCGCCGTTGGGATTCGCCGAGTGGCTGCCTGGTGAACCGACGGTGACGGACCGGCTGGGCGTGGCGGTGCCGGCCGAGCTGCGGATGGTCGAACGGCCACCGGCTTTGCTGGTGCCCTGCCTGGGCTTCAATGCTTTAGGGTATCGGGTGGGATATGGCGGGGGGTTTTATGACCGCACGCTGGCGCCGGAGCCGAGGCCGGCGACGGTGGGGATCGCGTATGGATGCCAGCGGGTGGAATTCGCGGGCGACGCCCACGACATACCATTGGATGGCGTGATTACCGAAGAATGACGGCCGGGCCTGGACCCGGCCGTCATTGCATCAGGCACGCAGGCGTTGCCAGATCGCCGTCGTCGGCGCCGCCTGGTTCATGCTGTAGAAATGCAGCCCCGGCGCGCCGCCCGCCAGCAGGCGTTCGCACAGCCCCGTCACGACGTCCAGCCCGAAGGCCTTGATCGAGGCGCTGTCGTCGCCGAAGCTGGCCAGCTTGAGGCGCACCCAGCGCGGAATCTCGGCGCCGCACATATCCGAGAAACGCATCAGCTGCATATAGTTCGTGATCGGCATGATGCCGGCCACGACCGGCACATCGACACCCAGCTTGCGCACATTGTCGACGAACTGGAAGTACGCATCGGCATTGTAGAAATACTGGGTGATGGCGGCATTCGCCCCGGCCTGCACCTTGCGCGCGAACGCCTGCAGGTCGTCTTGCGGCGAACGCGCCTGCGGGTGCATCTCGGGATAGGCGGCGACCTCGATGTGGAACCAGTCGCCGGTTTCCTGGCGGATGAATTCCACCAGCTCGCTGGCATAGCGCAGTTCGCCCGCGCCGCCATAGCCGCTCGGCAGGTCGCCGCGCAAGGCCACGACGCGACGGATGCCGCTGTCCTGGTATTGCTTGAGGACGTCGCGGATCGATTCGCGCGTGGCGCCGACGCAGGACAGGTGGGGCGCGGCCTCGTGGCCGGCGGCCTGGATCTCGCGCACCGTCGCCAGCGTGCCCTGCTGGGTGCTGCCGCCGGCGCCGAAGGTCACCGAAAAATACTTCGGATTGAGGTCGGCCAGCTTTTCGCGCGCGATGCGCAGTTTCTCCGCGCCTTCCGGCGTCTTGGGCGGGAAGAACTCGATACTGAAATCAGGAGTTTCCATCTTTGTCGGAAAGAAGCAAGGTAGAGAGCGCCCACGAAATGATGCTGTACAGGATGGCTGCCAGGAAGGCCGACCAGAAACCCGCCACCTCGAATCCACCGACCACATTCGACACCAGCCAGAACAGCAAGGCATTGATGACCAGGATAAACAGGCCCATCGAGACCAGGGTGACCGGCAGGGTCAGGAGCACCAGCACCGGACGGATCAGGGTATTGACCAGTCCGAGCACCAGCGCCGCGATCAGGGCGGTGCCGATGCTGGAAACTTCGACGGAGTGCATCAGGTAAGGCAGGGCCATCAGGGCCGCGGCATTGATCAGCCAGGTAACCAGCAAGCGCATCGGTACAGACTTTCGTGGTACGCGTACGCCGCACGCAAAAAAGGTACGGCGCACGGTGTTTAGATAAGCGAAACGTCCCGAAGGACGTTTCACATGACTACAAGCCGCTACCGATCAATAACGGTAGTGTTCCGGCTTGTACGGGCCTTCCTGGCTCACCGAGATGTAGTTCGCCTGCTCTTCGGTCAGCGTGGTCAGCTGGGCGTTGAGCTTCTTGAGCTGCAGGCGCGCCACTTTCTCGTCCAGCTTCTTCGGCAGCGTGTACACGCCCACCGGATACTGCGCGGTGTTCATGAACAGCTCGATCTGGGCGATGGTCTGGTTCGCGAACGACGAGCTCATCACGTACGACGGGTGGCCGGTGCCGCAACCCAGGTTCACCAGGCGGCCTTCGGCCAGCAGGATGATGCGCTTGCCATCAGGGAAGATGACGTGGTCGACTTGCGGCTTGATGTTGTCCCACTGGTACTTCTTGAGCGCGGCGACTTCGATTTCGTTGTCGAAGTGACCGATATTGCAGACGATCGCCTGGTCCTTCATCTTGAGCATGTGCTGCTCGGTGATGACGTGATAGTTGCCGGTGCAGGTGACGAAGATGTCGCCGTGTTCGGCGGCGTAGTCCATGGTCACGACGCGGTAGCCTTCCATCGCCGCCTGCAGTGCGCAGATCGGATCGATCTCGGTGACCCACACCTGCGCCGACAGCGCGCGCATGGCTTGGGCCGAACCTTTACCCACGTCGCCGTAGCCGGCGATGACGGCGATCTTGCCCGCGACCATCACGTCGGTGGCGCGCTTGATACCGTCGACCAGCGATTCGCGGCAGCCGTACAGGTTGTCGAACTTCGACTTGGTGACGGAATCGTTGACGTTGATCGCCGGGAAGGCCAGCTTGCCCTCTTGATGCATCTGGTACAGGCGGTGCACGCCGGTGGTGGTTTCTTCGGTCACGCCTTTGATTTCAGGCAGGCGCTTCGAGTACCACGACGGATCGCGCGCCAGGCGGCCCTTGATCGCGTTGAACAGGCAGATTTCTTCTTCCGAACCCGGCTTGTCCAGCACCGAGATGTCTTTCTCGGCGCGCACGCCCAGGTGCAGCAGCAGGGTCGCGTCGCCGCCGTCGTCCAGGATCATGTTGGCGTGGTTGTCACCTGGCCATTCGAAGATGCGGTGGGTGTATTCCCAGTACTCGTCCAGGGTCTCGCCCTTGATGGCGAACACCGGAGTGCCGACCGAGGCGATGGCCGCGGCGGCGTGGTCTTGCGTCGAGTAGATATTGCACGATGCCCAGCGCACGGTGGCGCCCAGGGCTTCCAGGGTGCGGATCAGGACCGCGGTCTGGATGGTCATGTGCAGCGAACCGGCGATGCGCGCGCCCTTCAGCGGCTGCGTCGCGGCGTATTCTTCGCGGATCGCCATCAGGCCCGGCATCTCGGTTTCGGCGATGCGGATTTCCTTCTCGCCCCAGGAAGCCAGGGAGATGTCGGCGACGATGTAGTCTTGGGAGTCTTTGAGTACGGCGCTCATCACGCCCTCCTTTCAATGTTTAGAAAAAAGTAACGTGAGCGCAGTTGCTTGGATATCCGAGCCTGGCAAAGAGGGACCTCTCTGTCGCAACGCTCCTCGGAACGGGGTAGTTTAGCACGCCTGGATGGCGGGGGGAATGCTTGTTGGATCGCGGGATGGCGCGTGGGGTCGGCGGCCATGCCGCCGCCCCACGGTCGTTGACGCTTATGCCAGGCCGGCAGCGGCGCGCAGTTCGGCCGCCTTGTCGGTGCGTTCCCAGCTGAATTCCGGCTCTTCGCGACCGAAGTGGCCATAGGCCGCGGTCTTGCAATAGATCGGGCGCAGCAGGTCGAGCATCTGGACGATGCCTTTTGGACGCAGGTCGAAGTGCTCGTTGACCAGGGCCGCGATTTTTTCGTCCGAAATCACGCCGGTGCCTTCGGTGTACACGGTGATGTTGATCGGACGCGCCACGCCGATCGCGTAGCTGACCTGCACCTGGCACTGGCGCGCCAGGCCGGCGGCGACGATGTTCTTGGCGACGTAGCGCGCGGCGTAGGCGGCCGAGCGGTCGACCTTGGACGGGTCTTTACCGGAGAACGCACCGCCGCCGTGCGGGGCTGCGCCGCCGTAGGTGTCGACGATGATCTTGCGGCCGGTCAGGCCGCAATCGCCCTGCGGACCGCCGATGACGAAGCGGCCGGTCGGGTTGACCAGGAAGCGGGTTTTATCCAGCCACTCGCGCGGCAGGGTCGGCTTGATGATCTCTTCGATGACGGCTTCTTCGATCTGCGAATGGGTGACGTCGGGGTGGTGCTGGGTCGACAGCACGACGGTGTCGACCGCGACCGGACGGCCGTCGACGTAGCGCAGGGTGACTTGCGATTTTGCATCCGGACGCAGCCATGGCAGGCGGCCATCCTTGCGCAGCTGCGACTGGCGCTCGACCAGGCGGTGCGAATAATAGATGGCGGCCGGCATCAGCTCTGGCGTTTCGTCGCAGGCATAGCCGAACATCAGGCCCTGGTCGCCCGCGCCTTGGTCCAGATCGATGCCGGCGCCTTCGTCCACGCCTTGCGCGATGTCGGGCGACTGCTTGTCATAGCAGACCATGACGGCGCAGCCCTTGTAATCGATGCCGAAATCGGTATTGTCGTAGCCGATGCGCTTGATGGTGTTGCGCGCCACCTGGATGTAGTCGACGTTGGCGTGCGTGGTGATCTCGCCGGCCAGCACCACCAGGCCGGTGTTGCACAGGGTTTCGGCGGCGACGCGCGCGGTCGGGTCTTGCTCGAGGATGGCGTCGAGGATGGCGTCGGAAATCTGGTCAGCGACCTTGTCCGGGTGGCCTTCGGAGACGGATTCGGAAGTGAAGAGGTAGTCGTTCGACATGTAGGCTCCAGTTACTGTTCACATGAATTGCCGCAGCAAACTGTTGCCTGCGACGCTTTAGCGACATTTATATTCCGCTTCGCAAGTTGTCTGTTAACTCGGCGGATCCAGCATAAAGTGGTATTTTACGCTTCCTTGGAATTTTGGTGTGGAAACGCACGCGCAAACGCAACGCGATCCGACACCCATCAATCGACATGTTAGTAGTCATTTTCCGTATCTTATCTATTTTCCCGTTGCCAGTCCTGCACGCCTTGGGCGCCGCGCTGGGCTGGCTGGTCTATTGGCTGTCGCCGTCGTACAAGCGCCGCCTGCGCGCCAACCTGGCCCAGGCCGGCTATGACGCGCACTGGAAACAGGCCGTGTCCGAGGCCGGCAAGGCCGCGATCGAGCTCGCCTTCGTGTGGTGCGCCAAACCGGAGCGGGTTGCCAGGCATGCCACGGTGGAAAACTGGGAACTGGTCCAGGAAAAACTCGACGCCGGCCGCGGCATTGTGTTCCTGACGCCACACCTGGGCTGCTTCGAAATGACGGCGCAGCAGATCGCGCTCAAGACGGCGTTGACGGTCATGTATCGTCCGCCGCGCAAGGACGCGCTGCGGCCGCTGGTCGAAGGCGCACGCGCGCGCCACAACCTGCACCTGGCGCCGGCCAACCTGTCCGGCGTGCGCATCCTGGCCAAGACCCTCAAGGGTGGCCAGCCGATCGGCTTGCTGCCCGACCAGGTGCCACAGGAAGGCGAAGGCGTGTGGGCGCCCTTCTTCGGCCGCAACGCCTATACGATGACCCTGCCGGCCAAGCTGGCCCAGCTGGGCAAGGCCGACATCCTGCTGGTGTACGCCGAGCGGCGCCCGCACGGCGCCGGTTACATCGTGCGCTTCGTGCCGTTCGACGGTGACCTGAGCGGCAGCGCCGCCGAGCAGGCGGCGGCGATCAACCGCGCCATGGAGCAGCTGATCGCGCGTGCGCCGAGTCAGTATTTCTGGAGCTATAACCGCTACAAGCAGCCGGAAGGCGTGGCCGGTCCGGAAAGCGAGGTCGCGGCATGAGGGTGTTGCTCGGAATCCTGTGGCTGCTGCATTTCCTGCCGCTGCCCATCCTCGGCCGCATCGGCGAATCGATCGGCAGCCTGATGTTCATGATCATGGGCCGGCGCCGCCACATCGCGCTGACCAATCTGCGCCTGACCATGCCCGAACTGGACGAGCGGGAACGGCGCCGCATCGCGCACCGGCACTTTCGCGCCTATGCGCGCAGCATCGTCGAGCGCTCGATCCTGTGGTGGGCGCCCGAGGAACGCGTGCGCAGCCTGATCCAGGTCGAGCCGGCGGTGCCGCAGGCCGAGATGGAAGCCGGCCCCACGATCCTGCTGTGCCCGCACTTCGTGTGCCTGGACGTGGCCGGCGTCGCCTCGCGCGTGATCCCGGTGTGCAGCATGTACGTGCCGCAAAAAAACGAAGCCTTCGACCGCCTGCTGCGCCACGGCCGCGAACGCTACGGCCCGGTGCGCCTGGTGACGCGCAAGGAAGGCATCAAGCCGATCCTGCGCGCGCTGCGCGACGGCCTGCCCTACTTCATGCTGCCGGACATGGATTTCGGCGAAAAGGATGCCGAATTCGTGCCCTTCTTCGGCGTGCAGGCCGCGACCCTGACCGCGCTGGGGCGCATCGCCGCCACCACCGGCGCCAAGGTGATCCCGGTGATCGCGACCTATCTGCCGAACTACCAGGGCTGGCGCGTGCGCTTCTACCCTGCATGGGAAAACTACCCGGGCGACGACATGGTCGAAGCGACCCGCCGCATGAACGCCTTCATCGAAGAGCGCGTGCGCGAAGCGCCGGAGCAATATTTCTGGACCCACAAGCGCTTCAAGACCCGTCCCCCGGGTGAACCTTCGCTGTATGATTAATTTATGAAACTGAAATTCACCAAGATGCACGGCGCGGGCAACGACTTTGTCGTGATCGACGCCATCAACCAGAAGATCGACGTCGACGGCATGAGCGCCGACGGGTGGCAGCGCCTGGCCGACCGCCGCTTCGGCATCGGCGCCGACCAGATCCTGGTCGTCGAGCGCCCGGTCGACGCCGGCGTGGACTTCCGCTATCGCATCTTCAACAACGACGGCAGCGAAGTCGAGCAGTGCGGCAACGGTTCGCGCGCCTTCGTGCGTTTCGTGGTCGAGAAAGGCTTGACGCGGGAACGCAGCATCCGCGTGCAGACCATGTCGGGCGTCATCAACCCGCGCCTGGAAGACGACGGCAACGTGACGGTGGACATGGGCGCTCCGCGCCTCGATCCGGCCGAGGTGCCGTTCGACAGCGCCGGCCTGGACGGCAAGCCCGAAGGCGAGGACACGCTGTGGCCGTTGCCGGTCGGCGGCGAGGCCACGCAGATCTCGGTGGTCTCGATGGGCAATCCGCATGCGGTGCAGGTGGTGCACAACGTCGACACGGCGCTGGTGGAGCAGACCGGCCTGCTGATCGAACACCATGAGCGCTTTCCGAAACGCGTCAACGCCGGCTATATGCAGGTGGTCGATCGCCATCATATTCGCCTGCGCGTGCATGAACGCGGGGCCGGCGAGACGCTGGCCTGCGGTACCGGCGCCTGCGCGGCGGTGGTCGCCGGCATCCGGCGCGGCCTGCTCGATTCGCCGGTGCGCGTGTCCGCCCGCGGCGGCGAGCTCAGCATCGCTTGGGCGGGAGCGGGCCAGCCGGTCTACCTCAGCGGACCGGCGGTGTCGGTGTTCGAGGGCGAAGTCGAGATCTGACGCCGCCGTCACCACGTCCAGGGCGCCGTTGGCGCCCTTTCCATTCGCAGTCCTGTCTGTTTTCAGGCCGCCAGCTCGATGTCGGCGCCGCCGTCGGCGTCGTTGCCGGGGATCGCCACATTGAGCAGGGTGCGCAGCCGGTACAGGCGCTGCCGATAATTTCCTTCCGGCCCAGCCGGACCGCAGTCGACCTGCTCGAACAGGCGCACGATGCGATCCAGCGCCTCGCGTTCCTGCGCCGATTCCACCATCACCAGTCGCCGCTTGCTGCGCCCGTAACTGGCGCGGATGTCGATGACGAGGCAATGGCCCTGGTCGGCGGCCCCCACGTCCAGCAGCAGCGCCTCGGCGCGCGACAGGCCGAACAGCGCCGCCAGCTCGATGCGCGCGGCCAGCAAGGGATGCGCCGCCAGCGCGTCGGTGTGGCTGGCCAGCAGCCGCCCGGTTTCGGTGTACGGCGCGGCCGTGGCGCGCGGCGCGATCTTGCGCAGCAGCTCGACGGCTTCGTGCGAGCCCTGGGCCGCCGCCTTCTGCAGCCAGTACACGGCGCGCACGTCGTTGTTCTCGTTCTCGCGGCGCGCGCGCCAGGCGTTGTGGCCGCATTCGAGCTGGGCGTCGCGATACCCCATCTCGGCGGCCCGCTGCAGGTAGCGCTGGGCATCGGCCACGTTACGCTGCGAAAACTCGGGCTTGATATAGATGCGCGACAGCGCATACCAGGCCTCGGCCAGGCCCTGCTCTCCGGCCAGGTTCAGCCACCGGATCGCTTTCTTGAAGTTGGCGACATGCGCGTTCGCGACATGCGCGTTGGCGACATGCGCGTTGGCGACATGCGCGTTCGCGACATGCGCATCCGCGACCTGGCCATTGCTGCAACGCCTGCCATCGACCCGCATGCGCGCACAGCGCAGGCCCAGCGCCAGCTGTGCATGGGCGTCATGCTCGGCCGCGGCCAGCTCCCAGAACACGGCCGGTTCGCCCGGTTGGCAGCGCGCCGCCGCCGCGCCGGCGTCCAGCGCCTGCAGGCCGCTGACGCCATCGAGGGCCGGGTCGATCAGGCGCGCACAACGCGACAGCAGGGTGATCTCGTCGGGGGCGAAACGACGCATTTCTCCTTGTTCGCCGCGCTCGCTGACCAGCGCGCGCGCCTGCGGCAGTGCGCGCTCGAGGTAGTCGTCCCAGCGGCGCGCCGTCCATGCCTCGTCGAGCGCGGCGTACTGCGCCACGCCGGCGCCTGGCGGACGCGGCGACCGTTCCTGGCCGGACTCGGACACCGGCGGGCGCGCCGGCGGACGCCCGGCGGCGCCGGCCGCGGACGCCGGCTGCGCCGCGCCGCTCGGCGGCGCCGCCCGCGTACCGGGCTGGGCCGCGGGCTGCCTGCCCTGCCGCTGCGACAGCAACCATTGCGCGTGCGGGAAGCCGGCGCGCGCCGCGTCCTCGAGCGCCCGCACGGCCTTCGGATGCTGCTGGGATGGCGCTGCCGCCGGATCGAGCACCAGCTGGGCGAACACCAGGCCGGCATGCAGGCTGCCGTCGTCATAGGCGCGCTCGTACCACTGGGCGACGGCGCCGGCGTTATGTTGGGCAAGCTCAAGAGGAATATGGTTACCGATCAACTGCCAGGCAGGTGGACAGTCTTGTCGAGCCGCACGTTCAAGCCAGTGGAGCGCCGTCGGCAGGCTCTGCGGGAGTCCGGCGCTGCCGAACAAATACAGCTTGCCCAGCTCCAGCTGGGCCGCCACCTGCCCGGCGCGGGCGTTGCGAATGATCGCCAATTCTTCGCGGTTAGCCATCGTTGGAATACGTAAAAAAGTGAGTCGGCAACACGCAGCGGCGACGGCATCACGGCCGTCCGGCCCCATGGCGCAAGCCGGCCTGGCGAGGTTGCCAATATACAAGGTATTGACAGGGCCTGTCGCCGCTCATGCAAATTTGGCCAAAGTCTAAGCCGCTGCAGCCGGCGATTCGATTCGATTCCGGGGTGAGTTGACGGGGCGCAAAGCTGGTTCAAGCGGATGAAACCGGCCACCCTGGCCGCACGACATCAACGCATGCTCGCGCTCGCTTCATGGATGAACGCTGCGGTCCCTTTTCCCGGACGCAAAAACCGCCGGCTTTGTGTCATGCATCAGGCATACGTTTCAAAAATACAACAGCACGATTGGATTTATTAGCGATCTACCAAGCGCGCCACTGATAATTGACCAAATAGCCAGCCCTGAAGTTTGAAACAATCAAGGTGACCCGAGCGGCCGGCCTCGACGTTCTGCATGCGCTCACCTCGATCCTGGGAACACCGATAATGAAGAAATCTCTCCTGGCCGTCGCACTGTTTGGCGCTTGCGCCGGCGCGGCCCATGCGCAGACGTCGGTGCAGCTCTACGGCAATGTCGATGCCGGCATCGTCAAGCGCAGTGGCGAGAACGTCAGCATCGGCAAGCGCGCCGCCAACACCCTCGGCATCCGCGGCACCGAAGACCTGGGCAATGGTTTCAAAGCGCTGTTCCACCTTGAAATGCGTTACGAGCCGGATACCGGCAGCAGCGAGATCGGTCCCGACGGCAATCAGCGCCAGCTGTTCCAGGGCCAGAGCCGGGTCGGCCTGCAAGGCGACTTCGGCATGCTGCGCATCGGCCGCGGCCTGACCCCGTTCCATGAAACCATCGGCAACTTCGAACCCTTTCATGCGATCCCGACCGCGGGCGGCTTCTATACCGACCTGAGCGTCGCCGGCTACAGCTCGCAGCCGCTCGACCCGGTTGGCGCATCTGGCAACCGCTGGTCGAACGCCATCTGGTACAACTCACCGATCGTCAATGGCTTCCAGCTCAACACCGCGATCGCGACCAGGGAAAACAATGGCGGCGTCGCCGTGATCGGCCGCGGCAGCGCCGGCGCGCCGCAGTATCCGGTCGGCGCCGAAGCCTCGGCCAATCCGTTCTCGGTCTCGGCCACCTACAACAACGGCCCCGCCGCCCTGATGGCGGCCTACGAGCGCAACGCGATCGAGTCGAAGGTCTGGTCGGTCGGCGCCTCGGTCCAGGCAACCCCGGAACTCAAGCTCATGGGCACCTTTACCAGGCTGGACGAAGACCACACCCGCCTGTTCAACAACGATACCAGTTCATGGGTGCTGGGCGCCAACTACACGCTGGGCCCGGGCAGGTTCCTGGCCGGCTACGGGCAGAAGGACACCGATGGACTGGAGAAGGTCAGGCAGCTGTCGCTGGGCTATGAATACAGCCTGTCGAAGCGCACCTATCTGTACATCGACGCTTCGCGCAAAAAAGGCTTGCTGACCAATCCGGGCAACGTCAACCAGTACGACATCGGCATCCACCATTCGTTCTAGACGTTCTGGCTTGAGGCGACCTGGCGCAACCAGCGTTGTCCCTGTCGTCCATCATCCATGTAGTGTTTTCACAACGCCAATCTACCCTCGGCGTGTCCGCGAACGAGCGTTCTGTACAGTGCGCCATGGCAATGGCATATTGGTGGAGCGAGCTCAAGCATCGCGACAAGAAAATAATATGGAGACACGATGAAGAAAAGCCTGATCGCCGCCCTGCTCGGCGCTACGTTTGCATGCTCCGCCCTGGCCCAGACCAGCGTCCAGATCTACGGCATCGCCGATGCCGGCGTGATGTGGCAAAAAGGTGGACCGACCAAGATCTATAGTGGCGGCGCCGACGGCTCGCGCCTCGGCATCCGGGGTAGCGAAGACCTGGGCAATGGCTACAAGGCCATCTTCAACCTCGAAGCCCGCGTCGAACTCGATAACGGCTCGCAGCAGCCGGCCCTGATGAACGACAATCCGGGCGTCTACCTGCTGCGCGGCATGGACCAGATCCCGCAAGCCATCCGCGACCGCCTGCAGGCGGCGATCCAGCCGCCGGGCGCGCCGGCCGTCAATCAGGAAAAAGCCCTGTTCGACCGCACCGCGATGGTCGGCCTGATCACGCCGATCGGCGCCGTCATGCTGGGCCGCATGTACACCCCGGGCTACGAAGTGTTCAACATGGCCGACGCCTTCGAATCGGGCACCGCCGGCACCTGGGGCCACGTCACCGGCGGCACCGCCGGCTTCACCGCGCTGGGCGCCGACATCCGCTCGCAGGAAGCGATCCAGTACCGCATCGCCCTGCCGAACGGCCTGGGCGGCTCGGTCATGTATGGCGCCCGCAATTCCGGCTACCTCGGCCGCTATTACAAATTCCGCGCCGGCGCCGTCACCTATAAGGCCAACGGCTTCGACGTCGGCATCGGTTACAACCACGGCTACGACATGCAGAACCGGCCGAGCCTGCGCACCCTGACGGTCGGCGGTTCCTACACGCTGAACGACAGCTGGAAATTCTTCGCCGGCTTCCACAGCCAGCGCAACCAGAATTCGGCGCTGCTGCCGGATTACCTGGCTGGCTGGAACCAGGCCGTGGTGCCGGCGCTGGTGGCGCAAGGCGTCCCGCAGGCGACCCAGGCCGCCCTGCTCAGGATCTTCCAGACCAATATCACCGCCAACACCCAACAGGACGCGAACAGCTACCAGGTCGGCGTCCACTATCGTGTCGGCAACGGCCGCATCGTGGCCTCGTACGCGCACCAGAACGACCGCCTGGCCTCCAACAGCGACGCCGACCTGTATGCGGTGGGCTACAACTACTACCTGTCCAAGCGCACCGACCTGTACACCGCGCTGGCCTTCATCAAGAACGACAACGAGGCGCAGTATGCGCCGGGCACCTCGGGCAATCCGGGCGGCTTCACCGAAGCGCCGGGCGCCGACGGCCGCGCCTTGCAGCTGGGCATCCGTCATCGTTTCTGACGCGGTCCGCGCAGGCATGCACACCGCGGCCACGGCCGCGGTTTTTTTTTGATCGCCGGATCAGCGCAGCGGCGCCGCGCTCGCTGCAGCAACCGGAGCAGCAACCGGCGCCAGCACCGGGTTGTCGCCGCGATTGCGCGCCGGCGCCTTGTGCACCATGGTGTAGGCGTAGTCGACGCCCATGCCGTAGGCGCCCGAATGCTCGGTGACGATCTTCATGACCGCGTCGTAGGTGTCGCGGTTCTTCCAGTCGCGCTGCCATTCCAGCAGCACCTGCTGCCAGGTCACCGGCACCACGCCGGCCTGCACCATGCGCTGCATGGCGAAGTCATGCGCATCCTTGGTGGTGCCGCCCGAGGCGTCGGCCACCATGTAGATCTCGTAATCTCCTTCCAGCATGGCGCACAGCGCAAAGGTGGTGTTGCACACCTCGGTCCACAGGCCGGCCACGATGACTTTCTTGCGGCCGTTGGCAGCCAGCGCATCGCGCACTTTCTGGTCGTCCCATGAATTCATCGAGGTGCGTTCGAGGATCGGCTTGCCCGGGAATACGTCAAGCAGCTCCGGATAGGTATGGCCCGAGAAGCTGTCGGTCTCGACCGAAGTGATGATGGTCGGGATATCGAAGACCGAGGCCGCCTTGGCCAGTCCGACGACATTGTTCTTCAGGGTCTGGCGGTCGATCGACTGCACGCCGAACGCCATCTGCGGCTGGTGGTCGATGATGATCAGCTGCGAGTTTTGCGGGGTCAGGACGTCGAGTTTCGGATTGTGCATGATGGTTCTCCCAGGTTGTGTATGTATAAACCATCGAACTGATCGACGCTGGATCGAGGCCTTCTGCCTGTTCCGTTGCTTCGTGTTCGATGCGATGGAGCCATTATGCGGTGCTGAAACGCCAAGGAAAAACGGAAAAAATATCAACATTTCATCGAAATTTTCGAACATCGATTTTGCCTCTATCCCATTGGCCGGGACGACCTGTCCCTGCTGCGGCAAGCCGCGTGGCAGGATGGCGCCGGCGGCATGTTTGTTCGCCGGCGCCATGCCTGGGTCGGGTAGAATGGGAGAATCATTTTCACGCCGGACCTCCCATCACATGAGCATCGCACCACTGGACGCCAACGCAGTCGCGCAATACCTGATCGATCATCCGCAATTTTTCCAGGAGCATGCCGGCCTGCTGGGCGAAGTGAAGCTCTCCAGCCCGCTGACCGGCCGCGCCGTGTCGCTGCAGGAGCGCCAGATGGAAGTGATGCGCGACAAATTCCGCGCGCTCGAGCTGCGCCTGTCGGAGCTGTCGCGCCGCGCCGAAGAAAATGCCGGCATCGCCAACCGTTTCCACGCCTGGACCCAGGCCCTGCTGGTGTCAAAGGGTGGCGCCGCCATGGCGCGCGACCTGGCCGACGGCCTGCGCACCCATTTCATCGTGCCGCAAGTCACCCTGCGCCTGTGGAATGTGGCGCCGGAGCATGCCGGCGAATGGTTCGCCCAGGGCGTGTCGGACGACGCGCGCATCTTCGCCAACAGCCTGCGCGCGCCATATTGCGGCCCGAACAACGATTTCGAGGCGGTGCGCTGGCTGGACGATGCGGAATCGATCCGCTCGACCGTCATGCTGCCGCTGGGCCAGCCGGGCCAGAGCTTCGGCCTGCTGGTGCTGGGCTCGCCCGATCCGGCGCGCTTCACGACCGCGATGTCGACCGATTTCCTGGTCCACATCGCCGCCACCTCGACCACCGCGCTGGCGCCGCTGCGCGCCTGAGCCAGCGGCCATGGACTGGGCCGCACGCTACCTGGCCGAGCTGGCTACCCAGCGCCAGCTGTCGCCGCACACGGTCGACGCCTACCGGCGCGACCTGGCCGAGCTGGCCGAACTGGCCGGCCACGCCGACTGGCCGCGGCTGACCCACTTCGATATCCGCCGCTACGCCGCCAGGCTGCATGCCGGCGGCCAGTCGGCGCGCACGATCGCGCGCAAGCTGTCCGGCTGGCGCGGTTTCTATGCCTGGCTGTCGAACCACACCCCGCTGGCCGCCAACCCGGTCGACGGCGTGCACGCCCCGAAACGCCCCAGGAGCCTGCCCAAGGCGCTGGCCGTCGACGATGCCGTGCAATTGATGGATGCAAATACGCGCGGCCACGCCGAACCTTTCGAGCTGTGCAACCGCGCCATGTTCGAGCTGCTGTATTCGAGCGGGCTGCGGGTATCGGAACTGGCCGGCCTCGATATCGCCTGGCAGGATGCGCGCGCCGGCCAGCCGGCCTCGCTCGGCTGGCTCGACCTGCAGGCCGGCGAAGTGGTGGTCACCGGCAAGGGCGGCAAGATGCGCCGGGTGCCGGTCGGCGGCCCGGCGCGCGAGGCGCTGGCGGCCTGGCTGGCGGTGCGTCCCGCCGCGCGCGACGGCAGCGCCGCCCTGTTCCTGTCGGCGCGCGACACCCGCATCTCGCCGCGCGTGGTGCAGAACCGGCTCAAGCAGCATGCGCTGCGCGCCGGCGCCCCGGTCCACGTGCATCCGCACGTGCTGCGCCACTCGTTCGCCTCGCACCTGCTGCAATCCTCGGGCGACCTGCGCGCGGTGCAGGAATTGCTCGGCCACGCCAGCATCACCTCGACCCAGATCTATACGGCACTCGATTTCCAGCACCTGTCGAAGGTGTATGACGCGGCCCATCCGCGCGCCAAGGCCAAGTAATCGCCTGACCGACGCAGGCGCGCCATTCTGGCCACATCCCCGGGTTGATGGTTTGAACTCGATCAAGCCCGGACACTGTTGATGGTGAGCTTGCAAGAATTGCGGCATAATCCCCCGGTTCTTTTGTCCAACCCCCAACACGAGTAGCGTACCAATGGACCTGATTCCCAGCACCATCCTGACCGGCTTCCTCGGCGCGGGCAAGACCACCCTGCTCAACCGTATCCTGCAGGAAGAGCACGGCATGCGCATCGCCGTCATCGAGAACGAATTCGGCCAGGAGAATATTGACAACGAAATCCTGGTGCAGGATTCGAGCGAGCAGATCGTCGAGATGAACAACGGCTGCATCTGCTGCACCGTGCGCGGCGACCTGATCGTGGCATTGACCAACCTGGCGCAAAAGCGCGCCGCCGGCGAAATCAGTTTCGACCGCGTGGTGATCGAAACCACCGGCCTGGCCAACCCCGGCCCGGTGGCCCAGACTTTCTTCGTCGACGAAGAAGTGGGCGCCAACTACCTGCTCGACGCCGTGGTGACCGTGGTCGACGCCCGCCATGCGATGGACCAGCTGACCCAGAACGAGGAAGCCCAGCGCCAGGTCGGTTTCGCCGACAAGATCCTGCTGTCCAAGACCGACCTGGTCGACGCCGCCGCCGTCGAGACCCTGAAGGCGCGCCTGCACCGTATCAATCCGCGCGCGCCGATCGCGACCAGCGACTTCGGCCGCGCGCCGATCTCGGACGTGCTCGACCTGCGCGGCTTCAACCTGAACGACAAGCTGGAACTGGATCCGGATTTCCTGAAGGTCGAGGAAGCCCATGACCATGATCACGACCACGATCACGCCCACTGCGGCCACGACCATGCGCATGGCGAAGCCTGCAATCACGACCACCACCACGGCCACCACACCGACGACATCGCCGCCTTCGTGTTCAAGAGCGAGCGCGCCTTCGACCCGGAACGCCTGGAACAATTCCTGGGCAGCCTGGTGCAAGTCTTCGGTCCGCAAATGCTGCGCTACAAAGGCGTGCTGCGGATGGAAGGCGTCGACCGCAAGGTGGTGTTCCAGGGCGTGCACCAGATCATGGGCAGCGACGTGGGACCGAAATGGGGCGAAAACGAGACGCCTGCCACCAAGATGGTCTTTATTGGTAAAAATTTACCAAAAGACGTATTTGTCCGCGGACTTGAACAATGTTTGGTATAAACTACATCGGTTTGACCGGCGTGTTAAGAGCCTATCCCGGTAGGTGGGGGGAAGCGCATGGCGATGCATGGCTGGCGTGAGCAAGGCGCGAGGAGGACGCATGGCGGCGCCATGCAACGACGAGCAACGCAGCACACGCCTGCCAGGCGCGCCAGGCGCGACTCCCACCTGCCGGGGTAGGCTCTCAGATCGCATGACGACCCGCCGCGACAGTTTGTCGCGGCCGACTCGCCGGACCGACCGGTGCGCTATATACTAGCCGCCAGCCTGCTGTAGCGAACTGTCCTTGCTGCATATGCGGCGCGGCCAGAGAAGGGATGGCGCCAGGTCGCTATCAAGGCAGCTTGCCTCACGCACACCTTTATCGGGTATAAAGTTGGCAAGCTGATAAAATGAAAACCTCTGTCGTATCGAAGGCATCATGACTAAAACAACGAAACCGAATACCGCCCAGCCCGAAGAACGCCTCCTGACGGAAGAAGAGATTCGGGCGATGAGCGATGACGACTACATGAATCCGGCCCAGCTCGCGTTCTTCAAGAACCGTCTGCAGGAACTCGAGAAGGAACTGCTGAAGAACGCCGGCGAAACCACGGAACACCTGCGCGAAACCGTCCTGGTTCCCGACCCGGCCGACCGGGCGACGATCGAGGAAGAACACGCGCTGGAACTGCGCACCCGCGACCGCGAACGCAAGCTGCTCAAGAAAGTGCAGCAATCGCTGCAGTCGATCGACGGCGGCGAATACGGCTGGTGCGAAGAAACCGGCGAGCCGATCGGCATTCCACGCCTGATCGCCCGCCCGACCGCCACGCTGTCGCTGGAAGCCCAGCAGCGCCGTGAGCTGAAGCAAAAACTGTACGGCGACTGATTTATCGCCGACGCCATCGAGAAAAGCATGCGAGGGATCGCATGCTTTTTTTGTTTGCGCGCCCGTCTCCCGGCATGACTGCGCACGCTTCACGCGCCATGCATATGCTATCGTTTCCCATCGGATACACTAGGCCGAGCGGCGTGTGCACAGCACACTGGCCGAAGGTTCGTGCTATGGTCTGGCACGGCTGGCCTAATTGACAACGGTGAGCATGGGGCTTTTCTCCTTCCTGAAGAGAAAGAACGACGATGCGGGGGTGCGCGATTGGCCGCCGCCCGAGTCGCGCCTGCGCGGCGAGCCGTCGCGCCTGGACACCGAGGCCGAGCGCGAACGCCAGCGCGAGATCGCGCGCGCCACCGCCGCCAAGATCGACGAGATCGAACTCGCATTCGCTTCCGACATGTTCGACGACGAGCCGGCCTGGGGCAGCGGCGTGCGGCGCCCGGCCGCTGGCGTCGCGTCTCCGGAACATGACACTGCGCCGCAGGCCGCGGCGCCCGCCAGCGCCCCGGCCATCGACGAAAGCGCCATCCTGTACGCCAACGGCCAGCCAGACGCGGCCGAACAGCTGCTGCGCGCCTGCCTGCCGACCCTTGGCCGCGCCGAGCGCCTGCCGTGGTGGATGCTGTTCGACCTGTACCAGGCCGATGGCCGCGAAGAAGCCTTCGAAAGCGTGGCCATCGACTACGCCAGCCATTTCGAGACCTCGCCGCCGGCCTGGAAGCCGCTGCCCGCCGCGCTCGCCGCAACCGCTGCGGCCCTTCCCGGTCCCGGCCTGGCTGCGGTCGAGGCCTTCGCCCCCAGGATCGACGCCAGCGTCGCGGCGCCGCTCAAGCGCGTGCTGGATGCGCCGGCGCCGGTCGTGCGCCTGGACTTCGGCCGGGTGACGGCGATCGACGCCGACGGCGCCGCCTGCCTGCTGGCGGCGCTGCAACAATTACGCGGCGCCGGCCGCGAGCTGGTGCTGGCCGGCGCCGACACCCTGCTGGCGACCCTGCGACCGATGCTGGCGATCGGCCAGCGCGGCGCCAGCCCGGCGCCCTGGCTGCTGCTGCTCGAGCTGCTGCTGTTGACCGGTCGCGAAAAACAATTCGAGGAAGCGGCGATGGATTACTGCGTCACCTACGAGGTGTCGCCGCCCTCGTTCGAGGCGCCTCTGCGCGTGTCCACCGCCGCGCCGGCGCCCGGCCATGGCGACCGCTTCATGTTGCCTGCCATTGTGAGCGGTCCAGACGGCGCCCTGCTGGCGGCCATCGACGCCTATGCCCAGGAGCGCGAGACGCTGGTGCTGGATTGCTCGCGCCTGGCGCGCATCGACTATGCCGGCGCCGCCAGCCTGCTGGCGCGGCTGGATGCGCATGGCGCCGCCGGCCGCGCGGTCGAGCTGCGCGAACTGAACCATCTCGTCGCCACCCTGCTGCGCCTGCTCGGCGCGGGCGATGGCGTGCGGCTGTATCCGCACCGCTACTGACCGATCAGAGCCAGCCGAAGGCCAGCAACAGCAGCAAGGTCACGACCAGCGACACCAGGATCGAGCCAAGGCAACCAAGCTTGTTGGAAAAAAATAAGAACATCGTTTAACGGCTCCATTCAGCGGCGTAGGGACAGCGTACAGGCCGCTGCCCGCGCCGGGCGCACATTTGGCCTCGAGCATTTAAGGCTGAGCTAATCTTGCAATCCCGCGCACGATCCCCACCTGCTGTTGGCTAGAACATCACGAGGTCAAAATGGAACAATTTCACGGTACAACCATCGTCAGTGTGCGGCGCGGCAACCAGGTCGCGCTGGGTGGCGATGGCCAGGTCACGCTGGGCAATGTCGTCATGAAGGGCTCGGCGCGCAAGGTGCGCAAGCTGTACCAGGGCAAGGTCCTGTGCGGATTCGCGGGCGGCACCGCCGACGCGTTCACGCTGCTGGACCGCTTCGAAGGCAAGCTGGAAAAACACCAGGGCAACCTGCTGCGCGCGTCGGTCGAACTGGCCAAGGATTGGCGCACCGACCGCGTGCTGCGCCGCCTGGAAGCGATGCTGCTGGTGGCCGACCGCGAGTCGACCCTGATCATCACCGGCAACGGCGACGTGCTGGAGCCGGAAGACGGCATCGGCGCCATCGGTTCGGGCGGCGTCTATGCCCAGTCCGCCGCCAAGGCGCTGTACGAGAACACCGACATGGCCCCTAGCGAAGTCGTCAAGAAGGCGCTCACCATCGCCGGCGAGCTGTGCATCTACACGAATATGTCCCACATCATCGAGACCCTGGATTGATATGAGCAGCATCATGAACATGACCCCACCCGAAATCGTTTCCGAGCTCGACAAGCACGTGGTCGGCCAGGGCAAGGCCAAGAAGGCGGTCGCCATTGCCCTGCGCAACCGCTGGCGCCGCCAGCAGGTCGATGAGAGCCTGCGTCATGAAATCACGCCCAAGAACATCCTCATGATCGGCCCGACCGGCGTCGGCAAGACCGAGATCGCGCGCCGCCTGGCCAAGCTGGCCGACGCGCCCTTCATCAAGATCGAGGCAACCAAGTTCACCGAGGTGGGCTATGTCGGCCGCGACGTCGACACCATCATCCGCGACCTGATCGACATCGGCGTCAAGCAGACCCGCGCCAGCGAAGCGAAAAAGGTGCGCCAGCGCGCCGAGGACGCGGCCGAGGACCGCATCATCGACATCCTGGTGCCGCCGGCGCGCGACTTCGGCTTCAACACCAGCAGCGGCAACGGCGACACGAAGGAAGGCGAAGCCACGCGCCAGACCTTCCGCAAGCGCCTGCGCGAAGGCTCGCTCGACGACCGCGAGATCGAGATCGAAGTGGCCGACGCCGCGCCGCAGATGGAAATCATGGCGCCGCCGGGCATGGAAGAAATGACCGAGCAGATCAAGTCGATGTTCGCCGGCGTGGGCAATGCGCGCAAGAAGCCGCGCAAGCTCAAGATCAAGGAAGCGATGAAGCTCCTGATCGACGAAGAAGCGGGCAAGCTGCTCAACGAGGACGAACTCAAGCAGAAGGCGATCGCCAACGTCGAGCAGAACGGCATCGTGTTCCTGGACGAGATCGACAAGATCGCGACCCGTTCCGAACACGGCGGCGCCGACGTCTCGCGCGCCGGCGTGCAGCGCGACCTGCTGCCGCTGGTCGAGGGCACGACGGTGAACACCAAGTACGGCATGATCAAGACCGACCACATCCTGTTCATCGCCTCGGGCGCCTTCCACCTGTCGAAGCCGTCGGACCTGATCCCGGAACTGCAGGGCCGCTTCCCGATCCGCGTCGAGCTCGAATCGCTGTCGATCGACGACTTCAAGAGCATCCTGACCTCGACCCACGCCAGCCTGACCAAGCAGTACGAGGCGCTGCTGGCGACCGAGGGCGTCAAGATCGAGTTCGTGGACGAAGGCATCCATCGCCTGGCCGAGATCGCGTTCTCGGTCAACGAGCGCACCGAAAACATCGGCGCACGCCGCCTGTACACGGTGATGGAAAAGCTGCTCGAAGAGATCTCGTTCAGCGCCGGCTCCGAGAAGGACCAGGTGGTGCGGATCGACGCGGCCTATGTCAACGAACGGCTCGATGCGCTGGCGGTCAACGAAGACCTGTCGCGCTACGTGCTGTAACCATCCTGGCGGAGACCCGCATGGCGAACAAGGCATTGGCGACACGGCAGAAGATGCGCCTGCGGGTCGAACCCTCGCAGCAGTTCGGCAAGCCGCGCAACCCGATCGCGGCGCTGGCCAAGGCGCGGTCGGCCGGGCCGCATGCCAAGCCGCTGTCGAGCGAGCGGCATGAAGCCAAGCGGGCGCTCAAGAAGGCCAAGCTGGTGGCGGACGAGGACGACTGAGCCTGCGTTAGCCTGATCAAGACATTCTCCTTGCGGACACTTCGGTGTCCGCTTTTTTTCGTCCATCGGCCCGGCGTGCCATTCGTCGCATGCGCCTTGTCCCTGTCCCCGTTCAACGGTAGAGTCAAGCGTCGCCATTCTTTACGGATACCATGAGTTCACCCGACCTGATCCTCGACGCCCTGCGCGCCCGCCTGCGCGCGGCCGGCATCACCTACAAGCTGCTGGCCGAGCGCATCGGTGTGAGCGAATCGAGCGTGAAACGCATGTTCGGCCAGAAGGACATGGCGCTGTCGCGGCTGGCCGAGATCTGCCAGGCGACCGGCATCCCACTGGAAGAGTTGTTGCGCGGGGCTCTCGACACCCGGCCCCGGCTGGATGCCCTGAGCCTGCCGCAGGAGCGCTCGCTGGTGGCCAATCCGCGCCTGCTGCTGATGGCGATCTGCTGCCTCGGCCACTGGAACGTGGAACAGGTCGTCGACACCTACAAGCTGAGCGAGGCCGAGTGCATCACCCTGCTCGCCGAACTCGACCGGCTGGGACTGATCGAACTCAAGCCGCTGAACCGCTACCAGCTGCGGGTGTCGAACGCATTCCGCTGGCTGCCGGATGGCCCGGTGCAGCAGTTCTTCCGCGAACACGTGGTGGAGGATTATTTTGCCGGGCGCTTCGACGGCGCGGGCGAGGCGCTGATGTGCCTGCCGGCGCGGCTGTCGCCTGCCAGCGCAAAAGAGTTGTCGCTCAAGATCGAGCAACTGGCGGCGGAACTGGCGCGGCTGCACCTGAACGACCGGCGCCTGCCGGCCGGAGAACGCGAGGGCTATACCTTGTTGCTGGGGTTCAGGTCGTGGGAACTGGCGGCGTTTACCGCACTGCGACGCT
The DNA here is from genome assembly GCF_019443485.1 of Massilia sp. NP310. Taxonomy (NCBI): domain Bacteria; kingdom Pseudomonadati; phylum Pseudomonadota; class Betaproteobacteria; order Burkholderiales; family Oxalobacteraceae; genus Massilia; species Massilia sp. NP310. The sequence continues at coordinate 4,468,025 of NZ_CP080379.1, read as the reverse complement.
GATGGGCTCGGTACGGTGAAGAGGCGATAAGAGCCTGCCGCCGCGCCGCCGCCCTTACTGGGTGATCGGTTGCTGGGTCTGGTTCATCGGCGGCGCATTCGGCGGCATCTGCACGTTGTTGCGGCTCTGCTGGGTCGGATCGCCCTGCTCCGGCGGCGGATCCTGCGGCTCTTGCGGCGCCTGCTGGTCTTGTGGCGCCTGCTGCTCTTGCACCACTTGCGCATTCTCCGGCGTGGTCGGCGTGCCCTGCGGACCGCCGCCCGGCGGCGGCACGCTGCGCATGGTGGGCGGCGCGCTGACCACGCCCGGCGCGGTTTGCGGTTCCACGCCAGGCGCCGCGGTCATCGGTTGCGGCATCTGCTCTGGCATCACGCGCGGTTCCGGCGGCATGATCGACGTCGACTGGCCGGTATCGGGCGCCAGTTCCACCCGCTTCATCACGCCGCCATCCGACAGCATCACGTAGCGCCGGTGCACTTCGGCCACGGTCACGCCCGGCGCGATCTCGCGGCCGATGCGCACCGCTTTCGGCGGCTGGCCGTCGGCCACCAGGATGACCGCGCTGTCGGCGCCGGCCGACACCACGCCAGTGAGCTGGAAATTGGAAATCACCGCGGTCGGCTGGCCGCCGAACAGCGTTGCCGCCGCCTCCGGGCTCGGCGGGGGCTGGGTGGCGACCGGCGCCGCCGCCAGCGGCCGCTGCTCCGGCTTGTACAGCTGCAGCACCCAGTAGGCGATCGAGGCCGCCAGCAGGATCAGGGCAAGCAGGCTGAGAAGAAGAGGCAAACGTTTGTTCATATTATTGACTGCCATTGTTTTACTGCACCAGCTGGTTGATTTCGATGATCGGCATCAGCACCGCCAGCACGATCAGCAGCACGACCAGGCCCATGGCCAGGATCAGCACCGGCTCGAGCAGGCCGGCGATGGTGAGCGTGCGGCGCTCGAGGTCGGCCTGCTGCGAATTGGCGGCGCGCTCGAGCATGGCTGGCAGTTCGCCGGTGATCTCGCCGGCGCGGATCATGTGCACCAGCATCGGCGGGAAGTGTTTTTGCGCCGACAGCGCGCGCGCCAGGCTCACGCCTTCACGCACGCTGCCGGTGGCCTGCTCGACCAGCTCGCGCATCGCCACGTTGGACAGGGTTTCGCGGCTGGTGTCGAGCGCGCGCAGGATGGGCACGCCGGAACCGGTGGTGATCGCCAGCGTGCTGGCGAAGCGCGCCGTATTGAGGCTGCGCTCGAACTTGCCGTAGATGGGCGCCGTCAGCAGCCAGGTGTGCCAGCGCCGCTTGAGGTCGGGATTGCGCAGCGCGCGCCGCCACAGCCAGAACGCGCCGCCGATCAGGATCGCGCAATAGATGCCGTAGGCGCGCACGAAGTCGGACACGGCCAGCATGACCACGGTGAGGAAGGGCAGCTTCTGCTTGGTGTTGGCGAACACCGAGACGATCTGCGGCACCACATAGGTGAGCAGGAAGATCACGATCGCGAACGCGACCACGGTCACGATCGCCGGATAGGTGAAGGCCAGCCGCACCTTCTGCACCAGGGCGTTGCGGCGCTCGATGTAGTCGGCCAGGCGCGACAGCACGCGCGAGAGCTGGCCGATCTGCTCGCCCGAGGCGACCAGCGCCCGGTAGATCTCGGCGAAGTCGCGCGGGTGGTGCGACAGCGCGGTGGAGAATGGCGAGCCGCCGATGACTTCGGAGCGGATCGAGGCGATCAGGTCGCGCATATAGGCGCGCTCGGCCTGCTCCAGCAGCGCGGTGAAGGCTTGCTCGAGCGGCAGGCCGGCCTCCAGCAGGCTGGCCAGCTGGCGCGTGAACAGGGCCAGCTCGTTCTGCGACAGGCGCTCGCCAATGCCGCGCGCGCGGGTGACACCCGAAGCGTCGACCTGGGCGGTGATCGCCTCGACGTTGAGCGGCGTCAGGCCTTGCGTGCGCAGGTCGGCGCGCGCCGCGCGCGGGCTGTCGGCGTTGACCACGCCCTTGCGGGTGGCGCCGCCGGCGTCAACGGCTTCGTAGCGAAATGCCGGCATCAGTCAGTTCCCATCCGCATCTTAATCCTTTGTCACGCGCACCAGTTCGGCGCGCGTGGTGGTGCCGTCCGCCAGCCAGCGTTCGCCGTCGTCGCGCATGGTCTTCATGCCGGTCGCCAGCGCCGCATCGCGGATCTCGGCTTCGGAGGCGCGGTTATGGATCTGGGAACGGATCTGCTCGGTGGTCTCGAGCAGCTCGTAGACGCCGACCCGGCCGTGATAGCCCGTATGGCCGCAGCGCTCGCAGCCGACCGCATGCCAGGTGGACCCGTCGAAGGTCTTGCATTGCGAGCAGAGCTTGCGCACGAGGCGCTGGGCCATTACACCCAGCAGCGACGAGGACAGCAGGAACGGTTCGATGCCCATGTCCAGCAAGCGCGTCACGGCCGAGGCGGCATCGTTGGTGTGCAGCGTGGCCAGCACCAGGTGGCCCGTGAGCGAAGCTTGCACCGCGATCTGCGCCGTCTCCAGGTCGCGGATCTCACCGATCATGATCACATCGGGATCTTGGCGCAGGATGGCGCGCAGCGCTTTCGCGAACGTCATGTCGATGCGGGCATTGACTTGCGTTTGGCCGACGCCGTTCAGGTCGTACTCGATCGGGTCTTCCACCGTCATGATATTGGTGGTGGACGCGTTCAGGCGCGACAGCGCCGCGTACAGGGTGGTGGTCTTGCCGGAACCGGTCGGGCCGGTCACCAGCACGATGCCGTGCGGCTGGTTGATCAGGCGGTCGAACTGCGGCAGCATGTCCTCGGCCATGCCCAGGTGCGACAGGTCGAGGCGTCCTGCTTCTTTATCCAGCAGACGCAGCACGGCGCGTTCGCCATGGCCGGTCGGCAGCGTCGAGACGCGCACGTCGACTGGTTTACCGCCCACGCGCAGGGTGATGCGGCCATCCTGCGGCAGGCGTTTCTCGGCGATGTCGAGCTGCGACATGATCTTGATACGCGAGATCAGCGAGGCGTGGATCGCCTTCTTGGGGCGCACGATGTCGCGCAGCGCGCCGTCGATGCGAAAGCGCACCACCGAAGTCTGCTCGAACGGCTCGATGTGGATGTCGGACGCGCCTTCGCGCAGCGATTGCGTGAGCAGCGCATTGATCATGCGGATCACCGGCGCATCGTCGGACGATTCCAGCAGGTCTTCGATGGCCGGCACGTCTTGCAGCAGCTTGGTCAGGTCGAGGTCGGCGTCGAATTCGTCGACCACCTGCGACGCGTCGCCGCCGCCGCCGGCATAGGCGCCGGCGATGGCCGCGTCGAGCTCGTCACGGTCGAGGCGGCGCAGCTGGATGCGGCCGAAACGGCGCGAGACCTCGGCGATGGCGGCTGGCGCGGTGGCGCTGGACACCAGCACTTCGACGCTCTGGCCCGGTTCGCCATTACCGCGCGCCAGCACGCCGTGGTCGCGGGCGAAGGCGTAGGGCAAGAGATTGTTCATGATTTAATTTCCGTTCGGTTGCTGCACCGGACGGGTTGGCGCGTTTGGCACTGCCGCGCCGGGCATGACCGCGCCCGATCCTGGTTCAGACACGCCTGCCCCCGGCGCGGTTCCCGGCGCAGTGCCCTGATGCCGCGACGCCGCGCCATCGTTCGACGCGCCCGGCGCCGCGTTCGGCGCCGGCTGGCGCTGGACCGGCACGGTCGCCATGCCGCCGCCGACCGGCGGCTGGCCGTTCACCAGCGGCGGCAGTTGCGGCGCGCCAAGGTCGCGCAGCAGCGCCGACGATTCGGGTTGGGCGGCGGCGCCGGCCGCGCGCATGTAGTCGTAGCGGTCCATCGCGATCGAATTCGAGGCTTCCTTGCTGCGCACCACGACCGGCCGCAGGAACACCATCAGGTTGGTCTTCACGCGGCTGCGGGTGCGGTACTTGAACAGGTTGCCGATCACCGGGATGTCGCCCAGGCCGCGCACTTTCTCTTCGCCATCGCCTTCGCTGTCCTCGATCAGGCCGCCGAGCACGATGATCTGGCCGTCGTCGGCCAGCACATTGCTCTCGATCGCGCGCACGTTGGTGGTCAGGCCGGATTCGGCGTTGCGGGTCGACGCATCCACGCTCGAGTTCTCGTGGTAGATCGCCATCTTGATGGTACCGCCTTCCGAGATCTGGGGCCGCACGCGCAGCAGCAGGCCCACGTCTTGCCGGTCGACGGTCTGGAACGGGTTGCCGCCGCCGGTGGTGCTGTTGGTGGCGAACGAACCGGTGATGATCGGCACGTTCTGGCCGACCTTGATCACTGCGAGCTCATTGTCCAGGGTGAGCATGTTCGGCGTCGACAGGATGTTGGCGTTGCCATCGTTTTCCAGCGCACGCGCCACCGCGCCCAGGCCCAGCTCGCCGCCCACCTGGCGGAACAGGCCGAAGGTCAGGCCGGTCGGCAGGCCCGTCAGGCCGCTGGTGCCGTTGGTGGCGCTCGTGCCCTGGGCCGCCGCCAGCGCCAGGTTGACGATGCTGTTGTTCGAGCCGCCGCCGTTGAAGTTCTGCAGGCCGCCGAAGCGGTATTTGCTGTCGGAGTCGCCAGTGGCGCCGACCCACTGCACGCCGAACTCGGATGCCTTGTTGGAGGACACTTCGACCACCAGCGCCTCGATATAGACCTGGGCCCGGCGCACGTCGAGCTGGTCGATCACCGAGCGCAGGTTGCGGTACACCGCGTCCGGTGCGGTGATGATCAGGCTGTTGGTCGAGGCGTCGGCCTGGATGAAGCCCGAACCCTGGCCGCCGCCCTGGGCTCCTTGCTGCCCCTGCTGGCCGGCGCTGTTGCCAGTACCACCAATGCCGGTGCTGCCCTGCAGGCCCTGTTGGCCGCCGAGGCCGCCCTGCCCGCCCAATCCGCCCTGGCCCGCCTGGCTGCCGATGCCGGACTGGATCGAGCTGCCCTGGGTGCCCTGCTGCACCTGCAGGGCCGAGGCGTCTTGCGACACCACGGCGCGCAGGGTCTGGGCCACGCGCGTGGCTTCCGCGTTCTTGAGGTAGACCACGTGGATATTGCCCTTGCTCGAGCTCTCTTGATCCAGGCGGGCGATCAGGCTCTTGGCCAGGTTGGCGCGCGCCTGCGACGGCGCGCGGATCACGACCGAGTTGGTGCGCGGATCGGCCAGCACCGTGACCCGGCCCGAATCGCCGCCGGCGGCCGGTTCCATCAGGCGCGTCACGAGCTGGGCGATGTCGCTGGCGATCGCGTTGCGGATCGGGATGACATCGAGGTCGGCCGCCACCGGCGCATCGAGCGCGGCGATGATGCGCGCCAGGCGGCGCAGGTTGTCGGCGTAGTCGGTGATGACCAGCGTGTTGTTGCCCGGGTTCGCCATGATGGAGTTATTGGGCGAAATCAGCGGACGCAGCACGGCGGTGAGGTTGGCGGCCGACTCGTAGGACAGATAAAACACCTGGGTCGCGATCTGGTCGCCGGTGGCCTTGCTGGAGCGCACGCCGCCGACCTGGGTCGGCGAGGACTGCAGCTTGGCCTCGGCCTCGGGCACCACCTTGGCGTAGCCGTCGCCGCTGGTGACCACCGCGAAGCCCTGCAGGCGCAGGGTCGAGGTGAGCAGGCCGAAGGCTTCGGTCTTGCTCAGCGATTTCTCGGACACCAGGGTGAGCGTGCCCTTGACCCGCGGGTCGATGATGAAGGTCATGCCGGTGTAGTGACCGATGGCCTTGATCACCGACTCGATGTCGGCATTGACGAAGCTCAAAGCGGCGGCGTTCGCGCTGTCCTGGGCCAGCGCGGGCAGCGGCAGCGCGACCATCGTGGCGGCGCAGCACAGCATGGCGCCGGCCGCAAGGCGGCGCAAGGCCGGCAGCTGCATGGCCGAAAAGTCGAGGTGCGCGAAGGTGGAGCGGTCTGTTTTCTTCATTATCTGAACTCGAGTGCGATTACGTTTTTGCCGTTCACCATCCGGCGCTGGCCCAGCAGGTTCAACATGGTCCCGAGCTGGTCCTCATAGCCGTCGGCGGCGCTGGCCTGGCCCGAAAAGCGCAGGCGTCCATTTTGCAGTACACCTGAGCCCGACAGCAGCAAAGCGCCGCGCACGGTGCGCAGGGTCAAATCGGCCTGCGGTCCACGCCAGTCCATGATCATTTCATAACTGCCAAGCGGCTTGATGGGCGACATGCGCGCCCCCATATCGCTCATCGACAGGACGGTGCGCCCCTGCACCGTCACGGTGTTCTGCTGGCGCAGCAGGTCCAGCGCGTTCCAGGATAGCCGGATGCGGCCACTCGGCGCCAGCGTATTGAGCGGCGCACCCAGGCCCGACAAGCCCTCGGCCGGCAGCAGTAGCTCGCCGGCATTGACCTGCCAGCGCGACCAGCTGCCTTCGATCCGCACCGGGTTGGCCAGCGCCTGGGGATTTTCCAGGCTCATGCTGACCTGGCCCAGCACCACCAGCGGCGACAAGGTCCAGGAAAAACGGCCCGGCAGCAAGGGCGTGACCGACCCGCCCGGTCCCGGCGCCCCGCCGATAAAGGCTGAGCCGCGCCAAAGCGTACCCTGCGCATCCCCCAGCGTCAATCGACCGCCGGTCTGGCGCTCGACTATCGGGCCGAGCCAGGCCGCCGGCAGGAAAGCCAGCACCGTCGCCACTACCGCCAGGATGACCAGCAGGCCCCACGTCAGCGCCCGCCTCATGAAGCCGGATCGCTGCGCTGGCGCAGCGTGAGCGTGGCGTCGACCTGGCCCAGCGCGGTCTGGGCGCTGAATTGGGCGTCCTGCACCATCAGGCGGCTCTCGCGCCGCTGGGCGTCGAGCCAGGCCATCAGGTTGGCAAAGGAAACATTGTTGAGCTGAACCTTGGTGAACTCGCCGCTGACCGACAGCGAGGCCGGCTTGAGGCCGCGCCCCGCCATGCTGGCGGTGAGCGACTCGTTCGTGACTGGCGTGACGGCGGGCGCCGGCTCGCTGGCGGCGGCCCGGGCTTCGCCGGCAAGCGCCTCGAGCTGGGCCGCCTGCTGGCGCAGTTCGGGCAAGGAACGGCGCAATTGTTCGCGCCCTTCGAGCGCGGGCTCGAGCAGGACGAGATAGAACAGCGCCAGCGCGGCGACGGCGCCGCCGACCAGCAGGAACTTGCGCTCCTGCTCGGTGCGCGCGATCCAGTAGGCGGTGGCGCGTTCGCGCAGCCCGCTGATTTTGCCGGCGACATTCATTGCGTAACTCCAGGTTGCGAGGCGCCAGTGCTGCGGATCAACCAGGTGTTGGCGTCGGGCGCTTCCAGGCTGAGGTGGCGTGCCGCCAGGGCCGGGCGCAGCTGGTCTGCGGCGCCGGGATTGGCAGACTCGGGTTTGACGCGCACCGTGAGCGCGCGTTCGCGAAACTCCATTGATGCAATCGCAGGCGGCGCGCCGAGGCCGCCGATGGCTTCGCCGAAGGCAGCCGCCATCCAGGTGAATTCATCGCCGCCCACCTCGCCGCTGCCGGCCCTGGCGCGCGCGATGTTCTGCTGCATCTGCGCTACCGGATCGATCGCCGGCTGGCCCGGATACACCGAGCGGAACGTTTGGCTCATCTGCTGGCGCACGGCGTCGGCCTCGCGTTTCAGGCCCAGCCACTCGACGTTCAGGCCGATGACGTTGACCACCAGCGCCGCCAGGGCGAGCCGGATCGGCCAGCGCCAGCGGCGCCAGTCGCGCCGCGCCACGCCGGCCGTGCCCAGGCCGGGCACCAGGTCGAGCGCTGGGCCGACGGCGCCGCCATTGTTGCTGCCGCGGGCGCCGGCGATCCAGTGCGCCCAGTTGTCGCTCTCGAGGGTAACGCCGGGGCCGGCCTCGGCCAGCAGCGCCTGGTACTCGCCCAGTTGCTCGTGCTCGACATACAGCACCAGCGGCGCATCGCCCGCCAGCGCGCGGGCCGTCTGCAGGGCCACCACCGGGGCGCCGTCGAGCGCCAGGCCGAGGCCTTCGTACTGGCTCTGGCGCAGGATCAGTTCGCCCTTGCCGAAGGCGGCGCTCACGCTGCCTGGATGCAGGGGCAGGCACAATTGTTCGGGCACGGCCACCACCGCGCGCGCGCCCATTTCCAGCAACTTGCGCACCAGCGGCTCGAGCCAGGCCTGCTGCACCACGGCCACCGGACGGCGGCCGTCGGCCATGGCCGGGCCGGCCACCAGCACGCAATCGAGCGGGTCGCCCAGGATATATTCTTCGACCAGGGCCGGCAGCGCCGCGCGCAGGCGCGCGCCGGCCAGCGGCGGCGCCTGCACCGCCAGCAGGGTGACGTCGCTGGCGGCCAGGATCAGCACCACGCGCCGGCTGGCTGCGACCACGTCGCCCAGGTTGCGCAGCGCGCCTTCGCCCTGCTGTCCGATGGCGCCGTTGTCGCCGACCATCGCGAACCGGCACAAGGCGCCTTCGCCTTCGCTCCTGGCCGGATGCCGGATATAAAGAGTAGTCAAACCGTCTCGCTTTCTTCTAGTTCTGGCGGGTCCAGATCACGGTCACACCATTGGCGGGACCAAGGTTGGCCAGGCTGCCTTTCTGCACCAGCGACTCCGCGTCCAGCGCCGCGCGGTCGAGGCGGATGCGGCTCTGCACCAGGAAGTAATTGCTGGTGATGCTGATCTTTGGCTGTTCCACCGCTTCATCCCTGCATTGCACTTCGCTCAAAAACTGCTGGACGTCGTTCCACGGCACCCGCTTGCGCTGCTCGACCAGGGCATTGGCCTGAGAGGTCGAACAGCCAGCCAGGACCGCCGCCAGCACCTCGGCCGGCGCCGTGTTCACGTTCACCGTCGTTCCTTGCGCCGGCAGCACGATCACGAACGGACGCAAGGCCTCGACCGTCTCGGGCTTGACGCCCTGCACCGCCAGCAGGTCGTCCACCCGCATGAGCGGCATCGGGTTGCCCTTGCGCGGCGTCTGCGCAGTGTTATTGTTGCCCGCCGCGTCCGGATCCACCGTCAGCGCCTGGCCGGCGGCGACGAAATCGGCGATCGGCCGCGCCAGCCGCGGCTCTTGTCGCAGATTGGTCAGCAGGCGGCCGAGCACCGCGGTCTCGACCGGATCGCGCTTGCCGCCCGTTGCCAGGTTGTTCAGATTGTATCGCGCCGTGGCATCGTATACCTGACCCGACAGGGATGCATTGAAATTTTCTCCCTGCACCCGCTCGCGTTCGATGTACTGGTCGAGCCGGGTTTCGGCCAGCGGCGTGGCCCACACCTGCTCGAGCGAGATGCGTCCGCCGAAAGGCTGGCGCAGGATCACGCTGGCCCAGTCGAGGGCGCCGCGCTGGATCCACTTGGTCTGCAACTGCAAGCGCTGGTTTTCCATCGAGCGTACCTGCACCTGCTGCTGCCAGAACAGGCTGGCGACGATCGAGATCGCCAGCGTGGTCAGGAGCAGTGCGGTGACCACGGCGACGCCGCGCTGGCGGCGCGGAAGGGGCACGGGCCGCATCAGGTGCCTCCCAGCAGGAAAGACTTGACCATCGGCTGGCCCAGGCCCTGCACGGTGAGCGCCACCTGCACGCCGGTGGGTTCGCGCGAGCGGGCCGGGCCCAGGCCCGGATCGACAGGCGGGGGTTCCTGCTCGCCATTGCCGCCGACCGCGGTCGGCTCATTACGCCAGGCATTGTTTTGCCAGCCCTGCACCTGCATGCCGCCCACGCCGACCTGCAGCACGACCGACGGCGCATTCTCGGCCGGCGCATCGGACGCGAGCGCCTGCCACAGCTGGGCGATGTGGTCGAGGTCGCGCGTGCCGGGCGACTCGCGCCGCATCAGCTGGCCGTTGACCACGCGGTAGCTGACCACCTGCAGGCGCGACGGCTCGTGTTCGACGAACACCTTGCGCACCAGGGTCAGGCGGTCGGCATCCCACAGCAAGGCCGGGCGGCCGCGCATGATGTCGTTGCCGGCCGCGTTCTCGCAATCGTTCTGCATCTGGGCGAAGGCCAGCTGCATGCCGCGCGTGATTTCCATTTCGTGCGTGAGCGCCACGCGCGCGCGCACGATGCCGTCCAGCCCGCGCCAGCCGAGCACGGCCACCATGGCGAGGATGCCGATCGCCACCAGGAGTTCGACCAGCGTGAAGCCTGCATGCCGCGACCTGGCGTTCATATCGGGGAAGGCCTCAGGACCAGTTGGATGAGTTTGACAATGCGGCGTCCCGGGTTGTCGGCGTCGAACACCGAGACTTCGATCCTGCGCAACAGTGGATTGGGGCTGGACAGCACTTCTTCTTCACATACCAGGTTCAGGTCGCCTTGCGGGCAGGGAAAGCTGCGCTTGCCGATCGCGGGAAACTCGCGGCCCAGGCGGATCTGCACCAGCCGGTTCTCGGCCGACCAGGTCGCCATCATCGAGGCGCGCAGGCCGGCGCTGTTGGACGTCAGGCTGCCCACCGCGCGCAGGCCGGCGGCCAGCGCGGTGCCGACGATGACCAGCGCCACCAGCACTTCGAGCAGGGTGAATCCGAAGGCGTGGCGCGAGGCGCGGCGAGAGAACATGATGTGCTTCATTCGACGGTAAAGTGGCCGACGCCGTCGGCGCGGATCGCGACCGCGTTGGCGCCCGAGGCCAGGGTCAGCACGAAGGGACGGTCGACCGGCTCGCGTCCGAAGGTGATGCGCAGCATATCCGGGCCCCCCGTGCCGGACGGCTCGAGCACGAGCCGCAGCGGCGGATTCTTGAAGCTGCGCTCGCGCAGCAGGTCGTCGCGCGTGACCGGTTCCCAGCCGGTGTCGCCGCGCACCATGAAGCGGTAGCGCTCGCCGTTGGCCTCGAACGCGACCAGGCGGTTGCGCACGATGGCTTCGTCGCGCGCCAGCTGCAGCAGCAGCGCGATGCGCCTGGCCTCGTTTTCGAGATCCTGGCGCGGGCTCGGGATGGCGTTCAGCGTAGCCAGTCCCAGCGTGATGCCGATGATGACCATCACGACCAGCAGCTCCACCAGGGTGAAGCCGGAGGATGCGCCCCGCGCGCGCCAGGCCGGCATGGGAAAGGCTTAGTGCCAGGAACCGACGTCGGCGTCCTCGCCGTTGCCGCCCGGCTGCCCGTCGGCGCCGTAGGAGAACACGTCGATCTCGCCTTTCACGCCCGGCGACAGGTATTGGTAGGCGTTGCCCCACGGGTCCTTCGGCAGCTTCTCGATATAGCCGCCTTCTTTCCAGCCGTTGGCGGCCGGGCCGGAGGTCGGCTTGGCGATCAGGGCATTCAAGCCCTGCTCGGTGGTCGGATAGCGCTGGTTGTCGAGCTTGTACAGCTTGAGGGCCTGCATCATGGTGGCGATGTCGACCTTGGCGGCAGTGACGCGCGACTCGCCCGTGCGGCCCAGCAATTTAGGCACGACCAGGGCGCCGAGGATGCCGATGATGACCACGACGACCATGATCTCGACCAGGGTAAAGCCGCGGGCGCGACGTTGTGTACGTTGGAAATTCATATGCAGTGTGATTAGGCTGGTGAATCGGTGGAGCCGGGACAGTATACGGCCGAAATATGACAAGATAATACTGCGGATGAATCTGCGTACAAAATTGTGCGAATGATTACATCGCTACCGGCGGCGGGTGTGCAATTGTAAGCTACCTACGCCCGTCACGACACCTTGGATCCGCGCCGTTAAGCCAGCCCTCATCAAATCTCGTTCCGCTTCGCGCACACCGGGCAATCGTTGTTACGCGCCACCTTGACGCCAGTCCATTCCATGTATTTCCCGTCCAGCATGAGAAGGCGGCCGACCAGGGGCTCGCCGACGCCCGCGATCAGCTTCATCGCTTCGGCGGCCTGGACTGCGCCGACGATGCCGACCAGCGGGGCGAACACCCCCATGGTGCTGCAGGCAACGTCCTCGAAGCCGCTGTCTTCAGGGAACAGGCAGGCATAGCACGGCGCGTCGGGCTGGCGCGGATCGAACACGGACAGCTGGCCGTCGAAGCGGATCGCCGCCCCCGACACCAGCGGCACGCCGGCAGCGACGCAGGCGCGGTTGACGGCGTGGCGGGTGGCGAAGTTGTCGCTGCAGTCGAGCACGACGGTGGCCGTGCGCGCCAGCGCCAGCAGGCGCTCGGGGCCGGCCCGTTCGTTCAGGGCCACGACCTCGATCTCGGGATTGATCGCCAGCAGGGCCGCGCGCCCGGAATCGACCTTGGGCTGGCCGATGCGTTCGGTCGTGTGCATGACCTGGCGCTGCAGGTTGGTGAGGTCGACCGTGTCGTCGTCGACCAGGGTGATGCGGCCGATGCCGCCAGAGGCCAGGTAGAGCGCGGCCGGCGAGCCGAGGCCGCCAGCGCCGATCACCAGGGCATGGGCCTCGAGCAGGCGCTGCTGGCCTTCGATGCCGATGTCGTCGAGCAGGATGTGGCGCGAGTAGCGCAGGAGTTGCTTGTCGTTCATGGGGGTCGCCCCGACCTCATTTCTTCGGCGGCGCCTTCAATTCGGGCAATTTATGCTCCGCCCCCGGCAATGGCGCCGGCGCGGGTTTGTCTTCGTCGGGCACGCCCTTGGCCAGTTGCACCGGCAAGCCCTTGAAGTGCTTGATCGCCTGCGCCAGCTGGAAATCGTCCTGGCCGCCGAACTCGATCGGCTTGCGGTCCTTCAGCAGGGCCAGCGCGCGCTGCTGCTGCGCCAGGCTCGGGTTCTGGTCCTTGGACGCCGCTTCCGTCGCCGTTTCCTTCTTCTCGCCTTCGGCCGCCAGGTGGCGCTGCAGGTCGGCTTCGCGCACGCGCAGGGCGTTCAGGAGGTCGCCGTCGGCACTCTCGTCGACCCGCATATCGGGTTCGATGCCGGTGGCCTGGATCGGCCGCCCTTTCGGCGTGTAGTAGCGCGCCGTGGTCAGCTTGATCGCGGTGTCTTCCGACAGTTGCCGCAAGGTCTGCACCGAGCCCTTGCCGAAGGTGCGGCTGCCCATCACGATCGCGCGCTGGTAATCCTGCAGCGCGCCGGCCACGATCTCGGAAGCCGATGCCGAGCCGCCATTGACCAGCACCACCATCGGCACGGATTTGAGGCCGGCCGGCAAGCCCGCCAGCGGGTCGCCGCGCTGGGCATAGAACTCGCGCCGGCCATAGAATTCCTGGTTCGAGTCCGCCACCTGGCCCTTGGTGGACACGATCACCTGGTCCGGCTGCGGCAGGAAGGCGGCCGAGACGCCGATCGCGCCCGGCAGCAGGCCGCCCGGGTCGTTGCGCAGGTCGAGCACCAGGCCCTTGATGTCGGGTTGTTCGGCGTACAGTTCCTTGGTTTTCTTGGCCAGCTCGTCCAGGGTGTTTTCCTGGAACTGGCTGATGCGCAGCCAGGCATAGCCGGGCTCGACCATCTTGGCCTTGACGCTGACCACCTTGATTTCCTGGCGCGCGATCGGCACCACCCAGGGCTTGTCTTCGCCGGGACGGGCAATGGTGAGCGTGACCTTGCTGCCGACCTTGCCGCGCATGCGCTTGATCGCCTCGTCGGACGACATATTGCGCACGGGGACGTTGTCGATGCGGGTGATCAGGTCGCCCGGCTTGATGCCGGCCTTGAAGGCAGGCGTATCCTCGATCGGCGACACCACCTTGATGTAGCCGTCCTCGTTCGAGATCTCGACGCCGACGCCCACGAACTTGCCCTGCACCGCTTCGCGCATGTCGCGGAAGGCCTTGGGATCGAGGTAGACCGAATGCGGATCGAGCGAGGCGACCATGCCGCCGATCGCTTCCGACAGCAGCTTTTTATCTTCCACCGGCTCGACGTAGTCGGTCTTGATCAGGCCATACACGTCGGCCAGCTGGCGCAGCTCGTCGAGCGGCAAGGGCGCGCCGGCCTTTTGCGCATGGGCCGACAGCTGGAACGATGCCGCCACGCCGACCAGGACGCCCACGCCGACCAGCCCGAAATGCTTTGCTTTCATGCCCATGTTGACCCTTGTTGTACCTAGAACCGGACCCAGCCCGCCGGGTCGATGGCCTTGCCGCGATGCCTGAGCTCAAAGTATAGCCCCGATTCCTCGTTGCCACCGGTATTGCCGGCACTGGCCACCGCCTCGCCGGCGCGCACGCTGTCGCCGGGACGCTTGAGCAGCGACTGGTTATTGCCGTAGATCGACAGGTAACCGTCGCCGTGGTCGACGATGATCAGGTTGCCGAAGCCGCGCATCCAGTCGGCGTGCACCACCCGACCCGGGGCCACGGCGCGCACCTCGGCGCCTTCCGCGGCCTTGATGAAATTGCCCTTCCAGGTCGGGCCGTCGCCGCGGCGTCCACCGAAGCGGGCCACGACGCTGCCGTTGACCGGGCTGGCCATGCGGCCCTTGAGCGACGCGAACGAGCCGCTCGGCGCGGCCGGCCCCAGCATCGGCGGCGCCGGTTCGTTCGACCGGGTGTCTTCCTCGACCGGCTCCTCGGCCACGATCGGCGCTTCCTTGATCGGTTCGGGCATCGGCTTCGGCTTGGCGCCCGGCTTGGCGTTTTCGCGCGCGATGCGCTCGCGTTCGCGGTCGCGCTCGGCCTTCTCGGCCGCCGCCTTGGCGCGCGCCGCCGCCAGCGCCCTGGCTCGCGCTTCCGCGGCGGCCTTGGCCTTGGCGCGTTTCGCCGCCAGGGCGGCCTGGCGCTTGCGCTCGGCTTCTTCCTGCTCGCGGATCAGGCGCTCGAGGCGGGTGACCAGCCCCGACATGCGTTCTTCGTCGCGCTCCAGGCGGTCGGCCTGCTTGCGCTGGTCGGCCAGGCGGGTCGACAGGTTGTTGAGCAGCGCGGCGCGCTTGGCCTTTTCTTTTTCCAGCAGCGCCTTCTGATCGAGCTGTTCCTGGGCGATTTCTTCCAGCTCTTGCTTGGCATTCTCGACCTTGTCGCGGTTGGCCTCGACTTGCGCCAGGTTGCCGCGCAGCGAATCCAGCAGGCGCGCCTGGGCCTGCGAAACATAGGCCATCAGCTGCAAGTCGCGGCTGATGCGGTTCGGGTTGTCGCCGGACAGCAGCAGCTTGATCCGGTCTTCGTTGCCAGCCACATAGTGTTCGCGCAGCAGCCTGGCCAGCTGCTTTTGCTGGGCGGCGATGGTCTGGTTCAGCTGTTCCTGCTGCGCGGCCAGGTCTTGCAGGCGCGTGTTGGTGGCGCCCTGCTCTTCCTGCAGGTCGCGCAGCGCCCGGTTGGCGTTGGAAATGGCGGCCTCGGACTCGGCCAGCGTGTCGGCCGCGTCTTCCTTGGCGCTTTCGGTCTGGCTGATGTCGCGCTTGATCGCCTGCAGTTGTTGCTGGATGCCGGCGCGCTGCTTCTCGGCCGCCGCCTTCTGGCGGCTGCGCTCGGTCTGGCGCTGGGCCCATGCATCCGTTGCGAACGCGCCGGACAGCGCGACCGCCAGCAGCGTACCCAGGAGTACGCTACCGGCTCCCTTCGTGAATGGCAAATGCAAGACTTACTTTGCCTTCCCTTGGTTGGCCACGGCCGCCATGGCGGCGGCGATCGCTTCCTGGTCGCCCAGGTAGTAGTGCTTGATCGGCTTCAGGTCGGCGTCCAGCTCATACACCAGCGGCTGGCCGTTGGGGATGTTCAGGCCGACGATGTCGGCGTCGCTGATATTGTCCAGCATCTTGATGATGGCGCGCAGGCTGTTGCCGTGGGCCGAGATCAGGATTTTCTTGCCGGCGCGGATGGCGGGGGCGATTTCGTCGTTCCAGGCCGGCATCACGCGCGCCACGGTGTCCTTCAGGCATTCGGTCAGCGGGATCTGCTCGTCGGTGAGCGCTGCATAGCGCGGGTCGCCGAACGAGGTGCGCTCGTCGTCCTTCTCGAGCGCCGGCGGCGGGGTGTCGTAGCTGCGACGCCAGACCAGCACCTGCTCGTCGCCGAACTTGGCGGCGGTCTCGGCTTTATCGAGGCCCTGGAGGGCGCCGTAGTGGCGCTCGTTCAGGCGCCAGTCGTTCTTGACGGGAAGGTACATCATGTCCATCTCGTCCATCGCCAGCCACAGGGTGCGGATGGCGCGCTTGAGCACCGAGGTATAGGCCACGTCGAAGGTGAAGCCGGCTTCCTTGAGCACGCGGCCGGCGGTTTTCGCCTCGGCCACGCCTTTTTCGGTCAGGTCGACGTCGGTCCAGCCGGTGAAACGGTTTTCCAGGTTCCAGGTGGATTCGCCATGGCGCATGAATACGATCTTGTACATTAGTCTCTTCTTCTCGAAAAAATTCTGGTTGAAGTCCGGTCCGGCATCTATTTTATAATGCCCCGATTCAGTTCAACCAATCGGAACCCTTGTGAATTTCTTACTCGATAATATCTTCGTTGTTGCGATCGCCGTGATTTCGGGTGTCGCCCTGCTGTGGCCGGCACTGACGCCGCGCGGAAAACGCGCGACGCCGCTGCAGGTGACGCAGATGATCAACCGCGGCAAGACCACCGTGGTCGACGTACGCAGCGCGGAAGAATTCGCGGCAGGCCACCTGCGCGACGCGAAACACATCCCGCTGGCAGACTTGGGCAATCGCATCGGCGAACTGGACAAGTCGAAGAACCGTACCGTCGTGGTGGTGTGCCAGAGCGGCGCCCGTGGCGACAAGGCCGCGCGCCAGTTGCAGGCGGCCGGCTTCGAAGACGTCCACAGCCTGGAAGGCGGTCTGGCGGCCTGGACGGCTGCAGGCCTGCCGGTCACCAAGTAAACCCGCCGGCCCCTGTTCCGGGCCGGCAGACATGAAAGGATTCAGCATGACAGCCCACGTCGTTCTCTACCACACCGCAGCCTGCCCCTATTGCGTGCGCGCCGAGCGCCTGCTCGAAGCCAAGGGCGTGCATGACATCGAACGCATCCGCGTCGACCTCGACCCGGAACAGCGCCAGATCATGATGCAGCGCACCGGCCGCCGCACCGTTCCACAGATCTACGTTGGCGACACCCACGTCGGCGGTTTCGACGATTTGTATGCGCTGGACCAGGCCGGACGCCTGGACCCGATGCTCAAGGGCGAGTAAGCTAATTGGGCTGAACGCGGCGGCGGACGGCAAAGCCGCTATTGCTTCCAAGTTGGTTTTGCTACAATTGTCGTCGCGTTTGACCCGAAGTCGGGCCCGGCCCCATAGCCGCGCTCGACCAAAGCACCCGGAGTAGCCTCCTGCTCCCCACTATTATTAGAAAGCGTTCCATGTCTGACGAAAACCTGCAACCAGTATTCCAAATCCAACGCGTCTACCTGAAAGACATGTCGCTGGAGCAACCGAATTCGCCATCGATCTTCCTGGAACAGGAAGCGCCGGCAATCGAAGTGTCGCTCGACGTCGGCGCCGAAAGCATCGCCGAAGGCATCTACGAGTCGACCGTGACGATCACCGTCACCGCCAAGGTCAAGGACAAGGTCGCGTTCCTGGTGGAAGGCAAGCAGGCTGGCATCTTCGAAGCCCGCAACATCCCTGCAGAGCAGATGGATCCGCTGCTGGGCATCGGCTGCCCGAACATCATCTACCCATACCTGCGCGCGAACATCGCCGACGTGATCAGCCGCGCCGGTTTCCCGCCAGTGCACCTGGCCGAGATCAACTTCGAAGCGTTCTACCAGCAGCGCGCCGCGGCCATGGCCGAAGCAGCTGCCGCCGCACCGGCAAACTAAGCATCATCTCGCGGATGCGGCCAAGGCCGCGTCCGCGCCAGCCTTCCGGCGTCGCGGTTCACCCACAATCCAGGCCCGCCATGCGCTTTCCCCGACCACTTGCAGCTGCTCCACTGTTGGCGATGACAGTGCTGGCCGCGCCGAGTGCTCACGCCTTCGATTTCAAGACGGTCGGCGCCGCCCCGGCGATCCTGTACGGAACGCCATCGGCCAAGGGCAACAAACTCTATCTGGCGCCGCCCGGCATGCCGCTCCAGGTCATGATCGCCTATGGCGACTGGGTCAAGGTGCGCGACATGAACGGCGACGTGGCCTGGACCCCAGCCAGGTCGCTGAGCGCGCAACGCAATGTGCTGGTACGCACGCCCGGCGGCCGGGTCCATTCCGGCCCGGACGCAACCTCGGCGGTCCTGATGACGGCCGACAAGGGCGTTTTACTTGAACTGGTCGATCCCCATGCCATTGTCTGGGCGCGCGTGCGCCATCGCGACGGCGTCATTGGCTATATCAAGGTCTCGGACATCTGGGGCCTGTAAATCCACTCCAGGAGTTCCATGCAACAGAACAAACCCACTACCAAGATCACCGTCCTCGGCGCCGGCGCCTGGGGCACCGCCGTCGCCATCGCGCTGGCCGCACGCCACGACGTGCTGCTGTGGGGCCGCAATCCGCAACAAATGGCGGATACCGACGCGGCGCGCGACAACCTGGCCTATTTGCCGGGCCACCCGCTGCCGTCAGCGTTGCGCGTGAGCGCCGACTTCGAGGCGGCGCTTGCCCACGTGGCGCCCGGCGCCGCGCAAGACGCGCCGCTGCTGATCCTGGCCTGCCCGGTGGCCGGCCTGCGTCCGCTGCTGGAGCAATTGCGTGGCCGCCCGATCCCGAACGTCGTCTGGCTGTGCAAGGGCTTCGAAGCCGGCACCGGCCTGCTGCCGCACCAGGTGGTGGCGCAGGTGCTGGGCGACAGCGTCCCGGGCGCGGCGCTGTCCGGCCCTTCGTTCGCGCAAGAAGTCGCGCGCGGCCTGCCGTGCGCGCTGACCGTGGCATCGAGCTCGGCCGAGCTGCGCGAACGCGTGGTGGCCGCGGCCCATGGCGACAACCTGCGCGTCTATTCGCACGACGACCTGATCGGCGTGGAAGTGGGCGGCGCGGTCAAGAACGTGATGGCGATCGCCACCGGCGCCGCCGACGGCCTGGGACTGGGCCTGAACGCGCGCGCGGCGCTGATCACGCGCGGCCTGGCCGAGATCACCCGCCTGGGGCTGGCGCTCGGCGCCCAGCCGGGCACCTTCATGGGCCTGTCGGGGATGGGCGACCTGATCCTGACCTGCACCGGCGACCTGTCGCGCAACCGGCGGGTCGGCCTGGCGCTGGCCGAAGGCAAGGCGCTGGACACGATCGTGGCGGAACTGGGCCATGTGGCCGAAGGCGTGCCCTGCGCCAAGGCGGTGCGCGAACTGGCGCGCCGGATGGGGGTCGACATGCCGATCACCGAGGCGGTGGCCAGCGTGCTGTTCGACGGCGTGGATGCGGCGCAGATGGCGGCGCAGTTGCTGGCGCGGGATCCGCGGGTGGAGCTGGCGTAATTGGTATTGCAGCCGTGGTGGACGGCTTTGCCGTCCACGCGGTACCTCACTTCGGCGGCGCCCCGCTCGGGTCGTCGCTCGGGCCGCCCGAACGTTCCGGCCCCATCAGGATGGTCATCAAGGCCACCGCATCCTTCAGCGCGCGCACCGTGTGCGGCACGCTGCCCGCCAGATAAACCATCTCGTTCGGCTGCAGGGTGGTCGTCTTGTCGTGGGCGTCGATCGCGATCTCGCCCTCCAGGCAGACGATGGTCACTTCGCCATCGACCCGGTGCTCGGGAATCGGCCGTTCGACCGGCAACACCAGTCGGATCAGTTCCATGTGCTCGGTCTTGACCAGGGCCACCGAGGTGAAATGGGCGATGTCGTCGTCGCCGCGTTGCAAAGCAATCTTTTCGCCGGATACTGCGTGATGCAAGGCCATGTCGCCCTCCTCTATGTGCTTGTCGCTTCCTCTTGCGGTTCCGGCACGCTGCGCAGCCAGCTGACCAGCGCATAGGCGTCCTGGAATCCTTGCGCCAACCGCGGCACCAGTTGATCCGGTGCATTCAGGTCCAGTTTCACCTCGGTCCACACGAAGAAGCTTTTCAGTTTCAGGTAATCGACATGCGGATGATCGGGATCGAAGCCCTTGGGTGGACGCTGCAACTTGTCCTCTTCCAGCATGTCGTTATAGGTGGCGCGAAGATTCTTATTCTTCAATACTTTGGCGAAACCCGTCGCATCGTTGACCACGTGCTCGCGGATCGCCTTCAGGCGCGCCGGCGGCGGCAGGTACTCTCCCACGCCGAAGCCCAGGGTGCCGTCGCGCTCGAGTTGAAAATAATAGGTCGAGCCGCCGCCCGCGCTCGGGCGGCGCTTGTCGTGCGGGGTGATGCCGGCCGAGAAGCGGGTTTTATACGGCGTCTTGTCCTTCGAAAAGCGGGTGTCGCGGTGGATCCGGAACATCGCCTTCTTGGGATTGCAGGCCGCCACCTGCTTGTCGAACTTCGTCAGGGCCTTGATCAGTTCCGTGACCGTTTCTTCGAATTCGGTGCGCAGGATGTCGTAGCGCGGTTTATTCCAAAGAAACCAGGGCCGGTTATTGTTTTCGCTCAGTTCGCTGAGAAATTGCGTCAGGTCGCGCAGATGCATGGTGGTTCAGGTGTCGAAAGAAAAGTTCAGGGCGCCTGGCGCGGCCGGCGGCCCACCGTCACGTCGACCGTGGCTTCGCGCCGCTTGCGCAGGATCGTCATTTGCGTCTTGGCGCCGGGCTCGAGCTGGGCGATCAGGTTCAGCATCTCGCTGGTGTCCGCGATCGGCTCGCCGGCCACGGCCACCAGGATATCGCCCGGCACGATGCCGGCGCGGTCGGCCGGCCCGCCGCGCACCACGCCGGCGATGATGGCGCCGCTGCGCTTGGCCAGGCCAAAACTGTCGGCCAGCTCGGGCGTGATGTCCTGCGATTCGATGCCGATCCAGCCGCGCACCACGCTGCCGTGCTTGACGATCGAATCGAGCACGGTCTTGGCGGTCGACACGGGAATCGCGAAGCCGATCCCGACCGAGCCGCCAGTCTGCGAATAGATTGCCGCGTTAATGCCCAGCAAATTGCCTTCGGTATCGACCAGGGCCCCGCCCGAGTTGCCGAAATTGATCGCGGCATCGGTCTGGATGAAATTCTCGAAGTGATTGATGTGCAGGTTGTTGCGGCCCAGGGCCGAGATGATGCCCAGGGTGACAGTCTGGCCGACGCCGAACGGGTTACCGATCGCCAACACCACGTCGCCCACGCGCGCCTGCTCGGGATCGCCCAGCACCATCACCGGCAGGTTGCGCTCGCTCACGCGGATCACGGCCAGGTCGGTCTCGGGATCGGTGCCGACCAGGCGCGCCGCGGCCTTGCGGCCATCGGCCAGGCCGACTTCGATCGCGTCGGCGCCGTCGATCACGTGGAAATTGGTCAGGATATAACCGTCGCTGCTGACGATGACGCCGGAGCCGAGGCTGGCCAGTTGCTCGTCGGGCGGCGCGCGGTCGCCGAAGAAGCGGCGGAAGAACGGGTCGCGCAGCAGTGGATGCGACTGGCGCGACGCCTTGCTCGTGTAAATATTGACCACGGCCGGCATCGCCTTGGCCGCGGCATTGCGGAAGCTGCCGCCCGCCGCCCGCGGCGGCGCCTGCAGCATCGGCACCGGATTGCCCGGCGTGCCGACCGCGACCGTGTCTGGCCTGTCGAGCCATTCGGGCCGCATGGCGGCCACCACGAACCAGGCCGCCAGCGCAATCGTCACCGCTTGCGCGAACAGCAGCCAAAGGCGTCGCAAAAGCGGCCGCTTGGGCTGCGGACGCCGGATGTCGTGGACCAGATCGTCTTTCACTTTTTAAGGGAATCCCGGATTTCGCGCAGCAGGACGATGTCTTCCGGCGTCACTGGAGCAGCAGGTTTGGCCTCTTCGGCCGGGCCGCGCAGGCGGTTAATCACACGCACCATCTGGAAGATGATGAAGGCCAGCAGGATAAAGTTCAGCAAAATGGTCAGGAAATTACCGTACGCCAATACAGCACCGGCCTTTTGCGCTTCTGCCAAGGGGAGGTGATAGCCCTGGTTATTGAGAGGAATATAATAGTTGGCGAAGTCGAGGCCACCGAGGACCGCGCCGATCGGCGGCATGACCACGTCCTTGACCAGCGAATCGGTGATGCGCGCAAACGCGCCGCCGATGATCACGCCGACGGCAAGGTCGATGACATTGCCGCGCATCGCAAACTTCTTGAACTCTTCCAGCATCGCCATTGGACTTCTCCCATTGTTATTGATACAAGCAATTGCATGATACCCGAACGCTCCGGAGGCTGTCTTTCGGCCGAATGCTGCAGGAGCACAAAAGACCATTCTGCTAAAGCGTGTAGCCCAGACAATTTTTTTCCCTCAGGTATTGCCGTTCACATATAATTTTGGATGCTGGAAGCTCGCTATTAATTCTTAAAATTCGTATATTCACGGAGTGGGGTTGGTATGAGTAATGAAAAGCAGGTCGATCCGGGCCGACGCGGATTGCTGGTCGCGACATGCGCGGCTGGCGGCGTAGTCGGCGTGTCCACGGCGGGAGCCCTGGTCAGCACCTTCCAGCCTTCCGAACGCGCAAAAGCGGCGGGAGCCCCGGTTGAAGTCGATATCTCCGACGTCGCTCCGGGTGAAATGAAAGTCGTCGAATGGCGCGGCAAACCGGTCTGGATCCTGCGCCGCACCCCCGCAATGATGGCCACGCTCGAGAAGGACCAGGGCGAACTGGCCGATCCCGCCTCCGATAATGTGTTCCAGCTGCCGATGCCGGAATACGCCAAGAACCCGTTCCGCTCGCGCGCCGAGCACAAGGAAGTGCTGGTCACTGTCGGCATCTGCTCCCACCTGGGCTGCTCGCCCTCCTCGCGCCTTTCCGCCGGCCCGCAGCCGAACCTGCCCGACAACTGGCCGGGCGGCTTCCTGTGCCCCTGCCACGGCTCGACCTTCGACCTGTCTGCGCGCGTGTTCAAGAACAAGCCGGCGCCGACGAATATGGATGTCCCCCCGTACATGTATCTGTCCGATAACAAGCTGGTGATCGGCAAAGACGAGAAAGGCGAGGCATAACAATGGGCGCATTCAAGGAGACCAAGCTACCCGCCGACGCACCGGTGGCCCAGAAAGCCCTGGCCTGGGTCGACGACCGCTTCCCGGCATCGAAACTGTGGAACGATCAATGGGGCAAGTACTACGCTCCCAAGAATTTCAACGTCTGGTATCTGTTCGGTTCGCTGTCGGCCCTGGTGCTGGTGCTGCAGATCGTCACCGGCATCTTCCTGACGATGCACTACAAGCCGGACGCCGCGCTGGCCTTCGGCTCGGTCGAATACATCATGCGCGAAGTGCCGTGGGGCTGGCTGGTGCGCTACCTGCACTCGACCGGCGCCTCGGCCTTCTTCATCGTGGTCTACCTGCACATGGCGCGCGGGCTGATGTACGGCTCTTACCGCAAGCCGCGCGAGCTGGTCTGGCTGTTCGGCTTCGGCATCTTCCTGTGCCTGATGGCCGAGGCCTTCTTCGGCTACCTGCTGCCATGGGGGCAGATGTCGTACTGGGGCGCCCAGGTGATCGTGAACCTGTTCGGCGCCATCCCCGTGATCGGCGAAGACCTGTCGCTGTGGATCCGCGGCGACTACGTCGTCTCCGACGCCACCCTGAACCGCTTCTTCGCCTTCCACGTGATCGCGCTGCCGCTGGTGATCCTGGGCCTGGTGGCCGCCCACCTGACGGCGCTGCACGAAGTCGGCTCGAGCAACCCGGACGGCATCGAAGTCAAGGAGCATCTGGGCCCGGACGGCCATCCGCTGGACGCCATTCCGTCGCACCCCTACTACACCACCAAGGACCTGTTCGGCGTGTCGGTATTCCTGCTGCTGTTCTCGGCAGTCGTGTTCTTCGCACCCGAGATGGGCGGCTACTTCCTGGAGTACAACAACTTCCTGCCGGCCGACTCGATGAAGACGCCGCCGCACATCGCGCCGACCTGGTACTTCACCCCGTTCTACTCGGTGCTGCGCGCGACCACGGCCGACTTCATGTACGTGCTGATGATCAGCGTCGCCCTGTACGTGGCCTTCATCTGGCTGAAATCGCGCCTGGCCTTCCGCACCAAGGCGATCATCGCCGTGGTCGGCCTGCTGCTGATCATCGGCATGCTGCCGCAGGTGCTGGACGCGAAATTCTGGGGCGTGGTGCTGTTCGGTTCGTCGGTGATGATCATCGCCGGCCTGCCGTGGCTCGACCACTCGCCGGCGAAATCGCTGCGCTACCGTCCGAGCTGGCACCGCTGGATCTATGCCCTCTTTGCGCTGGTGTTCGTGACGCTGGGCTACCTTGGCACCCAGCTGCCGACCCCGGCCTTCACCATCCTGTCGCAAGTGTGCACGCTGGCTTACTTTGCGTTCTTCCTCCTGATGCCGTGGTGGAGCACGATGGGCACCTTCAAGCCGGTGCCGACCCGTGTCACCTTCACCCCGCATTGATCACCGGACAAGAGCACAAGGACACGACATGAAATTGTTTGCAAAGAAACTGATTGCAGTCCTGGCGCTGGTGCCGGGACTGGCTTTCGCCGCCGAGGGCGGCATCCCGCTGGACCGCGCACCGGACCGCAATGACATGGCCTCGCTGCAGAACGGCGCCAAGATCTTCGTCAACTATTGCCTGAATTGCCATGCGGCGGCCTCGATGCGTTACAACCGCCTGCGCGACCTGGGCCTGTCGGAAGACCAGATTCGTGACAATCTGTTGTTTTCTGCCGACAAGGTCGGCGACATGATGACAACGGCGATGCGCCCGAAAGATGCTGCGGCCTGGTTCGGCGCGGTGCCGCCGGATCTGTCGGTGATCGCGCGCGCCAAAGCCTCGCCGGCCGGCTCGGGCGCCGACTACCTGTACACCTATCTGCGCAGCTTCTATCAGGACGAAACCCGCCCGACCGGGTGGAACAATATGGTGGTGCCAAATGTTGCGATGCCACATGCGATGTGGCAGCAGCAGGGAATTCGCACCGCCAGGTTCGCCGAGGAAGCCGATCCGCATGAGCCAGGCAAAACGGTGCACAAGTTCGCCGGCTTCGAGCAAGTATCGCCGGGCACCATGAGCCAGCAGGACTTCGATGCCGCCACCGCCGACCTGGTCGCGTACATGGTCTGGATGGCCGAACCGGCCCAGGCTACCCGCAAAAAGCTGGGTGTGATCGTGCTGTTGTTCCTGTCCGTGTTCGTGTTTTTGACCTGGCGTTTGAACGAATCGTACTGGAAACAAGTGAAGTAATTCGCTTTCATTGCCCGGTTGGCTATAATACGGGCAATCATTTCTCTGGGGTGAGTGCTCTGCGCTACACCCCTTTGTTTCTTAAGGAACTATAAACCATGATGGTTCTCTACTCCGGCACCACGTGCCCGTTCTCCCAACGCTGCCGCCTCGTCCTGTTCGAAAAGGGCATGGACTTCGAGGTCCGCGACGTTGACCTGTTCAACAAGCCGGAAGATATTTCGACGATGAACCCATACGGCCAGGTACCGATCCTGGTCGAGCGCGAACTCATCCTGTGCGAATCGAACATCATCAACGAGTACATCGACGAGCGCTTCCCGCACCCGCAGCTGATGCCGGCCGACCCGCTGATGCGCGCCCGTGCCCGCCTGATGCTGTTCAACTTCGAGAAAGAGCTGTTCGTCCACGTGCACACGCTGGAAAGCGAGCGCAACAAGGCGAACGACAAGAACCACGACAAGGCGCGTGCGGAAATCCGCGATCGCCTGACCACGCTGGCTCCGCTGTTCCTGAAGAACAAGTACATGCTGGGTGACGAGTTCTCGATGCTGGACGTGGCGATCGCCCCGCTGCTCTGGCGCCTGGACCACTACGGCATCGAGCTGTCGAAGACCGCTGCGCCGCTGATGAAGTATGCCGAGCGTATCTTCTCGCGTCCGGCCTACATCGAGGCGCTGACCCCGTCCGAGAAAGTGATGCGTCGTTGATGATGCGTCTGGGGTGGGATGCCTACGCATTCCGCCCCTGCCAGCTTGATTGCTTCACACGCGCCGGTTTTTGGACGTCCGTCGGACGATTCCGGTAAACTGGCGCAAACGCCTGTATTTCTAGACAACACCACCATGGCAGAAATTTCCACCAAACCCTACCTGCTGCGCGCCATCTATGAGTGGTGCACGGACAGTGGCTTCACGCCCTATATCGCCGTCAAGGTCGACGGGGCGACGACGGTGCCGATGGAGTATGTCCGGAAAGGCGAGATCATCCTGAACATCAGCTACGGCGCGACGTCGGGGCTGAAGATGGACAATGACGCCATCCACTTCCGTGCGCGCTTCAATGGCGTGTCGCGGGAGATCTATATCCCTGTGCACAATGTGTTGGCGATTTATGCCAATGAGAATGGGCAGGGGATGGCGTTTGAGGTGGGCACGGCGCCGGAGGGTGATGCGCAGTCGTCGGGGGCTTCGGTCGAGAGTGCGCCGGCTGCGCCGGCCTTGTCGGCGGTGCCGTCGAAGGGTGTGGATTCGCCGGTGGTGGCGGATGCGCCTACGACTACGCCTGGCGGGGATGATGAGCCGCCGAAGAAGGGTGGACGGCCAACCTTGACGCGGATCAAATAGCGTATAATCGTTGTCTTAAGGTCATGCCGACTTAGCTCATCAGGTAGAGCAGTTGATTTGTAATCATCAGGTGGCGGGTTCGAGTCCTGCAGTCGGCACCAATCAAATCAAGCACTTAGCCCAGCATTTAGCGTTGGGCTTTTTGCTTTCTGAGTCTAATGTAACCGCCATGTAACCCAGCCGTGCTCACTTGACGGCTCTGCGTTCAACTTCCCGCCGTCTACATGGCTGTATTCGTACACAACAACCCTTTGCATCTAGCTCGTCAGACAAGCGCCTAGTCATGCTCGCGAAATTGTCGGTTAGTGCTGACGTCTGTAGAGTCGTGCTTAGGCATCCCATTTGGCAAAAATGGCAAATGGGATGATCTTTTCGTAAATGCAATGCCAGATACACGCAGTCTGCTGGCTGTTCTCAAGAGGCAGTGTAGAAAATTTCTCTTTCCTCGTTTGGCAAAATTGACAAATGGGAAGCCGGTCGTTGCGAGCCAACTTACTTGTCCACAGGCTAACGATCCGCTGTAGCTGCCGGATTTATAGGCAGGCTTGTCGAAACAGCTCAGCCAAGGATACATCCAACGCACGCGCTATTCGATGGAGCGTAAGGATTGCCACGTTGTTATCGCCGCGCTCTACTCTGCCTAGATAACTCCTGTCCACGCCAGCGATGAGCGCCAGATCCTCTTGAGAGATCTTCTTGCTCATACGGAAGCTCTTGATCGCAGCTCCAAGCGCGACTAGCTCACTGGTCTGACGATGTTGGGAGAGGTTTGGCACAGCCGAATGATCTAGCTATAATCCAACACAGGCGACGGTACATGTACCTCAATGCCGTGCAGGAAGGCATCTGTGCATGCGTGTCTTAGCTAATTTTTCACTGTGCTTCCTTTTTGGAAGAGAGAGAACGCATCAATGACAAAGAAGATAACCATCCTCGCTGAGATCACCCCAGCGGTAGAAGATTTTGCCAAGCGTCATGGCGCTTACTTCGATAAGGGGCTACAAGAATGGGTGGTCGAGGGCGAGGTGACGCCAGAGCTTGAATCCTTCGTTCAGAAAGCTAAACGGATGCGGGATTACGTAGCGGAACGAGTGCCGCAGTGCAGCATGTGCGGTTCTCGGATGATACTCCGGCCCTCAGCCAGAGGAGAATTTTGGGGTTGTACAGCTTTCCCTCGTTGCAAAGGCAGACGCTCCTTGGAAGAGGAAGATTACGAGTCGCAAGATCCACATAAAGAGGGGTTGCATCTAGATAAAGAAGAGTTTGGCGAATTCGAGCACGAACCTCAGCCGCTCTTTTCATCTGTAGCGACGCCCGTCTCGTCACAGGCAGATGCTCGCACATCAGCTGGCGAGGACCCAGGAACGCTAACGCGCGCACAAGCCATCTACGATCGTGCAACGCAACTTTTTGGCGATCGCCATGCCGCAGCCACTTGGCTGAAGAGCCCTAAGGTTGGCCTAGGCCACGATAGGCCTGTTGATGTCATTCAAACTGCAGAAGGTTGTAACTTAGTTGAGAAGTTGCTTGAAGAACGTTTTGAGCAGGCTGATTGACGTGCTCCGCGTCTTTTCAATCTATTGAGCTTGTCATACGTGCTCATCACATTGTTTTGCAACCCTGTAAACGATATAGAGATCAATCCGTTGGACGAATTTGATACATTTAAATCTGTGCATCGGTACGGTGGATGGCATGGACCGATGCCTCGCCTGCCTGATCCACCAGAGCCAGAACCGGGACTCAAGTTTTTTGACCTTGTTCGTTGGCATGTACGCGAGTACTTCCGCCCCAAATCTAAACAAGAGCGCCTTCTCATCAGGCTAGCTAAGCGACAACGGGATTGATCGAGCGCAACCCCCCTGTGCCAATATAACTTGAGACACCTACCCGATTAATTTAGAGTACAGCGGTAGGTCCCCAACATGCACAGCCGAAAGCATCAAATTAGCACTCCTGTAGACCCAGGAGTCCAGCAGCACCGACGGCCCGTCCCGATCCCGAGGTCGTTCCCGCCGCCAAGCGCCGCACCTTTTCCAACGCCGAGAAGCTGCGCATCCTTGCCGCTGCCGACGCCTGCACGGCCCCTGGCGACATCGGTGCCTTGCTGCGCCGCGAAGGCATCTATTCGTCTCATCTGGCCACCTGGCGCAAGCAACGCCAGGCCGCTGCGGCGTCCCAGGTCCTCGAGCGCAAGCGTGGCCCGAAGGTCGACCCAACTGCCGCTCAGGACCGCAAAGTGCGCGACCTGGAAGCCGAGGTTGCGCGCCTGCGCGATAAGTTGGCCAAGGCCGACCTGATCATCGACGTCCAAAAAAAACTTTCCACCCTGCTGGGGCTGAGTACCGCCGACACTCCGAGCGAGCCGAAGTGATCAGCGCCGCCGATCACCTGGCTGGCGAAGTTGGCGTGGCCGCAGCCTGCCGCGCGTTGCAGCTGCCGCGCAGCGCGCTGTATCGTCATCGCACCGCGCAACGGGTTTGTTCATTACCGCCCGTGACGCCGGCTGTGCCGGCCCGACGTCCACCGCTCGCGTTGTCCGAGCATGAGCGGCGCGTCGTGCTGGAGGTGCTCAACAGCCCGCGCTTTGCCAACTGTGCGCCGGCCGCCATCCACGCCCAACTGCTCGACGAGGGTCGCTACGTGGCGTCGGTCCGCACGATGTACCGCCTGCTGCAAGGCTGTGCTGCCGTGCGTGACCGTCGCAACCAGCTGCGCCATCCGGAGTACACCAAGCCGGAACTGCTGGCCGTTGCGCCGAACCAGGTGTGGAGCTGGGACATTACCAAACTCAAGGGGCCGGTCCGGGGCACCTGCTTCCACCTGTACGTCATTCTCGACATCTTCAGCCGTTACGTTGTCGGCTGGATGGTGGCCGAGCAGGAGACCGCCGAACTGGCCGAACAGCTGATCGCCGACAGCGCCGCAAAAGAAAACATTCCGCCCGGTACGCTGACCTTGCATGCCGACCGCGGCAGCAGCATGCGCTCCAAGCCGGTGGCTACACTGCTGTGTGATCTGGGCATCGCCAAATCGCACAGCCGCCCTTACGTGTCGGATGACAACCCGTATTCCGAGGCGCAATTCAAGACCTTGAAGTACCAGTCCGGCTTCCCGGCGCGCTTTGGTTCGCTCGCTGACGCACGCGCCCACTGCGCCACCTTCTTCACCTGGTACAACCAGCAGCACCGCCATTCCGGCATCGGGATGATGACTCCTGAAAGCGTCCATACCGGCCGTGCCGCCGAGATTCGCAAGCTGCGTCAGGCAACCCTGGAGAACGCTTACCGGCGCACGCCAAGCCGCTTCAAGCACCGCGTACCGCGACAGCCCAAGCTGCCGACAGCAGCGTGGATCAACCCGCCAGCCACGGAGAAAAAAGCCGCCTGAACAGGAAATTTAGACTCTCACGATTCCACCAGGTGTTTCAAATTCATTGGCACGTTCCGCACGGCTGATGCGCCGGACCAGCCTGGCCGAAGGACTGGCAGGCCGTTCCTTGTTGCTCCATTCAGATAATGGCAGCGCCATGAAAGGGGCGACCATGTTGGCCACCCTGGAGCAACTTGGTGTGGCGCCGTCGTTCAGCAGGCCGCGTGTGAGCAACGACAATGCCTATGCCGAATCGCTATTCCGCACCTGCAAATACCAGCCAGACTACCCGAGAAAACCGTTTGCGAGCCTGGAGCAAGCGCAGGCATGGACGCAGAAATTCGTGCGCTGGTACAACCAGGAGCACAAGCACAGTGGCCTGAAATTCGTGACGCCAGCACAGCGTCACAACGGCCAGGACACGGCGATTCTGAAACGCCGGGAGCAGGTTTATGACGATGCCCGCAACCGCCATCCGCAGCTCTGGTCGCGGGGATTAGGAACTGGACACTGGAGAGTCAGGTCTGGTTGAATCCGGAAAGGATTCGGCCAGAAGCAGTACAGTGCGCCGCTTGAGTTGACGCGACAACTACGTTGACAAACGCCGGATACGCCTCTGGCACATCAAGAATACGTCAGGACGCATTCGTTCTTCTTCGACATTAGAAACCATATTATCGGGTTCTCTAGTGTATGGAGTTTAAATTCGAGGTATTCACTAGAATCCTCTTCAAGAGTGGCTGCAAGCCGACGGTTGGCGGCGCATCCGTGAAGCAGTCTTCCTACGCCTACGGGCCAACGGTTGCAGCTTCCTGTTCCGCAGATTATTAACGCGCCCAACCAGCCTCGCCGATCCAGCGTAACGCTGCCAGCGAGGGCATGAACAGGTACTCGCCGCCCTTGAGCTGGTTGAACGTAGTCACGCCGTCCAACCGGCGCCGCACTGGCGACTGCGGCAGCGTGAAACTGCCAGGCGTCTCGTGCAGGCCGACGATAGCGTCGCGCTCCGTGCCCAAGTCGATGAAATTGCCGCGGTTGATCCATTCCTGTTGAAGAAACTCGATGGTGTCATAGGCACGTGCACTGATGAAGATGAAGAAGATGCCGCGCTCGCTCCGTGCATCGTCTGCCGCCGTTACCTCGCGACTCCATTTGGGGCCGAAGGTCGAGGACCGCCGGATAATGCGGTGGATGTTCACATCGGTCAGGATCGTCAGCCTGCTGTCGCGCGGATTCAGGCGCCGCATGTGGGACGCATGCGGGCAGACCAGGCCGCGCGGATCCGTCGAAAAATCGAAATCGTTGTTGCGGTTCGGGTCGGCGCCCAGTGCCGGATCGTCGCGCCCCGGCGCCAGGATCAGTGGCGCCCCGCTACGCCAGCGGCCGACCAGCTTAGCAGCAAGCAGCTCTTCGTCAGATTCACTGGCCGCCTGGCTACGCACGAAGTCGTTAAACGCGCCCACCTGACTGGCGTACTTGCGCAGCACCACGAAAGAACCATTGCGTCCTAACTCGGGCGGATTGGGCATCGCCACTGGCGCCCCGGTCTCGCTGTTTTCGCCGAGGATGAATTCACCGGCCGCGATCGCGCGCTCCTGGCCCGGTAGCGCATCGACGCCGCTGCCTTCAACGGCAGGCTGCGAAATTGAGTCGCGAAAGCCGAAGGGGTTTTTGGCATCGGCATCGGCGCCGAATGCGTGGGTGCCGACCAAGGTCACGCCGTGCGAGCGCGCCAGTTCGCCCATGGCCTTGGCGCGCGCCGTTTCGAGCGCGGCTTCGTCGCGCGCATAGATCGTCAGCGCCAGGTGGCAGGCGCCGGGGCGAAACGCTTCATCCCAGTGTTCGGGCGCATTGTCCTCGACGTCCCGCAACTGCTCTGCGCGTGCTGCCATGCCTTGTTGGAAAGGTAAGGGAAAACTCGCCAGCGATGATCCCGGCAGGCCCAGTGCCTTCAGGCCCTGGAAGCTGAGCGCGGCGCCTGTCCAGGCGTCGCGGTCGTCGGTCCAGTCGGCTGCGGAAGGGATGTGGGCGGCGAGGCGGCGGATCAGGTCGCGCCCTCCTTCCGCATCGTCGAAATGCAGCATCGCGTGAATGCCGACGTAGGGTTCCGGACGGGAACGCAGGATCAAGGCCTGGATGTCGTCCAGTGGCAGCGTCACCCGTTCGCGCTGGAAGCGCGCTTTTAGATCGTTGAGCAGGCTCATGTCAGTAATCCACCCCTTCCGGCTGCGAGATCGCGGCTGTGAGCGTGTCCAGCGCCATGCGTGTCGTCTCGCTCGCAGGAGGGTGCGCGGCCATGACGTCGAAGAAGATGTTCAGCGCCTTTTCCATACGCTGGTAGCGGCGGGTATCGACCACGGTCACCTGCGGATTGGCGACGAACCAGCCAGCGGCGTCGATCTGGTGCGATGCGATGAAGTCCTTCACCTGCGGACTGGCGATCCCAGGCCAGCCTTCCACGTTCGCGAACAACAGGTCCATCAATTCCGGAATCTTGGTCGCAAAATCGTTGATATAGCTGTCCCAGTCGCCGTCATAAGTGGTGGCAAACAGGATGCGGGTATCGTTGTCGAAGAAGACGAAGCGCATGTCGTGCAAGGTGGAGACGCGCTGCGCGCCATCCATATTGCCGTTGGTGAGATCGAAGATGCGACGCAGCCGGTCGGCACCGCCCGGCTTGAGCGGTGCAATGGCCGTCAGCTCGGAAACGTTGCCGGACTGTTTGCCCGCCCGCCCAGCCGATCTGGCGCTGCCTTTCAGGTCGGGATTGTGTTTGCGTACCATCGCTTCCAGTGCGATCTTTGCCAAGTGCGGGGCGTCGTGCGCCACCGCATCAATGCGGCGCCTGATTTCCTCCAGCCAGGTTTCATCGTCGAGGCGTGGGTCGGTGGTCTTGTCGATCATATCATGGGCTCCTTAGTCTGGAATGTCGGAAAGCTGCGATGGCTC
Organism: Massilia sp. NP310; assembly: GCF_019443485.1. NCBI lineage: Bacteria > Pseudomonadati > Pseudomonadota > Betaproteobacteria > Burkholderiales > Oxalobacteraceae > Massilia > Massilia sp. NP310. The sequence continues at coordinate 4,435,408 of NZ_CP080379.1, read as the reverse complement.
GGTGCGCGGACGCGCATTCATCGCATGGCGATACGCGCTCGAACGTTCGTAGGCCGCGCGCCGGATGCGCATGATGCCGCCCAGCGGACGATGGGCCTGAATGCCATTCCAAGGATTGAAGGAAAGGACATCGTCGCCATACACTTGGCGCTGCGGCGTCGCAGTCGGTTGCGGAGGGAAGCGCAGCGTGGCGATAGGGCAGTGTGGCGAACGCTCCTCGCTCCATCGTACGGCGGCGTCTTCGACCGGCATCGCCGTCAGATCGACGCACAACTGCGCCGACAGTTCGTATTCGGCGCCATGCTCGGCAAAGAAGGCGCTGACGGCGTCGCGCATGCAGGCATCATGCACCTCTGTCAGAGGCTGCCCTGTTAACGTACGCACCTCCGCAGACTTGGGCGCGAGCGCGAGCTTGGCAATGTAGTCGCCAAAGCGGATCGCCGCCTGCGTGTGGTAAGTCTCGCCGAGCGGATGGTAATTATCGCGCGCCAATCCTTCGAGCGTTGCGCCTGGTTCCATACCCAGTGCCTGCACTAGCTCTTTCGCGCCACGCGCGGTGCCAGCCACCAGCCGTTGGAAGGTATCCGGCGCATGTGAATTGGCTTCGAGCAGCGCTAGCATCTGCTTGTACTTGGGGATGGTGCCGAAGGCGAGCACCGGAAAGTTCACCATCAGGAAGTCTTGGTTGGCGCCAGCAATGCCGGGCGACAGGCGCTCGCCCTCCACGCCCATCACCTTGAGCGCAAAGCCGCGCGGTGCCGGAATCTTGTCGGAGTGGATGTCGCCGGGTGCCGAGGATAGGCGCGCGACAACGTGGTAGCTGCGCGCCTCGGCGAAAATCCCCTGACGCAGCTCGGGCGGCAAATTCGCATGCACCGCTAGTTCGCCAATCAGCAGGCCATTGGACTTGGCATGGGCGTCGCGGACTGCGTGACGGTGACGCTCGAAGGCGCAGCGGTTGGCGGCCGCCATCTGTTCAACGATCTGGTCTGTCAGGTGTGCTTCGTCTTCAGAAACCGTTTCTACATCAGGGGCATAGGGCAAAGGACGCACAGCGACACTCCTTAAAAAGTTGCATTAAAAGCATCATGAAAGTGTATGTTAGGAGATAATTTGTTGCAGTGCAACCGAGTGAACACTCTATCGTAAAGCTTGACGCAACTGCTGCCTGATCTTTCGGACCTCGTTTGTTGATTCATCTATTGGGCTTTGTTGAATAAATCGGGCGCGGGCCGAGCTGACGCATTTTCTAGTCAGTCTTACAACACTGGGACCGTAATCGGAGTGCCCAGCCGAGTGAAGCGATTTAGGACAGCTGCTCACACCTGTAACTCGGCCACTTGATGGTCAAAGTCGCGTGCCATCACGCGCTCACCCAGCAGCTTGAAGCATCGCATATTGGTCTCGACAAGACTTCGTCGATAGTAGCCGCTCCATTTCTTCCAGATCGCCCGGCCCAGCTTGCGCGTCGCGTACAGGATGTCGTTAGGCGCTCTTAATGAGTAAGCGACGATCTTGCACTAACCGTCGCGCTAACTAGCGCTCACTAACTTTGAAGATGCAATCTTTCTGAATCGTCCCGAATTCTGAGCTGCTCCATTGCTCAGGGGAATAGAGTCATGAAGACGCAACTCAAGTATTCGCCCAAAGTCATCCAACGCGCCGTGTGCATGGTCAGCGAGACCGCCAACGAGTACAGCTCGCAGTGGACTGCGATCGAATCCATCGCAGACGAAATCGGCTGCGTACCTGAAACGCTGCGTCGCTGGGTATGCCAGTAAGGGTGACGTTTGTGCTACAACGCTTGGCATTACCAAGGGCAGCAACGAACCACGTGCAGCGCTCGATAGCTTTTCGCCAGTACTTGTAATGTACTGCGGCCGCCAACTCGGACCAGTGCGCGCGCCCGCGTGAGGGCGATTACCGAAGTGGCACTGGCATCCCGCTGCGGCGCAGGCATACAAGCTGTCTTATACAGCGGATCTGGGGCAAGAATGGGGATGTCGAGGATTTGCTAGTTCAGCTTGAGACGGTTGTAGAGCAAAGCCGCACACACACACCCTAAAGAAACCTCAAGTAGGAACATCTGCAGTATTGGCCGGCTTTACTATCCGCATGACGCTAGCCCTAGAAATACCAAAGGTGCGCGCCAGGGCGCTGATCGAAGCGCCGGCCTGGTGTTGTCTCGCCATTGCAGAGCGCTGCTCGTCGGTAGTGCTGGCTGGGCGCCCCAGCGTCTTCCCTTCTGCTTTTGCCCGGGCCAAGCCAGACTGGGTTCGCTCAACCAGCAGGTCGCGCTCCATTTCAGCCACAGCCGCGAGCATAGTTAGCATCAACTTGCCCGCAGCGCTGGTAAGGTCCAGCTTCCCTAGTTGCAGGACGATGACCTGGATGCGGCGCGCTGTTAGGGCCTTGATAGTGGCGCCGACGTCCTGAGCATCACGGCCAAGGCGATCCAGCTTTGTCACTACTAGGGTCTCATCGTCTCGGATCTGTCCGAGCATCTTGGCGAACTGCGGACGCAGTAGCGCTGAGACCTTCCCCGACACGCCCTCGTCAGCATACCAGTAATTAACCTCATAGCCGGCCGTCTCAATCTCACGTCGCTGATTCTCTGTCGTCTGTTCTTTGGTGCTGACTCGCCCATAGCCAAAAATTGCCATCTTCCCATCTCTCCGTTATGCAACAGTGCTCGATCCTGTTCAATAACGCTAATTTTACATTTGAACATGCTCATGTCATTTTCAGAAGACGACTGCACCAATTGACGGGGCGTAACGCCAGGTGTGCAGTCGGCTCCTGACCACGCAATATCAGAAGTCATCTGCACCAATCTCGACTATGCTCAATACTCGTGTGCACCAAAGCGAGGTGTGAGCATGGCGTCAGACACATTACCAATTGCCGAGCAGGGCGTGGCCACCCTGCCCGATGCGGCATGGGCACAGGCCCGGCACCGGACCGAAATCATCGGGCCGCTGGCAGCGCTTGAAGTGGTTGGGCATGAAGCCGCCGATGCCGCTGCTCAAGCGCTGGGCCTATCCAGGCGGCAGGTGTATGTCCTGATCCGGCGTGCCCGGCAAGGTGCTGGGTTTGTGACGGACCTGGTTCCCGGCCAGTCCGGCGGCGGAAAAGGCAAGGGACGCTTGCCGGAATCAGTTGAGCGCATCATCCGCGAGTTGCTGCAAAAGCGCTTCCTGACCAAGCAGAAGCGTAGCCTGGCGGCGTTCCACCGCGAGGTCGCGCAGGCTTGCAAAGCGCAAAAGCTACGGGTGCCGGCGCGCAACACTTTGGCCCTGCGGATCGCCGGCCTCGACCCGCTCAAGGCCACTCGCCGCCGGGAAGGTCAGGATGCGTCCCGCAGCCTGCAAGGTGTCGGTGGTGAGCCTCCCGCCGTGACCGCGCCACTGGAACAAGTGCAGATTGATCACACGGTCATCGACCTGATCGTGGTGGACGAGCGCGACCGGCAACCGATTGGCCGTCCGTATCTGACCATCGCCATCGACGTGTTTACCCGCTGCGTGCTCGGCATGGTCGTCACGCTGGAAGCGCCGTCATCTGTTTCGGTCGGCCTGTGCCTTGTGCATGTCGCCTGCGACAAGCGTCCCTGGCTGGAGGGTCTGAATATAGAAATGGATTGGCCGATGAGCGGCAAGCCCAGGCTGCTCTACTTGGACAACGCGGCCGAGTTCAAGAGCGAGGCGCTGCGCCGTGGCTGCGAGCAGCACGGCATCCGGTTGGACTATCGTCCGCCAGGGCAGCCGCACTACGGCGGCATCGTGGAACGGATCATCGGTACGGCGATGCAGATGATCCACGATGAATTGCCAGGGACGACCTTCTCCAACCCTGACCAGCGCGGGGACTACGATTCCGAAAACAAGGCCGCCCTGACATTGCGTGAGCTGGAGCGCTGGCTCACGTTGGCGGTGGGCACCTATCACGGCTCTGTGCACAACGGCCTGCTTCAGCCGCCGGCGGCGCGCTGGTCAGAAGCCGTGGCGCGTGTCGGTGTACCGGCTGTCGTCACCCGCGCCTTGGCTTTTTTGGTCGATTTCCTGCCCATCATTCGCCGTACTCTGACTCGCACCGGCTTTGTCATCGACCACATTCACTACTACGCCGATGCGCTCAAACCGTGGATCGCACGACGCGACCGCTTGCCCGCTTTCCTGATCCGGCGCGACCCGCGTGACATCAGCCGTATCTGGGTGCTGGAACCGGAGGGGCAGCATTACCTGGAAATCCCCTACCGTACCTTGTCGCACCCGGCTGTCACCCTCTGGGAACAACGGCAGGCGCTGACGAAATTGCGGCAGCAGGGACGCGAACAGGTGGATGAGTCGGCGCTGTTCCGCATGATCGGGCAGATGCGCGAGATCGTGACCACCGCACAGAAGGCCACGCGCAAGGCGCGGCGCGACGCGGATCGACGCCAGCACCTCAAGGCATCGCCTCCGCCGGACAAGCCGATTCCGCCGAAAACGGACGTTGCTGATCCGCAGGCAGACAACCTGCCTCCGGCCAAACCGTTCGACCAGATCGAGGAGTGGTAGCCGTGGACGAATATCCCATCATCGACTTGTCACACCTGCTGCCAGCGGCACAGGGGCTGGCTCGGCTGCCGGCGGACGAGCGCATCCAGCGCCTTCGCGCCGACCGCTGGATCGGCTACCCGCGCGCGGTCGAGGCGCTGAACCGGCTGGAAACCCTGTATGCGTGGCCAAACAAGCAACGCATGCCCAACCTGCTGCTGGTTGGCCCGACCAACAACGGCAAGTCGATGATCATCGAGAAATTCCGGCGCACGCATCCGGCCAGCTCCGACGCGGACCAGGAACACATGCCGGTGCTGGTCGTGCAGATGCCGTCCGAACCGTCGGTGATCCGCTTCTACGTCGCGCTACTTGCCGCGATGGGGGCACCATTGCGCCCGCGCCCACGGCTGCCGGAAATGGAGCAACTGGCGCTGGCACTGCTGCGCAAGGTCGGCGTGCGCATGCTGGTGATCGACGAGCTGCACAACGTCTTGGCCGGCAACAGCGTCAACCGGCGGGAATTTCTCAACCTGCTGCGCTTCCTCGGCAATGAGCTGCGCATCCCATTGGTCGGGGTCGGCACGCGCGACGCCTACCTGGCCATCCGCTCGGATGACCAATTGGAAAACCGCTTCGAGCCCATGATGCTGCCGGTGTGGGAGGCCAACGACGATTGCTGCTCACTGCTGGCCAGCTTCGCCGCTTCGCTTCCATTGCGGCGACCCTCGTCGATTGCCACGCTGGACATGGCCCGCTACCTGCTCACACGCAGCGAGGGCACCATCGGCGAACTGGCGCACTTGCTGATGGCGGCGGCCCTCGTCGCCGTGGAGAGCGGCGAGGAAGCGATCAACCACCGCACGCTCAGCATGGCCGATTACACCGGCCCAAGCGAGCGGCGTCGGCAATTCGAGCGGGAACTGATGTGAAGCCAGCGCCACGCTGGCCGCTGCATCCGGCTCCCAAGGAAGGCGAAGCCTTGTCTTCATGGCTCAACCGCGTGGCCCTTTGCTATCACATGGAGGTGTCCGACCTGCTGGAGCACGATCTTGGTCACGGCCAGGTTGATGACCTGGATACCGCGCCACCACTGTCGCTGCTGATGATGCTCTTCCAGCGGAGCGGTATCGAGCTGGATCGGCTGCGCTGCATGAGTTTCGCCGGCTGGGTGCCTTGGCTACTGGACAGCCTTGATGATCAGATTCCAGCCGCATTGGAAACCTATGCGTTCCAGCTCTCGGTACTGCTGCCGAGACTCCGCCGTAAGACGCGATCCATCACGAGCTGGCGTGCCTGGCTGCCCACCCAACCGATACACCGCGCCTGTCCGCTCTGCCTGAACGATCCGGAGAACCAAGCCGTACTGCTCGCGTGGAAGCTGCCCCTGATGCTGAGCTGCCCACTGCATGGCTGCTGGCTGGAATCCTATTGGGGCGTGCCAGGGCGGTTTCTCGGCTGGGAGAACGCCGACGCCGAACCGCGCACTGCCAGCGACGCGATTGCGGCGATGGACCAGCGTACCTGGCAGGCACTGACGACCGGCCACGTGGAGTTGCCGCGCCGACGCATCCACGCCGGATTGTGGTTTAGGCTGCTACGCACGCTGCTCGATGAGCTGAACACCCCGCTTTCGACGTGCGGCACCTACGCGGGGTATCTCCGCCAAATCTGGGAATGCTGCGGGCATCCGCTGCGTGCTGGGCAAAGTCTGTGGCGACCGTATGAAACCCTGAACCCGGCAGTACGGTTGCAGATGCTGGAGGCGGCGGCAACGGCAATCAGCTTGATTGAGGTGAGGGATATAAGCCCGCCAGGCGAGCACGCAAAGCTATTCTGGTCCGAGCCCCAAACCGGGTTCACCAGTGGCCTGCCGGCGAAAGCGCCGAAGCCCGAACCCGTCGATCACTGGCAGCGTGCAATCCAGGCCATTGATGAGGCCATCATTGAAGCACGACACAACCCCGAGACGGCACGCTCGCTGTTCGCGTTGGCTTCCTATGGTCGGCGCGACCCCGCTTCCTTGGAACAGTTGCGCGCCACCTTCGCGAAGGAAGGCATCCCCCCGGAATTTCTGTCACATTATGAGCCTAGCCTACCCTTTGCATGCCTTAGACAGAATGACGGGTTAAGTGACAAATTTTGACGTGCAGAGCTTCCCGATGCAAACTGTCACATAATCGAACGTATATGTGACAGGTACAAGATGCTGATTGGCTACATGCGAGTATCGAAGGCGGATGGCTCCCAGGCGACGGACTTGCAGCGCGATGCGCTGGTCGCGGCCGGTGTTGATCCGGCGCATCTCTATGAAGACCAAGCGTCCGGAAAACGCGAGGATCGTCCCGGTCTGGCGAGCTGTCTGAAGGCACTACGGCCAGGCGACACGTTGGTCGTTTGGAAACTGGATCGGCTCGGGCGCGACCTGCGCCATCTGATCAATACCGTCCATGACCTGACCGGACGCGGCATCGGCCTCAAGGTGCTGACCGGGCACGGCGCGGCCATTGACACCACGACCGCCGCCGGCAAGCTGGTCTTCGGTATCTTCGCCGCGCTGGCCGAGTTCGAGCGCGAGTTGATCGCCGAGCGCACCGTGGCGGGCCTGGCCTCAGCACGGGCACGCGGCCGGAAAGGCGGCCGGCCGTTCAAGATGACCGCCGCCAAGCTGCGGCTGGCGATGGCGGCAATGGGGCAGTCAGAGACCAAGGTCGGCGACCTGTGCCAGGAACTTGGCATCACGCGGCAGACCCTGTATCGGCATATTTCACCCAAGGGCGAGCTACGTCCAGATGGCGAGAAGCTACTCAGCCGAATTTGATGCCGACATGAGGCGACGTAGCGAAAGCGTGGTTTGTCTCAATTTGACGGCGGCGAACCGCAAGCGTTCGGTTCGCCGCTCGTTTCGGTCGCAGTGCTGGCCCGCGCCTGGAAACGTTGATAACACTCCAGCCCGCAGAAGTGCTCGACGTACTCCGCGCCTTCCGGTGTGAAGGCGGCATCGAGCGGAATTTCCTTGCAGCACACGCAGCAACTGGTGGCGGTCGGATCATTTGCATTCATGGTGGCACCCCTCCATTGACTGACGAAGACGGCGAATGCCGCCGCCGGCATCGGCTTTGCGAACAGAAAGCCTTGCCCGCGCTCGAACGCTTGGGCCCTCCGCCGTAGTCCATCCATCCGGCCGGGAAGCGCTCATGATCTTTCCCTGAATGCCCGCAACGCCCGCGCCAGTGACAGAAGAAACAGGCCGGTCAAACCGAGCGCCGTGATGACCCAATACTCGACAAGGAATGCACCGGCGGTTGTGCCGGCCAGCACGGCAGCGAGGATGGACAGGTGGCAGGGGCAAGTCAGCACGGCCAGCGTGCCCCACAGGTAGCCGGTGAACGGTTTGTGCGTCTCGGCCGGCATGCGCTCGGGGCTGTTCATGGCAAACTCTCCGCATGCTGTGCCGGCGCGGTCGGCATGGCGGCCAACTGCACTTCCAGATTGGCCAACGCTTCGCGCCGGCGTTCGACGAACTGACGCAGCACAGCAAGCTGCGCGGCAGTTTCATCGCAGTTCGCCGCATCCAGCGCCCGGCACAGCCGCGCCAATGCGCCGAGGCCGATGCCCGCCTCGAAGGCGGCCCGCACGAAGCACAGTCGCTGCAAGGCGGCGTCATCGAACAGGCCGTAGCCACCCGTGGTGCAGGCGACTGGCCGCAGCAATCCGCGCAGCAGGTAGTCGCGCACGATATGCACGCTCACCCCGGCATCAAGGGCCAGCCGGGACACCGTGTAGGCGTTCATCGAACACCTCCTTTTGGTCGGTTCACGGCAATGCATATACCGTTTCGCCGAGTTCAATCCGCGCGCTGCGAATCCGATGCCGGTGCCGTAGAACATTGGGTCGATATCCGATCACGGTGTCCTAGATGACATGGTCTGCAACAGATGTCGATTAAACTCCTGGCCCAAGCCGAAAGCCTCGTGGACACTGACGATCGCCAATCCTTCCAATCCTTGATGCTTGGAGGCCCAGTCTTCCGCCGTCGGGACAGATGCAAAGAAATGTACATGGCAACAGAAGGACTGACGAACGTCGGCTGCTTCCTGCGGCAATACCAAGGACACCGCCATGCCGGCAGGTTCGACAGCCTGTATCTCGCTGGGTGAAACCGTGAGTGAAACGGGTGCTCCGGTTGCAGCGCAATGCGATGAGACGCGAGCTGTACGGCCGATCAGCGCCGGAAATATCAAGGTGTCCAGCGCGCACCAGGCATACAGACGGCGGTCGTCAATTTCAAAGACATACGAAGTCTCGCGCAAGGTGAGGCCGTAGCCGATGATGTTCCCATCTTTGTCATATTCGGTACTGGTGGCCTGTTCGAGTACGGCGGCCACTCGCTCAGCGGGCCAGTCGAGAATCCCGGCAAGTGTCGTTCGTGAAACCGGACGCCCCTTGGCGAGTTCCCGCAGTAGCGGGACCAAGAGATCCGCAGTACCATTGGTACGATTGACCGAAGTGAGACGTTCTAAAATATATGGGGCGAGCTTCATGGTTCCATCTCCTTTCATCCTGCGCAGCAGGACAATTGTTTGACATCCTTGGTGAAGGTCTGCGCCGCGAGCTTCAGCCCCTCGACCATCGTCAGGTAGGGGAACAACTGGTCAGCCAGTTCCTGTACGGTCATGCGGTTACGGATCGCGAGCACCGCCGTCTGGATCAGCTCGCCCGCTTCCGGGGCCACTGCCTGTACCCCAATGAGTCGTCCGCTACCTTCCTCGATTACCAGCTTGATAAAGCCGCGTGTGTCGAAGTTGGCGAGCGCACGCGGCACGTTATCCAGTGTTAGCAGGCGGCTGTCGGTCTCGATCCCGTCGTGGTGCGCTTCCGCCTCGCTGTAGCCCACAGTGGCGACCTGCGGATCGGTGAACACCACCGCCGGCATCGCGGTCAGATTGAGCGTAGCGTCTCCGCCGGTCATGTTGATGGCCGCACGGGTGCCGGCGGCCGCTGCCACATAGACGAATTGCGGCTGGTCAGTGCAGTCTCCTGCGGCATAAATGTGTGGCGTACTGGTGCGCATGCCCTTGTCAATGACGATGGCTCCCTGCGCATTGACGGCGACACCCGCCGCTTCCAGCGCCAAGCTGCGCGTGTTCGGCGTGCGGCCGGTAGCGACCAGCAACTTGTCGGCGCGCACTTCGCCGTGCCCTGTGGTCAGCACGAATTCGCCGTCCGCATAGGCGACCTGGCTGGCTTGCGTGTGTTCCAGAACCTTGATTCCTTCGGCACGAAAGGCGGCTGTGACGGCCTCACCGATGGCCGGGTCTTCGCGGAAGAACAGTGTGCTGCGCGCCAGGATCGTGACCTGGCTGCCCAGCCGGGCGAAGGCTTGCGCCAGTTCCAGCGCCACCACCGACGATCCGATCACGGCTAGGCGTTCGGGAATGGTGTCACTCACTAGGGCCTCGGTAGATGTCCAGTACGGCGTGCCTTTCAAACCAGTGATGGGCGGAATGGCCGGACTGGCACCAGTGGCGACCAGGCAGCGATCGAACACCACGACGCGCTCGCCGCCATCGTTCAAACGGACGGTAAGGCTTTGGTCATCCTTGAAACGCGCTTCACCATGCAGAACGGTGATGGCCGGGTTGCCATCCAGGATGCCTTCATACTTGGCGTGGCGCAGCTCATCGACGCGCGCCTGCTGCTGGGCCAGTAGTTTGCTGCGGTTAATCGCCGGCACAGTAGCCGCGATGCCATCGTCGAACGGACTTTCACGGCGCAGATGCGCAATGTGGGCGGCACGGATCATGATCTTGGACGGTACGCAGCCGATGTTGACGCAGGTGCCGCCGATAGTACCGCGCTCGATCAGCGTGACTTTCGCGCCTTGCTCGACGGCCTTCAGCGCCGCCGCCATTGCAGCGCCGCCGCTACCGATCACGGCGACCTGCAACTGGCGTTCACCGTCGCTGCCCTTGTCGGCGGTCCCCATCCAGCCGCGTACCTTGTCGAGTAGCCCGGCGCGGTTGTCCGTCGATAAGGTATCAGCGAACGTTGCCTTGTAGCCGAGTCCGGCCACGGCGGCAGTCAGTGCGTCCGATGCGGTGCCGGGGTCAAGGTCGAGTTGGGCCGCGCCCTTGGCGTAGGACACGACGGCCGACTGTACGCCGGGCACTTTCTCCAAGGCTTCCTTGACGTGCGTAGCGCACGAATCGCAGGTCATGCCGGTGATCTTAAGGGTGGTCATGTTTGTTCCTTCTCTGTTGTCGGCGACGGTCGTTTCCGTCAGCCATGTTGTGGTGGCAGTTCGCAGCCGTCCGGGCCGCAGCGGCGATGTGCCGGCGAGACGAAATCCCAGATCGACACCCCGACCATCAAGGCCAGACCGACGTACATCAGGTTCGCCGTCCACCAGTTGCCGAGAAGCCAAACCGTGGCCGCGAATACGATGGCCGGCCTGATCATGCCGAGCAGGCTGCGGTGCCATTGACGATGACTCAGCCAGCCCAGCGCGTTTGCTAACAGGGCGATGGCGGCAAACAGCGGCAATAGCCTGGAGATAAACAGGCCCTCGTATTCACTCAGGAAGCCCAGCCCTATGGCCGCGCCGAAACTGGCGATGGCTGGGAAACAAGCCGCGCAGCCCATCGCGGAAACGACGCTGCCGAGCGCTCCGGTTTTATCGGCGATGCGTGTAATCAAGCCCATGATGTCGCTCACTGCTTAACACTGGAACTTCTTGTCCATTCCATAGCCTGAGCATCGCCGTCCGCGATCTGCTCACGTGTCAATCTGGCCGCAAGCTCGGCGCGCAGCTTGACCGCGGTCTCGTCGCCGCGGGCGGCGGCGATGCCGAACCACTTGTACGCCTGGACCAGATCGGACGCGGCCGGAGCGACGCCCTTCGCGTACAGCTGTGCCAGCTTAACTTGCGCCTGTGTGTGGTTCTGCTCAGCGGAGCGGCGGTACCAATTCACGGCCTCGCTGTCGTCAGCGGGCACAGGCCGTGCGTGGCGACGATAGAAGGTGTCGTTGGCATGCCCTTCGTAGATGCGCGCGAGGTTGAACTGGGCGTCCGCCTCGCCCTGCTCTGCCGCTGAGCGGAACCACTTCCACGAGACTGCCTGATCCTGCGCGACGCCGATGCCGTACTTGTACGCCATGCCGGTGACGTTCTGCGCAATGGGTTCACCCGCTGTGGCCTTGCGCTCCCATTCGCTTTGCGTGGTAGGCGAGAGCGACTCGATGGCCGCCTCCATCCTTTTGAAGTCATAGGCCAACGCACCGACGCTCATGAGCATCAGAAGGCCGCTTACGACGGACGAACGTCCGTATCTAAACAAGTTACTCATCATCGCTTTCCGGGTAGATTTACTGCTTGACGCTGGACGGAAAGCCCGCGTCTCCGGTTGCCTTGATCAGCTTCTGCACGCTGGTCTTGGCATCATCGAACGTGACAACCGCTTCGCGTGTCTCGAAGGTCACGTCAATTTTGCTGACGCCTTCGACCTTGGAAATCGCCTTCTTGACGATGATCGGGCAGGTGGAGCAGGTCATGCCCGGTACGGACAGCGTGACGGTCTGGGTGGCGGCCCACACGGGGGCAACAACGGCAGCGAGGGCGAGGGCGGCAAACAGTTTTTTCATGATGAACTCCTGTGATTAATAGAAAAATGGCATGACGTAGGGAAATCCGAGCGAGACCAGGACCAGCGCGGCCACGATCCAGAAAATGAGCTTGTAAGTAGCTCGCACTTGGGGAATCGCGCAGACCTCACCCGGTTTGCAGGCTTGCGCCGGGCGGTAGATGCGCCGCCAGGCGAAAAACAGCGCGACCAGCGCTGCGCCGATGAAGATCGGGCGATAGGGTTCCAGCACCGTCAGGTTGCCGATCCATGCCCCGCTGAACCCCAAGGCGATCAAAACCAGCGGCCCCAGGCAGCAGGCCGACGCAAGAATGGCGGCCAGCCCACCGGCGAAGAGCGCGCCGCGCCCGTTTTGTGGTTCAGACATACGCTTGTCCTTTCAAATTTGGTTTGGATAGCTTAAGCTTACTTCCGTAGTTATGTACGGAGTCAAGCGATATGCAAATTAATTTTGAGAATCTGACCATTGGCGTTTTTGCCAAGGCGGCCGGGGTCAATGTGGAGACCATCCGGTTCTATCAGCGCAAGGGCTTGTTGCCCGAGCCGGACAAGCCCTATGGCAGCATTCGCCGCTATGGCGCGGCGGACGTGACACGGGTGCGATTCGTGAAATCGGCCCAGCGGTTGGGCTTCAGCCTGGATGAAATCGCCGAGTTGCTGCGGCTCGACGATGGCACCCACTGCGAGGAGGCCAGCAGCCTGGCCGAGCACAAGCTCCAAGACGTGCGCGAGAAGATGGCCGATTTGGCGCGCATGGAGGCTGTGCTGTCTGACCTGGTGTGCGCCTGCCATTCGCGGCAGGGGAATGTTTCGTGTCCGCTGATTGCGTCGTTGCAAGGTGGAACGAGCTTGGCAGGGGCTTCCACAGCTTAGCGTGCTTTATTTTCCGTTTTCTGAGACGACCACAGATCAGAAAAGACTGTGCAGCCGACTCTTGATATTCCGTGCAGTCACCTTCTGAAAATGACAGCTCAAAAATCAAACCCCTATTTTATGGACATCTCAGCATGGGATCGTTGTACCATGTTCAAAAACGGTCGTTTATTGACACCCGGGTGCATGCGAACGTACTGTACAGGCTATGGCCCTAGCCTTCTTGCTGACATGGAAAACCAAAGTAAAGATTTGCCAAATCCTTCTGTTCTCGATACTGCGTTCAAGCGTCTGCATGAAGCACATCGTTATTGGCACGTCGCGCAGGAAAATTACTTCGACCCAGAGGAATTCCGAATGGCAATGCAAGCGTGCATACAGACGCTGCGAACTGTTACGTTCATGTTACAGGCAAGCAAGAGATCGCTGGACGGTTTTGATGCATGGTATAGGCCTCAGCAGGATAAGATGCGTTCGGACTCTATCTTGCGGTGGCTTATTGAGGCGCGGAACCACATCGAGAAAGCGGGGGACTTAGCAACCTACAGTCAGATGACAGCTAAGATAATCGCGTCCTATAACGACCGGTTTGAAGAAAGTAGCATAGATGGCAGCTTATTTGACAGCCTTAAGACGCTCTTCAGCAAAGTTCCGCCTTTTTATCTTGTGGGCCAGGTATTTGAGCATGGCGTCTTGCGGGTTGAGAGACGATGGGTTGCGAACACCTTGCCAAGTAGAGAGTTGCTCGATGCGTTAGCACACGCATATACAGTGTTGTCACAAGTTCTGGCTGATGCTTGCACGCACTGGTTGCTTACACCTTGGTCGGCTCCTAACATTCACGATGCCGATGTAGATACCAAGTTGGGCGAGAGCCCAAATTGCATGAGTCATCGTCCTGAAATCATTCAAATGACGATTTCTCTGAAAGAGTGTGCTTCCCTAAAGATGCTCAAGAAGGTCGTCAAACGCGATGAAACGCTAGAAGTTGCGGTGACAGCGCGATACAGAATTGAGCGGCCTAATGTCCAGCCTTCAACTTTGGAAGGACATGCGGCCATGCTGTTTGCACACGCAAGACGAGCTATTGAGAAAGACGGGTATCACATTCCGCTAGTCATTCTCTTCCGAGACAGCAAAATAGTTCACGCCATGCAACTAATGTACGGTAATCGTGCAGCGAAATATATGTTGATGCGAGACGTAGCCAGCATCGTGCAACACAAAAAGGCTGACGCGATTATGCACATAGGCGAAGCATGGCATGCACGGCTTGACCCCGCCCATCCTTTTCAATACCCATCAGACGTTCCGACTAAACGCGAAATCTTAATCTTAATGGCAAGTACAAAGGATCGGAGCTTCTCTTTAGAGGCAGAAATTCTCCGTCCGAACGATAGCGTGAAACTTGGTGATACAGTCGAAGAAACGAACTGCCATTTCGACATGTTCTCGCCTGTGCTAAAAATTTGGAACGACCAAGAGGCTTCAGCCAAAGATAACAGTTTATACAAAACGTGACATTGGCTATGACAGCGTTGGTCGTGACTACTGGCGTCTATATGCCAGTGCAAGCTTACGCTAAGTATTAGATAGGTCGGCGGGCCCCAAATAAGTAACATCGATGCGCCCGCCCTCTTGAGCTACTTGGGCACGTAAAAGCCCTGCTCGTTGAGGGGAGATTGCTGCCTGCACAATGCCAAGTGCTTTGCCATCTGTCGATAGAACATGGGGCTGGCCGGCCCAATGATGAATTTGGACAGGCATACCTGGTGGCGGTGGTGCGCTGTGCCATCTCACATCTGCCCAATACCGACGATCTTCCCAAACAAGGTTCTCATGTAGAACAAAACTTTGTACAAAATTCGTCCATATCGCCTTCGTCTCTAATGTCGGCCAATCTGGCTGAGCACTCCATGCCATCACTGCTTCTGAACTAAGCCATTCTCGAAGCCCCTGGCCTGATTGAAAGGTTGCACCGGTATCTGTGACAGCCTTTATGGCAGCCAGTCTGGAGTTGAAGCCCGCCTGAATAAGGATCGACGCGGAGCGATGCAGCGTACCGGTTTCGATGGCAGGGACAGCAAGACCAAGCTCATGGTCTTCAAGGGACAAGCCAAGAGGGCCAATCGTGTCGCCATTCGCAGCTGCCCGGACACGGATAGCCTCCATGGCCCAAGGCAGACGATATACTAGTCCTCCCTCAACAAACTGCAAAGTTTCCGATTCCTGACCGGCAGCGATAGCGGCAAGAGGCTGGCCTAGTAGCCAAACGCGCAAGATGTCTTTCCAATTTGAGGGCATGGGGTCAGGCACAAACGGATAGAAGGTGAAGACCCGCCCTGCAAGAGCCGTAATGGCACCAATCGCAGTCTCTGAGTCCCCTACCAAAATAGCAGTGTTGGCTTCCACCAAGAGGAGATTAGTTTCCGCTGCAATTGCGTCGAGTGCATGTCCAGTCGTTAATCCAACTCCTGCCAAAAAATACCCTCGGCGGCGCGCTGCCGTTGACTGGCTCCATATAAATCGGCTGCGAGCTACAAGGCCCGCCTCAAGAACCTGCTGCACCTCTTCGTTGTGACGCAGCAGGCGCCGATGCCACAGAGAGGACTGAAGGATGTCATCCAGAGCCCCCTCAATTCCCTCGTCAGGAATATCATTTTCTCCAATTAGGCTGAGGATAGCCGTGTCGAGCGTCGCAAGATGACGCTCCCATTCGGCAAGTGCGCGCTCGCGAACTTCTGGAGCCTCGTTCGCGACCTCAGGGAACGTCCAGGCGGCCGCGTTATTGACGACATAGTTTATTAGATGATGAGCATCACCGCCGATCCTTGCATGCATGCGCAGCAGCAGTGTCCAGACTAGCCGGACCAAACCACTTTCCATTTCGCGAGAACCAAGATCGGTAATAAGCCCCTCCCAATTTTGCCGCTTTTTCACGATATCGTCGAACATAGGAAAGAGTACGATACCTTCAACGTCGACGTAGGCGCGCCCAGCTCGTCCTATCACATTTTTGAACTCAGAAACGTCAATCTTCTGGCCGTGGCGGTGGAGGGAGTGCATTATGACTGCCGTGGCCGACAAATTGAGTCCTTGAGCTAGGGTCGGCGAGGAGATAGTCACCTTAAGTACGTTATCACGTAGCAGACGCTCGACCTCTTTTCTGTAGGCGGTTGGCAGGGCTCCATGGTGTAAAGCGACACCCAAGCGAAGGCATTTAAGAATTGCACTGTTCGGCCCCAGCCATTCCTCTCCGAGCGTGATTGCGGTGTTAAGGACTGCGGGATCCGCTTCAAGCAGTGTCCGTAGTGCGCCACGTTCATGAAGGTCAACGACCACATCGGCGTAAGGTTCGACACTTCGCCGCTCTGGGCAAAAAATCAGAACAGTCTGCCCATCTTCCACCAAGCGCCACGCAGTTGCCAAGCAGAGTTCGCATTGATCGTCGGGGAAGAGACGTGCTCGGCGACGTTTTGGTGGAACCCAATTTGGTGGCGCGGCACCGGTAAGGAAGCGCTGAACCCATGGACGCTCTTCACCAACCCGAAGGTTCAACCGAGCCTTAGGCGATGTCCACACGACCTCGCCGAACCGCAGGCGCGTCGGCCGCCAATCGTTCTTGATTAGGCCGCCTGGATGATCACGACGCAGCCATGCAGCGAAGTCGTCGATCTGGTCACCGTCGGGCAAGATCGCTGAAAGGCACACAATCCGCCGCCCATGTGCATCGGGACGGCGTAGAAGGCGCTGAATTTGAACTTCATAGCGAACTTCACGCTCATTTATGCCGATCATGTGCCCTTCATCGAAAACTAGTAAGCCAACGTCATCGAGAAGGGACGGATCATTACGTAGTGCGAAGTCGAGTTTCTCCGGGGTTGCTACTACGATATCCCGTTTCCGAATCGCATCCTCGTCGAAACCGCTGGCTCCTATGCTCCCGTAAAGCGCCGATATTGTCTTCCCAAGTGGACCGAACGTTCGCTGCAGAGTAGTTTCCGTCTGAGCTGAAAGCGCACGGAGCGGCGTTATGAAAAACACGCGCTTTCCGCCGGCCAGACAGCGAAGAATGCACAGCTCAGCAATGCGCGTCTTACCAGCGCTTGTTGGAAGGGAAACCACCAGATCGTCTGACTGATCGGCAGCGCGGCTCGCCGCATCGATCTGCGATGGCCAAAGGTCAATCTCCGCTTTGGCACGCCGTTGAAGTAGCGCGATAAACAATTCACGAAGTTTCGGCCAGTCGGCAGCATCGCCCCCTGTAGGCCGGAGTGGCACTTTCTCATGGAAGGTGCTCGACCATAGATCTGGCAGGAGATGGATCGCGATACGGTGCGCCCACCACTGCGGCAACATATTCAACTCGCCACAAATGGCAAGACTCGTCCGAAGGCGTTCCAACGCCTGATCGAGCAGCGGTCGCTCGCCGCGTTCCAGCGCAAGAAGGAACAACGACATCGCTGCCATGAAAGCATCGGTAAGCGCAGTGTCGAGGCCGTCGAAGAGGAAGTCGCTGCTGTCATCGACGCGCTCAGCAATGTTCTCTGCCTGATCAAGATTAGCTTGGATGGCCGCAGTAATTCGAGCGTCGCTGCCTTCGTCAGAAGCCCGATAATTAAGGACGCTTGTACGCAACGTCCCCAAGTTCCGCCTCATTAGCTGGGCCAATACTCTTTCTATCGGTGAGAAGTTCTCATCGCCTTCAACGATCGCGAGCAGGGAGTAAGCGCGGGCGGAGAGGTGCGCAAGATGATAGCTCGCCGCCGCCATGACGAAGTGAAAGTCACGATCGACCTCTTGGCGATCTCCCTTAGCGATCACAGCTTCTAGTGCAGTCGCGGCTTGCTCAAACGCGATGCGCGCCCGCGTGACATCGCCGCCGAGCTCGCGAAGCCTAAGACCAAGGCTAAGGAGTGCATAGCCATAAGAGTGCAGATCGTAACTCAGCTGTGGTGCAAAGTCTGGGGCATCGGGAGGAAGCACGCCATCGCGCCATATGATTGCACGAGCCTGCCCACGTGCAATTAGGCGGCCCCTGAAGCCGGGCGCTGATGCTTCCGTGATATCCGCTACGATTGCTTCAGGTGTTGTTGGCATTGGCAATTACTCGATCATAAACTGCGCTGACGTATGCAGTGTGCCCCTCTACTCTAAGGCCAACCGCCCACTGATGAAATGGACCTGCATACGCTTGAAGAGAGGCTGCAAGGAAGGCATCAGGAGCATTACCAGAGAAGGTGAAAAGCAAATGCTGAACATTTTGAGATGGAATGCCATATTTAAGTACGGCGTCGTCTATTGCATCAGCGAGCGGCTCATTCCCTAGTTCAAGAAGACGTGTCGAGATAAATGTCAGGGCATGGGCAGATGGCAAGCCACCGTTCTTGTCGAGGCCAGCACGTGCTTCAGTGAGAACTTGGCCAGTAAGCCTAGCGCGGCTTTTAGCTTCAGTCTTCAAAAAGTAGAGCTGCCGCATTTGTGGGTCCTGACGGATACCAATGACATCCTCACCGCGCATTGCCATGTTGCGATGGTCTTTCCAGCGTAGCCTCTTGATCGGGGCTCCGTAGCCACCGCTATGTGCATCGATCCATTCTGTCGCATAGATTTCGCCAAGGTCACCAGAGCGGATTTCCTTAGTGGTAGGAAGCTTGCCCTCAATTAGCTCGGCCGCACCAGACTTACCGAGGCGAGCAAGTGCTCTTGCTACATGTTCCTCTGACGCATAATGTCCTGGAACGATCGCTGCTGTTACTTCCACACCGGTCAAAAGCTTCGCTGCTTGACCCGTCATGACTCGACTGACGTGAGCCCCGACAGGTGTATCGACCGAAACACACCACTGGTTGAACTGCGTCACTCTGCCCCCGTCAATGAATAGACCCTACAGCTCATAACTGGACGCAGACAGTTGGATCATTGATGTGCCCGCGTTGTGATAGCCTCAGCCTCTTCCATGATGTGTGCTCATAAGGAACGTACAGCTCTTTCTGAGCCAAGCTGCGCCGTGATATTTCAACCGGAAGGTAAGCTGAGCAGCGAAATGATAAGAATAACACTTTGCCAACAACCAAGTGAATTTTCTTAAAAGTACTGTTGTAAGCATCACATGGTATCAGCAGCGTTAGCCAAGGAGGCAGTAGAAGGTCGAAGCTTTATTCGCTAGGGCCTTCTCCTTGGCGACTACTCAAGCTCCTGCCGGGCTGGTAAGCAAATCGATCATCGAACCTTGCTCAATACGCGACCCTTTAGACATAACCCCGAAGCATTCCGCCAACGAGAGCGGATTCCGCTTGAAAGGTTCGAGAAGTGCTGCCATCTGCTTCCCAGTCAACGTGGATGACGCCGACAAAAAATCAGCGCACCTTTGAAAAAGCGTGTTACGTTGCTCGGCTGGTAGCTTCTGCCTTGACCTCGGCCGGATGAAACCATAGCGTTGGCCTACTTGAGCATAAAATCGTGACAATCGGGCTGACAACTTAGCAGGGTGGCCATGTAGCCAACCCCCATTCATCTTGCCATTGACCAACGGTATGAGGATGACATGGCAATGTGGAACGCCTTGATCAAGATGAACTGCTGCGCTCAACATCGGTACCTTAAACTCTTCTTGCGCCCACCGAACGCAATCCTCAAAGTATCGGTGGAAATCGATGTTTGATCCAGATGAGAAAGTGAAGACGAGCTCAATGCCCCAGACCGCGTCCTCTCTGAGTTTTCTTCCACCTGTATCCGCCGAGCTAACAATCTTATCGGCGATATCCATCGCAGCTGCCGTGGTCTTCGGGCCGAACAACATGTAATTGTCGCGAACCTTATCGGTTTTGATACCGCCATATGGCCCCCGCTTCGCGAGAAGCTCTCGCGTGTTATGCTCAAGTGCAACCTTCAGGTGGGCACGGCCGCCGAGTTTTTTACTCGAGTATGCGCCGGCATTGCGGCTACGGCTTTCGACCTCTTCCATATTCAAGGAAGAGCCTGTAGCTGACGTAAAGCGCTCCATAGACTCAACCTACATTGCCGACGAGCAATGCATTCACATCACTAACCCGCCACTGATTTCTGTTACCGAGCTTCATCGGGACAATGCCGAAGAAGTGCCCCTTCTCTGACAAGTGCTTCCTGATGGTCTGCTCTGCACGTCGGATCAAACGTGCCAATTCAGAGGTAAGGATAAACTCGCTGCCGTTTGCGAGCGCAGCCAGAGATGGAGACAGGGTCGTCGTTGTATTGATCGCCATATTTAATTCCTAAGTTGCGCCAACGCGAGGAATTCACGTGGATGCGCAGGGCGATCCAGACTTTATGGCCGATTTTTGGAAAACTTCGTTTTTTTTGTTGTAGAGGTACCACAGCTGCACGCTGAGCATCTACGCCATGAGGAGGACTGTCGTTGATGAGGGAGCAAAGAGTGCTGATTCGAGTGAAGTCTACACAAGTATAGACTTCACGAAACTACGACTCGGCTTGGGCACGAGCTGTCCCTACCTTAGGAACCCTGCCCAGACGGTTCAAAATTTACACCTGCCTCATCCAACACCCATCGCTCAATCTTGACATGCCACTTCGATAGAAGACCCAACTGGCGCCGGATGTAGTTCTGCTCTCTGACACCTTGAGGTGCGTGCCCTTGGATCTGACCGGCGATGCCGGCAGGGACCTCGACCCACTCGCTGAGCGTTGCAAACGAACGTCGGAGACCATGCAAGGTGAGATGAGGCAAGCCAACGGAGGCGAGTGCTTCGTTGTGAGCTATCCGAGGCTCTGCGATATGGCCTGATGCTGCCGTTGGGCTCGAAAAGACCCATTCGTTCCTTCTTGGTAACTGACTAAGCAAATGCGCGACATATGGCGTTAAGGGGACCTCCCGCGTGCCTTCGATTTTATCTTTCAAGACGATGCGGCCGCCCCATTCAAAAGTCACATCCCTCCACCGCAGCTGGGCTAGCTCTTCGCGCCTCGCGCCAGTAAGCAACAGGCACTGTAGGTAAGCACTAAAGATGGGGTTACCGATCCTGCGCACTGCGTCGAACCACTGTCCCAACATCTCACGCTGCAGCACGTCATTGCGCTTCTTTGGCTTGCCCAGGCTCTCTCGAATACGAGTACCTTTGGTCGGGTTACCTGAAACGACACTTGAGTAAGTCCTGTGCGTAGCACACCAGTTCATGCACGCTTTTAGCAACCGATGGGCTAGCCTCGCACTGGAGGGACGGGTCTTCACTTCCTCTTTTGCCCACTCCTCAATGCGTTCTTGAGTCAATGCAACCAACGGGACACGTGAAAGCGAAAACAGGGGACCAGGTGCGGTAAGTTTTCGGCTGCGAGCTCGCGACTCGCCCCCTGCTTGGATGAGTTTGCGGTGGGCTGCGATGTGGTGATCAGACCAGCCGTTGGCCCGACTTGAGATACGATCTGCGACATACTCGGGCCAGATGTCCCCAAGCGTCACAGACTCTCGAAGCGCTGCAGCCACAGCAGCATCTCTTGCTGCGTCTTGTGTCGCCTGTTCCTCGGCCTTGACTTGGCGTGGGTCGCGTCCACTATCCACAAGGACCTTTAAACGCCTAGCCTCTGCCTGAGCCTGATCAATGGTCCACGCTTTCACCGAACCCAGCGTCATTCGCAATGTCTCGTTGTTCAGCTTGGCTTGGAAGATATACGATTTCGCCCCGTTAGGGGTTGTTCGCAGTCCCAAGCCAGGCGCCTCTGTGTCCCAAAGGAACGCTTGGCTCTTCCCTACCTCGCACTCAAAATCTCGGATCTTACCGAGGGTGAACTTTACTCTTGCCATTAATGTACCCGCGCCAGATTATGTAACCACCATGTAACCCGGCAGCGAGTATATCAATCAACGCTCATCAATACAAATTCTGAAAAAAATATCGCAAGTACCTGAATTTATGTAACTATCTCAAATTTCAGGAATGCCGATCAACGCTAAGAAACCCCGCATTCCGGCGATTTGTAATCATCAGGTGGCGGGTTCGAGTCCTGCAGTCGGCACCAGTCATTCAGCAAAAAGCCCAGTCCTCCAGACTGGGCTTTTTGTTTTTCGCGGTCCGCCTACCTCGCCTTGAGCGACAGCGCCATGCGGTGCCGCAGCTTCGGATATACCATAGGCACGGTCAACATCGTGCTGCCAATCGCCATCAGCAGCAACGCGGTAAACGTCTCGCTGGTAATGACGCCCTTGTCGAGCAGGATATTTGCAAAGATGATCATGATCAGCGCCTTGGTCTGCAGCAGCCAGCCGATGATCGAGGCTTCTTCCTTGCTCCACCCGAGAATGCGGCCGGCAATCCGCACACCCACCAGCTTGCCCGACACCGACGCCGCCAGCAGGACGGCCGCCACGACGAACACTGCCGCCCCTCCCACTGCCCAGTTGGTACGCAAGCCGGTGCTCAAGAAAAAGACCGGCATCAATACCAGCAATACGTTATGGCGCAGGAAATCGAGTTTCTCCTGGTCGAACCAGTCCGCATCCATGACAGCGCCGGCCAGGAACGCCCCCACCATATAGTGCAACCCGGCCCAATCGGCGGCAAACCCGCACACGATCAGCCACACCAGCATCACGAACCACCGATCCCGCTCCGGAATACTCACCATCAAGCGCCGGAACAATTTGGTCGCGACGATAAAGACCAGGAAGAATCCCAGCTGCCGCCCCACCCGCTCCCAATCGAGCAGGATCAGCGCCAGCACACCCCAGATCGCGATATCGTCCAGGCTGGCATACCGCAAGATGCGCTGCCCCAGCGGCTGCCGCAGGATGTCCAGCTTCTCCATCAGCAGAATCAGGATCGGCAACGCCGTCACCGCACACGCCATGCCTACCCCAAGCACGAACTGCCAGCTTTGCGCCTCAGCCCCGATCCATCCGGAATAGCCGAGCATGCCCACCGCAACGACACTACCGAACACCAACGGCACCCCAAGCGCCAGTCCGGCCGTAATGCTGCTCTCGCGCCGATGCTCCCACGCCTTCTTGAGATCGAGCTCGATCCCCGCCAGCATTACGAAGATCATGACCGCCCACCAGGCAATCCCGTTGAGAGTCTGAATAACCTGCGGATTGAAAACGAAGCTGTAGTACTCCGGATACGCCTTGCCCAACACGCCAGGCCCCAGCAACACACCGGTGATGATCTGCACGACGACCAGCGGCGCCCAGTAATCGGTATTGCCGAGTCGCCAGATCAGATAGGGCACGGCAAAGATCAGCAACATCGCGATCAGGAAGATTTCGGTGGTACTCATTGCGCTGTGCATCGGACTGTCTCAAGCTGATTATTATGGTGAAGGCGCCCGCCCCAGGACGAGCCACACGATCTCCCGCGAGTATCCCCGTAAATATCAGCACGCAGCAATCTACAACGTGAAGTTTCTCTGAAGATTCGTGTCAAAATAACATAGTGCAAGATTAGTTTGACCGAGAATTAACCCGGTGCTATAGTCGGGCCAAGCCGATGGTAACGTTTCCAAACTTACCAAAACAATAACGGCACCAATGGAGACAAGATGGTCACACCCCGCAACCTGGCTGCAGCCTGCGCATGGCTGTGCGCCGCTGCTTTCGCGCCAGGCATCGCACTGGCCAACGCCGCCGCGCCCAAGGCGGAAGTCATCCATTGGTGGACCTCCGGCGGCGAATCGAGCGCCGTCAAGCAGGTCGCCCAGGCCTACCGCGCCGCCGGCGGCGTGTGGATCGACAGCGCCATTGCCGGCGGCGACCAGTCGCGCGCCGTCACCATCAACCGCATCATCGGCGGCAACCCGCCCACCGCCGCCCAGTTCAACACCTCCAAGCAGTTCACCGACGTCATCGAGCAGGACATGCTCAACAACGTCGACCTGGTCGCCAAGGCCCAGGACTGGGACCGCATCCTGCCCGAGCCGCTGATCGACGTGATCAAACACGACGGCCACTATTACGCGGTGCCGCTCAACATCCACATGCAGACCTGGATCTGGTACTCGAAGGCCGCCTTCCAGAAGGCCGGCATCGACAAGGAGCCGGCCAGCATCGACGAGCTGTTCGCCGCCCTGGATAAATTGAAGGCCGCCGGCCTGGTGCCGCTGGCCCACGGCGGCCAGTCATGGCAAGAGACCGTGCTGTTCTCCGCCCTGCTGGTCAATATCGGCGGCCGAGAGTTGTACCTGAAAGTGATCCGCGATCGCGACCAGGCCACGATCCTCTCACCGCAGTTTCGCAACGTGCTGCTCACCTTCAAGCGCATGAAGTCCTATGTCGATGCCGGTTCGCCGGGCCGCAACTGGAACGACGCCACCGCGATGCTCATCAGCGGTAAGGCCGGCTTCCAGGTGATGGGCGACTGGGCCAAGGGCGAGTTCACCAATGCCGGCCAGCTGCCCGGCCAGCACTATGGCTGCATCCCCGGGCTCAAGCCCGACACGCCCTACCTGATGCAGGGCGACGTCTTCGTCTTCCCGCGCACGAACAAGATGGAGGCGATCAAGGCCCAACAACTGCTGGCCAACGTCGTGTCGCAGCCCGAGCTGCAAGTCTCCTTCAGCAAGCTGAAAGGCTCGATCCCGGTGCGTCTTGATGCCGATGCGTCGCAGCTCGACCTGTGCGCGCAAAAGGGCATCGAGATCGTCAAGGACCGCAGCCGCCAGCTGGGCGTCACCGAGGTCTACCTGACCCCGGACCAGAACGGCGCCATGCAGGACATCCTCACCGCCTACTGGAACATGGACATCAAGGTGGATAAAGTCCAGCGCAGCATCGCCAACGCCCTCAAATACTGACGCCATGCTCGCCCAACGCCTCCACGTCCGCCTCACGCCTCACTTCGCCCTCCTGCCGATGGCGCTGGTGGTGCTGGGCGCCTACATCGGCGGCGCGCTGTGGACCTTGCGCACCTCGTTCACGGCCTCGCGCACCTTCCCGTCCGATACCTTCATCGGCGCGGCGCAGTACGTGCGCCTGTTCGACAACGAGCGCTGGCTGCTGTCCCTGCACAACCTCGCCGTCTACGGCGTCGCCTTCATCCTCGCCTGCATGGTGATCGGCTTCCTGCTGGCCGTCTTCATCGACCAGAACGTCAAGGGCGAAGGCCTGCTGCGCACCGTGTTCCTCTACCCGTATGCGATGTCCTTCATCGCCACCGGCCTCGTATGGCAATGGCTGCTGGCGCCCGGCAGCGGCATCGAAGGCGCCGTGCGCCGCATGGGTTTTGACGGCTTCTCGTTCGACTGGATCGTGCACCAGGACCTGGTGATCTACACCGTCGTCATCGCCACCGTGTGGCAAGCCTCGGGCCTGGTGATGGCGCTGATGCTGGCCGGCCTGCGCGGCATCGACCCCGAAATCTATAAAGCCGCGCGCCTGGACGGCATCCCGGCCTGGCGCGTGTACCTGCAGATCGTCCTGCCCATGCTCGGCCCGTCGGTCGCCACCGTGTTCCTGCTGCTGTCCACCGCGGTCGTGAAACTGTTCGACGCCGTGGTCGCGATGACCCAGGGTGGCCCCGGCATCGCCAGCGAAGTGCCGGCCAAGTTCATCATGGACCACCTGTTCCTGCGCTCGAACGTCGGCCTGGCCTCGGCGGGCGCGGTGACACTCCTGATCCCGGTGCTGGCCCTGCTGGCGCCCTACGCCTATGCCCGCAGCCGCCGCGCGCGCCTGAACGGAGGCCACGCGTGAGCCACCATT
This sequence comes from Massilia sp. NP310, assembly GCF_019443485.1. Lineage (NCBI taxonomy): Bacteria > Pseudomonadati > Pseudomonadota > Betaproteobacteria > Burkholderiales > Oxalobacteraceae > Massilia > Massilia sp. NP310. The sequence goes on along the minus strand of NZ_CP080379.1, from coordinate 4,409,666 downwards.
CGCTGCAGGCGATCGCGCCACCCATGTCCAGCCACCCTGCCCAAGCCGCGCGCCGCAGGCGCCTGTTCACGCCGGCGCGCCTGGGCGTCTACGCCTTCCTGTTCAGCGCCGCCCTGTTCTTTTTGCTGCCGCTGTACGTCATGATCATCACCTCGTTCAAGCCGATGGACGAGATCAGGACGGGCAATGTGTTCGCCCTGCCCGCTGCCGCCACGCTCGAGCCATGGCGCGCGGCCTGGGGCGCGGTCAGCCACGGCTTCTGGAATTCGGTGGCGATCGCCGTGCCCAGCACCGTGATCCCGATCCTGCTCGGCGCCGTCAACGGCTATGCGCTGTCGTTCTGGCGTCCGCGCGGCGCGAATGTGCTGTTCGGCGTGCTGCTGGCCGGCGCCTTCATTCCGGTGCAGGTCATGATTTATCCGCTGGTATGGATGATGGCGCATGCCGGCGTGTTCGGTTCGCTGCCGGCGATCGTGGTGGTGCACGTCATCTTCGGCATGCCGCTCATGACCCTCCTGTTCCGCAACTACTATGCCTCGGTGCCGCACGAGCTGTTCCAGGCCGCGCGCATCGACGGCGGCGGCTTCTGGCGCATCTTTATCCAGGTGATGCTGCCGATGTCGTTGCCGATCATCGTCGTGGCCGCGATCATGCAGGTCACCGGCGTCTGGAACGACTATATCCTGGGCCTGGTGTTCGCCGGTCGCGAGAACCTGCCGATGACGGTCCAGCTGAACAACGTGATCAACACCACCACCGGCACCCGCCTGTACAACGTCAACATGGCGGCGACCATCCTGACGGCCGCGGTGCCGCTGGCGATCTACTTCATCTCCGGACGCTGGTTCGTGCGCGGCATCGCCGCCGGCGCCGTGAAAGGATAACCCGGCATGTCGAACGTCCACCTGCGCAAACTGTGCATTACCCGCGGCAGCAACGAGATCATTCGTGATCTCGATTTGCAGATCGAGCCGGGCGAATTCCTCGTGCTGCTCGGCCCTTCGGGCTGCGGCAAGTCGACCCTGTTGCACAGCATCGCCGGCCTGATCGACCTGTCCGGCGGCGCGATCGAGATCGGCGGGCGCGACATGAGCTACGCCGACCCGAGCGAGCGCGGGATCGGCATGGTGTTCCAGTCGTATGCGCTGTATCCGACCATGACGGTCGAAAAGAACATGTCGTTCGGCCTCAAGATCGCCGGCACGCCGAAGGCGGAAGTGCAACGCCGCGTGCGCAAGACGGCCGAGATGCTGCAGCTCGACGCCCTGCTCGATCGCAAGCCGTCCCAACTCTCGGGCGGCCAGCGCCAGCGCGTGGCGATCGGGCGCGCGCTGGTGCGCGAAGCCGGCGTTTACCTGTTCGACGAACCGCTGTCGAACCTCGACGCCAAGCTGCGCGCCGAACTGCGCCGCGAACTCAAAATGCTGCACCAGACGCTCGGTTCGACCATGATCTACGTGACCCACGACCAGGCCGAGGCGATGACGCTCGCGACCCGTATCGTGGTGATGCAAGGCGGCCGCATCCAGCAGATCGGCACCCCGGCCGAGGTCTATGACACGCCCGCCAACCGCTTCGTGGCCGGCTTCCTCGGTTCGCCCTCGATGAATTTTATTGACGGCAGCGTCGATGCGCGGGGCCGCTTCAACGCCGGCGCAGTGACGTTGCCACTTACGGGTGGCGCGGCAGCCGGCGCCGTCACGCTGGCCGCGCGACCGGAACACATCCACGTCGACGACAACGGCCCTTTGAATGCGACGGTCACCCTGGTCGAACCGATGGGAAACCACCAGGTGGTGTGGCTCGACTGCGGCGGGCAGGCGCTGTCGTGCATCGAGCACGATGGACGGCCGCTGGCGTCCGGCCAGGCGGTGCGCTTCGCGATCGACACCGCCCGTGTTTCCTTGTTCGATCCTGAAAATGGTCAGCGTTTATGAAGGATGGGTGCCATCCGCACGCGGATGCAGTATGCTTGGCGGTTGTTTTGATCGACGTATTTATTGAATAGGGATCGCAGGTGGCGACAATCAAGGACGTAGCGCGGCTGGCTGGAGTAGGTCTCGGCACCGCCTCGCGCGTGGTCAGCGGCAAGGGTTCGGTATCGCCGGCCACGCTCGAACGCGTGCGCAAGGCGATCGACGAGCTGGGCTTCCGGCCTTCGCACGCAGCGCGCGCCCTGCTGTCCGGCACCAGCCGGATGGTCGGCGTCTACATCCCCGTGTTGTCCGGCACCTTTTACACGCCGATCCTGCAGATCATCGACACCGAGCTGCGCGCGGCAGGCCTGCACATGGTGGTCGCCTTCGGCGTCGGCCTGGGCGACGCGCGCAACCAGGCCATCGAAGGCATCGAGTTCCTGATCGAGCGCGGCTGCGACGGCCTGATCATGATGAGCAGCGCCCTGCTCGACGAAGACATCGCCGCCCTCGGCGGCAAGCGGCGCCTGATCGTCGCGCTGAACCACGACTTCAAGGACATCCCGGAGCAGTGCTTCACGGTCGACCATGCGCAAGGCGGCAGGCTGGCGGCGCAGACCCTGCTCGAGCACGGCCACCGCGACATCGCCGTCATCGCCGGCCCCAGCGCGCTGGTCGACAACGTGGCGCGTATCGATGGCTTCATGCTCGAATTGAAAGCCAACGGCGTCGACACCGACAAGGTGTGGCTGGTCGAAAGCGACTTCTCGCCGCAAGGCGGCTGGCATGCCGCCAAGGCCCTGGTCGAATCGAAGACGCCGTGCACCGCCCTGTTCTGCGCCAACGACGAGATGGCGGTCGGCGCCCTGTCCTACTTCCAGGAAGCCGGCATCAGCGTGCCGCGCGACCTGTCGGTGATCGGCTACGACGACACGCCGAGCGCGGAGTTCTCGGCGCCGCGCCTGACGTCGGTCCACATGCCGTGGCGCGAGATGACGCAGAACGGCATCAACGCCCTGCTCAACCGCTGCTATGACCTGAAACGCCCGGTGGCGCGCAGCTTCCCGGTGGGCGTGACCATGCGCGCGTCGCTGGCCAGGGTCGGCGGCGGCAAGGCGAAAAGCACCAAGAGCAAAACCGGGAGCAAAGGCAAAAGTAAAAGTGAGTGAGGCATGTTTGCCTCATCCACGGCCGCGTGCGGCCATTTTTTTGGCGCCAGACTGGAAAGCTTTCCAATGTGTTGGTAAGCTTTCCCAAAATTTAATCAGAACATATTCATTACCTGAAGCGAGACCATGACCACTGCCAACCGACCCGAGCCTTCCGCGCCGCAGCGCAGCGATTTCGCCCGCGATTTCCTGTGGGGTTGCGCCACCTCGTCCTACCAGATAGAAGGCGCCGGCCGTGAAGACGGCCGCGTGGAATCGATCTGGGACCGCTTCGCCGCCACGCCCGGCACGATCCGCGACGGTTCCAGCGGCATCGAAGCCTGCGACCACTACCACCGCTGGCCGGAAGACTTCGACATCGCGCGCGGCATGGGCCTGAACGCCTACCGCTTCTCGTTCGCCTGGCCGCGCATCTACACCGGCATCAAGGGCCAGCCGAACCAGAAGGGCCTGGACTTCTATTCGCGCCTGGTCGACGGCATGCTCGAACGCGGCCTGCAGCCATGGGCCACGCTGTACCACTGGGACCTGCCGCAGGCGCTGCAGGAAGCAGGCGGCTGGGAAAACCGCGCCACCATCGACGCCTTCCTCGAGTACACCGACGCCATGACGCGCACCTTGGGCGACAGGGTCAAGCACTGGATCACCCACAACGAGCCATGGTGCACGGCGATCATCGGCAACTTCGAAGGCTGGCATGCCCCAGGCAAGACCGACCTCAAGGCGGCGCTGCAGGTCGCGCACAATGTGCTGGTCTCGCACGGCAAGGCAGTGCCGCTGATCCGCGCCAACGTACCGGATGCGAAGGTAGGCATGGCGGTCAGCCTGCACCCGCTGCGCGCGGCCAGCGACAGCGAGGAAGACAAGGCGGCGATGGAACGCCACGACGGCCTGCGCTACCGCTGGTTCCTCGATCCGCTGTTCGGCCGCGGCTACCCTGAGGCCACGCGCGAACGGTTCGGCGCCGCGGCGCCCGACGTCGCGCCGGGCGACATGGAAGCGATCGCGGTCAAGACCGACTTCATGGGCGTGAACTACTACTTCCCCGAAGTGATCAAGCACGAGGCCGGCCACGCGCCACTCGACGCGAAAGTGCTGCCGACCACCAGCGGCGAGATCACCGCGATGGGCTGGCCGGTGTCGCCGGAAGGCTTCACCGAACTCCTCACCCGCATCGAGAACGACTACCACCCGGGCCCGATGTACGTCACCGAGAACGGTTCGGCCTTCGAGGATACCGTCGGCCCGGATGGCGAGATCGACGACGTCCAGCGCCGCCACTACCTGATGCGCCACCTGGCCGCCATGAAGGATGCGATCGACGGGGGCGCGCCGATCAAGGGCTACTTCGCCTGGAGCCTGCTCGATAACTTCGAATGGGCCGAAGGCTACCAGCGCCGCTTCGGCCTGGTGCACATCGATTACGCCACCCAGCAGCGCCGCCTGAAGAACAGCGGCAAATGGTATGGTTCCTTCCTGCGCCAGGAATGAACCTTCAACATCAACGAACAATAAAGCGAGACAACCCATGACCTTCAAGCTTCGTCCTTCCACGCTGGCCCTTTCCATCGCCCTGGCCCTGCCGGCTGTCTGCGGCGCCGCCGCTCCGGTCGACACCAGGTTGGCCGACTGGCCGCGCGTGACCAGCGCCATCAAGATGGACGACGCGATCGAGAAGCGGGTCAAGGAAATCGTCGGCAAGATGACGCTGGCGCAGAAGGTCGGCCAGATGACCCAGCCCGAGATCAAGACCACCAGGCCCGAGGACGTGACCAAGTACTACCTCGGCTCGGTCCTGAACGGCGGCGGCAGCTGGCCAAACAACAACAAGGCCGCCGATGCGAAAGAATGGCTGGCGCTGGCCCAGGCCTACCACGAGGCCTCGATGAAGACCGACATGGCGATCAAGGTGCCGGTGGTGTGGGGCACGGACGCGGTCCACGGCCACAATAACGTGCCGGGCGCCACCCTGTTCCCGCACAATATCGGCCTGGGCGCGGCGCGCAATCCGCAGCTGATGCGCGAGATCGGCGCCGCCACTGCCAGGGCGGTGCGCGCGACCGGCATCGCCTGGGTGTTCGGCCCGACCCTGGCCGTGGTGCGCGACGACCGCTGGGGCCGCACCTACGAAAGCTATGCCGAGCATCCTGAAGTCGTGCGCAGCTATGCCGGCGAATACGTCAAGGGCATGCAGGGCGTGTTCAAGGACGACGCCAACACCATCGCCACCGCCAAGCACTTCATCGGCGACGGCGGCACGAAGAACGGCAAGGATCGCGGCGTGACCGAGGCCCCGGAGCGCGACCTGATCAACATCCACGGCGCCGGCTACTTCCCGGCCCTGGAAGCGGGCGCCCAGACCGTGATGTCCTCGTTTAACAGCTGGACCGACACTGCCAGCGGCAAGGAATACGGCAAGCTCCATGGCAGCAAGTACGCGCTGACCGACATCCTCAAGGTCAAGATGGGCTTCGACGGCTTCGTCGTCACCGACTGGAACGGCATCGGCGAAGTGAAAGGCTGCCGCAACGACAGCTGCGCCCAGGCGATCAACGCCGGCAACGACATGATCATGGTGCCGGACGACTGGAAGGCCTTCATCGCCAACACCATCAAGCAGGTGGAAGCCGGCGAGATCCCGATGTCGCGCATCGACGACGCCGTCTCGCGCATCATCCGCGTCAAGCTGCGCGCCGGCCTGTTCGACAAGAGCCCGATGCAGAACGCCCATGCCGGCAAGGACGACGCGATGCAGGCGCGCGCCTTGGCGCGCCAGGCGGTGCGCGAATCGCTGGTGCTGCTCAAGAACGAAGGCCCTGCCCTGCCCCTGAAGCGCGGCCAGAAGATCCTGGTGGTGGGCAAGAGCGCCGACGAGCTGTCGAACCAGAGCGGCGGCTGGTCGATCACCTGGCAGGGCACCGCCACCACCAATGCCGATTTTAAAAATGCCGACACCATCCTGACCGGCATCCGTGAAGCGGCCGGCAAGGACAACGTCACCTTCAGCCTGGATGCGAAAGGCGTCGACGTGTCGAAGTTCGACGTCGTGATCGCCGTCATCGGCGAGCGTCCGTATGCCGAAGGCGACGGCGACATCCATCCATCGGGCACCCTGCGCCACAGCAGCCGCTATCCGGAAGATCTCGCCGTGCTCAAGGCCGTCGGCGGCAAGGGCAAGCCGGTGGTCACCGTCATGGTCACCGGCCGTCCGGTGTTCGCCAACGACTTGCTGAATCTGTCGGACACCTTCATCTCGGCCTGGCTGCCGGGCTCCGAGGGCAAGGGCGTGTCGGACCTGCTGATCGAAGGCCAGCAGCGCCATGACTTCCGCGGCGTGCTGCCGTTCTCGTGGCCAAAGTCGGCCTGCCAGATCAAGCTGAACGTCGGCGACAAGGATTACGCGCCGCTGTTCGCCTATGGTTATGGCTTGAAGGTCGCCACCCGCTCCAAACTGGGCAAGCTGGATGAAAGCTATCCGCAAGGCGGCTGCAGCGCCGGCAACACCTTCCCGGTGTTCAGCCAGGCCGACCGCCTGAGCTATCCGCTGGCGATCCGCTCCGGCCAGCAAACCACCGTGCTCGGCGCCGACCTGAACGCCAGCTTCAAGCTGCCGAACATCACCGTCACCACCGCCCAGGTCAACACCCAGCAGGACGCCAAGCTGGGCGCCTGGACCGGACCGGCCACGCTGGAAGCGCGCGGCGCACGCGCCATTGTGCTGCCCGCGGCGGCGGTCAAGGATGGCGCGCTGCGCTTCGACACCATCGTCGCCAAGGCCCCGGCCGGCAAGGTGACGATCTCGATGCGCCAGGGTTCGACCAGCGTCGACCTGGATGCGACCGCCCTGTTCAAGCGCCTGGCCGTCGGCGCCAAGAACACCGTCGCAATTCCGCTGTCGTGCTTCCAGGCCAAGGGGCTCGACCTGGCCAGGGTCGATACGCCGTTCGCCGTCACCAGCGACGCCGCATTCTCGGCGGCCTTCGCCAATATCGAGATCGCCGGCGGCGCGGCGAAGGAAGCAGGCGCCGTGCAGTGCGGCGAACTGAAATGACGCGAAAGGTCGCGACTGAGCTGCGGCTGCTGGCCGACGTCGGCGGCACCAATGCGCGTTTCGCCCTGCAGTCGGCGCCGGGCGCGGGGTTCGACGACGTCGAGGTGCTGGCGGCCGCCGGCTACCCGACCCTGGGCGCGGCGATGCGCGCCTACCTGGCCAACGCGCGCGCCCGCGGGCTGGCGGTCGACACCGTCCGCCATGCGGCGGTCGCGATCGCCAATCCGGTCGAGGGCGACGAGATCAGGATGACCAATCACCACTGGAGCTTCTCGATCGAGGCCTTGCGCCTGGAGCTGGGTTTGACGACGCTCCTGATGGTGAACGACTTCGCCGCGCTGGCGATGTCGCTGCCGCACCTGGCGCAGGACGGCCGCCGGCAGGTCGGCGGCGGCATCGAGCTGCCGAACCGGACGATCGGCCTGATCGGCCCCGGCACCGGCCTGGGCGTCTCGGGCGTGGTGCCGGCGGGCGAGCGCTGGATCCCGCTGTCCGGCGAAGGAGGCCACGTCAGCTTCGCGCCGGTCAACCGCGACGAGGTGGCGATCCTGGAAGCGCTGTGGGGAGAATACGGCCACGTGTCGGCCGAGCGCCTGCTGTCGGGCATGGGCATGGAGCTGATCCACTGGGCCCGCACCGGCAGGCGTCTCAAGGCGGCCGACATCAGCGCGGCGGCGCTGGATGGGTCATCAAACGATTGCCGCGGCTCGGTCGACGTGTTCTGCGCCATCCTGGGCAGCGTGGCCGGCAATGTCGCGCTGACCCTCGGCGCGACCGGCGGCATGTATATCGGCGGCGGCATCGTGCCGCGCCTGGGCCCCGTCTTCGAACAATCGGCGTTCCGCGCGCGCTTCGAAGACAAGGGGCGCCTCGGCGACTATCTGTCGCGTATCCCGACCTACCTGATCACCGAACAGTATCCCGCTTTGCGCGGGGTTTCGGCTATGCTGTCGGATCACGTCCTTACTCTGCAATAAAACGGAGACTCCATGCAGAACCCAATCCAGAACCCCACCGTGGCCAGCGCGGCCGTGGATGGGGAACACAACCAGCACACCGGTGCGCTGGTCATCGTCACCATCCTGTTCTTCATGTGGGGACTCATCACCTCGCTGAACGACGTCCTGATCCCGCACCTGAAGTCGATCTACACCCTCACCTACATGCAGGCGATGCTGGTGCAGTTCTGCTTCTTCGGCGCCTATTTCATCGTCTCGCTGCCGGCCGGCGCGCTGATCCGACGCCTGGGCTACCAGAACGGCGCGGTCACCGGCCTGATGATCGCGGCCGCAGGCTGCGCCCTGTTCTACCCGGCCTCGAACGGCGGCTACGGCATGTTCCTGTTCGCGCTGTTCGTGCTGGCCAGCGGCATCACCATCCTGCAGGTGGCGGCCAATCCCTACGTCACCGCGCTGGGACCGGCGCGCACCGCGGCCAGCCGCCTGACCCTGACGCAAGCCTTCAACTCGCTCGGCACCACGGTGGCGCCGGCGCTGGGCGGCATCCTGATCCTGTCGACCGTGGTGCTCTCGGCCGACCAGCTGGCCCTGCTGCCGGCGGCCGAGCAGGCCGCGCACAAGGCCGCCGAAGCCGCCGCCGTGCAAGGCCCTTACCTGGGTCTTGCCGCCGCGCTGGCGCTGCTGGCGGTGCTGTTCGCGATGGCGCGCCTGCCGAAGATCGCCTTCGACGACACCACCGCGGCGGTCGACGCCAAGGGCGGCGCGATGTCGTATCGCCACCTGGTGCTGGGCGCGCTGGGCATCTTCCTGTACGTCGGCGCCGAGGTGAGCATCGGCAGCTTCCTGATCAACTTCATCGGCGAGCCGCACATCGCCGGCCTGTCGCACGCCGACGCGGCGCGCTACGTCAGCATGTACTGGGGCGGCGCCCTGGTCGGCCGCTTCATCGGCTTCGCCGTGATGCGCTATGTGAGCCCGGGCAAATCGCTGGCGGTCACCGCGCTCGGTTCGATCGCGCTGGTCCTGACCGCGACCTTCACCGAAGGCAGCCTGGCGATGTGGGCGATCGTGGCGGTGGGCCTGTGCAACTCGATCATGTTCCCGACCATCTTCAGCATGGCGCTGCACGGCTTGGGCAAGTTCACCGGCCAGGGCTCGGGCATCCTGTGCATGGCCATCGTCGGCGGCGCCGTGGTGCCGTTCGTGCAGGGCATCCTGGCCGACACCATCGGTCTGCAGATCTCCTTCCTGGTGCCGGCGGCCTGCTACCTGTTCATCATGTATTACGGCGTGAAGTACGCCAACCTGCACAAGCAGAAGATCGCGGCCGAATAAACCGCGCCAGCATCAGGCAAAAGGCCCGCAGGATCTGCGGGCCTTTTTTATCAGCGGTTCAGCCGCTTGAGCAGCTGCGCGCGCACCATGCGCGAGGCGTTGTCGTCGAACGGCGCCAGCAGGCCGCGCGCGGCCGGCGGGATGTGGGCCGCGGTGTCGGCATCGGCCTCGAACACGTAGTGGCGGAACAGCTCGGCCCAGGCCGCGCGCTGCGCGGGCGGCAGGTCGCGCACCGTCATCAGGGCGTGCATCAGGGCGTTGTTGGGCGTGTCCATCCAGTCCGGCGACTGGCGCCACCAGTAGTTCACCAGCACGTTGAAGCCATCCAGCGCCTCGACGTGGTGCCACCACATGCTGGGCACGAAGATCGCGTCGCCTGGCTCCATGTCGGCCACCTGGGCGTGTTCCAGCGCCTGGGCGAAGCGCGGAAAGCGCGCGAGATCAGGATGCTTGAAGTCCACCAGGCTGATGGGCTGGCCGGCCGGGGTCAGGTCGATCGGGCCGACGTAGAGATTGCGTTGCTGGCCCGGCGGGAACAAGGTGAAGCGGCGGCGCCCGGCGCCGATGCAGGCCAGGTTGTCGGGCAGGTCGTAGTGGGCCGAGATGCGCGTGCGGTTGCCGATCCAGATGCTGGCCAACGGATCGCGCGGGCCCAGGTCGACGTCGTTCTCGCCCCTGAAACCCGGCAGCGCGCCGTCGATCGTGGTGGAGCCGACGTAGATGGCCGGCGGCGTTGGATTGGCCAGGTGCTTTTCCAGTTCGTCCAGCACGGCGTCGAGCCGCACCCGCATGGACTGGAAATTGAAGCCGTCCAGCGCCTCGTTGTAGAAGAAGCGGCCGTCGATCTCGGGCGCGCCGAGCATGGCGTTGACGGTGGCGTCGACGTACCAGCGGCGCAGGTAGGCGATGGCGGCCTGCGGCGACGTGCGCGCGGCGGCCACCGCCGGCCAGTCGGCCACCAGGCCGCGCAAGAGCAGCGGCTCGGTGGATGCGAGGATGGCGGGGCCGAGGTCGGCGGGCCGCAGCCCGGTGAGCTCGCGGACCGGCTTAGCGGCCGGCGCCATCGCGCGCGTTCCTGCGGTTCTTGCGGTCGATCAGGTCGCGGAAATGCGATAACGACGCCAGCGCGAAGTAGATGGGGGCCAGGTGGCCGGCCGCGTGCAGCTCGGCGATGGCGGCGCCGTCCAACGCGCCCAGGCGTTCCTCGTGGATGGTGAAGAAGCCGCTCATGCGGGCTTTTTCACCGTTGTCGAATTCGATGTCGAGCACAAAGGCATCGAGCAGCTCGTAACGCTTGAGGGCCTCGAGGAAGCCCGCGTTGGCCTGCACGCCGTTGTGGATGTTCGACAGCGTCTGGCTCATCTTCTCGAGCAAGTCGGTATTGCCGCCATGCGGCTTGAACACCGGTTCGCCCTCGGTCGTGCTGACGCGCGGGTGATCCAGGTCGACCTGGATCATCAGTTCGTCGCCGTTGCGGCCGATGTAGAACGGCAGGCGCTCGTGCAGCCACGGCACCAGCGGCGCATCCCAGCGGCCGTCCTCGAGGAACAGGTTCTCGTCTTGCTGGAAGCCGAGCAGCGCGATCGCCTCGTAGTTGGCGCCGTCGTCCAGCTGGCGGAAGATGATCGGATAGTGCGCCTGCAGCGAGCGGAATTCGTCGGCGAAGGTCGGCACCCAGGCGACTTCGCTGCCCAGGCCGGGGCGGTGGCCGTGGATGATGCGCAGGTCCTTGTGCTCGATATTGTTCAGCAGGGCGATGTTGGGCATGGATGTCTCGTTATCTTGTAGTGGGTGTCAGTGAAACGACAACGGCGGGCCGGCTGTTGCCGACCCGCCGTCAATACCGTCATCCGGGAAGTCTACTCCCGAACGACGGCACAGACAAAGCCCGATCAGAACTTGTAGCGTGCGGCCAGCATGTAGCGCGGGCCCGACTGCGTCACGAACAGCACCTGGTTCTTGGTGCGGCCGTGGATGCGCTGGATCTCGTCGGTCAGGTTGATGCCTTCGAACGACAGCGACAGGTTGTCGTTCACGTTGTAGCCGACGCTCACGTCCAGCTGGCCGTATTTCTCGACGTAGTTCGGGTTCGGGCCCTGGCCGTCGAAGGTCGACGACAGGAACTCGTCGCGCCAGTTGTAGGCCACGCGCGCATTCCACTTGTCGTTCTCGAAGATGCCCACCAGGTTGGCCGAGTCGCCCAGGCCGACCAGCGCGAACTGCTCGCCCTTGCTGGCGTTGTCGTACTTCAGGCCCGAGTTCACGTAGGTGTAGTTGGCCTGGATGCCGAAGCCGCTGTTGCCGAACATGTGCTGGAGGTTGAATTCCAGGCCGCGGATGCGCGCCTTCTGCTGGTTCGAGTACGAGGTGATGCGGAAGTCCGCGATCGGATCGGTGCCGATGGCCGTGATGGTGCCGGTGGCGTCGCCCGAGGCGTTGTCCGGACCCGCGACCACGCCCGGCTGGCCGTTGAAGTTGCGGAAGATGTAGTTGCGGATGCAAGTGGTGTCCGCGGTCGTGCAGCCGTTGGCCAGCGCCGCGTTCCAGTAGGCGCCCCCGACCGGGGTGCGCACGCCGAACGGCTGGGCGATGATCTGCGACTGCCCGGCGTAGTTGTCCAGGTGCTTGCGGAAGTGATTGACCGAGAAGAAGCTCTGGCGGGCGTAGTACCACTCGATGGCCAGGTCGATGTTCTTCGACTTGACCGGCTCCAGCGCCGGATTGCCCTGCGAACCGGTGCCGCCTTCGACGCGCGCCAGGGTGTCGAGCACCTGGCCGCCGGCGATCTGGTCGTAGCGCGGACGGCCGATGGTTTCGCCGTAGCTGAAGCGGCCCTTCAGGTCGGGACGGAAGGAGATGTCGGCGTCGAACGTCGGCAGCACGTGGTTGTACTTGCCGGTCAGCGTGGTGAAGCCCGATTCGCCGAACACCACCGGCAGTTCGTTCTGCGACACCCAGCTGATCGCGACCGGGGTCGGCACCAGCGCGGTCGAGCTGACGTCGGTCTTCTCGTAGCGCACGCCGACCGAGGTGTTGATCGGGTAGCGGGTGTCCCACTCGGTGTTGAACTGCAGGTACAGGCTCTTCGACTTTTCCTCGGTGCGGCGGTCGGTGTCGTAGGTGGTCTTCGGCAGGTACAGGTGCGGCAGGCCCGAGGCTTGCGCCACGATGTCGCGGATCTGGCCGAAGTTGAAGGTGTGGAAGCGGTTGAACAGGTTCGGGTTGCCGCTGCCGTCGATCTGGTCGAAGTATTTGGACAGGCTGTCCGGCGTGAACAGGCTGGCCGGGTAGTCCGAGGCCTGGGTGGCGCCGCCCCAGGTGTCGCGCTGCTGCACCGAGAACGCCGAGCGGTACTTGACCTTGGTGGCGCCGACGCCGAACTTGAACTCGGACGCTTCCATCACCTTCCAGCTGCCGTGGGTCTGGATTTGGTCGACTTCGGTCTTCATGTAGCCGTTCTCGAACACCGAGCCGGTCACCTGCTGCGGCGAGCGCAGGAAGTCGGCGCCGTCGATGGAGAGGACCGGGAAGTCCTGCGAGAAGTCGGCGGTGGTGTTGCCGCGGCTGAAGCTGGCGGTGCCGATCACGTTGCTCGAACCCCATGGGCTGTCTGGAGTCGATTCGGCCGACGAGCTGTGGGCGTCGAGTTCCAGGCGGAGGTCGGGGTTGACGCGCCAGACGGTGTTGAAGCCCAGCGACTTGTTCTCGCTCCTGGTCGCGAAGTCCGAGGCGCCCATGGCGATGTCGCTGTTACCGGCCGGGATCAACTCGGTGTACACCAGCGGCGAGGCGATCGGACCGTCGGTCCAGCTGCTCGACGACGGGCCGAAGTTGAACCAGGCCGACATGTCGTTGCGGCGGGTGTGGATCTTGTTTTCCGAGTAGGTGTAGTCGAGGGTCGAGGTGATCGACTTGTTCGGCGCGAACTGGAACACCACCTGGCCGTTGGTGCGCTCGCGCTGCACGCCGGAGAGGTTGTAGTTCAGGTTTTGCGGAACCTGGTACTGGTCGTTCGGGCCGGGACGGTTGGTGATCAGTTCCGAGCCCGGGGTGCCCGGCTGCGGGATCGTGCCCCAGGTGTTCTCGTCGCCGCGGAACGGGCCTTTCCAGCCATTCGGCACCGAGGCGCGGTTGTAGCCCAGGTTGCGCTCCTGGTAGCTGGCCGACAGGCCGATGCCGAAGCGGCCGTCGGCCGAGGTGTTCGAATAGATGCCCGACACTTCAGGGGTGACCTTGTTGCCGTGCTGGAGGCCATCCGGCAGGTTGGTGGCCGAGGTGTCGTGCACGCCCTTGATGCCGATGCTGGCCTGCATGCCCGGACGCGACAGCGGACGCGCGGTGATCACGTTGATGGTCGCGCCGACGCCGCCGGTCGGGGTCTCGGCGCGGCTCGATTTGTAGACCTGCAGCTGCGAGATCGCTTCCGAGGCGATGTTGGCGAAGTCGAAGGCGCGGCCGTTGCGGTCGCCCAGGTTCGAGACCGGCATCTGGCGGCCGTTGAGCAGCACCAGGTTGAAGTCGGGGCCCACGCCGCGCACGGTGATCTTCGAGCCTTCGCCGATTTCGCGGTCGATCGACACGCCCGAGATGCGCTGCAGCGATTCGGCCAGGTTCGTGTCGGGGAATTTGCCGATGTCTTCGGCGACGATGCCGTCGACGAAGCCCTGCGCATTGCGCTTGAGGTTCATCGACGATTCGAGACTGGCGCGCAGGCCGGTCACGACGACGGTCTGGGTGCCCGGCTGCGCCGGGCCGGTGATCGAGCCGGTGGGGTTGCTGGCGGGATCAAGTGCCTGGTTCGGGGCGCTGGTCGCGGTCTCGGCCGGCGCGGTCGCCTGGTCCTGCGCGAATGCCGGGATGAATGCCGAACATGCGCTGGCAACTGCCAGGCTGATCAGAGTCTGTTTCGCCTTCGGGTAGTACATGTCTTCTCCTGTTTTTTTATAAATATGACCGTCGCCTAGCTACGGTGTCTCCGCCAAATCGGACGCACTGCGGCATGCGTCGTGTTTTTCGCTACTCGCTGCTGATCCATCCTTGCCTGGTCACCTCCCGACCAGGAAGACCTGCGGCGCGCCAAGCGGCGCAACGAGGCCTCCGGCTGGTGCCGGTGGCCTCGTTGCGTGGATTGCCCGGTGCGCGTCGCGCTGTTTCATGTGTCCTCGGCTCCTTGGCCTTGTCGACCATTTGGGGAACGAAGCTGCCTGGTTCGAGACATGGAAACGTTTCCATGAAGTTGACTGAATATTAGGGTTAGGAAAAAAAATTGTCAACCGAATATCCAAGGGGGTATGACGTAGTTTTGCAACACTTTGGTGCAGCCCTGGAGTGAGCGCCTGTTACCGAACGAAGGCGCGTCCTGTCGTTTCCCTCGTTGACACCGATTTTTCGGCGATGCTATAGTCGGGTTGACGTTATGGTAACGTTTCCAAATTGGAGCATGGATGCACCACTTTCTTGCCCGTCGCGCGGGCCGCGCCATCGTCCGGACCGCCCTGCTCGCGGCCGGCGTTACCTTCGTCGTTACCAGCCCGGCGCATGCGCAGGATGCCGCCTTTGCCTGGCCCGGCGGCGCGCGGGCCGCGGTCAGCCTGGCGTATGACGACGCCCTCGATTCCCAGCTCGACAACGCGATCCCGACGCTCGACCGCCACGGCATCAAGGGCACGTTCTTCCTGCAGCTGTCCAGCGAGCCGGTGGCCAGGCGCATGGAGGACTGGCGCGCCGCGGCCAGGGGCGGCCATGAACTGGGCAACCACAGCCTGTTCCATCAATGTTCCGGCGCGGGGCCGGACCGCGCCTGGGTCGCGCCGCAGCGCGACCTGGACACCACCACGCGCGAGCAGATGCAAGACCAGGTCCTGCTCGCCAACACGTTCCTGAACGCGATCGACGGCCGCCGCGAGCGCACCTATACCGCCCCCTGCTTCGACGTGCAGGCCCTCGGCGGCGACTACCTGCCGGCGCTGCACGCGCGCTTCGTGGCGATCAAGGCCGGCAATGGTCCCGGCGTGCCGGCCTCGATGGCGGCGGTCGATCCCTACCGGGTGGCCTCGATCGCGCCTGTGGGCGCGAGCGGCGCCGAACTGATTGCGCAGGTCAAGCAGGCGCGCGAACGCGGCACCATGATCGCGTTCACCTTCCACGGCATCGGCGGCGACCACTTGAGCGTGTCATCGCAGGCGCACGAGGAGCTGGTCCGCTTCCTCGCCGCGCATCGCCAGGAGTACTGGACCGACACCTTCCTCAACATCATGAAGCACGTCAGGCAGCAGCGGGCGGCGACGCCCGCGGCGCGATGACGTCGCCTTGGAGACATATGAAGACAATAAGCAAACTGGCCGCGCTGCTCGTGCTGGCCGCCAGCGCGGGCTGCGCCACGCAGCCCGCCGCCACCGACGGCCTGGCCGGCTGGACCCTCGAATGGAGCGATGAATTCGACGGCGCCACGCTGGACCGCGGCAAATGGCTCCCCGAGACCGGCGGCCATGGCTGGGGCAACAACGAGATGCAGTTCTATACCGGCCGGCCCGAGAACGTGCGCGTGGAAGACGGTCACCTGGTGATCGAGGCGCGCAAGGAACGCTACGAAGGCAAGGACTACACCTCGGCGCGGCTCAAGACGGCCGGGCTGAAGGAAACGCAGTACGGCCGCTACGAAGCGCGCATCAAGGTGCCGAAGGGCCAGGGCATCTGGCCCGCGTTCTGGATGCTGGGGGCGAACATCAAGCAGGTCGGCTGGCCGAAGAGCGGCGAGATCGACATCATGGAGATCATCGGCAAGGAGCCGGCCAATGCCTACGGCACCCTGCACGGGCCGGGCTACTCGGGCGAGCACGCAAACAGCCGCGCCAGCGCGCTCGAGGGCGCGGAGTACGGCGACGACTTCCACGTGTTCGCCGTCGAATGGGAGCCGAAAGAAATTCGTTGGTACCGCGACGGCATTCACTACCACACCGCGACGCCCGCGACGGTCAAGGGAGAATGGGTGTTCGAGCATCCCTTCTTCGTGCTGCTCAACCTGGCCGTGGGCGGCTACTGGCCGGGCTATCCGGATGCGACCACGCCGTTCCCGCGCCGCATGCTGGTCGATTACGTGCGCGTGTATCGCAAGGCCGCGCCCTGACGGCCTGGCCGGGCGGCCGGATTCGTGGCCGCCTCCTGCAAACAATCCGCATCGGTGCGAGAATACGGCCAGGCACGCAACCCTGACACAGGGTGCATGCCAGGACCGATTCGACAATCCCCGATCTTCCTCCACAGCGACCACAGACCCGAGCGGCCATTTGCCGCCCGGCGCGCCAGTATTGGCGTCGTTGCGCAGGAAGCATCACCTGGAAAGCACCAATGACCGCATTATTCACTCCCTTCACCCTCAAATCCGTCACCCTGCGCAACCGCATCGCGGTGCCGCCGATGTGCCAGTACAGCGCCGTCGACGGCGTCACCAATGACTGGCATCGCGCCCACTACGCGTCGATCGCGCGCGGCGGCGCCGGCCTGGTGATCGTCGAAGCCACGGCCGTCACGCCGGAAGGCCGCATCACCCCGGGCTGCGCCGGCCTGTGGAACGACGAACAGGTGGCCGGCATGGCCGCCATCGCCGCCGCGATCAAGGATGCCGGCGCGGTGGCCGGCATCCAGATCGGCCACGCCGGCCGCAAGGCGAGCGCGAACCGTCCGTGGGACGGCAACGCGCACATCCCGAACGACGCGCCGGACGGCTGGCAGACCATCGCCCCATCCGCCCTCGCCTTCGGCGGCGACCTGCCGAAAGTGCCGCAAGAGATGACCCTGGACGACATCGCGCGCGTGCGCCAGGGCTTCGTCGACGCCGCGCGGCGCGCCCTGGCCGCCGGCTTCGAATGGCTGGAGCTGCACTTCGCCCACGGCTACCTGGCGCAATCCTTCCTGTCGCCGCATTCGAACCGCCGCGATGACCAGTACGGCGGCGACCTCGATGGCCGCGGACGCTTCCTGCTCGAGACCCTGGCCGCGGTGCGCGAGGTATGGCCGCAGCACCTGCCGCTGACGGCGCGCATGGGCGTGATCGAATACGACGGCAGCGACGAAGAGACGCTGGCGGAATCGATCGAGCTGACCCGTCGCATGCGCGAGGCCGGCCTGGACATGTTGAACGTGAGCGTCAACTTCACCGTCCCCGACGTCAAGATTCCCTGGGGTCCGGGCTTCCTGGCGCCGGTCGCCAGGCGTGTGAAGAACGAGGCCGGCCTGCCGGTGGCGTCGTCCTGGTATATCGGCGACCCGCAGGTGGCCAACCAGGCGGTGCTTGATGAGCAGATGGACCTGGTGATGATCGGCCGCGAGCACCTGGCCGATCCGCACTACGCCTTCCGCGCGGCCAAGGAGCTGGGCGTGGAAAATCCGTTCGCCATCCTGCCGCCGCAGTACGGCTGGTGGCTGGAACGCTACCGGTAAGCCAGCCGCTGCTGGTCCGCGGCCGGCGCGGGCGGCGCCAGCCGCAGCGCCGTGCCGTGGCGCGCCAGGTCGCGGCCCAGCACCAGCCGCAAGTTGACGGGCGCGCCCAGGTCGACTTCGCGCAGCTGGGTGCTGCCCAGGCGCCGCGCCAGCCTGCGCGCGGCGTCGGCATGGGACGGCTCGTATTCGATGCGGGTATGCGGCACCGCGAAGCCCGCCTCGTTCGACAGGCGCGTCACCCGGATGCCCGGTTCGTCGATGCGATTCGACAGCGCGCGCGCCATGCCGGTCACCCCATTGCCGTTGCGGATCTCCAGCCGCGCCACCGCAGCCGAAGCCGGCGCCTCGCGTTCCTCCTGCGCCTCGTGCGCCGCGCGCGCCGCCTCCACCCGCCGCAACTCCATCATGCCATCCACGCCGACGTGGATATAGGACTGGGACCAGTCGGGGTGGGCCTGCGGCTTTGGCGCGGCCAAGGCCTGGCCGAGCGGCGCCACCTCGGTCTTGCCGCCGGCGGCGGCAAAATCGGCGCGCAGGTCATGCTGGCGCAGCGCCGCCGCCTGTCTGCGCATCTGTTCCGCCCTTTCCGTTTGTCCCAAGCCCGCAAGCGCGTCGCCCAGCAGCTGCCAGGCGCGCGGATTGAGCGGGTCGAGCAGGCAGGCGCGTTCCAGCGCGCCCCGCGCTTCCTCGTGCGCGCCGCCCAGCAGGTAAGCCTGCCCCAGGTTGGCGAACAAATAAGCCTTGCCCGGCCCCGCATCCAGCCCGATCGATGCTGTCAGCTCGCGCCAGATGGCGATCGCCGGTTCCAATTCGCGTCCTTCGGCGTACAGGGTCGCCAGGCCGTTGCGCGCGCCGGGATGGCCGGGCTCTAGCTGAAGCGCGGCCTGGTAGGAGGCGCGCGCGGCGTCCGGCTGCTGCGCCAGGTGTTGCGCGCGGCCGGCGCCATAGAGTTGCTCGGCCTGCGCGCCGGTGTCGACGGCGGCGCGCCAGCCGGACGGCGAGCAGGCCATCAGGCCGGCGCACAACAGCGCCAGGCGGGTCATCTTGAGGGTGCGTCGCATGGGAGTCGCTCCTTTCAGCGCGCGAAGGGCAAGGAGCCCAGGGTGCGCGAGATCTGGATCGCCGCCGGTCCGAGCAGGACCATCAGCAGCGTCGGGAAAATGCAGAAGATCAGCGGGAACAGCAGCTTGAGGCCGATCTTGGCGGCGGTTTCCTCGGCCATCATGCGCCGCTTGTGGCGCAGGTTCTCGGCATGCACTCGCAGCGAGTCGCCGACGCTGGTGCCGAAGCGCTCGGACTGGATCAGCATCGCGACCAGGGTGTCGACGTCGTCCACGCCCGAGCGCAGCGCGAAGTTGCGCAGCGCCTTTTCCTTGCTGAAGCCGGCGCGCATTTCCATCAGCACCAGTTGCAGCTCCTGCGACAGCACCATGCTCTTGATGTGGATTTCGGCCGCCACCTTGACCAGCGCCCGCTCCAGGCTCAGGCCGGCCTCGACGCAAACCGTCAGGAGGTCGAGCGCGTCGGGGATGGTCTCGAAGATCTCGCGCCGGCGCCGCCGCACCAGGCGCTCGAGCACCGCGTTCGGCGCGTAGTAGCCGAACGCGGCGCCCAGCAGCAGGATGCCCAGCACCTTGCCGCCGTTCAGGGACGAGCCATACAGCACCAGGAACGGCGCGCACAGGGCAGGCACCAGCAGCGCCAGCGCGGTCTTGGACGCGAAGTACAGGGTCGGCGCCGACGGGTGGCGCCAGCCGGCGTTCATGAAACGGGTGCGCAAGGTCGATTTTTCCCAGCCCTCCTCGGGGATCGACAGCCTGGTGAGGGGACGGGCGACGCTGGCGACGCGCTCGATCCAGCGCACGCCTGCTTCCTGTCCGGCGCGCGGGCCGAGGAAGCGGAGCAGGCGCTCGCGCAGGGCCAGCGGCGCGAACAGCACCAGCGCGACCCAGGCCAGCAGGCAGACGACGGCGAAGACGATCAGCAGGAAGATCAGCTGGGAAGAAGTCATGGAGGCCTCACACGCGGATGCGGATGGTCTTGCGCAGCCACAGCACGCCGAACACGATCATGCCCAGGCCGTACCACAGCAGGCGCACCCCGGACGGATCGGTCCACAGCATGCGCACGTAGGCCGGGCTGCTGACCAGCATCACGCCCATCACGCCGAACGGCAGCAAGCCCAGGATCCAGGCCGACATGCGGCCCTCGGCCGACAGCACGCGCACGTGCGCCACCAGCTTCAAGCGGGCACGGATGATCTGGCTGATGTTGCCGAGGATTTCAGCCAGGTTGCCGCCCGACTCGCGCTGGATCAGCACCGCGATGATCAGGTAGCGCAGGTCGGTCAGCGGGATCCGTTCGGCCAGGCCGTGCAGGGCCTCGTTCATCGGCACGCCGTAGTTGATTTCCTCGCGCGTGATGCGGAACTCGCCGGCCAGCGGCTCGGGCAGCTCGTTGCCGACGATTTGCAGCACGTTGGTGAACGAGTGGCCGGCGCGCAGCGCGCGCGCGATGAAGTCGGCCGCCTCGGGCAGCTGGTGCTCGATGCGCACCAGGCGCCGCATGCGCATGCGGTGCAGCAGCCACCAGGGCAGGAGCAGGCCGCCGACGCAGGCCAGCAGGCGCGCCGGCAGCGGCACCTCGACCGCGCTGACGGCGCTCGAAGTGAGCACCAGGGCCGCCGCCAGGCAGCCGAGCGAGCCGGCGAGGAACTGGCCGACCGACCAGGTGGCGCCGGCCTGCACCAGCAGCGCATCGACGCGCTGCGCCAGCGTCGAGCGATGCAGCAGGCGGTCCAGCGCCTCGATGCGGCTGTAGCGGCGCTGCTTGAGGATCGAGATCCGTTCGCCGCTGCGGCCTTGCAGGCCGCCGGACATGATCTGCAGGCGGCGCGCGATGCGGCGCGCCGCCGCGCCATGGGTGCTCATCCACCACAGATAGAAGCCCTCGACCGCCAGGATCACGGCCGCGAACACCAGCACCACGAAGCCATAGAACAAGCCGTCCATATGCGCGCTCCCGGTCGCTCGATTCAGTCAAACCGGCGGTCGGGGTCGAACGAATCGTCCGGCACCGGGACCCCGAACAGCTTGAGGCGGTCGGCGAAGCGCGGGCGCACGCCGGTGGCGCTGAAGTGGCCCAGCACTTTCCCGTCGACGTCGACCCCGCGCTGCTCGAAGCGGAAGATCTCCTGCATCGAGATGATCTCGCCCTCCATGCCGGTGATCTCCTGCAGGCTGACCAGCTTGCGCGTGCCGTCGGTCAGGCGCGAGACCTGCACCACCACCGTCACCGCCGACACGATCTGCTGGCGGATCGCGCGCGGCGTCAGGTTCACCGCCGCCATGCTGACCATGTTCTCCAGCCGCGACAGCGCGTCGCGCGGCGTGTTCGAGTGGATGGTGGCCAGCGACCCTTCGTGGCCGGTGTTCATCGCCTGCAGCATGTCCAGCGCTTCCGGGCCGCGCACCTCGCCCAGGATGATGCGGTCGGGCCGCATGCGCAGCGCGTTGCGCACCAGCGCGCGCTGCGGCACCTCGCCCTTGCCCTCGATGTTGGCCGGTCGCGTCTCCAGGCGCACCACGTGCGGCTGGCGCAGCTGCAGCTCGGCCGCGTCCTCGATCGTCACCACCCGTTCGCTGGCCGGGATGAAGCCCGAGATCAGGTTGAGCAAGGTGGTCTTGCCGCTGCCGGTGCCGCCCGAGATCAGGATGTTGACCTTGGCCGTGCCCAGCCCTTCCAGCACCCGGATCATGGGCGCGGTCATGCTCTTGTAGTCGAGCAGGTTCTGCACCGTCAGCGGGCTGCCGCCGAAGCGGCGGATCGACAGGATCGGCCCGTCCACCGCCAGCGGCGGGATGATCGCGTTCACCCGCGAGCCGTCCGGCAGCCTGGCGTCGACCATCGGGCTCGACTCGTCCACCCGGCGGCCCACGCGCGAGACGATCTTTTCGATGATCTTCATCAGGTGGGCGTTGTCGTGGAAGGTGATCTCGGTCAGCTCCAGACGGCCGTGGCGCTCGACGTAGACCTTGTTGAAGGTATTGACCAGGATGTCCGAGATCGAGGGGTCGGACAGCAGCGGCTCGAGCGGGCCGAAGCCCAGCATCTCGTGCTGGATGTCGAGCACCAGGTGATGCCGCTCGTGCTGGTTGAGGACGATGCGCTCGTCCTCGATGATGCGCTGGACCAGCAGCGCCAGTTCGTGCTTGAACTGCTCGGCGGTCAGGCGCTTGAGCCGCTCCAGGTCGATCCGGTCGAGGATCATCTGGTGCATCAGCTTCTTGAGCTCCTGGTAAGCCTGGTTCGGCGCGTCCTGCAGCTCGGCGCCGCCGCTGGGGATGCGCTCCTGGCCGGACAAGGCAAGTCGTTCGCGAAGGGACATGGGCGTCTTTCTCAACTGGTCAGTAATCGGCGTCCTGGCGCCCGAACAGGCGGTCCAGCAGGCCGCGGCTTTCCTGGACCCGGTGCGCGGTCACCAGCTCGACCATCTCGGCCAGGCTGCGCGCGGCGGAGCTCGAGCGCGACAGCTGCAGCACCGGCACGCCCTGGTTCACCGAATCGGTCACCGCGACGTAGTCGTTGGGGAAGGTGTGCACCACCTCGCAGCCGAGCGCCGCATGCAGGTCTTGCAGGCGCAGCTTGCCGCCCTTCTCGTAGCGGTTGACGATCAGGCGGATGTTGTCCAGCACGTAGCCCAGCGAGCGGAAGATGTCGAGCAGGCGCCGCGCGTCGCGGATGTCGGGCAGCGCCAGCTGCAGCACCGGATAGATGGTGTCGGTGACGTCCAGCGCGCGCAGCGACACCGCGTCGATCTGGCGTCCGACGTCGAGCAGCACGTAGTCGTAGTTCTGGCGCGCCACGCGCAGGATGGTGTCGATGTGTTCCGGCTTGGCCTCTTTCGCGTGGCCGGGATCGTCGGCCGCGGCCAGCACGCCGAAGCCCGGCGTGACGTGCACCAGGCACGATTCGAGGAAGGGCCCGTCCACGCGCGCGATCTGGGCGCACACGTCCGACATCGTCATGGCCGGCTTCTGGTCCGACACGTACAGGGCGGCGTCGCCGAACTGGCCGTGCAGGTCGATGAGCAAGACCTTCTTGCCCGCCAGCGTGGCCAGCGCATAGCCGAAGTTGGCCGAGATGAAGGTGGCGCCGCTGCCGCCCTTGCAGGCGATGAAGGCCAGCACCTTGCCTTCGCGCAGGCTCGACACGCCGGCGGCGGTGGCGATCCGGTCCATCGCCTCGTGGAAGGCGCGGTGCACCAGCGGCAGTTGCAGCAGCTCGCGCACGCCGGCGCGCATCGCCGTGATCAACAGGTCGGGCTGGTGCTGGTTGGTGAGCAGCATCAGCTGCGATCCCGGATACTGGCGGCCCAGGCGCTCGAGCAGGGCGGCCTCCAGCGGCTCCAGCCCGCTGGCGTCGACGATCACCAGTTGCGGGGCGTCGGGTTCGGGGCGGTCGAGCGCTTCGCGCAGGCTGGCGCGGGTGGCGGCCAGGTGCAGGGGCGGCACCCGCGCCGCGCCCTGCGAGGCCAGCTCCGCGTACAAGTGGCTGTCGCGGCTGATCAGGAGCGCTCTCATGGCAGCCCCGGACAAGGGACGTTCGCTGCGCGCGCGTCCATCACTGGTCCACCATCGCCGCCGGCTGGCCGGTATCCGGCCGGGCGAACGAGCGCTGGTAGTTGTCGATGGCGGCGCGCGCGGCGCGGCCATCGAGGCCCAGGGCGGGATTGCCGCTGGCGGCGCCGCTCGGGTCGAGCACCTGGGCCGCCAAATTGCTGCGGGTGGCCGCGCCGAAGCGCGCATCCCAGTCCGGCGTGGTCGAGACGCATCCCGACGCGCCGCAGGCGAGCAGCGCCAGCGCCGCCCATCGTGTGAATGTGGTTCGCATTGCATTCCCCTGTGTCAGTTCGAAGCCGCCGGCGTCAGTTCGAAGCTCCCGGATACCGCACCGGGTACCGCGGCCGGCGGCGTGGCCGGCGCCCCGGCAGGCGCCGCGGCGGCGGGCCGCTCCCCTTCCAGCCGCCCGCCCAGCATCAGGCCGGCGCGCGACGGCGCGACATGGCCGTCGGTGGGCAGCACATGGCTGCCGCCCGGCAGCGGCTTGACCAGGCGCGCCGTGATCACGAACACCAGCTCGGTGCGGTCCTGCTGGTAGTCGGTGCTGCGAAACAGCGCGCCCAGCACCGGAATCTCGCCCAGGCCCGGCAAGCCCTTCATGTTGGCGATCAGGTTGTTGCGCACCAGGCCGCCGATCGCGAAGCTCTGGCCGTCATGCAGCTGCACCGTGGTGCTGGCGCGGCGCGTGGTCACCAGCGGCATGATGGCGGTGCCGGTGATGCCGGTGGCGGTGATGCCGATCCCTTCGCGCGACAGTTCGGACACCTCCGGCGCCACCTTCAGGTTGATGCGCCCGCCCGACAGCACGGTCGGGGTGAAGCGCACGCCGACCCCGAATTCCTTTTCTTCCAGCGTGACGCGGTCGTCGTCCTGCGACACCGGGATGTAGAACTTGCCGCCGGCCAGGAACGAGCCTTCCTGGCCGCTGATGGCCAGCACGTTCGGCTCGGCCAGGATGCGCACCAGGCCATCGAGCTTGTCGGCCTCGATGGCGAAACGGTTGCCATTGGTCTTGACTCCCGACAGGCTGCCGCCCAGCAGGCCACTCAGGAAATCGGTGGCCAGGGTGGTGGTCCAGCTGCCGGAGCCGAAGCTGAAGCGGGTGCCGGTCTCGAGCCGTTCGAGCAGGGTGCGCGAGATCTCGGCCACCTTGACCTCGAGCTGCACCTGCTGCGGCGCGCTCACTGCCAGCAGGTTGATCACCCGGGTGCCGGCGCCGCCCGCCGCGCCGGCGCCGCTGGCGCCATTCCTTCCCACCACGATCACGCCATCGGTATCGTTTTCCTTGTCGGCCGCCGGCAGCTGGCGCAGCGGACGCCGCACATAGGCGCCGGCCAGCTCCACCGCGCGCTGCACGACGGTGGCGTCGCTGACGGTGCCGGTCAGGATCAGGCTGTCGTTGGCCGCCATCACGCGGATGTCCTGCTCGTCCGGCATCGCGGCCTTGAGCGTGGCTTCCAGCCCGCTCGGGTCCATCGCGATCGTGATGTCGATCACGCTGCACAAGCCGCTGCGGCCCTGCACGATCATATTGGTGCTGCCGACGTCGACGGCGGCGATGTACAGGGTGTCCGGGGCGACCAGCATCGCCTGCACCACGGCCGGGTTGCCGACGCTGCGGCGGGCCACCTTCTCGGGCAGGCGCAGCATGGTCGACTTGCCCATCTGGAGCGCCATCACGGCCGGCCGCGCGGCCTCGCCGCGGCAGCCTTCGGCGACGCGCGCGGGCACTTCGCTCGCGGTGCGGGCGGGCGCCGGCTTCTTCGGCGCCGGCTTCGGTTCCGCCACCTTTTGCGCGGCGGCGGCGGCGGCGGGCGCGGCGCTGGCCAGGGCCGGGCCGGCCAGCGCGGCAAGGACGGCGGCAAGGGTGGCGCGCAATGCGATCGAGGGACGTCGTTTCATGATCGATCCAGTCGGTGGTCAGAAGCATTCCTGCGATGCGTGCAGGCCGTTGATGACGCTGATGCAGTCGCGCTTGGGCGGGGCCGGGGCGCGCGCCTGCTGCACGCGCGGCCGCGGCGGGGCCCGCACCACCGGCGGCGGCGCGGCGGCGACAGCGGGCAGCAGGTTCTCCTTGGTCGCGCCGAAGGTGGCGGCGGCGGCCGGATCGACCTGGTTGCGCAGCGCCAGCGACAGGGTGCCCACGCTGCGCGCCAGGTCCAGCTTTTCGGCCTCGCTTGGCGTGACCTCGAGCGTGACGGCATTGACCACCTTGGGCTTGGTCTCGTCGCGATTGACTTCCTGCGCCACCGCCAGCACCAGGATCCGCTCCAGCACGATCTTCGAGATGCTCTGCTCGCGCGCCCGGGTCGCGTTCGGGTCCGGCATGGTCTCGGTGCTGACGATGATGTCGACGTAGTTGCCCGGCAGGGTGAAGCCGGCCACCCCGATCACGTCGTTGACGCGCACCGTGATCGCGCGCTTGCCCTCGGTGATCAGGGCCGACAGGCCGCCCAGGGTGCCGGCCGGCGCCAGCTTGGCTTCGCTGATCGGTTCGCCCGCGAGCAGGCTGCTGCGCAATACCCGTCCGCCCAGCGGCGCGGGATCGGTGAAGGCGCCCTTCGGCACGCTGTCGGCCGGCCAGTCGGCCAGCTTGAACATCTCGGGCGTCAGGCGCTGGCCGATGTCGACGTCGGCCTTGGCGACGACGATCCGGCCGGCGCTTGCGCCCGGGGCATTGAGCAGCCAGCTCGCCGCCAGCGCCACCGCCAGCAGGCCCAGCAGCACCGCCAGTGCCATCATGATCACGGCACGCTTGTTCTTCATCGCGCATCCCCTTCCTTGTCTTCCCGCTTCATCGCCGCTGGGTTCGATGCACAAGGCAGCGCGGGCGGCAGGGCGCTGGCTCCGAACAGGCTGCTCCAGGCCTGGACCAGGCCGTCCACGTCGCAGCGCGGCGCGCGGCCGGCGAAGCCGGCGAAATCGGCGATGCGTCCCAGCAGCTCGTGCGGCCAGGCGGCCAGCAGCGGGCGCCGGGTGCGGCGATGCAGTTCGTCGACCAGGAAATCGAACGCCGCCTCGTCGACCTCGATGCGGCGCAGCCGCGCCTGGCGCCGCAGCAGCGCGCGGTAACTCGCTTCGGACAGCGGCCCCACGGCGATGCGGTAGCCGATGCGGCGCAGGCAGGCGTCGTCCAGCACCGATTCCGGCGCCAGGCTGGTGGCCAGCACCAGGCCGACGTCGAACGGCAGCGCGTGGCTCGGGCCGTGCGGCACCGTCACGTGGTCCTGGCCGGCCTCCAGCGCGCCCAGCCAGCGGTGCAGCAGCTCGCCGGCCGGCATCCGCTGGCGTCCCAGGTCGTCCAGCACCAGCAGGCCGTTATTGGCCAGGATGTGGGGCGGCGCGCGCAGCACGCCGCTGGCGGCGTCGACCCGCAGTTCCAGCATGTCGCGCGTGAGCTCGGCGCCGACGTGCACCAGCGGCCGCTGGCTCAGGGCCCAGCGCGCGTCGCAACTGCGGCGTTCTTCCAGGCCGCGCATCTGCAGCGGCAACGGATGCAGGGCCGGATCGTGCAGCTGGACGATCTCGTGGTTGACCAGCACCGCGTACGGCACCGCGATCGGATCCTGGCGCAGGCGGGCGAACTTGCGCGCCAGGGTGGTCTTGCCGCTGCCGGACGGGCCATACAGCAGCAGCGGACGGCCGGAATACAGGGCCGCGCCGATCAGTTCGCGCATCGCCGGTTCCAGGCCGTCGCCGTCGAGCACCGCTTCGAGTTCGGCGCGCGCCACGCGCGGCGCGTCCGGCTGGCGCTGCGACTGCTGCGCCACCACCGAGCGCCAGGCCGCCAGGGTCACCGGCGCCGGTCCGGCATAACGCGACTCGGCCAGGTGCTCGCCGGCGGCGCGCGCGCCGGCGGCGGTGAGCTGGTAGTGCACGTCGAGATCGGTCTCGCCCGAATAGGCGACTTCGGCCTGCTGGCTGGCGACCAGGCCCTGCAGCACTTCGCGCACCACGCTGACCGACAGCCGCAGGCGTCCGGTAAGCCTGGACAGCGGCGTCTTGCCGCCGGCATGCAGGACCTTGAGCACCAATCCCGTCACCAGGCGCGGATCGAGCCCGGTGTCGCGCACGGTGCGCGGCTGGCGCGGCAGCACGGCGGCCACGTCGCCATCGCTTGACGACGCGCTGGCCCCGGACCCGAACGATGCATCGTGCCCGGCGGCGGCCGTGGTGGCCGACAACATTCCCATCATGCACCCTCCTGCCCATGAAGATGTTTCGGAAAACCTTGATTTGATTCTAGCGAGCGGCCTCATCAGGCACTTGATACCTGACAAAGGCCCGACCCGCCGCTCATAACAGCGGTCGGTCGGCGTAGCGACTGACCAGCAGCGCGATGGCGCCGGCGGCGATCGCCACGCCATAGGGAATCGAGCCGGCGCTGGGTTGGCCGCCGGCGCCGCCGATCACGGGCGCCGGCCCGCGCGGCAGGCGCAGCAGCATGGGCTTCAGGATCGCCCACATATTGGCCAGCGCCATGCGCAGGCGGCCCTTGAAGACGATGACGGCCAGCGCCATGACGCCGCCCACGCACCAGGCCAGGATGGCGATGCGCAGCGCGTCGCCGGGACCGGCGAAGGCGCCGACCGCGGCCATCATCTTGACGTCCCCGGCGGCCATGCCGCGGACCAGGTAAAAAGGCAGAAAGATCGCCAGGCCGGTCGCCGTCCCGCCCAGCCAGGCGAGCAGCCCCGCCAGCGGTTGCGGCGACAGCAGGTGCAGGACCAGGGCGCATGCCATGCCGGCGGCCAGCAGCCGGTTCGGAATGCGCCGGCTCTCCAGGTCCTTGAGCGCCGCCGCCGTCACCATCAGCAGCAGCAGCGTATCGAGGTAAAGTGCGACAGCCATGATCGGACTCCACGAAAAAAAAAGCCCCCCGGGGCCGAACCGCGTCCCGGGGGGCAGGCGGATTACTCCGGAACGACCAACTGATCGCGGATGTAGATGAAGGCCGCCTCGATGTTTTCACCGACTTCGCCAGCGACACCGGCCATCACCACGCCGATGAGGGCGGCGATCAGGCCATACTCGATGGCAGTCACACCGTTTTCGTCAGCGAAAAATGCTTTGATGGCGGAGGTAATCGTGCTCATGACAAACTCCTTATGATGGTTGAGGAAATACTGGCTGCGACTGGGCCCCGTCGCTACTGCTGTGTTACGTTTGCCAGTGAGTTCACTGTACAGATTAGTGCCGCACGGCAAGTTGACCATCCACAACTTTTCCGTATGGAAATGCATGCTTCTGATGAGAAACAAACTCCCAGGGTGATGTGTCAGCGCGCGGGAAACCATGAATAAAAATTGTTAAGAATAGTTGCCGGTAATACAAAAAAGTATTATGCTGTTTCGCTTGACCGCTGAAAAATGCGGCACCGCCGATCATGGCGCTGGGTATCCATTCAGCGCTGTCCGCCCTGTGCGCCACGCCTTGCGCGGGGCGGTCTCCCGGTACCTCTTATTGCTTGGTCTGATAACGACGACATGGATTCCCTGCTGCGACACATGGTGGACATGACCGGCCACCGCGATCACACCATGCTGGACATCTCCGTGATTTCGGCAGTCCAGGAATTGTCCGGCGCGGCCCGCACCCGGGTGCTCACTATCTCCAGCGTCGGCGAACAGTACTTCGTGCGCTCGCGCGCCTGCATCCATGCCGGCGGCGTGGCCTGCCCCGAAGAGCCGCAGGACAGCGGTCCCGGCGAACCGATCGCGCTCTATCCCGAACTCGGCGCCTGCGTGCGCCGCCACGAACCGCGCGCGGAAAGCATCGGCGCCGACGGCCTGCGCCGCCTGTGGCTGCCGATCTGGTTCGGCGACAAGGCCGACACCTGCCTCGAGATCGTGCATGCCGAACCGTTCACGCCCGAGGCGCTGTACATGGTCAACGGGATCGTCAGCGTGTACCGCAACTTCCAGAACCTGCTCGACTACAGCGAACGCGACTCGCTCACGGGCCTGCTCAACCGCAAGACCTTCGACGACCAGCTGGCGCGCATGCTGCACGCCTCCGAGACCGACGCCACGGCCCCCGGCCAGGCCGAGCGGCGCCACCACAACGGCGAAGAAAAGCAGTGGCTGGCGGTGGTCGACGTCGACCACTTCAAGGGCGTCAACGACCGCTTCGGCCACCTGTACGGCGACGAAGTGCTGATCCTGATCGCCAACCTGCTGCAGTCGTCGTTCCGCGCCCAGGACCGGGTGTTCCGCTTCGGCGGCGAGGAGTTCGTGGTGCTGCTGCGCTCGACGAACCTGGAGAACGCCCGCCGCATCATCGAGCGCTTCCGCGCCGACGTCGAGAGCCACGACTTCCCGCAGGTGGGCAAGGTCACGGTCAGCATCGGCTTCACCAGCGTCAGCGCCGCCGATTCGCCGGTGGTCACGCTGGGCCACGCCGACCAGGCCCTGTACTACGCCAAGGCCCACGGCCGCAACCGCGTGTGCCACTACGAAGAGCTGGTCGCCGGCGGGCTGCTGCAGACCGTGGCCGTCAACGACACCGCCGAATTCTTCTGATTCCCTGCACGTGAGGGCAGCGCGTTCAATCGCATGCCGAAGCAGCCGCGCGCCGCGCCGGCGGGTGGCAGGCGCTCAGGCCTCGGCCAGCTGCATGAAGCGCAGCGGCTCGACCTGCCACTTGGCGGCCGACTCGTGGCGCACGATGCGGTCGCCGCCGCCGAAGCCCGTCGCGCGCGACAGGTCGACCGTCTCGGGGCGGATATACACCTGCTGTTTCGCATGGAAGAACACGTTCACCTTCGGCGTGAGCAGGCTCGATTCGTGCGGCTCGACCACCACGCCCAGCCGGCCCGATTCCAGCAGCACCAGGGTGCCGACCGGGTAGATGCCGACGCAGCGCATGAACTCCTGGACCAGCGCCGGATCGAAGTGGTGCTTGCTCCACTCGTAGATCTTGCGCAGCGCCTCGGCCGGCGGGATGCCCTTGTGGTAGCAGCGGTCGGAGGTGATCGCGTCGTACACATCGACGATGGCCGCCATCTGCGCCAGCTCGCTGATGCCGTCCCCGGCCTGGCGGTCCGGATAGCCGCTGCCGTCGCGCCGCTCATGGTGGTGCAGCGTGATGTCGAGCGGCACCGGGCCGATGCCGGGCGTCTTCACCAGGATGTCGTGGCCGTCGCGCGGATGGCGCTTGACGATGGCGAATTCGGCGTCGGTCAGGCGGCCCTGCTTGTTGAGGATGGCGTCCGGCACCATGGCCTTGCCGGTGTCGTGCAGCAGGCCGCCCAGGCCGGCCTGGTAGATGGTTTCCTCGTCCATGCCGCGCGAGCGGCAGAAGGCGACCAGCAGCGCGCACACGCTGACCGAGTGCAGGAAGGTGTAGTCGTCCTTGTTCTTGAGCTGCAGGAGGCTGGGCAAGGCGCCCGAATTGCGCAGGATCGATTCGGTAACGCTCTGCACCACCGGGCTTACCTGGTCCAGCTCGACGGCCTTTCCCAGGCGCGCGTCCTGCATCACGGCGCGCACCAGACCCTCGGCCTGGCGCCGCACATGGATGGCGCGCTGCAATTCCTCGGCCAGCGGCACCCGCATGCGCGCGGAGGCCGTGGCGGCCTGCGCCAGCGCGGTCACCTCGGCCTCGGTGGCGGCCATGCTCTCGTCGACGGTGGGCGCGTCGACGTCCAGGCCGCGACGGCAATCGATCACGACGCCGCGGATACGCGCCTCGACGATCTTGCGGATCTCGGCCTCGTTCGTGATCAGGAACTGGTTGCGTACGAACGGATGCTCCATCCAACCGCAATCCAGGTCGTGGATGAACATGCCCACCCTGAGCTGTGAAGAATCCACTTTTTTCAGCATCTGTCGTGTCTCTTCTTCTGCATGAATTCCGATTATGCATTGAGTATAACAAGCAGATTGCATAATGGAACTTAATGTTGCCTTAGGGATACGCAATGTGAAATGGATCGAAGCCAGCCGTATTACTTCGCCGCGAGCTTGACGTTAACGTTAACGTCATATACCGTACCAGCATCCGTCCTCACCGCTCACAAGGACCCGTCCCTCATGAACGACATCACTCCCGTCGCGAAGCTCGACCTGCCCGAACAGCCGCGCCTGGCCAACAAGGTCCGTTTCGTCACCGCCGCCTCGCTGTTCGACGGCCACGACGCCTCGATCAACATCATGCGCCGCATCCTGCAGTCGAACGGCGCCGAGGTGATCCACCTCGGCCACAACCGCTCGGTCGACGAAGTGGTCACTGCGGCGCTGGCCGAGGACGCGCAGGGCATCGCCATCTCGAGCTACCAGGGCGGCCACGTCGAATACTTCAAGTACATGATCGACCTGCTGCGCCAGCGCGGCGGCGAGCACATCAAGGTGTTCGGCGGCGGCGGCGGAGTGATCGTCCCGAGCGAGATCGAAGACCTGCACGCGTATGGCGTGACGCGCATCTTCAGTCCGGAAGACGGCCAGCGCATGGGCCTGGTCGGCATGATCCGCTCGATGCTCGAAGCCTGCGACGTCGACCTGTCGCCCTACGCCCCGACCTCGCTCGCGGCGCTGCGCACCGGCGACATCGCCGCGCGCCACCGCCCGCTGGCCCAGCTGATCACGGCGCTGGAAAACGACCGGGCCGACCCGGCCCTGCGCAAGGAGATCCTCGACACGGCCGACACGCTGCGCGTGCCGACCCTGGGCATCACCGGCACCGGCGGCGCCGGCAAGTCCTCGCTGACCGATGAGCTGATCCGCCGCATCCGCCTCGACCAGGGCGACCGCCTGAACATCGCCGTGATCTCGATCGACCCGTCGCGCCGCAAGTCGGGCGGCGCCCTGCTGGGCGACCGCATCCGCATGAACGCGATCAATCCCTGGAACGGGCAGCAGCGCGTGTTCATGCGCTCGCTGGCCACGCGCGAAGCGGGCTCCGAGATCTCGCAGGCCCTGCCCGACGTGATCGCCGCCTGCAAGGTGGCCGGCTTCGACCTCGTGATCGTCGAGACCTCGGGCATCGGCCAGGGCGACGCCGCCATCGTGCCGCACGTCGACACCTCGATGTATGTGATGACCCCGGAATTCGGCGCCGCCTCGCAGCTCGAGAAGATCGACATGCTCGATTTCGCCGATCTCATCGCGATCAACAAGTTCGACCGCAAGGGCGCGCTCGACGCGCTGCGCGACGTCGCCAAGCAATACCAGCGCAACCGCGAACTGTGGTCGATGAGCCCGGACCAGATGCCGGTCTACGGCACCCAGGCCTCGCGCTTCAACGACGACGGCGTGACCGCCCTCTACCACGGCCTGCTGCCGAAACTGGCGGAACTGGGCCTGAAGGTCGAAACCGGCAAGCTGCAGGCGCCGGCGCAGCGCTACTCGAGCGGCAAGAACGTGATCGTGCCGCCCGCGCGCAGCCGCTACCTGGCCGAGATCGCCGACACCGTGCGCGGCTACCACCGCCGGGTCGGCACGCAGGTCAAGCTCGCGCGCGAGCGCCAGCAGCTGCAGGAGGCGAAGCGCATGCTGGCCGAGGCGGGCAAGGATGCCGGCTTCGACGATGTGATCGCCCAGCGCGACAACGCCATGGACGGCGAAGCCAGGGCGCTGGTGGCCTCCTGGCCGCAGCTGCAGGCGACCTACGCGGGCGACGAGCACGTGGTGAAGATCCGCGACAAGGAAATCCGCACGCGCCTGATCTCGACGACCTTGTCCGGCAATCCGGTGCGCAAGGTGGCGTTACCGCGCTTCGAGGACCATGGCGAGATCCTGCGCTTCCTGATGCTGGAAAACGTGCCGGGTTCCTTCCCCTACACGGCCGGAGTGTTCCCCTTCAAGCGCGAGGGCGAGGATCCGACCCGCATGTTCGCCGGCGAGGGCGACGCCTTCCGCACCAACCGCCGCTTCAAGCTCGTCTCGACCGGCATGGACGCCAAGCGCCTGTCGACCGCCTTCGACTCGGTGACCCTGTACGGCGCCGACCCGGCGCTGCGCCCGGACATCTACGGCAAGGTCGGCAACTCGGGCGTGTCGATCGCGACGCTGGACGACATGAAGGTGCTGTACGACGGCTTCGACCTGTGCAGCCCGTCGACCTCGGTCTCGATGACCATCAACGGCCCGGCCCCGACCATCCTGGCGATGTTCATGAACACCGCCATCGACCAGCAGATGGACAAGTTCGTCGAGAACAACGGGCGCCAGCCGAGCGGCGAAGAAGCCGCGCAGATCCGCGCCTGGGTGCTGACCGCCGTGCGCGGTACCGTGCAGGCCGACATCCTGAAGGAAGACCAGGGCCAGAACACCTGCATCTTCTCGACCGAGTTTTCGCTGAAGGTGATGGGAGACATCCAGGAATATTTCGTGACGCACGGCGTGCGCAATTTTTACTCGGTGTCGATCTCGGGCTACCACATCGCCGAAGCGGGAGCCAACCCGATCTCGCAGCTGGCGTTCACCCTGTCGAACGGCTTCACGTTCGTGGAAGCGTATCTGGCGCGCGGCATGCACATCGACGACTTCGCGCCGAACCTGTCGTTCTTCTTCTCGAACGGCATGGACCCGGAATACACGGTGCTGGGCCGCGTGGCGCGCCGCATCTGGGCGGTGGCGATGCGCGACAAGTACGGCGCCAACGATCGCAGCCAGAAGCTCAAGTACCACATCCAGACTTCCGGCCGCTCGCTGCACGCGCAGGAGATCGACTTCAACGACATCCGCACCACCCTGCAGGCGCTGATCGCGATCTACGACAACTGCAATTCGCTGCACACGAATGCCTACGACGAGGCGATCACCACGCCGACCGACGAATCGGTGCGCAGGGCATTGGCGATCCAGTTGATCATCAACCGGGAATGGGGCCTGGCCAAGAACGAAAACCCGAACCAGGGCGCCTTCATCATGGACGAGCTGACCGACCTGGTCGAAGAGCAGGTGCTGCAGGAGTTCGAGCGCATCGCCGAGCGCGGCGGCGTGCTGGGGGCGATGGAAACCGGCTACCAGCGCGGCAAGATCCAGGAAGAGTCGATGCTGTACGAGCACCGCAAGCACGACGGCAGCCTGCCGATCATCGGCGTCAACACCTTCCGCAACCCGAAGGGCGCCGCGCTTCCCGCCACGATCGAACTGGCCCGTTCGACCGACGAGGAAAAGCAATCGCAGCTGCAGCGCCTGGAAGACTTCCACCGCCGCAACGCCGATGCGGCGCCAGCCGCGCTGGCCGCCCTGCGCCAGGCCGCGATCGACAACGAGAACGTGTTCGCGCGCCTGATGGACGCGGTGCGCGTATGCTCGCTGGGGCAGATCACGACCGCGCTGTTCGAGGTGGGTGGGCAGTATCGCCGCAATATGTGAAAAAGGGGCGCGCCAGCCGCGTCCTTATTCCCTTCCTGACATACCGACCAGTACCTGTCTGGATCTGGCTCAATTCAGTTATGTGGCGAAAATGCGCCACCATGCCAGCGCTTCATTTAAAGGTTGATACAGCATTAAAAAATGTGCAATATGGAAATGTTATTTCCATTGATTTGTTGCATCTTTACCTGTTCAACCCAGCTTGAAGGAGCATTACCGTGGATCTGATCGACCAGCTCAACGCACTGGCTACCCGTATTCGTGCTACCAAAGACCTGATTCAGACAGAAGAGGCTACCAAGAATGCCATGGTAATGCCATTCATTCAGATCCTCGGCTACAACGTTTTCGATCCAACCGAAGTCACCCCGGAATTGATCGCGGATGTCGGGACCAAGAAGGGCGAAAAGGTAGACTATGCGATTCTGCGCGACGGGAATCCCATCATGCTTTTCGAGTGCAAACGTTGTGGTGGCGACCTGCATATTAATCATGCAAGTCAGTTGTTCCGTTATTTCCATGTCACCGAATCCCGCTTTGGCGTGTTGACGAACGGCCTGAAATACCGGTTCTTTACCGATCTCGAGCAACCGAACAAGATGGACAGCACGCCATTTTTTGAGTTCGACATCCTCGATTTCAAGGAGCGTGACGTCGAGGAGCTGAAAAAGTTCGCCAAATCGAGCTTCGATATCGACACAATTCTTAACACTGCCAGCGATCTCAAATATACGCGGGCCATTCAAGAACGCTTGAACGAGTGGGTGGCCAATCCTCCGGAAGAATTCGTGCGCTTGCTGTCTGCCGACCTGCTTGGCGGGCGACGCTTCACGCCGACACTCAAGGACCAGTTCACGCAGATCACAAAACGTGCTTTTGAACAGCTGCTAAGCGAGCGCATCAACGTACGACTGAAAGGTGCGATGGCCGCCGAGGCGCCAACGACGTCCGAGCATTCCGCGCCGATCATTCCCCACCCTGCAGATGAAGCCGAAGTCGAAACCAGCGCCGAGGAAATCGAGGGCCTGCATATCGTTCGCTCGATTTTGCGCGATGTCGTCAGCCCACGCCGCATCGTCATGCGCGACAACCTGAGTTATTGCGCCATTCTGCTCGACGACAATAATCGCAAGCCCGTCTGCCGCTTGCGCTTCAATAACACCCAGAAGCTGGCGGTTGGCATATTCGGGCCGGACAAGGCCGAGGAACGTTTTCCACTCGAAGAAATCGACGATCTCTACAGTTTTGCCGATCGGTTGCGAGCGACCGTGTCAATGCACTTGCCGGTCGAGGAATAAACCGAGCCGGGCACGCGAGCTTTCGACCGGCTGGCATTGTTCTCCTCTGGGCAGATGATCGACTGCGCACCTGCCGAAGCACAGCGGGGCAAGCCTGTTCGCATGGACGAACCTACAATGTCAGCAAGACCCCACAGGAGCTCGCATGTCCATCCAGCCAGACCAGCTCGCCGCCCTGATGCGCGAAGTCGAACGGGAAGACCCGATCGACTTCGCCGACCTGCCCTTCCCAGAGGACGAGATGCGCGCCATCGTCGCCGACCACCTGTGCGAGATGGCGGCGGCGATGGAGAACTTTAGCGAGGAAGACCGCACGCTGACCTTGCTCGCCGTGGCGGCCAAGCTGGTGCTGGAAAACCTGGTGCTGCATGTCCAGCTGTTGCGGCGCCACGGCCTGCCGGTGGGCGAGAACGTCGAAGCCCTGCTGGGCCGGCTGCGCCGCGACCCCGGCCTTGACGGCAGCGGCGAGGGGTAATTTTCCCCTGTAGTAATTTTTTCAGCATTCACGCAACACGCATCGAATAAGTTTTGCAATAGCTGTGTCCGTTTGTACACTGGGTGCGCGGTTCCTTCAGGTATGATTTGTTGTTGAGAATTTCGCTTACCCAGCGAAACGACCGTCTCCACTGCCTGAGGAATTCCACATGCCGCGCCATCCCACCAAGCTCAAACTCACCGCCGCCCTCCTGACCGGCGCCCTCCTGACCGTCGGCCTGGCCGGCTGCAACCGGACCCAGTCGACCGAAACCCTGCTGGCGGAAGCATCCGAATACCAGCAGAAGGGCGACATCAAGGCTGCCCTGATCCAGCTCAAGAACGCCGTGGCGAACAGCCCGGAAGACGGCGAGGCGCGCCTGGCGCTGGGCACCCTGCAATTGTCGACCGGCGACAACGTCTCGGCCGAGAAGGAACTGGGCCGCGCGCGCGCGCTCGGCATCGCCGACGAGCGGGTGCTGCCGCTGCTGGGCAGCACCCTGGCGCAGCAGGGCAAGTTCAAGGAAGTGCTGGAGCTGATCACGCCCGAGAAGGCCGGCAAATCGGCCGCGCTGCTGTCGCTGCGGGGCGACGCCTTGCTGGGCAGCGGCAAGCCCGACGAGGCGAAACAGGCCTACGAGGCGGCCCTGGCCGCGAACGCCAATTCCGGCGATGCCCTGATGGGCCTGGCGCGCCTGTCCGCCGTACGTGGCGAGCGCGACGCCGCCCTCCTCTACGTCGACCAGGCGGTGGCCAAGGATCCGAAGAATCCCGAAGTCTTCATCATGCAAGGCGCGATGCTGCGCTCGATGAACAAGCCGGACGAAGCCCTGGGCGCCTACGACAAGGCGCTGGCGCTCAAGCCGGATCACCGCGGCGCCCACATCGAGAAAGCGTATATCGAGATCGCGCGCGGCAAGTTTGATGCGGCAAAGAAGGAAGTCGAGGCGGCGGAAAAGAATTCGCCGGGCAGCCTGCTGGTGGTGTACACCCGCGCCCTGTATGAATTCTCGCAAGGCAAGCATTCGGCGGCGCGGGATGCGCTGGCGAAGATCCTCAAGGTCGCGCCCAACCATTATCCGAGCATCCTGC
Organism: Massilia sp. NP310; assembly: GCF_019443485.1. Taxonomy (NCBI): domain Bacteria; kingdom Pseudomonadati; phylum Pseudomonadota; class Betaproteobacteria; order Burkholderiales; family Oxalobacteraceae; genus Massilia; species Massilia sp. NP310. The sequence continues at coordinate 4,371,991 of NZ_CP080379.1, read as the reverse complement.
TGGCCGGCGCCTCCGAGCTGCAGCTGGGCGGCACCCAGCAGGCCGAACAGCATCTGCGCAAGTACCTGGAAGCCAATCCGAACAACGTCTATGCGCGCAAGCTGCTGGCCCAGGCCCAGCTCAAGAATTCGCAGCCGGCCGATGCCGCCGCCACCCTGGCGCCGGCCCTGAAGGATGCGCCACAGGATGCCCAGCTGCTGGCCCTGGCCGGCGAATCGTACATGCAGGTGCGCGACTTCGACAAGGCCGCCAACTACCTGCAGCAGGCCGCCACCCTGGCGCCGGAGGCGGCCGCGGTGCGCACCTCGCTGGGGCTGTCGCGCCTGGCCCAGGGCGACCAGGCGCGTGCCCTGAGCGACCTCGAGATGGCCGCCACGCTCGATCCGAAATCGCTGCAGGCGACCATGGCCCTGGTCCAGACCGAGATCAATATGAAGCGCTACGACAAGGCCCTGGCCGCCGTCAATGCGCTCGAAAAACAGCAACCTGACAGCGCGCAAGTGCAGCAGCTCAAGGGCGCCGTCTACATGGTCCAGAACAAGCACGCGGAAGCGCGCGCCGCCTTCGAAAAGGCGCTGTCGCTGCAGCCGAGCTTCCTGCCGGCGGTGACCAACCTGGCGCGCCTGGACGTGCAGGACAAGAAGCCGGATGCCGCCAAGGCCCGCTTCACCGCCTTCCTGGACAAGAACAAGGACAACGTCGAGGCCATGACGGCACTGGGCGAACTGGCCATGCTGCAAAAGAACCAGGCCGAGGCCACGAGCTGGTTCGAGAAGGCCAGCGCAGCCAATCCGAACGCCACCGCGCCTTCGCTCAAGCTCGGCGCGCACTACCTGGCCACCGGGCAGGCGCCCAAGGCACTGGCGCTGGCGCGCAAGCTCCAGACCTCGCATCCGACCGATGCCGGCGTGCTGGAACTGCTCGGCCAGTCGCAGGCCGCGAACAAGGACCTGAACGGCGCGCTCGACACCTACAGCAAGCTGGTCAACGTGCTGCCGAAGGCGCCTGGCGCCCAGCTGCGCCTGGCTCAGGTGCAGCTGGCGCTGAAGAACGAATCGGCGGCCGCCACCCACCTCAAGCGCGCGGTCGACCTCCAGCCCGACTTCGTGCCGGCGCGCCTGATGCAGGTCGACCTGGCGCTGCGCGGCAAGCGTCCGGACGAGGCGCTGGCGGTGGCGCGCGAGCTGCAGAAGGCGGCGCCCAAGGCGCCGGTCGGCCACGTCATCGAAGGGGACGTGCTGATGTCGCAGCAGAAATTTGCCCAGGCCCAGCAGTCCTTTGAAAAAGGCCTGTCCCTGGCGCGCTCGTCGGAACTGACGGTCAAGGTCATGCAGGCCATGCAGGCCGGCGGCAAGAGCAAGGAAGCGCTGGCGCGCGGCCAGGCCTGGCTGGCCGCCCAGCCGGACGACGTGCGTGTCTTGCTGCTGGTCGCCGAGCTCAACCTGGCGTCCAAGGACTACAAGGGCGCCATCGCCAGGCTCGAGAACGCGCAGAAGCGCGCTCCCGAGCATCCGCTGGTGCTGAACAACCTGGCCTGGGCCTACCAGCAGGTGAAGGACCCGCGCGCACTGGCGACCGCCGAGAAGGCATACAAGCTGGCCAGCGACAGCCCGGGCGTGATGGACACCCTGGGCTGGGTGCTGGTGGAGCAAGGCGACACCGCGCGCGGCCTGCCGCTGCTGCAGAAGGCCAGCAGCCAGGCGCCGAACTCGATGGAGATCCGCTACCACCTGGCGCAGGCCCTGCACAAGAGCGGCGACAAGGCCGGCGCACGCCGCGAGCTCGACAAACTGCTGGGGTCGAACGCGCCGTTCGCCCACGCCGACGAGGCGCGCGCGCTGCTCAAGACCCTGTAAGCGGTGCCTTCGCCGCGGGACCTGGCCCGGTCCCGCGGCGCACCCGTTGAGGCGCCCTTCTTCCCATCAGTAAAGGCTCGCGGCCTCATCCTATCGAACGCTGGATTTATTAATGTCGCGATAAGATAACGTTCTCCTAAATGAGGATGTTTATCGTGGACGACGATTCGTACGGAATCCGGCTTACCGATACTTCGGACGGTCGTAACACGGCCAGTATGCTGATCAACAGGATGTATGCCTGGCGCGGCTACGCCGGAGATCACCAGCCCAGTAGCGACCCCAACCGCATCACCCTGACCGCCACCGACAAGGGCGACGTGGTCGGCACGCTCAGCATCGGCATCGATTCCGAGGTCGGCCTGATGGCCGACGAAATCTTCAAGGACGAACTCGACGCCCACCGCCAGCGCGGCGCGAAACTGTGCGAGTTCACCAAGTTCGCCTTCGACCCTTCGGTGCGTTCCAAGACCGCGCTGGCCAATGTGTTCCACCTGGCCGTGATCTACGCGCGCGACATGCATGGCTGTACCGACATCGTGATCGAGGTCAATCCGCGTCACCGCCGCTTCTACGAGCGCATGCTGGGTTTTCGCAAGGAAGGCGAACTCAAGATCAATCCACGGGTCGACGCGCCGGCCTACCTGCTGCGCGTGAACCTGGCCTTCGTCACCGAACAGATCGACCGTTTCGGCGGCACCTGGGCCGCCGAGGGCGAAACAGAAGAACGTTCTTTCTATCCATATTTCTTTTCCCCACGCGAAGAGCGTGGCATTATCAATCGCCTGTTGCGCATGGACGAATCGCATCCGGCATGAGGCCGGGCTCTTGTTCCCCACTTTTTTTGAACCAATGAATAAACCGTTCAACTACGAACAGGCTTTCTCGCGCAATATCGGCTGGGTGACGCAAGCCGAACAGCAGCAATTACGCGGCAAGCGCGTCGCCATTGCCGGCGGCGGCGGGGTCGGCGGCGTGCACCTGCTGACCCTTGCGCGACTGGGTGTGAGCCGCTTCCACATCGCCGATTTCGACAGTTTCGACATCGCCAATTTCAATCGCCAGGTCGGGGCCATGATGTCGACGGTCGGCCAGCCCAAGGCCGAGGTCCTGGCGCGCATGGCGCGCGACATCAATCCCGAGATCGAGATCGAGATCTTTCCGGACGGCGTGCACAAGAACAATCTCGACGCCTTCCTGGCGGGGGTCGACCTGTACGTCGACGCGCTCGATTTCTTCGCCTTCGACGCGCGCCAGCAGACTTTCGCCGCCTGCGCCCGGCTCGGCATCCCGGCCACCACCGGCGCGCCGCTGGGCATGGGAACGGCCCTGCTCAACTTCATGCCGGGCAAGATGACCTTCGAAGAGTATTTCGGCTGGGGCGACCTGCCCGAGCAGGAGAAGGCGATCCGATTCGTGGTCGGCCTGGCCCCCGCCGGCCTGCACCGGCCTTATCTGATGGTGCCGGGATCGGTCAACCTGGCGGAGCGGAGCGGCCCATCGACCATCATGGCTTGCCAGCTGTGCGCCGGCGTCTGCGCCACCGAGGCGCTCAAGATCCTGCTCGGCCGCGGCGACGTGCTGGCGGCGCCCTGGGGCATGCAGTTCGACGCCTATCGCAACAAGCTCAAGCGCACCTGGCGGCCGGGCGGCAACCGCCATCCGATCCAGCGGCTGATGCTGGCGATCGGGCGGCGCCAGTTCGCGCGCATGGCGGCCGCCGGACGCTGAGCGAGCGCCGCCGGCCGGCGGCTTCCCGGACATAAAAAAGCCACTGCCGGATCGCTCCGGCAGTGGCTTTTACCTTTGCACATCGGGCCTGCGAGGCAGGCCCGTGCGTCGTGCTCAGGCGGCTTTCTTGTTGCGGCGGCGGGCGCCGTACAGGCCCAGCATGCCCAGGCCCAGCAGGGCGACCGATGCAGGCTCAGGCACTTCGGCCGCGTTGCCGAAGACCACGTCGAGCGAACCATTGATACGCTGGGTGCCGCCGACCTGGAAGTTGTTCAGCTGGCCCGACTGGAACGACATGTTGTAGAACGGATTCGGCGAGGTAAAGAACTCTGGACCGAAACCAGCCAGGGCGAACGTCGAGTCGGCGCCGAAGCTACCGCAGTTGATGCCGCGAGGACCGCAGGTCGGCAGAGTCGGATCGAGTACGCCGAAGCCCGACAGCGGATCGCCTTCCGCCAGCAGCAGGTCGTCGCCGGTGTTGCCGAGGATGACGCCGTCAGCTCCCGTTGCGCCAAGGCCGAAGGTGGTGTTCAGGCCTGCATCCAGGTACATCGCCAGGCTACCGCTGCCTTCGGTGAAGGTGAACTGATTACGCCCGTTCACGACGCCATAGGTGCCGCTGGCCCGGTACACAGCATACAGGCCGTAGTCGTTGGTCAACCCGGTGCCGTTGACGGTGGTATTGCCTTCGCCGGTAACGAATTGGCCTGCATTCCAGTACAACGACACGTCGAAAGTACCGCTCGTGGAAGTAGGGGTGCTCGGAGTGAAGGTAGCGACTTCGCTGTAGTTGCCGGTGATCTTGTCGGCGGTGAATTTACGGCCGTCGTATTCCACGGTGAACGGGTTGAAGTTATCGGCGTGGGCGGCGGCGCCGAACATCGAGGTGGCAGCGATTGCGCAAGCGATAATGGTCTTCGAAACTGCTTTCATCTTGGATCTCCTGGTTGTAGGGTTCGTACTAACGACCTCTATGTAAGCAACCATCGTGCCAGCAAACTCAACTCTTTTAAAATCAACTACTTAACTCAGTATTTCGTATAAGAAATTACAACACTGTAAAAGATCCCGACAGCCCCATTTAAGAAATTCTCATGGCGCTGTCGGTCTTGTCCTACAGGGGTTTCCGCAACACTACATTCCAGGTATTTCCGGAGGTGAATTCGCTGGCGACCTCGTAGCCGGCCGCCAGCACCTTGGCGCGCAGCTCCTCGATGTGGAAGGGGCTGTACAGGATGCCCTTGCGGATGCCCCAGTCATTGATCTTCTGCGCCGCCCAGCGCAGCGGTGCGAAACCGGACGGATACAGCAGCACGTTGGCGGCCAGCGTCCCGCCCGGCTTGAGCACGCGCAGGATGTCGCGCAAGGCGCCGTCGACCGTCGGGAAGCAGTGGATCGAGTTGGCGATATTGGCGCTGTCGAAGCGGTTGTCGGCGAACGGCAGCTGGGCCGCGTCGGCATGCTGCACCTCGACCTGCGGATTACCGGCGAAGCGGCGCTTGGCGCCGGCCAGCATCGACGGGGCGTAGTCGATGCCGGTCACCTTGACCGGCGGCAGCTTGCGGCGGCGGCGCCAGTTCAGGACCATCTCGAGCAGGGTGCCGGTGCCGCAGGCCACCTCCAGGTGGTCGGGTCCGAAATTCGGCCCGAAGAAGCGCATCTGGGTGCCGATCGTGCTGTTATAGGCGAAGGTGAGAATGAAAAAGCCGCGCAGGTCGTACCACCACGGTTCGGATGAATAGGCTTCGGCGATTTCATCCCTGGTCTTACCGGTCGTCATGGAGCGTCCTCGTTGATTGGATAGAAGCGGAAAATATAGGTCGTTAATGAACTGCAGGCAAGCGAGGATCGGGTAGCTCAGCCCAGCTGGCGCAGGCGGTTGATGATGCCGGCCTCTTCGCGCGGCGAGAAGAACCACGGAAACAGCGAGCGCTCGCCCACCGCCCGGTCCTGCATGCCGCCCCATTTCTCCACCTGTTCGGTGCCGAAGGCGGTGTCGACGCGCAGCAGCACCGCCGGGGCCTGCACCCGCGGGTTGGGGCGCGACTCGCACACGGTCTGGAAGCCGAGCATGGCTTCGTAGAAGCGGCGATGACGCGGATTGACTTCGATGAAGATATCCTTGCAGCCGTTCAGGTCGCGGGCATAGATCAGGGCCACGTGGAACAGCGAGGCCAGCACCGCCTTGGACTTGACCGCCGGGTCGACCGCCAGCTTGGTGATCTCGCACACCCGCCCGTCGCTGCGCCGCACATCGATGCAATCCTTGAACACCTGGTCGGCCAGCAAGCCGATCTCGGAATCCAGGCCCAGGCTCAGCGTGCCGAACACCTGGCCGTGGTCGGATGCCGTCAAGGTGATCCGGTTGGGGTCGCTTTGCACCTGGTGGTTGCCGCTGTAGCCGCGCCAGGAATACATCTTACTGATGAGCATGCTGGCGGAATTGCGCTGTGAATCGATATCGGCCGCGCGGATACCGAACACGCGCTCGTTGATGGCGACGTCGATGATGCTGGGTCCGTCGGAAGCGGCGACCTCGTCGTCGCCTGGGCCGGCACAGAAGGAGGCCGGCGCTAATGTCTCGATCATGGTCATTCTCCAGGCAGTCCGGCACGTCGAGTGACGGCGGCATTCCTGATCATCATAGCATTATAAATTACAAATTATCAATTGTATTAACTAGGAGTATTTGATACTTTGACATTTTGAATGTCACCGCATGGTGGACGATAGCAGCTTCAGCAGGCACTGCGGCGCGCGGGGACAATATGTCTTGAAGAAAGTAACCGGCGCACTGGTGGTGACCGGTTGTGCGGCAAGGCGCCGCCATGGCGAATGCCAGGGGGAAGACGACCGGCGCGAGGGCCGGTCGGGCAGGATGAACGGGCTTAGAAGAAGCTCTCGGGAATGACCAGGATGTCGCCTGGACGCATCATGACATTGGCCGAGATGTCGCCATCCTTGATCAGGTCGTCGAGACGCACATTGATTTTTTCCTGCTTGCCTTCGACGGTGCGCACGATGCTGGCCTTGTTACCCGAGGCAAACTCGGTGACGCCGCCCACCGCGATCAGCACGTCCATCAGCGACATCTCGCGACGATACGGCAGCGCCTGCGGGCGCGCCGCCTGGCCGATCACGCGGATCTGTTCGTTGAAATTGCCGACGAAGTTGGTCACGACCACGGTGACCACCGGCTGCTGGATGAACTGGGCCAGGGCCTGCTCAATGTCACGCGCGAGCTGGGTCGAAGTCTTGCCGGCTGCCGGCAGGTCTTCGACCAGCGGAGTCGTGATCTTGCCATCCGGCCGCACCGGGACCGACATCGACACTTCCGGATTGCGCCAGACGATGATGTTGACGGCATCGCCCGGTCCAATCAGATAGTCCGGGTTGACCGGCGCCAGCGCGGCGGTGCTGGGAGGTACCGGAGTGGAACAGCCGCCCAGCAGCAGCATGCAAGCGGCGGCGCCGGTTGCCAACAGATTCTTCATGGTCTTCGTCATCATCGCGTTCATCCCCTTCGCGCCTACCGGCCATCCCTGGTGGAATAGTGTTCGACGTGAATCAAAAATTGTAATTTCGCCATCACGGCCTGCGCTATTGTAGCGCAGACCGGCGTGGCGACAAGCCATGCACAATTGAAATACTTGCGTGTTGCTGCCGTACGCCAGCGCGCGCCGCCCACCGATGCTAGCGGCTCAGCAATTCCCGCACGTGGCGCACCGGAATGGCATAGGTGATGCCGCTGGGGGTCGAGATCGCCGATTCCTTCAAGCCTTTCACGAACACCATATTGATCACGCCCACCACCTCCCCGGTCGCGGGGTCGTACAACGGCGAGCCGCTGTTGCCCGGATAGGCGGTGCCGTCGAGCTGGTAGATGCTGAACGGCGTGCGCTGCAGCCGGGCCACGGCGCGCGCATCGAGGCGGCGCGCGCTGAGCGAAGGCTGCATCACCGGCGTGATCGCAGCCAGCAGCGCGCGGTGGGTGGCCGGGTGGAGGCCCAGCACCATGCCAAGCGGAAAGCCGGTGAAGGCCAGGTCCTGGCCCTCGACCGCCCTGTCCGCGTCATCCAGGCGCAGGGCCGGCAGCGGCGCGCCTTCCAGGCGCAGGTGAGCCAGGTCGTGCTCGCGGTCCAGGGCCACCAGCTGGGCCGGGCGGAAGCGCACCCCGGCGCCGTCCGGCAGCACCACGCCGAGCTGCTCCATGCGCGCCGCATCGAGCTTGTCCGGCACCACGTGGGAATTGGTGATCACGCTCAGGCCGTCGCCGACCACGAAGCCGGTGCCGCTGAACACGATCGCCGGGCTGCGCGTCTGCAGCTGCGTGCCGACGCCCACGATAGACGGCTTGACCGCCGCCACCGTCTGCGGCAGGGTCGCCGCCTGCAGACCGGCTCCCGCCCACCAGAGCAGCGCGCCGGCGGCCAGGCGTTTTGAAAATAGTCTTCGCGTCATCAAACCTTCACAATCTTGAGGTAGTTGTAACAGAGCTGAGGCAATCGTACAGCCCCTTTCCATTTTTAAACATTACAATAAGCTTCTTTGAATTTCAGCAACTATTTGAAGAACCGCGCGGCCCTGAAGGGCCACGAACCGAACCCCGGCAGATAGGTGGATTCGTTTAGCGAAATACAACATGCGAATTCTTCAGATGTTTGCGATAATGCAACAACTGGCATGATGCAATTTGTTTAGCATCTTCTTATTGCAGTGCGGAACATGTGTTGCAAACCGATGGCATCGGTGACCACGAATCGCTGCATCCCTTAACCCTCAATTGCAATTGATTAGGGTACAAGCGATCATGCACATTGTTTATTTGTTGAGCCTGCAGCCCAGGCCCTGACCGACGAGATCGACACGATGGCTGAAATCACAACCCAGATTCTTCACCTCCTCAAAGCCATCGGCAAGTACCGCTGGCATGCAGTCGTCATCACCTGGGTGGTGGCGCTGGCCGGCTGGGGGGTGGTGTATTCGCTCCCCAATCAGTACGAGGCGTCGGCGCGCGTCTACGTCGACACTCAGACCATACTCAAGCCCCTGCTGTCGGGCATGACCACCCTGCCGAACCTGAACCAGCAGGTGCAGTTCATGCGCCGCACCCTGATGAGCCGCCCGAACGTCGAGCGCGTGGCGCGCGAGCTCGACCTCGACTCCCGCACGCGTACCCCCAAGGAATTCGACAAGCTGGTCGACGACATGATCGACAAGCTCAAGATGGCCGGCACCGGCCGCGAGAACATCTATACCATCAGCTACACCGGCACCAGCGCGCGCGAGAGCAAGGACGTGGTGCAGGCCTTCCTGACGATCTTCGTCGAGGGCAGCTTCGCCGGCAAGAAGCAGGACTCCGAAAAGGCGGTCCAGTTCATCGACGAACAGATCCGCAGCTATGAAGAACGCCTGGCCGCGGCCGAGAACTCGCTCAAGGAATTCAAGATCAAGAATATGGGCATGCTGCCGCGCGCCGGCGCCGACTACGGCGCGCGCCTGATGTCGGCCACCGAAGCCCTGAACCAGGCGCAGCTCGACCTGGCCGAGGCCGAACAGGCGCGCAATGCGATCCGCAGCAGGATGTCGGGCGACTACAAGGGCGGCGCCGGCGCCCCGGTGCTGCGCGACCCGGCGCTGGACGAACGCATCGCTGCCGTCAACAAGAACCTGGACAGCCTGCGTACCCAGTACACCGAACAGCACCCCGACATCGTCGCCAACCGCCGCCTGCTCGAGCAGCTGATGGAGCGCCGCGCCGATGCGGCCAAGAATCCCGTGCAGAGCTCGGACCCGGGCGCCAGCTTCAGTCCCATGCTGCAGCAGCTGACCGTACAGCTGTCCGACGCCGAGGCGCGCGTCGCTTCGCTGCGGGCACGCGTGAACGAATACAGCGCCCGCGTGGCGCGCCTGCGCGGCCAGAGCGAACTGGTGCCGGAGGTCGAAGCCCAGCTGGCCCAGCTCAACCGCGATTACGAAGTCAACCGCCAGAACTACCAGCGCCTGGTCGAGCGGCGCGAATCGGCCAAGCTGTCGGGCGAGGTGTCCTCGGTCACCGACATGCTGACCTTCCGCGTGATCGATCCGCCGATCGCGCCGGCCGTGCCGACCGGTCCGAACCGCCTGCAGCTGTTCTCGCTGGTGTTCGTCGGCGCCCTCGCCGCCGGCCTGGCCGGCGCCCTGCTGCTGAGCCAACTGCGCCCGACCTTCCTCAGCCAGGCCTCCCTGCGCGAGGCCACCGGCCTGCCGGTCCTGGGTTCGGTGAGCATGAACTGGACCTCCGAACAGACCGTGCTGCGCAAGCGCCGCCTGGTCGCCCTTGCCGCTTCGGTGTTGCTGCTGTTCGGCGCCTATGGCGCCGGCGTCGCCGCCATCCTGGTCCGCCCCGCGATGTAAGGCCGGATGGCCAATAAGGAGTAAATGTGAGCATTATCGAAAAAGCCGCCAGCCGCATCGACCAGCAGCGCCAGAACGCCGCCCCCGTCAATCCCGCCGCCAGCATCGTGCCGGCCGAGCCGCCACTGGTCGAAGCACCGGCCGCCGTGCTGGTCGACGTGCCGGTCGCGCCGGCCCCGACGCCGGACCTGGCCGCGGAAGCCGCGCCCGCCCCGGCGCGCACCCGCCGTGTCGAACTCGACCTGGGCCGCATGCGCGAGCTGGGCATGGTCACCGCCGCCGGCGGCCGCACCAACCTGCTGGAAGAATTCCGCATCATCAAGCGCCCGCTGCTCAAGCGCGCCTTTGCCGAGCGCGGTCCGAAGGACAACCCGGCCAACCTGATCATGATCACCAGCTCGCTGCCCGGCGAAGGCAAGACCTATTGCGCGATCAACCTGGCGATGAGCATCGCCATGGAGCTCGACCACACCGTGCTGCTGGTCGACGCCGACGTGGCGCGTCCGTCGGTCCTGCGCACGCTCGGCCTGCCGGCCCAGCGCGGCCTGATGGACATCCTGGTCGACGACACGCTCCAATTGCCGGACGTGATCCTGCGCACCAACGTCGACACCCTGGCGCTGCTGCCGGCCGGCGCCACCTCCAACGCCGCCACCGAGCTGCTGGCCAGCTCGACGATGGCCGCCATGCTGACCGAACTGGCCAACCGCTATCCGGACCGCGTCATCATCTTCGACTCGCCGCCGCTGATGCTGACCACCGAGGCGCGCGTGCTGGCCAGCCACATGGGCCAGATCGTGGTGGTGGTGGAAGCCCAGACCACGACCCAGCATGCGGTCAAGGAATCGCTGCAGCAGCTCGAAGGCATGAGCAACGTCAATCTCGTCTATAACAAGACCAGGGATATCCCCGGCATCGAAGAAACGTATGACTATCACTACGGCTAAAGAATCCGCCGTCATCCGCTCGCGGCGCATGCCGGGACGCCGGATGCCCGTCCTGACGCCGCTGGCGGTGGCGGTGCTGCTGCTGGCCGCCCTGCCGGCCCACGCCGACTGGCGTGTGACGCCGACCCTGAGGGTGGTCGAGACCTGGACCGATAACGTCAACCTGACGGAAGACGAACTCGCGTACAGCGACCTGATCACACAGATATCGCCCGGCTTCAGGCTCAGCAACCAGACCCGGCGCCTGACCGTGAACGCCAGCGCCCAGCTGCATACGTTCGCCTACCTGCACGACAGCGACAAGCGCAACCGCGACGGTTCCTTCGGTGATGGCGAAAACGGCGGCGTGTCGAGCGTGCGGCGCAGCTACCGCGCCAACCTGCGCGGCGAACTGGCGCAAGACCTGCTGTACGTCGACGCCACCGCGTCGCGCGGCCAGCAGAACATCTCGGCCTTCGGTCCGCGCATCACCAACGACCAGTATTCGAACGCCAACCGTACCGACATCGATACCTGGAGCATCAGCCCTTACCTGCTGAAGAATTTCGGCAGCACCGCCGCGGGCCAGTTGCGCTTCACGCGCGACTCGGTCGGTGGCGGCGACAATATCGGCTTTCGGCGCACCGGCGGCAACACCCTGCTGGCCTCGCTGGTGAACGGTCCCGCCTTCCGCACCGTCGGCTGGGGCGTCACCTACACCAAGCAGGACCTGAACGGCGGGCGCTATGGCGACTCCTCGAGCGAAATGCTGGCCACTAACCTGCGCTACATGGTCAACGGCCGCTTCTCGCTGTTGGCCAACGCCGGCTACGACCGCTACGAGTTCGAAGGACTGGGCGGCGGCGAGCAAGGCGCCAACTGGTCGCTCGGCTTCGCCTGGACGCCGTCCTCGCGCACCAGCCTGCAGGCCACCGCCGGCCGCCACTTCTATGGCAACACCGGCAACCTGATGGCCCTGCACCGCAGCCGCCACACCAGCTGGAACGTGAGCTACAACGACGTCATCACGACGTCGCGCCAGCAGTTCACGCTGCCGTCGACGATCGACACCGCGGGCCTGCTCGACCGCATGTTTTCCACCGCCTACCCGGATCCGGTAGTGCGCGCGCAGGTGGTGCAGGCCTATATCGACCAGACCGGCCTGCCGCCATCGCTGTCCGACAGCATCAACTACCTGAGCAACCGCTTCATGCGCCAGAAGCGGCTGCAGGCATCGATGGTGTACCGCAAGGGCCGCAGCAGCGCGGTGCTGTCGGCCCATGCCAGCGACCGCAGCGCGATCTCGGACCAGCAAAGCGACAGCCCGCTGCTGGGCAGCCAGCAGGGCCGCTACAGCGACAACGTGCGCCAGCGTGGCTTCGAAGCGAACTACACTTACCGGCTGAACTCGCGTTCGAACCTGACCGCCCGCTACGACATCGACGAAAGCGAGTCGCGCGACCGCGGCTACAAGAGCACCCAGCGCGTGTTCCAGCTCGGCGTGTCGCGCCGTTTCGGCGAGACCATCGGATCGGTCGACCTGCGTCGTCGCAGCGGCGACCGTTTCAACGCCGGCACCTACACCGAGAACGCCATTTCGGCCAGCCTGTTCAAGACGTTTTAAGCGCAACAGACCCCAGGGAACCACGATGTACGAATCCTATTACGGCCTGTCGGCCAAGCCCTTCCAGCTCCGCCCGGACCCGCATTTCTTTTTCGGTTCCAAGGGCCACAAGCGCGCCATGGCCTACCTCGACTACGGCCTGTCGCAGGGCGAGGGCTTCATCGTCATCACGGGCGAGGTCGGCGCCGGCAAGACCACGCTGGTGCGCAACCTGCTGGGCCGCATCCCGCTCGACCAGATCATCGCGGCGCACATCGTCAACACCAGCCTCGATCCCGAAGACACGCTGCGCATGGTAGTCTCCGCCTTCGGCCTGCCCTACGAGGGCGCCAGCAAGGCCGAGCTGCTCAATCGCCTGGAACAATTCCTGCGCTCGGTCGACCGCCAGGGCAAGCGCGCCCTGCTCGTGATCGACGAGGCCCAGAACCTGAACGCGCGCACGGTCGAAGAGCTGCGCATGCTGTCCAATTTCCAGACCGACGACCGCTCGCTGCTGCAGACCTTCCTGCTCGGCCAGCCCGAGTTCCGCGCCACCCTGCACAGCCCCACCATGCAGCAGCTGCGCCAGCGCGTGATCGCCAGCTACCACCTGGGACCGATGGACGCGCAAGAGACCCGCGCCTACGTCGAGCACCGCCTGGCCACGGTCGGCTGGAAGGGCGACCCGTCGTTCGACGACGCCGCCCACGCCGCGATCTATGCCTACAGCGGCGGCATTCCGCGCAAGACCAACACGCTGATGGACCGCGTGCTGCTGATGGGCTACCTCGAAGAACTGCATGGATTCGGCGGCGCCCACATCGAGGAAGTCGTGCGCGACATCTCGGACGAGTTCCAGGCCCCCGACGGACTGGGCGAGCCTGAGCCGGCCTCCATGCGCGCGACCTCCGGCCAGCACCAGCTGCAGCACGGGGAGCGGCGCAGCGCCAGCGTCGAGCAGCTCGACGAACGCATGATGCGCCTCGAAAAATCGATCGTGTCGGTGCTGTCGATCTTGAAAAAGATCGCCGCCACCCCACCCGGTGCGCAGTCCGGCACCTCTCCGCGCCACGTGGACAACCAGGAATAACAGTTCAGGAACCCGGCAATGAAAATGACCGCTCCCGCAGCCCGGCCGCGTCCAGCGCCCGGCGAGAAGATCCGCAATGCGATGACCTGCGACGTCGAGGACTACTTCCAGGTCTCGGCCTTCGCCCCCTACATCGACCGCGCCAGCTGGCCGATCCGCGAATGCCGGGTCGAGGCCAATATGGAACGCATCCTGGCGCTGTACGAGCGCCACGGCGTGCGCGCGACCTTCTTCACCCTGGGCTGGATCGCCGAGCGCTATCCCGCCATGGTGCGCCGGATCGTCGCCGCCGGCCACGAACTGGCCAGCCACGGCTACGGCCACCTGCGCGCCTCGGACCAGAGCCGGGCCGAATTCGACAACGACATCCGGTCGAGCAAGGCGCTGCTGGAAGACATCGGCGGACAAGCCGTGGTCGGCTACCGCGCGCCGAGCTTCTCGATCGGCCACGCCAACCTGTGGGCGCTGGACGCGCTGCACGAGGCCGGCTACAAGTACAGCTCGAGCATCTATCCGATCGCCCACGACCACTACGGCATGCCGGACGCGCCGCGCTTCGCCTTCTATCCGAACGGCCCGGACGGGCTGCTGGAAGTACCGATCACCACGGTCAAGATGGCGGGCCGCAACCTGCCGGCCGGCGGCGGCGGCTACTTCCGCCTGCTGCCCTACGCCCTGTCGCGCTGGATGATGGAGAAGGTCAACCGCGAGGACGGCGAACCGGCCCTGTTCTACTTCCACCCGTGGGAAGTCGATCCCGGCCAGCCGCGTCCCGAAGGCCTGGGCGCCAAGGCGCGCTTCCGCCACTACGTCAATATCGACCGCATGGAGCGGCGCCTGGAACAGCTGGCGCGCGACTTCAAGTGGGACCGCATGGACCGCATCTTCCTGGACAAGCCATGAACTCGATCATCGAAGCGGCGCAGGCCAAGCGCGCCATGCCGGCCGCCGCCGCCGGCGCCCAGACCCTGCGCCTGATGCAGCCGCAGGACGCAGCCCGCTGGGACGCTTTCGTGCGCGCCTGCCCCAGCGCCACCTTCTTCCACCTGTCGGGCTGGCAGAAAGTCATCGAGCAGTCGTTCGGCATCAAGACCTGGTTCTACTACGTGGAGCAGGACGGCCAGATCCAGGGCGTGCTGCCGCTGGCCGAGATCAAGAGCCGCCTGTTCGGCCACTCGCTGGGCGCGATGCCGTTCTGCGTGTACGGCGGCGTGGCCGCGGTCGACGACGGCGCGCGCCTGCTGCTCGACGGCGCGGCCGACCAGCTCGCGAAGAAGCTGGGCGTGGGCCACCTGGAATACCGCGGCATGCAGCGCGCCCATCCGGGCGACGACTCGTGGCATACCAAGGAACTGTACGTCACCTTCCGCAAGGAGATCACGGGCGACGACGAGACCAATATGAACGCCATCCCGCGCAAGCAGCGCGCGATGGTGCGCAAGGGGATCAAGCTGGGCCTGAAGGGCGTGGTCGAGGACAACGTCGACCGCATGTTCGAGGCCTACGCCACCAGCGTACTGCGCCTGGGCACCCCGGTGTTCCCGAAAAAATACTTCGCCCTGCTACAAAAAACCTTCGGCGACGAGTGCGAGGTGCGCACCATCTATACCGAAGACGACCGCCTGGTGGGCTCGGTGCTGTCGTTCTACTGGCGCGACGAGGTGGTGCCCTACTACGGCGGCGGCACCGACCTGGCGCGCTCGGTGGCCGGCAACGACTTCATGTACTGGAACCTGATGCAGGCCGCTAGCGCCCGCGGCTGCCGCCTGTTCGACTTCGGCCGCAGCAAGCTGGGCACCGGCGCCTACGACTTCAAGAAGAACTGGGGCTTCACGGCCGAGCCGCTGCCGTATGAATACAAACTCTACGCATCGACCCAGCTGCCGGACAACAATCCGCTGAACCCGAAGTACCAGCTGTTCATCAAGATGTGGAAGAAGCTGCCGCTGCCGGTGGCGAACTTCCTGGGTCCCTACATCGTGCGCAACCTGGGGTAATGCCGTGCAAGACCTGCTGCTGCTGATCCACCGCATCCCCTACCCGCCCAACAAGGGCGACAAGATCCGCTCGTACAACCTGCTCAAGCACCTGGCGCGCGACTACCGGGTGCACCTGGCGACCTTCGTCGACGACGCCGACGACTGGCAGCACGTGCCCACCGTCGAAGCGATGTGCGCCAGCAGCCATTTCGCGGCCCTCAATCCCCTGCTGGCGCGCGTGCGCAGCCTGGGCGCGCTGGTCAAGAACCGCTCGCTGTCGCTGGACTACTACCAGGATGCAGGCATGGCGCGCTGGGTCGAGCAGACCGTGGCCGCGCACGGCATCAAGCGCGTGATGGTGTTCTCGTCGCCGATGGCGCAATACGTCGATAGCATCCGCGACGCGCGCCGCGTGATCGACTTCTGCGACGTCGACTCGGACAAATGGCGCCAGTACGCCGACAAGAAATCGTGGCCCATGAGCTGGCTGTACCGCCACGAGGCGCGCCAGCTGCTGCGCTACGAGCGCCAGGTGGCCAGCCAGTACGACGCCTCGCTGTTCGTCTCCAAGCCCGAGGCCGACCTGTTCCGCCAGCTGGCGCCCGAGAGCGTGGCGCGCATCGGCCACTTCAGCAACGGGGTCGACACCGACTACTTCTCGCCCGAGCACGCGCTGGCCAGCCCCTACGCAGCGGGCGAAAAGGCGCTGGTGTTCACCGGCGCCATGGATTACTGGCCCAACGTCGACGCCGTGCAGTGGTTCTGCGACGACGTGTTCCCGGCCCTTTCCGCGCAAGACCCGGCGCTGCGCTTCTACATCGTCGGCTCGCGCCCGAATCCGCAGGTCCAGGCGCTGGCCCAGCTGCCCGGCGTGACCGTCACCGGCACCGTGCCCGACGTGCGGCCCTATATCCGCCACGCCACGCTGGCGGTGGCGCCGCTGCGCATCGCGCGCGGCATCCAGAACAAGGTGCTCGAAGCGATGGCCATGGGCACACCGACCGTGGTCTCGCCGCAGGCGCTGGAAGGCATCGATGCGGTGCCGGACCAGGAGCTGGCCGTGGCCGACGGCGCCCCGGCCTGGATCGAAACCCTGGGGGCGCTGCTGGTGCGCGACAACCGGGAGATGGGCCGCGCCGCTCGGGCGCGGGTCGAACATCATTACAGCTGGCCGAGCAACCTGGCCTGCATCGAGGAGCGACTGGAATGCTCGTGAACCCACCCAAGGACCTGGCCGGCGCCGCGCCGCACGCCGCCGCCACCCCGCTGGCGCCCTCGAGCGCGATGCTGATCGCGCTCGCGCTGCTGGCGCCCTTCTTCCTCTACCTCGGCACCGCCGGGTCGCTGGTCGCGATCTGGAACAGTTCCGAGACCTTCGCCCACGGCTATGCGATCCTGCCGATCAGCCTGTGGCTGATCTGGCGCCGGCGCGCGGTGTTCAACGCGGTGCCGGCGCGGCCCTGGGCCCCGGCCCTGCTGCTGGTGGCCATGCTGGGCGCCGGCTGGCTGCTGGCGCGCATGGGCGAGGTGCAGGTGGTGATGCAGTACGCCTTCGTGTCGATGTTCCCGGTCATCGCGCTGGCCATGCTGGGCCCGCGCCTGGCGGGGGCGCTTGCTTTTCCCCTTCTTTTCCTGCTGCTGGCGGTGCCGTTCGGCGAAGTCTTCGTCGGCCCCCTGATCAACCTCACCGCCGACTTCACCGTGTGGGCGGTCCAGGCCACCGGCATCCCGGTGCTGCGCAACGGCACCCGCTTCGAGCTGCCGACCGGCTCCTGGTCGGTGGTGGAAGCCTGCAGCGGCGTGCGCTACCTGATTTCGTCGTTCACCCTGGGCTGCCTGTACGCCTACCTGACCTACCGCTCCACCGCGAAGCGCCTGCTGTTCGTGGCGGTGTCGATCGTGGTGCCGATCGTCGCCAACGGCCTGCGCGCCTACATGATCGTGATGATCGGCCACCTGTCCGGCATGGAGCTGGCCACCGGCGTCGACCACCTGATCTATGGCTGGGTGTTCTTCGGCCTGGTGATGCTGCTGATGTTCTGGGTCGGCAGCTTCTGGCGCGACGACGACGAACCGGCAGTCGCCAATGCATCCACACCGGCGGCGGCCGCCACCATGGCGGGCAACCCGGCGCCGGCCTCGACGGTCCGCATGGCGGCGATGTGCGCCGCCGTGGTGGCGCTCACCGCGCTGTGGCCGGGCTTCGCGCGCTACAACGACGCCGCCAACCTCAATCCGCAGCCGGTCCAGCTGTCCACGGTGGCGGTGGGCTGGCCGCAGGTGGCGCCGTTCGCCGACTGGACCCCGCGCTGGGTCAACCCGGACGCGACCTACCGCGCCACCTTCCGCAACAGCGAAAGCATGCCGCCGGTCGCGCTCGACATCATGTACTACCGCAACCAGCGCAACGGCAAGGCCCTGATCAGCTCCGTCAACACCCTGGCCACCTCGGACGACGCCTGGCATGCCGTCGGCGGCGCGCTGCGCAGCGAAACCCTGGACGGCCAGCCGCTGACTCTGCGCGAAACGCGCCTGAACGGTCCGACCGGCCAGATCCTGGTATGGCAGTGGATGTCGATCGACGGCCACCTGACGGCCAACAACTACGTCGGCAAGCTGCTGCAGGCCCAGGCCAAGCTGCGCTTCCGCGGCGACGACGGCGCCGTGGTGTTGCTGTCGGCGCCGGTGCGCGACAATCCGGAAAGCGCGCGCGCCGCCCTGCGCGCCTTCCTGGCCGGCCAGGGCCAGGCGATCGAGCGCGCGCTGGACCATGCGCGCACCCATTGACGGTCACGACCATGCATAGCGAGCTGTCGGTCCTGAACGCGCAGCGGCCCCTGGTCGTGCACCTGGTCTATTCGCTCGATGTGGGCGGACTGGAGACGCTGCTGGTCGACTGCATCAACCGCCTGCCGCCGGAAAAATACCGGCACGCGGTCGTCTGCCTGACGCGTTACTCGGATTTCGCCCAGCGCATCACCCAGCCCGGGGTCGAGCTGTTCGCCCTGAACAAGCCGCCCGGGAACGGCGCGCAAGTGCACGTCGACTTCTGGAAGCTGATGCGGCGCCTGCGTCCGGCCATCCTGCACACCTACAACCTGGCGGCGATGGAATTCTGCTTCACCGCGGCCCTGGCCGGGGTGCCGGTGCGGATCCACGCCGAACATGGCCGCGACGCATCCGACCCGCAGGGCCTGAACAAGAAACACAATTTCCTGCGCCGTCGCCTGGCGCCTTTCATCGACCGCTATATCCCGGTGTCCGATGATCTGCAGCGCTGGCTGGACGACGTGGTCCGCATCCCGCGAGCGAAGAACCACCCGATCAAGAACGGCGTCGACACCGAACGCTACGCGCCGCGCGCGGATGCGGCCACCGCCGCGCCCTGGGGGCCTGACGATATCGTGATCGGCGCCGTGGCGCGGGTGCAGGACGTCAAGAATCACCGCAGCCTGGTGGCTGCCTTCGCCCTGCTGCGCGAACGCCTGCCCGCCCTGCGCGCACGCCTGAAACTCACCATCGTCGGCGACGGCCCGCTGCTGGGCGCGATCCGCGAGCAGGTGGCCCAGGCCGGCCTGCAGGACGCCGTCTGGCTGCCCGGCGCGCGCGCCGACGTGGCCGAGCTGCTGCATGGTTTCGACGTGTTCGCCCTGCCCTCGCTGGCCGAGGGCACGCCGGTCTCGCTGCTGGAGGCGATGGCGTGCGGCCTGCCATCGGTGTGTTCCAACGTCGGCGGCATCCCGGAAGTGGTCGCCGACGGCGTGCACGGCCTGCTGGTGCCGGTCGAAGTAGATGCCCTGGCCGAGGCGCTGGCGCGCTACGTGCAAGACCCGGCATTGAAGGCGCGCCACGGCGCCGCCGCGCGCGAACGCATCGAAGAAAAATACAGCATGGCCGCCATGCTGCGCGCCTATATGGCGCTGTACGACGGCCTGGTCGCGCGCAAGGCGCCGGCCCGGCTGCGCCAATCCATGAATACTTAACAACGCAGGAAGTGAACGAGCATGTGCGGAATCGTCGGCATTTTTGATACCCAGGGAACTCGCGAGATCGACCGCGCGGCGCTGGGCCGCATGAACGAGAGCCAGCACCACCGCGGCCCGGACGAAGGCGAGCTGTATCTGGAAACGGCGCTCGGCATGGGCCACCGCCGGCTGTCGGTGATCGACCTGGCAAGCGGCCAGCAGCCGATCCGCAACGCCCAGGGCGACGTGGTGATGGTGTTCAACGGTGAGATCTACAACTACCGCGCGTTGCGCGACGAGCTGGTCGCGCTCGGCTTCGCCTTCCGCACCCAGTCCGACACCGAGGTGCTGCTGCACGCCTACCAGGCCTGGGGCCAGGACTGCCTGCAGCGCCTGCGCGGCATGTTCGCCTTCGCCATCTGGGACAGGAAAAAACAGACGCTGTTCCTGGCGCGCGACCACCTGGGCGTCAAGCCGATGTTCTACGCCCTGCTGCCGAACGGCCTGTTCGTGTTCGGCTCCGAGCTGAAATCGGTCATGACCCACCCCGAACTGTCGCGCAAGCTCAACCCGCGCGCGGTCGAGGATTACTTCGCCTTCGGCTACGTGCCGGAACCGCACACCATCTTCCACGGTGCCTTCAAGCTGGCGCCGGGCCACCGCATCACGCTGAAGGCCGGCGACAGCGAGGTGAAACCCGAGCAGTACTGGGACATTCCGTTCCAGCGCGCCCCGCAGCGCCCGATGCAGGAAATCGAACAGGAACTGACGGCGCGCCTGCAGGAATGCGTGCAGAGCCAGATGGTGGCCGACGTGCCGCTGGGCGCCTTCCTGTCGGGCGGCGTCGATTCGAGCGCGGTGGTGGCGATGATGGCGCAGCAGAATCCCGATTCGGTGGTCACCTGCTCGATCGGCTTCGACGATCCCGAGTACGACGAATCGAAGTACGCGAATGAAGTCGCCACGCGCTACCGCACCACCCATCACGCCCAGGTCGTGGACAAGGACGACTACGGCCTGATCGACACCCTGGGCCGGCTGTACGACGAACCCTTCGCCGACAGCTCGGCGATCCCGACCTACCGCGTGTGCCAGCTGGCGCGCAAGCACGTCACCGTGTCGCTGTCGGGCGACGGCGGCGACGAGAGCTTCGCCGGCTACCGCCGCTACCGCTTCGCGATGGCCGAGCAGCGCGTGCGCGACAAGGTGCCCGCCGGCCTGCGCAAGCCCGTGTTCGGCACCCTGGGCCGGCTGTATCCAAAGGCCGACTGGGCGCCGCGCATGTTCCGCGCCAAGACCACCTTCGAGGCGCTGGCGCGCGACACGGTGGAGGGCTACTTCCACGGCGTGTCGCGCATGCCGGACCGGATCCGGGCCCAGTTGTTCTCGGATAGCTTCAAGCGTGAGCTGCAGGGCTACGAGGCGATCCAGGTGTTCCACGAGCATGCGGCCAATTCGCCGACCGACGATCCGCTGTCGCTGATCCAGTACCTCGACTTCAAGACCTGGCTGCCGGGCGACATCCTGACCAAGGTCGACCGCGCCAGCATGGCGCACTCGCTCGAGGTGCGGGTGCCGCTCCTGGACCATACCTTCGTCGAATGGGCCTCGACCCTGCCGCCCGACATCAAGCTGGGCGGCGGCGAAGGCAAGTACATCTTCAAGAAGTCGCTCGAGCCGTTCCTGTCGCACGATGTGCTGTACCGCGCCAAGAAGGGTTTTTCGATTCCGCTGGCGGCCTGGCTGCGCGGCCCGCTGCGCGAGAAGCTGCGCGCGGCGGCGCTGTCGCCGCTGCTGCTCGACACCGGCATGTTCAACGAGCGCTTCCTGCGCGAGATGGTCGAACAACACATCGCCGGCGGCAAGGACTACAGCACCCCGCTGTGGTCGGTGCTGATGTTCGAGACCTTCCTGCGCGTCAGCGCCGAGGCATAAAAAAACCGGGGCCTGTGAAGGCCCCGGTCGTCATCATCCGCTTGAAGGCTCAGCCCTGGCGCGTGCCGCGCGTCAAGCGGCCAAGATACCACTGGGCCATCGAGACATAGCGCTTGCGCCATTGGCGCAGCCAGGCCTTCGGCGGCTTGATCGGATGCCACAGCACGTCCTTCTGGCGCCCGGGACGCAGGCGGATGTTCAGCGTGCCGAAGCTGCCGTTCTTGGCGAAGCCGTCGTTGGGCACTCCGTGGTAGCGCTTGTTGCGGTCTTCCTCGGCCACGAATTCGCCGGCGCCGCCGAAGTCGACCACGCTCATGCCGCCATGCTTGAGGATCGTGGCCCAGGCATTCTCGCTGTGGGCGGTCCAGCCGGCGCGGTAGTAGCGGTCGATGAGGTCGAGCGCCGCGCCGCTGATGCGAAAGAACGTCAGGAACACCAGCCAGCTGTCGGCCGGCTTGAGGTCCAGGCCGGGCGCGCGCAGCATCGACGCATACGTCCATTCGGCCTCGCCGCGCGCCAGGTGGGCCGCCAGCAGGTCGCCCTCGCGGTCGGCCAGTCCGGCGAACAGTTCATGCAGCTCGCCCGAGTACTCGACGTCGTCCTCCACCACCCAGTACTGGGTGTACTGCGGCTGCGCGCGCCGGAACAGCAGCGGCGGCAGGTCGCAGTTGCCGGGGATGAGCTTGAACGGACGCGCGGCGCCCTTGGCCGGATAGCCGAGGGTGTCGATGGCGTCCGGACCGTACACGTGGTGCTCGATCTCGACGCCGTCGAGCACCACCTTGCGCACGCCGGACTTCGCATTCGGCGTGTACGAGATGGCGGCGAAGCGGCACTGCGGGCCCAGGCGCAGGAAAGCGGCGCGAAAACGCAGCAGGCGCTTCTTCACGGCGGCCGGGTCGGTGGTCTGGAACAGCAGGATCTGCGGCTGGTCGTTCATGCTCGCTCCCGCCTCATGTGCGTGCCGGCGCCCAGTCGCGGTACCAGGCCCAGAAGTTGGCAAGGCCGGTGGCCAGCGGCGTGGTCGGCGCGAAGTCGACCCAGGCCTTGAGCTTGTCGATCGAGGCATGGGTGGCCGGCACGTCGCCCGGCTGCATCGGCAGGAACTCCTTACGCGCCTCGATGCCGATCGCGCCTTCCAGCGTCTGGATGAAGTCCAGCACCCGCACCGGATTATGGTTGCCAATGTTGAACACGGTGTGCGCGGCGCGCGTTTCCGTGGCCGGGGTCGGCTTGAACAGCAGCCGCACCACGCCTTCGACGATGTCGTCGATATAGGTGAAGTCGCGCGTGAGCAGGCCTTCGGCGAACACCGGAATCGTGGCGCCGCGCGCCATCTTCTCGGCGAAGCTGAAATAAGCCATGTCGGGACGCCCCCAGGGCCCGTACACCGTGAAGAAGCGCAGGCCGGTGGCCGGCAGCTTGAACAGGTGGCTGTATGAGTGCGCCATCAGCTCGTTGGACTTCTTGGTGGCGGCGTACAGCGACACCGGCGCGTCGACCTGGTCGTCCTCGCTGAACGGCACCTTGGCGTTGGCGCCGTAGACGCTGCTGCTGCTGGCATACAGCAGGTGTTCGATCTTGCCGTGGCGGCAGGCCTCGAGGATGTTGCCGAAGGCGACCAGGTTCGACTGCACGTAGGCGGCCGGGTTCTCGAGCGAGTAGCGCACCCCGGCCTGGGCCGCCAGGTGCACCACCAGGGTCGGCCGCTCGCGTTCGAACAGCGCCGCGACCTGGGCCGGGTCGGCCAGCTCCACCGTGTGGCAGGGCACGCCGGCCGGCGCAAGCAAGGCCGCCACGCGGTCGTGCTTCAGGCGCGGATCGTAGTAGTCGTTGAAGTTGTCGCAGCCGACCACCTGGTGGCCCATTGCCGCCAGGCGCGCCGCCACGAAGCTGCCGACGAAGCCGGCAGCGCCCGTGACCAGGATGCGGTGGGCGCCCGTGATCATCAGGCGGCCTTCCGGCTGACGCGGCCGATGCCTTCGTAGGCCAGGCCGGCTTCGGCGACTTCCGCCGGGTCGTAGATGTTACGGCCGTCGAAGATCGCCTTGCCGCGCAGGGTCTGGGCCAGGTGGCGGAAGTCCGGCGCGCGGAATTCCTTCCATTCGGTCACCAGCACCAGCACGTCGGCATTGTCGACCGCGGCGGTGGCCGAGCTGGCGATGGTGAGCATCTCCTCGACGCGGGCGGCGCCGTGGTCGCGTTCCAGCACGCGCAGCGCTTCGCTGCTGGCCACCGGATCGTAGGCGCGCACGCGGCAGCCGGCAGCGAACAGTTCCTTCAGCAGGATCAGGCTTGGCGCCTCACGCATGTCGTCGGTGTTCGGCTTGAACGACAGGCCCCACAGCGCGACCGTCTTGCCGTTCAGGTTTTCCACGCCGCCGTAGAAGCGCGACAGCTTCTTGAACAGGACGTTCTTCTGGTTGTCGTTGACGCGCTCGGTCGCTTCCAGGATGTGCAGGGTCTGCTCGTGGTCGGCGCCGGTCTTGACCAGGGCTTTCACGTCCTTCGGGAAGCAGGAGCCGCCATAGCCCATGCCGGCATACAGGAATTGCGAACCGATGCGCGGATCCAGGCCCATGCCGTGGCGCACAGCCTCGATGTCGGCGCCCAGCACTTCGGCCAGGTTGGCCAGCTCGTTCATGAAGCTGATACGGGTGGCCAGCATGGCGTTGGCGGCGTACTTGGTCAGCTCGGCGCTGCGCACGTCCATCTCGACCAGTTTTTCATGGTTGCGGCTGAACGGTGCGTACAGCTGGCGCATCAGGCGGGTGGCGGTGGCGTCGTCGCTGCCCACCACGATGCGGTCCGGGCGCATGAAGTCGTCGATCGCCGCGCCTTCCTTCAGGAATTCGGGATTGCTCACTACCGAGAACGCGACAGTGCTGCCGCGCTTGTCGAGTTCGCCCTGGATGGCGGCGCGCACCTTGTCGGCGGTGCCGACCGGCACGGTCGACTTGTCGACCACCACCACCGGCTTTTCGATGCGCTGGCCGATCGAACGGGCTGCGGCCAGGATGTGGGTCAGGTCGGCGCTGCCGTCCTCGTCCGGCGGGGTGCCGACCGCCAGGAACACGCATTCGGCGTGCGCCATGGCTTCGTCGTAGCTGGTCGAGAACAGCAGGCGGCCGGCGGCAGCGTTGCGCTCGACCATGGTGTCCAGGCCGGGTTCGTGGATCGGGATGACGCCATTCTTGAGCATGGCGATTTTTTCGTCGTTGACATCCAGGCACAATACCGTGTTGCCGACGTCGGCGAAGCATGCGCCCGAAACTAAGCCCACATAACCGGTGCCAATGATAGTGATCTTCATGATTTCTCTGGGAGGTGAATTAACTGAACGAAAGAAACCGGTGAAAGCGCACGTCGTGCGCGCCGTTTTTCCTGTGCCGAGTGTTGCTTCAGCTGCTAACGATAAGGTGTAACAGTGCTGATCAGAACTTGAATTATAGTATCATGCTTGTCAAAAATTTATGCGTCTGGCGTCAATCGTGCTGCCCTCCGGAAAATTTTTTCGCATAATGGCGGCATTGCTTTTTAACAAATACCGATCCGGCGCCAGCGCTTCCCGGCGCGCTTTGGGACCTCCCATCCACATGACACCATCCATTCCAAGCATTCCGAGGCGGCCCGGCCATGCGTGACATCATTCTACTGTTCGCCTTCGTGGCGATCATTCCCTATATCTTCAAACGCCCGGTGGTCGGCGCCATGGCCTACGCCGTGGTCAGCCTGATGAATCCCCACCGCCTGAGCTATGGCTTCACGCAGAACTTCGCGTTCGCGATGTACCTGTCGATCATTACCCTGGTGGCGGTCATGGTCTCGCGCGAGCCCAAGAAGATTCCGATGTCCCCGCTGGTGGTAATGCTGATGATCTTCTTTGGCTGGATGACCGTCACCACCATCTTCGCCCAGGTGCCCGCCGCGGCCTGGCAGGACTGGGACCGTTTCAGCAAGATTATCCTGATGGTCTTCCTCACCATCATGACCGTACGTACCCGCAAGGATGCCCAGATGCTGGCCATCGTGGTGGCGCTGTCGATCGGCTTCTGGGGCGTCAAGAGCGGCATCTTCGTCATCTTCAGCGGCGGCGGCGAAGGCATGCTCGGTCCGCGCGCCAGTTTCATCAGCGACAACAACACGCTGGCGCTGGCGCTGGTGACGATCACGCCACTGCTGGTCTACCTGGTAACCCAGGTGCATGGAAAATGGCTCAAGCGAGGAGTGCTGGCCATGGCCGCCCTGACCGCGCTGGGCGCGATCGGCTCGTACTCGCGCGGCGCCTTCCTCGCTGTCTTCATGATGGGATTTTTCCTGTGGCTCAAGTCGCACCACAAGCTCAAGACCGGCATCGCCTTCCTGCTCCTGGTGCCGGTCGTCCTGCTGGCCATGCCCGAGGAATGGATGGGAAGGATGCACAGCATCCAGACGTACGACGAGGACGCCTCCGCGACCGGGCGCATCAACTCCTGGCTGTTCGCGATCAATATCGCCAACGAGTTCGTGCTGGGCGGCGGGCCGAACGTGTTCGCGCCCCATATGTTCATGCTGTATGCGCCGGAACCCGAACGCTACTACGATGCCCACAGCATCTATTTCCAGGTGCTGGGAGAGCAGGGCTATATCGGCCTGGCGATCTTCCTGACCATGTTCCTGGTGGCCTGGCGCCTCGGTTCGCGGGTGATCCGCTTCTGCCGCGACAAGCCGGACCTCGGCTGGGCCCTGATGCTGGCGCGCATGTGCCACGTCAGCATCATCGGCTACATGACCGCCGGCGCCTTCCTGACCCTGGCCTATTACGACCTGATCTACTACGTATTCGCGATCCTGATCGTGCTCGACAAGGTGCTGATCCGCATGCCGATCCAGGAAGACATTCCGCCGATGCGCATCCCGTTCATGCAGGACCGCATCGATCGCTGGCTGGGCAAGGCGCCTGACGCCAAGGCGCAGGGCGGCGCGGCGGCGCCGCGCCAGACCGGCTAGACCAGCACTTCGAGCGCCGGCGGATGGCCGAGGAACATGGCCGGGCTGGCGCTGGCGCCGTAGGCGCCGGACTGGAACACCACCACCAGGTCGCCGACGCGGGCATGGGCCAGCGGCATGCGGTCGGCCAGGATGTCGAGCGGGGTGCACAGCGGGCCGGTGGCCGAGGCCGGGCCGCTGTCCGGCGCGTCGCCCGCGGCATTCATGCGGCTGCCGACCGCCACCGGATAATTCTTGCGAATCACCTGGCCCAGGTTGCCCGAGGCGGCCAGGTGGTGGTGCATGCCGCCGTCCAGCACCAGGAACACCTCGCCGCGCGAGACCTTGCGGTCGATTACGCGCGCCACGTACACGCCGGCTTCGCCGACCAGGTAGCGTCCCAGTTCCAGCGCCAGCCGCGCCTGCGGCAGCGCCGCGGCCAGGCGCGGCAGCCAGGCGGCCAGGTGTTCGCCCATCGGCGCCGGATCGATGCGCGCCTCGCCCGGGAAATACGGGATGCCCAGGCCGCCGCCGATGTTCAGCTGGCGCAGCGCCAGCGGGCTGTCGCCGGCCAGCCGCATGGCCAGCTCGATGCTGCGCGACTGCGCCTCGACGATGGCGTCCAGGCGCAGGCTCTGTGAACCGCTGAAGATGTGGAAGCCCTGGAAATCCAGGCCCAGCGCCGCCACCTGCCGCAGCACGGCAGGCGCCTGTTCCTCGTCGATGCCGAAGGGCTTGGCGCCGCCGCCCATCTTCATGCCCGACGATTTCAGTTCGAAAGCCGGGTTGATGCGCAGCGCCACGCGCGGCGTGATGCCGAGCGCTTCGCCGATGCGCGCGGTGCGCGCCAGCTCGTGTTCGGACTCGATGTTCAGGCACACGCCGGCGGCGACCGCCTGGCGCAGCTCCGCATCCGTCTTCGCCGGGCCGGCGAAGCTGATGTGGGCCGGGTCAATGCCGGTATCCAGCGCGGTCTTGAGTTCGCCGCTGGAGGCGACGTCGAGGCCGTCGACCAGGCCCGCCATGTGCTGCACCAGGGCCGGCATCGGATTGGCCTTGATCGAATAGTGCAATGCCACCTGCGGCGGCAGGATCGCGCGCAGGCCCGCCACCTTGCCGCTGCAGACGGCGCGGTCGACGGCGAAGAACGGCGTGCGGCCGACGCGCTCGGCCAGCCGGGTGAGCGGGATGCCGCCGACTTGCAGGACGTCGTCGACCACGGGGAAATGAATCTGGGGAGCGTGCTGGGGCTTGGTGCCGGTCATGGGAATAGGCTGGAACAGGTGCGGTAAGGTCCGGACGTTTTTTACTGGCCGGGCTGGAAGGTCGTGCGCAGCAGGTTGCGGTCGATCTTGCCGTTCGGGTTGCGCGGCAGCGCCTCGGCGCGCACGACGATGTGGGCCGGGATCATGTAGGCCGGCAGCCGGCGCCGGCATTCGGCCAGCAGCGCGGCGCGGTCGACCGCGCCAAGGTCGGCCACCGCCACCGCCACGATCGCCTGGCCCAGCGTCTCGTCGGCGATGCCGAACACCGCCACCTCGCTCACCAGGCCGCTGGCATGCAGCACGCTCTCGACCTCGGTCGGGCTGATGCGGTAGCCCGAGACCTTGATCATCTCGTCGCTGCGGCCGACGAAGTACAGGTAACCGTCGGCATCGCGCCGCACGGTGTCGCCCGACCACACGGCCAGCTCGGGCAGCGGCAGGGCCGGATCCTGGCCGGGGGCAGGACGGAAGCGCTGGGCGGTGCGCGCCGGGTCGTTCCAGTAGCCCAGCGCCACCAGGGCGCCGCGGTGCACCAGTTCGCCCGGCTCGTCGGCCTCGCACAGGGTGCCGTCGGGACGCACCACCAGCACCTCGGCATTCGGGATCGCGCGTCCGATCGAATCGGGGCGGCGCGCCAGTTCGGCCGGCGGCAGGTAAGTGGAGCGGAAGGCTTCGGTGAGGCCGTACATCAGGTAGACCTCGGCGCGCGGCAGCGCCGCCCGCAGCGCCTCGACCGTCACCACCGGCATCGCGCCGCCGGAATTGGTGATGAAGCGCAGCGTGCAATCGGCCGGCCACTCCAGGCGCGACAGGGCGATCCACAGCGGCGGCACCGCCGCCAGGCCGGTGATGCGCTCGGCGCGCACGGCGGCCACGATGTCCTTCGGGAACAGGTAGTTCATCAGCACCACGCAGGCCCCGCGCAGGAAGGCGGTGGTCAGCTGGCTCAGGCCATAGTCAAAGCTCAGCGGCAGCACCGCCAGCAGGCGGTCGTCGGCACGCATGCCAAGGTAGCCGGCCACGCTGGCGGCGCCGGCCACCATGTTCCGGTGCGACAGCACCACACCCTTGGGGGCGCCGGTGCTGCCCGAGGTATACAGGATGGCCGCCATATCGGTGTCGATGCGGCGGTGCGGGGTGAACGATACGCCGGTCTCGAGCTGCGACCAGCGCAGCAGCGCCAGGCCCGAAGGGGACGGCGCCGGCTGGGCGCCGTCGGTCAGCAGCAGCGCGCGCAGGTCAGGGCAGCCGCCCAGGCTGGCGGCCAGCTGGGCCTGGCGTTCGGGGGTCGTCACCAGCAGGCGCACATTGCAGTCGGCCAGGATGTAGGCCACCTGCTCGGCCTTGAGCAGCGGATTGACCGGCACGAACACGCAGCCGGCGGCGGCCGCGCCGAACATGGCCACCACGTTCTCGATGCGCTTTTCCATGTACACCGCGACCCGCTCGCCCGGCTGCATGCCCTGGGCCAGGAACAGGGCCGCCGCCGCGTTGACCTGGTCGGCCAGTTCGCGGTAGGTGCAGCGCGCCGCGCCATAGGCGAGGGCCTCGGCCTCGGGGGTGCGCGCCGCGCTGTCGAAGATGCTGTCGTGGATCAGGTGGTTCATCGCATAGTGGGTACGGTCGCCGCATGGCGCGAAATGGCGCGGCGCATCCGCCACGCATCTGCAATCTTACCAGTTCGGGCCGCGCCGCAAGAAAGCGGATGCTTTTTCGACATCTTTTCGGTGCGCGGGAACGGCGATACCGCATGTTATATTTAAATCATGCCTAGAATAAACACATCCGCAGCGCCAGCATGAGCGACATCCGCGCCATTCCCTCCGTCCCGATCCTCTCGCTCGGCGCCTTTGCCGGCCACGGCGCGACCCTGCCGGCGCTGGACGACGCGCCCGCGGTGCAGCCCGTCACGAGCGGCCGGATCGCGATCGGCATGGCGTTGCGCGCGCTCGGCGTCGGCCCCGGCGACAAGGTGCTGGTGCCGGCCTACCACAGCCCCTCGATGATCCCGCCGGTGCACTGGCGCGGGGCCGAGGTGGTGTTCTACCGGGTCCATCCCGACACCACGGCCGACCTGGACGACGTGGCAAGCAAGCTGGGCCCCGGCGTGAAGGCCGTCATGGTCACCCATTTCTTCGGCTTTCCGCAAGACCTGCGCGCCCTGCGCGCGCTGTGCGACTCTCACGCCGCCGGCCTGGTCGAGGATTGCGCCCACTGCTTCTTCGGCGAGCGCGATGGCGTCGCGGTCGGCGCCAGCGGCGACTACGCGATCGGCAGCAGCATGAAATTCTTCCCCATCTTCGAGGGCGGTTGCCTGGTGTCGCACCGCCACCGGCTGCCCGCGGCCCTGCATGGCGCCGGCGCCGGCTTCGAAGCCAAGGCCGCGCTGGGCGCGCTCGAAGCCAGTTTCGCCCAGGGCCGCCTGCCGCTCGTGCGCGCCGCGCTGGCCCTGCCGCTGGGCCTGAAGACGGCGCTGTGGAACCGGCTCAAGGCACGCAGCGCCAACCCCGGCGCCGGCGCGATCCCGGCGCTGGCCCCGGCCTCGTCTGACAGCAGCTTCGACTTCGATCCGCGCTGGGTCGACCGCCGCTCGTCGTGGTTCTCGCGCGCCGTCCTGCGGCGCGCCGGCCGCGCGCGCCTGGTCGGGGCGCGGCGCCGCAATTACCTGGAACTCGAACGCGCGCTGGCCGGTGCGCCCGGCTGGCAGCCGCTGTTCGCGGCGCTGCCCGCCGGCGCCTGCCCCTGGGTGTTCCCGCTGCTGGCCGACCGGCCGGACGCGCTGTTCGAACGCCTGCGCGCTGCCGGCGTGCCGATGGTGCGCTTCGGCGCCAGCCTGTGGCCCGGGGTCGACGCCACGGTCTGCCCCAACAGCGTGGCGCTCGGCCGGCGCCTGTTCGGCCTGCCCGTGCACCAGGCATTGCGCGCGCCGGAGCGCGCCTGGCTGGCCGCCACCGTGCGCCGCGCGCTGGAAGAGACGGCGGGAGCGGCGTCATGAACTGGCGCGTGGTCCCGGCAACCGAACTGGCGGCCCGTCCCGAGCACCTGGAACGCTGGCGCCGCCTGCACCGCGAGAGCGCCGGCTCGCCGCTGCTGGCGCCGGAATTCGTGCTCCCCCTGCTGGCCGTGTTCGGCACCGGACGGGAAGTGCTGGCCTGGCGCGAGCGCGATGGAGAAACCGACGCGATGGCGATCCTGGCGCCGTCGCGCCTGGGCGCCTGGAATACCTTCCAGCCGGCCCAGGCCCCGGTCGGCCTGTGGCTGCAGCGCGACGCCGGGGCGCCCGGCGCCGGCCTGCCCGGCCTGTTGCGCGCCCTGCCCGGCGCCGCCCTCACGCTCGGCCTGACCCAGTGCGATCCGATGCTGATGGCGCGTCCCGCGCACGGTGACGGCGGC
This sequence comes from Massilia sp. NP310, assembly GCF_019443485.1. Taxonomy (NCBI): domain Bacteria; kingdom Pseudomonadati; phylum Pseudomonadota; class Betaproteobacteria; order Burkholderiales; family Oxalobacteraceae; genus Massilia; species Massilia sp. NP310. The sequence continues at coordinate 4,340,884 of NZ_CP080379.1, read as the reverse complement.
TTGCGCAGCATGGACTATATCGAGACCGCCCGCGTCACCCTGCCGGCCAGTTTCGAGGACTACTGGAATACGCGCGGCAAGAACCTGCGCAGCAATCTGCGCAAGCAGCGCAAGCGCCTGCAGGACGACGGCGTGCCGACCCGGCTCCAGGCCAGCCGCGCGGCACACGAGATGGCGGCCGCGGTCGAGGACTACGGCCGCCTGGAAAGCGCGGGCTGGAAGGCGCAGGACGGCACCGCCGTCAGCGCCGGCAACGAGCAGGGCCGCTTCTACCGCGCCATGCTGGAAGCCTTCGCCGCCATCGATGCGGCTTGCGTCTACCGCTACTTCATCGGCGAACGGCTGGCGGCGATGGACTTGTGCGTAGAGGGCGGCGGCTGCATCGTGGTGCTCAAGACGGCCTACGACGAGGGTATCGGCAACGGCCTGTCGCCGGCGCTCCTGATGCGCGAGGAAGCCACGCGCGACATCATCGAAGCGCGCCGCTTCGAGCGCATCGAATTCTATGGGCGGGTGATGGAATGGCACTTGCGCTGGACCGGCGAGGTGCGCACCATGTACCACCTGAACGCCTATCGCTGGCCCTGGCTGGGCCGGCTGCACGCACGCGCCGCCGGGCGCTGATTTCAGCGCACCGCTTCGAGCGAGCGCGGCGCGACCCCGGCCTGGGGCGCCAGCGCCGCCCCCACCTGCGACAGGGCCAGGAACTGGCCGCCGATCTCGTCGCGGAACCAGGCGCAGTAATCGTGGATCGTGGAAATCAGGCGCTCGCGGTCGGCCGCGTCGCGCACATAGGGCGTGTGGCCAGGCACCAGCGAGGGGCTGTGGTAGGTCAGCGAGAACACTTCGCAGCCATCGGCGCGCAGCGCGCGCGTCAGGCGCCGCATCTCGGCGCCTGTGGCGACTTCGGGACTGAGGCGGATGCGCTCGAGCGCGCGGGTGCGCGCCAGCACACCGCCCATGCGCAGCACGCGTCCCGCCGGGCTGCGCGCCAGGTCGAACAGGCGCGACCCCATGCCGCGCAGCCAGCCGGCATAGCCGGTGGTCACCGGCAGCTCGAGCAGGCGCCGTCCGCCGGCCTCGAACCAGTAGGGATGCTCGTCGAAGGCGCGGAAATCGGGGGCGCCGTCGTCCTCGAAGCGGGTATAGGGCACCACGCTGGCGTCGATCTCGTAGCCCAGCGCGGCCACCGCCTCGGCGCTGTGCGGCCCCAGGCCGTAGCGGCCCGACTTGAAGGCGGTCGGGGCACGCCCGAAAGCGTTGCCGATGGCGTTGGTGAGCATGCGCAGCTTGGCCAGCTCCAGCTCGCGCGGCAGGTTGCCGGCATAGGAATTGAAGCGCGTGACCTGTTCTTCATAAGGCGGCGAGACCCAGGGGTGCAGTTGGGTGCCGATATCGCAGCGTCCTTCCTGCATCAGCCGGCGCAGGGTGGCGACGGCCTGCGGGGCGGTGGCCACCGGCCAGTCGACCATATAAGCCGGCACGATGCCGAAGCGGTCGAACACGCGCTCGTGCATCAGCGGCTGGGCCGCGACCGAGGCGGTATCGACGCTGGCGCGGTCGAATGGCCGGTCCCAGGCGAATTCTTCCTCGGTATCGACGATCACGATCAGGACCGGCGGCCGTCCGGCCGCCAGCCGGGCCGCTACATGGTTGGTTGTGCTTAGCATTGCATCATTTCCGCGAAGCCCGAGTGCGCCACATCGGCGCAGCACAACGGCCGGCACTGTGTCCTTGGATAAAGGGACCAGCCATGTCGCCAGTCCATTGATGTTGTCATCCTAGCACATTAAATAATTATTCAATGTCAACTTCGCAAGGATGCGTGCGCGCGCCCAAGGCATATTCAGCAAATCCGAAACATTGCCGGTGCACAAAAACGCGTTATTCGGCTCAAGTTCTGATTTTGACCCGTCACAAGTGTAAAAAAACCAAGAATATTGTAGCTTTTTTACGTCTTTCGGCAAAAATACGCTTGACTTTATTTGCGTAAATACTTTCAAGTTCGACATTTTCGTTGTTTTTGCGCAGAAAATCAGCAAAATCTGTTCAAAATTGGCCCATGGAAATGTTTGTCAGGGTAAAGTTCAGTTCCACACGGAAATTAATTCCACTGCGAAACGACACCCCAACTCCCATGACCCCTGACCAGATCACCCCGAGCCGCGCGGAACGTGGCAGCAATCACAGCGCCAAGCCGGCCCGCCTGACTGCACGCTGCACCTCCGTCATCGCCACCGCACTGAGCGCCGCCATGCTGAGCGCCTGCGGCGGCGGCGGTGGCGACGACCTCGCGCCCGACGCGGTGTCGTACACCGACTCCGGTACGTCGCTGGCCAAGACCACCACCGGCTTCACCCCGAAACCGACCACCCCGACCGTCCTCACGCCGGTGACCACGCCGGCCGCGATCGTCGCCGGCCCCACCTTGACCGATGTCGAGATCCAGAATACCGGCCTGGCCCAGACGAATGTGCCGTTTACCTTTGGCCAGGTAGTCGCGGCCGGCCAGATGGCGCCGACCGAAGGCCTTGCGGCCCGCCTGTCGAACGGCACCCTGCTACGCCTGCAGACCGATATCAAGGCGACCCACGCCGACGGCTCGGTGCGTCACGTGATCGTGTCCGGCATCCTGCCGACCCTGGCCGTCGGCCAGATCGAGAAGATCCAGCTGGTCAAATCGACCGCGTCCGAAAAAAGCAGGGTGACCCTCGAAGGCCTGGCCGCGAGCGGCCTGAGCGCGAACGTCGTCATCACCGCCGACGGCGTGCAGTACAACGCCTCCCTGGCCGATGCGCTGGCTTCCCCGAAGCCTGTCAGCTGGCTGTCGGGTTCGGTTGCCAACGAATGGATCGTGAGCACCCCGGTGAAGAACGGCGCCGGCGTCGTGCATCCCCTGCTGACGGCCAGTTTCGCCGTACGCTGGTATCCGGGCTTGTCGAAACAGGCACGGGTCGACGTCGTCGTCGAAAACACGAAGACCTTCAAGGCAGGCGCCCGCAACCTCGTATATGACGTGAGCGTCGATGTCGCCGGCCGCCGCATCTACACCAAGGCTGGCCTGACCCATTACCATCACGCGCGCTGGCACCAGAGCGCCTGGTGGGACGCTGCCCGCGCGCCACAGGCGCACGTGCGTCACAATACGTCCTACCTGATCGCATCAAAAGCGGTTTCTAACTACGACCAGAACGTCGTGCCGTCGGAAAGCATGCTGGCCGATCTGGGCAAGGGCATCACCACGGCCAACACCGGCCCGATGAAGATCGGTCCCGTCATGGCGGCCATGGGCACCACGGGCGGTCGCGCCGACATCGGCCCCCTGCCTTCCTGGTCAGTCGCTTATCTGCTGTCGAAGGACCAGCGCGCGCTGAACTCGATGATGGCCGCCGCCGATGGCGCCGCCAGCTGGTCGATCCACATGCGCGACGAGAACACCGGCAACCCGGTGCGCGCCGACAGCGCGGCCAACAAGAATATTTCGACCCACATGAATCTGGCAAACAAGGCTCCGCTGCCGGTGCCGCGTTGCGCCAATAACAACAAGCAGCTGTGCAGTACGCCGTATTCGCACGATACCGCCCACCAGCCGTCGATGGTCTACCTCCCGTATCTGCTGACCGGCGACTACTACTATCTCGAAGAACTGCTGTTCTGGGCGGCTGCGAATCCGCTGGAAACCGATCCAGGCAATTCCGGCTATGGCCAGGGCCTGGTGCGCTGGCAGCAGGTACGCGGCCAGGCCTGGTCGCTGCGCACGCTCGGCCATGCCGCCTACGTCACCCCGGACAGCCACCCGCTGAAAGACTATTTTGTCAAACAGGTCGACAACAACCTGAACTTCTATCACGCGACTTATGTGGTCGGCAATCCAAACCAGCTGGGGGTGTACGACGGCTCTGGCGCCAGTTCGTTCAAGGTGGCCGCTTCGGCCCCATGGCAGGACGACTTCCTGACCTGGAGCTTCGGCTACCTGACCGAACTCGGCTTCGAGAAGGCCCTGCCGATCCTCCAATGGAAGGCGAAGTACGCTGTCGGCCGCATGACCACGCCGGGTTTCTGCTGGATCCAGGCCTCGGCTTATCACCTGGAGTTCCGCCCAAGCGCCAAGGAACCGATCTTCAGCGACCTGACCGCCATGCACACCTATAACTTTGCCGGCGACAGCATTCTGAACGAAAGCAAGCGCCTGAAGCATCCGCAGGGCCTGAAGTATATCGACCAGCCTTGTGCAAGCGTCCAGCAGAGCGATTGGCTGCGCGTCGCGTCGAAGGGGCGCTGGTCTCCGGGCCGCATGTCGGGCTACTCCGATTCGACCATGGGCTACCCGTCCAATATGCAGCCGGCGCTGGCGGTTGCGGCGACTTCGGGCATCGCCAACGCGACCCAGGCCTGGACCGTTTTCAGCGGCCGCGCAGACAAGCCCGACTACAGCAAGGGCCCGCAATGGAACATCGTTCCACGCTGACCGCAGGCGGCATCCCGGCCGGCTTCGCCTGAAGCCAGCGTCCGGGAGCCGATCCGGGGCGGCGCCACCTGGCGGTGGCGCCGCTTTTTTTTACGCCGGGGACGCCGTTCGCCAGGCGCGCAGCCGGCAGCGCAGGCTGCGCAGGCCAAGGCCGGCCAGCGCCAGCGGCGCCGGTGCGCGGCGGCGCGCCGGGATGGTATAGAACAGCAATTCGGCCCAGACCCGGGTACATGCCTCGGCCCGCACTTCTTCACCGCGACGCAATCCGTTCTCGACCATGGCCTGGTACAGCGCCGGCTCGCTCGCCAGGCGCGCCAGCGCCTCCCCGGCCTCGCGCGCCGACGCCACTTCGATGTAATCCAGCGGCGAGCGGCGCAACTCGCGGTAGGCCTGCTCGGGACCGAGAATGGCCGGCACGCCGGCCAGCCAGGCATTGATCAACTTGCTGGCCGGCTTCTTGACGTGCAGGTGCGACACGTCCTTGCGCATCGCCAGCACCACGTCGGTATCGTGGTAGTCGTTCCAGCTGGTCTGGTAAGACGCGGCATTGCCGCCCCATGCCACCGCGTCGCAGCGCCATTCGATGCCCTGGCGCCGCAGGCCGTCGGCCCACTCGGGTGCGGCGAATTCCGGCGTCATCTCGCCCACCGTCCCCTTGAAGGACACCGTGCGCACGGTGTTGCCGCGCTGCGGATCGCGCGCCACCAGGCCTGGCTGCGGCCAGTGCTGGACGTGGAAGGCGCTGCCGCCGTGCGCGGACGCGGCGTTCTGCACGATCTCGACATCGGCATGCGGCTGGTGCGGACGGTCGGCGCGCGCCGCCACGATGGTCAGGGCCGCCCCCCAACGCCGCCGGCACAGCAGCACCGGCACATGGTCGGCATGGACCACCACCAGGCCCGCATCCGGCGCCAGCGCGCTGAGCGCCACCGGATACCCGGCCCGCTTCAGGCGCAGATAGGTTTGCCCGACCCATACCTGCACCCCGGTGCTGAAAAGGCGCCAGTCGCGGTCCGGATCGGCATCCTGCAACAAGCGTACTTGTTGCGGATCCGGCAAGAAAAATGTTACCTGCTGCTTACTCAATGGCGCTCCGTCAGGGATTTGGATGGCGGTATGCCGTCTTCAGGCATGAAGATAATGTCATCTGGCAAAAAATGCAGCACGGAACGCGTGCGCTGCACAATTCAGCATATAATAATCGCGCGCTATTGCAAGAAATGCAATAGTATCACGCCAGCGTCCGGCAAAGCTGCGACGCTTGCCGACATGCGGATACAGGAGTCAGTGAGGATGTCTTTAATTCAGAGGATCGTTCAGCGCCTGAAACGGGATTATTTCCGTTCCCGGCACACGAAGGCGACCCGGCAAATCTTGTCGACCCCTCCGGTCGAGCGCGGCAACCTGCCGTTCATGCTGCTGTCGATGGTCCATACCCGCGACGTTCTCGCCTACCTGGTCGCGCTCAAGTCCTTCGTCCGTTATGCGAACGCGGAACGGGTGGTCGTGGTGTGCGATCCCTCGATCACCGATGAGGACCGTGCCGTGCTGCGCCAGCACGTGCCGCACATCGAGCTGCACCACGCCGACGAATTCGTCCATCCCGACATTCCGCGCGGCGGCGTGTGGGAAAGGCTGTACGCGATCTCGGGCTTCGTGCGCGAAACCTATGTGGTCCAGCTCGACGCCGATACCGTCACGGTCCAGCCGATCCCCGAAATCGTGGAAGGCGTGCGCAACGGCACCGGTTTCGTGCTGGCCGACCTGTCCGACACCCCGCTGCGCCAGCTGCCGGCGGTGCGCGAGCACGCGCTGCGCGTGCTCAAGCCGGGCGCCCACATCCAGACCATTTCCGAGAGCGAGATGGTCAATGTCGGCCTGCCGCAGGACGCCCTGTACGTGCGCGGCTGCGCCGGCTTCACCGGCTTCCCGCATTCGGACACCATGCGCGACGCCATGCTGGACTTTTCGCGCCGCATGACCGCCAAGCTGGGCGAGGACTGGAAGCGCTGGGGCACCGAGCAGGTGACCTCGAACTACCTGGTGGCCAATGCCCGCGGCACCCGCACGCTGCCCTTCCCCAAGTATGGCACCCCCGATTGCGCCACCGCGGAAACGGCTTTCCTGCACTTCATCGGTTCGATGCGCTTCATTAACAGCAAGTATGAAGCCACCTCGCGCGACGTGATTCGCGCGCTCGACGCCGCGCCAGGGGCCGGCGCCACGCTCGCGCAGTCGACCACGGCGGGCTGACGCACCGACGCCCACCGCTGCGATGTCCGGCCCGTCCTCTTTTTCCGCGCCGCGCCTGTTCCGTCTGCTGGCGGCGGCGCTCGTGCTGACCAGCACCGCCGCGCTGGCGGCATCCCCTCTCGCTGAAGTCCGCCTCCAGAACCTGCGCTCCGACCAGGCCGACGTCCCCTTCACCTTCGGCCAGGTCTTCGCGCCGGGCGACCTGGGCAAGAACGAGCGCCTGGCGGCGCGCCTGCAAGACGGCGCCCTGCTGCCGCTACAGGTCGATGTCAAGGCCACTCATGCGGACGGCTCGGTGCGCCATGCGGTCCTCTCCGGCGTCCTGCCACGTCTCGGCGCGCGCGCAAACGCCGACCTCGACCTGGTGAAGGAGCAAGCGCCGCAGCCGCGCGCCGCCGACGTCACCGTCAAGCGCCTGCTCGCCGACGGCCTGACGGCCAGCGTCACGCTCACGATCGATGGCGTGACCTACCGCGCCACCCTGGCCGAGGCGGCCGCCGGCGCCAGGGGCGAGAAGAACACCGGCGCCTGGCTCGACGGCCCGCTGGCGCGCGAGTGGCGCGGCCTGGCGCCATTCAAGGCGCAGGGCGGCGCCGCCCATCCGCTGCTGGACGCGCGCTTTGCCGTACGCTGGTATCCCGGCCTGGAACGACAGGCACGGGTCGAGGTCGTCGTCGAGAACACCAGGACCTTCCAGGCCGGCGCGCGCAACCTCGACTACGACGTCGAGGTCGAGGTGGGCGGACGCACCGTGTATGCCAGGGAAGGACTGCGCCATTACCATCACGCGCGCTGGCGCCAGCTGGCCTGGTGGAACGAGACGCGCGCCCCGGAACTGCACATCCGCCCCGACAGCGCCTACCTGATCGCCTCGCGCGCCGTGCCCAACTACGACCAGGGCATCAAGCCGAGCGAACGTTCGCTGGCTGACCAGGCTTCCCGGCTCGGCTCCGGAAAAACCGGCCCGATGACGATCGGACCCGTCAACCGCTACATGCCGGCGACCGGTGGGCGCGACGATATCGGACCTTTACCGGGCTGGTCGGTGCAATACCTGCTGTCGGCGGACTTGCGCGCGCGCGCCAGCATGATCGCGGCCGCCGAGGGTTCGGGCAGTTGGTCGATCCACCTGCGCGATGAACGCACCGGATACCCGCTGCGCACCGACACACCGGCCAATCGCCTCGTCTCCACCCACATGAACCTGGCAAACAGGCCGCCGCTGCCGGTGCCGCGCTGCGCCGGCAAGGGCTTGTGCGACACGCCCTACAAGCACGACACCTCGCATCAGCCTTCGCTCGCCTACCTGCCCTACCTGCTTACCGGCGACTATTACTACCTGGAAGAGCTGCACTTCTGGGCCGCCAGCAATCCGCTCGAAACCGATCCGGGCAATTCGGGTCGCGGGCAGGGCCTGGTGCGCTGGCAGCAGGTACGCGGCCAGGCATGGTCGCTGCGCACGCTCGGCCACGCCGCCTACATCACCCCCGACGCCCATCCGCTGAAAGGGTATTTCGCCAAGCAGCTCGACAATAACCTGGCCTTCTACCATGCGACGTATGTGGTGGGCAATCCGAATCGCCTGGGCGTGTACGACAGTTCGGGCGCCAGTTCGTTCAAGGTGAAGGCATCGGCGCCATGGCAGGACGACTTCCTTACCTGGAGCTTCGGGTATCTCGCAGAACTCGGCTTCGACAAGGCGCTGCCCATCTTGCGCTGGAAAGCGAAGTATGCGGTCGGGCGCATGACGACGCCCGGTTTCTGCTGGATCCAGGCCTCGGCCTATCATCTCGAATTCCGCCCTGGGCCGAAGGAGCCGCTGTTCGACGACCTGGCCACCATGTACCAGTTTAATTTTGGCGGCGACAGCATTCTCAACGAAAGCAAGAAGCTGAAGCATCCGCAGGGCCTGAAATATATCGACCAGCCCTGCGCGAGCCGCGAGCAGAGCGACTGGCTGCGCACGGCCAGCAAGGGACGCTGGTCGCCCGGCCGGATGTCGGGCTATTCGGACTCGCCGCTGGGCTATCCGGCCAATATGCAGCCCGCGCTGGCGGTAGCGGCGACGTCCGGCATTCCACATGCCGCAGAGGCCTGGAAACGCTTCGACGCACGGGCCGACAAGCCGGACTACAGCAAGATGCCCGTATGGGCCATCGTTCCCCGAAACAAAACGCAGGACGACTGAGTCGCCATGTGGGCAATCACTGGCAGGCACACTCAGTTTTCATGTAAGAAATGTATCGTGCGACCCTGAGGAAATAGGGATGCAGCATATAATATTGTGCATTACAGCAATCGATCGCATGCCGCCAGGCGTGCATGCCGCAGATATTCGTCCATGAAGAATCCGATCCGAGTTCGCACTGCAGACAGCCATCCGTGCCTTGCCCGGCCTGGCGCGCCCATCGTCGCGCCGGGGCCGTGCGCCTGAAGCGCCATCGCCGTCATCGACAGTCCTGACAACCATGGCAAACCTGCGACGATCGCTGTTCATCACCTTCTGTTCCTCGACCGGGGCGACGGTGCTCAAGTTCATCGTCAGCGTCCTGCTCGCGCGCATCCTGAGTCCGAGCGAGATCGGCGTCTTTTCGATGACCGTGGTGTTCGTCAATTTCGCCCATGTGTTCCGCGATTTCGGCGTCAACCAATACATCCAGCGCGAGAACGATCTCACTCCCGAGAAACTCCAATCGGCGGCTGGCGTACTGTTTTCCTCGTCCTGGCTGATCGCCCTGTGCCTGTATCTCGCCAGTGGCCCGATCGGCGCCGCGTTCGACGAGCCTCAGATGGTGCCGGTCATGCAGGTGCTGGCCCTCGGATTCGTGTTCATTCCTTTCGGCTCGATCACCAATGCCATGCTCTCGCGCAAATTCGAAGCGCAGAAGCAGGCCTACGTAACGGCAGCGGGCACCCTGAGTTATTGCGCCAGTTGCCTGGTGCTGGCCAAGCTCGGATTCGGCAGCATGAGCCTGGCGTGGGCCAACCTGATCAATATTCTCGTGAGTATCGTGGCCCTGGCTCCCTTCCGGCCACGCACTATGCCATGGCTGCCCGCGTTCACCCACTGGCGCGGCATCGTCAATTTCGGCGCGGGTTCTCTCATTTCGAATACGTCTGTGGCGATCAATAATGCGATTCCCGACATCCTGCTCGGCAAGCTCGGCTCGGCAAGCCAGGTCGGCCTGCTCAGCCGCGCCAATTCCACCGTCCAGATTTTCATCCACATCGCCGGCTCGACCATGACCTACGGCGCCGTTTCCTACATGGCGCAGATCTTCCACCGCGGCGAATCGCTGGCGCCGGTGCTGACCCGCGCCACCGTCCTGCTGACCGGGGTCGGCTGGACCGCGCTGGGATTGACGGCGGTGCTCGGGCACGACATCGTCCTGGCGCTGTACGGCCCGACCTGGCTCGAGGCGGTGCCCGCCATCCTGCCGCTGACGCTTGCGGCCGCCTCGGTAATGACGTTCCAGTATGTCAGCTTCGCGCTGACCGCGATTGGGCGCCCTTACATGAGCGCGGTGTTCGTGCTCGCCATCCTGTTCGCGCGCATCGGGTTCGGGGTATGGATGTACGATGGTTCGCTGGTGCGCTTCGCATGGTCGCTGTGCCTGGCAACGGTGCTGACCATGCCGCTGCGCGCCTACATCCAGCGTCATTATTTCGACCTCGGCATCGGCCGCCTGCTGCGCGCCCTGCTTCCGAGCGCGGTGGTGGCGCTGGGCACCAGCGGCGCCGCCATGCTGCTGGCGATGGCGCTGCCGTCCTCGCTGGCGCCGCTGCTGCGCCTGCTCGCCATGGCGCCGGTCATCGCCGTCGCCTGGTACCTGCTGCTGCGCCTGACGCGCCATGAACTGGTGGGCGAGGTGCACCGCCTGGCGGCCCCGATCAAGACCCGGCTGGCGCTGCTGCGCCCCAATCCGTGAATGGAATTCGCATGATCCTCGACCAAATCAAGACCATCCTCACCGACGTCCTCAGCCTGGGCGATGCCGGCCGCCAGCTGAGCGCCGACTCGCCCCTGCTGGGCGCGCTGCCCGAACTCGACTCGATGGCGGTGATCAGCCTGATCGCCGCCCTCGAGGAACATTTCGACATCGCGATCGACGACGACGACATCAGCGCCAGCACCTTCTCCACCCTGGGCAGCCTGGCCGCTTTCGTGGACGACAAGCGCGGCGCATGAAGGCCGCCGCCGGCGCGCCGGCCGAACCCTTCTTCCTGAAGGCGGACGGCGGGCAGCGCTTCTGCCTATATCACCCGCCGGCCGGCCCGGCGCGCGGGGCGCTGCTGTACGTGCATCCCTTCGCCGAAGAGCTGAACCGCGCGCGCCGCATGGCGGCGCTGCAGGCGCGCGCCTTCGCCGCGGCCGGCCACGCCGTGCTGCAGATCGACCTGGCCGGCTGCGGCGACAGCAGCGGCGACTTCGGCGACGCGCGCTGGGAACTGTGGAAGGCCGACCTGGCCCAGGCCGCGGCCTGGCTGCGCGAGCGAACCGACGCGCCGCTGCGGCTGTGGGGCCTGCGCCTGGGCGCCCTGCTGGCGCTCGACTACGCGCGCACGGCGGCGCACCCGGTGGCCGGCATGCTGCTGTGGCAGCCGGTGCTCAAGGGCTCCACCTACCTGACCCAGTTCCTGCGTCTGCGCCTGGCCGGCGCGCTGCTGGCCGATGGCGACGCCGGCGGCGGCACGGCGCAATTGCGTGCGGCGCTGCTGGCCGGCGAAGCGCTCGAGATTGCCGGCTACGACCTCGATCCCCACCTGGCGCGCGCGCTCGATGCGCTCGACCCGCTGGACGCCTTCCGCCCGGCCTGCCCGGTCGACTGGATCGAGGCGGTCACCCAGGCCGGCGCCGAGCCGTCCCCCGGCGCCGCGCGCGCCGCCGCCGCCTGGTGCGACGCCGGTGTCGACCTGCGCCTGCACCCGGTCCACAGCGCGCCGTTCTGGACCACCACCGAGATCACCGAGAATGCGGCCTGGCTGGAGACCGGCACGGCCGCGCTGGAGGCAAGACTGCATGGGCATTGAAGGCGTGGAGATCAGGCATATGGAAGCCGCTACCGATCCGGACCGGCCCCCGGAAGAACGGGCGCTCGCCTTCGACTGCGGCGGCGAGCGGCTGTACGGCATCCTGAGCCTGCCGGGTCATGCCGCATCCGGCGCGCGCGGCGTGCTGGTGGTCGTCGGCGGCCCGCAGTACCGGGCCGGCAGCCACCGCCAGTTCACCCTGCTGGCGCGCGACCTGGCGCAGGACGGCGTGCCGGTGCTGCGTTTCGACTACCGCGGCATGGGCGACAGCGAGGGCACGATCCGCCCGTTCGACGACGTCGAGGACGACCTGCGCGCCGCGATCGACGCCTTCATGGCGGCCTCGCCCGGCCTGCGCGAAGTGGTGCTGTGGGGCCTGTGCGACGCCGCTTCGGCGATCGGCATGTATGCGGCGCGCGACCCGCGCGTGACCGGACTGGTGCTGCTCAATCCCTGGGTGCGCACCGAGGACGGCCTGGCGCGCGCCACCCTGCGCCATTACTACCGGGCGCGCCTGCGCGACCCGGCCTTCTGGAAACAGCTGCTGCGCGGGGGCCTCGACTGGCGCCGTTCGCTGGCGTCATTGGTGGCGCTGCTGCGCAAGGCCAGGGGCGGGCCCGCGCCTGCCACCGCCGCCGCCACCGCTTCGCTGCCGGAACGGATGCGCGCCGGCCTGCAGGATTTTCGCGGGCAGGTATTGCTGGTGATCGCCGGCGCCGACCTGACCGCGCGCGAATTCTGCGACCTGGCCGACGCCGACCGCGCCTGGAAAGGCGTGCTGGCCCCGCCGCGCGTGACGCGGCGCCAGATCGACGACGCCGACCATACCTTCTCGCGCCGCGCCTGGCGCGACCAGGTCGCGCGCTGGACCGCCGAGTGGCTGCGCTCCTGGTAAATCCTCAGCGGCGCAGGCAGGCGCCGAAATCCTCGAAGGCGCCGTAAGCCTTCGCCTGGCCACGCGCGGCGCCGCACAAGTCGACGCCGTCCTGGCGCGGCATGGCGCGTGCCGGCGCCCTGTCGTGCCAAAGGAAATCGCCGCTGGCCGGCGCCGCGAACAGGGCGCGCACCGGATGCAGTCCCGCGTACGAGCGCCACAAGGCCGCGTCGCGGTTATCGCCCAGGCGCAGCAGGCCGCCGTCGCGGCTGCGGATCGGACCGTCGACCAGGTTGCCGTCGATCCGTGCGCTGCTGGTGGCGAAGCGCACGTCGATGCCGGCGGTGTCGACCAGGGTGTTGTCCTCGATCCGGGAATCGGCCGCGCTATTGAGATAAATACCGACGTCGGAACAGCCGACGACCAGGTTGGCGCGCACGACACCGCGCTCTTGTTCCGTAATGCAGCGGCCGTCGCGGCAATACGGCTTGCCGGTGCCGCCTCCCCCCAGCGACAGCCCGACGCGCTGGCCCGGCTGGCCAGCCAGCGCCTGCTCGCACCACACCAGGTTGCGCTCGAACAGATTGCCGCTGCCGCCGCCCTTGGCGAAGGCGCCGTAGCTGATCCGGTCGCCGCCCGCCTTGACGAAGTCGCGGATGATGTTGCCGCGCACGGTCCAGTCGCTGGCCGCGACCAGGTCGATCGGGGTCACCGGTTTGCGCGTCGCGCGCGGCGCCGGATTGGACAGGGTGTTCGCCTCGATCAGGCCATGGTCGGGAAAGCGTCCGGCGGCGCCGTTGATCTTGAAGTGGGCGTTGAAGCCTTGCAGGGTGTTGTTGACGGCCGCGAAGTGGCTGGCCGCGCCGGTCACCTGGAAGGCGTGCTCGCAGTCGTCGTGGGCGGCGCAGGCGCCGTCGATGGCGAGGTTCTCGAAGCGCCAGTGCGGGGCGTTGACCCGGATCGCGACCGGCACGTTCGACAGCAAGGTCACCGTGCCCGGCCGCGCGGCGCGCAGCACGACCGGCGCCTGCGCGCTGCCGGGCCGGCTGGCTTCCAGCGCACGGTGTTCGATGCGATAGCTGCCTGGCGCCAGCGTGATCGTCGTGCCCGGCGTGGCCGCGGCCATGGCGGCGCGCAGGGCGCCGACGTCGCCGACCGCGGCATCATCGGAACCGGCGGCTCCGGCCGGCTGCGGCTGGGCGCCCAGCGTCAGGGCCGCCAGGTCGGGCGCGGGAGCGCCGCCCGCTGCGCCGCGGTCCAGCGCCAGCAGGCTGCGGCTGGCGAACTGGCCGGCGCCGACGATGACGGCGTTGTGGCCGCTGCTGCGCTTTTCGATGTAGGGCGCCAGGGTGCGCGGCATCACGCCGGCACGCTCGGCCGCGAACAGCCCCGCCGCCACGCCGCAGCCGGCCAGCAGGGTCGCCGCCAGCGCCAGACGCGCGCCACGCTTCATGGGAAGCACTTCATAGGAAGCACTTCATGCGCTGCTCTTGATGCCGTGCCGGTTCATCAGGTCATACAGGGTCGGACGGCTCACGCCCAGCATCTCGGAAGCCTTGACGATATTGCCGTCCACCCGCGCTAGCGCGCGCACGATGGCCGCGTGTTCGGCCTCGTCGCGCACCTGGCGCAAATTCAGCGGTTGCTCGACCTGCGCGCCATCGCCGGGCAGGCCCAGGTCGTCGGCCACGATGGTCGGGCCGTCGGCCATGATCACGGCGCGCTTGACGCAGTTTTCCATCTCGCGCACATTGCCCGGCCACTGGTAGCCCTCGATGGCGGCGATCGCGTCGGGCGCGAAGTGCAGGGTCGGGCGCGATTCCTGGGCGCAGAACTTGTTCTTGAAATGGTGGGCCAGCAGGGCCGCATCGCCCTGGCGCGCGCGCAGCGGCGGGATCGTGACCACGATCTCCGACAGGCGGTAGTACAGGTCTTCGCGGAAGCGCCCGGTGCTGCACAATTCCTTGAGCTTTTGGTGGGTCGCGCACACGATGCGCACGTCGACCGGGATTTCCTCGTGGCCGCCGATGCGCTCGATCACGCGCTCCTGCAGGAAGCGCAGCAGCTTGGCCTGCAGCGCCATCGGCAGGTCGCCCACTTCGTCGAGGAAGAACGTGCCGCCGTTGGCCAGTTCGACCTTGCCCTTGGTCTGCTTGGCGGCGCCGGTGAAGGCGCCCTTCTCGTAGCCGAACAGTTCGCTCTCGAGCAGGTTCTCGGGAATCGCGGCGCAGTTGATCGCCACGAAGCGCTCCTTGGCGCGCGGCGACAGCGCGTGCAGCGCGCGCGCCAGCACTTCCTTGCCGGTGCCCGATTCGCCCAGGATCATCACCGAGGCCGAGGTCGGGGCCACCTTCTCGATGTTGCGGCACACCTTGAGCATGCCGGCGTCGCGGCTGATCACGCCCGCCATCGGCGAATCGGCCTGGTTCGACTGCATGCGGCGGTTTTCCATCTGCAGGTTGTGCAAAAAGAACGCGCGCTGGATCACCAGGTTCAGCACCTCGGGCTCGCACGGCTTCTGGTGGAAGTCGTAGGCGCCCATGGCGATCGCCTTGACCGCGTTGGCGCGCTCCTGGTTGCCGGTCAGGACGATCACGCGGGTGTCCGGCGCCAGCGCCAGGATCTGCTCCAGCGTGGCCAGGCCTTCGGTCGAACCGTCCGGATCGGGCGGCAGCCCGAGGTCCATGGTGACCACCGCCGGCTCGTGGCGGCGGATCTGCGCCAGCGCGCTTTCGCGGTCGCCGGCGACGACCACGTCATACGCATCGAAGCTCCAGCGCAGCTGCTTCTGCAGGCCGGGGTCGTCTTCGATGATCAACAGTTTCGGTTTGTTTTGGGTCACGGCTATTCCTCAGTTCACGCTGCGCGATCGATGGCGCCGGCGGCAATGCCGGCGCCGGCCTCATGGTACAACGGCAGGGTGACGGTAAAAGTGGTTCCGACCGAGGGCGTGCTGGTCAAGTCCAGCGCGCCGCCCAGTTCAGTGATGTATTCGCGGCTCTCGAACACGCCGATGCCCATGCCGGCCGGCTTGGTCGACTCGAACGGCTTGAACAGGCGCTCGCGAATGAATTTCTCGGTCATGCCGGCGCCGGTGTCGGCCACCGTGATCGCGACCCGGTTGCCCTGGCGGCGGATGCTGACGTTCACTTGGCCGCTCTTGGGCGTGGCCTCGATCGCGTTCTGGATCAGGTGGCCCAGCACGCGCTCGAGCCGTTCGCGGTCGGCCAGCACCATCAGGCCCTGCTGCTCGACCTGCAGCGACGGATGCGGCTCGAGGGCGCTCTTGAGCGCGATCGCCTGGCGCACCACGGCCTCGACCGACAGGGCGCGCGGCCGCGCCGGGGCGTCGTTGCGGCTCAGTTTCTGCAGCATCGACGTCATCTTCTGGATCGAATGGTCGACCGTATCGAGCATGTCGCGCTGGAACTCCGGATTGTCGCGGTGCTTTTCGGCGTTGGCGTTCATCAGGGACAGCTGGGACACCAGGTTCTTGAGGTCGTGCACCACGAAGGTCGACATGCGGTTGAACGAATCGAACTGGCGCGCCACCATCAACTCGTTGGCGGCGTCCTGCTGCGCCAGGTAGCTGGCGGCCTGGCTGCCCGCGATCTCGAGCAGGTCGAACACTTCCCAGTTCAGGGCCACCGTGCTGCGCGCGTCCTGCAGCACCACGAAGCCGAACAGTTTCGAGTGCATGATCAGGGGCACCACCAGCCAGCCGCGCGGGAATGCCTTGAGCCATTCCGGCAGTTCGAGGTCGCCGTACTTCTCGGGCAGGGCCTTGTATTCGTGCAGGTCGATCACCCACTGGGTGGTTTCCAGGAAGCGGCAGAACTTCGAATCGGCCGGCTCGACGGCGCTGCTGGAAGCCTGCCAGCCGGCCGCCGGGCGATAGGCGCCGGCGCCGCCGCTGTCGGGTTCCCCGTCGCGGCGCTGCCACAGCACCCCGCCCGGGCTTTCGACCAGGGCGCCGACCGCCTCGATCGCGCGTTCGCCGATATTGGCGCTGTGCTCGGACAGGGTGCGCGTGAAGCGCATCCATTCCTCGCGGTAGTCGTAGCCGTAGCTGTAGAAATGCTTGCTGATGAAAACCTTGAGCCAGGCGCGGAAGGTGCCCGAGAACAGGGTCCCGGCCAGCACCAGCAGCGCGCCGCACAGGAACACCACCTGCATCACGCCGCCCCAGCTGCCGCCGAAGTAGCGCAGGTAATAGCCGGCGAAGCCCATCGCCATCAGGTACAGCGCGGAGCCGAACAGCGCGGTCGAATGGAACATCACGCGCCGCGACAGCGCCAGCGCATTGGCGCGTGAGGCGCCGCGCTTGATCGCGGTGCCGATCAGCGGCATGGCCAGGGCGTTGACGATGCCGCGCGCGGCCCAGGTGTCCTGGTGCATCTCGTGGAACAGCATCGCCTGGCTGTACATGTAGAAGTCGTAGGCGAACATGGCGCCGATGCCGAGGCAGGCGAACTTGATGGCCCAGCGCTCCTGCACCGTCTTGTTGCGGTACACCTGCTCGACCAGCAGCATGCCCAGCACCGCCTGGCACACGCGCGCCGTCACGTTCGGCAGCAGGCCGTCGAAGTTGAGCATCAGGTCGGTGCGCAGCAACGCCGTCGCCAGCAGCAGGCCCAGGTAGACCATGCCGCCCACGAATACCGGGGTGCGCAGGCCGAACGGCCAGCGGCTGCCCGGATCGCGGTAGTTGCCCAGCAAGAGGAGCAGCACGACGCACCAGGCGCCGCTGCGCAGGATCTCGAGCTTGTCGGTCCAGACCGACCACAGCCCGAGGCCGGACGCGGCTTCCAGGGCCAGGGCGCCGGACCAGAGCGCGGTGAGCGCGCAGGCGATCGCGACCGGCGCGACGTGGCTGCGGCCGCGCCAGATCGTCAGCAGGAGACCGATCAGCAGGAAGAAACCGACGGCGGCGACGCTATAGCTGTAGACGGCAATGCTGGTCAACGTGCGCCATCCATGAGAACGTGCATTGAAAAAATCCGGGTAAGGAGGCCACACCGATGCCTGGCCCCGGGACCACCCGGGGCACGGCCGTCAGCGCCCGCTGCGGAACAGCACGACCTTGAGCGTATTGATCAGGACCAGCACGTCGAGGAACAGGCTGTTGTTCTTGACGTAATACAGGTCGTACTGCAGCTTTTGCAGCGCATCCTCGGCCGAGGAACCGTAGCCGTAACGCACCTGGGCCCAGCCGGTGATGCCCGGCTTGATGCTATGACGTACATTGTAATACGGCACCACCTCGATCAGCTGCTCCACGAAATAAGCACGCTCGGGCCGCGGACCGACGAAGGACATCTCGCCCTTGAGCACATTGAACACCTGGGGCAGTTCGTCGATGCGGGTCTTGCGCATGAAATTGCCGACGCGGGTGACGCGCGGATCGTTCTGGGCCGCCCACTGCGGCTTGCCGCCTTTTTCGGCATCGGTGCGCATGCTGCGGAATTTGTGCACCCGGAAGATCTTGCCGTCCTTGCCGACCCGTTCCTGCGAATAGAACACGGGGCCGCGGTCTTCCAGCCACACGGCGATCGCCGCGGCCAGCATGATCGGCAGGGTCATGACCATGATCAGGGTGCTGCACACCAGATCGAAACCGCGCTTCATGAAAGTGCGGATGAAGCTCTGGTCGAAGCCGCCGCCGAACACCAGCCAGCTCGGCTGAAGCGAATCGACCCGGATCTGGCAGGTTTCGCGTTCGAAGAAGGTGGCGGCGTCGGTGACCTTGAGGCCCTGCAGTTTGCAGTCCAGCAGTTCCTTGATGGGGAAGCTGCCGCGCCGGTTCTGTACCGAGACCACGATTTCCTGCACGCCGTACTGCTTGGCGACCTTGACCAGCGAATCGCCGTCGCGCACCTTGAGCAGGTCGCCGGCAGGCACGCAGACCTCTTCGCTGGCGACCGGAATGAAGCCGGCGATATTGTAGCGGTGGTAGCTGGTCTTCTTCTGCGCCAGTTCGCTGCACTCCTTGGCCAGCGGACCGCTGCCCAGGAACATGATGCGCGACTGCATCAGGCGCAGCTCGGACGTCTTGAAGAAGATGATGCGCGCCGTAAAGATGCCGACCGCCGCCAGGCCGAACACCAGCAGCAGGATGCCGCGGCCGAAATACAGGTCGGGGGCGATATAGAACACCAGGGTCAGGATCAGGAAGCCCATCAGGAAGGCGGGCATCAGCTTCATCAGGAAGGGATGGCGCAGGCCTTCGTCGAAATCGAGCTGGTACATCCCCATGGCGCTCATGCTGAAGCTCACCGCCACCGCGAAGGCGATTGCCGAGGCCATGAAGTGATCGAGCTGCAAGGCCGTCGCCGGCGCGCCGACATCAAGAAAACGCATGGCGGCGCCCGCATAGGCGGCCCCAAGCAGGATCAATATCTCTACGAACAGCAGGACGAATACGATCTTCGACACATAGTGATTAGAGATCCGAAACATTTTATTCCCCAGAATTTATTATTGCTTCACTGCTTGCTGAGTTGGCAAAACGACCACAAGGCATCGGCTGCATCGACAGCAGCGCGCGCATGGTCTCATACAATAGCTATAACGTGTCGCGCTCGCCAGGACGTGTTGTATTGACGACAATCGCCGACCTCGTCCGCCTCCTGGTTAATAAATTTTCCTACGCGACATTATCAATATAGCAAAGATTGAGATTTGTTTCTTTATCGCTAGATCTGCCGTGCGCGGGGTAGAAAAAATTTCCCACAGGGCAACAGCCCTGTCATCATGTTTCCCCACGCCGCTTGTCGCTGATCATGTGCTCGCCATAGTAGGTCAGCGCTGTGTAATGTCGATGACTTGTCGCCTGTACAAGCAAATCCAGACAACCATTGCTTAACCATGCATTTTATATATCACAAGCATGGTAGTTTTTTGCTATATTTTTAACAGTAAATATAGCATGGAAACACAAGCAGACTCAACGATGGTTCACTGCCGCGTCAGGTCAATGCAACACGGGTAAGACAGACTGTTGCAAAGCTCACCTGCGCTTAGGGAAAGAAATTTTAGCATTGACTCAACAGTATGCAGCGCAACGATGGATATCGTGCGCTATTGTTTTAAAGCTAATATTGATTTATAGCAAGTGTGCGCCTCAGAGTTTCGCCCCGGCGGCCTGGGGCGCATCCACCACCGGCATGGCGCCGGCCGCCGGTGCCGGCTGCCGCGCGCGTCGTCCTGCGCCTATGAGCAGAGGGAACAGCCGCGGCATCAGGACGTTGGCGATACGGTAGACGGCGACCAGGATGGCCGTCACCAGCACCGGCGCCATGACCCAGTACAAGGGATAGGGCAAGGCGCTGCCATAGCGGCTGTACAGGAGCCAGGTCAGCAACAGCACCGGGGCGTGCGCCAGGAACATGAAGAAGCTGTACTTGCTCATGCCGACCAGCCAGGGCCCGAGCCGGCTCGCCGCCAGCCAGGCGGTAGCCGGCCAGATCAGGAACGGAGCGACCAGGCGCAGATAGGTCGTGTTCGCGACACGGAAATGCACGATGGCGGCGCAGGCGAGCAAAAACAACAGGAAGCACGGCACTGCGTATCGGTCGAGCAGGCGCAGGTTCCAGCCGCGCACGGCGGCCATGCCGCCCACATAGAACAGCACCGCCATCACGTCGCGCAGCACCAGCACGCCATCGTAGTTTTTGAAGAACACCACCGACACCAGCACCAGGCCCGGCCAGGCGTAATTGCGCAGTAACCAGCCGAATGCCGGCGCGAGCAGGATGAGCACCAGCAGGTCGCGCAGGAAGTTCAATGGGTAATTCACGGGCGACGCCGTCAGGCCGAAGGCGGCGTTGAGCCAGGCCATCGGTTCAAAAGGCCACAGTTGCGCGGACATCTCGACACCGGCAAACAGTTGCGCTCCGAGCGCCAGGGGCAGCAGCGGCAGGTTGAAGCACAGGAAGGGCAGCAGGATGGTGCGCGCCTTCTTGCTGAACAGGCGGGCCGGCGCACGATCGAGGGCGGCGCCGAACAGCAGGAATCCCGAAATGACGGTCAGCACCGGGACGGTGGCGCGGAACACGGCGAGCTGGAAAAAGGCCTTGGTGGCATCGAACCAGCCATTGCCGATCTCGGCCATGGGCACGTACTGCGGTGTATGCAGCATGATGACGCCGAAGATCATGACGAACCGCAGAAGTGCGATACGGTCGCGAAGGCCATGGTCGAGGGTCATGGAAGGTCCTTTTCAAGAGTGCGGAACATGCGCGGGAAAGTCGTCGCGCATGGCACGAGAAACTGCCGAATCGAGCCTGCCGGCAATGAAGGGCCTGCCAACTCCCACTTACCTTAAAGTCAACACTGATCAATGTCAATTGTGCGCGTGCGTCATTACACAAAAGTGTCGAATGCGCGGTATGAGCGGCGAGCACGGACGCGAGACCGCGACATGCTGGCGCATGCGGGACGTTCGGAAGGAGAAAGGAAAACGATGGCAATGATGCCGGAATGGCGCGGCTGGCTGGGATCGAACCAGCGACCCTTGGCTTCGGAGGCCAATACTCTATCCACTGAGCTACAGCCGCGCTGGAGGCGTGACGAAGGATACAGTCTTTCCGCAAGTACGTCCATGGGGAGAGGCGGAAAAACCCCTACACCAAAGCAGGATTACACTATAATAAGATTCTTGACGGCATTTGCAAAAAGCCACTAGATCGCAGTGCCCCAGTGGCCGGTTTTTTTAATTGAATTAAGGAAATCATGAGCGACGCACACAACGAACACCAATCCCTCATCCGCACGCCTAAACAGCTCGTCGTTGCCGTCACGGGATTCTTCTTGGTTATTGTTCTAGGTATCATTTTACTCGTCACGTTCGTGACCAGTACCGCCACCACCGGCGCCGGCACCGACGGCCAGAGCGCCGAAGCCATCTCCAACCGCATTCGCCCCGTTTCCGAAGAAGGTTTCACCCTGGTCGACGCCAATGCGCCGCGCGTGCTGCAGGCCGGCGGCGCCGTCTATGCCGCCACCTGCGCAGCCTGCCACGACAGCGGCATGGCCGGGGCGCCGAAGACCGGCGACAACGGCGCCTGGGGCGCACGCCTGGCGCAAGGCTATGACACCCTGCTGAAACACGCCATCGAAGGCATCCGCGCGATGCCGGCCAAGGGCGGCAATCCGGACCTGGACAATCTCGAGGTCGAGCGCGCCGTCGTCTTCATGACCAACAAGAGTGGCGCCAGCTTCAAGGAGCCGGCCGAGCCCGCGCCTGCCCCGGCTGCGGCCGAGGCGCCGGCCGATGCCGCCGCTACCACCGTCGCACCGGTAGCGCCAGTTCCGGCCGCAACGCCCGCCGCTGCCCCGGCAGCCGCGCCAGCCATTGCCAGCGCCGACGCTGGCAAGAAAGCCTACGATTCAGCCTGCATCGCCTGCCATGGCGCTGGCATCGCCGGCGCGCCGAAATTCGGCGACAAGGCGGCCTGGACCGCGCGTCTCGGCCAGGGCGCTAACGTGATGTACGAACACGCGATCAAGGGCTTCCAGGGCAAGGCCGGCTTCATGCCCCCAAAAGGCGGCTCTACCCTCCCCGATGCCGAGATCAAGGCCGCGGTCGATTACATGGTGGCCGCCGTCAAATAAGACGCGCTGCGGCTCCAATAAAAAAGCACCCAGCCGGGTGCTTTTTTGTTTGAAAGATCATGAACGTTGTTGCAGCGCAACCCAGCAATAACGTCGCTTCGATCAGTGCAGGCGGCGACGGCGCGTGGTCAGCATGGCCATGAACCCAAGTCCGACCAGCAGGACGCCAGCCGGCTCGGGGACTGCGGTCGGCTCGGTGCTCACGAAGAAATCGAAGTTAATGCCCAACACGCCAAGTCCGCCGATTTGTTCGGTTCCGAACGCATCGTCAGTGGCCGGGAAAAAACCGTCCCAAGGATAATTCTGATATACCCCGTCAGCAAGATTATCCGTTTCGATGAGCAGCTTATTATTTGAATCGAGGAAAGAAATACGGGCCTCGTACAAATTAACGACGCTCATCAATTCGAGCGGATAATCGAACAGACCGATACCCAAAATCGCTGTTTCTCCCAACACCGGGAATAAATCGCCAGTGCTTCGAATCTGAATACTGATGAGTGATCGACCATTGCCCAAGTCACTCTCGGATTCGCTCACGGTGAGAAAACTATCTCCCCGAACCGCCATGGCTGCCTCGTCATCGAAAGTGGCGACGCCGGCAAACGCCTCATCGCTTTCGCTCCCTTGCAGATAGAAGGAGTAGGCGGAACCGACAGTGACGACCGGCGCCGCGACCGCAGCCTGCGACCCCGCGCCCAGTGTTGCGGCGACTACAAGAATCGATCCAATAAATTTACGCATGCTTTCCCCTTGATGCAAAATATTATACTTACATCAAAGCAAAATTCATGCCTTTTGGCCTGATTTCTATAAAAATCAGTGAATTAGCTCGAGCTTACCGGAAGCAAATCCAGGCGCTGTAAATTATACCGACACTACCTCAAGTCGAGCGATCACCTTGCACTATCGGTCTTCTGCGCAACTTTTCGTTCATTCTCCTCCTCTCGCAAGCTTCCCGGGCAGCTTCCAGCAACGGATATATGCCGCGTGGTATTTCGCTGCACTGTATTGCCGTTGAATCCCTTATCGTGAATTTTCTTGAATACCAAAATAAAACCTGATTCAAAATATTGCTCGAAAGAAAATTTAAACTGCTCAGAAACAGTTGGCACTATTGAACAAAAATACTTGCATGAAATAGTTGCCGTTCATATTCATTGGTTAGTAATTGTTAAATATTTCCATATTGCACTGTCACAATTGGTTACAAGTAGACTGCCGTAAATATCGTATCCTTCAAAACTTTCCCACCGGAACAAATTCCAAGCGGAATTTTTTACAGGATAAATACCATGCAATTCTGCAACTCTGCATCGACCAAACACCACGTCTTTCGCCTGAACGCCGCGCTGCTGATGTCGCTGGCAGCCATTGGCAGCACCTCGGCCGCCACCCTGTCCGTCGGTCCTGGCAAGACCTACGCGGCGCCCTGCGCCGCTTTCGCCAAGGCCAAGGCCGGCGACATCATCGAGATCCAGGGTGGCAAGACCTATAGTGGTGACGTCTGCGCCATCAGCCCGAGCGACCTCGTTATCCGCGGCGTGAACGGCCGCCCGAAGATCGATGCTGCCGGCAAGAATGCTCAAGGCAAGGCGATCTGGGTGGTCAAGGGCAATAACATCACCGTCGAGAACGTCGAGATGTTCGGCGCCAAGGTGCCAGACAAGAACGGCGCCGCGCTACGCCTTGAGGGCACTAACTTCACGCTGCGCTCGTCCTACCTGCGCGGCAATGAAAACGGAATTCTGAGCGGCGCCAACGCCAACAGTAATATCGTGATCGAATACAGCGAATTCGAACGCAATGGCGCGGGCGATGGCTATTCGCATAACTTATATATCGGCAATGTCGCCAGCCTCGCGTTCCGCTATAACTATTCGCACGACGCCCTGGTCGGCCACAATCTGAAGTCGCGCGCCAAGGTCAATACGATTAGCTACAACCGTTTCTCGAGCACGCCATCGGCCACTGCCAAGGCAGGTGCACCAAGCTATGAGATCGACCTGCCGAATGCCGGTACCGCCTACGTCGTCGGCAACGTGATCCACCAGCCGGCGGTCCACAATAATCCAGGCATGCTGGCCTATGGCATGGAAGGTGCGACAAATCCGGGCAAGGACTTGTATGTCGTGAACAATACCTTCCTGAACGACGACAGCTCGCGCGGCACCTTCGTCCTGGTCGGCAGCAAAGTGACGACCCCGGTCTTACTGCAGAACAATATCTTTAGCGGCACAGGCACCGTGACCAGCCAGGGCAGCGCCGTGCAGAAGAGCAATTATCGTTCGGTGGCCGCAGGCTTCGTCAACCGCGCGCAGTTCGACCTGCATCCGCTCGCCAACGCACTGGTGATCAATGCCGGCACCGCACCGGGCAAGTCGGCGGCCGGCGTCAGCCTGGCCCCAACCGCGCAGTACAAGCATACGGCTTCGGGAGAATCCCGTCTGGTTTCCGGCACGCTCGATATCGGTGCCTATGAAGCGGCAGGTTCGACGGCGGCGCCGACGACTCCTGCGCCTGTGCCTGCGCCTGCGCCGACGACGCCGGAAACCTGGAAGCAGTGCGCCACCGAAGGTTATACCTGCTCTTTCACCGGTACCCGTGAGGTGCGCTACGGCGTGCCGGGCGCCTACAGCACCAAGGTCATTACTGCAAAAACCGCCTGCACCTCCGCCGTATTCGGCGATCCGAAGAAAGGCTATTCGAAGACCTGCAGCTATTCCAGCCTGGCGCGCTGACCGTCCTGTATCGCGGGGAACGGCCGACCAGCTCTTCCGCGCGTAGCCACGGTACAAGCACAAAGGCCCGGTCGTCGTCGACCGGGCCTTTTATATATGCAGCACTATTTTCGGCTTGGACAGCCCTGGCTTACCAGATGATCACGCGATCCTTCGGCGCCAGGTACATCTTGTCGCCCGCCTTGACCCCGAACGCCTCGTAGAAACCAGGCTGGTTCTTCAGGGTGCCGTTGGCGCGGTACTGCGCCGGCGAGTGCGGATCGGTCTTGATCTGGGCGATCTGCGCCGGTTCGCGCATCTTGGTGCGCCACACCTGGCCCCAGCCCATGTAGAAGCGCTGGTCGCCGGTGAGACCGTCGATGACGGGCGCCGGCTTGCCCTTCAGCGAGATCTTGTAGGCTTTATAGGCGATCGCCAGGCCCGAGTTGTCGCCGATGTTCTCGCCCAGGGTCAGTTCGCCGTTGACGTGGTAACCCTCCAGCGGGCTGAAGGCGGCATATTGCGCGATCAGCGCCTTGGTCTTCTCGCCGAAACGCTTGCCGTCTTCTTCGGTCCACCAGTTGCGCATATTGCCGTCGCCGTCATACTGCGAACCCTGGTCGTCGAAGCCGTGGCTGATCTCGTGGCCGATCACGGCGCCGATGCCGCCGTAGTTGACCGCGTCGTCGGCATTGGCGTCGAAGAACGGCGGCTGCAGGATCGCGGCCGGGAACACGATCTCGTTCAGCTCCGGGTTGTAGTAGGCGTTGACGGTCTGCGGCGTCATGCCCCACTCGTCGCGGTCGATCGGCTTGCCGAGCTTGTTCAGTTCGCGGTTGTATTCCACTTCGCGCGAACGCATCACGTTGCCGACCAGGTCATCGCGCTTCACGGTCAGGGCCGAATAGTCCTTCCACTTGTTCGGGTAGCCGATCTTCGGCGTGAACTTGGCCAGCTTG
The DNA here is from genome assembly GCF_019443485.1 of Massilia sp. NP310. Lineage (NCBI taxonomy): Bacteria > Pseudomonadati > Pseudomonadota > Betaproteobacteria > Burkholderiales > Oxalobacteraceae > Massilia > Massilia sp. NP310. The sequence continues at coordinate 4,314,964 of NZ_CP080379.1, read as the reverse complement.
GCCTGCGCTTCCTTCTTGGTCGCGGGGCTCATCCAGTCCAGAGTGTCGATCGACTCTTTATAGGCGGCCAGCAGATTGTTGACCAGGACTTCCATGTGCGCCTTGCGCTCGGCCGGGAAGTGCTTCGCCACGTACAGCTTGCCGACCGCGTCGCCCAGGCTCGATTCCAGGGTCGAGACGCCGCGCTTCCAGCGCGGTTCCAGTTGCGGGATGCCGGCCAGGGTGGTGCCGTTGAAGGCGAAACGCTGGTCGACGAAGGCTTTCGACAGGTAGTTGGCGTAGCCGTTCACGGTCTGGAACTGCAGATAGGCTTTCCAGGTTTCCAGCGGAATACGACCAAGAACGTCAGCGAAGCCCTTCAGGTAGGTCGGCTGGCTGACGATCAGGTAGTCGGCCTTGCCCTGCAGGCCCGACGCCTTCAGCCACTGCTGCCAATCGTAGCCCGGCGCCATGGCGGCCAGTTTCGAGAGTTCGACCTTGTTGTAGGTCTTGATCGGGTCGCGGTTCTCGACCTTGGTCCACTGCGCCTTGGCCAGCTCGGTTTCCAGCTCGACGATGGCTTTCGCATCGGCCTTGGCATTCTTGCCGCCGGCCAGCGCCAGCATCTTCTCGACGTGCTGCTGGTACTTGGCGCGGGTGTCCGCCAGCTTGGCGTCGTCCAGCTTCAGGTAGTAGTCGCGGTCGGGCATGCCCAGGCCGGCCTGGTACAGGTCAGCCACGTACTTGGTCGAATCCTTGGCGTCCTGGTGGATGAAGAACACGAAGGGCACGTTGACGCCGATGCGGCCCAGGTGGGCGAACATGGCCGGCAGTTCATTCTTGTTCTTGAGCGCGGCGATCTTGCCCAGTTCGCCGGCCAGCGGCTTGGCGCCCAGCTGTTCCAGGCGCGCTTCGTCCATATAGCTGGCGTAGAAGTCGCCGATCTTGCGCGCTTCGGTGCCGTTGGCCGCGCTGCGTTCCATCGCAGCTTTCTCGATCACGGCGCGCAGTTGCGGCAGGGTGTCGTCGCGCAGCTGGTGGAAGGCGCCCCAGGTCGACTTGTCGGCCGGGATCTCGACGCTCTTGAGCCACTTGCCGTTCAGGTGTTCGAAGAAATCGTCCTGCGGGCGTACGCCGGCATCGATGTACTGGGTGGCGATGCCCGACGCTGCCGCGCTGGCCTTGGCGGCGCTGGCAGGGGCGGCAGGGGCGGCGGCGCCGGATTCGGCGTGCGCGAACGAAGCTACCAGCACGAGTGCGGCAGCGCTGAACAAATGTCGTTTCATGTTCTCTCTCTTTGTTGTGAGTGCAATGCAAAACGGGCCGGCGCTCATGACGCCGGCCCGTCCCTGGACCAGATTACCAGATGATGACGCGTTCTTCAGGCGGCAGGTACATCTTGTCGCCCGGTTTCACGTCGAAGGCCTTGTAGAACTCGGCCATATTGCGCACGGTGCCGTTGGCGCGGAACTGGCCCGGCGAGTGCGGGTCGGTCTTGACCTGGTTGATCTGCTGCGCTTCGCGCATCTTCGAGCGCCACACCTGGCCCCAGCCCATGAAGAAGCGCTGGTCGCCCGTGAGACCGTCGATCACCGGCGCCGGCTTGCCGTGCAGCGAGATCTGGTAGGCCTTGTAGCCGATCGCCAGGCCGGCGTTGTCGCCGATGTTCTCGCCCAGGGTCAGTTCGCCATTGACGTTATAGCCCGGCAGCGGGCTGTAGCCGTTGAACTGGTTGACCAGCTTGTCGGTGCGGGCCTTGAACGCGGCCTTGTCCTCGGCGGTCCACCAGTTGCGCAGGTTGCCGTCGCCATCCGACTGGCTGCCCTTGTCGTCGAAGCCGTGGCCGATTTCGTGGCCGATCACGGCGCCGATCGCGCCGTAGTTGACGGCGTCGTCGGCGCGCATGTCGAAGAACGGCGGCTGCAGGATCGCGGCCGGGAACACGATCTCGTTCATCGTGCTGCGGTAGTAGGCGTTCACGGTCTGCGGCGTCATGCCCCACTCGGTGTGGTCGATCGGTTTGCCCAGCTTGCCGATGTTGCGCTCGTACTCGAAGGTCGAGGCGCGCATCGCGTTGCCCACCAGGTCGTCGCGCTTGATGGTCAGGCGCGCGTAGTCGCGCCACTTGTCCGGATAGCCGATCTTCGGCGTGAACTTGGCCAGCTTGGCGCGCGCTTCCTTCTTGGTCGCAGGGCTCATCCACTCCAGGTTGTCGATCGACTGGCCGTAGGCGATGATCAGGTTCTTCACCAGCTCTTCCATGCGCGCCTTGCGCTCGGCCGGGAAGTGCTCCTTCACGTACAGCTTGCCGAGCGCCTCGCCCAGCGCGCCTTCGACGGTGGCCACGCCCTTCTTCCATTCCGGACGCTGCTCGGTCACGCCGGTCAGCGCGGTGCCGTAGAAGGCGAAGTTTTCGTCCACGAAGGCCTTCGACAGGTAGGGCGCGTATTCGCGCAGCAGCTGCCATTCGAAGTACGACTTGACGGTCGCCAGGTCGGTCTTCGCCAGCAGTTCATTGAAACCGGTGAAGTAGCTCGGCTGGTTGACGATGATGTATTCCAGCTTGTTGCCCACGCCGGCGGCGCCCAGGGCCGCCTTCCAGTCGTAGCCCGGCGCCAGCTTGGTCAGTTCAAGCACGCTCATCTTGTTGTAGCGCTTGACGGGATCGCGGTTCTCGACCTTGGTCCACTGCACCTTGGCCAGCTCGGTCTCGAAGTCGACGATGGCCTTGGCCTGGGCCGCGGCGTTCTTCTCGCCGGCCAGGGCCAGCGTCTTCTCGACGTGCTGCTGGTACTTGGCGCGGATCTCCGCCAGCTTGGCGTCGTCCTGCTTCAGGTAGTAGTCGCGGTCGGGCATGCCAAGGCCGCTCTGGCTGATGTAGGTGGCGTACTTGGTCGACTCGCGCATGTCCTGGCCGACGTAGATGCCGTAGGGGCTCGAAACGCCGATCTTCGCCAGGTGGGCGGCCAGGGCCGGGATGCCCTTCTTGTCCTTCAGCGAGCGGATCCGCGACAGCTCGCCGGTCAGCGGCTTGTAGCCCAGGGTTTCGCGGCGCTCGGCGTCCATGAAGCTGGCGTACAGGTCGCCGATTTTCCTGGTCTCGGTGCCGGCCTTGGCGCCGGTGTCTTTCTGTGCGGCCTCGATGATCGCCAGCAGCTGCGGCGTGGTGTCTTCGCGCAGCTTCATGAAGGTGCCCCAGCTCGAACGGTCGCTCGGGATTTCGGTGTCCTTCAGCCACTTGCCGTTCAGGTAAGTGAAGAAGTCGTCCTGCGGACGCACGCTGGTGTCGATGTACTGGGTGTCGATGCCCGAAATGACGCCGGCCGGCGCGGCGGCGGTGGCGGCGGTGGCCGGCGCAGCGTCGGCAGCCATGGCCGGCGCAGCGAAGGCGGCCATCAGGGACAGGGTCAGGGTGCTCAGGAGGTGTCGCTTCACGGGAAAAATCCTTACTTGCAGTGCGATTGCAGGGTGAATCGGTTCCGGCCGGATGGTCGGCAAAAAAACCATTCTAGCGGTTAGGCAATAAACCTCGCTGGCGGAGCACGGATTTTTACTTTTCGATACACGGCACACATGTGTTTTCGCGTATGCATGTGTTGGAAGATGACAACACGATGACAGGCGGGATGACATGTGCGCCCCGTGTCCGGTGAAGGGGAATGTACAATCTCCGCAGAGGCAGCCGACAGATCGCACAATGTGCGAAACCGGGACCGGAAAGAAAAAAGCCCGCGGTGGAGGCCGCGGGCAAAGACCACTTCAAGAGTGGAGAGAGAGAAAAACTGGTTCCAACTATAGGCTGCCTCATCCGCACGCTCTTCTACTCTTACAATTGCTTACCATCGTAGGATCGGGTGTAACAACTCCGCCTCCCAACGCATCCTTTTTCATTCCAGCTCGATAGCTTTTGCGCCGCCGCCCGCAGCCGCGCACGAACCGGTTTATACTGGCCTTGCGCTACCTCAGGCATAAGTTCGCCTGCCGGTTCCGTGCGCAAATGCCTCAACGGATCAACCACATGGGTTCCACCTTCAAGAATTCCTGCCTCGTCGGCCTGGGCGTGATCGCCGGGGTCGGCCTGACCATGCAATTCTCCGCCCTCGCCTTCAAGCCGCCGGTCGACGCCAGCATGCCGATCGCCGAGCTGCGCCAGCTGGCCGACGTCTACGGCGTCATCAAGTCCACCTATGTCGAACCGGTCGAAGATAAAGCCCTGCTGTCCGAGGCGATCGCCGGCATGGTCGCCTCGCTCGACCCGCATTCGGCCTACCTCGATCCGCGCGCCTACCGCGAGCTGCGCGAAGGCACCGAGGGCCGCTTCGTCGGCGTCGGCATCGAGATCGCCGTGAGCGAGGACGGCTATATCGAGATCGTCACCCCGATGGAAGATTCGCCGGCCTACCACGCCGGCATCAAGGAGGGCGACCTGATCACCCGCATCGACGGCCACCCGGTCCAGGGCACGCCGATCGACGACGCCATCAAGCGCATGCGCGGCGAGCCGGGCACGCGCGTCACGCTCACGGTCGCACGCAAGGACGCGCCCGAACCACTGAATTTCACCATCGAGCGGCGCGAGATCGTGCAGAAAAGCGTCAAGGCGAAGATGGTGGAGCCGGGCTACGCCTGGCTGCGCATCGCGCAGTTCCAGGAACCGACCGTGGACGACATGGCCGCCAGGCTGCAGGCGCTGTACCGCGAAGATCCGGACCTCAAAGGCCTGGTGCTCGACCTGCGCAACGATCCGGGCGGGCTGCTGCAGGGCGCGATCGGCGTCGCCGCCGCCTTCCTGCCGAAGAACGCCGAGATCGTGTCGACCAACGGCCAATTGGCCGATTCGCGCCAGCGCTTCTACGCGCGGCCCGAGTTCTACATGCTGCGCAGCGGCGCCGACCCGCTGGCCACCTTGCCACCGGCGTTCAAGGACTTGCCGATGGTCGTGCTGGTCAATACCGGCTCGGCCTCGGCTTCCGAAATCGTGGCCGGCGCCCTGCAGGACTATAAACGCGCCGCCATCCTGGGCAGCCAGACCTTCGGCAAGGGCTCGGTGCAGACCATCCGCCCGATCGGGCGCGACGCCGCGGTCAAGCTGACCACGGCGCGCTACTACACCCCGGCCGGGCGCTCGATCCAGGCGCGCGGCATCGTGCCCGACCTGCCCGTGGACGAAACGCTGGAAGGCGACGGCCTGAACGCGCTGCGCATGCGCGAGGCCGACCTGCAGCACCACCTGTCGAACGGCGCGGGACCCGAAGCCGCCACGCGCGAGGACGACATCGAGGAACAGATGCGCCTGCTGGCCGAGGCGCGCACCCGCAAGCCGCTCGACTACGGCAGCGCGGACGACTTCCAGCTGGCCCAGGCCCTGCGCCACCTCAAGGGCCAGGAAGTGGTGCTGTCCAAGCGCGCCGCCCCCGCCACCACGCTGGCCCAGCACGGGCGCAAGGACCAATAAACGCGACTGAACAGTCCCTGCGGCAGCCGATTCCCAGGCATGCGCCGAGCGTGTAGAATCGGCGCATCTTGCGGACAACCCCGCTTATTTTCCCTGAAAGTTTGCTGAATATGAAACCTGTCGTCATCAGCGGCACCGGCCTGTTTACCCCGCCGCATTCCATCTCGAACGACGAGCTGGTGACAGCCTTCAACGCCTATGTCGAACTGCACAACCAGGAGCATGCCGCGCAAATCGCGGCGGGCGAGGTGACGGCGCTGGAACCGTCGAGCAGCGCCTTCATCGAAAAAGCGTCGGGCATCAAGTCGCGCTACGTGATGGAAAAGAGCGGCATCCTGGACCCGAGCCACATGACGGCGCGCATTCCGGAACGGGCCGACGACGAGATCTCGCTGCAGGCCGAGATGTGCGTGGCCGCTGCGCGCGAAGCGTTGACGCGCGCCGGCAAAACGCCGCAGGACATCGACATGGTGCTGGTCGCCTGCAGCAATATGCAGCGCGCCTATCCGGCCATGGCGGTCGAGGTGCAAGAGGCGCTGGGCATCGACGGCTTCGGCTTCGACATGAACGTGGCCTGCTCCTCGGCCACCTTCGGCATCGCCACCGCGGTCGACGCGGTGCGCAATGGCCGCGCACGCGCGGTGCTGGTGCTGAACCCTGAAATCACCAGCGGCCACCTGAACTTCCGCGACCGCGACAGCCACTTCATCTTCGGTGACGCCTGCACCGCGATCGTGATCGAGGCCGCGGAGACGGCAAGCAGTGCGCACCAGTGGGAAATCCTCGACAGCCGCCTCAAGACCAGTTTCTCGAACAATATCCGCAACAACTTCGGCTTCATGAACCGCTTCGACGAAGCGGGCATCGGCCAGCCGGATAAACTGTTCCGCCAGCAGGGCCGCAAGGTATTCAAGGAAGTCTGCCCGATGGCGGCCCAGACCATCGCCGACACGCTCGCGGCGGCCGGCCTGGAAACGAAAGACGTGTCGCGCTACTGGCTGCACCAGGCCAACCTGAACATGAACCTGCTGATCGTGCGCACCCTGCTGGGCCGCGACGCGACAGCCGACGAAGCGCCGGTGATCCTGGACAGCTATGCCAACACCTCGTCGGCCGGCTCGATCATCGCCTTCCACCGCTACCAGGACGACCTGCCGGCGGGCGCCAATGGCGTCATCTGCTCGTTTGGCGCAGGTTACTCGATTGGTTGCGTGGTGGTGCGCAAGAAGTAATCAACTTCGAATCCACTTCGAATCCACATCGGCGCGGCTCACAGCCGCGCCGCCAGTTCCGCCCCTTCGCGGATCGCGCGCTTGGCATCCAGCTCCGCCGCCAGCGCCGCGCCGCCGATCTTGTGGAAGCGCGGGCCGCCCGTGGCCCCATCCGCCGGCATCAGTTCCGCCAGGCTTTCCTGCCCGGCGCAGATCACCACATTGTCCACCTCGAGCAGGCGCGCTTCGCCCCCGACCGTGATGTGCAGGCCGGCGTCGTCGATGCGCTCGTACCCCACGCCGGCCAGCATGGTCACGCCATTGCGCGCGAGCGTGGCGCGGTGCACCCAGCCCGATGTTTTCCCCAGGCCGGCCCCTGGCCGCGTGGTCTTGCGCTGCAGGAGCCAGACCTGGCGCGGCGGATGCGGCGCCACCGGCGGCGCCAGCCCGCCCGGCGTGGCGACCAGCGGGTCGACGCCCCACTCCTTCATCCAGTGCGCCGCCGGCACCGGCAGGGCTACTCGCGGATCGTGCACCAGGAATTCGCCGGTATCGAAACCGATGCCGCCGGCGCCGATGATCGCCACCCGGCGCCCGACCGGGCGGCCGTCACGCAGCACGTCGAGATAGCTCAGGACCTTCGGATGGTCGATGCCGCGAATCGATGGCTTACGCATGCGGATGCCGGTCGCCACGATCACCTCGTCGAAGCCCTGGGCCAGCAGTTCCTCGCGCGTAATCAAACAATTCAAGCGAATGTCGACGCCCAGCAATTCGAGACGGCGGCCAAAATAACGGATCGTCTCCGCGAATTCTTCCTTGCCTGGAATGCGCATCGCGATATTGAACTGGCCGCCGATGCGGTCCTGGGCGTCGAACAGGGTCACGCGGTGCCCGCGCTCGGCCGCGACCGTCGCCGCCGACAGCCCGGCCGGCCCGGCGCCGACCACCGCGATGCGGCGCGCCGTGGCGGCCTTGCGGAACACGAGTTCGGTTTCGTGGCAGGCGCGCGGGTTGACCAGGCAGGTCGCGCGCCGGTTGGAGAAGGTATGGTCCAGGCAGGCCTGGTTGCAGGCGATGCAGGTATTGATCTCGTCGCTGCGGCCGGCGGCGGCCTTGGCGACGAAATCGGCGTCGGCCAGGAAGGGCCGCGCCATCGACACCAGGTCGGCGTCGCCGCGCTCCAGGATGCCCTCGGCCTCGGCCGGCATATTGATGCGGTTCGAGGCCACGACGGGAATGCCGACTTCCTTGCGCAGCCGTCCCGCGACTTCGGCGAAGGCGGCGCGCGGCACCGAGGTGACGATGGTCGGGATGCGCGCCTCGTGCCAGCCATAGCCGGTGTTCAGGATCGTGGCGCCGGCGGCCTCCAGCGCCCTGGCGGACAGCACGATCTCGTCCCAGGTATTGCCGCCTTCGACCAGGTCGAGCACCGAATGCCGATACATCAAAATGAAGTCCGGCCCGACCGCGGCGCGGATGCGGCGCACCACCTCCATGGCGAGCCGCATGCGGTTCTCGATCGGCCCGCCCCAGCGGTCGGTGCGGCGGTTGGCGCGCGCGCACAGGAACTGGTTCAGCAAATAGCCCTCGCTGCCCATGATCTCGACGCCATCGTAGCCGGCCGTGCGCGCCAGCCTGGCGCAGCGCACGTAGGCGCGGATCGTCGCTTCGATGCCGGCCTCGGTGAGCGCCCTGGGTTTGAAGCGCGAGATCGGCGACTTGATGTTCGAGGCCGACACCACGAAGGGCTGGTAGCCGTAGCGGCCCGCGTGCAGGATCTGCATCAGGATCTTGCCGCCCTCCTCGTGCACCGCGCGCGTGACGCGCCGGTGGTTGGGCACGTCGAACAGGGAGTTCAGGGTGCCGCCGAAGGGCAGCAGCCAGCCCTGGCGATTGGGCGAGATGCCGCCGGTGACGATCAGGCCCACGCCGCCGCGCGCGCGTTCGCGGTAGAAGGCGGCCAGCTTGCCGTAGTTGTAGAAGCGGTCTTCGAGCCCGGTGTGCATCGAGCCCATGATCACGCGGTTCTTCAGGGTGGTGAAACCCAGGTCGAGCGGCGCAAGCAGGCGGGGATAGGTAGCAGTAGTCATCGCGGCATTACACCGCGATTTTCTGGAGCCGTGCGTCTAAACGGCTGGAAGGCGCATCAAGCCAGGTGGCTTTCGCGGTCGCGCAGTTCGGCGAAGCTTTCGATGCTGCCGATGCTGACCACCACCGGGTTCAGGCTGGCGCCGGGGGACATCGGGCGCCAGGCGAACTGCCATTCTTTTTCGCGCGCCTGGCCCAGGCTCTTGGTGAAGGCCGCGCCCAGCGGCGAACGGTTGCCGTACTCGATGGCGCCGTCGATGCCAGCCCAGTTGGGCAGCAGGCGCTGCACGGCGCGGTGCAGGCGCTCGCCGAATTCCTCGGTATTGTGGATCACCAGGCAGGCGTCGCTCGGCGTGATGATGTCGAACAGGCGCTTGTCCCAGACGGTGGAAAACGAGACGTGCAGGAAGCCGCCATTGGGCTCGAGGCGGAACTGGCCGGTCTTGAGCGCGTTTTCGAGTTCGGCGCGCAGCGCGTAGCGGTGCAGGGTCGGAGGGCGTTGGTAGTCGTGCATGGGATTCTTTCTTGCCGCATTCAAGGCTGCGAGGTTGGCGATGGTGGTGGCGGCGGCGGCGATTGCAGCATCATGATGGCCTGGTGCTGCATGCGCATGAACTTCGACGCGATGAAGATCTCGCGCAAAAAATAGACGAAGCTGCTGATCAGGGCGATCATCGCGAACACGAAGCAGGCGGCGATGTACTGGTCGAGCGGAATGCCGGTGGTGTCGCCCGCGAACAGCATCGCGATGACCACGCACACCAGCAGGCCGCAGGCGGTGCTGGAGGCGATCGCGAAGTTGATCAGGTGCGAGCGCTGGTAGAGCAGTTCGAGTTCGCTTGAAAACTCGGCGTTGGGGCTGACCTTGAGCCGGTCCTCGAGCACGCGCGTGCGGTCGATGATGCGCGCCAGCCGGTTGGTCAGCACGGTCAGCTTGGTGGCCACGCCGGTGAGCAGGAAAACCGGCGCGATCGCCAGCTGGATGACATGGCCGATGTCGCTGATCTGGATATTCATAAGAACACGTTCGAATTGTTGTAATGTGCCTGGTGCGTCAGGTGCGCAGCTGTGCTGCCTGGGGACTCGACGGCATGCGTAGGGTTGGCGGCTACGCCGCCGACGCGTTCAACTCCATGACACATAGTGTAGCAGCCAACAGCACCCCGACCCAGCTTCATTCAAACCGGCGCAGCCGCTTGAACTGCTCGGTGGCCGCCACCAGCGCGCGCGCGATGCCCGCCTCCAGCGCGCCATGGCCGCCGTCGGCGATCATCTCCAGCTTCGAGCCGGGCCACGCCGTGTGCAGGCGCCAGGCCGACAGCGGCGGGCAGATCACGTCGTAGCGGCCCTGCACGATCACCGCCGGCAGATGGGCGATGCGCGCCAGGTCGCGCAGCAGCTGGTCTTCTTCGAGGAAGGCGCCGTTGAGCATGTAATGCGACTCGAGCCGGCCGACGCCGAGGTCGAGCGTATCGTTCGAGACTTCCTCGGGCTGCGGCAGCAGGAACACGCGCCGGCCTTCGAAGCGGCTCCAGGCGCGCGCGGCCGGCCAGTAGACATCCGGGTCGTGGCACAGCAGGCGGCGCGCATAGGCGTTGAGCAGGTCGTGCCGCTCGTCCTGCGGAATCGGGGCCACGAATTCCTCGTACAGCTCGGGATAGAACCAGCGCACCTCGTTGATGAACCAGTCCACCTCGGCGCGGGTGCACAGGAAGATCCCGCGCAGCACGAAGCCCAGGCAGCGCTCGGGATGGGCCTGGCCATAGGCCAGCGCCAGGGTCGAGCCCCAGGAGCCGCCGAACACCAGCCACCGTTCGATGCCGAACAGCGCGCGCAGGCGCTCGATGTCATCGATCAGGAGCTGGGTCGTGTTGTTGCGCCACTCGCCCAGCGGCGTCGACTTGCCGGCGCCGCGCTGGTCGAACAGGATCACGCGGTAGGCCTGCGGATCGAAGAAGCGGCGGTGCTGGGGCGACAGGCCGGCGCCGGGGCCGCCGTGCAGGAACAGCACCGGGATGCCGTCCGGATTGCCGACTTCTTCCCAGTAGATCGTGTGCATCTCGTCGACCGCCAGCATGCCGTGGCGGATGGGCTGGATCGGCGGGAACAGCGACGGCGGCGTGACGGGCATGGCGGCTCTTGTTGGCAGTGATTCAAGAAGCCGATTGTAGCGTATGGACGGTCTGTTTCAGAAATAGGTATTGAGCGCGTAGCGCACCGTGTAGGCGTCGTCCACGGCCAGCAGCAGCGGCCACTTGTCGAAGGTGGTGCACGGGTGCGAGATGCCGCAGCCGACCAGGTCGCCCACCGCCAGGCTGTCGCACAGCGGGTCGCCTTCCGGCAGGCGCAGATAGGCGTGCTGGTCGTTCATCTTGAAGATCGTGCAGCCGGACGGCAGCGCGGCCGGCACGGCAGCGCCATCGGGACGCGCCGAGTAGAGCGGAATCGGCAGGTCGGCGTCGTAGGAGGCGTCGCGCTTGCCCATGGTGAGGATGGCCAGGGTCGGTTCGGGGCGCGACTGGACCATGCTCCAGACTTCGAGCGCAGGACGTAACCCTTCCTGCAGGCCTTCCTCCCGGCCGCCTGCGCGCGCGTTCAGCTCGTCGATGTGGCGGCGGTACATGCCGTGGTCGCTCGTCAGGTAGCAGCCGCTGCGCAGGATGGCGCGCACTGGACGCGACAGGCCATCCACATCCTGGAAACCGCGCGCCACCAGGTCGAAATAGGACGAGCCGCCGGCCGAGATCACGATCTCGGACGTGGCGAACAGGCCCTCGGCATCGGCGCCGCGCACCAGCGCCACCAGTTGAGCAAGGAAAGCGTCGACCTGGCGCAGGTCGGCGGCGCGGTCGTCGCTGACGAGCAGGCCCTCATAACCCTCGAAGCCGGCCAGCGCCAGGCCGTCGGCCAGCGCGATGGCGTGCGCCACCTCCATCGCTTCCTGCGGCGTGCGGCAACCGGCGCGCTTGCCGGCCAGGCCCAGCTCGACCAGCACCAAGAGCGGACGCGCCAGCCTGTGCGCGGCGACCGCCTGCGCCAGGCGCGCCACGCCGGCGGGCGAATCGGCCAGCACGATGCACTCGAAATCGGGATCGCCATGCAGCAGGGCCAGCACGGCGTCGATGTCGCTGCGCGCCACCAGCTGGTTGGCCAGCAGCACGCGGCGCACGCCGAAGCGGTGCGCCACCTGGACCTGGATCGCGGTGGCGAGGGTGATGCCCCAGGCGCCATTGGCCAGTTGCGCGCCGAACAGCTGCGGACTCATCGTGGTCTTGCCGTGCGGCGCCAGCGTGGCGCCGTGACGCTCGCAAAAGGCGCGCATCCAGGCCAGGTTGTGGCGCAGGCTCGACTCCCTGAGCACGGCGACCGGATAGCTGGTGTCGCCGCGCAGCACATTCCACCCCTGCACGCCGATCGCGCCCTGGCGCAGCGGTGCGCGCAGCGGCAAGCCCTTGGTGCCGGGGAGCAGCAGCTGTTCGTCGAGGCTGGACAGGGCGAGGCCGCCGTGGGGCAAGGTGTGCATGATCTGCTCCGAAAATGGGTGGTCGTTTATTGTAATCGGCGAAAAAAAAGCACCGCCTGAGCGGTGCTTCGTGGTTCGCCCTGATGGATCAGGACATGTGCTGCCCGCCATTGATGGCGATATTGGCGCCGGTAACAAATGCCGCCTCGTCCGACGACAGATACGCCACCAGGCCGGCCACTTCTTCAGGCTTGCCCAGGCGGCCCATCGGGATTTGCGGGATGATCTTGGTTTCCAGCACTTCGCTCGGGATGTCCATCACCATCTTGGTGCCGATATAGCCCGGCGAGATGGTGTTGACTGTCACGCCCTTGCGCGCCACTTCGAGCGCCAGCGCCTTGGTGAAACCGTGCATGCCGGCCTTGGCCGCCGAGTAGTTGGTCTGGCCGAAGGCGCCCTTCTGGCCGTTCACCGACGAGATATTGATGATGCGGCCCCAGCCGCGCTCGACCATGCCGTCGCAGACCGGCTTGGTCATGTTGAACACGGAATCGAGGTTGGTCTTGATCACGGCGTCCCAGTTGACCTTGTCCATCTTTTTGAAGGTCATGTCGCGGGTGATGCCGGCGTTGTTGACCAGCACGTCGATCGGGCCGACGTCGGCGATCACCTGGCGCACGCATTCCTGGGCGGCGTCGTAGTCGGCCACATCGCAGGCATAGGCCTTGAAGTCATGGCCCTGCTCTTTCATGGCGCCGAGCCACGCATCGACTTTGGTATTGCCAGGCGAAAAAGTGGTGACGACCTGATATCCCAATGCGGCCAGCTTGATGCACACCGCTTCGCCCAGGCCGCCCATGCCGCCGGTTACTAATGCTACTCGAGCCATTGTCTTCTCCAGTTTTATATTGTGTCACTTCACACCGCTTGAAACCGACGGCGCCGCCAGGCGGGCCGTCGCTGCCTGTCGCCAGGTCGTGCTCAGTCGCGCTCGACCGCCAGCGCCACGCCCATGCCGCCGCCGATGCACAGGCTCGCCAGGCCGCGCTTGGCGTCGCGGCGGATCATTTCGTGCAGCAGGGTGACCAGCACGCGGGCGCCGGAAGCGCCGATCGGGTGGCCCAGCGCGATCGCGCCGCCGTTGACGTTGATCTTGGACGTGTCCCAGCCCATCTGTTTGTTGACGGCGATGGCCTGGGCGGCGAAGGCTTCGTTGATTTCCATCAGGTCGACGTCTTCGTGGGTCCAGCCGGCCTTCTTGAGGCACAGCTGCGAGGCCGACACCGGGCCCATGCCCATGATCGACGGGTCGAGGCCGGCCGACGAATAGGCCTTGATGCGCGCCAGCGGGGTCAAGCCCAGTTCTTTCGCTTTCGAGGCGCTCATCATGATCACGGCGGCGGCGCCGTCGTTGATGCCCGACGCATTGCCGGCGGTGACCGAACCTTCCTTGTTGAACGCCGGACGCAGGCTGGCCAGCGCCTCGAGCGTGCTGCCATGCTTCGGGTATTCATCGGTGTCGAAGACGGTCGTGCCCTTCTTGGTCACGATCTCGATCGGGATGATCTCGTCCTTGAACTTGCCTTCTTTTTGAGCAGTTTCGGCCTTCAGCTGCGATTGCAGCGCGAATTCGTCCTGCTCGGCGCGCGAAATCTCGTATTTCTTGGCGACGTTCTCGGCGGTGACGCCCATGTGGTACTGGTTGTAGACGTCCCACAGGCCGTCGACGATCATGGTGTCGGTGAGCTTGGCGTCGCCCATGCGGAAGCCGTCGCGCGAGCCGGCCAGCACGTGCGGCGAGGCGCTCATGTTCTCTTGCCCGCCGGCGATGACGATCTCGGCGTCGCCGCAGCGGATCGCCTGGGTCGCCAGGTGGGTGGCCTTGAGGCCGCTGCCGCACACCTTGTTGATGGTGTAGCCGGGCACCATGTCGGGCAGGCCGGCCTTGATGACGGCCTGGCGCGCCGGGTTCTGGCCCACGCCGGCGGTGAGCACCTGGCCCATGATGACTTCGCTGACCGACTCGGGCGCGATGCCGGTCTTGGCCAGCAGGTGCTTGATCACTTGCGCGCCGAGCTCGGCGGCGGGAATCTTGGCGAGGGTGCCGCCGAATTTGCCGACGGCCGTACGACCGGCGGCGACGATGACTACGTCTTCCATGTTCAAATCTCCGTTCAGCCGGCCGTGGCCGGCAACATACAGAATTCCCTCGGACTCGGCGCGCCATTCTGCGATGGCGGGCTTTGTGCATGGGATCGATAAAAACCTCAAGTTACGGAATGAGGAACCCATGCTGCTGTTAAAGCATCAGCAATCTTAGCAGTTTATTCATCGAAAACAACATGCCAATCGTGCGTGTTTGATCTATCGCATGACTTAATTTCTGGTTGCTGACAAACGTTCAATTTCCGTAAGGAATGATGCGTGCGCTTCTGTCCTTTTCCACAATTTTCACAGTAGAATGCACAAGCGCAACGCCAACTACACCGTTTTATGCCTAAAACCACGCTTCCCATCGAAATCAAGATTTCCACGGTCGTTGCCATCTCCACGATCCTGCACTCGGCCGACCCGGAAGCCATCGATTCCGCCCTGGAGCAGATGACGGGTGGCGTGTCCGACTTCTTCGAGGACGAGTTCGCGGTGATCGACGTGGCCGCGATCGCGCCTGACGCGCCGCGGCTCGACTGGGCGGCGCTGGTCGCCCTGCTCAAGAAATACCGCCTGAACGCGGTCGCCGTGCGCGGCGCCAGCCCGGCGATGATCGAGGCGATCCGGGCCCAGGGCCTGGCGCTGGACGACGGCTCGAGCGGCGTGCGCGCCGGCGGCCACGCGGCCGCGCAGCCCGCCGCCCCAGCGGCGCCGGAACCGGCTGCTCCCGCAGTTGCCCCGGCGGCGGCTCCCGCGGCGCCGGCCCTGGAACCGGCCGCGGCCCAGGCGCCGGCCGCCCTGCCCCTGATCATCGACACCCCGGTGCGCGCCGGCCAGCGCATCTATGCGCGCGGCACTGACCTGATCGTCACCGCCGTGGTCAATAATGGCGCAGAATTGATCGCCGACGGCAGCATCCACGTGTATGCGCCGCTCAATGGCCGCGCGCTGGCAGGCGCCTCCGGCAATCCGGACGCGCGCATCTTCGCGCTGTCGATGCAGCCGGAACTGGTCTCGATCGCCGGCGTGTACCGCACGTTCGACGAAGGTTTCCCGTCCGACCTGGCGCGCCAGCCAACGCAGATCCGGCTGGTCGGCGACCGGATCGACATCCAATCGCTGGCTCCGGCATCCCGCTGATCCCGAACTGAACAGATACTGTAAAGGACTTTTTTGTGGCAAGAATTATTGTTGTGACGTCCGGCAAGGGCGGTGTGGGCAAAACGACCTCGAGCGCTAGCTTCTCCACCGGGCTGGCCATGCGCGGCCACAAGACGGCAGTGATCGACTTCGACGTCGGCCTGCGCAACCTCGACCTGATCATGGGCTGCGAACGCCGCGTGGTCTACGACCTGATCAACGTCGTCAATGGCGAAGCGACCCTGCACCAGGCGCTGATCAAGGACAAGCACTGCGACAACCTGTTCATCCTGCCGGCCTCGCAGACGCGCGACAAGGATGCCCTGTCCGAAGAAGGCGTGGAGCGCGTGCTCAACGACCTGGTCAAGATGGACTTCGAGTTCATCATCTGCGATTCGCCGGCCGGCATCGAGCACGGCGCGCTGATGGCGCTGACCTTCGCCGACGAAGCGATCGTGGTCACCAATCCGGAAGTCTCGTCGGTGCGCGACTCGGACCGCATCCTGGGCATCCTGCAGGCCAAGTCGCGCCGCGCCCAGAGCGGCAGCGAGCCGGTCAAGGAACACCTGCTGATCACCCGCTACTCGCCGAAGCGCGTCGAAGCGGACGAAATGCTCTCTTACCAGGACGTGCAGGAAATCCTGCGCATCCCCCTGATCGGCATCATTCCGGAATCGGAATCGGTGCTGCACGCCTCGAACCAGGGCAACCCGGCGATCCACTTCAAGGGGACCGACGTGGCCGATGCCTACGAGGACGTCGTCGCGCGCTTCCTGGGCGAAGAACGCCCGCTGCGCTTTACCAACTACGAAAAGCCGGGACTGTTCCAGCGCATTTTCGGAGCCAAGTGAGATGGCATTGCTTTCATTCCTCTTCCCCGAAAAAAAGAAGAGCGCGACAGCCGCCAAGGAACGCCTGCAGATCATCATCGCACGCGAACGGACCAACCGCGCCGGTCCGGATTTCCTGCCGGCCCTGCACCAGGAGCTGATCGCCGTGATCTCGAAGTACGTCAAGGTCAATCCCGACGACATCAAGGTCTCGCTCGACCGCCAGGGCAACCTGGAAGTGCTGGACGTGAACGTGGTGCTGCCGGATACCTGAGCGGCAAGGCCCTTCGCCCGACGATGCCCGCCTGGTGCGGGCATTTTCTTTGGTGCCGAGCATAGTAGCAGTGAGACGATCGGGCAATTATTAGTGAAATCCGAGCATTCAAAGTATCGACGGGCCTGCCTATACTGGATTCATGGCTGCAACACATCGGACAGCCAGCCACACCCGACGAACTTTCGACAAGGAGCTTCACCATGACCCGTCTCGCCTCCCGCCCCGTCCCGGACGCCACCGGCGCCGCCGCCCAATTGTTCAGCGCCATCCGGGGCGCCGTCGGCAAGGTGCCGAACGCCTACCGCGACATCGGCAGCAACAGCCCGGTGGTGCTGGAATCGGTGCTGGCCCTGGACGCCAGCCTCAAGAAAACCACGCTGTCGGCGCGCGACGTCGAAGTCATCAAGCTCGCAGTCAGCGCCGTCAACGGTTGCGACTACTGCGTGGCCGCCCACAGCCTGATGGGCAAGATGGCCGGCTTGTCCCCCGATGCGCTGGCCGCCGTGCGCCAGGGCCAGGCCACCGGCAATGCCCGCGAAGACGCGCTGGCGGAGTTCGCGCGCCACCTGGTGACGACCCGCGGCACCGTGGACGCGAGCAGGATCGAGGCGGTCAAGGCGGCCGGCGTGAGCGATGCCCAGATCGTCGACCTCACCCTGGCGATCACGGCGATCACGCTGACGAACCTGTTCAACCGGATCAACGATACGGTGGTCGATTTTCCGAAGGTTGCCTGAACGCGCGGGGACTGCGCCGCCACGCGTCCGGGCCCCCTCGCCTTACATCACCAGCACCGGCTCCTTCGCCGGTCCGCTGACCGCGCCGCCATTGACCTGTGCAGTGGCGGCGTCATCGTTCTCCTCCACCGGCTGCGGCGCTTCGCCCGCGGACTCGGCCCGCTCCAGCTCCTGCACCACCTTGACGCAGGCTTCCACGTGCTGCGCCCCCATCCGCTTGAACAGCGTGTAGCCGATCGCCGCCGACGCGATCTGGCCGGCCAGCGGCACCATCTTGGCCGTGGTCTTGACCGCCATGCGGCCGGCCACGACCCGGAACAGGCGCGCCACCGCGCCGCGCGTCACCAGTTTGCCGACCAGCATGCCGCCCACCGACGCCGCCGCCTTGTAGGCGATCACGCGCATGCGTGGGTTGAGGCGCTCGATCTGCTTCTGGGTCAGGCCGAATTCGGCATTGATCTGGTCGACCAGGGCCGCGAAGCCCGTGATGTCGGCCAGCAGGTCGAGGCCGGGCACCGGCACCGCGGCCACCGCCGCCGACATGGCGGCGCGTTTCTTGACCAGGGCCAGGCACTGGATGCGGGTGGTCTCGATGGCGGCGCCGCTGACGGGCACGCGATCCTCGGGCACCGTCACGTTTTTACGTGTAAACAACATAATTTACCCCTCTACATTATCTGAATGACATATGAAATTCAGTCTACGCCTGTAGCGAGATTTACTGCGTGGTCCCCTTAACACAACAGTCTTATAGTACAAATGTCACCTTTTGGTGTCTGGGCGAAGTTTATCAGTAGCATCGTTTTGTGAAAGTCTGATATATTTGGTTTAACTTTGTAGGAATCTTCCTACATAGGCAACCAAACAACATTTCGCCCGTCATGAAGATCGCCGTACTGGAGCAAGACCGCCCCCAAGCTGACCTGATTTGCCAGGTCCTCAGCGCTGCTGGCCACAGCTGTCAATCGTATGACAGCGCCAAGGAGCTGCTGGGGCAGCTGCGCAAGGACAGCGCCGACATGCTGGTGATGGACTGGAATGTCCCCGATATGGAAGGCACCGAAGTACTGCGCCGCGCCAAGGAAAAGCTGGCGTCCGCCGCGCCGACGATGTTCCTGGTCGGGAATAACGCCGAAGACGACATCATCGCCGGCGTCACCGCCGGCGCCGACGACTACCTGGTCAAGCCGCTGCGCCGCGGCGAGCTGGTGGCGCGCGTCTCGGCCCTGCTGCGCCGCGCCTATCCGTCGCAGAACAGCGCCGAGCAGCTGCAGTTCGGCCCGTACACCTTCGAGACCCGTCCCGGACGGCTGCTCAAGGACGGCTCGGTGATCGACGTGACCCAAAAAGAGTTTTCGCTGGCGCTGCTGTTCTTCCGCAACATCGGCCGCCCGCTGTCGCGCGCCTACATCCACGAATCGGTGTGGGTCCGCGAAAACGACGTGCCGTCGCGCACCATGGATACCCACGTTTCGCGCGTACGCAACAAACTCCATCTGCGGCCGGAGAACGGCTTCCGCCTCGTGCCGGTCTACAGCTATGGCTACCGGCTGGAAAAGCTCGGCGCCTGAAACCCTGACAGCAAGAAGGTATAATGGCCCCAGTCCATTGACCTTCGCCCTCCCTCCGAAATGCAACTGCTTGCCGTCGGCCTGAACCACACCACAGCACCGGTCTCGCTGCGCGAGCAGCTGGCGCTCGCGCCCGACCAGATCGGCACGGCGGTGCAGTCGGCGCGGGGCTGGTTCGCGCGGCAAGGGTCGGTCGGCGGCGAAGAGGCGGCGATCCTGTCGACCTGCAACCGCACCGAGCTGTACGCGGCCACCAGGCTGCCCGATCCGCTCGACGCTTCCGCTCAGTTCCTGGCGCATTATCATGCGCTGAACTACGCCGAGCTGCGCCCCCACCTCTACCTGCTGCCGCAGGACGACGCCGTGCGCCACGCCTTCCGCGTCGCGTCGGGCCTGGACTCGATGGTGCTGGGCGAGCCGCAGATCCTGGGCCAGATGAAGGATGCGGTGCGCACCGCGGACGCCGCCGGCGGCCTGGGCACCTATCTGCACCAGATGTTCCAGCGCACCTTCGCGGTGGCCAAGGAAGTGCGCACCACCACCGAGATCGGCGCCCACAGCGTGTCGATGGCCGCCGCTGCGGTGCGCCTCGCGCACCGCATCTTCGACCGCATCGCCGACCAGCACGTGCTGTTCATCGGCGCCGGCGAGATGATCGAGCTGTGCGCGGCCCACTTCGCGGCCCAGAACCCGAAATCGGTCACCATCGCCAACCGCACCATGGAGCGCGGCGAGGCGCTGGCCGCGCGCTACAACGGCCGCGCGATCCGCCTGGCCGACCTGCCGGACAACCTGCAGCAATTTGACATCGTCATCTCGTGCACCGCCTCGACCCTGCCGCTGATCGGCAAGGGCCTGGTCGAGCGCGCGGTCAAGGCGCGCCGCCACCGCCCGATGTTCATGGTCGACCTGGCCGTGCCGCGCGATATCGAACCCGAGGTCGCGCGCCTGGACGACGTGTTCCTGTACACGGTCGACGACCTGGCCCAGGTGGTGCAGACCGGCATGGAAAGCCGCCAGGCCGCCGTGCGCCAGGCCGAAGCCATCATCGAGACCCGGGTCCAGTCCTTCATGCACTGGGTCGGCGACCGCGCCGTGGTGCCGGTGATCCGCGACCTGCACGAATCGGGCGAGGCATTGCGCCAGGCCGAGCTGGAACGCGCGCGCAAGATGCTGGCGCGCGGCGACGATGCCGAAGCCGTGCTCGAAGCGCTGTCCAAGGGCCTCACCGCCAAGTTCCTGCACGGCCCGCAACAGGCCCTGCACCAGGCCCAGGGCGACGACCGCGCGCGCCTGGCCACCCTGCTGCCGCAGCTGTTCCGCGGCCGCCGTTAGCGCCCGATCCTCCCGGCGGCCCCGCCCGCCATGCGCGCCAGCTCGCGCAACCCGGCCCTTCGCTGCGGCCATCCGACCATCTTCATACCGAGACTGCCCATGAAACCTTCCATGCTGTTCAAGCTGGACCAACTCGCCAACCGCCTCGTCGAGCTGGATGAACTCCTGATGAGCGAAGGCGCCACCGCGAACATGGACAGCTACCGCAAGATGACGCGCGAGCACGCCGAACTGACGCCGCTGGTGGGCGTGTACCGCCAGTACCAGGGCGCGCTCGCGGATACCGAGGCGGCCCGCGAGCTGCTGCAGGATCCGGACATGAAGGACTTCGCCCAGGAGGAAATCGAGGCCGCGAAGGAACGCATGGCGGGCCTGGAACTCGAGCTGCAGAAAATGCTGCTGCCGAAGGACGCCAACGACGAGCGCAACATCTTCCTCGAGATCCGCGCCGGCACCGGCGGCGACGAATCGGCCCTGTTCGCGGGCGACCTGCTGCGCATGTACACCCGTTTCGCCGAGCGCAATCGCTGGCAGGTCGAGATGGTGTCCGAGTCGCCCTCCGACCTGGGCGGCTACCGCGAAGTGATCGTGCGCGTGGTGGGCCATGGCGCCTATTCGAAGCTCAAGTTCGAATCGGGCGGCCACCGCGTGCAGCGGGTGCCGGCCACCGAAACCCAGGGCCGCATCCACACCTCGGCCTGCACGGTGGCGGTGATGCCCGAGGCCGACGAGGTCGAGGACGTCGACATCAACCCGGCCGACCTGCGCATCGACACCTACCGCGCTTCCGGCGCCGGCGGCCAGCACATCAATAAAACAGATTCTGCAGTGCGTATTACCCACCTGCCGACCGGCCTGGTGGTCGAGTGCCAGGACGACCGCAGCCAGCACAAGAACAAGGCCTCGGCCATGAAGGTGCTGGCGGCGCGCCTGAAGGACGCCCAGCTGCGCGAACAGCAGTCGAAGGAAGCGGCCACCCGCAAGAGCCTGATCGGCTCGGGCGACCGCAGCGAGCGCATCCGCACCTATAACTTCCCGCAGGGCCGCCTGACCGACCACCGCATCAACCTGACCCTGTACAAGCTGGACTTCATCATGGACGGCGACCTGAAGGAGCTGACCGATGCGCTGGCCCAGGAACACCAGGCCGAATTGCTGGCGGCGCTCGGTGACTGATGACTTAAGTCATTGTTAAGTTGCCAGATTGAAAATGCACGACGTCGGGCGTGGCCGCTTCATGCGAAAATAAGCGCTTGCCCCGCCCCTTGGTACACGTTCTGAGAAAGCCACGCATGCCTACCAACCGCCAGGTCCTGTTCGCCATCTCGTCGATCTCGTTCGCGCTGATCGCCGTCGCCCTCTATCTGCAGCACATCATGGAGATGCGGCCCTGCCCGCTGTGCGTGATCCAGCGCTACATGTTCCTCGCCATCGGCGTGTGCACGCTGGTATCGGCCATCAGCGGCAAGGTGCGTGAAGGCACGATCCTGGCCCTGCTGGCGGCCTTCGGCGGCCTGTACACGGTCGGCAAGCACCTGTACGTGATCGCCAATCCCGGCTTCTCGTGCGGCATCGATCCGATGGAAACGATGCTCAACAAGATTCCCACCGCCGAATACCTGCCGTGGCTGTTCCGCGCCGACGGCCTGTGCGAAGGCGCGACCGACGCCATCCTGGGCCTGGCCATCCCGCAATGGTCGGCGGTCTGGTTCGTGGTGCTCACCGTGCTGCTGGGCTGGGTGCTGCTGCGCCACTTCCGCGCCAAGCGGGCATGATCGAGGCCGGCGCCACCCTCGGGCAGGTGCGGCTGTCGCTGCCGCTCGATCCGCTGGAAAACCGCATCCTGCTGTGCCATGCGCTGCGCCTGCCGCGCGTGGCCCTGATCACGCAGTCGGAACGCGTGCTCACCCCTGAAGAAGCGGCGCTCCTGGCGGCGCTGGTGCAACGCCGCCTGGACGGCGAACCGATCGCCTACATCGTCGGCGAGCGCGAATTCTTCGGGCTGCCGTTCAAGGTGACGCCGGCGGTGCTGATCCCGCGTCCGGACACCGAACTGATCGTCGAACTCGCGCTGGAGCGCCTGGCGCCGCAGCAGCGCGTGCTCGACATGGGCACCGGCAGCGGCGCGATCGCCGTCGCCGTCGCCCACACGCGGCCCGACGCCGACGTCACCGCGCTCGACGTGAGCGAAGAGGCGCTGGCCGTCGCGCGCGCCAATGCCGCCGCCAACGGCGCGCGCGTGCGCTTCCTGCGCAGCGACTGGTACGCAGCCCTCGGCGCCGAGCGCTTCCACCTGATCGTCTCGAACCCGCCCTATATCGTGGCCGGCGACCGCCACCTGATCGAGGGCGACCTGCGCTTCGAGCCGATCGACGCCCTGACCGACCATGCCGACGGCCTGTCCGACCTGCGCACCATCGCCGATGGCGCGGCGGCGCACCTGGAACCCGGCGGCTGGCTGCTGCTCGAGCATGGCTACGACCAGGCCGAGGCGGTGCGCGGCCTGTTGAGCGCGCGCGGCTACGGCGAGGTGCGGAGCTGGCGCGACCTGGCCGGCATCGAACGGGTCAGCGGGGGCCGCCGCGGTGCCTAGGGCGCCTGGGGCGCGCACGCCTGGGAATGGACTTGTTAAAATGACCAGTCCTGATTCCGGAGCATGCATGCGCATCCTGTTCGCCTCTCTCGTCCTGCTCGCCCCGTTGCATGGCGCCGCCGCCGTGCCGCCCGCGCCGCCTGCCGTCACCCAGGATGCGCCGGGCGAGCAGCCGTCAAGGCTGGCGGCCCGGCTCTACGAGCGCGACTGGCAGTGGCAGTTGCGCCATGCGCCCGAAAAGGCCACCGCCCTGGGCGAGCATCGCTACAACGCCTGGCTGTCCGACACCTCGCTGGCGGGACGCGCGGCCGCGCTCGAGCACGAGCGCGCCATGCTGGCGGCGGCGCAGAAGATCGACCGCGCGCAGCTGGTTGGTGAAGACCGGGTGTCGTACGACCTGTTCGTGGCCGACAAGGAGCGCCTGATCGCCGCCGGCGCGCTGACGCCCTTCGATCCGCTCCCGATCACCGCCTACGACGGTCTGCAGGTGCGCTTGCCGCGCCTGGTCGCGCAGATGCCGTTCGCGACCGACGCCGACTACCTGACCTATCTGGCGCGCCTGCAGGCGCTGCCGGCCCACGTCGACGGCCTGATCGAGCAGCTGCGCGCCGGCAAACAGGCCGGCTGGACGATCCCGAAGCCCGCCGTCGCGCAGGTAGCAGACGCCTTGCGCGCGCTGCGCGAAAAGCTGGCCGAAGGACCGCTCGGCGCGCCCTTCCGGCGCATCCCGGCGACCATCGCGCCCGAGGTGCGCGAGCAGTTCCGCGCGGCCGGCAAGGCAACCCTCGAACAGCAGGCGGCGCCCGCCCTGCGCAAGCTCGAGGACTTCCTGCGCCAGGACTACGTGCCCGCCGCACGCGACAGCATCGGCGCCGCGGCGCTGCCGGGCGGCCCCGCGTGGTACGCCCAGCTGGTGAAGGACAGCACCACCACCGCGATGACGCCTTCCCAGGTGCATGCGCTCGGCCTGCAAGAGGTGGCGCGCCTGCGCGCGGAAATCGAGCGCCTGATCCCGCGCACGGGCTTTCGCGGCGGCTTCGCCGAGTTCATCGCCTTCGCGCGCAGCGACCGGCGCCTGTTCTTCGTCGACGCGGCGGCCCTGCTCGACCGCTACCGGCGCACGCTGGCGCTGGCCCAGGCGCGGCTGGGCCGCGTGGTGACGGTCGTCCCGGCGGCCGGCATCGTCGTCAAGCCGATGGGCGGCGACGGCGCCAGCCAGCCGGCCGCCTATTACGAGGCCGGCAGCGCGGCGCGCACCGCCGCGCTGGTGGTCGACACGGCGCGCCTGGACGCGCGTCCGATCTGGCAGGTCGACACCGTGGCCCTGCACGAGGCGGTGCCCGGCCACCACCTGCAGGTGGCGCGCGCGCAGGAACTGGACCTGCCGGCGTTCCGGCGCCACGGCTGGTACGACGCCTACGGCGAAGGCTGGGCCACCTATGCCGAAAGCCTGGGCCCCGAACTCGGCCTGTTCCAGGATCCGTTCTCGCTGTTCGGCCACCTCAACGAAGAGATGTTCCGCGCCGCGCGCCTGGTGGTCGACACCGGCATCCATTCGCTCGGCTGGACGCGCCAGCAGGCGATCGACTACCTGAACACGCATACCGCCAATCCGCCGCTGGACAACGAGGCCGAGGTCGACCGCTATATCGCGCGTCCGGGCCAGGCGCTGGGCTACAAGATCGGCCAGCTGCGCATCCTGGCGCTGCGCACCCAGGCGCGCTCCGCGCTCGGCAAGCTGTTCGACCTGCGCCGCTTCCACGACGCCCTGCTCGGCGGCGGCGCGCTGCCGCTGGCCGAGCTGGAACGCCGGATGGGCCTTTGGCTCGTGGCCGAGAAGGATCCCGCCACGCGCGCCGGCGCGCCGCAGGCCGCGGCCGCCCCCGATGCCGAGTTCAACGCCGAATTCGCATCGCGGCCGGAGCCGACCTGGATGCCCGCCTTCGAATTCGATTTCGTGCTCGACGGCGAACTCCCGCCGGGCTACGACCCGGGCCCGGCGCCCGATTTCGCGCCGCCGTCCCTGCCTGCGCCGCCGCCTGCCAGCAAATCGTTCCGGGCGCCGCTCTGGGATGCGCCTTCGCCTGAATGAGGGGCGCCCGAACGCGCAGTCCGTTTTTCGGTTAATCTCTGCACCAACCGAACTGGCAGTATAAGAAAGGAAACACTGTGTCGAACCAATTCAACCGCCGCCTGGCCCTGCTCGACGACGACGACCACCGCGCCCTGCTGGGCCAGGGCCTGCGCGGCATCGAGCGCGAGACCCTGCGGGTCGACGCGCAAGGCCGGCTGGCGCGCACCCCGCACTCCCCGGCGCTCGGTTCGGCCCTGACGCACCCGCACATCACGACCGACTACGCCGAGGCGCTGCTGGAATTCATCACGCCGGCCGAGCACGACATCGCGCTGGCGCTGCACCGCCTCGATGCGATCCACCGCTACGCCTACGCCAAGCTGGGCGACGAAATGCTGTGGGGCGTGTCGATGCCGGGCGAACTGCCGCCCGAGGAAGAGATCGAGATCGCCTGGTACGGCAAGTCGAATATCGGCATGCTCAAGCACGTGTACCGGCGCGGCCTGGCGCTGCGCTATGGCAAGGCCATGCAATGCATCGCCGGCATCCACTACAATTATTCGCTGCCGGAACGGTTGTGGCAGCTGTTCGCGCAAGAAGAAGGGATCACCGAGGAACGCCGCCATGCGCTGCGCGACTTCCAGTCGGAAAGCTATATCGCGATGATCCGCAACTTCCGCCGCTATTCCTGGCTGCTGATGTACCTGTTCGGCGCGACGCCGGCGCTCACCACCAGCTTCCTGCGCGGCCGTGAGCACCAGCTCGAGACACTGTCCGACGACACCCTGTACCTGCCGTACGCGACCAGCCTGCGCATGAGCGACCTGGGTTACCAGAACGATGCCCAGTCCGGCCTGCGTCCGCACGAAAACAGCCTGGAAAGCTATGTCACGAGCCTGATGGATGCGGTCAACCGTCCCTACGAGCCTTATGCCAAGCTGGGCACCAAGAAAAACGGCGAGTGGATCCAGCTGTCGACCAATGTGCTGCAGATCGAGAACGAGTATTACTCGACCATCCGACCCAAGCGCGTGATCCGCACCGGCGAGCGTCCGGTCCAGGCCCTGTGCAACCGCGGCGTGCAATACATCGAGGTGCGCTGCCTCGACGTCGACCCGTTCGAACCGGTCGGCATCGCCCTCGATACCGGCCGCTTCCTGGACGCCTTCCTGCTGTTCTGCGCGCTCGAGGAAAGCCCCCTGATCAGCGCCCACGACAGCCAGCTGCACGCGCGCAACTTCGCGCGCACGGTCAAGGAGGGGCGCCGCCCCGACCTGACCCTGACCCGCGACGGCCTCGAGGTGCCTTTGACGGAATGGGCGCTGGAACTGATCGAGCGCATCCGCCCGGTGGCGCAGCTGCTGGACGACCAGCACAACGAGGGCGACGTGCACCAGGGTTCGCTGGCCAGGCAGAAGGCGAAGATCGAGGATCCATCGCTGACCCCGTCGGCGCGGGTGCTGGAAGAAGTGCGCGCGCTCGGCTCGGCCGCGGCCTTCGGCCTGCAGCAGAGCCGCCTGCATGCGGCCACCTTCCGCGACAGCCCGCTGATGCCGGCCGAGGAAGCGCTGTTCGACGAGATGGCGGCCAACTCGCACGCCGAGCAGGCGAGCATCGAGCAGACGGACACCGGCAGCTTCGACGACTTTGTTGCGGCCTACAATTGCAGTAGGCTATGCTCCAACAACTAAGTTCCGGTAGGCTGTAGTTCGACGGGGCGCGCCAGCGCCGCCACGGCCGCTCGCGCTTACCGCTTGACTCCGCAGCCCCGAGGACCACTTGCTCACGTTTTACAACGAACACCATGCCCAGCATGACGGCCGCGTCGAGCTCGATCGCGGCGAGCTGGCGCCTTGTTCGGAAAAACCCGAGCGCGCCGCCATCGTTCTGAAGGAATGCGAGCGGCGCGGCCTGGGCGCCATCGTCACGCCGCACGGCGTGCCGCTCATGACGCTCGAGCGGGTGCACAGCCCGCGCTATCTGCACTTCCTGCGCCAGGCCTGGAACGAGTGGATCGGTCTCGACCCGCGCAATGCCGGCAAGGATGCCTTGCCGGGGGTGTGGCCGGTGCGCACCCTGCGCGCCGATATCGAGCCGGACGATGTGTGCGCGCGCCTCGGCCTGTACTCGATGGATGCCGCTACGCCGCTGACGAGCGGCACCTGGATCGCGGCCAAGACCGGCGCCGACTGCGCCGTCAATGCGGCCCATGCCCTGCGGCGCGGCGAGCGCGGCACCTTCGCGCTCACGCGCCCGCCCGGCCACCACGCCGGCAGCGATTTCTTCGGCGGCGCCTGCTTCCTGAACAATGCCGCGCTGGCGGCCCAGCACCTGCTGGACGACGGCCTGGAGCGCGTGGCCATCCTCGACCTCGACTACCACCACGGCAACGGCACCCAAAGCATTTTTTATCATCGCAACGACGTGCTGTTCGTCTCGATCCATGCCGACCCGCGCCAGGCATATCCGTTCTACCTGGGTCATGCCGACGAGACCGGCAGCGGCGCCGGCCTCGGCTACACGATGAATATCCCGCTCGCGCCCGGTTGCGGCAGCAGCGCCTGGTTCGCGGCGCTGGAAACCGCCTGCCTCAAGATCGCCATGGCCCGGCCGCAGGCGCTGGTGGTCTCGCTCGGCGTCGATACGGCCGCGCAAGGACAGGATCCGCGCTTCGGCCTGCAGGGCGGCGATTTCCTGCGCATCGGCGAACGCATCGCCCACCTGGGCCTGCCCACGGCCTTCATGTTCGAGGGCGGCAACGCCGGCCCCGAGCTCGGCATCCATACGGTCAATGTGCTGGAAGGTTTCGAAACCGCCGCCGAATGACCGCCGTTCCACATTCCACCACCATCGCTTCGCATTTCATGACCACCTCTAGCCTCATCGACTGGCAATTCTCGCGCTTCGCCGACCTTACCCCGTTCGACCTCTACGAAGTGCTGGCCCAGCGCCAGAACGTCTTCATCCTCGAGCAGACCTGCCTGTATCCCGACATCGACGGCCACGACCCCGAAGCCCACCACCTGCTGGGCTGGCGCAGCGTCGACGGCAAGCGCAGCCTGGCCGCCTACCTGCGCGTGCTGGCCCCGGGCGCCAAGTACGACGAGATGTCGATCGGCCGCGTGATCACCACCCCGGCCGCGCGCGGCACCGGCGCCGGCCGCGCCCTGCTCGACGAAGGCATCCGCCAGGCCGAGGCGCTGTATCCGGGCCACCGCATCCGCATCGGCGCCCAGCAATACCTGGAGCGCTTCTACGGCAGCTTCGGCTTCCAGACCGTCTCGGAACCCTATGACGAAGACGGCATCATGCACATCGACATGCTGCGCTGACCGCCCGCACGACTGCGGGCGGCGCCGCGGTCTCAGCAGTCGCATGGCGGCGGATCGAGCCGCACATACTGGCAGTCTTCGAGACGGCAGGCCAGGGCCAGGATCTGGCGCGCATCGTTGATGTCGGTCGCGTCCACCAGCGTCCAGCCCGCGGGCATCGCGCTCAGCGCGTTCAGGTCGCGCATCGCGCCCCGCTCGTAGAGGAAGGCGTGCGACGCCGGGCCATCGGGCGTGTCGGCGCTCGACGAGCCGACCACCGATGCGGCGTTGTTGAGGCCGTTGGCGACGCCATAGCCGAAGCCGCCCAGCGCGCCCAGGCCGTACATCACGCCGCCCGAATACAGGAACGGTTGCCATAGATAGCTGGCGCCGTCGATGACGATGCCGGTATCGGCGACGCCCACCACGTCGCCCGCATCGTTGATGTCGAAGGCGCTGCTGTTCTTGCCGCCCAGCGTCCCCAGGCTGCGCATGATCTGGTCGCGATACACGTAGGCAAGGTAGTGCGGCACCGGGATCGCGTCGCCCGTGACCGACGCGGTGCCGGTCACGGCGCCGTGGCGGTTGATCGCGGCGGAACCGCCCCAGGTGCCGCCGAACGTGGGAATGATGCGCGTGATGCCGTTGGCGACGACGAAGCCGCGGCCACGCTCGCCGACGCCAAAGGCGGCGTTGCCGGATACCGCCCCGCTGTCGTTCAGGCCGCTCGCCGAATTGAAACCCACCAGCACCCCGCGCCCGGCATTGCGCAGGCCGGCGGGCGAGAACACGTGGGCGGCATCGACGTAGGCCCCGGCCAGGTGGCCGTGACCGTTGATCGCGGCGGCGCTCGAACCCGGCGCCAGCGCGGCGTAATCGCGCACGGTGGCGCCATCCCACACGGCGGCCGCGCCGTTGCTGCCGGCCACATGGCCCTTGCCATTGATGGCCCTGGCATTGAGTTCGGCCGGAATGAAGGTGACCCGGAACAAGCCCGGCGCGGCCTGCGCCGCTTCCACCGGCGCTGTGGCCGGCGCTGTGGCAGGAGTAGCGGCCGCTGCCAGCGGCGCCGCCAGCGGTCCGATCAGGAGCGCCGGCGCCATCCGGTGCAGGCGCGCGCGCGGGCGCCGGCGCGCGCGCCAGGCCAGCAGCGCCAGCCCAGTCCCCAGCATCGCCCAGGTTCCGGGCTCGGGCACCGCCGTGACCAGGTCGAGCCGTACCGCACGGCAGTCGCCCAGCCCGTTGCAGGCCTGGACCAGGATCTGGCCGGCATCGTTGACGTCGAGCGCATTCACCAGCTGCCAGTCGCCGCGCTCGCCCACCAGCGCGTTGAGGTCGAGCATGCCTTCACGCCCGCCGTCGGCCCCATACACGAAGGCATGGTAGTCGAAGCCGCCCACGCTGCCGATGCCGGACAGGCCCACCACGAGCCCGGCATTGTTGAGCGCATTGGCGCGCCCGGACACGCCGCCCAGCGTGCCGAGATCGATCATGCGGTCATCAAGGGGCGAGAACAGGAAGGGCCGCTCGCTGAAGTTGTCCTCGAGCCCGGACCAGCCGGCGACGAAGCCGGCGTCGTTGATGTCGTTCGCTTCGCTGAACCAGCCGCCCAGCGAGCCGAGGTCGTGCTGGACGCCGTCGCGGTAGACCGAGGCGGTGCGGCGCGGATCGCCCCAGTCGGCGCCATCGCCGGCGCGGCTGGCGAAGCCGGCGATGTGGCCGCTGGCATTGATCGCGTTGGCCACGCTGATCGTGCCGCCGAAGCTGCCAAGCTGGGTCACCGCGCCCGACTGGTACAGGAAGGCGTAGGTCTCGGAAAAGCCGACGGCGCCGAAGCCCGCCACCTGGCCGGCGTCGTTGATGGCGGTGGCCCAGGTGCCGTAGGCCGGCGGCACGTTGAAGATCGAGAACGCGCCGCCGGCATACACGAAGGCGTCGCTGCCGACGCGGCCGACGATGGACCCGCCGTTGTTGATCGCCAGGCCTTCGCTGCCCGGCAGGAGCGAGGCCAGGTAGGTGGTGCCGCCCGTCGACCACACCGCCGCCCCGCCCTGCGCGGTGCCGACCACCCGCCCGGCGCCGTCGAGGCCGGCGGCGGTGAAGTCTTGCGGCAGCCAGGTCATGCGGTACAGCGGCGCCGCCATGGCCAGTCCCGGCAACGCCATTATTATCACCAACAATTTATTTAAGAAATGTTTGCGCAGGGACATGATCGATCCTTCCGGTGACCGGGGAATCTCAACGATGTCGCAAACACGGCGGGGACGTTCTGCGCCAGCGCAGGCGTGCACGGGTCAGGAGGCGGCCAGGCGGCCTGCCCCGAGCAGCAGCAGCGCGGCGGCCAGCAGCAGCCAGGCGGGCGGGTCGGCGGCGAGAACGGGATCAGCGACGACGCAAGCCGGGGAGACCGGCGCGGGCGCGGGCCTGGTGGCGGCGAAGGCAGAGTAGCTGGGCAGCAGGCAGACGGCAAAGTGGAAAGAAGAACGCATGATCGGCTCGGCCTAAAATCCCGAGCATCGCCTGCCGCCGTCACGTGGACCGTGCGCCAGGTCAGCCGTACACGCAAAAAAAGACCGGGGCGGTGCCCCGGTCCGGTAGGTCATTGACGCCGGGCCTGGCCGGCTTACTCGACCTTGGTCAGGATGATTTCATACACCAGGCCCGAGTTCGGCGGAACCGGACCGTTGCCGGTCGCGCCGTAGGCCTGGTTAGCCGGGATCAGGACGGTGCGCTTGCCGCCGACCTTCATGCCGATCACACCCTGGTCGTAGCCGGGAATGACGGTGCCGCTGCCGACGACGTAAGGGCGCAGATTGCCCGATTCCAGACGCGTGCCCTTGAAGTCGGCGACCTTGTCGTTATACAGCCACAGCGTGTACTGGGTGGTCACCGTCTTGCCGGTCACGGCCTCGGCGCCGGTACCCACCGTGTTGTCGGTCTTGGTCAGCGCCGCGGGGCTGCTGACGACGGGCTTGTCGTCGTCGCTGCCGCCACCGCCGCAGGCGGTCAGCGCGAGCATGGCGGCAAAGGCGGCAATCAGGGGAAACTTCAGCTTCATGGGGGTCCTCGACAGGAAAGGCAAATAAGGTTGGTGTAACGAAACCTCGTACCTTATCGAATTAGTCCCATGAAACTGTCTTGAATTTGTCTGATAATTGTCGTGCCATTCTGCAACGGACGTGCCGGGACGACAGCGAGAAAAGTCAACCTCGCCCCCTCGGCCCGAAACGGCCGATGCGGGATGCCATGGCATTCCGCGGCGCTCAGCGACGCGACGCGATATCGAGCTGGTCGAGATAGAGTGCCAACGGACTGTACCAGTGTGTAGACGCACTGAAGGCTGAACTGAAGAGGGTCCGCACAGCGCGTGGAAGGGCAAAGCGCTTGTTGATCAGTCGTGATGATGGACGAAGCAGCAGGCGCTTGGCTACCTTCCTGCCAAATTCGGCGTGAAGCAGCATGAAGTCTGGCGAATCGGCGCGCTTTCCTTTGTCTTCATATGGAAGTCCTGCGTACTCGGGATATGCGCGGCTGATTGTATCTGTATGGAAGGTATGATCGACTAACATTTCTACAGGCAGTCCCGTAAGAAAGTCGTAGAGATCATGATCCAGGAATGGAGCATACACCGTTGGCACATCTCCCAGCAGGCCATAGGGTACCAAGGCAATCTCGCGTCGTGTACGGTTCCAGAAGAAGAACGAACCGACCGGATTTGGACTATCCAAATGAGTTTTTACTTCTTTTTCCAGATGGCTGACAGCAAGTTCCAGGCTTGTACTACGGTATAACTGCGGCGTCAGAAGATTGCTGAGTTTCCTCTCGGCTTTGCTAAGGAGCTGTGTTGCGATTTCTTTGGCAGAAGCGGTCTGGAATAATCGCAGGCGTTCCTCTGTCAGAAAAACGCTTTGCGAAAGAACATCTCCTGCAATACCGTCATAAACGACACGTTCTCGCGCGCGAATATTGGATACCGTCTCCAGATACCAGGCATGCTCATCGGTGCAATAACTGGTCAACAGATTTTTCGCCGCTTCCGCTGTGTAAAATGAGCCGGATTGCGGAATAATGTCATGCTTCAACCCGAATTCTTGCGTAAGCATGGTGGCAATGCGCGCATCTTCGTTTCCCCGTGGTGGGAAGTGGAGCGCAGTAATGCAGCGACCAGGCTTATGCCCTTGGCGGAGCAGTTCGAACAAGATATGTCGTGAATCGCGTCCTCCGCTCAATGGCACAGCGAAATTCGCATCGGAGGGAGCCCGCCGGGTCATCGAACGGCGGAAAAGTTCGTTATAGGTGTCGAGCGCAGATGTGCGAGATTCGCCACGGCTGGGGGCGCCACGGGCCCTGGTCGCGCGTTCAAGACGTAGTTCACCATCCCAACTCAGTGTCGCCGCCGGCGGCAGGGCGCGGATGTGGCGGAAAGGTGTATCGTCGCCGATAAAAAAGCCGAGCCTGAAGAATACGGATAGCGCCGTTTCATCCAGTTCGGGACTGGCACCGGCATTGAGAAGCTGATCAATGGACGACGATATCGCGAATTCCCCGTCGCGCGAGTAATAAAAAACCGGGAACATCCCGTAGCGGTCGTTGCGCGCAGTTAAGCACTTCCCATCCCAATTCCATTCGACGTAGATGCCATCGGGATTACCCGATTCTCGTGCGATCTGGTGCCCAAGGGCACAATGCGCTTTTCCCCGAACATCAAACCCTTCAGTCAGCCGTTTGACGTGGAAAAATGATTCGTTCATTCCAATATCCAATTCATGAAAAGATTGATGCACAAGTTCTATATCACAATCCGTTCAATGATCCAGTCTTGCGATGCCCGGTTGAGCCCGCTAAAGCAAGCTCATTGTTTCCGCGATGCTGCGTTTTTCAGATCATGTGCCTGATGCAAGAATCCACGCGTGTGATGGTAGTGGAAGCGCGCCTTGAACTTGGCTTCACTATCGCCACGCAACGTTGCCAAGGCAATTTGCAGTGCATGACGCATTTTTTTCGTATATAGCCAGCGCGGTACGCCAAATAATGTGGGGAAGTGCGTCATGTCGCCCGTTTCCAGACAAGTACCGCGTCCTCCTCGGAAAGCGCGGCCCAGGCAAAACTCCTCAGTTAACTGATGTGGACGAATAAAATGGTTGACTCGCGGATTGTTCGAGAACCAGGCTTTATGGCCTGCGGCGACGACACGTTTATTGAATTCCGTCTCGCTACCCATGATATAGTTACCGCGGTTTGGTCCCACATTCGGGTTGAACCGGTGCCCGGCTTCGAACACCCGGCGGCGAACTGCCATATTCGGCCCCCATATGGCGCCGGGCTGAATCGGGCCGTCGCTGAAGTTGGTGATCGCGAACGCCAGCCCAAGTGGAACGTGACGCAGCACCCAGTCAGGAGGTGGGGCGCCCCAATCGGGCAATATTGCACCACCAAACAGGTCGTAGTCGGCGTGCTCCAGCATGCAAGCCTGCATCGCAACAAGCCAATCGCGCTCAGGCGTGGCGTCATCGTCTGTCATCACGACCAACTCGGCGGCCGGACGACGTTGCAGCGCCAGCTCAACGCCACGGTTGAGTGCTGCGTTCTTGCCGCTTCGCTCCTGATGAACGTATTCGATCGGCAATAATTTTGCGTAAGATTCGACGATTGAACGGGTTTCGTCATCGCTCCCGTCATCCACCACGATGGCCGACCACCCACCTACGGGTTGTGCGAGGTTCGCATATCCTTCAAACACTTTTGGCAACGTCTTGGCCCCGTTGCACGTTGCCATAATAATTATCATGGACAAGATTTATCTCCTATAGTCACCTAAATCTTCGCGAGTGTGTTGGCTGACCTGATAACAGTCAGCTACAAGTGTATCGAGGAGGGGCTGTTCGGCTTCAAGTCCAGAATGCGGCAAGTCTGTACATGTCAGGTAACAGGCAGCGCCGTGGTTGACTGCTACCCGTGGAACCTGCCAGTACTTCATGCAATACGCTTTTGCCTTACTCTCACGAAATTCATGGCGCCAGGCATATACAGTTTGGCATGACCATACACACAGGGTTCCCCTGACCATCGGTAAAAAATTGTCAACAATCTTAGCATTTTTCTGCCATGTCATCTTTCCAGGAGAAAATCATGACACCTGGCCACTCGTCTGCCCGATATCAGGCGAGCCCCTGTGATCGTGGTGCGGGACCGCCATGGCCACGCATGCGGACTGCCGGCAGGCTGCAACATAGCAGAATGACAATCGTACACTGAGATATACAGTTCCAGATCCGTACATCAATGGCGGCGGTCTCCTCAGATCTCGATCTGCGTGCCCAGCTCGATCACCCGGTTGCTGCGGATCTGGTAATAGTCGGCCGCGCTGCGCGCATTGCGCGACATCGCCACGTACAGGTGCTCGCGCCATGGCGCCATGCCGCCGCCCGGGCCCGAGATCACGGTCTGGCGCGCGATGAAGAACGAGGTTTCCATCATCTCGAACGACAGGCCGAGCGCGCCGCAGCGGTCGAGGATGTCCGGAATGTCGGCCTCGTCCTTGAAGCCATAGTGGATGTTCAGCTGGTAGCAGTTGTGGCCCAGGTCGACGATGTCGATCTGTTCCTCGAACGGCACCCATGGCTCCTCGCGCATGTGCACGGTCAGGAACACCACCCGTTCGTGCAGCACCTTGTTGTGCGACAGGTTGTGCAGCATCGCGTGCGGCACGCCGTCGCTTTCGCCGCGCAGGAAGATGGCGGTGCCCGGCACCCGCGTCGGCGGCGCCACGAACAGCGATTCCATGAAGGCTTCCAGCGGTATCGCATGCTTCTGCAGGTTCTCGAACACCAGAGCGCGTCCGCGCTTCCAGGTCAGCATCAGGGTCAGCAGCACGCCGCCCATCAGCAGCGGGAACCAGCCGCCGTGGAAGACCTTGGTGGTGGTGGCCGAGAACAGCAGCACATCGATGATCAGGAAGAAGCCGGTCGCGCCCAGGCAGACCCACAGCGGCATGCGCCAGCGGTAGCGGGTCACGAAGAAGGTCAGCACGGTGGTCATCATCATGGTCGCCGTGACCGCGATGCCGTAGGCGCCCGCCAGCTCGTCCGACGAGCCGAAGCCGACCACGGCGATCAGCACCACCGCCAGCTGCAGCCAGTTGACGGCCGGAATGTAGATCTGGCCGATCTCGCTTTCCGAGGTGTGCAGGATGCGCATGCGCGGCAGCAGGCCGAGCGCGATCGCCTGCTTGGTCATCGAATAGGTGCCGCTGATCGTGGCCTGCGAGGCGATCACCGCCGCCATGGTCGACAGGATCACCAGCGGGATCACGCTCCAGGTGCCGAGCTGGTGGTAGAACGGGTTTTCCACCGCGCCGGGATCGGCGATCAGCAGGCCGCCTTGCCCCAGGTAGTTCAGGGTCAGCGCCGGATAGGCGATCAGGAACCAGGCCATGCGGATCGGCTTGGCGCCGAAGTGCCCCATGTCGGCATACAGGGCCTCGGCGCCGGTGATCGCCAGCACCACCGCGCCCAGCGCGATAAAGGCCAGCAATTTATTGTCCAGCATGAAGTGCGCCGCATGCCAGGGGTTGAGCGCGTTCAGGATCTCGGGCGACTGGACGATGTTGACGATGCCCATCGCGGCCAGCGCCAGGAACCACACCAGCATCACCGGACCGAAGAAGCGGCCGATGCCGGCCGTGCCATGGCGCTGCACGCTGTACAGGGCCACCAGCACCACCACCGCCAGGGGCACCACGTAGTGCGACATGCCGGGCGCGGCCACCTCGAGGCCCTCGATCGCGCCGAGCACCGAGATCGCCGGCGTGATCACGCTGTCGCCATAGAACATGGTGGCGCCGATGACGCCGATGGCCAGCAGCGGGAAACTCCAGCGCGAGTGGCGCGGCACCGAGTTGGTCGCCAGCGCCATCAGGGCCATGATACCGCCCTCGCCGCGGTTGTGCGCGCGCAGCACCAGGCTCACGTACTTGAGCGAAACGATGACCGTGAGCGCCCAGAAGATCAGGGAGATGACGCCGAGGATGTTGGGAGTATTGAGAGGCAGGCCGTGGGTGTCGTCGAACACCGCGCGCAGCGTGTAGAGGGGGCTGGTGCCGATGTCGCCGTAGACGATGCCGACCGCAGCCAGGGTGAGTGCCGCCAGGCTGCTTTTCTTGCTATCTGATGTCAAGATTACACCATCGCTTTTGTATTGGTGCGGCGCACCATAAAATAGTGGCTGAAAAAAAGCAAGAATATTTCGTGGCGCATCATACACCCCTGCAAAAAGAGGCACCCTCCAGCAGCTGCGTACATATTCAGGGATAATGTCATCCCTGCAATCCAGCCCCCACTTCCATGCGTTCCGGAATCATCTACGCGGCCCTGGCCTTTCTCTGCTGGGGCCTGTTCCCCATTTATTTCCACGCGCTGGACGGCGTGCCGCCACTGCAGATCCTGGCGCACCGCATGCTGTGGTCGCTCGGCTTCCTGCTGATCGTGCTGGTGCTGCGGCGCCAGTGGAAATGGCTGAACGTGGTGCGCCAGCCGCGCGTGTTCTTCAGCTTCGTGCTGTCCGCCCTGCTGCTCAGCGCCAACTGGCTGGTGTATATCTGGTCGGTCACCAACCACCACGTGATCGAAGCCAGCCTCGGCTATTTCATCAATCCGCTGGTCAATATCATGCTGGGCTACCTGATCCTGAAGGAGCGCCTGCGCGCCGTCCAGTGGGTGGCGATCGCGATTGCCGCGCTGGGCGTGGCCTGGCTGACCTGGCAGACCGGCACGGTGCCCTGGATCGCGCTGTTCCTGGCGTTCTCCTTCGGCGGCTACGGCCTGCTGCGCAAGACGGCGGCGCTCGGCGCGCTCGAGGGACTGTCGTTCGAGACCATCGTGCTGTTCCCGCTGGCGGCCGCCTATGTCATCTGGCTGACCGTGAATGGCCAGAACGTGTTCATCAACACCGACTCCGACACCACGCGCGTGCTGCTGGTGATGGCCGGCCCGCTCACCGCGATCCCGCTGCTGCTGTTCGCCAGCGGCGCGCGCAAGATCCCGCTGTCGGTCCTGGGCCTGCTGCAATACCTGTCGCCGACCCTGCAATTCCTGCTCGGCGTGTGGCTGTTCAAGGAAGCGTTTACCGCCGATCGCCTGGTCGGCTTCGTGCTGATCTGGAGCGCGCTGATCCTGTTCGCCGGCGAAGGCCTGCTGCGCCGGCCGCCGGCGCCGGCCAAGGGCTGATCCGGCGCAGTTTCTCGCAGTTCCTGTTAATAACCCGCAGGATTTCACCGGCATCGGCCAAGAAATCCTGTGTCGGGCACGGGGTTCTGTCGTATCCTGTGCACCTTAAACAACACCAGAGTCAAAGCATGGCCAATTACGTCTATACGATGAACCGCGTGGGCAAGATCGTCCCGCCGAAACGTCAAATTCTCAAGGACATCTCGTTGTCCTTCTTCCCGGGCGCCAAGATCGGCGTGCTGGGCCTGAACGGCTCGGGCAAGTCGACCCTGCTCAAGATCATGGCCGGCATCGACACCGACATCCAGGGCGAAGCACGCCCGATGCCGGGCCTGAACATCGGCTACCTGCCGCAGGAACCGCAGCTCGACCCGGAAAAAACCGTGCGTCAAGAAGTGGAATCCGGCCTCGGCGAAGCCTTCGAGGCGCAAGCCAAGCTCGAAGCCGTGTACGCCGCCTACGCCGACGAGGATGCCGACTTCGACGCCCTGGCCAAGGAACAGGAACGCCTGGAATCGATCATCGCCGCGGCCGACGGCGGCAACCTGAACCTGCAAATGGAAATGGCCGCCGACGCGCTGCGCCTGCCGCCATGGGACCAGAAAATCGGCGTGCTGTCGGGTGGCGAGAAGCGCCGCGTGGCGCTGTGCAAGCTGCTGCTGTCGAAACCCGACATGCTGCTGCTCGACGAACCGACCAACCACCTGGACGCCGAATCGGTCGAGTGGCTGGAGCAATTCCTGCTGCGCTTCCCGGGCACCGTGGTCGGCATCACCCACGACCGCTACTTCCTCGACAACGCCGCCGAATGGATCCTGGAACTGGACCGCGGCCATGGCATCCCATGGAAGGGCAATTACTCGTCGTGGCTCGACCAGAAGCAGGCGCGCCTGAAACAGGAAGAAGCGACCGAATCGGCGCGCCAGAAGGCGCTGCAGAAGGAACTCGAATGGTCGCGCCAGAATCCGAAGGCGCGCCAGGCCAAGTCGAAAGCCCGCCTGGCCCGCTTCAACGAACTCTCCGAATACGAATACCAGAAGCGCAACGAGACGCAGGAGATCTTCATCCCCGTGGCCGAGCGCCTGGGCAATGAAGTCATCGAGTTCAAGAACGTCTCGAAAGCCTTCGGCGACCGTCTGTTGATTGATAATTTGTCGTTCACCATCCCGCCAGGCGCGATCGTCGGCATCATCGGCCCCAACGGCGCCGGTAAGTCGACCCTGTTCAAGATGATCGCCGGCAAAGAGCAGCCGGACAGCGGCGAAGTCGTGATCGGCAAGACCGCCAAGGTGTCGCTGGTCGACCAGAGCCGCGACGAACTGGCCAACAACAAGACCGTGTTCGAAGACGTCTCCGGCGGCGCCGACATGCTCAGCGTGGGCCGCTTCGAAATGCCGTCGCGCGCCTACCTGGGCCGCTTCAACTTCAAGGGTTCTGACCAGCAAAAAGTCGTGGGCAATCTGTCGGGCGGTGAACGCGGCCGTCTGCACCTGGCCAAGACCCTGCTGCAGGGCGGCAACGTCCTGCTGCTGGACGAACCGTCGAACGACCTGGACGTCGAAACCCTGCGCGCACTGGAAGATGCACTGCTCGAGTTCGCCGGCAGCGTGATGGTGATCTCCCACGATCGCTGGTTCCTGGACCGTATCGCGACCCATATCCTGGCCTTCGAAGGCGATTCGCAGGTTACCTTCTTCGATGGCAACTATCAGGAATACGAAGCCGACAAGAAGAAACGCCTGGGCGAAGAAGGCGCCAAGCCGAAGCGTATCCGCTACAAGCCGCTGACCACCTGATCCGTGGACAGAATGCAAGCGCTTGTTTCGTAAGGGAAAATCCCGCCTTGGCGACCGTCATTGGCGGGCTTTTTACTAGCGGAAATGGAACGGGGTCCGAATGCAAAATATGTAAAACTGTTTGCGATGAGGACTACCGGAAGCTCGTCGACCGCAGCCGCTTCATGCGCGCGGCGTCGGCCAGACCATGCTCGATTACCCTAACAGTTACCGCAATCTTTACCGCGATAACCGCGTCCCCGGCGGGACCTTCTTTTTCACGGTGCGCCTGCTCGACCGCGGCAGTCACCTGTTGACCGAACATATCTCCGCGTTCGGGGAAGCCATGCGGCTGGCGCGTACGCGCCGTCCTTTCCACGTCGATGCCTGGGCGGTCCTGCCCGATCACGCCCACGCCATCTGGACCCTGCCACCGGGCGACCACGACTGTTCCAGCCGCTGGCGGGCGGTCAAGATCGCCTTTTCCAAAGCGCTGCGCAAGACCGGCCAGCCCGGGGTGGACGACGGCGCGGTCTGGGAACGCCACTACCGCCACTACCGGGTCGGCCTGGACGACGATTACGCGGCGCTGGTCGACTATGTCCATACCGACGCCGTGCGCCATGGCCATTGCCTCGAGGCGCGTGAATGGCCGTGGTCGTCGCTGCACCGTTTCATCTCGGCCGGGCATGCGGCGCCCGAACCGTCGATCATCGTGCCGCCATGGGTGCAGCGGCCGCAGGGCCTGGCGCTGGCGCGGCTGTAATCGCCATGCCGCTTGCCCGGATGATCCGACCATGAAAAAAGGCCCCGAAGGGCCTTTTGGCTTGTGAAACGCTCGGCTTAGAACGAGTATTTCGCGCCGATGGTCAGTGCGTTCGGACGCACGCCGAAGTCGCGGGTGCCGCCGAAGCGTTCGTATTCGGCGATCACCGCCACGTCCTGGTTGATGTTGTACTGCACACCCAGGGCGCCGTAGGCGTTGTTGTCGCTGTCGCGACGGTTCAGCGACGCGTTGACCGCTGCCAGTTCGTTCACGTCATGCGACACGCCCAGCTTGGCGTAGCCGACCAGCTTCTCGGTCAGCGGCGAGCTGAACTTGGCGGCGACGTAGGTCGAACGGCCATCGACCTGACCGCTGGCAGCCACTGGGCCCAGGGTGTAGTAGATGTCGGCGCTGCGGTAGTCGGTGTGGCCGACTTCGACTGCCCAGTTCGGGGTGAACTCGTAGCCGCCGAACAGCTTGGCCGATGCCTTGATGGTATCGATGTCGGCGGTGGTTGCACCTGGGACGCGGCTTTCATAATCGGTAGCCACCGCACCGACGCCGACGTAGGCGCGTGGGGTGAATTCTTGTGCCTGGACAGCCGAGACAGCGGCGGTGGTAGCGAGCAGTGCAACGATCAGCTTTTTCATCTCAATTCCTCTTCTTGTTCATCTGGCTCGCGATTCCCAACGAATCGCGATGTGACCAAGATAGCACTGCCGAAAGAGCAAGTCCGTGCCGATTCCGTAAGAACTGTAAGAAAGTGTAACTTAATGACCCGCCGGTTATTAATATTTCCGAGTGGATCGATGAGATTGCAGTCAGTTTAAACGATTTTCCTGAAAGTTAGGTTGACCCGCGCTTGTAACGCGCGTGTCATCTTATTGATGCCATGCAACCAATATTTCTGGGTTTCACCGCGCATCAGCAAC
Organism: Massilia sp. NP310; assembly: GCF_019443485.1. Lineage (NCBI taxonomy): Bacteria > Pseudomonadati > Pseudomonadota > Betaproteobacteria > Burkholderiales > Oxalobacteraceae > Massilia > Massilia sp. NP310. Next base: position 4,274,049 of record NZ_CP080379.1, on the reverse strand, counting down.
AGACTGCCATCGGTCAATTCCAATCGGACAGTCTTTTTGTTGTATTTATGCTTCAGGATGAAGGTGCGGGCAGCGCCCAGGCTGAGCGAGGCGATGACCGGTTGCGGTCCCAGTTCCGGCTCGTCGTCGCTGTGCATGCCCATGCTGTCGCGCTCGTTACGGTAGAGATTCAGCAGGACGCTGTTGAAGCGGTGTCCACTCGCTGCCTCGACGGCCTGGCGCAATGTGTCGAGCAGGGGCGTGAACGGCGCCGGCTGCAGGCGCAGTCCGGAGTAGGTATAGGCCGCGTCGCCGTACCAGGCGCTCAGGCGCGGCTGCAGGTGACGCTTGCCGTACACCACTACCGTTTCCTCGCGCCAGTCGGTCTCGCGCAGCAGGCGCGCCATGACCTCGGCATTGGTCCAGGGCAGTGGCAGCTGGGGCATCCAGGCGAGCTCGCCGTCCTTGAGCGGGATAGGAGTCGGGACGGAGTCGGCAGCGAATAAATCCATCGTCAATATGTGCGCGAAATTCACGGTTATGATGGTGAGCTTTCCACCACGGCGCATTCTCGCATGGACAAACGCCATTTCCTCGGCGCCGCCGTCGTGGCTGGCGCAGCGCCGGCCTTCGCCAGCCGCAGTACGGGCACGGCCCCGGGGCCGACCGCAGGGCCGACACTGCTGACCATCACCGGCGCAATCACGCGCAGCAACCGCGGCGCCCTCGATCCGGCGCTCGACCAGATGATGGCCAAGCAGAAGCTGGCGTTCGACCGTGCCTATGCCCTCGATTTCGCAGCCCTGGCCGCCCTGCCGGCGCGCACCATCCGCCCGACCCTGGAATACGACGGCAAGCCGCACACCTTGCGCGGACCGCTGCTGCTCGAGGTGCTGGCCCAGGCCGGCGCGGAGCCGCGCGATGCCGCCAAGGTGCTGATGCGGGCGGTCGACGGCTATGCCGCCGTGCTGGAAATGCGACAGCTGCGAGCGTGGAATGTCATCGTCGCCACCCACCTGGATGGCAAGCCGATGCCGCTGGGCGGGCTGGGGCCGCTATGGGCCGTGTATGACGCCGACCGGGTGCCGGAGATGGCGGCGCTCCCGCTGGCGCAGCGTTTCGGCGCCTGCCCCTGGGCCCTGTATCACCTGGAAGTGATGGCCTGAGCGAGACGCCAGGGTGTCAGGCGTAGGCTTCGGCCAGGCTCATCACGCGCGGCGCCACCTTGATGCCGACATTGCCGAACAGGGCGTCGATGGCGGCCAGGTTGGCGCTGCATTCCTCCGCCTTCCAACCCTTGAACATATCGGTGCCGTCCTTCTGGAAATGCAGGTCGAGCACCTTGCCCTTGTCGCGGTGAACATAGTTTTGTTGATGGACATTCTGGAAACCCAGTTCGGCCAGGCCGGCAAGCACGGTGTGCGGCGGGTTTTCCGGGTCGGTGGCCAGGAAGACGCCAAAGGTTTTACCCGGCGGCTTGGCTGCGACGTCGACCTCATAGATCCCTGGCGCCTTGGTTACACTCGTGCTCTTCAGAAACAACATATTGTTCTCCTGGCGCGCCAGTGACCATCAGGACGAGACGCGCGATGCTAATTAGTAGTCAGTACTCAAGCATATTTCCATACGGGAACTTTGTCGATCTTTGTATTCGCTTTTTTCGCTTTAGCGCATCAATAAGCCGAAAACTGTGGCGCCGATTAACGCAGCGCAAGCCAGCATGCCCAGAATGAAGCCCGCTTCGCGCCTGGCCGGGTCGCGGTAGTAGCCGAGCGCATACATGATGCGGCCCAGGCACCACAGCAGGCCGCCAGCCGCCCCCCACAGGTCGCCCAGGAAGGTGGCGCACAGCCACAGCGGCACCAGCACCAGCGGCAGCATTTCCAGGGTGTTCATCTGAACGCGGTGGGCGCGCTGGAATGCCTCGGGACCCTCCATCGATGGCGCCGGCACCTTGTAGCGCACGCGGGCGTAGCCGGCGACGCCCCAGGTCCAGAAATAGACACCCAGCACGGCGAGTGTGGCCCAGGCGGTAAAGAACATCGCGTTTTCCTTATTGTGTCGAAGTCATGCAGCAGCGTGCTTGCGCCGCGCCAGATCCGCCGTCAATGGCACCAGCGCCTCGTACAGCCTGCCGGTGGCCTCGTCCCACTCGAGCAGGGCCTGCTGCTGGCGCGCCACGGTCGCATGGTCGCCGCGCGCCACCGGCCCGCTCAGGGCCGCCGCCGGGCCCAGGCGGAATACGTTGGCCATGGTCTCGCTGGCGAGCGGACGCGCCAGCTCGCGCGCGATCGCCTCCGGCACTCCGGCCGCCTGCCAGGCGCGCAGCGCGGCGTCGAGCACCGTGGTCAGGTAATTCGACGCGAACACCGCCGCCGCATGGTAGACCGTCTTGGCCGCGGCATCGATGGGCACGAGGCGCGCGCCGATCGCCTCGAACGCCGGCGCCAGACGCGCCAGCGCTTTGGCCTCGCCCTCGATGCCGCAGAAGGTGCCGGCGAAGTCGCGCGCCACGGCGTCGGGATCGGCGAAGCTGCGGATCGGATGCACGCTGGCCACCAGCGCCCCCTGGTCCGCGAGCGCCTGCAATTCGCCCGACGCCTTGGCGCCGCTGCAGTGGAACACGACCGCGCCGCGGACGTCATGCGCCTGCGCCAGCGCCGCGGCCATCGGCGCGATCTGGTCGTCGTTCACGGCCAGCAGCCAAACGTCGGCCGGACGCAGCGCCGCCAGGTCGGCGCCGGCGCGGCCGGCTCCGATGAAGTCGAGCGCCGCCCGGGCGCTGGCCGGCGAGCGGGTCAGCACGTCCTGCACCACGTAGGCGCCGCTGGCCGACAGCAGGCGTCCCAGCGCCTTGCCGACATGGCCGGCGCCGACCAGGTTGAGGGTCGAGGCCACGTCAGAAACCCGCACCCGGCTTGGCCAGGTAGTCGAGTTCTTCGGGCGTCGAGGCGCGGCCCAGGATCGGGTTGCGGTGCGGGAAGCGGCCGAAGCGCGCGATCACGCCGCGGTGGCGGTGCGCATAGTCGAGCGACTGGCTGAAGCCTTCATGGCTGGCGGCCAGGTCGGTGAACAGCTCGACCGACTGCTCCTGGGTGCGCGCGTCTTCGGCGTGCTCGAACGGCATGTAGGCGAAGGAACGCTCCCACGGGCTCAGGGCCAGGTGCGCGCCCGACGCCACCAGCTGGCGCGCGGCGTTCAGCGCCAGCACGTCGCCGGCGAAGGATTCCGGCGTGCCGCGATAGGCGTTGCGGGTGAACTGGTCGAGCACCAGGATGCGCGCCAGCACGCCGCGCGGACCCTCCTCGTCCCATTCGCGCAGGCCGCCGGCGATCGCGTGGTTGATCGCGGCGCCGAAGCGCTCGCGGATGACGGCGTCGAAGGCGTCGTCCTTGCGGAACCATGCGGCGCGCTGCTGGCCGTGGCCCGGGTCGGAAGACGGCAGGAACCAGAAATCGAGAACTTCTTGTGCGTCCATTGGAAAACCCCGTTTGGCATTGTTATTGGTGTTGCCTGAAGATGAAGATGCGTGGCGCTTCAATTGCGCGCGTGCGACAGCTGGAACGAATCGACGCCGTCGAAGGCGGCCAGTTCGCGCGCCAGTTCGGACAGCGGCGCGCCGGTCTTGCGCGACAGCGCCAGCGCCACGAAGCGCCATTCCTGGCGCCCTTCGTCGCTGCTGATGGTCAGCGAGCTGCCGGCGATCTCGTAGCCGCGTTCGAGCGCCACCTTGCGGATCGCGTCTTCGCGCGGCATGAATTCGGGCCGGAAGCGCATCCGCACCGCCACCGCGTGGCGCGACGGCAGGAAGGTCTCCAGGCGGTTCAGGTAGATCATGATCATCGCCGACAGGAAGGCCAGGCCCATCGCGGCGAGGTAGAAGCCGATGCCGATCAGGACGCCGATCGCCGACGAGGCCCAGATCGAGGCCGCCGTGGTCAGGCCGCTGATATTGAAGCCGTCGCGCATGATGACGCCGGCGCCGAGGAAGCCGATGCCGGTGACCACGCCCTGGATGATGCGGGTCGGATCGATCGGCGCCAGCAGGCCCGCATGGCCGCCGTACCACAGGTCCGGATAGCCGGCCAGGATGGTCAGCGCGGCCGAGGCCATGCACACCAGGCCATAGGTGCGCATGCCGGCGGCGCGCCCGTGATAGGCGCGCTCGTAGCCGACCAGGAGGCCGAGCAGCAGGGCCCCGACCAGGTGCAACAGGATCAGGCCATTGGTGAACAGCTCGTTCTTGGACCAGTAGGCCGCGAACAGGTTGGCTTCCGTCATGCGCGCATCGTGTTCATGGTCGGCCGGCGGTCAGGTTTTTTTCTTGACCAGCTGCTTCTCGAACGCCAGGTCGTTCTTGCTGATGCGCGGCTGCTCCTGCGGACCGAGACCCTTGACGAAGTTGACGAAATCGTCGAGCTCCATCGGCGGGCACAGCGGCGGGCTGCCGGGCGCCTCGGACAGGTAAAAATGGCCGTCGCCGGTGCGCGCCATCGAGTACAGATTGTTCCCGGTGCGCTGCTTCAGGCGCTCGACGGCGGTGCTGGCGCGGGTGGAACGCGAGCTGGCCATCAGATCGCCTCCGTGCGCAGCATCAGCCACTCGAATGCCGGGCCTTCGACGTGCGGCGTCAGGCGCGCGCGCACGGTCGCGTGGTAGTCGTTCAGCCACGCGATTTCGTCGGCGCGCAGCAGGCTGCGATCGATGGGGCGCGTATCGATCGGGCACAAGGTCAGGGTCTCGAAGCCAAGATATTCGCCGAACTCGGACGTCTCGACGTGCTGGTTCAGCACCAGGTTCTCGATGCGGATGCCCCAGCGTCCCGGACGATAGATGCCCGGCTCGATCGAGGTGATCATGCCCGGCTCCATCGCGGTATGCGGCTCCGGCGGCACCGCCGGCGAAATCGTCTGCGGGCCTTCGTGCACATTGAGGAAGTAGCCGACGCCGTGGCCGGTGCCGTGGCCGTAGTCGATGCCGGCGGCCCAGATCGGGGCGCGCGCGATCGCGTCCAGCATCGGCGCGCGGGTGCCGCGCGGGAAGCGCGCGGCCGACAGGTTGATCAGGCCCTTCAGCACCAGCGTGTAGTCGCGCTTCTGCGCGGCGCTTGGCGCGCCGACCGGGATCACGCGCGTGATGTCGGTGGTGCCGCCCAGGTACTGGCCGCCCGAATCGATCAGCAGCAGGCCGTCGCCTTCGATGACGGCGCAGGTGGCTTGTTCGGCGCGGTAGTGCATGATCGCGCCATTGCTGTTGAAGCCGGCGATGGTCGAGAAGCTGGCGCTCACGAAATGAGGACGGCGCGCGCGCGCGGCGGTGAGGCGGGTGTCGATGTCGACTTCATTCAACGGCGCGCGGTTCGGGTCGGCCAGCAGCGGCTCGAGCGCGGCGAAGAATTCGCACAGCGCGGCGCCATCCTGTTCCATCGCGGCGCGCACGTTCACCGCCTCGCTTTCCAGCTTGCGCGACTTGGCGAAGGTGGTCGGGTTGATCGCCTCGACCACGTTCACGCCCTGCGCCACGGCGGCGCGCATGCCGGCGGTGACGCGGCGCGGATCGAGCAGCAGGGTCGCGCCTTCCGGCAGCGATTCGAGCGCGTGCACGGCATTGGCGTACGGCGCCAGGTGCACGTCGTCGGCTTCCAGGCGGGCGCGCACATCTTGCGGCACCTTGCCCTCGAGGACGAACAGGGTCGCGTCGCCGCGGCCGATCAGCGCATGCGCCAGGAACACCGGGTTGAAGCTGACGTCGGCGCCGCGCAGGTTGAACAGGTAGGCGATGTCGTCCAGCGTCGAGATGAAATGGAAGCCCGCGCCATGCGCTTCCATCGCGGCGCGCGTGGCGTGCAGCTTGTCGGCGCGGCTGACGGTGGCGTAGGGCGCGACGTGTTCGAACACCGGTTCGAGCGGCAGCGATGGACGCTCGCTCCAGACTTCGTCGAGCAGGTCGATGTCGGTGCGCAGGGTCACGCCCCTGGCGGCCAGGGCATCTTTCAACAGGCGCGCGCCGGCCAGGCCCAGCACGCGCGCATCGACGGCGGCGGTCTGGCCCGCTGCCAGGTTGGCGGCCAGCCAGTCGACGTGCAGCTGGCTCGCGGCGCCCGGGATCTTCATCAGCGCGATCTCGGAGCCTGCCAGCTCGGTCTCGGCCTGCGTGAAGTAGCGACCATCGGTCCAGACGCCGGCGAAATCGGCGGTGGCGATGAAGGTGCCGACCGAGCCGGTGAAGCCGGACAGCCATTCGCGGCCCTTCCAGTGGCCGGGCAGGTATTCCGACAGATGCGGATCGCTCGACGGGACGATGTAGGCGTCGATGCCGTGGCGCGCCATGGCGGCGCGCAGTTGCGCGAGGCGGCCTGCACGTGCGGCCTGGAATTCGTTATGGGACATGGCTGATGCGTCGGTTTTGTTTTCCAAGCCACGTATCATACGCCGCAATCCTCCCGAATGGCCAACGGGAACGCATGGGTCCGACGGATGACGCATAATGGTCCCGCACTCAACTGAACTGAAGACCATGCACGATTTCCACCATGAGCGCGCGCGAGCGCTACTGGCGAATGCCACCCAGATCGTCGAACCCGTCGAAGTCAATGCCGCCGTGCGGCGCGTCGCCGACGAACTCAATGCCCGTTTCAACGCCGAGGGCGCGGCCGAATTCCCGCTGGTGCTGGGGGTGATGGGCGGCGCGGTGGTGTTTACCGGCCACCTGCTGCCGCAACTGACCTTCCCGCTCGACTTCGACTACATCCACGTCAGCCGCTATGGCGACGAAGACCGCGGCGGCGAGATCGTGTGGAAGGTGATCCCGCGCCAGAACGTCGTCGGCCGCAAGATCGTGGTAGTCGACGATATCCTGGACGAAGGCGAGACCCTGGCCCACGTCAAGCAGCGCCTGCTCGACATGGGCGCCGCCGAAGTCGTCGTCGTGGTGTTCGCCGACAAGGACCTGGGCCGCGCCAAGCCGATCCAGGCCGACCTGGTGGGCTTGACCCTGCCCAACAAGTTCGTGGTCGGCTTCGGCATGGACGTGTATGGCTACTGGCGCAACCTGCCGGGCTTGTGGACCATTCGTCAGGAAGACCTGAAGCAGGCGGATTGAGTCTTACAGCGCCAGCCGCGCCCGCGCGGCGTCGTACTCGCGCTTGAGCCGCCCGACCATCTCGGCCACCGTCGGCACGTCGTCCATCAGGCCTACGCCCTGGCCTGCGCCCCAGATGTCGCGCCAGGCCTTGGCCGCGCCCGAGCCGAAGCTCATCTTGCTCTTGTCCGATTGCGGCAGGTTGTCCGGATCCAGCCCGGCCGCCACGATCGATTTTTTCAGGTAGTTGCCGTGCACGCCGGTGAACAGGTTGGTGTACACCACGTCCGCCGCGCTCGATTCGACGATCGCGTCGCGGTAGCCGTCGCTGACGTTCGACTCCTTCGTGGCCAGCCAGCGCGAACCGATGTAGGCGAAGTCGGCGCCCATCGCCTGCGCCGCCAGGATCGCGTCGCCGGTCGCGATCGATCCGGACAGGGCAATCGGCCCCTTGAAGAACTTGCGCACCTCTCCCACCAGCGCGAACGGCGACAGCGCGCCGGCATGGCCGCCGGCGCCGGCCGCCACCAGGATCAGGCCATCGACGCCCGCCTCCAGCGCCTTCTCGGCGTGCCGGATCGAGACCACGTCGTGCAGCACGATGCCGCCATACGAGTGCACCGCATCCATCATCTCGCGCGGCGGCGCGCGCAGCGACGAAATGATGATCGGCACCTGGTGCTTGACGCACACCTCGACGTCGTGCGCCAGGCGGTCGTTCGATTGATGGACGATCTGGTTGACCGCGATCGGGCCCACTTTCGCGCCCGGATTGGCGGCCGCGTAGTCGGCCAGCTCGCGCTGCAGGTCGGTCAGCCAGGTGTCGAGCAATTCGGCCGGACGCGCGTTCAGGGCCGGGAAGGAACCGACGATGCCGGCCTTGCACTGGGCCGCCACCAGGGCGGGACCGCTGGCGATGAACATCGGCGAGGCGATGACGGGAAGGGACAGGTCTTGCAACGCGGCGGGCATCGGCATGAAAGGACTCTCGGTGTTGGGTATCGGGCCATTATAGCCCCAGAAAAAGAACGACCGTGCTAGATTTCTTCCTCTAAAGATCGAGCAACATCTCCCCCTCGATGCGCGCCGCGCCGGCGCGCACCAGCGCTGCGGCTGCCCATTGCGCCAACGCATCGGCATCCAGTCCGAGCACGGTCGGCCGCACCCGCTCGACCAGCGGAATCGATGCGAGCAGGCGCGGCAGCGTGGCCACGGCAATCTTCCCACGCTCCAGCAACAGGAACTTGAGCAGCACCTTGACCGCGTTGCGTGCATTGCGTGTCGGATCGGCCGCCAGGTAGTCGAGGCGCGCCCTGGCCCGCGCCAGGGCCGCATCGACGTCGCCGAACACGGGCCCATGCCCGGGAATGACCACGCGCGGCGCCAGGCTGCCGATCAGCTCGAGCGTGGCCCCGACCTCGTCGAAGCCGGGCTCCCCGGCCAGCTCGGGGAAGATCACGCCGAAGCCGTCCTGCCACAGCGCGTCGCCGGACACCAGCACGCCTTCGTCTGCACAAAAGATGAGCAGCGCATGCGGATCATGGCCAGGCGCGGCCAATACCTGCCAGCGCAGGCCGCCCAACGATAAGGTGTCGCCCGGCGCCAGCACGCCGTCGAAGCCGAAACGCGGGCATTGCTGGCCGGTGGCGCGAAAACTCAGCGCCGCTTCGTCCCAGCGCGCGACCTTGTCGGCTTCCGGCGCGGGGATCGCGGTGTGGCAGCCGTAGGCGGCCTGCAGGGCCGCGTTGCCGCCGCAGTGGTCGGAGTGCAGGTGGGTGTTGAGCAGGCGGTCGAGCGGACGGCCGCGCAGCAGGTGGCGCACCAGCGCCAGCGTCTGCGGCGCATGGGTGACGTAGCCGCTGTCGATCAGGGCCGTGTCGTCAGGCCCGATCAACAGGACATTATTCGACGACAGCCAGTTGCGCTCGAGCACATGAATCGACGGCGGCAAACGCAGGTCCATGGCGCGCCCTTACTCGCCGAACAGCCCGGCTTCGCGGCGCCGGATCTCGGCCCAGATCGCGCGCTTCTCGTCCTCGCTGGCATTGCGCCAGGCGCGGATCTCGTCGATCGTGCGCATGCAGCCCTCGCACAAGCCGGTTGCCGGCACCATCTTGCAGATATTGATGCAGGGCGAAGGGACGGGAGTGTGCAGTTCTGGAGCCATTGCCTGATGCCTGAGCGGATATGTGTCGGAGGCGGCATTATCGCGCGTCCGGCAGTCCAGCGCCGTTTTTGCTTGTGAGTCACTATACTCGTCAATACGCACTGTCTTTGGAACAGTGTCGCATTGATTCATGTTGCTGCACGAGGTGACCCATGAACATTCGTTTCATCATCGCGAGCGCCCTGTTGGGCGTGTCCGCCACGGCGTCGAGCCAGGTGTTGTCGCCCGATGGCTACGGCAAGATCGGGTTCGGCCAGCGGCTCGACCAGGTCGAACGCACGCTGGGCCAGCGCGCCACGCCGCGGCCGCTCGATCCCTCTTGCCCCATCGTCCGCTTCAAGCGTTATCCACAGGTGAGCTTCATGGTCGAGAACGGCGTGATCGTGCGCGCCGACGCCAGGACGGTGGTGCGCAACAGCGCCGGCGTCACGTCGCGCATGTCGGCCAAGGATGCGTTGCGCCATGCTCCCGGGCTGCGCAGCGAACGCCACAAATACGACGAACAGGGCCAGTACCTTGTCTTGCCCAAAGGCGAGAACAAGGCCCTGATCTTCGAAGCCAGCAAAGGGAAACTGACGACCATGCGCGCCGGCATCAAGCCGGCTGTCGACTACGTGGAGATGTGTGGGTAAACAGTCGCAGAAATACTGCAACAACAGACGCTCGGCAACGTTTGACAGGTTGGTGTAAGCTCGTGGCGTGAAATTGTGCACTGCACAAAAGGAATGCCATGAAACTCAACCGACTACTGATGAGGCAGCTAAGCGGGGCCGTCCGATCGCTGTTGCGATCGGGACCGGCCACGCCTGGCGCCGCCGTGCAGCAGGCCATGAAGAACGCGGCAGCCGTGCAGCGCGTGGCCGAGCGCCAGATGCGCGACTTCGTCATGCCTGCCCCTGCCCCTGCCCGTGCCCCTGCTCCCGCTCCTGCGCCGCCGGCGCGCGAGCCATTGACCGGCAGGTTCGAGGACGGCCATCACATGAACGCCGCCGGCCGCCGCGAGTACAAGCTGTATGTGCCTGGCAGCTATACCGGTACGCCGGCGCCGCTGGTGGTGATGCTGCACGGCTGCACCCAGGACCCGGAAGATTTCGCCACCGGCACCCAGATGAACGTGCTGGCCGAAGAGATCGGCTGCCTGGTGCTGTATCCGGCCCAGAGCAAGGGCGCGAACCTGTCGCGCTGCTGGAACTGGTTCAATGCGGTCGACCAGCGCCGCGACGAAGGCGAGCCATCGATCATCGCCGGCATGACGCGCTCGATCATGGCCAGCCATGCGGTGGACCCAAGCCAGGTGTATGTGGCCGGCCTGTCCGCCGGCGGCGCGATGGCGACCATCATGGGCACGCTCTATCCCGACCTGTATGCGGCGGTGGGCGTGCATTCCGGCCTGCCCTTTGCCTCGGCCAACAGCCTGTCGTCGGCGCTGGCGGCGATGAAGGGCGACTTCCGCCGCAGCACGACGAGCGCACAGCCCTTGCCGATCATCGTCTTCCACGGCGACCGCGACACCACCGTGCATCCGGCCAATGGCGAGGAAGTGGTCGCGCAAGGCGCGCGCCATCTGGCGCAGCCGGGCACCGCCGAACCGGGTCGCGTGCCCGACGGCCATGCCTACACGCGCACCTTGTATCCGGACGAGGACGGCATGGTGCAGGCCGAACACTGGCTGGTGCATGGCGCCGGCCATGCCTGGTTCGGCGGCAATGCGCGCGGCAGCTATACCGATGGCAAGGGACCGGATGCGAGCCGCGAGATGATGCGTTTCTTCCGCACGCGGCGCTGAGCTGTCAGTCGGTCGTTGGCGCGACTGGCAAGGCGACTGGCAATGGGTGCGCGGCAATATGCGCGCGCAGGCACGCCGGGCACCAGCAGCCGGCCGCCTCCTGCGGCACGGCCACCGCCGGCGGCAAGGCCGTGCACCAGCAAGCTTCGGTGGCGCCGTCGGCCATTGCACATCCGAATTCGGCGCCGCAGCGCGTGCAAATACTCATAACTGATAAAGTACCGATTGCTGCCATAAAATACAACAGGACACCGCCCTTTCCCCACAAGGTTTACGCTGTTTTTACGGCATTTGCCTGTAAAATCTCGCGACATTTATTTCGGACCCTCCATGAACGCTCAAGTGACCAGCCTGAAGACCGACGACCAACCTGACGACTTGACTGCCGTGTCGACGGCGCTGAAGGCGCAGATCCTGGCCGAGGCGCTTCCCTACATCCGCAACTTCCACGGCAAGACCATCGTCATCAAATACGGCGGCAATGCCATGACCGACGAACGCCTGAAACACGGCTTCGCGCGCGACGTCATCCTGCTCAAGCTGGTGGGCATGAACCCGGTCGTGGTCCACGGCGGCGGCCCGCAGATCGACAATGCGCTGAAGAAGATCGGCAAGCAGGGCACTTTCGTGCAGGGCATGCGCATCACCGACGAAGAGACCATGGAAGTGGTGGAGTGGGTGCTGGGCGGCGAAGTTCAGCAAGACATCGTGATGCTGATTAACCACTACGGTGGCCAGGCAGTCGGCCTGACCGGCAAGGACGGCGGCCTGATCCGCGCACGCCGCATGGCGATGCCCGACAAGGAAAAACCGGGCGAGTTCCTCGACATCGGTTTCGTTGGCGAGATCGAGGCCATCAACCCGGCCGTCGTGAAAGCGCTGCAGGACGACGCCTTCATCCCGATCATCTCGCCGATCGGTTTCGGCCAGGACGGCCAGGCCTACAACATCAACGCCGACGTGGTCGCCGGCAAGATCGCGGAAATCCTGAAAGCCGAAAAGCTGATCATGATGACCAATATCGCCGGCGTGCAGGATAAGGCGGGCAATCTGGTGACCGACCTGTCGGCGCGCGAGATCGACGAAATGTTCGCGGACGGCACGATCTCGGGCGGCATGCTGCCGAAGATCTCGTCGGCGCTGGACGCCGCGAAGTCGGGCGTGAACACCGTGCACATCATCGATGGCCGCATCGAGCACTCATTGTTGCTCGAAGTCTTGACCGAACAGGCTTTTGGCACTATGATCCGGTCTCACTAAATTTTTTGTGACGGGGAAACCCCCACAGAAAATGTCGTTACGGTGGGCATTGCCCACCGCATCTACCCGCCCTTGTAGCTCAGTGGTAGAGCACTCCCTTGGTAAGGGAGAGGCCACGTGTTCAATCCACGTCAAGGGCACCATCTCCCATCCCCTGTTTTACCCCGCTCCATGACGTCGTCAGGCGCCGCTGGCATAATCGCGTGTTGCATCTTTTGCGAGCCGATTACCCGTGTCTACTTCTTCCCTCCAAGCCCCAGTCTGGCTGTTCGACCTCGATAACACCCTGCACGACGCCTCGCACGCGATCTTCCCGGCGATCAGCGCCAATATGAACACGTATATCGCGCGCGTGCTGAGCAGCGACGGCGTGCCGGCCACGCAAGAGATGGTCGATGCCGCGCGCCTGGGCTACTGGCAGCGCTACGGCGCCACCCTGCTCGGCATGATGCGCCACCACCAGGTGTGCGCCAGGGATTTCCTGCACCAGACCCACGACATCGGCCCGCTCGACGCCCTGCTGCGCGCCGAGCGCGGCCTGGCGCGCCTGCTGCGTCGCCTGCCTGGCCGCAAGATCTTGCTGACCAATGCGCCGAACAGCTATTCGACCGAGATCGTGCGCCGCCTGAAGCTGCACAACCATTTTTCGCACCATGTGGCAATCGAGCACATGCACGTGCACGGGCAGTTGCGGCCGAAACCGTCGAAGCTGATGTTGCGCCGCCTGCTGCGCAAGCACGGCATCGCGGCCCAGCGCTGCATCCTGGTCGAAGACACGCTGGCCAATCTGCGCACCGCGCGCCAGCTGGGCCTGCGCACCGTCTGGGTCACCCAATACCTGCGTCACACCGCCCGGATGAGCGATCCGATTGGAAAAGCGCCCCTCCCGAGGACCCTGAAATGCCCCGGTTACGTCAATGTCAAAGTAAAATCCGTGCGGCAACTTCCGACGCGGCTCTCCGGGCTGCGCCGCTCCAATAACAACTCCTAGGGATCCCATGGCAAGCACGAAGCCAGGCCAGCGCAAGCTGCAAATCCTCCAGGCCCTGGCCTCGATGCTCGAGCAGCCCAAGGGCGAGAAAATCACCACCGCCGCGCTCGCGGCGCGCCTGTCGGTGTCCGAAGCGGCGCTGTACCGCCACTTCGCCAGCAAGGCGCAGATGTACGAGGGACTGATCGAGTTCATCGAGTCGTCGGTATTCGGCGTGATCAACCAGATCACCGAGAAAGAAGACAGCGGCCTGTCGCAGGCGCACGCGATGCTGCAGATGCTGCTCGGCTTCGCGGCCAACAACCCGGGCATGACGCGCGTGCTGATCGGCGATGCGCTGGTGAATGAAGACGAGCGCCTGCAACTGCGCATGAACCAGTTCTACGACAAGGTCGAACTGGCCTTCAAGGGCGCCCTGCGCCTGGCCGTCACCCAGGGACACGGCCAGGAAGCCGACGTCGCCGCGCGCGCCAGCCTGCTGGTGAACTATGTCACCGGCCGCTGGCACCGCTTCGCGAAGACGGGCTTCAAGCTCAATCCAACCGAAGGCACGTCGCTCCAGCTGTCCCTGCTGCTGGCGGCGTAGAATCGGAGCATGGATACCGGCGAAGTCTTCGCGCTGCTGGACGATGCCCGCGCCACGCAGGAGGCCCGCTCGCGCCTGTACAGCGGGCATGCGGGCACGCTGACCTGCGAGGACGCGGCCGGCTGGCCGCGACTGGTGGCGGCGCTGTCGCAGGCGCTGCAAAGCGGCCTGCACGCGGTGCCGCTGCTGAGCTATGAACTGGGCGCGCACCTGGAGGGCCTGCCGGCCCGCCCGCTCGACGGCCCGCTGGCGCAGGTGCTGCTGTTTACCCGCTGCGAACGCATGACCGGCGAGCAGGTGGCCTCGTGGCTGGCAACGCGCAGCATGGACCTTGCGCCGGCCGGCGTCGCCGGTATTACCGCGAATGTCGATGAGGCGCGGTTCACCGAGGCGATCGGCCGCATCCGCGACTACATCGCGGCCGGCGACACCTACCAGGTCAACTACACCTGGCGGCTGCGCTTCGAAGCCTTCGGTTCGCTGCTCGCCCTGTACACGCGCCTGCGCGCGCGCCAGCCGGTGCCGTATGGCGCGCTGGTGACGCTGCCTGGCGGCGGCGCCGTGCTGTCGTTCTCGCCCGAGCTGTTCGTGCGCCACGAGGCGGGCATGCTGGTGGCGCGGCCGATGAAGGGCACGGCGCCGGCCAGCGGCGATGCGGATGTCGACGCCGCGCGCGCTGCAAGCCTGGCGCAGGACAGCAAGAACCGCGCCGAAAACCTGATGATCGTCGACCTGCTGCGCAATGACCTGGGCCGCGTGGCGCAGACCGGCAGCGTCGAGACGCCGGCCCTGTTCGAGGTGCAGCGCTACGGCGCCGTGCTGCAGATGACCTCCACCGTGCAGGCGCGCCTGCGCGCGGATGCGGGGCTGGAAGAGATCTTCAAGGCCTTGTATCCATGCGGCTCGATCACCGGCGCGCCGAAGCGGCGCACGATGGAGATCATCCACGAACTCGAACCCGATGCACGCGGCATCTATACCGGCGCCATCGGCTGGTTCGATCCGGCGCCCCCGGGTCGCGCCTTCGGCGACTTCTGCCTGTCGGTGCCGATCCGGACGCTGGCGCTCGGTCCATCGATCGATGGAGCAAGACGCGGCGAACTGGGCGTCGGCGCCGGCATCGTGTACGACAGCGATGCGCAATCCGAATACGCCGAGTGCCAATTGAAGGCGGGTTTTCTTACCGGCCTGCCCAACGAGTTCGAGATCTTCGAGACCATCCGCGCCTCGCGCGAACACGGCTGCCGCCACCTGGAGCAGCATCTCGACCGCATGGAAGCATCGTGCGCCTGGTTCGGCTTTGCCTTCGACCGCGGCGCGGCCCATATCGCGCTGCTGGAAGCCAGCCTGGCCCTGCCCTCCGATGCGCTGCACCGCCTGCGCCTGGCCGTCTCCCACGACGGCGCGCTGACGCTCACATCCGGCGAGCTGACGCCCTTGCATGAGCCGGTGACCTTGCTGCTGGCCCAGGAGCCGACGCACAGCGGCGACGTCTTCCTGCGCCACAAGACGAGCGTCCGCGGCCGCTACGACGCGGCGTGGAAGGCGGCCGAGGCGCAAGGCGCCTTCGATATGCTGTTCTTTAACGAGCGCGGAGAATTGACGGAAGGAGGGCGCTGCAGCGTGTTCCTGCGCTTCGGCGAGGAGTGGCTCACGCCGCCCTTGTCCTGCGGCGTGCTGCCGGGCGTGATGCGCGGCGTGCTGCTGGCCGCGCCCGCCTGGCGTGCGCGCGAAGCCGTGATCACGCGCGCCATGCTCGAACAGGCCGACGACATCGTCGTCTGCAACGCGCTGCGCGGGCCGCTGCGCGCCGTGCTTGCGGCGTAATCGCAGGGCAGAATGAAGGCGTGGGTCGCGCCCCGCCCTTTCCCATGTTTGATGCTTTTGCTGGAAGCTCGCCCATGGAAGACGGGCAGGACGCGATCACGCACAAGCTGTCAGAAGCGGTAGCCGACACCCAGCCCGAACAGGACCGGATCGACCTTCAGGTGGCTGGCGTTGGCGCCGCCGACGTACACGTCGCTGCGCAGCTTGACCTTCTTGACGTCGGCGTTGATCGACCAGTGTTCGTTGAGGCGGAAGTCGACGCCGGCCTGCAGCGACAGGCCCCAGCTATCGTTTTCCAGGTCGCCGGCGCCATCGAGCAGCTTGACGCTCGATATGCGGGTGTAGTTCACGCCGGCGCCGATGTAGGGGCTGATGGCCGCGCCGGGGGCGAAGTGGTATTGCAGGTTCAGGGTCGGCGGCAGGTGCTTGAAGGTGCCGATCTCGGCGCCGTCCAGGCGGACCTTGTGCTTCTGTGGATAAGTCAGGATCAGTTCGGCCGCGATATGCGGGGTGAAGAAGTAGCTGATGTCCAGCTCGGGAATGGTCTTCGTGCTCACTTCGAGGCGGTCCGCCGCGCCGACGCCGGCGATCGGGGTCGACTTGTTGTCCGGGTCGACGTACACGGCGCGGGCGCGCACCAGCCATGGGGATTCCTGCGCCAGCGCCTGGGCGGACGCCATGGCGATCAGGGCCACCAGCACGGTCTTCATCGGCGTTTTCATCTTTTTCTTACCTTTCTTCGTTTTTATGTCATCTGCGACGAAGGTAAGCTTATTGATGTGAAGCAAAACAAACTATGATCTACATCAAAATGACCATGCTATTAATGTGGTTTATAAAACGCCTATCTCCCAGCTTATATCTTTGATCGCCAGAGAATGCCCTTACAGGGCCGCTTCGATCTTCCCGGTCAGCTGAGGATCTTCCGGCGTGACCTTGCTCGGGAAGTAGTCGAGCACCTTGCCGTCACGGCCGATCAGGTATTTGGTGAAGTTCCACTTCGGTTCCTGGCCGGTGGCCTTGATCAGCTGCGCATGCAGCGGGTTGGCTTGCGGGCCTTTCACCGAGCTCTTGGCGAACATCGGGAACTTGACGCCATAGGTGTTGAAGCACAGGTCGGCGATTTCCTTGGCGCTGCCCGGTTCCTGCTGGCCGAAGTCGTTCGACGGGAAGCCCAGGATCACGAAGCCGCGGCCACCGTACTTGGCGTAGATCTTTTCCAGGCCTTCGTACTGCTTGGTGAAGCCGCAGTAGCTGGCCGTGTTCACCACCAGCACCACCTTGCCGGCATATTGGCAGAGGTCTTGCGGCGCTTCGTCCTGCAGGCGCTTGAAGCTGTGCTTGAGCACGGCCGGGCATGCGGCCGGGCTCTTGGTCAGCGCGGCGACCGGCGCGGCCTGCGCGCGTGCCGGCTGGGTGACGCTGGCGGCGGCCGTGGCGGCGAGCAGCAGGGCGATGGTCTTGATCATGGCGTGGTATTGACGGGGTTGAAATGCGTCGATTGTAGCGCAAGCGGCAACCCCGGCGGCCAACGCTTTTTTCTCATCCCTCCAGGCTGCGGTGCTCGATCTTGATGCAGTGGTTCATGACCACGTCCAGCCCGGCGGCGCGCGCCAGGTCGGCGGCGGCCTGGTTCTCGATATCGAGCTGCATCCACAGGCAGCTGGCGCGCACGGCGATGGCGTCGCGCGCGATCGGGCCGATGTCTTCGGATTTGCGGAAGCAGTCGACGATGTCGATACGTTGGCCGCTGCCGGCGATGGCATCGGCGGCCTCTTGCAGGCTGGCGTAGACCGTCTCGCCATGGATGGTCTGGCCGGCATAGCTCGGGTTGACGGGCAGGATGCGGTAGCCGTTGTGCTGCAAGTAGGCGCCCACTTCGTTGCTGGCGCGGTCTTCCTTGTTCGACATGCCGACGATGGCGATAATCTTGCTGTCGCGGAGGATCTGGGTGATGGTTCGCATGGTGTGCTCTGCTGTTGTTATCGTTGGAATCAGCTTATCAGGTTTGCATATGCTGGCGCTGCACGGTCAAACGTGGAAAGATGATGGCTCATCCATGTTGGATATTCTGCCATGATCCCTGCATCTGTTTCACGCGCATCTGTTTCACATATTGGCGCCGCAATTGCGCTGGCGTTCTCGATCGGCGGCGCGCACGGCGCCGAGTCCCTGCCCGACCTCGAACGCGCCATCGTGCCGGTCGCCAGCTGGGGCGGCACGCCGGCCGACGCGACGAAGGCGCGGCGCCACCGGATCACCCACATCACCTTGCACCACCAGGGCGAACCGTTCAAGCCGGGCGCCGACCCGCAAGCCTACCTGCGCCGCCTGCAGGCCTGGTCGCGTGCCGAGAAAGGCTGGCTCGACATCCCCTACCAC
This sequence comes from Massilia sp. NP310, assembly GCF_019443485.1. Taxonomy (NCBI): domain Bacteria; kingdom Pseudomonadati; phylum Pseudomonadota; class Betaproteobacteria; order Burkholderiales; family Oxalobacteraceae; genus Massilia; species Massilia sp. NP310. The sequence continues at coordinate 4,255,991 of NZ_CP080379.1, read as the reverse complement.
TACGTGATCGACCTCGATGGCCGCATCTACGGCGCGCGCGACCTCGCCTATGCGGGCGACACCAATACCGACTACGACCCCAAGGGACATGCGCTGATCGAGGTGGTCGGCAATTTCGAAGAAGTGGAGCCGAACCAGCCGCAGCTCGATGCGGTGGTGGGCCTGATGGCCATGCTCGCCGCGAAGCACCAGGTCTCGCTGGACGACATTCAGAGCCACCGCGATTATTCGGACAAGACGGTGTGCCCGGGCGAAAACCTGTACCGCTACGTGAAGGACGATTATTTCAGGCACAAGGTGGCCTTGCGGCTGGCGCAGGAGCAGGCCGCGAAATAAGCCGCGGCCAGCTCATTCAGTACTCTTGGTGAGTGCTTACTGCAGCCGTTTGCCGGGCGTGGCCTGGCCGTTCTGGTGCAATACGACCACCGGCGCGCCATCCGCGCCCTTCTCGAACCTGAGTTCGGCATTCACGTCGCGCGAGAAGAACACGTCCTCACTGGCCGGGAAGATCTCGATCTTGCGCTGTCCGGTCGCCTGCGCATAATAGCGTTCGCCCTCCCGGCTCAGCGTGATCGTGAACTGCGGCGCGAGCTGGTAGGCGCCGGCGCGCGCATCGAAGCCGGCGTTGTCGATCTTCACCGCCTCCCGTTCGGCAGGCGCATCGCCGACGCGTTCGTTGCGCGTCCGCTCGCCTGCGTTGTCGACCGTGACGTGGGTGACCTTGCCTTGCGCATCGCGTCCGAACTCGAAGCGCGCCAGCGTCCCCGGGAAGAAGAAGCCGTCCTTCGAATAAGGCGTCAGGGCGGCCGGCGAGCGGTCGCCGCGGGCCATCATGAGATTGCCGTCGCGGCTCGTGAAGATGCGCTTTTCCTTGCCGTCGATGTCATATACGCCTGTGAACCCGTCGAGGGCCTTGGCATCGAGCTTGAATGCCTTCGGCTCCATGAACGGCTTGCCCATCGCCAGCGCCGCCGCCTTCTTGGCCAGCACCTCCGGGTTGGCGCTGCCGCTGTCGGCATTGCCCAGCACCGCGACGAAGATCTTTTTTTCCGGCAGGCGCAGCGCATAGGTGCTGAAACCATTGATGCCGCCGCCATGCTCGATGACCGGCGTGCCCTGCAGGGTGCCGACGCCCCAGCCATAACCATAACCGGTCGACTTCTCGGGAGTCAGCTGGTAGGGCGTGAAGGCCATCTTCCAGCTCGCGGGTTTGAGCAGCTTGCCGGACGCGATGGCGGCGTCCCATTTCGCCAGGTCGTCCACGGTGGAGACCAGCGCGCCGGCCGCATACGGCTGGCTCATGGACAGGGGCTGCGCCGGCGCGAACCCCTTCTCCTGCGCGCTGTAGCCGATCGCGCGCGGCGCGTTCGAACGCTCGACGCCTTCATACGCGGTGTCCTTCATGCCCAGCGGCGTGAAGATGCGCTGCTCGAGGAAGCTGGCGTAGCTCGTGCCCGACACCCGCTCGATGATCGCGCCGAGCAGGAAGTAGCCGCTGTTGTTGTAGCGGAACTGGGTGCCGGGCTCGAACTCGAGCGGATCGTTCCTGAAGCCGTCGATCATCTGGGCCACGGTGAAGTCTTTCGCCATCGTCGACACATAGCCCGACTTGCCGGTGTAGCTGACGATGCCCGAGGTATGGGTCAGCAGGTGCTCGACGGTGATGACCTTGCCGCCGGTCGGATAGTCGGGGAAGAAGCGCGTAATGGGATCGTTCAGGGCCAGCTTGCCCTCCTCGGCCAGCATCAGGATCGCCACCGCCGTGAACTGCTTGGTGATCGAGCCCAGGCGCAGCACGGTACCGGGCGTCAGCGGCGTCTTGGCGGCCACGTCGGCGGCGCCATAGGCCTTCCTGAACACCGTCTTGCCGTCCTTGACCACGATGACCGTGGCGCCGGGGTCTTCCGCCTTGTACTGGGGTTTGAATAGCGCATCGAGCTTGCCGGCCAGGGATTGCGCCGAGGCGGCCCTGGTGGCTGGTTGCTGCGCTTGCGCGAGCATCGGGTTCGACAGCAGGACGACAGCAACGGCGACGGCGGAGAGTTTCAGCATGACGGCTACCCTTCTTGACGAGTTGTGATCTTGCTACTGTAACTCTGCCGTATCACAAATGGTAAATAATCCGATGAAGTGCTGAAAAGACCGGATAAAAGCCTGCGCGATGGGTGCGAGAGGGTCCTGTCGCCTGTCGCGCCGAGGCGCCAGGTTCGATCTATACCCAGAGCTGATCTCGGTCCCAGCCTTGGCCAAAACCCATCTGCGCCGGATTGATCATCGGATACGAGTGGAACAGATATCGCAAGCCGTCCGAAAAGAACGGGTTCCCATCAATAGCCGTGGTCATGATGCGGATGACCGCAGCACGAGAATAGAAGCGGGACGGATGGGCGAAGTGCGCCGAATAACGTGGATGCGATTGTGGATCGAACGGCAGAGAACGATTCCAGATTCGTCCATGGTGCGCACAGGCATTACGTAGGTTGTTCAAGCTGTGGAGCCAGGATTCGAGCACTGGAGCCGACAGGCCAAACATATTTGCGATCGCACTCTTGCCATGCGCGAGCTCCTTGTAGAGCGTCGACCATTTACCGAACGAAAGGCACTCGGCTACCGCCCAAGAAGGCGGCAAACGCGGGTTGGTATATTTCGCGTGGTAATGAGCAATAAACTTTTGCTTTTCAGACCGCTGTACTTCCCTGGCTACCTCGCCAAACCACTTTGCCTGGTCTGATGCATTCTTGAATACGACTTTCGTAAAGTCGAGATACCAATGCGTACCGAAGTGGGTGTTCAATTCCTGAAGAATGGCAGTGCGAACGGCAACTTCGATCCTGTCGATCTGTTCCATCACAAGCGACCTGAGCGCGCGATCGAACTCGTAGATCTGCCGTATGTCATCGAAAGTGGTGCCGGGTTTAAATTGCCTGTTCCCATACAAGAACCCGACAGGCGCCTGCTGCATAAAAGGCAAGGCATAGCCGCGGAACCGGAAGTAGCCCACTACGCAGAAAGCGTTCTGCGTCCGCGTCATTCGCCACTACCAAGCCCTTGTTCTTGAGACGTACAACGCTGTCAGCGACAGACAGTACAGGCTTAGCGTATTGCATTTTGTACCGACAAAAAAAACCCGCCATTTTTACACTGCTCTTGGTAGAGCGCGTGGCGGCGGGTGTTGTTGGAGGTAGTTTACCTTAGCGCGCAAAATTGATCAAATTTGGCGATGCGACTTCGTCGACTAACAATGCTATGCACGATCCTAAAGAGCGTCAATCGCTGTATCGATACGGCCATACTGATCGCGAACAAAAAAAAGGCAGCCCGCAGGCTGCCCCTTCTATTGCCGAGCTATGAAGCTCAACGGCCTTTCGACCGCAGCTTCTGGATCGCCGCCAGCTGCGCGACCGCCGCGGCCATCTCGGCCTGGGCTTTCGCGTAGTCGATGTTCGAATCCTTGTTCAGCATCAGCTCTTCGGCCTGCTTCTTGGCCGCGGTTGCTTTCGCTTCGTCCAGGTCGCCACCGCGGATCGCGGTGTCGGCCAGCACGGTCACGCCGTTCGGCTGCACTTCGAGGATACCGCCGGCTACGAAGACGAACTCTTCGCCGCCGCCGGCCACCTGGATGCGCACGGCGCCCGGGCGGATGCGCGTGATCAAGGGGGTGTGCTTCGGGTAGATACCCAGCTCACCCGCTTCACCCGGCAACGCGACGAATTCGGCCTGGCCGGAGAAGATCTGCTCTTCGGCCGAGACTACGTCAACGAGAAATGTGTTTGCCATGTGTGTCCTTCAGTTTGAATGAAGAAGCCGACTTAGGCAGCCAGTTTCTTGGCTTTCTCGATTGCCTCTTCGATCGTGCCGACCATGTAGAACGCTTGCTCCGGCAGGTGATCCAGTTCGCCCGATGCGATCATCTTGAAGCCCTTGATCGTGTCTTTCAGCGAAACGTACTTGCCTGGGGCGCCGGTGAAGACTTCAGCGACGTGGAACGGCTGCGACAGGAAACGCTGCATCTTACGTGCACGAGCGACGACCAGCTTGTCTTCCGGCGCCAGTTCGTCCATGCCCAGAATCGCGATGATGTCACGCAGTTCCTTGTAGCGCTGCAGGGTGCCCTGCACGGCGCGCGCGGTCGAGTAGTGCTCTTCGCCGACGACCAGCGGGTCCAGCTGGCGCGAGGTCGAATCGAGTGGGTCGACCGCAGGGTAGATACCCAGCGATGCGATGTCACGCGACAGAACGACGGTCGAGTCCAGGTGGGCGAAGGTGGTTGCAGGCGACGGGTCGGTCAAGTCATCCGCAGGGACGTAGACGGCCTGGATCGAGGTGATCGAACCGGTCTTGGTCGAGGTGATGCGCTCTTGCAGACGGCCCATCTCTTCGGCCAGGGTCGGCTGGTAGCCCACTGCCGATGGCATACGGCCCAGCAGTGCCGAGACTTCGGTACCGGCCAGGGTGTAGCGGTAGATGTTGTCGACGAAGAACAGGACGTCCTTGCCTTCGTCACGGAACGCTTCCGCCATGGTCAGGCCGGTCAGCGCGACGCGCAGACGGTTGCCTGGTGGTTCGTTCATCTGACCGTAGACCATCGCCACTTTCGAGTTGGCTGGGTTTTCCAGGTCGACGACTTTTGCATCGGCCATTTCGTGGTAGAAGTCGTTACCTTCACGGGTACGCTCACCCACGCCGGCGAACACGGACAGACCCGAGTGTGCCTTGGCGATGTTGTTGATCAGTTCCATCATGTTGACGGTCTTGCCGACGCCGGCGCCGCCGAACAGGCCGACTTTACCGCCCTTGGCGAACGGGCAGACCAGGTCGATGACCTTGATGCCGGTTTCCAGCAGGTCGGTCGACGGCGACAGCTCGTCGTAGGCCGGCGCATCGCGGTGGATCGATGCCATGCGCTCATGGCTGACCGGGCCGCATTCGTCGATCGGGTTGCCCAGCACGTCCATGATACGACCCAGGGTCGGCACGCCGACTGGCACCATGATCGGATTGCCGGTGTTCTGGATCATCATGCCGCGACGCAGGCCTTCCGAGCTGCCCAGAGCAATGGTACGGACCACGCCGTCGCCCAGCTGCTGCTGGACTTCCAGGGTCAGTTCGGAGCCTTCCATTTTCAGTGCGTCGTACACTTTCGGCATGGCGTTACGTGGGAATTCCACGTCAACCACGGCGCCGATACACTGAACGATTTTGCCATCAGCCATGTTCGTTCCTTCAGATATATAGTTAGATTCTTTTACTTGATCGCTGGGCGCGGCCTTAGACGGCTGCGGCACCCGACACGATCTCGGAGAGTTCTTTGGTAATCGCAGCCTGGCGGGTCTTGTTGTAGACCAGCTTCAGGTCGCTGATGACACTGCCGGCGTTATCGCTCGCGGCCTTCATCGCGACCATGCGCGCCGATTGTTCCGACGCCAGGTTTTCCGCCACTGCCTGGTACACCAGCGCTTCCACATAACGCACCAGCAGCTCGTCGATGACGACTTGCGCTTCCGGTTCGTAGATGTAGTCCCAGCTGTGGGCGCCTGCATCGGCTTCCAGCGCTTTGGCTGGCAGCGGGAGCAGTTGCTCGACCATCGTTTCCTGCTTCATCGTGTTGATGAACTTGGTGTAGCACAGGTAGACGGCATCGAGCTTGCCTTCCTGGTACGCGTCCAGCATCACTTTGACCGGTCCGATCAGCTTGTCCAGTTGCGGGGCATCGCCCAGCTGGGTCGCTTGCGACACCAGCTTCATGCCGACGCGGTTCAGGAAGCCCAGGCCCTTGTTGCCGATGGCGACTGCCTCGACACGGTTGCCCAGCTGCTCCTGCTCACGCGCCTTCTGCGTTACCTGGCGCAGGATGTTGGTGTTCATGCCGCCGCACAGACCCTTGTCGGTCGTGATGACGATGAAACCCACTGCCTTTGCCGACACGCCCTTGGCTTGCGCCATGAATGCGTGCGTGTACTCCGGGTTTGCGTTGGCCAGATTGGCGGTGATGTTACGAACCTTGTCACTGTAGGGACGGGCGGCGCGCATGCGATCCTGCGCCTTGCGCATTTTCGATGCGGCGACCATTTCCATCGCCTTGGTGATCTTCTTCGTATTCTCTACGCTCTTGATCTTGCCACGAATCTCTTTGCCTGCTGCCATGAGTCCTTACTCCTTCCGGGCACCGGCGCCGCTATTCAAGCGGCGCCGGTCCATCAATTAATATGCGCCGGATTTCTTGAAATCAGCAATGGCGGCGGCCAGCGCAGCTTCGCCGTCCTTGTCCAGTTGCTTGGTTTCGTCGATCTTCGACAGCAGGGCGGCGTGGCCCGACTTCAGGAAGCCGTGCAGACCCTGCTCGAACGGCAGCACTTTCTTGACTTCGATGTCGTCCAGGTAGCCCTTGTTGACGGCGAACAGCGATGCGGCCATCAGCGAGGTCGACAGCGGCGAGAACTGCGGCTGCTTCAGCAGTTCGGTGACGCGCGCGCCGCGGTCCAGCTGCTTGCGGGTCGACTCGTCCAGGTCCGATGCGAACTGCGCGAACGCAGCCAGTTCACGGTACTGCGCCAGGTCGGTACGGATACCGCCCGACAGGCCCTTGATGACCTTGGTCTGGGCGGCGCCACCGACGCGCGACACCGAGATACCGGCGTTGATCGCAGGACGGATACCGGCGTTGAACAGCGAGGTCTCCAGGAAGATCTGGCCGTCGGTAATCGAAATCACGTTGGTCGGCACGAAGGCCGAGACGTCGCCAGCCTGGGTTTCGATGATCGGCAGTGCGGTCAGCGAACCGGTCTTGCCGGTGACGGCGCCGTTGGTGAACTTCTCGACGTAGTCGGCGTTCACGCGGGCTGCGCGCTCGAGCAGACGGCTGTGCAGGTAGAACACGTCGCCTGGATAGGCTTCGCGGCCTGGTGGGCGGCGCAGCAGCAGCGAAATTTGACGATAAGCGACAGCTTGCTTCGACAGGTCGTCATAGACGATCAGCGCGTCTTCGCCGCGGTCGCGGAAGTATTCCCCCATTGCGCAGCCCGAGTAGGCCGAGATGTACTGCATGGCGGCCGATTCCGACGCCGATGCCGCGACAACAATGGTGTATTCCATCGCGCCGTGCTGTTCCAGCGAACGCACGATGTTCTTGATGGTCGATGCCTTCTGGCCGATCGCGACGTACACGCAGGTGACGCCTTGACCTTTCTGGTTGATGATCGCGTCGACTGCGACAGCCGATTTACCGGTCTGGCGGTCGCCGATGATCAGCTCACGCTGGCCACGGCCGATCGGCACCATCGCGTCGATCGACTTGATGCCGGTCTGCATAGGCTGCGACACCGATTCACGCGCGATGACGCCTGGCGCGATCTTTTCGATCGGGGCGGTCAGCGTGGTGGCGATCGGACCCTTGCCGTCGATCGGCTGGCCCAGTGCGTTGACCACGCGGCCACGCAGTTCAGGACCGATCGGCACTTCCAGGATGCGGCCGGTGGTCTTGACGGTATCGCCTTCCGAGATGTGCTCGTAAGCACCCAGGATGACGGCGCCGACCGAGTCGCGCTCGAGGTTCATCGCCAGGCCGAAGGTGTTGCCTGGGAATTCCAGCATCTCGCCCTGCATCACGTCCGACAGACCGTGGATGCGGCAGATACCGTCGGCGACCGAGATCACGGTGCCTTGGTTGCGGACGTCTGCAGAGCCTTCCAGGCCCTGGATCCGGCTCTTGATCAGCTCGCTGATTTCAGATGGGTTAAGTTGCATGCTAGCTAACTCCAATTATAGTTTCTTGATGCGTAGGGCAAGGGCGGGACGTCGGCCGATGCGAGTGCACACTATCGATTACGACGCCAGCGCAACGTGCATCCGTTGCAGCTTGGCGCGGACCGAGGTATCGAGCACTTCGTCGCCGACGACCACGCGCACACCACCGATCAGCGAGGGATCCACTGTCACCGTTGGGTTCAGCTTGCGGCCAAATTTCTTTTCCAGCGTGGCGACCAGCTGCGACAGCTGGTCGGCCGAAATCTCGAACGCGCTGAAGATCGTCGCGTCGGCTGCGCCTTCGTTCGCGTTCTTCAGGATCGCGAACTGGGTGCTGATCTCGGGCAGCAGGTTGATGCGGCCGTTTTCGGCCAGCATCGCGATAAAGTTCTTCGCTTCAGCATTCAGCGGAGCCTTGACCAGCGACGCAATCGTGTCCGCCAGTTGTGCCTGCGTGACGTTCGGGTTGCTGGCGAAGGCCTGCACATCGGGAATGGCGCCGATCTGGCCCAGTTCCGACGCGATGGCCGACCACGCGTTCATGTCGCCGGATTGGGCGACACGGAACAGCGCTTCGGCGTAAGGGCGGGCGACGGTTGCGAGTTCAGCCATGATCAGAGCTCGGTCGACAGTTTCGACAGCAGGTCGGCGTGAGCCGCTGCGTTCACTTCGCGCTTCAGGATCTGCTCGGCGCCGGCAACCGCGAGGGTTGCAACCTGGCCACGCAGTTCTTCGCGCGCGCGGGTCACTTGCTGCTCGGCGTCGGCCTTGGCAGCGGCGACGATGCGTGCGCCTTCTTCGGCGGCGGTTTTCTTCGCTTCTTCGATGATCGCTGCAGCGCGCTTTTCGGCGTCGGCGATACGCTTCTGTACTTCGTCACGGGCGCCAGCCAGTTCGGTCTGGACGCGCTTTTCTGCGGCGGCCAGGTCGGCCTTGCCGCGATCGGCAGCGGCCAGGCCACTCGCGATCTTCGCAGCGCGCTCGTCGAGCGCCTTCATCAGCGGCGGCCACACGAATTTCATCGTGAACAGCGCCAGGATGAAGAACACCACCAGCTGTGCAACCAAGGTGAAATTAAGGTTCACGGGTTTATCCTTCTTAGAAACACGGATGCCGAACCAGAAACTGGTTCGGCCCTTCAAGACCTCGAGAGGCGAGTCTTAGACTGGAACGAACGGGTTAGCGAACGCGAACAGCATGGCGATACCAACGCCGATCAGGAATGCCGCGTCGATCAGACCAGCCAGCAGGAACATCTTGGTCTGCAGGGTGTTCATCAGTTCTGGCTGACGTGCAGAAGCTTCCAGGTATTTACCGCCCATCAGAGCGATACCGATACAAGCGCCGATTGCGCCCAGACCGATGATCAAACCGCAAGCCAGTGCAACAAAAGAAAGGTCAGTCATGAAAAACTCCAAAAGTTAAATTAAAAACTAAATTAAAAACTACAACTTCTTTACAACCACATTCACTCGATGCTTGCGGCTTCGATCAGTGGCCTTCGTGAGCCTGACCGAGGTAAACCAGCGTCAGCATCATGAAGATGAATGCCTGCAGGATCACGATCAGGATGTGGAAGATCGCCCAGATGGAACCGGCAATCACGTGGCCGATGAAACCGAACATCGTCGCGGTCCCGCCCAGCAGTGCGATCAAGAGGAACAGCAGTTCGCCGGCAAACATGTTGCCGAACAGTCGCATACCGAGCGACACCATTTTTGCTGCGTATTCGATGAGGTTCAGGAGCAGGTTGAACGGCGCCATCCAGATGCCGAACGGTGCTGCGAACAATTCGTGGAGCCAGCCGCCGAAGCCCTTGATCTTGATGCCGTAGTAGACCATCAGCAGCAGCACGCCCAGCGACATGCCGATCGGCGCATTCAGGTCGGCGGTCGGGACCACGCGGTGATACGGGAAGATGTGCTCGACGCCGAAGGCGGCGAACAGCCACGACCACATGTCGACCGGCAGCAAGTCCAGTGCGTTCATCAGGACGATCCAGACGAACACGGTCAATGCCAGCGGAGCGATGAAGCTGCGGTCGCCGTGCACGATGGTCTTGGCCTGGTCGTCGACCATTTCGAACATCATTTCGACGAAGGCCTGGAAACGGCCGGGAACGCCCGACGTCGCCTTGCGCGCGGCGGCCCACATCAGCAGGCAGGCGGTCAGGCCCATCGCGATCGACCAGAACAGGGTATCGTAGTGGATGACCGAAAAGTCGACCGGACCCACCTGATACTGGTTCTTCAGGTGGCCCAGGTGGTGAACGATGTATTCTGAAGCGGTGGGCGCGTGCGCTGCGCCGTCTACTGGAGTCGCCATGTTGTCATTGCCTAAATAATAAGATGATGTAACTTTTCAGTGCCACGATGATCCCAGCAACCAGTGCCAGCCAATTTAGATCGTGATACAGCCACGCAGTTGCGCCTAAAAGCGCCAGCGTTAATGCAATCTTTACAAATTCCCAGATGAAAAATGTCGCGGGAGTTGCCGTTCCAGACGCGGACGCGGCGAACAAGCGCACTGCCATGATCCCGTTGGGCACGACACAACACAAACCGCCCAGTACAGCCGAAAACATCGCAGCCCATCCCCCCAGTAGTGCGGCGATCAGGCCGACGACTACCGTTGCTATCAACTGCAGGGAAACGATGCGTAGCATATTCTTTTAGCTCTTGCGCTAGCGCATTTTGGACGTACTACGAGGTGATAATTACAAGAATCGCCGGAATTATAAGTGGTTATACGGACGTGAGTCAAACGATTCCACACTTATAACTGGGACGAATAGTTGGCGAAAATGTGACACGATGCCGACTGATAGCGCAATATTTTCAGCTACTTACGCTCAAATGGTGTATATGGGGTGATGTGACAATTGCGCTGTTGTACGTAGCCGCTGGAGCGGACCGGACGGCACGAGAGTTGGTAGCGCTAACGCGCACAAGGTGGCCAACGCGATAGCGGCCGGCGAGGTCGCCGGCCCCTGCGACGCCACCCCATGCGTCCAGGTGGCGTCCCTGTTTTTTCACGCGCGCAGACGCGCGAGCACACCTTCCAGGATATCCAGGTCGGCGAAGTCGATGATCATCTGGCCCCTGCCCTTGGCGCCCATCTTGAACAACACCGGCGTCGCCAGCTTGTCGGACAGTTCTTCTTCGAGGCGCACGATGTCGCCCGGCTTGTCCCTGGCGCGCGCCGGCTGGGCCGGAGCGTCCTGCTCTTCGAGCGCGCGCGCGACCAGCTTCTCGGTCTCGCGCACCGACAGGCGCTTGGCGATCACGTGGTTGGCCAGCGCGATCTGGTTCGCGCTGTCGACCGCCAGCAGGGCCCTGGCATGGCCCATGTCGATATCCCCCGCCATCAGCATGGTCTGCACCGGCTGCGCCAGGTTGATCAGGCGCAGCAGGTTCGACACCGCGCTGCGCGAGCGGCCGACGGCGCCGGCCGCCTGCTCGTGCGTGAAATTGAAATCCGAGATCAGGCGCTGGATGCCCTGCGCTTCTTCCAGCGGGTTCAGGTCTTCGCGCTGCATGTTCTCGATCAGGGCCATGGCCGCGGCGGCCTGGTCGTCGACGTCGCGCACCAGCACCGGGATCTCTTCGAGGCCCGCCATCTGCGCCGCGCGGAAGCGCCGCTCGCCGGCGATGATCTCGTACGGCGTGCTGGATCCCGCCGGCAGCGGACGCACCAGCACCGGCTGCATGATGCCCTGGGTTTTAATGGAGGCGGCCAGCTCGGACAGGCTTACTTCATCCATGCGGGTACGCGGTTGGTACTTGCCAGCCTGGATCTGGGTGACCGCCAGGACCGAAGGCAGATTGCTTGCGGCGGGCGCGGCGTCCATGTCGCCGCCGAGCAGGGCGTCGAGCCCGCGGCCCAGTCCCTTGAGTTTTTTGGTTGCCATTGTTGTGTCAGCTCTTCTGGTGATTACATGGTCTTGATGCGCTGGACCATCTCCGCGCCGAAGGCGATGTACGCCTGCGCGCCTTTCGACGAAGGATCGAAGGTCACGCCCGGGATGCCGTAGGACGGCGCTTCGGCCAGGCGGACGTTGCGCGGGATGATGGTCTTGAACACCTTGTCGCCGAAGTGCTGCTCGAGCTGGTTCGAGACCTGCTGCGACAAGGTCATGCGCGGGTCGAACATCACCCGCAGCAGGCCGATGATCTTGAGGTCGGTGTTCAGGTTGGCGTGCACCTTCTTGATCGTGTTGACCAGGTCGGACAGGCCCTCGAGCGCGTAGTACTCGCACTGCATCGGGATGATCACGCCATGCGCGGCGCACAGGCCGTTGAGCGTGAGCAGCGACAGCGCGGGCGGGCAGTCGACCAGGATGAAGTCGTAGTCGGCGTCGACCGCGGCCAGCGCATCCTTCAGGCGACGTTCGCGGTTTTCGAGCGACACCATCTCGACTTCGGCGCCGGCCAGCTCGCGGTTGGCGGGCAGCACGTCGAAGCGCCCCGCCTCGGAGCGCACCCGGGCCCCGGCCACGTCCGACTCGCCCAGCAGCACCTGGTAGATCGACGACTCGAGCGCGGCCTTGTTGATGCCCGCGCCCATGGTCGCATTGCCCTGCGGGTCGAGGTCGACCAGCAGCACGCGCTGGTCCAGCTTTGCCAGGCCCGCCGACAGGTTGACGGTGGTGGTGGTCTTGCCTACCCCACCCTTCTGGTTCGCAACGCAAAAAATCTTCGCCATCTATTCTCTTTCCTGAAAGCGGCTACAAGACGCCATACCGTTCATACCGTACAAACCGTTTAAATGATTCATACTGAATAAACGATATAAACGGTTTATACAGTTAATATTGTTTACTAAGTTCGCTCGATGAAGACGAGGTGCCGCTCTGCGCCCAGCCTTGGCACCTGCAGCGGCTGCAAACCCGTCACTTTCCAGTCCTGGGGCAGCCGTTCGCGTTCCTCGCTTGGCGCCACCCCTTTCAGGGCGATGAATTTGCCGCCCTCTTGCAACAGGTGTCCCGACCAGTTGACGAAGTCGGACAGGTCCGCGAAAGCGCGCGAGGTGATGACGTCAAATTTGTCGCTCACGGCCAAGTCTTGCACCTTCATCGTGTGCACGGTCACGTTGGCCAGGCCCAGTTCGGCCTTCACTTGCGTGAGGAAGGCGGTTTTCTTGTGCACGGTGTCGATCATCGCCACTTTCATGTCGGGCCGGGTAATGGCCAGCACGATGCCCGGCAATCCGCCCCCTGCGCCCACGTCCAGCACATTGCGCGCATCGGCAAATGCCGGCACCGCGGCCAGCGAATCGAGCAGGTGATGGGTCACCATCTGCATCGGGTCGCGCAGCGAGGTCAGGTTGTACACCGCATTCCACTTGTGCATCAGCTGCAGGTAGGCCATCAGCTTGCCCTGCTGGGCCAAACTCACGTCGAGGCCCATTTCGGCGATGCCATCGGCCAGCACCCTGGCCAGCGCATCGCGGTCGAACGCATATTTCATTGCGCCGCCTCCGAGGTGGTCGGGGCAAAGCCCTTGACGCCGCGTTTCTTGAGGTGCACCAGCAGCAGCGAGATCGCCGCCGGGGTCACGCCAGAGATGCGCGAAGCCTGGCCCAGGGTTTCGGGACGCTGTTTATCGAGCTTCTGGCGCACCTCGAACGACAGCGCGGCGATCTCGAGGTAATTCAGGTTCTCGGGCAGCTTCAGGTTTTCGTAATGGTCATGACGCTCGACTTCACGCGCCTGGCGATCGATGTAGCCCGAATACTTGAGCTGGATTTCCACCTGCTCCTTTACCGCCGGGTCGTCGACGCCGGGGCCGGCCAGCGGCTGGCCCTCGTTCCCCTGCATCGTCATCAGGGTGTCGTACTCGACGCCCGGCCTTCTCAGCAGGTCGGCAAGGTTGTATTCGCGCTCGAGCGCCTGGCCCACCACGCGCTCCGATTCGGCGGCGGCCAGGATGCGCGGGTTGACCCAGGTCGATTTCAGGCGCTCCAGTTCGCGGGCGACGGATTCACGCTTGGTCTCGAACGCTTGCCAGCGCGCGTCGTCGACGATGCCCAGCTGGCGGCCGATTTCGGTCAGGCGCATGTCGGCGTTGTCTTCGCGCAGCGACAGGCGGTACTCGGCGCGGCTGGTGAACATGCGGTAGGGCTCGGCCACCCCTTGCGTGGTGAGGTCGTCGACCAGCACACCAAGGTAGGCTTCGGAGCGGCCCGGCGTCCAGGCATCCTTGCCCTGGGTTTGCAGCGCGGCGTTCAGGCCGGCCAGCAGGCCCTGGGCCGCGGCTTCTTCGTAGCCGGTGGTGCCGTTGATCTGGCCGGCAAAGAACAGGCCCTTGATCGCCTTCGTTTCCAGCGACGCCTTCAGGCCGCGCGGGTCGAAGTAATCGTATTCGATCGCATAGCCGGGACGCAGGATGAAGGCGTTCTCCATGCCGCGCATCGAGCGCACCAGCTCCAGCTGGACGTCGAACGGCAGGCTGGTCGAGATCCCGTTCGGGTAGAACTCGTTGGTGGTCAAGCCTTCCGGCTCGAGGAAGATCTGGTGCGACTCTTTCGATGCGAAGCGGTGGATCTTGTCCTCGATCGACGGGCAGTAGCGCGGGCCGACGCCTTCGATCACGCCGGTGTACATCGGGCTGCGATCCAGGCCGGCGCGAATGATGTCGTGGGTGCGCTCATTGGTATGCGTCACCCAGCACGGCACCTGGCGCGGATGCATCGCCACATTGCCCATGTACGAGAACACCGGCACCGGATCGAGGTCGCCCGGCTGTTCGGTCAGCACCGAGAAGTCGATGCTGCGGCCATCGATGCGCGGCGGCGTGCCCGTCTTGAGGCGGCCCTGCGGCAGCTTGAGTTCCTTCAGGCGCGCCGACAGCGAGGTGGCCGGCGGGTCGCCCGCGCGGCCGCCCGAATAGTTCTGCAGGCCGACGTGGATTTTCCCGTCCAGGAAAGTGCCGGCGGTGAGCACCACGGCGCGGGCACGGAACTTCAGGCCCACCTGGGTCACGGCGCCAACCACGCGGTCGCCCTCCACCATCAGGTCATCGACCGCCTGCTGGAACAGCCACAAGTTCGGCTGGTTTTCCAGGCGTGCGCGGATCGCCGCCTTGTACAGCACGCGGTCGGCCTGGGCGCGGGTGGCGCGCACGGCCGGGCCCTTGGACGAATTCAGGATGCGGAACTGGATGCCCGCCTCGTCGGTCGCGATGGCCATGGCGCCGCCAAGGGCGTCGACTTCCTTGACCAGGTGACCCTTGCCGATGCCGCCGATCGACGGATTGCAAGACATGGCGCCGAGGGTTTCGATATTGTGGGTCAGCAGCAGGGTCTTTTGACCGGTGCGTGCGGACGCGAGTGCGGCCTCGGTTCCGGCATGGCCGCCGCCGACGACGATGACGTCGAATTCAGTAGGAAATAGCATGATGGGGTGTGGAGCGAGGAGACTAATGCGCGATTATAGATTCTTTTTTCCTGCTGGACTCTGCAAGGGTCTGAAAACGACAGATTTTGTTTCACGTGAAACCTTGTTCTTCAGTTCTTACTGGCATGTTTCACGTGGAACAGTCAACGAAAAAAAGCCGGGTAGAAACCCGGCTTTGATGTTTCACGTGGAACAGGACTTACCAGCCCAGCTTTGTGAACGAGTCGTAGGCTGTCTTTACAATCAGCGCCGACACGACCAGCAGGAACAGCTTGCGCACGAACCCACTGCCGTGCTTCAAGGCCAGCCTGGTGCCGATCAAGGAACCGACGATCTGGCATCCCGCCATCAGCAAGCCCAGTTGCCACAGCAAATGGCCGCTATAGCCGAACCACATCAGCGCCGACAGATTGCAGGCGACATTGACGACCTTGGCCGCAGCCGAGGCGCTCAGGAAATCGAAGCCGAAGAAGCGTACGAACAGGAACAGCAGGAAGCTGCCGGTGCCCGGTCCAAAGAAGCCATCATAAAAACCGATGGCGGCGCCGATGCCGACGGCCCAGTAACGCTCGGCCATCCCGCTGTGCAGTGGGGCGTGCACCGCGCCGAGATCCTTCTTCATGAAGGTATACACGGCGACCGCCACCAGGACGAAGGGCAGCAGCGCACGCACGAAATCGGCCGGCACCCGCGTCACGGTCCAGGCGCCGACGAAGGATAGGGCAAACGCGGCGATGGCGGCCGGCGCGGCGGTGCTCCACGCGACCCGCACCCGACGCGCGTAGCTGACGGCGGCCGAACTGGTGCCGAAGATCGCTGCGAGTTTATTGGTGCCGAGGATGGTTGCCGGCGCTTCTTTCGGCAACAGGGAGAACATGGCGGGAAGCTGGATCAGGCCGCCGCCGCCGACAACGGCGTCGACCAGGCCGGCGGCGAAGGCGGCGCCGCCGAGCCAGACTACATCGATCATGGGAGACTTTCAGGGGAAGCGCAGAGCCAATATTGTACGGCAAGCAAGCCGTACTGACACGCCGCCGCCCTTCCCCGCACAAGCTATGCCGGCGTGACCGCCGCCTGCGATCTTGCGAAATCGATGAGCAGCCCGTTGAGCCGGTCGGCGCCCGACAGCTGCAGCCAATGGCCCACGCCGTCGATCCGCGCGTACTCGAAACCGGCGCGGCATTGTTGGCGCGTGTCCAGCATCTGTTGCTCGCGCAATGCGGGATCGTGCTCGCTCCAGACGCCCAGCACCGGCACGTCGACCGGCTTCCACCGCTTGCCGCCGGAAGCCTTCAGATTGGCGCGATAGTAATTCAGGGCCGCAGTCAGCCGGCCTTGCGGCGCCAGCGCATCGATCCAGAGTTGCTGCTGTTCGCGGCTGCGATTCATCGCGCGCAGCGCCGCCCAATCACCTGCCCTCAACAGCGTCTCGGCCAGGACCGGCGTCATGAACACCGCCATGTACCAGAAGCGCAGTTTTTGCGTGAGGCCTGACTTTGCGAGCGACTTCGGGTGGCCGACCGACAGCGCCGCATAGCGGCTGACACGCTGCGGCGCATGCATGGCCAGGTGCCAGCCGATCTGCGCGCCCCAGTCGTGACCGACCACCGTCGCCTCGGCGATACCCAGTGCATCCATGAGCTGCAGCACGTCATCGGCCACGAATTCGACTGCGTAGGCGCTGACGTCGGGCGGCATATCGGTCTTGCCGTAGCCGCGCAGGTCGGGAGCGATGACCTGGAAACCAGCCGCGGCCAGGGCCGGGATCTGACGTCGCCACACCGCATGGGTATCCGGAAAGCCATGCAGGAGCAGGACTGGCGGGCCCTCACCGGCAGTCACGTAATGCATGCTCAAACCATTGACCCTGGCGTACCGCGACACGACATCCATGCGTTTCCCTGTACCTCAGTTCGATGGGAAACAGCTTACCAGAACGTAAACGCCTGTCCAGACCCCTTCTGTGGATAAGCTACTTGATATCCACAGGTATCGTTTGTGTAAAACTCAGCTTTTTTGCACAGGCAAAAATCTTGTCCAGATTTGCCACCAAGCAGTTTGCTCAGCAGTGCACGGACTTATCCGTGACATAAATCCCTGATTTCTCGTTCTTTAATCGGGTTGTCCACAGAAACCTGCGACCGTTAACCACTACTATCAGCGTTGTATACAGATATTGGTTGTAAACCTGGTGAGCCCGCGAAAAAAAAATTTTCGTCGAGTGTGGCAAATCCGGGAAGCGATATCACGCCAGTCGACGCAGTTGGCCATCCCGACTGCAGGCGCTCGCACCTTGCTCGCCAGGGCCAT
Source organism: Massilia sp. NP310 (assembly GCF_019443485.1). Classification (NCBI taxonomy): domain Bacteria; kingdom Pseudomonadati; phylum Pseudomonadota; class Betaproteobacteria; order Burkholderiales; family Oxalobacteraceae; genus Massilia; species Massilia sp. NP310. The sequence continues at coordinate 4,238,542 of NZ_CP080379.1, read as the reverse complement.
CAACACCGGCACAAAGCCGGTCTCTGTGGAAAACCGAATGAATATCCACAGGATGGAATGTGCAGAAACCCCTGCTTGTCCAGGCGAGCAATTTCTATCCAACTTTCCTACAGCGCCGGCACAAGCGTTTTCCACCGGGTTAACACGACCGTAAACCCCTGATGTTGTGGAAAAAATCGCTTTTATCCACAAAGCGGCCGGCGTTTACTACTACTACCATTTTGTATACAAGCTTTTGGCTATAACAATCTAAGGAAACGCCATCGCAGCTGGCTCTGCACCACCCAAAAAGCTGCAACCAATGTATGGCGTACAAAAAACGCCGTGGTAACGCACTGGTCCCCGGTCATGGAAGATGCACCTGTACCGTCAACGATGCCTGCCGAACAGCAGTGACAAAGATCCGGCTGTGGAAAAGCCGCTGCATATCCACAGCATCAGATGTGCAGAACAGCTGCTTTTTCCTACCGCCGATTTGTTGTCCAAGAACCGTGCAAGCCGAACGCAAGCTTTTTCCAGCGCGTAAACGGCGTCGTAAACCGTTGATACTGTGGAGTAAACCTGTCTTATCCACAGAGAACGTCGCGTTTACCTACTACTATCAACCTTGTATACATATCTCTTAATTAAATAAGCAAACACAGCGCAGGCAAAAAAGCGTCTTCCAAGACAGGGCGTTCACCTCTTCCAGCAAGAACCACGATCGTTGCAATTCAAGGACTGCATGCGGTGGAAGCTGTGTACAATCCGTCCCTTATGCACAGTTGCCGATCTGAACGGCCGCCAGGGTGCACAACATCTCTACACACTCACTCATCAAGAAAACATGCGTCTAGGGATCATCAGCGCCTTGCACGAAGAACAGGCAGGCCTCGTGGAAGCCATGGAAGGGCCCGCCAAGCTCATCCACGGCAAACGCGAGTTCTGGGTCGGACGACTGTGGGAAATCGACGCTGTGTGCGTTTTATCGCGGATTGGCAAGGTTGCCGCTGCGATGACGGCGACAACGCTTGTGGAAAAGTTCGGAGTTACGCACATCCTCTTCACGGGCGTTGCCGGCGCCGGGGATAAAACGATCCGTGTCGGCGACATCGTGGTGGCCGAATCGCTGGTCCAGCACGATATGGATGCCAGTCCCCTGTTCCCGCGTTTCGAGGTGCCGCTCACGGGTCGGACGCATTTCCAGCCAGACCAGCAGCTGTCGCTGCGCCTGTCCGGCGCCGCCCATGCCTTCCTGGAATGCGACTTTCTGGAGACGATCTCCGAGACCGAGAGACAGGCTTTCGGCCTGGCGCAGCCGCGCGTGCATCGCGGCCTGATCGCCAGCGGCGACCAGTTCGTCAACGACCGCCTGCGCATCGATGCCTTGAATGGCGCCCTGCCCGGGCTGGTGGCGGTGGAGATGGAAGGCGCCGCGGTGGCGCAGGTATGTCACGAACTGGATGTGCCGTTCGCCGTCATCCGCGCGGTGTCGGACAACGCCAATGAAAACGCGGCCCACGACTTCATGCGCTTCGTGAAGTCGGTGGCCGCGCAATATGCTTTCCACATCACCCGGCGCCTGTGCCGGCATCTGGTGGAAGCGCCGCTTCAGCCCAGGAGCGAGTCGGCGGGGATGTAATCGTAGCCCAAAGCCTGGGCGACGGCCTCGAAGGTCACCTTGCCCTGGCAGACGTTCAGGCCATGACGCAGGTGGACGTCGTCCGCCAGCGCGCGCCGCCAGCCCTTGTTCGCCAGCGCCAGGGCATGGCCGATGGTGGCGTTGTTCAAGGCGAAGGTCGAGGTGCGCGCCACCGCGCCCGGCATGTTCGCGACGCAGTAGTGGACCACGCCATCGACCAGGAAGGTCGGATCGGCGTGCGTCGTTGGGTGCGAGGTTTCGAAACAGCCGCCCTGGTCGATCGCCACGTCGACCACCACCGCGCCCTTCTTCATGCGAGACACCATGTCGCGCGTGACCAGCTTCGGTGCCGCGGCGCCCGGCACCAGCACGCCGCCGATCACCAGGTCGGCATTCACGACCGCTTCCTCGAGCGCATGGGCATTCGAATACAGGGTCGAGATGCGGTTGCCGAACACCAGGTCGAGCTGGCGTAGCCGGTCGACGTTCTTGTCGAGCACCGTGACGCGGGCGCCGGTGCCGACCGCCATTTGAAGCGCGTTGGCGCCGACGACGCCGGCGCCGATGATGACCACGTGGCCGGCCGCTACGCCAGGCACGCCTCCCAGCAGCAGGCCCATGCCGCCCCGGGATTTTTCGAGATGGGCGGCGCCGGCCTGGATCGCCATGCGTCCCGCGACTTCGCTCATCGGCGCAAGCAGGGGCAAGCCGCCGCCCGGGCCGGTGATGGTTTCGTAGGCGATGCAGACGGCGCCCGATTTGACCAGGGCCGCGGTTTGCTCCGGATCCGGAGCGAGATGGAGGTAGGTGTAGAGTATCTGGCCGTCGCGCAGCATCGCGCACTCAAGCGGTTGCGGCTCCTTGACCTTGACGATCATGTCGGCGCGTGAGAAGACTTCCTGGGCGCTGTCGACGATGGTGGCGCCGGCCGCGGTGTAGTGCGCGTCGTCGAGGCCGATCTCGCTGCCAGCGTCTTGCTGGACGATCACCTGGTGGCCGCGTGTTATCAGTTCGTGCACGGACGCCGGCGTGAGGCCGACGCGGTATTCGTGGTTCTTGATTTCCTTTGGAACGCCTACAAGCATGGTTGTCTCCTGTTGTGATGTGGTGCTGCTGACTCTCCTGCTGATGTATTGATTGTTGAACGCGTGGGCGGGAAACCCGCCCACCCCATGTTACGGTTATTCTTACAGGCCCAGGGTCATCAGGCTTGCGTTGCCGCCAGCGGCCGTCGTGTTGACGCAGACCGCGCGCTCGGCGACCAGGCGCCACAGGTCCACCGGCACCAGGGCGTCGGTGTCGACGATGCCGACGATCGCACCCGGACGCGCCGCCAGCTGCGTGCGCAGCAGGCCGGCCAGGCCGGTTTCGACCAGCGCGATCGCGACGTCGGCCGCATCGATCTCTTCCTTGCCCACGAAGCGCACGCGTTCCTTCACCGCCGCCGGCAGGTTGGCCGGAATCGACTCAGGCGTCGGCGCCAGCACCAGCGCGCGATTGCCGGTGGCCAGGGCCGCCGCCAGTTGATTGAGCAGGCCGGCCGGGGTGGCTGGCGCGCACAGCACGGCGCCGCGCGGCGTGAACGACAGGCGGTTGCTCTCTCCGGTCGGGCCGGGCAGGTCCATCGAGACGCCATTGAGCGAAGTGCGCGCGTAACCTTCGGCCAGCGCGGCCACCGGCTGCTGGCCATTGGCGCGCAGCCAGCTGGTCAGGGCTTCCAATGCCGCTTCAGGCTGGCGCACGTGTTCCATCAAGGGCGCCGCGCCGCGCTGCAGGCGTTTCAGGTAAAGCGGGCCGCCGGCCTTCGGACCGGTGCCCGACTTGCCTTCGCCACCGAACGGCTGCACGCCGACCACCGCGCCGACGATGTTGCGGTTGACGTAGATATTGCCGACGTGGGCGCGGTTGACGATGGTGTTGATGGTTTCATCGATGCGCGAATGCACGCCCAGGGTCAGGCCATAGCCGGTGGCGTTGATCGCATCGATCACCGCAGGCAGCTCGGCGCGGCGATAGCGCACGATGTGCAGCACCGGGCCGAAGACCTCTTGCTTGAGTTCCGCCAGCGAGGCGATTTCGAGCACGGTCGGCGGCACGAAGGTGCCGGCAGCGACGACCGAGGCCGGCAGCTCGAGCGCGAAGTGGCTGCGCGCCGTGGCCCTGGTGCGCTCAATGTGGGCCAGCAGGTTGCGCTGGGCCTCGGCGTCGATCACCGGGCCGATATCGGTCGCCAGGCGGTCCGGGCTGCCCACGCGCAGTTCCTGCATCGCGCCCTTGAGCATCTTGATGGTCTTGTCGGCGATGTCCTCTTGCAGGAACAGCACGCGCAGCGCCGAGCAGCGCTGGCCGGCCGAGTCGAAGGCCGAGCTCAGGACGTCCTGCACCACCTGTTCCGGCAGCGCCGAGGAATCGACGATCAGCGCGTTCTGGCCGCCGGTTTCCGCCACCAGCGGGATGTCGATGCCTTCCTGTTCGGCGCGCTTGGCCAGCGTGCGGTTGATCAGCTGGGCGACTTCGGTCGAGCCGGTGAAGATCACGCCCTTGATGCGGCTATCGGCCGTCAGGGCGGCGCCGACCACTTCGCCGCGGCCCGGCAGCAGCTGCAGCGCGGCGCGCGGGGTGCCCGCCTCGAGGAATAGCTCCACCGCGCGGCAGGCGATCAATGGGGTCTGCTCGGCCGGCTTGGCCAGCACCACGTTGCCGGCCGCGAGGGCGGCCGCCACCTGGCCGGTGAAGATCGCCAGAGGGAAGTTCCAGGGGCTGATGCAGCTGACCGGGCCCAGTGCCTCGGCTTTGCTTGAACTGCGGATCTGCACCGCGTAATAGCGCAGGAAGTCGACCGCTTCGCGCAATTCGGCGATCGCGTTCGGCAGCGATTTGCCGGCTTCGCGCACGGCCAGGGCCATCAGCTCGACGCCGTTCTGCTCGAACAAAGCGGCGGTGCGCTCGAGGATCGCAGCGCGTTCATGGGTGGCGGTGGCGGCCCATTCGGCGGCGAAGGCGCTGGCCGCGGCCAGGGCGGTTTCGACGTCGGTGCGCGAGGCTTCGCTTACCTGGCCGACGATATCGCTCGACATCGCGGGGTTGATCACGTTGGCCGGAGCGCCGGCATCGACCGAACCTGCAATCAGCGGACCGGCGACGTGCTGGCGCTGCTGCGCGAGGCCAAGCGCCACCTTGGCCAGGACGTCTTCGTTGACCAGGTCCATGCCGTTCGAATTCTTGCGCTCGGCGCCGAACATGTCGAGCGGCAGCGCGATCGCCGGATGCGGTTTGCCGCCGCTGGCGCGCGCGACGTCGAACGGATCGGTGAGCAGCGTGTCGATCGCCACGTTCTCGTCGACGATCTGGTTCACGAACGAGGAGTTGGCGCCGTTTTCCAGCAGGCGGCGCACCAGGTAGGCCAGCAGGGTTTCGTGCGAGCCGACCGGCGCATAGATGCGGCAAGCCTTGTCCAGGTTCTTGCTGCCCACGACCTGGTCGTACAGCGTCTCGCCCATGCCGTGCAGGCACTGGAATTCGTAGTTGCTGACGTTGTCCTGCTTGGCCCAGGTATAGATCACCGACAGCGTGTGCGCGTTGTGGGTGGCGAACTGCGGATACAGCACGTCGGCCGCCGCCAGGAGCTTGCGCGCGCAGGTGAGATAAGAGACGTCGGTGTACACCTTGCGCGTATAGACTGGATAGCCGGGCATGCCGTCGACCTGGGCGCGCTTGATCTCGGCGTCCCAGTAGGCGCCCTTCACCAGGCGCACCATGAACTTGCGGCCGCTCCGCTTGGCCAGGTCGACCAGGTAATCGATCACGAACGGGCAGCGCTTTTGATACGCCTGCACCACCAGGCCGATGCCTTCGAAACCGGCCAGGTCGGCGTCGAACGCGAGCGCTTCGAGCATGTCGAGCGAGATCTCGAGACGGTCGGCTTCCTCGGCGTCGATATTGATGCCGATGTTGTAGGTCTTGGCCAGCAGGACCAGGCTGCGCACGCGCGGCAGCAGCTCGCCCATCACGCGCGCATATTGCGCACGGCTGTAGCGCGGATGCAGCGCCGACAGCTTGATCGAGATGCCCGGGCCATCCTTGATGCCGCGGCCATTGGAGGCCCTGCCGATCGCGTGGATGGCGGCTTCGTACGAGGCGTAATAATTCCTGGCGTCGCTTTCGGTCAGCGCCGCCTCGCCCAGCATGTCGTAAGAATAGCGATAGCCGCGCGTCTCGTTGTCGCGGCTGTTCTTCAGCGCTTCGTCGATGGTCTGGCCGGTGACGAACTGGTTGCCCAGCATGCGCATCGCCATGTCGACGCCCTTGCGGATCAGCGGTTCGCCGCCCTTCGCGATCAGGCGCGTGAGCGCCGAGCCGAGACCCTGCTCGCTATTGGTCGAGACCAGCTTGCCGGTGATGAGCAGGCCCCAGGTTGCGGCATTGACGAACAGCGATGGCGATTCGCCGAGGTGCTTGCGCCAGTCGCCGCGGCTGATCTTGTCGGCGATGAGGCGGTCGGCGGTCTCGCTGTCCGGGATGCGCAGCAGCGCTTCGGCCAGGCACATCAGGGCCACGCCTTCTTCCGACGACAGCGAGAACTCGTGCATCAACGCATCGACGCCCGAGGCGCGGGTGCGCTTTTCGCGCACGCTCGACACCAGGCGATGCGCCAGCGGCTGGGCATCCGCGCCGGGCGTGGCGCCTTGCGCGAGCAGCCATTGCACGGCCTCGGTTTCATCACGGCGGTAGGCGGCGGTGATGGCGGCGCGGAGTAGCGTTTGCTCGCGCTTGGTTTCAGCGTGGAGGGCGTCGAAGGGAACGAAGGTGGAGGCCGGGGAAGCAGCGATCTGCATGGCTATCTAGTCAAAAGAAAAAGTCACAATGAAGGGCACCGCACAGCAAAAGCGCCGTCCCACAAATGGTGGTCGGCGCGGTTTGTACGTCGGTGGAAATGATTCGATTGTAGAAGGATTTCTTCTGGATTAATTCTGCTTTTAATCGATACTAGCAATAGATAGTTTTTGATGCGACAATCTGACCGAATAAAATTAACGGGAGACACCCGATGTTGGACAAGATCAGCAAAAAGATCCTCGCCGAGCTGCAGAATGACGGCCGCATCAGCAATGTGGAGCTGGCGGCGCGCGTGAACCTGTCGCCGGCGGCTTGCCTCGAGCGCGTGCGCAAACTGCACGAATCGGGCTATATCATGGGCTACACGGCCCAGCTCAATCCGCAACTGCTCGACGTGTCGCTGCTGGTCTTCATCGAGGTCGTGCTCGATCGTACCACTCCCGAAGTCTTCGATGCGTTCAAGCAGAGCGTGCAGATGATTCCCGAGGTGCTGGAATGCCATATGGTGGCCGGCGGCTTCGACTACCTCGTCAAGGCACGCGTGAAAGACATGGCGGCCTACCGCGAATTCCTGGGTAAGACCTTGCTGCAGAAAGGCGTGCGCGAGACGCACACCTATGCGGTGATGGAAGAAGTCAAGAATACGACCAAGCTGCCGATCCGCTGATCACAAGCCAGCGCATCAATAAAACGGCCAGGCATTTGCCTGGCCGTTTTGTTTCACGTGAAGCATTTTGCTTCGTCGCGACTTGTGCTGGCGCTGTCAGACGACCTTGCGCACGCCGGTCTTGGAAGCGCTTTCGGCCATCGATTCCAGGTTCTTGCGCAGCCAGCGATGCGCCGGGCTGCGGCCGTCGCGCTCATGCCACAGCATGTCCAGGTGGACGGCCGGCAGCTGCAACGGGAGTTCCTTCCAGATCAGCACGTCGGTCATGCCGGTCGAGACCATCAAGTGCTTCGGCAGCACGGTGATCAGGTCGGAGTTCGCGACTACCCTGCCCGCCGTGAAGAACTGGTTCACGGTCAAGAGGATACGGCGTTCGCGGCCGAGCTGGGCCAGCGCCTCGTCAACCAGGCCGTGGGCACGGCCGGAGAAGCTCACCAGCAAGTGATTCGCCTTGCAATAGGTGTCGAGATCGAGCTTTTCCTTGGCCAGCGGATGGTCCTTGCGCATCACGCACACATAGACGCCGGAATACAGGCGCTCGTGGCGGATCGGCGAACCGGTTTCGTACGACAGCTGGGCCGCGACGCCGGGGAAGAAGCCGACCGCCAGGTCGATATCGCCGCGCAACAGCATCGGACGCGGTTCGCGCGTCGTCAGCGGCACCATGCGGATGTTCACGCCCGGCGCTTCGCGCTCGATCGAGCGCATCAGGGAAGGCAGCCACAGCGCGGCGGTGGCGTCGGCCATCGCCATGCGGAAGGTCGCCTGCGCCTTGGAGACGTCGAAGGTTTCCGGCATCACCGCCGCTTCCAGCGCCGCCAGGGCCTGGCGCACGGCCGGCCATAAGGCTTCGGCGCGCGGGGTCGGTTTGACGCCATAGGCGGTGCGGATCAGGAGCTCGTCGCCCAGGCTTTCTCGTAGTCGCTTGATCGCATTCGACACCGCAGGCTGGGTCATGGCCAGGTGGCCGGCGGCGCGGGTCAGGTTTTGCTCGGTCATCACCGCGTCGAATACGCGCAGCAGATTCAGGTCAAGCGTCAGAAAGCTCATGGGATCAAGGAGAAAACTGTTGTGAAGACAGGGGTACGGGTAGTGTACTCCAAATCATTCACAAACAGTATAAGGGCCATCAGTGAACGGAATTAGATTTATATGTTGCGACGCACTATAGTTCTCAACAATAACAGAAAGAGCCTATCATGTCTTCTACCGCCACCCTAGTCCAAGCTGCCGCCGCCGTGCCCTACGGCCAGGTGTTCAGCACCACCGTGTATCTTGCCTTGCTGGCTGGCTTCGTCCTGTTTTTCCGCCCACTGCTGGTCGGCATCGGCCGCGCCTTGTACCTGACCGTGCGTCCACGCCGCAGCAAGGCCGAACAGGCCGCGCGCCGTGCGCTGGACGAGGCGCTGGCGCTCAAGCGCAAGCTGGCCAGCCTGGATCCGGTGGACGCCGCCGAGGTGCGTGCGATGGGCATCCGCCACTGATCATTACCTGATTTCCCCTGACGCGGTCTCCGGCAACGGACACCGCGTTTTTTTTCGTCCCTGCTCTCCGTCGTACGCCGCCACGGCGGCACATCTTCTTTTCCCCCTGAAAAACGCCCGGATGTCGCTTCACGCCCGGTGACTTTGCGTTACCGGGCTTTTCTCGTCCTTTTTATTTAACAAAGTTCACAAAGAGTCAAATAGTCGGGTTTAGAATGAGATCCATGAAAAGTGAATTGATAGAATGATGAGTATGTTATGACGTGTGTTGGATGCATGTTTAAGGAATATGGATGAGTAGTGTATCGCTCTCAATTGAAAGGAAAATTTTCCAGTATTGCGTGAAGTTGGTAGATGTTTAATGTAACTTGGTTGATAAATCGTGCAGGTTCAACAAAGTTCACATTCTAGATCATATAAAATGATACTTATGGTAATGCGACGGACAAGCGAAAACAGCAGACCAACAAGCGCGAAAAAGTGCCGATGAAATTTGACCGGGAGTAGTAGTTCAGGACGGACGAGTAGCGCTGGATGAGAGGATGGCGTTCAGGGACGTGCGGACGCCACATGCCGGACTAGCCGGTATGCGGTCAGGAAAATCGAGGCGGGGAAACAAAAAGCCGGCAGAGTCGCCGGCTTGGGGGAATCAGGCCGTGGCCTTGTCGGCCGTCAGGCGCTCGTACTTGATGAGGAGTTCTTCGCGCGATTCGCGCCATTCCGGATTGAGCGGAATGCAGGCAACCGGGCACAGCTGCACGCACTGCGGTTCATCGAAATGGCCGACGCACTCGGTGCACTTGTGCGGATCGATCTGGTAATACTCTTCGCCCATCGAAATGGCATCGTTGGGGCATTCGGGTTCGCAGACGTCGCAGTTGATGCAGTCGTCGGTAATCAATAAAGCCATGATACGTCCTGGGAATCAGGCCTTCGGCGCTTGCGCCATGCTGGCGATTTTCTGCTGCAGCCAGCGGTCGACCGAAGGGAAAACGAATTTGGACACGTCGCCACCCAGCATGGCGATCTCGCGCACGATGGTGCCCGAGATGAACTGGTACTGGTCGGACGGGGTCAGGAACATGGTTTCGACGTCGGGCAGCAGGTAGCGGTTCATGCCCGCCATCTGGAACTCGTACTCGAAATCGGACACCGCGCGCAGGCCGCGCACGATCACGCGGGCGTCGTGCTTGCGCACGAAGTCCTTGAGCAGGCCCGAGAAACTCTCGACCTGCACATTGGGGTAATGGCCAAGCACTTCGTTGGCGATATCCAGGCGTTCTTCGAGCGTGAAGAACGGACGTTTGTTGCGGCTGTCGGCGACGCCGACCACCAGTCGGTCGAACAGCCCGGATGCGCGACGTACCAAATCCTCGTGGCCGCGGGTCAGCGGATCGAACGTACCTGGATAAACGGCTACAACCATTGCGGCTCCCTGAAAATGAACACCCTATTGGAACGCGCATTATGCCTGAAAATACGGCATCCGCCCCAGGCCGGGGCATGGTTTGCCCAATGGTTGTGCGGTTTTCAGGCCCTTGGCGGGACTCAGGCCGCCTTTTCCTGCAGCTTCAGCAAATGGTAATACACCATGCCCGCCTTGTCGGCGCGCACCACTTCCCAGCCAATCAGCCAGTCGGGGACGTCGTCGCCCCCGGTCGGCAACGGCGCCTCGGCTTCGGCATACACCATGCCGCCTTCGAGCAGCAGCGCCGCGCACAGCGGCAGGGTCTTGGCCAACAGATCCTGTTGATAAGGCGGGTCGAGGAAGATCACGTCGTAGCGCTGGCCGCGGGTGGCCAGGTCGCGCGCCAGGGTCAGGGCGTCGGCGCGCAGGATCGTGATGTTGTCGGCCTTGAGCTTGTCGCGGTTGGCTTCGAGCTGGCGCACGGCCGGGCCGTGGTTGTCGACCATGGTCACCTTCGCCGCGCCGCGGCTGGCGGCCTCGAAGCCGAGCACGCCGGAACCCGCGTACAGGTCGAGAAAACCGGCCTGGTCCCAGTCGCTGCCGAGCTGGTGATTGATCCAGTTGAACACGGTTTCGCGCACGCGGTCGGGGGTGGGACGCAGGCCGAGGGCGTCGACCACCGGCAGCAGCGTACGTTTCCAGGCGCCGCCGATGATGCGGACCTGGTGCTGGGCCATGCGCGGCGCGCCGTGGGGTTTGGCGGCCTGGGGCCTTGATTTGATGGACTTTCTTTGCATGGGCGGCACTATAGCATGCGGGTTTCCCACCCTGCGGGGCCGCCCTTCACTGCTTATTTGCCTGCCGCCAAGGCCTCGAAATCATTGATCCAGCCCTGCATGCGCTGCTGCGCATGGGCCTTTTGCTGCGGCGTCGCCAGTTTGATCGCGGTCAGGATGTATTTTGTCGTGTGGTCGATGCTGGCGTCATAGAAGGCCTTGCGCTCGGGCGACTCCATGCGTGTGAACAACTCGCGCATCAGGCCTTGCACCCTGGCCGTGGTCTGCTCGCGGTTGAGCTTTTTCTGTTGCACCTCTTGCAGCAGCGCCAGGATGCGGCGCTGGCGGTACTGGCGTTCCTCCAACCATTGCTGGTTGTCGAGCGGGCGCAGGTCGGAGGCGCGGCGCAGGGCGGCTTCTTGTTCGCTTGTGAAATTGCCAAACCACAGCTCCATTTGCTCCATTGATTTCTTGAAGCGCGCGCGCTGGCGCTTCTCGACGCTGCCGCTCATGAACTTGCGCCGGTATTCCTCGTTCTTGTCCCTGAACTTCTTGTCGATATTGGCGATCTGCGCGGGGGTGATCGACATGGCCAGCGTCGTCAGTTCCGGCACCGCGCGCTGCGACAGGCGCTCGCCGCGAACGCGGATCTCGCGGTAGGCCTGGAGCAGGTCGGCCTGGCTCGGGTTGCCCGCTAGTTTTTGCTGGAAATTGCCCAATAGACCAGCATAGTCGCGCAACTGGGTCTGACGATGCCATTGGAACAAGCCATTGATGTCGCGCTTGGCGATGTCGGCCTGTTGTCCTTCGAAGTCGACATAGGAATTCATCCACCAGTACAGTAAGGTGTCGCCCTGGTTGTACGAGAAGCGAATGGTGCTGCAACCGGCCGCCAGCGCCATCAGGGCAATCGCCATTAACGCTAAGGTGCGCCGGAACAAGGTATCTCGCATGCTAGAATTTTTCATATTTTCAACTTTTTGAGAACGGCTTATGAACGTTGTGATCCTCGCCGCCGGCATGGGAAAGCGCATGCAATCCGCCCTGCCGAAAGTCCTGCATCCATTGGCTGGTAAGCCGCTGCTCCGCCACGTGATCGATACGGCACGTAGCCTGAGTCCGCAGAAATTATGTGTGATTTACGGGCACGGCGGCGCAGCGGTGCCCGACATGGTGTCCGCGCTGGCGCAAGAGACCGGCGTGTCGATCGATACCGCCCTGCAGCAGCCGCAGCTGGGCACCGGCCATGCGGTGATGCAGGCCGTGCCGCAACTGGGCGATGGCGCCGCCACCCTGGTGCTGTACGGCGACGTGCCGCTGACCACGGCGGACACGCTGCGCCGCCTGGTTGAGGCCGCAGGAAGCGACAAGTTGGGCATCCTGACCGTCGAACAGGCCAACCCCTTCGGCCTGGGCCGCATCGTGCGCGAGAACGGCCACATCGTGCGCATCGTCGAAGAAAAGGATGCCAGCGAGGCCGAGCGCGCCATCCGCGAAATCAATAGCGGCATCATGGCGATCCCGACCCGCCACCTCAAGAAATGGCTGGCGGCGCTGTCCAACAACAATGCCCAGGGCGAGTACTACCTCACCGACATCGTGGCCCAGGCCGTGGCGGACGGCGTGCCGGTCGTGTCGGCGCAACCGTCGGGCGAATGGGAAGTGGCTGGCGTGAACAGCAAGGTGCAGCTGGCCGAGCTCGAGCGTCGTCATCAATTGAATATCGCACATGCACTGCTGGAAAAAGGCGTGACCTTGATGGATCCGGCGCGCATCGATGTGCGCGGCGAACTGGTTTGCGGCCGCGATGTCGTCATCGACGTCGGCTGCGTGTTCGAAGGCCGGGTGGAGCTGGCCGACGGCGTGAAGGTGGGCGCCAACTGCGTGCTGGTCGGCGCCACGGTCGGTGCTGGCGCCAACATCAAGCCGTTCTGCCATATCGAAGGCGCTACCATCGGCGCCGCCTCGCAGATCGGACCGTATGCGCGCCTGCGTCCCGGCACCGAGCTGGGCGAGGACGTCCATGTGGGTAACTTTGTCGAGGTCAAGAACAGCACCGTGGCGGCGCACAGCAAGGCCAACCACCTGGCCTATATCGGCGACGCCACCGTCGGCTCGCGCGTGAACGTCGGCGCCGGCGTCATCACCTGCAACTACGACGGCGCGAATAAATTCCGCACCGTGATCGAGGACGAGGTATTCGTCGGCAGCGACAGCCAGCTGGTGGCGCCGGTGACGATCGGCAAGGGCGCCACCATTGGCGCCGGCACCACGCTCACCAAGGATGCGCCGGCCGGCAAGCTGACCATCTCGCGGCCCAAGCAGATCACCATCGAAGGATGGAAGCGTCCGGTGAAAGTGAAGAAGTAATCCACCGGCTGTCGACAGGGTAATCACAGGAAACAAACAAGATAAACACAGGGTTTTACCGTGGTTACCCCCTGTCCATCCACCTGGTCTTCCACAATATTATCCACAGGCGGTGGCCCGTGCTTTACACGGCGATGCGGGTGTCGAATTTGCTGCGGTGGGTCGAAAAATAGGCTTTCACGTTGCGCACGTTCGCGTGCGACGTGAACAGCCGGTGCGCCAGCGCGTGGTAGGCCGGCATGTCGGCGACCTGCACGACCAGCACGAAATCGGGTCCCGGCGACACCCGGTAGCACTGCAACACGGCCGCTTCCCTGGCGGCCAGGTTCTCGAACTCTTCCATGCGCTCGGCGGCCTGCACGTCGAGCGTGATCTCGACGATGGCGGACAGGCGGCTGCCGACCTTGTCGGGCGCGACGATCGCCACCTGGCGCTCGATGACGCCACTGTCGGTCAGCTGCTTCACGCGGCGCAAACAAGTCGGCGGCGACACGTGCACGAGCGCCGCCAGTTCGGCGTTCGTATGCGATGCGTCAGTTTGCAAAATATTCAGAATGCGACGATCGAGGTCGTCGAGGGTGGGTAACTCGGTCATCGTGATGAAATATTCGGTAAATTTTTATGTGTGTATGAAATATTATTTTGTTCGTGTGTCGTCATGAAATAATCTAACAAATATGGCTGCGCACTGTAAGCTTATTTCATCACGATTGCCTTACGATAAGACTCAACAGTTTTTCCATTCGAGAGGTTAGCCATGTGCGGTATCGTCGGCGCAGTCGCCAAGCGTAATATCACCCCCGTCCTGATCGAGGGCCTCAAACGGCTCGAATACCGCGGGTACGATTCCTGCGGCGTCGCCGTCCACCTCGATGGCCGCCTGACCCGCTCGCGCTCCACCTCGCGCGTGGCCGACCTCGAATCGCAAGTCAAAGAGGCACGCCTCGACGGCTTCACCGGCATCGCCCACACGCGCTGGGCCACCCACGGCGCCCCGGCGTCGCACAATGCCCACCCGCACTTCTCGCCGACCGAAGACAATGCCCGCATTGCACTTGTCCACAACGGCATCATCGAAAACCACGACGAGCTGCGCGCCGAACTGACCGGCCTGGGCTACAAGTTCACGAGCCAGACCGACACCGAGGTCATCGCCCACCTGGTCGATCACCTGTACACCGGCGACCTGTTCGAGACCGTGCAGCAAGCCGTCAAGCGCCTGCACGGCGCCTACGCCATCGCCGTGTTCTGCCGCGAAGAACCGCACCGCGTGATCGCCGCGCGCCAGGGCTCGCCGCTGATCGTCGGCGTCGGCAAGGACGAGAACTTCGTCGCCTCCGACGCGATGGCGCTGGCCGGCACCACCGACCAGATCATCTATCTGGAAGAAGGCGACGTGGTCGACCTGCAGCTGGCCCGCTACTGGATCGTCGACGTCGACGGCCGTCCGGTCGAGCGCGAAGTGAAAACCGTGCACGCCCACACCGGCGCGGCCGAGCTCGGCCCGTACCGCCACTACATGCAGAAAGAGATCTTCGAGCAGCCGCGCGTCATCGGCGACACCCTCGAGGGCGTGACCGGCGTGATGCCGGAACTGTTCGGCGACAGCGCCTACGCCGTGTTCAAGAAGATCGACCGCGTGCTGATCCTGGCCTGCGGCACCAGCTACTACGCCGGCCTCACCGCCAAGTACTGGATCGAATCGGTGGCCAAGGTGCCGGTGAACGTCGAGATCGCCAGCGAATACCGCTACCGCGACAGCGTGCCGCACCCCGACACCCTGGTGGTGACCATCTCGCAGAGCGGCGAGACGGCCGACACCCTGGCCGCGCTCAAGCACGCGCGCAGCCTCGGCATGCACCACACGCTGACCATCTGCAACGTCTCGACCAGCGCCATGGTGCGCGAGTGCCAGCTGGCCTACATCACCCGCGCCGGCGTCGAAGTCGGCGTGGCCTCGACCAAGGCCTTCACCACCCAGCTGGCGGCGCTGTTCCTCTTGACCCTGACCCTGGCGCAAGTCAACGGCCGCCTGACCGATGCCGAGGAAGCCGAACACCTCAAGATGATGCGTCACCTGCCGGTCGCGCTGTCGTCGGTGCTGGCGCTCGAGCCGCAGATCATCGCCTGGGCCGAGGAATTCGCGCGTAAAGAGAACGCCCTGTTCCTGGGTCGCGGCATCCACTACCCGATCGCCCTGGAAGGCGCGCTGAAGCTCAAGGAAATCTCGTACATCCACGCCGAGGCCTACCCGGCCGGCGAACTGAAGCACGGCCCGCTGGCGCTGGTGACCGAAGAAATGCCGGTAGTAACGATCGCGCCGAACGATGCGCTGCTGGAAAAGCTGAAGTCGAACATGCAGGAAGTGCGCGCGCGCGGCGGCCAGCTGTACGTGTTCGCCGACGTCGATTCGCGCATCACCTCGGGCGATGGCCTGCACGTGATTCGCCTGCCGGAACACTACGGCTTGCTGTCGCCGATCCTGCACGTGGCGGCGCTGCAGCTGCTGGCGTATCACACGGCGCTGGCGCGTGGGACCGATGTGGACAAGCCGCGTAATCTCGCCAAGTCGGTGACGGTCGAGTAAGCAGCTACGATCGAAGGGTGTAAGTAAGCGAGAACGCAAGCCAAACTCACTACCCAGCAGCATCTGAAAAAGCCCATGAGCTTCGGTTCATGGGCTTTTTCTTTCATACACGATCCAACAAGGCAGTGGATTTTCGGTGTATTTCGATGTAGACTTCGATGTATTACAGCCAAGCAGGCATGGTTCGCTGCTTGCACGTGGCCGTCAACTTCGATGTATTACAACCAAAATCCAAAAGTAACCATGTCTCATCAATACATTTATGGCGCGGATGGCGAGCCTGCCTTCGTCGTTATTCCCTACGCTGAGTACTTACGTAACAACGGCTCCGGCGCCGCAGAAGGCCAGGAAATTGCTACGAGTTCGCTCCTCACCGCCGATGGACTTTTTGTCCGGCTGCCGTATGGTGGGCCAGGAGCAGCGATCGATCTTGTTCAGTTTATCGATGCCTGGATGCAGCGTGGAACGATATCGATGCTGGCAATTAGCAAACGACGTCAAGGCTACGACCGATTCAAGGGCGAGGCTGTGAACGGTCTCGATGCGATCCTGCGTCGCTGCTTTCTTCCAAAAGACTCCCCTTACCGCAACGTGATGCAGGCTACGACAGCGGTAGTGGACGCTCTCGTGGAGACCGGCGTGTTCGCATACAGTGTCGAAGCCATGCCAGGTTATTATCGCCCGGTGCAGTGCATTCGCATCGACACGGAGAAGGCGAAGGAGTTCCTGCAAAAAAACGGTCCTGCCAAGAATCCTTTGTGCGTGCACGAATTTATCCTGCCCGTCTAGATGACAGGCGACGTCATGCGGGTAAATGGTGTCGCCCATCCAGCCATCCTTACGTCTTGATCGAGATCCTCACCAACACATGCGGCCCGCCGGCCGCTAGGCCTCCGGTATAAGAGGACTATGCCGACCGAATGGTGTAGTCAGCCATCACCGACCAATCCCTTTCACCACCGCCGGCACTGACCGCCTCGCCCATTCGCTGACGAACCGCATCGAGCATCGGCAGCTGCCGCCCCAGCTGTTCCGCCGCCGCATGCGCAAGCCGCAAATCCTTCAAGCCCAGCGATGCCTTGAATCCCGGCTCGTAGCGCTCGTGCATGATATTGGCCGAATACACCTGGTATGAACGACTGCCGAACAGGGTATGCAGGATCAGGTCGAAGAACCGCTCGCGCGCCAGTCCATGCGATTCGGTCAGCACAACGGCTTCGGCCATGGCCTCGATCGCCATCGTGATCATCATGTTGCAGGCGAGCTTGGCGGCATAGGCCGTGGGCGGTTCCGCGCCCATGTCCCATACGCGCTTGCCGATGACTTCCAGCACTGGCCGAACCGTGTCCAGTGCCGCGGGCTGACCGGCGGCCAGCACTTGCAGTTCTCCCTTGGCGGCAACGTCCGGCCGCCCCAGCACCGGCGCGGCCACGTAGCCAATTTTCACAGTGCGGTGACATTCGACGAGTTCCCGTGCGAAGGCGACAGAGATGGTCGATGCAACGATGTGCACCAATCCTCTTCGCGCCTGCGCCAGCGCCCCGGTCTCCAGCAAGACACTGCGGATCGCGGCATCGTCGGACAGCATCGTCAAGGCGACGTCCGCCTGCAGCGCTTGCGCCGGCGTCTCCACCATCCGCACGCCCGCGACGTCTCCACCGGAACGATTCCACGCCTTCACCGCATGCCCCGCCGCAGCCAGATTGCGCGCGATCGCGCGGCCCATGGCGCCCAGGCCGATGATGCCGATCTCCATCAGCGCATGCCTCCCGAACCCAGGACGATCTCGCCCGTCACCCAGCCGGCATCGCTTGACGCCAGAAAGGACACGATCGGCGCGATGTCCTGCACCTGGCCGCTGCGGCCGAGCGGTGTCCGTTCCTCGTTCCAGGTCTGGAAGTCGGATCCGATTGCCCCGGCGGTGTGCGTGCCTTCGGTCTCGATCAGGCCGGGATTCACCGCATTGACGCGGATGCCGCGCGGACCGAGTTCGCGCGCCAGCACGCCGGTGATGACGTCGATCGCACCCTTGGTGCCGCTGTAGATGGCGCTCTCGACCGGAAGAACGCTCGTGACGTTGGAACCGATGTTGATGATGCTGCCGCCCTCGCCCAGGTGTGGCGCGGCGGCGGCGCTGACCAGCAGCGGACCGAGGACGTTGATGTCGAACTGCTTGCGATAGCGTTCTTCGGTGGTCTCTTCGATCCGCGCGAACTGGTAGATGCCGGAGTTGTTGACCACGATGTCCAGGCGCCCGAAATGATCGATCGCCGCCTTCACCAGCGCTTCGACTTCCGCTTTCCTGGTGACGTCCGCGCCCACCGCCACGGCGTGCCCGCCGGCCGCTTCGATGTCGGCGACCACCTTGTCCGCACCGCTCTTGCTCGATGCGTAATTGACGACGACCTTCGCGCCGTCGGCCGCGAGCCGGCGCGCGATGCCCGCGCCGATGCCTTTCGACGCGCCCGTCACGATGGCGACTTTGCCTGTTAACTTGTTCATGTCTTGCGATCCCGGATGAGGCCAGCCCGGAATGGGCCGGCATGCTTGAAGCGCCATGGTGATCCCTACAATATTGTTTGAGAACTGCCATCCATGTATATTCGAAGTACATTTTTGAACGGGTAGCGACGACATGGAATGGAGCGACGTCCGCATCTTCCTGGCAGTGGTGCGCGGCGGATCGTTCGGTGAAGCCGCCCGGACGCTGGGTGTGAGCCATCCGACAGTCGGCCGCCGGATCAAGGCGCTGGAAGACGAGGCGCAGCAGGCGCTGTTTCGCCGGACCAGGGATGGACTGGTGCTCACGGATGCCGGGGACGGCGTGCTGGCGCTGGCCGAATCCATGGAAAATTCCGCGCTGGCCATGGAAAGACGTTTGGCGGGTAATCACGACCGCCTCGAAGGCATGTTGCGGATATCCTCGGCAGAGTGGTTCGCAGGCTATGTGTTGGCGCCTGTCCTGGCCGAATTGACGCGCCGCCATCCGGCGGTCGTGCCGGAAGTCATCGCCAGCTACCGCTTGCTCGACCTGTCGCGCCGCGAGGCCGATGTGGCGTTTCGCCTCGTTCCTTTCAGCGAACCGGACATCGTCCAGCGCCGCCTGATGAGCATGGCATATGGTGTGTATGGCTCGGCCGACACCGCATCCGCACTGCAGGCCGATCCGGCATCGGTCGGCCTTGTTCTCATGAATACGGCGCAGTCCCACTTTCCCGATGTCGCCTGGCTGCTCGACAGGTTTCCACTGTCGCGGCGGGTCTTCACGAGCACGAGCCGGGCCGTCCAGGCACAGATGTGCCTGCAAGGCATGGGCATTGCAGTGCTGCCGAGGCCGCTTGGCGATGCGCTATCTGGCTTGCAGCGCATCGACATGCCGGACCAACCCCCGGGCAGGGATATCTGGGTGGGGTACCATCACGACCTGCGGCATATGGATCGCCTGCGGGCGATGCTGGATATCGCCGCTACGATGCTGTCGAATACCTCGAGCACAACGCCATGATCGAATCGTGCTGCTAACAGCAGGAACGATCAGTGACTGTGCTGAACCGTCTAGGTAACCTTCTCTCATTCAATGTGGTTTCAATCCATCGAATGGGGAGCAGCAGTGAAGTCGATTTTATTCATCGGACTCATGGTATTAAGTGGCCTGAACAACGCCTTCGCGCAAGCCATTCAGGAAACGCCAGGCGCCGACCTGATCGTCCATAACGCCAAGATCTACACCGGCAATCCGGCACAACCATCGGCATCCGCCGTGGCCGTCAAGAACGGCCGCATCTACTCGGTCGGCACCGATGCCGACGTGCTGTGCCTGAAGAACGCCAACACGAAAATCATCGATTCCCGCGGCCGCCGACTCATCCCGGGCATCATCGACGCCCACACCCACGTGCTCAACGAGGGCGGCTACAACTACACCCTGCGCTGGGACGGCGTGCCCACGCTGCGCCGGGCCCTGCAGATGCTGAGCGAGCAAGCCAGGCGCACCCCGGAAGGCCACTGGGTGAAGGTGATCGGCGGCTGGTCTCCCTACCAGTTCGAGGAAAACCGCTTCCCCACCATGGACGAACTGCGCAAGGCCGTCCCCAACCGTCCGCTCATCGTGCAGTACGCCTACAACCGCGCCTTCCTGAACCAGCAGGCGCTGGACGCCCTCGGCGCCGGCACCGACAGGTTCCCCAACCTGCCGGGCACCGAGCTGGAGAAGGACGCGCAGGGCCGCTTTACGGGCGTGGTCCATGGCTTCACGTTCACCTTCATCACCATGGAAACCATGGTCCCCCAGCTCACCCCGGAGGAAGAGGTGAGCTCGCTGGTCCAGACGGTGCATAGTCTGAACCGTGTCGGGGTCACGTCGATCGTCGATGCGGGCACGGGCTTCCGCGGCTATCCCAAGGCCGTGCGCACCGTGGACGCCCTCGCCCGCGACAACCGCCTCAACATCCGCATGCCCTTCATGGACATCCAGTTCGGCGACGGCGCCGACTTCAACGTGGTGGATGCCCAGATCACGGCGATCACCAGGACGGCGCCGATCGCTCCCGGCCACAACCTGCACCCGCACCTGGCCCATGGCCACTCCTATCAAGGCGCCGGCGAGCTGCTGGCGGTGGAGGTGCACGACCACGAAAACTTCGACCGTCCGGCGGTCGTCATCGAGCCGGCCAAGATGCATCGACTGGTCGAGCGCGACATCGCCAAGCTGGTCCAGCGGCGCATTCCCTTCCGCGAGCACATCACCTACGACGAGAACATCACGCCCTTCCTCGATGCGCTCGAGAAGCTCGACCAGAAGATGCCGCTCGACGGCCTGCGCTGGAGCCTCGAACACGCCGAGACCATCAGTCCGGCCAACGTCGCCCGCGTGAAGGCCTTGGGCGGCGGCATCGCCCTGGATACCAAGATGGCGCTGCATGGCGACAGCTTCGTCAAGACCCACGGCCGCGACAAGGCCTTGATCACCCCGCGCCTGCGCGAGCTCGTCGACAGCGGCGTGCCGCTGGCCATGACCACCGACGCCTTCCGCGCCGCCTCGTTCAATCCGTGGATCGGCATCAGCTGGATGGTGTCCGGCAAATCGATCTCCGGCGCCGAGATCCTGGCCCGGAATAACCGCCTGACACGTGAAGAAACGCTCAAGCTGTTTACGCGCAATGCAGCGTGGTTCATGAACACCGAGTCCGAGATGGGCATGATCGCCCCCGGCTACCTCGCCGACTTCGCGCTGCTCGACCGGGATTACTTTACGGTGCCGGAAGCCCAGATCAAGTCCGTTTCCTCGGTCCTGACGGTCATGGATGGCCGGGTGGTGTACGGCGCACAGGACTACGGTTCGCTGTCGCCGGCATTGCCCGAGATCCTGCCCGCGTGGTCGCCGATCAAGCACTTCGGCGGCTATTACCAGGCGCGGTAAGGTGAATGCGCACGCGGCCTGGCTCGCCATTCCTTTGCTGCTGGCAGCCGACGCCGCGCTCGCGCAGTTCCAGCCGTAGCGCTTCGACGACAACGTCAAGGCCCAGCGCCAGGGATGCGGCCGGCAAGGCAGCCGCACCGCATGCTGGAAGGGCCGCCCGCTCGCGGACCATGTGCGCCTGACGCTGGGAGGCGACTTGCGCCTGCGCTACGAGCACACCGGCAATCCGCGCCTGGTCGCTCGCGACCCGTATGGAGCGCGCACCGGAAATAGTTCTACAAAGAACTAAATCCTGTATAGTCAAGCTCCTGACCGACCGCCCCGGCGCGTCCACGCGGCCAGGGACGCCGCACTGCGTCTGTCCGGTGCCCGATTGCCAATGCTACGCCCATGAACGCCGAGAACCCCGACCTGATGTACCGCCTGCTCGTCCAGGGCGTGGTCGACTACGCCATCTACATGCTCACGCCGACCGGCGTCGTCTCCAGCTGGAACGCCGGCGCCCAGCGCGCCAAGGGCTATACCGCCGGCGAGATCGTCGGCCGCCACTACGCGTGCTTCTACGGCGCCGAGGACCGGGAGGCCGGCCTGCCCGACATCAACCTCGAGATCGCCACCCGCACCGGCCGCTTCGAAGACCAGGGCTGGCGTGTGCGCAAGGATGGCAGCGCGTTCTGGGCCCACGTCGTGATCGACGCCATCCGCGACGATGACGGCGCCCTGGTCGGCTTTGCCAAGATCACGCGCGACATCACCGAACGCCACCAGCAGCGGCGCAAGCTGGTCGAGGCCAAGGAGCTGGCCGAAGCCTATAGCCGCCAGATGGCCTCGCTGTCGCACTTCCTCGATTCGGTGATCGCCAACATCCCGGCCAGCGTGCTGGTGCTGGACGTCGCATCGCGCACCATCCTGCTGGCCAACCAGCAGGCGCAGCGCCTGTTCGCCCAGGTCTATGTCGACCTCAAGGGCTTGCCAGTCGGCGATTGCCTGAGCCCGAGCGTGGCCGACTACGTCGAGCGCCAGACGGCGCATGCGGCGCCCACCAGGGTCGGGCTGGACGACGCCGTGCTGGTCGAAACCTCGGTCGGCCCGCGCAGCCTGCGCAGCCGCACGGTGCTGGGCAAGCAGCCCGACGGCGAGGGCGATTACGTCCTGATCATCACCGAAGACGTGACCGACGAGCTGGCCGCCTATGCGCAAATCCACCACATGGCGCAGCACGACGGCCTGACCAATCTGCCCAACCGCAACCTGTTCAACGCACGCCTCGAGAGCGCGCTCTCGCACAGCGCGGAGGATGACTCCGGGGTGGGCATCCTGTGCCTCGACCTGGACAATTTCAAGAACATCAACGACGCCTACGGCCATGGCTTCGGCGACAAGATCCTCTTGACGCTGGCGGGCCGCTTGCGCAAATGCCTGCGCGACCAGGACACGCTGGCGCGCCTGGGCGGCGACGAGTTCGCCGTGGTCCTGCCGCGCATCAAGCGCCTGGAAGAAGCGCAACAGGCGGCGCAGCGCCTGATCGAGGCGGTGGCGCCGGCATTCTCGATCGAGGGCCACAGCTTCGCGGTCGGCATCAGCGTCGGCATCGCCTTGTCCACCTCGGCTGGCAGTACGGCCGAGCAATTGCTGCAGCACGCGGACATGGCCTTGTATGAAGCCAAGCGCAACGGCCGCAACCGCCATGAGGTGTTCCGGCCCGAGATGGAGGCGGCGGCGCGGGTACGGCGCCAGATCGAGATCGACCTGCGCCGCGCGCTGCACCGCGGCGAGCTGCAGATGCACTATCAACCGATCGTCGAGAAGGCCGGCAACCGCATCTCGGGCTATGAGGCCCTGATCCGCTGGCGGCATCCGGAACGCGGTCCGATCGCGCCGATCGACTTCATTCCGATCGCCGAAGAAACCGGCCTGATACACGAGCTCGGCGCGCGCGCACTGAACCTCGCTTGCCAGGAAGCGGCGACCTGGACCAATGGCGAAACGATCGCCGTCAACCTGTCGCCGATCCAGTTCAAGAGCAGCGAACTGGTCAGCATGGTGGCGCTGGCGCTGGCCGATTCCGGCCTCGCGGCCGAGCGGCTGGAACTCGAGATCACCGAGTCGGTGTTGCTCGACAATAGCGACGGCAATATCCGCACCCTGAAGGCCTTGAAGAAGCTGGGCGTGCGCATTTCGCTCGACGACTTCGGCACCGGTTATTCGTCGCTGAGCTATCTGCGCTCCTTCCCTTTCGACAAGATCAAGATCGACAAGTCGTTCGTGCAAGAGATCGGGCAGAGCCGGGAAGCGATGGCGATCATTCGCGCCATCACCGGCCTCTCCAGCAGCCTGTTGATCGAGACCACGGCCGAGGGCGTGGAAACCGAGGAGCAATTGCAGCGCTTGATGGAGGAAGGCTGCTCGCACTTCCAGGGCTATCTGTTCGGGCGTCCGGAAGCGGCCGAGAACCGGATGCAGCGGCTCGACTGGCCTGCGGTCTGACTGGACGCATTTGCCGTAGTCGATAATGAAACGGACAACGACATTTTCCAGCGACTGCCATGCATCACGACGCCATCGTCGGTGACCGCATGATATGGCGGCTGGGCCGGCAGCCGCCCGCATTTTTCGCATAGACACAGGATCGCCCATGATCGACCAACACCTCATCCAGCGCGCCGAGCAGGCCTTTTCCAACGCCTGCGGCATGCCATTCGAAAAACTGCTGGCGCCGATCGAGGGCGAACCCGGCGCCGGGCAGGCAGCCAGCGATGGCATCGTCAGGGCGATCCGCCAGTGGCGCACCGCCGGCGACGCCAGCCTGCCGATGGGCGCGTTCACGGGCGAATTGCGGCGCCCGGATTGGGACAAGATCATGCACATCTCGTGCGAGGCCCTCGTCCGCCACGGCAAGGACCTGCAGGTGGCCGCCTGGCTGCTCGAGGCCCAGATCCACCAACATGGGTTTGCGGCGATCGCCGGCGGCCTGCACCTCATGACGCGCCTGTGCGAGCAGTATTGGGACGACATCCATCCCCAGGGCGCCGCCGACACCTACGAGCGCCGCGCCAACATCTTCCACTGGGTCAACCACGCGCTGTCCCCGATCCTGCGCCAGGTGCCGCTGGCCTTCGGTCACCAGGGCCAGCCGTTCACCCTCGCCGACTGGGAACGCGCGCGCCGCCATGAACACTTGCGCCAGACCGATTCCTGCGGCAACGTCGAAGGCCCGTCCGGCGCCGATCTGTCCGCGGCGCTCGCGGCGGTGGCGGACGACACCTGCGCCGACATGGAGCGCGACCTGGCCGACGCCCTGGCGATGCTGAAGCACCTGGCCGACGTGCTCGAGCCGAGATTGGACGAAGGCGCGCCATCCTTCGGCATGTTCGCCGGAGTGATGGAACAGGCACGTGGACTGTTCGAGGCCGAACTCGAGCGGCGCGGCCTGCCGCGTCATGCGCGGCCGAGTCCGATTCCGGCGGAGCCGGCCGTGCCCGCGGCACCCGAGGAAGCGGCCGCGACGCCGGCAGACGTCATCCTGCCGCGGACCACCATGGCGGAGCCGGCCGGCATACGCGATCGCGCCGAAGCTTATGCGCTGCTCGAGCAGGCGGCCAGCTTCCTGCAGCGTGATGACCCGCACAGCCCGGTGCCCTACCTGGTGCGTCGCGCCGCCGAATGGGGGAAGCTGAACGCCGCCGAGCTGTACCAGGAGCTGTTCCTGCGCAGGGGCGGCCAGGTCCACATCTTCGACGTCATGGGCCTGGACACTCCCGGACAGGCCGACAAGAAAGACTGAACAAGGAGCACGCAATGGCGATCATTTATCAGGCCAGCAATTTCGGTGACGCCGACCTGCGCGTCGCCCTGGTCGAACGCGGCATGGCCGACCTGCTGGTGCACAGGGTGGCGGCGCGCGGCCTGGCGCATGGCGACGCGCTGTGGTACAGCACGCGGCACCGCGAGGACGCCAGTGTGCGCGTCTTCTTCGTTTCGCCGGGAATGGCCCAGCTGAAAATCTTTTTTGTCCCGAACCAGGACGAGGCCGGCTGGCAGCGTCCGCGGCCGCCCGCAATCCACCTGCGCTAGCGTGCGTAACGCCGGCCGGGCCGGCGTGATGTCGTTCCGCCAAGGCGGACTCGGTACTACTACTGAGTCCGCCACAGGTCGAATACTGAGAGGGCCACGTTTACCGGGGGTGGTCCGCGCAAGCCTGATTTGTTTGGGCTATACTCCGCTCAGTCCTCTATAGGACTTCCCGCTCAATGGACGCCAGGGATATCGACTGGCCTGCCTGACAATCCATGTCAGCGCGTCATATCCGTGTTGCCTGCAAGGCCGGTTTGACTGTCATCCAGTTCACCGTTGCCTTGCCTTCGCTATGCGTCGGTTGCCGAGTTTTGTTGCTGTTCTCACGGATCGCGACAGGTCCCGACAACCCGTTCCTTATCGGTGCTTCGATACCGCCAGCAGGCGGTGTGGAAACATTCCTTTACCGAGCCGTTGAACTTTTTAAATCTGATTGCATGCCAGGCCATCGCAAACATTTTTCAGGTGATACTCGTATGCGTACCTCGCTTCTAGTTGTCCTTTCTTGCTTCATCGTTGCATCTTGCAGCAAAGCCCCCGCTCCCTCCAATGACAAGCCGGTCGACGTCGTCCTGATCGGCGCCGGCGTCATGAGCGCCACCCTCGGCACCATGCTCAAGGAACTCGATCCCGAACTGACGATCGAGATGTTCGAGCGCATGGATTCGGTCTCGGCCGAAAGCTCCGACGCGATGAACAATGCCGGCACCGGTCACTCCGGTTTCGCCGAGCTGAACTACACGCCCGAAATGCCGGACGGTACCATCGACACCAAGAAGGCCGTCGACATCAACGAACAGTTCGAGATCTCGAAGCAGTTCTGGGCCTACCAGGTCAAGAAGGAATACCTGGGCGCGCCGAACACCTTCATCAACAACGTGCCGCACATGGCCTTTGTCTGGGGTGACGACAACATCAACTATCTGCGCAAGCGCTACGATGCGCTGCAGAAGGAAAACCTGTTCAAGGGCATGCTGTACACCGAAGACCACGAGACGATCCGCAAGTGGGCGCCGCTGGTCATGAACGGCCGCGACGCGAACCAGAAAGTGGCCGCGACCCGCATGGACATCGGTACCGACGTCAACTACGGCACCCTGACCCGCAGCATGGTCAAGCACCTGACCGGCACCCACGGCATGACCCTGAACCTGCGCAGCCAGGTCGAAGACATCAAGCGCGGCAAGGATGGCCTGTGGAACGTGACCGTCAAGAACCTGGCGGACAACAAGCTCAAGACCGTGAGCGCGAAGTTCGTGTTCATCGGCGCCGGCGGCGGCGCGCTGCCACTGCTGGAAAAGACCGGCATTCCTGAAGCCAAGGGCTACGGTGGCGTTCCGGTCGGCGGCCAATGGCTGGTGACCACCAACCAGGCGCTGATCGAAGCGCACCACGCCAAGGTGTACGGCAAGGCCTCGGTCGGTTCGCCGCCGATGTCGGTGCCTCACCTCGACACCCGTATCATCGACGGCAAGAAAGCCCTGCTGTTCGGACCGTTCGCGACCTTCTCGACCAAGTTCCTCAAGAACGGTTCGTGGGTCGACCTGCCGGCCTCGATCGGCACCGGCAACGTGCGTCCGATGGTGCAGGCTGGCATCGACAACATTCCGCTGACTAAGTACCTGGTCGAGCAGGTGATGAACTCGCAGGAAGACCGCGTGGCCACCCTGCGTGAGTACCTGCCGGAAGCCAAGATGGAAGACTGGGAACTGGTCAACGCCGGCCAGCGCGTCCAGATCGTCAAGGACGACCCGAAGAAGGGTGGCCTGCTGCAGTTCGGCACCGAAGTCGTTGCCTCGGCTGACGGCTCCGTGACCGCCCTGCTGGGTGCATCGCCAGGCGCCTCGACCGCCGCGCCGATCATGCTCAAGGTGCTCAAGGCATCGGCCTTCCGCGACAAGCTGGAAACGCCGGAATGGCAAGCCAAGATGCACGAAATGATTCCTTCGTACGGCCGCAAGCTGAACGACGATCCGGCCTTCGCCAACCAGATCCGCCAGCAGAGCAGCGCTGCGCTGGGCCTGAAGGCGTTCACGCTGGACGTGCCGGCGGCAACGCAGGAATAATGGTGTAGAGAACGGCTGCGGCATGAGCCGCAGCCATTCAACAAGCAGTGATGCAACAGTAAAAAAGGCCTCGGTTCAGTGAACCGAGGCCTTTTTGTATTTCAGCCGACGCAGGCTTATTTGCGTGCGCGCAGGGCTTCGAGTTCGGCGCGCAGATTGCTGCGTTCGCTGCGCGAGTTGTCGAGCATGGTGCGCAATTCCTTGACCTCGGCCGCCAGGTTGTCGCGCTCGGTCGTGACGCCGACCAGCTCCATCTGGGCGCGCAGGCGCGCATCCGACTCGGCCGCGGTGGCCGCCACGTTGCGCTCGAGCTGCTGGCGCAGGTCGGCCAGCTGGGCATCCTTGCCGTCGATCGCCAACTGATCCTTGGCCTTGCCGACCAGCGCATCGGCGGCGATCTGGCGCGCATTGCGCAGCTCGGCCGTGAGGCGCTCGATCTCTTCGTTGCGTTCATCCGCGATCAACTGAGCCTGTTCGCGCGCGACCCGCGCATCGCTCAGTTCGGCGTCCAGGCCGTCACGCTCGGCTTCGAGTGCATTGCCGGCCTCGAGCAGCGCATCCATGTCGCTCTCGGCGCGCGCCAGCGCATCGCGCATGCCGGCGCCGGCATCCTGCGCATACTGCTGGGCCCAGCGGCTCAGTTCGGCGAGCAGCTCGGGCGGCATCTCGGCCTTCGGCGGCTCGACCGGTTGCGCATGGCTGGCGCGCCAGGTGGCCAGGTGCTGGTGGATGGTCTTGGTCGAGCCGGCGCCGATCAGGGCGCGCACCGCCTCGATCGTGACTTGCTGCCTGTCGTTCTGGAGAGTGTTGGCCGCCTCGATGACGTCGCCGAGCGTCACGTCCAGGTGTGCCATATCCGTTTTCATACCGCGTCAGAATGTTCGTTGTAGGGCTGTCCATCATACGCTAGACGATGGTTTAGTTGCTCGAAAGCATCGCCCGATACGACCAAGTGTCGCGGATTTGCCGCTATTTCAGGCCGAGGCCGGCGTGGCTGCGATTATTCCATTTCCATGCTGACAAAATTCTCGTCCAGCCATGCGCCCAGCGCCTCGGTTCCCGGCCCGTCGAGATGCGGCAGCATCGCGGCGTACCAGGCGCGTCCCTCCTCCTGGCCCAGCACGGCGCGGACGATGGGCAGGCTGTTCTGCAGGAAGATGCCGAACAGGGGCGCCCGGCGCACGAACAGCGAGGTGGCATCAAGGCAGCCCAGGCCCGTATAGATCGCGCGCATCTGTTCGAGATACGGCATCGCCCGCGCCGCCTGGCCCGACTGGGTCAGGGCAGTGATGAAGCTGGTCACTATCTGTGGATCCGGCATTTCGCGCGAGGCGGCATTGCGTTCGCGCGCCCAGGCGATCCACTCTTCGCCGCGCGCCGTGTCGCCCGTCATGGCGCAGCAGCATCCGGTTTGCAGCGCGTTGAAGGCGCTCGGCTCTTCGTCGCACAAGGCGTTCCAGTAGCGCAGCGATTCGGCCCAGCGCCCCAGGCGCGCGCTGGCCATCGCGCACAGGCGGATCGCATCGATGCGCAAGCCGTCCTGCGTGGCCGCCGCATGGGGCATGGCGCCGGCCAGCGCTTCCTCCAGGCGGCCGGCACCCAGATGGTCGATGGCGTCGACCAGTTCCGGCGGGTCGGCCTGGGCCTGTCCGGTGTTCGTTGCGGTGTCGGTTGCGGTCGGCGCGCTGCATGCTTCCATGATCCGTTCGGCATCCATGCCCGGCAGGCGCAGGTAGGCGATGACCGGTCGCGTGGTCTTCTTTTCCTTTTTTGCGTCACGCTCGACCTTCACGTTGTCGATCGAAACGAACGGGTCGCCTCCGGTGCGGTACAGCGTCACCGCGCTGTAGCGTGAGGCGTCCGCCTCGACGCTGGCGCCGAGGATCGAAAACAGTTCACCGGGCGCGGTTTCGAGCCGGTGCACGACGACATGGGGTTCTTCGATCCAGGCGAATCTGCGCGGCAGCTCGAACGGCGTCGCCCAGCTGTCGCTCAGCTCGCAGAACGGTTCCTCGGCCGCGTCGCGCGCCAGCGAACGGGGCACGGTGGTCAGCAGGATGAATTCGACGACCCAGCCGGCGACGAGCGCGCTGCCCTCGATCCGCATCCCCGCGACGTGGCGCACTTCGTTCTCCGCCAGCACCATCCCGAAGCGCCACATGTCCTGCGGAGCGCCGAGCAGCGATGCGAAGCCGCCCGCGTCGGCGATGGCAAGCCAGGCGGCCCAGTGGGCGTACCAGCCCACGACGCCGATGGCCAGGCCCAGTCGGCCCATCCACATGGGGTTGCGCGCCTTCGCCTGGAGCGCCACCGCGCGCGCGGCCACGCCCATGACGAGCGCGAAGACGCCCATGGCGAGCCAGTTGAGCAGGATGAGCGGCGAGTGGATCGTCAGCCAGGCATACAGCCAGGCCGGGATGACGACGCACGGCGCGCAGGCCGCCGTCGAGACGATAGCCTGCGCCGGCAGGCGGCCCGACGGCACGTAATAGGGTGAGCTCATGGCGTGTCCTGTGGCTTGGGAGCGGGGCGGACCAGGGCCAGCGCCCGCAAGTCCGGCCTGTCGTTGCCCACGCAAAGCAGCGGCGCATCGTGTTCGAGCGCGGCGTGCGCGGCCAGCGCCAGCGCGGCGACGAAGGGCACGGCGCCGCATGTGCCGCAGGCCGGGCCGAGGCGGACGATGTCGCTGGCGTTGTCGAGGTGCGGCGTGGTGGCGTCGCCGAATTCCATCAGTTCGAGCGCGTGGCGCGTGTCGGCGCCGGCATCGGCGACGAGCATGGCGACGGCGGCCGGCGCGATCGCCGCGCCCTGCAGCAGGCGCCCGGCGAGCATGTTCAGGCGCTGCGGCGACAGGCGTTTGAGGCTGGCGGATGCTGGATCGCAGGCGTCGGCTTCCAGGCTGACGTGCGCAATGCCGGCGCCGTCCGCCGCTGGCGCCAGCAGCAGGCCGGCCGCGCCTTCGCCGGGGATGCGGCCACGCGGATGAAAGGAGGTGAACAGCGTGCCGTTGGCCGACCAGCGGTCGACCGTCTCCTGGCCGATGTGGGAGCAGAAGGCGAGCAGGATCGTCGCCGCGGGCTCCGCGCTTTTTTCTGTTTGCTGCGCCAGCCGGGCAATGAATGGCGCAGGAGCTGCGGCTTCGGTGACGTCGATGCGCGCCGCGGGCCAGCCAGCCTGCGCCAGCACCTGCCTGCACCACATCGCTGCCGCCTGGCGTTGTTCCACCTGCCAGTCGTCCGGCAGCACCAAGGCCAGTTGCAGCGTGAAAGGCGCGTCTTCGTCCGCGCCCAGCAGCCCTGCCGCGCGATCGGCGAGCTCGCGCAGGACCGCCGTGCCGAGAACGAGCGCGCGCCACCCCTCGTCGCCAAAGGGCGGCGCCGGCGCGGCGCACGAGTCCAGCCAGTCGGCGATCTCTTCGCGCACCGCCTCGTCGCCGGCCTGTTCGCAGCGTGCGCTCATGACCGGGAAACCGTCGTCGTCGACCAGTTCGCGGTCAAGGTCGGCGTCGACCTTGTTAGCGGCAAGCGCGGCGCCCAGTTCTTCGGCGGATGCGCCATGCGGCGTGCGCAGTGCGCCGGCGAGGATGGACAAGGCCGGGCAGCGTGGTTCCTGGGCGGCGTCCTGCTGCACCGCCGGCGCGGCGGCGGCCTGTGCGACGGCCTGGCGCGCGAGCAGCCTGCCGCCGATGCGGCCGAGCCAGCCCGGGGCCGGCGGCGTAGTCGTGGTGGACATGGGCTCAGACCTGGTCGATGGTGGTTTGCTGGCCGGCGATCAGCGTCGCGCCGCAGGCGGTCTTGTCGCCATGCCGCGCGGCCGCCTTGCCGTCGACGATCAGGGTCGCATCGCCTTCGATGATCGGCCCGGGGCCATGCTTGGGACAGCTCGTCCTGTCGCCCATGCGGGCGATGCCGACGCCATCGATATCGCTGTTGGGCGAGGCTTCCAGCACGACGCCGCCGTGCGAGGTCTTGTCGCCGAGTCTGATCAGTGCTCCTGCCATGGTTTTTCCTCGTCTGGATAACTTCAACTATGTGATCTGGAATTTCACTTGATTAACCAGGGACCCAGCTTATTCAGGCCATGGTGATTTAATAAGGTAGGACGCTCATTCGCGCTCAAGCACGAGTAAGTGAAAGCTCTTGGGATAAGCATCGGCAACACTAGCCACATCGCTTCGTGCCTCAAGTTTCATGGAGATTTTTTTATTACTTTTGAGGGCGAAAACGAAGATTAACGGATCTTTTATTCTGTATTCGGGGCGATTTTCTTGTTCTGAACGTAAGAGAACATAGTCGTCAAAGAATTGCGCAGGCAGATTCATCGAGAAAACCCCAATAGGAAAGTTTCGGGGAGTTGCTGAAATCCAAGCCTTATTCCATTTTTTCGCGTTGTCTTCCCTGCTGATGTTTATGTGGATTCCACGCATCCGAAAATTTTTCTCGTGATAAAACTTAGATCGCATGACGGGTGCCTGTGGATCTTTCGGCCAGAAAAAATTACCTTCGCCCAGAATTTCGGATTCTTCAGTTTCTAAATTGGAACTTGCATCTATGACGCGATGCACGGAGGAAACTAGTCCCATTAAATATGATCGTTCTTCTTCATTCAGTTCAACTATAGACGGAAGTTCTAGAATGTCTTTGTCTTCATATTTATTGATAATAGGTTTCTGGGTCATGCCGGCCCTCGTTTTTTTATCAATTTCAGTGAGGCTTTGTGATATCTGTGAAGAGGACTCTTTCTTGCAGCTTATAATGATGGGAATGGCTGCTAGTAGAAATAGATATCTCATTAAGATCATAAGCACATCAAGTAGTTTGTTCGGATTTTGCCAATGATGGATTTTCATAGATAGGATCAATATTGCCAATCAGAGGAATCCAGTGGCGATCCGAATGAAAGACAATTTCTTGATATTTGGCTTTAAATTCTTTATGCCACTTGTATGGATTGACAGCGTAGGCAATTGGAATGTCAGCTATGTTGCTATGTTTGATCCAACTGAAGCCGTTGGGTGTCTCGATGTCAGAATCATCAAGAATCTCCTTGGCAGTTTCGGCACAGGTGTCGTTGACAATTGCCGAATAAGTCAACTGTCCTTTATATATTTCAACTCGCGCTTTTGTAGTGTTTTCATTTACTGCCCCTGCTTGTTTTCTACTTATCGGAATTTTGAAGGATTTTACTTTTTCCGTAATCATGTAATCAGCAGTGCCGGGCCGTGAATTTTTCTGCCCATCTTTTTTTATGGCGCCAACTGTATATATCTGTTTTCCCTTGCTAAATCCTTTATTGAGCCAGCCTACTTTCCCGGCCCCATCAGGACCGAAGCTGAAGGATTGAATTACTTTAGTATTTTGTACTAGGTAATAAAACATGTGTCCATAATCAATTGCGATGTCATGAGTATTATTTTTAAATGCATCGACACTATTGACTTCAAAGCCTATAACAAGATAGAAGACGTCCAGCTCTACGCTTTTTCTGGCTGTATGGTCAACAGGCGAAGTACGTGATGCTCCAATATTCGCCCACTTCATTGTCCGAGACGGCATCCTTGTCATTCTTTAACCTCGATAGTCACGGTTTCTTCCTTATCGGATCTGACAATATGAGTCAGGCCGTTCTCATCCGTTTTTCCATACTCAAACGTTCCGTCTTCGCGCTTGATTCTGTAATCGACATGAGCAAGTGGTGCGCCGGTGGCTTTATCACGCACGGTAAAAGCTTCATCAAAGAGGTTTGCATTAGAATCGGGCAAGCTGCCTAACCTGGATGGACTGCCTTCGCCCTTGTCGAAGAGATGCTTGCCACCCTTGACCGAAAACTTCCCAGGGCAGGCGAACGTAATATCCCCACCTTCCAGCGTGACGGCCGACTCGCCCGCCTGCAGCACGATCTTTTCCTTGGCCTTGATCTCGATCCGATCATTCACCGACATCACGGTGACTTCCTTGTCCGCCAAAATCTCCAGCTGATCCGTATGCGCCTGCAACGACACCGGTCCATTCGCCGCAATCGCCTGAATCCCGCCCGCATGCGAAAACAGGCTGGCCGCGCCACCCGCCACGGTCGACACCGTATGCGCCGCAGCGATATGGACATCCGACTGCGTCGTCCACTGCATCTGCCCGCCGGCATAGATCACGGTCGATGCCGGCGTCGCCCAATTGACGCTGGCCGCCGAGTCCATCAGCACGACCGCCGCCCCGAATTTTTCAACGGGCTGCCCGCCATCGAGCTCGCGCGACCCCACCCTGGCCTTGAGCGCCGTCTGTCCCCCAACCGCACCGTCGTACTTGCCCCTGGCCTGAGGATCGATCAGCGCGATGAATTCCTCCTGCGCCTTGGCCGCATCGATACTAAACAGCGCCTGCGACTGGTCCGCCGCATCCCTCAGCGCATCGCCCAGCGACTGCGCCGCCTTGAACTGCGCCACAGCCTCGGCCACATCCATCTGCGTCGACATGATCCCGCTCCCGAGCTGCGGCCGCGCACTGGTCGACAGCAGCACGCCTTCACCGCCGCGCACGACCGCCCAGGCATCGGTGCGCAGCTCGAAGCCGCTGCCGCGATAACGCCCGCGCTGTGACGTGCCGGGCGGCTGCTCGACCAGATAGCCAAGGTTGAGTTCGCTGCCGGCGCTGCTGCTTGCCAGCCGCGTGCGCAGCTGTCCGGGCGTATCGTCCACCTGCCACTGATTGAAGCCCCCGCCATCGAAGTTCCGGCTATGGATACCGGACAGCACGCCGGCGTGATCCGCCCCCGAATCCACGCCAGCCGGGAAGGGCGGTAGATCGAGGCCGTTATGCAACTGCGCCACGATGACTGGCCGGTCGATATCGCCTTCAATAAAATCCACCAGCACTTCGGTGCCGATGCGCGGCGTGAACACAGTGCCCCAGTTCGGCCCGGCCAGCGCCTCGGCCACCCGTATCCAGCTGCCGGAAGCATCGTTGCCCGGCGCGCTGCCCCGTTCATCCAGGTTGTGCGCCACGCCTCCGGGATTCGGATTGACGCCACGCTGCCAAGCGAACTGGACTTTTACTTGATGATCGCGCGTGCTGGTGGCGACCGCATTCGGCAAGCCGACCACCAGCGCGGTCTGCGGCCCAAGGCTAGTGCAGGGATGCGGCGCGGCGGTCGCGGCCGGCACCAGCGCCACCACGTCGCGCACGCAGGCGAAGGTATTGCGGTAAGTGCCGTTCTCGACCTGTTTCGACGCGCCTGCGATGCCGGTGTCGAAGTTGTTGCGCGCCTCGTGTTGCACCCACAGCACGGTGAAGGCGTTGGCGCCGGCCGGATAGCGGTCGTGCTGCGTCAAGCTAAAGCCGTGTCCCGCCGCCAGCCGGCGCACGGCGCCCGCGCCTTCGAAGACCTTGTTGTCCAACTCGAGCGCCAGCAGCATCAACTCGCTGTGACCACGCATCGCGGCGCCGGTGTCGCCGCCGATGCGTTCGCCGCTGCCGTCGTGGATGGAGAGCGCGGGCAGGGCGCCGGCATCGAGGTGCGAACCCAGTTCGGCCGCCGGCGCCAGCAAGACGGCCGGGTTCCAGCTGCTGATGCTGACGCCGTTGGCTGCTACCCGGCGCCTTGCGTGGAAGGCGTCGATCGCATCGTCGCGCTCGGTCGCACGCACGCCATGAAAGCGCAACGTCGCGCCGCCGGGCATTGGGGGAATCCGCGCCCGCCGGTCGAAGATCACCAGCCGGTGCCGCGCCTGGCCGTGGTCGGCGCCCGCCACTGTCTCGAACGGAGAATGATCGAAGCGCCAGCTCAGGCCCTCGGACGCCAGCAGCCGCGCGAAGAATGCGTAATCGCTTTCGCGGTACTGGGTGCAGACGGGCCGTGGCGTCAGTTCCTGCGTCACGTCGAACGCGACGTTCACCTGTGGATAATCGGCCAGTAGTTCACAGACGATGTCGCGCACCGTCTTGTTCTGGAACAGGTAGCAATCGCGCCGCAGCGTCAACAGCGCCAGCGCCGGTTCGAGCACCAGGCGGTAGCGGGCGACGCCGCCATCGGCGCCCAGCCAGGACGCTTGCGTACACAGGCCATGCCAGGCGCGCCGGCCGCCGTCCGGCTGCAGCAGCCCGACAGTCAATTCTTCGCCGATGAAGGAAGACAGGTCGAGGTCGGTCGAGGTGCTGAGCGCATCGACCTCGAAGCGGAACAGCTCGTTGACGGCCTCGCGTCCCGCGAAGCGCTCCGCCACCAGCGATTGCGGCAAGCCGCTTTGCTGGCTGCTGGCCAGGGTGAGGAGCCGCGCGTGCTGGCTCAGGCCCGTGCCGTACAGGCCGAGCGAAGCGGGGGCGGGAAAGGCTCTCATCGGCGCGCTATTCCGCGTTCAGGACATCACCGCCAGCAGCTCGAGCTTGAGCTCCTTCATGCCGGCCGGGACGTAGATCGAGATCGACTGCGCCTTGAGCATGCGCTCATACATCGCCCCTTTCGCCTCGAGGATGAAGTAGCAGGTGTCGGGCCGCACGGGGATCGCCGCCGGCGGCTGTGGCGTGTACTGCAGGCGCACGCCGGGCAGGGCCGAGAGCACGAATTTCTCGACGTCGTCCGGGGCGCCGACCTTGAAGCGCAGCGGCGCCACGTCGACCAGTTCCACCGCCGGGATGTCGGCCGAGACGGCGATGTAGAAGGTGGTGTCGTCGTCGATCTTGCCCGAGTCGAGCATGCCGATGTGGTAGCAGGGCCGCACCTCGTTCAGGGCGATGCCGAAGTACTTGGCCGAGATGACGGTGTCGAGCAGCTCGCGGATGATCTGGTGCAGCCTGGCGAAGGCGGGGCCGGGATCGTGGTGCTGGTAGGACGGCAGGTCGGACAGGGTCCAGCTCTTGGAAAAGGTCATCAGGCCGCCGGCCACGTCCAGCAGCGCCTCGAACAGGCGTTCGGGGTGCAGCGCCGGCTGGTTGAAGTGGTGCGACAGCGCCGCATAGGCCGAACTGGCCGTGTGCAGCAGCCAGAACGATGACATGTCGCCCGAGCGGAATTCGATGACGTTGCGGGTCGGCTCGCGGTGGTGGCCGTACAGCGCGCCGACCTTGGCCTGCAGCGCGTCGAGCAGCCGGCGCAACTGCTGGAACAGGGCCGGGGCGGCGCCCAGCGACATCGACGGCGGCACCAGCGCCGGATCGAGCTCGAAGCCGCCGGTGGCGCATCTGCGCACGCGCAGCAAGGGAAAGTGGATGTAGGCGTCGCGCGGCTCGAATTCGGACACCAGGCGCAGCGCGCGCTTCAGGTAGGCCAGCTGCACCGGCGCCGCCTGGGTGTAGAGGTCGGGCGTCTCTTCGTTGGCCTGGATGAAGCGGGTCGTGCTGGCGGACTGCGTGGCCGCCTGCCCCGGCTGGACGAAGTTGGCGTTGAAGGGCTTGAGTCCCGGCAGCGCCGCGTAATACGTCACGGCCTGCACCGACTGCTGCAGGCCGCTCAGGTCGACGGTGCCGGGCAGCTCGTCGAGGCCGGGCGCCTCGTACAGCTCGCCGTCCTGGAAGCGCAGCGACAGGTTTAGCACGCGCAGCATGCCGCTCGCCAGCGCCTCGCGGTCGATGTCGAATCCCTCGACCCCCCATGCATACGGGTGCGCCGCCTTGACGCCCTTGTACAGGCAATGCTCGTGATAGGCGTCCTGGCGCTGGAAATGCTGCGGGCGCAGCAGCAGGCCTTCGCCCCAGAGGACTTTGCTGGTCATGGCTGTTGTTCCTTCACCTTGTTCTTTGCGAAAGGAAACGATAACGACGAGATGCTGTTGCGCATGTGAACTTGATCAAAGGTTGGCGCTAAACGCCGTGGCAACATGCTTCGGTGCGCAACACCAGCTTGTGCCAAGGAGGGGGATCGATGAAAGGATTCACGCCGGACCTGTTCGACCGCCTGCTCGGCCAGCCGCTGCGCAATGGCGTGGTAGTGGCGCGCCTGAACGTCGAGGAACTGAAGGATGCGGTCGCGCGCGACCTCGAAGCGCTGCTCAACACGCGCTCGACCATCCAGGACGGCGCGCTGGCCGTCTTTCCCGAATGCGGCAAGTCGATGGTCGGTTATGGGCTGTGCGACTTCGCCGACCGCTCGCTGTCCAGTCCCACCGACCGCGCCCACATCTGCGCCTGCATCGAAAACACCATCGCGCGCCACGAGCCGCGGCTGCAGAACGTGAAGGCGCTGCTCGAGATGCAGGGCGATGCCGGCGCGCCCTCGGTCAACCGCCTCAGTTTTTCGATCACGGCGGTGCTGGTGGGAAGCATGTCGGAGGAGCCGGTCAACTTCGACGCCGTGCTGCAGCCGTCCACGCTCCAGTACAGCATCCGCAAGGCCGGCCGCGCGGGCGCGGCGGCGGCGTCATCGACGATGGCGGGAGCCTGAGTTGGACCGCCTGCTGCCCTATTACGAAAGCGAACTGGCCTACCTGCGGCGCAACCTGCGCGAGTTCGCCGAGCGCTATCCGCGCATCGCCGGCCGCCTGGCGATCAGCGGCGAAGTATGCGAAGACCCGCATACCGAACGCATGATCGAGTCGTTCGCCTTCCTGAACGCGCGCATCGCCAAGCGCCTGGACGACGACTATCCCGAGTTCACCGAGGCGCTGTTCGACGTGCTGTATCCGCATTACCTGCGGCCCTTTCCATCGTGCTCGATCGCGCGCCTGGACGTCGCCGCCGCGGCCAAGCAGCAGACCACGGTGAGCACCGTCCCGCGCGGCACCAAGCTGACCACGCGCCCGGTGCGCGGCGTGACCTGCATCTTCCGCACCGTGTACCCGGTCGCGATGGCGCCGCTGGTCCTGAGCCGGGCGGTGTTCTCGCCGATCATCCATGCGCCGGATGCGGTGCGCCTGCCGCCCGGCGCCAGCGCGAGCATCAGCCTGTCCCTGAACGTCGGCTGCGAAGGCGGCGGCCTGGAGGCGATCGACCTGCCGGCGCTGCGCCTGTTCCTCGATGGCGAACCGTCGTTCTGCGCGGCCCTGCGCGACGCGCTGCTGGCGCGCACGGTCGCGGCCTATGCGCAGCCCGAGGGCGGCCACTGGATCGCCCTGCCGGCGCTGCCGGTGCGCGCCGCCGGCTTCGTCGAGGACGACGCGCTGATCGACTTCCCGGCGCGTTCCCACACCGCCTACCGCCTGCTGACCGAATACTTCTGCTTTCCCGAGAAGTTCAATTTCGTCGACCTCGACCTGGCGCTGCTGGCGCGCAGCCTGCCCGCGGGCACGCGCCGCCTCACCGTGCACCTGGCCCTGAACGGGATCCGCAGCGACTCGAACCTGGCGCGCATGCTGTCCACCCTGTCGACCAACAACCTGGTGGCGGGCTGCACGCCGGTGATCAACCTGTTCGCCCAGCGCGGCGAACCGATCCGCCTGACCCATGCCACGGCCAGCTATCCGGTGCTGGCCGATGCGCGCCGCGCCTATGCCTACGAGGTCAACGCGATCGACGAGGTCAACCTGGTGCGCCAGACGCCGCAGGGCGAGACGGTGGTGCAGTTCCAGCCCTTTTATTCGCTCAAGCATGCGCAGACGCCCGAGCAGAACGGGCATTACTGGGCCATGCGCCGCGACGACACGATGGCCGAGCGCAGCCCGGGCTTCGAAACCCAGATCTCGATCGTCGACATCGACTTCGACCCGGCCGACGTCGAGACCACGACCCTGAACCTGGAGCTGACCTGCACCAACCGCGACCTGCCGCTGCTGCTCAGCTACGGCCAGCCGGGCGGCGACCTGTTCCTCGAAGGCGGATCTGGCGTGCGCGAGATTTCCTTCCTGCGCAAACCCAGCCCCACCTGGCGCTTCTCGCGCGGACGCAGCGCGCACTGGCGCCTGATCTCGCTGCTCTCGCTCAACCACCTGTCGCTGGCCGACGGCGGCGTCGACGCCTTCCGCGAGATGCTGGCCCTGCACGACCTGCCGCGCTCGGCGGCGTCGACGCGCCAGGTCGGCGGCATCAATGCGATCGCCTATACGCCCACCAGCGCCTGGCTGTCCGGGAACCCCTTCAACTGCCTGGTGCGCGGGGTCGAGGTCAGGATCGCGATCGACGAGGAAGCGTTCGTGGGCAGCGGCATCCATGCCTTCGCCCACATCGTCGAGCGCTTCCTGGCGCTGTACGTGCACGCCAACAGCTTCACCCAGCTGGTGATCGTGTCCCACCAATCCGGAGAGGAGCTGCTGCGATGCGGGCCGAGAAGCGGAGAACTGAGCCTCCTGTGATCGAGCGCCTGCTGCGCGAGCCGTGGCGCTTCGAGTTCTTCCAGGCGGTGCGCGTGCTCGAGCTATGGCTCAAGCGCCGCGGCCGCGGGCCGCACGGCCTGGTGCCCGACATGCTGCGGTTCCGGAACACCCTCTCCCTCGGCTTCCCGGCCAGCCAGCTGGAAGCCATCGAGCCCGAGCTGCGCGACCTCGAGGTCGGCATGCCCTTCGACCTGCCGATCGACGCCGCCGCGCTGGGCGAGGCGGTGCGCGAAGGGACCTTGCGCCGGGTGCACCTGACCCCCGCCTTCATGGGCCTGCTGGGCGGGCACGGCGTGCTGCCGGCCCACTACACCGAGCGCATCGCCGAGCACGCGGCGCGCCACAAGAACGAAGACGAGGACCAGGGCCCGCGCGCCTTCCTGGACGCGTTCTCGAACCGCTCGCTGGCGCTGTTCTACGAAGCCTGGCGCAAGTACCGCTTGCCGTTCAAGTACCAGCTGGACGGCCAGGATGCCTTCCTGCCCCTGCTGCTGTCCCTGGCCGGCCTGGGCGACGCCGCGCTGCGCCGGCGCCTGGCCGGCGCGGCCGACGGCGCCGTGCTGGACGAATCGATCGGGTATTTCGCGGCGGCGATCCGGCACCGGCCGGTGTCCGCCGTGCAGCTGGCGCGGGTGCTGTCGGAATACTTCGGCGAACAGGTCGAGGCCGAGCAGTTCGTCGGTTCCTGGTACGACGTGCCGCCGGCGCAGCAGACCACGCTGGGCCAGGACAGCGCCGTCCTCGGCGCGCGCGCGATCGCCGGCGCGCGCGTCTGGCAGCGCAGCCTGCGCCTGCGCCTGGTCGTGGGGCCGCTGGCGCATGCCGGCTTCCAGGCCTTCTTGCCGGGCGGCCTGGCGGCGCGGGCCCTGGGGAGCGTGCTGGCGCTGTTCACCGGCGTCGCGCTCGAATACGAAGTCGAGGTGGTCCTGCGCGCCGCCGACGTCCACAACACCACGCTGGACGACCTGCATCCCGGCCGCCTCGGCTGGGACGCCTTCCTGGTGCTGGACGCCCCGCCGGGCGACCGCCACGACGTGCGCTATGACCTGAACGCGGCCGGACGGCCGCCGCACGCCTGCTGAACGCACCTGCCGGCGCCGATGGCGTATCCTGACGATGTCAGGCTTCGCGCCTCAATGAACGGGAATGGTGATGAGCGAACGTATCATCTCGGCGATCAAGCTGGGCGGCCAGCAGCTGGCCGCCGTGGTCACGCTGCCGGGGCCGGAGCGCTACGAGTACTTCATCAAGCGCGTCGCCGACGCGCGCGAGGTGTGGGGGCTGTACCAGGACGGCTGGGCCCTGGCCAAGACCGACGACGGCACCCTGGTGTTTCCGATGTGGCCGGCGAGCGACTACGCCAGCCTGTGCGCCGAATACGAATGGGACGGCTATGACGCCCAGGCGTTCTCGCTCGAGGAGCTGATCGACGAATTGCTGCCGCAGCTGGAAGAAGACCGGGTGTTGCCGGGCGTGTTCTATACCCCGGGCGACAAGGGCATCACGCCGAGCGTGGTCCAGCTGATCGGCGACCTGGAGGACGAGCTGCGCAGGACCTGATTCCGTGTTTTACAACCGCGCCAGCAATTCCTCCACCACCGCCATCTGCACCGGCTTGGTGAGATGGTGGTTGAAGCCGGCCTCGCTCGAACGCTGGCGGTCGCTTTCGGCGCCCCAGCCGGTCAGGGCCACCAGCACGACCCCATCCAGTTCCTCCATGGCGCGGATCGCGCGCGCCGTGTCGTAGCCGCTCATGCCCGGCATGCCGATGTCGAGGAAGGCGACGCGCGGACGAAACTCGCGCGCCGCCTCCAGCGCCCCGTAGCCGTCGTGCGCCACCCGGGTGACGTGGCCCGACGCTTCCAGGATCATCGACAGCGTCAGCGCGGCATCGACGTTGTCGTCCACCACCAGCACTTTGAGACCCGCCTCGCCGTCGCCGGCCGGGCCGCCGTCGCCGGCCGGCGCGTCCCAACCCAGCGGGCGGGCGGGCTGATCGTCGGACACTTCAGCCAGCGGCAGGCGCACCGTGAACACGCTGCCGGCGTTCGGGCCGCCGCTCTCGGCGACCACGCTGCCGCCATGCATCTCGACCAGGCGCCGCACCAGCGACAGGCCGATGCCGAGCCCGCCCTGCGAGCGGTCGACGGTGCGGCCGATCTGGTTGAACATCTGGAACACGCCGGCCAGCGCGTCGCCGGCGATCCCGACGCCGGTGTCGCTGACGGCGATCACCGCTTCAAGCCCCTCGCGCCGCACCGACAGCCGGATATG
Organism: Massilia sp. NP310; assembly: GCF_019443485.1. Classification (NCBI taxonomy): domain Bacteria; kingdom Pseudomonadati; phylum Pseudomonadota; class Betaproteobacteria; order Burkholderiales; family Oxalobacteraceae; genus Massilia; species Massilia sp. NP310. The sequence goes on along the minus strand of NZ_CP080379.1, from coordinate 4,196,728 downwards.
CCCGCGCGCCGGCGTGTACTTGGCGGCGTTGTTGAGCAGGTTGGCCACCACCTGGGCGATGCGGGTGGCGTCGGCGTCCATCAACAGCGGCAGGTCGGGCACGTCCACCTCGAGCGCGTGCTGGCCCGCCTCGATCAGCGGCAGGCTGGTCTCGACCGCGCTGGCCAGGATCGCGCGCAGGTCGGCGCGCTGGCGTTTGAGTTCGAGCTTGCCGCCGCTGATGCGGGCCACGTCGAGCAGGTCGTCGATCAGGTGCACCATGTGGCCGACCTGGCGTTCCATCATCTCCCTGACCTTGCCGACCGCCGCCGGATTGTCGCCGCCCAGGCGCATCACCGACAGGCCGTTGCGGATCGGCGCCAGGGGATTGCGCAGCTCGTGCGCCAGCGTGGCCAGGAACTCGGTCTTGCGGCGGTCGGCCTCGGCCAGGTCGTCGGCCAGCCGGCGCAGCTCTTCCTCGGAGCGCTTGCGCGCCGAGACGTCGGAAAACAGCAGCGCCACCTTGCGGCTGTCCGGGCCGCCGATGCGGTTGGCGTAGACGTCGAACCAGCGGCCCATGGCCGGGGCCTCGTTCTCGAAGCGCGCGGGGATGCCGGTCAGCGCCACCCTGCCATAGGTCTCGAACCAGAAGTCGTCCAGGCCGGGCAGCAGCTCGCGCGCGGTGCGGCCGGCCGCATCCACCAGGCCGGTGTGGCGCTCGAACATCGGGTTCATCTCCAGGAAGCGGTAGTCGACCGCCTTGCCGGCCGCGTCGAAGATCATCTCGAAGATGCAGAAGCCCTGGTCGACCGACTCGAACAGGGTGCGGTAGCGTTCTTCGCTGGCGCGCAGCTGCTCCTGGACCTGCTTGTTCCCGGTGGTGTCGAGGACGATCGCGACCAGGCCCTGGAACTCGCCGTCGGGGCCGCGCAGCGCATTGACGCTGCTGGTGGCCGAGACCAGCGAGCCGTCCTTGTGCAGGTAATACTTGTCGAGCGCCACGCCGGCGGCGCCGGCCTTCAGGCGCTCGAGCGCATCGTGGGTCTGGGCGCGCGACTGCGGCGCGGTGACCTCGGCCACGCTCATGCCGAGCAGCTCGGCCTCGCTGCGGCCCACCATCTCGCAATACTTCTGGTTGGCCAGCACGATGCGGCCCGCGGTGTCGATCTGCACCACCCCGGTGGAGGCCTGGCTGACGATCTTCTCGAAGCGCTCGCGGCTGGCGTGCAGCGCGCGCTCGGTCTCCTTGCGCAGGGCCTCGGCGCGCACCTGTTCGGTGATGTCGCGCGAGATCGCCAGCAGGCGTGTTTCCTGGTCGCCGGTCGCGGCGGTGCGGGTGACCATCACGTCCCACCATTTGGGCTTGCCCTTGACCGTCGGACAGGCGGCGCTGAAGTGCCCGGTGCCGCCGGCGCGCGCCGCGTCCAGGGCCGCCTCGATGGCTGCGTGCGACGGCTGCGGCCAATATGCCTTCCACGGCTTGCCGCCCACCGTCCCGGCGTCGTCGATCTCCATCGAGAGCAGGCCGTTGCGGTTGATCGCCAACACCATGCCGTCCATGTCGAGCAGTTTCACGCAGTCGGGTATGGCTTCGAACAGGGCCCATCCCAAGGTGATCGTGTCCTGCTGCGGCGTGGGGGCGCGGTTTTCCTGCATCTGTCTGTTTCCGGTAAAACGTCATCTATACCACAACGGCCCGGCCGGGAGCGTCCGCGTCCGGTGAATGACACATAAATATTAAAAATGCCGCTAAGAAAAGCACAAGCGTGCCGCACCAGTGTCATCAAACTGTGACCAAACTGTCACGGAGTCGTCATGTTGCCTTACTACCATTTAGTGGCTTTCCTTTCCCACACTAGAAAACAGGATCCACTTCCGTGAACAAGCCGACCGATTTCGCCCGCATGCCTGTCGACCACGACGACATCGATTCGAACAACTCGTCGAACGAACACTTCAGCACCGTCCTCCAGACCCGCCTGAGCCGCCGCAACATGCTGCGCGGCAGCGCTGCGACGGCCGCGACCGCCCTGCTCGGCAGCTTCGGCCTGACCGCCTGCGGCGGTTCGGACGACGATCCTGTCACCCCGCCGACCAACCCGCCGACCGGCACCACCCCGCCGCCGGCGCCGGTCGAGAAGCTGCTCGGCTTCACCGCTGTGGGCAAGAGCCTGGCCGACACCGTCGTGGTCCCGGCCGGCTATACCGCCACCGTACTGTACGCGCTGGGCGATCCGCTCACCAGCAGCACCCCGGCCTACAAGAACGACGGCACCGATACTGATTTCGAAAACCGCGCGGGCGACCACCACGACGGCATGGAATTCTTCTCGCTGTCCGACAGCGGCGGCGTCTCGACCACCGGCGCCACCCGCGGCCTGCTGGCGATGAACCATGAGGCCACCACCAACGAAGGCCTGCCGTCGTTCTTTGTGCACGCCAACGGCGGCACCAATGCGCTGCCGCGCCCGGCCCTCGAGGTGGACAAGGAAATGGCCCTGCACGGCCTGTCGGTCCTCGAAGTGCGCAGCAACAACGGCAAGTGGGAATACCTGAAGGGTTCGAATTTCAACCGCCGCGTGCACCAGCAGACCGAAGTCCAGATCTCGGGCCCGGTGCGCGGCAATGCCCTGGTCAAGACCAAGTACTCGCCGGACGGCACCAAGTTCCGCGGCACCATCAATAACTGCGGCACCGGCCGCACCCCGTGGAACACCTATCTGTCGGGCGAGGAGAACTGGGCCGGCTACTTCACCCGTTCGAGCACCGACAACGCCGCGCGCGGCGACAAGAGCGTCGCTTCGCTCAACCGCTATGGCCTGGCGCAGGGCGCGTCCTCGCGCCACGGCTGGGAAACCGGCGGCGTGGACGACAAGTACCAGCGCTGGGACATCAGCAAGAAGGGCACGTCGACGGACGGCACCGACGATTACCGCAATGAACTGAACGGCGAAGGCTACATCGTCGAGATGGACGCCTACGACAAGACCCGCCCGCTCAAGAAGCGCACCGCGCTGGGCCGCTTCGCCCACGAAAGCGCCTCGTTCGGCCGCCTGACCGCCGGCCAGCCGCTGGCCGTCTACATGGGCGACGATTCGCGCGGCGAATACATCTACAAGTTCGTGTCGACCGCACCGTGGAACCCGGCCGACGCCGTCGCGCTCGATCGTATCGCCACCGGCGACAAATACCTCGACAGCGGCAAGCTGTACGTCGCCAAATTCAATGCCGACGGCAAGGGCCAGTGGATCGAGCTGACCATCGCCAACAGCGTCATCGCCAACTACGCGAACTACAAGTTCGCCGACCAGGCCGACGTGCTGGTCAACGCCCGCCTGGCCGCCGACGCCGTCGGCGCGACCAGGATGGACCGTCCGGAATGGTGCGCGGTGAACCCTGCCAACGGCGAGATCTACTACACGCTGACCAACAACAGCAACCGCCGCGTCGAGCCGAGCAGCTCGAGCCAGGTCGCGCCAGACGCCGCCAACCCGCGGTCGTACACCGACATGAAGGGCTCCACCGCCCAGCTGGGCAACTCGAACGGCCACATCATCCGCGTGCGTGAAGACGCCGCCGGCTCGACCGCCACCAGCTTCGCCTGGGACGTCTACCTGTTCGGCGCCGAAGCCGCCGCCGATGCCGCCCGCATCAACCTGTCGGGCCTGACCGCCGACCAGGACTTCTCGAGCCCGGACGGCCTGGCCTTCAGCAACTCGACCGGCATCTGCTGGTTCCAGACCGACGATGGCGCCTACACCGACGTCACCAACTGCATGATGGTGGCCGGCCTGCCGGGCAAGGTCGGCGACGGCAAGAAGGTCACCCTGAGCTATCCGAAGACCGACGGCTCGACCCTGAGCGTCGACACCTTCGTGGGCAAGGCCGCCAGCGCCGACACGCTCAAGCGCTTCCTGGTCGGCCCGGTCGGCTGCGAACTGACCGGCATCACCGAGACCCCGGACGGCAAGGCGCTGTTCGTCAACATCCAGCACCCGGGCGAAACCACCGCCGCGGCCAATGTCGGCGACGCCAGCAAGTACACCAGCCAGTGGCCGGCGAACGCGGGCTACGGCGCCGGCCGCCGCCCACGCTCGGCGACCCTGGTCATCACCAAGAACGACGGCGGCCGCATCGGTTCGTGATGTGACGCTGTAAGGCGTGAAAGGGCCGGTTGCATACGCAGCCGGCCCTTTCTTTATTGTGCGCAAGATGGGCCAGTCCGGCCCGTGTCAGCATCAAGCGGATCGTTCAACCGGGAGTCCGCCATGCCTGCCCTGCCGCTATCGACCTACCTGCGCCTCGCGCGCGCCAGCGCCGCCTACGACGTCGTGCAGATCCTGCCCTTCGCCACGCCGTGGACCTTCGCCCTGCTGCTCGACTGGCTATCCGGCATGAACGTGTGGCTGGGCGGCGCGCCGCTGCCGCCGTTCGCGCCGCTGCACCTGTTGTTGTCGTCTCTCCTTGGCACGCTGGTGCTGCTGTGGTGCGCCGTGCGCCTGAAGGAGCCCAGCCTGCGCCTGGGTCGCTTCGACGGCGTCGGACGCCTGCTGTTCGCATTCTGGATCGGCTGGGCGATGCTGAAGGCGGATCTGCCGGTGCTGTGGCTGTTCCTGGTCCCCGAACTGCTGTGGGGCGTGGCGCAGTGGTGGCCGGTCGCTCAGGCGAGCGGCAGCAGCACGCCGCGCGCGGCCTTCACCAGCGCCGTGCCCATGCGCTCCAGCCGCGGCGGCTGAATGCGCCAGGCGTGCCAGTACAGCGGCACGTCGTGGTACAGGGCCGGGGCCAGGTCGACCAGTTCGCCCGTTGCCAGCAAGGCGCCGCACTGTTCCTCCGGCAGCATGCCATAGCCCATGCCGTGGCGTACCGCGTGCACGAAGGGATCGCTGGCCGGCACGTAGTGAAACGGATAGGCGCCGTCCGGCAGGCCGAAGTGGGTGAGCAGAAAAGAAGACTGCATCGCATCCTTGCGGTCGAACACCACCAGCGGCGCGCGCTGGGCCGTGGCGCGCGTCATCCCGTCCGGGAACCAGCGCCGCGCAAAGTCGGGCGAGGCCACCATCCGGTAGCGCATCATGCCGAGCGCTCTGGCGCTGCAGCCGCGCATCGGCTCGGTCTCTCCCGAGATGCAGGCCACCGCATGGCCGCCCTCCAGCAGCGCGAAGGTATGGCCCTGGTTGTCGAGGACGAATTCGACCAGCAGGCCTTCGGCATCGAGGATCGGCGCCAGCACCGGCAGCAGCCAGGTGGCGAGGGTGTCGTTGTTGACCGCCAGCGTGACCCGCGCCGGGCCAGGGTCGTCCTTCATCCCGGCCAGGAATTCCGACTCGAGCAGGGTCGAGCGGCGCAGGTATTGCAGCAGCCGCGTGCCGGGCGCGGTCGGGCGACAGGGACGGCTGCGCACCAGCAGCGGCGTGCCCAGCTCTTGCTCGAGCGCCGCGATGCGCTGCGAGATGGCCGACGGCGTGACTTTGAGCTGGGCGGCGGCGCCCTCCAGGCTGCCGCAATCCACGGCGGCCACGAAGGCGGCGCTGCGGCGGGGATCGATCGTCATGAATTAGATTTTCTTAAGTAACCTGAATATTCATGAATATAATTGAAGTAGACCAGCCGGGCTGGGATAGTGGCGCTTTTTCACAAAGAGGCGGCCATGTTCTCGCATCAAATCTATCTACAGGGGCTGGGCCTGGGCGCCGGTCTCATCATGGGGATCGGCGCCCAGAACGCCCATGTGCTGCGCACGGCGGTGCGCGGCCGGCACGTGCTGCCGACGGTGCTCACCTGCATCGTGGTCGACGTGATCCTGATCGCCGCCGGCACTGCCGGCCTGGGCGCCCTGATCGAGGCGTCGCCCCTCTTGACGTCGGTGGCGCGTTATGGCGGCGCCGCCTTCCTGCTCTGGTATGGCCTGCGCTGCTGGAAGAGCAGCCTGCGCGGCGGCGCCTCGCTGGCCGCCGATCCGGCGGCGCAGACCCAGACCCTCGGCGCGGCGCTGGCGACCGTGCTGGCGCTGTCGCTGCTCAACCCGCACGTCTATCTCGACACCGTGGTGCTGCTGGGCGCCGTCGGCAGCAGCCTGGCGCTTGAAGAGCGCGGCTCGTTTGCCCTGGGCGCCATCACGGCCTCGATCCTGTGGTTCACGGCGATCGGTGTCGGTGCGCAGCGCTTCGCCCCGGTGCTGGCGCGCCCTGGGGTGTGGCGCGTGTTCGAGGCGCTGACCGGCGCCATGATGCTGGTGCTGGCGGCGTTGCTGCTGACAGACAGCTGAGCAAAAAAATGGATGGGTAAGATGTTGTCCGGTGTAAAGTTGCTATTTACCCATCCATTGCCCGGAGGCTGCTTGAACCGCTTGACCCTGAACGTCCTATCCCTGTGCCTGGCCGCCGCCGGCTGGTCTTCCGCCCATGCCGCGGATGTCGTCATCAGCGCCGACCGCCTGCTCGACGTCAAGAGCGGCCGCATGATCCAGAACCCCGAGATCCTGGTGCGCGACGGGAAGGTCGTCAGCCTCAAGCCGGATGCCGCGACGCCGCCAGCCGCCGACGCGACCCGCATCGCCCTGCCCGGCATGACCCTGCTGCCCGGCCTGATCGACATGCACGTCCACCTCGATTCGGATCCGACCTATGGCGGCTACACCGGCCTCGAATACAACGACCGCTTCTGGTCGGCGCTGGCCGTGGCCCACGCGGGCAAGACGCTGGACGCCGGCTTCACGACGGTGCGCAACCTGGGCGCCTCGGACTGGAACGACGTCGGCCTGGGCCAGGCCATCGCCGCCGGCAAGGTGCGCGGTCCGCGCATCGTGCCCGCCGCCTGGTCGTTCGGCGCCACCGGCGGCCATTGCGACAGCACCTACTTCCCGCCGTCGATGGAGGAAAAGAACAAGTACAACGCCGACAGCCCGGACGAGGCGCGCAAGTCGGTGCGCGAGCTGCGCAAGTACGGCGCCCAGGTGATCAAGATCTGCGCCACCGGCGGCGTCTTCTCGCGCAATACCGAACCGGGCCAGCAGCAGATGAACCTGGCCGAGATGCGCGCCGCGGTGGAGGAAGCGCACCAGTGGGGCCTGCAGGTGGCGGCCCACGCCCACGGCGCGGCCGGCATCAAGGACGCGATCCGCGCCGGCGTCAACACGATCGAGCATGCGAGCCTGATCGACGACGAGGGCATCGCCTTGGCGAAAAAGCACGGCGCCTGGCTGTCGATGGACATCTACAACGGCACCTACACGGCGGCCGAGGGCAAGAAGAACGGCGTGCTGGAAGATAATCTGCGCAAGGACCGCGAAGTGACGGAGTTGCAGCGCCAGAATTTCAAAAAGGCGCATGCGGCCGGGGTCAAGATGGTGTTCGGCACCGACGCCGGCGTGCACCCGCACGGCGGCAACGCCAAGCAGTTCGCCGTGATGGTCCAGTACGGGATGACGCCGCTGCAGGCGATCCAGGCCGCCACCGTGAACGCGGCCGAGGCGCTGGCGCGCAAGGACATCGGCGTCGTCGAGCCGGGCCGCTATGCCGACATGGTGGCGGTGAAGGGCGATCCGCTCGTGGACGTCACCCTGCTGGAAGCGCCGGCGGCCGTGATCCAGGCGGGCGCCGTCGTCAAGGGCGGCGCGCTCTAAACGTCGCCCAGCCGCTCCAGCAATGGAGCGCAGCGCTCCTTCAGGAGCGCATGCAACAGCTTCACCGCGGGCGAGAACTGCTTGCGGTGCGGGCACACCAGGTTCAATGGGGTGGCTTCGCCGGGCATGTCCGGCAAGACCACCTCGAGCCTTCCCGCCGTCACGTCCGCGCAGACGTCGAGCCACGATTTATAGGCGATGCCTTCGCCGGCGACGGCCCAGCGCCGCACCACGTCGGCGTCGTCGCTCACCAGCGATCCCTTGACCTGCGCCACCTGGTCTCCTGCGGGCAGCGGAAAGCACCAGCGGTCATAGATGCGCCCGCGCAGGCGGTAGGCCAGGCAGCTGTGTGAGGCCAGGTCGGCCAGCGCCGAGGGGCGGCCGTGCCGTTCCAGGTAAGCGGGAGACGCGATCAGCACCCGCCGGTTCTCTGGCGCCACCGGCAGCGCGATGAAGCTCGCGTCATCGATCTGGCCGTAGCGCAGCGCGATGTCGACCGGGTCGCGGAACACGTCCGCCACCTGGTCCGACACCAGCAGCTGGATGTCCAGGCCCGGGTGGGCGCGCCGGAACTCGGCGATCCACGGCAGCAGCACGTTGCGGCCGAAGTCGGACGGCGCCGCCACCTGCAAGGTGCCGGACAGGGACGCATTCTCGCCGCGCATGCCGTCATGGCCGTCGCGCAGCGCCTGCAGCGCATCCTGGGCAAAGGGCAGGTAGCGCTTGCCCTCGTCGGTCAGGCGCAGGCTGCGCGTCGAGCGCGCGAACAGGCGGACGTCGAGTTCGCGTTCCAGCCTCTGGATCGCCGCGCTGGCCTGGCCGGGCAGCAGGTTCACTTCGCGCGCGGCCTGCGAAAAGCTGCCCAGGGCGGCGGCGCGCACGAACAGCGACAGGTCGTCCAGGCGGATCATTTTCTCTTCCACAGTGAAAGTGAAACTCTGCCATGGCACTGTTTCACCGGTTGATGCATCCCTAAAATGGTCTTCACTGCCCTGCTCACTTTATGCCTGGAGAAGAAAATGAAAGCGATAGTCTATACCCAACACGGCCTGCCCATCGACGACCCGCAGGCCCTGCTCGACACCGAGCTGCCGATGCCGCTGGCCGGCCCGCACGACCTGCTGGTCGAAGTGCGCGCCGTCTCGGTCAACCCGGTCGACACCAAGATCCGCCTGGGCGTCGCGGTGAACGAGCCGCGCGTGCTGGGCTGGGACGCCAGCGGCATCGTGCGCTCCGTGGGCGCCAACGTGACCCTGTTCGCGCCGGGCGACGAAGTGTTCTATGCCGGCTCGATCGTCCGCCCCGGCTCCAACAGCCAGTTCCAGGCGGTCGACGAGCGCATCGTCGGCACGAAGCCCGCCAATCTGGGCTTCGCCGAAGCGGCCGCCCTGCCCCTGACCTCGATCACGGCCTGGGAGTTGCTGTTCGACCGCCTGCGCGTGCCGGAAGGCGGCGGTGAAGGCAAGTCGCTCCTGATCGTCGGCGCCGGCGGCGGCGTCGGTTCGATCCTGACCCAGCTCGCGCGCCGGCTCACCAAACTCACCGTGATCGGCAGCGCCTCGCGCGACGCCACCCGCGAATGGGTGACCAGGCTGGGCGCCCACCACACGGTCGACCACACCCGCCCGATGCAGCCGCAACTGGAGGAGCTGGGCTTCGCCAACGTCGACATCGTGATCAGCCTGACCCACACCGACCGCCATTATCAAGACATCATCGACGCGCTGGCGCCGCAGGGCCAGCTGGCGCTGATCGACGATCCGGCCACGCTCGACGCGGTGCCGCTCAAGCGCAAGTCGATCTCGCTGCACTGGGAGCTGATGTTCACCCGCTCGATGTTCGAGACGGCCGACATGGTGCGCCAGCACGAGCTGCTGAACCGGGTGGCCGCGATGATCGAGGACGGCGCCCTGACCACCACCCTGGGCGAGCACTTCGGCACGATCAACGCCGCCAACCTGCGCCGCGCCCACGCCCTCATCGAGAGCAACCGCGCGATCGGAAAAATCGTCCTTGAAGACTTTTAAGCTGCAGATCGCTTAAGATCGTCGGATTCATTATCAGAAGGAACACCATGAATATCCTGTCGGCCGCACAAAAACGCCATACCGCCAAAGCCTACGATGCGGAGCGCCGCATCCCCGAAGAAGTGATGCAGCAAGTGTACGACCTGCTGCGCAGCAGCCCGTCGTCGGTCAATTCGCAGCCGTGGCACTTCGTCGTCGCCAACACGCCGGAAGGCCGCGCGCGCATCGCCAAGGCGGCGCAGGGCGGCTACAGCTACAACGCAGCCAAGATCAACGACGCTTCGCACGTGATCGTGCTGTGCTCGCGCATCGACATGGACGAGGCGCACCTGGAAGCGCTGCTGGACCAGGAACAACGCGATGGCCGCTTCCGCGATGACGCCGCGCGCGCCGGCCAGGACGCGGGACGCCGCGGCTATGTGCGCCAGCACCGCTTCGGCGGCAAGGACGTGGCGCAGTGGCTCGAAAAGCAGGTCTACCTGGCGCTGGGCACGGCGCTCCTCGGCGCGGCCACGCTCGAGATCGACGCGACTCCGATGGAAGGCTTCGACCAGAAGATCCTGGACGAGGAGTTCGGCCTGAACGCGAAAGGTTTGACCAGCCTGGTGCTGGTGAGCTTCGGCTATTCGTCGGAAAGCGATTTCAATGCCGGCCTGCCGAAATCGCGCCTGACGCAGGAAGCGACTTTCACCTTCATCTGATCGGCTGCGGGTTAGTTCGCGACGGCGTGCAGCGATGCACGCCGTTGTTGTTTGTGCGTCTCCCTCGAATCCGGTTATTCGCATGATGGCTGAAATCGAGGGATATACGGCCAAACCGACATGTTACTTCTCCGTAGACTGTTCACATCAACAGCGAAACACCAACCAGGGAGAAGACCATGCAAATGAATGACAACACCATCCTCATCACCGGCGGCGCCTCGGGCATCGGTCGCGGCCTGGCGGAAGCCTTTCACAAGCTGGGCAATACCGTGATCATCGCGGGCCGCCGCAAGGCGCTGCTGGACGAAGTGGTGAAGGCCAATCCGGGCATGCATGCGGTGGAGCTGGACATCGCCGACGCCGCCAGCATCAAGCGCGTCGCGGCCCAGGTGACGCAGGATTTCCCGAATCTGAACGTGTTGATCAACAACGCCGGCATCATGCCCTTCGACGATGCGGCCGGCGAAATCGACGAAGACACGATGCTGTCGACGGTCACCACCAACCTGCTCGGCCCGATCCGCATGAGTTCCGCGCTGCTGGGCCACCTGAAACAGCAGCCGCGCGCCACCATCGTCAACAACACCTCGGTGCTGGCCTACGTGCCGCTGGCTTCGACCGCCGTGTATTCGGCCACCAAGGCGGCGCTGCACTCGTACACGCTGTCGCAGCGCTTCATGCTGCGCGACACCTCGGTGACCCTGCAGGAAATCGCTCCGCCCTGGGTGAACACGGATCTGATCCACAAGGGCGACGATCCGCGCGCCATGCCGCTGGAGGATTTCATTGCCCAGACCATGGCGGGTCTTGCGACCGGCAAGGAAGAAGTGGTGGTAGAGTCGGCCCAGCCGATGCGCGCCAACGCAGGGCCGGGCGAGCATAAGCTGGTCAATGAGTTCAATGCCTATCTGGCGGCGAACCCGATTCCGACGCACTAGGCGGCATGCAGTTCGAATTCTCCAGGACGATCTCTTTGTAGATGTCGAGCGGCGGCAGCCCCAGGGCGGCGCGCCGCGCTTCCACTTTCTCGCGGTCGTCCATCGGATTGAAGTCGAAATTGCAGGGCTGCTCGGCCGGCGCCATCAACTGCGTCCCGTACAGCTGCGGCCGCCCTTCGGCCACCGCGACCCGGTCCGCCAGGTAGGCGAAGCTGCGGCGCACCGGTTCGCCGCGCTGCGCGGCCATCTTTTCGAGCAGCGACAAAGTGTACTTCTGGAACGCCACATCGTGGTCGGCATGCTGGACCAGCAGCCAGGCGTTGCCCTGGGCCTTCTCGCCATGCTTGTCCTTGTCCGGAAAACCGCATTGCTCGAACGCGGCTTTCAGCCACGCTGTGTTGGCACGGTCGACGATGCCCATTTGCTGCATCAGCTTCTTCTGTTCTGGATCATCCATCCGGCTGAAGTCGAGTCGTGCGCGCAGGGCCTGGTCGGCGCTGACCCGTGTGGCGAGTTGTTGCGGATAGTCGTCGCAGGCGGCGTGGGCTGGCAGGGCGGTCAGGATGGCGGAAATCGCGATCCCCAGGAGGGTCGACAAACGGTGCATCGGCGTTGGGGCGAAGTGGACGAATGGCCGAGTGTACGCGGCGCCGGCGCACTGGTCCATTCGTCCTGCATGAGCCGCCGTCTCAGGAAGGCCGGGCTAGCTGCTTTTCCATGAACACCGACTTGAGGTCGACCCCGCAGCGGTGCGGATACAGCTCTTCACGCAGCGACACGAAGCCGGCGCGCTCGTAGAACGGCACCGCATTGAGCGAGGCCGAGACGAACAGGCGGGCCAGTCCGCATTCGCGCGCCATCGATTCGAGCTGCCGCAGCAATTGCAGGGCGATGCCGCGGCCCTGGTGGCTCGGCTCGACGAAGGCGGCATAGAGCTCGCCGGTATCCAGGTTCAGGACGGCGTAGCCCACGATCTGTCCTTCTTCCTCGGCCACGACGGCGCCACCGGCCTGGACCAGCAGCGGCAGCGAGGCGGGAGCCGGGGCGGCGCACCAGATGTCGATCACCGCGGCCGGGTAATGGTCAGCGCAACCGGCGCGCACCGCCCGGGTGCGCAATTCCCATAATGTCGACAGGTCGGCCAGGGTGGCCGGGCGGCGCGATGGCATGGCGTCTCCTTGAATGCGGGCAATAAATGCATACTATACCGCCGCCGGGATAGCCATTCCCGTAGAGCAGCCGTGCGCGCTTCATTCCATGTTCAAGGATATGCTTGCCGCATGCATCATGGATTTCTTCACTCTGGAGGAAACAATGAAACGCGCACTCCTGGCCACCGTATTGTCCATCGTGGCCGCCACCGCTTCCGCCCATCACGGGTGGAGCGAATACGATGCCAAGCAACCCCAACAGCTGACCGGCACCATCGAAGAATCCGGTTACCAGCAGCCGCACGGCTTCGTGCGCCTCAAGACAGCCGACAAGACCTGGCTCGTGGTGCTGGCGCCGCCGGGACGCATGGAAAACCGCGGCCTGGCAAAGGACATGCTGGCCGTCGGCAACAAGGTCACCGTCTACGGCTATCCCAACCGCAGCAAGGCCGATGAGTTGCGCGCCGAGCGCATCACCGTCGGCGACAAGGTCACGGAGCTGCGCTGAGCGTCGCGCCGGACTTCGTCCAGGAGGCGGCCGCCTGGGCCGCCGCGACGCCGCTGGCGCAGGCCCTGCGCGACGATCCGTGGTTGTATCCGATCGTCGAGATCGTCCACATCGTCGGCTTCACCGTGCTGGTGGGGGCGGCGGCGATGTTCGACCTGCGCCTGCTCGGCTTCGGCCGCGCCCTGCCGGTCCAGGCGCTGGCGCGCCACCTGCTGCCGTGGTCCTGGTTCGGGCTGCTGCTGATCGTGCCGAGCGGCTTGCTGATGTTCTCGACCCAGCCCGAGCTGCTGGCTAACGGGGTGTTCCTGCTCAAGCTGGCGCTGATCGTGGCGGCCGGCGTCAATGCTCTCGTCTTTCATGCCGGCCCCTGGCGCGGGGCCGCCAGCTGGCCGGCCGGCGCGCCGGCCTGGGCCAGGCTGCATGCGGCGCTGTCGCTGCTGCTCTGGATCGCCGTGATCGCCTGCGGGCGCCTGCTGGCGTATGTCTGAAGCGCAGGCGAGGGCGAACCGATGGCGATCGTGCTACAGTCTGTTGCCGCTTTTTCAGTCAACCATGATGCTCAAACAGTTTTCCACCTTCGCCGTCGCCTGCGCCATCGCCTGCATGAGCGCGGGCGCCGCCCAGGCCGCGCCGCCGGTCTACGGTTTCATTGTCAAGAATACCTACCCCCACGATCCCCAGGCTTTCACGCAAGGCTTGTTCTACCGTGACGGCCACCTGTACGAAAGCACCGGCCAGTATGGCCGCTCGACGATCCGCAAGGTGGAGCTCAAGACCGGCAAGGTGGTGCAGAAGGCCGATTTGCCGAAGGAAGTGTTTGGCGAAGGGTCGACCGCGGTGGGCAACCACCTGGTCGGCCTGACCTGGACTTCGCAGGTCGGCTATGTGTTCGACCTCAAGACCTTCAAGCTCAAGCAGAGCTTCAAGTACGAGGGAGAAGGCTGGGGCCTGGCCAGCGATGCCAGGCAGCTATACATGAGCGACGGCAGTTCCTTCATCCGCATCCTCGATCCGAAGACGATGAAGGAGCTGCGCCGGGTGCAGGTCACGAGCGAGGGCCGCCCGGTCGAGCGCCTGAACGAACTCGAAATGGTCGACGGCGAGCTGTACTCGAACATCTGGGGCAGCGAACTCATCGCCCGCATCGACCCCGACAGCGGCAAGGTGCTCGGGGTGATCGATCTCACCGGCCTGCTGCCGCCCGACCAGCGCGGCACGAAGGAGGTCGATGCCGTCCTCAACGGCATCGCCTGGGATGGCAAGGGCAAGCGCCTGTTCGTCACCGGCAAGCTGTGGCCCAAGCTGTTCGAGATCGAGCTGGTGCCGAAGCTTCGAAAGTAAGCTGCGCTGCTGATCTAGGAGCGGTCGGTGACGTCGATCACGACCTTGCCGAAGTGCGCGCCGGACGCCATGTGGCGATACGCCTCCTGGGCCTGGCCGAACGGGAACACGCGATCGATCACCGGCTTGACGCCGCTCACGTCCACGAAGCGCATCACGTCTTCCAGCATGGCGCGGCTGCCGACATAGATGCCCACCAGGCGCTTGGCGCTGGCCAGCAGCGAGGCCGGATTGACTTCACCGCCGAAACCGCTGACGCCGCCGATGACGGCGACGGTCCCGCCCATCGCGGCGCTCGACACCGATTTGTTCACCGTCCCCTTGCCGCCCACTTCCAGCACCACCTGGGCGCCGACGCCGTGGGTGAGGTGCAGCACCTCGTCGTGCCACTCGGGAATCGCCTGGTAATTGATCGTGTGGTGGGCGCCCAGCGCGCGCGCCCGCGCCAGCTTGTCGTCGCTGGACGAGGTGACGATGGCGCGCAGGCCCGCCGCGCGCGCCAGTTGCAGGCCGAGGATCGAGACGCCGCCGGTGCCCAGCAGCAGCACGGTATCGCCCGGCTTGACATGATTGCTGGAGACGAAGATCGCGTTCCAGGCGGTGACCGCGGCGCACGGCATGGTCGATGCCTCGATGAAGGACAGGCCGGCCGGGATGATGGCCAGCGCGTCCTCGTGCAGGATGACTTCTTCGGCCAGCATGCCGTCGATGTCGCCGCCCAGGCCGTGACGCACCTTGTCAGGCGTCGGCCCGCCTTCCAGCCAGTGCGGGAAGAAGGAGCCGGCCACGCGGTCGCCGACCTGCACCCGGGTCACGCCGGGACCGACCGCCAGCACTTCGCCGGCGCCGTCCGAGCACGGGATGATGGGGTCCTCGACCGAGACCAGGTAGTTGCCGCCGGCGACCATCAGGTCGCGGTAGTTGAGCGAGACGGCGTGCACGCGGATGCGCACCTCGCCCAGGCCGAGGTCGCGCTCCGGGTAGTCGATGCACTGGAGGCCGTCGATGTTCGCGCCGTGAAGAATCTGGTAAGCCCGCATGCGTAAATCTCCTTCTGGTTGATCGGTACGCGGGCCATTGTACGCGGCTGGCCGAGGGCGGGACGCTCGCCAGTCGCGCGTCTGTCGAGTGTCGGGTTTATGATAAATTAGGATTCTTGGTTGCAACCCGCAAGAGGTAGAACATGGAAGAACAAGCAGCTTGGAAATTGCTTAAAACAGTACTCGGAGTCGCTGCCTTCATCGCCTTTGGCGTGGGCGTCTGGGGCGGGTGGACGGTGGCGAAAACGTATTTCGATACGAAGGATGCAGCCCGCTCCCGCTACACCGGCTTGGCCACCATCAGCCAGAAGATCACGATGAACGCCGCGAACGCCGGCACGCCCAGCGTCACCCAGATCCTGAAATAACGCCAGTACAGCGCCGGTAACGGCGTATCGAGCCGCGCCGCCTCCGCCGCCATGTCGCGCATGCGGATCTGCAGCCACACCACCGGCAGCCAGCAGGCGCCGGCGATCACGTACAGGATGATCGACCACATGATCCATTTGCTGTGCAGCGGATAGCCGGCCAGGTGGATCATGTAGAAGCCCGTCAGCGGCTGCAGGATGGCGGTGGTGGCCGTGAACAGCCAGTCGGCGATGACGACGTATTTCGCCACCACCGCGATCGCCCGCACATCGCGGCTGACGTTCGCGAACAGCATGTACCAGGCCGATCCGATGCCGGTGCCGAACAGCAGCGTCGACGAGACGATATGCAGCCATTTCAGCACCACGTAATCCATTATTTTTCCTCGAGTTGATACAGCAGCCAGATCGCCGCCAGCATCGGCAGGTTCTTGGTCAGCGGCCCGTAGGGATGCAGCAGGAATTCAGGCAGCTTGAACGCTATCACGATCGTATAGAACCCGATCAGGCCCAATTGTGCGAGCCATAGCCAGCGCCGCCGCGCCAGGAACAGGATGCCAAGCCCCAGCAGCAGGTCGAAGCTGGCGGCGCCATACAGCATCAATGGCTGCAGGTCGGGAGGAATGCCGGTGCGCGCCAGCAGCTCGTAGCTGGCCTCGACCGGATACAGGCCGAAGGAGACGATCGCGGTCAGGATCCACACCGCCGCGATGCTGTAGCGGAGCATCGGCAGCAGCCAGCCGAGCTTGGCGCGCGCGCGTTCGCCGTCCGGGTCGCCGATGAATTCATCCGGTGAGCGCGGCAGATGGCCGAGCAGCATCGCCGTCTGCATGACGTCGCCCGTGTTGTCGCGGTCCAGCATGCTCAGCGCATCGCGGCTGATGAGCGAACCCGGCAGGACGGCGGCCGCCAGCCGCGCCACCGGTCCCGGCAGGGGCAGCACACGCTGGCGCCCCATGCCCATCGATGAGCGCAGCAGGCCGAGATAGTCGGTGAACGGCATCGCCTGCGGCCCCACCAGCGGCACCCGCATCGAGGTGCCCGCTCCCGGCGCCATCGGCAGGCGGTGCTTGAGCAGGCCGACGATGGCCAGCGCCAGGTCGTCGACGTGGATCGGTTGCACCAGCTGCGGCTTGCTGCCGAAGCGCAGCGTGAACGGCATGCTGGCCAGGGTGCGGAAGGTGCGCGCGCTGGCGCCGTCGCGGCCATACACGAGCGAGGGCTGGACGATGTAGGAGCGCAGCGGCAGCGAGGCCAGGTAGTCGTCGGCATCGCGCTTGGACAGGTGGTAGGGCGTCGTCGCATCGCGGTCGGCGCCCAGCGCCGACAGTTGAATCACCATCTGTACGTCGTGCGATTCGGCGCAGGCGGCGAACAGCGCGCGCGGCGTGTCGCGGTGCAGGCGGGCGAAATCCTGGCGTCCGCTTTCGCGGAAAATGCCGACCGTGTTGATCACGACGTCGATATGCGACAGGCGCGCCAGCCAGGTGGATTTGTCGGTATCTTTGGAAAAATCGGCGTGGATAGTGCTCAAGCGCGGGTCAGCGCTTTTCGGAAGCTTCGCTTCAGGTGCTCTCACCGCGCACACGACGTGGTGGCCTTCGGTGAGCAACGCCTGCAGCAAATGTTGCCCGATGAAACCGCTCGCCCCCGTCAGCAAAATCCGCATCCGTGCTTCCCTTCACATCAAGTAAAAGAGGATTGTATGGAAAATACGGCATTACAGCGCGCACTCATCTCCGGGGCGACTTCGAGCATCCTGTCGACGGTGGCGATGTCCGTGGTCGGCAAGATGCAGACCGGCAGCGCCTATGCACCGACCAATGCCGTCAGCCACTATGTGCATGGCCATAAAGCAGGCTACCGCGACCGCTTCTCGCTGCGCTACACGGTTCCCGGCTACCTGATCCACCATGCCAGCGCGACCTTCTGGTCGTTCGTGTTCGAACGCGCGCTCGGGGGTGTGATGGACGGCAAGAACCCGATGGCCATTGCCGCCGCCTCGGCGGCGACCTCCGCGTTCGCGGCCTTCACCGACTACAAGCTGACGCCGCGGCCGCTGCAGCCGGGCTATGAAAAGCGCCTGTCGCGCAATGCGCTGGGCGTGGTGTATGCGGGGTTTGCGATCGGACTGGCGATCGGCGCCATCATGTCGCGCAAGAACGAACCGCCGAAATGAATGGCGAGCGGCGCGGGCTGGATGCCCGCGCCGGTGAACGGGATCAGTGCGCGGCCGCCTTCTTGCCGCGCATGCGCTGCACCAGCGTCACCACGCCCAGCACCACGGCGCCCACCAGCACGCCGACCAGGGCATCGACCAGGATCGGCGCCAGGAAGGCCAGCACCCCACCGACCGTCGGCACATCGGCTACCGCGGCGGCCGCTCCCTGCGAAAAGTGGTGCAGCGCCGGCACCCCATGCGAGATGATGCCGCCGCCGACCAGGAACATGGCGGCGGTGCCGACCACCGCCAGGATCTTCATCAGGCGTGGCGCGGCTGCCAGCAAACCCTTGCCCAAGCTACGGGCGGCGCCGCTCTGGCTCTTGCTCAGGTGCAGGCCGGCGTCATCCATCTTGACGATGGCGGCCACCAGGCCATAGACGCCGACCGTCATCACCACTGCGATGACGGTCAGCACCAGGGCCTGCTGTCCGAGCGCCACGCCGGCCACGGTGCCGAGCGAGATCACGATGATCTCGGCCGACAGGATGAAGTCGGTGCGCACCGCGCCCTTGATCTTGTCTTTCTCGAGCTGGACGATGTCGATCGCCTGGTTGGCCACGGCCGCCTCGTGCTGCGCCTTGTGCCGGGCCTCGTCCTGCGCGCTGTGCAGGTATTTGTGCGCCAGTTTCTCGAAGCCCTCGAAGCACAGGAAGGCGCCGCCGATCATCAGCAGCGGCGTGATCAGCCAGGGCAGGAAGACCGAGATCGCCAGGGCGGCCGGCACCAGGATCGCCTTGTTGACCATCGATCCTTTGGCCACCGCCCAGACCACCGGCAGCTCGCGATCGGCTTTCACGCCCGAGACTTGCTGCGCATTGAGCGCCAGGTCGTCGCCCAGCACGCCCGCGGTTTTCTTGGCCGCAATCTTGCTCATCGCGGCGACGTCGTCGAGGATGGTGGCGATATCGTCCAGGAGTGCAAGTAAGCCGACTCCAGCCATAGTTCTGCTCCTTCATGTCAAGTTGCTACGATATTAACCGAGCCGCCAAATGCTCGCTACACGGTTCGCGGAGCCGTTCGGCGCGGCTTTTTGCATTTCATGCCTGGAAATCTGCATCTCGTCGCTTTTGCCGGGCGACTGCCGGTCTGCATACGTATAGTGCAACGCTGAAGGTTGCGGCACTGCAGCCTCGTCCCCCCAAACGAAGGAGATCATCCAATGAATACCGATTCGATCCAGCCTGCCGCTTCCACTTCCGCTCCGGTCCGCCGCGCCCGTCCGCCGAAGCGCAAGACCCGCATCACGATCTATCTCGACGACGAGGTGCTGAAGGAATTCCGCAACTTGTCCGAGCGTTGCGGCACCGGTTACCAGACCCTGATCAACGCCGCGCTGCGCAACCGTTTGAGCGGTCCGGTCATCGAATCTGGCGTCGCATAAGGCTTCCTTTCAAATTTCCCTCGGGGAGCGGCATTACACATAGCAATATTTATGCTAATCTTCCCGCTCTTTTAACCCCGGAGGGATTTATGAAAAAAGGCGAACTGATCGCAGAATTCGCGAAGCGCACCGAGATGTCGGGCGCTGCCGCTGGCGACGCCGTGAACACCATCATCGAGATCATCACCGAGCGCCTGAAAAAGGGCGACACGGTGGGCATCACCGGCTTCGGCACCTTCTCGGTGACCAAGCGCGCCGCACGCAAGGGCCGTAACCCTGCCACCGGCGAAGTGATCAAGATCGCGGCGTCGAAGAGCCCGCGTTTCTCGGCTGGCGCGACCCTGAAGGCAGCGGTCAACCCGACCAAGAAGAAGTAATCAGTACCCGGCCTCGCGTCGCGGCCCGTTCGCGGGTCGCGCGCGCTGGCTGAATGTGTCGTTTCTTGCCTCCCCGGCAGTCGTCTTCCCCCTCCTTCCGCAGCACCATTCATTTTTCACCACCATGAGCTTCGCCACCTGGATCGCCTTCGTCATCGCCGGTTCGCTGATCGCCATTTCGCCCGGTTCCGGCGCGGTCCTGTCGATGTCGCATGGCCTGGCCTACGGCCTCAAGAAGGCCAGCGCGACCGTCCTCGGCCTGCAGCTGGGCCTGGTCCTGGTGCTGGTCATCGCCGGCGCCGGCGTCGGTTCGCTGCTGCTGGCATCCTCGGTCGCCTTCACGGCGGTCAAGGTGATCGGCGCGCTGTACCTGATCTATCTCGGCATCAGCCAGTGGCGCGCCGCCCCGGCGCCCGGCCCGACGGCGTCGACCGCCGGCCTGGAAGCGCATCCGTCCTTCGGCAAGCGCGTGCTGACCGGCTTTCTCACCAATACCACGAACCCGAAGGGCATCATCTTCATGGTCGCCGTGCTGCCGCAATTCATCGCCAAGGATGCGCCGCTGCTCACCCAGCTGGCGATCCTGGGCGTGACCATGGTGGCGATCGATTCGATCGTGATGCACGGCTACGCCGCCCTGGCCGCCTCGATGCAGCGCTTCATGCGCGATCCACGCCACATGCGCCTGCAGAACCGCGTGTTCGGCGCGGTGCTGGTGCTGATCGGCTCGATGCTGTTCTTCGTCAAGCGCCAGCCGGCCTGACAATGTGCATGGCGCCGGCTACTATTTCCGCTAAGCCGGCAGATGCAACTTTGTGTAACCCGCGTTGTCCGCGTGGGAGCTCGAGCGTTGTAATGAGGCTGAACCACCCCGTCCGCGTTCCATCCTGGAGCATGTCATGACCCATCGCCTCGTCCATACCGCCGCCCTGCTCGCCCTGGCTGCGATTTCCACCTGCGCGTCCGCGCAGACCGTGCTGCAGACCGATCCGCCAGGGCAGGTCGAAGCGACCGGCAACGGCGTCATGGAAACCGAGCCGCCGGGCCGGGTGGGCCGCGTTTCCCTGGTCCAGGGCCAGGTCGAGATCGGCGGTGACGTCGGCGCCGAGAGCGCCGCCGCCGTGGTCAACTGGCCGGTCACCACGCGCAACCTCGTCACGACTTCGCCCGGCGCCCGCACCGAGATCCGCATCGGCTCCACCTCGATCCGCCTGGACGGCGACAGCTCGCTCGAGTTCACCGAACTGGACGACGACAGCCTGCGCCTGCGCCTGCACTTCGGCAGCGCCAGCATCCGCGTCATGAACAGCGAGGTGGCGCCCGAGTTCGAACTGCGCACGGCCCAGGCGACCGTGCGCCTGACCCAGCCGGGCCGCCTGCGCGTGGACGCCGACCGCGTGCCCGACACCAGCCTGGTGAGCGTGCTCGATGGCGAGGCCCAGGTCGACGGCGCCGGCGCCAGCCTCACCGTGCGCGCCGGCCGCAGCGCCGAGGTACGCGACGAGGACGTGAGCACGCGCCAGGCGCGGCGCGACGAATTCGACGACTGGGCCCTCACGCGCGACCAGGCGCTGGTGGCCGGGCAGTCGTCGCGCCACATCGGCACCGAGATGACCGGCTACGAAGAGCTCGACCGCTACGGCAGCTGGAGCACCCACTCCGACTACGGCAGCCTGTGGACGCCCACCGTGGTGGCATCCGACTGGACGCCCTACCGTGACGGCCAGTGGAGCTATATCGCGCCGTGGGGCTGGACCTGGGTCGACAATGCGCCATGGGGCTATGCGCCCTTCCACTACGGCCGCTGGGTGCAGGTGCGCAACCGTTGGGCCTGGGCCCCGGGCCGTCTCGAGCGGCGGCCGGTATGGTCGCCGGCGCTGGTCGGCTGGGTCGGCGGCGGCAACTGGAGCGTCGGCTTCGCCTCGCACGACCTGCACGCGCATGGCTGGTATCCGCTCAGCCCCTACGACCGCTACGTGCCCGGCTACCGCCTGTCCAGCGAGCGCCTGCGGCGCCTGAACGACTGGCGCCACGCCACCCGCCGCGCGGCCCAGCAGCGGCCGGGACACCAGGGCCTGACCGTGGTGCCGCGCGAGCACTTCGGCGGTCGCGGGCCGGTGGTCGTGCCGCGCGCGCCGCGCCCCGACCGCGCGAACTTCGCGCTGCCGCGCGGACCGGGCAGCGCCCCGCCGCCGCCGCTGGTGGCGCGCGCCGACTGGAACCGTGGGAACAACGAACGGCGCGACCTGCTCGAGCGGCGCGAGGTGCGCCAGCGCCTGGAGACCGGCCAGGTGACGCGCGACGGCTTCGTGCAGGATCGCGGCCGCCTCGGGACGGACCCGATGGCGCGCCAGCGCGAGAGCAACGAGCGCCTGTCGCGCGAACGCTTGCAGCAGCAGGAGCGCGTCGTGCGCCAGCAGGAAGAGCGCGACCGCATGCAGCGCGACCTGGACAACCGCATGCAGGCCGACCGCATGAGTTTCGGGCGCCACGCCGAGCGCGAACGCGAGCAGCGCGAACGCATGCGCGAGCGGGCCGAACGCGGCCAGCAACTGCAGCAGCAGCGCCCGCCGGCCATGGCGCCCACTCCGGCGCCGGCGTTTGCTCGCCCCGAACCGCGACCGATGCCGCGGCCCGACGTGCGTCCGCCGCCGCACATGGTTGCCGCGCCGCCGCCACGGCCCGCCCCGCCGCCGCAGATGGTCGCCCCGACCGCGCCGCGCCCGCAACCGTCCGCGCCGGCCTTCACCCCGCGCGGCGGCGGCGAGCAGCGCGCCCATACGGATGCGCGCGGCCGGCAAATTCAGGAACGCTGAGGAAAACGCCGGCATTGGCTACAATGCGCATTTACACAGGATTAGTCATGGACCCGAAAGAATCCCTCATCGAATACCCGAGCGAATTCCCGATCAAGGTGATGGGCGCGACCCATATCGATTTCGCTCCCACCATCGTCGCGCTGGTGACCCAGCTGGATCCGACTTTCCATGAAGGCAAGCTGGAAACCCGTCCTTCGGCCAAGGGCAACTACACCGGCCTGACCGTCACCGTCACCGCCACCAGCCGCGAGATGCTGGACGAGGTGTACCGCACCCTGTCGACCCACCCGATGGTCAAGATGGTCCTGTAAGGGCGGCTTGCCATCTCGTCAACGGGGCAGGCTGCCTGTTCGGCAGGCACGCCCCATCGTGCTGGCTTATAATGACGGGGCTGTCCATACTATGGCCCGATGCCTCGCCCCCGATTCCATGTCTTCGATCCACCCCGCCGCGCCGCTCGTCCGTGAACTCGGCCGCGCCGACTACGAACCCACCTTCGCCGCCATGCGCGCCTTCACCGACGCGCGCACGCCCGAGACCCGGGACGAATTGTGGATCGTCGAGCACCCGCCCGTGTTCACGCTGGGCCTGGGCGCCGATCCGGGCCACGTGCTGGCGCCGCACGGCGTGCCGGTGGTCCAGACCGACCGCGGCGGCGAGGTCACTTACCACGGCCCCGGCCAGGTCGTGATCTACCTGTTGATGGACTTGCGCCGCAACAAGCCGGGCGGCAAGCTGTATGCGCGCCAGTTCGTGGAAAAAATCGAACAGGCGGTCATCGATGTATTAGGGGCGTATAATCTGGCCGGTGAGCGCATCGCCGGCGCGCCCGGCATCTATATCGCCGAGGGCCCGCGCAAGGGCGCCAAGATCGCCGCGCTCGGCCTCAAGGTGCGCGGCAACGGCTGCACCTATCACGGCGTATCGCTGAACGTGGGCATGGACCTGGCCCCGTTTACCTGGATCAACCCGTGCGGCTATTCGGGATTGGCCACGGTCGACATGCGCACCATGGGCGTCGAGGCGCCGCTGGCCGATGTCCAGCAGGCGCTGGCCAGGGCCCTGACCGGGCATCTCGGCCAGTCGCCCGTGCCAGACAGTGTCCCAACCGAACAAACCAACTGACGCCCTTCTGGGGCAACGAGCCAAATGACTTCCGAAATCGACACCGGCATCGCCTCCGCATCCGCCTACAACGCCAGCGAAAAGCAGAAAGGCGCCAGCAAGACGTCGCGCATCCCGATCAAGATCGTGCCGATCGCGGACGTCGAGCGCCTGAAAAAGCCGGACTGGATCCGCGTCAAGGCCGCCACCGCCTCGTCGCGCTTCTACGAAATCAAGGACATCCTGCGCGCCAACAAGCTGGTGACGGTGTGCGAGGAAGCCAGCTGCCCGAACATCGGCGAATGCTTCGGCAAGGGCACCGCGACCTTCATGATCATGGGCGACAAGTGCACCCGCCGCTGCCCGTTCTGCGACGTCGGCCACGGCCGCCCGGATCCGCTGGATGTGAATGAGCCGGGCAACCTGGCCAAGACCATCGCCGACCTGCGCCTGTCCTACGTCGTGATCACCTCGGTCGACCGCGACGACCTGCGCGACGGCGGCGCCGGCCACTTCGTCGAGTGCATCCAGAAGACCCGCGCGCTGTCGCCCAACACCAAGATCGAAGTGCTGGTGCCGGATTTCCGCGGCCGCCTCGAAAAAGCATTGAACATCTTCGCCGACGGCCTGCCGGACGTGATGAACCACAACCTGGAAACCGTGCCGCGCCTGTACAAGGAAGCGCGTCCTGGCGCCGACTACAAGCACTCGCTGGTCCTGCTGCGCGACTTCAAGAAGATGTACCCGAGCGCGGTCACCAAGTCGGGCCTGATGGTCGGCCTGGGCGAGACCGACGAAGAGATCCTCGAAGTCATGCGCGACATGCGCGAGCACGACATCGACATGCTGACCATCGGCCAGTACCTGGCGCCGACCAATTCGCACCTGCCGGTGCGCCGCTACGTGCATCCTGATGTCTTCAAGATGTTCGAAGAAAAGGCGTATGAGATGGGCTTCGTGCACGCCGCCGTGGGCGCGATGGTGCGTTCGTCGTACCACGCCGACCAGCAGGCGCACGAGGCGGGCGTCGCCGCCTAAGCCAGCCCGGCCAGCCCGGCCACTTCGGCTGCCCCGGCAGCCGCCCTGCCCAGCCGGCGACAGCGTGCCGGCGGCGGCAGGCCATGGTTCCTGAAGTGCCGCCGCAGCGATTCGGCCGACCCCAGGCCGGCCAGGTCGGCGACGGCGTCGATGGTTAGCCCCGGCCTCGTTTCCAGCAGCCGTTCCGCCAGCGCGACCCGTTCGCGCACCAGCCAGGCCAGCGGCGTTACGCCGGTGACGTCCTTGAAGCGGCGCTGGAAGGTGCGCGTGCCCATTCGCGCCCGGGCCGCCATCGACTCCACCGTGTGCCCCGCGCGCACGTTTTCTCTTACCCAATCCATCAGCTGCGCGATCGCATTGCGCTCGCCCGGCGGCAGCGGACGCGCCACGAGCTGGGCCTGGTCGCCGTCGCGGTGGGCCGGGATCACCAGGCGCTGCGCCACGCGGCTGGCCAGCTCGGCGCCGAAGTCGCTGCGCACCACGTGCAGCAGCATGTCCAGGCCGGCGGCGGAACCGGCCGAGGTCACGATGCGGCCGTCCTGCACGTACAGCACGCCCTGCTCCACTTCTACTTGCGGGAAGCTTGCCGCGAGCCGCTCGAGATAGCGCCAGTGGGTGGTCGCCCTGCGGCCGTCCAGCAGGCCGGCATGGGCCAGCACGAAGCTGCCGGAACAGATCGCGCACAGCCGCGCGCCGCGGGCTTCGGCGCGGCGCAGCGCGTCGACCAGGCTTGGCGGCGGCGGCTCCGCCGCGTCGCGCCAGCCGGGGATGACGATCGTGTCGGCGGCGTCGAGCGCCTCCAGGCCGTGCGGCGCGACGACGCTCAAGCCGCCCATCGCGCGCAGCGGTCCGGGGTCCACGGCGCACACCGCATGCGTGTACCAGGGCACGCCGAGCTCCGGCCGCTCGAGGGCGAACAGCTCCACCGCGCAGCCGAATTCGAAGGTGCACAGGCCGTCGTAGGCGAGGATGGCGACATGGTGGGGCATGGCGCGATGTTACCAGTTTCTGTCGTCCCGCCACCTGCCCCGGCCCCTCGTTCGCTGCCACACTGCAGGCTCTTTCAACGAGGAGCAACCATGATGACTTCACCCGTTTCCGCGGTTCCGGCGGCGCCGAGCGACAGGGCGCTGGCGCATTTCAGCGCGGCGTTCGAATACGAGACCGACTGCGCCGACGTGCATGCGGCCTTCGAGGGCGGCCAGCCCGACTTCGTCCTGTTCGACGTGCGCGGTCCCGCGCTGTACGCGGCCGGCCACGTGCCGGGCGCCCTGAACATGCCGCACGCGAAGCTGGTCGAGGTCAAGCTGCGCGATTATCCGATGGACACGCTGTTCGTCGTCTACTGCGCCGGCCCGCATTGCAATGGCGCGCACCGCGGCGCCGCGCGCCTGGCGGGGCTGGGGCGGCCGGTCAAGCTGATGATTGGCGGCGTCACGGGCTGGGTCGATGAAGGCTATGCGCTCGTGAAAGACGGGGGCGCCTGACGGACAATGCGTCGGCCGCTTACGCGCTATAGTGGCGGCAAGCGATTCTGACGCATTCACTCATGAGCAACCACCACGACAATCTTTCTTCCGACAACCTCGAGAACGACGACGCCTTCCTCGAGCGCGAACTCGGCCTGGCCGCGCGCGGCATCGAGCTGGTCAAGCTCGAAGGCCGCGTGTTCCTGCGCTTTTCCGGCGAGGTGCAGTACGAAGGCCTGCGCGTGCCCTACCGCCTGGTGCCGGCGCGCGGCGTGCTGGCCAAGCCGAGCAAGTGGCGCAAGATGGACTTGCTGGCGCGGCGCGAGCTGGTCGAGGAACGCACCGACCAGAAAGACCTGCAGCGCCTGCACCTCGAAGCCGAGGAATTCGTGCGCGACATCGCCGAGGATGCCGACCAGTTCGGCTGGGACCCGATGCTGTTTCTCGACGTGCTCGACGAGCTGGAAACGTCCGAGCCGGCCGAGTACGTGTTCCAGCGCATCTCGCAGCGCCTGACCCACGCGGTCGAGCGCGAAGAGGAAGAGCGCCATGCGGCGCGCACCAAGGAAAGCATCAACCTGGCCGAGTATCCGCGCTCGTTCGAGGTGGCCAGCCGCATGCAGCGCAAGTTCATCGCCCTGCTGGGGCCCACCAACTCGGGCAAGACCCACCGCGCGATGGAAGCGCTCGCCAAGGCCGGCAGCGGCGTGTATCTGGCGCCGCTGCGCCTGCTGGCGCTGGAAAACTACGAGCGCCTGCAGGCCGCCCGTCCGCACGGCGAGCCGATCAAGGTCAGCCTGATCACCGGCGAGGAACGCCGCCTGGAAGAAGGCGCGACCCACGTCGCCAGCACGGTCGAGATGCTCGACACGAAGACGCCGGTGGAAGTCGCGGTGATCGACGAGATCCAGATGCTGGCCGACCGCGACCGCGGCGCGGCCTGGACCACCGCCGTGGTCGGAGCGCCGGCGAACGTCGTGTACCTGGTCGGCGCGCCGGAAGCGCGGCGCGCGATCGAGGCGCTGGCCGAGCGCCTGGAAGTGCCGCTCGAAGTCCATGTGCTCAAGCGCATGGGGCCATTGTCGATGGAGCCGTCCAGCGTGCGCAAGCTGTCGAACCTGCGCCGCGGCGACGCCGTGATCTGCTTTTCGCGGCGCGAGGTCTTGATGTGGCGCGACATGATCACCGAGAAGGGCCTGTCGGTGGCGACGGTCTACGGCAACCTGTCGCCCGAGGTGCGCCGGGCCCAGGCCGAGCGCTTCCGCGAAGGGCAGGCCGACATCGTGGTCGGCACCGACGCGCTGGCGATGGGCCTGAACATGCCGATCGCGCGCATCGTGATGACCACCACGGTCAAGTACAACGGCTATGAGGAAGAAGAGATCCCGGCGGCGCTGGCCAAGCAGATCGCGGGCCGGGCAGGGCGCTACGGCGTGCACGAGGAGGGCTTCGTCGCCGGCTACGACGACGACACCCACCAGGTGATGCGCGCGCTGATGAAGGAAAAGATCCCGCCGGTGGCCGCCACCGGCTTCGCGGTCGCGCCGTCGCTCGAGCAGCTGCACCGCATCGCGGCGGTGACCGGCGAGACCTCGCTGGTCAAGCTCCTGAAACGCTTCGTGCACAATATCGACGTGCCGGACGGCTTCTTCTACCCGCGCATCACCGAGGAGCAGAACGAGCGCGCCGAATGGCTCGACACGCTGCCGCTGTCGGTGGCGGAAAAATTCATGCTGTCGCTGGTGCCGATCTCGAGCCGCGTGCCGGTGCTGCAAAGCGCCTGGGAACACTGGGCGCTTTCGCTGGCCAAGAAGAAGGTGGTCAAGCTGCAGCCGAACCCGAATCCGCAGCACCTGTTCTACATGAACCTGCAAGAGGTCGAGGACACCTGCCGCGTGTATTCGGCCTATGCCTGGCTGGGCTACCGCGAGCCGGAATACTTCCCGAGCATCGAGCTGGCCCAGGAGCTGGCGCGCGAGGCGTCGGAGCGGGTCGACGCGATGCTGCAGCAGCAGAATTCGGCGGCGCGCAGGCGCCAGGGGAGCAAGCAGGGAGGCAAGCAGGGCGGACGACAGGGTGGCGCCAAGCGCCGTTGAGCCGGCCGAGTAGAAGCATCACTCGACCCGGTGGAACGATCCCGGTGTACGATGCCGTTTTTTACAACAACATCGAGACACACGTGAATACCAAGTACACCCCGGAAGCCTTCAACGAGTTCGGCGCCAAGTTCCTCCCTGGCCACCTGGGCATCCGCATCACTGACGTCAGCCCCGGCAAGCTGTCCGCCGAGATGAAGGTCGAGCCGCAGCTGCTGGCGCCCAATGGCTACCTGCACGCCGGCAGCGTGGTCACCCTGGCCGACACCTGCGCCGGCTATGGCTGCGTCAGCAACCTGCCGGAAGGCGCCCAGAATTTCACCACCATCGAACTGAAATCGAACCACCTGGGCACCGCGCGCGAAGGCACCTTGGCCTGCACCGCCACCGCGGTGCACCTGGGCCGCACCACGCAGGTGTGGGACGCCACCGTCACGGACCAGGCCAGCGGCAAGACCATCGCCCTGTTCCGCTGCACCCAGATGATCCTGTATCCGAAAGCCTGAGCCTCAGCCGGCCAGTTCCTTCTCGATCAGCTTGTGGACGGCCGCGAAGTCCGGCTCGCCCACATAGGTCTTGAGGATGCGGCCCTCTTTGTCGATCAGGAAGGTGGTCGGGGTCAGGGTGACGTCGCCGAACTGGCGCGCGATGTCGCCGGCCGAATCCAGCGCTACCTTGAACGGCAGCTTGCGCTGCTCGGTGAAGTTCAGCACGTAGTCGGGGCGGTCGTACTGCATCGCGACCGCGACGAATTCCAGGCCCTGGTCCTTGTACTTGTTGTAGGTCGCGACCATGTCCGGCATCTCCTTGACGCAGGTGACGCAGGAAGTAGCCCAGAAGTTGACCATCACGACCTTGCCGCGCAAGGATTGGGTGCTGATCTTTTCTCCGGCGATGCTGATGAAGGTGACGTCCGGCGCCTGTGTGGTGTTGCTGAACGAGGCGTAGCCGATGCCGGCCAGGGCGAGCACCACGGCGCCGATGGCGGCGGGCTTGAACCAGGAACGGGTAGCGGATGAATGCGTGGGAGCGGTCATGGTCGGTCGATATGAAAAAACGGCAGGACCATTATAGTCCTGCCGCTTCTGGTGGGCTGATGAAGGCCTTGTTTAATCCAGCGAAGCCTGCGCCGGGCTGTTCTGCCGCACGCGCGGATCTTCTTCGTTGATGTATTCAAAGATCTTCACCACGCGGGTGACGCCCGAGACGCCCTTGGCGACATCGGCGGCGATATTGCCTTCGCGCGGAGTGACGAGGCCCATCAGGTAGACCACGCCGCGTTCGGTGGTGACCTTGAACGAGATCGCCGACACGGTCTTCATGTCGACCAGGCTGGTCTTGACCTTGGTGGTGATCAGCGCGTCGTTCGAGCGCGAGGTGTAGCTCGACGAACCGGAGACCGCCAGCTCGTTGATGACCGACACCACGTTGGCGATCTTGCGCACTTCGCGCTCGGCCGCCTGCTTCATGGCTTCGTCGCGCACTTCGCCGGTCAGCAGCACGCGGCGGTTGAAGCTGGTGACGTTGACGTTGCCGGCATCGCCGGTGACTTTGCGCATTTCCAGCTCGGCCTTGACCGTGATCGACTTGTCCTCGGTCTGGGCGCCCAGCGTGCGGCGGTCGACCGTGGACACGGCGCCGGCCACGCCGGCGCCGACGATCAGGCCGAAGCAGCCCGACAGCGATGCCGCCAGGGCGGTGCCCAGCACGACTTTGGTCAATAGCGCGGCCATGGGCCGGCGGGTGTTACGCATTCTCGTCTCCTCCGAACAGCGCGACGTCGATGCCGTCGCAGATGCAGTGAATGGCGCACAGGTGGACTTCCTGGATGCGCGCGGTGCGCGCATGCTGGACGTTGATGTGCACGTCGGCGTCGGTCAGCAGCTTGCCCAACTGGCCGCCGTCCTTGCCGGTGAAGGCCACGATGCGCATCTCGCGCTCCAGGGCCGCCTCGACCGCGGCCAGCACGTTGGCCGAGTTGCCCGAGGTCGAAATCGCCAGCAGGATGTCGCCCGCCTGGCCGAATGCCTGCACCTGCTTCGAGAAGATCTCCTTGAAGCTGTAGTCGTTGCCGACCGCGGTCAGGATCGAGGTGTCGGTGGTCAGGGCGATCGCCG
Organism: Massilia sp. NP310; assembly: GCF_019443485.1. NCBI lineage: Bacteria > Pseudomonadati > Pseudomonadota > Betaproteobacteria > Burkholderiales > Oxalobacteraceae > Massilia > Massilia sp. NP310. The sequence continues at coordinate 4,166,423 of NZ_CP080379.1, read as the reverse complement.
GCAGCGGGAAGCGCTCGCGCTCGAAACGGCCGACCAGCTCGGCCGCGAAGTGCTGGCAGTCGGCGGCCGAACCGCCGTTGCCGCAGGCCAGGATCTTGTTGCCGTTGGAGAGGGCGCTGAACATGAGTTCTACCGCCGCCGAAATGGAAGGAGCCAGGGTGGCGGCCGACTTCATCTTCAGGTCGGCGCTCTCCTGGAAGTGAGCGAGGATGCGTTGAGTATTCATAGCCGAGGATTATAGTGCAGCGGCAACCCCACCTGAGCAAGCGCAGTAAAAATTGCTTACACTTCAATGATGTTCCGCAACCATTCGATATGCTCGCCATCGATGGCGACCAGGTCGAAACGGCAGGGAGGAGTGACGGGAAAACGCAACAGATAGACTTGCGCCGCACAGACCAGGCGGTGGATCTTGGCAGGGGTGATGCTGGCGGCGGCGCCGCCGTGTGCGCGGTCGGCGCGCTGGCGCACCTCGACGAACACCAGGGTTGCGCCATCGCGCATGATCAGGTCGATCTCGCCGCCCTTGCAGCGAAAATTCTCCTCGACCCGGGACAGTTTATGGTGTTTTAAGTAATCGAGGGCGGCGCGTTCCCATTCCCGGCCCTGGGCCTGCCGTCGGGACAGGCGCAAGGGCCACATTTCATAAACCGGTCGCGACCGGTTCGAACACGCGGCGCGGGCGCGGAAGGCTGTCGCCGCCGGCATCGTCGGTGAGGATTTCTTCAGTCGGGCCATTGTCGCGCACCACGACGCCGGTCTCGACGCGGCGGAAGGCGCGATCGCCCTGGCCGACGTTCACCGACAGGCGGCCGGTGGCGCCATCGAGTTCGAACGCGCCGGTGGGGCGTTGCGCCAGTTCGCGCGCGATGCGGTAGGCGTCGATGCCGAGCGCGTACAGGCGCTGCGGATCGAGCCCCTGGCCGCCATTGCTCCAGCGCGGATAGCCGGCGACGGCCGGATGGTCGGGCTGCACGGTCCAGGGCAGGTCGAGGAAGCGCACGCCGACCAGTTCGGCCGGCACGCTGGACATGTCGAGGCCCGGATTGACCGAGGCGGTGCCATAGGTCGGCAGCGAGGTGCCGATCGCCATGCGCACCTGGCGCAGGCCGTTGGCGTCGAGGGCGGCATACACCAGCTGCGGCGGCTCGGCCGACAAACGGGCGCGCAGCTCGGCCAGCGCATTGCCGTCGACGTAGCCGCCTTCGGCCGGCAGTTCGACCGTCGCGTGCATGCGGCCCAGTTCGGCCCAGCGCTGGCTGAAGGCGCCCGACAGGCGTTGCTGCCAGGCGGCGCGGCCGGTCAGCACCAGGGCCTGGCCGACCGGCTGCTCGCTCGCGGCCCACTCGGCCACTTGGCGCGCTTCGTCTTCGAGCGACAGGCCGATGACGAGCATCTGGCGCGGCAGCGGGGAATTGACTTGCGGGTGGTTCAGGGCGATGGTCGGCTTGTTGACCGCGCCGCTGGTGGCCAGGGCCGCCACGGCGGACCGCGCCAGCGGACCGACCACGATATCGTTCTGCTCGGCCGCGCCGCGATAGGCGTCGAGCGCGGCCTGCGTCGAGTCGCCGGTGGGCACCAGGTTGACGGTGACGCCTTCGCGCTGCTGGTCGTGGGCGGCCATGAAGCCGGCGCGCACCGCTTCGGCCGGCTGGGCCAGCGCCTGCGACTCGAGCGGCAGCAGCAGCGCCACGCGCACGGCCGGGCCGCTGTACGGCGCCGACGATGGCGCCGCGGCGCGCGGGCCGCCGCCGGCGCTCGGCGGCAGTTCGACCGGATTGGTCTGTACGCCACTTTCTTCGCGCGGCGGCGGCGTGTAAGCTGGCGCCGGTGGCGGCGCATTCGTCACCGGCGTCGCAGGACCGCACACTCCGCCTGGCATGCCGCAACCGGTATCGGGAGGCAGCGGCGTGCTGCCGCAGCCTGCCAAGAGTGTAATGACGGCGGCCGCGAGCAAGCCCGGTAGATTTTTTTTCTTCAGCATCGGAACCCTTTATGACAGATCAGCAGACCATCGACATCGCCCGACTTCCCGTCATGGGCGAGGCGGCCCAGCAGTCCTATCCTACCGCAACGCTGTACGTCGTGGCTACTCCGATCGGCAACGTCACCGACATCACCCTGCGTGCTTTACACCTGCTGGCCCTCAGCGACGTGGTCGCCTGCGAGGACACGCGCAAGACCGGTGCGCTGCTGCAGCGCTTCGGCCTGTCCCAGCCGACCATCGCCGCGCACCAGCACAACGAGCGCGAAGTGGCCGAGAAAATCGTCGAGCGCCTGCGCGCCGGACAACGCGTGGCGCTGGTGTCCGACGCCGGCACGCCGGGCGTGTCCGATCCCGGCGCGCGCATCGTCGATGCGGTGCGCAGCGCGGGCCTGAACGTGGTGCCGCTGCCGGGTCCCTCGGCCGCGATCGCGGCGCTGTCGGCCAGCGGCCTGGTGAACGACCGCTTCCACTTCGTCGGCTTCCTGCCGGCCAAGGCCAAGGGCCGCGAGGCGGCGCTGGCGCCGTTGGCGCGCGAGACCTCGACCCTGGTGTTCTATGAGGCGCCGCATCGCATCGTCGATTGCGTCGAGGCGCTGGCGGCGGCTTTCGAGCCGACCCGGCAGGTGGTGTTCGCCCGCGAGCTGAGCAAGATGTTCGAGGAAGTGCACCGCTGCGAACTGAAGGATGCGCGCGCCTGGGTCACGGCCGACCAGCACCGCGAGCGCGGCGAATTCGTGGTGCTGGTGGCCGGCGCCGTCGAAGCCACGGACGCCGAAGATGCCGAGGCCGAGCGCGTGCTGCAGATCCTGTTGAGCGAGTGCAGCGTGAAGCAGGCGGCGAACCTGGCGGCGCAGATCACGGGGCGCAAGAAGAATGCGCTCTACGAGCGTGCGCTGCAGATCAAGGGTGAATGACGGCTTACCACTTGCAGCCCGAATCCTTTTTCTCCATCAGTAAATAAATCGGCGCCAGCAGCCCGCCCGGAAGGCCGTCCTTGCAATCGGGCCGCTTGGCTTCGCGGATGCCGCGCGCCAGCTTCGATTCGGTCTGCAGCGCCGGCTCGGGGAATTGCGCCAGCGCCGTGCCTTCCTTCGACGGGTCGCGCAGGTGGGCATTCGCGCGCGCCACCGCGCGCGCCGCGTTCATGTCGAACTTCGGCGCTGGTTCCACGGTTTCTTCCTGTTGTACGACGAACGGATCGGGCCCGGTGCGTGAACTTTCCGGGACCGCGATCACGGCTTGTGGTGGCGCAGGCTGGGTCGTGCGTGGTGCAGCGGGGGCGCTGGGGGCGCTCGGGGCTGGCGCCGGGGGACGAACGATTTCCGGCGCGGGTGGTGGCGGTGGCGGCGCCGGAGGGGCGATCATGACGGACAGCACCGTCGGCTCGGCCGGCGCGATCTCCATGGTCTTGAACGTCGTATTCCGGTACGCCAGCAGGAATAATGCGTGCACCGCGATCGATACCGCGACGCCGATGACGATGCGCCGGTTGCCTCGTTGCAGGCTGACCGGGTCGCCAAAGTTCAGAGCCATATGCATGACATACATACCTCAACTTAACTTCAGAAAACTACCAGCTCGCTATTTTGCAACGAAAACTTGACCAGGTCACGCGAAACCGATATTATCTCGCTTCTTCGGAGTGTAGCGCAGCCCGGTAGCGCACCTGGTTTGGGACCAGGGGGTCCAAGGTTCGAATCCTTGTACTCCGACCAGCATTAAGAGAAAAGCCGACAACGTGAGTTGTCGGCTTTTTTCGTTGTGGGGTGCCGTCCACCCCGACGATTCATCCGGCGCGCTTGGCCGCGATCGCGTTGCCGGCGCGGCTGATGCTCTTGCGGCCCAGCTGCTGCGAGATGAACAGGCCGGCATCGACCACCTGGTCGAGATCCACGCCGGTCTCGATGCCCAGCCCCTGCATCAGGTACAGCACGTCCTCGGTCGCCACGTTGCCGGTCGCGCCCTTGGCATACGGGCAGCCGCCCAGGCCGGCCACCGAGGAGTGGAAGATCGCCACGCCCACCTCCATCGCCGCATAGATGTTGGCCAGCGCCTGGCCATAGGTGTCGTGGAAGTGGCCGGCCAGCTGGGCGATCGGGAATTCGCGCGCCGCGCGCAGCATCACGGCCTGGGTCTTGCGCGCGGTCGAGACGCCGATGGTGTCGGCGATGTCGATCTCGTCACAGCCCAGGTCGCGCATGCGCGCCACCACGTCGCCGACGGCGTCCAGCGGCACCTCGCCCTGGTAGGGGCAGCCGAAGGCGGTGCTGATCGAGCCGCGCAGGCGCAAGCCGTGTTCCTTCGCCGCGCGCGCCACCGGCTCGAAGCGCGCGATCGACTGGGCGATCGAGCAGTTGATGTTCTTTTGCGAGAAGGCTTCGGAGGCCGCGCCGAACACGACCACCTCGTCGGCCCCGCCGGCAAGCGCGGCCTCGAAGCCCTGCATATTCGGCACCAGCGCCGAATAGATGGTGCCGGGCCGGCGCGCGATGCGCGCCAGCACCTCGGCGCTGGTCGCCATCTGCGGCACCCATTTCGGCGACACGAAGGCGGCCGCTTCCACGTTGACGAAGCCGGCGCGCGCCAGGCGCTCGACCAGTTCGACTTTCACGTCGGCGCTCAGCGCTTCCTTCTCGTTCTGCAGGCCGTCGCGCGGGCCGACTTCGACGATCTTGACTTTGGTGGGCAATGCAGGCTGGTTCATCTTAGTATCCAAGTTGGCGGTCGACCAGGTCGTCGACCGGTTCGCCGTCTTCCAGGGCGCCGATCTTGGCGGCGATCTGGCGCACGGCGTCGAGGCGCATGGTGAGCGCCGAGATATGCGGGGTGAGGGCGATGCGCGGCTCGTTCCAGAACGGATGCGGGGCCGGCAGCGGCTCATGGCGGAACACGTCGAGCGTGGCGCCGGCGATGTGCCCCGAGCGGATCAGCGTCATCAGGTCGGGCTCGGCCAGGATCGCGCCGCGCGAGACGTTGATCAGGTAGGCGCCGGGCGCCAGCTTGCCCAGCCGGTGGCGGTCGAGCAGGTTGGTCGTGTCCGCGGTCAGCGGCAGCAGGCATACCAGCACCCGCGTGCCATGTAAAAAATCGTCGAGCTGCTCCATGCCGGCATAGGTCGGCACGCCGGGGATGTCCTTCGGGCTGCGGCTCCAGCCGCGCACCGGGAAGCCGAAATGGCGCATCGCCTCGACCACCGGCATGCCGAGCTTGCCCAGTCCCATGACGCCGATCGTGAACGACTCTTTCGGATGCTGGGGCAGCGGATTCCAGGCGCCGTGCCGTGCCTGCTGTTCGTATTCGTCGAAGCGCCTGAAGTAGCGCAGCACGGCGTGCGCCACGTACTCGGCCATCTGCACGCCCATGCCCGCGTCGCCCAGGCGCACCAGCGGCACGCGCGGCAGCGTGTCGCCGAACTTGAGCACGGCGTCGACGCCGGCGCCCATCAGGAAGATCGCCTTGACCTCGTCCAGCTGCGCCAGCAGGCCGGGCGCCGGGTTCCACAATACCGCGTAATCGCAAGGGGGCAACAGCTGGCCCTCCTTCCAGGTGACCGTCTCGACGCCTGGCATCACGGCCGAGAACTCGCGTTCCCACGGCTCGATGACGCCATCGCCCCGGTACAGGACAATGCGCATGTCTCCCCCTCGTTTTTGTCAGGGTGGTTCTGGCACCTCGAAAAACCTGCTGCGCGTTGCATTTTCGGTCTGCGATGCTCGCTGTACTCCAGTACAGCTGCGCTTCTCACCCGAAACTGCTGCCGCTCGCGACGGTTTTTCGAGGTGCCCTTTATGGGTCTTGCTTACGCCGCCTTGAAGGCCAGCAGCGGCGCGCCATCCGCCACCTGGTCGCCGACCTGGTACAGCACTTCTTCCACCAGGCCGTCGCTCGGCGCGGAAATCGTGTGTTCCATCTTCATTGCTTCCATGATCACCAGCGGCTCGCCCTGTTTGACGTCCTTGCCGGACTGGGCCAGCACTGCGACCACCTTGCCCGGCATCGGCGCCGTCAGGCGACCGCCCGCCGATTCAATCTCACCGGCATGTGCCATCGGGTCATTGTACGTCAGGGTGTGATGGCGGCCACCGCTAAACACGTGGAACATGTCGCCATCGCGGCGCACGCAGCCATGCACGGCGGTCTCTCCCAGCCGCAGCGCCAGCTCGGCATCGTTCCGCGAGATTAGTTCGATGCGCTGGCTCTGCTTATCAAGGTCAATTTCCCACGCACTATTGAGATAAGTCAGACCGACACGGTAATCGCCGTGCTCGTCGCTGAAGGACAGGGTGCGGCGGTAGTCGCCATTCATGCGCCAGCCACGGGCCTGGCTCCATGGGTCGGCGTCGTTGGCGGCGCCGTGCGCGGTTTCGCTATCGATGAGCGCAAGCGCGGCCAGGGCCAGGGCGCCGAGCGGGGCCGGGGCCGGTGGCGGGAAAAGTGAGGAATGATTGCGCTCGATCAAACCCGTATCCAGGTCGGCGCTAGCGAACGCGTCGCCTTCGACCAGGCGTTTCAGGAAGGCGATATTGGTGGCCAGGCCGACGATGCGGAACTCGGCCAACGCCTGCGACATGCGCGCCAGCGCCTGCGTGCGGTCCGCGCCCCAGACGATCAGCTTGGCGATCATCGGGTCGTAGAACGGCGAGATCGCGTCGCCTTCGCGCACGCCGGAGTCGACGCGCACGGCGGCGGGATGCATTGCATCCGCGCCGAGCTCGAACGCCACCGCCTGCGGCACGTCCATGTGGCGCAAGGCGCCGATCGACGGCAGGAAGCCTTTTTCGGGATTCTCGGCATACACGCGCGCCTCGATCGCGTGGCCGTGGATGCCGAGTTCATGCTGTTTCTTCGGCAGCGGCTCGCCAAAGGCGACGCGCAACTGCCATTCGACCAGGTCGGTCCCGGTGATCATCTCGGTCACCGGATGCTCGACCTGCAGGCGGGTGTTCATCTCCATGAAGTAGAACGAACCGTCCTGGTTGGCGATGAATTCCACCGTGCCGGCGCCGACGTAGCCGACCGCGCGCGCGGCATTCACCGCCGCTTCGCCCATGGCCGCGCGACGGTCCGCCGGCATGCCCGGGGCCGGCGCTTCTTCCAGCACTTTCTGGTGGCGGCGTTGCACCGAGCAGTCGCGCTCGTGCAGGTAGACGCAGTTGCCCAAGCTGTCGGCGAAGACCTGGATCTCGATGTGGCGCGGGCGGATCAGGTACTTCTCGACCAGCACCTTGTCGTCGCCGAAGCTGGAGATCGCCTCGCGCTTGCACGAGGCCAGCGCGGCTTCGAAATCTTCCGAGCGCTCGACCACGCGCATGCCCTTGCCGCCGCCGCCGGCGCTGGCCTTGAGCAGCACCGGGTAGCCAATGCGGTCGGCCTGCATATGCAGTAAATCCGGACTCTGCTCGTCGCCATGGTAGCCCGGCACCAGCGGCACGTTGGCGCTCTCCATCAGCTGCTTGGCGGCCGACTTCGAGCCCATCGCGCGCATCGAGGAAGCCGGCGGGCCGATGAACACCAGTCCGGCGGCCTGCACCGCCTCCGCGAACTCGGCGTTCTCGGACAGGAAGCCGTAGCCCGGATGGATCGCCTGGGCGCCGGTGGCCCTGGCCACCTCGATGATCTTGCTGCCACGCAGATAGCTGTCCTTGGCGGCCGCGGGGCCGATCAGGACCGCCTCATCGCACACCGCGACGTGCTTGGCGCCGGCGTCGGCCTCGGAATACACGGCGACGGTACGAATACCCATGCGGCGCGCGGTGGCGGCGACACGGCAGGCAATTTCGCCACGGTTGGCGATGAGGATCTTGGTGAACATGCGCTTATCTTTCGCTTATGGTTGTTCGGACGAATTGTGGGCGCGGCCGTGTCTCCCCGGCCGCGCAGGGTGCTGCATCAGCAGCCGCAAGCTTCCTTCTGTACCGAATCGAGCGTGGCAGCGCGCGTCTTGAGGCCCAGCTTCTCGAGCAGCACGCGGTCGTCGTCGGCTTCCGGATTGTCGGTGGTGAGCAGCTTGTCGCCGTAGAAGATCGAGTTGGCGCCGGCCATGAAGCACATCGCCTGCACCGCTTCGCCCAGCTCGCGACGGCCCGCCGACAGGCGCACGCGCGCTTGCGGCATGGTGATGCGCGCGACCGCGATGGTGCGCACGAATTCGATCGGGTCCAGCTTGTCGAGGCCGTGCAGCGGCGTGCCCTCGACCTGCACCAGGTGGTTGACCGGCACCGATTCCGGATACGGGTTCAGGTTGGCCAGCTGGGCGATCAGGCCGGCGCGCTGCTCGCGCGTCTCGCCCATGCCGACGATGCCGCCGCAGCAGACCTTCAGGCCCGCTTCGCGCACGCGGCCCAGCGTGTCCAGGCGGTCCTGGTATTCGCGGGTCGAAATGACGTTGTTGTAAAAGTCAGGCGCGGTGTCGATATTGTGGTTGTAGTAGTCCAGGCCCGCTTTTTTCAGCTGCTCGGCCTGGCCGGCTTCGAGCATGCCCAGCGTGGCGCAGGTCTCCATGCCCAGCGCCTTCACTTCGCGCACCATGGTCTCGACCTTTTCCATGTCGCGCTCCTTCGGGCTGCGCCAGGCGGCGCCCATGCAGAAGCGCGTCGCGCCGCTGGCCTTCGCCGCGCGCGCCGCGTCCAGCACGGTGTCGATGTCGAGGATCTTCTTGGCTTCGACGCCGGTGTCGTAGCGCGCCGCCTGCGGGCAGTAGCCGCAGTCTTCCTCGCAGCCGCCGGTCTTGATCGACAGCAGGGTCGCCAGTTCGACGTCGCCGTCCGGGAAGTATTCGCGGTGCAGGGTCGAGGCGCGGTGCATCAGTTCCGGGAATGGCAGCTCGAACAGCGCGAGCACGTCGGCCAGCGGCCAGGTGGCGTTTTCCGCTGGTTTGATCGGGGCCGCCGGGCGGTGCAGGGCGACGGTGTTCATATTGGACATGGTGGTTCCTTCAGGACTGGCCTCGCGTGGACGGCCATCCCGGCAGTCCAGCGAGATCGATGAATTCGGCCGCCGCGGCGGCCGTCGGTGTTTGCAGGCGCGGCACGCGGCCCAGCAGCGGCGCCGGGATGCGCTGTGCCAGCGCCTCGATGTTCTCTTGCTCGAACCTCATATTCGGGTCGGCCGTGTTGGCGACCCAGCCGGCCAGCACCAACCCGCGCGCCACGATCGCTTCGACCGTGAGCAGGGCGTGGCTGATGCAGCCCAGGCGCATGCCGACCACCAGGATCACCGGCAGGTTCAGTTGCGCGGCCAGGTCGGCGCTGTCGAAGTTGTCGTTGAACGGCACCCGGAAGCCGCCCACGCCCTCGACCACGACCGCGTCGGAGGCGGCCTGGATCTCGGCGAAGGCGGCGATGATCGGCGCCGATTCGATGGTGACGTTTTCCAGCGCGGCGGCGATGTGCGGCGCCGCCGGTTCGCGCAGCATATACGGCGTCGTGATCGACGACGGCAGGTGCACGTTGCCGGCAGCGACCAGCATGTCGGCGTCGTCGTTATGCAGTTCGCCGTCGCGCAGTTCGGCGCCGGCCGCCACCGGCTTCATGCCGCAGGCGCGCACGCCGCTGGCGGCGAGCTTGTGCAGGATGGCGCTCGAGACCAGGGTCTTGCCGATCTCGGTGTCGGTGCCGGTGACGAAGCAGGCGAAGCGCGAAGGCAGGCCGTCGATGGCGCGCGCCTCGAGCTCTGGCTCAAGTTCCGGTCTATGAGCCGGCTCGTGGAGGTCGACCTCTGGCACCGCAGCGGGCGGCGCCGCGATCGGGTCGTCATTGTCGTTCAGGTTGTTCGGGTTGTTCATGGTGCGGCCTTTTCCAGTCTGTTGAGCGCCTGCGCCAGTTGCGCGACGTCGTCGATGCCGTGGGCGGCCGACAAGGTCACGCGCAGGCGCGCCGTGCCCGGCGCCACGGTCGGCGGGCGGATCGCCGGCACCCACAGGCCCTGTTCATGCAGGGCGGCGGAGGCGCGCAGCGCGGCGTCGTTGCTGCCGATGATGACGGGCTGGATCGCGGTGGTCGACGCCGCCAGTTTCCAACGTTGGAAATCCAGCGACTCGCGCAACTGCCTGACCAGCCCCGCCAGGTGGGCGCGTCGTGATTCTCCTTCGGCGCCGCCAATGATATCAAGGCTGGCGAGCAGGGCGTGCGCGAGGGCCGGCGGGCAGGCCGTGGTGTAGATGTAGGGACGGGCGCGCTGCACCAGCAATTCGATGACGCTGGCGTGCGCGGCGACGAAGGCGCCGCCGACGCCGGCCGCCTTGCCGAGCGTGCCCATATACACCAGGTTGGGCGAGCGCAGGCCGAAGTGTTCGAGCGCGCCGCGGCCGTTCGTCCCCAGCACGCCGAAGCCATGGGCGTCGTCGACCACCAGCCAGGCGCCGTGACGCTCGCACACGGCCAGCAGCGCCGGCAGCGGGGCCAGGTTGCCGTCCATGCTGAAGACGCTGTCGGTGACGACGATTTTCGTGGCGGCGGTGCTGGCCTTCAGTTGCGCCTCGAGCGCATCGACGTCGCCATGCGGATAAACGGTGACGCCGGCCTTCGCCAGGCGCGCGCCGTCGATCAGCGAGGCGTGGTTCAGCTCCTCCGAGAAGATCGTCGCATCGGCATCCAGGCCCAGCGCGGTCAGGATCGCGAGGTTGGCCATATAGCCGGTGCACAGCGTGAGCGCGCGCGCCTGTTGCAGGTGCGGCGCCATCCACTCGGCCAGGCGCTCTTCCAGCACGTGGTGGGCGCGGCCGTGGCCCGACACCAGGTGCGAGGCGCCGCTGCCGGCGCCGTACAAAGTGGCGCCCGCGCGCAATGCTTCGATGACCACGGGATGCGACGCCAGGCCGAGGTAGTCGTTGCTGCAGAAGGCCAGCAGCATACGATCGTCAACCCGTTGGCGCGGCGCGCAGGCGCCGTCGGTCACGCGACGCTTGCGCACCAGGCTGTGGGCGGCGAGCGCGTCGAGCTTGCGGTCGATGGCGGCAATCAGGTTCATGGTCACGCAGCAATCACCGATTCGAAGGTCTTGATGGTGCGCGCGGCCAGGCCGGCGACGTCCTCGTCGTCCAGCACATAGGGCGGCATCAGGTAGACGGTGCGGCCGATCGGGCGCAGCAGCAGTTCGTTCTCGACCGCGGTGGAGAAGAAGCGGCGCGAGAAGGTCGAGGCGCGATCCTTGTCCGGCTCGATGGCGTCGAACGCGAAGATCATGCCGCGCTGGCGGAAGTGGCGGGCGCGCTCGTGTTCCGCCAGCGGCGCCAGCGCGATCGTCATTTTGGTGGCCAGTTCGCGATTGCGGTTCAAGACATCGTCTTCCTCGAAGATGTCGAGCGTGGCCAGCGCGGCGCGGCAGGCCAGCGGATTGCCGGTGTACGAGTGCGAGTGCAGGAAGCCGCGCGTGATGTCTTCGCTGTAGAAGGCCTGGTAGATGTCGTCGCGGGTGAGCACCAGCGACAGCGGCAGGTAGCCGCCGCTGATGCCTTTCGACAGGCACATGAAGTCGGGCCAGATCGACGCCTGTTCGCAGGCGAAGAAGGTGCCGGTGCGCCCGCAGCCGACCGCGATCTCGTCGGCGATCAGGTGCACATGGTGCTGGTCGCACAGGTCGCGCAGCAACTTGAGGTAGAGCGGGTCGTACATCGCCATGCCGGTCGCGCACTGCACCAGCGGTTCGACGATGATGGCCGCGATGTTGTCGCCGCGCTGCTCGAACAGTTCCTTCACTTCCAGGATCGCGCGGCGCGCCACGTCCTGGGCGGTTTCGCCTTCGCCCGCGTTGCGCGCGTCGGGCGCGCTCACCACGTGGGAGGCGCGCAGCAGCGGGCCATAGGCATCCTTGAACAGCGGGACGTCGGTGACCGACAGCGCGCCGATGGTCTCGCCGTGGTAGCTGCCTTGCAGGCAGACGAATTCCTGTTTGGCCGGCTTGCCGGCATTGCGCCAGGCGTGGAAGCTCATCTTCATCGCGATCTCGACCGCGGAAGCGCCATCCGAGGCGAAAGTGGCGTGGCCCAGCGCGTGGCCGGTCAGCTTCGACAGGCGTTCGGCCAGCTCGACCACCGGCGCATGCGTGAAGCCGGCCAGCATCGCGTGTTCGAGCTTGTCCAGCTGGTCTTTCAGCGCGGCGTTGATGCGCGGGTTCGCATGGCCGAACAGATTGACCCACCACGAGCTGATGCCGTCCAGGTAGCGCTTGCCGTCATAGTCATAGAGCCACGGGCCCTTGCCATGGCTGACCGCGATCAGCGGCACCTCCTCGTGATGCTGCATTTGCGTGCAGGGATGCCATACGCTGCGCAGGCTGCGCGCGATCCACTCGGAGGAGGTCGATTGAGTCACTTCTGTATTCCAATATCTATGATTGCAGCCATGTGGGCTTGCGTTTTTCAAGGAAGGAAGCCACGCCTTCCCGCCCTTCCAGTGAGGCGCGGATGGCGGCGATGCGGCCGGCGGTATCGAGCAGCAGCGCATCGTCGACTGGTTTGCCGACGATGTCGCGCACCAGCGTCTTGGCTTGCCTCACGGCGTTCGGGCTGTTGTTGACCAGGGCGCGGGCAATGCCGGCGACCGTCGCGTCGAGCGCGTCGGCGGCCACCACTTCATGCGCGAAGCCGATGCGGCGCGCCTCAAGCGCATCGAAACGTTCGGCCGTCAAGAAGTAGCGGCGCGCGGCCTGCTCGCCCATGGCCTTGATCACGTAAGGCGAGATGGTAGCCGGAATCAGGCCGAGCTTCACTTCGGACAGGCAAAAACCGGCGGTGTCGATGGCGACGACGATGTCGCAGGCGGCCACCAGCCCCATGCCGCCGGCGTAGCAGTCGCCCTGCACCTTGGCCACGGTGGGCTTCGGGCACAGGTAGATCGTGCGCAGCATGTCGGCCAGGCGCAGCGCATCTTCCTGGTTTTCTTCATGCGAGTAGCCGGCCATCTTCTTCATCCAGTTCAGGTCGGCGCCGGCGCAGAAGGCCGGACCGTTCGCGGCCAGGACGATGGCGCGCACCGTGTCGCTCCGGCCCAGTTCATCGAAGGCCAGCGCCAGTTCGGCGATCGCGTGCTCGTTGAAGGCGTTGCGCAGCTCGGGGCGGTTCAGGGTGACGGTGGCGACCTTGTCGGCGATCGCGATGGTGAGGGTCTGATAGTCCATATTCATCTCTCCCTTACATGCGGAACACGCCGAACTTCGTGTCCTCGATCGGCTTGTTCATGGCGCTTGATAAGCCCAGGCCCAGCACCATGCGCGTATCAACCGGATCGATCACGCCATCGTCCCACAGGCGCGCGCTGGCATAGTAGGGGTGGCCCTGGTGTTCGTACTGGTCCTTGATCGGCTGCTTGAACGCGGCTTCTTCTTCGGGCGACCACTGGCCGCCTTTCGCTTCCAGCCCATCGCGCTTGACGGTGGCCAGCACCGACGCCGCCTGATCTCCGCCCATCACCGAGATGCGCGCGTTCGGCCACATCCACAGGAAGCGCGGCGAGAACGCGCGGCCGCACATGCCGTAGTTGCCTGCGCCGAAGGAGCCGCCGATGATGATGGTGAACTTCGGCACCGAGGCGGTGGCGACGGCGGTGACCATCTTGGCGCCGTTGCGGGCGATGCCTTCGTTTTCGTACTTGCGGCCGACCATGAAGCCGGTGATGTTCTGCAAAAAGACGAGCGGGATCTTGCGCTGGCAGCACAGTTCGATGAAGTGGGCGCCTTTCAAGGCGGACTCGGAGAACAGGATGCCGTTGTTGGCGATGATGCCGACCTTCATGCCGTAGATGTGGGCGAAGCCGCACACCAGCGTGGTGCCATATCTCGCCTTGAATTCGTCGAATTCGCTACCGTCCACCACGCGCGCGATCACTTCGCGCACGTCGAAGGGCTTGCGGGTATCGACCGGAATGACGCCATACAGTTCTTCAGGGGCGTACTTCGGCTCCACGCTCTCGCGCAGCGCGCCCTGCACCGGCTTGACCCGGTTCAGGTTCGAGACGATGGTGCGCGCCAGCGCCAGCGCATGCGGATCGTTCTGGGCCAGGTGGTCGGCCACGCCCGACAGGCGGGTGTGGACGTCGCCGCCGCCCAGGTCTTCGGCACTGACCACTTCGCCGGTCGCGGCCTTCACCAGCGGCGGGCCGCCGAGGAAGATCGTGCCCTGTTCCTTGACGATGATCGACTCGTCGCTCATCGCCGGCACGTAGGCGCCGCCGGCGGTGCACGAACCCATCACCACGGCGATCTGCGGGATGCCCTTGGCCGACAGGTTCGCCTGGTTGTAGAAGATGCGGCCGAAGTGGTCGCGGTCGGGGAAGACGTCGTCCTGGTTCGGCAGGTTGGCGCCGCCCGAGTCGACCAGGTAGATGCAGGGCAGGTTGTTCTGCTCGGCGATCTCCTGCGCGCGCAGGTGTTTTTTCACCGTCATCGGGTAATAGGTGCCGCCCTTGACGGTGGCATCGTTACAGACGATCACGCATTCCTGGCCCGATACGCGGCCGATGCCGGTGATGATGCCGGCGCTGGGGGCGGCGCCGTCATACATCTCATAGGCGGCCAGCTGCGAGAATTCGAGGAAGGGCGTACCCGGATCGAGCAGGTGTTCGACGCGCTCGCGCGGCAGCAGCTTGCCGCGCGCAACGTGCTTGGCGCAGGCCGCTTCGCCACCGCCCTGGGACATCTGGGCAACGCGCGCGCGCAAGTCGTCCACCACCGCCTGCATTGCCGCGGCATTGGTCTTGAAGTCCTCGCCGCGCGGGTTCAGTTTGCTCTCGATCTGGGGCATGTGCCGTCCTCTGCTTTCGTCTCTTTTTTGTCCGCCTCTCGCGGCGCTACTTCTTGTCAGGGAAACTGCCGTCCAGGTAGAACCAGCGAAGCGCGCCATCCGGGCCGGGTTCGCGCACGAAGCGGCTGACTTCGTGCAGGCGGTGCGCACGGCCGCCGACCTTGAAGCGGGCGACGAATTCGACGCTATCCTCGTTGATACGGTTCGGGTCTTGCTCTGGATCGTCCGGCAATTCTGCTTTACGTTGACGTAAACGTAAAGCAGTTTTTATCTCGAGTCCGAGCCAGCGCATGGGCTCGGACTCGTCGATGATCGCTTCCTGCGGGCGGGTACTTGGATGCCAAGTGGCAACCAGATAGGACTCGTCCTTGAGCGTGAATGCGGTATACCGCGAGCGCATCAGGGTTTCGGCGGTCGGCGGCAGGGCCGCGCCGGCCAGGTAGGGTCCGCAGCATTGCGCGAACGCGGGGCCGCCGCAGGGGCAGGGAGAGGTGGGACGGGTGGACATGGCGGCAATTATCCGCGATTTCGCGACTGTGGGTCATGC
Organism: Massilia sp. NP310; assembly: GCF_019443485.1. NCBI lineage: Bacteria > Pseudomonadati > Pseudomonadota > Betaproteobacteria > Burkholderiales > Oxalobacteraceae > Massilia > Massilia sp. NP310. The sequence continues at coordinate 4,151,153 of NZ_CP080379.1, read as the reverse complement.
GGGCTGCATGACTCCGGCGCCAAGGATAATTGCTGGAACGTATAGACAGCCGAGGTGTCTATTTCAACGTAAAAGCGAACCCCAGCTTAAAAAATCAGCAGCTGGGTATGGACTTGTACAGGAACTTATATGTTTATTAATCGAATGCGGCCAGTTCATCCTGGAGAGGTTCTGCGTGAAGAATATTTGGTGCCGCTGAAAATGTCAGGTGATGAATTAGCCGTGGCATTGCTCGTCAGTCCCGCACAGGTGAATAGAATCAGGCGCGAAAAATCGGGCATCAGTCCAATCATGGCGTTGCGCCTTTCACGTTACTTCGGAACGACTCCAGAGTTCTGGCTGAACTTGCAGATGATGTACGAGCTTCAAACAGCCAAGTCCCTGTCTGGAGAATCGATCACCAAGATGATCCAGCCACGTTGTAGCCGTTGACGCATGAACGGAATTTATTAACGCAGCGTCAACCCATCCAGCCCAAACGGCGGCGCCTTCCCCTGCACCAGGTCGGCCAGCACCGCCGCCGTCCCGCAGGCAAACGTAAACCCCAGCGGCCCGTGCCCGACGTTCAGCCACAGATTGTCGTAGCGGGTGGCCCCGATGATCGGCGCGCTGCTCGGCGTGGCCGGCCGCAATCCCGCCCACACCGCTACCTGCGAATAATCCGCCGCGCGCGGCATGGTGTCGCGCACCTGGCGCGTCAGGCCCTCGACCCGCTTCGGATCGTGGCGCAGGTCCTCGCCCACCATGTCGACCATGGCCGCCACCCGCAGCCGGTCGCCGATGCGCGCATACAGCACCTTGCGTTCGAAGTCGGTGACGCTGATCTCGGGCGCCACATCGTCCTGGCGGATCGGGGCGGACAGGCTGTAGCCCTTGAGCGGATACAGCGGCAGGTCGATCCCGATCGACTCGGCCAGGTCGCGGCTCTGGATCCCGGCCGCCAGCACGTAGGCGTCCGCCGTGAGCAGGCCGCCGGCCGTCTCGACGCCGCGGATGCGTCCGCGTTCGGCGTACAGCCCGCGCGCCTCGCCATGGACGAAGCCGCGAAAGCGCGGGTGTTCTCGCAGGCGCCCGGCCAGGGCCAGGCAGAAGGCGTGGCAGTCGGCCACCGCCTCGCCGGCGTTGTAGATGCCGCCGGCCAGCAGGTGCTGGCTTGCTGCCAGCGCCGGTTCGCGCGCGCCGCATTCCTCGGGCGTCCAGACCTGGCCGGCGCCGGGTTTCGACGCCGCCGCCTCGAACACGTCGCGCGAGCGGTAGACCACCAGCTTGCCGGCGTCGCGCCAGTGGAAGGATTCGGGCGGCACCACCAGCTCGAGCTGCCCCATCGCGCGGCGCGAGCATTCTCCCAGCTCGAGCAGCTTGGCCGTGGTGCGGCGGTTAACGTCGGCGCGGCAGTGGGCCAGGAAGCTGGCCAGCCAGCGGTACTGGCGCAGGTCGGCCTCCGGCTTGAAGCGCAGCGGGCCGTCGGCCTGGAACAGCCATTTGACGGCCTTGAGCGGAATGCCTGCGTCGGCCAGCGGCGAGACGTAGCGGTAGCTGAGCTGGCCGCCGTTGCCGTAGCTGGCGCCGCTGCCGACTTCCGGCGCGCGCTCGAGCAGGGTGACGCCGTAGCCGGCTTCCACCAGCCACCAGGCCGATGCCAGGCCGACGACGCCGCCGCCGATCACGATGATGTGCTGCATGCCAGACTCGTTTGTTCAGATTGGGGGAGAGAGCTTAGAGGCTGGTTGGACGGCCCGCCAATGAATGGTGGGCGAACAGTCATAACCGGCATATATGTACGCATTTGCGCGAGCGTTCACGAAGATTGGCCGAGGATGGCGCGCCGGTAAACACTTGCCAGCACGCGTTCCTCGTAGCGCGCCAGCGAGGAATCGCGGCCCGGATCGGTCGACGGGTCACGCGCGCTGCCGCCGGCCAGCACCACGATGCCGTTGCCACTGGCGCGGTCCATGGCGAAGACCGAGCGCAGGCCGTAGGCGTCGCCCAGGTGGCCCACCGCGTCGAAGCCGGGCGTCAGCCACATCCCGGGACGGTCGGGATAGTGGGCGTTGCCCAGGCCGCGCGGGCTGAGGATGCTGCCCAGCGGGTTGCCGTTGCCGCCGACGCCGTCGTAACGCCAGTGGCGGGCGAACATCCGGTCGAGCGTCGCTTGTTGCAGCAGGCGCTTGCCGTCATGCACGCCGCCCGCCATCAGCATGCGCATGACGACGCCAAGGTCGCGCGCCGAGATGCGCAGGCCGCCGGTCGGGCTGAACGGCGTGGCGTTCGTGCCCGGCACGTAGCCGGCCAGGCCGGGCGGCGGCTGGATGCCGGGGGCGTCGACCTGCGCGACCCAGGGGCCGTCGGATTGCCAGGTGTCGCTGTCCACCGCGCGCTTGCGGTAGATGGTCGCCAGCCGGTCCTGCGCCGCCTTCGGCAGTTCGGACGGATTGTAGCCGGCCTGCAGGCCGAGCGGCTGCAACAGCAGGCGCGCCATCAGGCGGTCGAAGCGTTCGCCGGTCACGCGCTCCATGATCGTGCCGATCAGGCCGAAGCCCAGGTTGCAGTAGCTGTAATAGGCGCCGTCAGGGCCGGCGAGGCTCGACCAGGCGGGCCGCACGTCCTTCAGCGCGGTCGTCGCCGGCCAGAAGTAGCCGGCGTCGTCGCGCAGCGAGGAGGTATGCAGCAACAGGTGGCGCAGGGTGATCGCCTGGTTGGCGAAATGCGGATTGCGCAAGTCGAAACCGAGGTAGCCCGAGACGTCGGCATCGAGATCGACCTTGCCGTCTTCCAGCAGGCGCATCAGGCCGAGCGTGGTGACCAGCTTCGAGATCGAGGCGATGCGGAACAAAGTATCCGGTGTGGCGGGACGGTCGGGCATGGCGCCGTTGCCGATGGTGCGGCGCCCGAACGCGCCTTCGTACACCGGCCGACCGGCGCGCAGGGCCACCACCGACAGGCTGGCCAGCGGGAAGGCGGGATCATCGGCGATGGCAGCCAGCTCGGCGTCGAGCGAGGCCACACCGCCGGACGCCGGCGGCATCGCCGCGAACAGCGGTTCCATCGCGCCCAGCATGACCATGCCGAGCAGGGATCGCCTGCCGTGATTCATGTCATTCCTTTTTTATTGAGTTTGCGGGATCAGGATACGGACAGCCCGAAACCCTTGCCTAATGAATAGCCGTGGGGACGCCATAACTCTTTTGTATTGGTCTCAAGTGGTATGCTTCCACGGTATGAACACCCCCGGTCCCGGATTCCAGGTCAACCTGGACGACAATTCTCCCCTCTACATGCAGCTGGCGCGCAAGCTGGCGCAGGACGTGCGCGACGGCCGCTACCAGGCCGACCAGGCGCTGCCCTCCGAACGCATGCTGTCCGAACAGCTCGACGTCTCGCGCGTCACCGCGCGCAAGGCGATCGACCAGCTGGTCGAGCAGGGCCTCGTGGTGCGCCGTCGCGGCTCGGGCAACTATATCGCGCCGCGCATCGAGCAGCCGCTGTCGAACCTGTCGAGTTTTTCGGAACAACTGCAGCAGCGCGGCTACACCCCGCGCTCCGAGTGGCTGCGCCGCGAAGTGGTCTTGGCCGACGCCGACGAGCAGCTCTCGCTGGGCCTGTCGCCCGGCGCGCGGGTGGCGCGCCTGGAGCGCCTGCGCCTGGCCGACGACGTCGTGATGGCCTACGAGGTCAGCGTGATCCCGGCCACGGTGCTGCCGCGTCCCGATGGCGTGGCCGCCTCGCTGTACGCCCACCTCGGCAAGACCGGCCACATGCCGGTGCGCGCGCTGCAGCATATCCGCGCCATGAACGCCGACGCCGAGCTGGCGGCGCGCCTGGACGTGCCGGAAGGGCGCGCGGTGCTGTTCATCACCCGCGTCGGCTACCTGGAATCGGGCGAGCCGGTCGAGCTGACCCATTCCTACTGCCGCAGCGATCACTATGACTTCGTGGCTGAGCTGCGAAGGCCGGCTTAACTCGCCCGCATAACCTCGCGGCATGGCGGCGGCCGATCCTTTCATGGGATGGCTTGCCGAATTGGTATTACACTGGTTTCATCACAATTCCATTTCGAGACACGGCGATGCTCAATACCGAAACCCCTTCCCAGGCGCACGCCGCCCTCGACCAGTATCCGACCACCGAACTGGTGAACGTCTTCGTCGATGACCAGTTCCAGGCCGTCGAGGCGGTGCGCAAGGCCGCGCCGCGCATCGCCGCCGCCGTCACCGCCGCGCTGCCGCGCATGGAAGCGGGTGGACGCCTGATCTATGTCGGCGCCGGCACCTCGGGCCGCCTGGGGGTGCTCGACAGCGTCGAGCTGTACCCGACCTTCTCCTGGCCGCATGGACGCGCGGTGGCGCTGCTGGCCGGCGGGAGCGACGCGATGTTCGTCGCGGTCGAAGGGGCCGAAGACGACGTGGAGCAGGGCGGCGCGGACCTGGAGGGCGTGAACGTGGGGCCGGACGACGTGGTGCTGGCGATCGCCGCATCGGGCGGCACGCCGTATGTGCTGGGCGCGATCCGGGCCGCGCGCGCGGTCGGCGCGCTGACGATCGGCTTCGCCAACAACCCGGACGCGCCGGTCACGCGCGAAGCCGAAATCGGCATCACCCTGGACACCGGCCCGGAAGTGGTCTCGGGCAGCACGCGCCTGAAGGCCGGCACCTCGCAAAAGATCGCGCTGAACACCTTTTCCAGCGCGCTGATGGTGCGTTTGAACAAGGTCTACGGCAACCTGATGGTAGACTTGAAGGCTACCAATGCCAAACTGGTACGGCGCGCGATCCGCCTCACCAGCTTCGCCACCGGCGCCGACGAGGAGGCCGCGCGGGCGGTGCTGGAGCAATGCGGATTCCACGTCAAGACCGCCATCGTGGCCTTGTCCAAACAAACCAGTGTCGAGCAGGCGCAAGCGCTGCTGGAAGCGGCGCGCGGCAGCGTGCGCCAGGCGCTCGCGTAAGCGCGTTTCCGCAGCCTTGCCTAAGGGCACAAGAAAGAGACATGCAGAAACCGCAAGCGAACCGCCCCTGGCTGTGGGTGCCGTCCCTGTACTTCGCCCAGGCCATCCCCTATGTCGTGGTGATGAACCTGACCGTCATCATGTACAAGGACATGGGGATCTCGAATTCCGACATCGCCTTCTACACCAGCCTGCTGTACCTGCCGTGGGTCGTCAAGCCGCTGTGGTCGCCCATCGTCGACATGTTCGGCACCAAGCGCCGCTGGACCGTGCTGTTGCAGATCGTGGTCGGCGCTTCGCTGATCGCGGTCGGCACCGTATTGCACACACCGGCCTTTTTCGCCGTCAGCCTGGCCGTCATGTGGATCATGGCGTTCAGCTCGGCCACCCATGACATCTCGGCCGACGGCTTCTACATGCTGGGCCTGCGCCAGCAGCAGCAGGCCGCCTTCGTCGGCGTGCGCAGCACCTTCTATCGCCTGGCGACCCTGGTCGGGCAAGGCCCGCTGGTGGTGCTGGCCGGCTACCTGGCCGTGAGCCTGGGCGACGTCAGGCAAGCCTGGGCGATCGTGTTCTACGTGCTGGCCGGGATCTTCTTCGCCGCCTTTGCCTGGCACCAGTTCGTGCTGCCGGTGCCGCCTGAAGACAAGGCTGTCCCGTCCACCAATAACCCGCTGCGCGATTTCTTCGGCACCTTCGCCGCCTTCTTCAGGAAGCGCGACATCTGGATGATCGTCGCCTTCATCCTCACCTTCCGCCTGGGCGAAGCCCAGCTGCTCAAGCTCGTGGCGCCGTTCCTGAAGGACCCGGTCAGCGAAGGCGGCCTGGGGCTCACCACCGCCGAATACGGCATCGCCTACGGCACGGTCGGCATCATCGCGCTGACGCTGGGCGGCCTGGCTGGCGGCTGGCTGATCTCGCGCCTGGGGCTCAAGCGCTGCCTGTGGCTGATGGTGTTCGCGATCCACCTGCCGGACCTGGTGTTCGTCTATCTGTCGCAGACGCAGCCCACCGACCTGGTGACGGTGTCCGCCTTCCTGGCGCTCGAGCAGTTCGGCTACGGCTTCGGCTTCACGGCCATGATGATGTACATGATCATGGTGGCCGATGGTCCCAATAAAACCGCGCACTATGCAATCTGCACCGGCCTGATGGCGCTGGGCATGATGGTGCCGGGCATGTGGAGCGGCGACCTGCAGGAATACCTGGGCTACAAGCACTTCTTCATCTGGACCTGCCTGGCGACGATCCCCGCATTCATCGTGGCGGCGCTGGTGAAGATCGATCCCGAATTCGGGAAAAAATAACGGGCCATGATCGACGCACCGGTGCGCCTGACATCGCTCGACGCCTTCCGCGGCTTCACCATCGCCGCGATGGTGCTCGTGAATAATCCGGGCGACTGGGGCCACCTGCATGCGCAGCTCGCGCATGCGGCCTGGCATGGGTGGACGTTCACCGACACCATCTTCCCTTTCTTTTTATTCATTGGCGGCGTCGCGATGGCGCTGTCGCTGGGCCGCCTGGCCGCCGCCGGCGCGCACAAGCCGCAGCTGCTCCTCAAGCTGGCCAAGCGTGCCGCGTTGATCTTCCTGATCGGCTTCCTGCTCAACCTGATCCCGCGTTTCGATTTCGACAGCGTGCGCATTCCCGGCGTGCTGCAGCGCATCGCCCTGTGCACCTTGCTGGCGGCGCCGCTGGTGGTCTATCTGGGCTGGCGCGGCCAGGCACTTGCCATGTTCCTGCTGCTGGCCCTGTACAGCGTGCTGATGCTCTTCGTCCCCGTTCCCGGCATCGGCGCCGGCGTACTGGAACCGGGCCAGGACTTCGGCGCCTGGATCGACCGCGCGCTGATGGACGGCCACCTGTGGGCGCAGGCGAAGACCTGGGACCCGGAAGGCCTGGTGTCCACGCTCCCGGCCGTGTGCAGCCTGTTGTTCGGCGTGCTGGCCGGCCGCCTGCTGCTCTCGGCGCTGCCGCGGGTCGAGCAGGTGGTGTGGCTGATGCTCTCCGGCCTGGCCTGCCTGGCGCTGGGCTCCACGCTCGACGCGGTCCTCATGCCGATCAATAAAAGCCTGTGGACGCCATCGTTCTGCCTGTTGATGAGCGGCTGGGCGCTGCTGGCCTTCGGCGCCAGCTACTGGCTGCTGGACGCGGCGCCGTCAACGGCACTGCGCGAGCGCATGCAGCGCCTGAGCACCCCCTTCGTCATCTACGGCATGAACGCGCTGTTCATCTTCGCTTTATCCGGCCTCATCGCCAAGATGCTCGGTTTTATCCAACTCACGCAGCCGGACGGTAGCCAGCTCGCGCTCGGCCGACTCCTGTACGCGCCGTTCGCCGCGCTGCCGCTGGACCCACGCAACACCTCATTACTGTACGCCATCGCTTTCAACGCCTGCATGTTTGCCATTGCCTGGTGCATGTGGCGCAAGCGCTGGTTCGTCAAAGTCTGAACAGAACACAAAGGAGCCACTTTGCTTCCCGATATGAACAAACGCGCTTTCACGCTCGGCATGGCCAGCGCCTTCGCCCTCGGCGGTCTGCTGGCCGGCTGCGGCACCAAGCCGCTCACCCGCGACGTGCCGGTCGCCGAAACCAGCGGCGGCGACGACCCGCCCGCCGCGCCGCGCGAGCTGCGCGCCGCCTGGGTCTCGACCGTCGCCAATATCGACTGGCCCAGCAAGCCCGGCCTGTCGTCCGCCAAGCAGCAGCAGGAAGCCATCGCCATCCTCGACCGCGCCAAGTCGCTGAACCTGAATGCGATCGTGCTGCAGGTGCGTCCTTCGGCCGATGCGATCTATCCGTCGAAGATCGAGCCGTGGACCGAGTACCTAAGCGGCGCGCAAGGCAAACCGCCAATGCCGGCCTACGATCCGCTCAAGTTCTGGATCGACCAGGCGCATGCGCGCGGCCTCGAGCTGCACGCCTGGTTCAACCCCTACCGTGCGCGCATGGACGCGGCGCGCTCGCAGTCGGCGCCGAACCACATCACCAACACCAATCCCGACATCGTCAAGCGCTATGGCAAGTTCATGTGGATGGACCCGGGCGAGCCGGAAGCCGTCAAGCAGACCATGGACGTGATCCTCGACGTCGTGCGCCGCTACGACATCGACGGCGTGCACATCGACGACTATTTCTATCCCTACCCGATCGAGGCCACGCCGGCCGTGGCCGGCAATGCCGCCGCGCTGGATGGCCGCGCGGCCAGGGCCGAACTGGACTTCCCCGACGATCCGGCCTGGCAGCGCTACCTGAAGAGCGGCGGCACATTGGCGCGCGCCGACTGGCGCCGCGACAATGTCAACCGCCTGATCGAGGCCATGTACAAGGGCATCCATGCCGAAAAAAGCTGGGTGCGCTTCGGCATCAGCCCCTTCGGCCTGGGCCGGCCCGACCGCCGTCCGCCTGGCATCGTCGGCTTCTCGCAATACGACAAGCTGTATGCCGACGCCGAACTGTGGCTGCAGGAGGGCTGGCTCGACTACTTCGTGCCGCAGCTGTACTGGCCGATCAAGCCGCCGGGCCAGGCCTATGACGTGCTGCTGGACTACTGGATCGGCCAGAACCCGCTCGGCCGCCATATCTGGCCGGGCCTGTTCACCAGCCGCATCGGCGCGCCGACCCGCGACTACGAGCCGGACGAAGTGCTGCAGCAGGTCAGCGTGACCCGTTCGCGTCCGCTGGCCACCGGCCACATCCACTTCAGCATGGTGGCCCTGATGCAGAACCGCAAGGGCATCAGCGACCAGCTGCGCACGACCCGCTACACCGGCCAGGCGCTGGTGCCGGCCACGCCGTGGCTGGGCAGCACGCGACCCGGCACGCCCGCGATCAAGGCGAGCCGCGGCGCCAGATCGGTCGACCTGAGCCTGAAGGCGGGCAAGGGCAATGCCCTGTATGCGATCTGGGCCCGCCACGGCAATGAATGGCGCTTCGCCGTGGCGCCGGCGGCGCGCGCGACCTGGACGATTTCCGACGACGAACGCCTCGGCCCGGCCGAGATCGTCGTGGTGAGCGCGGTCGACCGTCTCGGCAACGAGGGCGAGCGCGTGCGTGTGTGGTCGAAACCATAATGCGGGTAGCATCACGGTATGCCGACTGATCAAGACAATCTGCGCGTGGCAGGCGCCGGCCTGGGCATCGACGCCGGCGGCACCCAGACCCGCTGGGCGCTGGCGGCGCCCGGCGGCGCGATCCTGGCCGAGGGCACGGTCGACGGTCTCTCCGCCCTGCAGATGGCCACGCCCCACGGCCGCGACGCCGTGCGCGCCACCTTCGAACGGCTGGCGGCGGCAGTGCTGCAGCATGCGCATCCGGTGCGGGTGCAGGCTGGCCTGACCGGTTTCGGCGGCGACGGCGAATTGCTGCAGGGCTGGCTGGCCGCCTTGCTGGGCGTGGCGCCGGGCGCGGTCACCTTGTGCAACGACATCGAGATCGCCTACCGCGCCAGCTTCGCGCCGGGCGAAGGTTACCTGGTCTATGCCGGCACCGGTTCGATCGGGGCCTTCATCGACGAGCACGACGTGTTCCACCGCGCCGGCGGCCGGGGCGTGGTGCTGGACGATGGCGGCGGCGGCTTCTGGATCGCGCGCGAAGCGCTGCGCCACATCTGGCGCAATGAAGACGAACGTCCCGGCTGCTGGCGGGATTCGCCGATGGCGCATGCGGTGTTCGAACACGTCGGCGGATCGGACTGGGCCGAATCGCGAAAGTTCATCTATCAAAACGAGCGCGGGACGGTCGGCAAGCTGGCGCTGGCCGTCGCCGCCAGTGCGCAAAGCGATCCGGCGGCGCGCGCCATCCTGGTCGACGCCGGCCGCGAACTGGCGCGCCTGGCGTCGGCCTTGATCGCGCGCTTCGGGGCGCGTCCGGTGGCCTTGAGCGGACGCGCCGCCGAACTGCATCCGCTGATCGCCGACACCATGCGCGCAGCGCTGCCCCCGAATATCGACTTTGCGCAGACCGGATTGCGCGCCCACCACGCGGCCGCGCGCCTGGCGCTGGGTTGAACGACAAGAAACCACCAAGGAGAACAAGATGAAATCGATCGCCGCCTTACTCGCCCTGACCGTGCTGGCGGGCTGCTCCACCGTCCCGCGCTACGACACCACCTATACCGCCAAGGGCCAGTCGAGCCGGGCGCGCTTCCTGGTGCTGCATTACACGGTCGCCAACACGCCGAGCTCGATCAAGATCCTGACCGAGCAGCAGGTCAGCTCGCACTACCTGCTGACCGACGAGGCGACGCCGAAGATCTATCGCCTGGTCGACGAGAACCGCGCCGCCTGGCATGCCGGCAATTCGAGCTGGAAGAACTTCACCCAGCTGAACAACAGCTCGATCGGCATCGAGATCGTCAACGCCGGCTGGAAGGACACGCCGACCGGCCGCGTCTATGCGCCGTTCCCGCAAGCGCAGGTGGACGCCCTGGTTCCGCTGGTAAAAGACATTGTCCAGCGCCACGGCATCGCGCCCGAGAACGTGCTGGGCCACAGCGACATCGCGCCGTTGAGGAAGCAGGATCCGGGTCCGCAATTCCCGTGGCAGCGCCTGGCGCAAGAGGGCCTGGTGCTGTGGCCGGACGCCGCCCGCGTGGCGGCCGTGCGCCCGGCCTTCGACGCCCTGCTGCCCGACGTCGGCTGGTTCCAGCGCAAGCTGGCGACCCACGGTTTCGGCATTGTGCAAAGCGGCGTGTACGACGAAGCCACCCGCACCACGCTGGCGGCGTTCCAGATGAAATACCGCCCGCTGGACATTTCCGGCAATCCGGACGCCGAGACGGCGGCGCTGCTCGAAGTGCTGACCACGCCGGCCGGCACTCCGCCGCCGCCGATGCCGGTGATCCCGGCCCAGCCGCTGCCGCTGCCGCAGCAAGCGCCGGCGCCCATGCCGGCGCCCATGCCGCCGGTCGGTACGCCAGTGCCGCCATCGGCGCCGGCCCCGACTGCCGAGCCGCTGCCGGGCGCGCTGGAGAACGTGCCGCCGACCGCGCCGGTGCCTGCGCCCGTGCCTGCCACGCCGCCAGTGAATACACCGTGACCCATCGCCGTACAGCAATTTTCGCTGTATCCTTCGCCCATCCACCCTGTGCGTATGCGGGGTGGGTTTTCTACTGAAGGATGAAGCAATGCGTCTGCGTCATATCGAGGTATTCCACGCCATCATGCAAGTCGGCACCATCAGCGGCGCCGCCCAGGTGCTGCATATCTCCCAGCCGGCGGTGACCAAGGTGCTGCAGCACGCCGAGCTGCAGCTGGGCATGCCGCTGTTCGAGCGCGTGCGCGGCAAGCTGTATCCCAAGCCGGAAGCGCACCGCCTGTTCGCCGAAACCGAGAAACTGAACCGCGACCTGCAGGGCATCCGCCGCCTGGCCGCCAGCCTCAAGGGCCGCGCGGTCGAGACCGTGCGCCTGGTGTCGACGCCGACCATCGCGGTCAGCGTGCTGCCGGTGGGGATGACGGCCTGGCGCCGCGATTTTCCCGAAACCCGTTGTGAGCTTGCAACGCATCACACGAGCGAGATCGTCAATGCGCTGCGCCTGGGCGAAGCCGACCTCGCGCTGTCGCTGCAGGATCCGCGCCATCCCGGCATCGTGGCCGAGCCGATCGCCCACGGCCTGCTGACCGTGGTGGCGCCCGCCGGCACCTGGACCGACGACGAATGCAAGAAGCCGATCTCGGCCGAAGACCTGAGCGGCGAACTGATCGGCCTGGCCGACCGCGATCCGCTGGGCGAGATGGTCGTCGCCGCCTGCGAGGCCCAGGGCGTGCAGCCGGTGTTCCGCACCGTGGTGCAGACCTACCAGATCGCGCGCTCGCTGGTGGAGGCCGGCGCCGGCACCGCCATCCTCGACCCGTTCACCGCCGCCTCGGCGGCCCCAAGCAAGGTGCAGTGCCGCCAGTGGTCGCCATCGATCCCGGTGCACCTGTACCTGCTCACCGCCAGCCATTCGCCCCTGTCGCACGGGGCGCGCGAGCTGGCCAACTGCATCGGCGCGACCGCGCGCGCCTGCCTTGAACAAAAGTAGACCATGACGCTTACCCTCGCCAGCGAGGACATCGCCGGCAGCCCCGAATTTCGCCACCTGGACAGCATCGCCGGCATCGACGTCGACCTGCGCTACGCCACGGCCAACAACTTCGTCGGACGCGACCTGTATTCGCCCTACGACTGCGCCTGGCTGCACGTCGAGGCGGCGGCGGCGCTCGAGCGCGCGGTGGCCTGGCTGGCCGTGCATGCGCCCGGCTTGAAGCCGCTGGTGCTGGACGCCCTGCGTCCGCAGCGCGTGCAGCAGCAGTTGTGGGATGCGCTCGAGGGCACCGACCTGCGCCTGTATCTGGCCGATCCGGCGCGCGGCTCGATCCACTCCTACGGCATGGCGCTCGACATCACCTTGCTCGATGCCGACGGCGTCGAACTGGACATGGGCACCGGCTTCGACGACATGACGGAGCTGTCGCATCCGGCGCTGGAAGAAGGCTTTTTGCTGGCCGGGCAACTGACCGAGCAGCAGCTGGCCAACCGGCGCCTGCTGCGTGAAGCGATGCTGCAGGCCGGCTTCCTGGGCATCAAGACCGAATGGTGGCACTTCGATTGCGGCGACCGCGACCTGGTGCGCGCCACCTTCCGTCGCGTGTTGTAGTTACGCGGCCAGCTCGACCGATTCGACCCGGTTGCGGCCGTTGCGCTTGGCCGCATACAGCTGCTTGTCGGCCGCCACGATCAGGTCGGGCAGGGTAACGCGCAGGTCGGCGCTGGCGAAATCGAAGGCGGCCACGCCGAAGCTGGCGCTGGTCGGCACCGGTTCGCCGTCGACCGTGAAGGTGCTGGCGGCGAAGGCGTCGCGCAGGCGGTCGGCCAGGACGGTCGCCCCCGCCGGCCCGGTCTCGGGCAGGATCAGCAGGAATTCCTCGCCGCCGTAGCGCACCACCGCATCGACGCCCTGGCGCGTCATCCGCTGCAGCAGGGTGGCGAAGTTCTGGATCACGTGGTCGCCCTGGTGGTGGCCGAAGGTGTCGTTGATGTGCTTGAAGTGATCGATATCGCACAGCACCACCGAGACCGGATGGCCGAAGCGCCGCGCCCGCGCCAGCTCGGCGCCCAGCAGATGGTCGTTCAGGTAGTGGCGGTTGTAGCAGCCGGTGAGCTGGTCGCGCTCGGCCAGGCGCTTCAATTGCGTCTGCAGCCGGAATTCCTCGCGCGCCACCCGGTTGAAGCGGCGCGCCGCCAGGATGCCGAAGGTGTTGATCATCGCCAGCAGCATGCCCATGGTGAGCAGGTCTGCCACCGGCCGCGGCGGCAGCAGGGTGTGCACCAGCGCCAGGAAGACGATGACGCCGCCACTCGCGATCGCGGTGGCGTAGGCCAGCCGGTTCGGGATGTACAGGTAGATCACGACCTGGATCACCACCATCGACAGCGCATGCCAGTGCACCTCGTTCGGACGGGCCAGCGCGACCACCATGAAGCAGCCCAGCGACAGGATCTCGGCGCTCGACGCGGCCAGCCGGGTGCCGCGTATGGACAGCGGACGGCGATAGGCCAGCCAGGCGCAGACGCCGCCATTGAGGGCCACGCCCAGGCGCGCCAGCCAAACTTGAAGGTCGGCAACGCGTCCTGCGGAGGCGGAACCGGAGCGCGGGACACACACCAGGCCGCTATTGTGTCAGTTTTTGCTATCGAAAACTAACGAATTATAGTAATTCGATAGTGACCTTGTTTCGACAGCATTGTTTACCTGTGCATTCCCGGTTCAGGGCGCCGCGCCCGAGCGCGCCACCCAGTCCACCAGCGTGTCGAGCACGACTCTTCCGCGGCCGTTGCCGCTTTGCTCGCTGTTGATCATCGCCACGAACACGCAAGGAATGCCGTTCGCGTCCGGCACGTAGCCGGCCAGGGCGGTGACGTTGCGCAGCGAGCCTGTCTTGAGGCGCGCGCGCCCGGCGGCGGGGCTGTCCTGCAGGCGGCGGCGCATGGTGCCGTCGACCGCGCCGATCGGGATGCTGGACTGGAATTCCGGCGCCCAGGGGCTGCGCAGCCCGGCCTGCAACAGGCGCGCCATCTGCTGCGCGCTGATGCGTTCGATGCGCGACAGGCCGGAGCCGTTGTCGATCACGAAGCCGGTGTCGTCGATCTGCTTCTCGCGCAGCCAGGCGCGCACGGCGGCGTCGGCGCGGGCGAAGGTCGATTCCCCGGCCAGCGGCAGCGCCAGGCTGCCCGTCACCGGGTCGGCCTGCAGGCTGCCCAGGCTCAGGAACAGGGTGCGCGCCAGCGCGTTGTCGGAAGGCTTGTTGGTGTCGCGCACCAGTTCCGGCAGCAGCCGCGACACGTGGGCGGCGAGCAGACGGGCGTCAAGCGGCGTCGCGCCGGTGATGGTGCGGCCGCTCAGCACGCCCCCTTGATCGCTCCAGGCCTGGCGCACCAGGCGGCTCACGTAATCGTCGCGATCGAGCACGTTGACGCCGTAGCTGCGGTTGCAGTTCTTCGGAAAGGTGCCGCGCAAGACCACCTTGATGCGGCCATCGGGCTGGCGCTGCGCCTCGGGCAGCTTCCAGCCGGCCTCCCATTGGGCGCAGTCGGCGTCGACCAGGGTCATCTCGGAGGCCACCGAGACCCGCTCCAATTGCGGATGCATGCGCAGCTGCAGGGTCGACGCGGTCGAGCGCATGTCGAGCTGCAGCATGTTCTTGTTGACCAGCAGGGCGTCGGGGATCACGTTGTAATACGCTTCCGGCGACTCGTCGAAGGGCGGCAGGCCGACGTCCGGACGCTCCGGCTGGAACAGGGCGCGGTCGAGCACCAGGTCGCCCTCGATGCGTTCGATGCCCTCGTAGCGCAGCGCGCGCAGCATGTCGGCGATGTGTTCGCCGGATAAGTCGGCATCGGCGCCGCCCTTCAGGTACAGGCTCCCGCGCAGCACGCCGTCCTCGACCTGGCCGGTGGTGCGCAGCTCGGTGCGGCCGCGGAAGGCGGGGCCCAGGCGTTCCAGGCCGACCAGGGTCGTCACCAGCTTCATGGTCGATGCCGGCTGCATCGGCAGGCCGGCCCGGTGTTCCAGCACGGTGGCGTCGCCGCGCAGCACCAGCACCCCGATCTCGTCCTGCCCGATGCCGTTCTGCTGCAGCGCCTGGGCCACCGCTTGCGGCAGCTGGGCGTGGGCGAACGAGATGCTCGTGAAGAGCGCGGCAAGAGCGAAGACGGAGCGTTGGAGCATGCTGTTCCTTTTAACCGAAGAAGAGATAGGCGACGAAGATGGCGGCGACGATGCCGATCAGGTCGGCCAGCAGGCCATAGCTGACCGCATAGCGGGTCTTGCGGATGCCGACCGAGCCGAAATACAGGGCGATGATGTAGAAAGTGGTGTCCGAGGCGCCCTGCAGGATGCTGGCCAGGCGGCCGACGAAGGAATCGACGCCGTAGGTATTGATCGCATCGATCATCATGGCGCGCGCGCCGCTGCCCGACAGCGACTTCATGAGCGCGGTCGGCAGCGCGCCGACGAAGTCGGTCTGCAGGCCGAGCGAGGCGAACACCCAGGCGAAGCCGTTCACGATCAGGCCCAGGATGCCGGAGTTGCGCACCACGCTGATCGCGACGATCATGCCGACCAGGTAGGGGATGATCTTGATCGCGGTCTCGACTCCGCCCTTGGCGCCTTCGATGAAGGCCTCGAACACGTTCACCTTTTTCATCAGGGCCCCGGTCATGAAGGCGGCGATCACCGAGAACAGCACCAGGTTGGCGACCACGGTCGACACCAGCTGGATCTGCGATTTATCGAGGAAGTAGGTAAAACTGAACACCATCGACGCGATCAGCGCGGCGGTGCCGCCGATCCAGGCAAAGACCACCGGGTCGAACATATTGATGCGCTGGCGGATGCCCACCGCGATGATGCTGAAGATGGTGGCGGTATAGGTGGCGATCAGGGTCGGGATGAAGATGTCGGCCGGATTGGCGGCGCCGAGCACCGCGCGCTGGGCCATGACGGCCAGCGGGATGATGGTCAGGCCGGAGGTCTGGATCACCAGGAACATCAGCTGGGCGTCGCTGGCCTCGTCCTTCTTCGGGTTGATCGACTGCAGGCTTTCCATCGCCTTCAGGCCGAAGGGCGTGGCGGCGTTGTCCAGGCCCAGCATATTGGCCGAGAAGTTCATCACCATGTGGCCGTTGGCCGGATGGTCCCGCGGCACGCCGGGGAAGATGCGCGAAAAGAAGGGCGCGATCACGCGCGCGAACAGGTTGATGGCGCCGGCCTTTTCGCCGACGTTCATGATGCCCAGCCAGAAGGTCATCACGCCGGCGAGCGGCAGGGCGATGTCCATCACGGCCATCTTGGCCGAGTCGAAGGTGCCGTCGATGATGCGCTTGAAAATCTCGGTGTCGCCGAGGAACAGCCATTGGAATAGCGCTGCGATGAAGCCGACGAGGAAGAAGCCAGTCCAGATGTAATTGAGTGCCATGAAGTAGGTCGCTGCTGGGTATCGCACGATTGTGCAGTGGACAGGGGCTGAGGGCAAGCCGCGTGGATGAAAGAATGCAGCCGCACCATGTGCAAAAGTTATGAGCGTTGCCTCGGGCAGGGCGCCGGCCTATGATACGCAACGCCCAACACGACCCGCCGTCATGACATTCCGCTACGCCGCCGCCCTAGTTTTCACCCTGTCCTGCCTTGGTGCGCAGGCGGCCGAGGCCCAGGCGCAGCCGCCGGCGCAGTCGGAGCAAAAAGTGCTGCGCATGTTCCTGTCCACCAGCGAAACGGGGCTCGACCCGGCGATGGCGTCCGACAACGCCACCCTGTCGCTGCTGGAAAACCTGTTCGATCCGCTGCTGCGCTACGACTACCTGGCGCGGCCGGCCAAGCTGCGGCCGAACACGGTAACTGCGATGCCCCAGGTGAGCGCCGACGGCCTGACGTATACCTTCCGCATCCGCCCCGGCATCCATTTCACGCCCGACCCGGCCTTCAAGGGCGTGAAGCGCGAAGTCACCGCCGCCGACTATGTCTACAGCCTCGAGCGCCTGCGCGACCCGTCGCTCAGGTCGCCCTGGTCGTATATGCTCGAAGGCAAGCAGGTGGAGGCGGTCGACCGCTACACCCTGCGCATCCGCCTGGCCGCGCCCGACAACAACTTCCTGTTCTATCTCGCCACCCCGGCCACCGGCGTGGTGGCGCGCGAGGTGATCGAGGCCTATCCGGGCCAGGCCGGCAACCATCCGGTCGGCACCGGCCCCTTCATGGTCAAGGAATGGAAGCGCAGCGACCGCATCGTCCTGCTGGCGAATCCCTATTCGACGGCCGTGTTCCATGCCACGCCGGGAGACGACCCGGAAGACCGGGCGATTGCCGCCGCCCTGAACGGAAAACGCTTGCCGCGGGTGGACCGGATCGACGTGAAGATCGCCGAGGAATTCCAGGGCCGCATGCTGGGCTTCCTGAATGGCGAATACGACTACCTGGAACAGATTCCCGAATCGATGACCGAGATGGTGGTGCGCGATGGCGAACTCAAACCCGAGCTGGCGGCGCGCGGCATCGTGCTGTCGCGCTTCCCGGTGCTGCAGACCTATTACATGTGGATGAACATGAACGACCCGGTGGTCGGCGGCTACGGAAAGGACAGGGTAGCGCTGCGGCGCGCGATCTCGATGTCGTACAACAGCGCGGAAGACATCGCGCTGCTCAAGAAGGGATTCGCGATCAAGGCCGAATCGCCGCTGCCGCCGAACGTGCTCGGCTACGATCCGGATTACCGCAGCCCGGTGCCCTACAACCCGGCGCTGGCCAACGCGCTGCTGGACCGCCATGGCTACGACGGGCGCGATGCCGATGGTTTCCGGCGCGCGCCTGGTGGCAAGCCGCTCACGCTCACGATGCACAGCGAAGCCACCGTCGGCGGCCGCCTGCGCGACGAGTTGTGGAGAAAATGCCTGAACGCGATCGGCCTGCGCGTGGTGTTCAAGTCGGACAAGAAGACCGAGATCATCAAGGCGTCGCGCCTGGGCACGGTGCAGATGTTCGAAAGTAACTGGATTGCCGACTTCCCCGACGGCGACAATTTTTATCAGCTGCTGTACGGACCCAACGCGGGCCGCGCCAACTACTCGCGTTTCAACCTGCCCGAGTACAACGTGCGCTACGAAAGAGCGCGTCTGCTCGGCGATGGTGCGCAGCGCAACCAGCTGTATTTCGAGATGAATCAGCTCATCCACGCCTATAACCCATGGGTGCCGTTGACCCATGTGCTGTCCGGCGACCTGCGTCATCCGTGGTTGAAAAACTACAAACGGCATCCGGTCGAATTCACGACCTGGCGTTACCTCGATGTCGATGTTGCGCAAAGAGCACGCTCCGCCAGAGCTAAGCGATAGATTCCGTTAGTTTTTCCTAAATAAAATATTCCTGCTGGTTATACTGCCCTCCGGATAATTCATTGGCACCTGAGATTTTTGTGGGCGTACTCTGAATTCACAACATAACGTAATGCTAAGAGCGAACTAGCCATTACGAAGAGAGCAGGCCAGGCGCCGCACCCCTGCGGTGCACCAGACTGGCCCAAGACCGCCAAGGGAAACGTTAGGAGAAACACGGTGAAATTAAAAGAGCTGGCACAGTGGATGGCCTTGATGGGCGCTGCCGCCCCGATCGTGGCACAAGCGCAGGCACAGGCGGAAGCGTCGATGCAGCGGGTGGAAATCACCGGCTCGAGCATCAAGCGCATCGCCAAGGAAGGTGCGCTGCCGGTTGAAATCATTTCGCGCAAACAGCTCGAGGACCAGGGCATCGTGACGGCCGAGCAGCTGATCGCGACCCTGAACGTCAACGGCAACGGTTCCGACAACCTGGCGTCGAACGCCGACGTGACGTCCGGCGCCCAGCGCGGCAACAACGGCGCCTCGAGCGCCAACCTGCGCGGCCAGGGTTCCGATTCGACCCTGGTGCTGCTCAACGGCCGCCGCGTCGCGACCCACGGCATGAAGGGCTCGGCGGTCGACCTGAACTCGATCCCGATGGCGGCGGTCGAGCGCGTCGAAGTGCTGAAGGACGGCGCCTCGGCCGTGTATGGCACCGACGCGATCGGCGGCGTGATCAACTTCATCCTGCGCAAGAACTACAAGGGCCTGGAAGCCCAGGCCTTCACCGACATCGCCGAAGAGAGCGGCGGCGAAATCGGCCGCGCCACCATCACCGGCGGCTGGGGCGACCTCGACACCCAGGGCTGGAACGTGCTGGTGACGGCCGCGCACAGCGAGAACAAGGCGCTGCGCGGCGACCAGCGTGATTTCGTGAATACCTTCCAGCCGAACCGCGGCGTGTCGGTCGATACCCGCGGCACGCCGAGCGGCAACATCTTCGCCACCACCCTGGCGCCGACCCTGCTGTCGCGCACCGGCACCGGTCCGACCATCCCGGGCGGCGGCACCGTGGCCTACAACGGCATCAGCCTGCTCGACCTGCCGGGCGGCCCTGGCTGCGACAGCATCGACGGCATGGGCGCCTACGACGAGAAGCTCTGGGATTCGCCGGGCGCCGCCTATGGCTGCGCCTGGGATACCGGCCGCGCCGCCGTGCTGCAGCAGCCGGTCAAGAATTCGAATGCGCTGGCGCGCGCCACCTTCCGCATGGGCGAGCACGAGTTCTATGCCGAAGGCGTGGCCTCGCGCGTCGAAGTAGCCAAGCGCTTCTCGCCGAATCAGATTTCTCCTTCCGCCTCGACCTTCGGTCCGACCTCGTTCTACCCAAGCACCGGCGCCGCCTACGACGACGTGTACAACGCGCTGGTCAAGGTCTTCCCGAGCATCTCGGCCAACTACGGCCTGCCGATCGCCTACCGCTGGCGCTGCATGGAGTGCGGCAACCGCGAGATCGAGACCGAGACCAAGGCCGGCCGCCTGCTGCTGGGCGCCGACGGACCATTGAGCCTGTTCGGCAAGCGCTACGACTACCGCGTGGGCCTGTCGCGCGCCTTCAGCGAATCGGATTCGACGCTGGGCACCGGCTACAACTACACCCGGGCGCTGGCCGACGTGCTCGGTTCGGGCATCGTGAACCCGTTCCTGCTGCCGGGCCAGAGCCAGAGCCAGGAAGCGATCGACGCGATCCGCGCCACCTCGGCCGCCGGCGTGGTGATGTATGGCGGCAAAGTGACCATGACGCAGTTCGATGCCGCGATTTCGGGCGAACTGTTCAACCTGCCGGCCGGCCCCGTCATGGCCGCGCTGGGCACCGACCTGCGCCGCGAGGAATACAAGTTCAATGGCGACCGCCGCGCCGCCGACGCGCGTCCGGCGATCCTGAACGCGCCGTTCGACGACGTCAACGCGCTGGACCAGGTCAAGCGCGACATCAAAGCGATCTACGCCGAGGTGCTGGTGCCGGTGACCCAGGCGCTGGAACTGACCTTCGCCATCCGCCGCGACGACTACACGGGTTTCGGCGCCACCACCAATCCGAAGGTGTCGTTCCGTTACCAGCCGATCCCACAACTGATGTTCCGCGGCTCGTACAACGAAAGCTTCCGCGCGCCGTCGTTCAACCAGCTGTTCAACGGCGTGACCGAGTCGCCGTATGCAGGCAAGGACCTGGCCGACCCGGCCACCTGCCCGATCGGCCGCGTCGACAGCACGATCGCCGGCTGCGAGGCCGTCAACCCGGTCACCATCACCGGCGGCCAGCCGATGCTGGGACCGGAAACGGCGAAGCAGGGCAGCCTGGGCGTGGTGTTCGAGCCGACCAGCTACTTCTCGGCCAATGCCGACCTGTGGGAGATCCGCAAGTACGACACGATCGATTCGTTCAATGTGGCGACCATGGTCGAGAACTACAATCTGTTCCAGGACCAGTTCATCCGTGACCCGGCCACCGGCCAGCTGGCCATCATCGACCAGCGCTGGCTCAATGCCGGCGAGCGCATCACGCGCGGCGTCGAAGTCGGCGCCCGCCTGAACGGCAAGTTCAGCACCGGCGCCGTGTGGACCGTGGGCCTGGACGGCTCGCGCCTGCTCGAGAAGAAGTCGCGCGCCACGAAGAACTCGGAGTTCGGCGAAAGCGAAGTAGGCCGCTTCCTGTTCACCGGCGACCTGGGCCTGAAGTGGAAGCACAGCGCCTACGTCACCTACAAGCAGGGCAACTGGAGCGGCATGCTGCAGAACATCTACCGTTCGGGCTATGACGACCAGGTGCTGCCGGGCGTGGCCAGCGGTCGCATCGTGCCGTCGAACTACAGCAGCAAGGTCGACGACTACTCGATCTTCAACCTGTCGGTGAACTATACGGGCTTCCAGAACCTGACCCTGACCGCGGGCGTCAAGAACCTGCTGGACGAAGATCCGCCGTTCGCGATCACCTACGACAGCAACACCGGCGCCGGCAGCAGCTGGGAACCGCGCGTCGCCGATCCGCGTGGCCGCTCGTTCACCCTGATGGCCAACTACAAGTTCTTCTGATTGGCCTACACTGAGGGCCCGCGCCATGGAGGTTTCGGCCTCCCGGCGCGGGCCTTTTTTCATCTGGAGTCCCGCCTCACGCATGAAGATCAGCCGTCGCAGCTTCGGCGCCATCGCCGCCGCCTTGTCCCTTGCCTTGCCCGGCCTGGCCGCAGCGCGCCAGCACCCCTCACGCCCCATGAAAAAACTCATCAAACCACCGCGCCTGAAGCGCGGCGACACCGTCGGCCTGATCGCGCCCGGCGGCTATACCAACGACCGCGCCATCGAGAAGGCGGTGCGCAATATCGAAGCGCTGGGTTTCAAGGTCAAGACCGGCGCCTATCTGCGCGAAGTGTTCGGCAACTATGCCGGATCGGTGCAGCAGCGCCTGGCCGACCTGCATGCGATGTTCCTCGATCCGGAAGTGAAAGCGATCTGGCCGATCCGCGGCGGCTCGGGCTGCATCTCGCTGGTCTCAAGCCTCGACTACGACCTCATTCGCCGCAACCCGAAGGTCCTGATCGGCTATTCCGACATCACGGCGCTGCATCTCGCGATTTTTAAACAGACCGGCCTGGTGACCTTCCACGGCCCGGTCGCCTCGTCGACGATGACGCCATATTCGAGCCAGCACATGATGGCGGTGCTGACCGAGCCGCAGGCCGGCTACACGATCCCGATGTCGCACGAGAACGCGCAGCGCGCCGCGAGCGAGCCGCATTTCGGCGTCCACACCTTCACCCACGGCGTGGCCACCGGTCCGCTCATGGGCGGCAACCTGTCGCTGGTGGCGGCGCTGGCCGGCACGCCGTATGCGGCCGACATCAAGGGCAGCATCCTGTTCCTGGAAGAGGTGAACGAAGCGCCGTACCGGATCGACCGCTGGATGACCCAGCTCGACCTGGCGGGCGGCTTCAACAACGCGGCGGCGCTGGTGGTCGGCATTTGCGAGAACTGCGGGCCGGAGCACGAAGACATCTCGCTCACGCTGGAGCGGACGCTGGGCCTGCACCTGCATCCGCTGACGATTCCGGCGGTGTCGGGCTATTCGATCGGGCATATCCGCAACCAGTTCACCCTGCCGATGGGGATCCAGGCGCGGATCGATACACGGGCGCAGACGATCACGCTGCTGGAGCCTGCCGTTACCTGACGCGCCGGCTCATCATGACCGAGCCGTGCGACTCGCCATCGATGCGGTACAGGTCGGGCACCTCGCCCGTGACGACGAAGCCGGCGCGTTCGTACAACCGGCGCGCGGCGAGGTTCACCGACAGCACGTCGAGGTCGACCCATTCGAGCGGCGGCGTGGCGGCAGCCCAGGACAGCGCCGTCTCGACCAGTTGCCGGCCCAGTCCAAAGCGCCGGTAGTCGCGCTGCACGCCCATGCCCAGCAGCGCGCGGTGACTGGAAGCTGGATCGGACCGCGCGCGCAGGTCGACATGGCCCGCGATCGCACCCAGCGTGTCGAGCGCGATCCACATCTGACGCCAGCCCGGCTGGCCGAACGGCACCGAGAAGCTGGCCGCGAAGGCGGCCGCCTTCTCGGGCGGCACGCGCGACTGGAGACGCGACAGCGGCTGGAACAGCGGCATGCCGCCGCGGCCATTTTCCTGCAGCTGGTCGTCGAGATACTGGAACAGCTGCGCCAGCCGCTCGGGCGCCAAAGGCACGATCCGCAGCAAGGGCAGGCTCACAGCGCGCGCGCGATCAGGATCTTCTGGATATCGCTGGTGCCTTCATAGATCTGGCACACGCGCACGTCGCGGTAGATGCGCTCGACCGGGAAGTCGGCCACGTAGCCGTAGCCGCCGAACACCTGCATCGCGCTCGACACGACGTTCTCGGCCATCTCGGAAGCGAACAGCTTGGCCATCGCCGCTTCCTTGAGGCAGGGCAGGCCCGCATCCTTCATCGCGGCGGCGTGCAGGATCAGCTGGCGCGCGGCTTCGATCTTCATCGCCATCTCGGCCAGGCGGAACTGCACCGCCTGGTGCTCGAAGATCGGCTTGCCGAAACTCTCGCGCTCCTTCGCATAGCCGAGCGCCGCCTCGTAGGCCGCGCGCGCCATGCCGACCGATTGCGAGGCGATGCCGATGCGGCCGCCCTCCAGCCCGGACAGGGCGATCTTGTAGCCCATGCCCTTCTCGCCGATCAGGTTGGCCGCCGGGATACGGCAGTTGTCGAACACGATCTGCGCCGTGTCCGACGAGTGCTGGCCCATCTTCTGCTCGATGCCGGCCACGATGTAGCCGGGCGTATCGGTCGGCACCCAGAATGCGCTGATGCCCTTCTTGCCGGCCGCCTTATCGGTGACGGCCATGACGATGGCGACGTCGCCGTATTTGCCGCTGGTGATGAACTGCTTGGTGCCGTTGATGACGTAGCTGTCGCCATCGCGCGTGGCCGTGGTGCGCAGCGCCGCCGCATCGCTGCCGGTATGCGGCTCGGTGAGAGCGAACGCTCCCAGCAGCGCGCCTTGGGCGAGAGGACGCAGCCAGCGCTCCTTCTGTTCCTCGTTCGCGTACATCATGGCGATGCTGCATACGGGGCAGTTGTTGACCGAGATGATGGTCGAGGTGCCGCCGTCGCCGGCCGCGATCTCTTCGAGCACCAGCGCCAGCGACACGTAGTCCAGGCCCGCGCCGCCATACTGCTCCGGCACCGCCACGCCGAAGGCGCCCAGGGCCGCCAGTTCCTTCAGTTCCTCTTTCGGGAAATGGTGTTCGCGGTCCCAGCGCGCGGCGTTGGGGGCCAGGCGCTCCTGCGCAAAGCTGCGCAGGGCGTCGCGGATCATCTGGTGTTCTTCGCTCAGGATCATGGTGTCTCGTGTGTCTTTTTATGTGTAGTGATTGCCTACCAGGCGATGGCGGCGCCGTCATGGTTCAGGAAGCTGCCGTTGGCGCTGGCGTCCACCTTCGCCAGGGTAGCGCGCAGGTCGCGCACGCTGTGCTCCGGCGTCAGGCTGGCGCCCGAGCCGCCCATATCGGTCTGAACCCAGCCCGGATGGAAGGCGACACAGGTGACGCCTTGCGCGCCATAGGTGATCGACGCGTCCCTCAGCACGGAGTTGAGCGCCGCCTTGCTGGCGCGGTACAGCGTGCCTTCGGTGCCCGTGCGCTCTCCGATCGATCCCATGCGCGAGGAGACGACCGCCAGCTTGCCGCGCGTGTCGGCCAGCAGCGGGCCGATGATGGGGATCAGGCGCATCGCGGCCAGCACGTTGGTGTGCATGACGGCGTCGAATTCGGGACCGGTCGGGAAGCTGCCGTGGGTCGGGCCGTAGACACCCGCCACCAGCCAGGCGCTATCGATCTTTTCATCGTCCAGGCGCCAGCCGAGCGCGGCGATCGATTCGGCGCTCGTGACGTCCAGCTGGTGCGCCACTGCGCCCATATGAACCAGCTCGTCGCAATCTTCCTGCTTGCGCGCAGTGGCGATGACGCGCCAGCCGTCCGCGCGGTACTGGCGGACCATTTCGTGGCCGATGCCGCGCGAGGCGCCGATGATCAGTGCGGTTGGCATGATGAACTCCCTGTGAACGGTTGAATCCTCAATGTTCGCATGGTTCGTTCATCATTGCCGCGCTGGTCGAAGGATTACACCAGCTCGATCGCCATCGCGGTGGCTTCGCCGCCGCCGATGCACAGCGAAGCCACGCCGCGCTTGCCGCTGCTGCGCTTGAGCGCGCCGAGCAGGGTGACGATGATGCGCGCGCCGGAGGCGCCGATCGGGTGGCCCAGCGCGCAGGCGCCGCCGTGGACGTTGACCTTGCCGTGCGGGATGTCGAGGTCGCGCATGGCGGCCATCGGCACCGCGGCGAAGGCTTCGTTGATCTCGAACAGGTCGACGTCGCCGGCCGTCCAGCCTGTCTTCTTGAACAGCTTGTGCATCGCGCCGATCGGGGCGGTGGTGAACAGGTTCGGCTCTTGCGCGTGGGTGGCGTGCCCCAGCACGCGCGCGATCGGGGTCAGGCCGAGCTCTTTCGCGGTCGATTCGCGCATCATCACCAGCGCGGCGGCGCCGTCGTTGATCGACGACGACGAGGCGGCGGTCACGGTGCCGTCCTTTTTGAACGCAGGCTTGAGCGAAGGGATCTTGTCGACCTTGGCCTTGAGCGGGCCTTCGTCCTTGTCGATCACGGTGTCGCCGGCGCGGCTGGTGACGCTGACCGGGGCGATTTCCCAGTCGAAGCCGCCCTCGAGGCTGGCGGTCTGCGCACGCTTGACCGAGGCGATCGCGAACGCGTCCTGCTCCTCGCGCGTGAACTGGTACGTGGCCACGCACTCTTCGGCGAAGGTGCCCATCGAGCGGCCTTCGCCGGTCTTCTCGTTGCGCGAGTAGGCGTCTTCCAGGCCGTCGAGCATCATGTGGTCGAACATCGGCGCGTGGCCGATGCGGTAGCCGCCGCGCGCCTTCGGGATCAGGTAGGGCGCATTGGTCATCGACTCCATGCCGCCGGCGACCACGATGTCGGCGCTGCCGGCCACCAGCTGGTCGTGGGCGAAGATGGCGGCCTGCATCGCCGAGCCGCACATCTTGGACAGCGTGACGGCGCCGGTCGACAGCGGCAGGCCGGCCTTGATCAGCGCCTGGCGCGCCGGGGCCTGGCCCTGGCCGGCCATCAGGCAGTTGCCGAAGTAGACGTGCTCGACCGCGTCAGGGGCGACACCGGCGCGCTCGACCGCGGCCTTGATCGCCACCGCGCCGAGGTCGCTCGCGGTCTTGGAAGAGAAATCGCCCTGGAAGGCGCCCATCGGGGTGCGCGCTGCGCCGACGATGACGACTGGATCATTCATGGTATTTGTCTCCAATGAAGGGTTACATGGTTTCGCCGAACAGCTCGCGGCCGATCAGCATGCGACGGATTTCGCTGGTGCCGGCGCCGATCTCGTACAGCTTGGCGTCGCGCCACAGGCGGCCGACCGGGTATTCGTTGATGTAGCCGTTGCCGCCCAGGGTCTGGATCGCTTCGCCCGCCATCCAGGTGGCCTTTTCGGCGCTGTACAGGATGGCGCCGGCGGCGTCCTTGCGCAGGGCGCGCACTTGTTCCGGCATCGTTGCGCGGTCGCAGGCCTGGCCCACGGCATACACATAGGCGCGGCAAGCCATCATGGTCGAATACATGTCGGCGATCTTGCCCTGCATCAGCTGGAACTCACCGATCGCCTGGCCGAACTGCTTGCGCTCGTGGATGTAGGGCACCACGGCGTCCATGCAGGCCGACATGATGCCCAGCGGGCCGCCGGACAGCACGGTGCGTTCGAAGTCCAGCCCCGACATCAGGACGTTGACGCCCTTGCCGACGCCGCCCAGCACGTTTTCCACAGGCACTTCGCAATCCTGGAACACCAGTTCGCCGGTATGCGAGCCGCGCATGCCCAGCTTGTCCAGTTTCTGCGCGATCGAGAAACCCTTGAAGCCTTTTTCGATCAGGAAGGCGGTCATGCCGCGCGGGCCTGCCTCGAGGTCGGTCTTGGCGTAGACCACCAGGGTGTCGGCGTCCGGACCGTTGGTGATCCACATCTTGCTGCCGTTCAGGACGTAGCGATCGCCCTTGAGGTCGGCGCGCAGCTTCATGCTGACCACGTCGGAACCGGCATTCGGCTCGGACATCGCCAGCGCGCCGACGTGCTCGCCCGAGATCAGTTGCGGCAGATAGCGACGTTTTTGTTCCTCGTTGCCGTTGCGCTTGATCTGGTTGACGCACAGGTTCGAATGGGCGCCGTAGGACAGGCCGACCGAGGCCGAGGCGCGCGAGATTTCTTCCATCGCCACGATGTGGGCCAGGTAACCCATATTGGCGCCGCCGTATTCCTCGCCGACGGTGATGCCCAGCAGGCCCAGTTCGCCCATCTTCTTCCACAAGTCCATCGGGAACTGGTCGCTGCGGTCGATCTCCGCCGCGCGCGGGGCGATTTCGCTCGCCGCGAATTGTTGGACTGCTTCGCGCAGCGCGGCGATGTCTTCGCCATGGTCAAAGGTCAAGCCTGGGAGATGCAGCATGTCGTCCTCACGGTGAACGGTGGTTGGGCAGAGTGGGCAGCCAGTGAAGGAATATCATACTCGCCTGTTACGTTAACGTAAACGTAAAGTGAAGTCGTCTACGACAGCCTCTTCAACCGACGACCAACCCGCCGCACCAGCACGGATGTCACGCTGATGAGAATGACAATAAATGCATTCACCAAGAATAAATGTCTGGTTATTGAATAAGGAAGAAAACGGCGATTCTACAATTCTTAAAAGGCAGAAAAGGAATGGGGCAGATTGATAAATGTTAAATGTGGTATTTACACCATAACGTAGCCATCGAGTCGCCTTTGTTGTTATCCTCAAACAACGCATTCCATCATATCGCCGCGGATGAAAAATAAAGATTTTTCCATGGCAATATGTGGTTGTTTTCTTTGCTGGATCTTATTGCCCGTTCAGCGCTCGCGAAGCCTTGGTGATGCTCCCGGCGAATCCAGAACAATGCGCTCAACAGGGGAGCAGGCATGGTCCGGGTCGCGCCGCGGTCTGGGCGCCGAACTGGGGGAATAATGGGAAGGAGGTCGAGGAAATTCTGTCGCGTACAAAGTTCTGATGGCTGCCAATCATAGCTGGAGACAAACCATGAAAACGCTATTGCTTATCCTATTGCTGTCAACGAGTGCCACCTTTGCGTTCGCCAATACGGCGCATTACGAATTGAAGGTTTGGCAGAGCAATAATCAGAATCTCAAGAGTATCGGGAAATACGCGACATTGGGTCAATGCCGTACGGCGCTCGCCGAATTCCGCAAGGCTAATTCAGGATGGGCGGGGGGATGCTTCAATATCTAGTTCACGAGATCGTTCCGACTCCTGGAACCGGAACCCTGAACAGCATGCATGCAATCCGCACGGCGTCGATCGCCATTGCGGATTGAATGTCTTCGTGCTGCGACAGTTGAGTTGATCAACCACTTTTGATCGGCTGAATCACTGCAGGCCTTGTCGCGGACCAGGCGAATGTCACGCCGTGTCGCGCGCCGCCTCGTCCTCGCTCAGCAGGCGACGGCATTCTTCCTCGTGGGCCGAAATCTCTTCCAGCGCCATCTCGATGTCGGCGCGCTGCTGTTCCAGGGTCAGGCGCTGCTGGGCCAGCACGCCCAGGAAGCGGTTGATCTGGGCCACGGTGTCCCTTGGCGACTCATACATGTCGACGATGCTCTTAATTTCGGACAGCGTCAGGCCAAGGCGCTTGCCGCGCAGGGTCAGTTTCAGGCGGGTGCGGTCGCGCGGGGTGTACACGCGGTTGCGTCCGCCCACGCCCTCGCGCTTGGGGCTGAGCAAGCCCTGGTCTTCATAAAAACGGATCGCCCTTGCGGTGATGTCGAATTCGCGCGCCAGTTCGGCAATGGTATAGGTAGTGGGCATGAGATTTAAGGCAATTGGGAAACGCTGGCGGAATCGCTTAGAATCGAAAAATGATACCGTGATTGCCGTTTACGTTAACTGTCAGTTTCGCCACATTGTAGCGCGGTCCACCGACCCGGAAAATGAAAAGATTGCCATGAATGCCCTCGAAGCCCAGCTGGATTATCCATTTGGCGACACCATCCCTGTTCCCGGCGCCGTGCACGAGGTCATGCCGGGCCTGCGCTGGGCGCGCATGCCGTTGCCGTTTGCGCTGGACCATGTCAATGTGTGGCTGCTGGAAGACGAACGCGAGGAGCGGCGCGGCTGGAGCCTGGTCGATACCGGCGCCGGCACCGACGCCACCCGCGCCGCCTGGGAACAGGTATTGGCCGGGGGACTGGACGGCCGGCCGCTGCTGCGCCTGATCGCGACGCATTGTCATCCCGACCACGTCGGCCTGTCCGGCTGGCTGTGCACGCGTTTTGGGGCGCCGTTCTGGACCACCACCGGCGAATTCGGCTTCATGCGCATGATGGCGGCGGCGCTGCCCGGCGTGGATGGGCCGTCGGCCATTCCCCATTTCGAACGCCACGGCCTGGTCGATGCGGCGATGCTGGACCAGATGCGCAGCCGCCGCAATTACTATCCTTCGCTGGTGCCGTCGGTGCCGCAAGCCTATACCCGGCTGCAGGATGGGCAGGTCGTCACGATCGGCGGCCAGGCGTGGCGCGTGATCACCGGCTTCGGCCACTCGCCGGAACACGCCTCGCTCTACTGCGCGGCGCTGAATGTGCTGGTCTCGGGCGATATGGTGTTGCCGCGGATCTCGACCAATGTCTCGGTATTCGCGGTCGAGCCCGAGGGCAATCCGCTCCAGCTCTATCTCGACTCGCTGTCGAAGTTCGCCGACCTGCCCGAGGACGTGCTGGTGCTGCCGTCGCACGGCAAGCCCTTCCGCGGCCTGCATACCCGCATCGCCCAGCTGCGCGAGCACCACACGGCGCGCCTGGCGGAGGTGATCGCGGCCTGCGCCGCGCCACGCTCGGCGACCGACATCGTGCCGATCATGTTCCGGAGGCCGCTCGACGCGCACCAGCTCAGCTTTGCGCTGGGCGAAGCGCTGGCCCACCTGCACAAGCTCTGGCGCGACGGTCGCCTACGCCGCATGATTGGTCACGACGGCGTGGTGAGATTTCAACAAATCTAACATTTAAATTGTAACCATTGGATACAATTTTTTTGGTACGTGCATTCCAGTCAGCCTGTCTAAGTAATGGTGCGTAGACTTATTCATTTCGAATAATAGAAAATTTTGTGAAAATCCTACTTGGCTGTATTGCTGTTGGGTATTAGTTGCACTGAGCGTAAAAACTCTTAAAAAACCACATCATTGTTACATTTTAGTTGTATGATTTGGACCCCATGGCTTCTCATCCGCAAGGGATGAAGATGCCGCCCGTCCAGTCTCAACAACCCAGTATCACGATGAATTCAACGAATGAACGGGAGAGCTTCAGTGAGCGACTGCAGCAGGCCCTGAAGAACGCACACTACTCGCCCGACAGTCCGACCCGCCTTGCCCGAGAATTTAATATCCGCTTCGAAGGCCGTCCGATCACGGTTCACGCGGCCCGTAAATGGCTGGTAGGCGAAGCCATTCCCACCCAGGAAAAGCTGCGCATGATCGCCCAGTGGCTGGGCGTGCCGGCCGACTGGCTGCGCTTCGGCGGCGCCGAGCAGGCCGCCAGCCTTGACGCCGCCAACGGTGGTGGCGCCCGCTTCGAATCGGCCGACGTCAAACTGATCGCCGACCTGCAGCGCCTGGATGAACACCACCGCCAGCTGGCGCGCGAGTTCATCCGCATGCTGGTGCGCATGAACCACCAGAAAGCGGAAGCGAAGTAAGCCGGTTCCCCCGGGGCTTGCACTTTTCGTCATGCCGAGCCGCACAAACGGCCGCAGCTGGGTCATAATCTGTTCAGGTGGCAGCATGTCCGCCACCGCCCCAGGTCTACCCAGGAGCAGCTGACGCATGCGAAACAACTACGCCAATACCGCCCAGCTCAAGGATTTGATGACGGCGCCCCCCATGACGGCAGCGCGTCATGCCGAGGTCATGCGAGAACGCAATGCCCGGCGCCGAATGCTTGAAGAGGCGCGCGAGTTGAAGAAGTCCCAAGACAAGTACGACGACAAACGCTGAACGCGTGCGCCGGCAGGACGCTGGCGCGCCTTCAGGCGTCTTGTTCGCCCTTCATGCCGCCCCAGCGGGCGGCCTGGGCATTCTCTATCCCTAATAAATCCACGACACGGTCCACCGTGTGCTCGACCATGTCCGCGATCGTCGCCGGCCGATGATAGAAGCTGGGCAGGGGAGGGAAGACGATGCCGCCCATTTCCGTCACGGCCGTCATATTGCGCAAGTGGGCCAGGTTGAAGGGCGTTTCGCGCACCATCAGGACCAGGCGCCGGCGCTCCTTGAGGATCACGTCGGCCGCGCGTGTCACAAGGTTGTCAGAAAAACCATGCGCGACCGCTGCCAGCGTTTTCATCGAACAGGGGGCGATCACCATGCCGTCCGCTTGGTATGAGCCGCTGGCGATCGAGGCGCCGACGTCGCGGTTGCGGTGGACGACGTGGGCCAGCGCTTCGGCGTCGCGCCGCTGCAGGCCGAGTTCCTGGTGCAGGGTGAGGGAGGCGGCGTCGGAAACGACCAGGTGGGTCTCGACGCCCGGGGTGGCGTTCAGCCGCCGCAGCAGCTGCACGCCATAGGTCGCGCCGGTTGCGCCGGTGATGGCGACAATGATTCGACGCGGACGTTCGGCCATCAGCCGTTCTTCAGCAGGGTCTGCAGTTCGCCGGATTCGTACATCTCGTTCATGATGTCGGTGCCGCCGATGAACTCGCCCTTCACGTACAGCTGGGGAATGGTCGGCCAGTTCGAATAGTCCTTGATGCCCTGGCGAACTTCGGCGTCGTCCAGCACATTGACGGTGGCAACGTTGTCAACACCGCAGGCTTTCAGGATCTGGATGGCGCGGCCCGAGAAGCCGCACTGCGGGAACTGGGCGGTGCC
This sequence comes from Massilia sp. NP310, assembly GCF_019443485.1. Classification (NCBI taxonomy): domain Bacteria; kingdom Pseudomonadati; phylum Pseudomonadota; class Betaproteobacteria; order Burkholderiales; family Oxalobacteraceae; genus Massilia; species Massilia sp. NP310. The sequence continues at coordinate 4,119,312 of NZ_CP080379.1, read as the reverse complement.
CTTCATGAACAGCACGACCGGGGTGGAGGTCACGGTTTCTTTGATCCAGGTTTGCACGTCGCTCATTTGATTTTGCCTTTGAAGAAAAGGAATAAGTAGATGGCGACATTCTATAACGACTTGGCCGACAAAGTTGGCCAAGTCGCCCCCACGCAGGTGGGGGGCCAAGTTCATATCGCCGTCGACCGTCGGTGGTCTGCGGTATCATCGACCAGTTAAAGATTACCTAGAAACACGATGAAGACGTTTGCTTCCTTGCCTCCAGTGGCCATGTGGGTGTTCGCGGCCGTGCTGGGGCTGCCTGCCTTGTTCGATATCGCCAGCGCCCTCTCGCGTGGCTGGTTCGCCGGCATCTTCTTCGCGCTCGGGCCGCTGATGATGGCGCTGTACCTGGCCTGGTGCGCATTGCAGCGCCAGGCCGGCCGCACGGCGCTGCTGGCGTCGCCGCGCGTCACCCTGATCGGCTACATCTGCTTCGGCGCCTTCGTCGGCAGCTTCCTGGTGAAGATCATGACCCAGGGCGCGACCCTGAGACTGCCCGGGATGTGACGGTATGCGGCCGGCATTGCGGTATGATCGCCCGGTTTGTCATTCAGATTATTGGAGTAACGATGCAGCAACCCCGCCCGCGCGTACCATCGCCGAACATGAACTTCGTGATCGCCGCCCTGCTGGGCATTCCCGGCCTGCTGAACATTTATAGCGGCGTCACACGCTCCAGCGTGGGCGACATCCTGTCCGGCGTGGCGGCCCTGGTGTATGCCGTGCTGCTGGTGCGCGACGCCGTGCACATCAAGAAGACCGGCCTGCCGGCCATCCCGCAGGCGCGCATGCTCCTGATCGGTTTCGGCTGCCTGACGGTCTACCTGATCGGCATGTTCATGAAGCACGCCTGAGATGAGCGCTCACAAGATGAGCGCTCACAGCTGCCTGCCCAGGCAGATCGACACGGCGCGGCCGACGTAGCGGCCGTAAGGCGGCACTTCCACGTAACCGTGCCGTTCATAGAAGTCGACCGCGCGCACGTTCACGCGCCGCGTCGACAGCGATAATCGGCGGTAGCCGCAGGCAGCGGCACGCCGTTCCAGCTCGGCCAGAATGGGCGCGCCGGCGCCGCTGCCGGCACGCGCATACATCCGCTTGATTTCACCCACCTCGCCTTCGAGCGATCGCAGCGCGCCGCAGCCCACTGCGACGCCTTGCGCGTCATAGGCGATCACGAAGACCGCGCCGGCCCCACGGCAATCCTGCGGATCGAACGACGAGGCGCCGCTGTCGCCCGTGATGGCGGCCAGCGCCGCGTCGAGCTCGGCGATCAGCTGCCTTGCATCGGGGCTGTCCGGATCGACGCTGGCCAGCAGCGGCATCCGCTTATTTTCCGCGCAGCTTGGCGAAGGCGTCCGCCATCGCATTGTTGGACGGCGGCGCCGAACGTTCCTGGCGCTGGTGCTGGGCCACGCGCTTGGCGTCGGTACGATCGCCGCGCTGCTCCGGCCGCGCACCCGCCTGCGGCGCGCTGTCCGCCAGGCGCATGGTCAGCGCGATGCGCTTGCGCTTGGGGTCGACTTCCAGCACCTTGACCTTGACCACCTGGCCGGCCTTGACCACCGTATGCGGATCCTTCACGAAGGTGTTCGACAGCGCCGAGATGTGCACCAGCCCGTCCTGGTGCACGCCGATGTCCACGAAAGCGCCGAAGGCGGCGACGTTGGTCACCACGCCTTCCAGGATCATGTCCGGACGCAGGTCCGAGATCTCTTCCACGCCTTCCTTGAAGGTGGCGGTGGTGAATTCCGGACGCGGGTCGCGGCCCGGCTTTTCCAGCTCCTTCAGGATGTCGCTCACGGTCGGCACGCCGAATTTCTCGTCCGCGTACTTCGACGGAGACAGGGCTTTCAGCAAGGGGCCGTCGCCGATCAGCGATTTGACGTCGCGCTTGACGTCGGCCAGGATCTTCTCGACCACCGGATACGATTCCGGGTGCACCGCCGACGCGTCCAGCGGATTGGCGCCGTTCACGATACGCAAGAAGCCGGCCGCCTGCTCGAAGGTCTTGTCGCCCAGGCGCGGCACCTTCTTGAGCGCGGCGCGCGAGGCGAACGCGCCGTTGGCGTCGCGGTAGGCCACGATGCCCTGGGCCACCGTGTTCGACAGGCCCGACACCCGCGCCAGCAGCGGCGCCGAGGCGGTGTTCACGTCCACGCCCACCGCGTTCACGCAATCCTCGACCACCGCGTCGAGCGAGCGCGCGAGCTGGGTCTGCGAGACGTCGTGCTGGTACTGGCCGACGCCGATCGACTTCGGATCGATCTTGACCAGTTCGGCCAGCGGATCCTGCAGGCGGCGCGCGATCGAGACCGCGCCGCGCAGCGAGACGTCCATGTCGGGCAGTTCGCGCGACGCGAACTCCGAAGCCGAGTACACCGAGGCGCCGGCTTCCGAGACCACGATCTTGGTCAGCTTGAGTTCCTGGTTTTGCTTGATCAGGTCTTGCGCCAGCTTGTCGGTCTCGCGCGAGCCGGTGCCGTTGCCGATCGAGATCAGCGACACCTTGTGCCTGGCCGCCAGCTGGCCCAGCGTGTGCAGCGCGCCATGCCAGTCGTTGCGCGGCTGGTGCGGATAGACGGTGGCGGTGTCGACCACCTTGCCGGTGGCGTCGACCACGGCCACTTTCACGCCGGTGCGCAGGCCCGGATCGAGGCCCATGGTGGCGCGCTGGCCGGCCGGCGCCGCCAGCAGCAGCGCTTTCAGGTTGCGCGCGAAGACGCCGATCGCGTCCAGTTCGGCCTTGTCGCGCAGGGCGCCCATCAACTCGGTGTCCAGGTGCATGAAGCTTTTCACGCGCCAGGTCCAGCGCGCGGTGTCCTGCAGCCACTTGTCGGCCGGGCGGCCTTGCGCCTTGATGCCGAAGCGCGCCGCGATGCGGCCCTCGCACGGGTTCAGCGGCGCATCCCACTTCGGCTTCTCGGGTTCCGAATCCAGGCGCAGGCTCACGTCCAGAACGCCCTCGCGGCGGCCGCGCAGCAGGGCCAGCGCACGGTGCGACGGCACGGCGCCCAGGGGCTCGTTGTAGTCGAAGTAGTCGGCGAACTTTTCGCCCTCGTCTTCCTTGCCGGCGACGACCTTCGATTCGACCACGCCGTGCTCCTGCACGTACTCGCGCAGCGATTGCAGCAGTTCTGCGTCTTCCGCAAAACGCTCCATCAGGATCTGGCGCGCGCCGTCCAGGGCCGCCTTGGCGTCAAGCACGCCGGGGTTGGCGCCGCCATCGGCATTGGTGAATGCCTCGCGCAGGTAGCCGTTTGCCACTTCTTCCGGGTTCAGGGTCGGATCGGCCAGCAGGCTATCCGCCAGCGGCGCCAGGCCGGCCTCGATCGCGATCTGGGCCTTGGTGCGGCGCTTCTGCTTGTAGGGCAGGTACAGGTCTTCGAGGCGGGTCTTGTCTTCCGCCATGGCGATCGCCTGCATCAGCTCGGGCGTCATCTTGTTCTGCTCCGTGATCGACGCGACGATGGTGGCGCGCCGGTCTTCGAGCTCGCGCAGGTAGCGCAGGCGTTCTTCGAGCAGGCGCAGCTGGGTGTCGTCGAGACCGCCCGTGGCTTCCTTGCGATAGCGGGCGATGAAGGGCACGGTGGCGCCTTCGTCGAGCAAGGCGATGGCGGCGGCCACCTGGGCCGGGCGGGCGGCGAGTTCTTGGGCGAGGCGTTGTTCGATGGAGGGCAGCATGTGAATCGTTGTATCGAAGATCAAGCGGCCAATGATACGCGCTCATCGACGATGCGCCAGTCTTGACAGCGTGTCGCGGACATGAGAGAACAACCGGTTGACGAGAAAGCGTGCGCACTGCGCACGGATGAGATTTGTCCGCTACGTGCGATTCCGAACAAAACGGAAGTGATCGTATGCGAGATAATGCCGTTTATTGCCTTTTTTGATACGAAGCCACGAGACCCAATGACCACAGTCGATTATCTTCGCGAGAAAGCCAGCGACGCACCTCCGGTCCGCGCTCCCGCACGTTCCCCGGCCCTTCCGGCGCCGGTGGTGAGCTGGCTGCAACGGGTCGAGGCCGCGGCCCACCCCCAGCCGAAGCTGACCGATGAAGTCGTCGACCCCAAGGCCGCGCAATACAAGTTCGTCTATGTCATGGCGCCCACCAGCGGCGGCCGCCACGTCGCGCTGTGCCTGTGCAAGGCGCGCCTGCGTCCGAACGGCGACGTGGCCGCGGCCAGCCCGGTCAGCGAAGTGTTCTCGCTGCTGTCGGCGCCGCCCGCCTACCTCGAAGGCGACGACGTCGACCTGGTGCGCTTCTTCATCGCCATGCGCAGCGGGTCGGCCCAGGGCACCAGCGCCACCGAACCCAAGGGCAAGGTGGGCGCGATCCTGCTGCAGATGCTGCTCGATCAGGGCAAGCTGCTGTGGGCGAACTCGTGGTCCGACATGGCCAGCGGCCTTGTCTATCCGTTGCAGGGTGGCCCGACCCGCCTGGCCAGCCTGGCCTGGCGCGACGAAGGCCGCGTGTCCAAGCTCGGATGGTCGGTGGAGCCGGTCGGTGGCGCCGCCACGCACAGCGCGGCCGACCAGATCGACTACATGCTGCCGACCGATCCGCCGTGGTACATCGACAACCTGTCCTGCGGGCCGCTCGAACTCAATCGCGGCGGCATCGACATCTCGCTGGCCGAACTGCAGGCCCTGGTGGCGCAAGCCCCGGCCCTGACCGGCACCGATAAAAAACGCGTCTCGCAGCTGCTGCTGGCCCACGGCCTGCAGCAGCTGATGCCATTGCCGCAGCCGCTGACCCAGCGCCTGCGCAATGACGTCAAGCCGATTCCGCACCTGCTGCTCGATGCCGTGCAGCTGGCCGACGGCAACGTCACGCGCTGGCAAGACTTCGCCGTGCTGGCCTTCGACTACGACGGCCAGCGCGTCTCGTTCGACCCGTCGCAGCGCGTGGTGCGCCAGATCGGCGACCTCACCGAAATCATCGAACGCGACCCGAAAGCCGAGAGCGACGCCCTCGATAAACTGGGCGAGATCGGCTTTCGCAAGCCGGCCACCGCCCCGTTCAACGCCATGGCCGGCGCGCTGCAGCTCGAAAGCCAGGCGCACTGGCTGCGCTTTGCCGAGAACGACGTCGACGCGCTGTCCGACGCCGGCTGGCACCTGCAGAAATCGAACAAGTACCGGTATGACGTGGTCCCGGTCGAAGACTGGTACGCCGACATCGACGAGCCGGCCGAAGCAGGCAATGCCTGGTTCGAACTGGAGCTGGGCATCGTGGTGGCGAAGAAGCGCGTGCCGCTGCTGCCGGTGCTGGTGCAGCTGATCCGCAGCGCGCCGCTCGAATTCGACCCGGCCGTGCTGGCCGCCCATGCCGAGGCCGACCAGATGCTGGCCGTCCTGCCTGACGGCGTGCGCGTGGCGCTGCCGTGGGGCCGCCTCAAGCCGATCCTCGCCACCCTGGGCGAGCTGTACTTCAACGACAAGATCAAGGGCAAGCTGCGCCTGTCGACCCTCGATGCGGCGCGCCTCGAAGAATTGGCGCGCGGCGTCGAGCTGCGCTGGACCGGCGGCGAGCGCCTGCGCGAGACCGGCCGCAAGCTGAGCCAGTTCGGCGCGGTCAAGAAGGTCGAAGCGCCCAAGGGCCTGCAAGCGACCCTCCGTGATTACCAGCTCGACGGCCTGTCCTGGATGCAGTTCCTGCGCGAGTACGACCTGGGCGGCATCCTGGCCGACGACATGGGTCTCGGTAAAACGGTGCAGACGCTGGCCCACATCCTCACCGAGAAAGAGGCCGGCCGTCTTACCAGCCCGGCCCTGGTGATCGCCCCGACCAGCCTGATGGCCAACTGGTTCGACGAAGCCGCGCGCTTCGCGCCGAGCCTCAAGGTGCTGCTCCTGCAGGGCAAGGAGCGCATGGACCTGTTCGACCAGATCGACGACGCCGACATCGTCCTGACCACCTATGCGCTGCTGCCGCGCGACGAAGAAGAACTGCGCAAGCACCACTATCACCTGGTGATCCTCGACGAATCGCACTACATCAAGAACACCCGCTCCAAGGCGGCGCAGACGGCCGGCTCGCTCGACGCCCGCCACCGCCTGTGCCTGTCGGGCACCCCGCTCGAGAACCACCTGGGCGAATTGTGGTCGCAGTTCCACTTCCTGCTCCCGGGCCTCTTGGGCGACGAGAAGACCTTCAACACGCAGTTCCGCCATCCGATCGAGCGCCAGGACGACCCGGTGCGCCGCACCCTGCTGAACCGCCGCATCCGTCCCTTCCTGCTGCGCCGCACGAAAGACCACGTGGCCAAGGAGCTGCCGGAGAAAACCGAGATGGTGCGCCGCATCGAGCTGACCGGCCCGCAGCGCGACCTGTACGAGACCGTGCGCCTGGCGATGGACAAGAAGGTGCGCGACGAGATCGACCGCAAGGGCGTGGCGCGCAGCCAGATCGTCATCCTCGAGGCCTTGCTCAAGCTGCGCCAGGTGTGCTGCGATCCGCGCCTGGTGAAGGCGATGCCGTCCAAGAAGAACACGGCCGCCGTGTCGGCCAAGCTGCTGGACCTGATGCAGATGGTCGAAGACCTGCTGGGCGAGGGCCGCAAGATCCTGGTGTTCTCGCAGTTCACCAGCATGCTCGGCCTGATCGAGGAAGAACTCGACGCGCGCAACATCCCGTACGCGATCCTGACCGGGGAGACGCGCGACCGCTCGGCCCAGGTGGCGGCCTTCCAGCAGGGCGCGGTGCCGATCTTCCTGATCAGCCTGAAAGCCGGCGGAGTAGGACTCAATCTCACAGCGGCCGACACCGTGATTCACTACGACCCGTGGTGGAACCCGGCGGCCGAAAATCAAGCGACCGACCGCGCCTGGCGCATCGGGCAGGACAAGCCCGTGTTCGTTTATAAACTGATCGCGAAAGGCACGCTGGAAGAAAAAATCCAGCAGCTGCAGCAGAAGAAGTCGGAGCTGGCGCAGTCGATCCTGTCCGAAGGCGAATCGCAGAAGATGGCGCTGACGCAGGAAGACCTGCAGGCGATCTTCGCGCCGCTGGACGACTGATTGGATGGGGCCGCGCTCGCTGGCGTGAGCACGGCCGAAAAGAAGGCACGCGGCGCAAGGCCGCGTGCGACGCTGTCAAGACAGCTTATTTGTAGAAGGCTTCGACCTTGCCCTTGAGCTTGATGAGCATCGGCTTGCCGCGGCGGTCGAGGGTCTTGCCGGCGGCGACCTTGATCCAGCCTTCGCTGAGGCAATATTCTTCGACGTCGTAGCGATCCTTGTCGTTGAAGCGGATGCCGATTTCGCGCTGGAACACGTCACGGTTGTGGAAAGGGCTGCTCGGATCGATCGACAGCCGGTCTGGGAGCGGGGGGAGGGTTGCGGTATCGTTCATGGTGCGCGAATTATCCCTCAACTCGCCGGGACATGGCGCATTTCTTTGCGCGGGCGGCCTTTGGCCCGGGCCTGGCCCGAATCATGGCGTGCCCATCGAGAGATATTTCACAAACACTGTTTCATGGCTGTATACTTGATGGTAAACCTGACATCCTTGCTAGTTGGTCAAGAAAGAGCCCGATGAAGTCCAGCCCCCATGCCGCCGCCTCGTCGCCAGGCTCCCCTCCCATCGCGGGCCGCCCTGACGACGATGCGCTGCCGGCCGGGCAGTTCCGCGCGATCGCCGAACTGGGCGGCGATGTCGCCTTCGCCATCGCGCTGCCGGCGCACCGCTTCGTGTATCTGAGCCCCGCCTTCGGCGCACTGAGCGGCTTCGACCGCGAGGCGCTGCAGCGTGCGCTCGACGGCGACGCCGTCTCGCCCCTGGCGCCGCTCGCGGCCTGGCTGCGCGAGGCGGCCGGCGGCGCGCCCGGCGCGCGCAGCCAGCGCGAATTCGACCTGTTCGACGCCGAGGGCCGGCCGCTGGCGCTGGAAGGCCTGGCCACGGCGCTGGTCGACGGCTCTGCCGACGGTGCTGCCGACCATGGCGCGACCCTGGTCGGGCTGCTGCGCGACCTGTCGGCGCGACGCGCCCACCAAAGCGAGCAGAAGCGTTTTGCCAGCATGCTCAATCACGAATTCCGCACCCCGTTGGCCACGATCGACGGCGCCATCCAGCGCCTCGAGGCGACGTCGAGCCACGCCGACGAGCCCACGCGCACGCGCTACCGCAAGATCGGCGCCGCGGTCGACCGCCTGATCGGGATGCTCGACGAATACCTGTCGCCGGATCGCATGGCCGCGCTCGGCCGCGCGCGCCAGCCGAACACGATCACCGTGCGCGACCTGGTCGACAGCGGCGCCGTCCAGATCCGCGCGGCCGGCCGCGAAGCTGCGCTGCGGCTGGAAGAACTGCCACTGACCCTGCGCGGGGAGCCGGAAGGCCTGCGCCTGGCGCTCAAGGTCTTGATCGATAATGCATTGGCGTTTTCGCCGCCGTCGGCGCCCGTGATCCTGCGTGCGCGGCGCAGCGGCGGCGGGGTCGAGCTGGCGGTGCTGGACGGCGGCGCCGGCGTGCCGCCGGAGGACGTGGCGCGGGTCTTCGACAAGGGCTACCGCGGCCGCAATGCCGCCGGCCTGCCCGGCAGCGGCCTCGGTCTGTACATGGCGCGCTCGATCGTCGAGGTGCATGGCGGTGTGCTGAGCCTGGCGCCGGGAGAGGAAGGGGCGGGCGCCGAATTCCGTTTATGGATGCCTGCTTTGAGCCTTTAGGGAGTTATAGAGGAACAACTCCTTGCTTCAGACCGCCTCAGCAACGATAATCGGACCGCGACCCGGCAAGGATAACGCTACCATTGGTATCATTGTCGGGTTAAAGAACACTACGGCCAAGGAATGACGCAGATACTGATTGTTGAAGACAATGGCGAATACGCCGACGACATGGCCGAGTTCCTGAAGGAGCTCGACCATGAAGTGACGATCGCCAGGACCGCCAGCGAGATGTGGGCGGCGCTGACGCGCACCCCGGCCGCGGTGGTCGTGCTCGACCTTGGCTTGCCGGACGAGGACGGTTTCAATGTCATTCCGCGCATGCGCCAGCTGTATCCCGAGATCGGCCTGCTGGTGCTGACGGGCCGGGTGGCGTTCGACCACCGCATCCTGGGCCTGCGCCTGGGCGCCGACCATTATTTGACCAAGCCGATCAAGTTCCCCGAACTGGCGGCCCACATCGAAGCCCTGGACCGGCGCGTGCGTCCGCCCGATCCGGTCCCGACGCCGAGCAAGTGGACCCTGCGCGTGAGCGCGCGCCAGCTCGAGCTGATGGGCAAGGTGATCGACCTGACCGAAAAAGAGTGCAATTTCCTGCACCTGTTGACGATCAATACCCGTCCGGTGCCGCGCCACGTGATCGTGGCAGGCATGGGCGGCGAAGACCCGGACGCCAGCCGCCGGGTCGACATGCTGGTCTACCGCCTGCGCAAGAAAGCCCGTTCCGGCCTCGGCCAGGACCTCCCCCTGCGCAGCGCCTATGGCGAAGGCTACAGCCTCTCCGCCGGCTTCACCCTCTCCTAATCAGGGTCAGCGTCGAATTATTGGCCAATAGCCCCTCGGACAATTAGGGTCAGAGTAGAATTATTGGCCAATTTCCTTGGCAATCTTGCCGACTTTACTCAGTTTTACTCAACATTGCGCGGTTTCGATTGCTCCTGGCTTGTGTGTCCAGTAAATGGGGACAGAGTCGGCGTATTTTTGCCGACGCTTGCGATTAATTGGGGACAGAGTCGATTTCTGCTGTAAAATCGCCTGCTCAACATTTGAGCAGACGCCATGGCACGCCAACCCCGACTCATCGTTCCCGAGCAACCGCACCACGTCATCCAGCGCGGCAATAACCGCCAGGTGATCTTTCGCGAAGAGGCCGACTACCAGCGCTTCCTGGTCTGGCTCAAGGAGGGCGCCAAGTTCTATGACGTGGCGATCCACTCCTACGTCCTGATGCCGAACCACCTGCACCTGCTGGCCACGCCCAGCGATGCCACCGGCCTGGCGCTGATGATGCAGAAGGTGGGCCGGCTCTACGTCCCCTGGTTCAATCTCAAGTACGAGCGCAGCGGCGGTCTGTTCGAAGGACGTTTTCGCACCTCGCTGATCGATTCGGACCGCTATTTCATGACCTGCAGCCGTTACATCGAGCTCAATCCGGTGCGTGCGCAGCTCACGGTGGCGCCGGACGACTATCCCTGGTCCAGCTACGCCCACCACGCCGGCATCCGCACCGACACCCTGGTCGCCGATCATCCGCTGTTCTGGGCACTGGGCAACACGCCGTTCCAGCGCGAGGCGGCGTATATCGACATGGTCCGGCAAGGCCTCAGCACGGAAGAGGTCGATTTCATCACGATCGCGATCCTCAAGAACCAGCCGCTCGGCTCGCTCTCCTTCAAGACTGAACTCGAGCGTAAAACGCAACGCCAGATCCTGCCGGCCAAGCGCGGACGTCCCTTCAATCCACCGCTACCGCCACTTTCAGCAGCCTGAAGCGCACAATTCCTGACACAACGGCACGGTTATTCGTGCCGTTTTTTTTGCCAGAAATCCTCATGACATCAACGACTTAGTGCTAAATCAACTGATTCTGAACAGGCGTGATTGACTCTGTCCCCAATTAATCGTCAAGACAAAAAGTTGTCAAACAATTCGACTCTGACCCTAATTATTCTGGTTGACGAGGCATTTTGCAGTGCACTATTCTCGGCGTTCGATCCCCGTAAAGTTGTGGAGAATGTCTCATGATTGCCCAAGGTTTGTATGATCCCGCCAATGAACACGATGCCTGCGGCGTCGGCTTCATCGCCCATATCAAGGGCAACAAGAGTCACTCGATTATTGAACAGGGTCTGCAGATCCTGAAGAACCTCGATCACCGGGGCGCCGTCGGCGCCGATGCGCTGATGGGCGACGGCGCCGGCATCCTGATCCAGATCCCGGACCAGTACTTCCGCGACGAGATGGCCAAGCAGGGCGTCGAACTGCCGCCGCCCGGCGAATACGGCGTCGGCATGGTGTTCCTGCCGAAAGAGCACGCCTCGCGCATCGCCTGCGAACAGGAAATCGAGCGCGCCGTGCGCATCGAAGGCCAGGTCGTGCTGGGCTGGCGCAACGTGCCGGTCGACGAGACCATGCCGATGTCGCCTTTCGTGCGCGCCAAGGAACCCGTGATCCGCCAGATCTTCATCGGCCGCGGCCCGGACATCATGGTCACCGACGCGCTCGAACGCAAGCTCTACGTCATCCGCAAATCGTCCGGCCACGCGATCCAGGCCCTGAAACTCTTGCACGGCAAGGAATTCTTCGTGCCGTCGATGTCGGCGCGCACCATCGTCTATAAAGGCCTGCTGCTGGCCGACCAGGTCGGCGTCTACTACAAGGACCTGCAGGATCCGCGCTGCATCTCGGCCCTGTCGCTGGTCCACCAGCGCTTCTCGACCAACACCTTCCCCGAGTGGCCGCTGGCCCACCCGTATCGCATGATCGCCCACAATGGCGAGATCAACACCGTCAAGGGCAACTTCAACTGGACCCGCGCGCGCGAAGGCACGCTCAAGTCGGCCGTGCTGGGCGAAGACCTGAACAAGCTGTTCCCGCTGATCTACGAAGGCCAGTCCGACACCGCCTGCTTCGACAACGCGCTCGAGCTGCTGGTGATGGCCGGCTATCCGGTGGCCCAGGCGATGATGATGATGATCCCTGAAGCCTGGGAAAACCACACCGCGATGGACGACAACCGCCGCGCCTTCTACGAATATCACGCGGCGATGATGGAACCATGGGACGGCCCGGCCGCCATGGCCTTCACCGACGGCCGCCACATCGGCGGCACCCTGGACCGCAACGGCCTGCGTCCGGCGCGCTACGTCATCACCGAGGACGACCTGGTCGTGATGGCCTCCGAATCGGGCGTGCTGCCGATCCCCGAATCGCGCATCGTCAAGAAGTGGCGCCTCCAGCCGGGCAAGATGTTCCTGATCGACCTGGAAGCCGGCCGCATCATCGACGACAAGGAGCTCAAGGACAGCTTCGCCAACGCCAAGCCCTATAAAGCCTGGATCAAGTCGGTGCGCATCAAGCTGGGTGAAATCAAGCTGTCCGAATCGCAGCTGATGGCCGCGCGCGCCAAGGACGCGCAAGGCGAGAAGCAGCCGCTGACCCTGCTCGACCGCCAGCAGGCGTTCGGCTACACGCAAGAAGACCTGAAATTCCTGATGGCGCCGATGGCCGTGCTGGGCGAGGAAGCCACCGGCTCGATGGGCAACGATTCGCCGCTGGCCGTCACCTCGAACAAGCTCAAGCCGCTGTATAACTACTTCAAGCAGTTGTTCGCGCAAGTGACCAACCCGCCGATCGACCCGATCCGCGAAAGCATGGTCATGTCGCTGGTGTCCTTCATCGGCCCCAAGCCGAACATCCTCGACACCAACAACGTCAACCCGCCGATGCGCCTCGAAGTGTCGCAGCCGATCCTCGGCTTCGACGACATGGCGCGCCTGCGCGCCATCGGCCAGCACACCGGCAGCAAGTTCAAGGCTTATGAGCTGAACATCTGCTATCCGGTCGCCTGGGGCAAGGAAGGCATCGAAGCCTCGCTCGCCTCGCTGTGCGCCGAAGCGGTCGACGCCGTCAAGTCGGGCCACAACATTCTGATCGTGTCGGACCGCCGCCTGTCGCCCGACCTGGTCGCCATCCCCGCGCTGCTGGCCACGTCCAGCGTCCACCAGCACCTGGTGGCGAAGGGCCTGCGCGCCTCCACCGGCCTGGTGATCGAGACCGGCTCGGCGCGCGAGACCCACCACTTCGCCCTGCTGGCGGGCTACGGCGCCGAAGCCGTCCACCCCTACCTGGCGCTGGAAACCCTGGCCGAACTGGCCCACGGCCTGCCGCACGAGATGTCGGCGGAGACCGCGAGCTACAACTACATCAAGGCGATCGGCAAGGGCTTGCTGAAGGTGATGTCGAAGATGGGCATCTCCACCTACATGTCCTACTGCGGCGCCCAGATCTTCGAAGCCGTGGGCCTTAACAAATCGCTGGTCGACAAGTACTTCAAGGGCACCTCGTCGAACGTCGAAGGCATCGGCCTGTTCGAAGTGGCCGAGGAAGCGCTGCGCCTGCACGCCCTGGCCTTCGGCAACGATCCGGTGCTGGCCAACAGCCTGGACGTCGGCGGCGAATACGCCTTCCGCGTGCGCGGCGAAGACCACCTGTGGACGCCGGACGCGATCGCCAAGCTGCAGCACTCGACCCGCGCCAACAACTTCTCGACCTATAAAGAGTACGCCCAGCTGATCAACGACCAGACGCGCCGTCACCTGACGCTGCGCGGCCTGTTCGAATTCCGCATCGACCGCGACAAGGCGATCCCGATCGAGGAAGTCGAACCGGCGAAAGAGATCGTCAAGCGCTTCGCCACCGGCGCGATGTCGCTCGGCTCGATCAGCACCGAAGCCCACGCCACGCTGGCGATCGCGATGAACCGCATCGGCGGCAAGAGCAATACCGGCGAAGGCGGCGAGGACCCATCGCGCTACCTGAACGAATTCAAGGGCATCGCCATCAAGAAGGGCGAAACGTTATCGTCGGTGCTGGGCAAGGACCGCGTGATGGTCGACATCCCGCTGGAAGAAGGCGATTCGCTGCGCTCGAAGATCAAGCAGGTGGCCTCGGGCCGCTTCGGCGTCACGGCCGAATACCTGAACGCGGCCGACCAGATCCAGATCAAGATGGCGCAGGGCGCCAAGCCGGGCGAGGGAGGCCAGCTGCCGGGCCATAAGGTGTCCGAATACATCGCGTCCCTGCGCTTCTCGGTGCCGGGTGTCGGCCTGATCTCGCCGCCGCCGCACCACGACATCTATTCGATCGAAGACCTGGCCCAGCTGATCCACGATCTCAAGAACGCCAATCCGCGCGCCTCGATCTCGGTCAAGCTGGTGTCGGAAGTCGGCATCGGCACCGTCGCCGCCGGCGTCTCGAAGGCCAAGGCCGACCACGTGGTGGTCGCCGGCCATGACGGCGGCACCGGCGCCTCGCCGCTGTCCTCGGTCAAGCACGCCGGCACGCCGTGGGAGCTCGGCCTGGCCGAGACCCAGCAGACCCTGGTCCTGAACGGCCTGCGCAGCCGCATCCGCGTGCAGGCGGATGGCCAGATGCGCACCGGCCGCGACGTCGTGATCGCCGCCATGCTGGGCGCCGACGAAGTGGGCTTCGCCACCGCGCCGCTGGTGGTCGAGGGCTGCATCATGATGCGCAAATGCCACCTGAATACCTGTCCGGTGGGCGTCGCCACGCAGGATCCGGTGCTCCGCGCCAAGTTCCAGGGCAAACCCGAGCACGTGGTGAACTACTTCTTCTTCGTCGCCGAGGAAGCGCGCCAGATCATGGCCCAGCTGGGCATCCGCAGCTACGACGAGTTGATCGGCCGCGCCGACCTGCTCGACAAGTCGAAGGCGGTCCAGCACTGGAAGGCGCAGGGCCTGGACTTCTCGAACATCTTCTACCAGCCGCAGGTGGACTGTCGCAGCGCCCTGTACCACACGGGCGAGCAGGACCACGGCCTGGATAAAGCCCTGGACCACAAGCTGATCGCGCAAGCGAAAGCCGCGCTGGAAAAGGGCGAGCGCGTCTCGTTCATCTCGCCGGTGAAGAACCTGAACCGGACCGTGGGCGCCATGCTCTCGGGTGAAGTCGCCAAGCGCTATGGACACGCCGGCCTGCCGGACGACACCATCCACATCCAGCTGCAGGGCACGGCGGGCCAGTCGGCGGCGGCCTTCCTGGCCGGCGGCATCACGATCGACCTGGTCGGCGAAGGCAACGACTACGTCGGCAAGGGCCTGTCGGGCGGCCGCATCATCGTGCGCCCGAACACCGAGTTTCGCGGCTGGGCGGTGGACAACATCATCGTCGGCAATACCGTGATGTATGGCGCGATTTCGGGCGAAGCCTTCTTCAACGGCGTGGCCGGCGAGCGCTTCGCGGTGCGTAACTCGGGCGCCATCGCGGTGGTCGAAGGCTGCGGCGACCACGGTTGCGAATACATGACCGGCGGCACCGTCGTGGTGCTGGGCGAGACCGGACGCAACTTCGCGGCCGGCATGTCGGGCGGCGTGGCCTTCGTCTACGATCCGAAGGGCGAGTTCGCGGGCCGCTGCAATACCACGATGGTCAACCTGGAACCGGTGCTGTCGGCCAAGGAGCAGTGCGACCCGGCGGTCTGGCACAGCCAGACCCGCAATGGCGAGCGCGAATGCGACGAGGTCATCCTGCGCCGCCTGATCGAGCGTCACTTCAAGCATACCGGCAGCACGCGCGCGCGCAATCTGCTGGACGACTGGGCCAACAGCCGCAGCAAGTTCGTCAAGGTGTTCCCGACCGACTACAAGCGCGCCCTCGAGGAGATGCACAACTCGAGCATGGAAGAAGCGAACGACAAGATTGAGTTGGCGGCCTGAGACCGCGGAACTTGGGTCCCCGCTTTCGCGGGGATGACCTTGGTGTCGATCACCGCAGCGAATAGATTAAGGAATAAACGTGGGCAAAATCACCGGTTTCATGGAATTCGCACGGCAGGAAGAGGAATACCTCGACCCGCCCGTGCGTCTCAAGAACTACAAGGAATTCGTCGTCACCCTGACCGACGGCCAGGCCAAGGTGCAGGGCGCGCGCTGCATGGATTGCGGCATCCCGTTCTGCAATACGGGCTGCCCGGTCAACAATATGATCCCGGACTGGAACGACCTGGTCTTCCATGGCAACTACCGCCATGCGCTGGACAATCTCCATTCGACCAATAACTTCCCCGAGTTCACCGGCCGCATCTGCCCGGCGCCGTGCGAATCGGCCTGTACCCTGGGCATCAACAATGACCCGGTCGGCATCAAGTCGATCGAGCGCAAGATCATCGACACCGGCTGGGAGCACGGCTGGGTGGTGCCGCAGCCGCCGCGCGTCAAGACCGGCAAGAAGGTCGCCATCGTCGGCTCGGGTCCTGCCGGCCTGGCCGCGGCCCAGCAGCTGGCGCGCGCCGGCCACGACGTGACGGTGTTCGAAAAGAGCGACCGCATCGGCGGCCTGCTGCGCTACGGGATCCCCGACTTCAAGATGGAGAAGGACCTGATCGACCGTCGCGTCGAGCAGATGCAGGCCGAAGGCGTCACCTTCCGCACCGGCGTCCTGATCGGCAAGGACTTCCCGGCCACGGTCAGCAATATGGCGCGCGACACGATCTTCCCGGAAGACCTGGAAAAGGACTTCGACGCCGTGATCCTGGCCGGCGGCGCCGAGCAGCCGCGCGACCTGCCGGTCCCGGGCCGCCAACTGAAGGGCGTGCACTTCGCGATGGACTTCCTGCCGCAGCAGAACCGGGTCAATGCCGGCGACAAGCTGAAGGACCAGATCAAGGCCACGGGCAAGCACGTGGTGGTCATCGGCGGCGGCGACACCGGTTCGGACTGCGTCGGCACCTCGAACCGCCACGGCGCGCTTTCCGTCACCCAGTTCGAACTGATGCCGCAGCCGCCGGAACAAGAGAACAAGCCGCTGGTCTGGCCTTACTGGCCGACCCGCCTGCGCACCTCGTCCTCGCACGAGGAAGGCTGCGAGCGCGACTGGGCGGTGGCGACCAAGCGCCTGGAAGGCAAGGGCGGCAAGGTCGAGAAGCTGATCGCCTGCCGCGTCGAATGGAAGGACGGCAAGATGAGCGAAGTGCCGGACAGCGAATTCGAACTCAAGGCCGACCTGGTGTTCCTGGCGATGGGCTTCGTCTCGCCGGTGCAGCAGGTGCTGGACGCCTTCGGCGTGCAGAAAGACCCGCGCGGCAACGTGCGCGCCGCCACCGAGGGCGAAGGCGCCTACCAGACCTCGAACCCGAAGCTGTTCGCGGCCGGCGACATGCGCCGTGGCCAGTCGCTGGTGGTGTGGGCGATCCGCGAAGGCCGCCAGTGCGCGCGCTCGGTCGACGAGTTCCTGATGGGTTCCTCGGTCCTGCCCCGTTGAGATCCCGGTGGCGGACGCGCAATGCGGCCGCCACTACCTTCGCTCCCGCATCGATCGCCGCTTCGTCGAAGGCGGCGATGCCCATCACCCGCGATGGCGCCGGCCGCGCTCATGCGCCAGCCGGACTTCCCCGAACCCCGCCTATACGCCATCCTGGCCAAGTGAAACGCCATCCCGGCATCTGATCCGCGGTTGTATCTTGCGTTGACAAAATGGCGACAGAGTATTGCATATTCTGTCACTTGCTATTTCGTCACGTCGGCCCCAGATTATGGTGCGTTGCAAAAAAATGTGGCTTACCGGGCCAGTAATTAGGAGGAGCTTAAACCTCCCCCTTCGGCAGTTTTTGGATGCAGCTTATTGATACAATTCAACAATGCCAATATTGTGAAACATACATATCTTAATAAAAACAATGGCTTATAAGCGGAATTATCTGACTCATTAGTTATTAGTGTTGTAATAGTACGTCGCCGCCTGAGGGTAAAATCGGGTCCCTCAAGCAGGTAAATAGCTTTCTGCACTACAATACCGGATTCCCCAAACATTAATTATGCTGTGTCGAACCTAGTCGAAATCCGCGATCTGCATTTTGCTTACGGTGAGCGTTCCATCCTGTCGAATCTCCGTATGGACTTCCCACGCGGCAAGCTCATTGCCGTCATGGGCGGGTCGGGTTGCGGCAAGACCACGGTGCTGCGCCTGATCGGCGGCCAGATCCGTCCCCAGCGGGGCGAAGTGCGCATCGGCGGCGAAGTCGTGCACCAGCTCGATACCGAGGGCCTGTACCGCCTGCGCCGCCGCATGGGCATGCTGTTCCAGTTCGGCGCGCTGTTTACCGACCTGTCGGTGTTCGATAACGTCGCCTTCCCGCTGCGCGAGCACACCGACCTGTCCGAAGAGCTCATCCGCGACCTGGTCCTGATGAAGCTCAACGCCGTCGGCCTGCGCAATGCGCACCGCCTGAAGCCGGCCGAGATCTCGGGCGGCATGGCGCGCCGCGTGGCCGTGGCGCGCGCGGTGGCGCTGGACCCCGAACTGATCATGTACGACGAGCCCTTCGCCGGCCTCGATCCGATCTCGATGGGCGTGACCGCCAACCTGATCCGCAACCTGAACGACGCGCTGGGCTCGACCTCGATCCTCGTCTCGCACGACGTGCACGAGTGCTTCGCGATCGCCGACTATGTGTACTTCATGTCCGCCGGCAAGATCGTAGCCGAGGGCACGCCGGACGACCTGCGCGTCTCGGAAGACCCTTACGTGAAACAATTCGTCAATGCCGCCCCGGACGGTCCGGTGCCGTTCCATTATCCCGGCAGCTCGCTGGCCGACGACCTGGGCCTGGGAGCGCGCACATGATCGCCCGCGTTCTCGGCCTGGTCGGCTGCACCGTGCGCGAAGGCTTCGCCGGCCTCGGTTTCGCCGTGCGCTCCTTCTTCAACCTGCTGGGTGTCTCGCCGGGCGCTTTCCGCCGCCCTGGGCTGATTTCTGAGCAGATCCATTTTATCGGCAACTATTCGCTGGTGATCATCGCCGTGTCCGGCCTGTTCGTCGGCATGGTGCTGGGCCTGCAGGGTTACTACACGCTGAACCAGTATGGCGCCGAGCAGATGCTGGGCCAGGTGGTGGCGCTGGCGCTGGTCCGCGAACTGGGCCCGGTCGTGACCGCGCTGCTGTTCGCCGGCCGCGCCGGCACCTCGCTGACCGCCCAGATCGGCCTCATGAAGGCCGGCGAGCAATTGTCGGCGATGGAAATGATGGCCATCAATCCGGTGCAGCGCGTGCTGGCGCCGCGCTTCTGGGCCGGCGTGATCGCCATGCCAGTCCTGGCCACCGTGTTCTCGGCGGTGGGCGTGCTGGGCGGCTACATCGTCGGCGTGAAACTGATCGGCGTCGACGAAGGATCGTTCTGGTCGCAGATGCAAGCCGGTGTCGATGTGCGAGCTGACGTACTGAACGGCGTGATTAAAAGCTTTATCTTTGGCATCGCAGTGACCTTTACCGCCCTGTTCCAGGGCTACCAGGCCCAGCCGACGCCGGAAGACGTGTCGCGCGCGACCACGCGCACCGTCGTGATTGCATCGCTGCTGGTCTGGGGGCTGAATTTCGTCATGACGGCCCTGATGTTCAATAAATAAGTTAATAAACGGTTAAAACGGTTACTGTAGGGTATTCAAAATGCATCGCAAAACTATCGACGTCTGGGTCGGCCTGTTCGTTCTGCTGGGTCTGGCCGCGCTGCTGTTCCTGGCTTTCCAGGCAGGAAACATGAGGTCTCTGTCGTTCGGCCAAACGTATTCGATCACGGGCCGTTTCGACAATATCGGCGGGCTCAAGCCGCAGGCACCGGTCAAGAGCGCGGGCGTGGTGGTCGGTCGCGTGGGTGAGATCACCTTCGACGACAAGAGCTTCCAGGCATCGGTGCGCCTCGATATGGATACTGAATATAAATTCCCGAAAGACAGCTCGCTGAAGATTTTGACTGCTGGCTTATTGGGTGAACAATACATCGGCATCGAAGCCGGTGGCGATGAGCAAAACCTGGCGGAGGGCGATCGCATCAACCGCACCCAGTCGGCGACGGTCCTGGAAGACTTAATTAATCAATTTATCTACAGCAAGGCTGCTGAAGGAAAGGAAGGTAGTGAATGAACTACGCCGTCACGCTCTCGCACTTGCGCCTCGGCGCCGCCGCCGCCGCCATCCTGGTCCTGACAGGTTGTGCAACGACTGCCTCGAACCCCCAGGATCCGCTGGAAGGCTATAACCGCGCCATGTTCAGCTTCAACGACGCGGTCGACCGCGCCGTCCTGAAGCCGGTGGCCACCGGCTACAAGAACGTCGTGCCGGGCTTTGCCCAGACCGGCGTCGGCAATTTCTTCGGCAACCTGTCGGATGCCTGGAGCTCGGTCAACAACCTGCTGCAGGGTAAACCCGAGCAGGCCGGCACCGATTTCGGCCGCGTTGCGCTGAACTCGACCTTCGGCATCTTCGGCCTGCTCGACATCGCTTCCGAAGCGGGCATGCAGAAAAGCGACGAAGACTTCGGCCAGACCCTGGGCAAGTGGGGCGTGCCAAGCGGCCCCTACTTGATTTTGCCGCTGCTGGGCCCATCTACCGTACGTGATACCGCGGCCGTGCCGGCCGACGTGGCGGGCGATATCTGGAAATACAAGGAGCCGCACAACTGGCGCAATATCGGCGCGGGCATCCGTGTGATCGATACCCGCGCCAGCCTGCTCGACGCGTCCAGCCTGCTCGAAGACGCCGCACTCGACCGTTACGAGTTCCTGCGCGACGGCTACCTGCAGCGCCGCCAGAGTCAGGTGTACGACGGCGACGTGCCGCGCCAGGCCCCTGACGCCGACGAGCAGTAACAACAAGATCAACCGTGCGTGCGGCCGTCGCCGCCGCCAACCGAAAGGAAACCGATGAAGCCATTCATGCACCTGGTCGCCGCCGCCGCCACCGTGGCGTTCTCCACCGTCCTGGTCGCCGCCCCGGTGGCCGCCGCCGAAGCGCCGGACGCGCTGGTCAAGCGCATCAGCAATGAAGTGATCGACAGCGTCAAGGCCGACAAGGACATCCAGGCCGGCAACCGCAGCAAGATCATGGGCCTGGTCAACGAAAAGATCCTGCCCTACGTCGACGCCGAGAAGATGACCCAGCAGGCTGCCGGCCGCCACTGGCGCAGCGCCACCCCGGAACAGAAGCAGAAGCTGACCAAGGAGTTCCGCGACCTGCTGGTGTACACCTACGCCGGCGCGCTGTCGACCATCAAGAACGAGACCGTCGAGTTCAAGCCGATGCGCGGCTCGCCGACCGATAGCGACGTCGAAGTGCGCTCGCAGGTGAACGTCGCCCGCGGCGAACCGATCACCCTGAACTACCGCCTGAGCAACGACAAGGGCAGCTGGAAGATCTATGACGTGAACGTGCTGGGCGCCTGGCTGGTCCAGACCTATACCAGCACCTTCAACAGCGAGATCAGCAAGAGCGGCATCGATGGCCTGATCAAGCGCCTGGCCGACCGCAACGCCCAGCTGGCCTCCAAGCCGCTGGCCGCGCCGGCGAAGTGATCCGTCAACATGGCTGAATCCAACCCGATGCTGTCGATCGACGCCCTGACCTTCCTGACCGCCCACCAGGCACTGGAGCAGGGCGCGGCGGCGATCCGCGCCGGCGAGACCGTGTTCGATCTCGGCGGCGTGAAGGCGGCCGATTCGTCCGGCGTGGCCCTGCTGCTGGCCTGGCAGCGCCGCGCGCGCGATGCCGGCCACCGGCTCACCTTCGTGAACGTGCCGGACAACGTGCAAAAGCTGGCGGCCCTGTACGGGGTCGACACGCTGCTGCCGCAAGCCTGAAGACCGGCGGCCGACTGGCCGCCGTTTGCATTGCGCCTCCCTCTGGCGTACCCCGCGCAATTCTCCCCTCTGCCCGCTTGACATGGCGATTTCACCTATAATGGACCGTTTCTCCGCACGGTCCTTCGGTGCGCTTACGGGTCGAATCCCATTTCCGCGCGCCGCGCCATCCAACAAGCATGACAGCAATCCAGATTGACAGCGTCGAGAAGAGCTACAAGGGCTTCAAGGCCCTGAAGGGCGTCTCCTTGGACATCGAGGAAGGCGAGTTCTTCGGCCTCCTGGGCCCGAACGGCGCCGGCAAGACCACCCTCATCTCCACCATCGCGGGCCTGATCCGGCCCGATGCCGGCCGCGTGCGCATCCACGGCCACGACGTCGTGAGCGACTTCCGCGAAGCGAGAAAGCGCCTGGGCGTGGTGCCGCAGGAACTGGTGTTCGATCCCTTCTTCACGGTGCGCGAGACCCTGCGCCTGCAGTCGGGCTACTTCGGCATTCGCAACAACGACGCCTGGATCGACGAGGTGATGCACAACCTCGATCTCACCGACAAGGCCGACGTGAACATGCGCGCGCTGTCGGGCGGCATGAAGCGGCGCGTGCTGGTGGCGCAGGCCCTGGTGCACCGTCCGCCCGTGATCGTGCTCGACGAGCCGACCGCCGGCGTCGACGTCGAGCTGCGCCAGACCCTGTGGAAGTTCATCGCGCGTTTGAACCGCGAGGGCGGCCACACCGTGGTCCTCACTACCCACTACCTCGAGGAAGCGCAAGCCATGTGCCAGCGCGTGGCCATGCTCCGGCGCGGCAACGTGGTGGCGCTCGACACCATGAGCGCGCTGCTGCGCCGCGTGTCGGGTTCGCAGCTGGTGGTGCACCTGAAGTCGGGGGATCTGCCCGAGTCGCTGCGCCATCTCGTCTCGCACGACGAGCACACCAACGGCAATGGCAACGGCGGCGGCAACAAGTACACGCTGCGCGTGAACGATTATTCGGAGGTCGAGCCGATCCTGGCGCGCCTGCGCGAGAACGGCGCCGTCATCGACGAGATGCAGCTGGAGCAGGCCGACCTCGAGGACATCTTCATCCAGATCATGGAGGAGGGTAAGTAATGTTCTCGATCGGTTTCCGTACCCTGTTCTACAAGGAGTCGCTGCGCTTCTGGAAGGTCGCGACCCAGACCGTGGCCGCGCCGGTGGTCACCGCCATGCTCTACCTCCTGATCTTCGGCCACGTGCTCGACGGCCGGGTCGAGATGCTCGACGGCGTCGCCTACACCTCGTTCCTGATCCCGGGCCTGGTGATGATGAGCGTGCTGCAGAACGCCTTCGCCAATTCGTCCTCGTCGCTGATCCAGTCCAAGATCAGCGGCAACCTGGTCTTCATCCTGCTGCCGCCGCTGTCGCACGCCGAGATCCTGTCCGCCTACGTGCTGGCCTCGATGCTGCGCGGGATCGTGGTCGGCGCCGGCGTGTTCGTCATCACCGCCTGGTTCGCCCACCTGGAGTTCGTGGCGCCGGTGTGGATCGTGGTGTTCGCCCTGCTGGGCGCGGCCATCCTCGGCACCATGGGCACGATCGCCGGCATCTGGGCCGAGAAGTTCGACCAGCTGGCGGCCTTCCAGAACTTCCTGATCATGCCGGCGACCTTCCTGGCCGGCGTGTTCTATTCCGTCCAAAAACTGCCGCCTTTCTGGCTCGCCGTCTCGCATTTCAACCCGTTCTTTTATATGATTGACGGGTTCCGCTATGGGTTCTTCGGCCAGTCCGACGTTTCGCCATGGACCAGCCTGGCCGTCGTGACCGTGTTCTTCGCGGTGCTGACGGGCGTGGCGATCAATCTGCTCAAGCGCGGCTACAATCTGCGCCATTAATAGTACAAAGTTTAACTGGAGTTATCGTGGCGACCACACCCGAACTGATCCACGGCTATATCAGCGCCGGCCTCGAATGCACCCACCTCGACGTGAAGGGCGATGGCCATCACTTCGAGGCCGTGATCGTCTCGCCTGCCTTCGCCGGCAAGCGTCCCATCCAGCGTCACCAGATCGTGTACGCCGCGCTGGGCGACCGCATGCGCGAGGAAATCCACGCGCTGTCGATGAAAACCCTGACCCCTGAAGAATTCGGAGGATAAGCATGGACAAGCTCCAGATCGTCGGCGGCAAGCGCCTGGCTGGTGAGATTTCGGTATCCGGCGCCAAGAACGCGGCGCTGCCCATCCTGTGCGCCGGCCTGTTGACCGCCGGCGACCTGCAGCTGTCGAACGTGCCGCGCCTGCACGACGTGCGCACCATGCTCAAGCTCCTGGAAAAGACCGGCCTGAAGGTCGTGCAGGATGATGAAAATGTCACCATGAACGGCGGCGCCATCGACACGCTCGAAGCGCCGTACGAACTGGTGAAAACCATGCGCGCCTCGATCCTGGTGCTGGGCCCCCTGTTGGCGCGCTTCGGCGAAGCCAAGGTCTCGCTGCCGGGCGGCTGCGCGATCGGCTCGCGTCCGGTCGACCAGCACATCAAGGGCCTGCGCGCGATGGGCGCCGAGATCACGATCGAGGGCGGCTACATCTACGCCAAGGCGAAGAAGCTGAAAGGCGCGCGCATCCACACCGACATGATCACCGTGACCGGCACCGAGAACCTCTTGATGGCCGCCACCCTGGCCGAAGGCGAGACGGTGCTCGAGAACGCCGCGCGCGAACCGGAAGTGACCGACCTGGCCAATCTGCTCGTGGCCATGGGCGCGAAGATCGAGGGCATCGGCACCGACCGCCTGGTGATCCAGGGCGTGGACGAACTGCACGGGGCGACCCATGCGGTGATCTCGGACCGCATCGAGGCCGCGACTTTCCTGTGCGCGGTGGCGGCCACCGGTGGCGACATCGTGCTGACCAATACCCGCACCGACATCTTCGACGTCGCGCTCGACAAGCTGCGCGAGATCGGCCTGCAGCTGACCGTTGGTGAAAATACCATCCGCGCGCAGATGGACGGCCGTCCGCGTCCGGTCTCGTTCCGCACCACCGAATATCCGGGCTTCCCGACCGATATGCAGGCCCAGTTCATGGCCGTGAACACGATCGCGGACGGTCCGTCGAAAGTCACCGAGACGATCTTCGAGAACCGCTTCATGCACGTGCAAGAGATGAACCGCCTCGGCGCGCACATTTCGACCGAGGGCAATACCGCCTTCATCAAGGGCGTCGAACGCCTGGTCGGCGCGCCGGTGATGGCGACCGACCTGCGCGCCTCGGCTTCCCTGGTGATCGCCGGCATGGCGGCCGAGGGCACCACCCTGATCGACCGCATCTACCACCTCGATCGCGGCTACGACCGGATGGAAGTGAAACTGTCGGCCGTTGGCGCCGCGATTGTCCGTATTAAGTAAGTACGTATTAAATAAACTCAAGCACATGACATTCAATGGCGTACATGGAGAACCCCAGCTGATCCTGGCGCTTTCCAAGGGCCGCATCTTCGAAGACACCCTGCCGCTGCTGTCGGCGGCCGGGATCGAGGTGCTGGAAAACCCCGAGACTTCGCGTAAACTCATCCTCTCGACCAACGATCCGGGCGTGCGGGTGCTGATCGTGCGCGCGTCCGACGTGCCGACCTACGTCCAGCACGGCGCGGCCGATTTCGGCGTGGCCGGCAAGGACGTGCTGCTCGAGCATGGCGGAGAAGGGCTGTACCAGCCGATCGACCTGCGCATCGCCCAGTGCCGCATGTCGGTCGCGGTCAACGCCGGCTTCGACTACGACAGCGCCGTGCGCCAGGGCGCGCGCCTGCGGGTGGCGACCAAGTTCGTCAACACCGCGCGCGAGCACTTCGCCAGCAAGGGCGTGCACGTCGACCTGATCAAGCTGTACGGCTCGATGGAGCTGGCGCCGCTGGTCGGCCTGTCGGACGCCATCGTCGACGTGGTCTCGACCGGCGGCACCCTGCGCGCCAACAACCTGGTCGAAGTCGAAAAGATCATGGACATCTCCTCGCGCCTGGTGGTGAACCAGGCCGCGCTCAAGCTCAAGCGCGAGCGCCTGCAACCAATTCTCGAGGCGTTCGAACGCGCCTCCCAACGACAAGGCTGAAGCATCATGGCAGTACAGATCCGCAAGTTAGACTCCACCGCGCCCGACTTCAAGAACACCCTCGACGCCCTGCTGGCGTTCGAAGCGGAAACCGATGACGCCATCGAGACCGCGGTCGCGCATATCCTGCGCGACGTGAAGGCGCGCGGCGATGCGGCTGTGCTGGAGTACACCAACAAGTTCGACCGCATCCCGAACGGCGGCGCGAAGTCGATGGCCGAATTCGACATTGGCCAGGCCGAGTTGGACCAGGCTCTGGCCGCGCTGCCGGAAGCCCAGCGCGCCGCGCTGCAGGTGGCGGCCGACCGCGTGCGCGTGTTCCACGAGCGCCAGAAGGACGCCTCGACCGGCTTCACCTTCACCGAGCCCGATGGCACGATGCTGGGCCAGCGCGTGACCCCGCTGGACCGGGTCGGCATCTATGTCCCGGGCGGCAAGGCCGCGTATCCGTCGTCGGTGCTGATGAACGCGATCCCGGCCCACGTCGCCGGCGTGAAAGAAATCATCATGGTCGTGCCAACCCCGGACGGCGTGAAGAACCAGATGGTCCTGGCCGCCGCCGCGATTGCGGGAGTGACCCGCGTGATCACCATCGGCGGCGCGCAAGCCGTCGGCGCGCTGGCCTACGGCACCGAGACCATCCAGCCGGTCGACAAGATCGTCGGCCCCGGCAACGCCTATGTCGCCGCCGCCAAGCGCCGCGTGTTCGGCACGGTCGGCATCGACATGATCGCCGGCCCGTCCGAGATCCTGGTGCTGTGCGACGGCACCACCGATCCGGACTGGGTGGCGATGGACCTGTTCTCGCAGGCCGAGCACGACGAACTGGCCCAGGCCATCCTGCTGTGCCCCGATGCGGATTACATCGCCAAGGTCGAGCAGAGCATCCACAAGCTGCTGCCGGCGATGCCGCGCAAGGACACGATCACCACGTCGATGACCGACCGCGGCGCGCTGATCAAGGTGCGCGACATGGACGAGGCCTGCGAGATCGCATCGTCGATCGCCGCCGAACACCTCGAGATTTCGGCGCTCGAGCCGATGCAGTGGGCCGATAAAATCCGTCACGCCGGCGCCATGTTCCTCGGCCGCTTCTCGTCCGAATCGCTGGGCGACTACTGCTGCGGCCCCAACCACGTGCTGCCGACCTCGCGCACGGCGCGCTTCTCGTCGCCGCTGGGCGTCTACGACTTCCAGAAACGCTCGTCGATCATCCAGGTCAGCGAAGCGGGCGCGCAAACGCTTGGTAAAGTGGCCGCGACTCTCGCCTACGGCGAAGGCCTGCAGGCGCACGCGCGCAGCGCCGAGCTGCGCTTGAACCCAGTGCCGCCGCAGCAATCATGACGTCCTGGGTCAACCAGGTATTCTGCGAGGATGCGCTGGCCGGCCTGGCGCGCATCCCGGACGGGTCCATCGACCTGATCCTGACCGACCCGCCCTACAACTTGGGCAAGGACTACGGCAACGCGTCGGACCAGCAAAGCGTCGAGGCCTACCTCGCCTGGACCGAGCAGTGGATCGACGCCGCCATCCCCAAGCTCAAGCCCAACGGCAGCCTGTACATCTTCCTCACCTGGCGCTTCGCGCCCGAGATCTTCGTGATGCTGAAAAAACGCATGACGATGATGAACGAGATCATCTGGGACCGCCGCGTGCCGTCGATGGGCGGCAGCGTGCGCAGCTTCTCCTCGGTGCACGACACCATCGGCTTCTTCGCCAGGCGCAAGGATTACTATTTCGACCTGGACGCGGTGCGCATCCCGTATGACGCCGAGACCAAGAAGGCGCGTTCGCGCTCGATCTTCGTGGGCGCCAAGTGGCTCGAAGTCGGCTACAACCCGAAGGACGTGTGGAGCGTGTCGCGCCTGCACCGCGAACATCCGGAGCGCGCCGACCATCCGACCCAGAAGCCGCTCGAGATCATCGAGCGCATGGTCAAGGCCTCCTGCCCGCCGGGCGGCATCGTGCTCGACCCCTTCATGGGCAGCGGCACCACGGCCATCGCCGCCAAGCGCCTGGGCCGCCAGTACACCGGTTTCGAACTGAATCCCGACTACTGCGCCATCATCGCCGAGCGGCTGGCCGCGCCCGAGGTGCCGCTCAGCGGGGCGAAAGCAAAAAAACTGCGCAAGGCCGCCAAGGCCCTCACCACCACGGAAGAGACATCATGACCGACATCGCCAAACTGATCGAGAACACCATCCGCGCCGACGTGCGCGCCGTGGGCAGCTATCACGTGCCGGACTCGATCGGCTACGTCAAGCTCGACTCGATGGAAAACCCGTACCAGCTGCCCGAGCCGCTGCGCGCCGAACTGGGCGCGCGCCTGGCCGAGGCGGCCCTGAACCGCTATCCGGTGCCGTCCTACCGCACCCTCAAGGACAGGATCTGCAGCAAGCTGGGCGTCCCGGAAGGCTATGACGTCCTGCTCGGCAACGGCTCGGACGAGCTGATCACGATCCTGGCGACCGCGATCGCGCGCCAGGAACGCGAAGCCGGCAGCAAACGTGCCGTGGTGATGGCCCCGGTCCCGGCCTTCGTGATGTTCTCGCGCTCGGCCCAGTTCGCGGGCGCCGACTTCGTCGGCGTGCCGATCCAGTCCGATTTCTCGCTCGACCTGCCGGCCATGCTGGCGGCGATTGCCGAGCACAAGCCGTCGCTGGTATTCCTGGCCTATCCGAACAACCCGACCGGCAACCTGTACGATGCCGGCGACATGGTCGCGATCATCGAGGCCGTGGGCGAGCACGGCATCGTGGTGGTCGACGAGGCGTATCAACCGTTTGCCCGGGTCAGCTTCATGGAGCGGCTGCCGCAACACCCGAACCTGGTCGTGATGCGCACCCTGTCCAAGCTGGGCCTGGCCGGTATCCGCCTCGGCTATATGTCGGCCGCCGCGCCGCTGCTGGCGGAGTTCGAGAAGGTGCGCCCGCCGTACAACGTCAATGTGCTGACCCAGGTGGCGGCCGAGTTCGCGCTCGACCACCTGGACGTGCTGGACCGCCAGGCCGGCCTGCTCAACGAGGAACGCACCCGCCTGGCCGCCGCCCTGGCGGCCCTGCCCGGTGTGGAAGTGTTCCCGTCGGCCGCCAATTTCATCTCGCTGCGCGTGCCCGATGCCGAGCGCGCCTGTGCGATTCTCCATGGCGAGAAGGTCTTGATCAAAAATTTGAGTAAAATGCATAAATTGCTGGCCAACTGCATCCGCGTCACGGTCAGCACCCCCGAAGAGAACGACCAGTTCCTGGCAGCCCTGAAGACGTCGCTGTAATCCAGCGCCCCTGACGGACACCATTTAATCCAGTCGGCTCCTGCCCAGCAAGAGACCGACCGACGACCGCCCTTAGCAATGACCCGCACCGCCGACATCACGCGCAATACCAACGAGACGCAGATCCGCGTCTCGATCAACCTCGACGGCACCGGCCGCCAGAAGCTCAATACCGGCGTCCCCTTCCTCGACCATATGCTCGACCAGATCGCGCGCCACGGCATGTTCGACCTCGAGGTCGAGGCCGTGGGCGACCTGCACATCGACGCCCACCACACGGTGGAAGACGTCGGCATCACGCTGGGCATGGCCGTGGCCAAGGCCATCGGCGACAAGAAGGGCATCGTCCGCTACGGCCACTCGTACGTGCCGCTGGACGAAGCGCTGTCGCGCGTGGTGATCGATTTCTCGGGCCGTCCCGGCCTGGAGCTGCACGTGCCGTTCACGCGCGCCATGATCGGCGCCTTCGACGTCGACCTGACCGGCGAATTCTTCCGCGGCTTCGTGAACCACGCGGCGGTCACCCTGCACATCGACAACCTGCGCGGCGTGAACGCCCACCACCAGTGCGAGACGGTGTTCAAGGCCTTCGGTCGTGCGCTGCGCATGGCCACCGAGCTGGACCCGCGTGCGGCCGGCATCATCCCATCGACCAAGGGCAGCCTGTAATCATGGCCAACAAGATCGTCGTCGTCGATGGACTCGGTAACCTGCGCTCGGTGGCGCAGGCGCTGCGCGCCGCCGCGCCCGAGGCCGACGTCCTCATTTCCAGCTCGGCCGCGGACCTGGACCGCGCCGACCGCATCGTGCTGCCGGGCCAGGGCGCCATGCGCGACTGCATGCGCAGCCTGCGCGAATCCGGTCTCGAAGACGCGCTGATGCGCGCCGCCAAGACCCGTCCGATCATGGGCGTGTGCGTGGGCGAGCAGATGCTGTTCGATGAAAGTGAAGAGAACGAAGGCACCCCCGGCCTGGGCCTGTTGCCCGGCAAGGTGGTGCGGTTCCAGTTGGACGGCAAGCTGCAGGCCGACGGCTCGCGCTTCAAGGTCCCGCAGATGGGCTGGAACCAGGTGCGCCAGGCGCGTCCCCACCCGCTGTGGGAGGGCGTCGAGGACGGCAGCTATTTCTATTTCGTGCATAGTTACTACGCCGCGCCGGAGAACCGCGACGACGTGATCGGCGAGACCGACTACGGCGGCCCGTTCTGCTGCGCCGTCGGCCGCGATAATATCGTCGCCACCCAGTTCCACCCCGAAAAGAGCGCCGCCGCCGGGCTGCGCCTGTACCGCAATTTCATTCACTGGAATCCGTGATTCCGCGTTTTAAACCGTCAACCAACCGACAACGACCATGCTGCTGATCCCCGCCATCGACCTGAAAGACGGTCACTGCGTTCGCCTGAAACAAGGCGATATGGACCTCGCCACCGTGTTTTCCGAAGATCCCGCCGACATGGCGCTGCATTGGCTGAAGAAGGGCGCGCGTCGCCTGCACCTGGTCGACCTGAACGGCGCATTCGCGGGCAAGCCGAAGAACGAGTCCGCCATCAAATCGATCCTGCAGGTGGTGCAGGAATACGCCGAAGACAATGGCCTGGACGAGATCCCGGTCCAGCTGGGCGGCGGCATCCGTGACCTCGACACCATCGAGCGCTACCTGGACGACGGCATCAGCTACATCATCGTCGGCACCGCCGCGGTCAAGAACCCGGGCTTCCTGCACGACGCCTGCGGCGCCTTCCCGGGCCACATCATCGTCGGCCTGGACGCCAAGGACGGCAAGGTCGCGACCGACGGCTGGAGCAAGATGTCGGGCCACGAAGTCATCGACCTGGCCAAGAAATTCGAAGGCTATGGCGTCGAATCGATCATCTACACCGACATCGGCCGCGACGGCATGATGGCCGGCGTGAACATCGAGGCGACCGTCAAGCTGGCGCGCGCGGTGAAGATTCCCGTGATCGCCTCGGGCGGCGTGCACGTGCTGGCCGACGTCGAAGCGCTGTGCGCGGTGCAGGACGAAGGCATCGAGGGCGTGATCTGCGGCCGCTCGATCTACGAAGGCACGCTCGACCTGGCCTCGGCCCAGGAACGCGCCGATGAACTGACGGAAGGGGCGCAAACCTGAACACGTCGTTCCCGCGCAGGCGGGAACCCAAGTTTTACGCGCAGTCGATCTGCATGCGAACTTGGGTCCCCGCCTGCGCGGGGATGACGTGCCGGCGCTGAGAAATCATGCTAGCTAAACGCATCATCCCCTGCCTCGACGTCACCGGCGGCCGCGTGGTCAAGGGCGTCAATTTCACCGAACTGCGCGATGCCGGCGACCCGGTCGAGATCGCGCGCCGCTACGACGCCCAGGGCGCCGACGAAATCACCTTCCTCGACATCACCGCCTCCAGCGACGGCCGCGACCTGATCCTGCCGATCATCGAAGCCGTCGCCTCGACCGTGTTCATCCCGCTCACCGTCGGTGGCGGCGTGCGCAAGGTCGAGGACGTGCGGCGCCTGCTCAATGCCGGCGCCGACAAGGTCAGCATGAACACCTCGGCCGTCACCAATCCGCAACTGGTGTTCGACGCCGCCAACAAGCACGGCTCGCAGTGCATCGTGGTGGCGATCGACGCCAAGGAGACCGGTCCCGGCAAGTGGGAAGTCTTCACCCACGGCGGCCGCAACGCCACCGGCCTCGATGCGGTGGAATGGGCGCGCAAGATGGAGAGCCTCGGCGCCGGTGAGTTGCTGCTCACTTCGATGGACCGCGACGGCACGAAAATCGGCTTCGACCTGGGCCTGACCCGCGCCGTCTCGGACGCCGTGGGCATCCCCGTCATCGCTTCCGGCGGCGTCGGCGGCCTGAAGGACCTGGCCGACGGCGTCCTCGAAGGCCATGCCGATGCGGTGCTGGCCGCCAGCATCTTCCACTACGGGCAGCACACGGTCGGCGAGGCCAAGCGCTACATGCTCGACCGTGGCATCCCGATGCGCCTCGCTTAAGGAAAGCCACATGCCGACCAATGCCAAGTGGCTCAACAAGGTGCGCTGGGACGAGCACGGCCTGGTGCCGGTGATCGCCCAGGAAGCGGCGACCGGCGACATATTGATGTTCGCCTGGATGAACCGCGACGCCCTGACCCGCACCGTCGAGACGGGCGAAGCCGTGTACTGGAGCCGCTCGCGCAAGAAGCTGTGGCACAAGGGCGAAGAGTCCGGCCACATCCAGAAGGTGAGCGAGATCCGCCTCGATTGCGACGAAGACGTGGTCTTGCTCAAGATCGAGCAGGTGGGCGGCATCGCCTGCCATACCGGCCGCCATTCCTGCTTCTTCCAGAAGTACGACAACGGCGACTGGCACAGCGTCGAACCGGTGCTGCAGGACCCCGACACCATTTATTCCCCGGACAAGAAGAAGACCCCATGAGCGTTACCCTGGCCCGCGTCGCGGCCGTGATCGAATCGCGCAAGCCCGAACACGGCGGCGACCCCGCGACCTCCTACGTCGCCAAGCTGTTCGCCAAGGGCGACGACGCCATCCTCAAGAAGATCGGCGAGGAAGCCACCGAGCTGGTGATGGCGGCCAAGGACGCGCGCGTGGCGAACGACCCGTCCAAAGTGCTCTACGAATGCGCCGACCTGTGGTTCCATTCGATGGTGCTGCTGGCCAGGTTCGACCTCACGCCGCAACAGGTGCTGGACGAGCTGGCGCGGCGCGAAGGCGTGTCCGGCATTGTTGAAAAAGCTGCACGCAAGGAATAAATAGTTCCTGAAGCGTTGCAAGTGAGCACCTGCTGACTGTGCGTGGCCGTGCTTCCGGTGTCATAATCGGGGACTGAGCGTCATACCGATGTCATGCGGCGTTGATACGATGCCTCGGCTTCACAGGCCTGTAAGTCCTTGAAATGTTGTAATAATCTGGAGACAAGATGGATAACTGCATTTTTTGCAAGATCGTCGCCAAGCAGATCCCGGCCGCCGTCGTCTATGAAGACGAGGACGTGCTGGCATTCAAGGACATCAACCCGGCGGCGCCGGTGCACTTGCTGGTGATTCCGAAGCGGCACGTGTCCACCCTGTCCGACTGCACCGAGGAGCATACGGCGCTGCTCGGCAAGATGCTCGCGCTGGCGCCGAAGCTTGCGAAAGAGAATGGTATTGACGTCAAAATCGGCGCCGACGGCAAGCCGGGCGGCGGCTTCAAGACCCTGATCAATGCCGGTCCGGACGGCGGGCAAGAGGTGTATCACCTGCACCTGCATATGTACGGTGGCCCGCGTCCGTGGCGCGGACTGGGCTTGTGAAGCGGCCTCTAAGCCAGGACTAAGTTTCAATGGGGGCAGAGTGCCCCCGCATCGCGTATACTGTGGTAGACGCTTTCCCGATTTTTCAGGCGCGTGCGCCTTGCTAGGAGAAATAACATGGGTGGTTTGAGTATTTGGCACTGGGTCATCGTGCTGGTGGTCGTGATGCTGATCTTCGGCACCAAAAAGATCAGCAATATGGGTTCCGACCTGGGCAAGGCCGTCAAGGGCTTCAAGGATGGCGTCAAGGGCGACGAAGAGAAGGCTGCCGAAGCCAACCCGGCCCAGCCGACGCAGCAGGTGGCCGACAAGTCGACCATCGACGTGGAAGCCCGCGACAAGACCCGCTTGTAATCCGCAGTCCCCATGATCGACCTCGGACTGTCGAAAATCGCGATCATCGGCGTGGTCGCCCTGATCGTGATCGGCCCTGAAAAGCTGCCCAAGGTGGCGCGCATGGCCGGCACGCTCTATGGCCGCGCCCAGCGCTACCTGCATGACGTGAAGTCCGAGGTCAGCCGCGAGATCGAGCTCGACGAGCTGCGCAACCTGCACAAGGAAGTGCAGGAGAAAGCGCAATCGTTCAAGAGCGAGGTCGAGTCGGCCACCAGCGATTTCGAGTCGTCCGTCACCAGCCATGTCGACGAGGTCGAGGCCTTGTGGGATGACCGCACTGCGCACGACAGCAGCGCGAGCACGATCACGCCGACCGTGGCCGACATCGACCGCAAGGCCAGGGATTTCCGCCGCAAGAAGCTGGTGCGCACCTCGAGCGTGCCGGCCTGGTACAAGAACCGCCATGGCACCAAGCGCCATGTGATGTCGGGCGCCGCCCGGGTGCGCAAGTTCCGCCCCGGCAACGCCAGCAAATCCAATTCTTCCTTCTTCTAAATGACTGAGCAAGCCGCCGGCGAAGACACTTTCATCTCGCACCTGGTCGAGCTGCGTGACCGCCTGGTCAAGGCCTCGATCGGCATCGCGATCGTGTGCGCCGCGCTGATGGCGTGGCCGGGGCCGTCGCATATCTACGACCTGATCGCCGCGCCGATGATCGCCTCGATGCCGCCCGGCTCGACCATGATCGCCACCGGCGTCATCTCGCCGTTCCTGGTGCCGATGAAGGTCACCCTGCTGCTGTCCTTCATCCTGGCGCTGCCCTGGGTGTTCTACCAGGCCTGGGCCTTCATCGCGCCCGGCCTGTATGCCCACGAAAAGCGCCTGGTGCTGCCGCTGGTGATTTCGTCCTCGGTGCTGTTCATCGCCGGCGTCGCGTTCTGCTACTTCTTCGTGTTCGGCCGCGTGTTCCACTTCATCGGCGAATTCGCGCCGACCTCGATCGCGGTCATGCCCGATATCGAGAACTACCTCGATTTCGTGATGTCGATGTGCCTGGCCTTCGGCGCCTCGTTCGAGGTGCCGGTGGTGGTCGTGATCCTGGTGCGCATGGGCATCGTCAGCCTCGAGAAGCTGCGCTCGGTGCGTTCCTATGTGATCGTCGGCGCCTTCGTGATCGCCGCCATCGTCACCCCGCCGGACGTGGTCAGCCAGCTGGCCCTGGCCATTCCGATGTGCCTGCTCTACGAGCTGGGCCTGCTGGTGGCGCCGATGTTCGCGCGCGCCACCCGCGCGCCGGAAGAAACCGCATAACGATAGCGCCGGGCATCCGCCCCGGCGTTACGGACAACTCCCTACGATGTAGTACCCCTGCGCCGTCTGCGCCAGCGTGCTGGTGAAGAAGACGTTGTACAGGCCCATGTTCTGGTTCGAGCCGTTGGCCAGCGCATAGCCGCCGCTCGCGTGCGCGCGGCCGGCCTGGACGTGGGCGTAGTTGCTGGCCGTGCTGGTCGTGCAGGTGAACACCGGCGGCGGCGTGCCCGTGCCCACCTGGAAGGCGGGAATGGCGCAGGCATTCGACGTTTGTCCGTTATTGCCGATGGCCGTCACGCTGCCGCCGTAGCTGCCGTCCGCGCGGTTCGCATAGGCCTTGCTGAAGGCGGCGCCGCTGCCAGCCGCATCGTCGTCGACCGGCGACGGGCCATTGAGCAGCACCCGGTAGCCGGCGATCGACCCTTCGGCGAAGCTGGCGGCGCCGTTCACCGTGATCGTCGATCCCGACACGCTGGCGCTGCACGAGGCCATGACGGGCGCCGGCGCCTGCGACACCCGCAGGTTCTCGTTGAACCAGAAATCCATGATGAAGGCCGGGTAGTTGACGCGGGTCGCATTCACGAAGTTGGCGTTCTGGCCGCCCGCGCCGGCCGGCCAGGCGTGGCCAAGGCCTGTCACCGCGATCTGCGAGGTGCGCACCTTGCCGTTGGCGTCCGTGTATTCCACATTGCTGCCGCTGCCCGGCACGGTCACCGCCGCGCCTTGCGTCCAGGCGCCGCCATACACCTGGCGCATGGCGGCCGCGTCCAATGGGCCATAGGCCTGCGCCACCGTGTAGTCGCTGGTGCCCCAGATCACGCCGGTGACCTGGGTCGCGAAATGGTCAAGCGCGCTGCCCGCCATCGCGCGGCAGGCATTGGCCGCGGTGGTCGCCGTATAGCCGGAGGGGACGATCGAGATCTGGCCGGTGGTGACGCCCGGCGGCGGGGCGGCGGACAGGCCCAGGCCGGCGAAGATCTCGGGCGCGGTGCAGCCCAGCACCATGGCCTTGGCGCCGCCCGAGGACAGGCCGGCCACGTACACCTGTTTCGGATCGATCGCGTATTGCGGGTTGGAGAGGAAGCGGTTGATCAGGTCGAGCAGCACCGCCGTGTGGCCATAGGAACGGCTGCGGTTGGTGGCGGCCCAGTCCCAGCAGTGGGTACCGTAGACGTTGCCGGTGGCGTTCGGCGCCAGGATCACCGCGCCGTACTGGTCGGCCACCGCCTTCCAGTTGTAGCCGGCGTCGCCGCTGCCGTTGATCACGTCGCCGCCCGCGGTCTGGGCGCAACCGTGCAGCACCAGCACCAGCGCGCGCTTGTTGTCCAGGCTAGGTGGCGTGGCCGGCCAGTAGTAGTAGCCGCTCAGGGCGCCGCCATGGGTGGTGTCGTTGGCCCAGACCTGGTTGGCGCTCCAGGCGCCGGGGCCGGCCTGGACCGGGGTTTGTGCGAGGGAAGAAGTGAACGGCGCACTGAGCGCCAGGCAGATCGCGGCTTGCGCCGCTCGTCGATGGAAGGGCTGCATGCGATGTCTCCGAATATGGTTGTCGTGGGCTTGCCGGGAGCCGGCCTGCCACATTCATCATAGTTCGGGAGACGGCGCGCACAAGCGGGCGTGGGAGCACGCCGCTTGTGCGTTTTTGCACGGCCTGGACAGCCATGCGGACGGGGTTACTGCATCAACTCCGAGATCATCTTGACCGGCGCATTGCCGTAGCTGAGGAACTGGTCGTGGAATTCCTTCAGCTTGAAGCGCTCGCCCAGCTGCTGCTTGCGGCGTTCGCGCAGTTCCATGATCTGGTGGTAGCCGCTGAAGTAGCTGGTCAGCTGCACCGAGGTCAGGGTCACGCGGCGCCATTTTTCGTCGGCTTCCTGGCGCGTCTGGAAGGCCTGGCGGGTGAGCAGGTCGATCGCCGCCTCTTGTCCCATGCCGTTCACGTGCACGCTGTAGTCGAGGATGGTGTTGGTCACGCTGCGCAGGTTCCATTTCGAGTACATCAGCCACATCTCGGGCGCGTTGTCGCCGTAGCCCGATTCGAGCATCATGCGCTCGCCATACACGGCCCAGCCTTCGACCATGGCGCCATTGCCGAACAGCGACTTGATCAGGGAAGGCGAGCGGTTGGCGTGCACCAGTTGCGCATAGTGGCCGGGGATCGCCTCGTGGATGTTCAGGATCTGGAGGATCCACTCGTTGTACTCGCGCAGGCTGCTCTCGGCCTGTTCCGGCGTGAGGTTGTCCATCGGCGTGACGTTGTAATACGTCTTGTCCTTCGAGCGGTAAGGGCCCGGCGCGTCGATGCTGGCGCCGGCCACGCCGCGCTGGTACATCGGCGTTTCGCGCACCTCGAGCGGCTTGCTCGGGTCCAGCGTCAACAGGTCGTGCTTGATCACCCAGTCCTGCAGGAGCGGGATCTGGCGCCGGATCTCGGCGAAGAAGTTCTCGCGTGCGACGTGGCGGCTCGATAACTTGTCGATCATCATGCCGATCTTCTGGAAGCGGTCCTGCGGCTTGGCGACGCCCGCCATATAGCGCGGCCACAGCTCGTCCGAGATGCGGTCCATGTTCGACAGCAGTTCCTCGCGCGTGACCAAGGCCTTGCGGAAGGTCTCTTCGGCGCTGGAGGACGACTGGATGTCGAGCGCGAACTTCTGCTCGTACAGCGCCTTGCCGGCGCGGAAGGGACGCGCCTTGCCGTTGGCCGCCTGGCGCTGCTCGACACCGTTCAAAAAGTCGACGTAACCCAGTACCGCGCTGCCGGCGTTGGCGATGCGCTGGGCGAAGATCGCCTTCTCTTGCGGCGTCAGGATCGATTCCTCGGCCGCCTTGCCCAGGTCGGCCAGCACGGCCAGCGTGCCCGGCGCCTGGCCGATCGCGAGCTGGGTGTGCTCGCGCGTCGGGTTGGTGATGGACGCCTGCGCCGCCGCGTAATAGTCGGGCACGTCGGCCAGGCGCTTGAGGATGGTGCGCAGGCGCTGCGGCTTGGCCGCGTAGTCGGTGTTCAGGATCAGGTCGAGCGGCGCGGCGACGTTGTACTGCGATGGGTTCCACTCGTGTTCGCGCCAGGTGGTGAGGCGCCAGCGGTCCTTCTCCAGCTTGTTGACCAGGAGGGCCAGGTCGGTGCGGTAGCGCGGCGACAGCTGCCTGGGATCAAGCTTGCCGAATTTTTCCAGCCACTCGTTGGCGAAGGCGAGCTGTTTCGCGCGCGTGTCGGCGTTCGGGATGGTGAGATTCGCGGCGTGGTCGAACTTGCCGACGTAGATGCCGCCCTCGGGATCCATGCGCCACAGGGCGGTCAGGTATTGCATGCTCAGGGTCGACATGCGGCGGTCGACGCGCGTTTCCGCGGCGTTGGCGCTGGCCGCCCCCGCGGCTGCGGCGCCGGCGCCGACCAGGGCCTTCTTGCCCTTGCTGGAAGTCTTCTTCTTGACGACCTTCGAGGATTTCGCCTTGCCCTTGGCTGGCTTGGAAGTGGCGGCGATGGCCGGCGTCAGTGCGAAACACGCCAGCAAGGCCGCCAGCGCGATTTTCGTTTTCATCATCGTATTCAGCCCTGTAACTAAGGAGATGTCTTGCTCGCGGGAGGCGCGAAGGCGTGCAGATTAGCACTAATTGCATCATTTGCGGGCAGCTGAAACATTCCGACACGCATGAATACCAATATTGACGAATCGATAAAATCAGCGCCCGAGTCCCGCCTTGAGCATCTCCAGCATATCCCCCGGCGACATGCGCGCCGCCATCTCGGTCCCTTCCAGCAGGCTGTCGGCCAGGTCGCGCTTGTGGCGGTGCAGGTCGACGATGCCTTCCTCGATCGTGCCGCGCGCGACCAGGCGGTAGATGGTCACCGGCCGCTGCTGGCCCATGCGGTGGGCGCGATCGGACGCCTGGTCCTCGACCGCCGGGTTCCACCACGGGTCCATGTGGATCACGTAGTCGGCCGCCGTCAGGTTGATGCCAACGCCGCCCGCCTTCAGGCTGATGAGGAACAGGTCGCCCTCGCCGGCCTGGAAGGCGTCCACGCGGCGCTTGCGTTCCTGGATCGGGGTCGATCCGTCCAGGTACTGGTAGGCGACGCCCTGGGCGTCGAGATACTGGCGGATCAGGGTCAGGTGGTCGACGAACTGGCTGAACACCAGCACCTTGTGCCGGTTCTCGAGCAGGTCCGTGGTCAGGCGCGCGAAGGTCGCCAGCTTGCTGCTGGCGATGCCGGCGCCGGGCGCCACCAGCTCGGGATTGCAGCAGGCGCGGCGCAGCCGCATCATCTCGGCCAGGATCTCGATCGCCTTCTGTCCCTCGGGCGCCTCGAGCGCGGCCAGCTTGTCGAGGGCCTGGCGCCGCAGCGATTCGTACAGCGCGTTTTCCTCGGCGCTCAGTTCCACCGGGACCACGATCTCGGTGCGCGGCGGCAGCTCGGACAGCACCTGCGCCTTGGTGCGGCGCAGGATGAAGGGCGCGGTCAGGCGTCGCAGGCGCGCGCGCGCGCCTGCTTCGGCGCGTTTGTCCTGGGCTTTCTCGATCGGGCGGGCGAAACGCAGCTGGAACTGGTCGGCGCTGCCCAGCAAGCCCGGATTGATGAAGCGGAACAGGTTCCACAATTCTCCCAGGTGGTTTTCCAGCGGCGTGCCGGTGGCCGCCATGCGGAAGTCCCCCTGCAGCGCCATCACCGCCTGCGAGCGCTTGGTGTGCATGTTCTTGATCGCCTGGGCCTCGTCGAGCACGATGCTGTGCCAGCGCCGGCCCTTGAAGCGCGCCGCTTCCAGCTGCAGCAGGCCGTAGCTGACCACGACCACGTCGAACGGCCCCGCGTCGTCGACCGTGGCGGCGCGTTCGCCGGGACCGAACAGCTTCAGCTTCAGGGTCGGCGCGAAGCGCGCCGCCTCGTCGATCCAGTTCAGGCACACCGAGGTCGGCGCCACCACCAGCGCCGGGCCGTCCTTGGCGCGCGTGAGCAGCAGCGCCAGCGCCTGCAGCGTCTTGCCGAGGCCCATGTCGTCGGCCAGGCAGGCGCCCACGCCCCAATGGGCCAGGCGCGCCAGCCACTGGAAGCCTTCGATCTGATAATCGCGCAGCTCGGCCTGCAGGGTGGACGGCAGTTCGGGCAGATGCGCCGCATTGTCGGCCATGCGTTTCAGGTGCCCCTGCCAGGCCTTGTCGGCGTCGACGTGGCCGGCGTCGCGCGCCAGCTCGTCCAGCGCGAAGCTGGCCAGCGCATGGGTGCGGATGCCGTCGCCGTGCAGTTCGCCATACGCGCCCAGCTCCGTCAGGCGCCGGTGCAGCTCGTCGGACAGGGCCAGGTATTCGTTCTCGCCCAGGGCCACGAAGCGGCTGCCGCTCTCCTGGATCTTT
Organism: Massilia sp. NP310; assembly: GCF_019443485.1. NCBI lineage: Bacteria > Pseudomonadati > Pseudomonadota > Betaproteobacteria > Burkholderiales > Oxalobacteraceae > Massilia > Massilia sp. NP310. The sequence goes on along the minus strand of NZ_CP080379.1, from coordinate 4,079,300 downwards.
TCCAGCAGCGTGCGCAGGTTCATCACGCGGCCTTCGTCGATGACCACGTCGCCGCTGGCCGTGAACCAGTCGCGTTCGCGCCGGATCTGCACCCGCACCGACTTCGTCGTGGCCTTCTTCGTGACCCTGAACTTTTCTCCCTCGGGCCAGGCGACCACGATGGCGTCGGCATCCAGCGCGCGTAGCTGGTCGACCAGCTCCAATGCCAGCAGCGGCTGGCCGAGCAGCCATTCGCCGTGGTCCGGCTCCGCGTGTTCGAGGGCCTGGCATTTGCCGATCAGCTGGCGCTCGGCTTCGCGCTCGGCGTTCAAGTCGCGCCGCGCTTCGGTGCGGATGCCCTCGACGTCGGCGATCACATTGGCCGCGCCTTCCCCAGGGCCGTAATAGGCGCCGTCCGGCAGGGGGCGCACCAGCAGCTGCATACGCATGCCCTGCTGGTAGGGACGCAGCAGCACGTGCAGGCGCGGGTCGGCCGGCACGGTCTCGATATCGCTGCTGCTGGCGCCGATGTCCGATTGCACGGTGACGATCGACGACACCGCCCCGATCGCGCGCAGCACGCGGCGCTCGGCCGCCATCGGCACCGTCAAGCCTGCGCCGACGATGGCGGCGATGCGTCGGTGCTCGTCCCTGACGTGCACCAGGCGCAGGCGGGTCGGCGTCTCGCGCGTGACCACGACCTCGCCGTCGCCGTCTTCCACCGGCGGATGCAGCACGATCGACACCATCTCGCCCTGTTTCTTGACCAGCAGTTCCGGCTCGCCCGGCAGCAGCTCGACCCGGGTGCCGGGCGAATCCATCCAGAACAGCAGCGGATGGCCGACCAGGGCGGCCAGCGCCTTGTGCACCTCGAGCTCGAAACGGATGCCGCTGCCGGCGTAGTAGCGGCGGCCGGCGATCGCGTTCACCGCCTGCAGGTCTTGCGCGGTGAGGAAGTCGAGCGCGGCGCCTTCCTCGGCCAGGCGTTTCAGGCCCATGGCGCGGCCGCGGCTCCAGCCGCCTTGCGCGTCGCGCTTCTGCTCGCGCGGCTCCAGCTCCTGCACCCCCAGGTGCGGGTCGTAGCGGATCAGCCAGACCAGGCGCGACTCGCGGACGTTTTCCACGTTCGCCGCCGGCTGCAGGTTGATCAGGGCGTTCAGCTGGCGTTCCCACGGTTCCTCGCGCGCGAACCAGCCGGTCATGTCGGGCAAGCGGTGCCTGCGTCGCAGTTCACTGGCGCGCGCTTCGTGGGCCAGGTGGCCGGCCTGGCCCATCTGCGCCAGCACGCCGGCCAGCTGGGCCGACCACAGGTCGAAGCCGGCCGCCTCGGATTGCAGCAGCATGTCTTCCAGCCGTGCGCGCTGGTCGTTCAATGCGGGCAGGGCCAGCCAGTGATGGATCAGGGCGCGGAACACGGTCGGTTCCAGCGACAGCTCCCAGCTGCGCGTGCCGAACAGCGCGGCGTCGACGGTGCCGCGCTGGATCTCGTGCAGCATGCCGAGCTGGAACCAGACCGCGTTGTCGGGCCGCTGCACCGCGCGCGTCTCGATCTCGAGCCAGGCATCGGCCAGCTTGCGGTAAGCCGGATCGCTGCTGCGCAGCAGGGCGGCCATCGCGATGTGCGCGCAGTGGCCGTCGAACACGGCCTTGCGCTTGCCCGTTTCGCGCCTCAACTGCTTGAGGGAGGCGTCGATCCCGGCCAGGCCGCTATCCAGATCGTCGCGCAGCACCTGCACCACGCTGCGCAGGAACAGGCCGGGCGAATCGCCTGTTTCGTTCACCAGCGACAAGGCGTCATCCAGGCGCCCGCACAGGATGTAGTGCTCGCCCAGCGAGCGGCGCAGCGGGCTTTCCGGGCTGCTGCGCGCCACCAGTCGCTCGGCGTACTCGCGTACCGCTGGCGCAAGCTGGGGTTCGCTGCGCGCATGCATGACCAGGATGTGCAGGATGCCTTCGCGCAGGCGCGGGTGGATGCGCTCCATCATGCCTGGCGCGAACGGGCGCGCGCAGACGTCGACCAGCGGATGCAGGTAGCTCGCCTCATGGCAGCGCTGGCAGGCGTCCAGCAGGGGGGAAACGACGTCGTGTTCCTGTCCGGTCAGCAGGGCGATGCGCAGCAGCGCCAGGCCCTGGCGGTAGCTGCGCAGCATCAGGTTGCCCTGCCAGTCGCGCCGCACGGTCGAGACCTGGCCATAGGCCGCGGCCACGCTATCGAACAGGCCATCGTCGAGAGCCGCGTCCAGCACCGGCCAGGACAGCTCGGGCGCGATGGCGGCGCCGCGCTCGCCCATCTCGACCACCAGCTTGCGCTCGCGCAGGCGCGCCAGTTCATCGACCCATTGCGCGATCGGCAGCGCCACCCCCAGCGCCCGCATATGCTCCAGGATGCGCTGGCGGCCCATCGGTTCGCCCGCGATCGCCAGCACGACCAGCAGCGCCCGTTCTTCCGCCGTGCAGGCGGCCAGGCGCGCGTTCACATCGTCAGTCGTCATGCGAGGTTGTCGATCTCCACCGCCGGCAGGCCGTCCGGCACCGGGATGCCGAACACGCGCAGATAGAAGTACAACTCCGCTTCCAGCGTGCGCACCACGCTGTCTGCCTTGCGGAAGCCATGGCCTTCGCCTTCGAGCGTCAGGTAGGCCACCGGCAGCTTGCGCGCGCGCAGCGCCTCGACCACGCTCTCGGACTGCTGCGGCGGCACCACCTTGTCGTCCAGGCCCTGGAAGAAGATCATCGGCCGCCGCAGTTTATCGGTATGGTGGATCGGCGAGCGCTCGCGGTACACCGCCGCGGCGGTTTCCGGCGGCGCGATCAGGTACTGGTTGTAGTGCGACTCGAACTTGTGCGAGTCGGCGTCCAGGCCGGCCAGGTCGGACACGCCGTAGTAGCTGGCGCCGGCCTTGAAGACGTCGTGGAAGCCGAGCGCCGACAGCACGGTCAGGCCGCCGGCGCTGCTGCCGCGGATCAAGAGGCGTTCGGGATCGACGATGCCCTGCGCCGCCAGGTGGCGCGCGCCGGCCACGCAATCCTCGACGTCGACCACGCCCCATTGATGCTTGAGCAGGTTGCGGTAGGCGCGCCCGAAGCCGGTGCTGCCGCCATAGTTCACGTCGAGCACGGCGAAGCCGCGGCTGGTCCAGTATTGGGTGGACAGCTTCAGGGTGCTGGCCGCCATGCCGGTCGGGCCGCCGTGGCCGATCACGATCAGCGGCGGCAGTTCGCCCGCCGGGGGCGCGTGGTCGGCATTGGTCGGCGCGTAATAGAAGGCGTGGGCGGTGCGACCATTCGCACTCGGATAATCGATCGCCAGCGGCACCGACAGGTAGCCGGTGGCCGGCAGTTGCGGGATCGAATGGGCCAGCACCTCGCTGCTGTTGTTGGCCAGGTCGATCCGCGCCAGTTCCGGCGCGATGGTCGGCGCGCCGCCCAGCACGGCCACGGCGTCGCCCTGCACCCGCAGCTCGCGGATCTCTTCGTACGGCGACTCCAGCGGCAGCAGCTTGCCGTCCGACAGGCGCGCCAGATAGCTGACGCCTTGTTCGACGTAGGCGCACACGATCTCGTCCTCGGAACGGAAGCCGTACAGCGAACCGCCGAAACTCCAGTGCGGGCCGCCGAATTCGGCATCGACCGGGCACAGCGCATGCACCACGCCGTGGTCGTAGCGGTACAGGTTCCACCAGCCGCTGCGGTCCGACACGAAGTGCAGCACGCCGCCGGGCGACCACTCGGGCTGGCAGATCGATTCGTCGGGGCCGCCCGCGACCAGGCGGCCGTTCACCAGCGTCCCATCGGCGGCCACGTCGGCCAGCCACAGTTCCGTGCCTTCCCACGGCATGCGCGGATGGTCCCAGCACAGCCAGGCCAGCTGGCGGCCATCGGGCGACAGGCGCGGCGCCGCATAGAAGTCGTTGCCGTCCACGAGCACGGTCTCGACACCGTCGAAGCCGACCGCGGCCAGCGTATTGACGGGGTGGGCGGCGCCGGCCGAATGGTCCTCGCGTACCGCGACCAGGCGCTGGCGCGCGCCGTCGAGCACGAAGTCGGCGAAGCGGTGGCCCGTGCCCTCGGCGCTCACGGCGACCGGCTGTCCGCCGATCTCGACCCGGTACAGGCGGTTGTCCACATGGTGCGAGAACCAGGCCACGCCGCCCGCCAGCAGGCAGGCGCCGCCGCCGTATTCATGGACGCGGCTGCGCACATTGAAGGGCGCCGGCGTCAGCTCGCGCGTGCCGGCGGCGTCGTGCACCATGAGCGTCGTGCGTCCGCCCTCGCTGGCGCGGCCTTCGAGCCAACCCAGGCGCGGACCGTCGAGCATCGTTTGGGACAACGGCACCGCGCCAGCCGCGACCACCGCGGCGCTGATCGGGGAGGGCCAGGCGCCGCAAGGCAAAGGATGTTTGCTGGTGGCAATCGTCATGATCCGGACTCTTTCCTTGGTGGGGGCGCCTATTATAGTGTTCGCCCAAGAATGCGATAATAGCCGTTTCCTTACCAACGCCATTGTCAGCCATGCCACAATTTGCCCCGCTCCAGAACGACACCTTCCTGCGTGCGCTGTTGCGCCAGCCAACCGACTACACCCCGGTATGGCTGATGCGGCAGGCAGGCCGCTACCTGCCGGAATACCGCGCCACCCGCGCGCGCGCCGGCTCGTTCCTGGGGTTGGCGAAGAATCCCGACTACGCCACCGAAGTCACGCTGCAGCCGATCGACCGCTACCCGCTGGACGCGTCGATCCTGTTCTCGGACATCCTGACGGTGCCGGACGCGATGGGCCTGGGCCTGTATTTCGCCGACGGCGAAGGCCCGAAGTTCGAGCGTCCGCTGCGCAGCGAGGCCGAAGTCAACGCCCTGGCCGTGCCCGACATGGCGTCGCTCGACTATGTGTTCAAGGCGGTGACCTCGATCCGCACCGCGCTGAACGGCCGCGTGCCGCTGATCGGTTTCTCGGGCAGCCCGTGGACACTGGCTTGCTATATGGTCGAAGGCGGCGGCTCGCGTGAATTCCATACGGTCAAGAAGATGCTGTACAGCCGTCCGGACCTGATGCACCGCATCCTGGACATCAATGCGCAGGCCGTGACCCAGTACCTGAACGCCCAGATCGACGCCGGCGCCCAGGCCGTGATGATCTTCGATTCCTGGGGCGGGGCGCTGGCCGACGGCGCCTACCAGGAGTTCTCGCTGGAGTACATGCGCAAGATCGTCGCCGGCCTGAAGCGCGAACACGACGGCGTGCGCATCCCGGCCATCGTCTTCACCAAGGGCGGCGGCATCTGGCTCGACGAGATGGCCGACATCGGCGCCGACGTGCTGGGCCTGGACTGGACCATGAACCTGGGGCGCGCGCGCAAGCTGGTGGGCGACCGCGTGGCGCTGCAGGGCAACCTCGATCCGGCCATCCTGTTCGCCGAACCGGACCAGATCCGCGCCGAAGTCGAGCGCTCGCTCGCCGCCTATGGCGCGCCGTCGAGCGGCCATGGCCACGTGTTCAACCTGGGCCACGGCATCTCGCAATTCACGCCGCCGGAATCGGTCAGCGCCATGGTCGACGCCGTCCACAGCTTCAGCCGCAAGCAGCGCGCCGCCTGAGTCATCCTCCGGACTGGCGGCCCTCTTGACAAGGCCGCCAGTCACCCCCTCACTTGTTCACAACTTCCTAAAAGCGGGTAAAAATTCCTGTGGACATCTCAGCATCTTCTGAATCAACGTAAAACGATGATTTATAAGTGTTTTTTGCTTGAGGGTAGTGCTGAGTGCGTCCTGCACCACAAGGTTGTCCAGTAGAATTCAGCCAATTTTGGCTCTTGTTCACAAAGTTATCAACAGACGTTTTAGCAATGGGGAAAAGTGCTTGGTTTACCGGGACTTAGCGTGCTTCTTCAAGTATTGCCTTAGGTTTGTGATGCAACGCAGCGAGTTTTCCACCTCCGCCACCCCAGTTATGCACAACGCGGAAAAAGCCCTCGAGCTTGTTAACAGGTGTCAGGGTGAATATGCAAGTCATTGATTCATAAGAAAAAAATTCTCTTGAATTTGAGAATTATCGATTGCGACTTGATCTAACGTAAACCTTTGATGGGGTCAAGTCCCACGCTATTCACAAAGTTTTCCACAGATTTGCACAGGGCCCAGATTGTCAACCAGCACCGATAGCACGCATTGCTTCCTCGAAGTCGTGCTCGATACACCGCTGAACAGCAGTTTCGACTACCGCTGGCCATGCCGGCCGGGCGAAGAACCGCTGCCCGGCCAGCTGGCGCTGGTGCCGTTCGCGCGCCGCGAGGTCATGGCGCTGATCGTGGCGGTCAAGTTCGAGACCGATGTCGCGCCCGAAAAACTGAAGGATGCGCTGGCCGTGCGCAGCCAGCTGTCCCCGCTGCCGGAGCGCTGGATCGCCCTGGCGCGCTTCGCCGCCGACTACTACCAGCGTCCGCTGGGCGAGGTGGCGCTGCCCGGCCTGCCCAAGAACCTGCGCGTGCCCAAGACGGTGGCGCTGGACCGGGCCCTGAAAAAACTGGCCAAGCTCGACCAGGCACAAGATGCGACGGCGGTCGACATGCCGGTGCTGAACCCCGCCCAGCAGGAGGCGGCCGCCGCGATCGGCGGCGCCGACGGCTTCACGCCGCTGCTGCTGTGGGGCGTGACCGGCAGCGGCAAGACCGAGGTCTACCTGCAGGCTTGCGCCCGCGTGCTCGCGCGCGACCCGCAGGCGCAGATCCTGATCATGGTCCCCGAGATCAACCTGACGCCCCAGCTCGAAGGGAATATCCGGGCCCGCTTCCCGGGCATGATGCTGGCCACCCTGCACAGCAGCCTGTCCGAGGGCGAGCGCATGCTGCACTGGCTGGCCGCGCATGGCGGCCAGGCGCGCATCGTGCTCGGCACCCGGCTGGCGATCCTGGCCTCGCTGCCGAACCTGCGGCTGATCGTGATCGACGAAGAGCACGACCCCTCGTACAAGCAGCAGGAAGGCTTGCGCTATTCGGCGCGCGACCTGGCCGTGTGGCGCGCGCACCAGCTGGGAATCCCGATCGTGCTCGGCTCGGCCACGCCGTCGCTCGAATCCTGGCATCACGCGCGCTCGGGACGCTACCGGCGGCTGGACCTGCGCGAGCGCGCCGTGCGCGACGCCGTGCTGCCGAAAGTCAGGCTGGTGGACATGGAACGCGACCGCCCGCGCGACGGGCTGACGAGCGAGGTGCTGGCGGCCCTGCGCGGGCGGCTGGAGCGCGGCGAGCAGTCGCTCCTGTTCCTGAACCGGCGCGGCTACTCTCCGGTGATCTGTTGCGACGCCTGCGGCTGGATCAGCAACTGCACCCGCTGCACCGCCTTCATGGTGCTGCACAAGCCCGAGCACCGGCTGCGCTGCCACCACTGCAGCCTGGAGTTGCGCATTCCGCGTTCCTGCCCGACCTGCGGCAACGTGGACCTGCAGCCGCTGGGACGCGGCACCCAGCGCGTGGAAGAGGGATTGCAAGCGATGTTCCCCGAGGCGCGCATCCTGCGCATCGACGCCGACTCCACGCGCCTGAAGGGCAGCGCGCAAGCCGCCTTCGACAGCGTGCACCGGGGCGAGGTGGACATCCTGATCGGCACGCAGATGGTCGCCAAGGGCCACGACTTCAAGAAGCTGACCCTGGTCGGGATCCTGAACCCCGACACCGCCCTGTTCTCGCAGGATTACCGCGCCAGCGAGCGCCTGTTCGCCCAGCTGATGCAGGTGGCGGGGCGGGCCGGCCGCGCCGGCGCGCCGTCCGAGGTGCTGGTGCAGACGCGGTATGCGCAGCATCCGCTGTACGGCGCGGTGATGCGCCACGATTACGAACGTTTCGCCGGCCAGCTGCTCGAAGAGCGCAAGGAAGCAGGCCTGCCGCCCTTCATGTACCAGGCCTTGCTGCGGGCCGAGGCGAAGGAGCTGCCGATCGCGATCGCATTCCTGGAAGCGGCGCGCGACTGCCTGCCCAGCGACGCCATCCTGATCAACGACCCGATCCCGATGACGATGACGCGGGTCCACAACATGGACCGCGCCCAGCTGCTGGTCGAGTCCAGCTCGCGGCCCGCGCTGCAGGCCTTCCTGCGGGTCTGGATCGATCAGCTGCGGGCGATGAAGTCGCGCGTGAAGTGGTCGCTCGAGGTCGACCCGCTCGACATTTAAGTCAAGCCGCAGCCCTGGCGCCGCTGCGGCGGCGCTTGGCATAGCCCATCAGCGCCAGGCCGGCGCCGAGCAGCAGGCCGGTGGCCGGTTCGGGCACTTCGCCAGGTTCTTCCCCGGCTGCCGGTTCCACGTTGAAGGTGATGGTGCCGAAGTCCCACTGGCCGTCCACCCCCAGCAGATCGTCATAGTCTTCGAAGAATTCCAGGCGCAGGATGCCGTCGACGCCGACTTCGAACGCCAGGCCCAGGTCGACCAGGTCGGCGAACCCCGAGTAGCTCAGGGTGCCCGGGAACCACTCCGCGATGCCCGGCGTGAAGAACACGCCTTCGGTCTGCTTGGAATTTTCGAAAGCGACGACCATGTCCGCCAGCCAGCTCGGCGAATCGGCGGTCAGGGTGAAATCGTAGGCGATGCTGGTGACGAGCGAGTTGGCGCCGATGTCGAGCAGGACGACCGTGTTGTCGGCGTCGCCGCGCAGTCCATGACTCTGGATGCCGGTGACATCGAAGGTGATCGGCGCGGCGAACAGCGACGACGAGGCGAACAGCGACAAGCTGACAAGCAGTTTCTTGAAGGTAGCAAGTTTCATGACGATCTCCCTGGTTGTGGAATTCACCGATGAGCAACAAGCGTGCCGGGGGACGTGGCTTCTTGCAATCAACTGATTTCTAACGAGAAATTAATAAAGTATGGCTGCGATACCGGAGGGTATGTAAAGTTGCTCGACATGCAATATGAATACGGTGCCGGATGCGGGGCCGACCCGGCGCATGCGGCAGGGCCGGATTCGCCACCGGCAGCGGCAAAATAGCGTATCGTTTTGCCTGTCATTAGCGCAGCAGCGGAGACCAGCAATGAAACAACTGAACGTGGACGTCGCCATCATCGGCACCGGCACCGCCGGCATGACCGCCTACCGCGCCGCCAAGGCGCAAGGGGCGCGCACGGTGGTGATCGAGAGCGGCCAGTACGGCACCACCTGCGCCCGGGTCGGCTGCATGCCGAGCAAGCTCCTGATCGCGGCGGCCGAGGCGTCCCACGTGATCGACACCTGCGCGCCATTCGGCGTGCATGCCGGTGAAAAACGCATCGACGGCCGCGCCGTGATGGAACGGGTCAAGCGCGAACGCGACCGCTTCGTCGGCTTCGTGCTCGAAGGCGTGGAGGCGATGCCGGTGCAAGACCGCCTGCAGGGCCGGGCGCGCTTCACCGGCCCCTGCACGCTGGTGGTCGACGACCACACCGAGATCCAGGCCGGCCGCATCGTGATCGCCACCGGCTCCACGCCGCTGCGCCTGCCGCAACTCGAGAACGTCGGTCCCGGCGTCGTCACCAGCGACGACGTGTTCTATTGGGACGACCTGCCGCGCTCGGTGGCCGTGATCGGCACCGGCGTCATCGGTCTCGAACTGGGCCAGGCCATGGCGCGGCTCGGCGTGCGCGTGCGTTTCTACGCGCGCGGCGGCAGCATCGCCAACATCACCGATCCGGAAGTGCTGCGCTGCGCGGGACGGGTCTTGATGGAAGAACTCGACATCGCCTTCCAGACCGAGGTGGTCGGGGCCGTGCAAAAGGGCGACGAGGTGGCGCTGACGGTGCGCGATGCGCTGGGCAAGGAAAGCACCGAGCGCTTCCAGTACGTGTTGATGACGGCCGGCCGCACGCCGAACGTGCATGACCTGGGACTGGAGCATACGGGGCTGGAGCGGGGGCCGGACGGCATCCCCGTGTTCGATGCGCGCACCATGCAGTGCGGCACCAGCAACATCTTCATCGCGGGCGACGCCAACAACGAACGCCCGCTGCTGCACGACGCGGCCGACCACGGCAAGATCGCCGGCGACAACGCGGGCCGCTACCCGGACGTGCGTCCGGGCCTGCGCCGCGCGCCGATCGCGGTCGCCTTCACCGAGCCGAACATCGCCACCCTGGGCAAGAACTACAAGGCCCTGTGCGCCGGCGGCCAGCGCAAGTTCGCGGTCGGCAGCGTGTCGTTCGCCAACCAGGGCCGCAGCCGGGTCATGTTGCAGAACAAGGGGATGTTGCGGGTGTATGCCGAGTATGGCACCCGGCTGTTCCTGGGCGCCGAGATGATCGCGCCGCGCGCCGAACACCTGGCCCATCTGCTGTCATGGGCATTCCAGATGCGCCTGACGGTCGACCAGATGCTCGAGATGCCGTTCTACCACCCGGTGATCGAGGAGGGCGTGCGCACCGCGCTGCGCGACCTGGCCGCCAACCTCTCCAAGGGCGAGAGCCAGACCGATGCGGCCGATACCGAGCCCGGCACCTAACGCAGGATGGAAGGCTGCGCCCTCCACGCGGTCGGCGCAGCGAATTAATTCAGCAACGCAGTGTTCAGCTTGCCTTCGCTGGCGAGCTTGCGCAGGATGCGCACCGTGTCGAGGTCGGCTTCTTCATATGCCGACTTCTTGAACTCGTCATACATCGCATTGGCCGGATCGACGTGCTCGCCGGTGCCGTCGTCGTAGCAAAAACGCACCAGCAGCATGGCGTTGGTCGGCGCTTCGATGATCATGCGCAGGCTCGAGGCCGCGATCTCGCCCTGGGCCGGCACCTCATAGCGCACTTCCTGCAGCGGGGTCAGGAAAACCTGGTCTTCGATCACCAGGTCGCCGAAGGTCAGGCGGCGGCGGAAAGCGCCCGCCTCGCGCTCGACGATCTCGCTGGCGTCCAGGTGCGGAATGAACATCTTCGGGTCCTCGGCGCGCAGGACCAGGCCATGCCAGACCTGCTCGCGGGTGAGGGTGTCGATCAGCGGGTTCATCGGGTCGTTGATTTCTACGAGATGTTCGAATTTCATAGGGCGTATGTCCAGAAAATAGAGCCGCAGCGGAGCAAACCGCAAAGGACGCATGTTACTCGATTGCGCGCCCGCGCGTCCGGCGTCGTCCGCTCGGGCCATCCCGGCCGGTGTTGCAATCCGCAGTGTTGCAATCCGGTTTATGCGGCGCGCGCCATCGCCCGCTGAGCCCGCCAGATTGTTACAATCGCTGCCTGTCCCTCCAGAAATAATTCCCATGTCCAATGCACCAAGATTCGGCCTCAACGGGCCGCAGAGCGAAGCCGCGCTATACCTCGACGGCCCATGCCTGGTGCTGGCCGGCGCCGGCTCGGGCAAGACCCGCGTGATCACGCAAAAGATCGCCTACATGATCGAGCATTGCGGCTACGATCCGCGCACCATCGCCGCGCTGACCTTCACCAACAAGGCGGCGCTCGAGATGCAAGAGCGCATCGGCAAGCTGCTCAAGCAGCCCAAGCAGGCCAAGCAATTGACCGTGTCCACCTTCCACTCGCTGGGCGTCAAGATCCTGCGCCAGGAAGCGGCCGGGGTCGGCTTGAAGGACAAGTTCTCGATCATGGACAGCGACGATTGCTACACCATCGTGTCGAGCCTGGCCCTGACCACGGACAAGCAGGAAATCCGCGCCATCCAGAACGCGATCTCGCTGTGGAAGAACGGCCTGGTCGACCCGGAAGACGCGATCAAGGCGGCGCGCGACGAGGACGAGGCCCTGGCCGGACGGGTCTACCGCAGCTACGTGGCGACCCTGCAGGCTTACCAGGCGGTCGACTTCGACGACCTGATCCGCCTGCCGGTGGAACTGTTTCGCAATAACGAACCGATCCGCGACCGCTGGCAGCGGCGCCTGCGCTATCTGCTGATGGACGAATACCAGGACACCAATACCTGCCAGTACGAGCTGGTCAAGCTGCTGGTGACGGGCCTGGGCAAGAAGCCGATGTTCACGGCGGTCGGCGACGACGACCAGGCGATCTATGCCTGGCGCGGCGCCTCGGTCGAAAACCTCAAGACGCTGGGCGACGATTTCCCCGACCTGAAGGTGATCAAGCTCGAGCAGAACTACCGCTCCACCACCCGCATCCTGCAGGCGGCCAACGCCGTCATCGGCAACAACCCGAAGCTGTTCGAGAAGTCGCTGTGGTCCGAGCACGGCCTGGGCGAGCCGATCAAGGTGCTGGGCATGCAGAACGACGACCAGGAAGCCGACCAGGTCGCGATCATGATCTCGGCCGACCACTTCCAGCGCAAGAACAAATGGACGGACTACGCGATCCTGTACCGCGGCAACCACCAGGCGCGCGTGATCGAACAGGCGCTGCGCAAGGAGCGCATTCCCTACACGATGTCCGGCGGCCAGAGCTTTTTTGACAAGGCGGAGATCAAGGACATCATCGCCTACCTGCGCCTGATCGCCAACCAGGACGACGACCCGGCCTTCATCCGCGCCGTGACGACGCCCAAGCGCGGCGTCGGCATGGCCACGCTGGAAGTGCTCGGTGAGTTTTCCAAGCAGTGGAACTGCTCGCTGTTCGAGGCGGCGAGAAAGGGCGGTATCGAGGCCAAGCTGGCCGAGCGCCAGCTGGGGCCGCTACGCGACTTCTGCCACTTCATCGCCGAGCTGGAAGACCGCGCCACCCGGCCGGGGCCATCGGGCAGCGGCGACCATGCGGCCGAGGTGCTCGACGACATGATGAAGGAGATGAACTACGAGCACTACCTGTACGAAAACTTCGACGACCGCGCGGCCCAGGGCAAGTGGCAGAACGTGCTCGAGTTCACCAACTGGCTGAAAGACCGCGGCCGTGGCGGACGCGACCGCGATGGCGAGGAAAAGAACCTGCTCGAACTGACCCAGATGGTGGCCCTGATGTCGATGCTCGAGGGAGCCGACGAGGAACAGGATGCCGTGCGCATGTCGACCCTGCACGCCTCCAAGGGACTGGAATATCCGCACGTCTACCTGGTCGGGGTGGAAGAGGGCATCTTGCCGCACAAGGGCGATCCGGACGCGTCGGTCGAGTCGATCGCGGCGCGGATCCAGGAAGAGCGCCGCCTGATGTATGTGGGCATCACGCGCGCCCAGCGCACGCTGCACGTGAGCTGGTGCAAGCGCAGGAAACGAGCGGGCGAACTGGTCAATTGCGATCCCTCGCGCTTCATCAAGGAGATGGCGCTGGACGTGGGCGAGGCGGCGCCGATGGAAAGCGAAATCCTGAGTCCCAAGGAAAGATTGGCGAACCTGAAAGCCTTGTTGGCAACACCCAGACCGGTTCCTGAATAAGTTGGAAATTGAACGTTGCGCGTAAGCCTTGGCGGATCGACAAGACCTGCGCACGATTGAAATCGCATTTGACTTCGACTGTCGAGCAAGAAATACTTGCCCGAATGCGAGTTTTTCGATAGCTAAAGTTCCACGGCAATTGCTGTGTGGCAAGCGCAACGTTTTCTATTCCGATTCATGGCCACCGTTTCCGATATCACCGACACCCCGCTCTCGGGCTTGAACCACATCGACGCCCTGCTGGACAAGGGGCCCGACTGGAATTACCTCAGCAATTCCAACGCCAACGTCCTGTTCTACACCTTCTCGACGGCGTCGGGCAACGAAACCGGCAAGACCGGCCAGGAAGCGTTCAGCGCCGCCCAGCAGGCGGCAACCCGCGCCGCCTTCACCTATCTGCAGCAAATTACCGGCATCGAATTTCGCGAGACGGGATCCGGGACGGCGGCCCAGATTCACCTGGCGAACATCGATCTCGAGGGCCAGTACACGACCGGCCTGTGCAGCTGGCAGGCCGGCTACCGCTCGACCTCGAACGGCACGCTGACCGAGTACACGGCCAACGCCTATGTGTACCTGGACAACGCCGAGCGGCGCCACATCACCGAGAACCTGACGGCGGGCACCCAGGGCTATGAAACCCTGTTGCACGAGCTGGGCCACGCACTGGGCCTGAAGCATTCTTTCCGCGAGGGTGTGGCAGGCGAGATCGTTTTGCCCGGCAACGAAAACAATACCAGCAACACGCTGATGTCCTACGACTCCCTCGGCGGCTGGCACAGCACCTACAGTCCCTATGACATCGCCGCCTTCAACTGGCTGTACGGTGGCGACGGCCTGCGCGGAGAGCTCGGTCTCAACGGCAGCGGCGGTCGCTATATCACCGGCAGCTATAAGGACGACGTCCTGGTGGGCACCCAATTCAACGACACTTTGCAAGGTAATGGAGGCAACGACATGATCGACGGCGGAGCAGGAATCGATACGGTGGTCTACAACGGCAACCGCAACAGCTATACGTTCGGCACCCTGGCCGATGGCGGACTAGCGGTCTCGGGAGCGGAGGGAACGGATACCCTGCGCAATATCGACTGGCTGCAGTTTGCCGACATGAAGGTCGAGCGCGCCAACGTGGTGAGCTCGGACACGGTGGCCCCAGCGGCGCCGGTGATGGCGATCACCCAGAACGGGCTGCTGTATGCGAACAGCAACCGGCCGCTCATCAATGGCACTGCGGAAGCGAATGCCACCATCAAGGTCTATATCGGCGACCGCCTGATCGCCACCGCCACTGCCGACGCCAATGGCTTGTGGAATGCCCGGGCCACGGAAACGCTGGCGGATGGCTTCAACTACCAGGCATTCGCGACCGCGACTGACGCGGCGGGCAATGTGTCGGCGAACAGTGCGGTAGTGCCTTTCCACGTGGACGCCACGGCGCCATCCGTCCCGACGGTGAGCGCGACGCTGGCCGCCGGCGGCAACCGTCCGGTGTTCACCGGCACCGGCGATGCCGGCACCACGATCGAGCTGTATCGCGACAGCGACTTTACCAAGATCGGCAGCGCGGTCGTCGGCGCCGACGGCAAGTGGGTGCTGAACTCGCATCCACTGCCCAATGGTAATTACAATGTTGTCGTCACCTCGCTCGATGCCGCGGGTAATGCGCGCGCCGGACAAGCCACCGTCAGCCTGGCGATCAACAACAACGGTTACCAGGCCGGCACCGCCAATGGCGACACCATCACCATCAATCCCGGCAGCACCGCGGTGGACGCGGGCGCCGGCATCGATACCGTCGTGTTCAACGGCAACCGCGCGGACTACAGGCTGCGCGACGAGACCTGGGGCTTCTCGGCGACTGCCGCCAATGGCGAAGTGGACGGCCTGTTCAATGTCGAGCGGATCAAGTTCAACGATGGCTACAAGGCGATCGACATCGACGGCGCGGCCGGCGAAGTGTTCCGCCTCTACCAGGCCATCTTCGACCGTGCGCCTGACCTCGGCGGCATGGGCTATTGGCTGCACCGCCGGGATACGGGAACCGAGCTGATGCAGATTGCCAAGGAGTTCATGAGCATCACGGCGCCGGACGGCACCATCGAATTCGAGACGCTGTACGGAAAGAACTTGAGCAATGAACAATTCATTGTCGAGCTGTACGACAATGTGCTGAACCGCGCTCCCGATGCCGGCGGCCAGGCCTACTGGCTGCAGCAGATCCAGCTGCACAGCCGCGAGCAGATCCTCATGGCGTTCAGCGAGAGCCCGGAAAACAAGGTGAACGTGGTCGAGCTGATCGCCCAGGGCATCGACTACGTGCCTTTCGCCTGATCGGCGGCGGCAAGGCTGGCATAATGCCGGCTTTGCCGGAGTCCGCCATGACCCAGGAAGACCGCTTCGTCAGTCTCGAAATCAAGCTCGCCCAGCAGGAAGACCTGTTGGACGAGCTGAACAAGACCATCTACCGCCAGGATCGCCGCATCGACCAGCTCGAGGCGATGGTCGCCAAGCTGGCCGACCACGTGCGCACCCTGCGCGACGCCGGCCAGGCGCCCCTCAACGAACGTCCACCGCATTACTGACGCCGCGCCGCATGGCCGGCCTGGCCATGCATACATGTCTTTACGCGCGTAAGTACGGGGCGTGTTTCCTGATACATTGCAATACTTTTTAATTGTGACGGTGGGCATGCAAGCCTGCTATGATCTTCAGCGCACTGCCGTCGAGCTAGCCCCGACGGCGCCTTCCCTAGTGTTCGCGAAAGACCTCATGACCCGTCCACAACTGCTCATCATCGCAGCCAGCGTGGCGCTGGCGCATGCAACCGCAATTGCCGCCCCCGCCGCTCCCGCGCTCGACGCCTCCAACCCCTTCGCCCAGCCCAGCAGCCTGCCGCTGAACTACCCGGCCTTCGACAAGATCAAGGACGCGCACTTCCTGCCCGCCTTCCATGCCGGCATGCGCGAAGAACTGCGCGAAGTCGAAGCGATCGCGGGCGACAAGGCCGCGCCTACTTTCGAGAACACCATCGTGGCGCTGGAACGTTCCGGCCAGCTGCTGGCGCGTGTGGTCGCGACCTTCTCGAACCTGCAGGGCGCCAACACCAACGACACGCTGGACGCGGTCGACCGCGAGATGTCGCCCAAGCTGGCGGCCCACTCCGACGCCATCCACCTGAACCCGAAACTGTTCGCGCGCGTGAAAGCGCTGCACGACAAGCGCGATACGCTGGGCCTGGACGCCGAGTCGGTCCACCTGCTCGAGCGCTATTACAAGGAATTCGTGCGCGCCGGCGCCAACCTGTCCAAGGCCGACCAGGCCAAGCTGAAGAAATTCAATGGCGAGATCGCCTCGCTGCAGTCGGACTTCCAGCAGCGCGTGCTCAAGGGCGCCAATGCCGCGGCCCTGATCGTGAACACCCGCGCCGAACTGGCCGGCATGAGCGATGCGCAGATCAGCGCCGCCGCCGACGAAGCCGCCAAGCGCGGCCAGAAAGGCAAGTTCGCGATCCCGATCGTGAACACCTCGAGCCAGCCGGCCCTGTCGTTCCTGACCTCCCGCGCCACGCGCGAGCGCCTGATGAAGGCGTCGCTGGAACGCGGCACCCATGGCGGCCAGTTCGACACCACGGAGCAGGTGCTGCGCCTGGTCAAGCTGCGCGCCGAGCGCGCCGTGCTGCTGGGCTACCCGAACTTCGCGGCCTATTCGCAGGAACTGGAAACCGCGCGCAACCCGGCCGCCGTCAACAAGCTGCTGGGCGACCTGGCCGCGCCTGCCGTCAACAACGCCAAGAAGGAAGCGGCCGAGATCCAGAAGGTCATCGACAAAGAGGGCGGCAAGTACCAGGTCGCCGCCTGGGACTGGCCGATGTACCAGGACAAGGTGCGCGCCGCGACCTTCAACTTCGACGAGAGCCAGCTGCGCCCTTACTTCGAATTGAATCGCGTGCTGGTCGACGGCGTGTTCTTCGCCGCCACCAAGGAATTCGGCATCACCTTCAAGCAGCGCACCGACCTGCCGGTGTACAACCCGGACGTGACCGTGTACGACATCTTCGACGTCGACGGCAAGCCGTTGGCGATCTTCATCTTCGACCCCTATGCCCGCGGCAACAAGCAGGGCGGCGCCTGGATGAACGAATACGTCTCGCAGTCGCACCTGCTGGGTCACAAGCCGGTGATCGGCAACCACCTGAACATCCCCAAGCCGCCGAAGGGCGAGCCGACCCTGCTGACCTACGATGAAGTGGTCACCACCTTCCACGAGTTCGGCCACGCACTGCACGGCATGTTCTCGAACGTGAAGTATCCGAAGTTCTCGGGCACCAACGTGCCGCGCGACTTCGTCGAGTATCCGTCGCAGGTCAACGAGATGTGGGTGACCTGGCCCGAGGTGCTGGCCAACTACGCCAAGCACCACCAGACCGGCGCGCCGATGCCGAAGGATTTGCTCGATAAAGTCGTCGCTTCGAAGAAGTTCGCCCAGGGCTACCGCACCACCGAATACCTGGCCGCGGCGCTGCTCGACCAGCGCTGGCACCAGCTGACCCCGAGCCAGATCCCGACGGACGTGCTGTCGTTCGAAGCCAAGGCGCTGCAGGATGCCGGCGTGGCCTATCCGCCAGTGCCGCCGCGCTACCGCACCGGTTACTTCTCGCACTCGATGGGCGGCGGCTATTCGGCCGGCTACTACGCCTACCTGTGGAGCGAGCGTCTCGACGCCGAGACCGTCAAGTGGTTCACCGAAAGCGGCGGCCTGACCCGCAAGAACGGCGATCACTTCCGCAAGACCCTGCTGTCGCGCGGCGGCACCGCGGAAGCGATGGACCTGTTCCGCGACTTCCGCGGCCGCGATCCGGAAATCGGACCGCTGCTCGAGCGCCGTGGCCTGGTCGAGACCAAGCCTTCCGGCAACTGATATCGCGCCGCCCTCATACGCTGTCACGAGCAGCGGGTGAGGGCGGCGTGCTATTTGCAGTACTTCTTTCCCACAACGCACAAGAGACACAATGAACCGTCCACAAATGCTGCTGATCGCAGCCAGCGTCGCCATGGCCACCTTCTCCTTCGCCCAACCCGCCGCCGCGGCCCTGGAAGCGTCGAATCCGTTCGCCAAGCCGAGCACCCTGCAGTACGGCTACCCGGCTTTCGACAAGATCCGGAACGAGCACTTCGCGCCGGCCTTTGCCGAAGGCATGCGCCTGGAAGCGCTCGAGGTCGCGAAGATCGCCGACAACAAGGCCGCGCCGACCTTCGAGAACACGATCGTGGCGATGGAGCGTTCGGGCGAACTGCTGACGCGCGTGCGCTCGGTGTTCTCCGCCCTGACCGGTTCGTACACCAACGACACCCTGCAGGCGCTGCAAAAAGACCTGGCGCCGAAGTTCGCCGCCCACGGCGATGCGATCCGCCTGAACCCGAAGCTGTTCGCGCGCATCAAGACCCTGCACGACAAGCGCGATTCGCTGGGCCTGGACGCCGAATCGAAGTTCCTGCTCGAGCGCTACTACAAGGACTTCGTGCGTTCCGGCGCCAATCTGTCCGAGGCCGACAAGGCCAAGCTGAAAGGCTACAACGCCCAGCTGGCGGCGCTGCAGACCCAGTTCAGCCAGAACGTGCTGCGTGAAGTGAACGCCTCGGCCTTCGTGGTCGACACCCGCGAAGAGCTGGCCGGCCTGCCGGAAAAAGCGATCGAAGCGGCCGCCGTGGAAGCGAAGAAGCGCGGCCTGGACGGCAAGTTCGTGATCCCGGTGGTGAACACCACGCAGCAGCCGGCGATGGCGCAGCTGAGCGTGCGCGGCACCCGCGAGAAGCTCTTGACCACCTCGATGATCCGCGGCGCGCGCGGCGGCGAATTCGACAACCGCAACGTCGTGCTGCAGCTGGCCAAGCTGCGCGCCGAGCGCGCCGAACTGCTGGGCTACGACAGCTACGCCGCCTATTCGCTGGAAGACCAGACCGCCAAGGACACCGCCTCGGTCAACAAGCTGCTGGGCGACCTGACCGCGCCGGCCGTGCGCAACGCCAAGAAAGAGGCTGCCGAGATCCAGCAGGTGATCGATGCCGAAAAAGGCGGGTTCCAGGTGGGCGCCCAGGACTGGAGCTACTACAGCGACAAGGTGCGCACCGCCAAGTACGCCTTCGACGCCAACCAGCTCAAGCCCTACTTCGAGTTCAACAACGTGCTGGAGAAGGGCGCCTTCTTCGCCGCCAACCAGCTGTGGGGCATCACCTTCAAGCAGCGCACCGACCTGCCGACCTATGATCCGGACGTGCGCGTGTACGACGTGTTCGAGGAAAACGGCGAGCACCTGGCGATCTTCGTGATCGACCCGTATGCGCGTTCGAACAAGCGCGGCGGCGCCTGGATGAGCTCCCTGGTCGACCAGAGTTTCCTGCTGAACCAGAAGCCGGTCATCACCAACAACCTGAACCTGACCAAGCCGGCCGCCGGCGAACCGACCCTGCTCACCTGGGACGAAGTGCGCACCACCTTCCACGAACTGGGCCACGCCACCCACGGCTGGTTCTCGAAGGTGAAGTACCCGCGCTTCTCGGGCACCAGCGTGCCGCGCGACTACGTCGAGCTGCCGTCGCAGGTCTACGAGATGTGGATGGCCTGGCCTGAAGTGCTGGCCAACTACGCGAAGCACTACCAGACCGGCGCGCCGATGCCGAAAGAGCTGCTGGACAAGCTGCGCGCCGCCCAGCGCTTCAACGAAGGCTACCGCACCACCGAGTACCTGGCGGCCGCGGTGCTGGACCAGAAATGGCACCAGCTGGGTTCGAAGCAGATGCCGAGCGACGTGATCGCCTTCGAGCAGCAGGCATTGAAAGAGGCCGGCCTCGATTTCGCGCCGGTGCCGCCGCGCTACCGCAGCACCTACTTCTCGCACGCCATGGGCGGCGGTTACTCGGCCGGCTACTACAGCTACCTGTGGGCCGAGCGCCTGGACGCCGATGCCGGCGAGTGGTTCAAGGAAAACGGCGGCCTGCTGCGCAAGAACGGCGACGTGTTCCGCCAGAAGGTGCTGTCCAGGGGCGGCACCATGGACGCGGTCGAAATGTACCGCGACTTCCGCGGCCGTGACCCGGTCATCGAGCCGCTGCTGGAGCGCCGCGGCCTGAACTAAGCCGCCCGGCAAGCCGGCCCCGCGCCGGCTTCCTTCCGCACTACCTTCACAACGAGACGCAAACAAGATGAAACGTACCCACTTCCTGCTGGCCGCCGCCGTGAGCGCAGCCGTCCTGAACATCGCCCATGCGGCGCCCGCCGCGCCAGCGGCAGCGGCCAGCGCCGCGTCGGCCAGGTTCGACGCCTCGAACCCGTTCGCGAAAGAGAGCGCGCTGCCGTTCAACTACCCGGCCTGGGACAAGATCCGCAACGAGCACTTCGCGCCGGCCTACGAAGAAGGCATGCGCCAGCACGCGCTCGAGATCGAGAAGATCGCCAACAACAAGGCCGCGCCGACCTTCGAGAACACCATCGTCGCGATGGAGCGCTCGGGCCGCATGCTGGCGCGCGTGAGCACCGCCTTCGGCACCCTGTCGGGCTCCTACACCAACGACACCCTGATCGCCCTGGGCCGCGAGATGGCGCCGAAGCTGTCGCAGCACAGCGACGCGATCCGCCTGAACGCCAAGCTGTACCAGCGCATCAAGACCCTGTACGACAAGCGCGACAGCCTCAAGCTGGACGCCGAATCGGCCTACCTGCTGGACCGCTACAACAACGACTTCGAACGCGCCGGCGCCAAGCTGTCCGAAGCCGATAAGGTCAAGCTGAAGGAATACAACAGCAAGCTGGCCGCCCTGCAGACCCAGTTCGCCCAGAACACGCTGAAGGAAGCCAATGCATCGGCGCTGGTGGTCGACACCCGCGCCGAGCTGGCCGGCATGAGCGACAAGGCGATCGACGCCGCCGCGCTTGAGGCCAAAAAGCGCGGCCTGGACGGCAAGTTCGTGATCCCGGTCGTGAACACCACCCAGCAGGCGGACCTGTCGGTATTGACCAACCGCGACACCCGCGCCAAGCTGCTGTCGGCCTCGATGGCGCGCGGCAGCCGCGGCGGCGAGTTCGACACCCGCCAGATCGTCCTGCAGATCGCCAAGCTGCGCGCCGAGCGCGCCGTGCTGCTGGGCTACCCGAACCACGCCGCCTACAACCTGGAAGAGCAGACCGCGAAGACCACCGACGCCGTCAACGCCCTGCTGGGCGAACTGGCCACGCCTGCCGTCAACAACGCCAGGAAAGAGGCGGCCGACATCCAGAAGGTGATCGATGCCGAAAAAGGTGGCTTCAAGGCCGCCGCGCATGACTGGGCCTTCTACAGCGACAAGGTGCGCGCCCAGCGCTACGCTTTCGATGCCGGCCAGCTGCGCCCGTACTTCGAACTGAACCGCGTGCTGGTCGACGGCGTGTTCTTCGCCGCCAACAAGGAATTCGGCCTGACCTTCAAGGAGCGCAAGGACCTGCCGGGCTACAACGAAGACGTGCGCATGTTCGACGTGTTCGACGCCGACGGCAAGCAGCTGGCGATCTTCACCTTCGATCCGTACGCGCGCTCGAACAAGCGCGGCGGCGCCTGGGCCAACGCCTGGGTCCCTCAGAGCAAGCTGCTGGGTACCAAGCCGGTCATCGCCAACAACCTGAACGTGACCAAGCCGGCCGCCGGCGAGCCGACGCTCTTGACGTACGACGAAGTGCGCACCACCTTCCACGAGTTCGGCCACGCGCTGCACGGCATGTTCTCGGACGTGCAGTACCCGCGTTTCTCGGGTTCGCGCGTGCCGCGCGACTACGTCGAGTTCCCGTCGCAGGTGAACGAGATGTGGATGGCCTGGCCCGAAGTGCTGGCCAACTACGCCAAGCACTACCAGACCGGCGAGCCGATGCCGAAGGAATTGCTGGACAAGGTTCAGGCCTCGTCGCAGTTCAACGAAGGCTTCCGCACCACCGAGTACCTGGCCGCGGCGCTGCTGGACCAGGCCTGGCACCAGCTGGCCCCGAACCAGATCCCGCAGGACGTGCTGGCCTTCGAGGCTGAGGCGCTCAAGAAGGCCGGCGTCGACTTCGCCCTGGTGCCGCCGCGCTACCGCAGCACCTACTTCTCGCACACCTTCTCTGGCGGCTACTCGGCCGGCTACTACGGCTACCTGTGGGCCGAGAAGCTGGACGCCGACACCGTCGAATGGTTCAAGGCCAACGGCGGCCTGACCCGCAAGAACGGCGACCACTTCCGCAAGACCCTGCTGTCGCGCGGCGGCACGCTGGATGCGATGCAGATGTACCGCAACTTCCGCGGCAAGGATGCGGACATCAAGCCGCTGCTGGAGCGTCGTGGTTTGACCGGCGAGTGATGCCGGTTTGCGCCGGTCGTGGTGACATGACGGGCGTCGTGGTTTGCTGAGAAACTTGGGCTCCCGCCTTCGCGGGAGCGACGTTGTTTGAGAGTAGGGAAGAGTTGACTGCAACTCTTTGGCCAATAACTCATGCATGTCGCTCCCGCGAAGGCGGGAGTCCAAGTACTCTGCAAACCGCTCCTCCCACAGCCGTGTTCCTCCTCCCGCCCCCCATGGCTTACAATGAAATCGAGCCAACACCGGAGAACACGATGCAATCCGAACACGATGCCGACCTGAAGGCACGCCTGAAAGCCCTGCACCGCGAACTGCAAGAGACGGGCGACACCGATGTCGAACTGGAAACGCTGCTGCGCCAGCTCGATGGCGACATCGAGAAAGTGCTGGAGCGCCGCGCCGAGCAGCAGCTCGACGCCAACACCTACGGCCTGGGTTCGCGCACCCAGGAACTGGCGGCGCGCTTCGCCGCCCGCCACCCGCGCGTCGAGTCCGGCCTGCGCGAACTGGGCCAAATCCTGTCGAATATGGGTATCTAACGTAGGCGAATAAGCCACAAGTCATTGATTTTAAGCCATTTTTCGGGGCTGTCCGATGCCCCATAAATGGTTTTCCGGTACAATGCCGGCCAATGAACTCCCCAGCCAATCTCTTTGCGACGGTCGCCAAGCGCTCCAGCCGCGCCGCTGCCGCACCTTTTCTCCCGATGTCCCGTGCCGAAATGGACAAATTGGGCTGGGATTCGTGCGACATCATCCTGATCACGGGCGACGCCTACATCGACCACCCGAGCTTCGGCATGGCCCTGGTCGGCCGCCTGCTGGAAGCGCAGGGTTACCGCGTCGGCATCATCAGCCAGCCCGACTGGACCTCGGTCGAACCGTTCCGCGCGCTGGGCAAGCCCAATCTGTACTGGGGCATCACCGCCGGCAATATGGACTCGATGGTCAACCGCTACACGGCCGACCGCAAGATCCGTTCCGACGACGCCTATACCCCCAACGCCGAGCCGAACAAGCGTCCCGACCGCGCCGTCACCGTGTATTGCCAGCGCGCCCGCGAAGCCTTCCCCGGCGTGCCGGTGATCGCCGGCAGCATCGAAGCCTCGCTGCGCCGCATCGCCCACTACGATTACTGGTCCGACAAGGTGCGCCGCTCGGTGCTGTTCGAGTCGAAGGCCGACCTGGTCATCTTCGGCAATGCCGAGCGGGCCCTGGTCGACGTCACGCGCCGCATCGCAGCGGGCGAGAACATCAAGACCATCCGCGACCTGCGCGGCACCGCCTTCCTGGTGCCGCAGGGCTGGCTGCCGGACGAAGAGTGGTCGGTGCATAACTCCACCCGTGTGGACGTGCCGGGCCGCATCGACAAGCAGCCGAACCCGTACGCGATGGCGCTGGAAGACCCGAAGACTTGCGCGCTCGACAACGCCGCGCCGGAGCCGGAAGTCAAGCCGGTGGTCATCATGACGCGCGAGCAGCGCCAGGCCGCGGCCCGCGAAAAGGCCGCCAAGACCGTGGTGCGCCTGCCGTCGTTCGAAACCGTCAGCGAAGATCCTGTGATGTATGCGCACGCTTCGCGCGTGTTCCACCTGGAGTCGAACCCGGGCAATGCGCGCGCGCTGGTGCAGGCGCACGGCGACCGCGACGTCTGGCTCAATCCGCCGCCGCTGCCGCTGGCCATGGACGAGATGGACAACGTCTACGACCTGCCATACGCGCGCGCGCCGCACCCGAGCTATGGCAAGGCCCATATCCCGGCTTGGGAAATGATCCGTTATTCGGTGAACATCATGCGCGGCTGCTTCGGCGGCTGCACCTTCTGCTCGATCACCGAGCACGAAGGCCGCATCATCCAGAGCCGCTCGGAGCCGTCGATCCTGCGCGAGATCGAGCTGATCCGCGACACGACCAAGAACTTCGCCGGCACCATCACCGACCTGGGCGGCCCGACGGCGAATATGTACCGCCTGGCCTGCAAGGACAAGAAGATCGAGGAAAGCTGCCGCCGCCTGTCGTGCGTGTATCCGACCATCTGCTCCAACCTGGGCACCGACCACAGCAAGCTGATCTCGCTGTACCGCAAGGCGCGCGCCATCCCCGGCATCAAGAAGATCCTGATCGGTTCCGGCCTGCGCTACGACCTGGCCGTGCGCTCGCCCGAGTACGTGAAAGAGCTGGTGACCCACCACGTGGGCGGCCTCTTGAAGATCGCGCCGGAGCATACCGAGCAGGGCACGCTGTCGAAGATGATGAAGCCGGGCATCGGCGCCTATGACGAGTTCAAGCGCCTGTTCGACAAGTATTCGGTCGAGGCGGGCAAGAAGCAGTACCTGATTCCGTACTTCATCGCGGCCCACCCCGGCTCGACCGACGAGGACATGCTGAACCTGGCGCTGTGGCTGAAGAAGAACAACTTCAAGCTGGACCAGGTGCAGACCTTCACGCCGACGCCGATGGCGATGGCGACCACCATGTACCACTCGCGCAAGAACCCGCTGGCCAAGGTGACCGAGGATTCCGAGGTCGTCGAAACCGCCAAGAGCGGCAAGACGCGCAAGCTGCACAAGGCCTTCCTGCGCTACTACGATCCGGAGAACTGGCCGATCCTGCGCGAAGGCCTGAAGCGCATGGGACGGACCGACTTGATCGGCAATGGCGAGCGGCATTTGATTCCGCCGCCGGGCGGCGAGTTGCCGGGTGCGGCGCGTGAAGAGCGTCGTCCGGCCGGTGCACCGCCGAAGGGCCGTGTGATCGAGGTGGCGCCGAAGCGGGCTGCGGGCCCTGGCGGCCAGCGTAGCGAACGTCGGAATGACCGCGCGTCGGCGGGAACGCCATTCATGGCGCCGCCGTCGAAGGTCAAGCCGTCGATCCTGTCGACCATCAAGTCCAAGCCGAAAGCGGCGGGACGGAAATAGCGGTGCAATACCGATCGGAACCGGGACTAGCCTCCCGGTTTTTTTTCGTCCATACAATACAGTCGTAATGAATTTGTGAAGCATCAACCCACAAGCGAAGGATCACGCACGCCGTTGCGTTTATTTCGTTTATTTCGCAGAATTCGTTTACAATGCATTGGGGCAGGCGTGCAAGAACGCACTCCGAACAACACCAGGAGCAAAATGATGTCTGAAATGATTGATCGCTTGGAAAGTAAGGAAGATGTCGAGCTTGCGAAAGCCGCACAACGGTGCATCGTCAGTGCTCTTGACCACTCTCGGGCGGTTAATATCGCAATTTTGGAAGATGGCGTAGAGCGTATCGAAGACTCTCCGATTCTGAAATTGCCCCCAAAAGTGCTGCGTTTGTTTGCGGATATGTTGGGTTCGCTGGCCCAAGGCAATGCGGTTGCTATCATGCCCAAGGAGCTTTATGTCACTACTCAAGAAGCAGCAATGTTCTTGAATGTATCTCGTCCCTATTTAGTCAAGATGCTGGATGATGGAAAGATTCCTCACCATAAAGTAGGGACGCATCGTCGTATCAAGTTTGAGGATGTGGTTGCATATAAAGAGCAGCGCAAGAAAACCGCTCATTCAGCGCTTCAAGAATTAGTTGATCAAGCACAAGAACTCGATATGGGATATTGATGGCAGGGAACGTCCAGTATACGGCTGTTCTAGACGCGTGCGTTCCTTATCCCGCGCCTCTCAGGGACATCCTGATGACGCTGGGTGCCGAAGGGGTTTACCGTGCGCGCTGGACGGCCGAGATACAGGATGAGTGGATTCGCATTTGATTGATAAGCGCCCGGATCTGAACAAGGAAAAGCTGCTGTATACGGCATCGCTCATGAATGCAGCTGTCGAAGATGCCATTGTCCGGGACTATGAGTATCTCATTCCAACGTTAGCGTTACCTGATATCGATGATCGACATGTCCTGGCGGCCGCGATCGTTGGTCATGCAGACGCTATCGTCACTTTCAATCTGAAAGACTTTCCTGAAGGAATGGTTTCTCGACATGCAATCGAGATTCTGCACCCTGACGATTTTCTTGTCGCGCAATACGACTTGGACAAGATTGGCATCCTCAGCATGATGAAGACGTGTCGCATGAAATTAAGAAAACCGCCGAAATCAGCTGAGGATTATATTGCCACGCTTGAACAGCAAGGTTTGCCTCAGATGTGCCAAATATTGCGCAATGCGATCGGCCTGATCTAGCTTTTATGGCTTCGAATTGGGCGTCGGCGCCCCGCGCCGCTCGCGCGCGATGTCCAGGTCCACGCTGGCCTGCCTGGTCCGCAAGGCCCGCGCATACCGATGCCTTGCCCGCAGCCGCGGATTGGTAACCAGCGTCCCCAGCGTTTCGCCGATCACCATCACCACCCCCAGCAGCGGCAGCACCAGCATCAGCCCGACCACGCCGGCCAGCATGCCGCCGATAAAAATCATCAGCACCGTCACCAGCGGGTGGATGTGCAGGCTGCGGCCGAGGGTGAGCGGCATGAACAGGAAGTCGTCCAGCAGCCGCACCAGCACGAACACCCCGATCGCCCCGTAGGCCATCAGCGGATTGCCCGGCGCATCGGTCGACGCCACGATCACCACCAGCACGCAGCCGGCAATCGACCCGACGAACGGCACCCAGGCCAGCACGGCCGAGATCAAGCCGAGCAGCAAGGGCGACGACACGCCGATCACCCACAGGCCCAGCGCCAGCACCAGCGTGTCGAGCACGGTCAGCTTCAGCAAGCCTTCGAAATAGCGGCGCGCGGTCTGGTCGACTTCGTGCAGCAGGTACAGCGCACGCTCGAAGTAGGCGTTCGGCACCGCCCGCGCCAAGAACTTCTTGAAGCGCACGCCGTCGCGCAGCAGGAAGAAGGTGAGGAAGGGCGCCAGCAGCAGCGACGGCACCCAGGTCATGACGCCGACCACGATGTCGCCCAGGTGGTTCTGCGCGAAGTCGTTGGTATAGGTGGTGAAGGCCATGTCGACGGTCGAGGTCAGCCGCATCTCGGCCAGGATCGGGAATTTCGCCTCGAGCATGGCCAGCGAGGTGCGGACAAACGCCACCCCGCCATCGAGATACAGGCCGATGGTCGCTTCCCACGAGTCTTCTTCCGGTCCGTCGCTCCAGCTCAGGGCCGCCGCCAGCGCCAGCGCGGCCAGCCCGAAGAACAGGGTGCAGACCCAGGCCGCGGCCGCATTGCGGCTGAAGCCCGAACGCACCATGCGCTGCATCGGTCCCAGCAGGATGTAATAGAGCACGGTGCCGAAGATGAAGGGCAGGAATAGCCACAGCAGTTGCTGGACCACCAGCAGCAACAGGCAGGTGGCGGCGACGATCCCGGTCCAGACCACGGGACCGGCGCGCTCGGGACCGTTGACGATGCCCGGCACCGGACTCATAGCGCTTCCAGTTGCGGCCGTCCGGTGCCCATCCATTCGCGCAGGCGCAGGCCGATGTGGCGCGCCAGCGCCAGCGAGATCTTGTAGCCGAGGACGGCGTCGGTTTCCATCAGGCCCAGGAAGTCGGCGCGGAAGAACACCGCCACCTCGCATGGTTCGAGCGCGCGCGCCTGGGCATTGCGCGGCGAGTTGTCGAGCAGGGCCAGGTCGCCGAAGAAGCCGCCCGGCTCCAGCTCGGCCACCACCTGGGTCATGCCCTCGTGCAGGCGGCTGATGCGCACCCGGCCGCTCATCAGGAGATACAGCGCCTGGCCTTCCTCGCCCTCGTCGAAAACGATCTCATCCTTTAGATAGCGGCGCTCGTGCAGCAATCCATCGACGATCTTCAATTCCAGCGGAGTGAGCGCACTGAACAGCGATGAACTCTTCAGCCGGTGCAGGCGCGGCGACATCCGAGGGGGCTTGAGGAAACGAAAAATCACGTGATGCTCCGGCGTGGTGCGGTGTGTTGTCTGTTTGATTATCCGCGATTGGATGCTGCTGCGCATCAAAAAGCTGCAGCCGTGCACGACAGTGTGGCGT
This sequence comes from Massilia sp. NP310, assembly GCF_019443485.1. Taxonomy (NCBI): domain Bacteria; kingdom Pseudomonadati; phylum Pseudomonadota; class Betaproteobacteria; order Burkholderiales; family Oxalobacteraceae; genus Massilia; species Massilia sp. NP310. The sequence goes on along the minus strand of NZ_CP080379.1, from coordinate 4,050,748 downwards.
GTTGTTCATACATCCTTCAAACGTGCGCACCACGATATTGGAAACCGTGTAACATAAATTCTTTACGGCAACAGTAGTTGTTGTAGTGATATTTGCCATGCGAGCCGTCGCGCATGGCCCGGCCAACGTTCCCGAAGAGGACAGGCAGTGATCGATATACAGACTTTTCTTCTTGCGCTCGGGATCGGTAACGTCGGCTTTGCGATCCTGATGGCAGGATATACCCACGGTGCGCAGCGCAATCCGGGATTGCACCTGTGGATGTGGGCGCGCCTGGGCATGGGCCTGAGCCAGCTGGCCGGCTGGGCCCGTCCGATGGTCGGCCTGGCCTTCCTGGGGGGGCTGGAAGGCATCGGCTGGATCCTCGCGGTATCGCTCGAGATGGCGGCCTACTGCGTGTTCTTCGGCTTCACGCGCTGGGGCCGGATCGTGTTGCCGATTGCCGTGCTGTCGTCCGCGGTGGTGATCGCGGCCGGCGTCCATGGCGCCAGCCACGCCCAGCTCAGCGCCCTGGTGGCGGGCGTGGTGGCGCTGTTTGCCGCCGCCATGGCCTGGGTGCTGCTGCGCCGGCGCCATGCGTCGCTGCTGCAGCGGATCATCGGCATCAACGATGCGCTGTTCGCCGTCGCGGTCTCGCTGTGGGCCGGCTCGACCCTGCTGGGCAAGGGGCCGTTCGACCACGTGCTGGCGCGCGAAGCGGCCTACCTGGCCGGCTACATGCTCATGATCGTCAACGGCTTCGGTTTCCTCTTGCTGTGCAAGCAGAAGGACGATGCGCGCATGGCCCGGCTGGCCTCCACCGACTGCCTTACCGGCCTGCCCAACCGCCATGCCTTCATGGAGCGCGCCGAGCGCGCGCGCCTGGCCTCCCAGCGCCAGCGCCATCCGCTGGCGCTGATGATGATCGACATCGACCACTTCAAGCAGATCAACGACCGCTGGGGCCACGCCAGCGGCGACGACGCCCTCCAGGTGTTCGCCCGCACCGCGCGCGACGTGATGCGCGAGCACGAGACCATCGGCCGCCTGGGCGGCGAGGAATTCGCGATGATGCTGCCCGGCGCCGACATCGACGCCGCGATGCAGGCGGCCCAGCGCCTGCGCCAGGCGGTGCGCGCGGCCACCGTGATCACCAGCGGGCCGAGCTACACGATGACGGTCAGTATCGGCGTGGTGGTGCTCGATCCGAACGAAGACCTGAGCGCGGCGCTGGCGCGCGCCGACCATGCCTTGTATACGGCCAAGCGCGCGGGACGCGATCGGGTGGAAGTCGGGGATCCGGTGCGGCGCCGGGCGTGAACCGAAGACCGCAGATAAAACCAGGAACGGAAAAAGAAAAAGGGTCCGACGAATCGGACCCTTCTTCCTTGATGCTGGCGGAGCGGACGGGGCTCGAACCCGCGACCCCCGGCGTGACAGGCCGGTATTCTAACCAACTGAACTACCGCTCCGTTTACTCTGATCGTACCTTCGATCGACCATCGAGATGCTTTGGTGGGCGCTGAGAGGCTCGAACTCCCGACCTAATCCTTGTAAGGGATCCGCTCTACCAACTGAGCTAAGCGCCCATCTCGGTGGTTTCTATCTGACGCTTGTCATTGCGTCCGAAGAGGCCCGAATTATAGAGGGTGGCTTTCAAGGTCTGCAAGGGTTTTTCGAAAAAATTGTTAGCGCAAAGTAGTAATGTCCCCTCTCCGCTAAGTAGAAATGTCCCCTAGGATGCCCTGAAGGGGGACGGGACAGTGCTCAAGATGACAGCCAAAGACGTGTTGCGTAGCCAGGTGATGGCACAGGTAGTTGAGGGTAAGCTGGATCAGGAAAGTGCTGCCAGGAGGCTGGGCATCAGCACGCGCCAGGTGAAACGTCTGAAGCGGCGTATGCTCGACGAGGGCAATGCAGGGCTACTGAGCAAGAGCCGGGGCAAACCGTCGAATCGACGCACGCCACAAGAGAAGCTGTCCAAGGCATTGGACCTGATCAGGGCGCACTATGCGGATTTCGGTCCGACGTTGGCATGCGAGAAGCTCGACGAACTGCATGAGATCCGCCTATCAGTGGAAACGGTGCGCAAGGCGATGATTGCGGCGCAACTGTGGAAACCGCGTCGTGGCGCAACAGCGCGGACACACGCAATGCGCGAGCGCAGGGCGCGGCGCGGAGAGCTGATCCAGATCGATGGATCGCCGCACGACTGGTTCGAGGGCCGCGCGCCCCGCTGCAGCCTGTTGGTGTTTATCGACGATGCCACGAGCGAGCTGATGGCATTGCGTTTCGTCGATGCCGAGACGACGCTTGGATACATGAGTTTGCTGGAGGAGCACATCAGAAATCATGGCCTGCCAGCGGCCCTGTACAGCGATCGTCATAGCATCTTCCGGATCAGCACGGGCGACAAGAGTGGCGTCGGTGAAGGGCAAACGCAGTTTGCACGCGCATTGGAACAACTCGGTATCGAGGGCATCCAGGCTAACAGCCCGCAGGCCAAGGGACGAGTCGAGCGAGCCAATCAGACCTTGCAGGACCGCTTGGTAAAGGAGATGCGGTTACAGGGCATCAGTAGCCAGCAGGCTGCCAATGCCTGGCTACCGCAGTTCATTCGCGCCTTCAACCGGCGCTTTGCCGTCACGGCCGTGCTGCCTGAAGACGCTCATGTGCCGTATGGCGGAACCGAAGCTGCTCTACGCCGAATCCTCTCGGTGCATACACCTCGCCGCCTGTCGAGCAACCTGAGCTGTCAGTTCAATGGCTTGCTGTATCAGATCCAAATTGCCGACCAGGGGCGAGCATTGCGTGGCGCCAGCGTTACTATCGTCACCCATCCGGAAAGTGCGACCGAGGTCGTCTGGCAAGGCCGGGTTTTGCAGCACACATGCAGCAGCAAGCCAATCAAGCAGCATGAGGCGATCGACGGCAAGGACATCAATGGCAAGGTCGAGCAGGCACTCGCCCGACGCCAACCGCCACAGCCTATCGGACACCCCTGGAAAAAACGCATGGAAACGCAACCGGGCACCGTCCCTGTACGTGCTGAGTTCGCCCATACGAAATCGCATCTGGCCCCTGTTACCAACCCGTGATCAAATTGGCAAGAGGGACATTTCTACTTTGCGCAACAGGGGACATTTCTATTTAGCGTTGACAGGGTTTTTCGAAAAAATATCAAAAACCTTTTTTCGACCCATGGCGGATGGACCGGAAGGCGGAGCCCGAGCCGGCACATCTGCATGTGTTGTAATCGCGGCGACACACGCGATATTTACTTGCCGTCGCACATGCCCATCACGGACAATACCGCCTTTGACAAGTCGGCAACCTTAAAAACATCGCAAAGATGTGCGCCTGAGATGCGCTGCCGAGGGCGGGTCATATCCGCTCGCGCACCCGGCGGGGGTAGCGTCCATAAGAAGAGGAACGGGGACATCGGTTCTTTTTTTAATCAACAGGAAACACTCCAATGACCAAGATGTCCAAGATGCACAAGCGCGTCATCCGCGCGCATGGCGCAATGCTGGCGCTGTCCGCCGCGTTGCCGATCGCACCGGCGTTCGCCCAGACGACCGAGTCCGACCAGTCCCTCCAGCTGCAATCCGTGACCGTGACGGCCCAGCGCCGCACCGAGAACATCCGCGACGTGCCGGTCTCCGTCACCGCCCTCAAGGGCGACAAGCTGGATGTGCTGGTCTCCGGCGGCGAAGACATCCGCCTGCTGGCCGGCAAGGTGCCGAGCCTGAACGTCGAATCGTCGAACGGCCGCACCTTCCCGCGCTTCTACATCCGCGGCTACGGCAACACCGACTTCAACACCTTCGCCTCGCAGCCGGTCTCGCTGGTGTACGACGACATCGTGCAGGAGAATCCGATCCTGAAGGGCTTCCCGATCTTTGACCTGGCCAGCGTCGAAGTGCTGCGCGGCCCGCAGGGCACCCTGTTCGGCCGCAACACCCCGGCCGGCGTCGTGAAATTCGAATCCGAAAAGCCGAACCTGAAGAAGGTCGAGGGCTACTACAACCTGTCGGCGGCCTCGCACTACACGATGAACGCCGAAGGCGCCGTCAACGTGCCGCTGTCGACCAATGTGGCGATGCGCGTGTCGGCCGTCGGCCAGCACCGTGACGACTACGTCAACAACTTCAGCGACGTCGCCAAGACCCGCAAGACCGGTGAACTGGACGGCTACAACGAGCACGCCGAACGCGTGCAGTTCTTGTACAGCAAGGACGGCTTCAGCGGCCTGCTGGGCTTCCACCAGCGCCAGACCAACGGCAGCGCGCGCCTGTTCCGCGCCAACCTGATCAAGAAGGGCAGCAACACCTTCGCCGACGGCACCGACCTGGACGATATCGTCACCAACGCCCAGAACTTCCAGAGCCTGAAGACCAACGGCATCAACCTGCGCCTGCAGTGGGACCTGGGCAACTACAAGCTGCACTCGATCACCGGTTACGAGCACATCATCGATTACTCGAGCCGCGGCGACATCGACGGCGGCACGCCGGCCGGCCCGGGCTTCATCCCGTTCCAGGTCGAGACCAACGGCTATATCGAGAACCTGGACCAGTACACCCAGGAATTCCGCCTCGAGTCGGCCTACGCCGGCCCGTTCAACTGGCAGGCCGGCCTGTACTTCTTCGACGAAGACGTGACTGGCGGCAGCGACAACTTCAACAGCACCACCTATGCGCGCACCTCGCGCCTGCGTTCGAACCAGAAGAACGAAGCCTGGGCCGCGTTCGCATCGGCAAGCTACGACCTGACCCCGGACTGGACCATCCGCGGCGGCCTGCGCTACACCAAGGACGAGAAGGAATTCCGCACCATCGAGGCGACCAACGTCGTCCAGATCGGCCCGTCGTCGGTGGAAGAGAGCAAGGACAAGATCAACTGGGACCTGTCGGCGACCTACAAGCTGACCCCGACCGTGAACGTCTACGGCCGCGCCGCCACCGGCTTCCGCGCACCGAGCATCGCCGCCGCCTCGGCCGAAGTGCCGATCACCGTGGCCGATTCGGAAACCATCAAGTCGTTCGAGCTGGGCGTGAAAGCCGACCTGTTCGACCGCCGCGCCCGCACCTCGTTCTCGATCTATGACTACACGATCGAAGACCAGCAGCTGACCGTGGTGGGTGGCAACTCGAACGTCAATCGCCTGATCAATGCCGACAAGACCAAGGGCAAGGGCGCCGAGTTCGACTTCGAAGCGGCCGTCAGCACCGCCCTGCGCGTGAGCGCCGGCGCCAGCTACAACTACACGCAGATCCGCGACGGCAGCCTGTCGGTGAACAAGTGCGCCCAGTGCACGGTCACCAACCCGCTGAACGCCTTTGGTCGCGTAGTCATCGACGGCAACCCGCTGCCGCAGGCGCCGCGCTGGACCTTCAACGCGACCGCCCGCTACGGCGTGCCGTTCCGTGACGGCGAGCTGTACGTCTTCACCGACTGGTCGTACCGCAGCAAGATCAACTTCTTCCTGTACGAGGCCACCGAGTTCACCGGCGCCCCGCTGACCGAAGGCGGCGTGCGCGTCGGCTACATCTTCGGCAACGGCAAGTACGAAGTCGCCGCGTTCGGCCGCAACATCCTCGACCAGCGCCGCATCACCGGCGCCATCGACTTCAACAACCTGACCGGTTTCACCAACGAGCCGCGCCAGTGGGGTATGCAGTTCAAGGGCAATTTCTGATCGTTTGACAGTCAGTTCGCCTGAACCGAAGGGCCGCGCATTGCGCGGCCCTTTTTTTCGTTTTGCCCACGGTGCATGACACAAAAAACCAGAAGTGTTGCATGAATATTTATCTGCTAATTACACTATTCGCAATGCATACTTGTTCAACATCTTTATCATGGCACTAAATATTTTGAGTATTTAACGATTTGCCGAAGAAATCATGTTTCTGCTGAATATGCCGAGTTAACCGTTGTATGCACGCCGAAAACGGTTGGAATTTATTCCTGCCAGTTCTTTTCTTCAAGCTAAGCTGAGTTTGCCGCCTCGAGACGGCACCGGCACCGCCGGTCCTACAACGACACAAGCGAGCCATCGCTTGACGGAAAACCTTGAAGAAGGAAGAACCATGAAGCAAACGCATTCGATTCATCCGACCGTGTTGAAGATGTGTGCAGCGGTCGCGCTGGCGCTGGGAGCCGGATCCGCCCTCGCGGCCGCCGGCGCGAGCGGCAGCGGCGCACCGCAGTTCGTCGTGGAGACAGACCGTATCATCGTGAAGTACCGCGACTCGAAGGCCGCCGCCAATGGCGCCGCGGCCAGGGTCGCCGGCCTGAGCAGCGACCGCAAGGCGAAGCTCGACCGCGCCGGCCAGCAGTTCGGCATGGTGGTCAAGGAAAGCCATGCCATCTCGACCGGCGCCCAGGTGTTCAAGCTGGACCGCCGGCGCCACCTGAAGGAAGTCGAATCGCTGGCCGCCGAGATGATGGCGCGCGACCCGTCCATCGAGTACGCCGAGCCGGACCGCATCATGACCCATATGGCGACGCCGACCGACCCGCGCTACACCGACCAGTGGCACTACTATGAAACCGCCGGCGGCCTGCGCCTGCCGACCGCCTGGGACAAGTCGACCGGCAGCGGCGTGGTGGTGGCGGTGATCGATACCGGCTACCGCCCGCACGCCGACCTCTCGGGCCAGCTATTGGCCGGCTATGACTTCATCAGCACCGCCACCATCGGCAACGACGGCAACGGCCGCGACAGCGACGCCAGCGATCCGGGCGACGCCGTGGTGGCCGGCGAATGCGGCAACGGCCAGCCGACCCGCGACCAGGGTTCGAGCTGGCACGGCACCCACGTCGCCGGCACGGTGGCGGCGCGCACCAACAACGGCACCGGCGTGGCGGGCGTGGCCTACAACGCCAAGATCGTCCCGGTGCGCGTGCTCGGCAAGTGCGGCGGCTATACCTCGGACATCGCCGACGCGATCACCTGGTCGTCGGGCGGCAGCGTGTCGGGCGTGCCGGCCAACGCCAACAAGGCGCGCGTGCTGAACCTGTCGCTGGGCGGCGGCGGCGCCTGCGGCGCGACCACCCAGAACGCCATCAACGGCGCCCGCTCGCGCGGCGCGGTGGTGGTGGTCGCCGCCGGCAACGACGCCGTCAACGTCAGCAACGCCAGCCCGGCCAACTGCTCGGGCGTGATCGCGGTGGCGGCCACCGGCCGCACCGGCGGGCGTGCTTCCTACTCGAACTACGGCACCCTGATCGACGTGGCGGCGCCGGGCGGCGACGGCGCCTATGGCGTGCTGTCGACGCTGAACACCGGCACCACCGCGCCGGCCTCGGACAGCTATGCGGCCTACCAGGGCACCTCGATGGCCACGCCGCACGTGGCCGGCGTGGCGGCGCTGATGCTGGCGCTGAACACCAACCTGACGCCGGACGACATCGAGTCGAAACTGAAATCGACGGCGCGCGCCTTCCCGGCCAGCTGCTCGGGTTGCGGCACCGGCATCGTGGACGCCACCGCGGCGGTCAATGCGGCCACCACCGGCGGCACCGCGGCCACGACCCTGGCCGAGAGCGAGGCGAACAACACCATCGCCACCGCCGACCTGGTCACGGTCGGCAACACGACCGTGAACGGCAACCTCGGCTCGACCACCGACACGGATTACTTCCGCGTCGACCTGCCGGCGGGTAAAACGCTGAGCGCGGTCCTGACCCCGGGCCTCTCCAATGCCGACTACGACCTGTACGTGTACAACGCATCGGGTACGCAGCTGGGCACCAGCCAGAACGGCGTCGGCGCGGTGGACAGCGTCAGCTCCAGCAATACGGGCACCAGCGCGGCGACCCGCTACGTGCGCGTGACCTACTACAGTGGCGGCACCGGCGCCACCAATGGCAAGTACAGCCTGAAGCTCACCTGGTAAGCGCGTCGGCGCCAGGAGGAGGTGAACGCGCGGTCTCGGCCGCGCGTTTTTTTTTGCCGGTACACGCCGGGTTCCCGGGATGGCCGGACGCCGCCTGATGAGGGACAGGAAGTTCGAACAGGACTGTTGCGCACGGTTGGCATTTGTGCAAATGTTTTTATGTCCATAGAATGTATGCATGCAAATTGCCAATCCCGAGCCGACGCCGGCCGCGTTTCCTTCCTGAGCTTCTCCATGCAGCTTCCGAACCGCTTGCAGTTCCTGCTCAATCGCCTGCGCGAGCGGCTGTGGGTCAAGCCGCTGCTCGCCTGTATCCTGTCCATCGCGGGCGTGGCGCTGGCGCATCTCGCCGACAACATCCCGATCGACTGGAAGGTGCCGGAGATCGCACAGAACTCGGTCATCGAATTATTGAAGGTGATTGCCGCCAGCATGCTGGGCGTGGCCACGTTCGCGGTCGCGTCGATGGTGGCGGCCTACGCGTCGACCGGCCAGTCGGCCACCGCGCGCGCCTTCCCGCTGATCGTCGCCGACGACGTCTCGCAGAACGCGCTGTCGATCTTCGTCGGCGCCTTCATCTTCGCGATCGTGGGCCTGAGCGCCACCACCAACGATTATTTCGGCAAGGCGGGGCGGTTCACCTTGTTCATGCTCACGCTGTCCTCGCTGGCGCTCGTGATCGTGGTGTTCGTGCGCTGGGTCGACAGCATCGCGCGGCTCGGCCGCCTGGGCGCGGTCATCGCCAAGGTCGAGCAAGCCACGTCGCGCGCCATGGCCCAGCGCAGCCGCCGCCCCTGCCTGGGCGGCATGGCCGCTTTCGGTCCGGCCATCGGCCTGGCCTTCCACAGCGACACCAGCGGCTACCTGCAGCGGGTCGACATGGCCGCCCTGCAGCGGATCGCGGCGGCGCGCAAGCTGCGCATCACGCTGGCCGTCGTGCCGGGATCGATGGTGGTGCCGTCCCGGCCGCTGGGCTATGTGCTGCCGGACGGCGCCTGCAGCGAAGCGGTCGAGCCGGCCCTGTTGCGCGAGGCCTTCACCATCGGTCCGCTGCGCCACTTCGACGACGATCCCCGTTTCGGCCTGGTCGCGCTCGCGGAAATCGGCAGCCGCGCCCTGTCTCGCGGCATCAACGATCCCGGGACCGCGATCGGGGTGCTCGGTTCGGTGTACCGGATCCTGAGCGAGTGGGCGCGCCCGGTCGAGGTCGAGGCGCCGGAATATGACCTGGTGGAGGTACCGGTCTTGTCGGTCGACGATCTGTTCGACGACGTGTTTCCCGCCATGGCCCGCGATGGCGCCGGGGCCATCGAGGTCGCGCTGCGCGTGCAACGGGTGCTGGGCGAACTCGGTTGCTGCGGGGAGCAGCAGATGCGCGCCGTGGCGCGGCGCCATGCCTGCATGGCGATGGCGCGCTCGGAACGCGCCCTCGACTTCGCGCCCGACCTGGAGCAGCTGCGGTGGCGTCATGAGGATTTCTGGGGCAAGGCGGCTTGCACGAAACGGCGTTTCGGATAATACTGTATGCAATTACAGTAGCCGGCCCCAGCTCCCGTTCCCGGGGCGCCGCCTCAGAGTGAACGCCCCGCTTCGAAAAATCATCCACTGCGATTGCGATTGTTTTTATGCGTCGGTCGAGATGCGCGACGATCCGTCGCTGCGCGGCCGACCGCTCGCCGTGGGCGGCCGGCCCGACCAGCGCGGCGTGGTCGCCACCTGCAACTACGAGGCGCGGCGCTACGGCATCCATTCGGCGATGGCCACCGCCACCGCCATCAAGCTGTGTCCCGACCTGCTGGTGATCCCGCCGGCGATGGAAAAATACCGCATCGCCTCACGCCAGATCATGGCGATCTACCAGGACTACACCGAGATCGTCGAGCCGCTGTCGCTCGACGAAGCCTACCTGGACGTCACCGATTCCCCGCACTGCAAGGGCAGCGCGACCCTGATCGCGCAAGAGATCCGGCGCCGCATCTTCGAGACCGTCGGCATCACCGCCTCGGCCGGCGTGGCGCCGAACAAGTTCGTGGCCAAGATCGCCAGCGACTGGAACAAGCCCGACGGGCTGTTCCTGGTGCGCCCTGACGAAGTCGACGCCTTCGTGGCGGCGCTGCCGGTCAAGAAGCTGCACGGCGTGGGCAAGGTGACGGCGGAAAAGATGAACCGCCTCGGCCTGCAGACCTGCGCCGACCTGCGCGCCTGGAGCATGGACCAGCTGCAGGAACACTTCGGCAGCTTCGGCGCGCGCTTATACGACCTGAGCCGCGGCATCGACCATCGGGAGGTGAACGTCTCGCGCGAGCGCAAGTCGATCAGCACCGAAGAAACCTATACGCCCGACGTGCCCGACCTGGCCGGCTGCCTGGCCTTGCTGCCCGATTTATACGAGCACCTGCTGGGCCGGATCAAGCGCGCGAATGCCGAAAAATTCATCAACAAGTTGTTCGTGAAAATCAAATTCTCGGATTTCCAGCAGACGACGGTCGAGTGCGTGGGCTATGCGCCACATATTCCGACCTATGCGCGCCTGATGGAGACCGGCTGGGCTAGAGCCAGCCGCCCGGTGCGCCTGCTGGGCGTGGGCGTGCGCCTGGGCGACACCGAAACCGTCGAGCAGCTGCGGCTGTTCGACGACGTTCTGGACGATTCGATAAGGTCCTGAGCTTTTTATGCGACGTTGCCATATAGCAGCGTAGAATATCGATCCTTTGAAATACTGACACAACCGGATAACCTATGTGGTTCAAGAATCTACAGATTTACCGTCTGCCGGCCCCATGGGCCTATACCCCTGAACAACTGGAAAAAGCCCTCGAGCCGCAGAGCTTCGTGCCTGCCAGCAGCAATGAATTGCTGCGCCAGGGCTGGGACAAGCCGCGCCCGAACGGCGGCCTGGTCCACGTGGTCAACAAGCAGATGCTGATCATGCTGGGCACCGAAAAGAAGCTGCTGCCGGCATCGGTCATCAACCAGGTGGCCAAGGCCAAGGCGGCCGAGCTGGAAGAGCAGCAAGGCTTCCCGCCAGGCAAGAAGGCCATGAAAGAACTGAAGGAACGCGTGGCCGACGAACTGCTGCCGCGCGCCTTCACCCTGCGCAGCAACGCCTGGACCTGGATCGACCCGGTCAATGGCTGGCTGGTGGTCGATGCGGCGAGCCCGGCGAAGGCCGACGACATCGTCAAGCTGCTGCTCAAGGCCGTCGACAAGATGCCGCTGGAATCGCTGCGCGTCCAGAAATCGCCGGTCGCCGTGATGACCGGCTGGCTGGAAGCCGATGAAGCGCCGTACGGCTTCACGATCGACCAGGACACCGAGCTGCGCGCGACCGGCGAAAGCCGCGCCGCGGTGCGCTACGTGAAGCACACGCTGGAACCGGACGACATCCGCCGCCACATCGCGGCCGGCAAGCAGTGCACTCGCCTGGCCATGACCTGGAACGACCGCATCAGCTTCGTGCTGACCGAGTCGCTGGCGATCAAGGGCATCAAGCCGCTGGACGTGATCAAGGAAGGCGAAAGCCCGACCTATAGCGACGACGAGCGTTTCGACAACGACATCGTGCTGATGACGGGCGAGCTGGCCAAGTTGCTGGCCGACGTGGTCGAGGCGCTGGGCGGCGAAGCCAAGGCGTAATTGACGGCCCGCTAAGGTGATGTGGGGTGGACGGCTTGCCGTCCACCCCACAATATTTAACGGATCACATCATTTCGCCGCCGCGACTTCTTCGCTCGTGGCCGGCTCCGACTTCCCACCCGCACCACTGCCATTTTCCAGCTCCCCACTGGTATAGGTCGCCCCCTGCCGATCCTCGTGCGGCGCCGGACGGTTCGGCAACGGCGGCAGCGCCTTGGCCTTCTCCAGGTCGATCCCGGCAATCTCCGCCACGCGGCGGCCATAATCCTCGTCACAGTGCCACAGATGCCACACCATGCGCAGCTGGATCGGTTCCGGGCATTGTTTCAGGTCGCCTCCGACGTTATTGACCAGGTCGTCGCGCTCCCAGTCCTCGAAGGTGCGGTAGCGCGTGCCGGCCTGCTTGTAGTCGTCGCGCGTGGTGGTGGTCTGGTAGCGGCCCAGGTGGCCTTCGACCCACTGGTGGTATTCGTAGCCCGGCTGCTCGGCTTCCTGGTAGCCGCCCATCAGGCTCGGCTCGTAGTTGATGTGCTTGTCCTCGTCCGAACCATCGACGCCGTCCACATAGAACGTCATCTGCCCATCGCGCTGGTTGGTGCGCGCCTTCGCCTTCTCTTGCGGCGCGTTGATCGGCAGTTGCAGGTAGTTGGGCCCCACGCGGTAGCGCTGGGTGTCGGAATACGACAGGGTGCGGCCCTGCAGCATCTTGTCGTCCGAGAAGTCGATGCCCTCGACCAGCACGCCGGTGCCGAAGGCCGACTGCTCGGTTTCTGCAAACACATTGTCTGGGTTCTTGTTCAGCACCATGCGGCCCACCGGCAGCAGCGGGAACTGGTCTTCCGGCCAGCGCTTGGTGTCGTCCAGCGGGTCGAAGTCGAGCTCGGGATGCTCGCCGTCGGCCATGATCTGGACGCAGAATTCCCATTCCGGGTAGTCGCCGCGTTCGATCGCGTCGTACAGGTCGCGCGTGGCGTGGCTGGTGTCGCGGCCCTGGATCTCGGCCGCTTGTTGCGCGGTCAGATTGCGCACGCCCTGCTTGGGTTGCCAGTGGAATTTCACCAGGTGGGCGACGCCCTGGTCATTGACCAGCTTGTAGGTGTTGACGCCCGAACCTTCCATCTCGCGGTAGTTGGCGGGGATGCCCCATGGGCTCTTGACCCAGGTAACCATGTGCAGCGCTTCCGGATGGCTGCAGATGAAGTCGTAGAAGCGCCACGGTTCTTGCTGGTTGGTGACGGGGTCGGGCTTGAAGGCGTGGATCATGTCCGGGAACTTGATCGCGTCGCGGATGAAGAAGACCTTGAGGTTATTGCCCACCAGGTCCCAATTGCCGTCGACGGTTTTCAGCTTGACCGCGAAGCCGCGCGGATCGCGCGCGGTTTCGGGCGATTCCTTGGCGCCGATCACGGTCGAGAAGCGCACAAATACCGGGGTCTGCACGCCGGTCTCGTTGAGCACGCGTGCCGTCGTGTACTTGGCGGCGGGCTCATCGCCGATCTTGCCATAGGCTTCGAAGAAGCCGTGGGCGCCGGTGCCGCGCGCATGCACGACGCGCTCGGGGATGCGCTCGCGGTCGAAGTGGGTGATCTTTTCGATGAACTGGTAGTTCTCGAGCGTGGCCGGACCACGTTCGCCGACCGAGCGCAGGGACTGGTTGTCGCGGACGGGGTGACCCTGGCGCGTGGTCAGCGTGGGACGCTTCTCATTCATTGCCTTCTCCTTTGATGCAGGTGATCGAGAAGGGCAGTATAGGAACTCGAACGGGAAGGCAGCGCGCGGCTGCCCTCGCTTTTAATCCCTGTCAAAAAGGAGAGGGAACTCCTGCTTACAACTGCTGGAAGACGCCTTCGCTGCGGTTCTTGGTCACGTTATCCCATGGGAAAACCTGACCGTTCATGGCGACATACACGCCGGCCGGCAGGGTCTGCGCCACGCCGCAGGCAAATCCCAGGTTGAACAGCGCATCCGAGTTGGCGATGGAATATGGAATCATGGCGCCGGTCAGCACGATGGTCTGGTCGAGCTTGGCCGCGCCGAGGACGGCGGCCGTCTCGCGCATGGTGTCGGTGCCGTGCACGATCACGATCGCCTTCTCGCTGGCGGCCTGGCACGACGCCAGCACGCGTTGGCGGTCGGCATCCTGCATGTCGAGCGAATCGAGCAGCGGCAGCACGTCGAGCGCGACCGGCACCGTCATGCGGCTGCGCTTGATCACCTCTGGCAGATGGCTTTCGGCAAAGCCGAGGACGCCGTTCAGTTCATTGTAATGCTTGTCGAAAGTGCCACCGGTGGCGATGAGTCGCAAAGTCATGTTGGTTTATCTACTCGCAGAAAAAAGGTGCGTCATGATAGCCGCAAACCATAGTGTATCCGACTGTGACTGCGCTAGAATCGTCCGGATCGGATGAGTACACTCATCGTCTTTCTTTTCTTTCTTTCCCCCGGCCATGAAAGCAGTTGCACCCGGCACCGTCATCTTCCACCGCCATCGCGGCTATGGCGTGATCACCCACGTCAATCTGCTCACTGGCTGGATCTCGGCGCGTTTCAACGACGAGGCGCGCGCCCTCGACCTGAACCTGTCGAGCGACGAAGTCCAGCATGCCGACGGCGAGCCGATCCTGTTCCGGCGCGCGCCGCCAGACCGCATGCCGCATGCGCGCCTGATGGCCGTGGTGCGCGCATTGCACGAGGCCGGCTACCAGAAGCTGTACCTGTATTCCTGGCCCAAGCCCTCCGGCCTGCACTGGCGCTGGCACCTGTTCACGGGGCCGCGCAACTGGATGCAGCGCACCTGGCGCGAAGGCTGGTATGGGTCGGGCGCCGACTACAACAACAATCCCGTGATGGGGTGGGGCGACGTGCCGGGCGCCACCACCGACGAGCTGATCCACGCGCTGGCGAAGTTCGATCCGCAAGGGCTGGCGCAGGCGCTGGGCCGCGACGAAGACCATACCGCCTGGTTCGCGCAAGCCTGCGACCTGCTGCTGCCGGGATACATGTACAGCCTCAATATGGAACGTCCCGCGGGCGGCGGGCTGGTCGAGGCGCCGGCGGTGCCGATCGTGCCGGTACGGGCGGGCTTGAAAGCCTACAGCGGCCGCGACATCGGCTGGCCGCCGGGCTGGGCGGGACTCTGGACCGGCACCCACGTGATGCCGGCGCCAAAGGTCAACCTCACGGGCGAGCCCGAACTGCGCTGAGCGCTTCCGGATTGAGAATGTTCGCCGGCTCGCCTTGCGCGAACTTGACGATGTTCTCGAACGCCGCCTGGAAATAAATCTCGTAACTGTCCCTCTCGACATAGCCCAGGTGCGGGGTGGCCAGCACCGTCGGGATGCGCAGCAGCGGAGAGTCCTGCGCCAGCGGTTCGCTGGTGAACACGTCCAGCGCCGCCGTGCCCGGCCGGCCCTGCTTCAGGGCGTGCTCGAGCGCGCCTTCCGCCACCAGTTCGGCGCGGCTGGTGTTGACGAACAATGCATCCGGCTTCATGCGCGCCAGGTCGCCGGCCGTGACGATGCCGCGCGTCGATTCCGCCAGCCGCAAATGCAGGCTCAACACGTCGGCCTGCTCGAACAGCGCCTCGCGCGACGGCGCCACCTCGAAGCCATCGGCGACGGCCGCCGCACGGCTGGCCTCGCTGCCCCAGACCAGCACCCGCATCCCGAAAGCGCGCGCATAGCCGGCCACCAGCTTGCCGATCTTGCCGTAACTCCAAAGGCCCAGGGTACGCCCGTGCAGCACCCGCCCCACGCCATTGAGCGCCGGATTGATCGAGGCCGTCTGCCACAAGCCATCCCTCAGATTGTTCGCATACGGCACGATCTTGCGGCTGGCGGCCATGATCAGGGCCCAGGTCAGCTCGGCCGGGGCGAGCGGCGAGCCGACCCCTTCGGCGATGGCGATGCCGTGCGCGGTCGCGGCGGCCACGTCGATGTGGCCGCTGACCTTGCCGGTCTGCGAGATGAGCTTCAGGTTCGGCAGTTTCGCCAGCAATGCCGGCGCAAAAGCGGTGCGTTCGCGGATCAGCACCAGGGCGTCGAAAGGGGCGAGGCGGATCGCCAGCTGGCCCAGTCCTCGGGTGGTGTTATTGAAGACCTTGACCTCATGGCCGTCGAGCAGTCGGAAGCAGTCAAGACCACGCACAGCGTCTTGATAATCGTCAAGAATCGCGATTTTCATTGGTGTTGTCAGAGTTATATCAGTTAAATGTAAACAAATAACAGGGTAGGGCATTTGCCCAAATAGCCTACTACATTACTGGGGCATTTTTCCTACTTTTTTGTAGTGGAAGGGCCCGTAAGGCGCTTTTTGGGGTGTACAATCGGCTCAGAACTTAAACGAATGACACGTATCCAACGGTGCTCATGAGACGCACTGCTCAGCCTTGCCAGAGGCTGCCGACCCGACCGCTGTCCCACCGCGATCCTGCCATGGGCCGCCCGCCCACCGTCGATCCCGACCATGGGGCGCCCCGGCCAAAGGACGATCCCGACCCAGCGATCCACCCGAATTCTTTATTGGCATTTGGAGGACTCCCATGAATCAGCCCGTGATGGGCGGCGTCGCCGCACTGAACGTTCCAGCTTACATCAAACATCAAAAGCTCATCAATTGGGTCGCGGAAATCGCCGCCCTGACCAAGCCTGACAGCATTTACTGGTGCGACGGTTCGGAAGAAGAATACGACCGCCTGTGCGCACAGATGGTCGAAGCGGGCACGATGCAGAAGCTCAACCCCGCCAAGCGTCCGAATTCCTACCTAGCCTGGTCCGATCCGTCGGACGTGGCGCGCGTTGAAGACCGCACCTTCATCTGCTCCGCCACCAAAGAGCAAGCCGGCCCGACCAACAACTGGATGGAGCCGGCCGAGATGCGCCGCACCCTGCACGGCCTGTTCGACGGCTGCATGGCCGGCCGCACCCTGTACGTGGTGCCGTTCTCGATGGGCCCGCTGGGCTCGCCGATCGCCCATATCGGCGTCGAACTGTCCGACTCGCCTTATGTCGCGGTCAATATGCGCATCATGACGCGCATGGGCAAGGCCGTGTACGACGTGCTGGGCCCGGACGGCGAGTTCGTTCCCTGCGTCCACTCCGTTGGCGCGCCGCTGGCTGCCGGCCAGAAGGACGTCGCCTGGCCATGCAACGCCACCAAGTACATCGTGCACTATCCGGAGACCCGCGAGATCTGGTCCTTCGGTTCCGGCTACGGCGGCAATGCGCTGCTGGGCAAGAAATGCTTCGCCCTGCGCATTGCCTCGAACATGGGTTATCAAGAGGCGCAAGCCGGCGGCACCGGCTGGCTGGCCGAACACATGCTGATCCTGGGCGTCGAGTCGCCGCAGGGCGACAAGAAATACGTGGCCGCGGCCTTCCCTTCGGCCTGCGGCAAGACCAACTTCGCGATGCTGATCCCGCCGAAGACCTTCGACGGCTGGAAAGTGACGACCATCGGCGACGACATCGCCTGGATCAAGCCGGCCGCGGACGGCAAGCTGGTCGCGATCAACCCGGAAGCCGGCTACTTCGGCGTGGCCCCGGGCACCAATGAAAAGACCAATCCGAACTGCATGGCCTCGCTGCGCGAGAACGTGATCTTCACCAACGTGGCGCTGACCGACGACGGCGACGTGTGGTGGGAAGGCATGACCAAGGAAGCCCCGGCCCACCTGATCGACTGGCAGGGCAAGGACTGGACGCCGGCCTCCGGCACCAAGGCGGCGCACCCGAATGCGCGCTTCACCGTGGCCGCGACCCAGAATCCGGTGATCGACCCGGCCTGGGACGATCCGGCCGGCGTGCCGATCTCGGCCTTCATTTTCGGCGGCCGCCGCTCGACCACGGTGCCGCTGGTGACCGAGGCCAACAACTGGGTGGATGGCGTGTACATGGCCGCGACCATGGGTTCCGAAACCACCGCCGCCGCCGCCGGCCAGATGGGCGTGGTGCGCCGCGATCCGTTCGCGATGCTGCCGTTCATCGGCTACAACATGAGCGACTATTTCCAGCACTGGCTCGATCTGGGCAAGAAAGTGGCCGCGATCGATCCGGCTGCGCTGCCGAAGATCTTCTGCGTCAACTGGTTCCGCACCGGCGAGGACGGCAGCTTCGTGTGGCCGGGCTATGGCGACAATATGCGCGTGCTGAAATGGATCCTCGACCGTACCGAAGGCAGCGCCGCCGCCGGCAACGCGCACCTGTTCGGCACCTCGCCATCGTATGGCGACCTGAACTGGGATGGGGTGGAATTCACCGAAGCGCAGTTCACCCAGATCACATCGATCGACAAGAACGCCTGGGCCGAAGAACTGAAGCTGCACGGCGAATTGTTCGACAAGCTGGCCTACCGTCTGCCGCAAGAGCTGGTGGACACCAGGGTCCGCCTGGAAAGGCAACTGGCCGACTGAGACCGGCCGAGTGGGGGAGAGGCCGCTGCCGAAGCGGCCATATAAAAAAGAACAGGGGCAACGCCGGTGGCGTTGCCCCTGTTTCATTTGGGACGAACCGTGAAGATCAAGCCTTCAGCAGCGGCTTCAGGTACTTGCCGGTCGGGCTGTCCTTGACCTTGGCCACCTGCTCCGGCGTGCCGCAGGCCACGATGGTGCCGCCGCCGGCGCCGCCTTCCGGCCCCAGGTCGACGATCCAGTCCGCGGTCTTGATCACGTCCAGGTTGTGCTCGATGATGGCGAGCGTATTGCCCTGGTCGCGCAGGCGGTGGATCACCTTCAGCAGCAAGTCGATGTCGGCGAAGTGCAGGCCGGTGGTTGGTTCATCCAGGATGTACAAGGTGCGTCCGGTGTCGCGCTTGGACAGCTCGAGCGACAGCTTGACGCGCTGCGCCTCGCCGCCCGACAGCGTGGTCGCGCTTTGTCCGAGCTTGATGTAGCCCAGGCCCACGTCCAGCAAGGTCTGGAGTTTACGCGCGATGACCGGCACCGGCTTGAAGAACTCGTGCGCATCCTCGACCGTCATGTCCAGCACTTCGGTGATGTTCTTGCCCTTGTACTGCACTTCCAGCGTTTCGCGGTTGTAGCGCTTGCCATGGCAGACGTCGCACGGCACGTACACGTCCGGCAAGAAGTGCATCTCGACCTTGATCACGCCATCGCCCTGGCAGGCTTCGCAGCGGCCGCCCTTGACGTTGAACGAGAAGCGGCCGGCGCTGTATCCGCGTTCCTTCGCGGTCGGCACGGTCGCGAACAGGTCACGGATCGGCGTGAACAGGCCGGTATAGGTCGCCGGGTTCGAACGCGGCGTGCGGCCGATCGGCGCCTGGTCGACCGAGATCACCTTGTCGAAGTGTTCCAGGCCATGGATTGAACTGTGCTCGGCCGGCTCGGTCTGCGAACCGTACAGGTGGCGCGACAGCGCCGGATACAGCGTGTCGTTGATCAGGGTCGACTTGCCGGAACCCGAGACGCCCGTCACGCAGGTCATCAGGCCCACCGGCAAGGTCAGGGTCACATCCTTCAGGTTATTACCCTTCGCGCCCGTGATCACCAGCTGGCGCGCCGGGTCGGCCTTGGTGCGCTTCTTCGGCACTTCGATCTTGCGCCGGCCGTCCAGGTATTGCGCGGTCAGCGAATGCTCGTTGTTCATGATCTGCTCGAGCGTGCCCTCGGCGATCACGGCGCCGCCGTGCACGCCTGCGCCCGGACCCATGTCGACGATGTAGTCGGCGGTGCGGATCGCGTCTTCGTCGTGCTCGACCACCAGCACGCTATTGCCGATGTCGCGCAAATGCTTCAGGGTGGCGATCAGGCGATCGTTGTCACGCTGGTGCAGGCCGATCGACGGTTCGTCGAGCACGTACATGACGCCGGTCAGGCCCGAGCCGATCTGCGAGGCCAGGCGGATACGCTGGGCTTCGCCGCCGGACAGGGTATCCGCGCTGCGGTCGAGCGACAGGTAGTCCAGCCCGACGTTGTTCAGGAACTTCAGGCGCGAGACGATTTCTTTGATCACCCGCTCGGCGATGTCGCGCTTGGCGCCGCTCAGTTCAAGCTTGTCGAAGTAGTCCAGCGTTTCGCGCAGGGGCTTGTCCGACACCTCATAAATGGCGCGCTGCTGCTCGCCCTGGCCGATCTTGACGAAACGCGCTTCGGTGCGCAGGCGCGCGCCTTCGCAGGCCGGGCACTTCTTTTCGTTGATGAACTTGGCCAGCTCTTCCTTGACCGCCATGGAGTCGGTCTCGCGGTAGCGCCGCTGCAGGTTGTTGACCACGCCTTCGAAGGTGTGCTCGCGGATCACGGTGCGGCCACGCTCGTTCACATAGCTGAACGGGATCGCGGTCTTGCCGGAGCCGAACAATACGGCTTCCTGCGACGATTTCGGCAATTGCTCGAAAGGCTTGTCGAGGTCGAAGTCGTAATGGGCCGCCAGGCTCTGCAGCATCTGGAAGTAGAACTGGTTGCGGCGGTCCCAGCCCTTGACGGCGCCGGACGCCAGCGACAGGTGCGGGAAGGCCACGATGCGCTTCGGATCGAAGAACTCGATATGGCCCAGGCCATCGCATTCCTGGCAGGCGCCCATCGGGTTATTGAACGAGAACAGGCGTGGTTCCAGCTCTTGCAGCGAGTAGCCGCAAACATTGCAGGCGAACTTGTTCGAGAAGACGGTTTCCTTCTCGGTATCCATCTCATAGGCCACGGCGCGGCCATCGGCCAGGCGCAGGGCGGTCTCGAAGCTTTCGGCCAGGCGCTGCTTGATGTCCGGGTTCACTTTCACCCGGTCGATCACGACATCGATGCTGTGCTTTTCGGTCTTCTTGAGCTTGGGCAGCTCGTCGATCTCGTAGATCTTGGCAGGGTTGACGCCGCTGGCGATGCGGAAGCGCACGAAGCCCTGGGCCTGCATGGCCTGGAACAGGTCGCCGTGTTCGCCCTTGCGGCCGGCCACGACCGGCGCAAGGATCATCAGCTTGGTGCCTTCCGGCATGGCAAGCACCGCATCGACCATCTGCGACACGGTCTGGGCCGACAGCGGCTCATGCGGGTGTTGCGGGCAATACGGCGTGCCGACGCGCGCGTACAGCAGGCGCAGGTAATCGTGGATCTCGGTGACGGTGCCGACGGTCGAGCGCGGGTTGTGCGAGGTCGCCTTCTGCTCGATCGAGATCGCCGGCGACAAGCCTTCGATCAGGTCGACGTCCGGCTTTTCCATAAGTTGCAGGAACTGGCGCGCATACGCCGACAGCGATTCGACGTAGCGGCGCTGACCTTCGGCATACAGGGTGTCGAAGGCGAGCGAGGATTTGCCCGAGCCCGACAGGCCGGTGATCACGATCAGCTTGTTGCGTGGCAGGTCGAGGTTGATGTTCTTCAGATTGTGCGTGCGGGCACCACGAATGCGAATTTCTTCCATTAAGTTCGGCAGACTTTCTATCAGTTTTTGCGGGGCCGCAGACGCCAGCAGCGCGGTAAGCGGGCCAATCGGGGAGAACCCGTAAGTGTAGCGCGTTTTTGTTTCGGCTGTACATTCATCCAGTGGTTGGTGTACAGCGATGGCAGAACAGCACGGGGCCCGGATGCGCTTGCAACCGGCCGGCGCCGTCCGAGGTATGTGGGCGTCTTCAAGGACGCTTCAATGGCAAATCGTTCAGAATCCCAAAATAATTTACGGCGCCCGGCTGCTCCTTCACGCAGGTTTTTTCAGCATCCCGGCGTCAAGTCCTTGTTGCTCTCAGGTTACAATTTACTTCTTTGGGCGAGGGCTTGTGCAATGCAGATTTTTACCGAAGACGACTTCAGCGGCGAACAGCCGGACCACCCATGGGCGGCGCAATTCACCATCATGACCTATGCGAGCGGCGGCTACACCAGCATCCCACACGGGTTCTTCCGTAACTGGCTGGACGAAGAAGCCACCCATGGCTATTTCTACATTGGCCGCTGTTCGGGATTGGGCGTGGGTTCCATCGCCAAGTACGACGCGGGAAAACAGAACCTGGCGGTGGGGCGCTTCGTCGCCGGCGGCTTGCGCCTGCGCTTCCTGTTGAATGGCCAGCACGACATGCGGACCATCTCGACCAATATGTTCTCGGTCCAGGGCATGGGCTTGCGCAATGCGCCGCCGCCGCAATATGCCGATACCGTGATCAAGAACGACGTCTGGATCGGCGACGAGACCATGGTGCTGGGCGGCAGCGTGATCGAGAATGGCTGCGTGATCGGCGCCCGTTCCGTCCTGCCCCCCAACTTCCGTTCGGAGCCGTACGGCATCTATGCCGGCTCGCCGGCGCGCCTGATCCGCTTCCGTTTCCCGGAGAAGGTGCGCGCCGCGCTGGTCGAACTCGCCTGGTGGGACATGCCGCTGAGCTGGATCCGCGACAATAACGACGCCTTCCTTCAAGACATGACGCAGGACGAGGATGCGGCGCTGGCCACCATCGCCAAGCTGATCGAGCGCCGCAAGGCCTACGAGGCCGAGCATGGCCCGCAGACCTGACATTGCGTCCGATTGAGGAAGCTCACCGGCCAGGATTTATCACGTTTTGATGCATTAAAAACCACGAACAAATTCTGCTGAACAGGCATAATATCGGGTTGCAGCACACAGTTCCCTGACGCTTAGTCAAGTGCAGAGTCAGGGCTCACAACACCATTCAAGGAACCATCATGGCATCAGTCAACAAGGTCATCATCGTCGGCAATCTCGGCCGCGATCCCGAAATCCGCTACATGCCGAGCGGCGACGCCATCGCGAACATCGCGGTCGCCACTTCCTACCGCTCGAAGGACCGCAATACCGGCGAACAGAAAGAACTGACCGAGTGGCACCGCATCTCCTTCTTCGGCCGCCTGGCCGAGATCGTGGGCCAGTACCTCAAGAAAGGTTCGTCGGTCTACGTCGAAGGCCGCCTGCAGACCCGCAAGTACACCGACAAGGACGGCATCGAGCGCTACGCCACCGACATCATCGCTGAAAACATGCAGATGCTGGGCGGTCGCCAGGGTATGGGCGGCGACAGCATGGGTGGCGGCATGGGCGGCGGCATGGACGACGACTACTCGGCCCCGCAGCGTCCGGCTCCGCGCCAGGCGCCACCGGCTCCGGCCGCGCGTCCGCAGCCGAAACCGGCGCCGAACTTCTCGGATATGGATGACGATATTCCGTTCTAAGATTTCCGGTCTGATCGGTACGACAAACCCTGCGAGTGCATCATTCGCAGGGTTTTTTTATAGTGCAGCCTATTCAAGACACTAGCGCCGCGCCGCCTTCAGGAACAAGCCATGCGCCGGCGCGAAGTTCGCATGCAGCGGCAAATAAGCCGCGCCGATGACCTTGGCCGTCATCCCGATCGTCCCCGCCATCACCAGCGGCCGCTCGGTGCCCTGCCAGCTGTAGCGCGTCATCTGCTCCTGCACCGCGGCGATCAGGCGTTCGAGCAGGGCGCGGCTGACGGCGCCGTCGACGATCACGCCGTCCAGGTCGAGCAGGCAGGCTGCGCCGGTGACGCCGAAGGTGATCGCATTCGCGGCTTCCTCGACCCATTGCAGGGTCACCGCTTCCCATGGGCCGCTCAAGAGGCGGTCGTCGCCGAACGCCAGCGGCGCCAATCCGGCCTGCGCAAGCATCTCTTCCAGCCGCACCAGCGAGGCCGCCCCGAGCAGTTGCGGCGCCACGCCGCGTTCGTCCGTTCCGGCCAGGCCCAATGGCATCGAACCGATCGCGCCGGCGTTGCCGAACTGGCCGCTGTGCGGCTCGCCGTCGATCACCAGGCCGCCGCCGACCAGGGTGTCCACGAACACGTACAGATAGCTTTTCAGCTTGCGTCCGCGGCCGGCCACCAGTTCGGCCACGCAGGCCGCGATCGTGTCCTTGGCGAAGTCCACGCGCAGCGGCGTCATGGCCTGCAGGCGGATGCGCAGGTCGACCCGGCGCCAGGCTTCGGCCTGATGCGGCAGCAGGCTTTCCAGGCCGTGCCAGGTGCCCAGCGTGAGCGGGGCGGCCAGGCCGATGCCGGTCAGGCGCGGGGCCAGCTCCGGGCCGAGGAAGTCGTCCACCTCGCGCAGCCTGGCGTCGATGGCGGCGAACACCTGCTCCACGTCGGGGCTGGCGTAGGGCGTCGACGACTGCCAGCGCAGCGCGCCCGTGAAATCGAGCAGGACCACGTCCAGCGCGCGCCTGCCGATCTGGATGCCGATCGAGAACGCGCCTTCCGGATTGAGGGCGATCGGCTGCGACGGCTGGCCGACCTTGCCGCGCACGGCGTCGCGCTTGACCACCAGCTGCTCGTCCAGCAGGCGGTTGATGATCACCGAGGCGGTCTGGGTGCTCAGATTGGTCAGGCGCGCGACTTCGGCCTTGGGCAGGCTGCCATGGGTGCGGATCGCCTGCAGCACGACCCGCTCGTTGAACTCGCGCATGCCGACCTGGTTCGAGCCGACGGTGCGCAGCAGCGGCATGGTGGCGGGGTCAAAGGCGGGAGGCGGTGCGTTATAGGGCGGCATGGCGCGGCGTTCGATGGGCAAGACAGCGGGAGACGGTAAGTATACGTCCTTCCGCTAAATAAACCTATGCGACTTATTTTTCGGGCCGATCGGGCGCTGTTGGTCGCCGCGCTGGGCCGCTTCGCGCTCGCCCGCCAAAAAATAATGCGGTGACAACTGGTCGAACTTGGCGTTAGAATCGCGCCCAATCAAGTGAATGGTGCCTTCCTGCTCGTCTGCAGGGAGGTGAAACGGGAAGCCGGTGACGTGCGCGATAGCCATCGCGCGCCAGTCCGGCGCAGCCCCCGCTGCTGTAAGCCTGACGACCCCGGTCGAACGCCACTGTGCCCCGTGCACGGGAAGGCAGGACCGGGGAAGGAAGACGGCGAGCCAGAAGACCGGCCATCCACGATGCATTCGCACGTCCCGGGGTGAGGGCGTGCCTGTTGGTTGTCCGCTGTTCCTTCTTTGTCTGCTCGCGTCATTCGCTGCGATCGCTCGCCTGCGCGGCGCGCAAGCGTCCCTGTTCATCGTGGAAGGATGGCGGCTGCCTGTTGTCGTGCGCGCGTCAAGCGCGCAGCTGAAAGGTCGACGTTCACATGAACACGCTTCTCCCTGTCCGCATCTGCGTCGCGCTGGTGTTCCTGCTCGCCTGCATGTCGGGCTTCCAGCACGCCGGCGCCGCCACCCTGTTCGCCGTGGTCACCGAGCGCGCCGCGCCGGGCGCGATCGAAGCCGCCCACCGCCACCTGGCCAGCCATCCGCAAGACCGCATCCTGCTGCGCACGCCGGCCCAGCTGATGGCGGCCGGCGAACGCGAGGTGGCGCAGTGGATCGCCGGCGCCGACACCATCCTGGCGGTGTCGCTGTTCGGCGATCCGGCACGGCGCATGAAGGATGCTCTGGCGCGCCACGCCAGGCCAGCGACGGCGGTGCTGGCGCTGAACGGCGAGGCGACCCTGAACCTCATGACGCGTTCGCGCCACGGCAGCCTGGCCGGCTTCTCGCCCGAGCTGCTGCGCCAGCTGGCGAGCGAAGCGCCGCCGCAGGCCGCGTTGCAGGCGGCCGAGCTGGAGCCCGCCGCGCGCCACTGGCTCGCAGCGCGCCGCGTGTGGCAGGCGGGCGGCGTCGACAACACCACGGAGTTGATGCGGCACCTGCTCGCGCCAGGCACGCCCCTGGCCGATCCGCAGCCCGAGCCGACCCTGCGCCTGCGCGCCGGACAGCGCGAGCTGCAGGACGGCGCCGCGTGGGGCAATGCGTCGACGCTCAGCCTGCGCGAGCGCCCGACCGTGGTCGTGCTCGACCTGGCGAACATGGATGGCGTGGTGCCAGCGGCGCTGTGCCGGCGCATCGAAGAACTCGGCCAGCCCTGCGTGCAGCTGCTCACGCGCTGGGGCGGCGCCTCGCGCGAAGCGCTCGAACGCCTGCCGCAGCTGGTCGCGCCCGCCAAGCCTGCCGCGCTGGTGGTGCTGCAGGATTTCGTGGTCGGCGCCGCCGAAGGCCGGGAGGCGGTGGAGGCGGCTTTCAAGCGTTTGGACATCCCGGTATTCAAGGCGATCCGCCTGTCGGACCGCACCGCGATGCAGTGGCAGCTGTCGCCCGACGGCCTGCCGCCCGATTCGGTCCAGTACCGCGTCGCCCTGCCCGAGCTGCAGGGCATCGGCCAGCCGATGGTGGTGGCGGCCCTGGGCCAGGCCCGGCGCGACCGCCAGACCGGCATCGAGAACCGCCCGCCCGTGCTGCTGCCGGCCGAAGTCGATCGCCTGTCGGGCCGCGTGGCGCGCTGGCTGGCGCTGCGCGCCAAGTCGAACGCCGACAAGAAGGTCGCGATGGTCTACTACAACCATCCGCCGGGGCGCCAGAACATCGGCGCCGACAACCTCAACGTGCCGGACTCGCTGTTCGGGATGCTGCATGCCCTCAAGGCCGCCGGCTACACGGTCGGCGACCTGCCAGCGTCGCCCGAGGCGCTGCTCGACATGATCATGGCGCGCGGCGTCAACCTGCCGGAAGACCGCGCCGCCCTGCGCGAGATGGCCGGCGCCGTCAACGGCGTCACGGCGCAGGATTACGCGCGCTGGTTCGCGACCCTGTCGCCGCGGGTGCGGGGCGAGATGCAGGACGGCCTGCTGGGCCGCCTGCATGCCGACGTGCTGGCGGCCGAGAAGGCCGGAGAGCGCGCGCTGGGCCGCAAGCAGGCCGAGACCGTGATCGAGGAGCTGCTGCACCTGGTCGAGGGCGTCGACCATCCGCAGCGCGAGCAGGCCACGCGCGACCTGCATGCGCTGGAAGAAGGCTACTTTGCCTGCCTCGATGAAGCCAGGCCACGGCCCTGCAAGGCGCTGGCGCCCCTCTACCGGCGCCTGATCGGCTACGGCATCGAAGGCATGCGCGGCTGGGGCCCGGCGCCGGGCAAGGTAATGGTCGATGGCGGCAAGATGCTGGTGCCGGGACTGGTGTTCGGCAACGTCTTCATCGGCCCGCAGCCGCCGCGCGGCTGGGAAGTGGACGAGGAACTGCTGCACGCGAACACCAGCATCACGCCGCCGCACCAGTTCCTGGGCTTCTACCACTGGATCCGCGACCGCTTCAAGGCCGACGCCGTGGTGCACGTGGGGCGCCACTCGACCTATGAATTCA
Source organism: Massilia sp. NP310 (assembly GCF_019443485.1). Taxonomy (NCBI): domain Bacteria; kingdom Pseudomonadati; phylum Pseudomonadota; class Betaproteobacteria; order Burkholderiales; family Oxalobacteraceae; genus Massilia; species Massilia sp. NP310. The sequence continues at coordinate 4,024,153 of NZ_CP080379.1, read as the reverse complement.
TGCCGGGCAAGGCCGTCGGCCTATCGAGCGACGACTATCCGAGCCTGATCGCGAGCGACCTGCCGGGCATCTACCCATATATCGTCGACGGCGTCGGCGAAGGCACGCAGGCCAAGCGCCGCGGCCTGGCCATCATCGTCGACCACCTGACGCCGCCGCTGGCCACCACGCCGCTGTACGACGAACTGCTGTCGCTGCGCCAGATCGTCGAGAGTTTTGAAGCCGCATCGTCCGAATCGCTCAAGACCCAGGCCGCACAGCTGATGCGCGAGCGGGTCGTGGCCCTGAACCTGCGCGCCGAGCTGGAAGCGTCGATGTCCGACGTGCTGGAGGTGCGCGGCATCGGCTTCGACGCGGCCGACGACGACCTGCTGGCGCACGAGATCGGCCACTATCTGACCAAGCTGCAGGAGAAATTCATGCCCCATGGCCTGCACGTGTTCGGCCGGCCGTGGAGCCGCGCGTCGCTCGAGCTGATGCTCGATTCGATGAAGAAGAGCGGCATCGACGATCCCGACGTCGCCCATCAACTGCGCGACTCGCCGCGGCGCGAGATGGCGGCATTGCTGGCCGGCCTGGATGGCCGCTACATCGAGCCGGGCAAGGGCAACGATCCGCTGCGCTCGCCCGAGGCGCTGCCGACCGGCCGCAACTTCCACGCCGTCGACGGCGACATCCTGCCGACCCGCCTGGGTTATGGCCTGGGCCGGCAGATGGCAGGCAAGGCGCTTGACCGCGACAAAGTGGGCGAGGGCAGCGAAGGCATCATCCTGTGGGCGTCCGACGCCGTGCGCGACGAAGGGGTGATGGTCGGCTTCGCGCTGGCCATGATGGGCGCCGAGCCGGTGTGGAATGCGCGCGGCATCGTCACCGACGTGAAGCTCACGCCCGGCGCCGTCCGGCGCGACGCGGTGGTCACCACCTCCGGCCTGTTCCGCGACCTGTATCCGAACCTGATCCGCCTGATCGACCGCGCCGGCCGGCTGGCGCTGGCGGCGTCGGCGCAGACGCTGGTGGAACAAGACCCATCCTTGCGCGACGCCCTGCAGGCGGCGCTGGCGCCGATCGAAGGCGCCGTGTGGGGCCGCGAAGCGGCAAGCGGCAACCGTGTGGCGCGCGAGTGGCTGACGCGCCAGCGGGCGCTGCTGGCCGATGGCATGCCGGCGAGCGAAGCAGGACGGGCCGCGGCGCTGCGCGTGTTCGGCGATGCGCCGGGCGCCTACGGCGCCGGCGTGAACCGCCTGACCGAGCGCTCGGGCGCCTGGCGCGAGCGCGAGGAAATCGGCCGCGCCTACCGCAACCGCATGGGCCATGCCTATGGCCTCGATGCCGAAGGCGCCTCCAGCCACCGCGCCTTCGACGTGGCGCTGGACGGCATCCACCGCACCTATCATGGCCGCGCCAGCAACCTGTATGGCCTGCTCGACAACAACGACGCCTTCGACTACCTGGGCGGCCTGTCGCTGGCGGTCGAGACGCGCACCGGGCGCGTGCCGGACGCGCTGATCCTGCAGCACTCGCGGCCCGGCCAGGCCGACGTCGAGCCGCTCGCCAGCGCCCTGCTGGGCGAGCTGCGCGGGCGTTTCCTGAACCCGGCCTGGCTGCGGCCATTGATGGACAACGGTTATTCCGGCGCGCGCACCATGGGCCAGGAATTCATCGAAAACCTGTGGGGCTGGCAGGTGACGCGGCCCGACCTGGTCAAGAACTGGGCCTGGGACGAAGTGAAGGCCGTCTACTTCGACGACCGGCACAAGCTCGGCCTGCCTGAATTCCTGGGCCAGCGCCACAACGCGCACGTGAAGGCGCACATGCTGGCGGTGTTCATGGTGGCGGCCGAGAAGGGCTACTGGAAGACCGATCCCGAGACCATCCGCCGCCTGGGCGGAGAGCTGGCGCGCCTGGTGGCGGCCAATGGCTTGCCGGGCAGCGGCCATACGGCGCCGGATCATCCGATGTGGGGCTGGCTGGCGCCGCAGCTCGATGGCGCCGACGCGCAAAAGCTCGGCGTGACGCTTGCCAAGGCGCGTGGCGAGCTGCTGCCGGCAGTGGCGACGTCCATCCCCTCCGTCGCCGCCCCGGCGCAGCAAGCTGCAGCATCCGATGCTGGCGACGCGAGCGAACCGGCGCCGCCGGCGCCGGCGCCCGAACCGATGCGCGTCTACGAACTGAAACAGCAACCAGAACCCGCGCAGCCTGCCGCGCTGCGCATCGTGCAGGTCTTGGCCATCCTGGCCGCCTGCCTCGCCCTGTTCTCGCTCGGCCTGTGGCGCGGCCGGCACATCCCTCAACCTCTCAGGAGTCATCCATGATCGAAACCCTTTCCTATGCCTGGCTGCACGACGCCGTCAGCTGGCTGCTCGCGCCATCCCTGGTGGCGCTGCTGGCCGGCTGCGCGATCGCGCTGGTCGAATCCGGCATCGCCGTCGGCGAACGCTTCCACGGCCTGGCCAGGCTGCGCGCCAGCGGCGACCTGGCGCTTGTGCAAAAGATTGCCCGCCACCGCCTGGAACGTGCCGACCTGCTGGCGCGCATCCCGCCGATGCTGGGTCTGATGGCCACCATCATCCCGCTCGGACCGGGCCTGGCGGCGCTGGGCGAAGGCGACCCCGCCAAGCTGGCCAGCGCCGTGACCGTCGCTTTCGACGCCACCGTGCTGGGCCTGGTGGCCGGCATCGGCGGCCTGGTGATCGGCAAGCTGCGCCGCCGCTGGTATGAAGAGACGCTGGACGCGATGGAGCCGCAGCCATGAGTGGGCGCGGCAGACTGCGGCTGTACCGCCACCTCGACGCGCGCTTCGACCAGAGCGACGAAGATCCGCGCGCCAGCCTGGTCAACCTGGTCGACGTGATGCTGGTGTTCGCCTGCGGCCTGATCGCCGCCATCGCCGGCGCGCAAGGGACCCTGAAAACCCCGCAGCCGGTGGAGAAGGGCCGCCAGATCGAGCGTCCCGCCAGCGGCGTGACCCAGGACGGCAGCGGCTACGACCGCGTCGGCGAAGTCTATCGCGATCCCGCGACCGGCCAGCTGGTGCTGATCGAACCCGTGCAAACCAAGAACAAATAATGAACACCGTTTTCCAACCCCGCCCGCTCGCTGCGGTCGTCGCCCTGCTGTGCGCCGCCGGCGCCTTTGCGCAAGATCTGCCTACCGTCACCATCCGTGGCGCAGCCGGTGAAGAAGGCCTCGCGCTCGACCGCCAGAACACCACCGCCAGCCGCCTGGACATCAGCGCCCTCGACCTGCCGGCCAGCGCCGACAGCCTGAGCGCCGCCACCATCGCCGCGCGTGGCGACCTGCTGGTCAAGGACGCGGTGACGCGCAGCACCGGCCTGACCGACAGCAGCTCGCCCGGCAGCGGCATCAGCTATTCGGCGCGGGGCTTCAACGGCAACAACGCGATCGCGATGCTGGAGAACGGCCAGCGCCTGCTGGTCGGTTCCAGCACCGCGACCTATCCGGCCGATCCCTGGGGCTACGAGACGATCGACGTGCTGCGCGGGCCCGGCTCGGTCATTCACGGCAGCGGCGCCACCGGCGCCGTCATCAACGCCGTGCGCAAGGCGCCGCGGCGCGCATCCTCGCTCGAGATCCTGGGCGGCATCGGCGGCGGCGAGTCTGTGCGCGCCGGCATCGGCGCCACCGGTGCGCTGGGCGAGCAGGGCGCCTTCCGCATCGATGCCTACGCCGGCCGCAGCGACGGTTTCATCGACCGCGGCGAATCCCGCCACGGCAAGATCCTGACCAGCATGACGACGACCCTGGCGCCTGGCGTGACCCTGTACGCCCAGCTCGATCATGCCGAACAAGAGCCGATCCGCTACTTCGGCACGCCGCTGGTGAACGGCGGCCTGGCCGAACGGCTGCGCGACCAGAACTACAATGCCGGCGACGCCGTGCTGCGTTTCGTCGACGACAAGGCCGTCGCGCGCCTGCACTGGCAAGCGGCGCCGAACCTGGAGATCAGCAACGAACTGGCTTACTTCACGTCGCGTCGCGACTGGCGCAATATCGAGTCGTACGCCTACGACGCCATGCGCGACGTGGTGGAGCGCAGCGACTACATCGGCATCCGCCACGACCAGGAGCAGACCGCGAACCGCCTGGAGGCGCGCTGGAAGACCGGCGCCAACCAGGTCGTGGCCGGCTGGGAAGCCTCCACCATCAACTTCAGGCACACCAATAACTCGCCCTATGGCGGCGCATCGACGGTGACGCCGAGCGGCTTCGACCCGGGCAGCTTCTGGGACACCCCAGACCCCTTCCGCCCGAACTTCGCGACCGACACCACCGCCCATGCTTTCTATCTCGAGGATGCCTGGCGCGTGGACGAGCGCCTGCTCCTGACGGCGGGCGCACGCCACGACCGCTACAAGATCGACCGCCGCAACCTGCTGGCCGACAGCGGCCACTTCCAGACGATCTTGCGCTCCAATTCGGTCCGCGTCGGCGCAAGCTGGAAGCTGGCGCCGGACACCTCGCTCTACGGCCAGGTCAGCACCGGCAGCGATCCGCTCACGAGCCTGTTGTCGATGACCCTGGCCAACAGCAGGTTCAAGCTGACCGACGCGCGCCAGGTCGAGGCGGGCGTCAAGCAGATGCTGGCCGGTGGCCGCGCCGAGTGGACGGCGGCGCTGTACCGGATCAGGAAGGACGACATCATCACGCGCGACCCGATTAACCCGGCTCTGTCGGTGCAGGGCGGCTCGCAGACCTCGCGGGGCGCGGAAGTGAGCGCCAGCGTGAGCCTGGCTCCCGGCTGGCGCATGGATGCCAACCTGGCCTATACGGATGCCGAGTTCGACGAACTGCTGGAGGCGGGCAACGTCTCGCGCGCCGGCAATCGGCCGGCCGACGTGCCGAAGGTCTCCTCGAACCTGTGGCTGACGCACCGCGCCGGCGACTGGCGCACGAGCGCCGGCCTGCGCTACGTGGGCGAACGCTTCATCAGCAATGCCAACACCCAGGCCTTGCCGGCCTACACCACGCTGGACGCCTCGATCGGCTGGGCGCTGAGCCGCAACGTGCAGCTGCAGCTCAACGTGCGCAACCTGACCGACAAGCTGTATGCGATCACTTCGTATGGTTCATCGCAATACCTGCTGGGCGACGAGCGTCATGCCGAGCTGACCGTCCACTGGCGTTACTAGGTGAGTTCCTGGAAGCGCCAGCTCTACTGGTGGCACCGCTGGCTGGGCATCGCGATCGGCCTGCTGGTGCTGCTGTGGTTCGGTTCCGGCATCGTCATGATGTACGTGCCGTATCCCGAGCTGACGGAACAGGAGCGCATGGGCTGGCTGGCGCCGCTCGATCCCGACCGGGTGCAGGTCACGGCCGCTGAAGCATGGACCGGGATCGGCGCCCCCGCGCCGGATGCGGTGCGCCTGAACACCGTGGCGGGCCGCCCCGCGTGGCACTTCCAGCACGAAGGCAGCTGGCATTCGGCATGGGCCGACAGCGGGGCGCCGCTGGAAGTAAACTACCTGATCGTCTCGAGCAGCGCGCGCAGCGCGGCGCCTGATGCGCGTTCGCTGGCGGTCGACAAGATCGAACTGGACCAATGGACTTTCGGCGCCGTGCGCGCGCACCGGCCCCTGTACCGCGTTGCCGCCGACGATGGCGCCGGCAGCATCCTGTACGTGTCCGGCCGCACCGGGGAGCTGGTGCGCGACACGACCCGCAGCGAGCGCGCCTGGAACTGGGCCGGCTCCGTCATCCACTGGCTCTACGTGACGCCGCTGCGCCAGCACAATGAAGCCTGGCGCCAGGCCGTGATGTGGACGTCCGGCGTGGCCCTGGTGCTGGCCGTGACCGGCATGGCGATCAGCCTCCTGCGCCTGCGGCTACGCACGGGGCGGCGCTATGCCGGCGGCAGGATGTCGCCGTATACGGGCTGGAAAGCCTGGCACCACTGGCTGGGCCTGGGCGTCGGTGTGCTGGTCATCACCTGGCTGTTCAGCGGCTGGCTGTCGGTCGGGCCGTTCGGCTCTCCGGCCGGCGGCGGCGTCACCGCGCAAGACCGGCAGGCGTTCGCCGGCGGTGCGCCGGGCGGCGACGACCTGGCGCTGGATGCGGCCGCGCTGCTGCGCGCGCATCCCGGCGCCTTGGAGCTGGAATGGCGCCGCGTGGGCGGCAAGCTGTATCTGAGCGCGCTCGGCCGCGAACGACGCAAGCTGGTCGACGCGCGCGACAGCGCCGCCGTGCCTGGCGTGCCGCAGGACGTGCTGCTGCATGCCGCGCAGGCAATCCGCCCCGGCGCGCCCATGCAGGTGGAACTCCTCACCGGACCGGACGATTATTACTACAGCCATCACCGCGCAGTGGCCTTTCCGGTCTTGCGCGCGCGCTTCGACCTGCCTGACGCGCCGGTGTTCTACATCGACCCGGCCCAGGGCCGCCTGGCCGGCTACGTCGACCGCGACAAGCGCTGGGACCGCTGGCTATTCAACGGCCTGCACCAGCTCGACTTCGCCTTCCTGCGCACCAGGCCGGTGTGGGACGTGGTCGTGATCGTCCTGTGCGTGCTGGGCTTTGCCCTGACCTTCAGCGGCCTGGTGCTGGGCTGGCGGCGCTTGACGAAAGGATGATCAGCGCTGCTGGCCGCGGCCGGTCGCGGCCCAGTAGATCCCGCCCAGCAGGTGGCCCAGGTATTGCGGGTCGCGGTACATCTCGCCATTGTGTCCGAGCGTGGTGACGAACACGCGGCCCTTCTCGTGCTGGTGGTGCCAGGCGATCGGGTGCTCCTTGCCCATGCCCTTCACCGTCTGCCCCGGCCAGATCAGGGTCGGGTCGTAGCTCGACTCGTCCACGTTCAGCACCGGGTTGATCGTCACGCTGTAGGGATTGGTGAAGGTGTAGAACTCGTCGCTCCAGACCCAGCGCTCGGGCAGGCCGAAGGTGGCGGGGAAACGCTTGTCGACAACGGTCACCACGCCGGTCTGCAGCTTCGGATGCAGGCCGACCGTGCGGCCCACCATCTTCTCGAACCAGACCCAGTCGTTCGGCCTGGCGATCGCCGCGCGGTGCACCACGACGGCATTGCCGCCGCCGCGCATATACTCCTCGAAGTTGGCGCGCTGGGCGGGGTTCAATTCCTCGCCCGGCGTGTTCAGGAACATCACGGCGGCATACTGTTTCAGGTCGCCTTCGAATACCTGCGTCTTGTTGGTGTAGGTCAGCGCGAACGCGTGCAGCTTGGCCAGGCGTTCCAGGTTGTCGCGCGCGATCGGGATGTATTCGTAGTGGTATTTGCCGGGCGTGGCCAGGACCAGCAGCTTGAACTGGTCTTCGGCCAGGCCGTGGGGCGCCGCCGTCGTCAAGACGACGGCGCCCAGCAGCGTTGTCATGCGTCCCATGGATTCTCCTCAGTCGATGCGGGTCGAGTACAGCGAGTGGTGGGTCAGGATGAACAAGGTGCGCTTGTCGGGTCCGCCGAAGATCAGCTGCAAGGGCCGCTCCGGCACGTCGATGCGGCCCTTCTGCTTGCCATCCTTGCCATAGATGAAGACCTGGCCGTTGGCCACGTAGACGTCGCCGTTCGGGCCGACCGCCGCACTCTCGCCGCCGCGGTTGGCCAGCAGCTTAAGGTCGGTGATGCCGCCGCCCGCGTTGACGGCGCCGCTGAAGGTGCGGTTCTCGGAGCCGTTGGTGAACACCACGCGCTGGCCCACCGGCGCCGTGACGAAGCCGAAGGCCTGCAGCGAATCGGCCCAGCGCCAGCCCAGGTGGTCCGCCGCGCCCTGGCGCAGCACGCGGTAGGCGGGCAGCACCAGGCTGCCGTCGGGCGACACGTATTCTTCCTTCTTCGGCAGGGCGACGTCGCGCGCGAACATCTCGGCCAGGGTCGTGAATTCGAAGGTGTCGTAGTCGAGTTGGTCCTTGAATTCGCCGTTCTGCCAGAAGTTGACCGGCACCGCGACCCGCGCGCCCTGGCGAGGCGCGACCGGGGTCGGCTTGATCATCGTGATCTCCGTTCCCGGCGTGCCCGGCTTGAAGGCATACACGCTGGCCTGCGGGCCGTAGTTCGAGATCACCATCAGGTTGCCGCTGTCGTCGATGGCCAGGTTGACCGGGTCGAGCGGGGCGTCGCGCACCACGACCAGGCCCTCGTCCTTCGTGTAGCTGTAGATGCGTTTCCAGTGGCGGTCGACGAAATACAGCTTGCCCTTGGGGTCGACGGTGGCGCCGGCGATCGAATAGAAGCCGCCTTCCAGCTTGTCGACCTTGCCCAGCTGGGCGGGCGCCTTGCGTTGCTTGCCGGTGTAATCGAACACGGCGAACTCGCGCTCGCGCACTTCCAGCTTGTTGGTGACGTCGCGGATCGCGTTCTCGTAGGCGAACTTGCTGGCGCGCAGATAGGTGGTGCAGCCATTGTCGTCGCAGGTCGCGAAGCCGCTCTCGCCATTCACGTGGACGTTGCGGAAGCGGATGTCGCTGGAATTGGTGATCAGGATCGCGGCCGGCATCGGTTTATAGGAACGCGTGACGCGGTAGCCGTGGTAGTTCGCGAACAGCAAGTTTCTGGAATTGCGGATCTCCAGCGACACCGCATCGGCGCCGTCGCGGATTTCCTCCTCGGTCTGCGGCGCCAGGAATTCCCAGTTCTCCACATTGTCCAGCACGATCTCGGCGCGGATATGGTGTTCGGCCGACAGCTCGTAGACTTTGCCCGGCGTCTTGGTATTGGTCACGTAGAAGCCGGCCTGGGCATAGCCGCTGGGCGACCAGATGCCGGAGAAGGTGCCGCCGCCGCCATCGGTCACCCACACGCTCGGATACTGGCGGTCCCAGTGCGCGGTGGTGTCGAACTTGGCGTCCTTCTGGTACGGATCGGCGCGCCGGCCGTCGTACAGGCGGGTGCCGTGGCCGCCCTGGATGCGCACGTCGTCCACCAGCGAGTGCTCGCCGGCGCGCCACAGCAGCGCCACCGCGCGGTTGTTGATCTCGCCGGTCGCCAGGCCGATGCCGGACACGATGCCTTCGCCGCCGCGCGCGCTTTCCAGCAGCGCCTTGGGGCTGTCGACGCCCTGGAATTTCGGTGAGCCGTTCGGCAGCAACAGTTGGGTCAGGCCCGGATGCAGGGCGATGATCACGGTGTCCGGCCGCATGCGGATGGTGTCGTTGACGACATAGAAACCCAGCGGCAGGTAGACCACGCGATTGGCGTCGATCGCTTTCTGGATCGCCGCCGTGTCGTCGGTCGTGCCGTCTCCTTTCGCGCCGTACGCGTGCACGTTGGCCCACTCCTTCGAGGCCGGCAGCGGGCGCAGGGCGCGTGTCGTCGTCGGGTTCGCGGGCAGCGCCGCCGTCTTGTAATGGGTCGAGAAGGTGCCAGGCTCGCCCATCTGCCTGACGAACAGGCCGTAGTTGAATTCGCTGACGGCGTAGTCGCGGCCCTTGCCGGCCAGCGTCTTGCCGCTGTCGCGGAAGCGCACGAACGTCGGCACGTTGCGCGCGATGGCATTCTCCAGGCCGACCTGGGTATAGACATTGTCTTCGTTGCTGACGATGAGCGCGGCCTTGCTGACGTTCTCGAAGCGCACGTCCTTGCCCCACAACCAGTCGCCATAGCCACGGTTGATCTCGACGCCGACCGGGGTGTCCCTGATTTCCGTGTTGATCATCGTGAGGCTGGCTTCATGCTCGCGGATCGCGGCGTCGCGCTGGCCCTCGAATGTCGAATCCATCAGGGTGAACTGCCAGGCCGGCGAGGTCTTTTCGCTCAGGATGCCGTAGCGGCCGCCGTAGAAGCGCAGGTTGTAGGCCACGTTGCCGACCTGGTAGACGCCGGCCAGGCCGGAACCCAGGTGGAAATCGATATGGCTCAGGTTCGAGTGCTGGGCCGTGTGCATGCGCACCGCGGCCGCGGCCGGGTTGCCGTCCTTGATCTCGAAGTCGACGTTCGACAGCGCCGAATAGAAGGTCGAGGAGTTGGCGTTACGGACCGCCTTGCCTTCCTCCGCGCTGAACGGCACCGCGCTCGGCACCGGCATCGGCACCTTGCCGACGCTGTACTGGTCGCCGCCGGTGAAGATGACCATATTGGCCACGCCCTTTTGGTAGCCGGGCGTGTTCTCGGCCAGCACGAACACGGGACGGGTCGGTCCGACGCCATACAGGCGCACGGCCAGCGGGATCAGCAGCGAACGGGTGATGCGATAGCGGCCCGAGGGCAGGAACACGATGCCGCCCTGGCCTTTGTTTGCGGCCGCGTCCAGCGCTTGCTGGATCGCGGCCGTGTCGTCGGCCTGGCCGTCACCCCTGGCGCGTACCACGACGGCGCGTGGGTCTTCGGGCATGGTCTGGTAGGCCGAGATGGATGCGGCGTTCGCGGCGCCGGCCAGCAGGAACGACAGCGCGAGAAGGCGCGGAAATACGGAAAGAGTTGTCATCATTGATCTTTTCCTCAGCTATTGTAGAAACAGCGACAGAAGCATCACGAACAGCAGGCCGAACACGCCCACCAGGGTCTCCATCAGGGTCCAGGAGCGGAAGGTATCCTTCAGGGACAAGCCAAAATATTCCTTGAACATCCAGAAGCCGGAATCGTTGACGTGGCTGCACATCAGGCTTCCCGCGCCGATGGCCAGCACCATCAGGTTCGGGTCGACGCCCGAGCTGTGCACCAGCGGCGCCACGATGCCGCCGGCCGTCACGCCGGCCACCGTGGCCGATCCCAGGCAGATGCGAATCACGGTGGCGACCGACCATCCCAGCACCAGCGGCGGCACCGGAAGGCTGGACAGCAGCGCGCCGAGATCGGCGCTGACGCCCGATTCCACCAGCACCTGCTTCAGTGCGCCGGCGCCGGCGATGATCAACAGGATCGGCGCGATCTCGCGCATCGCCTCCGCCGGGCCCTGCATCACGGCGGAAAAACGCCGCCCTTGCGCGAGGCCCAGCGTGTAGATCGCCACCAGATAGGACGCCAGCATCACCACGAGCGGATTGGCGAGGAACGACAGGCTGCCGTTCAGGTCGGGCCGCGCCATCATGAGCACCGTGCTCGCTCCCAGCAGCAGCACCGGCAGGAGCGCGGTGGCGAAGCTGTTGAAGACGCCCGGCAGTTCTCCATCCTGCAGCGCGCGACCGTCCTGGAACATGGCGGCCGGTTGCGCCTCAATGCGGCGCAGCGACAGCGCGAACAGGGGCCCGGCGATGATCAAGGTCGGTATCGCCACCACGATCCCGTACAGCAGGGTAGTGCCCATGTCGGCGTGGATCGCCGAGACCAGCGCTACCGGTGACGGATGCGGCGGCAGGAAGCCGTGCGCGATCGACAGCCCGGCCAGCAGCGGGATCGCCAGCGCCACCGCCGGCCGCCCTGAGCTGACCACCAGCGAGAAGATCAGCGGCACCAGCAGCACGAAGCCGACGTTGTAGTACAGCGGAATGCCGACCACGAAGCCGGTGACGGTGAGCGCCACCGGGATGCGCGACGGCCCCAGGGCGTCGACCAGGCAGGTGGCGATGCGGCGCGCGGCCCCGCTGTCGGCGATCAGCTTGCCGAACACGGCGCCCAGGCAGATGATCACCACCAGGGAGCCGAGCAGGTCGCCGATGCCCTTCTCGATCGCGCCGGGAATCTTCGACGGCGGCAACCCAAGCAGCAGGGCCGCCGCGATCGACGCCGCCACGAAGGCCAGCAGGGGCTGGACCTTGCCCCAGGCGATGAGCAAGGTCAGCAGGCCGACCGCCAGCAGCACGGAAACGATGTTCCACACGGCCGGGCCCCGTCAGAAGCCGTAGCGCAGGCCGGCCCGGTAAGTACGTCCAACCACGTCGTACAGCGCCGGGTTGATGCCGTAGCTGGCATTGGTCTGCGGCGCCGCTTCCGGCGCGCGGTCGGTCACGTTGTCGATCTTGAAGTAGGCCTGCAACTGCTTCGACAAGTTGTAGCTGGCGCCGATGTCGAGATAGGCCGCCCCCTTCATCTTGTTGTCGTAGATGGTCGGGTGGATCAGGGTCGACATGGGGCAACCGGTCTGGCACTCGATGAAGTCGTTGCGGTAGGTGCCGTCGCTGAACCAGCGTTCGGTCAGCGTGACGCTCAGCTTGTCGTTCTCCCAGGTCTGCTGCGCCAGCACCTTCCACTTCGGCGTATTGCCCATGTTCGAGCCGGCCGAATCCACCGCGATGGTGCCGACCACGCCCGACTCGGTGATGTAGTGCAGGTTGCGGGTGGCCAGCGCGCGGAAGGTGAAGCGGCCCGGCAGGTTCAGCCGCTCGAGGCCCGTCCGGTAGGCGGTCTCGAGGTCGAAGCCCTTGACCTTCAGCGACGCCAGGTTGAAGTTCTGCACCGTGACGTAGTTGTTGCCCGGGCTGTTGAGCACCATCGCCTGGCAGATCTCCTGGTTGCCGGCCACGCACAGGTCGACTTCCTGCTGGATCGTCAGCGCCGAGATCACGCCCTTGACTTCGATGTCGAAGTAGTCGGCCGAGATGGAAAAGCCCGGCGCCCATTTCGGCTGGCTCAGCACGATGCCGAAGGTATTGTTGCGCGCGATCTCCGGGCGCAGGTTGGTGTTGCCCACCGTGCGTTCCTGGACGCTGATGGTGTTGCCCTGGTACTGGACCACGTTGTTGACCACCACCGGCGCCGCGAACAGTTCCGAAAGGTTCGGCGCGCGCACGTCCTTCGAGGTCACGCCGCGCAGGCGCAGGCCGTCGATCGGCGTCTGCCAGGTGGCGCCCAGCTTCCAGCTGCCCACGCTGCCGGCGGTGCTGTACTTGGTCTCGCGGTCGGCCAGGTTGAGGTTGGCCTCGCCCCAGGTCTCGGACTTGAACACCGGGATGTTCAGCTCGACGTAGGCTTCACGCACGTTGTAGCTGCCTTCGCCATTGTGGAAGTTACCGGCATACCAGTTGTTGCCGACCGTGGTGTTGAGCAGCGGGTCGGCCGGGTACATGGCGTTGTTCGGCGAATCCGGGGTTACGCCGTTGCCGTAGGCGTCGCCGCGCACGCGGTATTTCTCGCGCCGGTATTCGGCGCCCGTGGCCAGCGAGATCGGGCCGGCCCAGCCTTCGAACAGCTCGCCGTTGATGTTGAAGCTGCCGACGTCCTGGCTTTGCGTGGTGCGCTGGCGCGGGCCGTTGGCCGGCGCGATATAGGCCCAGGCGGCCGGATCGATCGGGTTGTCGCCGATGATGTTGAGCGGCACGCAGCCCGACGCCGCGGCCACCGGGTTGCGGCAGACGATGCGGCCGTCCGGCGCGCGCACCGCATCGATTGCATTGTTGTAGCGCGCGTTGAGCGTCATGTTGAAGGCGTCGAGATTGGTCTTGTTCTCGCCGTGGGTCACGTAGGCGTCGTACGACCAGTCCTTGCCGAACAGGGCGAACTTGCCTTCGGCGCCGAGCACGAAGCGGCGCTGGGTGCGGGTCGGCTGGACATCGATGTTCTCGGGGAAGACCGCGTTCGCTGTGCCGTACTGGAAGCTGGTGATGTTGTTGCGCGCGCAGGCATCGACGATCGAGGCCGGCAGGAAGGGGTTCGAGCACTGGATGTTCAGGTTGGCGTTCTTGGCCGCGCCCGGATTGGGCGAAAAGCGCGAGTCCACCTTGCCATAGTTGGCGGTGAAGTAGAGCTGGTGGTCGGGATTGATGTCGAACGACATGCGGGTATAGGCCACCTGGCGCTTGAAGTTCATCGCCAGGTTGGTGCCCGAGCCCACGCTGCCGCTCAAGTCGCCGCCGATGCAGAACGGGTTGACGCAACCGGTGACGGCGCCGGTGCCGGTCGGCTGGCCATTGGAACCGTACTGGAACTGGTAAGGCACGCCGCCCGCGCCGAAGGCCGTGCCCTGCAGCGGGCCGCTGGTGATCAGGCCGTACTTGGCGTACTGGTATTGCTGCGCCTGTTCGATCACGCGGTACTGCGGCAGGCCGTCGCCGGTCTGGCTCAAAGGACGCACCGAGTAGGCCGGGTTCTGGTACCAGGTGCGGCCGTTCGGCCCCTTGCCGCCGAAGCCGGGCGACTCGATGCCGTTTTCCTTCGTGAACTCGGCGCTGGCCGTCACGTGGAAGCGGTTGTCGAGAAAAGCGCGGCCCCAGGCCGCCTGCACGCTGCCGCCGCGGTCGTCGTCGTACTTGGTCTGGCCGCCCTGGACATGCGCCTTGAAGCCGGTGAATTTTTTGTCGGTGACGAAGTTGACCACGCCGCCCACCGCGTCCGAACCATAGGATGCCGAGGCGCCGCCGGTCACCACGTCGACGCGTTTCACCAGCAGCTGCGGGAACTGGCTGACGTCGGTCACGCCGGTGACGTTGGCGCCCACCACGCGCTGGCCGTCGAGCAGGGTCAGGGTCCGGATCGTGCCCAGGCCGCGCAGGCTCAGCGAAGACAGGCCCTGGATGCCGCTGCTGGTGCTGTTGGTGCTGGTGGTGCGGCCGGTGCTGCCCTGCAGGGCCGGCAGTTCGGCCAGGGTGTTGAACAGGTTCGGCTTGGCCGATTTCTCGAGGTCGGCGCTGGTGAGGCTGGTGGTCGGCGTCGGCATGGTGAAGCCGCGCGCGGCGATGCGCGAGCCGGAGATGCGCACGACGTTGGCGGCTTCTCCGGCCGCGGGTGACGGCGCGGAGGACGGCGCAGAATCGGCGGGCGGTGTTTGCGCCTCGGTAGCGGCGGCCGGGGTGTCGGGTTCTAGCTGCGCCTGCTGGGCGTGGGCGGCGCCGACGCTCCAGCAGGCGCTGGCGACGGCCAGGCTGATGAGAGTCCGTTGAACTGGTGTACGCATGATGTCTCCTCGATGCTTGTTGTATGGGAGCGCGCCGTCTCTGTGGTCGGCTGCGCGACAGCTTGCAAAGACTGCTTGCGATGAATCTTGCCGAACCCCGGTGCCAGGGCCGTGGTTCAGGTGTCGTAATTCGGACGTCGTGGTTCAGGCGCTTCTGGTGATGCGTTCCACCAGCGCCGGCGGCGCCAGGGTGATGTCCAGCGTGAGGCCGGCTTCGTCGGCCTGCAGCGGTTCGAGGATGCTCAGCTGCGAATCGAGCAGCGAGGGTGGCATGTAGTGGCCGGGGCGGCCGTGCATGCGCACGGCGATCAGTTCGCGCGGCCCGGCCAGGTGCACGAAGCGCAGCGCCGGGTCGGCCATGCGCAGCAGGTCGCGGTAGCGCCGCTTGAGGGCCGAGCAGGACAGCACCAGGCCCTGGCCCCGGCTGCGGGCCTGGCCGATCTCGGCCGCCAGCGCGTCCAGCCAGCCGGCGCGGTCGTCGTCGTCGAGCGGGATGCCGGCCGTCATCTTGCTGACGTTGCTGGCCGGGTGGTAGGCGTCGCCTTCGAGGAAGGGGACGGCGAAGTGGCTGGCCAGGGCGGCGCCGATCGTGCTTTTGCCCGATCCGCTGACGCCCATGACGACCCAGCGCAGGGCGCCGGCGGGTTGGGACGGGGTGTTGACGCTGGATGCTGACATCGTTTCTCCTCGATAGACCGTTAGCGCTAACATCGCGTTTTTCGGAGTGTTGTTCAGCTAATTTTTTTTGTAAACACGTTATCGATGTTGCAATGCAATGTGATCCGGGGGCGGTTTTGCCGCTTTGCCGGGGACGCAAGCGGGGGCGTCAGCGGTTTTTCACTCAGAAAGCACCATGAAAATCTGATAGCGCTAACATTGTTGCGACGCGCAATCTATTTTTTCGCAATGTTGTATTTACTCGACGGCGCCATGTGCGCGTGACTGGAATCGGCTATGTTGGAACCGATCACGCACGCAGAAAGCGAGGACGACCATGGAACGCCGCTTGCGCTGGGCAACGGAAGAAGGAAACGGCCTGGAATATGTCGCGATCCGCGGCACGCCACAAGGCGTCGTTGCCGAAGGCGTGGTGATCGGGCCGGATTCCGGCACGCCGTACGAGGGCAGGCTGTTCGGCTGCAGCTACGCGATCCATTGCGATGCGCACTGGCGGGTGCGCCAGGTCCAGGTCAGGTTGGCCGGCGGCGCCCACTTGCTGTTGCGCGCCGATGGCGAAGGAAGATGGAGCGGCCCGGACGGCGCGCCGCTGCCGGCGCTGGACGGCTGCATCGACGTCGACCTGACGTGCACGCCATTCACCAATACCCTGCCGATCCGGCGCCTGGGCGAGGCCCTGCGCGAGCGCCGGGAAGTCCGGGTGGCCTACGTCACCTTGCCCGGGGCGGCCGTGATGCCCTCGCGCCAGGCCTATTCCTTGCTGGGCGAGGGACGCTACCGTTTCGAGAGCCTGTCGGATCCCTTCCGGGCCGACATCGAGACCGATGCCGACGGCCTCGTGGTGCACTATCCAGGCCTGTTCCAGCGCCTGGACTGATCCTACTCGCGCGAGATGGTGTACACCTCGCCCGCGGTCGCGCCGGCGTCGCCTTTCTTGGCGCGCAGGTCGCGGTAGACGGCGGCGCGCATGATCATCATCGACACCACGGGCGCGGTCAGCAGCACGAACACGGTGATGATGATCTCGTGGACGACCGGCCGCGACTGCGCCACCGTGAAGTACAGCATCGAGGCGATCAGGAGGCTGCCGGCGCCCAGCGTGACCGTGATCGCCGGGCCGTGGATGCGCTGGTAGAAGGTGCGCAGGCGTATCAGGCCGAGCGCGCCGATCAGGATGATGCTGGCGCCCAGGATCAGCAGCAGCGAGACCAGCAGGGCGGCCCAGTCGGGCAGGTGTTCGATGCCGGTCATTCGATGATCTCCCCGCGCATCAGGAACTTGGCCATCGCGATGGTCGAGACGAAGCCGACCAGCGCGATCAGCATCGCCACTTCAAAATAGACCTGGGTGCCGAAGCGGATGCCCAGCACCAGGGCCAGCAGCATGCCGCACATCCAGAGGGTGTCGAGGGCCAGCACGCGGTCGTGGGCCGAGGGGCCGATCAGCAGGCGGCCGGCGCACAGCGCCATGGCCGCCAGCACGCACACGAGGGCGTAGCCGATCGAGAGTTCAAGCAGGGTCGCCATGGCGGACCTCCGTGTCGAAGATGTGAATGAGGGGCTGTTCGTAGCGGGTCTTGATGGTGTCGACCCACCACGCGGCGTCGTGCAGGTCGAACACGTGCAGCACCAGCTCGAGCTTGTCGGAATCGGCGCTCGGCTGCAGCTCGGTCCACACCGTGCCCGGCGTCATGTTGATCAGGCAGGACAGCGCCGCCAGGCCGTAGGGGTCGCGCATGTCGAGCGGCACGCGGATGAACTGCGAGTTCAGGTTGGCATAGTCGGCGAACAGGATGACCTTGCTCACGTTGAGGCAGGAGCGCACCACCTCGACCGAGGCGAAGCCCAGCAGGCGCAGCGCGACGATGGGCTTGTGCAGGCGCGGGTAGCCCAGCGGGTTGAGGTGGCGGGTCAGGACCGGGCCGGCGATGCCGAACAGCGCGCCGAGCAGGATGTGGCCAGGATACAGGGTCTGGTTCAGCAGCAGCCACAGGCCGCACAGCGCCAGCGACACGAAGGGATGGGGAAGCCAGCGGGTCATGGCGCCTCCTTGGGCGAGAGGGGCGCGGGCGCCGGGTTCGATACCGGTCCCGGCACGGTCGGCTCGGCCAGCACGCGGCCGATGTAGGCGCCCGGACGGTGGATGTCGTCGCTGGCGCGGGCCAGGTAGCCGAACAGCGGATTGGCCTGCACGGTCATCAGGACCGACAGCGCCAGCAGGAACAGGATCGGCGCCACTTCGGAGCGGTGCACCTTGGGCGGCTCGGTGGCGCCGCTGGCCCAGAAGGTGCGCACGCCGAAGCGCATCATCGAGATCACGGCGATCAGGCCCGAGACGATGATCAGGGCCATCAGGGTCCAGCCGGACGCGGAGATCGCGGCCGCGCCCGACACCGCGTCGACCTGCGGATTGAGCAGCGCGTGGAACATGCCGAACTTGGCCACGAAGCCCGACAGCGGCGGCAGGCCGGCGATCATCAGCGCGCAGGCGGCGAAGGCCAGCGACAGGAAGGCCATCGCGGCCGGCACGCCGCGGCCGGTCGGCTCGTCCGGCGCATCCTCGACCGCGAACGCTTCCATGGTCAGCGCCAGCATCGCCGAGCGCGGGGTGCGGATGCGGTCGATCAGCTCGATCAGCAGCAGGAAGGCGGCCACCGCGATGGTGGAGCCGATCAGGTAGTAGATGCCGGCCGTCACCAGGGTCGGCTGGCCGTAGCCGATCACCGCCAGCAGGGTGCCGGACGAGACGATCGCGCCATAGCCCGCCATGCGGCCGGCGGTGTCGGTCGACAGCATGCCGGCGGCGCCGAACACGATGGTCGCCATGCCGGCATACAGCAGCGCGTCGCCGCCGAAGCCGGCGGCGGCGCCCGCGTTGCTTGAAAAGATCAGGAGCCACAGGCGCAGGATGACGTAGGCGCCGACCTTGGTCATCAGGACCAGCATCACCGCCACCGGCGGCGAGGCCGCGGCATAGGTGGTGGGCAGCCAGAAGCCCAGCGGCCACATGGCGCCCTTGGTCAGGAAGGCCAGCGCCAGCACGCTGGCGCCGACCTTGAACAGGGCCAGTTCCTCGCCCGCCAGCAGCGGCACGCGCGCGGCCAGGTCGGCCATGTTCAGGGTGCCGGTGGTGGCGTAGATCAGGGCGGTGCCAAGCAGGAACAGCAGGGCGGCGGCCAGGTTGATCGCGATGTACTGCATGCTGGCGCGAATGCGCTCGGCGTTATACCCATGCAGCACCAGGCCATACGACGCGGCCAGCATCACCTCGAAGAACACGAACAGGTTGAACAGGTCGTGCGTCAGGAAGGCGCCGTTAATGCCCATCAGCAGGAACTGGAACAGCGTGTGGTAATGCACGCCGATCCGGCCCCAGCGGGTGCGGGTGAAGTGCAGCGAGGCCAGGCCGAGCACCGCGGTCAGCAGCAGCATGATGGCGCTCAGGCGGTCGGCCAGCAGGGCGATGCCGAACGGCGCGCTCCAGTTGGCGGCCAGGTAGATGCCCATGCCTTCCTGCCAGTGGCCGCCGTCGGTCATGAAGATCAGCGCCAGCGAAGTCGCCAGCAGGCCCAGCAGCGAGGCGTAGCTGAGCCAGTACTTCAGGCGGTGCCAGCCCTGCGTCAGCGGGGCCAGGGCGGCGCCCACCAGCAGCGGCAGCAATACCGGCACCAGGATCAGGTGCTGGGTCCAGTGCAAACTCATAATTCAGGCTCCTTGCCATCCACGTGGTCGGTGCCGGTCAGGCCGCGCGAACCGATCATCACCACCAGGTACAGCGCGGTGGTGGCGAAGCCGATGACGATGGCCGTCAGCACCAGGGCTTGCGGCAGCGGGTCGGCCAGGACGGCCGGATTGGGCGTCGTGCCGGCGGGCGTGAGCGGCGGGGCGTCGACCCACAGGCGGCCCATGATGAAAATGAACAGGTTGACGGCATACGACATCAGCATCAGGCCCGAGAGCACCTGGAAGCTGCGCGGACGCAGGATCAGCCAGATGCCGGAGCCGAACACGATGCCGATGGCGAGCGAAATGACGAGCTCCATCAGAAGATCTCCTTGGCGGGCGGGATGGTGGCGCGCGTGGCGTCGGCCGCCGCACGGTGGCTGCGCAGCGACTGGTGGGCCAGCGCGACCAGGGTCAGCATGGTGGAGCCGACCACCACCAGGAACACGCCGAGGTCGAACATGAAGGCGCTCGGGACGTGGATCTCGTCCAGGATCGGCAGGGTGAGGTGGGCGGTATGGCTGGTCAGGAACGGATAGCCGAGGAACCAGGCGCCGATGCCGGTCAAGGCGGCGCACCACAGGCCCCAGGCGATCCAGCGGTGCGGCCGCAGGCGCAGGTGCGATTCGACCCAGTCGGTGCCGGCCACCATGTACTGCACGATCAGCGCGGTGGCGAAGATCAGGCCGGCGACGAAGCCGCCGCCCGGCAGGTTATGGCCGCGCATGAAGAAGTAGGCCGCCATCACGCCCATCACCGGCAGCAGCATGCGCAGGTACACCGCCGGAATCATGAGATAGCCGGTCGAGGCCTGCTCGGCCGGGGTCTGGGTGACGGCCGGATCGACGTCGCTGGCCTGCTGCACCGGAATCGCGATCGATTCGGTGGCAGGGCGGAAGCGGCGCAGCAGGGCATAGACGGTCAAGGCGACGGCCGACAGCACGGTGATCTCGCCCATGGTGTCGAAGCCGCGGAAGTCGACCAGCAGCACATTGACCACGTTCGAGCCGCCGCCTTCGGTGAGCGCGCGCAGCACGAAGAATTCGCCGATCGAGGGCGGCGGGGACAGGCTCAGGATCGCATAGCTGGCGGCGGCGATGCCCAGGCCGCCGGCGACGGCGATGAAGCTGTCGCGCCCGCGCCGGAACCAGGTGCTGGCCGGCGCCCTCTGCTTGAGGCCGGGCGGGGCGAAGCGCGGCGGCAGCCAGCGCAGGCCGAGCAGGATCAGCACCGTGGTCACGGTTTCCACCATCAGCTGGGTCAGCGCCAGGTCGGGCGCCGACAGCCAGACGAAGGTGATCGCGGTCACGATGCCGGTGCCGCCGACCAGGGCCAGCGCCACCAGGCGGTGGTACTTGGCGTTGTAGGCCGCGCCCAGCGCACAGCCGGCGCCGATGATCCACAGCACCGCGAACAGCGGGTCGAGCGCGTGCACGCTTAAGGTAGGAATGGCGGGCAGCGGATCGACCAGCAGCAGCGGCGTGGCCACCATGAAGGCCATCAGCACCAGCATCTGCGGCTGCAGGCGGCGGGTGCCGGTCCAGCGGATCAGCGTGCTGGCGCCGGTCGACAGCGCCAGCATGGTGTTCTCGTAGGCCTGCGCGCCCTTCAGGCGGTGCAGCACCGGCACCCGGGTGCGCTCGCGCAGGTCGTGACGGCGCAGCAGCACCCAGTACAGCAGGGCGCCCAGCACCAGCGCGGCGCCGCTCATCCCGAGCGCGAGGTTGAAGCCGTGCCAGATCGCCAGGTCGTATTCCGGCATGGCCGCCCCGAGCACGGAGCCGGATGCCACGGCCAGCACGTCGCCGACCACGCGCTCGGGCATGATGCCGACGGCGATGCACAGCACCACCAGGCATTCGACCGGGAAGCGCATCCAGCGCGCCGGCTCGTGCGGCTCCTGCGGCAGGTCTTTCGCCAGGCGGCCGAAGAACACGCTGATGAAGCGCAGCGAATAGGCGAC
Source organism: Massilia sp. NP310 (assembly GCF_019443485.1). Lineage (NCBI taxonomy): Bacteria > Pseudomonadati > Pseudomonadota > Betaproteobacteria > Burkholderiales > Oxalobacteraceae > Massilia > Massilia sp. NP310. The sequence goes on along the minus strand of NZ_CP080379.1, from coordinate 4,003,058 downwards.
GCTGAAGATGCCCATCGCCACCGCCACATAGGACAGGGTCCAGTCTTCGCTGCCGCCCACGTGGGCGGTCTCGGCGAAGAACATCTCCTTGGACAGGAAGCCGTTCAGCAGCGGCACGCCGGCCATCGAGGCCGAGGCCACGATCGCCAGCGCGGCCGTCACCGGCATCGCCTTGCGCAATCCGCGCAGCACGCGCATGTCGCGGGTGCCGGTCTCGTGGTCGACGATGCCGACCGCCATGAACAGCGAGGCCTTGAAGATCGCGTGGTTCATGATGTGGAACACCGCCGCCACCACCGACAGCGGGGTGCCGATGCCCAGCAGGCAGGTGATCAGGCCCAGATGGCTGATGGTCGAGTAGGCCAGCAGCCCCTTCATGTCGTTCTGGAAGATCGCGAAGAACGAGGCCAGCGCCAGCGTGGTGGCGCCGGCGCCGACGATGATCCAGGTCCATTCCGGCGTGCCGCCGAGGGCCGGGTACAGGCGCGTGAGCAGGAACACCCCGGCCTTGACCATGGTGGCCGAGTGCAGGTAGGCCGACACCGGGGTCGGCGCCGCCATCGCGTGCGGCAGCCAGAAGTGGAACGGGAACTGCGCGCTCTTGGTCAGCGCGCCAAGGGCGATCAGCACCAGCGCCGGCAGGTACAGCGCATGGGCGCGGATCTGGTCGCCGGCCGCCAGCACCGCCTCGAGCTCGTAGCTGCCGACGATATGGCCGAGCGTGAGCACGCCGGCCAGCAGGCACAGGCCGCCGGCGGTGGTGACGGTGAAGGCCATGCGCGCGCCGCGGCGGGCGTCGTTGCTCTCCTGCCAGTAGCCGATCAGCAGGAAGGACGTCAGGCTGGTAAGTTCCCAGAACACCACCAGCTGGATCAGGTTGCCGGACAGGACCACGCCCATCATCGAGCCCATGAAGGCCAGCATGTAGGCGTAGAAGCGCGCGACCGGGTCGCGCTTGGACATGTAGTAGCGCGCGTACAGGATCACCAGCAGGCCGATGCCGAGCACCATGATCGAGAACAGCCAGGCCAGGCCGTCCATGCGGATGATGATGTCGAGGCCGAACATCGGCAGCCAGCTGTGGCGCGACTGCAGGACTTCGCCGGCGTCCAACCGGCCGAACTGGGAGATGGCGAAGAGAAGGGCCAAAAGGGTGAACGCGCCGGCCGCGATGGCAGGACGGTTGCGCGACCCATTGGGCAGGCAGGCGGCGACGAAGGCGCCGGCGAAGGGAAGAAGGACGAGCAGGATCAGTGGCAGTGAGGTCATCGACATCATCCTTCGGGGCAGTGCGACATGTAGCGGCGCGCGCAGAGGCGCAGGGCGGTTTCAGGTTTCTTCATTCTCATCATATTCTCCAGGGCGCACAGGGGGACGCACGAGCAGCGTGTCGCACACGACTGCCTGCAGCAGGTATTCACTGCGGCTACCGGTCAGGAGGCGCATCAGCGCCGATTCTTCATGCAGGCCGAGCACGACCAGATCAATACTATTATCCACTACATGGCGCGCAAGCTGCGAGGCCGGTTCGCCTTCGCCGATCACCGGGTCGACCAGCTCACGGACGCCGGGCGGCAGCGCGCAGCCGTCCAGGAAGCGGATCAGTTCCGCATGTGGACGCGCGTCGGGCGCCAGCGCTTCGGCGTCATGCGCATGGAACACGGTGAGCCGGCGCTGCGGGAACAGGCTGGCCGCCGTTTCCAGCGCCAGCTTCGCGGCCGGCGTGAAGTCGGTCGCGACCATGATGCGGCGGTAGGGGCCGCGCACGCGCTGGCGCACCACCAGCAGTGGCTGCGCCAGGGCGCGCGCCAGTTTCTCGACGGTGGAGCCGAGCAGCAGGTCGCCCAGGCTGTCGTGCTGCGAGGCGCCGGCGACCACGATGGCGCCGGGCAGGGTGGCCGCGCCGTCGAGGATGGCGGCGGCGGCCGGGCCGGTGGCGAAACGCTGGGTGACCTGCAGGGGCGAGCCGGCGAACTCGCGCGCGAACTCGGCGCGCGCCGCGCGTTCCTGGTGTTCGCGGCCGGCGTCGTCGCCCTGCCATTGGAGCACTTCGCCGGGCGCCTGGGGCGCGTCGTGCACCGTCAGGACCACCAGCGGTAGTGAAAATTCGTCGGCCAGCTGCTTGGCGCGTTCCAGGGGCCGGTCGCAGCGGGCGCTCAGGTCCGTCGCAAGCAACAATCCGCGGGGCGTAGTCGGGCTACGGTCTGGCATGCGCCGCCTCATGGAAAGTCTTCTCGGAAGGCGACACTCTACCGTAGTTGATGACCTGACTACAACGCGTTTCTTCAGTTATTTTGAATTTACTTCGGATAACTCCGGGTGCAGTGCAGCATTTTCGCGCATCGTCGACCCGGATCTCTGCGTCAGGCGGTAACGTCGAGCGCCGGCGTGGCGCCCACGTCCTGTCCATACGCGGCGCGCACCTCGGCCTGCTTCTCGTTCTGCTCGCGCAGCTTGGCCTCGTAGGCGGCACGTTCCTCGTCGCTGACCGTCTTGTCCGAATTGGTGTCGGCTTCGGCGATGTAGTCGGTGTCGGTGGTCTCCGAGGACGCTGCAGCGCCCCCAGCGCCACCGGCGCCGCCAGCCGGCGCCGGCGCCGCCGCGGCCGGGTCCTGGGCGCTTCCGGTTTCCTCGGCCGCGTCACTGTCCTCGCTTGACGCCGTGGCCGATGCCGACGATGCGTCCACGGCGCGCTGCACGCGCGCGGCGTCGGCCTGAGCATTCAATTCGTCGCCCAGGCGCGCCGCCGCCGCCGACTCGGCGCTTTGGCTGGGCGCCGGTGGCGTCGCCTCGGCGTCCGGTGACGTGACTGTGGAGGCCGGGCCAAGCGCCGCTTCGTCGTCCTTCTTCGGGGTTGGGGCATATGCCGCCTGTGCGGCGCTGGCGCCGCCGATGCTGTTGACCATAATCGTTTCCTGTTGCGGGTTGTCGTCCATGATTAACGGCCGGGCGCCCCGCGTGGCGCAGGGCGGCAAATGTAAAGCGGGGTAAAACCAACACGTTTGGGGGGATGGATCTCCCCTCGATTGGGGATAGGCCGGGATGGGGCCCGTGGCCGACAATTCTGGCAAGGAGAGTCTTCGATGAGTAAATACTTGCGCCGCAGTGCGCTGGCGTTCGCGGCATGCGCCGCGGCCGCCCAAGCCCAGGCCCAGACCCAGGTCCAGCTGTACGGCCGCCTGAACGTGGCGGCCGAATACGTGAAAGCGTCCGCCACCGCCGACGGCCCGCGCCTGAGTCAGCAGCGGGTCTCGAACAACCGCTCGGTGCTGGGTTTTCGGGGCAGCGAAGACCTGGGCAGCGGGGTCAGCGCCATCTTCCAGGTCGAGGGCACGCTCTCGCTCGATACCGGCGCGGGCGAGCTCGCGCGCCGCGATACCCGGATCGGCCTCGATGGCGGCTTCGGCACGCTGTTCGCCGGTCACTGGGTCACCGCCTACAATGGCGCGACGTCGGGCCTCGACCCCTTCTATCCGACCACCGCCGGCTATATGAGCATCATCGGCAACGGCGCCGGGGCGGCGGTCGACAACGTGAACAACCTGTCTTCCTTCGACCGGCGCCAGGCCAACTCCATCCATTACTGGAGCCGGCCCTGGAAGGGTGTCGGCCTGCGCCTGACCCACGGCCTGGCGGAGGAACGTCCGGCCAGCGGCGCCAAGCCATCCCTGAGCTCGGCCGCCGTGGTCTATGAACAGGGGCCTTGGTATGCGACGCTGGCCCATGAGCGGCATCACGAATATCAGGGACCGGGATTGCGCGACAGCGGCACCAAGCTGGCCGTGGCGCGCCGCTTCGGCGATACCCGGGTGGCGCTGCTGGCCGAACGCCTCGAGTACGAGACCGCCGCCGGCGGCCTGGATCGCAACGCCTGGTATGTCTCGGTCACCCATCAACTCGGCGCGCACGGCCTGCGCCTCGGGCTGGCGCGCGCGGGCGACGGCAAGGGCGTCGGCGGCAACCGGGTGGGCTTCGTCCGTGGCGGGGCACGCACCGGCGCCACCCACGTCACGCTCGGCTACGAGTACACGCTGTCGAAGCGCACCGCGCTGCATGCCTACGTCACCCATCTCGACAACGAGGAAAACGGCGCCTACGACTTCGCGATCAACAGCCTGGACGCGGCGCCCGGCGCCACCCTGAAGGGCGCCGCGCTCGGCCTGCGCCACGCCTTCTGATCCCTGAGATTGTCCGGCGCCCATCCTGGCGCTACACTTGGTTGTCCCGCCGCCGATATGGAAATTCAACCGAGGAGAAGCCGATGAAAGCGCTGTTGATGGCAGTCGTGTCGCTGTTCCTGGTCAGCTGTTCGGGCGCGCCGCGCGGGCCCGACCCTGGTTTTTCCGACCCCGACATCGAGGCCCTGATGGCGCGCCAGAAGGTGGTGGGGCTGGCGCTGGCGCTGATCGACGAGGGCCGGGTGGTCAAGGTCGCGGCCTACGGCAAGCGCAACCTGGAGCGCGGCCTGCCGCTGCAGCCCGACACCGTCATGTATGGCGCCTCGCTGACCAAGACCGCCTTCGCCTACATGCTGCTGCAGCTGGCCAGCGAAGGCCGGCTCGATCTCGACGCCCCGCTCACGCAGCTGCTGCCCAAGCCCCTGCCCGAGTACCGCCTGGGCGAGCGCCGGGATTTCAGCGACCTGGCGCTGGATGAACGCTGGCGCCGGCTCACGCCGCGCATCCTGCTCACGCACGCGGGCGGCTTCGCCAACTTCCGCTGGCTGGAGCCGGACGAAAAGCTGCGCTTTCACTTCGACCCCGGCGCGCGCTACGCCTATTCGGCCGAAGGCATGTACATCCTGCAGCTGATCGTCGAGCAGGGCCTCGGACTCGATGCCGGCCGCGAGATGCAGGTGCGCGTGTTCGACCGCCTCGGCATGCCCAATACCGCCATGCGCTGGCGGCCCGACTTCGCCGCCAACCTGGCCGACGGCTATACCCTGGAGGGCAAGATGGAGCCGCACGACCAGCGCAGCGCCGTCACCGCCGCCGGTTCGATGGACACCACGATCGCCGACCAGGCCCGCATGTGGGCGGCGCTCGTGCGCGGCGACGCGCTGAGCCCCCGGATGCGCGCCGAGATGGTGCGCCCGCAACTGCCGATCCTGAGCGCCGGCCAGTTCCCGACGCTGGTGTCGCGGCCCGGTGCGCAGGTAGCGGGACTGGCGGCCGGCCTGGGCGTGGTCACCTTCCAGGACCGCAGCGGGCGCGGATGGTTCAAGGGCGGGCACAACGACAGCACCGGCAATATGGCGATCTGCCTGGAGGCGCGCCGGCGCTGCCTGGTGATGCTGTCCAACGACGTGCGCGCCGAGCGCATCTTCCCCGAGATCGCGCGCCTGGCGCTGGGCGAGAACGACATGCCGTGGCGCTGGGAATACGGCTGGTACGGCGCGTCCCGGCCGTGAATGGTCCGCGGGCATCCGTGCCCGCCTGAAAGGCCGTGACTGGTACGATGGGCGAAAATCGCTCAACTAACCGTCCGTTCATGAACACATTCCCGATCCGGCTTGCCTTCCCGGGCGGCGCCGCGATCGCCTGCCTGCTGCTCGCCCTCACCGCACTGGCCGGCTGGGGGCTGCATTCGCCGGCATTGATCGGCGCCGGCGTCGGTGCGCCGCAGATGTATCCGCTTACCGCGGTCGGCTTCCTGTGCGCCTCTGCCTGCCTGTTGCTGCAGTTGCATCCGGTGCGCGCCGTTGCCCGCGCCGGCCGCGTCCCGGCCCTGCTGGTCCTGGCGATCGGCGCCGGCGGCGTGGCGATGCGCCTGTCCGGCTGGGCGCCGGCGCCGCTGTCGCTGGGCCTGGGCCAGGCATCCACTGCCTGGAGCCTGCCGGCGCTGCTGACGGCCGGCCTGTTCGTCGTGCTCGGCGCCGGCATGGCGCTGTCGTGCGCGCGCCGCACGGTCGGCATCGGCCAGGCGCTGGCCGCCAGCGTGCTGCTGTTCTCGTTGCTGACCCTGGCCGGCTTCGCCGCCGAAGACACCTCCCTGTACCAGCTGCTGCCGGGACGCGGCACCTCGCTGCGCACCGCGCTGGCCTTCATGCTGGCCTCCGTCGCCACGCTGGCGCTGCATCCGGACCAGGGCATGGTGGTGGCGCTTGCCAGTCCCACGTCCAGCAGCCGCACCCTGCGCCAGCTGATGGCGCCGCTGGTGCTGGCGCCGATCGTGCTGGGCATGGTCGCCACCGCGGCGGTGCGCGCGGCCAATCCCGGGCTCGACCTGACCACCACGATCTGGCTGTTCGTGTGGGGGCTGCTGGTGATCCTGATCGCCGTGGTGTGGCGCTTCGCCTACCAGCTGCATCGCCAGGACCTGATCCGCGGCATGGCCGAACGCGAGCGCAACGAGGCGCTGCAGGCGCTGCGCGTGGCGGACGAGCGCAAGAACGAGTTCCTGGCTATGCTGGCGCACGAGCTGCGCAACCCGCTGGCGCCGATCAGCACCGCGGCGGGCCTGCTCAAGGGCGTGTATGCGAGCGACCCGGGCGCGGTCCGGCGCACCAGCGAGATCATCGCGCGCCAGGTGGACCACATGGTGCACCTGGTCGACGACCTGCTCGACGTGTCGCGCGTCACGCGCGGCATGATCGAACTCAAGCGCGAGCGGGTCGACCTGCGCCAGCTGGTCGGCGCCGCCGTGGAGCAGGTGCAGCCGCTGCTGGACATGAAGCGCCATCGCCTGCGCACCGAGCTGCCGGATACGCGGGTGCTGGTCGAGGGCGACGCCAAGCGCCTGATCCAGGTCATCGCCAACCTGGTCAACAACGCCGCCAAGTACACGCCGGACGAAGGCAGCGTGCTGGTGGCGGTGCGCATCCGGGGCGGCGAGGCGGTGCTGGCGGTGCGCGACGACGGCATCGGCATCGCGCCCGAGCTGCTGCCCGACGTGTTCGGCCTGTTCACCCAGGCCGAGCGCACGCCGGACCGGGCCCAGGGCGGCCTGGGCCTCGGGCTGGCGCTGGTCAAGAACCTGGTCGGGCTGCATGGCGGCGCGGTGAGCGCCGACAGCGCCGGGCCTGGCCACGGCAGCACCTTCACCGTGACCTTGCCGCGCCTGGACGAGGCTGTCCCGGCCGCCCAGGACGATGCGCCGCGACCCCAGGCGCCTGCGCGCGGCCAGGCGGCCAATGTGCTGGTGGTGGACGACAACGTCGATGCGGCCGCCTCGCTGGCGCTGCTGCTGCAGGCGGAAGGCTACCGGGTGGCGGTCGAGCATGCCCCGGCGCCGGCGCTGCGGCGCGCGCTCGCACAGCCCCCGGACGCCTGCATCCTGGACATCGGCCTGCCCGATATGGACGGCCGCGAACTGGCGCGCCGCATCCGCGCCGGCCTGGGAGCGCGCACGCCGCTCCTGATCGCGCTGACCGGCTACGGCAGCGAGGCCGACCGCCATGCCGCGCTGGACGCCGGCTTCGATCATTACCTGGTCAAGCCGGCCAATATGCAGCAGCTGGACGCGCTGCTGACCGAGGCTCAGTCGCTCGGATAGCGCAGGCCGATCTGCCTGCGGATCGTGTCGAGCAGGCCCATGATCGCCAGCGTGTCGTCGTGGGTCATCGCAGGATGTTCGAGCAGGCCTTCGCGCAGGCAGCGGCCGGCCTCGATCGCCTCGTGCGTGTAGCCGTTGCCGAGCCAGGGGGTCTCCAGCGTGCGCGCGGAGCCGTCCTGCAGCGCAACCGTGACGCGCTCGGCCATGTGGAACATGCGGTGCATGCGCACGCTGCCGCGCGTGCCGGACACCACCAGCTCGCCCGGCGCATGCGCCCGCAGCGAGCAGCTGCAGACCGACAGCGTGCCGCCGGCATGGCGCATGGTGAAGGCGGTGGTGAGGTCGACGCCGGTCTCGCCCATGATGGCCTGGGCCTGCACCGCCTCGACCCGGCCCAGCAGGGCGCAGGCGATCGACAGCGGATAGATGCCCAGGTCGAGCAGGGCGCCGCCGCCCAGGGCCGGATCGTTGACGCGGTGGGCTGGATCGGGCGTGGCCGAGAAGCCGAAGTCGGCGTGCAGCTGGGTCACCGTGCCGATCTCGCCCGAGGCGATGACGCGCCGCACTTCGGCCAGGGCCGGCATGAAGCGGGTCCACATCGCCTCCATCAGGAACAGGTTCTTTGCCCGCGCCAGCGCCACGATTTCTCCCGCCTCGCGCCGGTTCATCGCGAACGGCTTCTCGCACAGCACCGCCTTGCCGGCGCGCAGGGCGAGCAGGGCGTTGGCTGCGTGCATCGGGTGCGGGGTGGCGATATAGACGATGTCGACGTCGGGACAAGCGACCAGCGCCTCATACGAGCCGAACGCACGAGGAATCTCGAACTGCGCCGCGAAGGCCTGTGCGCTATCGTCGCTCCGGGAGCCGACCGCGGCCAGCACGGCGTCGGGCGTGGCGCGCAGCCCTTGCGCGAAATCGCGGGCGATGCGCCCGGTGCCGAGGATGCCCCAGCGGACGATGCGGGTCATGGCGATTCTCCGATCTTCAGATGGTCCTTCAACGCCGCCACCACCAGCGCGTGGTCGTCCGCGCCCGGCAGGCCCGAGACCGTGACCGTGCCGACCGCGCCGCGGCCGCGCATGACGATCGGATAGGCGCCGCCGTGGGCCGCGTAGTCGCGCATGTCCAGGCCGGGCAGCGCGTCGTGGTCGCCGCCGGCCTGGCGCACCTCGTTGTGGGTGTAGAACGAGCTGTGGCCGGTGCGCCTGACCAGGTTGTTCTTGCGCCGGATCCAGTCGGCGTGGTCGGGCGAGGCGCCCGGCATTGCGTGGGCGAACAGGACCTCGTCGCCCTGCCTGATTTCAAGCGTCACCGGGCGGCCGGCGCGCTTCGCCCGCGCCACCAGCGCCGCCCCGAGGGCGGCGGCGGCATCCCGGTCGAAGCGGTCGAACTGGAGCTGGCGTTCTTCCTGCAGCAGGGCGTCGAGCGAGATAGTGGAAATGGCGTGCATGGCGGATGGCTGTGGAAGTTGCTGCGCCGCGGCCGCGGCCGCGGACAGCAGCAGGCAGGAAGCAAGCTGGACATGGCGCTTCATGCCGGCACCGTCTTGCCCTCGGCATCGAGGTCCGGCTCCGGCTTCGGCTGGCTGCCGTCGTCGTGGTAGAACGGCGCGAACCAGGTGGCCAGGAACGAGGGGATGGTGGCGACCATCACCAGCACGAAGTAGCCGACGTACCCCATCATCTCTTGCAGGTGGCCGCTGATCACGCCGGTGACCATGCCGCACAGGCCCATCAGACCGGTGCCGAAGGCATAGTGGGTGGTGGTGTACTTGCCCGGCGCGAGCTGCTGCATCAGGTAGATCATGAAGCCGACGGCGCCGAAGCCAAAGAAGAATTTTTCGATCGCGACGCCCAGCGTGATCAGGACCAGGCTCGATGGCATGGTGAGCGCCAGCACCAGGAAGGCCACGTTCGGGATGTTGATCGCGCAGCACAGCACGAACAGCGTCGCCTTCAGGCCGCGTTTGGCGACATACAGGCCGCCGAGCAGGGAGCCGACCAGCACCGCGGCCAGGCCGTAGGTGCCGTAGATCAGGCCCAGCATCTCGTTCGAGAGGCCCAGGCCGCCCCTGGATGCGGGATCGACCATGAAGAAGGGGCCGATCTTTTCCAGCAGGCCCACGCTGAAACGGAACAGGAAGGCGAAGGCGATCATGCGCCACACGCCGCGCTTCTGGAACAGGGTGACGAAGGCGTCGAGCAGGATGCGGCCGGCGTCCCTCACCGAGGACGGCGTGTCGGCCGCGCGAGCGCCCTGCGGCATGGTGCGCCAGTGCCACAGCGCCATCAACAGGGTCAGGCCGCCGGCCAGCAAAAAGATGATGCGCCAGGCGTCGATCCAGTCCGGCCCGAACACGGCGGGATCGTGGCCGAAGACGTGCGTGTGCAGATAGCCGGAGAGATAAACCATGCCGCCGGCGGCCACGATCGGGCCGATGTTCCAGGACAGGCTCTGGATGCCGCAGTACAGCGATTGCGTGCGGGCGTCGAGCGAGGTGACGTAGACGCCGTCGCTGGCGATGTCCTGCGTCGCGCCGATGAACGACAGGGCGAAGAAGATCGCCATCAGGAAGGTCATGTAGCCGGGCAGTTCCATCAGCAGCGCGACCCCGGCGAAGCCGGCGCCGATCGCCACCTGCGCGCACAGCACGAAGAATTTCTTGGTGCGGTACATCTCCACGAACGGCGCGAACAGCGGCTTGATGGTATACGCCAGGATCAGCAGGCTCGAATACTGGGCGGCGCGGCCGTTGTCCATGCCCAGGTTCTTGAACATGATGGCGGTGACGCTGGTGAGCATCACGTAGCCGAGCGCCATCGTGAAGTAGCCGGTCGGCACCCACAGCAGCGGCGAAGCGACTTTACGCATGGGCGGCCTCCATGCTCGCACGCGGCGCCGTCGCATGGGGCCAGGCCAGGTGATCCGCGAGGATCGCCGAGGCGCCCTGCAGTGCCGGATAGGGCGCCGTGATCAGCCAGGTGGGGATGCGCGCCGTGAACTCGCTGAAGCGGCCCTTGCGCTCGAAGCGCGGGCGGAACGGCGAGGCGACGAAATAGGCGCCCAGGCGCGGCACGACGCCGCCGCCGATATAGATGCCGCCGCGCGCGCCGAGGGTCACCGCCAGGTTGGCCGCCACCGTGCCCAGCATGCCGCAGAAGCAGTCGATCGTTTCGAGCGACAAGGCGTCGCCGCCGGACAGGCCGCGCGTCACGATGTCGGACGGCGACAGGTCCCTGTCCGGCGCCATGCCGCGGCTCATGGCCAGCGCTTCGCGGATCAGCACCAGGCCGGGACCGGAGACGAAGCGCTCGGCCGAGACGTGGTCGTAGCGCTGCCAGGCGTGGCGCAGCACGGTCACCTCGCGCTCGTCGAGTGGGGAAAAGGCGACGTGGCCGCCTTCGCTATTGAGGGGAATCCAGCGTTCGCCGCTCGGGACCAGCCCCGAGACCCCAAGGCCCGTGCCGGCGCCGACCAGGCCGATGACGCTGCCCGCCAGCGCCGTGCCGGCGCCGACCCGGGCCAGGTCGTCCGGCTGCAGCGCCGGCAGCGACATCGCCAGCGCCGTGAAATCGTTCACCACCAGCAGCGTCTCCAGGCCCAGCGCACGGCGCGCCGCCTCGATCGAGAACGCCCAGTGGTGGTTGGTCATGCGGATGGCGTCGCCGTCCACCGGATTGGCGATCGCGATCACCGCGTGGCGCACCTTCGCGCCGGCGCCGGCCAGGTAGAAGCGCACCGCGTCTTCGAAGCGGGCGTGGTCGGCGCAGGCCAGCGTCTGCACGGCCTGGATCGCGCCCGGCGCCGGCTCCAGGGCGAAGCGCGCGTTGGTGCCGCCGATGTCGGCCAGCAGGCGCGGGCCGTCGGGGTGGGTAGTCGTCAGCATGTCTCCTCCTTGTCGCTCTTTTTTATGGCGATCAAGTCTTGATGCGGTTGTCGCGGGCTGCGATGAATTCGCGATACCACAAGGCGCTGTCCTTCAGGGTGCGCTGCTGGGTCGCATAATCCACGTGCACGATGCCGAAGCGCTTGGCGTAGCCCGAATTCCACTCGAAGTTGTCGAGCAGGCTCCAGAGGAAGTAGCCGCGCACGTCGACGCCGGCATCTATCGCCTCCTTGAGCGCGGCCAGGTGGCTGCGCACGTAGGCGATGCGTGCCGGATCGTGGACACGGCCGTTCTCGACCACGTCGGGATTGGCCATGCCGTTCTCGGTAATGTACACCGGAGGCAGGTCGGGGTACTCGGCTTTCAGCTTGATCAGCAGTTCGGGCAGGCCTTCCGGGAAGATCTCCCAGCCCATGTCGGTGACCCCGTGGCGAGCCGGCGGCGGCACCGGCGGGTTGGCGGCGCTGCACCAGCTGCGGAAATAATAATTCGAGCCGAGGAAGTCGATCTTCTGCCTGATGATGTCGAAATCGCCGTCGCGAACCTGCGGCGCGTTGGTGCCGTGGCCGCGCAGGGCGAGTTCGGGATAGCGGCCCTTGAAGATGGGGTCCATGAACCACTGCACCGAGCGCGCGTACTCGAATTCGGCCATCGCGCGGTCGGCCTCGGAAGCCGAGGCGGCATCGGCGGTCCACTGGTTCAGCACGATGCCCAGCTGCGCCGCGCCGCCCACCTCGCGCATGGCGCGCATGGCCAGGCCGTGCGACAGCAGCAGGTGGTGCGAGACCTGGATCGACTGCTTCAGGTCGACCACGCCCGGCGCGAACTGGGCGTTGCCGTAGCCGAGGTTGGCCGTGCACCAGGGTTCGTTGTGGGTGGCGATCGCCTCGATGCGGTTGCCGAAGCGGCGCGCCACTTCATGCGCGTAGTCGGCGAAGCGGTGGGCGGTGTCGCGGTTCAGCCAGCCGCCATCGTCCTGCAAGCCTTGCGGCAGGTCCCAGTGATACAGGGTGGCGTGGGGGCGGATGTTCTTTTCGGCCAGCGCGTCGAGAAGGCGGTCGTAGAAGCCGAAGCCGGCCTCGTTCCAGGCGCCCTTGCCATCCGGCTGGACGCGGGCCCAGGCCAGCGAGAAGCGGTAGGCGTCCACGCCCAGCGAGGCCATGATGTCGACGTCCTCGCGGTAGCGGTGATAGTGGTCGCAGGCGACGGTGCCGTCGCTGCCATCCTTGATGTTCGCCTTGTTCTTGCAGAAGGTGTCCCAGATCGACGGGCCCTTGCCGTCGACGTCGTGCGCGCCTTCGATCTGGAAGGAACTGGTGGCCACGCCCCAGGTGAAGTCGGATGGGAAGTCGTTGTTGAAGTCGAAATTGGGGCTCTTGGTCATGGAATTCTCTGATCGAGGCAAAGCGCGAGGGCGAAGCGCTTGAAAACAAAAAGCAGGCCCGCGGGAGCGGGCCTGCCGTGCTGCGGCTTAGAAATCGAAGCCGGTGTTGATGCCGACGGTGCGCGGCGGCTTGTACTGCGCCAGCCATGGGCCGAAGCCGTTGAAGGCGCTGGTCTTGATCTTCTTGTCGCTCACGTTGCGCACGAAAGCGTCGACCCACCATTTGTCCTGCTGGTAGCGCAGGCCGACGTCGGCGCTGGCATAGGCCTTCTGGCGGTCTTCCGGGCCGAGGTCGAACACGCTCAGGCGCACCTCGTCCTCGTAGCGCGCCGTGATGCGCGGTATCAGGCTGCCGCCATTGGCCAGGCGGAAGGTGTGCTGGTACTGGACCGTGGTCGAGAACTTCGGCGCGTGCGGCAGCTTGTGGCCGGTGACGTCGAGGCAGTTCGAGATGCTCGGGTCGACCGTGCAGGTCGGCAGCGAATAATCGTTCGAGCCGGCGATCAGGTGACCGAGCTTGGTGTCGAGCACGGCCAGCGCGATCGACAGGCGGCCATCCTTTGCGATGCGGGCGGCGATCTCGGTTTCCAGGCCGTACACCTCGGCGCCGTCGGCGTTCTCGATGGCCAGGCCGCGGCTGCCGTCCGGGAAGCTGACCGGCGAATTGAACTGGAAGTCCTTGAAGTCCATGTAGAACAGCGCGTTGTTGATGCGCAGGGCGCCGTCCAGGAAGGTGCTCTTCGAACCGATCTCGTAGTTGGTCAGCGTCTCGGGCTGGTAGGGCAGGCCGCGATCCTGCACGCCGCCCGACTTGTAGCCGGTCGATACGCTGGCATAGACCATATTGTTGCGGTCGATGTCGTAGTTCAGGCGCACCAGGCCGGTGGCCTTGTTGTCGCTGTAGCGGCCGTCGTTCGGCACGCCTTCGACGTAGCCGTTGACCGGGTCGCGCGGGTCGATGTGCGGGTTGAGCGGCACTTGTGGCGCGCTGAGGTCATTACCCCAGGTGTAGCCGCGACCGCCCGTGTGGACGCGCTTGTCGTGGGTGTAGCGCACGCCGCCGGTCAGGTGCCAGGCATCGGTGATGTTCCAGGTGGCCTGGCCGAACACGGCCGAGGTGTCCACGGTCTGCTTCGGCTGGATGAAGGAACCCTGCCAGTTCACGGCGCCATCCTGCGTGCCTTTCATGCCGGCGATGTCGAAGCGGACGTCGTTCTTCTCGTTGCCATAATAGGCGCCGACCTGCCAGTCGACGGTGCGGGTGCCGGTGGACTGCAGCAGCAGCTCGTGGCTGTGGCTCTTGTAGTTGGAGTCGACCGTGGTGTGTTCCTGGAAGATGCCGCCGGTGGTGATCGAGGTCGGGACCACGGTGCCGCCATCCTGGTCGAAGCGCATGTCGCCGCTGTACTTGGACCAGCCGGCCACGTACTGCAGGGCCATGTCGGGGCTGATGTCCCAGCTCAGGCGGCTGCGCACGTTGTGGCTGTCGCGGTTGATCCACGGCGCGCTGTCGGACAGGGTCGACCAGTGCTTCTCGCCGGCGCGCGGGACCTGCATCAGGTTGGCGCTCGGGGTGCCGCGGTCGATGAATTTTTCGTAGGCGATGTCCCAGCGCACGTTGGGCGCCAGTTGCCACAAGAGCGACAGGCGCGCCGCGCTCTGGTCCTGGGCGCTGTACTTGTCGCCGCCCGAGACGAACTGGTTGGGATTGATCGGACGGAAACCGGCCGGATCGGCGCCGGAAGCCAGGTAGGCGGCGCGCTGCGACTCGACCGACGGGTTCTTGAAACGCTGGTAGTCGACGTAGCCGTCGTGGCGTTCGTGCACCACGGCGAAGCGCAGCGCGGCATTCTCGGCGACCGGGATATTGACCGCGCCGCGCACGCCCAGGCGGTTGTAGTCGCCGATGCCGCCCTCGAGGTAGCCCGAGCGGCTGTTCAGTTCCGGCTTGACGGTCTGAATGTTGACCGCGCCGACGGTGGAGTTGCGGCCCCACAGCGTGCCTTGCGGACCGCGCAGCACCTCGATGCCCTCGACGTCGAACATCAGGGCAGTGGCGCCTTCGGCGCGCGGCGAATAGACGTTGTCGACGAAGGATGCCACTTCGGGGTCGGCGTATTCGGTCTTGGCGCTGTCGTTGCCGATGCCGCGCAGGGTCATGGTGGTGACGCCGTGGTCGCCCTGGGCCGTGGCCTGGAAGCCCGGCACCAGCGCCACCACGTCGAGCATGGTCTGCACGTGGTTGTCCTGCAGGGTGGCGGCGTTGAGCGCGGTGACCGCGATCGGGGTACGCTGCAGCGAGGTCGAGCGCTTGGTGGCGGTGACCTTCACCTCGGCGATCTGGCCGTTGTCGACGACGGCGGGCGGCGTGGCGGCGGCAGCGGATGCCGGGTCGGACGCGCTCTGGGCCTGGGCGCTGCCGATGCCGGCGAGCAGGGTCAGGATGGCGAGGCGGATGGGGGTGGACGACGAGGTGCGCACTGCGGCCCCCGCGGGCGTAGTCATGGTCATTGCTTGTCTCCGAGTATTGTTTTATGGGTACATCTGGGCGCTGAGAGCGCTAACACATGGATCGATGGGAAATCGATTTCATCAATCTTGAAAACGGTTTCATAGTAATTTCGTCCGTAAAAAAATGTCAATTAGAATTTTTGAACATGCTTACTGCGTTTGTTGTATCTCAACGACGGCCATCCTATGAAAGATTTTCATGGCGACGCGCTTTCCATGCTTTGCGGGTGAGTATCGGTGATATACTTCAAGCAACAATCTGTCTTGGATGAGTCCGGAACGCTTCATGAAAAACGTCGAGAGCAGCACCAGCACCAGCACCAGCACCCTGTACCAGGTCGCCAGCGCTGCCGGCGTCTCTCCCGCCACGGTCTCGCGCTTCCTGAACGGCACCGCCAAGGTGTCCGAAGACAAGCGGCGCACCATCGAGCGCGTCATCGATGAACTGAACTACAAGCCGAACCGCCTGGCGCAAAGCCTCAAGATCGGCAGCACCCGCACCATCGGCGTGCTGACCCAGTCGCTCGAGAGCGGCTACTTCAACCGCGCCATGGTGGGCATCGAGGATGCGGTCAAGGCGGCCGGCTATGCGCTCCTGATCATGAGCGGGCACTGGCATGCCGACGAAGAAGCCGAGCGGGTCGAGCTCCTGATCGGACGCCGCGTCGACGGCGTGGCCATCCTGACCGGGAACATGAGCGACCAGCAGATCCTCGACTTCTCGAAGCGGGTGCCGATCGTCGCCTTCGGGCGCGACGTCCAGGGCGCGCGCACCCACGGCTTTTGCCTGGATAACTACCGCGGCGCCTGCGAGGCGGTGGAATACCTGATCGCGCAAGGCCACCGCCGCATCGCCCACATCGCCGGCCCGGACGACCATCGTGACGCACGCGCGCGCCTGGCCGGCTACCACGACACCCTGGCCAGGCACCGGATCGAGGCCGATCCGCGGCTGGTGGTGGCGGGCGACTTCAGCGAATCCGGCGGCTTGCTGGCGTTGAACGGGCTGCTGGCCGCCAACCTGCGCTTCACCGCGATCTTCGCGGCCAACGACCTGACGGCGTATGGGGCGCGGCTGGCGCTCTACCGGCGCAATATCCGGGTGCCGGAAGACATCTCGCTGGTCGGCTTCGACGACCTGGAAAGCTCGATGTATACGACGCCTCCCCTGACCACGGTGCGCCAGCCGCTGTACGACGCCGGGATCGGCATCGGGCGCCGCATGCTGGCGATGCTGGCGCACGAGCAGCCGGAGGGCGAGGTGCCGCAGCTGAGCCTGATCGTGAGGGAATCTGTCAGATTGCTGTGAGCCCCGCGCAGGCTTGTTGTTACATCTGGTAACACATTGCCGAAATAAATCGTTTGCAATTAAATCGTGAGCTATGTAATATGCTTTCCATTGCAGCGCCGAACGGACAAGCAAACGGGTCGGCGGGCCAAGGCAGCAAACCATTTATATAGCGCGCTACTCAATAGCGGTTTAATGAAATCGGGCGGCAAGGGCCGCCGACTACGACAAGGAGTCTCATCATGGCAATCGACAAAGTCCTCTACCGTGCAAGCGCCAAAGCCTCGGGTGGCCGCGAAGGCCGCGCCGTTTCCTCGGACGGCGTGCTGGACGTGAAACTGACCACCCCGAAAGAACTGGGCGGCGCCGGCCTGGAAGGCACCAACCCGGAACAGCTGTTCGCGGCCGGCTATTCGGCCTGCTTCCTGGGCGCCATGAAATTCGTCGCCGCCCGCGACAAGCTGAAAATCTCGCCGGACGTGTCGGTGGAGGGCAGCGTCGGCATCGGTCCGATCCCGACCGGTTTCGGCATCGAAGTCGTCCTCAAGATCAGCCTGCCCGGCGTGCCGGCCGATGAGGCGCAAACCCTGGTCGACCGCGCCCACATCGTCTGCCCGTACTCGAACGCTACCCGCGGCAATATCGACGTGACCCTGCAACTGGTGTGATGCGGTGCTTCCCCCGGGCAACCGGGGGATACGGAAACCTGTCGTATGCAAGTAGCCGAAATGAATAAGTAGTGTGCGATTTAATCGTGAATATTTTCACTGGCCGCTACCACCACCGAATGATCCGTTTATGCAATGAAGGCGCGCGGCGCGCTGCTAATGTGGCAGATGGCACCCCGCCAATCCAGAACCCAAACAAGAAAGGAAGCACCATGAACACCCTGAGCAAAGCCCTTGTCGCGGCATCCCTGACCCTCGCTTACGGCGCCGCAGCGGCTGCCGACATCGCCCCCACCGTGGAGCGCCGTACCGCCGAATTCCTGACCGCGCTCAACTCCGGCGGCGGCAAGCCGATCGAGCAGCTGTCGCCGGCGGACGCCCGCAAGGTGCTGGAAGGCGCGCAGAAGAGCGTCAAGGTGAACCTGCCGGCGGCCGAGGTTTCGGACAAGGTGATCACCGTCGACGGCAAGCAGATCAAGCTGAAGATCGTGCGTCCGGCCGGCGTCAAGGGGGTGCTTCCCGCCTTCATGTTCATCCACGGCGGCGGCTGGGTGCTGGGCGACTATCCGACCCACGAACGCCTGGTGCGCGACGTGGTCGAAAGTTCCGGCGCGGTGGCGGTATTCGTCGACTATACCCGCTCGCCGGAAGCCGGCTACGGTGTGGCGCTCAACGAAATCTATGCCGCGACCAAGTGGGTGGCCGAACATGGCAAGGAACTGAATATCGACGGCAGCCGCCTGGCGGTGGCGGGCAATAGCGTTGGCGGCAATATGTCGGCCGCGCTGACCCTGATGGCCAAGGACAAGGGCGGACCCAAACTGCGCTATCAGGTGCTGATGTGGCCGGTGACCGACGCCAACTTCGAGACCGGTTCGTACAAGCAGTTTGCAGAAGGGCACTTCTTGACTCGCAATATGATGAAGTGGTTCTGGGACAGCTATACGAAGGACGCGGCCAAGCGCAAGGAAGTCTATGCCTCGCCGCTGCAGGCCACCCTGCCGCAACTGAAGGGCTTGCCGCCAGCGCTGATCCAGACCGCCGAGAACGATGTGCTGCGTGACGAAGGCGAAGCCTATGGCCGCAAGCTGGACCAGGCCGGCGTCGACGTGACCGTCACCCGCTACAACGGCATGATCCACGACTTCGGCCTGCTCAATCCGCTTGCCACCTTGCCGGGCGTGCGTTCGCAAGTGCTGCAAGCCGGCGCCGAACTGAAAAAACACCTGGCCAAGTAACACTTGCTGCTTGCTGTCTGGGCCGCCCGAGGGCGGCCCTTTTTTTATGCGCCGTCATGCAATCGGTGTCGTCGGCGCAAATAAATTTAACAATTGGAGGAATATCCGGGCGGCCGATCTGGGCGAATAAAAGTGATGGGAAACCACGAACGGGGACTGGTCATGACGGCGCTTGCCCTGGCTGCATCAACGCGTCCCGACGCACGAAAACAAGCCGTTTTGGAAATAAAACTGCTGCATTGCAGAAATTTGGGGCATCCGTGGGGCGTCGTCGGGCTCAGCAATAAATGGTTACATCTGACGCTAAATCCTTACTTCTTCATGCGTCAACCATGCTGAATTACCAGCTTTTCGTATATGTCCGGCAAGTAAGTTGTCATCTTTGCGTCGGCGCAATACAACGGCGCGAAATATTTTTCCGCGCGGAAAACCAAAGCGAAAAAAGGTGTTTAGAATTGCCGTCCATCAGCTTCCTGACGTAAATATTTCAGACGCGTCCGGGCTGTAAAAAGCACACAGGCAATTACTTTACATCTCAAGAAATTTAACAATTCGCGGCTTCCATGCAAACTACTGTTTCTGTTCCACGTCGTTCTTCTTCCGTACTCGTACAAGCCCAGCTGTTCTCGCTGCCGGTCGTGTTCGCCCTGTTCGGCGTGATCATGGGCTCGTGGGCCGGCCGTATCCCGGCCCTGGCCGCCGGCGTCAACGTCTCGCACGCGGCGCTGTCGATGGTGCTGCTGTGCGGCGGCCTCGGCGCCGTGATCTCGTACCCGATCTCGTCCTTCCTGATGGGCCGTTTCGGCGCGCGCAAGACCCTCATGATCTCGGGCCTGGCCCTGCTGTGCGTGCTGGTCTCGATCGGCATGGCGCCGGACGTGTCGCGCCTGATGATGGCAGTCCTGATGCTGGGCATCACGGCCAGCACCTTCGACGTCGCCATGAACTCGGCCGCCGCCCGCCGCGAAAAAGAGAGCGGCAAGTCGGAAATGTCGCGCCTGCACGGCCTGGCCTGCGCCGGCGGCCTGGTCGGCGCCACCCTGGGCAGCCTGATGGCCAGCATGAAGATCGCGCCGGCCACCCACTTCCTGATGCTCGCCGGTCCGCTGGCCGTGGTGCTGTGGCTCGCCGTCAACCTGCTGGAGGCGGATGAAGCCGGCGTCAAGGTCGAGAAGAAGAAGTTCGCGCTGCCGCGCGGTCCGCTGGTCCTGCTGGGTCTGCTGGGCTTCTTCGGTTCGATGGCCGAAGGCAGCATCGCCGACTGGAGCGGCCTGTTCCTGAAAGAGCACTTCGGTGCATCGGACGGCCTGGCGCCGCTGGCACTGTCGTCGTTCTCGGTGATGATGCTGATGTCGCGCATGGTCGGCGACAAGATGAAGGAACGCTACGGCGCCAAGCGCCTCGTGACCCTGGGCGCGCTGGTCGCCGCAGCGGGCCTGTTCTTCGCGGTGCTGGCGCCGAACGCCTATGTCGCCCTGGGCGGCTTCGCGATCGCCGGCGTCGGCCTGGCCCTGGTGTTCCCGTTCGTGTTCAGCGCCGCCGGCGCGCAAGGCCCGGCTGCCCTGGCAGCGGTGGCGAGCATGGCCTACAGCGGTAGCCTGATGGGCCCGCCGGCAATCGGCGCCGTCGCCCACTTCGTCGGCATGCAGGCAGCCATCGCCTACGTCGGCGGCCTGTCCCTGGTGATCGCCATGGTGGCGTGCCGCACCCGCCTGCTGAAATAAGATCGATGGCGGCCTCGGTGGCCGCCTGGAAAGTCACAACGCAGACGCGTCCGCAAGGGCCGTCTGCGTTGTCGTTTGTGGTGTCCGGATCAGCCGGTTACCTGCTTGAGCCACTCGCGCGGCGAGGCGCCCATCATCGTCGTGAAGGCGCGCGTGAACGTGGATGGACTGGTATAACCCGTGCGGCTGCTGACCTGCTTGACCGGCATGCCTTCGCGCAGCAGACGTGTGCCGACGCCGATGCGCCAGCGTGTCAGGTACTCGCCAGGCGGGACGCCCATCACATCGCGGAAGCGCTCGGTGAACGCGGCGCGCGACATGCAGGCCACCTGGGCCAGCGACTGCAGGCTCCATGGTTCATGCGGGCGCTCGTGGATGACGGCCAGCGCCAGCGACAACTGGCGGTCGGACAGCCCGGCCAGCAAGCCCACCGACAGCCTGCCGCTGTCGAATTCGCGACGGATGACCTGGATCATGAGCACGTCGCACAGGCGGTCCACGATCATGTCCGAACCAGGACCATTCTTGCCCGCTTCGTCGAACAGAAGGTCCAGGGTGCTGCGCAGCCCATCGATTTCCGAAAGGGGAATGACGAGACAGGATGGCAGCACGCGCGTCAGCGGATTGTTCAACCCATCCTGGAACGTGATGTGTGCGCACAGCAGGTTGGCGGAATGGCCGGGGCGCACCTGCAGTGTGTGGTTATCGCCGCGGGGATAAAACAGCAGGCTTGGCTCCGTGATGCAGAGGGTGCCGCCGTCGTCATGCACGAAGTCCACCGTTCCGGAGTGAACCAGGTGTAGCTGGCCCGACATGCCGTCTGCCAGGAAACGATTGCCGTCGCAAAACGTGCCGTTGTAGAAAATACGGGCGTTGAAGGATTGACGACCGACCAGCGATGACAACTTATCCATAACCATTCAATTTCGACTGAGTGACAGCTATTCTGGACGATAAGGCAGGTTTCCGCGTGGAAATTGGTGAGAATTCAAGCGAGAATACAACGCTTGTCGGCAATCGCCTTCCTATCTTATTTCCCCAGCATGAACAATCTACGTATCAAGTACGTGATCACCGCCGTGGTCGGCGTGCTCATCCTGCTTACGATCGCCGTCGGCGCCATCGGATTTCATACCACCCAGCGCGCGGTCGACCTGCTCGAGAACCTCGCTCTGCGCGCAGCCAACCAGCAAACCGCTGTCGCGAGTATCGAACTGCGCATGGAGATGAATCGAAGCCATATCCTGCAAGCATTGCAACATAACCCGGAAAATCGGTTTGCGCCGCTCCATAACCATCCGCTATCGGTTCATAGTCAGTTCATCGCCAACAATAGTGAAGAATTGCGTAGGGAAATCGCCACGCTGCGTGCAAGCGTCGTCCGTCCCGAGACGCGGCAAGCGATCGAACAGTGGGCTGGCGTCAGCAACAACTTCGGTATGGCGTTGATAGATGAAGCCATGCGCGCCATCGAAGGCAGTCAGTGGGACCAGGCAAATGACATGCTGGGGAAAAAAATCAATCCGGTGTATGCCGAATCCATGAAGGCCTACAGGAATCTCGATGCATTCATGAACGAGCGCAACAAGCAGCAGAGCGAGCAACTCCACGCGGAACTGGACACCCTGAACATGATTGTGGTCGGCGCCATCCTGCTTGCCGTGCTGCTGGCTTGCGGCGCCACCGTCTATCTGGTGCGCGCCATCGGCGCGCCGCTGTCCAGGGCCGTCGACGTGGCGCGCCGGGTGGCTGCCGGTGACCTGGGCGTGCGGATCGATGTCGATTCGCGCAACGAGTTCGGTCAACTGCTGGCGGCGCTGCGCGACATGACGGCAAGCCTGGCCAGCATCGTCGGCGACGTGCGCAACGGCAGCGATACCATCGCCACCGCCTCCACCCAGATCGCAGCGGGCAACCTGGACCTGTCGGCGCGTACCGAGCAGCAGGCCAGCGCGATCGAAGAAACCGCCGCCTCGGTCGAGGAGCTGACGAGCACCGTGCGCCAGAATGCAGAGAACGCACGCCAGGCCAATGGATTGGCAGCATCGGCGTCAGACGTCGCCCGCCGCGGCGGCGCCGTGGTCACTGAAGTGATCGGCACGATGGGTGAAATCAATGCATCGGCGCGCAGGATCGTCGACATCATCGCGGTGATCGACGGCATCGCTTTCCAGACCAATATCCTGGCCCTGAATGCCGCGGTCGAGGCGGCGCGGGCCGGCGACCAGGGCCGTGGCTTCGCGGTCGTGGCGACCGAAGTGCGCAACCTGGCCCAGCGCTCGGCCAGCGCCGCCAGGGAAATCAAGGAATTGATCACCGATTCGGTCGGCAAGGTCGACAGCGGCAGCCGCCTGGTCGACCAGGCTGGCGCGACGATGGAAGAGATCGTTCAAAGCGTGCGCCGGGTGGCCGACATCATGGGCGAGATCACCACCGCCAGCGCCGAGCAGAGCGCCGGAATCGAACAGATCCACCAGGCCATCAGCCAGATGGACCAGGGAACCCAGCAGAATGCCGCGCTGGTCGAGGAGGCCGCCGGCGCCGCCCAGTCGCTGCAGGACAGCGCCGCAGGACTGGCACAGCGCGTCAGCGTCTTCAGGCTGGCCGCAGGCCAGCAATCCTCGGCGCCGGTTGCGCCGGCCGGAATGGCGAGCGCGTCAAGAACGCTGGCGCACTGGTCGCCGGCGCCTGCCTGACGCCTGCCGGCGGTAGCGCGGAGACCGGCCGGGATGGTCGCTGCGCGCAGCTTGCTTCGGACGACTGCGCTCACCAGTAAGGCCACATCCCCGCCGCCCGTTGCCTGCTGGGTTCGGCGCCAGTCAGCAGGGTGCGCGCATGTTGCAGCACGACGGTGGCGCGCTCGGCGCCGGGGTCCCAGATGCAGCGGTGACGCAGGCGGTCGAGCGGCGCCCAGCGCGCGATGTCGGCCTTGCTGAAGATGACCACGCTGTTCAGGCCCAGTCCGGCGGCGATGTGCGACACCCCGGTGTCGTTGCAGATCAGCAGGCGCGCGCGGCTCATCAGGGCCGCCATGGCGCCGATCGAGATCGGGGCGGCGGCGATGATGGCGGGCGCATGCATGCGATCGGCGACCGCCTGCGCCAGCGGCGCCTCGTCCGCCGATCCGGTCAGGACGATGCGCATGCCGAACTCGTCGGCAAGCCGATCGGCCACCCTGGCGAAGCGTTCCGGCGGCCAGCAGGTGTCGCGCTGGCGCGCTCCCGGGTGCACGCAGATATAGCTGCCCGGCTCGAGCCCTGCCGCCAGGCCGCTGGTGGCGAGCTCGTCCT
This sequence comes from Massilia sp. NP310, assembly GCF_019443485.1. Taxonomy (NCBI): domain Bacteria; kingdom Pseudomonadati; phylum Pseudomonadota; class Betaproteobacteria; order Burkholderiales; family Oxalobacteraceae; genus Massilia; species Massilia sp. NP310. The sequence goes on along the minus strand of NZ_CP080379.1, from coordinate 3,979,575 downwards.
CGTCTTCGCGCAGGATCGGGAACTCGAGGTGCGTGCCGGCCTCCGGCGCCCCAAGATGGCCGACCAGGTGCAGCAGGCGTTCCGGCTCGGCGCCGCTCTCGGGATAGGGGACGAGAACGGTCTTTTCGGTGCTCAATGGCTTGCCGCGGCAGTGGCCCGCCATTGCGGTCGCCCCGAAGCCGGAAACGATGTGGTTCGCGATGTCGCCGCTGCCGTGCAGTTGCACGGCCAGGCTGAATTCACGCGCGCACACGGTCGCATAGAACGGGGGCAGGTCGTCATGGTGCACGGTTTGCTCCGGCAGCAGGGGATGGCCCGGAAACGGCAGGAATTCATCGAGGTAGGCGGCAAACCGGTGGACGAACTGCGCTGCCCACGGCAGGCCGACCAGGGCAATTCTGGCCTTGGGCAAGGCGGTGCGCAGGGCGCGCAGGGCCGGGACCGCACACAGCATGTCGCCAAGATGCAGTGCGCGAAACACCACGACCGATTGGATAGGAATGCGATGCAGCAATGGTCGCCGGAGCATGGCTTTTTCTCCTCTCAACATCGTTTTTCATCGCGGCGAATTCTTGTCGTTCGCCGATTGCCCTTCTCCTTGCACGAAACATATCGCTAGCCCTGCCTTGCCCTTCGTGAAACAGCCGCGCCCGCATCACGCCAGCAAACGGTCGAGCACATTGCGCGTGATGCGTTCGACGCGGCGGTCGCGCGGCCCGTCGATGACTTGCGCCCAGTCGGTGGTTCCGGCCGAGAACACGGTGCCGCCGCGCTGGTAGATGCCCAGCGTGGCGGCGTGGATGCCTTCGCGGGCGGCGTGCCGCTCGCGCGAAGGAAGATCTTGCCAGTGGCGGTCGAGGTGGCAGGCCGCCAGCACCTGGTAGCCGTGCGGCGTGCCGGCGCGGTCGCACCAGGCGGACAGGGTCGCCTTGCCGCTGTCGTGGTCGAAGGCGGCGAGCGGGGCGCCGTCGCAGGCATGGCCGGCCAGGGGCGGCCAGGTGTCGTGGCCGAAGCGCTCGCCCTGCGCCAGGCCGGTGCCGGCGAATATCCAGTGGCTGGCATCCTGGACCCGGAACCCGCCGCTGTGGCGCGGGCCGTCGCGCCAGCCGCCGCCGTGGCGGTAGCTGGCGCCGCTCAGGCTGTCTTCTGGACGGGCCGCGCCGCCCGGCCGCCACCAGTGGTCGGGCGCATCCTGCGGCCCGTCCTGCCGGCACACCAGGGCCGTGCCGCCGTCGACCAGGTGGACGCGCCACCAGCACAGCTTGGCGCCGAAGAAGGCGACGTTGCCGCCGCCTTCGACGAAGGCTTCGACGGCGTCGCGGCGCGCCTCGGTCCAGTATTCGTCGTGGCCCGCGCCGACCAGCAGCCGGTAGCGGCCGAGCAGGGCGGGATCGGCATGGATGTCGAGATCGGTGCAATAGTCGACCGCGTAGCCGCTGCGCTCGAGCCAGCGCACGAAGCGGGCGTCCCAGTGGGCGAACGTCTGGCGCGGCGAGCGGCAGTCGTAATGGTCGGGGGCGCCCCAGACCGGCCCGCCGATGCCGCCGCCCGGCCTGCGCAGCGAGACCCGCGCCCCAGGCGGCGTTCCGGCGCGCTGCGCTGCCTGGTAGTCACCGCCGCCACCGCCGCTGCGGTTGTAGGCGTGGTAGGTGGCCAGCGGCAGCTTGTACAACAGGCGGCGCGCAGGGCGGCGGCCGGCGTCGGCGCCGCTCGGGACATGCACGGAGGGCGGGGCCGCGGCGTCGGGTTCGGCCCGCACCACGAACAGGGCCGCGCCGGCATCCTGGTCGAGCCGCGGCGGGCGCGGACCGGCGTCTTCGAGCTGGGCCAGGTAGACGCCGGAGCGCAGCGACGGATCCAGCGCCAGCGAGTAGTCGGGCCAGTGCCAGTCGTCGGCCGGATCGGCATCGAGGGCATGCTTGCCGGGCAACCAGTCGCTGCGCATGACGGGCTCGAAACCATCGCCCCAGCGGTACAGTGCGGCGCGAAAGCGCGGCCGGTCGGTCGACACGTGCAGCTGCAGGCGTTCGCCGGGCCAGATGCTGGCATGGCGTGGGTAGCCGCGGATCATGCCGGCAACCCTGGTTCGTGGCGCTTCATGACGAGGTAGGGCGGCATGGCCAGGCCGTGCAGCGGCAGGCGCCGGAAAGTGGCGACGGCCTCTTGCGGCGTTTCGACCAGCGGCTCGTGCCTGCCGCACAAGGAGGTGCCCAGCAGCACCGGCACCCCGGTGCGCACTTCGAAGCCGGCCAGCAGGGCGCGCAGCACCGGATCGTCGCTGGGACCGACCGTCTGCAGGCGCGCGCTGCCGTCGACGTGGGTGACCGCCGCCAGCAGCGGCATCACGCTGCTGCGCACCGGGACCGCGAACTGCATGAAGGGCGATGGCGCCTGCAGGTCGAAATACTGGGACGCGCGCTCTTCGGCCACCATCGGGGAGAAGGGGCGGAACCATTCGCGCTCCTTGACGCGGGCGTTGATCCAGTCGCGCATGCGCTCGCGGCGCGGATCGGCCAGGATGCTGCGGTGGCCCAGCCCGCGCGGGCCGAATTCGCTGCGGCCCTGGTACAGGCCGACGACCCGGCCCGAGCACAGCAGGTCGAGCATGCGCGCGCACAGGGCGTCGCGCCCGCGCGGATGCTCGACGATCAGGTCGCTCGCGCCGTCGAGCGCCGCCTCGATGTCGGCCAGTTGGGGCGCCGGACCGAGATAGTCGTGGGTCCAGCGGAAGTCGGCGCTGCGGCCGGCCAGCTCGAGCAGGCCGTAGATGGCGCAGCCGAGGGCGGCGCCGGCCGCGCCCGGCGCCGGCGGCACGAACACGCGCCGGAACGGGCTTTCGCGCAGCAGGCGCGCATTGGCCGCGCCATTGAAGGCGGCGCCGCCGGTGAGGCACAGGTCGTCCAGGCCGGTGCGCCCGTGCAGCCAGCGGGCCAGCGCCAGCAGCGCTTCTTCGAAAGCGCGCTGGCCGGCCGCCGCCAGGTTGGCGCAGTCGGTGAAGCCGGCCTTGGGCGAGCCGAAGCGGAAACGCTCGGCGTCTTCGAGCAGCACCGGCCAGGCATGCGGGATGGCGACCTGCATGCCGTCGACCTCGAGCGGCGGCAGGCCGAGCGCGTGCGGATCGCCGTAGGGCGCCAGGTCGGTCACCTTGCCCTCGTTGCCCTGGCCCGGGAACAGCGCCTGGGTGAGCCTGGCGTAGAACATGCCGAGCCCGGCGGGGTGCTGGTCGCCATCCCCCCTCAGTTGCTGGCCGATGCGGGCGATGCGTTCGCGGTCGACGCGATGGCAGGAGGCGACTTCGCGCCGCCCGTCGCCCCCCACGCTGCCCCGGCCGCCCACGACCATCACCGCGGCCTCGCGGAAGGGAGACGGGTGGAAGGCGCCAACCACGTGCGCCAGGTGCTGCGGGATGCGGGCGCGGCGCGCGCCGCGGGCGAAGACGAGGGCATGGTCGCCATCGCCGCCGGCCGCCTCGCCGGCCACTGCGTTTGCCACCCCGCCGGCTCCCGCGCCGGATGCATGGCATTCGACCAGTACGTCGAGCGGTCGTTCGAGCCCGGACAGGTGGGGCAGGTAGAAGGTCTCGATGTCGCCCGGCTCTCCCGGGTGGTGCTGGTGGCGGGTGAGGCGCGCTTTCTGGATTGCCCATTGCACGTGTGAACCGTGCATGAGGCAGACGCTCGCATGCCGGTCGCGGTTTATGCCGAGCACAACGGGGGTATCGTCCATCGTCTTCTCCTGGTTAGCGCAGCGGCAGATCAGTGGGTTGAACACCGGGAGCGACAGCCGGTGTATGCCGGATTGAAAGCAGCGGGCAGCGTGCGGTAGTCAGCCATTGGTAGTCAGCCATTCTTTGAGCGCGACCGTTCAGGATTAGTTCGCGGCCATGCGGCGAATTCGGCCGGCGGCGCCGGGCCGGCGCCGGTACGCTCACCGGAAAGGCGGTATCATCCGTGGATCCTGGCCACCATCCTCCCGACCATGCTCCAGACGCCCGCCTCCTTCACGCCGCTGTTCGCGCCGCATCCCGACCCGGAACCCTTGAACTTCCTGTTCCACAAGGGACAGCTCCTGGTGCGCGAAGACGGGCCGGCCTTGCCGGACGCGGCGGCGCTGGAGCGCATGGGCGTGGCGCGCGACACGCTACAGCCGCTGGGCTTGCTGGACGGACGGTATTGCCAGGCCGGCTGGTTCGACCTGGAACCGGCGCTGCCGCCGGGCCATGCCTGGCGCGGCCTGCGTGCGCTGTTCGGGGTGATCGACGAGGCGCTGGTGGGCGTCGCGGGAAGGGCGGCGCAAGTGGCCGAGTGGGCGCGCACCCACCGCTTCTGCGGCGTGTGCGGCAGCGGCACCGTGCTGGCCGTCGGCGAGCGTTGCTTCAAGTGCGTCAATTGCGGCCACATGGCCTATCCGCGCATCTCGCCGGCCATGATGGTGCTGATCCGCAAGGGCGACTCGGTGCTGCTGGCCAAGCACCTGCAGCATGCGACGCAGCGCTTCGTGCCGCTGGCCGGCTTCCTGGAAGCGGGCGAGTCGATCGAGGAAGCGATCCACCGCGAGGTGTTCGAAGAGGTGGGCCTGCGCGTGCACAATCTGCGCTACTTCTCCAGCCAGTCGTGGCCGTTCCCGCACTCGCTGATGCTGGCCTTCACGGCCGACTACCTCGAGGGCGAGATCCGGGTCGACGCCAGCGAGATCGCCGAGGCGCGCTGGTTCGGGCCCAACGACGAATGGCCGGAGCGGGTGCCGCAGATGTCGATCTCGAGCGTCCTGGTGGACGCCCATCGCCCGCCCGGCCGCTAGGGATTCAGGGCCGGGCCGGCGCCACCACCACCGTTACGCCATCCGGCGCGCGGGCCGCGGCCGGCGCCGGCGTGGGCGCCAGGGACTGTTCGACATTGAGCGGGGCCGGCTTGGCGCCGGTGCTGCGCAGGTTGATCGCGCGCTGCAGGATGTCGAACCAGAACGGCGCGCCGAACAGGGTGGTGCTGGCGGTCACCAGCCAGCCCGAGGCCTGCAGCGCGAAATCGGCATCGAGCAGCGGCGGAAAGGCTTGCCAGCCGATCGGCAGCACCCACAGCTGGGCCATCACGTCGGCGTCCAGCCCGTCGGGCACGGAGGTGATGTGGGCCGCCATGGCGGGATGCTGCCACAGGGTCTGGAACAGGTGGATGCTGTCGATGTTGAACAGGATCGTCAGCAGCAGCGAGACCAGGAACGAGATCAGGAGCTGGCGCCGCTTGTAGACGCCGGACAGGCGTTCCATGGCGGTTTCGAACCAGCCGGCAAGGGCCGCCTGGAAGCGCTGCAGGTCGCCGCCCGCCTGCTGGTACAGGGTCTGCAGGGTGCGCCGCAACTGGGGATCGGGAACGGCGGCGATGTCGGCCTCGAGCGAGCCCTGGCCCCCGCGGATGGCGTCGATCAGCGCGATCGCGAAGTTTGCCGGTTCGATGTAGGATGGGCGCAGCCTGGCGGGCAGGCGTGCGCCGGGATCGAGCGCACCGGCGTGCGGGTTGACCAGCGGATGCGCGTACAGCGCCCGCGCCGTGGCGTCGAAGCGGGGATCGTTCAGCATGCGCTTGATGGCATCTTGCAGCATGCCGGCGCGCAGGCGGAAGCTTGCTGCCAGCGCTTCCTGCAAGGTGGTGACGACCAGCGCCAGGGTGCCGTAGCAAAATGCCAGGCCGATGGCGACTTCCAGAACCGTGCTGCCGAACATAGCGCTCTCCCAGGCTGGAACCACACTCAACGCTAAGCGATCTGTGTCATATCGGATTTAATTTTCCTCAAGAATAGGGCGGCCGCCAGCCGGCTACGGTGCTTCCCTATATACTTGCGGCAATCGTTTTTTTAAGGTGCACCATGTCTGACAAAGAAGCTTTCACAGAACACGACTGGCGTCGTCTCCTGACCAGCCTGGGCGAAAATCCGGAGCGTCCGGGCCTGGTCGAAACGCCGGCACGCGTCGCGAAAGCCTGGAAACACTGGACCTCGGGCTACAACCAGGATCCGGTGGAAGTGCTCAAGGCGTTCGAGGATGGCGCCGAGGAATACAATGAACTGATCGTGGTGCGCGGCATTCCGGTCTACAGCCACTGCGAACACCACCTGGCGCCGTTCTTCGGCAAGGCCACCGTCGGCTACCTGCCGAACGGAAAGATCGTGGGCCTGTCGAAGCTGACCCGACTGGTCGACATCTTCTCCAAGCGGCTGCAGGTGCAGGAACGCATGACGATGCAGATCGCCAATGCGCTGATGGAAGTGCTGGAACCGAAGGCCGTCGGCGTCGTCGTCAAGTGCCGCCATATGTGCATGGAAAGCCGCGGCATCCGCGCCATCGGCGAAGAAACCATCACCTCGACGCTGCTGGGCGAGCTGCAACCGAACCTGGCGCTGCGCACCGAGTTCCTCGCGCTGGCGCGCGACTGAGATCCCGCGAATAGGTTACGTTGTAAATACAACGGGAACCTGTTCCAGATCAGGACCTCCAAGTTGTTTTGGAGGTCAATATGGATCGTCCAGCCTATCCCAGCGATATTCCTCGCGAGCAGTTCGAGGCGATACGGGCCATGCTCGAGGCGGCCCGGCGCAAGACGCGTCCGCGCAAGCATGATTTGTACGATGTGTTCTGCGCCGTGCTGTACTTCCTGCACACCGGCACCACCTGGCGTGCGATGCCGGCCGGCTATCCGCCCTGGCGCACCGTGCACGAGTATTTCACCCAGTGGACCATGCAGCGCGAGAACGGTCAGTCGCTGCTCGAAAGCGTGCTGGAGAAAGCGGAGAGGCAGGCCGAACTCGCCCAGCTGCGCTCCTTGATGCACAAACGCTAGGCGCCCGGCACGAGCTGTCACTTTTTTGTCACATTCTGTTGCACTTTGCCAAAGGTGCGCAGGAATGGATGGGCTAAGCTATGGAAAAAGTTATCAATTTTTCATCAATAGCCCCGCGCCATGTTCGAGCACGTCAATCTGATCCTGTTTTCCGCCCTGAATGCCCATGCTGGCCTGACTGGCTGGCAATTGTTGGGGGCTATGTTTGCAGCCGAATGGCTGATTTTCCTGGTGCCTTTTTCCCTGGTCTTGTTGTGGGCCAGTGGGACGGGTCCGCGGCGCGAGGTGGCGCTGCGCGCCTTCCTGGCGGCGGCCTGTGCGCTGACCCTGAACGCCATGATCGGCCACCTGTGGTACAGCCCGCGTCCCTTCGTGGCCGAGATCGGCCATACCTTCCTGCTGCATGCCCCCGACAGCTCTTTCCCCAGCGACCACGCGACCAGCATCTTCTCGGTGGCGCTGGTGCTGGCCTTCAGCCGCGTGCCGCTGGCGCGCAGCCTGGGACTGGTGATGCTGCCGATCTCGCTGCTCGTGGCCTGGTCGCGCGTCTATCTCGGCGTGCATTGGCCGAAAGACATGATCGGGGCCTTGCTGGTGTCGGGCGGCTTTGCGCTGCTGGCCTATACGCCGCTGGCGCAGGCCGCCTGCGCACGGGCGCTGCCGGCGCTCGAACTGGTCTATCACCGGCTGCTGGCGCTGCCGATCGGACGCGGGTGGCTGCGGCCCTGATTATTCTTCAGTCGACGCTTCCGGCTTTTCGAAGGTCAGCTTGTCGTCATCGCCGAGTTCGAAGATTCCCAGCGGCAGGCCGGTGACGGCGTCGGCATCCGGCGCTGCCAGCTCGGTGCAGCCCGTGGTGTCGATCTGCCAGGCCTGGTCATCGGCGCGCAGGGTATACACGTTGTTGCCGTTGCCGAACAACTCGACCTGCAAACCCGACAGCCATACCGACCCCAGCTCGAGCTGGCGCTGGCATTCCGGCAGGCGCGACATGATCACGCGCAGCGTTCCTTCCTTGGCCCAAAAGGTTTCTTTCTCGACCCTGACCGTGATCGCGTGATCGGTGTTCGGATCGATGGAATAGGTGGCCGTCTCGATGAAGCAGCCGGTCAACAGCAGCGGAGCCAGGAGGATGAGGGGAAGGCGCATCGGCAGTGTCATTGTTCATTCATGCAACAGTGTGGTGTGCCGAGTATAGCAATAGCGATAAGGACGGCGCCAATTCAGGCGGACAGCATGGATTGTCGTTTTGCGCCATCATGCGCCGCATGGAAAAGAACGACTACGAAGTGCTCGGCGGCCCGACAGCCAGTCGTCCCGTGAAGATGTGGACCAGGGGCGTGCCGGTCGAGCCGGAGGCGAAGGAACAGTTGTCGAAACTGGCGCAACTGCCGTTCGTCTTCCACCACGTCGCCGTCATGCCCGACGTCCATGTTGGCAAGGGATCGACGATCGGCAGCGTGATCCCGACCCTGGGGGCGGTGATCCCGGCCGCGGTCGGCGTCGACATCGGCTGTTCTTCCGACATTCACCTGTAACCAGGTAGGCACGCAGATGGACTTGCTCTAGAAAAGCAAGTGAGCCATAGTCTATCGATAACAACTTCCCTGCGTTCAAGGGAGGTGTCATGGTTCAACTCCCAAGGTCTATCTTGAGTCCATAACGCGTAAACAGGTTCGTTACGACTCACCGAGGCCGAATTTGGCGGAGAAATTTGTTGGGGAGTGTGGCGATCAAGCAAGTCAATTTGATAGCTTGGGGAGCTTACACGTTAGTGAATTGTTTGCACATAGGATTTGTGATGCCGCAGCAAATTTTTGTCGATACTGAATTCACAAACTTTGAGTCGCCGAAATTGATTAGCATCGGACTGGTTGCGGTGTCTGGAGAGGAATTTTATGCAGAAGCTGAATACGATCAATATGAGTGCAGTAATTTTGTTCTAGATCAAGTCGTTCCACTACTAACAGAAAAAAAGAAATACACTTTGGATGATATCAGGGGATGTCTATTGTCTTGGATTGATTCAGTGAGGACGGATGGAGTGATGTTGATTTGTTATGACTCTGAGTACGATTATAAAATGCTCGAACAGATTTTTAGGAATCAAAAGCCGTCATCTGTCTTGTTTCGTAATCTTGGATCAAGCTATGCGAATGGGTTAAAGCGCTACGAATTTCATATTAAGAATAAGCAACCTGAGCATCATGCGCTGCACGACGCGAGGGCATTACACTATGCATTTCGAGGATGGCTTCGTAAAGTACGATGAATAAAAACGGCCGTCGTCTGGTTGCTGATATCTCATATGACTGTAATCGTCAGGATGAACCTTTTACTCTCCGCGTCATCAAACAGATTGTGCAAGAAGAGGTTGAAATATGCGTGGTCTACGAACACCCACTATCTTTGTCGCTTACTCAGCGAAAAACTGATCGTGAAATTATATGAATCTGACTTGATTAGTTTGTTTGGACCACCGCCTATCTTGGATGAAGATGGTATTCCTTGGTAGCAAAGTAGATAGATTTGCATTGCCCTCTATGAATTTCGAATCGATCGCCTAGCCCCTTGGCATGCAAGCGTGTAATCAAACTTTCAGGTAATTTTAAAACTTTTCCTCCGGGGGATGTTATGTCTAGCTGGGCTTCAATAGAAATTGATGGGATGAAAATTGACGAAACCCAAAATCATTTCGATGAATGGTATTTCAATAAGAAAAATAGAGTAATCAAAACGGTTTTTTGTACTGATTACTACGGCGATCCAATGTGGGAGCCGAAAGAGGAACAGATAAAAATATACCAATATCGAATTCCAGCCGGTGTGCTGCGTCGCCGGCTTAATCTCGCAGGCTATAATCTTGAAAATCTAGAACGAGAGTTTAAGCAACAATTAAATCAGCAGATCAAAGATGCAGAAGACATGATCGAGCTTGTTCCTGATGGCGATGCCGCTCGCTTTCTTCCTGTTTTGAAAAAATCTACGCTGGCAGAGTGGATCGAGCGACTGAGAATTATTCATGAGAGAAAGCTCGATGCAAGTTATTTCGATTCAGAAAAGGTGGAATATGACGATGAGCTTTTAACTTTCATGCTACGTGTCGAGGTTTTTTACTCAAGCAATCCGACTGCCGGTTACTTCAGTTTTCCGTGCTTAACTAAAGAGGGATATGCTACTGCACTCCTCGAAATCTTTCCTGACTCTGTAGAATGTGTGCAGGACGTTACCGAATTGATACATGCCGGGTGGAGCGAGGAATTTGAAGACTTAGAAGAGTATCAGCAAGAATTTACAAAGTTCTACGAAGTCTTCCAAACTGCGATTAGCGACACCACAGCATTAATGGAATTAGATCGAAAAAAACGCTGTACTAGCACGAATTCTTTATGCAAGTGTTGTAACGGCCATGGAAACATATTTAGCTGATACATTTAAGAAGCAAGTTCTAAATCGGCCTTCGATACAACTGCGATTTGTCAGAAGCCACGAGACTTTTAAAGAAAAGAAAATTCCTATATCAAGCATTCTTGACAGGGTGAATACACTCAAGGATGAAATTGGTTTGGAAATCGACAGGATGAGTTTCCATAACTTGGAGAAAATTCCGAATCTGTATAAAGCTGTCCTCGATACTGATTTCCCCAGGCATCAAATGGCGAGTTTGCATCAGGCGATACGAAATCGTCATGACATAGTGCATCGCAATGGAAAGAGCACTTCAGGTGGGCATGTCGAAGTAAGTATGACTGATGTAGGGACGCTCATTAGCCTAGTTAGTGACGTGATCAAATACATCGATAAACAAGTAAAGGACGGCTTGTTAAATGATACAACCTCTGTTGAAGCTACCGGCTAAGGTTATATTTATTGTCGACGCCCGGCCTAGCCCATGTCTATTAGCGATCCACTAGGTTTAAAAAGTTTTCTAAAACAAATTCTAGGCCAAGCTAGATTTCTTTAATCATTTCTCGGCATAGCAGTCTGATGCTGCGAGACCACGAAGGACGGTTTTGGGTCGGTTCATGCCCCTTTTTGTAATCCAAGATTTCTCAGGTTCGTACCCTGATATGCTAATTCTAACGGCCAGATTTGGCCAAAAGCAGAGGTTCGATAAATTAATGATCAGCTGAGGTAAGAGCGGGCAACCGGGGATCAAAATGGAATGTTCTCATCGTATGTGCTAGCGACGTCAACCAAATAAATGATTTGTGAGGCAGAAACGGCGAGCACGTATTCTGCAACCTCAAGGGTGGCTGCTCCCCCGTCAGCGCCCCCATGGCCTACGCCATCGCCGCCACTCCGATATGCGTAAATACCAGTGATAGTTTGTGCCAGCGCTTTTGGGATAGGTCTCTCTTTATTTGCACCAAGCCACCTTGCGAGCTCCCCTAACGTCGACGCCTTGGCTGCAGGGTACAAAGTTTTTCCTACAGCCTCCACTGCGCAAACAGCTTCCTTCACTGTATTTTCAAAATCTGGCTGTCGAGGATCACGAAAAAATTGCAGGGCTTTATCGTAATGCTTACGGGCGCTGACAAGTCGAGGGTCGCCGAGTACGACCTGGGCACGAGTTGATACATCAACAGTATGTTTTCTCCCTCGACGGCGAACCATTCCCTCTGAAAACTCGTATGCTAGCTGCTCTTCCGCAAATAAGCGTTGTAGTTCATCCCCAATAAGCGATTGAACTTCAGACTTCTCAGTTTCCACTTCGAAGCCGAAATTATTGTAATGACCAACATCCCGCGCTAAAAAGCTGTGTAATCGCTCGCAAAAATCGTAGCATCTTTCCCAACTCAAACCGTCAAGCGCGACTGTAGCATCGTTGCGTGCTTGTTTAAGGTGAGCGACTGTTTGACCGTCATACTGAACTGGCGGTAAACGACCCAGTCGTTGAAGTTCCCTTGCGAACGGAATCCAATTATCAATGAAGCCTTTCTCTATAAGTTCAGCGAGCAAGTGCAGCAGGCCTACTCGCGCACTGGCAGGAAATTCAGAATCAACTTGACGATGTGTACCACGAACTCTTGCTGAAAACGGCGCTATATGAACGTTAATCATTCCACGTTAATCCCCCATAAGTACAAACGTAACCCGGTCAAATACGCACATTGTTAATTCCATCCGGCAACCCTTGCATGTGTCAAGAGGATAGAAAGTACGCAAAAGACGAACTTTCTGCCGAAAACAAGCAGTGCGCACATCCTAGTATAATCAATTGTTGCATTTGCGGCAACTTGGCGGTTTTGTTAGCACTCCTAGTTGAATTTCTATCGTCTGAGGCCCGCATGATTTCTAAATTAACCGGCTGCTTTCGAATAATACAAAGATTTCGACAATCTGGTTTTCCTCTTTGCTAAAAAAGTGTATTGTACCGGTCTTGTCGTTAAGGAGGGCCAATGATCTCACCATTCATCACACATCGCAAAAAGATACTAGGTAACTATGGAGCGGGTCACTTTCTGCAATCCGTTGTATTAGCTATGTACAATGGAAGGTTGTACAAAGCGGACTTAAGTGGGCTGACTAATCTTGACCAGGAACACCTAGAAGCGTTCCTGAAAATGACGGCATCGTACGCCTGCTACGGAGAAAATGACAGTGCGTTCCTTTCGCTAGCTCGTGAGTGTATAGAGTTAAGGGAGTAGGAGCGTGTGCCGATAGTTGGCTACGCGAAAAGTAAGACGTGCGTAGTTTGAATCGTTCTGACCATCTGCTTCAGCCCAGAAACGGCCGTAACTTGCAGACGTACGTCGTCCGCTTTGGGAATTTCAATTCCTGTGGCAGCGCCCTCTGGATTTTCAATATAGCAAGCTGCTATGCTGGATCGGGTGGCCGGGTTTGGTTAAAGCCGACGTAGCGCATACGTCAAGGATGATAGACATGGATTCAAAAACTCAAGGGCAGGTGCTCGGGATGCCGGGCCAATTTTACTGGTTAGAGATGATCTTTGAAGACATCGATTTCGCATGCGGTGCGATCAGGGCGCCGCTGGTGGCTCCCGCCCGCACTGCATAAGGCGGCCACCATGAACAACATTCTCGCCAACGCCATCGCATCGATCACTTTAGGCATCGAGGACTACAAGAGCGAAGGCAGGCATCGACCATTGTCCGCATTGAGAAACATCAGTGCAGGCATTCTCCTGCTATTCAAGGCAAAGCTAGCTCGGCTGGCTCCGGATGAGACGCTGATCAAGAAGGACTTCCAACTGGCCTGGCAAGACGGCCGGGCTTCGTGGACCGCCAAGGGCGACAAGACGATCGACTACCACGGCATTCAGGAACGCTTCAAGCTGGTCGGTATCCGGTTCAACTTCAAGGAGATGGATCGCATCATCAGCCAGCGCAATCGGATCGAGCATTACGTGGCTGACGTGCCTGTCGAAGCACTCCGGGAGAGCATCGCTAACGCCGTCAATCTGATCAACCGGTTCTGCCGAGAGCAGATGGATGTTGAGGCAGCTTCGCTCTTTGACCCAGACATTTGGCAAATGGTGTTGCAGGAGAAGGCCATCCACGATGTTGAGAAGAATGCCTGCAACGACCGCATGGGGCAGATGAACTGGCCATATCCCGAACTGCTGAACATCGCCGTTGACCACTACCTCTGCGGAACGTGTGACGGCGACTTAGTCTCGCCAGTGGACCCCGGAGCACCATTGAGGGAGGTCAGATTCGCTTGCGCTGCCTGCGGAGCCGCAGAAGGGTATGCAAGCGCGATGGAGGCAGCGTTCCTGAGCTGGGCGGCCATCGAGAACTGCCGTTCGATCAAGTACGGAGGCGAAGCCGTAAACGATGACTGCGAAAAATGCATGTCAGACCTCGTGCTCGCTTCCCGGGGCTACTGCGTCGCGTGTGGGTATGAGCACTTCAAGCGTTGCGATGGATGCGGACAGGTCTTCCAGAAAAGCCACTTTTGTGAGTCTTGCGATTACGCAGACGGTTTGGCCGCCAGGATAGATCGTTCGTCGTTGGAAGAAAGCTAAGCGACATGCCTATGAGGCTACCACGATAATTCACCTTCAGGGAGTCAGAGTGTTAAAGAAATCGAAGCTTTCATACGGGTTAACTGCATTTGTAGACATTCTTGGATTTGGGTCGCAAGTGATTAACGCCAACTCAAGTTACGATCTTGAAGAACTGCTTAAGTGCATCAGTCAGATTCGGAGAGCGTTCGAGCACAACCCAAAGAATCCATCTGACAAAGAAATGCACGCTGCTTATGGAAAATCAGTTCTTGCCTTTTCGGACTCTGTGATTGTCAACGTGCCCTTGGCATCTGAAATGACCGAAATCGGAGGCACGTTTGACGCACTCATGAGCGAGTTGCATTCAATGGCCTTTGCTCAAGCAACTTGCATCGAACATGCGCTGTTCATGCGAGGCGGCGTCGATCTTAATTGGTGGTATCGCGACGGCACGACGCTTGTGAGCAAGAGTCTAGCAAATGCCTATGCCCTAGAGGGTGCAGCGTCTGTGCCAGTGATTGCGGTCACAGATCGGGTCTACAGCTTTCTCGCTAACCACAGCGGACGAGCTGCCTATTCTGACGATTACGACCCGTTGCCCTCCATGATCCGCGAGTACAGTGGCGTGGTGGCCGGAAAGCCTATCACCATTAGACATCTAGATTACCTGTCAATTTTTGCCCGAGAAGTTGACTGGACTCCAACTCCCACCAATCGAAAAGCACTGCTCTCCCTCTCTGCTGAACAAAAGGATCAGCAGATGGAGGCCTGGCGGTTGGAGAACCTCCGTTACTGGTTCGCTGGTCACGCCCGTACAATTGAGCATGCCCATAGCCGAGGGCATCCGGCTTCCATTCAAGCCAAATATGAATGGTTGGCTGAGTATCACAACGAGGTGGCTCCCAGATTTACCAACGCTGATCCCGCTTGCGTTTGCGTCGTCTAGTGGTGGATCTGTGCAACCCGCTCGTTCGTTTTGTGTCCAGACCATGTAAAAATCAGGTCATCTCAGCAGGACAATACACGCTCATGAATGTTGCGGATCTCTTAAAACGCTCTGAGCGATGCTGCGAGTTAATCGTTTTCAGCCCAATGTTGCAAAGGGTGCATCTCTATCCTGCAATACGTGCGCAGCGGACGCATAGTGACTTCTCACCTGATTTACTCCACGTATCGCAATGGCGATGCCAACATTGACGATATGCAATCCTCCGCTGATCACCATCGTTTTTAGGATACGCATTTATTACGCGTACCCTCCAATCACCACCTACGCACTAACATACGCTCGGATCAAAAAATTTTTTCCGCTTGAGTCCTATGCATGATCGTCCACACCAATGTCATGGAAGTATAATTCATACGTCAGTATTCTATGACAGCATGCCTTCTGGAGATAACAGGTGCATAATGCACCTAACTATTGCGGGAAGCCTCAAGATGTTTGAATTTGAACAATCATTAGTGAGTCCCTATGAATGATAAATCAAAATGCAATGATATGTCAGCAGACGAAGATTTCAATGTTCCACCTGATTTCCCAAGGGGTTCATTCGCAGGTGCCCTCCCGGGAGCTCAGCCTAAAATTTTGGCCAATTTATACAATGGGCGATATTATGAAGCAGGTTCATCGCCACCCGAAGTTTACGAACGGTGGAGTATTTGCAGTGATCTCGCTAATCAACTAGCGGTTAAGGCGAAAGAATCAAAAATTGGGAAACGTTCCCATATGACCGAGTTAGAAATACTCGAGCATTATCACGTTCGACTGTTAGCAACCAAATGGACAGGTGCAGCTGAGGCAATGTGGGTCATTAACCAAGTTGCCGAACAGCTTGAATGGAATTCGATCCCTAAATAATTTGCATCGACAAGAGAGAGCCCCATTCCCTTAGTTCTATTCGGCAAAGTCTGTTAAATGGCGTGCAAGAAAATCATAAATTTAACAGACGAAATTCGCCGAGAAATTATTTTTGATATGAGTAACCGCTAAATCAATATCAAAACCAGCTCAATCTCTAAAATTTCTGTTATTGAGGGATAGGGATCTACGTTGAGTCAGAATCACTTCATTATCCTTAACTTAACAGGATTCGGCGCTGGTATGCAAAAACAAACCTGATCAAGGCTAAATTAAAGATTTAAGTCGCTAAGCCTTTTACTGATATTTAGGAGTTCTTGCCTCTGCACTTCAGACATGGACGAATAAGAAAGCATGATGTCTGCAAGTCGATCATCGTCGCAGTATAAAAAGGCGACTGGTACGCCCAGTACCCTTGCCAACTGCTTAGCAAATTTTGCGGGAGGCTCATGAACCGCGCCTTCATATCTACTAATCCTCGCGCTGCTCGAGGATTCCTCCAGTCCCGCCAACACCCCTAAGCGGTCTTGTGGCAAATCCGCCCTCAGCCTTGCTTGGCGTAGTCGACGGCCGAATGTGGGACTAATCGTTTTGGATGTCTGACGCATCCTTCGATATTCGTAGAACCCCAAGTGCATATCTCTACGAAAAACGTAGATTCTGGTCAAAAGTTGCTATACTGCCTACTCAGGTCAACGAGGCATTCTCATTTAGTCACCAGGGCATGTGCATCCTAGATTAGTACGTACACGCGCTACTTAGACAACCGTGCTGACGATCTCGTCCTGACTATCTCTTACAACGATCAAGGAAAATATGCGTGTATCAAAAGTTTCATTAGTAGCAACGCTTGCAGCAATCGTGCTGTCGGGTTGCGGCGGTGGTAGTGGCGACAAGAGCCCAGTTGCTAGCAATCCGATCGCTCCGGTGGTGACGAACCCAATCGAGCCAGTCGCCCCGACTCCTACGCCAACCCTGACCCCACAAGCGGCCAGCCTGCAAACGGCAGCAGCACCGACCTACGCCGCAGGCTCGAGCGAAGCGAAGGCACTCCAGAAGCTGAACGCCTTCCGCACTGTGCAAGGTCTGGGTCCGGTGAATCAGAACGCCAACGCTGACATCGCGGCGAAGAACCACGCGGCCTACGTGACGGCCAACCAGAGTGGCGCTTCGCCACACGAAGAGGTCGTCGGCAAGCCTGGCTTTACTGGTGTCGATGTGCTGAGCCGCCTGATCGCTGCTGGCTACCCGGCCACTGGCGCAACGGAAGTGATCGCCTTCAGCATCATGTTCCCGAACGATGAAGGTAACGCGATCGACAATCTGGCCAACACCGTATATCACCGCGCAGCGATGATGAACCAGGGCCTGACCGCCGTGGGTATCGCACCGGAGAACCCAGAAAGCCCGCTGTACGTCAACATCGGCCGGACCACTCCGCAGATCAATGCTGGTGACTACGTCGGCGTGTACCCGGCTAACAACCAGACTGGCGTGTGGCTGAGCCACAGCGTGGAATCGCCAAATCCGTTCTATCAGGAAATGGAAATGACCCAGGAAAACATGTGCACCAAGACCAGCACGCCGGTTAGCCTGACCTCGGAAGCATCGACCATCCTGAACGTGACCAGCTTCACCGTGACGGAAGAGGGTCAGACTGCACCGCTGGATGCTCGCCTGATCACCAAAGCGACCAGCACCCAGGACAACACCTACCTGACCCCGAACGTCGCTTTCCTGGTCGGCAAGGCATCGTTCAAGCCAAACACCAAGTACAACGTCCGTTTCATTGGCAAGGCGACTGGCGCAGCAACTGGTAGCGCAGCAGGTCTGGCGATCGACAAGTCGTGGACCTTTACCACTGGCGCGTTCAAGCGCGGATGTTAAAAATTTTGTGTCGATTGCTCAAAATCCGCACCGCAGAACAATCGTTTTTCGAACTGGCGCGATGAGCTCGTCAAATCATAATCAAAAAAATGTTAAAAAACTTTCTTATAGCTTCTAGTTTGCTGATTACCGCACAGGTATTTGCTCAGAACATTCCCCCACTACCTGGACCGATCGATCCTGGCCCTAAGGATTCTGAAACTTTTCTTTGTGATGTGGCTAGCATAAACGAAGATGCAATTAATCGATCGAGTAATTTATGGACAAGCGCGGCACGTGGAGGTAAGTTCGAAGCCCTTAGTCCATTAAAAATACGAGTGATGTCGTCGAGCGAAAGTGCCGCAGCCATCGACGTGTACGATTTTTATAAAAAGTACGCTGCAGCTGCATTCATTCGATCTCCAATGTACGATCGAGGCACGCGTCTCACGCAAAAATTTGTCGTCAGCAAGTGTGTAGTTGACGCCAGTCGGGCAACAAAAGTTGTGTTACAACCCGCCCTAATAACATCGTACAAAAAGCCTGTTACAGAAAAGGATCACCTTCTAATCTTCCTTGCTCTCAACAAGAGTCCATTAAGCGACGAGCAGATCGCGAGTATATTCTCAGATCAGCCTTTTTCAAGCGATGCTTTTGAACGTAGAGATCAGATTAAAAATTTGGCTGCATCTGCGAAAGCCGAATCGAAAAAAGCACAGCATCGGTTCATAATTTTGGAAGGTGATCTAGAACTAGGTCGATACGACTTTGATAAGAACAGCTTTGATCTTCCGATGCTAAAGCGCGATGCTGAGCGGTACACTTATAAAGCGGTGACACAGGGTAAGAAAAATCCGCCTCACTATGAATTAACCGTTCCAGCTGCTTTGTTAATTTATAATCCGAAATCGATTGACGAGGCGAAAAAGATAGAGCGCGCTAGAAGTAAGTCACAGCGTACAAAGTTAAAGGCCTATGTGCAATTGAAGGATGCTACAAACGCTGGCGGACCTACAATTAACGCTACCATTGCTACGATTGAGGTTTACTCAGAAAATGGCGAACTTTTATTTAGGAAAAGCGCGCACTAAATTACTGATCTCAATTAATAACGATAAAAATAGGGCTTTCAAGCCCTATTTTTTATTGTTAACGAAAAATCATTTTGATTCTAAATCCCATGTCAATATCAACTTTTCATCCTCTATGCTAAACTCATGCATTGAATCCCGCCGAAATTTTCCATCGGAACATTTAAAAAAATAGGCTCCTGGATGATCAATGACTTCAAAGGCTTGGTGAATTGCAAAAATAGAATATTCTCTAGAGTCGCATCTGGAAGACTGTATGCTAACTTTGCAACTAACAATTCCTTCTACTGCCACGAAATCAAGAATGTCTCGAAATGAGAAGAATAAATATCGAGACCAGCACAATTCACCTTCATTCTTAGTTTGGATATCGGCATGGAATATTTGAGAATTCACGGGAATTTCAGTTATCCGATATCGTTGAACTTCTGGTTTTGGAAATATGGCCTGAAGTAATTCAGATCGATGGCAACGCCAAGAATTATCTACTTGAAACATATTTTGTATTGAGAAAATTAAAATTTTAAAATTGGAATAGCAAACGTCAACCTCAAATTCTACGTTTATCGTAGTAATGTACACCAGCATGAGGGATACGTATAGATCTAAGATGATTCGTCGGATTCTTAGCTGAACATTATTAGGAACGGTGAAGCAGCCCACTTCCTGCATTATTCTAAGCGTTGCTAGCGCAGTCTACTATTACCTCGACTAAGCATATCCACGAAACAGCTTGTCGAAGGGCATTTTCGGTGGAGGTAAAAATAGTCTCCCTGTAGGGTTGCTAAAATCCTAATGTCTAAAAAAATGAATATGCCTAATTTTGAATTGCGTCACTTTGGCAGACTTGGCAGCAATTTCGCAAATCTAGCTTTCGCAACCAAATTTAGATAACGAGCAGATTCGAGACTGTCGACAGAGGAAAAATTTTCTTTTGATGACCTGGATTGCTAGCCCTTGCCATCGCGTTTTTATTTTTGAATTGATCTGTACATACGACTTGGTATCAGTCCGCTTGGGCCGGATCAGGTCTATCCTTTTTATGAACAGGCAGAACATATCCTGAGAATCGGCATGCCTCAATTCTTGTCTAGTAGCAACGTGAGACAACGCTTGACATAGACTGACCGAACTTTTCTGATTCCCTACCTTGGAACCGAAGGTGACGCGACGGCATGCAGAATTTTCGGACAGGCTAGCATTGTCCGGATTTTGTTTTTAAATTTGGAACTCCCTTCGCCTAATAAGCAACCCAGCTTGATCTCAATCTTAGATCAATAAACTGTGCCTGGGAGCGCTAACTCATTGATTTAGTTGAAGTTAATGATTTTTTCCTCTTCTTGTGGATGCGTATGCAATGGCTAAATTTTTGAATTCAAAAACAGAATTTGAATTCTGAGAGCATCGATCGCCTTCTTGATAGTTGAATTTTCGGGTCGGTTTCATGCACCTTAGTTGTTGCGAAGACAGCTAGCTAGATCGAAAGGGTTTCCCCAATCTGCTCCACTACCATAGAAAACTCTCGGCCAACGCTTACATGACTGTTTTTGATTTTAAATTTAGGTGAACCTATCTACATAAGAACTGACTCGGATATGCTCACTATTGCTTAGTGCGCTACCTGCAGACTCGCTACTCAGGACTTGCTTATTCGTAGCCAAGCCAAATTTCGTTTTAAGACCAAAGTGGCTTATGCTAGGGGTAACCCATTGATTTTATTGATCTTAATTTATCCTGTGTTGATGGATACGATATGCAATGCCTGTCCATTTCTAAATTAAAAATAGAATAAGTTCTTGCTGCATCCGTCGTCCGTTATTCGTCGAGTATTAAATGACGGCTTTGCGCGTTTCTATCAATGAAAACGGTCGTGCCCATCAATGGAACGTTGCAACTAGTCGCCCTATTATGAAGAGCGCTCGCCTATTCTAACGAAAAGTCTTGGCCCCAAACTGCTGAAAAAATTTTGAATTAAGATAGATTTTCAAGATAAACGTGTTATGATTCTTATCGAAATCACGGGTATTGCGGAAATTACAGTTTTAATGCCAGTGACGAAATTTTTACACATGTTGTGTACTTGATTCCTACATGCGCATCGGGAGTATGCGCAGTCTCAATTCACTTTCCTCTTCAAATAGGCCAATGAGAATCTACTCCAGCGATTCATCGTTTACTGTAGGAGGGCAGAATTATGAAGGATTTCCTATTCTTGTCGATTCTACTGGGGCAATAGTTGAAGTTGTATTACTATTTTTCGTCGATGAGTTTCTCGGTCGATCCGGTGCACAGGATATTAAGACTTGGGAAGCTTATGCCAGGCATATGTATGATTACTTTGGGTATCTTGAGAACCGGTTCGCTTGGGATCACATTCCAGCGGAAGGTAGTGGCGATGTCGCTCCACTAGCCCATTATGTACGGTGGTGCGCTTCTACGGTAGGTAATCAACCCGGATATATCAATGACAAACGAGCAACTGTAGAACGCTTCTACGAGTGGGCGCTACGGGTTGGCCGCATTCATGAACTGCCATTCACTCGAAACGAAGTTATTTCTTCCGGAGCAACCGGTGGCTTATCTCATACATCAGCTACTCGAGGTCGCCGCTCAGCGTCAAGCCTCTATCTTCGCGAGCCCAACGGACCAGTTGAAGTGCTTTCGCGGAGTCAAATCGATATTGCATTGGAGGCAGTTCGAAATCCCACTCATCGGGCACAGATCTATCTAGGCTTAACAGCGGGGTTGAGGTCTGAAGAATTATCTACTTTTCCAACGAAGTATGTGGTTGACTGTAGCAAACTGCCAGCCAATATAAAAACCGTACCAGTGACGCTGGACCCAGCGGATATGTCTACAAAGAACGATAAAAGGCGCAGCGTGCGGGTATCAGTGGCCTGCATGAATCTCTTGTGGCAGTACCGAGAGGTAGTTAGACCGCGTCTACGTGCTCGGGCATCAGGGAGTTCAGAAAGCGCACCGCTGTTCCTGACGCGTTATGGCGTTCCGTTTGAAAACGATGGCTTGCTCACGCCCTTATCACGCCTTGGTATTCGCGTCGGATTTCATATCCATCCCCACATGCTCAGACATACATTTGCCACCCACACGTTAGCCTCGTTGGAAGAATTGAAGCACGCTGGCAAGCTAATGGGCTCACCACTTGTAATTGTCCAACGGCTACTTGGCCATGATCAGATTTCCACCACATCTCGCTACTTGCATCTGCTGGATTCAATCGAAGATGTCTATGGCACTCGGTATCAAGCTGAGATTGATGCATTAGCATCGGGTTACCAAACAGATGCAGAAGGTTGATGAATGGCAAAAAAGAAGGATTTTAAAGTCGGAGGTCCGGCACCGAAGCCAGTGATCCCCATTTTTCCATCGAACACGATGCTCGAACGTGCGGCTGTTTGTACTCTCACGATACCCCTACCTCACGGCGTCGACGAAAAGTTCGATTGGTCGGAATATCTCGGGCGAGGTTTCGATGACACGGTATCGGCCTTCGTTCTAGTCATGCGCGCGATGGTTGTGGAAGGCAGGCCTACTCCCTTGTCTTTGAAAAGCATTGCCAACGGTGCTGTGATTTATTGGTTCCGGTTCTGCGCCGAACGCGCCACTTCGGGAGCGGCACCGACTTTGAGCAGCATCAACGCTGACACGATTGATATGTTTGCCGGCTGGCTATCAACCCGCTTAAAGCCCAACGGAGAAGTATGGGCTTTGAACACCGCACGCACGGTCTATGCGAAAGTCAAGACGGTGCTGGTAGCTATTGCTGAGCGCAAGCTGCTACCAAGGCAAGGGTTATTCTCAAAAAACCCCTTCCCAGGGGCTACTGACGTCAACCGACGCCGCTACCACATATTGCCGCTGTCCGATGACGAGCGCGAGCGCATCCTACGGCCGCTTGCCATAGAGGTCGCTCAGGTGTTCGACGGTACACACCCGGGGACGCCTGTGACTCAGCTCGGATTGTGTGTTTTCGCAATCCTCCTGAAAACTGGCGTCAACCCAACTCCATTTCTCGAAATACCGCGAGACCTACAGAAGTGCTTCATGAGCCATCCCCGAATCAATATGAGGATCTTAATAACCTTCAAACGCAGGGCCGGCAACTACACTACCACGCCGTTGGGGCCTGTAGAGTCCCGCGTGGTTTCGCTCGACGTCTATAAGCTCTGCGAGCGGGTCGTGAGCCTAACGGAGAACGCTGCCAATCTGGCCATGGGATCGAAACTTGAAGGCTTGCTATGGATCTACGAGCTGGATGGGACACCCCGTGGCATGACCACGGAGACGCTCAGCAATGTCGCCAACTCATTTACGTTGCGTCACGACCTCTTGCGAGACGACGGCACACGCCTGAAGATGAGCAGCCAGTTGTTCCGCAATACAAAGGTCAACCGCGTCTGGCGAGCTTCCAAAGGCGACCTCATTGCGACAGCTCGGAGTGTTTCAAATACACCCGCTGTCGCTCAACGCTACCTGGCAGTCACCCCAAGTATGCTCGACGAGCACCGGATGGCGGGTGAGGTGCTTGTGGACACACTGTCAGATCCTGTACGGCGGGACAACACTCCGCACAGCGGCTGCAGGGATGCTTTCAATGGCGAGTTAGCGCCAAAGGACGGCTCAGTCTGTGTCGACTTCCTGTCCTGCTTCCGATGCAAATCTCAGGTCGTTTTGCAGGAGGATCTGTACAAGCTGTTCAGTTTTTATTGGGCGCTGTTTTCACAGCGGAGCCATGTTGGACAGGATAATTGGCGCAAACTCTTCGGATGGGTCACCAGAGTGATTGATCGCGATATTGCGCCCAAATTTGATGCCACTGTCGTTGAACGTGAGAAGGCCCGGGCTCGCACCGAACCACATCCCATGTGGCGGTCCCCCTCGGTTTTAGCTGCATTGAGGTCTCTCCAATGAGCGTAGACTTGACCTATGAGTCGCATACTGCGCCGATGGGGCTATTACCTGCGGAGAGAAATGATCTCGTCGTTACGTACATACAGCTTAAGTCTGGTGAACGTTTGCCGATCTCCCGCTATGGCGATCCGATTTGGAACTATACGAGCTTCTTTCCCGGGGCGGCGCGAGGAAAGCGGGACAAGGAAATTGTTTGGGCCAGAACACCTGACGAGTGGGTAACGTCAATGCGAAGTGCTGCAGCAGCGCTCACGTTTCGTAAGGCTCCGGGTGGAATGCGACTGGATCCATCGACGATTCCGAAGAGGCACGTCGTTCTGAACGCCTTCGTGAAGTGGGCAAGCTTGAACGGTATCAAACGATTCGGTGACGTCCGCGCATTCGATCTAGCTAGGTACATCCAAAAGCTGCGCGATGACGGTCTATATGACCGCAGTCTGTCCAGCCATATTGGCATCCTAAGGAAAGTGTACGAACTCCGACATGCAATGATCGACAGCTTCACCGACGAAGCTGCAACCGCGCTGAGGTTCGATCAGGTAGGGGCACTATGGGAGCCAGAGGCAGCCAATAATCGCCGTACCGAACTCATTCCCCTCGCTGAGGCATCAAGTCTGTTTTCAGCTGCTAGGGCGCACCTAGCTAAAGCCTCAGAATTATTGCGCCTGCGTGATCACTTCTTGGAGCAGTGGGAGATTGCAAAGGACAAATGCGATCGCAAGGCGTGGGGGGATAGAGTGAAAAAGCCCGCTGTCCAAGCCGCAGGGTTCCGAGACGCCTTGGAGTTCGAGTCGGCCGTCAGCGATATCCGAACAGCAGCATACATCATTATGGCCATGACCACGGGGTGTCGCGTCCACGAGTTAGGTGAGGCCGAGGTCAACTGCGTTTATTCAGAAACGGTGGACGGGGAAACGTATTGGTGGTTGAAAGCCGCAACCCGCAAGATCGGCGATGGCCCGATGCGCTGGTTAGCGCCTCAAGTGATTAAAGACGCTTCTGACGCCCTTGAATGGTATTCGGCTCCGCTGCGGCGACGCATCGCCGCAGAGCTGTCTATCGCACGTGAAAAGTTCGCGGTCGCAACCGCCGACGCGGAGAAGGCCAGTCTAGCTATACACATCCTTGAGCTAGAGCGCAATGCCCATCGGTTATTCCTGAGTGAGTCGTCACGCGGCGTAGTTTCAACAGATACCAGCTCGCACAACAAGCAGCTCAACGCCTTTGCCAAACGCAAGGGAATTATTCTCGGGGCTTTGCTTGCCACGCACAGGTTCCGGCGCACCTATGCCGTCATCGTCGTGCACTTGAACAAAGGTCCCCGCATTGACTTGGTCACGCTGCAGCGCCATTTTAAGCACGCGAGCGTGGTTATGACTGAGTGGTATGCCAAGCTCTTGGAAACCGACAAGGAGCTCTATGAGATCATCGACGCGGAGACGGATTACTTCGACACAGCGTTGATGGGCCACTGGCTGGAGGGAGCTACGCCGCTCGCCGGTGGTTTGGGGGCACGAATCAAGGCCTACGCTGGTAAGCATCACCAGCCGATCTATTTCAAGACCCGACGCGAGTTCATCGACAGCCTACGGGAGGGCATCAACATCCGGAGCACGGGCCACAGTTGGTGCTTGGCTGAAGCGAGGGACTGTGGCGGTCAAGGGCTTTTCGAGGCGCCACGGTGCGGTACCTGCGCTAATGGCGTCATTGACGACAGCTTTTTAGAAGTGTGGAACCACCTACGCCAGGACCATGAGAACTTGGTCAAGCTCGACGACATTGGACCTGGTGGCAAAGCAAAGGCACAAAATGGCCTTGCTGCTGCCGAAGCAATTCTGTTCCAGCTAATACCCCTGAACGAGATTAATGATGAGTAAAGAGATTCCAACAAGTAAGAGATTGACGTTGGCGTTTGCGAAGCTCAAGCGCGATAACGCACGGGATGGAAAGCCGGCCCCGTCTATAAGCGCCGTTGCTCGGGAGGCAGGCGTCAGCCATACGCTCATCCATACCAAGTATCCAGACCTCGCCGTCCAGATTAATAATGGGAGAGGTCGAGGTCCGAAACAGCAGTTGGAGAAACAGCGAACGCTAGTTCAGCAAGCTGAGCATAGATCAGCTGAACTACGGGCCGAAATCGCTGCTCTGAAGGCTCAGAACACAGGTCTTGCAAGCGAAAACGCGCGGCTCCTGTTATCAGTGAGAATGCTTGAGAGGAAAATTTCCGCTCTAGAGTCTGGCGGTTCGGTGCTCAAGCCACGGCGGCTGGCTTAGAGGGGGGAGACAAAATTGAAGAAGTACCTATGGCATGCTGTTCCCGATACGGAGGGCACGCTGTGGCTACGATACAGAGATCCGCGCCTCAGCCGCCAGTAAGTCTTGGCGATAGGCCGTCAGTATTGAAGCCTGAGAATATCGCAGCTTTGCACGAAATCGTGGCAGAGCACGCACAGGTGAGGCTAAAGAAATTGCCGATGAGCTGGATCGCCGTTGCGGCCCGCGTGTCTACACAGCGACGATTCAACGCGCTTCGCGAGCGTAGGGAATCGTCCGGCTTAAGGGAACACGCTGGGTGTCTCCGACAGCCGATAAAGGCCCTAACCGCTAGGGCTACACGGTAGTGCATCGGCGCGAGGACGTACCCCTCCATAGTACGAACCTGACCCATGCTGAATGGAACTTGGTCGCTGACTTGTTCGAGCGTGCTCCAGGCCAGGGGCACCGGCACATTACAGCCAGCGCGCGCTAATCAATGCGTAATCCTATGTTTTGCGTACAGGCTGCGCCTGGCGGTTATTGCCGACGATGTTCCCGTCCTGGCAGGCAGTCTATAAAGCAGAAAGCAGTGCTGCGAGGTGCAAGGAGGAGTCGATTCGACTTCTTCCATTCTAAGCCCGAGTTGATCACCATACGAGCGCTATATAATGAGATGATAATAAGGACAGGAGAGGCCACCCATGGCCGCATTTGACATCAGCGTGCGTGACACGCTGAAGCTGCTTGATGGCCCGTTCGAGCCCTTTGCAGATGGTGTGTCGAACGGGCTCTACGCATTCTGGTTGGGGTCCGGGATTTCATTCGGCCGCGCGCCAAGTCTACGCATCCTCGTCGGCAAAGTTGTCGAGTTCGTACGCTCGCAAGTTAATCACACGGATCCGAACTGCAAGTTCATCCGCACGCTGCAAGAGATTCTCAGCTTGGCGAGCGCGTCAGCGGACGAACTATCACGCTCGAAGTTCGATGTGCCCTTTGCCAGCTGGCCGGATCAGGATGCTATAGCTCGGCGCTTGGTCAACAACTATTCTAAGCTGCTTGGCCTCACGGTTGATGGCGAGGACATGGACTATCTGTTGTGGACCGTCATCGACGTCTGCGCAACGTTCGCCGATACCGCCATGACGCCCGACGTGGAGCATCTGTGCCTGGCGGCATTGAGTCTGGAGGGTGCAATCCCTGAAATGCTCTCTGCCAACTGGGATCCACTGATCGAAAGGGCAGTGGAAACACTTACAGACGGTAATGCCGCGCTCAGCCCGACGGTTGTCGCACGTCCCGCCGATCTTCAACTGCCCCGCAATAAGACCCGCCTCATTAAGTTCCATGGCTGTGCTGTCAAGGCTCAAGATGACCCGGGCCAGTACCGCCAATGGTTGGTGGCTTCAAACGATCGGGTCGCCTCCTTTTGCACCCAAGCGGACAATCAAGGGCTTGTGACAGCATTGACGCACATCGTCGGGAGCAAGCGCACACTTATGCTGGGCCTCTCAGCCCAGGACGCCAATATTCAGGGTATCTTCAACAAGGCGGCCAACGAATTGACGTGGCAGCTTGGCGATCCTCCACCGAGCTACGTGTTCTCGGAGCAAGAGCTGGGCATGGACCAACGATCACTCCTAAAGAACGTATACCGTGGCCAGATTACCCCCGTGAACCTGACGTCGGTCTTTGAGGCGGGGCGAATCCAGGCATACGCAAAGCGGTTGCTCACCGCGCTGCTGCTGGATGTGTGGTCGAGAAAGCTGCAGGCTTTGATTTGTCTCGCTCCAGGTACGCTTTCGCTTGCGGAGCGTCAACACCTGTGCATCGGCATCGTTTCGCTTCGCAATCACTTGGCAGATATGGCGAAGCCGGAGCTCGACTTTATTGAGGCGCTCCTTAATCGATTCGGCCGCGCCTGCAAGCTGCTGCGAGACGGCCAAATCGAATACCCGAATGTCAAATTTGAGCCGATCTCAAATGACGTCGTGGCAGCCCTCACTGGCAACCCCGCATTGGGGGCCCTCGGATTGCGCGAGGCCGCTGTAGCACTCGGCCTGGTGGGGATGGGTTTGAGCCGCAACCACTGGGTGGTGGAAGCCGAGTCTCTTGACAGGACATCAGGCTTGCTGGCGGTCACAGGAAAAGGTCCAGCAGCTGCCCGCACCAAGGTGTACCTAACAGCCAGCGCGTCCGGCGCGGCGCTTCTTCACAGCGAGGGCCACCTAGTGGAGACAGAAAACCCCATCTTGATTCAGTCGCAGAAGCTTGCAGTGCCAATGTCCCGATCTCCAAGGGGGGCCACCGGACGGACTGGACTCCCGAAAGCACGCGAGGTAAGCATATCAACGCTGCTGCAAACCTACGCTACCGCTGATGATCTGTATGAAGCATTTAGACAGGAGCTCGCGCTATGACTGATTCAACACCGGTGGGCCGGGTTGCGGCAGCGCTCGAGGATGCTGGGTACCAGCGAATCGCCAACGGACTCCGGGTCGGCGAGCTGAAGTTCCAGTTTCCAGCCGCGTTCGTAAAGGCGAATAGTTCGGCCGAACTGATCGTAGTTGCCGACATCGCAAGCGAGAGCGAGACGCAGCTGACACGTAAGGTCGACGGCGTGGCGCGCGCGTTGGACATCGCATCCTCTACACGGTCACTTACCCTAGTGGTGACCGGCCCCCGTCCCAGCGCTTCCGCCCTGGAAACTTTGGGACGGGTCTGCCGAGTCCTCCCTACCGGAACCATCATGGGGGCCGACGGCGACCAAGTCCTCAAGAACTGGCTCGCTGTGCTGTTGCCCCTATCGTTGCCTAAGCCTGAGTCCGTGGCGGGTAACTCCTTGGCCCGCATCCACGTCGCCGCACAAAGCCTCGACGAGACCATCAAGAGACTGATCGATGTTGCATCTCTTGGTGAGGGCGCCGTCAGCAAGGAACTTTACTCAATCATCGACGCCGCTGCCATCCAGGCCCAGGAGAAGACCATATGACACCGCGCATCACGTCCCTCATAGCCACCGACTTTCGCAGTCTTCGTGGGACCGTCACGATCCCTATGGACAGCCCTGTCGTGCTGATCCATGGCCGCAATGGCGCTGGCAAAACCAGTTTATTGACGGCGATGGAACTTGGCCTCACCGGCCACTTGGCATCGTTATCTCGGCTGGACCCGCAGCTTCGGAATCATCTGGTCCATAAGGAGGCGGTGTCCAAGACGGCATCGGTGTCGATCGGCGTTCACGGGCTTGGCGTCGAGTTTTCAGCAGGAAAATTCGATATCCATGGCAGCGAGTTCACCGGAAAGGCGGCGCTCAATTCCGTCCTGACAAAGCACTTCTCTGAGCGCTGCTACCTCGCGCAATCCACAATGACGAGGCTGCTGGAGTTCTACGAGCATAAATCAACGAATGGCACGGAACTGACGCGATTCGTCAAGGAGCTGCTCGGGCTGGATGCACTGGATGCCCTCATTGACGGCCTGCACGACGCCGGCGATGTTCGCCGGCTTCGTGGTCATGCCGTGAGCTTCTGGGACATGCGTGAGCAACTCCCGAGTTTGGATGACGAATTGAGCCGTCTGGCCAAAGAGCTCACCTCCGCCGAGGGGCAGGCAATGCAGCTCACACAGTCGGCACAGGAGCGACTAACACCACATTGGCCAGAAGTTGCCACTCTCTCGGCGCAGGCGATGCTTGACCTGTTGAAGGAGCAGTCACAGGAGCCAGAGCAACAACGTTTGACTCAGCTCCGGCGAGAGCTCAACGACACGATCTCGCAGAGCCAGAAGGAAATATCCGCCATGGCAGCCGACCGGCGCTCTACCATCGAAACGGCCGCCGTCGCCGCAGACGCGGCACTACGCAGTTGGCTGGACACAAGCGGCCAGCGCATGACGGAGCTGTTCGAAAATCTCGGTGGCTACTTCTCTGATCTGCCGTCCCCTATTCAGAACCGTCCTGAGTACGCTCGTGTCTATGCCCATCGGGCAGTTTCCAATGAGGTGGCGCGATGCCGGCAGGTTCAAGCTAAGGATCAAACAGCGCAACAGCAGGTTTCGACGCTTCAGACTGACCGGCAAGGCCTCGCCACGCGGCTGGAAGAGATCGACAAACAGATCGTGCAGCATTCGCGCGAGGCTGGCCATCTTGCGCAGACGCTTTCCGCCCTGGTGCCGCATATGCATACCGAAGAATGTCCCGTCTGTAGTCGGGACTTCCGTGAGGTTTCGTCTTCGCCGCTGCTGGGACATCTCACGGCTCGAATCGCGTCCCTAACTCAGTCGGCTGGGCTGCTCTCAGCGTTGTCGAAAGAGCGGGCGAACACTGGGAGCGAGATCGCGGCTCGAGATAGAGAGATTGGTGTCGCTCAGGCGCAAGTCCAGACGGCCGAAGCGATAACGGAGTACGGGCAAAGGCTTGCAATCCTTGAGCAGGCGTTGCAGGAGTTGGCGTCCCTGGAAGGGGAGGCTATGGCTGGCGAAACCCTGTTCGGGCAAGCTGCTAACGCCGCGCAAGCTCTGGCATCAATTCGCGCTGTCGATCAGCAATCAACAGCTATTCGAGACACTGCTGGTCGGTACGCCACAGTGCTCTCGGTCGACCCCATCGGTGACAGCGAGTCTTTGCAAGCAGCGCTGCAGCGGTTCTTGACTGAGGTGACTGCTCGGTTGGAGCGGCTGACGGCCAAAGAGCTGGCACGCCGTGATGGCCAAGCGGCGCTGAGGGAACTTCTGCTGAAGCAGCAAAACATTGAAACTATCAAGGCGCGGCAGTTGGAGCGGAAAACTACTTATCGACGCCTACAAGCTGCGAAGGAAGCGGGGGAACGCACTATCGAACAGGCGCGCGAGCTTCTCAAGCTCGCTCAGGTCGAGCGTTCCCGCGTTATGGGCCAGGTGTTTAATGATTCATTGAATGCGGCATGGCGAGACCTCTTCGTCCGCCTGGCACCGGACGAGCCTTTTATCCCCGCCTTTGCTTTGCCTCAGGCGACAAAAGGTGGAGTCGAAGCAAAGTTGGAGACCCTCTACCGAGATGGCAGCAAAGGTGGAAATCCAAGGGCCATGCTCAGTGCCGGGAATCTCAACACGGCCGCGCTGACGCTGTTCTTCGCACTTCATCTGTCCATGAAGCCGCAGCTGCCATGGCTGATCATCGACGACCCAGTGCAAAGCATGGACGAGGTTCACATTTCGCAGTTCGCTGCTTTGCTGCGAACACTCTCGAAGCAGCATGGCCGCCAGGTCATCATCGCTGTACACGAGAAGCCGCTCTTCGACTACCTGTGCCTAGAACTCAGCCCAGCGTTCGATGGCGACCGACTGATTACAGTAGAGCTAGGGCGCGCGCCCAATGGCGAGTCGGTGGCAAATACTACAGTCAGAGAGTGGAAGCAGGATCTTGCGATTGCAGCGTAGAATTTTCAACGCCACATGTGCTGAGAGTTCAGCATGCGCATTGAGCAACCGCTCAAAACTCGGCTCCGACGTGCAGATCGAATATTTTGCCAGCAGCTCTCCTACGCATCTTCAACGGACCGCCCTGATCAAGACTTCGAATGTCGCGACACCGTTCGTCCACGGCCAGGCGGCCGTGTCGCGTGTCGGATGACGGTGACTCGGGTGATCTTGCGGTTAAGTCAGGGCATCGGACCTGTTCGAAATACAGCGTCTCAATGCCGTAAGATACTAGAGACTGATTTGATCTTCCTTACGTCAGAAGGAATGCGTCTCATGCAGGCGCTGGCGACAGTACCCAGCTGAGCCAGCGCCCCGCCGGGACAGCGTTCCGCCGAGAGACCCTAAGCTCTGCGTCTCGGCACCATAGCTGTCTGCAACTCGCGCTGCTTCACGAACCCGAGCACCCGAAGCAACTCATCGTCGTAGTTCGCTGTGCCGATCTTGTCCTGCAGGCGTGGCAGGACGAAGTCCCGAAGGCTCAGGATCTGAATTGGGAACGTGCGGTTCAGGTGCTTGGAGTAGAATTGCGTCTCGATAGGGGCAGCCCCATCAGCGCCTTTTATGATCCAGCAGACCCAAACCCGCTTCACCTGGTCTGGCTCGAATCCAACATCCTCGTAGGTGGCATTGATTTGCTCCCAATACACCTTCCCTTTTTCGAAGTCCGTTGTGCCGTTCGCAGCGCCCTTGCGCTCATCAGGCAGGCCGAAGAATTTCTTGTCAAAGTGGGGACCAAGCTCTTCCAACCTCACGCACCAGTTCATCTGATGAGTAACCGCCACTTCAATGTGGAACGCCTCGCGCGTTTTCAGGTGGTAGGCGAGAAGGTCCAGCTGCCGGTTGTTGCCCTTGACGACCTTCTTATCGCCCAACGTAAAGCAGCCAAGAACCAGGCGAAAATAGGCGTCGACGATGTGTTCAGATGCGTTCAAAATTATCTTTCCGTTTTGGGATTAATCATGATTCGATGTCAGGCCGCCGAAGGATGACTCCAAAGAATGGGATAAGCAATGCAAAGATACACGCGCAACGATGGGCTCTTGAACGTCCCGCTATTGGCCGAAAGCAGACCTGTTGTGGCGTCTGCTTTCGACCCAAAGCGGACCTTCGCGATGAAGTTTCTCAAAGTCAAATCGTCGTTAGATTAGCACCGCCTTATCAGAGCCCCGGGGTAAGCGACTAACTTGAGACGACTTCGACCTTAAGTGCAGATGCTGACCTTAAGACTTTCAAAGTTGAGCGTCCGAGTGTGCCCTTGCGGAGTGAACGGGCAATTATCGCCTTGAACTGCTACAGTCCAGGAAACGTTTAACGGATCTTCCCTTCTGTGATTTTCTAGGCACAGGTATCGCAATCTCGACCAAGATATCCATGCAGCTCGTGAATCCTGATTTACTTCGCCACCGAATCGTGTCCAAATACGGCTTAAGACGATTAGCCTCACTTTGAGGTTTTCAATGTCACATTGAATCTTATGCAGGCCAAATAGCTGTAAGATGTCGCGGTTGATAGTTCGCGCCTGCCATTCGGACACCTTTCCGATCCAGTCGTTTGCATCCTGAAGATTCTTTATTCGACTGCTTCTTTGATTAGGGGTTGTATAGGGGGAAGGCCATTTCAGCTGAACCAAATACACGCAGTTTTCGGAATGCTCGTATAGTACCGAATCAATATCTGTTGAGGTTCGCCCATCAATTCCTCTTATTTTTATATTCGTGTATCCCGTTGTGTAGTTAGCGCTTGAAAATAGCGTACTTAATTCCGCTTGGAAGCCTGCTTCTCGTCTATCTTTTCCAGCCTCCCAGCTTGCAGGGTAGAGCTTTTCTAAGTTATTTGCTAAGAAAGAAAATGAGTTGCCTAAATAGCCAAATTGTGGAGTCACTATTAGGGAGGCAATGCGAATTCCTAACGGGGATGGATGGTCGTTCTTCGCAGCGTAATCTTTTGCATCTTCCAAGGTTAAGATAAACGCTGACTCAATATTTTTCTGCTTGTCAATCCCCGATAGTTCAAGCGCCTGATTCCACTTTTCGCTCAGCTCATCATCAAGATGGATGGCTGGCAAGAGGTGTCGAAGTGTTCCCAGATGTTGCATTGGCTCTGGAAGGTCTCTCCAAATCTTTATAGCATAGAACTGATGCAGATATGACAGGGCCGTTAATGTCGCAGCAATCTTCTTCCAATCCCCGAATGTTCTTGCGCCGATTACAACTTCGTCTGGGAAGAGATCTGACTCAGCATATTCATTGATCTGCAGTTGTGCCTGTCTCTCGAAAATTCGGAAGAGTGGTTCATTAAATCTTATTTCTCGGATGCCGTGGTGATCAGCGACAGCATATTCATCTATCGGCCGCTTCAGCCACTCCGAAATTTCTTTCTCAACCTGATCCCGTTGCTGTTTTTGCTGTTCTCGTATCGCATCTAGAACGGCATACTCGTCTTCTCTTTCGAGCGATTCCAGATTGCTTTGCTCTATGATAATAGTGATTGCCTTATCCGATTCAATTTTGCAACTTACTACGTTTTGCCGTTCGAGATACGCTAGATGCCTTATGTGCGATAACTCTCCAGCTTGACGAAGAACTTCATCGGCCCAAGCTACAGCTTCAGCAGGTTGTATATCGCCCAAGCTTGATTTATCTATTTTTGGATCAATTTTTGAAAGGAAAGCGTTCAAAAGCATTGAAATGCCTTTTTGGATGATATTGCTGTAACCGCGAGGTATGCCATATGGATCCGGCCCTAAAATATTCCCGATTTGAAGTAACATGGCATGAAGATCGGTCGATCGTATAAGCTCCATAAGGGCCTTATGTTCTTCCCCTTTACAATCGAGCAAAATTTTTTCTAGCCAAACCTTGATGTACTGGTCAATTATGGAGGCGGCGGTACGCATGTAATCCTCAATTTAACTCTAGGCTCTGTGTTTATCAAAAATGCCGTTACGCAAACACCCTATAACTACGGTGGACTTAAGCAGCAGCCTGTGAGGATTTCGTACCTACAACGAGCCCCACCGGGTAAATTGGTATTCAGTGCGATTAAGTGCACTTGGATAAACTGCATTTCTGCGTTGTAACGTCTCGCGGTACAGGTGTCCTGTCATTAATCCCGCGCCTTGCCTTGATGGTTGTGCTAGGGGGCTCGAAGTTGTCTCGGCTGAGGACGCACAATGTCATGGATGCGCCCGTCGACTTCTGCGGATCGTACGTCCGCTCTTGGCCGAACCCGGCCGTTGAGCCCAACATAGCAGGTTGCCGAGAGCGAAAAATCGCGGACTGTCACGAAGAACCGGATCCGACCCAAAGCAGACAATCATCCTTCTTTAGAAGTCGCAGGCAACGGCACGCGTGCAGACTCGCGGTGATCTCTGTCATGTTTCAGGCAAACTTCATCGCTGCGAGAATGGCGAGGTACTGTTGCAACTCGAGGAAAAAACTGTCGCCGCGTGTCCCATGCATCGTCACAGACAGTTCCTCATTAGTGCTCAAGCCCCCCTTCGTAATATTCGCTGAGCCGATCACAGCCGTGTATTTATCGCCGCTTTCGAAATAGTAGATTTTGGTATGCAACGCACGACTGGGGGGGGCAACCATGCGGTGCGTCAGCCCTGTGCGGGAGGCCAGCGCTGGCGCTACACCTTCTAGGGTTTCCGTCAGGTTGGAATAAACCGTGATGGCGGCACCATTGGCGAGCGCTGCGTCAATCGACGGCAGCAAGTCCTTTAGCCCAGGAAGTTTGATCCACCCGGAACACAGGATCGACACCTCCGATTTCTTGATTAGCTCAGACAACAGGTGAACGTGTTTTCGTTTGCCAGAATTCGTTTGGAGGAGCATAAGCGTGCACAACTTTCATTGACCAATTAAGTTTTTTAGAAGCTCATATTTGCGACATAAGAGTGCGATATACGAACGATTGCTCTTAGTCGCCTTCTGCCGCCTAGTCTAAGGCAGAAGCCAACCCGAAACGGACGAACGCATACGGCAATATGCGCGCTAGCCGAAAACTCCTATTATGCTCATCGTAAGAAAGGTTTATCGACAGTTTGTGTTAGTTAGTTATACTATTTGAATGTCATTGTAGAGAAAGTCCCATGTGCTGTTAGCCAGCGTCCCCAAGGCGAATGATCAGTACAAGCAGACGAGGATTTTTTGATTTTTTGATAGCAAGACGTGCAGTACGTTGTAAGACATTTGTCACACATCTTCCAATTGTTGGAGCCGGTTTTTTCGGCGCCGGTCTTGCCGCATCCAACACAGCGTGTTGCTTTTCCAGGACGTTCTATTGTCATAAACCCTCAAGTATTTGTTTCAAGCTTCGAGTCAAATGTTATCGACAGGCAGTGCCAACCTCTTCATTGCCGTTACCGGCCCTTATAGCGCAAGTAAGTAGTTACCATAATGCAACAGGATGAGTCTAGTCAAATATTCCCATTCTCTACCACCGCTTTTGAAGCGCTCCTTCAACACTACGGTGAATCTGTGAACGGTTGGAATCGACCCAAAGCAGACATCACCACCTATTGCCGTAGTGATGACTATAAGTAAAAATCCAATAGTGTTTAGCTTTTGCTGCTAATCAAAGAGAAGTGCGGCGACATCGTCTTTGCTCAAATGTCGAGAGGTATTAACCGCCGTGTCGAGAGTCGCCAAATTCGTTTGCCCTTGTCCCGATGTCAAAACCCCTAAGATATAGATGGGCACGAACATAAGAATGCCAACTATTACGCCGACAGGGCCGGCAAACGACAAGACGTCTGAAGCTACCATTGAAAGCGCACTAATGGCGACAATTAAGACAATTGCGGCAATTTTGATCAGTCCACCTAGTTGTATCAACCAGTGCGCCGACCTGTATGCATCTCGGTAACGACGAGTCAATGCCTGAACAATTTCACTCTCTCGGGATCCGCTTGCATTGGCGAGGACTTGGGACCGTGGCAATCCATTCGACAACAACGGTTCAGTTGGCAAGATATGGTGTGAACTCGCAGTTGTCTTCCCACGTTCGGTCCCGCATTGCCAACAAGCGTCGAACTCCTCGTCGATAGTCTCTTTACAGCCTCTGCACTTCCACATAGTGTCGCCTTCTCTAATCTAACCAAAGTTATTTTGCTGCACTCTACCCCTCGGTCAGGGTCGGCCCGCCGTGCGGATCGAGCGCAATCATAGTTCTGCGCTTTGGAACCGCCCAAGCGAATTTGTCCAGAAATCCAGCATGGGATAGTCGTTCTCGCGCCGGGCGTTTCATGTTCTTCTTGTTCCAGCAGCGACCAGGTTGCGGACGGATGCCAAGTTAGGTTTACGCCCTCAGTAATCGATGGGTAGAACTCGCAGCTAGCGCCATCTTGTCGGGAGGTCTTTACATCCTCTAACGATGCCGAATCGCTACTTCTTCATGTTCAGACATGCGCCGTAGAGCTGGTCCTCGAAATCCTGTGCAGCCTTGCGCTGATTTGAAGGGGCCTCCATGCGAGACGTTTTGTACGCATCTTGAACCAGCGCCTTCATGCCCTGACGAAGTTCCGGGGAGTCCATAGCCTCGGCTGTCTGCATCTGTTTAATCATCGAAACGCCTTGCTGGCGATTCAACATTACTTGCTTGCCCAGTGACGCGTAAGAGGTGCACAGGTTGTCCCAAGCCTTTTTGTTCTCGGCTGCTTTCGAATCGGCTGCATGACAAAGAGGGGTTAAGACCAGGGCATAGATAGAAGCGAACAAGAGACGTTTCATTGATTTCCTTAGGGGATGTGATCTGTTCAAGGCGTTGTGATAAGGACTGGTGCTGCCGCTGTTGTCAAAGTGACGCCAGTCGCCTTCTACGCAACCCGTCGCGGCGCCCAGCTATCCGCACTTCTCGTTGAACTTCTCGAGCGCCCGGCTTTTGCCCAACATGTAATCGTCGATGTATACGTGTCCGCTCTGGCCGTTGCTGTACAGAACATCCTTGAAACCATAGCCACTGAGTTCCCCAAGGATCCCATCGTGCGCGACGGGGTCGTATCCGCCATACCATTCAAGCAAATACAAACCTTGGGGACCGTCGGCAATAAAGTAGCTGCAGCCGCGTGTGCGCAACAAAACATGAATCGGTGCGTTGCTTGTCGCATAGCTTGCTGGCTCAGCTTGGCGGCGCTTGGCGCTCTTAGAGCCTACCTTGGGGCGGGGCTGGAGCGCGAATATGTGGATTGTTTTACCAGCGGCCACCATTTTCCCCGCACCGGGGCAGATCGCGGCCTTAGGGCCGTAGGCGTATAGATACTCGTAGGAACCCGAAACCTCGTACAGACCTCCCTCGGCGGTCTTGAACACCTCGCCGTGGTTGCCCATGAAGGGCGACGGTCCGACGATCGTGGTTTCGAAGCAGTCCTGCGCCTGTGCGCTTCCGCCCGTCAGTAACAAGCCACACAGAACCAGTGTGTACGCATACCTCATTTCTGTTTCCGGTCATCCGCCCGCTTCATCAGCAGCACTTGGCGTGCCTGGTCCAGCTCGTGGTTGCGCCGATATGCAGCAATTTCGTTTTCGTCCACCGGGCCAGGAACTCGGTTTCGGACGAGTTGGTAGAAGCGCGCGGATTCCTGTCTGCAGGAGCCAGCGACGGCCGGTGCAATCGAGGCAACGTCGGAGACCCTATCGTCCAATTGCAGCGAGGCTTTGTACAGGCATAGGATGACCTGCTGGTTCACGTCGGAAAGCTCGTCGGCCATTGCCGGCGTTATCAGGGCAAGCCCCAAGCCCAAGGTTACAGTCAACTTCCACATCTGTTCTTTTCCTTGCGCGCCCGCAGGCGCAATCGAGCTCAAGTCTCATGTGTCGGCGGACACACTAGTGTGCAGGCGTCGGCGATAAGCCTCATCAATACCGGCGAGTTGGCTCAGCAGGCGTCTTATGCTCCCAAGGGTTAGTCGTCGAGCTCGATCGCGTGTAGGGATTGGGTGTCGGCTGAGCTCGGGGGAGCGTCGACGGGCGGGAATAGCTGTGCGGGTCGGGCTCTGGGGCTTTTGTCCCTTCCTTGCCTGTGTAAGGGTTGATATTCCCCCGAGTACTGTAGTTGTCATTACGGGTATCGTTTGGACCCGACCGGTAATGTGGGGCAACGTAGGTTCCGTCTTTCTTCGTGTAACCGCTTACGCTAACTTGCGCAGTAGCTGATCCCGTAAATACACACAGGATCGCTGCTAGCACACTTATTTTCATCTTCATCTAGTTTCCCAGGCGGCATCGTAGCGTGCCGTTCGCCTGTCGATTCTATATTGATAAAGTGAGGTAGATTCTCACAGATCTGCACGGATGTATGGATGGAAGAACTTGCCTAGTTCACAGTTGAAGGTTACGCAAGTTGACTGGTATCGCGGCAGTTTTGATAAGTCCACGTTAGTGTAGCTGTGTGTCTGCTACCGACCCGAAGCAGACATTTGATACAGCGACAGTGAACAAGGTGATCGTAACGTACGATCTACTTACAAAGTCAAATACAAGCAAATAGCTGTCGATACAACCACGTCAAATGGACGCCGATGAAGCTGGCAGCGTCGGTTACGAGTGCGTAGTGCTCGCAGTTCTGACTAGTTTGATAATAGGATGTCTTTCTTCACGGGTACGTAGCGGTAGGGTACGCGGTCAACAGCCCTGCCGCAGCTTTCACGTGCGGCCGAGGCATCGAGCAAGACCCAGTTGCGGCGATGGGCTTCGCCAAGAACGCGTTTCTTCGTCAGATCGAAGCACTGTAGCGCTAGATTATCGGGGAGCAGCAGCACGCGATTCGGAGCTGAGCGAATCCAGCGCCAGGCATTCCATTCCTGCTGGGGTAGCGGTGCCAGGTAGCTGAAATGGACCAGGGGTCGGCTTGCAAACAACAGGAACTGTTCCTTGAACTCGAGCATGCCGACTTCCGCTTCAGGTGCAAGGCTCTGTTCGAGTTCTTGCATGACTGCGCGCGGCGTCCGGTGTGTGTTGAGGGAGGGCCACAGCCAGAAAGAAATGAACAGCCAGGTCAGCAAGCTGGCTAGGGCGAGCTGTTCGAACAAGGCGCGTTTGCGCAACAGCCAGACGATGCTGGACAGCGCCAATCCCAGTATCAGCAGACCTGGAGCCAGAGCGGCGATGGCGTCGGCGTAGTCGTCCGCTCGGTGATGCAGGCGATCCGGAGCAAACAGCGCCATCGCTGCCAGCAACATCAGCAGCAGGCCAACCACCGCGAGCGCTCCCCGTAACAGAAGAGACGCGGTGCGGCGCCCTTTCTCCGGCGCTTGTTCCCAGACGTAGGCGAGTGCCAGGGCAGACATTGGTAGCGCCGGCAGGATGTAGACCTCGCGCTTGCCAGGACTGATGGAAAAGAAGAGCAACACTAGCGCAACCCAACTCAGCAGTACGCGCAGTGCCACGCTGGACGGCCACAGCTTCCTGATGCTGCGGATCTGCAGCAGGAACAGCACGACCAGCGGAAACCACATGCTGGGCAGTGCAGTCGACAGGTAGTAGTGCCATGGCTTTATGTGATGCCATGCATTGGCATAGCGTTCAGCGGTTTGCCTGAGCAGAATGTTGTCGCGATAGGCCAATAGCTCCGGACTTTGGATGCGTTCGACCGCCACCCACATCGGCACCAGCCATAGCGCCAGCGTGCCCAGCATCAGGGTTGGTCCCCACCACGTGCGCATGCACCAGACCTGCTGCCCGGATGCGGTGACGGGGCGGCGCCAGATCGCCAGCGGTATCAGCATCAGCGCGGGAAGAAAACCGACGCCCTTGGTCACGATGCCCAGTGCCATCGCCACCCAGCTGGCGGCATACCAGCCCCAGGCTGGACCGAGCAGGAAGTGGCGGACCAGCCCGTAGCAGCCGAGTGTGATCCAGAAGCAGGCCACCGCATCGATTTGTGCGGCCTTGGCCTGCAGCAGGAACTGCGGCGTGAACGCGAGGACAAGCACTGCCGAACGGGCGACGTTCTCTCCCCACAAGCGGCGACCTAGGTCGAATACCAGCCACAGCGTGCCCAAGCCCGCCAGCGCACTGGGCAGCAGGAAAGCGATCTTCAGTTGTCCGGTGAGCTGGTAGAAAAGGGCGATCAGCCACATGAAGACTGGCGGCTTGTCCGGATAGAACTCGCCGCCGCGAGTTGGGAATAGCCACTGGCCCGATTCCACCATTTCTCGTGCGACTTGGGCAAAGCGCGGCTCGTCGGCAGGCCAGGGGTCCCGCAACCCGATGCCGGCGAACAGGGCAGCGATCAAGAGGGCAGCGATCCACGGCCACCAGTGTGCGTCTTGCCTAGCGCTCGGATTGTGCGGGAGTTGCATGCGTTTGTCCTCGGATGTCCTGTAGCCTCTGCTTGAAGCCATGATGGTAGAGATAGAGCACCATCGCCGTGGACAGCACCAGCATCAAAAGGCTGATCCAGATCTGCTGCTCGTCATGCAAGGCTAGGCCCGCGCCGGCAAAGCTGAACAGCAGCATTTGCGGCAGATAGCCCAGGAGGCTGCCCCAGAAAACCGCCGGTATGCTCAGTCCAGCCAGGGCAACCGCGATATTCGTCGCCAAATTGCTGCCGACCGGCATTAGACGCAGTGTGCAGATCCACAGCCAGGTATTCTCGCCGAGCAGTAGGCGGATGAAGGCGACGCGTTCGCCATGCCGCCGAAGCAGCCAATCCCTGCCGATATTGCGCACGTAATAGATCACCAACAGGGCGCCAAGTCCGGTCAGCGCAGTGCTCAGCAAAGCCCCTGTCAAGCCACCCATCAGGTAACCGCAACTGAATGCGAGCAGTTGGCGCGGGCCGCCGAGCGCGGTATATAGCACGCCGGTAAGCACGAAAACGGGCCAGGCAATCGCCCAATGTC
Source organism: Massilia sp. NP310 (assembly GCF_019443485.1). Classification (NCBI taxonomy): domain Bacteria; kingdom Pseudomonadati; phylum Pseudomonadota; class Betaproteobacteria; order Burkholderiales; family Oxalobacteraceae; genus Massilia; species Massilia sp. NP310. The sequence continues at coordinate 3,938,462 of NZ_CP080379.1, read as the reverse complement.
GTTCGAACAACCGGTTCAGCAGGTCCAGCTCAGTGAATGATCCCCACCATTGGAAATGGAGGGAGGCAAAGCCTAGCGCGAGCAGGCAGGTCAGCAGCAGCGGCTTGAAGAGCAGCCTCAATTCAGTTTTCAATGCTGCACTTCCATGCGCTCGATCAGCGGCAGCTTGCTGCGCCGGATTAGCCAGCTGACCCCCCACATGTCGACGATGCCCCACCCATAGCCGATTCCAGGCGGTGTATTTCGATACGCCGGCGGTACGGTGTCGATGGTGCACCGGAACGACTGTGATCACGCCGCCAAGGCGCTTGACCAGTGCCGGCACGAAGCGATGCATGTGGTCAAAGTACGGCAAGCAAAGCCAGGTTTCGCGCGGCAGTAGCTTGAGACCGCAGCCGGTATCGGGTACGCCATCGTCGAGTATGCTGCGGCGCACGGCATTAGCGATGCGTGACTGGATTTTTTTCCAACGCGTGTCGCGCCGATTCTTGCGGAAGCCCGCAATGCAGAAATGTGGGTGCTTATCTTCCATCGTCAGCCCCTGCGCCACTAGTGCCGGAATGTCGGCGGGGTCATTCTGACCGTCGCCGTCTATCGTGACGAGAAAACGCCCGCTAGCGTGGCGCGCAGCGGTCCAGAGAGCGGTGCTCTGTCCGGCACTGCGAGCATGGCGGATGAGTCGCCCCGGCATGCCCAACTGCTGGCATTGCTGCAGGAACACAGCGCTAGTATCGTCGTCGCTGCCATCGTCGACCAGCACTACCTCGTGAGAATGATGGCCAGCGAGGGCGCGATGAATCTCGTTGACCAGATGCCCTATATTATCGGCCTCGTCTTTCGCCGGAATCAGCACCGAGACTAGGAATGCTTGCTTACCCTTCTTTTCGTCATCCATGTTGTTCAATCGTCTTAAAGAAATCACAGGTATACATCTTGTGCGCTACTTCCTGCAGGGGCCACCATGCAGTTGCTGACGAGTAGGTTGGTAAACGCCAACTCAATAATTCTTAACGATCCAAAGATTTGTATTTTCTGGCCTGCCGCCCTTAGTAGAAAGGCGATATCAGGTAGACCCAGATCGCCCAGGACACTAGGATCCATGCCAGTACGACTTAAGCAATGCCATAGTTGCTTTTTGGCGTGCGTCTTTGCTTTGCCGTCTACTCATTGACCCGTCCCCCTGCACTCAGCAAGGACATATGAGGGAATAAGTCTGACAGCTACCCATATCAGGCACGGTAGCAGATTACATCGTCGAGGTAGCTCAATACCGGGGATGAAGTCCGGGATTAAATGGATGCGACTAAGTGCATAGGCGACGACCAGCACGCACAGCGCTTGGCAATCAGGGCGTCCATGGTTCTTTACAGGCGCACCAGAGCTGAACGGCTTTGTTGCACAAATAGGCCCCGTTCAGCGGTCTAGCGTGGGTGCGGGGTAAACTGACGACATGACTGCCCCAGCAAAACCAAAGTACCGAACGACCAACTGGAAAGACTACAACACGGCGCTGAAGGCGCGCGGCTCGCTGCTCATCTGGCTGGACAAGGACATGCGCTGGCACGGCAGTGCCAGCGGCAAGCGGGGCCGGCGACCGAAGTACAGCGAGGCGGCAATCCAGTTCTGCCTGACCATCAAGGGCTTGTTCAATCTGGCCCTGCGCCAGGCGATGGGCATGGCGCAAAGCCTGCTCAAGCTCGCTGGCCTGGACTGGCAGGTGCCTGACTTCAGCACCGTTAGCCGGCGCCAGAAATATCTACCGGTAACGATCGGAGCGCAGCCGACTGTAACCGGATTGCACCTCCTAGTCGACAGCACGGGCATTAAGATGCTGGGCGAAGGCGAGTGGAAGACCAAAAAACATGGGGCCGACTATCGTCGTCAGTGGCGTAAGGTCCACCTTGGCATTGATGCGGCCACGCTGGAAATCCGGGCCATTGAAGTGACCGACAACGCCACAGGCGATGCGCAGATGCTGCCATACCTGCTCGACCAAATTCCCGCCAGCGAGACCGTCGCAAGCGTCAGCGGTGATGGTGCCTACGACACCAAAGACTGTCATGAAGCGATCGCGCAACGTGGGGCACAAGCGGTTATTCCAACTCGTAAGAACGCCAAGCCATGGAAGGATCGGCGTCCAGGCGCCACAGCCCGCAACGCCATCCTGGCGGCCACGCGTCTACTGGGCAGGAAAATCTGGAAGAAGTGGAGCGGCTATCACCGGCGCAGCCTTGTCGAGACCAAGATGCGTTGTTTCAAGCTGCTCAGTGAACGCGTTATGGCACGTGATTTCGACCGTCAGGTCGCGGAACTACAGGTCCGTGCCGCCATTCTCAATCGGTTCACCCGGTTGGGCACGCCTACGACTATGGCGGTGAGCATGCCGTAATTCCGCCTGGGGTTTGGGGAATTACGAACTCTGCTGATTTATGCAACAAAGCCGAGCTGAACTATAAACAATGCAGCGTTAAGAATCTGTTAACTCACTATCGCAGCATGCTCCGCACTGGGCCAAAGTCACGCAGGCTAGTTGAATAAGGGTAACGAAACTGTCGGCACATCCAGATGCCTTGATAGATCAGCGCTGTAGCCGATTTCGGAACATAGTTTAAACGTGCATCAAGTGAGTTTCCTCTCCGTCTTAACAAGATCTATGCGAGAGTAGTCCGCTTTTGGCCGAAGGCAGACGTTCAGAATAGCTCAGTGTACGGTGTTGCCGTCAGGACAGGCAAGGGTTTTTATTAGGCGCTCTTATTGTTTTATTTTATTATTCCAAGCCGCTTTATTTGTGCTCACTCGTTGCGGACGTCCGTAGTTCAATGAACTTCTCGTCTGAGATTAGCTCATCCTCATACTGGAATCGATCGTTAATCACTAAATGAGGAGAGATGCTTATCATCTGATGCATTGGCCCAACAAGAACTGAACTGGGAATAAATACTCTTTTGATCAGAGGCTTGTCTTCCCATTCCTTTCGAATGTAAATTTCGCCAGGAACATGAAAATACCATGGGCGGTTGCTATATGCCGAAAACTGTACACTCACAATCTCCTGTAGCAAATGGATTGCTTCTAATGCTAACTGCCGATCGTTGTGGTCGGTGTCAGGATTAAAATGTATTGCCTTATTTCTTTTTTGACTCAAACTCCTAAAAAGCTCGGCGGTCTCAGGTAGTATCTCAGCCCACGATTCGAGTGTATCGATCGCCGTCGGCCAGTAGTCGAATGAATCTTTGCGATAGATTTTCTTATATTCCGTAGAATCCTTGTGATAATCGCGAAGCAACAGCAATAAATGGTTAAGAATTCTTTCTCCGAGAGAGCATGCGGCAGTCAGCGCAGGATAATAGCTCCCGATAACAAAAGCATCTCGAATTTGTTGCAGAAATTTGTTGTGAAAGGCAGCAACGGAGAACGGTTTAGATTTGAGATCTGAAAAATTCTGCAACTTAATTTCAAGATTTTTCTCGCCATATTGGTGGCGAAGGCCATCAATCACTCTGGCTTGGGTCTGCTCATGGTGGCGTTTTGATTCTTCTGACCAATTCTCCCCAAGCGGTCGAGGAGAAGAGCGCGAGTGTCAAAATCAAAAGAGAAAACTCGGTGTCGTTTCATTTGGTGAGTGTTCCAGTTTTTTCTTCATGCAATGAAGATTTATTTGGGCAGCGTTGCATAATTGCAATGGGATTTAATTAAAGGAGTATTAAGGGTCAAAGCAACCTTATTGGCAAATAGGAGGCACGCATCAATATATGGAGGAGAAATATCAACAGCAAAGCCAAAGTCTTTTAAAGATGGCAAGCATAAATTTTGCAATTGTAAATCAATACTGAAAGAGTGTTCGCTGAATAAGGAAATTGTTATATAACGAATGGCCGTATTCGGCCGATGGCAAACGTCAGCTAGTCCAAGAGGTTGTTGCTATCCGAGCAAGTAAGAGGTTCTGTTAGGCGTTTTTTGGACCAAAGTGGCGGACCAAGTCTGATTTCCTTGCCTGATCTGTTACCCCTGCCGCCAAGTTCTGGAGGGCGTATCTGTTACCTGTATCCACTCGCCTTCCTCTCTATAGACAGTGTCGTGGTAACAGTTACCATGTCGTAAGAGCGGCTGCGGCATGATGGCCGCCAAGACCACCCTGCGCGCCGACGACTTGCCCGACAACCTGGGCAGGCTGCGCAGCGCTATCGAGCAGGCGGTGCCGCATGGCATGTCGCCCAAGACACGGCACGCCAGGGGCCGCGACGTCGGTTCCTGGAACAATCCGCCGCCGACCGTCGATGCCGGCTGGGCCAGGCTCAGGAACGAGTTCGACGAGATCTGCCGCAAGTATCCGAAGCTGCGGCATGCGAACCACTACAAGCACCTGGGCACCCTGGGCAGCGGCAACCATTTCGTCGAGGTTTGCCTGGACGAGGAAAACTTCGTCTGGCTGATGCTGCATTCCGGCTCGCGCGGCGTGGGCAATGCGATCGGCACCCATTTCATCGAGCTGGCGCGGCAGGACATGCGGCGCCACATGGTCAACCTGCCGGACCAGGACCTGGCCTACCTCGAAGAAGGCACCCAGCACTACGATGACTACGTCGAGGCGGTCGGCTGGGCCCAGAAGTTCGCGCGCATCAACCGCGAAGTCATGATGCAGAACCTGATCCACGCCGTACGCAGCGTGATCAGGAAGCCTTTCGAGACGCATGTGGAAGCAGTCAATTGCCACCATAACTATGTGCAGCGCGAGCGCCACTTCGGCAAGGACGTCCTGATCACGCGCAAGGGCGCGGTGTCGGCGCGCGAAGGCGAGCTGGGCATCATCCCCGGTTCGATGGGCGCGCGCAGTTTCATCGTGCGCGGCAAGGGTAATCCAGAAAGCTTCAATAGCTGCAGCCATGGCGCGGGTCGCGTGATGAGCCGCACCGAAGCCAAGCGCCGCTTCACGGTGGCCGACCAGGAGCGCGCCACGCGCGGGGTCGAATGCCGCAAGGACGAAGGCGTGATCGATGAAATTCCGATGGCCTACAAGGACATCGACGCCGTCATGCACGCCCAGCGCGAGCTGGTCGACGTGGTCCACACCCTCAAGCAGGTGGTGTGCGTGAAGGGATGAGCGCCCCATCTTCCACCAAGCGAGCCTGTCCATGACTGAAGACCAGAGCCTGACTGCCCGTCGCGGCAACGCGCCGGTTGCGCCACCCTCCGAGGTGCACGATCCGCAGCGCAATCCGGCGCCATCGACGCCGCCCGACAACCTGTGCCGCGCCGGCAGCTATGCCGGCCTGGTCACGGCGGTACGCAAGGCGCTCGAGCGCAACGCCGACTTCGGCAGCTGAATCTGCCGGGGATACTAGCGCCGCGCCAGCGACAGCAGGTCGGCCGGCGCGCCGAACTCGCGCTCCGGCGCCACCCGGCGCAGCGTCTCGATCGGCGCATAGCCCCAGCTGACCGCGCCGAAGCCGATGCCGGCGCGGCGCGCGGCGTCGGCGTCCGTGGTCTGGTCGCCCACGTACAGCGCCTGCGACGGTGGCGTGCTCGCCAGCCGCACCACCTTGCGGATGCGCGCGGCCTTGCCGAAGATCGACATGCCGCATTCGTACTGCCGCATCAGGGCCGCCAGCTCGGGCCCGAGCACGGCGCGCACGTTCTCCTCGGCATTCGAGGACACCACCGCCAGCCGCACGCCGGCGCGGTCGAGCTCGCGTAGGATCGGGCCGATGCCGTCGAACAGCGGGATGCGGCCGGCGCCGGTGACGGCGCGCATGCGGTCGATGAAGGAGCGCGAGGCGAACGGCAGCTTCCAGGCCGGCATGCCGACGTGGCGCATCACGTCGCGCGGCCCGTAGTGGCGCAGCCGCTCGGCCTGCTCGGCGTCGACCCGCCGGAAGCCGTGCTGGTCGGCGATATCGTTGAACACGCTCAAAAAGAAGGGCCAGGAATCGGCCAGCGTGCCGTCGAAGTCGAAGATCGCCAGGCGGTAGCTCATGCGGGGAGCCGGGAAGGAGTGGTCATGGCGCGATTATAGGAGACGGCGGCCATGGGGTGACGCCTGGTTTCCAATCGCCCGCGGGCGCCGCGCGCTGCTGATCCAGGAGCTCAGTGCGCAGCGCATCCTGGAGCGGGTCCGCGGCGCGCCGGTGGCCGCCTAGCGCATCGCCTGCAGCAGGCTGGCGCCATCGAGTGACTGGCGCAGCCGCGTCGAGTCGCGCCCCGGCGACAGGCCGAAGAAGCGCGCGTACTCGCGCGAGAACTGCGAGCTGCTCTCGTAGCCGACCGCATGGCCGGCGCGCGCCGCGTCCTTGGCGCCGGTGAGCATCAGGCGCCGCGCTTCCTGCAGGCGCAGCTGCTTCTGGTATTGGAGGGGGCTCATCGACGTCACCGACTTGAAGTGTTCGTGCAGGGTCGACGAACTCATGCCCACGTCGCCGGCCAGGCGCTCGACGCTCAGCGGGCGGTTGAAGTTGTCCTTGATCCAGCAGATCGCGCGCGTGACCTGGGCCATGCGGCCTTCGCCGCGCGCGATGTGGCGCACCACGTCGGCGTGTTCGCCGGTGAGCAGGCGATAGTGCAGCTCCTTCAACAGCAGCGGGGCCAGCACCGGAATGTCTTGCGGCGCCTCGAGCAGGCGCACCAGGCGCGCCGCGACGTCGGCCAGGCCAGGCGTGGTCTCGCTCAGGAACAGGCCGCGCGCCGACGCCGCGCCGCGTGCGCGTGGCATGGGGCGCCCCGGCAGTTCGAGGTCGAGCGCGGCCAGCACCTGGGGATCGAGGTCGACCCGCAGGCACAGATAGGGTTCTTCCTTGCTGGCCTGGGTGACGCAGCCGGTCACCGGCAGGTCGACCGACACCACCAGGAACTTGGCCGGGTCGTAATGGAAATCGTTGCCGGCCAGCGACACCAGCTTGGCGCCTTGCGCGATGATGCAGACCGCCGGCGCATGCACCACGTGCAGCGGTTCGGTGGTGCGGTCGCTGCGGATCAGCCACATGCCGGAAACGGGGCTCTGGTGCATGCCTTCGATGGGCGCATGGCGGGCAATCAGGTCGGCGAGTTCACGGATCGCTTGCATCGTCGTTCTCCTCGTGGCGGTGGCGGTTCATGCGCCTATTACACCCTATAACGCGCGTGAAATGCTCCGCAAGGATTGCCCAATCCTCCGGCTACACCACGCCGCCGTTGGCGCGCAACACCTGGCCGTTGACCCAGCCGGCCTCAGGGCCGGCCAGGAAGGACACGACACGGGCGATATCCTCCGGCTCGCCCAGGCGCTCCAGCGGCGGCAACCCGGCGAAATGGGCGATCTGCTCGGGCGTCTTGCCGTCGAAGAACAGCTCGGTCGCCACCGGGCCCGGCGCCACCACGTTGACGCGGATACGGCGGCCGCGCAGCTCCTTGGCGAAGATCTGGCTCATCGTCTCGACGGCGGCCTTGGTGGCGCCGTAGATCGCGTAGCCGGGCGGCTTGAGGCCGACCACGCTGGTGGAAAAGTTGACGATGCTGCCGTCGTCGTTCAGGCGCGTGGCCGCTTCGCGCATGGTGTTGAAGCTGCCCTGCACATTGATGGCGAAGGTGCGCGCGAACAGTTCGTCGCTGGTATCGGCCAGCGGCACCGTCTTGAGGATGCCGGCATTGTTGACCAGGACGTCGACCTTGCCCAGCTCGCGCTCGGTGGTGTCGAACAAGGCGCGCACCTGGTCGGGCTGGGCGACGTCGGCCTGGATCGCGATGGCCGTATGGCCGGCGGCGCGCAGGGCGGCGACGGTTTTCTCGGCTTCCTGGGTATTGCTGGCGTAGTTGATGGCGACGCGGTAGCCGTCTTCGGCCAGGCGGCGGGCGACGGCGGCGCCGATGCCGCGCGAGGCGCCGGTGACGATGGCAACTTTGGATGGGGTCATGGATGCTCCTCGGGTTGGTTGAGGACTCCATGATGCGCTGCTATCGGAAAAAGATCATTCCTGCGAAACCACCATCATTGTTTCGTTGCGGATAATATTTAGTAGCAGGGATTATTATTGGCAGTCATGCAGACGGTGGCGACCCGTTTGCGTTCCACGTAGTCCGGCCGTGGGACGCTGCCGTCGTCCGGGCAAGCGCCGGGGCCATTGCGGTTGCAGGCGACCGACTGGATCGTGTAGATGTGCTTGACGGTCGCTTCCGGCTCGCCGTTGGCGCCGGGGTGTTGGCCTTCGCGGAAGACGCGGTAGGAGCAGGTGACCGTGACCCGGAAACCGCTGTCGTCGACGAAATCGCCGAGGTCCGTGGCGGCGCCCGTTTGCGTGCAACGGCTGCCGAGGCCCTGGTAGACCCATTCGATGCCGGCGCGCGCCGCCAGGCCGGCGCGGGCGCCGAGCAGGGACTGGTTGACGGTGGCCTGCTGGGTATTGGTCAGCTGCAGCAGGGCCACCGCGATCCCGGCGACCACCACCAGGAACACGATCGCCGCGATATAGGCGAAGCCGGATTGGGGGCGCGCTTGGCTCATGGCACGTTGTCCACGTGGGCGCCGATGGTGAGCGGGACCGACTCGCCCTTGTCGCTCAGGGTCAGCTGCAGCTGGATGAAGCCGCTTTCCTGGGTCGCGCCCTGGTTGGGAGAATAGATGAAGGCGCAATGCGATACCTTGTCCGCCACCAGCGCGGCGCCGGCCGGCGCCGCTGCCGGGCAGGTTTCGTTGAAGTGGAAGCTTGCGTCGGCGAGGCGGTACAGCTTGCCCGCGCCGGTGCCTCCGGCCAGCTCCGCGCCGAGGCACAGGTAGGTGACGACTTTTTCGTCCTTCGGCACGATGACGAAACGTCCGCCGTCATAGCCCGGCGGGACCCGGATGGGGGCGTCGAGGGTGATGCTGGACACCCCGGTGGCGGCGTTGGTGGGAGCGCCCGATGCATTGACGATGCCGACGTTCACCTGGTCATAAACGTCGCTCGTGTTCTGGTTGCCGATCACGATGGCATCGCCCGGCACGGGCGCATTGACGTAGTCGGTCAGCACGTCGAAGCGGTCCCTGGTTTCGGTATCGTCGAGGAAGTCGCCGGCCACAGTGTTGCCTTCGATGTGGGGACCCATGCGGTAGCGGCCGCCGTCTTTGGTCGGCACCAGTTCCATGCACGTTGACGATCCGAGCCGCAGCGAATTGGGCACCGCGCTGCGCACTTCGCCGACGATCTTGCGCAGGGCCGTGTCGGCCTGGTTGGTCAGCGCCGCGCGTTGCCCGACCAGCAGGTAGCTGCGGATCGCCGGCAGCAGCTGCAGGACGAGCACGCCGCCGATGATGCCGATCAGGACGATGACGACGATCAGCTCGACCAGCGTGAAGCCGCGCGCGAGGGGGCGCTTCATGGCTGTCATGGCCTGGTCCTCCAGCCGGTGAGCTGCAATTGCTGGCCGCCGCGTTCCGTCACCACCACCTGGATGCGCCGGACATTGTCTGCATCGGCGATGTCCGTCAGCGTTGCCGGTGTGACGCTGACCGCGACGTCGTAGCGGTCGAGGCCTGCGATCGGAGCGCCGGCCACGTCGACGATGCCGCCGCTGGTCGCATATCCGTTGTAGTGAGTGACCTCGGTATAGTCGGCGCGGTTTTCAGGCTGTGCGGCGCTGCCGCCCTCTGTGACGTAGGGCTTGAGCATGACCTCTTCCATCATGGTTTCGGCAATGGCCAGCATCTGCTGGGTGATCAAGGGGTCGGCGCTGGCAACGTTGGCGCGGTTGTAGACCGCGACCAGGCCGGCCAGCGCCGTACCCACGATCGCGATGGCGATGATCAGCTCGACCAGGGTCATCCCGGCCATGCGCTTAATTGACAAGACCGGTCCTCCCGTCGACGTGGATCGTGCGCCGCACGCCACTGGAATCGCTGACCGTGATGTCGAAGCCCGCCAGCGGCGCACCATCCGCCGCGGCGGCGACCGTGCCGTCCGGACGGAAGAACAGGGCGGGCTGCGGGTTGTTCATGCTGACCTTGCCATCGTTGCTGTCGAAGGTGCCGTCTCCGGCGCCGTCGAGCTGCAGGTTGCAACCGGCCATGCCGGCAGCCGTGCTGATGCGCAGCTCGAGACGCCGCTCGAAGGTCGTCACGCACGCGATGCGGCGCTTGGCCACCGCGCTCTTCTGGGCGGTGCGCAAGGCGCTGGCCACCTGGTCGCCGAAGACGACGGCATTGATGCTGTTCCCGCCCATCAGCCGCGGAATGCCGATCGCGGCCAGCACGCTGATCAGCACCATCACCGTGATCAGTTCGACCATCGAGAAGCCGTCCTGGCGCCGCCATGCGCGCTTCAATTGAACACCTCGCGCATGTGGATGATGCGTTTGCTCTCGGGCGCGAAGATGCCGAAGGTGGCGCGGCCGGATGGATCGGCGCAGCCGCCGAGCGATTGCAGCCAGGGCAGCTTGGCGCCAGCACTGGTGCGGATCGGGTCGGCCTTCAGGCAGGACTGGTCGTGCGTGGTGTCGATGCCGAGGTTGAAGGCAATGTTGATCCAGCCCGCCGCATCGCCCTGGACTGGCAATTTGGCCTTGCCGCCATCGAGCTTCAGATCGGAAAAGACCTGGGTCTTGGGCTTGGCGCCGCTGCCGTTGGCGTGGGCATGCGAGGTCTGGGCGATGGCTGCCGCAGGCACGATGGTGAAGTCATCCCTGTTGTTGAGGAGCCAGCTGGCGCCGCTCCAGTATTCCACCGTGACCGGTAGATCGAGCGTGGAGCCAGCGCGGCCGAACAGCGTGGCGATGCGCAGACGCCCGCTGCGAATTTCCGGCTGAGCTTTTTCATGACTATCGTCGCCGCCCGAGCCGACCGTATTGTCGGCGTTCTGCGCGCGCAGGCGCATCACGCCGGGCGCGAGCGGCAGTCGCTTGCCATTGGCGTCGGCCGGCGAGGAATAGGTGGGATTGGCGCGCGCCACGCCCTTGGCAAAGGCGCTCGCCGCGATCGTCGCGGATCCCAGGACACCGCTGTTCGGGTTCGCTGTCTTGCCTTCCTTGTCGTAGGCAGTGAGCGTGACAGTCTGGCTGACGATGCCGTCCGAATAGTTTTCGGTCGCCTGGCCCGCGGCGTTCATTGCCGTGACCTTGACGGGAATCGGCTCGCCCGCATAGAAGAAGTCGAGCGGCTTGCGTGGCTCGTTGAACTGCTCGACCAGGAAATACTTTGGAATGACCGGCCCGACGCTGGTGCAATGGTCGGTTCCGTTGGTGGCCTGCGTGCTCCCCACGGTGTCCAAGCCGGTGTTCAGGAATGTCGTCTCCGTCTTTGCCGTCAGCTGAAGGCTGCCGGCTTCGTTCCACGACACCGCCGCGGTGGCCTTTCCTTCGCCGAACTCGAATGCTTTCTTCGTGAGTTGACCGGCTATGGCGCCGACCGGACGCACGCAGTTCAGGGAAATATTCGTCATGGTCGCGCTAGGCGGCAGCTTCGCCTTGTCGAAGTTCGCCGTGACCTTGTTGTTCTTGCTGAGCGCCGACACTGCCACATCGAACGTATCGCCCGCGTGGATCGGCCCTGCCGGCGCTGTGAGACCGAACTTGTATGGTGCGACGCCAAAGGTGGCCTCGCCTTCCACTTCGCCGGACTTCGCTTTCAGGCCCAACTCACCGGCATCCTCGTAGGCCAGCGTTACCTTGGCGTCGCCATACCTGTCGAACGAGGTCGCCAGGGTTTGCGCCTTGCCGGCAGCGCAGGCGAGGGCGATGCCGCTGCCGCCGGTCACGTTCAGGGTTTCGCCGCCGGTGCCCGGCCGGACATAGGCGCAGCTGTATTCGACGTCGATCGTCTGTTCCTTGAACTTGGCGACGCAGGAGTCGGTGTTGTCGCTTTTCTCCCGGGCCTTGATGATCGCCTGGATGCTCTCGCCCGCCCTGAAAGGCTGGACCTCGATCTCGAAGCCGGCGCCGGCAAAGCTCATGTCGCAGCTATTCACGCTGTTCTCGTCGGGAGCACTGCGGATGCAGCGTACCGGCGTGGTGCCGCCGGACGTCAGGCGCAGCGTTTCGGAGCCCACCGTGTTGCGCGAGACGGTCGCCTTGACCGTGCCGGTGCTGCCGGTGTCCGCGCTCACGTTGCCGGGGAATAGCTTGACCTGCGCGCCGCCGGTGAACTTGCTGCTGCAATCGGCATTGGCGCAGGCGGCGACCGTCACCGATTCCGGCGCGCACACCGAGCCGCTGCCATCGTGCGAAATCAGGAAGTGGTCGAGCGCCCCGGCTGCCGGCTTGGGTGCCTCGCAGCGTGGCCCGTTGGCGGTATTGACCGGATAGTCGCTCTGGTTGTCGACGCAATCGCAGTAACCCGGCCGCGTGCCCTTCTTGCAGAAGATCTTTTCGCTGACGCGGCCATGCCAGTACAGGGTCGCGAAGTCGACCGCCGCATTGCCGTTGATGAGCGCATCAGAGGCTTCCAGCTTGAGCTGGCCGGTGTCGACGTCGCCGTTGATGCGCACCGCGTGTCCCATGGTGAGGTATGTCGACGCCGTGACCTTGCCGGTGACGATGCTGCTGGCCGCATACATCTCGATTTCAGGCGAGGTGATATTGCCGTTGACCGTGCTTCCCGACGCCAGCGTGAAGCGGCTGGTGGCGACGATATCGCCTTTCAGGGTCACCGGCGAGCCGGTGGTGACGACGGTGCCGCTGATCGCGCCATCGATGTTCGCGTGCGAGCCGATCGTGATCGGCCCTTTCGAGCTCACCGTGCCGACGATGGTCGACGGGGAGTTGAGCGTGATCGAGTTCGTGCCGCTGACCGGCCCGCGGATCGTCGAATGGGAGCCGACCGTCAGGACGTCGCTGGCCTTGACCGTGCCGGTGATCGTGACCGAAGCGTCGGTGGTGATGGAGGTGCCGGTGACATCCGCGCCGACGGTGCTGCTGGAGCCGATCGACACCTTCCCCGTCGCGGTCACGCTGCCGCTGATCTTGACCGATGAGTTGGTGGTGACCTGGGCGCCGCTGACCGAGCCGTTGACGATGCCGCTGGAGCCGATCGACACCTCGCCGGCCGACGCCACGTTGCCGGTCACGGTCACCGAGGAGTCGGCCGTGATGGACGAACCGCTGACTCCCGCGCCGATGGTAGTGCTGGAGCCGATCGACACGGCTCCCGTCCCGGCCAGGCCGCCGCTGATCTTCACCGACGAGCCGACGGTGACCTGGCCGCCGCTGACCGAGCCGTTGACGATGGCGCTGGTGGCGACCGACACCGCGCCTTTCGAGACCATATTGCCGGTGATCTGGAAGCCCGCTTCGCCCCCGAGCGTCATGGAGCCGGCCGTCACGTTGGCGGTCACGCGGACCGGCCTGGTCAGGGAGAACTCGCCGGCCGCGTCGAACGAACCCCCGGAGATTCTGATCTTTTCCGGGTTGATCCCGTTGAGGTTGATGGAACCCCCGCTGCTCAGGCGCGCGCTGCCGGACATCGACACGCCATAGTCCCAGCCCGGACTGATACTGGATCTGATATGGACGCTGTAGCCGTTGGCGATCGCCATCGAGTCGTCCCATGCGCTCGAGGGCAGGTTGCCGCAGGTGTATGCCTTGCCGTCGAGTTGGCAACCTTTCACCCTGCTTCCATTGAAGGCATGCACCTCGCCAGCTTGCGCCGGCGCCTGCGTCAGGCACAGCACGCACAGCAGCATCCACGTCCACAGGCGCAGCGCTGGAATTGCTGTAAGAACGAAAGGAAAATGCACGAAGACCCTGACGCTAAGCGTAATTCCCGAAAGTGTGCACCGGATTGCCGCCAGGCGACAATAAGTTTTTCACTTCGGCAACGATCTGGTCGCATTCCCGCCCAAGAATGCGTTCCCCGGACAACGGTGTGTGACTATCATGGAAACAGACTTACAATAGTTTCCACCTTACTAACGCTTGCGGACACCATGGCCCATATTCAACCAGCCGGCTGGCGCGAGATGGCCGTCACCGGCGCCGCCGCGCGCGAGATCGAAACCCTGGCCTACCTCGAGCAGCGCCTGGCCGACACGCCGTACGTCATCTACCACGGCGTGCACTGGACCAACGTCGAGCAGGGGTACTCGGTCTATGGCGACGTCGACTTCATCGTGCTCGCCCCGAACGGCCGCATCCTGGTGATCGAGCAGGTCGCCGGCTTCCTGAACGAGACGCCGGAAGGCCTGGTGAAAAGCTACCAGGGCAAGCCGCGCAAGATCCGCAGCCAGATCCTGGCGACCATCGAGGGGCTGACCAAGCGCTACCACGGCACGCTGTCGGTCGACTATCTGCTGTACTGCCCCGACTACATCGTGCGCGACCAGCAGCTGGCCGGGATCGACCCGGACCACATCATCGACGCCACCAACAAGCCCAAGCTGGCGCGGGTGATCCGCGAGTCGCTGCCCATCACCGACCGCACCGACGAATTCGACAAGGTCACGCGCTTTTTAGGCGACACGCTGAACCTGCGGCCCGATCCCAGCGCCATGATCGGCAACGCGGTAAAGATGGTGACGCGGCTGTCGGGCGGCCTGGCGACATGGGCCCGGCGGCTGGAATTTTCTCCGTTCCGCCTGCACGTGATCGGCACCGCCGGCAGCGGCAAGACCCAGCTGGCGCTGGCCGAATACACGGCTGCGCTCGACGCCGGCCTGCGTCCGCTCTACGTCTGCTTCAACCGGCCGCTGGCCGACCACATCGAACGCCTGGTGCCGGCGGGCGGGCGGGTGGCCACCTTCCACATGCTGTCCGACGCCTGGCTGCGCGCGCAGGACGTCACGCCCGACTACGGCGCGGCGGACGTCTGGGACAAGATCGAAACGTCGATGACGGGAGCCGAACTGCCCGAGACTTGGCAGTTCGACGTGGTGATCGTCGACGAGGGCCAGGATTTCTCGGTGGCCTGGCGCGACATCGTGCTGCGCATGCTCAAGCCTGACGGGCGCGCGATCTGGATGGAAGACCCGGACCAGAACCTGTACGGCCGCGCGATGGTGCCGCTGCCGGGCTGGGTCACCCTGCATTCGCACACCAACTACCGCAGCCCGCGCCAGATCGTCGACATGCTGACGGCGCTCGGCGCCGCGCGCCAGCCGGTGGAGGCGGGCAGCCCGTTCAAGGGCGCCGACATCGAGGAGCTGACGTATCCGGAAGGGGACGAGGAAGCGATGCTGGCGCAGACGCGGCGCGCCGTGACCTCATGCCTGGCTGCGGGCTTCGGGCGCCAGGACATCGCGATCTGCGCGTTTCGCGGACGCGAAAAATCGGCCATCCTGAAGCTCGACCGGTTGAGCGATTCGCACACGCTGCGCTCGTTCACCGGGGCCTATGACTTGTTCGGCAACCCGGTATTTCGCGAAGGAGGCTTGTTGGCGGAGTCGGTGTACCGCTTCAAGGGGCAATCGGCCCCGGCGCTGATCTTCACCGAGATCGATTTCGAGGAACTGGACGAACGCGCGCTGCGTAAACTCTTCGTGGGAATGACGCGCGCGCGCCTGAAGCTGGTGCTGGTGATGAGCGAGCGCGCCTCGCTGCAGATGCTGGACCGGATGAGCGGCCCGGGCGCCACGGCGTGAAGCGCGCGCCACCGGGCCCGCGCCGGCGTATAGTCGGTGCATCCGGCCACATCGGCAGGGCACAGGAGGCAGCATGCGCGAAGCGACCCCGGGCACCACGTTCCACGGCCTGCCATTGACCGCCGAACAGCATAGCGAGATCCAGCATTACATCCACCGCCGGCAGCGCGCCGGCGAAGACTGGGACACGCCGGAACTGCAGGCCATGCTGGCCGACATGCTCGATCCGCCCGAGGCGGCCGTCCATTCGCGAGCCGACGACGATGCGTCGACCGCGGCCGAACGCTTCACGGCCGGCCGCGACGACGGCGAAGAGCCGATGCCGCATTGAGACAGTACGAACATTATTTTGTGCGCCGCACAAAAAAGCTGTTATACTCGGCTGCTCGATCAGGCCACGCCTGGTCGAAAGTCCTCCGATCCGTGACCGCGCCTGTGCAGTGCGCGACTTTCCGGAGGACGTGTTTTCGGTATGTCAGTCAGCCTGTACAGCGGACGCACCGCGCAGATAGCGCGGGCGCCCATAGCTCCGGCACCACGCAGATAGCATGGGCAGGAGCGGCGATAAATCGGTAATGCTTTGAAACGAAGCCCGCAGGATGCGGGCTTTTTTTTCATCCCTCTCCTGGCGCTCGATGCCGGGCCCCACGATCCCCCCGCATCAACGACGCCCGGCGCCTGCCGGCGCCGCACCTCCAGGAGAACCCGCATGGCAAAAGAAGAACTGATCGAAATGAACGGCCTCGTGTCGGAAGTGCTGCCCGAACTGCGTTTTCGCGTCGAGCTGGAAAACGGCCACAAGATGATCGCCTACACGGCCGGCCGTATGAAGAAGAACCACATCCGCATCCTGATGGGCGACCGCGTCACGCTGGAGCTCTCGCCCTACGACCTGACCAAGGGTCGCATCGTGTTCCGCCATCTCGAGTCGCGCGGACCGGCCGGCCCGCGCCGCGCCCCGCAGCGCCGCCGCTGATCGATCGGCGCAGGCAGGGCGTGCGCCGCCCCGCCTGGAACTTCAGGCCGCCAGCGCGGCCGGATTCTCTGCGCTCGCCGCCATGTGACGGTTCACCGCCGACAGCACCGACTTGAACGAGGCGGTCACGATATTGCTGTCGATGCCCACGCCGAACAGCGTCGGGCCATTCCCCACGCGCAGTTCGACGTAGCAGGCCGCGCGCGCATCGGCGCCCGAGCCGATCGCATGCTCGTGGTAGTCCATCAGGCGGATCTCCAAGCCCAGCGCGTTCACGAAGGCGTCGATCGGACCATTGCCGGTGCCGGCGAAGGCTTGCTGCGCATGGTGGCGCGCCACGTTCACGTCGAGCTGGACCTCGTGCTCGCTGTCTTCGACCATGCGGTGCGAGATGTAGTGATACGGCTCGTCCTGCTCCAGGTATTCGCGCGCGAACAGGGCGTGCAGGTCGCCCGCGTTGATCTCGCGGCCGCTCTCGTCGGCCACGCGCTGCACGGCGCGCGAGAATTCGATCTGCAGGCGCCGTGGCAGCTGCAGGCCGTATTCCTGTTCCAGCAGATAGGCCATGCCGCCCTTGCCCGACTGGCTGTTGACGCGGATGACGGCGTCGTAGCTGCGGCCCAGGTCGGCCGGGTCGATCGGCAGATACGGCACTTCCCAGATGGCGTCGGGCTGCTGCTTGGCGAAGCCCTTCTTGATCGCGTCCTGGTGCGAGCCCGAGAAGGCGGTGAACACCAGGTCGCCCGCATACGGATGGCGCGGATGCACCGGCAGCTGGTTGCAGTCCTCGACCAGTTGGCGCACGGCGTCGATGTCCGAGAAGTCCAGGCCGGGGTTGACGCCCTGCGTGTACAGGTTCATCGCCAGGGTGACCAGGTCGACGTTGCCGGTGCGTTCGCCGTTGCCGAACAGGCAGCCCTCGACGCGGTCGGCGCCGGCCATCACCGCCAGCTCGGCGGCGGCGACAGCGGTGCCGCGGTCATTGTGCGGGTGGACGCTGATGACCAGCGATTCGCGGTTGTTCAGGTGGCGGCACATCCATTCAATCTGGTCGGCATAGACGTTCGGCGTCGCCGCCTCGACGGTCGACGGCAGGTTGACGATCATCTTGTTATCCGGCGTCGGCTGCCATACGGCGCTGACCGCGTCGGTGATCTGCTTGGAGAAATCGAGTTCGGTGGTCGAGAACGATTCCGGCGAATACTCCAGGCCCCATTGGGTCTGCGGATGCTGGGCCACCAGTTCCTTGATCAGCTGGACGCCCTTGACCGCGATCTGCACGATCTCGTCGCGCTCCATGCCGAACACCACGCGGCGGAACACCGGCGCCACCGAATTGTAGACGTGGACGATGGCGCGCTTGGCGCCGACCGCCGATTCCACCGTGCGGCGGATCAGCTCATCGCGCGACTGGGTCAGCACGATGATGGTGACGTCGTCCGGAATGTGCTTGTCTTCCACCAGCATGCGCACGAAGTCGAAGTCGGTCTGCGAGGCGGACGGGAAGCCGACCTCGATCTCCTTGATGCCGATCTTGACCAGCATCTTGAAGAAGCGCAGCTTCTTCTCGACGCTCATCGGCTCGATCAAGGCCTGGTTACCGTCGCGCAGGTCGGTGCTCATCCAGATCGGCGGCGTGGTGATGGTGCGGCTCGGCCACTGGCGGTCGGCCAACGGGACGGCGGGGAAGGGACGGTATTTGGTGGCGGGATTGTTCAGCATGATCGGGGCTCCTGATGGGGTGGTCACTGGGCGACCTTGTGGGTCTGCGAGGTGGCGGAGGCTGCCGGACGGGCCACGAAAACGCTAGGCCCGGCAACCGATCGGTAGCTTTAGCAGCAGGCGAATGCCTGCGCGCGAGCCTGCCGCCAGGACGAGCCCGGTGGGAAAATGCGATGGTGCGAAAAATGGCGTGGTAGACATCGGTGCGAATCCTACTGCTGTTGGGGCCGGCGGAGCCGGGACGTACGGCGGAGCGTTACGCGCGTAGTAGCAGGGCAGCCAGCGATAGCGCGCCGGCGGCTGGTAGGGAGGTCGACAGATGCAGGGTGAAAGACATAATTTCGACTTTAAGGAACTCTTGGCCGTATGTCAAGCGGGAAAGTGCCGGTTGTGGAAAAGAAAGTACGGGAAATTCGCCGCGTTGATTACGTGGGTTGTTTGGCGAAAGTGTCACTTCGACGCCGTGGGGCGCACTGGCGATGCAGTTTATGCAGCTACCATGGCTGAGAACAGCGGCCGGTAGTTTGCTGCGTGGTAGCATCGAAGACGGACCTTTTTGGAGAGATTCATGACTCGCCGTTCCGTGACCGACACTGCCCGACTTCGCCTCAAGCTGTGTGGCGCCGCCGCCCTGATGCTGCTGTGCTCCGCCTGTGGCGACGGCATACCGAAGGACGAGGACGACGAGGATGGCGGCGAATCTCCCCCGCCGCAGGCCGCGCTGTCGATCCTGGCGGGCGATCCGACGATCGAGGGCACGATGGACGGCGCCGGCACGGCTGCGCGCTTCAAATGGCCGCAGGGTATTGCGATCGATGCCGATGACAATCTGTATGTCGCGGACACCGGCAACTTCGTCATTCGCAAGATCACGCCGGCAGGCGTTGTCACGACGGTGGCTGGGGCGGCCGGCACCAGCGGCTTTGTCGATGGCGACGCGGGCAATGCCCGCTTCGGTAATCCGGTGGCCGTGGCGGTGAACAGGCGCGGAACAATTTATGTCGCCGATAATCTGCGCATCCGGAGCATTACCTCCGCTGGACGCGTCAGCACGACGGCCACGATCCCCATCGGGAACAACGTCAGCGAGGGCCGGCTGGCCTCCGTGGTGCCTGGCGCGATCGCGGTCGATGCTAACTATAACCTGTTCATCACCAACAGCTACAGTACGCGCAGGATTGCGGGGGACAATACACTGATGCTGGAAGGCCAATCCGTCGTCAACAACCTGACGGGGGGGAGCCTGTTCGAGCCGCGCGGCGTGGCGGTGGACAACAACAACAACGTGTTCGTGTTCGACCTGGATCGCGAGATCAGTCGCTGGAACCCGAACGGCGTGATTGGCGTCAACAATATGATTTTCCTGGCCGGCGCGGCGAATGCCCGGGGATCGAACAACGGCGTCGGCACCGCCGCGCGCTTCGAGCAGGTGGTGGCGCTGACGGTCGACCCGCGCGGCAATGTGTATGCAGCCGATGCGATCAACAACCTGGTGCGCAGGATCACGCCGGAAGGCGTGGTCACGACGGTGGCGGGCTCGACACGGTCGACCACCCTGCGCACCGGCGACCTGCCGGGCAGCCTGGCCGACGTGCGCGGCATCGTCACGGATGGCAAGGGCAATCTGTATGTCACGTCCGGCAATGCGGTGGTCAAGATCAGGCTGCCGTAGGCGCTGACCCGCATCTTCGGATGATCGTGCAAGCTTCCCGGATGATCGAGCTACCGCGCGCCAGCGCGTGCGCTGCATACTAGCCGGAAGCGGAAGAGCCGGGATGGCCTTCCCATTCAACGATCATCAAGGAGTGCGCTATGAAATTCTTTCGATCCGATTCGGGTGGTTCGTCACGTTGGGCGGCTGCCTGGGTGTTGATGGCTGCGCTGGTCTGGTCTGCGTCTTCGGCGCGTGCCGACAGCGGCTCGGCGCAAGCGCAGGCCAACAAGGAAGCGGTTAATAAAGCATTCGCTGCCTGGGCCGCCGGCGGACGGACGTTCTTCGACGACATGCTGGCGCCGAATGTGGTCTGGACCATCAAGGGCAGCAGCCCGACCGCGCGCGTTCTTCGCGGCAAGCAGGAATTGATCGACGGTGCGGTCACGCCGCTGTCGACCCGTCTGCAGCGCCAGATTCGGCCCACGATCCGCAACCTGTGGGCCGATGGCGATCACGTCATCATCGAATGGGATGGCGAAGCGGTGGCGAAGGACGGCAAGCCTTATCGCAACAGCTATCTGTGGATCTTCCGCATGCAAGGCGGCCGCGCGATTGAGGTGACGGCCTATCTGGATCTGGCGCCGTATGACGACGTGTTGCGGCGCGTGCCGGCCTCGCAATGACTGTTCTGGCGGACTCTAATCGCTGAAGCATCAGTAGCGAACGTCGTTCGCAGTTAATCCGCTGTCGGCGCTTCAACGATCAGGCGCGGTATCTTCTGATACAGGTGGAGTTTAAAGTTATCGCGGTCGATCGATGAATGACAGCGACGATGGCAATTTGGGCAAAGAGCCACGGCATTGGTTGTCGTATCGGAGCCGTGGCTCGCTAGCGGCATGACATGGTGAACCTCGAGGTAAGGCAGGCCGTCCATACCGACGAAAGGCGCAGGGCTATCACAGGCCTCGCATCGACCTTGTGCAGCTTGAAGTACCCAAGCTTTGACGGCCGGATCGCGAACATACGATGTCGTAATCGTCGACACCATGGCAGGCTGAAAGCTTCCGAGCGGCCGCATACCTAGCGTTTGCTTCCTTAACGCGCTCACCTTGGCCGTTAGCGTCAGGTGGTCCGATGTTGGGATGTACGCTTCTAAGAATTCCACTCCGCAGTCGCGCAGCAGCGCAACCATTTTTTCTTTGACGGTACTCCCGATATTCCTGGCCGGCAGATACCCCGCGATCCACGGCATTCTAAGTTCATAGAGCGCCGCAGAGATGTTCTGCATCCGGAACTCGATCGAGCCTTTAGTCCGAGTGGATAGTGGTCCCATTCGGAGCTGCCGATTTACTTCTGCTTTGCTATATGGCTGACCATTGAGTTCAGCGCGCAGCATATCAAGATAAGATTGGATGGCGCTCGTGAGTTCTTCGTCCGTCCACGGAGTATTGTTGACAATAGATGGCGCTTGAAAAAGTTCGGACATGATCTGGGCGAACAATGCAGTTCGCCCAGTCTATCTATTGTTCAATATCTTGACAACAATATGAACAGGTTGCGTTCAGGCTGGCATCACGACAGCCTGCTTCCCATACTCGACCATGCGTCCGCCGTGCTCACGCTGCCAGGCGGCGGCGGTCGGCTGGTCCGCAAACCAGATGTGTTCATGGTCGCCGAACGCGCCGA
This sequence comes from Massilia sp. NP310, assembly GCF_019443485.1. Lineage (NCBI taxonomy): Bacteria > Pseudomonadati > Pseudomonadota > Betaproteobacteria > Burkholderiales > Oxalobacteraceae > Massilia > Massilia sp. NP310. The sequence goes on along the minus strand of NZ_CP080379.1, from coordinate 3,916,915 downwards.
GATCGAGCCGGAAGCGGTCCAGCACTTCCGGCGGACGGCGATCGATATCGCGCTTGCAGGCATCCCAGGTCGCGTAACCCAGCTCTGCGGCCAAGGTGCGGAACATGTGCTTGAGTTGCAGCGTCGCGCGTGCGTGATAGATCTGCGTTACGCGCGCATCCGCTGTCGTTCCAGCCGCGTGCACACGGCGCACGATGGGCAGGGCCTTGCTTGGCTGGTCCGAATGGGCGCTGCGCAGCATGCCACGGGCGTAGCGGCGTAGGAAATCGGTATTGGTGTCTGGAGGGGTGTTTCGATGGAGGCGCATGCCAGTCCTTTCACATGGTGTCGGCCGCTCTCGCTACGGCATCAGTGAATGAACAGGGATTGAACTCCTGAAAAACGGTCACGTCGTGGACGTTGGCAGGTGCGCTGGCTTTCGCGAGAGTGGGCGTCCTGCACAGCCCGGAGCGGATGGTAGCACGAGTTTTGCGCGGTATAGCCGCTGTGTTGCAAACATGCCATGGCAAAAAAGGCGCAACCGGTGGGTGATCGTGTTTGATACCATCCCGAAATGAACGTTACCCCTACTCACCTGGTTGCGACTTCGCGCATCCGCTATCGCCAGAATCTGGCATTGGTCCTGCTGGTCGTCACCGGCGTCATCAACTACCTGGACCGCGCCACGCTCGCTGTCGCCAATGAATTCATCCGCGCCGACCTCGGCCTCTCGCTCGGCGAGATGGGCGTGCTGCTGTCGGCCTTCTCGTGGAGCTATGCGCTGTGCCAGTTGCCGGTGGGCGCCCTGGTCGACAAGATCGGGCCACGCTGGCTGCTCGGTGCGGGACTGGTGATCTGGTCGCTGGCACAGGCGGCGGGCGGACTCGTCTCCACCTTCGGCTGGTTCGTGCTGGCGCGCGTCGTGCTGGGCATCGGCGAGGCGCCGCAATTCCCGGCCGCGGCGCGGGTGGTGAGCAACTGGTTCCCCTTGCGTGCGCGCGGCACGCCGACCGGCATCTATAACTCGGCCTCGCCGCTGGGCTTTGCGCTGGCGCCTTTGTGCCTGTCGCCGCTGATCGCCGCCACCAGCTGGCATTGGGCGTTCTTTATCACGGGTGCGCTGGGGATCGTCGCGGCCATCGTCTGGGTCATGCTGTATCGCGACCCGGTGCGCGAGGAGTTGACCGACGCCGAGCGGGCCTACCTGGACGAAGGCCAGACCCTGGAGGCCGCGCCGGCAACGGGCTTCGCGTCCTGGCGCGCGCTGTTCCGCCAGCGCGCCACCTGGGGCATGCTGCTTGGCTTCTTCGGATCGGTTTATTTGAACTGGGTGTTCCTTACCTGGCTGCCCGGGTATCTGCGCACGGAACGTCAGATGGACGTGGCCTATGTCGGTGTGGCGGCGACGATTCCCTTCCTGTGCGGTTTCGCGGGCGCGCTGTCGGCCGGCTGGGCGTCGGATCAGATCACGCGCCGCGCCAAATCAGTGGTGGCGGGTCGTCGGACGGCGGTGGTGCTGTCGATGCTGGGCATGGTGGCGTTCACGATTCCCGCCGCGCTGGTCGAGAGCAATACTGCGGCCATTGCCTGCATCTCGGTCGTGATCTTCCTGGCTAACGCGGCCTCGGCCTGTTCGTGGTCGCTGGTGACGGCGGTGGCGCCGCGCAGCCGTGTGGCTTCACTCGGCGCGATCCAGAATTTCGGGGGCTTTATCGGTGGTGCGCTGGCGCCGATCTTTACTGGCTATATTGCACAGGCTTGGTCGTTCGTACCGGCCTTGCTGACCGGCGCCGGCATCGCCTTCCTTGGCGCCATGTCGTATCAGTTCCTGGTCGTTCGACCGATTCCGGAGCAGGACTAATAGATCGTGTTCTAGCACAACGCATTGCCTGCAAGGATCATCTTTAATGTGCATTGGTCGGACGCAGGGGCATGACCATGAATATCATGTTGAAAGCTGCAGGCGTTATGCTTGGCATGATTTTTGGCTCAGCAAATGCTGCAGAAGCAAAGTTTCCTACTGAAGTGGCCAAGTACGTGGAACAGCGTGAAGGCTGTGACCACTTCCGAGGTGAGGTTCCCGACCCACCTGATGCACAGCGGATGAGAGAGATAGAGCGCGAAATTCGCAAGCTCTGCACAGGCACCGATAAAAAGCTCAGTAAGCTGAAGCGCAAGTACGCGAAAGACCAGGCGATCATGACGCGCTTAAATGAGTTTGAGGACCTGTCAGAAATTCTGTGTGCGGGGCCAGAATTCGTAGTTAGATAATCGCGTTCGTGAAGCGCTCGCCGAACATGATGGCGAACTGGTTGGCAGCCTGCTTCCAGGTACGCTGTGGCATCTTCCAATCTTTCTCGATATTGCGCAAGGCCAGGAACAATAACTTGGTCGCGGCTTCGTCGCTGGGGAAGTGACCACGGTTCTTGACGATCTTCCGCAGACGCATATGCAGGCTTTCAATAGCGTTGGTCGTGTAGATGATCGTGCGCACTTCAGGTGGGTAGGCAAAGAACGGAATCACCTGCTGCCACTGGCGCCGCCACATCGCGGCCACGGTCGGAAACTTGGTGCCCCATGGGCCTTCTGCAAAGGCATCCAGCGCCGCTTCGGCCAGCTCGGCGTTGGCAGCGTGGTAGATCGGCTTGAGCGCCGCTGCCAGTTCCTTCCGGTCCTTCCAGGCCGCAAGCGTCGTCGAATTGCGGATCAGGTGCACGATGCACGTCTGGATCTGCGCTTGCGGATAAACGGCCTCGATGGCCTCCGGGAAGCCGCGCAGGCCATCGACGACGGCGATCAGGATATCGTCCAGTCCGCGGTTCTTGAGTTCGTTGAAAACCTTCAGCCAGAATTTGGCGCCTTCGGTCTGTTCGATCCACAGACCCAGCACTTCCTTGCGGCCGTCGGCACGAATGCCCAAGGCCAGATATACGGCCTTGTTCTTGACCGTGCCTTCGTCCCGGATCTTCAGGCGCAACGCGTCGAAATACACGATCGGATACATCGCCTCGAGCGGCCGCTGCTGCCACTGCGCGACCTCCTCGAGCACTTCGTCGGTGATGGTCGAAATCAGGTCTGGCGACACCTCGGTGCCGTACAACTCCAGCAAATGCGCCTGAATCTCGCGCACGCTCATACCACGAGCGTACATGCTGATAACGTGATCGTCGAAGCCCGACATCCGGCGCTGATGTTTGGCCACCAGTTTGGGCTCGAAGCTCGACAGACGATCGCGCGGAATGTCCAGGTGGAGCTCCCCGCCTGGCGTCAAGACCTTCTTCGGGCTGCTACCGTTGCGGTGGTTTCTGCTGCCGTCTTCCTCGTTGGCCAGGTGGTGGTTCAACTCGGCCGACAACATACGCTCGGCCAGCATTTTTTTGAGCTGCCCGGCGAGGCCCGATTCGCCAAGGATCGACTCGGCGTCCTTGTTCTCAACCTGGGCCAGCAACTGGTCGATCAGCTCAACGGGAAACGGGTACGCTGCTTTCTGTTTTTTGGGCTTCTTGGTGGTCATCACTTCGGTCATGGAACAGTCCTTTCGGGATTATTTCATGACCCCGTTCCACACAGAAATTCTGACAGGCTCGAGTTTGAAGAAAATATCGAGATTTCTGCATCAACGAATGGACCGTAAGTGAACCCGGCCAAGCTTGAGATGCTTGATTCAATTGGCACAAATACAAACGGCCTCAAAAAGAGGCCGTTTGATTGTATCGCTTAGCGATTACACGTCGATATTGCCAGCGCGCAGCGCATTAGTCTCGATGAAGTTACGACGCGGCTCCACCTCATCCCCCATCAGCGTCGTAAAGATCTGATCCGCCGCAATGGCATCCTCGATCTGCACTTTCAGCAAACGACGCACGGTCGGATCCATCGTGGTCTCCCACAGCTGCTCCGGATTCATCTCGCCCAGACCCTTGTAGCGCTGCTTGTTCACGCCACGCTCGGCCTCTTCACGCAACCACTCCATCGCCGCGTGGAAGTCGCGCACAGCAAACTCCTTCATGCGCTCGCCTTCGCCACGGCGCACGATCGCGCCTTCGCCCATCAGGCCCTGGAAGGTGGCGGCCGAATCGGCCAGCACGGTGTAGTCGGCGCCTGCCACGAAGTCGGCGTCGATCGCGGTCACCTGCACGTTGCCGTGGTAGATGCGTTCGATGCGCAGGCCGTGCTTCTCGGACAGCTCGTCCGACTTGACCTTGACCTTCACCGCCGGATCGTTGATCGCCGCTTCCATCGCCTTGGCCGACGCTTCCGCGCCTTCGAGCGTGCTCAAGTCCAGCACCACGCCGCCGCTGACGATCGCGGTCAAGGCAGCGCGGTCGATCACGCGCGCCAGGCGCATCATGATGGCGTTGGCCAGGTTGTACTTGCGCGCCAGCTCGGCCAGCGCCTCGCCCGTCACCGCTTCGGCGCCTTCGCGCGGAATCAGCGAAGCGGTGTTCAGCGCCACGGTCATCATGTAGCTGGCTTCTTCGATGTCATCCTTCAGATAACGCTCGTCGCGGCCGGCCTTGACCTTGTACAGCGGCGGTTGTGCGATATAGATGTGGCCACGCTCCACCAGCTGCGGCATCTGGCGGTAGAACAGGGTCAGCAGCAGGGTACGGATGTGGGCGCCGTCGACGTCCGCATCGGTCATGATGATGATGCGGTGGTAGCGCAGCTTGTCGACGTTGAATTCGTCCGGGCCGATCGAGGTGCCGAGGGTCGCGATCAGGGTCGTGATCTGTTCCGACGACAGCATCTTCTCGAAGCGCGCCTTTTCCACGTTCAGCACCTTGCCGCGCAGCGGCAGGATCGCCTGGAACTTGCGGTCGCGGCCCTGCTTGGCCGAACCACCTGCCGAGTCACCCTCGACGATGTACAGCTCGGCCAGCGCCGGGTCGCGTTCCTGGCAGTCGGCCAGCTTCGAGGACAGGCCCAGGCCGTCCATCACGCCCTTGCGGCGGGTCAGGTCGCGCGCCTTGCGCGCCGCTTCGCGGGCGCGGGCGGCTTCGACGATCTTGCCACAGATGATTTTCGCGTCGTTCGGCTTTTCCATCAGGAAGTCCGTGAGCGTCTTGGCGACGATTTCCTCGACCGGGCCGCGCACCTCCGACGACACCAGCTTGTCCTTGGTCTGCGACGAGAACTTCGGCTCAGGCACTTTGACGGACAGCACGCAGGTCAGGCCTTCGCGCATGTCGTCGCCCGAGATCTCGACCTTGGCCTTCTTGGCGAAGTCGTTCTCGTCGATGTACTTGTTGATCACGCGCGTCATCGCCGCGCGCAGGCCGGTCAGGTGGGTGCCGCCGTCGCGCTGCGGGATGTTGTTGGTGAAGCACAGCACCTGCTCGTTGAACGAATCGTTCCACTGCATCGAGACGTCGACCGAGATATTCGTGCTCTGGTCCGACATGCGGTCGCCCGTCGCCTGGAACACGGTCGGGTGCAGCACGGTCTTGGCCTTGTTGATGTACTCGACGAAGCCGCGGGTGCCGCCCTCGAAGGCGAACAGCTCTTCCTTGCCGGTGCGCTGGTCGGAGAGCTTGATGCTGACGCCATTGTTCAGGAACGACAGTTCGCGGATACGCTTGGACAAGATCTCGTAGTGGAACTCCACCAGCGTGAAGATCGTTTCGTCGGCCCAGAAATGCACCTCGGTGCCGCGCTTGTCGGTCTCGCCGATCACCTTCATCGGCGAGACCTCGAAGCCGTCGCGCATCTCGATCAGGCGATCGACCGGTACGCCGCGCGTGAATTCCATCTGGTGCACCTTGCCGTTCTGGCGCACGGTCACGCGCAGCAGCTTCGACAGTGCGTTCACGCAAGACACGCCGACGCCGTGCAGGCCGCCCGATACCTTATAGGAGTTCTGGTTGAACTTGCCGCCGGCGTGCAGCTCGGTCAGGGCAATCTCGGTGGCCGAGCGTTTTGGCTCGTGCTTGTCGTCCATCTTGACGCCGGTCGGGATGCCGCGGCCGTTGTCGGCGATCGAAATCGAGTTGTCGGAGTGGATGGTGACGTGGATTTCGGTGCAATAACCGGCCAGCGCTTCGTCGATGGAGTTATCGAGGACTTCGAACACCAGATGGTGCAGGCCGGTGCCGTCCGAGGTGTCGCCGATATACATGCCCGGGCGCTTGCGCACCGCTTCGAGGCCTTCCAGGATCTGGATCGACGCTGCGCCGTATTCATCCGCCACTTCGACGGGCTTTTCTGCTGGGATATTCTCGGACATGGACTGCTTTCTATAAGACTATCTAGTTCAGGCAAATGCATACGGGCCGCCGGAGCGGCCCGCGCGACGCGTCAGATGCGCATCGGCATGACGACATACTTGAAGTCGCCATTGTCGGGAATCGAGATCAGGGCCGACGAATTCGAGTCGCCCAGGGCGATGTTCACCTGGTCGCACTTCAGGTTGTTCAGCACGTCGAGCAGGTAGGTGACGTTGAAGCCGATGTCGATCGCGTCGCCGCCGTAGTCGATCTCGAGTTCTTCGACCGCTTCTTCCTGGTCGGCATTGGTCGAGCTGATCTTCATGACGCCCGGCTCGATGATGCAGCGCACGCCCTTGAATTTATCGCTGGTCATGATCGCGGCGCGCTGCAGCGAACGCAGCAGTTCATCGCGGCTGATCGTGAAGTCGTTCTTGTAACCCTTCGGGATCACGCGGGTGTAGTCAGGGAACTTGCCCTCGACCAGTTTCGAGACCAGCTCGATGTCGGCGAAGGTCAGTTTCACCTGCGAGGCCGCGATGTCCAGGCGCACGGTTTCATCGCTTTCTTCCAGCAGGCGCTGCAGCTCGATGATGGTCTTGCGCGGGATGATGACTTCCTGGCGCTCGAACTGCTGCTCGGTCTCCACCTGGCAGAACGCGAGGCGGTGGCCGTCCGTTGCCACGGCAATGATATTGCTGCCGTCCAGCACCAGCAGCAGGCCGTTCAGGTAGTAACGGATGTCTTGCTGGGCCATCGAGAAGTACACCATATTGAACAGGTGCTTCAGCGTTTTCTGCGGCAGGGTCACCGAGGCGTTGTAGCTGTCGGCCACCGAGACGGTCGGGAATTCCTCGGCCGCCAGGGTCTGCAGCGCGAAGCGCGACTTGCCGCTCTGGACCGCCAGGCGCTTGTTCTGCAGGGTCATGGTGACGTCGCCCGATTCCGGCAGCGCGCGCAGGATGTCGAGCAGCTTACGTGCGGCCACCGTGGTGCCGGTCACGTCGTCGCCCGAGCCGATATTGGCGTGCGTGGTGATCTGCACTTCGGTGTCGGTCGACAGGAAGGACACGCTCTCGCCGGTCTTGCGAATGAGGATATTGGCCAGAATCGGCATAGTGTGCCGACGCTCGACAATACCACTCACGATCTGCAGTGGCCGGAGAAGCGTATCTCGGGTGGTTTTGACCAATTGCATAGTTATCCTCAGTACGTTTGAAAGGTGGTGTGTTACTAAAGCGATATTGTGCCATTGCCTGAGGCAAACACAAATATTCCGCTCAAGGGCAGAAAATCAACCCTTGAGCGTCTGTTCCAGCACGTGCAGCTCGTGGTTGCACTCTGGATTCTTCTGGCGGTCGCCGGCAATCTTGCGCACCGCGTGCAACACGGTCGTGTGGTCGCGGCCGCCGAACAGTTCGCCGATTTCGGGCAGACTCTTTTGCGTGAGTTCTTTTGCCAGGTACATTGCGATCTGGCGCGGACGGGCGATGTTCGCCGGCCGGCGCTTCGAATACATGTCCGCGACCTTGATGTTGAAGAAGTCGGCCACCGTCTTCTGGATGTTTTCCACAGAAATTTGACGGTTCTGCACCGACAGCAGATCCTTGAGCGCTTCCTTGACCACGTCGATGGTGATGTCCTTGCCGTGGAAGCGCGAGTAGGCCAGGATCTTGCGCAGCGCGCCTTCCAGCTCACGGACGTTGGAGCGCAGGTGCTTGGCCACGAAGAAGGCGACGTCGTCCGACAAGGTCACGTCCTCGGACTGCGCCTTTTTCAAGAGGATCGCCACCCGCATCTCGAGCTCGGGCGGCTCGATCGCCACCGTCAGGCCGGAATCGAAGCGCGAGATCAGGCGGTCGTCCATGCCCGTGATCTCTTTTGGATACGTATCCGAGGTGATGATGATCTGCTTCTTGGCCGCGATCAGCGCCTCGAACGCATAGAAGAACTCTTCCTGCGTCCGGCTCTTGCCACCGAAGAATTGAATATCGTCGATGAGCAGCATGTCGAGCGAGTGGTAATAGTGCTTGAAATCGTCGAAGCCCTTGCGTTGATAGGCGGTGACGACGTCGCGCACGTACTGCTCGGCGTGGATGTAGCGGATGCGCGCGTTCGGCTGGTCGGCCATGACCTGGTTGCCGATCGCATGGATCAGGTGGGTCTTGCCGAGGCCGACGCCGCCGTAGAAGAACAGCGGGTTGTACGACACGCCCGGATTGTTGGCGACCTGGATCGCGGCGGCGCGCGCCAGCTGGTTGGCCTTACCGGTCACGAAGCTGTCGAACGTCAGCTCGGTGTTGATGCGGCTTTGCTCGCGCTTGGGCGAGTTGGCGATGTTCAGGTTCTGGGTCGGGCTCGGGCTGGCGGACGGGCTCGGGTTGTCGGCGCCGGGCGCAGGGCGCGGCGCATTGAAATCGACCGTGGCCGAATTGCCGGACGCGCTCGTGTCTGCCACCTTGCGGGCAGGATTGTTCTTTGGGTCGAGCACGAACTGCACCTCGACCGGCGCTTCCCAGTACTGGGCCGCCAGTTCGGTGATGCGAGTGGCGAACTGCGTCTTGACCCAGTCGAGCTTGAAGCGGTTGGGCGCAGCGATGCGCAGCTTGCCGTCTTCGTAGTCGAGGGCCACCAGCGGTTTGATCCACGCGCTGAATTGCTGCGGCGTGAGCTCGAGCTCAAGCTGCGCGGATGCTGACTGCCAAAAATTTTCCATACTTCGCTTTTGATACGTAACACGCTATTTTACCTGTCTCGGCCGAAGTTATCCACAGGCGCTGCACATATTTTCCACCGAAACGGCAAGCCGGGGCGACCTCTTGCCAAGCTGGAAAGCTCGCACGATGGCGCTTGGCGAAACAACACCTGCCTTGACATGAGGGGGCGAAGTAGAGTCTAATTCAGGGTTCCCCGTCCGTGCGCCATGCCAGGCTGTGATTTTTCAGCGGCTGGTGGTTGGGCGACGAAAGACTTGCTGTGGCGTGACGCTGGTTTAACCTCGAGCGAAACTGTCATCGGCGCCGAATCTGACACGACGTCAGACCCGATTTTGCATCTTATTTTGCTTTAAGCGAGACCACCATGAAACGTACTTACCAACCTTCCGTCGTCCGTCGCAAGCGCACGCACGGCTTCCGCGCACGTATGGCTACCCGTGGTGGCCGTCAAGTCCTGAACGCTCGCCGCGCCAAGGGCCGCAAGCGTCTGGCTGTCTAAGTCACGCACCGCAGATCGATTGCGGTCGGTGATGACAGGCGAAGGTTCGCACGACTTCGCGCGCGCTCGGCGCATCGTTAAAACGGATGAATTTTCATCCGTTTTTCGTTTGCGGCCGACGCAAAGAACGGCGCATTTCGTGCTCTACACGCGTCCGAACGACCTGCCGCATGCGCGGCTGGGCGTCGTTGCGGCCAAGCGTTTCGCGCCGCGCGCGGTGACCCGCAATACGATCAAGCGCATGACGCGCGAGCTGTTCCGTACGAGCAGCCTGGCGCCGGTCGATTGCATCGTCCGCCTGTCGCGTCCCGTCAACGCCAAGGATGGCCCGGCCACCACGCGCGCCCTGAAGGCCGAGTTGAAGGTAGAACTCGCGCGCCTGTTCGCTTCCCAGAAGCCGCGCCCTGCGCGGGCCAGCTCGCCATGAAGACGCTGCTCGTCTGGTTGCTTCGCGGCTACCAGCTGCTGCTGTCCCCCATGCTCGGGCCGCGTTGCCGGTTCTATCCCAGCTGTTCCAATTACGCAATCGAAGCGCTGCGCGTCCATGGCGCCGCACGCGGTTCCTGGCTGGCCGCGCGCCGCGTGGGCCGCTGCCATCCGTGGAACGCGGGTGGCGTCGACCCGGTGCCGCCCAAAGACGGCGGCCCCAAGGAATCCCATTCAGCCGCTTGCGGTTGCAACCACTCCTGAAGACTCCAATGGAATTCAATAAACGTACTGTCCTGTGGATCGTGTTCGCCATCTCCCTGATTGTTCTCTGGAACAATTGGATGGTGGCTAACGGCAAGCAGTCGCTGTTCTCGGCGCAACCGCCGGCGCAAGTCGCTCAGCAGAATAAACCGTCGGACGTGCCGGCTGCCGCGCAGCCGGGCAGCGCCGCCGTGCCGGGTACTCCAGCGGCCGCGGCCACCGCCGTGCCCGGTGCTCCCGCCGCGCCGGCCGCGCCAGTCAGCCAGATCGTCACCGTCACCACCGACGTGGTGAAGGTCGACATCGACTCGGTCGGCGGTGTCATCAAGCGCCTCGAGCTGCTGCACTATCCGGATCACTTCGACAAGACCAAGAATCAGGTCCTGTTCAATGTGAACGGCCCGAACGTCTACCTGGGCCAGACCGGCCTGATCGGCACCAGCGCCGCCGGCGTGCTGCCGAACCACACCACGCCTTTCACCGTCAAGTCGGCGCAGACCACGCTGGGCGGCAACAACCAGGCGCAGGTCGTGCTGGAAGCCGAGCAGGGCGGCGTGCGTCTGACCAAGACGCTGACCTTCCGCAAGGGCGACTACCTGGTCGGCGTGCGTCATGACGTCACCAACATCAGCGCCGCGCCGGTCCAGCCTTCGCTGTACCTGCAGCTGCAGCACGACGGCAACAAGCCGGCCACCGATTCCTGGTTCATGCCGAGCTACACCGGCCCGACCCTGTACACCGACGCCGACAAGTACCAGAAGCTGACCTTCGAGGAAATCGAAAAGGGCAAGGCCGACCACTCGACCAAGGCGGATAACGGCTGGGTCGCGATCTCGCAGCACTTCTTCGTCTCGGCCTTCATCCCGGCCGACAAGGCGCCGCGCGACATCTTCACCAAGAAGATCGCCAACAACCTGTACGCGATCGGTACCGTGCAATCGCTGGGCACCGTGGCGCCCGGCGCGACCGTGTCGACCGACACCCGCCTGTATTCGGGTCCGCAGGACGAGCAGATCCTGGAAACCATCACCCCGGGCCTGGAGCTGGTGAAGGATTACGGCATGCTGACCGTGATCGCCAAGCCGATCTTCTGGGTGATGACCCAGCTGCATTCGATGCTGGGCAACTGGGGCTGGACCATCGTCGCCCTGACCATCCTGATCAAGCTAGCCTTCTTCCCGCTGTCGGCCGCCGGCTACCGCAGCATGGCCAAAATGCGCGTCGTGACGCCGAAGATGCAGGCGATCCGCGAACGCTACAAGAGCGATCCGGCCAAGATGCAGCAGGCCACCATGGAGCTGTACAAGACCGAGAAGATCAACCCGCTGGGCGGCTGCCTGCCGATCCTGGTGCAGATGCCGGTGTTCTTCGCCCTGTACTGGGTGCTGCAGGCATCGGTCGAGATGCGCGGCGCGCCATGGGTCCTGTGGATCCAGGATCTGACCCAGCCCGACCCGTACTTCATCCTGCCGGTGATCTACGCGGTGTCGATGTACATCACGACCAAGCTGAACCCGCAGCCGACCGATCCGGTGCAGGCCAAGATGATGCTGTTCATGCCGATCGCGTTCTCGGTGGTGTTCTTCTTCTTCCCGTCCGGCCTGGTGCTGTACTGGGTGGTCAACAACATCCTGTCGATCGCCCAGCAATGGGTCATCACCCGCAAGTTCGAGAGCGGCGCGGCCAAGTAATTCGCAGCCTTCTCGTGAAAAGCCCGCGCTTCGAAAGCGCGGGCTTTTTGTTTTTGAAGATCCCGTATCCCTTACAATCGCCCCCATGAAACTCGATACATCACCCATCGCCGCCATCGCCACCGCTCCGGGCCGCGGCGGCATCGGCGTCGTGCGCGCCTCCGGCAAATCGCTCGCCTTCCTGGTCGACGCCCTGTTCCCCGGCGTGACGCTGGCGCCGCGCCACGCGACCTACATCCCGTTCAAGGCCGCCAACGGCGACATCATCGACGAGGGTCTGGCCCTGTACTTCAAGGGACCGCATTCCTATACCGGCGAGGACGTGCTCGAACTGCAGGGCCACGGCGGCCCGGTGGTGCTGCAGATGCTGCTGGCGCGCGTGCTGGAAGCCGGCGCGGCTTCAAGCCTGCGCCTGGCCGAGCCGGGCGAGTTCACGCGCCGCGCTTTTCTGAACGATAAACTCGACCTGGCCCAGGCCGAGGCGGTGGCCGACCTGATCGACGCCTCCACCGAAGCCGCCGCCAAGTCGGCCTCGCAATCGCTGTCGGGCGCCTTCTCGCAAGTGGTGCACAAGCTGGTCGACGGCACGATCAATCTGCGCATGCTGGTCGAGGCCACGCTCGACTTCCCGGAAGAAGAAATCGACTTCCTCGAAAAGTCGAACGCGCGCGGCCAGCTGGCCGGCATAATCGAAGCGCTGGAGAACGTGTTCCGCCAGGCGGCGCAGGGCGCGCTGCTGCGCGAAGGGCTGAACGTGGTGCTGGTCGGGCAGCCCAATGTTGGCAAGTCCTCACTCCTGAACGCGCTGGCCGGGGCCGAGGTGGCGATCGTCACCCCGATCGCCGGCACCACGCGCGACAAGGTGAGCGAGACGATCCAGATCGAGGGCATCCCGCTCAACATCATCGACACCGCAGGCATCCGCGCAGTGAGCGAAGAGATCGACGTGGTCGAGCGCATCGGCATCGAGCGCACCTGGGGAGAAGTCGGCAAGGCCGACGTGATCCTGCACCTGCTGGACGCGAATCTCGGCCCGAGCGCGGCCGACGAAGCGATCGTCGCGGCCTTCCCTCCCAACGTGCCGGTGGTGCGCATCTGGAACAAGATCGACCTGTCGGGGCACAAGCCGTCGAAGGACGAGAGCGCGGACGCCGTTCACCTGTATCTGTCGGCGCACGAAAAGCTCGGCATCGACCTGCTGCGCGCCGAACTGCTGCGCATCGCCGGCTGGCAGCAGACCGGCGAATCGCTGTACCTGGCGCGCGAGCGTCACCTGATCGCGCTGCGCGCCGCGCGCGAACACCTGGAGCTGGCGCGCCAGCATGCGATGCAGGACGACCAGTCGCTCGACCTGTTCGCAGAGGAGTTGAGGTTGGCGCAAGACCATCTGTCGAGCATCACCGGGCAATTCACGCCGGACGATCTGCTGGGCGTGATCTTCAGCCGCTTCTGTATCGGCAAGTAACGGTCAACAAGCGTCCAGCCGGCTCGTGGTAGGCTTGGAATATGGATCAATACAAGCCACCCCATCCCGCCGCGCCGATGCGGCGCACGGTCGCCAGGCTGGCCGCCATCGCGGTCGGCGCCAGCCTGCTGGCGTCCTGCTCCAGCCTGATCGGCCCGCGCCAGGTCGAGGTCCCGCTGCACAAGCTGCAGGCCGGACTGGACAAGCGCTTCCCCGTCAACGAGCGCCTGCTGGAACTGTTCGACATCCAGCTCACCCGTCCGCAACTGGCGATCCAGCCCGAGGATGACCGCGTCGCGCTGGCCGTCGAGGCCTTGGTCGCGCCGCCGTTCGCGCGCGCCTGGACCGGCAACATCGCGTTTTCCGGGCGCCTGTACATCGATCCGGGCCGCGCTGCCGTCATGATGGCCGAGCCGCGCGTCGATCGCCTGCAGCTCGGCAACCCCGAGGCGGAGCGTCACCTGACCCGCGTCGCCAACGGCCTGATCGACACCGTCGCGCGCGACATGCCGGTCTACACCTTCGAGCAGAAAGACTTGCGCTATGCGGGCGTGCAATTCGTTCCCACGCGGATCCAGACCACGCGCAGCGGCCTGGTCGTGACGCTCGAGCCGGCAAAATAAGCCGGCGTACACAAGCGTGCACGCCGACAGTTGGCTTTACACTACGATTTTTGGCGGTGCATTGTGGCTCATGCAGCGACAAACGTTGCACGCATGTCAAATCGCTCCCCGGCAGCCGGACAGGGGATTGCACCCGCCTGGCATTGGGCGCACACTGATATGCAACGAAAGTCGTGATGGGTTCGCCTGTCGCGGTCCGGCTTGCGCTTTCTCATGCGCACGGAGTTCCGCTGAAGTAATCTTTCTCTGACTAAAGGCTGCCGTATCAGGGGGTGGATCTTGGAAACGACACACGAGAGTCTTCCGGACAGTGGGCTGCCCGCCGAGCCGCCGGTGGCCGTCTCAATTGCCTCCACAGGCAGCATGCCGACCCGCGCCAGTCTTCCGGCCAAGGGTTCGTGCTGGTACTGCGAAAAGCCGCTCGACAGCGTGCGGCGCTTTTGCGGCAAGTCCTGCGCCGATTCATTCGACGAAGAAGCCGAGTTCACGCGCTGATGGCGCGCTGCGCAGTCAGCGTGGTCAGCGCGGGCCGGCCTGCTCCAGCAGCGCCAGCGCGTTTTCGAAATCGAAGCGCCTGAGCGCCGCGTCGAACGCCGCCACCTTCTCGCTTCCCATGCCCGCCAGCAGGCGCGGACGCAGTTGCGCGGCCAGGTCCGGCGCGCGCCCGTCGCCGATGTCGAGCATGTCGCGCAGGCGCGCCAGGTCGTCGCGCGCGGCCGGCGAGTTTGCCTGCACCTGCGCCGGCGTTTCAGGCGCAGCCAGCAGCACGTCGACTTCCGCCAGCGCCCGCGCCAGCTCCTCGTCCAGCGCCGCGATCAGCGCCAGCGGCGCCGCGCCGCCGGCCTTCAGCGCCAGTTCGACGTCCAGCGCCAGCCGGCGCAGCCGGTTCGCTTCGATCATCCCCGCCGCGCCCTTGAGCGTGTGGGCGATGCGGTGGGCCAGCACGGCGTCGCCGGCATCCAGCGCCGCGTGCAGGCGCGCCGCGAGGTCGCGGTAGTCGCCGGCGAAGCGTCCCAGTACGCGCAGGAACAGCGCGCGGTCATCCATTACCCGCTCCAGTCCGGCCGCGAAGTCGATGGCCGGCGCGCCGGGCGCCGCCGCTGCGCCGCTCACCGCGTCGTGAACGACCAGGCGCGCGACACCGCCGCGCCATTGACCGTACCGGTGAAATTGACCTCGTAGGTCGTGGCCGCGCGCAGCGGGAGCACGGGGATGATGGAGGCCGCGGTCGGCTGCCCGAGCGGATCGACGCGCAGCACCTGCAGGTCGGCGCCGCCGCGCGGGCGCACCGTGAAGCTGCCGACCGCCAGCGTCGAATCGAGATTGGTGTGCACGCTGATCGGATACCCCACCTCGTTGCGGTCGGGGACCGGGTCCGGTTCCTCGGTGTCGCTCAGGAAGTTGGGCGCGACCCCGGTCTGGCCGTTGAAGGGCCAGGTGACGATCGCGCCGCGCGCGATGCCGGGGCCGTAGCCGTTGCGGCTGGCGAAATCGGCGGTGAAATAGTGGTAGCCGCGGCTGGCGCTGGCGGCGCCGGTGCCGATCTCGCGGAACATCGGCTCGAAGATCACGAAACGGTGATAGATCGCCGTGATCAGTTCTTCGGTCATGAAGAAGCCCGAGCCGTTGTTGCTGCCGGAAATCACCTCGCCATAGGCGAAACCGCGCGTCCGATCCAGCGTGTAGCCGGCCGCGTTCAGGCGATCTTCCAGCTTGGCGCCGGTGAATCCCTGGAGGCCCGGCTTCTGGTCGTGGCTCATCAGGTTGTTGATGCGCAGGTATTCGGAGTGCCCGAGCGCGGCATTGTCGATCTGCGCGTTCTGGCTGACCGTCGGCACGCCGGCCTGGGCGCGCCGGTAGTTGATCCAGTTGCGGCCATCGACGGCGATATTGCCGGTCAGGGTGGGGGCATCCGCGGCCGGCGTGGGCGCGGGCGCGGTGGGGCTTGGCGTGACCGCCAGGCCGCCACCGGATTCGCCCGTCGGACTGCCGCCGCCACCGCCGCCGCATGCACTCAGGGCCAGGGCGGCGCCCAGGATCGCGGCAATCGACTGCCAGCGTGGCGTATAGCTCATCTTGCAACTCCTGTCAATACATAAGCGTGGGGCATCATTCTAGGCCAAAAACAGGGATCGTGACCGCCGCTGCAACCATCGCGCAGCACCCTTGCAGGGCACCCTGTAGAATAAGCCAACATTTCCCATGTCGAGTCGACCATTGAAGCTATCTAACCAGCAACGCCTCGCGCGCGCCAAGTTCGCCCTGCCCAGTTCCGTGACGCTGCTGTCGATCGCCTGCGGCTTCGCCAGCATCGTGATCTCGGTCGACAACGCGCGCGTCGGCGACCCGGACGACTTCCGCCTGGCCGCGATCCTGCTGGTGCTGGCCGGCGTGTTCGACGCGCTCGACGGTTTCGTGGCGCGCGCCACGAATACCCAGTCCAGCTTTGGCGTGCAGCTCGACTCGATCGCCGACGTGATGAACTTCGGCTGCGCGCCCGGCCTGCTGCTGTACTGCTACGGCTTCACCCAGCTGGGCGACGTGCACCCGACCCTCGAACGCATGGGCGGCCTGGCCTGCTTCGTGTTCGTCACCTGCGGCGCGTTGCGCCTGGCGCGTTTCAATATCAGCCATGGCCGCACCGACCCGCGCTACTTCGTCGGCATGCCGATCACCGCCGGCGCGGCCTGCGTCGCCTCGGTGGTGGTGGCCTGGCCCGATCCCGTCACCGCGACGGCGCCGGCCTTCCTGGTGTGCGCGCTGATGGTCTGCGTCGGCGCGCTGATGGTGTCGACCATCCGCTTCCCCAGCTCCAAGCACCCGAAAGGCAAGGTGATGCTGGCGCTGCTGGGCGTGTGCCTGGTACTGCTGGCGCTGCTGCAGGAGCGCTTCTTCGTGCTGTTCTTCCTGCTCTACGTGTGTGCGACGCTGCTGCTGAACATCGGCTGGAAGCTGGGCTGGCGCGGCGTGGCGCCGCCCAAGGTGTTCGAAGATTAAGTCACGCGATTAAGTCACGCGATTAAGTCACGCGAACTTGTCGAGCATCGCCGCCAGGTGGGCGGCGCGGGCGCGGGCGTCGTCGAGGTCTTCGGCGTCCCCGGTCTGGGTCAGGATCGATGAGGTCAACAGTTGCACGAAGGAGCGGTCGAGCGCCTTGCGCGCCGCCGCCATCTGCTGCGCGACGGCGTCGCAATCCGACGGCGAGTCGGCCAGCGCGATCAGTTTCTGCACGCCGCGCAGCTGGCCCTCGATCCGGGCCAGCCGGTTCAGCAAGTCCTTCTTCTGCTGCGCGCTGAGGGCCTTGCCCTCGACGATCCGGAGCGGGCCCTCGACCATCTCAGGCCACCTCGTGTCCGCGCGCGGCGCGCAGGATGCGGAACCAGTCCTCGCGTTCGAGCTCGAAGCTGGCGCCCAGCACCGCCTCGCGGATCGCCGCGATGCGACCGCTGCCGGTGAGCGGAATCGGACGGCAGGGCAGGCGCATGATCCACGCGAACACCACGCTGCAGAACGGCTTGCCGATGCGCTCGGCCACCTCCTGGATGACCTGGCGCAGCGCGGCGCCGCGCGCGTCGTTCGTGTCGAACAGGCGCCCGCCGCCCAGCGGCGACCAGATCATCGGCGCGATGCCCAGGTCTTGCAGGCCGTCGAAGGTCGCGTCGAACATCGGCGCGGTGTGCAGGGGAGAGAACTCGACCTGGTTGGTGGCCAGCGGTATGCGGCGGTTGAGCGACTCGAACTGGTGGCGCGTGAAGTTCGACACGCCGAAGTGCAACACCTTGCCGTCCTGCTTCAGGCGCGCGAAGGCCGCGGCGATCTCGTCGAATTCCATCAGCGGATCGGGACGGTGGATCAACAGCAGGTCGAGGCGGTCGGTGCCCAGCTTGCGCAGCGATTCCTCGGCCGAGCGCATGATGTGGCTGGCGCTGGTGTCGTAGTGCTGGATGGTGTGGCCCGGGTGCTTGTTCGACAACAGCTTGATGCCGCACTTGCTGACCAGCTCCATGCGCTCGCGCAGCGACGGTTGCGCGCGCAGGGCTTCGCCGAACAGCTCCTCGACGCCGTAGTTGCCGTAGATGTCGGCGTGGTCGAAGGACGTCACGCCCAGCGCCAGGCACTGTTCGATGAAGTCGACGCGCGCCGCCACCGGCATGTCCCATTCGACCATGCGCCACATGCCGGCCACGATGCGCGACAGTTCGAGACCGCCTTCGCGCGTCGGAATGCGGGGGGAGAGAAGTTCGGCGGGCGCTTGCGGCATCGGGTTCTTTCGTGATGACTGGATGGCATGATTATAGCGGCCGGAAGCCTGCGCCGCGTCAGCCGCCGCGCATGAAAAAAGCCCGTCCGGCATAAGGCGCGGACGGGCTTTCGACGATCGAAGGCGGATGCTTACCGCATCCGGCTTATTGCATCCAGAGGCGCATCGAATCCCAGGCGCGTCCAAAAATGCTCGCTTCCTGCACTTCTTCCAGCGCCACCACCGGCAGCACCAGCAACGGCTTGCCGTCGACCGTCATCTTGAGCGTGCCGACCTGGCCGCCCAGCGCCAGCGGCGCGACCAGCGGGTCGCGGCGTTCCAGCACCGGCTTGAGCTTGCCCGCCACGCCCTTCGGCACGGTGACCAGGATGTCGCGCGTGAAGCCGATCTTGACGGTCGATTGCGCGCCCTTCCAGATGGACGGGGTCTGGATTGCCTGGCCTTTCGAGTACAGCTTGACGGTGTCGAAGTTCTGGAAGCCCCAGTTCAGGAGCTTCTGGCTTTCCTGCGTGCGCACGTCGGTCGAGCTGGTGCCCAGCACCACCGAGATCAGGCGGCGTTCGCCGGTGCTGCCGTTCGGACGGCGCGCCGAGGTGATCATGCTGTAGCCCGAGGAGGTGGTGTGGCCGGTCTTCATGCCGTCCACGGTCGGGTCCAGCCACAGCAGGCGGTTGCGGTTCTGCTGGGTGATCTTGTTATAGGTGAACTGCTTGATCGAGTCGATCTTGTACAGGTCGGGGAAATCGCGGATCACGTGGGCGGCCAGCTGCGCCAGGTCGGCCGCGGTCGAGTAGTTGTTCGCGTCCGGCAGGCCGTGCGGGTTGGCGAAGCGGGTGCTCTTCAGGCCCATGCGCTGCGCTTCGCGGTTCATCAGGGTGACGAAGGTGGCTTCGTCGCCCGCCACCGCTTCGGCGATGGCGACCGCGGCGTCATTGCCGGACTGGATCATCAGGCCATGCAGCAGGTCGTTGATCGACACCGGCACGCGTGGATCGATGAACATCTTCGAGCTGCTGGCGTCGACTTTCCAGGCGCGCTCGGACACGTTCACCATCTGGTCCAGGGAAATGCGTTTGTCGCGGATCGCGGCAAAGGCGACGTAGGCCGTCATGACCTTCGTCAGCGATGCCGGTTCGATGCGCATATTCTGTTCTTGCGAGGCGATGACCTGGCCGCTCGTCGCGTCGAGCAGCAACCACGATTTGGCGGCGATGGCGGGCGCGGGCACGGTTTGCGCACTGGCCGAGACCATCACCAGGCTGGCGGCGAAGGCCGCTAACAGTTTTTTCATGGGGAGTATTTCGTCATTAAAAGTAGAGCGGTGGTGGAGCGCAAGGCAATGCCCCGAAGGAAGCATTGCCTCAAGAGAAGGGAATTATTATAGGGGGTTGTTGCGACTAAATGTCACGTCGCCACAGTTGAATCACGAGATTTTTAATGTGGCCGAGCTTGCGATGGAAGAAGTGGTCGGCGCCTGTAATGACGGTGACAGGCAGGTCGAGCGGTCGCGCCCAGTCGAAAACTTCCTTCAGGGTAATAGTATCGTCCAGTTCGCCGTGGATCAGGATCGTGTCTTGCGGCACTTCCGGCATCGGCCACTTGCCGGCCGCCGTGCCCACCAGCACCAGGCGCTCGGCCGGCCGGCCTTCGGCCGCCAGGCGCAGCGCGAATTGCGCCTGGACGAAGGTGCCGAACGAGAAGCCGGTCAGCGTGATCGGCAGGTCCGGATATTGTTCGCGCATGTGGGCATACATGACGGCCATGTCGTCGACCTCGCCCCGGCCCTCGTCGTGCACGCCTTCGGATTCGCCCACGCCGCGGAAATTGAAGCGCGCCGCCGCATAGCCGAGCGTCACGAAGGTGCGCGCCAGGGTCTGGGCCACCTTGTTTTCCATGGTGCCGCCATACAGCGGATGCGGGTGCGCCACCAGGGCGACGCCGCGCGGCGCGCCTTCCGGCAGGTCGAGCAGGCATTGCATCTTGCCGGCGGGGCCGTCGAGTTGGAACTTGTGCGAATGGATGTTCATAAAGCGTCTTGTCGGATCAGATCTTGAGGCGGTCGACGACCTTGCCGCCGACCAGGTGGGTATCGATGATGTCGTCGATGTCGTCGTTGTCGACGTAGGTGTACCAGGTGCCTTCCGGATAGACCACCAGCACCGGGCCTTCCTCGCAGCGGTCGAGGCAGCCGGCCTGGTTGATGCGCACCTTGCCCTGGCCGCTCAGTTCCAGTTCCTTGATGCGTTTCTTGGCATGCTTCTGCGCCTTCTCGGCGCCGCACTTGCCGCAGCTCGGGCGTGCATCCTTACCCTCGCGGATGTTCATGCAGAAAAATACATGATGCTTGTAAAACTGCTCGTCATTCACTTGGTCGTTCATGTCGTTCTCATTGGAAAGAGTGGCATGGCGTCGCGCCAAAGCGCCATGATACGCGCTCTTATTGCCGATTGAGTTTATGCGAGGGCAGCAGCAAGAACCATAAGGCAACAAAGGGCCAGGCCAGCGACAGGAACTGGGCCGCGCCATTAAAGTTGAGGAACTTGCCCTGCACCCAGCCCTGCAGGGTGGACGAGAAATACGGGTTCACCGGGATCGTATTGACCACCACCAGCGCCAGGATCAGGGTCACTACCGCCAGCCGGCGCTGCGCCACCTGCGGCGCGAACACCAGGCCGGACAGCATGATCAGGCCGATCAAAAAGCCGCCTTCGGCGCCCGGCGTGACCCAGACCAGCGCGTTATCGGGCCGGAACAGCAGCGAGCTGGAGAAAGCCTTCACCACGAGTGCGCCCGCCAGCAGGGCCAGCATGAGCCAGAAGCGCGGGGCGCCGCGGCGCACCAGGCACATCAGGGTGAGGGCGGCGCCGGTCATGCCGCAGGCGGTGATGATGGTTTCGGACAGCCAGTACTGCTCCACGCTCATGATGTCGTCGCCCGGGCGCAGCATGGCCACCAGGTCGATCTCGGTGTCGAGCCAGGACGACATCCAGCCGGACAGGATCGGCAGCACCTGGCCGTGGCCGAACAGGTAGCTCTGCGGGTAGATCTGGGCCAGCGGCCACATGGCCACCAGCACCAGGCCCTGGCTGGCGTGCGGCGCGAACCAGCGCTGGCGCAGCTTGAACAGGCGGCTGCGGTCGAGCAGGCCGGGGGCCCACAGCGCGCCGAGGATGGCGCCCAGGAAGCAGCCGCCGGCATTGGTGACGAAGTCGAGGTTCGACGGCACGCGGCTGGGCAGGTAGGTCTGCACCGCCTCCATCGTGCCGGTGGTGAGCAGCCCGGCGAGCGTGGCCAGCAGCACCGCCCACACGCCGCGCACGCGCGGATACATCGACAGCACCAGCAGCATGCCGAACGGGATGTAGCCGACGATATTGACGCCGGCGTCGAAGCCGGTCCAGTAGCGCTGCTTGACCAGGTTCAGGAAGGCCAGCGGCGAGATGCCGCTGTCGCGCCAGCCGGTGAACGGAAACCAGCTGGCGTAGACGATCAGGAGCAGGTAGGCCAGCAGCGCGGCGCGCACGATGGGCGAGCCGCGCGAGCGGCCTGCCGCCACCTCTGCCGGGACTTCCGCTTCGGTCATTTGCCTTGCAGGTTCAGGGTGGCCAGCCAGGCGCCGATGTCGTCCGCCAGCCCGTCGGTGCTGGCCGCCAGCGCCGCCGCGCCGCCGGCCGCATCCTGGCTCGCTGCCGGCGTGCTGCGTTCGAAGCTGCGCTGGTCGATCAGGCGGTGTTCGGTAAACACCGAGGCGCGCAGCATGATCCGGCCTTCGCTGCGGTCCGCGCTAGAAAACGCGTGCACGAAGTCGTCGATCTCGATGCGCAGGATCGGCACGCCATTGGCGGCGTCGGTGGCCGACAGCACCTTCATGTGCGCCTGCGACAGGCGGGTCTTGATGCGGGTGGTGACCAGGGCGACCGGGGTGGCGCTCCAGCGGCTGCTGGCGTAGGTGCGCGCCTGCTGGGCATCGGCGTAGTTCAGGCGGTAGAACATGCGCTCGGTGTCGAGGCCACTGGGGCCGGTGACGTCCATCACCACGATCGCGAGCGGAGCGGCGGGCGGCGTGGCCGGGGTGAACGGCCGCAGCGACGGCGCGCCGAAGTCGTAGACGGTGTTCTGCGCGCGTTCCTGGCTGGCGCAGCCGGCCAGCAGCAGAGCACAGGTGACGGCGGCGGCGACGGCGGCGGGAAAGCGGAAGGATTGACGGTTCACGGTGGTCCTCATTTGGTCGGGGGCACGAAGCCGGGCTCGCCGGGGCCGGGCGCGTCGCCCGGGGTGCCGAACAGGATGCTCTGCGGGCGGTCGGAGAACGAGTTGGCGGTGCGCCGCACCGCGCGCAGCGAGGCGCGCGCCTCGTCGGTCATCCGCACCACGTGCGGCAGGGTTTCCAGTTCCAGTTCGCTGGTGGCGGCGCCGAGCGCGCCGATGGTGGTGTTCAGGCGCTCGATCGGGCCGTCCGGCGCCTGCAGGCGGGTCGCCAGCTGGTCGTAGTTGCGCGTCATCGAAGTGGCGCTGGTGGCCAGGGTGTCGATCGAATCCATGCTGCGGTCGACCTTCTTCACCAGGCCGGGCAACTGGTCGAGCACCGGATCGAGGCGCTCGGGAATGGCGGCGTAGGCGTCGGCGGCGCGGTCGACGCTCTCGAAGGCGCCGACCATCCTGGCGCGGTTGTCTTCGCTCAGCAGCTCGTCGAGGCTGGCGGTCACTTTCTCTGCCTTTTCGAGGATCGCCAGGCCGCGGTCTTCGAGCTGGTCGAGCAGGCCCGGACGCAGCGGGATGCGGGCAATGCGTTCGCCATTCGTCGCCAGTCGCGGCGAACCGGTGCGCTCGTCGTCGAGCTGGATGAAGGCGATGCCGGTGACGCCCTGGTAGCCGAGGGTGGCGTAGGTGGTGCTGGTGATCGGCGAGGCGGCGTCCACCGACAGCTTGATGAGGATCTGGCCGGTGACGCGCGGGTCGAACACGATCTCGTCGACGCGGCCGACCTCCAGGCCGCGGTAGCGCACCGTGGCCTGCGGGTTGAGGCCGGGAATCGACTGGGTGGTGACGATCTCGTAAGGCACCAGCTCGGTCTTGTCGCGGTTGAACCAGAGGCCGACCAGGATGGTCGCCACCAGCAGCGCGATCGTGAAGATGCCGGTCATCAGGGCATGCGACCTGTTTTCCATAACTATCGATTCTCCGATTCATGCTGGGCGTGGCGCTCGTCGAGCACTTCCAGCGCCCGCTGGCCGCGCGGGCCCAGGAAAAAGTGTGTGATGAAGGGATGCTCGACCTGCAGCACGTCGCACGACGGTCCCACCGCCAGCACGTGCTTCTCGGCCAGCACCGCGATGCGCGAAGACAGCGCGAACAGGGTGTCCAGGTCGTGCGTGACCATCACCACCGTGAGCTTCAGTTCGCGGTGCAGGGTCTGGATCAGGGTGACGAAGGCGTCCGACAGGTCGGGATCCAGTCCGGCGGTCGGTTCGTCCAGGAACAGCAGCTGCGGCTCGAGCGCCAGCGCGCGCGCCAGGGCGGCGCGCTTGACCATCCCGCCCGACAGGTCGGCCGGCATCTTGTTGGCGTGCTCGGGGCCCAGGCCGACCATATTCATCTTGAGCAGCACGGCGTCGCGGATCACGTCCTCGGGCAGCGAGCGCAGCTCGCGCATCGGCAGGGCGATGTTGTCGAACACGCTCAGCGCCGAGTACAGCGCGCCCTGCTGGAACAGCATGCCCCAGTGGTTGCGCATGCGCTGCAGCTGTTCGGGCGAGGCCGCGCTGATGTCCTCGCCGAACACGTGCACGCTGCCCTGCGACGGCCGCTCGAGGCCCAGCATCTGGCGCAGCAGCACGGTCTTGCCGGTGCCCGAGCCACCGACGATGGTGAGGATTTCGCCGCCGTAGATCTCGAGGTTCAGGTCCTGGTGCACCACCGTGCGTCCAAAACGGGTCCACAGGTTGCGGATCTGGACCACCGGCGCGCCGACTTCCTCGTCGGGGCGCAGGTTCAGCTCCTGGCGGCGTCGTTTGGTGTCTGGCATCAGAAGCCCGTCCCGCTGAAGATGATGGCGTACACCGCGTCGGCCAGGATCACCACCGTGATCGCGGTGACCACCGAGGTGGTGGTGCCGCGGCCCAGGCTCTCGGTGTTGGGCTTGATGCGCAGGCCGAAGTGGCACGAGATCAGGGCGATCAGCACGCCGAAGGTCGCCCCTTTGAGGAGGCCAATGGTGTAGTTCACGAACGGCACCGCGTCCGGCAGCTTTTGCAAAAAGTAGCGGAACGACATGCCCATCTCGATCTTGGCCGAGACCATGCCGCCCAACAGGGCCATGGCGTCGGTCCAGACCACCAGCAGCGGCATCGAGATCGCCAGGGCGACCACCTTGGGCATGATCAGGCGGTAGCCATGCGAGATGCCCATCACCAGCATGGCGTCGAGTTCTTCGGTCACCCGCATCACGCCCAGCTGGGCGGTGATCGAGGAGCCGGAGCGGCCGGCGACCAGGATCGCGGCCAGCAGCGGACCCAGTTCGCGGATCACCGCCATGCCCAGGATGTTGACGAGATAGGCGTCGCCCCCGAACATGCGCAGTTGCTGCGACGACAGGTAAGAGAGCACGATCCCGATCAGGAAGCCGACCATGGCCGTGATGCCCAGCGCCTGGAAGCCGGAGTGATAGATATTGGCCGAGATTTCGCGCCACGGCCCGGTCTGGGGACGGCGCAGGAAGCGGCCCAGGTCCTGGATCACGATTCCGATCAGGCCGATGAAGCTGCGCAGGTGCTCGAAGAAGTTCAGGATGCCGGCGCCGAGCACGATCACCCAGTGGAAGGGGCTGGTCCGGTGGCGCGGCAGCTTGATGTGGCTGGCTTCCTCGATGCGGCGGAACAGGTCTTCCTGGCGCGGGTCGAGCTTGAGGCGCTTGGGGCGCTCCTTGTTCCAGGTATTCCAGAACATCTGGGCGCCGATGTGATCGAGGCTTTCGATGCCCGACAGGTCCCATTCGCACGTCCCCTTGTCCTTCAGGCCGGCCAGTTGGCGCGTGATGCCCTTGAGGACGCCGCGCTGCGACAGGCCGTGGACTTGCCAGACTCCCTCGGCAATGACGGATTGGCCGGCCCCCTGGCCGGACTGTTGAATGGTTAATGTTGGCGCATTTTCAATCCGCATTGCGCCAGTGTAAAAGAGAATCGTTACTGTTGCCAGCCACGATCCTCTTGCGTGTTTGCCTGGTCAGGCAGCCAGATGGCGGACCTGGCGCGCCGGAGCGACCGCTTTCGGCGCATCTGCCTGCTTTACCAGGCGGGTCGGGGCATCGACCTTGCCGGCATAGTCGCTGGCCAGCAGCGCCGCCGCCTCGCCGGCATCCATGCCGCGCACCTGCAGCCACTGGGCCACCAGCTTGGCCAGGCGGTCCAGCGCGATGCGGTGGGTGGCGTCGGTGTGCGCATAGATCCAGTCAGAGAACGCCATGAAGTTGTCGAACGGCGCCTCGCCCAGCAGCACCGGAATGGTGTTGGCGAAGCGGCCCGAGTTGGCCACCAGGTCCCAGTAGCGGGCGAAGCGCACCAGGCGCTGCATGGTGGCGAAATCGATCCTGTTCGTCGCCAGCACGGTGTAGGGCGGGTAGGGATCGTAGACCATGCCGAAATCCTGGGTATGGCGGATGATCGGTGTGCCGCGCAGGCGCTTGAGGATGCCGAACTGGATCTCTTCGGCGCCCAGGCTCACCAGGTGGTCGAAGCCGCGCGCGAAGCTGGCCACGTCTTCGCCCGGCAGGCCGGCGATCAGGTCCACGTGCAGGTGGGCGGTGGAGTGCCGGGTCAGCCAGCGGATGTTCTCGGCCGCTTTTTCATTGTTCTGGCGCCGGCTGACCAGGGATTGCACCTCGGGGTTGAAGCTCTGGATGCCGATCTCGAACTGCAGCGCGCCGGCCGGGAATTTGGCGATGGTCTCCTTCAGCGCCTCGGGCAGGTGGTCGGGCACCAGTTCGAAGTGGGCGTAGACCGGGTCGTTCGGCGCCGCCTCGATCTTGTCGAGGAAGAACTGCATGATGCGCAGGCTGGTCTTGACGTTCAGGTTGAAGGTGCGGTCGACGAACTTGAACAGGCGCGCGCCTCGGGCGTACAACATCTCCAGCTCGGCCAGGAAGGTATCAAGAGGGAAGGGCCAGGCCGTCTTGTCGAGCGAGGACAGGCAGAACTCGCACTTGAACGGGCAGCCGCGCGAGGCTTCCACGTACAGGGTGCGGTGGGCGATGTCCTCCTCACTATATAAGGAGTAGGGCAGGGCGATGTCGCCCATCGGCGGCTGCACGCCCGCATGCACCTTCATGATCGGCTTCGGTCCGTCCAGGATCTCGCGGCACAGCTTGGGGAAGGTGACGTCGCCCCAGCCGGTGACGACGTAGTCGGCCAGTTTGACGATCTCTTGCTCGCCTGTCTCGTGCGAGACTTCCGGGCCGCCCAGCACGATGGTCACATCCGGCGCCACGCGCTTGAGCATGGCCACCAGGCGGGTGGTCTCTTCCACGTTCCAGATATAGACGCCGAAGCCGACGATGCGCGGCCCATGCGCCAGGATGCGCTCGACCAGGTCGGTGGTCTTGGCGCCGATGACGAATTCCTGGATCGTCGTCCGCTCTTGCAGCGGACCCATATTGGCCAGCAGGTACCGCAGGCCGAGCGAGGCGTGCGTATAGCGGGCATTGAGGGTCGAGAGCAGGATCGTCATGGCGGGGAAAGGAGGGCGGCGGCGGGAAAGGCGGTATTTTACTGTGATTGCCGGCCCTCGCCTTTATATGGAAGCGTCTTTCGGGTGTGTTTTTGTGGCTTGGTGGGTAATAACGCTGGTGCTCGGCAGGATTGCTTGTTAGAATGCACGCCGGAATTCAGGAAGCCTGTTGCCCCGTAGCGGAACAGTTTTCCAGCAAGTTATGCCTGATGACCATAGCAAGTCGGTACCACCCCTTCCCATCCCGAACAGGACCGTGAAACGACATTGCGACGATGATAGTGCTGCAACCAGTGTGAAAGTAGTTTATCGTCAGGCTATTCAATAGAGAGAAAGCCCACCAGATGTCTGGTGGGCTTTTTTGCTTTCTGCGGTACTGAAACGACGGTGTTGCATAAAACTTATTTATTTTGAATATTTGCGCATAAGTGATGGTGCGTGGGCACTAGTTTAGAGCTAAAGTTGTTGCACCTTTTGCCCTTCGTTCCGCCATCTTCCAATATGCGGCCGTCGCCGCGGAAAGCGCCCTGATGAAACCTCCTGTCCCTGCGGTCCGGTTTCTGTTTGTCTCGATGCTCGCGCTGGCGCTTGGCGGTTGCAGCAGCGACGACGATCCCGCGCCACCACCACCGCAGCCGCCTTCCGAACCCGCCGCCCGCGTCCAGGTCGAGCTTGCACGCACGACGCATGGCGTGCCGCACGTGCGCGCCGATGATTTCCATAGCCTTGGCTATGGGCTGGCGTATGCCTATGCCCAGGACAATGTCTGCATGTTCGCCGACTCCCTGCTGACCGTGCGTGGCGAGCGCTCGCTGTTCTTCGGCGCCGATGCGCGTCCGCGCCAGCGCACGGGCGACGAGTATGGCGGCGGCAGCGGTTTCATGGACTTGAACAATGAAGAGAGCGACTTCTTCTTCAAGGGCTACCTCGATATCGGTCAATTACGCGCGGGCTATGCCGCGGGGCCGCGCGAGCCGCGCGATCTGCTCGAAGGCTTTGTCGAGGGCTATAACCGCTACCTGAAGGATGCCGGCGGCAAGCTGCCGGCCGCCTGCGCCGACGCCAAATGGGTGCGGCCGATGACGCTCGACGATATGGTTCTGGTGGTGGCGGAGAAGGCCCTGCATGCCTCGGGCCAGGCCTTCGCCAGGGATTTCGTCGCGGCCGGGCGGGTGCCCGGGGCCAGCGTGCGCCTGGCCATGAAGGCGCCGCGCAAGCTCGACGCTTCGTCGCTGGTGGCGCAGCTGGACCAGCTCAACAAGCAAGGTTTCGGGAGCAACGCGCTGGCGGTGGGCAAGGACTTGTCCGCCAATGGGCGCGGGCTGTTGCTGGGTAACCCGCACTATCCCTGGACCACGACCGACCGTTTCTACCAGGCTCACCTGACCGTGCCGGGGCGCTATGACGCGATGGGCGTGATCATCGGCGGCATCCCGGCCGTCGTGATCGGCTTCAATCGCGATGTGGCGTGGAGCCACACGGTGACGTTTGCCTATCACTTCACCACCTTCCGGCTGGCGCTGGACCCCGCCGACGCCAGCGGCACCACGTATTTATATGACGGCGAGCGGCGCAGGATGACGTCGAAGACGGTCCACGTCGATGCGCTGCTACCGGACGGATTGATTGGCCGGCGCAGCAAGACCTTTTATTTCAGCCACCAGGGCGCCGTCGTCAGCCGGCCGGCGGCGGGCATGACGTGGACGGCGGAGGCCGCCTATGTGCTGGCCGACCCGAACCGCAGCAATACGCGCCTGCTCGAGCAGTGGCTCGGCATCGGCACCGCCGGCGGCGTGCGCGCGCTCAAGGATTCGCTGGACAAGGTGGTGGGCCTGCCGTGGGTGAATACGGTTGCGGCCGACCGTGAAGGCAATACGCTGTACGCGGACGCCAGTGTCGTGCCGCACATGAACGCCGACAAGTTCGTCAATGGCTGCCTGTTGCTGCAGGCGGCGCTGCTGTTCGACGGGTCGCGCAGCAGTTGCGGCTGGGGGCAGGACCCGGGTGCGCCGCCCGGCATTTATTCTCCGGCCACTGCGCCGTGGATGATGCGCACCGACTATGTCGGCAATTCAAACGACAGTTATTGGCTGGCCAATCCCAAGGCTTTGCTGCCGGGACCTGCGCCGCTGGGCTATTCGCCGTTGTATGGGCGGATCAATGTCGAGCAGAGCTTGCGCACGCGGATCGGTTTCCGCCAGGTCGAGGATGTGCTGGCCCAGCGCAGCAAACTGGGCCTGGGAGACATGCAGGCGCTGGCGTTCTCGAACCGCGTGTATGCGGCCGAGCTCGTGTTGCCGGAACTGTTGCCGGCGATGCTGGCGGCGCTCAAAGGGGCGGCGGACAAGCTGCAGTCGCTCGGCGTGCCGTTCGATGGCCGGCTGGGTGACTACCAGGTCGAGCCGCGTAACGGCGTGCGCATTCCTCTGCATGGCGGCAACGGCAATCAGGAAGGAACCTATGGCTCGCTGACCATGCGCAGCGGATTGACGGCGCAGGGCTATGTCGGTGCACACTGGGGACAGAGCTATATCCAGACCGTGACGTTCGACGAGCAGGGCCCGGTGGCCCAGGCCATGCTGACCTATGGCCAGTCGACCGATCCCAGGTCGCCCTGGTATGCCGACCAGACCATGGTGTATTCGCGCAAGGAGTGGCCCAGCCTTCCCTTTACGCCAGAGAAGATCCGGGCCGATCCGCATTACACGACGGTCACGCTGCGGGAGTAGCGATCGCGTCCAGCTGCGCCAGGGCGTCTTTCGGTAGCACGAGCTGGGCTGCGGCCAGGTTTTCGCGCAAATGGACGGGCGACGAGGTGCCCGGGATCAGCAGGATATTCGGCGAGCGCTGCAGCAGCCAGGCGATCGCCACCTGCATGGGTGTCGCGCCGAGTTGCGCGGCAACGGCGGACAGGGCG
The DNA here is from genome assembly GCF_019443485.1 of Massilia sp. NP310. NCBI lineage: Bacteria > Pseudomonadati > Pseudomonadota > Betaproteobacteria > Burkholderiales > Oxalobacteraceae > Massilia > Massilia sp. NP310. The sequence continues at coordinate 3,887,146 of NZ_CP080379.1, read as the reverse complement.
TCCGACTGCAAGGGCGAGAAGCCGCCGAGCGGGAAAAACGGCACATACGGAATCCCCCGGCGCGCCAACGCATCGATCATGGCGTCGTCATTGCGGTGGACCAGGTTATACATATTCTGGACGCACGCGATCGGCATGATGCGCTGCGCCTCCTCGAGCTGGCGCGGCGTCACATTGCTCAGGCCGATGTGCCGGATCAGGCCGCGCTGGCGCAGCTCGGCGAGGGTGGCGAGTTGAGGTTCGAGCGAGCCCTCGGCCGGTTTGTAGGGGTCGAACATGGCGCGCAGATTGACGACCTCCAGGGTATCCAGCCCCAGGTTGCGTAGATTGTCGTGCACGGCCTGCTCCAGTTCGGGCGCCGAGAAGGCGGGCAGCCAGCTGCCATCCGCGCCGCGCCGCGCGCTGACCTTGGTAACGATGACCAGCTCGTCGCGGTAAGGGTGAAGCGCTTCACGAATCAACTGGTTAGTGTCGTGGGGGCCGTAGAAATCCGAGGTGTCGATGTGATTGACGCCGAGTTCCAGCGCTTCACGCAGCACCGCACGCGCGACGACCGCATCCTTGGGCGGGCCGAAGGCGTTCGGGCCGGCCAGTTGCATGGCGCCATAGCCGAGGCGCCGTACCGTGCGGTTGCCGAGTGTGTAGGCGCCGGCTTGATCGATCGTGGTGGACATGGTGTCGCTCCTTAGTGAGTTGGTGCGATCAAGATAAGTCGCGCCGATCTGTGTGACAATCCGCTTAAATTCACACAAGCTGTGCGAAAAAACGAACAATGAAGATTGAACTGGGAGATTTGTCGGCTTTCGTCGCCGTCGCACGCGCCGGCGGCTTTCGGGAGGCGGCACGCGCGACCGATGGCAGCGCGTCCGGCTTGAGCGAGGCGGTCCGGCGCCTCGAAGCGCGCCTGGGCGTACGCCTGCTGAACCGGACGACGCGCAGCGTGGTGCCCACCGAGGCCGGCAGCAGCCTGCTGGCGCGCCTGGATCCGGTATGGAGCGAGATCGACAGCGCCCTGGACGTGGTCAATGGCTTTCGCGACACGCCGACCGGCACCTTGCGCCTGAATGTCTCGATGAGTGCGGCGCGCCTGGTGCTACCGTCTATCGTGCCGGCGTTTCTCGCCAGATATCCGGAGATCCGCCTGGAGGTGGTGGCCGAGGAGAGCTTCGTCGACGTGCTCGCGGCTGGCTGCGACGCCGGCATTCGCTATGAGGAACGGCTGGAACAGGACATGATCGCCGTGCCGATCGGCCCGCGCACGCAGCGCATGGCGGCGGCGGCCTCTCCCGCCTGGCTAGCCCGGCATGGGATGCCCGGGCATCCGCGCGAACTCCCGCCGGGCGCATGCATCAGGGCGCGCTTCGCCAGCGGTGCGATGATCCACTGGACGTTCGAGCGGGGCGGGGAGGCGGTGACCCTCGAGCCGAACGGGCAGTTGCTGGTGCAGGTGGGCGGGGCGCTGGACCTGGCGATCGATTCGGCGGTGCAGGGCCTGGGTGTGATCTACCTGTTCGAGGATTGGCTGAAGCCGTATGTCGAGCGTGGGGAGCTGCAACCTGTGCTGGAGCCGTGGTGGCCGCAGTTTTCCGGTCCCTATCTGTACTACTCGGGCCGCCGGCTGGTGCCAGCGCCGCTGCGGGCCTTCGTCGACTTCATCCGCAACGAAGCGGTTTCGTCACAAAACTGAAAAATTAGGTGTTGACGAAGCTCAGCAGGACGAGCATAATCTCATTCCTCTGCTGCTGACGAACAAAACGATTCGAAGCAAACAGCAGATGATGCAGTACCGAATAAAGTTCTTTAAAAATTAACAGTCGATAAGTGTGGGCGTTTGATGAAGGTGCCAGCTGACTTGTTCAGCTGCATACTTAAAATATCAAATGTTCGCACAAAGTATTAAGCGTTGTCTCAGCAATGAGATGACGGTCAGTATTTTGAGTGAGCGACCTCGCTAGCAATAGCGAGTGACTCGAAAGAGTCAACAAACAGAGATTGAACTGAAGAGTTTGATCCTGGCTCAGATTGAACGCTGGCGGCATGCTTTACACATGCAAGTCGAACGGTAACAGGGAGCTTGCTCCGCTGACGAGTGGCGAACGGGTGAGTAATATATCGGAACGTACCCAAGAGTGGGGGATAACGTAGCGAAAGTTACGCTAATACCGCATACGATCCAAGGATGAAAGCAGGGGACCTTCGGGCCTTGTGCTCCTGGAGCGGCCGATATCTGATTAGCTAGTTGGTGAGGTAAAGGCTCACCAAGGCGACGATCAGTAGCTGGTCTGAGAGGACGACCAGCCACACTGGAACTGAGACACGGTCCAGACTCCTACGGGAGGCAGCAGTGGGGAATTTTGGACAATGGGCGCAAGCCTGATCCAGCAATGCCGCGTGAGTGAAGAAGGCCTTCGGGTTGTAAAGCTCTTTTGTCAGGGAAGAAACGGCTGTGGCTAATATCCACGGCTAATGACGGTACCTGAAGAATAAGCACCGGCTAACTACGTGCCAGCAGCCGCGGTAATACGTAGGGTGCAAGCGTTAATCGGAATTACTGGGCGTAAAGCGTGCGCAGGCGGTTTTGTAAGTCTGTCGTGAAATCCCCGGGCTCAACCTGGGAATTGCGATGGAGACTGCAAGGCTAGAATCTGGCAGAGGGGGGTAGAATTCCACGTGTAGCAGTGAAATGCGTAGAGATGTGGAGGAACACCGATGGCGAAGGCAGCCCCCTGGGTCAAGATTGACGCTCATGCACGAAAGCGTGGGGAGCAAACAGGATTAGATACCCTGGTAGTCCACGCCCTAAACGATGTCTACTAGTTGTCGGGTTTTAATTAACTTGGTAACGCAGCTAACGCGTGAAGTAGACCGCCTGGGGAGTACGGTCGCAAGATTAAAACTCAAAGGAATTGACGGGGACCCGCACAAGCGGTGGATGATGTGGATTAATTCGATGCAACGCGAAAAACCTTACCTACCCTTGACATGTCAGGAAGACCGAAGAGATCTGGTTGTGCCCGAAAGGGAACCTGAACACAGGTGCTGCATGGCTGTCGTCAGCTCGTGTCGTGAGATGTTGGGTTAAGTCCCGCAACGAGCGCAACCCTTGTCATTAGTTGCTACGCAAGAGCACTCTAATGAGACTGCCGGTGACAAACCGGAGGAAGGTGGGGATGACGTCAAGTCCTCATGGCCCTTATGGGTAGGGCTTCACACGTCATACAATGGTACATACAGAGGGCCGCCAACCCGCGAGGGGGAGCTAATCCCAGAAAGTGTATCGTAGTCCGGATCGTAGTCTGCAACTCGACTACGTGAAGTTGGAATCGCTAGTAATCGCGGATCAGCATGCCGCGGTGAATACGTTCCCGGGTCTTGTACACACCGCCCGTCACACCATGGGAGCGGGTTTTACCAGAAGTAGGTAGCTTAACCGCAAGGAGGGCGCTTACCACGGTAGGATTCGTGACTGGGGTGAAGTCGTAACAAGGTAGCCGTATCGGAAGGTGCGGCTGGATCACCTCCTTTCTAGAGTAGCACCAGGAGCTAACGCTCCATCATCAAGCGTCCACGCTTATCGACTGTTGAATGAGTAAAGAACAGTTTTATCGGGGCTGTAGCTCAGCTGGTTAGAGCACCGTGTTGATAACGCGGGGGTCGTTGGTTCGAGTCCAACCAGCCCTACCAAGATATCAGCATGACCTCAAATGGGGGATTAGCTCAGCTGGGAGAGCACCTGCTTTGCAAGCAGGGGGTCGTCGGTTCGATCCCGTCATCCTCCACCATAAAGTTCAAACGTAAGTCGTCAGTAAATGGCTGATGAGATTTAGGTTTGATCTTTTCGAGATCACTGTTTTTTCGTTCTTTAACAATCTGGAAGAAGTAAAGTTTTTTTAAGCGTGTAAGCGAATCAGAAATGATGAGTGAGCACACTTAGGGTAGTAGTAATTTGTATCAAGCAAACATAGTTGTACTCTTGATCTATGACGATCTCTGACACTCATGCAGAGGCCAACGTTATAGGGACAAGTGAATAAGTGCACATGGTGGATGCCTTGGCGATTACAGGCGATGAAGGACGTAGTAGCTTGCGATAAGCTGCGGGGAGCTAGCAAACGAGCTTTGATCCGCAGATTTCCGAATGGGGAAACCCGGCCTTTTAGGTCATTGCATGCTGAATACATAGGCATGCAAAGCGAACGCGGCGAACTGAAACATCTAAGTAGCTGCAGGAAAAGAAATCAACCGAGATTCCCAAAGTAGTGGCGAGCGAAATGGGATGAGCCTGTATGTGATAGTCGATTGAATAGTGGAAGTCTCTGGAAAGTGACGCCATAGTGGGTGATAGCCCCGTACACGAAATTCAAACGGTGGTACTAAGCATACGACAAGTAGGGCGGGACACGAGAAATCCTGTCTGAACATGGGGGGACCATCCTCCAAGGCTAAATACTCGTAATCGACCGATAGTGAACCAGTACCGTGAGGGAAAGGCGAAAAGAACCCCGGGAGGGGAGTGAAATAGATCCTGAAACCGTGTGCATACAAACAGTCGGAGCCTCTTCGTGGGGTGACGGCGTACCTTTTGTATAATGGGTCAGCGACTTACATTCAGTGGCGAGGTTAACCGAATAGGGGAGCCGTAGAGAAATCGAGTCCGAACAGGGCGACAGTCGCTGGGTGTAGACCCGAAACCAAGTGATCTACCCATGGCCAGGATGAAGGTGCGGTAACACGCCCTGGAGGTCCGAACCCACTAATGTTGAAAAATTAGGGGATGAGCTGTGGGTAGGGGTGAAAGGCTAAACAAACTTGGAAATAGCTGGTTCTCTCCGAAAACTATTTAGGTAGTGCCTCAAGTATCACCACCGGGGGTAGAGCACTGTTATGGCTAGGGGGTCATTGCGACTTACCAAACCATTGCAAACTCCGAATACCGGTGAGTGCGAGCTTGGGAGACAGACATCGGGTGCTAACGTCCGGTGTCAAGAGGGAAACAACCCAGACCGCCAGCTAAGGTCCCAAAGATTGGCTAAGTGGAAAACGAAGTGGGAAGGCTAAAACAGTCAGGATGTTGGCTTAGAAGCAGCCACCATTTAAAGAAAGCGTAATAGCTCACTGATCGAGTCGTCCTGCGCGGAAGATGTAACGGGGCTAAGCCAGTCACCGAAGCTGCGGATATGTGCTTGCACATATGGTAGGAGAGCGTTCTGTAAGCCTGCGAAGGTGTCTTGTAAAGGATGCTGGAGGTATCAGAAGTGCGAATGCTGACATGAGTAGCGATAATGCGGGTGAAAAGCCCGCACGCCGTAAGCCCAAGGTTTCCTGTTCAACGTTCATCGGAGCAGGGTGAGTCGGCCCCTAAGGCGAGGCAGAGATGCGTAGCTGATGGGAAGCAGGTTAATATTCCTGCACCGTCGTATGATGCGATGGGGGGACGGATCGCGGAAGGTTGTCTGACTGTTGGAATAGTCAGTTTTTGACTCATAGAAGGTGCTTAGGCAAATCCGGGCACGTAATTCAAGGGGTCGAGACGAGTCGCCATGTGCGACGAAGCAATCGGAAGTGGTTCCAAGAAAAGCCTCTAAGCTTCAGTCATACGAGACCGTACCGCAAACCGACACAGGTGGGCGAGATGAGTATTCTAAGGCGCTTGAGAGAACTCGGGAGAAGGAACTCGGCAAATTGGTACCGTAACTTCGGGATAAGGTACGCCCTAGTAGTTTGACCACTTTACTGTGGAAGGACGAACGGGTTGCAATAAAATGGTGGCTGCGACTGTTTAATAAAAACACAGCACTCTGCAAACACGAAAGTGGACGTATAGGGTGTGACGCCTGCCCGGTGCTGGAAGATTAAATGATGGGGTGCAAGCTCTTGATTGAAGTCCCAGTAAACGGCGGCCGTAACTATAACGGTCCTAAGGTAGCGAAATTCCTTGTCGGGTAAGTTCCGACCTGCACGAATGGCGTAACGATGGCCACACTGTCTCCTCCCGAGACTCAGCGAAGTTGAAATGTTTGTGATGATGCAATCTACCCGCGGCTAGACGGAAAGACCCCATGAACCTTTACTGTAGCTTTGCATTGGACTTTGAATCAATCTGTGTAGGATAGGTGGGAGGCTTTGAAGCGGGGACGCCAGTTCTCGTGGAGCCATCCTTGAAATACCACCCTGGTTCATTTGAGGTTCTAACCTTGGTCCGTTATCCGGATCGGGGACAGTGCATGGTAGGCAGTTTGACTGGGGCGGTCTCCTCCTAAAGTGTAACGGAGGAGTTCGAAGGTACGCTAGGTACGGTCGGACATCGTGCTAATAGTGCAATGGCATAAGCGTGCTTAACTGCGAGACCGACAAGTCGAGCAGGTACGAAAGTAGGACATAGTGATCCGGTGGTTCTGTATGGAAGGGCCATCGCTCAACGGATAAAAGGTACTCTGGGGATAACAGGCTGATTCCTCCCAAGAGTTCATATCGACGGGGGAGTTTGGCACCTCGATGTCGGCTCATCACATCCTGGGGCTGTAGCCGGTCCCAAGGGTATGGCTGTTCGCCATTTAAAGTGGTACGTGAGCTGGGTTTAAAACGTCGTGAGACAGTTTGGTCCCTATCTGCCGTGGGCGTTGGAAATTTGAAGGGGGCTGCTCCTAGTACGAGAGGACCGGAGTGGACGAACCTCTGGTGTACCGGTTGTCACGCCAGTGGCATTGCCGGGTAGCTAAGTTCGGAAGAGATAACCGCTGAAAGCATCTAAGCGGGAAACTTGCCTTGAGATGAGATTTCCCGGAGCCTTGAGCTCCTTGAAGGGTCGTTCGAGACCAGGACGTTGATAGGCTGGGTGTGGAAGTGCAGTAATGCATTAAGCTAACCAGTACTAATTGCCCGTACGGCTTGTCCCTATAACCTTGGTAGTCCAAGGTCGAGTACAACTGCTCGATACAAAAGCTACAACCCAACTTACTTCTTCCAGATTCATGGCCACGCTGAACAAAGCGTAGGGTGGGCGGCTGTGCCGCCCACGCGTAACTCAAGCGTAGCCAGACAAGTCAAAGCCTGATGACCATAGCAAGTCGGTCCCACCCCTTCCCATCCCGAACAGGACCGTGAAACGACTTTGCGCCGATGATAGTGCTGCAACCAGTGTGAAAGTAGGTTATCGTCAGGCTAGTTATAAGAAAAACCCCGTCCAGTGATCTGGTCGGGGTTTTTTGCTTTGGGCGCCAGAAGCTGGAGCAACGGATCGCGGCCTTGAGCGAGCGGCTACATCGGGTCACGACGCCACCATCGCCCGTCGCGCCCGCGTGGCGTCCCGCCAACGCGGTTCCGGTCGCGATGCCACTGCCGGATCTCGTCAAGGTCAGTCCCCGCGCCCCCTCGGCCGAAAACAGCATCGCACCCTTGCCACCGCTGCCCGCAGCCATCACGTCGGCGCCCGAGCCGCCGATTCCAGCTGGCAACCTGATGGCCAAGCTCGGTCTCGTGATCCTCTTCATCGGCATCGGCTTCCTGCAAGTATGCCGCCGCGACCTTCACCATTCCGATCGCGCTGCGCTTGTCCGCCGTGGTCCTGGCCGATCTCGGGCTGCTGGCCTGGGGATGGCGCCTGCGCCTGACGCGCAGGGAGCTCGCACCACCGATCCAGGCACGGCGATCGCCATCCTGATGCTGGTGATCTTCAGTGCCTGCCAACTCTACGCGCTGATACCTTCCGGTCTTGCGTTCGCACTGCTGGTGCCCCTCACGACATTCACCTGCCTGCCGGCGGTCCTGCAGGAAGCGCCCTGGCGCGCGGCATTCGGCATCACGGGTGGCTTCGCATCGCCCGTGCTGCTGGCGAGCGGGGAAGGCGGCAGCCATGTCGCACTCTTCGTCAATTACGCGCTGCTCAATACCGGTGTGTTCGCCCTGGCCTTCACGCGTTCATGGCATCCGCTCAATCTGCTGGGATTCATCTTCACTTTCATTATCGGCGCGGCCTGGGGCGGACTGCGCTGACCACCGCTTCGTGTTGATGCTGTGGGCCAGTGCGCTGCGCCGGCTCGCCGGCCAGGCCGCGCTCCATCACGCGCTGCTTCATCGGCTGAAGACCGGCGCCGCAATCGCGGCTTATGTCTGGTTTAACCTCATCCTGTTGCGCAGCGCGGCGCTATGTCGGCATCGACTACCGTTTCGGTGCGCTCGCGGCGTCGCAGTTCGTGCAAGCCATGCTGTCCCTGGTCTGGAGCGTGGGCGCGCTGGTGCTCATGCGCTTCTGCGCACGCCAGGCCATGTGGCGCAGTTGGTGGGGCGGAGCGATCGTGCTCGGCATCGAGGTACTGAAGCTGTTCCTGGTCGACCTGGCCAGCGGCGGCGGCATCGCGCGCGTCGTGTCCTGCGTCGGCGTCGGACTGCTGCTGCTGGTCGGCTACTTTGCGCCCTACCCGAAAACGGCGCATGGCGAACCATCGCCTGCTTCCGCTTGAGCTGACTGGAGACACCCATGTGCGCACTCATCGATCGACGCGCCATCGCCGCTGCGCTGGTGATGACGTCCCTTGCCGCCGTCGCCAGTCCGGGCGACGCGCAGGCCGATTATTCCCACATCCTGCCGCTCAGCGTCGACGCCGGCCAGGCCGTCGTGCAATTGCAGGTGCCGCGCGATGTGTACCTCAACGCGCGCTCGCCGACGCTGGACGACGTGCGGGTATTCGATGCCTCCGGCATGTCGATGCCGTCGCATTGGCCGACCTGGCGCCGCCAGCCACCGTGAGCAGGTCGGCCACGCCGGTTGCCGTCTTTCCCGTGCACGGTCGCGCGCGCGATGCCGGGCGTGTACACGACAGCCTGCAGATCTGCACCGGGAACGACGGCGCGGTCATTTCAGTGACGGCCCCGGCGCGCACGGTCAGCGACGAGCTGGTAGGCCTGGTCCTCGACCTGCGGCCGGCCGCCCGCGCAGCGCAGGTCGAGGCCGCAGCGCCGGTGGGAGGCTGATCTTGCACCTGCCGCCGGGAACGGGGAGCTATGGCGCATGGGTGGCACTCGACGTCAGCGACGACCTGCAAAACTGGCATGAGCTGGCATGAGCTGGCCGAGTCCGCGCTGAGCTGGCTGGTCAATGACCAGGGCACCAGCGTGCGGTTGTGGGCATGGCTGGTTGGCGGCGTGCTGGCATTGGGTGCGATGGCCTGGCATCTCTTCCGCCAGCTCGAGCGTGGCGCCGAGCGGCCAGTTGCCTGAATCGTCGCGCATGTAAAAAAGCCCGCCGGTTGGTGACTGGCGGGCTTGGCGACTGGATGATCGGTTCAGGCGGCGTGCATTCCACTGTTGATGCGCAGCTCGAGTTTGTCCCAGAAACGGTCGTGGATTGGTAGCAGCAGCACATTGCAGACCGGCTCGAGGATGGCGGCCAGGCCGCCGAAGGCGAGCGAGCCGGTGGCGCAGTAGATGACTGCGAACGCGACGCCCATGTGCATCAGCGTCTGGCTGACCTTCTCCGCAGCGATCTTCATGTAACGGTCGCGTTCCGACGTTGCCCGGGCACGGACGGCGGCCCATGCCTTTTCATGGAAGGGGAGCAGCAGGACGTTGATCACCGGCTCGATGATGATGGCCAGGCCGCTGAACACGACCGAACCCGTCATCGCATATGCGATCGTGAAGGCGATCA
>NZ_CP080379.1:0-3872500 GCF_019443485.1 Massilia sp. NP310 | reverse complement strand
ATCGCTCAACGGATAAAAGGTACTCTGGGGATAACAGGCTGATTCCTCCCAAGAGTTCATATCGACGGGGGAGTTTGGCACCTCGATGTCGGCTCATCACATCCTGGGGCTGTAGCCGGTCCCAAGGGTATGGCTGTTCGCCATTTAAAGTGGTACGTGAGCTGGGTTTAAAACGTCGTGAGACAGTTTGGTCCCTATCTGCCGTGGGCGTTGGAAATTTGAAGGGGGCTGCTCCTAGTACGAGAGGACCGGAGTGGACGAACCTCTGGTGTACCGGTTGTCACGCCAGTGGCATTGCCGGGTAGCTAAGTTCGGAAGAGATAACCGCTGAAAGCATCTAAGCGGGAAACTTGCCTTGAGATGAGATTTCCCGGAGCCTTGAGCTCCTTGAAGGGTCGTTCGAGACCAGGACGTTGATAGGCTGGGTGTGGAAGTGCAGTAATGCATTAAGCTAACCAGTACTAATTGCCCGTACGGCTTGTCCCTATAACCTTGGTAGTCCAAGGTCGAGTACAGCTGCTCGATACAAAGCTACAACCCAACAATACTTCTTCCAGATTCAGAGCAGGCGCGAACTGTCGCGGCTGCTCGTACAAGTCATGCCTGATGACCATAGCAAGTCGGTCCCACCCCTTCCCATCCCGAACAGGACCGTGAAACGACTTTGCGCCGATGATAGTGCTGCAACCAGTGTGAAAGTAGGTTATCGTCAGGCTAGTTATATGAAAAACCCCTCCAGGTGATCCTGGTGGGGTTTTTTGCTTTGGAGACGCGTAAAATCCCAAGGTCATACTGTTCTCTTACCTAGGAAAAGCGATGAAGGTCTATCTCGTTGTCGTCGACACGCTGGCGGATTGGGAAATCGGATACCTGACGGCAGAACTGCATAGCCGCCGGTTTTTCGCAGATCCATCGCAAGACTTCCAATTGCTGAAGGCAGGCCTGAGCCGTGGCGTGGTGACGAGCATGGGCGGCGTGACCCATGCGCCGGATATCGCAATCGGCGACATCCGGATGGACGACAACGATCTGCTCCTGCTTCCAGGGGCGGAAATCTGGCAGTCTGCACAAGCAAGACCAGCCCTCGAACTGGCGCGCGACGCGCTGGACCAAGGCCACCAGGTCGCCGCCATCTGTGGCGCGACCGTCGGCCTGGCCAGCACCGGCGCATTGAATGCACGGCGCCACACTTCCAACGACCCCGGATTGTTGAAAGCATCCTGCCCCGACTATCGCGGTGAACACATGTACCGCAAGGAGCCGGCTGTCCGCGGCGACAACCTGATCACGGCAACCGGCCTGGCGCCGCTCGAGTTCTCCTACGAAGTTCTCAAGATGCTCAAGGTCTGGAAGCCGGAGACCACCAAGGCCTGGTACCGCTTGCACAAGACCCGCCAGGAGCGCTGGTACCATGAATTGGTCGCATCGATGTCGGATGCGTCCGCCATTCCTTCATAGAGCGCGATGGATTACCAGCAGCTTCTCGCCCAGCGCCGCGCGCACCCATCCTGGCGGCTCCTCGCCGCCGACCACGCGCCGATGATCGCCAGCTTCCTGCACCGCAGCTTTGTCGCGCCCAATGTGCGCACGATTGCCCGCCAGCAGCTGGTGTCGCAACTGGACGATCACCTGTACCAGCTTCATGAGCTGACCGGCGAACAGCTGTTTCCCAAGCCCGCGGCCAGCTATCTGGACGACTGGGCGTCCGACGACCGCGGCTGGCTGCGCAAATACTATCCACCAGGCGAAGACGAACCGCACTACGATCTGACCTCGCCTGCCGAGCAGGCCCTGGAATGGCTGCAGGGCCTGGGCCAGCGTGCTTTCATCGGTACCGAGTCGCGCTTGATGACCGTGTTCGACCTGCTCAAGCAGATCGCCGACGGCACCGAGCTCAATCCCCGTGCGCGCATTGCCGAACTCCAGAAACGCAAGGCGGACATCGACGCCGAAATCGCGCGGATCAAGGAGGGCCACCTGACCCTGATGGAACCGACCCAGGTGCGCGAACGCTTCCTGCAAATGGCGGCCACCGCGCGTGAACTGCTGTCCGATTTTCGTGCGCTCGACCAGAACTTCCGCATGCTCGACCGCAGCGTGCGCGAAAGGATCGCCACTTGGGACGGCGGCAAGGGCGAACTGCTGCAGCAGATCTTCGGCTGGCGCGACCTGATCACCGAATCCGACGAAGGCAAGAGCTTTCGCGCCTTCTGGGACTTGCTGATGTCGCCGTCGCGCCAGGATGAACTGGGCAAGCTGCTGGAGCAGGTGATGGCGCTCGCGCCGATCCGCGAACTCGAACCCGACGGCCGCCTGCGCCGCATCCACTACGACTGGCTGGAAGCCGGCGAGGTTACCCAGCGCACCGTGGCGCGCCTGTCGGAGCAGCTGCGCCGCTATCTGGATGACCAGGCCTGGCTCGAGAACCGCCGCATCATGGAGCTGATCCGGCAGGTCGAACAGAAAGCGCTGTCGCTGCGCGGGCAGGTTCCCGATGCGGCCTTCGCCGACATCGACGACGCCGGGCCGGAGTTCGCCTTGCCCATGGAGCGGGTGCTCTACACGCCGCCATTCAAGGCCGACATTCGCGCGGTGGAAGTCGAGGAGGCCGGCGCGACCGCCTTGTCCGATGCGCTGTTCGAACAGGTTTACGTCGACCAGGTGCGCCTGGCATCCAACGTGCGGCGCGCACTGCAGACCCGCAGCCAGGTATCGCTGGCGGCGGTCGTGATGGACAATCCGATCGAGCAGGGCCTGGCCGAACTGGCGACCTACCTGAAACTGGCGACCCAGGACGTGGCCGCCGTGATCGACGACGAGCGCGATGAATGCGTCCGCTGGACCGGCGCCGATGGCCACCAGCGTCAGGCGACGCTGCCGATGGTAATCTTCACACTACGGGAACGAGAGGACGAATGATTGACGACGACCAGCTGGGACAAGTGGTAGTCACCCTGTTCCAGGGCGTGCTGTATCGCGAAAACGCCGAGCCGCAATGGCAGGCACTGCTCGACCTGCAGGCGCGCGTGCGCGACTATTGCAGCGTGATCGGGCTCGAACTGATCCTTGACGAGGCGGAGGGCTATGCCTATCTGCGCCAGCGGGCGTCCAAGCCCGAGACGCCGGACTTGCCGCGTCTGGTCCAGCGCCGCCAGCTCAGCTTCCCAGTCAGCCTGATCCTGGTCCTGCTGCGCAAGAAGCTGGCCGAGTTCGACGCGCTCAGTGCAGATACCCGGCTGGTCGTCAGCCGCGAGGACATCGTCGACCAGATGCGCCTGTTCCTGCCCGATACCGCCAACGAAGCGCGCCTGCTCGACCGCATGGATACGCATCTCGGCAAGGTCGTCGACCTCGGCTTCCTGCGGCGCCTGCGCGGTCAGGACGGGCAGTTCGAAGTGCGGCGCGTATTGAAGGCCTTCGTCGATGCCCAGTGGCTCGACGACTTCGCCCAGCGCCTGGACGGCTATGCCAGGCATGCCGGGGCGAGCGCCGGCAAGGAGGGCGTCGAATGAACGCCGGACCCGATCCCGAGCTGGCGACGGCGACCGAGCAGGCCGGCTTCCGCCTGCGCCGCTTCGAAGTGTACAACTGGGGCACCTTCCACCAGCGCGTTTGGAGGATGCAGCCGCACGGCGCCAATATGCTCCTGACTGGCGATATCGGATCCGGCAAGTCGACCCTGGTCGATGCGCTCACTACCTTGCTGGTCCCGTTCAACAAGATCTCGTACAACAAGGCGGCCGGCGCCGACGCGCGCGAACGCTCGCTGCGCACCTATGTGCTGGGCCACTTCAAGTCCGAGCGCGGTGACACCGGCCTCTCCGCGCGTGCGGTCGCGCTGCGCGACCAGCACAGCTACTCGGTGCTGCTCGGAGAGTTCCATAACGAAGGCTACGAGGAGACCATCACGCTCGCGCAGGTATTCTGGTTCAAGGACCCGCGCGGCCAGCCGGAGCGATTCTATGTGGTCGCCGAAACGGCGCTGACGATCGCCGATGATTTTTCGGGCTTCGCCGACATCAATCAGCTGCGCAAGCGCCTGCGAGCGCGGTCCGGCATTGCTCTGCACGACAGCTTCCCAGCCTATGGCGCCGATTTCAGGCGCCGTTTCGGCATCGCATCGGAACAGGCGATGGACCTGTTCAACCAGACGGTGTCGATGAAATCGGTGGGCAACCTGACCGAGTTCGTGCGTGAGCACATGCTCGAGCCGTTCCCGGTGCAGGCCCGCATCGACATGCTGATCACGCACTTCGACGACTTGAACCGGGCCCACGAGGCGGTGCTCAAGGCGCGCGCGCAGATCGAGCGCCTGCAACCCCTGAACGCCGACTGCGATCGCCACGCGGCGCTGGTGACGCAGATGGATGAGCTGCGGATCTGTCGCGAAGCCCTGCGGCCCTGGTTCGCGCTGCTCAAGACCGAGCTGCTGGACAAGCGCATCGCCAACCTGGCAGCGGACGAGGAACGCACCGCCACCCGCCTGGCCCAGTTGGAGCAGGAGCGGCGCGAACACGCCCGTACCCGCGACGAACTGACCGCCGCCATCTCGGCCAATGGCGGCAACCGGATCGAACAGATCATGGGCGAGATCGCGCGCGTCGACGCCGCTCGCAGCGAAAAGAACGCGCGCGCGCAGCAGTACGAGCTGATCGCCTCGGCGCTCGGCTTGCCGGCGCCGCACGATGCCGGCGCCTTCGATGCCAACCGGGGCGCCATTGACACAGGCCAGGCCGCCTGCGTCGCGCAGCGCGACGAGCGCAGCAACCGCCTGACCGAGGCTGGCGTGACGGTGCGCGAGCTGAGAAAGCTGCACGGCGAACTGACCGACGAACTCGAATCGCTGCGCAAGCGCCGGTCCAATATTCCGCGCCAGATGCTCACGCTGCGCGAGGCCTTGTGCGACGCGCTAACGATCGCGCCTGATGCGCTGCCCTTCATCGGCGAGTTGATCCAGGTGCGCGAGGACGAGCGTGCCTGGGAAGGGGCGGCCGAGCGCTTGCTGCATGCCTTCGGCCTGTCGCTGCTGGTGCCCGAACAGCATTACGCGCAGGTGGCGGCATGGGCCGAGCGTACCCACCTTGGCGCGCGCCTGGTGTATTACCGGGTGCGGCCATTGTCCCCGGCCGAGCCGCCATCCCTGCATCCGCATTCATTGGTGCGCAAGCTGTCGATCCAGCCGGATTCGCCGCTCTATGCCTGGATCGAGGGCGAGCTGGCGCGGCGTTTCGACTATGCCTGTTGCGACTCCATGGAACTGTTTCGGCGCGAGCAGCGCGCGATCACCCGTAACGGACAGGTGAAGTCGGGCGGCGAGCGTCACGAAAAGGATGACCGGCGCCAGATCGGCGACCGCACCAGCTATGTGCTGGGCTGGTCGAACGAGGCGAAGATCGCGGCGCTGGAGAAGCAGGAGCGCGACCTGTCCACGCGTATCACGGAACATACCCGGCAAATCCTCGAGCTCAAGCGCGAAGCTGCCGAATGGGGCAGAGTGCTCGGTCTCTGGCAGCAGTTGGCGGTGTTCGCCAGCTTCGCTGATCTCGACTGGAAGCCGCTGGTGGCGATGATCGACAGGCTCGAGCGCGAGCAGCAGGAGCTGGCGGCATCGTCCGACCTGCTGCGCACCTTGCAGCAGCAGTTGCGCGATCTCGGAGACGTCCAGGCCGGCATCGATGCGCAGCATGCACAGGCCAATGCCGCGCTGGCGACGCTGGTGGAGAAATTGAGCCAGGCCCGCAGCCTGCTGGGCGAGAGCGAGGCGCTTGCCGGTGCGATCGACGACGCCATGCGCGCCACTACGCTGCCGGTGCTCGAGACGCTGCGCGAGCAGGCCTTGGGCGAGCACACGCTGACGGTCGAATCATGCGATAACCGCGAGCGCGACATGCGTGAATTCGTGCAGGCACGCATCGACGCCGACAGCAAACGCATCGCGACACTGCGCGACAGGATCATCACCGCCATGCAGGACTATGCGACTACCTGGCCGCTCGATGCGCGCGAGGTCGATGTGAGCATCGAGGCGGCGCCCGAGTTCCGGCGCATGCTGCAGGTGCTGGAAGCCGACGACCTGCCGCGCTTCGCCGGCAAGTTCAAGGAGCTGCTCAACGAAAACACGATCCGCGAGATCGCCGGATTCCAGTCGCAGCTCAAGCGCGAGCGCGAAACGATCCGCGAGCGGGTCGAGACCATCAACACCTCGCTGCATGCGATCGACTACAACCCGAATCGCTACATCGCCCTGGAGGCGGAACCGAGCCTGGACGCCGACCTGCGCGACTTCCAGCAAGACCTGCGCAGCTGTACCGAAGGCGCGCTGACCGGGTCGAGCGACGAGGAGTACACCGAGGCGAAATTCCTGCAGGTGCGGCGCATCATCGAGCGCTTTCGGGGCCGCGAAGGCTGCGCCGAGATGGACCGGCGCTGGACCCGCAAGGTGACCGATGTGCGCAACTGGTTCGTGTTCTCGGCGTCCGAGCGTTGGCGCGAGGACGACAGCGAGCATGAACACTACACCGACGCCGGCGGCAAGTCCGGTGGCCAGAAGGAGAAGCTGGCCTACACGGTGCTGGCAGCCAGCCTGGCCTACCAGTTCGGCCTCGAATGGGGCGCCGTGCGTTCGCGCTCGTTCCGCTTCGTGGTCATTGACGAGGCGTTCGGACGCGGTTCCGACGAATCTGCGCGCTATGGGCTGGAGCTGTTCCGGCGCATGAACCTGCAACTGCTGATCGTGACGCCGCTGCAGAAGATCCACATCATCGAGCCATACGTCGCCGGCCTGGGGTTCGTGCACAGCGAAGAAGGTCGGCAGTCGATGCTGCGCTACCTGAGCATCGAGGAGTACCGCGCCGAGCGCGGTGCGCGGGCCGGATGATGGCGGCGCGCAGCGCATGGTCGTCGCCGGGCGACATCGTCGCCAGCGTCCAGCGCCTGTGGGACAGCGGCGCTATCCTGGCGGCGCGCCTGGACGGCGTCGCCTTGTTTCCGCATGAAGTCCGGCTGCGGCAACCTTCGGTCGCAGCCATGGGCGAGCAGTTCGACCTCGTGCGCGACTGGATCGGCGCCTTGCGCAGCAGCAGCCGTCCAGAACGCGGCGATGGCTATGAGCTGGTCTGGCGCGACATCAACCACCGCCAGCTGGGGCGCAACCGCATCCCGGTTGCCGCCATCGTGGAGTCGGAAGCGTCGGCGCTGCGCATGATCGGCCGTGGCGCGGACACGCGGCGCTTCGACGAATTGGTCGCCATGACCCTCGGCGCGTTTCCCGTCCTTCGTCCCTGGCTGGCCAGGCAGCCGCTCCGCCTGCTCGAGCACGGGGATGGATGGGAGCGCGTCCTGGCCGTGCTGCGCTGGTTCGTGGCGAATCCACGTCCAGGCATCTATCTGCGTCAGCTCGATATCCCGGGTGTCGACACGAAGTTCATCGAAGTGCGCAAGGGGCTGATGGCCGAACTGCTCGATCAGGTGCTGCCTGCCGAATCGATCGATGCCGGCGCCGTCGGCGCGCGGCAGTTCGACACGCGTTACGGGCTGCTGGGAAAACCAGCGCAAATTCGTTTCCGCATACTCGACCAGCGGCACTATGTCGGCGGTTGCTCCGACCTGATGGTGCCTGTGGCGCAGTTCGCCGCATTGCGCACGGGCGTGGACCGGGTCTACATCACGGAGAACGAGGTGAATGCACTGGCATTTCCCGATGTGGAGTCGAGCATGGTGGTGTTCGGTGGCGGCTATGGCATCGACCGCCTGGCGCAGGTGGACTGGTTACGCAGCCGGCGCGTCCTGTACTGGGGCGATATCGATACGCATGGCTTTGCGATCCTCGATCGCCTGCGGGCGTCGATCCCGGGCGCGGCATCGCTGCTGATGGATGCCGACACGTTACAGGCACATCGCCATGTATGGGGGCAGGAGGATGGCGACAAACGTTGCCTGGCAGACCTGATGAGGCTGACGGAGCAGGAGCGGGAGCTGTTTCTGCAGTTGCGCGGCGATATCCTTGGGGAGCGCTTACGCCTCGAGCAGGAGCGCATTGGCTACACATGGGCGGTCGACGCGATTCGACAAACATGAAAACTGGCCCTTGCGGGGGCGCTGGCGCTTTGCTATAGTCTCGCTCCTCGACGCAGACGCCACCTCACGGTAGCGAAAGCGAAGAGAAAAAAGGGGTTGACGAAAAATGAGAAACACTTCATACTCTCGCCTCTCTGCTGCTGACGAACACAACGATTCGCAACGATGCAGCAAGAAGAAGCACCGAATTCTGATCTTTAAAAATTAACAGTCGATAAGTGTGGGCGTTTGATGAAGGTGCCGGCTGACTTGTTCAGCTGCATACTTAAAATATCAAATGTTCGCACAAAGTATTAGACGTTGCTTCAGCAATGAAGCGACGGTCAGTATTTTGAGTGAGCGACCTCGCTAGCAATAGCGAGTGACTCGAAAGAGTCAACAAACAGAGATTGAACTGAAGAGTTTGATCCTGGCTCAGATTGAACGCTGGCGGCATGCTTTACACATGCAAGTCGAACGGTAACAGGGAGCTTGCTCCGCTGACGAGTGGCGAACGGGTGAGTAATATATCGGAACGTACCCAAGAGTGGGGGATAACGTAGCGAAAGTTACGCTAATACCGCATACGATCCAAGGATGAAAGCAGGGGACCTTCGGGCCTTGTGCTCCTGGAGCGGCCGATATCTGATTAGCTAGTTGGTGAGGTAAAGGCTCACCAAGGCGACGATCAGTAGCTGGTCTGAGAGGACGACCAGCCACACTGGAACTGAGACACGGTCCAGACTCCTACGGGAGGCAGCAGTGGGGAATTTTGGACAATGGGCGCAAGCCTGATCCAGCAATGCCGCGTGAGTGAAGAAGGCCTTCGGGTTGTAAAGCTCTTTTGTCAGGGAAGAAACGGCTGTGGCTAATATCCACGGCTAATGACGGTACCTGAAGAATAAGCACCGGCTAACTACGTGCCAGCAGCCGCGGTAATACGTAGGGTGCAAGCGTTAATCGGAATTACTGGGCGTAAAGCGTGCGCAGGCGGTTTTGTAAGTCTGTCGTGAAATCCCCGGGCTCAACCTGGGAATTGCGATGGAGACTGCAAGGCTAGAATCTGGCAGAGGGGGGTAGAATTCCACGTGTAGCAGTGAAATGCGTAGAGATGTGGAGGAACACCGATGGCGAAGGCAGCCCCCTGGGTCAAGATTGACGCTCATGCACGAAAGCGTGGGGAGCAAACAGGATTAGATACCCTGGTAGTCCACGCCCTAAACGATGTCTACTAGTTGTCGGGTTTTAATTAACTTGGTAACGCAGCTAACGCGTGAAGTAGACCGCCTGGGGAGTACGGTCGCAAGATTAAAACTCAAAGGAATTGACGGGGACCCGCACAAGCGGTGGATGATGTGGATTAATTCGATGCAACGCGAAAAACCTTACCTACCCTTGACATGTCAGGAATGCCGAAGAGATTTGGCAGTGCCCGAAAGGGAACCTGAACACAGGTGCTGCATGGCTGTCGTCAGCTCGTGTCGTGAGATGTTGGGTTAAGTCCCGCAACGAGCGCAACCCTTGTCATTAGTTGCTACGCAAGAGCACTCTAATGAGACTGCCGGTGACAAACCGGAGGAAGGTGGGGATGACGTCAAGTCCTCATGGCCCTTATGGGTAGGGCTTCACACGTCATACAATGGTACATACAGAGGGCCGCCAACCCGCGAGGGGGAGCTAATCCCAGAAAGTGTATCGTAGTCCGGATCGTAGTCTGCAACTCGACTACGTGAAGTTGGAATCGCTAGTAATCGCGGATCAGCATGCCGCGGTGAATACGTTCCCGGGTCTTGTACACACCGCCCGTCACACCATGGGAGCGGGTTTTACCAGAAGTAGGTAGCTTAACCGTAAGGAGGGCGCTTACCACGGTAGGATTCGTGACTGGGGTGAAGTCGTAACAAGGTAGCCGTATCGGAAGGTGCGGCTGGATCACCTCCTTTCTAGAGTAGCACTGGCAGCGAAAGCTGCATCATCAAGCGTCCACGCTTATCGACTGTTGAACAAGTAAAGAACAGTTTTATCGGGGCTGTAGCTCAGCTGGTTAGAGCACCGTGTTGATAACGCGGGGGTCGTTGGTTCGAGTCCAACCAGCCCTACCACGTTTTCGGCATGACCCTAATGGGGGATTAGCTCAGCTGGGAGAGCACCTGCTTTGCAAGCAGGGGGTCGTCGGTTCGATCCCGTCATCCTCCACCAAAAGCTCAAACGTAAGTCGTCAGTAAATGACTGATGAGATTTAGGTTTGGTCTTTTCGAGATCACTGTTTTTTCGTTCTTTAACAATCTGGAAGAAGTAAAGTTTTTTAAGCGTGTTGAGCTAGTCAGCAATGACAAGTAAAACACACTTAGGGTAGTAGTAATTTGTATCAAGCAAACATAGTTGTACTCTTGATTCTATGACGATCTCTTTAACTCATGAAGAGGCCAACGTTATAGGGACAAGTGAATAAGTGCACATGGTGGATGCCTTGGCGATTACAGGCGATGAAGGACGTAGTAGCTTGCGATAAGCTGCGGGGAGCTAGCAAACGAGCTTTGATCCGCAGATTTCCGAATGGGGAAACCCGGCCTTTTAGGTCATTGCATGCTGAATACATAGGCATGCAAAGCGAACGCGGCGAACTGAAACATCTAAGTAGCTGCAGGAAAAGAAATCAACCGAGATTCCCAAAGTAGTGGCGAGCGAAATGGGATGAGCCTGTATGTGATAGTCGATTGAATAGTGGAAGTCTCTGGAAAGTGACGCCATAGTGGGTGATAGCCCCGTACACGAAATTCAAACGGTGGTACTAAGCATACGACAAGTAGGGCGGGACACGAGAAATCCTGTCTGAACATGGGGGGACCATCCTCCAAGGCTAAATACTCGTAATCGACCGATAGTGAACCAGTACCGTGAGGGAAAGGCGAAAAGAACCCCGGGAGGGGAGTGAAATAGATCCTGAAACCGTGTGCATACAAACAGTCGGAGCCTCTTCGTGGGGTGACGGCGTACCTTTTGTATAATGGGTCAGCGACTTACATTCAGTGGCGAGGTTAACCGAATAGGGGAGCCGTAGAGAAATCGAGTCCGAACAGGGCGACAGTCGCTGGGTGTAGACCCGAAACCAAGTGATCTACCCATGGCCAGGATGAAGGTGCGGTAACACGCCCTGGAGGTCCGAACCCACTAATGTTGAAAAATTAGGGGATGAGCTGTGGGTAGGGGTGAAAGGCTAAACAAACTTGGAAATAGCTGGTTCTCTCCGAAAACTATTTAGGTAGTGCCTCAAGTATCACCATCGGGGGTAGAGCACTGTTATGGCTAGGGGGTCATTGCGACTTACCAAACCATTGCAAACTCCGAATACCGATGAGTGCGAGCTTGGGAGACAGACATCGGGTGCTAACGTCCGGTGTCAAGAGGGAAACAACCCAGACCGCCAGCTAAGGTCCCAAAGATTGGCTAAGTGGAAAACGAAGTGGGAAGGCTAAAACAGTCAGGATGTTGGCTTAGAAGCAGCCACCATTTAAAGAAAGCGTAATAGCTCACTGATCGAGTCGTCCTGCGCGGAAGATGTAACGGGGCTAAGCCAGTCACCGAAGCTGCGGATATCCGTAAGGATATGGTAGGAGAGCGTTCTGTAAGCCTGCGAAGGTGTCTTGTAAAGGATGCTGGAGGTATCAGAAGTGCGAATGCTGACATGAGTAGCGATAATGCGGGTGAAAAGCCCGCACGCCGTAAGCCCAAGGTTTCCTGTTCAACGTTCATCGGAGCAGGGTGAGTCGGCCCCTAAGGCGAGGCAGAGATGCGTAGCTGATGGGAAGCAGGTTAATATTCCTGCACCGTCGTATGATGCGATGGGGGGACGGATCGCGGAAGGTTGTCTGACTGTTGGAATAGTCAGTTTTTGACTCATAGAAGGTGCTTAGGCAAATCCGGGCACGTAATTCAAGGGGTCGAGACGAGTCGCCATGTGCGACGAAGCAATCGGAAGTGGTTCCAAGAAAAGCCTCTAAGCTTCAGTCATACGAGACCGTACCGCAAACCGACACAGGTGGGCGAGATGAGTATTCTAAGGCGCTTGAGAGAACTCGGGAGAAGGAACTCGGCAAATTGGTACCGTAACTTCGGGATAAGGTACGCCCTAGTAGTTTGACCACTTTACTGTGGAAGGACGAACGGGTTGCAATAAAATGGTGGCTGCGACTGTTTAATAAAAACACAGCACTCTGCAAACACGAAAGTGGACGTATAGGGTGTGACGCCTGCCCGGTGCTGGAAGATTAAATGATGGGGTGCAAGCTCTTGATTGAAGTCCCAGTAAACGGCGGCCGTAACTATAACGGTCCTAAGGTAGCGAAATTCCTTGTCGGGTAAGTTCCGACCTGCACGAATGGCGTAACGATGGCCACACTGTCTCCTCCCGAGACTCAGCGAAGTTGAAATGTTTGTGATGATGCAATCTACCCGCGGCTAGACGGAAAGACCCCATGAACCTTTACTGTAGCTTTGCATTGGACTTTGAATCAATCTGTGTAGGATAGGTGGGAGGCTTTGAAGCGGGGACGCCAGTTCTCGTGGAGCCATCCTTGAAATACCACCCTGGTTCATTTGAGGTTCTAACCTTGGTCCGTTATCCGGATCGGGGACAGTGCATGGTAGGCAGTTTGACTGGGGCGGTCTCCTCCTAAAGTGTAACGGAGGAGTTCGAAGGTACGCTAGGTACGGTCGGACATCGTGCTAATAGTGCAATGGCATAAGCGTGCTTAACTGCGAGACCGACAAGTCGAGCAGGTACGAAAGTAGGACATAGTGATCCGGTGGTTCTGTATGGAAGGGCCATCGCTCAACGGATAAAAGGTACTCTGGGGATAACAGGCTGATTCCTCCCAAGAGTTCATATCGACGGGGGAGTTTGGCACCTCGATGTCGGCTCATCACATCCTGGGGCTGTAGCCGGTCCCAAGGGTATGGCTGTTCGCCATTTAAAGTGGTACGTGAGCTGGGTTTAAAACGTCGTGAGACAGTTTGGTCCCTATCTGCCGTGGGCGTTGGAAATTTGAAGGGGGCTGCTCCTAGTACGAGAGGACCGGAGTGGACGAACCTCTGGTGTACCGGTTGTCACGCCAGTGGCATTGCCGGGTAGCTAAGTTCGGAAGAGATAACCGCTGAAAGCATCTAAGCGGGAAACTTGCCTTGAGATGAGATTTCCCGGAGCCTTGAGCTCCTTGAAGGGTCGTTCGAGACCAGGACGTTGATAGGCTGGGTGTGGAAGTGCAGTAATGCATTAAGCTAACCAGTACTAATTGCCCGTACGGCTTGTCCCTATAACCTTGGTAGTCCAAGGTCGAGTACAGCTGCTCGATACAAAGCTACAACCCAACAATACTTCTTCCAGATTCAGAGCCTTGCGCACGCAGAGTTGGCGGCTTCGCCGCCGACGCGTTCAAGCAAAGCTCGTACAAGTCATGCCTGATGACCATAGCAAGTCGGTCCCACCCCTTCCCATCCCGAACAGGACCGTGAAACGACTTTGCGCCGATGATAGTGCTGCAACCAGTGTGAAAGTAGGTTATCGTCAGGCTAGTTATATGAAAAACCCCACCAGGTGATCCTGGTGGGGTTTTTTGCTATAAGGGGTCCCGCCTGTCCTGGCGAAAGCGCCACCCCCTCACTCGAACCTGAAATTCACCCCCGCCATATACGTCGCTCCCGCATACGCATCGGTGTACACATTCGGCGTACCATCGGCAAACTGCGCAAATCCCCCCGTCGTCGTCCCCGTGTGAATCCGTCCGAGATTCCGCCCCTCGAGGAACAATTCGATATTCTCATTGACCCGATACCCGATTTTCGCATCGATGTACCGGGTCCCGAGCCGGAAGCTCGGCGCCCCGGGCGCATATACCGGATTGCGAACAGTCGTCAGCCCGTGCGCCGGATAATTGTTGATAGCGGTCGAATTACACCCCGATATGCAACTGAACTTCTCGGCCACGAACTGCACCGCCACCCTGGCCGATAACTTGCCATCGTCGTACCACAGCGACGCGTTCCAGGAATGGTGGGGCTCGCCGGCCACCGGCATGACGGTGCCGGTCAGCAGGTCGCGCACGGCGGTCCCGGTCAACTTGGACTTGTTGCGCGTGTAGTTGGCATCGATCCCAAGATAGCGCAGATACCACGGCAGGAAGGTGAATGCGGCCTTCCCCGACACCTCGTAGCCCGTGCGGGTGTTCGGCAATTGATTTATCCAGCGACGGTAGTCGAACTGCTGGTCTGCCAGCGGCTTGCCGGTCTGGCTGTCCACCTGGTCCGAGCCGGCAAACAGCGCGGCCGCATTGACCGCCTCGATCAGCGTCGGCGCACCGATGACCCCCTCCTGCCGGTACACGGCGCCGGCGAACATGTAGTTCTTGTTGGGATACCACTCGAGCGACAGGTTCTGGTTGTGGTTGGTCATCGGCTCCAGCGACGGATTGCCCATGGTGCCGGAGCAATATTGCGCGCGAGGCTCGCCATCCGCATCGAGCTGGTCGGTGAAGCGCTCGTCGTAGAAGCAGGTGCCGCTCGGGATCAGGCGCCCGCCGGGCGGGCGTGCGACGGTCTTGCCCCAGTTGTAGCGTAGTACGAGTTCGTTGGGCAAAAACCAGGTGTTCAGGTTGATCGAGGGCAGGTAGTCGGTGCTGACGTCCGAGATCTCGGTATCCCGGCGGTAGATCGCCGTCGTCACACCGTTGGCATTCTCCGGGTCGGCGGGATTGAAGCTCGCGTTCTTCACCGTCGACTGGAAGGCCAGCTGTCCGGTGCCGACCACCCCGGTGCGCACGATGCGCACGCCGACGTTGCCATCGAAGGCGATGCCGAACGGCAGCGGACGTTCGCTGAACGGTATGCGGTCCAGGCTGAAGTCCGTCATCAGGTAGCCCGCATCGACGGTTTCCACCAGCTTGTTCATCGGCTGGGCATACATCTGGCCGTCGCTGCCGGCGCAGGATTTCACGCAATCGAGGTTGTAGTTCGGTACGCCGAGCAGGTCATAGAGTTTGCCGATGTCGATCTCGGTCCAGCCGCTGATCAGTCCCGCCGGACGATCGGGATCGCCACCGTAGAACTGGGATGTCGGCTGCTTCGTATAGACCTGCGCGAACATGTCGCGGAACTGGTCGGCGGTGATCTGGATCGTCCCGCCGAGGTTGGCGCGCGGGTCGGCATTGGGGGTATAGCCGTACTTGCATGGCCGCCCGCCTGCCCCCAGCGAGCCGGAGGTGTCTTCGCAAATCTGGTAGGTGGTGCGCAGGTTTTTATTGGGGACGTAAATGCCTGGAATATAGCCTGGCGTCCCCCAGGTGCCCTGGGGTTCCTGGACGGTCACGCCGCCGGTGCCCCAGGCCGAGTAATCGCTCTTTCGGCGGTTGTATCCGATCTTGAAGCGCGGCAGATAGCCGTTGGTGAAGTCGCTGGTGTTGAAGGCCACATCGAGTTTCACGGTGCGCTCGGTCTGTTCGTTGATGCGCGCATTCTGCAGCGACAGCGTCCTTGCCGGATCGATCAGCGGTAGCTGGTCCGAGGTATAGGCGGGCGTCGCCGGGGCGAATGCACTGCCGGCGAAAGCGGCGAGCGCAGGCTGCGGCCGCAGCGCGAAGTAATTGTTGGGATTGTTGGGATCGAAGCTCGCGCTCGGCTTGTAATCCCAGATACCGTTCGATAACAGGTTTGCCTGGACGGGCCCCGTATAGCCGCTCAGGCCGGCGCGGCGCTCGTAGCGCGAGAAGTCGCTGCGCGCATCGCCCAGCAACAGCTCGGCGAATACGAAGCGATTCTTGTAGGTGCCGCCAGCCTGGGTGTAACGCGATTTTTCCCGAATATTGAGCATGGTGTTTTCGACACCGAAACTGCCATCGGCAATCTTATAGCCTGTCAAATGGTGGTTCGCGTCGACCGTGACCGAGTTCGGATCGATATTCGACGTCGACCCGTTGGCCGCGCCCCCGGCACGCCAGCTCAGGTCCGGATACAGGAAATAGCCGGATGCGGGCACCAGATTGCGCGTCGCCCATGCGCCGTTCGGCAACTGGGTCGGCGACACCGTGTCGGTAAAGGATGGGCCGATATAGCCATTCGGCCCAGTGACCGTCGTGCCGTTGAAGGCTGGGCCGCCATAGCCCGCGCTGCTCGCTTCCGAGACGATATGGCGCGACGAGCGGCTGTGCTTGACGTAGACCTGCAGACCGTCGCTGACCTTGAAATCCAGGCGGATATCGCCCGAGTTGCGATCTTCGTCCTGGCGATTCACGAAGTAGCGGGTACTGCTCGGCACGTAATCATTCCATTGCCCCAGGCAGGACAGCAGTTCCGTCTGGCGTTGGTTGATCGCACTGGTACGGGTGGCGCCAGCCACGATGGCGTTGGCCTGGGCCTCGGTCAGCAGTGGAAATGCCTGGTAACACGCCGCCTTGGTTTGCGCAGCGGCCGACTTGGCCACGATTTCCTGGGGTGTGGCTGCGTTGAACGTGCCACCACCGATCAGATTCGATGTCAGCAGCGGTGTCGTCGACAGCGGGTCGTCCAGTTTGACGGTATTCGGTTGGAACGAGAACGTTTTTTCCGGCGAGTTGTCGAAGTCGAGTGGACGATAGGCGCCGACGGCACTGCTGCTGCCGCCCTGGTTGATCGAGTGCGACTCCTGGGCAACCTTGCTCCTGGACAGATTAACCAGCACGCCCAGCCGGTCGTTCATCAGTTTTTTTACACCGACGAGGTTCAGGTTGGGATTGAGTTTCTCATTGAGCGTGTTCTGCATTCCGGCGACACGCATCGACAGGTAATCCTTCTTGAAGTCCAGGCCATTCCGGGTGGTGATGCGCACCGAGCCGCCAAGTGACCCTTCTACCATGTCGGCCGTGGAACCTTTTACCACGTCCACGCTCTTGATCAGGTCGGACGATAACTGGCGCATCTCGACGGCGCGTCCACCGGCCTGGTCCGAGCCGGCGTTCATCCCGCCCAGCAAATCGGCGCCGCCAGCGGACTGTACGCCCTGTCCATCGAGTTCCACGCGGGTCAGTTCCGGGCCGTTGCCCCGGATCGAGACCGAGATCCCTTCGCCATAGTCGCCTCGGTCCACGGCCACCCCGGCGATCCGGGAAATCGCATCCGCCACGTTCCGGTCCGGGAAGGCGCCCACGTCTTCCGCCACGATGGAATCCTGGGCGGTGTCGGCCTTCTTCTTCCTGCCGATCGCACTTTCCTGGGCCTGCCGCGTACCCACCACGCGTACGGTGGTGGGGGCACTGGCAGGACTGCTTGTCGTCGTGTCCTGCTCTGTTTGCCCGGCCTGTTGCGCGTGAACTGGTACCCCGGTTGCAAGCGAAGCCAGGGCCATCGCAACCGCACCGGACAGACGCCGTGTACGGCAATGCATTGCTGTATGCCTGTTCATTCTCGTCTCCGCAATTTTTTTATGGATCGCTAGATTACGACCCGCTAATGCACTAATGCATGTCGCACGGAAAAGAATCACGGAGTTGATTGCGCCGGAAAGTCAATGATTTTGTCGTCGCCAGAAGCGGATTTCACCTCCAATTATCTGATTTGCATAACTTCAATCCCAAGCGGGTAATCTCGTGTCGTCGATCACTTACATGCATTGAAGTATCTATACTGTGTCTTTCCTGAACTTGCTATGGATGGCGATGACCAATCGACTCTCGACGCTGAATGCCCGCCTGGCCGGCCCGCTTTTGCTCGCGGCCCTGATGAGTTCCAGCCCTGCGATTGCGCAATCGCTCCCTGCCAGCTGCGAGATGGGTGAACTGGCCACGGTGCCGCTCACGTTCACCGACGATCTGCGTCCCATCATGAAGGCCAGTCTCAACGGTTCCCCTATTTCCGCCGTGGTGAACATCGGCTCGCCACAAACCATCGTCCTCAACAAGAAGACCCTGGATCGTCTCGCCATCAAGCTACGTCATGTCACCAGTACCACGTTCCAGGAAAGCAGGAGCGGCACAACGGATTTCATCCCGCAAGGTTAATTCATGCCGTCTGGCCAATTCATCGTCAGGGAAGGCGTGACGACATTCGTCGACGACGCCTCTTTCGGTCGGACGAAGCTGACGGACAGCTGGTATCTGGTCGAGGATTTTATGGACGACACTTTTGGCGCAAGGGTCGGCGCCGGCAATCTCTTGCTCACGGATCTCGAGGTCGCCCTGGACGAGGGCTATCTGAAACACTTCAACCCGCAAGGCTGCTTCAGGGAGCATCTCGCCTACTGGGACCCGAACGCCGTCGCCGTCCCCATCCGGGTAGACCTGTGGAAGCGCGATCCACGTCCGGTGTTCAGCGTGCTCATCAACGGCAAGGAGGTCTGGGCGCTATTGTCGACGGCGACGCCGCATTCCTACCTTCCGGCAGTCGCCGCGGAGCGGCTGGGATTGACGCCCGCCGCATCCGGCGCGACCCGTGAGGAACCGCTTCCCGGCCACGGCCAGGACAAGCCGGTGTGGAACGTGCCAGTAGGTCAGATGTCGATCGGCGGACTCGAGGTCAAGGACTTCAATGTGCGCCTGATGGACCTGCCGTATTCAGGCGCGATCCTGATATTGGGCACCGACTTCCTGCACCGCCACCGGACCTATATCGCGATGAGCCAGCGGCAGGTGTACTTCTCCGCCGTCAAGAATCCGATCCTGAAACGCGGCTCGGTCGAAGTGATCTCGCAACCGGTGAAATAAGGCGCCGTCACTGCGCCGTCACCGTCACCGGCTCGGCCGTCGGCGCCACGCTCTGCCCGCGGCTGATGCTGTCGCCATCGTTGCGGCGCAGGCGCCAGAACACGGCCGAGGAGAGCAAGGTCAGCACCGCCAGGACGGCGAAGCCATGGTGCAGCGCCTGCGTCACCTGGCCCTGGTTGGTTTGCGACACCCCGCCCAGGAACCAGGCGGTGACGATCGACCCTGCCGCCAGGCCAAAGCTCATCGACAATTGCTGGAACGAGCTGGAAATCGTGCTGGCCATGCTGGTATCGGCCGGCTCGACGTCGGCATAGGCCAGCGTGTTCATGCTCGAGAACTGCAGCGAGTTGAAGAAGCCCTGCATCAGGCCGATGCCGACGATCACCGCCAGCGGCGTGCCGGCATCCACCAGCGTGAACATCGCAATGGTCACGCCGATCATGATCGTATTCACCAGCAGCACCCGGCGATAGCCGAAGCGCGCCAGCAAGCTGGGCGCGAACACCTTCATGCCCATTGCCGCCAGCGCCGACGGCATCATCAGCAAGCCCGATTGCCATGCCGGCAGTCCCAGGCCCAGCTGGTACAGCAGCGGCAGCAGGAAGGGCAGGCCGCCGACGCCGAGACGGGTGAGGAAGCCGCCCAGCACCGCGATACGGAAGGTGCGCACCTTGAGCAGGGTCAGGCGCAGGAGCGGGAATTTGGTCCGGCAGGCATGCCAGGCATACGCGCCCAGCAGGCCGAGCGCCAGCAGGAACAGCAGGCCGGCCGTCATGCCGTCGAGCGTATGCTCGCCAAACACTTCCAGCACCCACGACAACAGGGCGGTGCCGCTGCTGAACAGGATCAGGCCGGGCACGTCGAGCGGACGCCGCTGTTCGGAACGGTAGTCAGGCATATGGCGCCAGACAAAATACAGCGCAGCCAGTCCGACTGGAATATTGACGAAGAAGATCACGCGCCACGAGGTCCAGTGCACGATCAGGCCGCCGACCGTCGGCCCCAATAGTGGCCCGATCAGGGCAGGGATGATGACGAAGTTCATCGCCCCCAGCAGCTCGTTCTTGGGGAAGGTGCGCACGATCGACAGGCGGCCGATCGGGATCATCATGGCGCCCCCCAATCCTTGCAGCAGCCGGGCGCCGGTCATCATGTGGGCGCTCACTGACAGCCCGCACAGCACCGATGCGAAGGTGAACACGGCAATGGCCGTGAAGAACACGCGTCGAGTGCCGAAGCGGTCGGCCATCCAGCCGCTCAAGGGAATGCCGACCGCAAGGCCGAGGATGTAGCTGGTGACGACCGACTTCAGGCTCAGTGGGGTGACGCCGAGGCTGGCGGCAATGCTGGGAATGGCGGTATTGACGATGGTCGCATCGAGCTGCTCCATGAACAGGGCAGTCGCGACGAGCCAGGGAAGGTAGCGCTTGAGGGTGGGCGAAGGGGTCAATCGGGCCTCGTGAAAACGGCAGGCGGCAGTGGCCGCCAGAGGCACGATTGTGTCACAAACTGCAAGACGACCGCGCCATGGACCGGCCGCTGCCGGCCCATGCGCGCATCATGCACATCAGAAGCGGTAAGCCGCCTTGGCGATGAACCAGTTGGCGCCCGCGTTCGGGCTCTTGATGCTGGCGTTCGAGTAGTGCTGGTACTTCAGGCCGAAGTCCCATTTCTGGGTGGTGTAGCCGATGCCGATGTGGTCGCCGAACTGGAAGGCGGTCGACAGTTCCTTGTCTTCGTTCTTGTACAGGGTCGAGAACAGGTTGACGCCGATACCGATCTCGCCATACAGGCCGAGCTTGTTGTCATTCTGGTAGCGGAACACCGGGGTGAAGCCGATGACGCCGATGTTTTTGTTCTGGCCACGGACGTTCTCGTAGGAATTCAGGCGCCACAGGGCCAGGTTGCCTTCCCAGTAGCCCGACAGGTGACGGCCGTTGCCGGCGAACCAGCGCTTGTCCCAGTCGGACTGGACCGCGATGCGGTACATGCGCTGCTGCGGGTTGGTGCCGACTTCAAACGAGGCGGAGTCGATGTAGCCATTGCCGACGGTGGACTGGGCCGAGGCGAACGGAGCGAACAGCGCGGCGCAGAGTGCAGCCAGCGCGCTGATTTTCTTGGTAGTGATCATGGTTATCCTTGGAAGGAAAAAGCGTCATTCTTATTTGATACGCTATTGTACAAGCGAGAACAATAGCGTGCTGGCGGCCACGCAACCATGCGGCGAAGGTATCATAGACGCCCGCTGCGACATAACCACATCAACAATAATGGCCGAACCAACCGCTCCAACCGAACCAAGCATCGCTCCGTTATACCCGCTCGCCGCCCCCATGGCGCGCCAGCCCGAACCCGCGGTGCTGCCGCACGATCCGGTGGGCGAGCACATCGCCGCCCACCTGGGCAAGCCCGCCCTGTACTTCCACGAGACCCAGGCCGACGGCGTCCAGGTCGACATCCACGTGGTCAAGCCGACCGCGTCCTATCCCTATGTGCGCCTGGTGACATCGGGCATGAGCAAGCAGCCGATGAACGTGCCGGAAGGCGCGCCGGCGTATGCCGAGCTCATGATGGCCCTGCCGGCGAACTGGCAGCTGGACGAAGCCGCGATGCAGGACGAGCGCTGGTACTGGCCGGTGGCCCTGCTGCGCCACCTGGCGCACTATCCGCACAAGGAGCGGACCTGGATCGGCCTCGGCCACTCCTTGCCGAACGGGAACCCGGCCAAACCGTATATCGCTAGCATCGGCTTCTGCGGCGCCATCGTGCTGCCGCCCGCATCGAGCCCGGAACCGTTCCATTCGGTCACGGTCGACGGCAAGGACGTCTATTTCCACTGCGTCGTGCCGCTCTACAAGGAAGAGCTGAACCTGGCGCGCCGCCGCGGCTTTCCGGAACTGATCGACAAGTTCAATGAGTACGACGTCACCGACGTGGTCGACCCGGCGCGCAAGAACACGGCCCGAAAGAAATTCCTCGGGCTGTTCTAAGGCTTAGGCCACCGGCAGGCTCATCTCCGCCAGCCGCACCCAGTAGCTGGCGCCGATCGGCAGCAGGTTGTCGTTGAAGTCGTAGCTGGCATTGTGCAGCTGGCAAGGGCCGAGCCCATGGCCGCCGGCGCGGTGATCGCCTTCGCCATTGCCGATGAAGACATAGCAGCCCGGCTTGGCTTGCAGCATGAAGGCGAAGTCCTCGGCGCCCATGGTCGGTTCGACATCGGCATTGACCTGGGCCGGGCCCACCACCGCGCGCATCGCCTCGATCGCGAACGCGGTCTGTTCCGGATGGTTGACCAGCGGCGGGTAATTGCGCTTGAAACCGAAGTCGATGCTGGCGCCAAAGCCAGTTGCGATGCCATTCGCCATTTCTTGCATGCGGCGCTCGACCAGGTCGAGCACCTCGGTGGTGAAGGTGCGCACCGTGCCGACCAGTTCGGCTTCATCGGGGATGATATTGGTGGCGCTGCCGGCATGGATCTGCGTGATGGACAGCACCGCGGTATGCAGCGGGTTCTTTTCGCGCGAGACGATGGTCTGCCAGGCTTGCGCGATCTGCACCGCCACCATCACCGGATCGATGCCGCGATGCGGCTGCGCCGCGTGCGCGCCCTTGCCGCGCACGGTCACGCGGAACTCGTTACTCGAGGCCATCATCGGGCCGGAAACGACGCCGAAATGCCCTTCCGGGATGCCTGGCCAATTGTGCATGCCATACACGGCGTCCATCGGGAAGCGCTCGAACAGGCCGTCGTCGATCATGCGCTTGGCGCCGCCGCCGCCTTCCTCGGCCGGCTGGAAGATCAGGTACACGGTGCCGTCGAAGTTGCGGTGCTGCGCCAGGTAGTGGGCGGCGCCGAGCAGCATCGCGGTGTGGCCGTCATGGCCGCAGGCGTGCATCTTGCCCGCGTGGGTCGAAGCATGCGCGAAGCCGTTCAATTCTTGCATCGGCAGCGCGTCCATGTCGGCGCGCAGGCCGATCGCGCGTTGCGAGGCGCCGTTCTTGATGATGCCGACCACGCCGGTCACGCCCAGGCCGCGCACCACGGGGATGCCCCATGCGCCCAGGCGTTCGGCAACGATGTCGGCGGTGCGGTGTTCTTCGTAGCACAGCTCCGGGTGGGCATGCAGGTCACGTCGGATGGCCTGGATCTCTGCTTGAGACGCCAGGATAGGTTCCACTAGTTTCATCGTGTTCTCCTCGCTGTTTGCGAATGTGTTACCACGCTGTCCAGTCTTTGCATGGCATCGTTTTAACT
The DNA here is from genome assembly GCF_019443485.1 of Massilia sp. NP310. Classification (NCBI taxonomy): domain Bacteria; kingdom Pseudomonadati; phylum Pseudomonadota; class Betaproteobacteria; order Burkholderiales; family Oxalobacteraceae; genus Massilia; species Massilia sp. NP310. The sequence goes on along the minus strand of NZ_CP080379.1, from coordinate 3,849,466 downwards.
ATTGTAGCTTGCCTCAAACAGACTTGACAGAGGAGGGCGCGAAGCCCGCCGGAATCGTATAAAGTATTGGATTCACGCAGTTTTTTCACCGAAGTCCGATAAGAAAATGACCATTACCCACGTCCGTGCGACCTGCCCCCACGATTGTCCCGACACCTGCGCCATCCTCGTCAAAGTCGAAGACGGTGTCGCGAAAGAAGTGAAGGGCGATCCGGAGCATCCGACCACGGCCGGGGTGTTGTGCACCAAGGTGTCGCGCTACGTCGACCGCACCTATCACCCGGACCGCGTGCTGTATCCGATGCGCCGCGTGGGCCGCAAGGGAGAAGGGAAATTCGAACGCATCAGCTGGGACGAAGCGCTCGACACCATCGCAGGACGTCTGAAAGACATCGGCGCACGCGACCCGCAAGCCATCCTGCCGTATAGCTATTGCGGCACCATGGGCCTGGTGCAGGGCGAATCGATGTCGCTGCGCTTCTTTAATAAACTGGGCGCCTCGCTGCTCGATCGCACCATCTGCGCCACCGCCGGCGCCACCGGTTACCGCTACACCATCGGCAGTTTGATCGGCACCGACCTGGAGGAATTCCAGGACGCCAAGCTGATCCTGATCTGGGGCGGCAACCCGATCGCATCCAACCTGCATTTCTGGATGCGCGCGCAAGAAGCCAAGCGCCGTGGCGCAACGCTGATCGCGATCGATCCCTATCGTTCCCTGACGGCCGAGAAGTGCCACCAGCACATCGCCCTGTTGCCAGGCACCGATGCGGCGCTGGCGCTGGGCATGATGCACGTCCTGATCACCGAAGACCTGCTCGACCACGACTATATCGAGCAACACACGCTCGGCTTCGAACCCCTGAAGGCGCGCGCCCTGGAGTGGACGCCGGAACGCACCGCCGACACCTGCGGCATCACGGTCGACGAAGTGGTCAACCTGGCGCGCCTGTACGGACAAACCGTCAAGAATGGCGACGCGGCCGCGATCCGCATCAACTATGGCATCCAGCGCGTGCGCGGCGGCGGCATGGCGGTGCGCAACATCGCCTGCTTGCCGGCGCTGGTGGGCGCCTGGCGCCTGCCGGCCGGCGGGATCCAGCTGTCGACCTCGGCGTCGTTCCCGACCAACCGCCCGGCCTTGCAGCGCCCGGATCTCCTGGCGGGCCGCACGCCGCGCACGATCAATATGACCACCATCGGCGACGACCTGCTCAGGGAAGCGTCGCCCGGGTTCGGCCCGAAGATCGAAGCCGTCATCGTCTACAACGCCAACCCGCTGGCGATCGCGCCCGATTCGCGCAAGGTGCAGCAGGGCTTCGAGCGCGAAGACCTGTTCACCGTGGTGCTCGAACACTTTCATACCGATAGCGCCGACTATGCCGACATCCTGTTGCCGGCCACCACCCAGCTCGAGCACGTCGATGCGCACCTGGCTTATGGCCACCTGTACATGATGGCGAATAACGCCGCCATCGCCCCGGTGGGCGAATCGAAACCGAACACCGAATTCTTCCGCCTGCTGGCGGCGCGCATGGGCTATGACGACCCGTGCTTCCTGGAGAGCGACGACGAGATCGCGGCCCAGGCCTTCAACAAGAACGATGCGCGCGCGATCCACTTCGACTGGGAGTCGCTCAAGCGCAGCGGCTGGAAAAAGCTGAACATGCCGGCCGCGCCGTTCGCCGAGGGCGGTTTCACGACCCCGTCCGGCAAGTGCGAGTTTTTCTCGGAGAGCATGCTCGCCGATGGGCTCGATCCGGTGCCCACGTATATTCCGCCTTACGAGTCTGTTGCTTCCAACCCTGTACTGGCCGAAAAGTACCCGCTGGCGATGATTTCTCCGCCGGCGCGGAACTTCCTCAACTCGACGTTTGTCAATGTAAAGAGCCTGCGCGCAACTGAGGGCGAACCGCACCTCGACATCCACCCGGACGACGCCGCGGCACGCGGCATCGCCCACGGCGACATGGCGCGCATTTTTAACGACCGCGGTTCGTTCATCGCCCGCGCACGCGTGACCGACAAGGCGCGTGCTGGATTGGTAGTGGGCTTGTCGATCTGGTGGAAGAAACTCGCCAGCGACGGCAAGAACGCCAATGAAGTCACCAGCCAGCGTTTGACCGACATGGGCCGGGCGCCCACTTTCTACGACACCCTCGTGCAGGTCGAAAGAGCTGCACCCTTGACGCGAGATGAAACCATCTAGATTTTCCCAGGCCTTCAAGCCAGTCATGGTCGCGGCAGCCGCGGCCCTCATGTTGTCAAGCTGCTCATCCCTCTCCTACTACACCCAGGCCGCGCAAGGCCAGCTGCAATTGCTGACCAATGCGCGCCCGATCGACGACTGGATCGCCGATAGCAACACCAACGTCAAGTTGCGCCACCGCCTCGAATCGGCGCGCCAGATCCGCCGCTTCGCCATCCAGGAAATGAAGCTGCCCGACAACGGCAGCTATACCAACTACACCAATCTCGGCCGGCCCTACGTGTTGTGGAACGTGGTCGCCACGCCCGAGCTGTCGCTCAAGCCCATCCAGTGGTGCTTCCCGGTGGCCGGCTGCGTCAGCTATCGCGGCTACTACAGCAAGGCCGAGGCCCAGGCCTATGCCAAGCAATTGCGCGCGCAGGGCAACGACGTCGAGGTCGGGGGCGTGAGCGCCTACTCGACCCTGGGCTGGTTCAGCGATCCCCTGATGTCGACCTTCATCAATTATCCGGACGCCGAGCTGGCGCGCCTGATCTTCCATGAACTGGCGCACCAGGTGGTCTACGTGGCGGGCGATTCGCAGTTCAACGAATCCTTCGCCAGCGCGGTGGAGCAGGCCGGCGTGGAAGCCTGGCTCGAGCGCTTCGGCAATCCCCAGATGAGCGAAGCGTACGAGCGCTACAAGACCCGCAAGAGCGACTTCCTGGCCCTGCTGTTGCGCTATCGCGGCGAGCTGGAGCGTACGTACAAGAGCATGGAGCCCGACGGCGTCAAGCGCGCGGCCAAGGCGCGCCTGTTCCTGGCGCTGCAGGACGACTACCAGGTGCTCAAGGCGAACTGGGGTGGCTACGCGGGCTACGACCGTTTCTTTGCCGAGCCGCTGTCGAACGCCCACCTGGCCTCGGTGGCGACCTATAACGATTTCGTGCCGGCGTTTCGCGTTTTGCTGCGCCGCGAGAAGTCGTGGCGCGGCTTCTACAAGGCTGTCAACCAGCTGGCCAAGCTCGACAAGGAAGAGCGGCATCGCGTGCTCAAGCGCCTGGGCGCGACGGCCACGCCGGGCACGCTGGTGGTGCAGCGCACCATCGGTGCGTCTCCGTAGAGGACCGGTTCCAATCGCGGTAAAACCGCTTGCGCACAGGGGCGCTGCCCGATAGCATCACCATCAGCGATGGCAAACCTATAAGCCACGTGTGCAGGCGCGCCGGCAAACACCTCCGGCCGCCCGACCAGAACGATAAAAAATCGAGACAGAGGTGAGCGATGGACAAAATTTGGCTGCAGTCGTATGCCCCGGGCGTGCCTGCGGAGATTGATCCGGATCAATACCGCTCCTTGGTGCATTTGCTCGAAGAATCCTTCAGCAAATATGCGGACCGCAAGGCCTATGTGTGCATGGACAAGTTCATCACCTACGGCGAACTCGATGCGTATTCGAAGCGGCTGGCCGCCTGGCTGCAGAGCCGCGGCCTGGCCCCCGGCGCGCGCGTGGCGATCATGATGCCGAACGTGCTGCAGTATCCGATCGCGCTGGCCGCCGTGCTGCGCGCCGGCTACACCGTCGTCAACGTCAACCCGCTGTACACCGCGCGCGAACTGGAGCACCAGATCGGCGACTCGGGCAGCGAAGCGATCATCGTGCTGGAAAACTTTGCCCACACCGTGCAGAAGGTGATGGGCAAGACCCCGCTGCGCCACGTGGTGGTGGCCAGCATGGGCGAGATGCTGGGCGGCGTGAAGGGCATGCTGGTCAACTTCGTGGTCCGCAACGTCAAGAAGATGGTGCCCGAGTTCTCGCTGCCGAACATGGTCACCTTCAAGGAAGCGCTGGCCCAGGGCGAGCGCATGCCGTTCAAGCCGGCCGAGCTCAGGATCGACGACGTCGCCTTCCTGCAGTACACGGGCGGCACCACCGGCGTCTCGAAAGGCGCCACGCTCACCCACCGCAACGTGATCGCCAACGTGCTGCAGACCGAGGCCTGGGCCGAGCCGTGCATGCAGCAGGCCGCGGGCGAGCAGGTCACGATCGTGTGCGCGCTGCCGCTGTACCACATCTTCGCGCTGACCGCCTGCGCGATGTGGGGCATGCGCATGGGCGCCCTGAACGTCCTGATCGTGAACCCGCGCGACATCCCGGCCTTCGTCAAGGAACTGGCAAAGTACCGCGTCAACATGCTGCCGGCCGTGAACACGCTGTACAACGCGCTGGCCAACAACCCCGACTTCGCCCACCTCGATTTCTCGGCGCTGCGCATGTGCAACGGCGGCGGCATGGCGGTGCAAAAGCCGGTGGCCGACAAGTGGCGCCAGATCACCGGCGTGGCCATCGTCGAAGGCTACGGCTTGTCCGAGACCTCGCCGGTGGCCACCTGCAACCGTGCCGACAGCACCGAATTCACCGGCACCATCGGCCTGCCGGTGCCGTCGACCGATATCGCGATCGTCGACGACGAAGGCCGCCACATGGCGCCGGGAGAAATCGGCGAGATCGCCATCCGCGGCCCGCAGGTGATGACCGGCTACTGGAACCGTCCGGACGAAACCGCGAAGGTGATGACCGCCGACGGTTTCTTCCGCTCGGGCGACGTCGGCGTCATGGACGCCGGCGGCTACGTGAAGATCGTCGACCGCAAGAAGGACATGATCCTGGTCTCGGGCTTCAACGTGTATCCGAACGAGCTCGAAGGCGTGATCGCCGGCCATGCGGGCGTGCTCGAATGCGCCGTGGTCGGCGTGCCCGACGACCATTCGGGCGAGGCGGTCAAGGTATTCGTGGTAAAGAAAGACCCTGGCCTCACGGCCGAACAGCTGATGGACTACTGCAAGCAGCAGTTCACCGGCTACAAGCGACCGAAGTACATCGAATTCCGCGACGAGCTGCCGAAGACCAACGTCGGCAAGATCCTGAGGCGCGCGCTGAGGGACGAGAAAAAGCAGGCGGAGACGGTGGCATAAGCATTGTGACGGGACTACCCCGGCGAAAGCCGCCCCGTCGGGCGGCTTTCGCGTTTTATTGGAACCAACAAGGAAGGCAGGACAGATGGACAAATTTTGGCTCTCGTCGTACGAGAACGGCGTGCCGGCTCAGATCGATCCGACCCAGTACCGCTCGCTGACGCATTTGCTGGAGGAGGCGTTTCGCAAGTACGCCGACCGCAAGGCCTATGCCTGCATGGGCAAGTCCATCACGTTCGCGGAACTCGACGCCATGTCGCAGCGCATGGCGGCCTGGCTGCAGGCGCGCGGGCTTCAAGCCGGCGCGCGCGTGGCGATCATGCTGCCCAACGTGCTGCAGTATCCGGTGGCGCTGGCCGCCGTGCTGCGCGCCGGCTACGTGGTCGTCAACGTCAACCCGCTGTACACGCCGCGCGAGCTGCAGCACCAGCTGGTCGACTCGGGCGCCGAGGCGATCGTGGTGCTCGAGAACTTCGCCCACACGCTGGAGCAGGTGGTGCGCCAGACGGGGGTGAAGCATATTGTCCTGGCCACCATGGGCGACCTCCTGGGCGGCCTGAAAGGCTCGCTGGTCAACCTGGTGGTGCGCAAGGTCAAGAAGATGGTGCCGGCCTATTCGCTGCCGGGCGCGGTCGGTTTCAACAAGGTGTTGGCCGAAGGCGCGCGCGAGACCCTCAAGCCGGTCGCGATCGGCCACGACGACGTCGCCTTCCTGCAGTACACCGGCGGCACCACCGGCGTGTCGAAGGGCGCGGTGCTGCTGCACCGCCACGTGATCGCCAACGTGCTGCAGAACGAAGCCTGGTTCGGGCCGACCCTTGCCAAGCTGAAGGCCGGCGAACAGCCGCAGTTCGCCTGCGCGCTGCCGCTGTACCACATCTACGCGCTCACGGTCTGCGCGCTGCTGGGCCTGCGCATCGGCGGCATGAACCTGTTGATCCCGAACCCGCGCGACATCAAGGGCTTCGTGAAGGAGCTGGGCGGTTATCGCATCAACATCTTCCCGGCCGTGAACACGCTGTACAACGGCCTGCTCAACAACGACGATTTCGCCAGGCTCGATTTCTCGGGCCTGATGGTGTGCCCGGGCGGCGGCATGGCGGTGCAGAAGGCCGTGGCCGACAAATGGCTCAAGACCACCGGCATCCCGATCGTCGAGGGTTACGGCCTGTCCGAGACCTCGCCGGTGGTGACCGCCAACCGCTGCGACATCACTGAATTCACCGGCACGATCGGCTTGCCGCTGCCGTCGACCGAGCTGCGCATCCTGGACGAGGCGGGCAACGAAGTCCCGTTCGGCACCGCCGGCGAGATCGCCGTGCGCGGCCCGCAGGTGATGGCCGGCTACTGGCAGCGCGACGACGAGACGGCCAAGGTCATGACCGCCGACGGCTTCTTCAAGACCGGCGACATCGGCATCATGGACGACAAGGGCTATACCCGCATCGTCGACCGCAAGAAGGACATGATCCTGGTCTCGGGCTTCAATGTCTATCCGAACGAAGTGGAGGGCGTGGTGGCCGCGCACCCGGGCGTGCTGGAAGTGGCGTGCGTGGGCGTGCCGGACCAGAACTCGGGCGAGGCCGTGAAGCTGTACGTGGTGAAGAAGGACGCCGACCTCACCACCGAGCAGCTCAAGGAGTTCTGCAAGGAGCAGCTGACCGGCTACAAGCGGCCCAAGTTCATCGAGTTCCGCGAGACCCTGCCGAAGACGAACGTCGGCAAGATCCTGCGGCGCGAACTGCGCGACGAGAAGAAGAGCGCCTGATGCCGAAGGCCGCCGATCCGGCGGCCTTTTTCTTTACCGGTGCGCCACCAGCGATTCGAGCGGCGGCAGCTGGCGCGGCTTGCGGTCCGGGCCGGTGGCGACATAGGTCAGCGTCGCCTCGGTCACCTTGACCACCTCGGCCGCCAGGCGGTTGCGCTCGGCGTACACCTCGACGAAGACGGTGATCGAGGTGTTGCCGACCTTGGTGATGTCGGCGTAGAACGACAGCAGGTCGCCCACGAACACCGGGTTCTTGAACAGGAAGGAGTTGACGGCGATGGTCGCCACGCGGCCGTTGGCGCGGCGGGTGGCCGGCAGCGAGCCGGCCAGGTCGACCTGGGCCATGATCCAGCCGCCGAACACGTCGCCGTACACATTGGCGTCGGAAGGGGCGGGCATGACGCGCAGTTCCGGCATTTTGCCTGCGGGGAGGCGGACCGTGGTGGGCGTGGTGACGGTGTTGTCTAGCGTGGTCATCGTGAATTCTCGGTAAAAGCTACAATCGACCCGAATTGAACCATAAATCCCGAAGCCCCGTCATGCGCCGCAATTCCGCTCCACTCCCGCCCGATACCAAAGCTGGTCCCCGCAACGACTGGGCCACCCTCAAAACCCTGTTCCCCTACCTGTGGGTCTATAAATGGCGGGTGATGGCCGCCATGGCCGCGCTGGTCGGCGCAAAACTGGCCAACGTCGGCGTGCCGCTGGTGCTCAAGAAGATCATCGACGGCCTGGCGATCGACCCGGCCCACCCGCATGCGCTGCTCGTGCTGCCGCTCGGGCTGCTGGTCGGCTACGGCCTGCTGCGCCTGTCGATGACGGTGTTCACCGAGCTGCGCGAATTCCTGTTCGCGCGCGTCACCCAGCGCGCGGTGCGCACGATCGCGCTCAAGGTGTTCCGCCACCTGCACGCGCTGTCGCTGCGCTTCCACCTGAACCGCCAGACCGGCGGCATGACGCGCGACATCGAGCGCGGCACGCGCGGCGTCAATTCACTGATCTCGTATTCGCTGTTTAACATCTTGCCGACCCTGGTCGAGATCACGCTGGTGCTGGTCTACCTGGTGTTCAACTACGATATCTGGTTCACCATCATCACGGCGGTGGCGCTGGCGTCCTACATTACCTTCACGGTGGTGGTCACCGAATGGCGCACGCACTTCCGGCGCACCATGAACGAGCTCGAATCGAAGGCGTCCACCAAGGCGATCGACTCGCTGCTCAACTACGAGACGGTCAAGTACTTCGGCAACGAGGACTACGAGGCGCGGCGTTACGACGAAGGCCTCAAGAACTACGAGAACGCCGGGGTGCGCTCGCAGACTTCGCTGTCCTTCCTGAACACCGGACAGTCGCTGATCATCGCGACCGCCGTCACGCTGATCCTGTGGCGCGCGACCGAGGGCGTCATCGCCGGCACCATGAGCCTGGGCGACCTGGTGCTGGTCAATACCTTCATGATCCAGCTCTACCTGCCGCTCAACTTCCTGGGCGTGATCTACCGCGAGATCAAGCAAAGCCTGGCCGACATGGAACGCCTGTTCGGCCTGCTGGACCAGAACCGCGAAGTGGCCGACAGTCCCAAGGCCCAGCCATTGGTGACGAAAGGCGCCGAGGTCGCGTTTTCGCACGTCGAGTTCAGCTACGAGGCCAAGCGGCAAATCCTGTTCGATGTCGACTTCACGATTCCCGCCGGGACCACGACCGCGGTGGTGGGGCATAGCGGCTCGGGCAAGTCGACCCTGTCGCGGCTGCTGTTCCGCTTCTACGACGTGAACGGCGGCGCGATCCGCATCGACGGCCAGGACCTGCGCGACATCACCCAGGAATCGCTGCGCGCCGCGATCGGCATCGTGCCGCAGGACACGGTGCTGTTCAACGACACGATCGAATACAACATCGCCTACGGCCGGCCCGGCGCCAGCCGAGAGGACATCGTGGCGGCCGCGCGCGCGGCCTCGATCCACGACTTCATCGAGAGCCTGCCGGACGGCTACGGCAGCATGGTGGGCGAGCGCGGCCTGAAACTGTCGGGCGGCGAAAAGCAGCGGGTGGCGATCGCGCGCACCTTGCTCAAGGATCCGGCGATCCTGATCTTCGACGAGGCCACGTCGGCCCTCGATTCACGCTCGGAGCAGGCGATCCAGGCGCAGCTGAAGGAGATCGCGAAGAACCGCACGACCCTGGTGATCGCGCACCGCCTGTCGACGATCGCCGATGCGCAGCAGATCATCGTGCTCGACCACGGCAGGATCGTCGAGCGCGGCACGCATTATTCACTGCTGGCGGAGCAGGGCCTGTATGCGCAGATGTGGGAGCGGCAGCTGGCGCGGCCCGACGAGGACGTGGCCTCGCCGCCGCTGGAAATGGCGGAAGGCATGGACGGCGCGCCATCCATGCCGAACGCGCGTTCCTGACGGCTCAGGGCTGCTTGTACACCACGCCGTCCTTCATCACGAACTTGACCTGCTCGAGCACCTTCACGTCCTTGAGCGGGTCGCCCTCGACCGCGATGATGTCGGCCGCGAAGCCCGCGTCGACCGCGCCCAGGCGCTTCGGCTGGTCGAGCAGGGTGGCCGCGTTCACGGTGGCCGAGCGGATCGCGTCGATCGGCGTCATGCCCGCTTCGACCATGTAGCCGAACTCCCTGGCGTTCTCGCCGTGCGGGAACACGCCGGCATCGGTGCCGAAGGCAATCTTCACGCCGGCCTTGTAGGCACGGCCGAAGGTGGCTTGCAGCTGCGGGCCGATCGCGGCCGCCTTCGGGCGCACCAGCGCCGAATAGTAATTCGGATCCTTGGCCTTGTCCGCAACGTAGCGGCCGGCCGAGATGGTCGGCACGTACCAGCCGCCGCCCTTCTTGAACAGGGCGATGACCTCGTCGTCCATCAGGGTGCCGTGCTCGATCGAGTCGACGCCGACGCGCAGCGCGCGCTTCATGCCTTCGGCGCCGTGGGCGTGGGCGGCGACGCGGAAACCGTAGTCCTTCGCGGTGCTCACCACGGCGCGCAGCTCGTCCTCGGTGTACTGCGAGTTGTGGCCGCTGGCGGCCTGGCTCAGGACGCCGCCGGTGGCGGTGACCTTGATCAGGTCGGCGCCGTCCTTGTAGCGGGTGCGCACCGCCTGGCGCGCTTCCTCGGGGCTGTTCAATACACCTTCGACCGGGCCGGGCGTGCCGATCTTCTCGGACAGGAAGTGCGACAGGTTGTTGGTCGGGTCGGCGTGACCGCCGGTGGTGGCCAGCGATTTCCCGGCGGTGAACATGCGCGGGCCCGGCACTTCGCCGGCGGCGATGGCGCGCTTGAGCGAGATGTTCAGGTTGTCGGCGGCGCCCAGGTCGCGCACCGTGGTGAAGCCGGCCATCAGGGTGCGCTCGGCGTACTTCACCGAACGATAGGCCATGTCGGCCGGATTGGCGGCCAGGCGGTCGCGGTAGGCGTCGACCGCGGGCTGGGTTTCGCTGGTCAGGTGCACGTGCATGTCGATCAGGCCCGGCAGGCAGTTGTGGCGCGACAGGTCGATATTGCCCGCAGCCTGCGTCATCGGCCCCACCGACACGATGCTGCCGTTCTCGATCACGATGCTGACGCGCTCGCGCCAGGCGCCTTTCTGGACGTCCAGCAGCCGGCCGCAGTCGACCGTCTGGGTGGCGGCGTGCGCGCTGTTCAGGGCCAGCAGCATGCCGGCGGCAACCATCTGTTTCATCTCTCGCTCCCTCTTTTCATTATTGACGCATAAAAAAAAGGCCCTCCATTGCTGGAAGGCCCTGGTGCTACAAGCAGCCGTTCGCCACGCTTATCGCAGCGGTGAGACGGCCGGTTCCTTGTTCGGTTCTCCCAGGTCGCCCTCCCACTTGGCGACGACGGCGGTGGCGATGCCGTTGCCGATCACGTTGGTGGCCGAGCGCGCCATGTCCAGGAAGTGGTCGATCGCCAGCAGCAGCAGGAGGCCCGCTTCCGGGATGTCGAACTGGTTCAGGGTGGCCGCGATCACGACCAGCGAGGCGCGCGGCACGCCGGCCATGCCCTTCGAGGTCAGCATCAGCACCAGCATCATGGTGATCTGGGTGCCCAGCGACAGCTCGATGCCGTAGGCCTGGGCGATGAAGACGGCGGCGAAGGTGCAGTACATCATCGAGCCGTCCAGGTTGAACGAGTAGCCGATCGGCAGCACGAACGAGGCCAGGCGGTTCTTGACGCCGAAGCGCTCCAGGCTTTCCAGGGTGCGCGGGAAGGCGGCCTCGGACGATGCGGTCGAGAAGGCCAGCACGGTCGGGCCGCGCAGCTCGGAGATCAGGCGCAGGATGCGCGGGCCGATCACGGCCATGCCGATGCCGATCAGGACGATCCACAGCAGCGCGATGCCGAAGTAGAACTGGGCCATGAAGATGCCATAGGTCGACAGCACGCCCAGGCCGCTCTTGGCGATGATGCCGGCCACCGCCGCGAACACCGCGATCGGGGCGAAGTTCATCACGTAGCCGGTCAGCTTGAGCATCACGTGGGCGACACCGTCGATGACGTCGATCATCGGCGTGGCGCGCGCGCCGACGGCGGCGGCCGCGGTGCCGAAGAACAGCGAGAACACCACGATCTGCAGGATCTCGTTCTTGGCCATGCCGTCGACGATCGAGGTCGGGATCAGGTGGGTGATGAAGTCCTTCATCGTCAGGCTGCCGCTGGTGATGCCCGACGTCGCGTCGACCGGCGGCATCATGCCCGCCGCGTGCAGCGCGTCGCCCGGACGGAAGATGTTCACCAGGACCAGGCCCAGCGACAGCGAGATGATCGAAGCGATCACGAACCAGCCCAGCGCCTTGACGCCGATGCGGCCGACTTCCTTGGCGTCGCCCATCCTGGCGATGCCGACCACCAGGGTCGCGAACACCAGCGGCGCGATGATCATCTTGATCAGGCGGAGGAACATCGTGGTGATCAGCGACATCGTGTCGGAGAAGCTCGTCGCGCCCGCCGTATCCGTATTGGCGTTGACCAGGTAGCCGACCACGATGCCGACCACCAGGGCGATCATGATGAAGGTAGTCAGGCGGTTTCGATTGTTCATAAAGCTTCCTGTCGTGTGGACCTGTGCAGGGCCGGCAACGGCGCATCGCGCTGTCGCTGGCGGATTGTTCGGGCAGTGACCGGTTTTCGAGGACCGAAGGCCGGGTGATTCTGAAGATTATGGCAAGTTCCGCAGTATCCTAGGCACTGTTAGTGCTGTCAAGCATGCTTACAAGGTTGACGTAACGGTATCCCGGCTACCCCGCCTGCATGCCTGGCCGGTCAATACAGGCGCCGTTCCGAGGTGCGTCAAACGCACCTTCGGGGCCGCCGCGCGGGTAAAATACGGCATTCGTTTTTCGAGAGCCGCCATGTCCACCATCGAGACCCCAGACACCATTACCATCACCCGTCCAGACGACTGGCACCTGCACCTGCGCGACGGCGCGGCGATGGCCAGCGTATTGCCGCACAGCGCACGACAGTTCGGCCGCGCGATCGTGATGCCGAATCTGCGCCCGCCTGTGACCACGGCCGCCGCCGCCCTCGAGTACCGCGCCCGCATCCTGGCCGCGCTGCCGGAGGGCATGCGCTTCGAGCCCTTGATGACGCTGTACCTGACCGACAACACCAATCCGGACGAGATCCGCCGCGCCCAGGACACCGGTTTCATCCATGCGGTCAAGCTGTATCCGGCCGGCGCCACCACCAACTCGGACGCCGGCGTCACCGACCTGAAAAAGTGCTACAAGACGCTGGAAGTGATGCAGGAAGTCGGCATGCCACTGCTGGTGCATGGCGAAGTCACCGACAACGAGATCGACCTGTTCGACCGCGAAGCCGTGTTCATCGAGCGCGTGATGCGCCCGCTGCGCAAGGACATGCCGGCCCTGAACGTGGTGTTCGAACACATCACCACCAAGGACGCGGCCCAGTACGTGGCCGAAGCCGAGGGCCCGATCGCGGCCACCATCACCGCCCACCACCTGCTGTACAACCGCAACGAGATCTTCCGCGGCGGCATCCGCCCGCATTTCTACTGCCTGCCGGTGCTCAAGCGCGAAGAACATCGCCTGGCGCTGGTCACCGCCGCCACCAGCGGCGACGAGCGCTTCTTCCTGGGCACCGACTCGGCCCCGCACGCGGTGCACACCAAATATGCCGCCTGCGGCTGCGCCGGCTGCTACACCGCGCTGCACGCGATGGAGATGTATACCGAAGCCTTCGCCCAGGCCGGCGCGCTCGACAAGCTGGAAGCCTTCGCCAGCTTCAACGGCCCGGCCTTCTACAACCTGCCGCGCAACGAGGGCACCATCACGCTCAAGCGCGAAAGCTGGACCCTGCCTGAGTCGGTGCCGATGGGCGAACACCAGCTGGTGCCGCTGAACGCGGGCGAGAGCATCAACTGGAAGATGGTGTAAGCACTACCGTGCTGCCACCGATCGATTGGGCGCAGCCGTGGTACGACACGGTGCGCCCGGCATTCGAGCGCGCCGCGCCGCCGCCGGATGGCTTCATCGACGCCTTCAACGCGGCGGCGCGCGAACTCGACCTGCGTAATGGCGCCGGCATGCCCTTGTCCTTCGTGCCGCAAGCCGCGCTGCCGGAAGGGATGGCGTATGAAGAATTCATCGGCGCCACCGGCCAGGTGCCGACCCGCGACAACCTGCACGATTTCTTCAATGCGCTGGTATGGCAGACCTTCCCGGGTATCAAGCGCGCGCTGAACGCGTTGCAGGCGGCGCAGATCGCGCAGGCCGGCGTCGGCAAGTCGCGCGGGCCGGCGCGCGACGCCGCCACCATCTTCGACGAGAACGCGGCCTTGCTGGTGGTGCGCGACAATGACGCCGGGCGCGCGCTGGTCGAGGACTTGCGTGCGCACCGCTGGCTGGAGGCCCTGTACGATAAGCGTGACTTGTTCGGCAGGGACGCCGAGGTCTGGCTGTTCGGCCACGCGCTGATGGAAAAGCTGGTGGCGCCGCGCAAGGCGATCACCGCGCATACGCGGGTGGTGGTCGCCGGCGACGACTACTTTGCGCTGGCGCCGGACGCGCGTCGCGCCTGGCTCGACCGCGAGGTGGCGGCCGGCCTGGCGGGCGAGGCCCTGGCGCCGGGCGGCTTCACGCCCCTGCAGGTGCTGGGCATTCCAGACTGGTGGCCCGGACAAGACCCTGACTTTTATCTGGATACGACTGTGTTCCGTCCAAAGCGGACGGCTTGAATTGGGAGAAGCCGATGGCTGAAGCGGTACGCTGGGGAATTCTCGGCACGGGCAAGATTTCGCGCGCCTTTGCCAATGCACTGAAGGACGTGCCGGGCGCCGTGCTGGCCGCCGTGGGCTCGCGCAGCCCGGACAAGGCCGCGGCCTTCGCCGAGGAGTTCGGCGCGCTGGCCAGCTACGGCTCGTGCGAGCTGCTGGCCCAGGCCGAGGGCATCGACCTGATCTACATCGGCACGCCGCATCCGGAACATGCCGGCAACGCCTTGATGGCGCTGCGCGCCGGCAAGGGCGTGCTGTGCGAGAAGCCGTTCACGATGAACCTGCGCGAGGCCGAGCAAGTGGTGACCCTGGCGCGCTCGAAGCGCCTGTTCCTGATGGAGGCGATGTGGACGCGCTACCTGCCGGCCTACCTGGAAGTGAAGCGCATCCTGGCCTCGGGCGAGATCGGCACTCCGCGCCAGGTCGTCGCCGACTTCGGCTTCGCCGCCGCCTTCGGTCCCGAGCACCGCGTCTTCAATCCCGATCTCGGCGGCGGCGCGCTGCTCGACCTGGGCATCTATCCGCTGTCGGTCGCGGCCGGCCTCCTGGGTCCCGTGCTCGAAGTGCGCGCGCAAGCCCAGATGGGACCGACCGGCGTCGACGTGCAGACCGGCTTCACGCTCAAGCATGAAGGCGGCGCCATGTCGGTGTGCAGCTGCTCCTTCCTGGCGCGCTCGCCGGCCGAGCTGACCGTGTCGGGCGAGCGCGGCCAGGTGCGGATGAACACCATGTTCCACCGCGCGACCTCGGTCACCGTCAAGCTCGAAGACGGCAGCGAGCGCACGATCGAGACCCCGTATCTCGGCAACGGCTATGTGCACGAGGCGATCGAAGCCCAGCGCTGCTGGCGGCAGGGGCTGCTGGAAAGCCCGTCGATGACGCAGGACGAGACGCTGGCGCTGATGGGCGTGATGGACGAGATCCGGCGCCAGATCGGCCTGCGCTACGCGGCCGACCGCGCTTGAGGCGGGCGTCATGAAGCTCGGGAGCGTCACGCCGATCCTGCGCATTTTTGATGAAGCCAGGGCGCGCGAGTTCTATGTCGACTACCTCGGCTTCACGGTCGACTGGGACCACCGCTTCGGCCCCGGCATGCCGCTCTACCTGCAAGTGTCGCGCGGCGACTGCGTGCTGCACCTGAGCGAGCATCACGGCGATTGCTGCCCCGGCGCGGCGCTGCGCATCGAGGTCGACGACATCGATGACCTGCATGCCGAGCTGGCTGCCAAACAATATGGTTATGCGCGGCCCGCGATCGAAGATACGCCGTGGGAAACGCGCGAGTTGAGCGTCAAGGATCCGTTCGGGAACCGGCTGACCTTTGCCGGCTAGCGGGTCGGGATCCTACTTTGGCGCGGTGGCGGCATCCAGCCGTTTGAACAGCTCCCGGTGCAGTTCCCGCGTATGCTTTTCCATGTGCGTGCGCGCATGCTTGACCTCCTGCAGCTCGCGCTGCGCCACCGCCTCCTTGCCGTTGGCAAGCGCCCATAGCGCCAGTTCGACGCGCGCCTCGATGCTGCCGAAGCGTTCGACCACGGCCTCGAATTCGGCGCCTGCCTCGTCCTGCCGACCATCAGCGGCATAGGCGCGGCCCAGCGCCAGCCCGACTTCGCCGGCGCGAAAATCCGGACGCTTCGCCTGCAGCGGCGCCAGCAGCGCAATCGCCGCCGCCGGCTGCCCGTGCGCCGCATTGGCGCGCGCGGCGCCCAGGATGACCTCGGGATCGCCCGCGAACGGTCCGTTCAGGCAGGCGTCGTAATGGCGCACCGCTTCCTCCGATTCGCCGGCTTCCAGCAGCGCGGCGGCCAGGCGCATCTGGTTGTGCGCGGTCGGCGTCAGGTCGAACGCGCTTCGTGCGTCGCGCACGTCGCGGCCAGCATCGAGACTCTTCTGGAGGGCCCGCCCGGCGATGCGGCCGCGGCGCTCGAGGCGCGAGACCGGGAGGTATTCCACGACGAAGTAGGCGAGGCTGCCGAGCAGCGGGAACGAGAACAGGATCAGCAGCCAGTACAGCTGGCGACCGTTGCGCACGGCGTGGATCGCGAAGAAGAGGGCGATGAGGAAGTGCAGTCCAAGTCCGATGAGTGGCATTGCAGGTTCCGGGTTCAGTGTTGGTCGGGAAGACAACAAAGATAGCCGACCTCGCAGCCTGGATGTCTC
The DNA here is from genome assembly GCF_019443485.1 of Massilia sp. NP310. Taxonomy (NCBI): domain Bacteria; kingdom Pseudomonadati; phylum Pseudomonadota; class Betaproteobacteria; order Burkholderiales; family Oxalobacteraceae; genus Massilia; species Massilia sp. NP310. Next base: position 3,833,111 of record NZ_CP080379.1, on the reverse strand, counting down.
ACCGATTCCCACAGTGCGTTCCTCGCAACAGCGTTAGCGGATCGTGAGGCAGGGCGTGTTTATCCAGCCGAGATCCTGCTAGAGTGAAACGCAATTGCCCAAAAGGAACTCATATGACCCCGGACCAGAATGTCGCCGTCCTCGTGGACTGCGAGAATGCGCAGCCGACCGTGATCGGCGAGGCGATGCAGCTGGCATCGACCCTCGGACGGGTGGCCTTGCGGCGGGGTTACGGTAACCACACGGCCCTGGCGAGCAAATGGCAGGACGTGCTGGTGCGCCATGGGTTCGCCCCCTGCATGCAATTCCAATATGTGGCCGGCAAGAATACGGCGGACATCGCGCTGGCGCTGGATGCGCTGGAGATGCTGCTTGACCGGCGCGCCGACCGTTTCGTCATCGTCACCAGCGATTCCGATTTCGTCGGCCTGTGCCGCAAGCTGCAGGAGCGCGGCGCCAGCGTGCATGTCTTCGGTGAGGCGAAAACACCGGCGGCCTTGCGCCACGCCTGCGACAGGTTCCATGAATCGGCCCGGCCGGCGCCGCCGGAGGCCGCGCCGGCACCTGCAGCGGCTGTGGCGGCCGTCAAGCGCAGGCCGAGGTTCGTGGTCGAGGCGGTACGCTCGCTGGCGCTGTCATCGCCCGATGGCCGGGTCGATCTCGGCGCGCTGGGCAACCATCTGAGGGCGGCTCACCCCGGCTTTTCCCACGCGGCCTATGGGTACAAGAACCTGCGCACGATGCTCGAGGCGTACGATCTGTTGCGGATGCACCAGACCGAAGGAGGCCACTGCCGTGTGGGCCTGGCGTCGGACGGTGCCCCGCAGCCAGCCATCCTGCACGCGGTATAGCCCCGGCGCGGAACGCTCAATCCGGGACCGGCGCATCCACGATATGCCGCACGTCGAGCGCGCGGACGCGCGGCTCGACATAGTAGCCGCCCGCTTCCACATAGCTGAGGCAGTAGCGCAGGCACACGCGGCATTGCTGGACCGCGCAGCGGTTGTATGGGAAATAGTGGAGGGCGATCGGCGCGTCCGGCGACCAGTAATTGGTCCCGTGCGGATGGTATTCGGCGAAGGTCGGATCAAGGTAGGGATCGCCGGCCAGCGTGCCGGCCGGGCGCATCTGCGCTTGCGGGAACGATACCGGCGTGCGCGTCCACCCAGGGTAACTCGCGATCTCGCATGCGCAACTGTCCGGCGCTGGCGCCGAGGCCGAGGCCAGGGCGCGCAGTTCATCGATACTCAATGGTTGTTCCGGCTTCATCGTCTTCTTTCGATCAGACCTTCAGGAATTCCTCGCGCCCACCCAGCCAGCGCGCCAGGTGCGCATCGACCACCGCGATCTTCTCGGGCTTTTCGCCGTCGAGCAGGTACTGCGCCACGTCGCGCGCCCGGTCGACCAGCCAGCCATCGAGCTCCAGGTCGGCAAAGCGCAGCATCGCCTGGCCCGACTGGCGCGCGCCCAGGAATTCGCCCGGGCCGCGGATCTCCAGGTCGCGCCGCGCGATCTCGAAGCCGTCGGTGGTCTCGCGCATCGTCATCAGGCGCTGCTTGGCCACCTGGCCCAGCGGCGATTGATACAGCAGCAGGCACACCGAGGCCGCCGAGCCGCGACCCACGCGCCCACGCAGCTGGTGCAGCTGCGACAGGCCGAAGCGCTCGGCATGCTCGATCACCATCAGGGACGCATTCGGCACGTCGACGCCGACCTCGATCACGGTGGTCGCCACCAGCACGTGCACCTGGCCGGCCGTGAACGCATCCATCACTTCCTGCTTTTCGAGCGGCTTCATGCGGCCATGCACCAGCCCCACCTGCAGCTCGGGCAGCGATTCGGCCAGGGTCTCGTAGGTCTCGGTCGCGGTCTGCAATTGCAGGGCTTCGGATTCCTCGATCAGCGGACAGACCCAGTACACTTGCCGGCCTTCGAGCGCCGCTGCGTAGACGCGTTCGATCACTTCGTCGCGCCGCATCTGGTCGATCGCGCGCGTGACGATCGGGCTGCGGCCCGGCGGCAGCTCGTCGATCACCGACACCTCGAGGTCGGCGTAATACGTCATCGCCAGCGTGCGCGGGATCGGGGTGGCCGACATCATCAATTGGTGCGGCACCAGGCCGTCGCTGCCCTTGTTGCGCAGGGTGAGGCGCTGGCCGACGCCGAAGCGGTGCTGTTCGTCGACGATCACCAGGCCCAGTTTCGCGAACTGCACCGTGTCCTGGATCAGCGCATGGGTGCCGATCACCAGGTTCGCCTCGCCCGACTCGATCAACTCGTTGGAGGCGGCCTTCTCTTTTTTCTTGAGGCTGCCGGTGAGCCAGGCGACTTTCACGCCGAGCGGCTCCATCCAGGCCGCGATCTTCCTGAAATGCTGCTCGGCCAGGATCTCGGTCGGCGCCATCAGCGCCGCCTGGTAGCCGCTGTCGATCGCCTGCGCGGCGGCCAGCGCCGAGACCACGGTCTTGCCGCTGCCGACGTCGCCCTGCAGCAGGCGCTGCATCGGATAGCCTTCTGCTAGGTCCGTGCGGATCTCTTCGACCACGCGCTGCTGGGCGCCGGTGAGCTTGAACGGCAGCGCCGCCAGGAAGGCTTCCGACAACTTGCCCACTGCACGTAGATGCGGCGCGCCTTTTTCGCGCCGCGCGCGCTGCGCCCGTTTCAGCGACAGCTGCTGCGCCAGCAGCTCGTCGAACTTCATGCGTTCCCAGGCCGGATGCGACTTCTCTCCCAGCGCATGTTCGTCGACGTCGGCCGGCGGATAGTGCAGCAGCTTCACGGCCGGCTCGAAGTCGATCAGTCCCATCTTGGCGCGGATGCCCGCAGGGACGGTATCGCTCCAGTCGATCCGCTTCATCGCATCGGCGATCGCGCGCCGCAGCACCGTCTGCGACAGGCCTTCGCCGGCCGGGTAGACGGGCGTGAGTGAATTCGGCAGCGGCGCGCCTTCGTTGACCACTTTATAAGCGGGGTGCACCATCTCGGCCCCGAAGAAGCCGTGTTTCAGTTCGCCACGCGCCCGGATGCGCACGCCTTCGGCCATCTGCTTGACCTGGCTGCCATAGAAGTTCATGAAGCGCAGCAGCAGATCGCCCGATTCGTCGGCGATGGTCACCAGGAGCTGGCGCCGCGGCTTGAACGAGATTTCGTTCTTGGTCACCACGCCTTCGACCTGCGACACGTGGCCGCCGCGCAGGCAAGCCTCGCGGATGGACACGATCTGGGTCTCGTCCTCGTAGCGCATCGGCAGGTGCAATACCAGGTCCATGTCGCTGCGCAGTCCGAGGCGGGCGAGCTTGCTTTCGAGGGTCTTCGGTGGATTTGTGGTCTTGGAGGCGGGCATATCGCGGCAAAATGGCGCTCGCTGGCGTAAAATAGAAGGTTCGCCATCAGCGCTGGAGCCTGTATTGTAAAGCTGGCAGCGCTTATTTTCCCAGAATTGAGAATAATGTACTCGCTTTCCGATTTCGACTTCGAGCTGCCCCCCGAGCGCATCGCGCAGCTGCCGCTGCCCGATCGCAGCGCCTCGCGCCTGTTGCAGCTCGACGGTGATCAGATCCTTGATCGCCACTTCTCCGACATCGTCGACCAGCTCCAGCCGGGCGACCTCTTGGTGATGAACAATACCCGCGTGCTCAAGGCGCGCTTCTTCGGCGTCAAGGAAACCGGCGGCCAGGTCGAGGTGCTGGTCGAGCGCGTGCTCGACGACCGCACCGTGCTGGCCCAGGTGCGCGCTTCCAAATCGCCCAAGCCGGGCAACCGCATCCGCCTGGCCGACGCCTTCGACGTCACCACCGGCGAACGCGCCGGCGAATTCTTTACGCTCCACTTCGAGGGCGACGTGTTCGAACTGATCGAAGCCCACGGCCGCCTGCCGCTGCCGCCGTATATCGAGCACAGCGCCGACGAATTCGACGAGCAGCGCTACCAGACCGTGTACTCGAAAGAGCCGGGCGCGGTCGCCGCCCCGACGGCCGGCCTGCACTTCGACCAGCCGCTGCTCGACAAGTTGGCGCAAAAAGGCGTCAAGTTCGCCTACGTCACCCTGCACGTCGGCGCCGGCACCTTCCAGCCGGTGCGGGTCGAGGATTTGAGCGAGCACAAGATGCACACCGAGTGGTACACCATTTCGCAAGAGACGGTGGACGCGGTGCTCGCCGCGAAAGCGGCGGGCCGCGACGTGGTCGCCGTCGGCACCACCAGCCTGCGCGCGCTGGAATCGGCCTCGCAAAGCGGCGAGCTGGTCGCCGGCAGCGCCGATACCGCGCTGTTCATCACGCCCGGCTACACCTTCAAGACCGTCACACGCCTGGTCACCAACTTCCACCTGCCCAAGTCGACCCTGCTGATGCTGGTGTCGGCCTTCGCCGGCTTTGAACCGATCCGCAAGGCCTATGCGCATGCGATCGCCAACGAATACCGCTTCTTCAGCTATGGCGACGCCATGCTGCTTACCACCGAATCTCGCTGAAAAGAATACGATGCTCGAATTCACCCTGCTCAAGAAAGACACCAGCGGCCTGTCGCACGCCCGCCGCGGCCGCCTGAAGCTGAACCACGGCACCATCGAAACCCCGATCTTCATGCCGGTCGGCACCTATGGTTCGGTCAAGGCGATGTCGCCGGTCGAACTGAAAGAAGTCGGCTCGCAGATCATTCTCGGTAACACCTTCCACCTGTGGCTGCGTCCCGGCGTCGACGTGATGAACAAGTTCGGCGGCCTGCACCAGTTCATGGGCTGGGACAAGCCGATCCTGACCGACTCGGGCGGCTTCCAGGTGTTTTCGCTCGGCGCCATGCGCAAGATCACGGAAGAGGGCGTCAAGTTCGCCTCGCCGATCGACGGCTCGCGCCAGTTCCTGTCGCCCGAGATCTCGATGCAGATCCAGCGCGCGCTGAACTCGGACATCGTGATGCAGTTCGACGAATGCACGCCTTATGAAATCGACGGCCGTCCGGCCACCGCGGAAGAAGCGGCCAAGTCGATGCGCATGTCGCTGCGCTGGGCCCAGCGCTCGATGAACGAATTCACCGGCGGCGGCAACCCGAACGCACTGTTCGGCATCGTCCAGGGCGGCATGTACGAGCACCTGCGCGACGAGTCGCTGGCCGGCCTCGAGGACATTAATTTCCCGGGCCTGGCGATCGGCGGCCTGTCGGTGGGCGAGCCGAAGGAAGACATGAAGCGCATCCTGGCCCACGTCGGCCCGCGCCTGCCCGAGAACAAGCCGCACTACCTGATGGGCGTCGGCACTCCGGAAGACCTGGTCGACGGCGTGGCGAACGGCGTCGACATGTTCGACTGCGTGATGCCGACCCGGAATGCGCGCAATGGCTGGCTGTTCACCCGCTTCGGCGACGTCAAGATCAAGAATGCGCGCTACAAGGACGACCAGGCGCCGCTGGACGAGAGCTGCGATTGCTATTGCTGCAAGAACTTCTCGCGCGCCTACCTGCACCATCTGCACCGCTCGAACGAAATCCTGGGCGCGCGCCTGAACACGATCCACAACCTGCATTACTACCTCAAACTCATGCAGGAAATGCGCGATGCCATCGATGCCGACCGTTTCAACGAGTTCCGCATCGAGTTCAATGCGGGCCGCGCGCGCGGCGTGTAAGCACTTGCTTACCCGCTGAGCCGGGCGCTGCCGTATTGACGGCGGCGCCGGAATTTAATTTCTAGCAAGCTCTTGCAATACCGAAAAGCAAGATCACCTACCTCCAGATTTGGTTTTCGGCGACTGGCCGATGCTAGAATACACCGCTTATTTTTTTAACTTCACAATCGGAGTTCTTGTGTTCATTTCCAACGCTTACGCGCAAACCGCCGCCGCTGACCCAGGCATCATGGGCAGCCTGACGACCTTCCTGCCGCTGATCCTGATGTTCGTGGTCATGTACTTCCTGATGATCCGTCCTCAGCAGAAACGCCAGCGCGAGCTGAAAGCGATGATGGATGCACTGACCAAGGGCGATGAAGTCGTCACCGCTGGCGGCATCGTGGGCCGCGTCTCGAAAGTGACCGACGCCTACGTGACCCTGGAGATCGCCACCGGCACCGAAATCACCGTGCAGAAGAACGCAGTGACCACCCTGCTGCCGAAGGGCACCCTGAAAGCCCTGTAAGAGCAAGCTCCGTGCGGCCCGCGAGCCGCACTGCCCAACCTGAACGCCGGAACACTATGAATCGCTATCCCGTCTGGAAATACCTAATGATCGTCATCGCGCTGCTGCTCGGCGCGTTGTACACGGCGCCTAACTACTTCGGCGAAACGCCGGCGTTGCAGGTGACATCGGGCCGTTCGACCCTGAACATCACCAGCGCCTCCACCACCCTGGTCGAGGATGCGCTCAAGCGTGCCGGCATTCCCCATACCGGACTCTCCCTCGAAGGCACCGGTCACACGACGTCGGTGCGTGTGCGCTTCGCCGGCACCGAAGAACAATTCAAGGCCAAGCTGGCCCTGGAACGCGAACTGAACCGCGACCCGGCCAACCCCGATTACATCGTCACCGTCAACCTGGTCACCAATACCCCGGCCTGGATGGAAAAGATCGGCGCCGGCCCGATGAGCCTCGGCCTCGACTTGCGCGGCGGCGTGCACTTCCTGCTGCAGGTCAATACCAGGGACGTGATCGACAACAAGGTCAAGGCGCTGCAGGCCAGCGTGCGCAGCAACCTGCGCGACGAGAACGTGCGCCACGCCGGCATCGAGCGCGTGGGCGACACCATCGAAGTGCGCTTCCGCGACGCCGCGACCCGCTCCGCCGCACGCAATGTGCTGACCTCGCGCTCGAACGAGCTGAACTTCGCCGACGCCGCCGACGGCGCCGACCAGAAGCTGGTCGTCAGCCTCAAGCCGGACGCGATCAAGCGCAGCGTCGAAGACGGCGTCAAGCAGAACATCGTGACCCTGTCCAAGCGTATCAATGAGCTGGGCACCACCGAGCCGATCATCCAGCAGCAGGGCGCCGACCGCATCGTGGTCCAGCTGCCGGGCGTGCAGGACGTGGCGCGCGCCAAGGACATCATCGGCCGCACCGCGACCCTCGAGCTGCGCATGGTCGACCAGACCGTGACCCCGGGCACCGAGCTGTCGGCCGCCATCCCGCTCAATTCCGAGCTGTTCACCGAAGGCCGCGGCGCCCCAGTCGTGCTGTCGCGCGACATCATCCTGACCGGCGACTACATCTCGAGCGCCACCGCCAGCTTCGACCAGAACCAGCAGCCCGCCGTCTCGATCGACCTCAACGGCGACGGCGGCCGCCGCATCCGCCAGGCGACCCGCGACAACGTCGGCAAGCGCATGGCGATCCTGCTGAAAGAGAAGGGCGTCTACAACGTGCTGTCGGCCCCGACCATCCAGAGCGAACTGGGTTCGACCTTCCAGATCACCAATATGGGCACCTCGCAGGACGCCAACGAACTGGCCCTGCTGCTGCGCTCCGGCGCGTTGTCGGCGCCGATGGAATTCGTCGAGGAACGCGTGATCGGCCCGCAGCTGGGCGCCGAGAACATCGAACGCGGCCTGCACTCGACCATCTGGGGCTTCGTGGCGATCGCGGTCTTCATGATCGTCTACTACCACCTGTTCGGCGTGTTCTCGGCGCTGGCGCTGGCGGCCAACGTGCTGTTCCTGCTGGCCCTGCTGTCGATCCTGGGTATTACGCTTACCCTGCCGGGCATCGCCGCCATCGCGCTGGCGCTGGGCGTCGCGATCGACTCCAACGTGCTGGTCAACGAGCGCATCCGCGAAGAGTTGCGCGCCGGCGCCCCGCCGCAGGCGGCGATCGCGGCCGGTTCCAAGCACGCCTGGGACACCATCGTCGACTCCAACGTGACCACCCTGATCGTCGGCCTGGCGCTGCTGATCTTCGGTTCCGGTCCGGTGCGCGGCTTCGCCGTCGTGCACTGCCTGGGCATCCTGACCTCGATGTTCTCGGCGGTTGTCGTGGCCCGTGGCTTCGCCAACCTGTGGTACGGCCGCAAGAAGAAACTGACCAAGATTTCGATCGGCACGGTCTGGCAGCCGGGCATGTCGCCCACCAAGAAGTAAGGACTCGAGACTGACATGGAATTTTTCAAGATCAAACGGGACATCCCGTTCATGCGTCACGCCCTGATCCTCAATGCGATCTCGGTGCTGACCTTCGTCGCTGCGGTGTTCTTCCTGTTCAGCAAAGGCCTGAACTTCTCGGTGGAGTTCACCGGCGGTACCGTGATGGAGCTGCGTTATCCGCATGCGGCCAACCAGGAAAAGATCCGCGACACGCTGCGCGGCATGGGCTATTCGCACCCTGAGGTGGCCAGCTTCGGCACCGCCCAGGACATCATGCTGCGCCTGCCGATCCTGGAAGGCACGGAAGCGGCCAGTACCTCGGGGCGCGTCTTCAACGCCATCTGCGCCGCCGACGGCGGTGCGCCGAAGCAGAGCCAGACCACGACCGAAAAGGGTGAAGTCGTCAACCACACCAGCTGCGCCAGCGCTTCCGGTGAAGAACTGATCAGCCTGCAGCGCGTGGAATTCGTCGGTCCGTCGGTCGGCGAAGAACTCGCGCAAAACGGCCTGAACGCACTGATCATGGTGATCGTCGGCATCATGATCTACCTGGCGATCCGCTTCGAATGGAAATTCGCCGTCGCCGCCGTGGTCGCCAACCTGCACGACGTGGTCATCATCCTGGGCTTCTTCGCCTTCTTCCAGTGGGAATTCTCGCTGACGGTGCTGGCGGCCACCCTGGCGGTGCTGGGCTATTCGGTCAACGAATCGGTCGTCATCTTCGACCGTATCCGCGAGATGTTCCGCAGGCAGCGCAAGATGTCGACCTCGGAAGTGATCGACCACGCGATCACCAGCACCATCTCGCGCACCATCATCACCCACGGCTCGACCCTCATGATGGTGCTGTCGATGCTGTTCTTCGGCGGCTATGCGCTGCATTACTTCGCGATCGCACTGGCCATCGGCATCTGCTTCGGCATCTATTCGTCGGTGTTCGTGGCGGCGGCCGTGGCCATGTGGCTGGGCGTCAAGCGCGAAGACCTGATCAAGCCGATCAAGGAAAAGGACGAGACCGACGGCGCGGTGGTCTGAGCTACCCGCTCCGCATGAAAAATGCCGCCCCGGCCCTGCTGCGGCGGCATTTTGTTTGATGCGGATCCGTTGCGCGGCGAATTTGACAGTGTTGTGTGTGGCAGCGCACGGAGTAGGCTATCGCGCACCCCTATAGTGAACCTGTCTCTTTCAGGACATCCCTAGTTTTGGACTTCACCCGCTTCCGCAACGAGGCGGGTTTTTTTTGCCCGGCGTTTCCAGCCCTGGAAACCGAAATGTAAAAAAGACATGTTAAATGTGAAATGGCGCACCGAGGGTGGGGCGCCGCTCGCATAAGATGGACTCGTCTCTTTCAGGACATCCCTAGTTTTGGACTTTACCCGCACCGGCAACGGCGCGGGTTTTTTTTGTCCGCAGTATCTATAACTGCCAGGGATGCTCGATCTTGCCGTCGAGCGCCGCATCGAGATAGGTCGCGGCGCTGATCAGGGCCAGGTGAGTAAAAGCTTGCGGGAAGTTGCCGAGCAGCTCGGCCTGATTGGTGAATTCCTCCGCATACAGGTGCACGTGGTTGCCGTAGGCGAGTAGCTTTTCCATATTGTTGCGGGCCTGGTCGATGCGGCCGGCGCGCGCCAGGCATTCGACGTACCAGAAGGAGCAGGCCGCGAACGCGCCTTCCTGGCCTTCGAGGCCGTCGTCGCGGTCGTAGCGCAGCACCAGCGCATCGTCGCCGAGCTGGTCTCCGATCGCGTCCAGGGTGGCCAGCCACTGCGGGTCGGTCGAGCCGATGAAGCGCACCAGCGGCATCATCAGGAGCGCGCCGTCCAGGTCGCGCGAACCCTTGCTGCGCACGAAGTGGCCAAGCTCTTCGTTCCAGAAGGTGTCCCAGATGTAGCGCGAGATCTCGTTGCGCGCCGCGATCCAGCGCTCGAACGGCGCCCGCAGCGAGCGCTTGCTCGCAAGGCGCACCGCGCGGTCGACCGCCACCCAGCACATGAGTTGGGAATGCAGGTGTTCGCGCGGCGCCTCGCGGCCTTCCCAGATGCCGGCGTCTGGACGTTGCCAGTTTTCGCAGACGTAATTGACGACCTCGCATACGCCGATCCAGTCGGCATGCGAAATCGCTTCGCCATATTTATTGCTCAGATAGATAGAATCGAGCAGGGCGCCGAAGATATCGAGCTGCAGCTGGGTGGCGGCGGCATTGCCGATGCGCACCGGCTTGGAGCCGGCGTACCCCGCCAGGTGGTCGAGCTCGATTTCTTCTCCTACCGGGCTGCCGTCCAGCGCATACATGATGCGCAGGTGGGCGTCGGTCGAATCGTGCTTCGGCCGCTCGGCCGACCAGCGCGTGAACGCCTTGGCCTCGGCGACGTAGCCGAGCCGCATCAGCGCGTACACGGTGAACGAGGCGTCGCGGATCCAGGTGGCGCGGTAGTCCCAGTTGCGCGAACCGCCCAGCACCTCGGGCAGGCCGAAGGTCGCGGCCGCGACCATCGAGCCGTGGCGGCACGAGGTCATCAGCTTGAGCACCAGCGCCGAGCGGTTGACCGCCTCGCGCCAGCGGCCTTTATAGGTCGAGCGCCGGGTCCAGTCCTGCCAGCGCCGCACGACCTCGGCCAGCAGGGCGTCGCGCGCGCCGGCATCGAGCGCCGAGTCGCCATCTTCGTCGAGCACGAAATCCATGACGTCGCCGTCGCGCAGCACGATGGAGGCGCCGGCGCCGCCGTCGGTCGCGGTGAATTCGACCGGCGCCGACAGGCGCAGGCGCGGCGCGCCGCTGGCCGCGAACAGCACGTGGTCCTGCCCCACCGTGACTTCGGGCCGCTGGCGCGCGTAGTCGAAGCGCGGCTGGCAATCGACCCGGATGCGGGCTTCGCCGCTGCTGACCCGCACCCGGCGCACCAGGCGCGCCGCGCCATGGCCGAGCTCCTCGGGACCGACCATGAAATCGATGAGTTCGACGTTGCACGTCTCGCCCAGCCACTGGGTCAGCAGCACATTGGTGTCGGGCACATAGGTCTGCACCACGCGCATGTCATCCATCTCGGGCGCGATGGTGAAGTGACCGCCCTGTTCGGGGTCGAGCAGGGCGGCGAAGATGCTGGGGCTGTCGAAGTCGGGCCAGCACAGGAAGTCGACCGTGCCATCGAGCGCCACCAGCGCGATCGTGGCCATATTGCCGATGGCGCCATGCTCGCCGATCGGACGTGGCGGGCGCGTTGCGTTGGGTTCAGCCATTGTCTTCGAACCCTGGATAGAGCGCCATGCCGCCATCCACATAGACCGTGGCGCCGGTCATGTAGTCGGCCAGGTCGGAGGCCATGAACAACGCCAGGCTGGCCACGTCGTCGACCTCGCCGATGCGTCCATACGGTATCAGCTCGAGCAGCTTCTTGCCCGCCTCGCCTTCGGTGGCGTCTTCGTTGATCGGGGTGCGGATGGCGCCGGGCGCGATGCCGTTGACGCGGATGCGTTCCTGCGCCACTTCCTGGGCCAGCGAGCGCATGAACATGCCGATGCCGCCCTTGGACGCGGCATAGTTGACGTGGCCGGCCCAGGGAATCGTCTCGTGGACCGAGCTCATGCACAGGATGACGCCGTTGGCGCGCATCCGGCCACGGTTGCCCTGCCGGCGAAAGCGTTTCACCGCGGCGCGGGCGCACAGGAACTGGCCGGTCAGGTTGACGTCGAGCACGGCCTTCCACTCGTCCAGCGACATGTCGGCGATGCGCGCATCCTTCTGCATGCCGGCGTTGGCGACCAGGATGTCGAGGCCGCCGAAGGCCTGGTCGGTCTGCGCGAACAGGCGCTCGACGTCGTCCTCGCTGGACACATTGCACTGCACCGCCAGCGCCTGGCCGCCGGCTTCCTTGATCTGGCGTACGACTTCGTCGGCCTTGTCCTGGCTGCTGTTGTAGTTGACCACCACCTTGGCGCCGGCCGCGGCGTAGGCGATGCAGATGGCGCGGCCGATGCCGGAGTCGCCACCGGTCACGAGCGCCACCTGGTCGTTCAGGCTGATTTGCATGGGATGTCCTCCAGAGCGTGATTGCGCCGGACGCGCTCTGCGGTCGCGTCCTGGCTGGACGACCTTAGCAGAAAGCAGGGATGGAACATGCACGCCTGGACGGGCGTCTGGTGCAAGGCAAACGGAATGCGGCGCTTGTTCGATAGTGTGCGTGAACGTACGGAGTGCGCTACGCCGCAAGCATAAGATGGACCTGTCTCTTTCAGGACATCCCTAGTTTTGGACTTGGCCCGCTCCTCACCGAGCGGGCGTTTTTTTGCTCGCTTACAGCAGCGCCGACGTCAGGCTCTTCACTTCCTCGCCCGACTCTTCCAGCACGCCCTTGAGCGTGCCTTCGCCGAACACGAAGTCGATGGTCGCGGCCGCGGCATGGGTGGTGGCGCCAGGCGGCGCGAACAGCGGAGACGGCAGCGGCGACAGGTCGTTGGCCAGCAACAGGGTGTCGCCCAGGGTTTCCGGCGGCAGCGCGCGCATGCCGTCCCACAGCGCTTCGATCGCGCTCATGACCGGCGCCGGGACGCCCAGCTTGTGCAGCACGCCGCGGCCGATGGCCGCTTCGCCATGGTCGAGCCAGGCATCGAGGTTGTCGTCCAGCAGGCCGGGCAGGGCTTCGGCGCGCGACAGCAGATAAAAGCCGCCGACCTCGTGCACGATGCCGGCGAACAGCGCCGTTTCGGGATCGACGAAGGACACGCGGCGCGCGATCACCTGGCTGAGGGCCGCCACGTGGGCCGAGTGGGCCCACAATTGGTCGGCCTTGTGGCGCAGGCCGGGATCGCGGATCTCGCTGGCCAGCTGGCGCACGATCACCGAGGCCGCCAGGGCGCCCAGGGTGCGAAAGCCCACGCGCTGGACCGCCGCGCGCACATTGGTGACGTCGTTGCCGCTGCGGTTATAGGCCACCGAGTTGGCGATCGCGACCGTGCGCGCCGCCAGCAGCGGCTCGGCCTGCACCAGGCGGGCGGCGGCGTCGATATGGCAGTCGGGTTCGCCCAGCGCCCGCTGCAGGGTCAGCGTGGCGTTGACGCTGGTGGGGAAAGCAAGTTCGCCGCGGCTGGCTTCGGCGGCGATGCTGTCGAGTGCGGAGACCTGGTCCATGAAAAAATTATACCCCTAACACAACACCTTGCTTGCAAAAATATTGCCCTACGGTATCGATTTCAATGGAGCCGTGGCATCCAGGTGCTTACTCTTCGCCGAAAATGGCGTCGCAGCCTTCCTTCTGTTCTTCGAGGTTTTCCAGTTCGTCGACCAGGCCGAGGTCGAGCAGTTCCTCGACCGCGTTCATGTAGCTGTTGAGTTTGGTTGCGCCGATGAGGCGATAGATCTCGCCGGCTTCGTTGCGCACGCCGATCAGCATCGGTTCCTCGCGCACTTCGTCCAGTGGGGCGACGTCGAGCAGGATGTTGCCGATGATGTGCTTGTCGAAATGGGCTGGCTTCTTGCCGTCGATGAGAGAGGTTTTCAAGGCGTTTCCTTCAGGTGGAATGGGGAGGGAGTGGGGCTGTCGCCATCGTCGTTGCCGCGGATGCGCGCGCGCAGCAGGCCGAGCGCGTCTTCGAGCGCGGCGAAGTCGGCATCGCTGTAGGCGGTGAACAATTCTTTTCCACGTGCAATCACTTTCGGGAACACATCGCAGAACACCTGGTCGCCGGCAGGCGTCAGGCGCACGAAGAACGATCGCTTGTCGTCGCAGCTGCGCTCGCGCAGCACCAGGCCTTTTTGCTCCAGGCGTTCGATGACGCCGGTCAGGGTGCCCTTGGTGATCAGGGTGCGTTCGCCCAGTTCCTTGTAGCTCATGCCGGTCGTATTGCCCAGCGTGGCGATGATATCGAACTGCGCATGCGTCAACCCGTTCTGGCGCACCGCGTCGCCCGAGACCCGCTCGAAGCCTTGCATGCACTCGGCCAGCAGCCGGACGCTTTTTAGATATCGTTCCCCCATGGGCCGGGATTATAGCCGTCCGCCGCGCCTTCCGTTGCCCGCTACGCAAGATTCTGCAGGAGGCATAGCTGGCTCGAAACGCGCTGGTTGATCTCCGGTATGATAGACGACCATGTTCTTTCATCACGCCCGCCGCGCATCCACCGCTCCAATGGCATCCGTCACCCGCCGCGATGCAGCCTGACCTGTCCCTGCTGGCGCAGGAGCGGCCGCTGCGCATCCTGCTGGTGAACGCCGGCGAGCCCGATGCGCTGACCTGGTCCGGGCTGTACCAGCCGCTGCGGCTGGCGGCCAAGGTGCTGGGGCCGGAGCGCCTGCACGTCGACGTGCGCGGTCCCGATAAATTCATGGGCGATGCCGGGCGCCACTGGCACCTGGTGCTGCTGGTGGCCGACGAGTCCGAGGCGGCCCTGCGCCCGGCCAACCTGCGCGCGCTGATCGAACGCTGCCGCGCCGCGCCATACTGGGGTGGCGTCGGCGCCGGCGTGCTGTGGCTGGCCGACGCCGGCGTCCTGCATGGCGCCCGCACCGCCTTGCCCTGGGCCCTGTATCCGGACGTGAACGCCCAGGCCGAGCAGGCCCTGCTCACGCCCCACCTGTACGAATTCGACGCCAACCGCCTCACCTGCTGCGGCGGCGCGGCCAGCATCGACTTCGCCCTGACCCTGGTCGAGCTGCTGTTCGGCGCCACGGCCCAGGCGCAAGTAAAGGAAACCCTGTGCATCGACCGGGTGCGCGGCCCGGACGAACGCCAGCGGGTGGCGCTGCAGGCCCGCTTCGGCGCCCTGCAGCCGAAGCTGTCCGAGGCGGTGGCGCTGATGGAAGCGAACATCGAAGAGCCGCTCTCGACCGACGAGATCGCCCAGCTGGCCGGCATTTCGCGGCGCCAGCTGGAGCGCCTGTTCAAGCAATACCTGGGCAGCCTGCCGTCGCGCTACTACCTCGAACTGCGCCTGCGCCGCGCGCGTCAGTTGCTGCTCGACACCAATCACTCGATCGTGCAGGTCGGGCTGATGTGCGGCTTTTCTTCCGGATCGCATTTCTCGACGGCATTCGGCGCGCTGTTTGGTAATACACCAAGGGAAGAACGCCAGCGGAAACTTGCTCAATAGTCAAGCAGCGTCAAAAATGAAAATGCCTGTCGCACTTCTAAAAGAAGTTGTCAGGAAGCGTTTCTATAATGGCCCGATCATGCGGTGAACTCACCCCGCACCACCCACACTGATTGGATGAGGAAAAGAAGCCATGAACGCAAAGCTTGATTCGGGTATCGCCACGCTGCCTGTCACCCGGCAGACCTTCGACGAGGTCCTGGTCCCCACCTACGCTCCGGCCGCGATGGTGCCGGTACGCGCGTCGGGCCTGGACCTGTGGGACCAGGAAGGCAAGCATTACCTCGACTTCACCTCGGGCATCGCCGTCACCGCCCTGGGCCACGCCAATCCGGAAGTGAACGAAGCGCTGACCAGGCAGCTCAACACCCTGTGGCATATCGGCAATGGCTACACCAACGAGCCGGTGCTGCGCCTGGCCTCGGCCCTGATCGATGCCACCTTCGCCGAACGCGCCTTCTTCTGCAACTCGGGCGCCGAAGCCAATGAAGCGGCCCTGAAACTGGCGCGCAAGTACGCGCACGGCAAGTTCGGCCCGCACAAGTCGCGCATCGTGTCCTGCCTGTCGTCGTTCCACGGCCGCACCCTGTTTACCGTCTCGGTCGGCGGCCAGCCGAAGTACACCGAAGGCTTCGAGCCGCTGCCGCAAGACCTCTCCCACATCCCGTACAACGACATCGAGGCGGCGCGCGCCGCCATCACCGACGACGTCGCGGCCGTGATCGTCGAGCCGATCCAGGGCGAAGGCGGCGTCATCCCGGGCAACCCGGACTACCTGAAGGCGCTGCGCGAGTTCTGCGACAAGACCGGCGCGCTGCTGGTGTTCGACGAAGTGCAGTCGGGCATGGGCCGCACCGGCTCGCTGTTCGCCTATGAACAGATGGGCGTGGTGCCGGACGTGCTGACCTCGGCCAAGGCGCTGGGCAACGGCTATCCGATCGGCGCCATGCTGACCACCACCGAGATCGGCCAGTACCTGGCGGTCGGCACCCACGGCACCACCTACGGCGGCAACCCGCTGGCGTCGAGCGTCGGCCTCAAGGTCCTGGAGCTGATCAACCAGCCGGCCTTCCTGGGCCGCGTCAAGGAAGCCAGCGCCAAGGTCATGGCCAATCTGCAGCAGCTGGCGGCGGATTATCCGAACGTGTTCGGCCAGCCGCGCGGCATGGGCCTGCTCATCGGCCTGC
The DNA here is from genome assembly GCF_019443485.1 of Massilia sp. NP310. Taxonomy (NCBI): domain Bacteria; kingdom Pseudomonadati; phylum Pseudomonadota; class Betaproteobacteria; order Burkholderiales; family Oxalobacteraceae; genus Massilia; species Massilia sp. NP310. Next base: position 3,816,778 of record NZ_CP080379.1, on the reverse strand, counting down.
CGATGGCCGAAGGCTTCAAGGGCCGCTCGAAGGACTACACCAAGCTGTGCGAGAAGCTGGGCCTGATGCTGCTGATCGCAGGTCCCGACGTCGTGCGCCTGGCGCCGGCGCTGGTGGTGACGGACGAACAGATCGTCGAAGCCGACCGCCTGATGCGCGCGGCGGTGGCGGAATTCGCCGGCGCCTGATCGCCACACCCCGGTCGCGGCCGGCCCGCCCGGAAGGGCGGGGCCGGCTGCGGGCATTGTCCTTACTTACTGTCTTCACTGATTGCCTCCACTTACGTATCACCAGGGAGTACACATGTATGTTGTCCGTCCGGTAGATCGCGCCGATATCGGCGCGCTGGAAGCGATGGCGGCCATCTCGATGCCGGGCGTGCACACGCTCCCGCGCACGCGTGAAGGCATAGTCGCGGCGGTCGAGCGCTCGATCGCCTCGTTCGCGGCCCAGGTCGATATCCCGAGCGAAGAGTCGTACCTGTTCGTGCTGGAAGACCTGCGTTCGCGCGAAGTGGTCGGCACCGCCATCATCCACGCCTCGGCCGGCTCGAACGGCACCTATTTCGCGTTCCGCAACGACGTGATCCAGCAGGTCTCGCGCGACCTGAACATCAGCCACAGCGTGCACGCGCTGACCCTGTGCTCCGAGCTGACCGCCTATTCGCAGCTGTCCGGCTTCTTCCTGCGCCACCGCGACAGCGCCGGCGTCGAGGCCGCGCTGCTGTCGCGCGCGCGCCTGCTGTATGCGATGCTGGCGCCGCACCGCTTCGGCGACCGCTTCTTCGTGCCGCTGGCCGGGCGCCTGGATGCCGACGGCCAGTCGCCGTTCTGGAATGCGCTGGGCCGCAAGTTCTTCAAGATGGATTTCCTCGAGGCCGAGCGCCTGATCGAGGGCGCCCGCAACCGCACCCTGATCGTCGAGCTGATGCCGCACTATCCGGTCTACGTGCCGCTGCTGCCGGGCGACGCCCAGGCCGCGCTGGGCCAGATCCATCCCGGCGGCCAGATGGCCTTCGACCTGCTGGCGCAAGAAGGCTTCGAAGCCGACGAATACATCGACATCTTCGACGGCGGCCCGATCCTGCAGGCGCACAAGAACGCGCTGCGCTCGTTCTGCGCCTCGTACAAGCTGCGCGTGGGCGCGGGGCCTGCTCAGGGGCATGAACCTGCTCCCGATGTGGCGCCTGTCGACTACGCCGTCGCCACCGTCGACAACGGTTTCCGCGCCGTGACCGTGCGCACGGCGCCGATCGAACATGCGCACACCATCGCGCTGCCGCGTGACGTCCAGCAGGCGCTGGGCGTGGCGCCGGGCGACGAAGTGGTGTGCGTGCGCATCCAGGGAGAACCCGCATGCTCGTGATCCGTTCCGCCAAGACCTCCGACCTGGACGCCCTGATCGAGATGGCGCGCCAGGCCGGCAGCGGCATGACGACGCTGAAGCCCGATCCCGAGATGCTGGGCCAGCGCCTGGCCACCTCCGAGGCCTCGTTCGCCCAAACCATCCCGCCCGAGCAGCGCGACTACATGTTCGTGCTCGAGCACACCCAGGACCGCAGCATCGCCGGCGTGTGCGCGATCAAGGGCGCGGTCGGCCTGACCGAGCCGTTTTACAACTACCGCATCGGCACCCTGGTGCACTGCAGCCGCGAGCTGAACGTGTTCACCCGGATGGAGACGCTGTACCTGTCGAACGACCTCACCGGCTCGACCGAACTGTGCTCGCTGTTCCTGCTGCCGCAGTACCGCGCCGGCTTCAACGGCAAGTGGCTGTCCAAGAGCCGCTTCCTGTTCATCGCCCAGTTCCAGCACCTGTTCACCGAAAAGATCATCGCCGAGATGCGCGGCTACCAGGACGAGGCGGGCGACTCGCCGTTCTACGAAGGCCTGGGCCGCCACTTCTTCAAGATGGACTTCAACCACGTCGATGGCCTGACCGCGATCGGCAAGAAGTCCTTCATCGCCGAGCTGATGCCGCGCCAGCCGCTGTACGTCGACTACCTGCCGCAATCGGCGATCGACGTGATCGGCAAGGTGCACACCTCGACCCAGCCGGCGCGCCGCCTGCTGGAGCAGGAAGGCATGCATTACGAGGGCTACGTCGACATCTTCGACGCCGGTCCGGTGCTGCAGGGCCGCGTGTCCGAACTGCGCGCGGTGCGCGACAGCGTGCTGGCGGTGGCGGCCGAAGGGCTGCCGGTCGAAGACCATGACGCTGCCCCGGACACCGAGCACATGCTGGTGTCGAACACCCGCCTCGGCGATTTCCGGATGATCCTGACCCGCGCCGTGCCGGGCGCCACCAGCGTGGTCCTCAAGCCCGAGGAACTGGCCCAGTTGGGCTGCAGCGCGGGCGACAACGTGCGCACCCTGACACTCAATACCAGGAAGACTTCCCATGGCTAATCTCTCGAACTACATCAACGGCGAGTGGCTCGCCGGCAGCGGTCGCGAACTGGCCACCGTCGATCCGTCGACCGGCCGCCAGACCTGGACCAGCAGCGAATCGACCCAGGAAGACGTGGCGCGCGCGGCCCAGGCGGCGCGCGACAGCTTCGAAGCCTGGGCCTTGCGCCCGCTCGAAGAACGCATCGCCGTCGCCATCCGTTTTCGCGACCTGCTGAAGGAAAACGCCGAGGAGCTGGCGGCGACCATCGCCGAGGAAGTCGGCAAACCGCTGTGGGAAGCGCGCACCGAGGTTGCGACCATGGCCAACAAGATCGACATTTCTGTCCTTTCTTACAGCGCGCGCACCGGCGAAAGCCTGGCCAAGGTCGCGGACGGCAATGCCGTGCTGCGCCACCGTCCGCACGGCGTGTTCGCCGTGTATGGCCCGTACAACTTCCCCGGCCACCTGCCGAACGGCCACATCGTGCCGGCCCTGATCGCCGGGAATACCGTCGTGTTCAAGCCGAGCGAGTATGCGCCGCGCACGGCGGTGAAGACCGTCGCACTGTGGGAGAAGGCCGGCCTGCCGAAGGGCGTGCTGAACCTGGTCAACGGCGGCCGCGAGACCGGCATCGCGCTGGGCCAGGAACCGCTGGTCGATGGCGTGCTGTTCACCGGCAGCAGCCAGACCGGCTCCGCCTTGCATAAACAGTTCGGTGGCCAGCCGGGCAAGATGCTGGCGCTGGAAATGGGCGGCAACAATCCGCTGGTGGTGTGGGATCTCAGTGACAACCCCTTGGATATCGACGCCGCCGTCCACCACACCGTGATGTCGGCCTTCATCTCGGCCGGCCAGCGCTGCACCTGCGCGCGCCGCCTGGTCATCCAGGACAACGAAGCGGGCCAGGCCTTCCTGAAGCGCCTGGTCGACGTCGCGGCGAACCTGCAGGTCGGTCCATCGAATGCCGAGCCGCAGCCATTCATGGGACCGGTGGTCTCGAGCGCCGTCGCGGCGCGCCTGGTGCAGGCGCAGGCCGACATGGCGACGAAAGGTGGAAAAATCCTGCTGCAGATGCGCCAGCTGGACAAGGACGCCGGCTTCGTCACCGCCGGCATCGTCGACACCACCGATGCACAAGGCATCCCCGACGAAGAATGGTTCGGCCCGCTGCTGCAGGTGATCCGCGTGGACGACTTCGACGCAGCCCTGCGCGTGGCCAACGCCACCGAATTCGGCCTGGCTGCCGCGTTGCTGTCGCCGTCGGAAGAACTGTGGAAGCGGTTTGCCGTGCGCGCCAGGGCCGGCATCGTCAACTGGAACCGTCCGACCACGGGCGCGGCCAGCTCGGCGCCGTTCGGCGGCGTCGGCAAGTCGGGCAACCACCGTCCGAGCGCGTATTACGCGGCCGACTACTGCGCCTACCCGGTGGCCTCGATCGAGACTGCGGAACTGGAAATGCCGGCCAAGCTGTCGCCCGGCCTGGCCTTCCCGGCGCAAGGAGCCTGAGCATGCGTGACGCCCGTGAATTCAACTTCGACGGCCTGGTCGGCCCGTCGCACAACTACGCCGGCCTCTCGTTCGGCAACGTCGCTTCGTTCAACAACGTGCGCTCGGCCTCGAACCCGCGCCAGGCCGCGCTGCAGGGCCTGGCCAAGATGCGCGAACTGGCAGCGCGCGGCTTCGCCCAGGCGGTGATGCCGCCGCAGGGCCGTCCGAACTTTCGCCTGCTGCGCAGCCTGGGCTTCTCCGGTACCGATGCCGACGTCCTGGCGCGCGCCTACCGCGAAGCGCCCGTGATCCTGGCCTGCGCCTGGTCGGCCGCGCCGATGTGGACCGCGAACGCCGGCACCGTCAGCCCCTCGGCCGACTCGCTCGACGGCCGCGTGCACTTTACCGCAGCGAACCTGAACAACAAGCTGCACCGCTCCGAAGAGCACCTGCAGGCCACGCGCACGCTGCGCGCGATCTTCGCCGACAGCAACCATTTCGTGGTGCACGACACCCTGCCGTCGGTACCGGCGTTCGCCGACGAAGGCGCCGCCAACCACACGCGCTTCGCCGCCAGCCATGGCGCGCCCGGCGTCGAATTCTTCGTCTATGGCCGCGTGGAGTTCGACCCATCCGCCCCGGCCCCGAGGAAATACCCGGCGCGCCAGACGCTCGAGGCGTCGCAGGCGATCGCGCGCCTGCACGGCCTGGACCCGGCGCGCACCGTGTTCGCCGCCCAGAATCCGGACGTGATCGACCAGGGCGTGTTCCACAACGACGTGATCTCGGTCGGCAACGGCAACGTGCTGTTCTACCATGAGCAGGCGTTTGCCGACGAAGAGGGCACCCTGGACGCGCTGCGCCGGGCCCTGGCCGGCGTCGATACCGAGCTGCAGGCGGTGCGCGTGGCGAGCGGCCAGGTGCCGGTGGCCGACGCCGTGGCCAGCTACCTGTTCAACAGCCAGCTGCTGTCCAAGCCGGACGGCCGCATGGCGCTGGTGGTGCCGCACGAGTGCCGCGAGAACCCGGCCGTGTCCAACTACCTGGCCGGCCTGGTGTCCAGCGGCGGCCCGATCGACGAGCTGGTCGAATTCGACCTGCGCCAGAGCATGCGCAACGGCGGCGGACCGGCCTGCCTGCGCCTGCGCGTGGTGCTGACCGACGAAGAAGCCGCCGCCATGCACCAGGGCGTGATCATGACCGAGGCGCTGTATGCGCGGCTGGTGGGCTGGGTCGAGCAACATTACCGCGACCGCATCGAGCCGAAGGACCTGGCCGATCCGCAGCTGGCCATCGAATGCGCGACGGCGCTGGAAGAACTCACCCGCATCCTCGGATTGCCGGGGCTGTACGATTGGTAACGATGTAGTATTCGGGCGGGAGATCCCTGCCCTAGATAAGCAGGGCAGCGCTGGGCCACGAGCTTGCGGCGCACCAGGCACACAACTTTGGAGAAGCAAGATGAAAGACATGCCCAACGATCTGCGCAACCAGACGCTCGCGCTGGTCAACGCCAACCAGTCCGCCGACAGCGCCCAGGTCAATGCCCTGACCGCCGCCTGGATCGGATCGCTCGACGACGAAGACCTGGCCGGCACCGCGCCGCAAAGCCTGGCGCCGGTGCTGGTGGAAGGGTTCTCGCAACTGGCCCAGCGCAGCGGCCCCGGCGCCCAGATCGCCACCATGCGCTACTCGGACGGCCGCGGCGGCATCGCCACCGCACTCTTGATTCTGAACGACGACCGTCCCTACCTGGTCGACTCCTTCGTCATGGCGCTGCGCCGCGAACGCCTGACCGCCGCCGGCGTGATGAACGCCGTGCTGCCGGTGCGCCGCGACGGGCAGGGCGTGGTGGTGGCGGTCGGCGAAGCCGGCAGCCCGCTGGAATCGATCGTCCTGTGCCTGCTGAACGATGAACTGCAGTTCGAAGAACTGGACAAGCTGACCGCGCGCCTGCGCATGGTCGCCAACGACGCCGCCACCGTGCAGCGCGACGCCGTCGCCATGGGCGACCGCATGACCGCCGTGGCCGCCGCCGCCGCTGCCACCGGCACCCCGGAAGGCCAGGAAGTCGCGGCCTTCCTCGAGTGGGCCAAGAACGAAGGCTACGAGCCGTTCGGCTACGCCTACTACGTCGTCAAGCCGGGCGCGCGCGAACTCGAACGCGACATCCCGAGCCGCATCGGCGTGCTGCAGGATACCGCGCACCCGGTCTACGGCACCTGCCTGGCCAGCATTCCGGGCGACTTCGAAACCCTGTCGCTGCGCGCCGAGAACCTGTCGATCGTCAAGGCCGACGTGGCCGGCACCCTGCACCGCGACGCGCCGCTGGACTTCATCGGCGTGCGCGACCTGGATGCGCAAGGCAAGATCCTGGGCGAGCACTGCTTCATCGGCCTGTTCACCCGCGCCGCCACCTCGACCCCGCTGGCGCGCCTGCCGTTCGCGCGCGGCCGCGTGGCGCGCGTGCTGTCGATCGCCGGCGTGCGCCAGGAAGGCTTCCGCGCCGAGAAATTCATCGAGATCCTCGAATCGCTGCCGCGCACCGAAGCGCTGGAAGCCGAGCCGGAATGGCTGGCCGAAGTCTGCAGCGCCGTGGTCTCGCTGTACAAGCAGCCGCGCGCGAAGGTGTTCGCGCGCCGCGACGTCTACCAGCGCCACCTGAACGTGCTGGTCTACTTGCCGCGCGAGCGCTTTTCCGCCGCGGTGGCCGCCAGCCTGGCCGGCGCCCTGAAGGAAAGCTCGGGCGCGCGCGACGTCGACGTCCAGACCCTGGTGGCCGACGGCCCGCTGGCGCGCGTCTACCTGATCGCGCACGCCGCGCGCTATCCGCTCGACCTGGAAACCGACATCCAGCGTCCGCTGCTGGGCGTGCTCGATGGCTGGCACGACCGCTTCGCCGAGTTGATCAACTCGGTCGACGAAAGCCGCCAGCGCAGCCTGATGCGCAAGATCGTGCCGACCCTGCCGGTCAACTTCGTCACCGCGACCGCGCCCGAAACCGCGTTCCGCGACGTGCATGCGCTGCTCACCAAATGCCGTCCGGACCGCGTGACCGCGCGCATCGAGAACGATGACGCCGCCGGCGCCTCGATCCGCCTGTATTCGAGCGAGACCGTGCCGTCGCTGTCGCGCATCCTGCCGGCGCTGCAGAACGCCGGCATCGCGGTCGACCGCGAGCAGACCTACCGCCACACCGGCCTGGACGGCGTGCGCCGCTACGTGACCGCGCTGACGGTCGACGCCGAGAGCGCCGCCAAGCTGGCCAAGCCGGGCATCGCCCACGTGGCCGAAGAGCTGTTCAGTGCCCTGTTCAACGACGAAGCCGAAGACGGCCGCATGAACGGCCTGACCATCGAAGGCGGCCTGTCGCTGCGCGAAGTGCAGCTGGTGCGCGCCTACATCAGCTACTGGCGCCAGCTGGGCTCGAAATTCTCGGTGCGCTACATGGCCGAGACCCTGCGCACCCAGCCGGCCCTGGTGAAGGAATTCGTCGCCGGCTTCATCATGCGCTTCGATCCAGCCCTGAGCGATGAACAGCGCAACGAAGGCAGCAGCAAGCTGACCACCCTCAAGACCGGCCTGCCGAGCGTGAACCACGCCGACACCGAAGAGATCATGGGCGCGCTGGTCGACCTGGCGCTGGCCACCGTGCGCACCAACTACTTCCAGAACAGCGGCGAGAAGATCATCTTCAAGGTCGACACCAGCAACCTGGCGCTGGCGCCGGAGCCGCGTCCCTACCGCGAAATCTACGTGTTCTCGCGCCGATTCGAAGGCGTGCACCTGCGCGGCGGCCCGGTCGCCCGCGGCGGCCTGCGCTGGTCGGACCGCATGGAAGACTACCGCACCGAGGTGCTGGGCCTGGTGAAGGCGCAGATGGTCAAGAACGCCGTCATCGTGCCGGCCGGCTCGAAGGGTGGCTTCGTGTGCAAGCAGATGCCGGCCGGCGCCCCGCGCGACGTGGTGGCGGCCGAGGGCGAGGCAGTCTATCGCCTGTTCATCGCCAGCCTGCTGGAAGTGACCGACAACCGCGTGCAGGGCGAGATCGTTCCGCCTGCTGCGACCGCGCGCCATGACGGCGACGATCCCTACCTGGTGGTGGCTGCCGACAAGGGCACCGCGACCTTCTCCGACATCGCCAACAGCATCGCGGTGGAACGTGGCTTCTGGCTGGGCGACGCCTTCGCCTCGGGCGGCTCGAACGGCTACGACCACAAGAAGATGGGCATCACCGCCAAGGGCGCGTTCGAAGCGGTCAAGCGCCACTTCTACGAACTGGGCCACGACCTGGCCAACAACCCGATCACCGTGACCGGCGTCGGCGACATGTCGGGCGACGTGTTCGGCAACGGCGTGCTGCTGTCGCGCCAGCTGAAGCTGGTGGCGGCCTTCGACCACCGCCACATCTTCCTCGATCCGACCCCGGACGTGGCGGTGTCGTTCAAGGAGCGCGAGCGCATGTTTGCGCTGCCGCGCTCGTCGTGGGAAGACTACGACAAGAACCTGATCTCGGCTGGCGGCGGCGTGTACCCGCGCAATGCCCGCTCGATCGAGCTGTCGCCGCAGATCCGCGAAGTGCTGGGCATCGAGGAGACCTCGCTGCCGCCTCAGGAACTGATGCACCGCATCGTCAAGGCGCCGGTCGACCTGTTCTACAACGGCGGCATCGGCACTTACATCAAGGCCTCGACCGAAACCCACGCGCAAGTCAAGGATCGCGCCAACGATCAGATCCGCGTCAACGGCAATGAACTGCGCTGCAAGGTGGTGGCCGAGGGCGGCAACCTGGGCGCGACCCAGGCCGGCCGCATCGAGTTCGCGCTCGCCGGTGGCCGCATCTTCACCGATGCGATCGACAACTCGGCCGGCGTGGATTGCTCGGACCACGAAGTCAACGTCAAGATCTGGCTCGACACCGAAGTCAACGCCGGCAAGCTGCCGGAAAGTGACCGTAACCGCATCCTGAACGAGATGACGGGCGAGATCGAGCGCCTGGTCTTGCGCGACAATACGCTGCAGACCCATTTGCTGACGCGCGAAGTGCAGGCGCAGGCCAATAGCGCGGTGGTCGACGGCTACATGGCCCTGATCGGCAACCTGGAAGCCGAAGGCGCGGTCTCGCGCGAGCTGGAGCAGTTGCCGCTTGATGCCGAACTGCAGCGCCGCAAGTCGCTGGGCCTGGGCCTGACGGCGCCGGAGCTGGCGGTCGTGATCGCCAACGTCAAGAACCGCTTCAAGCGCACGCTGGCGGCGCTGCCGCTGACCGACGAGGTGTGGGCCGACTCGCTGCTGCGTCCTTACTTCCCGGCCCAGCTGGTGGCGACCCGCGATCCGCTGGACCATCCGCTGGCCAACACCATCCTGGCCACCGTGCTGGCCAACGAGGCGGTCAACCGCTGCGGCCCGTTGATGCTGCGCGACCTGGCGCTGGAACACCGCATCGACGAGACCGAAGTGGTCAAGGCCTGGGCCCGCGCCTGGGCGGCGCTGCACCTGGCGCCGGTATTCGAGGCGCTCGACGCAGACGCCCTGGTGGTGCCGCGCGACGTCTCGGTCGCGGTCGACAACCGCAGCCGCGCCATGCTGCGCGCCGTGGTCGAAGGCGTGCTGTCGCTGCCGGCCAACTCGGAAGGCCTGAAGGAGCTGTCGACCCTGTTCGCCGAGGCCGATCAGAGCCAGGCGCCGCAGATCCGTTCCGAAGCCGACGGCCATACCGGCCTGCCGGTGCCGTTCGCGGCGGTCTGGAAGGCGGTCGAGATCATCGAATCGCAGGCCTCGTTCCTGTTCGCCGCCGTGTCGGTGCAGCGCCCTGGCGGCATGACCCTGCTGCAGTTCCTGCAGATCGGCACCGTGCTGCGCCAGAAGGTCGGCATCGATACGCTGGAACTGGGCCTGAAGCTGCCGGCGCAGAGCAAGTCGCAGGAACAGCTGCGCAACTATGCGCTGCAGTCGCTGCGCCGCGCCCAGCAGCGCCTGCTGCTGCAGGTGATCGAGCGTGCGGGCCAGGATGGCAATATGGAAGCGGCGGTCGAGGAAGTGATGGCCGCGCGCGGCCTGACCGGCTTCGCCCAGCCGGCCGACCTGGAGCAGGCGATGCTGGACGTGTGGGCCTTGTCCGAAGGCCTGAGTCCGGAACGTCTGGCGGCCTGAATCGTGAGCGCATTGCCTGAAGCAGTGCGCGCGCTGGCCGAGGCGGATTTCGCCTCGGTCGCGCAGCGCTTCGAAAGCGCCGGCTTTGCGGTCGCGCAGCCGGCGTCCGGCGTGCTGACCGTCAAGGCGGCGACGCCGGATGCCGGCCGTCCCAGCGTGCTGGTGTCGGTGGGCGTGCATGGCGACGAGACCGGGCCGATCGAGATGGTCGCCTGGCTGGTCGAGGCGCTGTCGCGCACGCCGGAAGCGCTGGCGGTGGACCTGATGCTGTGCGTCGGGAACATCGATGCCATCCGGTTGGCCAAGCGCTTCGTCGATGCGGACCTGAACCGCATGTTCCGTGCCGAGCGCGGTGCGCTGGCCGGGACCTTCGAGGCCGGCCGCGCCGACGTGCTGATCGACGTCACGCGCGCCTTCTTCGAAGGCAGCGGACCGCAACGCTGGCATCTCGACCTGCACACGGCGATCCGGCCTTCGCACTATCCGATGTTCGCGATCGTGCCCGAGCTGATCGCAGACCGGGCCCGCGAAAGCCTGATCGCGTGGATGGGCGAGGCCGGGATCCAGGCCATCATCATGAATCCGGCTTCCGCCGGCACCTACAGCTACTTCACGTCCGAGCACCTCGGCGCGGCCGGCACCACGGTCGAGCTGGGGCGGGTCGGCACGCTGGGACAGAACGACCTGTCGCAGTTCGCCGATGCGGCCAAGGCGCTGGAGCGCCTGCTGCGCGGGCAGCCTGCCGGTGAAGCGAAGGCGGCGCCGCACGTGTTCGCGACGGCGCGCTCGATCATGAAGCTGTCCGATGCGTTCAGCATGCGCGTGGGCCGCGAGACCTGGAACTTCACGCCGATGAAACGTGGGGAGGTGATCGCGCTGGATGGCGACACGGTCTATACGGTCGAGCATGACGAGGAACTGGTCGTGTTCCCCAACCCCGACGTGCGAGTAGGACTGCGCGCCGGGATCATGGTGGTGCGCATTCACTGAAGCGCAGTGCACAGAAGAGCGGGCCGCGGCTCGCTCTCTTGCCTTCTGCACGAATCCTTCCGGCGGGCTAGACTGGACCTCCTTGAAAAGCAGGAGGCACCATGAGCAAGCTGTTCTCTCCCTATTCCCTGGGCACTCTCGAGCTGTCCAACCGCATCGCCATCGCCCCGATGTGCCAGTACTCGGCCGTCGACGGCCTGCCCACCGACTGGCACATGATCCACCTCGGCAACCTGGCCCTGTCCGGCGCCGCGCTCCTGATCATCGAAGCCACCGCCGTCACCCCAGAAGGCCGCATCTCTCCGGACGACCTGGGCCTGTGGTCCGATGATCACGCCACCGCGTTGGCGCCGGTGATCGCCGCGATCCGCCGCCATTCCCCGATCAAGGTCGCGGTCCAGCTGGCCCACGCCGGGCGCAAGGCGTCGAGCGAAGTGCCATGGGAAGGCGGCGCCAACATCCCGCCCGACCAGCCGCGCGGCTGGCAGACGGAGGCCCCGTCCGCGGCGCCGCATGCCGACGGCGAGACCGTGCCGCTGGCGCTGGACGCCGACGGCCTGGTGCGGGTGAAGGACGCCTTCGTGGCCGCCGCCCGCCGCGCCCAGGCGCTAGGCCTGGACGCGATCGAGCTGCATGGCGCCCACGGCTACCTGCTGCACCAGTTCCTGTCGCCGCTGGCCAACCACCGTGACGACGCGTATGGCGGCTCGCTGGAGAACCGCATGCGCTACCCGCTCGAGGTGCTGGCCGCCGTGCGCGGGGCGGTGCCGGGGATGACGGTGGGGATGCGCATCTCGGCCACCGACTGGGTCGAGGGCGGCTGGGACCTGGAGCAGAGCGTGCGCTTCGCCCACGCATTGAAGGCCCAGGGCTGCGACTTCATCCACGTCTCGACCGGCGGCGTCTCGCCCCTCCAGCAGATCCCGCTGGGGCCGGGCTACCAGATCGAATTCGCCGAACGCATCAAGCGCGAGACCGGCTTGCCGACCATCGGCGTGGGCCTGATCACCGAGGCGCGCCAGGCCGAGGACATGCTGCAGCGCGACCAGGCCGACGTCATCGGCCTGGCGCGCGCCATGCTGTACGACCCGCGCTGGCCGTGGCATGCGGCGGCCGAGCTGGGCGACCAGGTGTTCGCGCCGCCGCAGTACTGGCGTTCGCAGCCGCGCGAGCACAAGGAACTGTTCGGCGATACGCGGCTGCGCCAGCGCTGATCCGTTCACGCCGTTTTTTTGCAGTCCAGCGCGGCTTTATCGCAGTTCGTCGCATGCAGATGGCGACGGGGCAGGGGGCTTGCTAGAGTGCCATCACTCGAACAACAACCTGATTGGACTGCCATGCGTACCCTTATCGCCCTTGCCTCCCTTGCAGCGCTCACCGGCTGCGCCATCATCGTCGCTCCGGGCGACGGCGAGACCCGCGTGCATACCGCGTGGAGCAGCGATGCGAAGGAAGGCAACGGCGTCGCCGCGCGCGACCAGCGCGCGATTGGCGCACTGCCGGCCATCAGCGTGAGCGGCTCGCTGCCGGTCGAGGTACGTGTCGGCCCGGCGCCGTCGCTGGTGGTCGAGGCGGATAGCAACCTGCTGCCGCTGATCCGCACCGAGACCGAGGGCGACACCCTGCGCATCTATTCCGAAAAAAGCCTGCGCAGCAAGACTCCGTTGCGCATCGTGTACACCGTGCCGCGCCTTTCCGAGGTGCGCGCTTCCGGCGCGACCCGCGTCGAAGTGAGCGATCTGGCTGGAACGCCGCTCGACGTACGCAAGAGCGGTTCGTCCGAAGTGCGCCTGAGCGGCAAGGTCGGCAACCTGAATGCGCGCTCCAGCGGCTCGGGCCTGCTCGACGCGAGCCGGCTGCAGAGCGACGGCATCGACGCGACCCTGTCGGGATCGAGCCGCATGCGCCTGGGGCAGGTAAAGGGGGATCATGCGCGCCTGGATCTGAGCGGATCGAGCTCGCTTGACGCCAGCGGCGCGGTGCGCTCGCTGAGCGCCCGCGTGAGCGGCTCGGCCAGCGTCGACCTGGCCGACCTGAAAACCGAGGACGCCGACCTCGGCGCCAGCGGTTCGGGTGGCATCCGCGCCACGGTGAAACAGTCGCTGTTCGCCCGCACCTCGGGCTCGGGCGGCATCCGCGTGTATGGCCACCCGGCCCAGCGCAGCATCACCGGCGACCGGGTGCACCTGCTGGATTGATCAGATCAGGTTGTCCAGCAGGTCCGGGCCGAACACTTCGCGGTGCAGGCGTTCGGCCGGGGCGCCGTCTTCCAGCAGCGCATTCCACTGCGCCTGCATGAACGGCAGCGGGCCGCACATATAGACATTGGTCTCGCTGCGCGGCCACGCCGGCAGGCGCGCCAGGTCCATGAAGCCGGGCAGGGTGCCGGGAGCGTCGCCCTCTTCATGGAAGGTCACCACTTCCAGGTTCGGCATGCGCGCCCGGGCCGCCGCGACGTCGGCCTGGTGCGGATGGTGTGCGGCGCAGCGCGCGGCGTGCGCGAAGATCACGCGGCGCTGCGGATTGACCAGGGCGATGCGGTTCAGCGCGCCGATCATCGGCGTGATGCCCACGCCGGCCGAGAGCAGCACCACCGGCTCGTCGGACTCGGTATCCGGCAGGAAGTCGCCGAACGGGTAGCTGACCTGCAGGATGTCGCCCACTTTCACCTTACTGTGCAGCCAGTTCGACACGGCGCCGGCCGGGATGTCGGCCTTGCCTTCCTCGCGCTTGACCGAGATGCGCATCGAATCGACGCCATGCGCATCCGACAGGCTGTACTGGCGCAGCTGCCTGAACCCGTCGTCGAAGATCGCTTCCACGCTCACGTACTGGCCGGCCTTGAACGGCGGCAGCGGCCCGCCATCCTGCGGCACGAAGCGGATCGACAGCACGTTCTCGCTTTCGCGTACCACTTCCGTCACGCGCATCGGACGCAGATGGCCAGGCTCGATGCCGGCGTCGGCATACATTCTGGCTTCGGCGTCGATGAAGACCTTGGCCAGCGAGCCATAGGCTTCTTCCCAGGCTTTCATCAACGGTTCGACGGCGGCGTCGCCCAGGGTCGACTTGATCGCGCCCAGCAGGTGGAAGCCGACGATCGGGTACTTGTCGGCGGTCAGGCCGACCGAGACGTGCTTGTGCACGATGCGGCTGACCACCGGACCGAGGGCGGCGGCGTTGTCGATGTTGGCGGCATAGGCGAACAGCGCCGAGGCGAGCGACTGCTGCTGCACGCCGCTGGCCTGGTTACCCATATTGAACAGCTGGCGCAGTTCCGGGTGGGCCTTGAACATACTGGCGTAGAAGGTGGTCGTGATGGCAGGACCGTGCTGGCGCAGGACGGGAACCGAAGCGTCGATATAGGGGCGGGAAGCGGCGGAAATCATGGAAGTTCCTTAATAGATGCAATTTAAACGCATGTTTGAAGGCTGAAAAAAGCCCGCCTGTGGGTCTTCGCGTGCGGGCAACGGCAAGTCGACGGAAGAATTCTATCAAAGATGCTCTGCAAATGCAGCTTATTTAAACTCCTTGTTTAAACTAATTATTGCGAGGGAGGCGGACTCACCTATAATCGCAACTTCGTTTTTGAGACTGTTGAGCTGCGGCCGTCGCCGCGATCACTACCGCGCATCGAAGGACTCGCCGTGAACCAGACCCTGGGCCAGAAGCTGTTACGTACCAAATCGGCAGCACGCCATCACGAGGAAACCGCCAGCGTCGGCGTCGCCGGCGCCGTGCCCGGCCTGCATCGTTCGCTCGGCCTGTTCCCCCTGACCATGATCGGCGTCGGCGCCACGATCGGCACCGGCATCTTCTTCACGATGGTCGAAGCGGTGCCGAAGGCCGGCCCTGCGGTCGTGCTGTCGTTCCTGCTGGCGGCGCTGACCGCCGGCCTGACCGCGCTGTGCTACGCCGAACTGGCCGGCCGCGTGCCGGCCTCGGGCTCCTCGTATTCCTTCGCCTACGCCACCGTCGGCGAATTCGCGGCCTTCATCGTCGCCGCCTGCCTGCTGCTCGAATACGGGCTGGCGGCCAGCGCGACCTCGATCGGCTGGTCCGACTACCTGAACAACTTCTTGATGAACGCGTTCGGCTGGCAGATACCGGAGCAACTGCGCTCGCCGATGTTCGTCTCGGACCACCATAACGTGACCTTCCATCCGGGGAACATCAACCTGCCGCCGATCCTCCTGGTGATCATGTGCGGCTTCCTGCTGGTGCGCGGCGCCAGGGAGTCGGCCACCACCAACGCCATCATGGTGATCATCAAGCTGGCGATCCTGGTGTTCTTCGCCGCGATCGCCTTCACCGGATTCGACGCCAACAACTTCCAGCCCTTCTTCAATATGAACGAGGCCTCGGGCTATGCCGGCATGGCCGGCGTGACCGCCGCCGCCGGCACCGTGTTCTTCTCCTTCATCGGCCTGGACACCATCGCCACCGCCGGCGAAGAAGTGAAGGACCCGCGCCGCAACGTGCCGATCGGGATCCTGGCCGCGCTGATCATCGTGACCGTGTTCTACATGCTGGTCGCGGTGGCCGCCATGGGCGCCCAGCCGGCCCATATGTTCGAAGGCCAGCAGGCCGGCCTGTCGGTGATCCTGCAGAACGTGACCGGCCAGGCCTGGCCGGCGCTGGTGCTGTCGGCCGGCGCCGTGGTCTCGGTGTTCTCGGTGACCCTGGTGACGATCTACGGCCAGACCCGCATCCTGTACGCGATCAGCCGCGACGGCCTGATCCCGCAAGTGTTCCAGAAGGTGAGCGCGCGCACCCAGGCGCCGGTGAAGAACACCATCATCGTGTGCGTGGTGGTGGGCCTGGTGGCCGGCAGCGTCGACTCCACCTTCCTGTGGGATATGGTGAGCATGGGCACCCTGACCGCCTTCATGGTGGTCTCGATCGCGGTGCCGGTGATCCGCAAGCGCCAGGGCGCGGACGCGCCGCCGGGCTTCCGCGTGCCGTTCGGCCCCTACGTGATCCCGGGCCTGTCGGTGCTGGCCTGCCTGTACATCATGAAAGACCTGTCGCCCGCGACCTTCCGGGTGTTCTTCATCTGGATGGCAGTGGCGGTCGTGGCCTATTTCGGATACGGCATGCGCAACAGCCGCCTGAACAAGGCAAAGTAGGATGAACAAGTTCGAACGACGGCGCGACCGTTTCGCGCTGTTCGACGGCATGGACAGCCCGTCGGTCAACCTGTGCTTTCCGCTCGAGCTGCCGGACTTTCGCCCGTGGTGCAAGCAGCAGGACCTGGCGCCGTTCCACGTGCTGCTGTGCGCGGTGCTGCGCTCGGTCCTGAAGATCGAGAACTTCCGTTATCGCATCCACGACGACGAAGTGATCCGCATCGAGCGCCTGATCCCGTCGTTCACCGTCAAGAACCTCGACGACGACCTCAATTTCGCGACCTTCGACTGGTCGGATGACCTGCGCGAATTCGTCGCGCGCGGCCGTGCGGCCGGCATTGCCGCGTCGAACGTGACCGGGCTGAACCAGCGCTACGCCACGCTGTCGCCGCGCGAGGCCAAGGACCAGGTGTTCGTCACCTGCATCCCGTGGCTCGAGTTCACGGCGATCCAGCATCCGACCACCCGCGTCGGCCGCTCCGATATTCCCTCGTTGGCCTGGGGACGCTTCCGCGACGGGGCGGACGGCAAGCTCGTGCTGCCGTTCTCGGTGCAGGCCCACCACGGCTTCGTCGACGGCTTCCACATCTACCAGCTGGGCCAGCAGATCGTGTCCGAGCTGGCCGCGATGATGGCCTCTACTTCACCAGCGGCCGCACGTATTCCAGCAGGCTGACCAGGGTCTTGCCCGGTTCTTCCCACGGCGCCATGTGGGCCGAACGCTCGAACCAGACCGCGCGCTTCGACGGCGCCTTCACCTGCGCCAGCCAGGACTCAAGCGGCGCGGTCGGCGTCGTGTAGTCGTGCCGGCCCAGGAACATCACGACCGGGATCGGAAACGCTTTCACGCTTGAATAATCGACCTCGACGAATTCGGGCAGCAGCCGGCCCAGCGTGAGCAGGCTGCCGGCGTCGATGGCCTTGACCTGCTCCATCGTGTAGTCGGGCGAAAGCAGCGGGCCCTTGAAGAAATAGGTCGATTCGCTGCGCCAGGCCGACAGGCCGCCGTAGTGCTGCGGCCACTTGCGCGCGGCGACGATGCGCTCGCGCGTGATCGGCCGCTTGCCGGGGTAGGGGGCGATCGCCTGCAGCTCCTTCAACGCTTGCCTGTCGTCGTGGATGCGCGCCTGCTCCAGCGCATATTCGAAGCTGATGCGTTCATTCTCGCGCACGCTGATCACCTGGCCGATGCCGACGTAGGCGTGGAACAGGTCGGGGCGTTTCAACGACGCCGCCATCGAGATCACGGTGCCCCAGCTGTGCGCCATCAGCACCAGCTTCTGCTGGCCGTAGCGCCCGCGCAGGTGTTCGGCCACCTCGATCAGGTCGTCGACGTAGCGCTCGATGCGGATCGTCTCGCCCACGATGGCGGGATCGGTCTCGCCATAGCTCTTGCCGGCGCCGCGCTGGTCGTAGTTGGCGACCGTGAAGAACTCCTCGATCGGGCGCTGGAACTGCCACATGGTCGGCGTGATGGGTGAAGCCGGGCCGCCGTGCACGAACAGGATCATCGGATTGGCGCGGTCCTGCCCGCGCACATTGATCCATTGGTCGATGCCGCCGATGCGGGTTGTATAGGATTCCTGCACGCCGTGCGGCGCCACGATGCGCTGCAGGTCTTCGACCGCGGCGCGGGCGCCGGCCAGCCGCTTCGCATCGCTACTGTCCTGTGCCGAGGCGTCCGCGCACAGCATGCCCAGCGCGGCCAGGCAGCACACCAGGGTGTTCTTCATCTCGCTCTCCCGAAACTGTTTGAACCGAGTGTAGCGAGCGGCCCGCGGCGCGTCGCGGCGTGCGCGACAGGCGGGCGAAACGGCGGAATGGACTGCGCGAAACGCCATGAAAAAGGCCGCGCCCCTTGCGGTGACGCGGCCCTTGAAGGAAGAAAGAACGATTACAGCGCGTTCATCTCTTTCAGCAGATTATCCGCCTTGTCGACTTCCTTCATATTCCACAGCATGTAGCGGGTGTCGACCTGGATCGAGCGGGTCATGGCCTTGTTGAAGTCCCAGTCCGAGATGATCGAATCCAGGGTGCCGTCGAAGGCCAGGCCGATCAGCTCGCCCTTGGCGTTCAGCGCGGCCGAACCCGAGTTGCCGCCGGTGATGTCCAGCGTCGCCAGGAAGTTGACCGGCAGGGTCTTGAGCTTCGGATCGGCATACTTGCCGAAGTTCTTCGCCTGGATCGCGGCCAGCTGGTTGTCCGGCGCATCGAACTCGCCTTCGCCGGTGTGTTTGGCGGTCACGCCGGCCACGGTGGTGAAGGCGGTCCAGCCGGTGGTGCCGTCGGCGCCCACGTCACGGCCGGCGATCTTGCCGAAGGTAACACGCAGCGTGGAATTGGCGTCCGGGTAGACCGCCTGTCCACGGCTGTTCATGTAGGCGATCTTGGCCTTCATGTAGTTGCCGTAGGCTTGCTGGATCTTGCCGGCGGCTTCCTCGCCTTTTTCCTCGTCCTTGATGTCGGCGTCGTACATCGCGACCGCGGCCTTGATGAAGCTGTCGTTCGAGGCCTTGAACTCGGCCGGCGATTTCTTGAGCCACGCGGTGCGCTCTTCCTTGCTGGCCAGCTTGGAACCGGCATAGATGCGGTCCAGCGCCGACTTCAGTTCGGCTTCGCTCATGCCCGGCTTGATGCCGAGGGCGGCGTCGAAGGCCGCGTCATGCTCGGCGGCCGGCTGCGCGTTGTACTGCTTCAGGAAGTTCAGCACCAGCGCCTTGTCGACTTTTTCGTCGTAGGTGCGGTCCTGGCCTTCGATGACCGAGGTCAGGCGCGGCAGGTCGCGGTCCTGGTAGCCGGTCTTGCGCTCGGTGTCCGGCTTGGCGCGCTCGTTGGCCAGGCGGTACAACGTGCGCGCCGAACTCAGGAACTTCGGCTGCGCGTAGGTCAGGAAGAAGCCTTTCCTGGTGCCGGCGTCGCGTTCGGCGATCAGCTTTTCGGCCGCTTCGATGTCGGCGCCGTATTGGGCCTTGCGCGACGCATCGGCGTTCACCCAGGCCTTGAGCGCATTGTGCTCGGCGGTCTTGCGCTGCAAGAAGTCGCTGTTCTGGTACGAGACCAGCATGCCCTTGCGGTTCTTGTAGTAGTTGTTCACGCCGGCGATCTGGCCGGCGTATTTCAGGCGCGCGGCCGGGTCGTTCCTGGTCTCGCGGTCGATGATGGCCAGGGTCTCGCTAGATGCTTGCACGAAGGCCGGGTAGTTCCAGTCGAAGGTGAAGGCCACTTCGGACGGCAGGCGGTGGCGGTTGGTGCGGCCAGGGTAGCCCAGCACCATCACGAAGTCGCCTTCCTTGGCGTGGTCTTGCGCCAGCTTGATGACGTGCTTCGGCTTGTACGGCACGTTGTCCTTCGAGAACTCGGCCGATTTGCCGTCCTTGCTGACGTAGGCGCGGTAGAAGCCGTAGTCGCCGGTGTGGCGCGGCCACATCCAGTTGTCGGTGTCGCCGCCGAACTTGCCCACGCCGTCGGCCGGCGCGTGCACCAGGCGCACGTCGCGGATCTCGAGCTGCTTCAGGCGGTAGAACTCCAGGCCGCCGTAGAAGCTGGCCACGGTGCAGCGGTAGCCGGCATCCTGTTCGCAGGCCGCCACCAGGGTCTTCTGGTTCTTCTCGATGGCGTCGATGCGGGCCTTGCCGGTCAGCTTGGCCACTTCAGGCGTGATGACCTGGTTGCTGACGTTGGTGACTTCGTCGGTGACGAAGATGCGGCTGCCTGGCGATGCCGGCAGTTCCTCGGCCATGGTCTTGGCCAGGAAGCCGTTCTTCAGCAGGTCGCGCTCCGGCGTCGAATTGACGGCGATGCTGTTGTAGACGCAGTGGTGGTTGGTGACCACCAGGCCTTGCGGCGACACGAAGGAAGCCGAGCAGCCGCCCAGGCTGACGATGGCGCCCATCGGGAACTCGGTCAGCTTGGTCAGGTTGGCTGGATCCAGCTTGAGGCCGGCGGCTTTCAGTTGCTTGGCCACTTGTGGCAGCTGTTGCGGCATCCACATGCCTTCGTCCGCGTGGGCGGCGAAGCTGCTCAGGATGGCGAGCGAGAGAAGAGTCTGTTTCATGCGCGTGTGATCTGGTTGGGAAGGGAAACTCATGAACTAAGAACCTGTCTCGGTAGGTAGGAGTCGCTGCTGGCGCGCCTGGCAAGCGTGGGCGGCGTTGCTCGTCGTTGCATGGCGCCGCCATGCGGCCTCCTCGCGCCTTGCCCACACTTGCCATGCATCGCCATCAGCTTCCCCCCACCTGCCGAAACAGGTTCTGGAGCGTCCATGAGTATGGTAATCCCATGCAGGATCGTCAACCGCTATTTCGGCCGCGCAAGCAAATTCCGTTTTAGCCTCGTTTCGCCGTGTTTACTACAGCTGCTTGTCGATCAGCGACACCGCCCAGGTGCTCATGCGCTGCCACCACGGGCGCTGTGCGAACTTGTGTTCGGTCACCGGCGTGGCGCGCGCCCAGTCCTGTTCGTAGATCTCGCTCATCTGCGCCGCGAAGCCTTCGTCCAGCACGTTCAGGTTGGCCTCGTCGTTGATGCTGAACGAGCGGTTGTCGAAATTGGTCGAACCGACAGATACCAGCAGTTTGTCGACGATCAGCGTCTTGACGTGGTACATGGTCGGCTTGTATTCCGAGATCTGCACGCCGGCGTCGAGCAGCTCGGGCCAGCGGTCGCGCGAGGCGGCTTTCACCAGGTCGGAATCGATGATCGGGCCCGGCGTGATCAGGCGCACCCGCACGCCGCGTTTCGCGGCCGCGATCAGGGTGCGGATGGTCAGGTCGTCCGGCACGAAGTAGGCCGCCGACAGGTCGATCGTCTCGCGCGCGGCGGTGATCGACATCAGGTACATCAGGTGCATGCTCTCGCTGCCGCCGGTCGGCGAGCTCGAGAACATCTGGGCCGGCATCGTGCCTTTCGGCTCCAGGGCCGGGAAGTAGTCGGGACCATCGAGCACCATGCCGGTAGCCTTGGTCCAGTTGTCGTTGAACACCGCCTGGATCTGGCCAACCACCGGGCCTTCGATCCTGAAGTGGCTGTCGCGCCAGTGATTCTCGTCTTCTGCATTGCCGCGCCACTGGTCGGCAATGCCGACCCCGCCGGTAAAACCGATCTTGCCGTCGATGACCAGCAGCTTGCGGTGGGTGCGGTTGTTCATGCGCGCCAGCTTCCACCAGACCGGCTTGTGATAGCGCTGCACGCGCACGCCGGCCTTCTTCATGTCATCCACCAGCGCATTGTCCATCTTCATGCTGCCCATGAAGTCGAGCATGACATGGACCTTCACGCCGGCGCGGGCGCGCTCGGACAGCGCCTCGGAAAATTCCTTGCCGATCGATTCCGACCAGTAGATATAGGTTTCCAGGTTGATCGACTTTTCCGCCTGGCGGATCGCGGCCAGCATGGCGGGGAAGATCTGGTCCCCATTGATCAAGGCCTCGACCTTGTTTCCTTCAAGTATAGGGGGACCGAGCAGCACACCCATCGAGCGGCGAAATTGCGGGTCGTGGGTGTCGTACTGCCGTGTCAGTTGCCGCTCGATCTGTTTCTCGCTCGGCATGAAATTCAGCGCCAGCACACCGAGCACCAGCGTGGCGGCGATCGTGATCAACACTGTCCAGAACATTTTTGGGCTCATCAATAAAACCACGAAGGAAAAAAAACCAACGCGCGTGGCGTTGGTTTTTAGGAGCGGTGTTTCGCACTCATTAACGAACGCGACCGCGACGCAGCAGATTCACGATGGCCAGCAGGATGACCGCGCCCAGGAACGAGACCAGGAGCGAAGCGACACTGAAGTCGTCCGAGTTGATGGTGCCGGTGCCGAACAGCGGCGACAGCAGCCAGCCGCCCAGGAAGGCGCCAACGATACCTACGACAACGTTAAGAATGATGCCTTGCTCTGCGTCGGTTTTCATGACCATGCTGGCAAGCCAGCCCAGGATGCCGCCGACGACGATCCAGATGATGAATAACATGGTTGCTTCCTCCTCAAGTAAAAAGACATACCCCCAGGCCCAACAATTGCCGTGACCATGGGAAAAAGTCTAGAGATGCTCCCCCATCAGGTCGGTGCGGCAACTCACGTTAGATAGCGTTTTTGCATCGCTGTTCATGCACCGGTCCGTTGTCGGCCAGGCTCCACCGGGGAATGCGGCGGGTCAGCGCGCAAGCGTGCGTGAACGAACAGAGCCATAAAGACGAGCGGCATAAGGTGGATGTCCCTGGCAGCGCCGCTTCACAGCGCCTGGCCACCCCAACTACCAGAAAGGATTCGTCATGAGCAGCTACGACACCACTCGTCAGAACCAGAACCAGCGCATGGTCACGGGCCTGTTCCCGGACCGCGCCAGCGCCGAGCGCGCCTATGGCACCGTGTCCGATCGCGGCTATACCCGCGACGACGTCAACCTGATGATGTCCGACACCACCCGCCAGACCCACTTCGCCGATAAGGATACGGAACTGGGCAGCAAGGCGGCCGAAGGCGCCGGCATCGGCGCCGGTATCGGCGGCACCATCGGCGCCGTGCTGGCCGGTATCGCAGCGGTCGGCACCACCCTGGTGCTGCCGGGCCTGGGCGTGGTCGTCGCCGGTCCATTGGCGGCGGCCCTGGCCGGCGCCGGCGCGGGCGGCATCACGGGCGGCCTGATCGGCGCGCTGATCGGCGCCGGCATCCCCGAAGAACGCGCCAAGCACTATGAAGAAGGCATCAAGAACGGCGGCATCGTGATGGGCGTGCATACCCGCTCCGACGAAGACGCGGCCCACATCCAGGAATCGTGGACCAAGCAGGGCGGCTCGCACGTGATCGGCGCCGGCCTGGGCATCGCGGGCGGTGCGGCGCTGGGCGCCACGGTCGGCACCGTGGCCGGTCCGATCGGCACCGTGACCGGCGCCGTGGTCGGCGGCGTGGCGGGCGGCATCGCCGGCAAGGGCGTGGGCGAAGTGGTCAATCCGAAGGCCGGCGACGATCTCGCCGAACACCACCTGGCCAAGGGCGTGGGCGCCGGCACCGGTGCAGCCGCCGGTGCGGCGGTCGGCGCCGTGGGTGGCCCGATCGGAATGGCGGCGGGCGCCGTGGTCGGCGGCCTGGCTGGCGGCGCGGCCGGCCGTGGCGCCGGCGAGGTCGTCAATCCGAAGGCCACCGACGAACTGCATGACCACAACCTGGCGCAGGGCGTGGGCGCCGGTGGCGGCGCCACCGCGGGCGCGATCATCGGCGCCGCGGCCGGCCCGCTGGGCGTGGCGGCGGGCGCGGCGATCGGCGGCCTGGCGGGCGGCGCGGCCGGCAAGGGCGTCGGCCACATGGTCAATCCGCACGAGGAAAACGAGTACTGGCGCACCCAGTACCAGACCCAGCCTTATTACTCGCCGGGCTACACCTACGACGACTACGCGCCGGCCTATGCGCTGGGCTACAACAGCTATGGCAAGTACGATGGCGGCTATGACGCCAACGAAAGCCACCTGGCCGGCGAGTGGGAACGCTCGAAGGGCAACTCGCGGCTGAAGTGGGAGCAGGCCAAGTCGGCCACCCGCGCCGGCTGGCACCGCGTCGAGCGCGCGATTCCGGGCGATTTCGACCGCGACGGGCGTTAATTGCCTCGGTAAGAAGCACCGCTAGAAGCACGTCGTCCCCGCGCAGGCGGGGACCTAAGTTTGCAAGCGTATCGACGACGCATGCAGCACTTGGGTCCCCGCCTTCGCGGGGACGACGTTGTTTACAGCTAGCGTTTACCTAATGATCAGCGCTTGACGGCTTCGACCTGGATCGCCAGCTTCACTTCCGGCGAGAAGTTCGGCAGGCCGAAGCTGATGCCGAAGTCGTCGCGCTTGAAGGTGCCCACCACGTCGGCGCCGCAGGCTTCCTTCTTGAGCATCGGGTGCATGATGCACTTGAACTTGTTGATCTGCAGGATCAGCGGCTTGGTCACGCCGTGCAGGGTCAGCTCGCCGTCGACCGAGGTCGGCACGTCGCCGGTGTACTTGATCGACTTCGACTTGAAGGTCGCGGTCGGGTATTTGGCGGCGTCGAAGATGTCCGGCTTCTTGGCGTGCTCGTTCATCTTTTCGTGGCCGAAGTCGATGCTGTTGATGTCGACGGTGATGTCCAGCGAGCCGGTCTTGGCTTCGCGGTCGAGGGTCACGCTGCCGCTCGACTTGTTGAACTTGCCGCGCCATACCGACAGGCCCATGTGGTCGGCTTCGAAGCTCGGATAGGTGTGGTTCGGTTCGATGTCATAGGTGACCGGCGCGGCGAAGGCGGTGCTGGCGGCGAGGGCGGCGGCGGCCGCGATCAGGTGCTTGATCTTCATGTGGTGATGTCCCTTTGATAGGTGTGGTGGTGAAGTTTAAGGCGCCGCGGTGACGCGGAACTTGATGACGACTTCATCGGCGACCATGCTCGTGTCCTTCCACTCGCCTTCGCCGATGTTGAAGGCCAGCCGCTTGATCGGCAGTTGTCCTTCGAATACCTGTTTGCCGCCTTCGGCCTTGACCGCCAGCGGGAAAGTGACGTCCGCGGTCTTGCCCTTCAGGGTCAGCTTGCCCGACACGTTCAGCTTGCCGGCGCCGCTTGGCACGATGCTGGTGGACACGAAGCTGGCCTTCGGGAATTGCGCCGAATTGAACCATTCCTTCTTGGCGACTTCCTTGTTGTACATCGGGTCGCCGATGTCGAAGCTGGCGGTATTGATCTCGACGTTCGCCTTCGAGGCGGCCGGCTTGGCCGCGTCGTAGTCGATGGCGGCGCTGAAGCTGCGGAACGGCGCTTCCACCGGCACGTTCATCTGCTTGAACACGGCCGAGACGCTGCTCTTGGCCGCATCGGTCTTCAGTGGGACGGCGGCGGCGATCGCGCTGGCGCCGACCAGGGTCGCCACCAGCAGGGCCTTGAATGGTTTCATCGTTTTTCCTTCGGGGTAGGGATGGGGAGCATGCGCTGCATCACGCCGTCGCGGTCGACCAGCAGGTGCTTGAACGCGGCCAGCACGTGCAGGGCGACCAGGCCGGCCAGCAGCATATTGAGCCAGTAGTGCACGCCGCGCAGCACGGCGCGCAGCTCGGGATCGGGCCCGATCAGCACCGGCAGCGGGATTTCGCCGAAATACACCACCGGGAAGCCGGCCGCCAGGCTGAAGAAGTACCCCGACAGCGGCACCGCGAACATCAGCACGTACAGCAGGACGTGCAGGCCGTGGGCGGCGCCGCGCTGCCATGCAGGCATCTGGTCGGCGTATTGCGGCGGATGGTTGAACAGGCGCCACAGGAGGCGCAGCGCGGCCAGGCCGAGCACGGTGACGCCGGCCCATTTATGCCAGTTGGTGTAGCGGATCTTGGCCATGCTGATGCCCTGGATGTCGGTCATGACCAGGCCGAGCGTGAACGTGCCGATGATGGCGATGGCGATCAGCCAGTGCAGCACGATTGCGGGCATCGTATAGCGGCGCATGTTTGTATTCAGGTAACTAGTACGAGTTAGAACTAACCAACTATAGCAAAAAAGCGATCACCCGTGCTGCCGGGCTTGAATTTCTGTCGCAAACACTAGCACGGACTTGTAAATCATGCACCATTCGGCTCGACCGAATGTAAAATCCGGTCATGAGCGCGTTTATTACTTATTGCTGCCGGAACCTTGTGTTGGCCACGGGCACAGCCGCCTGCCTGGCATTGCCCGCCACGGCGGCGCCTGGCGGGCAGATGCAAGACCTGGCCGACCTGTCGATCGAGGAGCTGGCCAATATCCAGGTCACCTCGGTCTCGAAGCGGCCCGAGCGCCTGCAGGATGCGGCGGCGGCCGTGTTCGTGATCACGGCCGACGACATCCGCCGCTCCGGCGCCGATTCGCTGCCCGAGGCGCTGCGCCTGGCGCCCAATCTGCACGTGGCGCGCATCAACGGCTATGCCTATTCCATCAGTGCGCGCGGGCTCAACAGCGGCGGCAGCGCGGTGTCGAACAAGCTGCTGGTGCTGATCGACGGCCGCTCGGTGTACACGCCGCTGTTCTCGGGCGTGTTCTGGGACGCGCAGGACGTGCTGCTCGAAGACGTCGAGCGCATCGAGGTGGTCAGCGGGCCGGGCGGGGTGCTGTGGGGCCTGAACGCGGTCAACGGCGTCATCAACATCACCACCCGCTCCGCGCGCGATACGCAGGGCGCAATGGTGGCGGCGCACGGCGCCAACGACGGCGACGCCGGCGCCGCCTTCCGCCAGGGCGGCGCCAGCGGGGACGGCGTCGCCTGGCGCGCCTTCGGCAAGTTCACGCGCCGCGCCGACGGCGATGGCGTCGGCGGGAGCATCGACGACGGCTATCGCCGCGCCATGGCCGGCGTGCGCGCCGACTGGGAGCGGGGCGCCGACCGCTTCACGGTGCTGGGCAATGTCTACCAGGGCCGGCTCGACCAGCCGGCGCCGGGCGAGATCGCCACCCCGGGCGGACCGAACCGCTTCGGCCGGGTGCATTCGGATGGCGCCAACCTCACGGCGCGCTGGCAGCGGGTGCTGGACGATGGCGGCAGCGTCGACGTGCAGGCCTATCTCGACCACACGCTGCGCGAGGCGCCGCCCTTGTTCGCCGAGCGCCTCACCACCGCCGACCTGCAGTTCCAGCACACGCTGCCGGCGCACGGCCGCCATGGCGTCGTCTGGGGCGCCAACTACCGGCATTCGCGCGACCGGGTCGACAACAGCCCCTACGTCGCTTTCTTGCCGGGGCGCACCACCCAACGCTGGGGCAGCCTGTTCGTGCAGGACGAGATCCTGCTACGCGACGACTGGCGCCTGGTGCTGGGCGGGCGGGCCGAGTACAACCATTACACGGGCACCGAGTTCCTGCCCAGCGCGCGGCTGTCATGGCGGCTGTCGCCCCAGCATGCGCTGTGGGCGGCCCTGGCGCGCACGGTGCGCGCGCCGTCGCGCCTGGACGTCGACGCCTGGGTGCCCGGCCAGCCGCCCTACATCCTGCAGGGCGGGTCGCGGGTGCGCAGCGAAGTGGCGCGCGTGATCGAGCTCGGCTACCGCGGCCAGCCGACGCCGGCGCTGTCGTATTCGGTCACGCTGTTCCACCACGACTACGAGCACTTGCGCACGCAAGAATTCGACCCGACCCGCACTTACCTGGTGTTCGCCAGCCTGATGGAAGGCTATGGCACTGGCGTGGAAGCCTGGGGCAGCTGGCAGGCCATGCCGCGCTGGCGCCTGTCGGCCGGCTGGACGGCGCTGCACCAGCGCCTGTACACCAAGCCGGAAAGCAACGACATTGGCAGCGTGCTGGAGGCGCGGCGCGACCCCACGTACACCCTGCAACTGCGTTCGAGCTACAACATCGACGATGCGCGCGAGATCGACGTCAGCCTGCGCCGGGTGGCCGAGCTGGCGGCGGTCGGCGTGCCTGCGTATACGGCGCTGGACGCGCGCTTCGGCTGGCGCCTGCGGCCGGGCCTGGCGCTGTCGGTGTATGGCGAAAACCTGAATGGCGGGCACGCCGAGTTCGGCACGGCGATGTACCGCGCGCAGTTCGAGCGCCGGGTGGGCGTGAAGCTGAGGTGGGATTACTGAGGCGATGCCGCCGGAGCGGCGGCATCGCATGATACGGCTTAGATGTCGGCCGCCAGCTTCGCCGCCAGGCCGGTGTAGTTCGCCGGCGTCATCGCCAGCATCAGGTCCTTGGCTTCCTGCGGCACGGCCAGGGTCTCGATGAACTCGCGCAGCGCGTCGCGGGTGATGCCCTTGCCGCGGGTGAGTTCCTTCAGCTGCTCGTAGGGGTTGGCGATGCCGTAGCGGCGCATCACGGTCTGCACCGGCTCGGCCAGCACTTCCCAGTTCGCGTCCAGGTCCTGCTCCAGGCGGGCGGCGTTCACCTCCAGCTTGTTCAGGCCGCGCAGGCAGCTGTCGTAGGCCAGCAGGGCGTAGCCGAAGCCGACGCCGATATTGCGCAGCACCGTCGAATCGGTCAGGTCGCGCTGCATGCGCGAGACCGGCAGCTTGTCGGCCATGTGGCGCAGCACCGAATTGGCCAGGCCCAGGTTGCCTTCCGAGTTCTCGAAGTCGATCGGGTTGACCTTGTGCGGCATGGTCGACGAACCGATCTCGCCCGCCTTCAGTTTCTGCTTGAAGTAGCCCAGCGAGACGTAGGTCCAGATGTCGCGGTTCAGGTCGAGCAGGATGGTGTTGGTGCGCGCGATGGCGTCGAACATCTCGGCCATGTAGTCGTGCGGCTCGATCTGGATGGTGTACGGATTGAAGGTCAGGCCCAGGCGCTGTTCGATCACGTTCTTCGAGAAGGCCGGCCAGTCGAATTCGGGATAGGCCGACAGGTGCGCGTTGTAGTTGCCGACCGCGCCATTCATCTTGCCCAGGATTTCGACGTCGGCGATGCGCTTGACCGCGCGCTGCAGGCGCGCGACCACGTTGGCGAATTCCTTGCCGAGCGTCGTCGGGCTGGCGGTCTGGCCATGGGTGCGCGACAGCATCGGCAGCGCCGCGTTGGCGTGGGCGATCTCGGTCAGTTTCGCGATGATGGCCTGCAGGGCCGGCAGCAGCACGCTGTCGCGCGCGCTTTTCAGCATCATGCCGTGCGAGGTGTTGTTGATGTCTTCCGAGGTGCAGGCGAAGTGGATGAACTCGCTGGCCGCGACCAGTTCAGGCACGTCCTTGACCTGCTCCTTGAGCCAGTATTCGACCGCCTTGACGTCATGGTTGGTGACCGCCTCGATTTCCTTGATGCGCGCGGCATCCTTTTCGCCGAACTCGGAGGCCATCTTGTCGAGGTGAGCGATCGCTTCGCTTGAAAACGGCTTGATCTCGGCAAAGCCAGCCTGCGACAGTGCCTGCAGCCACGCGATCTCGACCTTCACGCGGTGGTGCATGAAACCCGTTTCCGACAGGATCGGGCGCAGCTTGTCGGTTTTCGAAGCGTAACGGCCGTCGAGCGGGGACAGGGCCGACAATGTCGGGGAAACTGCGGGGGACAGGGCGGTAGAGGTCATGGCGGGCGGTCCGGTCAAAAACGCGGATTTTACCACCGGACGGGCGGCGAGCCCTTGCGCATGCCGCGGTGCGGGAGTGTGTTGGGGCGGCGACAGCGCAGGTTTTGCGGCAGGGCCCGATGCTATACTGGGCTTCGATTCCCAACTGCGACCTCCCATGAAACTCATCGGTTCTGTCACCAGCCCCTACGTCCGCAAGGTCCGTGTCGTGATGGCGGATAAAAAGCTCGACTATTCCTTCATCCAGGAGAACGTCTGGGCCGCCGACACCACCATCCAGCAGACGAATCCGCTGGGCAAGGTTCCATGCCTGGTGATGGAAGACGGCAGCACCCTGTACGACTCGCGCGTGATCGCCGAATACCTCGACACGCTCACTCCGGTCTGCAAGCTGCTGCCGCCGAACGGGCGCGACCGGGCCGAGGTCAAGGTCTGGGAAGCCCTGGCCGACGGCGTGCTCGATGCGGCCGTGCTGGTGCGCCTGGAAACCACCCTGCGCCCCGAAGCCCAGCAAAGCCCCGAATGGATAGCCCGCCAGTGGGGCAAGGTGCACGCCGGCCTGCGCGTGATGTCCGAGCGCCTCGGCGAGTCGGCTTTCAGCGCCGGCAACCACTATTCGCTGGCCGACGTCGCCGTCGGCTGCGCCCTGGGCTGGATCGCCTTCCGCTTCCCCGACATCGACTGGCGCGGCGACTACCCGAACCTGGCCCGCCTGTTCGACAAGCTGTCCGAGCGCCAGTCGTTCAAGGACACCGTCCCCTTCCTCGCATGAGCGGCACGCCGGGCATGTCCACCGCCGTGGTGTTCGGCGAAGCGCTGGTCGACGATTTTCAGGCCGAGCAGGTCGTCGGCGGGGCGCCGTTCAACGTGGCGCGCCACCTGGCCGCCTTCATGGCGCCGGTGCTCAGCATCACCCGCATCGGCGACGACAAGAGCGGCCAGCTGGTGCGCGCCGAGTTCGAGCGCTTCGCCATGAGCGAGGCCGGGCTGCAGATCGACCCGCTGGAAGAAACCGGCCGCGTGCTGGTCGAGCGCGGCCCGCGCGGCCACCGTTTTACCATCCTGCCGAACCAGGCCTACGACTTCATCGACCGCGCCGCGGCCGTGGCGAGTGCCGAAGGCGTCACCCCGGGTATCGTCTATTTCGGCATGCTGGCCCAGCGCAACGAGGTGTCGCGCGGCGCGCTGGAAGCCGTACTGGATGGCGCCGCCGGCACGGCTGTGCGCTTCCTCGACCTGAACCTGCGCGACGGCCAGTACGACGAGCGCGGCGTCACCCGCTCGCTGCAGGCGGCGAACATCGTCAAGGTCAACGAAGAAGAATTGCAGGCGCTGTTCGGCTGGTACTTCCAGATCAAGCCCGACGATCCGCCGCTGGCGGCCGGCGAGGTGCATGCCTCGTGCCAGGCATTGCTCAAGATGTTCTCGCTCGACGCCCTGATCGTCACCCTGGGTCACCGCGGCTCGGTGTACTTCGACAGCGAGGGCCGGGTCCTGACCCAGCGCGACCATCCCGCGCCGCCGTTCGTGATCGATACGGTGGGGGCGGGCGACGCCTTCGCGGCGATCTTCCTGCTGGGACGGATGCGTGGCTGGCCGCTGGAAACCGCCTTGTCGCGCGCGAACGAATTCGCCGGCGCGATCTGCGCGATTCCCGGCGCGGTGCCGAGGGATATGGGGTTCTACGACAAGTGGATGACGCGCTGGCGCTGAAGACCGGGCTGGAGGGCGCGCAATGCAGCGCCAATGCAAAAGGGCCGGCGCAAGCCGGCCCTCGGTTGATCACGACGCGATCAAGGCGTGATCACGACGCGATCTGGCTCTGCAGGTAATTCTGGATGCCGACCTTGACGATCAAGTCGAGCTGGGTTTCCAGCCACTCGATGTGCTCTTCGGTGTCTTCCAGGATCATCAGGAACAGGTCGCGCGACACGTAGTCGGCGGCCGCTTCACAGGCGGCGATGCCTTCCTTGACGGTCACTTGCGCGGCGCGTTCCAGCTTCAGGTCGCATTCCAGCATTTCCTGGGTCGATTCGCCGATCAGGAGCTTGTGCAGCGCCTGCAGGTTCGGCAGGCCGTCCAGCATCAGGATGCGGTCGATCAGCTTGTCGGCGTGCTTCATTTCGCCGATCGATTCTTCGTATTCTTTCTTGCCCAGTTTTTCCAGGCCCCAATGGCGGTACATGCGCGCGTGCAGGAAATACTGATTAACTGCGGTGAGTTCGTTGGTCAGCTGTGCGTTCAGCAGACGGATGACGTTTTGATCGCCTTTCATTTGGAGTGCCCCTGATGATTTTGAATGGGCTCCATGATAGCAAACAAGCCGCCACGATATGCCCTCAAAAGAGAGAAATTTCGCGAAAAAAGCGCATTAAATCGAAGAAAAAGCCACGAAATACGCCGTAATAGAAACCGTTCTCACTCCATGTTGAAAACGCTTCTCGCTACCGCGAAAATGAAAATGAAAGCGCTTCTCATTTCATCGTGCGCATCTGTTTTTATCATCCCTCATCCATTAAAAAACCATTAATCGTTGCTTGGCATGATTCGCCCTTCCATGGTTCGCCGCGGTACGCCCGTCGATTGCGGCCGGCGTCATCCGTATTCCCGCGTCCATGTCGCCGATGCCTCCACGTCCCAGGTTTCTTTTCCACACACCCACCCGGCGTCTCTTCGCCATCGGCACAGGCACGGCGGCGGCGCGCTGCTGGCGCGCTTCGACGCCACCCTGCCGCGTCTTGATGGGCGGCGTGGAGCGCGAGGTGCGGGTGGAGGTCGATCCGGCGGCGATGGCGGCGCTGGGCGTCACCGTGACCGACCTGTCGCGGGCCCTGGCCGCCGTCTCGCGCGACGCCTGGGTGGCTGCGCGCGATGATGTGGCCGGGCCGCTCCATGAAGGCGAGCAGGGTGCGGTAGTCGCAGGCGCTCAAGGTCACCGGCTGGCCGTCGCAGGTGACGGCCTGGCGTGCCACGTCCCGCACCACGTTGCGGCAGGCGAGCGTCGGCACCGTCTTGCCTACGCTGCGCCGGGTCACGGCGCGCATGCGCGCCCACAGCTCGCTGAATTCGACGGGTTTCACCAGGTAGTCGTCGGCGCCGGCATCCAGGCCGGCGATGCGCTCGGACATCTGGGCACGCGTTCGCGGATGGCGGCGGCCAGCATGGCGTCGTCCTCGACGAGCAGGATGTTCATGGGGCGTACCCGGGAGTCGTTGACCGGCCAGTATAGCGGCCGCGATGAACGACTTTTTAAGCGCAGGCCGCGGACGAAAGAAGCCCCGCGACGTGGCGGGGCAGGAGAGAGGAGATCCGGAAATTCAGGCCGCTTGCGGGATGCGGCGCACTTCGGTGATCGTGGTCTTGCTGTCGATGTGCTCGTGCAGGACTTCACGCGCATAGCTGACGCACTTGCCGCACATGGTGCCGACGCCCAGTTCCTTGCGCAGTTCTGCGATGGAGGAGATGCCCAGGTCGGCCGCCTGGCGGATTTCACGGTCGGAGATGTTGTTGCAGACACAGACGATCATCGAAACTACCCTTGCTGTTTATGCTACAAAAATGCGAATCATTCTCATTTGCGTTGCTATTTTCTGTAAACTCGGCCGCGAAATCAAGCGAATTCTGCGTGCCGTGTGCACTATTTTTGAGCTTTTCGATCTGGCAATGACAAGCTGCAAATAGAAATAATTCGCATTTAGAGCTATGATGTCGGCATTATTCCTGTCGCTGTCTCATAAGCGCAACAACCATCTGGAAGCTGCCATGACCCTAGCCCCCACCCTGTCCACCCTCGACTCGCTGAAAGCGGGCCAGAGTGCCACCGTAGTCCAGCTGGCGCCGCATGCGCAGGGCGGCGTCGACATTCAGCGCCGCCTGATGGAGCTGGGCTTCGTGCCGGGCGAGCGCATCCGCGTGCTCAAGCGGGTGCTGGGCGGTCCGCTGGCGGTCAAGGTCGGCGAGTCGACCTTCGCGCTGCGCCGCTTCGAAGCGGCGCTCGTCTCGATCAATTCGATCAAGGCGGACTGAGCGCATGGGAGTGATGGAACAACAAGTGGCTGCCCGCACCCCGCTGGTCGCACTGCTCGGCAACCCCAACTGCGGCAAGACCGCGCTCTTCAACCGTCTCACCGGCTCGCGCCAGAAGGTCGCGAACTACGCCGGCGTCACCATCGAGCGCAAGGAAGGCAGCTTCAAGTCGCCGACCGGTCGGGCGTTCCGCGTGCTCGACCTGCCGGGCGCCTACAGCCTGAATGCGCAGACGCCGGACGAAGGCATCACGCGTGACGTGGTGGCCGGCCTGCGCGCGGGAGAACAGCCGCCGGACGCGGTGCTGTGCGTGGTCAATGCGACCAATCTGCGCCTGAACCTGCGCCTGGTGCTGGAGCTCAAGCGTCTCGGCCTGCCGATGGTGCTGACCCTGAACATGGTCGACGTCGCCAAAAAGCGCGGCATCGAGATCGACACCGCGAAGCTGTCGCAGGAACTGGGCATGCCGGTGGTGGAGACCGTCGCCATCCAGTCGGGCGGCGAACAGGCCCTGCTGGCCGAGCTGGATCGCATGCGTTTCGACGCGCCGGTCAAGGCCAATCCGCTGTCGGCGATCGACGCGGTGCCGGTCGAGGAGACCCAGCGCGAGGTGCGCCGCATCCTGGCCGCCGCCGTCTCCACCGCGAAGGACACCGGCAACCTGACCGAGAAGATCGACAACGTCGTGATGCATCCGATCGCGGGTCCGGTCATCCTGGCCGCGCTGATGTTCCTGATCTTCCAGGCCGTGTTCAGCTGGGCCGGCACGCCGATGGACATGATCGAGGCCGGCGTCGGCGCCCTGGGCGGATTCGTCGGCGACCTGCTCGGCGAAGGCATCCTGCACAGCCTGATCGTGGACGGCATCATCGCCGGCGTCGGCAGCGTGCTGGTGTTCCTGCCGCAGATCCTGATCCTGTTCTTCTTCATCCTGCTGCTCGAAGACGTGGGCTACCTGCCGCGCGCGGCCTTCCTGCTGGACCGCATCATGGGCAGCGTCGGCCTGTCGGGGCGCGCCTTCCTGCCGCTGCTGTCCTCGTTCGCCTGCGCGATCCCCGGCGTGATGGCCGCGCGCACGATCCAGAATCCGCGCGACCGCCTGGTGACGATCATGATCGCGCCCCTGATGACATGCTCGGCGCGCCTGCCGGTGTATGCGCTGCTGATCGCGGCCTTCATCCCCGACCAGACCGTGGCCGGCATCCTCAACCTGCAGGGCCTGGTGCTGTTCATCCTGTACATGGCCGGCATCCTGTCGGCGATGGGCGTGGCCTGGTTCATGAAGCGCCGCAGCACCTACAAGCAGCACGCGCTGATGCTCGAACTGCCGGCCTACCACTGGCCGCAGCTGAGCGCCCTGGCCTCGGGCCTGTGGGAACGCACCAAGATCTTCCTGATGCGGGTCGGCACGCTGATCCTGACCATGATGGTCCTGCTCTGGCTGCTGTCGAGCTTCCCGGGCGCGCCGGAAGGCGCGGCCGAGCCGCCGATCTACTACAGCGTGGCCGGCATGATCGGCCGCGCGCTGGAAGTGATCCTGGCGCCGATCGGCTTCAACTGGCAGATCGCGATCGCCCTGGTGCCGGGCATGGCCGCGCGCGAAGTGGCGGTCGGCGCGCTGGGCACCGTGTACGCGCTGTCGGGCGGCGACGAAGTCGGCGACACGCTGGCGCCGCTGATCGCGCAATCGTGGTCGCTGGCCACCGGCCTGGCGCTGCTGGCCTGGTACGTCTACGCGCCGCACTGCCTGCCGACCCTGGCCACCGTGGCCCGCGAAACCGGCAGCCGCAAGTACGCCTGGATCATGGCCGGCTACATGTTCGGCCTGGCCTACGTGGCGGCCTTCATCGTCTACCGCGTCACCCTCGCCATCACTGGAGCCTGATATGCAGGAATTGGCCGTCATCGTTATCGTGCTTGCCTCCGCGCTGTACCTGGGCGCGAAATACATGTCGGCCGGCCTGCGCGCGCGCCTGGTCATGCACCTGACCCGGGGCGGCCGCAAGTCCGTCCTGGCGCGCTGGCTGGACAAGTCGGGCGGCGGCGGTTGCGGCGGCGGCAGCTGCGGCAGCGGTTGCACACCCAAGCAACCGGACCCGCCCGGCAAGCACCGCGTGATCAGGCTGCACCAGAAGCATTGAGTTTTCTCTTCAATCCCGCAGCGCCGCGATCAGGCGCTGCGCGTCGAACGGCGCATGCACCTTGATGTCGTTGTCGAAGTAGCAGTAGACGTCGCGCTTGCCGCGCTTGCGCGGCGCCTTGCTCGATGCCAGGCAGGCATCCTGCGCTTGTCCCCCATCGCGCCAGGCGCGAATCTTCCTTGCCCAGTTCTCGATGGCCTCGTCGTCGTAGCCGCTCGCATACAGTTCCTTGTCGCCATGCAGGCGCACGTACACGAAGTCGGCCGTCACGTCCTCGATCTGCGGCCAGCGCCCGGCGGTGTCGGCCACCACCAGCGCCACCTTGTGCTTGCGCAGCAGGGCGATGAAGGCGGGGTCGCGAAAGCTCTCGTGGCGGATCTCGACCGCGTGCCGCATCGCTCTCCTTGGTCCGGGATCGAGCGTGACCCTGCCTTCCATGCGCGCCTCATGACCCCTGGCCAGTTCGGCCGCGGCATGGGTATCATGCGGCAGCAAGGAGAGAAACGTCTCGAAGCGTTCCGGCTCGAAGGCGAAGTTGGGCGGGAACTGCCACAGCATGGGGCCGAGCTTCTCGCGCAGCTCGAACATGCCCGAGGCCAGCACATTGGCCAGCGGCTTGGCGACGTCGCGCAGGCGCAGCATATGGGTGATGAAGCGGTTGCCCTTGACCGCGAACACGAAGCCGGGCGGCGTGGCAGCGTACCAGGCGGCATAGCTCGCGGGCCGCTGCAGCGAGTAGAACGCGCCGTTGATCTCGATGCTGGGCAGCTGGGTCGCGGCGTATTCGAGCTCGCGGTGCTGGGCCAGCCCCGGCGGATAGAACTTGCCGCGCCACGGCACGTAGCGCCAGCCCGAGATGCCGATGTAGGTCGATCCGCTCATGCCTTGCCACGATACACGGCGCGGCGGCGCGCGGTCGTGCGCTGGCGCACCCAGCCGGGGCCCATGCCGCCGGAGCGGCGACGCCCTTTTGGCAAAGGCGCAACAGTGCTAAGCTAGCGCCCATCGTCACTCCCAGAGCCGCCATGATCGTCGTCCATCACCTGAACAATTCGCGCTCGCAGCGCATCCTGTGGCTGCTGGAAGAGCTGGGCCTGGAGTACGAGATCAAGCGCTACCAGCGCGACCCCAGGACCATGCTGGCCCCGCCCGAGCTGAAGGCGGTGCACCCGCTGGGCAAGTCGCCGGTGATTACCGACGGCGACCTGGTCGTGGCCGAGTCGGGCGCCATCGCCGAGTACCTGGTCGAGCGCCATGGCGAGGGCCGACTGCGGCCCGCGGCCGGCACCCCGGCGCGCCTGCGCTACACCCACTTCCTGCACTATGCCGAGGGGTCGGCGATGCCGCCGCTGCTGCTCAAGCTGGTGTTCGACAAGGTCGAGAACAGTCCGATGCCGTTCTTCGTCAAGCCGATCGCGCGCGGCATCGCGCAAAAGGTCAAGGGCAGCTTCGTGCTGCCGCAGATCGCGCTGCACCTGGGCTACCTGGAAGCGGAACTGGGCAAGCATCCCTGGTTCACCGGCGAGGAGTTCACGGCGGCCGACATCCAGCTCAGCTTCCCGCTGGAGGCGGCGGCCTCGCGCGGCGGACTCGATGGCAAGTACCCGAACCTGAGCGATTTCCTCGAGCGCATCCACGCGCGGCCGGCCTACCAGCGCGCGCTCGAGCGCGGCGGCAAGTACGAGATTGGAAAGGCCTGACGGAGTCCCAGCATGGCCAAGCTGCTCGCCATCGACGGCCTGAACATCGTGCGCCGGGTGTACGAGGCCAGTCCCGAGCCCGATTCAAGCCTGAAGGCCAGTATCGCGCTGCGCCACGCCTTCTCGTCGTTTCGCAACGTGCTCGAGACGCATGCGCCGACCCACGTGCTGGCGGCCTTCGACCATGGCGGCGAGAACTGGCGCCACGCGCTGTATCCGCGCTACCGCGAGGGCAGGGCGGCGATGCCCCATGAATTGCGCGCGGCGCTGCCCGAATTCCACGAGCGCCTGCGCGCCGCGGGCCTGCACGTGGTGTCGATTCCCGAGGTCGAGGCCGATGACGTGATCGCCACCGGCGTGATGCGCTGGCTGTCGGAAGGACGCGGCGAAGCCATCGTCGCCACCACCGACAAGGACCTGCACCCCCTGATCGCGCATGGCGCGCTGGTGTGGGACCATTTCAAGAACGAATGGCACGACGACGCCTGGGTGCGCCAGCGCTTCGGCGTCGCGCCCGAGCTGCTGCACGACCTGCTGGCGCTGATGGGCGATCCGACCGACGGCGTGCCGGGCGTGTCCAAGATCGGCATGAAGACCGCCGCGCGCCTGCTCAATGCCTAT
The DNA here is from genome assembly GCF_019443485.1 of Massilia sp. NP310. Classification (NCBI taxonomy): domain Bacteria; kingdom Pseudomonadati; phylum Pseudomonadota; class Betaproteobacteria; order Burkholderiales; family Oxalobacteraceae; genus Massilia; species Massilia sp. NP310. Next base: position 3,779,159 of record NZ_CP080379.1, on the reverse strand, counting down.
GGCAGCCTCGACGCCGTCATTGCCGGCGCCGGCATCCTCAAGACGCCGCTGGGAGAAAGGCTGCGCGCCGAGCGTGAGATACTCGAGATCTCGCGTTGCCTGGTGTCGCTCAAGCTCGATGTGCGCCTGGGCGTGACCTGGAACATGCTGGCCTATGAATCGAATTAGAAGGAAAACGACGCGATGCTCAAGACGGTAATCGTGGATGGAAACGCGGTGTCGCGTTCGATGCTGGGCACCGTGCTGGCCGACGGCAGCTACGAGGTGGTGGGCGCGACCCACACCAGCGCGCTCGGCTACGGCCTGGCGATCAAGCACCGTCCGCACGTGATCTGCATCGCGCGCGAGCAGGTCGAGGACGGCAACAACGTGGTCGAGCAGCTGCGCGCCGAGCTGCCCAAGACCCTGATCTTCCTGGTCTCGGGCACGCTCGACGCGCAGGCCGTGCAGTCGGCGGCGGCGCGCGGCGTGCACGGCTTCATCGTCAAGCCGTTCAAGGCCGACACCGTGCTCAAGACCATCCGCAATACCGTGATCGCCTTCGTCAAGAAGCAGCAGGCTTCCGCCGCCAAGCCCGATTGACGGTTCCTAGCCGCGGCGCCCGATTTCGTCGGACGCGATCGCGGCCAGTTCGCGCAGCGCGCGCAATTCGCGCTCGCGCAGGCGGCGCGGCTCGCGGTCCAGCACGCACAGCGAGCCGAGCGCCATGCCGCGCGCGTCCAGCACCGGATAGCCGGCATAGAAGCGGATGTGCGGTTCGCCCGTCACCAGCGGATTGGCGGCGAAGCGCGGATCGGCGAGCGCATCTTCCACCACGAAGGCGGCGTCCTGCATGATCGTATGGCTGCAGAAAGCGACCTCGCGCGGCGTCTCGCTTTGCGCCAGGCCGATGCGCGACTTGAACCACTGGCGCCGGCCAGAGAGAAGCGTGAGCAGGGCCATCGGACAATCGGTCACATGGCTGGCCAGCCAGGTCAGGCGGTCGAATACTTCTTCCTGGGGCGAGTCCATCAGCCTCGTCGCGGCGAGCGCCGCCAGGCGCTGCGCTTCGTTGCGCGGCGCCGGATAGGCGGGAGCGGGCGCGGGGAGGAATTCTCCGGTCGGCGGGGACGCGTCCACCGCGGCGGCGTCCGCTTCGCGCTGGCGCAGCAAACGATGCACCTCGCTCAGACGCACGCGGCGATGGCCGCCCGGCGTTTTCCAGGTCGGCAGCGCGCCGCCTTCCATCCACACCTGGGCAGTGCTCACCGCCACGCCGAGCAGGCGCGCCGCGTCGCGTGTGGTCAGGATCGGATCGTCGTTCTCGGTTTTCATCGTCATGGAGGCTGTATTGCTCTGATCGCTCAATTTTACACGAAGCAACATAAAATAACGAATATGACGATCAATTGCCGATATTTGTTGACTCACGGAATTTTTTTCGCAACAATAGCTTCAACTTCGTCAATTTCATCACTTTTTTGCGCGTGTGCGCAACAGTCAGGGCCCCCATGAACTCACCTATCGAACCGGCACTATTTGCTTGTTCTGCTCAAGAAGCGGCGCGTCTCGAGGCCCTGCACCGCCTGGAACTGTTGGACACGCCGCCCAGCGAGGCCTTCGACCGCATCACGCGCATGGCCGCCCAGCTGTTCAACCTGCCGATCGCGGCGGTGTCGCTGACCGACAGCGACCGCCAGTGGTTCAAGTCGAAGGTCGGCGTCGAGCATGATTCGATCCCGCGCCTGCGCGCGCCGTGCGCGGAGGTGGCCGATACCGCCCACCTGCTGGTCGTGCCCGACCTGCTTGAAAACGCCTATTTCCGTGACAGCAAGCTGGCCGCCGACGGCATCCGCTTTTATGCCGGCGCACCGCTCGTGACCAGCGACGGTTTTGCGCTGGGCGCGATGTGCGTGCTGGGCACCGAGCCGCGCCAGGTGACGGCGGCCGAGAGCCAGGCGCTGCAAGACCTGGCGACGATGGTGATGGCGCAGATCGAGCTGCAGCACGCGCTGGGCCGGATCGACCCGATCAGCGGCCTGCCCAACCGCAACCAGTTCATCAGCGATTTCACCGACCTCGAGCTGGCCGGGCCGGCCGGCGACATGCGGCTGGCGGCCCTGGTCAGCCTGGCCAGCCCGCAGGAACTGAGCGACGCCCAGCGCGTGATGGGGTCCGGCTATCTCGACGAGATGGTGCGCGACGCGGTGCCGCTGCTGCGCCTGGGCGGCGCCGGCAAGATCTACCATGTCGCCAGCACCCAGTTCGCCTTCTTCGCGCCACCCGGCGTCTCGCTCGAGACCTTCCGCGCCCAGCTGCAGTCCTGGCTCGACGCCCGTTCCGGTCATGGACAGGCGCGCTTCATCACCACGACCACGGTCGGCATCGCCCCGTTCACGGTCGGCCAGACCGAGGGCCTGGACCTGCTGCGCAATATGCACAGCGCCGCCCACGACGGCCTGGCCGCCGAGCGCTGCGTGCGCGTGTTCTCGTCCGAGCACGACGCCATCCTGCAGCGCCGCTTCTGGGTGGTGAACGCCTTCCGCGCCGCGCTCGAGAGCCGCAGCCAGCTGCACCTGGTGTACCAGCCCAAGGTCGCCCTGAAGGACGGCGCCTGCGCCGGCGTCGAGGCGCTGCTGCGCTGGACTCATCCCGAGAAAGGCGCCATCTCGCCGGGCGAATTCATCCCGGTGATCGAAGGCACCTCGCTGGCGCGCGCCACCACCGAATGGGTGCTGGCCGCCGCGATGCGCCAGATGGCCGCATGGCGCCACGACGGCGTCGCCCTGCAGGTGGCGGTCAACGTGTCGGCGGTGAACCTGGAAGAACCGGATTTCTGCGACCGCGTACCGAAGCTCCTGACGCGCCACCGCGTGCCGGCGTCCAGCCTGGCGCTCGAACTCACCGAAAGCGCGCTGATGCGTAATCCCAAAGTGGCGCAGGTCACGCTGGAACGCCTGGCGCGCGCCGGCGTGCAGCTGGCGATCGACGACTTCGGCACCGGCTACAGCAGCCTGGCCTACCTGCAAAGCCTGCCGGCGAACGTGGTCAAGATCGACCAGAGCTTCATGCGCAATCTGGCCCACGACGAACGCCGGCGCGCGCTGGTGGGGACGATGATCAAGCTGTCGCACGACCTGGGCCACAAGGTGGTGGCCGAAGGCGTGGAGACGGTGGAGGTGGAAGACTTCCTGCGCGCGGCGGGCTGCGACGAGGTGCAGGGTTACCTGCATGCGCGCCCGCTGGCGCCTGGCGCGCTGGCCGAATGGCTGGCCGGGCGCGCGCGCTGAGGATTACGCGACGCCCGAGCGGGCGTCGATGATGCCGCCGCCCAGGCAGACGTCGCCGTCGTACAGCACGGCCGACTGGCCGGGCGTGACTGCCCATTGCGGATCGCTGAAATCGAGGGCGAATCTACTGTCGCCTTCGGCCAGCACCTTGCAGGCCACGTCGGCCTGGCGATAACGGGTCTTGGCCGACAGCTCGCGCGGCGCCGGGGCTGCGCCCGCGATCCAGCTGGCCTGGCCCGCTTCCAGGCGGTTCGACAGCAGCCATGGGTGGTCATGGCCCTGCACGATGTACAGGGTGTTGGCCTCGATGTCCTTGCGCGCCACGAACCATGGCTCGCTGGTGCCGTCCGCGTTCTTGCGCGATTTCAGGCCGCCGATGCCGATGCCCTTGCGCTGGCCCAGCGTGTAGAACGACAGGCCGACGTGCTCGCCGACCTTGGTGCCGTCGTCGAGCCTGATCGGGCCCGGCTTGTACGACAGGTAGCGGTTCAGGAAGTCGCGGAACGGGCGCTCGCCGATGAAGCAGATGCCGGTCGAATCCTTCTTGGCGGCGTTCGGGAGCTTGAGCTTTTCGGCGATCTTGCGCACTTCGGTCTTGGGGATCTCGCCCAGCGGGAACAGCGACTTCGAGAGCTGCGCCTGGTTCAGGCGATGCAAGAAGTAGCTCTGGTCCTTGGTGGCGTCGAACGCCTTCAGCAGCTCGAACTTGCCGCTGCCCGTGTTCTGGCGCACGCGCGCGTAGTGGCCGGTCGCGATCAGGTCGGCGCCCAGCTTCATCGCATGGTCGAGGAAGGCCTTGAACTTGATTTCGGCGTTGCACAGCACGTCCGGGTTGGGCGTGCGGCCGGCCTGGTATTCGCGCAGGAACTCCGCGAACACGCGGTCCTTGTATTCGGAGGCGAAGTTGACCGCCTCGATGTCGACCCCGACCACGTCGGCCACGCTGGCCGCGTCGATCCAGTCCTGGCGCGTCGAGCAGTATTCGGAGTCGTCGTCGTCTTCCCAGTTCTTCATGAACAGGCCGACCACGTCGTAGCCTTGTTCTTTCAGCATCCACGCCGCGACCGAGGAGTCGACTCCGCCCGACATCCCGATCACGACTTTTTTCTTGCTCATGTTACGTCCGTATTGAATTCAGATCCCGCCCTCGAACACCGAGGAATGGGTGTATAGCAGGGACAGCGGCGTGCTTCGTCCGGCCAGATAGTCGTCCACGCACTGGAGCACGATCGGGCTGCGGTGGCGGTCGGCGGTGGCGGCGATCTCGTCGCGCGTCATCCACAGGGTGCGCAGGATGCCTTCGTCGAGCGGCTGGTCGAACTTGCGGCCGACTGTGCCGGCGAAGGTGAAGCGCAGGTAGGTGACGTCGGCATTGCGCGACTTCGAGTGGTAGCGCGACATGTACATGCCCACCAGCGTGCGCGGGATGAACTCGTGGGCGGTTTCCTCGAGCGCTTCGCGCACGACCGCCTGCTCCAGCGATTCGTGCGGGTCGAGATGGCCGGCGGGCTGGTTCAGCTTGACGCCCTCGCTCGTCTCTTCCTCGATCAGCAGGAAACGGCCCTCGTGCTCGATGATCGCAGCCACGGTAACCGATGGTTTGAAGATGTCGCTCATGCCTGTCCTTGAAAATGAGCCGGTATTCTACCTCGGGCCGGGCCTGCTCTGCTCAGCCTTGCCCCGCCTGCGGTGCTTGCCTGTCGTTAATTGGGCTTGATCTGTCGCAAAAATGCGCGCAAATACACTGCTTACCTTGTGTTTGCTCAGCACAACAGCATTATCACCAAAAGAAATTTATATTTGGGCAATTGTTGTAAAGACGTGATAGATTGGGAGCCGGCGCATCCACGTACGGAGGAATCCATGAGGATAGGCATACCGGCCGAGACAAGGCCGGGCGAGACACGTGTTGCAGCAACACCTGAAACCGTCAAGAAGCTGGCCGCGAAACACCAGGTCCTGGTGCAGTCCGGCGCCGGCCTGCATGCCGCGGCGCCCGACAGCGCCTATGAAGCGGCCGGGGCCAGCATCGTCGACGGCGCCGCCGCCTTCGGCGCGGACATCGTCCTGAAGGTGCGCAGCCCCGATGCCGCCGAACGCGGCCTGATGCGGCGCGACGCGGTGCTGGTCGGGATGCTCGATCCCTTCGACGCCGACAATCTCGCCGCGCTGGCCGCGAGCGGCCTCACCGCCTTCGCGCTGGAAGCGGCGCCGCGCATCACGCGCGCGCAGTCGCTCGACGTGCTCTCTTCGCAGGCGAATATCGCCGGCTACAAGGCCATCCTGCTGGCCGCCAACACCTACGGACGCTTCATGCCGATGCTGATGACGGCGGCCGGCACGGTCAAGGCGGCGCGCGTGCTGATCATGGGCGTGGGCGTGGCCGGGCTGCAGGCGATCGCCACCGCCAAGCGCCTGGGCGCCGTGATCGAGGCGTCCGACGTGAGGCCTCCGGTCAAGGAGCAGGTGGAGTCGCTCGGCGCCAAATTCATCGACGTGCCGTATCTCACCAGTGAAGAACGCGAGATCGCCCAGGGCAGCGGCGGCTATGCGCGGCCGATGCCGGCCGACTGGATGCGGCGCCAGGCCGAGCTGGTGCACGAGCGCGCGAAACTGGCCGACATCGTCGTCACCACCGCCCTGATCCCGGGCCGCAAGGCGCCCACCCTGATCGGCGAGGAGACGGTGCGCGCCATGAAGCCGGGCTCCGTGATCGTCGACATGGCCATCGCCCAGGGCGGCAACTGCCCGCTGACGGAGCTGGGCAAGACAGTCATCAGGCACGGGGTGCACATCATCGGCGAGCCGAACCTGGCGGCGCTGGTGCCGGCCGATGCGTCGGCCCTGTATGCGCGCAACGTGCTGGACTTCCTCAAGCTCGTGATCGACAAGGACGACCGCTTCTTCATCGACCGCGAGGACGAGATCGTGACCGCGACGCTGGTGTGCGCGGGCGGGGACGTGTTGCGCAAGTAGATTCAGTCGGGCCAGAACAGAACAGGACAGGAGACTAGGCATGGACATCAGCCACACCATCATCAACCTGATCATCTTCGTGCTGGCGATCTACGTCGGCTACCACGTGGTCTGGACCGTCACCCCCGCGCTGCACACGCCGCTGATGGCGGTCACCAATGCGATTTCGGCGATCGTGATCGTCGGCGCCATGCTGGCCGCGGGCCTGACCGAGGGCCTGACCGGGCGCGTGGCCGGCACGGTCGCGGTGGCGCTGGCGGCGGTGAACGTGTTCGGCGGCTTCCTGGTCACCCAGCGCATGCTGGAGATGTTCAAGAAGAAGGAGCCGAAGGCCGCGAAGGCGCCGGTCGAGGGCAAGGTCGAGGAGAAGATCGAGGAGAAGCAGGCATGAACGCCATCAGCATGAACGTCGTCACCCTGTTCTACCTGGTCGCCTCGGTATGCTTCATCCAGGCGCTCAAGGGCCTGTCCTCGCCCTCGACCGCGCGCATCGGCAACGCCTTCGGCATGGCCGGCATGGCGATCGCCGTGGTCACCACGGTGGCGCTGATGCTCAAGCTGCAGGACAGCCTGGGGCAGGGCGGCGGCTCGGGCTTCGGTCTGGTGCTGCTGGGCGTCGTGGTCGGCGGCGCGATCGGGGCGTACGCCGCGAAGAAGGTCGAGATGACCAAGATGCCCGAGCTGGTGGCGGCCATGCACTCGCTGATCGGCCTGGCGGCGGTGTGCATCGCGATCGCCGCCGTGTCCGAACCCTGGGCCTTCAATATCGCCACCCGTGAGACGCCGCTCCCGTTCGGCAACCGGCTGGAGCTGTTCATCGGCACCTTCGTCGGCGCGGTGACCTTTTCGGGTTCGGTGATCGCCTTCGGCAAGCTGTCGGGAAAATACAAGTTTCGCCTGTTCCAGGGGGCGCCGGTGCGCTTCGCCGGACAGCACATCCTGAACCTGGCGCTGGCGATCGCGATCATCGTGCTGGGATTGCTGTTCTGCTTCGCCGACGGCGTGGCGCCAAGCTGGACGCCGTTCATCGTGATGGCGGCGCTGGCCTTCGTGCTGGGCGTGTTGATCATCATCCCGATCGGCGGGGCCGACATGCCGGTGGTGGTGTCGATGCTGAACTCGTATTCCGGCTGGGCGGCGGCCGGCATCGGCTTCTCGCTGAACAACTCGATGCTGATCATCGCCGGCTCGCTGGTTGGCTCGAGCGGCGCGATCCTCTCGTACATCATGTGCAAGGCGATGAACCGTTCCTTCTTCAATGTGATCCTGGGCGGCTTCGGCGGCGAAGCCGCCGCGGACGACGGCGGTGCGAAAGAGCAGCGTCCGGTGAAATCGGGTTCGGCCGAGGACGCCGCCTTCATCCTGCAGAACGCCGAGTCGGTGATCATCGTCCCCGGCTACGGCCTGGCGGTGGCGCGCGCCCAGCACACGGTGAAGGAGCTGGTCGACAAGCTGACCGAACACGGCGTGACGGTGCGCTATGCGATCCACCCGGTGGCCGGCCGCATGCCGGGCCACATGAACGTGTTGCTGGCCGAAGCCGAAGTCCCCTACGACCAGGTGGCCGAGATGGAAGACATCAACGGCGAGTTCGGCCAGACCGACGTGGTGCTGGTGCTGGGCGCCAACGACGTGGTGAACCCGGCCGCGAAGGACCCGAAATCGCCGATCGCCGGGATGCCGATCCTGGAGGCCTACCGCGCCAAGAGCATCATCGTCAACAAGCGCTCGATGGCCTCCGGCTACGCCGGCCTGGACAACGACCTGTTCTACCAGCCCAACACGATGATGGTGTTCGGCGACGCCAAGAAGGTGATCGAGTCGATGGTCAAGGCCGTCGAATAGTATACGGCTTTGCACTTAAGACTCAATGGCGTTACTGGAGTATACTGAAGGGTTTGCTTGGCGCTAAGTGTTATGTGTACACTTGGTTCTCGCAGCTTTTTTGATCTCCAGTACGATCATTTTTCATTGGCAACTTATGGGCAGTACGATCAATTCAAACCAGCTCGCCTATGCTGCGAAGCTGTTTTCTCCTGTAATTCTACAAGAGATGGGGCAGTACGGCCAATCTCCTTCTTTTTGCAGATTAGCAAATGAGTCTGGTCTATTGGATAAGGCGGAATATATTGATGTAAGGGATTTTTTCGATGCGGCATTTCTTGCGCTGCGCAAGAAGTCCAATCGTTATGAGTACATATATAAGAGCGCTATTGCTCATAAGGTCTTGCTCGGAGTGCATTCGCTGAAAACAGCGTCGATGCTTTCCGAATTTAGAGTAGGGATGTCCAAGGCTGACATGGTGATACTTAATGGTACCTCGACCGTCTACGAAATAAAAACCGAGCGAGATAATTTAGATAGATTGCCAGGTCAAATCTCTGACTACCGCAAGGTATTTGCAAAGATAAATGTCATTTGTGCTGAAAATCATATTGATGCTGTAGAGCAATGCGTAGACTCGTCTGTCGGGATTTTGGTGCTAAATGATCGCCATAAAATAACGACTATACGTGAAGCATTGGATCGGAAAAAATTTATCGATCCTCGAGCTGTGTTTGACTCCATACACAAAAATGAGGCTCTGCTAATTTTGGATAAAATGGGGGTGGCTCACCCAAAGGTTCCAAACACTCAGTTTCATCGCGAAATGACTGGAATTTTTTCATCTATCGATCCAAGCAGCTTGCACAAATGCATGATTGAGGTTATAAAGGAGACGCGCTCTCGACATGCTTTGGCTGAGAGCTTAAAGGCATTGCCAAAATCCTTATATATGGCAGCTTTTTCCACCACATTGCGTCCTTCTGAGTATAAAAACTTAATTAAGGCGCTAAGTACACCACTTTCAGTGGCGTTAGCCTGGGCTTGAGAGAGAAATGTATTATCCATATTTTCGCGGAAAGCAGTACGACCTTATTACGCTTCGTGACTGTGCCCAGGTTATAGCGGATGCAGGATTCATTCCGATCTTAGAGCCAGTCAAAGAAGCATTGACTGGGCTGATACGTAGTGTAGAAGCACTCACTTCGGCAGGTGGAAGACTCATACTCATAGTTAATCCATCAAACGGGCATCATGTGAAAGACTGTGGTCCGATTCATGACTTTATGAGAACTCCGCTGGGTAAGCATGTAAATATTTCTCCAGCTTTTGTGTTAAGTTCTGAAACTAGTGTCGCTGAGATTTCTGATTTCTTAACTGAGTATGATGGGAGAGAGTTGACGTTCATCCACAGCGGATTCGCTAATGCGAAATCTCTGGTTGAGTATCTGGGTGAGTCAGTTAAAAATATTCGCCAGGTTTTTATTGATGGCCGCTGTAGCTCTCTCTATATGAAACACTTTAGAGATGCGCATCGAATACTTATACGTGATGGGTTCGAGCGACGAGCGAACCGTGAGCATCCTCCAGTTGAGATATTTTCAGATTTGCATGTTACTTTTGGTGATCTTGGCATGCAAGGATTTGGCGACTTTCTAATTGTGGGTGATGAATTTTCTTTAACAGGGGGTCCCGCGTATGCGGTGGCTATTCACTTAACATGCATTGATGATGATAACGACGACGTAATGTTGGTACATCACTTCAAATCAATTAGATTTGAAACCCCAACTGATCCTGCTGGCAAGTTCGCAGAGGCTTTGCAAAAACTGGTTGATGAGGTCAATACTCCTGGCACAAAAATTCTACGTACGCCAGCAGTTGAAGAGTTTTTTTCCTTGCATGCTCAAGGCCACTTCCCGGGTTTGGGTTACATCAAAAAACTGTCGATGAATCATCACGTTCAAACGATGGCTGCTTATTTTAGATAAAATGTCAAGTTTTTGCTGCCCTGAATGTTTCGGAGATCGTCATCTTAAGCTGCAATTATTCCCGGCGTTGTCAATTAATCGAGGACAATGCTCATATTGCGGATCAAATGCTCAGCCCTTGTTAAGCCCAATTGATTTGCGAGAGCAGTTTGAACTATTAATTAGTCTGTATACGCGTGACGAAAATGGCCTGACTTTAGTTGAATGGTTAAAAAAAGACTGGGCAATGTTCAGTCATGAGAAGATGGACGTTGCGCATTCTAAAGATCTTTTAGGTGAGATTTTAGACGATGGCGAGATCGTTCGCAGGAAATTTAACCCACGGGAGCCTGTCGGTACGCAAGCCATTCAACAATGGGATCAGTTGCGAACGGAATTGATGCACCGAAATCGTTTCTTTCCTGCTATAACAATCGATTTAGATCGATTGGCAAGGCTTTTACCTTATCTTTTGATCGATACTGCTGAAATTCCTCAAATCTGGCATCGTGCGAGAATTCAGCAGACCAACACTACGTTCACCCCGGACGAGATGGGGTGCCCTCCTAAGCATTTAGCATCCCATGGGCGAGCTAATCCAGCAGGAATTCCTTATTTATATTTGGCTTCGGAAGAAATTACGGCAATATCTGAAGTGCGGCCGCAGCCGGGAGAGGTTGTGAGCGTCGCTAGATTTTCTATTCCTGAGCTAAAGATAATAGATCTTCAAAACCCTCGCCGCACCGTCTCACCATTTATTTTGTCTGATGAAATCGAACTCAGCGCGTTGCGAGCTGATATTGAATTTCTCGAAAAACTAGGCGAGGAGCTTACGCGTCCGGTATTGCAGCGTTCAGCAGCGTTCGATTACATACCAAGTCAGTACCTTTGCGAATATGCAAAGCGATGTGGATTCGATGGTGTCATGTACCGTAGTGCAGCAGAGGGAGGTAGTAACCTAGCACTTTTTGACGCAGAACGTGCCAAAGTAATTGATGTTTCTTCCCGCAATATTACACGAGTAGTTGTTGAGATTTAGTTGGCAGGTTTTAGGTCTTCTTCAGTCAAACTAGCGGCGGCCGAACATCATCAGGTCGGCGAGGAGCGTGCGCGCCGGGCGCGCCAGGTCGAGGGCGGCGAGGCCCAGGCCCAGCAGTGGCTGCAGCGGCTTGCTGCCGGTAAAGGCGCGGGCCATGGTGTCGGTCAGGCCGATCGTCAGCTTGCGGTCTTGCGCGCGCTCTTCCTGGAAGCGTTCGATCGCGGCCGGGCTGGCGTCGCGCGCCAGCTGGCGCGCCAGGACGGCGGCGTCGCGCAGGCCCAGGTTCAGGCCCTGCCCGGCGACCGGGTGCAGGGTTTGCGCGGCATTGCCGATGGCGACCGTGCGCGCCGTGGCGCGCGCTTCGGCGTTCAGGCCGAGGGGGAAGGCGACGCGCGAGGAGACTTTCGTGAACGTGCCAAGGCGCGTGCCGAAGGCGTCGCCAAGTTGTTGCAGGAATCGGGTGTCGTCCAGGTCGAGAATCGTGCCGGCGCGCTCGGGACGCACGCACCACACCAGCGCATACTGGTGGCCATCGGGACCGTCTTCCGGCAGCAGCGCCAGCGGGCCTTCGTCGGTGAAACGCTCGAAAGCGCGGTGCGCGATCGGCGCGTCGCTGGTCACGCGCGCGATCACGGCGCTCTGTTCGTAGTCGCGGCTCCTGGCGCGACCGTCTTGCTGGCCGAAGATGCCGCCTTCGGCCTGGACCGCCACCTGGGCGCGCACCGTGCGGCCGTCGTCCAGCGCCAGCAGCGCACCGTCGGCGGTTTCGTCCAGCGCCTGCACGCGCGCCGGACGCAGCATGACGACGCCGGCCGCCTCGCCGCGCCGCGCCAGGGCGTCGACCACGGCGCCGTAGCGCGTGACGTAGCCCAGCGCCTCGACGTCGTGGTCGCGCCGGTCCATCAGGCTGCGGCCCAGCTGGCCGCGGCGCGAGACGTGGATCTGGTGGATCGCCGTGGCCGGCAGCGGCCAGGCTTTGAGCTCGTCCAGCAGTTGCACGCTGCCCCAGGACAGCGCGATCGAACGCGGGTCCGAGATCGCCTGGCCCAGCGACTTGCCGTCGACCAGGGCGATGCGCGCACCCGGCACCCCGCGCCGCGCCAGGAAGGCGGCCAGCGCCAGGCCCACCGGGCCGGCGCCGCAGATCGCCACGTCGAAATCCAGAGTTTGTTCCGTCATCGTGTTTCCCGCATCAGTGCTTCCGCATCAAAGCTTCAATATCCGCCACTTCCTTCGGCGCGTCGGCGCTCAGGATGTGGCAGCCGGCGTCGGTCACGACCACGTCGTCCTCGATCCGGATGCCGATGTTCCAGAATCGTTCCGGCACGCCCTCGCCGGGCCGCACATAGATGCCCGGCTCCACCGTCAGCGCCATTCCCGGCAGCAGGGGACGCGACGGCTTGTCGGGCAAGGTGACGTCGCGGTAGGCGCCGACGTCGTGCACGTCCATGCCCAGCCAGTGGCCGGTGCCGTGCATATAGAACTGCGTGTAGGCGCGCGTGGCGATCGCCTCGTCGAGCGTGCCCACCTTGTTCCGGTCGAGCAGGCCGAGGTCGAGCATGCCTTCGGTGAGCACCCGCACCGCCGCATCGTGGATCGCGCTGTACGGCCGGCCTGGATGGATGGCCGCGAGCGCCGCGGTCTGGGCGCGCAGCACCAGTTCGTACAGGGTGCGCTGGGCGTCGCTGAAGCGGCCATTGGCCGGATACGTGCGCGTGATGTCGCTGGCGTAGCCGTCCAACTCGCAGCCGGCGTCGATCAGCACCAGGTCGCCATCGGTGATACGCCGATCGTTGGCGTTGTAGTGCAGCACGCAGGCTTGCGGGCCGGAGGCGACGATCGAGGGATAGGCCGGGAATTGTGCCCCGTTGCGGCGGAACTCGTGCAGCAGCTCGGCCTCGATCTCGTACTCGAACATGCCGGGCCGGGTGGCGCGCATCGCGCGCGCATGGGCCTGGGCCGAGATCACGCCGGCGCGCGCCATCAGCGCAATCTCATGCTCGTCCTTCAAGAGCCGCATTTCGTCCAGCATGGCCAGCAGGTGATGGGTCGTCTGCGGCGCCGTCACGCCCGTGCGCCCGCGTGCGCGCACCGCCTTGAGCCAGCCGGCCACCCGGGCGTCGAGTTCGGCGCCGTGGCCCAGCGCGTAATACAGCGCCGGCGCATCGGCCAGGATGTCGGCCATGCGCGCATCGAGTTCATCGATCGGCCAGGCCTCGTCGAAGCCGAACGCATCGCGCGCCGCTGCGGGACCGAAGCGAAAACCCTCCCAGATCTCGCGCTCGACATTCTTCTCGCGGCAGAACAGGATCGTGCGCGCCGGCCGTTCTCCCCGGGCCGCGACCAGCGCCACGAAGCTTTCCGGTTCGGCGAACCCGCTCAGGTAATAGAAATGGCTGTCGTGGCGGTAGGGATAGTCGCTGTCGCCGTTGCGCGGCACTTCCGATGCGGTGCCGAGCACGGCGACCGCGCCCGGCTGCATCCGCCCCAGCAGCTGCGCGCGCCGGGCGGCATGCGCAGCGCAATGCGGCATCATGACGCCGTCTTGGCCGCCCGCAGCGGCGCGTTCAGTTCTTCCAGCTGCCCCACGGTGCCGACGTTGACCCACTGGCCCTGGTAGATCTCGCCGCCGACGCGGCCCTGTTCGATGAACTTGCGCATCAGGGGCCCGAACTTGAGGAATTCTCCGGCCTTGATCCCGTCGAACATCTCGGCGCGATACACGCCGATGCCGGCGAAGTTCCACTTGGTGGCGCCGTCGTTCTTGAGTGTGTACATGTCGAGCGCGAAGTCGCCTTCCGGGTTGTGCCACGGGTTCGGCGTCAGCCACAGCCAGGCGATGTCGCGCTGGTCGACCGGGTAGGGAACACCCACCGCGTCTTCATCTTTCAGCGCGTCCAGCGCCAGCGAAAAATCGAAGTAGGGCGCATAGATGTCGCCCGACACCGCCAGGAACGGTTCGTCGCCCAGCAGGTGCAGCGCATTGGCGATGCCGCCCGCGGTCTCGAGCGGCGTCGGCTCGTGCGAGTACACGATGCGCGCGCCGTAGCGGCTGCCGTCGCCCAGTTCTTCCTCGATCATGTGGCCGAGGTGGGAGTGGTTGATGACAATCTCGGTGATCCCGGCGCGCACCAGGTTGAGCACGTGCCAGGTGATCAGGGGCCGCCCGCGCACCTTCAATAAAGGCTTGGGGCAGCTGTCGGTCAGGGGCCGCATGCGCTCGCCGCGGCCGGCGGCGAAAATCATCGCTTTCATGCTGGACCTCAGAAGGTGTAGCCGACTTGCGGCGCCTTGTCTTCGAGGGCGTCGAGCAGGCGCAGCAGCGGCTTGAGTTCGGTGTAGCGGTTCGCGGTCTTGCGCACGTAGTCGATCACCGTCGGCAGGTCGCCCATGTAGTGCGACTTGTTGTCGCGGTAGTTCAGGCGGCAGAAGATGCCGAGGATCTTCAGGTGGCGCTGCATGGCCATGAACTCGAAGTCGCGGTAGAAGGCGTCGATGTCCGGGTTGACCGGCAGGCCGGCCTGCTTGGCGCTCTGCCAGTAGCGCACCACCCAGTCCAGCACGATCTCTTCGTCCCACTGGATGTAGGCGTCGCGCAGCAGCGAAGCCAGGTCGTAGGTCACCGGGCCGTACACGGCGTCCTGGAAATCGAGCACGCCGGGGTTGCCCTGGTCGAGGAACATCAGGTTACGCGAATGGAAATCGCGGTGCATGAACACCTGCTGCTGCGCCAGCACGTTCGAGGCGATTGCCTCGAATACCTTGTCGAGTTGGGCCTGCTGCTTGTCGTCGAGCGTGACGCCCAGGTGGCGGTTCAGGTACCACTCGGGGAAGATGTTCAGCTCGCGCAGGATGAAGGCGCGGTCGAACTCGGGCAGCACGCCAGGCTGGCTGGCCATCTGGAACTTGAGCAGGGCGTCGACCGCATCCGAATACATGAAGGCGGCGTTGTCGCTGGACAGGCGCGCCAGGTAGGTGGTGGTGCCCAGGTCGCCCAGCAGCAGGAAGCCCTGCTCGACGTTGCGCGCGGCGATCGCCGGCACGGTCACGCCGGCGTCGAACAGCAGGCCCTGCACGTGGATGAAGGCCGGCACGTTCTCGCGTTCCGGCGGCGCGTCCATGGCGACCAGGGTCGCGCCCAGCTTGTCCTGCATGGCGGGCACGACGTCGTAGCGGAAGTAGCGGCGAAAGCTCGCATCGACGGAGGCAGGGCGGCCGGTTCCGACTTCCACCAGGCCGGTCGAGGCCAGCCAGTCGTTCAGCTGTGCCAGGCGCGGATCGGTATCAAGCGCGGCGCTGACAGAAGTGGAAGAATTTTGATACAAAGATGACATGAAGCGGCCTGACGAATCCGGTTGGTTGAGCTAATTCCCATATAATAAGGGATTCATTCTAAAAAAACCGCCCTTTATGGTGCACGTCCGATTTTCCATGAGCTGCGATTTTCCATGAGCTGGTCGTCAAGCCAACCTTTCCCACCGCGGCAGGTCCTCGCGCTCTATGCATTGGTTTCCGCAACCGCGGTTCCGGCATTCGCCCAGAGTGTTCCCCCTGCGCCACAAGCTGAAGACGAACTTCCCGTCGTTATCCAGGCCGAGGAGATCGGCGGCCGTCCCGACCGCCGGCTGGACCTCAACCGCAACGTCGAGATCACGCGCGGCCAGAGCGGCATCACCGCCGATACCGCCTGCTACCTGCGGGTCGAGGACGAAGTCACGGCCACCGGCAACGTGAACATGTGGCGCTTCGGCGACCGCTACAAGGGCGACGAGCTGCAACTGAACCTCGAGACCGGCAAGGGCTACCTGCTCAATCCGACCTATTTCCTGGCCGACAGCAATGGCCAGGGACAGGCCGACCGCATCGACTTCCTGGGCGAGCAGCAGGCCCTGGTGCGCAACGGCACGTACAGCACCTGCGAAGGCCCCGATCCCGACTGGTATCTCAAGTCGAGCACCCTGCGCCTGGACAACGGCCGCGACGTCGGCACCGCCGGCAAGACCATCATCTATTTCAAGGACGTGCCGATCATCGGCACCCCGGCGATGTCGTTCTCGCTGTCGGGCCAGCGCCGCTCCGGCTGGCTGCCGCCCACGGTGGGCTTCGGCTCCCAGGGCAAGGCCGAGGTGATGGTGCCGTACTACGTCAACATCGCCCCGAACCGCGACCTGACGCTGTATCCACGCATGATGTTCGACCGCGGCTTCCAGATGGGCGCCACCGGCCGCTACCTGGGCAGCACCTACCAGGGCGAGACCCACGTCGAGGTCTTGCCGGACGACCGCGAGACCAATACCACGCGCTGGCGCGTCGACTCGCTGCACAGCCAGTCGATCAAGCCGAACTGGTCGTACGGCTGGAACCTGCACGGCGCCTCGGACGACGAATACCCGTCCGACTTCTCGCGCACCGTCGCCGCCAGCGCCGAGCGCCAGCTGCTGCGCGAGGTGCGCACCGATTACTATGGCCAGTTCTGGAGCCTGACCGCGCGCGCCCAGAACTACCAGGTGCTGCAGGACCCGGCCGCCGCGACCAATCCGAGCCTGACGGTGCCGCGTCCCTACGACCGCCTGCCGCAGATTAACTTCCGCGCCGCGCGCTACGACGTGGCCGGTTTCGACTGGTCGATCGACGCCGAGGCGACCCGCTTCGATCACCCGACC
The DNA here is from genome assembly GCF_019443485.1 of Massilia sp. NP310. Lineage (NCBI taxonomy): Bacteria > Pseudomonadati > Pseudomonadota > Betaproteobacteria > Burkholderiales > Oxalobacteraceae > Massilia > Massilia sp. NP310. The sequence continues at coordinate 3,762,418 of NZ_CP080379.1, read as the reverse complement.
CTGGTCACCGGCAACCGCGCCGTGGTGCAGGGCCAGGTGAGCTATCCGATCGTGCGTCCGGGCTGGTTCGTCACGCCCAAGCTGATGTACAACGCGGCCAAGTACGACATCCAGGACCATATCGACCGGGCCGGCCTGGACACCAAGCTGACGCGCACGATCCCGACCTTCTCGTTCGACAGCGGCATGGTGTTCGAGCGCCAGACCACGCTGTTCGGCGGCGCCGCCACCCAGACCCTCGAGCCGCGCCTGTTCTATGTCTACACGCCGTACGAGAACCAGGACGACGTGCCGCTGTTCGACACCGGCCGCGCCGGCTTCAACTACGCCCAGCTGTTCTCCGAGAACCGCTACGTGGGCCTGGACCGCGTGTCCGACGCCAACCAGGTCACGGCCGCCCTGGTGTCGCGCTTCATCCAGGAAGACGGCGCCGAGCGCCTGCGCCTGGCCTTCGGTCAGCGCCTGTATCTCGAAGAGCCGCGCGTGCGCATCCCTGGCGAAGAACAACACAAGAGCCGTTCCGACCTGCTGCTGGCCGCCGCCGGCACCATTTCCGAGTCCTGGACCTTCGATAGCGGCGTACAATACGATGCGAACGGAAGCAGTTTGTACAGCTCGAATGTGGGTGTACAGTGGCGTCCGGGGCCGATGAAGGTGTTGAACGCCGAATACCGTTATCAGCGTGACAGCTTCCGCAATATCGACCTGTCGGCGCAGTGGCCGATCGGCCGCCGCTGGTATGGCGTGGGCCGGGTCAGCTACGCGCTGCGTTCGTATGGGGTGGGGCAAGAGGTCAATCCGGCCACCGGCGGCAAGCTGATCGAGAGCCTGATCGGTCTCGAATACAAGGCCGATTGCTGGGTGTTCCGGATGGGCGCGCAGCGTTTCGTGACCGCGGCGCAAGAGACGTCGACGCCGATCTTCTTCCAGCTCGAGCTCAATGGCTTGTCGCGCCTGGGCCTGGGTAATCCGCTCGAGTCGTTCAACAAGAGCATCCCGGGCTATACGCGACTGAATACCGGAATTGGACGTCCATAAGCAAGCGTTCAGACTAGCAGTCCATAATTCGTCCTTGATGTGAACTATCCTGAAATGAGTGCTTTCCAGATGATGCGTACTACCCGTTTGCAGTCCCTCCAGATGGCGGCAGCACTGCTGTGCGCGCTGTCCGCCGGCCAGGCGCTGGCCCAGGCCGCCACCACGCCAGCCGCCAAGGCGGAAACGCCGGCGTCCACCGGCGGCGGCTTCCTGCCGCCGGCATCGGCCAATGCCAAGGTGATCGATTCGATCCAGGTCGTCGTCAATGACGAAGTGATCACCCGCAATGAAGTGGCCGGCCGCGTGGCCCAGGTCAGCCAGAACATGAAGGCACGTAACGCCCAGATGCCCGACCCGGCCACCATGGAGCGCCAGGTGCTCGAGGCGATGATCGTCGAACGCGCCCAGCTGCAGCTGGCCAAAGAGATGGGCGTCAAGGTCGACGACCGCACCCTGGACGCCACCATCGGCCGCATCGCCGAAAATCAAAAGATGTCGGTGCAGGACATGCGCAACCAGATGGAAAAAGAGGGCATGCCGTTTGCCCAGTTCCGCGAAGACATCCGCAACGAGATCATGATGCAGCGCCTGCGCGAGCACGAGGTCGACAGCAAGATCCAGGTGTCCGAGGCCGAGATCGACACCTATATGGCGGCCGCCAAGGCTGCCGAGGCCGACCGCATCGAGGTCGACATCTCCCAGATCCTGGTGCGCGTGCCAGAGAACGCCTCGCCCGAGCAGATCGCCGCGCGCGCCGCGCGCGCCGAGGAAGTGATGCGCCAGCTGCGCACCGGCGCCGACTTCGCGCGCATGGCCTCGACCTATTCCGACGCGCCCGACGCGCTCAAGGGCGGCGAGATCGGCTGGCGCGACGCCGACCGCCTGCCGCCGATGTTCTCGACCGAGCTGCGCAAGCTCGAAGCGGGCCAGGTCACGCCGATCCTCAAGACCAACGTCGGTTTCCACATCCTCAAGCTGGCGGGCAAGCGCTCGCTCGGCGGCGAGACCGAGAAGTCGGTAGTCGAGCAGACGCACGCGCGCCACATCCTGATCAAGGTCACCCCGACCATGACCGAGGGCGAGGTCAAGCGCAAGCTGCTCGAACTGAAAGAGAAAATGGACAACAATGCCGGCACCTTCGAAGACCTGGCGCGCCTGCACTCGCAGGACGGCTCGGCCTCGAAGGGCGGCGACCTGGGCTGGTTGTACCCGGGCGACACGGTGCCGGAATTCGAGACCGCGATGAACGGCCTGAAGCCGGGCGAGGTGTCGGACGTCATCCAGTCGCCGTTCGGCTTCCACCTGATCCAGGTCATCGGACGCAAGAGCGAAGACGTCACCCAGCAGAAGGAGCGTAACGTGGCGCGCCAGGTGCTGCGCGACCGCAAGATGCAGGAAGCGATGGAAGACTGGATGCGCCAGGTGCGCGACCGCGCCTACGTCGAGTTCCGCGAGGAGCAGTAACAAGATGGTTGCGCCACAGGCGCCCGGGCGCCCGTTGGCGCATTGGGGGGCCGCATCCCCAAGGCCCGTGCTCGCTATTACAGTCGGCGAGCCCGCCGGCATCGGTCCCGAGATCGCGATCCGCGCCGCCTGGGCCCTGCGCGAGCAGGCCAACTGCGTGCTGCTCGGCGACGCCGCCTTCCTGGCGATGACGGCCAGCTATATCGATCCAGCTATCCGCCTGTCGGCGCTGTCGACCCAGGCCTTGCGCAACGGCGGCCTGCCGCACTTCGGCGCCGACCGCCTGGCGGTGGTCGACGTGCCGCTGGCGGCGCACGTGGTGCCGGGCCGGCTCGATCCCGAGAATGGTCTTGCCGTGCTGGCCACGCTGGACCTGGCCATCGAAGGCTGTGGCTGTGGGTGGTTCGACGCCATCGTCACCGCGCCGCTGCAAAAAAGCACGATCAACGACGCCGGCATCGCGTTTTCGGGACACACCGAATACCTGGCCGAGAAGACCGGCACGCCCAAGGTGGTCATGATGCTGGCCGGCGCGCCGGCACATGACCAGCCCTACCTGCGCGTCGCCCTGGCCACCACCCACTTGCCGCTGAAGGATGTGCCGGGCGCGCTCACGCGCGACAACCTGACCCAGGTGCTGGACATCCTGCACGCCGACCTGCGCGACAAATTCGGCATCGCGGCGCCCGTGATCCTGGTCACCGGCCTGAATCCGCACGCCGGAGAAAACGGCTATCTCGGCCGCGAAGAGATCGACGTCATCACGCCGGTGCTCGAGGCCGCCCGCAGCCGCGGCATCGATGCGCGCGGCCCGTATCCGGCCGACACCCTGTTCCAGCCCAAGTACCTGAAGGATGCGGATTGCGTGCTGGCGATGTACCACGACCAGGGCTTGCCGGTGCTGAAGCACGCGACCTTCGGGCGCGGCATCAACGTCACCCTGGGCCTGCCCCTGATCCGCACCTCGGTCGACCACGGCACCGCCCTCGACCTGGCGGCCGAGGGCCTCGGCCTGGCCGACTGCGGCAGCATGGAAGAGGCGATCCGCGCCGCCATGCACATGGTGGCCGCGCGCCGCCAGGCCACTTCCGAATAACCAAGAAAGCAAGCATGAAACACGTCGCACGCAAGCGCTTCGGCCAGAACTTCCTGACCGATGACCATGTCCTGAACAATATCATCGACGCCATTGCGCCGCGGCGCGGTGAAACGATGGTCGAGATCGGCCCGGGCCTGGCGGCGATGACGGCGCTGCTGCTCAAGTCGCTCGACCATATGCACGTCGTCGAGCTCGACCGCGACCTGGTGGCGCGCCTGGAAAAAGCCTACCCGCGCGAGCGCCTCAGCGTGCATTCGGGCGACGCGCTCAAATTCGATTTCGGTTCGATCCCGGTGCTGGAGGGACAAAAACTGCGCGTGGTCGGCAACCTCCCGTACAACATTTCCAGCCCGCTGCTGTTCCACCTGGCCGAGTTCGCCCATCTGGTCGAGGACCAGCACTTCATGCTCCAAAAGGAAGTGGTCGAGCGCATGGTGGCCGAGCCGGGCACCAAGGCCTACAGCCGCCTGTCGGTGATGCTGCAATGGCGCTACGACATGGCCATGCTGTTCATCGTGCCGCCGACCGCCTTCGATCCGCCGCCGCAGGTCGACTCGGCCATCGTGCGCATGGTGCCGACCCGGCGCCAGTTGCCGTGCGACGGCAAGCGCCTGGAGGCGGTGGTGGCCAAGGCCTTCTCGCAGCGGCGCAAGGTCATTCGCAACTGCGTGGCCGGCATGTTCACCGAAGCGCAGCTGGTCGAGGCGGGCATCGATCCGGGCGTGCGTCCGGAAGCGGTCAGCCTGGAACAATACGTGGCGCTGGCCAACCTCCCCGTATCCTGACCCAGGGTGGTCGGCTACGCCGACCACGCGTTCAGCATCATCTGCCCCAATCAGCGCCGCCCGTCGGCGCTTTTTTTGCGTCGAAACACGTCCTGCTGCGCCGCAGCATACGGGTTATCACGTATTTCCGGGCGCTCGGTCGCCCATTTGCGCAGTCTGTCGCATGCCGCTGGAGAGCTGCGGCCCCATTTTCTATAGTGCTCACATGGACAGCCGATCCGGCGCCTCAACCGACCCACAGGAGCAAGAAATGAACGTCCTCAAGCACGTGGAAGCCATCTTCATCGCCGCCGCCATCCTCGCCGGCTTCAGCAGCTACGCCGTCGCCGCCAATGCGCGATCGAGCGAGGCTTACCAGTCGCAGGTGTCGGTGGGCATGGAAAAGATCGCCGTGGTGAAGGTCAGCGCCGCCCGCTGAGCAGCGCCGGCACACCGTACCGATGCGGCGGGCAAAAAAAAGCCCGCTCAAGGAGCGGGCTGAAATCCAATTCTTTTCTGAGGAGAGTTGGAGGAGACAGGAGTTATTATGCTGCGCGACAGCATATAAATCCAATTTTCCTTTCAAATACTCGACATAAGAATTGTGTATATCTGGTCAGGCTTACGCCGCGACGCAGTTGACCTGGATATTGGTCACTTCTGCATCAGGCATGACGCCAGTGCCGTTGACCACGGTGCAGACCTGGCCAGTCGGGTTGGCAATCACCACCACGCCATAGGTCGTGCCATAGCTGACATTCGGCAGCTGGAAGTCGATCGGCGTCGTGACACCGGCGGCCGGCTTCGTTACCGTACCCGCGCCGCCGGTGCTGCCGTTGGCCAGCACCAGGCCGTCGGCGGTCAGGCCATTGACCTTGCCGCTCAGCGGATAGTTGTTCACGATGCAGACGTAGGTGACGTTGATCTCCGCCAGCCGGCCCGCCGTATCGTTGAAGTTCGGGATCGTATTGTCCGGCGTAACGCATTGGCGCTGGAATTGCGGCGTCGACTTGAAGACGACGTTGTACACGTCACCATACTCGAGCTTGTTTGGGAACTCGAAGTTGACCGGGTCGCCCGGCTTGGCAGGCGGGTCGATCGGCAGGTCCATGCCATTGGTGGTCAGGACGGCGCCCGGATAGACGATGCCGGAGATCGTGCCTTTCACGGCGAACTCGGCTTTGTCGCTGCCGCCACAGCCGGCCAGGCCCGCGGCCAGCGCCAGCGCGAGGGCCGGACGGATCAGGGAAGACTTCATGCGTAACGCTCCAGGAAAAATTAAGGGGTGCAGGTGACGGCCACGTTGGTGACGTCGGCAGGTCCCACGGTGCCGCTGCCGTTGTTGACAGTGCAAGTCTGATTGGCAGGCTGTTGCAGGATGGTGACACCGTAAGGCGAATCTTCGGCGACATCGGCCATCTTGAACGAGGTGGCGCCGGCCTGGAGTGCCACACGGTCGGAACCGTTGACCAGCACCAGCTCACCTTTCAGGTTGCTGACGCTGCCAGAGAGAGCGTGGCGCTTGAGCGTACACGTGATGTAGACGGTGTAGACGTGATAGCCCGCGCGGCCACTCGCATTCTGGATATCGCAGCGCTCGACGTTCGATGGCGTGGATTTGATTTCGACGGAATAGCGGTCGTCGGTCGAGATCAGGTTGTCGAATGCCCAGGTCGCCGCACCGGTGCCATCGGCCGGCGGCGTGATCGCCTTTTCCTGGCCGTCGTTGGTCAGTACCAGACCGGTTTTGGTCACACCGGAAAAACTACCGCCCAGCACCAGCTGGCCATCGCTGCCGCCGCAGGCAGACAGTGCGACCGCGCAGGCCAGCGCCGCGCCGGCACGCAGGTAGGAACTCTTCATAACATCTCCAAAAAATCTAGCGGGAAAGCGCAGCTGCGCGGTGAGAATAGAAAAATCGCTCAACATTTTAGTCCATTTGGCAAGCAGCTGGTCCATTTCGGGCGTATATGGTTTTGTATCTTGGTGTAACCATAATTCAACAAAGGCAACATTCCAGGGTGCTAACGGCGTGCGCATTGCGTTCGGCGTAGCGCGTCGCTATGCTTGGGGCGCACCTTTTCTCCCTTAGTCTGGAAGCCGATGACCCGCCAACCCTGGCCGAAAGCCGTCCTGTTCGACCTCGACGATACCCTGTGGCCGATCGCGCCCGTGATCCTGGAAGCCGAAAAACTGTTGTATGCCTGGCTCGGCGAGCACGCGCCGCGGGTGGCCGAACGCTTCACGATCGACAGCCTGCGCGCTGCGCGCCTGGAATTGCTGGCCGCGCGCCCCGAATTCGGGATCGACCTGGGCGCGCTGCGCCATGCCGGCCTGGTCGCCGCCTTCGAACAGGTGGGCGAGGATCCCGGCAAGGTCGAGCTGGCGATGACCGTTTTCTTTGCCGCCCGCAATGCCGTGACGCCCTACGAGGATGTCGTGCCCGGACTCGAGCGCCTGAAGCGACGTGCCCTGGTCGGCTCGGTCACCAATGGCGTGGCCGACCTGCAGACCATCGGCCTGGCCCACCACTTCCAGGCTTCGGTGGCGGCGCGGCAGTATGGCCGCGCCAAGCCCGATCCCGGCATCTTCCTCGCCGGCTGCGCCGCGCTCGGCGTCCTGCCTGGCGAGACCCTGTACGTGGGCGACGACCTGTTGCTGGACGTGCAGGGCGCCCAGCGCGCCGGCCTGCGCGCGGCCTGGATGAACCGGACCGGCAAGGTCAACGAATTCGCCCATGAAGTCCAGCCCGACGTCGAAGTGGCCAGTCTCGACGCGCTGCTCGACTGGCTTGAATCCTTGTAGAAGCGCGAGCACGAGCGTTGGACATGCGTCACAGCAAGCCTTGCGCTGCCCGTGCCATGCCCCAACCTGCCTATAATGCACACGTTAAATACGCGCGCCATTAAACGTTTCCCGGAATCATGCAACTCGACCAACGTGCCCACACCCTGCTCAAAGCCCTCGTCGAGCGTTATATCGCCGACGGCCAGCCGGTAGGCTCGCGCGCGCTGTCCAAGCTGTCGGGCCTGGAATTGTCGCCAGCCACGATCCGCAACGTCATGGCCGACCTCGAGGAGATGGGCTTCGTCGCCAGTCCGCACACCTCGGCCGGCCGCATTCCGACGCCGCGCGGCTACCGAGTGTTCGTCGACACCCTGCTGACGGTGGGGCCGATCGACGACAAGGCGGTCGATGCCGAGCGCATGCGTTTGCCGCAGCCCTTGTCCAACCTGCAACCGCAAAAACTGATCGCCAACGCGGCGCAGATGCTGTCCTCGCTGTCGCAATTCGCCGGCGTGGTGCAGAGCCCACGCCGCGAATCGGTCTTCCAGCAGATCGAATTCCTGCGCCTGGGCGAAAAGCGCATCCTGCTGGTGATCGTCGATCCGCGCGGCGACGTCCAGAACCGGCTGCTGCTGCTCGATAAGGATTATTCCCCGGCGCAACTGACCCAGTCGGCCAATTACCTGAACCAGAACTTCGCCGGGCTGTCCTTCGACGAGGTGCGCAAGCGCTTGAGCGGAGAGCTGCAGCAATTGCGCGACGATATGGGCCGCCTGATGCAGGCGGCGGTCGAGGCTGGCAGCGAAGCGATGGCCGAGGGCGACGACATGGTCATCGCCGGCGAGCGCAACCTGCTGTCGGTGTCCGACCTGTCATCCAATATGAGCTCGCTGCGCCAGATGTTCGAGATGTTCGAGCAAAAAACCGGCTTGATGCAATTGCTCGACGTTTCGAGCAAGGCTGGCGGCGTGCAGATCTTCATCGGCGGCGAGTCGAAGCTGGTGCCGATGGACGAGATGAGCGTGGTGACCGCGCCGTATGCGGTCGACGGCCGCATTGTCGGCACCCTGGGCGTGATCGGCCCGACGCGGATGGCCTATGAACGAGTGATTCCGATCGTCGACATCACGGCCAAGCTGCTGTCGAACGCCCTCAGCCACTCCTGAATCGCTAAAAACTTAAGCCAGTGCAAGGCTGGCAACCTTCTTGCCACAATTTGACAAAGTTTTGGAAATGCAAATGAGTATGATTCTCAATTGCATTGAGCCGGAGCGCTCCGGCTTGTCCAGAACAATCAAATAACAGGAACAAGAGGGATGAAACTGACAGCAAACCGCATGACGCCGCTCGCCGCCGCCGTCGGACTGGCGCTCCTTGGCTTGCCGGCCATGGCCCAGCAATCCAACCAGCCGATGCACCAGGTGCACATCGTCGGCACCGCCGAGGAAGAACTCAAGCAGGCGATCGGCGTCTCGGTCATCACCTCGGAAGACATCGAAGCGCGTCCGCCGGCGAATGACCTGGCCGAGCTGATCCGCACCATGCCGGGCGTGAACCTGACCGGCAACAGCGCCAGCGGCCAATACGGCAACCACCGCCAGATCGACCTGCGCGGCATGGGCCCGGAAAACACCCTGATCCTGGTCGACGGCAAGCCGGTCAGCTCGCGCAATTCGGTGCGCATGGGCCGCAGCGGCGAGCGCAACACGCGCGGCGACACCAACTGGGTGCCGGCCGAAGCGGTCGAGCGCATCGAGGTGCTGCGCGGCCCGGCGGCGGCGCGCTACGGGTCCGGCGCCGCCGGCGGCGTGATCAACATCATCACCAAGGCGCCGGGCGACTATCTGACCGGTTCGGTCACCGCCTATGCGCTAGCGCCGGAGCACGGCGAGGAGGGCAACAGCAAGCGGCTCGGTTTCAACCTATCCGGTCCGCTGGCCGGCAAGCTCTCGTTCCGCGTATTCGGCAACGTCAACAAGACCGATGCCGACGAGCTGGCGCTGAACGCCACGCCGGACAATACCGCCAACGGCGCGATCCCGCCGGCCGGCCGCGAGGGCGTGCGCAACCGCGACATCGGCGGCCTGCTGCGCTGGGACTTCATGCCCGACCAGGTGCTGGAATTCGAATCCAACTTCAGCCGCCAGGGCAATATCTACGCCGGCGACCGGGCCGTGAATGCGGCCGGCTTCCCGATCCTGGGCGAGCTGGCCAATGCGGCCGCCGAAACCAACGTCATGCTGCGCCGCACCGCCGCGCTGACCCACCGCGGCAAGTGGGGCGCCACCACATCGCGCCTGTGGCTGACCTATGAAGGCACCGACAACACCCGCATGAACGAAGGCCTGGCGGGTGGGCCGGAAGGCAGCATCAGCGACCCGACCAAGAAATCGACGTCGGAACTCGAAACCTATGGCGCCAACGGCGAGATCAGCACGCCGCTCAACTTTGGCGGGGTGGCGCAGATGCTTACCGCCGGCTTCGAGGCGCGCAAGGAAAAGCTCAACGACCCGTATTCGATGACGCAGGCCGCCACCGCGATTCCCGGCATGCAGGAAGGCAACCGCGATGGCCGTTCGAGCGCCGAAACCTATGCTGTCTACGTCGAAGACAATATCGGCGTGAACACCGCATTCACCGTGACCCCGGGCCTGCGCTTCGACAAGCACAGCCAGTTCGGCACCAACTGGAGCCCGAGCCTGAACGCCTCGTATGCCTTGAGTCCAACCCTGACCCTGCGCGGCGGCGTGGCGCGCGCGTTCAAGGCGCCGAACCTGTACCAGTCGAACCCGAACTACCTGTACTACACGCGCGGCAACGGCTGCCCGATCAATAACCCGAACCTGGGCGGCGGCTGCTATGTGCGCGGCAACGAGAACCTGGCGCCGGAGACCTCGCTCAACAAGGAGATCGGCATCGGCTGGAAGGACCGCGGCCATGAGGCTAGCCTGGCCTACTTCCACAACGACTACAAGAACAAGATCACCGGCGGCATGGATCGCCTGCTCGGCAACACCTCGGCCAATGGCCGGTTGTTCCAGTGGGAGAACTCGCCGGAGGCGGTGGTGCAGGGCGTCGAGGGCAACCTGACGATCCCGTTCGGTCCGCGCCTGAAGCTGACCAACAACCTGACCTACATGATCGAGAACGAGAGCAAGAGCAATGGCGAGCCGCTGTCGGTGATTCCCGAATACACGCTGAACTCGACCCTGGACTGGAAGGTCAATGCCAGACTGACGACGCTGTTGACGGTGTCCTATTACGGCAAGCAGGAACCGCGGCGCCTGACCGGCACCGGCGGTCAGGCCAGCGGCGAGGCGCTCAACACGCTGGCGCCGTATGCCGTGGTGGGCGCCAACGTCGGCTACGCCTTCACGCCGAAGCTGTACCTGCGCACCGGCATCAACAACCTGTTCGACGAACGCCTGTTCCGGCGCAGCACCAACGGCAGCACGGGCGCCGAGTCGTACAATGAACCGGGCCGCTCGCTGTTCGTGAACCTGACGGCGTCGTTCTGACGACGCCTGGATAGAGAAAGGGCGCATGGGATGACTCCCATGCGCCCTTTACTTACTTTTACACTGTTACTTTTACACCGGCCGTGCCGGCCGCAGGATTACTCCGGCTTGGCGATGCCCCGGCACTCCGGGCAGCTGCCATAGATCGCCAGCGCATGCTCGACGATCGTGAAGCCGTGTTGCTCTGCAATCATCTGCTGGCGCTTCTCGATCTCGTCGTCGTAGAACTCTTCGACGCGGCCGCAGGTGACGCACACCAGGTGGTCATGGTGGGAACCGGCGTTGAGCTCATAGATGGCCTTGCCGGTCTCGAAATGGTTGCGGTTGAGCAGGCCGGCCTGCTCGAACTGGGTCAATACGCGGTAGACGGTCGCGAGGCCCACGTCCATATTGTCAGCAAGAAGGATCTTGTAGACGTCTTCCGCCGTCAGATGCCGTACGGAGCTGTTCTGGAAGATTTCCAGGATTTTCAGTCGTGGCAGCGTGGCCTTGAGGCCGCTCGCCTTCAGGTCGGTCGGGTTGTTACTCATGTTTGTCACTCGAATATTGGCGGAGTGCTTTATGATATAGCGTTTTGAAAGCTCCCGCTCGAACGTATTGAGGTTAACTATGCCTGTCAAACAAGCCGTATTCCATCGATTCTCCGCCAAGGCGGCGCTGGCGGCGGGCCTCGCCTGCACCTTGACGCTGTCCGGCTGCGCCTCCTGGCGCAACCAGACGCGTCCGGCGCCGCCGGTGGCGACGGATGCGGCCGCCAGTGCGTCCGACGCGGAAAAGTCGGCCGCCATCGCCAATGCCGGCGCCCAGACCGTCCAGGCGACGCGCCTGCAGCGCTTCCTGTGGATCTTCTCGCCTTATCGTCCAGACATTCAGCAGGGCAACTTCGTCTCGCAAGAGATGCTGGACCAGCTCAAGGCCGGCCAGACCCGCGACCAGGTGCGCTTCCTGCTCGGTTCGCCGCTGCTGATGGATGCCTTCCACGCCGACCGCTGGGATTACCCGTTCTACCTGGCGCGCGGCAATGGCGAGCTGACCACCAGCCGCGTGACCGTGTTCTTCAAGAACGACGTGGTCGAGCGTTTCGAGGGCGGCAACCTGCCGAGCGAGCGCGAGTACATCGACCGCATCGCCGGTCCAGCCAAGAAGAAGTCGGAGCAACTGCCTCCGAAACCGGCCGATGCGCCGGCTGTACAAATTAATGCGGGCAACACCGAACGTCGCCCAGGAACGCCATAATGACCATGTTGAATATCGCCGTTGCCGGCGCCAGCGGCCGCATGGGCCGCATGCTGATCGAAGCCATCCAGGAAGCGCCCGACATGCGCCTGGCCGGCGCCCTCGACGTCCCGGGTTCGCCCTTCATCGGCCAGGACGCGGGCGCCTTCGCCGGCATCCTGACCGGCGTGGTCATCGAAGACAGCATCAAGCACGGCCTGCACAATGCCGACCTGCTGATCGACTTCACCCGCCCCGAAGGCACCCTGCAGCACCTGGAATACTGCGCCGCCAACGGCAAGCAGATGGTGATCGGCACCACCGGCTTCGACGAGGCCGGCAAGGCCGCGATCCGCGCCGCCGGCGAAAAAATCGGCATCGTGTTCGCCCCCAACATGAGCGTGGGCGTGAACGTGACGCTCAAGCTGCTCGAAATGGCCGCCAAGAGTTTTTCGGAAGGCTATGACATCGAGATCGTCGAGGCGCACCACCGCCACAAGGTCGACGCGCCGTCCGGCACCGCCCTCAGGATGGGCGAAGTGATTGCCGACGCCATTGGCCGCGACCTGAAGGAATGCGCCGTCTATGGCCGCGAAGGCGTCACCGGCGAACGCGATCCGTCGACCATCGGTTTCGCCACCGTGCGCGGCGGCGACGTGGTGGGCGACCATACCGTGATGTTCCTCGGCACCGGCGAGCGCATCGAGATCAGCCACAAGTCGAGCAGCCGCGTGACCTATGCCCACGGCTCGCTGCGCGCGGCGCGCTTCCTGGCGGACAAGGCCAACGGCCTGTTCGACATGCAGGACGTGCTGGGCCTGAAGGACAAATAATGGCCGTGGCAGAACTGAACGGCGCCGTCATCACGGACGAAGCGTCGTTCCACCAGCAGAGCCGCGAGGCCTTCGGTTTCCCGGCCTCGTATGCGGACAGCATCGACGCCTGGGTCGACTGCATGAGCTATCTGCGCGACGACGAGAACATGACCAAATTCAAGCTCAAGCCGGACGAGATGCTCGAAATCGTCATCCTCGAGGCCGACAAGATGAAGGCGGCGGCGCCCGACCTGCTCGAAGAGCTGAGCTATTGCGTCGGCGGCATCAACGAGCGCTATGAGGACTACGGCGAAAAGCCGGCGCTGGAACTGGTCCTGCGCTGATCCTCGAAGGCAGCGTTCAACGCGACGCTGCCTTTTTTGCATTTTCCCTCGCGCACCGCGCCGTCGCCGCAGTGCAAAATGAACGGGTTATAATGACCGGTTCCACCTTCCACATTACGTCTGCAGAATCATGCAAGAAAAATATAGTCCAGCCGAAGTAGAACAGGCCGCCCAGGCCTACTGGAAGTCGATCGACGCCTACAAGGCCGTCGAAAACGACCCGCGTTTCCCCAAAGGCAAGTATTACGCCTGCTCGATGCTGCCTTACCCATCGGGCAAGCTGCACATGGGTCACGTGCGCAACTATACGATCAACGACGTGATGTACCGCTACCTGCGGATGAACGGCTATAACGTCCTGATGCCGATGGGCTGGGACGCATTCGGCATGCCGGCCGAAAACGCGGCGATGGCCAACAACGTCCCGCCGGCCGAATGGACGTATTCGAACATCGCCCACATGCGCGGCCAGATGGAATCGATGGGCCTGGCGATCGACTGGTCGCGGGAGATGACCGCCTGCAAGCCGGACTACTACAAGTGGAACCAGTGGATGTTCCTCAAGATGCTCGAGAAGGGCATCATCTACCAGAAGACCGGCACCGTGAACTGGGACCCGATCGACCAGACCGTGCTGGCCAACGAGCAGGTCGTGGACGGCCGCGGCTGGCGCTCGGGCGCGCTGATCGAGAAGCGCGAGATCCCGATGTACTACGTGCGCATCACCGACTACGCCGACGAGCTGCTCGACCACGTCGACAACAAGCTGCCGGGCTGGCCGGAGCGCGTGCGCACCATGCAGGCCAACTGGATCGGCAAGTCGACCGGCGTGCGCTTCGCCTTCCCGCACACGATTGCGGGCGACAATGGTGAGCTGATCAATGATGGCAAGCTGTACGTGTTCACCACCCGCGCCGACACCGTCATGGGCGTGACCTTCTGCGCCGTGGCGCCGGAACACGCGCTGGCCCAGCACGCGGCCCGCAACAACCCGGCCCTGCAGGAATTCATCGCCGAGTGCAAGATGGGTTCCGTGATCGAGGCCGACATGGCGACCATGGAGAAGAAGGGCATGCCGACCGGCCTGTTCGTCACCCATCCGGTCACGCAAGAACAGATCCCGGTCTGGGTCGGCAACTACGTCCTGATCACCTACGGCGACGGCGCCGTGATGGGCGTGCCGGCGCACGACGAGCGCGACTTCGGCTTCGCGAAAAAATACAACCTGCCGATCAAGCAGGTAGTGGCGGTCGAGGGCCAGGAATTCTCGCTGGAAGCCTGGCAGGAGTGGTACGGCGACAAGGAAAACGGCCGCACCATCAACTCGGGCAAGTACGACGGCCTCGATTACATCTCGGCCGTGAACGCGGTCGCGGGCGAACTGGCAGAACAGGGCCTGGGCGAAAAGAAGACCACCTTCCGCCTGCGCGACTGGGGCATCTCGCGCCAGCGCTACTGGGGCACCCCGATCCCGATGATCCATTGCGGCGAGTGCGGCTCGGTGCCGGTCCCCGAGGCCGACCTGCCGGTCGTGCTGCCGGAGCACCTGGTCCCGGACGGCACCGGCAATCCGCTGAACAAGGACGAAGCCTTCCTCAAGTGCGACTGCCCGCAATGCGGCAAGCCGGCGCGCCGCGAGACCGACACGATGGACACCTTCATCGATTCGTCGTGGTACTACATGCGCTATACCTCGCCGGGCTCGAACGAGGCGATGGTCGACGCCCGCAACGATTACTGGATGCCGATGGACCAGTACATCGGCGGCATCGAGCACGCCGTCATGCACCTGCTGTACGCGCGCTTCTGGACCAAGGTGATGCGCGACTTCGGCCTGGTGAAATTCGACGAGCCGTTCGTGAACCTGCTCACCCAGGGCATGGTGCTCAACGAGACCTATTACCGCGAGGACGCCGCCGGCAAGAAGACCTGGTTCAACCCGCTTGAGGTCGAGCTGACTTTCGACGACAAGGGCCGTCCGCAGAACGCGGTCCTGAAGGCGGATGGCCAGCCGGTGGAAATCGGCGGCACCGAGAAGATGTCGAAGTCGAAGAACAACGGCATCGACCCGCAGGCCCAGATCGAACAGTACGGCGCCGACACCGCGCGCCTGTTCACAATGTTCGCCTCGCCGCCGGAGCAGACCCTGGAATGGTCGAACAGCGGCGTCGAAGGCGCCAGCCGTTTCCTGCGCCGCGTGTGGGCCTTCGGCTACGCCCAGCGCGAACGCATCGCGGCATCGTTCAACGGTGAAGCGCAGGGTACGCTGAACGACGACCAGAAGACGCTGCGCCGCGAAGTGCACAAGGTGCTGCAGCAGGCCGACTACGACCTGAAACGCATCCAGTACAACACCGTGGTCTCGGCCTGCATGAAGATGCTCAACACCCTCGAGTCGGCGAAGCTGGACGACTCGGCCGCCTCGAACGCGATCGTCGCCGAAGGCTTCTCGATCTTCCTGCGCCTCCTGAACCCGGTCGCGCCGCACATCACGCACGCGCTGTGGCAGGAGCTGGGCTTCGCCGCCGCCCATGGCGACATCCTGAACGCCGCCTGGCCGCAGGTCGATCCGGCCGCGCTGGAGCAGTCCGAGATCGAGATGATGATCCAGGTGAACGGCAAGCTGCGCGGCTCGGTCAAGGTGCCGAAGGAGGCCGACAAGGCCGCCATCGAAGCCGCCGCGCTGGCTTCCGAAGCGGTGCAGAAGTTCATCGAAGGCACGCCGAAGAAGGTCATCGTGGTGCCGGGCAAACTCGTCAACATCGTGGTGTAAGGATCAATATGTCGAACAAGACCCTGGTGCGTGCGCTGGCGGCGCTCTTGATGGCAGGCGTGCTGGCAGGCTGCGGCTTCCAGCTGCGCGGCAGCGACGGCCAGTACAACCTGCCGTTCCAGAGCATCTGGCTGTCGTTCAACGAGTCTTCGCCGCTGGGCACGGAGCTCAAGCGCAACCTGCGCGCGGGCGACACCGTGCGCATCGAGACCGACGCCTCGAAGGCCCAGGCCCTGTTCGACGTGATCAGCGAAACGCGCGGCAAATCGATCCTGTCGCTCAACAGCCTGGGCCGGGTGCGCGAGTACTCGCTCAGCTACACCCTGGTGTTCCAGGTGCGCGACGCCAACAATCGCCAATTGCTGGCGCCGACCGAGATCACCCTGCGCCGCAACATCGCCTTCGACGAATCGCAGGTGCTGGCCAAGGAATCCGAAGAAGCGCTGCTGTACCGCGACATGCAGTCCGACCTGGTGCAGCAGATCCTGCGCCGCCTGGCGGCGATCAAGCCGGCATAAGGAAACCAGTACCGATGCAGTTGCGGCTCGAGGCGCTCGACGGCCATCTGAGCAAGGGCTTGGCGCCCTTGTACGTGATCACCAGCGACGAGCATCTGCTCGCGCTGGAAGCGGCCGACCGGATCCGCAAGACGGCGCGCGCGCAAGGGTATACCGAGCGCGACGTGCTCACGGTCGAGCGCAGCTTCAAGTGGGGCGAGCTGCTGGCCGCCAACCAGGCGCTGTCGCTGTTCGGCGACAAGAAGCTGATCGAGCTGCGCATCCCGACCGGCAAGCCCGGCAAGGACGGCAGCGCCGCGCTGCAGAGCTACGCGAAAGACCTCAGCCCCGACAACCTCACCCTGATCACGCTGCCGAAGCTGGACTGGCAGACCGCCAAGTCGTCATGGGTGACGGCGCTGCAGCAGTCGGCGGTCTATATCGAGATCCCGAACGTCGAACGCGCCCACCTGCCGGGCTGGATTGGCCAGCGGCTGTCGAGCCAGGGCCAGAGCGCCGAACGCCAGAGCCTGGACTTCATCGCCGACCGGGTCGAGGGCAACCTGCTGGCGGCGCACCAGGAAATCCAGAAGCTGGGGCTGCTGTACGAACCGGGCAAGCTCAGTTTCGAGCAGGTGCACGACGCGGTGCTGAACGTGGCGCGCTACGACGTGTTCAAGCTGTCCGAGGCGATGCTGGGCGGCGACCCGGCGCGCCTGGCGCGCATGCTCGAAGGATTGAAGGGCGAGGGCGAGGCGCTGCCGCTGGTGCTGTGGGCGGTGTCCGAAGAGATCCGCACGCTGCTAAAATTAAAGACCGGCATGTCGCAGGGACGCCCGCTGGGCGCGCTGCTGAAGGAATACCGGATCTGGGGGCCGCGCGAGCGGATGATGGAGCCGGCGCTGCGCCGCGTGTCGCTGGGCACGCTCGAGGCGGCGCTGCAGGACGCGGCGCAGGTCGACCGCATGGTCAAGGGCTTGCGCGCGAAGGGGTTCGCGGGCGATGCGTGGGATGCGATGCTGCAGCTGGCGTTGAAGGTGGCGCGCTAAGACAGCCGCTTTCGATACGGATGTGCATCGCTCGGCGCGCCTGATCGATAACGCAACGGGAATACGATGGACATCACCGCACACATGCACCAACTTGGCCGCCAGGCCAGGATCGCCTCGCGCGCCATGGCGCGCGCCGACACGGCCACCCGCAACCGCGCACTGGAGCTGATCGCGACCGCCATCGAGCGCGACGCCGGGTTGCTGCGCGCGGCCAATCAAAAAGACCTGGACGCCGCGCAGGCCGCCGGCCTGGCCCCGGCCCTGATGGACCGCCTGGCGCTGTCGGATGGCGCCATCGCCACCATGGTCGCCGGCCTGCGCCAGATCGCCACCTTGCCCGACCCGGTCGGCGAGATCTCGAACATGAAGGTGCGTCCGAGCGGCATCCAGGTCGGCCAGATGCGCGTGCCGCTGGGCGTGATCGGCATCATCTATGAAGCGCGCCCGAACGTGACGGTCGACGCGGCGGGCCTGTGCATCAAGAGCGGCAACGCCGCCATCCTGCGCGGCGGTTCGGAAGCGATCCACTGCAACCGCGCGCTGGCCAAGCTCGTGGCCGAGGGCCTGGCGGGCGCCGGCCTGCCGCAAGATGCCGTGCAGGTGGTCGACACGACCGACCGCGCCGCCGTCGGCGCCCTGATCACGATGCCGGAATACGTGGACGTGATCGTCCCGCGCGGCGGCAAGGGCCTGATCGCGCGCCTGATGAAGGAAAGCACGGTGCCGATGATCAAGCACCTGGACGGCATCTGCCACGTCTACATCGACGACAAGGCCGACGTCGAGAAGGCGCTGGCGGTGGCGTTCAACGCCAAATGCCACCGCTACGGCACCTGCAACACGATGGAAACCCTGCTGGTCGCGCGCGGGATCGCCCCCACCGTGCTGCCGCGCCTGGCCGCGCTGTATGCGACCAAAGAGGTCGAGCTGCGCGCCGATGCCGAGTCGCGTGCGATCCTGGCCGGCTATCCGCACCTGGCCAACGCGAGCGAAGAGGACTGGAGCACCGAATACCTGGCGCCGATCCTGGCGGTCAAGGTGGTGGCCGATATGGATGAAGCGATCGACCACATCACTGCCTATTCGTCGAAGCACACCGAGGCCATCGTCACCGAGGACTACACGAGCGCCATGCGCTTCCTGCGCGAAGTAGACTCGGCCTCGGTGATGGTGAACGCCTCGACCCGCTTCGCCGACGGCTTCGAATACGGCCTGGGCGCCGAGATCGGCATCTCGAACGACAAGCTGCACGCGCGCGGCCCCGTCGGGCTGGAAGGACTCACGTCGCTCAAGTACGTCGTGTTCGGGCACGGCGAAGTTCGTCAGTAATCAACAACAACAAGGAATCGCATGTACCTCTGGATCAAAGCCCTGCACATCGTCTTCATCGCCTCGTGGTTCGCCGGCCTGTTCTACCTGCCGCGCATCTTCGTGAACCTGGCCCAGGAAACCAACCCGGCCGCGCTCGAGCGCCTGCAGGGCATGGCGCGCCGCCTGTACCGCTTCACCACGATCCTGATGGTGCCGGCGCTGCTGCTCGGCCTGTGGCTGGCGATGATGATCGGCATGAAGCACGGCTGGCTGCACGCCAAGCTGGTGCTGGTGATCCTGGCGATCGGCTACCATCATGCCTGCGGCTCGATCCTCAAGAAATTCGAGCGCGGCGTCAACACGCGCAGCCATACGTGGTTCCGCTGGTTCAATGAAGTGCCGGTGGTCCTGCTGCTGGTGATCGTGATCCTGGCGACGGTCAAGCCGTTCTGACGACGCAGTTTTCAAGCAGTATCCAGACAGTCCCGCGCAGCGACCCGTCAGGGCGTTGCGCGTTTTGCGTCATCGGCCAAGGGCCGTGGCGCGTTATTCCTGAACAGTTTCATCAACGGACAAAGGGTTCCCCTCATGGCTTCCTATTTTTGCCCATGCCCACGCGGCATGGAAGCGGCGCTGGCCGAAGAACTGGGCGAGATCGCCCAGCTTTCCACCACCTTCAAGGTGCACAACCAGGTGCCGGGCGGCGTGCACTGCTCGGGCACGATGCAGGACGCCTGGCTGGTCAACCTGCATTCGCGCATCGCCTCGCGCGTGCTGATGCGCATGGGTCAACGCAGCTACAGCAACGAAAACGACATCTACGACCTGGTGCTCGAGCAGCCCTGGGAAGACTGGTTCGGCCCCGACCACACGATCCGCGTGGACGTCACCGCCGTCAAGTCGCCGCTCAAGAGCCTCGAATTCACCACGCTCAAGATCAAGGACGCGATCTGCGACCGCTTCCGCGACCAGTACAACAAGCGTCCCTCGGTCAACACGCGCGAGCCGGACATGCGCATCGTCGGCTTCCTCGACCAGCGCAACTTCATCATCTACCTCGACACCTCGGGCGAAGCGCTGTTCAAGCGCGGCTGGCGCGAAGAGACGGGCGACGCGCCGCTGCGCGAAAACCTGGCCGCGGGCCTGCTGCGCGTCTCGGGCTGGAAGCCGGGCGTGCCGCTGTTCGACCCGATGTGCGGCTCGGGCACGATCCTGGTCGAGGCGGCCCAGATGGTGCAGGGCATCCCGCCCGGCGCGCGCCGCCGCTTCGCCTTCGAACAGTTCGCCGACCACGACCGCCAGGCCTGGGCCGCGATGAAGGCCGCGATCAAGCCCAATCCGCTGCCGAGCGAGCCGACCATCTTCGGTTCCGACATCTCGGGCGACATGGTCGCCATGACGCGCCATAACCTGAAGGTGGCCGGCATCCTGTTCGACGTGCCGCTCAAGCAGATCGAGGCCCAGCACGTGTCGGCGCCGACCGCGCAGCCGGGCATCCTGCTCACCAACCCGCCGTACGGCGAGCGGATCGGCGTGCGCGGCGACAGCACCGTGCCGCAGGACGAGATGGCGCTGGGCTTCTACTCGGCCTTTTCCACCACGCTCAAGCAGCGCTTCGCCGGCTGGACCGCTTATCTGTTCACCGCCGATCTTGGCTTGCCCAAGATGCTGCGCCTGAAGGAATCGCGCAAGACGCCGTTCTTCAACGGCGCGCTCGAATGCCGCCTGTTCCGCTTCGACATGGTGGCCGGTTTCAACCGCCGCGAGGGAGCAACACCGAGCAAAACCGAAACAGGACAGAACTAAACTGGATTAACGATGCTGCCGCCAACCGACCCGCCCGATCTTCCCAAGGACCCCGTCACCCCGGTTCCACTTCCCACTCCCCACAAGATCGCGATGCTGTCGGCCGGCGGCCTGGCGACCCTGCTGGCGGCCCTGTCGATGCTGGGGCCGTTCTCGATCGACGCCTATCTGCCGGCCTTCCCGCAGATCCAGGCCGAGCTGCGCGCCACCCCGCTCGAGGTGCAGCAGACCCTGACCGCGTACATGCTGGCCTTCGCCGGCATGGTGCTGTGGCATGGGGCGCTGTCGGACGCCTTCGGGCGCCGCAACGTGATCCTGGTGGCGCTGGTGGTGTTCGCGATCGGCACCTTCGGCTGCGCCTCGGCCTCCTCGGTGCATTACCTGTGGGTGTTCCGCATCATGCAGGGCGTGTCGGCGGGGGCCGGCGTGGTGGTGGGACGCGCCATCATCCGCGACCTGTATTCCGACACCGCGGCGGCGCGCCTGCTGTCGATGGTGACCATGATCTTCTCGATCGCGCCGGCCATCGCGCCGGTGGTGGGCGGCTGGATCGTGCTGTGGTTCGACTGGCGCGCGATCTTCCTGGCGCTGTGCATCTACACCGTGCTGCTCGGCTGGTTCTGCTGGAAGCACCTGCCCGAGACCATCCCCAGCACACAGCGCCAGCCGTTCAACCCGCGCTTCCTGGCCAAGAGCTATGGCGCGATCTTCAGCTCCTTCCTGTTCCACATGAAGGCCGGCGTGACCGCCCTGAACTTCGGCGGCCTGTTCCTGTACATCGCGGCGGCGCCGGTCATGCTGCCCGAAAGCCTGGGCCTGGGACCGTCGCAGTTCGCCTGGCTGTTCGTGCCGACCGTGAGCGGGATCTTCCTCGGCTCGCTGATGGCCAACCGCCTGGCCGGCAGGATGGACTTCGCGCGCCAGATCCGCATCGGCTACTTCTTCATGCTGGGAGCGGTGACCTTCAACGTGACCTACCACGCCTTCCTGCCGCCGGCGCTGCCGTGGACGGTGGCGCCGATGTTCTTCTTCACCTTCGGCAGTTCGCTGATCGCGCCCGGCGCGACCCTGCTGGCGCTCGACCTGTTCCCGCACATCCGCGGCACCGTGGCCTCGTGCCAGTCCTTCGTCTCGACCCTGCTCGGCGCGGTGGTGGCCGGCGCGGTCGCCCCGGCGCTGTCGCACTCGGTGCTGGCGCTGGCCGTCGGCCAGATGTTCTTCGTGCTGGTCTCGCTGGCGTTCTGGGACACGGCGCGGCGCCACCGGCGAAAATTGCGGGCGCGGGGGCAACACGTTCCCTGAGCGTGAACCCGGCGAACGCCGGGTTTTTTTGTGCCTGAATTTTACGATTTTTTATGCAACAGTCGTATCGATGCAACAAGCATATGTCTCATTTCACTCTGCCATACAGTTAGAGCCTGCCCTCGGCAAGAGTTATTACTGTAACTATTGTTCCTGATCGGAAATGTATATATGCTACGATACGCGTTTTTACATCTGGAGCAGAGGGCAAGTTACTCGCCTGTTCCATTGACTGAAGTGCTAGATGTTGTGGCAGGCCTCCCCCAAGGGCAACGCCACCAACCAACCTTCGACAAGTGGCGCCGTGCTAGAAAACATGCACCAATCCGACCAGGACATCCGCAATCGCTTGCTGATTGCGCGTCTGCCGGCCATGCCGCAGATCCTGGTCAAGCTGATCGAGCATCTGCAGGCCGACGACCTCGGCATGCCGGAGCTTGCCGCCCTGATCGCGAAGGATGCCGGCATGACCGGCAAGCTGCTGGCGGTCGCCAACAGCTCCGCCTACCACCGCCACTCGCGCAGCGCCGACCTCGAACAATCGCTGGTGGCGCTCGGCACCGACATGATCAAGACCCTGGTCATCAGCGATTCGGTGTTCCAGACCTTCAACAGCTTCCCCCATTCGAACAGCACCGACCTGCGCGCGTTCTGGAAGCATTCGCTCAGCGCGGCGGTGCTGGCGCGCGACGTGGCGCGCGCGCTGGGTTACGCGCATCCCGAAGAAGCCTACCTGGCCGGCCTGCTGCACAACGTGGGCCGGCTGGCGCTGCTGGCCGCGGCGCCCAAGGAATACGGCTTCAACTTCACCGCGCGCGATGACGACGATCTGTGCGCGGTCGAGCAGCGCACCCTGCAGATCACCCACACCGAGGCCGGCGCCTGGCTGATCGAGCGCTGGCAGCTCGATTCCTTCCTGGCCGACGCGGTGCTGTACCACCACGAACCGAGCGAACGGCTCGAGTCCAGCCATCCCCTGATCCGCATCGTGCGCCTGGCGCACGTGCTGTCCCATCATGCGGACGATGCGACGATGGTGTTGGAAGCCAGCGCGCTGTGCGGCCTCGACGCCGGAGACGCGGCCCAGCTGGTGGAGAAGGCCGCGCGCCAGGTCGAGCAGGCCGCCGCCCACCTGGGCATCGACCTGGCGGGCGCCGACGACATCCCGAGCCCGCCGGCCTACGCGCCGCCAGCGCCCGTCGATCCGGTGCAACAGCGCCTGAACGAGGAAGTGCGCAATATGGTGCTGGTGTCCGAAGTCGGCCAGAGCCTGGCGCGCCAGCAGGGCGAGTCCAGCCTGCTGGACGCGATGACGCGCACCGCGCGCATCCTGTTCGATTTCGACAGCGCCGTGGTGCTGCTCGAGAACCCGACCGGCCAGCTGCTTGCCGGCGCGCCGACCTTCGGCGCGCAGCGCATCGCCGAGTTCACGCTGCCGCTGGCGAAAGGCGGTCCGGTCGCGCGCAGCGCGCTGGAACGCCGTCCGGCTTTCGTGCAGCGCGCGCGCCACCACGACCAGCTGGGCCTGGCCGAGGAGCAGCTGCTGCGCATGCTGGGCACCGACAGCCTGGTGGTGGTGCCGCTGGTCGCCGGCCCGCGTTGCCTGGGCGTGCTGATCGGCGGCGTGCCGGGCTGGCAGCTGCCGCATTGCCAGCGCCGCGAGCGTTTCATGCAGGCCTTCGGCGCGCAGGCCGCCGCGGCGCTGGAGAACCTGCTGCTCGAGCGCGGCCACGCGCGGCGCCAGCTGGCCAGCGTGGCCGAGGAATTCCGCGACGCCTCGCGCCGCGTGATCCACGAAGTGAACAATCCACTGGCGATCATCAAGAACTACCTCAGCGTCCTGGACGGCAAGCTGGCGCGCCAGGAGCCGGTGGGCGGCGAGCTGTCGATCCTGAGCGAAGAGATCGACCGCGTCGGCCAGCTGATCGGCAGCCTGGCCGACCAGCGCACGCCGGACGCTGCTCCGCGTCCGCTCGACGCGGCCAAGGTGGTGGACGACGTGCTGCGCCTGTTCCGCGGCAGCGGCTACGTGCCGGCCACGACCCAGGTCGTGGCGCGCATGGAAGGCGATGGCGCGATCGAGGGCGATCCCGACCTGCTCAAGCAGATCCTGGTCAACCTGGTCAAGAACGCGGTCGAAGCCCTGGGCTCGCGCCCGGCGGGGCGCATCGAGATCGTCAACCGCGGCCACGTGAACCGCGAGCGCCGGGTCTACCTGGAACTCGTCGTCAGCGACAATGGCCCGGGCCTGTCGCGCGAGGTGCTGGCCAACCTGTTCTCTCCGGTCAGGAGCGCCAAGGACGGCCTCGAGGCCGGCGCCAACCGCGGCCTTGGCCTGTCGATCGTCCATGGCCTGGTCAAGCAGCTGGACGGCCACATCGCCTGCCGCAGCGGCAGCACCGGCACTTCCTTTGAAATCCTCCTGCCGGCGTGGTCCGGCGCCGGCGCGGCCCCTGCGCTCCCGGCGCGCGCCCTCGGTTCCGCTTGACCCTCACCATGCACGCGCATCCAGTCACCGCCACCATGCTTCCCGGCGAACCCGCTCCCTTCTCCCAGACCCTCGAGACCGACAGCCAGCCACGCCTGCTGCTGGTCGACGACGAGCCACGCCTGCTGTCCTCGCTGTACGAACTGCTGCAGGGACGCGGCTACCGCCTGGTCACCGCGCCGTCGGGGACCGAAGCCCTGGCCCAACTGTCCCGTCAGCACTTCGACCTCGTCCTGCTCGACCTGCGCCTGCCCGACATCGGCGGCCACGAGATCATGGACTTCATCAACGAGAGGGGCATCGACGCCGACGTCATCGTGATGAGCGGCGAGATCGGCATCGACGCCGCGATCGGCGCGCTCAAGCGCGGCGCCTACAGCTACCTGCGCAAGCCCTACAGCCGCGAGGAGCTGCTCTCCACCGTGAGCAACGCGCTGCAGCGGCGGCGCCTGACGCTGGATAACGCGCGCATCGCGAACCAGCTCGAGAACTCCGAGAAGATGTACCGCTACCTGGTGGACTCGTCGCCGGACATCATCTATACGCTGAACCACGAGGGCCGCTTCACCTTCGTCAACGACCGCGCCTACCAGCTGCTCGGCTACACCCGCGAAGAGCTGATCGGCCAGCACTACTCGATCCTGGTGCACGAGGAAGACCTGGAGCGCGCGCGCTACGTGTTCAACGAGCGCCGCGTCGACGAGCGCGCCTCGCGCAACGTCGAGCTGCGCCTGAAGTGCCGCGGCGGCAATGGCCACGACCGCACCTTCAACACCACGCTGATGACGATCTCGCTCAACGCGATCGGCATGCACGTGCCGGACCAGGAAGTGAAGAAGCTCGAATTCTTCGGCACCTATGGCGTGGCGCGCGACATCACCGACCGAAAGCGCGCCGAAGAGGTCATCTCCTACCAGGCCTACCACGACATCCTGACCGACCTGCCGAACCGCATCCTGTTCAAGGACCGCCTGGGCCTGGCCGTGATCCAGGCCAAGCGCAAGCAGACCGAGCTCGCGGTGATGTTCATCGACCTGGACCGCTTCAAGCTGGTGAACGACACGCTGGGCCACGTGAAGGGCGACGAATTGCTGCAGCAGGCGGCCAGCCGCCTGAAGGAATGCCTGCGCAAGGGCGACACCCTGGCGCGCCAGGGCGGCGACGAGTTCACCATCGTGCTGCCCGAGCTGCGCGATCGCGACGACGCGCGCATGGTGGCGGATAAATTCCTGGAAGTGCTGCAGGACCCGTTCGACCTGGACGGCCACGAGGTGCACATCTCGGCCTCGATCGGCATCGCGATCTATCCGAAGGATGGCGAATCGATCGACGAGCTGCTGCGCCACGCCGACATCGCGATGTACCAGGTCAAGGCGCTGGGCAAGAACGGCCACAGCTTCTACCACGACTCGATGCTCGAAGTGTCGCACCAGAAGATCGCGCTGGAGCAGGCGCTGCGCCGCGCGCTCGAGCACGACGAGCTGGAGATGTTCTACCAGCCGCAGATCGACGCCATGACCGGCCGCATCACCGGCGCCGAAGCGCTGATGCGCTGGAACCACCCGACCCGCGGCCGCCTGTCGGCGGGCGAGTTCCTGCCGTTCGCCGAAGAGAACGGCCTGATGCTGCCGATCTCGGACTGGATGATCGGCGCCCTGTGCCGCGACATGCTGCAGTGGAATGCGATCGGCGGCAGCGAGATCCGCCTGTCGCTGAACCTGTCGCCGCAATACCTGGACCGCGGCGACTTTTTCGAGAAGATGCGTGGCGCGCTGGCGCGCTACGGCATCTCGCCGCAGCAGATCGAGGTCGAGATCACCGAGAACATCTGCATCCGCAATCCGCAGTATGCGATCGAGCAGCTCAACAAGCTGTGCCAGTTGGGCGTGTCGATCGCGATCGACGATTTCGGCACCGGCTACTCGTCCTTGTCGTACCTGCACCGCTTCCCGATCCACACCGTCAAGATCGACCAGTCCTTCGTCAAGGAGATCCACCAGGAAGACGGCCATTATCCGGTGATCCTGGCGATCATCTCGATCGCGCGCGGCCTGGGCCTGAACCTGATCGCCGAAGGCGTCGAGACCGAGGAGCAGGCGCGCTACCTGCGCGCCAACGGCTGCCTGACGATGCAGGGCTACCTGTACTACCGTCCGATTTCGCTGCAGGACTTCATGGCCGCGCTGCGCACCCAGTCGGGCGCCAGCCTGCGCGCGGTGCAGGCCTGACCGAACATGCTCGACGCCCCGCTGCAATCGAGCGCCACGCCCACTTACAGCGCTGCGCATTCCGCCGAATTCCTCCGTGTGAAAGCGCAGGCCGAGCGCGGCGTGGCCCAGGCCCAGCACAGCCTGGGCTTCATGTACGTGAGCGGCCAGGGCGTGCTGAAGAACGACGAGCTGGCGGTGGCCTGGTACCGGATGGCGGCGGCGGCGGGCCTGGCGCAGGCCCAGTACAACCTCGGCGTGATGTTCCAGAAGGGCCAGGGCGTCGAGCAGGACTTCGGCCAGGCGGCCCACTGGTACGGGCGCGCGGCCGACCAGGGTTACGCGCCGGCCCAGTACAACCTGGGCTGGCTGTACGCGAAAGGCCATGGCGTGGCCAGCGACGTGGGCCGGGCGCTGCACTGGTTCAGCCAGGCGGCGGACCAGGGCGAGCCGGGCGCGCAGCACAACCTGGGCATGATGTTCGAGACCGGCAAGGGCGTGGCCCAGGACCAGGAAGCGGCGCTGCACTGGTACCGGCGCGCCGCCGAGCAGGGCTATGTGCGCTCGCAGTACAACCTGGGGCTGCGCTACGAGGCCGGCCAGGGCGTGGCGCGCGACGCCCGCGAAGCGCTGGCCTGGATGCGCAAGGCGGCGGAGCAGGGCCATGCGCCGGCCCAGTTCAACCTCGGCCTGCGCTACGACAAGGGCCAGGACGTCGAGCAGGACAGCCGGCAGGCGATCCTGTGGTACGGCCGCGCCGGCGAGCAGGGGCATGCCAGCTCGCAGTTCAATCTCGCGCTCATTTACGACACCGGCCACGGCGTCCCGCGCGACGAAGCGCTGGCCCTGGCGTGGTACCGGCGCGCCGCAAACCAGGGCCATGCCGGCGCCCAGAACAGCCTCGGCATGCGCCATGAACACGGACAGGGTGTGGCGGTCGACGCGGCGCAGGCGGCCGCCTGGTACCGGCGCGCGGCCGAGCAGGGGCTGCCGGCGGCCCAGTACCACCTGGGACAGTTGCTCGATGCCGGCAACGGGGCCGAGCAGGATCCGGCCCAGGCGACACAGTGGTATCGCAAGGCGGCCGAGCAGGGCCACCTGCGGGCCCAGTTCGACCTGGGCCTGCGTTTCGAGGCCGGCAACGGCGTCGAGCAGGACAGCGCGCAGGCGCTGGCCTGGTACCGGCGTGCGGCCGGCCAGGATTACGCGCCGGCCCAGTACATGGTCGGCGCGCTGCTCGACCGGATCGAAACCGGCGACCCGGCCGAGGCGACCGACTGGTTCCACAAGGCGGCCGACCAGAAGCACGCGCTGGCGCAGTTCGAGCTGGGGCTGCGCTACGACTGCGGCAAGGGCGTGGAGCGCGACTACGAGGCGGCCCATTTCTGGTACCTGTGCGCCGCGCGCCAGGGCCATGCGCGGGCCCAGTTCAACCTCGGCGTGATGTATGCCACCGGGCAGGGCGCCCAGCGCGACCTGGTCGAGGCCTATGCCTGGCTGCACCGGGCCGGCGGCGCCGGCGTGGCGGCGGCCAGCGCCTACCTGGCGAAGCTCGCGGGCCGGATGGAAGCGCAACAGTTGTCCCAGGCCGAGCGCTTGATTTCGGTTTGATGTCCCGTATTTGAACCGTCGGCGGGCACACATGCCTGCGCCAGCGCACCGTGCGCGACTGCACGCCGCGTTATACTGTATGTCCATACAGTCACGCGCGCGCGATGGAACTCAACGACAAGCTCGAAATCCTGGCCGACGCGGCCAAGTACGACGCATCCTGCGCCAGCAGCGGTGCGCCCAAGCGCGGCTCCGAAGGCAAGGACGGCCTGGGCGCCACCACCGGCATGGGCATCTGCCACAGCTATACGCCGGACGGCCGCTGCGTCTCGCTGCTCAAGATCCTGCTCACCAATTTCTGCATCTACGACTGCCAGTACTGCATCAACCGGCGCACCTCGAACGTGCCGCGGGCGCGCTTCGCGGTCGATGAAGTCGTGAAGCTGACCCAGGATTTTTACCTGCGCAACTACATCGACGGCCTGTTCCTCAGCTCGGGCATCATCCAGTCGGCCGACTACACGATGGAGCAGCTGGTGGCAGTGGCGCGCCAGCTGCGCGAGGTGCACCAGTTCCGCGGCTACATCCACCTCAAGACCATTCCCGACGCCGATCCGCTCCTGATCCAGGAGGCCGGCCGCTGGGCCGACCGCCTGTCGGTGAACATCGAGCTGCCGACCCACGACAGCGTGACCCGCCTCGCGCCCGAAAAAAGCGTCCACACGATCAAGCTGGCGATGGGCTCGATCCGGCGCAAACTGGACGAAAAAGCCGAAGAGCCGAAGGCGCCGGCCTTCGCGCCGGCTGGCCAGAGCACGCAGATGATCGTCGGCGCCGACGCCAGCGACGACCACACCATCCTGAACACGGCCGAGACGCTGTACGGCAGCTACAAGCTCAAGCGCGTGTATTACTCGGCCTTCAGCCCGATCCCGCACAGCCCCGGCAGCGTGCCGCTGGCGCCGCCGCCGCTGCTGCGCGAGCACCGCCTGTACCAGGCAGACTTTTTATTGCGCGGCTACGGCTTCACGGCTGGTGAACTGATGCCGCAAACGGGCAACCTGGCACTGGACGTCGACCCCAAGCTGGCCTGGGCCCTGGCCAATCGCGAGCACTTCCCGATGGACCTGAACCGGGTGGATGCGTCGCTGATCCCGCGCATTCCCGGCATTGGCCTGCGCAACGCCAAGCGCATCGTCGAGCTGCGCCGCCTGCGCCGCATCCGCTGGGAAGATTTATCTCGCCTGCGTTGCAGCCTCAAGAAGCTGGCGCCCTTCGTCGTCACCGCCGACTACAAGCCGGCGCAGGGCGCGACCAGTTCCGAGCTGCTGCGCAAGCACATGGCCGATGCGCCGCAGCAGATGAACCTGTGGCCCGAATTGCAGGCGGCATGAGCGCCAGCGCCGGCGCGGATGCCAATGCCAGCGCCGCCGCCCTCGCCGCGACCGCGGTGGCGAGCGTGCGCGCGGGCCAGCCGCTGCTGGTGGACGGTTTCACCGCATGGCGCGCGGTGGCGCGCGAATTGCTGCGCGCCGGCGTGCCGCCCGAGGCGGTGACCTGGGGCGCGCCGGGCGCCGACCTGTTCTCGGGTGCGCCGGCTTCCCAAGCTGCTGCGCATAATGGGGGCGACCTCCTGGCGACTCAAGCGGTTGAGCAGGAGCCTTCCAATGCAACGGCGCCAAGGCCGCATGTCCCTCGCTCCCTGATGGAGATGCTGCAGACCGCCGCCTGCTACCGCGATCACGACCGCTGGGCCTTCCTGTATCGGGTGATCTGGCGCTGGCAACAGGGCGAGCACGACGTGCAATCGCCCGCCGATCCGGACGGGCAGCGGCTGCACGTGATGGTCAAGGCGGTGCGGCGCGAGGTACACGATATGCACGCCTACATCCGATTCCGTGAACGGCCGATCGAGGCCGGCGCGCCCCATTTCGTGGCCTGGTTTGAACCCGCCCACGACGTCCTGCCCCAGGTGGCCGAACATTTTGTGGCGCGCATGGGCAAGGTGAGCTGGATGATCGCCACGCCCGACGCCAGCGTGCTGTGGGACGGCGCCACCTTGCACCATACCGGCCCGCTGATGTCGAGCGCGGCCGACCTCGACGATGCGGGCGAGGCCCTGTGGCTGACCTATTACCGCAGCATCTTCAACCCGGCGCGCCTGAACACGCAGGTCATGAACAGCCACATCCCGTCGCGCTTCTGGAAGAACCTGCCGGAAGGCGCGCTGGTGCCGTCGCTGGTGAGCCAGGCCGGCCTCGGCGCGCGCCGCATCGGCCAGGTCGAGGCGGTAGGGCGGCGCAGCGGTCGCACGATCCCGATCGAAGCCGAACAGGCGCAGCCCGAGCGCCAGCAGCCGTCGAAGCTGGACGAGTGCCGGCGCTGCGACCTGTGGGAACACGCGACCCAGGCGGTCGGCGGCGAGGGGCCGAAGCACGCGCAGATCATGCTCGTCGGCGAGCAGCCGGGCGACCAGGAAGACCTGGCCGGCCAGCCCTTCGTCGGCCCGGCCGGCAAGCTGCTCGACCGCGTGTTCGAGCAGGCCGGCGTGGAGCGCAAGGGCGTCTACATCACCAACGCCGTCAAGCATTTCAAGTGGGAGCCGCGCGGCAAGCGGCGCCTGCACAAGACGCCGGCGCAGAAGGAGATCGAGGCCTGCCACTACTGGCTCGAGAAGGAGATCGCCACCCGCAAGCCCAAGGTCATCGTGGCGATGGGCGCGACCGCGCTCAAGTCGGTGCTGCAGGCGGGCAGTGCGACGCTCAAGGACAAGCTGGGACGGCCCATACGCCATGGCGACAGCTGGGTGGTGACGATCTACCACCCGTCGTACGTGCTGCGCGTGCCGGACGAGGCGTCCAAGCACGAGGCGTTTTCGGTGATGGTCAAGGGCTTGAAGCTGGCGCAGGAATTATTGGACCGGCCAGATGTGCCGGAGCCGCCGGAAGGCTGACGTATGCATGATATGCGCCGTTCATGTAATTGAAACAGCCGTGTTACAGCGGCTTCGCCGACGCTGCCATTGGCGTAAGATCTGGCGATTCCCATCACCGGATCATTTCATGAGCAAACTCGCCGTACCTGCTTTCTGCATATGCATGCTGACCGCTCCCGCCTGGGCGCAATCGGAAGATGTGGCTGTCCAGGCGCAGGCTGCCGTCGATGTCGCCGACAGCGCCGCCGAACCGGCGCCGGAGCAGATCCACGTCGTGGCCCAGCGTCCCGGACCGGGCATGTGGAAGGTGTCGAAGGGCGAGCACGTATTGTGGGTGTTCGGCATGTACGGGCCGGTGCCGAAGGACATGCAGTGGCGCTCGCAGCAGGTCGAAAATGTCATCCGGAATTCGCAGGAATACCTGTCGGCGCCAAGCGTCTCGGCCAACCCGGGTTTCTTCAGGGGGATCACGCTGCTGCCAAGCTTCATCGGCATGCGCAAGAATCCGGATGGCGCAAGCTTGCGTGACGTGATGCCGGCGGAAGAGTATGCGCGCTGGACCGCGCTCAAGGCCAAGTATTTGCCGGACAACGACGGCGTCGAGCGCGAGCGCCCGATCTTCGCGGCGGAGGTGTTGTCGAACGCCGCGCGCAAGCAGGCGGGCCTGGTCGACAGCCACGCGGTGCGCAAGCCGCTGCTGGACCTGGTCAAGAAGGCGAAGTTGAAGGAGACCGCGTCGACCTTCCAGCTGCCGATGGACAATGCGCGCACGGTGCTGAAGAACTTCAAGAAATCGACCCTGGGCGACGCCGCCTGCCTGGCGCGCACGATGGCCACGCTGGAGCAGGACATCGAGGCCGCCAGCCAGCGCGCCAATGCCTGGGCCAAGGGCGATATGGATGAAATGCGCAAGCTGGACTTCGCCACGCGCGAAGAAGCCTGCTTCGGCGCCCTGATGAACAGCGCAGCATTCGATGCCGAGCCCGAATTCAAGAACATGAAGGTACGGGCGGAGGCGATGTGGATTGCTTCTGCCGAGAAGGCGCTTGCGGCCAATGCCTCGACCTTCGCCGTCCTGAAGATCGAGGATATCTTCGACCCGAAAGGGGTGATCGCGGCGCTGGCGGCGAAGGGGTATGCGGTCGAGCAGCCGGATTGATCCGGGGCAGGCGCGGGAGGGGCGGAAAATTGTCAAACCGTCCCAAACGCGCGTAGAATGCTGGCAACGCGGGTGTAGTTCAATTTATATTAGATGAAAGCTGTTCACAACCCGTAGCGTCAATTTCCCTCTTGTTTACCTAACGTCCCCTCCAGAAACGCTCCTATGCTCCAGCAGCGAGCAATGCTAAATCCCTAGTCACGCCTCCGTGGTGCTGTCGATGATTTTTTGTTCACGAACCCGCTGCTGCATTGATTGGGTAAGGGTGCCGTTGTAGAATATGTTCATTAAAAAACCTTTATTTAGGCCTTAATGATCACTGTTACGCTAGCTGTTGAGTTGCCAGAAAGCAATGATCTCTTACCTTGGGCGTTGCCGAAGGGATTTCCGATTCTTCTTGACGATGAGTTACAGCAAGTCATAGAGCCAGCGCTGCACTATCTCATAGCAAAACATCTACGCAAGCGAGGTCGCGCACGATGGAATCTTGGGTCTGCCAAGGCCGAAGCATACGATTTGCGTAGCTGGTTCGATTTTTTACAGCACCTAGACGTTGATTATGGCGCCTCAGGTAAGCCATGGGACCTAGCCAACGAAAACGACTATGTCGAGTATCGAGAACAGCTACATGACCTGATAAGCAATATCACCCATCGGCCTCTTGCGGACAACACGATCAGGCGTATGCAAATCACTGTCGAAAGCTTCTACGCTTTTGCGATTGGCCGGGGCCTCTATCAAGGCGAATTCCTAGAAAATAAAATTAAAAAAGGGCGTTCACGCCCAGCTGAGTCAGATGCGTTACTTCACACGAGAAGTGGCAGGCGCAACGTGGGAACCCCTGCTTACCGAGAAGAAACTGGTCCCCACAATGAAGTTCATGCATTGACTGCAGAGGAGTGGAATTTAGTTTCACGAAGCTTAGGTCCATTGCCGTCTGAGGCCAGCGAGATTGGAAGCAGATCGCGTGATCGCCTAGCTGCTGAGCTAAGCTGTGGCACCGGTTTACGTGTCGATGAAGTTGCTCAGATCTCGATAAATCAAGTACTTGATCTAGACGCAAAATGGCGGCGCCTTTCTGAAGAAGACCGCCTAGAATCCTACGTCGATCTTTACCTAACGAAGACTAAAGGTTTGAAGCCACGCACGGTTCTGGTACCTGGATACCTAGTCCCAGAAATAATGCTGTATTGTGAAAATGAACGTCGAATCGCAGTTGATGCCGGTAAGGCTATTGCAAATAAAAGAAAAAAAATTTTTAGAGAGCCGAGATCATTGTTCGTAAATAATGCAAATGCCGGCTTCAATGCTGGCAATTTGATTAGGCCATCATCACTATCCCATGCCTTTAGCGTCGCATGTCGAGCATGCGGATTACTTACCAGAATCACAAGAACCGATCCAGAAACCATGGAGTTATATAGCGAAACGGTTTCAGCTCATTCGTTCCATGATCTACGACACACCTTCGCAGTTTGGAAATATACTGACGCAAAAAACAGGGCTTTGTTGCATAAATCAGCAGAGTTCGTAATTCCCCAAACCCCAGGCGGAATTACGGCATGCTCACCGCCATAGTCGTAGGCGTGCCCAACCGGGTGAACCGATTGAGAATGGCGGCACGGACCTGTAGTTCCGCGACCTGACGGTCGAAATCACGTGCCATAACGCGTTCACTGAGCAGCTTGAAACAACGCATCTTGGTCTCGACAAGGCTGCGCCGGTGATAGCCGCTCCACTTCTTCCAGATTTTCCTGCCCAGTAGACGCGTGGCCGCCAGGATGGCGTTGCGGGCTGTGGCGCCTGGACGCCGATCCTTCCATGGCTTGGCGTTCTTACGAGTTGGAATAACCGCTTGTGCCCCACGTTGCGCGATCGCTTCATGACAGTCTTTGGTGTCGTAGGCACCATCACCGCTGACGCTTGCGACGGTCTCGCTGGCGGGAATTTGGTCGAGCAGGTATGGCAGCATCTGCGCATCGCCTGTGGCGTTGTCGGTCACTTCAATGGCCCGGATTTCCAGCGTGGCCGCATCAATGCCAAGGTGGACCTTACGCCACTGACGACGATAGTCGGCCCCATGTTTTTTGGTCTTCCACTCGCCTTCGCCCAGCATCTTAATGCCCGTGCTGTCGACTAGGAGGTGCAATCCGGTTACAGTCGGCTGCGCTCCGATCGTTACCGGTAGATATTTCTGGCGCCGGCTAACGGTGCTGAAGTCAGGCACCTGCCAGTCCAGGCCAGCGAGCTTGAGCAGGCTTTGCGCCATGCCCATCGCCTGGCGCAGGGCCAGATTGAACAAGCCCTTGATGGTCAGGCAGAACTGGATTGCCGCCTCGCTGTACTTCGGTCGCCGGCCCCGCTTGCCGCTGGCACTGCCGTGCCAGCGCATGTCCTTGTCCAGCCAGATGAGCAGCGAGCCGCGCGCCTTCAGCGCCGTGTTGTAGTCTTTCCAGTTGGTCGTTCGGTACTTTGGTTTTGCTGGGGCAGTCATGTCGTCAGTTTACCCCGCACCCACGCTAGACCGCTGAACGGGGCCTATTTGTGCAACAAAGCCACCTCAATGGTGAGCCGAATGACCTCGCCAATATATTCCGTCTGGTGTGTCAGGTCAGGGTAGCGCCAGGTCGGCATCGCATCGTCATAGGCGTTGAAATGGAAATTCGATCGAACGCCGTCCGCGCAAATGTACTCGGCGCCGAAGTGGTAGTTGTCCCGGTACTTGGCCAGAAGAGGGCGCGATAGCGTTTCGAGCGCGCGATCATATCCGGCACGCTCTTTCGTCTTGTTCGTAATGGTGGCCGAGATCGGCAGTATGAAGGGATCAGGCACCGCACCGTCGCGGCGCAGCACGTCATTCACCAGGAAGCGGGAGATCCGGCCATTACCGTCGATCATCGGGTGAATGTAGACGAATCCGAAGGACGCTAGCGAGGCACGTAAGATGGAGGATACGCCAATCGTCTTGGACATGCTGCGTCTCAAGCCATCGAGCAGCTCGCCGGCGCGTTCCCAAGGCGGCCCAATATAGTCGACGATATCGTCGAAGCCGTGCGTGTGTCCGACGATGACGGGAGACTGACGGACGCCGTAGCGCGTGGCTGCGCCCAGGATCTCCGTCTGCAGCTCGGTAAGCGTCTCCAGGAGGAGTGGGTCATCGGTCTGCCCGCATCGGCGCTCCATCACCGCAGCGAAGCGCTTCACGCGGTCGACCTGCTTCTCCTCATGTTCGATTGCAAACGACGCTCGGCTTTCCTTAATTGAGAGCCAGACGGCGCTGCGCATCAGGATGTCGGTGCCAAACTCAACTTCCAGAAAGTCTAGCGCCACTGCACAGTCGTAGCGTTCGACCGCCCGCACGGCCTCGGTGCGGCGGATGGTAGGGCAGAATTCTCGGGTGCCAGGCAGATTGTCCCGAACGCGCCAGCGTTGCACGTTGACAGATCGGGGCGCCACGACAAATTCCTCGGCGTCCAGCGCGTCAATGTAGTTTCCGGAAGGTGCGTCTGGTACACCAAGCTGGCGCGCGGTCAGCCATTCAAACAGGAAGCCCGCGCGGCGTGCGTAGGCGCCGGTCGGCTCGCTGCGAATCCAGTCTTCTAGAACCTGCTGGTCCATGACATTGAAAAGGCGCGCCAGGAACTCGAGGTTGACTAGCTCGTGCTTTAAGCCGAAAGTGAGATGAGCAGCAATCGTCGCATCGGGCCTGGCCGAAGCGCTATAGGTCTCCTCCCTAGTTGGGTTCACCACTGTTCGGCGCGATGTGCCGATCTTGCTCTCTACCGAAAACGGCTGGACCGGCTCGATGTTGAGGTGCTGTGCTACCCACTTAAATCCTACGTAATCTGTCATCTTTCGTATAAATCACCGATTTTTTGAATAAAAAGTAGTGTCGCACAAAAAAAACGAATAGAAAATTGCACTCAATGAATTTATTTCTCGGCTAGATGCGTGTTGCACTGGTGTCAGAAGGCTTGGCGAAGCCCCCACGCTACCTTGCTCTGCGCGACGGTGAGGAAATACTACTAGTTCAAGACACAAGAGGCATCAATCTACACTAGTCACGCTGATCCTAATTGCCACGTCGCGCGGCTTCAGGACATCGAAGACGCGTCTGCAAGCGCTGCAGTACAACGTCGAGCAAGAGCAGCCCGCAGCCCCGCGCGGAAACTCTTGGAAGCCAAGCAAGACCGGCAACCCGCAACTACGCTCGGCAACGATTCTCTACCAAGCTAATGACACCAGCAGGTCATGCACCAAGCGTTGCTAGTTTGTCAGTGCGCTCGGCGTCAACCATACTCGCATTGTCAGGAACGCAGGTAATGAGTGCTCTAAGTGCAGCGCCGGTAGCTTTGCTCACGCCTGCCGTGATTTAGCGTTGTGGATAGCACTGTGCGATTGCGTAAGCCAGCCGAAGCCGAGATGCCTCGCGTTGCCGGCAAGCCATACGCCGATTGGCTACTGAGCGGCGATTTCACTTTTAGGTCGACTACTTTTCGCCGCCTCATGCCGTCGACCTGCTTGCTGGGGAGAAGGGGACGCTACGGACAGAGGATTGAACCGTAAGCGCGGCGCGATAGCGAACGGAAAGTGGTGCCGCGCCAGCACGAGAGCCGTTGATAGTGCTTTGACGTTCCGCGAACACAGCTAGAGGGGCGGGCTTTGGCAACGCGCGCTACTTTGGAAGCGTTTAACACCCCCTTAACAGTCCATTTACTATGATCTTGAATGGGGCAAAGAGGCGAGTGTCAATACGCCTCCTGATTGCTAACGGGTGACAATGTTCAGGGAGACCTATGAATATCGGTGGTATCGATAGTAGTCGCATCCAAGCCATGATGGAGCAATTGAAGGCCGCTTCGAGTAAGCCTTCACTCACCGTTAACCCGGTGTCCACACCATCTGCCGTCGACAGCAAGCCAGCAGTCAAGGTCGATTTTGCGCAAACGCTGCACAACACGCTCCAGGCGGTAAGCGATCGTTCGGCGGAAGCCCGGGCAATGAGTCAGCGTTTTACTGCAGGTGACAACTCGGTCAGTCTTGCGGACACAATGGTAGCAATGCAGAAATCAAGCATCGCTTTTCAAGCAACTGTTCAAGTACGTAATAAGGTAGTTGCCGCTTACACTGACATCATGAATATGCAGGTATGAGTGAGCATAGTAAATGCATCCCTCGCTTTGCCGCACTGAGAGAAAAGATGAGGATATCCAAATGGCACTATTTTGGCGCACATCGCTGTGTCAATGACTCGCCAAAAAAAGCAAAAGCTGCAATTAGGCTGCTGGGTATGTCGCCAGAGTTTCGGTTGCTATCGCATGCGGTGACTTATCAGTGACTGATTAACGATTATACGAAACGCAAAATTCGAGATTATAAAACACTGATTTTTAGGCGGGAAGTGTGCGCCATCGGGTCTTATGATCAATCCCTTCGACGACCTTCCTAAACATAAATCACGGGCTACTCAAGTAGAAGACCCAACTCCACCTTCATCTGTTTTACTTGAGTCGGATTTTTTTCGATTCTTTCGGGCGTTTAACGAGTCGACCATTGTCGCCATTCTTCCTGCGATGCCGATCTGAAATTTTCAGCCACAGCAGAAATCCGAACATTGCCAATAAAAAAAATATCCCACCAATCAAGACAGCTTCCATGAGTGCATCATGTTGCCGGAAGGCATCTGGAGCTGGCGTTTTCATTGGAAGTAGTTTTTTAAAAGAGACACTACCACAGAGTGGCGTAGCAGAATTCTATCGGAATTGAAGTTTGACATATTTTTCGGTAGCGTACCACCGTAGTCTTCGTGATTCCTCTCTAAATTCAAGCTGCTCCGTTGAAAGCATTCTTCGCTCTCAATCGCTAAGGATGTTTTCAGAGATTTTTTAACGTGCATTTAACGCCTTGAGTTTATGATAAGTTCACACTGTGTTCGCCTTGTAAACGACAGTAGGTCCTCTCGTAGGGGGGGCGGGGCTCATGGATCTGCCTAATTGCTGGGGATCGAAGTTTCGTTCAATTAATAACTGAACACAGTGTTGTATTGAAAGAAAAATCCCGTCTATCAACGTGTGCCTAGTAGCGACAGGGGGCACTTTGAGTATGGCTTAAATTGTTGTAAAGGAATTTGATGGCTGACTCGACAAGCACTCTTCGACTGGACATACCGATCCTAATTCCTCAGGTTACCCAAGGAGATGATGCTATTGTCGGTCAGCTGCTTGGCGAGCTAAGCGGCAGGATTGGAGTGGTTAAAGCTCACGTGAAACCGCATTCAGACACTGCGCCAGCGCAGCTTTGCATTCACTACGACCCGACTCTTATTCCGCTCGCGCGCTTACGAGAGCTAGTTGAAGCAAGTGGCGTACGCGTCAGTGAACGTTTCGGCCATCTCCTTTGGGATACGGATGGTATCGGACATACTCGTCGAGCTCGTACCGTGAGCGAACGGTTGTGCGCATTACCTGGCGTGTTAAGCGCAGAGGCCAGTGCGAGTGGCGTGGTGCATATCGACTTCGACCGCGATGTCATCGGGGAAGATGCATTGCTTACAGCCTTACTGGCGTTAGGTGTTAGACGTCAGCAACTAAGCAATTCGGAGGTGCATGAGCATACACACCGAAAGTCGGAAGAGCCCGGCCACGAGCACAAGCACGGGGATGGGCAAGAGCATGAACATAAACACGAACACGGAGGGCTATTCGGTGCCAATACTGAGCTGATCTTCGCGCTTGGCAGTGGCGCAATGCTTGGCGCAGGGTTTGTCGTCGGCAGATGGATCGACGCTGCGCCGTCGTGGCTGGAATTAGCCTGCTATCTTGCCGCCTATTTTTTTGGCGGATTCTACACGCTGCGCGAGGCAGTCGATAACCTGAAGCTACGGCGTTTCGAGATTGATACCCTAATGCTGGTAGCTGCCGCCGGCGCCGCGGCGCTTGGATCCTGGGCAGAGGGAGCGTTGCTGCTGTTCCTGTTCAGCCTTGGACATGCGCTGGAACACTATGCAATGGGCCGTGCCAAACGTGCGATCGAGGCGTTGGCGGAACTTGCTCCTGAAACAGCTACGGTGCGGAGGGACGGGGCTACAGCGACTGTGCAGGTTGAGGAGTTGGTCGTCGGCGACATCGTACTTGTTAAACCTAACGAGCGCTTGCCTGCTGACGGTTTCATCACTGCCGGCGACTCGGCGATCGATCAGGCACCCGTAACCGGCGAAAGCATCCCCGTCGACAAGCGCGCGGTGATGGATGCGGCCCAAGCGCGCGCACGTCCAGACAGTGTGGATGCCAATTCCCGAGTGTTCGCGGGAACTATCAATGGAGCTGGCTCGCTTGAGGTCGAGGTAACACGACGCTCTGGCGAATCGGCGCTTGCCCGCGTGGTCAAGATGGTCAGCGAGGCCGAGACGCGCAAATCGCCGACGCAACGCTTGACCGACAAGTTTGAACGCATCTTCGTTCCAGCGGTGCTATGCCTGGTGGTGGTACTGCTATTCGCCTGGGTGGTCGTCGATGAGCCATTCCGCGACAGCTTTTACCGAGCGATGTCTGTACTCGTGGCAGCCAGTCCATGTGCGCTGGCGA
The DNA here is from genome assembly GCF_019443485.1 of Massilia sp. NP310. Classification (NCBI taxonomy): domain Bacteria; kingdom Pseudomonadati; phylum Pseudomonadota; class Betaproteobacteria; order Burkholderiales; family Oxalobacteraceae; genus Massilia; species Massilia sp. NP310. Next base: position 3,722,710 of record NZ_CP080379.1, on the reverse strand, counting down.
TCGCCACTCCGAGCGCGGTATTGTCTGGTATTGCGCGTGCCGCGCGTGGTGGCGTACTGATCAAGGGCGGTGCACCACTAGAAGAGTTGGGTGCTTTGAATGCCATGGCTTTCGACAAGACTGGCACATTAACCGAGGGGCGTCCACGCATCACCGACGTTGTACCAGTCGACGGCACGAGTGAGGAGGAGTTGCTGGAAGTGGCGGTCGCAGTCGAGTCGCTCAGTGACCATCCGCTGGCCGCGGCGATCGCACGCGATGGGCGAGAGCGCCTCGGCGGACACTCGGTGCTTGAGGCCGGTGATCTGCGCAACCTGATTGGACGTGGCGTCAGCGCCATTGTGGCGGGCGTTCCGGTTTGGATAGGCAAGGTGGAGATGTTCGGCGTCGATGGCGTGCCCGCGCTTGGCATGTCCTCGCGCGCCGCTGCCGAACGCCTACGTGAGGCTGGGCGAACTACCATGGTCGTCCACCGGGGAGGGCGTGACCTTGGCACCATCGGCTTGCTCGACACGCCGCGTCCCGGTGCACGAGAAGCGCTGCAGCGGCTGCGTGAACTTGGCATCGAACGAATGATCATGATTTCGGGCGACCACCGCAAAGTTGCCGATGCAATCGCCAACGATGTCGGCCTTGACGAAGCTTGGGGCGACTTAATGCCCGAAGATAAAGTGGAAGCAATCCGAAAGCTGCGCGAGCAGACCAGAGTGGCCATGGTCGGGGATGGCGTCAATGATGCGCCCGCAATGGCCAATGCCACGGTGGGCATAGCGATGGGCGCTGCCGGCTCCGACGTAGCGCTCGAGACGGCTGATGTAGCGCTGATGGCCGATGACCTGCGGCACCTGCCGTTTGCTGTCGGGCTGAGCCGGCATACAAGACGAATCATCCGCCAGAATGTTTTTGTCAGCCTTGGTGTCGTGGCGATTCTTATTCCCGCTACGATCCTGGGCTTAGGCATTGGCCCAGCAGTTGCAGTGCATGAAGGCTCGACGTTGCTGGTTGTATTCAATGCCCTGCGCCTGCTGGCGTATCGCGGCGCTGACGACAAGGAAGCGGCGGGTCAAGCATGAGCGGCGATCATTCGATCGCCACTGGTGCTAAACAAGATGAGGCTGGCGCACGCGAGCAGAAGTCGGCATTGCTAAAGGTCATGTTCATCAACGCGGCACTGGCTGCTGGCCTGTTCGTGGCCGGGCGGGCATCGGATTCCAGCGCCCTGGTAGCTAATGCACTCGACAATCTGTCGGACGCGACGACTTACGCTATCAGCTACTTCGCCGTAAGCCGGGCGGTGAAGTGGAAGGCGGCGGCTGCAGCCATAACGGGCGTCATGCTATTGATGCTTGCAGCAGGCGTGCTTATCGACGCGTGGGATCGCTATCGCACCGGCTCGGAACCGGTCGGGCCGACAATGGTCGTGATGGCGTTCCTTGCCGTTGGTTTGAATTACTGGTGTATCAGGATATTGCGATCGTTTCAGAAGCAGGACGTCAATCTGCGCGCAGCCTGGACTATGAGCGTTAACGATTTCGCATCGAACCTTGGGATTTTCGTCGCGGGCGGGTTGGTGTTTTTCTTCGGTAGCAATTGGCCTGATCTGCTAGTTGGCGCCGCGATTGCGCTCGTCGCAGTGTACGGCGGCGTTACGACGCTGCGCGACGCCTACCACTCTTGGAAAGGATCAGCTGTGAAAAGCTGATCCCGCTGCCCAGTACCGGGATATCAATCTCCCAGTCAGGACGATCCCAGGGCATTTAGGATCGCGCACGAGCGCGTTGCATCGGTTTCGCAGCACTGGCTACGCAATTGGCGCAGCTGCGATTCCAGCGATGACAGGGCGGTAATTCTTTGATTGACCTCGGCGATATGCCTGTCGAGCAGGTCGTTGACCTCGATACAGCTCTGATCTGGATTGTCGCGCAAGTCCAGCAACGTACGGATCTCGTCAAGCGTCATGTCAAGTGCACGGCAGTGGCGAATAAAGCTCAATCTGTCTGCATGGGCCTGCTCATAACTGCGGTAGTTGTTCGCGCTGCGCTCAGGCGGCAAGAGAAGCCCGACACGTTCATAGTAGCGAATTGTCTCCACCAAACAGCCAGAACGTTCCGCTAATTCGCCGATTTTCATCTTGCGCACCTCATTTTTGCAAATAATCCTTGACCCTGTACCAGGTACAGGCCTTTAAATGGGAACTATACACAGTTTTCAGGGAGTCGATATGTCGGAATGCCAATCCAAGGGCTGCTGCGCCGCCAGGCCGCAGCTACAGGCTTCGCCGACCATCCGCTTTGCCGATGCCGAGCAGCGTCAACTGACGGTCAACATTGCACAGATGTGCTGTCCGACGGAAGAGCGGGTGCTGCGCCAGGCACTCACCAAGCTCGACGGTGTGGATGAACTCGGATTCAATCTACTTCAGCGCGAATTGCGCATCACGCATACGCTGACCGACCCTGCGCCGATTCTCGATATGATTCGCTCGCTCGCAATGGTGCCAGTCGTCGCCCAGCCGCAAGGCGTGCGAGCGGAATCGACGGAGCGCGCATCAAGCGTAAACCCGACGCCTGCTTCTGTGGCTATTTCACCGGCTCGGTCAGGAGCGCCTTTCATCAAGTTGCTGGTGGGCCTGGTTGCCGCCATCGGCGCCGAAGTGCTGGCTTGGACTAGCGGTGATGGACACTCGTGGCCGGTGATTCTAATGGCGCTCGGAGCAATCGCGCTCACTGGCCCGGAAGTCTACCGTAAGGGTTGGGTCGCGTTGCGACACCGCGACCTGAACATCAACGCGCTGATGTCGATCGCCGTCACCGGTGCTGTCCTGATCGGCCACTGGCCGGAGGCAGCGATGGTGATGGTGTTGTTCGCACTGGCTGAGTTGATCGAAGCGCGTGCACTCGACCGTGCACGCAATGCCATCCAGAGCCTAATGGCATTGAGTCCAGATCGCGTCACCGTGCGTAAGGAAGGCGGTGAATGGGCCGAGGTTGACGCGTATGGCGTCACTGTGGGAGCGTTGGCGCGGGTTGCGCCAGGCGAGCGAGTGGCACTGGACGGTGAAGTAACGGCTGGGGAGTCGGCCGTTAACCAGGCACCGATCACAGGTGAAAGTATGCCAGTGTCAAAAACTGTCGGAGACAAAGTATTCGCCGGCACCATTAACGAAAGCGGCTCATTCGAGTACCGCGTCACGGCGCCGCACGACAATTCGACGCTGGCGCGCATTGTGCGCACGGTGCAGGAAGCACAGGGCAAGCGCGCACCGACACAGCGTTTCGCTGATCGTTTCGCGGCAGTCTATACGCCAACCGTGTTCGTAGTGGCCCTGCTGGTGGCCGTGCTGCCGCCACTCCTAATGGGCGGCGCTTGGGAAGACTGGATCTACAAGGCCTTGGTGTTGCTGGTCATCGCGTGCCCGTGCGCACTGGTGATCTCGACGCCTGTCACAGTCGTCAGTGGACTGGCGCGCGCAGCGCGCGCCGGCATCCTGGTCAAGGGCGGCGTATACCTGGAGCAGGGCGCGGCCCTGCGCAGCGTGGCACTGGACAAAACTGGCACCATTACCAAAGGCCAGCCCGCGCTGTCCGATGTACTGCCGGTGAATGGCGATGCGCCATCAGCGCTACGGCTGGCGGCGACGCTGGCGGCGCGTTCCGACCATCCAGTATCTGGTGCGGTCAGCCGCCATTGGCAGGGCGCGCCCACGAGTGAGCCGTTGTCCGAGGTGCACAATTTCTCGGCACTGCCGGGGCGTGGCATACGGGGCCAAATTGACGGCATCGAATACTATCTAGGTAATGGCCGAATGCTGGCCGAACTCGGTAGTGCCGATGCGGGCGCCGCCCATGTGATGGCTGGCCTAGAAGCCGAAGGCAAGACCGCAGTAGCATTGTGCCAAGGCGTGCGTGTACTGGCGGTGATTGGGGTGGCCGATACTGTCCGCGCAACTAGCGTGGAAGCAATCGCGCGGCTGCATCAGCTTGGCGTGCGCACGCTCATGCTCAGCGGCGATAACGCGGTTGCCACAGGCGCCATCGCGCGCGAGGTCGGCATCGACGATGCACGTGGCGCTTTGCTACCCGATGAAAAACTGGCGGTGATCACTGCCGAGGTCGAGCGCTATGGTACCGTTGGCATGGTCGGCGATGGAATTAACGACGCGCCAGCTCTGGCACGCGCGAGCATCGGCTTTGCGATGGGTGCGGCAGGCACCGACGCCGCTATCGAAACTGCCGACGTCGCACTGCTTGAAGATGATCTGCGCAAGCTGCCTGAGTTCATCGTCCTGAGCCGCAGGGCCGGTGCGATCCTGCGCCAGAACATCGCGGCCGCATTGGGAATCAAACTGGTGTTCCTGGTGTTGGCAATTGGCGGATGGGCCACACTGTGGATGGCGGTTTTTGCGGACGTGGGAGCGAGCCTGTTGGTTATTTTTAACGGCCTGCGTTTATTGCGTGTGAAATTGCACCAGCGCAGCAATTAACGCATGCCGATGGTATACTTGACCCTATGACCCGCCGCATCCTCTCCTGCCTGCTGCTGATGCTCGCGTTCCAGTTCACCTGGAGTGCGATCAGTGCTTATTGCATGCACGAGTCGGGGGTAGCCGCCCAGCATCTCGGTCATCACCAGCACAAGCCGGAGTCAGGTGATCAGCCTGCGTATGAGAAACTGGCGGCTGCGGACGATGGCAAGCAGCCTTCGACCAAGAAGACTGCGCACTCGCATTGCTCATCCTGCGTCCATGCCGTCCTAGCTCCGGCAGCCGTCGCACCAGCGCATTACTTGCGACTCGCGAGCGTTGCGCCCGTCGGTAGCGACGTCAAATTCAATTCCATCATTCAGATCCCGCCTGAGCGCCCTCAGTGGCGCAGCGCCGTTTAAATCCGGCGTCAATTCCCCGCTTTTATCTAAGCCCATAATGTTCGTGGTCGCGTGCTGATGCGCGCGTCTAACGGCACTATTGTCGCCGGATAGCTTTCGATTCATTCATTTCGGAGTTATCTATGCATCCCAGACATTTGATCATGGGGGCGGTCATGCTGCTCGCGCAGTCAGCCCCCCTTTACGCACAATCCAGTGCGCCGGCCCACATGCTTCACGGAGCGGCAACCACAACATCAGCTGTGCCAGTCTCCACAGCAGAGCCGTTACCGTTGACTCTTCAGCAGGCGCTGCAGGCCGCTTACGCACGCAATCCGGACTTGAGAGCAGCGAGCCACGCCATCGGCATCGCCGACGGTGTGCGCCGGCAGGCTGGTGTCATCCCCAACCCTGAACTTTCCCTTTCTACGGAAGGTACGGATCGCCGTAGTCGGGTCGAAACGGTTGAGATCAGCCAAACTATCGAGCTCGGAGGAAAGCGTGGCGCACGCATCGCCGCGGCCGAACAAGAACGGCAACTGGCATTTGAGGCTGTGCGTGGCCGGCGCGCCGAGCTGCGTGCTGACGTCATGGCTGCTTATCTTGAGGCGCTGACCGTGCAAGAGCGAGTCGTGCTAGCGCAATCGTCCATCGAGATCGCCAGTCGAGCCACCAATGCAGCTACGCGCCGGGTTGCAGCGGGGAAGATTTCCCCGGTCGAACAGACACGATCCAGTGTCGCTGAGTCGGCAGTGCGCATCGAGCTGACCCAGGCGACGGCCGAGCTGGCAATCGCGCGACGCAGGCTTGCCGCGCTCATGGGCAGCACCGCCACCATCGAGCAGCCGCTGGTGACGCCGGAGCTCGAGTTTGCCGCCATTCCAGTCATGGCAGAGCTGGAACAACGTCTTGCCTCGGCGCCCCGCCTGCGGCAGGCCCAGGTTCAGGTATCGCGGCAGGACGCTCAGGTTGGACTTGAGCGGTCCTTGCGCATACCGGACATCCGCATCAGCGTAGGTAGCCAGCGTGACCGCCAACGTGGAGGCGCAACGCAAACCCTGTTAGGGCTGTCGGTACCACTGCCTCTATTTAACCGTAACCAGGGCAACCTCTCTTCGGCCCTGCAGCGTGCAGACCAGGCTCGTGATGAACTCGACGCTGAGCGGCTGCGACTGCACCAGGCGTTGGCCGATGCGCGCCAACGAGCCGAGGTAGCGCAGATCCAGCTTGATAGCCTGACGCGAGATATGGTGCCGGCTGCCCAGCAAGCCTATGACGCAGCAGTGACTGGCTTCGAGCTTGGTAAGTTCGGTTTCCTCGACGTTCTCGATACCCAACGCGCCTTGATTCTGGCGCGTACGCAATACCTGCGCGCGCTGTCCGAGCGCTACATGGCCGCGACCGATCTCGAACGTCTCGTGCCGGCCTCCGATGCCGGTAGCACAGCCATCTTCAAAGAAAGCATGCAATGACAACCCCAAGCAAGCAAAACAAAAAATCCCTGCCGTTGATCGCCGCGATCGTCGCGGTTGGTGCCATATTAGCGATGGTCATTCTGCTCTGGAACCGCGACGCAGGTGGTGATGACGGTCACGGGCACGGTGAAACTGAGCAAGTCGAGAAAGCCAAACCGACAGCCAAGGCCGACGCGGAAGGAAAAGAAGGCGGTGAGGAAGATCACGCCGATGAAGGCGTTATCAAGATCAATGCCGAGCAAATCAAGACCGCTGGTATCAGCACTGCAATCGCCGGTCCAGCCACAATCACTAACACCATCCGGCTTCCGGGCGAGGTGCGTGTGAATGAAGATCTGACCGCGCACGTGGTGCCGCGCCTGCCTGGCGTGGCCGAGTCTGCACCGGCTGAGCTGGGACAGATGGTAAAAAAGGGTCAGGTGCTGGCCGTGATCTCCAGCCCTGCGTTGGCGGATCTGCGCAGCGCACTGGATTCTGCCCAGACCCGGCTGACGCTGGCCAAAACGCTGTACGAACGCGAGAAAAAGCTGTGGCAAGACCGCATCTCGGCCGAGCAGGACTATCTCCAGGCCCAGCAGGCCTATCGCGAGGCCGAACTGGCAGTTCAGACTGCCCGATCGAAGCTTACTGCGCTTGACGTGAAGACCGGTGGCGGTGCATTGAACCGTTATGAATTGCGGGCACCATTCGATGGCATGGTTGTCGAAAAGCACATCACGTTGGGCGAAGCAGTACAGGAAAACGCTAATGTGTTCGTACTGAGTGATCTGTCACGGGTCTGGGTCGATCTCGCCGTCACTCCCAAAGATCTGGGAACCGTACGCAGTGGCGTCGATGCCACGGTCACGGCACCGACTGCCGGTTTGCGCGCCAACGGCAAGGTCAGCTATGTCGGCTCGTTGGTGGGCGCACAAACTCGCAGCGCGATTGCTCGTGTGGTGATCGCCAATCCAGAAGGCGCATGGCGCCCGGGTCTGTTTGTTGACGTGATGCTTGCTCAAGGCACTCGCACTGCCCCCGTCACCGTACCGGTTGCCGCCATTCAGACGATTGAGGATAAGCCAGCGGTGTTCGTCGTTACGGCAGAGGGCTTCCGCGCCCAACCGGTAAAAACCGGCACTGTCGACGGTCAGTCGATAGAAATCCTTGAAGGGCTCGCTGCTGGCGCGCGCTACGTGAATAACGGCAGCTTCGTGCTCAAAGCTGAGCTCGGCAAGGGCAGCGCCGAGCACGGACATTGAGGAGAAAGAATTCATGTTTGAACGAATCATACGTTTTGCCATCGACAGTCGATGGCTCATCATGGGGCTGGTTCTCGCGATGGCGGCAATCGGCGTTTACAACTACGGGCGTCTGCCGATCGACGCTGTGCCTGATATCACCAACGTCCAGGTCCAAATCAACACTTCGGCGCCAGGCTATTCACCTCTGGAGGTCGAACAGCGCATTACCTACCCGGTCGAGACTGTAATGGCTGGACTTCCAGGCTTGCAGCAAACACGCTCGCTGTCGCGCTACGGCCTGTCGCAGGTAACTGTCATCTTCAAAGATGGCACGGATATCTATTTCGCCCGCCAGCTAGTTAACCAGCGGTTGCAGGAAGCCCGTGAAGGCTTGCCCGAAGGGGCAACGCCGGTGATGGGGCCGATTTCGACTGGCTTGGGCGAGATTTATCTATGGACAGTGGAGACCGAAGAGGGCGCTAAGAAAGCAGACGGCAGCGAGTACACGCCGACTGATCTGCGCGAGGTACAGGACTGGATTATCAAGCCACAGCTACGTCAGGTTCCAGGTGTAACCGAGATCAATTCTATTGGTGGGTTCTCCAAGGAGTATCACATCACGCCTGATCCCAATCGTCTCAGCTCTTATGGCCTCGGTCTTGGCGATATCGCCCTTGCAGTCGAACGTAACAATGAGAACACGGGAGCAGGTTATATCGAGCGCTCGGGCGAGCAATTCTTGATCCGCGCACCAGGCCAGGTACGCACGATCGACGATATCCGGAATACAGTCCTCAAGAACGTGGACGGTGTGCCGGTGCGCATCCGTGATGTTGCAGACGTGGCACTGGGCAAGGAGCTGCGTACTGGCGCCGCGACCGAGAACGGAAAAGAAGTCGTGCTTGGCACCGTTTTTATGCTGATCGGCGAGAACAGCCGGCAAGTGTCGCAGGCAGTGGCCGAGAAAATGGAAGTGATCAACAAGACTTTGCCTGCGGGCGTAAAAGCCGTGCCGGTGTACGACCGCACCGTGCTGGTCGACAAGGCGATCTCTACCGTGAAAAAGAACCTGCTAGAAGGGGCGGTTCTGGTGATCGTGATCTTGTTCCTGTTCCTCGGCAATATCCGCGCCGCGATTATCACAGCGATGGTCATTCCGCTGTCGATGCTGTTCACCTTTACGGGCATGGTGACTTATAAAGTCAGTGCCAACCTAATGAGTTTGGGAGCGCTTGACTTCGGCATCATCATCGATGGTGCAGTCGTCATTGTCGAGAACTGCGTTCGTCGCCTGGCGCATGCGCAGGAACACCTCAAACGCAACCTGACGCTTAAAGAGCGTTTCCAAGAAGTTTTTGCTGCGGCTCAGGAAGCGCGCCGCCCACTGCTGTTCGGCCAGTTGATCATCATGGTGGTCTACCTTCCAATTTTTGCTCTCAGCGGAGTGGAAGGGAAAATGTTCCATCCGATGGCCTTCGCTGTCGTGATCGCGCTGCTCGGAGCGATGATCCTGTCGATTACTTTTGTCCCTGCTGCAGTTGCACTGTTCATCGGTAACCGCGTCGCTGAAAAGGAAAATCGTCTGATGGCGAAAGCCAGCCACCTCTATGCGCCGGCGCTGCGGATGGTGCTGCGCAACGGCCCAGTGGTACTGACGGGCGCAATCGTCGCGGTTGTCCTTTCTGGTTTGCTCGCAACCCGGTTGGGCAGTGAGTTCATTCCAAATTTGAACGAAGGCGATCTGGCTATTCAGGCGTTGCGGATCCCTGCGACCAGCCTCTCCCAATCGGTTGAGATGCAGAAAAAACTTGAGGTTGGCCTGAAAGCGAAGTTTCCAGAGATCGAGCGCATCTTCGCTCGTACGGGTACGGCCGAGATTGCCTCTGATCCGATGCCGCAGAATATTTCGGACGGTTACATCATGCTCAAGCCCGAGGCCGAATGGCCGAAGCCGAAGCGTAGCCATTCTGAACTTGTGGAAGCAATTCAGGAAGAGGCGGCGAAGTACACGGGCAATGCGTATGAGTTTTCGCAGCCGATTCAGCTCCGTTTCAACGAACTGATCTCAGGCGTGCGCAGCGATGTCGCGGTCAAGCTGTACGGCGACGACATGGATGTGCTGACTCAGACAGGCGCACGCATAGCCGCTGTATTGCAGCGGGTTTCTGGAGCGGCGGAAGTCAAAGTGGAGCAAACGACTGGCCTACCAATGCTCACGGTGAACATCGACCGCGACAAGACTGCACGCTACGGCTTGAACATGGCTGACGTCCAGGAGACGATCGCTGCTGCAACCGGTGGGCGCGAGGCAGGTACCATGTTCGAGGGTGATCGCCGCTTCTCGATTGTTGTGCGTCTACCGGAAGTACAACGCTCCGACCTCGATGCCCTGCGACGCCTTCCGATCCCATTGCCGGCCCAGCTCGGTACTGAGAGGGGGGCAGGTATTGGTCTGGGCGGTGCCCCTTCATCTGGTTCAGCCTTCATTCCGCTGGGCGAACTGGCGACCCTGGAGCTGGCGCCTGGCCCGAACCAGATCAGCCGAGAAGATGGCAAACGTCGCATCGTTATCAGCGCTAACGTGCGAGGGCGTGACATCGGCAGCTTCGTGCCAGAGGCCGAAGCAGCGATCGCAAGCAGCGTAAAGATCCCGGCGGGATACTGGATGAACTGGGGTGGCACCTACGAGCAGCTGCAGTCAGCCACGCAACGTCTGCAGATCGTTGTACCCTTGGCTCTGTTCCTGGTGTTCACGTTGCTGTTCATGATGTTCCGTAATGTGAAGGATGGTTTGTTGGTCTTCACAGGCATTCCGTTTGCACTGACCGGTGGTATTGTCGCCCTCGCGGCAAGAGGGATCCCATTGTCGATCACTGCGGCAGTTGGATTTATCGCGCTATCCGGTGTCGCAGTGCTGAACGGCTTGGTGATGATCTCGTTCATCCGGTCTCTGCGAGAAGGTGGGATGTCGCTTGACGAGGCGATTACACAAGGTGCGTTGACGCGCTTGCGCCCGGTGCTGATGACTGCCTTGGTCGCATCGCTGGGTTTCGTGCCTATGGCAATTGCAACGGGGACCGGCGCTGAAGTTCAGCGGCCACTGGCGACAGTTGTGATTGGCGGTATCCTGTCGTCAACCGTCCTGACGCTGCTGGTCCTGCCGCTTTTGTACCGTATGGCACACCGAAAAGAGGCCCAGGTGCAAACGCCTCGGTCGGAAGAGTCAGTCGCGGTCACTTACTGACCGGGAAAAGCGATGGACAGGAATACGAATTCCAGTCCATCGCGGATCGCCATGATAGGCGTTCTTATGGCGCCGGATGCGGAAGCATTCGGCAGCCTCGGTTCCTCGCGTGATACACCTCACTGATTAGAATTGCCCGCTCGAGTTGGAACATCTTGATCGTTGGCGACGACATTCCCTGGCGTAATCGGTGCGCGCCAGCGGTAGTCGCTGTCAAGAGCGCTGTAGCGCGAATCCTTGCCCTTCCAATCCAGCCTCAGCAGATCGGCAAGGATCCAGCTGGTCCAATCAGAGCGAAACGGATTTTCTGCGAGTTGGTCCGCTGACGGCCATGACTGGTTGCGCCATACAATCGCCGGAATGCGATAGCCCGCGCTAGTCTTCCTGCTGTGTCCTGCGAAGTTTCTGGTGTGACCGACCTCCTGTCCGTGATCAGATAAATACATCCAAGCGCGATGTTCATGCGTCGTCAGCGATGGCAGCTCGCGCAACATGTCGAGGGATTTCGCGACGACTGCGTCGTTGTATAGGATTGCAGAGTCATACCTTTTGCGTAGCTGGCCGATCCGCCACGAACGTCCGGCCGCACGTAGTCTCTGATCGATTTCGTCGTGGCGCTCGAATGCCTCAGCATGCTTCGGATAGCGCAGCTGATAGTGCGGGTGGGCCCCCATCAGATGCAGAACAATAAACTTGCGCGGGGCAGGATCGCTAAAGGCTGAGCTCAGATGAGGCAGCAATTGTTCGTCCAGGCCGCCCCCTGAACGGCCTGGACTGCGATTGGCAAGCACAACATCCCGCGCTAATCTGGCATGTTCTTGCTCGATGCCCATGTCATCGTGATTACTGATCCACCAAGTTCGATATCCTGCACTGCGCGCCACAGAGAGTATATGGGGATCCTCCCCGACGTGGTTGTCGTTGTCGAGTTCGAAGATCCGGTGTAAAGAGGGTAGGGTGCTGGCTTCGACGGACCATGCGTTGTCGAAGACGATCATGTTCCCGTTCAGCGTCTGCTGGAGCCTAGACATCGCCGGTGTCGTCGCACGATCGTAGCCGTATAGAGACATGTTGTCGCGGTTGACGCTGTCACTGATGACGAGCACAACTGTCGATGGGTGGTCGTCAGTCGTTTTCGCGCCGAGCGCGCTAGCAAGTTTTTGTGTCTCAAACCTGGCCTGATCGTACCTATGCCAATTCGCTCTGGTTTCTGTGATCGAACTGCTCAAATTCGTCCAAAACGCGATTGGGTGCAACTTGCGCCATGGTTTGACGATATAGGCAACCGCAGACAAACCAAGTAAAACGATCAGCACAGACAGCGTCATTGGCGCAAGCGTGCCCCGCCGCCGTCCGCAAGAGGCAAGACAAAGAGCCAGGAGCAGTAGTAAAGGCCCCAAGATAAGGTGAATGCCAACTGCCGTGTCGAGCGTGCGCGCATATTCCAAGCTTTCCCGTAAGCCGGTGTTTGCCAATGCTCCAACAATGAAGGTGCTATTGGGGGCTGCTTGATACGTGTTTATAATGTAGGCGCGAATCGCTGCATCAATAATGAAAATCAATGTCCAGATTCCGACAGCTATAGTGCGCAGCCGATGGCTTAATAATTGGGTGGTTGTCGCAAGTAACAATAAGGCGCCTGGCAGGAATAGAATCGTTAGCTGCAGTGCTCGTGAGAATGAGTGTGCCTGAAGCAGAAAGGCTAGGACAATAACAACTATCGCTACAACGGGAAAGAATGGTGCGAACGGGTTTGGTTTTGCGAATGATAATTTTCGGATGGCAGAGAGAAGCATATTCATGCTAAAAATTTCAGTAGCAATTTTGGAGAAGGCCGCATTACGTATGCGCATGTGGCGAATGTGATTTTTAACAGCACTGCGAGGAAGAGGAGAAATATTGATTGCGGTGCCGATTGGAAAGAAAATCGTCTGTCCAAGTAGCCGGGACACTACGTCGACATTCAATGGCTGTCAAGATGTCAAAGAATGTAATGCATATCGTTTCGATTTAACGAGATTTTTCACGATTTTTAACGCCATTTTCACGATTCAGAGTAGAGGATGAGGGATTTGAATCGGTTGGGCGACAGTTCTGGAAAATCCTCCCGTGATACTCCCTCTGCCGGCCACATGAATCTCTTTTCGGAATTTATATCGAGTATTCCATGAGTATCGAAGAACAGTATTTGAGCCAATACAAAAGCGTGGGCGGAGCTAAGCGAGTGAAAGATGCCCTCGGATATTCACTTAAGGGGCTGCGCACCGCTTGGGTGTCAGAGCATGCCTTCCGGCAGGAGCTACTACTGGTATGTCCTGGGGTAATCGTCGCTATGTGCGCGCCAGTTTCCAATATTGAAAAGGTTGCGCTAGCTGCTGTATTACTGCTTGTATTGGTGGTCGAGCTGTTGAATTCTTCTGTCGAGGCAGTAGTCGATAGGATATCGCTTGACTACCATCCATTGTCAGGTCGAGCTAAGGATCTTGGTAGCGCGGCAGTGTTCATGACGATCTTATTGGCCGCACTGACATGGGGGATGCTCTTCGTCCCCGCGCTTTTTTCAAGATTTTTTTGAATAAGCGATAGGGTGAGGTTAGGGAAAATCTGATAGAAGAATACTTTGCGCGTTGGTCGAAATTTTTGCCCTCTGTCTTGATGATCGATTTATCGCATATTTAACGCCAAGCCTACGTTGGCGTCACGCTGCGATCATTATTCTAGACAAATTCAGCTGCCTCTTGCGGCGCTGGTTTTTCTGGGGTAAATCAAGTGAAGCAAATCTTTGGACGGCGCCTAAGTTCCTTCGTTGTCGCAATAATTTCCGCGTTATATTTGTCGACGGTCGCCAATTCAGGCTTCTGGAGTAGTTATCTTGACTATGTAGATGGTGTAAATTTCGCTCGCGTTCCATTGCTCGTGGGGATGCTTGCGATCCTAATATTATTTTTCATCGGCATTTTAACGATATTTAGTTTTCGCCCAGTATTTAAGCCGTTTATCATTACTGCTTTCATGATTTCGGCGTTTGTTGGATATTTCATGCACCAGTATGGCATCGTTATAGACAAAACAATGATCCAAAACGTATTCGAGACCGATTTCAGGGAAGCTGCTGAGCTTTTCAACTGGAAAATGCTTGTCTCGCTCACCGTTTTTGGAATCGTGCCGTCTCTGTGGATTGCAGGCCTGGACATCGAGTATCTCCAAGGATTTCGTGGAATTCTGAGTCGACTGGCAATATTCGGAGGGGTGATCGTAGTCGCTGTCTTGCTACTCCTGTTGACGTTCAAAAGTCTGGCGCCAACATTTCGTCAGTACCACGAGTTGCGTTATCGGTTGACGCCAATGAATCTTGTTCAAGCGACCCAAGCCTATGTGGGTAGTCGGTTTCGCACCCCAATTGTGGTCAAAGCGTTGGGGCGCGACGCCATCAAAGGCCGGACTTGGACGGATGGGCGCAAGCCAGCATTCTTGGTGATTGTAGTAGGCGAAACCGCCCGCGCATCGAGCTTCTCAATGAACGGCTATGCGAACAACACTAACCCTCTGTTGTCGCGCCAAGCCGGACTGATCAACTTCACCAACGTTCAGGCCTGTGGCACTGCCACTGCGGTATCTCTCCCATGTATGTTCTCGACATTGGGGCGCAATGATTACGATGCGGCCAAAGCTCGCAGCCAGGAGGGACTGCTCGACGTCCTGTCCCACGCTGGCTTGAAAGTAGTCTGGCGTAGTAATAACTCAGGCTGTAAAGGTGTCTGTGATCGGGTCGAATTCCAGGATCTGTCAGTGCCCCAGCCAGATGCGCTACATTGCTCAGACGCAGAATGTTTTGACGAGCGTATGTTGGCGGATCTTCCGGAACTCATTGAAAAAACCAACAAGGATATTGTCCTTGTTCTGCACCAGAAGGGCAGTCATGGGCCGGCCTACTCCCGGAGATATCCTGCGCCGTTCGCAAAATTCGGCCCAGCGTGTGCGACGACCGATTTCCAGCAATGTAAACGCGAAGAAATCGTCGCCGCCTATGACAACACGATCCTTTACACGGACTACATCCTTAGTCAAACCATCGCCATGCTGGAGAGGGCGGCGATTGCGGGCACAGCGGACACAGCAATGCTCTACGTATCTGATCACGGAGAATCGCTGGGAGAACGAAACATGTATCTACACGGAGCGCCCTATTTGATTGCACCTGTCGAGCAGACGCACATCCCAATGATGGTGTGGATGTCAAATCCATTTAGCGAACGCTTCCGCATTGATCGGCAGTGTCTCGCAGCACGGCGGCAACAGCAATTTTCGCACGATAATTTCTTCCACTCGGTATTGGGCATGTTGGATATCAACAGTGTCATCCTGAATCCAGCACTGGACATCTTTAATCCGTGTGTTCGAACAGCCAAGCTGAGTGTGCCGAGCGCCGTCAACTAGGTGACGGCGGGGCACTAGCAAGGCAAGCTCAGCTGAGGTTTCGACCTGTAAGGCGCGAACGACTCACACTCGCATCTGCGGATTAGTGGCTGCCATCCACCGGGAAGGCTTCTAAGCGGCATTTTTGCACCGGCGATGCTATACTTCGCGTCATGACACGCCGGTTCGTCCATGTTTTACTACTCATGATTGCGCTGCAGTTCAGCTGGAGTGCAATCAGTGCTTACTGCACGCATGAGTCGGGGCTTGCTGCGCAGCATCTCGGTCACCATCAGCATAAAGCGGATGCGACTGAGCAAATTGCGTCGATCGAGCCTACCGGCGCAGCAGGCTCAAAAAAAGTTGGAAGTCTGCACTCCCACTGCCCATCTTGCAGTCACGCAGCGTCCACACCGGCCATTCTCGAGCAAACGACGTTATATGTTGTGGCGATCGATTCCCACACGGTCGCCAGTGACGCCGCGTTCACTTCCCTCATCCTGTCACCGCCTGAACGCCCACAGTGGCGCATAGCAGCGTAATCATTGCGACGTTTCGGCCGGGCCAACGCTTTCCTGCGTAATCAACGCGCCTGTCGCGTCGCTACAATCAAATCATAAAGTTACTCGACGCTTGGTAGTCCGATGGATGGCGCTAGCGCGCTCATCGGTTTCGCGGTGGGTATTCGGCACGCGCCAAAAGCTGACTGCGAAGCAGCCGCTTTGGCCACGATTGCCGACATCCGATCGGTCGTTCGGGCACCGAGCAGAGTATGAATGTCATCACGGGCACCCTGCGTGCCCAAGTAGGCCGGGCGATTGACCCAAGATGTCCCGGCTGAAAGGAATATCCATGACGCCAGAAACACAGTCACGGTGGCCAAGATCAATTTGGTCGCGCATCGACTTCTTCTGCCGTACTTTCATCGCCACTTGGACAGCAATCAGTGCAATCGTCCTCGATAGCATTTCATTGCATGCCACAGCCTTGTATATGGTGGCACTACTTGTCCTTTACACATCATCTACAAACGGAAGGAAAGGGCCGTCGGTCGATGCGCGTCCGCGTCTGTCATCGAGAATCTGGCTACTCGCGATTTTGTTAGCGCCGAGCCCTTTCCTCATCGGTGCCGGCGTGCATCGGCTTAACCACGTGCAGCCGCTCGATCCGACGATGATGCTGCTCGCCGCAAGCCCAGCCCTGATGTATGGGATGGTGCGTATGTTTCTGCGGTTTCGATCGGTTAGGTACAAGCGATCTAAGCTAGCACTTCCGGCATTGATTATGGCGCTCCCGTTTGCTGCTCCAGCGTTGGCGTCGGCCTGTCTCGCGCTCGGATTTGTAGAGGCAGACCCAGCACTTTGCCTTCTACTCATGCTGGTGTTGCTATTTGGGGTGTTGGGGCGCTATGTGGCGCAGTTCGGACAAATGCTGAACTGACGGCGCCGAGTTGGCGTCAATACTGGCAGCGGTAATCATTACATTACGGAGAATTTACAAATGGAATCAGATATCGTGAAAGCAGCATTGCTTGAAGCACATGCTGCATTAGAACGGCTAATGAACAATGAAACGCAGATAGCACGCATTCATGAGGCTGGAGCTGCACTCGCAAATGCTCTTGAGCAGGGCCGCCGGGTAATCAGTTGCGGTAATGGCGGATCCATGTGCGACGCCATGCACCTAGCTGAGGAGCTGTCTGGCCGTTTCAGAGGGGACCGAATTCCATTCGCTGCAGATGCAATTTCAGATCCGAGCTATATCAGCTGTGTCGCAAACGACTTCGGGTACGACCAAGTGTTCGCCAGGTATGTCCAAGGCCATGCACAAACAGGAGACGTATTGGTGGCGATAAGTACCAGTGGCTCGAGTCCTTCGGTAATTGCTGCCGCCTGCGCCGCACGCAATATGGGGTTAGTGGTTATTGCACTAACCGGCCGGCCGGGATCCGAGCTCGAGCAGTACGCCGACGTGTGCATATGTACTCCGGGCGGTCGCTTTGCCGATCGTTCACAGGAGCTTCACATCAAAGTGATTCATATTCTCATCGAATTGGTCGAAAACCATTTTTTTATATCGCAGTAACCTGACTTCGACCGCCATTTTTAGGCAGCGAGAATTGAAAATAACCTTATCTTGAGTGAATTAATGCGAGTATTAATTGTAGAAGACAATCCAGACATTCTTGCAACCCTGTATGGCTTTCTCGAGCCTAAGGGTTATATCCTTGATTCCGCCAGGAACGGTTATGGTGGCCTTGCGCTCATTTCCGAGAACGAGTACGACGCAATAGTTCTCGACCTGATGTTGCCGGGGATTAGTGGGATTGAGTTGTGCCAAAAAGTGCGTTATGAGTTTCAGCTGAATACTCCAGTGCTGATGTTGACCGCGCGCGATAGTCTAGCTGACAAGGCTTTAGGGTTCGAGAGCGGCGCCGACGATTACCTCGTTAAACCGTTCTCCGTGGCTGAGTTGGACATGCGATTGAGGGCAATGATGCGTCGCGCTATGGGGACTCACGGAGTAGACCGAGCGCTGCGGTTCGGGACACTCGTCTTCGACCCGGAACTCCAAGAAGTAACGCGTGACGGAGTCAAAGTCTTACTAACCCGCATCGGCTATGTGATGCTTCGTAGCTTGATGCTGGCGGCGCCCCGTATCGTGACTCGAGAAACACTTGAGCACGCGGTGTGGGGCGAAGATCGACCTGAGAGCGATGCACTTCGAACCCATATCCACTTTTTACGTCAAGGAATCGACAAGCCTTTCGAGCGTCCTATGCTCGTAACTATTCCCGGCGTTGGCTATCGACTGGTGATTCCAGATGCATAACAATTTTCTTTTGAGCCGGCGCATATTTTCAGCGTTCACGCTCTTCGGTTTCGTCTTGGCCGCTTGCTTTTCCGCACTGGTTGCCGTTGCCGTTGAGGGAATTGAAGTTCATCTCGTAGATAATCGGCTGGCGGAGGTGGAAAAGTGGGCGTTGCCACGTGACGCTGCAGGTATTGAAGTGGACTTGCCCGCAGGGCTTCGATTTCACCGAGGAGAAGACATCCCCAAATCGTTACGGGGTTTGCGTCCAGGGATCTCCGACTCGACGGTTGGACATGAGAACCTGCACGTGCTTGCTGGAGCTGACCAATTAGGACCATATGTCGTAGTCGATCATGGGAGTGACTATGAGGATGTAGAGCTAGTAGTTTACTCAACTTTTGCCGCGTTCTTTGCTTGTTGCGTTTTGTCTGCGGCGGCATTGGGCGGTTTCTTCGGACGTCGTATAGTGTCTCCCATCAGTGAATTAGCTACAGCAGTAGCTCAGGGGGCTCCTGTCCTGCCTCTCACTGACCGCAATGATGAGCTGGGGTTCCTCGCGAGAGCGCTTGAGGCACACACCGAACAATTGCGCAGAGTTCTCGACCGAGAACGTTTTTTCACCGGCGATGTCAGCCATGAACTTCGTACGCCGCTTATGGTCATTACTGGCTCTACCGAAATTCTGCTGGAGGGCGAGGTCGATGACCACAGGCGAGCAGCGGCCGTACGTGTTTATAAGGCCGCTCAAGAAGCCGCAGAGTGTATTAACGTCATGCTCCTGCTTGCGCGGGAACCAGAGTTAGGCGATTTCGAGCCGGTTTCGATTGGGGAAGTTGCACGCAAGGAAACCGAACGCTATCAATCCCTCGTTATCGACAAACCAGTACAGCTACTCTGTATTGGTAGCTCCCCGATTATCGTGCGCGCACCTGCGGAGCTATGCAAATCGGCAGTTTCTAATCTTATTCGCAATGCGTGCCAGTACACTGAACAGGGAGTAGTGACCGTTGTTCTCAATGGTACCTGCTTGATCGTCGAAGACACTGGGCCTGGACTACCAGAATCAGTACAGCGTACGCTCGGGCAGCGGGATCGTATGGCACCATCAAGCGGATCTGTGGGTACAGGACTTGGTTTGTCACTGGTGAAACGAATCTGCGATTACTTGAACGCTTCGTTCGCGTACGAGGCCAGACAAGGAGGTGGAAGCCGTTTCACTATCCGTTTTCAGGATGATTTAATTTCTCAAGAGAATCATTCTAGTGAGGCAGCATAGGCTTTTTACATCGCCTTTTCATGACGGCTAGTGAAGTTTGGCCAGCAGGTCCTAATATAAGTATTCAAGCAGTAAGTTTTCCAGACTTCTTCAGATTGCGCACGAAGACGTATGAGCTCAACCATACAGCGAAAGCGATCATTACCGTGCCGGCATCAGGAACGACAGCAATCCCCTGCACTTGATAACCGGACCAGTACTTTGCCAGAGCCAGCGCGAGAACAACGACAAACATTGTGTTGTACTCTTTGACGACTACTCGTTTCCAATTGAATGTCATGAGAGATATGGTGCGCTTCCATCCCCGGAAGTTAGGAAGCCACCGATTTACGTTTTTACAGTATCTACTATAATCATCCCCAAATTTCTCTTGCAGGTACGTTTCCTCGGCCGACACGATAGATATGTAGGCAATTAGCACAAATGGAAGAACGGTTAAGTAAAAGAGACTAGAGTGCACGACGAGTGCCAGACCGACGGCGAGAAGGATATTGCCAACGTAAAGAGGGTTCCTGCAATGGCTGAATACGCCACCAGTTATAAGCTTGCTGGCATATACTTGGCGATTTCTTCCGCCACGCTCAATGTACTCGTAGCCAATCGTGATAATTCTGAGCCCTTGTCCGAGCAGCGCAATGCTGATTCCAGCGATGTCGAATGCAAGATTCAAGGAAGGAAGATTCATGGGATAAGACGAGGTGCCGAAATATATCGCCGCTAAAAATACGATGGGGCCGATTATATTGCGATAACGAAAGAAGTATGTCCCGAGTTTGTGAAACATATGGTGCCTTGGAGGATTAAGCAATTGATTTTCTACTGATCATTTTATGGCTAGGAAGCCCTCGAAGCAGACATATTTCTGAATGCTAATGATGTCGGAAAACCCGGATCGTCTCAGCATATCGATGTTCCCCTCAGTAGAGAATGGTTCCATTACCCCTTTTATGCTGCGCGTTTTGTTGATGATCTCGGCCTCACTAAAGCCGTTCTTTAATTTGAATTCCGTGTAGACCTGATTCGCGTAGTCTTGAAAGCGACTGTCTGTCGCTCGAACTTTCTCAAACATGAAGAATGCTCCGCCCCAGTTCAATGACTGATAGATTGCGTCGAGGAGTGTCTGCCTCACGCGTGGAGGTAAAAATTGGATTGTATAATTGGCGACTACCATATCAGATTTCTTCATATCTAAGTCAAGCGCATTTCCCACCACAAACGAGAGACGGTCATCATCAACGAAGCGGCGTGATGCGAAGTCGATCATATCTTGGACTGTATCGATTCCGATCATCTCCAAATTGCGTTTGTGTTCATGGTGACGAGCGAGTTTTTCGAGAAACTTTCCAGTAGAGCAGCCGATATCATAAATCACACTGTCCGGCTTCAGAAAAAAATCGCTGTAATGACAAATCAGCTCATGTCCCTGATTGTAAAGTGGAATCGATTTTCTAATGTGTTCGTCGAAGTCCTCACTAATGTTTTCGAACGACCATCCAGCATTGTGCTGGTTGATATTTTTGTCAACGTTGACCATATTGCTAATCTCTAAGGATAAATAGTTAAAGTATTGTCCGTGTCGGAAGATCGTGGGGGCATTAAATTCACGTTATGTCGCCGTTAAAGATACCGACAATGCTTTCTTTTTGTCATCAATTCGTGTCGATTTTGGTCGAAACGGGTTCCGTCATTCCTCACTTTTCCGCGCGAACGAGTTGGGACGCTCTGGGCTAGAGCGCGGTTTGATCGTCACAAATCGATCACTGCTCCTCTCCTTGATGTAGTCCATGTCGGCATCGTTGGCCGCTACGGGAACGGGGATAAGTTCTATTAACAGCGACGAGTGATTGCCCGTGTGTCCGGGCAGGATAGCTTTGCTAATTCAGTGTGCCGGCGTTGTAAGTGACAAATCGTAGGCAAGCAGCCAGCCGCGGCTTTTGTAAAGCGTCCAAGATAGCCGAGCGCCAGATCGCACACGAGGATGTCTAGGTAAGCTACGTGCCGATCAGCCCTGTATTTTTAGTTGTTCACCTGCCGCATTAGGCTTGTCTCGCTTTGAGAAGGATTGCAGTACGAAATGCGCGTTGCAGCATCGCGTTACACCCACAGATCGGCTCACTGGAGACGACGTGTTGAACGAAGCCGTCGGTGTTCGAGAGTAGAGACAAGTACTGAGAACCCACCCTAGTAGTTGGGAGGAAGTTCACGTAGAGGCATGACGGATGTAAGCGACGCTTGAGGAGGACTCATGGCAAGCCATGCAACGACGAGTAGGGGAGCGCACGCTTGCCATTCGCGACAGGAACGACTCACGCTTTCCAGGATAGTCTTCAACTGCGAGCCATACGCTACAACCTAGAGTTTCGGACAGGGTACAACGTAGTGAACAATTATCAGGACCTGTCAGAAATTCTGTGTGCGGGGCCAGAATTCGTAGTTAGATAATCGCGTTCGTGAAGCGCTCGCCGAACATGATGGCGAACTGGTTGGCAGCCTGCTTCCAGGTACGCTGTGGCATCTTCCAATCTTTCTCGATATTGCGCAAGGCCAGGAACAATAACTTGGTCGCGGCTTCGTCGCTGGGGAAGTGACCACGGTTCTTGACGATCTTCCGCAGACGCATATGCAGGCTTTCAATAGCGTTGGTCGTGTAGATGATCGTGCGCACTTCAGGTGGGTAGGCAAAGAACGGAATCACCTGCTGCCACTGGCGCCGCCACATCGCGGCCACGGTCGGAAACTTGGTGCCCCATGGGCCTTCTGCAAAGGCATCCAGCGCCGCTTCGGCCAGCTCGGCGTTGGCAGCGTGGTAGATCGGCTTGAGCGCCGCTGCCAGTTCCTTCCGGTCCTTCCAGGCCGCAAGCGTCGTCGAATTGCGGATCAGGTGCACGATGCACGTCTGGATCTGCGCTTGCGGATAAACGGCCTCGATGGCCTCCGGGAAGCCGCGCAGGCCATCGACGACGGCGATCAGGATATCGTCCAGTCCGCGGTTCTTGAGTTCGTTGAAAACCTTCAGCCAGAATTTGGCGCCTTCGGTCTGTTCGATCCACAGACCCAGTACTTCCTTGCGGCCGTCGGCACGAATGCCCAAGGCCAGATATACGGCCTTGTTCTTGACCGTGCCTTCGTCCCGGATCTTCAGGCGCAACGCGTCGAAATACACGATCGGATACATCGCCTCGAGCGGCCGCTGCTGCCACTGCGCGACCTCCTCGAGCACTTCGTCGGTGATGGTCGAAATCAGGTCTGGCGACACCTCGGTGCCGTACAACTCCAGCAAATGCGCCTGAATCTCGCGCACGCTCATACCACGAGCGTACATGCTGATAACGTGATCGTCGAAGCCCGACATCCGGCGCTGATGTTTGGCCACCAGTTTGGGCTCGAAGCTCGACAGACGATCGCGCGGAATGTCCAGGTGGAGCTCCCCGCCTGGCGTCAAGACCTTCTTCGGGCTGCTACCGTTGCGGTGGTTTCTGCTGCCGTCTTCCTCGTTGGCCAGGTGGTGGTTCAACTCGGCCGACAACATACGCTCGGCCAGCATTTTTTTGAGCTGCCCGGCGAGGCCCGATTCGCCAAGGATCGACTCGGCGTCCTTGTTCTCAACCTGGGCCAGCAACTGGTCGATCAGCTCAACGGGAAACGGGTACGCTGCTTTCTGTTTTTTGGGCTTCTTGGTGGTCATCACTTCGGTCATGGAACAGTCCTTTCGGGATTATTTCATGACCCCGTTCCACACAGAAATTCTGACAGGCTCAATTATCATAGTAAATAACTCAATGGTAGAACGGCAGCTTCCCAAGCTTCATACGAGGGTTCGATTCCCTTCACCCGCTCCACGCGATCATGTCGTATCCGCCGATGCTCATGAAATGATCTCCAAGACATCATTCAAAGATCGCTCTCTGCTGCTGTTGACGGGCCTCGTCGCAGCAGGGGCAGCATGGGCCTTCTGGCGCTATCTCGGTGAAAACGGATTTACCGTGCTGACGACCATTGCGATGGTGACGCTCTGGCTCGACAATCGGCGTCTGCGACGCCAGCCGGGCGACAAGCCGCCATCCGGGCCGGAACAGCGCTGACAGCAGCGCCATCTCATCTTCAGACGCAGTATCCTGTCGATTCCTGCACTCAGCCATGCGAGGAACAAGGATGATACTGGACTCACCTTCACGCCGCCGCCTGCTGCAAGCAATGCTCGCCGCATCCGGCAGTTTGGCCCTGCCAGCGCTGCACGCAGCGCCGGCCCCGGCGCCGCTGCTCACCCGCCCGATCCCCTCGTCCGGCGAACAGATCCCCGTCATTGGCCTCGGCAGCTGGATCACCTTCAACGTCGGCCGCGATCCGCAGGCGCGCAAGGAATGCCGGGAGGTGATGCGCCAGTTCCTCGCTGGCGGCGGCCGAATGATCGACTCGTCCCCGATGTACGGCTCGGCCCAGGACGTGATCGGCGAAGCGATACAAGCCATCAAGCCGCCGGCCTTGTTCTCGGCCGATAAGGTCTGGATCAGTGGCGGGGCCCGGGGCGTGCAGCAGATCGAGACCTCCCGAAAACTATGGCGCGTGCCGCGCTTCGACCTGCTGCAGGTGCATAACCTGCTGTCGTGGGAAGAGCACCTGAAGACCCTGCTGGCGATGAAGAAGGAAGGGCGGCTGCGCTACGCCGGCATCACGACGTCCGAAGGCCGGCGCCACGGCGAGATCGAGAAGATCATGGCCTCACAGCCGATCGACTTCGTGCAAATCTCGTACAACGCCCTCGATCGTGAGGTAGAGCAGCGCATCCTGCCGCTGGCGCGCGAGCGCCGCATCGGCGTGATCGTCAACCGGCCGTTCCGCCAGGGAGATTTGACGCAGGCGCTGGCCGGCAAGCCGCTGCCCGGCTGGGCTGCGGACATCGGCTGCAGCACCTGGGCGCAGGCGCTGCTGAAGTTCATCGTGTCCCATCCCGCCGTCACCTGCGCAATCCCCGCCACCTCGAGCGTGGCCCACGTGCGCGAGAACCTGCTGGCCGGCGCCGGCCGCATGCCCGACGAGGCCCTGCGCAAGCGCATCGCCCAGGATGCCGAAAGGCTGGCATGAGCGAGTGGTGGACTTATACGCTGTCGGATTTTTTGATGTTCTCGCAACGCAGCTACTACCGGCTCATCGCCCTGTACAACGAGGCGGTCTGGCCCGCGCACCTGCTGGCGCTGGCGGCCGGCCTGATCGCCATCGGCTGCATTGCGCGCCCTGGCGTGCACACCCGCAGCATCGCGCTGCTGGTGCTGGCCGTGGCCTGGGGCTGGGTGGGTTGGGCGTACCACCTGGAACGCCATGCGGACATCAACACCGCCGGCCCCTGGTTCGCGCTCGCCTTCGGCGTGCAGTCCGTGATGCTGTGTTTCATGGCGCTGCGGCCGCGCGCGGCGACGCCGGCCGGCATGCAGAAGCAGGTGGCGCTGGGGCTGACCGGCCTGGCGGTGATCGCCTACCCGCTGCTGGCGCCGGGCAGCGGCCGTGGCTGGAACCAGGCCGAGGTGTTCGGCGTCGCGCCCGATCCGACCGCGATCGCGACGCTGGGCATGCTGCTGGCCTGCCGTGCGCACCCGGTTGCCTGGCTGATCCCGCTGGCGTGGTGCGCGGTGAGTGGCGCGACCTTGATGGAACTGGGCGTCGGTTACGCCTGGCTGCTGCCGACGTTCGCCATCCTTGCGGTCGCGGCCGGATTGCTCTTCAGGCACGCAAGGCATTCACCAGCGCATTGAGCTGGCGGCTATCTGCCGCTGCCAGGCACCTTACGCGCGAGCAGCTGTTTGAGAGATGCATCCGACATGCCGGGATAACGAATGTCACCGATTCGCCATGCACCCTGTTTTTTGGCCAGGCGATATTCCAGTTTTATCCTTTCGCCATTAGCAGGGTAGGTAAATTCGACAGCCACGATATCGTTCGGCATGGAATGGATCGACAAGTCGACTGCGGCAGGGTCCTGTGAGGCGAAGATCGGGTCGAAGTCGAGGTTGCAAATCTCGCCGGCCTTGGCGGCGCAATGACGGTCCTTGATCAGCAGCGACGTCAGCTCCTGGTCGAAATAGCGACGAAGAACCGGATCCTCTTGCTGCGTCAGCGGCTTCCCAAAGACCTCGTTTGAGCTTGAAAGTACCTGCCATGCAAAGGCCTTGTACAGGCTACGGACAATAGCGACCTTCTCGTCAGGTATGCATGACGCCGCGCTGGTCTGCGTCACGAGCAAGAAAGCCAGCGATATCGCGCCAAGCACACGATTAAGGACGATAGACAGCATACTCGGGCCTTTCCCTGCGGTAGGTTGGACCTGCTAGGAAGTCTCTTTGGGCGAAATCGGATTATTGTCGTTCGGCAGGTGAGCTCATTGCGTACTCGCAACCATCTGCCAACGCTAAGCGACCTTGGTACGCGTGAGGAGGCGGGATACCTCGGCAAAAAGGACCTTAGCTCGACAACAGATTGCCCGACCTGAACGAATCCACCCCCGCCACTTTGCACACGTGCATCCCGCGCAGCAGGTGCCGGTGCGCCGTGCTGGCGAACAGCAGTCCCGGACGGCTGGCCGCCACCGGCGTAACCTTCCCGCTGACCGGATTGACGATGTCCGCGATCGGCTCGCCCGCCGCCACCTGGTCGCCCAGCTTCTTGCGAAACACCAGCACCCCCGCATGCGGCGCCGCCAGCGGCTCGACCGCGTCCAGCGGCGTCGGGCCGCATTGCGCCGCCGGCAGGGCGACGGTCGGGATGTCGATCACGCCCGCATGCGCCAGGTATTGCAGGATGGCGTCGGCATCCCGCTGCGCATAGTCGTAGTTCACGTCGTTCTCGCCGCGCAGTTCGACGGTGACCGCGGCGCAGGCGGGCGGGATCGCGGCTTGCGGAAAATGATCGGCCAGGTCCCACCACACCCGGCTGCAGGCTTCGTCGAAGGCTTCGCCGCCCGATTCCTTCGCCACCAGCAGCACGCGCGCGCCCATCAGGTCGGCCAGCGGCTGCACTACGTCGACCAGCGGCGTGCCGGTGTACATGTGCAGCACCGCCTCGTTATCGCAGTGCAGGTCGAGCACGATGTCGGCGTCGATCGCCATCGTCAGCAACATTTTCTTGAGCGTGGCGGCATTGTCCGCCGGTTCCCAGGCCGCCACCTCGTCGCGCGCCAGCTCGCGGATCAGCGCGACATTGGCCGCGGCGTCCGCGCCCAGCCGGCCCTCGAGCGCATCCTTGAGGGCGGCCGCGACGTGGCGGTAGGAGCGATTGAAGTTCAGGCCGGTGGACAGGTCGTAGCGGCCGAACGGCGCGCCATGCAGCACCTGCGACAGGCCGAGCGGGTTGGCGGCCGGAACCAGGATGACCTCGCCCTTGATCCGGCCCTCGGCATCGAGCTTGTCCAGCTGCCCGCGCAGCAGGTGCGCGACCAGCATCGCCGGCACTTCGTCGGCGTGGATCGCGGCCTGGATGTACACCTTCTTGCCGCTGCCTGGGGCGCCGTAGTGGAACGACGTCAGGTTCAGGGTGGCGACACTGTCTTCGATGGCGATCGGATGTTTCGTCGAGTGCATGGCAAGAGGCTCCGGCGTTGCTGGGGGAAGACAATGATTATGCTCGATTCCGCCTTGCCGCCACGCACGGTCGATGGCGGGGGAGGCTGCGCTATAATGACAGCCGTTTTTTTCCGCATATTCCACACTCCCCATGTCTTCTGAAAAGCCTACCAGTGGTCCGGCACGGTCCATGCTGTACGATCCCACCGAACACCGCATCCGCAGTTTCGTCACGCGCGCAGGGCGGTTGTCGACCGCGCAGGCGCGGGCTTTCGAGGAGCATGGCCCCAAGTTCCTGATCGAGTACAAGAAGGAATCGCTCGACCTCGAGCAGGCCTTCGGTCGCAAGGCGCCGGTCGTCCTCGAAATCGGCTTCGGCATGGGCGACACCACGGCCCATATCGCGAAGCTGATGCCCGAGACGGACTTCCTGGGCGTCGAGGTGCACACGCCGGGCGTGGGCAGCCTGCTCAAGCAGATCGGCGAGCAGAACATCGCCAACCTGCGCCTGGTCCAGCACGACGTATTCGAGGTGCTGAACCACATGATCGCTGACGGCGCGCTGCACGGCGTGCACGTGTTCTTCCCCGATCCATGGCACAAGGCGCGCCACAACAAGCGCCGCCTGATCCAGCCGGCTTTTGTGAAGCTGCTGTGCCAGAAGATCGCACCGGGCGGCTACCTGCACCTGGCGACCGACTGGGAAGACTATGCGGTGCAGATGCTCGAGGTCTTGAGCGCCGAGCCGGAACTGGTCAATACCGCCGAGGGCTATGCGCCGCAGCCGGCATACCGTCCGCTGACCAAGTTCGAAAACCGCGGCATCAAGCTGGGCCACGGGGTGTGGGACCTGGTCTTCACGCGCAAGTAAGTGTCAATCCGGGGGCGGATCGTCATTCGTTCCCCCGTCTTCGTCGTTCGTCGCCACCTGCTGTCCCGGGCCACCGGAAGTTCCTAGACTGGACTCGTTGATATACATTAACGAGCACAGAGGAGAACGGCATGTGGAAACGCATCGAACAATGGAACCGTGAGGTGGAAGCGGAGCAGCTCGCGGTGCTGCGCGACCCTACGCTGGTGGAGCAGGTGCCGGCCGGCTGCCGCCGCTTTTTCGCCCGCAAGCTGGCGGAAATGTCGCCCGCCGAGCGCGAATCCCTGTACCGGTTTTCCAGTACCGTCAGCACCTCGGCCGCCCTGCTGGCGGTGCTCAAGCTGAGCGTCGTGCTGTCGGTGCTCGGTTTCCTGATCAATCTTGCCTTCCTGCCGTCGACACCATGGTGGCAAACGGTCGTCGCCGCCAATGCGATCGGCATCGCGGTGGCCATGTCGCTGATCGGCGTCTGGTTCAACTACGGGAAGGTCGTGCGCGCCAAGGGCAAGGCGTTGGTCACGATCGTCGGCCTCGGCCTGGTGGGGGGGCTGTTCGGCGGATTGACCGCCATGTTCGAGACGGGCAGCCACTGGTCCATCCTGGTCGACAAACTGCCCAGGATCGTCGTGACCGTGACACTCGTCGTGACCACGCTGGTGGCAATACCGGTCATCGTGGTTGCCGTGCTGCGCAATCGCCATTACCAGATCCAGGCCGAGCAGCTGAGGCGCGACGCCGAACAGGAGCGCCTGGCGCGCGAGCTGAGCGAAACCCAGCTGCGCCTGCTGCGCGCCCAGATCGAGCCGCACTTCCTGTTCAATACCCTGGGCGCGGTGCAGCAGCTGGCCGAGCAGGGTGCGCCGCGCGCCGCCGAACTCACATCCCACCTGATCGACTTCCTGCGCGCCAGCATGAGCGATATGCGCTGCGAGCAGGTGGCGCTGGCGACCGAATTCGGCCTGGTCGACTCCTACCTGCGGGTGATGCAGATCCGCATGGGTGAGCGCTTGCGCTACACGGTCGACCTGCCCGACGCGCTGGCGAGCACCCAGGTGCCCAGCATGCTGGTGCTGACCCTGGCCGAGAACGCGATCAAGCATGGCATCGAGCCCTCCCTGCACGGCGGCGAGATCGCGGTCACGGCCCATGACGACGAGGGAACGATCCGCATCCGGATGCGCGACAGCGGCGTCGGCATGAGCGATACGCCGGGCGCCGGCACCGGCCTGGAAAACGTGCGCCACCGCCTGCGCCTGGCCTACGGTGACGGCGCCTGCCTGTTGCTGAGTGAAGCCGAACCTGGCCTGCTGGCCGAAATCGCCATTCCCTGCAAGGAGCCGAAATGAATGTCACAGTGCTGGTCGCCGAAGACGAACCCCTGATGCGCGAGCGCCTGCTCGGCATGCTGGCCACGGCCTGGCCCGAAGCGCAGGTGGTCGCGGCGCCCGAGAACGGCATCGATGCCTGGGACGCCTGGCTCGAGCACGAACCGCAAGTGGTCTTTCTCGACATCCGCATGCCGGGCATGTCGGGCCTCGAAGTCGCGGAGCGGATCGGCCGCCGTTCGCACGTGGTGTTCGTCACCGCCTACGACCAGTATGCGGTCGATGCCTTCGATACCGGTGCGGTCGATTACCTGCTGAAACCCATCCAGCCGGGGCGGCTCGACAAGGCCCTGGCGCGCCTGCGCGAGAAGCTGGATGCACGACCGGACGACGTCAGCGAGGTGGTGCAGCAGGTGAAGGCGGCGTCGCCGCAAGCGAAGCGCGAAAAGCTCAAATGGCTCAAGGCCAGCGTCGGCAAGCAGATCCGCCTGATCGACGTCGAGGAGGTGCTGTTCTTCCAGGCCGACACCAAATACACGCGGGTGGTGCTGGCCGATTCGGAGGCGCTGGTGCGCATCCCGCTAAAAGACCTGGTGGGCGGGCTCGATCCAGGCCTGTTCTGGCAGATCCACCGCGGCACGCTGGTGAACGTGAATGCGATCAAGGTGGCCGAGCGGGTCGACGCCGAACGCATGCAGGTGCTGCTGCGCGGCAGCAGCGAGGTGCTCCCGGTCAGCCGCAGTTTCACCCACCTGTTCCGGGAGTAATCCGGTCAGCTCATCTCGTTGATGATCGCGACGATCTCGTCGCCATAAGAGACGAGTTTCTTCTCGCCGACGCCCGACACGCCGCGCAGCTGGTCGATCGAGGACGGCTTGACCTTGGCGATCTCGCGCAGGGTCGCATCCTGGAACACGACATAGGCCGGCACGCCGTGCTCGCGCGCGGTGCCCATGCGCCACGAGCGCAGGCGGTCGAAGATCGCCTGTTCGTCGCGCGACAGTTCGGTTTCTTCGTAGCTCGAGCGCGAGGTGGACGGGCGCTTGGCCTTGACCGGCTTCTGGTACTGGCGCAGCTGCACCTTCTGCTCGCCCTTGAGCACCGGGCGCGCGGCGTCGGTGAGCTTGAGCGAACTGAAGGCGTCGTGGTCGACCGTGACGAGGCCGAGGGCGATCGCCTGCCGCAGGATGGCGCGCCACTCCTGTTCGCTGCGGTCGGCGCCGACGCCATACACGGTGAGCTTGTCGTGGTGCCACTGGCTGATGCGTTCGGTCTGCGCGCCGCGCAGCACGTCGATCACGTGGCCGCCGGCGAAGCGCTGATCGACCCGGTAGATGGCCGACAGCAGCTTCTGCACCGGCACCGTGCCGTCGAAGCTGACCGGCGGCACCAGGCAGGTGTCGCAGTTGCCGCAGGGGCCGGAGCGCTCGCCGAAGTAGTCGAGCAGGCGCATGCGCCGGCAGCTGAGCGTTTCGCACAGCCCGAGCATGGCGTCGAGCTTCATCGACAGCACGCGCTTGAAGGTTTCGTCGGCCTCGGATTCGTCGATCATGCGGCGCTGCAGGACGACGTCCTGCAGGCCATAGGCCATCCAGGCGCTGGCCGGCTGGCCGTCGCGGCCGGCGCGGCCCGTTTCCTGGTAATAGCCCTCGATGCTCTTGGGCAGGTCGAGGTGGCAAACAAAACGCACGTCGGGCTTGTCGATGCCCATACCGAAGGCGATGGTGGCGACCATGACGATGTTTTCTTCGCGCAGGAATCTAGCCTGGTTGGCGGCGCGCACCGTGTGCTCCATGCCGGCGTGGTAGGCCATGGCGCGGATGCCGTGCTCGTTCAGGAAGTCCGCGGTCTCCTCGACCTTCTTGCGCGACAGGCAATAGACGATGCCGGAATCCTGCGGGTGCTCGCTCGTGATGAAATCGATCAGCTGCTTGCGGCCGGTGGTCTTCTCGACGATCGAATAGCGGATATTGGGGCGGTCGAACGACGACACGAACTGGCGCGCGTCTTCCAGCTGCAGGCGGTGCGCGATCTCGGCCCGGGTCTGCTGGTCGGCGGTCGCGGTGAGCGCGATGCGCGGCACGTTCGGGAAGCGCTCGTGCAGGATCGACAGGCGGATGTATTCGGGGCGGAAGTCATGGCCCCATTGCGAGACGCAGTGCGCCTCGTCGATGGCGAACAGCGAGATGCGCGAGGCCTCGAACAGCTCGAGGCAGCGCGGCGTCATCAGGCGCTCGGGCGCCACGTAGACGAGGTCGATCTCGCCGCTGCGCACCAGGCGCTCGATGCGCAGGGTTTCTTCGAACGTTTGGGTCGAGTTGAGGAAGGCGGCGCGCACCCCGACTTCTTCGAGCGCATCGACCTGGTCTTGCATCAGGGCGATGAGCGGGGAGACGACGACGCCGACGCCGTCGCGCAGCAGGGCGGGGATCTGGTAGCACAGCGACTTGCCGCCGCCGGTCGGCATCAGGACCAGCGCGTCGCCGCCGCTGGCCACGTGCTCGACGATCTCTCCCTGCTGCCCGCGGAAGGCGGGATAGCCGAAGACCGTCTCCAGCACATGGAGAGCGCGCGCGCCGAGGTCGGCGCCGATATCGGGATTCATACTGTCTGTTTCAGTGTTTTGGACTAGGGTAAGGCTGGTAGTTTACTCCGACCAGTTGACCAAGCCAAAGTGAGCGGTCACCAGCACCAGGATACCGAATACGATACGGTACCAGGCGAAGATCGTGAAGTCGTGCGTGCTGATGTAGCGCAGCAGCCAGCGCACGCACAGGAAGGCCGCGATGAAGGCCGAGACGAAGCCGAGGCCGAACAGCGGGAAGTCGGCCATCGACAGTGCTTCGCGTTCCTTGACCACAGAATACACCGTAGCGCCGAGCATCGTCGGCATGGCAAGGAAGAACGAAAACTCGGTGGCCGCCTTGCGCGACAGGCCGAACAGCATGCCGCCGATGATGGTCGAGCCCGAACGGCTGGTGCCGGGAATCAGGGCGAAGGACTGGGCGAAGCCGACCTTCAGGGCGTCGAGCGCCGTCATGTCGTCGACGCTCTCGACCCGCGCCGGCGCGTTGCGCAGGCGCTGACGCCGTTCCACCCACAGGATGATGACGCCGCCCACGACCAGGGCGATCGCCACCGGCACCGGGTGGAACAGGAGTTCGGTAATGGTGGCGCTGAACAGCACGCCGGCGACGGCGGCCGGCAGGAAGGCGATCGCGACGTTGCGTGCGAAGCGCTGCTGGAGCGGATCCGAGCCCAGCCCGGAAAACAGGCGCATGACGCGCTCGCGGTACTCCCAGACGACGGCCAGCACGGCGCCCAGCTGGATCACGATCTTGAATACCGTTTCTCTGACGCCTGTGAAATTGAGCAACTCGCCCGCAAGAATCAGGTGACCGGTGGAAGAAATCGGAAGAAATTCGGTGAAGCCCTCGACCAGGCCCATGATGATCGCCTTGATGGCGAGCGCAATATCCATGAATTGTATTGGTGTGGAAGTGATCTGGGGACGGGCCGCACAGGCAGGCCGGCTCGGGCTCGAAGCTTACCATGAGCCGGGCCGCCACCGTTGGGCTAACTGAACCGTACAGACGATTTTACGGACGGCAATGTGCAGCCGCCCGGCGTCTGGACAGGCGCGCGAATGAAAAAAGCGCTTGCACCGAATGTGAAATCGCGTGCTAAACTAAATCCATGAGTAATCCTGCACTCACCCAATGAGTCTATTATTAGTCATCATCCTTGCCGCGCTGTCCTGGCTGGCATTTCATGACTGGCAGTTGCCCAACGCATTACGCTACCGACCCTTCCAGGGCCGGGTCTGGCGCAGTTCCTTCCCATCCGCATCCCGTAAAGACATCCGCGAATTCCTGTCGGTGTTCGGCGCCGCCTTCTCGTTCGGCGACAGCGACAAGCTGCACCTGCGTCCCGACGACCAGGTGCTGGGCGTGGTGCGCGCGGCCCGGTCCGCACGCTGGATGCCCGACGCATCCGACATCGAGCCGCTGGCGCGCGCCCTGCGCGAGCGCTATGGCCTGCGCCTGGACGAGGTCTGGCATGACGGCTTGACCCTGGGCGGGCTGTTCCAGCGCGTGCAACAGGCGCGCGGCAAATCGGCGATGTAGGGTCGGCGGCTCGCCGCTGCTCCTACGGCGCTGTCGCTTCTTCCAGCTCGCTCAGCCAGCGGATCGCCTGCGGGCGATTATCGCCGCACATTTCATGCGACGGCTGCAGGCCGCCGCAGAAGGCCGGCCGTTCGGCTTGTCCAAAGAGTCGGCAGCGCTCATCGTCTCCCAATTGCACGCAACGCACTCCGGCCGGCTTGCCGTTCGGCATACCCGGAATCGGACTGGTGATCGAAGGCGCGGTGCAGCAGGCGCCACATTGCGGCCGGCACTGGAAAGAGGCGGACATGGACATCGGGAAGTGCTTGGAACGGAGCCCGCCAGTATACCCCGGTCGTCTGCAAGCGGACGGCGACCTCTTCATAAAAACAGTTGAATCTACGGTTACTACCACATTTCGACTAATATAGTTTCGCATATACAACGGTTGCTTGACTGTACGAACAAGCGCGTTCTATATTGATTGTTCCTTAGATAATTTCTGGGCGGGAATATGGACTGCCAAGTTGACAGCAAGCCGCGCTGGGAACGTCGCAAGGAAGCGCGTCCCAAAGAGCTCCTGGCTTCCGCGATCGAGCTGTTCGTCGAACGTGGTTTCGCCTCTACCCGCCTGGAAGACGTGGCCCGCCGCGCGGGCGTGTCGAAGGGAACGCTCTACCTGTATTACGCCAACAAGGAAGACCTGTTCAAGGCCGTCGTCCGCCAGACCATCCTGCCGATGATCGACGATGCCGAGACCTCGGTGGCGGAGTTCGACGGCCATAGCGCCGAATTGCTGCGTCAAGTGATCCTGTCCTGGTGGGTGCGCATCGGCGCGACCAAGGCGTCCGGCATCAGCAAGCTGATCCTTGCCGAAGCCGATAATTTTCCCGAAATGGCGCGCTTCTACCAGGAAGAGGTCATGGCGCGCGGCATGCGCATGATTTCGAACATGCTCGAACGCGGCATCCGCCGCGGCGAATTCCGCGCGATCGACGTGTCGCAGACGGCGCAGGTACTGATCGCACCGCTGCTGATGCTCTCGACCTGGAAGCATACGATCGCCCCCTGCGATCGCTGTGACCTGCAGCCTGAGGCCTTCCTGGAAGCATTCCTCGACATCACCCTGCACGGCCTGCTTCCCGCATCCAGGTAACTTGCCTATCACGCCAGGGACGGATTTCTGGCGTTCATCCCCTTCAAACTGCAGACTGTCGCAATTTTCCGCTGGCTCGGCCGTGCATCGTTAAGATGTGCGTCCAGAGGCCATTGAGCGATTAGAATATCGGATTATTTATTTTCCACCGAGAATTGAAATGAATATCGAACAAGCCCGCTTCAACATGATCGAACAGCAAATCCGTCCGTGGAACGTCCTGGATGAAGATGTGCTGGCGCTGCTGCACGTGGTCAAGCGCGAACAATTCGTGCCGAAGGCCTACGAGAACCTGGCGTTCGCGGATGTCGAGATCCCGTTGCCGGGCGGCGAGACGATGTTCAATCCGAAGGTCGAAGCGCGCATCGTGCAAGAGATCGCGGTGAAAAAACATGAGAACGTGCTCGAGATCGGCACCGGTTCCGGCTACATGGCCGCGCTGCTGGCGCACAAGGCGCGCCACGTGACCACGGTCGAGATCCAGCCGGAGAGCGTCACCCTGGCCAGGGAAAACCTGGCCAAGGCCGGCGTCGGCAACGTCAGCGTGGAAGAAGGCAACGGCGCCCAGGGCTGGTCGGCGGGCGCCGAATTCGACGTGATCGTGGTCTCGGGCGGCCTGCCGGTGCTGCCGGAAGCGCTGGTCAAGCAGCTGAAGGTGGGCGGCCGCATGATCGCCATCCTGGGCGAGGCGCCGGCGATGAGCTGCCAGCTGATCACCCGCACCTCGGAAACGGCGCACGATGCGGTCAAGGTGTTCGAGACCGTGGCCAAGCCGCTGACCGGCGCCGAAGCGCCGTCGCGCTTCACCTTCTGAGGGCGAGCGATGCGACAGATTACCGCACCCGAGTTGGCCGCCTGGCTGGCCGACCCGGCGCGCGAGCAGCCGCTGCTGCTCGACGTGCGCGAGGACTGGGAATTCGAGACCTGCAGGATCGCAGGCTCGACCCAGATCCCGATGCACCTGATTCCGGTCCGCGTGAGCGAGATCGACGACGACAGGGAAGTGGTGTGCATTTGCCACCACGGCGCGCGCAGCATGAACGTGGCCGCTTTCCTCGAGCGCAATGGATTCAGTAACGTAACGAATTTAACGGGCGGGGTACACGCCTGGGCCGTACAGGTCGATCCGTCGATGCCGAAGTATTGACCTGATCCTCAACTAGATGACTCCTGTGGAGATAGCAATGCAGAAACCCCTACTTGCCGTGCTGCTTGCCAGCGCGTGCTTCTCGCTTAACGCCCATGCTGCCGACCTGATCCAGGTGTACCAGCAGGCGCTGGCCAACGATGCGACGTATGCGAGCGCGCGCGCCTCGCTGGCCGCCGGCCGCGAGCGGATCACCCAGGGGCGTGCGGGCTTGCTGCCGACCGTGGGTCTCAGTGGTGGAATCAGCAAGAACGACAACGAGTTCGATCCATGGAATATCGGCCAGGTAGGCACCTTGCCGAACGGCCAGCCGGGCATCATCGATTCGAGCGGCTCGAACCTGCGCACCAACGAATACACGCTGTCGCTGCAGCAGCCGTTGTACCGTTGGGATCGCTGGCAGACTTACCAGCAGAGCAAGCTGCAGCAGGCGATCGCCGAGGCGCAGTTCGCCCAGGCCCAGCAAGACCTGATCACACGCGTGGCCACGGCCTATTTCGACGTGCTGGCGGCGCAGGATGCGCTCGAGTCGACCCGCGCCCAGAAGGAAGCGACCACCGAACAGCTGGCGTCGGCCAAGCGCAATTTCGAGGTCGGCACCCAGACCATTACCGACACCCACGAAGCGCAGGCCGCGTACGACCTGGTGCTGGCGCAGGAATTCGCCGCCGTCAACGAGCTGGACAACAGGCGCAACACGCTGCAGACGATCATCGGCGCCGTGCCGGGCAACCTGGCCCCGCTCAAGCCGGGCGTGACGCTGGCGGTGCCGCAGCCGTCCTCGGTCGATCCCTGGGTGTCGTCGGCCGAGAACCAGAACTACGGTGTGACCGTCGGCCAGCTGCAGGTCGAGATCGCCATGCGCGACATCTCGCGTAACCGCGC
Source organism: Massilia sp. NP310 (assembly GCF_019443485.1). Classification (NCBI taxonomy): domain Bacteria; kingdom Pseudomonadati; phylum Pseudomonadota; class Betaproteobacteria; order Burkholderiales; family Oxalobacteraceae; genus Massilia; species Massilia sp. NP310. The sequence goes on along the minus strand of NZ_CP080379.1, from coordinate 3,686,359 downwards.
CGGCCACTTGCCGACCGTCGACCTGGTAGCGAGCTCGACCCGCCGCGACGTCAACGGCCGCACCGGCAGCTCGGGCGACACCAAGAACAATGCGATCGGCGTGCAGTGGAGCGTGCCGATCTTCAGCGGCTTCGCCGTCACCAGCCGCGTGCGCGAATCGATCGCCCTGGAAGACCGTGCCCGCAACGACCTGGAAGCGACCCGCCGCAACGCGGCGCTGCAGGCGCGCCAGTCCTTCCTGGGCGTGAACAGCGGCCTGGCCCAGGTCAAGGCGCTGGAAGCGGCGGAAGTGTCCAGCCAGTCGGCGCTGGAGTCGAACAAGCTGGGTTACCAGGTCGGCGTGCGCATCAATATCGATGTGCTGAACGCCCAGCGCCAGCTGTACCAGACCCGCACCGACCTGTCGCGCGCGCGCTATGACGTGATCATCAACGGCCTGCGCCTGAAGGCGGCGGCCGGATCGCTGCGCGAGGCGGACCTGGTGCCGGTGAACAGCTTGTTGGGAGAGTGATCTTCGAGCCTGCGCCTTGGGGGCGCAGGTTTGAACAGCCCGGGTGGCCAGCGTGCTGGCAACCCGGGTTTTTTCATTTTTTAAATTACAGCGCCCGTGCGCGGCGCCACTGGATCAGTTCGGCGATGGTGAGGATCGGGAAGGCGCGCTCTTCGGCGAACTGCTCGATCTGCTCGCCGCGCATCATGGTGCCGTCCGGGTTCATCAGCTCGCACAGCACGGCGGCCGGCTGCAGGCCGGCCAGCCTGGCCAGGTCGACCGAGCCCTCGGTATGGCCGGCGCGCGCCAGGACGCCGCCCGGCGTCGCGCGCAGCGGGAACACGTGGCCGGGACGCACCAGGTCGTCCGGCTGCGCATTGCGCGCGATCGCGGCCTGGATGGTGGAGACGCGGTCCGCGGCCGAGACGCCGGTGGTCACGCCATGGCGGGCTTCGATCGAGACCGTGAACGGGGTGCCGTAGCGGCTGCCGTTCTCCGGCGCCATCGGCGGCAGTTCGAGTGCGCGCACCTTCTCGTCGGACAGGCACAGGCAGACGATGCCGCTGCATTCACGGATCATCAGCGCCATGGTTTCTACGCTCAGTTTTTCGGCGGCGACGATCAGGTCGGCCTCGTTCTCGCGGTCGAAGTCGTCGAGCAGGATGACCGGGATGCCGGCGCGCATGGCGGCCAGGGCGGCGGCGATACGACCTTCGAGGTCATTGCTTTGAAGGGTGTAGGTAGGGACTAACATGTGAAACGCTCCTCGCAGTGGTTGGCGAAAAACGCATCAGGGCAAAGCGAAACCGCGCACCTGTTCAGCCGCGAAGGCGCGGGTGACCAGGCGCATGACAGCGCACATCTTCTTTCATCCGGACTATACCGTCGGCCCTGGCTTCTCACCAGGTCTGCTGACCCTGCTCAATGGGAGTTGAGCAGGCGCTCGCGGGCTCGACCCGTGAAGGTCATACCGCCGGTGGGGAATCGCACCCCGCCCCGAAGACGTAATTACATTGTGGTGCACTGCTCAGTGGCAGGCGGAGGTGATTGTAGCAGTGAAGAACTAACTCTGCTGAAGAGCGCTCAAAATTAAGAATGCGAGAGAAAGTGCGGTCGTGTTCTGCATGCGTGATCTAACTTCCGCGATTTCTAGCGTTGGGAACCGTCGAATATCTGATCGTAAGCTGCGGAGAATCAGGACAAAACGCATTGTTCGTTGCCGTAAGTGAGAGTCAGAGCAATCGCTCTTGGATTCGAATTGTAAGAGTTATGTTGTCAGTGAAGAGCGCTATGGGGTCGAATAAATTTGAGTTACGTTTATTTTTTGCAATCTCCAAACCGGGCATCTCCCAAGCTATATTCTACATCGATCACTTGCACGAAAGTCTTTCCCGAGCCAGCAGGTTTTATACAGAATTCTCCTGAGTATCCATCCCTGCTTGATCCTTCACGTTTTGCTTGTAAATAGACAGAGTAAACCTTTAATAACTGAAGCGATTCGAGTGTGCGTTGCGTTGTCCCATTTGGACTTTCCCCAAAAGGAATGCAATGTTTAGGAAATATTTTTGGAAGTGCATTGTAGTCAGTTGCTCTAAAACTCCAAATGGAGTGCGGCAAACTATCATGATCTTCGCCACTTGGTAGTTCATTGATGAATAGTCCATAAAGTGGAAGGCCATTTCTGGTTTCAGAATTATTTGGAATCGAAAAGCAGGGGATTCCGTTCAGGTCCGTAATTCCAACAGTTCCTACTCGTGACAATGCTATCGATGAAGTATGAGTAAGAAACATCATAATAACTGCAATGCAACGTCCAACTCTAAAATGTAAGGATCTGCAGTTCGTCATGGTTCTATCTTGGAAAATTGGCCTTGTTACTTGGATCGCTATTACATTGTGATGCACTGCTCAACAGCAGGCGGAAGGATTGTAGCAGCGGTGTGCGGAATTTGCTGGAGGCGGTCGAATCCTGGCTGCTGCTCCGTCTGTCAATCTTGCCGCGTATCCCATTGCCAGATTGATTTGCCGTAAGAGGACTGAGTATCGGGAAATGTCTCTCCATGTGCGAACCAACGGCGCGAGTCCAGGTATGCTGGCGTAAAGTAGTAACCCGCGTTCTGGCACTTCTCACCTGCGAAGAATCGTTGGGTCGTCATTTTAGAATTGAGTGTGGACGATTCGATTTCTTCTACGCGTTCAAATTCTCCCTCTACAATTTCTACAAAGCACCAGCGGGTTGGACGCGCCATGAATGCATACCGTGCAACCACGCTCGGCGCTAATGCGAGATCCAATGTACTGTTCGCGAATTCGTCGCTCGCCAGGTCTGGGTTTGATAAATTTGCCCAAACAAAATCACGCATCGCTGCCTGATCGACCCATAGCTTGGATCGCCCTACAGCCGCCAAAGCTGCGAGTCCTAAATCGTTAAATGTTGAGCTAGGAATAATTTTGCCACCTCGTGATCCATTCCAGGCAAATTGCAGCGATGCATTCGGATCATCGATAGCGATATATACACCAGTTCGTGGTGGAATTTGGTCCGTGTCTGAAATAATTTCTGGCCTCGCCTGGAACTTTGGAATCATCTGTAGTTCCGAAGCATGTTCCGCCCATGCCATTGTAAGGCCGAAGTCACTCCACCAACTTACCTGATAGCTTTTTTGCATTGTCGTATCTATGTTGCGCGCATAATTTGAAAGCTCTGCAAACATAGCGTCAAATTGCTTTTCTTCTTCAATAGTGGCCCATTGCATAGAATATTCACTTAATCCTCGAGCGCACTGATGAGTGCCTGTAACATGGAAAGAGTTTGATGAATGATCCGATATGTCCTCAGCAATAGACTGTTGAAAATCAGCTAAAAACTGCCAGGCATTATTTGACCAATTCTCAGTCGTGTCTCGGTCACCCCATTGTTTGCTGTGTAAGAAACGATCGCGTCCTTCTAGACGACTTTGATTAATTTTTCCTTCGGCGAATGATTTTATCTGGTTCACGCGATCACGAAGTCCCTCCAAGTATTTCAACGACGAGAAGTAATATAGGAGCGCAGCTTGCTTTTTCTGCCATGCAGTGAGTGGAAGGTCGTGGCTCATAACAGTCCTTAATCAAGATGATTTAGTGCTGGATTCTGGTAACTTGCCCAGGTAAGGAGGGGAGGCCTATCCTTTGATCGAAGCCGTTCCCTCCAAAATCAGTATAATCCCACCCTGTATCAAATGGGCCGCTTATGTTGGGGTGATTGATGGCTTCCCTTATTTCCACGTATTTATCCTTTTCTGATTTTTCTATCTTTTCGAATGCTGATCGGTCAATTGGTTCGCTCAAAGCGTCTCCATTTTTACCTGTTCTCTTGTAGAATTTCGTCGTATCGTTTCTTGGGTCAGTCCTGTCGATTTTGAAGACTATCTGCTCTCCTCCGCCCTCAAGATGTTGGTCTGGTAGCGATTTCTTTTTCTGACCAGCCGCTGGGCCTTGCCATGCTTTTAATGTTTCGCCAGGTTTGATGTCGTAGATTACGAATTGACCATTTCCGTTCCAATCTGGCCATACAGCCAGAAACTTTCTCCAGGCAGCTTTTGGATCTGGCGAGTTCTGAATCTCGTTAAAGGTTTTTTCGCTTATCCAACAGTCGCTCATTGCCCGACTATTAGGAGATATAATCCGAAATAGCCGTGCTGGCCCTTTAATGGACACGCTGGCCATCTTGTGAAAGGATTCTATGTTGTCATCTGTCAGTGGAGGCCAACCATCTTTTGCCTTTTTATCGACGCGGTAACGTTCTAAGTCGGCTTGTTGCGAAGGGAACTTTAGAGTCTGACCTGCGCTCAACCATGACGGCTTTGGGTTTGATGTTCGCATCATGGTCACCGCTGCTGCTTCGGGAATTGCTCCTCGATAGTGGACATTCTTGACATCCACAATCCCATGAAGACGTCTTAGCGATTCTCTTCCCAGTCGCATGATGATCGCATCGAGTATCTCCTGAATTGGTCCACATGCTTTTCTCAACCCTTCGTCAGCTTTTGCACGAACCCAAACGATCGTATCGAGCGCCACTTTTGCCTTCGCGCCCACGCGAGGAATATGCTCGACCTTGGCGACAAGGGCTTGTGTCGTGTTCACTCCTTTGTCGAACGCGCGCAATAGCGCGTCCGGATTTGTTTTGGCCTTGACCTGCTTGATCTCCTTCGCGAGCCACGTGAAAACGTCGTCGACCTTGAGGCGACGGAGATAGTGCTGGCATGTTTCGCGGCGTAGCAGCGCCACCACGCACGTCATCGAGGCATCTACGGCAAGCGAGAATCCCTTGCTTGCTCCCCGTCGTATATACGAGAAGAACACCTTCAACACGCCCTTGACCAGGGACCCAAGAACTGGAAACAGCCCAATGAGCGTCAGCGCCAGCGCAACCCATGCCCACGTATCGTCCGGCTCCTGGCGCAGCTTCTTGCAGTTCGCGACCAAGTCCCGCACATCGCAGACCTGATCGACCAGGGGAATCATCGAGATCGCGGCGTCGGCCACGATCTGTCCGGTGGACCGGTTCTCGTTGAAGTCTCCCTGAATCGCCTCCCAAAACCACTCCCAGGCACTTTTGTCACCCTCCGCTTCTGCTTGTGGTGTGCCGGTACTCCATGCAACTGCACTACGCAACTGGGTAGGATTTATCTCGGCCATTGCTACGCTCCGGCAGGCACTGCGTTATGGGGCAGAATTCAGCGAGTCAATGCTTCCAACGGATCGTGAGGATCCTCATCGTCAGGTTTCCGCGGCTTGTAAATGACCTTCTTGACCGCCTTGTTCTCAACGTTTTCGTGCAAGGCTTTGCCATCCTTGTCGAGCGTTCCTGTGACGACTGGTCCATCCTGAAAATGGATTTCGTAGTCGACGTCGGGAATGCCCTCGGCGATCTCGGGATCGAGGTAGTGCAAGGCAATCCAATGCTGCATCTCGGGGCTGAGTTCCCCCGGTAGATTGCGCAGATTGGCGGTGTTGCGACCGCCCTTGTCGAAGAGGTGCTTGCCACCCTTGACCGAAAACTTCCCAGGGCAGGCAAAGGTAATATCCCCACCTTCCAGCGTGATCGCCGATTCCCCGGCCTGCAGCACGATCTTTTCCTTCGCCTTGATCTCGATCCGGTCATTCACCGACATCACAGTGACTTCCTTGTCCGCCAAAATCTCCAGCTGATCCGTATGCGCCTGCAACGACACCGGTCCATTCGCCGCAATGGCCTGAATGCCACCCGCATGCGAAAACAGGCTGGCCGCGCCACCGGCCACGGTCGACACCGTATGCGCCGCAGCGATATGGAAATCCGACTGCGTCGTCCACTGCATCTGCCCGCCGGCATAGATCACGGTCGATGCCGGCGTCGCCCAATTGATGCTGGCCGCCGAGTCCATCAGCACGACCGCCGCCCCGAATTTTTCAACTGGCTGCCCGCCATCGAGCTCGCGCGACCCCGCCTTGGCCTTGAGCGCCGTCTGTCCCCCAACCGCACCGTCGTACTTGCCCCTGGCCTGAGGATCGATCAGCGCGATGAATTCCTCCTGCGCCTTGGCCACCTCGCTACTAAACAGCGCCTGCGACTGGCCCGCCGCATCCTGCAGCGCGTCGCCCAGCGACTGCGCCGCCTTGAACTGCGCCACCGCCTCGGCCACATCCATCTGCGTCGACGTGATCCCGCTGCCGAGCTGCGGCCGCGCACTGGTCGACAGCAGCACGCCTTCACCGCCGCGCACGACCGCCCAGGCATCGGTGCGCAGCTCGAAGCCGCTGCCGCGATAACGGCCACGTTGTGACGTGCCGGGTGGCTGCTCGATCAGATAGCCGAGATTGAGTTCGCTGCCGGCGCTGCTGCTTGCCAGCCGCGTGCGCAGCTGGCCGGGCGTATCGTCCACCTGCCACTGATTGAACCCACCGCCATCGAAGTTCCGGCTATGAATCCCGGACAGCACGCCGGCGTGATCTGCGCCCGAATCCACGCCAGCCGGAAAGGGCGGCAGGTCGACCCCGTTATGCAACTGCGCCACGATGACCGGCCGGTCGATGTCTCCTTCAATAAAATCCACCAGCACCTCGGTGCCGATGCGCGGCGTGAACACAGTGCCCCAGTTCGGCCCGGCCAGCGCCTCGGCCACCCGTATCCAGCTGCCGGAAGCATCGTTGCCCGGCGCGCTGCCCCGTTCATCCAGGTTGTGCGCCACGCCGCCGGGATTCGGGTTGACGCCACGCTGCCACGCGAACTGGACTTTTACCTGATGGTCGCGCGTGCTGGTGGCGACCGCATTCGGCAAGCCGACCACCAGCGCGGTCTGCGGACCCAGGCTCGTGCAGGGATGCGGCGCGGCGATCGCGGCCGGCACCAGCGCCACTACGTCGCGCACGCAGGCGAAGGTATTGCGGTAGGTGCCGCTCTCGACCTGCTTCGCCGCGCCCGCGATGCCGGTGTCGAAGTTGTTGCGCGCCTCGTGTTGCACCCACAGCACGGTGAAGGCGTTGGCGCCGGCCGGATAGCGGTCGTGCTGGGTCAAGCTAAAGCCATGTCCGGCCGCCAGCCGGCGCACGGCGCCCGCGCCTTCGAAGACCTTGTTGTCCAGCTCGAGCGCCAGCAGCATCAACTCGCTGTGGCCACGCATCGCGGCGCCGGTGTCGCCGCCGATGCGTTCGCCGCTGCCGTCATGGATGGAGAGCGCGGGCAGGGCGCCGGCATCGAGGTGCGAATTCAGTTCTGCCGCCGGCGCCAGCAAGATGGCCGGGTTCCAACTGCTGATGCTGACGCCGTTGGCTGCTACCCGGCGCCGCGCGTGGAAGGTGTCGATCGCGTCGTCGCGCTCGGTCGCACGCACGCCATGAAAGCGCAACGTCGCGCCGCCGGGCGTTGGGGGAATCCGCGCCCGCCGGTCGAAGATCACCAGCCGGTGCCGCGCCTGGCCGTGGTCGGCGCCGGCCACTGTCTCGAATGGGGAATGATCGAAGCGCCAGCTCAAACCTTCGGATGCGAGCAGCCGCGCGAAGAATGCGTAATCGCTTTCGCGGTACTGGGTGCAAACGGGCCGTGGCGCCAGTTCCTGCGTCACGTCGAATGCGACGTCCACCTGTGGATAATCGGCCAGTAATTCACAGACGATGTCGCGCACCGTCTTGTTCTGGAACAGGTAGCAATCGCGCCGCAGCGTCAGCAGCGCCAGCGCCGGTTCGAGCACCAGGCGGTAGCGGGCGACGCCGCCATCGGCGCCCAGCCAGGACGCTTGCGTGCACAGGCCATGCCAGGCGCGCCGGCCGCCGTCCGGCTGCAGCAGGCCGACGCTCAGTTCTTCGCCGATGAAGGAAGACAGGTCGAGGTCGGTCGAGGTGCTGAGCGCATCGACTTCGAAGCGGAACAGTTCGTTGGTGGCCTCGCGTCCCGCGAAGCGCTCCGCTACCAGCGATTGCGGCAAGCCGCTTTGCTGGCTGCTGGCCAGGGTGAGGAGCCGCGCGTGCTGGCTCAGGCCCGTGCCGTACAGGCCGAGCGAAGCGGGGGGAGGAAAGGCTCTCATTGGCGCGGGCAGGCCTGGATGGACATTGTGCACTCCGTCATATTGGCGGCAATGTCGATCTTAAGAGAGCGGGTCTTTCAGGTGATGCCTGCAGGCATGACGGTCGTCAAGCCGCAAGTGGGATATGCGCAGCGGGTAGATCGGGATAAAAAAATGGCGCGGTGCCTGGAAGCGCCGCGCCATCCTTGCTGAAAATCCAGTCAGCGCTTAGTTGCTCAGCCCACCACCGCCGGCATTGTCGGCGCGCTCGATCAGCTCGACCTTGTAGCCGTCCGGATCGGTGATGAAGGCGATCACGGTGGTGCCGCCCTTGACCGGGCCCGGTTCGCGGGTGATGTTGCCGCCGGCTGCGCGCACCTGGTCGCAGGTGGCGTAGATGTCTTCGGCCGAGATCGCGATGTGGCCGTAGGCCGTGCCCATGTCGTAGCTGTCGGTGCCCCAGTTATAGGTCAGTTCGAGCTCGGCGTGGTCCGGGTTGCTGCCGTAGCCGAGGAAGGCCAGGCTGTACTTGTATTCAGGATTGTCGCTGGTGCGCAGCAGTTTCATGCCCAGCACCTTGGTGTAGAAGTCGATGGAGCGTTGCAGGTCGCCGACCCTCAACATGGTATGCAGGATGCGCATTTTGGCTTGCCCTATGTGTTTCGAAGAACCGCCATTCTATGCGTTCGACGGCATCCTTGCCGGAGGCGCCGCAGGCAGGACGGCCCGCGGCGCGCCGGATCAGTTCTCGAGCCTGGCGTCGAGCGTGATCTTGGCATTCAGCAGCTTCGACACCGGGCAGTTTTCCTTGGCCGTGGTGGCCGCCTTGTCGAAGGCTTCCTGGCTGGCTCCCGGGATCTTGGCCACCAGGTCGAGGTGCACGGCCGTGATCGAGAAGCCGCCCTCGACCTTTTCCATCGACACCGTCGCCTTGGTGCGCAGCTCGTCGGCGGTCAAGCCGGCCTGGCCCAGCTGGCCCGACAGCGCCATCGTGAAGCAGCCCGCGTGCGCCGCGCCGATCAGCTCTTCGGGATTGGTGCCCGGCGCGTCTTCGAAGCGGGTATTGAAGCCGTAGGGCTGGTCCTTGAGCGCGCCGCTGCCGGTCGAGACCTGGCCCTTGCCGTCCTTGAGGCCGCCGCTCCAGACGGCGCTGCCATCGCGTTTGATCGTCATCTGTTATTTCCTTTCCGTGTCGTTGTCTTCGGGCGCCGGTTCGGCGTCATGGTCGCGCATGTCGCGGTGGCGGTCGGGCTGCGGCGCGGCCTGGCCGGTCGCGCCGGGGGCCGGATCGACCGCCTCCGAAATGCCGGGCGTGTTGCGCGAATCGGTATCGACCAGGCCCTGCTCGAGGTCCTTGGCCGCCTGCTTCATGACGCCGCGCGGTTCCTGGTCTTGCCCGTCCGGCGTCTCGTCGCGTTCATGCGGCTGGCGTTTGACGCCATCGTTGCTCATCGGTTCCTTGGTATTGACGAACCGGTCCTTGGTTTCGGTCACCATGGTGCTCTCCTTTGCATTTTCGTCATCATCATCGTAACTGCCTGTCGGTGAATGAGTCGCGCAATTGAACCTCGTAATTTGATGATGCTTTTTTGCAATTACACGGCTAAGATGGGAAGGTGAACGTACTGACGGAAGGCGCGCCTTGAGCACCGACACCCTGATCCACGACGCCGGCATCGCCTGCAAGAACTGCGGTACGACTACGCAAGGCAATTACTGCCAGCAGTGCGGGCAAGCCACCCACCTGCACGTGCCGAGCGCGCGCGAATTCCTGCACGAGTTCATCGCCCACTACCTGGCGCTGGAGGGCAAGCTGTGGAAGTCGCTGGCCCTGCTGATCGCCAAGCCGGGTTTGCTGACCTGCGAATACATCGAGGGCCGCCGCGTGCGCTACCTGGAGCCGCTGCGCCTCTACCTCACCTTCAGCATCATTTTCTTTACGGTGTTCAAGTTCAGTGGCGTCGAGGTGGCGAACATCGACGAACCCCCGCCGGCCCTGTCCGCCGCAGTGGCGGAGGGACGTGCCAAGGAGACTGTGCTGGGCCCGGTCGTGGGGATAGACGCCGCCGAATATGAAAGAGTCCTGGGCCAGCTCAATAAGCGGGCCAGCGGCCTGCATCCCGTGCTGCGCGATCGCATCGCGCGCTTTCTGGCGATGACGCCGGCCGGGCAGAAGACGGTGATCAAACAGGCGTTTTTCAGCTACACGCCTTATGCGATCTTCGCCATGATGCCGCTGTTCGCGCTCTATCTGAAGATCCTGTACCTTGGCAGCGGGCGCCGCTACGGCGAGCATTTCCTGTTCGCCCTCCACGTGAATGCTTTTGCCTTCCTGATGCTGTCGGTCATGATCCTGGTGCCGGAAACCTGGAAATTCATTACCTTCGCGCTGCTACTGTGGCTGGTGTTCTACCTTCCGGCGGCGATGCGTCGCGTCTACGAGAGCGGCTGGGTGGGCACCATACTGCGCTGGATCGTACTGATCTTCGCCCACATCGTGACCCTGGTCTCGGCCGTATTGACCGTCATGGTCATGGCAATGATGGGCTGAATCCGGATGCTCTTGCCGGGCAGGGGCGGCGCCAGCTATACTGTTCATCTATACAGTCATTGCCGAGCGCCGTATGGCAGCCGCAGGGATTATCGGTTAATCTCCAGCGTACCTTAACCACAGAGACCGTCATGCCCGCTTCGCCCCAACCGCAACAGATCATCGCGCTCGTGGTGCGGCACAATACGGCGGGCGTCGAAGAGCCGGTCGGCCGCATCCGCGATTTCCTGCAAGAGGCGGGCTACCGCGTGGTGTTCGAGGCCGATACCGCGGCGCACCTGCAACTGGATAACATCGATTCGATGACCGTGGCCGAGATCGGCGCGCAGGCGAAGATCGGGATCGTGGTCGGCGGCGACGGCACCATGCTCGGCATCGCGCGCCAGCTGGCCGAGTACGACATTCCCCTGGTCGGCATCAACCTGGGCCGGCTCGGCTTCATCACCGACATTCCGCTCGACGACATGCTGCCGGCGCTCGGCGCGATCCTGCAAGGCCGCTCGCGCGCCGAGAAACGCACCCTGCTCGAGGCGCGCGTCATGCGCGGCGGCGAGCAGATCTTCTGCAGCGTGGCCGTCAACGACGTGGTCGTGGCGCGCGGCACCGGCGCCGGCATGGTCGAACTCAAGCTGACCGTCGACGGTCAATTCATGTACAACCAGCGTTCGGATGGCCTGATCGTGTCCACGCCCACCGGCTCCACGGCCTACGCGCTGTCGGCGGGCGGGCCGCTGCTGCATCCGAGCCTTGGCGGCACGGTGCTGGTGCCGATCGCGCCGCATGCGCTGTCGAACCGGCCGATCGTGGTGCCGGATACCAGCGAGATCGTGGTCGAACTGGTCAGCGGACGCGACATCAGCGTGAACTTCGACATGCAGACCTTCACCAGCCTGCAACTGGGTGACTGCATCGTCATTTCGCGCTCACCGCACACGATCACCTTCCTGCATCCGCTCGACTGGAGCTATTACCACACGCTGCGCCAGAAGCTGCACTGGAACGAATACCCCACCAACGACGGCAGGCTCAAGTAAGACGCCGGAATTGTCCGCCCGACTTGTTCGCCACAGAATCGCCAATCACCGGAGACCCGATTTTTCATGCTGCGCACACTGACCATCCGCGACTTCGTCATCGTCGACGCGATCGAACTGGAGTTCTCGAACGGCTTTTCGGTGTTCACCGGCGAGACCGGCGCCGGCAAGTCGATCCTGATCGATGCGCTGCAGCTGGCGCTGGGCGGACGCGGCGACGCCAGCATGGTGCGCGAAGGCGCCGCCAAGGCCGACATCACGGCCGATTTTTCGCCGACCGCGGCGGCGTCGCGCTGGCTCGAGCAGCATGAATTCAGCGTCGAGGAGGGCGGGGCGCTGCTGCGCCGCGTGATCGACAACGCCGGCCGCTCCAAGGCCTATATCAATGGCGTGGCGGCAACCGCGGCCCAGCTGCGCGACCTGGGCGAGCTGCTGGTCGACATCCACGGCCAGCATGCCCACCAATCGCTGCTCAAGCCGGACGCCCAGCGCGCGCTGCTCGACAACCAGATCGCGGTGCGCGATCCGCAGGCGCGCATCGAGGCGCAAGAGGTGTCGCAAGCCTGGCGCGCCTGGCGCGCGCTGGTGCGCCAGCGCGAAGAATACGAGGCCAATGCCAAGAACGTGCTGATCGAGCGCGAGCGCCTCGAGTGGCAGGTCAGCGAGCTCGACAAGCTGGCGCCGAAGGCCGGCGAATGGGTCGAGATCAGCAATGAGCACAGCCGCCTGTCGCACGCCGCCAGCCTGCTCGAAGGCGCCCAGGAAGCCTTGGCCGCGATCTCGGAATCGGAGCATCCGATCCTGTCGCAGCTGTCCTCGCTCAATGCCAAGCTCGGCAAGCTGGTCGACGTCGACGCCCAGCTGCAGGCGGTGCTCGACTGCATGGAGCCGGCCCGCATCCAGCTGCAAGAGGCCGTATCGGAGCTGAACAACTATATCGACAAGGTCGAGCTCGACCCTGAGCGCCTGCGCGACGTCGATGCCCGCATGGACGCCCTGCACAGCGCCGCGCGCAAGTACCGCGTGACGCCCGAAGAACTGCCCGAGGAACACGCGGCGCTCGGCGCCAAGCTGCGCCAGCTGGCCGACGCCACCGATATCGAGGGCTTGCGCAAGCAGGAAGACAAGGCCAGGGCCGTCTACATGGACGTGGCCGGGCGCCTGTCGGCGCGCCGCGTCAAGGCCGCCGCCGAACTGGGCGCGCAAGTGACGGCCGCGATGCAGGAGCTCAGCATGAGCGGCGGCAGCTTCGCCATCGGCCTGAACAGCGGCGAGCCGGGCGCGCATGGCCTCGAACAGGTGGAATTCCTGGTCGCCGGCCACGCCGGCGTGGCGCCGCGTCCGCTGGCCAAGGTGGCCTCGGGCGGCGAACTGGCGCGCATCTCGCTGGCGATCTCGGTGATCACCTCGAACGCGACCACGGTGCCGACCCTGATCTTCGACGAGGTCGACACCGGCATCGGCGGCGGCGTGGCCGAAGTGGTGGGGCGCCTGCTGAAGCGCCTGGGCCAGCAGCGGCAAGTGCTGTGCGTGACCCACTTGCCGCAGGTGGCAAGCCAGGCCAACCAGCATTTCCAGGTGGCCAAGGGCACGACGGGCGAGGGCCGCACCGTGTCGCGCATCGACGTGCTCGACAGCCGCGCGCGGGTGGAAGAGGTGGCGCGCATGCTGGGCGGGATCGAGATCACCGAAACCACGCGCAAGCATGCGCGGGAGTTGCTCGCTTCCTGAACCACTGCGGTTCGGCTACGGAGTAGAACTCTAGCTCCATCACCGGTGTCTGATGCTACGTATACTGGCAAGGAAGCACATCATCGCATGACGCATCTTTGTCGCGAAAACCAAGCGATAGAGATTGAATACGTTGGATGTGCATGGCGTGCGGTCAGTAGCGAGTTGTGGCATATGAAGCACGGTCCGCCACCATCGCTGTTGCAGCGAGAACGGCGCTACCCGTGGCGAGTCTGGCGGTGACGTCAGACACTGCTGCCGATATTTAATCGGCGGGAGGCGGGAAAGTCACGCCTGTCAGATACGAACACGGTCAACAGGACGGTTCGGGGCAGGAAGAGGACGCTGAGTACATTTGCTCACGTCTTTGATAGCAGCTCTTCATTCCGATGTCATGCCGCTTTCTTCATTCTGTGGCAGAGTGACGTTCGACCTGCGGCCTTCGCGCCGCAGCATCGTCCGCCACCCCCAACCATGGAAGGAATTCGCATGAGCATCGAAAAAGTCCTGTACCGCGCCCAAGCCACCTCGCAAGGCGGCCGTGAAGGCACCTCGAAAAGTTCCGATGGCGTTCTTGACCTGAAACTGAGCACGCCGAAGGAACTCGGCGGTGGCGGCGGCCCGGGCACGAATCCGGAGCAGCTGTTCGCGGCCGGCTATTCGGCCTGCTTCCTGGGTGCCCTCAAATTCGTGGCCGGCCAGGCCAAGGTCGCGCTGCCGCAAGACCTGACCATCACCGGCGACGTCGGCATCGGCCAGATCCCGACCGGCTTCGGCATCGAAGTCGACCTCACCATCAAGGCCCCGGGCATGGACCAGGCCCAGCTGCAAGAGCTGGTCGACAAGGCCCATATCGTGTGCCCGTACTCGAACGCCACCCGCGGCAATATCGACGTGCGCCTGCACGTGAACACTTGATTCTGGCGGCATAAGACGTGTCCGTGGCGCAAGCGCCACGCAAGGCGGTGGCGGCGCCCTCGCAAAAAGAGGGCGCCGCCTGCCGGGTCGGCAGGCTGCACTTATAATAGGCAGGTCCTGTCAACATCCCTCATGTATGCCATTCCGTAAAGAACCGCCTCACATCCACGGCAGCGTGTCGCGCAGCGCGATCGTCCTGGTCAACCTCGGCACGCCGGACGAGCCCACCCGTTCCAGCGTGCGCCGCTACCTGAAGCAGTTCCTGTCCGATCCGCGCGTGGTCGAGATCCCCAGCCGCATCTGGTGGTTCATCCTGAACCTGTTCATCCTGCCGTTCCGCTCCGGCCAGTCGGCCGCCAAATACCGCACCATCTGGACCCGCGAAGGCTCGCCCCTGCGCATCCACACCGCCCAGCAGGCCGCAAAACTGCAGGCGTTGCTGGCCGAACGCGGCCACGAAGACGTCAAGGTGGCGATGGCCATGCGCTACGGCACGCCGTCGCTGCCCGACGTGCTCGATCAACTGAAGGCCGATGGGTGCGACCGCATCGTCGTGCTGCCCGCCTACCCGCAATATTCCGGCACCACCACCGCCTCGATCTGGGACGCGGTGTTCAAGCATTACGGCCAGGTGCGCAATGTGCCCGAGCTGCGCCTGGTGAAGCACTACCACGACCATGAAGGCTATATCAACGCGCTGCGCGACAGCGTCCAGGCCCACTGGGACGCCCACGGCCGCGGCCAGAAGCTGGTGATGAGCTTCCACGGCACGCCCAAGCGCACCCTGGAGCTGGGCGACCCGTACTTCTGCGAATGCCAGAAGACCGGGCGCCTGCTGGCCGACGCGCTCGGGCTCGGGCCGGACGACTACCTGGTCACCTTCCAGTCGCGCTTCGGCAAGGCCGAATGGCTGCAGCCGTACACCGCGCCGACCGTGCAGCAGCTGGCGCGTGACGGCGTCGAGCGCATCGACGTGCTGTGCCCGGGCTTCACCAGCGACTGCCTCGAGACGCTGGAAGAGATCTCGATGGAAGTGCGGCACGATTTCGAAGCCAATGGCGGCAAGCAATTCCACTACATCCCCTGCCTGAACGCCTCGCCGTCCTGGATCCACGGCATGGCCGAGATCGCCGAGCAGCACCTGATCGGCTGGTCCACGATCCAGACCCCGGCCCAGCGCGAGGCACGCCGCCTCGACGCCGAGCGCGGCGCGCAGAACGCGGCCCGCCTGGGCGCCTGACCCTCCACATGCCGGCGCCACGCCGGCATGTTTTTACGGACGTCCGCAAGCGCTTGCTTATTGACAACCTGCTAAAATGCCAGGTTGTTGGTGCTGGGTGCCGTATTTATCCGTTTTTCAGATGCCATCTCTGCAATTCCCCTTGAAATTGTAGGAGATCGCCCCATCTGGGGCGCTGTGTATCGATCCGGATACGTTTCTAACTCAGCCAAGTCCTTGATTCTAGGAGTTTTTCCGATGCAAGACCAAGAAAACAAAGAGGTGCTCGACCAGCAAGCTGGCGAAGCGCCTGCCGCTGACGCCACTGAGGGTGCGACCGCACAAACCGCCGCTCCGGCCGCGCCATCGGCCGAACCGGGCCTCGAAGAACAACTGAGCGCGACCGAAGCCAAGCTGGCCGAGATGCATGACGCCTTCATGCGCGCCAAGGCCGAAGCGGACAATATCCGCCGCCGCGCCCAGGAAGACGTGAGCAAGGCCCACAAATTCGCTATCGAAAGCTTCGCCGAGGCCATGGTGCCGGTGCGCGACAGCCTGGAAATGGCCGTCAAGGTCGAAGCCCCGACGGTCGAGTCGATCAAGGAAGGCGTCGAAATGACCCTCAAGCAGCTCACCGCCGCGTTCGAGAAGAACCGCCTGGTCGAAGTGATGCCGCAGGCGGGCGACAAGCTGGACCCGAACAAGCACCAGGCCGTGGCCGTCGTGCCGTCGGAACAGGAAGCCAATACCGTGGTCACCGTGCTGCAGAAGGGCTATATGATCGCCGACCGCCTGCTGCGTCCGGCCATCGTGACCGCCGCAGCGCCGAAATAAGGAGCCGCAGCGGCATCTGTGTGTGTTCTAACTGACGCTGTCAACTGAGCCACTTGAAAGCACGCTGCCCCTTCCCAATATTGAATCCATCAGAAATTCACAAATACTAAAGGAACACATCATGGGCAAAATCATCGGTATCGACCTGGGCACCACCAACTCCTGCGTCGCCATCATGGAAAACGGTACCCCGAAGGTGATCGAGAACGCCGAAGGCGCGCGTACCACGCCGTCGATCATCGCCTACCAGGAAGACGGCGAGATCCTCGTCGGCGCGCCGGCCAAGCGCCAGGCCGTCACCAACCCGAAGAACACCCTGTTCGCCGTCAAGCGCCTCATCGGCCGCAAGTTCGACGAGAAGGAAGTGCAGAAAGACATCTCGCTGATGCCATACCAGATCGTCAAGGCCGACAACGGCGACGCCTGGGTCGGCGTGCGCGACAAGAAACTGGCAGCCCAGCAGATCTCGGCTGAAGTCCTGCGCAAGATGAAGAAGACCGCCGAGGACTACCTGGGCGAAGAAGTCACCGAAGCCGTCATCACCGTGCCGGCCTACTTCAACGACTCGCAGCGCCAGGCGACCAAGGACGCCGGCCGCATCGCCGGCCTGGACGTCAAGCGCATCATCAACGAGCCGACCGCGGCCGCACTGGCATTCGGCCTGGACAAGACCGACAAGGGCGACCGCAAGATCGCCGTGTATGACCTGGGCGGCGGCACCTTCGACGTCTCGATCATCGAGATCGCCGACGTGGACGGCGAGAAGCAGTTCGAAGTGCTGTCGACCAACGGCGACACCTTCCTGGGCGGCGAAGACTTCGACCAGCGCGTGATCGACTACATCATCGACGAATTCAAGAAGATCAACGGCCTCGACCTGTCGAAAGACCCGATCGCCCTGCAGCGCATCAAGGCGTCGGCCGAGCGCGCCAAGATCGAACTGTCGTCGTCGCAGCAGACCGAGATCAACGAGCCGTACATCGCCATGGCGAACGGCGCGCCGGTCCACCTGAACCTGAAGATCACCCGCGCCAAGCTGGAATCGCTGGTCGAGGAACTGATCGCCAAGACCATCGAGCCATGCCGCATCGCGATCAAGGATGCCGGCGTCAAGGTCTCGGACATCGACGACATCATCCTGGTCGGCGGCATGACCCGCATGCCGAAGGTGCAAGAGAAAGTGAAGGAGTTCTTCGGCAAGGATGCACGCAAGGACGTGAACCCGGACGAAGCCGTCGCCGTCGGCGCCGCCATCCAGGGCTCGGTCCTGTCGGGCGAGCGCAAGGACCTGCTGCTGCTGGACGTGACCCCGCTGTCGCTGGGCATCGAGACCCTGGGCGGCGTGATGACCAAGATGATCCACAAGAACACCACGATCCCGACCAAGTTCTCGCAGGTGTTCTCGACCGCCGACGACAACCAGCCGGCCGTGACCATCAAGGTTTATCAGGGCGAGCGCGAAATCGCGCAAGGCAACAAGAGCCTGGGCGAGTTCAACCTGGAAGGCATCCCGCCGGCAGCACGCGGCACCCCGCAGATCGAAGTGACCTTCGACATCGACGCCAACGGCATCCTGCACGTCGGCGCGAAAGACAAGGCCACCGGCAAGGAAAACAAGATCACCATCAAGGCCAACTCGGGCCTGTCGGAAGAAGAAATCCAGAAGATGGTGAAGGACGCCGAGCTGAACGCCGAAGAAGACAAGAAGGTCAAGGAACTGGCCGAAGCCCGTAACCAGGGCGACGCGCTGGTCCACTCGACCCGCAAGTCGCTGACCGAATACGGCGACAAGCTGGACGCGGCCGAGAAAGAGAAGATCGAAGCGGCGATCACCGACCTGGAAGGCGCGATCAAGAGCGGCGACAAGGCGGACATCGACGCCAAGACCGCGGCCCTGTCGAGCGCAGCGCAATCGCTGGGCGAGAAGATGTACGCCGACATGCAGGCGCAGCAAGCTGGCGGCGCGGGCGCCGCGGGCGCGGGCGCCGGCGCGGCCGGTGGCGAACAGTCGGCCAAGCAGGACGACGACGTGGTCGACGCCGACTTCAAGGAAGTGAAGGACGCCAAGTAAGCGTCTTTGGCGCGGGAACGAACAGCTTCCCGCGCACAGGCCGAGCCGACACCTTCACTGGTCATCGGCTCGGTTTTTTTGTCAGAGATACAGCAGATAACTTTAGGTGCCGACCATGGCGAAGCGTGATTTTTACGAGATCCTCGGGGTCGCAAAGGGTGCGTCGGAAGACGAGATCAAGAAGTCGTATCGCAAGCTTGCGATGAAGTACCACCCTGACCGCAACCCGGACAACAAGGAAGCGGAAGAGAAGTTCAAGGAGGTCAAAGAGGCCTACGAGATGCTGACCAATCCGGAGAAGCGCGAAGCGTATGACCGCTACGGTCACGCCGGCGTCGACCCGAACAGCGGCATGGGCGGCGGCTTCGGCGGCGGCGCCGGCGGTTTCGGCGATGCCTTCGGCGACATCTTCGGCGACATCTTCGGCGGCGGCCGTGGCGGCCGCGGCGGCGGTCCGCAGGTGTACCGCGGCGCCGACCTGCGCTACAACCTCGAGATCACGCTGGAACAGGCGGCCCACGGCTTCGACACCACCATCCGCGTGCCGAGCTGGGACAAGTGCGACACCTGCCACGGCAGCGGCGCCAAGCCGGGCACCCAGCCCGTGACCTGCACCACCTGCGCCGGCCACGGCCAGGTGCGCATGCAGCAGGGCTTCTTCAGCATCCAGCAGACCTGCCCGAAATGCCATGGCAGCGGCAAGATCATCCCCGAGCCGTGCGCGGCCTGCGGCGGCGCCGGACGCATCAAGCGCAACAAGACGCTGGAAGTGAAGATCCCGGCCGGTATCGACAACGGCATGCGCATCCGCTCGTCGGGCAATGGCGAGCCGGGCACCAACGGCGGGCCGCCGGGCGACCTGTATGTGGAGATCCACATCAAGCAGCACGCGGTGTTCCAGCGCGAAGGCGACGATCTGCATTGCGAAATGCCGATCTCGTTTTCCAAGGCGGCCCTGGGCGGCGAGATCGAGGTGCCGACGCTCACCGGCAAGGTGTCGTTCACGGTGCCCGAAGGCACCCAGACCGGCAAGACCTTCCGCCTGAAGGGCAAGGGCATCAAGAACGTGCGCTCGGGTTATACCGGCGACCTGTTCTGCCACGTGGCGGTAGAGACCCCGGTCAAGCTGACCGACAAGCAGAAGGAACTGCTGCGCGAGTTCGACCGCCTCACCAGCGAAGGCGGTTCCAAGCACAGCCCGCAAAGCAAGGGCTGGATGGACAAGGTCAAGGACTTCTTCGAATAAGCATCCCTTACCGCCGACAGCGCAAGCATCGGCGGTTTTTTTTGCCTGCCGGCTTGGCAATATGCCAACCGGTCGCGCCGGGGCCGCGGACCGCGTGCCGAGACCGCGCCCATCAACACTGTTACACTTCGTGTATTTTGAGGAGTGCCTCGCCAAGCGCCTGCGCAGAACGGGCCTGGCAACGTCCCGCGCGGGACGGCAACACACAGCATAAGGAATCACAATGGACAAGTACAAGACCAAGGGACTGACCGCGGCGGAGCTGTTCGAACGGAACCGTACCTGGGCCGCCTCGATGGTGGCCGAAGACCCGAACTTCTTCAAGGCGCTGCAAGACCAGCAGGCGCCCGAATACCTGTGGATCGGCTGCTCGGACAGCCGCGTGCCCGCCAACGAACTGCTGGGCATGGCGCCGGGCGAACTGTTCGTCCACCGCAACATCGCCAACGTGGTCGTGCACTCCGACCTGAACTGCCTCTCGGTGCTGCAGTTCGCGATCGACGTGCTCAAGGTCAAGCACATCATCATCTGCGGCCACTACGGCTGCTCGGGCGTGCATGCGGCGCTGACCGACGGCCGCGTCGGCCTGGCCGACAACTGGCTCGGCCACGT
The DNA here is from genome assembly GCF_019443485.1 of Massilia sp. NP310. NCBI lineage: Bacteria > Pseudomonadati > Pseudomonadota > Betaproteobacteria > Burkholderiales > Oxalobacteraceae > Massilia > Massilia sp. NP310. The sequence continues at coordinate 3,666,127 of NZ_CP080379.1, read as the reverse complement.
GCGCGACGTGCGCGACAAGCATGGCAAATACCTGGGCAACGTGGTCGGCCGCGCCGCCACCAACCGCCTGGTCGAACTGAACGTGGCCGAGCAGGTCATGAACACGGCCCACACCACCATCGTGCGCGACGCCTGGGAACGCGGCCAGCCGCTGACCATCCACAGCTGGGTGTACGGCGTGCATGACGGCCTGTTGCGCGACCTGGGCATCACCATCAGCAGCTTCGAGGAAATCGCGCCGAAGCTCGAGCGCGTGCTGAACGGCTACGTGGACGGCGGAGAAGTGCGTGACGAACGCCGCGGACAGTGATCTCGCGCGCCTGCGCGACCTCGTTCGCGTATTCGTGGACGAGCGCGACTGGGACCAGTTCCACACGCCCAAGAACCTCGCCTCGGCCCTGAGCGTCGAGGCGGCCGAGCTGCTGGAGCATTTCCAGTGGCTGCAGACGGGCCGCGCCGAGGAGCTCGGCGCTGCCAAGCTCAAGGAAGTGCGCCACGAGATGGCCGACGTGCTGGTCTACCTGGTGCGGCTGGCCGACAAGCTGGACGTCGATCTGTTCCAGGCGGTCGAAGAAAAGATGGTGCTCAATCGCGCCAAGTATCCGGCCGAGCTCGTGCGTGGCGATATGCGCAAGTACGACGAGTACAAGAAGTAGGAAGGCCTCGCCTTCATGCATTTACCGGGCGTCGGCATCCCGCCGACGCCCCACCCCTCCAGCGGTACCGCGATCGCCATCCCCTGGCGCTTGCCCCTATCCTTGCATCCCACAATTGCTTCATAAAGATTTCGTGACAGCCAGAAACGTGTGGGCCTTCTTTGTCGAATGACATTAAACTTTTGACATTGGAATAGCAGTTTTTGAGCAGATCGGCAGGAGAGCCGCCGCCGTGGATCCCATGGCGCTTGATCTGGATTAAAGGCCCTCGCGCAGGACCGGATTGCCCGTACCATGGTCTCGCGCGCTCGAACACAAGGTAGACACCATGCGCCCCATCGTCATCGTTCCCGCATGCACGCGTGATTTCGGCGAACACCCGTACCACGCGGCCCAGCACAAGTACGTCGACGCCGTCACCCTCGGCGCCGATTGCGCGTCCCTGATCCTGCCGTCGCTCGGTGCGTCGCTGGACCTGGACACCCTGTTTGGCACCATCGACGGCATCATGCTGACCGGTTCGGCATCGAATGTGCATCCCAGTTATTACTCTGAAGAAGTGCTCGATCCCTCGCTGCCGCAAGACCCGGCGCGCGACCAGACCACCTTGCCGCTGATCCGCGAGGCGGTGCGGCGCGGCGTGCCGATCATCGCGATCTGCCGCGGCTTCCAGGAGATGAACGTGGCGCTGGGCGGCAGCCTGCACCAGGCGGTGCAAAGCGTTGCTGGCAAATTCGACCACCGCGAGAATCCCGAGCTGGGCATGGACGAACAGTATGGCGACGCCCACAACGTCAGCCTGTGCCCCGGTGGCCTGCTGGAACGCATCCTGGGCGTGCCCGAGATTCCCGTCAATTCGCTGCACGGGCAGGGCGTGAACGAACTGGCGCCCGGCCTGACGGTCGAAGCCTTGGCAGAGGACGGTCTGGTCGAGGCATTCACGGTGTCGAACGCGCCCGGCTTCACGCTGGCCGTGCAGTGGCACCCCGAGTGGCGCATCCAGCACAATCCGTACTCGATGAAGATGTTCGGGGCCTTCGGCCAGGCGTGCCGCGAGTACCATGAGCGGCGCTGCGAAAATCATGACCGGCGCCGGAGCGCCGCATGAGCGCCTCTACCAAGGGGCCGGGATCGCGGCCCCCCGACTCTCCTGCCTGCTGCACCCTTCAACGACAGTGAGGCAACTACATGGCAATTCGCGAAAAGTTCAGCTATACCGATATGGAAGAGTGGCTCGATGCAAAGCGGGTCACCGAGATCGAATGCCTGGTCCCCGACCTGACCGGGGTGGCGCGCGGCAAGATCCTGCCGCGCGTAAAATTCGCCGACGACCGTGGCATGCGCCTGCCCGAGGTGGTGCTGGGCATGACCGTCACCGGCAACACGCCGGAGCGCGATGACGCCTACGAGCGCGCCATCTCGAGCATCGACCGCGACATGATCCTGCGCGCCGACCCGACCACCATCACCATGGTGCCGTGGGCGGCCGACCCCACCGCGCAAGTGATCCACGACTGCTATTACGCCGACGGCCGGCTGGTCGATTTCGCCCCGCGCAGCGTGCTGCGGCGCGTGCTCAAGCTCTATGAGCAGCGCGGCTGGAAGCCGGTGGTGGCGCCCGAGCTCGAGTTTTATCTCACCGCCAAGAACATCGATCCCGACCTGCCGCTGGCGGCCCCGATCGGCCGCAGCGGCCGCGCCGAGACCAGCCGCCAGGTGTACAGCATCGACGCCGTCAACGAATTCGATCCGCTGTTCGAGGACATCTACGATTACTGCGAGATGATGAACCTCGACGTCGACACCCTGATCCACGAGATCGGCGCCGGCCAGATGGAGATCAACTTCCAGCACGGCGAACCGCTGGGCCTGGCCGACAAGGTCTTCTATTTCAAGCGCACCCTGCGCGAGGCCGCGCTCAAGCACGATATGTACGCCACCTTTATGGCCAAACCGATGGCGGGCGAGCCCGGTTCGGCGATGCACGTGCACCAGAGCGTGGTCGATGCCGAGAGTGGCAAGAACATTTTCAGCAACGACGACGGTTCGCCCTCGGCGCTGTTCCAGCAGTACATCGGCGGCCTGCAGCGCTACATGCCGTCGGCGATGGCGATCGTCGCGCCTTATGTGAATTCCTACCGCCGCATCGTGCGCGAAACGGCGGCGCCGATCAACCTGCAGTGGGGCATCGACAACCGCACGGTGGGCTTCCGGGTGCCGGTGTCGGGTTCGCAGGATCGCCGGGTCGAGAACCGCGTGATCGGCGCCGACGCCAATCCTTACCTGGCGCTGGCGATCACCCTGGCCTGCGGCTACCTGGGCATGACGGAAGCGATCGAACCGTCACCGATGGTCGAAGGCAATGCCTACGATATGCCGGTGGAGCTGCCGCAGGGCCTGTCGGAGGCGATCACCCTGCTGCGGCGCGAGGACCGGCTGCGCGACGTGCTGGGAGAGCGCTTCATCGACGTCTACACGGCGGTGAAGGAGCTCGAGCATCGCGAGTTCATGCAGGTCATCAGCCCGTGGGAACGGGAGCATTTGCTGCTGCATGTCTGAGCGGCAGGCGCGCGCCTGACGAGCGACCGCTCGTCAGGCTCGCGCCTCCAGCACCTGCTGCGCCTCGCCGCGATTCTTGAACACCTGCGGCGCCAGCGACCCCACCACCATGCCGATGAAGGCGGCGATCAGCCCCGCCAGCTGGCCCGGGAAGTGCTCGCCCAGCGACGTGATCTGCTCGAAGAACAGGATCCAGGTGAACAGGCCGGCGCCGATCGAGAACATGGCGCCCTGGGTGGTCGCGCGCTTCCAGTACAGGCCCATCACCAGCGGAATGAAGGCGCCGACCAGCGGCACCTGGTAGGCGCCCGAGACCAGCTCGTAGATCGAGGTGCCTTCCATCGCGATCGCGTACAGCAGCACCAGGGCCGCGAACACCACGATCGAGATGCGCATCGCGAACAGCTGTTCGCGGTCGGTCATGCCCGGACGCAGGTTCTTGAGGATGTTTTCCACGAAGCTGGTCGACGGCGCCAGCAGGGTCGCCGACGAAGTGCTCTTGATCGCCGACAGCAGGGCGCCGAAGAACAGGATCTGCATGAACAGCGGCATCTGCGTCATCACGAAGGTCGGCAGCAGGCGCTGGTAGTCGTTCTGGGCCAGGTCGAGCGCGGTGCTGCCCATCACGACCACGGCGGCGGCCACGATGAACATCGGCACGAAGGCGAACACGATGTAGCTGGCGCCGCCGACGATGGCGCCAGTGCGCGCGGTCGGCGCGTCCTTGGCCGACATCACGCGCTGGAACACGTCCTGCTGCGGGATCGAGCCGAACATCATCGTGACGGCGGCGGCGATGAAGAACATCACGTCCTTGAGGCTGGGCTCGGGCAGGAAGCGCCACAGGTCGGCCTGCTGGGCCATCGCCAGCACATTGCCGGCGCCGCCGGCCAGGTCGGCGGCGAACCAGGCGATCACGCTCATGCCGACCACCAGCACGATCATCTGGATGAAGTCGGTCACGGCCACGGCCAGGAAGCCGCCCACCACCACGTAGATCAGCACCGTAAGGGTGCCGACGATCATGCCCACCGCCGGCGACATGGCGCCGGCGGTCAGCACCGAGAACACCAGGCCCAGCGCCGTGATCTGGGCCGCGACCCAGCCCAGGTAGCTCAGGATGATGGCCACCGAGCAGAACACCTCGATGCCCTTGCCGTAGCGCTGGCGGTAGTAGTCGCCGATCGTCAGCAGGTTCAGTTTATAGAGCCGGGCGGCGAAGAACATGCCGACCAGGATCAGGCACATGCCGGCCCCGAACGGATCCTCGACCACCGCGTTCAGGCCGCCCTGCACGAACTTGGCCGGGATGCCCATCACGGTCTCGGCGCCGAACCAGGTGGCGAAGGTGGTGGTGATCACCATGATCAGCGGCAGGCTGCGGCCGGCGACGGCGAAGTCGCTGGTGTTCTTGATCCGTGTGCCCGCCCACATGCCCAGGGCAAGCGTACCCAACAGGTAGAGCACGACGAAAGAGATCAGGGTGATATTCATGCTGGTGAGTGCTCCGAAGGCCAGGAATTATTATCGGGCGGAAAATTCGCGATTATAAAGGCAGAACCCGGCGGTAAGTGCAACTTTGCGCCGATTTGCCAGTCAATGTTTCCTGAAAGTAAATTCACTCAGATTGCCATCTCACGCAGCAGCTTCGAAGCTTCGCGGTTGGCGCCAATGCAGGCGCCGTCGCGCATGAAGATCTGCAGCTGCGACTGCTCGTCGGCGCGCATCGATTCGACGAAGTCGAGATTCACGAGCGCCGAGCGGTGCACGCGGATGAAGCGCTGCGGGTCGAGCTGTGTCTCCAGTTCCGAGATGCCGATGCGCACCAGGAAATGCTGGCCACGCGCCACGATCACCGTGTACTTCGAATCGGCCTTCATGTATTCGATCTCGCCCACCGCGAGCGGGAAGATGCGGCCGCGGTCGCGCACCAGGATGCGGTCCAGCCGCGCCGGGCCGCTCGCCGCGCGCGCCAGCGCGTCCTCGAGGCCGGCGCGATCCTGCTGCGGTTCGGCGCCGTCCAGCAGGCGCGCCACGCTGGCCGCGAAGCGCGCCCTGGTAAACGGCTTGAGCAGGTAGTCGACCGCGTGCAGTTCGAAGGCGGTCACCGCGTACTGGTCGTAGGCGGTGGTGAACACGATTTGCGGCAGGTAGTCGAGCCGGCGCAGCACCTCGAGGCCGGTCATTTCGGGCATCTGGATGTCCATGAACACGACATCGGGGCGCAGCTGCCCGATGCGTTCGAGCGCGCTGGCGCCATCGGCGGCTTCGCCCACCAGGCGCAGGGCGGGATGGGCATAGATGGCGTCGCGCAGCACGTCGCGCGCCAGTGGTTCGTCTTCGGCGAAGAATACGGTCTTGGTGTTCATGTGTCAGGTGCAGGGGAGGGTGACCGAGACGGCAAAGCCGGCCCCGGGACGCGAATCGATTTCCAGGGCCGCGCGCCCGGCGTAGTCGAGTTCGAGGCGGCGGCCGATGGTGCGGATGCCCAGGCCGGGCGAAGCGGCGATCGCTTCCTGGGCGGCGCCCGGGCCGTCGTCGCGCACGGTCAGGCGCAGCAGGCCCGCATCGGCGTCGCGCCGGCTCTCGATGCGCAGCAGGCCGGGCCGGGTATAGGGATTGAAGGCATGCTTGATGCTGTTTTCGATGAGCGGCTGCAAGGTCAGGGCGGGCAGCAGAAGGTCGCCGGTGTCGGGATCGAGATCCCAGTGCACCTGCAGCCGCGATCCCAGGCGCAGCTGCTCCAGCTCCAGGTAGTCGCGCGAGAATTGCAGCTCGGCGTCGAGCGTCACGCGGTCGGCGCCGGCGCGCTCGGTATCGAGCACATAGCGCAGCATGTCGGAGAACTGGAACAGCGCCGTCTCGGCGGCGGCCGGGTCGCGCTGGGTAAGGGCGATGATCGAGTGCAGGGTATTGAAGAGAAAGTGCGGATTGAGCTTGCTGCGCAGCGCGCCGAGTTCGGCGGCAACGAGCAGGGTGCGCGCCTGCTGGGCTGCAAGCGCCTGGCGCTGGGCGGCGGCAGTGGCGCGCATCGTATGGAACAGGCCGGCCACCACGGTATAGCTCATGACGTTGTACAGGAACGGCCAGACATGCCACTCGATCCCGCGCTCGAGAGGCTCCTGCAGGAGCGTCAGCACCATGTGCGCGCCGAAGGCGAACGCCAGCGCCGCCGTGAAGTGGATCGCGCAGCGCAACCCCAGCCCCACGCCGCGCCGCTCGAACCAGCCGGTGAGCGGCCAGACCAGCGTCAGCACGATTGCCGAAGGCGCGATGCTCACGAAGGCGAAGAAGATCATCGCCGGGTCGAAGTTCCCGGTCAGCAGGGTGTCGGTCTGGAGCACCACCGCGATCAGTACGATGTACACCAGCCAGATGGCGATATAGCCGCGCCACATCGGGGTCAGGGAAATGGACTTGATCAGGTTCATCTATTCAGTATCGTCGAGATTGCATCGCTTGCGCCATGCCATGCGCCCAGTTGCAGGAATTACGGCACGAGTTGCGGCCTGGATGCGACGACGAGTAGTGATGCATGTTTTTGCATGTTGTTGCATGAAGCTGCATGTTTGTGTACAGTGGCGCATCAAGCGAACTGGAGCGAATACATGCAATTGCCGGAAGAACGACGCCAACTGATCGCCGACGCGGTCGAGCGTGAAGGACGGGTCTCGGCGGCCGAGCTGGCGCTACGCCTGTCGACGTCCGAAGACACGATCCGGCGCGACCTGCGCGACCTCGATGCGGCCGGCCTGCTGCGGCGCGTGCACGGCGGCGCGATCCGCCTGCGTCCGGCCGCCAGTTTCGAGCAGCGCGCCGCCAGCGACCTGCCGCGCAAGACGCAGCTGGCGCAGGGGCTGCGCGAGTGCATCCGCCCCGGCGACACGGTCCTGATCGACGCCGGCTCGACCCACCTGGCGCTGGCGCGCCTGCTCGAAGACGGCTGCTGCGCCGCCATCGTCACCAACAGCCCGCAGATCGCGCTGGCGCTGGGTGGTTTCCAGCGCACCCGCATCGTGCTGCTGGGCGGGACCTATCATCCGAACGAGGGCGCGGTGATCGGCGCCGCCACCCTGGCCGGGGTCCAGCGCCTGCGGCCCGACCTGGGCGTGGTGGGCGTGTGCGCGCTCGACCCCGCGCGCGGCCTGGCTGCCTCGAATCCCGAGGAAGCGGCGCTCAAGGGGGCCATGCTGGCCGCGAGTGCGCGGCGCGCGGTCGCCGTCCTCAACGAACGCTTCGACGACCGCGCGCCTTTCCTGTTCGGCGCGCTGGACCAGATCGACCACCTGGTGCTGGAGGCCGATGCGCCGCCTGCCGCCATCGCCTCGCTGCGCGAACGCCATCCCGCGCTCGACATCAAACTCACCGACAAGGCCCCGGCATGACCCACGTCTCCACCATCGAACGACGCAGCATTGAAGCCGGCCGCTGGGCCATCTCGACCGTCTTCCTGCTCAACGGCGCCGGCATCGGCCTGTGGGCCGCCCACGTGCCGACCGTGCAGGCGCGCATGGGCATCGATACCGGCATGCTCAGCCTGGTGCTGCTGACGATTGCCGGCGGCGCCCTGATGGCGATGCCGCTGATGGGCGGCCTGACCGGGCGCTGGGGCACGCGCCGCATGGTGCTGCTGTCGGGCTTCGCCTTCGCCCTGATGACGGCCGTGATCATGAGCATGCCGAACCTGCCACTGCTGTTCGTGGCGGCCTTCCTGTTTGGTGTGTCCAACGGGGCGCTGGACGTGGCCATGAACGCCAACGCCAGCGAGGTCGAGACCGCGCGCGGCCTGCCCACCATGTCGTCGTTCCACGGCTTCTTCAGCCTGGGCGGCCTGTTCGGCGCGAGCCTGGGCGGGGTGCTGGTCGGCCAGGGCCTGGGGCATGGCGAAGGCGCGCTGATGGTGGCGCTGGCGACCGCCGTGGCGCTGGCCCTGACGGCGCCGCGCGTGCTGGGCTTCGCGGCGCACGCGAGCGGCAGCCACTTCATGCTGCCGCGCGGCGCCGCCCTCGGCCTGGGCCTGCTGGCGCTGCTGTGCTTCGCGGTCGAAGGCGCGCTGGTCGACTGGAGCGCGCTGCTGCTCGAGGAGCGCACCGGCGCCTCGCCGGCGTCGGCGGCGCTGGGCTACTCGGCGTTCTCGATCGCGATGGCGGCCTGCCGCTTCGCCGGCGACCGCATCATCCTGCGCGTCGGCGCGATGCGCGTGATGGTGATCGGCGGCCTGGCCATGTTCGCCGGCCTGGCGCTGGCGGTCCTCAGCACCAATTTCGTGCTGTCGAGCTGCGGCTTCGCCCTGGTCGGCCTGGGCGCGGCGAACGTGGTGCCGCTGCTGTTCGGCGCCGCCGCGCGCATCCCCGGCATGCATCCCGGCGCGGGCGTGGCGGCGGTGGCCACGCTGGGCTATGGCGGCCTGTTGCTGGCGCCGCCGGTGCTGGGCTGGGTGGCGGTGCACTCGAGCGTGATGGTGGCGCTCGGCGCGCTGTCGCTGTCGGGGATCGTGATCGCGCTGAGCGCGCGGGTGCTCAAGCGCTGATGTACTCGCGCAGCACGGTGTAGACGCCGCCCTGCGATTCGACCAGCGCATACCTGTCGGCCTGCCAGGCGATCGGCGGACCATCCTGCGGCACGGCGACGCCGCCGGCGCGGCGCGCCATGGTGACGTGCGGCCGATAGCTGCGCTGCTCCGGCTGCAGGCCGAGGCCGACCAGCGCATTCGCCAGCCGCGCGTGCAGGGCCAGCAGTGCGGGTGGCTCTGCGAAGGGTTCGAGCACCGCGATTCCATGCGGCCACAGCACGGGTTTGCCGAGATCGAGCCGGAACGTTTCGAACGGGACCGCGAATCCAGCGAGGAGTTCGGGCAAGCGTTCGGAGGGAACGTCGCCCAGGAAGTGCAGGGTGAGGTGCAGCTTGTCGGCATGGACCGGCGTTGCGCCGCGTGGCCACTGCCAGGCATCGCGCCGCTCGCGCAGCTGCGCGCGTATCGTGGCCGAGGGCCACAGGGCCAGGAACAGACGCGATGTCTTTTGCTGGCCCATGATGCTTACCTTAGAAGCAGTGTTCCGGCGCCGGGAAGCTGCCGTCCTTCACGGCCGCCACATAGGCCATGACCGCCGCGTCGATGCTGGTCTGGCCATCCATGAAGTTCCTTACGAAGCGCGCCTTGCGGCCCGGGAACACGCCCAGCAGGTCGTGCATCACCAGCACCTGGCCCGAGCAGTCGGGACCGGCGCCGATGCCGATGGTCGGCACCGACAGCAGCTCGGTGACTTCGCGGCCCAAGGCCGCCGGCACCGCCTCGAGCAGCACCACGGCGGCGCCGGCCGCCTGCAGCGCCAGCGCGTCGTTCTTTAGGCGCTCGGCGCCTTCGCCGGTCTTGCCCTGCACCTTGAAGCCGCCCAGCTGGTGCACGAACTGCGGGGTCAGGCCGATGTGGGCGCACACCGGAATGCCGCGCTCGACCAGCAGGCGCACGGTGTCGGCCAGCCAGGCGCCGCCCTCGATCTTGACCATGTGGGCGCCGGCGCGCATCAGCTGCACCGCGCTGTCGTAGGCCTGCTGCGGGTTGCCGTAGCTGCCGAAGGGCATGTCGGCCAGCACCAGCGCGTTCTTGTTGCCGCGCGCGACCGACGCGGTGTGATAGACCATGTCGGCCACCGTCACCGGCAGGGTCGAATCGTGGCCGGCGCACACCATGCCCAGCGAATCGCCGATCAAGAGGATCTCGACGCCGCAACGGTCCATCAGCGAGGCGAAGCTGGCGTCGTAGCAGGTCAGCATCGCGATCTTGTCGCCGGCAGCGCGCTTGGCGAGCAGCGCGGGAACGGTCACGGCCTTCGGCAACGCGGGCGCCGGCGCCGGCGCCGTGGCGGCGCCGGTCGTGGCCATATCGTTACCCTGCAAATAAGAGCTCATACAAATCCTTTGGTAAAACTGGAACGTCCAGATCCGCGTAGTGTAATGCGGCGCCCGCGAACCTGCAGGCAAATGGTCAGGACCGGAAGATGAAATACACCGCGCCGACCAGGCACAGGCCTGCCCAGACGTAGTCCAGCTTGAACGGTTCGTTCATGTAGAACATCGCGAACGGCACGAACACGGTCAGGGTGATCGCCTCCTGCATGATCTTCAGCTGCGCCAGCGAGAACTGGGTGTGGCCGATGCGGTTGGCCGGCACCTGCAGCAGGTATTCGAACAGCGCGATGCCCCAGCTGATCAGGGCCGCCACGTACCAGGCGCGGTGCTGCAGGCCTTTCAGGTGGCCGTACCAGGCGAAGGTCATGAAGACGTTCGACAGGATCAGGAGGCCCGTGGTCTGGGCCCAGACGGGCAGGTTCATGGGTGCGCTTTCCTACGCGAGCTTGGCGATGGTCTGGCCGGCCACCAGCGCCGCGAAATTGCGCGCCGGGCCGTGGCCGGGAATGTCGATGTCGGGAGCGATCTCGAGCAGCGGCTGCAGCACGAAGGCGCGTTCATGCATGCGCGGATGCGGCACCGTCAAGGTCGGGCTGGCGATGACCTCGTCGCCGTACAGCAGCAGGTCGAGGTCGAGCGTGCGCGGCGCGTTGCGGTAGGGCCGCTCGCGGCCGTGGGCCTGCTCGATGTCCTGCAGCGCGGCAAGCAGGTCGTGCGCCGCCAGCGTGGTGTCGAGGCAGGCCACGGCATTGATGTAGTCGTCGCCGCTCGAATCGACCGGGGCGGTGCGGTACAGGCTCGAGGTGTGCAGCAGCGTGCTGCCGTCGAGCCGCGCCAGGCGCGCCAGCGCGTCGAGCACGTTCGCCTGCGCGTCGCCCAGGTTGGCGCCGATCCCGACCCAGGCCTTCATTCTTCCGATCCGGCCGCGGCTGCCGGTGCCGCGCCGCCCTCGCCACTGCTCTTGCGCGGGCCGCGACGTGGACGGCGCTTCTTCGGCGCGCCATTGGTGGCGCCGCCTTCGCGCTCGCGCGTGTTGGCCGCAGCCACCAGGCGCTCGCGGTCGCCGCCTTCGGCCGCATAGAACTCGGTCCACCATTCGCCCACCTCGGCAGGCAGTTCTCCCGACTGGCAGCGCAGCAGCAGGAAGTCGTAGCCGGCGCGGAAGCGCGGGTGTTCCAGCAGCTTGTACGGCGCGCGGCCGGCGCGGCGCTCGAAGCGCGGCTGCATGGCCCAGATGTCGCGCATATCGGTGGCGATGCGGCGCTGCAGGGCCAGGTTCTCGGTTTGCGTCTCGAGCACGGCGTCGGCCGCCAGGTGCAGCGCGGGAATCGGCGCCTCGCCGGCGGCGCGGTAGGCGGTCCATTTTTCGAGCACCTGGTGCCACAGGAGCGAGGCGAACAGGAAGCCGGGCGAGACGCCCTTGCCGGCCTTGACGCGCGAGTCGGTGGAATCGAGCGCCAGGGTCACGAACTTCATGCCGATCGGCTGCTCCAGCACCACGTCGAGCAGGGGCAGCAAGCCATGGTGCAGGCCGGCCGAGCGCAGCTCCTTGAGGCAGGCCAGGGCGTGGCCCGACAGCAGCAGCTTGAGCATTTCGTCGAACACGCGCGCCGCCGGCACGTTGTCGATCAGCGGCGCCATGACGGGGATCGGCGCGCGCGTGGTCGGCTCGATCGTGAAGCCCAGCTTGGCCGCGAAGCGCACCACGCGCAGCATGCGCACCGGGTCTTCGCGGTAGCGCGCCTCGGGCATGCCGATGATGCGCAAGGTCTTGGCGCGGATATCCTCGATGCCGCCGTGGTAGTCCAGCACCGATTGGGTGGCCGGATCGTAGTACATCGCGTTGATGGTGAAGTCGCGGCGCGCCGCGTCTTCGTGCTGCGGGCCGAAGCTGTTGTCGCGCAGGACGCGGCCGTGTTCGTCCTTGGGCGCGTTGTCGCTGCCGTTGCCGCGGAAGGTGGTCACCTCGAGCAGGTCCTGGCCGAACATCACGTGCACGATCTGGAAGCGGCGGCCGATGATGAAGGCGCGCCGGAACAGTTTTTTGACCTGCTCGGGCGTGGCGTCGGTGGCGATGTCGAAGTCCTTGGGCTTCACGCCCAGCAGCAGGTCGCGCACCGCGCCGCCGACGACGAAGGCCTTGAAGCCGGCTTCCTGCAGGGTCTGCGTGACGCGGATCGCGTTGGACGAGACGTTCTTGGGGTCGATGCCGTGTTCGGCCGGGCCGAGGATGGTCGGTTCGGTGGCGTCGCGCTGGTCTTTCACACCCAGGATTTTACGGATGAATTTTTTAATCATTGAATAGTTGGATGGTTGGCCAGCCCTGTTGCTGCGCGTGGCTCGCGAGCGCGGCGCTCGGATTGGTCGCGACCGGATGGGAGACGATGGACAGCAGCGGAATGTCGTTGTGCGAATCGCTGTAGAAATGGCTGCGGCCGAAGCTGCCGAACGGCTGCCCCAGGCGATCCAGCCAGGCGTGCATGTGCGTGATCTTGCCCGGGCCCGAGGTCGGGGTCCCGGCCAGGCGTCCGGTCAGGTTGCCGGCGGCGTCGCGTTCGGGCATGGCCGCGATATGGTGCTCGACGCCGAAGGCGGCCGCGATCGGCGCCGTGATGTAGTGGTTGGTGGCGGTGATGATCGCCACCAGGTCGCCGGCGTCCTGGTGCTCGCGCACCAGCTTCAATGCCTGCGGCTTGATGGCCGGCTCGATCACTTCGCGCATATAGCGCGCATGGAGGGATTCAAGCTCCAGGCGGGAAAAGCTCGCCAGGGTGCCGAGCGCGAACTCGAGGTATTCGACCGGGTCGAGCACGCCGGCGTTGTACTGGGCGAAGAAGGCGTCGTTGCGGGCGCGGTAGGCGTCGCCGTCGACCGCGCCGACCCGCGCCAGGAATTCTCCCCATTCGTGGTCCGAATCGAGCGGCAGCAGGGTGTGGTCGAGGTCAAACAGGGCAAGGTTTTTCATTCTTTGGGTTCAAGCGGCAGATTCTCTTGCAACAGCAGGTCGCGCAGCAGGGGCAGCGTGACCGGGCGCTGGGTTTCGAGCGAATACTGGTCCAGCGCGTCCAGCATGGTCGACAGGGAACGCATGTCGCGTTTGAAATGAGACAACAAATAGGGTAACACGCTGGCCGACAAGGTCAAACCGCGCGCCTCGGCGGCGTGCGTCAGCGCTTCGATCTTCTGGTCGTCCGACAGGCCGTGGATCTGGTACACCAGGCCCCAGCCCATGCGGGTGCGCAGGTCTTCGCGCACCTGCAGCACGGCCGGCGGCACCGGCCCGGTGCAGACCATGTAGGCGCCGTGCTCGCGGATCTGGTTGAACAGCGCGAAGGCGTCGATCTGGCGTCGCGGGCTGAGGCGGTCGCAATCGTCCAGCAGGTACAGCGTGACCTCGGGCGCGTGCACGAACTGCTCGGCAGGCGCGCTTGCTGCGATGTAGCGCGAGGCCGGGCTGGCTGCCAGCGCCTGCAGCAGGTGGGTCTTGCCGGCGCCGGTATCGCCCCACAGATAAGCGAAGTGCTCGCGCGAGACGCGCTCGGCGAACAGGTGCATCAGGTGCGCCAGTTCGGCATTTTCCCCCACCTGGAAGGTGTCGAGGCTGTGCGCCGGCTCGGCGCCTAAATCGAGCACCAGCTGTTTCATGGCGTTCGTCGGTTCATGCCCGCGGTAAGGGAAAATGGCATGCCAGTAAGGTGATTTCCGCTGCGCTGTTAATCAAATTAGTTCGTCAAACGGTTATGGGGAGAACCGTTTTGCTAAAATAGTGGATTGACCAGTTTTGCCGGTCGCCTCCTATTTTACCGCCTCCGCTGCCAAATACCATGAGCCAACCATCTAATGTTTCTCTCTCTTACCGCGACGCGGGTGTCGATATCGATGCCGGCGACGCCCTGGTCGAAGCGATCAAGCCGCTCGCCAAGCGCACCATGCGCGAAGGCGTGCTGGGCGGGATCGGCGGCTTCGGCGGTCTGTTTGAGATCAGCAAGAAGTTCAAGGAACCGGTCCTGGTCTCGGGCACCGACGGCGTGGGCACCAAGCTCAAGCTGGCGTTCGAGCTGAACCGCCACGACACCGTCGGCATCGACCTGGTCGCCATGAGCGTCAACGACATCCTGGTGCAGGGCGCCGAGCCGCTGTTCTTCCTCGACTACTTTGCTTGCGGCAAGCTGGACGTGGCAACCGCCACCGCCGTGGTCTCGGGCATCGCCAAGGGCTGCGAAGAGTCGGGCTGTGCCCTGCTGGGCGGCGAAACCGCCGAAATGCCGGGCATGTACCCGGACGGCGAATACGACCTGGCCGGCTTCGCCGTCGGCGCGGTCGAGAAGTCGCAGATCATCGACGGCAGCAAGATCGTGCCGGGCGACGTGGTGCTGGGCCTGGCCTCGTCGGGCATCCACTCCAATGGTTACTCGCTGGTGCGTAAAATCATCAGCGTCGCCAACCCCGACCTCGAGGCCGATTTCCACGGCCGCAAGCTGGCCGACGTGCTGATGGCGCCGACCCGCCTCTACGTCAAGCCGCTGCTGGCCCTGATGGCCTCGATGGAAGTGAAGGGCCTGGTGCACATCACCGGCGGCGGCCTGGTCGAGAACATCCCGCGCGTGCTGCAGGATAACCTGACCGCCGTGCTGGACGCGTCGTCGTGGACCATGCCGCCGCTGTTCAAGTGGCTGCAGCAGCATGGCGGCGTGGCGGATGCCGAGATGCACCGCGTGTTCAACTGCGGCATCGGCATGACCGTGATCGTCTCGAAAGAAAACGCGGATGCGGCGTTTGCCCAGCTGGAAGCGGCTGGCGAGACCGTGTACCGCATCGGCGAGATCCGCGCCCGCGAAGAAGGCCAGGCGCAGACCGTCGTGCTGTAAGCGGCGGATCTTCGCACGCGAGACGGGCGCCCGGGGCGCCCGTTTTCACATCCGGCCGCTCAGCGCGCCGCGCCGCTGCCGATGTGCTTGTCGAGGAAGGTCTCGACCCGGCCCCAGAAGTCGAGGCGGTTCTTTTCCAGCGACCAGCCATGGCCTTCTTCCGGATACTCGATCCACTCGACGTTCTTGTTGGTGCGCATGACGGCGTTGCGGAACGCGGTGCCGTGGTTGATCGGCACGCGCCGGTCGACCCCGCCATAGGCCAGAATCAATGGCTGGGTGATGCGCGCGGCCTGCTGGATGGGCGAGGTGGCCTTGAACTGGGCCGCGTCCTTGACCGGATCGCCGATCTTTTCAGGCATGCTGTGTTCCTTGGTGTCGCGCGAGACGTCGTCGCTCAGGCTCCAGCCATTGTCGAACAGCAGGCCGATATCGGTCACGCCGACGATATTGATCCCGCACTTGTACAGGTCCGGATCGTTGACCAGGCCCATCAGGGTGGCGTAGCCGCCATAGCTGCCGCCGGCGATGCAGATGCGCTTGGGATCGACGATCCCCTTGTCGATCGCCCAGCGCGCGCCGTCGGCGATATCGTTCTGCATCGCCAGGCCCCATTGCTTGTAGCCGGCGCGCTCATGCTGCGAGCCGAAGCCCTGGCTGCCGCGAAATTCCGGTTCCAGCACCGCATAGCCGCGCGAGGCCAGGAATTGCGACACGGGCGACCAGCCCCAGGAGGCGCCGCGGACGTAGGGGCCGCCATGCACCATGACCACCAGGGGCAGGCCGCTGCGTTGCGCGCCCGGCGGCAGCGTCAGCAGCGCCGGGATGTCCATGCCGTCGCGCGCCTTGTAGCGGAAGAATTGCTGGCGTCCCATCTGCGCCGGCTGCAGGCCGGGGCGCGCTTCGCCGATCTTGTTCAGCGCTTTCGTCCGGGTGTCGTACAGGAAGAAGATGGGGGCGACGACGTCGGAATACGCGGTGACCACGGCCAGCGGCGACGTCGCGTGCCCCGGCACCGAGACCAGGTTGACGGTCGTGGGCAGCAGCTTGTCGACGTCCTGCTGGACTTGTTTCATGGCGGGATCGAACCACTCGTTCGACATCGCGTCGGTCCGGAACAGGACCCCGAGCACCTTGTCGCTGTTGACCACGAGGCCGCCGTCGAAATCGTAGCCGGGGGCGGACAGCAGTGGCTGCGGATCGCGCTTGCCGGTGGCAACGTCGAGGGTGTGCAGCGCCTTCAGGCCGGTCTTGCCGCGGGCCACGACGAACAGGTTGCCGGTCGGGCCGAAGCCCAGCGGCTCGATGGTGTCGGCGGTTTCCTGGAAAATCGGGGAGCTGGCCAGCGCGCGCCACTCGCCGGTGGCCGGGTCGAGATACTGGATCGTCCTGGTGAGGTCCTTGTGGGTGATCGCCAGGCGCGGCTCCCCCTTGTGGTCGAGCAGCCAGCCAAAGGTATTGCCCGGGCGCGGCACGGTGCTGTACTGGCCGGTGACGGTATTGACGCGCAGCAGGTCGACGTGACTCATCTCTCCCTTCATGTTGCCGACCGCCGACGCCACATAGGTGTAGTCCGAGCCTTCCCACGGCATATTGCCGGCGATCCGGCTCTGGACCGGCAGCAGCTTGCGCGCCGTGCGCGAACCCTCGTTGGCCGACCTGCCGGTGCGGCTGGCCAGTTCGACGAAGCGTCCGCCGTCGTGGTCCACTGCATACAGGCCGGGCGCGAAACGCTGGTCGCCCGGCCCCACGCCTTTTTCGTGGGTGTCGAAGACCAGGCGCGTGTCGTTGATCCAGTAAAAGCCGTTGACGTCGGCATCGCTGTAGTTGGCGATGATCTTGCCGGCCTTGGTGTCCAGGTCGATCACCATCAGGAAGTCGCGCTGGCCGGGGGCGCTGGCGCGCACGGCCAGGTAGCGTGCCGTGGGCGAGAGCTTGGCGTCGCCGAATGGGGAGTTGCCGAAGAAGGCGGAGAGGGGAGGCGGTGCGGCGGACGTGGTGGCCGGGGCCGGGGCCTGGGCCTGGGCCGCGCCGCACAGCACCAGCGCCGCCAGCGAGGCGGCGCGCAATGCGCGGGTCAATGCAGTCATGGTTTTCCGTCTGAGATCGTTATTGTCGTAGCGGCCGCGGCGAGGCGACCTGCACGAATCACGATATCATCCGGAGCCCGGCCGGAATCTACTCAATTCTCACCTTGAAGTCACTCCGGCGCCCGGATGTAGTCGACCATGCCCTCGCTGCCGCGGCCGGGCGGCGCGGTGAGCAGGCTGACCACCACCACCGTCAGCATCCCGGCCGGCACCCCGAACACGCCGGCCGCCATCGGCAGGATGCCGAACCAGGCATCGCCCAGGTTGCCGCCCAGCGCCGGACTGGCGCGCAGCATGTAGTACAGGCAGACCGCGAACCCGACCAGCATCCCGGCGATCGCCCCCTGGTGATTGGCGCGCTTCCAGAACACGCCCAGCACCAGCACCGGAAAGAGCGTCGAACCAGCAAGTGAGAACGCCGCCGCGACAAGTGACAGGATGTCGGCCGGCTTTTGCGAGGCCACGTAGGCGGCGATGAAGGCCACCCCCAGCAGCAGCAGCTTGGAAATCGTCACCCGCTTCTGGGTCGAGGCGCCCGGGTTGACCATCTTGTAGTAGACGTCGTGCGACAGCGCGTTGGAGATCGCCAGCAACAGGCCGTCGGCGGTCGACAGCGCCGCCGCCAGGCCGCCGGCCGCGACCAGGCCCGCGATCACGTAGGGCAGGCCGCCGATCTCGGGCGTGGCCAGCACCAGCACGTCGGCGTCGATCGCGAATTCGGCCAGCTGCACGATGCCGTCGCCGTTGATGTCGGCCACGCTCACCAGGGGATTGGCCTTGTCCACGTTGGCCCAGTACGAGATCCAGGTGGGCAGCGCCGAGAAGTCGCTGCCGACCAGCGAGGTATAGATGTCGTACTTGGCCAGCACCGCCAGCGCCGGAATCGTCAGGTACACCAGCAGGATGAAGAACAGGGTCCAGAACACCGAAACCCGGGTGTCGTTCACCGACGGCGTGGTGTAGGCCCGCATCAGGATGTGGGGTAGCGCCGCGGTGCCGAACATCAGGCAGAACACCACCGCCAAAAAGTTATTGCGGCGCTCGTCCGATTCTTCCTTCGTGGCGCCGGGGAAGGGCTCGGCGTGCGGCTCGGGCGGCCGGGCGCGCGCCAGGTTGGCGTCGCGCCGCTCGCTCCATTGCGAGCGCGCCTCATCCACCGAGTTGGGATAGGTGGCCAGCGCGCGCTCGGCCTGGCGCACCTCGGTCAGCGAGGCGTTGCGCGCGCGCGCCGCCGCCAGCTGGCGCTGGGCGTCCAGCTTGCCGGTCTCCCACGATTCGGGCAGCGCGTCCAGCCGCGCCGCGTATTCATCGGCCCTGCGGCGGAACTCGGCGCGCACCTGTTCTTCGCGCGGGTCGCGCGCCAGTTCGGCTTCGCGCGCGGTCAGCTTGGGCAGCAGCGAGCCATACGCCACCGCGGGGATCGGATTGTCGGCGTGCTTGGCCGACAGCCACATGGTCGGAATCAGGAAGGCGACCAGCAGGATGATGTACTGCGCCACCTGGGTCCAGGTGATGGCGCGCATCCCGCCCAGGAACGAGCACACCAGGATGCTCGCCAGGCCCAGGAAGATTCCGACCGAGAAGTCGACGCCGGTGAAGCGCGAGGCGATCAGGCCGACCGCGTAGATCTGCGCCACCACGTAGGTGAACGAGACCAGGATGGTGGCGCCGACCGCCAGCGCGCGCACCGGGGCGCCGCGGCCTCCGCCTTTGTCCCCACTTCCACCGCCGTAGCGCGCCGCCAAAAAGTCGGGCACGGTGTACTGCGCGAACTTGCGCAGGTAGGGCGCGATGAGCAGCGCGACCAGCACGAAGCCGCCGGTCCAGCCCATGATGAAGGCCAGGCCGTCGAAGCCCTGCAGATACAGGCCCCCGGCCAGGCTGATGAAGCTGGCCGCCGAGATCCAGTCGGCGGCGGTGGCCATGCCGTTGAACATGGCCGGCACGCGCCGCCCGGCGACGTAGTATTCGGTGACGCTCGAGGTGCGGCAGATCACGCCGATGATCGCGTACAGGGCGATGGTGGCGAACATGAACAGGTGGCCGATCCACAGGCGCGGCATGCCTTCCTGCTCGAGCAGGGCGACGGCGACCAGGAACAGCGCGAAGCAGCCGGTGTACCACAGGTAGTAGCGCGCCAGCTTGCTGAAATAAGGCGGTTTGCCGCTCATCGTGGCGCATCCCCGGCGCCCGCCGCAGTATTGGCCGCAGCGTCGCGGTCGAGCCGGCGCATGCGCCAGGCATAGAAGCCGATGATGGCCAGCGACACCAGCGAGGCGCCTTGCGCCGCCATGTAGAACGACAGCGGCCAGCCGAACACCTCGAAGCGCGCCAGCTCGCGCGCGAAGAACACGGTGCCGAAGCCGGTCGCCAGCCACAGCGCCAGCAGCAGCAGGGTCATCTTGCGGGTGCGCTCCCAGTGCATGGCGTTGGCGCAACGGCGCCGCGCCGCGGCGTCATGGTGGGGGTCAAGGGGCGGCGTCGGGTTCATGGAGCGGAGGAGGGAAGGTCAGGCGGAACAGGCTGCCCGGGAAGCGCGCGGAGTGGCTGCGCGGGTTGTTGAAGATGTCGATCTCGGCGCCGTGCTGCCGCGCGATCTCGCGCACGATCGCCAGGCCCAGGCCGCTGCCCTGGGTATTGCTGCCCAGGATGCGGTAGAAGCGCTCGAACACGCGTTCGCGCTCGCTCGGGGCGATGCCGGGGCCGGTGTCCTCGACCTCGAGCAGGGCCGGTCCGCCGGCGCCGTCGCGCCGCACGCGCACCGTGACGCTGCCGCCGGCCGGCGTGTAGCGCAGCGCATTGTCGATCAGGTTCGACAGCAGTTCGCGCAGCATCAGCGGCTGGCCGGCGATGACGACCGGGCCTTCGTCGGCGGTGGGCGGCTCGAAGCCCAGGTCGATCTCGCCCGCGAACGAGGCCTGCACCCAGTCCTGCACCGTCTCGCGGGCCAGGCGCGGCAGGTCGATCTCGGCGAAGGCCAGGCCGGCCTGCGGCTGGTTTTCGGCGCGCGCCAGCGCCAGCAGCTGGTTCACCAGGCGCGTGGCCGACTCCGAACTCTTGGCCAGCTGTTCCAGCGAGCGGTGGATCTCGGCCGGGTCGAGCTGGCGCAGGGCCAGCTCGGACTGCATGCGCATGCCGGCCAACGGGGTCTTCATCTGGTGCGCGGCGTCGGCGATGAAGCGCTTCTGCATCGCCACCGATTCGCCCAGGCGCTCGAGCATGTCGTTGAAGGAGCCGACCAGCGGCGAGATTTCTTCGGGCACCTGGCGTGGATCGATCGGCGACAGGTCGTCCTGGGGCCGCGCCCGGATGCGCTGCTGCAGCTCGGCCAGCGGGGTCAGGCCGCGCGACAGCGCGAACCAGACCAGCGCCAGGATCACCGGCAGGATGATGAACTGGGGCAGGATCACGCCCTTGATGATCTCGCCGGCCAGGTGCGCGCGCTTGTCGAGCGTCTCGGCCACCTGCACCAGGGCCAGCGGCGGTTCGAGCGGCGGCTGCGGGGAACGCTCGTGCAATGGGTCGAGGTTGATGTAGGTGTAGGCGACCCGGATCGGCGTGCCGTGGATGCTGTCGTTGCGGAACTCGACCGCGCCGCTGCGCGCATGCTCGTCGTCGGCGTTCATCCGCGGCCGCGGCAGGTCGCGGTCGCCGTCCAGCAGCTCGCCGTCGGGCCCGGCCAGCAGGTAATAGACGCTGTCGACGTCGTCGGCGCGCAGGATGTCGCGGCCGGACGGATGCAGCTGGCCGGCGGCCTTGCCGGCCACGCTGCGGATCTGCTGGCCCAGCACCGTGACCCGGTCTTCGAGCGCGTCGTCGAACGGCTGGTTGGCGATCGACTTGGCGACGAGATAGGTGATGGCGATGCTCATCGGCCACAGCAGCAGCAGCGGGGCCAGCATCCAGTCGAGGATCTCGCCGAACAGCGAATGGCGGATGTTCTCGTCCGGCTCGGGATTCGGCGGGACGTAGGTCGGCTCGGCCGGCGCGGCCGGGGCAGAAGCCGACCCGTGCTCGGGCCAGGGCGTCAAGCCGGCGTCGCGTTCGTTCACCTGTCGGCGACGGTTGCCGTTGCGGTTGCAGCGCTGCGCTCGGCGGAGGCGCTGGCGGCGGCCTCGGAGAATTTCTCGAGGCAGTAGCCCAGGCCGCGCACGGTGGCGATGCGCACGCCGCCGACTTCGATCTTCTTGCGCAGGCGGTGCACGTAGACCTCGATCGCGTTGTTCGAAACTTCCTCGCCCCATTCGCACAAGTGGTCAACCAATTGTTCTTTGGATACCAGACGACCGGTGCGCGCCAGCAGCACTTCGAGCAGGCCGAGCTCGCGCGCCGAGAGGTCGAGCATCTGGTCGTTGATGTAGGCGCTGCGGCCGACCTGGTCGTAGACCAGCGGGCCGTGGCGCACCACGGTCGGGCCGCCGCCGGCGCCGCGGCGGGTGAGGGCGCGCACCCGCGCCTCGAGTTCGGACAGGGCGAACGGCTTGGCCATGTAGTCGTCGGCGCCCAGGTCGAGGCCCTCCACGCGCTGCTCGACGGAATCGGCGGCGGTGAGGATCAGGACCGGCAGCAGCGAGGCGCGGGCGCGCAGGCGGCGCAGCACCTCGAGCCCCGACATCTTCGGCAGGCCGAGGTCGAGGATGAGCAGGTCGAACTCCTGGGTGGAAAGGGCGGTGTCGGCATCCTGGCCGTTCTTGACGTAATCGATGGCATAGCCGGACTGGCGCAAGGATCGCGTCAGGCCGTCGGCAAGTACGCTATCATCTTCAGCGAGCAGAATTCGCATAATGGCACCTCGGTTATCGCGTTAGACAAACTCAGACCCGTATTGTGTTTGATTTGTCGCAACAATGCGAGCCTGGCCCCATTTCTTGACAAGATGGCCACGTATTAGTGCTTGCAAAAACCACTGGATTTTTATACAGTAGTGACTCTTGAAGTGCGCGTGCGCGCCCACACCTTGCCTACTCCACGATTGAAAGTACACCATGGACGACAAAAAATCCGCATTGAACGCCTCTGAAAAAGGCAAGGCGCTGGCAGCCGCCCTGGCGCAAATCGAAAAGCAGTTCGGCAAGGGCTCGGTCATGCGCATGGACACCAGCGCACCGGTCGAGGAAGTGCAGACTGTTTCCACCGGCTCGCTGGGCCTCGACATCGCGCTGGGCGTCGGCGGCCTGCCGCGCGGCCGTATCGTCGAGATCTACGGCCCTGAATCGTCGGGTAAAACCACCCTGACCCTGCAGACCATCGCCCAGATGCAAAAACTGGGCGGCACCTGCGCCTTCATCGACGCCGAGCACGCGCTCGACGTGACCTATGCCCAAAAATTGGGCATCAACCTGGGCGACCTGCTGATCTCGCAGCCGGATACCGGCGAACAGGCGCTCGAAATCACCGACGCACTGGTGCGTTCGGGCAGCGTCGACCTGGTGGTCATCGACTCGGTGGCGGCACTGACCCCGCGCGCCGAGATCGAAGGCGACATGGGCGATTCGCTGCCGGGCCTGCAGGCGCGCCTGATGTCGCAAGCACTGCGCAAGCTGACCGGTTCGATCAACCGCACCAACACGCTGGTGATCTTCATTAACCAGATCCGCATGAAGATCGGCGTCATGTTCGGCAGCCCAGAGACGACCACCGGCGGTAACGCACTGAAGTTCTACGCCTCCGTGCGCATGGACATCCGTCGTACCGGTTCGATCAAGTCGGGCGACGAAGTGATCGGTAACGAAACCAAGGTCAAGGTCGTCAAGAACAAGATCGCGCCACCGTTCAAGGAAGCCCACTTCGACATCCTGTACGGAGCAGGCACCTCGCGCGAAGGCGAAATCCTGGACCTGGGCGCCGACAACAAGATCGTCGAGAAATCGGGCTCGTGGTACAGCTATAACGGCGAGCGCATCGGCCAGGGCAAGGACAACGCCCGTCAGTTCCTGGTGGATCGCCCAGCCCTGGCGCGTGAGATCGAAAACAAGGTCCGCGCCGCCCTGGGCGTGCGTGAACTGCCGCCGGTGGCAGCCGGTGGCGACGACAAGCCGAAGCTGCAGGCTGTTGGTGAGTAATCGTCTGGCGAGGGCGGCGCGGCAAGGTAGCGCCGTGGCTGTTCGCGCCATGTTGTCGACGATGGTGTTGCCATGCCAGCACCCGTACTGAGCCTCAAGGCGCGCGCGCTGCGCTATCTGTCGCAGCGCGAGCACAGCCGGTTCGAGTTGCGGCGCAAGCTGGCCAAGTATGCCCAGGAAGACGAAGACGTCGACGCCCTCCTGGATTTCCTTGAAAAGAATAACTGGCTGTCGCAAGAACGTTTTGCCGAGTCCCTGATCAACCGTAAGGCCAGCCGCTACGGCAACAGCCGTGTGGTGGCGGAGCTGCAAAGCCATGGCGTCACCGGCGATGCACTGGTCGAGATCAAGGCTGGGCTGTCCGACAGCGAGACCGCGCGCGCCGTCGAAGTCTGGCAGCGCAAGTTCGGCACCGTCGCCACCGACGCGGCAATGCGGGCCAAGCAGATGCGCTTCCTGTTGCAGCGCGGCTTTTCCCAGCGCGCGGCGCGGGTGGCAATGCAAGGTAGCCCTGCGGACGACGAGTTGTCGTAGGGTGGACGGATTTTCCGTCCACGCGTTCAACTACAATATGCGTCATTACAGCGTGCCTTTGACTAAGATGTACGTCATTACAGCGTGCCTCGAAGGACTTCATGTCCGTGACGCTGATCTGGCGGCCATACCTCTCCAGGCGCCAGCGTGGAGCGCCATCTCCCGATATGCCTAGGGCATATTCCTCAACGGGCGATGGCGCTGCACGCTGGCGCTTTGTTACGCCTGACCGTCCGATCACTGACTGATCCTATCCCAACCACATATCTTTCATTCACGTCGTGAATGGCTTGGCGACTCGCATTAAAGACGGGCGAATAATATAAGCGGCAAACGCGCCGTCATATTCCCCCGAAGTCCCTTCATCTCCTCGTAGTATCCCTTACTAACCTTTCTTTCCCATGCGCCGCTGTGGACGCTGTGCTAAACTTTGCGGGTTTAAGCAGCGCCGCATGAGCGGTTGTTGTCGCAGAAGCTGCGGCAACGTGCACGAAGCACACCGGCTGCATCACTAACCGCCGTCTCGACGGCACTGGTATTTATGCCTTTGTCACCTCCCGTATCGCGCTCGCTCCGGCATACGCGCGCCATCACAGTCGAAGCGTTCGCGCGCGACGATGGCTTGTGGGACCTCGATGCCAGCATCCGCGATGTGAAGACGCGTACTGTCGCGCTTGCTTCCGGCGAACGGCCCGGCGGCACGCCGGTGCACGACCTCAAGCTGCGCGTGACCATTGACCGCGACCTCAACATCGTCGATGCCGAAGCCGCATCCGATGCCGTCCCGTATCCGGGCTATTGCGATACCATCGGCCCTGCCTACAAGAAGTTGATCGGGCTCTCGCTCGTGAACCATTTCCGGTTGCATCTGAAAGACCGCCTATCCGGCGTGCTCGGCTGCACCCATTTGACCGAATTGGCCCAGGTGCTGCCAACCGCAGCCTTGCAAGCCTTTGCTGACGACAATGTCGATGCCCCAGGCGGGCTCGGCGGCTCGTCAACCGACCGTCCATTTGAGCTCGACCGTTGCCACGCCCTGCGCAGCGACGGCCCTGCCGTGGCCAAATACTACCCACGCTGGTCGATCAAGGCCGTCTCGGGTTAGCGTTCGTCGTTTTATTTTTTGTAGTTCAACCGTATTTCTAATTCAGTAATAGAAGAAGGGAAGCCAGCATGAAGATCCATGAGTACCAGGGCAAAGAGATCCTCCGAAAATTCGGGGTGACCGTTCCGCGCGGCATTCCGTGCATGTCGGTGGAAGAGGCTGTCAAGGCAGCTGAAGAACTGGGCGGTCCGGTCTGGGTGGTCAAGGCCCAGATCCACGCTGGTGGCCGTGGCAAGGGCGGTGGCGTCAAGGTCGCCAAGTCGATCGAACAAGTCAAGGAATACGCTGACCAGATCATGGGCATGCAGCTGGTGACCCACCAGACCGGCCCGGAAGGCCAGAAAGTGCGTCGCCTGATGATCGAAGAAGGCGCCGACATCAAGCAGGAACTGTACGTCTCGCTGGTCACCGACCGCGTGACCCAGAAGGTCGTGCTGATGGCGTCGTCGGAAGGCGGCATGGACATCGAAGAAGTCGCGCACAGCAATCCTGAAAAAATCCACAACGTCGTGATCGATCCGGCCGTCGGCCTGACCGACGCCGACGCCGACAGCATCGCCGCCAAGATCGGCGTGCCGGAGGGCTCGATCGCCGACGCACGCGCCAACCTGCAAGGCCTGTACAAAGCCTACTGGGATACCGACGCATCGCTGGCAGAAATCAACCCGCTGATCGTGACCGGCTCGGGCAAGATCATCGCCCTGGACGCGAAATTCAACTTCGACGCCAACGCGCTGTTCCGTCACCCAGAGATCGTCGCCTACCGCGACCTGGACGAAGAAGATCCAGCCGAAGTCGAAGCATCGAAATTCGACCTGGCTTACATCTCGCTGGACGGCAACATCGGCTGCCTGGTGAACGGCGCCGGCCTGGCCATGGCCACCATGGACACCATCAAGCTGTTCGGCGGCGAGCCGGCCAACTTCCTGGACGTGGGCGGTGGCGCCACGGCCGAGAAAGTGACCGAAGCCTTCAAGATCATGCTGAAGAACCCGGAACTGAAGGCCATCCTGGTCAACATCTTCGGCGGCATCATGCGTTGCGACGTCATCGCCGAAGGCGTGATCACCGCATCGAAAGCCGTGTCGCTGCAAGTGCCGCTGGTCGTGCGCATGAAGGGCACCAACGAAGACCTGGGCAAGAAGATGCTGGCTGACTCGGGTCTGCCAATCATCGCCGCAGACACGATGGAAGACGCAGCGAAGTCGGTCGTCGCCGCCGCCGCTGGTAAAGCCTAATTCGCTAAGGAAATAAAAATGTCGATTCTGATCAACAAAGACACCAAAGTCATCACCCAGGGCATCACCGGCAAGACCGGCCAATTCCACACCCGTATGTGCCGCGACTACGCGAACGGCAAGGAAGCCTTCGTCGCAGGCGTGAACCCGAAGAAAGCCGGTGAAGATTTCGAAGGCATTCCAATCTACGCATCGGTCAAGGAAGCCAAGTCGGAAACCGGCGCCACCGTGTCGGTCATCTACGTCCCACCGGCAGGCGCAGCCGCCGCCATCTGGGAAGCCGTTGAAGCCGAGCTGGACCTGGCAATCTGCATCACCGAAGGCATCCCTGTCCGCGACATGATGGAAATCAAGGATCGCATGGCGAAAGCCGGTTCCAAGACCCTGCTGCTGGGCCCGAACTGCCCAGGCCTGATCACCCCTGACGAAATCAAGATCGGCATCATGCCGGGCCACATCCACAAGAAGGGCCGTATCGGCGTCGTGTCGCGTTCGGGCACCCTGACCTATGAAGCAGTCGGCCAGCTGACCGCGCTGGGCCTGGGCCAATCGTCGGCAGTCGGCATCGGCGGTGACCCGATCAACGGCCTGAAGCACATCGACGTGATGCGCATGTTCAACGACGATCCTGACACCGACGCGGTCATCATGATCGGCGAAATCGGCGGTCCTGACGAAGCGAACGCCGCTCACTGGATCAAGGACAACATGAAGAAGCCAGTGGTTGGCTTCATCGCTGGCGTGACCGCGCCTCCGGGCAAGCGCATGGGCCACGCCGGCGCGCTGATCTCGGGCGGCGCCGACACCGCGCAAGCCAAGCTGGAAATCATGGAAGCCTGCGGCATCAAGGTCACCAAGAACCCGTCGGAAATGGCGCGTCTGCTGAAGGCGATGCTGTAATTCTGACGATCTCTTGATCGACAGCTAGGACGGGGAGCTTCGGCTCCCCGTTTCCACTTGAGCTTCCATTTTTCGTCGCCTGACAAAAATTGCCGTGCTTCACTGACAAATTTTGTCACCTGAGCCGCCAAATTTTGTCGTGGCACAGCGTTTTGTTATCTCCTTATTCATAAAATCGACCGTTTCTTGGTACTTCGGAGCTGGCACGCCGCTTGCATATAGGAAAGCGTAGCAGCTGAGCAGTACAAGATTCGTAGTCAACCTTTTTGAAATACCATTCCTGGAGAGAAAAATGAACTTCAAGCAAATGCCAAGCAAAAACGCCCAAGGCGGCTTCACCCTGATCGAACTGATGATCGTCGTTGCGATTATCGGCATTTTGGCAGCTGTTGCAATTCCCCAGTACAGCAATTACACCGTCCGCTCGAAAGTTACTGCAGCGCTTGCGAGTGTTTCGTCGGTTAAGACTGCCGTTGGCGTTTGCATCCAAGAAAACGGCGGCGTGGAAACTAACTGCAACAGCGGCTCGAACAACATTATTGCGGCTGCAGATTTCACCCCAACGAACGAAGTCGCCAGCGTGAACGTTGCTGCTGGTACGATCACTATTGGACTGCAAGATGGCATCGGCTCCGACTTCGGTACTGATCCCGCCATTGTTATGACCCCGGACGTGAGCGACGCGACCGTTATCTGGACCAATTCGGTCACGAACATCACCAACGCGGCTGCACTTGACGTGATTACGAAGAACAATCCGCCGGATACTACTGAAACCGAGTAATAATGGCGGCTAATCAGGGTTCCGCATAGTAAAAAAGCCCGCTTCACAGCGGGCTTTTTACATTCCAGCCTTACTTCGTAGCAGGCTGCGTCTTCAAATACTGATCCAACCACCCCACCACAGTGTGATGCCACTGCACCGAGTTCGCCGGCTTGAGCACCCAGTGATTCTCATCCGGGAACACCAGCAGCTTGCTCTCGACACCCATGCGCTGCAGCGCAGTAAAGGTCCCCAGCGCCTGCGCGGTAGGAATCCGGAAGTCCAGATCCCCCTGAATCACGAGCATCGGCGTCTTCCACTTGTTCACATGATGAACCGGATTGAAGCGCTCATGGTTTTCCGGCACCTTGAAGTAAGGCCCGCCGCTCTCCCAATCGGTAAACCACTGCTCCTCGGTCGAGTACGCCATGCCGCGCGTATCGAACACGCCATCATGGTTGACGATGCACTTGAACTCATCCGACCAGTTACCCGCGATCCAGTTCATCATATAGCCGCCATACGACGCCCCCAGCGCGCAATCGCGTGAACGATCGAGCCACGGGAATTTCTGCACCGCCGCGTCATAGCCCTTCTGCAGGTCGACCAGCGGCTTGCCGCCCCAGTCGTTGCTGATCGAATCGGTGAACTTCTGGCCATAGCCGGTCGAGCCATGGAAGTCGATGAACACGGCCGCATAACCCGCGCCCGCATACACCTGTGGATTCCAGCGATAACTCCAGCTGTTGCCGAAGCTGCCCTGCGGGCCGCCGTGGACGATGAAGGCGACCGGATACTTTTGGCCCGGCTGCGCATTCCACGGCTTCATCACGTAGCCGTACACGGTCTCGCCATTGGCGCCGGCAAACGAGAACTGCTCCGACTCGCCAAAGCGCACGTCCTTCAAGCGTTCCGTGTTCAGATCGGTCAGCTGCTTCGGCTTGCCGCCCAGCTTCATCGAGAACAGCTGCGCGCCCGACTGCAGGTTGGCGTGGGTGTACACCAGCGTGTCGCGCCGCAAGTCATAGGCGCCCACTGCACCCTTGTCGGTCAGCGGCGTCACCTTGCCGCTGGCGACATCGATCGAGAACAGGCGGTGCTGGCCGATGTCTTCGGCATCGACGATCAGCGCCTTGCCGTCCGCACGCCACACCAGGTTGCCGGCCGAGCGGTCCCAGTCGGCCGCCAGCTTGCGCTTCTGGCCGGTGGCCACGTCCATCAGCATGACCTGGTAGCGGTCGGCCTCGAAGCCGGGACGCGCCATCGCGAGATAGGCCAGGGTGCGGCCATCCGGCGAGAAGGTGCCCTTGGTATCCCAGGCCGGATTCTCCTGGGTCAGGTTGCGCGGCGCCGCGCCGCCTGCGGCCGGCACGCTGTACAGGTCGAAGTTGGTCGACCAGGCTTCGGTCTTGCCGGCGATGCGCGCCGAGAAAACGATGGTCTTGCCGTCCGGGCTGAAGCGGTACTCCTCGCGGTCGCCGAATGGCTTCGACGGCACGTCGCCGTCGAGCGAGCCGGACAGGCTGACCGGTTCGCCGCCGACCTTGCCATCGGCACCCAGCGGCGCCGAGAACAGCACCGCGTTGCGGTGGTCGTTCCAGGTGTCCCAGTGACGCACGAACAGGCGGTCATAGACCTTGCCGGTGGTCTTGTCCTTCTCTTTGGCATCCAGGCGCGATTTGGTGCAGGCCAGGTCGGTGCAGTCGCGGAACACGGCCAGGCTGAACGCCAGGCGGTCGCCGCCTGGCGCGAGGCGGAAGTTGTCGACGTCCAGCGGCAGGTTCGTCACCTGCACCGCCTCGCCGCCGGCGACCGACTGGCGCCATACCTGCGACAAACCCGAGCGCGCCGACAGGAAATAGACGGCGTCGCCCGAAGGCGACCATTCCGGGTCGCTGCTGCTGGACGCATGCTGGGTCAGGCGCTGCGGCGCAGGCTTGGCGGCGCGCAGGTCGACCATCCACAGTTGGGTATTGCCGCGGTTTTTTTCCATGTCCGTGCTGCGCACGGTATAGATCACGCGCGTGGCGTCCGGCGACACGGCCGGGCTGCCGACCCGTTCCATATTGACCAGGTCTTCCACGGTAAAGCCGCGCGGCGCGGCCGTTGCGGTGGTGGCGGCCAGCAGGGCCGCCGCCATCGTCAGCAAGCGAAATGTCATTCCATCCTCGTCGATCAGTGCCGCGGCAGGGTGCCGCATGCAAGCTGGCAATTTACCACGTTGCATTACAGGCATGTGAAGCGCTACTGGAAAGCCGGCCCAGACACTGTTGAGTACTGGAAATGCATTTTTTTCGATTCTATGACACCATGCGGTTTCAAAAATATGGTTCAACTTCGGGACGTGTAATGACGGATTTTCTTAAAACGGGACAAGAAAGGATCATGTACCGCACCGGCGCCGCCGCCCGGCTGGCTGGTCTGCCGGTGGAAACCCTGCGCGTATGGGAGCGCCGCTACAGCCTGTCGGATGCCCAGCGCTCCGAGCGCGGCCAGCGCCTGTACTCGGCCGAACAGGTGACGCGCCTTGGCCTGCTCAAGCAGCTGGTCGACCAGGGGCATTCGATCGGCGTGCTCGCCGGCCTCAACCGCGACCAGCTGCAATCGATGCTGGGCCTGGACGGCCAGGCCAGGGCCGTGGCGGCGGCCCCGGTGCGGGTGCTGCTGGTCGGCGCCATGCTGGCGCGGCGCGTGGCCGCCATGGGGCAGGGCGCCCTGGGGCTGGACGTGCGCGGCCATTGCGCCGACCTCGCGCAGGCGGCGGACATGTTGCAGGATGATGCAGGCGCCGACGTGCTGGTGATCGAACAATCCGAACTCGACGAACGGGCGCTGCCGGCCATCGCCGCCGCGCGCGATGCGGCCGGCGTCGGGGCGGTCGTCGTGCTGTACCGCTTCTGCTCGAGCGCCACCATTCGCGCCTTGCGCGCGCAAGGTTGCCTGGTGGCGCGCATTCCGGCCGACCTGAATGAACTGGCGCTGCTGTGCCAGTCGGCCCTGACCGGTCATCGCCCGCCGCTGCAGGAGCCGCTGACGGCGGCCGTGGCGCCGCCGCGCTTCGCCGACGAAGACCTGGCCAATATCACGGCGGCCGGCAATCGCCTGACCTGCGAGTGTCCGCGCCACCTGTCGGACCTGCTGTTGATGGTGGGAAGCTTCGAGCGCTACAGCCAGCAGTGCGCCTCGCGCAACCCGCAAGACGCGGCGCTGCACGCCGAGCTGGCGCTGGCATCGGGCCGCGCGCGGGTGGTGCTGGAGGCGGCGATGGAAAGGCTGGCGATCGAGGAAGGATTGCCGTTGCCGAAAGGCTGGGCCTAGACGATCTTGCCGCGGTCGGCCAGCAGCGCCTCGTAAGTCATGTTCTGCAGCAGCGTGTAGTGGACCGGATCGAGATCGATGAACTGCACGCCATAGCTGTACATCTCGGCCTGGCCGTCCGCCGGCTTGCCGACCGCCAGGTTCCGGATGCTGGCCCGGGTGCGCACCTGGGTTTCCCGGTTGTCGGGCGGGACCATCAGCGCGAACCGCAGATCCACGATGTCTTCATCGGGCGGCAAGGGCTGCGACGAATCGATGCGGGCGCCCGTCACCGACACGTTCGCCAGCTGGCAATCCATCGGCGCCGCGACCTTCATGCCGGCCACCCGCACCGGCAGGTCAGCGCGCACCCGCATCGCGCCGCGCAGGCTGGTGCCCTGGATCGAGGTCGGGAATGAAAGATGGACGTAGAATAGGGGACGGCTGAAAACGCGCTCGACCGTGGAGGCGAACGAACACACTTTCACGCCCGAAAACACCCGGATCGTCACGCGCTCGCCTTCGGTCAGTCCGATCGGCACCCCGTCCTCGAAGGGGATCTTGAGGATCAGGTACTCGTCCCTGACGTAGCCGATGAGGCTGGAAAAATGCGCGACCGGCTTGAGCCGCCGGTGCGTGATGAGCTGCAGGCGGACGCCGACCTGCATGTTCAGCGTTTCGAATTCGTATTCCTGGGGCTTCAGCTCATGGGCTTGGGCGCTGTTCATATCGGTAAAACAAGCGGGCGGCCATTGCCGCAGAGAAAAGCCGGCATGATAGCAGCAGCTTTACCTCTGGAATGTATCTTAATGTCACTGCTTGCTTCCGACAGCTGGTAGCAATAAGTCAATGGCGGCCGTATTCGCCTGCCGGCTCCGATGACCAGAGAAGAAAAACGAGCCCCCTCGAGTCAGGTCAGGTTGAGCTGCCATGAAACGCCAAAGCGGTCGCTCAGCCAGCCGAACTTGCGGCTGAACCCATAATTATCCGGCGGCATCAGCAGCTTGCCGCCGTCCGCTAGCCGGGCGAAGGCGGTGTCGAACTCGGCCTCGTCCTGGCACTCCACGAACAGCGACATGGATGGTGTGAAGGTAAACGCGTGCTTGGCCGGACTGTCGATGCAGATCACGGGCTGGCCGGCGAGGGAGAAATCGGCCCGCTTGACGGTCCCTTCGGGGCCCATTTCGCCGCTCTTGTAGTGCTCGATCTGCTTGACTTCGGAGCGGGCGAACAGCGAGACATAGAAACGCATCGCTTCCTCGGCCGAACCTTCGAACATCAGGAATGGAGTGATGCTGCTTGCCATCGTCGACTCCTATCGAGTGATGGAGCGCGGTGCTCAGCGCGCGGGTTTCCAGCCGGACGCCATGGCGTCGGCAAAGCTCTGCCCCATGATCTCGACCGCCTTCTGGTTGGCGCTGATGAGCCGGCCGAATGACTGCTGCTGGACCGACACGGCATTCCTGGTCAAGGCTTCGGCGCACGACTGCGAAGCGGCGATGAAGGCCTTCATCGTCTCTTCCATGATGATCTTGGACGAGCTGATCCAGAGCTGCTCCAGGCTGGCGCGGGTCGAATCCGCGTAGACATTAGCGATCTTCAGGAATGCATCTTGATAGGGCAGGGCGTTCAGCTGGGCGGTCGCTGCGGTGAACTGCGGGTATGCGGTCGTCATGACACATCCTCTCGGGCAGATAGCAGGTTGGAGTGGGGAAAGACGCTTTGGGCGTCGCCCATCAGTATAGGCCGAGTATGGACGTTGTCTACAGCATTGGGCAAGTTGTCGAACCGGTCAGGCGTCGATATCGGCGGTCCAGTCCCCGCTCTTGCCCCCGTGCTTCTCCATCACCCGCACATTGGTCATCACCATCCCCCGATCGACCGCCTTGCACATGTCGTACACGGTCAGCAGGCCCACCTGCACCGCAGTGAGTGCTTCCATCTCGACCCCGGTCTTGCCGATGGTTTCCACCTGCGCCCGGCAATGCACGCTGTTGGCCGCCTCGTCGATCTCGAAATCCACCGTCACGCGCGTGATCGGCAGCGGATGGCACAGCGGCACCAGGTCGCTGGTGCGCTTGGACGCCATGATCGCCGCGATGCGGGCGATGCCGATCACGTCGCCCTTCTTGGCGCTGCCCGACGTGATCAGGGCCAGCGTCTCCGGCTTCATACGGATGGTCCCGGCCGCCACCGCGGTGCGGTGCGTGTCCTGTTTCGCGCCGACGTCGACCATATGGGCCTGGCCGGTGGCGTCGAAGTGGGTCAAATGGTCTGCGGTCGGGATCGGATTCGTCATTACTCGGTTAATACGTTCTGGTTACAAAATGGTTCGCTGAGCAGCAAGATGTGCGCGGATGCAGGTATGATAGCACCGTGAAATCCGTCGTCCGTCCAGCAATGACGCGCCGCTGGCGCTCCTCCCTGTCCGTCATGGCCTTGTGCATGGCGACCGCCTTCCCCGTTGCAGCGCAGTCCGACGTGTTCAGGCGGCCCGATTCGACCCGCCTGCCCACGCTCGGCGACACCGCGCGCGGCGACCTGTCGCCCGTCGTCGAGCGCAAGCTGGGCGAGGAATTCATGCGCGACGTCCGGCGCGATCGCGATTACCTCGACGACGAGCCGATCTCCGAATACCTGAACAATTTCGGCAATGGCCTGGTCGCCGCCGTGCCCGGCGCGCGCGGCGAGACCAATGCCGACTTTCACTTCTTCGCCGTGCGCGATCCGGCCCTGAATGCGTTCGCGATGCCGGGCGGCTTCATCGGCGCCCACTCGGGCCTGATCATCGCGGCCCAGACCGAATCGGAACTGGCCGGCGTGATGGCGCACGAGATCGGCCACGTCACCCAGCGCCATATCGCGCGCCGGCTGGGCCAGCAGCGCCAGGACGTCCTGCTGCCGCTGGCGTCGATGATCCTGGCGGCGCTGGCGGCCCGGGCCAGCTCGGATGCGGCCATGGGCGTGCTGATGGGAGGCCAGGGCCTGGCCGTCCAGCGCCAGCTGAACTTCAGCCGCGACGCCGAGCGCGAGGCCGACCGCGTCGGCTTCCAGATCATGGAGGCGGGCGGCTACGATACCACCGGCATCGTCGCTTTCTTCCGGCGCCTGCAGGCCGCCTCCAGGCTGTATGGCGACCTGCCTCCCGGCCTGGCCAGCCTGAGCAGCCACCCGCTGACCCAGGATCGGATCACCGACATGCAGGCGCGCATCCGCGAGATTCCCAAGAAGCAGCGCATCGACAGCCTCGATTTTCATCTGGTGCGCGCGCGCACCCGCGTGCTGCAGGACGGGAGCGAGCAGGGCCGGCGCGACACGCGCACCGCCTTCGAGACCCAGCTCAAGGAGCAGCCCCACCGCCAGTGGCAGGCCGGAGCCCAGTACGGCCTGGCCTATCTGGCGCTCAAGGAGAACGACCTGGCCGGCGCGCAGCGCTGGCTCGACAAGGCGCTCGAGACCATGAAGCCGCGCGAAGGGGTGCTGTCGGTGGCGCCGTCGAATGTGGGCGATGGCGCGACCATGTTCGCCGGGCTGGCGCTGGAGATCAAGATGGCGCCGGGCCAGCCGAGGTCCGTGCTGGAAGAGGCGGTCAAGGACGCCGATGCGGCGCGCCAGCGCTTCCCGCTGTCGCGCTCGCTCGTGCACCAGTACGCGCAGGCCCTGATCGCGACCGAGCGGTTCGACGAGGCGGCGCTGTTCCTGCGCGACCAGGCCCAGCAGTATCGGGAGGAACGCAAGCTGCACGACATGCTGGCCAGGACCTATGCCAAGCAGGGCAAGATCGCGCTGCAGCACATGGCGCTGGCGGAATCGTACGTGCTGGCCGGCGCCGTGCCGGCGGCGATGGCCCAGCTCGAACTGGCGCGCAAGGCCAGCGATGCGTCGTTCTACGACCAGGCGGTCATCGATGCGCGCGTGCGCGAGCTGCAGGAGAAACAGAAGAAAGCGAAGGAAGAGGCCGAAGAGGAGTGATTCAAGGCATCGGCGTCCGGTTGAAGCCGAACCTGGACGCGATGTCGTCGGCCGCCATCCGTTCGACTTCGTGCGGCCTGCCGTTCCACGGCAGCACCAGGCGACCGTCGCCATTTTGCAGCCACGCCATCACCGCCTCGTCCGAGGCCGCGGCGCCGTCGAGCTCGAGCAGGCCCAGCACCTGGGCCACGTCGCGGTCGTCCAGCTGCGCCACCGTCTCGCCCGCCACGAACACCAGCGCGCCGGCATCGCTCAGACAGACCCGCTCGACCTCCGCCAGCGCCTGCCCGGTCTGCAGCACCAGCCCTTGCTGCGGATCGGTGCGCGCGATGAAGGGCGTGGCTTCCAGGTTCACGTACACGCGCTGCGGCCCGTTCTGGAAATACCAGTTGCCGCGCTCGTCGTGCAGGTAGTTGCGGTTGATGAAACCCACCAGCGCCGGATTGTTCAAGCGATCGCCCGCCGCGTTGGCGCGCTGGGCCGCGTCGTCGCGCATGCGCCAGCCGCCGCGCGCGTCGAGCGCGAGCCAACCGTAGCAGTGGGGCACGTTCGGCCACTTGGCCATTGCCTGTTTTACGATATCGTCCATTCAGGCAGCATCGCACGGTTCGGCCGGCGCCAGCGCGCGCGTGCCCTGCGTGCCCTGCGCGGCGTCGAAATGGTGCAGGATACGTTCCGGCAGCCAGTCGATCCGTCCCGGGAACGGGCCGACGGCAAAGCCGACGTGTCCACCCTGCGCCGGATACTCGAGCGTCACCGCGTTCGAGGCCGACGTCGGCAGGTGAATGCCCGGCAAGAAGGGATCGTTGCGGGCATTAAGCACCAGTGTCGGCACCGTGATGTCGTGCAGCACATGGCGGGCGCTGGCGCGGTGCCAGTAGTCGTCGGTGTCGCGGTAGCCGTGCAGCGGCGCCGTGACGACATTGTCGAAGGCGTACAGGTCGCGCGCGGCGAGCAGGGCGGCGCGGTCGAACAGGCCGGGAAATTGCTCCAGCTTGGCCAGGCACTTCGGCTTGAGGGTCTGCAGGAACATCCGGGTGTACAGCATATTGAAGCCGGACGACAGCGCTTCGCCCCCGCGCGCCAGGTCGAGCGGGGCCGACACGGCGCAGGCCGCATCGACGATCCCGGCGCCATGGCCCGATTCGCCCAGCCAGCGCAGCAGCGCATTGCCGCCCAGCGAGACGCCGGCCGCATACAGCGCGCCTTGGTGGGAGGCACGCAGCTTGCGCACGATCCAGTCGACTTCGCTCGCGTCGCCCGAGTGATAGAAGCGCGGCGCCAGGTTGGCTTCGCCGGAGCAGCCGCGAAAATGCGGCACCACGCCCGACCAGCCGCGCGCCGCCAGCGCCGCCATCAGGCCGCGCGCGTAATGGCTGTTCGAACTGCCTTCCAGGCCATGGAACAGCACCACCAGCGGCTGGCCGGGCCGGCCGTCCACGAAGTCGAGGTCGACGAAGTCGCCGTCCGCGCTGTGCCAGCGTTCGCGGCGGTAGGCGACCGGCGGCTTGGCGATGCAGGTCGCCGGATAGATGGTCTGCAGGTGGCCGCCGGGCAGCCACGAAGGAGCGGGGTAGTGCATTAGGAAGAACTTGGGTTCCCGCCTTCGCGGGAAGTCGTTACCTCCAGTGGAGGTAACGACGCGCGTGCCGCATGGAAAGAAAATCAGTGGTGCTTGAGCACGGTGCCCGGCGCCAGACGGTACTGGGTGCCGCAGTAGGGGCACTTGGCCTCGCCGTGGTGGTCGAAGTCGAGGAAGACGCGCGGGTGCGAGGACCACAGCGGCATTGCCGGGTTGGGGCAATAGGCCGGCAGGTCCTTGGCCGTGAGCTCCACCACAGGCATCGTCTTTTGATTCATCTGTTTCTCTCCGTCAGGCAAGTTGGGCAAAGACTGGATTTTAACGGATTCGCTCTATTGTCGAAATGACCGTAAAATAATGCGTTCAGCATAAAGAGCATGATCGACGCCTGTTATATTGAGCGTCCAACCATGCCACATCCATACATGCGTTTCATGCCCGACCGTTTCAAGCCTTCCGCCTTCGCCGACATCCCCGTCCGCCGTTGCAAGAATGCCACAGATATGTCTGTGCTGAACGCGCCGCGGTCTGTTGCATGAGCGCGGCCGACGATCCGGGCCAGCTTCCCGCCTCCATCGGCGACGCGCCGAACCGCGACGCCTGGAACGAAGGTTTCAAGACCGGCCTGCCGACCCTGTTCGGCATCGCCGCCTGGGGCCTGGTAGTCGGCATCGCCATGGTCAAGAGCGGCCTGTCGGTGCCGCAATCGCTGGGCATGACCTTGTTGGTGTTCGCCGGCTCCGCCCAACTGGCCTCGCTGCCGCTGATCGCCGCCCAGGCCCCGATCTGGGTCATTTTCGCCACCGCCCTGGTGGTCAACCTGCGCTTCGTGATCTTTTCGGCGCTGCTGGGGCCGCATTTCGCCCACCTGCCATGGAAGCAACGCTTTTATCTTGGTTATATCTCGGGCGACCTGACCGTCGCGCTCTTCCTGCAGCGCTATCCGACCCTGGCGCCGGTGGCGGGCAAGCTGTCTTACCTGAAGGGGCTGATGTATCCGAACTGGTTCGCCTGGCAGATCGGCTCCATCATCGGCATCTTCCTCGGCAGCGCGGTGCCGGCCGAATGGGGCCTCGGCTTTGCCGGCACCCTGGCCATCCTGTGCATCATGGTGCCGCTGATGATCAATAACGCGGCCCTGTGCGGCGTGCTGGTGGCGGGGGCGATCTCGGTGCTGGCCTACGACTTGCCATACAAGCTGGGGCTGCTGCTGGCGGTACTGGTAGGAATGGTCACCGCGATGGTGATCGAAGAAACGTTTGCGAAAGCGAAGGTGCGCCGTGGCTGACTGGGAAATCTGGGTCGTGATCGGCGTGCTGTGCGTGGCCACCGCCGCCACCCGCAGTTCGTTCTGGATGATCGGCCACCGCGTGACGATCCCGCCGCGGGTACAGGAAATGCTGCGCTACGCCCCGGCCTGCGCGCTGGCGGCCATCATCGGGCCCGACTTCCTGATCGATACGCAAGGCGACGTGCAACTTACGCTGGCGAACCCGAAACTGCTGGCCGGCCTCGCCGCCTTCGTCTTTTATATGTGGCGCCGTAACATGTTGCTAACGATTTTATTCGGCATGCTTGTATTTACACTGTTGCGTGTACTGCACGTTTTCGGCCCCGCCGGCTAGCAGGCCTGCTAATGTACAATGACGTTTTTTCACTATTGCCACGCCGACCAAATGGACGCTCTCCGTTTCACCCGCCTGCAAGACCTGATCGATCAACAAGCGCTGCAAGGCAAGCGCGTCTTTATCCGCGCTGACCTGAACGTCCCTCAAGATGACGCTGGCAATATCACTGAAGACACGCGTATCCGCGCTTCGGTGCCGGCGATCCAGGCCGCCGTCAAGGCCGGCGCGGCGGTGATGGTGACGTCCCACCTGGGCCGTCCGACTGAAGGTGAATTCAAGCCGGAAGACAGCCTGGCGCCGGTCGCCACGCGCCTGTCCGAGCTGCTGGGCCAGAGCGTCGAACTGAAACAGGATTGGGTCGATGGCGTCGACGTCGCGCCGGGCTCGGTCGTGCTGCTAGAGAACTGCCGCGTCAACAAGGGCGAGAAGAAAAACAGCGACGAACTGGCGCAGAAAATGGCCAAGCTGTGCGACGTGTATGTGAACGATGCCTTCGGCACCGCCCACCGCGCCGAAGCGACCACCCACGGCATCGCCAAGTTCGCGCCGATCGTGGCCGCCGGCCCGTTGCTGGCCGCCGAACTGGACGCCCTGGGCAAGGCCCTGGGCCAGCCGCAGCGTCCGCTGCTGGCGATCGTCGCCGGCTCGAAGGTATCGAGCAAGCTGACCATCCTGCAAAGCCTGGCCGACAAGGTCGACAACCTGGTCGTCGGCGGCGGCATCGCCAATACCTTCATGAAGGCCGTCGGCCTGAACATCGGCAAGTCGCTGGTCGAGAACGACCTGGTCGATGAAGCCAAGGCCATCATCGAGAAAATGTCCGCGCGCGGCGCGCAGGTGCCGATTCCCGTCGACGTCGTGTGCGCGAAAGAGTTCGCACCGACCGCGGCCGCGACCGTCAAGGACGTCGCCGACGTGGCGGACGATGACATGATCCTCGACATCGGCCCGAAAACCGCCGCCATGCTGGCCGGGCAGGTCGCCAAGGCCGGCACCATCGTCTGGAACGGTCCGGTCGGCGTCTTCGAATTCGACCAGTTCGCCGAGGGCACCAGGACCCTGGCGCTGGCCATCGCCCAGTCCCAGGGCTTCTCGATCGCCGGTGGCGGCGACACCCTGGCCGCGATTGCAAAATACAAGATTGCCGACCAGATCGGCTACATTTCGACCGGCGGCGGCGCTTTCCTGGAATTCTTGGAAGGAAAAACCCTGCCAGCGGTCGACATCCTGCTGCAACGCAGCGTCCACTAGAACTAGCCTGAGACCCTAGCGCAGCCAGTCTGCGCTTTGTTTTTATACAAGGACAATCCATGTACCGTGGCACCAAGATCGTCGCAACCATCGGCCCTGCTTCGACCGACTTCGATATTCTCGTCAAAATGATCCGCGCCGGCGTCGACGTCGTGCGCCTGAACTTCTCGCACGGGAAGGCGCAGGACCATATCGATCGTGCTGCGCTGATCCGGCGCGCCGCCGAGGAGTGCGGCCGCGAAGTGGCGATCATGGCCGATATGCAGGGTCCGAAGATCCGCGTCGGTAAGTTTGAAGAAGGTAAGATCTTCTTGAACAATGGTGACCGCTTCATCCTGGATGCCAAGTGGGGCGATAACGGCGAGTTGGGCAACCAGGAGCGCGTTGGCCTGGACTACAAGGCGCTGCCGCGCGACGTCAAGCCGGGCGACAAGCTGCTGCTGAACGACGGCCTGATCGTCCTGATCGTCGACCGTGTCGTGGGCCACGAGATCTATACCACGGTCAAGGTTGGCGGTGAACTGTCGAACAACAAGGGCATCAACCGCCAGGGCGGCGGCCTGACCGCGCCGGCGCTGACCTCGAAGGACATGGAAGACATCAAGACCGCGATGACCTTCCAGGCCGACTACCTCGCCATCTCGTTCCCGAAGAGCGCGACCGATATGGAAATGGCGCGCCAGCTGGCGAACATCGCCGGCGAGCCGTACGGCCACAAGCCGATGATGATCGCCAAGATCGAGCGTGCCGAAGCGATTCCGCTGCTGCAAGAGATCCTGGACGCGTCGGACGGCATCATGGTCGCCCGCGGCGACCTGGCGGTCGAAGTCGGCAACGCCGCCGTGCCGGCGCTGCAGAAGCGCATGATCCGCATGGCGCGCGACTCGAACAAGCTGGCGATTACCGCGACCCAGATGATGGAGTCGATGATCGTCAACGCCGTGCCGACCCGCGCCGAAGTGTCGGACGTGGCCAACGCCGTGCTGGACGGCACCGACGCCGTCATGACCTCGGCCGAGACCGCATCGGGCAAGTACCCGATCGAGACCGTCGAGATGATGGCCGCGATCTGCGTCGAAGCCGAGCAGTCCGAATACAACAAGATCGACGTCGACTTCCTGAACAAGCAGTTCACCCGCATCGACCAGACCATTGCCTATGGCACGCTGTTCACCGCCCACCACCTGGCCGTGAAGGCGATCGTGGCGCTGACCGAGTCGGGCTCGACCGCGCTGTGGATGAGCCGTCACAGCATCGACACCCCGATCTTCGCCCTGACCCCGCTGCAGGCGACG
Organism: Massilia sp. NP310; assembly: GCF_019443485.1. Taxonomy (NCBI): domain Bacteria; kingdom Pseudomonadati; phylum Pseudomonadota; class Betaproteobacteria; order Burkholderiales; family Oxalobacteraceae; genus Massilia; species Massilia sp. NP310. The sequence continues at coordinate 3,625,418 of NZ_CP080379.1, read as the reverse complement.
CAGCGCAAGGCGTCGCTGTACCGCAACGTGCGAGCATTCAATCTGCCGCAGGAAGGCGGCAGCCACGCGGTGCTGCGCAAGGCCGAGGAACTCTTGATGAAAGAAGGGTTCGTACGCAAGGGCGACCTGATCGTCGTCACCTGGGGCTCGCCGATGGGGCAGGCCGGTGGCACCAATGCGCTCAAGATCGTGCGCGTTGGCGAGTTTGATTAAAGGGAATCAACGAGTAGCCTGAGGCGCAGTAGCGGCATTTGCCCGGCGCTGTCCAGGACGGACGGCGCCGCGCTCGGCATTCGGGATTCCCGGACAAGTTTCTTTATTGTTTTGGAGTACAACCATGGCACTCGTATCATTGCGTCAATTGCTGGACCACGCCGCCGAAAACGGTTACGGCCTGCCGGCATTCAACGTCAACAACCTGGAGCAGGTGCAGGCCATCATGGCCGCCGCCGACGCTGCCAACAGCCCGGTCATCATGCAAGCCTCGGCCGGCGCACGCAAGTACGCGGGCGAAGCCTTCCTGCGTCACCTGATCGACGCCGCCGTCGAGGCCTACCCGCACATCCCGGTCGTCATGCACCAGGACCACGGGCAGTCGCCGGCCGTCTGCATGGCCGCGATCCGTTCGGGCTTCTCGTCGGTGATGATGGACGGTTCGCTCGAGGCCGACGGCAAGAGCGTCGCCAGCTATGAGTACAACGTCGAAGTGTCGAAAGAAGTGGTCAAGTTCGCGCACTCGATCGGCGTGACCGTCGAAGCCGAGCTGGGCGTGCTGGGCTCGCTGGAAACCATGAAGGGCGACAAGGAAGACGGCCACGGCGCGGACGGCACCATGACCCGCGAACAGCTGCTGACCGACGTCGACCAGGCGGCCGACTTCGTCAAGCGCACCCAGTGCGACGCTTTGGCCATCGCAATCGGCACTTCGCACGGCGCCTACAAGTTCACCCGCAAGCCGACCGGCGACATCCTGGCGATCGACCGCATCAAGGAAATCCACGCCCGCATCCCGAACACGCACCTGGTGATGCACGGCTCGTCGTCGGTGCCGCAGGAACTGCTGGCCATCATCCGCGAATTCGGCGGCGACATGAAGGAAACCTACGGCGTGCCGGTCGAAGAGATTCAAGAGGGCATCAAGCACGGCGTCCGCAAGATCAATATCGACACCGACATCCGCCTGGCGATGACGGCCGCGATCCGCAAATACATGTTCCAGAATCCGTCGAAGTTCGACCCGCGCGACTACCTGAAGCCGGCGCGCGAAGCGGCGATGGAAGTGTGCAAGGCGCGCTTCCTGGCGTTTGGCTGCGAAGGCCAGGCAAGCAAGATCAAGCCGATCCCGCTGGAGAAGATGGCCGAGCGTTACAAGGCCGGCGAACTGGCCCAGATCGTCCAATAAGTCGGAAAGCCGGCTTTTTTGACGTAAAATATCGCATTGCACAGGCCTATACGGCCTGACTTTCTCAACCGGCGGCCTTTGTCGCCGGTTTCCGCTTTCCTGATAGCCCATCTATGAACAGCCTCTACCAATCCTCCATCCAGTCCCTGCCACTGCTCGGTCACGGCAAGGTGCGCGATAACTACGCCGTCGGCGACGACAAGATCCTGATCGTCACCACCGACCGTCTGTCGGCCTTCGACGTGGTCATGAACGAGCCGATCCCGGGCAAGGGCATGGTGCTGAACCAGATGAGCGATTTCTGGTTCGAGAAGCTCGGCCACATCGTGCCGAACCACCTGACCGGCGTGGCGCCGGAGAGCGTGGTCGCCGAGAACGAGGTGGAGCAAGTGCGCGGCCGCGCCGTCGTGGCCAAGCGCCTCAAGCCGATCATGGTCGAAGCCGTCGTGCGCGGGTACATCATCGGCTCGGGCTGGAAGGACTATCAGCAAAGCGGCGCGATCTGCGGCATCCAGCTGCCGGCCGGCCTGCGCCAGGCCGACAAGCTGCCGGAACCGCTGTTCACCCCGGCCGCCAAGGCCGAACTCGGCGAGCACGACGAGAACATCTCGTTCGCCGAGATGGAACAGCGCATCGGCGCCGAGCTGGCCGCGAAGATGCGCGAAGTCAGCATCAAGCTGTACACCGCCGCCGCCGAATACGCCGCTACCCGCGGCATCATCATCGCCGACACCAAGTTCGAATTCGGCCTCGATGAAAACGGCGTGATGCACCTGATGGACGAAGTCCTGACCGCCGACTCGTCGCGCTTCTGGCCGGCCGACTCGTACGCGCCGGGCATGTCGCCGCCGTCGTTCGACAAGCAGTTCGTGCGCGACTACCTGGAAACCCTGACCGACTGGGGCAAGACCGCACCGGCGCCCGCGCTGCCGGCGGACGTCATCGAAAAAACCCAGGCCAAGTATTTCGAAGCCATCGAACGCCTGACCGGCGAGAAGCTGAAGGCGTAACAGGATGACCGAACAAGCAAAACCTCTGGTGGGTGTGATCATGGGCTCGTCCTCGGACTGGGACGTGATGCAGCATGCCGTGGCCATCCTGAAGCAGTTCGGCGTGCCGTTCGAAGCCCAGGTGATCTCGGCCCACCGCATGCCGGACGAGATGTTCACCTACGCCGAACAGGCGCGCGCGCGCGGCCTGCGCGCCATCATCGCAGGCGCCGGCGGCGCGGCCCACCTGCCGGGCATGGTGGCCGCCAAGACCATCGTGCCGGTGCTGGGCGTGCCGGTGCCGTCGAAATACCTGCGCGGCGAGGATTCGCTGCTGTCGATCGTGCAGATGCCGAAGGGCGTGCCGGTGTCGACCTTCGCCATCGGCGAAGCCGGCGCCGCCAATGCGGCCTTGACCGCGGTGGCGATCATCGCCGCGGGCGACGACGCATTGGCCGACAAGCTCGAGCAGTTCCGCCGCGACCAGACCGCCGCCGCCCAGGCCATGACTCTTCCTGTGTAAGTGCGATGAATAATCCGTTTCTTCCCTCCGCCGATCCGTCGACCTGGCTCGGCGTGATGGGCGGCGGCCAGCTCGGCCGCATGTTCGCCCACGCCGCCCAGGAGATGGGCTACAAGGTCGCCGTGCTCGAGCCGAGCGCCGATTGCCCGGCCGGCCAGGTGGCCGATCGCACCATCGAAGGCGGCTACACCAATGGCGGCGCGCTGAGCGAGCTGGCGGCCTTGTGCTCGGCCGTCACCACCGAATTCGAGAACGTCCCGGCCGACAGCCTGGCGCTGCTGGCCGCCGATAGTTTCGTCGCACCCGCAAGCTCCTGCGTCCAGATCGCGCAAGACCGCATCCTCGAAAAGAAGTTCTTCGTCGACTGCGCGCCGGCCTCGAAGGTGATGCCGGCCCCGCACAAGACCATTGCCTCGCATGCCGACATCGACGACGTCAAGGACGACCTGCTGCCGGGCATTCTCAAGACCGTGCGCATGGGCTACGACGGCAAGGGCCAGGTCCGCGTGCGCTCGCGCGAGGACGTGCGCGCCGCTTTCGACAGCATGGGTGGCGTGACCTGCCTGCTCGAAAAAATGCTGCCGCTGGCCTACGAGGTGTCGGTGCTGACCGCGCGCGGCCACGACGGCGAGTCCGTCGTGTACCCGATCGCCGAGAACGTGCACCGCGACGGCATCCTGTTCACCACCACCGTGCCGGGGCCGAACGTGTCCGCGGCCTGCGCGCAGCAGGCCCAGGACGCGGCGCGCGCCATCGTCGCCCAGCTGGGTTACGTGGGCGTGCTGTGCATCGAGTTCTTCGTGCTGGAGGACGGCGCCCTGGTCGTCAACGAGATGGCGCCGCGTCCGCACAACAGCGGCCACTACACGATGGATGCCTGCATCACCAGCCAGTTCGCGCAGCAGGTGCGTGCGATGGCGCGCCTGCCGCTGGGCGACGTGCGCCAGCATTCGTCCGCCGTCATGCTCAACATCCTGGGCGATGCATGGTTCGAAGGCGAGAGCGACGATGCGCGCGAACCGGCCTGGGACCGGGTGCTGGCGCTGCCTGGCGCCAACCTGCACCTGTACGGCAAGAACGACCCGCGCCGCGGCCGCAAGATGGGCCATGTGACCTTCGTGGCGCCGACGCTCGCCGCGGCGCAGGGCAATCTGCGCGCCGCCTGCGCCATCCTGGGAATCGAGCCGTAAGATGGACACGCAGCAGTTCGACCCGGCGGCGATCGACGCCGCCGCCCGCGCGCTGGAGGCCGGCCAGCTGGTCGCCTTCCCGACCGAGACCGTGTACGGCCTGGGCGCCGACGCCGAGAACCCGGCGGCGGTCGCCGCCATCTACGCCGCCAAGGGCCGCCCGCAAGACCACCCGGTGATCGTGCATCTCGCTCCCGAAGCGCCGCTCGACTACTGGGCCTGCGACATCCCGCCGCAGGCGCATGCGCTGGCCGACGCCTTCTGGCCCGGTCCGCTGACCATGATCCTCAAGCGCGCCCCGAACATCCCGGACGCCGTCAGCGGCGGCCAGGACACGGTCGGCCTGCGCTGTCCGGCGCACCCGGTGGCGCTGGCGCTGCTGCGCGCCTTCAAGGGAGGAAAGGGCGGCGTCGCGGCGCCGTCGGCGAATAAATTCGGTCATGTGAGCCCGACCCTGGCCGAGCATGTGCGCGATGAATTCGGGGCGGACGGCAGCGTGGCGATGGTGCTCGACGGCGGCCCCTCGCAGGTCGGCATCGAATCGACCATCGTCGATTTGTCGCGCCTGGAGTCGCACGGCCCCGTGCTGCTGCGTCCCGGCCAGATCTCTGCCGAGGCGATCGCCGCCGTGATCGACCAGTTGCCGGCCGCGCCGGACGCTGCCGCGCCGCGCGCCTCGGGCACGCTTGAATCGCATTACGCGCCGCACACGCCGGTGGCGATGCAGGAGCACGCGACCCTGCTCGATAGCCTGGCCGCGCTGCATGGCGCCGGCCGCAAGGTGGCTTTGATCCACATGAGCGACATGCCGGCGACCCACGCCGCACTGCGCCTGCCGGCGGCGCCCGACGGCTTCGCCTACGCGCTGTACGCCGCGCTGCGCGCGATGGACGGGCAGGGCGCCGACGTGATCCTGGTCGAAGCGCCGCCGCAGGGTGGCGACTGGCTGGGTGTGAACGACCGCCTGCGCCGCGCGGCGCACGGTTCGACGGGCATTGTGCACGGCCTGCTCAACGCGCAGGCGAAAGTTTAATTTATATCAATGAAGCAAATGACGGGGCGCAAACGCCCCGCATTTCGTTCTCGTCCGTTACAAATTCGTCTCTTTCTGCATAGAAAACGCTGGTTATAATCCGATCCCGCAAGCGACCCCATCTCTTTTAATAGGTGTGGTAGCCAAATGCCTACGCGCAATGGAATTTGCTATACAAGCGGTTTGATCGCTGGCATAGTGTTCATGATGCGAATAGCACGGGCGTTCGTTTCACGATAATTTCTATCCAGGAGACACAATGCGTCATACCAAATTCGCGCTGGCCGTTCTGACGGCCGCGCTCCTGACCGCATGCGGCGGCGGCACCAGCCCTGCCGGCGGCGACCAGACCACCAAGCTCACTTTCACCAATATGGTGTCGTTCGGCGACAGCCTGTCGGACGTGGGCACCTACCGTGTCGGCGCCGTGGCGGCGGCCGGCGGCGGCAAGTTCACCATCAATGGCGACAGCAGCGCCAAGAATGTCGACCTGAACGGCAAGATCTGGCTCGACTTCATGGCCGCCCAGCTCAAGCTGCCGGCCCCGTGCGCCGCCCAGACCGGCCTGCAGGGCGACGCCTCGCTCGGCTTCAACGTGCCGATCGTGAACCACCCGAATTGCTTCAACTACGCGCAGGGCGGTTCGCGCGTGATCAATCCGATCGGTCCGGGCAATGCCGCGACCGGCTCGCCGATCGGCGAAATGACCACCCCGATGGTCACCCAGATCGCGAACCACCTGTCCAAGACCGGCAACAAGTTCAGCGGCACCGAACTGGTGACCGTGCTGTCGGGCGGCAATGACGTGCTGATGCAGCTGGCCGCCGTGACCAATGCCGGCACCGCCGCCGGCGCGCAAGCCTTCGCCACCGCCCTGGCCACCCGCCTCGCGGCCGGCGCGACCAGCCCGCAAGCCGCGGCGCAAGCCATCGGCGCGGCGATCGCCACCGAGAACGCACGTCCAGGCAAGACCGACCAGACCGTGGTGCAGGCAGCCGTCCGCGCCGCCGCAATGCAGCCGGGTAACCAGGCCGTCGCCCAGCCGGCCGTCTATGGTCCGATCGTGGCCGCCGCCCAGGCCGACGGCACCGCCGCCGGCAACACCGCGGCCGGCGCCTACGCGACCGCCAACGCGACCGCCATGGTCACCGCGCTCGGCACCGCCGGCGCGCAGATGGCGGGCCTGGTCAAGAACGAACTGCTGGCCAAGGGCGCCAAGTACGTCATCGTCGCCAACCTGCCGGACGTAGCCAGCACCCCGACCGCCAAGTCGCGTCCTGTGGCGATCCAGCAACTGGTGACCGCCATGGTCAACGCCTTCAACACCCAGCTGAAAGCCGGCCTGGGCGCCGACGATGCGCGCGTGCTGTACACCGACCTGTACACCGTCAGCAACGACCAGGTGAAGAACCCCGGTCCATACGGCCTGACCAACACCAGCGCCCCGGCCTGCGCCGAAAACGCGCTGGGCACGACCTCGCTGATCTGCACCGCGAACAACACGGTCGCCGGTGATGTGAGCCGCTACATGTTCGCCGACGGGATCCACCCGACCCCGTTCGAGAACGACCTCATCGCCCGCTATGTCTTCAAGGACATGGCCATCAAGGGCTGGCTGTAAGCAGCGGCGGGCCCGTCCAGGTGACGGGTCCTCACACACATATCAGGAGATAGCATGAAAGTTCGTTTCAACAGCATGATCAAGGTGCTGGGTGTGGCTGCCGGGCTGGCATTCGCGTCCGGCGCATACGCGCAATCGGCCGGCCAGATCACGGCCAAGGTCGGTTTCAACCGCTTGATGCCGAAGGTCGAGAGCGGCGACATCAGCGCGCCGGCGCTGCCGGGCACCAAGGCCGACGTCGGCAACGACATGCAGCCGGTGCTGATCCTCACCTACAGCCTGACCGACAATATCTCGGTCGAAGGCGCGCTCGGCACGCCGTACAAGCACAGCATCTACGGCGCCGGCGCAATCGCCGGCACCGGCAAGCTGGGCGAGGTCGAGGCGCTGCCGCCGACCGCTTTCGTGCAATACCGCTTCGGCGCGCCGACCTCGACCTTCCGTCCCTTCATCGGCGTCGGCCCGACCTACGCCTATTTCATGAAGGAGCGCGGCTCGGCCAAGATGACCGCGATCACCAATCCAGGCAGCGACGTGCCGACCACCTTCAAGATCGACAACAAGCTGACCTATAGCGCGCAAGTCGGCGTGGCGATGAACTTCGACGAGCGCTGGTTCGCCGACGCCACGGTCATCAAGACCCGCCTGCGCACCGACGTGCACTTCTCGACCGGCCAGACCCAGTTCATGAAGCTGGATCCGGTGGCGATCGTGCTGGCGGTGGGCTACAAATTCTGAACGCGGCGTTTGCCACGTGACCAAGGCCCGCCGCGTGCGGGCTTTTTCAATTAATGGACGCCGCGCGCGTACTGCGTGAAATGCTCGGCGCTGAGCGCGCTCTGGTAAAGAAACCCCTGGTAGAGATGGCAGCCGGCATCCGACAGGAACTGGCGCTGCCCCGGCGTCTCCACCCCTTCGGCAATCACCTGCAATCCCAGGCTGTCGCCCAGCGCGATGATGGAGCGCACGATCGAGGCGTCGTTCTGGTCGGTCAGCACGTCGCGCATGAAGGAGTGGTCGATCTTGAGCTGGTCGAGCGGCAGCTTGCGCAGGGTGGCCAGCGATGAATATCCGGTGCCGAAGTCGTCCAGCGAAAAGCTCAGGCCGCGCCGCTTGAGCGTGGCCATGGTGTGCGCGGTCTGGGTGAAGTCGGTGATGACCAGGCTTTCGGTCAACTCCAGTTTCAGGCTCGAGGGCTGCACCCCGCTGTGCTCGAAGATCCCCTGCAGCATGGGCACGAAATCCGGCTGGTTGAACTGGCGCGCGCTGACGTTGACCGACAAGGTCAGGCCGGCCGTCTCGGGCACGCGCTGCCAGCGCGCCAGCTCGGCGCAGGCGGTGCGCAGCACCCATTTGCCGATCTCGACGATGATCCCGCTTTCCTCGGCGGCGCGGATGAACTCGCCCGGATAGAGCACCCGGCCATTGGGCAGGCGCCAGCGCAGCAGCGCCTCGGCCCCGAGCACCCGGCCTGAGCGGTCGAGCTGGGGCTGGTAGTGCAGCACGAACTCGTCGTGCTGCAGCGCGCGCCGCAGGCTGCCTTCGAGCTCGGCGCGCGCCGACCAAGCGGCCTGCGCCGCCGGATCGTGGAAGCGGAAGGTGTTGCGGCCCGCGGCCTTGGCCTGGTACATCGCGGCGTCGGCCTGGCGCAGGGTCGACTCCACCGTGTCATGGACGCCGCACAGCGTGACCACGCCGATGCTGACCGACACCGAGTAACTCAGCTCGCCCAGCTGGAACGGCGCGGCCAGGGCCGCCACGACCTTGACGGCGACGATTTCGGCCTGGTTCGCGGCCAGTTCGCGCGCGTCTTCCACCGGCTGGATCAGCACCACGAACTCGTCGCCGCCCAGGCGCGCCACCATGTCGGCCTCGCGCACGCAGTGCTCGAGACGGCGCGCCACCGCCTGCAGCAGCTGGTCGCCGGCCGCGTGGCCCTGGCTGTCGTTGAGGAATTTGAAGTTGTCGAGGTCGCAGAACATCAGCGCTCCCCACTTGCGCGTGCGGGTGCTGGTGAGCAGGGCGCGGCGCAGGTGGTCGAGCAGGTTGGCGCGGTTGGGCAGGTCGGTCAGGTGGTCGAAGAAGGCCAGGTGGAAGATCCTGGCTTCGTTGCTCTTGCGCTCGCTGATGTCGGTGCCGATCACCAGGATCTTCTGGCAGGCGTCCAGGGCCTGGTCCGGGCCCAGCAAGGTCCAGCTGGTATCGGTGTCGATCGTCGAGCCGTCGCTCCGGATATGGGCCAGCTCGCCCGCCCACTCGCCTGACTCGAGCGTCTGCCTGAAGGCGGCCTCGTAGAGCGCGGGCTTGTCGCACAACAGGTCGCAGAAGCGCTTGCCCAGCGCTTCCCGGGCGCTCCAGCCATACAGGCGCTCGGCGCCATGGTTCCAGTAGGTGATCACGGAATGCATGTCCATCGCGATGATGGCGTCGCGCGCCCGTTGCAGGAACGAGGCCTGCTCCTGCATCTTGAGGTCGGCCTTCTTCAGGCGCGTGAAGTCGGAGAGAAACCCTTCCAGCATGCCGGGCGGGCCGCCTGTCAGGTTGAGCGAGCCCTGTTCGCAGATCCAGCGCACGTCGCCGCTCGCGGTGCGGATCCGGTAGGTCACCTGGTAGGCGCGGCCCTGGGCCAGCGCGAGGGCAATCGCACCATCGACCAGGACGCGGTCTTCGGGAAGGATGATGGAGCCGAACGGCAGGCCGGGCCGCGCGGTGAAGGCGGCCGGCGAGTAGCCGGTCAGCTTTTCGACGCCTTCGCTGATGAATTCGATGGTCCAGTCAGGGTCGTTATGACAGCGATACACCGCGCCCGGCAAGTTACTCAGCAGCAGGTCGAGCGACAGGGCGCCCGCCTGCTCGGGCAGGGAAGGATCAAGCATGGGCTGCGTCGTACTCATCTGCGCACTCATCTGTTCTCACGCTCAAGAAGTAGAGACCGAAACGATCGTCATGCATCGCGCATTTGATGGTAGCGTAAATATCCACGCGCACAGAGTGGACGCGAGGCCGATAGCGCTAAAGATTGTCAAATGAGAACGCCATACCACGGAATGTGACATGGCTAATAATCACTTTCACACTCGCAACCCAAGGTGCATGGACTGTCGGTTGCATTTTCTTTTTAACAACCCGCATGCTAGACTGCCCGGCCCCCATCCCGAGCGATTCCCTTACGTGATCCTGCGCCGATTTCTTGTCCTGCTCCCCGTCCTCCTTGCTGCCGGCATCGCGCATGCTTCCGCCGACCACGACGGCTTGCGCGCGCTGCGTATCGCCGCGCCCGAGGCGCCGGCCATCGACGGCGTGCTCGACGAGGCGGCCTGGCAGCGCGCGCCGCGATACGACGATTTCCACAAACATGTGCCGCGCGACGGGCAGCCTGTTCCGGCGGGCTTGCGCACCACGGTGCAGCTGCTGGTCGACGATGGCGCGCTGGTATTCGGCATCCGCGCCTGGGATCCGGCGCCCGAGCTGCGCCGCGGCCAGCTGGCGCGGCGCGACAAGGTCGCCCCCGACCAGGACTTCATCGGCATCTGGATCGACCCGGCCGGGCATGGCCGCTCGGCCCAGTTCGTGCGCATCAATACCCTGGGCGTGGTCAGCGACGGCATGCACCGCGCCGACGACGACGAATCCGACCTTGGGCCGGATTTCCCGGTCGAGACTGCCGTCAGGATCCTGCCCGACGGCTACAGTATGGAAGTGCGCTGGCCGCTGTCGAACCTGCGTTTCCCGTATGCGGATGGACGCAACTGGCGCATGATGGTCGAGCGCAGCGTCCCGCACGCCGACGGCGCGTTGCTGGTGAGCGCGCCGTTCCGGATCGACGCACTGAGCCACCTGAGCTTCCTGCAGGAGATCGCGGGTATGGACGCCACCGTCGAAACGGTACGCGACCGCGGCTTCGTCGAGCTGCGGCCCGAGCTGACCGTGCGCAGCGAACGCGCGGCGACACCGGGCCAGCGCTTGCGCGGCCAGCAGGCCGAGCTGGGCCTGGAGATCAATGCCCGGCCGCGCGCCGACTGGGTGTTCAACGCCACCATCAATCCCGATTTTTCCCAGGTCGAGATCGACGAGCCGTTGTCGCAGGGCGCCAGCAACGTGGCGCTCAGCCTGCCCGAGAAGCGCGGCTTCTTCCTGGAGAGCGCCGACGTGCTGGGCCTGCCACTGCCGGCCTTTTATTCACGCACCGTGAACGATCCCGAATATGGCCTGCGCGCGACCTGGCGCGGCGCGCACATGGACGCCACCGCGATGAGCCTGCGCGACGAGCCGGGCGGCCTGGTGCTGCGCGGGCGTCCTTATGAAACGCTGGAATACGCACAGACCCGGCGCACGATGGCCAGCCTGGCGCGTGCGCGCTGGCACCAGGAAGGCCTGCTGCTGGGCGCCTTCGTCTCGCAGCGCGACTACCACCGCTTCGGCAGCAACGAGGTGCTGGGCGTCGACGCGCAATGGCGCGGCGAGACCGACGGCGGCGTGCAGCACCAGCTGTCCGGGGTGGCGATGGCCTCGCGCACCACGGCCGGCTTCACGGAAGATGACTTGCCGGCGCAGGTGGACCAGCGCTCCGGCGGCTACCTGTGGGGCAAGTACCTGCACAAGACGGCGCGCTGGTGGCACGAGGCCGAGGTGGAAGCGATCGCGCCCGGCTTCGTGAACGACAACGGCTTCGTGCCGCAGGCCGGCATCGCCCGCATCACGGGATCGATGAACCGGATCCTGGGCCCGCAGTCCCTCGGCTCGCTCGAGCTGTACGAGTTCGAGACCTATCTGATCGTGCACGAGATGCGCACCCTGGCCGACTCCACGACCGGCCAGCGCGGCGGCGAGACCGTCGAGAGGAAGCTCCGTCCCGGCGTGTGGATGGCGGCGCCGCTGCAGACCGGCCTGTGGGTCGAACTGGGCTTCGACCGCCAGCGCGCCGGGCCGGGCGGGCGCCTGCACGACACCCGGGTCGTCAACTTCGGCGTCGAGACCACGCCGGCCCCATGGATCTCGAAGATCGCGCTGGAGGCCGCGCTGGGGCGCCAGCTCGACGTCGACGCCGATCGCGTGGGGCCGGGCGGCAACGTGATCCTGGACGTGGGACTGCGTTTCCCCTTGCGCCGCGGCTGGTCGCTGGAGCTGGACCATCACGTGAACCGGGCCTGGGTGCAGGGCACGCTGGGCCAGCCGGCTTTCTCGGACACCGCCTGGCGCTGGCTGGCGATGCTGCATTTCAGCGCGCGCGATTCGCTGCGCCTGCTGGCCCAGAACACCTGGGCCGCGCGGCGCGACGATGGCGTGACCCAGCTCGAGGCGTGGAACGACCGCCAGGTCCATCGTTCGCTGCTGTATCGCTACCAGTGGCGGGTCGGCAGGACGGTATCGCTCGGGGTCGTCGACGACAAGTTGCCGCTGGTGGATGAGCGCAGCAGGTCGCTCACCTTCAAGCTGCAGTGGGAAGTCTGAGCATCGACCGTTCATCGGGCTACGCAGCCATTCGACCCCGCGCCTCGTCGTTCCATCGGAACCGCCAGGCGCTTCGCAGTTCCGGCTGGCATAGTGCACTCATCCAGGGAGCGGGGGTGAACATGAACAAGGGATGGATTACGGCATGCCTGATGGCGGCAAGCGCCATGGCGGTGGGCGCCGACGAGAGCCCGGACCGGGCGCGCCTGGCGGCCGAGATCACGGCCGCCGACGCGCGCCTGTTCGGCGGCCTGAACGTGCGTGATATCGGGCCGATGAAGGAAGGCTTCAGCCGGCGCCTCGAGTTCTATCACGATCGCAGCGGCGTGACCGGGTACGACGAGAATATCGCCGTCTTCGAAAGGAACTTCGCGGCGCCGAACCGGATCCGGCGCGAAGCCTTGCTCGACACCTTCGAGATCTTCCCGTCCGGGCCGGAGCATGCCATGCATATCGGCAAGCACCGCTTCTGCAACAAGCCCTCGCCCAGCGAGCCCGAAAGCTGCAGCGTCTACCGTTTCTCGATGGTCTGGGCGCGCGAAGAGGGCGCGTGGAAGCTGCTGCGCGTGCTCAGCTACGATCACTGACGCCGCGCCGTGCGCGCCGGTGATATGCTGGCGCCATGACTACCGAATCCGATATCGAACTGTCCGGCGCCTTCCAGGCCAAGGATGGGCAAGGCCGTACCCTCGACGTGAAGAACATCACCATCTTCGACGAGGGCTACGGGATCATTGACGTGTACGTGAAGTTCGCGGCCAAGCTCGAACCGGGCGCCTACAAGGACACGGTCCTGGTGCGCCAGATCATCGACCGCCTGCGCGCAGTCGGCTACAAGGGGCCGGACTTCGGCCACAGCGATCCGGGCCTGCAGGAAAGCCGCCTGATCGTGCTCGAAGCGCCCGAGGAATTCGCGGCCTTCGCCAAGAGCCGCGGCTGGAAGAACCTGGCCGAAGACTTCGACGAATAAGCCAGACTGAAAAGGGCCGGGATCGCTCCCGGCCCTTTCTACATCGGCGTCACGATCTCACGCGCCCACGCCATCATGCGCCCAGGCGCAGTTCCAACCCGGTGTCGGTATAGGTCGGCGTCACCGTGTAGCCCTCGACGGTGATGGTCTCGAACTTGCCCTTCAGGCTGCCCGCGGTGATGACCTTCAGCGTCGCGCCGGCCGCCGGCTTGTAGCCGTTCTGGAACACGATGCGCAGCGTGCCGCCGCCGATCGTCACCGCGCCGCTGACGCTCAGGTGGCCGTGGGTCACCGCGCCGACGCGCATTTCGAGCGCGGCGCCCGCGAGCTGGGTGTACCCCTTCGCCAGCGCCAGCGTGCCCGCCGTATTGTTGACCACCGTGGCGCCGCCGGCGACATACACCTCGCCGGTGCCGAAGGCGGTCATCGACAGCGCTTCGAGCGTGCCGCCCTCGACCTGGGCGCCGCCGCTCCAGCTGTTCCTGCCGCCCAGCTTCAGCACGCCGCTGCCTTGCTTGACCAGTTTGCCGCTACCCGAGATGTCGTTGCGCCAGCGGTCGACGGCATGGAAGCCGCCCTTGCTTGCGTCCATGTTCACCACCACGTTGCCGGTGAAGACGGCATAACCCTCGGCTGCGGCAAACAGATTGAGGCGGCCCCAGCCTTCAGGATCGTCCAGCACCGGGTGGCCGGAAGGGATCGCCGTCGTCTTGAGCACCACCCGGCGCTGCGCTTCGCTCAGGTAGGGCAGGCGGGTTTCCAGCATCACCTCGGCGCCTTTCGGCACCACCGCCGGCGCGGTGGCCGAGCCGATCTGCGGCAGGCCATAGGTCATGCGGCGCAGGTAATTGGCCTTGCTGGTCGCGTAGTCGGCGAAGCGGTCATTGGCAGGCAGGCCCGAGGCGGCGTAGTTCGCGAAGGTGGCCGGCGTCGTGCTGGTCAGCTTCATCAGCGTCGTCTGCGCCTGGGCGCGGGCGGCGGCGCGGGTGGTGGCGCCGGCGGCGATCAGGTTGGCCGCGGCGACGGCCTGCGCCTGCACGCGGCCGCTGATCACGTCCAGCGGCGAGTGCATGCCGGCCAGGATGCGGCTTTCGCCGAGCTCCAGGCCGCGGCCGACCAGTTCCTGGAAGCGTTCCGGCACCACATAGGCCATGGCGACGGCGTTGCGGGTCGCTTCCGCCGAATGGCCGCTGGTGAAGCCGCCGTCGGTGCCCGGCGTGGAGCTCTTGGCCGGCTCCAGCTGCGGCACCACCTGCACCGCGCTGCTCCAGCGGTATGGCCGCGCGTACTTGTAGAAGCGCTTGGCCGGCTCGGTCGAGCCGTTTGCGCCCATCGCGTTGACCAGGTCGATCACCTTGCCGAACTCGGGATTGGCGTCGCCGCCGACGCCGTTGTTGTTGCCGCCGTCCTCGTATTTGACGCTGACGGCGTCCTGCGGCATGTCGTTGATGGTGGTGGTCTGGCGCGCGGCGCTGCGCCAGGCGTCGGTGAGTGGGCCCATGCCGCTGGCGGTGCTGTAGCCCTTGCCGCGCCGGTCGTCGAGGTAGGCCAGCAAGGCCTGTTCGGGCGTGCGGCTCGCAGTGGCCCTGACCACGTAGTCGATGTTCGCGTTGTGGACTTGTGCGTTGACGACCGTGCCGCCGGGCGTGCCGTCGTTCGGCAAGCCGGTCCAGCTCGAGGCGACGACGGCGGGGAAGCCTTCCACGGCCGGGGCTGCCTGGCCGGCGTCGACGATCTCGGTGAGCGGCTTCCAGACGTCGAGCATGCCGCCAAGCACGCGCACGCCGGCATTCGTGGCCAGGGTGGCGTAGCGGGCGTCGCCGCGCTGGTTGGTGGCGACGGTGTCCACGAAGGCCGTGACGGCAGGGACCGGCGCGGTATCGGCCGCGCCCTGGTCGGCCGGCGCCGGCGGAAGCACGACGACGACGTCGGCATCGTCATGGTGATCGGAACCGCCGCAGGCGCTCAGGGCGAGGATGGCGCCGATGGCGATGGCGAGCGGAAGGCGGCGCAGTGGACTGGCGTAATGCATGGGCTAACCCTTCAATGGATTGTGAGGCAGAAAAAGTGAAGGGATGATATGAATGCCGTGTGACGTCTTCGTGACGAACCTGGGCATCAGAGGAGAGGCAGCGATGTTGAATGTGGTACGGGACTTGATGAAACCGCCTGCGGGCATGGCCTGCGATTTCAGCCAGCCCGCGGGCGAGCCGGCGCTGGCGCCGCATGACGGCATTGCGTGGCAGGTCTTCGCCAACCCGGTCGCCCTGTTCGTGGGCGGGGTGACGGCGGTGCTGCTCGAACTGGCCGAACCGTCGGTGCGCTCGGGCGTATGGGACCACAGCAGCTTCCAGCGCGATCCGGGCACGCGCCTGCGCCGTACCGGCTTCGCGGCGATGATGACGGTGTATGGCCCCCGCTCAGAGGCCGAGAAGATGATCGCGCGCGTGGTGCGCATGCACGGGCGGGTCGAGGGCCGCACGCCCGACGGCCGCGCCTACCACGCCAACGATCCGCGCCTGCTCGACTGGGTGCAGGCGACCGCCTCGTTCGGGTTCACCGAGGCCTATCACCGCTACGTCCGATCGTTGTCCGCTGTCGAGAAGGACGCCGCCTTCGCCGAATCGGAGCCGGCAGCGCGCCTGTATGGCGCGACCGGCGCACCGCGTTCATGGCTGGAATGGGAGACGATGCTGGCGCAGGCCGCGCCAGGGCTGGAAGGATCAGGCATCCTCGCGGATTTCATGCGGATCATGGGCGCGGCCCCCATCGTGCCGGCGCCCCTGCGTCCATTGCAGCGCCTGCTGGTGCGCGCCGCGGTGGAGATCACGCCCGAGCCGGTGCGCTCGCTGCCGCAGCTGCGCGGGCGGGGATTGCGTTTCGGCGAAGCGGCCCTGGTGCGCGCCCTGGCGCGGGGCGCCGCGCTGGCGCCGCTTGGCGATACGCCGCAGGCCCAGGCCGCACGGCGCGTCGCCCAACGTTGATCAGAACGCCGCGATGCCGGTCTGGGCGCGGCCCAGGATCAGGGCGTGGATGTCGTGCGTGCCTTCATAGGTGTTGACCACCTCGAGGTTGACCATGTGGCGGATGATGCCGAACTCGTCCGAGATGCCGTTACCGCCCAGCATGTCGCGCGCGACGCGGGCGATGTCCAGCGCCTTGCCGCACGAGTTGCGCTTCATGATCGAGGTGATCTCGACCGCCGCCGTGCCTTCGTCCTTCATGCGGCCCAGGCGCAGGCACCCTTGCAGGCCGAGGGTGATCTCGGTCTGCATGTCGGCCAGCTTCTTCTGCACCAGCTGGTTCGCCGCCAGGGGTTTGCCGAACTGGGTGCGGTCCATCGTGTACCGGCGCGCGGTGTGCCAGCAGTCTTCGGCCGCGCCCAGCGCGCCCCAGGCGATGCCGTAGCGCGCCGAGTTCAGGCAGGTGAACGGGCCCTTCAGGCCGCGCACGTCCGGGAAGGCGTTTTCTTCCGGGCAGAACACATTGTCCATGACGATTTCGCCGGTGACCGAGGCGCGCAGGCCGAACTTGCCGTGGATCGCCGGCGCGCTCAAGCCTTTCCAGCCTTTCTCGAGCACGAAGCCGCGGATCGCGCCTTCGTCGTCCTTGGCCCACACCACGAACACGTCGGCGACCGGCGAATTGGTGATCCACATCTTGCTGCCGGTGAGGCTGTAACCGCCGTCCACCTTGCGTGCGCGGGTGACCATCGAGGCCGGGTCCGAGCCGTGGTTGGGTTCGGTCAGGCCGAAGCAGCCGATCCATTCGCCGGTGGCCAGCTTCGGCAGGTATTTCTGGCGCGTTTCCTCATTGCCGAATTCGTGGATCGGCACCATCACCAGCGAGGATTGCACGCTCATCATCGAGCGGTAGCCGGAATCGACGCGCTCGACTTCGCGCGCGATCAGGCCATAGGCGACGTAGTTGAGGCCGGGGCCGCCGTACTGCTCGGGAATGGTCGGGCCCAGCAGGCCCAGCTCGCCCATTTCGCGGAAGATCGAGACGTCCATGGTCTCGTGGCGGAACGCCTCGAGAATGCGCGGCTGCAGCTTGTCCTGGCAATAGGCCGCCGCCGCGTCGCGCACCATGCGCTCGTCGTCAGTCAGCTGGCTGTTCAGCAGCAGCGGGTCATCCCAGTGGAAAGAAGCTTTCTTGGACGAGTCGGTACGGGTCATCGCAAAATCCTGTCTCTAAGTTCTAGTTTGGTCGGTAGCACGCGCGGCGCGCCTGGACATTATAGAAACGTGCCGCACCCGCATCTTTTGAAACTGCGACAGGCATTTTCATTTTTTATCGATGCATCCTGCCGTGCTGACGGCAAGCTGACAAGGTCAGCGCGGCGCCGTGCTGCCGAACTTGCCGCCGTGGAAGATCAGGGCCGATTGCGGATGGACCTGGCACTCCTCGACCTCGCCGACGAAGATGACGTGGTCGCCTTCGGGATAGCGGCTGCGGTTGTGGCATTCGAACCACGCCGACACGCCTTTCAGGATCGGCAGGCCGGTGCGCGACAGTTCGTACTCGACGCCCTCGAATGGATTCTCGGTGCGGCGCGAGAAGCGCAGCGCCAGTTCTTGCTGGCCGGCCGACAGCACGTTGATCACGTAGTGCGAGTTGCCGCTGAAAATGGGCAGGCTGTTGGCGCCAGCGCCCAGGCTCCACAAGACCAGCGGCGGGTCGAGCGAGACCGAATTGAAGGAGCTGGCGGTCAGGCCGCGGAAGCTGCCGTCGGCCAGGCGCGTGGTAATGACGGTCACGCCGGTCGCGAATTGCGACAGGGCGTGGCGGAAATGTGTTGTATCGAAGCCGCGCGTCGTGGCGCGGGCGGAAAGTGTATTCATGCGATTCCTGAACGTTGGCGCTCATTATGCCATCGTCGGGGGAGTCCTTGCCGCGTATGCAGGCAGTTCGATGCAGGATGGGGCACTTTGCGCTACATTAAAGGATATCTAATCTGACAAATGCCAAGGTGAACTATGAGTGAGCAAAAAGCAGCCGAAGTCGCCATCCTCGGCGGAGGATGCTTCTGGTGCGTCGAAGCGGTTTACCTCGAGGCGCGCGGCGTCACCCGCGTCGAATCCGGCTATATGGGCGGCCAGGTCGACCATCCGACCTATGAGGCGGTGTGCGGCGGCGCCACCGGCCACGCCGAGGTGGTGCGTCTCGAATTCGATCCTGCCGTGATCAGCTACCGCGACATCCTCGAGATCTTTTTCACCATCCACGACCCGACCACCCTGAACCGCCAGGGCAATGACGTCGGCACGCAGTACCGCTCGGTGATCTTTACCACCTCGCCGGAACAGGCCGAGATCGCGCACAAGGTGATCGGCGAGATGGGCCTGGTGTGGGATGCGCCGATCGTCACCGAGGTCAAGCCCCAGGAAACCTGGTACAAGGCCGAGGACTATCACCAGAACTATTTCGCCCAGCACCCGCTGCAGGGCTATTGCGCCTTCGTGGTGGCGCCGAAGGTGGCCAAGTTCCGCAAGACCTTCACGGATCGCCTGAAGGCCTGAAGCTCAGGCAGAGATTCAGGCAGACATTCAGGCATACATATACCTCCTCGACCACGGCAGCTGCGCCACGTCGCTTCCTGCCTTGCCGCACACGATCTGGTACAGGCTGATCCGGTCGTGGGCGAAGGCGTAGGCGCAGCCGGCCAGGTACACGTGCCAGATGCGGAAGCGCTTCGGATCGGTGAGGGTGCGGATGTGGGCGGCGTTGCTCTCGAAATTGTCGGTCCAGAGCGCGCAGGTATGGGCGTAGTGGCGGCGCAGGTTTTCCACGTCGCGCACTTCCAGGCCGCCTTCCTGCATCGCCCGCACCACGGTCGCCAGGTGCGCCAATTCTCCCTGCGGGAACACGTATTCGTCGATGAACTGGCCGCCGCCGTAGGGCGTCGCGCCATTGTCGACGTCGGTGGTGGTGATCCCGTGGTTCATCGCCACGCCGCCCGGCGCCAGCAGGCGCGCCACCTGGGCGAAATAGTCCTTCAGGTGCTGCACGCCGACGTGCTCGAACATGCCCACGCTGGTGATGCGCTCGAAATTGCCGTCGACGTCGCGGTAGTCCTGCAGCCGGATCTCGACACGGTCCTGCAGCCCGGCCTTGATGACCCGTTCGCGCGCGAGCGCGGCCTGGTTCTCGGACAGCGTGATGCCCACGCAGCGCGCGCCGAATTTGTCGGCCGCGCGCAGCGTCAGCGCGCCCCAGCCGCAGCCGATATCGAGCAGGGTCTGGCCGGGGCGCAGGTCAATCTTGCGCAGGATGTGGTCGATCTTCTTGATCTGCGCGGTGGCCAGGTCTTCGTCGCCGCCCTCGAAGTAGGCGCAGGAATACACCATGCCGGGATCGAGCCAGGCGGCGTAGAACTCGTTGGAGACGTCGTAGTGGTAGCGGATCGCGTCGCGGTCGGATTCGCGCGTGTGGTTTTTCCGGAAGCCCAGCGCATCGGCCAGGCGGCCGCGCCTCGTGTCGGCCGCGCCGGACGCCGCCAGCGCATTGCCGATGGCGATGATGTCGGCCGCACGCCCCATCACCTCGATCGCGCCTTCGACGTAGGCGCGGCCCAGGCTGTACAGGGAAGGGGAGCGCAGGTAGCGCAGCGCGGCGGGGCCGGGGATGCGGATGGTGACCCGTGGCGGATCGGGCGACAGGTCGATGCGTTCACCGTTCCACAGCTCCACGCGCAGCGGCAGTGACAGTTGCGGCAATTTGCCGCGCAGGCCTGCTTGCCAGGCCGACAGCTTGATCTGATCGAACACGGTCCACCCCTTTTTATCAAAGGCGTAGCCGGCCGCGGCTCCTGGCCGGTTACGGTTGCAAACTACGGTTGCAAACGCTGGCGCGTCCAGCCGCCGTCTTCCCGCCGCTCGTAGACGATGCGGTCATGGAAGCGCGAACGCCGGCCTTGCCAGAATTCGATACGGTCGGGGATCAGGCGGTAGCCGCCCCAGTTGTCGGGACGCGCCGGATCCTCGCCGGCCCCCTGCGCCACGACGTCATAGTTCTGTTCGAGTTGCGCACGGCTGGCGATCGGCGCGCTCTGCTTCGAGGCGATCGCCGACAGCCGGCTCTTGAGCGGACGGCTGCGGAAATAGCGGTCGCTTTCGTCAGGCGCCGTGCGCTCCACACGTCCTTCGATGCGTACCTGACGTTCGAGTTCGCTCCAGAAGAACAGCAATGCGGCGTAGCTGTTGTCGCGCAAATCCGCGCCCTTCTTGCTGTCGTAATTCGTGTACCACGAGAAGCCGCGCGCATCGAATTGCTTGACCAGCACGATGCGCGAGCTCGGGCGGCCATTGGCGGCCACGGTGGACAGCGACATCGCATTCGGTTCATTCACCTCGGCCTTCAGGGCCTGCTCGAACCAGGCCGTGAACTGGTCGATCGGGTCATCGAGCACGTCGGCTTCGTCGAGGCTGGCCTGGCCATAGTCCTTGCGCAGGTCGGCCACGGCCTGGCCCAGGGCCGGTGACAGCGGAGTAGTCGGCACCGCGATGCCGCGCCGCAGCTGCATGGCCTGGCCCAGGCGCGCCATCTGCTCCGGCGAGAACAGGCGCAGCGCCATCGGCGCGATGTTGCCCTCTTCGCGCTCCATATGGGAGGTATAGCTGGCCACGAAGCGCCGCACTTGGCTTTCCGACAGTACCGTGCCCGTGCCTTCGGCAATGGCGGTCAGCTGCTCATGCAGGTCTTGCCAAAGCGCATCCATATCCTTGTGGTCCTGCAGGATGGTCGGCGCCATCGCCTGCAGAATGGCGGCGTCCTCTCCCTGCGCAGTGGCGCGCAGCATCGGAATCAGGTCTTGCTCCTCGTCGTCGTGGTGCAGGTGGGCCGCCTTGTCGAAGTAGCGCAGCACCGCGCTCGCCGCCTGGCGCGCCTGCTCGTCGGCGCCGTGCTGGGGCAGGTGCGCCAGCAGCTTTTCCAGCGTCGCGAGCTGTTTGCGGATGCGTCCATGGCAGTGCTTGAGCACGGCGATCGGCTGGGTGAAATCGGGGGCGGCGTCGTGCAGGAGGGAGCTCATGGCGTTCTCGTAACGTGTTGGCGACACGCAAAATATTTGATTATCTAAGAGGTATTTTAGTGCAGATGCGAAAGTGCTGTCCGCTACAATATTGGAATGAACCAGATCAACACTCAGCTCTTTTCGGCAACGTTGGACGAAGAAGTCGACTTTGCGCGCCGCTTCGGCGGCATCGCACGCCTGTACGGTGAGCGTGCGCTGGAACGTTTCCGCGCGGCGCACGTCTGCGTGATCGGCGTCGGCGGCGTCGGCTCGTGGGTGGTCGAGGCGCTGGCGCGCAGCGCGGTCGGCCGCCTGACCCTGATCGATCTCGACAATGTGGCCGAGTCGAACATCAACCGCCAGATCCAGGCGCTGTCGTCGACCGTCGGCATGGCCAAGATCGAGGCGCTCAAGCAGCGCATCGCCCAGATCAATCCATTCTGCCAGGTCACGCTGGTCGAGGATTTTATCGACGTCGAGAATATCCCGGCAATGATCGCCGATAAGAATGTCGATTATGTCGTCGACGCCATTGACAGCGTGAAACCGAAGGCGGCCCTGATCGCCTGGTGCAGCGCCAACAAGATGCCGCTGGTGGTGGTGGGCGGCGCGGGCGGCCAGATCGACCCGACCAAGGTCGAGATCCGCGACCTGGCCCGCACCGAGCAAGAACCGCTGCTCAAGAAAGTGCGCAAGATCCTGCGCGCGCAATACGGCTTTTCGCGCGGCGAGAAGCAGAAATACCATATCGATGCCGTGTTCTCGATGGAACCGCTGCGCTATCCCGACGCTGGCGATGCCTGCGATGTCGATCCGAACAGCATCACGGGCCTGAACTGCGCCGGCTTCGGTTCGAGCATGGTGGTCACCGCCACCTTCGGCATGGTGACGGCCGGACAGGTGCTGCGCCGCCTGGCTGAGGCAGCCAATGCAGAGGCGGCCCTGGAGGCCAGTGCTGTCCCGGCAGGGCAAACTGTGCAAGCCGAAGCGGCCTTGTTATCATAAGATTGTTGCAACCGTCCGGTTGCCTATTCTTGGAAGAGCACTCATGATTCGTCGATCCGCATTCATTGCACTGCTGCTGGCCGCCGCGAGCGTCCAGGCGCAGGAAGGCGCGCAGGACGCCAGCAAGCCGACCACCCAGCCGCCGCCGGACGTGCAGCAGTCGAGCACGCCGCCGGTCGCGCCGCCTGACAACCAGGTTCCGGCGCCGGTGGCCGAGGCCCCGGCGCCCCAGGTCGAGATCGTCGACCGCGTGGTCGGCACCGGCAAGGAAGCGACGCTGGGCAGCAATGTCGTGGTCAACTACTCCGGCTGGTTCCACAAGCCGCTGGCCCGGCAGCAGCGCGGCCGCAAATTCGACTCCTCGCTCGAGCCAGGCCGCGAGCCGCTCGAGTTCCAGCTCGGCGCGGGCCGCGTCATCAAGGGCTGGGAGCAGGGCGTGGCCGGCATGAAGGTCGGCGGCAAGCGCACCCTGATCATCCCGAGCGCGCTGGCCTACGGCAAGCGCGGCGCGGGCGGCGGCGTGATCCCGCCCGATTCCGACCTGATCTTCGACGTGGAACTGCTGGACGTCCGATAACGTCAAAATTTGTTCGACAACGGGAGGCGGCATGAGAATCGCGAACGATGTCACTGAACTGATTGGCAATACCCCGCTGGTGCGCATCCGCAAGCTGGCGGTGGGGAGCACAGCCGACCTGGTCGGCAAGCTCGAATTCCACAATCCGGCGCACAGCGTCAAGGACCGCATCGGCCTGGCCATGATCGAGGCCGCCGAGGCGGCCGGCCTCATCACCCCCGACACCACGGTCGTCGAGCCCACCAGCGGCAATACCGGCATCGCGCTGGCGATGGTGTGCGCGGCGCGCGGCTACCGCTGCAAGCTGGTGATGCCCGAGACCATGAGCAACGAGCGGCGCATGCTGTTGCGCGCCTACGGCGCCGAGCTGGTGCTCACGCCCGGCAGCGAAGGCATGCTGGGCGCCATCCGGCGCGCCGAAGAGATCGTCGCGAACGATCCGCGCGCCTTCATGCCGCAGCAATTCAACAATCCCGCCAACCCCGAGGTGCACCGCCGTACCACGGCCGAGGAAATCTGGCGCGACACCGACGGCAAGATCGACATCCTGGTGGCGGGCGTCGGCACCGGCGGCACCATCACCGGCGTCAGCGAGTCTATCCGCCCGCGCCGCCCAGGCTTCCAGGCGATCGCCGTGGAACCCGAGGCGTCGCCGATGCTGTCGAAGGGAAGCAAGGGCCCGCACCCGATCCAGGGCATCGGGGCCGGCTTCGTGCCGCAGGTCCTGAATACCGCGTCCTACGACGAAGTCATTTGCGTGAAGAACGAGGATGCCTTCGAGACGGCGCGCGCCGCGGCGCGCGAGGAGGGGCTGCTGGTCGGCATCTCGTCGGGCGCGGCGCTGTGGGCCGCGATCCAGGTAGCGCGCCGGCCGGAGAACGCAGGCAAGCTGATCGTCGTCATCATCCCCTCGTTCGGCGAGCGTTACCTCAGCACGGCACTGTACGCCAACCTGGCAGGCTGAACCTCGTCAGTGCGCGTGGCCCTGCAAGGTGCAGTGGTGATGGATCGTCCCCTGTTCCACCTGCAGCGTGGAGTGGTGGATCGCATACTTTTCGCGCAACGTGTGTTCGATGGCGTCGAGCGTCGCGTCGCCCGGGTAGCCGCCCGGGATCACCAGGTGGGCGGTGAGCGCGGTCTCGGTCGTGCTCATGGCCCAGATATGCAGGTCATGGACTTCGGTCACGCCGGGCTGGCCGGCCAGGAAGGCCTGCACCTTGCCCGCGTCGACGTTCGGCGGCACGGCCGCCATCGACAGCTGCACCGACTCGCGCAGCAGCGACCAGGTGCCGATCACGATCACCACCACGATCCCCAGGCTCACGATCGGATCGATCCAGGTCCAGCCCGAATACATGATCGCCAGGCCCGAGATGACCACGCCCAGCGACAGCGCGGCGTCGGCCGCCATGTGCAGGTAGGCGCCGCGGATGTTCAGGTCGCCCTTGCTGCCGGCTAAAAACAACCAGGCCGAGAAGCCGTTGATGACGACGCCAATGGCGGCCACGATCGAGACCGTGGCGCCGGCCACCGGCGCCGGCTCGGCGATGCGCTGCACCGCCTCCCAGGCGATGGCGCCGCAGGCCACCATCAGCAGCAGGCCGTTGCCCAGCGCCGCCAGGATCGACGAGCCGCGCAGGCCATAGGTGTAGCGGCCCTTGGGCGCGCTCTTGGCCAGCAGGGCGGCGCCCCAGGCCAGCATCAGGCCCAGCACGTCGGACAGGTTGTGGCCGGCGTCGGCCATCAGCGCGGTGGAGTGGGCGATGAAGCCGTAGGTGAACTCGACGATGACGAAGGCCAGGTTCAGGCCGATCGCCAGTGCGAAGGCGCGGCCGTGGCCATCGGGCGAGGGCATGTGGTGGTGGTGGTGTCCGAAGCCATGGGAATGGCCGTGATCGTGGTCGTGATGATCGTGTCCGTGCTGGTGGTCGTGTGCGTGGTTCATGCGTCCATTCCGTTGGCGGGTTCGGCGATGTGTTCGAACATGGTGGAGAGCAGGCTGCTGATGTGGGCGTCGGCAGCCGAATAAAAGACCTGCTTGCCCTGGCGCTCGGCCTTGACGATGCGGGCCGCGCGCAGCAGGCGCAGGTGGTGGCTGACCAGCGAGCTGGACAGCATCAGGCCGGCCGCGATATCGCCCACCGCAGTCGGCTGGGCCAGGCAAGCCAGCACGATGCGCAGCCGGGTCGGGTCGCCCAGCAGGTGGAACAGGTCGGCCAGCTGGCCGATCGCTTCCTCGGGCGGTGGGGCGATCGGTTGGGCAGGCGGGTGTGCGGTCGTCAAGTTTGGCTCTAACATGTGAATAGATGTTCATATGTTAGGCGAAAACAACCGCGCCGGGCAAGCGCGGTCTTGTTCAGTGTCGTTTCTTGTCGATCGGTTGGCCGTCGTCGTCGCGCTCTTCGAGCTGCCCCAGCCCGAGCTTCTGCAGCTGCGGCAGGATCTTGCGCCGCTCGCCGACCGCCACCACGATCATCCGCTCCGGATCGAGATACTCCCGCGCGACTCTGCGCACGTCGTCCACGCCGACCTGCGCCAGCTGCCGCGCCAGACTGTCGTAGTAATCCGGCGCCAGGCCATACACGAACAACTCGGTCAGGCTGGCGCCGATGTCGGCATTGGTCTCGAACTGGCCCGGCAGCGACAGCAACTGGGCGTTGCGCGCCGCGTCGAGTTCGGCCTGGGACAAGGGTTGTTCGCGCATGGCCGCGATCTCGCGCAGGATCTCGCGCACCGACTCTCCGGTGGCGTTCTGCTGCACGCTGGCCTCGACCGAGAACGGCGCCGGGGTGCGGTCGTAGTCGAAGTGCGAGTAGATGCCGTAGGTATAGCCTTTGGTTTCGCGCAGGTTGTTGTTGAGCCGGCTCGAGAACATGCCGCCCAGCGCGCCGTTCATCACCTGCAGGGCCGGGAAGTCGGGCGTGTCGCGCGCGGGGCCCATGCACGCCACCTGCAGCGCCGTTTGACCTGCGTCCGGCTGGTCGACCAGCACCAGGCGCGCCGGCGTGGGACGGGTCTCGGCCGGCTTCACCTCGGGCGCGGCGGCGGCCGGCCAGGCGCCGAACTGCGCCTCGGCCAGCGCTTCCAGTTCGGCGCGCGTGATGTCGCCGGTGACCACCAGCGCCGCATTGGACGGCACGTAGTGGCGCTTCCAGAAACCGGCGATGTCTTCGCGCGTGGTGGCGCGGATCGCGTGTTCGAGCCCCAGCTGGCCATGGGCCTTCGGATGGCCGCTGCCGAACAGGGCGCCCGCCGCCGCCAGCGCCGCCACCGTCTCTGGATCGTCCCGTTGCTGCGTCAGGGAGCCCAGGCGATCCTGCCGCTGGCGCTCGATCTCGGCCGCCGGGAACGACGGATGCTGGACGATGTCGGCGACGATCTCCAGCGCGCGCGCGAAGGTCGCGCGCAGGGCCAGCAGAGAGACGGTCGAGACGTCGTCGCTGCTGCCTGTGTCCATGAAGGCGCCCAGTTGCGCGATCTCGTCGGCGATGTCCAGGGCGCTGCGCGTGGCCGTGCCTTCTTCCAGCATCTGGGCCGTGAAGCCGGCCAGGCCGGGCAGCTTGACCGGATTGGCCGCGCCGCCGCTTTTCACCACCAGCTGGCTCGAGACCAGCGGCAGCGCCGGATTGTGGTGGTGGATCACAGTCAAACCGTTCTTGAGCTTGAAGCTCTCTCCGCGCGGCAGCGTCACCTTTGGCGTCGGGCCGGCCACGGGCGGCGTCGCACGCCACGGTTCGGCCTCGTTGAGCGCAGCTTGGGCGGGCTGCGGCGCGGTCTTGACCGGCTTGGACGCGCGCGGATCGTCGACCTTCGGCTTGCCGGGCACGCCGGTCACCACGGCGCGCGCCTCCGGCTTGAGCCAGGTCTGCACCGCGCGCTGCACGGCCGCCGCGTCGATGCTGCGCAGGCGCGCCAGGTCCCTGGCCAGGTAGCCCGGGTCGCCCGTGTACAGGTTGTAGTGGTTGAGCTGCTCGGCCAGGCCGTCGCCGCCGAGCTTTTCGAGCGACGCCAGCAGGGCCGTCTCCAGGCTGTTGCGGGCGCGTTCGACTTCCCGTTCGGTCGGGCCGTCCTTGCGCAGCCGTTCCAGCTCGGCGTCGATCGCCGCTTCCAGTTCCTGCGGCGTGTGGCCGGCGCGCGCGGTGACGTCGACCACGAAGGTCGAGCTCAAGGCCAGCGAGGTCTGGGTGCTCGACACGTCTTGCGCGATCTGGCGTTCGTACACCAGCGATTTGTACAGGCGGCTCGATTTGCCGCCGCCGAGGATGGTGGCGGCCACCGCCAGCTCGGCGTCGCCCGGCTGGTAGGCGGCTGGCGTCAGCCAGCCCATGAACACGCGCGGCAGCTCGACCCGGTCGCGCACCACGACGCGGCGCTCGGCCGTGATCGAAGGCGTGACCACCGTGGGACGCACGACGTCCGGCCCGCGCCGCAGGCTGCCGAAATAGCGCTGCACCAGTTCGCGCGTCCTGCCCTTGTCGATGTCGCCGGCGATCACCAGGCTGGCGTTGTTGGGGCCATAGTAATTGGTGAAGAATGCGCGCACGTCTTCCAGCCGCGCGCCCTGGATGTCGGCATGCGAGCCGATGATCGAGGCCGCGTATGGATGGCCCTTGGGGAACAGCGTCTGCAGCAGCGCTTCCTCGACCAGGCCATACGGCTCGCCCTCGACGGTCTGGCGGCGCTCGTTGCGCACCACGTCCTGCTGGTTGCTCAAGGCCTGCTGGTCGAGCACGTCCAGCAGGTAGCCCATGCGGTCGGCATGCACCCACAGCGCCAGTTCCAGCTGGTTGCTCGGCACCGTGTCGTAGTAGCTGGTGCTGTCGAAGCCGGTGCCGCCATTGCTGTCGGTTGCGCCGGCGCCTTCGAGCAGGCGGTCGGCCTCGCCGCGCGGGATGTGGCGGGTGGCGGCGAACATCATGTGCTCGAACAGGTGGGCGAAGCCGGTCAGGCCGGGCGCCTCGTTGGCCGGGCCCACGTGGTACCACAGGTTGACGGCCACGATCGGCAGGCGCTTGTCCTCGACCAGGATCAGCTGCAGGCCGTTGGGCAGCACGGTTTTTTCGAAGGCGATCGACGGGACCGGCGCCGATGCCGGCGCCAGAGGCGGCTCCTGGGCCTGGCCGGACGCCGCGGTGGTGGCCGAAGCTGCGGCCAGCATCAGCGGGACCATCAGGGTGGGAATGTTCAAATACTCTCCGTAATTCAATGACAAGCACCTAGGCCGCGGTCGAGCGTCGCCCCGGCCGGCACCCGCTCCGGGTCGGCGGCCAGGAATTGCCACTCATAGCCATTCTCCAGCAGCCGCAGACGCAGCACGCCGTCGAAGCTGGCTTCGCGCACCTCGCTATTATCCCGGATACGGAGGAAAGGCGTGGCGTAGGCGCCGCCGGTGCCGACCACGAACTGGCGCAGGCCGCGCGCGCGGTCCGGCCGCCCCCGGGCATCCTGCGGCGCGAAGCGCTCGTAGTCGTGGTCGTGGCCGGACAGCACCAGCTCGGCCCCGGCCCGGTGCAGGATGTCCCAGGCATCGTGCATGCGCCCGGGGCCGCGGTGGCCGCCGGAACTGAAGGCAGGATGGTGCCAGAACGCCAGAGTACAAGAGGCCGTGCTGCGGTCCAGCTCGGCGCGCAGCCACGCCAGCTGGGCCGCGTGCCGCTCGCCCTCCAGGTTGCTGTTGAGCGAAACGAGCAGCCACGAACCCAACCTCAGGCTGTAATAGCCATTGCCGTCGACCCCGCGCGCGCGTTCGCCGAAGTAGTCGAAGTAGGGCAGGGCGTCCCTGGTGTTGTACTCGTGGTTGCCCGGCGTCGGCCAGGTGCGCTCGCGAAAGCGCCCCCAGGTCGGGCCATAGCAGTCGGCGAATTCGCGCGCCGTGCCATTCGGATAAGTGTGGTCGCCCAGGGTGAGCACCACGGCCCTGGGGTCGGCGCGCAGCGCCCATTCGACCAGGGTCGCGGTGGCGGCGGCGCCCGACCAGCGCGGATCGGGATGCTTGCAGCGCGCGATGTCGCCGGCCGCGTAGACTGTATGCGCCGTGGATGCATCCGCCTGGGCGACGCACGGCAACAAGGCCAGCGTCAGCAGGATGGCGCCCGCGACCGGGCCGGATGCTGGCGCCATCGCCCGCCTTATTCCACCAGGCGCAGGATGCCGCGCAGCGCATGGGCGATGGCCTGCTCGCGCACCGCCTCGCGGTCGCCCGGGAACACCAGGCGTTCGGTGTGGACATGGTCGCCGCGCGCCCAGCCGAAGCACACGGTGCCGATCGGCTTGCCGGGCACGGCGCCGGTCGGCCCGGCGATGCCGGTGGTCGAGACGCCGATGTCGGCATTGCTGTTGGCCACGGCGCCCGCGGCCATGGCGGCGGCCACTTCTTCGCTGACCGCGCCGAACTGGGCGATCACGGCGTCGGGCACGTCCAGCATCTCGTTCTTGGCGGTGTTCGAATAGGTCACGAAGCCGCAGTCGAACCAGTCGCCCGAGCCGGGGATGGCGGTGAGCGTGTAGGCGATGCCGCCGCCGGTGCAGGATTCGGCGGCGGCCAGCATCAGGTTTTTGGGGCCGAGGGCGTCGCTGACTTTCTGGGCAAGATCGATGAGTTCGTTCGTCACGTGCGTCTCCTTTGCAAGCCGCCGGCCGGGCGAGTGCCACGTCGGGAAACCGGTCGGACTTGCTTCATTCTAGCGCGCTGCACGAGCGCACGACATGCCAAAATTTCAAAAATGCCTACCCAAACCGCATGCGAACGTTTACAGTGCCAGCCGCGCTCTTGTCCCGGCCCGGCTTGATAAATGTTTCGTGCGACACACAGCACAAGCGTGCTGCTATGCTGGGACGCCCGATTTCTCGTCTTTGTTAGAACTTTTACATGCCGCGCATGCGTTCCCGTGAGCGGTCCGTGGAGGAAGCATGAGCCGCCAGCGCTCTATCCGCAAGAAGCTGGTGGCGGTGGTGATGATGACCACGTTCGTCGCGCTGCTGGTCTCGATCGCGATCGTGATCGGCTATGACTTGCGCAGTTACCACCGCGCCCTGGTCAACGACCTCTCGACTCAGGCCGAACTGGTCGGCCACATGACGTCCGCCGCGCTGAGCTTCGACGATCCGCGCCTGGCCAACGAGAACCTGGCGCTGCTGCGCACCAGTCCCCTGGTGCGCGCCGCCGCCATCTACGATTCCCGGGGCAAGCTGTTCGCTTCCTACGCCGCCGCCGGCGAGCCACGCGATATTCCCCGACGCCTGGACGCGGCGAGCCTGCCCGGCGAAAACAGCGCGGAACTGGTGGTGCGCCAGCCCATCGTCGAGAATGGCGACACGGTGGGCACCGTCGTGCTGCGCGCCGAGAACCGGCTGCTGGCGCGCACCCTCGACTATCTCGCCATCGCCGCCGGGGTGACCCTGCTGGCGATGGCGATCGCCTACCTCTTGATGTGGCGCCTGGGACGCGTGATCACGGCGCCGATCCTTGCGGTCACCGAGGTGGCGCGCGAGGTGGTGGCCACGCGTGACTATTCGCGCCGCGCGCCGCGCATCGGCGACGACGAGGCGGCCGAGCTGGCCGACTCCTTCAACGCCATGCTGACCGAGATCGAGGGCCGCACCCGCGAGCTGGAAGACACGCACAGCACCATCCTGCGCGAAGCCCAGCAGCGCACGCGCGCCCAGCAGGAAGTGATGCGCCTGAACGAGCAGCTGGAACAAAGAGTCGATGAGCGTACCCTGCAGCTGGCGCTGGCCAACGCCGAACTGGCCAACGCCAACGAGGAGGCGAAGAGCGCCAACCAGGCCAAGTCGGCCTTCCTGTCCTCGATGAGCCACGAGCTGCGCACCCCGCTCAACGCGATCCTCGGCTTCGCCCAGATCCTCACCTCCGACACGCTGCCCTCGACCCTGGAGCAGAAGAAGGAATTCGCGAACCACATCCTCAAGTCGGGCCGCCACCTGCTCACCCTGATCAACGAGATCCTCGACCTGGCCAAGGTCGAATCGGGCACCATCACGCTGTCGATGGAACCGGTGGCCCTGGCCGACATCCTGCTCGAAGTGCGCACCATGATCGAGCCGATCGCCGCCACCCGCAAGGTGCGCGCCCTGTTCCCGGCGGTGGACGGCGCGGTGGTGATGGCCGACCGCACGCGCCTGAAACAGGTGCTGCTCAACCTGTTGTCGAACGCGGTCAAGTACAACCGCGAAGAGGGCGCGGTCGTCGTCTCCTGCGAGCAGTCGGGGCCGGAGCGCCTGCGCCTGTCGGTGCAGGACACCGGCCACGGCCTGAATCCGGAGCAGCTGGCCAACCTGTTCCAGCCGTTCAACCGCCTGGGCCAGGAAGCCGGCGCCCAGGAAGGCACCGGCATCGGCCTGGTGGTGACCAGGCGACTGGTGGAACTGATGGGCGGCGAGATCGGCGTCACCAGCAGCCCGGGCGTGGGCAGCGTGTTCTCGATCGAGCTGGCCAGCACCGCGCCGCTGGCGTCGGCGCTGCCCGAGCGCGGCCCCGAGGCCGAGACCGCGCCGAGCGCCCCGCCCACCGAAGGCGAGCCGCACCTGGTGCTGTACGTCGAGGACAATCCGGCCAACCTGCGGCTGGTGGAGGAAATCGTCGCCTTCCGGCGCGACCTGCGCCTGCTGTCGGCCCCCGACGGCCACCTCGGCCTGGAGCTGGCCAAGGCGCACCGCCCGGACGTCATCCTGATGGACCTGAACCTGCCGGGGATGAGCGGCTTCGAGGTGCTGCGCCAGCTGCGCGCCGATCCCGAGACCACCTGGATCCCCGTGATCGCGCTGACGGCCAACGCCATGCCGCGCGACATCGAGCGCGGCATGGCGGCGGGCTTCCACCGCTATCTCACCAAGCCGATCGACATCGACAAATTCACCGAAGCGATCAACAGTACGCTGGCGCAGCAGCCCGGGACGGGCCAGCCAGGCGAAAGGAAGCCCAGATGATTTCCCTGTCCGACATCCGGCGCGCGCGCATCCTCGTCGTCGACGACGAGCCGGTGAACGTGCAGCTGCTCGAATACCTCCTCAAGACCACCGGCTACGAGAACGTCAGCTCCACCTACGATCCGCGCCAGGTGGTGGCGCTGCACCTCAAGCACCGCTTCGACCTGATCATTCTCGACCTGCACATGCCGGGCATGGACGGCTTCGAGGTGATGGAGGCCCTGAAGCCGCTGGAAAGCGATTCCTGGCTGCCGGTGCTGGTGGTGACGGCCGAGCCGGACAAGAAGCTGGCGGCGCTCGAAGCCGGCGCGCGCGACTTCATCGGCAAGCCCATCGACACGGTCGAGGTGATGACGCGCATCCGCAACCTGCTCGAGGTGCGCCTGCTGCACCGCGAGTCGCTCGACTACGGCAGCCAGCTGGAGCGCCAGGTGCGCGAGCGCACCGCCGAACTGGCGCGCTTTCGCGGCGCGATGGACGCCACGCCCGACGCCCTGTTCCTGATCGACACCGCCAGCATGGCGATGGTCGACGTGTCGGAAGGCGCCTGCCGCATGCTGGGATTTTCGCGCGACGCGCTGCTGCGCATCGACCCGGTGGCGCTGGGCCTGGCCACGCGCACCCAGCTCGAACGCCTGCTGGGCGGCCGCCCCGCCCACGATGGCGAGTCCGAGTCCGAGGCCGACATCGTCGAGACCGAACTGCTGCGCGCCGGCGGCGAGGGCTCGGTGGCGGTCGAGATCAGCTGGAAGCTGCAGGAACAGGACGTCGGGCACGCCGCGCAGCGCATGCTGATCGCGGTGGCGCGCGACATCAGCGAGCGCCTGCAGGCCCAGGAAAACCTGCGCCACGCGGCCAGCTACGACGCCCTGACCGGCCTGCCGAACCGCACCCTGTTCTTCGAAAACCTGCGCGACACCATCGAGCTGGCCCAGGACAAGAACTGGCGCGTGGCGGTCCTGTGCATCACGCTCGACCGCTTCAAGGTGATCAACGACACGCTCGGCACGCGCGGCGGCGACGAGCTGCTGCGCCAGTTCAGCACGCGCCTGGTGCGCTGCGTGAAGGTGCGCGATTCGGTCGGCCGCCTGGGCGGCGACGAGTTCGCGCTGATCCTCACCATGCCGCGCGAGCAGCAGGACGCGGTGAACATGGCCAACGACGTGCGCGATTCCCTGCGCCTGCCGTTCGACCTGCACGGCCAGCCGGCCGCGCTGACGGCCAGCATCGGCATCGCCATGTACCCGGACGACACGACCGATCCGGGCGCGCTGGTCAAGTACGCCGATACCGCCATGGTGCGCGCCAAAGAGGCCGGCCGCGACGGCTACCGCTTCTTCACGGCCGGCATGAACGTGCAGGTGCTGGCGCGCCTGGACCTCGAGCTGGCCCTGCGCGGCGCGCTCGAAGATTCCCAGTTCGTGCTGCACTTCCAGCCCAAGATGGAATTGAACACCGGCCGCATCGCCGGCACCGAGGCCTTGCTGCGCTGGCACCGCCCCGGCTACGGCCTGGTGTATCCGGCCGAATTCGTGCCGGTGATGGAAGAGACGGGCCTGGTGGTGCGGGTCGGCGACTGGATCATCGACGAAGCCTGCCGCCAGATCGCGGCCTGGAACGCGGCCGGCGTGCGCGACGTGCGGGTGGCGGTGAACGTGTCGAGCCGCCAGTTCGTCGAGGGCGACCTGGAGGGCGTGATCAGGGACGCGCTGGCGCGCCACGACGTCGAACCGGGGCTGCTGGAGCTGGAGCTGACCGAAAGCGCGCTGATGCAGAACGCCGAGCGCACCACCGAGGTGCTCACGCGCCTGAAGGCGCTCGGGATCCGCATCGCGATCGACGATTTCGGCACCGGCTACTCGAGCCTGGCCTACCTGAAGCGCTTCCCGATCGACAAGCTCAAGATCGACATCGCGTTCGTGCGCGACATCGTCAACAATCCGGACGACGCGGCCATCGCGCTGGCCATCATCAGCATGGCGCACAGCCTGCACATGCAGGTGATCGCCGAGGGCGTCGAGACGCGCGCCCAGATGGCCTACCTGCGGCGCCACCGCTGCGACCAGATCCAGGGCTTTTATTTCTCGCGCGCGCTGCCGGCCGACCAGCTGGCCGAGATGGTGCTGTCCAACCGCGCCAAGCCCGAAGAAAAGCAGGCCGCCGACGACAAGGTGCAGACCCTGCTCGTCGTCGACGACGACCCGAACGTGCTCACCGCGCTGCACCGCCTGTTCCGGCGCGACGGCTACCGCGTGCTGACCGCGTCGTCGCCGGCCGAGGGCTTCGAATTGCTGGCGCTGTACCGCGTGCACGTGATCCTGTGCGACCAGCGCATGCCGGTGATGAGCGGCACCGAATTCCTCAGCAAGGTCAAGGAGATGTATCCCGAGACCATCCGCATCATCCTGTCGGGCTATACCGGAGTGGACTCGGTGCTCGATTCGATCAACCGCGGCGCGATCTACCGCTTCTACACCAAACCGTGGGACGACCAGCAGCTGCGCGACAATGTCCGTCTCGCGTTCCGGCACTACTGGATGACGTACGGGCCGTATGACGATCGCAAGACGCCGCGCGAGGAGGACCAGCGCGGCGAGGCGGCGGCCTAGGGTCTGGCTTGTTACTTGTTGGCAGTAGCAGCGGTTTTCAAATTAACCCGTACGCAGCGCAGTGCGCAAGGCCGGTCTGTCTGAATTCGATTGGTACATCTGCTGCATCTGCTGCAGTTGGACCCGGGTTGGCGCGAAACGACTGATCGATCTCGACCGCGCCGTGGATGAAGCGCGGCCCGAGCGGCGTGACCACGGGATGCGATTCCAGCGCCATGCGCTAGCCGGCCCTGAGGCGCCGCGGGCGGAAGTGCAAGAGCAGCGCCGAGACCAGGAAGTAGAAAGCGCCGAAGCCCGCGTAGCCGGCCACGGTGGCGACCGTCGGCTCGGCCGGCATGCGCGCCTGTCCGATGAATACGGCCCCGGCAAGCGCCGACTGTGCGCCGCTCAGGACCATCGCCCACTGGGCGCCATGGGTTTTCCAGCGCCGTACTCCGGTGCCCAGTTGCAGCAGGCCGGACAGGATGGCCCAGGCGCCGAACACGGCCAGCACGCGGTGCATGTCGGGCAGGGCGACGGCCAGCGCCAGCGCCACGACCAGGCTTGCGACGACGTTCAGCAACTGGGTGCGGTTCGCCGCCAGTCCGCCGCTGCGGCGAGCGTCGACCAGGTTGGCGAAGGCATCCCATGCTGGATAGGCGACCAGCAGCACCGCGCCGGCGAGCGTCGAATGCTGGGCGACGCCCAGCACCGCAAGCACCCAGGCGCTGGAAAAGACGGCGCGCACGAAGTAGTAGCGTTTGAGCCAGCCTTCATGGGTGCCGCCGGCAAGGTTGGTGTCGTGGTTCATGATGTCCTCCATTTATTTACCTACTAGTTGGTAGGCTGTTGGGTTAAAAAAAGCCGGTCTGCCGGACCGGAATCGTTTTCAAGCCGGCGCCTGGACGCGCGCCAGCTGGGCGGCCGTAATGGCGCCGAACACCTTCGCATCGCCGTAGGCACGTGCCGACAGCATGGCGCCGTGCACGGTGGCCATGAAGACCTCGGCTTCGACCTCGGGCGGCTGCATCAGCCGGATCGTGCCTTGCTGGACGCCCCGTTCCAGCACCGATGCCATCCAGCCCGACAGGAAGCGGAAGTAGCCGCGCACCTCGACCGCCACCTCGGCCGGCAGGATCGGCAGTTCGCCGGCCAGCAGGGCGCACACGCAGAACGGCGCGCTCAGGTCGGCGATGCACTTTTCCCAGTAGTCGATGTAGGCGCGCAGCATCCCCAGCGGATCGGGAATCGCCTGCTGCAGGCGCTCGATTCCCTCGGCCGTGGCCTGGCGGTGCTGCACCACGATGGTCTTGACCAGGTCGAGCTTGTTCGGGAAGTGGTGGTGGATGCTGGCCTTGCGGATGCCGACCACGTCGGCGATGTCCGCATAGCTGAATCCGTTGTAGCCACCGGCCACGATCAGGGCGCGCGCGCAGGTCAGGATGTCTTCCGAGGTGTTGGACAGCTTCTTCATGCTGGAATCCTACCTTCTGGTAGGGAGGTAAGTCAAGCGAAGTGTCAATCCGGCGTGCGCGCCATCGCACTGAGATATTCAGATGCCGCTGAAGTGATCCCAGCCCGTCAGGCCCAGGTCGAGCGGCGCGCCGTGCGCGTCGACCAGGCGCAGGCCGGGGGCGGTCTCGATCGCGCCGACCCGGGTGACCGGCGTGGCGGCCAGCGCCGCGGCTTCCAGCACCGCCGCGCGCCGTGCAACGGGGGCCGTGAAGCACAGTTCGTAATCGTCGCCGCCGGCCGCGGTGAAGCGGCGCCGCAGTGCGCGGTCGTGGCGCGCCAGCGCCGGGCCCGCCGGCAATGCGTCGACGTCGAGCGTGGCGCCGACGCTTGACGCCGCCAGGATGTGCCCCAGGTCGCCCACCAGGCCATCCGAGATGTCGAGCGCGGCGTGCGCAATCGGCGCCGCGGCCAGGGCCAGGCCCAGGGCCACGCGCGGCGTGGGCATGTGCAGCCTTGGCGCGGCCTGCGCATGCGCCTCCGGGGAGAGTTCGACCTCTTTCCAATAGCCGGCCAGCGCCAGGCGCGCATCGCCCAGCGTGCCCGAGATCCAGATGTCGTCGCCCGGCCGCGCCGCGGCGCGCTGCAGCGCATGGCCGGGCGCCAGTTCCCCGAACACGGTGATGCAGATATTCAGCGGCCCCTTGGTGGTGTCGCCGCCGATCAGTTCGCAACCGTGTTCGTCGGCCAGCGCGAACAGGCCGCGCGAGAAACCGTCGAGCCATGCCTCGTCGGCGCGCGGCAAGGCCAGCGCCAAGGTAAAGGCGACCGGCCGGGCGCCCATCGCGGCCAGGTCCGACAGGTTCACGGCCAGCGCCTTGT
Source organism: Massilia sp. NP310 (assembly GCF_019443485.1). Taxonomy (NCBI): domain Bacteria; kingdom Pseudomonadati; phylum Pseudomonadota; class Betaproteobacteria; order Burkholderiales; family Oxalobacteraceae; genus Massilia; species Massilia sp. NP310. Next base: position 3,588,775 of record NZ_CP080379.1, on the reverse strand, counting down.
GGCCCAGCATGAAGGGATCGGCGCCGGCGAAGAAATGGCGGTCTTCGACCAGCATGTCGGACGAGATCGCAATCTGGCGGCCGGGCGTCGGGGCGAGCAGGGCGCAGTCGTCGCCGATGCCCAGCGCGACATCAGGGCGGCCGGGGCGCTCGCGGTGAAAAAAGCGCTTGATGAGGTCGAATTCGGAAAGCATGGCGGCGATTGTACCGCCCCCCGTTGGCCTGCCGGGAATTGCTGCAACCGCACATAAGTGTGGTGAAAATACGTAGCCATTGACAACATGCTGTCTGATAGAATCGAAAGTCCCGTTTTGCTTCAGGAAGGCTGCCCAGCATGGATTCGTCATCTGACAAAAAAGAAGAATTACGTCAGCAACTGCGTCAAGCAGCGCTCGAGTATCACCAGTTCCCCCGTCCCGGCAAGATCAGCGTGGCGCCCACCAAGGGCCTGCTGAACCAGCGCGACCTGGCGCTGGCCTATTCGCCGGGCGTGGCCGCCCCTTGCGAGGAAATCGTCAAGGATCCGGCCGCCGCCTACAAGTACACCGCGCGCGGCAACCTGGTCGCCGTGATCTCCAACGGCACCGCCGTGCTGGGACTGGGCAATATCGGTCCGCTGGCGTCGAAGCCGGTCATGGAAGGCAAGGGCGTGCTGTTCAAGAAGTTCGCCGCGATCGACGTGTTCGACATCGAGATCAATGAGACCGATCCCGACAAGCTGGTCGACATCATCGCCGCGCTCGAGCCGACTTTTGGCGGCGTGAACCTGGAAGACATCAAGGCGCCCGAGTGCTTCTACATCGAGCGCAAGCTGCGCGAGCGGATGAAGATCCCGGTCTTCCACGACGACCAGCACGGCACCGCGATCATCGTCGGCTCCGCCATCCTGAACGGCCTGAAAGTCGTCGGCAAGAGCATCAAGGAATGCAAGCTGGTGGTCTCGGGCGCCGGCGCGGCCGCGCTGGCCTGCCTCGACCTGATCGTCGACCTGGGCTTCCCGATCGAGAACATCTTCGTCACCGACCTGGCCGGTGTCGTCTATAAAGGTCGCGTCGAGCTGATGGACCCGGACAAGGAACGCTTTGCGCAAGACACGCCGCACCGTTCGCTGGCCGACGTCATCCCCGGCGCCGACATCTTCCTGGGCCTGTCCGCCGGCGGCGTGCTCAAGCAGGACATGGTGGCCAAGATGGCCCCGAACCCGCTGATCCTGGCGCTGGCCAATCCGAATCCGGAAATCCTGCCGGAAGACGTCAAGGCGGTGCGCGGCGACGCCATCATCGCTACCGGCCGTTCGGACTATCCGAACCAGGTCAACAACGTCCTGTGCTTCCCCTATATGTTCCGCGGCGCACTGGACTGCGGCGCGACCACCATCACGCGCGAGATGGAAATCGCGGTGGTGCACGCGATCGCCGACCTGGCCCATGCCGAGCAGTCGGACATCGTGGCCTCGGCCTACGGCATTTCGAACCTGTCCTTCGGTCCGGAATACCTGATCCCGATGCCGTTCGACCCGCGCCTGCTGACCCATATCGCGCCGGCCGTGGCCAAGGCCGCGATGGATGGCGGCGTCGCCAGCCGTCCGATCGAGGACCTGGCGGCCTACGCCGAACACCTGCAGCAGTTCGTGTACCGCAGCGGCACCTTCATGAAGCCGCTGTTCCAGGTCGCCAAGGATGCCCCGGCCGAACTGAAACGCATCGTCTACGCCGAGGGCGAGGACGAGCGCGTGCTGCGCGCGGTGCAGGTGGTGGTCGACGAAAAGCTGGCGCGCCCGATCCTGGTCGGCCGTCCGGCGGTGCTGGAGCAGCGCATCGAGAAGTTCGGCCTGCGCCTCAAGCTGGGCGTGCACTTCGACGTCATCAATCCCGACTTCGACGAGCGCTACCGCGACTACTGGACGACCTACCACCAGATGGTGATGCGCAAGGGCGTGACCCAGGACCTGGCCAAGCTGGCCATGCGCCGCCGCCACACCCTGATCGGCGCCATGATGATCCACAAGGGCGAAGCCGACGGCATGATCTGCGGCACCTACGGCACCACCCAGATGCACCTGGACTTCATCGACCAGGTGCTGGGCAAGCGCGCCGGCGCCAACGTCTATGCGGCGATGAACTTCATCATCACGCCGGAACGCCAGCTGGCCATGGTCGACACCCACGTCAACGAGAACCCGAACGCCGAGCAGCTGGCCGAGATCACGATCATGGCGGCCGAAGAGCTGGAGCGCTTCGGCATCAGCCCGCGCGCGGCCCTGCTGTCGCACTCGAACTTCGGCAGCGCCAATACGGAGTCGGCGCAGAAGATGCGCGCCGCCCTGGCCCTGGTGCAGCAGAAGAAGCCGGAACTGGAAGTCGACGGCGAGATGCACGGCGACGCCGCGCTCGACGCCAAGAACCGCGCCAAGATCATGCCGGAATCGACCCTGAAGGGCGACGCCAACCTGCTGGTGCTGCCGAACATCGATGCCGCCAATATCTCGTACAACCTGCTCAAGACGGCGGCCGGCAACGGCATCGCGATCGGCCCGGTCCTGCTCGGCTGCGCGCGTCCGGTCCACATCCTGACCCCGTCGGCGACGGTGCGCCGGATCGTCAATATGACGGCGCTGGCCGTGGTGGACGCAGTGTCCCAGCGGTAAATCATTCAGCCGGTTTGTACTTGACGCCTGCCTCGCGCGCCTTGCGCCGGGGCAGGCGTTTTTGTCTGCACCTGTCTCCAGCTGTCGCTGTTTGTCGTTTTGCAAAGACACTGGTAACAAACCGTAAGCGACGATCGCAGCGCGTCATTTTCGGGTCATAATGTTCAGATAAGTGTTGATTTAATTGCACACATTTCTGGCGTGCAATTAGGCAAACCGACCTCCTCTGTTACAATCCTTGCTTTCGCCGGGCTCGTCAGGTAGTACGTGGCGCCCGCAAGACCACTTCATATCCATCCAAGAACATGCAAAACAAACGAGCCCTCATCACCGGTATCACCGGCCAGGATGGCGCCTATTTGGCCCAGTTGCTTCTGGAAAAAGGCTATCACGTCACCGGCACCTACCGTCGTTCGAGCTCGGTCAATTTCTGGCGCATCGATGAGCTCGGCATCACCTCGCATCCGAACCTGTCGCTGGTCGAATACGACCTGACCGACCTGGCCTCGAGCCTGCGCCTGATCGAAACGTCGCAGCCGGGCGAGGTGTACAACCTGGCGGCGCAGAGCTTCGTTGGCGTGTCCTTCGACCAGCCGGTGACCACCGCCTCGATCACCGGCCTGGGCGCCGTCAACCTGCTCGAAGCGATCCGCATCGTCAATCCGAAGATCCGCTTCTACCAGGCGTCGACCTCGGAAATGTTCGGCAAGGTGCAGGCCATCCCGCAAAAAGAAGATACGCCGTTCTACCCGCGCAGCCCGTATGGCGTGGCCAAGCTGTACGCGCACTGGATGACCATCAATTACCGCGAGTCGTACGACATCTTCGGTTCCTCGGGCATCCTGTTCAACCACGAGTCGCCGCTGCGTGGCCGCGAGTTCGTGACCCGCAAGATCACCGATTCGGTGGCCAAGATCGTGCAGGGCAAGCTGGAGCTGCTGGAGCTGGGCAATATGGACGCCAAGCGCGACTGGGGCTTCGCCAAGGAATATGTCGAAGGCATGTGGCGCATGCTGCAGGCCGACAAGCCCGATACCTATGTGCTGGCGACCAACCGCACCGAGACCGTGCGCGACTTCGTCACCATGGCCTTCAAGGCGGCCAATGTCACGCTCGACTGGAGCGGTTCGGGCGAGCAAGAGGTCGCCCACTGCAGCCAGAGCGGCAAGAAGCTGGTGGGCGTCTCGCCCAAGTTCTACCGTCCGGCCGAAGTCGACCTCTTGATCGGCGACCCCGAGAAAGCCAAGCGCGAGCTGGGCTGGGAGCCGAAGACCACGCTCGAAGAGCTGTGCCAGATGATGGTCGACGCCGACCTGCGTCGCAACGAACAGGGCTTCTCGTTCTGATATGACGCGCCTGGCCACGGATGACGTTTCCGCCCTCGCCAAGCAGGCGAGCGGGCGCGAAGGGGAGGGCCGCCGCGCCCTGATCACGGGCCTGCGCGGCTTCACCGGCCATTACCTGGCGCAAGAACTCACGGCCGCGGGTTACCGTGTGTTCGGCACCGTGATGCCGGGCGAGGAAACCGGGCCGGATATGTTCGCGGTCGACCTGTGCGACCGTGACGCGGTGGCCGCCATGGTTGCCGAGGCCAGGCCCGACGTCGTGGCCCACCTGGCCGGCATCGCCTTCGTCGGCCATGCCAACGTCGAGGCGATCTACCGCGTCAACGTGGTGGGCACGCGCAACCTGCTGGAGGCATTGGCCGCCGGGGCGCATCGTCCCACCAGCGTGCTGCTGGCGTCGTCGGCAAATATCTACGGCAATGCCAACGTGCCGGTGATCGACGAAAGCGTGCCGCCGGCGCCGGCCAACGACTACGCGGTCAGCAAGCTGGCGATGGAATACATGGCGCGCCTGTGGATGGACAAGCTGCCGATCACGATCGTGCGTCCATTCAATTACACCGGCGTGGGCCAGGCCGAGAATTTCCTGCTGCCCAAGATCGTCAACCACTTCCGCCGCAACGAACAACGCATCGAACTGGGCAACCTCGCCATCGCGCGTGATTTCTCCGACGTGCGCATGGTGGCGCGCAGCTATCGCCGCCTGCTGGCGGCGGCGCCCGCCGGCGAAGCCTTCAACGTCTGCTCGGGCACCCCGCACTCGCTCTCGAGCGTCATCGAGACCATGGGCGAGATCGCCGGCTACCGCATCGACGTGCAGGTGAATCCCGCCTTCGTGCGCGCCAACGACGTGCTTCAACTGACTGGCAGCAATCGCAAGCTGGCCGCCGTGATCGGCGACCTGGCGCCGACCCCGCTGCACGAGACGCTGGACTGGATGTACAGGGCGTGAAACCGGCAGTCATCAAGGTCGGTCTGGGCACGACCATGGTCGAGCCCGGTTTGACCGGTGGCCGGCTGGACGGCATCGGCGTGTACACCCGGGCCCTGATGCAGCACCTGCCCGCAACGGGTTGCGAGGTGGCGCCGTTTTCCTGGCCCCGCCTGCGCCAGGGCGATGCGGGTATCTCCATCGGCCAGGCCTTCCCCCGATCGTTCGAGGCGGCGACCCTGACCGACCTGGTGACGCCCGGCGCGCACCGTGTCCACATGCCGGCCGACATCTTCCACGTGACCGATTACCGCGTGGTGCGCATGGATTGCCCGGTGGTGGCCAGCCTGCACGATGCCCTGCCGATCAAGCATCCGGAATGGTGCAACCCGCGCCTGCGCAAGCTCAAGAACTGGCTCCAGGCCAAGGCGGCGCGCAAGGCTGACCACGTGATCGCGCTGTCGCACTTCGCCATCGACGAACTGGTCGAATGCTTCGGCGTCGACGAGCGGCGCATCTCGGTGGTGCCCTGCGGCGTCGACGAGGAATGGCTCGCCGCACCCGAGCCGCGGGCAGTGGAGGCAACCCTCGATGCCTACGGCCTGCAACCTGGCTATTTCTTCTTCGTTGGCACCCTGCAACCGCGCAAGAATGTCGAACGCCTGCTGGAAGCGTATCTCGCGCTGCCCGCGCCCTTGCGCGGCGAGCGCGGCCTGGTGATCGTCGGCGCGCCCGGCGCGCGCAGCGAAGCCCTGGTGGCGTCGATCAGGGCGGCGCAGGCGGCGGGCGAGGACGTGGTATGGCTGGATCGCTTGACCGACCATGGGCAATTGCGCGACCTGTATGCCGGCGCCGGCGTCTTCGTTTTTCCTTCCTTGTACGAGGGCTATGGCATTCCGGTACTGGAAGCCTTCGCCTCGAACGTGCCGGTGGTGGCCTCGAACACGACCTCGCTGCCGGAAGTCGCGGGCGATGCGGCGCTGCTGGTCGATCCGCTGTCGAGCGGAGCCATCGCCGACGCCATGCGCATCCTGGCCACGGACGGTGTTGCGCGCGCGCGCTGTATCGCCGCCGGACGCGCTCGCGCCGAACAACTGACATGGCAAAACACCGCACGCCTGACGGCGGAGGTGTACCGTGCCGTCCTTTCGCAGTAAGCTGAGCTGATTATGCGTGTCCTTCATTTCTACAAGACCTACCACCCGGATTCGGTGGGCGGGGTCGAACAGGTGATCCGCCAGATGTGCGTGGGCACCGGCCGCCTCGGCGTGAGCAATACGGTGCTGTCGCTGTCGCGCCAGGACAAGCTGGACCCGTTCGAATTCGAAGGCCATATGGTCCATCGCGTGCCGCTCAATGCCGAGATCGCGTCCAACGCCATCTCGGTGCAGTCGATCGGCGCGCTGGCGCGCCTGGCGAAGCAGGCCGACGTGGTGCACTACCACTTCCCCTGGCCGTTCATGGACCTGGCCCATTTCATGGCCCGGGTCGACAAGCCGACGGTGGTCACCTACCACTCCGACATCGTGCGCCAGCGCCACCTGCTGCGCCTGTACCAGCCGCTCAAGCACCGCTTCCTCAAGAGCGTCGACGCGATCGTCGCCACCTCGCCCAACTACCTCGGGTCGTCGACCGTGCTGGCGCGTTACAGGCAAAAAACCTCGGTCATTCCCTTCGGCCTGGACCGCGGCACCTATCCGCAGCCCGAGCCGGCCCGCCTGGCGCACTGGCGCGAGCGCGTGGGTCCGAAGTTCTTCCTGTTCGTGGGCGTGCTGCGCTACTACAAGGGCCTGCACATCCTGCTCGAGGCGGCCAGGGGTCTCGACTATCCGATCGTGATCGTCGGCGCCGGGCCGATCGAGGGAGAGCTCAAGGAACAGGCCGCGCGCCTGGGCCTGTCCAACGTGATGTTCGTCGGGGCGATCGACGAACCGGACAAGGCGGCGCTGCTGACCCTGTGCTATGCCGTGGCTTTCCCGTCTCACCTGCGCTCGGAAGCCTTCGGCATCTCGCTGCTCGAAGGCGCGATGTACGGCAAGCCGATGATCTCGAGCGAGATCGGCACCGGCACCACCTATATCAACGTCGATGGCGACACCGGCCTGGTGGTGCCGCCGTCCGACCCGCAGGCGCTGCGCGCGGCGATGCGCACCTTGTGGGACAACCCGGACATGGCGCGCGCCATGGGCCGGCGCGCCGAGCAGCGCTTCGAAGAGCTGTTCACGTCCGAGCAGATGGCGGCCAACTACACGGCGCTGTACCACGAGCTGGTGGCGCGGCGCGCCGTCAAGCCGAGCGGCACGGTCGCCGACCCGGGGTCAGTCAGGCCGTCTCCGCCCACCTCGACCTGATCTCGCGGATCGCCGGCATCTGGTCGGCGAACAGCTCCACCAGCTGCGGATCGAAGTGGCGGCCCTTCTGTTCACGCAAGAAATTCACCGCTTCTTCTTCGGTCCAGGCCTTCTTGTACGGCCGCACCGAGGTCAGCGCGTCGAACACGTCGGCGATCGCCACGATCCTGCCCACCAGCGGAATATCCTCTCCTGCCAGGCCGTTCGGATAGCCGCTGCCATCGTATTTCTCGTGGTGGGTCAGCGCGATCTGGCGCGCCAGCGCCAGCATGCCGCCATCGTGCTCGCCGATGATCTCGGCGCCGATCGTCACGTGGCCCTGCATGATCTTCCATTCCTCGGCGTCGAGCGGCCCCGGTTTCTGCAGGATGCGGTCGGGGATGCCGATCTTGCCCACGTCGTGCATCGGCGCCGCGTGCAGCAGGTCGTCGGCTTCATGCTCCGTCATGCCGGCGGCGATGCCGAGGATGCGCGAGAAGTGGCTCATGCGGATCACGTGCAGGCCGGTCTCGTTGTCCTTGTACTCGGCCGCCAGGCCCAGGCGCTGCACGATCTCGAGGCGGCTGGCGCGCAGCTCTTCCATCCGCACCAGCGACAGGTGGGTGCGCACGCGCGCGCGCACCACCGGCGGGCTGACCGGCTTGGTGATGTAGTCGACCGCGCCGGCCTCGAAGCCTTCGACTTCGTCGGCGGTCTCGGTCAGGGCGGTGACAAAAATCACCGGGGTCGAGGCGGTGGCGGGGTGCGCCTTGAGGGCGGCGCACACTTCGTAGCCCGACATCCCGGGCATCATCACGTCCAGCAGCACCAGGTCGGGCTGCTCCTGGCGCGCCAGTTCGAGCGCGCGCGCGCCGTCCTTGGCGAACAGCAGGCGGTAGTGGTCCTGCAGGATCTGGCGCAGCAGCTGCAGGTTGCTGGCTTCGTCGTCGACCGCGAGGATCAACGGGCGGGTATTCGGTTGGCTCATGCTGGGGATTCGTTGGAAACGTCGTCAAGCGCCCCATCACCCAGCAGGCCGATGACGGCTTCCAGGTGCCCGAGGGCGAGGTCGAAGTCGAAGTCGGCGATCGCCGACTGGACCTGGGTCACGCGGGTGGCGGCCGGATGCGCCGCCAGCGCCGCGGCCAGGCTGGCCATGGCGCCGTCGTTCAGGGCGCCGCGGCGCAGCGCCTCGAGCAGCACGCCGGCGGCGCGCCGCGCGCGCGCCAGGTCGACCGTGCTGCCCGGCGCGACTGGCGCGGGCGTCGCGGCGACGCTGCGCAGCGCCTCGAGCGCCGCGTCCAGCGCATTGTTCGCCATCACCAGGGCATTGGCGACCTGGCGCGCATCGGTCGGCACCGCGTCGGTGGCCTGCTCCAGGCCGGCCAGGGAGTCGGCCAGCAGCTCGAGGCCGACGTTGGCGGCCGCGCCGCGCACCTTGTGCGCCAACATGCGCAGCTGCTGGTGCTCGCCGCCGGCCGCATGCAGGCGCAGCGCCTGGCCCAGGTCGGCGTACTGGCGGGCGAAGTGCTCGAGCGCCTCGGCATAGGCGTCCTCGCGGTTGCTCCAGCGGTGCAGGCCGGCGCGCCGGTTCAGCACTTCGCGCGCCGCATTGGGCGCGGCATGTGCGTCCGGCGCGCTGCCGGGCAGTCCGAGCACGCGCGCGATTTCGTGCGACAGCGCGAACCAGTCGACCGGCTTGCTGGCGAAACCGTCCATGCCGGCGTCGACGCTGGCCTGGCGGTGTTCGGCCAGCACGCTGGCCGTCATCGCGATCACCGGCAGGCGACTGCGCCCGCTGGCCTGTTCCTGCTCGCGGATCGCGCGGGTGGCGGCCAGGCCGTCCATGGTCGGCATCTGGAAGTCCATCAGCGCCACGTCGAACTCCCCGCTGGCCGCGAGTTCGACCACGGCGGCGCCGTCGCGCACCGCGGTCATGGTGTGGCCGCGGCGCGTCATCAGGAGCTGCATCAGTTCCAGGTTCTGCGGCACGTCGTCGGCCACCAGCACGCGCAGCGGCGGCAGCACGGCGGCGCTGCGCACGCGCGGCGCTTGGCTGGCAAAGCGCGCCAGCACCAGCGGCACCCGCACGTGGAAGGTGGTGCCGCATCCGAGCTCGCTCTCGGCCCAGATCCGGCCGCCCATCAGCTCGACCAGCTGCTTGCTGATCGTGGTGCCGAGGCCCGTGCCGCCGAAGCGGCGCGTCATCGAGGCGTCGGCCTGGGTGAACGGGTCGAAGATGGCGGCCAGGCGCTCGGGCGCGATGCCGATCCCGGTGTCGATCACGGCGATGCACAGCTGGTCGCCTTCGGCGCCGACCTTGAGCGTCACGCTGCCCCTGGCGGTGAACTTGATCGCGTTGTCCAGCAGGTTGGTCAGCACCTGGCGCATGCGCAGCTCGTCGCCGCGCAGGCCGGTCGGCAGCGCCGGATCGTACTGGATGTCCAGGTGCAGGCCCTTGGCGCGGGCGTTCGCGGCCAGGGTCGAGGACAGTTCGTCGATCAGCGACAGCAGGTTGTAGTCGTTCTGTTCCAGCTCCACCGCGCCTTTTTCGAGCTTGGCGGTGTCGAGGATCTCGTTGAGCAGGCGCAGCAGGGCGCGGCCGGCGCTGCGGATGGTGTCCAGGTGGCGCCGCTGCTCCACGTCCAGGTCGCCGTCCAGCAGCACGTCGGTGAAGCCCAGGATCGAATTCATCGGGGTGCGGATCTCGTGGCTCATGTTGGCCACGAAAGTCGCGCGCGCGGCGGCGGCCTGCTCGGCGGTTTCCTTGGCGGCGCGCAGCGCTTCTTCCATCTGGCGGCGCTCGGTGATGTCGAGGATGACGCCGTCCAGCCATTGCACGTCGCCGGCCTCGTCGCGCACCGCGGTGCCGTTTTCCCACAGCCAGCGCACGCCGCCGTCGGCGTGCAGCAGGCGGTATTCGACCAGGTAGGGCCGGCCTTCGCGCAGCGCGGCGCCGGTCGCCTTCGCCACCCGGATGCGGTCTTCGGCATGGATCAGGGCGCCGAACACGCGCCGCGGCGGTTCGCCCAGGAAGTCGGCGGCCGGATAGCCGGTGACGCGCTCGACCGCGTCGCTGATGAAGACCATCGGCCAGTCGCCACTGAGCTTGCTGCGGTAGGAGATGCCGGGGATGTTGCCGATCAGGGAACGGAACTGCTGCTCGCTGTCGCGCAGCGCCCCTTCCATGGCGCGCCGCTCGCTGATGTCGGTGACGAAGCAGACGAACATGTCCTGGTCGCCCAGCTTGGCGTGCCCCATCGCGCCGCGCACCGGCACCAGGCTGCCGTCCTTGCGCAGGCCGAAGGTCTCGGTGCTGGTGTTGACGCCTTCCAGGCTGCCCCGGGACAGCACGTACAGCAGGCCGCGCTCGGACTTGCGGTCATTTTCGTTGAGCAGCACAGCGATGTTGCGGCCGACGATCTCGTCGCGCTTCCAGCCGAAGATGCGCTCGGCCGAGGCGTTGAATTCGGTGATGGCGCCGTCGCGTCCGACCGTGATCACGCCGTCGACGGTGGTGGTGAGCAGCGCGCGCATCCAGGCTTCGCTGCGCGCCAGGCCGAGGTACATCTCGCGGTAGCGCAGCAGGCCATTGGTGGCCACCACGCCCAGCGACAACGCCACCGTGATGAGCGTGATCGACAGCGCCAGGAAGTCGCTGTTGGAACCGTTCAGGCCCAGCGGGTCGACCTCGCCGGAGAAGCGCGCCGCCGCCATGCCGGTGTAGTGCATGCCGGCGATGGCGCAGCCCATCACCACCGCCGCGATCAGCAGGCGGCGCGCATCGGTCATCGACTTGCAGCGCGACAGGCCATGGCGCACGCCCAGCGCCAGCGTGGCCAGCACCACCGCGACCACGATCGACAGCGCGAACATGGCAGGATCGTAGTGGAGGTCGAGGCGCATGCGCATGCCGGCCATGCCGGTGTAGTGCATGGCGCCGATACCGGCGCCGACCAGCACCCCGCCCACCAGCAGGTGCGCCAGGCGCAGCTGGGGACGCGAGATCAGGTTGAGCGCGACCCAGGACGCGCCGATGCTGGGCAGGGCCGACAGCAGGGTGATGCCATGGTCGTAATGGACCGGCGTGCACAGGTTAAAGGCGAGCATGCCGATGAAATGCATCGACCACACGCCGGCGCCCAGCGCCAGGCTGCCGGCGCCGAGCACGATGGCGCGATGCGCGGGATTGCTGCTGGCGCGACCGGTGATCTGCAAGCCCATCCAGGAAGAAAAGATCGCCACCAGCAGCGACAGCACGACCAGGCGTGGCTCATAGACGCCATAGGCGAGCATGGACGGGTCGGTAGGGGCGTTAAATAGTTGCAACATGAATTCGTGGGTAGTCAAGACAGGAGAGTTCTGTCCGTAAGGCATGACCACGAAGTATGGCATTTTCCCGGCTGGAAATGTTGTTGGCGACCGGAATGAACAGACGATTGGCGCGGTTTTGTAGCGCCTGAGCGACCATTTTTGTGCATTCCTTGTTCAAGGATTATGGTCTTGGCATGCCGGAGCGCGCGGGACGGCGCGCCCGGCGAATCGGGCGTCCCGGCGCCGCTTATCGCGTGGCGTCGGCCGGGCCGGGCGGCAGCGTCGCCTCGAAGCTGGCCGGCGGCAGGCCCTGGCACCAGCGGCGCCACATCAGGCGCAGCGCGTGCTCGATGCCGTCGGCGACCCGGGTCATGGAGTCCGACGTGGGTAGCACATAACGTTCGCGCAGAGTGGCGCGCAGCGCCGCCAGCGCCGCCAGGTCGCCGCAGATGGCCAGGCCCTTGGCGACGAAATCGTCGGCGCTGTGCGCGACGAAATGGTGCAGCCCGCAATGCTCGAGGAAGCAGGCGGTTTGTCGTCCGGTCACGGTGCCTGCGTCCAGGGTCAGGGTCGGCACGCCCATCCAGCCGGCGTGCATGGTCGTGGTGCCGCCCGGGTACGGGAAGGTGTCGAGGCACAGGTCGACCTGCTGGTGCAGCTTCAGGTAATCGTTCAGCCCGATGCGGCCATGGAAGTCGACCCGGTGCGCGGCGATGCCTTCGTGGTCCAGCCAGGCGCGCAGCTGGGCATGGTCGTGCTGTTCCGGCATGCCGCCTACCAGCAGCCGCGCATCGGGCAGCGCGCGCAGCAGCATCCCCCAGGCCTTGATCACTTCGCTGTTGAACTTGCTGAGACGGTTGAAGCTGCCGAACGTGACGTAGCCGTTGGCCAGGGCGGGCAACGGGCCGACGTCGGGCGCGCCGGCCACCGGCTCGAAGGGTATCAACAGCGGCAACTGCACCAGTTTTTCCACGAACAGGTGGTCATACTGTCCGTGAGGCAGGAATTTTCGGTCGACCAGGTAGTAATCCATCGCCGCCAGGCCGGTGGTGCCGGGATAGCCGATCCAGGACGCCTGGACCGGCGCCAGCCGGCGCGCGAAGGCGGGCAGCCGATTGAAGGCGGTGTGGCCCGACAGGTCGATCAGGATGTCGATGCCGTCGGCGCGCACCTGCCGCTCCAGTTCCTCATCGTCGAGCGCGGCGACATCGCGCCAATGGGGCAGGTGGCCACGCAGGCGTTCGGTGACCGCGTCGACCAGGGTATGGTTGTAGTAGGCATGCAGCGTCAGCCCGGGGCGTTGCCCGAGGCGCTCGAAGACCGGTTCGATGAAGGAGGCGACCGCGTGGTTGCGAAGGTCGCCCGACACGAAGCCGACGCGCAGGCGCCGCTCCGGCTCCGGTGTGTTGTCCAGGGCGGCGGGCGGCGCGGTCCTTTGTTCGACCAGCCTGCCGTACAACCGGTGCTCGGCGAACAGTGCGTCCGGCGCAAGCCCGGGCATTTCGCTCAGGCAGAACAGCATATTGCTGTGGGCATCGGTCTGCTCCGGATTTCGCTCCAACAAGTCGCGATAGACGGCCACCGCTTCGACCAGCCGGCCCTGGGTCTGCAGGATCAGCGCAAGCGTGATGGCCGCCTTTTCATGCCGCGGATCGAGCGCCAGCGCCGCGTTGGCGTTGGCCTGCGCCTCGGACAGCCGTCCACGCTCGGCCAGGGTGATGGCCAGGTGGTTGTGGGCATCCACGTTGCCGGGGCGCAGCGCCAGGGCGCGCCGCAGCACGTTCTCCGATTCGTCGAGCCGGTTGGCGCGCATCAAGAGCATGCCCAGGTTGCTGAGCGTTTCGGCATCGTCGGGGTCGAACCTGGCCGACATGGCCATGGCATTCAGGGCCCCATGCGCGTCGCCGCGCCGATGATAAATGCCACCCAATAATTTCCAGCCGAATGAGTGCTGGGGGAAGCGCTCGACGAGCGCACGCGCGGCGTGCTCCGCTTCCTCGTTGCGTCCCTGGGCGAACAAGGCGGCGGCGGCGTCGATCTCGCTGCTATCGGGCGCGCCCGAGCTGGCCAGCTGCCGTTCGATGTCGTCGATCGCCAGACCTTGCAGGCCGTGGGTCCGGCCGAGCTGAAGCAGTTCAGCGGCGGCGGCGAACTGGCGCGCCTCGATCAGGGCGGCGAGATAGGCCAGCCAGTGCGCCTCCTGGCCGGGGTCGGCTTCCAGGGCGGCGGCGAAATGCGGGATCGCCGTCTCGGCATCGCCGGCGCGGCTGGCCAGCACGCCCACGGCGTGGTGGGCGCCGGCGTGGCCGGGCTGGAGGTCGAGCACCGCCCCGTACAGGGCCAGCGCCTGCTCGAGGTTGCCCGCTTCGGTTTCGTGGTGTGCGGCCTGCATGGCCTGGTCGACGATCTGGAGGACGTCGGCGCTGGGGGGGAGCGTGCTCATGGCGCTACATTAGGGTAAGACGCGGGCGGGGGTCAAGGAGAGGGCATGCGCGGGCTGGATAACAAAAAACCCGCTGGTCCGGGGAAGGACGCGGGTTTCAAGCTTGGTTAGGTTGGTGCCTCCGGCCGGAATCTGAAATCCATAATAATCAGATGCTTAGTGGATCGGTGCGTAATTTTGGGGAGTGGTTATTTGCCGACGATTCCAACTCCAACCTTCACCAAGGTTTGCTCGATGAAAGCTGCAGATACCCTTTACTTATGTCTCTCCCAAATAATAAAGTGACAACTAGCGTGACACAGGGGATCGTCAGATGTGACCCCGCGACTGACCCCTGTAATGGGTTTGCTTCACGGATGGATAGGGCTCCCTGCAAGCGGGCAACCCTCACGCGATCATGCATTTGGCGCGTTGCTGCGCTCATTTCACTATCGATCAGGGGCGGACGACCTATCCTGCCTATGCCGACACTTGAGTCGCATCACAGGACACAGCACTCGTAATTCTACGCAACGAATTTTCTTGTTAAAAAGAAATCATGTCTGTACACTCCCCGTCGATACTGCGATAGCGATGTCACATGGTCTGGCGTGCTTTCGATAGAAATGCGGCTATCTCGGTCTTTCCTCAGCATGAACAAAAATGTTCGAGGGTCGATTGGGCCATCTAACCCGCGAAGGGGGAACTGTGCAAAATACAAATACATCAGGCAGCAGCCATCTGGCGAGTGGTCAGCAATTGGACTACTTGGACGGATGGCGGGGAATCGCTATTTCACTACTGCTGGTCGGACATTTCTTTCCCTACTGGCAACTCAAATTTTGTGGAACTGCTGGCGTGCATTTTTTCTTTGTTTTGTCGGGTTTCCTTATGGCAAAGCAGCTTTTCCTACACGAAACCCCGCTTCCGACGTTCTATAAGCGACGAATTTCGAGGATTTTCCCCGCTCTATATGCCTTTATCGCGATAACGATTATTTCCTATTTGATCGCGGGACTTCCTGTGTCGTGGGGGACGGCACTAGGCGCTACCGCGCTCATAAGAAATTATTATCCTGTCGGATTCGGAAATGCGCTTCCTTTCGATCATATATGGTCACTGTCGGTCGAAGAGCACAGCTATATAGTATTATCGGCGCTTGTGATTTTTTTTCCAAGTAAAATCGAGAGACAACGGATTGCACTGGGAATGCTTTCATTCTGCTGCATCATCATGGCAGCGGTATATACGATAAAATTTTCCGGCCCTGCGCTTTACCGCGAGAAGTTGATCCACACGGAAGTTGCCGCGTTCGGCATCTTCTTCTCCGGATTTTTGCTTCTATGCCTGCGAAACGGGATTAATAGATCGATCCCGCCCTTCGTTTTTTATACGCTACCGATCATTGCGATAGTAACTTATAGCACAAGTGCTCCACCCGCAGTGACTATGGTGGTCGGCCTGGTCTCGCTGGCGCTGACAGTAAACATTCTCCATAAAGCACCTGAGTGGATGCTGCGAGCCCTTTCGCTTCCCGCACTGCGCAAGCTTGGGTTATGGTCATATTCACTGTACTTATGGCAACAGCCATTTTATGCACTGAAGAATAAAGGACTAATTTCAACTTCGGCTGCGTTTCTTTTGGCATTGCTTGCCGGAGTATTGTCGTATTATCTAATTGAGGCGCCCGCCAGGAACTACTTGAATAGCACCTGGGCGCGGAAGAAGAAACCGGAAAATGCTACTCCCTTTATTTCAGATGCTTTACTTGCTGTTCGGAAAAACGAACATGACGATGTCGATAGAGAAGTGATGCCCCGTAGCGTGCCATGAGTTGACGAGGACGCGTTTGCTGCTCGGATCGATTCGAATCCTAGTAGTCAATTCCCGTCTGATCATAGACGCATTTAACGAATAGCTAGGGCTATTCTCTATGCCAGTCATTGAGTGCCAGCATCGACGTTTTCCTGCCAGTGGCCTGTTGTGGAATCTGGTGGTCGTACAGCTTCAGATAGTTCAGCAACACATCCGGAGGGTCACATCCGGAGGGTCACGTCTGACAATCGGACATGGCCTCTACAGTAATCCCGGGTATTGGGCAATAACTGCTGAGCCCGTGTCCGATTGTCAGACGTGCTCCTGTCGCTTTTTGGTGGGCGGGATGGCGTTTGCGATCCGCTTGCCGCTAGCACATCCGGAGGGTCACGTCTGACAATCGGACATGGCCTCTACAGTAATCCCGGGTATTGGGCAATAACTGCTGAGCCCGTGTCCGATTGTCAGACGTGCTCCTGTCGCTTTTTGGTGGGCGGGATGGCGTTTGCGATCCGCTTGCCGCTAGTGGCACATCGTACGCTAGCAAGCGGCCCAGCTTGAAAAGCAAAAAACCCGCTCTTCCGAAGAAGTGTGCGGGTTTCGCTAATACTGTCTATCAGTGGTGCCTCCGGCCGGAATCGAACCGGCACGCCTTTCGGCGCTTGATTTTGAGTCAAGTGCGTCTACCAATTCCGCCACAGAGGCCCAATAGCAGGCGCGAATCTTAGCACATGGCGCACACAACTGACCAGTGTGCGAAAGAAATTGGCACAACGCGGCTTCAACTCACCCCTGCGCACGCAGCCAAGCCAGGCCCGGCGCAATGGCTCAGCGCGCGATCCGATGCTGCAACAACCGCAAGCTCCCCACCGGCCCGACGATCTCCAGCACGTGCTCGCGCACCGCGACATTGATCGCGCCTTCTTGCCCGCGCAGCCAGGGGCGCGGACGGAAGTAGCGGATGCTGGTGCTGTCGGTCGCGGTACGCCGGTAGCCCAGCGCGCCGAGCGCTTCGTCGAGCGTGCTGATCATGTAGTGGGCATCGAAGCGGGTGCGCATCTCGAAGCGGCCAGGCCCGAGCATCCAGACGGGCAGCAGACCGCCCACGATGGCCGGCAGCACCAGGTAGGGCAACGGCGTGTCGGAGTCGATCACATGCTGCGCCAGCACCAGCAGCGGCAGCCCGCCCAGCAGGGTCAGCGCCCAGGGCAGGGATTGGCGCCAGGTGTCGATGCGCCGTAGAAACCCGGGTCGCTCCCGGACGCGTACGATTTCTGAAAACGTCACACTCTTCATGGTGATCTCTCCCTCACAGCATCTTGTGCAACGGTCCATGTTGACGCCTCAATTTATAGTGACGCAACACCCCATTCAGCCCGGTAATTGATCTGCATCGACTCGCCCATTGTGACGAGCGGCCCCCGGCCGGTGCTTGACTCCGCGCAAACACGCATCCTTTGCAAACAGGTTCTCATATTGGCAACACATGCCGCGCACAGGTGAAGTTCGTTGCCTGCAAGCTCCTTAAAACGAACAAGCCGCACGGTGTGCGGCTTGTCGAGGTGCATGCTTTTTACTGGGTACGGCGGAACACCCTGAAGCGCTCATCGCGGTCCGAGGCGCGCCGGCCTTCCCACAGCGGGATCGTATTGCGCACGCCCCATTTGCGCAGCAGCGCGCGGTCATTGCGGCTGCGCAGGCTGTCCTGCAGCAGCACGTAGTCGCACTTGCCGCCGGCCAGGGTGACGAAAGGCAGGCGTCCGTAAAAGGCCAGCGAGGCGCGCTGGGCCGGGCCGACATTGGTCTCGATGCAGTCGGTGTCGGCCGGCAGGCGCGCCGCGATCTGCTGGGCCACGCCGGCGTAGCTCTTGCCGTAGTTCAGGTCGGGCAGGAACAGAGTCATCAACAGCACCCACAGCAGGATCAGGCCGCCGGACGACAGCACCACCGCGCGCCACAGCACCGCCGGCTGGCGCGACAGGCGCCAGTGCACCAGCATCACCCAGCCGACGCTGGCGGCGGCGGCCACGGTGAAGGTGACGATGCCGATTTCGGGCGTGAAGCCGGGCACCAGCTTGAGCGCGTTCTTGGCCAGCTGGGCCGGCCAGCCGGTCAGCTTGGCGATCCAGAACAGCCAGATGGTGGCGCCCAGCATGGTCAGCACCATCACCGAGAACCAGTCGATGGCGTTGATCGCGCCGCGCTTCATGGTCGGCAGGCCGAAGGCGGCCATCAGGGCCAGCGGCGGCAGCATCTTGAGGAAGTCGCTGTTCTCGGGCACCGGGTCGCACAGCAGTTGCAGCACCAGGGCCAGGAAGAAGAACACCGGCAGCACGATGTGCAGCATCTGCTGCTGGCGGCGCCAGGCCCAGACCGCCCAGATCGCGAAGGGCCAGGCCGGCCAGAAGAACCAGACACCGATGCGGAAGAAGGTCTTCACCGCCACCCAGCCGGGCAGGCCGAACTGCTCCGCGTTCCAGGCCAGCCAGTCGGCCACCGGCGGCAGGCCATACGGCTGCACGACGACGGCGGGCAGGATCCACACCAGGGTCAGGCCGAAGCCGACGCCGGCCGCCACCAGCAGGTGGCGCAGCGCTTGGCCGGCCGGCATGTCGAGGTAGCGGGTGCAGGCGAACAGGGCCACGATCAGCACCAGCGGCGGCAGGAAGCCCTGGGTCAGGGTCAGGGCGCCCAGGGCGACGCCGACCAGCACCGCATTGCGGGTGCTGGTGTGCTCGACGTAGCGCACGGCGCGGTACAGGAAATAGGCCAGCAGCGCGCCCTGCAGGGTCGCGGCCAGGGTCAGGTGGCTTTGCAGCAGCAGGCCAAGGCTGCCGAGGTAGATCAGGACGGCGGTGTCGCCCAGCGTGCGGCCATAGTCGTCGGGCTCGGGCTGGCCGCCGAAGGCCAGGCGCAGCGGCTGCGCCTCGGCGCGCCGGCCAAGGTGGAAGGCGGTGTACCACAGCGACATCGTGCCCAGCACGAAGATGCCGATGGTCGAGACGCGCGCGGCCAGCACGTCGCCCAGGATCCAGCCGAACAGCTTGATGCAGATGGCGCCCAGCCAGAAGGCCAGCGGGCCCTCGTCGACGCTGGCCAGGCCGGCAATGTTCGGGTACAGCCAGTCATCCAGGCCACCGTGCGCCATGGTCCACATGATGCCGAAGCTGCCCGCGTCTTCCTTCCACAAATCACGGCCGATGATGCCGGGCAGGATGTACAGCATGCCCAGCGCAAGCAGGGCCCAGCGGGGCAGCGCCAGGGTGGCGGCGGCGGGGAGACGGACTGGTTTCATCGGCGAATCTGATGGATAAAATAAAGCGCAGTATAGCTGCGAAAAAAAAGAAGCCGGGCAGGCCGGCTTCTTTCGCGAAGCCCGAAGGCTTCGAAGATTCTACTGCGGCAATTAGCCGTTGGCGACCGAGGTCTTCGAGCCGACCGAACCGAACTTCTGGCGGAACTTCTCGACGCGGCCAGCGGTGTCGACGATCTTGTGCTTGCCGGTGAAGAACGGGTGCGATTCAGCGGACACCTCGATCTTGACCAGTGGGTATTCTTTACCTTCGTGGGTGATCGTTTCGCGGGTGTTGATGGTCGAACGGGTCACGAATTTGAAGTCGCACGACAGGTCGTGGAAGACGACTTCGCGGTAATCTGGATGGGTATCGGTCTTCATGGTTCTGCTTTCTATTGAGTTGGTAGCCAAACAGCACTTCGTCGGTCGAACAGCTTCTTGACCCGATTGCCGATCACTTGCCAGGGGTTGGACTGAACCGGAGATTATAAAGCGGTTTCCGGCGTCAGGCAATGCCAAACAAAAAGGCAGCCCGAAGGCTGCCTCTGCACGCGTTGCGCTGGGGCTGGTCAGCCGCCGCGGCGCATCATGTCGAAGAATTCGACATTGTTCTTGGTCGCGCGCATCTTGTCGAGGATGAACTCCATCGCCTCGATCTCGTCCATCGAGTACAGCAGCTTGCGCAGGATCCAGATCTTCTGCAGCTGATCCGGCTTGATCAGCAGCTCTTCGCGGCGGGTGCCCGATTTGTTCAGGTTGATCGCCGGATAGACGCGCTTCTCGGCCAGGCGGCGCTCCAGGTGCACCTCCATATTGCCGGTGCCCTTGAATTCTTCGTAGATCACGTCGTCCATGCGCGAGCCGGTCTCGATCAGCGCGGTCGCGACGATGGTCAGCGAGCCGCCTTCCTCGACGTTACGGGCGGCGCCGAAGAAGCGCTTCGGACGCTGCAGCGCGTTGGCGTCGACACCACCGGTCAGCACCTTGCCCGAGGCCGGGATCACGGTGTTGTAGGCGCGCGCCAGGCGGGTGATCGAATCCAGCAGGATGACCACGTCCTTCTTCATTTCGACCAGGCGCTTGGCTTTCTCGAGCACCATCTCGGCGACCTGCACGTGGCGGGTGGCCGGTTCGTCGAAGGTCGAGGCGACGACTTCGCCGCGCACCGAACGCTGCATCTCGGTCACTTCTTCCGGACGTTCGTCGATCAAGAGCACGATCAGGGTGACGTCGGGGTGGTTCGCGGTGATCGCATGCGCGATGTGCTGCAGCATGACCGATTTGCCGGACTTCGGCGACGCCACCAGCAGGCCGCGCTGGCCCTTGCCGATCGGCGAGATCAGGTCGACGATGCGGCCAGTGATGTTCTCGGCGCCGTTCATGTCGCGCTCCAGGCGCAGCGGCTCGTTCGGGTGCAGCGGGGTCAGGTTTTCGAACAGGATGCGGTGCTTCGAGGCTTCCGGCGATTCGCCGTTGACCTTGTCGACCTTGACCAGTGCGAAGTAACGCTCGCCGTCCTTCGGCGTACGCACTTCACCTTCGATCGAGTCACCCGTATGCAAGTTGAAACGACGGATCTGCGACGGCGAGATATAGATGTCGTCGGTCGAAGCCATGTAGCTCGCGTCCGGCGAGCGCAGGAAACCGAAACCGTCAGGCAAGACCTCGAGGGCGCCGTCGCCGAAGATCTGTTCGCCCTGCTTCGCGCGCTTCTTCAGGATCGCGAACATCAGTTCCTGTTTGCGCAGGCGGGCTGCGTTGTCGATGTCGAGGCCGATTGCCATTTCCAACAGCGCGGAAACGTGCATCGCCTTCAGTTCAGATAAATGCATGTGTGTGGGTGACCCGTGACGGGTGAATATGGTAGGGGAGGGGACTGCGTGGGTTAATCAAGGCGGGAGGGTGACTCCCGGCCAATATTGTGACTGCGTGGCGACTGCGCGGGCGCGCCGTCGCCGCTATATTACTTGGATCAGATGTTGCTGTCGATGAAAGCGGTCAGCGGACCCTTGGCGACGGCGCCCACTTTCTGGGCTGCGACCTGGCCGTTCTTGAACAGGATCAGGGTCGGGATGCCGCGGATGCCGAACTGGGCCGGCACGGCCTGGTTCGCGTCGACGTCCATCTTGGCGATCGTGATCTTGCCTGCATATTCCTTGGCCACTTCTTCCAGGATCGGGGCAATCATCTTGCAAGGACCGCACCACTCGGCCCAGAAATCGACCAGCACCGGCTGCTCGGACTTGAGCACGTCGGCTTCGAAGGATGCATCGCTGATGTGTTTGATGTTTTCGCTCATGGTTTCCTCAATGTGAGGTAAGAATCGTTATTAACGCCTTGAGACAAGTCATGCGGGACGTCTCGACCGGCTACCGTGTGTACTGCCTTGCCAATATTGCTGCTACACAATGGTGGAGGCACTGTGTGCGAATTTCAATATTGGAAGAACGGCAAGAGGGTGTCAGGCGGGGAATGAGGCGAATAATACCCCATTTTTTTAAAAAGTGTTCAGGGCCTTGTACAAAATCTCAACATTCCAGCGCATGACGCAATTGCTCGGGCGTGAGCGGCTTGCGGAACGAGCCCACTACCCGCAGGCCGAGGGCGCGCGCCAGTTCGGCGGCCGCCTCGCGCACTTCGTCCTCGAGCGCCGACAGCAGGATCACCCTGCCGGCATAGCCAAGGCTGGCCGCGGCCTGCAGGAACTCGATGCCGTCCATCTCGGGCAGCACCAGGTCGCAGATCAGGACGTCGGGCATGGCTTCGTCGAGCCGGGCCAGGGCCTGGCGCGCATCGAGTTCGAGGACGATCTGGCACGGGCCGCAGGTCGCCAGCATCTCGCGCATGACTTCCAGCAGCAGATGGTCGTCGTCGAGCACCAGCACGCGCAGTTGCGCGAAAGGCGGGTCGGCGGCGTCGGGAGGCATGGGCGACATTGGCTGGAATGGGACAATCGGATCGACGGCCATTATCGCGAAAAACTGGCAAGCCGGGTTGTCCGAAACCGCATTTATTTATCAAACACTGCCGGTGAAGCGCGCCAGGTGTCCCGGATGCCACATGGTGGCCACTGACGCCACCCGGCCGGCCGAGGTGGTGCGCCGGTGCAGCACCAGGCACGGGGCGCCGGCCGCGATCGCCAGCAGGCGCGCCTCTTCCGCCGGCGCCGGCTGGGCCTCTATCGTATAGCTGGCCCCCTGCAACGGCGCGGCCGCCATCAGGTGCTCGTTGGGCGTGATGCGCGCAAAATCCTGCTCCAGGTAGGCCGGGGCGCAGGCCGGGTTGACCCAGCGGTCCTCGAGCTGGACCGGCGTCTCGTTCTCGAAGTGGACGATCAGCGAATGGAACAGGGTGGCGCCCGGCTCCTGGTCGAACTCGGCGGCCAGCGTGTCGTCGGCGCTTCTTGCCTCCAGCGCCAGCACGCGGCTGGCGTGCAGCTTGCCGCGCGCGCGGATCTCGTCGGCGATGTTGCGGATCTCGACCAGGGTGCCCTGGTACTTCTGGGGAGCCACATAGGTGCCCGAGCCCTGGCGCCGCACCAGCACCTGCTCGGCCGTGAGTTCGCGCACGGCGCGGTTGACGGTCATGCGCGAGACGCCGAACTGGCGCACCAGCGCCTGCTCCGACGGCACCAGCTCGCCCTCTTTCCAACGGCCGGAGGCGATTTCGCCAACCAGATAATCCTTGATCTGCTGGAAAATGGGCGACTTTTCCTGCATGCTGTCTTGCGCGGTCTGTGCTTCCAAACTCAATCTCCGAATGCCTGGCCTGTCGTGGCCACGCCCGATTCTAGCATCGGGGATTCGAAAGCAAGACCCGGAGTGCGGCCTGGCGGCATCGGCTTCAGGATGGCGCTATTGCTGAAGGAGGACACCATCATGACGACATTGGATAGCGACGAGATCGACAGTATCGGCGACGATGCGCGCTGGGACGCCGTACAGCGGCGCGATGCCGGCGCCGACGGCAGTTTTTATTATTCGGTGCGCACCACCGGCGTCTATTGCCGGCCCTCGTGCCCGTCGCGCGGGGCCAAGCGCGCTAACGTCGCCTTCCACGCCAGCAGCCAGGCGGCCGAGGCGGCGGGCTTCCGGCCCTGCCTGCGCTGCGCGCCGCACCTGCCGCCGCTGGCCGAGCGCCAGGCGGACGCGGTGGCGCGCGCCTGCCGCCTGATCGAGGAATCGGAGGACGAACCGGATCTGGATGCGCTGGCCCAGGCCGCCGGCATGAGCCGCTTCCACTTCCACCGCGTGTTCAAGGCCCGCACCGGGATCACGCCCAAGGCCTATGCGGCGGCCAGGCGCGGCGCCCGGGTGCGCCAGGAACTGACGGGGGGCGCCACGGTCACCGACGCCCTGTACGGCGCCGGCTATGGCTCCAGCGGTCGCTTCTATGCGGCGTCGAACGAGGTGCTGGGCATGCAGCCGTCGAACTACCGCGCCGGCGGGCAGGGCGAAACGATCCGCTTCGCCGTGGCCGAATGCTCGCTGGGCGCCACCTTGGTCGCGGCCACCGAACGCGGCATCTGCGCGATCCTGATCGGCGACCAGCCGGAACCGCTGCTGGAAGACCTGCAGGCGCGCTTTCCCAGGGCCGAGCTGCGCGGCGCCGAAGAAGGCTTCGAGCGCACCGTGGCGCTGGTGATCGGCCTGGTCGAGGAACCGCGCATCGGCCCGTCCCTGGACCTGCCGCTCGACGTGCGCGGCACCGCCTTCCAGCAGCGCGTGTGGCAGGCCCTGCGCGCGATTCCCCCGGGCCAGACCGTGACCTATGCCGAACTGGCCGAACGGGTCGGCCTGCCCGATGGCGCGCGCGCCGTGGCCGGCGCCTGCGCCGCCAATCCGGTGGCGGTGGCGATTCCCTGCCACCGCGTGGTGCGTACCGGCGGCGCGCTGTCCGGCTACCGCTGGGGCATCGAGCGCAAGCGCGCGCTGCTCGAGCGCGAGGCGCAGCAGTGACCGTCATCGATTGGGATGACGTCGGCGCCCAGCTCGACGACGCCGGCTGCGCCGTGATGCCGGGCCTGCTCGATGCGCGCCACTGCGCGCGCTTCATTGCCGCCTACGACGAGCCGCAGCGCTTTCGCAGCCGGGTGGTGATGGAGCGCCACGGCTTCGGCCGCGGCGAATACCAGTATTTCGGGTATCCGCTGCCGGAGCCGCTGTCCGCGTTGCGCGCCACTCTGTATCCGCCGCTGGCGCGCATCGCCAACCGCTGGCAGGCCGCGCTCGGGCTGGACGCGCGCTTTCCAGGCGAGCATGCCGACTTTCTCGCGCAATGCCATGCGGCAGGCCAGCTGCGCCCGACCCCGCTGCTGCTGCGCTACCGCGCCGGCGACTACAACTGCCTGCACCAGGACCTGTATGGCGAGCAGGTGTTTCCGCTGCAGGTGGCGGTGCTGCTGTCGCGTCCCGGCGAGGATTTCACGGGCGGCGAATTCGTGCTCACCGAGCAGCGGCCGCGCATGCAGTCGCGCGCCGAAGTCGTGAGCCTGAATCAGGGCGACGCCGTCGTGTTCGCCGTCAACCAGCGGCCGGTGCAGGGCACGCGCGGCGTCTACCGGGTGGCGATGCGGCATGGCGTCAGCCGCGTGCGGCAGGGCCTGCGCCATACCTTGGGGATCATCTTCCACGACGCCACCTGAAGGGCTGCCGCCCTCATGCAGTACACTCTCCACACCGTGCCCACGAAGCGCGGAAAACCATCTATCGGAGAGAAGAAAAAGCATGCGCGCGCGCCAGATTTCCCTGCAGTGTTCCCTATTTGTCCTGGCTGCCCTCGGCAGCCTGTCGGCACACGCCGACACCCTGGTCGACAACGCCAACGGCTATACCCTGAACGGGAAGGGTGAGCTGGTCCAGTTCACGGCGATCGCCTTCGACGACAAGGGCCGCATCATCGCCGTCGGCAGTGGCGCCGACGTCGCCGCCAAGGCTCCAAATGCGAAGCGCATCGACATGGGAGGCCGCACCCTGCTGCCCGGCCTGATCGACGCCCACGGCCACGTGTTCGGCCTGGGCCAGCAACTGACCCAGCTCGACCTGTTCCACAGCACGTCGCTCGACGGCGCCCTGAAGTCGATCGGCGGCTATGCGCGCGCCAACCCAAGCCACGCCTGGATCCGCGGCCGCGGCTGGAACCAGGAGAACTGGAAGCTGGGCCGCTTCCCGACGGCGAAGGAGCTTGATGGCGTCGTCGCCGACCGCCCGGTATGGCTGGAGCGCGTCGACGGCCACGCCGGCTGGACCAATAGCCGCGGCCTGGCGCTGGCCGGCATCACCAGGTCGACCCCGGACCCGGTCGGCGGCAAGATCGTGCGCGACGCCAACGGCGAGGCGACCGGCGTGCTGGTCGACACCGCCCAGGAATTGCTGACCAAGGTGCTGCCGCAGCAGACCGAGGCCGAGGGTCGCGTCATGCTCGACCGCGCACTGGGCGAACTGGCGCGCGTGGGCCTGACCAGCGTGCACGACGCCGGCGTCGACGTGGCCCAGGACCGCCTGTACCGCGCCTATGCCGACGACGGCAAGCTGACCACCCGCGTGTACGGCATGATCGCCGGCACCGACAAGGACTTCGACCAGCTGGCGGTGAAAGGCCCGCTGAAGGACTACGGCAACGGCATGTATGCGCTGCGTTCCGTAAAACTGTACTCGGACGGCGCCCTGGGCAGCCGCGGCGCGGCCCTGATCAAGCCCTACAGCGACGAATCGCACTCGCACGGCCTGCTGTTCTACAAGACCGCGCAGATGGACGCGATGATGGCCAAGGCCATGCGCAAGGGCTACCAGGTCAACGTCCACGCGATCGGCGACGCCGGCAACAAGCAGATCCTCGACATCTACCAGAAGGAGTTGAAGGCGACGGGCAGCGCGGCGCAACGCCACCGCATCGAGCACGCCCAGGTCGTGACCCCGGCCGACATCCCGCGCTTCAAGACGCTGGACATCATTCCGTCGATGCAGCCGACCCACGCGACCTCGGACAAGAACATGGCCGAGACCCGCATCGGACCCGATCGCATCAAGGGCGCCTACGCCTGGCGCAGCTTCCTGCACCAGGGCTCGCGCATCGCCTGCGGTTCGGATTTCCCGGTCGAGTCGCCGAATCCGTTCTTCGGCATCCACGCCGCCGTCACGCGCCAGGATGCGCAAGGGCAGCCGGTGGCCGGCTGGTATCCGAACCAGGCGATGTCGCTCAAGGAAGCCTTCCGCTGCTTCACGCTGGATGCGGCCTGGGCCGGGCATCAGGAGAAAGACCTGGGTTCGCTGGAGCCGGGCAAGCAGGCCGACTTCATCGTGATCGACCAGGACCTGTTCCGCATGCCGACCTACGACATCCACAAGACCGGCGTGCTGGAAACCTGGGTGGCGGGACGCCAGGTCTTCAAGAAATGATTTGACGAGGTTGTATAGACAACCTAGACTTCAGAGCAGCTTTGCGGCGCGCGGATAGCGCGCGCCGTATCCCCGACCGAAGGAGCCGCCATGTCCCAAGATACCCGTCCTCTCGACGACCCGCGTTTCGACCCGACCCGCGTCATTCAAGCGCCACGCGGCAACCAGCTCAGCTGCAAGAGCTGGCTGACCGAAGCCGCCTACCGCATGATCCAGAACAACCTCGACGCCGAGGTCGCGGAAAACCCGCAGCGCCTGGTGGTCTACGGCGGCATCGGCCGCGCCGCCCGCAACTGGGAATGCTATGACCAGATCCTGGCCTCGCTGCGCGCGCTCGAGGATGACCAGACCCTCCTGATCCAGTCCGGCAAGCCGGTCGGCGTGTTCCAGACCCACCCGGATGCGCCGCGCGTGCTGCTGGCGAACTCGAACCTGGTGCCGAAATGGGCCGACTGGGAACATTTCAATGAACTCGATCGCAAGGGCCTGTTCATGTACGGCCAGATGACGGCCGGCAGCTGGATCTATATCGGCACCCAGGGCATCGTGCAGGGCACTTATGAAACCTTCGCCGAGGCGGGCCGCCAGCACTTCGGTGGCGATATGGCCGGCCGCTGGGTGTTGACGGCGGGCCTGGGCGGCATGGGCGGCGCCCAGCCGCTGGCCGCCACCTTCGCCGGCGCCGTCTCGCTGACCGTCGAATGCCAGCAGAGCAGCATCGACTTCCGCCTGCGCACCCGCTACCTGGACAAGCAGGCGCGCGACATCGACGAAGCGCTCGCCATGATCCGCCAGCACAAGGACGCGCGCGAGGCCATCTCGATCGGCCTGCTCGGCAATGCGGCCGAGGTGCTGCCGGAACTGGTGCGCCGCGCGAAAGAGGGCGGCCTGGCGCCGGATCTCGTCACCGACCAGACTTCGGCCCATGACCTGATCAACG
Source organism: Massilia sp. NP310 (assembly GCF_019443485.1). Taxonomy (NCBI): domain Bacteria; kingdom Pseudomonadati; phylum Pseudomonadota; class Betaproteobacteria; order Burkholderiales; family Oxalobacteraceae; genus Massilia; species Massilia sp. NP310. The sequence goes on along the minus strand of NZ_CP080379.1, from coordinate 3,561,339 downwards.
GCTATCTGCCGATCGGCTGGAGCGTCGAACAGTGGAAGGCGGCGCAGGCGGACCCGGGCCAGCATGCGCGCCTGAAGGCCGAAGCGGCGGCATCGTGCGCGATCCACGTGCGCGCCATCCTCGACTTCAAGGCGCTCGGCGCCCACGCCGTCGACTACGGCAACAATATCCGCCAGGTGGCCAAGGACGAGGGCGTGCAGGATGCCTTCGACTTCCCGGGCTTCGTGCCGGCTTATATCAGGCCGCAGTTCTGCGAGGGCCGCGGCCCGTTCCGCTGGGTGGCGCTGTCAGGCGACCCGGAAGACATTTATAAAACCGACGCCAGGATCAAGGAGCTGTTCCCGCACGACGCGCGGGTGCACCGCTGGCTCGACATGGCGCGCGAACGGATCGCCTTCCAGGGCCTGCCGGCGCGCATCTGCTGGCTGGGCCTGGGCGAGCGCCACCTGGCCGGCCTGGCCTTCAACGAGATGGTGCGCACGGGCGAGCTGAAGGCGCCGGTGGTGATCGGCCGCGACCACCTCGACACCGGCTCGGTGGCCAGCCCGAACCGCGAGACCGAGGCGATGCGCGACGGCACCGATGCCGTCTCGGACTGGCCGCTGCTGAACGCCTTGCTGAACACGGCCGGCGGCGCCACCTGGGTCTCGCTGCACCACGGCGGCGGCGTGGGCATGGGCTACTCGCAGCATTCCGGCGTGGTGATCGTGGCCGACGGCACCGAGGCCGCGGCGAAACGCCTGGCAAGGGTGCTGGTGAACGACAGCGCCTCGGGCGTGATGCGCCACGCCGACGCCGGCTATGACAGCGCCATCGACTGCGCCAAGCGCAATGGCCTGAACCTTCCAATGATCAAATAAACCCAGCAGCGACCATGAACGACACTCTTCAACGCCTCACCCTGCAACCCGGCGCACTGGCGCTCAGCGACCTGCGCGCCGTCTGGGGCGGCCACCAGCGACTGGACCTGGCGGCCAAGGCATGGGACGACATCGCGGCCTCCGCCGCCACCGTGGACGCCATCGTCGCCAAGGGCGACCCGGCCTATGGCATCAACACCGGCTTCGGCATCCTGGCCAAGGCCCATATTCCCAACGACCAGCTGGCCACCCTGCAGCGCAACCTGATCCTGTCGCATGCGGTCGGCACCGGTGAGCTTCTTTCGGACACCATCGTGCGCCTGATCCTGCTGACCAAGATCGGCAGCCTGGCGCGCGGCTATTCGGGCGTGCGTCCGATCATCGTCGAGACTCTGGTCGCCCTGTACAACGCCAACATCATGCCGGCGATTCCCTCGCAGGGTTCGGTCGGCGCCTCGGGCGACCTGGCGCCGCTGGCCCATATGACGCTGGCGATGCTGGGCGTGGGCCAGGTGCGCCACGATGGCGTGCTGGTGGAAGCCGTCGACGCATTGCGCGCGGCCGGCATCGAACCGGTGACGCTGGCGGCGAAGGAGGGCCTGGCCCTGATCAACGGCACGCAAGTCTCGACCGCGCTGGCGCTGCATGGCCTGTTCATGGCCGAACGCCTGCTGGAGGCGGCGATGGTCACCGGCTCGCTGTCGGTCGATGCGGCGCGCGGCAGCGATGCGCCGTTCGATCCGCGCATCCACGCGGTGCGCGGCCAGCCGGGCCAGATCGCGGCGGCGAAGATCTACCGCGAACTGGTGGCGGGCAGCGCGATCCGCGCCTCGCACCTGGTGGGCGACGAGCGGGTGCAGGACCCGTACAGCCTGCGCTGCCAGCCGCAGGTGATGGGCGCCGTGATGGACCTGATCGCCAATGCCGGCCGCACCCTGCTGATCGAGGCGAACGCCGTGACCGACAATCCGCTCTTGTTCGAGGGCGGAGAGATCATTTCTGGCGGCAACTTCCACGCCGAGCCGGTGGCCTTCGCCGCCGACACGCTGGCGCTGGCGATCGCCGAGATCGGCGCGTTGGCCGAGCGCCGCATCGCGCTGCTGATCGACGCCAACCTGTCCGGCCTGCCGGCCTTCCTGGTGCGCGAACCGGGGCTGAACTCGGGCTTCATGATCGCCCACGTGACCGCCGCCGCGCTGGCCTCCGAAAACAAGTCGCTGGCCCATCCGGCCAGCGTCGACAGCCTGCCGACGTCGGCCAACCAGGAAGACCACGTGAGCATGGCGACCTTCGCTGCGCGCCGTCTCGACCAGATGGCGCACAATACGGCGGTCATCGTCGGGATCGAGCTGCTGGCAGCAAGCCAGGGCATCGAATTCCACCGCCCCTTGAAAAGCTCCGAGACGCTGGAATCGGTGCATGCCCAGCTGCGCCAGCACGTCGCGCCCTACGATGCCGACCGCTTCTTCGCGCCCGATATCGAGGCCGCGCGCAGGTTGGTGGTCGACGGCGCGCTGTCGGCGTCGTGCAAGGAGTTGTTCACCGTACTGCACCCGTAAACACAAAGGAGGCAAGATGGAGTTCCGGTTCAAGGCAGGCAGGCTTCCCATGCTGGTGTCGATGCCGCATGCGGGCACTGACATCCCCGACGAGGTGGCGGACACGCTGGCGCCCTGCGCCGCGGCGCGCGCCGACACCGACTGGCACTTGCCGGAACTGTACGGCTTCCTGGAAGAGATGGGCATCTCGACCATCTCGGCGCGCTGGTCGCGCTACCTGATCGACCTGAACCGCCCGCCAGAGAACACCAACCTGTATCCGGGCCTGGACACGACCGGCCTGTGCCCGCTCGACACCTTCGGGCGCGAACGTCTTTACCGGGAGGGCATGGAGCCCGACCAGGCCGAGGTAGGGCGGCGCCTGGAACGCTACTGGCGGCCATATCACGCGCAACTGCGCGCCGAACTCGATCGCCTGAAAGCCGAACATGGCCGCGTGGTGCTGTGGGAAGCGCATTCGATCGCCTCGATCGTGCCGCGCTTTTTCGAGGGCAAGCTGCCCGACCTGAACTTCGGCACCGCCGAAGGCAAGTCGTGCGACCCGGGACTGGAGGAGGCGGTCCTGGGCGTGGCGCGCGCCCAGGAGCGCTACACGATCGCCCTGAACGGCCGCTTCAAGGGCGGCCATATCACGCGCCACTACGGCCAGCCGCCGCACGGCGTGCATGCGATCCAGCTCGAGAAATGCCAGTGCCTGTACATGGACGAGGCGCCGCCGTTCGACTATCGCCCTGACGTCGCCGCTCAGTTGCAACCGCTGCTGCGCGACATGGTCATGGCCGCGGTGAACTGGGTGCGTCCATGACGACAGCCCTGTTCGCGCGCCATGCGCTGCTGCCGCAAGGCTGGCAGCGCGACGTCCTGCTCGAATGGGATGCGCACGGCGACCTGACCCGGGTGGCGCCCGGCGCCACCGCTTCCCCCGGCATGCGGCAGGCGCAATACGTCCTGCCCGGCATGGTCAACCTGCATTCGCACGCCTTCCAGCGCGCGCTGGGCGGCCTGACCGAACGCGCCGGCGACGGGCCGGACAGCTTCTGGACCTGGCGCGACCTGATGTACCGCTTCGCCGCCCGCATCACCCCAGGCCAGATCGAGGCCATCGCGGCCCAGCTGTTCGCCGAGTGCCTGCGCCACGGCTACACCTCGGTGTGCGAGTTCCACTACCTGCAGCGCGACGCCGACGGCGCCGCCTATGCGCGGCCGGCCGAGACGGCCGAGCGGGTGGCCGCGGCGGGACAGGCGACCGGCATGGGATTGACCCTGCTGCCGGTGCTGTACAGCCATGCGGGCTTCGGCGAAAAGCCGCTGGCGCCGGCGCAGGCGCGCTTTCGCACGGACGTCGACGAGGTGCTCGGCATCGTCGAGGCCCTGGGCCCGCTGCGCGGCGGCCAGCTGGAAGTCGGCGCCGCGCCGCACTCGCTGCGCGCCGCCACCATCGATCAGATCCGGGCGCTGGCGGGCGGCTTGCCGCCGGGGCGTCCGCTGCACATCCACATCGCCGAGCAGCAGGGCGAGGTGGCGCAGTGCCTGGCGCATGCCGGCCGGCGCCCGGTCGAATACCTGATGGACCACGTCGCGCTCGATGCGCGCTGGTGCCTGGTGCACGCGACCCATTTGAACGAGAACGAAGTCGTGGCGCTGGCAAGCAGCGGCGCGGTGGCCGGCCTGTGCCCGACCACCGAGGCCAACCTGGGCGACGGCCTGTTCCCGCTGGCGCCCTTCATCGAGGCGGGCGGGCGCTTCGGCGTCGGCAGCGACAGCCACGTGTCGCAAAGCCCGGTCGAAGAGCTGCGCTGGCTCGAGTACGGCCAGCGTCTGTTGCACCAGCAACGCAACGTGGCGCACACCCGTGAACGGCGCGACGTGGGCGACTATCTGTGGCAGGCGGCGCTGCAGGGCGGCGCGCTGGCGACGGGGCGCCGCGTCGGCCTGCTCGAGGCCGGCCGGCGCGCCGACCTGCTGGTGCTGGACGAGCAGCATCCGAACCTCGATGGCGTGATTGAATCCGAAGTGCTCGGACGTGTTGTATTCTGTGGCAACGACAACCTGGTGCGCGACGTGCTGTGCGGCGGCCGCTGGGTGGTGGAGGACGGGCGCCACATGGCGCAGGACGAGGTCGCCCAGCGCTACCGCCAGGCGCTCAGGGATTTGCGCGCAGTGACCCAGGAGGTGTGAAATGACAGTCTTGATTCCGTTTGCAGGCTTGGCCCCGGCGCCGTGGAAGAACGGCGGCGGCAGCACGATCGAGATCGCGATCGGCCCGCCGGACGCCGGCTTCGACGATTTCGACTGGCGCGTCAGCCTGGCGACCATCGCCGAGGACGGCGCGTTCTCGCGCTTCCCCGGCGTCGACCGCACCCTGGCGCTGGTCGACGGCCATGGCCTGACCTTGCAGATCGACGGCGAGCCGACCCTGATCAGCGACGCCGAACCGGTGATCGCGTTCGACGGCGATTCCGAGGTGCAGGCGCGGCTCAATCGCGGGCCGACCCTGGACTTCAACGTCATGTCGCGCAGCGAGCGCTGCTGGCACCAGTTCGGGCGGCGGCGCCTGAGCGGCGACTCCACCTTCGTCGCGCGCGCCGAGGTGACGGTGCTGTTCCTGGCCGAGGGCGACAGCCTGCAGCTGGCCAGCGACGACGAGCGCATCGGCCTGGTGCGCTACGACGCCGTGATCCTCGACCAGGGCACGGTGTGGTCGCTGGAAGCGGGGCAGGCCACGATCTTCATCGTCGACGTCCACTATTATTCGGAAGACGACGACGCAGAGATGTATGACTGACCTGCTCTTCACCAACGTCCACCTGGCGACGATGGAGGACGGCTACGGCGAGCTGCCGGACGCCGCGCTGGCGGTGAAGGATGGCCGCATCGCCTGGATCGGCAAGCGCCTTGATGCCCCGCCGGCAAGCCGGGTGCACGATTGCGGCGGCGCCTGGATGACGCCGGGCCTGGTCGACTGCCATACCCACGTGGTCCACGCCGGCAACCGCAGCAACGAGTGGGAAGCGCGCCTGAACGGCGCCACCTATGAAGACATCGCGCGCCAGGGCGGCGGCATCATGTCCACCGTGCGCGCCACGCGCGCAGCCAGTGTCGACGACCTGGTCGCGGCCAGCCTGCCGCGCGTGCGCGCCCTGCTGGCCGAGGGCGTGACCACGCTCGAGATCAAGTCGGGCTACGGCCTCGAACAGGGCGCCGAAGAACGCATGCTGCGCGCCGCGCGCCGCATCGGCGCGCTGCTGCCGGTGCGGGTGGCGACCACCTTCCTCGGCGCGCACGCGCTGCCGCCGGAATTCGCCGGCCGCCAGGACGACTACGTGACTGAAGTGTGCGAGCGCATGCTGCCGGCGCTCGCCGCGCAAGGCCTGGTCGACGCGGTGGACGCCTTCTGCGAACGGATCGGTTTCACGCGCGCCCAGACCGGGCGCGTGTTCGACGCCGCGCGCAAGCTCGACCTGCCGCTCAAGCTGCACGCCGAGCAGTTGTCGGACCAGGGCGGGGCGGAACTGGTGGCGCGCTACGAAGGCCTGTCGGCCGACCACCTGGAACATCTGAGCCCGCAAGGCATCGCGGCGATGGCGCGCGCCGGCACCGTGGCGGTGCTGCTGCCGGGGGCCTATTACTTCCTGCGCGAGACCGTGATGCCGCCGATCGACGCGCTGCGCGAAGCCGGCGTGCCGATGGCGGTGGCCACCGACTGCAATCCCGGCACCTCGCCGATGACGTCGCTGCTGCTGGCGATGAATATGGCGTGCACCCTGTGGCGCCTGACGCCGCAGGAAGCCCTGCTCGGCGCGACCGCCTATGGCGCGCTGGCCCTGGGCCTGCAGGCCGAGATCGGCACCCTGACGGTCGGCAAGCGCGCCGACCTGGCCTTGTGGAACATCGCCCGTCCCGCCGACCTGGCGTATGCGATCGGCTTCAATCCCTGCCAGGCCGTGGTCAATGGCGGCGTCCTGCGCGCGCCCGGTCTTGCCGTGTAATTTGGCAACACTTGTCCCTTTGTCGCAACACTCGCAGCCACGGTGGGTAAGTGCTTGATCACCCTCAAGCCTGGCTTTCTTGCCTGGCCGATGATGGATTCAACACGCGATAACGACAAACGGTTACTACGGCGGTTACAGCAGTAAGCAAATGTAAGCCTTAATGGATCATTAAGAATGGCCAACTATAGTCATTCATGTGATTCCCATCTCCCCTCCCCATTTGCCAAAATGGGTTTGCCCACGGTGCCAAGGCCCGTGGGTTTTTCTTTCGGGCGTCGCTTTTATTGCGTGCTTCAGCTGCGCTGCGCGAGCGACAGCAGGCTGTCGCCGGTGACGCGGCAGATGCGCCAATCCGGCATGACGTCCGCGCCCATGGCTTGGTAGAACTGGATGGCCGGTTCGTTCCAGTCCAGCACCGACCATTCGAAACGCCCGCAGCCGCGTTCGACCGCCAGCTGCGCCAGGCGTTGCAGCATCTGCGTGCCATAGCCTTTGCCGCGGTGCGCCTGTTTTACATACAGGTCTTCCAGGTACAGGCCCTTCCTGGTGAGGAAGGTCGAGAAGTTATGGAAGAACAGGGCGAAGGTGACGACTTCACCGTTTTCTTCACCGACGATCGCTTCGCACGATGGGCGCGCGCCGAACAGGCCTTCGTGCAGCAGGGCTTCGGTGGCGACCACCATGTGTTCGAGTTTTTCGAACACCGCCAGCTCCACGATCATGGCGTGGATGTGGGCGACGTCTTGCGGCTGGGCGGGGCGGATGGAAAAGGCGGTGTTAACGTTCATGGCGATTCAATGGCATTGTTCAGGTTAGCGGATTGCACGCGCTTGGCGGCAGGCGCGCGCACGGCCCAGGCGACGCTGGCCAGGCACAGCACCATGCCCAGGAATTCGAGCAGGCCAGGGCGGTAGTCTTCGAGCTGAACCGACAGGAGCACCGACAGCACGGGCGTGACGACGCCGATGTAGACGGCCTTGTTGGCGCCGATGCGGCCGATCAGCGTGAAATAGGCGAAGAAGGCGATGACCGAGCCGAAGATCGACAGGTACACCAGGCCCGCCCAGTAGGTGGGGCTCTCGGGCAGGGTAAAGGCATTGCCGTTGGCAAGCGACCATACCGCCACCATCGACGCGCCCCACAACATCGACCAGGCCATCGTCAGCGGCAGGTTGGACGATTGTTCCTTGACCTTGTTGACCACGATGCTGCCGGCCGAGCTGGCCAGGGTGGCGGCCAGCGCCAGCACCACGCCGGCCAGGAAATGGCCGTCGCCGCCCGTCTTCAATTCTTGCCAGGCGTCGCTGATCGAGTGCCAGAACAGCAGGGCCACGCCGACGGTGGCGATGCCGCCGCAGGCCCAGGTGCGTCCCTTGACCTCGGTGCCAAAGAAGATTCGACTCCAGATCGGCGTCCAGAACACCATCAGCGCGAACATCACCGCCACCAGGCCAGAGACGATGTGCTGCTCCGATTCGTAGGTGCAGATATACGAGATGCCGAAGGTCAGCCCGCCCTGCAGCGCCATCCAGCGATGGGTGCGCCAGGGCAGGCGCAGGCTGTCGCGGCGCACCAGGCAGATGGCGAACAGGGCGGCGGCGGCCAGGAAGAAACGGTAGGCCACCGACACGGCGGGAGCGGTGTGTCCCAGCTGTAAGGTGATGGCCCAGAAGGTCGAGCCCCAGATCAGTGAGGCGATGATGAAGAGGACGGGAGAAGACATTCGCGGGAGTATAGTCCTCCCGCTTTGTTCCTGCCGGCATCTTTTACGGCGGCGGGGCGCTCCGCTGTATCAAAAGCGCAACATCGCCGTCGGGTGATCAATAGGCCAGCCGCATTCGCCGATACAGAAAGCTCAGCACGAATAATGGCCCGATCAGCAGGAAGCGCAGGTCGTCGAAGAACGATGGTTTCTTGCCCTCGATATGGTGGCCGATGAATTGCCCGATCCAGGCCAGCACGAACACCCCGATCGAGGTCACCAGCACGGTGCCTTCCGGCAGCATGTTCAGCAGCCCCAGCATCACGGCGGCCATCGCCGCCATCCCAAACGCGAACGGCCTGGACAGCTTGGTGTAATAGACCAGCGCGGCGCCCACGACAGCCAGGGCCACGAACGGATGAATTGCCCACAGAATGCCCAGCAGGCTGAACACGATGGCGGGGATGCAGACGAAGTGGATCAGTTCGTTGACGGGATTGCGGTGGCTCTCGGCATAGCGGGCCAGCAACACGTCGATATCGCGCGACGTAGAGGAAAATTCCATAACGGCGGTCTCCGGTTATTGTGTCGCCGATTCTACGCCCGCTTCAGTCGCCTTGTCCCGTCTGCCGCGCATTCGACGGCAGCGCCGGCACGGGCGCCGCGGTGTCGGCCGGCTGCAGGCGCAGGTTCGGATGGTTCGCGAACAGTTCCGAGATCCATTCGACGAACACCCGCACCTTGGCCGACAGGTGGCGGTTGTGTGGATAGACGACGTGCACCGGCAGCGGGTCGCAGCGCCATTCGGGCAGCAGGCGCACCATCTTGCCGGTGGCCAAGTGCTCGTTGAGCAGATAATCCGTCATATTGATCACGCCCAGCCCCGACAGGCCGGCCTGGATATAAGCGCTCGAATCGTTCAGGGCGATCACGCCGGGCAAGGTCATGTCGATGCGCTCGCCGTCGCGGGTGTAGTCCCAGCTGGAGATCTTGCCATTCCTCGCCGAGAAATAATTCACGCAGCGGTGCCGCTCCAGGTCGCGCGGGTGCATCGGCATGCCGTAGCGTTCCACATAGGCGGGGGAGGCGCAGGTGACGAAGTTGATCACCCCGACCCGACGTGCAATGAGATTGGTATCGAGCAATTCCCCGCCGCGCACGGCGCAATCGACGCCTTCCTCGACCAGGTCGACCGGGCGGTCGGTGGTGCCGAGTTCGAGCGTGATGTCCGGATAGCGCTCGAAGAAGTCGGGCAGGGCGGGAATCAGGATCTCGGCCGACAGGCCGGTCGGCGCATCCACCCGCAGCCGTCCGCTGGGGCTGAAGCGGTGGCGCGACAGCGATTCCTCGGCGTCGCGCACGTCGGACAGGATGCGCACGCAGCGCTCGTAATAGGCGGCGCCGTCCGAGGTCACCGACACATGGCGCGTGGTGCGGTGCAAGAGCTTGGAGGCGAGCGAGGTTTCCAGCGCCTGTACCAGGGTCGACACCGTTGCCTTGGGCAATTGCAGGGTCTCGGCGGCACGCGTGAAGCTGCCGGCGTCGACCACTTGCACGAATACTTCCATGGCCTGGAGTTTGTTCATATCGTCTTCTTCGGATTAAAACAGTGCGATTGTTCAGCAATCCGAACAATCAATTCGGTATTGCCATCTTTATCTGATTGTAGATGAAGACTATTATGTGTGCATCGCAACAATGTATTGACCAGGAAGACGGAGCCGGCCATGAGCCATCGGAACATTCAGAACGGAATCTTTACCACGGTAGCAGTCGCCCTGAGCGGCGTCGCACTGGCGGCACTGCTCTGCACCGATGCCTACTCGCGCGCCGCCGGCGCCGAGGCGCGTGGTTTCCATGCGCTGTCCCTGGAAATGCAGATGAGCTGCGCCGGCGATTGCGCCGACGTCGACGAGCGCATCGTCCAGCTCCAGAAACAGGGAGCCGCCCGATGAGCGCCGTGCTGGACGCCGTCGACCGCAGCCTCAAGGTACGCGACCTCGAGGTAGGCGGCGCCACCGGTCCCCTGGCCGCGCGGCTGTATGCCGCGGGCCCGGTCGCCAAGCGCGACCTGCTGGTGGTGTACTTCCACGGCGGCGGCTTCGACAGCGGCGACCTGGACGAGTGCGACGACTTCCTGCGCAGCCTCGCCGAATGCGACCACCTGCCGCTGGTGCTGGCTTCGACCTATACGCTGGCGACCGTGAGTCCGTTCCCGGCCGCGGTCGAGGACGCCCATGCGGTGCTGCAGTGGGCCAAGAAGAACAAGACCAAGCTGGGCTGGAGCGGCAAGCTCCTGGTGACGGCCGGCATCGAAGCCGGCGCCAACCTGGCGGCGGTATGCGCGCTGATGTCGCGCGACCGCGGCGGCCCGGCCCTGGCCGGCCAGATCCTGGTCATGCCGATGCTCGACCCGGCGCTCTCCACCGGTTCGATGCGCCAGATGACCTATTGCGCCGATCGCGAGAAGGCGGCCACCGTATGCGCGGCCGCCTACCGCGGCTACCTGCCGCATGCGGCCGACCGCTCGCATCCGTATGCGGCGCCGCTGCACTCGAGCCGTCTCAAGAACCTCGCGCCGGCGCTGATCCTGTCGGCCGAAGACGATCCATTACGCGACGAGGCTGAACAATACGGCGCCAAACTGATCAACGCCGGCATTTGCACCACCGTGCGCCGCATGGCCGCACCCGACCTGCAGGATCCGAACGGGCGCAACGAATGCGCCTGCAAGGTGCAGGCGATGCTCGAGATTTCCAGCTTCCTCGCGCGGCTGGAAGGGCGTGGAGGCGCCTGACACCTCAGCATCAACCACCTGATCCCGGCCACGCCGGATACAGCAAGCGTATCGCAAGACACCGTGCCTGGCGCACCGGTGGGGGACCCATTGTAACTGCGTCTCATGCAGTCTTGATGGGTAAGTAAGAGTCAATCGAAAATGGAGGGTCGCCATGAATCACAACGAGCAGGCACAGGGCCGGCAGTTGCACGCAGCGCGCGACTGTCCACGGGGCTAGGCCCGGCGCCGCCGGCATGAACTGACCGGCCGCGTTTCACTTATTTCCTGATTTTTTCCGCGCCACGGCGCGGAAGGGGATGTTTTTCGCCAGCGTTTCGCTCGACTCGACAGGTCGACGACGCCGGACGGGGTTTTATTGTCTTTTCAATCGTCGTTAATAAGAAAGGTTAATCATGAATAACCAGCCAAAACAGGGCAAACTACCGGGCAACCTGCGCGTGATCGTGGCCGCACTGGCGCTCAGTGGACTCGTCGGCGCCGGCCTGACCGGCTGCGCCGACGCCAACAGCAACGATGCACCGGCAGCGCCGCCCGCGCCGCCGGTGTCCGCCGCCGTGGTCGTGCAAAAGCCCGTCCTCGAGACCCAGGAATTCTCGGGCCGCCTGGAAGCGATCGACGTGGTCGAGATCCGTTCGCGCGTCTCGGGCTACATCACCGCCGTCAACTTCAAGCCCGGCGCCGAAGTCAAGAAAGGCGACGTCCTCTTCGTGATCGACCCGCGTCCTTACCAGGCCGAGGCCGACCGCACCCAGGCCGCCGCGGCCGCCGCCCGCGCCAGGGCCGACCTGGCGCGCCTGGAACTGCAGCGCGCCGAGCGCCTGCTGCTTGACAAAGCCATCGCCCAGCGCGAATTCGACGAACGCGACGCCGGCCAGAAGGAGCTCGACGCCAGCGCCCGCGCCGCCGCCGCCGAGTACGAAGCCGCGCGCCTGAACCTGGCCTATACCCGCGTCACCGCGCCGATCGACGGCCGCGTCTCGAAAGCCGAAATCACCCTCGGCAACCTGGTCGATGCCAGCGCCGTGCTGACCTCGGTGGTGTCGCTGGACCGCATCTATGCCAGCTTCGACGGCGACGAAAGCACTTATCTGCGCGTGAGCCGCCGCACCCATGCCGGCCAGCCGGTCGACGTGAAGGTCGGCCTGGCCGGCGAAGAAGGCTTCCCGCACAGCGGCAAGCTGGAATTCGTCGACAACCAGCTCGACAGCCGCAGCGGCAGCGTGCGCATGCGCGCCACCCTGGCCAATGCCGACCGCCAGCTGGCGCCCGGCCTGTTCGCCCGCGTGCAGATCGCCGGCGGCGCGCCGAGCCAGCAGATCTTGATCCAGGACCGCGCCATCAACACCGACCAGGACCGCAAGTTCGTGTACGTGGTCGACAAGGACGGCAAGGCCGAGTACCGCGCCGTCAAGCTCGGACCGCTCGACGATGGCCTGCGCGTGGTGCGCGACGGCTTGAAGCCGGGCGAAAAGATCGTCGTCAACGGCCTGCAGCGCGTGCGTCCCGGCGCGCCGATCGCCGCGCAAACCGTGCCGATGGTGGCCCCTGCGGCCGCAGCCCCGGCAGCCAAGGACGCCAAAGTGGCGCTGGCCGACGTCAAGGAGTAATCGAACATGAACTTTTCCAGATTCTTTGTCGACAAGCCGATCTTCGCGGCGGTGCTGTCGGTGATCATCTTCGTCGGCGGCCTGATTTCGATCTTCCAGCTGCCGATCTCGGAATACCCGGAAGTGGTGCCGCCGTCGGTGGTGGTGCGCGCCCAGTATCCGGGCGCGAACCCGAAGGTGATCGCCGAAACCGTGGCCACGCCACTGGAAGAACAGATCAACGGCGTCGAGGACATGCTGTACATGTCCTCGCAAAACACATCGGACGGCGCGCTGATGCTGACCGTCACCTTCAAGATCGGCACCAACGTCGAGCAGGCCGAGACCGCGGTGCAGAACCGGGTCCAGCGCGCCTTGCCGCGCCTGCCGGAAGAGGTGCGCCAGATCGGCGTGACCACGGTGAAGTCGTCGCCCAACATCACCATGGTGGTGCACCTGAATTCGCCCAACGGTCAATATGATGACCTGTACCTGCGCAACTACGCGGTGCTGAACGTCAAGGACCAGCTGGCCCGCATCGAGGGCATGGGCGAGGTGCAGCTGTTCGGTTCCGGCGAATACGCGATGCGGGTCTGGCTCGATCCGCAGAAGGTGGCCGAGCGTAACCTGACCGCGGGCGACGTGGTCGCGGCGATCCGCGAGCAGAATGTGCAGGTCGCGGCCGGCGTGATCGGCCAGGGGCCGGCCAAGGACGCCGACTTCCAGCTGACCGTCAACACGGTGGGCCGCCTGCAGTCCGTCGAGGAATTCGGCGACATCGTCCTCAAGACCAATGCCGACGGCGGCACGACCCTGCTGAAGGACGTGGCGCGCCTGGAACTCGGTTCCAGCTCGTATGCGCTGCGCTCGCTGCTGAACAACAAGTCGGCGGTGGCGATTCCGATCTTCGCCGCCCCGGGCGCCAACGACCTGCAGTTGTCGGCCAACGTGCGCGCCACGATGGATGCGCTGGCGAAGGACTTCCCGCAGGGCGTCGAGTATTCGATCGTGTATGACCCGACCCAGTTCGTGCGCGAGTCGATCGATTCGGTGATCAAGACCCTGCTCGAAGCCGTGGTGCTGGTGGCGCTGGTCGTCATCATCTTCCTGCAAACCTGGCGCGCTTCGATCATCCCGCTGCTGGCGGTGCCGGTCTCGGTGGTCGGCACCTTCGCCGTGATGCTGGCCTTCGGTTTCTCGATCAACACCTTGTCGCTGTTCGGCCTGGTGCTGGCGATCGGCATCGTGGTCGACGACGCGATCGTGGTGGTGGAAAACGTCGAGCGCAATATCGCCAACGGCTTGACGCCGCATGACGCGACCATCCAGGCGATGAAGGAAGTGAGCGGCCCGATCATCGCGATCGCGCTGGTGCTGTGCGCCGTGTTCGTGCCGATCGCCTTCGTCGCGGGCCTGACCGGCCAGTTCTACCGCCAGTTCGCCCTGACCATCGCGATTTCGACCGTGATTTCGGCCTTCGTGTCGCTGACCCTGGCGCCGGCGCTGTCGGCCTCGATCCTGCAGCCGCATCACGCGCCGAAGGACCGCCTGACGCGCATGATCGACGCAGTCCTGGGGCGTTTCTTTGCGGTGTTCAACCGCTTCTTCGCCCGTTCGTCCGAGAAGTACGAAGGCGGCGTGAAGGGCGTCCTGCGCCGCAAGACCGCCGCCATCGGCGTCTACCTGGCGCTGGCCGTGGCCGCAGTGTTCATGTTCAAGGCAGTGCCGCCGGGCTTCGTGCCGCAGCAGGATAAAGCCTACCTGATCGGCTTCGCCCAGTTGCCGGACGCCGCTTCGCTCGACCGCACCGAAGCCGTGATCCGCCAGATGTCGGCGATCGCCAAGGAGATCCCGGGCGTGGAATCGTCGATCGCCTTCCCGGGCCTGTCGATCAACGGCTTCACCAATGCGCCGAACGCCGGCATCGTGTTCACCAGCCTGAAGCCGTTCAAGGATCGCAAGGGCAAGGACATGAGCGCGGACGCCATCGCGGCCGAGATCAACAAGCGCATGGGCGCCGTCGAAGACGCCTTCGTGCTGGTGCTGTCGCCACCGCCGGTGAACGGCCTGGGCACCACCGGCGGCTTCAAGATGATGATCGAAGACCGCGGCAACGTCGGCTATGACGAGTTGAACAACGCGGTGCAGGCGCTGCAGGCACGCGCCTGGCAGACCCCGGAGCTGGCCGGCGTGTTCTCGGGCTTCCAGATCAACGTGCCGCAGCTGTTCGCCGACATCGACCGCGTGAAAGCCAAGCAGCTGGGCGTGCCGCTGTCCGAGATCAACCAGACCTTGCAGGTCAACCTGGGTTCGGTGTACGTCAACGACTTCAACCAGTTCGGCCGTACCTACCAGGTGCGCGTGCAGGCCGACGCCGAGTTCCGTTCGCACCGCGAGCAGATCGAGCAGCTGAAGGTGCGCAGCAACAGCGGCGAGATGATTCCGCTGTCGTCGGTGATGCGCGTGAAGGACACCTATGGTCCGGACCGCGTGACGCGTTACAACGGCTACGTGTCGGCCGAGATGAATGGCGGCGCGGCGCCCGGCGTGTCGTCGGGCCAGGCGCAAGCCATCATGGAACAGATCGCGAAAGAGACGCTGCCGAAGGGCGTGTCGTACGAATGGACCGAGCTGACCTACCAGGACATCCTGTCGGGTAACACCATGATCTATGTGTTCCCGCTGTGCGTGCTGCTGGTGTTTCTGGTGCTGGCCGCCCAGTACGAAAGCTGGACCCTGCCGCTGTCGGTGATCCTGATCGTGCCGATGTCCATCCTGTGCGCGCTGGCCGGCGTGAAGCTGTCGGGTGGCGACAACAATGTCTTCACCCAGATCGCCCTGTTCGTGCTGGTGGGGCTGGCCTCGAAGAACGCGATCCTGATCGTGGAATTCGCGCGCGAACTCGAAGACCACGGCCGCAGCGTGATCGACGCCGCCCTGGAGGCAAGCCGCCTGCGTCTGCGTCCGATCCTGATGACGTCGATCGCCTTCATCGCCGGCGTGGTGCCGCTGGTGTTCTCGAGCGGCGCCGGCGCCGAGATGCGCCACGCGATCGGCATCGCCGTGTTCTGGGGCATGCTGGGCGTGACCTTCTTCGGCCTGTTCCTGACGCCGCTGTTCTACGTGCTGCTGCGCATGCTGGCCAAGCGCTTTGAAAAACCTGCGAAGGCGCCCGCCGTGGCGCACAACGCGGAAGGAGTACATTGAGATGAATAATCCATTCATTCGACGCGGCGTAGCCCCGTTGCTGGCAGCCTTGTTGCTGACCGCCTGCGCCACGCCCGATTTCGTGCAGCCGCAAGTGGCGACCCCGGCCGCCTTCCGCGAATCGCAGGCCCCCAAGGCGGCCGACGTGGAAGTGGCGGGCATCGACGGCGCGCGCTGGAAGCCGGCGCAGCCGGCCGAAGCCCAGTCGCGTGGCCAGTGGTGGCTGGCCTTCAACGACCCGGCGCTCACCGCGCTGATCGAGGAAGCCGCCGCCAACAACGCCAACCTGTCGGTCGCGGCCAGCCGCGTCAAGCAGGCGCGGGCCATCGCCGGCATCGCCGAAGCCGACCGCATTCCGCAAGTGGGCATCGGCATCGGCGCCAAGCGCGCGCGCCTGTCGCCGCTGGAGTCGGGCCAGGCGCAGGGCAGCGATACCGAGGCCCACACCAGCTACACGGCGCGCCTGTCGGCCAGCTACGAGGTCGACCTGTTCGGCCGCGTGGCGGCCAGCGTGTCGGCGGCGCGCGGCGACGCGGCAACCTCCGAGGCGAACTTCCGCTCGGTGCTGCTGGCGCTGCAGGCCGACGTGGCCCAGACCTATTTCAGGCTGCGCGCGCTGGACGCCGAACTCGTGACGGTGGACCAGACCGTGCGCCTGCGCGAAGAGAGCGTGAAGGTGACCCAGCGCCGCTTCGACCTGGGCGACATCGGCGAATTCGACCTGTCGCGCGCCCGCACCGAGCTGGCCACGGCGCGCGCCGAGGCGATCGGCGTGCAGCGCCAGCGCGCCACCACCGAGCACGCGCTTGCCGTCTTGCTGGGCAAACCGGCGGCCGACTACGTGGCCGGCCCGAGCCCGCTGCTCGATGCGAGCCTGATGCCGGCGATTCCTGCCGGCCTGCCGTCGTCGCTGCTGGAGCGCCGGCCCGACATCGTCGCCGCCCAGCGCGCGATGGAAGCGGCCAACGCCCGCATCGGCGTGGCGCGCGGCGCCATGTTCCCGGCGCTGACCATCAGCGCCGACGGCGGCGGCGTGGGCAGCGTGTTCTCCGAGGTCTTCAAATGGAGCAGCCGTTCATGGGTGGTCGGCGCGCTGGCCTCCATGCCGCTGATCGACGGTGGCCGCAACCGCAACAACGTGGTGCGCAGCGAAGCCGCGCTCGAGGAATCGGTCGGCGCCTACCGCCAGAGCGTGCTGGTGGCGTTCGCCGAAGTCGAGGACAGCCTGGCCGGCCTGCGCATCCTGGCCGGCCAGTCGGCCCAGATCGACGCCGCCGTGGTCTCGGCGCGCCGTTCGGCCGACCTGGCGCAGAAGCTGTATGACGCGGGCCGGTCGAGCTACCTGGAACTGCTCGACGCGCAGCGCAACCTGGCGGCAGTGGAACGCAGCGCGGTGCAGCTACGCGGTGACCGTGCGCTGACCACCGTGGCGCTGATCCGGTCGCTGGGCGGCGGCTGGGATGCGCCGCAGGCGGAAAGCACGACGCTGGCCCAGCGTTGATCTGATTCCTTACCTCCTGGCAGATTGTTTGCCCTTTGCGGCGGTGCGTGCGAGCGTACCGCCGCTTTTTTTTGCTTGGTGTAGCAAAACTACACATTTCACCCGGATTCAATTGACACATTGAGGAGGCGGGACGAGACTTTCCCTGCCGAGTTCGCCAACTGCGTAGATGATTTCAAGAAATAAGTAATTAACCTACTCAGTATGTCTTGCAGAAGCGCGTCGGCGCCAAGCGATGTTGAAGAAATCCATTCGAACCGCACAAAACAAAAGGAGACAAAGCATGAAGAAGAGCATCACCGCCATGCTCGCGGCAGGCGTCATGGGCATGTGCGCCGGCGCCGGCGCCGCGACCCCGCCGGCCCAGTCCGGCAACAGTCAGGCCGTCCTGCTGCAGGGCTTTCACTGGCACTCCGCCAATTACAGCAGCCCCAACTGGTATAACACGCTGCACGCCAACGTGGCCGACCTGAAAACGATGGGGTTCTCCCACGTCTGGTTCCCACCGCCTTCCGACTCGGCGGCGGCCGAGGGTTACCTGCCGCGCCAGCTCAATGTGCTCAGTTCGCGCTACGGCAGCTCGGCCGAGCTGACCAATGTGGTGCGGGCCTTCACCAATAATGGCATCAAGGCGGTGGCCGACATCGTGGTCAACCACCGCGTGGGCAGCACCGGGTGGTCGGATCTCACCAACCCGAACTGGACCACGCACGCCATCGTCAATAACGATGAGTGCAATTGCGGGCTTGGTAACCCGGACACCGGCGACGGCTTCAGTGCCGCCCGCGACATCGACCATCGCAACGTGGGCGAAGTCCAGAACGGCATCATCGGCTGGCTCAACCACACTCTCAAGCCGGTCGGCTTCAGCGGCATTCGCTTCGATTACGTGAAGGGCTTCAGCCCGAGCTATGCCGGGCAGTATGCGAACGCCTTCGGCGCCGAGTTCTGCGTGGGCGAGTTGTGGACCGACCTGAACCTGAACAATATCGATGCCCACCGCCAGCAGATCATGAACTGGATCGACGGCACCGGGAGTAGCTGCGGCGCCTTCGATTTCACCACCAAGGGCTTGCTCAACGATGCGCTGGCCAACGGCAATTACTGGCGCCTGCGCGATGCGTCCGGCAAGCCGCAGGGCGCGCTGGGCTGGTGGCCGGCGATGGCGGTGACCTTCGTCGACAACCACGACACCGGTCCGTCCGAAAGCTGCGGCAACGGCCAGAATCACTGGTCGGTGCCGTGCGGCTCGGTGATGGAAGGGTATGCCTATGTGCTGAGCCATCCGGGCATCCCGACCGTGTACTACCCGCACATCTATAACTGGAACCTCAAGACGCCGATTGCGGCGCTGATGGCGGCACGCCGTACGGCAGGCGTGCATTCGACGTCGCCGGTGGCGATCCAGCAGGCGACCCAGGGGCTGTATGCGGCGATCATCAGCGGCAATACGCGCCAGCTGGCGATGAAGATCGGGCCGAACAGCTGGAGTCCGGCGGGCAGTGGGTGGACGTTGCAGACGTCGGGGAATAATTACGCGGTGTGGATCAAGTAAAACCGCTTGTTGTAGCCGGCTGCCATCCACGGCAGCCGGATTTAGCGCGGTGGATGCGATCGAGCGCTAGCCGTAGAAGCCAACTTCTCTCTGGTGTCGGATGGCGAGAATCAGGATGGCATCCTGTTCCGCTTCATAGCTGTAGAGGGCGATGTATCCGGTCTTCGCCTGCGAGATGATGAGTTCACGTAAATCATGCTCTGCCAGACGACCGATGAGTGGGTGCCGGACGAGCACCGCCACCGCTTCGTCAATCAAATCGAGTGCTTCAAGCTGCGCACCCGCGCCTTCCGGCGCGAGAAAGTCGCTGATACGTTCAAGATCGGCCAGCGCACGACGGGAATAGCTTATTCTCGCCATGGTTTTTTGGGCGGCCTGTCAACCTGGCCGTCTTCGAGCCGCCGGCGCAGATACGCCCGAACGTCCTCGGCCGCATGCCCATCTCCTTGTGCCAGCATTTCCGTCCTTGCTTCACGCGCCTGCGTAACGAAGGCCGCACGTTGCTCGACAGCGTGGGCGGCCTGGCGGATCGCGTCCACCATGAATGCGTGGGGACTGATGCCTAGTTCCTGCGCAGCGTTGACTGCGCGTTGCTTGAGCTCATCGGGAAGCTTGAGTGATGTTGTCGACATGGTATGCGTCATCCTGGGCGGTGCTACTAAGGTAGCACCTTCGCTACAGAGTTTCAAGGCGTTATTCGGGCCGGCCGCTACAATGCATCCATGCAGAATGCAACTGTTCCCACTCTCATCGGTCTGGCGCCGGTTCTCGACGCGAACGTACGCATTCTCGTCCTGGGCAGCTTTCCCGGCGCCGCCTCGCTGGCTGCGGGCCAGTACTACGCCCATCCGCGCAACCAGTTCTGGCGCCTGATCTCCAGCGTCGTGGGCGAGGACCTGGCGGCCCTGCCTTACGCCGAGCGCCTGCCGCGCCTGCTGGCGCATGGCGTCGGGCTGTGGGACGTGCTGGGCGAATGCGAGCGGGTCGGCAGCCTGGATTCGGCGATCCGCAAACCCGCCGCCAATGACTTCGACCGACTGCGGGAACTGTGTCCGCGGCTTGTCACGGTCGGTTTCAACGGCCAGGCCTCGGGCAAGTTCGCGCCGCAATTCGCAGCGGCTGGCTATCGCACCGTCGTGTTGCCATCGAGTTCGCCGGCGCATATGGCGATGTCGTTCGAGCAGAAGCTGGATGTCTGGTCGCGACTACGGGGCGACGAGCAGCGCGGCCCGACGGTATCGCAGTCGCCGCTGTTCTGATGACGCCGGCATGGCGGGCGGCGCGGTCAGCGCAGCCGCGTCCCCGTCGTCGCCACCCTTCTTAAATGCGCCAGCTTGGCCGAATACACCTCGCGCATATCCCCCCGCGTGCTGTGATCGACCGCCAGCGCGATATGCTCGCGCGCGTCGCCCAGATGCCCGAGCTTGAGGTGCGCGATTCCCAGCCAGAACCTGAACTCGTCGTTGTAGGGCGAGCGTTTCACCTCGCGCGCGAAGAGCGCCACGGCCGCGTCGAAGTCGCCCGCCTTGAGCGCCGCCATGCCCTTGTCGAAATAGTGGTACGGCGGCGTCGGCTCGATCGCGGCGATGCGTTTGGCCAGCGCCTGCGCTTCCAGCGGCCGGCCCAGCGTCACCAGCAGCGGCTCCAGGTTGCGCAGCACCGCCAGGTTCTCGGGCTCGCGCGCCAGCGCGGCCTGATAGGCGCGCTCGGCCAGCGCCAGCTCGCCGTGGCGGTGGTAGATCACGGCCAGCGTATTGAGCGTGGTCGCCGTGCCGGGACGCGCCGCCACCGCCGCGCGCGCCCACCAGTAGGCGTCAATGATACGGTCCTGTATCAGCGCCTCGGCGGCGCGGTTGTTCAGGTAGAGGGCGACGACGTCTTCTTCTTCCAGCTCGCGGGTGCGCAGGCTCGCCGCTTCCTCGCGCGGGATGAAGTCGACCACCAGCACCCGCTCGGGATCGTAACCGCGCAAGACCTCGGACGCATGCTGCCCCAGGCCGATGTTGATGTGGGCGCTCGACAGGTAGATGCCGGCGGTGCGGCTCCAGCTGTCCGCGACCTCCACGCTCTGGAAGCGCACCGGCATGCCGAGTTCCTTCGCGAAGGCGGCCGTCATGATGACCAGCGACAGGCAGTTGCCCATGCGCGCCTCATAGGTTTCGCTGGCGGTGCGCGTGATGCGCGATTCGTATTCGAGTTTCAGGTCGGTCTTGCTGTACAGCGCGTCCAGCAGGCCATGGCGCATGCCCTTGCTGCGCAGGCGCTGGGTGAAGGCGGCGCTGTGCAGGTAATCGCGCATCGCGGGGCTGAGCGTGAACAGGCCCTGCGCGCCGACCGGTTCGGACGGCGGCGCGAAACGCTCGTCGGCGAACAGCGCGGATGATGGCGGGGAGGTGGGAGCGGTGCTGGCGCAGCCGCCCAGCAGCAGGGACAGCGACAGCAGTCCGGTCACGAGGCGCTTCATGTCTCCTCCCTGTACGCGCGGGTATTTACATCCCAGTATCCGCTCGCGTCAGGCAGAAGTCAAAAGCCTTCAATCCTCGTGGAAGGCTTCCAGCAATTCGTCCAGGATCTCGGCGGTTTCTTCGCTCGACAATCCCAGATAGGCGCAGGCCGCGGCGCCGCCCTTGTTCCACTCGGTCGATTCGGCGTGGCCCTGGTAGCGGCAGATCGCGTTCTCGGCCAGCAGCGACAGCGCGACCAGCGAGCGCACCGGCGATGCCGTCGACGCGTCTTCGATCACGGCGTAGTCATGGTGGTGCAGGATGGCCCACGACACGTGGTCCGACAGCCCCCAGTTACGCGCCAGCAGGCAGCCGACGGCGGCGTGGCTGGTGTCGTGGCGCTCGACTTCGAGCGCGGTGAACGGACGGACCGCTTCGAGCGAGGCCGCGCCATAGGTGACGTTGTAATCCTTGAAACGCTCCATCAGCAGCGGCACGCCGGTGTCGCAGAACAGGCCGAAGGTGTGGGCCACGTCCGCTTCGCCCATGCGCAGGCGGCGCGACAGGAACACCATCGCCTGCGCGCGGCGGGTGGAGATGTCCCAGAAGCTGGCCAGGGCCGCGCTGTTGGCGGGAATCGCCTGGCGCGCCAGCAGGCCGGTCATCATGGCCGCGACCTGGTTAATGCCGAGGAACAGGATGGCCTGTTCGATCGACTTGGCCTTGCGCCGGCCGCCATAGATGGCCGAATTGGCAAGTTTCAGGAGGGCGCCGGACATGCCGACGTCGCTCGCCACGATCTTGCCGATGGCGTCCAGCGACGGATCTTCCGCCGCCAGTTCGCGTTGCAGGTCGGCGAGCAGGCTGGGCCGAGGCGGGATGCGGATCGATTTGATCAGGGCATCGACCTGGTCGATCTGCGGAATGGGCTCGACGACGGTGTTCATGGAGATGGAGGCGCGAATAGGCTTCGCGGAAATGCGGAGGACGCTGCCACTATACCCGAGTCATTTCGTTATTGCAGCAAGGCAATGCCATTATCACTCTATTCTTGTGTCAATTTCACCAAAACGGCGGGTCATGCTGTCCCGCGCTAGAATCGGCGCATGGCTATTTCTACAATTGCAGGGATCGATTTCTCGAAGCCGGCGGACGTCGTCGCGCAGCAGCTGATCGGCGTCACGGTGCTGGTCGACGGCGTCGGCGGCCGGATTGTCGAGACCGAAGCCTATGACCATGAAGACCCGGCCTCGCACGCGTATTCCGGGCCGACCGAGCGCAATGCGTCGATGTTCGGGCCGCCCGCGCATGCCTATGTCTACCGGTCGTACGGCATCCACTGGTGCCTGAATTTCGTGTGCCAGGAGGCCGGGCACGGCGCCGGGGTCCTGATCCGGGCGCTGGAGCCGGTGGCGGGCCTGGACCTCATGCGCGCGCGGCGCGACGCGCTGGACGAGCGCCTGCTGTGTTCCGGGCCGGGCAAGCTGTGCCAGGCGCTGGGCGTGACCCGTGCGCACAACGGCATGGCGTTGTCGGAACGACCATTCGAACTGCTGCCGGCCGAGCCCGGTCTGTCGCTGGTGGCAGGACCGCGCATCGGCATCTCGAAGGCGGTCGACGTGCCGTGGCGGTTCGGGCTGGCCGGCTCGCGTTTCGTCAGCCGGCCGTTCCGCTAGCCGAACCACGCTTCAGGCGCGCCGCCGCGTGGGCGCCGCGGGCGCCGCGGGCAGGGCGCGCACCGGACCGCCGCGCATCGCGCTGCCCGATGCGCGCCGTTCGCCCACGCCCTGGAAGCCGGATTCCGGCGCTTCTTCCGCGCTCGTCTCCTCTTGCGTTTCGACGCCCGCCGCATCGGCGTCCAGGCCGGGCGCGACGCGGAAGATCGCCACCGCCTTCGCCAGGTTCACGGTCTGCTCGTGCAGGCTTTCGGCCGCCGCCGCGGCCTGTTCGACCAGGGCCGCGTTCTGCTGGGTCATGCCGTCCATCTGCCCGACCGCGCGATTGACCTCGGCGATGCCGTCGGCCTGCTCGGTGCTGGCGATGCTGATGCGGCCGATGATGTCGTTCACCTGGCGCACCGAGGACACGATGTCGCCCATGCTGGCGCCGGCCTCGCTGACCGAAGCGTTGCCGCGCTCGATGATGTTCACCGAATCGGCGATCAGGCCCTTGATTTCCTTGGCCGCCGCCGCCGAGCGCTGGGCCAGGGTGCGCACCTCGGAGGCCACCACCGCGAAGCCGCGTCCCTGTTCGCCGGCCCGCGCCGCTTCCACCGCCGCGTTCAGGGCCAGGATATTGGTCTGGAACGAGATGCCGTCGATGACGCCGATGATCTCGACGATCTTGCGCGAGCTGGCCTGGATCGATTCCATCGTCGTCACCGCCTGCTGCACCGCCTGGCCGCCGCGCGACGCCAGTTGCGACGCTTGCGCCGCCAGCTCCGAGGCCTGGCGCGCATTGCTGGCATTGTCCTTGACCGCCGTGGTCAGGGTCTCCATGGTGCTGGCGGTCTGCTCGAGCGAGCCGGCCTGCATCTCGGTGCGGGTCGAGAGGTCGAGGTTGCCGCTGGCGATTTCCTGCGACGCGGTGTCGATCGAGCGCACCGCGTTCATCACGCTGTGCAGGGCGGCGTTCAGGCGCGCGATGGTGTGGTCCAGCGCCCGTGCGGTGTCGTCGATCTCGTCGCGGCCTTTCGCCTGCAAGGGCGGCGCGTCGAGCCGGCCTTCGGCCAGTTCGCCGACCGTGCGCGCGATCGCGTTGATCCCGCCCAGCATCGAGCGCCGCACCAGCATCGTCACCGCCAGCGACAGCCCGATCGACAGCAGCACCAGGCCGGCCATGCTCAAGCCCAGGCTGCGGAACTCGGCCTTGGCGGCGGCGTGGGCATCCTCGCTCATCTTTTTCTCGAGCTGGGCCAGGCGCGTCAGTTCGGCGTCGAGCGCGACGAACTGCTGCTCGGCCTTCTGCATCGAGTTGGTGGCGATCGACTGGTCGACCGAGGCCATCTCGATCGTCTCGCCGACCGCCTTGCGGTAGCGCGCCAGCGCCGCTTGCGAGGCCTCGATCGGCGCGCGCTCGTGCTGTTCGGCCTCCTGCGCGAACTTGCCCAGCTGGTCGCCGATGGCGGCGTGCCTGCGCTGGATGTCGGCGGTCAGGGCGCTCAGCCGGTTCTGGGCGAAGCTGCCGTTGACCCAGGCTAGCAGCTGGTAGGCGTTGGCATGCGCGAAGCGCGCTTCGCCGGCGACGTCGGCCACCGCCTGCAGGCGCGCGGCGCGCACCTGCACCATGTGTTCGAGCGAGGCATTCTGGCGCACCATGCCATAGTAGGCGGCCGCCGAAAGCAGGGTCAGCAGGACGAGCACGAGTCCCGGGGCCAGCAGCAGTTTCTGGCCGATCCGCAGTTTGTTCAGCATGGGAGTCACTCCTAGAGACGCGTGCGGCGGACGGATTCAACGTCCACCGCACGCCAACGGCAATCACTTCTTGTAGATGCCGGCTTCCAGCACCACGTCGTCGACCAGCAGGATATAGGTGGTCTTCGGCTCGATCTTGCCGGTGGTCGGGTTCTTGTACTGGTAGTCGACCCAGCCCTTGCCCTTGGCCGCAGCCAGCTCGATGATCTCGCGCCGGTATTTCTTGCCGTTCGCATCGGGCACATCGGTCAGGTCCTTGCCGACGATCGACGGGTTGTACGGATGGGCCAGCACGATGCCGGTCTTGACGTCGCGCAGGTCGACGTACAGCGAGCCCTGGACGAAGCTCGGATCCTTGGCGTTGATGAGTCTCATCATCTCGGCCTTGCCCTTGGTCTTGATGACGGTGGCGCCGCGCTCGGCCATCGCGATGGCGTCCTTCGCGGTCGGTTCGTTGGCGTGGGCGGCGGTGGCGGCCAGCCCCAGGCAGAGGGCGGCGGCGGTGGCGATCATCTTCATGGATGGCTTTCCTTTCGGGTGTGTTCGGTAGGATATTTCTCAAGTGCACGCACTAATGTACCGAGCCGTGACGGTGCCGGATTGCGTTCGCACAACGGCAGGAGCTGCGAGCCGGTCGCGTTGTGTCCTTGCCTCATTTCGCCAGGTCGCGTCGCGGGTTTGTTCTAAACACGGTCCGAGCAACAGTGAGGTTGATGGAAGGCAATTCCTGTTGCATACAGGCTCCCTAATATGAGTGCTTCCCGGCAACTTGCCGCCTGTCATCTCACTGGAGAATTCTCGTGACCACGACTGCATCGACGCCTTCCAAGTTCAAGCCATATACGCGCCAGTCCATTGTGACTGCGCGCCAATGGGAATGGCTCACGCCCGAGCTGCAGGAAGCCGTACAAGTGGTATCGCACGTGCTGCCGTTTCGCACCAATGCCTATGTGATGGATGAGCTGATCGACTGGAAGCGCGTGCCCGACGATCCGATCTACCGCCTGACCTTCCCGCACCGCGACATGCTGCCGGCCCATGAATACGAGCAGCTGCGCGAGCTGGTGCTGCACAAGAAGGACGACGCCGCCATCGCGCGCCTGGTGCACGACATCCGCATGCGCATGAATCCGCACCCGGCCGGCCAGATGACGCACAACGTCCCGCGCGTGAACGATGCGCCGCTCAAGGGCCTGCAGCACAAGTACAAGGAGACCGTGCTGTTCTTCCCCAGCGCCGGCCAGACCTGCCACGCCTACTGCACCTTCTGCTTCCGCTGGCCGCAGTTCGTCGGCATGGACGAGATGAAGTTCGACGCGCGCGAGTGCGGCGAGCTGGTGTCCTACCTCAAGATGCATCCGGACGTGACCGACGTCCTGATCACCGGCGGCGACCCGATGATCATGAACACCCGTTCGCTGGCCGAATTCCTCGAACCCCTGCTGGCGCCCGAGCTGGCCCACATCCAGAACATCCGCATCGGCACCAAGTCGGTCGCCTATTGGCCGCAGCGCTTCGTGTCGGACAAGGACAGCGACGACCTGATGCGGCTGTTCGAGAAAGTGGTGGCGAGCGGGAAGAACCTGGCCATCATGGGCCACTACAACCACGCGGTCGAACTGCGCGCGGCCGTAGCCCAGCAGGCGGTCAAGCGCATCGTCGGCACCGGCGCCACCCTGCGCATGCAGGGCCCGCTGATCCGCCACATCAACGAAGACCCGAAGAGCTGGGCCGAACTGTGGACCACCGGCGTGCGCCTGGGCGCCATTCCCTATTACATGTTCGTCGAGCGCGACACCGGCCCGCGCGACTACTTCGCGCTGCCGCTGGCGCGCGCCCACGAGATCTTCCAGGAAGCCTATTCGATGGTCTCGGGCCTGTCGCGCACCGTGCGCGGGCCGTCGATGAGCGCCTTCCCCGGCAAGGTCGTGATCGACGGGGTGGTGACCATCAATGGCGAAAAGCTGTTCGCCCTGCAGTTCCTGCAGGCGCGCAATCCCGATTGGGTGCGCCGTCCGTTCTTCGCCAAGTTCGACCCCAACGCCACCTGGCTCGATCATTTGAAGCCCGCGTTCGGGCGCGACCGCTTCTTCTTCGAAGTGGAAAGCGGCGGCCCGCTGCGCGGCCCCGGCGGACGGGTGATCCCGCTGGTGCCGGCCGGCCAGCGCGGCGAAGCCCAGCCCGACGCGGCCTGATGCCAGGCGCGGGTCCGACGATGCAACCAGGCGCCCTGGCGTCCGTAGCGCCCCTGCGCCTGTCCGGCGTGGGGGTGTTCTTCTACGTGTTCCTGCCGTTCGCGCTGGGGCACTTCCTGTCTTCGCTGCTGCGCAACGTGAACGCGGTGCTGGCCTCGCACCTGGTGGGCGCGCTGGCGCTCACCCCTAGCAAGCTCGGGCTGCTGACCAGCGCCTTCTTCTTCGCCTTCGCCCTGGTCCAGCTGCCGGTCGGGATGGCGCTGGACCGCTACGGGCCGCGCCGGGTGCAGGTGGCGATGATGCTGCTCGCGTCCTGCGGCGCGCTGCTGTTCGCAAACTGCAGCGGCTTCTATGGCCTGCTGGCGGCGCGCGCCATCATGGGCTGCGGCCTGGGCGGCTGCTTCATGGCGGCGGTCAAGGCGATCTCCACCTGGATCGCTCCGAACCGGCTGCCGTCGGTGCACGGCTACCTGATCGCGGTCGGCGGCATGGGCGCCGCCAGCGCCACCATGCCGGTGCGCGCCGTGCTGGAATACACCGACTGGCGCGGCCTGTTCTGCCTGCTGGCGGCGCTGGTGGCCTGCACCGGGTTGTTGATCGCGCTGCTGTACCCGAAGGCCGAGGGACCGGCCGCGCAGCGCGGTCCGCTGCTGCCGGCCCTGCGCGAAGTCTGGCGCGCGCCGAGCTTTCGCGCGGTCGCCTCGCTGGTCTTGATCCCGCATGCGGTGTTCTTCGGCGTGCAGGGCCTGTGGGTCGGGCGCTGGCTGTCCGATGTGGGGCGCTACCCCGAGCCCGCGGTCGCCTATCTGCTCTACCTGGGGATGGCGGCGGTGGTGTTCGGCGCGATCGCGGTCGGCATGGTCACCGAATGGGCCGGGCGGCGCGGTATGCCGCCGCTCGACGTGGCGGCGGCCGGCATCACGTTCTTCGTGCTGGTGCAGGCGGCCATGGTCATCGGCTACCGGCCCGGTGTCGCGATGCTGTCGGTGATGTTCACGCTGGTGGGCACGATCACCGGCATCGAGTACGCCATCGTGGCGCAGTCGATGCCGCGCGAACTGACGGGACGCGCCGCGACTTTCCTGAACCTCCTGATCTTCATCGGCGCCTTCCTGGTGCAGGCCGGCTTCGGGCTGGTGATCGGCCTGTGGCAGCCCGACCTGCTCGGCCGCGCGCCGCCGGAAGCCTATCGCGCCGCGTTTGCCCTGCTGGTGGCGATCCAGCTGCCCGGCCTGTGGCGGTTCGCGCGCCGGCGCACGGCTGAGCGTTCTCAGCCGTAACGTGCATGGGTGGCTTTGTCATATACACTTCCCCAGTCCATACTCTTGGGGAAAGTCATGCGCAAACCACTCCCGTTCATGTGCGCAGGCGCCATGCTCCTGCTGGCCGCCTGCGGCGACAAATCGACCTTGCCGGCCGGCGCCGACATGGGTTCGCAGCCGACCCTGAAGGAGCCGAACAAGACCCTGATCCCGACCGTCCACATCGCCCCGGCCAAAGGCTGGCCGGCGAACACGACGCCGGTCCCGGCGCCCGGCCTGGCGGTGAACGCCTTCGCCACCGCGCTCGACCATCCGCGCTGGGTCTATGTGCTCCCGAACGGCGACGTGCTGGTGGCCGAGACCAATGCGCCGCAGCGTCCGGCGAAGAGCGGCATCGGCAACTGGGTGACGGGCAAGGTCATGGCGCGCGCCGGCGCCGGCGTGCCGAGCGCGAACCGTATCAGCCTGCTGCGCGACGCCGATGGCGACGGCGTGGCCGAGCTGAAACGCGTGTTCCTGAAAGACCTGAATTCGCCGTTCGGCATGGCGCTGGTGGGCGACACGCTGTACGTGGCCAATACCGATGCGGTGGTGCGCTTTCCGTACAAGGAGGGGGTGACCGAAATCCTCGACAAACCGCAGCAGGTGGCGCCGCTGCCGGGCGGTCCGCTGAACCACCACTGGACCAAGAACATCATCGCCAGCAAGGACGGCACGAAGCTGTACGCGACCACGGGCTCGAACAGCAACGTCGCCGAGAACGGCATGGACCAGGAGCAGGACCGGGCCGCGATCCTGGAGATCGACCTCGCCAGCGGCAAGACGCGCGTGTTCGCGTCGGGCCTGCGCAATCCGAACGGCATGGCCTGGCAGCCCGAGACCGGCGTGTTGTGGACCGTGGTGAACGAGCGCGACCTGATCGGCAGCGACCTGGTGCCGGACTACCTGACCTCGGTGAAGGATGGCGGTTTCTATGGCTGGCCGTACAGCTACTTCGGCAAGCACGTCGACACGCGCGTCAAGCCGCCGCGTCCCGACCTGGTGGAAAAGGCGATCGTGCCGGATTACGCGCTGGGCGCCCACGTGGCCCCGCTGGGCCTGGCATTCTACGAAGGATCGCTGCTGCCGGGGCAGTACAGGAACGGCGCCATCGTCGGCAACCACGGCTCCTGGAACCGCAAGCCGCGCTCGGGCTACAACGTCGTGTTCGTGCCGTTCAAGGATGGCCGGCCGAACGGCAAGCCGGTCGACATGCTGACCGGCTTCGTCAACCAGGATGGCGAGGCCCATGGCCGGCCGGTCGGCGTCGCGGTCGACAGGAAGGGCGCGGTGCTGGTGGCCGACGACGTCGGCAACGTGATCTGGCGCGTGGCGCCGGACGCGGGTTGATGCGCCGTCAGGCGCATCCACTGACCAGCAGGACCGGCATCCCGGTCCACGCGATCGCCACGAAGGCCAGCACCGCGCTGGCCGCCGCCACGTAATCCACGAACTCGGTCGAGCCCAGCCGCAGGCGCTTGCCGGCGGCGGCGCCGCTCCACACGCAGACGGCCAGCGCCAGCAGCGTGGCGCCGCCCAGCAGCCACGGGTTCGGCCCTTCCGGCCGCCAGGCGCCCGGCGTGCACTGGGCCGCGGCCACGATATAGCTGAAGCCAAAGTGCGCGGCCCAGGCCAGGAGGGGAAGCGAGGCGCGCGTGGCGCGCCGGAAGAATCGGTCGTCCATGTTCAATCCATCACCAGCAGCAGGCCGCGGATCACCACCATGGCGGTGATGCCCTGCAGGGTCACGTAATGCCAGATCAGCGCGATATTGTCGCGCGTGGCGCGGTTTTCGGGCTTGACAAGGCCGCGCCAGGCGCGCACGCACAGGTAGGGCGCGGCCAGCAGCAGCACGAACAGCATCACGCCCTGGAAACCGAGCATGATCGCGATCGAGGCGTTCCAGGCATCCTTGGTGCCATCGAGATGCACCAGGCGCCAGCTGTGCACGTCGAGCAGGAAGGCGGCCGTGGTGCAGGCCAGCGCCGCGAGTGTCGTCCAGGCCATGCCGTGGCCCTTCAGGCGGCCACTGAACCAGACCAGGGCGGAGCCAAGCAGCAGCAGGGCGGCGGCGGCGATGGTGTACGTTCCATCGGGCAGCGAGGCGCCCGGCGGCGGACAGATCTCGAGCCGCATCGAGGTGTGGATGTAGGTGTAGGCGAAAGACCAGAAGATCCCGTAGATCACGATCAGCATGATGAAGGTGCCCCACCACGAATGCGAGGCGACGCCGACCGCGCCGATCGGCAGCTTGATGCCGCCGCCGATCGGGGCGTGGGTCATGTTGACGCTGCGGTCCGATTGCCACAGCCAGCCGATGATGCAGGCGACGGCGATGACGCCGCAAATCGAGGCCAGCACCATCGCCTTCACGGTCAGCAGCAGGAAGAAGCCGGCCGTGCCGGCGGCGCCGATCACGGTCAGCCAGCTGTCGCCGGGCAGGATCATCAGGTAGTTGGGCGTCGCGCTCACCGGGCTGGTGGCGATCGTCTCGCGGCGGCCGGTGACGGTATTGGGCAGGTAGTGGCGGCCTTCTTCGACCTCCTTCGACAGGGTCGGCTGGTCCCACAGCGGATCGTCGGACGTGACGATCGGGATGCTGCGGTTGCCGTAGTCCTCGGACGGCAGCCACTCGAGCGTCGCCGCGTTCCACGGATTGCCGACTTCCTTGGTTGGCCGGCGCAGGGTGCGGGTGGCGTCGACGATCATGGCCACGATGCCGAGGGCGAACATGAAGGCGCCGACGGTCGAGAGCATATTGAGCCAGTCCCAGCCCATCTCGTGCGAGTAGGTGTAGACCCGGCGCGGCATGCCGTACAGGCCCGTGATGTGCATCGGGAAGAAGGTGATGTTGAAGCCGCCGAACAGCAGCGCGAAGATCCATTTGGCCCAGCGCTCCGACATCTGGTTGCCGTTGATGAGCGGCAGCCAGTAATAGATGGCGGCGAACACCGGGAACACCATGCCGCCGATCAGCACGTAATGCAGGTGGGCCACGATGAAATAGGTGTCGTGCACCTGCCAGTCGAACGGGATCACGGCCACCATCACGCCGGTCAGCCCGCCCAGCACGAAGATGAACATGAAGCCGAGCATGAATAGAGTAGGCGCATTCAGCTTGATGCGGCCACTCCATAAGGTGGCGATCCAGCCGAACACCTGGATGCCGGTGGGGATCGCCACCGCCATGCTGGCCGCCGAGATCAGGCTCATCTCGAGCACGCCCAGGCCGGCGGTGAACATGTGGTGGGCCCACAGGCCGAAACTGAAGATGCCGACGCCGACCAGCGCCACCACGATCACGCGCCGTCCCACCAGGCGGTTCTGGGCGATGGTCGGGATCATGGTCGAGATCATGCCGGCCGCCGGCAGGAAGATGATGTAGACCTCGGGATGGCCGAAGAACCAGAACAGGTGCTGCCAGATCAGCGGGTCGCCGCCGCGCTCGGCATCGAAGATCGGCATGTTGAAGGCGCGCTCGAGTTCGAGCAGCGCGGTGCCGGCGATCACGGCCGGGAAGGCGATGATGATCATCACGCCCACCACCAGCATGGCCCAGGCATACACCGGCATGCGGCGCAGGGTCATGCCCGGCGCGCGGGTGAACAGGATGCCGACGATCAGCTCGATCGCGCCGGCGATCGCCGAGATCTCGATGAAGCCGATCCCCAGCAGCCAGAAGTCGGCGTTCAGGCCGGGCGAATACTTCATGCCGGTCAGCGGCGGATACATGAACCAGCCGCCGTCCGGCGCCAGGCCCCAGAACAGGGTGCAGAAGAAGGCCAGGCCGCCGAAGGCATAGGCCCAGAAGGCGTAGGCCGACAATCGGGGGAAAGGCAGATCGCGCGCGCCCAGCATATTGGGCAGCAGGTAGACCGCGATCGCCTCGACGATCGGGATCGCGAACAGGAACATCATCACGGTGCCGTGCATCGTGAAGATCTGGTTGTAGGTGCTGGCGGCCACCAGGTCGTTGTCCGGCACCGCCAGCTGCACCCGCATGATCAGGGCCAGGATGCCGGCCAGGATGAAGAACAGGATCGCCGTCCCGATGTACATCAGGCCGATATTGGTGTTGTTGACCGACTTGAAGAAGCGCCAGCCGCTGGGCGTTTCCCAGATCTGTTCGAGGCGGGTCAGCTCCAGCGGTGGGCGGGGCAGGGGATTCGGCAAAGCGTCGTCGCGCGTCGTCATTTCAGGTGCTCGAGGTAGGTGGCCAGCGCGCGCAGGGTTTCGCCGTCCAGGTCTTGTGAAGGCGGCATGAACACGCCTGGCTTGATGGCTTGCGGGTCGGCGATCCAGCCGGCCAGCGTGCCGCGGTGGTTGCGCAGGGTGCCGGCCGCGATCTCGCGGCGGCTGCCGACGTGGGTCAGGTCGGGCCCCAGGCGCGACGTGTCGGCGATCCTTGCCTGCTCCGAGAACGGCGGCACGTCGGTGACGCCGCGGATCGTGTGGCAGGCCTGGCATTGCTGCGCCAGGAAGGCCTCGCGGCCGCGCTGCAGCACGGTGGTGTCGGCCGGCAGGCTTGGCGCCGCCTGGCGCGCCAGCCAGGCGTCGAATTCGGGGCGCGGCAGGGCGATCACGTGGAAGGCCATGCGCGCGTGCTGCTCGCCGCAGTATTCGGCGCACTGGCCGCGGTAGACGCCCGGCTTGTCGGCGCGCAGGGTCAGGCCGGTGACGCGGCCCGGGATCATGTCGCGCTTGCCGGCCAGCGACGGCACCCACAGGCTGTGGATCACGTCGGACGCGGTCAATCCGAGGTAGACCGATTCGCCGACCGGGATGTGGATCTCATTGGCGCTGATGATCTCGCGATTGGTGGCCGGGTCGCGGTAGCGCACCTCCCACCACCACATCTTGCCGGTGACCGAGATCGTCAGCGCATCGTGCGAGGTCTGCGGCGCCAGCTGCGCGCTGCGCCAGGTGCTCCAGGCCAGGAGGGCAGTGAGCACCACGACCGGGAAGGCGATGCCGGCGCCGAAGATCCAGATGGCGGGCCGGATCGGGCGCGCCTGGCGCCGCATGGCCAGGGTCAGCAAGGCCATCACGAAGATGAAGATCAGCGTGCCGCCGACGAACAGCACCCAGCTGAACTGGTGGATGATGGCGGCGTCGGCGCCGGCCGGATGGAGGACGGATTGCAGGTCGTTCATTTCAGGGTGTACATGAAGGCCGCCATATGGCGCGCCTCTTCTTCGGAAATGCCGAGCGCCGGCATCAGCGTGCCGGGCTTGACCGCGGGCGGGTTCCGCAGGAAGCGGACCATGTTCTCGGGCTGGTTCGGGATGCTGCCTGCGATATAACTCAGGCGGCCCATGTACTGCAGCGACGGGCCGGCGTCGCCGTTCGTGCCCTGCACCTCGGGAATGAAATGGCAGGCCGCGCACTGGTATTGCTGGGCCAGCAGGCGACCGCGCTCCGGATCGCCCCCTTCGACACGGCTCGGCTTGTCCTGGCTGCCGCAGCCGCTCGCCAGCAGCGCGCACAGCAGCATGGCGCTGGCGCGTAAAAGGAAAGGACGGCCGTATTGACAGATATTCATGCGCACGGTTGGTTTTTCGTGAAAAAGCAGTGGCTTTTATAATACAAGAAATTAGATGTCATTTTTTTAACTGAACGCCCTAGGTTATGCTATCCAATCGCGCACGACTTATCGTCAAGACCATGGTGCTGACCCTGCTGGGGGCAGGGCTGATCGGCGCCGTCATCGGCCTGATCGTCCTGCGCGGCGGTTTCTACAATATCGCCGCGACCGCGCAGCACTACCCGCTGATCTACACCGTGTTCGAGGAAGGCCTGCAGTACTCGGTGCAGAACCATGCGCACGACATCCAGGTGCCCGCCGGACTTGGCGCGCCGGAGCAGGTGCGGCGCGGCGCCGCCGTCTACGGGGCCAACTGCATCCAGTGCCACGGCGGGCCGGGCGTCGCGCCGCTCCAGCAGGGCATGAGCATGCAGCCGGTGCCCGGGCCGCTGGTGGACGCCGACCTCAATTGGGAAACGCGCGAGCTGTACTGGATCACGCGCAACGGCATCAAGATGAGCGGCATGCCGGCCTGGGAATATCACCTGAGCGACAACGATATCTGGGCGGTGGTGGCGTTCGTGTCGGCCATGCCGAACATGACGACGGACGATTTCCGGCGCATGACGGCGCCCGGGGACGCACCCGCAACCGTTACGCAAGGAGAGCAGCCATGAGCGCAGCACGCATCCCGGCCATGACGGCGCTCGCCGTGCTGCTGGCGGCCTGCGGCCCGACGCGGCCGGCGCCCGGCATCCAGGGCGACCCCGAACGCGGCAAGATCGCGCTGACCCAGTACGCCTGCCACTCCTGCCATACGGTGCCGAGCATCGCCGGCTCGAAGGTGTACGTCGGCCGTCCGCTCGGCGACATGGCCGAGCGCCGCTACATCGCCGGCAAGGTGCCCAATACCCAGGACAACCTGGTGCGCTGGATCATGGATCCGCAGGCGATCGATCCGGACAACGCGATGCCGAACATGGGCGTGAGCGAGCGCGATGCGATCGACATCAGCGCCTATCTGCTCAGTCAATAGCCGATCCTTCAATAGCCGATCCTTCAATAGCCGATCCTTGGTATCATCGCCGGTTTGACGCGGACCGCCACGGTCCGCGCGTTCACGACCGAGGAAGAATCATGAGATTGGTGCGCTATGGCCGCCCGGGCAAAGAGAAGCCGGGCCTGTTCGACGAAGAGGGCCGCCTGCGCGACCTGTCCGGCATCATCGACGACATCGATGCGTCGGTGTTGGGCGACAAGGCGCTGCGCAAGCTGGCGAAGATCGACCACAAGACCCTGCCGCTGGTGCGCGGCAATCCGCGCCTGGGCGTGCCGGTCAAGGGCGTCGGCAAATTCATCGGCATCGGCATGAACTACGCCGACCACGTCGCCGAAACCAAATCCATCACCCCGAGCGAGCCGGTGTTCTTCACCAAGGCGACCAGCTCCCTGAACGGCCCTGACGATGCGATCGTGCTGCCGAAAGGCTCGAAGAAGACCGACTGGGAAGTCGAACTGGGCGTCATCATCGGCACCCGCGCACAGTACGTGAGCGAAGAAGAAGCGCTGAAGTACGTGGCCGGCTACTGCGTGGTCAACGACGTCTCGGAGCGCGCCTTCCAGTTCGAGATGGGCTCGCAGTGGGATAAAGGCAAAGGCTGCGACACCTTCGGCCCGGTCGGCCCCTTCCTGGTCACGCGCGACGAGATCTACGACGTGCAAGACCTCGACTTGTATCTGGAACTGAACGGCAAGCGCATGCAGACCGGGAACACGGGCAGCATGATCTTCAGCGTGGCGCAGATCGTCAGCTACGTGTCGCGCTTCATGACACTGGAGCCGGGCGACATCATCACCACCGGCACCCCGCCGGGCGTGGGCATGGGCCGCTCGCCGCAGCGCTTCCTGAAAAAGGGCGACCAGCTGCGCCTGGGAATCGCGGGCCTGGGCGAGCAGCAGGCCGAAGTGGTGGCGTTTCCGAAATAAGCGTCGCCCCCGCGAAGGCGGGGGTCCAAGTACACCTTCAACCCTAATCCGGCATGCGCCACGCGCCCTCCTCGGGCACGCTGGTGCGCGCCGTGTTCATCACCATCGCGAGCAGGGTGTAGTAGCCGTTGATCCCGATGAGGTCGACCACGCCCTGATCGCCGAACAGCGCGAGCGCGTCGGCATACACCCGGTCCGACACCGCCTTGTGCTCGTGCAGCTCGATGCAGAAGTCGTGCACCACCGCCTCGTCCACCAGCATGTCGCCCGGCCGCTCGCGCGCCGCGATGGCCGCGATGACCGACGACGGAATTCCCACCTGGGCCGCGATCGGCGCATGGATCGCCCACTCCACCTGCTGGTCCCACTGGCGCGCCGTGACCAGGATCGCCAGCTCCGACAGGCGCACCCCGATCGCGCTGCGGTAGCGCAGGTACTCGCCCATGCGCTGCGCATGGCTCATCAGCTCGGGACTGCGCAGCAGCGGCACGAAGGGGCCGTAGACGGCGCCGCGCGGGCCGGCGACGATTTCCCGCGCGGCGGCGCGCTGGGCGTCGTTCAGTTCATGGTCGGGAATGGGGCCCAGGCG
Source organism: Massilia sp. NP310 (assembly GCF_019443485.1). Classification (NCBI taxonomy): domain Bacteria; kingdom Pseudomonadati; phylum Pseudomonadota; class Betaproteobacteria; order Burkholderiales; family Oxalobacteraceae; genus Massilia; species Massilia sp. NP310. The sequence continues at coordinate 3,525,125 of NZ_CP080379.1, read as the reverse complement.
CTCGCTCATGTGTTGTTCCAATAGTGATCCCAAGAAAATATTCGCACGGCCTGCGCTAAAAATCAAAAGAAGCCGGCTCTCCCGCGCTTATCGTCAAGTGTCGTCCCTATCGGAGATCGGAGGTAAGCTTTCATGAGCCACATCATCCACCGCAGTCTGCGCCAGGTGCCGCCCCTCGCGGCCGGCGGCGAGGGCATTACGCTCGTCGACACCAACGGCAAGACCTATATCGACGCCAGCAGCGGCGCCGCCGTCTCTTCGCTGGGCCACGGCCACCCGGACGTGATCGCCGCCATGCACCGCCAGATCGACCGCTGCGCCTATGCCCACACCGCCTTCTTCACCACCGACGTGGCCGAGCAACTGGCCGCGCGCTTGGTCGACGGCGGGCCGGAAGACATGGGAGGCGTCTATTTCGTCTCCGGCGGCTCCGAGGCGATGGAGACCGCGCTCAAGCTGGCGCGCCAGTACTGGGTCGAGATGGGCGAACCGCAGCGCACCCGCTTCCTGGCGCGGCGCCAGAGCTATCACGGCAACACGCTGGGCGCGCTGGGCGTGGGCGGCAACGAGTGGCGGCGGCGCGCCTTCGCCCCGCTGTTGAAGGATGCGCTGCGGGTGTCGGCCTGCTACGAGTACCGCGGCCGCGCCGACGGCGTCAGCGTCGACGACTACACCGCCGGCCTGCTGGACGAACTGGAGACCACCATCCTGCGCGCCGGCCCCGAGAACATCATCGCCTTCGTGGCCGAGCCGGTGGTGGGGGCGACCGGCGGCGCGATTCCGCCCACGCCGGGCTATTTCCAGGGCGTGCGCGAGATCTGCGACCGTCATCGCATCCTGTTCATCGCCGACGAAGTCATGTGCGGCATGGGCCGCACCGGCACCATGTACGCGATCGAGCAGGACGGCGTGGCGCCCGACATCGTGGCCGTGGCCAAGGGCCTGGGCGCCGGCTACCAGCCGATCGGCGCGGTGCTGGCGCACAAGGCGATCGTCGAATGCCTGCGCAGCCGCAGCGGCATGTTCCAGCACGGGCACACCTATATCGGCCATCCGGTCGCGGCTAGCGCGGCGCTGGCGGTGCAGCAGGTGATCGAGCGCGACGACCTGCTGGCGCGGGTGCGCAGCCGCGGCGCGGTGCTGCGCCGCATGCTGGGCGACGTGTTCGGGGTGCACGAGCATGTCGGCGACATCCGCGGCCGCGGGCTGCTGCTGGCGCTGGAGTTCGTGCGCGACCGCGAGACCAAGGAGCCGTTCGCGCCCGAGCGCAAGCTGCACGCGGCGATCAAGGCCGAGGCGATGGCGCGCGGCCTGCTGGTCTATCCGATGGGGGGAACGATCGATGGGCAGCACGGCGACCATGTGCTGCTGGCGCCGCCCTTCATTGCGACGCCGGCGGATCTGTCGGAGATCGTGTCGCGCCTGAGCGATGCGGTGGAGGCGGCGCTGTCGACGTGACCGCGCCGCCGATGGAGCCGGGTGTCAGGCGACGACCTTGCGAATCCACTTGGCGATGTCCTGCACCTCTTCCAGGCACAGCGTGTGCTGCATCTGGTAGGCATGCCACTCGACCTGGTAGCCGAGCGACTCGAGCACCTTGCGCGAATCTTCCGCGCGCGCGAACGGCACCACCGGATCCTGCACGCCATGCGCCATGAAGATCGGCGTGGCCAGGCTGGCGTCAATGCGCTCGGCGCCGGCCACGCCCGCCAGCGGCAGGTAGCCCGACAGGCACATCATGCCGGCCAGCGGTTCCGGGTGGCGCAGGCCGGTCTGCAAGGTCATCGCGCAGCCCTGCGAGAAGCCGGCCAGGATGATGCGCGAGGCCGGGATGCCGCGCGCCTTTTCGCGCGCGATCAGCGCCTCGACCTGCAGCTGCGAGGCGCGCAGGCCGGCTTCGTCTTCGCGCCGGACCAGGTCGGTGGCGACGATGTCGTACCACGAGCGCATCACGTAGCCGCCGTTGATCGTGACCGGCATCGTGTTCGCATGCGGGAACACGAAGCGGATGCCGGGCAGGCCCGACAAGTCCAGTTCGCGCACGATCGGCACGAAGTCGTTGCCGTCGGCGCCCAGGCCGTGCAGCCAGACGATGGCAATGGACGGGTTCGGCGCGGTTTCGATCTCGATATGCTCAAGCAGCTGGCTCATGGCTTCCTTCAGTTAGGCGACAGGCGGACGCAATGCCGATTTGGGGCGGAAAGTCTTGCTCACCGCCGGATTGGTTTCCATGTACGGGCCGCCGATCAGGTCGATGCAATAGGGGACGGCCGCGAAGATGCCGCCGACGACCGTGTTGCCGGCGTCGTCCTTCAGCCCTTCGAGGGTTTCCTTGATCGACTTCGGCTGGCCGGGCAGGTTCATGATCAGGGCCGCGTGGTCCGCCGTTTCGCGGATCACCGCGGTCTGGCGCGACAGGATCGCGGTCGGCACGAAGCGCAGGCTGATCTGGCGCATCTGCTCGCCGAAGCCGGGCATCTCCTTGGTGGCGACCGCCAGCGTGGCCTCGGGTGTGACGTCGCGCCGCGCCGGACCGGTGCCGCCGGTGGTCAGCACCAGGTGGCAGCGCGCGCTGTCCACCAGGTCGACCAGGGTCGCTTCGATACTGGCGCGGTCGTCGGGGATCAACCGGGTTTCGACGCGAAATGGCGTGGTGACCGCTCCCGCCAGCCACTCGTTCAGCGCCGGGATGCCCTTGTCTTCGTACACGCCGCCGCTGGCGCGGTCGGAAACCGACACCAGGCCGATCACCAACTCCTGATTACTCGTCGTCGGATTCGTCATCGTTGCCTTCTTCTTCGGCGTCGGCGTCGGCTTTCTTCTTCTTGCTCAGGTCCTTCAGGATCTGGAAGATCTCGCGGTAGGCCTTCGGCGGCTTGGATTCGGCCACTTCCTTGCGCGCGTTGCGGATCAGGGTGCGCAGGTGCTGGACGTCGAGCTCGGGATTTTCTTCGAGCAGGACGGTCAGGGCCTTGTCGTCGGCCAGCAGCTTCTCGCGGCGGCGCTCGAGCGCGTGCAGGGCGGCGGTCTCGGACTTCGAGGCGCCTTTCCAGCTGTCGATGGCGCGCTGGATGGCGGCGACTTCTTCCTCGTCCAGGGTGCGCATCTTCTTGCCCACGAATTGCAGGGCGCGGCGGCGGCCTTCGTGGTTGGTGATGGTCTGGGTTTCGAGGATGACATCGCGCACGTCTTCCGGCATCGGCACGCGCTTGACGCGGTCGCGTGGCGCGTCGACCAGTTGCTCGCCGAGCTTTTGCAGCTCGTTCGACTGGCGCTTGAGTTCCGACTTGGAAGGACGGTCGTATTCGGGTTCGAACTCGTTCGACTGGAAGCCGACCGAGCCGCGATTTGGATTAGGCATGATATGAATGGATTTGATTGGCGCGGGGCCGATCAGTGAAAACTGTAAACGGCTGCTATGATAACTGTTTTAGGGCCTGCCACGAAAAACACCTATGAACGACAACGCTTTTACCCACACCCAGGATCAGCTCAAACAGCTGGCGCGCGACGTGCTGGCGTTCGCCCGCGAGCAGGGCGCGACCGACGCCTCGGTCGAGATCAGCGAAGGGAGCGGTTTGTCGGTTTCTGTGCGTAAAGGCAACATCGAGACGATCGAGCAAAACAAGGACAAGGGCCTGGGCGTCACCGTCTATGTGGGCCAGCGCCGCGGCAATGCCAGCACCTCCGATTTCTCGACCTCTTCGCTCAAGGCGACCGTCGAGGCGGCGGCCAACATCGCCCGTTTCACCGCCGAGGATGATTGCGCCGGCCTGCCCGATGCCGATCTCCTCGAGCTCGCGCCGCGCGACCTGCGCCTGTTCTACCCGTGGCAGATCAGCACCGAAGAAGCGGTGGAGCTGGCCAAGCGCTGCGAAAACGCCGCCTTCGAGGTCGACAAGCGCATCACCAACAGCGAAGGCGCCAGCGTCTACGTCCAGCAATCGCATTTCGTCGGCGCCAACTCGCGCGGCTTCATCGGCGGCTATCCATTCTCGCGCCACACGATCTCGGTGGCGCCGATCGCCGGCAAGGGCAATCAGATGCAGCGCGACGACTGGTACACCTCGTCGCGCAATCCCAAGGAACTGGCCAAGCCCGAGAAAGTGGGCCGCTACGCCGCCGAGCGCGCGCTGGCGCGCCTGAACGCGCGCAAACTGAATACCCGCACCTGCCCGGTGCTGTTCGAGGCGCCGCTGGCCGCCGGCCTGCTGGGCGCCTTCGTGCAAGCGGTGTCGGGCGGCGCGCTGTACCGCAAGTCGACCTTCCTGCTCGATACCCTGGGCAAGCAGGTGTTCCCGTCGCACATCCAGATCGTCGAAGACCCGCACCTGATCGGCGCGGTCGGCTCGGCGCCGTTCGACGAAGAGGGCGTCAAGACCGTGCGCCGCAAGGTGATCGCCGACGGCGTGCTGCAGGGGTACTTCCTGTCGTCTTACTCGGCGCGCAAGCTGGGCATGCAAACCACCGGCAATGCCGGCGGCTCGCACAATCTCGAGATCGTCTCCAGGGACACCCGCCGCAGCGACGATTTCGAAGGCATGCTGCGCAAACTCGGCACGGGCCTCCTGGTCACCGAGCTGATGGGCCAGGGCGTCAACTACGTGACCGGCGACTATTCGCGCGGCGCGTCGGGCTACTGGGTCGAGAACGGCGTCATCCAGTATCCGGTCGAAGAGATCACCATCGCCGGCAATATGCGTGAGATGTTCCAGCAAATCGTTGCCGTCGGTAACGACACCCTCGTACGCGGCAACAAGACCACCGGCTCGATCCTGATCGAGAAGATGGTCGTGGCCGGCAACTGAAGAGGAGAGCGCCATGGGCCGATTCGTCCGCATCGACAAGGAAAGCAGCCCCAAGACGGTGCTGCTCAATCTCGACCTGGTGGCCACCGTCGAGCTGGCCCCGCAATCCGATCTGCTCAGCTCGAGCGGTGCGGACAGCCGCAAGGTGTACGCCACCTTCCTCGCGTCCGATAAAACCGCGATCGCGACCCTGCACTTCGACAGCAGCGCGGATGCGAACGCCTGGGTCAACACCCATCTGGGCGTCGCACTCTGAACGCACCGCCGTGCGGGATTGCCCTGCTGCGCTGCGTCTTCGGCATCGCCATGTTCACCCACGGCCTGCCCAAGGCGCTGGGCATCCCGCACGGGTCGATGGCCGATCCGATGGCCGGCTAGATCCGCCTGAGCTGGCGGGGGACTGTGGGCCAGGCCGGTCGCGCTCCTGATCGCCCTGCAGACGGTCGGTATCTGCCATGCGCCTGGCCCCGTTCGGCGCGGCGCTCTGACCCAGGCGCCAATAAAAAACGCCCCGCCATGCGGGGCGTCGTCGCGACAGTGGGGCGTGCTTACTTGATCGCGCGGATCGCGTTCAGCACCGGCTGCAGCACCGCCGCGCCCAGGCGCGCACTGCGGGCGCCATCCCAGCCGACTTGCGGATCCGGATCGTTGGCGTTGTCCTTGAACGGCAGTTCCAGCGTCAGCGACAGGCAGCCGAAGGCGTGGGTGATGTGCGGCGAACCCATGGTCAGGGTTTCTGCGGTGTACGGCGTGGCGCCGTAGCCGTGCACGTCCTGGAAGTCCGGGCTGGCGATCTTGAAGTCGGCGATGAAGCGGTCCTGCGCTTCGCCTTGCTCCTGCGTGAAGTTCGGCAGCGATTCGCTGCCGGCCACGAACACATAGGGCAGGCCTTCGTCGCCGTGCACGTCCAGGCACAGGTCGACACCGGTCTCGTGCATCTTCTGCAGCACCAGGAACACCTCGGGGCTGCGCTCCATGCTCGGATTGAGCCACTCGCGGTTCAGGTTCGCGCCGGCTGCGTTGGTGCGCAGGTTGCCGCGCACCGAGCCGTCCGGGTTCATGTTCGGCACCACGTAGAACACCGACTCTTTCAGCAGCTGGCGCCCGAACGGGTGGGCCGGATCGAGCAGCGCGTCGAGCATGCCCTCGACGAACCATTCGGCCATCGTCTCGCCCGGGTGCTGGCGTGCGATCACCCACACTTTCTTTTTACCTTCGGCCGGCTCGCCGATCACCAGCATGTTCAGGTCGCGGCCGTCGACGGTCGAGCCCAGGTCGAGCATGCGCACGTTTTCAGACATCTGGGCGCGGTCGAGCAACTCAAGGTGGCGCTCCCACGAATACGGCTCGAAATAAGCGTAGTAGACGCTGTCCATGCCCGGGGTGTGCTCGATGGTGAGCACCTGGCCATCGAACGTGGTCGGCACGCGGAACCAGTTCACGCGGTCGTAGCTCGCCATCGCCTGGTAGCCTTCCCAGCCGGCCGGATAGGCGGCCTTGCCGGCGTTGAGCAGGCGGATGGTGCAGGCTTCGCCCTGCGCGCCCTGCAGGCGGAAGTAGAACCACTGGATGATGTCGGCGTGCGAGTCCTTGCGGATGTTCAGGTCGATGGCGTTGGCGCTGGTGGCGTTCACGACCTCGATGGCGCCAGCGTCGAATTGGCTGCTGATCTTGATAGACATGGTGTTGTCCTGTGTTGGGAAAGGCGTCAAAGCATCGATGATACCCGCTTTTGGACGTGCTCTTGTGCGCCGGGTCTCAGTCCCGCAATCCGCCGAAGCGGCCGTAATAGGCGGCGTCAGCCTCGGGCGTCGCCGCGTCTTCCTTGCGCAGCATCGCCAGCACGTGCTCCTCGGCGCGCGCGTGGCACAGGCGGTAGATCTCGCGCGCCAGCGCATAGGCGTCGGCCCCGGGCCACGGCTGCGGCAGCAGGGCCAGCGGCAGCATCGGGTCGTGCAACTGCACGCGGCGGTAGGCGTGGATCAGCAGGGTGCGGATCGCGAACGCATGCTCGGGCGTCACGTCGTCCTTGCCCAGCATGTCGGGCAGCGGCGCGAAGCGGTCGATGAAGCCGCGATAGGCGCCCACCACCGCATCCAGGTTCCAGCAGTCGCCCACCAGCTCGGGCAGCGGACGCGCGTCCATGCCGGGCAGCTCGTCGACCTGGCACACGAACACCTTCTCGGTGGCCTCCGCGCGCGCCAGGATCTCGCGCAGCGTGTCGCGCTCGGGCGCCGGATGCGCCATCACCCCCGTCGCCAGCATCGCGAAACCCTCCCACTCGAGTTCCTTGCGCAGCAGGGTGCGCAGTTCGCTGTCGATGCTGCCGCTCTTGCTATGCGGCGCCAGCACGAAGGTCCAGCGCCCGTCCCAGTCCAGGCCCGGCGCCGAATAGATGCGGCGGTTGGCGCGTTCGAAGCGCGGCAGCGCCTTCGGCTCGATCGCATAGCGGCTGCGCCGGCCTTCGCGGCTGGCCGTCAGCCAGCCTTCCTGCACCAGGCGGAACACGCTGGTGCGCATCAGCCGGTCGCCGACGCCCAGCGGGCCCACCAGCTCGATCATGCTGCCCAGCCAGAAGGCGCCGCCGTGCGGGGCAATCGTGTCCCCGCACACGGTCACCACCAGCGACTTGTGGCGCGGCGGATCGAGGGCCAGGTCGTGGGCGATCCACTCAGTGCTGGACAGTCGTTTCATGATTCCGGTCAATTTTTGGTGCTGCGATATGATTCAAAATTATTGTGTACATCAAGTTTTTTGTATCGTATTATGATTTGGACGGGTTTGCAATTGGTGAGAACCACGGGGGAAGCTATGTACGCACAGATGGTGGAGACCGGCCTCAAGAAAGTCCGCACAGAACAGGACATGAGCGCCGAAGAGCAGGCGTTCCAGGCGCGCATCGACGCCGGGATCAAGATCGAACCGAAGGACTGGATGCCGGAAGCGTACCGCAAGACGCTGATCCGCCAGATTTCGCAGCACGCGCATTCCGAGATCGTCGGCCAGCTCCCGGAAGGCAACTGGGTGACGCGCGCGCCGACCCTGCAGCGCAAGTCGGTCCTGCTGGCCAAGATCCAGGACGAGGCCGGCCACGGCCTGTACCTGTACAGCGCCGCCGAGACGCTGGGCGTCTCGCGCGACGAGCTGCTGCAGGCCCTGCATGCCGGTAAGGCCAAGTACTCGAGCATCTTCAACTATCCGACCCTGAGCTGGGCCGACATGGGCGCGATCGGCTGGCTGGTCGACGGCTCGGCGATCATCAACCAGATCCCGCTGTGCCGCTGCTCGTATGGGCCGTATGCGCGCGCCATGGTCCGCGTCTGCAAGGAAGAATCCTTCCACGCGCGCCAGGGCTACGACATCATGATGGCGCTGGCCAGGGGCACGCCGGAGCAGAAGGCGATGGCCCAGGATGCGCTCAACCGCTGGTGGTGGCCGTCCTTGATGATGTTCGGTCCGTCGGACGCCGAATCGGTCAACAGCGCGCAATCGACGGCCTGGCGCATCAAGCTGTTCTCGAACGATGAGCTGCGCCAGCGCATGGTCGACCAGACCGTGCCGCAAGCCGAATACCTGGGCCTGACGATTCCCGATCCCGACCTCAAATGGAACGCCGAACGCGGCTCCTACGATTTCGGCGAGATCGACTGGTCCGAGTTCCACAACGTCCTGAAGGGCAACGGCCCCTGCAACCGCGAGCGCCTGCGAACGCGCGTGAAAGCCTGGGACGACGGCGAATGGTTCCGCGACGCCCTGGTCGCCCACGCCGACAAGCAAGCCGTCAAAAAAACCGCAGCATAAAAACAGCCGGAAATCCGTGGGGTGGACGGCTCCGCCGTCCACGCGTCCGACCGACGCCCGCACACCGCAATAACGGAGACAACAATGAGCAAAGAATGGCCCCTGTGGGAAGTCTTCATCCGCAGCCAGCACGGCCTCGCCCACAAGCACGTCGGCAGCCTGCACGCCCCTGACGCCGAGATGGCGATCGACAACGCCCGCGACGTCTACACCCGCCGCAACGAAGGCGTCTCGATCTGGGTCGCGCGCGCCGCCGACATCGTCGCCAGCAGCCCTTCCGACAAGGAAGCGCTGTTCGAGCCGGCCAACAGCAAGGTCTACCGCCACCCGACCTTCTTCCCGATGCCGGAAGAAGTCAAGAACCTGTGAGCCCTGTGGAGACCAATGCGATGGACGCCAAATTCCAGTACCTGCTGCGCCAGGGCGACAACGCCCTGATCCTGTCGCAGCAACTGTGCCAGCTGGTCGGCAAGGGCCCCGCGCTCGAAGAAGACATGGCGCTGTCCAACGTCGCCCTCGACCTGCTGGGCCAGACCCGCATGTGGCTGACGTATGCGGGCGAACTCGAAGGCAGGGGCCGCGACGAAGACCGGCTGGCTTTTCTCCGCGACGCCATCGAGTACCGCAACTGCCTGCTGGTCGAGCAGCCCAATGGCAGTTACGCCGACACCTTGATGCGCCAATTCCTGTTCGACACCTGGCACTACTTCCTGATGGACGGCTTGACCCGCTCGAGCGACGAGCGCGTCCGCGAAATCGCCGCCAAGTCGATCAAGGAAATCACCTACCACCTGCGCCGCAGCGGCGACCTGGTGGTGCGCCTGGGCGACGGCACCGACAAGAGCCGCGCCATGATGCAAACGGCGCTCGACGAGCTGTGGATGTACAGCGGCGAGATGTTCTTCTACGACGAGATCGACAACGCGATGGTGGAGCAGGGCGTGGCGCCGGCCGTGGAGCTGCTGCGCAAGCAGTCCCTCGACCACATGGCCGAGGTCTTCGCCGACGCCACCCTGGCCATGCCGTCGCCGGACGCCTGGATGCAGCGCGGCGGCAAGCAGGGCCGCCACAGCGAACGCCTCGGCTTCATCCTGGCCGAGATGCAGTTCCTGCAGCGCGCCTATCCCGGAGCGGCCTGGTAATGACCGCGCTCGACGTCTCGGTCGAACAGGTGTGGGAATGGCTCGGCGAGGTCGCCGATCCGGAGATCCCGGTGATCTCGGTGGTCGACCTCGGCATCGTGCGCGCCGTGCGCCTGGAAGGCGAGGCATGCGTGGTCACGATCACGCCGACCTACTCCGGCTGCCCGGCGATGGGGGTGATCGCCGATTCGGTCAGCGCAGCCTTGAACGCGCATGGCGTCGAGGAGGTCCGCATCGAGAGCCGCCTGTCGCCCGCCTGGACCACCGACTGGATGAGCGCGGCCGGCAAGGCGGCATTGAAAGGCTACGGCATCGCGCCGCCGGTGCAGCAGGCGATCGACATCAGCGGCCTGCACGCCGGCATCCGCCGCCGCGCCGCGCCCGACGTCGCCTGCCCGCACTGTAGCTCGCCGCACACCCAACTGACCAGCGAGTTCGGCTCGACCCCATGCAAGGCGCTGTACAAGTGCCTCGACTGCCGCGAGCCGTTCGACTACTTCAAATGCCACTGAGTTGTCCAATGAGGCCAGCATGAGCAAGTTCTATCCACTGACCGTCTCGAAGGTGAAGCACGAGACGCGCGACGCCATCGCCGTCACCTTCGACGTCCCGCCCGAGCTGAAGGACACCTTCGCCTACCGCCAGGGCCAGTACCTGACGCTGCGCACCACCATCGACGGCGAAGACGTGCGCCGCTCGTACTCGATCTGCTCGGCCGTGCAGGACGCGCAGCTGCGGGTGGCGATCAAGCGCTGCAGCGGCGGCCTGTTCTCGGGCTGGGCCAACGACAGCCTGCAGCCCGGCGCCACGCTGGACGTGATGCCGCCCAGCGGCAACTTCAACGTGCCGCTCGACGCCGCGAGCAGCCGCCATTACCTGGCCTTCGCCGCCGGCAGCGGCATCACGCCGATCCTGTCGATCGTGAAGACCACGCTGCAGGCCGAGCCCGAGAGCCGCTTCACCATCGTCTACGGCAACCGCGCTTCGTCGAGCGTGATCTTCCGGGATGAACTGACCGACCTGAAGGACCAGTACATGGGGCGCCTGCGCCTGGTGTACGTGATGAGCCGCGAGCAGCAGGACATCGAGCTGTTCAACGGCCGCATCACCGAAGACAAGTGCAGCCAGTTCCTGCGCCACTGGATCGACATCAAGGACATCGACGTCGCCTTCATCTGCGGCCCGGAAGACATGATGCACGGCGTCTCGCGCGCGCTGCAGGAAGCCGGCCTGCCGAAGGAGCAGATCCGGATCGAACTGTTCGCCGCCAGCGCGCCAACGCGCGAGCGCAAGCCGCGCGCCGCGCAAGCGGAGGCACGAAACCTGACCGAAGTGACCGTGATCATGGACGGCAGCGCCGCCAGCTTCACAATGGACAAGGACAAGGAATCGCTGCTGGACGCCGGCCTGCGCGCCGGGCTGGACATGCGCTACTCGTGCAAGGGCGGCGTGTGCTCGACCTGCCGCTGCAAGGTGCTCGATGGCGAAGTCGAGATGGACGTGAACTACGCGCTCGAAGACTACGAAGTGGCGCGCGGCTTCGTGCTGAGCTGCCAGAGCTTCCCGGTCACCGACAAGGTCGTCGTCGACTTCGACATCCACGAGTGAGCATCGAGACGTCATGAAACCAATAACGGAGACAGACATGACTTACGAATCCATCGGGTTCAAGATCGAAAACGGCATCGCGCTCCTGACGCTGAGCCGTCCCGACCGCCTGAACAGCTTCACCCAGGCCATGCACCTCGAAGTGCGCGATGCGCTGCAACGCGTGCAGGCCGACAAATCGGTCCGCGTGCTGGTCCTGACCGGCGCCGGCCGCGGCTTTTGCGCCGGCCAGGACTTGTCCGACCGCGCCGTCGACCCCGGCGCGCCCAGCGTCGACCTGGGCGAATCGGTCGAAAAATTCTATGCCCCGCTGGTGCTCGCCCTGAAGAACCTGCCGATGCCGGTCATCTGCGCCGTCAACGGCGTGGCCGCCGGCGCCGGCGCCAACCTGGCGCTGGCCTGCGACATCGTGCTGGCCGCCAAATCGGCCAGCTTCATCGAAGCCTTCAGCAAACTGGGCCTGATCCCGGACACCGGCGGCACCTGGCACCTGCCGCGCCTGATCGGCCATGCCCGCGCCATGGGCCTGGCCATGCTGGGCGAAAAGCTCAGCGCCGAGAAAGCCGAGGAGTGGGGCCTGATCTGGCGCTGCGTGCCCGACGAAGCCCTGATGATTGAAGCAATGGCGATGGCCGAGCACTTCGCCGCCGCGCCGACAAAAGGGCTGGCCTTCACCAAGAAAGCCTTCCAGGCCAGCCAAGCCAACTCGCTCGAAGACCAGTTGCAGCTCGAGGCCGGCATGATGCGCGAACTCGGCTACAGCCACGATTACCGTGAAGGCGTCGCCGCCTTCATGGCCAAGCGCACGCCGCACTTCAAGGGAGAGTGAGCATGCACGCCATCCCTCCAGGCAGCACGGTCGCGGTGATCGGCAGCGGCGCCATGGGCGCCGGCATCGCCCAGGTGGCGGCCACCGCCGGCCACCAGGTCCTGCTGTTCGATACCCGGCCTGACGCCGCCGACAAGGCCATCCTCGAGATCGGCAAGACCTATGCGAAGCTGGTCGAGAAGGGCCGCATGGGCGCGGTCGAATCCGACCTGGCGCGCGAACGCCTCAAGCTGATCGCGTCACTGCAGGAAGCCGCCGGCGCCGTCCTCGTGATCGAGGCCATCGTCGAGAACCTGGACGCCAAGCGCGCCCTGTTCGCCGAACTCGAAGGCGTCGTCGGCCGGCACTGCATCCTGGCCACCAATACCTCCTCGATCTCGGTCACGGCGATCGGCGCGCAACTACGGCACCCCGAACGCCTGGTCGGCATGCACTTCTTTAATCCGGTGCCGCTGATGGCGCTGGTGGAAGTGATCAGCGGCCTGGCGACGAGCCGCGACGTCGCGAACGTCGTCCACGCCGTTGCGGAAAGCTGGGGCAAGAGCCCGGTGCACGCCAAGTCGACGCCCGGCTTCATCGTCAACCGCGTGGCCCGGCCGTATTACGCCGAAGCCCTGCGCCTGCTGCTCGAGCAAGCCGCCGACGTGGCGACGCTGGACGCCGTGATGCGCGACTGCGGCGGATTCCGCATGGGGCCCTTCGAGCTGATGGACCTGATCGGCCACGACGTCAACTTCTCGGTCACCAACTCGGTGTTCGCCGCCTATTACAACGACCCGCGCTTCACGCCCTCGATCCTGCAGCAGGAACTCGTCAGCGCCGGCTTCCTGGGCCGCAAGACGGGGCGCGGCTTCTACCGCTATGGCGACGATGTCCCGAAGCCGGCGCCGCAGACCGAGGCGGCAGGCAGCAAGCCGTCGGCGGTGCGCTACGCCGGTGCGCGAGGTGCGGTCGATGCGGTCGCCGGTCGCCTGCGCGGCGCCGGCCTGGAACCGGTCGCCATCGAGGCCGCGCCCGGCCTGTATTGCGAAGGCGCCGCGATCTACCTGACCGATGGCCGCAGCGCCACCGAGCGCGCCGAGGCCGACGGCCACCGCGACACGATCCTGTTCGACCTGCTGCTCGACCCGGCGGGCGCCACCCGCATCGCGCTGGCGCGCGCTGACCAGTGCAGCGATAGTGCGTGGCAGGCCGCGGTCGGGCTGTTCCAGGCCGCCGGCTTCGCCGTGACGCGGCTGGACGACGTGCCCGGCATGGCCGTGATGCGCACCGTGGCGATGCTGGCCAACGAGGCGGCCGACGCCGTCAACCAGGGCGTGTGCAGCGCCCGCGCGGTCGACATCGCGATGCAGAAGGGCGTGAACTACCCACGCGGCCCGCTGGCCTGGGCCGACACGATCGGCCTGCGCCAGGTCGTCACCGTGCTGGCCAACCTGGCCGCCACCTATGGCGAAGACCGCTACCGCGTCTCGCCGCTATTGCGCCGCAAGCTGGCGTTTGACCCGCAGGGAGCGCGTTTTCATGCACAGTAGCGCACAACGGCTGGCCGAGCTGGCCGGCCGCACGATGTACGAACGCGATCCGGCCAGCCAGGGCCTGGGCATGCAGCTGCTCGAGATCCGGCCCGGCTATGCGCGCATGTCGATGAAGGTGCGCGACGACATGCTCAACGGCCACGCCACCTGCCACGGCGGCTACATCTTCATGCTGGCCGACAGCGCCTTCGCCTTCGCCTGCAACTCGCACAACTTCAATACCGTCGGCGCCGGCTGCAGCATCGACTACCTCGCTCCCGGGCGTCCCGGCGACGTGCTGGTGGCCGAGGCGGTGGAGCAGGCGCTGCAGGGCAAGACCGGCGTCTACGACGTCGCCGTGACGGACCAGGACGGGCGCACGATCGCGCTGTTCCGGGGCAAGTCGCACCGCGTCGCCGGCACCCTGGTGCCGCTGGACGCGTGAATCAACACGTATAAAGGAGATCGAGATGGTCCAACGCATTCCGCTTGATGGCGAGCTGGAACCGATCGAACGCGCCAGCCGCGACGAGCTGCAGGCGCTCCAGCTGCAGCGCCTGCAGTGGACGCTCAAGCACGCCTACGACAACGTGCCGCACTACCGCGCCGCGTTCGACGAAGCCGGGGTGCACCCGAGCGACCTGAAGACGCTGGCCGACCTGGCCAAATTCCCGTTCACCGAGAAAAAGACGCTGCGCGACAACTACCCGTTCGGCCTGTTCGCCGTGCCGCGCGAGCAGGTGGTGCGCGTGCACGCTTCGTCGGGCACCACCGGCAAGCCGACCGTGGTCGGCTACACGCAGAACGACATCGACACCTGGGCCAGCGTCGTGGCGCGCTCGATCCGCGCCGCCGGCGGGCGCAGGGGCGACCTGGTGCACATCTCCTACGGCTATGGCCTGTTCACCGGCGGCCTGGGCGCCCACTACGGCGCCGAGCGCCTGGGCTGCACCGTGATCCCGATGTCGGGCGGCCAGACCGAGAAGCAGGTGCAGCTGATCTGCGACTTCAAGCCATCGATCATCATGGTCACGCCCTCGTACATGCTCAATATCGTCGAGGAGTTTACGCGCCAGGGCATCGACCCTGCCACCTCGTCGCTGAAGGTCGGCATCTTCGGCGCCGAACCATGGACCGACGCGATGCGGCGCGAGATCGAGGCGCGCGCCGGCATCGATGCGGTCGACATTTATGGCCTGTCCGAAGTGATGGGGCCGGGCGTGGCCAGCGAATGCATCGAGAGCAAGGACGGCCCCGTGATCTGGGAAGACCATTTTTATCCCGAGATCATCGACCCCGACACCGGCGAAGTGCTGCCGGACGGTGAAGAAGGAGAACTGGTGTTCACCTCGCTCACCAAGGAAGCGCTGCCCATCATCCGCTACCGCACGCGCGACCTGACCCGTTTGCTGGCGCCGACCTCGCGTGCGATGCGCCGCATGGGCCGCATTACCGGCCGTTCGGACGATATGCTGATCATCCGCGGCGTGAACGTGTTCCCGAGCCAGATCGAAGAATTGATTCTCAAGATGCCGGCACTGGCGCCGCAGTACCAGCTGGTGGTGGCGCGCGACGGCCATCTCGACACGCTCGAGGTGCTGGGCGAGCTGCGTGATTCAAGCCTGCCTTCGGACAGCGTCGACGCGCTGTGCCGCGACCTCCAGCACTGCATCAAGACCTATGTCGGCGTGACCACCCGCGTGACCCTGCTGCCGCCGCAAGGCATCGAGCGCACCCTGACCGGCAAGGCCAGGCGCGTGGTCGACCGCCGTCCAAAACCATAACTGGAGATTTTCATGATCGACGCCTTCATCGTTGACGCCGTCCGCACCCCCTTCGGCCGCTACGGCGGCGCCCTGTCCAGCATCCGCGCCGACGATCTTGGCGCGCTGCCGATCGCGGCGCTGATGGCCCGCAACAAGGATGTCGACTGGACGGCGGTCGACGACCTGTTCTACGGCTGCGCCAACCAGGCCGGCGAAGACAACCGCAACGTCGGCCGCATGGCCGCGCTGCTGGCCGGCCTGCCGCAAGACGTGCCGGCCAACACCATCAACCGCCTGTGCGGCTCGGGCATGGACGCCGTGGGCACCGCCGCGCGCGCCATCAAGGCCGGCGAGGCGCAACTCGTGATCGCCGGCGGTGTCGAAAGCATGACCCGGGCGCCGTTCGTGATGGGCAAGGCCGACAGCGCGTTCTCGCGCGCGGCGAAGATCGAAGACACGACCCTCGGCTGGCGCTTCGTCAACCCGGCGATGAAGGCGAAGTACGGCATCGACTCGATGCCCGAGACCGCCGAGAACGTGGCGCGCGAATTCGGCATCGCCCGTGCCGACCAGGATGCCTTCGCCCTGCGCAGCCAGCAGCGCTGGGCGCGCGCGAACGAAGCGGGATTCTTCAGGGACGAGATTGTGCCGGTGACGGTGGCCCTCAAGAAAGGCGAGTCGCGCGTGGTCGACACCGACGAGCAGCCGCGCCCCGACACCAGCATCGAAGCGCTGGCCAAATTGAAGGGCGTGGTGACGCCGGACGGCTCGGTCAGCGCCGGCAATGCCTCGAGCCTGAACGACGGCGCCTGCGCACTGCTGCTGGCGTCGAGCGAAGCCGCCGGCCGCCACGGCTTGACGCCACGCGCACGCGTGGTCGGCATGGCCACCGCTGGCCTGGCGCCGCGCATCATGGGTTATGGACCGACGCCGGCCGTGAAAAAGCTGCTGGCCCAGACCGGCCTCTCGCTCGACCAGATGGACGTGATCGAGCTGAACGAAGCCTTCGCCGCCCAGGGCCTGGCCGTCACGCGCGCCCTCGGCCTGGCGGACGACGACATTCGCGTCAACCCGAACGGCGGCGCGATCGCCATCGGCCATCCGCTGGGCGCCTCCGGTGCGCGCCTGGTGATGACGGCCGTGAACCAGTTGCACCGCACGGGTGGCCGCTACGCCCTGTGCACGATGTGCATCGGCGTCGGCCAGGGCATCGCCCTGATCGTGGAGCGGGTGTAATCGATGGTAAAAGTGTACGAAATCGACGGCGTGCGTCCGGTCGTGCATCCGAGCGCCTACGTCCACCCGTCGGCGGTATTGATCGGCGACGTGATCGTCGGCCCGCGTTGCTATATCGGGCCGCTGGCCTCGCTGCGCGGCGACTTCGGCCGCCTGATCCTGGAAGAGGGCGCCAACCTGCAGGATACTTGCGTGATGCATGGTTTCCCGGGCGAAGACACCGTCGTCGAGGTCGACGGCCATATCGGCCACGGCGCCGTGCTGCACGGCTGCCGCGTCAAGCGCAACGCGATGGTCGGCATGAACGCCGTCGTGATGGACAAGGCTGTCGTCGGCGAAGAATCGATCGTGGCCGCGATGAGTTTCGTGAAGGCAGGCATGGTGATTCCGCCACGCTCGATGGTGATGGGCACACCGGCCAAGGTGATGCGCGAACTCACGGACGAAGACGTGCAATGGAAGAGCTTCGGCACCCGCCAGTACCACGAATTGGCCGTGCGCTCGCTGCAGACCATGCGTGAGGTCGAGGCGGATACCGAAGTGGAGCCGGACAGACAACGCATCGCATTCGACGCTGACGGCATGCACAAGCCGAGAGTCTGAAGAGATAAACGAGGAGACAGAACATGGGTGACATCCCGACACTACAAAGCCTGATCGCCGGCCGCTGGCACGGCCAGGAAGCGCACACCGCGCTGCACAGCGCCCTCGACGACGCGCTGATCTATCACACGCATGCGGAGAAGATCGATTTCGACGAGGCGCTCACATTCGCGCGCAAGACGGGCAACAAGAGCCTGATGCGTCTCGACTTCCAGAAGCGGGCGCAATGCCTGAAGGCGCTGGCGCTCTACCTCATGGAGCGCAAGGAAGAACTGTATGACATCTCGCACCTGACCGGCGCCACACGCCAGGACAGCTGGGTCGACGTCGAAGGCGGCATCGGCACCCTGTTCGCCTATGCCAGCATGGGCTCGCGCGAGCTGCCGTCGTCGAACGTGTTGCACGAAGGCCCGGCCATGGCGCTGGGCAAGCGCGGCGGCTTCGCCGGCACCCACATCCTGGTGCCGCGCGGCGGCGTGGCGGTGCACATCAATGCCTTCAATTTCCCGATCTGGGGCCTGCTCGAAAAATTCGCGCCGAGCTTCCTGGCGGCCATGCCCTGCATCGCCAAGCCGGCCACCGCCACCAGCTACCTGACCCATGCCGTGGTCAGGATGATGATGGCGTCGAATCTGCTGCCCGACGGCGCGCTGCAGCTCGTAATCGGCAGCACCGGCGACCTGCTCGATCGCCTGGGAGGATTCGACGCCGTCACCTTCACCGGCTCGGCCGACACCGCCGCCAAGCTGCGTTCGAACCAGAACCTGATCCGCGCATCGGTGCCGTTCACGGCCGAAGCCGACTCGCTCAACTGCGCGATCCTGGCGCCGGACGTCACGCCCGACGACCCGGAGTTCGACCTGTTCGTGAAGGAAGTGGCGCGCGAAATGACCGGCAAGGCCGGCCAGAAGTGCACCGCGATCCGGCGCGTGATCGTGCCGGAAATGCTGGTCGATACGGTCGGCGCACGCCTGCGCGAACGCCTGGCGAAGATTACGGTCGGCAATCCGAAAGTGGAGGGCGTGCGCATGGGCGCGCTGGCCTCGAAAGACCAGCACCGCGACGTCAGCGAGCGGGTGGAGCTGCTCGCGCGCGGCAACGAGGTCCTGTTCAGCGCGCGCGACGGCTTCAATCCGGTCGGCGACAACGTCGCCAGCGGCGCCTTCTTCGCGCCGACCTTGCTGCTGTGCCGCAACGCCATGGACAACGACGCCGTGCACGACGTGGAAGCCTTCGGCCCGGTCAGCACCCTGATGACTTACCGCGACATCGACGAAGCGCTGGAGCTGGCCGCGCGCGGCAAGGGCAGCCTGGTGACGACGCTCGCCACCAGGGACCCGGCAATCGCGGCGCATGCGGTGCCGGTTGCCGCGGCCTCGCATGGCCGCGTGCTGATCCTGGACCGTGAAGCCGCGGTGGACAGCACCGGCCACGGCTCGCCGCTGCCGCAACTGAAGCACGGCGGTCCGGGCCGCGCCGGTGGCGGCGAGGAGCTGGGCGGCATCCGCGCCGTCAAGCACTTCCTGCAGCGCGCGGCGGTGCAGGGTTCGCCGACCATGCTGGGAGCGGTCACTGGCGAGTACGTGCGCGGTGGCGCCGTCAAGGAAAGCGAGATCCATCCGTTCCGCCGCTACTTCGAAGACCTGGAGATGGGCCACTCTCTCTTGACGCACCGCCGCACGGTGAGCGAAGCCGACATCGTCAATTTCGGCGGCGTCTCGGGCGACTACTTCTACATGCACTTCGACGAGATCGCGGCGAAAGACACGCAGTTCGGCCAGCGCATCGCGCACGGCTACTTCGTGCTGTCGGCGGCGGCCGGCCTGTTCGTGTCGCCGGCGCCGGGCCCGGTGCTGGCCAACTACGGCCTGGACAACCTGCGCTTCGTGGCGCCGGTGGCGATCGGCGACACCATCCGCGCGCGCCTGACCTGCAAGCGCAAGGTCGACCGCAACCGCGCGGACGAGCAGGGCAGGGGACAGGGCGTGGTGGCGTGGGACGTGCAGGTGACGAACCAGCGCGACGAGCTGGTGGCGAGCTACGATATCCTGACGCTGGTACTGAAGCGCGCCTGAGCGCGCGCCTCACTCATTCAGGGCAGCCGAAAGGACGTGCGATGTCGAGACTCGATCTGAACAGTATTCCGGTGTTGAGCGGCACCGGCTATCCGGCGCCATTTCATGAGGCGGTGGACGGCCGCACGCGCCAGGCGCTGGGCGATGCAGGCGGCCTGACGCAATTCGGCGTCAACCTGGTCGAGCTGCAGCCTGGCGCCGCATCGTCGCAGCGCCACTGGCACTCGCACGAGGACGAATTCGTCACGGTCATCTCGGGGGAACTCGTGCTCATCACGGATGAGGGAGAGACCGTGATGCGCGCGGGCGACCACGCCGCTTTCCCGGCCGGGCGTCCGAATGGCCACCAGCTGGTCAATCGCAGCTGGGGACCGGGCGTGTTTCTCGTGATCGGGTCGCGCAACAAGGCCGACGTGGTGACCTATGCGGACATCGACATGCGCTATGAGCAGGCGTCGAACGCCTATCTGCACAAGGACGGGACGCCATATCCGAAACGCGACGCCTAGCGCCCGGCCTCAGTCCAGCTTGCGCGCGTAACGGTCGCGCACATGCTGGCTGATGTAGGTCGACAGGCCATGACCTTCGCGCGCCAGTTCGCGCATCCGCGCGATATGGTCGGCGCCGGTGCTGCCTACGTCGTACAGGTAGCGGTCGCCTCCCGTGAATTTCACCGTGATCGAGTCGGCCCCGAGCTCATAGGCGACGACGCCGGAATGGCCGCTTCGGTTGGCGTAGCGCTGCATGATCCTTCTCCATAATGCGGTCGTTCGTACTATGGGACCACGTTCGGAATCATGCAGGAGCACGATTCAGGAGCGCGTACGCTGCAAGCGCAGCAGGCCTTCCGGCGTGCGGATGGCGCGCAGGTCGTCGTAGTCCGGCACGCCGGTGACCTTCGTCTCGAGCGGCTGGTGATGGGTGGCGGTGACGACGATGCTGTCCATCCCGGCCGCCTCGGCCGATTGCAGGCCGGCCAGCGTATCCTCGAACACCAGGCAGTCCTGCGGGCGCATGCCCAGCTTTTCGGCGCCCAGCAGGAAGGGATCCGGCGCCGGCTTGCCGCGCTGGACGTCTTCGGCGGCCACCATCACCGGCGGCGTCGGCAGCCCGGCCGCGGCGATGCGCGCCTCGGCCAGCGCGCGCGGGGCCGACGTGACGATGGCCCAGCGGTCGGCCGGCAGGGTGGCGAGGAAAGCCGCCACGCCGGCGATCGCCTCGATGCCCTCGACATCCTCGATCTCGGCCAGCGTGATGCGCTGCGCCTCGGCTTCCGCATCGATATCGGGCAGGCCGACGCTGCGCACCGTGTCGATGCTGCGCTTGCCGTGGATGGTCGGCAGGAAGACGTCGACGTCCAGGCCGTGGCTGCGGGCCCAGGCGGCCCAGACGCGCTCGGCGGCGATGATCGAAGTGAGGATGGTGCCGTCCATGTCGAACAGGAAGGCGGCGTAGTCGCGTGCGGGTAGGGCGGTCATTGGTTCAGCTATCGGTAGTAGAAATGAAAAGCGGGCCGGGACGCGAAAAGCGCCGGCCCGCTGCAATGGTGTAGATTACTCTGCCAGCTGCTGGCGCACGCGCACGATAGCCGCGCGCACCTGGTTCGGCGCGGTGCCTCCCACGTGGTCGCGCGCCGCCACAGAACCCTCGAGGGTCAGGACTTCGAACACGTCCTGCTCGATCAGCGGCGAGAAGCCCTGCAGCGTCTCGAGCGACATCTCGGACAGGTCGCAGCCCGCCTGGTCGCAGGCGCGCACCGCATGCGCCACGGCTTCGTGGGCGTCGCGGAACGGCAGGCCTTTCTTGACCAGGTAGTCGGCCAGGTCGGTCGCCGTGGCGTAGCCCTGCAGCGCCGCCGAGCGCATATTGTCGGCCTTGACCGTGATGCCCGACGCCATGTCGGTGAAGATGCGCAGCGTATCAAGGACGGTGTCGATGGTGTCGAACAGCGGCTCCTTGTCTTCCTGGTTGTCCTTGTTGTAGGCCAGCGGCTGGCCTTTCATCAGGGTCAACAGGCCGGTCAGGTGACCGTAGACGCGGCCGGTCTTGCCGCGCGCCAGTTCCGGCACGTCCGGGTTTTTCTTTTGCGGCATGATCGACGAGCCGGTGCAGAAGCGGTCGGCGATGTCGATGAAGCCGATGCGCGGGCTGATCCACATCACCAGCTCTTCCGAGAAGCGCGAGACGTGCATCATCAGGATCGATGCGGCAGCGGTGAATTCGATGGCGAAGTCGCGGTCGGACACGGCGTCCAGCGAGTTGTGGCAGACGTCGTCGAAGCCCAGCGTCTTGGCCACGCGCAGGCGGTCGATCGGGAAGGTGGTGCCGGCCAGGGCGGCGGCGCCCAGCGGCAGGCGGTTGACGCGGCGGCGCGCATCCTGCATGCGCTCGGCGTCGCGGCCGAACATCTCGACATAGGCCAGCATGTGATGGCCGAAGGTGATCGGCTGCGCCACCTGCAGGTGGGTGAAGCCCGGCATGATGGTGTCGGCGTGGCGTTCGGCCAGGTCGGTCAGGGCGCCGCGCAGGCCGTTCAGCAGGGCCAGGATGTCGTCGATGGCGGCGCGCACGTACAGGCGGATGTCAGTCGCGACCTGGTCGTTGCGCGAGCGGCCGGTGTGCAGGCGCTTGCCGGCATCGCCGACCAGTTCGGTCAGGCGCTTCTCGATGTTCAGGTGCACGTCTTCCAGGTCGAGCAGCCATTCGAAGCTGCCGGCCTCGATCTCGGACCGGATCTGGGCCATGCCGCGTTCGATCTCGGCGCGATCATGTTCGCTGATGATGCCCTGGGCCGCCAGCATCTCGGCGTGCGCCAGCGAGCCCTGGATGTCGTATTGCGCCAGGCGCTTGTCGAAGAACACGGACGCGGTGTAGCGCTTGACGAGATCGGAGACGGGTTCGGAGAAGCGGGCCGACCAGGCTTCGGCTTTTTTGGAGAATTGTTCGGTCATGGTGGAATTCCGGTTGGGGATTCGAAGATTATAAACCGCGTCGCCGCTACGTCTTCCGGAGGGCAGATTACCTGGAGAAAGCTAGCGAAAAAAAGCCCGCTGCAGAGCGCAATCGAAACCGATATGGGGCCAAACGGCGCTAGAATGGTTTTTTTGCCAGCTTTGCAAGCCCAATGATTACGAACGATTCCAGCTTCCAGGTCAGTACCGACCAGTCCCGGCTCGATATCCCGATGATCTACCGCTTCCTCAGTGAGCAGTCGACCTGGGCCGTGGGCATTTCCCGTCCGATCGTCGAGCGCGCCATCGAGAATTCGCTGTGCTTCGGCGGCTACCTCGACGGCCGCCAGATCGCGTTCGCGCGCGTGATCACCGACTACGCCACCTTTGCCAACCTGGTGGACGTGTTCGTCGTGCCCGAGTACCGCGGGAACGGCTACGGCAAGCAACTGATCGGCGTGGTGCTGCGCCACCCCAGCCTGCAGAAACTGCGCCGCTTCACCCTGGCCACCACCGACTCGCACGAACTCTACGCGCGCTTCGGCTTTACCCCACCGTTGCGTCCAGAGACATTGATGGAGCGGTATTTTCCCAACATCTATTTGTCCTGAGCGGACTCAACATGGCGACGTGAATCTGGAATCAGGCTTACGCTGATGGCTCATCAGAGGAAGTCTTATGCTCCAGATCGTCGTCCATGCCATTCTCGCGTTGGCATTGCTGGCGAGCAGTGCCAGCCATGCCGCCGACGCGGAACCGAAGCCACCGAAAGGTTCGCTCGTCATCATCGGCGGCGCCCTGCGCGCCGACAATGATGCCGTGTGGGAACGTATCGTCGAACTCGCGGGTGGCAAAGGCGCACGCGTCGCCGTGTTCGCCTCCGCCTCGGCGAGCCCTGAACGCGCCGGCAATTATCTCGTCGAGCGCCTGAACCGCTATGGCGCCGACGCCTTCTTCGTCCCGGTCGCCGAGCGCCTGGACGGCGCCGACGGCCGCGCCGCGGCCGACGATCCCAAGCTGGCCGAAGCCGTGCGCACGGCCGGCGGCGCGTATTTCTCGGGCGGCGACCAGGGGCGCATCACGGGCGTCCTGCGCCGGGCCGACGGCAGCAACACCCGGGTGCTGGACGCCCTGTGGGACATGTACCGGCGCGGCGGCGTGATCGCCGGCTCGAGCGCCGGCGCCGCCATCATGAGCAGCACCATGTTCGGCCACCCGCGCTCGATCCTGTCCACCCTCCAGCATGGCGTCGACGACGGCCGCCAGATCACGCGCGGCCTGGGCTTCATCGGCGACGACGTCTTCATCGACCAGCACCTGCTGGTGCGCGGGCGCTTCGCGCGCATGCTGCCGGCCATGCTGGCCAAGGGCTACAAGATCGGCCTGGGGATCGACGAGAACACGGCGATGGTGGTCAATGCCAGGCGCGACGTCGAGGTGATCGGCTACCGCGGCGCGCTGCTGGTCGACCTGAGCGAGGCCGCCACCCGCGACGGCAGCTTCAATCTCGCCAACGGGCGCCTCAGTTACCTCGACAATGGCGACCGCTTCAACCTGGCCACCAAGACCTTCATGCCGGCGCCCGAGAAGGCGCATGGCAAGGTCGACGCCAAGAAACCTTACTGGCGCGGCCCGCTGTTCTCGGCCGACATCCTCGGCAACGGCACGGTGGTCGACCTGATGGCCAAGCTGATCGACAGCGACCAGGTCGACGCGATCGGCCTGTCGCTGGACAGCCCGAACGCCGAGCGGCCCGACCTGGGCTTCGAGTTCAAGCTCAGTCGCGTGAGCGAGAGCGTGGGTTACCAGTCGGCGTTCAGCGAAGCGTATTCGGTGTATAACGTGCGGCTCGATATTCGGCCGATCGTGGTGCAAAGGCCGTTGTATCAGTATCGCTGACCAATACTGTTGTATCTCAGGCAGATATTGAACAATTTTTTGGGAAAACCAGTTACATGCAACCCGCTTGTGACTATTGGATAGTTTCTTAAAATATATATGTGTGATACTCCTGTCAAAATTAGGTAAAACACTGGCAACACAGTGCTATGCCGAAACAAAGATAAAACCAGGGAGTAAAGCCATGAAGGTCATCAAATACGCCGCGAGCGTTGCGCTAGCTATTGTTGGTTTCAATCTTGTTGCAGTGCCGGCGCTGGCGCAAGAATCGGCTTATGCCGATCTGGATGCCTGCACGACGGGAGAGCAGCGCCGCTTGGCCGTCAAAGGCGCTGCAATCGGCCTGTTTTCCGGCCTGGGCGGCGCCTTGTTGACCGGCAATAAGGAGAAAGCTGGCAAAGCCGCCCTGCTGGGCGCTGCCGGCGGTCTGGCTGCGGGATGGGCCACCGCTTATTACACCGCGGTCGACACCTGCACCAAGCAGAATCCGAACTGGATCACCGCATCGAGCCTGGTACGCGATCCGGGCAAGTCGCTGGCCCAGGTGAAAAAGGAACACAACTATAAAGCCAACCAAGGCGTGCTCGTCCATTTGCAGGACGTGAGCGTGCCTGTATCGGTCAGGCCGGGTGAGCGGCTGGCGATCGATACCACCTACGATGTCCTGACACCAACCGATGCCGAAGCCCCGGTGGTCTTCGAGCGCAAGCTGTTCGTGACGACCGACGGTACCGAGGTCGAAATCCAGATTCCGAACGAGGCGCGGATCGAGCGCACCGTCGAAGCCGGCCGTTCGGTCGAGAAGTTGTCGTTCCCGGTGTCGGCAGAGGCCCCGGCAGGCGCCGTCTATCGCGTGATCATGAGCGCATCGGCAGGCGGCAAATCGCCTGTCACGATGACGAAGAACGTCACTGTTTCCTGACCTGCCTTTCTTGAATGCCGGGATGGCCGGGCGCGGCCCGCGTGCGGCCGTCCCCGGCCCCATACCATGATTACATCCGCATTTCTGCGCGCCGCCGTCGTGGCGGTGGCGCTCGTTCTGTCCGGCTGCGCCGCGAACCAGCTGCACGGCTACCAGCATGCCTATTACGCCTACAACGTTCCCGAGTCTCTGATGCAGTCGATCCAGGCCAAGCTGCGCCAGCACGGCCTGCCTGGCGCCACCATCAAGCGCGACCTGGTTGGAAGGGTGCAGCTCGTCGGCAGCTATGCCAACGAAGACGAGGTCGATCGTGCATTCATGATTGTCCAGTCGGTGGTCGGTATCAAGTCGACCTCGCCGTTCTATCCGGCCGATGTGCGCGTCAAGCGCATCGAGGACGAGGTGCGCGAGCAGCAAGTTGCCTCGCTGTCGGAAGCCGAGCGCCGCGCGCCGGCCCGCAATATCGCCCTGGTGGTCGGCATCAATACCTTCAAGGACCATACGCGGATATCGGCGGTGCCGGGGGAGGACGACGCGCGGGTGGTGGTGAAGGCGGCGCGCGGCGCGGGCTACCAGGTCACCGAGCTGCTCGGGTCCAGCGCCACCAAGGCCGCCATCGAGCGCGAGCTTGGCAGGATCGAACGTACGCTGCGCCCGCAAGACCAGCTGTTCGTGTATATCTCGAGCCATGGCAACGCGCCATTGCCGACCTCCAGGGGCGGCGATCAGCGCAAGATGTCCATCGTGGCATGGGATTCGAACGCCGGTGGCGCGGACAGGACCGAGCAGGAACTCAATCTGCAGCGCACGTCGGTGGCCGATACGCTGGTGCAGAATCTGGCGCGCAAACCGACTCGCAACACCCGCATCTTCATCGATACCTGCTATAGCGGCGACATGCTGCGCGGCTTCCCCGATCAAAGCGGCGGTTACATTCTGGCGGCCAATGGTGGCCGGGTCGAGCGCGCCGGCCTGCCGCTGCAGTCCTGGACCGGGGCCGCGTACACCACCAAGGCCATCCGGTTCGTCGACGATCGGCCGCAACCGGGCGAGGTCCGGCAGGACAAGGCTGATATTGCCGGCGATCGCGCCTACGCCATCATCACCGCGACCAGCGAAGGTGAATTGTCGCTGGCGCCGGAAAGCAACGGCACCTTCATGCTCGGTAACCGCGAGCTCAAAGGATCGTATTTCACCCAGGCCTTCTTCGCTTTCCTGGAAGAAGAAAAAGGACATGTCGAGCCGGCGTTTGACCGAGCCCGTCAATTTACCAGCGACATGGCGCGAAAAGTGAGTCGCGCACGGATGACGCAGGTGCCGCGCCATTTCGCCACCGAGACCGCCATCCTCAACCGCTTCTGACGCGCCAATACATCTAATAGGAACTCACATGAAATACGCATTCGCTGCCGCCAGCCTTCTGCTCCTGTCGGGCGCATCGGCGGCCCAGGATGGCTACACTGCCAAGTCGCTGTTTTTCGGTGAAGACGGCAATGTTGTCGCGGCATCTACCGCGCAAAAGAGCACCGAAGCCAAGCCGGTCGTGGCAGCCAGGCAGGACAGCGCCGCCAAGCCGAAAAAAGCGCTGGCTGCACGCCAGATCGGCGCCAGCTATTTCATTCGCCTGAAGAACGCCGACGGCAGCACGAGCGACGTGCTGGCCAGCCGTACTTTCCGGAACGGCGACCGCTTCCAGCTCGGCGTCAAGGTCAACCGCCCGTCCTACGTCTATGTCCTGAACCAGGATCCGCATGGCCAGCTGTCGCAGATCTTCCCGGTGGCCGGTCAGGATAACTACGTGAATGCGATGGGCACGGTGTTCCTGCCGAGCCGCGGTGCGTTCGAGTTCGACGCCACCCCTGGCACCGAACACCTGCTGGTATTCCTGTCGCCGACCCCGATGCGCGGCGGCGTCAATGAGCTGCTCGGCAAGTCGCAGCCCGACCTGGTGGCCGGCGTCGACCACGGTAGCTGCGGAAAGTCGCTGCCGGGCACGCCGCTGCTGGCCGACAACGGCTCGAGCGGCTATACCTCGAAGGCGATCACCTACAAGGACGACGCGGCAACCTGCGCCGCCCCGGCCTATACCTCGAAGGCGATCACCTTCAGCGAAGACCCGGCGCCGGGCGACGGTGGGCAGGTGGCCTCGTACGTCGTCAAGAAGACCAGCGGCAAGGCCGACAGCAAGCTGTTCCTGAAGATCAAGCTGGCCCACGAATAAGCCGCCTGCGGCGCGCACCCTACTACCAGACGGAAAACTGATATGTCTCACAACCACCTGATCATCGGCCTCGGCGGCAGCGGCGGCAAGATTATCCGCCAGATTCGCAAGACCATCGAGCGTAACAAGGACACGCAGGAACCGGACCGTTCGCTGGCCCGCTTCGGCTATCTCTACATCGACACGTCCAATGATGAGCTGGACAAGAAGGAAGAGTGGAAGGTGCTCGGCAAGGACGTCGGCCTGAACCGCAGCGAATACCTGATCAACACCGCCAGCAATGTACGCCCGGTGCTGGACGACCCCGACTCATTCCCTGGCCTGAAGAAATGGGTCGAGCCGCGCAGCGTGTTCGATTTCGTCAACCCGAGCACGGCCGGCGCGGCCCAGCGCCGCAAGCTGGGCCGTCTCGTCTTCGCGCAGAACGCATCCAGCTTCGTCAAGGCGTTGGAAGGCCGCGTCAGGGAGCTCGAGGCCAGTCCCGGCAAAGTCGGCGTGACCATTCACGTGGTTTGCGGCCTGGCCGGCGGCACTGGCAGCGGTTCGGTGGTCGACGCGGTCGCGCAGATCCGCCACAAGTATCCGCATTACGAACAGTACCGCATCCTGGTGTACGCACTGCTGCCAGAAAAGAATTCCAAACGCGTGAAGAACGTGGCTGGCTTCGAGAACTATTATGCGAACGGCTATGCCGCGCTGTCCGAGCTGAACGCGATGGCGGTTGGCAAATACCATCCGGTGAACTTGCTGGATGGAACCCCAATGGAGCATGCCACATATTTCAACGGCTGTTACTTGGTAAACAATATCAATGAGCACAATATCCAGTTCGATGTCGAGTCGGAAGTGCCGAACATCGTTGCCGAGTTCATCTACCAGAAAACCCTGAACAAGGAGTGGGAAGGCCTGGGGCGTGCGGAAAAAGGCGAGAACGATATCAAGAACTTCGAGAGCGACGAGGACATCGGCAAGGCCCGCGCCAAGCTGTTCCTGTCGTTCGGCATCAAGCGCGTGGTCGTGCCGGAGCAGGAAATCAAGGAATACCTGGCCTATGGCTTTGCCGAGCAGGCGGCGCGCCAGCTGATGTTCAACAATTTCCGCCAGGGTGAGGGCTATGCTGATGAACCGGTGGAAAAAGACTGGGGCGCGCAGGCACGCCAACCCGAAACCGCCCAGTCGCTGCTGCTGACCGACGCCCACCTGATGCTGGAAAGCGGCATTCTCGAGGACGACGCGCGCAACGCGAACTGGAAGCCGAGCCCGGAATACTGGAAGCAGATCGTCAGCCTCCTCGTGCCCGAGATCAAGGCGGACCCGACTCTCGAGCAGACTACCTGGGTGTCGGCGCTCAATACGCGCCTGGCCAAGGTCTTCGACGATACCTACCGGACCCTGGGTGGGGTGCGCAAGTTCTATGAGGTCAAGGGCAATGCGCGGCTCGAGATGGCGCGCCATATCGGCCGTCATATCGAGAAGGATTTCTTTGGTCGCTGGCGCGCCGGCGGCGCGTCGCTGATCCAGCTGCGCCACCTCACCGATGCGCTGGTGGCGCTGGTCGACGAACGCATGGGTGTTTACGCCGACCGCATCGCCAAGATGCCGGCCGCGCTGCAATCGGTGCAGGGACGCACCCAGCAGCTCAACGAACAATTCAACAGTGTCGGTTTCTTCGGCAAGCACCTGACCGACAAGCGCAGCGCGCTGTTCTCGGACATCGCTACCCAGCACCAGGAACTGTATGTGCTGCGCACCCAGCTCGAAGGCCTGAAGTTCGGCGCCGCCCTGCTGCCGTTCGTGAAGGAACAACTGCTGACGCTGCGCGCGCGCATCGACGAGCTGCACCAGAACCTGGCGGAAGCCACCAAGCGCTTCGGGAATGAACGCGACAAGCGCCTTGGCGCGGCGGATGCCGCCTACCAGAAGCGCGTATTCGACCAGGAGGCCATTGGCGCCGTGATGCGCGCGATCACGATCGACGAGGCGGCCCAGGGCGCGCGCACCCAGCGCGTGCGCCAGGCCATCATCGACTTGGGGGGCACCGAGGTGAATTCGTTCGACCAGCTCCTGCAAAGCCTGAGCCTGGGCGGCATCATCAACTGCCTGTCGCAGGAGTCGGCCCAAATCGTCGAGCTCGCCCACGCCGAGATCGCGACCAGCATGCCGCCAGTGCTGCGTGTGAATATCGTCGAGCGCCTGCAGAAGAAGTACGACGCCAACCACGACGGCTTGCGCGACTTCGTGCGCGAGCTGTACGACGAAGCGGGGTCGCTGCTCACCTTCAACAAGACCGAAGTCGATCGCACCGTGGCCAATAATGCCGGCGGTAGCCAGGGCCGCACCCAGACCGTCGGCGTGTTCGTGCCGGAGTGCCAGCACCAGAGCGGCTTCCGGGCCATGCTGGCGAGGATGTTCGAGGAGCAGAAGGACCCCACCGCGCCCGATACCAAGGTTGCGACCGGCAATCTGCCGAACCAGATCGTGATCATGAAGATCGCGTCGATGATGCCGGCACGCTTCATTGAATCGCTGGCTGAGCTGAAGCGTCACTACGATGGCCTGCAGCGCGACCGCAACGAATCGATCCTGCTGCACAGCGACGGTGATGGCCGCCGCCTGCCACCGCTGTACGCCAAGTCATCGGCCGAGCTGCAGCTCCTGGCGCGGCGCAAACCGATCCTGCTGGTGGCGCGCCTGCTGGGCATGATCAAAGAACGCCAGAACCGCACCACCGGCCTGCAGGAATGGGTATTCATCCACGACGTCGATGGCTTGCCGGCCTCGAAGGTGATGGAAGGCCGGAACTGGGATGCCGTGTTCGACGCGGATCACAGCGAAGACCTGCGTGGCCTGGTGGAACGTGAAGTCACGCGCCGCATCGACAGCGAATTCAAGCACCAGGAGAAGAAGGAAGAGCTGTACACCGCCTTCCGCGCCCTGGCCCGCGCCCGCTTCGATGAAGCCGGTCAGGATGACCAGGATCCGGCATACCAGCAGCTGCAGGGCCTGGCCGCACCGGTGCGCTCGATCATCGGCATCGCCGCCTGACCGCTTGACCGTGCCGGCCGCCGTCGCGGCCGGCCACCATACAACATTGAAGAGAGAGTAACGATATGGCCAAGTACAAGTGCCCGACCCTGGGCGATTGCGACCGCGCGAATGCCGGCGAAGTGTTTGAACGCGCACCGGGGGAAGACCTGAAGTGCCCGGGCTGCTCCACGCTGCTGGAAGCCCAGGCCGCAGGCCCCGTCGCAGGCAAGAAGAACAAGCTCGTGGCGCCAATCGCCGCGGCGGTCGTGCTGGCGGCCGGCGTGGGCGGCTACCTGGTGCTCCAATCGCCGTCCGGCCCTGCCATGGAAGAGGTCGTGGCCGCTCCGGTCCCAGCCGTCGTGGCGACGGACAGTGCGGTCGCGCAGCCGGAAGTGCAGCAGGCCAGCTTCGGGATCGCGCCATCCGAAACCGATACCGCCGCCTTGCGCCTGCAGGGCGAGAAGCAGCTGCTGGACGGGAAGGCGGGAGAGGCGGAAGCATCCGGCAATCAGGCCGCTGCCAATGAAATGATGAAAGTTGCCATTGCAAGGATGGCTCAGGGCAAGCTGGAAGAGGCAGAGAAGGAGTTGCTGGCGGCCCGTGCCCGTGCGCCAAAGCAGCCGCTCGTCTACTACAACATGGCCGTCCTGCGTCTCAAGCAGGAACGTACTGATGACGCGCTGAAGGAATTCGAAGGCGCGTTCCTCGCCGGCTTCACCCATTTCCGCGAGATGGATGCCGACCCCGACCTGGACGCGTTGCGCAAGGACGCGCGCTTCGTGAAGCTGGTGGAACAGTACCGTCCGAAAGGCGCCTGAGATGTGGCCTGTGCACCCGGTCGGAAAGGCGTTCGTATGCCTGTCGCTGGCGCTGCTGATGACCGGGTGCGCGCGTGAAGATGGCAGCAAAATCATCGGTCAATGGCGCGCCGAGCGCTTCCAGGTGATGAGCCTGAAGGTGCCGATCGGCCCCGAACTGACCATCTCGCGCGACATGCTGAAGGCAGGAGCCGAGGTCGCGGTACCGATTGGCGGCATCAGCCAGGACGGCAGCGAGATCACGCTCGATCTGCCGCTGTATTTCGGCCTGACCTTCAACCTGGTCGACGACGACCGCATGTATCTCGATTTGCCGCTGGTTGAACGCATCTATTACCGGCGCGTGTCCGCGCAAGCGCAAATGCAGTCGGCTGTCACGGTCACGTCCACCGCCGTCGCGCATCGTCCCGCGCCTGTACCGGACCTAGCGCCGGCTCCAATGACAGCGCCGGCTCCCGTTGCGCTTGCCGTCCCGGCGCCGGTCGTGGCAAGCATCTATTCGTCCGCGCTGGCCGCGGCGCGTAGCGGTGATCATGATGCGGCGGTGAGGTTGTTGCATCGTGCGTTCGAAGGGGAAGGGATCCGGTCGGCCGACGTGCGAGCCGCGCCCGAATGGTCGGCGCTACACGACGATGTCCGGTTCCAGGCGCTGGTCGCCCGTTACAGCGACCAATAGGCATCGTCGGCGCTTGCCGCACAAGACGGTAGACAGGGAGGAGGATGGGCTTAGAATATCGCGATCTACTTTCCAGGAGTCGCGATGCGCCTGTCTCATTTTCTTGCTGCGTTGCTGCTGGGCGCACTTGCTTCGATTGCCTGGGCTGCCCAGCCGGCCACGGTCCGTCTCGACTACACCCACAGCGGCAATGCACTACAAGACGCCTACGCCATCGAGCGCGTGGTGATCGAACCGCTGCCCTGGCCGGGCAGCATGGCGCGCAATCTCGACGACACCAACCGCGGCCAGAACCGGGTCGAGGTGGTCGATGCGAAAACCGGCGACCTGCTGTACTCGCGCGGCTTCTCGACCGTGTTCGGCGAATGGCGCACCACCGAGGAGGCGAACCGGATCAGCCGCTCATTCCAGGAATCGGTGCGCTTCCCGCAGTTCGCGCAAGCGGTGCGGGTGCGCATCCTCAAGCGCGACGAGCGCAACCAGTTTTCGGTGGCCTGGAGCGTCGAGGTCGATCCGAATGCGCAGGACGTCATCCGGCGCCAGCCGCCGGCGCTGGCGACGCCGGTCGCGATTCACTCCAGCGGGCCGTCGGCCGACAAGGTCGACCTCCTGATCCTGGGCGATGGCTATACGCAGAAGGACATGAAGAAGTTCGAGCAGGATGCGCGCCGCCTGACGAAGCACCTGTTCTCGGTGTCGCCGTTCCGTGAACGCGCGAAGGATTTCAATGTCTGGGCGATGGCGGCGCCGACCGAAAAGTCGGGCATCAGCCGGCCGTCGACCGGCGTGCACAATCCGTCCGCGCTGGGCACGCGCTACGACATCTTCGGCAGCGAACGCTATGTGCTCACGCTCGACAACCGCGCGCTGCGCGATATCGCCCAGCACGCGCCGTATGAATTCATCGAGATCCTGGTGAACAACGACACCTATGGCGGAGGCGGCATCTTCGGCCAGTTCAGCACCGCGGCGGCGGGCAACGACTGGGCCGACTACCTGTTCGTGCACGAATTCGGCCACCACTTCGCCGGCCTGGCCGATGAGTACTACACCTCGCCCGTGGCTTACCAGCCGGCCAGCGGCCGCATGGAACCGTGGGAGCCGAACGTCACCGCGCTGCGCGACCCCGCCAACCTCAAATGGCAGCGCCACGTGAAGGACGGCACACCGCTGCCGACGCCGTGGCCCAAGGCCGAATACGAACAAGAGTCGCGCGCCTACCAGAAGAAGCGCGCCGCGCTGCGCGCCGAGAATCGCCCGGAATCCGAAATGAGCGCGCTGTTCCATGAAGACCTGAAGCGTACCAACGCATTGTTCGCGCAGCAGCCGCACCGGCATACGATCGGCGCCTTTGAAGGCGCCAACTACGAAGCCAGCGGCTACTACCGGCCGGCGATGCAATGCCTGATGTTCGATCGCAGCGACAAGTTCTGCCCGGTGTGCCAGGACGGCATCGGCGACATCATCGATCTCTATGCTGGGCCTGCTCAGCAGTAATCTTTGCTTACAACTCTGACAATTTGACTGTGGGCTGTCTAACAGACCCGGCGCTGCGATAAGCCTATTCTGGAATCACTGAAGAACAACAACGACTGCACAGGCAACCCCGCACTGTGTAGACCACCAGAAAGGAAACACATCATGAACAAACTGCTCGCTACCCTGATCGCCGGCCTGATGGCTACCGCTGCTCACGCACAAACCACCGCGCCAGCCACCACCGCCGCGGACAACCGGATCGTCAAGGCGGAAGCCAATGCCGAAAAAGACGTGATCAAGGCAGAACAGAAGGAAATCAAGACCGCCATCAAGGCGGACGAAAAAGTGAACAAGACCATGGCCAAGGCCGCCGAGACCAAGTCGAAGGCCCACGCCGACCTGGTCGAGTCGCACACTGACGCAGCTGCAAAAGTGGCCAAGGCCGATCCGGAAGACCGCGCCAAGGCGATGGCCAAGGCTGAAGAGAAAGTGGCCGACGCCAATCTGAAAGCCGAGAAGAAAATGATCAAGGCCGACGAAAAAGTGCTGAAGGCACAGGTTGATGCGGCAGCCGACAAGGCAACCGCTGCAGCCAAGACCGATCAGGTGCGTGCTGAAGCACAAGCCGACGTGCACAAGGCTGCTGCCCGCAACTAAGCCCAACGTTCGCTGACACCGCGCCTTCGGGCGCGTCGAGCCCCAAATCCAGATGACGGTTTTGGGGCTTTTTCCATTGGTGTTGCAAGCGCGGCGTTTTGGTGGGAGGCATGCGCCAGCGCAAGTCATCGGTTTCGGAGTAGGTATCCAATCAGGTGTCCGATGCCTCCAGGAACTGCCATGCTTGCAAAAGCTAGCTCACTATTCCAGCACTTTACGCAATCGCGCAGGCTGCTGCGATTGCACACGCCTCTCGGGCCGGATGTGTTGCTGGCCGAATGCGTGCGCGGGGAAGAGGCGCTCGGTGAAAACTATGCGTTCACGATCAGCGCCTTGTCCGAGGACGCCGGCTTATCGCTGCGGCGATTGCTTGGCCAACCTGCGCTGCTCGAGCTGGAGACAAGCGGCAGCGGACCCAGGCATTTTCATGGTCACCTGACGTCGGTCGGCATCAATGGCGCGAATGGCGGGATGGCGCGTTACACCCTGGTGCTGCAGCCATGGTGCGCATTCCTCGAACACGGGCGGGATAGCCGGATATTCCAGGACAAGAACGTCTTCGACATTCTCGACGCCGTCTTTCGTGCCTGGCAAGGCCGGGGAACCCTGGCGCCGGCATGGCGCTTCGATATCGCGGACAGGAGCATGTATCCCGTTCGCAGCCTGAGCACGCAATATCAGGAAAGCGATTGGGCGTTCGCGCAGCGTCTGATGAGCGAGGAGGGGCTGTTCTATTACTTCGAGCACCAGGGTGACGCGGGTAACCGTGGCCTGGGCAGTCATCAATTGGTGATCGCGGATCACAACGGCGCGTTCAGGACGAATACGCAGGCGGAAGTCCGGTTCACCCGGCCCGGCGCGGTCATGCGCGAGGACAGCATGGATCGTTGGCGCCATGAGGCACGCCTGCTCGCCACCGGCGTCGCCATGCAGAGCTGGGACTATCGCTCGGGCGGCAAGCGTCTGGTCTCGTCCGCAGCGATGCAAGCGGGGCCGATCAGCATGGTCAGCAGCGATGCGCCGGGACAGTATGCCTATCCTGACCGCGATCGGGGACAGCGCATCGCCGACAACCAGATGGAAGCGCTGGAAACCCGCAGCGAATGCTTCGTCGGCGCCGGGACCGTGCGCACGATGGCGCCGGGAACGGTGTTTGCGTTGACCGGTCATGCCTGCCACGACAAGGAAACAGGGCGCGACGCGCGCCGTTTCATCGTGACGCGCGTGCGTCATCTGATGCACAACAACCTGACCGCGCAGATGAAGGCCGGAATAATCCAGGCGCTCGGCAATTCCCGGCTGGCGGAGACCATCGCCGCCGAGCAGAAAGACAGCCTGCACGCGGCCGGACAGCATGCCGGGGAGCGCCCGGTCTACAGGAATCGTGTCGATGCGATCCGGGTGCAGGTGTCCTATCGGACCAGCCGCAGCGACGGGCAGGGGCTGTTGCTGCATCCACGTCCGACGATCCACGGGCAGCAGACCGCCATCGTGGTCGGGCCCCGCGGCAGTGAGATTCATACGGATCGGGATCACCGGGTGAAGATCCAGTTTCACTGGCAGCGAGGCAGGGCGGGTCAGCCGAGTCACAGCCGTCTCGAGCATCCTGCCCCCGATGGCCATGCCGGCGCGCCCGGGGACGATACCGCGGGCACCTGGGTTCGCGTCCTTGCCGGGCTCGCGCCGGTGGCTGGACCCAATTGGGGCGGTCATGCCGTGCCGCGCGTGGGGCAGGAGGTGCTGGTCGATTTCCTCGATGGCGATATCGACCGACCGGTCATCGTGGGCGCCCTGTACAACGGACGCGGAACCGTGGATGCCCAGCATAACCAGGCCATGGTCGGGCCGGGAGCGTCGACCGGGAATGCGCCGGCCTGGTTCGCTGGCGAGGAAGGCGCGCACGGCCATCCTGCCGTCTTGTCCGGTTTTAAAAGCCAGGCGATAGGGGCGAGCCAGGAGGGACAGGGGGCTTATAGCCAGCTCGTGTTCGACGACAGTGCGTCGCAGGCGAGACTGAGCTTGCAGCGGCATGCTGCCGGTCATCGGGACAGCGATGAGCTCAGCCTGGGGCATCTACGGCACCAGACCGATAACCAGCGCCTGCAGACCGTGGGGCTTGGGAGTGAACTGAAAACCGGACACGCGGCGGCATTGCGGGCCGGAGGTGGGATATTGCTGTCGACGGACCGTTCGCGCATGGCGCAGATGGATTCCAGCGCGGCGCTGGCACAGCTTGGCGAGAGCGAGAGCCTGCAGCGGACGTTGGCGTCGACTGCGCGGCAGCATCTCGCGGTGCTCAAGGTTGCTGGTGAGGATGCCCAGACTGGGGCAGGCGACTTGCCGGCGATCGCGCAGCTTGCGCATACGGCCGAAGTGCTCAACGGTTTGGCCGGCGATGCGTCTGGGCGCGGACAGGCCACGGCGTATCAGGAGCCGCATCTTCAACTATCCAGTCCAAAGGGGATCGTCGCCGCGACTCCCGCGAATGCGGTGTTTTGCGCAGGGTTCACCTCGAACATCAGCGCTGGGCAGGATATCAATTTCGCGGCGCAGGGCGCGTGGCATCACGTCACGGCGAGCGGGATCAGTCTGTTTACGTATGGGAAGGCGAGCAACGGTAGCAAGCCAAATCAGGAGACCGGGATCAAGTTGCACGCTGCCAGCGGCAAGGTGAGTTGCCAGAGTCAGTCGGATGCGACGCGGATTACGGCGGACAAGGCGATCACCGTTGCAAGTGTCACCAAAACGGTAACGGCTGCGGCGAAGACGCATTTGTTGATGACGGCGCAGGGGGCGATGCTCAAGCTTGAAGGGGGCAACATCATGTTGCATGCGCCTGGGAAGGTGGAGTTCAAGGCTGGCAAGAAGGAGTTGGGTGGACCAGTCAGCGTTTCAAATGCGGAGATCGCCAAAAAAATTCATGAACTCAATGTGAAGCGTGATTTAACTATTGAGTATGTGGATGCCGATGGAAATGCACTTACAAATGAGCTCATAAATATGAAATTTCAGGGAAAGCAGTCCGAAACTGTTAGCTTGGATGGAAATGGCAAGGCCTTTTTGCGCAATGCGCCGCTCGGTCCTTACCGCGCCGTACAACCTGACCGGAGATAGGTGATGACATGTCTGAAAATTCTGCCCAATCCAAAAAATCGAGCGTGCAGGAATTGTGTATTGATTTGCCTGGAGAGTCCGTGCAATGCTGGCGCTCCGCTGATAATATCAGAGTTATCTTACGAAAACATCGCGATGTGATTTTCGATCTAAAGCTGGCTGATGGGAATATTTATACAATCGAGGCCACGCATTCAGATTTCTATAATCCTCGGGATAAAAAACTCATATCCGTCAAGTCCCGGGATTCTGTCGCCTTTAAAGATGGTGAGAGAATGCACGTGTGGGTTGCGCGTGAATTCAGTGGGGCATTGCTTTTGAAATGTAGAGGTCAGGTATTGATGAGGTTAGAGCCAAATAGGCTAGATAATCATCAATATGACAAGTCGCCGAATACTAAGCCAGCTCCCATCATTGTGGCGTTTGATTCACAGGGAGCAGTATCGCTTTCATCAGGAAATAATGCGCAAAGCTCGACGCCCGCTGTCCCACATGCTGCCTCTGCACCCGTCCACGAGGACATTGCGACCATTTGTGTGCTGGATAAAGCAGTTAACGATATTCCGGCAGAGATATTGGACTATTTCGGAAAAGGAGGCGGTAGCACCGGCTTGGTTGAAATAGATTTATTTAATATCGCAAATAGAAACTGGTTGTGGGGGCAGGCGGCAGGGACTGCGGCCTATATTGGAGATAATTGGGATTGGCTTCGAGCGAGTATTGATAAATGAACTCACGATGGGCTTCGACTCGTTTCCGTCAAGGCACACCATATTCGCGGGAAAATTCGTTTTTATTTTTCTGGTTATAGTAAATATAATTCAGTATTTGGACCCGGTGGGTTCGGTCCTGGACATGAAAGAATCTTGAATATATTTGGTGGTGCAGGAAAACTATCGACTCAGTTTGTTGCGGCGGGAACGTCGATCATGGGCACCCTAAAGGGAAACGCATTGGTTGCCCTTATATTTGGTTCAGCTATCTCAGTTGCTGAATGGAAGGAAGATCTTCGAAAGGATGGCTTTGATCTTGCTGCAGCATTACTGACAAATCTGCTCAAAGTGATGCTTACAGCATTTATCACGTCATTGATTGTTGGTGCTATCGTTGTCTTTGTTTTAGTGGTTCTTAAAGCCGGCCTTTCGGTCCTGGTCATTGGTGGCGCAACGCTCGTCGTCGGCTTCGGTATTGGTTATGGCATTGATTTGTCCGATAAGCTGCTAGCAAAAGGAATTTCAAATAAAGGTGATGCAAACAGTATTGCGGAAATAGTTGCTCCCGTGTTAAGGGCGGCGGGCGAAAAGGTGATAAGCCATTGGAACTATCTTGTCTGGAAATTCAAGTCAGATTATAGGGTGGAGGTATTTTGAGAAATCTTGATGAGATCAATCTAGCATTGCTCAGCCCTTCACGCACCACAGTCTGGACATCCATATTCCCTCTGTTTTCGGGATTGTTTAGCCTGGCATTGGCTGGACAGACCCTGCCAGGTCCTTTATGGGCGAATCCATTTCAGATTGCCGGATTAGTGGTGTTTTCTGCTGCTTGTCTTGGCTTTCTCGTGCCATGGATTTTTAAGTGGGATTGGCAGGCAAAATTCTTTGGGGTGTCTTTTATTTTTCTTGGAACACTCTCAATGATTTGCATTGTGCCATTTTTGCTTCTTGTTTTTTATGGTGACTTGTGGTGGGTTTTTCGATTTTTGATATTTTTTTTGTATCTCTCAATGCATGTTGTTTGGTGCCGTCGATTTTTTGTATTTTATAGAGGTATAGCTGATTCGAACGAATTGTTTTCGATGCTGTATGTCGAGGACGAAGATGCAGTATATTATTTGCAGGAGGTGGATCGGTATTTGATTGAAAAGGTTTTCAACTTCAGGCAAATTCCGTCGGATTTATTTTTTGCAGTGCCAATGGTGATTGCGTTAAGCTCGTGCCTCGCCATTGAATTTGTCAGGGAGGTGGTCGGCTTGTCATTCGTTCACATATTTATGGCGATAGCGGGACTCCCGATCAGCCTGATGTGTTTCGGAATCGCTGCCAAGGCCCTATTGGTTTTCTACCATTACCCCATGAAAATACGCTCTCGTACTGGAAAGCGAGTGTACGTAGATATGAATACATTGCCAGATAATCTTAGCGGGACTACGAGGAAATGGAAAGGAGCGAATCTGAGAAAATGAGGAGATATGGAATCCAAAAAAAAACGCCGACTGCAAGTCGGCGTTCTCTTTCAAGTCACAGCGGTTGATTGCGACCTTAACCTCCTTCGCTGGCCCGCATTGCCAAATCCTGCGCCTTCAACCTCGCCGACAACGCCTTGCCCTTGCGCGCCCGCTTGCCAAAGTGCGGCTCCAGCCCCGACGCGAACAGTTCGACCGTCCGTGCCTTGTCACCCGACCAGGTGCCAATCACGTTCACACCCTTCTGCGTGATCGGCTGCGCCGCCAGCATCTTCTCTTTCGGCTCCAGCTCCATCAGGATCACACCCCGACCGCCATTTGTCAGCACCTTCATCTCGTCGATGCCGAACACCAGCACGCGGCCCTTCTCCGACAGGCAGGCAACCGCGCCGGCGTTGTCGGTGACGACCCGCGGCGGCAACGGCGCCGCGCCGTCGTTCAGGGTAATGAACGACTTGCCCCCCTTCAGGCGGCTGACCATATCGCCAGCCTTGGTAATGAAACCAAACGCATCCGAGGTCGAGATCAACAGGCGCGTCTCTGGATTGCCCGCGAAGTAGTGCAGGATCCGCACGCCGCCCGACAGATCGACCAGCGTCGTGATCGGCACGCCGTCGCCACGCGAACCAGGCAGCGCATTCACCGGCACCGAATACACCTTGCCGTTGTCGCCGATGCCCAGCAGATGATCGATCGTGCGGCACTCGAAGGCTTTATACAGCGAGTCGCCGGCCTTGAAGGTGAACTGCGCCGGATCGTGGCCGATGCCGGTGCGCGCGCGCACCCAGCCTTTTTCCGACACGATCACGGTCACCGGCTCGTCGATGACCTTCTGCTCGGCCACCGCGCGTTGCGCTTCCTCGATGATGGTGCGGCGGTCGTCGCCGTACAGCTTGGCGTCGGCTTCGATCTCGCGGATGATCAGGCGCTTCATCGACGATGGATTCTCGAGGATGTCCTCGAGCTTCTCCTTCTCGTTGCGCAGTTCGGCCAGCTCCTGCTGGATCTTGATCGCTTCCAGGCGCGCCAGCTGGCGCAGGCGGATCTCGAGGATGTCCTCGGCCTGGCGTTCGCTCAGGCGGAACTCCTCGATCAGCGCCGCCTTCGGCTCATCCGAATTGCGGATGATGGCGATCACCTTGTCGATGTTCAGCAGGACCGTCTCGCGGCCTTCCAGGATGTGGATGCGGTCGTTGACCTTGCCCAGCTTGAACTCAGTGCGGCGGCGGACCGTCACGAAGCGATAGTCGATCCATTCCTGCAGGATCGCCGTGAGACCCTTCTGGCGCGGACGGCCGTCGCCGCCGATCATCACCAGGTTGATCGGCGCCGAGCTTTCGAGCGAGGTGTGCGCGAGCAGCATTAGCATGAACTCGCCCTGGTCGACGTTCTTCGACTTCGGCTCGAACACCAGGCGCACCGGGGCGTCGCGGCCCGATTCGTCGCGCACCGCGTCGAGCGCGCCCAGAATCGTGTTCTTCAGCGCCAGCTGTTCCGGCAGCAGTGCCTTCTTGCCGGCCTTGACCTTCGGATTGGTCAGCTCTTCGATTTCTTCCAGCACGCGCTGCGACGAGCAGCCCGGCGGCAGTTCATGGACCACCGCCTGCCACTGGCCGCGCGCCAGCTCTTCGATCTTCCAGCGCGCGCGCACCTTCATCGAGCCGCGGCCGACCGCGTACATGTCGGCGATCTGCGAGGCGGGGGTGATGATCTGGCCGCCGCCCGGGAAGTCCGGACCGGGGATGTGGGTCATCAGCTCGGCGTGGGTGATCT
Organism: Massilia sp. NP310; assembly: GCF_019443485.1. Taxonomy (NCBI): domain Bacteria; kingdom Pseudomonadati; phylum Pseudomonadota; class Betaproteobacteria; order Burkholderiales; family Oxalobacteraceae; genus Massilia; species Massilia sp. NP310. The sequence continues at coordinate 3,484,021 of NZ_CP080379.1, read as the reverse complement.
TGGGGTTGCGGATCATCGCCACCGCCGCCGCCGCCACCTCGCGCAGATTGTGCGACGGGATCTCGGTGGCCAGGCCGACCGCGATGCCCGAGGCGCCGTTGAGCAGCACCATCGGCAGGCGCGCCGGCAGCGTGCGTGGTTCGGTGGTCGAACCGTCGTAGTTGGGTTGCGAGTCGACCGTGCCCATGTCGATCTCGTCCATCAGCAGGCGCGAGATCGGGGTCAGGCGGGCTTCGGTATATCGCATCGCCGCGGCGCCGTCGCCGTCGCGCGAGCCGAAGTTGCCCTGGCCGTCGATCAGCGGGTAGCGCAGCGAAAAGTCCTGCGCCATGCGCACCAGCGCGTCGTACACCGACTGGTCGCCGTGCGGGTGCAGTTTACCCAGCACGTCGCCGACGACGGCAGCCGACTTGCGCGGCTTGGCGGTCGGGCCCAGGCCCAGTTCGTTCATCGCGTACAGGATGCGGCGCTGGACCGGCTTCTGGCCGTCCGACACGTCCGGCAGCGCGCGGCCCTTGACCACCGAGACGGCATAGTCGAGGTAGGCGCGCTCGGCGAAGGTGGACAGGGTGAGCGTCTCGACGTCCGAGGGCTCGTGTTGTTGCTCAAAAAGGCTTGCTTGATTCGTCATGATGTCTGTTCGGTTGCTCGCGAGTAGCGCGGATTAGATATCCGCCTCGGTCTCGTTCCCGTGTTCCTCGATCCACGCGCGGCGCGCCGCGGCTTCGCCTTTGCCCATCAGCATATTGAAGCGCGATGCCGACTCGGCCACGTCGTACTGGCCGAACGAGACCGGCAGCAGGCGGCGCGTGTCCGGGTTCATGGTGGTTTCCCACAGCTGCTCGGCGTTCATCTCGCCCAGGCCCTTGAAGCGCGAGATGCTCCACACGCCTTCCTTCAGGCCCTCTTTCTTGAGCTTGTCCTCGATCGCCAGCAGCTCGCCGTCGTCCAGCGCGTACAGCTTCTGGATCGGCTTTTTGCCGCGCGCCGGCACGTCGACGCGGTACAGCGGCGGACGCGCGATGCAGATGTTCCCGTTGCGGAACAGGGCCGGGAAGTGCTTGAAGAACAGCGTCAGCAGCAGCACCTGGATGTGCGAACCGTCGACGTCCGCATCGGACAGGATGCAGATCTTCCCGTAGCGCAGGCTGGAGAGGTCGGGCGAATCGTTCGGTCCATGCGGATCGACGCCGATCGCCACCGAGATATCGTGGATCTCGTTGTTGGCGAACAGGCGGTCGCGGTCGGTCTCCCACGAGTTGAGCACCTTGCCGCGCAGCGGCAGGATGGCCTGGAATTCCTTGTCGCGGCCCATCTTGGCCGAGCCGCCGGCCGAGTCGCCCTCGACCAGGAACAGCTCGTTGCGCGTGATGTCGGTCGATTCGCAATCGGTCAGCTTGCCCGGCAACACCGCCACGCCGGACGATTTCTTCTTCTCGACTTTTTGCAGCGAACGCAGGCGCGACTGGGCCTGCTTGATGACCAGTTCGGCCAGCTTCTTGCCGTATTCGACGTGCTGGTTCAGCCACAGCTCGAGCGGCGGCTTCGTAAACGTCGACACCAGCTTGAGCGCGTCGCGCGAATTCAGGCGTTCCTTGGTCTGGCCCTGGAATTGCGGGTCCAGCACCTTGGCCGACAGCACGAACGAGACGCGCGCGAACACGTCTTCGGGCAGCAGCTTGACGCCCTTCGGCAGCAGGCCGTGCAGCTCGACGAAGTTCTTCACCGCGCCGAACAGGCCGTCGCGCAGGCCGGCTTCGTGGGTGCCGCCGCTCACGGTCGGGATCAGGTTGACGTAGGACTCGCGCACCACGCCGCCTTCTTCGGTCCAGGCCACGACCCAGTCGGCGCCTTCGCCTTCGGCAAAGCTGTCGTCGCCCGCGGCGGCAAACTGCGCGCCTTCGAACAGCGGGATCAGGGTCTCGCCGTTCGAGCTCTGGGCCAGCGCCTCGTTCAGGTAGCCGCGCAGGCCTTCGTCGTAGCGCCAGGTCTGGACGTCGCCGGTCTTGGCGTTGGTGAGCGTGACCGTCACGCCCGGCAGCAGCACCGCCTTCGAGCGCAGCAGGCGCTGCAGGTCGCCCAGCGGGATGTTCGGGGAATCGAAATACTTGCCGTCCGGCCAGGCGGTGACGCGGGTGCCGTTCTTCTTGCCGCCACGCTCGGCAGGGCTGGACGTGAGCGGCTCGATCACTTCGCCGTCGGCGAACACCAGCTTGTGCTGGCCGTTGCCCTGGTCGTCCTTGCGCCACACCTCGATCTCGAGGCGCTTCGACAGCGCATTGGTGACCGAGACGCCGACCCCGTGCAGGCCGCCCGAGAAGGCGTAGGCGCCGCCCGAACCCTTGTCGAACTTGCCGCCGGCGTGCAGGCGGGTGAACACGATCTCGACCGTGGACACGCCTTCTTCCGGGTGGATACCGACCGGGATGCCGCGGCCGTCGTCCTCGACCGTGATCGAACCGTCCGGGTTCAGGGTCACGCCGATGTTCTTGCAGTGACCGCCCAGCGCTTCGTCGGAGGCGTTGTCGATCACTTCCTGGATGATGTGGAGCGGGTTCTCCGTCCGGGTGTACATGCCCGGGCGCTGTTTGACAGGTTCGAGTCCCTTGAGGACGCGGATGGATGATTCGCTATAGTCTGGAGCGGGTTTCTTGGAGGCCATCTTGAAGATTGTTTGTCGAATGCTCCGGCATTCTAACTTGTCGGGAGGAAAAGGTTAGGCTTTTTTACTGTTTAAATATACAGTAGTTTGCGCTGTGACGTGCTTTTCGCTTTGCACGTTTGTGCTAGATTAAGCCGGATAACCACGGCAATGCCAGGGAGGGGCGTTACCGATGCACTTGTCCAGCTATCCGTTTTCCGTACGTCTGATCGGGTTCACACCTGGCGAAAGCGCGCGGCTCGAAGCCCTGCTGGCGCGGGCACCGGGCGTGGGGCCGTCGTATTCTTGCCTGCACGACGACAGTTTGCAAGAGCCGGACCTGTATATCGCCAACGGCGACAGCCCGACCGCGCTGACCCGGCTCGGTTGCCTGCCGCCGGGATCGCTGCAGCCGGCGCTCGTCATCGGCAACGCCGGCAACCCCGGCGCCGGACCCTGGCGCACCCTGGCGCGGCCGGTCGACCCCGTGCAGCTGCATGAAGCCCTGGCCGAACTGCTCGATACCCGGGTCCAGGTGCTGGTGCAGCAGAGCACCCGCACGGTCCGGCGCGTGCTGGCCGAGCGCCGCCGCCGTCCGCGCCTGGCGCCGGACTGCGAAACGCCGGCATTCTACACGCGCCTGCGCCGTGGTCCCGTAGATGGGGCCGTTCTGATCGTGGACAAGGAATGCAAGCTGCGAAACCAGGTGGCGCGCGTGCTCGGCCCGCGCCGGGTGCCGGTGGAATGGACCGACAGCGTGTGCGCGGCGGTGCGCCTGTGCGACGAAACGCCGGTAGCGCTGGTGCTGATCAATACGGCGGCGGCTGGCATCGAACCGTATGAGGTGTGCAGCTCGATCAAGTCGCAGGACGGCGCGCAGCGCACGCCGGTGGTGTTCCTGGTCGAGCAATCGTTTCACTACGACAGCGTGCGTGCGCGCCGCGCCGGGGCGCGCGGCCTGCTCACGACGCCGGTCGCCGGCCGCCACTGGATGCTGACCTTCCAGAAGCTGCTCGACCTTCCGGTGTAGGCGGAACGCGACGTTTTGTAACAAGTTTATATTGTGCGCAGCGGTGGCGAAGTTATATTAATAGCCATGGCTGAAGACGATCAAATCAAGCGCAACGATGATTCCGCCGCGGACGTGGACGAGCGCCGCGAGACCCGCGTGCGCGTGCCCGAACGGCGCGCCAGCGGCGGCCAGTCGCGCGGGCCCGCGCGCTACCTGCGCGATGGCGACAATGCCGTCGCCCTGGCCGGCCGGGTCATCACCTCGCGTTTTCGCTCGCTGCGCGAACGCTTCAACCGCGATTTCATGCAGCGCACGCTGCACATCGGCGTCTCGGCCCGCATCTTTCATCCGGCCGCCGGCGCCAAGGGGCTGCTCAGCAAGAACCTGCAGTATCTCGAGGAATCGATCGCCCAATGGGTGATGTCGCGCGATGTGCTGGTGTTCATGATCCCCACCGTGAATACCAACGGCCTGCTGCACCCCAGTAACATCACCCTGCGCCACTATGCGCGCCACCTCGACGGCCTGGTGCTGCAGGGCGGGGCCGACGTGGCGCCGCAAACCTATTCCGAAACCCCCACCCGTCCCGAATGGAGCGGCGACCGCGCGCGCGACGTCTACGAACTCGAACTGCTGCACGAATTCGTCGACGCCGGCAAACCGGTGCTGGGCGTGTGCCGTGGTTGCCAGCTGATCAACGTCGCCTTCGGCGGCACCCTGCACCAGGACGTCGCCACCGACATGCCCGAAGCCCTGGCTCACGTGCATGACATCTACGACGCGCACCGCCACGCCATCGTCTTCCCCAAGGGCTCGTCGCTGGGCCGCATGTTCCCCAAGGTCGAGCGGGCGATGGTGAACTCGATTCACCACCAGGCGGTCAAGGATCTCGGGCGCGACATCCGCATCGAGGCCATGTCCGAGCCGGACGGCGTAATCGAGGCGATCCGCTATCAGCGCGCCAACTTCGTCATGGGCCTGCAGTGGCACCCCGAGTTCCACCGCGCCGGCGGCGTCGACCTGCTCGACTGCACCCCGGTGCTCGACGAATTCCTGCGCGCGGCGCGTGAAACCCGGCTGTAATTTCCCGCTTTAATTGCTCTACAGAATTAACTGTCACCAGACCTCATCCGGACTGCGATTCGATTGCCGAAAACGCTTGCTTTCGCCGCGCGAGGCGTGAATAATGAAATGAGAATCATTCGCATCTTGTGCGAATCTCGACTCTTCACGTCCGATCGTTGCCGACCGCAACCGCTTTTTTGGGAGACGCTTGCATGACCATTTCCACCCCCCGCACGACGCCGTCGGAACCGCGCAGCCAGGACGCATTGCTGGTCGCTTCGCTCTTGCACCTGATGTCCAACTACACGACCCGTGGCGATGGCGAGCAGCCGTGCGTCAAGCTGGCGTCGGTGATCGAGCGTCACCTGTGCGCGCTGTCGCGCCTGCCGAACATCGATCCGGTGCTGCGCGCCACCTGCGAACAGCTGGCCGACCAGTGGGCGGTGGTGGTCGATGCCAAGCTGCCGCCGCCGGCGCCGGTGCGCCAGCCCTTGCTGGCGCGCTTCATGAAAGGCGGCTGGACCAGCAAGGCTGCGCCGCTGGCCGGTTGACGCCGCGCGCTAGCTCGCGCGGCCGCCGCGGAAATGCTGGATCGCCGCATTGACCATGCCCTCGACGCTGCCTTCGCGCTCCACGTGGCGGCGCAGGATGGTCGCGTCGCTGCCGTCGTGCACCGCCGCCGCCAGGTGCTTCAAGGCATCCACGCTGCCCAGCGCCTCGGCATGCGGCAGCATGGTTTCGAGCGTCGCCAGGATGTCTTCGCGCATCGGCACGTTGTCGTAGGTCTTCGGATGCGTGATGCTGCCGTCCAGGCCGAAGCGGCAGGCCTGGAAGCGGTTGTAGTTATAAACTAAATAGTCATCCTCTACAGGAGCTTCTTCCTTCCTCTCCAGCAGATGCCGGCACAGCGCCTGCAGGTAGCCGGCCAGCGCCGCCGCCCGCTCCACCGTGAGCGGCGTGTCGCATACGCGCAGCTCGATGGTGCCGTACTCCGGCTTGGGCCGCAGGTCCCAATAAAAGTCCTTCATGCTCTTGATGATGTTGGTGCGTTCCATCTTGGCGAAGTAGACGTCGGTGAACTCCTGCCAGCTGAGCGTGAACGGCGCGCGGCCGCTCATCGGGAAGGCGAACACGGAATTCAGGCGCGCCGATTCGAACAGGCTGTCGTGGCCCTGCACATAGGGCGACGATGCCGACAGCGCGATGAAGTGCGGCAGGTAGCGGTTCAATGCATGCAGCAGATACAGCGCGTCGTCGCCGTTGGCGCAGCCGATGTGCACGTGCTGGCCGAACACCGTGAACTGCTTGGCCAGGTAGCCGTACAGCTGCGACAGGTATTCGTAGCGCGGCTTGGCCGAGATGCGCTGGTCGGACCAGTGCTGGAACGGATGCGTGCCGCCGCCGGCGATGCCGATATTGAGCACGTCGCTGGCCGCCACCAGGGTGTCGCGGATCTCGGTGAGTTCCGCCAGCAGCGGCGCGTAGGCCGTGTGCACGCTCGAGTTAATCTCGATCATGCTCTCGGTGATCTCGGGCGTGACATTGCCCGGGAAGGGCTTGCGCTTCAATAAGTGCATCAGGTCGGGGCTGGCCGCGGTCAGGTTGAAATCCGACAGGCTGACCAGTTGCAGCTCCAGCTCGACCCCGAAGGTCAGCGGCTGGGAAGGGTTGAAGGCTTCAAGCGACATGGGTCGACTCCGGTGCTTCGCGCGCCCAGATCAGCGCGCGCTGGATGATGATCGGGCCGAAGACTTCGAGCAGCATCGTCACGGCGGCCATCGCATACAGTTCTTCGACCACTTTCAGGCCGGCATAGCGCGCGTGCTCGAGCAGCAGGATCACGAACACGGCCAGCGGCGCCAGCCCGAGGCCGGTGAGCGCTCCCTTGCGCCAGGTGACGCCCGACAGGTGGGCGAACGCCGTCACCCCGGCCACCTTGGCGAACATGCGCGCCACCACCACGCTGATGGCGAGCAGCGCGCCGGCGGCGACCAGGCGCCAGTCGAGGGTCGAGGCGGCATACACGAACAGCAGCACGGTCAGCACCTCGCCCAGCGCGCCGAAGTTGCGCTGGGTCTGGGTAAAGGCGACGCGCCGGTAGCGCACCGTCAGGCCGAAGGCCAGCGCCGCCACCACCGGCGTCAGGCCGGCGCTGTCGCACACGGCCACCAGCAGGATGATCGCGAGGGCGAAGGCGACGGTGGTGTCTTGCTGCGGATTGCCGATCGCGCGCAGCAGGGCCGGCACCACCACGCCGAAGATGGCGCCGATCAGGATCGAGCCGGCCAGCATCACCAGGCTTTGCCACAGCGCTTCGCCGACGGCGTCATAGGTGCGGAACAGCCAGATGCCGATGATGGCGTTGAAGGCGAACACCGACAGCACGCAGTTCAGGGCCGACAGGTGCAGCACCCGCTCCGTCATCTGGCCCGAGCTTTTCTGTTCGTTGACCACCCGCACCACGGTGGCGGGCGAGGTCGCCATCGACAGCGCCGCCATCAGCAGGGCGGTCAGGCGACCGACGCCGAAGGCGCTGGCGACGACATAGACGAGGATGAAGGTCAGCGCCGCCTCGACCAGGCCGGCCACGCCGATCCAGGGATTGTTGACCAGCCAGCGCAGGTTGATGCGGTTGCCCAGTTCGAACAGGATCAGGCCGAAGGCGACGTTGGCCAGCAGCGAGACCGGCCCCATGTCGGGGGCGGGCAGGGCGCCGATCTGGGTGCTGCCGAGGGCGAAGCCGACCAGGCCATAGAAGCTGATGCGCGGCAGGCCGGTCCAGCGCTGCCCAAATTCGCCGGCCAGCCAGGCGAGCGCGATCGCCAGCGGCCACGCGAGACTCGTCAACAAGGACAGCAGGTCTGGCATTCGTTTTCCCCTCTAGTCTTTTATGTGGTGCGCGCTTGCCGCCGGCGTTCGCGGATTCTACAAGCGGACGAGACACGCATGATTGTCCTGGCTCGCCCGTCCACGCGCCTTGTGTTGAGACACGGCGAGCGGCGGGCGAGTGGCTCGATCATAGCGATTCCAGCAAGGCCGTCCGTGTCCGCACTAACACAGTGCGTAAAGACATTATTTGTCTAGGGGAATTACTTACTGAGCAGGCGCATTGCCCGTTCCAGGCCGTCCAGCGTGATCGGGAACATGCGGTTGTTCATGATCTGGCGGATCAGCGCGATCGACTGCCGATACTGCCACAGGTGTTCCGGCTCCGGATTGAGCCAGGCGAACTTGGGAAAGGTCGACACGAAGCGCGCCAGCCAGGCCGCGCCCGGCTCTTCGTTGTTGTACTCGACCGAGCCGCCCGGCGCCATCACCTCGTACGGGCTCATGGTGGCGTCGCCGACGAAGATCAGGCGGGTGTCGGGCGGATACTTGCGCAGCACGTCCCAGGTGTCGAAACGCTCGCTGTGGCGACGACGGTTGTTCTTCCACAGGTAGTCGTAGACGCAGTTGTGGAAGTAGTAGAATTCCATGTTCTTGAACTCGCTGCTGGCGGCCGAGAACAGTTCTTCGGTGCGCTCGATGTGGTCGTCCATCGAGCCGCCCACGTCGAGCAGCATCACCACCTTGATCCGGTTCTTGCGCTCGGGCCGCATGCGGATGTCGAGCCAGCCGGCATTGCTGGCGGTGGCGCGGATGGTGTCGTCCAGCGCCAGTTCGTCCGCCGCGCCCTGGCGCGCGAAGCGGCGCAGGCGGCGCAGCGCGACTTTCAGGTTGCGCGTGCCCAGTTCGCGCTCGTCGTCGTAGTCGCGGAAGGTGCGCTGCTCCCATACCTTGACCGCGCTGCGGTTGCGGCCCGTGCCGCCAATGCGGATGCCCTCCGGATTGGTGCCGCCGTGCCCGAAGGGCGAGGTGCCGCCGGTGCCGATCCACTTGCTGCCGCCGGCATGGCGTTCCTTCTGCTCTTTCAGCAGTTCTTGCAGGCGCTGCTGCAATTTGTCGTAGCCGAATTTTTCCAGCTGCGCCTTCTGTTCCGGCGTCAGTTCGCGCTCGAAGCGCTTGATCAGCCACTCCAGCGGAATCTCTGCCTTCTCGTCGAACACCGCATCCACGCCCCTGAACCAGGCGCCGAACACGCGATCGAACTTGTCGAAGTGCGCTTCGTCCTTCACCAGCGTCAGGCGCGCGAGGTAATAGAACTCGTCGAGCGAGGGCAGGATCACCTGGCGCTGCAGGGCTTCGAGCAGGGTCAGGAATTCGCGGATCGAGACCGGGACCTTGGCCTCGCGCAGGGCGCGGAAGAAGTCGATCAGCATCGCTTGACCTTGGGGGCGATGGGCGAGACGGCGATCATCGCCGGTTCTTCGCCATCGCCATCAGGCGGTCGAACAGGGCGATGTCCTGTTCGTTCTTGAGCAGGGCGCCGTGCAGCGGCGGCGTTGCATTCTCGGCGCGCAGCGCTTCGGCCGGCACGTCTTCCGCCAACAGCAGCTTGAGCCAGTCGAGGAATTCCGAGGTCGACGGCTTCTTCTTGATGCCGGGGACGTCGCGCAGCGCATAAAAGCTTTGCAGCGCGGCGGCCAGCAGGTCTTGCCTGAGCGTCGGGAAGTGCACGCCCACGATGTCGGCCATCGTCTCGCGGTCCGGGAACTGGATGTAATGGAAGAAGCAGCGGCGCAGGAAGGCGTCGGGCAGTTCTTTTTCATTATTGGACGTGATGATCACCAGCGGGCGGTGCCGGGCCACCACCATCTCGCGCGTCTCGTAGACGTAGAACTCCATGCGGTCGAGTTCGCGCAGCAGGTCGTTCGGGAACTCGATATCGGCCTTGTCGACTTCGTCGATCAGCAGCACGACCGGCTCGGGCGACGTGAACGCCTGCCACAGCACGCCCTTGACGATGTAGTTCTGGATGTCGCGCACGCGCTCGTCGCCCAGTTGCGAATCGCGCAGGCGCGAGACGGCGTCGTATTCGTACAGGCCCTGCTGGGCCTTGGTGGTCGACTTCACGTGCCACTGCAGCAGCGGCATGTTCAGCGCGCTTGCTACCTCTTCGGCCAGCATGGTCTTGCCGGTGCCCGGCTCGCCCTTGATCAGGAGCGGGCGGCCCAGCGTGAGCGCGGCGTTGACGGCCAGTTTCAGGTCGGGAGTAGCGACGTAGTTGTCGCTGCCTTCGAAGCGGGAAGAAGCATGCATGGCGGGTGACAGGGAAATCGAAGAAGATGGGCCGAGTATATGCCAAACTTCGCGCCGGCAGCCTGTCCTGCGGCGGACGCCGGTTTGTAGACTGGTGTCAAGTCTTCAGATAGAATCGGCCCGTTGGTAAGCCTTTGCTAAGTTTTTGTGCGGTTGCGGTTTTCGAAATATAACTAACGAGACGCCCATGAAAAAAACTCTGGTACCACTGGCGCTGGCGCTCCTTGCCGGCGCCGCCGGCAGCGCCCTTGCTGCGGAAGTGGTTGGTAATCCCCAGGCGGCCACCGCCAAGATCGAGATGTGCATCGGCTGCCACGCCATCCCCGGCGGCTACAAGACGGCATTCCCCGAGGTGTACCGCGTGCCGATGATCGGCGGCCAGTCGGCCAGGTACATCGAATCCGCACTCAAGGCCTATCGCAAGGGCGACCGCAAGCATCCTTCCATGACCGGCATCGCGCGCTCGATGAGCGACCAGGACATCGCCGACGTGGCGGCCTATTATTCCCAGCAAACGTCGACCCAGACGACCGCCAAGCGATGAGGACCGCCATGAAGAAAACGATGCTCCTGCTGGTCCTCGGCGCTGTGTCTTTCGGCGCATCCGCCAACGACGTCAAGCGCGGCGAAGCCCTGGCCCAGAAATACAACTGCGCGTCCTGCCACGGCGCCGACTACAACAAGCCGATCGACCCGACCTATCCGAAGCTGGCCGGCCAGCATGCCGACTATCTCACGCATGCGCTGCGCGCCTACAAGCGCGGGGCCGGCGCCAATGGCCGCGTCAATCCGATCATGGCCGGCATCGCGCAGCCGCTGTCGAACCAGGACATGGACGACCTCGGCGCCTATCTCGCCAGCCTGCCGTCGCAGCTGGTGGTCAAGAAGTAGCAGGGCCGCCACACGCCCGCGGGCGCCAACTGGTAACATGCCATCCCCTCTGCTGCAGTGCAGCGAGGGGATTGTCATTTTGCCGCTGGAGCCGCCGTGCCGTCCCTTACCCCCGCTTACCTGAAGATCAACCTGCTGGCCGGCCTGACCGTCGCGCTGGCGCTGGTGCCCGAGGCGATCGCCTTCGCCCTGGTCGCCCACCTGTCCCCGCTCACCGGCCTGTACGCGGCGGTGATCGTCGCCTTCGTCACCTCCGCTTTTGGCGGCCGGCCCGGCATGATCTCGGCCGCCGCCGGTTCGCTGGCGGTGGTGATGGTGGCGCTGGTGGTGCAGCATGGCGCGCAATACCTGCTGGCCGCCGTGGTGCTGATGGGCGTGCTGCAACTGCTGTTCGCCGCCGCGCGCCTGGGCAAGTTCATCCGCATGGTGCCGCATCCGGTGATGCTCGGCTTCGTCAACGGCCTGGCGCTGGTGATCTTCCTGGCCCAGTTCAACCACTTCAAGGAGCCGGGGCCGGATGGCGCGTCGCAGTGGATGGCCGGTCCCGAGCTGGTGGTCATGGCCGGCATCATCGTCGTCACGATGGCGGTGATCTACCTGACCCCGCGCCTGACCAAAGCGGTGCCGTCGACGCTGGTCGGCATCCTGGTCGCAAGCGTCGGCTGCGCGCTGCTCGGCATCGAGACCAAGACCGTGGGCGACCTCGGTTCGATCGCCGGCGGCCTGCCGGGCTTCGCGCTGCCCGACGTGCCGTGGAACCTGGAGACGCTACGCATCGTCTTTCCTTATGCGCTAGTGATGGCCTGCGTCGGCCTGATCGAGTCGCTGCTGACGCTCACCCTGATCGACGAGATCACCGACACCCGCGGCCAGCCGAACCGCGAATCGCTGGCGCTGGGCGCCGCCAACGTCGCGGCCGGCCTGTTCGGCGGCATGGGCGGCTGCGCGCTGATCGGCCAGAGCATGATCAACGTGAACAGCGGCGCCACCGGGCGCCTGTCGGGCATCGCGGCCGCGCTGTTCCTGCTCGCCTTCATCCTGTTCGGGTCCGGCTGGATCGAGGCGATCCCGCTGGCGGCCCTGGTCGGCGTGATGTTCGTGGTGTGCGAAAAGACCTTCGAGTGGGGCACGTTCCGCCTGGTTGGAAAAGTGCCGCGCGCCGACCTGTTCGTGATCGTGCTGGTGGCCGGCATCACCCTGGTGTTCGACCTGGCGCTGGCGGTGATCGCCGGCGTGATCGTGTCGGCGCTGGTGTTCGCCTGGCAGCACGCCAAGCAGGTACGGGCCGCCGTTTCGCACGACGAGCAGGGCTGGAAAATCTATGCGCTGGAAGGCACGCTGTTCTTCGCCTCGGTGACGCCGTTCCAGTCGCTGTTCGCGCCAAAGGACGATCCGCAGGACGTGATCATCGACTTCCTGCGTGCGCGGGTGGTCGACCATTCGGCGATCCAGGCGATCGACGCGCTGGCCGAGCGCTATCGCCTGCTGGGCAAGCGCCTGCACCTGCGCCACCTGAGCCCGGACTGCCGCGAGCTGCTGGACAAGGCGCAGGGGATGGTCGAGGTGAATCTGCTGGAAGACCCGCGCTACCGGGTCGCGGACGACAAGCTGGCTTGAATGTCGCGCCGGGTCAGGCGAATGCGCGCCGGCGCACGCATTCGATATAGGCCTCGGTATCCGGCGGCACGCCGTTGCGTTGCGACGCCCAGATCATCTCGCCCAGGCACTCCATGATCTCGTGATGGGCGTCGTGCTCGCCGCGCCGCGCCACCAGGGCGTCGTGGGCGGCGCGGATGCCGCGCGGCTGGTCGATCGAGATCTGCTCGGCGATCGACAGGTGCATCGACAGGTGCAGGAAGGGATTCGCCTTGCCGCCCTCGACCGAATAGTCGGCCGCGATCGCCGCCTCGACGTCCTCGAACTGCTCGTGGTATTCGGGATGCTGGACGATCCAGTCGGCCGCGATCGCGTCCATCGGGGTCAGGATTTCGCCGTTGCGGTGCTTGCGATAGGCTTCGCAGAAAAAGCGGCGCACGTCGTGCGAGGACGGAGTGAACATGGCGGAATGCGGCAGGAAGGGGAGGGAGCCGGCATTGTAGCGCGATGCCGGCCCGCCGTCACAGCGCCATGTCCGTGCCCGCGCCCGCGCTCTGGTACTGTTCGCGTATCGCCTTGCAATCGTTGGGCAGGGCGACGCTGGCCGGCTTGCCCAGTGTTTCCTCGTGCAGCAGGACCAGGTTGGCGGCAAAGCAGGCGCGCGCCGGCGTATCGGACGCAGCCAGCAGCTTGCCACCGTCGATCTTGTCCAGGAAGTAATCGACCACCGGACGTGGCCAGTCGCTGTGTTCCTTGAAACGCGCTTCCAGTTCGGCGCGGGCTTGCGGGTCGCCGGCGCGCAGTTGGGCCAGGTAGAGCCACAGGGCGCCATTGCGGCCGGTGTGCCCTTCGCCCAGGCTGGCACGCAGGAGCGTGGCCGCCTGCTCCGGCTTGCCCTGCACCAGCATCCGTACGCCCAGCGACAGGCTCGCCTCGCGCTGGCCCAGCGCCGCCGCCCGCTCCAGATAAGCTTTCGCGGCCGCCGGATCCTTGTTCATGGCGCGCTCGGAAACCGCCATGCCGGCCATCGTGTACCAGGCGTCGGCATTGCCGGCTTCGGCTTCCTGGCGCATCCAGGGCCTGACCTCGCGCCGCGAATCGAACGGCTGGCCGCCGAGGTAGGACACGTACAGCTTGCCCTGGCTCATGGCGAACAGCACGCGGTGCGTGCGCAGGAAGTCGACGCCCAGCAGCACGTCGACGCTCAGCTGGCTGTCGATCACGTCGAACTCGGGATCGTGAACGGTGGCGTCGCCGATCTTGAAAGTGTCTGCCCTGGCGATCCAGGCGCCCACCGACTGTTTGCCGACGCCGTGGGCATTGGCCACGCGCTGCGCGCGCGGGCCATCGAGGTCGATGCCGGCCCGATGCGCCGCGCGCCTGGTGATGGTCGTGATCGATGCGCCGCTGTCGATCATGGCGGTCAGGCGCGCGCCGTTGATGTGGACGAAGAACTGCGGGTTCGCCGTCAGTTCTTCGTGCTGGCGGAAAGGGATCACGCTCGCGTTCTTGTCCCAGTAGGCCAGCCAGGTGCTGCCGCAGCGTTGCGGACGGAAGAAGCGCAGTTCCTTGGTCGCCAGCGAGAATTCGAGGTCGCTCTGCAGCAGGAAGGCGGCGCCGACGATGGCGTCGAACCGCGGCGTAAACGAGGTTTCGCCGACGACCGACAGGTACAGGTCGCGCGCGCGCACCGGCCCGACGGTGAACTGCGCCACCCTGGCTTCGTACAGCCGCGACTTGCCGGCCACGCCCTGGACGTAGCGGCCGGTGGGCCGCTGGGTCAGGCCATGGCGTTCGACCCCGGTGCGGGTCAGGTAAGTGACCCCGGCGCCGGTGTCGGGCAGCAGCGTGGCGCGCTTGTCATTGATCTCGCCGGTCATCGTCAGTCCCAGGCCCGAGCCGGCGTAGTGCAGCGGCACCTGCGCTACCTGCAGGAACTGGCACGACGTTTGCGCCGCGGCAAGCAGGGGGAGGAAAAAGAGAAGGGGAGCGAGAAAAACGCTGAGCATCGAGGCAATAGAAGTCATGCCCCATTCTACTGGCACTAGTTGCTTTCGAAGCAATGCTCTGCGCATGAAATAGTGCGCGGGAGGGAAGTCTGGCGGAAACGGCGGCGCGGGCCACCGTTTCCGTAAAGACAAAAATTACTTGTTCGGCGAGAGCACCAGCGATTCCGGTCCCGCCGGACTGGCGCCGCCCGCCACCGCGACCATGTCTTGGGCCGGCTTGGCCCCTTGCGACCTGCCATGCGGCTGGCGCAGGTAGCGCGCGCTGTGGCGCCGCTCGCCTTGCTGGCCCCTGGCCGGCCAGGTGACGAAGCGCGACAGTTCCTGCAGGGCGCGCTGGTAGACGTCGCGCTTGAACTCGATCACGACATCCAGCGGCACCCAGTAATCATGCCAGCGCCAGGCATCGAATTCCGGGTGGTCGGTCAGGCGCAGGTTGACTTCGTTGTCGCGCGCAATCATGCGCAACAGGAACCAGATCTGCTTCTGGCCGCGGTAATGGCCGCGGATCTCGCGCTTGATGAAGTGGTCGGGCACCTCGTAGCGCAGCCAGTCGCGGGTTCGCCCCATGATCTTGACGTGCTCCTGGCGCAGGCCGATTTCTTCCTCAAGCTCGCGGTACATTGCCTGTTCTGGCGTTTCCCCGTACTTGATACCCCCTTGCGGAAATTGCCATGAGTGCTCGCGCACCCGCTTGCCCCACCAGACCTCGTTGTTAGCGTTCAGCAGGATGATGCCGACGTTGGGCCGAAACCCTTCACGGTCGAGCATAAGTGCACCTCGATACTTTCTGCCGGCGGATCGTCCCTTATGTTTTTACCTACAAATTCTGTACGCCCGCGGGGTGTCGGCGCCGTTTGTACGGCACATGCTGCTGGTTCCGGACCCTGTTTGTAGAAAGATTGGACGCATCAGCCGGCTAATCCTTTAAAATTAGGTCGATTATAACCCTCTCTTTTTAAAAAGAATTCACTGATATGCGCGCCTCACGATTTTTTATTTCAACTCTTAAAGAAGCGCCTTCCGATGCCGAGATCGTCAGCCACAAGCTGATGATGCGCGCCGGGATGATCAAGCGCCTGGGTTCCGGCATCTATACCTATATGCCGGTCGGGTTGCGCGTCATCCGCAAGGTCGAGGCGATCGTCCGTGAAGAAATGAACCGCGCGGGCGCGATCGAACTGCTGATGCCGCTGGTGCAGCCGGCCGAACTGTGGCAAGAGACGGGCCGCTGGGACAAGATGGGCGACGAGCTGATGCGCGTCAAGGACCGTCACGGCCGCGATTTCGCGATCCAGCCGACCTCCGAGGAAGTGGTCACCGACGTCGTGCGCAGCGAACTGAAATCGTACCGCCAGCTGCCGATCAACTTCTACCACATCCAGACCAAGTTCCGCGACGAGCGCCGTCCGCGCTTCGGCCTGATGCGCGGCCGCGAATTCACGATGAAGGACGCCTACTCCTTCGACCGCGACCTGGAAGGCATGCAGAAGTCCTACCAGACCATGTTCGACGCCTACACCAAGATCTTCAACCGCTTCGGCCTGAAGTTCCGCGCGGTGGCGGCCGACAACGGCGCCATCGGCGGCACCGGTTCGCATGAATTCCACGTCATCGCCAGCACCGGCGAAGACGCGCTGGTGTACTGCCCCGACTCGGACTACGCGGCCAATATGGAAGCGGCCGAAGCGGTGGCCAGCGGCACCCGCGGCGCGGCGACCCAGGCGCTGGCCAAGACCCCGACCCCGGGCAAGACCAAGTGCGAGAGCGTGGCCGAGCTCTTGAATCTGCCGCTGTCGCAGACCGTCAAGACCATCGCCCTGACCGTCGAGAGCGAAGAAGGCAAGAAGAGCTTCTGGGTGCTGCTGCTGCGCGGCGACCATGAGCTCAACGAGATCAAGGTCTCCAAGGTCGCCGGCCTGAAGGACTTCCGCTTCTCCACCGAGGCCGAGATTCTCGAGGTGTTCGGCACCGTGCCGGGCTACCTGGGTCCGATCAACACCAAGCTGCCGGTCAACGTCGTGGCCGACCGCACGGTCGCCAACATGGCCGACTTCGTGTGCGGCGCCAACGAGGCCGACTTCCACTACACGGGCGCCAACTGGGGCCGGGATCTGCCAGAGCCGGTCGTGGCCGACCTGCGCAACGTGGTCGAGGGCGACGCTTCGCCGGACGGCAAGGGCGTGCTGGCGATCGAGCGCGGCATCGAAGTGGGCCACGTGTTCCAGCTCGGCACCGCCTATTCGGAAGCGATGGGCGCGACCTTCCTCGACGAAGGTGGCCGTCCCGCGCCGCTGCAGATGGGCTGCTACGGCATCGGCGTGACCCGCATCCTGGGCGCGGCGATCGAGCAGAACTTCGACGACAAGGGCATCGTGTGGCCTGACGCCATCGCGCCGTTCGAGCTGGTGCTGTGCCCGATGGGCCTGGACCGCAGCGAGATGGTCAAGGAAGCCACCGAGAAGCTGTACGCCGACATGCAGGCAGCCGGCATCGACGTCATCGTCGACGACCGCGGCCTGCGTCCGGGCGCGATGTTCGCCGACTGGGAGCTGATCGGCGTGCCGCACCGCGTCGTGATCGGCGAGCGTGGCCTGAAGGAAGGCAACCTGGAATACCAGGGCCGCCGCGACGAAGCGGCGAGCAGCGTGCCGGTGGCCGACATGGTCGCCTTCATCAAGGGCAAGCTGGGCAAGTGATGCGTCTGCGCCTCGCCTCCTGGATCGGAGGCGCCGTGCTCGCATGCGCCTTCGGCCTGGGTGGAGGAGAGGCGTTCGCCGGCAACCAGAAGGAAGAAGCGCTGTCGGATTCGGTGCGCCTGGCCCTGGCCAATGCCATCGCCGACGCGCGCCCGCCGCGGCCGACTTTCCGCACCGAGGCGGCGCGGGTGCGCTACCAAGCCTGGTTCCAGGAGATGTCGGGCCGGCTCGCCAAGCGCCTGCCCGACGTCCAGACCCGCACCGAATTCCTCGAAACGGTCTGGTATGAATCGACCCGCGCCGGCCTCGATCCGGGGCTGGTGCTGGGCCTGATCCAGGTCGAATCGGCCTATCGCAAGTACGCGATCTCGATTGCCGGCGCGCGCGGCTATATGCAGGTGATGCCGTTCTGGACCAAGGTGATCGGCGACGGCGACCGCCGCCGCCTGTTCCACATGCAGACCAATCTGCGCTATGGCTGCGCCATCCTGCGCATGTATATCGACATGGAAGCCGGCAACCTGTACCTGGCGCTGGGCCGCTACAACGGCAGCCGGGGCAAGCCGCAATACCCGAACGCGGTGCTGGCGGCGTGGAAGAAGTGGGAATTCAAGCACGGTATCTAGACCGGGCATGCTGTACAAAACCCCAACATTTCAGTTCACCAACGTGTCACGTTAGCAGTGTAGACTTTCCGCTTTCCCAAGCAGAGGACTGCATGCGACCGACCACTCTTGCCTCCGCCGCGCTGCTGGCGGCACTCGCCGGCTGCGCGACAACGCCGCCCGCGTCGAATCCATCCACCGCCGCCACCGCGCAGGGCGTCAACGCCGTCGACCAGCGCGCGAAGAACGTCATCTTCTTCCTCGGCGACGGCATGGGCATCAACACCCTGACCGCGGCGCGCATCTTCGCCGCCGGCGAAGACGGCGAGCTGGCGATCGACAAGCTGCCCGAGTCGGCCTTCGTGAAGACCTTCTCGAACGATGCCCAGGTCACCGACAGCGCCGCCTCGATGGCGGCCTACATGACCGGCGTGAAACAGAATAACAATGTCGTCTCGATGTCCTTCGGCACCCGTGCGATCGCGCCGGGCAAGGATGCCAACGGCAACGCCCTGGTCAGCCGCTGCGAGAACGGCACCGCCGCAGTCACGCTGCTGGAACTGGCCAAGCGCCGCGGCATGGCGGTCGGCGTGGTCACCAATACCAGCGTCACCGACGCCACCCCGGCCTCGACCTATGCCCACGCCTGCCACCGCAAGCTGGAAACCGACATCGCCGCCAGCCTGGTGCCGGGCGGCGCCGGCTACAACCCGGCGCTCGGCGCGCGCGGCCTGGACGTGCTGTTCGGCGGCGGCGCCCAGCACTTCACGCCGTTCGCCAAGGGCGGCAAGCGCGCTGATAACCGCGACCTGCTGGCCGAACTGGGCTCCAAAGGTTTTCGCGTGGTGAGCGACACCGCGCAATTCGATGCCTTGCAGCCGGGCCAGCCGGCGGTCGGCCTGTTCGCGCCGAACCACATGAACTTCGACGCCACCCGCGACCCGGCGCGCCAGCCGGCCCTGCCGGCGATGGCGACCAAGGCGATCGACCTGCTGGCTTCGAACAAGAATGGCTTTTTCCTGATGATCGAGGGCGGCCTGATCGACCACGCGCTGCACGCGACCCTGGGCAAGCGCGCCCTGCAAGAGACGGTGACGTATAACGCGGCGCTGCAGGCGGCGATCGACCGCATGGAAGCGCTCGATCCGGGCCTGAAGCATACCCTGATCGTCGCCACCGCCGACCATGACCACACCCTGATCCTGAACGGCTACGCGGCCCGCACCGGCAAGACCACGCCGACCAACCCCGGCGTGATCGGCCTGGTGCGCAACGCCGACGGCAAGCCGGCCCTGGACGGCAAGGGCCAGCCATATACCATCATCGGCTTCGGCACCGGCGAGCAGCGCCACGCGGGCGACCGCACGGCGCACCTGACCGACGAGGTCGTGACGCGCGACGACTACCACCAGGAAGCGGTGGTGCGCACCCGCACGGGCGCCGAGACCCATGGCGGCAGCGACGTCTACCTGGGCGCGACCGGCGCCAACGCCGAACTGTTCCGCGGGACCATCGACAACACCCGCGTGTTCAACCTGATCAAGACCGCCGCCGGCCTGTAAGCCGCGACCAGGAGCCACCATGACTTTCACACGTTTTACTCCGCTGCTGCTCGCCGCCTGCTGCTGCGCTGCATTCTCCACCCCGGCCGCGGCCCAGCAAAAGGCCAAGAACATCATCTTCTTCCTGGGCGACGGCATGGGCCCGACGACGATCACCGCCGCCCGCATTTATCGCGGCGGCGAGGACAGCCTGCTGCACTTCGAGCGCCTGATGGAGCGCACCGCGCGCATCAAGACGTATTCGGCCGACTACCAGACCACCGACAGCGCGCCGTCGATGGGCGCCTACATGACCGGCGTGAAGATGAACAACGACGTCATCTCGCAGGCTGGCGCGCGTCCGATCGATCCGAGCAAGGACGGCATCGACCAGTGCGGCGCCAACAACGGCACGCCGGCCGTGACGATCCTGGAACTGGCCAAGGCCCGGGGCAAGGCGACCGGCGCCGTCACCACCACCGAACTGACCCACGCCACGCCCGCATCGACCTTCGCGCACAGCTGCAGCCGCGACTCTGTCTATGCCATCGCGCAGCAGATCGTGCCTGGCGGCGCCGGCTACAACAAGGCGCTGGGCGACGGCGTGGATGTGCTGATGGGAGGAGGGCGCAACCACTTCACGCCGCGTGACGCCGCCGCCAATCCCAAGGGCCGGCCCGACGGGCGCGACCTGATGGCCGAATTCGCCGGCGCCGGCTACTACGTGGCAGGCACCCGCGCCGGCATGATGTCGGCGCAGCCGGGCCGCAAGTTCGTAGGCATCTTTAGCGCCACCAGCCATCTCGACTACTCGTACCAGCGCCGCCCGGAGCAGCCGACCCTGGCCGAGATGACCGGGAAGGCGATCGACCTGCTGTCGAAGAATCCGAACGGTTTCTTCCTGATGGTCGAAGGCGGCAAGATCGACCACGCCCTGCACGACACCCGCGCCAAGCATGCGCTGGAAGAGACGGTGGCCTTCGACGATGCCCTGCAGCTGGCGATCGAGCGCATGCGCGCCATCGATCCGGGCCTGCAGAATACGCTGATCGTGCTGACCGCCGACCATGACCACACGATGCAGATCAACGGCTATCCGAAGCGCGGCAATCCGATCACCGACATCGTGCGCGACTATGCGTCGGGCGAGCCGAAGAAGGATGCGGACGGTAAGACTTTCACCACCCTGGTGTTCGGCAACGGCCCGAACCGCCCGGACGTGCGCGCCGACGTCGACAGCGTGGTGGCGCAGAGCGACGATTACCATCAGGAAACCGGCGTGCACAAATCGTCGGAAACCCATGGCGGCGGCGACGTCAAACTGTATGCGACCGGGGCCGGATCGGCGCCGTTCAAGGGCACGATCGAGAATACCCAGGTGTTTCACCTGATGAAAGCCGCAGCGGGCTTGTAATGGATTCGGATCGGCGCAGCGCCGATCCGAAAGGTTATTAACCGGTTGCCACTATTATTTACAGCCGAATAACAAAAAGCCCCGGGTTTGAAACCGGGGCTTTTTTAAGCTTGAAGCTTTTGAAATAGCCGGTGGCTTATTTCAGGTGATCCGAAATGAGTTTGGTCATTTCGAACATCGAGACTTGTGCCTTGCCGCCGAAAACGGCTTTCAGCTTGTCGTCGGCATTGATCATGCGACGATTCGCTGCGTCTTGCAGGTCTTTCGACTTGATGTAATCCCAGACCTTCTTGGTCACTTCGGTGCGCGGCAGCGGCTTGTCGCCGACGACGGCGGCCAGCGTGGCGGACGGGGTCATGGCTTTCATGAAAGCAGCATTCGGCTTGCGCGCGGCTGCCGGCTTATCGGCCGACTTCGCTGCTGGTGCTGCCTTTTTTGCTGCCGGCTTGGCCGCTGCAGCAGGCTTGGCAGCGGCTTTTTTTGCTGGCGCTGCAGTGGTTTTTTTGGCTGTTGCCATCTTCGAGCCTCCTAAAACGAACACGTGGAAAAGTGCGTAATTTATCGCACGCCTATATTGGTAGCGTTTTACAGTTCGTGCAAGTCTTTTTCAAAACTTTTTCACTCGTAAAACCCGCCGAATGGGCGTTATCGCACACAACAACGCATGAGAACGAAAAAACGCTGACAAGCGGCGTAAAAAAAACCGCGCAAAGCGATACTTTGCACGGTTCTCGCCGATTGGCATGCGGATTAGCGCAAGCCGGGCATCATCCCCTTCATCCCGCGCATCATCTTCATCAGGCCGCCGCCCTTGAGCTTTTTCATCATGGTCTGCATCTGGTCGTACTGGTTCAGCATGCGGTTGACTTCCTGCACCTGCACGCCCGCGCCGGCCGCGATGCGGCGCTTGCGGTTGGCCTTGATCAGCTCGGGCTTGGCGCGCTCCGCCGGGGTCATCGAATCGATGATGCCGACCATGCGGCGCACCGATTTCTCGGCCTGGTCCATATTGGCGCCGCTCGCGGCCTGCTGGAACTGGGCCGGGAGCTTGTCCATCAGGCCGGCCATGCCGCCCATTTTCTTCATTTGCGTGAGCTGCGCCTTGAAGTCGTTCATGTCGAAACGGCCGCCGGCCTTGATCTTGTTGGCCATTTCGGCCGCGGCTTCGGCGTCGACGCCCTTGCGCGCTTCTTCGACCAGCGCCAGGATGTCGCCCATGCCCAGCACGCGGTTGGCCATGCGGGTGGGATCGAAGGCTTCCAGGCCATCGAGCTTTTCGGACACGCCGGCGAACTTGATCGGCTTGCCGGTCACGTGACGCACCGACAGCGCCGCGCCGCCGCGCGAATCGCCATCGAGCTTGGTCAGCACGATGCCGGTCAGGGGCAGGGCGTCGTTGAAGGCCTTGGCGGTGTTGATCGCATCCTGGCCCAGCATGGCGTCGACCACGAACAGGGTCTCGACCGGATTGACGGCGCCGTGCACGGCGGCGATCTCCTGCATCATCGCCTCGTCGATGCCCAGGCGGCCGGCGGTGTCGATGATCAGGACGTCGTGGTAATGCTTCCTGGCCCAGTCCAGCGCGTTGCGGGCGATGTCGACCGGCTTGTCGTTGGCGGTGGACGGGAAGAAGTCGGCGCCCACCTGCTTGGTCACCGACTCCAGCTGGGCGATCGCGGCGGGACGATAGACGTCGGCCGAGACGGTCAGGACTTTCTTCTTCTTTTGTTCCTTGAGGTACTTGGCCAGCTTACCAGTGGTGGTGGTTTTACCCACACCCTGCAGGCCGGCCATCAGGATGATCGCCGGCGGCTGCTGGGCGAAGGAAATCTGGGTGGCTTCAGGGCCGAGGTCGGCGCCCATCAGGGCGGCCAGCTCTTTCTGCACCACGCCGACCAGGGCCTGGCCGGGCGACAGCGAGCCGACGACTTCTTCGCCCAGGGCTTTTTCCTTGACCTTGGCGATGAATTCGCGCACCGCCGGCAGCGCCACGTCGGCCTCGAGCAGGGCCATGCGCACTTCGCGCAGCATTTCCGCGGTGTTCGCCTCGGTCAGGCGGGCCTCGCCGCGCATGGTCTTGACGACCTTGGCAAGGCGTTGGGTGAGGTTATCTAGCATGTCTACCTAATAGAAAGAAGCGCAAGAAAAAAGCGCAGTCGGATCTGGCGCAGGTCGCCAACGCATCATTTTACCTTGCAGCGCGGCCTCCCGGCATAGCGCGCCTGGCCGAACCTGGCCGAACCTGCCCTGTACCGACCATTTTTACCGAATGCCGTCGCCTTTTGGGATAGCGCAAACACAAGCCGCGGTCGCCATGGTGTATTGCCTACTGGCCTTTCCGGCAAGCATTAGTGTTAACAATCGGTCCAAGGAGAACTGATATGAAGGAGATGTTTGGTAAGACATTGGTTGCGCTCACCCTGGTGGCCGCCGGCGGCAGCGCCACGGCCCAGGACGTGGTGCGGCTGGGGAATCTCAAGTTGGCGCATTTCGGCGCCGTGTCCTATATCAAGGAAATCGCCCCAAGCTGCGGCATCCGGGTCGAGGAAAAGATGTTCGCCAAGGGGCTGGACATCATGCAGGCCATCATCGCCGGCGAGCTGGACGTGGGCGCGACCGCGTCCGAGGCCGCGATCCAGGGCCGCGCCGGCGGCGCTCCGGTGGTGGTGGTGGCCGGCTTCGCGCGCGGCGGGGCGCGGCTGGTGGCGCGGCCCGAACTGAAGATCGCGTCCATCCTCCAGCTCAAGGGCAAACGCGTGGGCGTCACCCGCGGCGGCATCCAGGAAGTGCTCCTGATGGCCGAACTGGCGCGCAACAAGCTGAGCGCCGACACCAGCGGCCGCAAGGACGTCCAGCTGGTGTACCTGTCCTATCCGGAGCTGAACCAGGCGCTGCTGGGCCGGCACATCGACGCGATGATGCAATCCGAGCCGCAATCGTCGCAGGCGATCAATATGGGTTTCGGGAAGGAGGTCATGAAGCCCTACGGGACGCCGATCGGCGAGCCGGTGCGCACCATGGTCATGACCGAGAAGTTCTACCGCGAGCGCCGGCCGCTGGCCGAGAAGTTCATGCGCTGCTTCGTCCAGGCCACGCGCACCTTCATCGACCGGCCCGACGTCGCCGAACACTATGTGCGCCAGTCGATGTTCAAGGGCCAGATCACGGTGGCCGACTTCCGCGCGGCGATGGCCAATTCGCCGTACTCCTACGACATCACGCCCCAGCACATCCAGGTCACGACCGACGTCATGGCGCAGACCGGGGTGGGGCGCATGGCGCGTCCGCCGCTGGCCAGCGACTGGGTCCGCACCGACCTGCTGGCCTCGGCCAAGAAAAGCCTGAACATCCAGTAAAGGGAGACGACATGGAACGCATCGAACGACGCAAGACGCCGCGCCGGGGTTCGCGCAATGCGCGGCTCCGATGGAACGACGCCACCGGCCTGGTGGTGCCGGTGCTGGCGATCGCGCTCTGGCAATGGGTGGCGGCCAGCGGCCTGGTCGACCGCCAGGTGCTGCCGGCGCCGCTGGACGTGTGGCGCAAATGGGTCGACTACCTGCTCCCGCTCGAGCCGTTCGCGCAGTACACCGACGGCGGCTGGCTCAAATGGGCGCTGTCCGGCGAACTGCCGCTCGACGTCGTCGCCAGCCTGTACCGGGTGGTGGTGGGCTTCGCCATCGGCGCCGGGCTGGCGCTGCCGCTCGGGCTGGCGATGGGAGCCAGCCAGCGCGTGCACGCCTGGATGAATCCCCTGGTGCAGGTGCTGCGGCCGATTCCGCCGATCGCCTACATCCCGCTGGCGATGCTGTGGTTCGGGCTCGGCAATCCGCCGGCGGTGTTCCTGATCGCGATCGGGGCGTTCTTCCCGGTGTTGATGAACACGATCGCCGGCGTGCGCCAGGTCGACGGCATCTATCTGCGCGCGGCGCACAACCTCGGCGCCGGCAAGCTGACGATGTTCCTGCGCGTGATCCTGCCGGCGGCGGTGCCCTACATCCTGTCCGGCGTGCGGATCGGGATCGGCACTGCCTTCATCGTCGTGATCGTGGCCGAGATGATCGCCGTGAACAGCGGCCTGGGTTTCCGCATCTCGGAGGCGCGCGAGTACTTCTGGTCCGACAAGGTCATCGCCGGGATGATCAGCATCGGCGTGCTGGGCCTGTTGATCGACATCGGCGTGAATCGGCTGAACAACCATCTGCTGCGCTGGCACCGCGGCCTGGAGCACTGACATGAACGACATCCATATCCGCATCGAAGGCGTCAATAAGGTGTTCGGCGCCGAAGACCATGAAGTGGTGGCCCTGCAGGGCATCGACCTGGAGATCCCTCGCGGGCAGTTCACCTGCCTGCTCGGCCCTTCCGGCTGCGGCAAGTCGACCCTGCTCAATGCGGTGGCCGGCTTCGCGCCGCCGTCCTCGGGCACGATCCTGGTCGACGGCCGCCCGGTCACCGGGCCGGGGCCGCAGCGCGGCATGGTGTTCCAGGAATACGCGCTGTTTCCCTGGATGACGGTCGAGCAGAACATCCGCTTCGGCCTCGAGATCAAGCGCATGCGCGGGCCGGAGATCGAGCGCCGGGTGAGCGACCTGCTGGGGCTGCTGTCGCTGGCCGACTTTCGTACCCGCTACCCGAAGGACCTGTCCGGCGGCATGCGCCAGCGGGTGGCGATCGCGCGCGTGCTGGCGCTCGATTCGCCGATCCTGCTGATGGACGAACCCTTCGGCGCGCTCGACGCGCTCACCCGGCGCAACCTGCAGGACGAGCTGCTGCGCCTGTGGGCCGAGCTGAAAAAGACGATCCTGTTCGTCACCCACAGCATCGAGGAGGCGATCTACCTGGCCGACCGCATCGTCGTGATGACGTACCGGCCGGGGACGATCAAGCGCGACCTCCTGGTCGAGATCGCGCGCCCGCGCGATCCGGCGGCGCCGGAATTCAACCAGCTCAAGCGCGAGCTGGGGCTGATGGTGATGGAAGAGCAGGCGCGGCATCACAACGACGAGTTGCGGATGGCGGCGGTGGATTGAACGCCCGCCACATATATATATATGCATGGCGTCGCCATCGGCGGGGCGGGAGGGGCTTCCCACCGGCGTTCGCCGATGGTGTAGACTCTTATTATGCAGAACTCCCTCTTCCTTGCCGCTGCCTTCCTGTACGCGGTATGCGCCCTGCTGCCGTCGCGGCTGGGCGCCGTCATCTCTGGCGTGACCGCCGGGGCCTGGGCCCTGCATGGCGTCGCGCTCGGCATGGACGTGATGGTGCCGGGACGGCTGCGGGTCGGCTTCGCCATCATGATTTCCAGCGCCTTGTGGGTCTCGGTGGCCGCCTACTGGTTCGAGAACCGCAATTTCGCCCTCGACGGTCTGCGCCGCCTGGTGATGCCGTTCGCGGCGGCGGCCACCCTGTTGCCGCTGCTGTTCCCGGGCACCCTGACGCCGCTGGCCGGCAAAACCGCCGCCTTCGGCTGGCATATCGCGGTCGCGGTGCTGGCCTACAGCACCCTGACCATCGCCGCGTTCCACGCCGTGCTGATGGCGCTGCAAGAAACGCGGCTGCATACCCGCACCGCCGGCGGCGGCTGGTTTGGCTCCGCGCTCGACCAGCTCCCGGCGTTGCTCACCATGGAAAAACTGTTGTTCCGTGTGATCTGGATCGGCTTCGTCCTGCTCAGCCTGACGGTCCTGTCGGGCTTCGTGTTCTCCGAACAGGTGTTCGGCCGGCCGCTGCTGCTCGACCACAAGAGCGTGTTCGCGCTGCTCTCGTGGGCGCTGTTCGCGGCGCTGCTGGCCGGGCGCAAGTGGCAGGGCTGGCGCGGCAAGACCGCGCTGCGCTTCACGCTGGCAGGCTTCGCCACCCTGGCGCTGGCCTACGTCGGTAGTCGCTTCGTGCTCGAAGTCGTCCTGCACCGGGGAGTCTACTGATGCGTATCTTGTTCTGGATTGCCCTTATCGTCCTCGTGGTCTTCGCCGTGCGCAGCAAGCTGCGCGCGCTCGCCAAGCGCAACGGGGTTCCTCCGCATATGCAGCGCGGCCCGGCCGCGCCGACCGGCCAGATCGAGGCCATGGCCCAGTGCGCCCATTGCGGCGTGTATTTCCCGGCGTCCGAGTCGGTGCACGCCGACGGCCAGGACTACTGCTCGCCAGGCCACGTGCGCCTGCCGCCCAAGTAGTTGAAGCCCGCGTCCGGCAGGCTGTCGGCGGGCGCGCGCGTCACCCTGTGGCGTTCGCTCCAGACCTTCACCGTCACCCGCATCGTCATCGCCCTGGTGCTGCTGCTGTACCTGGGCGTCGACCTGGAAAGCGGACAGCTGCGCCCGGACCCGGTCAACACCGAAACCTGCGTCTTCTATGTGCTGGCCGCCGCGCTGTTCGCGCTGGCGGCGCGCTGGCAACGGCGTTTCCTGATCCAGCTCGGGGTGCAGATCGGCGTCGACCTGGCCGTGATCTCGCTGCTGTATATCGCCGCCGGCGGCATGCGCAGCGGCCTGGGCATCCTCTATCTGTTCCCGCTGGCCGGCGCCGCGATCCTGGCGCCGCTGGTGCTGGCGCTGTTCTCGGCGGCGGTCGCGACGCTGTTCCTGCTCGGGCTGAACGTCTGGCAGCTGGTGGTCGAGGGGCGCGACCCGCCGCTGATGCAGGCCGGCCTGTTCGGCGCCGCCTTCTTCGCCGGCGTATTGATGGTCAACCGCCTGGCGGCGCGCCTGCTCAAGCAAGAGGAGCTGGCGGCCCGGCACGGCGCCGACCTGCGCATCCAGCAGGCGATCAACGAGATCGTGATCGCCGACGTCGGCGACGGCATCCTGGTGGTGGGGGAGGACGGCGCGGTCTTCACCGGCAACCCGGCGGCGCGCCGCATGCTGGGCCTGCAGGTCGACGCCGGTTTTTTGCTGCATGCCGTGCCGGCCTTCGAGCCGGTGGCGCTGGCCTTCGACGCCTGGCTGGCCGGCCCCGACAATGACAAGGCCTTCGTCACCCTGAAACCCTACCGCGAAGGCGACGGCGCCGGCGATGGTGAAGCTGAAATTCGCGGCCGGCGCGACCAGCCGGTGCACCTCAAATTGCGCTTCGCGCGCGTGGCCGACGGTGTCGATGCGGCCGGCCGCAGCGTGATCTTCATGCAGGACGTGAGCGCCATCGAAAACCAGGCGCAGCAACTCAAGCTGGCCTCGATGGGCCGCCTGACCGCCAGCATCGCGCACGAAGTGCGCAATCCGCTGTCGGCGATCGGCCACGCCACCGAGCTGCTGGCCGAAGACCTGCACGGCCCGGCCGAGGTGCGCCTGCTGAAGATCGTGCGCGACAACGTGACGCGCGTGAACCGCATGGTGGAAGACATCCTGCAGCTGTCGCGCAAGGCCCAGCCGAACGGCGAACCGGTGGCGCTCGGCCCGTTCCTGGAAGAGTTGAAGGCCGAATTCTGCGAAATCCACGGCCTGGCCGGTGATATAGTCTATATAGGCGATCCGGGCGGCAGCGCGGTGCGCTTCGATCCGCTGCACCTGCACGAGGTCTTGCTCAACCTGCTGAACAACGCGGTGCGCTACGCCAGCCGCCAGCCGGCCAGCATCCGCATCTTCCCGGCGCGCGACGCCGCCGGCCGGCGCGAGCTACACGTGCAGGACGACGGCCCCGGCATCACGCCTGAAGTGCGCGACCACCTGTTCGAGCCCTTCTATACTACGTCGAGCAAGGGAACCGGCCTGGGACTCTACCTGGCGCGCGAACTGTGCCTGAACAACGATGCGAAACTCGATTATGAATACCGGTTCGACCCGTCCGCGCTGGGACCGCGCAAGGCCAGCGGCCGCTTTGTCATCACTTTCGCGCTGGAGTAAGCCATGAGCGCGCCCCGCATCCTGGTGCTCGACGACGAAGCCGACCTGCGCGAGCTGCTCGAGATCACCCTGCTCAAGATGGGCCTGGACGTCGACAGCGCCGCCACGTTGCGCCAGGCACGTGCCTTGTTCGAGGAACACGACTACGCGCTGGTGCTCACCGATATGCGCCTGCCGGACGGCCTGGGGCTGGAACTGGTGCGCGAGATCGCCGCCTCGGGCAAGGGCACGCCGGTCGCCGTGATCACCGCCTACGGCAGCGCCGAGAACGCGGTGGTGGCGCTCAAGGCCGGCGCCTTCGACTACATCGCCAAGCCGGTGGCGCTCGACGCGCTGCGCGTGATGGTGCGCTCGGCCCTGAAACTGTCGGAAGGGGGCGCCGCGGCGCCTGACGGTGGAGCGATTGCTTCGCGCATGATCGGCCATTCCGCGGCGATGCAGTCGCTGCGGGCGCAGATCGCGCGCCTGGCGCGCTCGATGGCGCCGATCTCGATCACCGGCGAATCCGGCAGCGGCAAGGA
Organism: Massilia sp. NP310; assembly: GCF_019443485.1. Classification (NCBI taxonomy): domain Bacteria; kingdom Pseudomonadati; phylum Pseudomonadota; class Betaproteobacteria; order Burkholderiales; family Oxalobacteraceae; genus Massilia; species Massilia sp. NP310. The sequence continues at coordinate 3,455,048 of NZ_CP080379.1, read as the reverse complement.
GCTGGCGGCGCGCGAGATCCACGCCCAGAGCTCGCGTGCAGGTAAACCCTTCGTGGCGGTGAACTGCGGCGCGATCCCCGAAACCCTGATGGAGGCCGAGTTCTTCGGCTACCGCAAGGGCGCCTTCACCGGCGCGGCCGAGGAGCGCGACGGCTTCTTCCAGGCCGCCAACGGCGGCACCCTGATGCTCGACGAAGTGGCCGACTTGCCGCTGGCGATGCAGGTCAAGCTGCTGCGCGCGATCCAGGAGCGGCGCGTGCGCAAGATCGGCGCCACCAGCGAGGAGCCGGTCGACGTGCGCATCATCAGCGCCACCCACCAGGACCTGGCGCGCTGCGTCGAGACGGGCAAGTTCAGGCAAGACCTGTTCTACCGCCTGAACGTGATCGAGCTGGCGCTGCCGCCGCTGCGCGAGCGGCTGGACGACCTGGCCCTGCTGGCGAACGGCATCCTGGACCGGCTGGCCGGACCGGGGCAGGCGTCGCTGGGGCCGGGCGTGCTGGAGGCATTGAAGGCGTATTCCTTCCCCGGCAATGTGCGCGAGCTGGAGAACGTGCTGGAGCGGGCGCTGGCATTCGCCAACGATGGCGTGATCCAGGTCGGGGACTTGTCGCTCAAGGCGGCGCGGCCGGTGGAAGGGGGGCGGGGCGAGACGGCCACACCCGTCGCCGCACCGGCGCCGGTGTTGGCGACCCCTGCCACCGATCCTGCGCCGCCGCCTGAACCCAGGCCTGTGCCTGCCCCGGTCGCGCTTGGCCCCGCCGAACTGCCGAGCAACCTGCCGGAGTATCTCGAGCAGGTCGAACGCGACATCATCGGCCGCGCGCTGCAGCAGACCCAGTTCAACCGCACCCAGGCGGCGAGCCTGCTGGGCATCAGCGTGCGCCAGCTGCGTTATCAAATGCAGAAACTGGACATCAGCGCGCCGGACGATTGACGACATTCGCAGGGTTGGTGGCTCTGCCGCCGACGCGTGCAACGGGCGCCAACGATCACCGCGTCGGCAGGATCTGCCGACCCTAGCGATCGCCTCCAGTCACCTGTCCATGTTACTTTGTGGTAATTATTTTGGTGCATAATGCGCTGTGGCGGAGCATGCGCGCCTCATTTTGATTCCTGCGTAATTTGCTCATTTGGCGCAGATTTTTCTGATGTTAGTGCTTGCTCACCGTGTGCTCCCCTTCTTTTGTACGACGCTGAAATGTCAAGACTGCGCACGCCAAAAAACAAAAAAAATGACCATTTATTAGCTTGCCTCGATCGCAAGCGAGGTACTACAATTAGTCTCATATCAAAGCTTGGCACTAGATGTAGTGGTAGCAGACCGAACGGTACTAGCATTTTGGCCAGCTGAGAGTTGTCCGCACGTTGTCCACAAGTTGCCCACAAATTGCCCACACATTTGTTCAGCGACTTGTCTATTAAGCATCTGCTGACAAGCTTTATTTACATATTCTTAACCCTGCTTCTCTGGTTTGCCAGCATCGGCCACCGGCTGGCGGGGATTTGTTTTGCTTTTAATTTTGTTGACGGACCGCGGCGCCATCCGCCACCCGGTTCTCATGTACAAAGGCGGTCCGCCGCTCATCCTGGAGGCTCAATGCAAACAGCACAGAACATCTCGATCAACCAACACGTCACCCCAGGATCGGCGTCGACCAGCCCAACCCCGGCCGAGATCGTCGCGCGCGGCGATTACCGCGTCATCCGCCGCAACGGCGCCGTCGTCGCTTTCGAGCCGAACAAGATCTCGGTCGCGATGACCAAGGCCTTCCTGGCCGTGGCCGGCGGCCAGGGCGCGGTCTCGGCGCGCATCCGCGAACTGGTGGAACAGCTGACCGGCAACGTGGTGGCCGCGCTGGTGCGCCGTCAGCCGAACGGCGGCACCTTCCACATCGAAGACGTGCAGGACCAGGTCGAGCTGTCGCTGATGCGTTCGGGCGAACACGACGTGGCGCGTGAATACGTGCTGTACCGCGCCAAGCGCATGGACGAGCGCCGCGCGGCCAAGGAAGCCGCTGGCGGCGCGCCGGTCGCCGCGCCGCAGATCCACGTGGTCGACGGCGGCGAACGCCGCCTGCTGGACATCAACGACGTCCACGCCCTCGTGAACGCCGCCTGCTCGGGTCTGGAAAAGCACGTCGACGCCGACGCGATCGTCGCCGAGACCCTGAAGAACCTGTACGACGGCGTGCCGGTCGAAGAGCTGTACAAGTCCGCCATCCTGGCCGCCCGCGCGCTGATGGAAAAAGACCCGGCCTACAGCCAGGTGACCGCGCGCATCCTGCTGCACACCATCCGTAAAGAAGTGTTCGGTCACGAAGTGCCGCAAGCCGGCGCCGCCGCCGAATACCTGACCTACTTCCCGCAATACGTGGCGAAGGGCATCCAGGCCGAGCTGCTGGACGAAGAGCTGGGCAAGTACGACCTCGAGCGCCTGGCGAAGGCCATCGTCGCCGACCGCGACCTGCAGTTCGGCTACATCGGCCTGCAGACCCTGTACGACCGCTACTTCCTGCACGTGCGCGACGTGCGCATCGAAATGCCGCAGGCCTTCTACATGCGTGTCGCGATGGGCCTGGCACTGCGCGAAGACGACCGCGAAGCGCGCGCCATCGAGTTCTACAACCTGCTGTCGTCGTTCGACTTCATGAGCTCGACCCCGACCCTGTTCAACTCGGGCACCCGCCGCTCGCAGCTGTCGTCGTGCTACCTGACCACCGTCGGCGACGACCTGGAAGGCATCTACGACGCCATCAAGGAGAACGCGCTGCTGTCGAAGTTCGCCGGCGGCCTGGGCAACGACTGGACCCCGGTGCGCGCGCTGGGCTCGCGCATCAAGGGCACCAACGGCCGTTCGCAGGGCGTGGTCCCGTTCCTGAAAGTGGTCAACGACACCGCCGTGGCGGTGAACCAGGGCGGCAAGCGCAAGGGCGCGGTCTGCGCCTACCTGGAAACCTGGCACCTGGACATCGAAGAATTCCTGGACCTGCGCAAGAACACCGGCGACGACCGCCGCCGCACCCACGACATGAACACCGCGAACTGGATTCCCGACCTGTTCATGAAGCGCGTGATGGAAAAGGGCAGCTGGACCCTGTTCTCGCCGTCCGAGACGCCAGACCTGCACGACCTGACCGGCAAGGCCTTCGAGAAAGCCTACCTGGCCTATGAAACCAAAGCGGCCAACGGCGAAATGGCGGTCTTCAAGAAGATCGAAGCCATGGACCTGTGGCGCAAGATGCTGTCGATGCTGTTCGAAACCGGCCACCCATGGATCACCTTCAAGGACCCATGCAATATCCGTTCGCCGCAGCAGCACGTGGGCGTGGTGCACTCGTCGAACCTGTGCACCGAGATCACCCTGAACACCAGCGCCGACGAAATCGCCGTCTGCAACCTGGGCTCGGTGAACCTGCCGCAGCACATGAAGGGCGATGGCCTGGACCACGTCAAGCTGCAAAAGACCATCCGCACCGCGATGCGCATGCTGGACAACGTCATCGACATCAATTACTACGCGGTGGAGAAGGCGCGCAATTCGAACCTGCGCCACCGTCCGGTGGGCATGGGCGTCATGGGTCACCAGGACTGCCTGCACATGATGCGCATCCCGTTCGCGTCGGAGCAAGCGGTGAAGTTCGCCGACGTTTCGATGGAAGCGGTCTGCTACTACGCCTACCTGGCGTCGACCGAGCTGGCCGAAGAACGCGGCCGCTACGAGACCTACACCGGCTCGCTGTGGGACCGCGGCATCCTGCCGCAGGACTCGATCAAGCTGCTGGCGGAAGAACGCGGCGGCTACCTGGAGCAGGACACCAGCGAATCGATGGACTGGACCTTGGTGCGCGAGCGCATCAAGCAGTTCGGCATGCGTAACTCGAACTGCGTGGCGATCGCTCCGACCGCGACCATCTCGAACATCATCGGCGTGTCGGCCTGCATCGAACCGACCTTCCAGAACCTGTACGTGAAGTCGAACCTGTCGGGCGAATTCACCGAGATCAACTCGTACCTGGTGCGCGACCTGAAGGCGCGCGACCTGTGGGACGAAGTCATGATCGCCGACCTGAAGTACTTCGACGGTTCGCTCTCGAAGATCGACCGCGTGCCGCAAGACCTGCGCGACATCTACGCGACGGCCTTCGAAGTGGAGCCGAAGTGGCTGGTGGAAGCCGCCTCGCGCCGCCAGAAGTGGATCGACCAGGCCCAATCGCTGAACATCTACATGGCCGGCGCCTCGGGCAAGAAGCTGGACGAGACGTATAAACTGGCGTGGCTGCGTGGCCTGAAGACCACCTACTACCTGCGCACCATCGCCGCGACCCATCTGGAGAAGTCGACCACCCGCACCGGCGCCCTGAACGCCGTGCCGGTCTCGGGCGGCCTGCAGGCAGGTCATGCAGCGCCGGCAGCGGCTTCGGTCGCCGCCGCCGCGGCAGCAGCGCCAGCCGCACCGGAAGCCGAAGGCGCCGCCTGCTACCTGCGTCCGGGCGACGCCGGTTTCGACGAGTGCGAAGCCTGCCAGTAATGCTGTAACCGGGTGCGGGCCGACCAGACGGTCGCCCGCACCATCATCTCCGCTATCAACACATCATGTGGCCTCACCGCGCTTGTTCGCGCCAGGCCACGACAGAAGGAAATCACCATGCTCTCTTGGGACGACGAACCAACCAGCGCCCAGCGCGCCCCACAAGCCGCCAATCCAGAAGGCGCTCCCGCCGCTGAAGTGGCCAAGCGCGTCAACGCCGACGACAAGCGCATCATCAATGGCGAAACCGACGTGAACCAGCTGGTGCCGTTCAAGTACAAGTGGGCATGGGACAAGTACCTGGCCGGCTGCGCGAACCACTGGATGCCGCAGGAAGTGAACATGCAGCGCGACATCGAGCTGTGGAAGAACCCGAACGGCCTGTCGGAAGACGAGCGCCGCCTGGTCAAGCGCAATCTGGGCTTCTTCGTGACCGCCGACTCGCTGGCCGCGAACAACATCGTGCTGGGCACCTACCGCCACATCACCGCCCCCGAGTGCCGCCAGTACCTGCTGCGCCAGGCTTTCGAAGAGGCGATCCACACCCACGCCTACCAGTACATCGTCGAATCGCTGGGCCTGGACGAAGGCGAGATCTTCAACGCTTACAACGAGATCGAATCGATCCACGACAAGGACCAGTTCCTGATCCCGTTCATCGACGTCCTGACCAACCCTGACTTCAAGACCGGCACGGTCGAGAACGACCAGAAGCTGCTGAAGTCGATCATCGTCTTCGCCTGCCTGATGGAAGGCCTGTTCTTCTACGTCGGCTTCACCCAGATCCTGGCGCTCGGCCGCCAGAACAAGATGACCGGCGCCGCCGAGCAGTACCAGTACATCCTGCGCGACGAGTCGATGCACGTGAACTTCGGCATCGACCTGATCAACACGATCAAGATGGAAAACCCGCAGCTGTGGACCCCGGAATTCCGCGACGAGATCAAGGCCCTGTTCCTGCAGGCCGTCGACCTGGAATACCGCTACGCCGAAGACACCATGCCACGCGGCGTGCTGGGCCTGAACGCCCCGATGTTCAAGGGCTACCTGCGCTTCATCGCCAACCGCCGCGCGGTGCAGATCGGCCTGGAGGCGCTGTTCCCGAACGAAGAGAATCCGTTCCCGTGGATGAGCGAGATGATCGATTTGAAGAAGGAGCGTAACTTCTTCGAGACGCGTGTAACCGAGTACCAGACCGGAGGCACCCTGAGCTGGGATTGATTGCTATCGGCATCGCATGAATGACAAAACCCCGCAGCTGCGGGGTTTTGTTTGTCCGGACCGCCTCAGGCGCCGTCCACAGGCACGACGACGTTCACGATCCAGGTCACGCCGAAGCGGTCCTTCAGCATGCCGTACAGCGGCGACCACTCGGCCGCCGCCAGCGGCTGTTCGATATCGGCGCCGTGCGCCAGCCCATTCCACAGCGTCCTGATCTCGTCCTGCGATTCGCCGACCAGCGCGGCGAAGAAGGCATTGCGGCCCTGGTCCCATGGCTTGGCGGCTTCGACGTCGTAGGCCATGATGTGAAAGCCACTCGGCGCCTTGACCTGGCCGTAGATGATGCGGTCGGCGTCCGCGGCGGCGCCGACCTTGCCCGACTCGCCGTAGGTCACCTGCATGATCTCGCCGCCGAACACGGACTGGTAGAAGGCGAGGGCGGCGCGCGCCTGGCCCTGGAAATTGAGGTGGATGACTGCCTGGACCGACATGGTGAACTCCTTTGGGTGGTAGAAAAGACAGGTGCTACTATAGGAAATCGTCCTGCCAATTCCTGTCAGTAGCCATGTCCCGCCCCAATCGTCTTTTCCGCTTGCTCGATGCCCTGCGCCGCCTGCCGGCGCCCGTCACGGCGGCCCAGCTGGCGCAGGAGACCGGCGTCTCGGTGCGCTCGGTCTACCGCGACATCGAGAGCCTGCGCGCGAGCGGCGCCGAGATCGGCGGCGAGCGCGGGTTCGGCTACACGCTGGTCGAAGACGGCACCCTGCGTCCGCAGACCTTCAGCCGCATCGAGATCGAAGCGCTCACGCTCGGCCTGGCCGAAGTGCGCAATATGGGCGACCCCGCATTGGCCGCGGCGGCCGAGTCGGTGCTGGGCAAGGTGGCCGCCACCTTGCCGTCGCTGGGCCAGCAGCACCTGCTGCACGCGGTGTCGCGGGTCTATCGTTTCGAGGAGCGCTTTCCGGCGCTGCCCGACATGGCGCTGGTGCGCGCCTGCTGCTGGCGCGAAGAGGCGCTCACCATTGACTACGTCGACCGCGACGGCGCCGCGACCAGCCGCACGATCTGGCCGCTCGCCATCGTCTACCTCGACCGGATGCTGGTGGTGCTGGCGCGCTGCTGCCTGCGCGACGACTTCCGGATGTTCCGCGCCGACCGCATCGCCGCGGTCGCGGCCACCGGCATCAGTTTCAGGCCGCGCCGCGCGGCGCTGCTGCGCGATTACGGCGCCAGGCTGGCCGACGAAGGATAAATGCGTGCGCAGGGATAACTTGCCCTATGATGGCGATTTTTCACGCCTGACCAGGAGTCAACCTTGCAAGCCAACACCCTGACGCTGCATGCCCTCATGCTCGCCAGCCTGGCGACGGTATCCGTCGCTCACGCCGCCTCCGCGCCGCAAGTCACCGCCGGCCGCACCATCTTCCAGAACAACTGCGCCAGCTGCCACACGGTCGATGCGAAGCTGTCGCCGCTGGCCGGTCCCGGCATGTTCGGCGTCGTCGGCCGCAAGGCCGCCGGCGTCCCCGGCTTCGGTTACTCGGGCGCGCTGGCCAAGGCCGGCGCCGCGGGCCTGGTCTGGACCCGCGAAGAACTCGACATGTTCCTGCTCGACCCGGCCAAGCGGGTGCCCGGCACCACGATGCCGGTCGGCGTGCCGGACCAGAAGATGCGCACCGCGCTGATCGACTACCTGGCCAGCCTGCAAGGCCCTGCCACCGCCGCCGCCGCGCCGGCCGCAGCCGCCAAGCCGGCGGACCGCGCCGGTTCCTGGGACGACACCCAGCCCGGCAAGATCTTCCACATCAAGCCGGGCGACCTGGCCAAGCCGTTCGCCACCGAGAGCGCCGGCAACAGCCCGCGCGTGCAGGCGCGTCCGAACGGCTCGCTGCCGATCGTGATGCCGGGCTTCGAGGTCAGCGTGTTCGCGCAGGATGCCGACAAGCCGCGCGTCGCGCTGCGCGCGCCGAACGGCGACGTGTTCCTGGCCGCGACCGGCGCCGGCGAAGTCAAAGTGCTGCGCTCGAAGAACGGCGACAAGGCCGATACCGCCGCGGTGTTCGCCAGCGGCCTGTCGCGTCCTTACGGCATGGCGTTCTGGCCTTCCGGCGCCAACCCGCAATACCTGTACGTCGCGGGCGTCAATTCGGTGGTGCGCATCCCCTACCGCAACGGCGACCTGAAGGCGCGCGGGCAAGCCGAGGTGATCATCCCCGAGCTGTCCGAGACCAGCGGCGGCCACACCACCCGCACCCTGGTGTTCTCGAAGGACGACAAGACGATGCTGCTGTCGATCGGCTCGGCCACCAACGTCGCCAGCGACATCGGACCAAAGCCGCCGCTGCCGCTCGCCGAATGGGAGAAAAAGCACGGCGTAGGCAGCGCCTGGGGCGTCGAGACCGACCGCGCCACCGTGATGGCCTTCGACCCGGACGGCAAGAACCGCCGCACGTATGCGACCGGCCTGCGCAACTGCGTCGGCCTGCTGGTGTATCCGGCCACCGGCGACGTGATGTGCAATGTGAACGAGCGCGACGCGCTGGGCGACAACCTGCCGCCGGACTACCTGACGCGCGTGAAGCAGGGCGGCTTCTACGGCTGGCCGTGGTACTACATCGGCGACAACGAAGACCCGCGCCTGAAGGGCATCCGCCCCGACCTGAAGGGCAAGACGATCACCCCGGACGTGCTGCTGCAGGCCCACTCGGCGCCGCTGGGCATGGTGGTGTATCACGCGCCGAAGGGCGCCAAGCACGCTTTCCCGAAGGAGTACGAGGGTGAGGTTTTCGTCGCGCTGCACGGCTCCTGGAACCGCGGCGTGCGCACCGGCTACAAGGTGGCGCGCATGTTCATGAAGGATGGCGTGCCGACCGGGCAGTACCAGGACTTCATGAGCGGCATGGTGATCAGCGACCGCGACGTCTGGGGCCGCCCGGCCGCGGTCGAAGTCGCGGCCGACGGCGCTTTGCTGGTGGTGGACGACGCCGGCGGCACGGTGTGGCGCATCGTGCCCAAACGCTAGATCGGCGCCACGGCTTGCGCTATGATGGAACCGACGCGGCGGCCGCCGCGTCGATTCCTGAATACCTACGATCCGGAGCAGCGCATGCGACACCCCGGTAGTTTGCTGGCAGTATTCCTTGCCGTCACCCACGGCGCCTGCGCCGCCAGTCAAGCGGAACCCGTCCGGCTGCCGATGGCCCCGGCCATCCATCCGGAGCGCATGCCCCGCGACGCAGCCTGCGCCGGCCTGATCGAACGCGCCCTGGCGCGCGACGCCGAAGGCGGGTTCAAGCTGGCCGGCATGCTCATCACGAACACCGATCCGAAGCCGGGCCACCCAACGGGGGCGCTGCGTCCCACCGGCAGCCATCCGGCCGACATCCCGACCCGGCAACTGGACGGCACCTTCCGCGCGCTGTTCGTCAACTGCGAAACGCGCCAGGCTTATGTCTCAAAGCGTGGCGCGGTCATCGACATCACTTACTGGTACGGGCCGTTCGGCCTGTGAACCTTCACGCCGCCAGCGGCAGGGCCTTGCGGCCGGTGACGGAGTCCAGGCTCCAGGCGCCGGCGCCGAAGGCCACCACCTGCAACAGGCCGCCGGCCATCGCGACGTTCTTCAACAGGTGGATCAGCTGGTTCTGGTCGCCGATCGCGTTATGGAACACGAAGGCCGTCACCAGCGAGAACGCCGCCAGGCCGGCCGCGACGAGGCGGGTCTGGTAGCCGAGGGCGAGCAGGGCGCCGCCGCCGATCTCGATGGCGATCGCGCCGACCAGGGCGAGCGAGGCGAAAGGCAGCCCGACCGACTGGATGTAGCCCAGGGTCGCCTCCGGCGCCAGCGCCTTGCCGACGCCGCTGAAGACGAAGATCGTGGCCATCAGGATGCGGCCGATGGCGGGGATGATGGACTGGCTGGTCTGGGTGGCGTTGGCGTACATGGTCGTTCCTTTCGAATGGTTGTCGTGGTTGACGCCAGCTCGTGTGCGGCGTCCATGAACAACATCTTAGGCGTGCTTGATCGATCCAAGAAGCCTATATAATTCGATATCAACTATCGATGGAGTAGATGGATGCTCGACGGGATGTCCATGGACCAGCTGCGCACTTTTATCGCCGCAGCCGACGAGGGCAGCTTTTCCGCCGCCGGCCGCAAGCTGCGGCGCGCGCAGTCGGTGGTGAGCCACACGCTGGCCAATCTCGAGTCGCAGGTGGGCTTCGCGCTGTTCGACCGCTCGGGACGTTATCCGCAACTGACCGAGGCCGGACGCGCCTTGCTGGCCGAGGCGCGCCACGCGGCCGACGGCATGGATGCGTTCAAGGCGCGGGCGCGCGCGCTGGCCGGTGGCCTGGAGCCGGAGCTGTCGGTGGCGGTCGACGTAATGTATCCGATCGTGAAGCTCACCGAGGCGGTGCAGGCCTTCCACCGCGAGTTTCCATCGACGCCGCTGCGCCTGTACGTCGAGGCGCTCGGCGCCGTGGTGCAGCCGCTGCTCGATGGGCAGTGCCGTATCGCGGTGATCGGTTCGTTCCCGGAAGTGCCGGCCGCCTGCGCTTCGGAATATTTGCTCGGCGTGCAGGCGGCGACGGTGGTCGCGCCCGACCATCCGCTGGCGCGCACCGAAGGCACGGTGATGCGGGCGGAGGCGGGGCGCCACGTGCAGTTGGTGCTGACCGACCGCTCGAGCCTGACCCGTGGCCGCGACTTCGGCGTGCTGTCGCCGCGCGTGTGGCGCCTGGCCGATCTCGGCGCCAAGCACGCCTTCCTGCGCGCCGGCCTGGGCTGGGGCAACATGCCGCTGCATATGGTCGAGCAAGACCTGGCGAGCGGCGCGCTGGTGCGCATCGAACTCGAAACGCATCCGGTGCTCGGGTCGGGCTTTTCGATGCACGCGATCTTCATGAAGGACCAGCCGCCGGGACCGGCGGGGCGCTGGTTCATCGAGCGCCTGAAATCCGGCGGTTGACGGCGAACGCGCAGTCGCTGGCGCGTCGACCGCGGAGGCGGCGCGCTGCGTTGAACGATCGCCACCATGCGCGTCCTGCCGCCGGGCGCCGCGATGGCTGAGGGACGCTCGTGCAGCGAATGGTGTGGCATGCCAGGTCATTTCGACTGGCGCGATTGGGTGCGGAGTATGCGCGCTGGCGTAAAGCCAGACTTACTCGGATGACGTTGATTCAGATGCATTGGTGCGCTGGCGGCGCTTTGCGGTCATGCGGCGCTGGAAACGGGAATATGCCCCGCTGGCGCAGGCAAGATGCCGGCGTGATTCCCGCTTATCGATCAGTTGAAATGCGATAGGTAAAGGCTGCAGCGCATGTCAGGCATGTCGGTGATTGGCGCGCGGGTGCGCAATTCAACGTCCAAATCGCGCGACTTTTTTTGCGATTCACGGTTGCGCGCTCACAAAGAATGCGCGTACTTTACGTGATTGAATTTGTCAAATCGAGAAGATGTGATATTGTCGCGGGCATCGGGCAAAATCGATCGAATAATAGGACGCTGAACCAAACAGTATGCACGGAAGCGAAGCGAAAAGAACAAGCCGGCTTGTCTGACCAATTGCTCAGGCAAGGCGGCTTTTTCTTTTCGCACCCGCAAGGGTAGCGATGTGAAACGCTGGAACGGTGACCTGTCGACGTTGGCTGAAGCGCTGCAACTGTGAGGAGTTGCAGCAGTTCAGCCGGTGCCGGATTCATTGGCCTAAATCGACGCTTGCTTTGGTCCGATGAATAATTCGCCGGGTTTGATCCGGCGGGTTTTAAACCTTGAGCGTATTTCTCATCGCAGATGAAGGAGAACAAGAATGGCAACCGCTAAGAAACCAGCAGCAAAGGCAGCAGCAAAGAGCGCGCCTTCGTCCACGACGAAGTCGAACGCAAAGGCTGCAGCAGAGAAACCAGTCGCAAAGAAAGCCGCGACCAAGACCACCACCAAGGCAGCCGCCAAGCCGGCAGCCAAGGCCGTGAGCAAGCCGGCAGCAAAAACCGCTGCTAAACCTGTTGCAAAGAAAGCTACTGCAACCAAGACCGCCGCGACCAAAACCGCTGCTACCAAGGCAACGGCCAAAACCGCGACCAAATCGGCAGCCAAGCCGGCAGCAAAGCCTGCAGTGAAGAAAGCCGCTGCAAAACCGGCAGCCAAGTCGGCAACCAAGCCAGCAGCGAAGAAAGCCGCTGCTAAACCGGCAGCCAAGTCGGCAACTAAGCCGGCAGCGAAGAAAGCCGTCGCTAAACCGGCAGCCAAGTCGGCAACCAAGCCGGCAGCAAAGAAGGCCGCCGCTAAACCGGCAGCTAAGTCGGCAACTAAGTCGGCAACTAAGTCGGCCACCAAGCCGGCAGCAAAGAAAGCCGCTGCTAAACCAGCAGCCAAGCCGGCAGCGAAAAAGGCCGCCGCTAAACCAGCCGCCAAGTCGACCGCTAAAACCGCGACCAAAGCCGCCGCTAAACCTGCAGCCAAAAAAGCGACTGCAAGCAAGGCCGCCGCTAAACCGGTAGCAAAGAAAGCGACCGCCACCAAGGCAGCCGCCAAACCGGCAGCGAAAAAAGCGACCGCGACCAAAACCGCCGCCAAACCGGCAGCGAAGAAAGCGACCGCAAGCAAAACCGCCGCCAAACCGGCAGCAAAGAAAGCGACCGCCACCAAAACCGCCGCCAAACCGGCAGCGAAAAAAGCGACCGCGACCAAAACCGCCGCCAAACCGGCAGCGAAAAAAGCGACCGCCACCAAAACCGCCGCAAAACCAGCTGTGAAGAAAGCGTCGCCCGCAGCAAAAAAAGCCTCGCCGGCCGCTAATAAAGCTGCGCCGGCTGCAACCAAGGCTGCTCCAGCCGCCAAAAAAGCTGCTCCAGTGAAAGCTGCAGCCACCAAGACCGTTGCCGCCAAGCCAGAAGCCAAGCCAGCAGCAGTGGCCAAGGCCGACGCCAAGCCGGAAGCCAAAGTCGACACCAAGGCCGATACCAAGCCGGAAGTGAAGACCGACGCCAAGGCCGAAGCCAAGCCGGAAGCGAAAAAACCGGCCGCCAAGAAACCGGCCGCCAAGCCGGCAGCGACCACCGCTGCGCAACCGGCAGCCGCACCAAGCGCCGTTCCGGCAGCGCCAAGCGCCGCTCCTGCCAAGACCGTGCTGGCGCCGACCGCATGGCCGTTCCCGACCAGCAGCCGTCCTTAATACCGGACCTCGCCCAACCTGCCACGCGCCATGTGCGCATGGCAAGTCGGGGCTGCTTCAGGCACAATGCCGCTGTGTGATTGTTCGCACAGCGGTTTTTTTTTGAGGAGAGTCCGTGCTGTCCATTCTTCAGTTTATCGTCGATATCATCGCAGGCTTGCTGGGTGGAGTGCTGCTGCTGCGCTTCTGGACGAACGCCATCCGCGTGCGCTTGCCCGACCAGATCCGCCAGTTCGTGCACACCATCACCGACTGGCTGGTGATGCCGCTGCGGCGCGTGGTGCCGGGCACCCGGGGCTACGACTGGGCGAGCCTGATCGGCGCCTTCCTGGTGGTGCTGGTGGCCAGCACGCTCCTGCTGCTGCAGGGCGGCAGCGGCGAGATGGTGCTGCTGTATGCGCTGCACCGCTTCCTGAACTGGATCCTGTACGGCTTCATGGCGCTCCTGATCATCGAGGCGATCTTCAGCTGGGTGAACCCGAACGCGCCGCTGGCGCCGTTCGTGCACGCCCTGAACCAGCCGCTGCTGCGCCCGATCCGGCGCGTGGTCCCGCCGATCGGCGGCATCGACCTGTCGGTGCTGGTGGCGCTGGTGCTGATCCAGATCCTGCTGTTCGTGCTGAGGCAGGTGTTCGGCTTCTGAGCGCCGCCGCTGCCCTCCAAACGAGCTGGAAACAAAATGGCCTTGCATTGCAAGGCCATTTTTTTATCCGGTGACGCCAGGCGTCATCAGCGGAAGGTGAAGCCGAAGGCGGCCTCGAACTGCTGGTCGAACTCTTGCGGCGTGAAGCTGTGGTTCTGGCCGCCCTGGGAGGCGATCTTGATCGCGCCCAGCAGGCTGGCGATGCGGCCGCTGGTGGCCCAGTCCAGGCCATTGGTGATCCCGAACAGCAGGCCGGCGCGGTAGGCGTCGCCGCAGCCGGTGGGGTCGACCACGTTCGCCGCCTGCACCGCCGGGATGCGATGGTGCTCGCCGCCGGCGTAGATGTCGGAACCTTCGGCGCCGCGCGTGATGATCAGCGCATCCAGGCGCGCCGCGATGTCGGCCTGGCTCAAGCCGGTGCGGTCCATCACCATCTCGAATTCGTAGTCGTTGCACGCCAGGTAGCTGGCCTGGCCGATGAAGGTGATCAGCTCGTCGCCCGAGAACATCGGCAGCTGCTGGCCCGGATCGAACATGAACGGCACCTTCAGCTCGGCGCAGTCGCGCGCATGCTTGATCATGCCGTCGCGGCCGTCCGGCGAAATGATCGCCACCGCCAGCGGGCCCTGGTCGGCCACGTTGTTCTCGTGCGAGAACTGCATGGCGCCCGGGTGGAAGGCGTTGATCTGGTTGTTGTCCTCGTCGGCGGTGACGAAGCATTGCGCCGTGTACGCGTCGGCGATGGTGCGGATGCCGCGCGTCTGCAGTCCTTGCGCTTCCATGCGCTTGAGGTAGTCGCCGCCGTCCTGGCCCAGGGTGCCCATGATCAGCGGTTCGCCGCCCAGCAGCTTGAGGTTGTAGGCGATATTGGCCGAGCAGCCGCCGTACTCGGTGCGCAGGGTCGGCACCAGGAACGACACGTTCACGCGGTGCAGCTGGTCGGCCAGCAAGGTGTCGCCGAAGCGGCCGTGGTATTGCATGATCTTGTCGAATGCGAGCGAGCCGCAGATCAGGGCGGTTTTGGTCATGGTTCAGCCTTCAGGGGTAGAAAACGGCAATGTGGTAGCCGGAAGGTTCGAGTCCTTCCAGCCTGAAATGGATCTTGACCGGCTGCTCGGCGCGCGCGCCGAAGCCGGCGAAGTTGTCGGCGGAAGCGTTGGCCATCCGGGGCGCGTAGTCGCGCGGACCGAACACGCGTCGCACCAGCGGCTTGTCGTCGGCATCGTTCAGGGTCAGCTCGATGCTGGGCCAGGCCAGCGCCAGGTCGCCGCCGTTGCGCAGCACGGTGTTCAAGGTATAGGCGTTGCCGCCCAGGGTGATCAATTCTCCGGTCTCGATCACCAGCGCGTCGGGCCGCGCCGGCAGGCCGACCTGGCAGCGGAACAGCGCGCAGGTCGAGACCAGGGCCGGACGCAGCGCCGGGTAGCGCGCCGCCAATACGTCGCGGAAGCTCACCATGGCCTGCAGGACGAGCGCCAGCAGCAGCAGGATGCTGCCGGCGACCATCGCGATGCGCACGGCCTTGCTCGACTGCTCGCGCTGGCGGCCGCGGCGCACGAACTCGGGTTCGTCGATCTCGGGCACGCGCAGCTTGGGCGTCTCTTCGATCCGGGTCGGGGTCAGCTTGGAACGACGCGAACGGGCGTCAGCGGCGCGTGCGCGCGGGGACTTGGGCGGCAACGGTGGCAGCGCCGGCGCAGGCGAGACGATCGGCGGCGAGCCGCCGGCCGATTCGCGCAGCAGCAGCGGCGGGGCGTCGGGCGCCGGCTGGCGCGCGGCGGGTTCGGGTGCGGATTCGGGGGCGGGTTCGTGCCGGTCGAGACCCTCGTCCGGCGGCGGGGCCGCCACGATCTCTTCATCGACCGGTAGCTCGGCCACGGCGGCATCCGTGTCTGGTTCGACCGTGGCTTGATCCTCGTTCGTGGCGTGCGGCAGGATCCCGAACGGCGACAGCGCACGGTCGAATTCGAGCGTGTAGATCGGTTGTTCGGTGTCGTCGGTCGCGGGAACGCCTGGCGTGATGGCCGGTTCGGCGACTGGCGGAGAAGGCGGGGAAGACGGCGGGGCGTTCAGGTCGACCAGCCCCGCATTGCCGTCGAAGACTTGCTGGCAGGCGCCGCAGCGCACGATGCCCCCACGCAGCTTGAGCTGGTCCGCGGCGACGCGGAACAGCGTGCCGCAGTGGGGGCATTGGGTGGCGAGCGCCATGCCTGCCTAGCCCTTGGTGCGGGGCGGCGGCGCGCTGTCCTGGCCGAGCGTCCCGTGAAGGGCGACCCAGCCGTCCTGCTCGGCCCAGACGCCCAGCTTGATGAAAGGTGCGTAGGCGGCGGCGACTTCTTCGGCCTGGCGCGCGAGCACGCCCGACAGGATCAGGTTGCCGCCGTCGGCCACGCGGCCAGCCAGCATCGGCGCCATCAGCTTCAGTGGGCTCGACAGGATGTTGGCCACCACGATGTCGAACTTGCCGCCCGCATGACGCTCGTTGCCGGACGCGGCGAAGGTGTCGGGCAGGTAGTAGTCGATCTCGACGCCGTTGCGCTCGGCGTTGGCGCGCGCCGACTCGATCGCCTGCGGATCGATGTCGACGCCGGCGACGTCCTGCGCGCCCAGCTTCTTGGCCACCATCGCCAGGATGCCCGAGCCGCAACCGTAGTCCAGCACCGACTTGCCCGGCGCCGGATGGGCTTCCAGCCACTCCATGCACAGGCGGGTGGTCGGATGGCTGCCGGTGCCGAAGGCCAGGCCCGGATCGAGTTCGAGGATCAGGCCGGACGGATCGGGCGCTTCGTGCCAGCTCGGCACGACCCAGATGTTCTTGCCGATGTGGATGGGCTCGAACTGCGATTGCGTCAGGCGCACCCAGTCGGCGTCTTCGACCTTGCGGGTGGTGAAGGCCGGCACGACGGGCAGCCTGACCGCCTGCGCGGCCTCGGTGACGATCGCCAGCTGGTCGGCGTCGGCCTCCAGCAGGGCGACGACGCGGCTGTGGTCCCAGGCGGCCTGGGTCGGCTCCATGCCCGGCTCGCCGAACAGGGGTTTTTCGTCTTCGGTGCCTTCGTCGGCGTCCTCGACGGACACCGACAGCGCGCCGGCTTCCATCAGGGCGTCGGACAGCGCTTCCGCGTGGTCGCGGGCGATCTCGATGACGACTTCAGTCCAGCTCATTCTTGTACCTTGGCTTCCGATTTGGCGCCGAGCGCCGTTTCCTTCGGCAGGTCGGGCTTGGCGGCCAGTTTCTGCTCCAGGTAGTGGATATTGGTGCCGCCCTCGATGAAGCGGGCGTCGACCATCAGTTCGCGATGCAGCGGAATATTGGTGAGGATACCTTCGACCACCATTTCGGAGAGCGCGATTTGCATGCGGCGGATCGCTTGCTCACGGGTCGCACCGTACGAAATTACCTTGCCGATCATCGAGTCGTAGTGAGGTGGAACATAGTATCCCGCATACGAGTGCGAATCGACACGGATGCCAGGGCCGCCCGGCGGGTGCCAGCCGGTGATGCGGCCTGGCGACGGGGTGAACTTGAACGGATCCTCGGCATTGATGCGGCACTCGATCGAGTGACCCGACAGCATGATGTCGCGCTGGCGGAAACGCAGCTTCTCGCCGCAGGCGATGCGGATCTGCTCCTGCACGATGTCGATCCCGGTGATCATCTCGGTGACCGGATGCTCGACCTGGACCCGGGTGTTCATCTCGATGAAGTAGAACTCGCCGTTCTCGTACAGGAATTCGAAGGTGCCGGCGCCGCGGTAGCCGATCTTGCGGCAGGCTTCGGCGCAGCGGTCGCCGATCTTCTCGATGAGTTTACGCGGGATGCCCGGCGCCGGCGCTTCCTCGATCACCTTCTGGTGGCGGCGCTGCATCGAGCAGTCGCGTTCGCCCAGCCAGACGGCGTTCTTGTGTTCGTCGGCCAGGATCTGGATCTCCACGTGGCGCGGATTCTCCAGGTACTTCTCCATATAGACTTCCGGATTGCCGAAGGCAGTGCCGGCTTCGGTCTTGGTCATCTGCACGGCATTGAGCAGCGCGGCTTCGGTATGCACCACGCGCATGCCGCGGCCACCGCCGCCGCCGGCGGCCTTGATGATGACCGGGTAGCCGATGCGACGCGCGGTCTGCACGATTTCCTTCGGATCGTCCGGCAGGGCGCCGTCCGAACCCGGCACGCACGGCACGCCGGCCTTGATCATCGCCTGCTTGGCCGAGACCTTGTCGCCCATCAGGCGGATCGAGTCGGAACGCGGGCCGATGAAGACGAAGCCCGACTTTTCGACGCGCTCGGCGAAGTCGGCGTTCTCGGACAGGAAGCCATAGCCCGGGTGGATCGCTTCGGCGTCGGTCACTTCGGCCGCGCTGATGATCGCGGGCATGTTCAGGTAGCTGAGGGTCGATTGCGCCGGTCCGATGCAGACCGATTCGTCCGCCAGTTTCACGTACTTGGCGTCCTTGTCGGCCTCGGAGTGGACGACGACCGTCTTGATGCCCAGCTCGCGGCAGGCGCGCTGGATACGCAGCGCGATTTCACCACGGTTGGCGATGAGGATTTTTTCAAACATGGTAGGTCCGGTATTCAGTGAAAACCGGCGCGGCTGAGAGAACAGGCGGCGCCGGACACGTCATGGGTGAGCCGGCGGCGCGCGTCGTGGGCGCGGGCCGGCTTGGAGAAGCAGATCAGCCGATCACGAACAGTGGCTGGCCGAATTCGACCGGCTGGCCGTTTTCAACGAGAATCTTGGTGATGGTGCCGGAGACGTCGGCATCGATTTCGTTCAGGAGCTTCATCGCTTCGATGATGCACAGGGTATCGCCTTCCTTGATGCTCTGGCCGACTTCGACGAAGGCGGCGGCGCCAGGCGCGGACGAGCGGTAGAAGGTGCCGACCATCGGCGACTTGACCACGTGGCCGGTCGGTTCGGCGGCGACGGCCGGCGCGGCTGCCGGCGCAGGCGCGGCAGCAGGGGCAGCGGCAGGCGCCGAGTATTGCTGCACGCCTTGGTGCGGCAGCATGACCATCTGGTTCTGCGGGATTGCGGACGACTTGACGATGCGAACCTTGCTTTCGCCTTCGGTCACTTCCAGCTCGGCGATGTCCGATTCAGCGACCAGGTCGATCAAAGTCTTGAGTTTTCGTAGATCCATGTGAAACCCCTTGGAATTATTCGTTTTAGAGAGCAGGCCGCAGCGTCGGAAATGGGTCGCGCGGCCGCTGTTACATGAAGTTGACGTAGATTAACGCTATTTAAGTGCGAAGTCGATGGCAAACCGATATCCGTCCGCCCCCAGTCCGCAGATCACGCCGCGCGCGATTCCAGACAAATAAGAGTGGTGCCGGAAGGACTCGCGTTGGTGGATATTCGAAATATGCACCTCCACGAAGGGAATGGCCATCGAGGCGAACGCATCGCGCAGGGCTACGCTGGTATGGGTCAGGCCGCCAGGGTTGATGACGATGAAATCCACGCCTTCGCTACGCGCGGCATGGATGCGGTCGATCAACGCTCCCTCATGGTTACTCTGGAAATATTCCAGCGCCGCGCCGGCCTGGCTGGCCTGTGCGACTGCAGCTTGTTCGATGTCGGCCAGGGTGGTCGTGCCGTACACCGCCGGTTCCCGCGTCCCCAATAGATTGAGGTTGGGGCCGTTCAGCAGCAGTAGCTTTTTCGCCATGGTGAGAGTCTGGTTGCCCGAAAGTCAGGCATTGTGCCGCCTAGCTCAGCTATTGGCAAGCAGTAAAATTGCCAGTCGATAGGAGAAGTTGGCGGCATTATCAATCGTACGATCGTTCGTAATTTTCCGGATCAGGAGTCGAGTTTGGCGAGGTCGGCGCGCAATTCATCGAACTTCAGTTCGCCCAGATAAGTCTTGATCACCTGCCCATCGGCGCCGATCAGCACGGTATACGGCAAGCCGCCATTCGTATTGCCGAATCCGCGCGACAGTTCGGTGCCGCCCATGCCGCCGACGTACAGCGGATAGGTGACGTTCATTTTTGCGGCGAACTCGCTCATATTGGTGGGCGAATCGATGCCGATGCCGATCACGTTGAAGCGCTTGCCGCCGTCCTCGCTCGCCAGGTGCGCCAGCTCGGGCATCTCGCGCACGCAGGGACCGCACCAGGTGGCCCAGAAATTGACCAGCAAGGGCTTGCCCTTCCACTGGGCCAGCGGCTGCGGCTTGCCTTCGAGGTCGTTGAGCGACTGTGCATACAGGCTGGTGACGGGATTGGTGACCTGGCCGTCGCGGGCGACGGTGGTCGGCGCAGGCAGCACGCTTTGCGCCGGTTTCTTGTAGACCGCCACCAGGGCGCCCATCACGCCGAACAGCGCGGCGACTGCCGCGTAGGCGGCCAGATGTTTCTTGTTCATTCGTCAGCTTCCACTCAGTTTCCGTTTTGCTCGCCAGCGGCGATCAGTGCGCGCAGGCCGGCCATGTCGATGCGCTGCGCCCGACCGTCGGCGCGCGGCTTGAGCGCGCCGCGCAGGTCCTGGTATTCATACAGTTCGGCATGCACCGTTTCCTTCATCCATGGGAAGGACACGGTTTCGACCGGGGCATGGCGGCCCCCCTTGAAATGCGGGGTTTCCGAAATGTCGATATTAACATTACGGTTGAGCAAGTAGATTTCCACCTCCTTGGCGCTGTCGGCGAACAGCTGCAGGTGGATGTCGTCGTGCGCGCCTGCGGTGCCGTTGAGGACGGCGCCGGTGAGATAGGGATTGAAGTCGGCCAGCGCTTCCATCACCTGCAGCGCGGTCGCGCGCAGGTGGGCCAGGCGCTCGGTGTGGGCAGCGCCACCGAACAGGGCCAGGTACTTGCGCACCTCGTCCTCGATTTGCCCGTCGTCGGGCAGCATATTCGGTTTCAAAGGGGTAACGCCCAGCACCTGGCGGGCGGCCTTGCGGCGGGCGGTATCGAGATCGGCGCCGTCCTGCGCGACCAGGCGCGCAGCCAGCAGGGCGATCTCGTTACGCAACTGGAGGAGATCGGTATTCAGATTCGGCATCATGCCTGGGATCATACTCTTGAACGGAAAATGACAGCGGCTCGGGTAGAATCGCGTATTCGTCCATTCATTCCTGGCTAGAATTTTCCATGCACATTCATATCCTCGGCATCTGCGGCACCTTCATGGGCGGCCTGGCCGTCCTGGCCAAGGAGGCGGGCCACCGCGTGACCGGTTGCGACGCCAACGTCTATCCTCCGATGAGCACCCAGCTGGAAGCCCAAGGGATCGAACTGATCCAGGGCTATGGCCCGGAACAGGTGGCGCTGAACCCCGACCTGTATGTGATCGGGAATGTCATGACGCGCGGCAATCCGCTGATCGAAGAGATCCTGAACCGCGGCCTGCCCTACGTCTCGGGCCCGCAGTGGATCGGCGAACATATTCTGCGCGAAAAATGGGTGCTGGCCGTGGCCGGTACGCACGGCAAGACCACGACCACGTCGATGCTGGCCTGGATCCTGGAAGACGCGGGTTACGCGCCGGGCTTCCTGATCGGCGGCGTGCCGATGAATTTCGGCGTGTCGGCGCGCCTGCATGGCGACAAGCAGAGCGACTTCTTTGTGATCGAGGCCGACGAATACGACACCGCCTTCTTCGACAAGCGCAGCAAGTTCGTGCACTACCATGCCAAGACCGCGGTGCTGAACAACCTGGAATACGACCACGCCGACATCTTCCCCGACATCGGCGCCATCGAAACCCAGTTCCACCACCTGGTGCGCACCGTGCCGGGCGTGGGCCGGCTGGTCGTGAACGGCGATGAAGCGTCGCTCGGCCGCGTGCTGAAACGCGGTTGCTGGAGCGACAAGGAAAGCTTCGGTTCGGCCGACGGCGTCGACTGGGCAATGGTCGAGCATCCGGGCGGCGCCAGTTTCGACGTCATCTTCAAGGGCGAACACCAGGGCACCGTGGGTTGGGACCTGACGGGCAAGCACAACCGCTCGAACGCGCTGGCCGCAATCGCCGCCGCGCGCCACGTCGGCGTGCCGACCGCCCAGGCGATCGCGTCGCTGGCGCGTTTCCAGAACGTCAAGCGGCGCATGGAAGTGCGCGGCGTCGTCAACGATATTACGGTGTACGACGATTTCGCCCACCATCCGACGGCGATCGCCACGACGGTCGGCGGCCTGCGCCAGAAGCTGGGAACGGGCGGCCGCATCCTGGCCGTGCTCGAGCCGCGTTCGAACACGATGAAGCTGGGCGCCATGAAAGATGCGCTGCCGGGCAGCCTGAAGGATGCCGACCTGGTGTTCGGCTTCGGCAGCCAGCAGGCGCTGGGCTGGTCGCTGGCCGACGCCTTGACACCGCTGGGCAAGATCGCGCACAGCTTCGACCAGATCGACTATATGGTGCAGGCCATCGTGCAGCAAGCGCAGCCGGGCGACCACATCCTCGTGATGAGCAATGGCGGCTTTGGCGGCGTGCACCAGAAACTGCTGGACGCGCTGGCGCCATGACGGCCAATCCCTATCTGCTGTATCTGCACGGCTTTCGCTCCTCGCCGCGTTCGTTCAAGGCGCGCGTGGTGCAGGAAAGGCTCGAGCAGGCCGGCATGAAGGAGCGCCTGATCTGCCCGCAGCTGCCGGCCTCGCCGAAGGCGGCGATGGATCTTGCCTTGGCGCTGGCCGAGCGCCACGCGCCTCACGACCTCGCCATCGTCGGCTCTTCGCTGGGCGGCTTTTATGCATGCTGGCTGGCCGAGCGCCTGGGCGTGCGCGCGGTCGTCATCAATCCTGCGGTCGACCCGACGCGCAACCTGGAAAAGCATGTCGGCGTGACCACCGCCTGGCACTCCGACGAGCCGTTCGAATTCCGCCAGGAGTACATCGGCGAGCTGCAGGCGCTGCGCGTGGCGAATATCACCCGTCCGGAGCGTTACTTCCTGCTGGCCGCGACCGGCGACGAAGTGCTGGACTACCGCGACATGGTGGCCCACTATGCGGGAGCGCGCCAGCACGTGATCGAGGGCAGCGACCATGCGATCCCGGAGTTCCCGCAGTATGTGGACGAGGTGCTGGCGTTTTGCGGTTTTGCGCCGGTGGACGCGGCGCAGTGAGGGGCAAGTCGTTACGCCTGGCTGCATGGCAGCCGCATGCGCGCGCGGTGCGCGCGCCGGAAGGCATGCACGACTGGCTGGTCACGCCAGGTTCGCTGACGGCGCGCCTGGTGTCCAGCAGCGCCGCGTTCCGGGTGCGCCGCCTGCACCAGCGCAGCGCCACCTGCCTGGCGGACGAGGCGCAGGTGATCGGCCTGGCGCATCCACAGCGGGCCTGGGAACGCGAAGTGCTGCTGGAGTGCGACGGCGCGCCGGTGGTGTTCGCCCACACGGTGGTGCCGATGGATTGCGATGCCACCGACTGGCCGCTGTTCTCGGCGCTGGGCGAGCGCTCGCTGGGCACGACCTTGTTCTACGATCCGCTGGTACGGCGTGGGCAACTGGAATTCGCGCGCCTGTCTGCCGACCATCCGCTGGTGCGCCGCGCGCACGCGGCGCTCGGCAGGCAAGGCGGCGCCGACACGACTATTTATTACGCGCGGCGCTGCGTCTATCGCCGCCGTCAAGGCCTGCTCCTGGTCACCGAGGTATTCTTGCCCGCGGTACTGACACTGGGAGCGGCTGCAACCATGAAGAACATTACTTAATATGAACGTATTTTTCGAGGAATCGGGCGACTTCAAGGTCGGCGCCATCCTGTCGCAAGCGGGCGAGGCCTACCAGGTGGAGATGCCGAGCGGTAAGCGCACCAAGGTCAAGACGCGCGACGTGCTGCTGCAGTTCGACAAGCCCGAGCCCCAAGCCTTGCTGGATGCGGCCAAGGCGATCGTTCTTGATGTCGATCTCGATTTCCTGTGGGAAGTCGCGGGCGAAGAAGAATTCGGTTTCGCCGAGCTGGGCGCCGAATATTTCGGCCACGCCCCGCTGCCGCACGAAGCCGCCGGCCTGGTGCTGGCCCTGCATGGTTCCCCCATCTATTTCTACAAGAAGGGCCGTGGCCGCTACAAGGCGGCGCCGGAACAGTCGCTCAAGGCCGCGCTGGCCGGCATCGAAAAGAAAAAGCAGCAGGCCATCGTCCAGGCCGGCTATGTGGAAGAGCTGAAGGCGGGCAAGCTGCCGCAATCGATGCAGCAGATCGTGCACCAGCTGCTGTTCAAGCCCGACAAGAACACCATCGAATATAAGGCTTTCGAGACGGCGGCCAGCGAACTGCAGACCAGCGCGCCGCGCCTGATGCTGGACGTCGGCGGCCTGGCTTCGCCGAAAGAGCTGCACATGGGCCGCTTCCTGTTCGAGCACTTCCCGCGCGGCGCCGGTTTCGCGCCGGTGGACATTCCGAAGGCGCCTGGCGACCTGCCGCTGGCCAATGTTGCCGCCTTCTCGATCGACGACGTCACCACCACCGAGATCGACGACGCCTTCTCGGTCGTGCGCCTGGATGACGGCAGCGTGCAGGTCGGCATCCACATCGCCGCGCCGGGCCTGGGCATCCGCCCGGACGACGCGATCGACAAGATCGCGCGCGCGCGCATGTCGACCGTGTATATGCCGGGCGACAAGATCACCATGCTGCCGGACGAGGTGGTCAACGCCTTCACCCTCGCCGAAGGCAACGATTGCCCGGCCTTGTCGCTGTACGCCGTGCTCGATCCGAGCGACTGGAGCGTCAAGTCGACCACGACCCGCGCCGAGCGCGTGCCGATCAAGAACAACCTGCGCCACAACGACCTCGATCACGTGGTCAACGAAGAGACGCTCGAGAGCGGCGCGGGCGACTATCCGCACAAGGACGAACTGGGCTTGCTGTGGAAGTGGGCGCTGCAGCTGGAAGCGGGCCGCATGAAGAAGCGCGAAGCCTTCGGCCTCAAGCCGGAACAGGCGAACCGGGTCGACTTCAATTTCTACGTCGAGGACGACGTGGTCTCGATCGTGCGCCGCAAGCGCGGTGCGCCGCTGGACAAGATCGTGGCCGAGCTGATGATCTTCGCCAACAGCACCTGGGGCAAGCTGCTGCACGACTCGGGCGTGCCCGGCATCTACCGTTCGCAGACGCCGGGCGCCGGCGGCTGGGCCGCCAAGATGCAGGTGCGCATGGTCACGCACGCGGCGCCGCACCAGGGCCTGGGCGTGGACCAGTATGCCTGGAGCACCTCGCCGCTGCGCCGCTACACCGACCTGGTCAACCAGTGGCAGATCCTGGCCGCCGCCGAGCACGGCGTGACGGCGCCGCTGGTGGCTCCCTTTAAACACCGCGATGCGACCCTGTTCGCGATCGTCTCGAGCTTCGACGCGGCCTATTCGGCGTATAACGACTTCCAGCAGAACATGGAGCGCTACTGGTGCCTGCGCTGGCTGGGGCAGGAGAACGTGAAGCAGGCCGACGCCGTCGTGCTCAAGGACGAACTGGTGCGCCTGGTCGACGTGCCGCTGGTGGTGCGCCTGACCGGCATGCCCCAGGTGGCGCGCGGCGCCCAGGTGAAACTCGACATCGTGCGCTGGGACGAGATCGACCTGCAGCTCGAAGCGCGCCTGCTCGAGGTGGCGTCGGCCGAACCGGACGCGTCGCTCGACTACGAGGAAGAAGCGGACACCGGCGAAGCGGCGGTGGCCGAAGTGGTCGAGGCCGAAGGCGCGGTGGCGGCGGTCGATACCGGCGACGCGCCGCAGCCGGCGCCGGCGTCGGCGCAATAACAGGTGGAATAATATGCGGACCGTGGCGGACGGTTGCACCGTTCGCCACACCTGTTATCGAAGCAACCACGTTCCGCATCCTCCGCATTGTTCGACCTCCCTCATCCGTTCGCGTCGGGTTAGAATGGATCAATTCTCTGATTCAATTGCCCCACCAGGCCACCCGTAGCGCGTGAAGTCCTTTCTCCAACACCGTCCCCTGATGATCGCCCTGGCCGTATCGGTGGCAGCCCACGCGGGCCTGCTGGCGCTGCGCTTCGCCGCGCCGGAGGCGTTTCGCCACCAGCCGGCCGATCCGGGACTGGAAGTGGTGCTGGTCAATGCCAGGCACGACCGGGCGCCAGCCAAGGCCGACGCGCTGGCCCAGGCCAACCTGGACGGTGGCGGGACGGCGGAGGCGGGCCGCGCCAAGTCGCCGCTGCCCGACCTGCGCAAGGTCGAGGACGGCGACAGCATCAAGGCCCTGCAGCGCCGCATCGCCGAACTCGAGCGCCTGCAGCAGAACGTGCTGACGCGCGCGCGCAGCGGCGGCAATTTCACTGCGCCGCCGGTCACCGAGCGCGACAAGCCCGATCCGACCCGCACGGGTAGCGACAACATCGACACCGCGCGCGCCATTTCGCGCACCAGCGCCGAGATCTTCGAGCGCATCGAGGAAGAAAACCGCCGCCCCAAGCGCACGCAGATCACACCCAGCACGCGCCAGGTCGGCTACGCGCTGTACTACAAGGCGATGCAAAAGCGCATCGAAGAAGTCGGCACGCTGAATTTCCCCCAGCAGGCGGGGCGCAAGCTGTATGGCGACCTGGTGGTCTACATCCCCGTGTTCCAGGACGGCACCCTGTACCTGGGCGATGGCGGCCCGCGCGTCGAACGCAGCTCGGGCAATCCGGCCCTCGACAAGGCGGCGCTCGAGATCGTGCGCCGTTCGGCCCCGTTCGGCGCCTTCCCGGCCAATATGCGCACCCAGGGCAAGGACGACCTGTGGGAAGTGTTCACCCGTTTCCGTTTCACCCGTGAGGACAAGATGCAGGCAACCCTTGGAGAAGCCGCCAAATGAGCCGCCCTGTGACCGATAAATATTGCGTCATCGGCAATCCGATCGCCCACAGCAAATCCCCGCAGATCCACGCCGCCTACGCGCTGCAGACCGGCCAGGAGCTGACGTATGAACGCTGCCTGGCGCCGCTGGACGGTTTCGAGGCCACCGTGCGGCGCCTGGTCGCCGAAGGTTATCGGGGCGCCAACGTCACCGTGCCGTTCAAGCTCGAGGCGGCGCGGCTGGCGACCCGGCTGGCGCCGCGCGCCCAGGCGGCGGGCGCCGTGAACACCCTGATCTTCGAACACGGCGAGATCGTCGGCGACAACACCGACGGCCCCGGCCTGGTGGCCGACATCGTGCGCAATGCCGGCGTGCCGCTGGCCGATAAACGCATCCTGCTACTGGGCGCCGGCGGCGCCGCGCGCGGCGCGCTGCTGCCGCTCCTGACGGAAAACCCGCGCCAGATCGTGATTGCCAACCGCACGCTGGCGACCGCCGAACGGCTGGCAGGCGACTTCGCGGCGCACGCGGACCGGCTGGCGGTGAGCGGTTTCGCCGACGTGGAAGGCGGCTTCGATGTCGTCATCAACGCCACCTCGGCCAGCCTGGCGGCCGACGTGCCGCCGGTGCCGCCATCGGTATTTGGCCCCGGCGTGCTGGCGCTGGACATGATGTACGGGAAGGAGCCGACCGTGTTCATGGCATTCGCCGCGCGCCATGGCGCGACCGTGCGTGACGGCCTGGGCATGCTGGTCGAGCAGGCGGCCGAGGCCTTCCTGCTGTGGCGCGGCGTGCGGCCGGAGACGAACGCCGTGCTGGGCGCGATGCGCCAGGCAGGCTGACCATGGCCAAGTCGCGCAAGGCCGCGCCGACCGGGCGCCGCTGGATCAAGTGGATCTTCCTGGCCCCGTTGCTGCTGGTGCTGCTGGTCCAGCTGTATTTCTTCGCCATGGTGTGCTGGTATTCCCAGTTCAATCCCGGCTCGACCAGCTTCATGCGTGAACAGCTGTCCCAGCTGCGCGAAAAGAATCCGGACGCGACCCTCAAGCACCAGTGGGTGCCGTACGAACGCATCTCGCGCAACCTGAAGCGCGCGGTGGTGGCCTCGGAAGACGCCAACTTCAGCGTGCATGGCGGCGTGGACTGGGAAGCGATCGAACGCGCCTACGAGCGCAACCAGCGGCGCAGCAAGGTGGTCGGCGGCGGCTCGACCATCACCCAGCAACTGGCCAAGAACCTGTTCCTGTCCGGCTCGCGCAGCATGTTCCGCAAGGGCCAGGAGCTGGTGATTGCCTATATGCTGGAAACGGTGATGAGCAAGGAGCGCATCCTCGAGCTCTACCTGAACGTGGTCGAATTCGGGCGCGGCGTGTTCGGCGCCGAGGCGGCGGCGCGCTACTACTACAAGACGTCGGCTGCCAATCTGAGCCCGGCCCAGGCCGCCCGGCTGGCGGTGATGCTGCCCAATCCGCGCTATTACGACAAGCACCGCTCGACCAGTTACCTGCAGCGGCGCACCAACGCCATCCTGCGCCAGATGCGCTTCGCCGAGGTGCCTTGACGCGAAATGTCGTTACTGAGTTGGCTCAGTGCACGGCGAGCGGTTACACTTGCGCTAATTTTTCTCCCCCCGGCCAGAAAATAGCGAACGAGACCCCAGCGCATGATCAACGTATTTGTCCTACAGAATGGCCGCCTGAACCAGGCAACGATCGCTTCCCGGGAAGACCTGGAGAACGTCGCGCCGGTGTGGGTCGACCTGACCGACCCGGACGAGGAAGAGCGCACCTGGGTCAAGGCCAGGTATGGCGTGACCCTGCCGGGCGAGGACGAAGTCCAGGACATCGAAGCCTCGGCGCGCTACTACGAGGCCGAAAACGGCGACCTGCACCTGCGCACCGACTTCCTGCTCGAGGAGGAAGACGGCCCGTCGCGGGTGGTGACGGTGGCCTTCATCCTGTCCGGCAAAATCCTGTTCTCGGTCCATAACGACGACCTGCCCGTGTTCCGCCTGGTGCGCATGCGCGCGCGTTCGCGGCCCGGCTCGATCGAAGACTATATGGACGTGCTGCTCGACCTGTACGCGACCGACGCCGAATATTCGGCCGACGCGCTGGAAGGCATCTACGAAAGCCTCGAAGAAGTCTCGACCCGCGTGCTGCAGAAGGAATTCACCGACCAGGACGCGGCCGCCGCGCTGAACGCCATCGCCCACGAGGAAGACTTGAACGGCCGCATCCGCCGCAACATGATGGATACCCGGCGCGCGGTCAGCTTCCTGATGCGCGGCCGGCTGCTCAACTCCGACCAGTTCGAGGAAGCGCGCCAGATCCTGCGCGACATCGAGTCGCTCGACGGCCACACGTCCTTCCTGTTCGACAAGGTGAACTTCCTGATGGACGCCACCGTCGGCTTCATCAACATCAACCAGAACAAGATCATCAAGATCTTCTCGGTGGCCTCGGTCGCCTTCCTGCCGCCGACCCTGATCGCCAGCCTGTACGGCATGAACTTCGCCCTGATGCCGGAACTGAACTGGCGCTTCGGCTATCCGTTCGCGATCGCCCTGATGGCGGCCAGCGCGGTGGCGCCGCTGCTGTACTTCCGCCGGCGCGGCTGGTTGAAGTAATCCGGCAATGAAAAACGGCGCACCTCGGTGCGCCGTGTTGTTTTGCGTCGAGCGTGCTTAGCCGATGCGCTTGAACACGCGCCGCGCCGCCTCGATCGTGGCGTCGATCACGGCGTCGTCGTGCTGGATCGACACAAAGCCCGCTTCGAACATGGCCGGCGCGAAGTACACGCCTTCTTCGAGCATGCCGTGGAAGAAGCGGTTGAAGCGCTCCTTGTCGCCCGCCATCATCTCGCTGTAGCTGGACGGGACGTCCTTCGAGAAGTAGAAGCCGAACATGCCGCCCACCGAGTCGCCGCAGAAATCGATGCCGGCTTCCTGCGCGGCTGCGGTGAGCCCCGTCACCAGCCGATCCGCGGTCGCGGTCAGCCTCTCGTAGAAGCCTTCTTCCTGGATCAGCTTCAGGGTGGTCATGCCGGCCGCCACCGCCACCGGGTTGCCCGACAGCGTGCCGGCCTGGTACACCGGACCGATCGGGGCCATCTTCTGCATCAGGTCGGCGCGCCCGCCGAAGGCCGCCACCGGCATGCCGCCGCCGATCACCTTGCCCAGCGCGGTCAGGTCGGGGGTGATGCCGTACATGCCCTGGGCGCCTTCGAGGCCCACGCGGAAGCCGCACATCACCTCGTCGAAGATCAGCACCGCGCCATGCTCGGTGCACAGTTCGCGCATGCGCTGCAGGAATTCAGGGGTGGCGCGGATCAGGTTCATATTGCCGGCCACCGGCTCCACGATCACGCAGGCGATGGTGTCGCCCATCGAGGCGAAGGCGTCTTCCAGTTGCGGGACATTGTTGTAGTCGAGCACCAGGGTGTGCTTGACGAAGTCTTCCGGCACGCCGGCCGAAGTGGGGTTGCCGAAGGTCAGCAGGCCGCTGCCGGCCTTCACCAGCAGCGAATCGGCGTGGCCGTGGTAGCAGCCTTCGAACTTGACGATCTTGTCGCGGCCGGTGGCGCCGCGCGCCAGGCGCAGCGCGCTCATGGTGGCCTCGGTGCCGGACGAGACCAGGCGCACCTGTTCGATCGACGGCAGCAGGCGGCAGATTTCCTCGGCGATCTCGATCTCGCCTTCTGTCGGCGCGCCGAAAGATAGACCGTTAGCAGCAGCGGCCTGCACCGCCTTGACCACTTCGGACCTGGCGTGGCCGAGGATGGCCGGGCCCCAGGAGCCGATGTAGTCGATGTAGCGCTTGCCGTCGGCGTCCCAGAAATACGGGCCCTGGGCGCGCTCGATGAAGCGCGGGGTGCCGCCCACCGAGCGGAAGGCGCGCACCGGAGAATTGACGCCGCCAGGGGTCGATTGCTGGGCGCGGGCGAACAGGATGTCGTTGCGCGAGGTGGATTGTTCAGTGGTCATGATGGCTGCTTCGTGATTGAAAAGAACCCGTCCCGGCGCAAAACGCCTAGGGACGAAAG
The DNA here is from genome assembly GCF_019443485.1 of Massilia sp. NP310. Lineage (NCBI taxonomy): Bacteria > Pseudomonadati > Pseudomonadota > Betaproteobacteria > Burkholderiales > Oxalobacteraceae > Massilia > Massilia sp. NP310. The sequence goes on along the minus strand of NZ_CP080379.1, from coordinate 3,424,693 downwards.
AATTTACTGGGAATGAACTTGCCCATGCCGAAGCGCTGCGCATGCTCGAGCGCGCCGGTGGTGTATTCCTGAGCCAGGGCCAGCGCCTGCGGCGCGTCCATGCCGCGCGCCAGGCAGGCGGTGAAGGCCGCCGAATAGGTGTTGCCGGCGCCCAGGAAGGGGCCGGGCAGGTGCTGCCAGTCGACCCGCGCGACTTCGCCGCCGGCGTCGTACAGGCGGTTCGAGCAGCCGCCGTGTTCGTCGCGGCTGCCGGTCACCAGCACGTAGTGCAGGCCGCTCGAGGTGAGCTCGGCCACGTCTTCTTCGAGGTCGCCGTCCTTGCGTTCGGCGCCATCGCGCCACAGCTCGGCCATGCGGCCCAGTTCGGACTGGGACAGGATCAGGGCGGTGGCCTGCGGCGCCAGGATCGAGCGCAGCGCGGACAGCATTTCCTCGTCGCCCAGGCCGGCGTCGGGCAGGGCCGACAGGAAGGGGTCGAGGACCAGCGGCGCGTCCGGGTAGTCGGACACGATCTCGGCGATCGCGGCCAGGTGCAGGGCCGAGCCGACGGCGCCGACCTTGAAGGCGGCGATCGGCATGTCTTCCAGCAAGGTGCGCGCCTGCTCGGCCATCCAGTCGCTGTCGAGCTCGTACATATTCTCGATGCGGGCACTGTCCGCGACCAGCAGGCCGGCGATGGCCGACAGCCCGTGACATCCGAGGGCGGCGAACGCGGCGCAATCCGCCTGCACGCCGATGGCGCCGACGGGATCGCAGACGCCGAAGCTCAGGATGAGGGGGAACGTTTGGTTTTGCACGTCGGGTAGATTAAGATGCCGGATTCCGATTCCACATTTTACTAGATACAAGGACCAATACTGTGAGTACCGAATCCACCGCGCCTTTCCAGACCTGGATGTGCCTGATTTGTGGCTGGGTCTATGACGAGGCTGTCGGTGCACCCGACGATGGCATCGCTCCCGGCACGCGCTGGGCCGACGTTCCGATGAACTGGACTTGCCCGGAGTGCGGCGCGCGCAAGGACGACTTCGAGATGACGGCAATCTGAAGAAACAATCATGCAATAAAGATCACAATGTGATCAGCTTGATAATGGCATCTCGTCTACTCCCGGGATGCCATCTTCTGTAGTAGTTGACTCTCTGCAACACTTTGCGCACAAGAAAGATGCGCTGTGCTATCGTGGCGCTTCAAGCCGAAGTGAAACGAAAATGACGACATCGCCGCAATCCACGGCCCTGACCATCATGGTGATCGACGACAGCAGCACGATCCGCCGCTCCGCCGAGATTTTCCTGAACCAGGCCGGTTACCAGGTGGTGTTGGCCGATGACGGTTTCGACGCCCTGGCCAAGATCAACGACCATCATCCGGCGCTGGTGTTCTGCGACATCCTGATGCCGCGCCTGGACGGTTACCAGACCTGCGCCCTGATCAAGAAGAGCGCGCGCTTTCGCGCGACGCCGGTGCTGATGCTGTCGTCCAAGGATGGCCTGTTCGACCGCGCGCGCGGCGCGATGGTCGGCGCCAGCGCCTATCTCACCAAACCCTTTACCAAAGACAGCCTGCTGGCGGCCGTGCGCGAGCACGCCACGCCCCAGGACTGACATCCATACGAGCCGGAGCCGTAAGTGGCCATCAACAAGATCCTCATCGTCGACGATTCCCCGACCGAACGCCTGTACCTGACCGACATCCTGGTGAAGAACGGCTTTGCCGTCAGCACCGCTGTGAATGGCGACGAAGCGATCGAGCGCATCCGCGCCGAGCGCCCCGAACTGATCCTCATGGACGTGGTCATGCCGGGCAGTAACGGCTTCCAGGTGACGCGCGCCATCGCGCGCGACCCGGAGCTGGCGGCGCTGCCGGTCATCATCTGCAGCAGCAAGAACCAGGAAACCGACCGCATCTGGGGCCTGCGCCAGGGCGCGAAGGACTACCTGGTCAAGCCGGTCGATCCCGAGCGCCTGCTGGCCAGCATCGCGGCCGTGGCGACCGCCGGCGGCGTGAGCGCATGACCATCGCGGCGGGCGACGGCAAGGAGCGTGAAGAGAGCGGCCGGCGCAATCCTGCGGCGCGCCGTACCCGCCTGCGCCTGTACCAGGAGCAGCTGCTGGAAAAGATGCAGGCGGCCCGGACCGGCGCCGGCGGCAATGCCGGCCAGCTGGGCCTGGCGATCGGCGCCACGCGCTACCTGGTCGACCTGCTCGAGGTCGGCGAGATCGTCTCCCCCGCGCCCCTGACCGTCGTTCCGCTGACCCAGCCCTGGTACCTGGGCCTGGCCAATGTGCGCGGCAGCCTGCTGGGCGTGATCGACCTGGCGCGCTACCTGGGCGAGGAAGCATCGCCCGATGGCCCCGCGACGCCGCGCCTGGTGGTGTTCGCACCGCATCTCGGCTTCAACTGCGCCTTGCTGGCCTCGAACGTCCACGGACTGCGCCAGGCCGGCGCGATGGAGCGTGTGGGCGACGTCCTGCGCGACGCCGACGGCAACACATGGACGCCGCTGTCGCTGGCGGCGCTGGTGCGGGAAGAGCGTTTCCTGCGGGTTGCAGGCTAACTCGCAGCCTAACTCGCACGCTAACAACAACCACACTTACAGCAGGAACAGGGAGCAGCAATGGGATTCGCTTCGAAACTGACCACGAACTTCTTCGCGAAGGGCGACGCCGCCCTGGCGCCGGCGCCGGCCGGCGAATCCCCTTCGGCGCCGCATCCGGATGCGGGCGGTTCGGCCGCCGCGGCCGCGCGCCGGCTCGGGGGCTTTCGCAGCCGCAGCGCGAGCGAGGCGATGGCGGCGGAAAGCGCCGACGACCTGCGCGCCGTCCCGATCGGCGCGCAGTTCCAGCCCAGCCGCCTGAACCTGCTGCTCGGCGCCTTCGTGGGCGGCGTGCTGCTGACCATGCTGGCGGCCTGGCAGAATTCGGCGTTTGACGCCCGCCTGGCCGGCCAGAGCCAGGTGACCGGCGACGCCGTGATGCACTCCCAGCGTTTCGCCAAGGCCGCGCCGATCGCGCTGCGCGGCGACGCCGCCGCCTTCGACCAGCTCGAAGACAGCCGCGCCCAGCTGGGCCGCGAACTGGACCTGCTGGCGCGCGGCGGCCAGTCGCCGACCGGGCGCATCCCGGCCGCCAGCGGAGCGCGCGCGCAAGAGCTGCAAAAGGCGATCGTGCTGTGGAACGCCTCGTCCAAGGCGGCCGCCAGCATCATCGCCAACAAGCGCAACCTGCTGGCCTTCGGCGTCAGCCTGCGCCAGTATGAAGAAGTGGGGCCGGAGCTGACCGCGATCGCCGAGCGCCTGCAAAAGGACGCGTCGAGCGACGCCCGGCGCCAGGTGGCGGCGCTGAGCATGCAGTCGCTGGCCCAGCGCCTGTCGGCCGGCACCCAGACCTTCACCACCCCGGGCTCGGCCCAGAACGCGGTGACCTACATCATGGGCGACATCGAGTCGCTGAGCGCGATCATCGGCGGCCTGCTCGATGGCGGCGGCAAGCTGGGCCTGGCGCCGCTGACCGACCTCGAACAGCGCATGCGCCTGGCGCGCACCCGCGACAGCTTCGACGAGTACGTCAAGACCATCACCCCGCTACTGGGCAACCTGACCAACTACGCCAGCGCGCGCGCCGCCGAGCGCGTGATCTCGCGCGACAGCGAACAGCTGCGCGTCATGCTGGCGGAGCTGCACCACGACTACCAGCGCGACCAGGCCGGCGCCAGCGGCTGGTTTTGGCTGACGGTCGCCGCCGCCCTGTTCACCCTGGTCGCGGCGCTGGGCATCTCGCGCACCATGCTGCAGGACGCCGCCGCCCGTGCGCGCGCCGCCGAGGAACGCCGCCGCGAAGCGGAAACGATGCGCCAGCTGGCCCAGGCCAAGGAAGAAGAAGCCAAGGCCACCAACGACCAGAACCAGGCCGCGATCCTGCGCCTGATGAACGAGCTGCAAGAGGTGGCGGACGGCGACCTGACGGTGCAGGCCACGGTGTCGGAAGACATCACCGGCGCGATCGCCGACTCGGTCAACTACACGGTCGAGGAATTGCGCGAGCTGGTGGTGCGCGTCATCAAGACCTCGGAACAGGTGGCGCGCGCCTCGAACGGCGCGCAGCAGGTCTCGACCGAGCTCCTGGGCGCGGCCGAGCGGCAGTCGCGCGAGATCCAGGACGCGTCCAGCACCACCATGCGCCTGGCCGGCCTGATCACCGACGTGTCGCGCTCGGCCCTGGAATCGGCCGACGTGGCGCGCCAGTCGGTGGCGGCGGCGGAGCAGGGCGCGACCGCGGTGCAGAACGCGATTCGCGGCATGCAGGAGATCCGCGAGCAGATCCAGGAAACCTCGAAGCGCATCAAGCGCCTGGGCGAATCGTCGCAGGAGATCGGCGAGATCACCGAGCTGATCTCGGACATTACCGAGCAGACCAACGTGCTGGCGCTGAACGCCGCGATCCAGGCCGCATCGGCCGGCGAGGCCGGTCGCGGCTTCTCGGTGGTGGCGGAAGAGGTGCAGCGCCTGGCGGAACGCTCGGGCGAGGCGGCCAAGCAGATCGGCGCGCTGGTGCGCACCATCCAGACCGACACCCACGACGCGGTGGCGGCCATGGAAAAATCGACCCAGGGCGTGGTCGAGGGCGCGCGCCTGTCGGACGCCGCCGGCGCCGCGCTGTCGGACATCTCGCGCGTGTCGAACCGCCTCGGTGAACTGATCGGGGACATGTCGCACGCCACCGACCGCCAGGCTACCCAAGCCACCGGCGTGGCCGACAAGATGCAGGAGATCCTGTCGGTGACCGAACATGCCCAGCAGGGCACGCGCCAGACCGCACAGTCGATTCATGAACTGGCCACCCTGGCCCAGGAGCTCAAGGATTCGGTGTCGCGCTTCCGCGTGGTATCCTGAGCGGCCCATGGCAACCCTGAGCCCGACCTTGCAACGCTCCAGCAACTTCGACACCGGCCCGCTGTCCTGGGTCATCGGCGAAATCCGCGATGCCCTGGCGCGCGCGTCGACCGCATTGCGCGAGGCCGCCGGGCGTTCGCCAGAAGCCCAGCCGACCCTGCTGCTGCACGCCAAGACCCACCTGCACCAGGCGCACGGCGCCCTGCAACTGGTCGACGTCGAAGGCGTCGGGGTGTACACCGGCGCGGCCGAGGCGGTGCTGGACGGGTTCAAAGATGGGAGCCTGCCATGCACCGTGGATAGCGTGCAGGTGGTGCTGGACGCCTTCGGGGCGCTCGGCGAATACCTCGACGAACTGCTGGCCGGCATGCCGCAACAGCCCGCGCGCCTGTTCCCGTATTACCGCGACATGGTCGAGCGCCAGGGCGAGCGCAAGGTGCATCCATCCGACCTGATGCCGCTCGACCTGTCGACGCCGCCCGAGCTGCCCGCGCTGGAAGGTGACGGCCAGGTCGATGTCGCGGCCTGCCGAAGCCGTTTCGAAAAAGCCCTGCTGCCCTACCTGAAGGCCGAGGACGACGCCGGGCGCCAGATTCATGCCGCCGACCTGGTGGCGGCCATCGCGCCGATCGGCGCCGCGCAAGAGGATGTTCGCGCGCGCCTGTTCTGGCAGGCGATGCATGCCTTCGCCACCGTGGTGGCCGACGGCCAGGTCGAGAGCGATCTGTACATCAAGCAGCTGTTCGGTCAAATCAACCTGCAATTGCGGCGCCTGGCCAAGGGCGAGATGGATGCGCCCGAGGCGATGCTGCGCGACGCGCTGTTCTTCATCGCCGCCGCGCGCGAACCGGGGCCGCAGGCGCGCGCGCTGCGCCAGGCCCTGGGCCTGGACGGCGCCGTGCCGCCCGACTATGCCGAGCGCCGCTATGGCAAGCTCGACCCGCAAGCCCTGCAAGAGGCGCGCGAAGCGCTGGCCCGCACCAAGTTGGACTGGGACCGCATCGCCGGCGAGGGCGAGCCTGACCTTGACGTCGAACACGACTTCAACGACGCATTGGCGCGCCTGGCCGGCGCCAGCGAAAAGCTGGGCGCCCCGGCGCTGGCCCAGCTGCTGCGCGAGCTGGGCCGCGCGGCCAGCGATTCGGTGCAGTCGGGCCGCGACGACCAGTTCGGGCTCGAGATGGCGGCCGCCATGCTGTTCGTCGAGAACGGCCTGGACCAGCTGCGCCAGCTGCCCGACGATTTCTCGGAAAATGCCGAAGCCGTCGGCGCGCGCCTGCTGGCGCTGGCCGCCGGCGAGACGCCGCCCGACGCCCCGCACTGGCAGGGCGAGCTGGCGCGCCAGATCCAGCAGGGCCAGACCGTGGCCGTGCTGGCGAACGAGGTCAAGGCGGGCCTGCGCCAGATCGAGAAGCTGCTCGACGACTACTACGACGACCCGGGCAAGCGCCAGGTGCTCGGGCAGGCGACGCCGATCCTGCACCAGCTGCAGGGGGCGTTCGCCATCCTCGACCAGGACCAGGCGGTGCTTGCCGTGCGCCACGTCGAGGAAGCGGTGCGGCTGCTGTCCGCCAGCGAGGCGAACGTGACCGACCAGCACGCGTCGCTGCACAACATCGCCCAGAACATCGGCGCGCTCGGTTTCTTCGCCGACCTGCTGGCCCAGGACAGCGAGGCCGCGCGCGGCCGCTTCACCTTCGACACCGACAAGCTCCTGCTGCGCGAGCTGCCGTTCGAGTTCGTCGCGGCGCCGGCCGAGGCCGCGCCTGTGGATATGCCGGCGCAGACGGCGCAGGCCGCGGACGGCGTCGACGCCGAACTGCTCGGCATCTTCATCGCCGAGGCGCAGGAAGTGCTGGCCTTCGTGGTCGAGACCCTGCCGCGCGCGGCCGACGAGCCGGCCAACCAGGAAATCCTGACCCAGCTGCGCCGCGGCTTCCATACGCTCAAGGGCAGCAGCCGCATGGTGGACCTGGAGGCCTTCGCCGCCACCGCCGCCGCCATCGAACGCGTGATGAACGTGTGGCTGGCCGACGGCCGTTCGGCCACCGCCGACCTGCTGGCCCTGCTGGCCCATGCCTATGCCGAACTCGATGCCTGGGTGGCCGAGCTGGCCGCCGGCCTCCTGCCGGAACGCGATGGCGCGGCGCTGATCGCCGCCGCCGCGCGGGTGCAGGAGGGCGGGCCGTTCGAGCCGCTGAAGTTCGAGCCACTGAAGTTCGAGCCACCGAGCGACGAGCCGTTGGTGCTGGACGACATCATCGACACGCCGGCGCTCGACGACATTCCGCTGCTCGACGAGCCGCTGGCCATGCCGGGCGACGATGGCGTGAAGCGCGTCGGCGACCTGGCCATCCCGCAGGCGCTGCACGACGTCTATCTGGGCGAGACCGAGACCCTGTGCGCCACCCTCGAACAGGGCTTCGACGCGCTGCGCTGCGGCCTGGACAAACAGGTGGTGCACGACGCGGTGACGGCGGCGCATACCTTGTCCGGCACCTCGGCCACGGTCGGCTATACCTCGCTGCGCGACCTCGCGCACGAGCTGGAGACGACGCTCGAGAAGCTGGCGGCGCCGGGCACGCAGCTCGAGGACGGCCAGTTCGACCTGTTCGATTCGACCCTGTCGCGCATGCGCACCATGCTGCAGGTGTTTACCCTGGGCGAGCTGGCCCCAAGCCAGCCCGACCTGGTGGAACAGCTGGCGGCGCTGCGCGAGCGCCTGGCCAGCCAGCAGGCAGCGGCCTTGTATGGCGAGGCCGATCCGGCCCTGGCCAGCCAGCTCGACGCGCTGTTCGCGGCCGCCTACGAGCAGTTGCTGGCCGCGCCGCCCGCCTTCGAAGCGCGCCAGGCGCCGCCGGCCGCGCCAAAGCCTGCCGCGACCGACGACGTCGACGACTTGTTCGACTCCTTCCTCGACGACACCTTCGCCGCGCCGGAACTCGATCAGGCGGCGCCGCAGGCGCAGGATGCCGCGCCGGACGCCGCGCCGGACGCCGATTTCGTGGCCGTGACCCCGGACGAAGCGGTGCTGGCCGAACCCGAGCCTGAGCCCGAACCCGAACTGGTCGGCGCCAGCTATGCCGACGAGATCGACCCGGACCTGCTGCCGGTGTTCCTGGAAGAGGCGGCGGACCTGTTGCCGCGCATCGGCCACGACCTGCGCCAGTGGCAGCAAGAGCCAGGCAATACCGCGATCGCGCAGGGCATGCAGCGCGACCTGCATACGGTCAAGGGCAGCGCGCGCATGGCCGGCGCGATGCGCCTGGGCCAGCACGCGCACGAGCTGGAAACCCAGATCGAGAACATGGTCCACGCCGGCACCTCGACCTTGCCGGCCACCGCCTTCGACGAGCTGCTGGCCAACTACGACGCGGCGCTGCTGCTGTTCGAGGGCTTGCAGCAACCGGCGCCAGCGGACGCCGCACCGGCGCAGACACAGGAGCAGAAGCGGGCGCGGGCGCACACGCCGCCGGCCCTTGAACCGGCCCGCGCGCCGCTGGTGCGGGTGCGCGCCGACATCCTCGACCGCGTGATGAACCAGGCCGGCGAGGTGTCGATCACGCGCTCGCGCCTGGAAAACCAGATGGGCGCGCTCAAGGGTTCGCTGGGCGACTTCTCGGACAACGTGGCGCGCCTGCGGCGCCAGCTGCGCGAGATCGAGATGCAGGCCGAATCGCAGATCGCATCGAAGCTGTCGATCTCGGGCGAACGCGAATTCGATCCGCTCGAATTCGACCGTTTCACGCGCCTGCAGGAACTCACGCGCATGCTGGCCGAGAGCGTCGACGACGTCGCCTCGTTCCAGGAAAGCCTGGCGCGCACGGTCGACGGCGCCAACGAGGAACTGGCCAGCCAGGCGCGCATGACGCGCGACCTGCAGCGCGACCTGATGCGGGTGCGGATGGTGCCGTTCGCCAGCCTGTCGGAACGCCTGTTCCGCGTCGCCCGCCAGACCGCCAAGGAAACCGACAAGCGCGTCAACCTCGACATCCGCGGCGGCGCCGTGGAGATCGACCGCGGCGTGCTGGAACAGATGGCCGCGCCGTTCGAGCACCTGCTGAGGAATGCGATCGTGCACGGCATCGAGCCGCGCGCGGCGCGCCAGGATGCGGGCAAGGCGGAGACGGGAGAATTGCTGGTGCAGGTCAGCCAGCACGGCAACGAAGTCCTGATCGTGTTCGGCGACGACGGCGCCGGCCTGGACCTGGAACGCATCCGCGCCAAGGCGCTCGAGAACGGCCTGCTGGCCGAGGAAGACGCCGTGTCCGACCAGGACGTGACCGAACTGATCTTCGAGCCGGGCTTTTCGACGGCGGACACGCTGACCGAGCTGGCCGGCCGCGGTGTCGGCATGGACGTGGTGCGTTCCGAAGCCCAGGCGCTGGGCGGACGGGTGGCGGTCGTGTCCGAGCCGGGGCAGGGCGCGCGCTTCACGATCACGCTGCCGCTGACGCTTGCCGTCGCCCAGGTGGTGCTGGTGACGGCCGGCGGGCGCACGCATGCGGTGCCCTCGACCCTGGTCGAGCGGGTAGAGCAGGTGCGTGAGCTGGACCTGGCGGCGGCGATCGAGGCCGGCAGTATCTCGCTGGCCGGCGCCGCGCTGGCGTTGCATGCGCTGCCTGCCCTGCTGGGCGAGGATGACGAAGAGCGGACGGCGCGCCAGCGTTCGACGCCGGTGCTGGTGCTGGGCGGCGGCGCCGGCCGCATCGCGCTGCGCGTGGACGAGGTGCTGGGCAACCGCGAGGTGGTGGTCAAGCACATCGGCCCGCAATTGTCGCGGGTGCCGGGCATCGCCGGCGCGACGGTGCTGGGCTCGGGCGAGATCGTCCTGATCCTCGATCCGCTGGCACTGGCGCAGCAGCCGCAGGCCGCCGCGCAGGTGAAGAAGGAAGTGGCGCGCCAGGTGCGGCGCCCGACCGTGATGGTGGTCGACGACTCGCTGACGGTGCGCCGCGTGACCCAGCGCCTGCTGGAACGCGAAGGCTATCGCGTGCAGTTGGCCAAGGACGGCGTCGAGGCGCTCGAACTCATTGGGCAGGGCGCGCCCGACCTGATGCTGGTCGACATCGAGATGCCGCGCATGGATGGTTTCGACCTGACGCGCAATGTGCGCGGCAATGAGGCCACCAAAGACATCCCGATCATCATGATCACCTCGCGCACGGCGGACAAGCACCGCAACGTGGCGCTGGGGCTGGGCGTGAACGCCTATTACGGCAAGCCGTACCAGGAGCCGGTGCTGCTGGCGGCGATCGAAGAGCTGCTCAAACGCTGACGCTTTTCCTGACCACCGCAAACCGCTCCAGCGTGCGCCTGCGCGCCGCGTCGTGGTCCACGACCGGCGCCGGATAATCCTCGCCCAGCACCACGCCGCGCTCGGCCAGCGCCTCGGGCTTGACCAGCCACGGCGCGTGGATCTGCTTCGCATCCAGTTTGCGCAATTGCGGCAGGTAGCGCCGGATGAATTCGCCGCGGGCGTCGAAACGCGTCGATTGCGTCACCGGATTGAAGATCCTGAACCAGGGCTGGGCATCGCAGCCGGTCGACGCCGCCCACTGCCAGCCGCCGTTGTTCGAGGCCATCTCGTAGTCGTTCAGCTGCAAGGCGAAATACGCTTCGCCGCGGCGCCAGTCGATGCCGAGGTCCTTGGTGAGAAAACTGGCCGTGACCATGCGCAGCCGGTTGTGCATGAAACCCGTCGTGTTCAGCTGCACCATGGCCGCGTCGACCAGCGGATAGCCGGTGCGGCCCTCGCACCAGGCGGCGAACAGGGCGTCGGCCTCCGGACCCTCATCCCATTGCACCGCATCGAAGGCCGGCTTGAACGACCGCTCGACCACATGCGGGTGCCGGGCCAGCACCATCGCATAGAAATCGCGCCAGATGAGTTCGGACAGCCATACCGGGGCGCCGGCGCCGCCCGCGCCCGACAGCGTCAATTGCTGCGCCGTGCGCACCAGGTGGCGGATCGAGGTGGTGCCGAAACGCAAATGCGTCGATAACCTCGACGTGCCATCCTCGGCCGGGAAATCGCGTGCGCGGCCGTAGTCGGCGATGTCTTCGACGAAGGCCTCGAACAGCGCTTCCGCTCCTGCCATGCCGGCCGGCAGCGGCGATTCGCCCGCGTCGAAGCCGATGTCTTCCAGCGACGGCAATGCCGGTGGTGACGATGGCGGCGCGAACGCATGCGCACAGGCATCGACCGGATACGCCGCCAGCGTCTCGGGATGGGCCGCCAGCCGCTTGAGCCAGGCGTTCTTGTAGGGCGTGAACACCGAGTACGGCTGTCCCGCGAGCGTCAGCACTTCATCCTTCTCGAAGATGACCTGGTCCTTGTACGTATGGAAGGCGCGGCCTTGCGCCGCCAGCAGCCGCGCGACCTCGTCATCGCGCGCGATCGCGAGCGGTTCATAATCGGTGCAGGCATGCACTGCATCAACATCGAGTGCCTTCGCCAGCGCCACCACCTCATCCCGGGCGCTGCCGTGGCGCACGATGAGGTAGCCTCCAAGACGACGCAATTCCTCATCCAGGCTGGCCAGGCTGGCGTGAATGAAACGCAGGCGGCGATCGTCGCGCGGCAAGCCGTCGAGAATATCGGTGTCATACACGAAGACGCAGTACACCTGTTGCGAACAGCGCAAGGCGTGGTGCAGGGCGGCGTGGTCGAATGCGCGCAGGTCGCGCCGGAACCAGACTAAAGACTTGCTCAAATTCATCACTGTGTGCGAGGTCAAGGCGGGAGCAGATTTTACTGTCTAGGATCGGACCATGGTGTGCGTGTCGTGATGCTTCCGAGGGTCCTCCGGCCAAATGGGTGTAAACTAGGGAAAAGCGTAACGTTGTGCTGCAGAACGTTGGCAGTCGATCATGTTTAACGCAAGAGTGCGCCTTTTGAGAGTATCCGTATGAAAAAAAGCAAAGTTGGCAAAACTCTACCGATGCCGGGCATGCCCCGGGAGCAGGATGAAGCGCTCGCCAAGGCCGGTCCGGCAGCATCCGGGCTCAACCTTGCGAACCATTTCCTGATCGCCATGCCATCGATCCAGGATCCGATCTTCGGCGGCACCGTCGTCTATGTCTGCGAGCATAACGACAAGGGCGTGCTGGGCGTGGTCATCAACAAGCCGACCGACATGACGATGGAAACCCTGTTCGACCGCGTCGACCTGAAGCTGGCCGAAGGCCTGCGCGCGACCGTGGTGGACGAGCCGATCATGTTCGGCGGGCCGGTCCAGGACGACCGCGGCTTCGTGCTGCATTCGCCCGGTGGCCGCTATTCCTCGTCCCTCAGCGTCACCGACGACGTCGCCTTCACGACCTCGATCGACGTGCTCGAAGCCGTCGCCAGCGGCGGTGGTCCCGCGCGCATGCTGGTCTCGATCGGCTACGCCGGCTGGAGCCCGGGCCAGCTCGAAGAAGAAATCTCGCGCAACGGCTGGCTGACGGTGGGCGCCGACGCGCGCGTGCTGTTCGACCTGCCGATCGAGGAACGCTACAACGCCGCCATCAAACTGCTGGGGATCGATCCCTTCATGCTCGCCACCGAAGCCGGCCATGCGTGATTTGCTGTGCCTGCGTGGTTGCGCATGATGGTCGATATCGTTTTCGGCTTCGACTTCGGCGTCAAGCGGATCGGCATCGCCATGGGCAACACCCTGACCGGGCAGGCGCAGCCGCTGCGCGTCATTGCCGCCATCGACAACGCCACCCGCTTCAAGATCATCGGCGAGCTGATCGCCGAGTGGCGCCCGGCGCGCCTGGTGGTGGGCGAGCCGCGCCATCCCGACGGCGCCGAACACGACATGACCCTGCGCAGCCGCCGCTTCGCCAACCAGCTGCATGGCCGCTTCAACCTGCCGGTCGAGCTGGTCGACGAGCGCTATTCGTCGGCCGTGATCGCATCGAAGCGCGGCGACGTCATCGACGACAAGGCGGCCGCCATCATTCTGCAGCAATATTTCGACGCATCTCCTTAGCCGCATCTTCTCACCCTATGCCAACAACCAATCTCAACCTCGACGCCGAGGCGCTCTACCGCGAGCTGCTGGGCCAGGTCCGCGCGGGCCTGGACGGCGTGCCCGACGCCGCCATCGTCGGCATCCATTCCGGCGGCGCCTGGCTGGCCGAGCGCCTGGCGCGCGACCTCGATCTCACCGCCCGCCTGGGCTCGATCGACGTGTCGTTCTACCGCGACGACTATGCGCGCAAGGGCCTGCACCCGGACGTGAAGCCGACCCATATCCGCTTCCCGGTCGACGGCGCCACGGTGGTGCTGGTCGACGACGTGCTGCAGACCGGCCGCACCACGCGCGCCGCGATCAACGTGCTGTTCGACTATGGCCGGCCAAGCTGCATCAAGCTGGCCGCGCTGGCCGACCGCGGCGGGCGCGAGCTGCCGGTGGCGGCCGATTTCGCCGGCGCGCGCGTGTCGCTCGCGGCAAACCAGTCGCTGTGCCTGCAGCGCGACGAAACAGGCCAACTCTCGCTGACCATCGAAGAAGACAATGCCGACCCTGCACAATAATCCGCAACTGAACAAGAACGGCGAGCTGCAACACCTGCTCACCATCGAGGGACTCAAGAAGTCGCACATCGACCACATCCTCGACACCGCATCGAGCTTCGTCGGCATCTCCGACCGCGAAGTCAAGAAAGTCCCGCTCATGCGCGGCAAGAGCGTGTTCAACCTGTTCTTCGAAAACTCGACGCGCACCCGTACCACCTTCGAGATCGCCTCGAAGCGCCTGTCGGCCGACGTCATCAACCTGAACATCCAGGCCTCGTCGACCACCAAGGGCGAGTCGCTGCTCGACACCATCGACAACCTGGCCGCGATGCACGCCGACATGTTCGTGGTGCGCCACGCGCAATCGGGCGCGCCCTACATGATCGCCCAGCACCTGAACCGCACCCGCTCGGACGTGCACGTGGTCAACGCCGGCGACGGCCGCCACGCCCACCCGACCCAGGGCCTGCTGGACATGTACACGATCCGGCACTACAAGAAGGACTTCACCAACCTGCGCGTGGCCATCGTCGGCGACATCCTGCACAGCCGCGTGGCGCGCTCGGACATCCATGCGCTGACCACCCTCGGCGTGCCCGAAGTGCGCGCCATCGGCCCGCACACGCTGCTGCCGGGCGGCCTGGAACAGATGGGCGTGCGCACCTTCACCAACATGGACGAAGGCCTGAAGGACGTCGACGTCATCATCATGCTGCGCCTGCAGAACGAGCGCATGAGCGGCGCGCTGCTGCCCTCGGCGCAAGAATACTTCAAGAGCTATGGCCTGACGCCGGAGCGCCTGGCGCTGGCGAAACCGGACGCGATCGTGATGCACCCGGGCCCGATGAACCGCGGCGTCGAGATCGACTCGGCGGTGGCGGACGGCGCCCAGGCGGTGATCCTGCCGCAGGTGACTTTCGGGATCGCGGTACGGATGGCGGTGATGAGCATTTTGGCAGGAACCCACGCATGAAACTTCATATCAAGAACGGGCGAGTGATCGACCCGGCGAACGGCATCGACGCAGCGCAAGACCTGTTCATCGCCGACGGCAGGATCGCGGCGCTCGGCGCCGCCCCGGCGGGCTTCAACGCCGACCAGACCATCGACGCGACCGGCCTGGTGGTCGCTCCCGGCCTGGTCGACCTCTCAGCGCGCCTGCGCGAGCCGGGCTACGAATACAAGGCCACGCTCGAATCCGAGCTGCAGGCAGCGATGCAGGGCGGCGTGACCACGCTGGTGTGCCCGCCCGACACCGATCCGGTGCTCGACGAACCCGGCCTGGTCGAGATGCTCAAGCACCGCGCGCGCATGCTCGACCAGGCCAATGTGCACCCGCTGGGCGCGCTGACCGTGGGCCTGAAGGGCCAGGCGCTGACCGAGATGGCCGAACTGACCGAAGCCGGCTGCATCGGCTTCGCCCAGGCCGAGGAACCGATCCTGGACACCACCGTGCTGCTGCGCGCCATGCAGTACGCCAAGACCTTCGGCTACACCGTGTGGCTGCGTCCGCAGGACGCCCACATCGGCCGCGGCGGCGTGGCCCACAGCGGCCCGCTGGCGTCGCGCCTGGGCCTGTCGGGCGTGCCGGTGATGTCCGAGACCATCGCGCTGCACACGATCTTCGAACTGATGCGCGCCACCGGCGCCCGCGTGCACCTGTGCCGCATCTCGTCCGCCGCCGGCCTGGAGCTGATCCGCGCCGCCAAGCAGGAAGGCCTGGACCTCAGCGTCGATGTCGGCGTGCACCACCTGCACATGACCGACGCCGACATCGGCTTCTTCGATTCCAACGCGCGCCTGACCCCGCCGCTGCGCTCGCAGCGCGACCGCGACGCGATCCGTGCGGCCGTGCTGGACGGCACCGTGGACGCGGTCTGCTCCGACCACACCCCGGTCGACGACGACGAGAAGCTGCTGCCGTTCGGCGAAGCCTCGCCCGGCGCCACCGGCCTGGAACTGCTGCTCAGCCTCACGCTCAAGTGGGCCGAAGACCAGCAGCATGGCGTGGATGGCGACAAGGTGCTGGCCGTGGCGCTCAGCCGCATCACGCATGACGCGGCCCGCATCGCCGGCCTGCCGGCCGGCACCCTGGGCGTCGGCGCCGCGGCCGACGTGGTGCTGTTCGATCCCAACGCGCGCTGGAAGGTGGAGGGCAAGACCCTGGCCAGCCAGGGCAAGCACACGCCTTTCCTCGGCTACGAACTGGCCGGACAGGTCAAGGCCACCATCGTGCGCGGCCGCGTGGCGTACCAGCGCTGATCCACCCGGGACGGCGGGCCTGCCATGAAGCCGCCGTCCTTACTGTGTTTGCTATCTTGAAGATCCGCCTTGCCTGGCGCCTTGCGCGCGTCGTCGTCCACCTGTGCGAGGGCCTGGCGACCTGCGCGCTGGTGTTTCCCTTCGTGTCGTCCAGCCGCCGTGCGCGCCTGACCCGCGGCTGGTCGCGCCGCCTGTTGCGCCTGTGCCGGGTCGAGGTCGACCATGTCGGCGGCGTGCCGGCCCTCGAGCACGCGCTGGTGGTGGCCAACCACGTGTCCTGGCTCGACATCTTCGTCATCAACGCCCTCGATCCCTGCCGCTTCGTGGCCAAGGCCGAGATCCGTTCCTGGCCGGTGATGGGCTGGCTGGCGGCCGGCGCCGGCACCGTGTTCATCGCGCGCGGCAACCGGCGCGAGCTGCGCCACGTGTTCAAGGGACTGGTCGAGGTGCTGCAACAAGGGGAACGGGTCGCCCTGTTCCCCGAAGGCACGACCGGCCTGCAGGGCGCGGTGCTGCCCTTCCACGCCAACCTGTTCGAGGCCGCGATCGACGCAGGCGTGCCGGTGCAGCCGTATGCGCTGGCCTATGTCGATGCCGATGGCGGCCTGCACCCGTCGATCGATTACGTGGGCGACACCACCTTCGTCGACAGCCTGCTGCGCATCCTGCAGGGCCCGCCCGTGAAAGCGCGCCTGGCCTGCCTGGCGCCGCTGGACAGCGTTGGCGCGCACCGGCGCGAGCTGGCGCTGGCGGCGCAGGAGGCGGTGGAAGCCGCCGTGCGCGTTTAACGCTTCTTGCCGCCGTGTTCCCGGTACTCGGGACAATCCACCTGCAATAGCGTGCGGTCGTCGAGGCACACCGCCGTCAGCTTGCCGCCCCACACGCAGCCGCTATCGAGGCCGATCAGGTTCGGCCGCTGCACCAGGCCCAGCGCCGACCAGTGGCCGAACACCACCGTCACATCCTGGGTGCCGCGCTGCGGCAGGTCGAACCAGGGCAGGAGGCCGCTGCCGGCCGGGCCGGCGTCGCTTTCCTTGTGCTTGAAGTCCATCGTGCCGTCCGGCGCGCACAGGCGCATGCGGGTGAGGGCGTTGACGATGCAGCGCAGGCGGTCGATGCCCACCAGGCCATCGTCCCAGCGGTCCGGCAGGTTGCCGTACATCGCGCCCAGGAAATCGATCCAGCCCTCGCCGCGCAGCGCGGCCTCCACTTCGGCGGCCAGCGCCATGGTCTGGCGCGCGTCCCATTGCGGCGCCACGCCGGCGTGCACCAGCAGGTGGGCGTCGACGAACATCGCCAGCGGGCGCTGGCGCAGCCAGCCGATCAAGGCGTCGCGGTCGGGCGCGGCCAGGATCTCGTCGAGGGTGTCGGAGCGGCTCAGGCGCTGGGCGCCGGCCGCCACCGCGATCAGGTGCAGGTCGTGGTTGCCGAGCAGGGCTTCGATGCGCCCGCCGCTCGATTCCGACAAGGCCTTCATGCGCCGCAGCGCGGTGAGCGAATCGGGACCGCGATTGATCAGGTCTCCCACGAACAGGATGCGCGCATCAGGGCCCGCCGTCTCGAAGATCCGGTCGAGGAGCAGTTGCGCTTCGTGCGCGCAACCCTGGAGGTCGCCAATGGCATAGGTTTTCATATTTTTCGAGATTGGCCCGTGAAGCTGTCGTTGTTGCTTTTGCGGATACTAAATGATTTTACCCGCCGGCGCTGTCGCCGGGCACCGCGCTTGTGGTTCCCTGCGCCTGTCTCGTGCCCGGAATGCGCGCGCATCGGCATTTTTTGACTCGCTTCCAACACTGCGTGCGCGTTAAATACGTGCGCCCGGAAATACCCGTCCATTCCGGTACAATGAATCCGGCTTTCCTCCCGCGAATAGCGTGCACTGGCCATTCCATTTGCCAACCGCCGCCGCCCGAGGCTCCACATACAGGCATCGAAAGAAAACAATAATGTTCTCGTTTTTCGTGAGCTTCCTTTCCTGCGCATTGCTGACGCTGCTGGTTATCAAGACCGCGCGAAAACATGGGCTGGGGCTCGATGGCGATTTTGGCGGCGTGCAGAAAGTGCACTCGCATGCGGTCGCGCGTATCGGCGGCATTCCGATTTTCCTCGCGGTGGTGGTGGCGTCCGGGATTTCGATCCTGCGCGAGCCGCAAATGATGGCGTGGCTCGCGACCCTGATTGCCTGCGCCACGATCGCGCTCGCCGGCGGCATCGCCGAGGATTACACCGGCCGCGTTTCGCCGCTGCGCCGGCTGGCGCTGACGATGGTCGCGGCGGCCCTCGGCTACTGGCTGCTCGACGCGCGCGTCGGCCGGCTCGACCTGCCGTGGGCCGTGCTGCCGATCGAGACGCTGTGGATCGTGCTGCCGCTGACGATGCTGGCGGTGGCGGGCATCGCCAACGCCATCAATATCATCGACGGCTTCAATGGCCTGGCGGGCGTGATCAGCATCTTCATGCTGCTGTCGCTGTCCTACGTGGCGCTGCAGGTGGGCGATATGTTCGTGCTGGTGGCGGCCCTGATCGTGGCCGGCGCCACCGCCGGCTTCCTGATCTGGAACTATCCGGTGGGGCTGATCTTCCTGGGCGACGGCGGCGCCTATTTCATCGGTTTCCTGCTGGGCGAGCTGGCGCTGCTGCTGGTGATGCGCAATCCCGGCGTGTCGACCTGGTATGCGGCGCTGTTACTGATTTATCCGGCTTTCGAAACGATATTCTCCGCTTATCGCCGCATGTTTGTGCGCGGTAAGTCGCCGGCGATGCCGGATGGTATTCACCTGCACAGCTTGATATTTCGCCGTATCGTGCAATGGACGGTAGGGCCGCGCGAAGCACGCGCATTGATGAAGCGCAATGCGCGGACTTCTCCTTATTTATGGCTGTTTTCACTGCTGGCCGTGATACCGGCAACGGTGTTCTGGAAAAACACGACGGCCCTGATGTTCTTCTGTTTGTTGTTCATAATCAGTTACCTCTGGTTGTATGGCCGTATTGTTCGATTCAAGTCCCCACGTTGGCTTTTTTTAAGCAAGAAGGACTAGTCCGGGTTTATTGTTGTATTATATTGCGACATTTAGTGAGAATTCACTAGATTCGGTAATTGCTGAATCTGCATTTAATCTTTAACGAACGAGGAATGATGATGGATCTGTCGAATATGTCCGTAGGCGATTTGCGCAACCTGCAGGAGCAAATCAAGCAGGAGATGAAGAAGCGTGAAGTCCAGGAAGTGCAAAAAGCACGCGACCAAATCCTGGCCATCGCCCAAAGCGTCGGCATGCCGCTGAAAGACCTGATGGCCGCCACCGGCCGCGGTTCGAAAGGCGCCACCGTCGCCGTGCGCTATCGTCACCCGGACGATTCCAACCTGCAGTGGACCGGCCGTGGCCGCCAGCCGAAGTGGGTCAAGGAATGGGTCGAAGGCGGCAAGTCGATCGACGATCTGCGCGTCTGATTCCAATTTCCCCTGCGCTGAGGAACCTCACTTCCGCAGCGCAGGCGGAAAGTAGCATTCCGCCAGGCACCGGGCGCTTTCCACGCCGCCCGATCTCCGCGCGCCAATCCCACGGCGCCAGCGCTTGCCGGTACAATAGCAAGCGATTTTTTATCATTCCTCCAACATCCGGCGATGACCAAGGTCGATCCAGCGACCGGCGCATGCCTCTCAAGAATTCCAAGGAAGAACATGGTTGCTCTCTCGAAAACGATTTTCAAGGCCTATGACATTCGCGGCATCATCGGCAAGACCCTGGATGCGGGGATCGCGCGCCACATCGGCCGTGCCTTCGGCGCCGCCGCGCTGGCCAAGGGAGAGCGCAAGGTCGTGATCGGCCGCGACGGCCGCCTGTCGGGCCCGGAACTCAGCGCCGCCCTCAGCGAAGGCCTGCGCGACGCTGGCGTCGACGTGATCGATCTGGGCATGGTCGCCACCCCGATGGTGTATTTCGGCACCAACGTGCTGGAAACGCGCTCGGGCATCATGGTCACCGGCAGCCACAACCCGCCCGACTACAACGGCTTCAAGATGGTGATGGCGGGCGAGGCGATCTATGGCGACGCCATCACCGGCCTGCACGACAGCATCGCTGCCTACGACGGCGCGATCGCCGACCAGCGCGGCGGCTACAGCACCCACGACATCCGCGCCGCCTACATCGAGCGCATCGTGGGCGACGTCAAGCTGGCGCGTCCGATCAAGATCGTGGTCGACTGCGGCAACGGCGTCGCTGGCGCCTTCGCGCCCGAGCTGTTTACCCGCATGGGCGCCGAGGTCGTCGAGCTGTTCTGCGAAGTCGACGGCACCTTCCCGAACCACCACCCGGACCCGGCCCACCCGGAAAACCTGCAGGACGTGATTCGCGCGCTGCAAGAGACCGACGCCGAGGTCGGCCTGGCCTTCGACGGCGACGGCGACCGCCTGGGCCTGGTCACCAAGGATGGCCAGATCATCTTCCCGGACCGCCAGATGATGCTGTTCGCGGCCGACGTCCTGTCGCGCAACCCGGGCGCCGAGATCCTGTACGACGTCAAGTGCACGCGCCACCTGGCGCCCTACATCGAGAAGAATGGCGGCAAGCCGCTGATGTGGAAGACCGGCCACTCGCTGGTCAAGGCCAAGCTGAAGGAAACCGGCGCCCCGCTGGGCGGCGAGATGAGCGGCCACATCTTCTTCAAGGACCGCTGGTACGGCTTCGACGACGGCCTGTATGCCGGCGCGCGCATGCTCGAGATCCTGACCAAGGGACCGAATCCGTCGGCGCTGCTCAACGGCCTGCCGCTCGCCAGCAGCACCCCGGAACTGCACCTGCACCTGCAGGAGGGCGAGAATTTCGCCCTGATCGACCAGCTGCGCCGTGACGCCAAGTTCCCGACCTCGGAAAAGATCAACGACATCGACGGCCTGCGCGTCGAGTACGCGGACGGCTTCGGCCTGGCGCGTTCGTCGAACACGACCCCGGTCGTGGTGCTGCGCTTCGAGGGCGAGAATCCGGAAGCGCTCGCGCGCATCCAGTCCGAATTCAAGAGCGTGATCCTGGCCGCCAAGCCGGATGCTCACCTGCCTTTCTGAGGTGATTGCTTGAAGATTTTACTTGTGCGGGTATCGTCCCTGGGCGACGTCCTGCACAACCTGCCGATGGTGGCCGACCTGCTGCGCCGCCATCCGGGCGCCACGATCGACTGGGTGGTCGAGGAAGGCTACGTCAGCCTGGTGCGCCTGAATCCGCACGTGCGCAAGGTGATCCCCTGGGCGCTGCGGCGCTGGCGCAAGAGCCTGGGCAAATCCGGGACGCGCGCCGAGATCCGCGCTTTCTTTCGCACCCTGCGCGAGGAAGAATACGACTATGTGTTCGACACCCAGGGCCTGCTCAAGACCGGCATCATCATGGGCGCCGCGCGCGTTCGCAAGGGCGGCAAGAAGGTCGGCCTGGCCAACGGCAGCGAAGGCTCGGGCTATGAAGGCGTCTCGCGCATCTTCCATACCGACAGCATTCCCCTGAGCCCGCGCACCCACGCGGTGGCGCGCGGACGACTGGTGGCGGGCGCGGCGCTCGACTATCCGGTCGATACGGCGCCCGATTTCGGCCTGCCGGCGCCGGATGCGTCGCAGCGTCCGGCCTTCCTGCCGGCCGAAGACTACGCCGTGTTCTTCCACGGCACGGCGCGCGCGGCCAAGAAGTGGGCGGACGCCAACTGGATCGCGCTCGGCAAGGCGCTGGCGCCGATGCCGGTGCTGCTGCCCTGGGGTTCGGAGGCCGAACGCCGGGACGCCGAGGCGCTGGCCGCCGGCATCCCGAACGCGCGCGTGCTGCCCAGGCTGTCGATGATGGACGCCGTGACCCTGGCCCAGCATGCGCGGCTCGCGGTCGGCGTCGACACCGGCCTGACCCATATCGCCGCCGCTTTCGTGCGGCCGACGATCGAGATCTATTGCGATTCGCCGAAGTGGAAGACCGAGGGCAACTGGTCCGAGCGCATCGTCAACCTGGGCGAGCTGGGTGCGCCGCCATCAAGCGACGAGGTGGTGGCGGCCGCGCGCCGCCTGCTGGCGTCGGCATGAACCGCACGCTGTATTCAAGCCTGTGGTGGCTGGCCCTGCCGGCCGTGCTGGGCCGCCTGTGGTGGCGTGGCCGCAAGGAGCCGGGCTACCGCGCGCACTGGGGCGAACGCCTGGCCCTGATCGGTCCGGCGCCGAGCGAACGTCCGACCATCATGGTGCACGCCGTCTCGGTCGGCGAGACGCGCGCCGCCGAACCGGTGGTCGACGCGCTCCTGGCGGCCTATCCCGACTGCCGCATCCTGCTGACCCATATGACGCCGACCGGGCGCGCCACCGGACAATCCCTGTTCGCCCACCATGGCGAGCGCGTGGTGCAAAGCTACCTGCCGTACGACACCGGGTTGATGACGCGGCGCTTCCTGCGCCGCCATCGCCCGCGCGCCTGCATCCTGATGGAGACCGAGGTCTGGCCCAACCTGATCCACGCCTGCACACGATTGGACATTCCGGTGGTGTTGGCCAATGCCCGCCTGTCCGAAAAATCCCTGAAGCGTGGCCGCAAGGCGGGCGCCGTGATGCGGGAGGCGGCG
Organism: Massilia sp. NP310; assembly: GCF_019443485.1. Classification (NCBI taxonomy): domain Bacteria; kingdom Pseudomonadati; phylum Pseudomonadota; class Betaproteobacteria; order Burkholderiales; family Oxalobacteraceae; genus Massilia; species Massilia sp. NP310. The sequence goes on along the minus strand of NZ_CP080379.1, from coordinate 3,402,437 downwards.
CGCGGCTTCACCCTGGTCGCGGCCCAGACCGAGGTTGACGCCGAGCGTATCCGCTCGCTCGGCGCGCCGAACGTGGAGGTCACCGGCAGCGTCAAGTTCGACGTGACGCCGCCGCCGGCGGCGCTGGAAAAGGGCGACTGGCTGCGCAACCGCATCCGCTCCGGCGGCCCCGAGCGGCCCGTGTTCCTGTGCGCCAGCACGCGCGAAGGCGAAGAGGCGCTGATCCTCGACGCCTGGCGGCGGATGCCCGACAAGCCGGCCGGCGCGCTGCTGGTGATCGTGCCGCGCCATCCGCAGCGATTCGACGAAGTCGCTTCCCTGGCCTCGGCGCGCGGATTCACGCTGGCGCGGCGTTCGCAGTTCGGGCTTGACCACGGCGTCGACCATGGCGTGGGCGGCGCCGACGTGCTGCTGGGCGATTCGATGGGCGAGATGTTCGCCTATTACGCGGCCTGCGACTGCGCGTATATCGGCGGCAGCCTGCTACCGCTGGGCGGCCAGAACCTGATCGAAGCCTGCGCGCTGGGCAAGCCGGTGCTGGTGGGCGAGCATACCTTCAACTTCCTCGACGCCACCAATGAGGCGGTGGACGACGGCGCCGCGCTGCGGCTGCCTGACGCCGACGCGCTGGTGGCGGCGGCCGTGCGCCTGCTGCGCGACGGTGCGGCGCGGGTGGCGATGGGGGAAAAGGCGCTGGCCTTCGCGCGCCGCCACCGCGGGGCGACCCTGCGCACTGTTGAACTCGTGCAACGGCATATCCGTTAGGTTTTGTTACCATTCCAAACTGCACGGTACAAAACAAAAGGGGATGCGCCATGTTGTCGTTCAATCACCCGAGGCCGGTCGGTAGTGGGAAGCCCGCGGTTTTGCCAACTTCGGTACTGGTCCAGGAACAGGCGGCAGAGGCGCTGGAGACGATCATGACCGCAGCACCGACCGAAGTCCCGGCATCGCCACCCGCTGGCGTTGCGCTCCCGCCGCTGGATGCGCTGCACTTTTTCGTGCGCTATTCGCTGCGCGAGTACACCAGTTTCATGTGGCAGCATGGCGGCTTCCTGATCCGCCGCCGGCGTGTGCGCTGGCCGGCCAGCCTGCTCCTGCGCCTGAGAAGCACCTTCAGCGCGGCCCTGAACTTCGTCCTGCTCGGACGCGGGCGCCGCACCTATGAGTTCACCATCGACGAACACGGCATCGTGCGCACCAGCGGCGGCGTGACCCTGATCGGCTGGGAAGACGTGGCCGCCGTGCGCACCTATTCGCGCGGCTTCATGATGGTGCTCAAGCGCGGCACCTTGCCGATTCCGTTCCGCTGCCTGTCCGAGGGACAGGTCGCCACCATGCGCGAGCTGGCGGCGGCGCGGCATGAGCTGAGCCTGCGCTAGTTTCCCGCATTTTCCAGCTTGCGTTGAACGCTTCGGCAGGGGGCCTGCCGACCCTACGGTTCAATCGTCGAACAACACCGGCATCTCGTGCGAGCGCTTGCGCAATGCGAGGCGCGCGCCGTCGTAATCGGGATACACCTCGCCCACCGTGGCCCAGAACGCAGGGCTGTGGTTCATCTCGCGCAGGTGGGCCAGTTCATGCGCCACCACGTAGTCGATCAGCGCTGGCGGATAATGGATCAGGCGCCAGTTGAGGCGAATGCTGCCGCCCACCGTGCACGAGCCCCAGCGCGAGCCGGCCGACGACAGCGTGAAGCTGCTGTAGGCCACGCCCAGCTGCGGCGCGAAATGGTCCAGGCGCTCGCGGAACAGGCGCTTGGCTTCGGCCTGGAACCAGATTTTCACCCTTTCCTTGAGCTGCCATTCGGACAGCCCCGGCACCACGCCGATCCACAATTCATTGTTGGCGGCGTCGAACTGGCAGTGGCTGCGCTCCGCTTCCTCCAGGCGCAGCACGATGTCGCCGCCCAGGTAGGGCAGGCGCGCGCCATCCTTCCATTCGACAGGCAGCCGCTGCTGGCGCTGGTCGCGCCGTTCTCCCCGTTCGAGCAGCTTGGTGACGATCCAGCGCTGCTTGGCGCGCAGCGCGTTGTCGATCTCTTCGAGCGTCACGCGGCGCGGCGCCGTCACGCGCAGGCCGTCGTCGTCGATGGTGAAGCCGATCGAGCGCCGTGACGAGCGGCGCAGGGCGTACTCGATGGTGTGGTGGCCGAGGGCGATGCGTTTCAGGGGAGGGTCTTGCGGGCCGACGGGCGGCGAGGGGAGCTTGATGCGGGGCGGCGCCGGCGGCGCCTTGAACAGCGGCTGCGCGGGCGGCGCAGGCTTGTCGGAAGGCTTCAGCGCCGCGAAGAATTCTTGCGCGAACAACTCCAGCTGATGCCCGTCGACCTTCGCCGAGGCCATGGTCTGAGGCCTCGACTCACGAATCTGGGCGCTGACGTCGCTCAACCACCTTTGTAGGCGTGGGGCGAAATGACGCGCATTTCGGATTCTATCCAATTTTCTACCTCTTGCATCAGGCTGTCGGGGGTATGGCCTTCGGGCGAGATCGGCTTGCCGATCGAGACCGTGATCAATCCGGGCCGTTTGATGAATGAATTCTTGGGCCAGCACTCGCCCGAATTATGCGCGATCGGCACCACGACCGCTTGGGTTTCCACAGCCAGGCGTGTGCCGCCGCTCTTGTACTTGCCCTTCTGGCCGACCGGGATGCGGGTGCCTTCGGGGAACATGATGATCCACTGGCCGTCGGCCAGGCGGCGCTTCCCGTGGCGCACGACCGAACTGAAAGCATTCTTGCCCTGCTTGCGGTCGATCGGGATCATGCGCAGCAAGCCCATGGCCCAGCCGAAGAAGGGGATGTACAGGATTTCCTTCTTGAAGACGTAGACCAGCGGCCGCGTGAGATTGGGCAGCAGGAAGATCGTTTCCCACGCCGACTGGTGCTTCGAGAGCACGATGGCCGGCGCGTCGGGCAGGTTCTCGTAGCCCTTGAATTCGTAGCGGATGCCGCAGATGACGCGCGCGCACCAGATGATGAAGACGTTCCAGCGCGAGGTGAACCAGAAGCGCTTGTTGTACGACAGCGGCGCTGCCAGGAAGCAGAGGGAGGCCCAGATGACGGTGGCGACGATCATGACGATCGTGAACAGCAGGGAACGCAGGAACAAACTGAAGTTACGCAAAGGGGCTCCGGACAAATCGATCTGGTTCTGGACTGGACTGCGAATTTTTTATTGATTATGCAGGCTGCGCGCCGGTTGTGCCAGAGGCGGCGCTCGACGGAGATCCCGGCTTGAGGAAGGCGCTCACCATCGCCGCCAGGTCCGGGAACACCTGGGTGCCGGGCGGCAGGCCGCCGGTGGCCTGGGTCGTCTCGCCCTTCCCGGTCAGCACCAGGTAGGGCGTGCAGCCGCGGTTGAAGCCGGCCTGCAGGTCGCGCAGCGAGTCGCCCACGGTGGGCACGCCCTTGAGATTGACCTTGAACCGCTTGCCGATCTCTTCGAACATGCCCGACTTGGGCTTGCGGCAGTCGCAGCCGTCGATCGCCGCGTGCGGGCAGAAGAAGATGGCGTCGATGTCGGCGCCCACCAGCTGGGCCGCCGCATGCAGCTTGGCGTGGATGGCGTTCAGGGTCGCGATGTCGAACAGGCCGCGCGCGATGCCCGACTGGTTGGTCGCGACCACCACCCGGTAGCCCGCCTGGTTCAGGCGGGCGATCGCTTCGAGCGAGCCGGGAATCGGGATCCATTCGGCCGGCGACTTGATGAAGTCCGGCGAATCGTGGTTGATCACGCCATCCCGGTCGAGGATGATGAGCTTCATCGCCCGCTCTTCCTTGTCGCGCTCCTTGCCCATCTTATGCCGCCAGCTTCGAGATGTCGGCCACGCGGTTCATCATGCCGTGCAGCGACGCCAGCAGGGCCAGGCGGTTGTTACGCAGCTTGACGTCGTCGGCCATCACCATCACGTCGTTGAAGAAGGCGTCGACCTGGTCGCGCAGCTGGGCCAGGGTCTTGAGCGTGCCGGCAAAATCGCCCGCGGCGAAGGCCGCGTCGACGTCGGGCTGAACGCGGGCGACGGCGGCCGCCAGGTCCTTCTCGGCCTGGTCCTGCAGCAGGGCTGGGTCGACCGCGGCGTCCTTCGGCATCGCTTCCTCGTTCTTCTTGAGGATGTTGGTGATGCGCTTGTTGGCGGCGGCCAGCGAGGCCGCCTCGGGCAGCGCCGCGAAGGCCTGCACCGCTTCCAGGCGCTGCACCACGTCGTCGACGCGGTCCGGGTCCTGGGCCAGCACCGCCTCGACCTCGTTCGGCGAGAAGCCGCGCTCGCGCAGCATGCCGCGCAGGCGGTCGAGCATGAACGCGGTCACCTCGGTGCGCGGATCGCGCAGCGATTCGAAGCGCGCCGGCTCGTCGGCGAAGGTGGTCATCGCGTCGGCCAGCATGTCGGCGATCGACAGCGGCAGGCGCTTCTCGACCAGCATGCGCATGATGCCCAGCGCGTGGCGGCGCAGCGCGAACGGATCCTTCTCGCCGGTCGGCTGCAGGCCGATGGCCCAGATGCCGACCAGGGTTTCCAGCTTGTCGGCCAGGGCCACCGCGAGGCCGGTATTGGTCGCGGGAAGAAGGTCGCCGGCGAAACGCGGCTGGTAGTGTTCGGACGCCGCGCGCGCGACGTCGTCATGCTCGCCATCGTGGCGCGCGTAGTACGTGCCCATGATGCCCTGCAGCTCGGGGAACTCGCCGACCATGTCGGTGAGCAGGTCGGCCTTGGACAGGCGCGCGCCGCGCTCGGCCAGCGCCGCGTCGAAGCCCAGGCGGGTGGCGATATAGGTCGCCAGCTTGGTGACGCGCTCGCTGCGCTCGGCCTGCGTGCCCAGCTTGTTGTGGTAGACCACGCTGGCCAGTTGCGGCAGGCGCGACTCGAGGGTCTTCTTTTTATCCTGCTCGAAGAAGAACTTGGCGTCCGACAGGCGCGGGCGCACCACGCGCTCGTTGCCGCCAATGATGGCGGTCGGGTCGTCGGTCGCGATGTTCGACACGATCAGGAAGCGCGAACGCAGCTTGCCTTCGGCGTCGGTCAGCGCGAAGTATTTCTGGTTGGTCTGCATGGTGAGGATCAGGCATTCCTGCGGCACGGCCAGGAATTCTTCCTCGAAGCGGCATTCATAGACCACCGGCCATTCGACCAGGGCCGCCACTTCGTCCAGCAGCGACTCGGGCATCAGGACCTGGTCGGCGCCCGCTTTTTCGAGCAGCTGGGTGCGGATGCTTTCCTTGCGCGCCTCGCTTGATGCCAAGACCTTGCCCTCGGTTTCCAGCACTTGCGCGTAGTTGTCGGCATGGTCGATCGCGATCGGGCCGCCATGCGACAGGAAGCGGTGGCCCATCGTGGTGCGGCCGGCGGTGAGGCCCAGCAGGGACAGCGGCAGCACCTGGTCGCCATGCAGCGCGGTCAGGAGGTGCACCGGACGCACGAACTGCACGGTGTCGCCGCTTGGGCGCTGGTAGCTCATGACCTTCGGGATCGGCAGCTTGGCCACCGTCTCGGCCAGCACGTCCTGCACGGCGCCCGCGAGGGCACTGCCGGCGGCGGTATAGGTGTAGAAGAAGCTCTCGGCCTTGCCGTCCTGGGCGCGTTCGAGCTGGTCGACGGTCAGATCGGGGAAGCCCAGCGCGGCCAGCTTCTTGCCAAGGGGCGCGCTTGGATTGCCTTCCTTGTCGAGGGCCACGGAGACAGGCAGCACCTTCTCGCGGATCGATTTGTCGGGCGAGGTGCCGCGCACATTGGTGATGGACACGGCCAGGCGGCGCGGGGTGGCGTGGGTGGTAATGGTGCTGTCGGCTTCCAGGAAGTCGCGCGCCTTCAGGCCATTGGCGATGCCGGTCGCAAAGGCTGCGCCCAGCTTGACGAGCGCCTTCGGCGGCAGTTCTTCGGTCTGCAGTTCGACGAGGAGTGTTTGGTTCATGGTCTGTTCTGTTCTTTTCAAGCTGCTTGTTCGGCCTTGGGCGCCATGGGGAAGCCCAATTTTTCGCGCGAATCGTAATAGGCTTGCGCCACCAGGCGCGACAGGGTGCGCACGCGGCCGATGTAGGCGGCGCGCTCGGTCACCGAGATCGCGCCGCGCGCGTCCAGCAGGTTGAAGCTGTGCGAGGCCTTCATGATCTGCTCGTAGGCCGGCAGGGTCAGTTGCAGCTCGACCAGGCGCTTGGCTTCGGATTCGTGGTTATTGAAAGCCTGGAACAGGATCTCGGTGTTCGAATGCTCGAAGTTGTAGGTCGATTGTTCGACCTCGTTCTGGTGGAAGACGTCGCCGTAGGAGAGCTTCTTTTTAACGCCGTTTTCTTCCCACTCGGTCCACACCAGGTCGTACACGTTCTCGACGCCCTGCAGGTACATGGCCAGGCGCTCGATGCCATAGGTGATCTCGCCCAGCACCGGCTTGCAATCGAGGCCGCCGACTTGCTGGAAATAGGTGAACTGGGTGACTTCCATGCCGTTCAGCCAGACTTCCCAGCCGAGGCCCCAGGCGCCCAGGGTCGGGCTTTCCCAGTCGTCCTCGACGAAGCGCACGTCATTCTTCTTGAGGTCCAGGCCCAGCGCCTCGAGCGAACCGAGGTACAGATCGAGGATGTTCTCGGGCGCCGGCTTCAGCGCCACCTGGTACTGGTAGTAATGCTGCAGGCGGTTTGGATTCTCGCCATAGCGGCCATCCTTCGGGCGGCGCGACGGCTGCACATAGGCGGCGCGCCACGGCTCCGGTCCGATCGCACGCAGGAAGGTGCCGGTGTGGAAGGTGCCCGCGCCGACTTCCATGTCGTAGGGCTGGAGCAGTGCGCAGCCCTGCTTGTCCCAGTAGGACTGCAGGGTAAGGATGATTTGTTGGAATGTGAGCATCTCGAATGGGACGGGGCTGGTGGGCCGCGAACACGGTATGTTTGCCAAATGACTAATTCTACTGAATTTTTGCGCCCCTCTGGGGGGCGATTTCAACTCAGCTATTCGATTTAAGACGGTAGCGGCGGCCCGCGAACCACGCGCCGAGCAGCATCAAGCCGCCCAGCGTCAGGAAGGCCGCATTGCCGAGGCGGATGAACGGCGTCATGCCGCTCGCGCCGCGCACGGTCGCGCTCAGGACGCCGTCGGTATAGAAGGGCAGCACTTGCGTGATGTTGCCGCGGTGGTCGATCACGGCGGTGGCGCCGTCGTTGGTCGAGCGCAGCATCGGACGGCCCGTTTCCAGGGTGCGCATGCGCGAGATCTGCAGGTGCTGCGGGATGGCCACCGACTGGCCGTACCACGACAGGTTCGACACGTTGAGCAGCAGGGTCGCCGGGTGCTGCGCATTGCGCAGCTGGTAGGCGATCTCTTCGCCGAACACGTCTTCGTAGCAGATATTCGGCAGCACCCACTGGTCCTTGACCTGGAACGGGGCCTGCAGCGCGGCGCCGCGGGTGGCGTCGCTCAGCGGGATGTTCAGGATGTCGGTGAACCAGCGGAAGCCCGGCGGGATGAATTCGCCGAACGGCACCAGGTGCGCCTTGTCGTAGCGATAGGGCCGTGGCTCGGGGCTCATCGCGATCAGGCTGTTGCCGTATTTTTCGGGGCCGTCGAACAAGGGCATGCCGATCGCCAGCGTGCTGCCGGTGCTCGTGGCATAGCGCTGCAGGCCGTCCAGGTAGCCGTCCGGCAGATTGTGCGGAAAGACGGGCAGGGCGGTTTCCGGCGTCGCGATCAGGTCGGCCGGGGCCGCCGTGATCATCGCCTGGTAGCGCGTCACGATGCTGGTCAGGAATTCCATATCGAACTTCCTGTCTTGCGGGATATTGCCTTGCAGCAGGCGCACGCTGATCGGCTGGCCGGTCTCCTGCGTCCATTCGACCGTGCGCAGGCCGGCGCCCGCCAGCAGCAGGCCGGCCAGCAGGCCGATCGCCGGCCAGCGCGCGCGCTGGGTCAGCATCGCGATGCAGCCGGCGCCGACGCCGACCAGGATGCCGAGGCCGTACACGCCGATCAGCGGCGCGAAGCCGGCCAGCGGCGCCAGGTCATGGGCATAGCCCGACGAGGCCCAGGGGAAACCCGTGAACACCCAGCCGCGCAGCCATTCGGACACGCCCCACAAGGTCGGCAGCACCAGCAGCAGGAAGGCGGCCACCGGCAGCGACCAGCGCTTGCGCAGCCAGCTCGCCACGCCGGCGGTGAAGGCGGCGAACAGGCCCATGTACAGGCCGAGCAGGACGATCGCCACCACCGCCAGCAGCACCGGCAGGTGGGCGAAGCGGGTCATGAGGACGGACAGCCAGTGCATGCCGGCGACCGACCAGCCGAAGCCGAAGGCCCAGCCGATCAGGGTTGCGCGCTTGACCGAATTGCCCATGCCGACCTGGTAGAACAGCCAGGCCAGCGACAGGAATTGCAGCGGCCACCAGCCGAAGGGCTGGAACGAGAGGATGGATGAACCGCCGGCCAGCGCGGCGGTGAGCAGCAGCAGAAGCGAAGGCTTGCTGCCGCGCAGCGCCGCGCGTTCGGCCAGTTCCGCCGCGGTCAAAGGCTGGGTCCGGCGGCGCAGCATCAGTCGCGTTCGTCTTCCAGCGATGGCAACCGTTCGACCAGCAGGACGTGGATCTGGCGTGCGTCGGCGCGCAGCACCTCGAAGCGCAGGCCGTGCAGGTCGACCACTTCGCCCTTGTGCGGCATGTGGCCCAGGTGGCTGGCGATCAGGCCGCCGATGGTGTCGACCTCATCGTCCGGCAGCTCGGTGCCGAGCTCTTCGTTGAATTGCTCGATCTCGGTCAGCGCCTTGATGCGCCAGCGCGGGCCGTGCTGGCCCTCGCGGATCGAGATGATGTTGTCTTCTTCTTCGTCGAAGTCGTATTCGTCCTCGATGTCGCCGACGATCTGCTCGAGCACGTCCTCGATCGTGATCAGGCCGGCCACGCCGGAATACTCGTCGACCACGATCGCCATGTGGTTGTGGTTGGCGCGGAAATCGCGCAGCAGCACGTTCAGGCGCTTCGATTCGGGAATGAAGACCGCCGGGCGCAATTTTGTGCGCACGTCGAAAGATTCTTCAGCGTAATAACGCAGCAAATCCTTGGCCAGCAAGATGCCGACCACCTTGTCGCGCTCGCCTTCGATGGCGGGGAAGCGCGAGTGGGCGGTTTCGAGCACGTAAGGCATCCATTCCTCGATCGGTTTCGTGATGTCGATCACGTCCATCTGGGAACGGGGAACCATGATGTCGCGCGCCGACAGGTCGGACACCTGGAACACGCCCTCGATCATCGACAGCGCATCGGCGTCGAGGAGGTTGCGTTCGTGGGCATCGTGCAGCACTTCGAGGAGCTCTGCGCGATTTTCGGGCTCGGGGGAGATGAAGGCGGTCAGCCGCTCCAGCAGTGACCTGTGGGGTTTGGCGTCCGGTCGGACGTCACTGGGATACTCGGGCATAGTTGGCGGGAAGCCGTTGTTGCAATGGGGTGTAGGATACACCAAATAGGGGTGCGCCCAGTATTTACACGAGTGCGCACCCGACGGCTTGCCTCAATCAGCGTAGGGATCCGGGAAGCCCAGCACCTCCATGATGTCGCGCTCGAACTGCTCCATTTCTTCGGCGTCATCGTCGTTTTCGTGGTCCCAGCCCTGGGCGTGCAGCACGCCGTGCACGACCAGGTGGGCCGCGTGTTCCTCGACCGTTTTCTTTTGCTCCTCGGCCTCGCGTTGCAGCACGTCGGTGCACAGCACGATGTCGGCCTGGGTCGGGTCGTCCTCGCCCAGCTCCTCTTCTTCGTTGTAGGCGAAGGTGAGGACGTTGGTGGCGTAGTCCTTGCCGCGATAGGCCTTGTTCAGCGCCTGGCCCTCCTCGGCATCGACGAAGCGGATGGTCAGCTCGGCCGGGCCGAGCAGGGCCGCCTCGACCCAGCGCTGCAGCTTGGCTTCGGTGATCTCGCCTTCGAGGCGGGTATCGGCGAACTGGACTTCCAGTTCAAGTGGATGTTTTTTTTCTTGCATTTTTCACCGGGGTCGGTTTGGGGAGGGCGGCCAGTTCCTGGACCGAAGTATCTTTATCGTATGCATCGATGATACGCGCCACCAGCGGGTGGCGCACCACGTCGGCGCTCGAGAACTGGGTGAAGGCGATGCCGCGCACATCCTTCAGCACGTGCATGGCGTCCACCAGGCCGCTGCGCTGGGTCTTGTGCAGGTCGACCTGCGTCACGTCGCCGGTGACGACGGCCTTGCTGCCGAAGCCGATCCGGGTCAGGAACATCTTCATCTGCTCGACGGTCGTGTTCTGGGCTTCGTCCAGGATCACGAACGCGTGGTTCAGGGTGCGCCCGCGCATATAGGCCAGCGGCGCGATCTCGATCACCTGTTTCTCGAACAGCTTCTGGGTGCGGTCGAAGCCCAGCAGGTCGTACAGCGCGTCGTACAGCGGGCGCAGGTAGGGATCGACCTTCTGCGCCAGGTCGCCCGGCAGGAAGCCCAGGCGCTCGCCGGCCTCGACGGCGGGACGGGTCAGGATGATGCGCTTGACGGCGTCGCGCTCGAGGGCGTCGACGGCGCAGGCCACGGCCAGATAAGTCTTGCCGGTGCCGGCCGGACCGATGCCGAAACTGATGTCGTGGTTCAGCACCGCGTTCAGGTACTGGATCTGGTGCGGCGTACGGCCGCGCAGGTCGCTGCGGCGGGTCTTGAGGAGCGGGCTTTCGAGGCTTTCCGGCACCGCTTCGGCGTCGACGTCGGTTTCTTCAGGGGCGTCGGCCCTGGCGGCCGGGGCGGCATCGGGATCGGTGGCGCGCGGCTTCAGGCCGGCGCGCTGCTCGACCAGGGCCAGTTGCACCTCTTCGATCGGCACGACCTTGTTGGCGACCGCATAGAAGCGTTCCAGCAATTCGACGGCGCGCTCGGCATTGGCGCCGCTGACGATGAATTTCTCGCCGCGGCGGAAGATCGTGACGTCGAGCGCGGCCGAGATCTGGCGCAGGTTCTCGTCGAGCGGGCCGCACAGGTGGGCGAGCCGCGTATTGTCGAGCGGCTCGGGAGTGAAGTACGAGGGCAGGGTTGGCTGTGTTTTCAACTGGCTTTGGCTATCGTATCGAGGTTGGCGACGAGTTCGCCGCGCAAATAGTAATCGTGGCTGGCGACGATGCGCACGTCGGCCAACTGGCCGATCAGCGAGGCATTCGTCTCGTCCAGCGGGAACAGGACCACGCGGTTGTTCTCGGCGCGGCCCTGCAATTGGGTGGCGTCCTTCTTGGCGACGCCTTCGACCAGCACCCGCTGCACGGTGCCGACCATGGCGGCGCTGTGCTTGCGGGTGTTCAGGTCGATCAGGGCTTGCAGGCGCTGCAGGCGCGCCAGCTTGACCTCGTGCGGGGTGTCGTCTTCGAGGTTGGCGGCCGGCGTGCCGGGACGCTTGCTGAAGATAAAGCTGAAGCTATTGTCGAAACTCACGTCTTCGACCAGTTTCATCATGGCCTCGAAGTCGGCCTCGGTCTCGCCCGGGAAACCGACGATGAAGTCGGACGAGAACGTCATGTTCGGGCGCACCGCGCGCAGGCGGCGGATGATCGACTTGTATTCGAGGCCGGTATAGCCGCGCTTCATGGCATTGAGCACGCGGTCGGAGCCATGCTGCACCGGCAGGTACAGGTGGCTCACCAGTTGCGGGATCCTGGCATAGGCGTCGATCAGGCGCTGGCTGAATTCCTTCGGGTGGCTGGTGACGAAGCGCAGGCGCTCGATGCCGGGAATCTCGGCGATGTATTCCAGCAGCAGGGCGAAGTCGGCGGTGTCGCCACTTTCCATGGCGCCGCGGAAGGCGTTCACGTTCTGGCCCAGCAGCATGATTTCCTTCACACCCTGGACCGCGAGGCCGGCGACTTCGGTCAGCACGTCCTCGAAGCGGCGCGAGACTTCCTCGCCGCGGGTATAGGGCACGACGCAGTAGCTGCAATACTTGCTGCAGCCTTCCATGATCGAGACATAGGCGACCGGACCTTCGACCTTGGCTGGTGGCAAGAAGTCGAACTTTTCGATCTCGGGGAAGCTGATGTCGACCTGGGACTTGCCCGACTGGCGCCGGTCCTGGATCAGCTGGGGCAGGCGGTGCAAGGTCTGCGGGCCGAACACCACATCGACATAGGGGGCGCGCTTGACGATGGCGTCGCCTTCTTGCGACGCGACGCAACCGCCCACGCCGATGACCAGCTCGGGATTCTTGCGCTTGAGTTCCTTGATACGGCCCAAGTCGGAGAACACTTTTTCTTGCGATTTTTCGCGGATCGAGCAGGTATTAAACAGGATCACATCCGCGTCTTCCGGCGTGTCGGTGCGCACCAGTCCGTCGGAGGCGCCAAGGACGTCGACCATCTTGTCCGAGTCGTACTCGTTCATCTGGCAGCCGAAGGTTTTGATAAATACTTTTTTTTGCATGGAATTGCTAGTTGGGGGCGAGCGCGGCATCGACAAGGCGTGGACGGGAGCCAGTTTACCGTAATTCGGCATGGACCCCGTCGGCCACCAGTGTGGCTGTTTTAATGCTGCTCGGAATGGTTAATTTCTTTACCTAAAGTAATTGTATTTATGCTCAGATTGTTAAATGTCTGCTAGCGAACATACTTTGTTATTCATGATACATAGCTTAGATGTTATGAAGTGTTTCCCTATGTAAATCAACGACTTCTGAGTGGATTCCGATTCACAAAATTTATCCAAGAAATCTCTTGCGTGCGCCACAATTGAGCCCCATGTGCTGAAATGCAAACGTGACAAGCTTTCCACACGATAGCTTGATTTCCGACAAGGAGTCACATGCGCAGGTTCGTCATCGCACTGGCGTACGCGACAGATAATTTGTTTGAAAGACAAGTGCGTATGTGGAAAGAAACATGGAGCACTGTGGGCCGGAATTCTTAAGGGAATGTTCAGATTAGCGCTGTTTAATCCCTGAACAAGTTCCGGGAACTTATGTTGACGAAAGGTAGTCTTTAACAAAAGTTCGTAAGGGAACTATTTTAACCAAACTCGTGAGGTAATTATCATGGCACAACAACATCACGCTCTATCTTCGCAGGAAAGTTACAACCCGAACCACTTGTTGGACATCCTGCTCGGTAAGATGCAGCTGAAAAACGACGCCGCCCTGTCGCGCATGCTGGAAGTGGCGCCGCCGGTCATCAGCAAGATCCGCCACCACCGCCTGCCGGTCGGCGCCTCGCTGCTGATCCGCATGCACGAAGTGACCGGCATGAGCATCCGCGACCTGCGCGACCTGATGGGCGACCGCCGCACCAAATACCGCCTGTCGGATGCCCAGGGCCGCCCGAAGCCAGAAGAGAAAGCTGCACAAGCCGCGGCCGCTGCCGCCCAGCAACAGGCCCAGCCGGCACAAGGCCAGGGCGCGCAAACCAACGAAGCGTCGAACAAGACCTCCGGCAATTATGCGCACTGATGCCGTGGGCATGACAGCCGCATCTGTCATGCCTTCGGTATTGGCGGGCTGCGGCGCCGCCACGCTGATCTTGCAGCAGCGGCGCCGCACTAGCTCCTATTGATTCATCGTGCACCGTCCTGCGGCCTAGGCCATCAGGATGGCTGTCATTTCCTCGAACTGCAGTTCCGTCTCGCGGAACACGTGCAGCCATGTTTCCTCAGGCAGACCGAGCGCCGTCCAGGCCACGCTGGACACGGCGGGCACCAGCTCGTCCACGTCGCCGGCCAGGTCGAGCGCATGGGCCACCGCATGGGCCACATGGACGATGGTGGCCAAGAAGCCGGCCCCCGGCGTTTCCGGCGCATGATAAAAGGCGATCGCCTGCTGCATGGTGCCCGAGAACTGCCAGTGCTCGGCCAGCGCCGCGCCGGCCAGCAAATGGTCGACTCCCAGCATGGCCCGTTCGGTATCGAGCAGATCGCCATCGCGGCGCTTGCGTTCGCGCAGGACGGCGTCGTATTGCTCGGGATAGCGCGTCACCAGCACCAGCCGCCCGATGCCGTGCAGCAGGCCGGCCGTGAACGCCACGTCCTGGTTGAAACGCATATGGCGCGCCAGCACCCGCGCGCAGGCGGCGGTGGCGATCGACAGGCGCCAGAAGGCCTTGTCGTCGAAGCTGGGGCAGCGTCCGCTCGGGAAACATCCGGTCATCGCCGCCGCCATGATCAGGTTGCGCGTGGCCTGGAAGCCCAGATACGTCATGGCTTGCTGGATCGTGGTGGCCTTGACCTGCAAGCCGAAGGCCGACGAGTTGGCCAGGCGCAGCGTCTTCGCCGTCAGCGCCTGGTCGGCCGACACTTTCCTGGCCAGCACCGAGATGTCGACATCCTCCTGGTCGATGCTGCCGAGCAGTTCCATCACGACGGCAGGCAGCGAGGGCAGGTCTTCCAGGCCCTGGACCAGCTGTTCAGAGGTGATTGCCGGGGTGGCCGTCATGGCGCCACCTGCCGTTCCAGGCGGTAATCCTCGACGTAACGGCGCAGCAGCTTGCCGGCCCAGTCGTCGTCGCCCTCGAGATCGTGCTTGCGAAACAGGTGGTCGAGCCGGGCAACGACCGCCCCCTCGTCCGGCGCGCGGTGCGCCTCGACGCGCGCCACCGGCACCGCCTCGATATGGTGACGCTGCAGCGAGGCGATGGTCGCCTCGCCCAGAACGGCGCCCTTGGCCAGCAGTACCAGGCCTTGATTGTCCAGCAGCTCGTCCGAGAGCACCATGCCCGGCGTTACCTGGGTCACGGGGACCATCGTGTGGTCATCGCTCATATTCCCTCCATTCAATTCTGCGCCGATGTTATCACCGGCGCGGATGAATATCTGTAAGCATTGGCAATTGTTTCTCTGTCCCGGCCGCGATATGCGTCAAGACGCGCGCACCGAATGCCGGGGTCACGTTACCATGCCCCATGACCAGCCAACGTTACATTGCCTTGTTGCGCGGCGTAAATGTCGGCCGCGCCAAACGGATTGCCATGGCCGACCTGCGCAAGCTGGTCGAAAGCCTCGGCTATACCGGCGTGCGCAGCCTGCTCAATAGCGGCAATGTGATCTTCGACGCCGACGTGGCCTCCGCCCAGGCGGCGGAGGCGATCGAGGAAGCGATGGTGCTGCGCCTTGGCGTCGCGGCGCGCGTGTTCGTGCTCGAGCGCCAGGAGCTGGCCGACATCATCGACGACAATCCGCTGCTGGACCTGGCCGACGACCATGCGCGCCTGTTCGCCTTCCTGCTGACCGGCGAGCCGCAGCGCGAGATGGCGGCCTGCCTGTGCGGCCAGGACTGGCAGCCCGAGGCGCTGGCGATCGGTCGCCGCGCCGCCTATGTCTGGTGCCCGGAAGGCGTGCTCGACAGCGCCGCCGCGGCGGCCCTCGGCAAGGGGCTGGGCGACGGCACGACCTCGCGCAACTGGCGCACGATCACCAAGCTGCACGGCTTGTGCAGCCATCCGGCCGGGTGCTGACCGGCAGTGGCGCGGCGCCGGCGGCGCTGCTGGCCGCCTACTTGAACTTGTCGCTGCTGTCGCGGCCGGCGCGGTAGCCGATCAGGATCAGACCGACCAGCATCATCGCGAACACCTCCGGCTCGGGCAGTTCGGGCAGGTGCGACGGTGGGGTGACGATGTGCGTATGGCCCGTGACTGCCAGGTCGTGCACCGGTTGTGGCGCTGGAATGGCTTGAATGCCATTGCCAGGAACAAGATCGATCACGGCGGCTTGGGCTACATTGCCGAGGAAGACCGCAAGCGCCGCCGTCAAAGCATATCTTTTCATAGCCATTCCTCTTTACAAGCTAAATGCCACCAAGCTTTGGATGGGTTGAAACTTCATCCGCGGTCGCCATCTTGCCAAATCAGGATAGCAAATCCGCTGGCCTCACTGCGCGCAATTGAGCCGATGAGTTGTAGAAAGAAGTCATGTTTTTGCTGAAGGATGCAAACATGTTGCGTTCACTCAATGCAAAAGTTGACTGTGGTAAATAAGCTGCGCTCAGCAGTAACTCAGGTGTCAATATAATGCCTGGATTGGGTGGTTTGATAATGCGAATTTCGCAAGAAATCGCTGTTTGATTGGCATGTTCATCATGATTGCTGTCACTTGGATAATCAAAAACGTTAGCAGCTTTTTCATCATCATCAAATTCCGCATTTTTTTGTTCGCAGGGTATTCACCGCGGTTTTTTTTGAAGGTATAGTCTCCTTATCCCCTTGCCTTCGGGCATCACAGCAACGTCCCAACCAACACGTCTGAAACCCTCGGCCCTGGCCGACGCCGCGCTCGCCGCCTTTGCGACACGGCACCAGCAGTCCCACTTTTTGCACGACGCACCTTTCGACGAGTAACCAGATGCCCAACTTCGCCCGACTTCAGATTGCCTTCAAGAACGTCTACGTCCGTATCCTGTCCGCCATCCTGCTGGGCATGCTGGTGGCGCTGGCGATCTTCAAGTCCGATGTGCCGCAAGATCCGAGCCCGGTGATCCACTCGCAGAACATCGCCGAGATCACGTCGCTGGCCGGTCAGAAGGCGCGCCTGGATTACCTCCTGATCGCCAACCCGCTGTCGGAGGCGCCGCGCTACATCTACAAATTCAAGGATGCGGCGAACCTGCACGTGGTGAAGGTGCCGAGCACCTCCCACCTGTCGCTCGAGCGCGAGGTGCTGCTCAAGAACGCCATCCCGTATTCGATCGCCAAGGATGATTTCCTGGCCAGCCACAAGGCGGTGATGGACGAGGGCGTGAGCATGCTCGACCAGGCCGGCGACTTCCTCAAGCGCAATGCATTCCCGATCATCCTGGTGCTGATGATCCTGTACGTGATGAAATTCGGCATCCCGGGCATGGGCACGAGCGCGTCGATGATCACCCCGGACAAGCTGAAAGGCAGCCTGGACGACCTGATCGGCATGGACGACATCAAGCAGGAAGTGCTGCACTTGGAAGACATGATCCGCAACCGCGCGGAATACCAGTCGCACAATATCGACAAGCCGTTCAACGTGATGCTGACCGGGCCCGCCGGTACCGGCAAGACCAAGCTGGTGGGCTACCTGGCCAAGCGCCTCGACATGCCGATGATCTCGGCCTCGGGTTCGGCGCTGGAGTCGGGCTACGTCGGCGGCGGCTCGAAGGCCCTGAACGCCTTGTATCGCAAGGCTTGCGCCAAGGGCAAGTGCATCATCTTCCTGGATGAAGCGCAAAGCCTGTTCATGCCGCGCGGCCGCAGCGAAAAGAAGTGGGAAGACGATACCGCCAACACCATGCTGGGCCTGCTGGACGGCGTGAAGAGCGACAAGGGACAAGGCGTAATCTGGATCGTCGCCTCGAACTTCGACGACAACACGACCGAGATGGACGAAGCGATGCTGCGCCGCTTCTCGGTGAAGATCAACTTCCGCTTGCCGAACAAGGCCGAGCGCCGCGAACTGCTACGCAGCTTCCTGGCGCGTAAAAAGGACGGCCTGGTCGATTGGGAAGACCTGAACTTGGACCAGGTGGCCGAGATCACCCAGAACCTGAGCCCGGCGCTGCTGGAAACCGTGGTCGAACGCGCCAGCATGCTGTCGATCCAGGAAAAGGCGATCATCAACACCAAGCTGATGTTCCGTGCCTATGAACGCGCCACCATCGGCCTGACCGACCGCGCGACGACGGCCGAGAAGCACAAGCAGCGCGAGCGCATCGCCCTGCACGAGCTGGGGCACTTCTTCATGCAGATCGATCCGTATCTGCGTCAAGGTATGAGCCTGGCCGAAGTGAAGGAAAAGTCGCACCTGCTCAAGATCAGCACCGAGGCGGTGTCGAAGATCGGCGCGTTGGGTTACGTGCTGCAGTCGGGCGAGGACATGTCGCTGCGTACGCTGGAAGAGCTGGAGCGTGACGTGGTCGGCCTGTATGGCGGCGTGGCGGCCGAAGAGATGTTCTATGGCGCGCGCGGCATTTCGGTCGGCAGCCAGAACGACATCGAGAAGATCACCAAGATGCTGAACCTGATGGTGAGCCGCCTGTCGATGTATTCGCGCTCGAAGATCGATTACAGCCAGCTGGGGCAGGAAGCCAGCGGCGAGCACACCGTGCGCCTGGTGGAAGAGAAGGCGGATGCGCTGTACAGCTACACCCTCGATTCGATCCGCGATTACAAGCTGGTGATGGAGTCGCTCAAGGACACGTTGCTGGAGCAGTATGTGCTGTCGAAGGACGAGGTGTTTGCGCTGCTGGAAGATCGCAGCGAACTCTTGATGCCGCAGTTGCATGGGCATCGGACAGCCAAGCTGACTTTGTGCGAGGAAGAGGTCGCGGCATAGGTGACAATAACATCTTACAGAACCCGTTTCGCGAAGGCTGAACGGGTTCTTATCTTAAAAGTGACCGTTTGGTTGGTTCATTCTCAACCACGAGCGGCAGTAAGTAGCTGAGGATACTCTGATCCGCTACCGTGCAAGCGACCGTCGGACCGCCTGATCCCATTGGTAATAGTGGCATGCGTTCATACACCGCGAAATATGGGTGCGGTAGCAGCGGCCGTTTTCCCCTGGGCGCTAACCTTGGGGGGCATTACATAGCGTGCAAGTGGCAGTATCCAAGTACGTCCACGATCGTCCGGATAAAGGCCGAACGCCAGAGTGGGAGTCAGAAATACGATGTTCTTCTCGGCCGCGGACAGAATGCGCGACAGTTTTGACGTATCGTTGGGCGGATGCTGCCAGTTGATAGTGTCACGCAGCTTGCGTTCGCAGAATTCGTGGCTAGTCGCTAAATTAGGACAGCGACTGGCCTGTACAAATGGAATCTTGCGCCTTTGCAGACGTCGCTCCAACGTTGCAACCAGCTTGGCTGCATTCCCCTCAACCACTAGTCCATAGCCTGCACCACCATCGCTTAACCTGCGGAGCGAGAGCGCCACTACGCGTACGTCGAATGCCATAACTGACTCGGTTGGAGAATAGGTCACAGACGGATTGCAGCAGAAGCCGGTCAGTGCCTCGGGTTCCCTGGCCAGCTCCCATCCTGGTAGACAACGCCGATTCCCTGGTGCAAAACATTGGCGGTAACCGTACAAGGAATCCGTGAATAGGTCTTCCAGCGTATCCGTCATGCTCGAGGGAGCACGCACCGGCTGGCGTGGGACAATATCCCAGGCGCCCGTGCGATCAGTTTCCCACTTGTAGGAGGTGGCGAACCAGTTCCGCAGCGGTTCGTAGGGGCTGACATCGGGCGCACTTGATGCCAGCGCAGTGAGTGGCAGTGCCACTGGGTCACGCTGACCACCGTCAGCCGTTACTACTTTGATAGCTGAAGGGGTGTTGCGACTGTCAACATAAGCATAAGCACGTCCGTCAGGTGACACAGCTGCCAGCGTCGTGATCGTGGGCTCCGCGATGCCCGTCGAGCCTAGCGGCATTAAATGCAGACGTATTGGATCTAGCTCAAGGAGGAAGCCGGCATCGTTGCTGTAGTAACGGCGTGGCAGGTAACGCCGTTCTGGCCCCCACGGATAGCGGACCTGTCAGAAATTCTGTGTGCGGGGCCAGAATTCGTAGTTAGATAATCGCGTTCGTGAAGCGCTCGCCGAACATGATGGCGAACTGGTTGGCAGCCTGCTTCCAGGTACGCTGTGGCATCTTCCAATCTTTCTCGATATTGCGCAAGGCCAGGAACAATAACTTGGTCGCGGCTTCGTCGCTGGGGAAGTGACCACGGTTCTTGACGATCTTCCGCAGACGCATATGCAGGCTTTCAATAGCGTTGGTCGTGTAGATGATCGTGCGCACTTCAGGTGGGTAGGCAAAGAACGGAATCACCTGCTGCCACTGGCGCCGCCACATCGCGGCCACGGTCGGAAACTTGGTGCCCCATGGGCCTTCTGCAAAGGCATCCAGCGCCGCTTCGGCCAGCTCGGCGTTGGCAGCGTGGTAGATCGGCTTGAGCGCCGCTGCCAGTTCCTTCCGGTCCTTCCAGGCCGCAAGCGTCGTCGAATTGCGGATCAGGTGCACGATGCACGTCTGGATCTGCGCTTGCGGATAAACGGCCTCGATGGCCTCCGGGAAGCCGCGCAGGCCATCGACGACGGCGATCAGGATATCGTCCAGTCCGCGGTTCTTGAGTTCGTTGAAAACCTTCAGCCAGAATTTGGCGCCTTCGGTCTGTTCGATCCACAGACCCAGTACTTCCTTGCGGCCGTCGGCACGAATGCCCAAGGCCAGATATACGGCCTTGTTCTTGACCGTGCCTTCGTCCCGGATCTTCAGGCGCAACGCGTCGAAATACACGATCGGATACATCGCCTCGAGCGGCCGCTGCTGCCACTGCGCGACCTCCTCGAGCACTTCGTCGGTGATGGTCGAAATCAGGTCTGGCGACACCTCGGTGCCGTACAACTCCAGCAAATGCGCCTGAATCTCGCGCACGCTCATACCACGAGCGTACATGCTGATAACGTGATCGTCGAAGCCCGACATCCGGCGCTGATGTTTGGCCACCAGTTTGGGCTCGAAGCTCGACAGACGATCGCGCGGAATGTCCAGGTGGAGCTCCCCGCCTGGCGTCAAGACCTTCTTCGGGCTGCTACCGTTGCGGTGGTTTCTGCTGCCGTCTTCCTCGTTGGCCAGGTGGTGGTTCAACTCGGCCGACAACATACGCTCGGCCAGCATTTTTTTGAGCTGCCCGGCGAGGCCCGATTCGCCAAGGATCGACTCGGCGTCCTTGTTCTCAACCTGGGCCAGCAACTGGTCGATCAGCTCAACGGGAAACGGGTACGCTGCTTTCTGTTTTTTGGGCTTCTTGGTGGTCATCACTTCGGTCATGGAACAGTCCTTTCGGGATTATTTCATGACCCCGTTCCACACAGAAATTCTGACAGGCTCCGGATAGCCGTGCTCAAAGTTTTTTTCTCCTTCCCAATGATTCACGCCGGTGACAAGATGACGCACTACAGGCTTACCGGCTGCAGCGTCCAGCAAATGCAGGCCGCCATCGTCCAGCATTTGCACGGTCGCCAACAGCACGCTACGCCCGGCGCCCTCCCACTGCTCCACTCCTTCTGCTCGCTCCAGGACAACACGCTCGTCATGCAGGATCCGGAAGTATTTCTCTCGCACGTCGGAAAAGTAGTATCCACCCCAGCCGGGCTTGTAATAGTCGATCGTGAGGACTGTAAACGGCTTAAGCTCGGTGACGATTTTTAGGGTCTCATGACGCGCAAGACAGCCTTCATACTGTGGCATGTTGTCAGTGCCTCGATGTACACAAGGCGCGCCTTTCTGGTCGCAGCCCGCAATGCTGAACGTCAGGACCAGCATGCTCATACTTGCGAACAATTTAGTAGGGCTCAAAATCGTTAGTGCCGACGTCCCATTTTTTCGAGTTAAGTTGAATGCCTGGAGTCGCCAACTTGCTATCCGAAATTTTGTCGTAGCGCTTACAGTACAGAATGAGCAAATATGTGCCGCGCACTGGGCTATTCGAGAATACTCGCGCAGGGCAGTAATGATTTTTTTCGCTACTTCGATAGCCATAGCGGATATGCTCTAGATAAATTTGTCGGGTACACGATATCGGTGCTCTGACAGATGCCTATTGCGCTATGTCATCGTTTTCAAAAGCCTACCTCGTCTTCTAAAAACTGATCTGAGTGACGTTATTGTTCAGCGTGATTCATCACCGCGTACGAGGCTTGGCAGATGATCAGTCCGTTCTACTCGATTACGATCGTAGCAAGGGTAGGATAGCTATCCGGCCCAAGATCGCACGTGACGGATATTTCGCACCCAGGAGATATCATGTGTAAATCGAAGTCCGCTCTATCCATTCTGATAGCGATGCTGATTGGTGTCAGTACGTCTGCCAAGGCCGAATCGCTGAACCAAATCTTGGGCACCTGGCGCATGGTGACCGCCCAAATCGACCCTGACAGCAAGAACCTGCCGGCGTATGGCAGCAAGCCGAACGGCCTGCTCGTGTTCACCGAAGACATGCACTTCATCGAAGTGCTGACCGATGCAACTATTCCGAAATTTGCCTCCGATGTCAGAGGGCAGGGCACGGCCGAGGAAAACCGCGCCGCGATGGCCGGCAACATCAGCTTCTTCGGCACCTATACGGTGGACAAGGAAGGCGTCTTCAGCGGCAACCGCGTCGAGGCATCGACGTTTCCGAACTGGATCGGGCAGGTCCGTACCCGCAAGGAGTTGCGCCTGGTCGTCGAAGGCGATCGCATGACCGAAAACTTCCAGAGGCCGGACGGCACCAGGATCCGGATCATCTGGCAGCGGGTCCAGGATGTGGCGATTGACAGACCCGTGCCAGCTATCCGCTAATATCGCTCAATGCTCGAGTGGAGCACGCTGCTGCTCCCGCAGCGTTTCCAGCACATGCCTTGTCATGCTGCCGGCCAGCTCCTCGTCACCGACAAACACCCGCCCACCCGTCTCCGCCCGCAACAACTCCGCTTCCTTGTCGCTATGCGTAAGTGCCACGCACCGCACGGCGGGATTGAGCGCCTTCGCAATCTCCACCATCTTGCGCACGTCGAAGGTATCCGGCGTCGCGATCACCAGCATCGCCGCCTTGTGGATATGCGCCTGGATCAGCACCGCCGGTTCCGCCGCATTGCCCACCACCGCCGGAATCCCGCGCTCGCGCGCCGTCTCGACCAGTTCGCGGTGCTGCTCGGCGAGTACGAAGTGAATGCCGCGCGCCGTCAGGTCTTCGGCGATGCGCCGCCCGACCCGCCCGAAGCCCACCAGCACTACCTGGTTGCTGAGCTTTTCGCGCGAGGTCGTCATCGGCAGCTCCGCCAGCGGGTCGGCCGGCCGTTCCAGCTTGCGCGCCAAGTGCATCAGGTGATCCTGCTTGCCCAGCCAGCGCTGCACCGGCTCGATCGACGAGAACACCAGTGGATTGAAGGCGATCGAGATGATGGCGCCGGCCAGGATCAGGTTCTGCCCCAGCTCCGGCAATAGCCCGAGCTGCATGCCCAGCGCAGCGAGAATGAAAGAGAACTCGCCGATCTGCGCCAGGCTGGCCGACACCGTCAGCGCGGTATTGAGCGGATAGCGCAGCGCCAGCACCAGGATGAATGCGGCAAGCGACTTGCCGACCACGATCACCAGTACCACGCCCAGCACGTGCAGCGGATTGTCGACCAACACCATCGGATCGAACAGCATCCCGACCGAGACGAAGAACAGGACTGAAAACGCGTCGCGCAGCGGCAGCGACTCCTCGGCCGCGCGGTGGCTCAGTTCCGATTCGCGCAGCACCATGCCGGCAAAGAAGGCGCCCAGCGCGAACGACACGCCGAACAGGCTCGAGGACGCATAGGCGATGCCGACCGCCGCCGCGATCACCGACAAGGTGAACAGTTCGCGCGACGCGGTCCTGGCCACGCGCCACAGAAACCACGGGAAGACCTTGCGCCCGACGATCAGCATGAAGGCGATGAAGCCGCCCACCTGCAGCAGGGTCATGCCCAGCGCCGGCCACAGATCGAGCCCGGCATCGCCCTTGCCGCCCAGCGGCCCGGCGAGCGCCGGCAGCATCACCAGCACCAGCACCATGACGAGGTCCTCGACCACCAGCCACCCCACCGCGATGCGCCCGTTCATCGAGTCGAGCACGCCGCGCGCCTCCAGCGCGCGCAGCAGCACCACGGTGCTCGCCACCGACAGCGCCAGGCCGAACACGATGCCGGCGCCCAGGCTCCAGTCCCACCACCACGACAGGGCCATGCCCATCGCGGTGGCCACGCCGATCTGCAGCAGCGCGCCGGGCAGGGCGATGCGGCGCACGTCGAGCAAGTCCTTCAGCGAGAAGTGCAGCCCGACCCCGAACATCAGCAGCATGACCCCGATCTCGGCCAGCTGCGAGGCCAGGCCGATGTCCGCCACGAAGCCCGGCGTGGCCGGGCCGATGAAGACGCCGGCCGCCAGGTAGCCCACCAGCGCCGGCAATTTGAGGCGCACCGCCAGCATGCCGAATATCAGGCCAAAACCCAGCGCGGCGGCAATCGTGGTGATCAGGCTTAATTCATGGTGCATGCAGGGGGAGCGTTCGATGTGGTTGGAAGATCTTCAGTATATGTCAGCAGTATGTACAGGTCGTGAAAACGCCGCGAGCAAGGTAGACAGCGTCGGCGCGTCGTCCGCGCGGGAAGTGCGATAGCATTGGCATAACGTCACTGCCGAGCCAGGCCGCATGGAAAAACAGGATGAACTGCGCCGTTCCAAACTGATCGCCCTGGGCTTCTTCGTGGGCGCGGCCGTGCTGTTCGTGATCAGCCTGCTGCTGCCGGCTACCTGGTGGACCGGTCTGCTGCGCGCCTTTTCCGAAGCGGCCATGGTCGGCGCGCTGGCCGACTGGTTCGCGGTGGTGGCCCTGTTCCGGCGCGTGCCGATCCCGATCGTCTCGCGCCATACCGCCATCATCCCCAGCAACAAGGACAAGATCGCCGACAACCTGGCCCTGTTCGTGCGCGAAAAATTCCTCGACACCGATTCCATCGTCGGGCTGATCCGGCGTCACGATCCGGTGCAGAAGGTGGCCGAGTGGCTGGTCAAGCCCGCCAATACGGAGCTGATGGGCGCCCACCTGGTGCGCGCCGCCACCTTCATGCTCGACTTCATCGAGGACGCGGCGGTGCAGAATTTCATCCGCCGCGGCGTGCACACGATGGTGAGAAGCGTCGACCTGTCGAAGTCGAGCGGCGCGATCCTCGAAAGCCTGACCCGCGGCCGGCGCCACCAGGAGTTGCTCGACGAGGGCATCCGGCAACTGGCGCGGCTGCTGGACAACGCGGATACCCAGGACTACATCGCCCAGGGCATCGTCGATTGGCTCAAGGAAGATTACGCCTTCATCGAGAAGATGCTGCCGTCGGACCTCATCGGCCGCAAGGGCGCCGACATCGCCGTGCGCCTGGCCGCCGGCGTGTTGAACAAGGTCGCGGCCGATCCCGAGCATTCGCTGCGCCACCGCTTCGACGACTACGTGGCCGGCTTTATCGAGCGCCTGAAAGGCGACCCGGCCTTCCTGGCCAAGGCCGACGACGTCAAGCGCTACCTGCTCGAGGACGAGACCCTCAACGCCTATCTGGGCTCGCTGTGGGCCGAGCTGAAGGCCTGGCTCAAGCGCGACCTGGAAAGCGACGAGTCCAGCCTGCGCCGCCGCATCGTCGCCATGGGCGCCTGGATCGGCAAGGTGCTCAGCGAAGACCCGGCCTTGCGCCAGTCGCTGCACGAGAACCTGGAAGCAGCCGCGCGCGGCGTGGCGCCCGAGTTCGCGGGCTTCCTGACGCGCCACATCGCCGACACCGTCAAGCAGTGGGACGACCGCGAGATGTCGGCCCAGATCGAACTCAATATCGGCAAGGACTTGCAGTACATCCGCATCAACGGCACCATCGTGGGCGGCATGATCGGCGTGACCTTGTACCTGCTGTCCCACCTGCCCGCGCTCCTGAACTGAAGGCCTCACCATGCACACGCTCGCACTAAACGACTGGCTGGCCGCCCACCCCGAGGTCGAGCGCATTCCCGAGCGCGACCTGTACGTGGTGGCGCGCTACATGATCCCGCTGGACGCCAACCTGGCCCAGGGCTGCCTGGAAGCGTCGGGCATCCCCGCCATGCTGGCCGACGCCCACCTGATGCAGACCGACCTGCTGCTGGCGCCGGCCCTGGGCGGCGTGCGCCTGCTGGTCGATGCCGGACACGTGCAACAGGCGTATGCGGTGCTCGAAGCCCTGGCGCGCGGCGACTATGCGCTCGACGAGCACGCGCCGGACGGCGAGTGGCATAAGGCTGAGTAGACCGCGCGCGAGCGTGGGGTGGCGCACGAATCGACGCGCGCCACAGGCGTACGCTGTGCTCTCTTGTGTCAAAAGGAGAACATCATGCCCCAGGGTGATAAATCGTCGTACACCGACAAGCAAAAGCGCCAGGCCGAGCACATCAAGGAAGGCTACGAGAAGAAGGGCGTCGGCAAGAAGGAGGCCGAGCGTCGTGCCTGGGCCACCGAGAACAAGGTCTCGGGTGGCGGCAAGAAGCATTGAACGATGACGCTGGAAACAACAACGGCCCGGTTGTCGCCAACCGGGCCGTTCTGTATCTGGTGGTGATAGGTGGACTTGAACCACCGACCCCAGCATTATGAGTGCTGTGCTCTAACCAGCTGAGCTATATCACCGAAACTGACAAAGCAAAAATGGCTTGACTCGTTGGAGAGCCAAGCCATTCGCTTGGAATTCTTGGTGGTGATAGGTGGACTTGAACCACCGACCCCAGCATTATGAGTGCTGTGCTCTAACCAGCTGAGCTATATCACCGCAACGACCAATATTATCGGGCGCGACTGGTTGCGTGTCAAGATCGTGGCGTGTTCTGCGCGGAAAAATGTCGCGCCGATGTCATTTACTTAACGTCGCCAGGTGATCCAGCATTGCCCCCGCCGGTTCTAGCCCCAGGCAATCGATCACGATCCGGTCCGGCATCGCGCGCAGCCAGGTGATCTGGCGCTTGGCCAGCTGGCGGGTGGCGATGATGCCCAGTTCGCGCAGTTCCGCGCGGCTGATATTTCCATCCAGGTAGTCCCAAGCCTGGCGATAGCCGACGCAGCGGATCGACGGCAGCGCCGGCGACAGGTCGCCGCGCGCACGCAGGCGCGCCACTTCCGCCACCAGGCCCCCGTCGTCGCGATCGCCCAGCATCTGGTCGAAGCGCAGCGCGATGCGTCGGTGCAGCACAGAGCGGTCTTCAGTCTCCAGGCCGAACGACACCAGTTCGAACGGCAGCTCGGGCTTGGCACGCTTTGCCAGCAGGGCCGACATCGGCTGGCCGGACAGTTCGAAAATCTCCAGCGCGCGGTTGATGCGCTGGGCGTCGTTCGGCGCCAGGCGCGCCGCCGTCACCGGATCGACCGCGCGCAGTTTCTCGTGCATGCCGGGCCAGCCGATGCGGGCGGCTTCGGCATCGAGCGCGGCGCGCACGCCGGCATCCGCCGTCGGCAGGTCGTCCAGGCCGTCGACCAGCCCCTTGAAATACATCATCGTGCCGCCCACCAGCAGCGGCAGCTTGCCGCGCGCCGTGATCTCGCCGACGAGGCGGATGGTGTCGTCGCGGAACTGCGCCACCGAATAGGCCTCGAGCGGATCGAGGATGTCGATCAGGTGATGCGGCACGGCGGCCAGTTCGTCGGGTGTGGGCTTGGCGGTGCCGATGTCCATCCCGCGATACACGAGGGCCGAATCGACCGAGATGATTTCGCACGGTCGCGTTTGCGCGATGCGCAGGGCGCTGGCCGTCTTGCCGGACGCGGTCGGGCCCATGATGGCCACGGCCATCGGCTTGTTCGTCTCGTTCATCATTGGCCGCGCAAGAACAGTTTGTCGAGCGCGGAGATCTCGAGCTGGACCCAGGTCGGGCGGCCGTGGTTGCACTGGTCGGCGCGCTCGGTGCTCTCCATCTGGCGCAGCAGCGCGTTCATCTCGGGCACGGCCAGGATGCGGTTGGCGCGCACCGCCGTGTGGCAGGCGAGGGTGCCGAGCAGCTCGTTGCGGCGCTCGATCAGCACGCGCGAGCCGCCGTATTCGCGCACGTCGCGCAGCACGTCGCGCGCCAGGGTCTGGGCGTCGGCGTTCTTGAGCAGGGTCGGCACGCTGCGCACGGCGAGGGTGGTCGGCGATAGCGCGGCGATGTCGAAGCCCAGCGCCTTCAGCGTGTCCTGGTGCTCGGTCGCGGTCGCGACTTCGATCGCGTCGGCGTAGAAGGTCACCGGGATCAGCATCGACTGCACCTGCATCTCCTGGCCCTGGGCCTGGGCGTCGAGCGCGTTCTTGATCTGCTCGTAGAGGATGCGCTCGTGGGCCGCGTGCATATCGACCAGCACCAGGCCGCGCGTGTTCTGGGCCAGGATGTAGATGCCGTGCAGCTGGGCCAGCGCGAAGCCGAGCGGGAAGTCGTCGTTCGACAGCGGGCGGTCCGACGCCGAGAGCGGCACGTCCATCGGGGCGGACGAAGGCGCAGGCACCGTGGTCGTCGCATCCGACTTGAACAGCGCGCCATACGCCTCGGTACGCTGCGCCACGCCGCCTTGCGTGGAAGGATCATCCCAGCGGCTGCCCGCCGGATACGGCGACGGCGAGAAGGTCGACAACTGCGACCCGAACGAGGTCTGCTCGTGTGGCCGCATCTGCGGCCGTGACGGCGATTCCGATAACTGCCATAGCGGCGTGCCGCTGGGCCTTACCTCGGCCGCCGTGATCGGCGCCGGCACGCTGCCGTGCGCCGTGGCCGAGGTCTGGGCCAGCGTGCGCTGCACCGCGTGGAACACGAACTGGTGCACCGCGCGGCTGTCGCGGAAGCGCACTTCGATCTTCGACGGGTGGACGTTGACGTCGACCAGCGCCGGATCGAGGTCGAGCGACAGCACATAGGAGGGGAAGCGGTCGCCGTGCAGCACGTCCTGGTAGGCGGCGCGCACCGCGTGCACCAGCACCTTGTCGCGGACAAAACGCCCGTTCACGTAGAAGAACTGGCCGTCGGCGCGCGCCTTCGAGGCCGTGGGCAGGCCGACGTAGCCGTGCAGGTGCAGCGGGCCGGCCGACTCGTCCAGTTCGAGCCGCGCCTCGGCGAAATCGCTGCCCAGGATGTGGGCGCTGCGCTTGGCTGCTTCGCTCACGTTCCAGTGGTCGATCGTGCGGCCGTTGTGCGACAGGCTGAACGACACGTCCGGACGCGCCAGCGCGATGCGGCGCACGACCTCGGCGCAGTGGCCGTATTCGGTCTGTTCGGATTTTAAAAACTTGCGGCGCGCCGGCGTGTTGAAGTACAGGTCCTGCACGTCGATCGTGGTGCCGCAGGCCCCCGAGGATGGAGCGACCGTGCCCTCGTGCGAGCCGACGATTTCCCAGGCGTGGGCCGCGTCGGGCGTGCGCGAAGTGATGCGCACCGCGGCCACCGAGGCGATCGAGGCCAGCGCCTCGCCACGAAAGCCCAGCGTGCCCACGTTCTCGAGGTCGTGCAGCGAGGAGATCTTGGAGGTCGCATGGCGCGCCAGCGCCAGCGGCAGCTGTTCCGGCGCGATGCCGCGGCCATTGTCGGTGATCGCGATGCGCTTGACGCCGCCTTCTTCGAGGCGCACGGTGATCTGGGTCGCGCCCGCGTCGAGCGCATTTTCCAGCAGTTCCTTGACGACGGCCGATGGCCGCTCGACCACTTCGCCGGCGGCGATCTGCGAGATGAGCTGGTCGGGGAGCTGCTGGATGGGACGGTGGGTCGGGGCTGGGGCGTTCATGGTGCGATTATATCGCGCTGCCATGGCCCCGGATCGTCGATGGCTTATTGCTGTTCGCGCACGGGAATCGGCACATTGCACAGGTCGATGGCGCCGGCCGCGACCTTGGTCCACGGACCGCCGCGGTTGCGCTGGGCCTCGATCACGGCCTGGAAGGCGGTGCTCTCGGTGCGCATCACCTCGAGCTTGCTGCGTTCAGGCAGCGGCACGTCGGCCGCCAGGCGTACGCTGGCGATCGGCGTGCGTTGCTCGGCTTTCTCGTAGAAACCGGCGGCGCCGGTCCCGCGCGGCATCACCGTGAGCAGCGGCATGCCGGACACGATGCGCCCGACCACGGTGATGTTGCGGTCCAGGTGGCGCGGCGCGTGGCCGATCACGGTGTACAGCTGCGAACCGTTGCCCGTATTGGACGCCTCGTCGCGCGCCACGCCGACCATGGCGTAGCAGTGCGGCAGCCAGGCCTGGCCGGCCTTCGGGTCGCGCGCTGCCGGGAAGCCGTTCACGTGGCCCACCTGCGGCGCGTAGACGTCGCGCTCCTTCAGCTGCGTGAATTTGCCGGTGCCCTTGGCGGGCACGGTGAATTCGGCGTCCACTGTCTTGTCGGCCCTGAACGGGCGCGGCGTTTCTTCGTCCGGATCGCCCCATTGCACCACGAAGCCATCTTGCGCGCGCATGATCCACAGGCCGTCAAAATAGCGCTCGCGCACCAGTGCGCGGATGTTCCCGGCCGCCTTCGGCGCGAAGCTCGGCGCCAGTTCCATGACCACGCGGCCGGCCGGCAGTTCCATGTACAGCGTGTTTTCCGGATCGAGGGGGCGCCAGTCGCCCGGCTGGGACGCCTTGACCACGTCCGCCACCGAGGGCTTGGGCGGCAGTTCCTTGCCGGGCCTGGCCGGCGCCGCGCTGGCGCCGCTGCTGAACAGGGCGAGGAGGGCGCTGCCGGTGAGTGCTCCGATCATGGTCATTGCCTGCATGTCTGCTCCGCTTCTTATTTATGTGCGGGCAATTGTAGCCCAGCGCGCTGCCGGGCCCTCCAGATCGCGTGAACATCTTGCAAGAGGGGAGAGGGCTATAATGTCAGGCTCTCGTTTAGGAATATCATGGACCTGATGCACCTGTTCGACATGCTGCTGCACGTCGACAAATCCCTCGGCGCCCTGCTGGCCCAGTACGGCACCTACGTCTACCTCGTCCTGTTCGCCATCGTGTTCTGCGAGACCGGCCTGGTGGTCCTGTTCTTCTTCCCCGGCGACACCCTGCTGTTCATCGCCGGCGCCTTCTGCGCCACCGGCGAGATGAGCTATCCGCTATTGACGACCTTGCTGGTGACCGCCGCCGTCACCGGCAATACGGTGAACTATTTCATCGGCGAAGCGGTAGGCCATCGCATGTTCACGCATAACTATCGCTGGATCAACAAGGATGCCCTCACGCGCACCCATGCCTTCTTCGAAAAGCATGGCGGCAAGACCATCATCCTGGCGCGCTTCGTGCCGGTGGTGCGCACCTTCGCGCCCTTCGTGGCCGGCGTGTCCGACATGACGCACACCCGCTTCCAGCTGTACAACGTCGCGGGCGCGCTGCTGTGGGTGGTCAGCCTGGTAACGGCCGGCTATTTCTTTGGCCATGTGCCGATCATCAAGGACCACCTGACCGAGATCGTGCTGGTGGGCGTGAGCGCGGCCATCGTGCCGCTGGCGATCGGCGGTCTGTACAAGCTTGGCCGGCGCATGCTCAGCCGTAATTAACATTTAGAATGACAAGTCGGCAAAAGGCGTAAATTCAGCGCCTTTTGTTGCTGCAGCGCACTCAAGTTAGCTGCGCCGGGTCCGATAAGGATAGGGTAAGCACACTATCTGGACACCCATGCGTAACCTGATCGCACTATTCGCCTTGAGCCTGAGCCTGACCGTGGCCACGGCGCATGCGAACGATGCAGCCCCGACCAAGCCTGCGGCCGAGAAGCCCGCGGCGATCGCCTCGATCAAGCCGAACCTGCGGCCTGCCGGGGCCACCCCGGCGGCTGCCCAAAAATCCGAAGAAGACGCGGAAGTCGACCTGTCGGTCCGCATCGCCGAAAAACTGGCCGAGCTGCGCGCCAAGCAGGCGCTGCGCGCCGAGGAAGCCGCACGCGCACGCCGCGCCGCGGACGCCCGCCGCAAGAAGGAAGCCGCCGCCGCTGCCGCCGCGGCAATCGAAGCCGCCAAGCCGAAGAACGGCACCCATTGGACCTATGAGGGCGAGTTCGGTCCCGAGAACTGGTCGAAGATCAATACCGCTTGGGCAGCCTGCAATACCGGCAACCGCCAGTCGCCGATCGACCTGCGCGACGGCATCAAGGTCGACCTGGAGCAGATCAACTTCGACTATCACCCGAGCTCGTTCAACGAGATCGACAATGGCCATACGATCCAGGTGAATGTCGCGGGCGGAAACTTCCTGAGCGTGGGCGGGACCACCTACGAGCTGCAGCAATTCCACTTCCACCGTCCGGGCGAGGAGCGCATCAACGGCAAGGGCACCGAGATGGTCGTGCATCTGGTGCACAAGAGCTACGACAACAAGATCGCGATCCTGGCGGTGCTGCTCGAGCGCGGCGACGCCAATCCGATGATCCAGACCGTGTGGAACAATCTGCCGCTGGAAAAGCACATGACGGTGACGCCGTCGATCGTGATCGACGTCAACGAGATCCTGCCGGCGCGACGCGACTACTTCACCTACATGGGGTCGCTGAGCGAGCCGCCATGCACCGAGAACGTGCTGTGGCTGGTGATGAAGCAGCCGATGACGGCGTCGCCGCAGCAGATGGCCTTGTTCTCGCGCCTGTATCCCTTCAATTCGCGGCCTGTGCAGCAGGCGAACGGGCGGATGATCAAGGAATCCATGTAAAACAAAAAAACGCGCCAAGGCGCGTTTTTTCATGATCTGGGCGCGAACGTCAGGAAACGCGGTAACGGCCTTCCCACACCGCACCCGGCGCCAGCTCGACCGGCGTCAGCTGCGCCGGCTCGATGCACACGAAGCGCTGGTACTCGTCGTCTTCCATGTCGGCCAGCGCGGCCGTGTCCGCGGCGCCCGGATTCCATACCACGGCATCCCGGAAGCCTTCCTGTTCCAGCGTCAGGACGCGCGCCCAGGTGCCCAGGGTGATGCCGTCGCCCACGTTCTCGTAGACCACGTCGAGCTTGTCCGCGATGGACAGCGTCCCCGCCTCGAGCCCCTCGATGCGCACGTCCGCCAGGTGCGGCACCAGGTGATAGGTATGCAGCGCCGCCGCGAACGGGAAGGGCGCGTCGCCCGTGTTGCGCACGCTGAACGCCATCTCCAGCTGATTGGCGCGCACGGTCACGCGCAGCGCCAGCGCGAAGCGGTGCGGCCAGGCGGCGGCCGTCGCCGGCGCCAGGTCGGCATCAGTCAGGCCGAACTCGGCCCACGCCGCATCGCCCTCGATGCCGTGCGCTTCCAGGCGCCAGCTGCTGACCCGCGCAAAACCATGCCGCATGCCGTCGCCGCGCTCGGCGAACTGGGGAAAGATGACGGGCACGCCGCCGCGGATCGCGCGGCTGCCGTCCAGGGCCGAGCGGGTGCTGAGGAACATGCGCTCGCCGCCGTCGGCGCCATGCCACGACACCAGGTGGCCGCCATACAGGGTGACGACGGCGCTGGCGCCATCCGGCGCCGTGATGCGAATCGCGGGCAGTTGCCCGAAGGTGATGTTTTCCATGATGGGGTCGGACTCAGGTCTGGCGGCTCTTGGCCATGGGCGGATTATCGGCGAAATAGCGGCGGATGCCATTCGTGATCGCGTTGGCCAACTGGTCCTGGTAACCGTCGTCGTTCAGGCGCGCTTCTTCCTGCGGGTTCGAGATGAACGCGGTCTCGACCAGGATGGACGGGATGTCCGGCGCCTTCAGCACGGCGAAGCCGGCTTGCTCGACCGAGGCCTTGTGCAGGCGGTTGATGCCGCCGATTTCCTTCAGCACGGCCTTGCCCAGCTTGAGGCTGTCGTTGATCTGGGCCGTGGTCGACAGGTCGAACAGCACGCTGGCCAGGTGCTTGTCGCTGGTGCCCGTCAGGTTGGCGCCACCGATCAGGTCGGCCTTGTTCTGGTCATTCGCCAGCCAGCGCGCCGCGCTCGAGCTGGCGCCTTTTTCCGACAGCACGAACACCGACGAGCCGCGCGCGGTCGGCGAAATCCAGGCGTCGGCGTGGATCGAGACGAACAGGTCGGCCTGCACCTTGCGCGCCTTTTGCACGCGGGTGCCCAGCGGCACGAAGAAGTCGCCGTCGCGGGTCAGCATCACGCGGGTATTCGGCATCTGCTCCAGCTTGGCCTTGAGGCGCTTGGCCACCGCCAGCACGATGTCCTTCTCGCGGCTGCCCTTGGCGCCGATCGCGCCCGGGTCTTCGCCGCCATGGCCCGGATCGAGGGCGATGGTGATCATGCGCGCCACCTTCTGGGCAGGCGCCGCGGCGGTCGCCTTGGCCGGCGGCGGCTGCACCGCCAGGGCCGGCGCCGTGCCCTTCAGGCCCGACATTTCGGCTTCCAGCTTGGCGATCGCGTCCGGGCCGGCATTCGGCTGGGTGCGCGGGACGGCGGGCGGCGGCACGGGAATCTGCACCGGCGGCGTGCCGGTGGCGGGATTGGGCGAGGCCGGCGCGCCGGCCACCGGGGTGGCGGCGACAGGGTCGCCCAGGGCCGGCTGGTCGGCCGCCAGGGTCGTGGTCGGGCCCGGGCTCCAGTCGCCCTGTTCGATCAGGGCAGCGATCGGGTCGACCGGAGTGGCCGGGTACAGGTCGAACACCAGGCGGTGCTGGTAGCCGGCCACCGGCGCCAGGGTAAATACCTGCGGCTTGATCTCGGCCTTCAGGTCGAACACCAGGCGCACCACGTTCGGGCGGTTCTGGCCGACCCGGACCTGCTTGATGTAGGGGTCGTTCGGTTCGATCTTGGCCACCAGGCTCTTGAGCGTGTTGCTCAGGGCGAGGCCGTCGATATCGACCACCAGGCGCGGCGGATCGGGGATCAGGAAGTGTTCGGCCTTGAGGTCGGTGTCGTTTTCCAGCGTCACCCGGGTGTAGTCGGGGGCGGGCCAGACACGCACGGCCAGGATTTCATTGGCGCTGGCGCGCAGCGGGATGACGGACAGCAGCAGCGTGCCGCCGGCCTTGAGCAGGACACGGCGACGCGAGGACGAAGGCGTCACGCGGGCGGCTGGGGCGGCAGAAGGGGAGCGAGACGGTCGAGGCATAGCAGGCCTAATTCGGACAACGCCTGCAATTCTACATCACGGCCGGGCCCGCTAACGTTGAGCAAGATACGCAAGTCGGGCGGCGGCAACACCGGATCGCCTTTTTCGGGCCACTCGACGATGCACACATTGCGCCCATCGAAGTCTTCGCGAAAGCCCGCGTCCAGGAATTCTTCCGGACTCGACATGCGGTACAGGTCGTAGTGGATCACGTTCAATGGCTTGCCATCGAGCATCACCCGATACGGTTCCGACAAGGTATAGGTCGGGCTCTTCACGGTGCCGGCATGGCCGGCCGCCTGCAGCAGGGCACGGGTGAGGGCGGTCTTGCCGGCGCCGAGGTCGCCGTGCAGGTAGATCACCAGGCCCGGCTGCAAGGCGCGCGCCAGGGCGGCGCCGAGGGCGGATGTGGCGGATTCGTCCGGCAGATAGCGCTGCAAGCGCGATTTAAAAGGCTGCATCGAATAAAATAGCGAGTTGTTCTGCGTGATTTCTTGCGGTATGCCCACTTCCCCCAACCCTGCCCCCGACCTGCCTGAGCTTGCGCGCGCCATCAAGGCGTGGGGCAAGGAGCTGGGCTTTGCCGACGTGCGCGTCGCCGACGTCGACCTGGGCCACCTGGAGGCCGGGCTGCAAGCCTGGCTGGACGCGGGTTACCACGGCGAGATGGATTATATGGCAAGCCATGGCATGAAGCGTGCCCGTCCCGCCGAACTGGTGCCGGGCACGGTGCGCGCCATCGTGGCGCGCATGGATTACCTGCCCGCCGCCCAGGATGCCGACTGGCGCGCCCGGGAGCGCCTGCGCCAGCAGGATCCGGAGGCCGCCGTGGTCTCGGTGTATGCGCGCGGCCGCGACTACCACAAGGTCTTGCGCAACCGCCTGCAGTCGCTGGCCGGCCGCATCCAGGACGCGATCGGGCCGTTCGGCTTTCGGGTGTTCACCGATTCGGCGCCGGTGATGGAGTTGCCGCTGGCCGAAAAGGCCGGCCTGGGCTGGCGCGGCAAGCACACGCTGCTGCTGTCGCGCGCGGCCGGCTCGACCTTCTTCATCGGCGAGATCCTGGTCGACCTGCCGCTGCCCGTCGACCCGCCCACCGGCGCGCATTGCGGGCAGTGCCAGTCGTGCATCGACCTGTGCCCGACCGGGGCGATCCTGGGGCCGGGCAAGCTCGACGCGCGGCGCTGCATCTCTTACCTGACGATCGAGCTCAAGAACAGTATTCCGGAAGAATTGCGGCCCCTGATCGGCAACCGCATCTATGGCTGCGACGATTGCCAGGTGGCCTGTCCGTGGAACAAGTTTGCGCAGCGCGCGGTGGTGCCGGATTTCGACGAACGCAATGGCTTGGGTGGAGGCGACCTGCTCGAGCTGTTCGCCTGGGACGAAGAAGAATTCAACCGCCGCATGGAAGGCAGTCCGATCCGCCGCATCGGCCATGAGCGCTGGTTGCGCAATCTGGCGGTAGGGTTGGGAAATGCCGCCGAGAAAAAGCGTGGGGATGCTGTCATCGTGGCGGCCTTGCAATCCCGGCTCGATCATCCATCCGAACTGGTGCGCGAACACGTCGCCTGGGCCCTGGCGCGCCACGCCGCCTGAGCCGGTATGCGTCAGGCCATCAGATCTCGATGCGCTTCAGGCGCAGGGCCGACCAGTCGCCGTCGATCGAGATCATGGCCACGCCGGTGATGCCGTTCTCCTTGGCATAGGCATTGATCGAATCGCGGTTGATGTCGGTGGCCTTGGAGGCGGTCTGCTTGAGGTAGGCGATCCACAGCGAACCCTTCTCGCCCAGCTTGCGCTTGGCAATGTCGAAATAGTGCTCGAGATCCTTGCGGTGCATGCAGAACATCAGGATCACGTCGAAGGGACCGTCGCCCTCCTTGACGATCTCGGCCGGCATCTGGGCCGCCACGTTCGGATTGACCTGGCCATTGAGCACCAGCATCGATTTCGCCGTTCGTAAAAACATCTTGTCTGCAACTGTCTTTTCGTTCATTGGAGTTTCCTAAAAGAGAGTGGCATCGCGGCGCCCGGGGCCGCGGCGCGTTCAAGACTATTTTACAAGGCTTCCCATGAGAAGCTGGAACGCTTGACGCGCGACAAGGTCGGCAAAAAGACGGGTTATTTCAACAGCCCAGCCAGCTCGACGGCGGTCTTGACCTGCATCTTGTCGAAGATATGGGCCCGGTGCACCTCGACCGTGCGCATGCTGATGCCCAGTTTATCGGCCACGACCTTGTTCATCATGCCGGCCAGGATCAGGTCGAGCACTTCGCGTTCGCGCGCCGACAGGGTGGCCAGGCGCGCCTGCACGCCGGCCGAGGCGGCCGCCTTGCGCGAGGCGGCGAGGGCTTCCTCGACCCGGTCCATCAGCTGGTTGTCGTTGAAGGGTTTCTCGAAGAAATCGAAAGCGCCGCGCTTGAGCGAGTCGACCGCCATCGGCACGTCGCCGTGGCCGGTGAGAAAGATCACGGGCAGGCGCGGCAGCAGGCCGCGGCCGATCAGCGCGTCGAATACGGCGATGCCGTTCATGCCGGGCATGCGCACGTCGAGCAGGAGGCAGTCGCCGCTGACGTCGAGGTCTTGCAGGGCGTCGAGGAATTCCTGGCCGCCCGCGTAACCGCGCGCGGGCAGGCCGCGCGATTGCGCCAGCCAGGCGAGCGAGTCGCGAATGACTTCTTCGTCGTCGACGATGTGCAGCATGCAGGTCTCCGTAGTGGCGGGATGGGCTTCCCGCCTTGTTGCTTTTCTCGTAAAGATGGCGCATCCAGGATAGCCCTGCGCGCCGCAGACCGAATTTTAGCCCAGCGCCCGGCTGGCCGCTTGGGCCGGCAGCGAAAATGTGAACACGGTGCCGCCGGCCGGATGCGGCGCATGGCTCAGGGTGCCGCCATGGAACTCGATCGCGGTGCGGCAGATCGACAAGCCCATTCCCATGCCCTCGGCCCGGGTCGAGTAGAACGGAGAAAACAGCCGCTCGGCCACTTCGGGCGCGATGCCGTGGCCGCGGTCGATCACCGACACCGCCACCTGCTCGTCCACGTGTACTGCCTCGATGCGCAGCACACGCTGGTCCGGCGCCGTGTCCTGCATGGCCTGGATCGCATTGCGGGTCAGGTTGAGCAGCACCTGTTCCAGCATCACGCGGTCGGCCAGCACGGTCGGCAAGCCGGGCGGCAATTGCACGCGCAGCGCCACGCCGGCCTGGCGCGCCTGCAGCTCGATCAGGGCGTGCACGCTGGAAATGACGCTGCGGATCGTCACCTCCTGGCGCAGCGGTTCGCGCTTCTTGACGAACTCGTGCACGCTGCGGATGATCTGGCCGGCGCGCTGGGCTTGCTGGCGCGCCTGTTCCAGCGCATGGCGCAGCATGCCCGGCTTGAGGTCGTCGCCGGTGCCGGCGGCGCGCTCGAGCATGTTCAGGGCGCCCACCGTGTAGCTGGAAATCGCCGCCAACGGCTGGTTCAGCTCGTGCGCCAGCATCGACGACAGTTCGCCCATGGTGGCCAGGCGCGCGCTGGCCTGCAGCTTTTCTTCCTGCTGGCGGTTGAGCTCTTCGACCCGCTTGCGGTCGGTGATGTCGAGCACCGAGCTCATCCAGCCGGTATGGCGGCCGTCGACGTCCACCAGCGGCGCTTCGAACACCAGCACCGGCACCCGGGTGCCGTCCGGACGCTGGAACACGGTCTCGAATTGCGGCGTGATCTTGCCCGACAAGATGCCCTGGAAGCGTTCCTCGTATTCGGCGGTCGCTTCCGGCGCCCAGTAGGCCATCGGCGGCTTCTTGCCGATCAATTCTTCCGGCGGATGGCCGACGATCTGGCAGAAGGCGCGGTTCACATAAGTGACGCGGCCCTCCAGGTCGCGCGCGCGCAGGCCGGTGAGCAGCGAGTTTTCCATCGCCGTGCGAAACGCCATCTGCTGGCGCAGCGCGCTTTCCGCCGCCAGCGTGCGCGAGATGTGGCGCCACAGCGCGGCCAGGCTGGTCAACAGGCCCAGGGCCAGCACGATCACCGAGCCCACCAGCAGGTTCGGCAGCAGTTGCGGCGCGCGCTTGACGCTGTTGGTCGACAGCACCAGCTGGGCGCCCGGCAGATCGAGCTCGCGCTGGTGGGTGTACACGCCGCGTCCCGGGCCGCCGGCGGCGCGCCGCGCCACCGCCTGTTCGTCGCGGTCGATCAGGGCCAGCGCATTATCCTGGGCAAACCACCAGGGCACGGTCTCGTCGAGCAGCACTTGCAGGCTGTAGGTCGCGACCAGGCTGCCCATGAACTGGCCATTGCGAAACAGCGGCAGGTAGAAATCGATCAGGCCATGGGTCGATGGCGTGGCGCCATACGGTTCGCTGTAGCGGCCGCGCCGGATCGAGCGCGCCATTTCTCCGGCCAGGGCCGTGGTCTCGGGCAGGCCGGCGGCGGGCAGGTCGGCGCCATGGCTGGCCAGCACCGCGCCGGCGGCGTCGCTCCACACCACGCGCACCAGCTCCGGGCCGTTGACGAACATCTGGCGGAATCGCGCCTGCAGTTTCTCCGGCGGCAGCGGCGCGACCACCAGGTCGGCGCCGAGGGCGCTGAGCGCATCCTCGCTGCGCGCCAGCTCGAAGCGCAAGGTCTGCTCGACCCACAGCGTGTCTGCAATCAATTGCTCTTGGCGCTCGGTGCTTTCCATCTGGCGCGCCTGCCAGGGCAGCCAGATCAGCACGGCGAGGAACAGCAGCACCAGCAGCATCGGCACCAGCCAGCGCCAGAACCGCCAGGCGCGGATGCGCGCGCGCGGTTCCGACATGGGCTGGGCGAACGG
This sequence comes from Massilia sp. NP310, assembly GCF_019443485.1. Classification (NCBI taxonomy): domain Bacteria; kingdom Pseudomonadati; phylum Pseudomonadota; class Betaproteobacteria; order Burkholderiales; family Oxalobacteraceae; genus Massilia; species Massilia sp. NP310. The sequence continues at coordinate 3,363,159 of NZ_CP080379.1, read as the reverse complement.
AATTTTCATGCAAGAGTCCTGTATTGGTTAAACTGTCCAGCTGTTGTGGAAGTCCACGATGGCGGTCGACACGGGCACGGCACAGACTTGCGTGCGGCAGTGCATCCGCCAGTGTAAGGTTTCATTAGAAAGAATTAAACCGTCATGCAGATCAAGACCCTGGCCGCCAAAGCGTTTTTCGTGCTGGCGGCGGCCGCGAGTGTCGACGCCCTGGCGCAGGGGCCGATCGTCATCAAGTTCAGCCACGTGGTGGCGCCCGACACGCCCAAGGGCCGTGCCGCCGAGCGTTTCAAGGAGTTGGCCGAGCAAATGACGAGCGGCCAAGTCAAGGTAGAAGTGTATCCGAACAGCCAGCTGTACAAGGACCGCGAGGAGCTCGAGGCCCTGCAGCTGGGCGCGGTGCAGATGCTGGCGCCGTCGCTGGCCAAGTTCTCGCCGCTGGGCGTGCGCGACTTCGAGGCGTTCGACCTGCCGTATATCTTCCCGGACCGGGCGGCGCTGTACAAGGTGACCGAAGGCCGCATCGGCCGCAACCTGTTGCGCAAGCTCGAGCCCAAGGGCATCACCGGCTTGGCGTTCTGGCATAACGGCTTCAAGATCATGTCGGCCAACCAACCCTTGACCTCGCCCAAGGATTTCGAGGGATTGCGCATGCGTATCCAGGCGTCCAAGGTACTGGATGCGCAGATGCGCGCGCTGGGCGCCCAGCCTCTGGCGCTGGCCTTTTCCGAAGCCGCACCCGCCCTGCGCGATGGGGTGGTGGCCGGCACCGAGAACACGCCGTCGAATATGTACACCCAGCGCATGCACGCGACGCAAAGCCACCTGACGCTGTCCAACCACGGCTATCTGGGGTACGCGGTGATCGTTAACAAAAAATTCTGGGATGGACTGCCGGCCGACACCCGCAACACCCTGGCGCGCGCCATGCGCGAAGCCACGCTGTACGAAAAAAAGATCGCCCAACGCGCCAATGACGACGCCATCGAAGCCATCCGCCAGGCCGGCACCACGACGATCCACACGCTCACGCCAGCCCAGCAGGCCGAATGGCGGCGTGCGATGCAGCCGGTGTATGGACAGATGGAAGGTCGAATCGGCAAGGAAACCGTGCGCGCCATCCTGCGCGAAGTGGGGCGCTGACGTAAGGCAGGGATCGGCGATGCGGGAGGGCGCGCTGACATGCGCCTACAGCATGTCGACAATCACGTTTTGTTTATAAGTAAAATAATTTTCCAAATTTGTGGCCGAAAAGATACATTTTCTATAAGAACTTGCGTTATCATGGGGCTCATGCGCACTGGGATGGTGCGCGGCAGTGCCAAGAACAAGCAATAGAAGCGGCATGCAAGGTTTTTGGGGGAGCATTGATAAAAGCACGGTAATCCATACCGGAGACATTCGAGGAGACACCACGTTTGACAGAAGTCGCTGGCAAGACCCGGCGGCCGGAAACGTGACCCGAATTGGAGCGCACCTGAGGGTGCGCTTTTTTTTCGTTCGAATCGTCCAATCGCTGGCCCGCATGGGCGCTGCCCGGTTAAGATGCCTGGGCAACACATTGCTCAGTCGCCCCCACTATGAAGCCCGATCCTGCCAGCCAGATTTTCAATGCCATCGTGCCCGCTCCCTTCGGCGCGCTGGGCATCCGCACCGCCGACGACAAGCTGCGCGAAGTGGTGTATTTACCGCCTTCGTTCGCCGAAAAAAGCGCGGACAGCGCCATCGCGCAGCGCAGCGCCGAGCAGCTCGCGCGCTACCTGGACGACCCGGATTTCAGCTTCGACCTGCCGTTGATGGACGCCGGCACCGAGTTCCAGCGCAAGGTGTGGCAAGAGATCAGCGCCATCCCGCGCGGCGCCGTGCGCACCTATGGCCACCTGGCCAAGGTGATCGGCTCGCATCCGCGCGCCGTGGGCCAGGCCTGCGGCGCCAATTGGTTCCCATTGGTCATTCCCTGCCATCGGGTCACGGCATCCGGCGGTCTGGGCGGCTTCTCGAACCAGAACGACGAGAACGGTTTCCATCTTTCGGTCAAGCGCTGGTTGCTGCGGCACGAAGGCGCCACCGCCGCTCCATGGCAGCAGCAGTCGATCTGGCCCTGATCGACGAGTTCTGCGACACGCTCTGGCTGGAACAGGGCCTGGCGAAGAACTCGCTCGACGCTTACCGGCGCGACCTGCGCCTGTTCGCCGGTTGGCTGGACGCCAAGCGCCCGGGGCGCGGCCTGCTGGCCGTGGGGGCGGAAGATCTCAGCGCCTATTTCGCCGACCGCCATCCGGAATCGCGGCCGAGCACGGCCAACCGCCGGCTGTCGGTGTTCAAGCGCTTCTATGGCCTGCTGCTGCGCCGCGGACAGATATCGACCGACCCCTGCCTCAAGATGCCGTCGGCGCGCCAGCCGACCCGTTTCGTGCATACCCTGACCGAGGACCAGGTCGAGGCCCTGTTGGCCGCCCCCGATATTTCGACGCCGTTGGGTTTGCGCGAGCGCACGATGCTGGAGCTGATGTATGCCAGCGGCTTGCGGGTATCGGAACTGGTGGCCCTGAAACTGGTCGAAGTGAGCCTGAACGATGGCGTGCTGCGCGTGACCGGCAAGGGCAGCAAGACGCGCCTGGTGCCGTTCGGCGAAGAGGCGCGGCGCTGGCTCGAACGCTACCTGAAGGATGCGCGCGGCATCATCCTCAACGGCCAGGTCGACGACGCCTTGTTCGTCACTGGCCGCGGTGGCCCGATGACGCGCCAGATGTTCTGGATCCTGATCAAGAAACACGCGTCGAAGGCCGGCGTCACCGGTCCGCTGTCGCCGCATACGCTGCGCCACGCCTTTGCCACGCATTTACTGAACCACGGGGCCGATCTGCGGGTGGTGCAATTATTGCTGGGTCACGCCGATATTTCGACGACCCAGATCTACACCCACGTGGCGCGCGAACGCCTGAAACGGCTGCACGCGCAGCATCACCCACGTGGCTAGCGCAAGAACCTATCCCGGTAGGTGAGAGTCGTTTCTGCCGCGCCTGGCAAGCGTGTGCTGCGTTGCTCGTCGTTGCATGGCTCGCCATGCGGCCTCCTCGCGCCTTGCTCACGCTCGCCATGCATCGCCTACGCGCATGTCGCCATGAACTTCCTCCCACCTACCGGGATAGGTTCAAAGTCGGGAAGCGCGAAGTAGTCCATAATGGCTGTGCAGGTGCAGCATTTTCCTTGAATTAAACACGTCGAGGTGACTATGGCACGGAACAATTTTTCTTACGAAAAGCGGCAGCGGGAACTCGAAAAGAAGCGCAAGGCGGAAGAAAAAGCCAAGCGCAAGCTGGAAGCGAAGAACGCGCCGGCCGACGGCGCCGGGGCCATGCAGCCGGACGGCGCTGCGAACGGCGAGGACGGCGAACAGCGCACCCCTGCCGCGGCGCCGCCGAGCCTGGCCTGAGCGGCCAGCCCATCAAAAGGATTGCGCGCGTGCTCCGTCGACATCGATGGAGCCCCTGGCGCATGATGGAACTATAAGCATCCACAACGGTCTGAGCCATCTGAATGCGACAAGCTGTCAGTTGGCCGGTGTGAATGGCGGTATGGCGTGACAAAGCGCATGCCGCCCGCCGTTTGCGAGCTCGCAAACGGCATGGCCGGCCATGGCATGACAATGTCGGTGTTGTCTACCTGATTATTGTCGTTTCCATAGCGAAAGGCCATTGCTGTGAGCGAACCACCGCCGAATTCCGCGGCGCACCCGTCCGCGCCGTCGGCCGCGCCCTCCCTCGATTCTCCACTTGCCGGGGATGGGCAAGCCAGTCCCGCAGGCGACCTCCCGGGACGTGGCGACGGTGGGGCCGAAGCCTTCGGCTGGCTCCACCATTTCGTCACGGCGCTCGAGCTGGCGCCGGCGGTCGCCGTGCATTCGATGGACCAGGCCGGCGCCATCCGTTTCTGGAACCGCGCCAGCGAAGAACTGTACGGCATCCCGTCCAACGAGGCGGTCGGCAAGCCCTTCCGCGAGCTGGTGTGCCACCTCGACCGCCAGGCCGAGTTCGAGGATGCGATCGCCGCGATCTGGCGCAGCGGCCACGCGCCGCCGGCGCGCGACTGGCAGGTGCAATCGCGCACCGGCCGCCGCCACTGGGTCTATTCCTGCCACTACCCGGTCAGGCACGACAGCGTGATGCAAGAGATCTTCTGCATGGAAGTCGACATCACGGCGCGTAAAGAGGCCGAGAGCAACCTGGCGCAGGCGGCCCAGGTGTTCCAGAACGCGCGCGACGCCATCATCATGATGGATGCCGACTACCGCGTGCGCGCCGTCAATGGCGCCTTCACCAGCATCACCGGCCACGTCCCCGAGCACATCCTCGGCCAGTCGCTGGCCAGCCTGGGCTGGGATGCCGCCGACGGCTTCTACGAGCGCATCTGGTCCGAACTCGACGGCCACGACCACTGGGAAGGCGAACTGGCCAGCGTGCGCAGCAATGGCGAGCGCTATCCGGTGCGGGTGGCGTTGACGGCGATCCGCGACGCCCACGGCGACGTGTCCAGCTATATGGCGATGCTGTCCGACATCAGCGAGCGCAAGCGGCTCGAGGAGCAGGTGCGGCACCAGGCCGAGCACGATGCCCTGACCGGCCTGCCCAACCGCATCCTGTTCCTCGACCGCCTGCACCAGGCGCTGGCCACCTGGCGCCGCCAGCGCGACCGCTGCGCCGTGATGTTCCTCGACCTCGATAAATTCAAGCCGATCAACGATCACCACGGCCACCAGGCCGGCGACGCCGTGCTGCGCGAGGTCGCCGCGCGCCTGCGCGCCTGCGTGCGCCGGGTCGACACCATCAGCCGACTGGGCGGCGACGAATTCGTGGTGCTGCTGGGCGACATCAAGGGCGCCGACCAGGCCGCGCACGTGGCCGGCGCCGTCACCCAGGCGGTGGCGCGGCCCATCGACGTTGGCGGGCAGCAGGTGGCGCTGTCGGTCTCGATCGGCATCGCGCTGTGCCCCGACGACGGCGACGAGGTGGAGGCCCTGCTGCACCATGCCGACGTCGCGATGTACCACGCCAAGCAGGACGGACGCGACACCTTCCGTTTCTTCGATCCGGCCATGAACGCCCATGTGATCGAGCGGGTCGAGCTCGAGAACCGGCTGCGCCAGGCGATCGAGAGCCATGAATTCGTGCTCGAATACCAGCCCGAGGTCGAGGTGGCAAGCGGCCGCGTCGGCACGGTCGAGGCCTTGCTGCGCTGGCGCCATCCCGAGCGCGGCCTGCTGCTGCCGCAGCACTTCTTGCCGGTGGCCGAGGAATCCGGCCTGATCGTCCCGATCGGCGAATGGGTATTGAAGGAAGCCTGTCGCCAGGCGCGCGCCTGGGGCGATGCGGGGTTTCCGGTCACGGTCGCGGTCAACCTGTCCGCCGCCCAGCTCGCGCATGCGGGGCTGCTGGCGGCGGTCGACGCCGCCTTGCAGGGCGCCGGCCTGGGGCCGGGAGCGCTCGAGCTCGAGATCGCCGAAGAGGCGCTGGTGCGCGGCGAGCCGGCTTTCGAGACGGCGATGGCGCTGCGCGCACGCGGCGTGCAGCTGAGCATCGACCGCTTCGGCACCGGCCTGTCGAGCCTGGAGGCGCTGCGCCGCTTCCCGCTCACCAAGCTCAAGATCGACCGCAGCTATGTGGGCAACGTCGGCCACGACCCGGTCGATGCGGCCATGGTGCCGGCCATCATTTCGGTGGCGCGCAGCCTGGGCTTGCGGGTGGTGGGAGAGGGCGTGGAGACGGCCGAGCAGCTGGATTTCCTGCGCCGGCATGGCTGTGACGATTACCAGGGGTTTTATGCCAGCGCGGCCATGGCGACACCCGACCTGTCACCGCATCCTGGCTGATACGTTGTTGGACGTTCACGTCAAATCACGTTGCCCGAACAACCGTATCCTGGCCAGCACCTGCCCATGATCCGACGCCTCGGGCAGCGCCAGATTCAGGTGATCGTTCAGGTACACCACGTCCACCACTTCCCCGATCGCGCCCGGCAGCGCCGGGTTGAATTCGGGCGACACCAGGATGTGGTCGATGGTCGAATGGCGCGTGTCGTGCAGGATCGAGAAGCCGACGTGGCGCTGGTGGTCGAGCCGGCGCTGCACCTGGCTGGCGTCGAACATGCGCTCGCCGACCGGCGTGCCTTCGCCCAGCACGATCTCGGTGGTCACCGAATCGGCCACGTCGTTGAAGTCGCCCAGCACGATGCGCGGGCGCCGGTTGGCGTGGGCCATGTCGGTCAAGAGCACGCGCAGCGCGGTGGCCTCGGTGCCGCGCCGGATCAGCGAGCGCAGGCAGGCCAGCGCATACAGGTGCGGGTCGGCGCCGCTGTCGCTCGAACGGTAGTCGGGCCGGCGCGACTTGAGATGGACCACGATCACGTCGATCACCACCCCCGACGCCGCGATCACGCCCGCATGCAGCGGCGCGCGGGTGAAGCGGTCCGGGTCGCGGCTGCCGGGCGGCATCGTGACGTTAGCCGGGAACATCGGCAGCTGCGATCCGGGCTCGGCCAGCGGCAGGCGCGAGACCAGGGCCACGCTCGGGGTCAGGCGCGGGGCGGCCGGGTCGGGGTCGAAGCCGATGTGGTGGGCGTCGCGATAGCGCCGGCTGCGCCGCAGCACTTCCTTCAGCACGCTCTGCGAAAAGATCTCCTGGAAGCCGATCACGTCGGCATTGATCAGGTCGAGCTGGTGCGCGGTCCAGTCGAGCTTGGCCTCGTACTCGGCGGCCGTGGTGGGCGCGAGATTGTCGTACAGGCGGGCGCCGGGCGGGGCCAGGTTGAAAGTGTTGAAGGTGGCAAACCGAAGTTCTTCCTGCATAATAGAAACCCCTATTGTTCGTCTTTAGCGTAACACGCATGGCCAAGAAAGAGCACGTCTCAGAGACACCCGCCACCCAATTCCTGCGCAAGCATGCCGTCGCATTTTCCGAGCATCCTTATGAGTACGAAGAGCATGGCGGCACGGCGGTGTCCTCGAGCGCGCTCGGCGTGCCCGAACACGACGTGGTCAAGACCCTGGTGATGCAGGACGAGGCCGCCAAGCCGCTCATCGTGCTGATGCATGGCGACTGCAAGGTGTCGACCAAGAACCTGGCGCGCGCCATTCCCTGCAAATCGGTCGAGCCGTGCAAGCCGGACGTCGCCCAGCGCCACTCAGGGTATCTGGTCGGCGGCACCTCGCCCTTCGGCATCCGCAAGGCGATGCCGGTCTACGTCGAGGAAAGCATCCTGGCGCTGGACAAGATCTACATCAATGGTGGACGCCGCGGCTACCTGGTCGGCATCGACCCGAAGGTGCTGGTCGACGTGCTGAAGGCGCGTCCCGTGCAGTGCGCCCTGGCCGAGTAGCTTTTCCCACCAGCGGCCGATGGTGTATATTCACGACCGATTTCCGGTAATGACATCGGCCGGAACCCACTGAGAGAGTAGATGAACACCCTGATTGCCACCATTGCCGCCTATTTGCTCGGCTCGATTTCCTTCGCGGTCGTGATGAGCCGCGTCTTTGGCCTGTCCGACCCGCGCACCTATGGCTCCAAGAATCCCGGCGCCACCAATGTGCTGCGCAGCGGCAGCAAGAAGGCCGCGATCGCCACCCTGGTCGGCGACGCCGCCAAGGGCTGGCTGGCGGTCTGGCTGGCGATGCGGTTCGGCCCCGATGTCGGCCTGGATGACACCGGCATCGCCCTGGTCGCGATCGCCGTCTTCATCGGCCACCTGTGGCCCGTGTTCTTCCGCTTCGTGGGCGGCAAGGGCGTGGCCACCGCGCTGGGCGTCCTGCTCGGCATCAATCCATGGCTCGGCCTGGCGACCCTGGCGACCTGGCTGATCGTCGCCTACGCCTTCCGCTATTCCTCGCTGGCGGCCCTGGTCGCCGCGATCTTCGCGCCGTTCTACTATGGCCTGCTGTTCGGCGTCGATGCAATCCTGTTCGCCGTGTTCGTGATGAGCGCGCTGCTGCTGTGGCGTCACAGCAGCAATATCGGCAACCTGATCGCCGGCAAGGAATCGAAGATCGGCAGCAAGTCGGCCGGGGCCAAGAAAGCCAAGTAAGCGAAACGGGCCGCCGCGCGCCGGATTTTCTTGCAGGCGTTACCATTCGTCTTGAACAGCGGCGCACCCGCGCCGCGCCGGACAGAAAGGTGGTACCCCGTGAGCAAGCAACTCAGGATCGATTTTGTGTCGGACGTCTCGTGCCCCTGGTGCGCGATCGGCCTGAAATCGCTGGAACAGGCCCTGTTGAAGGTCGGCGACGAAGTGCGCGTCGACCTGCATTTCCAGCCCTTCGAGCTGAACCCCGACATGGGCCCGGATGGCCAGGACATCGTCGAGCACGTGACGCAGAAATATGGCGCCACGGCCGAGCAGCAAGCCGCCACCCGCGAGACGATCCGCGCACGCGGCGCCGCCGTCGGTTTTACCTTCGACATGGAGCGGCGCGGCCGCATCTACAACACCTTCGACGCCCACCGCCTGCTGGCCTGGGCCGAGGACGAGGGCATGCAACGCCAGCTCAAGACCGCGCTGCTGGAAGCCTATTTCACCCGCTGCGAAGACCCGAGCAACCATGAGGTGCTGCTGCGCACGGCCGAAAGCGTCGGCCTGGACCGTGAGCGGGCAGCCATCATCCTGGGCTCCAATGAATATGCGGAAGACGTGCGCACGCGCGAACAATTCTTCCAGCGCGCCGGCGTCAAGTCGGTGCCGGCGATCATCATCAACCAGCGCCACTTGATTTCCGGCGGCCAGCCGCCGGAAGTGTTCGAGCGGGCGCTGCGCGAGATTCCGGGGTTGGAGCCGGAAACCACGGCGTGATTCAGGCGTTGGGTTGGCGGCAAGCCGCCAACCCAACGGTGTCGATCAAGTGAGTTCCAGTACCACCGGCTGATGATCCGACGCCGCCGTCTCCGACTGCACGTCGATCGCCGTCAGCCGCGCCGCAAGGTCGTCGGTGACGAAGAAATAGTCATAGCACTCGGGCCGCTCGGGCCACGGGAAACCGTGCAGCCCGGTGGTCGGTGCGCGCGCCATGTCGCCGTGCACCGCGCGCCAGGCGTCCACCAGCGGCAGCGCGCCGGGTTCCGGCGCGCCCAGGAGCGCCTGGTAATCCGGCGCATCCGGCGCGAAATTGAAGTCGCCGCAAAGAATCGCCGAGCCGGGCCGGAAGCCCAGCTGGAACGGCGCATCGAGATTCGGATCGGGCTGGAACAAACGCGAGCGGGCGCAGGCCTCGGCATGCAGCTCGCGGATGCGCGCCACTTGCGCCATGCGCTGCGGCGGCGAATAGTACTCGAGATGGGTGGTCAGCAGGCGCAGCTTGCCAGTCGGCGCATCGACCACGGTTTCGAGCAGGCCGCGCGGCATGCCGGCCGGGTGCTCCGGATCGGCCGGCCAGGGCAACAGGTGGCGGTGCACCTGCGAGATACGGTATTTGGAGAGGATCAGGTTGCCGAACAGGCGCGGAACGTTGTTCTTGTAGATTTCACTCGGGGCGTGCTCCATCGCGTGGTAGCCGCCGAATGCGCCGCTGAGCTGCTTGAACTGGTTGGCGCTGGCGCTGCCCTCGAGCTCGGGGTGGTTGGCCGCCACCTCCTGCAGGCAGATCACATCGGGGTTCAGCCGGCGCAGCACGTCGATGATCGCATGGATGCGAATTCGACCGTCCTTGCCACAACCCCAACGAATATTCCAGCTTACTACGCGCATCGTTCACCTCCGTAAATCTTGATCGACGGATATTGCCACCGTTTGGCGAGCAACGGTCACACGGTAGGATCGATGTCAGGCTGGCAAGTTCAATGGCGAATTCGAGCGATTCCCTTGCTATTCATGCAGCTTCCAGCTCGTCCAGCGGCCAGCGCGGGCGCACCGTGAAGGCGTAATCGCGCTGGGCCAGCGCCGGGTTGCGCTCGAGGCGCATGGCGCCGGCAAAGGCGATCATGGCGCCGTTATCGGTGCAGAATTCCAGCTCCGGGTAATACACCTTGAACTTGCGCCTGGCGGCGGCCGCGTTGAGCGATTCGCGCAATTGCTTGTTGGCGCCGACGCCACCCGCGATCACGAGGCGCGTCAAGCCCGTATGCTTCATCGCATTCACGCATTTCGCGGTGAGCACGTCGACGATCGCATCGACGAAGCCGCGCGCGATGTTCGCTTTGTCCTGCTCGCAGATATTGGCGACGACTTTTTCTTCGTGGTTCTTGACCACGGTGAGCACGGCGGTCTTCAGGCCCGAGAAGCTGAAGTTGAAATCCTTGCTGTGGAGCATGGGGCGCGGCAGGGTATAGGCGGTCGGATCGCCGAACTCCGCCAGGCGCGAAATTGCCGGCCCGCCCGGGTAGCCCAGGCCCAGCAGCTTGGCCGATTTGTCGAAGGCTTCGCCGGCCGCGTCGTCCAGGGTCTCGCCCAGCAGCGTATAGCTGCCGACGCCGTCGACCCGCATCAGCTGGGTATGCCCGCCCGAAACCAGCAGCGCGAGGAAGGGAAATTCCGGGCGCTCCGACGCCAGCAGCGGCGACAGCAGGTGGCCTTCGAGGTGGTGCACGCCGAGCACGGGTTTATCGAGCGCCAGCGCCAGGCTGCAGGCGACCGAGGAGCCGACCAGCAGCGCGCCGGCCAGGCCCGGGCCTTGCGTATAGGCGATGGCGTCGATGTTCGATGCCGGCAGGTCGGCGCGCTTCAGGACTTCGTCCAATAGCGGAATGGCGCGCCGGATATGGTCGCGCGAAGCGAGTTCCGGTACCACGCCGCCATACTCCTCGTGCATGGCGACCTGCGAGTGCAGGGCGTGGGACAGCAGGCCGCGCTCGGTGTCATACAGAGCAAAGCCGGTTTCATCGCAGGAGGATTCGACGCCGAGAACGATCATGGGAGGAGCAGTGTGAATTAGGCAGAACCGTCGATTTTACCGTACGGTTCGTTCGAATTCACGGACGCTGCAATAACTCCTTGTGCGCCTGTCGCAACATGGCCTCGGTCTCTTCCCAGCCGATGCAACCATCGGTCACCGAGCAGCCATAGGTCAGCTGCGACAGGTCGGCGGGAATCGCCTGGTTGCCGCTGACGATATTCGACTCGATCATCACGCCCACCAGCGATTGATTGCCATGGCGAATCTGCTGGATCACGTCGGACATGACGAGCGGCTGCAGTTCCGGCTTCTTGTAGCTGTTCGCATGCGAGCAGTCGACCACCAGGTTGGCCGGCAACTTGGCCTTGGTCAGTGCCTGCTCGGCAATCGCCACCGACACCGAATCGTAGTTCGGCCGCCCGCCGCCGCCGCGCAGCACGACGTGGCCGTAGGCATTGCCGCTGGTGCGCACGACCGATACCGAGCCTTGACCATTGATGCCCAGGAAGGCGTGCGGATTGGCCGAGGACAGCACCGCATTGATCGCGATGCTGACGTCGCCGTCGGTGCCGTTCTTGAAGCCCACCGGCGTGGACAGGCCGGACGACATCTCGCGGTGGGTCTGCGATTCGGTGGTGCGCGCGCCGATCGCGGTCCAGGCGATCAGGTCGCCCAGGTATTGCGGAGAAATCGGGTCCAGCGCCTCGGTCGCGGTCGGCAAGCCCAGCTCGCACACGTCGAGCAGGAAGCGGCGCGCGCGTTCCATGCCGACGTCGACGCGGAACGAGTCGTCCATGAACGGATCGTTGATATAGCCCTTCCAGCCGGTGGTGGTGCGCGGCTTCTCGAAATACACGCGCATCACCAGCACCATGGTGTCGCTGACTTCGTCCTGCAGCGCTTTCAGGCGGCGCGCATAGTCGAGGCCGGCTTCGGGGTCGTGGATCGAGCAGGGGCCGACCACGACGAACAGGCGCTTGTCCTTGCGGTCGAGGATATTGCGCAGCGTCTCGCGGCCTCCCATGACGGTCGCATAGGCGCGCTCGCTCAGCGGCAGGGCCGCATGCAGTTCGACCGGCGTGGGCATCCGGGTGAACGAGCTGACGTTGGTATTTTCGATTTGTGGCGTGCTGGTCATGGTGCTATCTAAAATTCTTCAGGTGGATCGACCAGTGTAGACGGAAATTGCTGCACGTGCATAAGCGATATCGCAAAATCCATGCCCCGGTGCCGCCCTGTGCTGCAGGCCAGTCCCGTTCCCGTGTATCCTTTTGCCATGACTACCGACACGAATGACATCGAACGCTTTGTCGCGGCCCCCTTCATCAAGGAAATCGGCCGCGGCGTCAAAGGCGCGCGCAGCATGACGCGCGAGGATGCGCGCGCGCTCTACGCCGCCATGCTGGAAGGCCGGGTCTCGGACCTGGAACTGGGCGCCATCCTGCTCGCCATGCGCATCAAGGGCGAGTCCGTGGACGAGCTGGCCGGCTTCATGGACGCCGCCGCAGCCTCGTTCGCGCCGCTGCCCACGCCGCGCGGCGAGTTCGCCCCGGTCCTGATCCCGACCTATAACGGCGCGCGCAAGCTGGCCAACCTGACGCCGCTGCTGGCCCTGCTGCTGGCGCGCGAGGGCGTGCCGACCCTGGTGCACGGCGTGCGCACCGACCCGGGGCGCGTGGCCACCGCCGAGATCCTGCGTGAATTGGGGCTGCTTGAAGCAACCACCGCCGCCGAGGTGCAGAACGAGTTCGCCCACCTGCGTCCGGCCTTCATGCCGATCGAGCACCTGGCCCCGCGGCTGGCCCAGATGCTGTCGCTGCGGCGGGTGCTGGGCGTGCGCAACTCGACCCACACCCTGGTCAAGATCCTGCAGCCCTTCGACGGCCCGGCGCTGCGCCTGGTGTCGTACACCCATCCCGAATACCTGGAAACCCTGGGCGGCTTCTTCGAGGGCGTGGACAGTGAAAGCCAGGGCGACGCCTTCCTGATGCGCGGCACCGAGGGCGAGACCGTGGCCCATCCGCATCGCGCCCAGCGCATCGACTGGTTCCATGCCGGCCAGCGCGCGCTGCTGGTCGAGCGCGATGCGCCGACCGACGCATTGTCCGAGGTGCCCGATGGCCGTGACGCGGCCACCACCGCGGCCTGGATCGGCGCCGCGCTGCGCGGCGAGGTGCCGGTGCCGGCCTCGATCGCGACCCAGGTGGCGTATTGCGTGGAAGTGTCGCGCAAGATCCGCGCGCGCAGCCAGCCGCTGGCTTAGTTGCTTACGTGAGTGCTGACCGGGACCCGCCGCTGGCATTACAATGGCGGGTTCGACGCAAGGCAGGAAGCAGCAGGCATGGCAAAACAATACGATGTGGCGGTGATCGGCGCGGGCGCGGCCGGGATGATGTGCGCGGCCGTGGCGGCCCAGAACGGCAAGCGCGTGGTGCTGATCGACCATGCCGTCAAACTCGCCGAGAAAATCCGCATCTCGGGCGGCGGTCGCTGCAATTTCACCAATATCAATGCCGGCCCGCAAAACTACCTGTCGCAGAATCCGCACTTCTGCAAGAGCGCGCTGTCGCGCTACACGGCCCAGGACTTCCTGGCGCTGGTGAAGAAATACCGCATCGCCCACCACGAAAAGCACAAAGGTCAATTGTTCTGCAACGATTCGGCCGAGCAGATCATCGCCATGCTGCGCGCCGAGTGCGAACTGGGCGGCGTCGAATGGCGCATGCCATGCAAGGTGGCCGGCGTGCAAAAACTGGAGAGCGGTTTTTCCATCGACACCGACGGCGGCGAACTGCTGGTCGATAGCGTGGTGGTGGCCACCGGCGGCCTGTCGATCCCGAAGATCGGCGCGACCGACCTGGGCTACCGCATCGCAAAACAGTTCGACCTGAAACTGGTGGAAACCCGTCCCGGCCTGGTGCCGCTGACCTTCGACGGTCCCAGCTGGGAGCCCTTCGTGCCGCTGGCCGGCATCGCGCTCGAGGTCGAGGTGAGCACAGGCAGCGCGAAAGGGAAGGGCTCGCTGCGCGGCCATTTTCGCGAAGATTTGCTGTTCACGCACCGCGGCCTGTCCGGCCCGGCGATCCTGCAGATTTCCAGCTACTGGCAGCCGGGCACGCCGATCGTGCTCGACCTGCTGCCCGAGATGGACGTGGCGGAGACCCTGATCGGCCTGAAGAAGACCGAGAAAAAGCAGCTGGGCAATGTGCTGGCCCAATGGCTGCCGGCGCGCCTGGCCGACGGCTTGCTGACAGCCAATGGCTTCGACCCAGCCGCGCGCTTGCCCGACATGGCCGACGCGAAATTGCGCAAGCTGGGTGACGCGATCAATCGCTGGTCCATCGTGCCGACCGGCTCGGAAGGGTATCGCAAGGCCGAGGTGACCCTGGGCGGCGTCGATACCCGGGAATTGTCGCAGCAAACCATGATGGCCAATAAGGTGCCGGGTTTGTACTTCATCGGCGAAACGGTCGACGTCACCGGCTGGCTGGGCGGCTACAACTTCCAGTGGGCCTGGGCATCGGGCGTCGCGGCAGGCTTGGCCATTGCCAATGGCTGATGTGTCAATTGCGGCACACCGCAGTTGACGGCGTGATAAACGCTTCCATTGATCGAAAAACGGTGCTAGAATTTCGTTCTTATCTAAATCCAACGGTTTGATTTTTACATGACCACTATCCGCCTTAAAGAAAACGAGCCGTTCGAAGTCGCAATGCGTCGCTTCAAACGCACCATCGAAAAAACTGGTCTGCTGACGGAACTGCGCGCGCGCGAGTTCTACGAAAAGCCAACCGCAGAGCGCAAGCGCAAGCTGGCAGCTGCCGTGAAGCGCCACTACAAGCGCATCCGCAGCCAGCAACTGCCGAAGAAACTGTACTAATTACAGCTCAGCCGGCCAAGACCCGGTGACGGCCATGTCTGTCCCGGCGAGTCGCTGATGTCCGCAAACCCGCTTCGGTTTCGCCGCAGCGGGTTTTGTCGTTTGTGCCACGCCATAGCCGGTCTCGTCAGTGGCGTCGCACATCCAGTCACACCACCGAATACGGAGATTCCATGAGCTTGAAAGAACAACTGACCGAAGATATGAAAGCCGCGATGCGCGCCAAGGAAAGCGGCCGCCTGGCCGCCGTGCGCCTGATCATCGCCGAAGTCAAGCGCAAGGAACTCGACGAGCAGACCCAGCTGGACGACACCCAGGTGCTGGCCGTGATCGAAAAGATGATCAAGCAGCGCAAGGATTCGATCACCCAGTTCGAAGCCGGCGGCCGCGCCGACCTGGCCGACGTCGAGAAGGCCGAGATGGCCATCCTGTCGACCTATATGCCTGCCGGCCTGTCTGACGAAGAAATCGCCGCCGAAGTCGCCGCCGCCGTGGCCGCCACTGGCGCCAGCGGTCCGCAAGACATGGGCAAGCTGATGGGCGTGCTCAAGCCGAAGCTGGCGGGCCGTGCCGACATGACCGTCGTATCAGGCCTGGTCAAGAAGGCCCTCGCCGGCGCTTGATTGCCACATGCTGTTCCCGCGCGCTACCGTGCGGGGACATCATCTTGTTGCATATCAACTTGCAGCAAGCGCTGCGGTATAGTCTGACTCTAGACAAACACTGTGTAACGCCAAGTGATTCCGCAAACTTTCATTACCGATTTGCTCAACCGTGTCGACATCGTCGACATCGTCGGCCGCTACGTCCAGCTGAAAAAGGGCGGGGCCAACTTCATGGGCCTGTGCCCATTCCATAACGAAAAATCCCCCAGCTTCACGGTCAGCCCGACCAAGCAGTTCTATCACTGCTTCGGCTGCGGCGCCCATGGCACCGCGATCGGCTTCCTGATCGAGTATTCCGGCATGGGCTTCGTCGACGCCGTCAAGGACCTGGCCCAGAACGTCGGCATGATCGTGCCCGACGCCGACGACCGTATCCCGCCGGCCCAGCGCGCCGCCCAGCAGGCGCAGACGCTGGCCATGACCGATGCGCTGACCCAGGCCTGCAATTTTTACCGCGCCCAGTTGCGGGATGCGCCAAATGCCATCGCCTATCTCAAGAACCGGGGGCTGACGGGCGAAGTGGCCGCTCGCTTCGGCATGGGCTACGCGCCGTCCGGCTGGGACAGCCTGCGCGCGATCTTCCCCGACTACGACGCCCACGTGCTGGTCGAATCCGGTCTGGTGATCGACAAGGTCGACGAGCAGGGCAATCACCAGCGCCGCTACGACCGCTTCCGCGAGCGCGTGATGTTCCCGATCCGCAATACCAAGGGCCAGGTGATCGGCTTCGGCGGCCGGGTGCTCGACGGCGGCGAACCGAAATACCTGAACTCGCCCGAAACGCCGCTGTTCCAGAAAGGCCTGGAACTGTACGGCCTGTTCGAGGCGCGCCAGGCGATCCGCGACGCCGGCTACGTGCTGGTGACCGAAGGCTATATGGACGTCGTTGCGCTGGCCCAGTTGGGCTTTCCGCAAGCGGTCGCCACCCTCGGCACCGCCTGCACCACGACCCACGTGCAAAAACTGCTGCGCCAGACCGACGACGTGATCTTCAGCTTCGACGGCGACAAGGCCGGCCGCCGCGCCGCGCGCCGCGCCCTCGAGGCCTGCCTGCCGCAGGTGAGCGATGACAAGACGATCAAGTTCCTGTTCTTGCCACGGGAGCACGATCCGGACAGCTTCGTGCGTGAGCGCGGGGCCGAAGCCTTCGAGCAAGAAATTGCCGACGCGATGCCGTTGTCGCAATTCCTGCTGCGCGAAGTGACGCAGGAACATGACCTCGACACGCCGGAAGGACGCGCCCACGCCCAGTTCGAGGCCAAGCCGCTGCTCCAGGCGATGACGCCGTCGAGCCTGCGCCTGCAGATCGTGCGCGGCCTGGCCAGCATGACCCAATCGACGCCGGCGGAGATCGAAAGCCTGTTCGAGTTGTCCAAGCCGGTGGCGACCGCGCGCCGCGCGCCGCCGCGCCAGGGGCGGCCGGAGCCGGTGGGACTCGAGCTCAAGATGCTGCGCATCCTGGTCGCGCACCCGCACCTGGCCCTGCTGCTCGACGAGCAGGCGCTGCAGGCCTTCGATTATTTTGGAGAAGAAAGTTCCGATCGCCTGCGCCACCTGGTCGAGACCGCGCAGGCCCTGGGCGAACACGGCACCTTCGCGGCCCTGTCCCAGCAGCTCAGGGAAGTGACGAATGAATACGACGCGATGATCGCAGAAATCGCGGCGGAGCCGGAAAATGAGGTCGATGGAGACCGCATTGTTCTGTTAAGTTCTGTGCGACAGATCAAGATGGATTCGTTAAAACAGGAGCTTAACCAGTTGTTTTCTTCTGGATTGACCCCAGATCAGGTGAGTGCTCGCTACCGCGAGATTGTTGCTCAGCAGGACCTTCTGGCCCGCGAGGCTGCTGCCGAGATGGCACCCCGATGATCACCTGGCTCCGCCCTGGACGCCCAGGCGCTCGCAACTGGAAAAAGGTGGGGTGCGTGCTATAATAAAACGCTAACTATTGCAACTGTTGAAACGATTTTCGGTTCAATCGGACGCGTGGTGTTTCAGTTAGCGAGGCCCATGGATTTGTGCCTGCAGGATGATGTAAGGTAACAAAACTTTATTTTTAACCATCGTAAAGTTAGTCGTTGTGACATCGAAAGCGCCTGTGCCAACCAAGAAACCCGAAACCAACGTGGCTGCGAAAACCACGAGAGCGTCTGCCGCCAAGGCGGACAATTCGCAAGACAAGGCCGAGGTTCGTACGGCGAACCCAGCGCCTGTCAGTCAGACGACCGATGCGGCTACCCTGGCCGCGATCGACACGTCGGGCTACGTCCTGCCTTCCGTCAAGGTGCCGGGACGGCGTGGCCGCAAGCCGAAGGAATTCACCCCCGAAAACGACGAGATCGCCGCACTGAACGCGGTCGAGCGCGCCGAGCTGAAGGCGGCGGACAAGGCCAAGGCCAAGGACCGCAAGGCCAAAGAAAAAGCGCTGCTGAAAGACGCGTTCTCGTCCGATACCGAAGCCAGCGAGGAAGAGCTCGAGCTGCGCCGCAACAAGCTCAAGGCCCTGATCAAGTCGGGCAAGGAGCGCGGCTTCCTCACGTATTCCGAGATCAACGACCACCTGCCCGAGAATATCGTCGATCCGGAAGCGATCGAAGGCATCATCGGCACCTTCAACGACATGGGCATCGCCGTGTACGAGCACGCGCCCGATGCCGAGACGCTGCTGCTGTCCGATAACGTTCCTAACGTCACGAGCGACGACGAGGCCGAGGCTGCCGCCGAGGCCGCGCTGTCGACGGTCGACTCCGACTTCGGCCGCACCACCGACCCGGTCCGCATGTATATGCGCGAGATGGGCTCGGTCGAGCTGCTCACGCGCGAAGGCGAGATCGAGATCGCGAAACGCATCGAGGACGGCCTGAAGGACATGATCCAGGCGATCTCCGCCTGCCCGGTGACCATTGCCGAGATCATCGACGCCGCCAACAAGATCGAGCGCGACGAAATCAAGATCGACGAAATCGTCGACGGCATGGTCGACCCCGAAGAAGGCGAAGAAACCTCGCCGAGCGCGGTCGCCCCGACCTCGACCGATTCCGATGAGGATGAAGAAGACGAAGAGGACGCCGAAGAAGAGGAAGAGGAAGAAGAAGCCTCGACCGGCACCGGCGCCGCCGCGGGCTACTCGGCCGAGCAGCTCGAGGCCCTGAAAGCCGCCGCCCTCGGCAAGTTCGACGAGATCGGCCAGCAATTCGACAAGATGCGCAAGGCCTTCGAGAAGGACGGCTACAACTCGAAAGCCTACGTCAAGGCGCAAGAAGCGATCTCCAACGAGCTGCTGGGCATCCGCTTCACGGCCAAGGTGGTCGAGAAGCTGTGCGACACCTTGCGCGGCCAGGTCGACGAAGTGCGCCACATCGAGAAGCAGATCCTCGACGTCGCGGTGAACCGCTGCGGCATGCCGCGCGCCCACTTCATCAAGGTCTTCCCGGGCAACGAGACGAACCTGGAATGGGTCGACGGCGAAGTGGACGCCGGCCACGCCTATAGCGCCATCCTGGGCCGTAATATCCCGACGATCAAGGAACTGCAGCAACGCCTGATCGACCTGCAGGCGCGCGTCGTGCTGCCATTGCCAGACCTGCGCAACATCAACCGTCAAATGGCGGCTGGTGAAATGAAGGCCCGCAAGGCCAAGCGCGAAATGACCGAGGCGAACTTGCGTCTGGTGATTTCGATCGCCAAGAAGTACACCAACCGCGGCCTGCAATTCCTCGACCTGATCCAGGAAGGCAATATCGGCCTGATGAAGGCGGTGGACAAGTTCGAATACCGTCGCGGCTATAAATTCTCGACCTATGCGACGTGGTGGATTCGCCAGGCGATCACCCGCTCGATCGCGGACCAGGCGCGCACGATCCGTATTCCGGTGCACATGATCGAAACGATCAACAAGATGAACCGGATCTCGCGCCAGATCCTGCAAGAGACCGGCGCCGAACCGGATCCGGCGACCCTCGCGATCAAGATGGAAATGCCGGAAGATAAGATTCGCAAGATCATGAAGATTGCGAAAGAGCCAATCTCCATGGAAACGCCGATCGGTGACGACGACGATTCGCATCTGGGCGATTTTATCGAGGACAACAACACCCTGGCGCCGTCGGATGCGGCCCTGCATGCCTCGATGCGCGGCGTGGTGAAGGACGTGCTCGACTCGCTGACGCCACGCGAAGCCAAGGTGCTGCGCATGCGCTTCGGCATCGAGATGTCGACCGACCACACGCTGGAAGAAGTGGGCAAGCAGTTCGACGTGACCCGCGAGCGGATTCGCCAGATCGAAGCGAAGGCGCTGCGCAAGCTGCGTCACCCATCGCGCTCGGACAAGCTGAAGAGCTTCCTCGAGGGCAGCAGCTGATTGGTCGTGAAGGCTTGACGTACTGGCAGTAAAGGCAATATGCTCTCGCCACTTCGCTCATCTGGTGTCCAGCCGGTGAGCAGGTGGCGAGTTCACTTTCCACCGTACCAGTTTCTGGGCCTCTAGCTCATGCTTGGTTAGAGCAGCGGACTCATAATCCGTTGGTGCCGTGTTCGACTCACGGGAGGCCTACCAATAAAATCAAGGGCTTACGGTAATGTGAGCCCTTGATTCATTCCGATGTTTGTCTGCATGTAGGCGCTGTGTAGGTGTTTCAACTAAGGCCGATTCATGTTGGCTCGTTAGATTCAGTGTCGCGAGGTGTTGAGAAAGGCTCCCATTTGCTGAAATTAACAAATGGGAGCATTCAGTTGATATGCCGAATGCGTCTATCGCATCGGGCATCAAGCGTTACAGCCTGTCACGTCAACGCCGCGAACAGTTTCTTTAAGTAAGTCTTTCCCCCCTCTTCCATAAAGAGGATGTGGCGGCTTTCCAGATCAGCCTTCTTCGCAGGGTCGCCCACGTTGAGCAGTTCCGCAAACTTCGTGGGCGACAGGACGAAGGCATTCAAGACCAACGGCGAGTCGCCTGCCTTAGCCTGCGATGCCAGCGTCGTTTCCAGCGTCTTCACTTCCTTGTACAACCCCAGCTTAGGGTGTGACAAGTCGAGATTGCGCAGTCCCTTCGGATCGACAAAGGTCAGCCATTGCTTGCCGCTGACATCGTCCACTAGCCACAGCAGGAAATCGGGATAGAAGTTGCCTGCCAAAGCGAAGCCCAAGCCTTTCTCCTCTCGATCCGCGTTGCGTAATAGATACAGACTGCGCGGGCCAATCGCTTCCTTGCCTTCGCCGGAGTTATAGAAGGCCTCCAGATCGCGGACAAACTCCAATTCGCTCGGCGCGTCAAACGCTAGCGGACGCAGCTTCAGCGGCACAGCATCCTTGTCTTCCAATGCCAACAGCGGGTAATACAAGTGCCGGTCGAAGCTGATGGCAACCATGTGCGGCGCGTTCCATTTGCTGGCCTCGCCAATCTTGCCGTCCGCTACCAGCTTTTTCAGCATTTCCAGCTTCGCCTGATACTCCAGACCGTCGTCGCTGTTCTCGATCTCGAACCGGTACAGCTTGAGCATCGATCCGTGATCGTCGTCGATGTGGGTGATGTCGTAGAACTGCCCTTCATAGCCGGTCTTCAGAGCTTTATAGAAGCGGTCGGTGTAGTCCGTCAGCAGTCGCAGCAGGATGTCTTCCTGCTTGCGGATGTCGGCGAACGTCGTCACCTTTAGTTCTGTCGCCGGGATGAACAGCGTGTACCAATCCTGCGCACCCGCGCAGAAGTCGACCAGCTTCTGCCTATCCAGGCGCAGGTTGCTCCAGCTGCGCTGCAGCTTGTAATCCTGTAAGGCCAGGTAGACGCGATCCCAATTGAACCCCGAGAACAGGGTCTGGTTCAGCTTGCCCTTGTTGCGTGCTTCCGTCGTGGGAGTCGTGGCCTTGTCCTTGCTGGACAGTGCCTCGACACGCGGGTACAGATCGAGCACCACATGGGGTGGCTTGATCTTGCCCTGAAACTGCATGGGAATTTCGTACAGCCACGGGAAATGCGTGCGCTTGAACCCGAGTTTCTGGTTGTCCTTGTAGCCGTCCTTCAACGCCAGGGTCTTGAGCTTGCCTTTGGGCAGATTGGTCCGTGTCGGGAAGTCCAGCTGCAGCATCTCGTCACTGGGCGTAATGCCTTCTTCGCGCAGGTAGTTCTTGAACGCTGCCATATAGTTGGCGCGCACGCCGAAGATGTTCAGCGCCTCCAGCTTGTCGAGATGCACGCCCTTGGGTCGGTCCTGCAACGAGGTGCGCTTGAGCGAGAAGCCCTTGCCTTTGAGGCGCACCCCGCGTCCGAACAACTGGATAATCTGCGAACCTTCACCCTGGCCCATGTTCAACAGACCCATCGTGGACACCCGCCAACTGCTCCAGCCTTCCGTGAATTTCCGCGAGCCGATCAGCACGTTGAGGCGGCTATCCTTGTTGTTCAGCGTGCCGAACAGCGCGCTGCCGAAGTCGTCGCGTTCGCTATCGAAGGCTTCCACATCCTCCGCCATCCCGAAGAGGCCAGCATCGTCGCCGATGTTGATGAGGCCGAAGGGATCGGCATCGCCTACGCGCAACGCCAGCTCACCCTTGCTGCTTTTGATGTTGACCAGTTTCAGGCGCTGGCGGGCCGAAGCATTGAACACGCGCAGCAGGATGTCGGCGTACAGCTCATCCACGCGACCGCTGAAGTCCATCAAAGGAGTGAAGCGCCCACTGAAGATGTTGTTGCCCTTGGCGTCGAGGATCTGCGCTTTGTCGGCAATCAGATCGGCCAGCCAGCTCTTGATCTGCGCGTCGTTGTTCAGGAAGTCGGCGAGGAAGCTCACCACTTCCAGAATGTCCGACTCCTCGCCTGACACGGTGTTGCCTACGAACACCCACAGCGGCTTTTCGATGTTGAAGTCGGTGAGCGCCGAGCGGTGCGTGCTCCACAGCCAAAGCTGCTGGTAGTAGGCGAGCAGGCAGGCGGTGAAATACTTACGGGCGTTGTCCGCCTGCTCGTAGGCCTCGCCATTCATGTTGAGGATCAGCGACTCCTTGCCGTAGCCGTCCTCATAGAAGAACTTGTACGAGTAATCGAACAGGATGCACTTGGCGTAGATCTCCCGGGTAGCGGTGAGGCGCGCGCGGCGCTTGTCCTCTGCCGATAGCGCCAACTGCGCCATTTGCCCATCATCCAGACTACGCAGGCTGGTGGTGTTGAACAGCATTTTGGCGCGCTTTTTCTGGATGTCTTCTTCGGCCGCCGCCACGGTCATGCCCTTGGCCACCGCCTGCCCGAAGGTGGCCGAGTACTCGAACGCAAAACCGCCTCGCACCAGCGCATCGCGCCGCGCCATCCACGCGCCCGCCGCCGTGCCCGTACCCCGGTGGCCTTCGTCCACCAGCACCAGGTTGTTACCCTCGAAGGCATCCACGGCAACAGTCTTGTCGCCCATCTCATCACCCAGTTTGTTGATGTCGATGACTTCGATGGTGCCTCGCGCAGGTGACTGGGCCTTGTTGAAGAGCTGCGAGAATCCAAAGCCGGACAGGTGCAGCTCCTCCAGATGCTGGCGGCTCAATCCTTCGTTGGGCGTGAGCAGGATGATCTTGCTCGGGTAGTGGTCACTGCGGCCCGCCTGAAAGTAGTGCAGGTACTGGCGAATGTTAACGTGCAGGAGCAGGGTCTTGCCGCTGCCGGTGGCGTTCCAGAAGGCGATCTTGTTCAGGTCGTCCGCCTCGAAATCGCGGAACGGTTCCGCGCCCGTCTCGGTGCGGTAGCGCGTTAATTCCTCGTTCAGGCCATCGAGCAAGTCCTGACGGTGGTTGAAGTACCAGTCCAGATACAGTTCGGTAAACAACAGCGAGAGATACTGGAAGTACTTCATCTGCAATTCGTGGCCTTCCAACTTGTTGCGCTGGACGGTGATGGCCTGCCAGTGGGCGACAATGTTCAGGTCGTAGCGCCGCAGGTCAGCTTCGGGCACCTTGTTGGGATCGAACAAGCCTCGAGTCAGCTCATGGAAGAACCTAGTTTGTCCGTCCTCGTCAATGCCCTCGAAGCGGTCATCGCCCAAGCGCATCTTCAGTGCCGCCAGCGTGCCGCCCTGAAAGAAACCCAGCACCCAGCGGTTGAGCACCAATTCCTGATGAAAGCTGCGCTTCTTGCCGCCGCGACTGGAGCGGGCTGCGCCGCTTGTGCCTGAACCAGCGGCAGGGGTCTTACGTGGTCGTGCCATTAGATGTCCTCCACCGAGAACATGCGATCTAGAAACTCTGGCTCGATCTGGCGCAGCTTGAGTGCACGGGTGGCTCCGCCTTCCTCGGCCGTCTGTGTTAGCTCGGTGGGGATGTTGTGGTCGCCGTTGATATAGACCACGTCGAACTCGTTGTCCGCCGGGTTGATGGCAAGCTTGTCGCAGAGCTTGCTGACGCCTTCGTAATCCAGCACATCACAGTCGCGCCACAGCACTAGGCAGCTTCCACCGCTCGGCAGCGTGCCGGTGACGGTAACAAAGCCGCGCTGGGGCTGGGCGTCGATGTGCTTCACGCGCAGGCCGATCAGGTAGTTGAAGGTGTCGACCAGATCAATCTTGCGCGGCGCGAACGCGCCTGCGGAATCCAGGGCCACGTTGAGGGTGTAGTCGAAGGGCTTCCTGAAATCCTCCACAGACAGCAGCGAGCCACGACTTTCCACGTCCAGCAGGTAGTTAAGTAGGTAGTCGTCTCTGGCCTGCTGCGGCAGCGTGTGCAGCAGATCACCTTGCGCGGCCGTGCGGCGTAGTTGCAGGTTGTTCAGTGTGTCTTCGTAGCTTTCGAGCTTGAGGACTTTGAAACAGTGGGAGATGCCGGTTTCTTGCGCAAATGGCTTCCCATCTGCCCATGCATCCGAAAACACGACCTTTTTGATCCTGGGAACGAGGATGCTGTCAAAATAGTCCCCTTGCTCGACCAGCACATAACGCCTTGCCCCACCGTCCTCCCGGTTCATGGCGAGCACGCCGTGGGCCGTGGTTCCTGTACCTCCGAAATAGTCCAGGATCAGCTCGTTTTCCTTCGTGCCAAGGCGGACAACCGTTTTCATCAATCCCAAGGGCTTGGGAAAACTAAAGTCGGAGAAGCCGAGCGAGCCGAGTTCCACAGTCCCTTTTTCGTTGATGACATCTACATCAAACAGGATGGACTTCGGGGCCTTCACTGACATCCTCGCCTTCTCGAACACACGCCACTCGCCGTTCCGCGTTTTTCTAGCGACCAGATTTTTGTCCGTAAGCTTGCCTGACTCTTCTCCTGATTCTTTTCGCACCGTGGGAATCCCCCAGCGCCAGCACGAATCGGCGCCCTCGCTGTTTCGTGGGTATATTTCCTCGGAATACTCTGCGGTCTTCTGCGTGGAGACACAGGAGAATCCACTTCCGCTTAGTTGACTTTCGGATGCGTAGAGAGGGAAGAACAAATTCGGTCGATTGAACCGGCCAAATTTTGGATTCCGGTTTCTCAGTTCCCAAAGCTCATACGGGCCATGCTCGTCCTTTTCCGCATCTTCGACATCGCGCGGCAAGCCATTCAATATTGTTTCCGCATCACTGTCGTACGCAAACAGATACTCGTGGGTCTTTGCCACGGACTTGTATGTTTGCCCGCGCTTATTGGACTGCACGATCATCTGGGACTCAAGGTTGCCTTCCCCAAACTGATTGTCCAAAAGCGTCTTCATCCTGGACGACTCGTTGTCGTCGCAGCTCGCAAAGAAGCTGGCTCCGCCAGCCAGCAACGGCATGGTGGCTTGTAAGGTCTGGTTCAGAAGAGCCAACCAGGAAGAGTGCCGGTACTGGTCACGATAGAGGAACGAGTCGTTACCCGTGTTGTAAGGGGGGTCGATGTAAACACACTTCGCGGATGATTTGTGTTTTTCAGCCAAAAACCGCAGACCCTGGAAGTTATCGCTTTTAACAACAAGTCCATTTGCAACGGAGTCGAGGTCCTCGATTGAAGCCAGAAAACGATTGCGAAAATCGGCGCTGAACAAGCTGGTATCCACAATCCGATACGGAGACACCTTCAAGTCGCCCATCGTCCCTGGCGCATCACCATTCCAAACGCCCAGCTGTTTCCACTGCGCCCACTGCTGCCCGTTCGCCACCACCTCCGGCCACAGCGCTTCCGGTACCCGATCCAGCGTGATGCAGTAGTGGCTGGACACCACAAACTTCTTTTTCAGCCACAGCTTCTTTTGGAAGTCCTCCAACTGGGCCAGGAAGGCGATCAGCTCCAGCGCAATGCTGCGCAGGCACTGGATCATGCGCAGATTTTTTTCGATGTCGGCGAACGCGCCTGCGTTCTGCACATCGTCCAGGTGCATGACTTCGTTCTTGATGTAAAAATCCAGCTCGCGCCGGAGGAAACCGCCCAGATCCTTGTGGATGAAGTAGTCTGCCGTGTTCTTGGTGGTGTAGGCGGACAGGTGCTTTTCCAGCAGGGTGCGCTGCGGGTTCTTTTCGGTAGGTGCGCGGTTGCCCAGGGCCAGCCAGCGGGCTTTGACGGCGGCGTCCGTCAGCACGGCCCCCACCGCCCTGGTGACCAGCGCCTCCTGCTTGGTGCCTTTGGGATGGGCGGCGTACTCGAAGCGGATGATCAGCTCCTTGCTGCCGTCGATGCCCGTTACTTCCTCCACCGGCACCAGCTCTTCTTCGTATTCGTCGCCGTTTTCATCCACACGAGTGATGGTCTTGGCCGCCACGAGGGCGAAGCGGCGCTCCTTGTCGTTATCCTTGCGGTTGTCCTTGGCGGTGTCGGCAGCGGCCAGGCGCAAATGCACGGTGCGACCGTCATCGAGCCTGAAGCTGTAGTTACTGAAGTTTTCGCCGCTCTTGGTGTAGTACTGATCCTTGTTGGCCCAATGCAGCATCACCTCTTCGCCGGCGTAGGGGATGGCGTACGTGTCGCCCTTGTAGCGGCGCTGACTGATGAAGTCGCCTTGCTCGTAGTAGCGAGAGAAGAAGGCCAGCAGGTGCGAGAACACAGCGTTTTCGTGTTCGCTGCTACCTGCGCTGGCATTCTTCAGCTTGACTCGCAGTTCCTGCACCTCGGGTACGGAGTCGGGGCTGACGCCCAGGGCCTGGGCGTTCTTCTCGGCATCCTGCAGTTCTGCCTGCAATTGCTGTCCGCTGGCGGCGCTGCCTGCAGAGAGGGCTGCCTGCACCTTCTCGGCGAGCCGGTTTTGCAGGTAATCGTTGATCTCGCTCGCACGGGCGTTGAGGATGCGGTAGATGCCGAAGTCTAGTTCCGGACGGTCTATCTGGAAGATCTCGCGCAATTTGGCGACAAGCTCTTGGAACTTTGGGTTTTGTTTGTTGGTCATCGGTTGCACTTATCTTGGGCTTTTTGATTCTAGTTAAACTACCTGCCAGCGCACACTGAACAGGGTTTCATTGCTTGTTTTTTCTCGGAGACGCTGCTGGAGTGAGGTAATGAGCTCGTCACGCTTGGAGATGATCTCGTCCTCGACGGCGAAAATTTCCTGCCGCAGGCGGCGTTGCTTGCGTCCCAGTTCAGACAGTTCGCGCTGGATGCCGTCCTGCTCCTGCAAGGTGGCAGCCTTGCGGGCGTCACGCTTCAATTGAGCGATACTGGCCTTGGTGTTCTTCAGCGCTTCTTCAGCGGCCAGAAGCTTGTCGTCGGCCCAGCGTTCCAGTTTGTCGCGCTCTTCATTGAACAGGCGCTGGTTGGCTTCCAGCACCTGGGCTATGGTTGCCGCAACCGCCTGCTGGCTGTCGGCCAGCAGGGCCTGGGGCACGGTGCTGCTCAACGGCGCGGGCTTGCCTGCCGCTGGAATGGCCATCAGCTTTTCGCAGGTTTCCTGATCCAGCACCTGACCTTCGTCGGTGAGGCCGGAAAACAACAGCGCCTCGGTAGTCTCGAAGGCGGTAATTTCCACCCGGGCCAGCGTCAGCCAGCCAGCCTTGCCGCGCAGCTTTTCGATGACAGAGACGCGTGCGCCATGTTTGCCGTAGTCCAGCTTGAGGTTGGCGATAGGTGTGTCCGCACTCAAGCTGGCCTCAATGCTCCATTCCCCCAACGGGTGGCTGAGGCGGTAGGCGTGTGCCAGCATATCCGGCTGCGCAGCACCACGAATGAGCTGATAACGGCCGGGGGCGATTCCCGTCGGCGGCGTGCTCAGAGAAAACGCATACGACTGCTCGTCGAAGCGCGCGCGGCCATCCAATGCATAGCAGGTGACGCCCCAGAACCAGCGCCCTAGCTTGTCGAGCCGCGCTTCGGCGTCCTGAAGGCGCAGCTTAAGGCGATCGTGAACGTCCTCATCGAAGTTCTCCAACAGTTGGGACTGTGTGTCTTTGATGCGGTCGGCGATCACTTCTTCCAGCTCCGCTTGCAGAGCGTTGAAGGCGGCTTCGATCTGCTCCGGCTGGCGACAAGTGTCGTAGATCTGGAGGATGCGTTTCTCGAAATCGAGACCGCCTTCGATGCGGCCCAGAACTTCGTCGCTCGCGCCGAACACGCCGGAGAACAGCTTGAACTTTTCGGTAAGCAGTTCCAGCACACGCTGGTCGGCCTGGTTGCGGGTGTTGAGGAAGTTGATCACCACCACATCGAAACGCTGGCCGTAGCGGTGGCAACGGCCAATACGCTGCTCAACGCGCTGCGGGTTCCACGGCAGGTCGTAGTTGATGATCAGCGCACAAAACTGCAGGTTAACGCCTTCGGCGGCGGCTTCGGTGGCGATCATGATTTCTGCGCCGGTGCCGTCGTCTTTGCGGAAGTGGTCAATCAGCGCGGTGCGGCGATCCACCTGTGGGGAGCCGGTGATGCGATCCGTGCCTTTATACTCTTCCAGCCAGTGTTGATAGATGACGGTGGAGCTTTCATGGTTGTTGGTACCGCTGAACAGCACCAGCTTGTCTGCGTAACCGTTGGCTGAGAGAAAGCGGTGCAGGTATTCCTGCGTGCGCTTGGATTCCGTGAAGATGATGGCCTTACGTGGCGCGCGCAGCTCGGCCATCTTGCCGAAGCCCAGGGCGAGCGCCTTCAGTAGCGCCTGCGCTTTGGTGTCGGTTTGCAGAGCCTGGGCAGCATCGATGAACGCCGTCAGCTCCGCGATTTCAGTGGTAATGGCAGCGCGGACGGCATGGGCATCTTTTGCAGGTCCCGGTTTACTGCCTTCGGCTGGTGCAGGGAGGGGGAGTTCGGAGTCTTCTTCGGCCTCGCTAGCCTCCTCGTCCAGATAGTTCTGCTCCAGATCGTCCTCGGCAATGAGCTGTTCGACAAGATGGCCGCCGTCTTCTTCCGTCTGCTCTGCCGTGAGCAAGCCCTGCAGGCGCTCGCGGATGGTGACCAACGTGGCAGCGACGGCGTGCGAACTGGACGCAAGTAGCTTGCGCAAGATCAGCGCCGTGAGATGGCGCTGCTGTTTGGGCAGAGCGTAGGAGTCTTCCTTCTGCAAGAAGGCTGAGATGCGCTCGTACAGCGCCTGCTCGTCGTCGGTGGGATTGAACGGCTGGGTGAGCGCCTTGCGTTCAGTGTACTTGATGTACTCCAGCACGTCACGGCGCAGTGTGCGTTTCGCGAAGCAGGCAAGACGCTCGCGCAGTTCGTCCAGGCCAGCCGCACTGTTCATGAACTGCTTGCGGAAAGCGGTTTCGTCGCCGAACAGGTGCTCGTCGATCAGCGTGGACAAGCCGTACAGCTCCATCAACGAATTCTGCAGCGGCGTGGCGGTGAGCAGCAGCTTCTTGCGGCCTTGCAGTGCGCGCCTGAGCGCCTGCCCGGTGCGGTTGCTGGCGCGATGCGCGTTGCGCAACTTGTGCGCCTCGTCGATGACCACCACATCCCAGGGCACGGCCCGCAGCTCGGCTTCCAGCTTCGCGGCAAACTGATAAGACATGATCACGACTGCCTTGCCAACCAGCCGTTGCATGGTGGTGAGCATATCTCCGGCGGAGTGCTTGCGCAGCGAAACCGAATCCACCACGGTGGTGGGTACGGCGAACTTGTCGTGCAGCTCCTGCGCCCATTGCTTGCGCAAACTAGCCGGGCAAATGACCAGCAAGCGACGACGACGCTCAGCCCAGTACTGGCAAACCACCAATGCGGCTTCGATGGTTTTACCCAAACCTACTTCATCACCCAACAGTACGCCTTCCTGCAAGGGGTTCCGAAGAGCGAACAGGGCCGCATCGATCTGATGCGGGTTCAGATCAACGCTGGCGTCGAACAACGACTGGGAGAGGCGATCTACGCCATCAGCAGCGTGCCGCCGGGTTAGTTCGTGAGCGTAGTACTTGGCATGGTAGGCTGAGATCAATCGGTGCCCTCCGACTTCGTCGACTGGTCGGCTATCCAGCCATCGATGTCCGCCGTCCGAAAGCGCCATGTCCCGCCAACTTTGAAGGCCGGTATCTTCTTGGCCGCTGCCAGCCGGTAGATCGTTCGCTCTGTGACCTTCAGATACTCAGCGACCTCCTTGATCGTTAAGATGCCGCTTTCGCTGTTGTTTCTGGTCATCGCAAGGCCAATTACGCAGGAAAAAGACGACAGGATAGTACACAATTTTCATACTTGCCACCAAGAATCTTGGTCATGTCGAATAGGCATTCACGGGACGGATGTTGTGGCGGAGTGGAACGCCGCTATGATGTGGGCTCACTGAACTGCCCCGGCTTTCGTGGAGGCCGGTGTGGCGATTCAGCGGTACAACTGCTGAGCAACAATGCTCATGAGGTCGATTGATGAACCCCGGATAGCTTTGAGAATTTCCAACAGCGTTGTGGCGGCTGCCATGGTGCGGGACTCTTACTCCCCCGTTCTTCCTGAGCCAAAGCCAGGAATCAGCTTTCTCGGTAGGATTCGTTGGCATGTGCGTGAGTACTTCCGACCCAAATCCAAGGAGGAGCGCCTTGCCATCACACTTGCTAAGAAACGGTGGGACTGAATGGAGCCCAAGGTCATCAGAAGGGGCACATACAATCCCCCAGCGGGTTACAGTTCGCCAGCGTGCAAGACACAGTACTTCTCTGACGGCTCAGCAATAATCGTGACTGAACGGGCTATTCTTCTGGTTGAACGAACGGCCGCATATGAAGTCCCTAACCGCGATTCGTGCACGAAACCTCCACAGGCCTAGACCATAGCTGTGGACGTATGCGCGTACACTAGCTTGTGTTCAGGCGACTTGTAGCGTCAATGCCAACTGGCGGCCAAGTGCTTCCAGCTCGTCGTTCATACGGCTGACAGCGAACCCCTTCTCTACGCCGATGCCAGAAAGGTGCGGATAGGCGAACAGTTGGACAGGTTCCATACCTGACACCAGCGAAGCACGCACCGACTGGCGAAGCAGCGGGGCATATGGGTCCAGCGTCGCCGCGAATAAAGTCGATACAGCGCGAACTCCCTCTTTTCCATGAGCCAGGATCGCCGCTGGCCGGCAGATATCAACCAAGGCGCGCAGGATCTGAAGACCGGTCGCCAGCTGTTCGCGGCGTTCCCCAGCAGGCAGTTCAGACCAGCGTCTGGACGGGAGTGCGCAGGCGTTTGCACGCAATACGCCCATGCCAGTTAAGGGCGTCTCGAAGCACTTGGCTCGAGCAGTCGTCTTGCTGGGCTTCCCGCTGCGCTTAGCCAAGTACACCGCATTGAAGGCTGCTGGGTCGCAGGTCAGCGCATGCCAATATTTATCGAACGAACCGAACTCGTCACGTAGAGGCGTTGCCGGGTTAGTGCCAACAATGAACACGCGGGCCGAACGCCAGGCCGCGTCAGGCGTAAAGGGCCGCAAATAAGGTCCTGAGGTGGTTTGGGCCAGGCGGCGCAGCAAAACTTCTGCGTTAGGGCCGCCAGCGGACGTGCTTATGGTGTCGTAGTGTTGCATTGAGGGGGCCGAAAGCAGGACGATCGATTAATGGCTGTGCACGCGTATCGTGCATGAGTAACAACCTTAGCAAGACATTACTGCTAAGCAAAAGAAAATTAGGCGATCAGAGTCGTTAGCGGGCACTAACCTCCCCGCTAACTCTTAAAGTGCTAACTGCGCCTGCCGGCTTCACCACCCTCATTACGCTTGCTCGGGAGATGCGATATTCCTTGGCCAGCGCGCTAATTGACTCCCCCTCTAGATGGCGTTTAGCCATCAGAGTGCGCTGCTCTTGGGTCGTCCTGGTAGGTCGCCCCAAGGTTTTGCCCTCCGCCTTCGCGCGCGCAAGGCCGGACTGGGTTCGTTCCACCAACAAGTCGCGCTCCATCTCGGCGACGGCGGCCAGCATGGTCAGCATCATCTTGCCTGCCGCGCTGGTGACGTCGAGTTTACCTAACTGCAAGACAACTACCTCGATGCGACGAGCAGCCAGCATCTTGATCGTGGCGCCCACGTCCTGAGCATCTCGACCCAGCCGGTCGAGTTTCGTTACCACCAAAGTTTCACCGTCGCGGATCTTGCCAAGCATCTCTACAAACTGCGGGCGCTGAGTCGCCGAAACTTTGCCAGATACGCCCTCATCCGCAAACCAGTATTCGACAGCATAGCCGGCGCCCTCAATCTCGCGACGTTGGTTTTCCGTGGTCTGTTCTTTTGTGCTAACCCGACCGTATCCAAAAACCGCCATTTTCCCCTCGGCACGTAGTTCATAGGTGTTCATTAACATCATATTCTATATGAACATGTTCAAAAGTAAATTCATTATTTTTTGAACACCCCAAGAGGTAGGTGTGGGTTCGTGTTCATAAACGGTCGTTTTTGGACAGTGTGATGCTGCGTGATTTTTTCCGCTTGTCAAGATGATATGCTGAGTCGATGCAGGCTTTCGAGTGATTCCGATCGGTGGGCTCTGTATAAGAATGACAATTTGACGCGTTAAATTTCAGAGGAGATGAGAAATGTGCGTGAACGATCCCAGTGCTTCTCGCGGTTCGCTTTGGAACCGGTGGGACCCTCACATCCATGCGCCCGGGACTGCGCTGAATGATCAGTTTTCCGGGCCTGATCCTTGGAACGAGTTCTTAGATAGGGTGGAGGGGCAGGATCCACCCATTCGAGCACTTGGAATCACTGATTACTTTCTCGTCGATACGTACGAGGAGGCCTTCCCCCTGTGCCAATATAACTTGAGACACCTACCCGATTAATTTAGAGTACAACGGTAGGTCCCCAACATGCACAGCCGAAAGCATCAAATCAGCAATCCTGTCGAACCCAGCAGTCCAGCCACGCCAGCGTCCCGCCCCGATCCCGAGGTCGTTCCGACCGCCAAGCGGCGCACTTTTTCCAACGACGAGAAGCTGCGCATTCTTGCCGCTGCCGACGCCTGTCAGGCCCCAGGCGACATCGGTGCCTTGCTTCGCCGCGAAGGCATCTATTCGTCCCATCTGGCGACCTGGCGCAAGCAACGCCAGGCCGCTGCGGCATCCCAAGTCCTCGAGCGCAAGCGTGGCCCCAAGGTCGACCCAACTGCCGCGCAGGACCGCAAGGTGCGCGACCTGGAGGCAGAGGTAGCGCGCCTGCGCGACAAGTTGGCCAAGGCCGACCTGATCATCGACGTCCAAAAAAAACTTTCCACCCTGCTGGGACTGAGCACCAACGATACGCCGAGCGAACCGAAGTGATCAGCGCCGCCGAACACCTCGCCGGCGAAGTTGGCGTGGCCGCCGCCTGCCGCGCGTTGCAGCTGCCGCGCAGCGCGTTGTATCGCCATCGGACCGCACAACGGCTTTGTTCATCAACGCCTGTGAAGCCGGCTGCTCCAGCCCGACGTCCACCGCTCGCGTTGTCCGAACATGAGCGGCGCGTCGTACTGGAGGTACTCAACAGCCCGCGCTTCGCCAACTGTGCGCCGGCCGCAATCCATGCCCAGTTGCTCGACGAGGGGCGCTATGTGGCGTCGGTGCGCACGATGTACCGCCTGCTGCAAGGCTGCGCTGCCGTGCGCGAACGCCGTAACCAGCTGCGCCATCCGGAGTACACCAAGCCGGAGCTACTGGCCGTCGCGCCGAACCAGGTGTGGAGCTGGGATATCACCAAACTCAAAGGGCCGGTCCGGGGCACCTGCTTCCACCTGTACGTCATTCTCGACATCTTCAGCCGCTACGTCGTCGGTTGGATGGTGGCTGAACGGGAAACCGCCGAACTGGCCGAACAGCTGATCGCCGACAGCGCCGCAAAGGAAAACATCGCGCCCGGCACATTGACTTTGCATGCCGACCGCGGCAGCAGCATGCGCTCCAAGCCGGTGGCTACGCTGCTGTGCGATCTGGGCATCGCCAAATCGCACAGCCGCCCTTACGTTTCGGATGACAACCCGTATTCCGAGGCGCAATTCAAGACCTTGAAGTACCAGCCCGGCTTCCCGGCGCGCTTTGGCTCGCTCGCTGACGCACGCGCCCACTGCGCGACCTTCTTCACCTGGTACAACCAGCAGCATCGCCATTCCGGCATCGGGATGATGACCCCGGAAAGCGTCCATACCGGCCGTGCCTCCGAGATCCGACAGCTGCGCCAGGCAACGCTCGAGAGCGCCTACGAACGCACGCCGGGCCGCTTCAAGCACCGCGTGCCACGCCAGGCCAAGTTGCCGACCGCAGCGTGGATCAATCCGCCAGCCACGGAGAAAAAAGCAGCCTGAACAGGAAAAATTAGACGCTCACGATTCCACCAGGTGTTTCAAATTCATTGACACGTTCCGCTTGAAGGCAAAGGCTACAGGCCGTCTGGGTGGTGTCCAGTTGCTGTTTCCCAACGTTGAAATCCGTTTATCGACTGGAACAGCTAGCAACGCAGCAATCAATGCTCACCTGCTGTTTTCGCCAGATTCTGATGACCACCTTGATCGCATCAGGCGACTGATGGCCTCCTTTAAATTCCGTTACTTGAACGACGAATTTCGCTGCGAGCGGTCTGAGCTGATTCGTTTGGGGAAAGCGCATGACCCGAGCATTCGCGACGAGCGCGCTGCGCTAACTGCTGGCGTGAACCAGTTCAAAATTGATTTTGGCGAGCTACGCTCGACACTGGAGAATAACGACTGGGCACAGCGCAACTGTCTTGTCGCAGTTGCTGTGGGAGGAAAAGACGGGACGTCCGGTTTACGTGATGGAAAAGGTTCCTTTGACGCGATGCGACTCAATATCGAAGCCTTCGCGCAGATCATCTTCAGTAGCAATCCCAAGCAGGTGGCTTTTTATCTTGGCGAGGGGGCTGTTTCCTTGAAGGAACTCAATGCAAAGTGGAATGGTGTCAAGCCATGCTTACACGGGTCAGATGCGCATGCCCACGAAAAAATAGGAAATCCCGATCTCGATCGGCTGTGTTGGCTGAAAGGTGCGCCAACTTTCGACACGCTCCGGCAGGCTTGCATGAATCCTGCCGGGCGAGCCTTCATTGGGAAAGAGCCGCCACGCGGAGCGCTGCCAAGCAACACCATACGTTCTATCACGCTGAGCAACGCTCCTTGGATGTCGCCTTCGACTATACAGGTCAACCCTGGACTCATCGCCATCATCGGCGCCCGTGGCTCCGGCAAGACCGCACTGGCCGACTTTATCGCTATGGGTGGCTGCGCAGTCTCTGATCATCTGAGTGATAAATCCTTTCTCCGCCGGGCGAGGCAGCATCTAACCAAGTCCGCCGCGACACTCGTGTGGGAGTCGAATGACGAGACTTCTAACGAATTCTCAGATATCGAGCATGAGAACCTTGTAGATGCGCCCCAGGTCCAATACCTCTCCCAGCAATTCGTTGATCAGTTGTGCTCGGCGGAAGGCATTGAGGATCCGTTGGTAAGGGAGATCGAACGAGTGGTATTCGACGCGCATTCAGAGGCAGATCGCCTCGATGCGGCAACATTCGACGAGATGCTCGCGGTTCGTTTAAGGAGCGCGCGGGTGAGTCGCGCTCGTAACGTTGAGCTAATTGGAAAGATTTCAGAGTCGATGACCCTTGAGCAGGTTCGGAAGGATGGTCTGCCTGGTTTAATCAAGAACCGCGAAGATCAGCAGAAGGCGCTTGAGAAGGACGAAACCGACCTGAGGTCACTGATACCTAAAGGTAGCGAAGAACGTGCGAGCCGTCATGAAAAGCTAACGCAAGCAGTTGAAGCAAAGCGAGTTCTGTTGGTCAAGGCCAAGGTCAGGCACAAAGCGCTCTGCGATCTGGCTGAAGATGTGGAAAACTATGAGCAGCATGTACTGCCGGATATGGCAAGGAATCTTAGTGAAGAATGGGCTGAGGCAGGACTTTCGCGCAGGGATTGGGATCAGTTTGGTTTCCAGTTTGCCGGCGACGTTCACACCATCCTCATGGAGCGAACTCAGCAGGCTCTAAAGGAAATCGCGTCTCTTCAAGGGGAATCGGCGCAGCCAAACGAAGAAAGCAGTAAGGACCCTAACCTCCCGTTAGTAGAGCCGGGGGCAGATCTTGCCGAACTTCCCCTTGAGCTGCTAGAGCTTGAGCTTGCCCGGCTTCGCAAACTCGTTGGCCTAGATGGGCAGAATGCGCGTCGTTTCAAACAGTTAGCGGACAAGATTGCAAAGGCAAAGGTTGTTCTGGGCAGACTCGATGGCGAGATTGAGAAAGGTAGGACGGCGAGCGAACGTATTGATGCGCTACGTACGGATCGAAGCGTAGCTTACATGGGGGTCTTCCAAGCAATTGTAGAAGAGGAAAAGGCACTTAAAGACCTTTACCAACCGCTTAAAGAACGAATTGCAGCCGCGTCAGGCTCGCTCTCAAAGCTTGCGTTCATAGTGAAACGTCAAGTTGATGTGACCGCTTGGTGTGAATCAGGGGAGTCGTTATTAGACCTTCGAGCCGGAGGTGCGTTTAAGGGTAAAGGAAGTCTACGCGCGGTAGCTAGCAACGGCCTCCTGAAAGCTTGGGAGAAGGGGGACGCTTCACAGGCCGGAGAGGCGCTCTTAAACTTTGTCTCCGAACATTCTGGAGATCTTCGGGCGCAGCGGCCCGCACAAGTCGAGCCCAAGGAGTGGGCGCGGCGCGTCTCAAGCTGGTTATTTAGTACGGACCATATTTCGGTCGGATACGGTCTTGAGTTCGACGGAGTTGCAATCGAACGGTTGTCTCCGGGTACACGCGGGATCGTTCTGCTGCTCGTTTATCTGGCGCTAGATGCGCAGGACGACAGGCCCTTGATTGTTGACCAGCCGGAGGAAAATCTTGACCCCCAATCGATCTATGACGAATTGGTGACTGAGTTCCAACGTGCTAAGAAACGTCGGCAAGTGATCATCGTTACACACAACGCAAATTTGGTCGTCAATACTGACGCTGACCAAGTGATCGTCGCTCGTTGTGGAAGCCATGAGCCGGGACAGTTGCCTCAGATGAGTTACCAGGCTGGGGGGCTGGAAGAGCCGGAGATCCGAGAAGCCGTCTGTGCAATCTTAGAGGGCGGTAAACATGCGTTCAAGGAGCGAGCCAAGCGATTGCGTGTCTCCGTTTAGCCTTGGTTGCTATTTCAGCTGTCCAGTGGGGTCCATTTGCGTTTTTTGCCAAATGGGCCGCATCAAGCTGCCCTGAAAGCCAATTAGTCGTAGTACTTGCGCGCCATGCGTTCCTCGAAAGATTCGCGTCCTGTCAGTATTTTGAGCGCATATTTAAAGCGTTGCCATCGACTTAGGCCCCACCGAGGATCGACAGGGCTGCTACGCATGCAATGAAAATGCAACGGTCGCTCCCAGTGCGGACGACGGTAGTGCGGAGGAATTTGCGGATCCATCGTTAAGTGCGCCAAAAGAACGAACTCTACCATTGATAGTTGCCAGCCGAACCAGCCGAACTGCAATTCTCGACGAGGCCGAGGCCTACTGAGTCTCTTTTTCAGTCTCTGGAGTCAGAAGTTCATACGGCTCCACCTGCAGTGCAACAGCGATTCGCTCTAGGCTGTCCAGCGATAGGTTTCGAGACTGGCGCTCAACATGAGCGATGAACGTTCGATGAAGGCCTGCCTCGAACCCGAGTTGTTCCTGCGACCATGCTTGTTTGCGGCGCAGCCGAACCATGTTCTCCGCCAGCACAGCTCGTGCAGTGCGACGTACTAGATGGGCATGTTTCGACGAGGAAGGCATGCCAGCAGTCTTGCAAGGTGACGCTTTTAAGTCAGCCGCTTTTGAGTCACAATATCAAGCATCTGCCATTTTTTGAAAGTACGATGCTCATGACTACGGATGCCGACGACTTCGACAACGACGAGGGAAAGCCCCAGGAAACCGCTGATGACATTGCTATGCGTGCCGTCACTGATTTCTACGCCAACTGGAAGTGTGAAGGAGCTATCATCAGCCATGAGCCTCTGGATGAGCAGTCGCATGCACAATCAGACCTAAAATCCCATCTGTACAGCAAGGATGTTATTGGAGAGCCAACAGATATCACCAGCATCCTAAGGCGAGCTCTTCCAGCCACCTTAACTCCACTAGCTCCACCTGGATATAACGGATCTCTGCCACCATCGATGGGCCGCGAATCCCGCTTCTCAAGGGAGCTTTTAGAGCGCCGGTTGGAAGTGCGTGCACTCGCCGACAAATTACTGGGATCCCGAGGAGCAGCACAACGATGGTTCGCAACACCGTTCAGACACCAGCTGATGGGAAACAGGCCCATCGACTTTATGGAGTCAGTCGGCGGCTGTGACGAAGTCGAGCGCTTCCTTCTGAGTCTCTATCCGCCTGCAACTACCTAAATGCTGCCGCATCAGTTCAGAAACCTACACAAGGATAGGTTTCTGAACTATTCAACGGTGAGCCTACTGAGCAGTTCGTACGGTCCGGTGAGAGAACATCTGGCGTTCGGGCTTCACTTTCGCCGTAAGAATTTCCACGGAACTACGAATTTTGGTGACGGCTTTTGCCGGCAGGGGGATGCTGAAGTGCTCCTGTAGAGCGTGTGGGCTCTTCCGATGAGGTTCGAGGAGAATCCGAACCGTCTCTTCGGTCAAACCACTGATAGCGTTCAATGTAGATGCTACCTCGGCAACGATGAAATTGCGCATAGCTGCGCTTAATCGCGGCTTGGAAAGTGGGCGACTAATGCCGTAACGTGCGCCTACAGCCCGGTGAAACGAGTCTAGATGCATGCCTAATCTCTTGGCGTTTCCGAACAATTGTGATCCGTTCATACGCCCATCGACGAGCGGGAGCAGCAAGACATGGCAGTGCGGTTGGCCTTCGTCATGATGCACAACTGAGCTCAAGACTGGCACTCGGAAATGGACTTCAGCCCAGCGCGTGCAGTCTTCAAAGTACTGTGGCGGACACTCTACGGCAGGAAACGGCCATGTGAACAGAACTTCAAGCCCGTGCACGGTGTCAACCCGAAGCTTTCTCTTAAGCTGGGCACCATCGAGAAGGCTTCCTCGAAGCGCGGCAACTCCCTCAGCGTTAGCTGGACCTCGCAGAATGATGTTATCGGCAATGGACGCTTGATCGATTCGTTCGTCTGCACCGATCTCTACAGCGATCTCACGTAGGTTGTGCTTAGCTGCCTTAGTAATAATTCCTTGTCCAGTCAGGCGCTTGATAGCTACTGGGAAGCTCATTTCACGCCTCCACGCAGCAACGTCGCTACGTCATCAATCGGCCAAAGCAGGCGGTTGCCGATCTTTTTCGGCCTAATGCCGAGATAGTGTCCTGTCGTGCTGTAAGCCTTGCGAAGGGTCTGGCTCGCGCGGCGAAGAACGTGAGCAAGCTCATCAGTTACCAGGTGGTCACTAGTGGTCGCAATTTCAGCAAGAACCGGTGGAAGAGGGACAGCATTGTACATTCGCCAACTCCTAAACTTTGCACGGCACCGGGAGACTTCCCGGTGAACCGGCTGGCGCTCGGTACTTTATGGCTGACTTTGGAAAAACTTGGAATTTAGTCGTTATTCCCGCTTTGTTGTTAAACCGCAACAAACATCTCGGCCTGAAATAGCTGAGCTCAGGATCATGAAGGCATCTAGTCTGCTGCAACCGTTTCAACGTGCCTCGAAAGTGTCGCAGCTTGAGGGTTGACGTTCCCATAGGTGAGAAACCACTGTTCGATGCTTTCGTGGTGTTGGCGCAAAAGGTCAATCGGTCGAACAGTGTAGTGCTTCTCAGCGGTCGCGCTAGGCTTGTGCCCCATGATTTGATACACAACCCCGACAGGGATCTCGATCCATTCCGTTAGGGTTCTGAACGAGCGGCGAAGGCCATTCAAGGTAAGCTTGTCCACACCAGCAGCTTTGTAGGCTCCTTCATGGATTTTATGAGGCTTACTCATGGGCTTCACTGGCTGACCAGTCTTGCTTTCCGCGCCAGCAAACACATACTCGGCACGACGAGGAAGACTGTCGAGGATGGCCGCTACATACGGTGTCAATGGGACCGTGCGCATTCCCTCAACCTTGTCTCGGATCGTCATCTTCCGCCACCTAAAATCGATATCGGTCCAGCGCATATCTAGGATCTCTCCAGGTCTAGCGCCTGTAAGAAGAACTGTTTGCAGATAGGCCGCTACGGCACGATTGGGCAACTTCCGTACCTCCGAGAACCAGCCTGCCAGTTGCTCGCGTTGAAGAACATCTTCTTGAGCCCGCGCTTTTCCTAACGAGGTTCGGGCCTTCTTGGTACTGGCTGCCTTACTGATGACGACTGAGGCGAATTCCGGCTGCTCAGCGCACCACGCAAGGAAGCTCTTCAACAAGCGCCACGCTAAGCGAGCCGAAGTCGGACGAGCGGCGCCCTCGCTTTCTGCCCATGCTTCAACCACCGCAGGCTGAAGATCACAAAGCCTCATTGCCATCAGGGAGTACAGGGGGCCTGCAATGGTCACTCCCTTTCCGCGTGTGCCGCGTACAGAAGGAATGCCTCCAGGCTGAGCTTTCTTAATATGGTCCTCGTAGTGTCGCGCGCCCCAGTAGGGGCGACGATCGTCAAGGTAGGCGTTCCACGCCTGACCCACAGTCATTGCTTTCGCAGCCTCCGCCGCTGTTCTAGCCTGATGTGCTGCCCGCACCGCAGCTTTCACTTCACGAGGGTCAATGCCTTGATCGATCAACGTCCCAAGTTGGCTTGCCTCTGCTCGAGCTTTGTCGATCGTCCATGTACCAGGATCACCAATCGTCAAACGTACAGTTTTTCCATGTAGCCGGCGCTCAAAAATGTAAGCTCGGCTGTTCGATTTCGTAACGCGAAAGCCTAGGCCGGCGACTTTCGCATCCCAGTAGATGGTCTGAGGACTGTTTTCCTTGCAGGTGTAGGATTTGATACGTTCCGCGGTGAAGTTCTCTTTTGCCATGCATGCCTTGTGTTGCTTTGGATGACGCCATGTAGGCGCTGTGTAGGCAAATCTTATGGCAATCGTTCAACTCAAGTCAACGCTACGGTGACTAAATATCTGAAAATAGTGAGTTAATTCAGAGTGTTGCGATGAATATTCAACATATATCAACGTAAGGAAATACGATATGGAGCGGACTCATAATCCGTTGGTGCCGTGTTCGACTCACGGGAGGCCTACCAACAAAGTTGAAGGGTTACGCAATTGCGTAACCCTTTTTACTTTGCGCTGTGCAACTCTTGGCACACGCGAGAATCGTTGCCGGTAAGGGCTGGAGCGCATGCCAGCGCAGGGCCCGGCTTGCCTTGGCGCTCTTTGACGGGGCCGCAAGATATCCAGCCGCGCTTTGTCACTCATACTGCTTTTCTGGCACGACCAATTGCAAAAACGACAAATCCCCGGTGTTTCGGGGATTCCTGAATTTATTCGCTCACGCAACCTTATTGGCGGCTAAATCCCATCCACCAACCGTCGAGCCGCCACCGCCACCGCCGATTTTCTGTTGCGTGTATTTCCATTTCACTTTGGAGAATTTCAGGCTCACATGCTCTTGTAAAATCGCGCCTGCCTCGATGCCGGGTGAAATTGCGCCGATCAGGATATTTTCCAGGTCTATTTCGAAATACTTGATTGGGTTTCCGTTGCCGTCGGCGCGCATGAATTCGAACTTTGCTTTTGGAATGGTCTTGCCCATCGCGCAGGTCTGCATAAGAATTGGCGATGACAAGTCCGCCATTTTGCTGAACGTAACCTCTTCGAGCTCGACTCTTTCTGCCGTATGGCCCCCGCCGGTCGATGCGGTTGCGCTACGGGGTTGAATGAGTCCCCAATTCACCGATGTACATTCAATCCAGTCTCTATGCTTGTCGTCCTGCGACTCGCCTTTGATCCCATCGATTTGCAAATAGACGTCAATTGCCATGATTCCTCCAGTATTGTTGAGCTGACTATGCTGCCTTAACTAATGCAGAGCCTGCTTGTGAGACATCAATGACTCTGATTTCCATAATGATAAGTTGAGCATTTCTTTCGATTATGGAGCTAGATATGAGTAGCAACAATCCCAAGTCTCCACGACCCAATGCCACAATGAAAATGTCGCCGGATGGACGCGCCCGTCTTCGGGCGACCGAAAAGGCCATATATCGGTATTACAACGATATGGGGAAAAACAAGGGGCATTGCACTTGGGGCGTAGGTATCCTCGCTCACAGAGGTGTTTGCACAAAAGAAGAGTTGGGCAAGAAGGTATCAGTCAAGATGGTTGACCAAGAATTTGAGCGAAAGATTGCGGAGACGGAGGCAATCATTCACCGCAATATCACTGTTGCACTTAATCAAGCTCAGTTCGATGCGCTTTGCAGTCTGGCTTATAACGCGGGCGCGAACGGATCCAGAGAAACTTTTAGATTTGTGAATCGAGGAGATTTTGCCGGTGCTGCCAACAATATGTCGTTAATGATCAAGGTTACTGTAGTCGAGAAAGGAAAAAAGAAGCTGGTGATAGCTCCTGGGTTAATCAAGAGGCGTGCCGAAGAGAGCGCACCATTCCGAGCTGAAAAAGCTGCTGCCACTAGCAAATGAGGAGAATTACAAATGTCAGTCCCTGGACTTATAGCCTTGATACGCGGCGCCATTTTCCTGCAATTTTTCTTGGCGCTCACTCTTGTGGCGTCGCCTTCAGTCAACGCATCAGATTCGATAGAACGTATCGTAACGGGGCAATGGCGATTTACCAAGCCGATTGATAGCGCTGACATCACATCACTTGATGAACGCGAAGCAGCGCAACTAGTCGGTCATATTTTTACGATAAGGAAAGATAAAGTCGCGTTCGGTGACCAAGATTGCGGAGATACGGAATTTGAAGCGCAGAAAGTTGAGCCGACCTTGTATTTGCGTAAAGGATGGAATTCGAACGTCGAAGGACTCAAGCTACCCAATCCGGTCACGGCTGTTGAAATAAGTTGCACTACGGTTTTTATCTTGAATCGGAACAGGCTGGTTATATTTTGGAAGGGCTGGTTCTTTGATGCCGTCCGAGTAAACAAGTAAGCAGCGGGCTGTGTTGAGTCCAATTAATGTGCTCTGAGAAATTGCCACAGTAGCGAGCACTTTGATTGTCATTAAAGCCCGTTCAAATCGATTCCCGCTCACGTTCAGATGTGTAAGCATCAACATGGCTTGCTTGCCTGTCAACTTGAACGAGCGGAGGGGGCGTGAACACTGCAGCGGCATCCCGTCATCAGAAACTCACCGACTACCGTCCCGATATCGACGGCTTGCGCGCGGTAGCAGTCATTGCAGTAGTGCTGTATCACGGCTGGCCAAACTATCTGCCCGGCGGTTTCATCGGGGTAGACATCTTTTTCGTCATCTCCGGCTACCTCATTACCTCGATCATCCTGTCTGCACTGGAACAGGATCGCTTCAGCATCCTCGAATTCTACGCGCGCCGTGTCAGGCGTATTTTTCCGGCACTGCTGCTCGTCCTTGTCGCCACCATCGGCTTCGGCTGGATCGTCCTGTTACCCGATGAGTTCAAGCAGGTCGCACGACATGTCAGCGCGGGTGGGTTGTTCGTCTCCAATTTATTGCTCTGGAGCGAGGCCGGCTACTTCGACAACGCAGGATTGACCAAGCCCTTGCTGCATCTGTGGTCGCTCGGCATCGAGGAGCAGTTCTATCTGCTGTGGCCCTTGATGCTCTGGTTGATGGTCAAGTACAGGACCGGAGTCCTGGTCCTGCTGTGCACCGTGTTTGCCGGCTCCTTCATGGCCAACCTGGCGCTCACGTCGAGCGACGCAACGGCCGCTTTTTACTCTCCGGCGACACGCTTCTGGGAATTGATGACAGGTGGCATAGGAGCCTATCTGCATCTGCGTTTCCGCGACTGGTCCGGCCGCTGGGCGCAGTTGGCCTCGATCGCCGGTGCGCTGTTGCTGGTCGCGGGCTTTGCCTTCATCGGCACGCAAGACGCTTTCCCGGGCTGGTGGGCGCTGCTCCCGGTTGGTGGAGCATTCCTGCTGATCATGGCTGGTCCTCGCACAGTCATCAACCGTAAGCTGTTGAGCACGCGTCTGGTCGTCGCAACAGGCCTGATCAGTTATCCCCTCTACCTCTGGCACTGGCCCTTGCTGTCGTATGGCTTGATCGTCAATGGCGAAAAGCCCGGTTTTCTCGTTCGCGCCGGTTTGGTTGCTGCGGCTTTCGTGCTTGCCATCCTCACCTACCGCTTCCTTGAATTGCCAATACGTAGAGCAAGCGTGCACGGCCGGACAGTGCGCACGCTTGCCACCGGCATGGCCGTGATGGTGCTTGCAGGGGTGCTCATCCATGCGGGCTTCATTCGGGAACGTCTTCACGCGCCAGGCGCGGAAATCTACCTCAATGCGCTCAATGACAGCGATTTCCCGGGCGCTAGACTCAGTCCCCTTCGCTATGGGAATTCCTTGTTCCAGAAGGTGGATGGCCGCGCGCCTGGCGTGACCGTTTTTCTCGGCGATTCAGTCGTGGAGCATTATGGTCCATTCATTGAACATGCCATTTCGGACCAGCCTGGACGGTTTCGTTCGGCTGTTTTCGCCACACACGGAAGTTGCCTGCCGATTCCTCATGTCATCCCTTTGCCGAGATACAAATACATCCGCTGTCTGGCGACAGTGGAAGACGGCTACGCGTTTGCCAAGCGTCCGGAAGTCGAAGCGGTCGTCGTGGGCGCCGCCTGGTCCGGCTATTTCCAGGACCCTCATGGCGGGAGCCTGGCGTTCGATGATGGCGTCAAG
Organism: Massilia sp. NP310; assembly: GCF_019443485.1. Taxonomy (NCBI): domain Bacteria; kingdom Pseudomonadati; phylum Pseudomonadota; class Betaproteobacteria; order Burkholderiales; family Oxalobacteraceae; genus Massilia; species Massilia sp. NP310. The sequence goes on along the minus strand of NZ_CP080379.1, from coordinate 3,318,696 downwards.
CTGTTGGAGTTTCCCGACCAGCTTGCGAAAGAAGAAGCTTACCGCACGCTCGCGCGCAGCCTGCAGGAACTGAAGGCACTGGGCAAACAGGTATTCCTGTTGCAGCAGCCGCCAATGGGGCCATCGTTCGACCCTCGGAACATGATCACCGGGTCGCGGTTCGACAGCATCAAGCCACTGCCGCGCATTGAACCGCTCAAGCTCGATCGATTCATTGCAGATAATGCGGCATCGCGAAACCACATCATCGAGATCGCACGATCCGTCGGCGCGGAGCTGATCGACCCCAGTACATCCCTGTGCAAGGACAATATGTGCCCTGTCCTCGGCGCGGACGGCGCGCCGGCGTACACCGACACCATGCATATGCGGCCTTCATACAGCCGCTCCGCCGCGCAATATCTGACGCAAACGATTAGCCCGCGCCTTGCCGGGCAAACCGACCTTCGCGTGTCGACGGCTCCCTAGCTGAGAAGGACCGATCTGCGCGTGGACGGCGGCATCGACATCCGTGCCGGAACGCAGCCTGAGCGCTGCGCCGATCACCGCCAGCATCCGCGCGGCGCGGGCAAGTGCGTGAATGCGATGAGAAGCAGCTTTTGACACGGCTCCGTACACGTCATTTTCCCAAAATCGCGTCGAGACTGTGAAGATGCGATGAGAAGCAGCTTTTGACACGGCTCCGTACACGTCATTTTCCCAAAATCGCGTCGAGACTGTGAAGGCGCGAGACGTCACAACGAAACACGCCGGCACGCCACGACCGCATGCGCCATGCGACGCCATTGCTCGAGACGTAACACTGAATTGCGTCCAGCGCCGATTCTCCTCCCAGCCCGGCCGCGCGACACTGCTGGCGTCACCTGTCACGGGTAACGCCAGCAGTGCCGTTCTATTCACGACAATGAACCTGAAAGAGGATGATCATGACTGCTCTTCGCCTCCATCGCGTGGGCCTTGCGCTCACCGCCTGCGCGACGCTGTTTGCCGCGCTGATCCAGCCAGTCCACGGCGCCGCGCCGGCCCCGGCAGCGCCGGCGTCACGGGCCGCGGCCACCGTCAGCTATCACAAGGTCGACGTCGACGGCGTCAAGGTTTTCTATCGCGAAGCCGGCCCGAAGAACGCCCCGGCCATCCTGCTGCTGCATGGCTTCCCGACCTCGTCGCACATGTTCCGCGAGCTGATCCCGAAGCTGGCCGACCGCTACCGCGTGATCGCGCCCGACTATCCCGGCTACGGCCAGAGCGACCAGCCGCCGATGGAGCGCTACACCTACAGCTTCGACAACCTGGCCGCGACGATCGACAAGTTCACCACCAAGCTTGGCCTGACCCGCTACGCCATGTACGTGATGGATTATGGCGCGCCGATCGGCTATCGCCTCGCCGCCAGCCATCCGGAGCGCATCAGCGCCATCGTGGTCCAGAACGGCAACGCCTATGACGAGGGGCTGGACAATCCGTTCTGGGCGCCGGCCAAGGCCTACTGGAAGGACAAGAGCGAAGCCAACGCGGCCAAGCTGCGGCCCCTGTTCGAATTCGACGCCACGCGCTGGCAGTATGCCGAAGGCTACCGTGACCCTGCCGGCCACGTCAGTCCCGATTCCGCCGTGCTCGACCAGGCCTATATGGACCGCCCCGGCAACAAGGCGATCCAGCTCGAGATGTTCTACAGCTACGGCACGAATCCGCCGTTGTATCCGGGCTGGCAGGCGTATTTCCGCAAGCACCAGCCGCCGATGCTGATCGTCTGGGGCAAGAACGACAAGATCTTTCCGGCGGAAGGCGCCACCCCCTATCTGCGCGACCTGCCCAAGGCCGAGCTGCACCTGCTCGACACCGGCCATTTCGCGCTGGAAGAGGACGGCGAGCAGATCGCACGCCTGATGCGCGACTTCCTTGGGCGCACGGTCAAGCGCTGAGCCGAGAGAGGTCGAGGTCGCACTCATGCATAATGATGCCCATCGACCACCCGTCCCGAGAAGGCGCATGACCGGCAACGCCAGAGCAGAGCAGCAAATCACCGTCAACGACATCGAGGTCGGCGTGCGCGTCTACGAAGCGCTGGCGCACCACGCGAGATCGGGGCAGGGCGCGCCGATCGGCTTCAAGGATTTGCTGACGCTGGCGCGCTCGCTGCATCCGAAAGATGCGGTGCTCGGCCGGGCGGTCCCGATCGGCATCGGCATGAAGCTGCGCTTTGTCGACGCCTTTTGCGCCGCCCATGCCTGGCCCAGGCTGTCGAGTCTCGCGGTCGACCAGGAAAGCATGCTGCCGTCCAAGGGATACGATGGCGATTGGGAAGCCGACCGGCGCGCCGCCGCCGCATTCGACTGGTCGGGCGCCGACGCGCAACTGCCGGCGTTCGCCAGCGCGCAGCGCGCCGCCGTGCCGGCCCGCCTGAAGCCGCGCAAGGAGCGCCCGGCCGATGTCTCCTGGTATGCCTATTTCTGCTCGCACCGCAAGGACTGCGAGTGGATCGGGCAGGAAGACAAGCAGGAAATCATCAACCTGATCATGGCGGGACTGGATCCGGAGAGCGCGCTCAAGCGGGTCCAGGCCGCCAGGACGGATCGCGCCGACGCGGCATAAGCCCCTTATTGCCGCACCGGCAGCGCCACCTCGCGCGCCTGCGCTGCGGCTTCGGCCCTGGCTTGCGCCGCCTCTTGCGCCGGTGGCGCCGCCAGGGCCGCCATCTCGGCCGCCTCATCGGCGTCCGGCGCCGGCGCGGCGCTCGGGTAGGGGCGGATCAAGTCCAGCCGCACGGCGTATTGCACGCCATTGCGCACGGCGCTGGTTGCGATCTGCCCGGCGTCGTTGATCGCCACGGGATTGATGAAGGTCCACCCCAGCCTGGGATCGATCAGCGTCCCCAGGCTCTGCATTCTTTTGCCACGCCAGATGAAGCCGCCCAGCTCGCTGCTGTCGCCGACGATATGACCGTGGTTGTTGACGCCCTTGCCTTCGCTATACCGCAGCCCGGTGGCGGGAGTGGGGGCGATGTTGACCAGGCGGCCACGCTGCCCAGGTCCCGGAAACTGCCGTTCGGTGCGCGCAGGATGCCATGCAGGCCGGGGCGATCCGTCGTGGCGGCATTCGCGATAATGTGGCCGGCGTTGTTGATGTCCCGGTAGAAGGTGCTGGCGTAGATGAGGCCGATGTTGCGCTGCTTGCCGCAGGCATAGACATAACCTTGCCACAGGCCGTCGGCGCGATCCAGTTGCCGAGCACTTCGCCCCTGTCGTTGATGGCGGCGGCATTGCTGGGCACGCCGCGCAGCGGCCCCAGCACCACCACGCCCTTGCCCCGGTTGACGAAGCCGCGACTGGTGTCGTCGCCGAGCCGGTATGCGACCAGGGAGCGCGCGCTCCGGTAGCGCGCGCGTCCTTGCCGCCTTACTGGGCCACGGGTTTCACCACCTCTTTCGCGATCCCTTCAGCCTCTTCCTGCGCCCGCTTCGCCGCGGCCTGCGGCGAAGGCGGCGTCTCCACCGACGGCTCCTCGTCATGCTCGGCCGGCGGCACGGCGTCCACGTGCGGCTTGATCAGGTCGAGCCGCACCGCGTACCGTATCCCGTTGCGATAGGCATTGGCCGCGATCTGTCCCGCATCGTTGATGGCGCGGGGATCGCGGATGTCCCAGCCCGAGGCTGGATTGATCAGCGCGTTCAGGCTCTGCATCTTCTTGCCGCGCCAGATGAAGCCGGACAGGTGATCGCTGCCGCCGACGATGTGGCCGCGGTTGTTGATGCCGGTGCCTTCGCTCGAGCGCTCCACGGTGGGCGGACGGCCGTCGATGTCGATCAGGCGCCCGCGGCTGTACAGGAAGGCGACCCGGTTGTGGAAGAAGGTCGGCACCCCGGCATAGCCGGTGGCCTGGCCGCGGTCGTTGATGGACAGCGCGCCGTTGGGCGTGAAGCCAAAGTCGCCGAGGTCGCGCATCTTGCCCTTGGTCCAGATGAAGGAACGCAGCGGCTGGTCGGGGAAGGTCAGCGGCCCGGATTCGCCGGCGATCTGGTTCTTGTTGTTGAGCGAAGCGGAGAAGGTGATCGGGGGCGGGCCCGGGAAGTCGTTGGGCAGGTCGCCGATATCCGTCAGCGCGCCGTTCGGCGCGCGCAGGAAGCTGCTGATGCCTTCATTGAAGGGCGTATCGGACGCGAAGGCGGTGATGTAGCCGGCGTTGTTGATGTCGCGCCAGGTGGTGAACCTGCCGCCGATGACGCCGATATCGCGCAATCTGGCGCAGTCGTAGATGAAGCCGCGCTGCTGGCCGCCGCTGGTGGTCCATTGGCCCAGCACCTGGCCCTTGTCGTTGATGGCGACGGCGACGCTGGCCGTGCCTTTCAGCGTGCCCAGGTCGACCAGGCCCTTGCCGCGATTGAGGAAGGCGTGATTGGCCGTCGGGGAATAAGGATAATAGCCGACCACCACGCCGGCATTGTTGATGTCGGCGGCCGTGCTGTTGGCTGGCCCCACCACCGTGACCTTGTACTCGGGATAGGCCCAGGCCGCGCCGGCCAGGGTGAACGACATCAGGACCAGGGACAGGCGATGACGAAAATGCATGACGATCTCCTTGGGTTGTTGGAAAGCGCGCCGGAGTGGCGCAGGCCGCATGGGACCCGCGTCGTCACCGGTTGGCGCACTCCGGCGCCTTGCGCGCGCCAACCGCTTCATCACTGCGCGACCGGCCGCGCCACCTCGCGCGCCTGGGCCTGGGCTTCGGCCTTGGCCAGCGCCGCCTCCAGGGCCGGCGACTGCGACAGCGATGCCATCCCGGCCGTCGCATCCGCCTCCGGCGCCGGCGCCGCGTCGGGGTGGGGACGGATCAGGTCCAGGCGCACCGCATACTGCACCCCGTTGCGGTAGGCCGTGGCCGCGATCTGGCCAGCGTCGTTGATGGCGCGCGGGTTCGCGATGTTCCAGCCCAGCCTGGGATCGACCAGCGCGTTCAGGCTTTCCATCCGCTTGCCGCGCCAGATGAAACCGGACAGGTGGTTGCTGAAACCGACCACGTGGCCGCGGAGGTTGATGCCGGCGCCGCCACTGTAGATGTCCTCGGTGACGGGGCGGTCGTCGAGGCTGACCATGCGGCCGTTGCTGTACAAGAAGGCCACCTGGTCACGAAAGCCCGTCGCCAGCGTCGCCTCGCCCGTGATCTGGCCCCGGTCGTTGATCGCATTGCCGCGGTTGGGCACCGTGCCCAGGTTGCCGAGGTCACGGATAACGCCCTTGCTCCAGACATAGGCGCCGAAAACATCCTCTGGAACGTTATATTGGCCGGACTGCCCGGTGACCTGGTTGCGGTTGTTGAGCGCGAACGGATTGTTCACCGAGGGGATGCCCGGCAGCGCGCCGAGGCTGGTGAGGGCGCCGTTCGGCGCGCGCAGGTAGCCGCGTGTCTCGTTGGTGTCCGGATCGATGCCGAACAGGGTGACGTGGCCGGCGTTGTTGATGGCGGTGTGGCTGGTGATCCTGCCGCGAATGGCGCCGATGTCGCGCGCCTTGCCGCAGGAGTAGATGAAGCCGCGCGACAGGCCGTCTGCGCCGAGCCAGTTGCCGAGCACCTCGCCCTTGTCGTTGATGCCGGTGGCGCTGCTCTGGCTGCCCTTCAGGGCGCCCAGGTCGACCAGGCCCTTGCCGCGGTTGAGGAAGGCGCGGGTCACGCCGGGGGCAGGCTGGTAGGTGCCGGCCACCACGCCGGCCTGGTTGATGCCGGCGACCGAGCTGTTGGCGGGGCCCACCACCGTGACCCGGTACTCCGGGTAGGCGCCGGCGGCGCCGGCCAGCGTGAACCACATCAGGACCAGGCACAGGCGATGACGCAAGTACATGACGATCTCCTTGGATTGATCAGGTCTACTGCGAGGTCTACTGCGAGGCTTGCTGCAAGACTCACTGCGCCACCGGCCGCGCCACCTCGCGTGCCTGGGCCTGCGCCTCGGCCTTGGCCAGCGCCGCCTCCAGCGCCGGCGACGCCGGGAAGGCCAGCAGCTCGGCCCGGGCCTCGGGCTCCAGCGCCGGCGCCGGGTCGGTGTGTGGGCGGATCAGGTCCAGGCGCACCGCGTAGCGCACGCCGTCGCGGGAGGCCACGGCCGCGATCTGGCCGGCGTCGTTGATGGCGACCGGGTTGCTGATGTCCCAGCCCGATGCCGGATCGATCAGCGCGTTGAGGCTCTCCATGCGCTTGCCGCGCCAGATGAAGCCCGACAGGTGGTCGCTGGTGCCGACCACGTGGCCGCGGTTGTTGATGCCGGCGCCGGCGCTGAACCTGTACTCGGTCGCCGGGCGGTCGTCGATGCCGGCCATGCGCCCATGGCTGTACAGGAAGGCGACGCTGTCGCGCGGTCCGGCCGGCAGGAAGGCCTGGCCGGTGATCTGGCCGCGGTCGTTGATCGCGAGTCCGAGGTTGGGCGTGGAGCCCAGGTCGCCCAGGTCGCGGATCGCGCCGTTCTTCCAGACGAAGGCGCGGTATCCCGGCTCCGGGGAATTGAAGCGCCCGGATCGGCCGGTGATCTGGTTGCGGTTGTTGAGCGCGGCGGGAACGGTTTCCGGCGCGCCGTTGCCGTCCCAGGCAATCGCGCCCAGGTGGGTGAAGGCGCCGTTCGGTGCGCGCAGGTAGCCGAGCGTTTCACCGGTGGCCGGATTGCGGCCCGAGGCGGTGATGTAGCCGGCGTCGTTGATGTCGCTGTAGCCGGTGACCTTGCCGGGAATCGTGCCGATGTCGCGCGCCTTGCCGCAGGCGTAGATGAAGCCGCGCTGGCGCCCGTCGGCGCTGCGCCAGTTGCCGACCACCTCGCCCCGGTCGTTGATGCCGCTGGCCGAACTCCACACGCCCGTCAGGGCGCCCAGGTCGACCAGGCCCTTGCCGCGGTTGAGGAAGGCGCGCCGTCGGTCGCCGCCTGCGGCATAGTCGCCGACCACCACGCCGGCGTTGTTGATGCCGTAGACCCAGCTACCGGCCGGGCCGACCACCGTCACCCGGTACTCGGGATAGGCGCTGGCAGCGCCGGCCACGGTGAACGACAGCAGGACCAGCGACACGCGATGATGCAGGTACATGACGATCTCCTCGATGGATGAGAGTGGCGGCCTTACTGCGCGACCGGTTGCACGCGTTCGCGCGCCTGCGCTTCGGCCTCGGCCCGCGCCAGCGCCGCCGCCTGCGCTGGCGGCGGCGCGACGGCGGCCAGTTCGGCCGCCTGGTCGGCGTCCGGCGCCGGCGCCGCCAGGCCGTGCGGCCGGATCAGGTCGAGCCGGATCGCATATTGCACGCCCGCGCGGACGGCGGTGGCGGCGATCTGGCCGGCGTCGTTGATGGCTTCGGGCGCGCCGATGTTCCAGCCCAGCTTCGGATCGACCAGCGCGTTCAGGCTCTGCATCCGCTTGCCGCGCCAGACGAAGCCTTGCAGTTGCTGGTGGTTGCCGACGATGTGGCCGTGGTTATTGATGCCCGTTCCTTCGCTGTAGGTCTGTCCGGGAACGTTGGCGCCGTCGATATTGAGCAGCCGGCCGTTACTGTACAAATAGGCCACGCGGTCGTGCGGGCCGCCGGTCGTGACCGAGGCGAAGCCCGTGGCCTGGCCGCGGTCGTTGATGGCATTGGCGCTGTTGGGCGTCACGCCGAAGTCGCCCAGGTCGCGCAGCGTGCCCCTGGTCCAGATGATGGCGCGGTAGGGCTGCTCCGGGAATTCCAGCGGCCCCGACTTGCCGGCGACCTGGTTGCGGTTGTTGAGCGCGTAGACCTGGGTGATCGGGTGCTCGACCGGCAGGTGGCCGATGGCCGTCAAGCGACCGTTCGGCGCGCGCAGGTAGCCGCTCGGGTCGCTGTCGGCGTAGCTGGTGGCGATGGTAAAGCCCGCGTTGTTGATGTCGCTGTAGATCGAGCCGGCGCCGATCACGCCGATGTCGCGCTGCGCGCCGCAGGAATAGATAAAGCCGCGCAAGCGGCCGTCGGCGCCGACCCAGTTGCCGAGCACCTCGCCCTTGTCGTTGACGGCCACCGCGCCGCTGGCGCTGCCCAGCGCGCCGAGCTTGACCAGGCTCTTGCCGCGGTTGATGAAGCCATGGTTCGTTCCGCCGACCGGGTAGCTGCCTGCCACGGCGCCGGCCTGGTTGATGTCGGCGGCGCTGCTGCCGGGCGGACCGACGATCGTCACCCGGTACTCGGGGTAGGCGCAGGCGGCGCCGGCCACGGCGAAGGACAGCAGGAACAGGGCAATGCGATAAGGCGTGTGCCACATGATAATTCTCCTTGATAAACAAGGGCTTGCGTCGAACTGGCGGGCCCGTCGATTCAAAGTGCGCCGTCGCCGTGCGCTGGATTTGGCGCCGCACAAGCCGGGCAGGCGAAGCTCCGCCCGGGCATGCCGAATCGATCAGCATGCATGGTGAATGGCTTGGCGCGAAGAATGAAAGGCTGGCTGCGGCGAATCCTGCGTGCATGGCAACGCCGACAAGCACAATCGTGCGAATTTGGTTGCGTGGAAATTAAGTTTTTTTCTTACATTTCGTCCAAAAGACATGGCGCATCGACTAGACTCCCACACAACTACATCATTGAGCCTCGAGATGTCCGATCCCGCCGTCGCCACCAGTGCCCTGCCCACCGAGCCGGGCATCGTTCCCAGCAACCTCCATTTCCCGGTGGTCGGGATAGGCGCCTCGGCCGGTGGCCTGCCCGCCCTGCAGCGCCTGTTCGAGAACATGCCGTCGTCCCACGAGATGGCCTTCGTCGTCATCCTGCACCTGTCGCCCAGGCATCCGAGCTCGGCCGCATCGATCCTCCAGCGCGCCACCCGCATGCCGGTGGTGCAGGTGACCTCGCGGGTCCAGATCGAACCCGGCCACGTCTACGTGATCGCGCCCAACGTGCACCTGACGATGATGGATGGCCTCCTGATCGTCGAGGAGCTGCAGCGTCCGCGCGGCCAGCACGTGGCGATCGACCTGTTCTTCCGCACCCTGGCCCAGGTGCACCGCGAGCGCGCGGTCGCGATCGTGCTGTCCGGCACCGGCTCCGACGGCGCCGTGGGCCTGTCGCGGGTCAAGGAGCAGGGCGGCGTCACCATCGTGCAATTGCCGGACGACGCGGAACACGACGGCATGCCGGTGGCCGCGATCGGTACCGGTGCGGTCGACTTCGTCATGCCCGTGGTCGAGATGCCGCAGAAGCTGGTCGACCTGTGGGACAACGCCAAGCGCATCGAACTGCCGCCGCCGGGCAACCTCGAAGCGCCGATCGAACATGCCGCCACGCCGGCCGAGCTGGAAGCCGGCACCGAAGAGGCGCTGCAGGAGATCATCGCCTCGCTGCTGACCCGTACCGGCCACGATTTCCGCCACTACAAGCGCGCCACCGTGTTGCGCCGCATCGAGCGGCGCATGCAGGTGCGTCAGATGCGCACCTTGCCCGACTACCGCGACCTGCTGCGCGGCGACGTCGGCGAGAACAAGGCGCTGCTCGACGACATGCTGATCGGCGTGACCAACTTTTTCCGCGACCGCGAAGCCTTCGATTCGCTCGAGCGCGACATCATGCCCGAGCTGTTCAAGGACCGCGCCGCCGGCGACGAGGTGCGCGCCTGGGTCGCGGCCTGCGCCAGCGGCGAAGAGGCGTATTCGCTGGCGATGCTGATGGCCGACCAGGCCGCGCTGATGGAAACGCCGCCGGCGTTCCAGGTGTTCGCCTCGGACATCGACGACCATGCGATCGACGCCGCGCGCGCCGGCACCTATCCGGGCTCGATCATCACCGACGTCGCGCCCAGCCGCCTGCGCCAGTATTTCAAGCGCGAGGACAGCCGCTACCGCATCCGCAAGTCGCTGCGCGACCGCATCCTGTTCGCCTCGCACAACCTGCTGCGCGACCCGCCGTTCTCGCGGCTCGACCTGGTCAGCTGCCGCAACCTGCTGATCTACCTGAACCGCGACGTGCAGATGCGGGTGCTGCAGACCTTCCATTTCGCGCTCAAGCCCGGCGGCTACCTGTTCCTCGGTTCGTCCGAGTCGGCCGAGTCGGTGGCCGACTATTTCATCCCGGTCGACAAGAAGAATCGCATCTACCGCGCGCGCACCACCGGGCGCCAGCTGCATTACCAGAATCCGTCCTCGGCCCTGTACGGGGTGCGCCTGCCGGAAGTCAGCCGGCCCAAGCTGCCCGGCAGGCGCGCCAGCACCTATGCCGAGATGCACCAGCGCGCGCTGGCCCAGTTCGCCCCGCCGTCGGTCGTGGTCGACCGCGAGGGCAACCTGGTCTATGTGTCGGAGCAGGCCGGCCAGTACCTGCGCATGGGCGGCGGCGAACCGTCGCGCAACCTGCTGACGCTGGTGCTGCCCGAACTGCGCCTGGAGCTGCGCTCGGCCATGTACCAGGTGGCGCAGAACGGCGGCAGCGTCGAATGCCGGCCGATCGAACTGGCCGGCGGCGAGGCGCAGGGCGCGGTGGCGGCCACGGTGCGCGCCTTCCGCGACGAGGAGTCCGAAACCGACTACCTGCTGGTGCTGTTCAACCGGGTCGAGGAAGGGCCGGACGGCGCGCAGCCGCCGCGTCCGGACGGCAGCCACGACGTGGTCCTGTCCCAGCTCGAGGCCGAGCTGCAGCGCAAGCGCGAGCAGTTGCAGGAGACGATCGAGTATTCCGAGATCTCCACCGAAGAGCTGCGCGCCTCGAACGAAGAGCTGCAGGCCATCAACGAAGAGCTGCGCTCGGCCGCTGAGGAACTCGAAACCAGCAAGGAAGAGCTGCAATCGGTGAACGAAGAGCTGGTGACGGTCAATTTCGAGCTCAAGGTCAAGGTCGAGGAAACCGGCAAGGCCAACGACGACCTGAACAACCTGATCGCCTCGACCGACATCGCCACCATCTTTGTCGACAGTGGCCTGCGCATCAAGCGCTTCACGCCGCGCGCCGTCGACCTGTTCTCGATCATCGCGACCGACGTCGGCCGCTCGCTGCTCGACCTGACCCATAAGCTCGACTACGACCAGCTGGCCGAGGACGTCAGCGCCACCTTCGACACGCTGCGCCTGGTCGAGCGCGAAGTGCGCAGCAACGACGGCCGCTGTTACATCGTGCGCCTGCTGCCCTATCGCACCAACGAAGACCGCATCGAAGGCGCGGTGATGACCTTCTTCGACATCACGGCGCGCCGCCATGCCGAGGAACAGGCGCGCGCCAGCGAGGCGCGCATGCGCATGGTGGCCGAAAGCGCCAAGGACTACGCCATCATCACGATGGACGAGGAGGGCCGCGTCACCAGCTGGAACAAGGGCGCCGAGACGTTGTTCGGCTACACGGCGGACGAAATGCAGGGCCAGAATCTGGACCGCCTGTTCGTGCCCGAAGATATCGCCGCCGGCGTGCCCGAGGATGAACTGCGCCGCGCGCGCGAGGACGGCCGCGCCGAGGACGAACGCTGGCACCTGCGCAAGGACGGCAGCCGCTTCTACTGCAGCGGCGTCACCACGCCGCTGCGCAACAGCGAATTCTATGGCTACGCCAAGATCGCGCGCGACGAGACCGCGCGCGAGCGCCAGGGCAAGGAACGCGAGCAGGCGCTGTCCCACGAGCAGACGGTGCGTTCCGACGCCGAAAGCGCGGCGGCGCTGAAGGACGAGTTCCTGGCCGTGATGTCGCACGAGCTGCGCCATCCGCTCAATATGATTCACATTAACGTCGAACTGCTCTCGCGCATGCCAGAGTTGCGCCAGTCGCCCAACTTCATGCGCGCAGCCACGATCATCCGCAGTTCGGTCATGAGCCAGGCCAAGATCATCGACGACCTGATGGACATGTCGCGCGTGCGCACCGGCAAGCTGTCGCTGACCATGGCGCCGGTGGTGCTCGACACGCTGCTGCAGGGCGTGGTCGACGCCGCGCGCAACGATCCGGCGGCCAAGGGCCTGCGCATCGAGCTCACCGGCGGCGCCGACGGCATGCCGGTGCTGGCCGACGTGGTGCGCATCGAGCAGGTGGTGATGAACCTGCTCAGCAATGCGATCAAGTTCACTCCCGGCGGCGGATGCATCGAAGTCCACCTGGAGCGCGAGGAAGAAGCGCTGCGCATCGACGTGATCGACAGCGGCCAGGGCATCGCCCCGTCCTTCCTGCCGCACGTGTTCGACATGTACGGCCAGAGCATGTCGGTGACCACGCGCTCCAAGGGCGGCCTGGGCATCGGCCTGGCGCTGGTGCGCGAGATCGTGGCCCTGCACGGCGGCCGGGTCGACGTCGCTTCGGAAGGCGTGGGCAAGGGCGCGCGCTTCTCGGTCTGGCTGCCGCTGTTCGAAAACAAGGCGGCGCCGTGCGGCGGCGGCGAGGCGGCATCGGACGACCTGGCCGGGCTGCGCATCCTGGTGGTCGACGACATGGAAGACATGCTGATGGTGTTCAAGTCGCTGCTCGAGATGAGCGGCGCCATCGTGTTCGAGGCCTCCAGCGCCAAAGGCGGCCTGGCGATCCTCGAACAGGAAGACGTCGACCTCCTGATCTCGGACATCTCGATGCCGGAGATCGACGGCTACGAATTCCTGGGCATGGTGCGCGCGCTGCCGAAGTGCGCAAGCCTGCCGGCGATCGCCATCACCGGCATGCGGCGCGACGCCGACATCGCGCGCGCGCGCGCGGCGGGCTTCTCGGCCCATCTCGGCAAGCCGGTGTCGGTCGAGCGCCTGAACGCGGTGGTGCGCGACCTGCTGCCGCGCAAGGCATGACCGATAGCGGGCCGCGGGTTCAAGCGCCGGCCAGCTCCCTGGCCAGTTCGTCGAACTTGACCGGCTTGACCAGGTGGGCGTCGAAGCCCGCCTCCAGCGCGCGTTCGCGGTCGCTCGCCTGGCCGTAGCCGGTCAGGGCGATCAGGCGCATCGGCCGCGTGGCGGCGTCGGCGCGCAGGCGCGCCGCCAGCTGGTAGCCGTCCAGGCCGGGCAGGCCGATGTCCAGGATCGCCAGCCCGGGCCGGGCTTCATGGGCCAGCGCCAGGCCGTCGATGCCGTTGTCCGCTTCCAGCACGCTGTAGCCCGATGCCTCCAGGTGCGCCGCCAGCATGCGGCGCGCATCCTCGTTGTCCTCGACCAGCAGCACGGTGGCCGGCGCCGTCCGCGCCGGGGCTGCCGCGGCCGGCGTGTCGACCAGCGCGTGTTCCAGCAGCGGCAGGCGCAGGGTGAAGACGCTGCCCTGGCCGGTCCCCGCGCTCGCGGCATCGATCGATCCGCCGTGCAGCGTGACCAGGCTGCGCACCAGCGACAGCCCGATCCCGAGTCCGCCCTGGGAGCGGTCGAGCGAGACCTTGCCCTGCACGAAGATATCGAACAGGCGCGGCATCAGGTCGGGCGCGATGCCCACGCCGTCGTCAAGCACCGTCAGCACCGCCTGGCCCTTGCCGGCATGCGCTTCGAGCGCGATCTCGATCGCGCCGCCCGGCGGCGTGTACTTGAGCGCATTGGTGACCAGGTTCGTGACCACCTGTTCGATGCGGGTGCGGTCGGCGCGCACCCAGGCCGGCTCCAGGCGGGTGGTCAGCGTGTGCTGGACGCGGCCGGCCATGCGCAGCGCGGCCACGGTCGACTCGACCACCGCCGACAGCTCGACCGGCCCCATGTCGAGCTTGATCTTGCCGCGCGCCAGACGCGCCAGGTCGAGCAGGTCGTCGACGATGCGGGTCAGGTGGCGGCTCTGGCGCATCAGGATGTCCTGGGCCTGGCTCTTGAGCTCGGGCCGGGGGCTGTCCATGCGCAGCAGCTGGACCGCGCCGACGATGCCGCTCAGAGGATTGCGCAGCTCGTCGCTCAGCATGGCGAGGAAGTCGTCGCGGATGCGCACCTGCTCTTCGGCCAGCGCGCGCGCCTCCTGTTCGCGCTGCAGGAGGGCGCTGCGTTCGCCCTCGGCCGCGGCCAGCTTGCGGCCGGCTTCGCCGATGCAGCGCTGCAGGTGGTCGAATTCGGCGATGCCGGTGCGCGGCCGCGGCGGCAGGCCGCCATGGCCGAGCGCGGTCGCGCTGGCGGCCGCGCCATGGGTCGCGTTCACCAGGCGGCGCCCGAACAGCGCGGCGGCGCCGGCCGCCACCAGCAGCGCGGCCAGCATGCCGATCGCCACCAGCATCACCGCGCGCCGGGCCACGCCGTCGATCTCGGCGGCCGGCACGCTGACGGTGACGATCCAGCCCGACATCGGCGAACGGGTGAAGGCGTGGTAGGCATCCACGCCGGCGCGGGTGTCGAAGCGCACCATGCCTTGCTGGCGGCCCGCGGCGGCGCGCATCAGGAGCGGGTTGGCGGCATGGCCCAGCCGCGCCGGCTCGCTCGAGCGCGCGATGAAATAGCCTGCGCGGTCGACCACCGAGAGTTTCCAGCTGGCCGGCATCGCGCGCCGGTCGATCACCCTGGAAAAGTAATCCGGCGAGAACACCGAACCGAGCACGTAGCGGCGGCCGCCATCGATCGGCACCGGGACGTTGATGGTGGTGACGGGGATCTGCTGCACCGCCCCCTTGATCAGGCCCGAGACCACGGTGCGGCCGCTCTCGATGACGTCGCGGGTGCGGGTGCGCACGTAGTCGGGCGGCGGCGGCAGCGTGGCGCCGAGCGGCGCCACGGTGTTGATCACCTGCTGGCCGCTGGCCAGGAACAGGATGGTGCGTCCGCCGTCGCCGCGGTCGGCCGTGCGCGCGTGGCGATAGAAGTTCTCCATGTCGCCGCTGGCCAGGTGCGGCGACTGCGCCAGCACGCGCAGCGCGGCTTCGGCGCTGCTCAGCTCATTGTCCACCAGCAGCGCCGTGGCGTCGGCGGCTTCCTTCATCGTGCTCAGGGCGGCGTCGCGCTCGGAACGCAGCAGCGTTTCCAGCGCCACGGCGGCGAAGATGGCGATCGGCAGCACGATGGCGCCGGTCATGATCAGGATATAGGCACGGATTTTCATGGCCATATGATTATCCCAATGTTGAGGACGCAGCGGTGCAGGTGACGATCGGGTGGGGCGCCAGCGCCGGGACGGTAGTTATATGACGGCCTGCCGCAGTTCGCCGGTGCGGTCCAGCACGTAATGATCGAGGTCGCGCGCCAGTAGCAGGTGGCCGCCGTACCGGGCGCGCGCCTCCTCTTCGAGCAGCGCCAGCGGCAGCGGGCCGCCTTCCTGGTAGCGCGGGCTGAAATGGGTCAGCACCAGGTTGCGCACGCCGGCGCCTTGGGCGAAATGCGCGACCCGCATGGCCGAGCTGTGCTGCGGGCCGGGACCGATCTTCTGCAGCACTTCCTCGGTATAGGTTGCCTCATGCACCAGCACGTCGGCGCCCTGCGCGCCGGCGGCCAGCAGTTCCGGGCTGTCGTTGTCGCCCGCGACCACGATGCGGCGCGCGCGCCGCGGCGGCAGCAGGTAATCGGCGGCGGTGATGGCGCGGCCGTCCGGCAGGACCACGTCGCGGCCCTGCTGGATCTCGCCCCACAGCGCCGACGAGGGCACCGCGTCGGCCCGCAGCTTCTCGGTATCGAGCCGGCGCTCGATCGCGGCCTCGGTGAAGCCGTAGGCCCAGGACGGGATACGGTGCGACAGCGCGGTGGCGTCGACGGCAAGGTCGGGCAACAGCGGCCCATGCGCCAGGTCGTCGGGCGTGAGCCAGGCGAGTGGAAAGGGCAGGCTCAATTCGCTGGCCTGCATGATGCACTCGATCATGGTGCGCAGCGGCGGCGGGCCGACGATGGTCAAAGGCTCGCTGCGGCCCAGCAGGCCGGCGCTGGCCAGCAGGCCGGGCAGGCCATAGCAGTGGTCGCCGTGCATATGGGTGATGAACACGGCGCGCAGGCTCATCACCGATAGCGGGGTGCGCAGGATGCGGTGCTGGGTCCCTTCGGCGCAGTCGACCAGCACCCACGAACGCGCGCCGCGCAGGCGCAGCGCGAGGCCGGACATATTGCGTTGCCGGGTCGGCGTGCCGGACGACGTGCCGAGGAAAATGAGTTCCATGGGTGATTCTCGCGTTAAGGCGTTTCATTATCCGGCAACACGGCCCTGGCCGGCGCGCAGCCAGAACTCGGGGGGCGGGCCGGTGTCATATGGGACGGGAACGCCGCCGATGGCGCGGCCATGCCCGCTTTCGACCGAGGAGAACGATATGCGCACGAGTTTCGTTGCCGCCGCGTTCGCGGCTGGCGTTGTGGCATTGCTGGGACCATCTTCCGCCGTTGCCGCACCGGCGCTGCAAGAGATGCAGGTGCCGGTGGCCGGCATCAGCTGTTCGCGCACCGGGCCGCCGCCGCAGCGGGTGATGCCCAGCGCCGAAGTGATCGAGTCGATCGACGGCGTCTACCGGCTGTCCAACGGCCAGAAGCTCGGGATTGCCGCCAGCGACCAGCAGGTGGTGGCCGACTTCGGCCGCTGGCATCAGATCCCGCTGGTGGCGACCGCGCCCGAGCGCTTCGAATCGCGCGACGGCCTGGTCTGGGTGCGTTACGAGGCCGACGAAGACACCGAGCGCATCGTGGTCAGCTATCCGGCCGACGCGCGCGGCCGCTACGTCGACGCCTGCTAGCGCCTGCCGCTAGTGCTGCGGCGCGAGGCCGAACAGCAGCGAACGGTGGGCGCCGACCCCGGCCATCGCGCCATCGGCAACGGCGAGCGCCACCGAGCTGGCGGCGCGCATGGCGTCGCCGCCGGCGAACACGCCCGGCACCGTGGTCTGGCGTCCTTCGTCGGTGCGGATGTAAGGGCCCAGCGGTCCTTCGTCGAAGGCGCAACCGAGTTGCGCGGCGATCGGGCTGGCCATGTGCAGGCGGCCGAAGGTGAACAGGCCGGCCATCGCTTCCCGCCTGCCATCGGCCAGCACCACGGTGGCGTCGCCGGCAAGCCGCGCAACCGGCGTCTCGTCCACCTGCACGCCGCGTGCCTGCAGGTCGGCCCGTTGCGCCTCGTCGAGCGGGCACACGCCATTGGTGAACAGCGTCACCTGGCCCCAGTGCGGCAGCATCTGCGCCTGGTGCACCGACAGCGGGCCGCTGGCCAGCACGCCGATGCGGCCCTCGTCCAGTTCGTAGCCGTGGCAGTAGGGGCAGTGGAACACGCTCTTGCCCCAGCGTTCAGCCAGGCCCTCGATCGGCGGCAGCTCGTCGCGCACGCCGGTGGCCAGCACCAGGCGCTGGCCGCGCACGCTGTCTGCGCCATCGAGGTCGACGATGAAGCCGCCGGCGTCAGGGCGCGCGCCCTGCGCCAGCCCGTCATGCCAGGCCACGTTGGGATAGGCGGCGACGTTGGCGCGGCCCTCGCGCGCGATGTCTGCCGCCGGCTGGCCGTCGCGGATCAGGAAGCCGTGCGAGTCGCTGGCGAAGCGGTTGCGGCGCTGCCCGGCGTCGACCACCAGCACCTTGCGGCGCGCCCGCGCCAGCTGCAATGCGGCCGACAGGCCGGCATAGCTGCCGCCGATGACGATGGCGTCGTAGTCATTCGTGATGTTCATGTTCGGCCTGTCGATGAGGATGGTTGTCGTAGCGCAGGTTGAAATCGCGCGACAGGTCGGCCAGCGTCACTTGTCCCAGGCGTTGCACCAGCAGCGCCTCGGCTTCCTGGAAGGCGTCCGCGAGCGAGGCGTTGACCACCTGTTCGACCAGGCATGCGCTGTGCTCGTTGCGGTTGCCCATCGCGAACACGGTGGGGGCGCCGACCGCGTCGTAGACGTCGCGCAGGGTGACCGTGGCCAGGTCGCAGGTGACGGTCCAGCCGCCGCCGTGGCCACGCTCCGAGCTGATGTAGCCGCGCTCGCGCAGCCCGGCCAGCACGCGCCGCACCAGCACCGGATTGGTGCCGAGCATGCCGGCCATCTGCTCCGAGGTCATCGGGCGCTCGCTATGGGCCAGGTGCAGCAGCACGTGGAGGACGGAAGAGAGTTTGCTGTCGCGTTTCATGTAACTAATAATATTACAAAATCGGCGGCAGCATGAAATTTTCTAACGCTCCGGTTGGGATTCCTGGACCGGCCCAGTCTTCGGCGGCAGCTTGAGCGTCGGCAGATACCACCACATATAGGTGCTCACGCAGGCGCCGATCACGACCATCGAGATCAGGATGGCGACACTGTCGAAATGGCGCGTCGACCATGCCATCGAGCCCCACAGCATGACGGTGGCGACGATCTTGCCCTTCAGCGGAATGCCGTGTCCGGCCTCGAAGTTGGCAAGGTATTTTCCGAACACGGGATGGGCCAGCAGCCAGCGGTGCAGGCGTTCGGACCCGCGCGCGAAACAGGCCGAGGCCAGCAGCAGGAAGGGCGTGGTCGGCAGCAGCGGCAGGAAGATGCCGAGGATGCCCAGCAGGACGGCCAGTACCCCGGCCACGTTATAGAACAGTTTCATACCGTCACTCTAGCATCCGGCGCGGCAAGAGGAGCGATCATCCCTGTTATCGATCCGGTTATGCAAAAAGGAAGCAGCCGAGAATATCGGACTGGAACTTTTAAGTTCCGTTCTGCAACTTTTGGCGTCCGACTCGGTATAATGTCCGGCTCGACGACGGACGCGTCTGTTCGGCAGTGGCAGGAATCGTTCTACGCCCGACTCCTTTTCCGCCTGCTGTCCGATTGCCGCCTGGCTCGCGCCGGCCATCGTCTTGATGCCTTATCCCACATCGTCCAATCCCATCGTGGCCCGGTTCGGCGGCTACTTCCACCGGCGCGTGCTGCGCCAGTTCGCGCTCTACCTGACGCTGATGCTGGCGCTCGTATGGGGTGGGGTGGCGGTGGAGCAGGCGCGCTTCGCCTCCCTGGCCGAGAGCGGCGCCCAGGCCAATGTGCGGAACCTGTCGCGCGCCTTCTCCGAGGAAGTCAAGGCCACCGTCGCCCTGGTCGACCTGTCGCTGGTCCAGCTGCGCGGCACCTGGCAGCGCGATCCCGCCAACTTCGCGCGCAGCGCGGCCGAGCATGCGCGCCACCTGCGGGTGCCAATGCACATCACCGTCACCGACGCCCAGGGGCGCCTGCTGTACACCGACGCCGCCGTCGGCGGCGCCACGGCGCCGCAGGGCCTGGCGCTGGGCGACCTGCGCCAGTTCGCCGTCCACCGCGAGCGCGGCGGCGACCGGCTCTACGTCGGCCGCCCCGAACGCAGCCGTCTCTCGCAGCAGTGGGTGGTGCAGTTTACGCGCCTGATCCGCGCCGCGGACGGCCGCCTGGCCGGCGTGATCGCGGTGGCGATCCGGCCCGAATACTTCCTGCGCTTCTACGACAGCATCGACCTCGGCCCGGATGCCGCCGTCAGCCTGATGCGGCTGGACGCCACCGTGATCGCGCGCAGCTCGCGCGCGGACGGCAACCGCCACATGGGCGTGGCGATCCCCGACGCGCCGCAGACGCGCGATGTGGGCATCAGTGGCGCCTTCCGCAAGGCGAGCCGCCTGGACGGCATCGAGCGCTTCTATGCCTGGCACAAACTGCCCGAATACGGCCTGGTGGTCACGGTGGGCCAGGCGGTGCCGGATGCCGAGGCGCGCTTCGCCCAGCAGCGCGAGGTGATGCGCAGCGCCGGCCTGGTGGTGTCGCTGGTGCTGGCCACGCTGGGCTGGGCGGCGATCGGCGCGGCCGACCGCCGCCGGCGCGCGCTCAAGGCCCTGGCCGCGGCCGAGGCGCGCTGGAAGCTGGCCCTGAACGCGGCCGGCGATGGCGTGTGGGACTGCGATATCGCCACCGGCATCGCGACCCTGTCGCCGAGCGCGCAGCGCATCCTCGACAGCGAGCATCCGACGGTGTCGTGGTTCGGCGAGAAGGGCCTGGCGGAGCTGGTGCATCCGGACGAGCTGGAACAGGTGCGCGCCGGCCTGCGCGCGCACGTCGACGGCCTGACTGCCGATTACGCGATGGAATACCGGCTGCGCACGCGCGACGGCGGCTGGCGCTGGATCGAGGCGCGCGGCGCCGTCACCGAAAGGGGCGAGCGCGGCGAGCCGCTGCGCATGGTGGGCACCTTCTCCAACATCGACGCGCGCAAACGGGAAGAGCAGCGCATGCGGCGCATGGCGCACGAGGATGCGCTCACCGGCCTGCCCAACCGCGTGCTGCTGCACGACCGCATGCGCCAGGCCATCCTCACCGCGAACCGCGAGGGCCACAAGGTCGGCCTGGTCTATTTTGACCTGGACAACTTCAAGCCGGTCAACGACACCCATGGCCACGCGGTGGGCGACCGCCTGCTGCGCATGGTGGCGCAGCGCCTGCGCGCGGCGCTGCGCGAATCGGACACGCTGGCGCGGGTCGGCGGCGACGAGTTCGCGGTGCTGCTGCCGCGCTGCCAGCAGCCCCAGGACGCCGAGCGGGTGGCCGCCACCATCCTGGCGCGGCTGGAGCAGCCATTCGAGGACGGTGAGCGCATCCTGCGCATCTCGGGCAGCCTGGGTTACGCGCTGTACCCCGATTGCGGCGCCGGCGATGGCGAAGGCGATGCGGCGGCCGCCGCCGAAGCGCTGCTGCATAGCGCCGACCTGGCGATGTACGACGCCAAGGCGCATGGGCGCAACCGCATTTCGGGCAGTTACCGCACGCGGGTCGGCTGAACCCCGTCCGTTTCCAGCACCATCCCGCTGGCCGGCTGGCTCGGCATGCGCGACAGGCTGACCTGCAGCTGCTGGCGCGGCACGCGGTAGCGCGCTTCGCCGGCCAGCAGGCGCAGCGCCGCTTTCACCAGTTCCACCGTGGCCGGTTCGCCCGGGCAGCGGTGGCCGTTCAGGTAGTCGCCCGCGCCTTGCGCCACCAGGCTGTGGCCATCGTCGCGCCAGCCGGCAAAGCGCTCCGGATCGAAGCGCTGCGGCGCCGGCCACAGGTCGGGATGGTGGTTGGTGCCGTACAGGTCGAACAGCACCCAGTCGCCCTTCGCGAAGCGCAGCCCTTTCCAGTCGAAGTCGCCGGTCGCGCGCCCGCCCACCGCCGGAAAGAACGGATAGTAGCGGCGCACCTCTTGCGCGAACATCGTCAGCAGCGCGTCGTCGGCGCCGGCCAGGCGCGCGCGCCACTCGGGAAACTGGTGCATCGCCAGCGCGCCGAAGACGATGAAGCGCGCCACCGCCACGATCGGCCGCAGCAGGTTGATCAGCTCGACCGCGGCGACCTTGACGTCCAGCAGCCGGTCTTCGTGGTCGCGGTGACGGGAGATCACGGCCAGCGCGCTGGCCGGATCGGCCGGCAGCCGAGCGGCGCGCACCGCCTCGACCAGCGCGCGCGCCCAGCGCTCGCAGCGCTGGCGCAGCAGCTGCGCGCGCAGGTTCTTCGGCCCGAAGCTGCCGGCGGCATCGACCATGGCCGCCAGTTCTTCGGTGCGTCGTTCCAGTTCGCCGGCGGCGAGCGGCACTCCGGCCCAGCGGCAGGCGGCGTCGGCCAGCGCGGCCTCGGCCTCGCGCAGCAGCACGACGCTGTGCCGGCCCGGCCAGGCGGCCAGGCGTGCGCGCAGGGCGTCTTCGAAACAGGCCACCATGCGCGCCTGGTAGTCGGGCGTGAGCAGCGACATCATCAAGGCCTTGCGGCGCCGGTGCGCCTGGGCGTCGAGGGTTTCGGCGCTGCCGAAGTCCTGCAGCAGCATCAGGACCGTGGGCGGGATGGCGCGCTTGCGCGTGAAGCGGTCGGGCGTGTAGAACAGGCGCGCGGCCTCGGGGCCGCGCATGCAGACCGCTTGGCGCAGCATGATGCGGGTGGTGAAGATGTCGCTGCCGAGCCGCTCGCAGCGGCGCCCGATAAAGCGGTAGCCTTCGGCCAGCAGGGCCAGCGCGTTGTCGATGCCGCCGGTGCCGGGCACCGCGCGGTGCACGGAAACGGGTTGGTCGTGCGTGATGGTCACGGAAGTCCTCCAGAAGCGTCGGACTTGCGAATCTAACAGCCTGCGTCCGACTGCGGCGCTAGGGATGCGCCCCCACGTCCGGCTCCGCCAGCGCCGGCAGCACCGGCGCGACATGGCGCGGCAGGTAGATGGTCACCGTGGTGCCGGCGCCAGGCGCGCTCTCGAGCCGGATCTGGCCGCCGCTCTGGCGCACGAAGCCGTGCGCCATCGACAGCCCGAGCCCCGTGCCCTTGCCCTCGGGCTTGGTGGTGAAGAAGGGTTCGAAGGCGTGTTCCATCACCTCCGGCGGCATGCCGTGGCCCTCGTCGGCGATGGAGATCACGACGTAGTCGCCGGGCGCCGGCTCGCCTTCGAGCGGGCTGGCGCCGGCGTCGACCGTCAGGTTGGCCAGCCGCAGCGCGATGCGCCCGCTGCCGTCCATCGCGTCGCGCGCATTGATCACCAGGTTGAGCAGCACGTGTTCGAGCTGGTTCGGGTCGACCAGGGTCGGCCATAGATCTGGCTCGGTGGTGCGTTCGAGCACGATGCCGTCGCCGGCGGCGCGCTGCAGCAGGCTGTCGCTGCGCTCGAGCAGCTGGGCGACGTCGACCACGCTCGGATGCAGCGGCTGGCGGCGGGCGAAGGCGAGCAGCTGGCCGGCCAGCTTCGAGCCGCGCTCCACCGCGTCGAGCACGTTGTGCAGGCGCTTGCGGCTGGGCGGACCTTCGGCGCGCAGCATCAGCTGCACGTTGGCGCTGATGATGTGCAGGATGTTGTTGAAGTCGTGCGCCACGCCGCCGGTGAGCTTGCCGACCGCTTCCAGCTTCTGGGCCCGGGCCAGGGCCTGGCGCGCTTCATCGAGCCTCTGCTGGCGCTGCAGCTCGCGCGCCTCGGCTTCGCGGCGCGGCGTGATGTCGCGCACGAACACGGTCGCGCCCGCGCCGTCGCCAGGGGGCAGCAGGGCCACCGCCAGCTCCACCGGCACGCGCCGGCCGCTGGCGTGCAGCGCCTCGGTCTCGGTGGGCTGGCCGGCCATGGGGCCGGCGCCGCCGCGGATGAAGGCGTCGAAGGTGGCGCGGAAGGCGGCGCGCCGTTCTTCCGGCAACAGCTGCTCGGCCGGGCTGCCGATCGCTTGCGCGGCGTCGAGGCCGAAGATGCGCGTGGCCTGCGCATTCCAGTCGGTGATGCGGCCCTGGCGGTCGACGGCGACGAAGCCGTCGTAGGCGGTCTCGAGGATCGTCTTGAAACGGCGCTGGTCGGCCGCGATGCGGCCGTGCGATTCGCGCAGCTCGAGCGTCATGGCCTGCGCCAGCTGCAGCGCGCGGCGGCGCGAGCCGGCCAGCAACCACACCACCATGCTCACCAGCGCGCCCAGCACGACCCCGGTGGCGGCCACCATCTGTGGGCGCTCGTGGTCGAGCGTGGCCTCGAGGTTGGCGCTGGACGCCATCCGCACGGTCCAGGTGCGGCCGGCCATCGCCATGCGGGTGGCGGTGGAAAAGCGCGGCGGCCCGGCGTGGCCGGCGCCGGGGGAGCGGTACAGCAACGCGTCCGGGGCCATGTGGTCGCCATCGTAGATCTCGACGTCGAGCTGGGGCGCGGCGATGCCGCCCACGCCGCGCATCAGGTCCTTCATGCGAAACGGCGAATAGATCCAGCCCACCAGCGCCGCGCGGCGTTCCTCGACGGTGTCGACGTCGCGCCCGCTGCGGTACACCGGCAGGTACATCAGGAAGCCGGCATCGCGGCTGGCGCCGCCTTCCTGCACCAGCACCACCTTGCCGCTGAGCGCGGCCTGGCCGCTGTCGCGCGCCACCGCCATCGCCGTGCGCCGCACCGGCTCGCTGTACATGTCGAAGCCGAAGGCGCGCAGGTTGCGCGCGTTGAACGGCTGGATGTGCGAGATGGCCGTGCGCGGCTGGCCGTCGCCGGCCGGATGGACGCGGTAGTCGGGAAAGCCCTCGGCGCGCACCCGGGCTTCGTGGGCGGCGAGGGCGCCGGGCGGGATCGCGCTGGCGATCGCCAGCGCCTCCAGGCCGGGGAAGGACTGGTCCAGGCGCAGCACCTCGTAATACTCGGCGAACTCGGCCCGGCTCAGGTCGACCGAGCCGCGCAGGTAGCCGCGCGCGCCGCGCAGCACCTGCTCGTAGACCAGCAGGCGGCGTCCGATGGCATAGCCCATGTCGCGCGTGCGGTAATCGAAGGCTTCGTGCAGCTGGGCCTCGGCGCTGCGCTGGGCGCTGGACCAGGCGCCGAAGGTGACCAGCAGCGTCAGCACGAACACCAGCAGCGCCATCAGGACTGGCGCATGGCCGGCATGGGGCGCCGGGGGCGGGGCTGGAGTGTGGTTGGCGGTCTGCTGCATGTCCTTGTGCGTGACAGCCGGAGCGGCGGGGTTGATCGGAGAGACCGGACTACGTAGCATACGCATCCTTGGATTGACGGGGCGCACGCGACTTTGCGCCTTTGTCAATGAAGTTTGTCAATCTGGCACACGTGATGCTCTGCTAAATGAAACATTCTAATCTGAAACACTTTCCTTGCAAGAGTGCAAAGGCGGGATGAGTTCCGCACTCGCATCGCTGCTGAAACGCCATTGGCCCTTGACTGCGCTGGCCGGCCTGTGCGGCCTGGCCCTGCTGCTGGGCATGGTGGCGCCGTTGCGGGGCGGCAGCCATGAACTGCTGCTGGCCTTCCCGTCCACGGTCGGGGGAGAACTGGCGCTGCCGGCGGAGATCCGGCTGACGCGCGGCGTGCGCGACGTGCTGCTGCTGCGCAACGACGGCAGGGTGCCGGTGGTGTTCGGTCCGCTCAAGATCGGCGCGGGGCGCGAGCTGCGCCTGCCGTTCGGCGAGGCCGGCCTGTATACGTATGCCTGTCCGCCGGTCGCCGGCAAGGTGGTGCGGGTGAGGGTGGTGGACGCGCCCGGCCCCGGCTGGGGCCGCCTTCGCTGGCGCCTGGACGACGTGCGCCAGTGGGTGCGCTACCTGCCGCTGAGGTCACCGGACGAATAAACCGGTCATCGGCCGACCGCAATCGTACACCCGCGATGGCGCCGATTCTGTCATCATGGAAGCCATGTCGACGATTTCCATGCCACTGTTCCCGCTCAGTACGGTGCTGTTTCCGGACGGGGTGTTGCCGCTGCAGGTGTTCGAGGTGCGCTATCTCGACATGATCAGCCGCTGCATCCTTGAAGGCACCCCGTTCGGCGTGGTGCTGCTGACGCATGGGCAAGAGGTGCGCCGGCCCGATGCCGAGCAGGAGCGCTTCGTGGCCGCCGGCACCATCGCCTCGGTCACCGAGACCACCACCGAGACGCCCGGCCTGCTGCAGGTGCTGTGCCGCGGCGGCGCGCGCTTTTCCGTCGTCACCGCCGAGCAGCGCGTCAACGGCCTGTGGATGGCCGAGGCGCAACTGGTCGAGGACGATCGCAGCGTGAACATCCCGTCCGAACTGCAGGGCGCCTCCGACGCGCTCGACCGGGTACTGAATTCGCTGCACGACGTCCCCCAGCACCGCTGGCCGGTGCAGCCGCCGTTCCGGCTCGACGACTGCGGCTGGGTGGCCAACCGCTGGTGCGAGCTGCTGCCGCTGCCGAACCAGCAAAAGCATCATATGCTGATGCTCGACAACCCCGTGATCCGGCTCGAATTGCTGCATGACGTGCTGGATGAACATGGCTTGATCACTTCTTAGGGAAGCAGCGCAGGGGCCCGGCATGAAATTTTCTGACGATCTTCTCATCGGGTACATCAACGGCGAACTCGCCGAGCCGGCGCGCGCGGCGGTCGAGCGGGCCATGCGCGCCGATCCGGTGCTGGCGGCGCGCATCGCGCAACACCGGGCCGAGCTGCAGCTCAAGGGCAATACACGCAACGGGCGCATCGGCGTCTCGGCCAACGGTCACGACGGCAGCCATGCCCAGCGCAGCGTGCCGCCCTGCGGCGCCAAGGTGGTGCAGCTCAACAGCCTGCGCCCCGGCCGCACGGTGCCGCCGCCGCAGATCGCCTACAGCAACTGGTGCAAGCGCCACTGGGTGGCGGTCGGCGCGGCGCTGCTGGCGGGCGCCGTCGTGGGCGCCTTCGGCTGGCACAGCCTGGCGCAGGCGCCCGGCCTGGCCACGCTCGACCACGTCGATGGCGCCCTGGTGGCGCGCGGGCCGTTGGTGGCGGCGCTGGACGGCCAGCTGGCCAGCCCCGGGCCGTCCGACAGCGGGGTGCGCATCGGCGTCACCTTCGTCGCCAGGGATGGCGGCTATTGCCGCAGCTTCGTGGTCGACACCACCGCCGGCCTGGCCTGCCTGAAGAGCGGGCGCTGGAGCATCCCGGTGCTGGCCCAGGATGGCGGCGGGGCCGCCTGGGTCGACGGCAGCCAGCCGCCGCCCGTCGTGCGCGAGGCGATCGACGCGCGCATCGCCGGCACCGTGCTCGATCCGGTGGCCGAACGCGCGGCCCAGCAACGCGGCTGGACGCGGTGAGGCGGCCCGCGGGAGAGCCCGTCCGCGCCGCCGCGCGGCAGGGAGTCGCTTTCTTTTGGTAAACTGTCTGAAAACAGGCCGGCATATACATGGGTGGCGATTTCGGGTATCGTGTCACCCGCTAAAAGTGTCTCTACGTCCGTTACTCCGGCCTGCCGCCGGGCTGTCCCGCTTGCCGGCTTATCCCCGGTCCCCTGCCTGCCATGCGCGCCGGAGCCCGGTTCCCGTTCCGCCCTTCGCCGCGCGTCCATCGACCCGCGACGGGGAGAACATGCCCGAGCGTAGAGCTGAACGAATGAATGCAACTAAATAATATGTCTGATTCTCCGAGCAACATCGCGAACAACAACGACGTCGCCACCGCTGGTGCCACGCCTCCCATGCCCGCCGCCCCGGCCGCGGCGCCGGCCGCCGCCGAGGCTCCCACGGTACGCTTCGCCGACTTCGGCCTGGCGCCGGAAATCCAGCGCGCGCTCTCGGACCAGGGCTATGTCCATCCGACCCCGATCCAGGCCCAGGCGATTCCGGTGGTGCTGCAGGGCCGCGACGTGATGGGCGCGGCCCAGACCGGCACCGGCAAGACCGCCAGCTTCTCGCTGCCGATCCTGCAGCTCCTGATGCCGCACGCGAACGCCAGCATGTCGCCGGCGCGCCATCCGGTGCGCGCCCTGGTGCTGGTGCCGACCCGCGAACTGGCGGTGCAGGTGGCCGACAACGTCAAGGCCTACGCCAGGCACACGCCGCTGCGCGCGACCGTGGTGTTCGGCGGCATGGACATGAAGCCGCAGACCGAGATCCTGCGCCGCGGTGTCGAGATCGTGATCGCCACCCCGGGCCGCCTGCTCGACCACATCGAACAGAAGAACGTCAGCCTGGGCCAGGTGCAGATGCTGGTGATGGACGAAGCCGACCGCATGCTCGACATGGGCTTCCTGCCCGACCTGCAGCGCATCATCAACCTGCTGCCGAAG
Organism: Massilia sp. NP310; assembly: GCF_019443485.1. NCBI lineage: Bacteria > Pseudomonadati > Pseudomonadota > Betaproteobacteria > Burkholderiales > Oxalobacteraceae > Massilia > Massilia sp. NP310. Next base: position 3,291,472 of record NZ_CP080379.1, on the reverse strand, counting down.
CAGCGCCAGAACCTGATGTTCTCGGCCACCTTCTCGCCCGAGATCAAGAAGCTGGCCAACACCTTCCTGAACAACCCGCTGACCATCGAAGTCGCGCGCAGCAATGCGACCGCCGAGAAAGTCACGCAGATCGTGTACAAGGTCGATGAGGAACAGAAGCGCGACGTGGTCGAGCACCTGATCCGCTCGCGCGACATGAAGCAGGTGATCATCTTCTCGAACACCAAGATCGGCGCCTCGCGCCTGTCGAGCCACCTCGAGAAGCGCGGCGTCAAGGCGTCGGCGATCCACGGCGACAAGACCCAGCAGGAGCGCATGGCGGCGCTGGACGCGTTCAAGAACGGCAGCGTCGAAGTGCTGGTGGCGACCGACGTCGCCGCGCGCGGCCTCGACATCTCGGACCTGCCGGCCGTGATCAACTACGACCTGCCGTACAACGCCGAAGACTACGTGCACCGCATCGGCCGCACCGGCCGCGCCGGCGCCTCGGGCGATGCGCTGTCGGTGTACTCGGACAAGGACGAGCGCCTGCTGGCCGACATCGAGAAGCTGATCAAGCAGACCATCACGCGCGGCACGCTGGAAGGCTTCGTGGCCCCCGGCAGCCGTGGGCGCGAGTTCGGCCGCGAGGGCCGCGAAGGTGGTCGCGAAGGTGGCCGCGACTACGCTTCGCGCGACGGCGAACGCGGCGCCCGCCGCGGCGATGAGCGCGGTGAGCGCGGCGGCGCGGCGCGTGCGCCGCGCTCCGGACTCGGTCCGGGCGCGCGCCGCGAGAAGATCGATCCGTGGTTCCTCAAGCCCTACGAACCGACCAGCAGCCCGCGCAAGGACGTCGATGCGGCGCCGCACGCGCCGGCCAAGCCGGCCAAGCAGAAGCTGGCTTTCCTGCTGGGCGGCGGACCGAAGGCGCAAGCCTGATCGAGATAGCAAACCAGGCCGGCATGCACTCCATGCCGGCTTTTTTCATGGCGCGACGGCGAGCCTGAAACGCAGCCCCGGTTCCACCCGTTCCGCGGGGCGCCAGCCATGCGCCCGCGCCACCTCCTGGCAGATCGACAGACCCAATCCCGCCCCGAGGTTGCGCCGGTGCGGTCCGCGCCAGAAGCGTTCGAACAGCAGCGCCAGCTGCGCAGCCTCGACGCCCGGCCCATGGTCGCGCACCGACAGGCTGTCGCGGGCGATCTCCACGCTCACGAGCGAACCGGCGGGCGCGCCCAGCGCTTCGGCGCCGAGGACGGCCCGGTTGCTCTTCCATTCGATTCTAGCACCGGCCCAGGCGCCGCTTTTCCGCTCGCCGGCCAGGACCGGCGTGTCCTCGATGTCGTCGTCGCCGCTGCCGTCGTAGCGCACCACCAGGTCGAGGTTCAGCGTGTGCGCCGGCGCCGGGGCGAGTTCGAGCAGCTTGAAGCCTACCTGCGGGCCGGCGATCGAGAGCCAGCGGTTCTCGTACGGGACGAAGGGAAGCGGCAGGTGCTCGCGCTCGATGCCGGCGTAGGCCTTGTCGAAGGTGATGGCGCCGACGCCCAGCGCCCACGACGAGGGAGACGCTGTGCCCGCGCCCGGTTCGGCCAGGGCGGGAAGGGCGCAGAGCATGGCGGCGAGCAGCGGCATGTGCGCCGGGCGCAAGGCGCGACAGGCGCTCACCCACGACCTGCGCGGCCCCCCCGAGCGCCACCATGACAGGTCTCGAACTCATCCTGCCGAGCAATGACCCGACCAGGATCAAGACCGTCGCGGCCAAGGCGCTGACGAATCTGCAGCGCATGAGCGGCATGGTCGACGAGCTGCTCGACACGATGGCATTCCACAGCGGCGAGAACATCCGGCTCAGCATGGACAGCGTGGACATCCTCGAGGTGATGAAGGAAGTCCAGGCCGACACCCTGGCCGCCCACGGGCCGCGCGTGCACGTGCAGGGTGGCAGCGTCATCGGTTGCTGGGACCGCGCGGCGCTCAAGCGGGCCGCCGAGAATCTGGTGTCGAATGCGGTGAAGTATGGCGTCCCCGGTTCGCCCATCGATATCCAGATCCAGGAGGTCCATGGACGCCTGCTGTTGACCGTCCATAACGAGGGAGCGCCCATCCCGCCTGCCGAACAGGAGTGCATCTTCCAGATGTATCGCCGCGCCGATGCCGCCAGGAAGGGGCGGAAGCAGGGCTGGGGAGTCGGCTTGCCTTATGTGCGCGCGGTGGCCGAGAGCGCGTCCTGAAGGCGGCTTCTCGTGGCGGGCGCGATCCTCGGAATGCTCAGGCGGCCCGCTTGAGCGCGGCCCCGACCCGGTCCAGCAAGTCCTGGTGCTGGTAGGGCTTGGACAGCACGTCGAGCGTGCCGCTGGGCTTGCCGCGGCCGGGCAGTTCGTCCATGTAGCCGGTGGTGACCAGCACCGGCAGGCCGGGACGCCTGGCGTGCACGCGCTCGATCAGCTCCAGCCCGTTCATCCCGCCCGGCATGATCACGTCGGTGAACAGCAGGTCGGCCTGCTCGCCGCTTTCCAGCAGGCCGAGCGCGCGCTCGCCGCTGGGGGCCGACAGCACGTCGTAGCCGGCCATTTCGAGCATGCTTTCGGCCAGTTCGCGCACGTCGTCGTTGTCCTCGACCACCAGGATGCGGCAGCGCCGCTGCTGCGGCTCATCTTGCGTGCCGCCGCGCCGTTCGGCCAGTGAAGCGTCGTCGCTGGCCGCCTGCTCGGCGACCCGGAACACCATGCGCACCTGGGTGCCGCGGCCCGGCTCGCTCTCGATGTCGAGCTTGCCGTGCGATTGCTGCACGAAACCATGCACCATCGCCAGGCCCAGGCCGGTGCCCGGTCCCTTGGTGGTGAAGAATGGCTCGGTGGCGCGGCGCTTGACCTCGGGCGTCATGCCTTCGCCCTCGTCGTTCACGCAGATACAGACATAGTCGCCCGCCGGCAGGCCCAGCAGGCGGCGGCGCTCGTCGCCCAGCACGGCGGTGCCGACCGTGACGGCGCCGCCGCCCGGCATCGCGTCGCGCGCATTGAGCACCACGTTGAGCAGCGCCATCTCGAGATAGGTCGGATCGATCGTGCAGGCCGGCAGACCGGGCTTGAGGTCGAGCCGCAGGTCGATCTTCTCGCCCAGGGTGCGCACCAGCATGTCGGAAAACTCGACCACCAGGCTGTTCAGGCTCAGGCGCTTCGGCTCCAGCCGCTGCTTGCGCGCGAAGGTGAGCAGCTGCTGCGTCAGCTTGCCGGCCTGCATCGTGGCGCGCTGGGCGCGCCGGATCGGCTCGGCCGCCTTGTGCTGGGGACCGGTGCCCAGCAGGGCGACTTCGAGGTTGCCGTTGATGACTTGCAGCAGGTTGTTGAAATCGTGGGCCATGCCGGCCGAGAGCTGGCCGATGGCTTCCATCTTCTGCGCCTGCAGCCAGGATTCCTGGTTGTTGCGGCGCTCGGTGATGTCCATCTGCGAGGCGAAGAAGTACAGCAGCTTGCCTTCCTGGTCGAAAATGGGGCCGAAGAACAGGGCGTTCCAGAACGGCGTGCCGTCGGCCTTGTAGTTCAGCAGGTCGACCGCCACCGCGCGCTGTTCCTCGACCGCGCGGCGCAGCTCGGCCACGGTGGCGCGGTCGGTGTCGGGGCCCTGCAGGAAGCGGCAGTTGCGGCCCAGGATCTGCTCGATGGGATAGCCGGTCAGGTCGACGAAGGCGCCGTTGGCGAACACGATCGGATTGTCTTCCTGGCGCGGATCGGTGATCAGCATCGGCATGCGGGTCATTTCGACCGCGGCGAAGAAGATGTTGCCGCGGTCGTGCAAGCCCTCGCGCTCGATGTAGCCGGACTGCCAGTGGTGGATGCCGGGATTGTCCTCGGGCGGGCCCATCGGGTGGACCGCATTGCCTTCGACCTCGGCATTCGCCGGCACGCCGCGGCTCTGGCCGCCGCCCTGGACGTCCAGATCTTTCTTGAGTGAATCTTCCTTCGTCGGTCCGAGTACCATGGGGTATCCTGGGCGGTTCGGGGCGGCGGCATGCCGTCCCCTTTGGAACCACTCTAGCCGTCGTGGCCGGTGCGCCTCCGTTCGTGAGCGCACAGAGGCGCCGCAGGGACGCTAAATAGGGGGCTATGCCGCCGAGGCTTGCTGCGCCACTATTTTTTCACGCCATCAAGGCTCTTCATTGTTCAGCGCTGTTGCCGATTGCGATCTCGACCAGGCCGATGCCCAGTTCGCGCGGATCAGGCCACTCGCCGCGCGCCTTCGGTGAGATCGGCTTCGGCACGTCGATCGTCAGGGTGCGCTGCGTGCCGTCGGTGGTGAGGCGCAGCCGCGCTTCCTGGACGCTGCCCGGGAGGCGGAAGGTGGCGCTCTGCTCACCCACGCGCACGGTGAACGGCAGGCCCGCATTGTCGGCATAGGCGCGCCCCTTGATGATCAGGTCCAGCCGCTTCGGCAGCGGGCGGGCGAAGTGCAGCGTCACCTGCTTGCCATCCGACCAGCGCCCCCAGCCCTCGGCATGCGACAGGCCCTCCATTCGCGTCAGCAAGCCGCCTTCGACCAGTTCCTGCGACAGCTGGAAGGCGCCGATCGGATGGAATTCGCCGGCCAGGCGCACCAGCGTGTAATCGTCGGTCTTGATTACCGGCTTGACGTCGGCTGGCAACGGGTGTTGGCCGATGACCAGCAGCCACTTCTTGCGCACGGGCAGCTGGTAGCTTTCGATCGGGGCGCCCGGCGCCAGTTCCAGCATGGCGCTGTCATTGTCGTCGATGTGGAATTGGGCGCGCATGATGTCCACCTCGCGGGAGGCGGCGATCGTGATCTGGTTGCGCTCCTGGCGCGGCACGTGGTCGCGCGCGGCGATGCCTGCATGGTCCGGCGCCCAGCCCGAGACGATCTGGGCCAGGTAGGCGGTGGTCAATTGGGCGCCCAGCGCCACGGTGGTCGGCAGCAGCACGAACAGGAACAGCGAGGCCGCGCTCTGCTGGCCGAACGCCCACAACGCCAGCGCCAGCAGGCCGAGGCCGCCGACCATCCAGCCGCTCCATAGCGCGACGTCGATCGACGTGATTTCCGGGCTGTCGATCGGAGCCAGCGCATAGTGCGGCAGCAGCGCCAGCGCGGCCACGATGGCGGCGCCCACCAGCACGGCGGCGGCGACGCGCGCGCGCGGCGCGGCGGTGCGCAGGGCCGGCATCGAGAATGCGGCGCCGGCCAGCAGCAGCAGCAGCGGGAAGGTGAAGCTGTAGTAGCGCAGGTGCAGGCGCAGCACTTCCTGCGGGCCGACGCCGGCGATCGAGGCGGTGTAGGCCACCGTCATGCCGGCGGCCGAGCCGAGCATCAGGAAGGCGTACAGCGCCAGGCGGTTGAAGCGGAGGGCGGCGGCCTCGCGCGTGGCGCGGCTGAGCACCCATTGCAGCAGGATCGCCATCGGCAGCGGCAGCAGGATCGCCAGCGCCATCAGGTGGCCGCGGCCGTTGATGAAGCCGGCCGCGGCCAGCAGGCCCAGCTTGCTGCCGGCGCTCGAGCTGGCGGTGGAACCGTAGAAGCTGCCGAACAGGCTCAGGCCGGCGTCGCCGGCCAGCACGTAGCCGAGGCCGAACTTGACGGCCAGGGCGCTGGCGGCCAGCACCAGGGCGGCGCCCGCGCCCTCGCGCAGCCAGCCGCGGCCACTGCGGTCGCCAGCGCCACCACCGCCGCTGTCGGCGGATTCTTCCATCCGGGCGGCGATCACAAGGAACAGGCACAGGCCTGGCAGCAGGAACAGCGCATGCACTTTCACCAGGCTCATCATGCCCAGCACCAGGCCGGCCGACAGCGCAAGGCGTGCCCAGCCCCAGCGCGCTTGGGTGAGCAGCATCCAGCTCAGCACCAGGACGCCGAAGTAATAGGTGGCCTCGGGCATGAAGAAGGCGGTGTACAGGTTGAACGGCCCCATCAGGCACAGCAGGGTGATGGCGATCGCCACCATGGGCCGCGCCACCTGGCGTCCGATCATGTAGATGAAGGGGCCGGCGCCGACATACAGCAGCACGTTGCCGAAACGCGCGCAATCATAGAAACCGGTGCCGCAGGCGCTGGTGGCGCTGAACAGCCACAGGTACAGATAGGACGGCACGATGGCTTCGGCCAGCGGCTGCAGGCGCGACATCCTGCTGTAGTACCACTCGTCGGCGAAGATGGCCGGATACAGGCCGTGGTTGCGCAGCGCCAGCCAGGCGAGGACGGCCGCCAGGCCGGCGGCCAGGATCAGCCATTCGCGTTTGTCGGTTGCAGGCGTGGCCGCAGGCAGCATCGTGGTTTCCTTTTTATTATGGTCGGGAAGGCAGGGCGCGCCATGCCGCGATCGCCGCGTGCATTCGCTCCCAGTCGAAGAATTTGCGCTTTTCGTAGTACAAAGGGCCCGGGTGCGGACGCTCGTCGAGACGGGCCGGATCGACTTTCTGCAGCGCCTGCTCGCCGCGCAGCAGGTAGTGCAGCAGCACGAAGGGGAACAGGCCGATCCAGGTATTGCGCTGCGACGGATAGGACAGGCACAGGCGCAGGTAGCGCCGGCGCGCGGCCCAGGAGATCGGGGTCGCTTCGACCGGGCCGTTGGCCGCCATCGGCGCCAGCACCCGGAACAGCGGTCCGCCCAGGCCCTCGGCCTGGTACAGCGAGAATTGCCAGGTGCGCGCCAGCAGGCCGCGTTCACAGGCCAGGGTCACCGTCAGCGCATGCAGGGCGTCGTGGTCGTGGTGGCCGCCTTCCCAGGCCGTCACATGGATCGCCTCGATCGGGCAGAAGCTGTCGATCCATTGGCCGATCCAGCGTCCGGCCTGTTCCAGGTGCAGCGGCAGGCGCGCGTCGCCGATGCCCAGCTGCTGGCCGGCGAAGATCACGTCGCCGGGGGCCACGCCCAGTTGCGCGAGCACCGCCAGCGATTCGGCGTTGCGCTGCGCGGCGCTGCTCTTCGCGGTCTGACCGTCGGTGAGATAAGCGCAGGCCACCCGCACCCCCTGGCGGCGCAGGGTGGCGATGCGTTCGAACACCCCGAACTCGTCGTCCTGGTGCGCGAACAGGAACAGGGCGACCGGCTCAATAGGCATCGAAGTCGAGGAAGCTGAACTGGATACGGGAAGGATCGAGCGCGGAAACGCGCGGCACGAACGAGCGGTAGATCAGGTTCAGCGGCGAAGGCCGCAGGCGTTGCGGGATGCTGGCGTAATTCCACCAGCTGGCGTTGGCGTCCGGGGCCAGGCCGATCAGCAGGCGCAGCGGCGACAGCAGCGGCGCGGCGCCGTTGTCCGGCGCGGCTTGCAGCGGCCCGTCCAGCTCGGCATAGGCCGGCAGGCGCAGGCCGAAGGCGGCGGCGTAGAACTGCTGGCGCGCGCCATGCGCGCGGCGGTGCACCGGATTGTGCGGGTTGGCGCAGCGCCAGGCCAGGGCCTCGGGGCTCCAGCTGCGTTCGAACGACAGTTGCGCGGCGGGCGCCTTGGGGCCGTGCGACAGCGTGCCCAGGCCGACCCGCGCCTCGAGCGGGCGCACCAGCTGGAAGCCCAGCTTGCGCACGAAGCCCGGCGTGCTGTTGGCGTTGGCCACGCCGTACACGCCGTCGAAGCCGGCGGCGGCGCCGGCCTCGAAGGTGGCCGCGGCGAGCTTGGTGAACAGGCCCTTGCCCTGGTAGTCGGGGTGGGTGGCGGTGTTCAGCGACAGCAGGACCAGCGCCTCGCGGCCCTCGACCCAGGCGCGCTGCGGGATGCAGACGTAGTGGGCCGCCAGGCGCTCGCCGTCCCAGGCATCCATGCCGACCGCGGGGCCGTCCGGGTTGGCGGCGTACAGCCAGGTGAGATACTCGGACGTGAACTTGTCGGCGCCGGGGAAGCAGGCGGCGAACAGGGCGCCGTATTGCGCCAGCGTGGCCTGGTCATGGGCAATGGAAGCGATGCGCATCACTTGAAGATCCAGTAGCGGCTGAGCAGGTATCCGTTCACCGCCACCAGCGGCAGCGACAGGATCTTCCCGGCCAGCGGGTTGTCGACGAGGGCCACCGTCAGCGCGACGCAGGCGATGGTCAAACCATAGTTCAGGCCCACCACGCACATGTAGCGGGCAAAGCTGCTTTTCGACGCCGCCTGGTCGAACGTGACCCGGCTGTGGAAGGCGTAGTTGACCAGCAGGCCGGCCACGAAGCCGGCGCTGGCGGCGGCCGTGTGGTGGAATCCTTTCATGACCAGCAGCTGCATCAGGCCGACGTCGATGCCGGCGCACAGCAGGCCGCCGGCCACGAATACGCCGAACTGGCGCAGGCGCGCGGCGTCAATCATCGCGGCGGCGCCGGAACAGCGTCTTCTTGTGCAGCGGCCGGCTCGGCACCGAGGCGATGTCGTAGTTCAGGAAGGCCAGGATCAGCTGCACGCCCATGATCACCGGCAGCGCGGCCAGCATCACGGTGCCGGCCGGGGTCTCGACGTCGCTCTGGGCCGAGGCGATCCAGTGCGCGACGCCATACACCAGGCCGAAGGTGGTGAGCAGCACGCCGATCGGCAGCTCGAGCGAGGCCACCGACAGATTGCGCAGGTAGTAGTTGTAGAACAGGCGCTTGAAGAAGTTGCGCACGTTCTTGACCGCGAACTCGGTGATGACCTTCGAGACCTTCAGGTTGCTCACTTCGTCGCCATACACCGCGTCCATCGGCACGTCGACCGCCACCGCGCCCAGCGTGTTCAGGCGGAACAGCATGTCGCTTTCGAAGAAGTAGCGCTTGCTGATCTTGTCGAAGGGGAGGTAGCGCGCGGCATCGGCGTGGATCGCGGTATAGCCGTTGGTCGGATCGAACAGGTGCCAGTAGCCCGAGGACAGCTTGGTCATGAACGACAGCATGGCGTTGCCGAACAGGCGCACCGGCGGCATCGCGCCCAGCCGTTCGAGGTTGAAGAAGCGGTTGCCCTTGGTGTAGTCGGCTTCGCCGGCCAGGATCGGGGCCACGAACACCGGGATCAGGGACGCGTCCATCTGGCCGTCGCCGTCGATCTTGACGATCACGCTGGCGCCGTCCGCGATGGCGGCGCGGTAGCCGGTCATGACGGCGCCGCCCACGCCCTGGTTCTCGGCGTGCTCGAGCACGGTCACGCGCGGGTCGCGGCAGTTGGCGCGCACGAACTCGCCGCTGCCGTCCGGGCAGCGGTCGTCGACCACGTAGACGCGCGCCACTTCGGGGCCGATGCCGGCGATGACGCCGATGATGTGGCGGGTGACGCGGTAGCTGGGGATCACCACTGCGATCGTTGCGGGCGCAGGTGCGGCGCCGGCGGCGCGGGCGCCGGCCGGTTGGTCGATGGCGTTCATGGCTTGGGTGACGGTGACGTTCATGGGGTTTTATTATTATCGGGTATTGACGCCCGCCTGTGCTGATCCAGGCAGGGTCTTGTACCAGCGCTGGCGCACCAGCGCGTCCAGCACTTGCCGGGCGCTGCCGTCCCAGGTCAGCCACGGCATGCCGGTCGACGGCGGCGCCGTGCCGGCGCGCTGCAGCGCCAGCCAGCCGGTGACGGCGTCGGCCAGGTCTTGCGGCGCCAGGCCTTCGAAGTAGGCGGCGTGCTCGCCGGCCACCTCGCGGAACACCGGCAGGCTGCGCGCCAGGATCGGGATGCCGTGCTGGGCGGCTTCGATCAGCGGCAGGCCGAAGCCTTCGCCTTCGGACGGCGCCAGCAGGGCCGAGGAATTCGCATACAGCTTGAGCAGCATCTCGTCCGAGATGCCGGCCAGCCAGAACAGGCGCTTGGCCTTTTCGGGGTGGGCGGCCATGCGCTCGCACACCTTCTCGACCATCCAGCCCTGCTTGCCGACCACCACCAGGTTGACGTCGACCCCGCTCTCCCACAGCAGCTCGAAGGCGGCCAGCGCCTGGGCGTGGCCCTTGCGCGGCTCCACCGTGCCGACCATCAGGAAGCTGGGGCGCTGGCCGAGGGCGGCCAGCACCTGGTCGGCGTCCGGCGGCAGGCCGAAGCTCGGGGCGCTGGCGTCGATGTCGGCGCCCAGGTGGAAGTGGGCCAGCTTGAGCGGGCTGCGGCGCTCGAGCTTTTCCTTCTCCACCCAGCCGGCCAGTTCGTCGGCCACGGCGCGCGAGATGCACAGCACGCCGTCGGCCACTTTATGCACGGTGCGCAGGAAGTCGCCGAAATACTGTTCGGTCCCGAACGGGAACACCTCGGGCCGAAGGATCGGCAGCACGTCGTAGACGACGAAATAGACCTCCACGCCGCGCGCGCGCATCTCGAGCAGGCGCTGCTCGTTCTGCGAGGTGCCGTTGGTGAACAGGTCGAGGCCGAAGAACACGTCGCCGGGACGGATCTCGCACGGCGCGTCTTCCAGCGCCAGCTCGGATTCGCCCACCTGCTTCATGCCGAAGCCGCGCGCATAGCAATACGGCTGATTCGCGCCGACCGAGTACACGGGCTCGATCCGGAAGCCCGCCGGCGGCGCGGCGAACAGCGACAGCAGGATGCTGCGCACCACGCGCTGGATGCCGGTCTTGAGGTCGGACTGCACCATGGCCGAGACGTCGACCAGCAGCTGGCGCTGCGGCGCCGGCGCGCGGTTGAACGCGATCGCGGCGGCCAGCGCCGGCAGCTCGGCCTGGGCCGCCAGCGGCGCCGCGGAGTTCACCACGCGGCGGTAGACGGCGTCGCGGCCATTGCGCGCGAAGTCCTCGATCGCCTCGAGGTACAGGCGGCCGACCTGTGGCGGCGCGTGATGGCGCGCCATGTGTTCCAGCGCGTTGCCGGACAGGCGTTCGCGCAGCGCGCGGTCGGCGCGCAGGCCGGCCAGGCCGGCCGCCAGGTCGGCGGTCTCGAAGCGGTCCTCGAGCTTGACCAGGACGTCGTCCGGCAGCAGTGCGGTCGAGCCGTGGGCGTTGACCACGGTCGGCACGCCGTACAGCAGGCAGTCGAGCACCGAGGCCGAGGTCTCGCCGCGGGTCGCATTGCGCAGCTGCACCGCGCCGTCGCAGGCGGCCAGCCAGTCGGCGTACGCCGCGGCGTCGACGAAGCCGGTGATGCGGATGCGGTTGGCCGCGGCGCTGGCGGCGATCCGTTCGGCCAGCTGCTCGCCATAGGGGCCGGGATCGTTGGCGCCGACGAACACCAGCCGGCAGTGCGGATCGGCGCCCAGCGGCGACGCCAGGAAGGCGTCCAGCAGTTCGGCATTGAGCTTGGTGCTGCCCAGCATGCCGAAGGTGCAGACCACGAAGGCATCGTCGTCGAGGCCCAGGCGGCCGCGCGCGGCGGCGCGCGCCGCGGCGCGTTCGGCGTCGCTGGCGGCGCCGTCCGGGCGGCCGCGCAGCAGCGGGATCGTGCGCCAGCCGTCGGCGGCGCCGGGGCCATACCATTCGTCGGCCAGGGTGCGCGAGAAGTCGGAGTGCACGATCACGCCGTTGGCGTGGTCGAGCACCGCCTTGTTGAGCGGATAGGTCCAGATCGACGGATTGCGGCCTTCCTTGCGGTGCGACAGCAGGCCGGTATAGCCGTGCGATTCGTAGAGCGCGCGCAGGAAGCCCTTGGGCAGGTATTTTTCGCGCTCGAGGTTGTCGAGCACGCCCGAGAAATAAAAGTCGTGCAGCACCACGGTGCCGGGCACGTCGCGCAGCAGCTCGAACATGTGCTGGTGGGCGTGCGAATTGCCGAAGTGGTAGACCACGCGCTCGAACTCGTGGGCGTGGGCGCGCAGCCAGTCGGGGTCGCGCAGGCGCATGCCGTCCAGGCGGCGGTCGTCGACCTTGTCCTGGGCCACCACCAGCTCGACGTCGTAGAACGCCGACAGCTCGGGCACCAGTTCGGCGCTGTAGTCGGCGATGCCGGAATGGACCGGGGGCAGCGGCGAGACGTAGGCCAGTTTCGGGCGGCCGGACGGCATCGGCGCGGGCTGCGCGTGTGCCGTCGTGGCCGCGGCCACCAGCGCGTCGAGCAGCGCGTCCGGCGCGTGGGCGCCGGCGGGGTCGCGCGACAGCACCGGCCAGGGCGTGGCTTCAGCGGCGCCGGGCTGCCCTTCGAGGACGAGCACCGCGGCCGGCGCCAGGCCGGCAATCGCATGGCGGCGCAGCAGCGCGCCGACGCGCGTGTCGGATGACAGCTCGAAGGCGCGCACGCGCCCGGCCAGCCTTGGTTCGAGACGCAGGATTTCCAGCGCGTCCATGTCGTGCAGGGGCGCGGCCACCCACAACTCGCACCGCCCATCCGCCTGGCGCGCCAGCGCGGCGCACAGTTCCAGGGCGGCCGGCGCGACGCTGCCGGGATGAGCGAGAAGATCGATAATGATGCGCATGATTCAAGTGCCTGTGTGTGGATTGCGGGCGCGCTGCAGGTCGGCCAGCACGTTGCGGACCGAGACCGGCAATCCCCTCAGTTCGTCGGGGACGTGGGTGACGTCCGCCGGCAGCGGATCGGGCGCCGCCTGCTTGACGGCGACCAGCGTCACCGCCACGCGCCGGCCCAGCGCCGGATAGCGCAGCAGGATCGGTATCAACAGGCGGCGCAGCAGTTCGACCCTGGTCAGGCGCTTGACGATGCGCGCCAGCAGGTTCGGGCCGCGCAGCTTGCGCGCCAGGCTGCCCGCGCGGCGCAGCGGACGCGTCACGCGCCAGGACGTGCTCTGTTCCATGGCGGCGATCTGGTTCTGCATGCCGATCGCCCAGGCATGCATTTTGGCGGCGTCGGCGTGGACGCGGTCGAGCTCCTGGTTCACGGCGGCGATGCGGCCTTCGGCGAGTTCGGCGCGTTCGTGCGCATAGTCGGCGCGCGCGTTGGCCTGGTCGGCGCGCTGGTTGGCGCCGTCCATCTGCCACAGCAGCTCGGTGTTCTGCGCGCGGTAGTGCTCGCTCTGCTCGGACATCTCGCGCACCCGCTGGCCGGCCCCGGCCAGCGCCTCGTTGAGCGTGCGTTCGGCCTGCCAGGCATGCTCCAGGTGCCAGGAGATGAACCCGTCGAACACGTTCGGCTGGATGCCGAAGTGGACCAGCAGCTCGGGATGCTCCTCGGCCACGTAATAGCGGTTCAGTCCATCGAACCAGGCGAAGCGGTAGCGCTGGCCGGTCACCAGGTGCTCCCAGCTTTCGTGGTTGGTCTCGCGGCTGTTGGGCAGGGTCGCCTCGATCACCAGCACCCACGGGCGCCAGCGCGCGAAGTCCATCCCGCGCAGCACCTCGCCCTCGAATCCTTCGACGTCCACCTTGAGGAAGTGGATCTCGCCGCGCACGTGTTCCGCGCAGACCGACGCCAGGGTGCGCACCGGCACCTTGAGTTCGGCCACGTCGTGGCCCTCGGCGCGGTGCATCTCGGCCACCGACTGCTCGGGCGAGGCCCAGCCGCGCACGGCGGGCACGTCATACAGGGTCAGCTCGCCGTCGGCGGCGCCGGCCGCGATGGCCAGGTTGACGTCGTGCGGGCGCTGCTCTTCGAACGCCTGGTGGAAGGAGGGCAGCGGCTCGATGCTGATGCCGCGCCAGCCGCGCTCGTAGAAGGCCTTGGTGACCGAGTGTTCGACCGGGTCGTTGGCGCCGACGTCGATGTAGAAGCCGTGCTTGACGTGGCCGAGCGCGCGCCACAGCAGCACGTCCTCGGAATTCTGGGCGTAGGATACGAAAGTCATGTGCGTTGGATGTCGATGGCCGGGTCGAGCCAGGCCGAACCTTCGAAATGGGGACGGCGCATGTTCATCACCGTGAACACCAGCGCCAGGTCGCGCCATTCGTAGTTGTTGACCAGGTGGGTGTCGGTGCTGACGATCGCGGTGGCGACCGAATAGGTGCCCGGCCCCAGGTTCATCGGGAAGGCGAAGCGGTAGACCACTTCCTCGCCGGCCGCGACGTCGTCGAGCGGCAGCGCCTTGAGATGGGTATTGGTGCCGTACATCGCCTGGCCGAGACGGTCCTTGATCATGTAGCCGAGCACCATGCGCGGGATCGGCGCGTTGACCTTCACCTTCACTTCGAGCGTGACCGGGCTGCCGACGTCGACCACTTCGACCCGCTCGCCGTTCTCGTCCAGCAGCGCGATATCGGCCACGGTCGCTTCGCCGGTGCCGGACACGGTCTGCACCTTGCCGTCGGCGATCTCCTTGAGGCGCACGGTGTCGTTCTCGCGCTCGGCGATCATGGCGTTGTAGTAATCCATGATTTCCTCGGGCCGGCCTTCGCGCGCCAGGCGCCCGCCGTCGAGCAGGATGGCGCGGTCGCACACCGACTGGATCGCCTGCTTGTCATGCGAGACCAGCAGCAGGGTGGTGCCCTCCTTGCGGAACTGGCGGATGCGGTCGAAGCTCTTGTGCTGGAAATAGGCGTCGCCCACCGACAGCGCCTCGTCGACGATCAGGATGTCGGGACGGCGCGCGGTGGCGACCGAGAACGCGACCCGCATCTGCATCCCGCTCGAATACACGCGCACCGGCTGGTCCATGTAGTCGCCGATGTCGGCGAAGGCCTCGATCTGCGGCATCAGCTCGCGGATCTGTTCGACCGACATGCCCAGCAGCTGGCCCGCCATGTAGGCGTTCTGGCGGCCGGTGAAGTCGGGATGGAAGCCCATGCCGAGCTCGAGCAGGGCGGCGACGCTGCCTTCCATCGCCACGTGGCCGGTGCTGGGCTGGGTGGTGCCGGTGATCAGCTTGAGCAGGGTGCTTTTGCCGGCGCCGTTGATGCCGATCAGGCCCACGGCTTCGCCCGGCGAGACCTGGAAGCTGACGTCGCGCAGCACCCATTTGAGGGAATGGCGTGGACCGCGGAACGGCAGGATCCACTCCGCCAGGCGCGACAGCCGGGTAGGGTAGGTCTTGTACGCCTTGCCCAGGTTGGAAACGGTAATCGTGCCCATCAGAGTTCATCCACCATTTCGCCGGCGCGCTTGCGGAACAGGCGCATGCCGAACACGCACAGCAGCAGGGCCAGCAGCGCGACCCATCCGATCGATGTCCAGTCGGGCGCCGTGCCGTGCACCAGGATCGCCTGCCAGGCTTCGATCAGCGGCACCATCGGGTTCCAGGCCAGCATCCCGCGCACTTCCGGCGGCAGGATCGAGGCCGGATAGACGATCGGCGTCAGCCAGAACCAGAACTGCATCGCGATCGTCACGAACTGGCCGACGTCGCGGAAGAACACATTGAGCACGCCGACGATCATGGCCAGCCCGATCGCCAGCAGCACCTGCACCAGCAGCACCGGCAGCAAGGCGGCGAACATCAGGCCCGGGAAGTTGCCGGTCGCGATCAGGAATACCAGGAACAGGCCGAAGATGATGCCGAAATTGACCAGGGCATTGAGCACCACGATTACCGGCAGGCAAATGCGTGGGAAACTGATCTTCTTGATGACGTTGGCCTGTTCGATGAACATGTTCTGGCCACGCGCCACGATTTCGGCGAACAGGCCCCAGGTCAGGATGCCGGCGCACAGGTAGATCGAGTAGGCGAAACCGGATTCGGCGCCGGGCAGCCTGGTGCGCATGACCTCGGAAAAGATCACGGTGTACACCAGGATCATGGCCAGGGGGCTGAGCACCGACCACAGGGCGCCCAGAATGGCATTGGCGTATTTCGACTGGAATTCGCGTTTGACGCTGCCCAGCACGAAACCGCGGTAGGCCCACAGGCCTCGCAGCATCAGGGGCGAAATCATGGGGTCGTCGTCAGAGGCGCCTCGGGGGAGGGCAGGAGAGTTGTCGTCATAGTAATGCTGAGCGTGAAGAGCGGAATTATACCCCACGGTCCAGCACACAAATTGTTCAATTGTAACGACCTGTCAATTGGCGAGACAGGCCGCGACACGCTTCCCGCAGCCGGCGCTTCAGCCGCCCTGCGCCAGCCTGTGCAGGCCATCGGGATCGAGAATGATCAAGCGGTGCGCATCCTTTTGCACGATTCCCTGCTGGGCCAGCAGCAAGAGCGCCCGGGTGACGGTTTCGCGGCTGGTATTGATCATGTTGGCGATGTCCTGGTGCGTCGGCAGGTTCTCGACCACGCGGCGGCCGTCCTTGTCTTCGCTCTGCTGCATCAGGGTGATATAGGTATAGATGCGGCGCGTCGTGTTGTTAATGCTGAGCAAGGCGCGGAATTCGGAATCGCGCTGGATCTTCTGCGCCAGGTGGCCGAGCATCTTGCGCGCCACCGACGGCGAGTGCGAGAACAGGTGCATGGCGGTCGAGGCCGGCAAGAACGCGACCAGCACCTCGGAGGTGGCGATCACCGAGGCCGAGCGGGTCGAGCCGTTGATCAGGGCGATCTCGCCGAAGAAGTCGCCGGCCGCGAGCATGCGCAGGCCGACCGCGCGCCCGTCCTCGGTCACGTCGATCACCTGCAACTGGCCCGACAGCAGGAACAGGAGGGCGTCGCCGATGCCGCCCTTGTGCAGGACGACCGAGCGCTTCGGGAAGTGGCGGTAGCGCAGCTCACCCTTGACCTGGGCGATTTCCTCGTCGCTCAGGTCGGCCAGGAGCGGAATCTTGCGCAGGTGGACCTGGATCTGGCGTTCCTGTAACTGCGGGGCGGCCCCGTTGGCGGCGTCGGCAGCGCTGGCGAGTGCTGATAGCTTGGTAGTGGAACTCATCGATTGCTTCGGTCTCGTCAAAAATGCCCGATCAGGAACATGGCGATGGCGGCGCCGCCAATGCCGGCGGCGTTGGCGCCGATGTCGCGCCAGCAGAAGCGGCGGTCAGGCACCAGCGCCTGCAGGCATTCGATCAGCCAGCCGCCGATCAGCAGGCCGGCCAGCCACCATGCGGCCTCGCTTCCGGTCCGGGCGATGCGCAGCGCCAGCACGGTCAATACGGCATAGGCGGCGAAATGCAGGAATTTATCGTTCGGCAGCGGCGGCAGCCAGCGGTTGGGCACCAGGCACCCTACGCATAGCCCGAGGGCCGCGCATACGAACAACATCACATCCAGACCCATCTCGCCAATCGCTTCCCGCCAGATTCAAGACAGCGATTGTACCGCCTGGATCACTGAGTATGCCACTGCCAACTCAGCTGCAGCTGGCGGTTATTGTACTGAAAGATCGAGATGTTCTCGCGGTTGCGCACCGCGCGTGCTTCCAGCACGACGCTCTGCTGCTTGCCTATCCGGTAACTCAGCGAGGCGCGCGCCACCTGGGTGCGCTGGGCGCGCACCTGGTCGATCAGCAGTTCGGGCGAATAAGGGCTGGCGCTGTCCCAGGTCTGGCGCGTCCAGGCGAGTTCGCCGGTCAGGCCCCAGGCGATCGGCTGGCGCAGGTTCAGGCTCAGGTAATTGCCGTGACGGTTGCCGCCCGGGCGGTCGCCCAGCGCCCGGTCGGACATCAGGCCGGCGCTGGCGGTGGCGCTGAAGCCGTCCAGATGATGGCTGAGCAGCACGCGGCCCTCGAACAGGTTCGAATCGAAGGCGCTCAGCGTTGCGTAATCGTTGCGGGTGACGGCGCCGATCAGGTGCAGCTGGGTGCGCGCCGGCAGCGGCAACGGCGGCGTCACTCGCAACTGGGCCTGGCCCTGGCGCTGGTACAGGTGGCCGCCCATGCCCGAGACGCCAAGCGAGCCGGTGGCGCGCAGCAGCCAGGTCTTCAGGCGCCAGGCCGACTCCAGGCCGCCATACAGCGCCGCCGTGTCGTAGTCGCGCAGCTGGTCGTAGCGCCGGCCCTGCAACTGCAGGAAGCCGAGGGTGCCGTTGGCGGTGACGTCGCGCACGTAGTCGGCGCTCACTTGCGTGTACCCGTCGCGCTTGGGCAGGAAGTCTTCCAGCAGCGGCAGTTCGACGCTGCCGTCCGGCCCCTCCACCACGAAGGACGAGTTGCTGGCGCCCTGGTTGACGTTGTCGTCCACGCCGCGGGTCAGGCTGACGGTGCCCGAGACGGTCGGGGTCCAGCTGACGCAGCCCGTGTCGCGCGCCTCGGCGATCAGTTCCAGGATCTCGCGCCGTGGATTGAAGCGCGTTTCGACGTTGGCGAACAGGCGTTCGGCCTCGTCGCCCTGGCCCAGGCTGCACTGGATCAGCGCCAGGTCGAGCCAGGCGCCGGCATGCTGCGGCACCATCCCGATCAGCCGCGCCATCTGCTCGGTGGCGTCGTTCCTGCGGCCCTCGGCCAACGATTGCAGGGCTTCCTGGTACAGCAGCTCCGCGGCGGTCGGCGCGCCCGGCGTGGCGGACGGCGCGGCGGCGGACTGCGCCAGCCCCCAGCAGGGGGCCAGCGCGACGGCCAGGCAAACGAGCGAGCGGATGATGGCGGACGGCTGGCTCACGGCGCGCCCTCCATGGTGGCGCGACTGGCGCTGGCCTGCGGATTCATGCTGGTATCGAGAGTATAGAGGGGAGTTGCTTTTTCCTTGCCGCGCAAGTGGCGTTCGCCCAGTGGGAGAAAGCGGTGACGCCGGCTGTGCTCGACCGTGCCGGGCCCGATGATCATATCGTGCGGAAAATCGCGCGCGACCTGCTCCAGGCGGGCGGCCGTGTTGACGCTGTCGCCGACGGCAGTATAGATGCTGCGGAACGAGGTGCCGAAGTCGCCGGCCATCGCGGCGCCGCTTTCGATGCCGATGCGCACCCGCAGCGGCTTGTGGCCCTGCGCCACCCGCGCCGCGCTCAGTTCGGCAACGCGGCGGCGCATGGCGCAGGCGGCGTCCAGCGCCAGGTCGGCGTGCTCGTCGAGCGGCAGCGGCGCACCCCAGAACGCCATCATGCCGTCGCCGGTATATTTGTCGAGCGTGCCCTGGTGAGCGATCACGGGGCCGGTCAGGCAGTCGAGGAAATCGCGCGTCAGCCTGGCCGCTTCTTCCACCGGCAGGGTCTCGACCTGGCTGGTATAGCCTTCCATGTCGGCCACCAGGGTGGTGACGTCGCGCCGGCGCGGACGCAACGGGTCCTGCTCTTCGCTGCGCAGCAGTTGCTCGACCACGGCCGGGGCCACGTATTGGCGCAGCGTCTGCAGCAGGTGACGCGAACGGCGCTGGGCCTGTTGCCATTGGTAGGGAACGGCCACCGCCAGCAGGAACAGATTGGTCGCCAGCGGGCCGACCGGCGCGAAGTCCGGATCGTGCGGCGCCGCCAGGCAGGCGAGCAGCAGCCACAGCGCCGAGCTGGCGCCCAGCAGGACCACGCCGGCCGCGGCCGACAGGCGCGGGAACAGCAGCGTGCAGGCGATGCACGAGGCGGCGGCGAACAGGCAGGCGATCAGGCGTCCCGGCCACGGCGCGGGCAGCTTGCCCTCCTGGCGGTCGAGCAGGGCCGACAGGATGGTGGCCTGCACGCCCAGGCCCGGACGGTTGGCGGCGAGCGGGGTCGAGACCCGGTCGCCCATGCCGAGCGAGGACGAGCCGACCAGCGCCAGGCGTCCGCTGGCGCTGGCCGGGACGATGCGCTGGGCCAGGATATCGGCGGCGCTCACCACGGTGTAGGCGCGCCAGTCGCGTGCGTAGGGAATGCGCATCATGCCGGTGTCGTCCAGCGCCGGCGGCGCCTTGCCGCTGCAGCAGTTGAGCAGGGCCAGGCCCAGCGCAGGGTAAGCCTGGCCGCCGAAGCGGGTCACCAGCGGCACGTGGCGCAGGGCGCCGTCGGGATCCGGGATGAAGCCGATCGCGCCGATATGGGGCGCCGCCGCCAGCGCGGGATAGTTGCCGATATAGCCGGTGGCGGGGACGCCGCCGGCGTAGCCCTTGACGGCGCCGCCCAGGTGGCCGTCGAGCACCGGCTGCGGCCGGTTGCCGGCGAAATCGAAGTCGAAGGCCTGGGCCGGCACCACCGGGCCGTGCGCCGCCAGCAGGGCCAGGCGGGTGTCGCCCTCCGTGCCGGTCGGCGCCGGCAGCAGGATGTCGAGCGCGACGCCGCGCGCCTCGTAGCCGGTGAGCAGGATCTCGACCAGGTGGGCCAGGCGTTCGCGCGGCCAGGGCCAGGGACCGAGTTCGTCCAGCGAGGCTTCGTCGATGTCGACCACCAGGATGCGCGGCTCGGGGGCATCGCTCACCTGCAGGCGCAGGAAAGCATCGCGCAGCCATTCGTTGGGCAGGAACGACACCTGGTTGAGCGTCAGCCGCATCCAGCTGTTGTCGGAAAGCGACAACGGCGCGTGCATGCCATATTGCGACCACAGGGTCACGACGAAGGCCAGCGCAGCGATGACCCAGCGTCCCCGGGGTCGTGCTTGATTTCTCGGTTCAGCCACGCGCTGCGCTCTTATATTAGGTCGGTCGATCAGAAAAGGTGAGCAAGTATAGCGTTCGGGTTGCTCAATTGCATTGTTTTTATTGAAACGTCATCAATAGTAATTGATAGGTCGGCTGATGGGTCGGATCGGGCCTTTGCGCTAGAATGTGATGGTTATCACAGATCACTGTCTTGACGGCACGGTACAGTGGAGAAGAAAGGGGAACCATCTTGCAAAAATTATTGTTGATCGCAACGCTCGCATGCGCCGCACAGTTCGCCCATGCCGCCGACGCGGGCAAGATCGTCTTCGTCGCCGGGGCTGCAAAGGCCGGCGACCGTCCCGCCGTGGAAGGAAGCCAGGTCGAGGAAGGGCAGATGCTCTCCACTGGCGCCGACGGTTATATCTATGTGAAAACGGCCGATAACGGCCTGTTCATCCTGCGCCCGCAGACCCAGGCGCGCATCGTCACCTACCGTATCGACGAAAAGAACCCGGCCAATACCCGCGTCAAGTTCGAGCTGATCAGCGGCACGGCGCGCAGCAAATCGGGCGACGCGGTCAAGCACGCGCGCCAGAATTTCCGCTTCAACACTCCGGTTGCCGCGATCGGCGTGCGCGGCACGGACTTCACCGTGTTTACCGATAACGACACCTCGCGCGTGTCGGTGTTCTCGGGCGGCGTGGTGGTCAGTGGCTTCGTGGGTGGTTGCCGTCCGGATGGCGCCGGGCCGTGCGAAGGCGCGACCAGCCGCGAATTGAGCGCGGCCCAGCGCGGACAGCTGGTGCAGGTCACGCGCGGCCAGGCCGCGCCGCAGGTGCTGGAAGAAAGCGCGCAGGGAGCGGGGAAAGCCGCGCCGGCGCGGCCGGACGAGCCGCTGTCCAAGAAAGATAACGACCAGCCGAAGGTCAACGTCGAGGTGGCCAAGAACATCGGCTTGAACGAGGCAATCGACAAGGTCGTCAATGCCAATCCGGGCCTCCCGGTCGATCCGGGGCCTGGACCGACGCCAACGCCGGTGCCAGTGCCGGAGCCGGCGCCGGCGCCAGCGCCAGGTCCGGTCGACCCGGTCGGGCCGCCGGTCGGCGTGCCCAACCCGCTCGAACGCACGGCGATCTGGGGCCGTTGGCAGCCCTTTGAAGGCGAGCCTCCGGTGATCGATTATGCGACCCAGGGCAAGGACAGAGAGCTGATTGCACTGAACGGTTATTTTGCGCTGTATCGCTCCCGCGGGAATGAATATGTCACGCCGAATAACGGCAGCGTTGGCTTTGGCCTGCGCAGCAGCGAGGCATATGTCGTGACCGAATATGGCAGCGGTAATACGGTGACCAGCAAGGCGACTTTATCCGGGGGCAGCTTGAATGTGGACTTCGGCAAGCGAAGCTTCTCCACCAATATGGACCTCGTCACGCGGACCGATACCGTCAAGCTGCGCGGGGAGGGCACCATGACCGGCGATGGGCGCTTGTACAGCACTGCCGACGGCCGCCTGGGCTACCTGAACATCCAGGGGTTGATCACCAACGAGCGTGGTCCATCCAGCACCGCTGCGACGATTTTTGACGGTCGGATCGACGACCGGCGGACAGTCAACGGTGGCGCTACATGGCGTTGATCCACTTGCTCACGTATTTTGCAAACCCCGGGTAACCGGGGTTTTTTTTATTTCCCACATATTTAAATGCGAAATTAAATGATATGTATCGAGTGTTTCAAAATGTAAGCGCCGACACGGAATAAAGACGAGATATTGACGCTCTGCCGCAGGTGAGAATGTTAGAGAATCGCCGTTGAGTACGGACGAAGGCAAAGAATTTGTCCAGATTTTGTAATTTTTTCGAGAACTTTGTCCGTTGTGTGACGGCCATCACACAACACATGAGTCCGCTTCTGTCATGATGCGGTCCGTTGGGCTTCAAGGGTGCCAGCACTCTTGCAATAACGAAACAACATTTCGATCGATCGATCTATTTTATTGGAGTAATACATGGCAATCGTCGCTACCCACGTCGCAGCAGTTCAAGAACTGTACGTCGCATACTTCGGCCGTCCAGCTGACCCAGCTGGCCTGGACTACTGGACCAACATCGTCGAAGCCCAAGGCTCGACCGCTGCTGTGTCGGCAACCTTCGCTGCTTCGCCAGAGTACATCGTTTCGTACTTCGGCAAGACCAACGCCCAGATCGTTGACCAGATCTACACCAACCTGTTTGGTCGTCCTGCTGACGCCGCTGGCCGCGCTTACTGGATCAACCTGCTGAACAACGGCACCATCAAGGTCGACACCATCGTCGCTGAAGTCGCTGCTGCCGCACTGACCACCGACGCTGAAATCATCGAGAACAAGGTTGCTGCCGCTACCGCCTTCACCGCTGCTGTCGACACCGAAGCTGAAATCGCTGGCTACAACGGCACCGCAGCCGTGGCCCTGGCCAAGGCATTCATCACCGGCGTGACCACCGACGCATCGCTGGCTACCGCCATCGGCACCGCTAACCTGAACGCGAAAGTCGCCGAAGTCGTCAAGGCTGGCACCCCGTTCACCGTGACCGCCGGCCTGGCCGCTTATGAAACTGCTCAGGACAATCTGGCTGACTTCCTGGAAGATCACGAACTGACTTCGGGTACCGCACTGACCACCCTGACCGACGCTCGCGACGACGCAATCGATGCGGTCGACCTGCTGGTCGGTGGTGCTCCATACGCCGGCGCACCTGCTGGCGTCCAGGCAGCTCTGCTGGCTGAGCAAGTTCGTCTGAACAACGTCGCTCTGACCAGCGCCAACACCGAACTGACCGATGCCAATGCCGCAGCCGCTGCCGTGAGCGCAGCTCTGGTCGCAGCGATCGCCAACAAGCGTTCGGCTACCGTGGCTAACGAAGAAGCCAAGGAAGCTGCTGCTGCATCGCAAGTCGAACTGGACGTCGCTCAAGCTTCGCTGAACGCACGTGTCGGCGGCACCCTGGACGTGACCCTGGTCGCTGCACCTGCTACCGGCACCACCCCGGTCGTGACCTTCGAAAACGCCGACGGTGACACCGTCAACCTGATCTCGATCAATGCTCGTGGCAACCTGGTCCTGACCAACGGCGTGACCGAAGCTGACTACCCAGGCGTGACCGCCCTGCGCGACGCACTGGCAACCGACATCGCCGCTGACATCGACGCTGGCCTGGCTGCTACCGCCCTGACCCAAGCTTCGAACGAGCCAGTCCTGGGTGGCGCTAACGCTGCTGTCGTGCTCCGCGTTGAAACCGCTGTCACCGGCGTGAACACCGCTAACGAAAACATCGAGAAGCTGACCGACGCCGTCGCCGACCTGACCGAAGCACGTGCTGACCTGACCGAGTTCAACGCTCTGACCAAGGCTGTCACCGATGCAGGCGCCGCATTCACCGCTGCTGGCTACGTTGCTCCTAAGTTCCTGGATGTCGACGGTCCTCAAGCCGCTACCTCGGGTTCGGACATCTTCGTCCTGGGCGACGCTGACACCGTGTCGATCACCAGCTTCGGCCGTTCGGGTTCGGACTCGCTGTTCATCGGTTCGCAGTTCACCCTGAACACCGGCGACCTGGATGCAGGCAACGACGCAGTGATGGAAGTCTTCTTCATCCAGAACGGCACCCGCACCGAAGTCCACGTCGAGCAAGCTGCTTACGGTTCGGACAGCGGCGCTGTGAGCGTCATCACCCTGATCGGCGTTGATGCTGACGACCTGCAACTGAGCAACGGCATCATCTCGCTGAAAGCACCGACCGCCTAATGTTTTGCCCGCATTAGCGGGCCAGCATGAAACAGTCGAAACCCGCCACCGCAAGGTGGCGGGTTTTTTTTATGGGACAGCTGTGGATGGCGAGCCACTGAACAATGACTATCATGACAATTATTTGTGACGAGGATCACATCTTCCGTTTGTTTTAGGTCATAATACGCGTGCTGAGCAATTTGCTTGTGTTTCGGCAACTTGTGGGGCCAGTCCGAGTTCCGCTCGATACTGTTCTGCATTCCAGATCACAGCCCATGAAAAAACTGCTAGACGAAAAAAACGAGATCCAACGCGCCTTACTCGGGTTCAAAAGCACGTTCATCACCATCGGGGTGTTCAGTGCGATCATCAACATACTGATGCTCACGCCGTCCATCTACATGCTGCAGGTGTACGATCGCGTGCTGGCCAGCCGCAACGAAATCACGCTGCTGATGCTGACGCTGCTCATGCTGGGCGCGTATCTGTTCATCGGCGCGCTGGAAGTGGTCCGCTCCTTCGTGCTGGTGCGCGTTGGCGCCAAGTTCGACATGACGCTCAACAAGCGGATCTACACTGCTGCATTCGAGCAGAACCTGAAGCAGGCCGGCGGCAATGCCGGCCAGGCCCTGAACGACCTGACCAGCCTGCGCCAGTTCCTGACTGGCAATGCGCTGTTCGCATTCTTCGACGCGCCCTGGTTCCCCATTTATCTGTTCGTCATCTTCCTGTTCGAGCCGTCATTGGGCTGGTTCGCGCTGGGTGGCACCGTCATTCTGGTAATCCTCGCGATCGTCAACGAACGCGTGACGCGCGCGCCGCTGTCCGAAGCGAATTCGATGGCCGTGTCGGCCAGCACCATGGCCACGAACAACCTGCGCAACGCGGAAGTCATCGAGTCGATGGGCATGCTGCCGAACCTCATGGGCCGGTGGTTCAAGACCCATGGCAAGTTCCTTTCACTTCAGGCGGATGCGAGCCAAAAGGCCGGCAGCATTGGCGCCGCCACCAAATTCGTCCAGACTGCATTGCAGTCGCTAGTGCTGGGCTTCGGCGCACTGCTGGTGTTGGAAAACAAGATCACGCCGGGCATGATGATCGCCGCGTCGATCCTGGTGGGCCGTACCCTTGCACCGGTCCAGCAGGTGATCGGCGTATGGAAGAGCTGGGCCAGCACCCGCAGTGCGCACGAGCGCCTGACCAAGCTGCTGGAGTCCAACCCGGCGCGTCCGGCTGGCATGGAACTGCCCAAGCCACAAGGCGCGCTGACCGTCGAAGGCGTCACCGCAGCGCCGCCGGGCGTGAATGTGCCGATCGTCCGTAATCTCAATTTCGGCATCAATCCCGGCGACGTGCTTGGGGTGATCGGCCCGAGCGGATCGGGCAAGTCTACCCTGGCGCGCCTGCTGGTCGGTGTCTGGCCGTCCATGGTGGGTAAAGTGCGCCTGGATGGCGCGGACATCTACCAGTGGAACAAGGCTGAACTCGGCCCAAATATCGGCTACTTGCCGCAAGATATCGAACTGTTCAGCGGCACGGTCAGCGAGAACATCGCCCGCTTCGGCGACGTCGACGCCGAAAAAGTGGTGACGGCCGCCAAGCGTGCCGGTGTGCATGACATGATCCTGCGCCTTCCAAAGGGCTATGACACCCCGCTGGCCGACGGCGGCGGCGGCTTGTCCGGTGGCCAAAAACAGCGACTGGGCCTGGCGCGCGCCATGTACGACGACCCGGCGCTGATCGTGCTCGACGAACCGAACTCGAACCTGGACGACGTCGGCGAGCAGGGCCTGGTCAATGCCGTGATGGACCTGCGCAAGCGCGGCAAGACCATCATCCTGATCACGCACCGTTCGACCATCCTGGGCGCCACCAACAAGCTGCTGGTCATGAAGGATGGCTCGGTCCAGGCCTTCGGCCCGACCCAGCAGGTGATGGCAGCGATTCAGGACGCCAACAAGAAGGCGCTGGAAGCAGCGCGGGCGGCAGAAGCCGCGAAAACGGCGCAGCCTCGCGTCGCCGGGCCCGGAGCGCCGGCAGCACCTGCCGCCACTACCACGCCAGCTACTGGAGAAACGAACTGATGAAGTTGGTAAAGAAAGAGAAAGACGCGGCGGAAGTGATCACGCACGACGTGACGCCGCTCGAAGTGCAGACCGATGCGCGCGCCTTCAGCCGCATCGGCTGGTTTGTCGTGCTGTTCGGCTTCGGCGGCTTCCTGCTGTGGGCGCTGCTGGCGCCGCTCGACAAGGGCGTGCCGCTGTCCGGCACCGTGGCCACCGAATCGAACCGCCAGGCCGTGCAGCACCAGGCCGGCGGCACCGTCCAGGAGCTGCTGGTGCGCGATGGCGACGTGGTCAAGAAGGGCCAGGTGCTGGTGCGCATGAATCCGATCACGGCCCGTTCGGCGGTGGAGGTCACCGATGCCCAGTACCTGTCGGCGCTGGCCAATGTCGCCCGCCTGACGGCGGAACGCGACGGCGCCCGCGCGATCAAGTTCCCGGAAGAGATGGAAAAGCGCCGCGCCGAACCGCGTGTCGCTGAACTGATGAGCACGCAAAACCAACTGCTGATGGCGCGCCAGAGCTCGCTGCAAAATGAACTGGCCGGCATCGACGCCAGCATCGAAGGCCTGAAGGTGCAGATCAGCGGCCTGCAGGAATCGCGCGACAGCAAGAAGGAGCAGGTCGAGTTCCTGAAGGAGCAGCTGGGCGGCATGCGCGACCTGGCCAAGGAAGGCTACGTCGCCCGCAATCGCCTGCTCGACCTCGAGCGCACTTATGCCCAGTTGGGCGGCGCCATCTCGGAAGACATCGGCAACATCGGCCGCTCGCAGCGCCAGGTGATCGAGCTGACGATGCGCCGCGCCCAGCGCGCGCAGGACTACCAGAAGGAAGTGCGCACCCAGCTGGCGGATTTCCAGCGCGAGGCCGATGCCCAGGGCGCGCGCCTGCAGGGGCAGCGCTTCGAGCTGTCGAACGTCGAAGTGAGGTCGCCTGCCGACGGCGTGGTGGTTGGCCTGGCGGTGTTCACCAACGGCGGCGTGGTGCCGTCCGGCTTCAAGATGATGGACATCGTCCCGAGCAACGCCCCGCTGATCGTCGACGGCCAGCTGGCGACGAACCTGGTGGACAAGGTTCATCCGGGCCTGCCGGTGGAGCTGATCTTCTCGGCCTTCAACACCAACAAGACCCCGCACATCGACGGCGAAGTGCTGTACATCTCGGCCGACCGCAGCGTCGACGAAAAGACCGGCGCGCCGTACTACAAGGTGCACGTGAAAGTGACGCCGGAAGGCCAGAAGAAGGTCGCCGCGCACAATATGGACATCCGCTCCGGCATGCCGGTCGAGCTGTTCGTCAAGACCGGCGAGCGCACGATGATGAGCTACCTGCTCAAGCCGATCATGGACCGCGCCCACTCGGCGCTGAGCGAGGAGTAAGCGATGGCGCGCACACACGCATTCCGTTTGCGCGGCCTGGCGGCGGGCGCGCTGCTCGTCGCCGGTTTCTGCGGCGCGGGCAGCGCCGGCGCGGTCACGCTGGAAGAGGCCTACCAGGCCGCGCTCAAGAACGACCCGACCTTCCGCATGCGCTACTACGAGAACGAGAGCGGCAAGGAAAACCGCATCCTGGGGCGCGCGCAGTTGTTGCCCCAGGTGTCGGCCAGCCATTCGGTGAACCGCAACATTACCGACCAGTTGCAGTACGATCAGTTAGGTCGTCCTGTGCTGCAGCATCCGAGGTATTTCAGCCGGTCGTCGGTGGTTCAGCTTCGCCAGCCGCTGTTCAATATGGACGCTGTTCAGCGCTATCGCCAGGGTAAGGTGCAGAGCGACCAGGCCGAACAAGCCTATGAGGCCGGGGTCGACGAGGTGTCGGTGCGCGTGGTGAGCGCCTATATGGACGCCTTGTTCGCCGAAGACCAGCTGGCGCTGGCGCGCGTGCAGCGCGATATGTATGCCGAGCAGCAGAAGGTCAATGACTTCCTGTTCCAAAAAGGCGAGGGCACCAAGACCGATTCGCTGGAAACCCAGGCCCGGCTCGACCTCGCCGAGGCTCAGCTGGTCGAGGCCCAGGATCACGTGGTCGCGGTGCGCAACACCCTGGCCGGCGTGATCGGCATGGACCCGGGCACGCTCGACCAGCTCGGCCCGAATTTCCGTCCGGTGACGCTCGACGTGGCCGGTTTCGAGGAGTGGCGCAAGCTGGCACTGGAGCGCAACAACACGCTGGCGGCGACCCGCCTGGGCGTGGAAAATGCGCGCCTGGACATCAACCGCAACCGCGCCGGCCACTTGCCGCGGGTGGACTTCGTCGCCGCCTACAGCAAGAACGACAGCGAAACCCTGAACCTGCGCGGCACGGAGTCGACCAACCGCTCGCTCGGCATCCAGGTCAACATCCCGATCTATTCGGGCGGCGCCATCAACGCCCAGACGCGCCAGGCCGCAGCCACCTATGGCCGCGCGCAGGCCGAACTGGACGCGCGCACCAACGAAACCCTGCTCGAGCTGCGCCGCGCCCACGACCTGGTGATGAGCAGTGGGCGCAAGATCGACGCCCTGGTCAAGGCCGTGGACTCCAGCAAGGAGCTCATGAAGGCCACCGAGCAGAGCATCAAGGGCGGGGTGCGCATCAACCTCGACCTGCTCACCGCCCAGCAGACCTTGTTCACCAGCCAGCGCGACCTGGCCCAGGCCCGCTATTCCTACCTGGTGGGCCTGATGCGCCTGCGCGCGGCGTCCGGCACGCTGGCGCCGGACGCCATCCGCGAGATCGGCGCTTTCTTCCGCTGATCCGGAAGGGGGGCATTCGCTCCCCTTTCTTCCCTCAACCAGCCCTATCTGGCTGGTAATTTCATTTAAAAGATTTCATCCCGCGTCAAGCAGACGCCGCCGTTATGCGGATTGGATTAATATCAATTATCCATTCAATAACGGAGGTAGCAATGGCAGTTGATGCAATCGAAGTTCAAAAACTCTATGTGGCCTACTTCGGCCGTCCAGCCGATCCGAACGGCATGGATTACTGGACCGACGCGCTCGACGCGAATTCCATTGGCATGGCCGACGTCTCGGCCTCGTTCGCCGCATCGCAGGAATACCGCGACACCTACGCCGGGCTGGATAACCGCGCCATCGTCGCCGAGGTCTACCAGAACCTGTTCGGCCGCGCGGGCGAGGAAGCCGGCGTGAATTACTGGACCGACCTGATGGACCGCGGCGTCATCTCGATCGATGACGTGGTGAAGGATATTTCCGAAGCCGCCAATGGCAGCGACAGCGTCGCCTTCAACGGCAAGGTGGCCGCCGCGAGCCTGTTCACCGCGCGCGTGGACGAACCCGACGAGATCGCCGCCTACACGGGCGATGCCGCGAATGATATTTCGATGGAATTCCTGGCCACGATTACCGACCTGGGCAGCGCCGCCGACGCGCTGAAACCGGACGTGGTGGACGCCTGGATCGAGCGCATCGTCGATGCCCATGGCGCCAGCGCCGAAGGCATCGCGCTGGTCGGCGTGGCGCCGGCGGCGGAGCCGCTGCCGGGCGCCTGACGCATCGGGCGGGTCAGGCCGCCGCGTGGCCGGCGACTGGCGCGCCCGTCTTGGTCTCGCCCGCGCAATGCGGGCACGACACGCCCACGACATAGCTCGGCGACAGCTGCTGGCGCGGCGTGACCACGGCGCGGCACGCGAAGCACTGCGCGGTCTCGGTCGGTTCCAGCTTTGGATTGAGGGCGGTGCGGTAATCGAACACGAAGCAGTCGCCCGTGTAATGGTCGCCGCCGACTTCCTCGAAATACTTCAGGATGCCACCCTCGAGCTGATACACGCGGTCGTAGCCGATGTCCTTCATGTGGATCGCGGCCTTCTCGCAGCGGATGCCGCCGGTGCAGAAGGTGACCACGGTCTTGCCGTTCAGCTCATCCTTGTGCTCGGCCGCGACGGCCGGGAATTCGGTGAATTTATCGATGCGGTAGTCGAGCGTGTTGTCGAAGGTGCCCACGTCGACCTCGAAGGCGTTGCGGGTTTCCATCATGACGACTTCGACGCCGTCGTCGTCATGGCCCTGGTCGAGCCAGCGCTTGAGCGTCCTGGCGTCGACCGCCGGTGCGCGGCCCAGTTCCGGCTTGATCAGCGGCATGCGCATGGTGATGATTTCTTTCTTGATCTTCACCAGCATGCGCTTGTGGGATTGTTCGCCCGACAGGCTTTCTTTCCATTCCAGGTCGGCCAGGCGCTCGTCGCTGCGCACCCAGGCCAGGTACTGGTCGATGTGCTCGCGCGTGCCCGACAGGAACATATTGATGCCTTCCGGCGTCAGCAGCACGGTCCCCTTCAAGCCAAGCTCGTTGCACAGGGCCTGGTATTGCGGGCGCAATTCCTCCAGGTTGTCGAGCGTGATGAATTTATAGGCGGCAATATTGACGTACTGAGTTTCGGAAGACATGGTCGATGGGCCTTGCAAAGGCGGTTGAAAAGACAGGGCGATATTATAAGTCAGCAAGCGTGCCCGACCACATGGCGCTCCCGATTTGCGACGGAGCTGCGCCACCCGTTCCCGCTGGTCATTCATGAAGAAGCGTCAGGAAGCGCGAGGGAGCACTCTTATGTCGAAAAATCTTACAGTAAATACAATCCGATATTGCGAAAAATCAATTAAGTTGTTGA
The DNA here is from genome assembly GCF_019443485.1 of Massilia sp. NP310. Classification (NCBI taxonomy): domain Bacteria; kingdom Pseudomonadati; phylum Pseudomonadota; class Betaproteobacteria; order Burkholderiales; family Oxalobacteraceae; genus Massilia; species Massilia sp. NP310. Next base: position 3,260,962 of record NZ_CP080379.1, on the reverse strand, counting down.
TTATTAACACTAATGCATTGCTGGCATCTTAATTGCTTTATGGATCATGTTCTGTTTTTAATTACCATAACTAGGGATAAACAATGATTCGTAAATTTGCCTTCATCACTCTGGCACTCGCGACCGGCTTCGCATCGGCTGCGCAAATTCTGCCTTCGAAATCGTTCAGCACCAACGCCAATGATATCTACACTTACAGCTTCGACCAGGCGCAAACCGGCAGCTACATCCTGGACTTCACGTTCAGCTTCGACGGCAAGGTGCAGAACAACGATTTCCTCGGTGTATGGTTCGGCAATGCAGGCGTCGCCAAGAACTATGAAGGCCCGAATTTCGGATTCAAGGCCAACTGCAACGAACAAGGCACCTGCACCGACGATCTTTTCGTGCGTACGCAAGGAACCGGTGGTCATTTCATCGCAGGCAGCGACCTGAAGGAAGGCGAGACCTATCACCTCTTCGCACATCTCTACAAAAGCACTGCGAACGGCTTTTATGACCGCTTCGACCTGTGGCTGAACCCGACTGCAACCGAGATGCAAACGCTGACCGGCGCCGACGCTTCGGCCACCGAAAAGTCCAGCCTCAAGTCGTTCGACACCATTGGCATTCGCACCGCCAATGTCGACAACGGCCTGACGCTGAACGTCAACCCGGCCGAAGTCCCGGAGCCGGGCAGCGTTGCGCTGATGGGCCTCGCCCTGGCCGGCCTGAGTTTCATCCGCCGCAAGCGCGCCTGATCCGAAGGAGCCGGTGTCGATAAAACCGCTGCTTCGGCAGCGGCTTTTCGGGTGCTCACAGTGCAAGCGCCAATGCCAGCGGACTTTCCTGGCGGCGTTGCAAGATATGGTCGCTGGACAGCGGTGGCCTGCTGGCCGTCGTCGAGGTCGTATAAGCGAGCGTACCGGCGAACCGACACCGATGCGGGTGGCATGATGCTGTTCGACCCGATGGCACGGTCAGCTGTATGGACGATATCGTGGTGATTGGTTCGACCGCAGCCTGATCGTAGCGTGTCACCTGGCTGGCGCCTCTGGCGACGCTCTTGCGCGTGCAGTCGGCAGGCCGAAGAACGACTACCTCTCGCCGTTTCCGGGTGTGCTGGATTGTCGGCCTTGGTCGCACCACCCCCATATTCCGCCTTCATCAGGTTGTCCGGCTCGCGGTAAAATACCCGGATGACTTCCCCGACTTTCACCCACCTGCGCGTCCACTCCGAATACTCCATCGTCGACGGCCTGGTCCGCATCGACGACCTGGTCAAGGCGGCCGTCAAGGACAACCAGCCGGCGCTGGCCGTGACCGACCTGGCCAATACCTTTTGCCTGGTGCGTTTCTACAAGGCCGCGCGCGGCAAGGGCATCAAGCCGATCGTCGGGGTCGACGCCTGGATCACCAACGACGACAACCGCGACAAACCGCACCGCCTGCTGATCCTGGCCAAGAACCATACCGGCTACCTGCAGCTGTGCGACCTGCTGGCGCGCGCCTGGCTCACCAACCAGCACAAGGGCCGCGCCGAGATCCGCACCGAGTGGCTGGAGGCGCTGGCGACGTCCGTCTCGACCCTGCATCCCGACGAGCCCCAGGCCAACGCCCTGATCGTGCTGTCGGGCGCCCATTTCGGCGACGTCGGCCAGGCGATCGAGAACGGCGATTTGCCGAAGGCCGAGGCGAACGCCCAGCGCTGGGCGCGCATCTTCCCGGGCCACTTCTATATCGAGATCCAGCGCGCCGGCCAGCCGAACCAGGAACAGCAGGTGCGCCACTCGGTGGCGCTGGCCGGCCGCCTGGGGCTGCCGGTGGTGGCCACGCACCCGGTGCAGTTCCTGGACAAGAGCGAGTTCATCGCCCACGAGGCGCGCGTCTGCATCGCCGAAGGCGAGATGCTGGCCAACGCCAAGCGCGTGCGCCGCTTCAACGAGAACATGTGCTTCAAGTCGCAGGCCGAGATGCTTGAATTGTTCAAGGACTTGCCGGGCGCGCTGGCCAACTCGGTCGAAATCGCCAAGCGCTGCAACGTCACGCTCACCCTGGGCAAGCCGCAGCTGCCGAACTTCCCGACCCCGGGCATGACGATCGACGAATTCCTGGTCGCGGAAACGAAAAAAGGCCTCGAGGAGCGCCTGGTCCAGCTGTATCCCGACCCGGCCAAGCGCGAGCAGGAACGGCCGCGCTACGAGGCGCGCCTGGAGTTCGAGAACAACACCATCATCAAGATGAAGTTCCCGGGCTACTTCCTGATCGTGGCGGAGTTCATCCAGTGGGGCAAGAACAACGGCGTGCCGATCGGCCCGGGCCGCGGCTCGGGCGCGGGTTCGCTGGTCGCCTACGCGCTCAAGATCACCGACCTCGATCCGCTGAAGTACAACCTGCTGTTCGAGCGTTTCCTGAACCCCGAGCGCGTCTCGATGCCCGACTTCGACATCGACTTCTGCCAGGAAAAGCGCGAACTGGTGATCCAGCACGTGAAGGACCTGTACGGCCGCGACGCGGTGTCGCAGATCGCCACCTTCGGCACCATGGCGGCCAAGGGCGCGATCCGCGACGTCGGCCGCGTGCTCGACTTCGGCTACAACTTCTGCGACGGCATCTCCAAGCTGATCCCGTTCAAGCCGGGTAAGCCAGTTTCGATCGCCGAGGCGATCGAAGAAGAGCCGCTGCTCAAGGAGCGTCTCGAGAACGAGGAAGAAGTGAAGCAGCTTCTCGACCTCGCGCAGCAGGTCGAGGGCATCACGCGCGGCATCGGCATGCACGCCGGGGGCGTCCTGATCGCGCCGGGCAAGCTCACCGACTTCTGCCCGCTGTACACCCAGGGCGGCGACGCCGGCGTGGTCTCGCAGTACGACAAGGACGACGTGGAGGCCGTGGGCCTGGTCAAGTTCGACTTCCTGGGCCTGACCACGCTCACCATCCTCGACCGCGCCGTCAACTACATCAAGGATCTCGACCCGGCCGAGGCGGATTTCGACCTGGCCGCGCTGCCGCTGGACGACCGTGCGTCGTACAAGCTGCTGTCCGAGGCCAAGACGGTCGCGATCTTCCAGCTGGAATCGCGCGGCATGCAGGGCATGCTGAAGGACGCGCGTCCCGACCGCTTCGAGGACATCATCGCGCTGGTGGCGCTGTACCGTCCGGGTCCGATGGACCTGATTCCCGACTTCTGCAAGCGCAAGCACGGCGAGAAGTTCGACTATCCCGACCCGCGCACCGAGTCGATCCTGTCCGAGACCTACGGCATCATGGTCTACCAGGAGCAGGTGATGCAGATGGCGCAGATCGTGGGCGGCTACTCGCTGGGCGGCGCCGACATGCTGCGCCGCGCGATGGGCAAGAAGAAGGCCGAAGAGATGGCCGAGCACCGCGAGATCTTCCGCGCCGGCGCCGCCAAGGACGGCCTGTCGACCGAGAAGGCCGACGAGATCTTCGACCTGATGGAAAAGTTCGCGGGCTACGGCTTCAACAAGTCGCACGCGGCCGCCTATGCGCTGCTGTCGTACCACACCGCCTACCTGAAGGTGCACCATACCGCCGCGTTCATGGCAGCCAACATGTCGCTGGCGATGGAAGACACCGAGAAGATCAAGATCCTGGTCGAGGACGCGAAAGAAGTCTGCAAGCTGGTGATCCTGCCGCCGGACGTCAACGAATCGCAGTTCCGCTTCACGCCGGAAGGCGAGCCGAGGTCGAAGACCGGCAAGCAGGTGACCAATATCCGCTACGGTCTGGGCGGCGTGAAAGGCGCGGGGCAGGGCGCGATCGAAGCCATCATCGCCGCGCGCAAGGAGGGCGGCAAGTTCAAGGACCTGTTCGATTTCTGCAAGCGGGTCGACCGCAAGCAGATCAACCGCCGCACCATCGAGTCCCTGATCCGCGCCGGGGCGATGGACGCCTTCGGCGTCGACCGCGCCGTGTTGCTGGCGTCGGTGGCGTTCGCGATGGAAGCGGCCGGCCAGGCGGCTGCGGCGGCCAACCAGGTCAGCCTGTTCGGCGGCGACGATTCCGACCTCGTGGCGCCGCCCGAGTACGTCAAGGCCACGCCCTGGACCGACCGCCAGAAGCTGTCCGAAGAAAAGATCGCGCTCGGCTACTACCTGTCGGGCCATATGTTCGACTCGTACGCGCAAGAGGTGCGGCGCTTCGCCAAGACCAAGCTGAAGGACCTGGAGCCGTCGCGCGACCCGCGCATGATGTGCGGCGTGATCACCGGCGTGCGCACCCAGATGACCCAGCGCGGCAAGATCCTGATCGTGGCGCTGGACGACAAGACCGCGGTGCACGAGGTGACGATCTACAGCGAGGTGGCCGAGGCCAACAAGCACGCCCTCAAGGAAGACGAGTTCCTGCTGGTGGTCGGCAAGGTGTCCGAAGACCGCTTCAACGGCGGCCTGCGCATCACGGCCGAGAAGGTGTTCGACATCGCGGCGTCGCGCATCCAGTACGGGCACAAGCTCGAGATGGACCTGAGCACGTCGATCGACCCGGCGAAGATCGCCGACGTGCTGCAGCCCTACCGGGTGCAGGACGGGATGCCGGTCAGCCTGCGGCTGGAGACGAATGGTATTCCCTACGTCATGCAGCTGGGCGACGACTGGCGCGTGGCGCCATCCGACACGCTCAAGCAGGCGCTCGAGCTGACGCTGGGGGCGAAGGACGTGGCGGTCGAATACTGATCGGGTGTTGGCGCGTCCTTGAACCCTGCCGTCGTCAAGACTGCGGGTGTTCGCGCAACCCGATGGTGGCCTGAGTGGTCCCGTTCGCGGCCCGCTCCAGCACCACCTTGCGGTTGCTCGATTCCTGGTCGCGCTGCGCCTCGCGGTGCCACAGGTGCAGCACCTCGGTGGCCAGCGCGCCGTCCTTGCGCAGCACGCCGGCGTGGAACAGGCGCACCACCAGGTCCGAATCCTCGTGGCCCCAGCCGGTGAAGCTCTCGTCGAAGCCGTTCACCTTCACCAGATCCGATTTCCACACCGCGAGGTTGCAGCTCTTGATGCGGCGCCAGCTGAACTTGCGCCGCACGCGGCCGAGGTCGGGCCAGCGCAGCATGGTCTGGATCACCTTGTTCATGTCGCCGGCGAGGCGGTGACGCAGGCGTTCGCCCACGCTCATGCCGGCGACGTCGATGTGCTCGCGCAGCGCACGTTCGGTCAGTCCCTGGCTCAGGAGAATGCGGCTGCCCGACACCAGGAAGCCGGGCTGGGCCAGCGCGCGGTGGCGGCGGATGAAGTCGCGTTGCGGGACGCAATCGCCGTCCAGGAAGATGATATAGTCGCCTGTTGCCGCCAGGGTGCCGCGGTTGCGCGCCATGGCGGCGCGAAAGCCTTCGTCCGGCTGCCACACGTGCCTGACGGGCACCGGCGCCCCGGCCGCCAGGCGCTCGATGCAGTCCCGCGTGTTGGCAGTCGAGCCGTCATCGGCGATAATGATTTCGAAATTCTTGTCGTCCTGTAAAAAACAGGCTTCCACCACCGCCTCCAGGGCGTCGGGCCGGTTGTACGTGGTGATCACGACCGAAATTGTCTGTGTTTGCTGCATTGCTGTCCGATTTTAGGCCTAGGCCGCAAGAATATCCCACAAGAACCTGAATGAACAATAAGCCGATGATGTCCCGGGAGCCAATGCAGGTTTGGATCGGCTTCCAGGTGTTCCTGTTTCCCTTCCTTAGCCTGACCACGCCTTCCGGCATCGGATTTTCCAGCCTCCTGTTCCTGCTGACGGCCCTGTGCGTGCCGCGCAAGGCCTGGGCGGCGTTGACGCCGCACTGGAAAGAGATCCGCTGGGTGGTCGCCGCCTTCTGGTTCCAGTTCGCGCTGGCCATCGTGGCCGTGCTGGTCCGGCCCGAAGCCGGGCTCGATTTCCTCGACAAGCCCTCGCGCATGCTGCTCGGCCTGAGCTGCATGGCCCTGGTCCTGCTGGCGCGGCCGTCGCCCGCCACCCTGTGGTGGGGCGTGGTGGCCGGCAGCGTGGCCGCGTTGCCCTTCGTCGCCTGGCAGCGCATCGTGCTGCAGGTCGAGCGCCCCGGCGGCTTCCTGAACGCGATCACCTTCGGCGACCTGGCGCTGGTGCTGGGCCTGGTGGCGCTGACGGCGGCGATCGACTATCGCCACCATACCCGCAAGGCGATGCTGGCCGGGATCGGGGCGCTGGCCGGGCTGGCCGCCTGCATGCTGACCGGCACCCGCGGCGCCTGGGTCGCGCTGGCGCTGGCCGCGCTGCTGTTCCTGAGCTATGCCCAGCTGCTGAAGAGCCGCAAGGTGCGCCTGCTGCTGGCCGGCAGCTTCGCCCTGGTCGGCGCCGCCTTCTTCGTGCCGGCCACCGGCATGCAGGAACGCGCGCTGCAGGGCGTGGACGACGTCCAGACCTGGGTCGACGGCGGCAACGTCTTCACCAACGTCGGCACCCGGCTCGAATTGTGGAAGGGCGCGGCGATCCTGATCGAGGAGCGGCCGCTGTTCGGCCTGGACCGCAACACGGTGCGCGCCGAGATCCGCCGCCTGGTGGAAGAGGGCACGCTCGATCCGGCGATCCTGTCGCTCGAACACCTGCATAATGACGCACTGCAGGCGCTCGCCACCGGCGGCGTGTTCGGGCTGGCGGCCTGGATCGGTATCCTGGCGGCGCCTTTCGTCTTCTTCGCGCGCCAGCTGGGGCGCAGCAGCGCGGACCGCGCGCTGGGCGCCAGCCTGCCGCAATTCGCGCCGGCGCTGGCCGGCATGCTGGTGGTGCTGTGTTACTTCAGCTTCGGCCTGACCGAAGTCATTTTCTGGTCCCTCAAGGGCAGCATGTTCTATGCGCTGATGGTGTTCCTGCTCATGGGATTCTGCCTGGCCGCCCGGCCGGCAAGGGAAGCAAAGGTTGAACAACGTGGAAACTAACCTCATCGTCCGGCGCCTGCTCGCGCTGGTCAAACCGTATCAATCGCGCGCCTGGATGGCGCTGCTGTCGATGGCCATCACGGCCGCCACCCAGCCGCTGCTGGGCGAGGCGCTCAAGGTCCTGCTCGACGACGGCTTCAAGGAGAACATCGACTTCAGCCTGTGGTGGATCCCGGCGATCCTGGTGTCGATCTTCATCCTGCGCGGCATCGGCACCTTCGGCACCGCCTACTTCAACAACTGGGTGCTGTCTCGAGTTCTTAACGACATGCGCGCACTTGCTTTTGAACGTGTTTTGCGCCTGCCGGTGGCGCGCTACCAGGACGAATCGACGGGCAAGATCATCAACACCGTGGTCAACGACGTGCGCCAGGTGGTGGACATGATCCAGTCGGTGTTCGTGGCCTGCGTGCGCGACGTGCTGGTGGTGATCGGCCTGCTCGGAACCCTGCTGTACCTGAACTGGAAGCTGACCCTGGTCGCCATCATCGTGATCCCGCTGACCGCCGTCATCGTGCGCACCACCACCAAGCGCCTGCGCAACCTGAACCGCGAGAGCCAGCGCGTCACCGCCGAGATGACCGGCGTGGTCGAGGAAGCCGCGCGCGGCCACCAGGTGATCCGCGTGTTCTCGGGCGAGAAGTACGAGCGCCAGCGCTTCCACAAGCGCAGCGAAGCCCTGCGCGGCTTTTCGCAGCGCATGACGGTGGCCTTCGCCGCCACCACCCCGGTGACCCAGATCGCGACCTCGCTGGCGCTGTCGCTGGTGATCGTGCTGGCGATCCAGGCCGACATGACGGTGGGCGAATTCACCCAGTTCGTGACCATGATGCTGATGCTGCTCACGCCCCTGAAATCGCTGGCCGAGGTGAACGGCCCGATGCAGCGCGGGATGGCGGCGGCCGAGACCGTGTTCGGGATCATCGATTCGGAACCCGAGGCCGACACCGGCAGCCGCGAACTGGGTCGCGCCAAAGGCCACCTGGTGCTGGAAAACGTGGTGTTCCGCTATCCGAACGCGCTGAACCCGGCCATGAACGGCATCTCGCTGGAAGTCAAGCCGGGGCAGACGGTGGCGCTGGTGGGCGTGTCGGGCGGCGGCAAGTCCACTTTCGTGAACCTGGTCACGCGCTTCTACGATCCGGAAGGAGGCCGCTTGCTGCTCGACGGCGTGCCGTACACCGACATCAGGCTGGCCTCGCTGCGCGGCCAGCTGGCGATGGTGAGCCAGAACGTGGTGCTGTTCGACGATACGCTGGCGGCGAATATCGCCTACGGCGCCGAGCAGGTCGACTACGAGCGCCTGGCGGCGGCGGTGCGCGCCGCGCACCTGACCGACGTGGTGGCGCGCCTGCCGGACGGCATCGACACCCGCATCGGCGAGAACGGCTCGCGCCTGTCGGGCGGCCAGCGCCAGCGGGTGGCGATCGCGCGCGCGATCTACAAGGATGCGCCGCTGTTGATCCTCGACGAGGCCACGTCGGCGCTGGACAACGAGAGCGAACGCGCGGTGCAGGCGGCGCTCGACACCCTGATGGCCGGCCGCACCACGATCGTGATCGCGCACCGCCTGTCGACGATCGAACGCGCCGACCGCATCGTGGTGATGGAGGCCGGGCGCATCGTGGAGCAGGGGACGCATGACGAACTGCTGGCGCTGAAGGGCATGTATGCCAATCTGTATCACCTGCAGTTCACGGCCGAGGCCAAATAACCACCGCCGCCCCACGTGCCGGCGCGCTCAGCGCGCGTAATGCGCCGCTTCCCCCGCCTGCTCGTGGCCAAGGCTGACGCCATTGGCCCTTTCCTGCACCGCTTCCACATACCGCTTGAGCGCATCGTCCAGCGACGGCAATAGCAGGCCGCGCTCGCTGCTCAGGGCGCTGTAGCCCGGCCGGCGCGCGGTGTAGCCGCACTCCTCGACCGAGACTTCCTGAAGCCGCTCGCTCGAGACGCCGGCCGCCGCGCAGGCGCGCCGGGCCAGCTCGAACCAACTGACCGCCTCGCCGTTGGTCAGGTGCCAGATCCCGCGCTCGCGGTCGATCAGCAGGTCGAGCGACACGTTGACCAGGTCGGGCACGTAGGTCGGCGACACCGTCACGTCGCGCGCCGCCTGGAACGGCAGGCCGACGTCGAGCGCGTTCAAGGCCTGGGTCACGAAGTTGTGCTGGTCCCAGGGGCCGAAGAAGGAACTGGTGCGGATCACCAGCGCCTGCGGATCGGCGTCCAGCACGCGCTGCTCGGCCTCCAGCTTGCTGCGGCCGTACACGCCGAGCGGGTTGGCCAGGTCGGACTCGACATACGGCTGTTCCCTGGCGCCGTCGAACACCAGGTCGCTCGAGAAGGTCATGAAGCGCAGCGCATGGCGGATGCAGGCCAGCGCCAGCACGGTCGGGCCCAGCGTGTTCTCGCGCATGCAGCGGTCGAAGTCGGCTTCGGCCTCGTCGACCCGCACGTAGCCGCCGGCATTGACGATCGCCCACGGCTTGAAGCGCACGATCGCCGCTTCCACCGAGGCCGGGTCGGTGATGTCCATCTCCTGGCGCGTCAGCACGTGGCAGGCCAGGTTGCGCTTTTCGCAGATGCGCTTGAAGGCTGACCCCAAGGTGCCGCTGGCGCCCGAGATCAGGATCGGCTGCACCAGGCTCGACTTGAACTGGCTGCGCACGGCGATGTCGGCCACCGCGGTGCGGGTCGCGACGGGTTTGCACAGGAAGCGGCCCGGCCGGCGCCACCAGCCTTCGCCCTGCAGCACCGGATTCGATAGCGGCCGCTTGCTGGCCAGCTCGCGCATCAGGGTGGCGACCGCGGTCGGCCGCGGCGCCGGGCCGCGCACGTCGAACGGGCCCGGTTCGTAGTAGCCGCGGCATTCGGTCACCAGGCAGTTCCAGTCGAAGGAGCCGAGCAGGGCCCACACCGTGACCGCGCGCACGTCGGCGCCTTGCTGGCGCGCCTTGAGCGCGGCATTCCAGATCTCGAGCAGCCAGCGCATCTGGTCTTCGCGGTTGGCGTCGATATGGGCTTCGGTGATGGCGATCGGCAGCCCATAGCGTTCCCAGGTCTCCATCAGCAGCGGGGCGATCCCCGGCGTGGGCGTGGCCAGCGCGCGCGGCGCCTCGACGTCGGCGTGCGGCACGCCGCGAAACACGTGGCGATGGGTTTCAGGATAGCGCTCGGGACGATGGTCGAGCCAGCGCTCGCTGGTGATGTAGTAGTTCACGCCAACGACGTCGGGCGGGCAGGGGTTGTCGCGGAACCAGCGCAGCTCTTCCTCGCCGGCGCCGGAGTCGAGCAGGTAACGCCACAGCTTGTGGTTCTCGTCGATCATCCCGCACAGCAGGTCCCAGGCCAGCCAGCGGCGCTCGTTGAAGAAGCCGGTGATCTCTTCCATCTCGGGGGTGCCGTAGGTCTTCGACAGGTCGTCGGTCTGGACCAGTTTGGCCTGCGGATTGACGGCGCGGATCGCGCGCATCGACAGCACGGTGGCGCGGCATTGCACCAGCAGGGCGCGGATGAAGGTGGCTTCGTCGCCGCCGTGCGGATACCAGACCCCGGCCAGGCCCGAGAAGCGCGCCGTGGTGCAGATCTCGTTGACCGGCGTGTAGTACTCGACCCAGGGATAGCGCGCCGCCACCGCGCCGGCGTATTCGGCCAGCAGGTCGGGGAAGGCGGGATCGATCAGGCTGGTGTGGCGCGGGCCGCTGCCGTGGTGGACCAGGCCCACGATCGGCGTGACGCCCAGCTGGCGCAGCGCCGGCAGGCGTTCGTCCGGCCACGACCAGTCGGCCTTGTCGACGCCGTCGGGAGCGGTGCGTTCCCACAGCACCGGATAGCGGATCGCCCCGATGCCGAGGGAAGCGAAGCGTTCGATGTCCTGCAGGCGCCCGGCGTGGCCGTTGCGGTCCATCTGGCTGAAGTAATTGTCGCGTACGCGGTTGACCGTGCATTCGAGACCGCCCCAGAGGGCGAGGTCCGGCGTGGAAGAGTCGGTGTGAATATTCATGAAGTCCGTACCTGCGTAATGAACACAGATCCCAGCCTAACGGCCCGGTGCAACGGGCTATGTGAAGTAGCCAACACAATTCGGACTTTTCGGACAAATCCTACTTTCTGTAGGCATTTCTTTATTTACCCTTTATAACTCAAAGACTTACAGCTATTTACCCGAAGCTTGTGACATCCGGGCACCGCCGTCGGGTCCGGCATGAACCGCTACTGCACCGTTGGCGCGCCGCCGGCCCGCGGTTCGGGCGACAATGTGCGCCAGGATGATATGGAAGGGAACGAGGCATGTACATGGTGTACTGGACGGTCGTGGATGACGAGGGGGCGCAGCCGCATTCCGAATCGTTCGATACCAGCGAGATGGTGGCGGCGATGCAGTTCATGGAAGCGCTGCGCGCGCGCCAGCGCGCTGGCGAAGGCGTGCGCTTCATCACCATGTGCTCGGAGCATCCGGACGTGGTCGGGCATCCCGGCGTGGACGTCACCGGCCCCGATTACAACTGGAAGAAGCGGCGTCGCTAGGGCAGGCGGCTCTTCAGGATCTTGCCGCTCGGCGCCGCCGGCAGCGCGTCCATGAATACGATGCGCGCCGGGCGCTTGTAGGGTGCCAGGCGCGGGCGCAGCCAGGCCTGCAGCGCCGCCTCGTCGACCCCGCGCGCCTCGACGAAGGCCACCACTTCTTCCTCGGCCGCCGGCAGCGGCCGGCCCACCACGGCCGATTGCACGACCGCCGGATGCGCGTTCAGCGCCGTCTCGACTTCCAGCGGATAGACGTTGAAGCCGGAGCGGATGATCAGCTCGCGCGTGCGGCCCAGCAGGAACAGGGCGCCGTCGGGATCCTGGCGCGCCAGGTCGCCGGTCGCCAGCCAGCCTTCCGCACGCAGTGCGGCGCTGCTCGCGGCCGGGTCGCGGTAGTAGCCGCGCATGCGTCCCGGACTGCGTATCCACAGCTCGCCGGCCTCGCCCTGCGCCACGTCGAGACCATCGCGCGCCACGATGCGCACCTCGACGCCGGGGATCGGCAGGCCGACCGACGTGTCGGTGCGCGGGGCGTCCAGGCGGGTCTGGCTGACGGTCGGACCGCCCTCGGTCAGGCCGTAGCCGTTGTGCAGCGGCAGGCCGAACGCGGCTTCGACCGCGCGCTTGAGGCTTGGGTCGAGCGGCGAGCCGCCGGCGTAGCAAAAGCGCAGGCGCGACGACAGCGGCCTGGCCGCGTCCTCCACGATCGCCAGCAGGCGGGCATACATCGCCGGCACGCCCTGCACGATGGTCAGCTCGCCGGCGCGGATCGCGGCCAGCAGGGCCCGGGCATCGAAACGCGGCGCCAGCTGCAGGCAAGCGCCCGCGTACAGGGTGCCGAGCAGCACCGAGGTCAAGCCATAGACGTGGGAGATCGGCAGGCCGCCCCAGGCGCGGTCTTGCGGGTTCAAGCCGCGCAGCCGGCTCGAGGTCGCGGCCACGAACAGCAGGCCGGCGTGGCTCAGCATCACGCCCTTGGGCTGGCCGGTGGTGCCGGTGGTGTACATCAGGGCCGCGACCTGGTCGGCGCCCGCTTCCACCGGCTCGGGCACGCAGGTGGTGTCGAGCGGGCCGGCCAGCAAGCCGTCAGTCACGCGGCCCGCGCCCGCGCAGGGCAGGGCGCCGCTGCGCGCCGCGTGACGGGCGGCGTCCGGCGAGTTGGCCGTGAGGTAGAGCGCGCGCCGCGCGCCGCTGTGCGCGCGGATGGTGTCCAGTTCGCCCTCGCTCAGGCGGGCGTTGACGATGACGCTCCAGGCGTCGATGGCGGCGGCGGCGAACAGCAGCGCCACCTGGGCCACGCAGTTCTCGGCCACCAGCAGCACGCGGTCGCCGGGGCGCACGCCGAGATCGCGCAGCAGCGCCGCATACGCATCGGCGGCGCCGGCCAGCTGCGCATACGACCAGGTGCGGCCGTCCTCGACGAGGGCCGGGGCGTCCGGGCGACGGGCGGCGCCATGGCGCAGGATGTCGCTGATGCGGCGAAATTCGGTGGACTGCATGACGGTGAGTGGATCGACGGGCAGACTTTATACCGCCTGGCGCGGCGCATCGCAAGCGAACTTGCATAAAAGTAAATGATTTCAGCCGTGCGCCGGCCCTGGAGGTTTATACTATTTTTGTAAAACCGCCAACAACCAACAGGAGACAGTGTCTTGGCCAGGAAGGACGCAAGCGGCAACGGGTTGCACAGCGTGATGCGCAGGGATGCGCGCCATGGGTCTGCGGCCGGCCGGCCGGTGCTGTCCGAGGCGCGCGCCGTCCTGACCCACGAGGTGCTGGCCATCGACGAACGCGGGCGCCGCTCCGGCATCGCCATCCCCGCCGAACGGCCGCTGACGATCTACGTCGACCGGCGCGAGCTGGTCACCCTGATGACGCTGGGCGGCGCGCCCGAGGCGCTGGTGCTGGGCTACCTGCGCAACCAGCGCCTGGTGCGCGCGCTGGAAGACATCGTGTCGATCCAGGTCGACTGGTCGGTGGACGCGGTGGCCGTGGTCACGCGCCACGGCATCCAGGACGTCGAGGCGCGCACCGCGAAGAAGGTGGTCACCACCGGCTGCGGCCAGGGCTCGGTGTTCGGCGGGCTGATGGACGAAGTGGACCAGATCGCGCTGCCTGCCGACGCGCGCCTGGCGCAATCGAGCGTCTACCGCATCGTCGACACCATCCGCACCCAGCAGTCGGTGTACAAGCAGGCCGGCTCGGTGCACGGCTGCGCCCTGTTCACGGAGGGCGGCGAGCTGCTGTATTTTGTGGAGGACGTGGGCCGCCACAACGCGGTCGACGCCATCGCCGGCCTGATGTGGCTGGACGGCGTGGAGGGCGCCGACAAGGTGTTCTATACCACCGGCCGGCTCACGTCCGAGATGGTGATCAAGGGCGCCCAGATGGGCATTCCCTTCCTGCTGTCGCGCTCGGGCACGACGCAGATGGGCCAGATGATGGCCGAGCGGGTCGGCATGTCGCTGCTGGCGCGCTGCAGCGGGCGCCATTTCCTGCTGCTGGCCGGGCATGAACGCCTGGTGTTCGAGCCGCAGCTGCTGGATACGCCCTACGTTCGTCCCGACCTGCGCGATTAGATGGCCCTGCTGGACGCCACCGCGCACGCCTTCGCGCTGCTGTTCAGCGGCGACGCGGCCCTGTGGCACATCGTCTGGGTCTCGCTCAAGACCAGCCTGCTGGGGCTGATGCTGGCCATGCCGCCGGCGGTGCTGCTCGGCTACCTGATCGCCATGCACCGCTTTCCGGGGCGCCGCATCGCGGTCTGGCTGGCCCAGGCCGCGCTGTCGCTGCCCACCGTCCTGATCGGCCTGCTGCTCTACCTGATGCTGTCGCGGCGCGGGCCGCTGGGCGGGCTCGAATGGCTGTTCTCGCAGCCGGGCATCGTGCTGGGACAATGCATCATCGGCTTGCCGGTGCTGCTGGCCTTCACGCTGGCGGCGGTGCAGGCGCTCGACCCGCGCTACGCCGAGACCGCGCTCGCCCACGGCGCTTCGCGTGTGCGCGTGATGTTCACCGTGCTGCACGAGGCGCGCTACGGCGTGATGGCGGCCGTGATCAGCGGCTTCGGGCGCGTGATCTCGGAAGTCGGTTGCGCGCTGATGGTGGGCGGGAATATCGAGGGCGAGACGCGCACCATCACCACCGCGATCGCGCTCGAGACCAGCAAGGGCGAATTCGCCCAGGGCATCGCGCTGGGCATCGTGCTGGTGACCCTGGCGCTGCTGATGAACGGCGTGCTGGTGCTGCTGCAGGGCGAGGCGCACAACCCCGGGGCCCGGCTATGACGGCACTACTCACGGTGCACGGCCTGCGCAAGGCCTACGGCGAGCGCCTGCTGTTCGACGTCGCCCGGCTCAAGATCGAGAAGGGCGGCGCCTACGTGCTGACCGGCGCCAACGGCACCGGAAAAAGCACGCTGCTGCGCATGCTCGGCGGCCTGGAACGTTGCGACGCCTGCACGGTCGAATTCGAAGGCAGCCGCCTGCCGCTGTACCCGTATCCGCGCCAGCTGCGGCGCGGCATCGTCTACGTGCACCAGCACCCGATCATGTTCTCGACCAGCGTCGGCCACAACATCGCCTACGGCCTGCTGGCGCGCGGCGTGGACCGGCAACTGGTGCGCGGCCTGGTCGACGAGGCGATGGCCTGGGCCGGCGTGCTGCACCTGCGCGACAACGATCCTGCGCGCCTGTCGGGTGGCGAGAAGCAGCGCGTCGCGCTGGCGCGCGCGCGCGTGCTGCAGCCGCGCCTGTTGCTGCTGGACGAACCCACGGCCAACCTCGACGGCGCGGCGCGCGAGCAGGTGATCGGGCTGATCCCGACCCTGGTCGAGCAGGGGGCCAGCGTGGTGATGGCCTGCCATGACCGCGACCTGATCAACCTGCCCGGCGTGCGACGGCTCAAGCTGCGCGAGGGGCGATTGGAAGTACGCTGAACCACGTCCCATTACAACAAGGAGAAAGACCATGCAACGCCGTTCACTGCTCGCCGTCCTGCTGTGCGCCACCTTCGCCTCGCCTTCGCTGCTGGCGCAGGAGGTGATCAAGCTGTCCACCACCACCAGCACCGAGAACTCGGGCCTGCTCAAGCACCTGCTGCCGGTGTTCGAAGCCAAGACCAATACCAAGGTCCACGTGATCTCGGTCGGCACCGGCAAGGCGCTCGAACTGGCCAAAAACGGCGACGTCGACGTGACTCTGGTCCACGCGCGCGAGATGGAAGAAAAGTTTGTCGAAGAAGGCTGGGGCGTGGACCGGCGCGACGTGATGTACAACGACTTCATCGTGGTCGGCCCGGAATCCGACCCGGCGCGCATCAAGGGCTCGAAGGACGTGGTCGACGCCTTCAAGCGCATCGCCGGCGCGAACGTCAAGTTCATCTCGCGCGGCGACAACTCGGGCACCGACGTGATGGAAAAGGGCTACTGGCAGCGCGCCGCCGTCAAGCCGCAGGGCGCCAACTACGTGTCGGCCGGCCTGGGCATGGGAGAAGTGCTGAACATGGCCGCCGAGATGCGCGCCTACACGCTGACCGACCGCGCGACCTATGGCGCCTACAAGGCGAAGACGGGGCTGGCCATCGTGGTGGAAGGCGACAAGCGCATGTACAACCCCTACGGCATCATCGCGGTCAATCCCGCGAAGCACGCGGGCGTGAACTACAAGGGAGCGAAACAGCTGATCGAGTGGATCACCTCGCCCGAAGGGCAGGCGCGCATCGCCTCGTTCAAGCCGGCCGGCGAGCAGCTGTTCTTCGCGCCGCTGCGCTAAAAGCCTGTCAGCGCGCCGGGTCGTTCATGCCGGTCAGGCTGACCACCTGGCCGTCCTTGACCACGACGCCATCCTCGAGCACGAACGTCGAGGCGCCGTTGACGTCCGGGAGTTCGAGCTCGATCGTGTCGCCGCGCTGCACGAAGCTGCCGCGCGCCGCGCAGGTGCCGAACATCGGCGTCGGCTTGAGCCCGGACGCGTCGGCCAGCAGGAAGAAGAACAGGGTCTCGCAGCTGGCGCCGCGCCCGCCGCTGCTGGCCATCAGGATCGCCTCCTTGCCGCCCGAGAGCGTAAAGCTGCGCAGCGGGAACTGCCAGCCGGCGTCCTCGCCGCTGAACAAGACCCTGCCGCCCAGGGTGACGGCGCGGCTGCCGTCGGCATTCGTGCGGCGGTCGAGCAGGCCGGCGACGGTCGACAGCGAGGCCGGCAGGTTGTCGGCATTGCTGTCGACGAGGCCGCGCGCGGTGACGGCGGCGTCGTTCGCCCGCGCCGGCGCTTCGTCCTGATCGCGCTGCACCGTGACCGCGCGGCCGGCCTCGTCGACGTCGGGCGCGAGCATGGCGGCCAGCACGCCCAGGACGATGGCGGCGATGGTGATGCCGATCCCCCACTGCGACCACTTTCGCTGGACCCGGTTGAAGTGTTCCAGGCTGTCCCACTGCTTGTTCTTCCAGGCCATCTCGCGCCCCTTGAAGCCGAGCCAGAACGCCATGATCCAGCCGACATAGGGAACCATCGCCAGCAGCCCGATCCAGCTGCGGTTGCCGATCGCCCAGATCCAGTTGAGCAGGAAGGCGCCCCAGCTCCAGCCCTTTACTCCTTCCGGAATGCCGTCCGGGATGTCGCCATCCATGCGCGGCGCCGGCGCGGAAGGCTTGTCCAGGTTGACCGGGCTCGTGCCGGCGGCCTTGCCGCACACGGAGCAATAGGCGGCGTCGGGCGCCATCTGCGCGCCGCAATGTGAACAGAACATCGGAAGTCTTTCCTGCAGGTTAAAAAAACGGCGCCGCGAACTGCGCGGCGCCGCTGGACGATTATAACGATCGGCGCGGGTGGGAAACTAACTCTTTCCCACCGTGGCCGGGATCAGACCGATGGCGGATCGGTCTCGCGCGCGAACACGCGGTGCGCGCTCAGGGCCGTCTTGAAGGCGTCGAGCGCCGCGTCGGCATTGGCCGGGTCGCCCAGGATCAGTCCCGGATCGGCCGAACCGTCGGGCAGCTTCTGCGGGATCATGGCTTTCGTCAGCAGGTCGGAACCGCTGCCGTAGGCCAGGATCGGCTTGCCGTGACGGTACTGCTCGCGCAGGAATTCCAGCACCTGGGCATTCTTCGCCAGCGCCTCGGCGGCCGCGGCGCCGTCCGGCACGATCACGCCGTCATACATCACCGACGGCCCGGCCTCGACCGAGATCTCGACGTCGATCGGATCGCCATCGACCGCCGTCACCTTGCCCAGCATATTGCCGACCATGCGCGGCACGGCGCCGTCCTTGAGCAGGCTGGCGTATTGCTTCTTGACCGCCTTGTCGTCCACGCCGCTCGCGACCAGCACCGCGACGCGGCGGCCCTTGATGCCGACCTGGCCCGGGCGGCTCAGCAGCGACAGCGCGGGCGACGGCGGGTACGTTGGGATCGGCGCATCGGTCGCCAGCGGCAGCGGCTGCGGCACTTCCAGGCCCAGGCCCTCGGCCACGCGCGCCACCAGAACCGCGTCGACGTTCGCCAGCAGGGCCAGCGTGCGGATGCGCACCGCCGGCGTCTGCACCCGGGTCAGCTCGAAGCGGAAGGCGTTGACGATGTGGTTCTGCTCGGCCGGCGTCTGGCTTTGCCAGAACAGGCGCGCCTGCGAATAGTGGTCGGCGAACAGCTCGGGCTTGCCGCGCACCTTGTCCTCGCTGATGCGCTCGGGGAAGCTCATGAAGCCCATGCGGCCGGCCTGGAACGGACAGCCGCCGCCCAGCGAATTCGGCTCGTAGTTCACGCGGCCGCGGTTGATCGCCTGGCGGTGGAAGCCGTCGCGCTGGTTGTTCTGGATCTGCACGATCGGCGAGTTGATCGGGATCTCGTGGAAGTTCGGGCCGCCCAGGCGCGTGAGCTGGGTATCCTGATAGGAGAAGTTACGGCCTTGCAGCAGCGGATCGTTGGTGAAGTCGATGCCCGGCACCACGTGCGAGGTGCAGAACGCCACCTGCTCGGTCTCGGCGAAGAAGTTGTCGGGGTTGCGGTCCAGGACCAGCTTGCCGACAGGGCGCAGCGGCACCATTTCTTCCGGCACGATCTTGGTCGGGTCGAGCACGTCGAACGGGAAGCTGGCGGCCTGCTCTTCGGTGAAGATCTGCAGGCCCAGTTCGTACTCGGGGAAGTTGCCGGCTTCGATCGCTTCCCACAGGTCGCGCCGGTGGAAGTCGGGATCGGCGCCCGAGATGCGCACCGCCTCGTCCCACACCAGCGAGTGGGTGCCGGCCAGCGGCGTCCAGTGGAATTTCACGAAGCGCGATTCGCCCTGCGCGTTCACCAAGCGGAAGGTGTGCACCCCGAAGCCCTGCATGGTGCGGTAGCTGCGCGGGATGGCGCGGTCGGACATCGTCCACAGCAGCATGTGCGCGATCTCGGGCGACAGCGAGGCGAAGTCCCAGAAGGTGTCGTGGGCGGTGGCCGCCTGCGGCATGGCGTGGTGCGGTTCCGGCTTGGCGGCATGCACCAGGTCGGGGAACTTCATCGCGTCCTGGATGAAGAACACGGGGATATTGTTGCCGACCAGGTCCCAATTGCCTTCCTCGGTATAGAACTTGACGGCGAAGCCGCGCACGTCGCGCGCGGTATCGGTCGAGCCGCGCTCGCCGGCCACGGTCGAGAAGCGCACGAACACCGGGGTACGCTTGCCCTTCTTCGAGAACGGCACCGCCCGCGTCAGGTCGCTCAAGTCTTCATAGGCCTCGAAATAGCCATGGGCGGCCGAGCCGCGCGCATGCACCACGCGCTCGGGAATGCGCTCATGGTCGAAGTGCATGATCTTTTCGCGCAGGATGAAGTCTTCCAGCAGCGTCGGGCCGCGTAGGCCGGCCTTGAGCGAGTGCTGGTTGTCGGCGACCGGCACGCCCTGGTTGGTCGTCAGGTGGCGCTTGGCAGGGTCGACGCGCACGCGGTCGAGCGGGTCCGTGGTCGGGTTCTCGCCCTCCGGCGGATTGCCGTCGCCCACCTTGTCGTTGGCGATGATCTCGCTGGCGGTGCTGCCGGTGGCGGCATGCGTCGACGGCTTGAACTGCTCGCCTTCAGTCGGCGTGCGCGCCGCCTCGCCGTATTCGCTGGCCTTGGTGGCGTTATAGGGGCGGTCGGCCGCCAGTTCCTGCTCGGACGGGATCTTGTCGAGCAGGCGGTCGGCGACCGGGTTGCTGACACCCAGGCTCTTCGGTGGATCGGCGTCCGAGGGACCGGAAACGGTGCTCAGGATCGAGCCGGCGCCATCGACAGGGCTGGAATGGTTGGAAGTGGTCATTCTTGTCCTCGCTGGTTGTAGGGTTATGAAATAACCTCAACAACATAGCTCAGCAAGAAAACCTATCTCTGTGAGATGACACACACAATGCAATAAATGCATCAAATTATTTCTATCGGGTTGATAGTGGATGGCTATTGCAAGCTTGGTCCATGACCTGGCGCACCTCGAGCGAGCGCAGTCATTTGAGTACTGAAATACGAGGGAAGGCTGCTCTGGATGCCGGCGCATCGGGGGCGCCCGTGGGTTATTGCAATCGCGCCGATGGTTGCGCTGCAATGGCCCGCACCAGATTCGTCCGTGCGCGCTGTTCCAGCCGCGCGTGCAGGGCAGGCGTCGCGTAGACCCGTTCACGATCGAGAAATCTCTGCAGGATCGCCGTGCGCCTGCTCGCGTAGATATCCGGCGCAACCCAGGCGTACTCGGCGCGAATCTGGCGCTGGTACTCGGCAAAACGCGGCGGTGTGCCGCACCCAGGATCGCCAGGCCGACATCGACGAGAAGCGCGGCGTCGGCCGACGTTGGCGATGCGGTGTTGCAGGTCGCCATGATGAGGTCGTGGATGCGCCGGCAACATGGCGCGTCGAGGCCGGCCGTATCGAGCGCCTGCACGGCCCACTGCGCCGAGCGCGCTTCGTTATCGTGGTCATGCACGTCATACACAGCGTCGTGGAACCACAGCGCCAGTTCGACTTCATGGAGCTGCCGCGCCTCGGCGTGCAGTTCTTCGAACAGCGCGAGGCACTCCCCGAGATGCTGCAGCGTATGGTAGTGGCGCTGAGGTTCGCGCCAGGCAGCCAGCAGGCGCTCGAACTGGCCGGTGGGCAGCGCCAGGTGCAACTTCGTCCACAGCGCCTGCTAGTGCGTTTCAGTGTAAGGGTGCGCGATCATGGGCGATGGTTGTCAGTCATATTGTTCACGATGATAGCTGTTCGCTCCCATATCGCTGGTTTCTTCAGGCGGCGACCTCTCTAAACTGCACGTCGATCGCTTCACCCATCGCGCGCCACTCTCGGAAGCGCTCACGTAGTGTGCGTTGCTGTTCCACATTTTCCCGGACATTTACCACGTCGGCTTGCAATTCCAGGAAACCGGCGAAGAATTGTTCGATGAAACGGGGGCCATCGAGCAATTGGACCAGCTCCTCACGTTGCTTTTCGAAATTCTCGACCATCCTGCTCATGGCTTTCTGGAACTCCTCGCGACGCTTGGCTTGTTCCCAGCTATCCCACGCTTCCAGTGCCAGCCCGACGACGGCCAATGCACCGTTCACGCCCTTGGCGAGATTTGTCGCGCCCCATGGCTTAAACTTCAGCATCTTTCCAAGGTCAATGCCGATGTACTTGGCTGCGGTAACGATGCCGTCACGGGTCGCCAGTACGGTCGTGTTGTTGATCACCTTGCTCTTGACCAGATAGTCCAGGCCTTGCTTGCCGAACTGCGTGACGGTGGAATTGAAGTGATTGACTTCTGCGTCGAAGCCGATTTTCATATTGCTGATCTCCTGTGTGACGGATTTGAGCTGGCGCTCGAACTCGTTCTGCAGGCGCGTCGACACCATGATGCCGTTGCTGCCGACTTCCCGTTCGAAGAAATCGGAAAAGGTGTCCATATCGACGCCCTTGGCCTGGAGAATCAGGTCAGCGAAATAATCGATCACGAAGCTGCGCAGGCTCATGCGCACATCCGCGATCTGCGAATTGGCGCCGAGCAGCTGCTTTTGCAGCCGCACGCTCATGCTTTCCAGCTTGTCGACTTCGCTCGCGATCCGCTTGTCGTTGTCGATCGCAATCGGCAACTGCTTGGAGATCACGTCACGAATCACGCTCTTCTTGGTTTCGTCGACGATGGCCGGCGCACCGCCATTCGCCGCGATCTTTGCCGAAGTCGCGGCTTGCAGCAAGCTGATATGCGACAGCGCCTTGAATTGCTCGAGGTTCGAGAGCCAGTGCTCGGTTCCCAGGTCGAAGGGATTGGCGGCCACGCCGACGATCGACAACTGTGCCGCTTCATCGTCCCGCAGATTGATCAGTTCGGCCAGGCGGCTGCGCACATTGTCCTGCTTGACCGCCAGGTTCTGCGTGTACTCGCGTTCGTCCTCGACGTCCGCCACTTCATCGAAACGGCTCAGTACGAACACAGTGCGTGGCAGCAGGTTCAGCGTGCGGAACAACCACATCAGGTCATCCTGATGGCTTTGCTTGATTGGATTGGTCGGATCCATTACGTACAGGATCAGGTGCGCCTCACTGACGTATTTCTTGGTGATGTCCTTGTATTTCTCAAGGGCGTGCGTTTCCGCATTCACCTGTTCCTTGAATCCGAACAGGCCGGGCGTATCGATCAGCACGAAGTCCTGCTGGACCTCGTAGACGCGTACCTCGTTCGACGATTCCTGGTGACTGATCTTCATGGTGGATTTGTCGAGTTTTTCCATCCACGCGGCAGCGATCGACGTCTTGCCGTCGGAGAAACCTCCAACCAGCGCCACCTTGAGTTTTTCGCCCGCGACCGCCTTGGCCGCAGTGTCGAGCTTCTGCTGCACGCTGGGGTCGACCGGCACGCCGACTTGCGCACCCATCTGCAGGAAGTCTCCCAGCTTCTTCAATATCTCCAGCGATTTCGATTGTTGTGCCTTGAATGCACCCAACGTGTTTTCCATTACAGAGCCCCTGCGGTTTCGATTTTTTTAGAAAGGTTCTTGAGTTGACGTTCGGACTTGCCGAGCATCGTGACGATGCCGGCAATCTGGGCGGCCGGTTTGTCCAGTGCTGCTTTCAGGACCTCGATTTTCGGTTCGAGCTGCGGCAGGGCGGTGCCGAGGCTGTCGCGCAACGATTCGCGCAGCCTGTCGGTGATATCGTCGAGATTCGAATTGGCTGCTTTGCGCTGCTGCGATTTCTTGTAATCCGAACTGAAGAAGCCCATGACCGATTTGACCAAGCCGGCCAGCACAGTGATGGCGCCAAGCGCCAACACTACCCACCCAGCCGGGTTCCAGATCATGAGGACGCCGCCGACCACGGCACCCAGCAGGCCAGGAATATTGATGCCATTGTCGATATCGATCTTCAGATCGAGCCTGCTGCCAAGGCCAGTGATGCGAATGTTCCCATAGGCGTCCATCAGCTCGGCGGCGAAGGCCTGGAAGCGCTTGACGATATCGTCGATTTGTTCCTGGAACTTCTCGACTTCCTTTTGCATGAGGCCCGGCAGCTCGGCGATCAGCTTGGCTTGTTCGCTGGCGATGAAACGCTCGAGCGCCTCCTTGAAGTCGTCATTGCTGATGTCATCGTCGATCTCGGCGTAGATTTTCTTGCGCACGTTGTTGCTGAATCTCGAAATCGCACTCTCGCCTTGCGATTCGAGCCGCGTCTTGAGCGCGTCGAGCGCGGTATCGAGCTGCAACTGTGCCTGCTCGGCATCCTTTTTCAGTTCGTTTCCGAGTGGCTTGAACGATTCGCGCAAGGTCTTCGACACCTCGCCGATCGTGCCGCAGACAACCTGGTTTGCCTTGTTGTAGTTGGAATGGGTAATCTTGCGCTTGAAGTCCTTGACCAGATCCGTCAGCAGCAGCTCGCGAAACGTGGTCATGCCCGACCTGTCGAACAGCTCCTGTTGACTCAGCTTTGCCTGGAATTTGGCCTTATTGGTGGCGCTTTGCGAGTCGGGTACGAGGCATGACGCTGCAGCCAGGAAAGCCGGATAGGCGCTCAACTCGACCGCGCCGCGATATCGCTCGCCCAGCACTTCACTCATTCGTCGATCGAGATCTTGCAAACTGGCCTTCTCATCGTCGCTGGCAAGGCGACCTGATGTGAGCTGGATTGGATTCGTAATGCGCTTGTTATAAACGGTCCACACCTCGGTTTGCGCACCCAGGTGCTGCTTGATCTTTTCCAGCGTACCCGGCTGGCGGTCATCTCCTTTTTGCGGCGCAGCGGCCTTGTTGGTGACGTAGAAAACGGCGTGCGCTTTTTGTACGCCGGCCAAGATGGCGTCCATCACCCGAGTTTCCTTGCCTTCGATGCCGGGCACGTCGAGCAGAGCAAATTGCTGTTCGCCGTTCGAAAAATAGTAGGAGGTGGTATCGAGCGTGAAATCCGAGATGCCATTGCCGATGATGGCGCCGTCGGCGCGGCTTGCGAGAAGCGTCAGCGACGCTTCGGCTTCTTTCAGCGATCGTTCGCGGCCCTCATAAGTCTGCTGTGCTGCGCGTTGCTGCAGTTCTAAGATTGTGATTTCTTGTTGCTTGCTGGTTTCCGCACTCTGCAATTCCTTGTCCAGGATCGCGGCTTCTTTTTGTTCCGGCCGTTTGATGAGAAGATCGAGCATCTTCTGCCATACCGATGCCGTTTCTTTATGCTCAGCGATTTGCTGCCGTAACACCTTGACACGCTCGCGCTGAATGTAAGTCTGGCGGAAGAATCTATCGTCCAGTGCATCCAGGCTGGCTTGGCAGGCCGCACACGCTTGCGAGGCGTCTTCGACAGCATGGCGCATCTGCGCCAAATGTTCTGCGCTGATGCCGTATTTCTTCTGTAAGTCCGTAAATTCTTTCTGCTGCGCCAGCTTTCCGGGTTCGTTCAGCAGCATCCGCATGGTTTCAATAATAGTGGATTTGCCGGCATTCGTTTCGCCATAGAAGGCGATGGTGAACGTATCCCATTCGGCATTTTTGCTCAGCGACTCGATATTGCTGCGTAATTCCTTGCTGAGTTCGCTGAAAATCTGAACCGCCTTATCTTTTGCTTGCGAAGTGTCCTTATCCGCAGATAAGTCTTTCAAGCTTTGTAAAACAGTATTAACCTCTGATAAGACACTAATGTAAATATCTTTAGGTAGCTGCAAATCCATGGTGCATATCCCGTTCAAACAGCCTGATCGAACGGATATTTTATTTCCAAAACAAAAAAAATGCTAATTAGAAATTAAATTTCCAGATGGGGAAATGGCGGGAACTGGACGGGCTGTCAAGTGGCTACATCAAAATCACGTCGTACTGTTCCTGGTGATACCCCTTCTCGACCTGCAGCGAAATGCGCTTGCCGATGAAGTCGCCCAGCATGGCCAGATGCTGCGATTCTTCTTCCAGGAACAGGTCGACCACCTCCTGCGAGGCGACGATGCGGAATTCGCGCGGGTTGAACTGCTTGGCTTCGCGCAGCAGTTCGCGCAGGATCTCGTAGCAGATCGTGCGGCTGGTCTTCACCTGGCCCTTGCCCGAGCAGGCCGGGCAGGGTTCGCACAGGATGTGGGCCAGCGATTCGCGGGTGCGCTTCCTCGTCATCTCGACCAGGCCCAGGGCCGAGAAGCCGCTCACCGAGACCTTGGTGCGGTCGCGCGCCAGGGTTTTCTTGAGCTCGGCCAGCACCGCGTTGCGGTGCTCGTTGTTCTCCATGTCGATGAAGTCGAGGATGATGATGCCGCCCAGGTTGCGCAGGCGCAGCTGGCGCGCGATGGCGTGCGCCGCTTCCAGGTTGGTTTTGAAAATCGTGTCGGCAAAGTTGCGGCCGCCGACATAGCCGCCGGTGTTGACGTCGATGGTCGTCATCGCCTCGGTCTGGTCGACGATCAGGTAGCCGCCCGATTTCAGGTCCACGCGCCGGCCGAGGGCGCGCAGGATTTCCTCTTCCACGCCGTACAGGTCGAACAGCGGCCGCTCGCCGGTGTAGTGCGCCATGCGCGACAGCACGCTCGGGGTGTAGACCTGGGCGAATTCGGCCAGCTTGAGGAAGTTCTCGCGCGAGTCGACCTGGATGCTGGCCGTCTCGTCGTGCACGAAGTCGCGCAGCACGCGCTGGGCCAGGCTCAGGTCCTGGTACAGCAGGGTGGTGGGCGGCAGGGTGCGCGCGCCCTGCACGATGGCGCCCCAGGTCTTGCGCAGGTAGTCGACGTCGGCGGCGATGTCGTCGCTCGACGCTTCCTCGGCCATCGTGCGCACGATGTAGCCGCCTTTTTCCTCGGCCGGCAGCAGGCTTTGCAGGTGCGCGCGCAGGCGTTCGCGTTCGGCTTCCTTTTCGATCTTCTGCGAGATGCCGATGTGGTGGTCCTGCGGCAGGTACACCAGCATGCGGCCGGCGATCGAGATCTGGGTGGAGAGGCGCGCGCCCTTGGTGCCGATCGGGTCCTTGATGACCTGCACGGTCAGCACCTGGCCGTCGAACAGCAGTTTTTCGATCGGGGTAGGCGGGGCGTTGCCGCCGTCGTGGCTGCGCGCTTCCCAGATGTCGGCCACGTGGAGAAAAGCGGCGCGCTCCAGGCCGATGTCGATGAAGGCCGACTGCATCCCCGGCAGCACGCGCACCACCTTGCCCAGATAGACGTTCCCCGCCAACCCGCGCGTGAGCGTGCGCTCGATGTGCAGCTCCTGTACCGCGCCCTGCAAGACCAGCGCCACGCGCGTTTCCTGCGGTGTGATGTTGATGAGGATGTCTTCGTTCATGGACCCTGCCGTGCGTATTGTTCAGGGTGACATGATACACGCGCCGGCCGTGGGGCCGAAGCGGTGGAATCAGATTGCCAGGCCCGCCTTGCGCAGCAGGTTGGCGGTCTCGAACAAGGGCAAGCCCATGATGCCCGAATGGCTGCCCTCGATGTGTTCGATGAACAGCGCCGCCGGACCCTGGATGCCGTAGCCGCCGGCCTTGTCGTAGGGTTCCAGCGTGGCGCAATAGGCCCTGATCCGGGCCGGGGTGAGGGTGGCGAAGCGCACGTTCGACACTTGCGTGACCTGCTCGGCCACGTGCTGGGAATGCACGGCCACCGAGGTCAGCACCTGGTGGGTGCGGCCGGACAGGCGCTCCAGCATGGCGACCGCCTCGCGGTTATCCGCCGGCTTGCCGAGGATCTCGCCGTCGATGGTGACCGTGGTGTCGGCCGTCAGCACCGGCCGCAGCGGCTGGCGCCGCTGCAGCAGGAGGTTGAAGGCGAAGGCGCCTTTGGCCCGCGCCACGCGCGCCACGTAAGCGTGGACGTCTTCGCCCGGCAGCACATCCTCGCTGACGTCGACCGCGCGGCCCGGGTCGCTGCGCAGCAGCATCAGTTCGAAGTCGACCCCGATCTGGCGCAGCAGTTCGCGCCGGCGCGGGCTCTTGGAAGCGAGGTAGATTTTATTGTGCTGGTTTTTCATCGCTGTTCTTGACCGCTGTTCTTGATCGCTGTTCTTGACCGCTGTTATTGATCGCTACTGGGCCGCTTCAGACCCTATGGTAAGGATGGTTCTGGGTGATCGACCAGGCGCGGTAGAGCTGTTCCGCCAGCATGACCCGGACGATTCCGTGCGGCAGGGTCATGCTGGAGATGCGGATCAGCCCTTCGGCGCGCGCCTTCAGCTCGGGATCGAGGCCGTCGGCCCCGCCGATCAGGAAGGCGGTGTCGCGGCCGTCGCGCTGCCAGGTTTCCAGTTGCTGCGACAGACCGACGCTGGTCAGGTCCTTGCCGCGCTCGTCCAGGGCGATGATGCGCACGCCCTTCGGCAAGGCCGCCTCGATGCGCTCGCGCTCGAGCGCCATCGCGGTGGCCGCGGTCTTGCTGCCGGAGCGCTCGACCGGCTTGATCTCCTTGAGCACGATGCGCAGCTCGGGCGGCATGCGCTTCGTGTACTCGGTGAAGCCGGACTCGATCCAGGCCGGCATCTTGTGGCCGACCGCGGCAATGATCAACTGCATGAGAACCCTTATTCAGCGTCCTTCTTGATGCGGCGGATCACCTTCTTGACCGGCGCATCGGCGGCCGGGGCGGCCTTCGGTGCGGCAGCCTTGCTCACGCGCTTCGGCGGCTTGGCCTTGGTCGCTTCGACGGCGGCGACTTCGGTTTTGCTCGGGGCGACCTTCACGGTCTTGCCGGTCGGGACCGCCTTGGCGGCGGCTTTCTTGGCGGCCGGTTTCTTGGCGGCGGTCTCGGTCGTGGCCGCGGCCTTGGTCGCGCGCTTGGCGGCCGGCTTGCGTTCGTTGACCGGCTTGGCTTCTTCCTGCGCCTGGTTGGCGGCCAGGTGCTTCGACTTCGGCTTGACGGCGTCGGCTTCGATGCCTTCAGCGGTCGACTTGCGCTTGGCGGCGCCCAGCTTGACCGGCTTCTCGCCCCAGATTTCTTCGAGGCGGTAGTATTGGCGGATGGCCGGCTGCATGATGTGGACAATCATGTCGCCCAGGTCGACCAGCACCCATTCGCCGGTGTCTTCGCCTTCCAGGCCGACCACGTCGCCGCCCGCCGCCTTGACCTTGTCGCGCACCGAGGCGGCCAGCGCCTTGGTCTGGCGATTCGACGTACCCGAGACCACGGCGATGCGGTCGAACAGGCTGGTCAGGTGAGTCGTGTCGAACAGGACGATGTCCTGGCCCTTCACATCTTCCAGGGCGTCGACGACGAGGGTTTGCAGTTTCTTGATATCCATTAGTTTTTGTACAGGTTATGTTGTTGAATATAGTCTAGCACTTGCGCCATACCGAGCGCGCTTGCATCCGCGCCGGATTGCAAGGCCGCGCGCAGCTGGCTGGACGAGAGATCCACGTCCAGCGTCGGCGCAAGGCAGACTTTTCCGTGCGCCAGCAGGCGCACGGTGTCGGGCGTTGCAAGCCGCGTCGACAGTTCTTGGGCCACCACCGGCGGCAATGCTTCCTGCGCCAGGTCGTAGCCGGGGCGCGTCGCCACGCCCAGGTTGGCAAGGGCGAACAGTTCGCGCCACTCGTTCCAGCTGTCGAGCTTGCGCAACTGGTCGGCGCCCATCAGGAACACGATCGAGGTGCGCGGGCCCAGTTCCGCGCGCAATGCGCGCAGGGTTTCGACCGTATACGTTGGCGTTTTCCGTTCGATTTCCTGCAGGTCGATCGTGACCGGCAGGCTCGGGCTCTTCAAGGCCTCGAAAGCCAGTTCCAGCATCGCGACCCGGTCGGCATCGCTGGCCTCGAGGCCGTTCTTCTGCCACGGCTGGCCGGCCGGCAGGATGCGCAAGGCGTCCGGCCGCAACAGGCTGGCGAACAGCTGCGCCAGTGCGACGTGGCCCTGGTGCACCGGATCGAAACTGCCGCCGAGGACGGCGACGCAGCGGTTGCGCCCGGACGCGCCGGCGGCCAGGGTCACGGCGCCAGCCAGTCCCGGTGCACCAGGAAGTCGGAGTACAGCCGTGCCTCGGGGCTGCCGGGTTCGGGATGCCAGTCGTAGCGCCATTTGACGATCGGCGGCATCGACATCAGGATCGCCTCGGTCCGCCCGCCCGACTGCAGGCCGAACAGGGTGCCGCGGTCCCACACCAGGTTGAACTCGACGTAGCGGCCGCGCCGGTAGGCCTGGAAGTCGCGCTCGCGTTCGCCATAAGCCTGATCTTTGCGGCGTTGCAGGATCGGCAAATAGGCGTCCAGGAAGCGCTCGCCGACGGTCCTCACCATGGCGTACGATTGCTCGAAGCCGAGCTCGTTGAAATCGTCGAAGAAGATGCCGCCCACGCCGCGTGGTTCCTTGCGGTGCTTCAGGTAGAAGTAGTCGTCGCACCAGGTCTTGAAGCGCGGATGCAGTTCGTCTCCGAACGGCGCCAGCGCGTCGCGGCAGGCCTGGTGGAAGTGGCGCGCGTCCTCGACTTCGCCGTAATACGGGGTCAGGTCCATGCCGCCGCCGAACCACCAGACCGGTTCCTTGCCGGGCGCGGTCGCTTCAAAAAAGCGCACGTTCATGTGCACCGTCGGAGCGTAGGGGTTACGCGGATGTAGCACCAGCGACACGCCCATCGCTTCCCAGGCGCGGCCGGCCAGTTCCGGACGCACGGCGGTGGCCGACGCCGGCAGCGTGGCGCCGCGCACATGCGAGAAGTTGACGCCGCCCCGTTCGAGGACATTGCCTTCCTCGACCAGGCGCGAGATGCCGCCGCCGCCTTCGGGGCGCTGCCATTCTTCGCGCAGGAATGGTTTGCCATCGACCTGTTCGAGACCGTGGACGATGCGCGCCTGGAGCTCGAGCAGCCAGGCCTTGATGGCGGCGGGATTGGGGGAAGACATGAAGAGTGACCGACTGGGAATGAAAAGTGGGCCGATTGTACACCGGCCCACGAAATAGCTACATCTGGCGTTGGTTGCGAAAGGCGTGGAGCCTGCCGGGGCAGGCACGTAAAAGCCTCCTGAGGGCGGCTCGTAAAGCCTTCTGAGGGCGGCTTTACTTGACGCCGCGCCAGCCAATGTCGCGCCGGTACTGCGCGCCATTGAAGTGGATCCTCTCGACGGTTTCATACGCCTGCTTCTGCGCCATCTTGACGCTGTCGCCCAGGCCCACCACGCACAGCACGCGGCCGCCGCTGGTCTGCAGCTTGCCGTCCACCAGGCGGGTGCCGGCGTGGAAGGTGATGCATTCCGGCGCTTCTTGCGGGATGCCGTCGATGACGTCGCCCTTGCGCGGGCTGTCCGGATAGCCGGCGGCCGCCATCACGACGCCCACGGCGGTGCGGCGGTCCCATTCCAGCTCGACCGTGTCGAGGGTGCCGTTGCAGGCGTGTTCCAGCACGGTCGCGAAGTCGCTCTTCAGGCGCGCCATGATCGGCTGGGTTTCCGGGTCGCCCATGCGGCAGTTGAATTCGAGCGTGCGCGGGTTGCCGTCGCTGTCGATCATCAGGCCGGCGTACAGGAAGCCGGTGAACGGGATGCCGTCGCGCGCCATGCCCTGGATGGTCGGGTTGATAATCTCGCGCATCACGCGCGCATGCATCGACGGCGTCACGATCGGCGCCGGCGAGTAGGCGCCCATGCCGCCCGTGTTCGGGCCCTGGTCGTTGTCCTTCAGGCGCTTGTGGTCCTGGCTGGTGGCCAGCGCCAGCACGTTCTTGCCGTCGCACATGA
Source organism: Massilia sp. NP310 (assembly GCF_019443485.1). NCBI lineage: Bacteria > Pseudomonadati > Pseudomonadota > Betaproteobacteria > Burkholderiales > Oxalobacteraceae > Massilia > Massilia sp. NP310. Next base: position 3,230,473 of record NZ_CP080379.1, on the reverse strand, counting down.
CGATGAAGCTGGCTTCCTCGCCGGCCAGGAATTCTTCGATCACGATGCGGGCGCCGGCGTCGCCGAAGGCGTTATCGGACAGCATGTGGTCGACCGCAGCGTGGGCTTCTTCCAGCGACATCGCGACCACCACGCCCTTGCCGGCCGCCAGGCCGTCGGCCTTGATGACGATCGGCGCGCCGTTGGCGTCGATGTAGGCGTGGGCCGCGGCGGCATCCGAAAACGTTTCGTACTTCGCGGTCGGGATGCCGTGGCGGTGCATGAAGGCCTTGGCGAAGTCCTTCGAGCTCTCGAGCTGGGCCGCCTCGCGGGTGGGGCCGAAGATCTTGAGGCCGCGCGAGCGGAACAGGTTGACGATGCCGGCCGCCAGCGGCGCTTCCGGGCCGACCAGGGTCAGGGCCACGCCTTCACGCACCACGAAGTCGGCCAGCGCCTCCGGCTCAAGCACGTCGACCGTCACCAGGCGATCGTCGAGCGCGGTGCCGCCGTTGCCGGGCGCGACGAAGACCGTCTGGATGCGTTCCGATTGGGCCAGTTTCCACGCCAGCGCGTGTTCGCGGCCGCCCGAGCCGACTACGAGGATTTTCATATTCGCTACCAATTATTCTTCGATCACGGCGTTGGTGAAGACTTCCTGGACGTCGTCCAGGTTTTCCAGCGCATCGAGGAGTTTCTGCATCTTGACCGCGTCCTCGCCCGTGAACACGGTCTCGGTGGCGGGCTTCATGATGACTTCGGCCACTTCGGCCTTGAAGCCGGCGGCTTCCAGGGCCTCTTTCACGGCGGAGAAGGCGTGCGGATCGCACAGCACCTCGAAGCCGCCTTCTTCGTCGGCCATGACGTCGTCGGCGCCGGCTTCGAGCGCGGCTTCCATCAGTTTGTCTTCGTCGACGCCCGGCGCGAACAGGAACTGGCCGGTGTGCTTGAACATGAAGGCGACCGAGCCTTCGGTGCCCATATTGCCGCCGAATTTGCTGAAGGCGTGGCGCACTTCGGCCACGGTGCGGACACGGTTGTCGGTCAGGCAGTCGACGATGATCGCCGCGCCGCCGATGCCATAGCCTTCGTAGCGCACTTCCTCGTAGTTGACGCCTTCGAGCTCGCCCGAGCCTCGCTGGATCGCGCGGGTGACGTTATCCTTCGGCATATTCGCGTCCGCGGCCTTCTCGACCGCCAGGCGCAGGCGCGGGTTGGAAGCGATGTCGCTCCCGCCCATGCGCGCGGCCACGGTGATCTCCTTGATCAGGCGCGTCCAGATCTTGCCGCGCTTGGCGTCGGTAGCGGCTTTCTTATGCTTGATATTGGCCCATTTGCTGTGTCCAGCCATGTCGAGAATTCCTTAGACGGTATGCAAGAGTGGCCGATATTCTAGCATAGGCCCCCCTCGCAAAATCGCTCAAGGAAACAACAGTCGGGTCCCCAGGGCGAGCAGCGCCAAGCCGCCCGCACAGGCGATCCAGTGGCCGCCGACGAGGCGGATCTCGGCCAGCACGAACAGGCCGACGACGGCAATCGCGGCCGGGTTGTCCGGGCCGGTGGCCAGCAGCAGGAGCATCAGGAGCCAGCAGCAGCCCAGGCACTGGCGGGCGTGGGCGGCGCCGCGCCAGAACGCCCCGGGCAGACCGTCGCGCCAGCCGGCCAGGATGCCGGGCAGGGGCGCCCGACAGTGCTCCAGGCAGGCATGCTTGGTGGGTGTCCACTGGTAGACGCCGGCCGCCACCATGGCCAGGCCGAGCAGAAGCGGGTGGCGCACGGCGCCGCCGTGGTCGGACTCGTGCAGCGTCCATTGGGCGATCGCGGCCAGCAGCGCGAAACCGGTCCAGGCGCCCAGGTAGCCGAGCACGAACAGGCCGGTGCGCAGGCGCGCCCGCTGGGCCGCATGCTCGCCGGCGAGGCGCGCGAACAGCACCGTGGCGCGACTGGCCAGCGGCAGCATCATGGCCGTGCACAGGCCGGCCCAGGTCAGGAAGACCAGCGCCAGCTGGCCGGCCTGGTAGGCCAGGGTGGGCGCGGCCATGGCTGCGCTGGCCCCACCCGCGCTGGCCGCACCCGCGGTGCGCGCGGCGCCGGCTGCCGCGTCCGCAGCAAGAGGCTGGCTGCTGAGCACCAGGCCGCCCAGCACGAGGCCGGCCCAGCACAGGCTGGCCAGCAGCGATACGACGATCAGGACCAGCAGCACGAATCGGTCGCGGCCAAGCCGTGCTTCGATGTCACTCAGGTTCATTGCGGCGCTCCCGGTGGACCCGTGCGCTCGGTCTTGCAGGTCATGATGGATTCTCCTTTTGGTTGAAATGCATGGGTTCGACCGCGCGCGCGTCAAACCCGTTCGGCGGGCGCGGCCGGATGCGTCTTGACGCCGAGGCCGCCGTCGCCGGATGAGCCCTGGCGATGACGCCAGCGGTGCAACTCCCTTGCCACAGGCGCGATGCTGCACCGCCGCGATCGCCCCGTCGTGACGGCGAACTTCGGCGTTGCCGCCACAGCCTTGCGCCGATCTTGATCTCTTTCAGAACGTCATCGCTCCGTCGGTGGTTTATGTGACCGCGTGGTCGAATGCGGTATTCTTATGAGGTCCCGACCACACCGACCGCCGCCCTCGACATGACCATCACGACCCCGACCGCTGCAGCTCCGAACATGCCTCGCATCGCCCTGATCGCGCACGACAAGAAGAAGGACGACATGATCTCGCTCGCCGCCGAGTACCGCGCCTTCCTGCAGGGCTGCACCCTGTCGGCCACCGGCACCACCGGCGGGCGCCTGATCAACGAGCTGGGCCTCTCCGTCGAGCGCAAGCATTCGGGGCCGGTCGGCGGCGACCTGCAGATCGGTTCCCTGCTGGTCGACGGCCTGATCGATTGCGTGATCTTCCTGCGCGACCCGATGACGCCGCAGCCGCACGAACCCGACATCAACGCCCTGGTGCGCGCCTGCGACGTGCACAATATCCCGTGCGCGACCAACGTCTCGACCGCGCGCCTGGTGCTGTCGCAACTGATGGGCGTGCGCAGCGCCGTTTGACCCACCTGACAGGAGGAGCCATGCTCGCCAAAGCGATCCGGATCGCCGCCACCGGCGGCCCAGAAGTGATGGAATACGTCGACGTCGAGGCGCCCGCGCCCGGGCCGGGCGAGGCGCGCATCGTCCAGCACGCGATCGGCCTGAACTTCATCGACGTGTATTTCCGCACCGGCCTGTATCCGCAGCCGCTGCCCGGCTTTCTCGGCAAGGAAGGCGCGGGCGTGGTCGAGGCGGTGGGCGAGGGCGTGACCCACGTGCGGCCGGGCGACCGCGTGGCCTATGCCGGCGGTCCGCTGGGCGCCTATGCCAGCGTGCGCACCATGCCGGCCCGCTTCCTGGTCAAGCTGCCCGACGCGATCGGCTTCGAGACCGCGGCCGCCATGATGCTGCAGGGCCTGACGGTGCAATACCTGCTCCGTCAAACCTACCGGGTCGAGGCCGGCGACACGGTCCTGTTCCACGCCGCGGCCGGCGGCGTCGGCCTGATCGCCTGCCAGTGGGCGCGCGCGCTCGGCGTGCGCCTGATCGGCACCGTGGGCTCGAAGGAAAAAGGCGAGCTGGCGCTGCGCCACGGCGCGGCCCACGTCATCAACTACAACGACGAAGACATCGTGGCGCGCGTGCGCGAGCTCACCGGTGGCGAGGGCGTGCCGGTGGTGTACGACTCGGTGGGCAAGGACACCTTCACCGCTTCGCTCGACTGCCTGCGCCGGCGCGGCCTGATGGTCAGCTTCGGCAACGCCTCGGGCGCGGTGGAGCCGTTCGCGCCAGCCGAGCTGTCCAGGCGCGGCTCGCTGTTCCTGACCCGTCCGACCCTGTTCGACTACATGCACACCCAGGAAGAGCAAGAGGCGATGACGGCCGAGCTGTTCGACATGGTCGCGAGCGGCAAGGTCGAGGTCGGGGTGCGCCAGACCTTTGCCCTGGCCGAGGCAGGCGAGGCGCACCGCGCGCTGGAGGCGCGCCGCACGACCGGTTCGACGGTGTTGTTGCCATGAGGGATACGCGCGACGACGAGCCGCTGCCGCCGTTGCCGCCGTCGGCGCAGCCGTCGGGCGACGGTGCGCCGAAGTTCGGGCGCCTCTTGATCGTGCTGGCGCTGGCCATGCTGCTGGTGGTGGCGCTCACTTTCGGCTCCGAGGCTTATTTCACCTGAGGCCATGGACGATTTCAACCGCGCCTACGGGCGGGTGTTCGTCCCCGGCCGCCTGACGGTCGGGCTGATGACGCCCATGGCGGGCGGCCCCGGCGCCCTGGCCGACCTCGCGCTGGCGCAAGAGCATGCGCGCCTGGCCGATGCGCTGGGCTTCGCCGCCCTCTGGACCCGGGACGTGCCTCTGATGATCCCGCAGGGCAGCGCCAACGAGACCGCGGCGCTGGACGACCCCTTCCTGTGGCTGGCCGCGCTGGCGGCGGTGACGGAGCGGATCGCGCTCGCCACCGGGGCCGTCGTGCTGCCGCTGCGCCATCCGCTGCACGTGGCCAAGGCGGCCCTGAGCCTGGACCGGATCAGCCATGGCCGCCTGCTGCTGGGCCTGGGTTCGGGCGACCGGCCCGAGGAATTCGCCCGCTTCGGGGCCGACCTGGACACGCGCGACGTGGCCTTCCGCGACCATTGGGAAACCGTGCGCGCCGCGCTCGAGCCGGCGCCGGCTGCCGGGGCAGAGGATGGGCAATACCGCGTGCTGCCGCCGCCACACACGCGCATCCCGATGCTCGCGGTGGGCAGCGCGCGCCAGTCGCTGCAGTGGATCGCCGGGCATGCCGATGGCTGGACCAGCTACCACCGCGAGGAAGACCGGCAAAAAGGCCGCATCGCCCTGTGGCACATGGCGCAGGACCAGCGCGCCCCAGGACTGCGCAAGCCCTTTATCCAGTCGGTGCAGCTGGACTTGCTGGACGATCCGGCGGCGCCGCTTGATGCGATCGAACTCGGCCTGCGCACCGGCCGCCATGCGCTGGCCGCCTATCTCGAACGCATGCGCGGACTCGGCGTCGCGCACGTCCTGTTCAACCTGCATCGGGGCGCGCGGCCGGCCGGCGAGGTCCTGCATGAAATAGGGACGGAGATCCTGCCGCGGATATAGGGCGCGCCCTGCGCGGCGCGGCCGGCATCATCCGCCGCCGGACCCGGATGCTAGAATCGCCTCATGGAAACCCCCGCCAAGAAGGACGCCCCAGCCCATCCCCGCAAGAGCCGCAAGGGCGCCACGCCCACGGTGCGCGACGTCGCGCGCCTGGCCGGGGTGGCCCCGATGAGCGTCTCGCGCGCGCTGAACAATCCCGACTCGGTTTCGCCCGAGATCCTGCAACGCGTGCGCGAGGTGGTGGACCGGGTGGGTTACGTCCCGAACCTGCTGGCCGGCGGCCTGGCCTCCAAGAAGAGCCGCATGGTGGCGGCCGTGGTGCCGACCATCAGCGGCTCGGTGTTCCTCGAGATGGTGCAGGCGCTCACCGACGGCCTCGCTGCGCGCGGCTACCAGCTGATGCTGGGCCAGGCCGGCTACGAGAACTCGCGCGAGGACGCGCTGCTCGAGGCCATCATCGGACGCCGTCCGGACGGCGTGGTGCTGACCGGGATCATGCGCTCGGAGCAGGGCCGGCGCCGCCTGCTGGCCAGCGGCATCCCGGTGGTCGAGACCTGGGACCTGACCGACAGCCCGATCGACATGCTGGTGGGCTTCTCGCACGAACAGATCGGCAAGGCGGTGGCCGAATACCTGCACGGGCGCGGGCGCCGCAAGATTGCCGCCATCAGCGCCGACGACGAGCGCGCGGTGCGCCGCAACCGCCATTTCGCCGACACCGTGCTGGCGCTGCAGCCGGGGCTGGGCACGGATCGAAAGGCGGTGCCGACCTGCGTCGTGCCGGCGCCGACCTCGCTCGGCAGCGGTCGCACCGGCCTGCGCGAGCTGCTGGCGCGCGACCCCGGCATCGACGCCGTGTTCTGCAGCTCCGACATGATGGCCCAGGGCGTGCTGCTCGAAGCGCTGGCGCTGGGCATCGAGGTGCCCGGGCAGCTGGCCGTGGTCGGCCTGGGCGACCTGGCGTTCTCGCGCGACCTGCATCCGCCCTTGACCACGGTGCGCATCGACGGCACCGCCATCGGTTCCATCGCCGCCTCGCTGATCATCGACCGCGCCGAAGGTCGGCCAGTGGAGGCGCCGGTGCGCGACGTCGGCTTCGTCATCGTCGAACGCGGCAGCAGCTGAACACTCCTCCAGCGGATTGACCTGGTCATCAAGATACCGGTATCATCGGCTCATCTTGATACCGGTAACATCGCTTTAGGGAAAAATGATGACCATGGAATCTTCGACACTGGGCAGCACGCCAACGATCACCGCGATGCGCGTGGTGCCGGTCGCGGGCCGCGACGGCATGCTGCTCAACCTCAGCGGCGCCCACGCGCCGTGGTTCACCCGTAACCTGGTGATCCTCACCGACAGCAGCGGTCAGCAGGGCGTCGGCGAAGTGCCGGGCGGGGAGAGCATCCGCCAGACACTCGAGGATGCGCGCGCGCTGGTCGTCGGCCAGCCGATCGGCGCCTGGAACGGCGTGCTGCGTTCGATGCGCACGGCGTTCGCCGGACGCGATGCGGGCGGGCGCGGCCAGCAGACCTTCGACCTGCGCGTGACGATCCACGCGGTGGCCGGCGTCGAATGCGCCGTGCTCGACCTGCTGGGCAAGTTCATGGGCGTGCCGGTGGCCGACCTGCTGGGCGAGGGCCGCCAGCGCGACCAGGTCGAGATGCTGGGCTACCTGTTCTACGTGGGCGACCGCAGGGCCACCGACCTGCCGTATGCGAGCGAGCCCGATGCCGACGACGAGTGGCTGCGCCTGCGCCACGAGCCGGCCATGGACACCGACGCCATCGTGGCCCAGGCGCGCGCCGCGCAGGCGCGCTACGGCTTCAGGAGCTTCAAGCTCAAGGGCGGCGTGCTGCGCGGCGAACAGGAAATCGAGGCGGCGCGCGCGCTCAAGGAAGCCTTCCCGCAGGCTGGCGTCACGCTCGACCCCAACGGCTGCTGGCTGCTGCAGGACGCGATCCGGCTGTGCCGCGACATGAAGGGCGTGCTGGCCTATGCCGAGGACCCGTGCGGACCCGAAGGCGGCTATTCGGGCCGCGAGACGATGGCCGAGTTCCGCCGCGCCACCGGCCTGCGCACCGCCACCAATATGATCGCCACCGACTGGCGCCAGCTGGCGCACGCGGTGCAGCTGGGGGCGGTGGACATCCCGCTGGCCGACCCGCATTTCTGGACCATGCAGGACACCGTGCGCGTGGCGAAGATGTGCGAAGCCTGGGGCCTGACCTGGGGCTCGCATTCGAACAACCACTTCGACGTTTCGCTGGCGATGTTCACCCATTGCGCGGCGGCGGCGCCGGGCGACATCACGGCGATCGACACCCACTGGATCTGGCAGGACGGCCAGCACCTGACCCGCAATCCGCTGCGCATCGTGGACGGCATGGTGGCGGTGCCGACCGCGCCGGGACTGGGCGTGGAGCTCGACATGGAGGCGGTGGAGGCCGCGCACCAGCGCTATCTGGCGATGGGGCTGGGCGGGCGCGACGATGCGGTGGGCATGCAGTACCTCGTTCCGAACTGGAAGTTCGACAGCAAGAAGCCGTGCATGGTGCGCTAACCCGTTGTCTCTCATTGACCCGTCATGCGGCGCGCGTGACGGGTCTTTTTTCATCCTGCGTTCCCATGAAAAAAGCCGGGCAATGCCCGGCTCCATGAGCGGCGAACGGCGCCGGTCAGCCCTTCGGTTCCTGCGTCACCTCGACCCGCCGCGCCACGCCCGACGGCCCCGGGAAGCCCTCGAAGGCGCTGTGCACCAGCGCCGGCATGATTTCCGGCGTCGACATATTGCGGCTGGTGTTGTGCACCGTGACGTCGAACAGGCGCTTGCCGTCGCGCGCCGACTTGATCGAGACCTGCAGCTCGCGCCGGTAGTGGTGCTCGACCGAGGTCTGGTAGGCCGGATACGGACCCCAGAACGGATCGTAGAACGGGCTGTACCAGCCGCCCCAGTAACGGCGGTGGAAGCCGCGGTAGCCGTAGCCGAAGCGTGCGCTCGGATAGAAATACGGCGTCATGATCGGCTCCAGCACGCGCACCGGCAGGTCGGTGGTGGTGAAGCGCATCGCCACCGTCAACGCCGGCGTGGCGCCCTCGGCGTCGCGGAAGCCCTGGCGCGCCAGCTGGGCGCGCACCAGTTCCTGGTAGCTGCGCCATTCCAGCGTGTCGTCCTGCGGCGCCGGCACCTCGAAGACATAACTCTTGTCTTCCATCTGGGCCGGCCATTGGTGGAAGGTCGTCACGTCGCTGCGGATGGTGGTCGCGCAACCGCCCAGGAGCAGCGCAAGCGCCGTGCCGGCGGCGACCATGATGAGGCGTTTCATACAATCTCCAGATTATTTGTGCGGAATTTCCCCGATGATCAAGCTTACCGCTTGTTCAAGATCAATGAACCGGTTTTTACACCCCGTTACCGTGCATACACTGCGATACATGGAATCGTACGAAGCGCCGGAAAAGCTTGTTGGTAAAATAAGCACTTCTCCACTGTGTTCTTGGACTCTTCCTATGCGCACCGATACGCCCCAGACCATTTACCGGAAAGACTATACTCCGCCGACTTACCTTGTGGATACTGTCGAGCTCGGCTTCGACCTGGATCCTGCGCGCACGGTCGTGGCCAACCGCCTGACCTTGCGTCGCAACCCGGCGGCCAGCGGGCGGGCCATCGAGCTGCATGGCGAGGACATCGAACTGGTGGCGCTGCGCCTGAACGGCAAGGCCCTGGCCGGGAACGATTACATGCTGGCCAACAATCTCCTGGTCATCCACGAGGCGCCCGACGAGGTGGTGCTCGAGATCGAATCGGTCTGCGTGCCCGAGCAGAACACGACGCTCAGCGGCTTGTATGTATCGAATGGCAACTTCTTCACCCAGTGCGAGGCCGAAGGCTTCCGCCGCATCACCTATTTCCCGGACCGCCCTGACGTAATGGCCAAGTACACCGTGATGCTGCGCGCCGACAAGGCGCGCTATCCGGTGCTGCTGTCGAACGGCAACCTGATCCAGGAAGGCGACCTCGACGACGGGCGTCATTATGCGCTGTGGGAAGACCCGTTCAAGAAGCCCTCTTACCTGTTCGCGCTGGTGGCCGCCAGGCTGGTGTGCCAGGAAGAGACCTTCCGCCTGGCCGACGGCCGCGACGCGCTGCTGCAGGTGTGGGTCGAAGACGGCAACCTGGACAAGACCGACTATGCGATGCAGTCGCTCAAGCACAGCATCCGCTGGGACGAGGAAAAATACGGCCTCGAGCTCGACCTGGACCGCTTCATGATCGTCGCCACCAGCGACTTCAACATGGGCGCGATGGAGAACAAGGGCCTGAACATCTTCAACACCAAGTTCGTGCTGGCCAACCCGCGGGTGGCCACCGACGTCGACTTCCAGGGCATCGAGGCGGTGGTAGCGCACGAATACTTCCACAACTGGACCGGCAACCGCGTGACCTGCCGCGACTGGTTCCAGCTGTCGCTGAAAGAAGGCCTGACGGTGTTCCGCGACCAGGAATTCACGGCCGACATGATCGGCACCGACACCGGCCGCGCCGTGACCCGCATCGACCAGGTGCGCACGCTGCGCCAGCACCAGTTCCCCGAGGATGCCGGCCCGATGGCGCACCCGGTGCGTCCCGACTCCTTCGTCGAGATCAACAATTTTTATACGGTGACGGTGTACGAGAAGGGCGCCGAAGTGGTGCGCATGTACCACACCCTGTTCGGCGAGGAAGGCTTCCGCAAGGGCATGGACCTGTACTTCGCGCGCCATGACGAGCAGGCGGTCGAGTGCGACGATTTCCGGCGCGCGATGGCCGACGCCAACGGCCGCGACCTGACCCAGTTCGAACGCTGGTACAGCCAGGCCGGCACGCCGGTGCTGCGCTTCGAGGGCCGCTGGGACGAGGCCGTCCACACCTACACGCTCAAGCTGATCCAGTCCTGCCCGCCGACGCCGGGACAGCCAGAGAAACTGCCGTTCCACATCCCGGTCGCGGTCGGCCTGCTCGACGCCGCCGGCAACGACATGCGCCTGGTCGAGGGCGGCGTCGACCGCGGCACGACGGCGGTGCTCGAGCTGACCCAGGCCGAGCAGACCTTCGTCTTCACCGACGTGAAGGAGCAGCCGGTGGCGTCGGTGCTGCGCAACTTCTCGGCGCCGGTGATCCTGCAGGGCAGCTATACCGATGCCGACCTGCTGCACCTGTTCAGCCATGACAGCGACCCGGTCAACCGCTGGGAAGCGGGCCAGCGCCTGGCCATGAGCCGCCTGCTCAAGCTGACCGGCGAGGCCGCGGCCAAGGGCAATAGCGGCGCCAGCCTGAACCTGGACGAGACCTTCATCGAGGCGATGCGCAAGGTCCTGGTCGACGAGACCCTCGACCCGGCCTTCCGCGAACAGGCGCTGCTGCTGCCGTCCGAGAGCATGGTGGCCGAGCAGATCGACGGCGTCGACCCGCTGGCCGTGCACATCGCGCGCCAGTTCATCCGCGCCGACATCGGCGCGCGCCTGCGCGCCGAGCTGCTGGCGCAGTACGAAGCCAACCTGACGCCGGGGCCGTACAGCCCGGACGCGGCGTCCGCCGGCAAGCGCGCGCTCAAGAACATCGCGTTGTCCTACCTGAACGCGGCGCCCGACGATGAGAGCGTGGCGCTGGCCCAGCGCCAGTTCGACGAAGCCGACAACATGACCGACCGCGCCGCCGCGCTGGGCGCGCTGATCGCATCGCGCGTGCCGGAAGCCGCCGACGCGCTGGACGCGTTCTACCAGGAGTTCCAGAACGAGGCCCTGGTGGTGGACAAGTGGTTCATGATGCAGGCTGCGGCGCCGACCACCGACGTGGCGGCCGTGCGTGCGCTGATGCGCCATCCGGCCTTCACCCTGCGCAACCCGAACCGCGCGCGCAGCCTGGTGGCCGCCTTCTGCATGAACAATCCGGTGCAGTTCCACGCGCCGGACGGCAGCGGCTACGCCTTCTGGGCCGAGCAGGTGATCGCGCTCGACGCGCTCAACCCGCAGGTCGCGAGCCGCCTGGCGCGCGCCATGGACCGCTGGCGCCGTTACGCGCCGGCGCTGCAGGAGCAGATGCAGGCCGCGCTGCAGCGGGTGGCGGGGCAGGGCAAGCTGTCGAACGACGTGCGCGAAGTGGTCACCAAGGCGCTCGCCAATTAAAAGAATTCACACCCAACCTGAGGAAGTCATGAAACGCGTAAGTCTGACGCAATACCTGGTCGAAGAGCAGCGCCTGCACCAGAACATCAACGCCGAGCTGCGCCTGCTGATCGAGGTCGTCGCCCGCGCCTGCAAGCGCATCAGCTATTCGGTGAGCAAGGGCGCGCTGGGCGAAGTGCTGGGCAGCGCCGAGACCGAGAACATCCAGGGCGAAGTCCAGAAGAAGCTGGACGTGATCTCGAACGAGATCCTGCTGGAAGCGAACGAGTGGGGCGGCCACCTGGCGGCGATGGCGTCCGAAGAGATGGAAACCATCCGCCAGATCCCGAGCCGCTATCCAAAGGGCGAATTCCTGCTGCTGTTCGACCCGCTGGACGGCTCGTCGAACATCGACGTCAACGTCTCGATCGGCACCATCTTCTCGGTGCTGAAGGCGCCGGAAGGCATGACCCAGCCGACCGAGCAGGACTTCCTGCAGCCCGGCACCGCCCAGGTGGCGGCCGGCTATGCGGTCTACGGCCCGCAGACCATGCTGGTGCTCACCACCGGCAACGGCGTGCACTGCTTCACCCTGGACCGCGAGATGGGTTCGTGGGTGCTGACCCAGAGCGACATGCAGATCCCGGTCTCGACCAAGGAATTCGCCATCAATATGTCGAATAAACGCCACTGGCATCCGCCGGTGCAGCGCTACGTGGACGAGCTGCTGGCCGGCAGCACCGGCCCGCGCGGCAAGGATTTCAATATGCGCTGGATCGCCTCGATGGTGGCCGACGTGCACCGCATCCTGAACCGCGGCGGCGTCTTCATGTATCCGGCCGACCTGCGCGACCCGCAATCGCCCGGCAAGCTGCGCCTGATGTACGAGGCCAACCCGATGGCGATGATCGTCGAACAGGCCGGCGGCGCCGCCACCGACGGCCAGGGCCGCATCATGGACATCCCGCCGACCAAGCTGCACCAGCGCGTGCCGGTGTTCCTGGGCTCGAAGGAAGAAGTCGCGGTGGTGACGGGCTATCACCAGGGCTGAATTCCCTGTTTTCGGCCGATAATGCGGCACGCTAGCGATACACACTAGCAAGTTTGCCGCATTATTTGCTAGAATATGGTTCTTTCGTCACGGCGACTCGTTGTCGTGCGCCGAAAGGCAAGGCGAAGCACAGGTTTCGCCGCTGTAGCTCAGTCGGTAGAGCAGCGCATTCGTAATGCGAAGGTCACCAGTTCGATTCCGGTCAGCGGCACCAATACTCAGCAGGTCCAAAAGGTTACAGGCGCAAGCCCGTAACCTTTTTTGTTTTCCGAATGTGAAACAAGCGCGCGCCATGCAGCCCGCATGGAATCGCGCCATGCGGACGAGTTCACATCGTGCGCCCGCCCGGGTGGATATACTCTCGGTATCCGATACCGAGGAACGATCATGGCAACCGCATTCACTTCGCAGGCCAGCGCCGCCGAATCCACCTGGCCGCTCCAGCCGCGGTTTTCCTATCCCAACGGCGACGTGGTGCAGGTGGCCGAAAATACGCGCGACGTGACCGTCGACATCATCTCCCAGGGCCCGTCCGGCCCGATCTACAACGACTATGCGATCACCGGCGGCGCCGACGCCGCGCTGTTCACGATCGACCAGGCTACCGGCTTGCTGCGCTTTATCGCGGCGCCAAACTACGAGTCGCCGCGCGACCGCGGCGCCGGGACGGGCAACAACACCTACCAGGTCGAGGTCACGCGCACCGATGGCGCCGGCACCGCCGCGCAGCTGTTGACGATCTGGGTTACCGACGTCGACGAGCGTCCCGGCACGGCGCCGCAGGTCAGCGTGATCGATAACCGCGAAGTGCGGGTGCGCACGGTCACCGAGGCCGACGGCAAAGAGCGCCAGGTGCTCACGGCCGGCACCGCCCGCGTGGACGGCCCGGACACCAACGGCACCGGCCTCACGAGCGCGGTGCCGGTCGTCGTCGACGGCAGCGGCCGGGTCCTGCTGCGCGCCGACCTGCCGTCGGAAGTAGGCATGACCGCCAGCGGCAGCGTGGCGCCGGAGGCGGCCGGCGCCGCGCTGGCCGACCTGTTGCGCGAGGTGCGCCAGCACAGCGAGGCTGGTTCCGCCTCGCAGGCCAGCCTGGTCGCCGGCGCCACCCGCTTCATCGCCGAGGCCGCGAACACGCCGCTGCTGCTGCAGACGATCGCGCCGACTGCCGCTTTCGGCACGGCGCCGCTATTCGGCCCGCTGGAACTGGTCGGCGTCGAGGCCGCGGCCGGCAATCCGCTGGTCGCCGTGGTCATCGATACACGCGGCCTGTGGAGCAGCAGCGTCACCCTGGACCACATCGGCTTCGCCGCGCTCGCCGGTGAAGTCACGGTCAGGAGCGGCGCCGGCAACCAGCACGTGGTGGCCGATGCCGACGCCCAGACCCTCAACCTGGGCGAGGGCGACGACGTGGCCTATGCCGGCGGCGGCGACGACGTCATCGACGGCGGGGCGGGCAATGACCGCCTGCATGGCGAGGACGGCGACGACGACATCACCGGCGGCGCGGGTGACGACTGGATCGACGGCGGCATGGGCATCGACACCGTACGCCTGGCGGGGAGCCGGGCCGATTACACGATCCGGGTCGAACAGGGGCATGTCGTGGTCATGGCCCGCGACGGCACCGAAGGCAGCGACTCTCTCGCGAACGTCGAGATCCTGAATTTCGGCGGCGACGGCGCCGAACGCTCGGCGCGCGGCACCATCACGCGCATGATCGAATCGCTCGAGGACCGTGTGGCGACCCGCGTCGAACTCGACGCCTGGGAAGCGCAGCATGCCGCCGGCATGTCGCTGCTCGAGATCTCGGCCAGCCTGCTCGCGGCGAGCGGCGCCGACGATGCCATGAGCGACGACGATTTCGTCAGGTCGCTGTACGAGAACGGCATGGAGCGCGGCGGCAACCTGAGGGAGTTGTACGGCTGGCTGGTCGGACTGGACGCGGGTGCGCGCACGCGGGCAGACGTCTTGCTGGAGTTCGCCGACCACTTCGCCATGCTGCAGTATATGGACTGGTATGGGTCCAGCGCCTGGATCGCGGACACCGATGTCGGCATGCTGGTGCGCATGTATGACGTCTTGTTCGACCGCGCGCCCGACCAGGATGGCCTGAACTACTGGATCGCGGCCAGCGAAAACGGCATCGGCATGGCGGCCATCGCCGACACCTTCGTGGGCGCGGCGGAAGGCCAGTTCGGCGGCATGAGCAATGCGCAGTATGTCGCCCACCTGTATCAGGCGGGCCTGGAGCGCACGGCCAGCCAGGCCGAGGTCGCGGGCTGGGCCGCCCTGATCGACGACGGCACGCTCAATCGCGGCGACGTCCTGCTCGGCATCGCCAATTCGGCCGAGATGGCCGCACTGGTCGGCGTGATGAGCACCTCGATCGACCTGCTCTGAATCCGCCGTCTCAGGCCGGGGACGCCGCCAGCGGCTGGAACTGGTGCAGCGCGACCTTGCCCGCGGCCGGCGGCATGGTCGCGCGCAAGCCATCCATATCGGCCTGCAGCCGCGCGCGCATCGCGCCCAGCATCTGGCGCGCGAAGGGCGACAGCGGCCGGCCGGCGGGCCACATCGTCAGCGCCGTGAATTCGAGCCGCTCCGAGAACGGACGAAATACCAGGCCGGCATTGAGGTAGTCGACCGCCGTGACCGGATTGACGAGGGCGACGCCGATGCGGTTGCGCACCAGTTCGCACAGGCTGAAGGTGTACGAGGTTTCAACCACTGTCTGGAGTTGCAGGCCGTGGGCGTGCAGAATCGCGTCCAGGCGCTGGCTCACCGCGTCGTCTGGATGCAGGGCCACGAAGGGATGACGCGCCAGCTGCTTCGGCGTGACCATGCTGCTGCGCGCCAGCGGATGCCCGGGAGGCAGGGCGACCACGCCGAAGTAGTGCGCGAACAGCGCATGCTCGACGCCGGCGGTCGAGATGTCCTGGGCCGCGATGCCCAGCTCCACCTCGTCGCGCAGCACCTGGCTGCGCACGTCCTGTGAACCCATCACCTGCAGCGACACCATGCTGCGCGTGCCGGCCGCTGCCAGGTCGGCCAGCACGCGCGGCACGAAACCGGTGCCGAGGCCGGGAAAGGCGGCGATGCGCACCCGACCGGCGCCGAACTGCTTCAGGCTGCGGATGCGCTGCTCGATCACGTCCATGCCGACGAAGTGGCGCTGGACCTCGGCCAGCAGGGCCTGCGCCTGCTGGGTGGGCTGCAGCTTGCCGCCGGGGCGCTGGAACAGTTCCAGGCCGGCGCGTTCCTCGAGCCGGCGCAGCGCCATGCTGACGGCCGGCTGCGACAATCCCAGCACTTTCGCCGCGCGGGTGGCGGAGCCCGAGGTCATCACGGTGCGGAAGATCTCGATGTCGCGGCTGAGCATGGCGCTGGTCCGGTGGTGGTGGGTGTTGGCGCGATTCTAACCCGGCGGCGCGCCGGCCGGCCCGGGGTATCAATGGCGCTTATGGGGCGATCATTCCAGGGGCAGGCGCGCGGCGCTGGCCTGCCTATACTTTCCTGCACATCCATTCTCGCGGGAGCCTTCATGAAACCGATCGCCTATCGCCGCCGCAAGCTGCTGCGCACCGCCGCAGGCCTGAGCCTCGGGGGCGCGGCGCTGCCCTGGCCGGCGGCGGTTGCCGCGGCCGACGAAGCCGGCCTGGGCGCCAGCTACGACGTGGCAGGGGACATCGTCAATTTGGAAAACGCTTATTACGGCGTCATGGCGCGGCCGGTGCTGGACGACTACAAGCGCAATCTCGACTACCTGAACCGCCACAACTCGCACTACCTGCGCACCCGCTTCGATCGTGCGGACATGACGGCGATCCGCGCGCAGCTGGCGGCGTATGCCGGCGCCGCGCCGGGCGAGATCGCGCTCACGCGCAGCGCGGTGGAGGCGCTGCAGAACCTGATCCTGAACTACCGGCTGTTGAAGGCCGGCGAAGCAGTCATGATCTGCAACCTGGACTACGGCACGGTGATGGACGCCATGCGCGAGCTGGCCAAACGCCGCGGCGCCGGGCTGGTCTCGGTGACGATTCCCGAGCCGGCCACGCGCCAGGGCGTAATCGACGCCTATGCCGAGGCGCTGCGGCGCCACCCGCGCACGCGGCTGCTGCTGCTCACCCACATCAACCATCGCACCGGCCTGGTGCTGCCGGTGGCCGAGATCGCGCGCCTGGCCCGTGAACGCGGCGTCGACGTGGTGGTCGACATCGCGCAATCGTTCGGCCAGCTCGATTTCCGCATTCCCGACCTGGGCGCCGACTTCGTCGGCGCCAACCTGCACAAATGGATCGGGGCGCCGCTCGGGCTCGGGTTCCTCTATGTGCGCGAGGGCCGGCTGCAGGACATCGACATCGATTGCGGCAACACCGAGCATCCGCCGACCGATATCCGCGCGCGCGTGAACGCCGGCACCCTGAACGTGGCGGCGGTGATGACGATTCCGAGCGCGCTGGCCTTCCATGCGCGTATCCCGCCGGCGGCGCGCGTGGCGCACCTGCGCGCGCTGCGCGACTACTGGGTGACGCGGGTGCGCGAGCTGCCGGGCGTGCAGGTGCTGACGCCGGACGACGCCGGGATGACGGGCGCGGTGACCTCGTTCCGCCTGCAGGGAAAGACGTCGTTCGAGGATAACGTGGCGCTGGCGCGCACGCTGCTCGATCGGCATGGCATCTTCACGGTGGCGCGCGACGGCCCGGTCGGCGGCAGCTGCATCCGCGTCACGCCTTCGTACTACACGACCACGGCGCAGCTGGAGCGCCTGGTGGCGGCGATCCGCGCGCTGGCTGCGTGAACAGCGTTAGCCGGGTTGGGTGTCCTCGGTGGCGGCTTCCTGCAGGCCGCGCACCAGGCTCGAGACGCTCGGGTTGTCGACGAAGACGCAGCGCTTGCCGTGGCGCTTGCAATGGTCCTTCACGCGCCAGTAGGCGCTGTGGCTGATGCAGCCGGTCTGGCAGATCACCAGGTCGGCCGCGGCGAGGCTGGCGTCGAGCTGGCTGCTGCTGTCCTCCAGGCCGCCGTCGTGGTGGGCGAACTGGGCGCCGACCCGCTCGATCATATTGCGGTAGATCGGCACGCTGCTGCTGCGGCCTCCGACGCACAGCACGCTGCGGTTTTCCAGGCGCACCGGTGTGGCGACCGGCGCTACCTGGATCGGTTCGGGCGCAGCCTCGGCTTCCGGCGCCGGGGTGGGAGCAGGAGCGCGCGCCGCCTTCAGCTCGGCCAGCTGGGCGCGCAGCGCCTGTTCGCGCGCCTCCATCTGCGCCACCCGCTCGGCCAGGCGCTCGCGCGTGTCGAGGTCGGGAACGCTGGCCTGCAGCCGCGCCAGTTCGGCGCGCAGGGCCTGGACGTCGCCATCGCGCGCGATGGTCGCCGCCCGCGCCGCGCGCAGCTGGTGCTCGAGGCGCTCGCACTCGACCGCCTTTTCCTGTCCCAGCGCATTGCAGCGTTCCTGCAGGCGCGCCACGTCGCGTTCGAGGCGCGCGTTGTCGGCGACGACTGCATTGAACTTGTTGATGTCGGCGCGGGCGCAGGCGCCGGCCTGGTGCTGCACCATATGGATGTCGCGGCACATCTTTTCTTCGAGCGCGGTGCTGCAGCGCGGATGCGACAGCCCGGCCCAGAACGCCCCGGCGACGTCGCCGGCGGCCACCGCGGCATCCCACATGGCCTCGACCTGCTCGGTGGTCTTGGCGGCGCGGAAGCGCTGGACATGCTGCGCATAGCGGCGCTCGAGTTCCTTCTGCACCGCATCGGCGACCGGCGTGCGCAATGCGCACTCGCTGACGGTGCCGACGTGGATGTCGTAATCGTCGTGCAGCACCTTCCCGCCCGTCACCTTCTCCACCAGTTTGCGCAAGCCGCCCAGCGGCAACCCGACCCCGACCAGCGGGCAATGGCAGGCATGGGACAGCTCCCACACGCGCCGCCGGCGCGATCCCTGCGCGCCGTCAGCAGGGCAGGGCACGTTCGAAGGGTGTTTGTCGCACATATCGTTCCTCTCGACGCAGGTTGGTGGCATCAGATGATAATGATTCTCATTCAGTATTCTATCTCACCCATCACGCCGCGCAAGCGAAATCTTCACCCGTGCGCCACCACCCCCACCCCCAACATGAGGGTCAGATACCGTCTTGGATTGCAAGGTTTTTGTGAAGGTAATTGGCGTCAAATGGCTTGCCGGTTCGAACGACGCCGTAGATCAGATGCGCTAGCTTATGGGTAACAGCGCTGATCACTGCTCGCTTGGCCATGCCGTTCGCTAATAGGCGTTCGGCGAATTGATGCAGGATTGGATTGTGTCGGCGTGCGACCATACTGGGCATGAAAAGCGCTGCCCGTAGCGATGTGCTGCCGGTTTTGCAGAGCATTGTGCGGCCTTTGAGCGACGTGCCCGAGGTTCGCTGTTTGGGTGTGACGCCCAGGAAGGCAGCGAAGGCTTTCGCGTTTTTGAAGCGACGAATGTCGCCAAGATGGCCAAGTATGCGGGCAACCGTCGTCATCCCCAGCCCAGGGATACTGGCGATGAGTGCGGCATCGTTCTTCAATCCTGGATGGCGATCAATGTGATCGTCGATATCATCCTGCAGCTTTCGAATCTCGGCATCAAGCCATTTGATGTGCTCAGCGACGTTGTCGGCAACGTCTTGTAAGCCTGCCACGATGTGCGCTTCTATGCGGTTCTGTTCCTGCTGCCGAATGTCCTTCAGGGACTGCACGCGCAAGGTCCATGCACGCAGCTGGCGCTGCTCAAGCGGCGGCGCAACCCAAGGCTCCGGATTCATCGCCGCGCAATAACGCGCGATCAAGGCAGCGTCGATTTCGTCATTCTTGTTGCGGATGTTCTCGCCCGATCCAAAGCCCTTGATACAGGCTGGATTAACCACGCTGACCTTGAATCCCTCAGCGTGGAGCGTCGTGGCGATCGCCTCGTAGTACACACCTGTCGCCTCCATACAGATGTGCAGCGTCGCCAGCGATGCTTTGGAGTCACGTAACCACTCCACCAGCGCACGATGCCCTGCGGATGTGTTATCGAATACCTTCGCCTTCAACTTCCCATTGATCAGCAAGGCCAAGTCTAGCTTCTTCTTGCTGACATCGATTCCCAGCACGTCATTACGTGTCGTGTTCATTTTTGGCCTCTCTCGTATGCGGGCTCCACGCCGTGTGCGATGGCCCAAGATACCGTTCGGACTAACAAAATGAAACGGGCAGAGGCACCTATCTGACCCACGTGCTCAACGGCACTCGAGTCGTTCGGCATCACTCCGCCCGACCGCTTCGTCGCCATCATAGACCAGCTCCGCCGCGGCACCTTCAATATACGAGAGTAGATTTATTGAGCAATTCTTCAGAATTGCTTGTAATTCGACTCTGACCCTGATTATTCGATTGGAAAGGAAATTGCCGGCCAAGCTGACTCTGTCCCTACTTAATTCAATTTGGTGAGAAATTGCTCAATAATTCGACTCTGACCCTAATTATTTAAAGGCTTTTGAATTGCACTGAGATATCAAACTAACGAGAGAATCTTGCAAGTCGAGAAATGATTTCCTCTATGAGAGGATAATGTTCCGAAGGTAGCAGTTTGATGCTAAATACAATGAGGGTCAGAGTAGAATTATTTTGCAATTTCTTTTAAAACGGGCGCTGTGAACATGGCCCGGATAATAGTTGACTGCGAGTTATTGGCAATTAATTCTACTCTGACCCTCATTATTAAGATTGCGGAGAAATTGCTCAATAATTCTACTCTGACCCTCATTGAGGGAGGGTCAGGCGGGGAGGGTGATGGTGGCGGTGAGGCCGGGGGTGTTGTTGGTCAGGGTGAGGGTGCCGCCGTGGGCTTCGACGCAGGAGCGGGCGATGGAGAGGCCGAGGCCGACGCCGCTGCCGCCGGCGCCGCCGTGGCCGTTGTCGCCGCCGGTGTCGCGGCAGCGGGCGCTGTCGAGGCGGGCGAAAGGTTCGAAGACGCGGTCCAACTCGGCCTCGGGAATGCCGGGGCCGTTGTCGATCACGGCCAGGATCACGTCGCTGTCATCCCCCGGCGCGCTGGCGCACAGCGTGACCTCGGCGCCGTGGCGGATCGCGTTCTCGGCGAGGTTGCCCAGGGCGCGGCGCAGGGCGATCGGGCGGCAGCGGTAGGGCAGCCGGTCCGGGCCGGCGTAACGGATGCGCTTTCCGGGGCGCGCCAGCTCCGCCGCCAGCTCGCGCATCAGGGCCGCGAGGTCGATGTCTTGCGACGGTTCGCCGACGCAGTCCTCGGCCGCGAAGCGCAAGGTCTGCTCGACCATCAGGCCCATCGTCTCGAGCGTGCGGATCATCGCCGCGCGCAGCTCGGGGTCGTCGATCAGTTCCACCCGCACGCGCAGGGAGGTGATCGGCGTGCGCAGGTCGTGGCTGATCGCGGCCAGCATGCGCGTGCGGTCTTCGATGAAGCGCTGCTGGCGCTCGGCCATCGTGTTGAAGGCGACCGTCAGCTCGCGCGCCTCGCGCGGCCCGGTCACCGGCAGCGGGCCGTCGTGCTCGCCGCGGCTGAAGCGCTCGGCGGCGCGCTCCAGCGCGCGGATCGGACGCAGGATGCGGCCGATGAAGGGCAGCGCCACCAGCAGCACCGGCAGGGTGCTCACCGGGATCGAGAAGTGCAGCGGACGCCACCAGGGACTGCCGCCGGGCGACTGCTGGTAGCCCACCAGCCAGCGTCCGTCCGGCAGCTCGACCGAGGCCAGCATGCCGGCCTGCTTGACGCCATCGTCGCCCGGCGCATGGTCGGTCAGCTGCACCCAGCTGCGCGGCGCCGGCGCCGACGCCGACATGCCGGACAGGCGCTCGGCCAGGGCCTGCGCCTGCTTGCGTTCGGCCTCGTTCATCGCCAGGCTGGTGGAGCTGGCGCCGCTGGCCAGCCAGAAGCGCGCGCTCGGCGAGCCGATCGCGGCCAGCATCTCTTCTCCCTTGTCCGGCGACAGGCGCAGCGACTGGTAGATCCCGGCCATGCGGTCGAGCATGTAGCGCGCGGCCAGCGGATGCATGGCGTCCGGGGCCAGCTGGCGCGCCACGATGGCGGCGGCGTGCGCCAGCAGCACGGCCACCAGCAGCGTCGCGACCAGCTGGCCGCCCATGGTCTTCGGGATCAGGCGCATCAGCCTGCCGCCGGCAGCGGCTTGACGTCGGCCGTGAACACATAGCCGTCGCCCCACGAGGTCTTGAGCAGGCGGGGCCGGCGCGGATCGCTTTCCAGCTTCTTGCGCAGCCGGCTGACCTGGCTGTCGATGCTGCGGTCGAAGTTCTGCACCTCGCCGTCGCGCGTCAGGTCGAGCAGCTCGTCGCGGCTGAGCACCTTTCCGGCGCGCTCGACCAGCACGCCCAGCAGGCGAAATTCCGACGTGCTCAATGCCACCGGTTCGCCGCCGGCGTCAACCAGCTCGCGCCTGGCCATGTCCAGGGTCCAGTCGCCGAAGGCGTAGCGGCGGCCGTGCCAGCCGGTCGCGGCGCGGCTCAGGCGCCGCAGCATGCCCTTGATGCGGGCTACCAGTTCGCGCGGATCGAAGGGCTTGGTGACGTAATCGTCGGCGCCGATCTCGAGCCCGGCGACGCGGTCTTCCTGGCTCGCCATCGCAGTGAGCAGGATCACCGGCGTGCTGCTGGTCTCGGCCAGGTGGCGGCACAGCGACAGGCCGTCCTCGCCCGGCAGCATGACGTCGAGCACCACCAGGTCGATCCGATGCTGGCGCAGCAGCGTGCGCGCGGTCGCGGCGTCGGCGGCGGTCAGCACCTCCAGGTCGTGCCGGCGCAGGAAGGCGGCGAGCGGGTCGCGGATGTCGGCGTGGTCGTCGACCACGAGGATACGGGATGAAGTGGAAACAGGATTCATTGCTGGAATATCAAGACTTGCCACAACTTGACAAACTTTCTGGCGGTTAATTGCATATGATAATCATTATCATTCACCGCGAACGGGCCTGGCAATAGGTGTTCGCCGTATAAAAGAATTTTGAGCGACAGAGAAAGAACGAAGCGTATGCAGCACACGACAACGGCATGGTTCAAACGGACGACCATCGCGGCGGCGCTCCACGGCGCCCTGGCCCTGAGCGCCCACGCCGCACCGGAAGCACCGGATTTCAACCCGCAAGCCGCCGGCGCGTCCGGCACCGTGCCGACCGTCGTCGTGACCGCCGCCGGCTTCGAGCAGTCGGCCACCGACGCTCCCGCCAGCATCACCGTGATCACCCGTGAAGACCTGGAAAAGCGTCCGTTTCGCGACCTGACCGACGCGCTGCGCGACGTCCAGGGCGTCACCGTCACCGGCGTCGCCAACGAACAGGATATCCTGATTCGCGGCCTGCCGGGGCAATACACGCTGATCCTGGTGGACGGCAAGCGCCAGTCGACGCGCGACGCGCGCACCAACGGCAACGCCGGCTACGAGCAGAGCTTCATTCCGCCGCTGGAGGCGATCGAGCGCATCGAAGTCGTGCGCGGCCCGATGTCCTCGCTGTACGGCTCCGACGCCATGGGCGGCGTGATCAACATCATCACGCGCAAGGTCGCCAAGGCCTGGGGCGGTTCGCTCGGCGTCGACGGCACCCTGCAGGAACACGGCGATTCGGGCAACTCGACCCAGGGCCAGTTCTTCCTGAACGGTCCGATCGCCAGCAACGTCCTCGGCCTGCAGCTGTGGGGCAAGCAGAACAAGCGCACCGAGGACGAGATCCTGAACGGCTTCAACGGCGCCAAGGACCGCGACCTGACCGCGCGCCTAGCCTGGACCCCGAACGCCGCCCACGACGTGCTGCTCGAAGCCGGCAAGAGTGAGCTCAAGCGACACAGCTCGGCGGGTGGCGTGCTGGCGCCGAACGCTGCCAACACCCGCCAGGAACACAGCCGCGACCACTGGTCGCTGTCGCACAACGGCCGCTGGGGCTGGGCCACCTCGCAGGTCGCCCTGACCCAGGAAAAAGGCCAGCGCGAGACCTACGCGCAAGACCGCGCGGGCGACTACATCCGCAACACGCGCGCGCCGGAAATCAAGAACACGGTGCTGGACGCGAAGCTCAACACCCGCCTGGGCGACCACTTCCTGGTGATCGGCGGCCAGTACAACCGCGGCGAACTCCTAGACCAGAACCCGGGCCGCCGCACCGGCGTGGACGAGCACTTCAGCATCATTCAGAAGGCGCTGTTCGTCGAAGACGAATGGAGCCTGACCGACACCCTGGCGCTGACCGCCGGCCTGCGCGCCGACGACCACGAAATCTACGGCAACCACTGGTCGCCGCGCCTGTACGCCGTCTGGCATGCCAGCGACGCGGTCACGATCAAGGGCGGCGTCTCGCGCGGTTTCCGCGCGCCGGAAATCCGCAACATCGCGCCGGGCTATGCCTATACCACCGGCGGCGGCGGCTGCACCTACGGCCCGAACGGCACCTGCGGCGTCATCATCGGCGACCCGGACCTGAAGGCCGAGACCAGCACCAGCTACGAACTGTCCGCCCACTACAACGACAAGGCCGGCATCCAGGCGAATGCGACGCTGTTCTACACCGACTTCAAGGACAAGGTGGCGAACGCGCTGATCTACAACGACGACGGTTCGATCGCGCGCTGGTCGGAAGACCCGAACTACCGCCTCTGGTACAGCTACAACATCGACGACGCCACGATCCAGGGCCTGGAACTGGGCCTGACCTGGCAGCCGCTACGCGCGCTGTCGTTCAAGTCGAACTACACCTATACCGATTCGGAACAGAAGGGTGGCGCCTACGCCGGCTATGCGCTGACCCGCACCCCGAAGCACCGCGGCACGCTGCGCGCCGACTGGAACGTCACCGACGCGCTCGACCTGTGGGCCTCGGTCACCTACAACGGCAAGGAAATCAATGCCGCCGCGCGTTCCGGCAGCAATGGCGTGACCCTGCCCAACGGCGCCAAGGAATACGGCGACTACACGATCGGCGACATCGGCATGACCTATGACTGGAGCCGCAGCGTCGCCATCAAGGCCGCGCTGTTCAACGTCAGCGACAAGCGCCTGGACGAGCTGACCTACAACACGGTCGGCGACGGTCGCCGCCTGTGGCTCGGGGTGACCACACGCTTCTGACCACATGTTTTTACATACCCCATTTGTTGAACGAGACAGGAATACCGACATGACCATCAAGAACATCTTCCAAGGCCGCCGCGCAGTGCTGGCGGTCGGCGCCGCCCTGGCCTTCGGCGCGCTGCCTGCGCAAGCCCAGAACACCGTGCAAATCAAGCATGCCAGCGGCACCACCGCGGTCCCGGCCAATCCGAAGAAGGTCATCGTGCTCGACGCCACCACGCTGGACAACCTGTCGGCGCTGGACGTGAACGTGGCCGGCGTGCCGACCATGAGCACCACCGCGCGTCCGCTGCCGCGCCACCTGGCGCGCTACAACAGCGCCCCCAAGATGGGCACCCTGTTCGAGCCGGACTATGAAAAAATCCACGGCGCCAAGCCCGACCTGATCATCGTCGGCGGCCGTTCGCAGGCCAAGTACGCGCAGCTGGCCAAGATCGCCCCGACCATCGACCTGACCCCGGACCGCACCAACCTGGTGGCCAGCGCCAAGAACAACGTGAATACCCTGGCCGGCCTGTTCGGCAAGCAGGCGCGCGCCAAGGAACTCACCACCAAGCTGGACAGCTCGATCGCCGCCCTGAAGAAGCAGGCCGAAACGGCCGGCGCCGGCCTGATCGTCCTGACCACCGGCGGCAAGATGAGCGCCTACGGTCCGGGCTCGCGCTTCGGCGTCCTGCACGATACCTTCGGCATCAAGCCGGCGGTGGCCAAGCTCGACACCTCGAACCACGGCCAGGCGATCTCCTTCGAATTCATCCAGAAGACCAATCCCGACTGGCTGTTCGTGATCGACCGCGACGCCGCCATCGGCCGCGAAGGCACCGCTGCCGCGAAATTCCTGGACAATGAACTGGTGCGCCAGTCGAACGCCTGGAAGAACAAGCGCGTGGTCTACCTCGATGGCCTGAACTGGTACACCCTGGGCGGCGCCGGCATCACCGCGCTGCAGGAAAACGTCGACCAGCTGTCGCGCGCACTGAACACCGCGGGACGCTGATTGCAATGGTTGTAAACAAGCCGCCGCTCTGCGGCGGGGCGCCATGATGCGCCAAGCCGGGGGCCACACCAGCGCGCGTGCCCCTCGTCACATCTCGCACGCCTGGCTGGCGCTGCCGTTATTGCTGACGGCGGCGCTTGTTGCGTTGAGCGTGGCTATCGGCGCGGGCGACTTCAGCTTCGCCGGCCTGCTCGCGGGCACGCAGTCGACCGACTGGCAGTTGCTGGTCGTCAGCCGCCTGCCGCGTACCCTGGCCCTGCTGCTGGCCGGGATGTCCCTCGCCGTGGCGGGCCTCATCATGCAGATGCTGGTCCGTAACCGCTTCGTCGAACCGTCCACCGCCGGCACCATCGAGGCCGCCACGCTCGGCGTCCTGGTGCTGGCGCTGCTGGCGCCCGATACCCCGGTGTTCGGCAAGATGCTGGTGGCGGCCGCGTTCGCGATGGCCGGCACCTTCCTGTTCCTCGGCCTGCTGCGCCGCATCCCGCTGCGCTCTCCCTACCTGGTGCCGCTGGTGGGCCTGATCCTGGGCGGCGTGATCCAGGCGGTGACGACCTTCTTCGCCTTCCGCTACGACATGCTGCAGACCCTGCATGCCTGGACCGTGGGCGACTTTTCCGGCGTGCTGCGCGGCCGCTACGAGCTGCTGTGGCTCGGCGCGGTGCTGGCGTTCGCCGCCTGGGTCGCGGCCGACCGCTTCACCGTGGCCGGCATGGGCCAGCAGTTCACCACCAACCTGGGGCTGAACTACAAGCGCCTGACCTTCTATGGCCTGCTCATCGTGTCGGCGATTTCGGCGGTGGTGGTGGTCACGGCCGGCAGCATTCCCTTCCTGGGCCTGATCGTGCCGAACGTGGTCAGCATCCTGTTCGGCGACAATATGCGTCGCTCGGTGCCCTGGGTCGCGCTGCTCGGCGGCCTGTTCGTGCTGGCCTGCGACATCGTCGGCCGTCTGGTCGTGTATCCGTACGAGATCCCGATCGGCACCGTGGTCGGCATCATCGGCGGCGCGCTGTTCCTGTTCCTGTTGTTGCGAGGTCGTTCACGTGAGGCTTGATTTCACTCCTAAAATCAGGCTCGCCTTGCTGGCCACGCTGGCGACGTCGGTCGTCGCGGCCTTCATGCTGATCGGCGCCGGCGGCAACTGGGACTTCGTGCTGCCGTTCCGCGGCGCCAAACTGGCCGCCATGCTGCTGGTGGCGTATGCGATCGCGGTCTCGTCCGTGCTGTTCCAGACGATCACCCACAACCGCATCCTGACGCCGTCGATCATGGGTTTCGACGCCCTGTACCTGTTGATCCAGGCCACGATCATCTTCAGCCTCGGCATCGATCCGTTGACGGAGACGGGCAACCCGAACCTGCGCTTCGCGATCGAGGTGGTGCTCATGACGGGCTTCGCCTGCCTGCTGTTCCGGGCGCTGTTCAACGGCGCCGCGCACAGCCTGCACCTGATGCTGCTGGCCGGCATCGTGTTCGGGCTCCTGTTCCGCAGCCTGTCGAGCTTCGTGATGCGCCTGATCGATCCCAACGAGTTCATGGTGCTGCAAGACCGCATGTTCGCGTCCTTCAATGCGATCCAGACCGGCCTCTTGTGGGTCGCGGCGATCGCCATCGGCCTGGCCTCGCTGCTGGCCTGGCGCCTGCGCCACCAGTACGACGTGTTGACGCTGGGACGCGAGATCGCGGTCAACCTCGGCGTCGACTACCGGCGCACGGTGATGCTGACGCTGGCCCTGATCGCGGTGATGGTGTCGGTGTCGACCGCGCTGGTCGGACCGGTCACCTTCTTCGGCCTGTTGGTGAGCAACCTGGCCTATGTGACGGCCGGCTCCGGCAAGCACCGCTACCTGCTGCCGATGGCGGTGCTGTGGGGCGTGGTGTTCCTGGTCGGCGGCCAGGTGCTGCTCGAGCGCGTGCTCGAACTGAATGCCACCGTCAGCGTCGTCATCGAGTTCGTGGGCGGCCTGCTGTTCCTGTTCCTGATCACCCGTAGAAAGTCCTAGATGATCGAGATTTCCCATATCAGCAAACGTTATGCCGACACCGTGGTCGTCGACGACGTGACGCTCACCCTGCCGGCCGGCGGCGTCACCGCCATCATCGGCCCCAACGGCGCCGGCAAGTCGACCGTGCTGTCGATGATCAGCCGCCTGCTGCCGATGAGCGCGGGCCGGGTGCTGGTCGACGGCATCGACGTGGTCAAGGGCGATAGCAAGGAACTGGCGAAACGCCTGGCCATCCTGCGCCAGGACAACCACCTGCCGATGCGCCTGACGGTGCGCGACCTGGTCGCCTTCGGCCGTTATCCGCACACGCAGGGCCGGCCGACGGTCGAGGATGCGGCCCACGTCGAGCGCGCGCTCGGCTATCTTGGCCTGGAAGCGCTGGCCGACCGCTATCTCGACCAGCTCTCGGGCGGCCAGCGCCAGCGCGCCTTCGTGGCCATGGTGCTGTGCCAGGACACCGACTACGTGCTGCTCGACGAGCCGCTCAACAACCTCGACATGCGCCACGCGGTCGACATGATGGGGCTGCTGCGCCGCACCTCGCGCGAACTGGGCAAGACCGTGATCCTGGTCCTGCACGACATCAACTTCGCGTCCTGCTACGCCGACCGCATCGTCGCCATGCGCGGCGGGAAGGTGGCCTACCACGGCACGCCGCAAGAGCTGATCCGGCCCGAGGTGCTGCGCGACCTGTACCAGCTCGACATCCGGGTGCACGAGGTCGACGGCCAGCGCATCTGCGTTTATTACTAATGAGTTACTGACGAGGACGGCTATGGAACGCTGGGTGGTGTACGCCTTCCTGTCGATGCTGTTCGCCGGCGTGACGGCCGTCATCGCCAAGCCTGGCCTCACCGGCATCTCGGGCGACCTTGGCATGGCGGTGCGCACCTGCTTCGTGTTCGTGTTCGTGCTGCTGTTCGCGGCCGCCGTGGTGCCGGCGCGCGAGCTGCAGGCGCTCACCCCGGCCAATATCGCCTGGCTGGCAGGTTCGGCGGTGGCCACCGCGCTGTCGTGGATTTTCTACTATAAGGCGATCAAGGAAGGGCAGGTGTCCACCGTCGCCCTGATCGACAAGGGCAGCGTCGTGATCGCGATGGTGCTGGGCTGGCTGTTCCTGCAAGAGGCGCTCACCCCGGCCAAGCTGGCCGGCTGCGGGCTGATCGTCGCCGGCCTGCTCGTGATCGCGCGCGGATGAGCGAACGCCATCTGCTACACTCGGCCGATCGTATCCCTTGATGACCGTGCCGCGTTGATCCAGACTGTTCCTTCCACCGTCCTCCCGCCCGTGCTGGCCGGCCCCATCCTGCGCCGCCTCGAGCCGGGCCGCCTGGTGCTGTGGCTCGTCGGCAGCGACGCGCTCGACCTGACCCTGGCGCTGGCGCCGCAGGGCGGCCCGGCGCGCCGCCTGCGGCTCGACGGCGCGGCGTGCCGCGTCGTCCGCGTCGGCCGCCATGCATACGTGCACCTGATCGACGTCGCGCTGGACGAGCCGCTGTCCCAGGACGTGCTGGTCGAGTACGACCTGGTCCTGGACGGCGGCGCCGGCATCGCGCACTGGGCGCCGCACCTGCTGCACGCGGGGGCGGACCGGCCCAGCTTCGTGCTGCGCAGCCGCATGGACGACATCCTCTACGGTTCCTGCCGCAAGCCGCACCACCGCTCGCGCGACGGCCTGGCCTGCGCCGACGCGCTGCTGGCCGGCCAGGCCAGGGATGCCGACGCGCGGCCCGCCATGCTCATGCTGTGCGGCGACCAGGTGTATGCCGACGACGTGGCCGGCCCGATGCTGGCGGCCATCCATGCGCTCATCGAACGCCTGGGCCTGTACGGCGAATGCCTGGAAGGCGCCGTGGTGGAAGACAGCGAGGCGCTGTATGCCCACCCGGCCGGCTATTACCGGCGCGAAGACCTGCTGCCCGCGTTCAAGTCGAACGACGACTTGCGCGACCGCTTCTTCGGCGGCTCGGAAAAGCCGATCTTCACCACCGCCAACGCCCACAACCACCTGGTGACGCTGGCCGAGGTGATGGCGATGTATTTATTGGTGTGGTCGCCGGCGCCGTGGCAAATCGTGGGCGAACCGCCGATGCCGCCCTTGACGCCGAAGCACGTCGAACGCTGGCGGCGCGAAGGCGCGGCGCTGCAGGGTTTCTGCGCCGACCTGCCGGCCGCCGCGCGCCTGCTGGCGCACGTGCAGACCCTGATGATCTTCGACGACCACGACATCACCGACGACTGGAACCTGTCGGCGAAGTGGGAGACCACCGCCTACGGGCACCCGTTCTCGCGCCGCATCATCGGCAATGCGCTGGCGGCCTATATGCTGTGCCAGGGCTGGGGCAACCGGCCCGACGTGTTCGGCGAGGCGCTCGACGCCATGGCGGCGTTGACCGCCGCGCCCGATGCGCGCGGCCGGCTCGACCCGGGCGCGCAGGACGCACTGATCCAGCACCTGCTCGCGTTTCGCCAGTGGGACTACATGCTGCGCACCCAGCCCGCCATCATCGTGCTCGACACGCGCACGCGGCGCTGGCGCAACCGGCGCACGCCCGGCCATCCCTCGGGCCTGATGGACTGGGAATCGCTGACCGAGCTGCAGCACGAACTGCTCGACGAGACCGCGGCCGTGATCGTCTCGGCGGCGCCGATGTTCGGCGTCAAGCTGATCGAGGTGGTGCAGCGCATCGCCACCTTCGCCGGGCTGGCCCTCACGGTCGACGCCGAAAACTGGATGGCGCACCGCGGCGCGGCCAGCAGCATGCTCAATATCTTCCGCCACTCGCGCACTCCGGGCAACTACGTGATCCTGTCGGGCGACGTGCACTATTCCTTCGTGTACGACGTCGAGGTGCGCGAATCGGACGGCCCGCAGCACGTGTGGCAGATCACCAGCAGCGGCATCAAGAACGAATTCCCGCGCCGCCTGCTCGACTGGCTCGACCGCCTGAACCGCTGGCTGTATTCGCCGCGCTCTCCGCTCAACTGGTTCACCAAGCGGCGCGACCTGGCCCTCAGCCCGCGTCTGCCCGACCAGCGCACGCGCGGCGAGCGCCTGTGGAACGGCGCCGGCATCGGCCAGGTATGGCTCGACGCCCATGGCCGCCCGCGCCGCATCGTGCAGCACAATGCCGACGGCCGGCCGTCGACCGAGTTCCTGGTGCCGGACGACGCCGACGCCGCCACGCCGGCGGCCGAGGAATCGCAGCGGGCCGCGTAGGCCGCGTGGCCTAGCCCAGCGCGAGCGGCTGCCCGCGCGCCCAGCGGTTCGACGACAGCGAAAAGCTCAGCGCCCGCACCTGGTGGTACCAGCCGGCCGGCACGTACAGCATGTCGCCGGGCTCCACGATGATCTCGACCAGCGCCGCCTGGCGCGCCAGCGGGAAGGCGTCGAAGTCGGGCGCTTCCGGGTCGAACGGAGAGCCGAACAGCAGCGGATTGGCCTCGCGCGTATACAGAAAGGCGTCATGGTGCGGCGGCGCCAGGAAGATCCGTTTGGTCCCCCACAGCTGGGCGAAGATATTGTCGTCGTAGTCGCAGTGCAGCGGGGTCACCGTGCGCGCCGGGCCGATCCAGAAGCGGGGAGGGCCCATCTTGTCGAACCAGGTCGGCCAGTGGCACAGCCGGTTCAGCTCGCGCAGCGACAGGTTGCCCACATAGGGCGGCAGGTCCGATGTGGCGTCGGGCGGCGTCAGGTCGAGGTAGTCGCGCAGCAACATGTCCCGCATCGCGCGATCCGGCGCGAAGGCCGTATTGACGTAGTCGCCGACGCGCGCACGCACCGGCAGATGGCCGAACTGCGCGCGCAAGTCCTGCGGTGTCAGGCTGGCCAGCGGCCAGCGCTTGACGATGCCGGTGACCAGGAAGGGCATGCCGGCCGCCGCCCGCGCACGAAAGCCGGCCGCATCCAGCCGGGCCAGGCGCGGCACGGCGGTGAACGGGGGAAGCTGGCGCGCGGCCTGGCGGATGGCGTCGCGCATCGAAGCGATCGAGGCTACGCCGCGCACCTGCGCCGCTTTCTCGGCCTCGGCCTGCTTTTTCGCCGCCGCATCGGCCGCCGCCGGCAGGGCCTGGCGCGGCGGCAGGCGGCTGCCTGTAACTTTTTCTACTGCCATGTCATGTCGTACTGGACGCCCGGATAAGACGAAACCCCGTATGGTACTGCCAACACGCGTTTCATCCCGCTGCTCATTGATAAAAAGCAGCTTTTGAGGCGGATGGAACGGCTCTGTTAGTCAGCGCACGGTCTCTTAGTACTGGTCCATTGTATTTTTTGTATCGCGACGCAGTTGGTTCGATACTGCGCTCGTGACGAAGCCCTGGAAGGGCGCTCGCCCCGAGATAGGGACGATGAGCCTGGGACATTGATGGAACCTTTGCGGTGGTTTGAGGTCAGTGAATCAATAAACTGATCTTAGGCATGAAGCCGCGCAGCCATTGATGTACCGCAGGCAGCTTTCGTTCCCGCGTCATGTATCGGACTGAATCAAGGAAGAATGTGGTGATAGTCGAATATCGGTCTACTCCGCGTTGGTCACACATTTTATGAGGGATACATCATGGATAATCAAAAGTCTACCGAGGGTAAAGGCATTGACGCCAACAAGGCCGGTTCGAGCATTGGCAAAAGCCAGGATTCCAGCCTGAACAAGGGCACCACCGCCTCGTCGGGCAGCCAGCAGAGCGCGTCGTCGAACCTGAGCAGCACGGGTTCGTCGCCATCGTCGTCGAGCCAGCAAAGCGCTTCGTCGAGCGGCAATATGGGCAGCAGCGTGGGCAGCACCGGCTCGTCGACCTCGGGCTCGGCGCCGGGTTCGCCGTCGTCGCAGTCGTCCTCGTCGATCGGCTCGCAGTCGTCGTCGTCGAACATGAGCTCGGCGGCAGGCAGCACCGGTTCGCTGGGCAACAGCGGCCTGGGCGCATCGTCGTCGAGCCAATCGTCGACCCCATCGTCGGACTCGTCGTCCTCGTCGTCGGCTTCGTCGTCGGATGCGAACGGCGATAAATCGTCGGGCGGCATCAAGGCAGCGATCTCGTCGATCTCGCCAGACAAGGTGCACGCAGGCATCGACAAGGCAGCGCAAGCCGCCCAGCCTGTCGTCGACAACCTGGCTTCGCGCGCCCACGCCGGCGTCGACAAGGTCACCGGTCTGCTGAGCTCGGCTCAAGAGAAATTCGGTGGCGGCTCGGCCCAGCTGAGCGAGAAGTGCTCGGACCTGTCGGCCCAGGGCAAGGAATACGTCAAGAACAACCCGGGCAGCGCGCTGCTGGCCGCGGTCGGCGTGGGCTTCATCCTGGCCAAGCTGCTGGGTGGCTCGAGCGACCGTCACGAATATCGCAACTACCGCGATTACCGCGACTGATCGTGATGACAAGAAGCGGGCCGTCGGCGCGCTTCTCGCATGACCCGGCCGGCTTTTGCCGGCCGGGCTTTTTTCATTCTCGCTTTTCCTCGTCGCATTATTTAACGCTTCCTTAACGCCTCACTAACATCTCGATGACAGCATGCAACCTAGCATGCCTATCATGAACATCGAGAAACTTCATCTGCCCAAGGGCATCAATGGCGCTCCGGCAACTACGCGCCAGCGCGCCGCCGGACTGGCGCGCCTCACCGAATGGGCCGGTCCATTCGCGCCATTGGTCCAGTTGTTGTGCATCGGGCTGCTCGTCCTGTCGGCTTTTCGGATCGCATTACTCGCATGGCAATGGCCGCGTGTGGCCGCGACCGGCATCGTGCCCGAGATCCTGCTGCAGGGCGTGCGCGCCGACTTGATCCTGCTTGGCTATTTCCTCGCCGTCCCCTTGCTGCTGGCGCCCTTGCTGGCGCACGCCCGCAGCGCCCGCCTGTGGCGCCGCGCCAGCGTGGCCTGGACCGGCTTCGCGCTGATCTTCATCGTGTTCATGGAAGTGGCCACGCCCCAATTCATCATGCAATACGATGCGCGGCCGAACCGCCTGTTCATCGAATACCTGGGTTATCCGCAAGAAGTGTTCTCGACCTTGTGGCATGGCTTTCGCACCGCGCTGCTGCTGGGTTGCGCGCTGACCGTCGTGCTCGGCATTGCCCTGGTGCGCCTGCTCAAGCGGACTGCGGCCGGCATGACGCTGTGGCCGAGCCGCAAGCTGCTGCTGGTCTGGCCCATCCTGTGCCTGCTGGTCTTCATGCAGATCCGCTCCACCACCGGCCATCGTCCGGCCAATCCGGCCATGTTCGCGCTGACCGGCGATGCGATGGTCAATTCGCTCGTCATCAATTCGGCCTGGTCGGTGCTCGATGCGGTCCGCTCGATGGGCAACGAGGCCAAGTCGTCCGAGATCTATGGCGACTTCCCGCGCGAACAGGTGTTTGCCGAGGTCAAGGCGGCGCCCTGGCTGCGCGACTATCGTTTCCCGAATCCGGAACTGCCGACCCTGCATTACCAGCAGGCCGCGGTCCAGCGCGCCAAACCGCTCAACCTGGTCATCGTGTTGCAGGAAAGCCTGGGCGCCACCTTCGTGCAATCGCTGGGCGGCCTGCCGGTGACGCCGGAGCTGGAAAAGCTCAAGGACGAGGGCTGGTGGTTCGAGCACCTGTACGCCACCGGCACCCGCTCGGTGCGCGGCATCGAGGCGGTGGTGGCCGGCTATGCGCCGACGCCGGCGCGCAGCACGGTGAAACTGTCTCTGTCGCAGAACAATTTTTATACGCTGGCCGACGGGCTGGGCCGCCAGGGCTATCACACCGAGTTCGTGTATGGCGGCGAAGCCCATTTCGACAATATGCGCAGCTTCTTTACCGGCAATGGCTTCCAGAACATCGTCGATATCGGCGACATGCAGCCGCGATTCGTCGCCAGCTGGGGCGCTTCGGACGAAGACCTGTTCGACAAGTCGCTCGAGCGCTTGAAGAAACTGCATGCGCAGGATAAACCGTTCTTCAGCCTGATCTTCACGTCCTCGAACCACGAGCCGTTCGAATTCCCGGATGGGAAGATCGACTTGCACGACCCGGACAAGCAGACCGTGAACAACGCGGTCAAGTATGCCGATTACGCGCTGGGCAAGTTCATCCGCGAAGCGAAGCAGCAGGCCTACTGGAAGGACACCGTGTTCCTGATCGTGGCCGACCACGACAACCGCGTCTATGGCGATAGTCTGGTGCCGATCAAGAAATTCCACATCCCGGGCCTGATCCTGGGCGCCGACGTCGAACCGAAGCGCATCGCCCCCATCGCGAGCCAGGTCGACCTTGCTCCCACCTTGCTGTCCTTGCTGGGCGTATCGAGCACGCACCCGATGATCGGGCGCGATTTCGCGAAGGACGCGACGACGCCGGGCCGCGCGCTGATCCAGTTCAACGACTATTTCGCTTACCTGGAAGGATCGCACGCGACCGTGCTGCGGCCCGGCCAGGCGCCGCTGGCCGCGCGCTACGACGCGGCCAGCGGCGGCTTCGATCCCGGCAGCGGCACGCCCTCCACGGGGGAGCTCGACCGCGCGATGGCGCACGTGATGCTGCCGTCGCTGCTGTACCGCGAGCAGCGCTACCGGACGCGCTAGCAATTCCTGCCCCGCGCAAGGCGGGTGGCCGGCAGCGCCGGCGCATCCGCCATTTCCACTTACAATATCCGCATGCGCATCCTCATCGTCGAAGACAATCCCGACATCCTGGCCAACCTGTACGGCTTCCTCGAGCCGAAGGGCTACACGGTCGATTCCGCCCGCAACGGCTATGGCGGGCTCGCGCTGGCATCCGAAAACAGCTATGACGTCATCGTCCTCGACGTCATGCTGCCTGGCCTGAACGGTCTCGAACTGTGCCAGAAACTGCGCACCGAGTTGCGCACGCAGACGCCGGTCCTGATGCTGACCGCGCGCGACAGCCTGCCCGACAAGGTGGCCGGTTTCGACAGCGGCGCCGACGATTACCTGGTCAAGCCGTTCTCGCTGGTCGAACTCGACGTTCGCCTGAAGGCGCTGACCCGGCGCGCGGGCGGGCAGCATGCGTTCAGTCCCGCCTTGCGCTTCGGCGGCCTGGTGTTCGATCCCGACCAGCAGGATGCCTCGCGCAATGGCACCAGGGTGGTGCTCACCAAGACCGGCTACATCCTGCTGCGCTGCCTGATGGCGGCGGCGCCGCGCATCGTGCCGCGCGAAGCGCTCGAGCAGGCCGTGTGGGGGGACGACCGCCCCGAGAGCGACGCCTTGCGCACCCATATCCACGCCTTGCGCCAGGCCATCGACAAGCCGTTCGACGTCTCCCTGATCCATACCGTGCCGGGTGTGGGCTACCGGCTCGCCTTGCCCGATGCGCAAGGTTGATTCGCTGAGCCGACCCATCGTCGGCGCCTTCATCCTGTTCGGCGTCGTGCTGTCGGTATTCTTTGCCGTGCTGGCGGCGCTGGTGGTCGAGGGCATCGAGGTGCACCTGGTCGACGAGCGCCTGGCCGAGGTCGAGAAATGGGCCCGTCCGCGCGCCGCGGCGGGACTGCCGGCCGATCTTCCCGCCGGCCTGCGCTTTCATCGCGGCGAGGACATACCGGGCTCGCTGCGCGGCTTGCCGGCCGGCGTGTCCGAGGCCGAGATCGACGGCATCGGCCTGCACGTGCTGTCCGGCGCGGACGAGCTCGGTCCCTACGTCGTGGTCGACCACGAAAGCGACTACGAGCAGATCGAGCTGCTCGTGTATTCGATGTTCGCCACCTTCTTCGCCGGCTTCGTCATCCTTGCGCTGTTCCTGGGCCGCTTCGTCGGCAGGCGCATCGTCACGCCCATCCGCGAACTCGCGGACGCCGTCGGGCATGGCGACTTCTCGTCGCCGCATACCGAGCGTGTCGACGAGCTGGGCGTGCTGGCGCGGGCGCTGGATGCGCACACCACCGAGCTGCGCGAATTCCTCGACCGCGAACGCTTCTTCACGGGCGACGTGAGCCACGAACTGCGCACGCCGCTCACGGTCATCATGGGCGCGGCGGAGATCCTGATCGAAGGCGCGCAAGGCCCGGCGGTGCGCGCGCCCGCCCAACGCATCTACCGCGCCGCCCAGGAAGCGACCGAGTGCGTGACGGTCCTGCTGCTGCTGGCGCGTGCGCCCGAGCTGGGCGCGTTCGCGCCGGTGTCGGTGAGCGAGATCGCGCGCCGCGAGACCGAGCGCTACCAGTCCATGGTGGCCGACAAGCCGGTGACCTTGCGCTGTGTCGGCAGCGCCGACGTGAGCGTGCGCGCGCCGGCCGAACTGTGCGCGTCGGCGATCGCCAACCTGGTGCGCAATGCCTGCCAGTACACCGAACAGGGCGAGGTGACGGTCGTGATCGAGCCCGGACGCGTCACGGTGGAAGATACCGGACGCGGCCTGCCGGATGCGGTGCGGCTGACGCTGGGCGAAGGCGCGATGGCGATCCCCTCCAGCGGTTCGGCCGGGACCGGACTCGGCCTGTCGCTGGTCCGGCGCATCTGCGAATACCTGGGCGCCTCGCTCGTCTACGCGAATCGCCAGGGTGGCGGCAGCCGCTTCAGCATCGTCTTTGCGGCCGAGTTCACGCAATCCTGACGTCGGCTTGACGGCCGCCTGACCCCGGCTTTTCTATCCTTCAGGCAATGCAGCCCGTGCGCTGCCTTGCCCCCGAAGGATGGAGAGGATGGAAAAGCTGTTCGCAAGAAGAATCGATGCGCCGGTGCTCGTGCTGGCCGTGGCGCTGTTGCTGGCCAGCGTCGGCAATATCAAGTTCTGGGCGGTCCTGAGCAGCGCCGCGGGCGGCTTCTCGCTGGACAGCCTGCCGCTGCTGGCCGGCTCGTTCCTGATCGTGGTGCTGTTCTTCAACGCCTGCCTGACGCTGGCCAGCTTCCGCCCCGTCGCCAAGCCCTTGCTGATCGCGCTGGTGCTGGCCGCATCGGCCGCCAGCTATTTCATCGCGACTTACGGCATCGTCATCGACAAGGCCATGATCCAGAACGTGTTCGAGACCGACACGCGCGAGGCCACGGAGCTGGTCAGCTGGCAGATGGCGGCCAGGATCGGCCTCCTGGGCGGGCTGCCCGCGTGGGCGATCTGGCGCGCCAGGATCGCGTTCCCGCGCGGCGCGCGCGGGTTGCTCGAACGCGCCGGCATCGCCGGCGGCTCGCTGATGCTGGCGCTGGTGCTGCTGGCGCTGCTGTACAAGAGCCTGGCGCCGGCGCTGCATGAACATCGCGAACTGCGCTTCCTGCTCACGCCGACCAACTTCATCCAGGCGACGCACGGCTACCTGCGCGCGCGCTGGGCGGCCCCCATCGTGGTCGCGCCGCTCGGACGCGACGCCGTCAAGGGCGCCGCGTGGAAAGGCGCGCAGCGCCGCACGCTGACCGTGATCGTGGTCGGCGAAACGGCGCGCGCGGCGAATTTCTCGCTCAACGGCTATGCGCGCGACACCAATCCGCTGCTGGCGCGCCAGGGCGGCCTGCTCAACTTCTCGCGCGTGCGTTCCTGCGGCACCGCCACCGCCGTCTCGGTGCCCTGCGTGTTCTCGGCCTTCGGCCGCGAGGACTACAGCCAGTCGAAGGCCGAGCGCCAGGAAGGCTTGCTCGACGTGCTCGCGCATGCCGGCTTCGACGTCGTCTGGCGCGACAATAACTCCGGCTGCAAGGGCGTGTGCGACCGCGTGCGCTACGAGGACCTGTCGCGGCCGAAGCCGGGCAGCCCTTGCGCGGACGGCGAATGCCACGATGAAGTCCTGCTCGACGGCTGGCCCGAACTGCTGCGCCGCGGCGGCAGGGACATGGTGGTGGTGCTGCACCAAAAGGGCAGTCATGGTCCGGCCTATGCCAGCCGCTATCCGCGCGCCTTCGGCCGCTTCGGTCCGGTATGCACCAGCAACCAGTTCGAGACCTGTTCGCGCGAATCGATCCGCGCCGCCTACGACAACACCATCCTGTACACCGACTACTTCCTGAGCACGACCATCGACCGCCTGCGCGCGCTGGCCCAGGACGAGGACGTCGACACCGCGATGCTGTACTTCTCGGACCATGGCGAATCGCTGGGCGAGAACAACGTCTACCTGCACGGCACGCCCTATCTGTTCGCGCCGCGCGAGCAGACCGAGGTGCCGATGATGCTGTGGATGTCGGACGGCTTCAGCGAGCGCTTCCGCATCGACCGGCGCTGCCTGGGCCAGCGCCGCGACCAGCGGCTGTCGCACGACAACGTGTTCCACTCGGTGCTGGGCATGCTCGACGTGAACACGGCGGTGCTCAATCCGCGGCTCGACATCTTCCATGCCTGCGTGCGGGGCGCGTGAGATGGGCGCCGCCACTTCTGCCGCGCTGCTGCCGGCGCGGGCCATCCGGCGCATGGCGGCGGCGCTGGTCATCGCCGCGCCGCTCATCTTCTGGATCGGCCGCTGCACCGACGTCGACCTGGCGCTGGCCGACGCGGTATTCGATGCCGGCAGCGGCGCCTTCCCCTGGCGCCATGCCTGGCTGGCCGAGACCTTCGGCCACGTGATCCTCAAATGGCTGCTGATGCTGCTCGCGCTGGGCTTCATCGGGCGCGCCCTGGCCGACCTGGCCTGGCCACGCGCCGCCATGAGCGGGCAGGCGCGCCTGCGGCTGCGCTTCGTCGCGCTGTCGGCGCTGCTGGTGCCGCTGGCGATCAGCATGCTGAAGCGGTTCAGCACCTCGCATTGTCCATGGGACTTGCTGCGCTATGGCGGCGACCAGCCCTATGTGCGCCTGTTCGAGGCCTTGCCCGCCGGCGCCGTCGCCGGACAATGCCTGCCGGCCGGGCATGCCTCGAGCGCCTTGTGGCTGCTGTCGCTGGCGGTGTACTGGCTGCCGGCGCGCCCGCGCATGGCGGGCGCGGTGGCCGTCCTCGCGCTCGCGTTCGGCGCGGTGGTCGGCTATCTGCAGCAGCTGCGCGGGGCCCATTTCATGACCCACACCCTGTGGTCGATCTGGATCGCCTGCGCCATCGTCCTGTTCCTGGCCGTCGCCCTGCGGGCGCGGCCATCCAACCCCTTATCGGAAGCCGTCCATGTCGCAACAGCAGATCAGTGAATTCAAGAGCAAGCAGGGCCTGGGACGGATACTGTCCGCGTCCCGCTATTCGGCCGAGGGCCTGAAGTTCGCATGGCGCTCGGAACATGCGTTTCGCCAGGAACTGATGGTGGCCCTGCCGGCCATGCTGGTGGCCGCGTTGCTGCCGCTGCCGGCCCTCGAGCGGCTGGCGCTGGTCGCGGTGCTGGTCATGGTGCTGGTCGTCGAGCTGCTCAATTCCGCCATCGAAGCGGTGGTCGACCGCATTTCACTCGAGCGCCATCCTCTGTCCAAGAGCGCCAAGGACCTGGGCAGCGCGGCCGTCGCGCTGGCCGTCATGCTCGCTGCCCTGACCTGGGGCGTGCTCGTGCTGCCGCTGCTGTTCGGCTAGCCGGGCGTGTGCTCCTCGGCCTTCGCGGGCCGCGGCGCCGGCTGGCGCCGCAGCCTGCGCCCGTGGCGCTTGAGCCAGTGCTCCAGGTCGTCGATATAGGTGTAGACGGCCGGCACCACCAGCAGGCTCAATAAGGTCGAGGTGATCAGGCCGCCGATCACCGCCACCGCCATCGGCGAGCGGAAGCTCGGGTCGCCCGAGAAGCCCAGGGCCAGGGGCAGCATGCCGGCGCCCATGGCGATGGTGGTCATCACGATCGGGCGGCTGCGCTTGTGGCAGGCGTCGACCAGGGCCTCGAAGCGCTCCATGCCGGCTTCGCGCGCCAGGATCGCGTAGTCGACCAGCAGGATCGAGTTCTTGGTCACGATCCCCATCAGCATGATCAGGCCGATCATGGTCGGCATCGACAGCGCATTGCTGGTCAACAGCAGGGCGACGAATGCGCCGCCGATCGACAGCGGCAGCGCCGCCAGGATCGTCACCGGCTGCATGAAGTCCGAGAACAGCAGCACCAGCACGCCATAGATGCACAGCACGCCGATCAGCATCGCCACCCCGAAGCTGTTGAACAGCGCCTGCATCTCTTGCGCGTCGCCCAGCTCGGCGATCGTCACCGACGACGGCAGCGACTGGAACACCGGCAGCGCGCGCGCCTCGGCATTGACTTCGCCCAGCGCGCGGCCCGACAGCTCGACGTCGAGCGTCACGTTGCGGCTGCGGTTCAGGCGGTCGATCTGGGCCGGGCCGCTTTCCATGGTGATGTCGGCGACGGTGGACAGCAGCACCGGGCCGTTCGCGCCGGGCACCGTCAGGCGACCGATGGCGTCGAGGTCGGCGCGCACCGCGTCCGGCAGCTTGACCCGGATCGGCACCTGGCGCTCGTCCAGGTTCATCTTGGCCAGCGACTGCTCGTAGTCGCCGGCGGTGGCCACGCGCACCGTCTCGCCGATCGACGCCGCCGTCACGCCCAGGTCGGCCGCGCGAGCGAAGTCGGGCCGCACGATGATCTCGGGGCGCACCAGCGAGGCGCTGGAACTGACGTTGCCGATGCCGCGCAGGGTGCGCAGCTCGCGCTCGGCCTGGCGTGCGGCGGCGGTGAGCGCCTGCGCGTCGTCGCTGCGCAGCACCAGCTGCATCTTGGTGCCGGCGTCCGGTATGCCGACCGTGAAGCGGGCGCCGGGGATGTCCACCAGCGTTTGCCGGATGTGGTTCTCGATCACGCCCAGCTTCACGTCGCGCTCGCTGCGATGCACGGTGGTGATGGTCAGCACCGCGCGCCGCGCCTCGGCCGCCGCGCCGGGCGAGAAGGCGTCGCCGCTGGAGCCGCCGCCGATCGAGCTGAACACGCTCTGCACACCGGCCACCTTCATGACTTGCTGGCGCACCTGCTCGGCCACCGCATGGGTCTGGGCCAGGGTGGCGCCCGGCGGCAGCTCGACGTTGACCTGGCTCTGCGAGCGGTCGGCCGGCGGCATGAAGCCGGTCG
Source organism: Massilia sp. NP310 (assembly GCF_019443485.1). NCBI lineage: Bacteria > Pseudomonadati > Pseudomonadota > Betaproteobacteria > Burkholderiales > Oxalobacteraceae > Massilia > Massilia sp. NP310. Next base: position 3,189,175 of record NZ_CP080379.1, on the reverse strand, counting down.
GCAGCAGCGGCACCAGGGCCAGCGAGCCGACGAAGAACAGGGCCGCGCCGAGCATGGTCAGGCCGCGCCGGCGCAGGCACCACCGCATGACGGCGAGATAGCGGCGCATCAGCGGGCCGTCCTGCGGCTCGTGGCCCGGCTTGCCGGCGTTCTTCGGCGCCTTGAGCAGGTAGGCGCACATCATCGGCGTGAGCAGCCGCGCCACCAGCAGCGACGCCAGGATGGCCAGCACCGCGGTCCAGCCGAACTGCTTGAAGAATTTGCCGGGGATGCCGCCCATGAAGGCGGTCGGCAGGAACACGGCGACCAGGGCGAAGGTGGTGGCGATCACCGCCATTCCGATCTCGTCGGCCGCTTCCAGCGCCGCCTGCATCGGCGTCTTGCCCATGTGGAGGTGGCGCGAGATGTTCTCGATCTCGACGATCGCATCGTCGACCAGCACGCCGACCACCAGCGCCAGCGACAGCAGCGTCACCATGTTCAGGGTGTAGCCGAACAGGTACTGGCCCAGGAAGGCCGGGATCACCGACAGCGGCAGGGCGGCGGCGGCGATCAGGGTCGCGCGCCAGTCGCGCAGGAACCACCACACCACCAGCACCGCCAGCAGCGCGCCTTCGTACAGCATGTGCATCGAGGCGTCGAAGTTTTCTTCGACCGAGTAGGAGTTGTCGATCACTTCCTTGATGACCAGCTTGGGATTTTCCTTGCCCAGCTGTTCCATGGCGGCGCGCGCCCCGGTGGCGACGTCGATCTCGCCGGCGCCGCGGGTGCGGAACACCTCGAAGGCGACCACCTTGCGGCCGTCCTGTTCGGCCAGCGCGCGCTGCTCCTCGACCGTGTCGGTCACGTTCGCCACCTGGTCCAGGCGCACGTGGCGGCCGTCCGGCAGCGGGATGTCCATCGCCGCCAGCTGCTGCGCGGTCTGCACGGTGGCCAGGGTGCGCACCGACTGCTCGACGCCGGCCACGTCGCCGCGCCCGCCCGGCGCCTCGCGCTGCACATTGCGCAGCTGGCGCGACACATCCAGCGCCGACACGCGCAGCGCCGCCATGCGCTGATCGTCGAGTTCGACCCGCACTTCGCGCGTCACGCCGCCCACGCGTTTTACCGCGCCCAGGCCGGGCACGCTCAGCAGGCGCTTGGAGACGTCGTTGTCGACGAACCAGCTCAGGTCCTGGTCGTCCAGGCCCGAGCCTTGGCTTGCTGCGACGGTGAAGGTCGAGACCACGCGGCCGGCGGTGGCGGTCTTGGTCACCGTCGGGTCGCGCATCTCGGCCGGCATGTCGGCGCGCACGCGCGAGACCGCGTCGCGCACGTCGTTGACGGCATCGGCCGGATCGCGTTCGAGGATGAACTCGACCGTGATGGTGGCCACGCCGTCCAGCACGCGGGTATAGATGTTCTTGATGCCTTGCAGGGTGGCGATCGAGTCTTCCATCTTGCGCGCGACTTCGGTCTCGAGCTGGGCCGGGGCGGCGCCGTCGAGGGTCGCGGTGACGGTCACGATCGGCAGCTCGATGTCCGGGAAGTCCTGCACCTTGCTGGCATTGAAGGCCAGCAGCCCCGCCACGGTGAGCAGGGCGAACAGCATGATCGCCGGGATCGGATTGCGGATCGAGAGGGCGGAGAAATTCATCGCGTCGTCCTCAGCGCGCGGCCGTGGCGCGGGTGGCCCCCGGCGCCGGCGGCGCCCGGAGCGCCGTACCGGCGATATTGCGCACCAGGTCGCCGTCGTTGAGGAAGCCGGCGCCCTGGACCACGATCGCCATGTCGGGGGTCAAGCCGCTGACCACCTCGACCCGCTCGCCCAGCCGGCGTCCCAGGTTCACCTTCACCTGGCTCACGCGGCTGTCGGCATTCAATCGGAACACGTAGCTGAAGCCGTCGCGCACGGCGACCGCCTGCTGCGGCACCGTCAGCGCGTTCGACGCGCCCAGCTCGAAGCGGCCGCTGGCGAACATGCCGGCCTTGAGCGGCATGTCGCTGGACAGGGACGGCGGCAGGTCGACGTAGACCAGGGCGATGCGGGTCTGGGGATCGACCGACGGCGCCACGGTGCGCACCTTGCCGGCGATCTCGGCCCCGCTGGCGGCGCGCACGACGGCGCGGCTGCCGGGCTTGATGCGGCCCAGGTCTTGCGCCACGACTTCGGCGCGCCATTCGAGGCGGCCCTGGCGGATCATGCGGAACAGTTCGGTGCCGACGCCCACCACGGCGCCGACGGTGGCGCTGCGCGCCGAGATCACGCCGCCGTCGGGGGCGACCACCTGCGTATACTTCAGGCGCAACTGCTGCTGGGTGAGGGTGGCCTGGGCCGATTTCACGCGCGCCGCGGCGGTCATTTCGCCGGTGACGTACTGGGTGACCTGCTGTGCGCTCAGCGCGCCGGAGCTTTCCAGCGCGCGGGCGCGGTCGGCGTTCGCCTTCGCTTCCTTCTGGTTGGCCTGGGCTTCGAGCAGCGCGGCGCGCGCGCCTTCGATCTCGGCGCGCACCGTCTCGTCGGCGAACACCGCCAGCACCTGCCCCTTCTTGACCACGTCGCCGACGTTCACCCGCACCTCGGCCAGGCGCAGGCCGTTCGATTCGCTGCCGATCACCGCCTCCTGCCAGGCGGCGATGCTGCCGTTGGCGGTGAGGTTGATCGGCAGGCTGGTGGTGGCGGGACGGGCCGTGGTGACGCTCAGGGCGGGGCGCGGCGGCGCTTTTGCATCCTCCGCTGTGGCGCGGTTGGCCGTGGCGAATGCGATAGTGGCGCACAGGGCGGCGGCGCCCAGGGCAATGACGAGCGTACGCGGAGCGCGAGTGTTTATCATGGTCTCTATGTCTTTTGGCTATAGCAAAGAAGTGTAGCAAAAGCGATACGGCAGGCAGGTGCGCACGCGCCGTGCCATGGCCGGTGCGCCTGCGTAGGCGGAGCGGTTCGTTGGCCCGAAAGGCGGCCGAAAAGGAGGGAGTATCGGGGAAAAGGAAATGGCGCACTGCCGCAAACGCCCAGGCCGCCGGCCCCGTTTAGAGGGCTTCCTCTATTGAAACAACTACAGTACTTCTACCGTATTGCACTGCACAATAAAAAAGACTATATTGGAACCGTCTCCTCCAGTTTTCTCCGAAAATTGGATTCCCGCCCGCCAACCACCAGGTTCGCGGGCGTTTTTTTTTGCTTATGGAAGAGATTCAGGCGTCTTCGCCTTGGAAGGCGTTGGCGCGCCAGGTCAGCACCAGCGTGTCGCGGTAGCCGTGTTCTCCCAGCGGCTGGATCGGCGTCGATTCGTGGATCACGGCGGCGTCGTCGAGCAGCAGCAGGGTCCAGGGCTCGAGCATCGTGAAGCGCTGGCCGGCCGGGCCATGGGCGTCGAACACGCGCGTTTCGCCGCCCTTGATGTCCTTGCGATTGATGAGGATTACGGCCACGAAGTTGACGCCGTCGCGATGCGCGCCTTCGGGCGTGGGGCGGCCGATGCCGTCGGCGGTGTCGATCCGGAACTGGTGCGCTTCGACGAACCAGCGCTGCTGGCCCGCGACCGTTGAACAGACCGCGCCCAGCGCGCGCAGCAGCCTGTCCCAGGCCGGATTGGCGACGGTGGCCGCTTCCATCGGCGCGAACAGGCGGTGCATGCCGCCGTGCAGCGCGTTGTACTCGACCGGTTGCCAGTGCGCGCGGTGCGGCGTCTGCGTCAACTGGCCGGCGTCGTCGATGAAGCAGGAATGGCGCCGGCGCCGGTAGCGGCCGCCGTCCTTGAGGTATTCATCCAGCTCGAGCCGGTCCCAGCTCGGCACGAGCGAGTCCAGCTCGCCGATGCCGCAGCCGGCCAGCGCGGCGACGTCGGCAGGACGCAGGACGGCGTAACCGGTGCTGCGCAGGGCGTCCGTCAGCTGTGACGGCGCGAGATAAGGGAGTTGCGTTTGCAATGTAGTCATCCCGCTAGCGTAGCACTTTTCGTCTTTACGGGTGACCGCCCCCGCCGAACGATCGATGCGCTGGATCAGACAGCCGGCAGGCGTCGTCACCACTGTTTGACCAGGGTCAGGCGCAGCGAGCGCGGCTCGATCGGGTGGAAGTGCACGTCGGCCACCGGCGCGGCCTCGCCCTGCAGCTGCGACTCGTAGAAGTAGTCGATGGCCGAGGCGCGCCGGTTGGTGAGATTGAAGCCTTCCAGCTCCAGGCGCAGGTCGTTCGCCAGCCGGTAGCCGATGCGGCCATTGAGCGTCAGGCTCGAACGCGAGCGCACGCTGTCGTCCTCGATCAGCGGACGCGGGCCGAACCAGCGCAGGCGCAGGGAACCCGACCACGGGCCGCTCGGGTCGACCGTCACGCCCAGCTGGGCGACGCCTTCGATGGCGCCGGGAATGCGATTTCCTTCGAGGTTTTCGCCTCGCGAGCGGGCGCGCGCCCAGGCCGCGTCGAGGTCGATCGACAGCCACTTGAGCGGGCGGTAATAGTTCGAGAACTCGATGCCGTAGCGGCGGCTCGGATCGCCTGCTTCGGTATTGCCGGCGTCGCCGATATAGGTCAGCTCGGAATCGAAGTCGAGGCGGTACACGGCCAGCGACGTCTGCATCTTCGGAATCGCCTCGGTGCGCACGCCGAATTCGATGCCGCGCGAACGCACCAGGCCGGGCGTCGGGTCCACCGCATCGAGCGTCTTCGGATCGACGGTCGCCACCGTGCCGCGCGCGTCGTTGCTGTGGAAGCCATGGCCGTAGTTGGCATACAGCTCGGTCGCGGCCCATGGCCCATAGACGATGTTCAGGGTCGGCGTGACCAGTGTGTCGTGCGCCTTGCCGGCATTTTCAAGCCGGTCGCCGTCCACGCGGAAGCGGTAGTTGCTGGCCCGGACACCCGCCACCGTGCGCAGCGCATCGCTCCAGCGGGTCGCGCTCTCGATGAAGATGGCGCCGCTGGTCTCGACGATGTGGTCTTCGCGCGTGGTCGCGATGCGCTGGCGCCGGCGCGTGTCGTACAGGCCGTTGAAGATATTGTCGTTCTGGAGCTGCGCGCCCACCGTCAGGTCGGACGACAGTTCCTCGGTCCGGTGCATGTGCCAGGTGTGGGTGGCGTCGATGCCGGTGGTGACGCGGCGGTCCGGCTGGGCGAACTGGTCGCCGTTCACCGGGTCGTTCAGGAAATAGGTGAAGTTCGAGAACAGCGTGAGCTGGTTGCGGATTGCGTAGGCGCTGACTTTCGACGCCGAATCGGCGTCGGTCCGGCGCCAGACGCCGGACAGGCTGAAGCGCCGCGCCTCGCCGCCATCGCTGTCGTCGACCAGGTCGTAGCGCGCCAGGCGGCCATCCCGCACCGCGCGCAGTGGGATCTGGTCGGTGGAATCCCAGTCGCCGCGATAGCCCATTGCCGTCACGCTCCAGCCATTGTTGGCGTAGCCCTGGCTGAACCGCAGTACGGCATTGAACTTGCGGTAGTCGTCCGGCCGCGTCCACGGACCGTCATTGTGCATCGCCTCCAGCGCGTACAGCAGGCTGCCGCCCGCCACCTCGGGCGATCCGGCGATCATGGCGCGCCGGTAGCCGTCCTGGCCGACGGTGGCCGAGGCGACGTCCTTCGCCAGCCGGTTGGCATAGGTGAGCGAGGCCACGCCGGCCGACGAGAAGTCTCCTTCGCGCGCCGAATACGGACCCTTGCGGTAGTCGAGGCGGCCGACCAGCTCGGGGATCAGGAAGTTCAGGTCGGTCCAGCCCTGGCCGTGGGCGTGGCTGCGCTGGTTGACCGGCATGCCGTCGACCCAGGTGGCGAGATCGGTGCCGTGGTCGAGGTTGAAGCCGCGCAGGTAGAACTGGTTGGCCTTGCCTTCGCCGCTGTGCTGGCTGGCGATCAGTCCGGGCGTGACCTCGAGCAGCTCGCCCGGGCGATAGGCGATGCGGCCGGCCAGGTCCTTCGCGCCGGCACTGCCGGCGCCGGCCGAATCGGCGATCCCGAGCTGGGAGGCGCGGGCGCCTTCGACCAGCACGCGCTGGAGCTGGAAGTCGTCGGCATGGACGGCGGACGTGGCGGACAGCGCGGCCAGCGCGCAGGCGATAGGACGAAGAATCATGGCGTTCGGGAAGGTGTTTTTTACTGCGCCGGCTGCTCGAGCGCCTGGCGGGTGAAGGTGAGGGAACGGACTGCGCCGCCCGCGCCCAGGTTGACGGTGTTGACCTGCTCGGGCAGGAAGTCGATCAGCACGCCCTGGCGGATCGTGGCCGCACGGGTCAGCGGCGTGTCGTCGATTTCCTGGTAGATGACGACGCTGTTGGCGTCGACCGTCATGCCGACCCATTTGGCCGGCAGGCGCTTGCCATCCGGGCCGGCGAGCCAGAACTGGCGCTCGACGTACTGGCGCAGCACGTCCTGGTCTTCCGGGTCGGAGAGGTCGAACTGGCGCTGGTACAGGTTCAGCAGCAGGGCGTCGATGTCGTGCGCCGTATAGGTGTGAACGATCTCGGTGCTCCTGGTGCGCTCGTTGTACGAGATGTCGGTCATGCCGAAGTGGAAGCGGTGCGCGCTCGCCGCTGTGCTGACGCACAGCAGCAGGGCGATGCACAGCGCCTTGAAGCCCTGCAGCCTCATTGCGCGGCCTTCAATGGCGTCTTCATGTCGCGCATCAGGTTGTTCGGGTCACGCTCGGTCTTGAACAGCTCCAGGCGCGACGGCGCGGTCTTGCGCGGCCAGCTGTTGTTGCTGGTGTCGATGTCGGCGGTTTCCCAGAACGGATCCTGGGTCAGGCCCACGATCGGTTCGTCGGTGACGAACAGCTTGGTGATTTGCTTCGGCGAATAGCGCCATACTTCGGCCGGAATGCGCTCGACGATCTTCTTGCCGCTCTTGAGTTCGATCTCGACGATCAGCGGCATCACCAGTCCGCCCTTGTTGGCGAAGTCGACCAGGGTCAGGTGCTTGCCTTCCTTGAGGAGCGCCTTTTCCCAGTCCTCCAGGCCGGCCATGGTTTCCTGGTATTTGTTGCGGTCCTTGTTGGTGACCGTGAACTCGTCGTGCTCGTTGTAGAAGTCCTTCAGCTCGGGATGGGCGTCGATGCGGCGCGCCATCCCCTTGTTGCGCTGGTCCATGACCGACACCGGTTCGCCGTTGGCGCGCTCGCGGCGCAATGCCTTCTCGACCTCAGGATCCTGGCTGCTGACGGTGTACTCGGTGATGCCTTCGACGCTGATGTCGACCGCGTCGGTGGTGTAGAACCAGCCGCGCCAGAACCAGTCGAGGTCCGTGCCGGACGCGTCTTCCATGGTGCGGAAGAAGTCGGCCGGCGTGGGGCGCTTGAACTTCCAGCGCTCGGCGTATTCCCTGAAGGCGAAGTCGAACAGTTCGCGGCCGAGGATGGTCTCGCGCAGGATATTGAACGCCGTGGCCGGCTTGGCGTAGGCGTTGTTGCCGCGCTGGAGCGTCGATTCAGCATTGGTCATGATCGGCGCCTGGTTGGTGCTGCGCATGTACGAGACGATGTCGCGCGCCTCGCCGCGGCGCGACGGGTAGTTTTCTTCCCAGGCCTGCTCGGCCAGGAACTGCAGGAAGCTGTTCATGCCCTCGTCCATCCAGGTCCACTGGCGCTCGTCCGAGTTGACGATCATCGGGAAATAGTTGTGGCCCACCTCGTGGATGATCACGCTGATCAGGCCATACTTGGCAGCCTTCGAATAGGTCATCTCGCCGGTCTTCGCATCCTTCACCGGGCGGCGCCCATTGAACGACAGCATCGGGTATTCCATGCCGCCGACCGGGCCGTTGACCGAGATCGCGACCGGATACGGGTAGTCGAACGAATACTTGTTGTACTGCTCGATGGTGTGGATCACGGCCGGGGTGGAATATTTTTCCCACAGCGGATTGGCCTCGGCCGGATAGTAGGACATCGCCATGACGTCCTGCTTGCCGCTCTTGATGCCCTGCGCGTCCCAAATGAATTTGCGGCTGGTGGCGAAGGCGAAGTCGCGCACGTTCTGCGCCTTGAAGCGCCAGGTCCGGGTGCCGGTGGCGCGGCCTTTTTCATTCGCTTGAGCTTCAAGCTGCGTGATGATCATGACCGGCTTGTTCGCCGTGCGCGCCTGCTTCAGGCGTTCGCGCTGGGCGGCGCTCAATACGTCTCCGGGGTTCTGCAGCTCCCCGGTGGACGCCACCACGTGGTCGGCGGGGGCCGTGATCTGGACGTCGTAGTCGCCGAATTCGAGGGTGAATTCGCCGTCGCCCAGGTATTGCGCGTTCTGCCAGCCGGCCGCATCGTAGTAGGCGGCCATGCGCGGGAACCACTGGGCGATTTCAAAGATGTCGTTGCCGTCGTCAAAGCGCTCGAAGCCCATGCGGCGGCCCAGCACGTTCATCTCGGGGATGTTGAAGCTCCAGGCCACGTCGAACGAAGTGCGCGCGCCGGGCTTGAGCGGCTGCGGCAGGTCGATCCGCATCATGGTCTTGTTGATCGTGTGGCGTAGCGGTTTGCCGTCGCTGCCGGTCACGCTGGCGATATGGATGCCGCCGTCGAACTTGCGCGCCTCGAGCGTGAAGCGCAGGGCGTCGAACTTGACGCCATCGTTGCCGCGCGGCTGCCAGGCGTCGCGCGACGGCAAGGTGGAAATATTGCGGTTGTCCGAATCGTTGCGGAACATGTTCTGGTCCAGCTGCACCCACAGGTAGGACAGGGTATCCGGCGAATTGTTATGGTAAGTGACGGTGCCCGAGCCGCTCAATGAACGCTTGTTCTCGTCGAGCGTCACCCGCAGCCGGTAGTCGGCGCGCTGCTGCCAGTACTTGTGACCCGGCGCGCCCGACGCGTTGCGGGTCTCGCCGGGCGTCGGCAGCAACTCATCCAGCTGGCGGAACTTGTCGTCGAAGACGGGGCCGGCGGCAGTCGCGGAGGTGGAAAGGACGAGGGCGGCGAGCGCCGCGTGCAGGTGCTTGAGATTCATGTGGGTGACAGCAGAAAGTAAAACACCGGCAGCTGGGCCGGCGTAGGGTCGGCGGCTACGCCGCCGACGCGTTCAACAGGAGAGGGAGCCGCCGATCACTCGGCCGACGGCGCTTCCGCCTTGTCCTTTTCCTTGAGCTTGGTATTAAAGTCGCGCATCAGATTGTTCGGATCGCGCTCGGTCTTGAACAACTCCAGCCGCGACGGCGTCGCCTTGCGTGGCCAGCTGTTGTTGCTGACATCGACGTCGGCCGTCTCCCAGTACGGATCCTGGGTCAGCCCCACCATCGGTTCGTCCGTCACGAACAGCTTGGTGATCTTCGCCGGCGAATAACGCCACACCTCGGCCGGAATGCGCTCGATGATCTTCTTGCCGCTCTTGAGTTCGATCTCGACCACCAGCGGCGTCACCAGTCCGCCCACGTTCGTGAAGTCCACCAGGTACAGGTGCTTGCCTTCCTTGAGCAGCGCCTTTTCCCAGTCCTCCAGGCCGGCCATCTTTTCCTGGTAGCGGTTGCGGTCCTTGTTGGTGACGGTGAAGTCGTCGTTCTCGTTGTAGAAGTCCTTCAGCTCCGGATGCGCATCGACGCGGCGCGCCATCCCCTCGTTGCGCTGCCTCGTGACCGAGACCGGTTCCTCCGCGCGGCGCGCACGCTGCAGGGCCTTCTCGACCTCCGGATCCTGGCTCGAGACCGTGTATTCGGTGATGCCGTCCACGCTCACGTCGACCGCGTCGGTGGTGTAGAACCAGCCGCGCCAGAACCAGTCGAGGTCGGTGCCGGACGCGTCTTCCATGGTGCGGAAGAAGTCGGCCGGGGTGGGGCGCTTGAATTTCCAGCGCTGGGCGTATTCCTTGAAGGCGAAGTCGAACAGTTCGCGGCCGAGCACCGTCTCGCGCAGCACGTTCAGCGCGGCGGCGGGCTTGGCATAGGCGTTGTTCCCGAACTGCAGCAGCGACTCCGAGTTGGTCATGATCGGCACCTGGTTACGGCTCTTCATGTAGTCGGTGATGCGGCGCGGCTCGCCGCGGCTGTCCGGCCAGTTCTCTTCCCAGGCCTGCTGCGCCAGGTATTGCACGAAGGTGTTCAGGCCCTCGTCCATCCAGGTCCACTGGCGCTCGTCCGAGTTGACGATCATCGGGAAGTAGTTATGGCCCACCTCGTGGATGATCACGCCGATCAGGCCGTACTTGGTGCGCTGAGAGTACGTAATCTCGCCGGTCTTCTTGTCCTTGCTCGGGCGCGGGCCGTTGAACGAGATCATCGGGTATTCCATGCCACCCACCGGGCCGTTAACCGAGATCGCGGTCGGATACGGGTAGTCGAAGGAGTACTTGTTGTACTGCTCGATGGTGTGGATGATCGCCTGGGTCGAGTATTTCTCCCACAGCGGATTACCCTCTTTCGGGTAGTACGACATCGCCAGCACGTCGACGTCGCCGCTCTTCACGCCCTGCGCGTCCCAGATGAACTTGCGGCTCGAGGCGAAGGCGAAATCGCGCACGTTCTTCGCCTTGAAGTGCCAGGTCTTGGTGGCGCCGTTGCTCACTGCGCTGCGCGCCTTCTCGGCCGCTTCGGCCTCGGCCTGGGTCACGATGATGACCGGCTTTTTTGCCGTGCGCGCCTGCTTGAGGCGCTCGCGCTGGGCGGCGGTCAGCACGTCGCCCGGGTTCTGCAGCTCGCCGGTCGACGCGACCACGTGGTCCGCCGGCACGGTGATGCGCACGTCGTAGTCGCCGAATTCGAGCGTGAACTCGCCCGAACCCAGGAACTGCTTGTGCTGCCAGCCGTAGACGTCGTAGTAGGCGGCCATGCGCGGGAACCACTGGGCGATCTCGAACAGGTCGTTGTTGTCGTCGAACTTCTCGTAGCCGGCACGCCCGCCCAGCACCTTCTGCTCGTTGATGTTGTAGCGCCAGTCGACGCTGAAGGTCACGCGCGCGCCGGGCTTGAGCGGCTGCGGCAGGTCGATCCGCATCATCGTCTTGTTGATGGTGTGCGGCAGCGCGCGGCCGTTGGCGTCCTTCACCGCCAGGATGTCGAAGCCGCCGGGGAAGGTTTGCTGCTCGAGCAGCGAACGCAGGCCGTCGAACTTCAGGCCCGTCTGCGGCGTGGCGCCGGTCCAGGCGTTGCGCGAGGGGAGGGTGGCGCTCTGGCGCGCGTCCGAACCCGGCTTGTAGATGTTCTGGTCCAGCTGCAGCCACAGATACTTGAGGGTATCCGGGGAATTGTTATGGTAGGTCACCGTGCCGGCGCCGGTGAGCGCGCGCTTGTTCTCGTCGAGCGTGGCGCGGATCGTGTAGTCGGCGCGCTGCTGCCAGTAGGCGTGGCCCGGGGCGCCGGAAGCGGTGCGGATCGCGCCAGGCGTTGGCAGGAGTTCGTCGAGCTGGCGGAACTTGTCGTCGAAGGGCGCGGCTGCGAACGCCGACGTGGCAAGGCATAGCGCTGCCACGCCGATAGGCAAACGAAACATGATTCCCCTGGATCTGTAGTTGATATTAGAAAAGAATTCTAATCCTGATATTAATCAACTGCTCAAGGGATTTGTAAAAATCCTGAAATATAAGTATTCCTACCGGCCGCCGACGCGCTTGTACGGGCGGGAGGAGGCTCCCAGCACCGACACGCCGCTGTCGGCGTCAAGGCGATGCAGCTCGATCGGACGCGACAGGATGAACAGCACCTTGTCGGATTCGGCATACAGCGGCTCCCATGGCGCGTCGCGGTTGGCGATCATCAGCCGGCCTTCGCGCTCGGCGATCTCGAAGCCGCCCAGCCCTTCGATCTGGTATTTGCCGACCAGGGCCTTCTTCTGCCCTGGCGCCAGTTCGACCGCCGGGCGCAGGCGGGTCTGGTTGAAGGACCACTTGTACTCGTGGGCGATGGCGCGCACCAGGCTGTCCGCCAGTGGTCCGCCATTGTCGCCGTTGGTCAGGATCACCGCGCCATCGCCACCTTCGGTCGATGCGACCATCAAGGCCTTGAAGCCCATATTGCTGCCGTTATGGCCGAAGCCCTTGCCCTTGTCCTGGATATGCAGGCCCAATGCGTAGTCGTTCATGACCGGGGTGAGCATGGTGCGCGTCATGCTTGGGGAGATCACGCCGTTGTCGCCGCCTGCCGCGCCGTTCTGGATCGCGATCGCGAATCTGGCCAGGTCTTGCGGCGTGGTCCAGAGTCCCGCTGCCGCCAGCTCAGGGTAGGTGTGGACGCCGCCCTGGTAGGGTTTGCCGTCTTTGTCGTGGGCGCGGGCGGCCTGTGCCTGCAAGGTCGCCGGCAGCGGCTGCGAGAAGCTGCTGTCGCTCATGCCCAGCGGCGCCAGGACCGATTCCCGCAGCAGCACGTCGAAGGGCTTGCCGCTGCGATCGATCATGGCCTGCTGAAGCACCGTATAACCGCCACCCGAATAACGAAATGCCGATCCGGGCGCCGCATCCACCCTGATCGCCTTGGTATTGGCGGCCCAGGCGCCATCCAGCACCTGCACCAGCGTCGGCGCCGGCTTGCCCGCGGCGTAGCCGGGGAATCCCGACACGCTCATGCCGCCCGTATGCGATAGCAGCTGGCGCACACTGGGTTTGCCTTTGCCCTCCGGCAGGCGCCATGAGGTGAGGGCGGTGTCGATGCCGGCGTCGAGATCGAGCTTGCCCTGTTCGACCATGCGCAGGGCGGCCATGGCGGCCACCGGCTTGCTCACCGAGGCGGCCTGGAACAGGGTCTGCGGCGTGACCGCCGGCCCGCCGATCCAGGCCACGCCATAGCCGCGGGCCCAGGCGACCTTGGCGTCCTTGATCACGGCCACGCTCACGCCCGGCACCTTCAGGCGCGTCATCGCGTCCTGCAGGCTTTCGGTCTTGACCGCTGCGTTCGCCAGTGCGACGGCCGGACGCAGGCCGGCTTCGATGCGGGCGATGGCGGCGTCATCGGCATGGGCGAAGGGGGTGGCGAACGTCGCCAGGCTGGCAATCAGGAGGGAACGCAGACGCGGTGCGGCAGGCTGCTTGACAAACATGGGCTCTCCATATGATGTGGACAAATGGTCAACAGTATGAAGATGCCGGACGGGGCGAACAAGCGACGGACGGATTTTATGCGGCCGGCATGCTGAAGGTGAAGGTGGTGCATTCGTGGTCGGACTGCACCGCAATGGCGCCGCCGTGGGCGCGGGCGATCTGGTCGACGATGTACAGGCCCAGTCCCAGGCCTTCGTCACCGGGGCGCGAAATAGCGCGCCAGTAAGGCTTGAAGAGCTGGGCGATGATGTCCGGACCGAGTTGCGGCCCCCTGTTATTTACCACGAGAATGAAGCCGGCGTCGTCAATGCCTGCTTCGACCGCAATTGGATGTGCTGGGTCGCCATGCACCAGCGCATTCTTGAGCAGATTGGACAGCAGCTGCGCCAGCCGCTGCGGATCGCAGCGCAAGTCGATGCCGCGCGCGATGCTGCTGGTGATCGCGCGATCGGGATATACGCCGCGCAGTTCGTCGACCACCTGATCGAGCACCAGGTCTACGTCGTTGTGCCGGGATAGATCGAGGGCCAGCCCGGACCCCATGCGCCCGCGCGTGAAATCGACAACGTTGTCGACCAGCCCGGTCATGCGCAGTGCACTGCTTCGCATCCGTTCCACCACCTTCCTGGTGACCGGATCGTCGTGGCGGCGCGCCAACAGTTCGGCGCCGCCCAGAATCGCACCCAGCGGTGTGCGTAGGTCGTGGCCCAGCACCGCGATGAACTGTTCGCGCAGCTCCGCCGTTTCGCGCTCGGACAGCAGGGCCGAGCGGGTCGCGTTCAATGAGCGTTCGGTCTCGAGCTGGTGCGAAATGAGTTCGGCAAACAGCGTCAGGGCCGGCACGATGGCGCCTTCGCTCAGCTTCCTCGGTTCTGGATCGAGGCCGCACAAGGTGCCGAAATAGAACCCGTCAGGACGAAAGATCGGAATCGAAAAATAGCTCTGGAAGCCGTAGATGCGCGGGGTGCGGTGGTCACGGTAGCAGTCGCTGTCGCGGACGCAGTCGATGACGATGGTCGCCCTGGTCTCGCGCACTTCTTCGCACAGCGTGGTGGTGACGTCAAGCTGGGCGCCGGGGACGAGGCCGAATCCCAGCTGGTCGTACACAGCGCAAGTGGTCCAGCTGGTCGCGGTGACGTGGGCGATGCAGACAAAGCGCAGGCCGGTGAGGGCAGCGACGGTTTCCAGCATGCGCGGCACGGCAGCGATGGACTGGATTTCCCTCACATGGCTGGAAAGCGAATCCGGCATGGTGCAAAAGACGGAATGAAAATCCCATCATAGCATGCAGGTCGCGGCCTGGAAGCGTTGCTTCAGGCCAGCCAGCACCCGTCCTGGTACACCCTTTCCTCGCCCAGCCAGACCGCATCGGTCACCGCGAACACGTCGATGTGGTAGCGCGCATCCTTGCGCTTGAAGCCGGGCTTCGGATACACGCCATGCTTGGCACCGAGCGACAGGTGGATGCCGCACATGCGCTCGTAGGTGCCGATGTCGTCCACCCGCAGCTCGCGCGTGAAGGCGCGGTTCAGGCCGAAGCCCAGCTCGCGCACCCAGACTTCGCCTTCGTCCGCGCGAATATTGTCCAGCACCTGCTGGAATTCCGGCGTCGCGTTCTCGGTGGCGACCACGCGGCCGGCCTCGATCACCAGGGTCACCGGCACGTCCGGGCGGTTCGAGCGGTAGCTGGTGTCGCCGAACACGTGGATCTGCACCCGGCCGTGCACCGCTTCCAGGTCGAGCGCTTCGGTGAACACCTCGCCGATCGGGAACTGGCCGCCGACGTTCTTCATGTCGCTGTAGTCGCCGATGTTCAATTTGGCCGGCTCGAACGGCGAGGCGAAGGTGAGCGTCTCGCCGCCGCCGACCACGCGGCCGTGCGGCGCGCGGTCGATGCGTTCCTTGAGCGCGCGGCCGGTGCCGCGGAAGTACGCCGGATCATAGGCCAGGGCGTCGATGTAGTGCTCGCCCTGGATGCCCGGCATGCGCGACAGGTGCACGTGCTCGATCACCTTCAGGTCGAGCTTGAACAGCTCGACCCGCATGCGAAAGCCGTCGAGACGGAAGTTCGACGATTGCAGCAGCACCACCAGCTCACCCGTCGCCATCGTGCGAAACGCCGCCAGCACCGCTTCCGGCGTCACGCCGTCGAAGTCGATGAAGGTCGCCTGCGGCAGGTTGCGCCGGTAGCCTTCGAGCAGGGCGCGAGAAAGTCCGGTGCGGGTGTCGTACACCACCAGCGCGCGCTCCCCCGGACCGTGTTCGAGCGCGATCGTCAGCACGTCATGCAGATGTTTAGTGGCGGCATCGATGGCGTGCGAAGGGAGGTCGGCGTGGGGATCTGCGGCGGTCATGGCGGAATCGGGAGGGCAACAAAAGGTGGAATGGCAGGCGGCCATTATACGTAGGTATGCCGAAAGTTCCCCGCCTGGGCACGCGATGAGTTCGATTATTGATGCGTCCGGGATCGCGCGACGCTACCTCGTGAACGGCGCGCCGCGCGACAGTTCGCGGAGCTATCATTTGAGCAATAGCAAAGACTGAGAGCCCAATCCGTTTCAACAAATTATTTGGCAGAGCGAAAGGTAGCAATGGCGTACAGATGGGAAACGCCTGCCAGCATCTGGCAGGAAGACGAGGCAAGCGGCGAGTTCGCCCTGCTCGCCAGCGCGGGCCTGGGCCCGGTCGACTGGCAGGGCCGCGCGCGCCGGCGCCTGCCCGACGTCGCCCACGTGCTCGGCGCCTCGCTGCCCCTCGATTGTCGCTGTTCTCCGATCTATCCCGAAGGATTCGCCTATTGTCCGCGCTGCGGGCGTCCGCTGTTGCGCCTGGGTGGCGCGCCGGCGCGTGTGCGCGGATGGTGGGGCCCGGGCGGCGACGACGTGCTGCCGCGCCACGTGCCGCACGGCTTGCCGGTCACGTCACTGCCGCTTGGCGACAGCCTCGAAGAACGGCCGGCCGCACCGACGCCCGGTCGCTTTGACCTGACCATGCCGGCGCCGCCCAACGCCTGTTCGGTGTTCGCCGCCGCAGGCTTCGGCTTTCCCGGCGAGCGCCTGCTGGCGCTGGCCCACACCCGTGGGGTGCTGCAGTACTGGGATCCGCTGGGCGGAAGCTGGCATGTGCTCACGCCCGAAGCGGGCGCCGCCAGCCTGGTGTTCACCGCCTCCAGCCACGCCTGGATCCCGGCGCTGGACCCGCGCCGCGGCGAGGCCGGCGTGGTCCCCGGCCTGGACGGCCTGCAGCGGCTCTGGATCGACCCGGTCAGCGAAACCTACCGCACCGAGAGCATGCTGGCCGCGCCCATCGTGGCCGCGCCCGGCCTCATGCGACGCCACCTGGCCTGCCTCGCGGGCGGCATCGATGGCGTGCGCCTGTGGAGTATGCGCCTCGACATCGATGAAGCGCAGGAGTATGCATGTCCCGATGCGCCGGCGGGCGGCTGGAGCCGTCCGCTCGGCTACGACGGCCGCCTGTTCTGGCTCCACGCCCAGGGCCAGCTCACCTGGCGCCCGGGCGAGGCGCCGCAATTTTCTCCATGGCCGCTGCACTGGCAACCGCGCCTGGACTTTGGCGGGCCGACCCAGAGCCGCGACGGCCGCCTGTGGCAGATCGGGCACGATGGGCAGGGTTATTCCTACCTCGAACTCGGCGCCGGCCCCGATCACCTGCCGGCGCGCATGGCGATCGACGGCGCGCGCCTGGGCTTCGCCAACTTCCTGTTCCGGCGCGGGCATCCGGTGCTGGACGAGCCGTGGTCGAACGAGCACGTCGAAGACCCGCACCACGACGACACGCTGGTGCTGCCGCTGCTGCGCAGCTTCAACAACAACCGCAGCCAGCCGAGCGGCCTGGTGCTGCGCTTTCACAAGGCGAACTTCCGCGCCGAAGAAGCGTTGGGGACCGGAGCAGACGTGAGCACGCCTGCGCGCGTCATTCCACGCACCACGGTGGAGTGGATCGGGCGCCGCAACGTGATCCTGGACGAGATCGCGCGCCTGGCCCGTCCGCTCGAGTGCGTGCCGGTGGTGGCGGGCGGCTGCCTGTGGCTGCACCATCCCGACTGGAACCAGATGCGCGGCTGGCGCCTGGACGAGCCGTTGTGATCACGACGATGATGAAGATGATCGCACGTCCACTGGCGGCGGCCCTGCTGGCCGGCGCGCCGCTGTGCGCCGCAGCTGCGTCGCCTTCCGTGCCGCACGTCTTCCTGGTGCAAAACTCCGGCTGGATGGAGCCGTTCTACAGCGATCCCAGGTCGCCCTTCAAGCCGCTGGTGGCGGCGCTGGCGGGCAGCGTGGTCCAGCCGGGAGATGCGCTGGTGCTGGCGAGCTTCAATCAGGCCCGCGAGGGGGCGCCGTCGCCGCGCGCGCTGCTGTCGTTCAAGGCAGGCGAGGAACCGGTCCGCGCGCGCGTGGCGCAGGCCATCGCCAGCCTGGACACGGCGCGCAAGCCCGGCGGCGCTGCGCTGGCCGACACCGACCTGGGCGAAGCGGTGCGCGCCGCGACCGGGCAGGTGCTCCAGGGCCGGCCCGGCATCGTCTGGCTGGTGACGAACAACCGCAACAGCCCCGACAACGACCAGGCCACGGCCGCGCGCAACCGCGAATTCTATGCGCTGATCCACGGCGGCGACGCGATCACGAAGGCATTGGCCTTCCCGCTGCGCATGCCGGTCCAGGGCAAGCACTACAGCGCAAACGGACTGATGGTGTACGCCTTCGCGGTCGGGCCGCAAGGCGCGGCGGCGCTCGATGCGCTGCTGGCCTCCGGACGCATCGCCCGGGTGATCACCGAGCCGCCGGCGCGCCTCAAGCCGCTCGACCGCGACACGGTGCGGCTCGCGCCGCGCCGCGTGGTCAATGCGCCCGGCGTCACGTTCGCCGCGGATGCGGGCGGCGTGCTGCGCGCCGACGTCGCTTCCGATGCGCGCACGCCGCAGGCGCGCATCGAGTGGAACCTGGAAAACACGATGTATCCGTACACGATCGGATCCGCCACCCTGAGCGCGCGCTCCCTGCTTGCCGGCGAGAGCCATCCGATCGTGCTCGATACCCAGCGCGTGCGCGCGCTGGCGCCCGGACAGCCGGCGCCGCTGGGTTCGAGAATGCCGCTGCCGGTGGCGCAGATGCCCGACAAATGGTCGCTGGCCGCGCTCAAGTCCGCGGGCTCGGCCTACGTGCTGCCGGGCCGGATCGAATTGCACCTGGCCGACCAGAAGCTGGCGCTGTCGCAGGCCTTCCGCCAGCGCATGGCGGCGCTGTTCCCGGGCGACCCGCTGCCGGATATCTTCATCCCGCCGGCGCGGGTGCAGGCGTCGACGGCGGTGCTGCCGGTGGAGGTGCGCGTCCACTATGGCATGGGACCGCTGCTGGCGCTCGTGGGTGGCCTGTTGGCGCTGCTGGCGCTGCTCGCCGCCGGCGCCTGGGCCTGGACCAGGCCGCGCACGGCCCAGGTGCTGGTGGATGAAGAAGCGCGCACCTTGCGCGGCCGCCCCGGCACCACCCAGCCTGTTCATGACCGCCATGGCGAGCAGGTCGCGCAACTGAAGACAACGCTGTTCGGCCATCGGCTGCTCGATGTGCGCGAAGGCGCGCACGTGCGGCTCGGCCGCCCATAACAAGGAAGGAAAAAGACCATGCAGGCAGCCCAGCCACCGACAGATGCTCCATCGCCCGCCGATCCCGGCTTCAAGCTGCCGGAGGAATCGGCTTCGCCGCAGGACGCAGTTCAGCAGACCATGCCTCAGACCCTGCCAGATACCGCCACCCGTCCGGTCGAGGTGATGCCGGTCGACCCGCACACTCTGCCGGTCGCCGATACTTCCGACCGCGACCTGGCGATCGGCGGCATCGTGTTCCTGATCCTGCTCAGCGTCTACTTCTTCGTGCGCGGCGCCTATGTCCACCATCTGGTGCGCAAACGGGTGGCGCCTTCCTCGGCCGGCAACGCCGGCTGGCTGCTGTTCGTCGGCCTCGGCTTCCTGTCGGCGGCGGCGGTGCTGGCCATCATCAACGCCAGCCGCTTCCTGACCTTCGCCGTCACCGGCCCGCTGGTGGCGGTGGGCCTGGTGGCGCTGGTCGCGTCACTGTTCATCGGCCGTCGTTAACAAAGGGAGTTTCCACACCATGGCAGAATTCCCGAACCCGTCGAGCATCAACAGCCGCCCGGCCGAACTGAAGGTCGACCTGCGGCCGACCCTGTTCATCGGCGCCGGCGGCACCGGCATGGAAGTCATGATGCGTATCCGGCGCCGCATCCTGGCGGCGGTCTGGAACCGGCGCCATCCGACCCGGGTCGAATCGATCGCCGACTTCCCGGTGGCGCGCTTCCTGCACTTCGACCTGGACAGCAATGCCGTGATCGACGAGGGCAAGTCGCAGCGCACCGATCCCTGGTACGAACTGGTGCGCCTCTCCGACGAGGAACGCCTGGTCGAGCCGCTCGACCTGCCGCAATACCACGAGTCCGACGACAGCCTGGCGCGCTTTCCGCTGATCGAGAGCTGGATGCCGCTGCGGCCCAAGAAGCTGCGCTCGCTCGGCATCGATCCGTCGAAGGGCGCGGGCCAGATCCGCGCGCTGGCGCGGCTCTACCTGTTCGACAAGTATCCGAAGCTGCGCGGCCGCATCAAGGGCGCGCTGAACTACCTGAGCAGCAATGCCGGCATCGAGCGCAAGGAGAATTACCAGCGCCTCGGGCTGCAGGTCGACACCTCGAAATTCAGGATCGTGGTCGTCGCCTCCGCCGCCGGCGGCACTGGCGCCGGCAGCGTGCTCGACCTGGGCTGGCTGTCGAAGGCGATCGCGCGCCAGGAAGTGTCCGACAGCCAGGTCGACCTGGTGCTGCTGATGCCGTCCGGTTTCGCCAAGGCCAACAAGGAGCGCACCGAAGCGAATGCCTACGCCACCCTGATGGAACTCGAGACGGCGATGCGCGACATGAACGCCAATATCACGTGGCTGGACCCGGATAGCATCGCCGGCCGCGGCGCGCCCTACGACGACGTGTATTTCGTCGACACCGCCAACCTGGCCAATAAGGCCACGCTCGACGTCAAGGACGTCTACCAGATGGTGGCCGACACGCTGTTCGAAGACTTCGCCTCGGCGGACTTCGCCAACCGCAAGCGCTCGGTGGCGGTCAACCAGCAGCAGCACAAGCTGGGTCCGTACAACCCGCGCGTGCCCGAGGCGCGCTTCGGCGACATGCGGCTGTCGTACTCGAAGGCGTATTCCAGCTTCGGCCAGTCGGTGCTCGACACCCAGCAAAGCCTGCACGAAGACATCCGCGCCTATGAACTGGCGGCGCTGATGGTGAAGGCCTTCTTCGGCCTGGCCGGCAGCGATGGCGTAAGTGGGAACAATGCGGGGAACAATGCGGGGAACAATGCGGCGCGGCGCGCCGGCGACGCCGAGCGCGACGCCTTCATGCGCGAGCAGATGGAAATGGCCGAGCGGCCGTTCGACGAGTTCCCCGACCTGCGCAAGGGTTCGGTGGACGTCACGCCGTTCACCGAGTACGCGCTGACGACCGCGCTGCTGCAGGACCGCGACGGCCGCTCGCTGCTCGAGCGCGTGGAAAGCCGGGTCCAGCTCGAGATGGACCGCATCATGGCGTCCTACGACGTCAAGCTGTGGCGCGAAAAAGTGTCAGAACTGCTGCCGCAGCTCGAACGCGACGCGATCCGCGAGGCCGGCGCCACCGCCGAGACCAGCGAAGACCGCATCAAGCGCCATACCGGCGAACTGACGAACCGCGTGAAGGGCAGGGTGCGCGAGCGCCTGTACGCCCTGCTCGACGACCGCCGCCAGGGCGGGCTGGAATTCGTGCTGTCGTTGCTGGAGCAGGTCAAGGCGCGCCTGGCGCAGCGCGACCTGGCGCATGCCGAGCGCAATGGCCGCCGCTACCGCGACATCCGCGACGCGCTGCGCACGCGCCAGGTCGAGGAATCGCTGAACAACCTGGGCCAGGCCGCCGTTCGCCTGTTCGGCAAGGAGCCGCAGGCGCGCGAAGTGATGGGCCACCTCAAGCGCGACCTGGCCGATTACCTGCGCTTCCACCTGCTCGCGGTGGCGGCCGGCCAGGCGATCGAAGTGATGCGCTCGCTATCCGGCTGGCTGGGCGATCCGCAATCCACCGATGAACACGGCCATGCGCAGTGGAGCGGCATCGCCGGCGAATTCCAGGAAGGCCGGCGCGCCGTGCAGGCGATGCTCGGGGCGGTGGACCAGCGCATCATGCAACTGCGCGCCGACGCGCGCCAGGAACATGCGACCACGATCAAGCTCGGCGTCGAGACGACGCCGGCGCCGGTGAGACTTACCGGCGACACCAGCATCTGGAGCGAGGAAGTGCTGCTCGAATTCGGCGGTTCGGCGCGCCTGTTTCCGCAGCTGGGCGACGAACGCCTGCGCGCCGAGCTGCTGCTCAAGCTGTTCCGCCGTGCGCAGTTGCAGCTGTCCAGCCAGGGGCTGGATCAGCAGGAGAGCGCCGATCCGCTGCTCGAACGTTTATCGACCCTGTCGCCGCAGGAGCGCCAGCGCATTTTCGCCGAGTGGATCCGCAGCGCGATGCCGTGGGTGAATGCGCGCTTCTCGGCCGAGTTCACGCCGAACGCCGACCAGTT
Source organism: Massilia sp. NP310 (assembly GCF_019443485.1). Lineage (NCBI taxonomy): Bacteria > Pseudomonadati > Pseudomonadota > Betaproteobacteria > Burkholderiales > Oxalobacteraceae > Massilia > Massilia sp. NP310. The sequence continues at coordinate 3,167,631 of NZ_CP080379.1, read as the reverse complement.
CAAGTGCTTCATCGGCGTGGGCGATCCCGTGTCGTGGCGGCGCATGGAGGCCGAGATCCGCGCCGCCGTGCCGACCGGTTACTTCCATGGCGAGCTGGTGTCGATCGTCAACACCGGAGTGAGCGGCAGGGCGGTGTGCTATATCGAGCTGTCCGGCTATCCGATGACGGTGCTGCGCGGCCTGCCGACCTGGCGCGCCTCGTACCAGATCGAGAACCCGAAGATCCCGACCCACCTGCATTTCGACGCCACGCGTTTTCGCCATCCGATCTCGCCGTCGATGGACGAGCTGGGACGGCTGGCCGACGATTACGAGTGGTATTTGCAGGCGATCGCGCTCGGCGTCATCCGGCGCAAAGCGGAGCTGGGCGACCGCGAGGCCGCTTTCCAGCCGCGTGGCCAGTACCTGTTCGAGGTCGAAGCGGGGTCCGGCGAATGGCTCCAGGTCGGCAACGAGTTCGCGATCCGCTCCAACGGCCTGCCGCCTTATTATCGCGAGGGGATCATCGCGGCCGTCCAGGCGCGCCTGGCGCATCTCGGCCCGCAGCGGCTGATGCTGCTGGCGGCGCTGATGCGCTATTACCAGCTGCGCGTATACGAACCGCGCCTCGAAGTCGACGAGACTGGCGCCCAGCTGCCATCGCCCTCGCTGCCGAACATCACCGCGCGCCGCCTGTACGACAGCTGGATCCGGCGCGCGCAGGCGCTGGACCCGGCCCTGGGGCCGGCGCGCATCGAGGCCTTGCTGGGCCAGGTCGAGCGCTGGACCGAGGCCGTTCCCGGCTCGAGCCAGGACGCCTACGGCTGGGAAGTCGAGCGCGCGGTCGACAAGCGCGTGATCCTGCCCGCGCTGCTGGCGGACGAGGAAGCGGCGGCGCAGGCGCTGGCGCCGCGTCCGGTCGCGCCGCCACCGCTGCCGACCGCGACGCCACGCTTCAAGCTGTTCATCGGCGGCGCCCAGCGCGGGCCGTTCACGGTCGACGAGGTCGCGCAGCAGGCCGCGCGCGGCGAGATCGACCACGCCACCCGCGCCTGGGACATGCGCTGGCATCCGAAGATCGGCAAGTGGAGCACGGTGGGTGAGCTGCCCGAGTTGGCAACTGCGCTAGGCCGCACGCCCGATGACGGGATACCCGATCCCGACGACGGCGTGCCGGATCCGGACTAGGAACAGGCATGGAGCAAGCACTGTCCACCTTTCGCTGCGTGAACGTCGGCTGCGGACGCGCCTTTCCGCGCCGGGTCGCATTCTGTCCCTGGTGCGGCACGGCGCAGCAGGCGGCCGCCGCGCCGATCGCGCCGCCGGCGCCCAGCCTGGCGAAACGGCCGGAGCCGGCCGCCGCTCCCCCGCCAGCCCCGGTTGCGGCGGCTCCGCGACCAGCGCCGCCAGCGCCGCCAGCACCGCCAGCACCGCCAGCACCGCCAGTGCCGCCGGCACCGCCCAGATCGCCCCCACCACCGGCAGCGCCGCCCATCCGCCCGAGTGCGGCGCCCCGTCCGGCCGCTCCAGCGCGCAAGCCGATCCGCCTGCGCTGGTGGCTGATCGCGCTCGGCCTGCTATGGCTGGCCTGGATGCTGACCAAGCCGACGGCGGCGCGCATCGAGCGCCGCATGACATCGGCGATCGCATTGGCGAAGGAATGCAAGCCGAAGGAGGCGCAGGACGAACTGATCGCGCTGCGCAAGACGCGCGCGAGCCAAGCGCAGCTGCGCAAGGTGCAGGATGCGCTCAATGCCGCAGCCGCCGCCTGCACGCGCGAAGAGCGGCGCCGGCGCAGCCATCCGCTGGCCGATCCGAAGCGCGGCGGATGAAGCTGTAAGCACATCCACGCCGGATGGCCCGGTGTATCATGCAAGGCGTCGAGAAAACCGCAAGGAGCAGGGAATGAAGGCAAGCATGACAAGGGCGCTGCTGGTGCCGGTGATGCTCATGGCGCTGGCCGGCTGCAGCCGCGACGAGGACGGCGCCGGGCCGGCGGAACGCATCGGCAAGGCGCTGGACGATGCCAGCGCCAAGGTCACCGATTCGGTGCAGGACGAATTGGCCAGGGTCGACGACGCGGTCGACGAGGCGCGCGACAAGGTCAGGGACGCGACCGAGGAAGCCAGCCGCGGCTTGGACCGCGCGACCGAGGAAGTCGGCAAGTCGGTGGAACGCGCCGGCGAGAAGATCCAGGAACAGGCGGACGAGATCAGGGAAGACGATTAAATAAACGTCATCTCCGCCAGCGTGCCGTGCGCGGGGTCGGACGAGATCGCCAAGGTCCAGCCGAAGCGCTCGCACACCCGGCGCGTCAGGAACAGCCCCAGGCCCTGGCCGCCACCCTGCTTGGCCGAGGTGCGCAGCGCTTGCGTGTAGCGCCGCGCGGCGGCCACCGTGTCGAAACCTGCGCCGCTGTCCTGGATACTCAGGCGCCCCTCGACCAGGTTGATGCGGATGGCGCCCTGGTAGCTGTTCTCGGCCGCGTTGCGCAGCAGGTTGCCCACCACGATGCGCGCGATCGCTTCCGGGCTGTTCACCGTCAGGGGTTCCAGGGCTTCGACGACGAAGTGCGCGTCCTTGCCGTCCAGTAGATGCCGGTGGTCGTCGATCAGCGCCAGCAGCAGCGCATCGAGCCGCGTGGTCTCCAGCGGCGCCTTGCCGTCCTCGCGCGACAGGAACAGCAGCGCCGCCATGATCTCGGTGAGGTTCTCGGCGGTCGATTCGATGCGCGCCAGCGGGGCGCCGGCGGCCGGCGGCAGGTCATGCAGCTTGAGCACGTCCACGGCGCCGGCGATGACGGCGATCGGCGTGCGGAATTCGTGGCTGGCCTGGTCGAGCAGGCTGCGTTCGCGCTCGATGAAGCGCTCGACCCGTTCCAGGTGGCCGTTCACGATGACGGCGATGTCGTGCAGTTCGCTCAGGGCGAAGTCGGTCGCCAGGCGCTGCGACGGCTGCTCGGGATCGAGTTCTTCCATCCGCTGGGCCAGCACGCCGATCGGCCGCCGCAGGCTGCGGTAGACCCAGGCGATCGAACCGGCGATCATCGCGGCGCTCAGCACCGCGATCAGCACGCTGACCAGGGCCATATTGTTCTGGTAGTTTTCCAGGTCGGTGATGTCGACCGCCATCACGATGCGTTCGCCGTCGCCGACCGGCGTCACCAGCACCGCATGGCTGAGATCCGACTCGTAGCTGTCCATCCGCTCTTCGTCGTAGTAGCCGGGCCGCAGCGCGGCGAAATAGGGCGGCATGTCGGCCGGAATCGGCCCGGCGCCCAGGCGCCAGCCGCGGACCAGGCCCGTCGGCGGCTGTTCCTCGCCGGGCGCCGGCTTGCCGCCCGCGCGCATCCGGGCGGTGCTCGATTCCAGCAGTTCCTCCCACAAGGGATGCACGATCAGGTGCTGGCTCAGGTTGCCCTGGACGGTCAGGCCCAGGGCCATGGTCAGGAAGAACAGGACGAAGATGGCGCTGATCTTGCGCTGCAGGCTCGACATGCCGCGGATGCGCCTATTCATCCGATAGCCCCAGCCGGTAGCCGCTGCCCGCGATCGTCTTGAGCAGCTTGCGCGGAGATTCGCCGTCGACCGCCTTGCGCAGCATGTGCATGTGCGAGCGCAGGACGTCGGTGTCGGGCACGTCGTCCTTCCAGATCAGGGTTTCGAGTTCCTCGCGCCGCACCAGCGCGGGCGAGCGGCGCATCAGCAGTTCGAGCAGCTGGCGCCGCACCGGCGTCATCGCCACCACCTTGCCTGCGCGGCTCACCTCGAGCGTGCCGAGATCGAAGCGCAGGTCGGCCACTTCGAGCACCTGCGATTCGGCCACGGCGCCGCGCGTGCGCTGCACCAGCACGCGCAGGCGGATTTCCAGCTCGGCCAGCGCCACCGGCTTGACCACGTAGTCGTCGGCCCCGGTCAGGAAGCCGTGCAGCTTGTGCTCGAGCTGGTCCTTCGCGGTGAGGACGATCACCGGTATCCGCGACTTCATTTCCTGGCGCAGCCGCCCCAGCATGGTCATGCCGTCCATGCGCGGCATCATCCAGTCGAGGACGATGGCGTCGTAGCGGTTGATGGCCAGCAGCCCCAGGCCCGATTCGCCGTCCGGCGCGGCGTCGGAATGGTGTCCGCAGGCTTCCAGGTAGTCGTAGATGTTCGCCGCCAGGCCGGCGTTGTCTTCGATGATGAGTATGCTCAGGGGCTGCTTGATCATGGGGCGCAACGAGGTCGGTTGAAATGGCCGGAGCAGTATCGCACCAAACCTTAGAAGCCGCGGCTGAAGCCGATGAAGGCCGACACCGAGCCGTCCTTGTCCTTCTCCACCAGCGGGCTGTCCGACAGCTTCGTCGGCAGCTTGCGGTAGCCGACATTGCCGATGAAGACCCAGTTGCCGGCGAACGGGCGCACCACGTCGACGCCGATGCGGGCCACCGCCGCGCTGCCCGGCTGGTAGCTGGCCACGCCGCGCGCGACTTCCCCGGGCAGCGTGCCGTAGTAGTAATTGGCCAGCTTCTTCGACAGGTGCGACACGCCGACGTTCGGCGTGATCCGCATGGCGCCCCACTGGAACGGATAGCCATAGCTCAGGTTGACTTCAATCCCCTTGCTGGCGCTGGTGACATCGCCCTTGACGCCCAGGTCGAGCTGGCCCAGCGCGCCGCGCCAGCTGGCGGCCAGGCCCAGGTCGAAGGCGTCGTCGCGGTCTTCCAGCAAGGCGCGGTCGATGCCGCGCTCGGCCAGCTCGAGCACGCCGAAATCGTCCCTGTCGATGCCGTCGAAGCGGGCCGACAAGGTCGCGTCGAGGGCGAAGCCGCCGCGCTTGACGAGGTGGGCGCCTCCTTGAATGCCGCGCCAGTAGAAGCGCTCGCCCTCGTAGGACACGAGCGGGAAAGGCGTGACGCGCGTGCCTTCGCCGGCATACACCGAGTCCGAGACGGCGGCGCCGACGCCCAGGCCCCAGCGCGACGGTTGCTGCGCGCTGGCGAGGCTGGAAATGGCAAGAAGGGTGGCGAAGAGGAAAAGAGGCTTCATGGATAGTCCTGTCGATGGTCGTGAATGCGTGCCTGCACTATGCGGCAGGCGTGTCGATGAAATGTCGTTGGCGCGGCGGCTTATTTTGAAGGCGCGCCGGCCGCGACGACGGCGGCGTCGATCCAGCCGAGGTAGTTGCTCGAATGGCGCACCCGGTTGCCGGGTTGCAGATAGATGCGTTTGGCGGCCTCGCTGGCCAGGTAGCGCTCGATCTGCGCCAGTTGCGCTGCGCGGTCCTTTGCGCCCATCACCGCCTTGATCACGTCCGGCGCGGGCTCCTGGAACACCACGCCATCGCCGGTGCCGGTCAGCACCGCGCTCTCGGTGCCGATCGCCTTTCGTGCGACCATCGGGATGCGGCCGCCCGCATACGACCAGGTGCGGCTTGTCGCCTCGCCTAGCGTCTCGGTCACGATCGCGCGCAGGTCCTTGATCATGTCGCCGGCCCGGGCGTGCTGGCGCTGGCGGCCGTCGACGTGGGTCGCGATGGTGACGCCCTGCAGAAAGGCCTTCCAGTCGCGCGGCACCACCAGCAGGGCGCCGGCCGGGAAGCGGTCAGGCCCGCTCTTGGCGTCGGCGAAGCCGTCGCCGGAGGCGGGATTGGCCAGGTTGATGTTGCGCACCAGCGTGGCGCGGTCCGAGAAGTCGCCGCACAGGAAGAAGCCCTTGCGGGCGGCGTCGAAATCGGCGCCCGAGCGCAGTTCGCGGTCGAAGCGCGCGCACACTTCCACCTCGTAGTCCAGCAGGGCGCCGGGGACGGCGGCGACGCTCGCGCGGGGAGCGCCGGCCGCGGACAGCTTGGGAAACAGGAAGGCTTCGTGCATGCCGACCTCTTTGCCGTGCGCCGGGTAATTGGTGCCGGCGGCGATGTGGGCCAGGCCGCGCGGCCCCACGCCGAGCAGGCGCTCGAGCGGATGGCTGACGGGGCCCTGTGCCTGCCGCGCCAGGCCGTCGAGGGCGGCGGCATCGAAGCGGTTGATGACGTCGAAGGCGTCGGGGCTGTACGAGCCGCTGACCGCGCTCAGGTCGATGGCGGTGAGCTTGCCGGCGCCGAGCTTCAATGCCAGCAGGGTGTGGACCCGCCCCCCCCTGGCGCACCTGGGCGAAGGTATGGGCCTGCGCGAGGGGCGCCAGCGTCGGGGCGGCGGCGTCCGGCGGCGCCGCCGGCGTAGTAGCAGCGGCGAGCGCCAGGCTGGCGCTGGAAAGGACGGTACGAAGGCGGAACATGGTGGACTCCAGGTGATGAACGAGCCGGCATCGTAGCGAGGCGATGTCGCGACGTTGTCGTGCATATCCGATCTTCGCCGGGCGCTCTGGCGCCGCTCAGGCAAGGGATCATCGCCAAGTTGTATCCAGAGGTAACGCAATGCATATGCCCGATCGGCACGGAACGTGCGGCGAACGGCGCGCAATGTCGCGACAAGTCGCGGCACCTGTCCGGTCGACGAATGTTCGAGCCGGTATTCGTTACAACCGCTTACGCATCAACGGTTCAACTCGGCTTGCCATTGGTGCTACCTTTCTAATACGCAATTCAATGAGGAATTGCGAACCAGACCAGACAGAGGACATCATGAAAAAAATCCTGATCACGCTCGCAGCCACCGTCGCTGCCATCGGTTCCGCACAAGCCCAGACCGTCGTCGCCGACGGCGGCGCGTCGCGCCCTTATATCGGCGCCGCCGTTTCCGGCGCCAAGAACCAGACCACGGATGACTGGCAAGCCGGCGGCAAGATCTTCGGCGGATATAACATCGACCAGAACTGGGCGGTGGAAGTCGGCCACTCGCGCTTCGGCAACGAGGACTTCAACGTCGCGTGGGCGCCGGGATTCGCGGACGCCCGGGTGAAGAGTTCGCGCACCTATGCCGCGGCGAAGTACACGATGCCGGTGAACGCCGAACTCTCGGCCTACGGCAAGCTGGGCGCATCGTATAACGAGACCAAGACCTCGTTCATGGGTGACAGCTATACCGATCGCGACACCGGCGCCTATGCCGCGCTGGGCGTGCAGTACGCGCTGGCGCCGAACGTGGCGCTGTTCGGCGAATACGAACGCTACGGCAAGAAGAAGGAAATGGGCGCCAAGGCCGACGTCGTGTCGGTGGGCCTGCAGTACGGCTTCTGATGCATTAGACCTGCGCCAGCCCTGCGCCGCGGACGTTCAGCCGTTCGCGGCGCGCGGCAGCTCGCGCTCTCCCATCACGACCGACAGGTCGACCTGGCCGGCGCGCCAGGCATGCTCCAGGTTCTGTTCGATCGCATCGATGCTGGCCAGCCTGTCGTCGGCGAAGCCGCGTACGCCATAGGCCCGGTTGCGCCCGTGCGACTTGGCCAGGTACAGCGCCATGTCCACCAGGTTCACCACCCGTTCCCATGCCAGGCTCTGCTTGCCCACCGACAGCGGGAAGGGCGCATAGCCGATCGAGACGTTCACGCTCAGGGCCGTGCCGCCATGGTCGACGACGGTCGCGCCGATGCCGCCCAGGATACGCTCGGCCACCTCGTCCAAGCCGGCCTTGCCGGCCGGCGCCGTCGGCAAATAGGCCAGGAATTCCTCGCCGCCCCAGCGCACGATCATGTCGGTCTCGCGCAGGATTTCGCACAGGCGCGCCGCGATCGTGGTCAGCACCGCGTCGCCGGCCGCGTGGCCATAGGTGTCGTTGATGTTCTTGAAGTGGTCGACGTCGAGCAGGAATAAGGCTCCACCCGGGGCTCCACCCGGCGCACCGCCCGATGCCTGGGCCTCCGGCGGCATGCGCATGTACTCGAGGAAGTGACGGCGGTTGTACAGCCCCGTCAGCGGATCGCGCACGCTCTGCTGCTTGAGTTCGCGGTTCTTTTCGTGCAGCTGGGCGTTGGCGTGGCGCACCTTGCGGTACAGCAGGCCCACCACGGTCGCCGCCAGCGCGAACACCGCCACCAGCAGCCACCACACGCGCTGTTGCAGGCGGCGGTTGTCGATCTCGGTCGACTTGATCAGGTTCTCGCTGCGCAGCAGCTCGATCTGGCGCTGCTTCTTGTCGCCCTCGTACTTTTCCTGCAGGTCGAGCATGGCCTGCTGGCGGCGCCGTTCGAACAGCTCGTTGGAGATCTTGCGTTCGCGGTGGTAGGCCTGCAGCGCGCCGGCCAGGTCGCCGGCGCGTTCCAGCGCGAGGCCGTATTCGACCAGCGCGGTCTGCAGTTCCGGCTTGTCGCCGATTTCCTCGTAGCCGGCCATGCCCATCTCGATCTGGCGCTTGCCTTCGGCCAGGCGGCCGGTGCCGAGATAGGCCTGGCCCAGGTTCAGGTGTGCGGTGGCGTCCAGCGCGCGGTCGTTCAGCGGACCCACCGCCGCCAACGCCTGTTCGGCGTAGCTTGCCGCGTGCTTGAAGTCCCCGGTCTTGAGATAGAAATCCGACAGGTTGATCAGCGACACCACGACCCGCTTGTTGGCGCCGATCGAGCGTTCCAGCGCCAGTCCTTCCTGCAGCGCGCGCAGCGCGCGTTCGCGCTGGCCGGTGTCGATCGCCAGCCCGTACTCGGCGTTCCGGATGGTGGCCATGCGGCCGGGCGACCGGGCTTTTTCGGCGGCGGCAAGCGCCTCGTCGAGCAGGACGAAGCCTTTCTCGGGTTCGCGCATCTGGGCATACAGGCGCACCAGCGAGTTGAGCGCCATGACCACGTGCACCGGCTCGCCCTGCGCGCGCGCCAGCGCGGCGGCGCCCTGCAGCCGTTCGAGGGCGCGCGGCAGATTGCCTTCCTCGGCATGCGATTCGCCCGACGAGATGGCCGCGCGCACGCGCAGGTCGATGTCGTCGGTGGTGTTGGCCAGTTTTTCCGCTTCCCAGACCAGGCGGTGCGCCTCGCCCGGGCGATGCTGGGCGAAGGCGGAATACCCTTGCATCAGGAGGCCCTTGGCCAGCGCGCCGGCATGATCGTATTCACGGCCCAGCGCAATCAGCTCGTTGGCCAGCGCGAAGGACTGTCCATGGTGGCCGAGGCCGTGGCGCGCCATGGCGAGCTGGTTCAGAAACTCGATGCGCTGCGTCAGCGGCGCCTTGCGGGCTTGCGCCTCGAGCGCTTCCAGCTTCGGCAGGGCGCGCTCGGGCACGAAGCGGTTGAGTTCGCGGATTTCGGCAATGCGCTGGTCCAGCGACAGGGCGTCATCGGCGAACGCCAACGCCGATGCCGCGCACAAGGCCAGCGCCAGTGCGTGGGAGCGGGAGCGCGCGAATGCGCGGTGCAGGACAGCCAACATGCCGGTTCTCGTCGGGCCGGTCGTTCCGGCGGAAATTGTTTGGTCCATTATATGGCTGTTGCAAAGTAGAAATTTCACTTTCTCTTTAAATGTCACAAAAATGACACAGGCTCGCGCAGCAATGGCCGAGCCCCTGCCAGTTGTCCAGAAAGCCCGCCAATCCAGGCCAAACCGTCCGCCGCCCACGCTTGCGACATGGAACGAAGTGTTGTATTTCGACATATACCGTCGATCAGTAAATCACACATTATTTGTTGAGGGAATGGTGCGATGCCGTTCCGCTTCACCTCCTATACTGGCTGCGGGACAGCGTTGAGGAGATGGATATGTTGAGATCGCCATGGGCCAGGTGGGGCGCGACGCTGGGCTTTGCGCTCGGCGGCTTTTTCGACGGCATCCTGCTGCACCAGATCCTGCAGTGGCACCATCTGCTCAGCCTGGTTCCCGGCATCGACGACCTGCGCCTGCAGGTGTTGTGGGACGGCTACTTCCACCTGCTGATGTACGTCGTCGCGCTGGCCGGCCTGGTCGGTCTGTGGCGCGCGCAGCGGCGTGGTGGCGTGGACTGGGGCCGGCCGCTGGCGGGTGCGCTGCTGGTGGGCTTCGGTGTCTGGCACACGGTCGACGCGCTGCTGTCGCACTGGCTGCTCGGTATCCACCGCATCCGCATCGACAGCCCGAATCCGCTGTTGTGGGATCTGCTCTGGCTGGCCGTGTTCGGCATCGTGCCCTTGGTGCTGGGCTGGCGCTGGCTGCGCCGCCAGGGAGGGGGCGGTAGCGGCAAAGGGATGCGCAACGCCACCGCGGCGATGGCCCTGCTGGCCGCCGGCACGGTCGGCGCCGGCGCCTGGGCGCTGATGCCGCCGCCGGGGCAAGACCTGACCACCGTCGTGTTCCACCCCGGCGCCGGCCCGCGCGGGGTGTTCGCGGCGCTCGACGCGGTCGACGGCCGGCTGGTGTGGAGCGACCGCGCCATGGGCGTGGTGGTGGTGGCGGTGCCGCAAGCGCGCCGCTGGGATCTGTACCGGCACGGCGCGCTGCTGGTGAGCGGCAGCGGCGCGCCGGCCGGTTGTTTCAACTGGAGTCGAATCTAGACGGCGATCTGCTGCAACAAATACAGCCGCTGATACAAGCCGCCCTCGATCCGCATCAGTTCCTCGTGCGGTCCGGCCTCGGTAATCTTGCCGTGATTGAGCACGATGATGCGGTCGGCTTCGCGGATGGTCGACAGGCGGTGCGCGATGGCGATGATGGTCACCTTGCCGCGCAATTCTTCCAGGGCTTCCTGCACGATCTGCTCGGTGGCGCTGTCGATGCGCGAGGTCGCCTCGTCGAGCAGCAGGATGCGCGGCTCGCCCGCCAGCGCGCGCGCGATCGCGATCAGCTGCTTCTGGCCGGACGACAAACGCGAGCCACCTTCGCCCAGCTGGGTCTCGTAGCCGTCTTCCAGCGCGGCGATGAAGTCGTGGGCGTGGGCCGCGCGCGCCGCCGCCTGCAGGCGCTCGAGGGGCAGGCCGCGGCCCATGTCGATGTTCTCGCGCGCCGTGGCGGCCAGGATGAACGGGTCTTGCGGCACCAGGCCGACCTCGTTGCGGAAACGCTCGTTGCCGATGCCGGCCAGCGGCAGGCCGCCGATCTCGATGCTTCCCTTGTCGGCCACGTAGTAGCGCAGCAGCAGCGACAGCAGGGTCGACTTGCCGCTGCCGGTGTGGCCGACGATGCCGAAGAAGGCGCCCTGCGGCACGTCGAGCGACAGGTCGTGCAGCACCGGCTGGCCCGCCACGTAGGCGAATTCCACGTTGCGCACCCGCACCGCCGGCGCGCCGGCGACGAACGCCGCCTCGTCCTGCGCGCGCGCCGGATCGTGTTCCGGCGCGCCCGCTTCATCGAGCAGCGTGTTCACGCGCGCCGCCGCCACCACCGCCTGTTGCAGGCCGCTGAACTGCATCGTGATCTGGATGAGGGGCTCCACCACGCGCGCGATATAGCTGACGAAGGCGTACAGCACGCCCACCTCGACCGCGCCGATCTCGCGCTGGCCGAAGGCGAAGATCACCAGCGCCAGCAGGGCGACGTTGAGCAGGTCGAGCGCGGGCCGCAGCAGGAAGGCGTTGGCGCGCAGCTCGGCCACGCGCGCCGTGTAGTGGCTGCGGTTGGTGCCCAGGAAGCGCTCGCCGAAACGCACTTCGGCATTGCTGGCCTGCAGCACGCTCATGCCGCCGATCGACTCGGCCATCTGGGCATTGATGTCGCTGCGCAGGGCGCGCGCGCGGGTGACCGCCGGCGCCGACAGGCGCTGGTAGAGCCAGACGATGCCCACCACCGCCGGCACCAGGGTCAGCACGATCAGCATCAGGCGCCAGTCGAGCCAGGCCATCGCGATCATGGTGCCGACCAGGACGATCGAGTTGTCGAGCATGACGTACAGGACCTGGATGTACAGGGTCTTGACCGCCTCGGTGTCGTTGGTCACGCGGCTGACCAGCTGGCCGGTGATGGCGCGATCGAAGAAGGCCATCGGCAGGCGCAGCACGTGGCCATAGACCCATTCGCGCAGGCGCTGCACCGAGCGCATCGCCAGGCCCGACAGGCGGATCAGCTGCAGGTAGCGCACCCAGCTCGAGATCCAGCCGGTGACCACCAGGCCGCCCAGCAGCAGGGTCATCTGCGTCCAGTCGAGGTGGCGCGGCAGCAGGTGGTCGTCGATCAGGGCCTTGCCCAGCAGTGGCCCCAGGACTTCGAAGGCCGCGGCCAGGATCAGCCACAGCGTGGCGACGACCAGGTGGCGTTTTTCGGGGGCGGCGGCGCGGCGCAGCAGGCGCGTGGCCAGCTTCGCCTGGTTGCGCAATTCGCCGCGCTCCACGGACGTTGCGTCAGATTGCATCGAGGCTGGCCTCCAGTTGTTGGTAGCGCCACTGGCTGGCATACCAGCCATCCAGCGCGAGCAGTTGATCGTGGGTGCCGGCTTCGACGACGCGGCCGGCCTTGAGCACGACGATGTGGTCGGCCGCGACCACCGCCGACAGACGGTGGCTGGCGATGATGGCGGCGCGCCCCGGCTGCGCCTGGCGCAGCTCGGCCAGGTGCTCGAGGATGCGGGTCTCGGTGCCGGTGTCGACCGCCGACAGGGCGTCGTCCAGCAGCAGCAGGGAACTGGCGGCCAGCAGCGAGCGCGCGATCGCGACCCGCTGGCGCTGGCCGCCCGACAGGGTGATGCCTTTTTCGCCGACCGGGGTGTCGTAGCCGTGCGGGAAGCGCAGGATGTCGTCGTGGATGTCGGCCATCTGCGCCGCCGCGATCACCTCGGCGCGCGAGGCGCCGGGACGGGCCAGCGCGATGTTCTCGGCGATCGAGGCCGAGAACAAAAAGGACTCTTGCGGCACCCAGCTGGTCGCGCTGCGCAAGGCCGACAGGCGATAGGCCTCGAGCGGCTGGCCGGCCCATTCGGCGCGGCCGGCCTGCGGCGTGGCCTGGCGCAGCAGCACCCGCAGCAGGGTCGACTTGCCGGAACCGGTCGGGCCGACCAGGCCCAGGGTCTGGCCCGGTTCGAGGCGCAGCGACACCGCGTCGAGCGCCGGCTGGCGCAGATCCGCTTGCGCGCCGCCATAGGCGAAGGTGACCTTGTCCAGCACCAGCGCGCCCTGGCCGACCTGCTCGACCGTGCCGGTGTCTTCGACCGAGAGCGGGGCGTCGAGCAGCGGTTGCAGGCGCGCCAGGCCGGCGCGGCCGCGTTCGATCAGGGTCAGCACCCAGCCGGCCGCGAACATCGGCCAGATCAGCTGGCCCAGGTACATCGTGAAGCTGGTCAGGGCGCCCACCGTGAGTTCGTTCTGCCACACCAGGTAGCCGCCCAGGCCGAGCGTGAGGCCGGTGGCGGCGGTGAGCGTGAGGCCGACCGCCGGCTCGTAGGCGGCTTCCCATTTCTGCGCCGTCAGGCTGGCTTGCGCGGCGTTGCCGGCAAGTTCGCCGAACTGGCTGGCGCTGCGCCCTTCGAGGCCCAGGGCGCGCAGGGTGCGCACGCCGGACAGCGATTCCTGGACGTGATCGTTGAGGGCCGAGAAGCGCTTGAGCGCATCGCCTTCGGCCGTGTGGATATGGGTCGAGATATACCAGAACGCGAGGCCCATCAGCGGGAACGGCAGCAGCGCGACCAGGGCCAGGCGCCAGTCGACGCCCAGCATCATGATCCCCAGCACCATCACCAGGGTCAGCGTGCCGTCGAAGGCGGCCAGCAAGGCTTCGCCGGCCGCCATCTCGATGGCGTCGATGTCGTTGGTGGCCAGCGCCATCAGGTCGCCGGTGCGCTGGCGCTGGTAGAAGGCCGGGCCCTGCGCCGCCAGGCGCGCGTACAGGCGGGTGCGCAGCTCGACGCCCAGGTTGTAGGCGGCCGAGTACAGCCGGATGCGCCAGCAGACGCGCAGCACGTAGATCGCCACGCCCAGCGCGACCAGTTCGGCAATCCCGAGCAGCAGGTCGTGCTGGCCGAGGCGGTTGGCGGCGAGGGCATCGACCATGGCGCCGACCTTGCGCGGGATGAGGACGGTGCAGATCGCGACGCCGACCAGCATGACGGCCGACGAGGCATAGGATTGCCAATGCCGGCGTACGAAGCCGCCGATCAGCCTGGACAAACTCATTCGAAATCCTTGGAAATGCGCCCGAAAAAAAAGCGGGCCAGAGCCCGCTAGTGTAGTCGTTTTGCCTATCCGGCGCATTTCGCGACGCATTTCGCCGCCTTATTCGCGCATCCTGTCGCGCATCCTATTTGCGGCGCTTCGACGACGTGCCGATGCGGGTGACCGTGGTCGAATCCTTGTCCTCGACCGGAGCCGCGAGCGGTTGCGGCGCCGCTGCCGCCTTCGGCGCGCCCTTGCCGACGGCCTTGGCGATCGGCTTCTGCTCGGACACCGGAACGGGCTCGTCGAGGACGGTCCCCTGCACCTCTGCCGCGCTCGCGATCGGCTCGGGCTGCTCGACCACGAAGGGCTGCGGCGCGGCTGCCGCTTCGGGTAGTTGCTCGACAGCCCCCTCGATCTGCTCCGCGGCCTCTTCGGCGGCCTTGGCGGCGGCCTTCGGGGCTTCCTGCACGACCTCGGCGATCGGCGCTTCGCGCATGACCGACGCGAGCACGGCCGGCGGCGCGGCTGGCGACGCGGCCTCGGCCGCGATCGTGCGCAAACCGTATGGCTGGGCGTTGGCGGTGATGTTGGCCAGTTCGCGGCCATAGTTGAACAGGCTGCGCACCTGTTCCTCGGCGTGGGTGCGCAGCACCAGCAGGTCGCGCGGCTGGGTCGCTTCGATCAGCTGGCGCAGGGTGTGCGAGGAGCGCTCGACCGAATCGCGCGAGGCCGACAGGTTGAGCGACATGAGGCGGCTGGCGTTGTCCAGCGCCTGTGTGGCGAAGGTATTGAAGAAGCGAAACTGCGCATCCAGCTGGGCGCTCAGTTGCCTGGTAGATGCTGCGGACAATTGCTCGGGAAGTGAAGTCATTGGATTTCCTATCGGTCAGTATGGCGCGCTGCAATATCGACCAGTGTACCCACGATTTGCTGGGGTTGCAAAGCACAAAGATGGCTTATTTACCAAGGGTAATATTGCATCGCAGCATTGTTTGATTTTTCTCAAGGACCATGTGCCCGAATTGCTACAATTTACCGATCAATAAGGGAGTTGATATGGATCTCGTGATTCGCAACGCGACCTTGCCCGACGGCCGGCAAGACATCGATATCGGCATCGCCGACGGCCGCATCGCCGTCCTCGCGCCACGCCTCGCTGCCCGGGGCGCGCGCGAAATCGATGCCGCCGGCGACCTGGTCAGTCCACCCTTCATCGACGCCCATTTCCACATGGATGCCGTGCTGAGCTATGGCTTGCCGCGCGTGAATCGCAGCGGCACCTTGCTCGAAGGTATCGCCCTGTGGGGCGAGCTCAAGCCGGCGCTGACCCAGGACGCCCTGGTCGAGCGCGCGCTGCGCTATTGCGACTGGGCGGTGGCGCGCGGCCTGCTGGCGATCCGCAGCCACGTCGACGTCTGCGACGACCGCTTGCTGGCGGTGGAAGCCCTGCTCGAAGTCAAGCGCCGGGTGGCGCCTTACCTCGACCTGCAGCTGGTGGCTTTTCCGCAGGATGGCCTGCTGCGCAGCCCGACCGCCTTCGACAACCTGAAGCGCGCGATCGCCATGGGCGTGGACGTGGTCGGCGGCATCCCCCATTTCGAGCGCACCATGGCGCAAGGCGCCGAATCGGTGCGCCTGCTGTGCGAGTTCGCGGCCGAGCGCGGGCTGCGCGTGGACATGCACTGCGACGAGAGCGACGATCCGCTGTCGCGCCATATCGAGACGCTGGCATACGAGACCCAGCGCCTCGGCCTGCAGGGCAGGGTGGCCGGCTCGCACCTGACCTCGATGCACTCGATG
This sequence comes from Massilia sp. NP310, assembly GCF_019443485.1. Classification (NCBI taxonomy): domain Bacteria; kingdom Pseudomonadati; phylum Pseudomonadota; class Betaproteobacteria; order Burkholderiales; family Oxalobacteraceae; genus Massilia; species Massilia sp. NP310. The sequence continues at coordinate 3,151,965 of NZ_CP080379.1, read as the reverse complement.
GACAATTATTACGTGAGCAAGCTGCTGCCACTGATCGCGGAAAGCGGCGTGGCGGCGATCGCGAACCCGCTGATCAACATCACGCTGCAGGGCCGCCACGACACCTATCCCAAGCGGCGCGGCATGACCCGCGTGCCCGAGCTGATGGCGGCCGGCGTCGACGTCGCCTTCGGCCACGACTGCGTGCTCGATCCCTGGTATGGCATGGGCTCGGGCGACATGCTCGAAGTGGCGCACATGGGCCTGCACGTGGCGCAGATGACGGGGCTGGAGGCGATGCAGGCCTGCTTCGGGGCGATCACCGAGACGCCGGCGCGCATCCTCGGGCTCGAAGGCTATGGCCTGGCGCCGGGCTGCCATGCCGACCTGGTGATCCTGGACGCTGGTTCGCCGGTCGAGGCGATCCGCCTGCGCGCGGCGCGCCGCCTCGTGCTGCGGCGCGGCCGGGTGGTGGCCGAGGCGCCGCCAGCTGCCAGCCGCCTGTATCTCGATGGGCGGCCCGATGGCGTCGACTTTCGGCTGCCTCAAAGCAACAAGCCCGCAAACCAGGGTGCTCCGTGATTATTTGTGAGATTTCAGGCAAAATAACTGACCGCCGAGTTCTGGCATTTGCATACTGATTGTTGTGAGAGATATTGAAATCCGTCCCGCCGTGGAAGCCGACTTCGAGGCGATCTGGACCATTTTTTGCGCCCACCTGATGGCCGGTGAAAGCTATGTCTTCACCACCGCGACCTCGCGCGAGGCCGGCCATCACTACTGGCTGGGCCAGGGCGTGCACAGCTTCGTCGCCGTGAGCGCGGCGGGGCGCGTGCTGGGCATGTACCGGCTGGTGCCGAACCAGGTCGGGCGCGGCCACCACGTGGCCAACGCCTCCTACATGGTCAGCCCGTCGGCGCAGGGCGCGGGCATCGGCCGCCTGATGGGCGAACACAGCCTGATTGAAGCGCGCAGCCAGGGCTTCCTGGCGATGCAGTTCAACCATGTGGTCAGCACCAATGCCGCCGCCATCGGGCTGTGGAAGAAACTGGGCTTTTCCATCGTGGGCACGCTGCCCAAGGCCTTCCGCCACAAGCGCCTGGGCTATGTCGACGCCTACGTGATGTACCAGCTGCTGCAAGACCCCGACCACTGGCCGACCGCGGACGAGTAGCAAAAAGTCAATCACCAGGCGTATGATCTCGGCCATGACCGAGATTCTCACCACCGACCGCCTGCGCCTGCGCCTCGTCACCCATGACGACGCCCCGTTCTACCTGGCGCTGGCGAACGACCCCGCCTTCATCGAGCATATCGGCGACCGCAAGCTGCGCACCGTCGACGCCGCGCGCCGCGGCCTGGACGAAGGACCGATCGCGATGCAGGCGAAATACGGCCATTCGCTGTACCTGGTCGAGCGGCTGGCGGACGGCGCGCCGCTCGGCCTGTGCGGCCTGGTCAAGCGCGACACCCTGGAACACGTCGACATCGGCTATGCCTTCCTGCCGGAGCACCGTGGATGCGGCTACGCCTTCGAGGCGGGACAGGCGGTGGTGGGCCTGGCAGCGCGGCTGGGCATCCGGCGTCTGGCGGCGATCGTCGCCCCCGGCAATGCCGCCTCGATCGCGCTGCTGCAGCGCCTGGGCCTGCGCCTCGATCGCCGCGCCAGCCTGGCCCCCGGCCAGCCGCAGGTGGACGTCTACCTGGCCGATCTGGATGGTTGAGTAGCGCACCTTGCGCGGATATCGACAGTGATACGATGGCGCATCCACGACGCCCACCTTAGCGAAACGACCCCGATGCCATCCACCGCGCTGCCGCCAGAGGCCCATTTCTACATCGTCCTGAATGCGGGTTCCGGGCATTCCGAGACCGAGGAGCGCATCTCGACGATCCGCGAGGTCATGGACAAGTCGGGCCGCGTCTGCCACCTGGAAGTGGTGGGCAATCCCGAACGGCTCGAAGACATCGCGCGCGAGATGGCCGGCAAGGCGCTCGCCAGCGGCGGCGTGCTGGTCGCGGCCGGCGGCGACGGCACCATCAACACGGTCGCGCACCAGGCGGTGCTGGCCGGCTGCCTGTTCGGCGTGCTGCCGCAAGGCACCTTCAATTACTTCGGCCGCACCCACGGCATCCCGGAAGACCTGGCCGAGGCGGTATACGCGATGCTGCGCGCCGAAGTAAGACCCGTGCAGATCGGCATGCTCAACAACAAGATCTTCCTGGTCAATGCCAGTGTGGGCTTGTATCCGGCGCTGCTCGAAGAGCGCGAGCACGACAAGCGCGAATATGGCCGCAGCCGCCTCGTGGCCTTCTTGTCGGCGATCAAGATGGCGCTGCGGCCGCACCGCCACTTGCGCATCACGCTCGAACTCGACGGCAAGGAAAAACGCTTGCGCACCACGACCTTGTTCGTGGGTAATAATCGACTGCAGATGGAGCAGGTCGGGATGGAAGACCTGACCGAGGCGGTGCAAGAGGGTCAATTGGTGGCGCTGGCGCCCAAACCGATGGGCAAGCTCGGGCTGCTGGGCCTCTTGATCCGCGGCGCTTTCGGCAAGCTCGGCGCGGGCGACGATGTCGTCGCCTTCGCGTTCAAGAGCATGACGGTGCGCACGCCGTCGTTCTATGGACGCAAGCGCCTGAAGGTGGCGGCCGACGGCGAGGTGAGCAAGATGGCGACGCCGTTCGAGTTCAGGGTGCTCGAAGGGCGGCTCAAGCTGCTGGTGTCTTCGAGCGGACGAGGCAAGCCGCGTCCGGTCGAGGGCACGTTCGAGACCGCGTGACGCTTATTTCACCCGCAACAATCGCACGCCGTAGATATCGAACCGGTTCGACGGCTCGGCGCCGCCGGCGCCGGTGAAGCTGCGGTTACTGTCGAGATAACTCATATTGTAGAAGTCCGTCATCTCCAGATGGTAGCTGCCCGCCTCGATGCGCGCCGCCAGCGGCGTCGAGTACACGCTCGGCGTGTCCTTCTGCAGCAGCGGCGCATGCGGCAGCTGGATCACGCCCTGGGCCACGACGCGGCCACTGCCATCCTTCAGCGCCAGCCATTTCACGCCGCCGCTGATGCCCAGGTTCACCTGGTTGGCGCCGTTGTGGTAACGCACCTGGAGCCGATAGTCGCCTGGCTGCTCGATGCGGATGCCGTCGACGGCGAAGCGGTCGCCCGGCTTGCCCCAGTCCTTGAGGTGCGGCTGGGTGAAGCGCGCATCGGGCGCCGTCACCTTCAGGTTCGAGGCGATGCGTGCGTCGGTCACGGGAATCTCGATGCCCGCGTCGACGCAGCGCGGCTGGCTGTGGTGGCTGACGTTGCCGCTGTCGGTGTACACGGCCTCGACCGCATAGCAGGCGGTGGCGCTGGCCTTGCCATCGGTCCAGGCCCCGGCCGGCAGCCTGTCGGCCACCAGCTTGCCATCGCGGTAGACGCGGTAGCGCACGGCGGCGGCATTGCCGTTGGCGCCGATCCGCAAGGTGACCGGACCGGAGGCCGCGCGCGCCAGGCCGTCGATGGTCGGCTCGCGCGGGCCGAAGACGGCGCTGGCTTCTTCATGGGGATTGGCGTTGACGCGGCGGATGTCCTGCTGGCCGGCCACCAGCTTGCCGAGCGTGATCTCGATGCGGTTGCTGTCGGCCAGGTCGGCCAGGCGGATGCTGCCGGCGACCTGCTTGCCGTTCAGGACGATGCGCTCGACGGCGTAATAGCCGTCTTTCTCGCTCGCGGCAGGCAGTTGCAGGCGCACGTCGATGCGCTTGCCGTGCAGGCGCAGGTCGTGCAGCGCGATCTCGTTGGTGGCGCCGAAGGTTTCGCGGCGCAGTTTCGACGTGACGAAGGGCCGCAGCGCGATGCCGTCGTCCAGCGTCTCCACGCCGAACACATTCTTGACCACCATGCCGAGATAGCCGCCGACCGACCACAGCTGGCGGCGCGAGTTGATCACCGGGCCGCTCAAGGCCGGATTGTGCTCGTCGAGCAGCAGCGGCTGGCCGGAGAGCCACTCGAGGTTTTCCATATTCGACAGATTGACCGCCGCCCCGCGCATCAGACCGGCGTAGGCCAGGTCGGCCACCGCCGTGTTCTTGCCCTGGCTCGCTGCGCGCAGGCCATAGGCGGTCACGAACGGCCAGCTCGAGCGGTTGTGGTACACCGGCGCGCCAATCTGCTGCGGCCAGATCATCGGGGCGCCCAGCGGGCCGTGCGGATAGCGCGCCAGGATCGAACGCGCCTGGCTGTCGTCGGCCACGCCGCTGACGATGGCCAGCGCCTGTCCCAGCCAGTCGAACTTGTGCAGCGGCGCGTCGTCCAGGTGGCCGGCGGTGAGGCTGCTGTACATGCCCTCGTCCTTCAGCCACAGGCGGTCGTTGATCGCGCTTTTCAGCGCTTGCGCCCAGCGCGCGTAGCGCTGCGCCTTGTCGTCATCCTGGTGCTCGCGCGCCAGCTTCGCGGCCAGGTTCAGCGCCTGGTACATCACGACGTTGGTCGACAGCGCCTTCGAACTCGCCATCGAGGCCAGGTCGCCCGGGATCCAGGCCGCATACGTCTGGTCGCGCCAGTCGAGGAAGGATTCCTCGCCCGTGTACAGGCCGGACACCGGATCGAAGGCCGCCACGCGGTCGATCTCGATCGTGTTCGACAGCGCTTTCAGGGCGCGCGCCGCGAATTGCGCACGCTCGGACGAGGGCAGGGTGCGCAGCGTTGCATCAAGCGCCAGGGCCCAGGTCAGCCGGTCGGTGCTGACCGGCCAGCTGCCGCCGCTGCCGGTGTCCTGCACGATCTGCAGGCCGTCCGGCGTGCCCGGGATCTGCGCCGCGGCGGTGATGTCCGGGCGCCAGCCCGAGAGCTTGAAATCGAGCGAATTGCGCACCCGCTGCGGGTCGAGCAGGGCCAGGCCCAGGTCGGCCGCATACGACAGGTCGCGGGTCCAGACGTAGGCCCATTTTTCTCCGGTGGCGAAGCAGTCGCAGTCGATCGCGTTGCCGCCGTTGTAGTTGCCGTCCTTGATCTGGCTGACCGAGTTCTGGCGCATCTCGCGGCCGGCCAGCGCGAACAGGGCGTCGAAGGCCAGGTTGCCGCTGCGTACGCGCGGCAGGCCGTCTTCTTCGGCGTATTCGACGTGCTGCGGACCGGGATCGCGCAGCAGCATGGTGCTCGACTGGACGTAGCGGCGGAGCGGCGCATCCGCATCCGGCGTCGAGTAGCGCACGGTCTCGACCTTGCCGTCCCAGGTCGGCCATTGCTGGGATGCCTGGGCCGCGTGGCCGGCATGCGGATCGGGGCCGCCGCCGCGCTGGGCGTCGGCGATGCGCGTCACCTTGAGCGCGGGCCTGGCGGGATTACGCGCATCGATCGTGAAGCGATAGGTGCCCGGCTGGCGCACGAACAGGAAGGTCTCGGGACCGGACTGCCGCGCCAGGCGGTAGTCGGTATCGGGCTTGACGCTGGTGCTTCGATCCGGATCGATCACCCATTCGGCGCTCCAGTCGCCGGTCCCCAGCTTGAAGGCGTGGTTGCCGGGCATGACCTCGACGTCGGCCTGGTAGATGCCGTCGCCCCTGGCCGCCAGCGGACTGGCCGTGCCCCAGCCGTTGAAGGCGCCGCGCACGTACAGGCCGTCGATGTTCTGGGCAAGGACGTGGGTTGGCAACATGCTGCAGGAGAGCAGGGCGGCCAGGGCGATGGCATGGCGCTTCATCGCGGCGCGTCCAGCTCGAGGACGATGGCCGCGCGCGGCGCCAGCACCAGCTTCTCGCGCAAGTCATAGGTCTTGCCGGTCAGCGCATCGGTGCCGCCGGCCACGCCGGAGAGCATTTCGCGGAAGCGGTCGACGTCCAGCGACATCTCCTTGGCATTGTTGTTGAAGGCGACCAGCACCTTCTTTTCATCGTTGTAGCGGAAGTAGACCCAGGTATTGTCCTGCGGCCCGTAATGCATCATCTTGCCGCTGTGGATGACCGGCTGGCCCTTGCGCCAGTTGGCCAGCTTGCGCACGAAATCCTGTGCAGTGCGCTGCTTGGTCGTGAGGCCGACGCCCGCAAACGCATCGACCTTGTCGCCGGCCCAGCCGCCCGGGAACGGCGTGCGGTAGGTCGCGTCGTTGCGTTCGCCGACGGCGCTGGTCATGAGGATCTCGTCGCCCGTGTAGAACTGCGGGATGCGCGGCGCCGTCATCATGAAGATCATCGCCATGCGGTACTTGTCGAAGTCTTCGCCCACTTCGCTGTAGATGCGCGACATGTCGTGGTTGTCGGCGAACAGCACCAGGTTGCCCGGCTCCGGATACAGGTAGTCGAGCGACAGCGTCTCGTAGACGTCGGTGAAGACGTTGCCGCCTTTTTTGTCGGCCAGCGCCTTGCGCATCGCCTCGGCCACCGGGAAGTCCATCAGGCTTGGCGTGTAGGCCTGGAAGCCGTCGAAGTTCTGCTTGCCGCGCTGCCAGTAGGCCACCACCGGCACCTTGGTCGACCATTCCTCGCCCACCAGGTTCAGGTTCGGGTATTCGGCCATCAGGCGCTTCGTGTACTCGCCCAGGAAGGCTTTGTCGGAATAGCCGAAGGTGTCGATGCGCAGGCCTGACAGGCCCGCGTACTCGATCCACCAGATATTGTTCTGGATGAGGTAGTTCGCCACCAGCGGATTCGATTGGTTCATGTCGGGCATGCTCTTGACGAACCAGCCGCGCGTGAAGTTGTCGGCGTCTTCCTTCGAGCCGTACGGGTCCTGCACCGCCGTGTGGTAATGCTGGGTCGGCACGAACTTGTCGGTGTAGTTGATCCAGTCCGGCGCCGGCAAGTCCTTCATCCACCAGTGCTGGCTGCCGATGTGCGACAGCACCACGTCCTGGATGATGCCGATGCCGTGCTTCTTCGCTTCCTGCGACAGGCGCTTGAAATCCTCGTTGCTGCCGTAGCGTGGGTCGATCTTGTACAGGTCGGTCGCCGCATAGCCGTGGTAGGAGTAGCCCGGCATATTGTTTTCGACGAGCGGCGTCGGCCACAGCTGGGTGAAGCCCAGGCCGGCGACGTAGTCGAGGCGGTCGATGATGCCCTTGATGTCGCCGCCATGGCGGCCCAGGCCGCCCTTGCGGTCGAGTCTGTCGGGCATGCCGTCGACGCTGTCGTTGGACGGGTCGCCGTTGGCGAAGCGGTCCGGCATGATCTGGTAGATCGCATCCTTGCTGGAAAAGCCCTGGCGTTCGGCGGAGCCCGCTTCGCGCTCCAGCAGGCGATAGGTGTAGCTGGCCGTGCGGCCCGCGCCCTTGAAGGCGATGTCGAAGCTGCCGGGCTTGACCTTCGGGTCGAGCGCCAGGTCGATGAACAGGTAGTTGCGGTTCGGGGTGCGGGTCACCGAGGCGATGCGCACGCCCGGATACGCCAGCGATGGATCCAGGTCGGCGATCTTGTCGCCATACACCATCAGCTGCACCTGCGCGTGCTGCATGCCGGCCCACCAGAAGGGCGGCTCCATGCGGGCGATGTCGGGGGTCTGGGCGTGGACGGCGAGCGAAGCGCCGCCGAGCACGAGGCTGGCGAGGAGTTGTCTCATGATTATGGGGCGCTGCTATCGCTATCATAGGCCAGGTAGTAAGACTACAAACCTATGCCGGAAGAATGCGAAACGGGCGCAAAGTGTTGTTGTGTTGGCGAAAGCGTACTATAGAAATCAGCTGCCAACAATCAATACACCGGTCCTGCCTCTAGTAGAACTACGGTCGAGAACCTTTACTGAATCTTAAGATTTCCTTTAGAAACGGTGCAAATATTGCGGCGGCACGGCGAAATGCGCGGATTTTCGTAGCCCAGTTACAACGCGCGCGACACTGTTTTTTTCGAAACCTGCGATCATGCTCAATACACACAGTTTTCCGACTGCAAGATCTAGTTTTAGTACAGCAGCGTAGTCGGGGGCTGATAAAAATTGTCGGGCAATGAGCCCCGCCTTTCACCGAGGAGACACATGAAAGCTACCGCCACCAGGCGCGCCGGCAAGTCGGCGCGTACCGCATTCCCGTTGAACCCGTTCGCCGCGGGCTGCGCCGTCCTGCTGTCGGCGCTGGCTGGCCAGGCCTTCGCGCAGGCATCCGGCAGCGAAGCGCAGACTGCCGTCGCGCCGAACACCCCGACCGCCGCCGCTACCGGCGAAGTCATCGCCACCCCGGCCCCGGCCCCGAGCGTGTCCACCGTCACCGTGACCGGCATCCGCCAGGGCATCGAAGCGGCGATCTCGGTCAAGCGCAATTCCAATTCCATCGTCGAAGCGATTTCGGCCGAAGATATCGGCAAGCTGCCCGATTCCTCGGTGGCCGAATCGATCGCGCGCCTGCCGGGCGTGACCGCCCAGCGCAGCCGCGGTTCGGGACGCGCGTCCGAGATCTCGGTGCGCGGCCTGTCGCCGAGCTTCAACGGCACCCTGCTCAACGGCCGCGAAATGGCCTCGACCGGTAACGCCCGCAATCCTGAATTCGACCTGTTCCCGTCCGAGCTGATGGGCGGCGTGGTGATCTACAAGACCCCGGACGCGAGCGTGATCGGCTCGGGCCTGGCCGCGACCATCGACCTCAAGACCGTGCAGCCGCTCGACTTCGGCAAGCGCGTCGTCGCCGTCAACTACAAGAAGAGCCGCCTGGGCGTGCGCACCGCCGAAGAAGGCGATGGCGACCGCTTCTCGCTGTCGTACATCGACCAGTTCGCCAACCGCACCTTCGGCATCGCGGTCGGCCTGACCTCGTACGACGAGACCGGCGGCGAACAGCGCAAGTTCGACGCCTGGGGCGGCAACACGGCCGAGCTGCCGTACAACGGGCAGAACGTGCGCGTGCCGACCGGCTTCACCGCCGACACCGAGACCGGCTACCACAACCGCGACGGCGCCTTCGCCTCGCTGCAGTGGCGCCCGAACCGCAACTTCCGCTCGACCCTGGACCTGTTCTACTCGGCCGGCGAAACCGGCTTCAAGCGCACCGGCCTGGAAGGCGCGATCGGCAACAACGAATCGGGCCGCTACGACCCGGTCGGCGTGCTGCAGGACGTCACGGTCTCGAACGGCATCGCCACCAGCGGCACCCTGACCAACTACAAGGCCGTCATCCGCAACCACATCGAAGCGGCCGAGGACGACCTCAAGACGGTCGGCTGGAAGAACGAGCTGAAGCTGGGCGATTGGAATACCAGCGCCGACCTCACCTGGTCCAAGGCGACCAAGCTGAGCTCGCGTTATGAAACCACCGCCGGCCTGCCGGGCAACGCCGCCAACCTGGACACGATCTCGTGGACCGGCTTCAATGGCCTGAACTACGCCGATGTCGCCTACCGCACCGGCCTGAATTATGCCGATCCGAACGTCGCCCAGCTGACCGACGTGAACGGCTGGTCGGGCACCGCGGCCGAGCCGCTGGCGCAGGCCGGCTACCTGGCCCAGCCCCATATCGCGGACACGCTCAAGGCGATCCGCCTGAACGCCAAGCGCAACGTCGAGTGGGGTCCGGTCTCGGCCTTCCAGGTCGGCTACAACTTCACCGACCGCGAAAAGCGCCGCACCGGCGAGGAGGGCCGCCTGATGATCGTCGGCGGCGACCTGTACGGCGCCGTGCCGATGCCGGGCAGCACCCCGAACACCGCCGGCACCACCGGCATCCCGGTCGCTTCCTGGAACCCGCTCGGTTCGCTGGGCGCCGTGTACGAGCTGGCCGAGAAGGTCAATGCCGACATCTTGACCAAGCTGTGGGACGTCAGGGAAACCGTGCAGACCGCCTATGTGATGGGCGACCTGAACGGCCAGCTGTTCGGCTTCGACTACCGCGGCAACGTCGGCACCCAGTTCGTGCACACCAAGCAGACCGGCGGCGGCTACAACAGCGGCAACTGCACCGGCGAGACCGCGGCCTCGTGCCCGGTGGTGCGCGCCGAAGACACCGCCGACTACTGGAACGTGCTGCCGAGCCTGAACCTGTCGTTCGACCTGAACAACGACCAGGTGCTGCGCATGGGCGTGGCCAAGGTGCTGTCGCGTCCGAGCCTGGACGACCTGCGCGGCGGCATCGGCTTTGGCGTGAACACCAGCGTGGCCAACCCGTTCATCAGCGGCGGCGGCGGCAACCCGCTGCTCAAGCCGTTCGAAGCCAAGTCGTTCGACCTGTCGTACGAAAAATACTTCGCCAAGAAAGGTTATGTGAGCGTGGCCGGCTTCTACAAGAAGCTCGACAGCTTCATCTTGCGCACGCCGTCGGAATACGACTTCGCGCCATGGGTCACGTCGACCACCCCGCTGCCGACCTCGGGAACCTTCGAAGGCTCGACCATCGGCGTGCTGAATCGTCCTGAAAACGGCGAAGGCGGCCGCATCCGCGGCTACGAGCTGGCGGTGAACGTGCCGCTGGACATGGTGCACTCGTGGCTGGACGGCTTCGGCGTGCTGGCCAACCACTCGTACACCAGTTCCGCGATCGACATCCCGGCGCTCGGCTTCGGCAACGTGCAGACGGCGGCGCAGTCGATCCCGCTGCCCGGCCTGTCGCGCAAGGTCAGCAACCTGCGCCTGTACTACGAAAAGAACGGCTTCCAGATCGCCGCCGCGGCGCGCAAGCGTTCGGACTTCCTGGGCCAGTCGCCGGACTTCTCTGACACGCTGCAGTACACCTTCGTGAAAGGCGAGACCATCGTCGACTTCCAGGTGTCGTACGAGATCCAGAAGGGCTTCGCCAAGGGCCTGTCGGTGTTCGCCCAGGCGAACAACTGGAACAACGCGCCGTACCAGGAGTACACGGACAATCCGGATTCGATCACCCGTCGCGTCGTGTACGGCCGCACCTACCAGTTCGGCGCCAACTACAAGTTCTGATCGCAGGCAGGCAGGACTACAATGCAACCCTCGCGGCCTTCGGCCCCGGGGGTTGTTTTTCTTGGAAGAGACGGCAGGAATAGAGAATATGGAAAACCAGGCAATCAAGGACATCGTGATCGTCGGCGGCGGCACCGCCGGCTGGATGACGGCGGCGGCACTGAGCAGCATGCTCAATGGCCGCTACAATATCCGGCTGGTCGAGTCGGACGAGATCGGCATCGTCGGCGTGGGTGAGGCGACCATCCCGATGATCCAGCGCTTCAACCGCGTGGTCGGCATTGACGAGAATGAATTCATGCGCGAGACGATGGGCAGCTTCAAGCTGGGCATCGAGTTCGTCAACTGGGGCAAGCTGGGCGAGCGTTACATGCACGGCTTCGGCCGTATGGGCCAGGACCTGGCCACCGTGCCGTTCGAACAGTACTGGCACAAGATGCGGGGTCTAGGCAAGGCCGCGCCGCTCGAGGAATACTCGATCACGCGCATGGCGGCCAAGGCCGGCAAGTTCATGCCGGCGCGCCAGGACGTGCCGAATTCGCCGCTGCGCGACATCGCCTACGCCTACCACTTCGACGCCAGCCTGTACGCGAAGTACCTGAGAAAGCTGTCCGAGGCGCGCGGCGTGGTGCGCATCGAGGGCAAGATCGCGCGCGCCACCCGGCGCGAGCCGGACGGCTTCGTCGATGCGGTCGAACTCGACAACGGCCAGCGCATCGAAGGAGAATTGTTCATCGATTGCTCGGGTTTCCGCGGCTTGCTGATCGAGCAGGCGCTCGAGACCGGCTACGAGGACTGGACCGGTTGGCTGCCGGCCGACCGCGCGCTGGCCGTGCCCTGCGAATCGGTGCCGGCCATCACGCCGTTCACCCGCGCCACCGCGCACAAGTCGGGCTGGCAGTGGCGCATCCCGCTGCAGCACCGCACCGGCAACGGCCATGTGTATTGCAGCCGCTTCATCAGCGACGACGAGGCGGCGGCGACGCTGCTGGCCAACCTCGACGGCCGCGCGCTGGCCGAGCCGCGCCTGATCAAGTTCCAGACCGGGATGCGCAAGCGGGCCTGGAACCGCAACGTGGTGGCGATCGGCCTGTCGAGCGGCTTCCTGGAGCCGCTCGAATCGACCAGCATCCACCTGATCCAGTCGAGCATCGCGCGCCTGGTCGAGCTGTTCCCGGACCGCCGCTTCAGCGACGTCGACCGCGAGGAGTTCAACCGCCAGTCGCGCTTCGAATACGAGCGCGTGCGCGACTTCATCATCCTGCACTACCACCTGAACCAGCGCACCGACTCGGCCTACTGGCGCGAGTGCGCGAACATGGCGATTCCGGAGACGCTGCGCCAGAAGATGGACCTGTACCGTTCGCGCGGCAAGGTGGTGCGCGTCGATAACGAGCTGTTCTCGGAAGTCGGCTGGCTGCAGGTGTTCGAAGGGCAGAACATGCCGATCGACGGCTACCACCCGCTGGCCGATACCCAGTCCGAGGCAGACATCGCCGACTACATGGAAAGCGTTCGCGAGGTGATCCGCAAGTGCGTGGACGTGATGCCGTCGCATGACGAGTACATCGCCAGGCATTGCGCGGCGCGCAAGGCCTAGATTTTCTTCAAGCCGGCAGCACCAGGTGGCCGCCCGGTTGGGCGGCTTTTTTTTCGTCTGCATCCAGCCCGGGCCGACAGTCAACCTTCTATTTGTAGCAAATTTTCAGTGTTCCACCAGCAATCCAAACGATCTGAATGATTTACTACGAGATATGCACCACGATGGTGCATTGTGGCAATTCCATGCTGGTTTTTAGGGCATTTGTAGCGCGACTACAGAATCGATGAATTGCCATGTAGCTCATAAACAACGGAAAAACCTTGGATTTACGGCCTGTTAGGCAAAAACGTGCCATGATCATTGCTACAAGTAACTCCCGTTGACAGTGCATCTAGTTTTAATACAGAATCCCGGCCAACGTTGATTTTGTCGCAAAAAGCCGATCCCGGCCGGCCGACGGGCTGTTTTCGGGAATACATCGTTCTATCTGAGGGGACACATGAAAAACATCGCCACCAAGCGTGCCGCATTCCAGCTGAGCCCGGTTGCCGCCGGCTGCGCCATCTTCGTCACCGTCCTGGCCGGCAGCGCCCACGCGCAAACCGCCAGCACCGGTGAGACCGCCAACCTGAACCCGGATGCGCCGGTGACCACCGTGACCGTGACCGGCATCCGCCGCGCGATCGAAGATGCGATCGCCGTCAAGCGTGAATCGACCGGCATCGTCGAAGCCATCTCTTCGGAAGACATCGGCAAGCTGCCGGACGTGTCGATCGCCGAATCGCTGGCCCGCCTGCCGGGCCTGTCGGCCCAGCGCGTCAACGGCCAGGCCCAGTCGATCAGCATCCGCGGCACCTCGGGCGACCTGTCGACCGCGCTGCTGAACGGCCGCGAGCAGGTCACCACCAGCTCGGACCGCACCGTCGAATACGACCAGTACCCGTCGGAACTGATCAGCGCCGTCACCGTGTACAAGACCGGCGACGCGGCCGTGATCGGCCAGGGCCTGTCGGGCACGGTCGACCTGCAGACCATCAAGCCGCTGTCGCTGCGCGAGCGCGTCATCACCGTCAACGTGCGCGGCGAAAAGAATTCGAAAGGCTCGATCAGCGCCGGTTCGCCGGACACCGGCAGCCGCATCAGCGCTTCCTACATCGACCAGTTCGCCAACCGCACGCTCGGCGTGGCGATCGGCTATGCGCGCCAGGACAAGCCGAACGTGCACCAGCAGTTCGAGACCTGGGACTGGGTGGACGACACCAACGTCGTGCCGGGCTCGACCGTCAAAGTGCCAAAGGGCATGAAGTCGATGGCCACCACCGGCGACCAGGTGCGCGACGGCCTGATGGGTGTGCTGGAATGGCGTCCGAACCGCAACTTCAGCTCGACCTTCGACGTCTATCATTCGCGCTTCGACCAGGAAGAAATCCGCCGCGGCATCGAAATGCCGCTGAAGGACGACGGCGAAGTGCGCTTCTCGAACGCGACCGTGGTCAACGGCACCGCGATCGCCGGCACCGCCAACAACGTCAATCCGGTCGTGCGCAACAACCGCATGACGCGCGACGACAAGCTGACCGCCTTCGGCTGGAACAACCGCTACAGCAGCGGCGACTGGGTCGGCATCATCGACATCAGCCGCTCGAAGGCTGACCACAAGGAAGAGCTGATCGAGATCAACGCCGGCCGCGCCGTGCGCCAGACCCTGGACTACAGCTACAACGGCGGCACCATTCCGCAACTGTCGCTGTCGGGCGTGTACGACGATCCGTCGCAGATCGCCATCGGCGGCCAGTTCGGCGACGGCTATGTCAACGCCCCGAACATGACCGACAAGATGACGTCGTTCCGTGTCAGCCTCGAGCGCAAGTTCTCCGACGGTCCGTTCAGCAGCCTGGAAGTCGGCTACAACCACTCCAAGCGCGAGAAGGAGAAGGAACACCTGGAAACCGGCTTCACCAAGCTGGGTGACGGCACCTTCGCGCCGGGCGTGCTCAACGGTGTGCAGGACCTGTACGCGCTGCAGAATGCGCTGAGCTGGGACATCGACGCGGTGCTGGCGAATAACTTCGGTCCGTTCACCCCATCGGTCCTGGTGCCATGGGGCGCGACCAAGAACTGGTCGATCGAAGAAAAGGTCAAGACCGGCTACGCCAAGCTGAACATCGACACCGAACTGATGTCGATGCCGCTGCGCGGCAACATCGGCATCCAGGTGATCGACACCGACCAGAGCTCGACCGCGAACACGCTGCGCGCCTGGCCGTTCGCCGACCTGGTGCCGCTGACCGACGGCAAGAAATACACCGACTACCTGCCGAGCGTGAACCTGGCCTGGAGCCTGCCGGACCAGCAGTTCATCCGCTTCGGCGCCGGCAAGACCCTGGCGCGCGCCAAGCTGAACCAGCTGAACGCCGCGCTGGAAGTCGGCCTGACCGCGCAGACCACCGGCACCCCATGGGGCAACGGCGGCAACGCCCAGCTCGATCCATGGCGCGCCAAGCAGGTCGACCTGTCGTACGAAAAATACTTTGGCAACAAGGGCTACATCTCGGCCGCCGGCTTCTACAAGGACCTGTCCTCGTATATCTACAGCGTGACCGTGCCGCGTGACTTCTCGGAGTTCAACCTGCAGGGCGCCCTGACCAATATCGGCACCATGACCCAGCCGATGAACGGCGAAGGCGGCACCCTGAAGGGCCTGGAGTTCGCGGCCTCGACCCCGCTGGACATGATCCACCCGATGCTGGACGGCTTCGGCATCACCGCCAACGCCTCGTTCACCAACAGCGAGATCTCGATCGTCGACCAGCGCTTCGGCAGCCTCGGGATCCCGCTGCCGGGCCTGTCCAAGCGCGTGTTCAACGTCACCGCCTACTACGAGAAAGACGGTTTCTCGGCCCGCGTCAGCCAGCGCTACCGCAGCGACTTCGTGGGTGAAATCGGCGGCATCGGCGGCGCAACCGAGCTGACCTACGTGAAAGCTGATAAAGTGGTCGACCTGCAACTGGGTTACGACTTCAAGCAGATCGAAGGCCTGTCGGTGCTGTTCCAGGTGAATAACCTGACCGACACCGCCTTCCGCAGCTACGCCGGCACCGAAGACCGTCCGCGCGGCTACAGCAAGTATGGCCGCCAGATGCTGCTCGGCCTGAACTACAAGCTGTAAGCAATACACTGGTTGAACGGCACGCCGCCCAGCGCGGCGTCTGCCAGCCCTTGCAGGTTTCGCCTGCAAGGGCTTTTTGTTTTTTTCGGATTCTGTGGTTTTGCCTCATAATCCACGCCTGTTTAGTCCACGCAGCGCCCTATTTAGCGCCTTGCGCGGGGCGACGGTGTAAACTATCGCTTTCGTTTCTACTTATTTAAGAGCAACTCCTTTATGTCTGACACCCCAATCCCATCGTTTTCCGACCTCAATCTTTCGGCGCCTGTTCTGAAAGCATTGAAAGACGTCGGCTACGAAACGCCGTCGCCGATCCAGGCTGCCACCATTCCTTTGCTGCTGGAAGGGCGCGACGTGTTGGGGCAGGCCCAGACCGGGACCGGCAAGACCGCGGCCTTCGCGCTGCCGATCCTGTCGAATATCGACGTCAAGAAAACCGCTCCGCAAGCGCTGGTGCTGGCGCCGACGCGTGAACTGGCGATTCAGGTCGCCGAGGCCTTCCAGAGCTACGCCGCCCACATCAAGGGCTTCCACGTGCTGCCGATCTACGGTGGCCAGAGCTATGGTCCGCAGCTGTCGAGCCTGCGCCGCGGCGTGCACGTCGTCGTCGGCACTCCGGGCCGCGTCATCGACCACATCGAGAAGGGCTCGCTCGACCTGTCGCAGCTGACCACCCTGGTGCTGGACGAAGCCGACGAAATGCTGCGCATGGGCTTCATCGACGACGTCGAGCAGATCCTGCAGCAAACCCCGGAAGGCCGCCAGACCACGCTGTTCTCGGCCACCATGCCGCCGGCGATCAAGCGCATCGCCAAAACCTATCTGCGCGATCCGGCCGAGGTCACCGTGGCCGCCAAGACCGGCACCGCCGACAATATCAAGCAGCGCTACTGGCTGGTGGCCGGCATGCACAAGCTCGACGCGCTGACCCGCATCCTCGAGGCCGAGCCGTTCGACGGCATGATCATCTTCGCGCGCACCAAGCTGGGCACCGAGGAACTGGCGACCAAGCTGCAGGCGCGCGGCTTCGCGGCCACCGCCATCAATGGCGATATGGCCCAGCAACAGCGCGAGCGCACCATCGAGCAGCTCAAGAACGGCAAGATCGACATCCTGGTGGCGACCGACGTCGCGGCGCGCGGCCTCGACGTCGAACGCATCAGCCACGTGATCAACTACGACGTGCCGTCCGATCCAGAGAGCTACACGCACCGCATCGGCCGCACCGGCCGGGCAGGGCGCAGCGGCGACGCGATCCTGTTCATCACCCCGCGCGAGCGCGGCCTGTTGAAAGCCATCGAGCGCGCTACCCGCCAGCCGGTCTCGCCGCTCGAGCTGCCGACCATCAAGGCGGTCAATGAAGTGCGCATTACCCGCTTCAAGGACCAGATCCGCACCACGCTGGCCGAGGGTGGCCTGGACGTGTTCCGTTCGCTGATCGAAGACATCGAGCGCGACGACAATGTGCCGGCGATCGATATCGCGGCCGCGCTGGCCAAGCTGGCGCGCGGCGACGAGCCGCTGCTGCTGACCAAGCCTGATCGCGAAGCGCGTCCCGAGTTCGTGCCGTCGCAGCGCGAGTTCGGTGGCGGCGCCCAGGAACGCGCGCCGCGTGCGCCGCGCGGCGACTGGGAAGAGCGTCCGGCGCGTCCCGCACGCGAGCCTGGCTTCAAGAAAGAGCGCGTGATGCGCGATCCCGAGCCGGGCATGGCCACCTTCCGCATCGAAGTCGGCTTCGCCCATGGCGCCAAGCCGGGCAATATCGTCGGCGCGATCGCCAACGAAGCCAATATCCCGTCCAAGCATATCGGCCGCATCGAGATCTATGACGATTACTCGACCCTGGATCTGCCGGACGATATGCCCAAGGACCTGGTCGAGCACCTGAAGACCATCTGGGTCGCGGGCCGCCAGCTGGCCATCACGCGCGACGGCGAAACCCCGGCTACGCCGCCGGCCAAGAAGCCATATGCCGCGAAGGGCGTCGAGCGTCGCCTGGGTGAAAAGCCGACCGCGAAGAAGCCGCATCGCAAAGGTCAGGCGTAACCATGTAGTCGAACAATCGCGCTCGCTGTTGTTTGACTACAAAATTCTTCCCTGATGCTGAGTTGTCGTGGTGTCCTCACTATGAGGACACCACGATTGACACTCAGAAACCACCATGTTATTTTGCTACAGATACGCTGGCCGGACTGTAGTCGTCCTTTTTCGTCCCTTCCGGCCTCGCACCGCATCCTGCACAAGGCACTGACGGCACGCTTTTAGCGAGCGGCCGTGCAATCACACACGAGAGAAGCCCGTTTGCCGGGCCAGATTGGGGACACACAATGGATATGCAATCGACCGTGGGGAAGCCGCGCCTGTCGTTCTGGCAGCTGTGGAACATGAGCTTTGGTTTCTTCGGCATCCAGTTCGGCTTCGCGCTGCAGAACGCCAATACCAGCCGCATCTTCGCCACCCTTGGCGCCGATCCCGACAACCTGGCCCTGTACTGGCTGGCGGCGCCGGTCACGGGCCTGCTGGTCCAGCCCATCATCGGCTACCTGAGCGACAATACCTGGCACCCGAAATGGGGCCGCCGCCGTCCCTTCTTCTTCATCGGCGCCGTGCTGGCGGCGATCGCGCTGTTCCTGATGCCTAACTCCACCGCGCTGTGGATGGCGGTTGCCGTATTGTGGATGATGGACGCGGCCATCAACGTGTCGATGGAGCCGTTCCGCGCCTTCGTGGGCGACAAGCTCGACCCGGCCCAGCAGACCGCGGGCTACGCGATGCAGACCTTCTTCATCGGCTGCGGCGCCGTCATCGCCTCGCTGCTGCCGACCTTCTTCGAGAGCATGGGCGTGTCCAACGCCGCCGTCGGCGGCGTGATCCCGGACACCGTGCGCTACTCGTTCTACGCCGGCGGCCTGGTGTTCTTCCTGGCCGTGAGCTGGACCGTGCTGTTCGCCGACGAACTGCCGCCGCCCGACATGGACGCCTTCCACAGGGAGCGCAAGGCCTCGCGCGGCGTGGGCACGATGTTCGTCGAGATCCTGGGCGGCTTCGGCAAGATGCCGCGCACCATGGTGCAGCTGGCCTTCGTGCAGTTCTTCACCTGGATCGCGCTGTTCGCGATGTGGATCTATACCGGCACCGCGATCGCCGACAACGTCTACGGCACCACGGATGCGCAATCGAGCGCCTACCAGGACGCCGGCAACTGGGTCGGCATCATGTTCGCGGTATACAGCGGCGTGTCGGCGCTGGCCGCCTTCATCCTGCCGGTGTTTGCCCGCGCCACCTCGCGCAAGATCGTGCACGCGACCTGCCTGGTCATCGGCGGACTGTCGCTGGCCAGCATGTTCCTGATCACCGACAAACAGATGCTGGTGCTGCCGATGATCGGCATCGGCATCGCCTGGGCCTCGATCCTGACCATGCCGTACGCGATCCTGGCCGGTGCGTTGCCGGCCAAGCGCATGGGTTACTTCATGGGCCTGTTCAACTTCTTCGTCGTGATCCCGCAGATCGTCAGCGGCCTGCTGCTGGGCAGCATCACCAAGCACCTGTTCGACGGCCATGCGGTGCTGACCCTGGTGCTGGGCGGCGGCTGCATGCTGGTCGCGGCGCTCCTGACCCTGTTCGTCACCGACAAGGCGGCGCCGGTCTCGAAGGCCTGATCCAGGCGGATTCCGCCAACCACCCGCCCACGCGCGCCGTCATTTTTGCGGCTGTCGTATCGTAATGTTTTACTAACATATTCGCCCTGACCAGTCCTGGTCGGGGTGACTATGTGAGCGCAAACTTACCCAGACAGGAGCACAGCATGACCATCCAGACCGTCGCGACCACCCCGTTCGCCGGGCAGCGTCCCGGCACCTCGGGCCTGCGCAAGAAGGTGACCGAGTTCCAGCAGCCCGGCTACCTCGAGAATTTTGTCGAATCCATCTTCCTGACCCTGGGCGAAGGCAAGTGCCGTCACCTGGTGGTGGGCGGCGACGGCCGCTATTTCAATCGCGAGGCGATCCAGACCATCCTGCGCATGGCCGCCGCGCACGGCGTCGAGAAGGTGCTGGTGGGCCGCGGCGGCATCCTGTCGACGCCGGCCGTGAGCTGCGTGATCCGCAAGCACGCCTGTCATGGCGGCATCGTGCTCTCGGCCAGCCACAACCCGGGCGGGCCGGATGGCGACTTCGGCATCAAGTACAACATCGAGAACGGCGGCCCGGCGCCCGAGAAGATCACCGACGCGATCTACGAGCACACCAGGGCGCTGACGCAGTACCGCATCGTTGATGCGCCGGCCGTGGACCTCGACCGGCTGGGCACGACCCGCATCGAGAACATGACCATCGAGGTGATCGATCCGGTCGCCGACTACGCCGAGCTGATGGGCCGCCTGTTCGACTTCGATGCGATCCGCGCGCTGTTCGCCAGCGGCTTCCGGATGCGCTTCGACGCCATGCACGCGGTCTCGGGGCCGTATGCCAGGGCGGTGCTCGAGGACATCCTGGGCGCGCCCGCCGGCACCGTGGTCAATGGCCAGCCGCTGCCTGACTTCGGCGGCGGCCATCCCGATCCGAACCCGGTCAATGCCGCCGACCTGGTCGCGGCGATGGCGGCGCCGGATGCGCCCGACTTCGGCGCCGCCTCCGACGGCGACGGCGACCGCAACATGATCGTTGGCCGCGGCATCGCCGTCACGCCGTCGGACAGCCTGGCCATCATCGCCGCCAACGCCACCGTGGCGCCGGGCTACGCGGACGGCATTACCGGCATCGCGCGCTCGATGCCGACTTCACAAGCGGCCGACCGCGTGGCCGAGGCGCTCGGCATCTCCTGCTTCGAGACGCCCACCGGCTGGAAGTACTTCGGCAACCTGATGGACGCCAACCTCGCCACCCTGTGCGGCGAGGAGAGCTATGGCACCGGCTCCATCCACATCCGTGAGAAGGATGGCCTGTGGGCCGTGCTGTTCTGGCTCAACCTGCTGGCCGTTCGGCGCCAGTCGGTCGGGGAGATCCTGCGCGCGCACTGGGCCCGCTTCGGCCGCAACTATTATTCGCGCCACGATTACGAGGCGGTCGAGGCCTCGGCGGCAACCGCCATGATGGATGCGCTGCGCGCGCGCCTGCCGGAGCTGGCGGGCCAGACGCTCGACGGCCATCACGTGGCCCAGGCCGACGACTTCGAATACAACGACCCGGTCGACAACTCGTGCTCCACGGGGCAGGGCGTGCGCATCATCATGAGCGACGGTTCGCGCATCGTGTTCCGCCTGTCCGGCACCGGCACCGAAGGCGCCACCGTCCGTCTCTATCTCGAGCGCTACGAGGCCGATCCGGCGCGCCACGACCTGGACACCCAGCAAGCCTTGCAGGGCTTGATCGCCGTTGCCGAGAGCGTGTCCGGCCTGCGCCGGCGCACCGGCCGCAACGAACCCACCGTCATCACCTGACACCCACCCACCTACAGGAAACCGCATGAAATTACCCGTCCTTGCCGCCTCCATGCTGATCGCCTTCGGCGCGCTGTCGTCCGTCTCGTCCGCCATCGCACAAACGAAAGCGCCTGCCGGCAAACCCTTCGTCTGGGAGAACGCGACCGTCTACTTCCTGCTGACGGACCGCTTCAACAACGGCAATCCGGCCAACGACAAGGCGTATGGCCGCAAGGACGATGCCGCGACGATGCGCGGCTTCATGGGCGGCGACATCGCCGGCATCACGGCGAAGATCAAGGAAGGGTATTTCAACGACCTGGGCGTGAACGCGATCTGGTTCACGCCGGTCGTCGAGCAGATCCACGGCTCGACCGACGAGGGCACCGGCAAGAGCTACGGCTTCCACGGCTACTGGGCGAAGGACTTCACCGCGCTGGACGCGGCCTTCGGCACCGAGGCCGAGCTCAAGGAGCTGGTCGACACGGCGCACGCGAACGGCATCCGCATCGTGTTCGACGTGGTGATGAACCACACCGGGCCGGTGACGAAGCAGGATCCGGTGTGGCCGGCAGCGTGGGTGCGCACCGGCCCGCAGTGCACCTACAAGGACGCGCGCACCACGATGGATTGCACGCTGGTGGCGAACCTGCCGGACTTCCTCACCGGTAGCAATGCCAACGTCGAGCTGCCGCCGCAGCTGGCGGCGAAATGGAAGAAGGAAGGGCGCTACGAGCGCGAAGTCAAGGAACTGGACGACTTCTTCAAGCGCACCGGCTATCCGCGCGCGCCGCGCTACTACCTGATGAAGTGGCATGCGGACTGGGTGCGCAAGTACGGCATCGACGGCTTCCGCGCCGACACCGTCAAGCATACCGAGCCCGGACTGTGGAAGGAACTCAAGCAGGAAGCCAGCCTCGCCTTCGAGGACTGGAAGCGCGCCAATCCGAAGCAGCGCCTGGGCGAAGACAAGTTCTGGATGGTGTCCGAGGTCTACAACTACGAGATCAAGCACGCGCGCAAGTTCGACCTGGGCGGCGGCGAGGTCGTCGATTACCTGGATCAGGGCTTCGACAGCATGATCAGCTTCAGCCTGCGCAGCGACGCCAGGCAGCCTTACGAAAAGATCTTCTCGGATTATTCGAGGATCCTGCAAGGCGAGATGAAGGGCTATTCGGTCCTGAACTACATCAGCTCGCACGACGACGGCAGTCCCTTCGATCCGCTGCGCGAGCGCCCGTTCGAATCGGCCAACAAGCTGCTGCTGGCGCCGGGCGCCGCCCAGATCTACTACGGCGACGAGACCGCGCGCATCCTGCGCGTCGAAGGCGCCGAGGGCGACGCCACCCTGCGTTCGTTCATGAACTGGGACGAGCTGAAATCGAACGCGGAACGTGGCATGCACCGCGTGGCCGACATCCGCGCGCACTGGGCGCGCCTGGGACGCTTCCGCGCCGCCCACCCGGCGGTCGGCGCAGGTGCGCACCAGATGATCAGCCATAGCCCGTACACCTTCAAGCGCACCTGGGAAAAGAATGGCGTGAGCGACCGCGTGGTGGTGGCGCTCGACCTGCCAGGAGGCCAGCCGGCCACGATCCAGGTCGGCGGCGTGTTCCACGACGGCGCCACGGTGCGCGACTGGTACACCGGCAAGACCGCCGTGGTCAAGGGCGGCAAGGTGCGCTTCGACACCGCCGCTCCGGTGGCGCTGATCGCCCAGGACTGATGTTGGCATCGCGGCGCACGGCGGCGACTGTGCGCCGTGCGCCAATTTGCTATCCCATGTCATGCGACCCGCATGATTTCCTGCCGCGCGGAATTCCCGGCCGCGCCGCGCTGCCTCTGAGCGAACACTGCTAAGCTGCTAATACATTCATGTTTTGCGGACCAGCCGCCGATGAGCGTGCGGCCGCAGCGCGTCAATGCCGACCGACGCGAGAGGGGAGAGAACATGCGCAGCATGAGCAGAGCAAGAATGATTTATCGCCTGGTGCGGGGGCGGGCGCGCCTGGAGGTGAAGAACGTCGCGCCGCAACCGGGCCTGCATGCGCTGGGCGGCGAGGACGGCGACGAAGTCCTGACCGAATCGCCCGACCCCAAGCTCGACTACATCACCCGCCTGGCCGTGCAGGCCAGCGGCGCCGAGATCGGCGGCATCAGCCTGATGTTCAAGTCGCGCATCTGGCTGCCGTCGCACATCGGCATCCAGGGCAGCTTCCTTCCGCGCGAAGGGTCGTTCTGCGACCGCGCCCTGGACGTCGGGGGCGACTGGTTCGAGGTGCCTGACGCCAGCCTCGATCCGCGCTTCGCGGCCAATCCGCTGGTGGCCGAGCCGCCGCGCTGCCGTCACTACGCCGCCGTTCCGCTGCGCGGCGAGAGCGAGCACCTGCTGGGCAACCTGTGGGTGATGAGCGCCAGCGCGCGCACGCTCGACGTCGCCCAGGCCGCCCAGTTGCGGCTGCTGGGACGGATCGCGGCCGACCTGCTCGAACTGCGCTACTGCGATCCGGTCACCGGCATGTTCAACCGCGCGGTGTTCCTGCACCACCTGCAACGCCTGCTGCTGGAAGAAGAGGGCGCGCTGGTCACCGTCGGCATGGTCGACCTGATCGGCTTTCGCCAGGTGAATGACCTGTTCCGGCGCGAGACGGGCGACCGCATCCTGCGCCTGATGGGCAAGCGCATCGAGGACTGGGCCGACGGCGCGCTGCTCGGCCACCTCGGCGCCGACCAGTTCGCGTTCGCCCTGCTCGCGCGCCCCGAGGAGATCGACGCCCATCTCGCGCGCCTGTGCGCCGCCATCGACCAGCCCTTCGAGGTGGAGCCGGGCTGCATGCACACCCTGCATGCGCGCATCGGCATCCGGCGCCAGGCCTTGCCGTGCGAGGAAAGCGCCGACGGCTTGCTGGATGCCGCCGACATCGCGATGTCCTCGATCCGCCAGCAGCAGGGCGCCAGCGTCGTGCACGAGTACGATGCGGCGCTGATGGCGCGCGCGCGCCTGCGGTACGAGTTGCGCGAAGCCATGCGCGGCGCGCTGCGTTTCGGCCGCCTCGAGGTGCATTACCAGCCCCAGGTCGACGTGGCTCATGGACGCCTGATCGGGCTGGAGGCCCTGGTGCGCTGGCGCCATCCGGCCTACGGCCTGGTGGGCCCGGGGATGTTCGTGCCCCAGGCAGAGAGTTCGGGCCGCATCTTCGAGCTCGACATGCACGTGCTGGACCTGGTCTGCCGCGACCTGATGGCCTGGCGCGCGCGCGGACTGGCGACGCCGCCGGTGGCGCTGAACTTCTCGCGCGCCTCGCTGATGCACACCCAGGTCTTCGCGCGCCTGGCCGAGATCCTCGAGGCCACCGGCGTGCCGGGCGAGCTGCTCGAATTCGAGGTCACCGAGAGCCAGCTGCTCGACTCGCCGACGCTGCTGCACCAGCGCATCTCGGCGCTGCGCGCGCTCGGGGTGCGGGTCGCGGTCGACGACTTCGGCACCGGCTACTCGAACCTGGACGCGCTCACCAGCTTCCCCTTCGACCGGCTCAAGGCCGACCGCCGCTTCGTGCACGGCGTGGCGAGCGACGCCCGCACCGCCGGCGTGTTCGCCCTGATCCAGGGCATCGCCGCCGTGTTCGACGCCGAGCTGCTGTGCGAAGGCCTGGAGGACGAGGCCGACCTGTCCTGGCTGGCCGAGCGCGGCGTGCACTGCGTGCAGGGCTGGTACTTCAGCCGCGCGCAGCCGGTGCAGGCGATCGAGCGCATCCTGGGCCGCTTCCAGGAAGCGCAGGACGCGCCGCTGTCGGTGCCCGAAATGCGCGCCTTGCTGGCCTGAGTTTCTGCATATCGAATCGGTGGCGATCCGGGTTAGACTGGTGGTTCCGTCAACTTTGCACAGATTGCCATGCCAGTCTTTACACGTATCGCCCGTGCCGTCGCGGGAGCGGGTCTCGCCCTCGCGCTGCTGCCGGCCCAGGCCTTCGCCCAAGCCGCGTCCGAGCCGGTCTACGGTCCCGAGCTGGAAGAGTTCACCTATCCCGAACCGACGCAGCAATACCGCTTCAAGTCCCAGGGCGTCGATCTCCAGATGACCTATATGGACGTCAGGCCGGTCAAGCCGAACGGCCGCACCGTGGTGCTCATGCACGGCAAGAACTTCTGCGGCGCGACCTGGGACGGCACCACCAAGGCCCTGACCCAGGCCGGCTACCGCGTCGTGGTGCCCGACCAGGTCGGCTTCTGCAAGTCGACCAAGCCGCAGCATTACCAGTACACCTTCCAGCAGCTGGCCGACAACACCCGCAAGCTGCTCGAATCGATCGGCGTGAAGAAGGCGATCGTCATCGGCCACTCGACCGGCGGCATGCTGGCCACGCGCTATGCGCTGATGTATCCGGAGCTGACCGACCAGCTGGTGATGATCAACCCGATCGGCCTGGAAGACTGGAAGAACCTCGGCGTGCCGTCGCTGGGCGTGGACAAGTGGTACGAGCGCGAGCTGAAGACCTCGGCCGAGCGCGTGCGCGAATACGAGCGCACCACCTACTACAACGGCCAGTGGAAGCCGGAGTACGAGGTGTGGGTGCAGATGCTGGTCGGTATGTACCGCGGCAAGGGCAAGGAGATCGTGGCCTGGAATTCGGCGCTGATCTACGACATGATCTATACGCAGCCGGTGGTCTACGAGTTCCCGCTCATCAAGGTGCCGACCTTCCTGTTGATGGGCCTGAAGGACACCACCGCGATCGGCAAGGACGCGGCGCCGGCCGCGATCCGTCCGAAGCTCGGGAACTACACGGTGCTGGCGCAGAAGACGAAGGAGGCGATTCCCGGCGCGAAGCTGGTGACTTTCCCGGAGATGGGGCATGCGCCGCAGATGCAGGATCCGGTGAAGTTCCACAAGGCGCTGGTCGACGGACTGGTGCGCTGATTGTCGTTGGGCCGGCGCTGCGGGAGCCGGCGCCGGCCCCATTCTCTTGCAATTCGTTCAATGGTATCCTTGCACGATGACCGTTGACCCAGACACCAAACTGAAACCCGCGCGCGCGGCCTTCGCCGACGGTCCGCGCCTGCTGGCCGACATCGGCGCCACCCATGCGCGCTTCGGTCTCGAGACCGCGCCCGGGGTCCTCTCCCAGGTGAGCGTGCTGCGCTGCGACGACTACGACGGCATCGTCCCGCTGCTGAACGCCTACCTGGCCGAGCATCCGAACCAGCGCATCAGCCACGCGGCTTTCGCGCTGGCCAATCCGATCAGCGGCGATTTCATCCGCATGACCAACCGCGACTGGCAGTTCTCGACCGACGAGGTGCGCCGCGCGCTGGGCCTGTCGACGCTCCTGATCGTGAACGACTTCACGGCGCTGGCGATGGCGCTGCCCGGCTTCCAGCCGAAAGACCTGCTGCAGGTCGGCGGCGGGCAGGCGCAGACGCACGCGGTGTCGGGCGTGCTCGGTCCCGGCACCGGCCTGGGCGTGTCGGGCGTGATCCCGACCATCGACGGCTTCGTGACCCTGGGCAGCGAGGGCGGCCACGTCAACTTCGCGCCGAGCGACGAGCGCGAATTCGCGATCCTGCAGTATGCCTGGCGCGAATGGAAGCACGTCTCGAACGAGCGCCTGATTTCCGGTCCCGGCATCGAACTGATCTACCGCGCGCTGGCGCAAAGAAACGGTGTGGAAGCTCCGGCGCGCAGCACCGCCGAGATCATGGGCGGCGCGCTGGACGCCGGCGACGCCCTGTGCCTGGAGGTGCTGGAAACCTTCGCTGGCATGCTGGGCAGCGCCGCCGCCAACCTGGCGGTGACGCTGGGCGCCTTCGGCGGCATCTTCATCGGCGGCGGCATCGTGCCGCGCATGGGCGAATGGTTCGCCACGTCGCCGTTCCGCGCCCGCTTCGAGGCCAAGGGCCGCTTCACCGACTACATCGCCCAGATCCCGACCTTCGTCATCATGACGCCGAACCCGGCCCTGTACGGCGTCTCGGCGATCCTGTCGGAACACCTGCGCGGGCGCAGCGGCGCCAACACGCTGATGGACCGCGTGCAGCAGCTGCGCCACGAACTGTCGCCGGCCGAGCAGCGCGTGGCCAGCCTGGTGGTCGACCATCCGCGCAAGGTGCTGTCCGAACCGATCGCCGAGATCGCGCGCCTGGCCGACGTGAGCCAGCCGACCGTGATCCGCTTCTGCCGCTCGCTGGGCTTCCAGGGCCTGGCCGAATTCAAGCTCAAGTTCGCCGGCAGCCTGACCGGCACCATCCCGGTGCGCCACAGCCAGGTGCGCGTCACCGACAGCACCCATGACCTGTCGGCGAAGGTGATCGACAACACGGTGTCGGCGATCCTGAAGTTCCGCGACGCGCTCGACGTGCATGCGATCGACCGCGCGATCGAACTGCTGCGGCGCGCGCGCCGGGTCGAGTTCTACGCGATGGGCAATTCGCGCGCGGTGGCGCTGGACGGCCAGCACAAGTTCTTCCGCTTCCGCATCCCGGCCGCGCTGTACGGCGACTCGCACCTGCTCAACCTGGCCGCCGGCCTGCTGGGGCCGGGCGACGTGGTGATCGCGATCTCCACCGGCGGCCAGCTGCCCGACCTGCTGGAGGCGGTCGACACGGCGCGCGCGCAAGGCGCCGACGTCATCGCCATCACCAGCAGCAAGTCGCCGCTGGCGAAGAAGGCCAGCGTGTGCCTGGCGGTCGACCACAGCGAGGACAGCACCACCTTCCTGTCGATGATCTCGCGCATCCTGCAGCTGCTGCTGATCGACATCATGTCGGTCGGGATCTCGCTGGGCGCGCAGGGGGAGGGCAGCCAGGGCAGCCAGGGCAGCCAGAACGACATCGAGCAGCGCCGGCTCCTGATCTCGCACCTCGATATCTGACCGGCGGCGTCATGCCACGCTGTCATGCCACTGTCACGGCGCGCCGCGACAATGCGGACAAGTCCGGCAACCGGAGACAGCCCATGCGGCACCCGCCATCCTCGCGCATCCTCGGCTGCGCATTCGTCGCGCTGCTGGCCAGCGGCTGCGCCAGCCACGACCTGAAGAACCCCGGCCAGTCCTGGCCCCCTTCGCCCAGCGTCATCGCCCACCGCGGCGCCTCGGCCCTGCGGCCCGAGCACACGCTGGCCGCCTACCGCAAGGCGATCGAGGACGGCGCCGACAGCGTCGAGCCCGACCTGGTCGCCACCCGCGACGGCGTGCTGGTGGCGCGTCACGAGAACGAGATCTCGGGCACCACCAACGTCGCCGAGCTGGCGCGGTTCGCCGCACGCAAGACCAGCAAGACCATCGACGGCGTGGCGGTCAGCGGCTGGTTCACCGAAGACTTCACGCTCGCCGAACTGAAACAGCTGCGCGCACGCGAGCGCATTCCCGCCAACCGGCCCGCCAACACGAGGTACGATGACCAGCATGCGATCCCGACCCTGCAGGAGATCATCGACCTGGTCGACGGCGAGAGCCGCGCGCGCAACAAGACCATCGGCCTGGTCCCGGAGCTGAAGCACCCGAGCTACTTCAAGTCGATCGGCCTGCCGCTCGAGCGCCGCCTGGTGGACGTGCTGGCGGCGAACGGCTACCGCGGCCGGGATGCGGCCGTGTTCATCCAGTCTTTCGAAACCGGCAACCTGAAGGAACTGCACGCGATGGCCGGCTACCGCCTGGTGCAGCTGGTGGCCGCTGACGGCGCCCCGCACGATGCGGTCGCCGCCGGCAGCGGCCTGACCTATGCCGACATGATCACGCCGGACGGACTGCGCGCCATCGCGCGCTATGCCGACGTGGTGGCGCCGTACAAGACCATCGTGATTCCGCGCGACGCGGGCGGCGCACTGGGCACGCCGACCCGCTTCGTCCGGGAGGCGCGCGGCGCCGGGCTGGCGATCCACGTGTGGACCATGCGGCCCGAGAATCCCTTCTTGCCGGCCGGGTTGCGCGCCGCGCCCACCGATTCGCCCAGCCAGCGCGGCGATGCTGCGGGCGAGATCCGCGCCTACCTGGAGGCCGGTGTGGACGCGATTTTCACCGACGATCCAGCCACTGGACGGGGGGCTGTTAATGCCATGCGGAAACATTAATTTGTATGCTGTCATGCGCTCGGCAGCGCATCGTATTGACTGGCGGGCGGCGAGTACGTAAAAGCGTCTACGCCACGCAACGCTCTCTTCGGAAACAGTAGTTTCCACTAGGAACCCAATGTAAGATTCGGCGGTGGACGCCCTCATCCCTGGCGTCCCCGCATTGTCCCGGCCTCGACCCGCCGCCCCCGAACCGGTATTTGGAAGAGCACCATCATCGTCACCTACGCCAACAACGAACAGGCCCGCCTTGCCGCGCTGGCCGAGCTTGAAATCCTCGACACGCCTCCCGAGACCCGCTTCGACCGCTACACGCGGCTCGCCGCGATGACCTTCGGCGTGCCGATCGCGCTCGTCTCGCTGATCGACGCCGACCGGCAGTGGTTCAAGTCGCGCACCGGTCTTGAACCGCAGGAGACGCCGCGCTCGATCTCGTTCTGCAGCCACACCGTGCAGGCGCGCGACATGCTGGTGGTGGAGGATGCCGCACGAGATCCGCGCTTCGCCGACAACGTCCTGGTGACGGGCGAACCGCATATCCGTTTCTATGCCGGGCAGCCGGTCTACAGCGATGGCCAGGCGGTCGGCACGCTGTGCATCATCGACCGCGCGCCGCGCGTCTTCAGCATCGAGGAGCGCCAGGTGCTGAAGGACCTGGCCGGACTGGTCGAAGTCGAACTGAATCACATGAAGGCGGTGATGGCGCGCATGCTCGCCGAGCAGGCGCTCAAGTCGCTCAACACCGAACTCGAAGCCCGCATCGCCGCCCGCACCGCCGAGCTGGAAGAGCGGATGGCCGAGTCCATGCGCATCCGCCTGCAGCTGGAAGAGAAACAGGAACTGCTGGACGCGGTGCTGGAATCGATCGACGTCGGGGTGGTCGCCTGCGACGCCATCGGCAACCTGACGCTGTTCAACCGCAGCGCGCGCGACTTCCACGGCCGCGACCTGAAGGCGGTGGCGCCGAGCGAATGGTCGCAGTACTACTCGCTGCACCACGCCGACGGCCGCACGCCGATGGAGATGGACGAGGTGCCGCTGGTGCGCGCGCTCAAGGGCGAGGTGGTGCGCGACGGCGCGATGGTGATCGCGCCGCACGGCCGCTCGCCCTGCACCCTGATGGCCAGCGGCCGGCCGCTGCGCAATGCCCAGGGCAAGACCCTGGGCGCGGTGGTGGCGATGAAGGATGTCACCGAGCTGAAGGCGTCGAGGGACCGGCTGGTCGAGAGCGAGGAGCGGCTGCGCACGATCACCGACAACCTGCCGGTGCTGATCGCGCATCTCGACCAGGACCACCGCTATGTGTTCGCCAACGCGGTGCACCAGTCCTGGCTGGGCAAGGCGCCTGAGCAGGTGGTCGGGCAGACCATGGTCGAGGCCTTCGGCGAAGAATACTGGTTGCAGCAGCAGGAAGCGCTGAAGGATGCCTTGGAAGGCAAGGCCTCGCAGTGTGAGCACGACATCGTGCGCAAGAAGCACATCCGCATCGTGCACTCGACCTTCCTGCCGCACCTGCGCGACGGCAAGGTGGTCGGCGTCTACATCCTCACCACCGACGCCACCGCGGCGCGCATGCACGAGCGTAACCTGCATGCGCTGGCGCATACCGATGCGCTGACTGGCATCCCGAACCGGCGCCAGTTCGAGCTGGCGCTGCAGGCGGCGGTGCAGCGCGCGCCGCAGCGCGAGCGCGCCTTCGCCCTGCTGTACCTGGACATCGACCACTTCAAGCGCATCAACGACAGCCACGGCCACGCGGTGGGCGACATGGTGCTGGTGGAGTTCGCGCGCCGCGTGCGCAATGTGGTGCGCAGCTCCGACCTGGTGGCGCGCCTGGCCGGCGACGAATTCACGGTGCTGCTCGACGAAGTCGGCTCGCCGCGCGACGTCGAGCTGGTGGCCAAGAAGATCATGCAGGCGATGGAAGCGCCGTTCGTGGTCGGTAGCCATGCGATTCCCGTGGGCGTCACCATCGGCGTCGGCCTGGCCGACGCGCCCGGCGTCACGGCGCAGGCGATCAGCGAGCTGGCCGACGGCGCGTTGTACGAGGCCAAGGGAAGGGGCCGCAACACCTTCGCCATCGCCCGGCTGGCCGACACGCTGGCGCTCGCCGCCGCCTGACCCTACTCCACGAACACCACGGCCGTGCGCGCCGGCACCGTGAAGGTCCCGCGGGCGCTGTCGAAGCGCGCCTCGCGCGCGCGCTGGTCCGCCGCGCCGCTTGCGGCATGCACCGGATGCAGGCGCAGCTTCTTGCCGCGCAGGAGCGCGGCGTCGATGGTGTGCGCCTTCTTGTCCACGTTCACCAGGTAGCCCAGGCCGGCGAAGTTCGCGCCGGGATAGCCCTGGCCGTCGATCCAGGCCGCGAGCACGGTCGGCACCTGCTGCGGGCCGGTGTTGAAGAAACGCAGGCGGGCATTGATGTCTTCCGCGCTGCGCAGGCGCAGCAGCGTGGAGCTGGCGCGGATTTGCAGCAGGTCGCGGAAGGCGTCGCGCGCGAACGCGATGTCGCCAGGGGCCGGCTTCAGGGCCGCGTTGGCCAGCAGCGGCTTGAACAGCGGCCAGTCCTTCGCGTTGTCGGCGGCGGGCGGCAGGCCGGTGCCGAAGAAGTTGTCCCGGTAGGTCCAGTCGAGACGGTTGAACCAGTCGCCCGAATTGAAGCTGTTGCGGTCCAGGGATTTCGAGCGCAGCACGTCGATGCCGGCGTGGTAATAGGCCACGCCCTGGCTGAAGGCGTTGATCGCCATGCCCAGCGCCTGCACCCGCGCGCGCTCGGCAGCGCTGGTCGCCACTGGCAGCTTGAGCGCGTTGATGTCGTACAGGGTCTGGTTGTCATGGTTCTCGACGTAGTTCACGGCCTCGGCCGGCTGGCTGGCATAGCCGGCCGGCTGGTTGCCGCCGTAGACGATGTCCTGCAGCTGGCGCACCTTGCCGTCGAAGGTCTGCATCGGGAAACTCCGCACCGAGCCGGCCAGGCCGACGCGGATCAGGTCGGCCGCGCGCAGCAGGGCATCGGGCTTGGCGTCGCCGCCCAGTGCATTCGGGTCGTACGCCAGGCCGTTGATATAGCCCTGCTGGCGGACGACGATCTCGCCCGAGTCGCCCGGTGAGCCGCCGCGCACGGCGTCGCGCGCGCGATCGCTGAAGGTGCCGATGCCGGTGCCGTTCAGCGACAGCTGCGAGGCCTGCACGAAGCGCGCGCCGTCGGCAACCTCGCCGAAGTTCCAGCCTTCGCCGATCAGCTGCACGTGGCGGCCGGCGGCCTCGTTCACCTCTTTCTGCAGGCGTTCCATCGCCGCGCGCGGCTGGTGGCCCATCAGGTCGAAGCGGTAGGAATCGATCTTGTAGTGGCGGGTCCAGAGCACCGACGAGTCGATCATCAGCTTGGCCATCATCGTGTTCTCGGTGGCCGTGTTGAAGCAGCAGGTCGAGGTCTCGATGGCGCCTCGCGCATCCAGGCGGTGGTAGTAGCCCGGCACCACGCGGTCGAGGATCGATTTTTCTTCCTGGCCGGCGATGAAGGTGTGGTTGTAGACCACGTCCGTGCCGACCCGCAGGCCGGCATTGTGCAGGTTCATCACCATCTCGCGGAACTCGACGATGCGGCGCGCGCCATCCTGCGGGTCGCTGGCGTAGCTGCCCTCGACCGCGTTGAAGTGCTGCGGGTCGTAGCCCCAGTTGAAGCAGTCGGTATGCGCGGTCTTGCCGATCAATGCCTGCTGGCTTTCGCCGTCCGGCGCGCCGGACGGTTGCGGCATCGCGCAACCCACTTCCGGGATGCTGCCGATGTCGTACACCGGCAGCAGGTGCACGTCGGTCAGGCCGGCTTGCGCCAGCGCGCGCAGGTGCTTCATGCCGTTCGAGTTCGTCTCGGAAAAGGCGGTGTACTTGCCGCGCTTGGACTCTGGCACGGTCTCGTCGATCAGCGAGAAGTCGCGCACGTGCAGCTCGTAGATGACCATGTCGGTCGGGGCCTGCACCGTGGCCGGCGGACGGGTGTCGTCCCAGCCGCGCGGCTTGAGGTGCGGCGCATCGAGGTCGGCGATGTAGCTGCGCTTCGAATCCGCGTTCAGGCTGACCGAATACGGATCGGTGACCAGGTTGCGCACCAGGCCGGCGCCGGGCACGACGACGTCGACCGCGTATTTGTAATACGTGCCCGACAGGTCGCGCGGCAGGCTGGTCGCCCAGGCGCCGGTCTTCTCGTCGAGCTGCATCGCGTGCACGGCGCTCGCCTTGGCCGTCGGGCCGTCATAGGTGCAGACCGCCACCTGGCGCGCGGTCGGCGCCCACAGCTTGAAGCCGGTCTGGTTCGCGGTTGGCGTGGCGCCGAGGTCGGGGATGGCTTCGGCGGCGGCGTACAGGTCGTCGAGCGCCCCGGCCGACTGGATGCGGGTGGCGGCGACCACCATGCCGCGCGCGTCTTCCTGCACCAGCACCAGCTGTTCGCGGTGCAAGGCGGGCAGGCGCGACAGGTCGCCGTCCGCCACGCGCAGGGTCGGACCGGTGGCGACCCATTTGAAACGCTCGCTTGCGGCTTGCGGGACGGCGGTGGGCGAGATGTCGAGCTTGATCGAACCGGCGGCGCCGGCGACCTTGCCGCCGGCCTTGGCATTGATCGATGCGGCAGGGGAGTGGTACAGGCGGAAGCGCCCATCGAGCGGGGCGCCGGGCCAGCGCACCAGGCGCTTGTCGAGCCAGACGGCGCGCGCGTCGAGCTGTTCGCCATTGGCTTGCAGGACTTCCTGGAAGCCGGCGCTGTTGCAGGTATCGAGAGGCACGGCCGCATAGGCGGTCGTGGAGAGTGAGGCCGCGACGAGGGCGAGATGAAGTTTGCTCATGTAGGGTGGACGGGTCCCCCGTCCACGCGTTCAAGCGACCGGAGCACACCGCCAGGATAGACAGGTTTGAGGGAGATTGGACGCGTGGACGGCAGAGCCGTCCACCCCACGATTTACGCGGCGTTGCCGCGATAATGGTCGACCATCTTGTAGCGCGTCGCATACCAGCCGAACACCAGCGCCGACAGCAGCGCGAAGCCGGCGAAGAAATACATCTGCGCCGCCATCACGCCCATGCCGGTGCCTTCGATATAGCCCACCACCGACTCGTTCTTGACGCTCGCGTTCACGATCAGCACCCACAGGTTGCCGACCGTGACGGCCAGGTACCACAGGGCCATGATCACACCCTTCATCGAGGCCGGGGCCTGGCTGTAGGCGAATTCGAGGCCGGTCGCCGAGACCAGCACCTCGCCCAGGGTCAGCAGCGCATACGGCGCGATCTGCCAGGCGATCGAGACCGGATCGCCGGCGTCGAGCGCCACCTGCAGGTTGCCGACCACGATCCAGGCGGCGGCCGACAGCACGATGCCGGCGGTCATGCGGCGCAGCGGCGAAGGTTCGATGCCGAGTTTACGCAGCAGGGGGAACAGGAGCAGGTTGTTCACCGGGATCAGGATCATCACCAGCAGCGGATTCAGGGCCTGCATCTGGGCCGGGATGACGTCGAAGGTCCAGCCGAGGAAGCTGACCTGCGTCGTCATTTCATTGGCCTGCACGATCCAGGTCGAGGCCTTCTGGTCGAACAGCGACCAGAACGGCGTCACCAGCGCGAACACGATCAGGATGCGCAGCACGGCGCGCACGCCGTCCACGGCCTCTTGCGGATGGATGCCGCGCGCGCGGTCCAGCTGCATCGAGGCGCCGATGCCGCCGAAGGCCATCAGCAGCACCAGCGCGGTGCAGGCGCCGATCACGAAGCCCCACTGCACCGACATCGCCAGCGAGACCACGGCGCCCGCGGCGCCGATCAGGGCCACGTTCAGGCCCGGACGGCCCTGGCCGGGTTCCTTGGCCAGAAGGGCGGTCTTGGCCACCTGCATGAAGGAGTGCGGATTCGGCGGCGCCGGCGGCACGTGCACGTATTTCTTCTTGCCGCTCCAGAACACCATGGTGGCGATGAACATCAGGATGCCGGGCACGCCGAAGGCCCAGGCCGGACCGTAGTCGCGCAGCAGCACCGGCATCAGCAGCGAAGCGAAGAACGAGCCGAAGTTGATGATCCAGTAGAAGGCGTCGAACACGATCTTCGCCTTGTCCTTGTTGGTCTGGTCGAACTGGTCGCCGACGAAGGAGGCCACCAGCGGCTTGATGCCGCCCGAGCCGAGCGCGATCAGGAACAGGCCGAAATAGAAGCCGTTGACGTTGTCCTCGAAGATGGCCAGGCAGGCGTGGCCCGCGCAATACACGAGGCTGAGCCAGAACACCGTGTTGTACTTGCCGAAGTAGCGGTCGGCCAGCCAGCCGCCCAGCAGCGGGAAGAAGTACACGCCGATCACGAAGGTGTGGAACACGTGCTTGGCTTCGCCGGTGCGCATGTCTTCCGGCAGGAACATCAGGAGCGTCGTGATCAGGAAGGGCGTCAGGATGTTGCGCATCCCATAAAAGCTGAAGCGCTCGCAGCCTTCGTTGGCAATGATGTAGGGAATCTGCCGCGGCATTCGCCCGGAACCTGGTTTTGCTAGATCAGTCATCGACCGCTTCCTTGAAATGTCAAACAGACGCGATGCTATGACGAGGGCGGTTCACTTTGCAATAAAAATATTGTTGTGAAACAAACGAGAAACATATCGACGTAGTTTAGTTACGCACGCAACGCTGCTGGAAACGTTTTCGAAACGCCAAGGTATTGAATCGTAAGGATAAATTATGGATTTTTAGAAAACTTCCGGAATTGTCAAGTTTTGTTGCGTCCTGTATATTGCCTAGAATTCCAAACCACGGACCAGCCATGACCCAGATCCCGACCACGACGAATCCGAACTGGTGGCGCGACGCCATCATCTACCAGGTTTATCCGCGCAGCTACCTCGACACGAACGGCGACGGCATCGGCGACCTGGCCGGCATCACCGAGAAGCTCGACTACATCGCGAGCCTGGGCGTGGACATCGTCTGGCTGTCGCCGTTCTTCAAGTCGCCGATGCGCGACTTCGGCTACGACATCGCCGATTACTGCGACGTCGACCCGATGTTCGGCACCCTGGCCGACTTCGACCGCCTGGTCGCCAAGGCGCATGGCCTGGGCCTGAAGATCATGATCGACCAGGTGATGTCGCACACCGCCGACTCCCACCCCTGGTTCGTCGAAAGCCGTTCCAACCGCGACAACCCGAAATCGGACTGGTACGTCTGGGCCGATCCGCTCCCGGACGGCAACCCGCCGAACAACTGGCTGTCGGTGTTCGGCGGCTCGGCCTGGCAATGGGATACCCGCCGCAAGCAGTACTACATGCACAACTTCCTGGTGAGCCAGCCGCAGCTGAACTTCCACAATCCCGAGGTGCAGAAAGCCCACCTGGCGGCCCAGCGCTTCTGGCTCGAGCGCGGCGTCGACGGCGTGCGCCTGGACGCCTGCGTGTTCCACTTCCACGACCGCCAGTTGCGCAGCAATCCGCCGGCGCTGGTGCGCGACACCTCGACCGTGACCGACGTGAACCCGTACGGCATGCAGGCCCACATCTACGACAAGACCCAGCCCGAGAACATCGCCTTCCTGGAGCAACTGCGCGCCCAGCTGGATGAATTCGGCGCGGTCTCGATCGGCGAGATCAGCTCGGACGACGCGCTGGCCCAGATGAACGAGTACATGGCGGGCGGGAACAAGCTGCACATGGCCTACAGCTTCAACTTCCTGACGCCGGTGTTCACCGCTGCCCACATCCGCGCGCAAGTGGAAGACTTCGAGCGCCGCGTCGAGGAAGGCTGGGCTTCCTGGTCGGTCGGCAACCATGACGCGATCCGCGTGATGACGCGCTGGGGCGGCCCGCACGCCACCGCCGGCTTTGCCAAGATGGTGCTGGCGATGCAGCTCTCGCTCAAGGGCACCCCCTGCCTGTACCAGGGCGACGAGCTGGCGCTGCACGAAGCCGACGTGCCGTTCGAACTGCTGCAGGACCCGTACGGCATCACCTTCTGGCCCGAGTTCAAGGGCCGCGACGGCTGCCGCACCCCGATGCCGTGGCAGGCCGCCGCGCCGCACGCCGGCTTCACCACGGGCAAGCCGTGGCTGCCGGTCGAGCCCTCGCACGCCGCCGCCGCGGTCGACCTGCAGGACAAGGACCCCGATTCGATGCTGAACTTCCAGCGCCGCTTCATCGCCCTGCGCCGCACCATGCCGCAGCTGACGCGCGGCGAGATCGCCTTCATCGACGCGCCGGAGCCGGTGCTGGCCCTGCGCCGCGACCTGGAGGGCGAGCGCAGCGTGCTGGCGGCGTTCAACCTGTCGAACGCGGAAGTCACGTTCGACTGGCCGGCCACCGAAGCCACCGACCGCCTCGCGGTCGACGGCCTGGCCGGCGACGCCCGGGGCGGCCGCGTGACCCTGCCGCCGTTCGGCGCCTGGTTCGGCCTGGAACGCGCGGAGGGCTGATGACTATCCAGCAGGAGCCGGAAAAGTTCGCGCGCACGGCGTTCGCCGACGGCCCGCGCCTGCTGGCCGACATCGGCGCAACTCACGCGCGCTTCGCGCTGCAGACCGCGCCGGGAGTGTTTCGCTCGGTCCAGGTGCTGCGCTGCGACGACTTCGAGGGCATCGTCCCGCTGCTGCGCCATTACCTGGCAGAGCATGAGGACGTGCGGCTGAACCACGGCGCATTCGCGGTCGCCAACCCGATCAACGGCGACTACGTGCGCATGACCAACCGCGCCTGGGAGTTCTCCACCGACGCGGTGCGGCGCGAGCTGGGCCTGTCGACCCTGTTGATCGTCAACGACTTCACCGCGCTGGCCACCGCGCTGCCGGGCTTCGCCAAGGAAGACCTGATGCAGGTGGGGCCGGGCACGCCCGTGCCGGGCGCCGTCATCGGCGTGCTGGGGCCCGGCACGGGCCTGGGCGTGTCGGGCGGGATCCCGACCGCGGACGGCTTCGTCACGCTGGGCAGCGAGGGCGGCCACGTCAACTTCGCGCCGGCCGACGAGCGCGAGTTCGCCATCCTGCAATACGCCTGGCGCGAATGGCCGCACGTGTCGAACGAGCGCCTGATCTCGGGGCCGGGCATGGAAGTCATCTACCGCGCGCTGGCCGACCGCAACGGCGTCAGGGCCGAAGAGCGCAGCGCGGCCGCCATCGTGGCCGGCGCGCTCGAGGCCGACGACCCGCTGTGCCTGGAGACGCTGGAGTGCTTCTGCGGCATGCTGGGCGGCGCCGCCGCCAACCTGGCGGTGACCCTGGGCGCCTTCGGCGGCATCTTCATCGGCGGCGGCATCGTGCCGCGCCTCGGCGAATGGTTCGCGCGCTCGCCGTTTCGCACGCGGTTCGAGGCCAAGGGACGCTTTTCCGACTACCTGGCGGATATCCCGACCTATGTGATCACCACGCCGAACCCCGCCTTCCACGGCGTGGCGACCATCCTGGCCGAGCACCTGCGCGGGCGCAGCGGCGCCAACACGCTGATGGAACGCATCGGGCAACTACGCGAAGAGCTGTCGCCGGCCGAGGCGCGGGTGGCGACGCTCGTGCTCGAGCATCCGCGCACGGTGCTGAACGAACCGATCGCCGAGATCGCGCGCCTGGCCGACGTGAGCCAGCCGACCGTGATCCGCTTCTGCCGCTCGCTGGGCTTCCAGGGCCTGGCCGAATTCAAGCTCAAGTTCGCGAGCAGCCTGACCGGCGCGATCCCCGTGCGCCACAGCCAGGTGCGCATGAGCGACAGCACCCACGATCTGTCGGCCAAGGTGATCGACAACACGGTCTCCGCCATCCTGCGCTTCCGCGACCAGCTCGACGTGCGCTCGCTCGACCGCGCGATCGAACTCGTGAGCCGCGCGCGGCGCGTCGAGTTCTATGCGCTCGGCAATTCGCGCGCGGTGGCGCTGGATGGCCAGCACAAATTCTTCCGTTTCAAGATCCCGACCGCGCTGTATGGCGACGCCCACCTGTTCACGCTGGCCGCGGGCTTGCTGGGGCCGGGCGACGTGGTGATCGCGGTCTCGAATTCGGGCGGCTTGCCGGAGCTGCTGCAGGCGGTGGACATCGCGCGCGCCGCCGGCGCCGACGTGATCGCCATCAGCAACAGCCAGTCGCCGCTGGCGCGCAAGGCCAGCGTATGCCTGGCGGTCGATCACAGCGAGGACAGCACCAGCTTCCTGTCGATGATCTCGCGCATCCTGCAGTTGCTGCTGATCGACATCATGGCGGTGGGGATCTCGGTCGATGGCCAGCATGGGCAGGGCGCCGGCCAGGATCCGCGCCGCTTGCTCATCTCTCACCTGGACAGCTGAGCGCCGCGGCGCACGGCGTCAGTTGGCGCTCTTGATATCCACGCGCTCGATGGTGCGGCGCCATTCCTGGAGGCTGAGCAGGGTGTCCGAATCGGCGTCGTCGACCAGGATCTCGCTGCCGTCCTGGGCCACCAGGAAGCTCTCGCGGCGGCGCGCATCCTCGGCGCGGTTCTCGACAAAACTCAGCTGGTAATACTTCTTGCCGTTGACTTCGCGCGGGACCGGATCGTCCTCGATCACGGCGCCGCGCGCCTTGCCCTGGCTGCGCTGCTCGATCTGGCGCGACCACGCCTGCAGTTCCGGCAACGCCAGCAGCGAGGCCATCGCTTCTTCCTTCGTGTGCGCCGGCACGTGAACGCTTGGCGCGGCCGGCGCCGGCGCCGGCGGCGCTTCGCGTTCGGCGCGCTTGCAGCCGGCGACGGCGCAGCACAGCATCAGTGCGGCAATGGTCAGGCGCAAGGGAGAATAAGAAGCGGCGCGTGTGGACATGGCGGGTCTCGTGAGGGCAGGCGGTCATGGTAAACCATGCGTGTTCGACCAGCAACACGGATGCCGTCTGACCGACTGCATCGATTGCGCGGAACGCAAGGGCATTGCAACGATGCTTTGCGCCTGTCGTGCGAAATATTTCTATACAGAAAGTAATTCGTGTTTTTTGCCACGAAATCACATTTTTCACCATGGAACCGTAATTTATTCATAGAAATAATGCTATTCTGTAGGACCACTCCTACTTTGCACCCTCACCACTCGTCCCCATGGACCGCTGCCGCTCTGCCTACAGCCGCCGCCTCGTCAAAGCGTCGCAACGCGAAAAGCGTCTTGGCATCCTTGCCATGCTGGGCCTTGCCACGGGCGTCGCGGGCGTGCTGGCGCCGCCGCTGGACATCGACTGGACCTGGCTGGACCGCAAGCCGGACGAGGTCATCCATGTCGGCGCGAGCCCCAGCGCCGCCATCGCGCCGGCCGCCGCCAGTGCGGCGCCGGCCGCGGAGCAGGGCGCCGCGCGGCGCGTCTATCCGTTCTCGATCATTCCCGGCGGCGTGGCGGACGCGGACGAGCTGGCGCGCGTCATCCGCACCGACGCCGTGGTCGCGGCGCACTATGCCGGCTTCGACGTCGCCAACGCGCGTGCGGTCACCGTCACCAAGCCGCGCGCCGTGTACGTGTCGTACCGTAAGGGCAACCGGGTGTACTGGACAAAGAAGAAACTCATGCTGGCGCCGGGCGAAACCTTGCTCACCGACGGCAGGAACGAGATGCGGGCGCGCTGCGCCAACCGGATTTCGGACGTGCCGATGTACCCGGTCGAAGCCAATGGCCCGACCGAATCGGAACTCGATTCCTTCGTCACCGAGGATGGCGGCGGCCTGATGGCGGTGGCGGCCGGCCTGGAGGGACTCGACGACGGTCCCGGAGCAGGACCGGCTTACTACCCCGACGTGTTCCCGGACGGCGCCGGCCTGCTGCGCGGCGCCGCGCCGGTCGCGCAGCCGCGCCTGGCCGACCTCATGGGCAGCCCGCCCGCGCGGTATGGCTCGGGCATCTCGAGCGGCGGCACGCTGGGCGATGGCAGCGGCGATGGCGCGACGGCGCCGCCAGCCGCTGGCAACCCGACGCCGGGCAACGCCAGCGAGGGCGATGGCGGCACTGGCGGGGGAGGCAATCCCGGCGACACGGGCGGCAGCCCGCCGGATACGCCGACGCCGTCGACACCGACGCCGGAAACCGGAACCGGTCCGGGCTCCGATCCCGATCCCGGCCCGGGTCCGAACCCGGAGCTGCCGCTGCCCACGCCTGGCGTGCCCGGCACGCCGGGTGGACCCGATACGCCGGGTGGCCCCGATACGCCGGGCACGCCGGGCACCCCGGGCCTGCCCCCGGACGATACCGAGGTCGAGCCGAACGATCCGGTCGACGTGCCGGAGCCCGGCACCCTGTGGCTGGGCGGCGTGGCCATGGCGGCCATGCTGTGGCTGCGCCGCAAGGGGCCGCGCGCCCGGCGCTGAGCCGCCGTCCCGGTTTTTCAGTAGGTCGGACAGCAAAAAGCCCGCGAGGCGTGAACCTCGCGGGCTTTTCGTCGTGGAGGACTGGCGCGCCGGCGTTGCCGCGGCGCGCCAGGCGACCGGCTGGATTACATCATGCCGTCCATGCCGCCCATGCCGCCCATGCCACCCATGCCGCCCATGCCGCCGGCTGGCTTGTCTTCGACGACTTCCGAGACCATGCAGTCGGTGGTCAGCATCAGGCCGGCGATCGACGCTGCGTTCTGCAGTGCCGAGCGGGTGACCTTGGCTGGATCCAGCACGCCCATTTCGACCATGTCGCCATAGGTGCCGTTGGCGGCGTTGTAGCCGTAGTTGCCGGTGCCGCCCAGGACGGCTGCGACCACGACCGATGGCTCGTCGCCCGCGTTCTGGACGATCATGCGCAGCGGCTCTTCCATGGCGCGCAGGACGATCTTGATGCCGGCGTCCTGGTCAGGGTTGTCGCCCTTGACGTCCAGGGTAGCGCGGGCGCGCAGCAGGGCCACGCCGCCGCCTGGCACGATGCCTTCTTCGACGGCAGCGCGGGTTGCGTGCAGCGCGTCTTCGACACGTGCCTTCTTCTCTTTCATCTCGACTTCGGTGGCTGCACCGACGCGGATCACGGCAACGCCGCCGGCCAGCTTGGCCACGCGCTCTTGCAGTTTTTCGCGGTCGTAGTCCGAGGTCGCTTCTTCGATCTGGGCGCGGATCTGCTTGACGCGGCCTTCGATCGATTCAGCCTGGCCGGCGCCGTCGATGATGATGGTGTTTTCCTTGCCGACTTCGATGCGCGAAGCCTGGCCCAGTTCGGCCAGGGTGACCTTTTCCAGGGTCAGGCCGACTTCTTCGGCGATGACCTGGCCACCGGTCAGGATGGCGATGTCTTCCAGCATGGCCTTGCGGCGGTCGCCGAAGCCTGGCGCCTTGACGGCGACGGTCTTCAGGATGCCACGGATGTTGTTGACGACCAGGGTCGCCAGCGCTTCGCCTTCGATGTCTTCGGCGATGATGACCAGCGGACGGCCGGCCTTGGCGACTTGCTCCAGCACCGGCAGCAGGTCACGGATGTTCGAGATCTTCTTGTCGCACAGCAGGATGAACGGCTGCTCGTGGACGGCGACTTGCTTGTCCGGGTTGTTGATGAAGTACGGCGACAGGTAGCCGCGGTCGAACTGCATGCCTTCCACGATGTCCAGCTCATCGTTCAGCGACTTGCCGTCTTCGACGGTGATGACGCCTTCCTTGCCGACTTTTTCCATTGCCTCGGCGATGCGCTCGCCGATCGAGGTTTCCGAGTTGGCCGAGATCGCGCCGACTTGCGCGATTTCTTTCGAGGTGGTGGTTGGCTTGGCGATCTTCTTCAGTTCTTCGACGGTCGCTGCGACGGCCTTGTCGATGCCGCGCTTCAGGTCCATCGGGTTCATGCCGGCGGCAACGAACTTCATGCCTTCGCGCACGATGGCTTGTGCCAGCACGGTCGCGGTGGTGGTGCCGTCACCGGCGTTGTCGCTGGTCTTGGAAGCGACTTCCTTGACCATCTGCGCGCCCATGTTCTGGAGCTTGTCTTTCAGTTCGATTTCTTTTGCGACCGAGACACCATCCTTGGTGACGGTCGGGGCGCCGAACGAGCGCTCGAGCACGACGTTGCGGCCTTTCGGGCCCAGGGTGACCTTGACTGCGTTGGCCAGGACATTGACGCCTTCGACCATCTTGGCGCGCGCTGCGTCGCCGAACACTACTTCTTTAGCTGCCATTTGTTATTTCTCCGAATGTATCGTGAATGGGGTCAGGGAATGAGACTTACTGGGCCACGACGGCCATGATGTCTTCTTCGCGCATCACCAGCAGTTCTTCGCCATTGACCTTGACGGCCTGGCCGGAGTACTTACCGAACAGCACGCGGTCGCCGACTTTCACTTCCAGCGGACGAACCTGGCCGTTGTCTTGCACTTTGCCG
Source organism: Massilia sp. NP310 (assembly GCF_019443485.1). Classification (NCBI taxonomy): domain Bacteria; kingdom Pseudomonadati; phylum Pseudomonadota; class Betaproteobacteria; order Burkholderiales; family Oxalobacteraceae; genus Massilia; species Massilia sp. NP310. Next base: position 3,108,683 of record NZ_CP080379.1, on the reverse strand, counting down.
TTACCGACGGCGAGGACTTCGCCTTGGTCTGGCTTCTCTGCCGCGGCATCAGGAATGATCAGGCCGGACGCAGTCTTGGTTTCCTGGTCGAGGCGCTTCACGATAACGCGATCGTGCAGAGGACGAAGGTTCATGCAAAACTCCTTAATATTCAGTGGTTTAACTTGCGTTTTTTGACACCGTCGCAGTCTTGTGGCAAGCACCGCGTCGGTCTGCAAAGAGTTGTTAGCACTCTCTACTAACGAGTGCTAATTATAGGGACGATAATTTGCCATTTCAAGCAGCAAGATTGCTAAATACTTTCGTGCGCTTGAGCTGGCACAAGCCTTCAGGGCTTCAAGCAATGTGTTTTTGGCATCTCTCGCCACCCGGTGCGAACCTGGCAAGAGGCGGGCAGCGTACACCGCCTGGCGCTTTCCTGCCGCACGCCAGGCAGCCGGGACGGCCGGCGGCGGGCGCGGCATGCCGCACCGCAGCGCGATTCGGTTGACGGAAAATCCCTCTCGATCCTATAGTGTCGAATGATTTCCGAATTCCAAGACCTCTCAGACAAAATCGACCGGCTCGCCCAGCTGACCCAGTCGTTGCGCGCCGAGAACTATTTGCTGCGTCAGGCCAATACCCTGCTCAGCGCCGAGAACCTGGCATTCAAGGAGCGCCTGTTCGAGGCCCAGCGCCGGGTCGAGGCGCTGCTCGACGAGTTGCCCAAGCCGCCGGGCGAAGCGCAAGCCGAAGGCGAGGGTGGGCAACCCGAGCCCGGGCCGGATGAACCGCGGCCGCTCCATCTCGCGCATGCCGCCCGCCAGCAGGAGCAACGATGATCCATCTCGACGTCACCATCATGGGCCAGCCCTACCGCCTGGCCTGCCGCGACGGCGAAGAGCGCACCCTGCGCGAAGCGGTGGCCTACCTCGACGGCAAGATGTGCCAGCTGCGCGATTCGGGCAAGGTGAAGGGCACCGACCGCATCGCCGTGATGGCCGCGCTGAGCGTCGCCGCGGAATTCCTGTCGGTCAAGTCGCCGCAGGGACCGCTGTCGGACATGTCGATTCTCGAAGTCAAGCAAAAACTGGAAGCGATGCACACCGTGCTCGACAAGGCGCTGACGCCCCAGGAAAATCTTTTCTGAAAACCGAATCCATTTGACATGACGGATCAAAAGAGTAAACTGCGCTCTACCCTGCGGTGTTCGAGATTTGCCATATATTCCTTGAACCATTCTTACGCATAGGTCGTGGAACAAGTTCGATGGGAGTGAGCGTCACTCGTTTGACGAACCCGAAATTGATCTGACCGTGACCGCCTTGAACCGTTTTGGTTCAGGATGCCGGCAATAACGGCACTGGCGGGGGCTAGGATACACAAGCGGTTGCGCACTTTGTACGCAGCCGCTTTTTTTGTGCGCGCGTCAAACCTGTCGGCGCGCCTTGCAGGGAGATCGGCGCAATGCGCTATTGGTTGATGAAATCCGAACCGGACGAAGTCAGTTTCGACGACGTCCTGTCCGCACCCGGCCAGACCGTGGCCTGGTTCGGCGTGCGCAACTACCAGGCGCGAAACTTCATGCGCGACGCGATGGCCGTCGGCGACGGCGTCCTGTTCTACCACTCCAGCTGCGCCGTGCCCGGCGTGGCCGGGCTGGCCGAGATCGCGAGCGGTCCCTATCCCGACGCCACCCAGTTCGACCCCGCCAGCCATTACCACGACCCGAAAGCCACCCCGGAAACGCCGCGCTGGATCTCGATCGACGTGCGCGCGCGGGAGGCGGGGCGCTATCTGCCGCTGGCCGAGATGCGCACCGTTCCCGCGCTGGAAAGCATGGTGCTGCTGCAAAAGGGCAGCCGGCTGTCGATCTCGCCGGTCACCAGATCCGAATGGGATGCGGTCGTCCAACTCGTGCGCGCCAGGGAGGCCTGAATGGATCCCTGGCTGATCCTGGCCCTGCTGGCGATGGGCACCTTCGGCGGCTTCGCGGCCGGCCTGCTCGGCATCGGCGGCGGCATGGTGCTGGTGCCCTTCATCACCATGATCTTCACCGCGCGCGGCATCGCCGACGAACTCGTGGTCCACATGGCGATCGCCACCGCGCTCGGCGTCATCCTGTTTACCTCGATGTCCTCGGTGCGCGCCCACCACAAGCATGGCGCCGTGCTGTGGCCCGTGGTGCGCCTGCTGGCCCCGGGCATCCTGATCGGTTCCTGGATCGGTCCCTGGATCGGCAAGCAGATGAATACCTCGGTGCTGGCCTTCTTCTTCGGCTGCTTCGTCGCCTTCTCGGCCACCCAGATGCTGATCGGGAAGAAGCCGACGGCGGCGCGCGAATTGCCGGGCCGGGCAGGCATGTTCGCCACAGGTGGCCTGATCGGGATCCTGTCGGGACTGGTGGGCGCCGGCGGTGGCTTCGTCTCGGTGCCGTTCATGACGCGCTGTAACGTGCGCATCCATAACGCGGTCGCCACCAGCGCGGCGCTGGGCTTTCCGATCGCGCTCTCGGGGACGCTGTCGAATGTGTATTATGGCTGGGGCGAACCGGGCCTGCCGGCATGGTCGCTGGGCTTTGTCTACCTGCCGGCGCTGGCCATCATCGTGCTGGCCAGCGTGGCCATGGCGCCGCTTGGCGCCCGCGCCGCGCACAAGATGCCGGTGCGCCAGCTGCAGCGCATCTTCGCCGTGATCCTGTATGCGCTGGCGGCCTATATGTTCTGGAAGGCGTTCAATTAAGCCTTCCTGACGCGCGCGCGGTCGAGCGGCAGGTCGCGCATGCGCAGGGCGCAGGCGTCGAACACCGCGTTCGCGATCGCCGCCGCGGCCGGGCCTTGCGCCGCCTCGCCGGTGCCCAGGAAGGGCTGGCCGGGGCGGTCGATCAGGTGCACGTCAATTTTCTCCGGTGTTTGGGCGAAGCGCAGGATCGGATACGAGGCCCAGTCCACGGTGAGCACGCGCGCGGCGTCGAAGCGCACCTGTTCCAGCAGCGTCCAGCTGGCCGACTGCACGATGCCGCCCTCGATCTGGTTGCGCACGCCGTCCGGGTTGACGATCTCGCCGCAATCGACGGCGCTCGACACGCGCGTCACGCGCACCAGCCCCGTTTCGCGCGCCACTTCCACCTCGACCGCCAGCGCGCAATACGACGCCAGGTTCTTGTAGCGCGCAAAAGCAAAACCGCGGCCACGCCGCGCGGTCTTCTTGTAGCCATCCCAGCCGAACTTCGCCGCCGCCAGCTCGACCACGTCGATGGCGCGCGGATCTTCCAGGTGGCGCAGGCGGAACGCGACCGGGTCGACTTTCGCCGCGCGCGCCAGCTCGTCCATGAAGCTCTCGATCGCGAACACATTGCAATAGGCGCCCAGGCCGCGCATGGCCGAGGTGCGCAGGACCGCCTTCGGCTGGAAGTGATGGGTCACGCGCGCGTTCGGCAGCCGGTAATAGGGGACCGCGTTGCGGTCGCCGCTGCCTTCCGGCTGCGGGCTGGGTTTCGGGGTGGGCGGCGCGAATGGTTTTGCCAGATGCGTGGCCGGCAGCAGGTTGCCGGCCTTGCCGGGACGGGTGTTGTGCGAAGGCGTGAAGACGTCGTACTGCCAGTCGGCGATGCGGCCGTCGGGACCGAGCGTGGCCGCCACCTCGGCCACCATCGCCGCGCCGAACGGTTCCCATGCATGCTCGTCCTCGCGCATCCACTGCACCCGCACCGGCCGGCCCGGGAAGGCGCGCGCCAGCAGGGCGGCGTCGGCCGCCACGTCGTCGGCGCCATTATGGCCATAGCAGCCCGCGCCCTCGACGTGGATGCAGCGGATCGCGTCTTCCTTTACCGCCAACAGCTCGGCCAGCGCGCCGCGCAGCGGGAACACGCCCTGCGAGTGGGTCCAGACCGTGTAGCGGTTCTCCACCAGCTGCGCCACCGCGCACGAAGGCCCGATGGAGGCGTGCAGCTGGAAGGGACGGGTATAGGTGGCCTTCAGATGCACGCCTTCTTGCACCCGCGCGCCGCGTTCGAGGATGGTGGTCGGTTCGGCCGGCTGCGCCATCACCAGGGCCTTGACGTCCGGGTGGACCGGCAGCGCGGCCGGCGTCTCCCAGCGCGCGCCGCGCGCGAGCAGCGCGGCGGCCTTCACGGCGCGGTATTCGCCGTCCGCGATCACGGCCAGGAAGCGGCCGTCGCGCACGACTTTCAACACACCGGGCAGGCGCATGACGGCGGCCGTATCCACCGCGCTCAAGGTCGCCGCCTGCGCGGGAGGGCGCACCACGCGCGCATGCACCATGTTCGGCAGGCGCAGGTCCTGCACGTAGGCGCGTCCGCCCGTGACCTTGGCCGGGATGTCGATCCTCGGCAGCGACTTGCCGATCGCCGTCGCCAAGCCGGGCGCTGGCGGCGCCGGCTGCGGCGTGGCGCGCAGGCGCAGTTCCTGGCCGGTGACCAACTGGCCGAAGCTGGCGCGGCGGCCGTCAGGGGCGATGAAGGCGCCATCCTTCAATGCCAGGCCGGCCGCTGGCGCTGCCAGGCGCGCCGCCGCCAGTTCGCCCAGGCGCATCCGCACCTGGCCCGCCGCATGGCGCAGCGCGGCGCCGCTGTCCTTCATCGAGTTGCTGCCGGCGGTCATGCCTTCGTCCGGCGTGCGCGCGGTGTCGGCGGTGACGAGGGTCAGGCGCCCAGGCGCGATGCGCAACTCGTCGGCCACGACCTGCAGCAGCGCGGTCTTGATGCCTTGCCCGAGCTCGGCCTTGCCGGTGAAGACCGTGATGCGTTCGTCGGCGTCGATGCGGATCCAGGCGTCGAGCCAGGGCGTTTTTTCGAGGCTCTTCGGCAATGCATCCTGCGCCGACCACGCCGGCATCGCGAACGACAGCGTCAACGCCCCGCCCGCGGCCAGGAAGCGGCGCCGACCCTGGTCGAGGCTCATCGCTTGCCTCCGGCCGCAAGCCGGTCCGCCGCGCGCCGCACCGCGCGCAGGATGCGCATATGGGTGCCGCAGCGGCACAGGTTGGGCGACATGTGGGCGCGGATCCGGGCGTCGCTCGGATTCGGTTCGCGCTCGAGCAGCGCGGTGGCCTGCATGATCATGCCCGCGATGCAGTAGCCGCATTGCGCCGCCTGCTCGTCGATGAAGGCCTGCTGCAGCACGCCGGGCGTGTCGCTGCTGCCCAGGCCCTCGACGGTGCGCACGGCGCGCGCGCCGACGCTCGACACGGGCACCAGGCAGGACATCACGGGCTTGCCGTCCATGATCACGGTGCAGGAGCCGCACTGGCCCAGGCCGCAGCCGAACTTGGCGCCATTCAGCCCCAGGTCGTTGCGCAGCACGTACAGCAGCGGGGTGTCGGGTTCAAGGTCGACGGCGTGGCTCTTGCCGTTTACCTGCAGGCGGTAGGTCGTCATGGTGCTCTCGCTTTGCTCACTTGCTCGTCCAGTTCCGGCCAGGCCGGCTGGCCGGCGCCGTACTTGCGCAGGTAGGCGGCCAGCGCGCCGGCCTGCTCGTCAGTCAGGATCGCCTTGAAGCCGGGCATCCAGCGTCCCGCTTCGCCATCCGGCGGCAGGATGCCGGTGTCGACGATATGGATCAGGCTGCGCGGGTCGGGGTCGTACAGGGCGATCGCCTTCTGCAAGGGCAGGGCGGCGCCCGAGCTCGGGGCGCGGCCGACGTCATGGCAGCGCGCGCAGGAATTGGCGTAGAGCTCGTAGCCGAGGCGCATGCGCGGCAGTTCGGGATCGGCGGCGGCGGGCTGGGGCAGCGGGCCGTCCTGCTGCGCCGGCGTCGTGCGCGCCGGCGCCTGCGACAGGTGGCCGTGGGTCCAGGCGGCCAGCGCGGCGACGTCGCCCGCATCGGCCTGGGCCAGGTGCATCACCACGTCCTGCATCGGGCCGCCGGCCACTGCGTGATCCTCGGCCATGCCGGTGCGCAGGTAAGCCTGCAGCGCTTCGCGCGTCCATGGCAGCGGCGACGGCGAGTGACGGTTCAGGGCGGGCGCATACCAGTCCTCGGCTTCGCCGCCATCGAGCTGGCGCTTCAGATCCGGACCGCCCAGCTTCGTGCGCGGCGTATGGCAGGCGGCGCAGTGGGCGACGGCGTCGGCCAGGTAGGCGCCGCGGTTCCATTCGGCGGATTGTCGCGGGTCGGGCCGCCACGGCGCATCATCGAGGTACAGCACGTTCCAGAAACCGACCAGCGGCCGGAAACCGAAGGGGAAGGTCATGGCGTTGTCGCGCGCCGGCGCGGCGATCGCGGGCCGCGTCATGAAGTAGGCGTACAGGTCGTCGATATCGTCCTGCGTCATGCGCACGTAGTGGTTGTAGGGGAAGGCCGGATACAGCAGGTGACCGTCGCGCGAGACGCCCTCGCGCATCGATCGGGTAAAGGCTTCAGGGCTCCAGGCGCCGATGCCGGTGTCGCGGTCCGGCGTGATATTGGTGCTGTGGACGGTGCCGAACGGCGTCTCCATCGGCTTGCCGCCGGCGAAGGGGCGGGACAGGTCGGCGGTGTGACAGGAGGCGCACATGCCGAGGTTTGCGAGGTTGGCGCCGCGCTCGATGCGGGCCTGGTCGAAGGAAGGTGGCGTGGCTTGCGGCGCCAGCGCGGGGCGCCACATGATGGCGAAGGCGACGACCGTCAATACGACGATGGCCGCGAGGAGCAGCCACCATCCGATATGCCGCCTGCGCCTGGTGTGATCCATGAGGGCTCCGATCCGTGGAGCCTCATTGTCGAGCAGTAAAGAGCGAGCGCTCTGTGCGCTCGCCCACTCAGAGGCGGATCAGGCGGTGACCGGCCGTCCCGGCGCCTGGCGATAGGCCCAGGCCAGCATGACCAGGGCGGCGACGATCATCGGCAGCGACAGCACCTGGCCCGAGGTGATCGGCAGGCCGAACACGGTGGTTTCCCAGTCCGGCACGCGGAACCACTCGGTGAAGAAGCGCGCGCAGCCGTACAGCAGGGTGAACATGGCGCCGACCGCCAGGCGCGGACGCGCCTTGCGCGCGAACAGCCACAGGATCACGAACACCAGCACGCCGTCGACCAGCGCCTGGTACAGCGGCGACGGATGACGCGGGCCGGCCACGCCTGGCCACAGCATGGCCCACGGCAGGGTCGGGTCGGCCAAGCGACCCGGCAGTTCGGCGTTGATGAAGTTGCCCATGCGGCCGGCGGCATAACCGAGCGGCACCAGCGGCGCGATGAAGTCGTAGACGTCGAGCAGGTTGCGCTTGCGTTTGCGGGCCCACAGCGCCATCGCGATCAGCACCCCCAGGAAGCCGCCGTGGAAGGACATCCCGCCCTTCCAGATCATGAAGATCTCGAGCGGGTGCGCGAGGAAGTACAGCGGCTGGTAGAACAGCACTTCGCCCAGGCGGCCGCCCACGATCACGCCCAGCATCCCGTAGAACAGCATGTCGTCCAGGTCGTCGCGGGTCCAGCCCTGCGCCGCGACGTGCGGCATGCGGATGCGCACCCGGCCCAGGATGATGAACAGGGCAAAGGCGACCACGTACATCAGGCCATACCAGTGGATTTGCACCGGGCCGAGCGAGATCGCGATCGGGTCCGGCTGCGGATGAATCAGCATAGTCAGTCTCTCTTCAATTCTTCAAACATTCCAGGAAGCCCTTCAGCACGGGCGAATCGTTGTCGCGCCGCCAGGCCAGGCCGGTTTCGGCCAGCGGCGCCGGATCGATCAGGGCACGGTATTCTACGCCGGGACGCATCAGGTTCGACACGGATTGTGGCACAAGTGCCAAGCCCATGCCGCCGGAAACCAGGCTGACGATGGTCTGCATCTGGATCGCTTCCTGGCCGATGGTGGGCAGCACCCCGGCCGCGCGAAAGCAGGCCAGGATCGCATCGTGCAGGCTGGGCGCCACCGTGCGCGGGAAGATCACCAGCGGCAGCGGCGGCAGGTCGCGCAGGCGCACCGGGCCTGGCCTTTCCAGCGCCGCCAGCCCGCTCGGCGCGCACAGCACCAGCGGCTCGTCGACGATCTTGAGGTAGTCCAGGGCGCCGTCGGCCATGCCGTCGGGCGCGCCCGGTTGCGGCGGGATCACGAAGCCGGCGTCGATGCGGCCCGAGAGCAGTTCTTCGAACTGGACGTCGGAGGTCGCTTCCTGCAGCACCAGGCGCACCGCCGGATAGGCGACGCGATAGCGGCGCAGCACGTCGGGCAGCATGCGCAAGGCCGCGGTCGAGACGAACGACAGGGCCAGGCGCCCAGCCTCGCCGCTGGCCGCGCGCCGCACCAGCTCGGGCAGCGCGGCGGCTTCCTCGAGGATGCGGCGCGCTTCCGGCAGCAGGGCGGCGCCGGCCGCGGTCAGGCCGACCATGCGCCGGTTGCGCACGAACAGCGGGGCCTTGAACAGTTCTTCGAGATTGGCGATGCTCTGCGACAGCGGCGGCTGGGTCATGTGCAGGCGGCGCGCGGCGCGGCCGAAATGCAGCTCTTCGGCCACGGTGACGAAATGGCGCAGCTGGCGCAGTTCGGGATGCATGAGTGATTGGACAAGCTGTGATACGTGCAATGTATCACAGGGCACCTACAGGCGCCGTTCAGCGACGCTTGTCGAGGGTCTTCTTGACGCGCTCGTTGCGGCGCTGGTCCTGCAGTTCGTGTTCTTTCTTCTTGTCGAGCCCGAGCATTTTCTCGATGTACTCGAACCAGATAAAGGCAGCAACGAACAGCCCGGCGATGACCCACCAGGACAGCTCGGCAAAACGCCAGACCTCGAAGAAGCGCAAGGCGGCCAGGGCGACGATCAAGAGGATGAGTGGCATGATGTGGAAAGCTCCTTCAGGCCTCACATCTTACAAAGAAAAGAATGCCGACGGGCAAAAGTTGCTATTTTCTTGTTACAGGATATTGGTAAACGTGGCGATCGCGTTACAGAGTGTATCGCTCTCTTTGCCCCGCAGGGAAAGGGGGTAGAATCCACTCAGTCATAAATTCGGAGAAACAAATGAAGCGGTCCCTGATGTTGTGTGTGGTGCTGTCGGCTTTCGCGTCATCGGGTGCATTCGCCCAGGCCGACCTGGCCAAGGCCAAGAATTGCATGGCTTGCCACACCGTCGCCACCAAGCTGGTCGGTCCTGCCTACAAGGACGTCGCGCAGAAGTACGCGGGCCAGAAGGGCGCCGAGGACAAGCTGGTGCAGAAGGTGCTCAAAGGCGGCGCCGGCACCTGGGGGCCGATCCCGATGCCGGCCAATCCGCAGGTGAGCGAGGCCGAAGCGCGTTCGCTGGTCAAGTGGGTGCTGGCGACCAAGTAATCGCCTGAAAAGACGCACGAAACGAAGCGCGCCTGCGTGAGCATGGCGCGCTTGTTCGTTTACGCGTTCGCGGCTTGCCGCCCACGCCTGGGATATGACAGGCCGCACCGCATGCGCGGATGCACGGCCAGGTCGGCTACACTGGTGGCCCACCTACCAGGAGCGACCATGAGCATGATTCGAACCGCAAGCATCGCATTGAGTATGGCCACCTTGTGCGCTACGAATGCGTTTGCGCAGCAAGTCAACATCAAGCCTGGACTGTGGCAGATCGACATGACGCTACCCGGCCAGGCAGGGGGCAATCAGATGGCGGGTATCGTCGCGCTGATGAAGAGCCAGATGGCCTCGATGCCGCCCGCCCAGCGCGCGGAAATACAAAGAAGGCTCGGCGCCAGCGGCACGGAATTCACCGACGATGGCTTGCGCACCAAACAGTGCATTACGAAAGAAGACATCGCGAAGTTCGACGTGTTTGGTAAAAAAGGTCCTGAAGGCTGCACCAGGAACGCGACGCCGACGGCTGGCGGCATGAATGTGAGCATGCAGTGCAACCAGCCGCAAGTGAAAATCGATGCTGTCGTGAAGACCCCGAGCGACACTGCCTACACCTTCGACTCGACTGCCACGATGGCCGGTCCAGGCGGCGCGATGATGACCCAGAAAACCAGCGGCACTGGCAAATGGCTGGGCAGCGACTGCGGCAATATGGCGCCGGTGTCCGGCCAGGGATGAATGCGTTGCGCGCGGCCCAACGACCTGGCATGGACGAAGCACAGCGCCGCGCCACACGTTCCGGTCTTCGGAAGGCGCTGAACACAAGCTCGTTCAGCGCGTGATGCGCCGCCTGGCGACGTCCGCCAGCGCCTTCGACAGGTCGCGGGCGCCGGCCTCGCCGCTGGCGGCCATGTAGCCGCGCACGTAGGCGGCCTGCTTGGCGATCTGGCTGCCGCCGCCCTTGAGTTCCTCGAGCAGGTGGTCGGCCACCGCCATGTCGTTCAGGAGGCCAAGGCGGTCCTGCAGCTTTTCCAGGTGGCCGACGTAGCGCTTGACGCGGCGCGCCGGCAGCAGGTCGCGGAAGAATTCGGCCGCGTAGCGCGCCTTCTTGGCGGCGATGCGCACCCGGTGGCGACCAGGCGCGTCGCCCTCGTCCAGGCCGTCGATGCGCCTGGCCAGGCGCTTCTCGGCCTTGCGCAGCAGGGGCAGGGCGGCCCTGGCGGCGCGTTCGGCCAGGGGCGAATCCTTGTCCAGCGTGGCGTCGAGACGCCAGCGACGTTCGCCGAGCCATTCGTTCAGCTGCGTCATCAGGTCACGGTAGCGCGGCTCGCGCAGCACGTTCAGGATGTGCGCGTGATGCGCGTTCGCGCGCTCGTGCGCGGCCTGGCGCAGCGCCGTCGCGTCGAAACCGTGGACCCGGTCGAGGGTGGAGTCGGCCAGCACGTCCCAGTCGCGCGCCGGTCCCAGTTCGCCGGACAGCCATTCGATGTCGGCGTGCAGGGCGACCGGCGGCGCGGCCAGGTCCTCGAACATCGCAAGCAGCGCGCGCAGGCGGCGCAGGCCCACCCGCATCTGGTGCAGGCTTTCGACGTTTTGCTTCAGCACGCCCGGCACGTTGGCCTCGATCTGGCGGACGCAATTCAGGCCGATGCTCTGGAACGCGTCTTCCAGCGTCATGCGCCCGCGCAGGCGCACCGGTTCGGCCTTGACCGGGCGGATCGGTTTCTCCTTCGGCAGCGGCTGGTCTTCTTTCGGATCTTCCGCGGCCGGCGGGGTGGCGGCGGCTTCCCGGCTCAGTTCCTGGTCCAGCTGCTGGAACGACTCCAGGCCGCTCGCCGCGGTCTCACGCGGCTGGGAAGCCGCCGTCGGGGTTGCCTTGGACACCGGCTGCGCCGGTTTTTGTTGCTTGGCCATGATGGTCCTTTCACTGACATGACGTCGATGACTCGAGCATACTCTTGCTCACTGCCCGGCACGCTTCATCATGACAGGAAGGTGACATCGGAAGCGCGGGGGCGGCGCCTATTTACCGATCCGGTAGATCACGTCCACGCCCTGCACCAGCTTTTGCACGCCCACCAGAAGCGGATCGCGCACCGCCGCGACCGGGGTATAGCGCGGGCCGTCGGTCGCCAGTCCCATCGCGTTCGACAGGTTCTTCAGCGGCGCCAGCGCCACGCCGTTCGCCGGTCCCAGCCTGGCGCCGATGCCGCGCGCGATGTTCTGCGCCTTCAGGCGCGCCGCAGCCAGGGCCTGGCTCACCAGTTCGGCCTCGATCTTGTCGGCGTCGCTGCGGCTGAAGGCGACCGCCAGCGACTCGACGTTCGGCATCGTCATCAAGGCCTGGATCAGCGCCGTCCAGCCATCCAGGTTGCGCACCGTGGCGTGGACCGCGGCGCGGGTCTCGATCGCTGGCACCGTATCGCCCTGTATATCGGCCTGCCTGAGTGGACGGCGCAGCAGGTCCTGCACCGCGATGTCCTCGACCGCGACACCGTGCTGCGCGAGCAGCGCGCGGCTGGCCTCGAGCCGTTCGCTGACCAGCTTCCAGGCCGCTTCCAGGTCGGGCTCCAGGCTGACGATCTCGAAATCGATCTCGCCCGTGTCCGGCATCACGTGCAGGTCGGCGGCGGCGTTCACGTGGATGAAGGGGTAGGCCGGCAGGTCGGCCGCGTGGGCGGGTGCGAACGCGGCGCAGGAAGCGATGGCGAATTTGACGGCGAGTTTCTTCAGCATGACGGTCCTTGTGAGGCGGGACGATTCCCGGCGACAGTCAGCTTAGGTTATCTAGACATTGATGTCTAGAATGGCGGCGGCATTTCATGCCGCGCGGGTAGCGTCAGTCGCAGAAGCGCCGGTAGGCGCGGTCGCGGAAGTAGTGGGCCAGGGCATCGGGGCCATGGCCCGGATCGCACAGGGCGACGTGGCCGTCGGGCCGCACCAGATAGTGGGCGTTGCGCGCGAAGCCGGCCGCTTCATGGCGCGCGCTCCAGGCGAATTCGCGTAACGGCATGCCGTGCAGCTGGCACCAGGCGCGCAGGCCGTCGCCCGCCTCGCCATAGACCTGCACCTGCCAGTCCATGTTCTCCAGCGGCGCGTGGTTGTCCGCGCCGTCAGCGTCCACCCAGGGTAGCCGGTCGCCGGCCTTGACGCTCCCCGCGCTGCCGATGCTGAGCGGGCTGTCGTGGTAGCTGATCGTGATCTGCGAGACGATCTTGAAGATCAGTTCGCGCACGGTGTCGACGCCGTAGGCGACCGTGGCGAACAGCGGCGCAATGCGGGTGCGCACGAAGTCGGCGAAGTTGCCCTCGGCGGTGATGAAGTTGAACATGCGGTCGGTGGTGTCGACCAGCTTGCGTGCGAACGCCAGGCGCTCGGTCTCGTAGCTGTCGAGCAGGCTGTCCGGCGCATCGTGGCGCACCACGGCGGCCAGCTTCCAGGCCAGGTTGACGGCGTCGCCGATGCCGGTGTTCATGCCCTGGCCGCCGGCCGGGCTGTGCACGTGGGCGGCGTCGCCCACCAGGAACACCTGGCCGCTGCGGTAATGGCTGGTCACGCGGTGATGCACGCGGTAGGTCGAGAACCAGTGCACCTGGTCGACCCGCAGGCCCAGGCTGGACAGGGCGCTGTGGCCGACGTCGTCGAAGGTGTAGGGGCCGGCGCCGTGGCTGTCGGTGGAGATGCGGTGCACGGTGCCGATCAGGCGTCCGCGTCCGGTGTCGGTATAGGGCAGCATGATGACGAAGTCGGACGTCTCGAGCGAGACGTGCACCTCGCCGTCGGCCGCCACGCCGGCGGCCTGGACGTCGGCGACGTAGAAGACGTGGTCGTAGGTGCCGCCGGGGAAACCGGCGCCGAGCTTCTGGCGCACGGTGGAGCTGGCGCCGTCGCAGCCGGCCAGGAAGCGCGCCTCGCATTCGCGCAGGCCGCCGTCAGCATCGCGCAGGCGCGCCACCACATAGTCTTCGCGATCCTCGAAGGCGACCAGCTCGACCGGCCGCTGGACCTGCACCCCGGCCTGCCCGAGATGGCGCAGCAGCAGCCGCTCGTGCAGGTCTTGCGGATACACCAGCACGAAGGGGTAGGGCGTGAGCTTTTCGCCGGCGTCCTGGAACGACAGGCGCGCGCGGCGCTTGCCGCGCACCCACATATTGAGGGCGATGTTGCGCTTGCCGGCGGCGATCGTTTCGTCGGCCAGGCCGAGCTGGCGGTACAGCTCGAGGGTGCGCGCCTGGACCGCCATCGCGCGCGAGGTCGTGCCGGGCTGCGCCGCCTTGTCCACGACCGCGACCTTCACGCCCTGGCGCGCCAGCCACAAGGCCAGCACCAGGCCGGTCGGCCCCGCGCCGGCGATGAGCACGTCGTACCTGTCCACCATCACCTCCTTCGCCCGTCCTATTCAGATGCCGGCGTGGCGCAATGGTTCCATGGACGTGAGCAGTCTAGTCGGTTACTTCGAAGTCCAGGTCGCGCCCCTCCTGGGCCAGATTGCCGGCGAAGTCGGCGGCGTGGATGCGCAGCGTGTAGCGGCCGGGCGCGAGCTCGCCGATGCGCCAGCTGCCGGTCTCGATCTCGCCGTCCTGCAGGCGGTTGCCCAGCGCATAGTCGAACTGGGTCGACTTGCTGCCATAGACCGTGATGCCGCTGGTTGGCGCGTAGACGGCCTTGACGGCGTCCTGGTTGCGCGGCAGGCGGTCGAAGACCTGGGTGATGACGGGCTGCCCGAAGCCGGGCAGCGGCGTGCCGTCGGCCTGCAGGAGCTGGTAGCCCAGCTTGTACAGGCCGAGCTTGCGGCGCGCCAGGTTGCCGTTCACCTGGTCGTAGGCATTCACGACCACCTGCACCTCGCCCAGGCTGCGGGGCAACAGGATCGGCTGGCCCTTCTTCGCCGTGATGCGCTTGCCGGCGCCGTCGTACAGCGCGATGCGCTGGATGAACGGCGGGACGGTGTCGGTAAAGCCGACGAAGGGCAGGGTCAGCGGATTGACCACCGTCCCGCCCTGGTAGTAATCCAAGTGGACGTGGGCCATGGCATTGATGGTGCCGAGCGCATCGCCGACGGCGAAGCGGGTGCCGCGCGGCACCCGCACCCGTACGACCTTGCCGTCGCCGTTCGCTTTCCCTTCGCGCAGGATCTGGAAGCGCTTATCGAGCGGCCGGCCCTGTGGGTCGCGTCCGACGCGCATGTGGATATACGAGAGCGGGCCCACGCTCAGGCCTTCGCTGAGCGTGTTGAAGCCCCAGTTGGCATGCGGGTCGGTCACTTTCGACGGGAACACCGCCAGCACCTTCGCGCCGACGTCGGCGCGCACGTCCAGGCCGGCGTGGAAATGGTGGCGGCTGTCGCCGTTGTAGGCGCCGCGCACCTCGCCCATCACGCCGACGACTTCATGGACCATGTCTTGCGGGCCGACCGGCCACGGCATCGGTTCGGTGCGCGTGACCAGCGCCGGCCGCGCCAGCACCGGCGCCGGTTCGCCCTCGCGCGGCGGCGCCAGCCGGTGCACGCGGTGGGCATTGGCGTCCGCCACCACCAGGCTGCCGTCGCGGCCGACCGCGATGCCGCGCGGACCGTACAGCTGCACCGTGCCGTCGCTGCCGAAGCCGTTCGGATCGAGCGGGCGGTCGACGTCCTGCAGCGGGCGCATTTCTCCTTCCGGCGTCAGTTGCAGGATGCGGCCGCCGGCGCTGGCGGCGATGTACAGGTAGCCGTCGCGCGTGAGCGCCAGGCCCGCCGGACGCCGCAGCGGCGGCCTGGTCTCGCCTTCGAGCGGGATCGCCAGCGTGTCGACCGTGCCGTCGGGCTTGATGCGGCGCACCGCGTGGTTGCCGGTGTCGGCCACGTACAGCGTGCCGTCGCGGCCGGCCGCCAGCGCGCTCGGGGTGTCGAAGCCGGCGTCGAGCAGCGCGCCATCCAGCAGCCCGGGTTTGCCATTGCCGGCCAGCGTGGTCACCATGCCATCGGGCGCGATGCGGCGGATGCGGTCGTTGTAGGTGTCGGCCACGTAGACGATGCCGGCGTCGTCCACCGCGATGCCGACCGGGCCGTTAAACTGGGCCGCACGTCCAATGCCGTCCAGGTAGCCGGGGCTGCCGCTGCCGGCCACCGTGGTCACTGTTCCGTCGGGCGCCACCTTGCGGATCGCATGGTTGCCGGTGTCGGCCACGTACAGGTTGCCTTCATGGTCGAGCGCCAGGGCGGACGGGGTGTGGAAGGCGGCCGCGGCGCCGATGCCGTCGGCAAAGCCTTCCTTGCCGCCGGCCAGCGTCGAGACCGCGCCGTCGGGCTGGATCAGGCGGATGCGGTTGGCTTCGCCCCCGTCGGCCACGTACACCGCGCCGCGCGCGCCGATGGCCACGCCATAGGGATCGCTGAAACGGCTGGCGCTGCCCGGCCCGTCGATCACGCCGTCGCGGCCGTCGCCCGCCAGCAGGCTCACCCGCGCCGGCCAGAATGGCGTGGTCTTCGCGACGGGCGGCGTCAGGATGGCCAGGGCGCCGGGGCGTTGTTCGATGGTATCGGTGAAGTAGACGGCCGTGCCGATGGCCAGGATGGCGGCGCCCACGAGCGCGGCGATGAGGGAAGTTCGTTTCACTGGTACGGCCGGATGATTGCTGAACCTGCAATCTTAGCCGAAACCACCGATGAGACAGAAAACAGGAGAGGTGGCGCCGCCGGACGTGGTCACGGCGGCGCGCAGGAGTTGCCTCGACAGGGAAAGGCCGCGGTCAGATACGCAGATCGTCCAGCGACTTGCCCTTGCCCAGCGCTTCCACGACCCATTTTGGCTGGCGGCCACGGCCGGTCCAGGTCTGGGAATTGTCGGCCGGGTTGTGGTATTGGGGATTCACCTTGGCGCCGCCGCCTGCTTTCTTGCTTTTGCCAGTGCCCTTGGCCAGCAATTCTTCCACCGAGATTCCCATATTCTGGGCGATCTCGAGAATCTGCTCGCGCGCTTTCTTGACGTCTTGCTGCTGGCGGTTTTTGATCTCCTTTTCGATATCGAATTGAAGACCCTTCAGCTCGGCGAGGTTATAACCCGACAGATCGATGTTTGCCATTTTGTTTCATCCTTGATTAGGTGATTCGATTCGTTTCGAAGTGCCGCGCAGCGATTTTACTATTTAATCGCCGAATATGAATGACAATCGTGCGCGGGGTGATTTCGAATCAAATACATGGCAAATCGTTAATGCATGTGGGGTTATTTTCCCAGGTTCTGGAGATGGGCAATTTCTTGTGAAACGGCGCGGGTCACGACCTGGCCCAGGGATTGATGCAGGCTCGCGCGAATTTCGGCCGAAAAACCCGCCATCGCTTTATCTACCGCTTCGGCGATGCCGTCGCGCAGCCGCTGTTCGAGCACGAAATCGATCCGGCCCTGCAATTGCTGCAGCACGCGTTCGGTCAGGCGTCGTTCCATGACGCTCCACTGCTCGCCGCTCCAGCGGTCGGCGGCCCGCCGTTCCAGGGCTTCCGGGGACTCCGCGTCGTCGGCGCCGTTCGTTCCGGTCGTGGCGCCGGCTGCCGCTGCCGCAGCGGGAGCGCTTGACGCCACTGGCGCGGCAGGCGCCGGCGAGTCGGCGACGACCTCGGTCAATACGGGAATGCTGGCATCGAAAGCGGGATCCTGGTTCATGTCTGTCCTGCGACGAAGTGGGTCAATGGATAGGATTGCCTTTTATAGGCGACATAGCGTTTGCGTCCCTCGGCGGCATCGTCTTCATCAAGCGAAATGATTTCGAACACGCGCGCGAATTGCGCGAAATTGTTCGGCGTGCGGCGCGTGAGGTTCACCAGCATATCGTGGTGCGGCAGCGTTGCGTCTTCATTATCGGTAATCACGATCGGCGTCTGCGGCGCCAGCGGATCGCCGGCCAGCACGTGCGGAATGAAATCGGTATCCCCCACGTTCCACAGCGCCGCATTCAATGCCTCGGCCTGTTCAGGGCTTTCTGCCAGCACCACGACTTTGGCGCGCGCGCCATATGCCTTGCGCGCCAGCCGGCAGGCATAGGACAGCTTATCGGGGATATTGGTATGGAAGTCGATCCGGGTCATGGCATCACTAAAAAGAGGAGGGCTTTCGCCCTCCGGTGCAGTTTCCTGCGCAGTTTTCCAAATGATCAGGCATTCATGCCGCTATGGCGCAGCAAAGCGTCGATCGAAGGTTCACGGCCGCGGAAGGCCTTGAACGATTCGAGCGCCGGCCGCGAGCCGCCCACGGCGAGGATCTCGCGGTGGAAGCGGCGTCCGGTGTCGAACAGGTCGGCTCCGGATTCGACGGCTTCTTCGAATGCGGCATAGGCGTCGCTGGATAACACCTCGGCCCATTTATAGCTGTAATAGCCGGCCGCGTAGCCGCCCGCGAAGATATGGCTGAACGAATGCTGGAAGCGGTTGAACGACGGCGGCGTGATGACGGCGAAGTTGCGGCGGATGTCGTCGACCAGTTCCTGCACCTGCTGGCTGTGCGGATCGAAATCGTAGTGCAGGTGCATGTCGATCAGCGAGAACTCGACCTGGCGCAGGGTCTGCATCCCGGACTGGAAGTTCTTCGCCGCCAGCATCTTGTCGTACAGCGCGCGCGGCAGCGGTTCGCCGGTCTTGTAGTGCGCGGTCATCTGCTGCAGCTTGTCCCACTCCCAGCAGAAGTTTTCCATGAACTGCGACGGCAGCTCCACCGCATCCCATTCGACGCCCGAGATGCCGGCCACCGACAGCTCTTCGACTTCGGTCAGCATGTGGTGCAGGCCGTGGCCGAATTCGTGGAACAGCGTGGTCACTTCGTCATGCGTGAACAGCGACGGCTGCAGCACGCCGTCCACCGTCGCCGGCGGCGTGAAATTGCAGACCAGGTAGGCGACCGGGGTCTGCACCGCGCCGCCAGAGAGCAGGCGGCGGCCGCGCGCATCGTTCATCCAGGCGCCCTGGGCCTTGCCGGCGCGCGCATACGGATCGAGGTAGAACTGGCCGACCAGCTGGCCGTTGCGCTCGATGCGGTAGAAGCGCACGTCCGGGTGCCATACGGGCGCCTCTTCGGGGATGACGTCGGCCTCGAACAGCTGGCGGATCACGCCGAACAGGCCTTGCAGCACCTTATGTTCGGGGAAGTATTCCTTCACTTCCTGGGCCGAGAAGGCATAGCGCTTCTCGCGCAGCTTTTCGGAAGCATAGGTGACGTCCCAGGATTGCAGATCATCGATGCCAAGCTCGGTGCGCGCGAACTCGCGCAGCTCGAGCAGGTCTTTCTCGGCGTACGGACGCGCGCGACGCGCCAGGTCTTCGAGGAATTCGATCACGTGCTGCGGGCTCTGCGCCATCTTGGCCACCAGCGAGACGTCGGCGAAGCTGCCGTAGTCGAGCAGGCGCGCTTCTTCGTTGCGCAGCTTGAGCAGGTTGACGATATTGGACGAGTTGTCCCACTTCTCGACCTCGGTGAACATGATGCCGGCGTCCGACGCCTTGGTGGCGCTGGCGCGGTAGATCGTTTCGCGCAGCGCGCGGTTGTCGGCGAACTGCAGCACCGGGAAGTAGGACGGGAAGTGCAGGGTGAACAGCCAGCCGCTCTTGCCATCGCGCTCGGCGGCGGCCTTGGCGGCCTGCTTCACGTCGTCCGGCAGGCCCGCGAGTTCTTCTTCGTTCTCGACCACCAGCTTGTAGTCGTTGGTCGCGTCCAGCACGTTTTCCGAGAAGCGCGTCGACAATTGCGATTGCTGCTCCTGGATCTCGGCGAAGCGCGGCTTTTTATCTTCCGGCAGTTCGGCGCCGCCGAGGCGGAAGTCGCGCAGGGCGTTTTCGACGATGCGCTGGCGCACAGGGTTGAGGCTGTCCCAGTGCGGGCCATTACGCAGCTGCTTGTACTTGGCGAACAGCGCCTCGTTCTGGCCGATGGCGGTGGAGAACTCCACGACCTTCGGCTGGTTCTCGTTATAGGTGGCGCGCAGCTCGGGCGTGTCCACCACGTGGTTCAGGTGGCCGACCACGCCCCAGGCGCGGCCCAGGCGTTCGCTGGCGTCGTCGAGCGGGGCCAGGGTGTCCCAGGTGACGTCATCCACCGGGGCTTCGAGTTGCGCCACGATGGCATTGGCGTCAAGGATCAGCTGCTCGATGGCGGGCGTGACGTGCTCGGGCTTGATCGCGTCGAAGCGCGGCAGGCCGGAAAAGTCGAGGAGGGGATTGGTAGCGGTCGTCATCGTAGTCCTTCCATATTCGTTAATCACTGGTACGCCGAACGCTCATGCAGATGCCATGGCAGCCAATGAGCGGCCATGGCGCCATGACGGGCTTACGCCAGGCCTGGTTTCGGTTCCATGCCCGACGCCTGGCCCGCCGGCGGCTGGCCGCTGGCGTGCACGCGCTCCGCGGACTCGAGGGTATTCATCAACAACATCGTGATCGTCATCGGACCGACGCCGCCAGGCACTGGAGTGATGTGCGACGCCACCTCGGACACGCCCGCGAAATCGACGTCGCCGCATAGCTTGCCCGCGTCGTCACGGTTCATGCCGACGTCGATCACGATCGCGCCCGGCTTGACCATCTCTGCGGTGAGGGTATTGCGGCGGCCGACGGCGGCCACGATCACGTCGGCCTGGCGGGTGTGGTAGCCCAGGTCCGGCGTTGCGCTATGGCAGATGGTGACGGTGGCGTTGGCTTGCAAGAGCAACAGGGCCATCGGCTTGCCGACGGTATTCGAGCGGCCGATCACCACTGCGTGCTTGCCGCGCAGGTCGATGCCGGTGGTCTCGATCAGCTTCATGCAGCCGTACGGGGTGCAGGGGCGAAAGCCCGGCAGGTTGGCCACCAGCTCGCCGGCCGACAGCACCGAATAGCCGTCGACGTCCTTGGCGGTCGAGATGGCCTCGATGACTTTCGACGGGTCGATGTGCTTCGGCAGCGGCATCTGCACCAGGATGCCATGGATGGCCGGGTCCGCGTTCAATGCTGCAATGCGGTCGAGCAGGGCTTGCTCGGAAAGGTCGGCCTCGTATTTCTCGAGCACCGAATGGAAGCCCACGTCGCCGCAGGCCTTCACCTTGTTGCGCACATAGACCTGGCTGGCCGGATCTTCGCCGACCAGGATCACGGCCAGGCCAGGCTGCTTGCCGGCGGCGGTGAGTTTGGCGGCGCGCGCGGCGATATCTTCGCGCAGTTGTTTGGAAAGGAGGACTCCGTCGATCAGTTGTGCAGGCATGGTGAAAGCTCGTCGCTGGGCAAAAAGAGAATTATACGGCCCACGCATGCAATCTCCTCCTTTCAGCGTATAAATGGGCCGTTTTTTGCCGCCGATCAGGCGCTCCGGTATACGATGTTCATTGATCGAAAATCCAATGTTTCTCTATGAAAATTGTGCACTTGCAGCATGGGATTTTATATTGTGAAATGCCATACCGTAATTTGAAAATGCCAAAATCCACTGGTAGAATCCATTGGTTTATCTAAAAAGATAGTCTGAAATTTCACCACTCGCCGCCAGCCTGCGCAGGGATCGGGTCGGGGCGCACCACTCTAGGAGACGCATGACATGTCAGCTCAACTCGACCAGTTGACCGCGCAAGCCGCCAATGATCCGGACGCGATCGAGACCAAGGAATGGCTCGATGCGCTGGAAGCGGTGATCGAACATGAAGGGACCGAGCGCGCCCATTACCTGATGGAGCGCCTGGTGGACCTGGCGCGCCGCCGTGGCGCCCACGTTCCGTTCTCGAGCAATACCGCCTACGTCAACACCATCCCGGCCCACCTGAACCAGAATTCGCCGGGCAATCTCGAATACGAAGAGCGCCTGCGCTCGTGGATGCGCTGGAACGCGATGGCGATGGTCGTCAAGGCCAACCGCGCCGACGGCGACCTGGGCGGCCACATCTCGTCCTTCGCCTCGCTGGCGAACATGCTGGGCACCGGCTTCAACCACTTCTGGCACGCCCCGACCGAAGACCACGGCGGCGACCTGCTGTACATCCAGGGCCACTCCTCGCCCGGCATCTACGCGCGCGCCTTCCTCGAAGGCCGCCTCTCCGAAGAGCAGCTGCTGAACTTCCGCCGCGAAGTCGACGGCAAGGGCCTGTCGTCGTACCCGCACCCGAAACTGATGCCGGACTTCTGGCAGTTCCCGACCGTGTCGATGGGCCTGGGCCCGCTGATGGCGATCTACCAGGCGCGCTTCCTGAAGTACCTGCACGCGCGCGGCATCGCCAAGACCGACAACCGCAAGGTCTGGGTCTTCTGCGGCGACGGCGAGATGGACGAGCCGGAATCGATGGGCGCGATCGGCATGGCCGCGCGCGAGCAGCTGGACAACCTGGTCATGGTCGTCAACTGCAATCTGCAGCGCCTGGACGGTCCGGTGCGCGGCAACGGCAAGATCATCCAGGAACTGGAAGCCGACTTCCGCGGCGCCGGCTGGAACGTCGTCAAGGTCATCTGGGGCTCGCAGTGGGATCCGCTGCTGTCGCAGGACAAGGAAGGCATCCTGCAGCGCGTGATGATGGAAACCGTCGACGGCGAATACCAGAACTACAAGGCCAAGGACGGCGCCTACGTGCGCAAGCACTTCTTCGGCAAGCATCCGAAGCTGCTCGAGATGGTCTCGAAGATGAGCGACGACGACATCTGGCGCCTGACCCGCGGCGGCCACGATCCGCACAAGATCTACGCCGCCTTCAAGAACGCGCAAGAAAACAAGGGTTCCCCGACCGTCCTGCTGGTCAAGACCGTCAAGGGCTTCGGCATGGGCAAGTCGGGCGAGGCGCGCAACACCGCGCACCAGACCAAGAAGCTGGACGACCAGGCGATCCGCGACATGCGCGACCGCTTCAATATCGCCATCCCCGACGACAAGCTGGCCGACATCCCGTTCTTCAAGCCGGCCGACGACGCGCCCGAGATGGTGTACCTGCACGAGCGCCGCAAGGCCCTGGGCGGCTACCTGCCGCAGCGCCGCGAGAAGGCCGACGAGCAGCTGACCGTGCCGAAGCTGGAATCGTTCAAGGGCGTGCTCGAGCCGACCCCTGAAGGCCGCGAGATCTCGACCACCCAGTCGTACGTGCGCGTGATCACCAGCCTGCTGAAGGACGAAAGCATCGGCCAGCGCATCGTGCCGATCCTGGTCGACGAATCGCGCACCTTCGGCATGGAAGGCCTGTTCCGCCAGATCGGCATCTTCAACCAGCAGGGCCAGTTGTACGAGCCGGTCGACCGCGACCAGGTGATGTACTACCGTGAAGACAAGGCAGGCCAGATCCTGCAAGAGGGCATCAACGAAGCGGGCGGCATGAGCTCGTGGATCGCGGCGGCGACTTCGTACTCGTCGAACAACCGCACGATGATCCCGTTCTACACCTTCTACTCGATGTTCGGCATGCAGCGCGTGGGCGACCTGGTCTGGCTGGCCGGCGACATCCGTGCGCGCGGCTTCCTGATGGGCGGCACCGCCGGCCGCACGACGCTGAACGGCGAAGGCCTGCAGCACGAAGATGGCCACAGCCACGTGATCGCCGCGACCGTGCCGAACTGCCTGCCGTATGACCCGACCTTCGGTCACGAAGTCGCCGTCATCATCCAGGACGGCCTGCGCCGCATGGTGGAAGAACAGGAAGACGTGTTCTACTACATCACCATCATGAACGAGAACTACTCGCATCCTGGCCTGAAGCCGGGCCAGGAAGAGGGCATCCTGAAGGGCATGTACCTGCTGCAGGAAGGCGCCGCGATCACTGGCGACAAACCTGCGCCGCGCGTGCAGCTGATCGGCTGCGGCACCATCCTGCGCGAGTCGATCTTCGCCGCCGAGCTGCTCAAGAACGACTGGGGCGTCGATGCGGACGTGTGGTCGGCGCCTTCGCTGACCCTGCTGGCGCGCGACGGCCAGGACGCCGAGCGCTGGAACATGGTCAACCCGGAACTGCCGCAGCGCGTGCCGTACGTGACTTCGCTGCTGCAGAACACCAGCGGCCCGATCGTCGCGACCACCGACTACATGCGCATGTTCGCCGAGCAGATCCGCGCCTTCATGCCGAAGGACCGCACCTATAAAGTGCTGGGCACCGACGGCTTCGGTCGCTCGGATTCGCGCGTCAAGCTGCGCGAGTTCTTCGAGGTGAACCGCTACTACGTCACGGTCGCCGCGCTGCGCGCCCTGGCCGACGAAGGCAAGATCGACCGCGCCATCGTGTCGCAGGCGATCGCCAAGTACGGCATCGACCAGAACAAGCCGAATCCGGTGACCCAGTAAATGCTCATGCAGGCCGTTTCTTCCTGTCGGAAGCGGCCTGCCTAGGCTAACTCGAATAAAAAATTTGGAGCTAACACTATGAGCGTTGTGGAAGTCAAAGTCCCCGATATCGGCGACTTCAAGGAAGTCGAAGTCATCGAACTGATGGTCAAGCCGGGCGACACCATCAAGGTCGACCAGTCGCTGGTGACCGTCGAGTCGGACAAGGCCAGCATGGAAATCCCGTCGAGCCATGCCGGCGTCGTGAAAGAGATCAAGGTGAAGGTCGGCGACAAGGTCGCCGAAGGTTCGCTGGTGCTGCTGCTCGAGGAAGCGGGCGGCGCCGCCGAAGCGCCTGCCGCCGCCGCTCCTGCGGCTGCTGAAAAACCGGCTGAAAAACCTGCCGAAGCGCCGGCCGCAGCCGCCCCAGCGGCATCCGGCGGCCCGGTCGACGTGACCGTGCCCGACATCGGCGACTTCAAGGAAGTCGAAGTCATCGAACTGATGGTCAAGGTCGGCGACACGATCAAGGTCGACCAGTCCCTGATCACGGTCGAGTCGGACAAGGCCAGCATGGAGATCCCGTCGAGCCATGCCGGCGTCGTGAAGGAACTGAAAGTGAAGGTCGGCGACAAGGTCGCCAAGGGCTCGCTGGTGCTGGTCGTGGAAGCGACCGGCGGCGCATCGGCTGCTCCTGCCGCCGCGCCCGCACCTGCCGCTGCCCCGGCAGCCGCACCTGCCGCTGCTCCAGCAGCTGCGCCAGCACCGGCGCCAGCACCGGCGCCAGCGCCTGCCGCAGCACCTGCGCCAGCCGCCGCGCCGGGCGTCACCGGCTCGAAAGCCCACGCCTCGCCATCGATCCGCAAGTTCGCGCGCGAACTGGGCGTCGACCTGGGCCGCGTGCCGGGGACCGGTCCGAAGGGCCGCATCACCCAGCAGGACGTGCAGACGTTCGTGAAGGGCGTGATGTCCGCGCCGGCCGCCGCTGCGCCTGCGGCAGCGGGTGGCGGCGCCGGCATCGGCGGCATCAGCCTGTTGCCATGGCCGTCGCTCGACTTCTCGAAATTCGGTCCGACCGAAACCGTGCCGCTGTCGCGCATCAAGAAGATCTCGGGCCCGAACCTGCATCGCAACTGGGTCATGATCCCGCACGTGACGCACTTCGACGAAGCCGACGTGACCGACCTGGAACAGTTCCGCGTCGATTCGAACGCCGCGCTGGCCAAGCAGAAGTCCGCCGTCAAGCTGACCATGCTGGCCTTCGTGATCAAGGCGAGCGTCGCCGCGCTCAAGAAATTCCCGCAATTTAATGCGTCGCTGTCGGAAGACGGCGCGGCCCTGATCACCAAGCAGTACTACAACATCGGCTTCGCGGCCGACACCCCGAACGGCCTGGTGGTCCCGGTCGTGAAGGATGCGGACAAGAAGACCATCTCGCAAATCGCCGTCGAAATGGGCGAGCTCTCGGGCCAGGCGCGCGAAGGCAAGCTGCCGCCGACCGCGATGCAGGGCGCGACCTTCACCATCTCGTCGCTGGGCGGCATCGGCGGCACCAACTTCACGCCGATCATCAACGCGCCGGAGCTGGCGATCCTGGGCCTGTCCAAGTCGGCGATGAAGCCGGTGTGGGACGGTTCGAGCTTCCAGCCGCGCCTGATGCTGCCGCTGTCGCTGTCGTACGACCACCGCGTGATCGACGGCGCCGGCGCCGCGCGCTTCGCCGCCTACCTGGCCGAAGTGCTGGCCGATATGCGCAAGACCCTTCTGTGATTGGAGCGCACTGATGAGCACTGTTGAAGTGAAAGTCCCGAACATCGGCGACTTCAAGGACGTCGAAGTGATCGAGCTGATGGTCAAGGCTGGCGACACGATCAAGGTCGACCAGTCCCTGATCACCGTCGAATCGGACAAGGCCAGCATGGAGATCCCGTCGACCCATGCCGGCGTGGTAAAGAACATCGCGGTCAAGGTCGGCGACAAGATCAACGAAGGCACGCTGCTGCTGACGGTCGAAGAGTCTGGCGCCGGCGCGCCGGCGGCCGACAAGCCGGCTGAAAAGCCGGCCGCGCAGATCGGTGCGCAAGCCGCGGCGCCGACCGCCGCCGCCGCGCCGACCGATTCGTATGCGCCGGCACACCCGGCGCCGGCCGCCCAGCCGGGCGCCGCGCCTGCGCCGAATGCGTCGAGCTACTCGGGCCAGGTCGACATCGAATGCGAGATGATGGTGCTGGGCGCCGGTCCTGGCGGCTATTCGGCCGCCTTCCGCGCCGCCGACCTCGGCATGAACACCGTGCTGGTCGAGAAGTACGCGACCCTGGGCGGCGTGTGCCTGAACGTCGGTTGCATTCCATCGAAGGCGCTGCTGCACGTGGCGCACATCATGGATGAAACCGCGCACATGGCCGACCTGGGCGTCTCGTTCGCCAAGCCGCAAGTCGACATCGACAAGCTGCGCGCGCACAAGGATGGCGTGATCAAGAAGATGACCGGCGGCCTGGCCTTCATGGCCAAGGCGCGCAAGGTCAATGTGGTGCAGGGCGTGGGCCAGTTCCTCTCCCCGAACCACATCGAAGTCACCGGTCCCGATGGCGGCAAGAAGGTCGTGGCCTTCAAGAAGGCGATCATCGCCGCCGGCTCGTCGGTGGTGAAGCTGCCGTTCGTGCCGGAAGATCCGCGCATCGTCGATTCCACCGGCGCGCTGGAACTGCGCCAGGTGCCGAAGAAGATGCTGGTCATCGGCGGCGGCATCATCGGCCTGGAAATGGCGACCGTCTATTCGACCCTCGGCGCGCGCATCGATGTGGTCGAGATGATGGATGGCCTGATGCAGGGCGCCGACCGCGAGGCGGTCAAGGTCTGGCAGAAGTTCAACGCCCACCGCTTCGATAACATCATGCTGAAAACCAAAACCGTCGGCGTGGAAGCGCTGCCGGAAGGGATCAAGGTCACCTTCGAAGCGGCCGAAGCCGGCGCCACTTCGCCGGAACCGCAGCTGTACGACCTGGTGCTGGTGGCCGTGGGCCGCAGCCCGAACGGCAAGAAGATCGCCGCGGACAAGGCCGGCGTGACGGTGAGCGATCGCGGTTTCATCGCGGTCGACAGCCAGATGCGCACCAATGTGCCGCACATCTTCGCCATCGGCGACCTGGTGGGCCAGCCGATGCTGGCGCACAAGGCGGTGCACGAGGCGCACGTGGCGGCCGAAGCAGCCCTGGACAAGAAGACCCACTTCGACGCCAAGGTGATCCCGTCGGTCGCCTACACCGATCCCGAAGTGGCATGGGTCGGCCTCACCGAGGACGAAGCCAAGCAGAAGGGCATCAAGGTCGAGAAGGGCCACTTCCCGTGGAACGCCAGCGGCCGCGCGGTCGCCAACGGCCGCGACGAAGGCTTCACCAAGCTGCTGTTCGATGCCGAGACCCACCGCATCGTCGGCGGCACCATCGTCGGCACCAATGCCGGCGACATGATCGGCGAGATCGCGCTGGCGATCGAGATGGGCGCGGACGGCGTGGACATCGGCAAGACCATCCACCCGCACCCGACCCTGGGCGAGTCGATCGGCATGGCGGCCGAGGCCTACGAAGGCGTCTGCACCGATTTGCCGCCGCCGAAGAAGCGTTGATCGCGGCAAGCGCATGACAGGAACGGGACCAGCGATGGTCCCGTTTTTTATTACATCTGCCGGAACACGTCCATGTAGTTGCGGCTCACCACCAGCTGCTCATCGCGCCCCTTGAGCTTCACATGCAAGCGCCCGCGAAAATCGGTGCGCGTGCCCGCCACGTGCCTTGCCGCCACGATCACCCCACGGTGGATCTGCCAGAACTGCTGCGGGTCCAATTGCTCCTTCAATTGCCGCAGCGGCGTGCGGATCAGGCTTTCGCCATCCGGCAGGAACACGCTGGTGTACTTGTCGTTGCTCTGGAAGTAGATCACTTCCTCGACCGCGATCAGGCGTGTCTCCTGGCCCGCCGCGGCGCGGATCCATTGCAGCGGCGCCGGCGCGGTCGGCGCAGCCGGAACGCCGGCCCCCAGCTGGCGCAGCAGCGCCTGCAGGGCGTCCGCCGGCAGCGCGGGCGCCGGCGCCGACAGCGCGGCGCGCAGTCGCTCGACGGTGCGCGCCAGCCGCTCCTGGCGTATCGGCTTCAGCAGATAATCGAAGGCCTCGTGCTCGAAGGCCTGGGCCGCATAGTGCTCGTGGGCGGTGGTGAACACCATGCGCGGAGGATTGCCGCCGGCGCACAGCCGCGCGGCCAGGTCGATCCCGGTCAGGCCCGGCATCTGGATGTCCAGGAACGCCACCTGCGGCGCCAGCTCGTCGATCAGGCGCAGCGCTTCGATGCCGTTCGGGGCGCGCACGATCTCGAGCCCGGGCCAGGCTTCGCGCAGCTGGGTGGCGAGATAGTCGAGCAAATGGGGTTCGTCGTCGGCGATCAGGGCAAGGCAGCGGTCGATGATGTCACCTCGGTGTGGGAAAGGGGGAGCAGCAGGCGCGCGACCACGCCGCCGCCGGGATTGTCGAGCAGCTCCAGGCGCGCGCCCGGCCCATGCAGCTGGCGCACACGCTCGCGCAGATTGGACAGGCCGACGCCGCCGCCGGGACGCGGCGGCGCGGCCACCAGCCCGCGCCCGCTGTCGCGCACCTCGACCCGCAACACGCCGTCGTCGACGGCGGCGCGCAGCACGATCTCGCCGCCGTCCACCTTGGGTTCCAGTCCGTGCATGACGGCGTTCTCGACCAGCGGCTGGATCAGCATCGGCGCGATCGGCAGCGCGCGGCAGGCGTTGTCCGCCTCGATGCGCCAGCGCAGGCGCTGGCCCATGCGCACGCCCAGCACGTCGAGATAGCTTGCCGCGAGATCCAGCTCGGCGCCGAGCGTGGCGCTGCCGGCGCGGCTGCCGGCCAGGCTGGCGCGCAGGTAGTCGATGAAGCGCTCCAGCATGCGCCGCGCCTGGGCCGGCTGGGTATCGATCAGGCTGACCACATTGGCCAGCGTGTTATACAGGAAGTGCGGCTCGATCTGGGCCTGCAGCGCGCGCAGCTGGGCCTCGGCCAGCAGCCGCGCCGTCGTGGCCAGCTCTTCCTGCTGGCGCGCATCGAATGTCTGGCGTTCGATGCGGCGTTCGCCGGCCACCAGGACCGCCATTATGGTCACGCCGATCATCAGACCGAAGGTCAGCTGTCCCCCGATCGCGCCGGTACTCAAGGTCGGCAGGGCGCCGCGCAGGATGGCGCCCGAGACGGCCAGGCCGAAGGCTGCGCACAGCGCAATCGCGGCCAGGTCGAGCAGGCGTGCGTTAAGCCGGCTGGTACTGGGCGGCAGCGTCACTTCCAGCACCCGCAGCGCGCCATGAATGGGGAAGCCGACGCAGTGCGACGCCAGCAGGCTGTAGCCGAACAGCGTGAGGAACGACGCGCGCCAGTTGCCGAAGGTGGTCAACGCCAGCGAGATCCCGAGCGCGATCAGCGTATTCCACAGCGCGGTATAGAGCAGGTCGCGCGCGGCCGAGCGCGGCCAGCGCCGGAATACCGGGAACAGTTCCAGCGGGTGGCTGCGCCTGTGCGCGGAGGTCGGAGCGGATAGTTTCATGCTGTTGAGAAATTACCATGAAAGCAGTGCGGTGCGCGATAGGGAAGTCGCGCCAGCGCCACCGGCCCATCCTTGACGCCGGCGGCGTCGAACACCGTCATCACCGTGACGCCGGCGCGCAAGTCCTGGGCCACGCCGACCAGGTAGCCATCGAGCTCCGAGCGCGCGTTGCGGCGCGGGACCAGCACGTGTTCCTCGACCTGCCAGCCGGCGCCGAAGACGTAACCATCGACCTTGCCGGTGTCAAGATCGACCAGGTTGACGCTGTCGAGCCGCAGGTCGGGCGAGGCGCCGCTGGCGCCCAGCAGGGCGAGGCGGCGGTGGCGCGCCATCGCCACCTGCGGCATCACGCGCGGGAATTCGCTGGCGCCGAACAGGCGCTCGGTGCGCGCCTGGCCGCCGGCATAGTCGAGCGTGACCTGCACGGTGCGGCTGCGCGGCGGCGTATGCTCCCCGCGCATCACGCTGCCCACCCCGGCCAGCGCGTCGCCCTCGTGCAGCACCACGTCGAAGCGGGTGCAGTCGCCGTCTTCCCAGGCATTCCCGAAGTGGAACACCATCGTTGGCGGCAGTTCGAAGACCTGGCGCAGCGCCAGCGTGTCCTTGGCGATCACGATCACCCGCGCCGCACGTTCACTGTTCCAGACATGGCGGTCGGCGAAACTCAGGCGCGCATCGTTCCGCAGATCGTAGGGTGGCACGACGAAGATCAGGTGCTTTGCGCTCACCACGAAATCATGCACCATCGCCAGTTGCGGCACCGGCAGCAGGGCGGTGCGCAGCACCTGGCCCCGGGCGCCGATCTGGTACAGCGCCAGGCGGTTGGCGCCGGGCAGCGTGCCGAAGTTCCACATGCCGCCCTGCGGATCGAGCTTGGGGTGGGCCGAGAACGGCATCGCGCGCAGTTCGTCACTCCAGGTCTTGATGCCGCGCGTGGCCAGCGACTCCGGATCGAGTTCGGTCGCCGAGCCGCCTTCCCACAACGCATACAGCCGGCCGTCGAACGGCAGCAGATTGGTGTTGGCGGCGTTCATGGTGTCGTTGTCGCGCACGCCCCGGCGCGTCACGAGCGTGCCGAAGGCCGGATACAGGAACTGGCCGGCCGCGCTTTCTTCGACGTAGCGCTGGGTCTCGACGAAGCGGCCCCGGTGGCGCACCTTGCCGTCGGCCACGGTCCAGGCCTGGGCGAAGCCGTCGCCGTCGAACCAGTGGTGATAGCGTTCGCCTTTCATCTCGAAGCGGCCCGGCCCGTTGCGGTAGAAGGTGCCGCGCAGGTCGCGCGGCAGGCGGCCCTTGACGAGGGCGTCGCCTTGCTGGCTGCCAGCCTGGTTGGCGTAGACCGCCAGCGACGGGTCGCGCGCCAGGGCGGCGTGGAAGCGTTGGTAGGTGGCCTCGTCGGCGCGGACCGCCGGGGCGAGGGCGAGGGCGCCGAGTGCGGCGCCGGTATGCAAAAAGGAGCGGCGGTCCATATCGGCCTCAGCGCAGGGTGATGCGGGTGGCGCTGCCGCCAGGCGGCAGGTCGATGCGGGCAGCCTCGAAGGCCGGCGGCCCCATATTGCCCAGCGCATCGTTGCTGAAGCCGGTCGCCTCGACCGGGATGCCCATCATGTTCTGGTCCAGCTTGCCGTTGTCGTTGGCGTCATGGTAGGCGGCGATGGCGTACTGGCCGGCGGCCAGGTCCTTGAGCGCGAAGGTGGCGCCGCCATCCCGGACGGGCGCGCTGGCGCTGTGCAGCGGGCGCTTGAGGAAGCGGTCGGCGCTGTCGAACAGGGCGATCTTCACGCTGCCGCCGTCGCCGCGCGCGCCGTCGACCTGGATCGACAGGTCGGCGGCGTGGCTGGCGGCGGCGCTGGACAGCAGGGCAAGCAGAAGGGCAAGGCGGTGCATGAAAGTCTCCGTTGAGTGGTCGATAGGGCCATTCTGGAAGAGCGAACCGCGCCCCGCCGCGCTGTGCGACGAAGCGGCGCCAGGCGGCGCGAAATGCACGGATACGGCGCGAATCGTCATCAAGGGAAGGCGCCACGTGCGCCGCTTGCCAGCGCCTGGCAAAAGCCTATGATGAGGGAGTACGGCGGGAAATGCGGCGGCAAGCCGACTTGCCGCGCCCGCGTTCAGAGGAGGGCAAGATGGACGAGCACTGCAACGAGTACGTCGGGACCGTCTACGTGTTACCGGAAACCCGCTGTTTCGAACTCCATACCACGGTCCACGGCGCGCCGGCGACCATCTGCGGCACGGTGTCCCAGCTGCTGGCCTCGCAGTTCAGCCAGTACGTGCCGGGCGCCATCGGCACCGTCGATCCGCAGCAGGTGGCGGTGCGGCCGCGCCGGGTCGAGGTGCTGACCCGCGAACTGCACGAGCGCCACCGGGCGCCGCGCAAGGTGCACCTGCTCACGCGCGTGCATGACGTCGAAGAGCAGGCCAGGCCGGTGCCCGTGTCGGCCGTCTGACGAGCACCATAAAAATGAAAATGCCGCCCGGCTTGCACCGGACGGCATTGTTTTGGAGGCGACTTTGCTTCAGCTAAAGCTGACGAAGCGCTCCGGGATATCGATCGTGCCGGCCTTGGCGGCGGCGGCATAGGACCGCATTTCAGCGATCACGGCTTCCATCTGGTCGGCGCCAGGGTTTTCGATAAAGTTTTTCATGCGTTCTTGCAGCGATGCCTGTTGATCACGCCATTCGTATCTGGACGACTTGCTCATGCTTTCTCCTCGCGGTCTCACCGCTGTTATTGATATTCACGACACCCTCTGTGAAGGCTTACAGAGTGCCACAAAAATGCCCGTTGTGTCCGTGCGATGCCGCACTTAGTCATCCAGCTCTCATGATTATTTAACAGTTCTTCAGAACGCTGGCATAAAACAGCTCGAGACGCGCCGCCAGCTCGCGCCGCGCCTCCTCGCGCGTGGGTTGGGTGTCGGGGAACAAGAAGCGCCCGATCGGATCGCCGCAGATGCAGCCGATCAGATGGATCGGCAGCAATTCCAGCGGCACCTCCTCGCGCAGCTGGCTACGGATGTCCGGGCGCGAAAAGAAGCGGTACAGCATCTCGCGCGTCAGGCGCGGCCCGCCCTCATAGAAAGCCTTCGCCAGTTCCGGATTGCTGGCGGCTTCGGCGATCACCACGCGCTGCATGGCCATCGTATCGGGGTCGACCAGCAGATCGTAGAAGTCGCGCGCGAAGTCGTCGACGATCGCGCGCAGCGGCCGGGTGTCGGCGTCCATGCTGTGTCCGGCAAACAGGCGTTCGCGCCGTGAGGCGAGCACGGCCTTGAGCAGGCCGGCCTTGCCGCCGAACTTCACATAGATCGTGCGCACCGCCACCCGCGCCTCGCGGGCGATGGCTTCCAGGCTGACCTTGGTATAGCCATGGCGCAGGATGAGGCAGCCCGCGGCCTCGATCAATTCCTGGGTACGGGCCTCGACTTCCGACGCCTTCGGGCGGCCGGCGGATTTGACGGTCGCCGGGGTTTCACTCTGTGCTTTGCTCATGGCAAGGACTCTAGTGCAAACCAAAATGAAACGCAACCGTTTCATTTCTTGACTTCCCCGTGTTGCTGGCAAATAATGCGATGAATCCATTTCATTTCATTTTCCGGAGCTTTTCCATGGCAGAGATGCACAGCACGGCAGGGCAGGCGCCCGCGGCACAGACCCCAGCGGGCGCGGCGCCAGGCAGCGGGCCCGGCAAGAGCGCGCCCAACAAGCGCGTGCTGGTCGTCGTCGGCCTGATCGCGCTGGCCGCGATCGGCGCCGGCGGACGCATGTGGTACCGCAGCCATCACTTCGTCGAGACCGAAAATGCCTATGTCACCGGGCGCGTGCACCAGGTGTCGTCGCGCGTGGCCGGCGTGGTCACCAAGGTCCTGGTGGACGACAACCAGCTGGTGAAGGCGGGCGACACGATCGCCGAGCTGGACCCGGTCGACCACGCCGTGCGCGTCGAGCAGATCGAAGCCCAGATCGCCAGCATGCAGCAGCAGCTCAAGCAGGCCGAGGCGCAGATCGAGCAGGTGCGCGCCCAGGCCGCCGGCGCTAGCGCCCAGGTCAAGCAGTCCCAGGCCCAGCTGCTGCGGGCGCGCCAGGACGCCGAACGCTTCGGCCAGCTGTACAACGAGACCATGAAGGCGGTCTCGAAGGCCGAGGTGGATGCCTCGAACGCCGCGCGCGACGCCGCCGTGGCCGACCTGGCCGCGCGCCGCGACAACGCCGCCGCGGCGCAAGCCCAGATCGGCGCTGCCGAGGCGGGCCGCGACGTGCTCAAGGCGCAGGTCAAGGTATTGCAGGCGCAGTGGAAGGAAGCGCAGCAGCAGCTGGCCTACAACCGCATCGTGGCGCCGGTGGACGGCCGCGTCGGCCGCCGCAGCGTCGAAGTCGGCGCCCGCGTGCAGCCGGGCCAGGCGATGCTGGCCGTGGTCGAGGACAACGTCTGGGTGGTCGCCAACTTCAAGGAAACCCAGCTCGCCGGCCTGGCGCCGGGACAGATGGTCAATCTCGAGGTCGACGCGCTGCCCGAGCATCACCTGGTGGGCCGCGTGGACAGCTTCGCCCCGGCCTCGGGCAACCAGTTCGCGCTGCTGCCGGCCGATAACGCGACCGGCAACTTCACCAAGATCGTGCAGCGCGTGCCGGTCAAGATCACGCTCGACCCGCAGGACGTGAAAAAATACGCCGGCCGCCTGGTGCCCGGCATGTCGGTGGTGGCCGAGGTCGAACTGGGCCAGGACGTCAAGCCGACCCAGACCGCCGCCGCGCACTAAGCGCTTGCCATGACGACCCTGAGCAAACCCGCCGCAGCCGGCCCGACATCGGGGGCAGTCCCCGGCGCGCCTGCGAATGGCGCCGCGGCCTTGCGCGGCCCGGTGGACCTGCGCACCTGGATCGCGATCGCCGCCGGCATGCTGGGCGCCTTCATGGCGGTGCTCGACATCCAGATCACCAACTCTTCGCTGCGCGACATCCTCGGCACCCTGTCGGCCACGCAGGAAGAAGGCTCATGGATCTCGACCGCCTACCTGTGCGCCGAGATCGTCGTGATCCCGCTGACGGCGCTGTTCACGCGCGCCTTCGGCGTGCGCAACTACATGATCGGCACCACCGCGCTGTTCCTGGTGTTCTCGACCCTGTGCGGCGCGGCCTGGAGCCTGGAGAGCATGATCGTGTTCCGCATGCTGCAGGGCTTCACCGGCGGCGCGCTGATCCCGATGGCGATGACCCTGGTGATGACCTTGCTGCCGCCGTCGAAGCGCGCCACCGGCATGGCCATCTTCGGCCTGACCGCGACCCTGGCGCCGGCCATGGGCCCGACCCTGGGCGGCTATTTGTCGGAGCTGTATGGCTGGCCGTCGATCTTCTACATCAACTGGGTGCCGGGCGTGCTGCTCATCGTCGGCATGGCCTGGGGCCTGAATCCCGAGAAGGCCAACCTCAGGACGCTGGTGAAGGCCGACTGGCTCGGCATCGCGCTGATGGCGATGGGCCTGGCCTGCCTGACGATCTTCCTGGAAGAGGGCAATTCGAAGGACTGGTTCGATTCGAGCTTCATCGTGACCTTCGCCGCGCTCTCGCTCACGGGCCTGCTGGGCTGGGTGGCGCTGAGCTTCTCGAAGCCGGAACCGTTCGTCAACCTGCGCCTCTACGGCCAGCGTAACTTCCTGGTGGCGACCACGCTGTCGGCGGTGATCGGCATGGGCCTGTATGGTTCCTCTTACCTGTTGCCGCTGTACCTGGGCCAGATCGCCGGTTACACGCCGATGCAGATCGGCGAAGTGATCGCCTGGGTCGGCCTGCCGCAATTGCTGGTGATGCCGTTCGCGGCCAAGCTGTCCTCGAAAGTGGACAACCGCATCCTGTGCAGCTTCGGCCTGTTCATGTTCGGCATCTCGTGCATCATGAATTCGTTCATGGACGCCACCACCGGCTACGACCAGCTGATGTGGACGCAAGTCGTGCGCGCCATCGGCCAGCCGTTCGTGATGCTGACCCTGTCGAACTTCGCGATGTCCGGCCTGTCGCCGCGCGACATGGGCTCGGCCTCGAGCCTGTTCAACATGACCCGCAACCTGGGCGGCTCGATCGGCATCGCGCTCCTGGCGACCTCGCTCACCAACCGCGAACACTTCCACTCGGCGCGCCTGGGCGAAGCGGTCTCCAGCTATGCGCCCGCGACCCAGGAACGCCTCGATGTGCTGACCCAGGGCTTCATCGCCAAGGGCATCGATCCCGCCAGCGCCGCCGATCAGGCGCTCGCCGTGGTCGACCGCCTGGTGCGGCGCGAAGCCTATGTGATGGCCTATAACGACGGCTTCTGGATCATCGGCATGATCCTGCTCGGCTGCATCGCGGCGATCTGGATGGCCGACAAGGTCAAGTCGCCTGGCGGTGGTGGCGGTGGCCACTGATATTGAATTCGAATGAAGAGATCAACCATGTTCAAACCTCTCGCCACCGTCATCGCGATCGGCGTACTGCTCGCCGGCTGCACCACGCTCGGCCCGGACTTCAAGGCGCCGGACGCGCCGGCGCAATCTGCGTTCCGCCATCTCGACGCGGGCAGCGACAGCGCGCGCCTGCCGGCCGCCTGGTGGACCGTGTTCCATGACGCCACCCTCGACAGCCTGGAGGCGCGCGCGCTGCGCGACAATCCGGGCGTGCAGGCCGCGGCCCAGCGCCTGCTGCAGGCGCAGGCGCAACTCGGCGTGGTGCGCGCCGGCCAGCTGCCGAGCGTCTCGCTCGGCGCGGGCGTGTCCAATAGCCGGACCTCGGCCGAAACGTCGCAGGGCCTGGCCCTGGGCGGGCGCTCGATCGAGGGCAATAACTATAGCGTCGGCGCGTCGCTGTCGTATGAGCTCGACCTGTGGGGCCGCGTGCGCCGCGTCGTCGAGGCCAGCGATGCGCAGGCGCTGGCGGCGCAGATTGATCGCGACGGCGTGATCCTGCTGCTGTCGAGCCAGGTCGCGTCGTCGTACTGGCAGCTGCGCGGCCTGGATGCCGAGCGGGCGATCCTGGAGGACGCCCTGGCCACGCGGCGCGAGTCGCAGCAACTGGTCGAGGCCCGCTTCAATGCCGGCCTGTCGAACGAGCTGGACGTGTCGCGCGCGCGCATCGAGCGCGCCAACGCCGAAGCCGACCTGCACGAAGTGCAGCGCCAGCGCAACCTGGTGGAACACAC
Source organism: Massilia sp. NP310 (assembly GCF_019443485.1). NCBI lineage: Bacteria > Pseudomonadati > Pseudomonadota > Betaproteobacteria > Burkholderiales > Oxalobacteraceae > Massilia > Massilia sp. NP310. The sequence goes on along the minus strand of NZ_CP080379.1, from coordinate 3,072,452 downwards.
GCTGGCCACGCTGGTGGGCAGCACGCCCAGCGCGCCGTTGCTGGCGGCAGCGGACGTGCGACTGCCGCAGCCGCCCGCGATTCCCGTCGGCCTGCCGGCCAGCCTGGTGGGCCAGCGGCCCGACCTGGCGGCCAGCGTGGCGCAGCTGAAGGCGGCCAACGCCCAGATCGGCGTGGCCGAAGGCGCCTTCTATCCGGCGCTGTCGCTGACCGGGAATTTCGGCTATGCCTCGCAAAGCCTGAACGACCTGACGAGCGGCGGTGCGCGCCAGTTCTCGGCCGGCCCGCTGGCGCTGTCGCTGCCGATCTTCGATGGCGGACGCAATCGCGCCAACCTGGCGCTCGCCAGGGCGCGCTACGACGAGGCGGTGGCCAACCACCAGACGACATTGTTGACGGCGCTGCGCGAGGTCGAAGACGCGCTGTCCGACCTGCAGCAACGCCAGAAGCAGGGAGACGTGCAAGCGCAGTCGCAGGAGGCCGCGGCGCGCGCGCTGCTGGTGGCGCAGGCGCGCTACGAGCGCGGCGTGTCGACCTATCTCGACGTGACCGACGCCCAGCGCAGCACGCTGGCGGCGGACCGCGCCGCGGCCCAGATCCGCACCCAGCGCCTGCTGGCGACGGTGGCGGTGGCGCGCGCGCTCGGCGGCGGTTGGGAGCAGGGAGAGGCGCTGGCGACGGTGCGATAATGGTCCGGTTGTCATCCACGACCCGAGAGACCATGAAAACCATCCTCGCACCACTCGTCCTGTGCGCCGCCATCGGCGCCGCTGTTGCCCCGACCGTGCAGGCGCAAACAGCGCCCGCGGTCGCCAGCGCCGACCAGCTGCACGCCATGGCGAAACGCTTCGCGCCGGTCGAGCTGCGCGCCGACGTGTCGCATCTCTCGAAGGGCGACCGCGCCGCCATCGCCAAGCTGATCGAAGCGGCGAAGATCGTCGACACGCTGCAGTTGCGCCAGCGTTGGGCCCACAACGAGGCCCTGTGGAACGCGCTCAGGAAAGACACCACGCCGCTCGGCCGTGCGCGCCTGGATGCCTTCTGGCTCAACAAGGGCCCGTGGTCGAACCTCGACAACAATGCCTCGTTCATGCCGGCCGAGTATGCGGGCATCAGGATTCCGGCGCAGAAGCCCGAGGGCGCCAACTTCTATCCGGAAGGCGCCACCAAGGCATCCCTGGAAAACTGGATGAACGGCCTGGCGCCGGAGCAGAAGAAAGAGGCGCAGTGGTTCTTTACGGTGATTCGCACTGGGCCGGACGGCAAGCTGCGCACCGTGAAGTATGCGGATGAATACCGCCCCGAACTGGAACAGCTGGCGAAACTGCTGCGCGAGGCGGCGGCAGCCACCGATAACGCCTCGCTCAAGAAATTCCTGAACCTGCGCGCCGACGCGTTCCTTTCCAACGACTATCTCGCCTCGGACTTCGCCTGGATGGACCTCGACGCGCCGGTCGACGTGACCATCGGGCCGTACGAAACCTATAACGACGAGCTGTTCGGCTACAAGGCCGCCTTCGAAGCCTATGTGAGCATCCGCGATCCGCAGGAAACGGCCAAGCTCGACTTCTTCGGCAAGCACCTGCAGGAACTCGAAGACAACCTGCCGCTCGACAAGCAGTACCGCAACCCGAAGGTCGGCGCCATCGCGCCAATGGTGGTGGTTAACGAGGTCTATGGCGCCGGCGACGGCAATATGGGCGTGCAGACCGCGGCCTACAACCTGCCGAACGACGAGCGCGTGATCCGCGAACGCGGCTCCAAGCGCGTGATGCTCAAGAACGTGCAGCAGGCCAAGTTCGCGTCGACGCTCACCCCGATCAGCAAGCAGGTGCTGGGGCCGGCGGACCAGAAGGACCTGGACTTCGATTCCTTCTTCACCCACATCCTGGCGCACGAGATCATGCACGGCCTGGGGCCGCACCACACGAAAAAGGATGGCAAGGACTCGACCCCGCGCCAGGACCTGAAGGAAACCTATTCGACCATCGAGGAAGCGAAGGCCGACATCACCGGCCTGTGGGCGCTGCAATACATGATGGACAAGGGCCTGTTGAAGGACACGCTGGGGCAGGGCGCGGCGGCAGAGCGCAAGCTGTACAACACCTTCCTGGCCTCGAGCTTCCGCACCCTGCACTTCGGACTGGGTTCGTCGCACGCGCGCGGCATGGCGATCCAGGTGAATTACCTGCTCGACAAGGGCGGCTTTGTCGCCCACGAGGACGGCACTTTTTCGGTGGACTTCAAGAAGATCAAGGGGGCCGTGATCGACCTGGACCGCGAATTCCTGACCATCGAAGCCACCGGCGACCATGCGCGCGCCAAGGCAATGATGGACAGGTACGTCGTGATCCGTCCCGAGGTGCGCAAGGCGCTCGACAAGCTCAAGGCGGTGCCGAACGATATCCGTCCGGCCTTCGTGACGGCGGACAGTTTGCTCAAATAAGCCTGCTGTAAGCACGCCGCGCAGCACCGTGCTATAGTCAAGTCGTTTCCAATAGGAAATACCTATGGTGTTTCCTTTCACTGAACGACTGACACGGTGCTACCCATGAAAACCAAGAATCTGACCATCGGCGCCCGGCTGGCATTCGGCTACGGCGCCGTTTTCTTGTTGATGATCGCCCTGGTCGCGCTGGCGGTGAGCCGCGTGGGCCGGATCGAAAGTGTTCTCAACCATATCAACGAGGTCAACAGCGTCAAGCAGCGCCACGCCATCAATTTCCGCGGCAGCGTGCACGACCGCGCGATCGCCCTGCGCGACGTGGTGCTGGCCCAGGACGGGGCGGCGGCCGCCGCGCCGATCGCCCTGATCCGCACGCTGGACGACAACTATGCGCGCGCGGCCGGCCCGCTGGATGCGCTGTTCAGTGAACGCAAGGACATCCTGCCGGAAGAGAAGGAGGCGCTGGCCGCGATCAAGACCCAGGAAAGCCTGGCCAAGCCGCTGATCGCGCGCGTGATCGCGCTGCACGCGGCCGGCCAGCTCATCGAGGCGAATGCGCTGCTGACGCAAGAGGCGGCGCCGGCCTTCACTGCCTGGCTGGCCAGCATCAACCACCTGATCGATCTCGAGGAAAAGCTGAGCCACGAGGCGGCCGCCGAGGCGCGCCACATGGCCAACGGCTTCTTCGGCTGGATGGCGCTGCTGTGCGCTGGCGCGATCGCGGCCGGTTCGCTGGCGGCCTGGTACATCAGCCGCGGCCTGCTGCGCCAGCTCGGCGGCCAGCCGGACTACGCGGCCTCGATCGCCAGCGCCATCGCCAGCGGCGACCTGGGCGTGGAGATCGTCACCCGCCCGGGCGACCGCGGCAGCCTGCTGTTCGCGATGCAGGGCATGCGCGACAGCCTGGTGCGCATCGTGGCCCAGGTGCGCAACGGCACCCTGGCGATCGGCGCCGTGTCGACCGAGATCGCGGACGGAAACCGCGACCTCGCCAGCCGCACCGAACGCCAGAACGGCACCCTGCAGGCCACCGCCGCCTCGGTCGAGCAACTGACCGGCACCGTGCGCCAGAATGCCGACAACGCGCGCCAGGCGAACATGCTGGCCGAATCGGCCTCCGAAGTGGCGCAGCGCGGCGGCAAGGTGGTGGCCGAGGTGGTGGGCACGATGGCGGCGATCAACGAATCGTCGAAGAAGATCGTGGACATCATCGGCGTGATCGATGGCATCGCGTTCCAGACCAATATCCTGGCGCTCAACGCGGCCGTGGAAGCGGCCCGCGCCGGCGAGCAGGGCCGCGGCTTCGCCGTGGTGGCGACCGAGGTGCGCAACCTGGCGCAGCGCTCGGCGGCGGCGGCCAAGGAAATCAAGGTCCTGATCGGCAGCTCGGTCGAGCGGGTCGATGCGGGCGCGCGCCTGGTGGACCAGGCCGGCGCGACGATGGACGAGATCGTCACCGGCGTCAAGCGCGTCACCGACATCATGGCCGAGATCAGCCATGCGTCGGTGGAACAGAATGCCGGCATCGAGCAGGTCAATGGCGCGATCGGCCAGATCGACGACGCCACGCGCCAGAACGCCGAACTGGTGCAGCAGGCCAGCCAGGCCGCGGCCTCGCTGGAAGAAGAAGCCGAGCGCCTGGCTCAGCTGGTCAGCATTTTCCGGCTGGATGGGGCGACGGTAGCGGCCCTGCCGGCTGGCCGCAAGCGGCCTGCGTTGACAGCGTGACGCCGACCGGGGCCGCGCTGACGGCCCCTTGCTTTTTTGAACATAGGGAAATATTTTCCTGAAAGTAGTGCGCGATCTGGGGATAGAATTTCCGATAGGAATTTCGCTCATCCTGGAGAAGCACCATGTCCAAGCCCCTCCTATTCGCGGCCGTCTGCGCCGTCGCATCCGCCGTCCTTCCATCCCAGGCCGCCCAGCTGACCGCGCAGGAATCGCGCTGGCTGCGCGCCGCCGCGCCCGTGCTGGCGTACTCGAAATCGATCGACCTGCCGGTCGACGTCATCGTCCAGCCGAAGGCGCCGGCCGGCGCGGTGCCGCTGGCGATGGGCTTCGACAAGGGGCGCTGCGAGCTGGTGCTGTCGATGCGCGGCAATCCCGAGGCCGAGCAGGTGCTGGCGAACGTCCCCGCCGACGAGCAGGCGCTGCTGATCGAGGCCATGGCCGCGCACGAACTGGCCCATTGCTGGCGCTATGCCCAGGGCGAATGGCATCTGCTGCCGGCCGGCTTCGTCGAAACGGGCCATGAAACCTCGCACGATCCGGCACTGCTGGCGGCGGCGAAGGCGATGCGCGATACCCGGCGCGAGGAAGGTTTCGCCGACCTGGTGGCGCTGGCCTGGATCCAGCGCACCCAGCCGGGCGAATATGCGCGGGTGCATGACTGGCTGAGCGGCGTGCGCGCCGCCGTCGCGGTGCCGAACAGTGGCCACGACACGCGCGCCTGGGTCAGGCTGGCCGGCAACGGCCGCCAGTTCGACAGCCGCCTGTCGCCGTTCGAGGCCGCCGATGCGCTGTGGCGTGAAGGCTTGTTGCACGGTGATTGACGGTTCAGATAGATCGACGGTCGTCGCTATCGTCCCGATAAGCTTAATTGGTTTTTTAATAAGCGTTCGATGCCGCACAGAGTGCTCTGCGGCGCCGTCGTTTAATCGGTCTCACCAATAACCAATAGAGGGACTCAACATGAAATCGTTCATCGCCACCTTGATCGCCACCGCCGCCGTCGCCGCCATCGGCATCGCTCCCGCCACCGCCCAGACCAATAAGGACGCCCACAAGACGGCGATGGACAAGGCCAAGGCCGATTACCGCGTCGCCAAGGACAAGTGCGACGCCATGAGCGGTCACGCCGAAGACGTCTGCGAAGACGAGGCCAAGCTGGCCCGCGCGAAAGCCGAACTGGACGCCACCACCAAGTTCGACAATACCGGCAACAATGTGCGCAAGGCACGCGACAACGTGATCGACGCCGAGTATGAACTGGCCGACGAAAAATGCGATTCGCTGAAGGGCGACGCTGAAGACAAGTGCGAAGCGCAGGCCAAGTCGACCCGCGACGCCGCACGTGACGCCAACAAGGCCAAGTAATCGCTGAGCACGTCGCGTTCGCACCTCACTGCGGCCGCGATGCATTGCCCCGAGGACGTCGTTCCTGCTGCTGGCGGGAACGGCGTTTGTGCGTTAACGGGACATGCGCAAGGTAAGTGATTTGAGGCGATGTCTCACAGACCGGTTTGTCCGAACAAGGTACGTTGTCGCACAGATGGTGAAGGGTGCAGGGCGTTTAATGGATGCCATCCTAACAACGCATGCAAGGGAATCCGATCATGAAAACCCTCATCGCTACCCTGATCGCAACCGCCGTCTCCGCCGTCGCCGTTGCTCCCGCCAGTGCCGCCCCCGTCGACAAGGACGCCCACCGCGCGGCCATGGACAAGGCCGCCGCCGACTACCGCAGCGCCAAGGCCAAGTGCGACGCCAGGAGCGGCAATGCCGAGGAAGTGTGCGAGGACGAAGCCAAGCTGGCCCAGGCGCGCGCCGAACTCGACGCCTACACCAGATACGACACCACCGGCGGCAACCTGCGCGATGCGCGCGCCAAGGTGATCCGCGCCGAGCACGAATTGGCCGATACCCAGTGCGACGCCACCGCGTCCGGCGACAAGGACCGTTGCAAGGCCACGGCCGGCTCGATCCGCGACGCCGCGCTGGCCCGCCTGGACGACCGCAATATCGACCGCGCCGTCGGCCCCAGCAGCAGTGGCGAGCTGGTGAGCAGCATCGACTCGAAAGATCCGGCGACGGCCGCCGCCGTCCAGAAGTGCGAACAGATGACCGGAGATGCGCGCACCGCTTGCGTGGTCGACCAGCGCGGCAACGTCACCACCGCCACCAACGTGGCCAGCACGACCGGTGCGGCGGTTGCCGCCAATACCCGTGAAGCGGCGGCGAACGCGGCCGAGAACACCCGCGAAGCGGCGCGCAACGCGGCGGACAAGACCCGCGAGGTGGCGTCGAACGTGGCCGAGAAGACCGGCATGGCCGGCGCCGGCGAACGCACCCGCGAAGCGGTCGCCACCGTGAAGGAACAGACCGCGGCCGCCGTCGACCGTACCAGGGAAATGGCGTCGAACGCCGTCCGCAAGACGGAAAACGCCACCGAGCGCGCGGGCGAGAAGACCGCCCGCGTGGCCTCGGACAGCACCATCACCACCAAGGTCAAGGCCGGCCTGGTGGCCGATCCGGCCCTGAAGGGCATGGAAATCAGCGTCGACACCGAAGGCGGCGTCGTGATGCTGAGCGGCTTCGTCGAATCGAAGGCCGAAGCCGACAAGGCCATGCAAGTGGCCAAAGGCGTCGACGGCGTGACCAACGTCAAGAGCGCGATCAAGGTCAAGTAATGTCGGCCTGACGTAGTGCGCCAGCCCGCGGCCGTCCGGCGCGCGGGCTGTTTTTTTTTCGGTGAGTGCTTATGCCGTGTGGATGACGCGCCACAGTTTGGGCAGCCGGCGGAGATGGGGCCGCCATGGCCTCCAGTCCGGCATCCGGCGGGGGCTATAATTACCGACGTGAATAAACTCGAAGCATTTGGATACATCGCGGCGCAGGCCGTTCGCGGTGAGATCACTTTCCCCACCAGCGTCAATGCCGTGCTGCGCCTGCAGCTCGCCCTCGACGACCCCGATTGTCACATCGACGAGGCGATCCGCCTGGTGCTGGCCGAACCACAACTGGCCGCACGCACGGTCGCCATCGCCAATACGCCCGCCTTCGGCGGCAGCAGTGCGATGCCGGTGACCAATGTTCGCGCCGCCGTGGCGCGCATCGGCTACCGGCGCCTGCAGGCGCTGGTGGCCAGCCTGGTCGTGCGGCAATTTGGCAACCGCATCAACGATCCGGGCCTGCGCGCCAAGGCCGAGCAATTGTGGGCGCACACGACCCAGGTCGCCTCGATCGCCCATTCGCTGGCGCGCCGGGTCACCGGCGTCAATCCCGATACCGCCCTGTTCGCCGGCATCGTGCACGAGGTCGGCGCCTTTTACCTGCTGGCGCGGGCCGACGAGTTTCCCGGCCTGCTGGACGACGATCCGGAGAACTGGGGCGCCCTGTGCGAAGACGTGGTCAGCGCCGAGGTGATGAAGAAGCTGTCGATTCCGCCGGCGGTGTCGGACGCGATCGCGGACATGCGCGGCGGTTGGCTGAACATGCCGCCGGGCACCTTGCTCGATACGCTGCTGCTCGCGAACCAGTATGCGCCGGTGGCGTCGCCCCTCGACAGCCGTCGCGCCCGGCTGCCGGACCATGGCGAGAGCGCACTCGACTTCGTGTTCGACGAAGTCACCCTGCAAGATATCCTGGATGAGGCGGCCGAGACAGCGAAGGCCATGGGCGACATCGCCCTGGTCTGATGGGATATCCGCGAAAGCGTATCGCTTTTGCAACCAAGCAGCGCGCCAGGAGTGATACTCTTGATCATTATTAATTTCCTGTCGGATTTTTCATGATCAAGCTTGGCGTACTTCTGGGCATGGCGCTGGCCAGTACGGGCGCACAGGCCGGTGTCATCGACCTCGGTTCCATCATGGGCGGTGCGAACGTCTATACGGCGCGCGACTTCAAGGCGATCTCGAGCGACGTCGAAGGGGCGATCGTTGCGGGCGGTAACGTCATGATCCAGAATTACGCGGTCAACCTGAAGAACAAGGCGGCCTACGCCGGGTATTCGATCGTGGCGGGCGGCAATATCTCGCTGACGAGCGGCACGATTCACAATGGTCAAACCTATGCTGGCGGCCAGGTTTCCCTGGAAAGCGCGGCCACGCCGCCGCGTTCGACGGTCAATCCAGTCGATTTCGCCAGCGCGACGGAGCAGTTCAGGGATATCGCTGCCGGCCTGAGCCTGGTCGATGCGACCGGCCGGGTCGAGCGCGAGCACAGCGCCAACAAGCTCATCGGCAGTGGCAATGGTGTTCTTGACATATTCAATGTCTCGGCCGATTTTCTCAATGGCGGAAACAACTGGGTGCTCAGCGGCCTGACGAAGGATCAGACGCTGATCTTCAATATCAGCGGCAAGCACGGCGCCTTCACTGGCGGCATGGATCCGTTGAAGGACTATAACGTCCTGTTCAATTTCTTCGAGGCGGAAACGGTCGACGTGAAAGGCATTCTCGGCAGCGTGCTGGCGCCGCATGCGACCGTTACCGCCAACCATGGCGTCATCAAGGGGCAGGTCATCGCCGACGCCTGGGATTCAAGCGTGCAGGTGGACGCGGAAAATTATTTCAGGCCGGTCGACATTCCCGGCTTCGAATTGGTGAATGACAACCCACCGGTGGACACGCCGGCTGAAGTGCCGGAGCCCGGCACCCTCGCGCTGGTGATGGCCGGATTGGCCGGCGCAATCGCCATGCGGCGCAGGCGTGCCTGAGCAATCGTAAGCAATATCAAAGAGTGAACGCGGCGGCCATGGGCCGCCGTTTTTTATCGCGCGTTCAGACGCAGCCGGCCAGCACGCGCGTCTGCATGCGGTGGCGCGCCAGCATGATCGCCGACAAGCCCACGCCGCACAGCGCCAGGGCCGCCGCCACCCACTGCGGCGCCGTGTAGGCATAGCCGAGGGTCAGCGGGACGCCGCCGAGGAAGGCGCCCAGCGCGTTGCCGATATTGAAACCGGACTGGCCCAGCGAGGAGCCGAGCATCTCGGCTTCGCGCGAGTGCTCCATCAGCAGCAGCTGGATCGGCGGCCCGATCGCCAGCGCATTGGCGCCGGTCAGGAAGGCCAGCACGACCATTGCCAGCTTCGACTCGGCGAGGAAGCCATTGCACAGCAGCAGTACGGTCATCGACATCATGAGGATCAGCAGGGCAGGCAGCGGGTGCACGCGGTCCGCCAGACGGCCGCCGAACTGCACGCCGACCGTCATGCCGACGCCGACCGCGGTCATGATCAGGGGAATCGTGGTCGAATCGAAGCGCGTCACGTCGGTGAGCAATGGCGCGATATAGCTGAACCAGGCGAAGAAGCCGCCGGTGCCGATCGAGACGATGCCCAGCGCCAGCCACAGGTCGAGGTGGCGGAAGATGCGCAGGTCTTGCATGATGCCGGTGCGCTTGCCCGGTTCGATATGCGGCACCCACTGGCGCAGGCTCCACATGGTGAGCAGGCCGATCACGGCCACGATCAGGAACACCAGGCGCCAGTCGATGACGTGGCCGATCCAGGTGCCGAGCGGCACGCCCAGCACATTGGCCAGGGTCAGGCCGGTGAACATGGTCGCGACGGCGGCGGCAGTGCGGCCCTCGTCGGCCAGGCGGCTGGCCACGACCGCGCCGACGCCGAAGAAGGCGCCATGCGGCAAGCCGGCCAGGAAGCGCGACACCATCATGATCTCGAAGTTCGGCGCGAAGGCCGACATCGCATTAAAGATGGCAAACATCAGCATGAACCAGACCAGCACGCTGCGCGGCGGGCGGCCGGCCACCAGGCTGACCAGGGTCGGCGCGCCGACCACGACGCCCAGTGCATAGGCGGTGATCAGGTAGCCGGCTTGCGGAATGGTGATGTGCAAGCCGTTGGCGATGTCGGGCAGGATGCCCATCATGACGAATTCGGTCATGCCGATGCCGAAGCCGCCAAGGGCGAGTGGAAGTAGGCTTTTCTTGATCACGGGGATTGTTGTTGTTCGGGGTGGAAAGAGGAAAGCCGGCCGAAGCGTATGCGCGGCCGGGTCTGGCACTATACCGGGAGCGGGCGGGTGCGTCCGCTTTCGTGTCGTGATGACGGGTATAGGGCGCGGGAATGGCTTCAGGCGGGTTCGCGGTCCCCGTCGTCCGCGTCGGACGGCCATTGCAGGCGGCCGTGCCCGGCTTCGTCGAGGCGGGCGCGCAGCGCGTCGGCGGCGTTGGCCGGCAGGCTGAAGGTGAAGCGCACGTCGTCGCCGTGCTCGACCGCGTCGAGGCTGGCGCCGGCGGCATCGAGTTCGCGCCGCAGCATGCCTTCCATGGCGTACGGGGCGGTGCAGCGCAACCGGCGCAGCTTGATGATCGGAACCTTGGTCGCCGTCAGCAGGGCCTGGGCCACGCTGTCGGTATAGGCGCGCACCAGTCCGCCCGCGCCGAGCTTGACGCCGCCGAAGTAGCGCACCACGGTGGCCAGCACGCCTTCCAGGTCCTGGTGGCGCAATACGTCGAGCATGGGACGGCCCGCAGTGCCGCTGGGCTCGCCGTCATCGACGGCGGCCGACTGGCCGCCGGCCAGCAGGGCCCAGCACACATGGGCCGCGCCCGGATGCTGGGCGCGCAGCTCGGCCACGATCTTGACGGCCCCGGCACGGTCCGGCATCGGCTGCACGCAGGCGATGAAGCGGCTTTTCTTGATGACCAGTTCGTGCTGAACGGCGCTGGCGATCGTCTGGGGCATGGCGTTCGGAAAGTGAAAACAACAACGCCAACCTGAAGGCTGGCGTTGTTGTTTGAATCTTTGGTAGGCCGTGCGTGGCTCGAACACGCGACCAACGGATTAAAAGTCCGCTGCTCTACCAACTGAGCTAACGACCCGAAGAAGACGAGATTATAGCGGCACTTAGCCGATTTACCAAGTGCTTCGAATCACTTTTATGCGAATCACTTGATGGATTCAGGCGCACGCAGCCCGTCTCGTCTCATTCCTTGCGCTCGGGCGGGTGGCCGGGGTGCGGCTGTCCTGGCGCATGGTGGGGCGGTATTTCGTTCGCATGGACGGGCTCGGTCTCGGGTTTGTCGCCGCTGTCCTCGCCTTCGACTTCGTCGTCCTCGGCCTTGACCTCGGCCATGGCTTCCGGCTCGAGCTTCTCGGCTTCGGTATTCATGCGTACGAACAGGCCCCAGGTCGCCAGGATCGCCGCGGCGGCCAGGCCGACCGAGGCCGCATGCGGCAGGTACTCGGGTTTGCCGTGCACGAACTGGAATACGCCGATCAGGGTTTCCACCGACAGCGAGACCACCACCACGATCAGGAAGCGCGACAGGAAACGACGCACGCGGGTGGGCGAGCTGATGTTGGCCGAGCGCTGGATCTCTTCTTCCAGCACCGTCTGGCCGAGTTCGAGGGAAGCAACGGCAATGGTCAGCAGGCCAATGCACTCCAACAGGATTTCAAAACGGGCGCGCACGGGAGCGTCGATGCCCGGGTTGAGGGCATTCCAGGCTTCGAGTGCGGACAGGACGATCAGGCCGATGCCGCAGGTAAAGAAGAGGGCGACGATCAGCAGGTATCCGACGAGGAAAATTCTGGAAATAAGATGCATGGCGCGATGGTATAGATAGTTGCAATTACTTTAACATCAAATTCTCGCAGGGCTGCGTTCGGCTCGCGCTGTCGCGTGCGCGTGCTCTTCGTTCCGCGATTTGCCGCTAAGGCTTGCGCTAATGACGGTGCGCAATTCTCCACTGCCCTGCTGCTTATATCGTGTGCCTGATCAGTTGATGAGGAGCACGTATTGCCATGGCGAATGCATTGATCGAGGAGGTGAGCGCCGCGCTGGAAGAGTTTTCTGGAGCAAGCAGACTCATCGACCTCAGGATCGGCGAGCGTGATGAGTACGGGCTGCTGGTCGAGGCATTCGCGGCCGAAGAGGCGGTGCAGGAGGTCGGTCTACGGGATGTGATCGCCTTGTCGACCAGCGCCACTATCCCGGTGACAGCGCTGCTGGGGCAACCGGCCACGCTCGAACTCGCTCTAGCCGATGGCACGCGGGAACGGTTCTCGGGCGAGATCTGCGATGCCGCCATGCTGGGCAGCGATGGCGGGCTGGCGCGTTACCGGATTCGCATCTCCCCATGGATCTGGCGCCTGGCCCATGTGCGCAATTGCCGGGTATGGCAAGACAAGCGCGTGATCGACATCGTCGATGCGGTCTTCGCCGACTACCGGCCGGCGGCGCGCTGGCGCTGGAGCGACGAGACGGCTTCCTTCATGGCTGACGCACTGCCGCGCAGCTATTGCTGCCAGTATCGCGAGTCCGATCTGGACTTCGTGCTGCGCCTGCTGGCCGAGGAAGGCCTGTGCTGGCGGGTCGAGGAGGGCGACGAGGGATACGGCCTGGTGCTGTTCGCCGACAGCAGCCAGCCGGGCGCCGTGCCGGAGGACGCGAGCAGCGCGTCGGACGGCGGCATTCGCTACCACGGCGTCAGCTCGGTCGAGCAGCGCGACTCGGTGCAATCGCTGCACGCCCGGCAGCGGCTGCACGCTTCGCTCATGACGGTGCTCAGCAGCGACTACAAGGCCAGGCGCAGCGTGAGCGCGAATTCCCCGTCCCATGTGCGCTACAACAAGCTGCCGGAACTCGAATCGTATGACGTGCCTGGACAGTATGCCTACGCCAATAGCGCGCAGGCACGGCGTTATGTGGATCTGCAGATGCAGGGAAAGGAGGCGCGCGGCCAGCTCTGGTCGGGACGTTCGACCGTGCGCACCTTGCGTGCCGGCACGCGAATGGACGTGACCGGCGCGCCGCTGCGGCAACTGGGCGCGGCCGGCGCCTTCACCGTCCTGCAGGTGAGCAGCGTCGGCATCAACAATCTGCCGCCGCCGGCCCGGGATGCGCTCGCCGAGCTGTTCGGTCCTCTTCCGGAACTGCTGGAGCAGGCGCTGCGCGTAGTGCCGATGGATTTTGGGCTGGCGATCGCGCAGGCGCGTCGCACCGGCTATGCCAATTGCTTCGAGGCGATCCCTGCCGCGGCGCCCTGGCGTCCGGAACTGCCGGGCAGCGACGGACGCACGCACGCCAAGCCGACGGCGCGCGGGGCGCAGAGCGCGATCGTGGTCGGGATGGGCGGCAGCGACAGCGCGCAGGGCGCCGATGAACTGTGCTGCGACCGGCTGGGGCGGGTGCGGATCCGGTTTCACTGGCAGGACGGCGGCAGCGCGACTTGCTGGGTGCGGGTGGTGCAGCGGTCGGTGGGGTTCCAGTTCTTGCCGCGCATTGGGCAAGAAGTGCTGGTCCAGTTTTTGGAGAACGATATCGATCGGCCGGTGATCGTCGGCGCTTTGTATAACGGGCAGGGCGAGGGAGGCGTCGTGCCGACGCCAGGTGGCGCGCGGGTTGCCCAGGGCAAGGTGTCGCCCTTCGAGAAGGCGAATGATCATGCGCGGTCGGGACAGGGCAATCTGGCGGGCGGTAATAGTCCGGTGTGGCATGGGGCGTCGCCGGAGAGCGAAGGACATCGCAATGGCGCGGCGCAGTGGGGGATTCGGAGCAAGGAATTTGGCGGCCCTGGATATAGTCAGTTGCTGTTTGACGATACCGATGGGCAGGGGAGGGTGCAGCTCAGATGTAGTCATGCGGCGACCGAGTTGAATCTGGGGCATTTGGTTCATTCTGCGGATAACTATCGGGGGAGTTTTCGCGGGCTGGGGGCGGAGTTGCGGACGGATGCGTCTGGGGCTGTGAGGGCCGGCGCCGGGTTGCTGGTGTCAAGTTACAGGATCGAGCATGGGGCGTTGGTACGGGAGCCTGTCGGCGAGAATGAGGCTGGGGTTGGGCTGGTTCGGCAGGCGGTGAAGATGGTGGAGATATTTCATCAGGCGACCACCACTCATCAGACGGTCGGATTGGCGGTGCACGCGGGGGCGAGCAAGACCAATTCGAGTGTGCTGGATGAGAATCGAGCGCCGTTCGAGGCAATGTTTGGTGCATTGACAGGCAGTACCAACAAACAGAATGTCGGCACAGCGGCGATGAACACTAGTGGCGCGGCAAGTGAGACTTCGTCAAAGATGACCGAGCCACTGATCGCAATAGCCGCAATGGACGGCTTTGGCGTAAATGCAGGCCAAAGTGTTCAATTGACTAGCGGGGAGACTATCTCACTGATGAGCGCCGGTAACGCGCAGTTTATCGGCGGAGGCATGGTTCATATCCATTCTCATCAATCCATCGGACTTTTGGCAGGCGCGATCAAGGCTGTCGATGGTGGCCTGGGACTACACCTTATGGCGTCCAAGGACGCAATCGATGTTCAGGCGCAGTCGGATGAAGTAAAGATTCAGTCTCGTGACGAAATCAATGTTGTAAGTGCTAATTCGCACATCGATTGGGCTGCGGCAAAAACTATCAGCTTATCCACATCCGGTGGGGCAAATATTTCCATCGATGGCGGAAATATAACGGTCGTGTGCCCGGGCTCACTTAAAGTTCATGCAGGGAAGAAAAGTCTTTGCGGCAGTGAAAATACGAAGCTTGATTTTCCCGTTATGCCAAGCAGCTTGAGTCAATATGATGAGCGGTTTGAGTTGTTGAATGAGGCAGGTGAACCCGTTCCAAATATGAGATATCGAATTGAAAGAAGTGATGGGGGGTATGTTGAGGGCGTGACTGATCAGCAGGGGCAACTCATTGTTCAGTAAGGTTTTTCGCCAGATAAAATATTGATAAAGTTACTCGGAAGATCTAAAAATGGGTGATATGAAAAATGGTGCCGATAAATCTGAAATGCTCAGATTTTCCGAACTCAGGCCTGAAAAAAACGGGAGATTGCAAGCATCGTGGACGCTAACTGAGTCTAAGCAGTCAGATATAGTGAAGCTGGTTATTCCTCCGACGCACGCTCTTCCGATAATATTTGTTCCAGGGATTATGGGATCCAATCTTTGCAATAACCAGAGTGTTCCAGTCTGGTTACTCAATTCCATTGCCGGTGTGCCGAAGAGTCTCGTAACAACTTGGGCAGGAAAAGATGCAGGGGTTAGGCAAAAGATTTTGCATCCAGATCGGACGCGAGTTTATAGGTTTGGCGCAGTGCCTGATAAAAGTATAAAACTGGGAATTGATAAGAAGGAATATATTGCGCGCGGGTGGGGTGAAGTATCGCAGGCTAGTTACCATGATTTTCTTTTGTGGCTAGAGGAAAAGATGAACTCTCAGAGGAATCCACTAGGCTGGTCGGATTTTACGAACTCTAAAGTCCCTGAATCCTCTGGTCTTAATGGTCGACTAGATGCCAAACTCCCTCCTGGCCTTGTAATGGAGATGTATGGAATTCCAGAATTGGCAGAAAATGGTTTTCCGGTGAGCCCTGTATCGTCTGATGAGCTCTTGAAGAGAGCAAATTTTTCCTATCCTATTTATGCTTTTGGATATAATTGGTTGCGCTCAAATGATGATGCGGCGAAAGCTTTAAAAAAAAGAATCGAAGAAGTAATCTTGGAAAATAATACGAATCACGTTAAATGTAAGCAAGTTATTGTTGTCACGCATTCAATGGGCGGGTTGGTTGCTCGTGCATGTGCAAAATTGCATGGCATGGCCGAAAGTATCGTGGGGGTCGTTCATGGAGTCATGCCAACGGTCGGGGCCGCTGTGGCTTACCGGAGGTGTAAAGTTGGAATGGCGGATGAGAGTTATGTTGCGGGCTTAGTCATCGGATCTACCGGGAAAGAGGTGTCTGCAGTTTTTGCACAAGCACCGGGTGCGCTTCAGTTATTACCCACAGCGGAATATGGAAAGGAATGGGTTGAAATTGAGGACCCTTCGACGGGGAAGTGCCGGATGTTTCCTCAATCTGATCCCTACGAAGAAATTTATTTAGAGAGAACAAAATGGTGGGGATTGATTAAAGAGGAATGGCTGGCACCTGCTGGTGGAATACCAATTAGTTGGGATAAGTATGCCGAAAACATCAAACTCGCGAAGGATTTTCATTGCACTATATCTGGATATTTTCATCCTAATACATTTGTGTTTTATGGGGGCGGAGCGCAGAAAAAGAGCTTCAATAAAATCAGATGGGACGTCAGAAAGGGAGTGTCTATTAGTGGTGTTTATTCTTCGCCATCTATGTTGCCCGATTTGTCTCACGGTGCCATGCGGACCGATGGCTCAAATAATTTGTATGCTGGTGAGGAGAGACTTACGCATGTAGCTTTACGCGGCAATTCCTCAGTCCCTGGCATGCAGGCAATGGATCACTGGAATATCCGGTGTGCACTTTATGACAGCGCGGGAGATGGCACTGTGCCGTCGCGATCTGGTGGATTTCCTAGAGGGAGAGGAGATAAGAGCATACTGCAACAATTTGAACTGCCGGACATTGAGCACGAGCCAGCTTATCGAGACTCGCCCTCCGTGCGACAAGTGGCATATTATTCGGTAACTAAATTAGCGGCATTGGCTAAAGTCACATGAAGAATCTGATCATATCGCTGGTTTGTGCTATTTTGTGTTCCGGTTGTTTCAATAAAAGGGAGGGCGCAATGAATTTTGAAGGCGAATTGGAGGTTGTTAAATATTGCGTTGGCCGAACATTTATTGAGGTTCCTAGGAATTTAAATGCGAGTTCTTCTAATTTGGGAATATTTAGAGAGGAGGGTTTAGGAAGTCAAGCGCCTACGATTGACGTCAATGTGTCCACTTCAGAGGTGTCGATGTCGAGTTATTTGGCGCAGATCAGAAGAAGGGAAGTTGAGTTGCGGGAGATGGAGGGTGCGAATATTAATATACTACGGCAGGTGCGGAAGATATCGGATACTATAACAATTTTTAGGGTGCAATCGATCGATGATGCTTACGTAAGTGAAGCAATTGCATTGGTTGAAGGCGCTTTAGTCAGTGTGAGGCTAGATTCGTTCCGTCATCAATTTGATCACGCAGAACAACGGCTAATCGATATTATACATCGCTTGAAACATCATAATTATTCGACGGTTGAAAGTATGTCCGGATTTTGTCTAGGACGATTGGTCCTTGTGGGAGAGTTTGACGTCGAAATTGGAAGCTACGCATTTTTTAGTAAGAATGGGGTACATCTAAGCGTTAACGTCGATACGTATGCGCCTAATGAGCATGTTAACTTGCTATCAAGGGTGTCGGGTCCCAAATCGTTACTTTCGATATTTAAAGTCGATCATACAGTCTTACGCGCTCGTGAATTCAGCATGGCTGGAGTGAAGGCGCAGGAGTGGCTTTCATGGGCTATTCTTCAGGACGATAGCGACGTTCGAACTCACACGTTTGAGTTACAGACGATCCGACCCATACCAAGTAAGGAAAAACCACTGATTTCAGTCACACTAAGGACGGCTCAAGCGCAAGAAGACGGAATGTACCCAGCGACTTCGACGCCAGATGAAGAGGTGATCAGAATATGGGACAGCATCGTTGAATCGATACAGCCTGTGGAAGCTTAATTTCCGACTACAGATGGCGTGCGGTCAATGTTTCGAGCTGCGCCAAAACAAAAAAGGCGTCACGATCACTCGCAACGCCTTCTTTGCTACAACATATTCTGGTAGGCCGTGCGTGGCTCGAACACGCGACCAACGGATTAAAAGTCCGCTGCTCTACCAACTGAGCTAACGACCCGAAGAGGCAGCATTATAGCCGGCGATTCCGGTTTGCGCTAGGGCTGTCCAACATTTTGTTAGCGCAAAGTAGTAATGTCCCCTCTCCGCTAAGTAGAAATGTCCCCTAGGATGCCCTGAAGGGGGACGGGACAGTGCTCAAGATGACAGCCAAAGACGTGTTGCGTAGCCAGGTGATGGCACAGGTAGTTGAGGGTAAGCTGGATCAGGAAAGTGCTGCCGGGAGGCTGGGCATCAGCACGCGCCAGGTGAAACGTCTGAAGCGGCGTATGCTCGACGAGGGCAATGCAGGGCTACTGAGCAAGAGCCGGGGCAAACCGTCGAATCGACGCACGCCACAAGAGAAGCTGTCCAAGGCATTGGACCTGATCAGGGCGCACTATGCGGATTTCGGTCCGACGTTGGCATGCGAGAAGCTCGACGAACTGCATGAGATCCGCCTATCAGTGGAAACGGTGCGCAAGGCGATGATTGCGGCGCAACTGTGGAAACCGCGTCGTGGCGCAACAGCGCGGACACACGCAATGCGCGAGCGCAGGGCGCGGCGCGGAGAGCTGATCCAGATCGATGGATCGCCGCACGACTGGTTCGAGGGCCGCGCGCCCCGCTGCAGCCTGTTGGTGTTTATCGACGATGCCACGAGCGAGCTGATGGCATTGCGTTTCGTCGATGCCGAGACGACGCTTGGATACATGAGTTTGCTGGAGGAGCACATCAGAAATCATGGCCTGCCAGCGGCCCTGTACAGCGATCGTCATAGCATCTTCCGGATCAGCACGGGCGACAAGAGTGGCGTCGGTGAAGGGCAAACGCAGTTTGCACGCGCATTGGAACAACTCGGTATCGAGGGCATCCAGGCTAACAGCCCGCAGGCCAAGGGACGAGTCGAGCGAGCCAATCAGACCTTGCAGGACCGCTTGGTAAAGGAGATGCGGTTACAGGGCATCAGTAGCCAGCAGGCTGCCAATGCCTGGCTACCGCAGTTCATTCGCGCCTTCAACCGGCGCTTTGCCGTCACGGCCGTGCTGCCTGAAGACGCTCATGTGCCGTATGGCGGAACCGAAGCTGCTCTACGCCGAATCCTCTCGGTGCATATACCTCGCCGCCTGTCTAGCAACCTGAGCTGTCAGTTCAATGGCTTGCTGTATCAGATCCAAATTGCCGACCAGGGGCGAGCATTGCGTGGCGCCAGCGTTACTATCGTCACCCATCCGGAAAGTGCGACCGAGGTCGTCTGGCAAGGCCGGGTTTTGCAGCACACATGCAGCAGCAAGCCAATCAAGCAGCATGAGGCGATCGACGGCAAGGACATCAATGGCAAGGTCGAGCAGGCACTCGCCCGACGCCAACCGCCACAGCCTATCGGACACCCCTGGAAAAAACGCATGGAAACGCAACCGGGCACCGTCCCTGTACGTGCTGAGTTCGCCCATACGAAATCGCATCTGGCCCCTGTTACCAACCCGTGATCAAATTGGCAAGAGGGACATTTCTACTTTGCGCAACAGGGGACATTTCTATTTAGCGTTGACAGGGCTGTCCAACATTTTCGACACGAGCGACTTTCACGACAGCGCCGACGTCACCTTCAGCACCTCATCCGCCGTCGTCACTCCCTCGATCACCTTCATCGCCCCGGCAATGCGCAGCGGCTTCATCCCATCCTTCACGCTCTGCTCGCGCAAGGTGCGCATCTCGCCCGATTCGCGAATCAACCGCCCGAACCCCTCGCTCACTGTCAGCAATTCATAAATCCCGGTCCGCCCCCGATACCCGGTCTGCCGGCACTCCGGACACCCCACCGCCCGATACACGGTCGCAGGCTTCGCGATTTTCCACGCCCCGCCAATGCTCTCCCACACCTCATCGCTCAATTCGCCGCCCGGCGCCTTGCATACGGGGCAGAGCGTGCGCACCAGGCGCTGCGCCATCACGCCAATCAGGGTTGCCTCGAGCAGATAATCCGGCACGCCCAGTTCCAGCAGGCGCACCACGGCCGACGGCGCATCATTGGTGTGCAGTGTCGAAAACACCAGGTGCCCCGTCAGCGCCGCCTGGATCGCCATCTCGGCCGTTTCCAGGTCGCGGATCTCGCCCACCATGATGATGTCGGGGTCTTGCCGCATCAGCGAACGCACGCCATCGGCAAACGACAGGTCGATCCCTGGCTGCACCTGCATCTGGTTGAATGCCGGTTCCACCATCTCGATCGGATCCTCGACCGTGCACACATTCACTTCGCTGGTCGCCAGCGCCTTGAGCGTCGTGTACAGCGTCGTGGTCTTGCCCGATCCCGTCGGCCCGGTCACGAGAATGATGCCGTGCGGACGGCGAGTCAGCCCATCCCAGCGCTGCGCATCGTCAGGCGGAAAACCCAGTTCCGGCAGGGTCTTGACCACCACATCCGGATCGAAGATACGCATCACCAGTTTTTCGCCGAACGCGGTCGGCATCGTCGACAGCCGCAATTCGACTTCCTGGCCGCCGGCGGTGCGCGTCTTGATGCGGCCGTCCTGTGGCCGGCGCTTTTCGATCACGTCCATCCGCCCCAGCAGCTTGATGCGCGCGGTCATCGCGATCATCACCGCCGCAGGCACCTGATAGACCTGGTGCAGCACGCCATCGATACGAAAACGCACGGTCGCGAATTCGCGCTTGGGTTCGAGGTGGATATCCGAGGCGCGCTGTTCGAAGGCGTAACCCCACAGCCAGTCGACGATATTAACGATGTGCTGGTCGTTGGCGTCGAACTGCTTGTTCGATTTTCCCAGTTCGACCAGCTGTTCGAAGTTGTTCCGCATCGCGACGTCTTGCCCGCTGCTGCGGTTGGCGTCGCGGATCGACTTGGCCAGCGCGAAGAACTGCGAAATGTATTGGGCAATGTCGAGCGGATTGGCCAGCACCAGCTCGATGCGGCGGCGCGAAACCTTGGCGATCTCGGCTTCCCATTCGGTCAGCGCCGGATCGGCCGTCGCCACCACCAGCGTGGTCGCCGTCATTTCCACCGGCAGGATATTGAAGCGCGCCGCGTAGCTGGCCGACATCACGTCCGCCACCTTAGTGAAATCGATCTTGAGCGGGTCGATGCGAATGAAGGGCAGGCCGACCTTGGCCGCGCACCATTCGGTCAGCACATCCAGCGTCAGCAGCCGGTGCGGCGGCAAATTGGAGACCAGTTTGCACTGCGCCACCGCCGTCAGCGGATGCATGATGCCCGGCGCATTTTTCAATATTCCCTGGGCCTGGGCGAAATCGGCTTTGACTTTCTCCTTGGTGACGATCCCGTCGGCCAGCAGCCACGAGAAAATCGACTGCAAGTCGAGCTTGCGCAAGCTGGCGGGTTTTTGCGGGATGGCGTTCACGGTGGCCCTGGCTGAATGGTCAATCGGTGGCGAGCAATCCCTTGACCCAGGATTTTGCAGGCAGCTTGGTCTGCGCCACGATCTGCGCGGCGCGCGCGGCGAGCGCTTCCTTGTCGAGCGTGGGGCGGGTCTTGAAGCATAGCGCCACCACATTCCCGTCGTGCACCTCGGGCAGGCAGATCACGTGGCCGAAGGCGAACTTCATCGCTTTCAGGTTCTTGGCGAAGCTCGGGTGGTCGCCGAACAGGTTGACGGTCATGATGCCGTCCTGTGTCAGGCAGGCGGCGCAGGCCTCGTAGAACTCGGGCGTGTCGAGCACCGGGCCGCGCGCGGTGGCGTCGTACAGGTCGCATTGCAGCACGTCATAGGCCTCGTGGTTGGCCGGATCCTCGACGAAGTCGAGCGCATCCATCTCCAGCACGCGCAGGCGCTCGTCCTCGGGTGGCAGCTTGAACATCGAGTTGCAGATCGCGATCACGGACTCGTTGAGTTCGACGGCGGTCACGTGCGCCTGCGGGAATTGGCGATAGCAGAACTTGGTCAGGGCGGCCGTCCCCAGGCCCAGCTGGGCAATGGCCTGCGGCGTCTCGATGAACAGCATCCACGCCATCATCTGCTGCGCGTATTCCAGCTCGGGCCAGTCGGGCTTGCGGATGCGCATGGCGCCTTGCACCCACTCGGTGCCGAAGTGGAGGTAACGGACACCGTCCTGTTCGGACAGCGTGACGGGTGCGAATTTCGGTTTGCGCGCGGGACGGCGCGAGGATTCGACTTGTTCGATGGATTTGCGTTTGATGAGCATAGAGGAGCCTGGTGGAATCGCCCTATTATCGGGGGATGGGTTCCCCCAGCGCAAGCTCGGGTCCGAATGAACAACGCGGCCTCATGGGCCGCGTTGCTCGATTTCTAACGATGCAAGATCAGTACTGGCTGTACGCCTGCTGGCCGGTGTAGCTGTCCAGCGGCTCGACCGAGACGCGCAGGCGCACACGGTTGCCCGGGTCGCGGTTCATCAGCGAGGTGTAGGTCTGGCCGCGGTATTCATAAGTCACGTTGTAGCCGGCGGTGCGCGATTCGATCGCTTCCACGGTGCGGCATTGCTGCACGGCTTGTTCTTGCACGGTGCTGCCTTGCGGGCGGCCATTGTTCTGGACACGGTCACCGACCATGGCGCCGGCGATTGCGCCCGCTGCCGAGGCGGCCACCTTGCCGTTGCCGCTGCCGACCTGGCTGCCCAGCAAGGCACCGGCGATGCCGCCGATGATCGTACCGCCGGCGCCGCGTTCCTGTTGCACCGGCACTTGCACGTATTCGGTACGGCATTCCTGGCGCGGGGTACGGACTTGCTCGAGACGCGGCTCGACGCGCACCACGCGGCCGAAGTCTTCGAAGTCGGCGGCCTGGGCCAGCGGCAGGGTGGCGATGCCGAGGGCCGAGATGATCAGTTTGGCTTGCAAGTTCATGAGAGTACCTCGTTGAGTGGTGCGACTTGATTCGTCGATTCGTTACAGACTTCATGGTACGCCTATCGCAAAAAACCATCGAATCCGCGTGGCAACAAAATGTAACAGCGAATAAAGCGTGGAACAACTCGCGCCAGAATGAAACCGGCCCCGAATGCGGCGTTTTCGTGTCACAGATGGACCTACCGATTCTTACAAATAGGCATCTGAAACTCACATTTGGGTTGCTTCCAATACCACAAAACGTTACCCTTACACAAATCATGGACTTATTGGCGTATAGCAACGACAGCGAGGTAAGAAGCAGCAGCGCTACCCAGCGCCGCGAGGGGTGGCGCCATGGCGCGTTATTGACAGGTCGATTTGAGGAAAAAATGAGTTTGTTGATGAGAGTGGCGCCAAATCTTGTTCAAGCCATTCGCGCGTTTCGCGTTGGCGATTTGCAACAGGAGGCCGGGCGACTCGGACATCATTTCCTGTACGCCCACTGCGCCAATACGCTCACCAAGCAGCAGGTCTGCGCCCGCATCGGCGAGAATTTTTATTTCCCCAAGCCGTGCAGCAAGAATTTCGATGCGCTGCGCACCTGCCTGACCGAGACCATCCACGAAGCCGGCCCCCAGCCGGGCTTTATCGTGGTGCTCGAGCAGTTGCCGAGCGCTCAGAAGTTTGACAAGGAAGCGCGCGAAAACCTGCTCGACGTGTTCCGCGACGCGGCCGAATTCTGGGCCGAGAAAAAGGTGCCGTTCCGCGTGTTCTACTCGTTCGCGACGGTCCCGCCGACCGCCTGAGTCCGGGGAAACCCGCCCCGTAAGGGACCCCAAGGGCTGCGGTTGCCAGCCGGCGTTACGGTACAATGCCGGCTATGAAAAACATCGTGATCCTCATTTCCGGCCGCGGAAGCAATATGGAAGCGGTCGTGCGCGCGGCCGAGGCGGAAAGCTGGCCGGCCCGTATCGCAGCGGTGATCAGCAACAAGCCGGACGCCGGCGGCCTGGCTTTTGCCCAGTCGCGCGGCATTCCGACCGCCGTGGTGTCGAACAAGGAGTTCGCCACCCGCGCCGAATTCGACGCCAGACTCCAGGAAGTCATCGACACCTACCAGCCCGACCTGGTCGTGCTGGCCGGTTTCATGCGCATCCTGACCGCGCCATTCGTGGAGCACTATGCGGGCCGGATGTTGAACATCCACCCGTCGCTGCTGCCCCTGTTCCCGGGGCTGCACACGCACCAGCAGGCGCTCGACGCCGGCATGAGCGAACACGGCGCGACCGTGCACTTCGTCACCGCCGAACTCGATCATGGCCCGTCGGTGCTGCAGGCCAGGATTCCAGTCCTGCCAGGCGACACACCCGACCTGCTGGCTGCGCGCCTGCTGGCCGAGGAACACAAGATCTACCCACGCGCCGTACGCCTGTTCATTGAAGACCGCCTGGTCGTCGAAGACGGCGCGGTGCGCATCGTCGAGTCCACGGATCACTCCCAGGCCGACGCCATCAGTATTTAATCAAGGATTTACATGAGATTGCCTCCAGCGATCGTCGCCAAGACCGAAGAAGTCTTGCGCGAGATTCTCCGTTTTACTTCGCCCGCCGACGTCACCCTGTCGCGCTTCTTCAAGGACAACCCACGCTTCGGTGGCCGCGAGCGCGGCGTCATCGCCGAAGCCGTGTATGCCGTGCTGCGCAATAAATCGTTCTTCACCGACTTCGCCGGCCATGGCAACACGCCATCGATGCGCAAGCTGGCCCTGCTGGGCCTGGCCGAGACCGTCGGCATCGACAGCATCGGCGGCCTGACCGAAGATGAGACCGATTTCCTTACCCGCATCAAGGAAGTCGACCGCAACCTGCTGCCGGGCCCGATCCGCGCCAACCTGCCACAATGGCTGTTCGACAAGCTGGTGGCCCAGTTCGGCGAGCAGGAAGCCCTGGAGCTGGCCGCAGTGCTGAACACCCCGGCGCCGCTGGACCTGCGCGTCAATTCCATCAAGGCCGAGCGCGACGACGTGATCGCCCAGTTGGCGCAAGCGCCGATCGTGGCCGAGCCGATGCCGTTCGCGCCGCTGGGCCTGCGCGTGCAAAAGAAGCCGGCGTTGCAAAACCTGCCGCTGTTCAAGGAAGGCGCGATCGAAGTGCAGGACGAGGGCAGCCAGGTGCTGGCCCAGATCGTCGGCGCGCGCCGCGGCGAGATGGTGGTCGACTTCTGCGCCGGCGCCGGCGGCAAGACGCTGGCCCTGGGTGCGCTGATGCGCAATACCGGCCGCCTGTACGCGTTCGACGTCTCGGAAAAACGCCTGACCAAGCTGAAACCGCGCATGGCGCGCAGCGGCCTGTCGAACGTGCATCCGGTGGTGATCGCGCACGAGCGCGACGCCAAGGTCAAACGCCTGGCCGGCAAGATCGACCGCGTGCTGGTCGACGCGCCATGCTCGGGCCTGGGCACCCTGCGCCGCAACCCGGACGTCAAGTGGCGCCAGCAGCCGGGCGCCGTCGCCGAGATGCAAGAGAAGCAGGCCTCGATCCTGGACGCGGCGTCGCGCCTGGTCAAGAACGGCGGCCGCCTGGTGTACGCCACCTGCAGCCTGCTGAACGAAGAGAACGACGTCATCGTCGAAGGCTTCCTGGCCAACCATGCCGACTTCGAGCTGGTGCCGATGAGCCAGGTGCTGGCCGAGCAAAAGATCCCGCTCGAGATGGACGACTACCTGAAGCTGCTGCCGCACAAGCACCAGACCGACGGCTTCTTCGCCGCCGTCCTGCAGCGCAAGGCGCTGGCCAAGCCGGCCAAGCCGGCTTCGAGCGAAGACAGCGCCGCCGCCGCCGCAGCCGCGGACGGAGAGTAAGGAGTCCCGATGCCGCTGTCGGACCTGCTGAACGTCCTGCTGGACGATGCCCGTCGTCCCGCCATCGCCTGGCAGATCGTGGCCCTCGTCCTGTGCGTGGCGGTGGGCTGGGGCCTGGCGCGGCTGATCCACCGTTCGCTGCTGAAAGACCGGGCCCAGACGGGCGGCCTGATCAGTGTCGGCCTGGGCAGTTTCAGCCGCGTGCTGTGGCCGCTCCTGACCGTCGGGCTGCTGGCGCTGGCCAAGACGGTGCTGGAGCAATACCAGGGCGTGTCGCTGCTGCGCGTGGCGCTGCCGCTGTTCATGTCGCTGGCGGTGATCCGCACCTTCTTCTACCTGCTGCGGCGCGCCTTCGCACGGCGCGGCCAGCTGGGGGCGGCCTTGCAGACCTTCGAGAAGGTGTTCGCCTTCGTGGTCTGGATCGTCGTCGCCATGCACCTGACCGGCATCCTGCCGGACGTGATGAGGGCGCTCGAGAATACCGTCCTGCCGGTCGGCAAGAACAAGATTTCGATCGCCGACCTGCTGCAGGGCGCGATCTCGATCGTCGTGCTCATGATGCTGGCGTTGTGGGCCGGCGCCGCGCTCGAAGAACGCCTGATGGGTTTCGAGCGCATGCACAGCTCGCTCAGGGTGGCGATGGCGCGCGTGGGCCGCGCGGCCCTGATCCTGGTCGCGGTGCTGTTCAGCCTGTCGCTGGCCGGACTCGACCTGACCGTGCTGTCGGTGTTCGGCGGCGCGCTGGGCGTCGGCCTCGGTCTCGGCATGCAGCGCATCGCCAGCAACTACGTGTCCGGCTTCATCATCCTGTTCGAGCGCAGCCTGTCGATCGGCGATCCGATCACGCTGGATAAATATTCCGGCAAGGTAGCGCGCATCAATACGCGCTACACCGTGTTGCGCGGATCCGACGGCACGCAAACGCTGCTGCCGAACGAGATGCTGATCACGGGCGTGGTGCTGAACCAGTCGGGCACCAACCGCAACGTGCGCGCGGTCACCAAGCTGGTCGTGTCCTACGACAGCGACCTGTCCGTGGTGATGCCGCTGCTGGAAGCGCAGCCGCTGGGCGTGGCCCGCGTGCTCGAGACGCCGGCGCCGAACGTGCTGCTCAATGCCTTCGTGGCCGACGGCTACGAGCTCGAAGTCGGCTTCTGGCTGGGCGACCCCGAGAACGGGCAGGGCGGTCCGATTTCCGAAGTGAACCGCAAGATCTACGCACTTGTGCAATCCGGCGCGATCAAACTCGGACATCCGTCGATGGACACGCGCTTGCTCGACGCCCATATCACGAAGGTGATGGGGCGGACTCCCCAGGAAGAAGGCCGGGACAAGACCGGGACTGGCGCAAATTTGGGCAAGTAAAACTGCCGTGCGGCAGTAGAACCACGTAAAATGCCCGGGTTGTAGGTGTGCGGTCACAGTGGTTGCACATTGGATAAGCCCTTTGGAGACTGAATGAATTTCTTTGACGACGCCCTGCACGCCGTGCTGTCGTTCCTGTCCACCGGCCTGCTCGATTTCTCGGCATGGCAAGTCGTGATCTATACGCTGGTGGTCACCCATATCACGATCGCCGCCGTGACGATCTACCTGCATCGTCACCAGGCGCACCGTGCGCTCGACCTGCATCCGATTCCAAGCCACTTCTTCCGCTTCTGGCTGTGGCTGACCACCGGCCAGGTCACCAAGGAATGGGCGTCGATCCACCGCAAGCACCACGCCAAGTGCGACACCGAAGAAGACCCGCACAGCCCGCAGACGCGCGGCATCCGCAAGGTGCTGTTCGAAGGCGCCGAACTGTATCGCGCCGAAAGCAAGGTCAAGGAAACCATGGACAAGTATGGCCATGGCACGCCGGACGACTGGATCGAGCGCCATGTGTACACCGGCCGCAGCACGCTGGGCGTGGCGTCGCTGCTGGTGATCAACGTCGCCCTGTTCGGCGTGCTCGGCCTGACCGTGTGGGCGATCCAGATGATGTGGATTCCGATCACGGCAGCCGGCATCATCAATGGCCTGGGCCACTGGTGGGGTTACCGCAACTACGATTGCAACGATGCGGCGACCAACATCTTCCCGTGGGGCATCCTGATCGGCGGCGAAGAGCTGCACAACAACCACCACACCTATGCCACCTCGGCCAAGCTGTCGAGCAAGTGGTATGAATTCGACCTGGGCTGGGGCTATATCCGCATGCTCGAGATGGTCGGCCTGGCCAAGGTGAAGAAGGTGGCGCCGAAGCCGAAGCTGGCCAAGAACAAGGCGCAAGCCGACTTCGACACCCTGCAGTCGGTGATCGCCAACCGCTACGACGTGATGGCGAAATATGCCAAGTCGGTGCGTCACGCTTTCCACGAAGAATTCGAGCACCTCAAGCACAAGGCGCAGCTGGAATCGCGCTTCCTGAAAAGCTCGCGCAAGCTGATGCAGCGCGAGCCGGCCAAGCTGGAATCGTCGCAAAAGCAGCAACTGGTCGAGCTGTTTCAGCACAGCAAGGCGCTGGAGACCATGCACACGATGCGCGTCGAACTGGGCGCGATCTGGGAACGCTCGCACTCGACCCGCGACCAGCTGTTGCACCAGCTGCAGGATTGGTGCAACCGCGCCGAAGCCTCGGGCATCAAGGCGCTGCAGGAGTTTTCGATGCGCCTGCGCACCTATGCCTGATCGGCGGCGTCGCTAAGAAATGACACAACGGCTTCTTCGGAAGCCGTTGTCGTTTGGGCGTTACGCGCCACGCCGCATCGGCGGCCACGTCAGGTAAGTCAGCGCCCGCCACACCCATTCGAGCGGCCCGTACTGGAAACGCGCCAGCCACCAGTGGCTGAACACGATCTGCAGCGCGCACAGCAGCAGGGCGATGCCGACCTGCTCGGTCCTGCCGATGCCCCACCATCCGAGCCCGTGGGCATGGAACAGCAGGGAAAACACGAGCGACTGCATCAGGTAATTGCTCAGCGCCATACGTCCAAATGGCGCCAGGACGCGCACCCGGGCCAGCACGCCGTGGCTGTACAGCGCCAGCAGCACCGCCGCGACGTAGCCGAGCGAGGCGGGCAGGCTGCCCACGGTCGTCAAGGCGTTCGCCAGGTCATAGCCGCCGTCGTCGACGCCGGCAGGACGTCCGGTGCTGATCAGGCTGCTGAGCAGGCCCAGCCCGACCCCGAACACGATGCCGCCCACGGCCAGGCGCCGCAACAGCGGCAGATGACGTCCGGCATTGGCGATCACGCCGGAGCGCACGAACCAGACCCCGACCAGGAACACGCTCACGCCGACCACCACGAAACCGGTTTCGTCGCGCATCCGCGCCTCCAGGTGGCCCAGGCGCATCGCGACCGCGTCCGCATAGCTGCCGTTGGTGAGCACCTCCTTCTCTTCGATGCTGCGCGCGGTGCGCTCGCGGTATTGCAACAGGGTGGCGGACGCGCTATCGGTCTCTGCGCTGGTGGCGCTGGAGACTGGTGCCGACTGGGGCGCGTAGTGACGCATGGCGCCGTCGAGCGCGGTGAGGCCATAGGTGAGCACGAAGATCGCGACGCCGGCGCGCAGCGGCCGTGCTCTTTCTGGCTGGACAAAGCCCCAGGCCAGCAGGCCGAGCAGCACGAGGGCGCCGCCGATCGCCAGCAGCGCCCCCATATCGCCCTCGCCGCCGACGATATTCAGGATGGCCGCCAGCAGCATCAGGCTGCCCGGGACGATCGCCACCAGTGGGAACAACGCACGCCGTTCGGCGCGCAGGTAGACGCCCACCAGGCCGGCGAACACGAGCGGCGTGACCAGCCAGCCGGCGAAGCCGAAGCCCGGCAGCTGGGCCAGCACGAAACAGGCGGCCAGGACGCCGATCATCGGGCGCGCCCTGGCGAACAGCATCAGCATCAGGGCCAGCGCGCCGATCGCATAGCTGATCAGGATGTCGCCGCTCCACAGCAGCAGGTAGTGCAGCAGGCCGAACAGGCCGAGGACGGCGATCCGGCGCCCATAGACGGGCAGGAAGGGACGCCCGGCCGTGCGCGCCCGTTCCAGCATCAGGGCGAATCCCATGCCGAACAGCAGCGAGAAAATGGTCCAGAACTTGCCGCTGACAACATAAGCGACGACAAAGGCGACCAGCCAGTCCAGGCCGTGCAGCCCGGCCGGGATGCCGTTGCCGGATTCGGCCACGGGGCGGTTGAAGAATTCGACGTTGGCGATGCAGATGCCGATCAGCGCGAAGCCGCGCAAGACATCGAGGGCATCGAGGCGGTCCTGGCTGGGGATGGGAACGAAGGGGAAGGCGGAAGGCGGACTGGTCATTCCCCGATGGTAGCGCGGATCGGCGGGACGACAAAAAAGCCGCCGGGCTTGCGCGCCGGCGGCTTCGTCAAGAAGACAAGATCGATTACTTGATCTTGGTTTCCTTGTAGATCACGTGCTTACGTGCTTTCGGGTCGAATTTGGTGATTTCCATCTTCGCCGGCATCGTGCGCTTGTTCTTGGTGGTGGTGTAGAAGTGACCGGTACCTGCGGTCGATTCCAGCTTGATTTTGTCGCGGCCAGTTTTTGCCATGATAGCTCCCTAATTAAACTTTTTCGCCACGGGCGCGCATGTCGGCCAGCACGGCGTCGATGCCGAGCTTGTCGATCACGCGCAGGCCGGCGTTCGACAGACGCAGCGAAACCCAGCGGTTTTCGGATTCGACGTAGATACGGCGGTTCTGCAGGTTAGGCAGGAAACGACGCTTCGTTTTGTTGTTAGCGTGGGAGACGTTGTTACCAACCATCACACCCTTGCCGGTTACTTGGCAAACACGTGCCATAGTGCACTCCTTAAATATGTTCCAGAATTGGAAAAACGAGAGTATAGCGTGAAAAGCAAAGCGGAATCAATCACTTACGAAAAACAATAGTGTCTTTTCTAAATCGAAAAATTTAACAATTCCTGATGAGTGTCGTAACTCGCTGTTTACGCTGTGTAATTTCAAGCAAACCTGACAGCCCATGTAAGGACTCGGGCGAGGCGCTGCCGAGGTTTATCGGTCACAATTGCCCATTCTCGGCAAAGGAATGCACCTGGTTGCCCGCCACCACGAAGTGGTCCAGCACCCGGATATCGACTAGCGACAGCGCCTGCACCAGTGCGCCTGTGAGCCGCAGGTCGGCCTCGCTCGGCTCGGCCACGCCGGACGGGTGGTTGTGGGCCAGGATCACCGCCGCGGCATTCCTGCGCAGCGCCGCCTTGACCACCTCTCTTGGATAGACGCTCGTGTGCGTGAGCGTGCCCCTGAACATTTCCTCGCAATTGATCAGGCGATTTTTCACGTCCAGGAACAGCACCATGAACGATTCATGGGTCTGCAGCGCGAACTGGCTGCGCAGGTACTGGCGCACCGCCTCGGGCGAGCACAGCGCCTCGCGCCGGAACTGCTCGGCCACCGCGCGCCGCGCCAGCTCGAGCGCCGCCTGCAACTGCGCGTACTTGGCCGGCCCCAGGCCGTGCAGCCGCCCGAACTCGCTCGATTCGGCATGCAGCAGCCGGTGCAGCGAGCCGAAGTGCGCCAGCGTGTCGCCCGCCAGCGTCACCGCGCTTTTTCCCGCCACGCCCACACGCAGGAAGATCGCCAGCAATTCGGTATCCGACAGCGCATGCGGTCCATCGCGCAGCAGGCGCTCGCGCGGACGGTCTTGTTCGGGCCAATCGCAAATTCCCATGTTTGATTCCTCGCCAAAAAAAGAGGCAGCCAAGGCGCAAGCGGCGCGCGTGGCTTACAATAGCGGTTTGCGTGCGACACGTAGTCGCGATCGCCGTTCTACGGCAAGCATTAGAAGCTGTACCTACCTTGCAAGTCACTCGGCAAGTCCTTGATTTAATTACTTAAATCACTCGGGACTGACACCTAAATGCCGTGGGCTCCCTAGTTGCGTCCGCAATTCAGGTTGAAAATCAGAAAATCTTACTGCAACAACATCAGGTCCCAACACGTCGAAATCACGTCATTGATTGTGATTTAGATATCGTTGCGGTCCGTGCTTTCGCTCAAAAGCGAAAGAAGTGTTGTCCAGTTGCCACAGTTCAAGAAAATTTTCTAAAACGAACTTAAACAACGAGCCTCGGATCAGCAGGGGTAAGAAATGACCATCTACGGTCAAATTGAAACAAGGTAGCTCAGCAAGATCGTGCAAGTTCTGCGATGCCTTGTCACACCCTATGTCTTCCTTAAGAGGATATGGGGCTGTGACCAAGTGTACGACCACTTGTCACCTAGTCGGACATGCGTCTCTGGCAACGGAGGGGTGTGAAGCTTCGACGACAATGTACCCCTGCGCAAGCAGCGTGCTCCCCATGTGAATGGATGCGCGGAGACTGCCAGCAGAAAGGCGGTTGAGGGGCTAGGTGAGGCTGCATGGGTAACATAAAGTGAACTGACGGGTGAACCCTCGTGACTATTAACAGGCCCAATCTGCTGGTGGCCTGAACCAAAAGGTACGTGGTCGGATGTCTCTGTGCAAACTGGGGACACGTCGTCACTGGACCACCGGGGGAGAGTCAGACCCTAAACAGTCATGTGCGGCGCAATCAGGCCGTGCTGGTCTCGCAGGGAACGTGGTAAGCCCGACCCGCCGCCTGCCCCAGAGTACCGGGGTAGGCAAGCAACCCGCAAGGGAAGCCCATGGCGGAGCGGGTATGGGAGGATGGAAAAAGCGAATGCCAACCTGTAATGGGTTGGATAGGGATTCGAAATTTGTCCTGTCGTGAAAGCGAGCAGACTTCCATCTGGTGCAATAGTCGTTCAGCGACTACATAGACAAGTAGCTTATCAGCCCCGAAGGGATGCAGTTTTTCCCTTCGGGGGAGAAGTGCGTCCTCGGCGGGCATCACTACGACGAGGTTCGGCAATGAAAGTAATCGAAAATAGTTTCGGTTCTGCGTCCTCGCACGTCCCTACTGAGTGGGCCGCCATTGATTGGCGGCGCGTTCAGAAAAACGTGAGAGTCATGCAGATTCGTCTAACGAAGGCAACACAGGAAGGCAACTGGCGCCGGGTGAAATCCCTGCAACGGTGGCTGACCCGCTCGTTTAGCGCGAAAGCGCTGGCAGTTAAACGGGTGACGGAGAATCAAGGCAAGCGTACCGCGGGTGTGGACCGGCAGTTATGGGACACGCCGCTGCAGAAGTTTGCGGCGATTGCGCAGTTGGAGAAGCGTCGGTATCGGCCCCTACCACTTCGGAGGGTCTACATACCCAAGGCCAATGGGAAGGAACGCCCTCTGGGCATCCCGACCATGAAAGATCGAGCAATGCAGGCATTACACCTGCTGGCGCTAGATCCCGTCCTTGAAACGACGAGCGACCCGAACTCGTACGGGTTCAGGAAAAACCGCTCAACGGCA
The DNA here is from genome assembly GCF_019443485.1 of Massilia sp. NP310. Taxonomy (NCBI): domain Bacteria; kingdom Pseudomonadati; phylum Pseudomonadota; class Betaproteobacteria; order Burkholderiales; family Oxalobacteraceae; genus Massilia; species Massilia sp. NP310. The sequence continues at coordinate 3,039,614 of NZ_CP080379.1, read as the reverse complement.
GACGCGATGTCACAAATCTTTCTCCAGACGTGTCGGAAGGCCTCGGCGCAATGGATACTGGATGCGGACATCGAGGGTTTCTTCGACAACATCAACCACAACTGGCTGATCGACAACGTCCGCATGGATAAGACGATCCTCCGGAAGTGGCTGAAGTCCGGAGTAGTCGACCGGGCGCAGTTGCTGGCAACCACAGCAGGGACGCCGCAGGGTGGCATCATCAGCCCTGCCTTGGCAAATTGGACGCTAAACGGACTGGAAACGGAACTGACCGCGTACCTCGGTACGCAGGTAGGTAAGTCAAAGGTCGAGAAGCTGAAAGTTGGTGTCATACGATACGCGGACGATTTCGTAGTGTCGGGTGCTTCGCAAGAACTACTCGACATCGAAATCCGGCCATGGATAGAAGCGTTCCTGGCAGCACGAGGATTGCGGCTGTCTCAGGCCAAGACCAAGATCGTGCACATCGACCAAGGTTTTGACTTCCTTGGGTGGAATTTCCGGAAGTACGAGGGGAAACTGCTCATCAAGCCTAGTAAGAAGAACGTGGACGCGTTCTATGAAAAGCTTAGGAAGGTCATCGGGGAGCGTCTGATGGTGAAGCAGGAAGACCTGATCCGACTGCTGAATCCGATGCTACGGGGTTGGGCGCAGTATCACAGTCCCGTCGTGGCTAAGGAGGCACTCTCGCGCATGGAGTCGCTGTTGCTATGGCGGCTTATGCGGTGGGCCAAGCGAAGGCACCCCAGCAAGAACGCCGGATGGATTCGCCAGAAGTATTGGCGGTCAGTCGGAGGACGAAACTGGGTGTTCGCTGCGGACGTTGTCGCGAAGGATGGTAGCAAGAAGGTGATGGAACTGTACTCGCTTGCGGGTACTCCCATCGAGCGCCACAGAAAGATCAAGGGGGAATTCAATCCCTACGATCCGCAATGGGAAGAGTACGGCGAAGCCCTTCGGCAGGAGCGAATGTTGAAAAACATTGGCTACCGGAAGGAGTTGGCGACGTTGTACATGAACCAACGCGGCACGTGCGCGCTGTGTGGGTACGAGATGAACATGGAAACTGGATGGCACGACCACCACATTGAGTACCGTGTGGCGGGAGGCTCCGAGGCCCTTCGAAATCGCGTATTATTGCACCCCAATTGCCACGCCCGAGTGCATAGCCAAAATTTGCAAGTTGTTAAACCGGTTCCTGTATAGGAACTTTTATTATGCTTGAGCCGTGTGCGGTGAAAGTCGCATGCACGGTTCTTAGGGGGGAGGGGTTCGGGTAACAGACCCTTCCTACCCTCCCTGATCAGGTATGCCCGTCACCACAAAGAACATGTCCAACGCTGCTCCCGTCGTCAACGAATCCTCTTACCTGACCCTGCATTACCGTCTGGCAGTTGCCGGTGGTTCGGATGTGGTCACGACCTTCAATGGCACGCCCGCCACCTTGCTGCTGGGCCAGGGCCAGCTGGCGCCGTTCCTCGAGGCGCGCCTGATCGGCCTGCCGGAAGGCACGCACCAGACCTTCGAGCTCAGCGCTGCACAAGCGTTCGGCGAGCGTAACCCGGAGCTGATCCAGTCGGTATCGAAAGCCACGCTGGAAGAAAACTCGGTGCCGGGCACGGAATACAACGTGGGCGAGGTGGTCGAGTTCAACGCGCCGAAGGGCGGTCGCTTCGCCGGCGTGCTGCTGGAATTGCGCGACGATGCGGCTTTGTTCGACTTCAACCACCCGATGGCCGGCCGCGCCCTGCAATTCGAAGTGAAACTGATTTCGGTTCTGTAAGGACGACAGGAACAATGATGGAAAACGAAATTCTGCTGGCCCAGCCGCGCGGCTTCTGCGCCGGCGTGGACCGCGCGATCGAGATCGTCGAGCGCGCCCTGAAACAGTTCGGCGCGCCGATCTATGTGCGCCACGAGATCGTGCACAACGCCTACGTGGTCGAAGACCTGCGCGCCAAGGGCGCGATCTTCATCGAGGAACTCGAAGACGTCCCGCCCGGCAACACGCTGGTGTTTTCGGCCCACGGCGTCTCGAAGGCCGTGCGCGCCGACGCCGAGGCGCGCGGGCTCACCATTTTTGATGCCACCTGCCCGCTGGTGACCAAGGTCCACGTCGAAGTCGCCAAGATGCGCAAGCAAGGCGCCGAGATCATCATGATCGGCCACGACGGCCACCCGGAAGTGGAAGGCACCATGGGCCAGGCCGAAGAAGGCATGCACCTGGTCGAGACCGTCGAGGACGTGCAGAAACTGCAGGTGCGTAATCCCGAGCTGCTGGCCTACGTGTCGCAGACCACCTTGTCGGTCGACGACACCCTGGACATCATCGCGGCGCTCAAGGCGCGCTTCCCGAACATCATCGAGCCGAAGAAGGGCGACATCTGCTACGCCACCACCAACCGCCAGGAAGCCGTGAAGTTCATGGCGCCGCAGGTCGAGGTCGTGGTCGTCGTGGGCAGTCCAAACAGCTCGAACTCGAACCGCCTGCGCGAAGTGGCCGAAAAAATGGGCACGCCGGCGTATATGGTCGACAACGCGAGCAAGATCGACCCCAGCTGGATCGCGGGCAAGAAGCGGATCGGCGTGACCGCCGGCGCCTCGGCGCCCGAGGTGCTGGTGCAGGCCGTGATCGACCGCCTGAAAGAACTCGGCGCGGCCAGCGTGCGCGCGCTCGAAGGGGTTGAAGAACACGTGACCTTCCCGCTGCCGAAAGGCCTGGACGGCGTACGTCCTGAGCCATCTTCGCCAGCAGCCTGAACTTTATTTCTCGTACAGACAGAAAACAAAATTTGCTACTGCACGGATTTGCCGTGATAAGTTTTCCAACAGCCAAGTTATGATGGCGGCGCTCGGAAAATTGTCATGGTAGCCAACCATGAGCGGCACTTCGGGAGGGATCCCGCGGTGCCGTTTTTTTGCAAGGCAAAAATACACAGGCAGAACGATGGAAACCTTTATTCAACAGCTGCTGAACGGCCTGGTGCTGGGCAGCATGTACGCGCTGGTCGCGCTCGGCTACACGATGGTGTACGGCGTGCTCAACCTGATCAACTTCGCCCATGGCGACGTGCTGATGATCGGCGCCATGATCGGCCTGACGATCCTGCAATTGCTCGAGGCTTATATTCCCGGCTTGCCGGGCTATGTCCAGCTGGCGGCCGCCATCCTCGGCGCGATTCCCCTCACCATGCTGGTCAGCATCCTGATCGAGCGCGTCGCCTACCGCCGCCTGCGCCATGCGCCGCGCCTGGCGCCGCTGATCACGGCGATCGGCGTCTCGATCCTGCTGCAGACCTTCGCCATGATGATCTGGGGCCGCAGCCCGCTGCCGTTCCCGCAACTGCTGTCGTCCGAACCGATCATGATTGGCGGCGCCATGATCTCGCAGACGCAAGTGCTGCTGCTGGTGCTGGCGGCCGTCGCCATGGGCGCCCTGGTGCTGCTGGTCGAGCGCACCAAGATGGGCCGCGCGATGCGCGCCGTGGCCGAAAACCCGCGCGTGGCCGGCCTGATGGGCGTGGACGCGAACCGCGTGATCGTCGCCACCTTCGCCATCGGCGCCGCGCTGGCGGCCGTCGCCGGCGTGATGTGGGGCGCCAACTATGCCTCGATCACCTTCACCATGGGCGTGCTGCCGGGCCTGAAGGCCTTCTGCGCCGCGGTGCTGGGCGGGATCGGCAACATCTATGGCGCCATGATCGGCGGCCTGCTGCTGGGGATCATCGAGGCGCTCGGCGCCGGCTACATCGGCGACCTGACCGGCGGCTTCCTCGGCAGCCACTACCAGGACATCTTCGCCTTCGTGGTGCTGATCCTGGTCCTGACCCTGCGTCCGTCCGGCATCATGGGCGAACGCGTGGCCGACCGCGCCTGAGCACGAGGAGCACACCATGGCACTCCTGACCTTCGACACCCAGCACAAGCCGCGCCAGGCCGCCATCAGCATGGCGGCCGTCCTGATCCTGATGCTGATCTTCCCCTTCGTCGCCTCGCAATTCGGCAACTCGTGGGTGCGCATCATCGACATCGCGCTGCTGTACATCATGCTGGCGCTGGGCCTGAACATCGTGGTCGGCTTCGCGGGCCTCCTCGACCTGGGCTATATCGCCTTCTTCGCGGTCGGCGCCTACCTGGTCGGCCTGTTCTCGTCGCCGCAGTTCGCGGCGCTGCTGGAGTCGCTCATCTATTATTCGCCGGCGCTCGGCGAAGCGCTGGTGGCCTTCTTCGGGCCCGAGATCGCCGCCAACGGCATCCACCTGTCGCTGTGGGCCATCGTGCCGCTGGCGGCGCTGTGCGCCGCGCTGTGCGGCGCGCTGCTGGGCGCCCCCACCCTCAAGCTGCGCGGCGACTACCTCGCCATCGTGACGCTCGGCTTCGGCGAGATCATCCGCATCTTCATGAACAACCTGAACGACCCGATCAACTTCACCAACGGGCCGCAGGGGATCAATATGATCGACCCGATCCGCGTGTTCGGGGTGTCGCTGGCGGGCGAGCCGGGCTCCGGCGCCAACGTCATGATCGGCGACTACGCGATGCCGTCGGTGAACGCCTATTACTTCCTGTTCCTGGCCATGGTGATCGCGACGATCTTCATCACCGGCCGCCTGCAGCATTCGCGCCTGGGCCGGGCCTGGGTGGCGATCCGCGAAGACGAGATCGCGGCCAAGGCGATGGGCATCAATACCCGCAACGTCAAGCTGCTGGCCTTCGCCATGGGCGCGTCGTTCGGCGGCGTGGCCGGCGCGATGTTCGGCGCCTTCCAGGGTTTCGTCTCGCCCGAGTCGTTCTCGCTGACCGAGTCGATCGCGGTGCTGGCGATGGTGGTCCTGGGCGGCATCGGCCACATCCCGGGCGTGGTGCTGGGCGGCGTGCTGCTGGCGGCCTTGCCCGAGGTGTTGCGCCACGTGGTCGATCCGCTTCAACAGGCCGTGTTCGGCAAGGTGATCATCGAAGCCGAGGTGCTGCGCCAGCTGCTGTACGGCCTGGCCCTGGTATTGATCATGCTGGTCCGCCCGGCCGGCCTGTGGCCGTCGCCGAACAGGGAAGAGCGTCCCAACGCCGCCCTGGCGCGCGAGGAAGAAGAAGCGTCCACCGCGTGATGAGTGTACAGACACATGAGCAGACCATGAGCGAACAAATCCTCCTGAATATCCAGGGTGTCAATAAACGCTTCGGCGGCCTGCAGGCGCTGACCGACGTCGGCATCCGGATCATGCAGGGCCAGATCTATGGCCTGATCGGCCCCAATGGCGCCGGCAAGACCACGTTCTTCAACGTGATCACGGGCCTGTATCAACCGGACAGCGGCACCTTCGAGCTGGCCGGCAAACCCTATTCGCCATCGGCGCCGCATGACGTGGCCAGGGCGGGCATCGCCCGCACCTTCCAGAACATCCGCCTGTTCGGCGAGATGAGCGCGCTCGAGAACGTGATGGTCGGGCGCCACGTGCGCACGAAGCAGGGCGTGCTGGGCGCGATCCTGCGCCACAAGGCGGCGCGCGACGAGGAAGCCGCGATCCGCCTGCGCGCGCAGGAACTGCTCGACTTCGTCGGCATCGGCCAATTCGCCAACCGCACCGCCAGATTCCTGTCCTATGGCGACCAGCGCCGCCTGGAAATCGCGCGCGCGCTCGCCACCGATCCGCAGCTCCTGGCGCTGGACGAACCGGCGGCCGGCATGAACGCCACCGAAAAGCTGGCGCTGCGCGAGCTGCTCGTGAAAATCAAGGCCGAGGGCCGGACCGTGCTGCTGATCGAGCACGACGTCAAGCTCATGATGGGCCTGTGCGACCGCATTACGGTGCTCGAATACGGCAAGCAGATCGCCGAAGGCCTGCCGGCCGAGATCCAGAAGAACCAGGCCGTGATCGACGCCTACCTTGGAGGTGCCCACTGATGCTCGATCCCGTTCTGAAAATCGCCGGCCTGAAGGTCGCCTACGGCGGCATCAAGGCGGTCAAGGGCGTCGACCTGGAGGTGGCGAAAGGCGAGCTGGTGACGCTGATCGGCGCCAACGGCGCCGGCAAGACCACGACCCTGAAGGCCATCACCGGCACGCTCCCGCCGTGCAAGGTCGAGGGGACGATCGAGTATCTCGGCCAGCCGCTCGGCGGCACGCAGTCGTTCCGGATGGTGCGCCAGAAGCTGGCCATGGTGCCGGAAGGGCGGGGCGTGTTCACCCGCATGTCGATCCACGAAAACCTGTTGATGGGCGCTTACACGCGCGACGACAAGGCCGCGATCGATGCCGACATCGAGAAGTGGTACACCGTCTTCCCGCGGCTGAAAGAGCGGTCCAGCCAGCTGGCCGGCACCCTGTCGGGCGGCGAGCAGCAGATGCTGGCGATGGCGCGCGCATTGATGTGCCATCCGACCCTGCTGCTGCTGGACGAGCCGTCGATGGGCCTGGCGCCGATCATGGTCGAGAAGATCTTCGAGGTGATCCGCGACGTGTCGCGGCAGGGCATCACGATCCTGCTGGTGGAGCAGAACGCCAAGCTGGCGCTGCAGGCCGCGCACCGCGGCTACGTGATGGAGTCGGGCGCGATCACCATGACCGGCAATGCGCGCGACATGCTCGACGATCCGAGGGTGCAGGCGGCATACCTGGGCGAGTGACGCACCGATCGCGTGACCGGCACGCGAACGAAAAAAAGCCGACAGACGCGATTGCGTCTGTCGGCTTTTTTGTCTTGGGCTTATTACTTCACCAGCCGCAGCTTAGGCCGCAGCGGCAGCCGTGGCAGCGCTGGCAGCATTGCCAGCTTTAGCAGCAGTCGCAGAAAATTGCGACACGGCGGCGTTCATATTGCTTTCGAGCGCTTCGACCGCCTGCTTGGAGGTCTTGCTGAATTGCTCGTAGCCGGCGTTGGCGTTGCTGATCGCGGTCTTGACGGCGGCGACGAAGCTTTCCGAGCCGGCCGGGGCGTTCTTGCTCACTTCGTCGACCAGCGAGATGACCTTGCGGTTGGCTTCGACGATCTGGCTTTCGGCGGCTTTCGAGAACTCGGCGCCGGTGCCGGTGGCGATCGAGGCCAGCTGGCGGCTGTACGACAGGGCTTTCTCGGCGTTCGGCTGCGCCTGCGAGGCGGTCAGCGAGAAGAATTCTTGTGGGTCCTTGGCGCCCAGCAGCTGGCGAGCGGCGGCCGACGAATCTTCCAGGGTCGAGCGCGCGGTGCTGATGTTCAGTTCAACCAGCTTTTCCACGCCTTCGAAGGTCTTCGAGGTCAGTGCCGAAAACAGGGCGAATTGCGAATCGAGGCTGGCCTTGGTAGCGTTCGAAAATTGTTCAGGGATTGCAAACATGTGGCTCTCCAAATATGTCGTTTCAAGAATGGACTATTGCTCTGTGAGACAGGTTCTTCATTAAAACGCAACGAAACTCTTTTTGTGCACCGCAACAGGGCAGATTTTCTGTCAGTTCGTTTGAAGCGTCAAGCGTTTTTGATGCGACGCACCATCCAAGATACATAATTTTCTAGAATGCATTTAATGCAATAAAAGTCAATTGATCTCGCGCAAACCCTGTGCATCTTTCAGCCGGTCAAAACTCCATGGTAGAGACATGCTAGACTCGATGCTTGCGATTTATTCAATGCCGTGCAGCGCGCATTGCCAGCATCATGTCGACCCACGCCACTTCCATGCCCGGCAGCTCCTGGCTGTCGCCCGTGCCGCTGTTCTTCGTCTTCCTCTGGAGCACGGGTTTCATCGTCGCCAAGCTCGGCCTGCCGTATGCGCCGCCGCTGACCTTCCTCATCGTGCGCTGCCTGGGCGTGCTGGCGGTGCTGCTGCCGTTGATGCTGCTCTGGCGCGCGCCATGGCCGCGCGGCCAGGTCCTGCATCTCGCCGTGGCCGGCGTGCTGCTGCAGGCGGGCTACCTGGGCGGCGTGTGGGCCGCCATCAAGCTCGGCATGCCGGCGGGACTGACCGCCCTGATCGTCGGCATGCAGCCGATCCTCACCGCCGCCTGTGCCCCGCTGATCGGCGAGCGGGTGCGGCCGATCCAGTGGCTGGGCCTGCTGCTCGGCCTGTCCGGCGTGGCGCTGGTAGTCTACGCCAAGCTGGGCCTGGCCGGGCTGTCGCCCGCCGCCCTCGGCCTGTGCGTGTTCGCGCTGCTCTGCATCACGGCCGGCACCATGTACCAGCGCCGCTTCTGCCCGCGTTTCGACCTGCGCAGCGGCACCGCGATCCAGTTCGGGGCCACGGTGCTGGTGCTGGCGCCGATCGCGGTGTGGCTGGAAGACCTCGACCCGGCGTTCTCGACGGTTACCTGGAGCGCCGACTTCGTCATCGCCTGGCTGTGGTCGGTGTTCGCGCTGTCGATCGGCGCCATCTTCCTGCTGTTCAAACTCATCGGGCGCAGCCAGGCCACCGAGGTGACCAGCCTGATGTACCTGACCCCGCCGACCACCGCCATCATGGCCTGGCTGCTGTTCGGCGAAGCCTTCAACGCGCTCGGCCTGGCGGGCATGGCGGTGGCCGTCACCGGCGTCGCCTTCGTCGTGCGCAAACCACCGGAGACCACATGACCATCGAGAACCCTGGCCAGGCGGCCGTCGACGCCGCCATCACCTCGCGCCGTTCGATCCGCGCCTTCCTGGACAAGCCGGTCGCGCGCGAAGACATCGCCCGCATCCTGGACGTCGCGGCGCGCGCGCCGTCCGGCACCAACACCCAGCCGTGGAAAGTCCATGTGCTGACCGGCGCCGCGCGAGAGCGCCTGTCAAGCGCGATCCTGGCGGCGTATGCCGACCCCGAGCAGGCCGCCCAGCACCAGGAGGAATATCCCTACTATCCGCGCGAATGGGTGTCGCCGTACATCGACCGGCGCCGCAAGGTCGGCTGGGATTTATATGGCCTGCTGGGCCTGACGCGCGACGACAAGGCCGGCATGGCGGCCCAGCATGGGCGCAACTTCACCTTCTTCGATGCGCCGGTCGGGATGATCTTCACCATCGACCGCATCATGGAGCAGGGCTCCTGGCTCGATTACGGGATGTTCTTGCAGAACATCATGGTAGCGGCGCGGGCGAGGGGACTCGACACCTGCCCGCAAGCCGCCTTTACGCAGTATCATCGGATCATCGCGGCCGAACTCGCGCTGCCGGCGAACGAGATGGTCGTGTGTGGCATGGCGCTGGGCTGGGCCGATCCGGCGCGGATCGAGAACACCCTGGAAACCGAGCGCGAACCCAGCCACATATTCGCCCGCTTCATGGAGTAACGTAATAACCAACAATATCTCATTGATATCAAACGAAAGTTTGCATTCACGGGAGGTGTTGGTTTTCGCAGATTATTTCCGCACGGAATGTTCTTTTCTCTTGCGATCGAGCGTCGTTCCGCTACACTTTCATCTGTATCTCATCGGTTTGGTCCAGGGGCGTTTCGATGTTTAAACTTGCTTTGGCTGCAGTTGCCGCCGCGTTGTTCGCTATTGCACCAATGCAGGCATCCGGTGCCGGGGCGGGCGCAGGGGCGGGCGCGACCGAACAAGCGCAGAAGTCCAAGCCTGCCAAGGCTGCCAAGAAAAAGCCCAAGCGCAAAGCGAAGGCGAAAAAGACCACCAGGAAGCGCAAGGAAGTCGCCAGCGCCGGCGACAACGGCCAGCGCATGGTGCGCCGGGTCCGCACCGTCAACGGCAAGCGCGTCGTCACCTACCACCCGGCCCGCGCCGCGGCGGGCGCCGTCGCCGTGGCGGCGGTGGCGACGGCCGGCGACAGGGCCGGCCTGAACAAGACCGACGATCCGCTGTCCCTGCGTTCCAGCGTCGCCTACGTGGTCGACCAGAACAGCGCCGAAGTGCTGTTCGAAAAGAACGCCAACGTCGCCCTGCCGATCGCCTCGATCACCAAGCTGATGACCGGCATGGTCGTCATGGAAGCCAAGCAAGACCTCGACGAAGTGCTGCGCGTCACCGACGCCGACGTCGACCGCCTGAAGTACAGCAGCTCGCGGCTGCCGGTCGGCGCGCGCATGACGCGGCGCGAACTGCTGCACATCACCCTCATGAGTTCCGAGAACCGCGCCGCCTCGGCGCTGGGCCGCAACTACCCGGGCGGCATCGAGGCCTTCGTCGCCGCGATGAACGCCAAGGCGCGCCAGCTCGGCATGATGGACACCCATTACGTCGATTCCAGCGGCCTGTCGAGCCGCAACGTCTCGAGCGCGCGCGACCTCGTCAAGCTGGTGATGGCGGCCCACGAAGACCCGCTGCTGCGCGAATTCTCCACCACGCCGAAATCGACCGTGAAGGCCAGCGGCCGCACCATGCATTACGCGAACACCAACTACCTGGTGTCGCTGCCCGACTGGAACATCGGCCTGCAAAAGACCGGCTTCATCAACGAAGCGGGACGCTGCCTGGTGATGCAGGCCATGATCCATGGCCGCAATGTGGTGATGGTGTTCCTGGATTCGAAAGGCAAGATGTCGCGCACGGCCGACGCCGGCCGCATCCGCCGCTGGATCGAGTCGCTGCCGGACCGCATGGACGTCGATGCGGTGCGCACGCCGACCATCACGGCCAGCGCGCCGGCATTGCATTAATTCTCGATCACACCGGCGCGATCGGCCGGTAACCCAGCGTCGACGAAATCCGCGACGCCGTCTGCACCAGGTCTTCGAGCCAGTCTTCCTGCAAGCGGTCGGCCGGCGCCGAGATCGACAATCCCGCCACCAGCTTGCCGCTGTCGTCATGGATGCCGGCCGCCATGCAGCGCACGCCCAGTTCCAGTTCCTCGTTGTCGCGCGCATAGCCGCGCGCCCGCACCAGGCTCAGTTCGCGTTCCAGCCGCGCCAGTTCGGTGATCGAATTGCGCGTGTGGCCGGCCAGCCCCGTGCGGGTGGCATAGGCGCGGATCGCCTTGACGTCGTCCACGGATAAAAACAGCTTGCCGGTCGAGGTCAGGTGCAGCGGGCCGCGCCCGCCGATGGCGCGCACCACCTGCATGCCGGAGCGCTCCGAGAAGGCGCGGTCGATGTAGACGATTTCGTCGCCCTGGCGCACCGACAGGTTGACCGTCTGCTGGGTCTTGCGGTGCAGGGCGCGCATGGCGTCGAGCGCCGCTTCGCGCACCGACAGCCGGCTCTTGACCACATTGCCCAGTTCCAGCAGGCGCATGCCGAGACGGTAGGTGCCCGGCTCGACCCGGTCGACGAAGCGCGTGACGACCATGTCGTTTAGGATGCGGTGCGCGGTCGAGGGATGCAATCCAGACACCCGCGCCAATTCCTTGAGGCTGACCGGATCGGTATAGCTCGCCAACGCATCGAGCAGCGCCATCATGCGTTCGATGACCTGGATCGACGTCTTGGCTGGAGTAGGGGTTTCCATTTTCATGATGTGGTTGGTGCAGTGCAGTATCGTTCTCTTTATACCATGATGTGAAAAGACCATGCAAACCGGCGGCTTGCGTCGCGGGCCAACTTGCCACATGCTTGTGCGCGGACGGGGCATAATGTCGTTCCTGCATGTTGGAATGCCAAGAACGATGGAAAACCCGATCAGCGAATTCAAGACCTTGCGCGGCCTGGAGCGCATCGGCGCCGCCTGCCGCAACACCTGGGACGGCCTGCGCTGGGCCTGGCGCAGCGAAGCGGCGTTCCGGCAAGAGGTCGTGGTGATCGTCATCGCCAGCGTGGTGGCGCTGCTGTTGCCGGTGTCCGGCTTCCAGAAGCTGGCCCTGGTCGGCGTGCTGGTCGTGGTGCTGGTGGTCGAGCTGATCAATTCGGCGATCGAAGCGGTGGTCGACCGCATCTCGCTGGAGCGCCATCCGCTGTCCAAGGCGGCCAAGGACCTGGGCAGCGCCGCGGTGGCGCTGACCCTGCTGCTGGCGGGCGCCACCTGGGCCGTCGTGCTGTACAACCGCTTTATGTAGGCTTTGCGTTGCGTCGTCCGCGGACGGCGCTGTATGAATCAACCATGGAGAAGACTATGACCTTACGCCTCGGCGACACCGCTCCCGATTTCGAGCAGGATTCCAGCATCGGCAAGATCCGCTTCCACGAGTGGGCGGGCGATTCCTGGGTGGTGCTGTTCTCGCACCCGGCCGACTTCACGCCGGTGTGCACGACCGAACTGGGCCTGACCGCCAAGCTCAAGCCGGAGTTCGACAAGCGCAACGTCAAGGCGATCGCGCTGTCGGTCGACCCGGCCGACAAGCACGTCGACTGGATCAAGGACATCGAGGAAACCCAGCAAACCGTGGTCGGTTTCCCGATCGTGGCCGACGCCGACAAGACCGTGTCCGGGCTGTACGACATGATCCACCCGAACGCCTCGGCCACCGCCACCGTGCGCTCGCTGTTCGTGATCGACCCGGCCAAGAAAGTGCGCCTGATCATCACCTACCCGATGAGCACCGGCCGCAACTTCGACGAAGTGCTGCGCGTGATCGACGCCCTGCAGCTGACCGACGGCTACACCGTCGCCACGCCGGGCAACTGGAAGGATGGCGACCCGGTCATTATCCCGCTGACCGTCACCGATCCCGACGTCATCAAGCAGAAGTACCCGAAAGGCTTCGAGGCGCCGCGTCCTTACCTGCGCCTGACGCCGCAGCCGAACAAGTAATCGGCAGCGCAGGGGCGAGGCTTGCCCCATGCCATGTCTACCGCAAGACGGCGAACCTGGGTTCGCCGTTTTTTTTCGTGGTATCCAGGCAACAAACTCGCGATGATCATCGTCGTGGGACGAATATCTCTGCATAAGCAAATGAGAAAGCTGTCGTTTGGAAAACGGCAGCCCGAGCCTTACCCTGTGCTCCACAGGAGAGCTCGGCATGTCGATGACGTATGTGATGGCAGGATTCGCGGTAGGTTTGTTGGTCGGCATGACCGGCGTCGGTGGCGGCTCGCTGATGACGCCCTTGCTGACCCTGCTGTTCGGCGTCTCGCCATCGGTCGCGGTCGGCACTGACCTCGCCTTCGCCGCGATCACCAAGAGCGCCGGCACCATCACCCACCGCTTCACCCGCACCGTGCAATGGCAGATCGTCGGCCGCCTGTGCCTGGGGGCGCTGCCGGCGGCCGTGCTGGCGGCGATCGCGCTCAACCATTTCGGCGCGCTCAGCGAACAGCTGGGGCAGGTGATCCGCTACACGATCGCCGTCTCGGTGATGCTGACCGTGGTGGCGCTGCTGCTGCGCAGCCGCCTGCTGGCCTGGATCCATGCCCACCCGGAACGCCAGCTGCAGGGCCGCGGCCTGGCGGCGGCCACCATCATCTCGGGCGCCGTGCTGGGCGTGCTGGTGACGGTGTCCTCGATCGGCGCCGGCGCCATCGGCGCGACCTTGCTGGTGTTCCTGTATCCAAAGCTGAGCCCGGCCGAAGTGGCCGGCACCGACATCGCCTACGCGGTCCCGCTGACCGCCATCGCCGCGCTCGGCCATTGGTGGCTCGGCTCGATCGACTGGATGCTGCTGCTGACCCTGCTCGTCGGTTCGCTGCCCGGCATTACCCTCGGCGCCATGGCGGCGCGCGCCGTGCCGGAGCGCTTCCTGCGCGCCTTGCTGGCCACCACCCTGACGGCGGTGGCGGCGAAGCTCGTCTTGTAAATTGCGCCCTACCAAATAGCAATTACTGTCTATGCAAATAAGTATTCTTTCGTTTGCTTTATGAACATAGCGTGAGAATATGCGACTCCGATAGAAGAATTTGTAATAAGGAATCGCATGACTTCGCTTGCATTGCCGGGCAACGCGGCAGCAACCAAGCCCAAGCGACCGGGCCGGGTCATTCCCGGCTTCGGCATTTCGCTGGGCTTCACGCTGTTCTACCTGGCGCTGATCGTCCTCATCCCGCTGTCGGCGGTATTCCTCAAGACCTCCAGCATGAGCTGGGCCGATTTCTGGGCGACCGTCACGTCCGAGCGCGTGGTGGCGTCCTACCGCCTGAGTTTCGGCGCGTCGCTGATCGCGGCCGCGATCAACGTCGTCTTCGGCGGCATCGTCGCCTGGGTGCTGGTGCGCTACCAGTTCCCCGGCAAGCGCCTGATCGACGCCCTGGTGGACCTGCCGTTCGCGCTGCCGACCGCGGTGGCCGGCATCACGCTCACCGCGCTGTACGCCCACAACGGCTGGATCGGCCAGTACCTGGCGACGCTGGGCATCAAGGTGGCGTTCTCGCCGCTGGGCGTGGTGGTGGCGCTGACCTTCATCGGCCTGCCGTTCGTCGTGCGCACGGTGCAGCCGGTGCTCGAAGAAGCCGAGCGCGAACTCGAGGAAGCCGCCGCCAGCCTGGGCGCGCCGCCGCTGCAGACCTTCATCCGCGTGGTGCTGCCGACCATCGTGCCGGCGCTCCTGACCGGCTTCGCGCTGGCCTTCGCGCGCGCCACCGGCGAATACGGTTCCGTCATCTTCATCGCCGGCAACCTGCCGATGGTGTCCGAGATCACGCCACTCTTGATCATCTCCAAGCTGGAACAGTACGACTATACCGGCGCGACCGCGATCGCGGTGGTGATGCTGGTGTTCTCCTTCATCCTGCTGCTGGCGATTAACCTTCTTCAGGCGTGGACGCGCAAACGGGCGGGCAAGGCATGAGCGCGGTCCTCGACAAGGTGGCGCCGCCGGCCAAGCGCGCCGCCAACAACAAGCGCCTCGACACCAGCGTGCTCGAGCCGCGCTGGGTGCGCGTGGCCCTGATCGCCATCGCGCTGATCTTCCTGACGCTGTTCCTGTTCATCCCGCTGGCGGCGGTGTTCACCGAGGCGCTGGAAAAAGGGTGGGAGCTGTACGTCGAATCGATCCTGGACCCGGATGCGGTGTCGGCGATTAAGCTGACCCTGATCGCGGCCGTGATCTCGGTGCCGCTGAACCTGGTGTTCGGCGTGGCGGCGGCGTGGGCCATCGCCAAGTTCGAATTCCGCGGCAAGAGCATCCTCCTGACCCTGATCGACCTGCCGTTCTCGATCTCGCCGGTGATCGCGGGCCTGATGTACGTGCTGCTGTTCGGCGCCTCGGGCTGGTTCGGCCCATGGCTGGCGGAGCACGACATCAAGATCCTGTTCGCGGTGCCGGGCATCGTGCTGGCCACCGTGTTCATCACCTTCCCGTTCGTCGCGCGCGAGCTGATTCCGCTGATGCAGCAGCAGGGCACCGAAGAAGAAGAGGCCGCGCTGGTGCTGGGCGCCTCGGGCTGGTCGACCTTCTGGCGCGTGACGATGCCGAACATCAAATGGGGCCTGCTGTATGGCGTGATCCTGTGTAATGCCCGTGCGATGGGCGAGTTCGGCGCGGTGTCGGTGGTGTCGGGCCACATCCGCGGCGAGACCAACACCATGCCGCTGCACGTCGAGATCCTCTACAACGAATACAACTTCACGGCCGCCTTCGCCGTCGCATCGCTGCTGGCGCTGCTCGCCCTGGTGACCCTGGCCGTCAAGTCCTTTATCGAATGGCGCCTGCACGAAGCCCGTAAGGCTTCGACGGACGCCCCTCACTGAAACAACGCCGGAGCCACGCATGACGATCGAAGTACAACATATCCGCAAGCAGTTCGGCCAGTTCACGGCGCTCGACGACGTTTCGCTGCAGTTCCCCGACGGCGAGCTGACCGCCTTGCTGGGGCCTTCGGGCTGCGGCAAGACCACGCTGCTGCGCATCATCGCCGGCCTCGAATATCCGGACTCCGGTTCCGTGCTGCTCGACGGCCAGGATTCCTCGCACCGCCACGTGCGCGAGCGCCAGGTCGGCTTCGTGTTCCAGCACTATGCGCTGTTCAAGCACATGACCGTGTTCGAGAACGTCGCCTTCGGCCTGCGCGTCAAGCCGCGCAAGGAGCGCCCGAGCGAAGCCCAGATCCGCGAGAAGGTCAAGAAGCTGCTCGAACTGGTGCAGCTCGACTGGATCGCCGACCGCTATCCGCCGCAGCTCTCGGGCGGCCAGCGCCAGCGCATCGCCCTGGCGCGCGCGCTCGCGGTCGAACCGCGTGTGCTGCTGCTGGACGAACCGTTCGGCGCGCTCGACGCCAAGGTGCGCAAGGAGCTGCGGCGCTGGCTGCGCCGCCTGCACGACGACCTGCACGTGACCTCGATCTTCGTCACCCACGACCAGGAAGAGGCGCTCGAAGTGGCCGACCAGGTGGTCCTGATGAACAAGGGCCGCGTGGAGCAGCTGGGCAGCCCGGACCAGGTGTACAACAACCCGGCCTCGCCCTTCGTGTACGGCTTCCTGGGCAACGTCAACCTGTTCCACGGCCGCGTCAACGACGGCGTGCTGGCCAGCGGCGACGTGCGTTTCCAGGCGCCGCAGCACGCCGGCGTGGTGGATGGCGCCGGCATCGGCTACGTGCGTCCGCACGACCTGGACGTCGAGCGCTACACGCCCGGCGCCGCAGGCGTGGTGGCCAAGCTGCGCCGCGCGCATGCGATCGGCCCGCTGGCCCAGCTCGACCTCGAGCGCGCCGACAACCAGCAGCTGATCGAGGCGGTGATGCCGAACGAGCGCTTCGCCAGCCTGGGACTGAAAGAGGGCGAGACGCTGGTCGTGCGTCCGCGCCGCATCGAAGTGTTCGTCGACGAAGGAAACGCGATATGAACTTCCAGCAGCTGCGCTCGGTCCGCGAAGCGGCCCGGCGCGACTTCAACCTGACCGAAGTCGCCAACGCCCTGTTCACCTCGCAGCCGGGCGTGTCGCGCCAGATCCGCGAGCTCGAGGAAGAGCTGGGCGTGGTCATCTTCGAGCGCAACGGCAAGCGCCTGACGGGCCTCACGCCGCCGGGCAAGGGCATCCTGCGCATCGTCGAAAAGCTGCTGGTCGAAGCCGAGAACCTGCAGCAGGCCAGCCGCGAATACGCCGCGCAGGACAGCGGCACGCTCACCGTCGCCGTCACCCACACCCAGGCGCGCTACGCGTTGCCGCAGGTGGTGCAGTCATTCCGCGCCGCCTTCCCCAACGTGCGCATCGCCCTGCAGCAAAGCGCGCCCGAGCACATCGCCGAATGGGTGGCCTCGGGCAAGGCCGACATCGGGATCGCGACCGAGGGCCTGTCGGCCTTCCCCGACCTGGTGTCCTTCCCGTGCTACCGCTGGAGCCACCTGGTGGTGGCGCCCGAGGGGCACCCGATCTTCACCAAAGGCTCGCCGCTGCGCCTGGAAGACCTGGCCGAGCATCCCCTGATCACCTACGATGTCGGCTTCACCGGCCGCAGCCACATCGACGCCGCTTTCGTCGAAGCCGGGCTGGCGCCGGACATCGTGCTCACCGCGATGGATTCGGACGTCATCAAGCAGTACGTGTCGCTGGGGCTGGGCGTGGGCATCGTGGCCTCGATGGCCTTCGACCACGGCCGCGACAAGGGGCTGCGCGCGATCGAGGCCTCGCACCTGTTCGCGCAGAACGTGACGCGCCTGGCGGTGCGGCGCGGCTCGTATCTGCGGGCGTATGCATTCCACTTCATTGAGCGTTTCGCGCAAGGGTATACGCGGGCGGATATCGAGAAGGCGATCGCGACGGCGGAGTAGTGCTATGCCAGGAATGGATGCAGCTTTGCGCCATGCAGTCTGACGCTCTCCTGCCTTGCCTACGAACAGCCAGTGTAATCAAAAGCAACAATCGAATTAGAAAGCGTGTTGGACGCTATCTACCTGTATCGTCCATGGCCTGGTTGCTGGGCCATGTGTGTCTAACAAGGTAGCATATGATTTGTGTTGCTTGGGGCCGCAGTCAATGCGGCCCCTGCAAACGCGTACGCACGGTCTGACAATTCATAGTTCGCATATTTCCACACTAATGCCCATCCATCTACAATCGTTCATGTCGGCCACCCATGTCTTCAATTTGGTGACGGCTTTCTTTGCGCAGCGCAGCGGATTCGGATCTCTGCCGAGAGCGGCTGACATGAAAGGCAGTCTGCTGCGCACGGCCTGCGTTGGCAATCCCGAGCGTACCATTCAAGGTGAACTGCTCGCCTATCTTAAGTCCAGAGACCAGAATGCCGTGCTGGAGTATCGCCTGCACAGCTTTGCTTCCAGTCTCGGCGGTTTCTGGAAGAACGGCCGCAGCGTTGACATCATGGTGCTGGACGACGACTTTGCACGGGTGTGCGCCATTGAGTTGAAACACTACAGTCGGGTACAGAGTAGTCTGCAGCCATTACTCAGCTTTCTGGAACAGGACCGGAGAAAGTATGAGGGCGTCGACGTACCACTAATCCAGGTCGGTGTGTACACCGAGCTTGATTGTCTTCCCGATGGGCCTCGCGAATCTTTCGAAGCGTTCCGCTTCATCAGCTGTTACGCCTATGATCGTAATGGTGACTTGCGCAAATGGCGAACAGGATACGACGCGACGACTGAGGTTGGATACGCTGCACTCGAAGAGTGGGCGCAGCGGACGTGTAGTATCTATGCCCATGAGTTCCATGGATCGGCCGAGCAATTCGATACGCCAAACGGACCAGTGTCAGGCCGCGTGCACTACTTCGTCGGCCTGGCTAAGGAATCAACCGCGGCATGTTCAATGGGGCGGCGCGTCACTACATATAATGAGATAGGACTGTGACGGCACTGGAAGAGCGAACGAGGTCAGGCTGCCATCAGATAACTTATGCCGATTACTGTCCCGGATTAGTTATCCTGGCGTGAATTTCGTCGATCCGCCGCACCACCTCATCGCTGAGCACGATCTGCGCCGCATCGATGTTTTCTTCGAGCTGCGCCAGCGTGGTCGCCCCGACGATGGTCGATCCCACGAACCAGCGTGAATAGCACCAGGCCAGCGCCATCTGCGCCGGCGTCAAGCCGTGCTCGCGCGCCAGCGCCGCATATGCGCGGGTGGCCTCGAACACCGCCGGCCGCAGGTAGCGCGGGCTCCAGGTCGGCGGATAGATCGTCAGGCGGCCGCGCGCCTGCGGGTCGTCGACGTACTTGGCGCTCAGCTGGCCGAAGGCGAGGGGACTGTAGGCCAGCAGGCTGACGTCTTCGCGGTAGCAGACTTCGTCCAGCAAGGTGGTCTCGAACGCGCGCGCGGTCAGGTTGTACAGATTCTGGATGGTGGCGATGCGCGGCAGGCCGCGGAGTTCGGCCTGCTTGACGAATTCGCACACGCCCCACGGGCTTTCGTTCGACACGCCGATGTGGCGGATCTTGCCCTCTTTGACCAGGTCGGCCAGGGTACGCAAGGTATCCTCGATCGCCACGCCGTCGCGTTCCTTGCGCGGATCGAACTGATTGGCGCCGAAGATCGGCACGTTGCGGCTCGGCCAGTGCAGCTGGTAGAGGTCGATGTAGTCGGTCTGCAGGCGCCGCAGGCTGGCGTCGACGGCGGCGCGCAGGTTGGCGGCGTCGAGATTGTGTTTTGAACCGCGGATCCAGGCCTGGTTGCCGTTCGGGCCGGCGATCTTGGTCGCCAGCACCAGCTTGTCGCGCCCGCCGCGCGCCTTGAGCCAGGAGCCGATGAAGCGCTCGGTCGAACCCTGGGTGGCCGCGCTCGGCGGCACCGGATACAGCTCGGCGGTGTCGATGAAGTTGATGCCGCGCCCGATTGCATAGTCCAGCTGGGCGTGCGCTTCCTGCTCGGTATTCTGCTCGCCGAAGGTCATCGTGCCGAGGCAGACGGTGCTCACCTCGAGGTCGGTGCGGCCCAGTGTCTTGCGCCGCATGCTCATTGCTTTTTCTTCTTCGCGCCGTTGTCGCGCAGCGCGTCGGCGCATTCGCGCACCAGGGCCGGGCCGGCGTAGATCAGGCCACTGTACAGCTGCACCAGCTTGGCGCCGGACGCGATCTTGGTCTTCGCGTCCTGGCCGCGCATGATGCCGCCCACGCCGACGATCGGGATGTCGTCGCGCAGCTCCTTCTTGAGCGCGCGGATCACGATGTTCGACTGCTCGAACACCGGGGCGCCGGAGAGGCCGCCGGCCTGCTGTGCGTGCTTCATGCCTTCGACGTCGCGCCGGTTGAGCGTGGTGTTGGTGGCGATCACGCCGTCGATCTTGTGGCGCAGCAGGGCGCCGGCGATGTCGCGGATCTGGTCGCCGTCGACGTCGGGCGCGATCTTGAGCGTGATCGGCACGTAGTGGCCGTGGTGGTCGGCCAGCTTGGTCTGCTCGGCCTTCAGCTGGGACAGCAGGCCGTCCAGTTCGGACGCGCCCTGCAGCTGGCGCAGGTTCTTGGTGTTGGGCGACGAGATGTTGACCGTCACGTAGCTCGCATACGGATAGACCTTGCGCAGGCAGTGCAGGTAATCCTCGGCGGCTTGCTCGATCGGCGTGTCGGCGTTCTTGCCGATGTTCAGGCCCAGCACGCCCTGGCGTTCCTGGTAGAAGCGCGAGGCTTGCACGTTGGCCACGAAGGCGTCGACGCCGCCGTTGTTGAAGCCCATGCGGTTGATGATGCCGCGCGCGCGCGGCAGGCGGAACATGCGCGGCTTGGGGTTGCCGGCCTGGCCGCGCGGGGTCACGGTGCCGATCTCGATCGAGCCGAAGCCGAGCGCGGCCAGGCCGTCGATGTAGGCCCCATCCTTGTCCAGGCCGGCGGCCAGGCCGACCGGGTTGGGGAAGGTGATGCCCATGACGGTGCGCGGGTCGGGCAGCGGTTTCCTGAACGCGCCCGTCAGGCCGAGCGCGGCTGCCCGACACAGCATGGGCAGCGTGAAGTTGTGGGCCGTCTCGGGATCGAGCGAGAACAGTGCGGGGCGGACGAGGGTGTACAGGAATTTGTCGGGCATGGGGAACTCAAAAAGGATCTCCCCATCATTCTAACGTGATGCGCTGCGGCATACGTAGTTGAGTGTCAACGACTTTGTTAGCACTTGTATCACACGGCGACAACCCGGCCTAGCGCTGCAGCACGCCCCATTCGCCGTCGATGCGCGCTTCGAGCGGCCGGAAGTTGATCTTGTAGGCCATCTTGGGACTCTGTTCGATCCAGTACCCGAGATACACGTAGGACAGTCCGAGCTCGTGCGCCTGGTTCACCTGCCACAGGATGTTGTAGGTGCCGTAGGAGGCATTCTCGATGTCGGGATCGAAGAAGGTGTACACCGATGACAGGCCGTCGGACAGCACGTCGATGATCGACACCATGCGCAGGGTGCCGTCCGGCTCGCGGAATTCGACCAGGCGCGTGTTGACGCGGCTTTGCAGCAGGAACTGGGCGTACTGGTCGCGGCTGTCCTGGTCCATGCCGCCGCCCACGTGGCGCGTGGTCTGGTAGCGCAGGTAGAGTGCGTAGTGCTCGTCGGAAAAGGCCAGGTTGGCCACCATCGCGACCAGGTTGCCATGGCGCTTCCAGGCGCGGCGCTGGGTGCGGTTGGGCGTGAAGTCCTCGCACTTGACGCGCACCGGGATGCAGGCCTGGCAGCCGTCGCAGTAGGGGCGGTAGGTGAAGATGCCGCTGCGCCGGAAGCCGTTCTTGACCAGCTCGGAATACACGTCGGCATTGATCAGGTGCGATGGCGTGGCGACCTGCGAACGCGCCTGGCGCGCATCGAGATAGCTGCAGGGATAGGGCGCCGTCGTGTAGAACTGCAGCGTCGCAAAGGGCAGGTCGTGTAGGTGCGTCATGCAAAAAACTCTCGAGACGACGTGTGATGAACCTATTCTAGCGAAAACCCGCCCGCGATACCGTTAGCCATCCAACGGTATCGCGGGCGAATTGCCGGATTTGTCGGCCGCTGCAGCGGACCCTGCGGACGCTGCGGATGCGGCCGGCGCGCCGGCGCCCGGCGCCGCCAGCGGCGCACCGACCGTCCAGTCGCGGATGGGCGGCTCGGCGATGGCGGCGCGCAGGTGCTCCAGGAAGCGGCTGCGCGGGATCGGCGCCGCGCCGAGCGAGGCCAGGTGGCCGGTCTCCTGCTGGCAGTCGATCATCCGCACGCCGTGGCCGCGCAGGAAGGCCACCAGGTAGGCCAGCGCGACCTTGGAAGCGTCGGACACGCGCGCGAACATCGATTCGCCATAGAACATGCGGCCTATGCAGACGCCATAGGCGCCGCCGACCAGTTCGCCGTCGAGCCAGACTTCGGACGAGTGGGCATAGCCCAGCGCATGCAGGCCGCTGTAGCCGTCGATGATCTCGCTGGAGATCCAGGTGCCGGGGCCGTCGCGGCGCGGCGCGGCGCAGGCACGCATGACGTCGCTGAAGGCGGAGTCGAAGCGCACGTCCCAACGGCCCCCCTCGTGGCGGCTGCGCTCGACCTTGCGCAGCGTCTTGGCCAGGCTGTCGCTCACCTTGAAGTCGCTTGTGTACAGCACCATGCGCGGATCGGTGCTCCACCACAGGATGGGCTGGCCTTCGGAAAACCAGGGAAAGATGCCGTTGCGGTAAGCCTGCAGCAGGCGCGGCGGCGACAGGTCGGCGCCGGCCGCGAGCAGGCCCGGCGCTTCGACCGTCAGTGCCTTGGATACGTCGGGAAACGGCGTATCGGTCTCGAGCCAGGGAATCATCTCAATCCGGTTCGCGTGGGGCGATCATCGGGCGATGGATGTCGCGGCTGTGAAAGCCATAGCTGCCGCCCTCGCGCACTTTGATCCGGTCGGCGAAGAACAGTTCCAGCGTGGTGCGAATGGTGGGGAAGGCCAGGTCGTCCCAGGGGATCTCGTCTTCGGTAAACAGCTGCACGTCCAGGCTTTCGATGCCGGCCGCGAAGTCGAGGTCGAGCAGGCGCGCGCGGTAGAACAGGTGGACCTGGTGCACGTGGGCCACGTTGAGCAGGGTGAACAGGGGCCCGAGCTCGATGTTGGCGCCGGCTTCTTCCTCGGTCTCGCGCACCGCCGCCTGCCCGGTGGTCTCCTCGTTTTCCATGAAGCCGGCCGGCAGGGTCCAGTAGCCGTAGCGCGGCTCGATCGCGCGCTTGCACAGCAAGACCTGGAGCCGGCCGTCGGCCTCCCAGACGGGAATCGAGCCGATGACGAGTTTCGGATTCTGATAGTGGATCGTGTGGCAATGGGTGCAGACGTAGCGCGGCCGGTTGTCGCCTTCGGGGATGGTCAGCAGGACGGGGTGGGCGCACTCGGAGCAGAATTTCATGGTCGTGTGACGAATTGGCATTGCCCTTACTTTACACTGAATGCGGGGGCGATAGGGCAGCGCCCGACGGGTGGGGTCGACCTGTTTTCAGCGCAGACCATGCGTTATATCGTGTTGCAATCGCACATGGCCGCAGTATTGCATTTGCCTAATAAGGGGAATGGGCGTATAATTCATTTCATCAGACGCGGGGTGGAGCAGTCTGGCAGCTCGTCGGGCTCATAACCCGAAGGTCACAGGTTCAAATCCTGTCCCCGCAACCAGATTCGAAGCCGCTGATTCGCAAGAGTCAGCGGCTTTTCCGTTTGTCAAACCGGCGTTGTTCAAGCAGGCACGCCCTTTCTCCGTCTTAACGGCCTCGACGCAGGTCAAACCCGCTCGCCTCTGCTGCAATGCACACGGGCCCGGCCTGTCCAACCCTGCGAACCGCCGCGCGCATGCGCCATGGCGACATTCAGGGGCGATGACCATGATCGATGTAGACGACATCAACGAGGCCTGGGGCTGGGTCGGCATGAGCGCCGTCGAAGTTCTCGGGGCTAATGCCTTCGGCAACCTCATCATCCGCGACGAGGACGACCATTTCTGGTGCCTGCGTCCGCAAGAACTGGTCTGCGAGCCGCTGGCGCGCAGCCGCGCCGCGCTCGACGCGCTGGCCTACAACCAGGATTTCCTCAACGACTGGTACATGCCAGAGGCGGTGCGCCTGGCCGAAGCCGCGCTGGGGCCGCTGACCGAGGGGCGCAAATACTGCCTCAAGATTCCCAGCGCGCTGGGCGGCCACTATGGCTGCGACAACCTGGCCACCGTGCCGCTGGCCGAACTCATCCGGTTCTCGGGGGAGGGCGCGCAGCAGTTCGACGGTTTGCCGCGCTGGAACTGATGCCGCAGTCGGCCGCGCCGAGGCCCTCTCGGCGCCAGCCGCTCATTCCTTGCGCGGGGCGGCCTGGGTGCGCAGGCGACCGGCAACGATCTGCCAGCCCACCGCCGGCACATACAATGGCAGTTTAGGGTCCATGGCCAGGTGCTTCCACAGCAGCGGGCCGTTGATGGGTTTGCGGTGCGTCAGCCGGTGGACGATGTCCTTGACCATGGTGTGGCGCAGGAAGCGCAGCTTGGCGCGGTTGCGTCCCTGTTGTTCGGCGTTGAGCTTGAACAGGCGCGGCAGTGCGAGTTCCAGCTTGGTTTCGTAGTGCAGGCGGTCCATCGATTTCTCAGTGCCCCAGCCCGAGCCGGCGTAGATATTCACGCCGCGACCATAGGTCACTTCCGGCGTGGTGCCGAAAACATACGCCTTCGTCAGTGTGCTCAGTGTCAGCCAGAACAGGAAGTCCTCGCCGGCATAGACGAATTCTTCGCGAAAACGCAGATTGGCGAACTTGCGGAAGCGGTACACGACGGTCGACGTGCCGATGACATTGGCGCCGAGGATCTGTTCCGTCATGTCGCCCTGGTACTGCGCGACCGGGTAGCCACCCGGCAGCACCGGGTGCGCGTCCTTCTTGAACACTGCGCTCTGTTCGAACACGGTTGTCGAATGGCCAAGGCGGAAAAAATCCGAAAAATAAAAGTCGTTGCCCTGCGCTAGGGCGGCGCTCGCGTGCAGCAGGTGCGTATCGTGCCACTCGTCATCGGAATCCAGGAAAGCCACGTAGTCGCATTGCGGCGACACGCTGTCGAGCCCCTTGTTGCGCGCCCCGGCGGGTCCGCCGTTCGGCTGTTCGATCACGCGTACGTTCAGGTTCGGCCAGCGCGCCCTCACTGCCTGCACCTCGCCCCGTGCCGGCACCGGCGAGCTGTCGTCGACCACGATGACTTCGGCGGGGTACAGCTGCTGGCCGGCAATCGATGCCAGCGCCTTCTGCAGGACGCCTTCCTGGCGCTGGAAATAAGGAATCACGACGGCGATCGGTGCACTCGCCGGCGTCGCTGCAGCATGGTCCGCGCTGCTGGAAGTAGTGAAAATCGGGGTGCTCATGTTGCTGAATATATCACACGCTCGTGGTGTAACGCCCCTTGTCTTTCCAATTGAAAACAGTGCACGGCTTCGCCGTCTGCTATTCGGCGAGACTGGCCCACAGGTAGGCGGCCGCCATCGTGCGGTGCGGCGCATAGCGCGCCAGCAGGCGCTGGGCTTCGGCCAGGGTCGGCCGCTGGGCGCTGCCGGTCAGATTGTGCAGGGCGGTGCGCACGGCGACGTCGCCTTCGAGCGAGCAATCCGTGTAGCCATAGCCACGCAGCAACACATAATTGACGGTCCAGGGGCCGATGCCCTTGATCGCCAGCAGTTCCTGGCTCACCTGGGCGGCGTCGCGCCGGCGCTCGAGCGCCAGGCTGCCGTCGACCGCCATGCGCGCCACGCGCAGCACGGTCTCGGCCTTGGCGGTCGAGAACCTGCGGCTGGTCAGGTCTTCCAGCGTCAGGCGGGCGACGTCGGTCGCTTCCGGATAGCACCACAAGCCACGCGAATGCGGGCGACCGGCCAGCTTGATCAATGTGCGGCGCAGGGCGATCGCGAAGGTCAGGTTGATCTGCTGGCCGATGATGGCCCAGGTCAGGGCCTCGAACACGGTGGCCGATTGCACGATGCGCAGGCCCGGCTGGCGCGCGAGCACGGGGCCGAGCACGGGATCGTCGTGCGCGAAGGCGGCGAAGGCGGCCGGGTCGATGCGCAGGCCCAGCACGTTCAGCAGCGCGTCCCGGGCCAGCGCTGCGAGCACGGGCGTGACGGGCGCGTCGAAGGCAAGGCGGCAGCGGGCCGCATTGCCGTCGAAGCGGATGTCGAGCAGGGTCGGCACGCCGTCCAGCAGCACGCCCTTGCGCAAGCCGTCCGGGCCGACCTGCTCGGCCAGGCCTTCGGCGTCGCGGCCATGAAAGGCGATGACGTCGGCCACGCGGTAGCCTGGCGGCAGGGCAATCTCCTGCGTCGTCTCCATCACTTGCCGCCCGCCGGCGCGGCTGCGCGTCCAAAGCGCGGCCGGAAGCCCGTCACCAGCGCAGTCCCGAGCAGCACGATGGCCGAGCCGGCGATCGTGTGCCAGCCGATGGCTTCGTGCAGGAACAGCGCGCCCCACAGGATGCCGAACAGGGGATTGAGGAAGGTGACGGTGAGCGCCGAGGTGGTGCCGACTTCCTCGATCAGCTTGAAGTAGAGGATGTAGGCGATGCCGCTGCAGACCACGCCCAGCGCCAGCACGGCGGCCATGACGCCCGGCGTCGGCTCGCCCGGCGCCGGGAAGAAGGCGACCAGCGGCAGCACCAGGATGGCGGCCGCCCACATCGAGCCGTGGGCGTTGGCGAACGGCGCCACCGCCGGAGCTGATTTGGCGTACTGGCTGGCGATGCTGTAGCTGAACGCCGCGACCAGGGCCGCGCCGACGGCGATGCCAGCGCCGGGCCGTTCGGCCACGTGGTCGAAGCCGACCAGCAGGGCCACGCCGCAGGTGCCGAGCAGCAGGCCGAGCGCGCTGTTCCTGGACACCTTCTGGCGCGCCCACACGGCGCCGACCAGCGCGCCCCACATCGGCGCGGTGGCGTTCAGCACCGACAGCACCGAGGCCGACAGGGTGCGCGCGGCGAAGGCGAACAGCAGGAAGGGCAGGGCCGAATTGAACAGGCCGAGGATCAGGTAGTGCTTCCAGTGGCGGCGCACGCCGAGCGGGGAGCCCTTGCCGCGCAGGTGGAACACCCAGGCCACCAGCGCCAGGAACAGGGCGGCGAAGCCGACCCGGTACTCGATCAGCACCGCCGGGCCGAGCACGGGCGCGGCGATGCGCATGAAGAGGAAGGAGCCGCCCCAGATGGCGGCCAGCGCCACCAGGCGCAGCATGTTCGCGGTGTTCATTGATAAAAAGATGGCCCGTCTGATAACGGGCCATTGTGGCAGGACCGGCGCTTTCCTGCCAGCCGATCCTTGCTTTTGAATTGACGCTACCGACTCAGGCCGCGCTGGCCAGCGTCAGCGCCGCGGCGTGCGGCACCAGCATCTGCTGCGGCACCGCGTTCTTCACGGCCGTCATCTCGGCCATGATCGAGATCGCGATCTCGGCCGGCGTCTTGCTGCCGATGTAGATGCCGATCGGGCCATGCAGGCGCGCCAGTTCGGCCTCGGTGAGGTCGAACAGCTTGAGGCGCTCGCGCCGCTTGGCGTTGTTGGCGCGCGAGCCGATGGCGCCGACATAGAAAGCGTCGGACTTGAGCGCTTCCATCAGCGCCAGGTCGTCCAGCTTGGGATCGTGGGTCAGGGCCACCACGGCGCTGCGCGCATCGAGCCTGGCCTCGATCACGAGGTCGTCGGGCATGGCGTGCACCAGGCTCACGCCGGGGATGGAAAAGCCGCTGCGGTATTCCTCGCGCGGATCGCACACGGTGACGCGGTAATCCATGCCGGCCGCGATCGTGGCCAGGAAGCGCGACAGCGGGCCGGCGCCGATGATGTACAGGCGCCAGCGCGGGCCGTGCAGGGTGTGCAGCACGCCATCCTCGATGCGCTGGATGGCGCTGGCCTGGGCCTGCTCGAGGCTGACCGCGCCGCTGGCCAGGTGCACGCGGCGCTCGACCAGCTCGCCGCCATCCAGGCGCGCCAGCAGTTCGGGAATGCGGCTCTCGATCGACAGCGGCTCGATGGCCAGCTCGATGGTGCCGCCGCAGGGCAGGCCGAAGCGGTGCGCCTCGTCGGCGCTGATGCCGTAGCTGATGATTTCGGGGAGGGTGATCTCGATGCCGTTGTCGCGCACGCGGGCGATCAGGTCGTCCTCGATGCAGCCGCCGGAGACCGAGCCGACCACCTGGCCGTCCTCGCAGATGGCGAGCGTGGCGCCGACCGGGCGCGGGCTAGAGCCCCAGGTCTTGATCACCGTGACCAGCTGGCAGCGCTGGCCGCCGGCAAGCCAGGCGGCGCAGGTTTTCAGTACGTCGAGGTCGATGCTGTCCATGGTGTGGTCGCCGCCGTATGCGGTATAGATACAAGATGGACAATCATACAAAAAAAGCGCGGAGGGCGCTGGCGCCGGCGTGCGCGGCATGGGAGCGCCGCGCACGCCGGCATGGCCGGGCTTTCAGGGCACCAGCGGTTTCTTGCCGCTCTGCTTGGCCTTCACCTCGGCCACCGTCTTGTCGATCGCCGCGATCCGCTGCGTGGTCGACGGGTGGTTGGCCGTGTAGCCGTTGAGGATACGGGCCGGGTAGGTGGCCGCCAGGCGCTTCCAGAAGGCGGACGCGCCGTCGATGCGGTAGCCGGCGCGCGCCACCAGGTAGATGGCCAGGCGGTCGGCCGCCACGTCGTCGGCCACCGGCATGGCCTTGATGCCGCCGCTGCCGATCAGCATCGAGGTGTCGGGCGTGATCGCGGTGAGGTTGTCGATGATGCTGCCGATGGTGGCGGCGTTGCGCTGCGTGGCCGCGTGGCCCAGCATATTGTGCGCCATCGTGCGCGCCACGACGTAGGCCAGCTCGTCGTCGTTCTGGGCGAAGCCCAGCATGCCGCGGGTGACCATCACGCGCGAGCCGTCGGCGTAGGCGTTGATGTTGTCGGCGTTGCCCAGCTCGATCGCGAAGGCGCAGGCGCGGGTGACCGGGATGGTCAGGTCGCGCTGGTTGCCGTTGCGCTCGATCGACAGCGGCAGGCTGGCCTGCTTCGACATGATCGGGCCGAACACTGCGCCGGCCTGGGACAGGGCGTTCGGGCCTTCGGGCAGCGGCGTGCCGCCGGCCGCCACCAGGCGGTCGCCCTGGCGCAGGCCGGCGCGCGCCGCGCCGCTGCCGGCGAGGACGTTGGTGACCTGCAGGCGCTCGCCCATGCCCAGCACCACCCAGGCCGCCTCGTTGTACTGGCCCGGATAGGTGTAGCGGTTCTTGGCGGTGAAGCCGAGCAGGTTGCGCGCGTGCTTGGTGCACAGCTGGGCGTTGTCGATCAGGAGGGGGGCCGCGATCCGGTACAGGCGGTCGTGCTGGGTCGCCATGCGGGTGAGCGTGTCGGCTGCCGCCGCCATCTGCGGCGTCACTTCGGGCTTGCCCGACGCCTGGCTCGGGATCACGCCCGGCGTGCTCGACGATTGCATCTGGCCTGGCGTGCTGCAGGCGGCCAGCAAGGCCGCCGTGCCCGCGATCAGGGCCGCGGACTTGAAGCGTTGAAGACGGTGCATTGGGATCATGGTCCTCCTCACGTGTTGTTATTGTTTGCCGGTGCTGCCGAAGCCTCCGGCGCCACGGTCGCTCGATGCGAACTCCTCCACCACGTTGAAGCCGACCTGCAGCACCGGCACCACGATCAGCTGCGCCAGCCGGTCCATCGGCTGCAGCACGAAGGTGGCGGCGCTGCGGTTCCAGGTGGAGACCATCAGCTGGCCCTGGTAATCGGAGTCGATCAAGCCTACCAGATTGCCCAGAACGATGCCGCTCTTATGGCCGAGTCCACTGCGCGGCAGGATCATGGCGGCGTAGCCCGGATCGCCGATGTGGATGGCGAGACCCGTCGGCACCAGCACCGTCTGGCCAGGCTCGATGGTGAGCGGCGCATCGAGGCAGGCGCGCAGGTCGAGGCCCGCGCTGCCAGGGGTGCCGTAGGCCGGCAGCAGTTCTTTCATGCGCGGGTCGAGGATCTTGAGGTCGATATTCTTCATGTGATGCTTGTTATGTGTTTTAGGTGAGCAGGGAGCGCTGTTCGATGCGCTTGGCGATTTCGGACACCAGCTGGCGCGCCAGGGTGAGCTTGTCGGCCCGCTCGAGCACCGTGTGGCCGCTCTCGTCGAACAGGATCACGGTATTGTCATCCTGCCCGAAAGTCTGGTGGCCGATATTGCCCACCAACAGAGGGATGCCTTTCTTTTCGCGCTTGGCGGCGCCGTACTGTTCCAGCTGCTCGGATTCGGCCGCGAAGCCCACGCAGTAGGGCCAGCCCGACAACGACACCGTGCCCGCCACCGCGGCCAGGATGTCGGCGTTCTGTGCGAATTCCAGTTGCGGCGGCGCGCCGTCCGCCGTCTTCTTGATCTTCTGGTCGCTGGCATTGGCGACGCGCCAGTCGGCCACCGCCGCCACGCCGATGAACACGTGCTGGCCTTCCACGCCCGCCATCACGGCGTCGTGCATCTGCTGCGCGGTCAGCACGTCGATGCGGCGCACGCCATGCGGCGTGGGTAGCGACACCGGGCCCGAGACCAGGGTCACCTCGGCGCCCGCTTCGCGCGCCGCGCGCGCCAGCGCATAGCCCATCTTGCCCGAGGACAGATTGGTGATGCCGCGCACCGGATCGATCGGCTCGAAAGTCGGGCCGGCCGTGATCAGGACGCGCCGCCCGGCCAGCACCTTGTGCTGGAACGAGGCGATCAGCTCTTCGACCAGTTCCTCGGCTTCGAGCATGCGGCCCAGGCCCGTCTCGCCGCAGGCCTGCGAGCCGCAGCCGGGGCCGAACAGCTTGACGCCGTCTTCAAGCAGCTGGGCGACGTTGCGCTGGGTGGCCGGGTTTTCCCACATCTCGACGTTCATCGCCGGCGCCACGTGCAGCGGCACGTGACGCGGCCGCGCCACGCACAGCAGCGACAGCAGGTCGTCGGCCGCGCCGTGCGCGAGCTTGCGCATGAAGTCGGCCGAGCAGGGCGCGATCAGGATGGCGTCGGCGTTGCGGGTCAGGTCGATGTGGGCCATATTGTTGGCCATGCGCGCATCCCACTGGTCCAGGTAGACCGGCTGGCCAGAGAGGGCCTGCATGGTGACCGCGCCGATGAAATGGGTCGCCGCTTCGGTCATGACCACCTGCACGCTGGCGCCCTGCTTGCCCAGGGCGCGACACAGCTCGGCCGCCTTGTAGCAGGCCACGCCGCCGGTCAGGCCGAGGACGATGCGCTTGCCTTTCAGCTCCATGTTGAATCTCCTTGCGACTAGGACTTGTTCACCCGGCGCAGCTCGTCGAGGACGAACAGGACCGCGCCCACCGAGATGCCGATGTCGGCGATGTTAAAGGCCGGGAAGTGGCCGATGCCGGTCCAGTAGAAATCGAGGAAGTCGATCACGTGGCCATGCACCACGCGGTCGATGCCGTTGCCGATCGCGCCGGCCATGATCAGGGCCAGGGCAAAGCAGAATAGGCGCTGGCTCGCGTTCTTCGACATCATGTAGATGCAGAACACCACGGCGGCGATCGCGATCCCGAGGAACAGCCAGCGCTGCCAGCCGCTGGCGTCGCCCAGGAAGCTGAACGCCGCACCCGGGTTGTACACCTTGATCAGGTTGAAGAAGCCCGTGATCGGCAGCGTCTCGGCATAGGCGAAGGTGCGTTCGACGGTGATCTTGGTGACCTGGTCGAGCAGGACGATGATCAGGGACAGGCCGATCCAGGGGAACAGGCTGGCGCTGGTGCTGCGGGTGACAAGTTTGGGACCGGATGCGGATGCGGCTGGTTTCTTTTTGGTTGCCATGGTGTGTGGTGTCGGTGCGCGCCATGCCGCCCGGGACGGCGGCATGGCGGAAAACCCGCGGGTCGATCGACCCGCAGGAGCTTAGGCGTAGCGGCGCTTCTCGCCGGCGCCGAACAGGTTGCTGGTGCAGCGGCCGCACAAGGTCGGATGCGCGTGGTCGTGGCCGACGTCGCGGCGGTAGTGCCAGCAGCGCTCGCACTTTTCAAAGGTCGACGGCGCCACTTCCACGGCTTCGTCGGCTTCGGCCGCCACTTCGCTGACGGTCGCCTGCGAGGTGATGAAGACGAACTTCAGGTCGTCATCCAGGCTGGCCAGCGCGCGGTACTTCTCGCCCGCGGCCTTGATCGCCAGCTCGGCCTGCAGCGAGGAACCGATGGCGCCCGAGGCGCGCACTTCTTCGAGCTGCTTGGTGACGTCGGTGCGGACCTGGCGCAGCAGCGCATATTTCGCCAGCAGAGCCTCGGCATCCGGCAGTTCCGGGAAGGACCACAGCGTCTGGGTGAAGATGGTCTCGTCGCTGGCGGCGAACGCCTCGGCGCCTGCGAACTTTTCCCACGCTTCTTCGGCGGTGAACGACAGGATCGGCGCCATCACGCGCAGCAGCGAGTGGGCGATGTGCCACAGCGCGGTCTGGGCCGAGCGGCGCGCCTGCGACTCCACACCGGTGGTGTACAGGCGGTCCTTCAGGATGTCGAGGTAGAAGCCGCCCAGGTCTTCCGAGCAGTAGTTCTGCAGGCGCGACACGACCGGGTGGAATTCGTAGCGCTCGAAGTGGCCGGCGACGTCGTTCTGCAGCTGCGCCATCGAGGCGATCGCATAGCGGTCGATCTCGAGCAATTCAGGCATCGGCACTGCGTGCAGGGCAGGGTCGAAGTCCGAGGTGTTCGCCAGCAGGAAGCGCAGCGTGTTGCGGATGCGGCGGTACGACTCGGTCACGCGCTTGAGGATCTCTTCGCCGATCGACAATTCGCCCGTGTAGTCGGTCGAAGCCACCCACAGGCGCAGGATGTCGGCGCCGAGGGTGTCCGAGATCTTTTGCGGCGCCATCGTGTTGCCGAGCGACTTGGACATCTTCTTGCCGTTCTCATCGACGGTGAAGCCGTGGGTCAGCAGCGCCTTGTAGGGCGGGGTCCCGTTGAGCATCGACGAGGTCAGCAGCGACGAGTGGAACCAGCCGCGGTGCTGGTCCGAACCTTCCAGGTACAGGTCGGCCGGGAAGCTCGACTGCGCCTTGTGCGAGCCGCGCAGCACGGTCTGGTGGGTGCTGCCCGAATCGAACCAGACGTCCAGCGTGTCCTTGTTCTTTTCATAGGTCGCGGCGTCCTCGCCCAGCAGGGTGGCCGGGTCGAGATTGTGCCAGGCGTCGATGCCGCCGGCTTCGATCAGCTTGGCCACCTGCTCCAGCAGTTCCGGGGTGCGCGGGTGCAGGGCGCCGGTTTCCTTGTGCACGAAGAAGGCCATCGGCACGCCCCACTGGCGCTGGCGCGACAGGGTCCAGTCCGGACGGTTCTCGATCATGCCGTGCAGGCGCGCCTGGCCCCAGTCCGGGAAGAACTGCGTCTTCTCGATGCCGGCCAGCGCGGTCTCGCGCAGGGTCGGGCCGCCGTCCTTCGGCGTGATGTCCATGCCGGCGAACCACTGGTTGGTGGCGCGATAGACGATCGGGGTTTTATGGCGCCAGCAGTGCATGTAGCTGTGGTCGAACATCTTGAGTTCGAACAGGGTGCCGGCTTCGGTCAGCGCGCCGCAGATCGGCTTGCTGGCTTCCCAGATGGTCATGCCGCCGAACAGCGGCAGGCTCGAGGCGAAGCGGCCATCGCCCATCACGGGCTTGAGCATCTCGTCGTCCTTCATGCCGTGCGCCTTGCACGACTGGAAGTCTTCCAGGCCGTAGGACGGGGCCGAGTGGACCACGCCGGTGCCGCTGTCGACGGTCACGTAGTCGGCCAGGTAGACCGGCGACAGGCGGTCGTAGAACGGATCCTGGGCGTGCAGCGGGTGCTTGAAGCGGATGCCTTCGAGCTTGGCGCCGACGGTGGTGGCGATGACCGTGCCTTCCAGCTTGTAGCGGGCCAGCACCGACTCCACCAGCTCCGAACCCAGGATCAGGAGCTGCGGCTGACCGTCACGCTCGACCCGCACCAGCGAGTAGCCGACTTCCGGACCGACGTTCAGGGCCTGGTTCGACGGGATGGTCCACGGGGTCGTGGTCCAGATCACGATGAAGCCCTTGTCGACCGGGAGTTTATCCAGGCCGAAGGCGGCGGCGATCTTGTCGTGTTCGTGGAAGGGGAAGCCGACGTCGATCGCCGGGTCGCGCTTGTCCTGGTATTCGACTTCGGCCTCGGCCAGCGCCGAACCGCAGTCGAAGCACCAGTTCACCGGCTTGAGGCCGCGGTACACATAACCTTTTTCCAGCAGGGTGCCGAGCGCGCGCAGCTCGTCGGCCTCGTTGCTGTAGGCCATGGTCATGTACGGATTGTCCCACTCGCCCAGCACGCCCAGGCGGATGAAGCCGGCGCGCTGGCGGTCGATCTGCTCGAGCGCATAGGCGCGCGCCTTTTGCAGCACTTCGGCGGTTGGCAGGTTCTTGCCGTACAGTTTTTCGATCTGGATCTCGATCGGCATGCCGTGGCAATCCCAGCCCGGCACATACGGCGCGTCGAAGCCGGCGATGGTGCGCGACTTGATGACCATGTCTTTCAGGATCTTGTTGACGGCGTGGCCCAGGTGGATGTCGCCGTTGGCGTACGGCGGACCGTCGTGCAGGATGAACGTCGGACGGCCGGCGGCGGCCTTGCGCACGCGCTCGTAGATTTTTTTATCTTGCCATTGCTTGACCCAGCCCGGCTCGCGCTTGGCGAGGTCGCCGCGCATCGGGAATGGGGTATCGGTCATATTGACCGGGTATTTGCTTTCAGGCTTTTTCTGGCCCTTAGGTGCCTGGGACTGGCCGCTGTTTTGTTTGGTATCGGACATAAGCTTCTTCTGGTAAGTGTTCGGTGTGCACGGCGCAGCGCGCCGCGGCAGAGTCGGGTGAGGCGCTTCCGGCAAGCCATCGCGGCTCGGGAAGCGCGCTCAAATTCGGTCGGTCGCCGTCAGCGCGCTGTTGCGGTGGGCGAAGAAGACGCGCGCCTGGGCCGCATCGTTATCGATCGCGGCAGTGAGCGTGGCCAGGTCGTCGTATTTCTCTTCGTCGCGCAGCTTGGCCAGGAATTCCACGCGCACCAGCTTGCCGTAGCATTGTTGGGCGTAGTCGAATACATGTACTTCAAGCAGCATACGGCCGGCATCCTCGACGGTCGGACGCACGCCCAGGCTGGCCACGGCCGGCAGCGGCGCGTCCGCCAGGCCGTGCACCTGCACGACGAAGATGCCCGAGAGAGCAGGGCGGTGCGCCACCCGCAGGTTCATGGTCGGAAAGCCCAGCGTGCGGCCCAGCTTCTGGCCATGGATCACATGGCCCGACATCGCATACGGATGGCCGAGCAATTCCTTGGTACGGACGAAATCGCCTTCCAGCAGGGCGGCGCGCACGGCCGAGGACGAGATGCGCTGGTCGCCGTGCATCACGGCGTCGAGGGTGTGGACGTCGAAGCCGAATTCGCGGCCGGCCTCGACCAGCATCGCGATATCGCCCTGGCGCCTGGCGCCGAAGCGGAAATCGTCGCCGACCATCAGCCATTTGACGTGCAGGCCGTCGACCAGCACGCGCTCGATGAAGTCGCGCGGCGACATGGCGGCGAACTGTTCGTTGAAATGCTCGACGATGACGCGGTCGATGCCGGCCTGGTCGAGATCCTCGAGCTTGTCGCGCAGGTTGGCGATGCGGGCCGGGGCGCGCGACAGGTCGCCGGATTTGCGGGCGAAGTATTCGCGCGGATGGGGTTCGAACGTCATCACGGCCGCTTCCAGGCCGAGCCCCGCGGCGGCGCTGCGCACATGGGCCAGCAGGGCCTGGTGGCCGCGATGGACGCCGTCGAAATTGCCGATCGTGAGCGCGCAGGGCGCGCGCGCCCTGTCGTTGGGAAGTCCGCGAAATACCTTCATCAAATCTGGGTCCGGTTGCAAGCCGCGCGACAATGGAGCGGCGCCAAAACCCTGATTATACGGTAAAGCGATTGTTGCACCGAGGCGATGGCCATGGATCGGCTCATTCATGTTATCGAATGGCGCAATAAAAAACGCCGCCCGAAGGCGGCGTTTTCGCAGCTTGGATCCCCGCCTGCGCGGGGACAGGCTCGATCAGGACAGCGGATTGTTGATCGCCAGGATCCAGTAGCGGGCCAGTTCGGCGGTGCCGTCCTTGCCGCCCACGGTCTTGAGCGTGGCGATGGCTTGCTGCTTCTTGCCGGCAGCGGCGTAGGCTTCGCCCAGGCGCAGCTTGGCGTCTTCAGGGTTCTTCAGGCCGCCGGCCTTGATGGCCGCTTCCATCATCTTGAGGCCCTTGTCGGCCTGGCCAGCCTGCACCAGTGCGTAACCCAGGCCCACCAGCGAGTCCTGGTCCTTGACCGCGGTGTGCTCGGCTTCCAGCGCAGCGAAGTTCTTGTTCTGCTCTGCCAGGTTCTTCTCGGCCAGGTCCTTCAGGCGCTGGTGACGCGCGGCGTCGGTGCCGGTGCCCAGGGCGCCGGCCTTGTAGCCCTTGTCGATGATCTTGATCGCTTCGGCCGGGGCTTTCGCCTGCAGCACCAGCTGGGCCATTTCCATGTACTCGCTCGGCTTCTTGAGCAGGTTGTTGGCCAGCTTCAGGCGATAGACGTCGACGTTCAGGCGCTGCGAGTAGCCCGGCTGGCGCTGCACGCGGTTCAGCAGGTCGGTCCAGTACTGCGCCTTTGGATA
Source organism: Massilia sp. NP310 (assembly GCF_019443485.1). NCBI lineage: Bacteria > Pseudomonadati > Pseudomonadota > Betaproteobacteria > Burkholderiales > Oxalobacteraceae > Massilia > Massilia sp. NP310. Next base: position 3,003,383 of record NZ_CP080379.1, on the reverse strand, counting down.
GCTGGCGGCCAGCTTCTCGATGGTGCGCACGTAGCCGGCGGTATCGTTCTTCTTGAGCTGGATATTGGCCAGCATGCCGAGCTGGTCTTCGCTCAGGCGGCCGCTTTTCTCGATGGTGCGCAGTTCTTGCTCGAGGGCGGCGGTGTTGCCTTGCTTGTAATAGTTCTGCAGCAGGTAAGCGCGCAGCTTCGGATCATCCTTCTGCTTGAGCAAGTTCTGGATGGTGGCGTTGGCCTTGTTCAGGTCGCCTGCACGCATATAGATGCCCACCAGGCCTTCGGCGAATTGCGAACGCTCGTTGGCGCTCAGCTTGCCCGACGCGAGCAGGGCTTCGAAGGATTTGGCGGCGGTATCGTAATCGCCGGCCGACGAAGCAGCCCCGGCGCGCACGCGCTCGATCAGGTAGCTTTCATTGGCGGTCTTGTTGCCCACCTTGTCCAGTCCGCGCAGGGTAGCCAGTGCCTCCTTGTGCTTGCCCTGTTTCATCTGGGCCTGGGCTTGCTGCAGCGGTTTGCCAATCTCCGGGCGCATTGCTTCCTGCGCGACGGCGGAAGACAGGCCGATTACCGGGGTGAGCGCGGTAAAGCCCAGAGCGGCCATTGCAAGGCTGAGGTGAGCGAGACGGAACTTGATCATCTGAAAAATCCTTATTTCAAAATGGACACGGCAGGGATAGCCCTGCCGTGTTGGTTCAAACATGGAACGATTACTGGAACTGCTCGTTACCGACCATGCCGATTTTGGTGACGCCGATACGCTGGGCGGATGCCATGACACCGGCAACTACCTTGTACTCTACCAGCTTATTCGGACGCAGGTGCACTTCAGGCTGGTCGGCCATGGCTGCAACGGCGTTCATCTTGGCTTCGAGCGTCGCGCGATCCGGGATGACTTCGCCATCCCAGAGGATGGTACCGTCGAAGTCGACGTCGATCGTGATCACCACCGGTTTGATATCGCTTTGCGGCGGGTTACCAACTGGCATGTTCAGATTGACGGAGTGGTTTTGCTTCGGAATCGTGATAATCAGCATGATGATCAGAACGAGCAGGACGTCGATCAACGGCGTCATGTTCATTTCCATCATCGGTTCCGGATCGGCTGCTGCTGCGGAGCCGCCTCCACCTACGTTCATACTCATGGGTGTGTCCTTATCTAATGTTGGGGAGAAGGTTACGGCGCCCGGCTCGAAAGCCAGGCGCCGCATGCTGGGCTATCAGCCCGGTGGCTCGATAACGAAGCCAACCTTCTGCACACCAGCACGTTGTGCCGTGTAGATCACGCGGCCGATCGCTTCGTAGCGGGTTTCCTGGTCGCCACGAACTTTCACCGCCGGTTGCGGCACTTTCACCGACTGCTCCGCGAGGAACTTGAACAGCTCGTCCGTGTTCGCGAGGTGAGTCTGGTTGTAGTACATCTCGCCGTCTTTATTGACGGTGATATTCACATCTTCCGGCTTGGTCAGGGTGACCTGGTTCTCTTCTGAAGGAAGGGTCACTTTCTGCAGATTCAGCACCACCGGGCTCGTGATCAGGAAGATGATCAGAAGAACCAACATGATGTCAACGAGTGGCGTCGTGTTGATCTCTGAATTCAGTGCATCTTCGCCGGAATCGGAACCGACACTCATCGACATAGTTTATCCAATCTTTTTAGCTGCGGCAGCTGCGTTCGAGGTCGACATTGCGCCCGAGATCAGGACCGAGTGAACGTCAGCCGAGAACGAACGGATGTCTTCCAGGACGGTCTTGTTACGACGCACCAGCCAGTTGTAACCCAGAACGGCAGGAACTGCAACGAACAGACCGAAAGCGGTCATGATCAGTGCTTCACCGACTGGACCTGCGACCTTGTCGATCGATGCGTTACCCGACATGCCGATGGCGGTCAGTGCGTTGTAGATGCCCCAGACGGTACCGAACAGACCGATGAACGGCGAGGTCGAACCGACGGTTGCCAGGAACGACAGGCCGTCTTGCAGACGCGACTGGACGCGGTCCACTGCGCGCTGGATCTGCATGGTGACCCAGGTCGACAGGTCGATCTGCTCGAGCAGGGCGCCGTCGTGGTGCTGGGTTGCCTTGGTGCCGGTTTCAGCGATGAAGCGGAATGGCGAACCTTCTTTCAGCTGAGCCGAACCAGCAGCGATCGACGGTGCTTTCCAGAACTTGGCTTGCATGTCTTTCGACTGCTTCATGATCTTCTGCTGATCGATCAGCTTGGTGATGATGATGTACCACGAACCGATCGACATCAGCGACAGGATGATCAGGGTGCCCTTGTTGACGAAGTCGCCGTGTTCCCACATCGCTTGCAGGCCGTACGGGTTGTAGACTTCTTCGGTTTGCTCGCCACCTGGAGCAGCGGCTGGCGCGCCAGCGTCTGCAGGAGCGGCGGCAGCGTCTGCAGGAGCAGCAGCTGGGTCAACAGCTGGTGCAGCTGCGTCGGTCGCCGCTGGCGCAGCTGCGTCGGTTGCCGGGGTTTCTTGAGCGAAGGCCGGAGCGGACACCAGAGCCGATGCTGCGGTTACCGACAACAGGACAGCCGCCAGGAAAGCGGACAAACGGGTATTCTTAAACATGCTTCCTCCAAAGATATTAAATAGACAGTTCGCTGAACTTAACGACAACGACAATCAAAGTTTGAGACGGTGACCTGTCTCGGTTTTATTCCAGCGTCCAGACGTACTGCACCGCTGTCCACGCCTGTTCCGGCTTGCCATCGATCATGGCGGGCTTGAATCGGCATTTGCTCAGAGCCGATTGCGCGGCTCGGTCCAAGTCACGGAAGCCACTCGACTTCGCCAGCTTGGCTTCCATCACCCGACCATCGACACCGATCAGGAACTGCAGGGTCGTGGTACCGGTTTCTTCATTGCGCTGCGACGAACGTGGATATTCCGGACGTGCGCAAGTATTAAAGTCAGCCACTGCCTCGGTACGGCTAGGACCACGTGCCGGCGGCGCCGGCGGAGCCGGAGGAGCTGGCGGCGCCGGCGGAGCCAGCTGGGTGGTTGGCGGCGGCGTGTTGGTCGCGGTAGCGATCGTGTTTTGCGGTGGTGGCGGTTGCTGCACCTGCACTTCGACCGGCGGGATGAACGGCGGCGGCGGCGCTTTCATTTCTGGCGGCGGCGGCGGCGGCGGAGTTTCCGGCGGCGGCGGCGGCGCGGTCTCTTCAATCAGCTTGGTTTCCACAGCTTCGGTCACCGTGCTGACGATCCGGGTACCCAGGCCAGCGACGAGCGCCCATCCCACGATGATGTGAAGGATGACGACTACGATGAAGCCTGTGAAATTTTTCCCGGGTTGCTTCTCATTCGAAAAATTCATGCCATATTTCTCCAATACCAACTCTTTTTTGTTGCTACCAAACCCACTAAACACGACAAAAGCCTAGAGCCGCATCCGGGACATCGAAGAATTATACCTACGAATTCTTTTTTGCACATACATTTTTACAGCAGCGAAAGGTGCGCTAACTACCTGTAAATGCAGGCAAACAAGCTCATCTATACAAGCCCGGCGAGGTCGGTTTGAGGGGTCCGGAAGGCCGGAAAATGTGTAGTTTTATGTATCGATTCTCCTCATCGCGTGGAAGATCAGTGTAGATGTCATGTTTGCCAAATTTCTGATGCCAAATCAGTCGCTTGGCAAATTTAATATGACTCGACAATGGTCTTTCTGCAAACAATAGCCAATTCTTATTACCCTCCGGCCTCCTCGGATTTCCCTGGAAGCCGTCCCGCGCGTACATAGGTATAGATAAAAGTGATACGCCTTAGACTGCTTGCGATGGCTCAACCGTGCGCCATTTGATGCTTCGTCTCGACAGGAATGAAAGCTGCGCGCTCCCACACCTTCTGCGACAAACTATATTACTTAGTTAGTGCTAGGTCCTTCACCGTCAAATTACCATGACTTGGTTGTGACAGCGCTAACATGTGATGTCGGGAACATACCATGAAATCTGTATGTTGGCGATAGCAGATGAGCCTAATTGAACATGCATAGGCAAGGCAAGGTGCTGGCGCCGCGCAGTGGGGCGTTAATGCGGAATAAAAGGTAGGGCAAAACCGCCGGCAGGAACGGTTAGCCGCGAAATCATGGGGGGGAGGCGGCTCTACTGCCCACGTAGTCAAGCAAGGCGTGAGTCGCCGTGCGAGCCTGGATTGGACGCGTGGACGGCGTAGCCGTCCACGCCACGGTCGCGGTAGTCAACAATAAGCCAGGCCGTGCGCGCCGCTCAGCGCCCGCGTTTCTCGCGCCGGCACTCGAGGAAGCTGACCACGTGCCCGGCCGGATCGGCCGTTTCGAGCCGCACGTCGAAGCCCCACAGCCGGGCCACGTGCTTGAGCACCTCTTGCGCCTGTCCATTGAGCGGGCGGCGGTTGTATTGCGTGTGGCGCAGGGTCAGGGCGCGGTCGTCGCGCGTATTGACTTGCCAGACCTGGATGTTCGGCTCGCGGCTGCCCAGGTTGTACTGCTCGGCCAGCTTGTGGCGCACGTAGCGGTAGCCGGCCTCGTCGTGGATGGCCGAGATGGTCAGCTTGTCGCTGCGGTCGTCGTCGAGCACGGCGAAGAAATGGAAGTCGCGAATCAGCTTGGGCGACAGGTATTGGGCGATGAAGCTCTCGTCCTTGAAGTTGCGCATCGCGAAGTCGAGCGTCTTGAGCCAGTCGCTGCCGGCGATGTCGGGGAACCAGGTTTTGTCTTCATCGGTCGGGTTTTCGCAGATGCGCCGGATATCGGTCATCATCGCGAAACCGAGGGCATAGGGATTGATCCCGCTGTAATACGGGCTGTTGGCCGGCGGTTGATAAACCACGTTCGTATGGCTTTGCAGGAACTCGAGCATGAAGCCGTCGCCGACGATCCCCTCTTTATACAGGTCTTGCAGGATCGTGTAGTGCCAGAAAGTGGCCCAGCCCTCGTTCATCACCTGGGTCTGGCGCTGCGGATAGAAATACTGCGAAATCTTGCGCGTGATCCGCACCAGCTCACGTTGCCAGGGTTCGAGCAGCGGCGCATATTTCTCGATGAAATACAGCAGGTTTTCCTCGGGCTCGGGCGGGAAGCGGTGGGTCGGCGCATCCGCCGCCACCTGTTCTTCGCGCTGGGGCAGGGTGCGCCAGATCGAATTGACCTGGGATTGGGCGTATTCCTCGCGCTCCTTGGTGCGCGCCGCCTCTTGCGCCACCGACAGCTTGGCCGGCCGCTTGTAGCGGTCGACGCCATAGTTTTGCAGCGCATGGCAGGAATCGAGCAACTCCTCGACCGCATCGATCCCATAGCGCTGCTCGCATTCGGCGATATAGTTCTTGGCAAACACCATATAGTCGACGATGGCGTCGGCATCGGTCCAGCTGCGGAACAGGTAGTTTCCTTTGAAGAAAGAATTGTGGCCGTAGGCGGCATGGGCGATCACCAGCGCCTGCATCGTCAGGCTGTTTTCTTCCATAAGGTAGGCGATGCAGGGATTCGAGTTGATGACGATCTCGTAGGCCAGGCCCATCTGGCCACGGCGGTAGCTTTTCTCGGTACTCAGGAAATGCTTGCCGAACGACCAGTGGTTATAGGAGACCGGCATGCCTACCGACGTGTAGGCATCCATCATTTGCTCGGCGGTAATGATCTCGAGCTGGTTCGGATAGGTGTCCAGGCCGTAACGCTTGGCCACCCGCTTGATTTCTTCGTGCGCCTGCTCGATCAGGTCGAAGGTCCACTCCGACTGTTCGGGCAGGGCGCGCGGATTGCTTGGATCTCTTGGCATGGGGCGCCTCGCTGTTGACTGCAGGTATGTCTTTTGACCCGTCCGCAGGCTATTTGGCCTGCTTCTTGAACAGTTCCCGGAATACCGGATAGATGTCGGCCGGGGTCACGATCTTTTGCATCGCGAAATTGCGGTGCTGGGCGGCGACGTCGCAATATTGCTCCCACAGGTTCTGCGGCGGGCCATCGGTGATCTCGACATAGGTGTAATACTGCACGCGCGGCATGATCGCGCTGGTGAGAATCTGCTTGCACAGCACCGAGTCGTTGTCCCAGTTGTCGCCGTCCGACGCTTGCGCCACGTAGGCGTTCCAGTCGGCGCTGCCGTAGCGCTCGGTGATCACTTTTTGCAGCAGATGCAGCGCCGAGGAGACGACGGTGCCGCCCGACTCGCGCGAATGGAAGAACTCGTTCTCGTCGACCTCGGCCGCCGCCGTGTGGTGGCGGATGAAGACGACGTCGATCTTTTCATAGACCCGCTTGAGGAAGAGATACAGCAGGATGAAGAAGCGCTTGGCCGTATCCTTGCGCGTCTCGTCCATCGAGCCCGACACGTCCATGATGCAGAACATCACGGCCTGGGTGCTGGGCTTGGGGACCTTGATCCGGTTTGCGTAACGCAGGTCGAACGGATCGATGAACGGAATGGCGTTCAGACGAATGTGCAGGTGATGGATGCGGTCCTTCAGCGCGACCACCTGTTCATCGTCGGACGGCGCTCCCTGGTCGAGCAGCGCCTGCAGCGCTTCTTCGGCATCCGCCAGTTCGCGCCGCGCGGGGCCGCCGATGGCAATGCGGCGCCCCAATGCGCCGCGCAGCGAGCGCAGCACGTGGATGTTCGAGGGCGTGCCGGACACGTTGTAGCCGGCGCGCTGGTTCTTGTATTCGATGGTCTGGGTCAGCTGCGTCTTGACCATGTTCGGCAGCTCGAGATCCTCGAAGAAGTAATTCATGAATTCTTCGCGCGACAGCTCGAAGATGAAATCGTCTTCGACGGTCTGTTCGCTGTTGCCGGCGCGGCCGCGCCCGGCGCCGCCACCGCCGCCGCGGGGCCGGTTGAACTGGTCGCCCTTTTGATACTCGGTATTGCCGGGGTTGACGGTTTCATACACGCCGCCATGGGCGTGGCCGAAATGCGGTTCGTTCACGTCCTTGACGGGAATGGTGACTTTTTCACCGTTCTCGATGTCGGTGATCGAGCGGCCCTTGATGGCGCGGCCGACAGCATCCTTGATCTGCGCCTTGTAGCGGCGCAGGAAACGTTCGCGGTTGACCGCAGACTTGTTCTTGCCCTGCAAGCGACGGTCGATGAGGTAAGTCAAAACAGGCCTCCTGCTTAGTATAAGCGCGGAACTGTCGGCACAAGATCTACCGCTCGCGCTCTGGCGCCGTCGCATGCGACGGCACCCCTATCTTAATACGCTGCGCGAACGAGCGTGCGGCGCACGCGCAGCGTCGCGTCTTGCCGGTGGCGGCCTGCAGCCATTCGGCAACACGCCTTGTCACGACGACTTGCGCACACGCAGATACCATTCGCACAACAGACGCACCTGCTTTGGTGTATAGCCTTTCTCTACCATACGGGCGACGAAGTCGGCGTGCTTGTTCGCATCCTCGGCGCTCGCTTTTGCATTGAAGGAAATCACCGGCAAAAGTTCCTCGGTATTCGAGAACATCTTCTTCTCGATCACGCTGCGGAACTTCTCATAGCTGGTCCAGGCCGGATTCTTTCCAGCATTGGTGGCGCGTGCCCTGAGGCTGAAGTTGACGATCTCGTTGCGGAAATCCTTCGGATTCGAGATCCCGGCCGGCTTTTCGATCTTTTCCAGCTCGGCGTTCAGCGATTCGCGGTCGAAGCTTTCACCGGTGTCCGGATCGCGGAACTCCTGGTCCTGGATCCAGAAGTCGGCAAAGGTCACATAGCGGTCGAAGATGTTCTGGCCATACTCGGAATAGCTTTCCAGGTAGGCGGTTTGAATTTCCTTGCCGATGAAATCGACATAGCGCTGCGCCAGGTGTTCCTTGATATACGAGAGATAGCGCTGCTCGGTCTCGGGCGGGAATTGCTCGCGCTCGATCTGCTGTTCGAGCACGTACAGCAGGTGCACCGGATTGGCCGCCACTTCGGTATTGTCGAAGTTGAAGACCTTGGACAGGATCTTGAACGCGAAGCGGGTCGACAGGCCGTTCATGCCTTCGTCCACGCCGGCATAGTCGACGTATTCGTGCAGCGACTTGGCCTTGGGGTCGGTGTCCTTCAGGTTTTCGCCATCGTAGACCAGCATCTTGGAGAAGATGCTCGAATTCTCCGGATCCTTCAGGCGCGACAGCACGGCGAACTGCGACATCATGCGCAGGGTGCCGGGCGCGCATGGCGCCTTGTCGAGCGAGGAATTACGCAGCAGCTTGTCGTAGATCTGGATTTCATCGGACACGCGCAGGCAATACGGCACCTTCACGATATAGATACGGTCGAGGAACGCCTCGTTGTTGCGGTTGTTGCGGAAGGTCTTCCATTCGGATTCGTTCGAGTGCGCCAGCACGATGCCGTCGAAGGGAATCGCGCCGAAGCCTTCGGTGCCCTTGTAATTGCCCTCCTGCGTGGCGGTCAGGAGCGGGTGCAGCACCTTGATCGGCGCCTTGAACATCTCGACGAATTCCATCAGGCCCTGGTTCGCCAGGCACAAGCCGCCGGAATAGCTGTAGGCGTCCGGATCGTCCTGGGGGAAATCCTCGAGCTTGCGGATATCGACCTTGCCGACCAGCGAAGAAATATCCTGGTTGTTTTCGTCGCCCGGTTCGGTCTTGGAAATCGCGATCTGTTTCAGGATCGACGGATAGCGCTTCACCACGCGGAACTTGTTGATGTCGCCGCCGTATTCGTGCAGGCGCTTGACCGCCCACGGGCTCGGAATGGCGCGCAGGTAGCGGCGCGGAATGCCGTAGTCTTCTTCGAGGATGGTGCCGTCTTCTTCTTCGCTGAACAGGCCCAGCGGCGATTCATTCACCGGCGAGCCCTTGATCGCATAAAAGGGCACGAGTTCCATCAGGCTTTTGAGTTTTTCGGCGATCGACGATTTGCCGCCACCGACCGGACCGAGCAAATACAGGATCTGCTTGCGCTCTTCGAGTCCCTGCGCCGCATGGCGGAAATAAGACACCACCTGCTCGATCACTTCTTCCATGCCGTAGAACTCGCGGAAGGCCGGATAGATCTTGATCACCTTGTTGGCGAAGATGCGCGACAGGCGCGGATCGAGGCGGGTATCGACCAGGGTCGGCTCGCCGATCGCGGCCAGCATGCGTTCCGGCGCGCTGGCATAGGTCAGCGGGTCTTTCTTGCACAGTTGGAGATATTCCGCCAGGGAGTATTCCTCTTCCCGGGTACGCTCATAGCGGGCCGCGTAGTTTTCAAAGATGCTCATTGAAGTTCCTTTAATGTGCCAACAACGAATCACTGTCACAGCAGCCACTGTCGAAGCTGCCCGGGGCCCCGGTATCGCGGTCTCCTTGTTCGGTCGTCACGTGCCGCGCCGGGATGGCCGGCGCCGTTAAAGGAATTCACGTGCGATTGCGTCTTGTCGATTCGGCGGATAGCCAAATCCTTGCGTGGTGGAGAACGCCTTTTTTGCGTTTATGAAATTTATTATGTGCCTATTAGTTTCCGAAGTCAAAGCAGTGTCGTGCGAGCTGTTGAAGCGGTACCAAGTGCTTGATTCAACTATTGAAAGTCGGTTTTTGCAGGCGTCGCGGCGGCCCTGGGAAGGTGAGGCCGGAACACGGCGTCGAGGCCGGTTTGAACGAAAGATCGGCATGCCGGCGGCATCTCCATTTTCTTCCGTTGTGCGCCGATAGTGCACGAACTGCTCAACACGCGGCGCACGCGAATCGTGCATGTCATAAAGCCGAACGCAGCCATTTTCGCCTTGGCGCAGGCGGAAAGCCGGCATGCGTTACACTTGTCGGTCGGGTCAACCTGACCCGCACTATTGAATATTTACCGATGTACCTGTTGGAGAAAACCATGCTCGACGAACGCCTGCGCAACCTGCTGCAGAACATGCCCAAGGCAGAACTGCACATCCACATCGAGGGCTCGCTCGAACCGGAACTGATTTTTGAGCTTGCGCAAAGAAACGGCGTTGACCTCGCTTATAGCTCGGTCGAAGCGTTGCGTGAGGCCTACGCTTTCACCGATCTCCAGTCTTTCCTCGACATTTATTATGCCGGCGCCAGCGTGCTGCTGAAGGAACAAGACTTTTACGACATGACCGCGGCTTATCTGGCGCGCGCTCATGCCGACAATGTCCGCCACGCCGAGATCTTCTTCGATCCGCAAACCCATACCGCGCGCGGCGTGCCGTTCGAGACCGTCATCAACGGCATCTGGCGCGCCTGCCAGGATGCGCCGCTCAGCGCCAGCCTGATCATGTGCTTCCTGCGCCACCTGTCCGAAGACGAAGCCATCGCCACGCTCGAGCAGTCGCTCCCTTACCGCGACAAGTTCATCGGCGTCGGCCTCGATTCGTCCGAGGTCGGCCACCCTCCCGAGAAATTCGCGCGCGTGTTCGAGCGCGCCCGTTCGCTCGGCCTGCGCCTGGTCGCGCATGCGGGCGAGGAGGGCCCGCCGGCGTATATCGAAAGCGCGCTCGACGTGCTCAAGGTCGAGCGCATCGACCACGGCGTGCGCAGCCTGGAAAGCCCGGCCCTGGTCGAGCGCCTGGCGCGCGAGCAGATGGCATTGACCGTGTGCCCGCTGTCGAACATCAAGCTGCGCGTGTTCGACGTGATGGGTTCGCACAATCTGCGCACCCTGCTCGACGCCAATCTCGCGGTGACCGTCAACTCGGACGATCCGGCCTATTTCGGCGGCTACGTCAACGAGAACTACTTCGCCGCCTTCGAGGCGCTGCCGCTGGACGAAAGTCATGCGCGCCAGCTGGCGCGCAACAGCTTCCAGGCCGCCTTCGTCGACCCGGAGCGCAAGCGCGCCTTCCTGGCCGAAGTCGACGGCTTCTTCGCCAACGCCTGACCTTCAAGAACGGAGCGGATCCATGTTCGTCCAGGCTCTTCGCATGACGGCGCGCGACTGGCGCGCCGGTGAGCTGCGCTTCCTGCTGGTGGCGCTGATCGTCGCGGTCGCGGCACTGAGTTCGGTCGGCTTCTTCATCGACCGCATGCGCTCCGGCATGGACCGCGACGCCCACCAGCTGCTCGGCGCCGACCTGCTGGTCAATACCGACGACCCGGTGCGCCAGGAGTGGCGCGCCGAAGCGTTGAAGCGTGGCCTGCTGCTGGCCGACACTGTCACCTTCCCGAGCATGGCGCAAGCCGGCGAGGGCGACGACTCGCTGGCCCAGCTGTCGTCGATCAAGGCGGTGTCAAAAGGCTATCCGCTGCGCGGCCAGATGAGCATCACGACGGACCCTGTCGCCGCCGGCGGCGCGCAGGGCACGCCCACGCGCGAGGTGCCGGCGCGCGGCACGGTCTGGGTCGATCCCGGCCTGCTGCCGCAGCTGCGCACCGAGGTCGGCGCCATGCTCACCCTGGGCAACAGCCAGTTCCGCATCGCCCAGCTGATCGCCACCGAACCGGACAAGGGCGCTTCGTTCGCCAACTTCGCGCCGCGCGTGATGCTGGCGCTGGAAGACCTGCAGGCCACCGGCCTGGTCGACGACTTCGCGCGCGTGAGCTTCCGCCTGATGGTCGCCTCGAAGGACGTGAACGACATGGCCGCGGTGCGCGACTACGAACAGTGGATACGCGCCCAGATCCGCGACAACAACATCAAGGGCGTGCGCATCGAGACGCTGGAAAACGGCCGCCCCGAGATGCGCGCGACGCTCGATCGCGCGGGATTGTTCCTGTCGCTGGTGGGCCTGTTGTCGGCGATGCTGGCGGCGGTCGCGGTGGCGATGGCGGCGCGCCGCTTCATGGGCCGCCACCTGGACGCCTGCGCCATGCTGCGCTGCCTGGGCCTGACCCAGAACCAGGTCACCGTGCTGTACCTGCTCGAATTCGGATTCATCGGCCTCCTGGGCAGCGTGATCGGGGTGCTGGTCGGCTTCGGCGCCCACTTCGTGCTGCTCGAGATGATCGCCTCGCTGATCAAGACCGAGCTGCCGCCGGTGTCGATGCTGCCCGCGCTGCAGGGCGTGGCGACCGGTTTGATGCTGCTGGTCGGCTTCGCGCTGCCGCCGATTCTCCAGTTGCGCAACGTGCCGCACAACCGGGTGATCCGGCGCGAGCAGGGCGCGCCGCAGCCGGCCGCGCTGGCGACCTATGGCCTCGGCGTCGGCGTGTTCTTCCTGCTGCTTTTGTGGCAGGCGGGCGACCCGACCCTGGCCCTGATCACCGCCGGCGGCTTCCTGGGCGGCTTCGCCTTCTTCGCCCTGGTGGCCTGGCTCGGCCTGCAAGGGCTGCGCCGGATGCGCGGCGCGTTCAAGAGCCAGGGCTGGCGCTTCGCCGTCACCTCGCTGCAGCGCCGTCCCGGCGCCACCGTGGTGCAGGTGGTGTCGCTGGCGCTGGGCCTGATGGCGCTGCTGCTGCTGACCGTGGTGCGCGGCGACCTGATGGCGGCCTGGCAGCTGGCCACGCCCGCCGATGCGCCGAACCGCTTCGTGATCAACATCCTGCCCGAGCAGAAGCAGGCGGTCGAAGGCCAGCTGCTGGCGGCCGGCGTCAAGGAACCCGTGCTGTACCCGATGATCCGTGGCCGCCTGACGGCCATCAATGGCAACGCGATCACGCGCGACACCTTCCAGGACGGCGAGGCGCGGCGCCTGGCCAACCGCGAATTCAACCTGTCGACGACCAATGTGCTGCCGCAGGCGAACGAGGTGGTGCAGGGCGAATGGTTCAGGGACGCGCCGGGCGTGGCCGAGGCCTCGGTCGAGCAGAGCATCATGGAGCGCCTCGGCCTGAAGCTGGGCGACACCATGCGCTTCGACATGGCGGGCTTGCTCGTCGACGCGAAGATCACCAGCGTGCGCAAGCTCGAATGGGGCTCGATGCGCGCCAACTTCTTCGTCATCATTAATCCGGCGGCGATGGCCGATGCGCCGACCACCTACATGACCGCCTTCCATGTGCCGCCCGAGGGGGCGAACCTGGGCAATGCGCTGACCCGCAACCATCCGAACCTGACGGTGATCGATGTCTCGGGCATCATCCGCCAGCTGCAGGACGTGCTGGACCAGGTGGTGACGGCGGTCGAATTTTTGTTCCTGTTCACGCTCGCTTCCGGCGTGCTGGTGCTGTATGCGGCGCTGATGGGATCGCAATCCGAGCGCACGCGCGAAGCGGGCCTGCTGCGCGCGCTGGGCGCCACGCGCCAGCAGCTGGCGCAGGCGCAGCGCATCGAGTTCGTGCTGGTGGGCGGCCTGGCGGGCCTGCTGGCGGCGAGCGGCGCGGCGGCGCTGGGTTGGGCGCTGGCCACCTACCAGTTCAAGTTCCCGTGGGTGTTCGAGCCGGGCGTATGGATCGCGGGCCTGTTCGTCGGCGCGCTGTGCGCGATCGTCGGCGGCTGGCTGGGCCTGCGCGGGGTGTTGCGGCAGCCGCCGTTGCAAACGCTGCGCGAAGCGTAAGCGCGATAATGCAGGCGCCGAGGACACGGTCCGCGGCGCCTGCGCTATCATGGCGGGATGTCCGAACATCACACCGAAACCCCCGCCGAATCCCAGACCCTGTACGAGATGATGGGCGGCGGCGAGCGCCTGCGGGCGCTGGTCGACCGCTTCTATGACCTGATGCAGCTGGAGCCCGATTTCGCCGGCATCCACGCCATGCACCCGGTGCCCAACGACAGCTCGCGCGAAAAGACCTTCATGTTCCTGTCCGGCTGGATGGGCGGCCCCGACCTGTACATCGAACGCTACGGCCACCCGCGCCTGCGCGCGCGCCACCTGCCGTTCGCGATCGGCAGCGCGGAGCGCGACCAGTGGCTGCGCTGCATGGCCTGGGCCATGGAAGACCTGGGCTACGACGACACGCTGCGTGTGCGCATGATGAATTCCTTCTTCCAGACCGCGGACTGGATGCGCAACAAACCTGATTGAGCGCCACCATGACCGTCGCCGAAATCCTCATCCTGGTCGGCCTCGTCGTCGTGGCCGGCCTGCTGGTTGTCGTCCTGCTGCGCATGCGCGGCAATGGCGACGGCGCCCACGTCGAACGCCTGGAACGCGAGCTGCGCCAGGAGCTGCAATCGAGCGCCCAGGCGACGCGCCAGGAACTGGCCGCTCACCTCGCTCAATATCACAATGCCACGGTCCAGCAACTGGACAGCATGCGCCAGCAGATGCAGCTGCACTCCAGTAGCGGGCGCGAGGAACAGGCGCGCGCGCTGAAGCGCTTCGCCGACACCCTGCAGCAGACGCTGGGCAATCTGACCGAATCGAACGCCCAGCGCATGCTCGAGGTGCGCAACACGCTCGAAACCAAGATCCGCGACCTGCAAAGCGATAATGCCAAACGCCTCGAAGAGATGCGCCAGACGGTCGACGAGAAACTGCATGCGACGCTGGAGACGCGCCTGTCCGAATCGTTCCGCCAGGTGTCGGAGCGCTTGGAAAAAGTGCACCAGGGCCTGGGCGAGATGCAGCAGCTGGCGATCGGCGTGGGTGACCTGAAGCGGGTGCTCACCAACGTCAAGACCCGCGGCACATGGGGCGAGGTGCAACTGGAGATGCTGCTGGAGCAGGTGCTCACCGTCGACCAGTACGCCAAGAACGTCGAGACGGTGGCCGGTTCGAACGCGCGGGTCGAGTTCGCGATCAAGCTGCCCGGCGTGGTCGACGGCGGCGCGCCGCTGTGGCTGCCGATCGACGCCAAGTTCCCCAAGGAGCAGTACGAACGCCTGCTGCTGGCCAGCGATGAAGCCGATGCCGATGGCGTGGCGCGCGCCGGCGCCGAGCTGGAACGGGCGGTGCGGGGCGAAGCGCGCACCATTTGCGATAAATACGTGTCGCCGCCGCAGACGACCGACTTCGCCATCCTGTTCCTGCCGACCGAGGGCCTGTACGCCGAGGTGATGCGCCGTCCCGGCCTGGCCGACGAGCTGCAGCGCACCCTGCGGGTGACGATCGCGGGGCCGTCGACGCTGGCGGCGCTGCTCAACAGCCTGCAGATGGGTTTCCGCACCCTGGCGCTGGAAAAACGCTCGTCCGAGGTGTGGCAGGTGCTGGGGGCGGTCAAGACCGAGTTCACCAAGTTCGGCGACGTGCTGGCCACCACCAAGCTGACGCTGGAAAAGGCGGCCAAGAACATCGAAAGCGCCGAGGTGCGCAGCCGCCAGATGGCGCGCAAATTGAAATCGGTGGAGGCGTTGCCGAGCGAGGCGGCGCAGTTGATGCTTGGGCCGGATGGCCTGGAGCGGGACGATTGATTGTTGAATGATGTGAAGCATGTGGCATGGGCGGCTCCGCCGCCCATGCCACGAGTTCAGTGCCTATCAAGCTGTCAGAACAACCCCTCGAACGGCAAGATATCCACCATCTCCCCCGCCGCGACACTGCCCTGCCCATCATGCAGCACGACCATGCAATTCGCCTCCGACATCGAGCGCAGGATGCCCGAGCCCTGCGACCCGGTGATGCGCACCTCCGGCTCGCCATCGGCCCCGCGCGCGACGATGCCGCGCTGGTATTCGGTGCGCCCCGGCTTCTTGCGGATCGCCTCGATCGAGCGCGCACGCAGCAGCGGCAGCGGCGCCTCGGCGCCCATCATGCGCAGCAGCGCCTCGCGCGCGAAGAAGTAGAACGACACCATCACCGCCACCGGATTGCCCGGCAGGCCGAATAAAAATGCGCTGCGGCCGTTGGACGACACCCGGCCGAAGGCCAGCGGCCGGCCCGGACGCATGCCGATCTTCCAGAACGTCACGTCGCCCAGTTCGGCCATCACCTGCTTCGTGTAGTCGGCCGCGCCGACCGAGACGCCGCCCGAAGTAATAATGGCGTCGGCGTTCTCGCAGGCGGTGCGCAGCGCCTCTTCCAAAGCCTCGGGGCTGTCGCGCACCACGCCCATGTCGATGATCTCGCAGCCCAGGCGGGCCAGCATGCCGTAGATCGTGTAGCGGTTGCTGTCATACACACAACCCTCGTCGAGCGTTTCGCCGATCGAGCGCAGCTCGTCGCCGGTCGAGAAGAAGGCCACCCGCAGGCGGCGCTGCACGGGGATCTCGGCGAAGCCGAGCGAGGCGCACAGCCCCAGGTCGGCCGGGCGGATGACGCGACCGGCCTTCAGGGCGGCGCTGCCGGCCTTCAGGTCTTCGCCGGCCAGGCGGCGGTTGTCCCCTGGACGGATCGCGCCCGCGCGCAGGGTGACCGTGTCATCGGTAGTGCTTTCCGCGAATTCCTGCGGCAGCACGCTGTCGCAGCCGGCCGGCATCACGCCGCCGGTCATGATGCGCACGCATTCGCCAGGTCCTGGCGTGATGTCGAGCGGCTTGCCGGCGTAGGCGACGCCGACCACCTTCAGCGTGACCGTGCCCTCTAGCGGCAGGTCGGCGCCGCGCAGCGCATAGCCGTCCATGGCCGAGTTGTCGTGCGCCGGCACGTTGATCGGCGAGACCAGGTCGCGCGCCAGCACGCGGCCGAGGGATGAACGCAAAGCCACCATTTCCACCGCGCGCACGGGTTGCACGAAGTCGCGGATGATGCGCTGGGCGTCCTGCACGCGCAGGGCGTCCGGATCGTAGCCGTTGATGCAGCTCGCCACCTGGGCCAGGCTGGCAGGGAAGGGCGGAGAAGGGTCGTCCAGTCCGCGCAGCTCGTCCAGGGTATTGATGTTGCGGAAGGCGTCGGCGTCGTCGAAGACCACCTCGACCGCCTTCAGGTCGCGGTGCCAGCCGTCGACGCGGCGCCCGCCCTCGAGCAGGTAGGCCGACAGCTGCGGCAGCCGCTCGGCGCGCACCAGGCAGAACACGGGATGCGGCTGCGCGCGCTTGCCGGCTTCCTGCGTCGCGGCGTAGGCGACGTCGGCATCGGCTTCCTGCAGCGCGGCGAACAGGCGAGATGCCAGGTCGGCCGGCAGGAAGGGCGAGTCGCAAGGGACGGCCAGCAGGTAGGGCGTGGCGCAATGGCGCAGGCCGGCTTCGAGACCGGCGAGCGGCCCGGGATAGGGTTCCACCCCGTCCGCGACTTCGTCGGGCAGCACCATCGCGTCGAACGCGCGGTAGGCATCCAGGTTGCGGTTGGCGCTGATCGCCACCGGCCCGACCTGCGGCCGCAGGCGCGCCAGCACGTGCTCGACCATGGTGCTCGAGCGGAAGGGCTGCAAGCCCTTGTCGACATTGCCCATGCGCGAGCCGCGGCCGCCCGCCAATACCAGTCCGCTGATCATCCCTTGTTCCATTATCCGCCTATATAGGACATTTCAACCTTGCGCGCGCCGTCGCGCTGCCCGATGCCGGTCTCCGCCGTGCGCGTCTCGGAATAACGGTCGGCCCGTCCGCGCCACAGCTGGGCGATGGCGCCAGACAGCTCGAGGTCGCTGCGATCCGCGCGCAGCAGCGCGCGCAGGTCGTGGCCGCGGGTGGCGAACAGGCAGGTATACAGCTTGCCCTCGGTCGACAGGCGCAGGCGCGAACAGTCGCCGCAGAAGGCCTGGGTGACGCTCGAGATGACGCCGATCTCGCCGCCGCCATCCACGTAGCGCCAGCGCGAGGCGGTCTCGCCGCTGTAGTTGGCCGCGACCGGTTCGAGCGGCAGCTCGGCCGAGATGCGCCGCACCACTTCTTGCGACGGCACGACCTCGCGCATATTCCAGCCGTTCGAGGCGCCGACGTCCATGAATTCGATGAAGCGCAGGATGGTCGGCGAGCCCTTGAAGTGGCGCGCCATGGGCAGGAGCTGGTCGTCGTTGGTGCCGCCCTTGACCACCATATTGACCTTGACCGGCCCCAGGCCGGCCGCGTGGGCGGCGTCGATGCCGTGCAGCACGTCGGCGACGGCGAAGTCGACGTCGTTCATGCTGCGGAACACCTTGTCGTCCATCGCGTCGAGCGAGACCGTGACGCGGTCCAGGCCCGCATCCTTCAAGGCCTGGGCCTTGCGCGCCAGGATCGAGCCGTTAGTGGTGAGCGTGAGATCGAGCGGACGGCCGCTCGGCGTCGGCAGCGCGCGCAGCATCGCGACCAGGCGCTCGAGGTTCTTGCGCAGCAGCGGCTCGCCGCCGGTCAGGCGCAGCTTTTCGACGCCGTGCGCGATGAACAGCCGCGCCACGCGCGTGATTTCCTCGAACGACAGCAGGTCGCCGTGCGGCAGGTACTGGTAATCCTTGTCGAAGACTTCCTTCGGCATGCAGTACACGCAACGGAAGTTGCAGCGGTCGGTGACCGAGATGCGCAGGTCGTGCAGGGGCCGGCCCAGCGCGTCGCTGAGCAGGCCAGTCGGTGCTTCGGGCACGGCCGGGACCTGCAGCGCGGAAGAGCGCAGGTCATTGATCAGAATGATTTTTTCAGCCATTTCAGTACGATAGCACGGGGCTGATGAAGCTGCCCGTACCAGATCCAGATGGAAATGCTACTGCTTGCTGCTCCAATAAAAAACGTCGTTCCTGCAAGCGCAGGAACGACGTGATGGCGCAGCCGATGATTGCTTACTGGCGCGTATCGACCTGCACCAGCGGCTCGTCTACCGGCGCGACCACCGGCTTGCGGGCGCGACCCAGGCGGACCGGCGGCGCCACGGCCGCTTCCTGGGCGGCGCGCAGTTTTTCAGGGTCGGTCGATGCCAGTTGCAGGCCGGCCTGGGCCAGCACTTCGTCCAGCTTGGCCGGGGCTTCGACCGGCGCAGCCGCCAGGGCGGCGCCCGGCGCAGGTGCGCTGGCCACAGGCGCGGCGGCTGGCGTCGGGGCGACGCTGACCGCCGGTGCGGCTGCAGGCGCCGGCTCGACCGCCGACGCGGCGACCGGTTCGGCTGCCGGCGCGGTGTCGACGACGGGCGCCGGCGCCGGAGCAGCCGCAGGTGCATCAGCTTGAGCGGCCTCGGCGCGTGCTTCGGCAACCGACGCCGCGGTCGGGAACGGGTTCTGCTGCGCAGCAACCGAGGCTGCGGTCGGGAACGGGTTCTGTTGAGCGGCAACCGAGGCTGCGGTCGGGAACGGGTTCTGTTGAGCGGCAACCGAAGCTGCAGTCGGGAACGGGATCTGCTCGGCAGCAACCGGCGCCGGTGCGACAGGAGCAGGAGCGGGAGCAGGCGTAGGAGCGGCAGCCTGCTCGGCCTCAGCCTTCGCAGCCGCCACCGACGCCGCGGTCGGGAACGGCCATGCATCGTGCGTGGCGGCGCGTGCCGGCTTGGCCTTCGCGGCCTTGGCGGCGGCGGCGACCTTGGCCGCTTCTTCATCGGCTACCGGGGCGAATGCCGGCGCTTCGTCCGCACCTTCCAGCGCCTCGCCCTCGACCTGGTCACGGTCGCGACGATTGCGGTTACGGCCGCCACGGCGACGACGGCGGCGCGGCTCGTCGCCTTCGCCTTCGATTTCCTCGCCATCCGGGCCGATCGTCGTCACCGACTTCACGACCTGCTGCACGATTTCCTGGGTGCCTTCCGGACCGCTGGTGCTCACTGCAACAGTGGCGCTCGACACGACCTGGCTCACGCTGACTTCGTCGAGCTTGGCTTCGATGGCCTGGGTGGTGCGCTCGACACGTTCGGTACGCTCGCGCGGCTGGCGTGGCTGGCGCTCCTTGCGCTCGCCGCCGCGTTCTGCACGCTCGGGACGCTCGGCGCCCTCGGCGCGCGCCGCGCCTTCGACCTGCTCGCGCGGTTCACGCGGCTCGCGTGGCTTGCGCTCGCGCGGCTGGCGCGGCTGGCGGCCTTCGCGGGCCTCTTCGCCTGGTGCGCCCTTGGCGATTTCCTCGCCCGGCGCGCCCTTGGCGACCGTGGCCACCGCGTCGCGCTCTTCGCGCTCACGGCCCGGCTTGGCGCCGCGTTCGCCACGCTCGCCGTTGCGGCCACCGTTGCGGCCATTCTTGTTGCGGTTGTTGCGCTCGCCACGCTCGGCCGGCGCAGGCGCGGCCGGCTTCTCGGCCACCACTGGCGCCGGGGCCGGTTCTTCCGGCTTGCCGAAGAAGAAGTCGCGCAGGCGGGCGAAGAAACCTTTCTCGGCCGGGGCCGGGGCAGGGGCGGGGGCCGGCGCGGCGGCGGCTTTCGCCGGCTTGGCCGCTTCGCTGCGGTCGACCACCGGGGCCGGCTGGGCCGGGGTGATGGTCTTGACGACGGCTTCCTGGCGCGGCTTCGCTTCTTCCTTCTGGCGCTTGGCGTAAGCCATGTCGGTGTCGGCGGTCTCGGCCATCGCATAGCTGGCGTGCGCGTCTTCCAGGCGCGGATCGTCGTGCTTGATGCGCTCGAGCTTGTAGTGCGGGGTGTCCAGATGCTTGTTCGGGATCAGGATCACGGTGATGCGGTGGCGGTTCTCGATCTTGAGCACTTCGCCGCGCTTTTCGTTCAGCAGGAAGGCGGCGACGTCGACCGGCACCTGCACGTGGATCGCGGCCGAATTCTCTTTCATGGCCTCTTCCTGGATGATACGCAGGACTTGCAGGGCCGACGATTCGGTATCACGGATGTGGCCGGTGCCCGAGCAGCGCGGGCAGGTCACGTGCGAGCCTTCCGACAGCGAAGGACGCAGGCGCTGGCGCGACAGCTCCATCAGGCCGAAGCGCGAGATCTTGCCCATCTGGACGCGGGCGCGGTCGTGATGCAGGGCGTCCTTGAGGCGCTGCTCGACTTCGCGCTGGTTCTTGGCCACTTCCATGTCGATGAAGTCGATCACGATCAGGCCGCCCAGGTCGCGCAGGCGCAGCTGGCGGGCGACTTCGTCGGCCGCTTCGCAGTTGGTGTTGAAGGCGGTGGTTTCGATGTCCGAGCCGCGGGTGGCGCGCGCCGAGTTGACGTCGATGGAAACCAGGGCTTCGGTGTGGTCGATCACGATCGCGCCGCCCGACGGCAGCGGCACGGTGCGCGCGTAGGCGGTTTCGATCTGGTGTTCGATCTGGAAACGCGAGAACAGCGGCACGTCGTCGCTGTAGCGCTTCACGCGATGCGCCATGTCGGGCATCACGTGGCTCATGAACTGCTGGGCCTGTTCGTAGATCTCGTCGGTGTCGATCAGGACTTCGCCGATGTCGGGCTGGAAGTAATCGCGGATGGCGCGGATGACCAGCGACGACTCCTGATAGATCAGGAAGGCGCCCGGGGCCGACTTGCCGGCGCCTTCGATCGCGCGCCACAGCTGCATCAGGTAGTTCAAGTCCCACTGCAGCTCTTCGACGGTGCGGCCGATGCCGGCGGTGCGGGCGATCACCGACATGCCTTGCGGCAGGTCGAGCTTGTCCATGGTTTCGCGCAGTTCCTGGCGCTCTTCGCCTTCGACGCGGCGCGACACGCCGCCGCCGCGCGGGTTGTTCGGCATCAGGACCAGGTAGCGGCCGGCCAGCGAGATGAACGAGGTCAGGGCGGCGCCCTTGTTACCGCGTTCTTCCTTCTCGACCTGGACCATGATTTCCTGGCCTTCCTTCAGCGCTTCCTTGATGGTGCAGTTGCGCACGTCGACGCCCTCGCGGAAATACGAGCGGGCGACTTCTTTGAAGGGGAGGAATCCGTGGCGGTCTTCGCCGTAGGAGACGAAGCAGGCTTCGAGGGAGGGTTCGATGCGGGTGATGACACCCTTGTAGATGTTGGACTTGCGTTGCTCGCGACCGGCGGTCTCGATATCGATGTCGATCAGTTTTTGACCGTCGACAATCGCTACGCGCAGCTCCTCTTGCTGCGTAGCGTTAAACAACATACGTTTCATTTTTATAAACTCCGCGACCCGGGGGCCGTGTGATGGCCGCCCTCGCGGGCGGCGCAGCTACAGGGATGTATGCGGGGATGGGAGTCCAGGAGGGGAAATGCCCGTGGCGTGCGATACAGCGGAAAACAGTGACCACCGCGAAAAACTGCGAGTGAACACCGCGTCGCTGCCGCAACAGGGCGCTGTGGGGCCGAACGTCATTGTCCACGCACGCCGCGACCTGCGCTGGCCGCCTGCCACCACGTTGGGGTGGCACAGCGGAGCGAGGGGGTGTGCTAAAACCAGCCCGGCTCGAAGCCGACGACCGTCCAGGACCTGGAGGCGAAAAGACAGCCTAACTCACAAGTCTCGAGGACGGCCTTGCATCGGGCCCGGCGAAAACGACAAGCGTTATCGACACCATCACCCGACAAGCAAGATTTGCTTGCCGGTACTTATCCTTAAGAATCCTGACAATCCAATCCTGCATCTTTGCGCGCAACCCGATTACAACTGCAGGTGCAACCCTGATCGGCGCAAGGATGTGCGTACACGTTACTTTCCATCGAATTTGCAATGAGCGGGGCCGATGGAGCGCGCCCCTGTGTAAAATATCGTTTTAATTCTTACACCAGCAGAGGTTTGACCGCCGCCTGTCGATTATATATTCAAAATGAAGGACTTAGAGAGAATTTCTGGGAAGACAGAGCGAATGGCGACCCAAAACGATGTTGTTCCCCCTTCATCACAACAGGCTCTGCAGGCGCAATTTGTCACGATCGGCGAAGAAGACGCCGGACAGCGTATCGATAACTACCTGTTGCGTGTCTGCAAAGGTGTACCGAAGAGTCATATCTACCGCATCCTCCGTTCGGGTGAAGTGCGTGTCAACAAGGGCAGGATCGACCAGTTGTACCGCCTGGCCGAGGGCGATATGGTGCGTATCCCGCCGATCCGCATCGCCGAAAAAGCCAGCAACGACACCGTGCCGGGGACCGAATTCCCGGTGGTGTTTGAAGACGCGCACTTGCTCGTCATTAACAAGCCTGCCGGCGTGGCCGTGCATGGCGGTTCCGGCGTGTCCTACGGCGTGATCGAGCAATTGCGCGCAGCGCGGCCACAAGCCAAGTTCCTGGAACTGGTGCACCGGCTCGACCGCGAAACCTCGGGCCTGCTCCTGATCGGCAAGAAGCGCAGCGCACTGACCCACCTGCACGACCAGATGCGCGACGGGACCACCGACAAGCGTTATTTTGCGGCGGTGAAGGGCAACTGGCAGAACAAGCGCCAGCACGTCAAATTGCCGCTGCATAAATACACGACGGCGGATGGCGAAAAGCGGGTCGTGGTCCAGGCCGGCGGCCAGGAAGCGCACACCATTTTCAATCTCTTGAAAAAATGGCATGATTTCGCCCTGCTCGAAGCCGAACTCAAGACGGGCCGTACGCACCAGATCCGGGTGCATCTCGCCTCGAGCGGGTTCCCGATCCTGGGCGACGAAAAGTATGGCGACTTCGCTTTCAACAAACAGTTGCACAAGGCGGGCGGGGGACGCGGGGCGCTCAAGCGCATGTTCCTGCACGCGCACCAGATCACGTTCACCCACCCGGACAGCGGCGAGCGGATGACCTTGCGCGCGCCGATGCCCGAAGAATGCGAACGGTTCCTGGTAAGCCTGGGAGAGCCAAGTGCGTGATATGACACCTGCGCACGATCGAACAACTAAGGAGACAGGCGCCCTGGGCCGCCGCTAAATAATGGCAAGAAAACAATTTGACCTGATCGTGTTCGACTGGGACGGCACGCTGATGGACAGCACGGCGGCCATCGTCAAGTGCATCCAGGCGGCGGCGCGCGACCTCGGCCTGCCGGTCCCGAGCGACGCCTCGGCCGCCCACGTCATCGGTCTCGGCCTGGCCGAGGCGATGCAGGCGGTGATGCCCGACATCCAGCCGGCCATGTACCCGCGCATGGTCGAGCGCTACCGCTATCACTTCCTCACCAAGGACCATGAACTGGTGCTGTTCAAGGGCGTTCGGGAGATGTTGGCCGATCTTGATAACGAGGGCTACTTTTTGGCGGTGGCCACCGGCAAGAGCCGGGTAGGCCTCAACCGGGCCCTGAACGCCACCGGCCTGTTGTCGATCTTCGACGCGACCCGTTGTGCGGATGAGACATTCTCGAAGCCCCATCCCGCCATGCTGCAAGAACTGACCCGTGAACTGGGCCAGGACCTGCGCCGCACCGTGATGATCGGCGACACCACCCACGATCTCATGATGGCGAACAATGCCGGCGCGTCCGGCATCGCCGTCGAGTTCGGCGCACACCCGGTGGCCCAGCTGCAAGCCTGCCACCCGCTGTTCTCGGCGCGCTCGATTCCCGAGCTGCATGCCTGGCTGATCGAGCATGCCTGAATCCGCGAGCGCGCAGATGGTGGACGATGAGCGCCTGTTCGTGTGCGATGCCGAGGGTTTATTGGACGGCGGCCGCGGCGTCCGCTTCGCGCTGCTGGCCTGGGGACAGCCGGCCACCGGTTTCGTGATCCGCCACCGCGGCCAGGTGCATGGCTACCTGAACCGCTGCGCCCATGTGCCGATCGAGCTCGATTGGCGGGAAGGGGAGTTCTTCGAGTCCGGCGGCCAGTACCTGATGTGCGCCACCCACGGCGCGGTCTACGAGCCCGACAGCGGCAAATGCGCCGGCGGTCCGTGCCGCGGCGGGCGCCTGCATCCGATCGCCGTACACGAAGGCGCGGGCAAGATATACTGGCTGCCCGACGAGCGGTTCCGCGCGCCTGCGCAGGGATAGCGCTCGCCTTCGACCCCATCCGACTTTATGAGTGACCAAACGAACCACCCCGGCGACAGCCGGCTCGCATCGAATCCGACGATCGGCAACTGGGAGCGCGAAACGCTCGAGAAACTGGTGTTCGCCACCGTCCAGGAGCGGCGCCGCGCCCGGCGCTGGAGCATTTTCTTCAAACTGAGCTTCCTCACTGTCGCCCTGCTGGCGCTGTGGGCATATTACGACTTCAATTTCGGCAGCGGCGACGTCGAAAACCTGGGCCGCCACACGGCCCTGATCGAAATCAACGGCGAGATCGAAGCCGAGGGCAGCGGCGCGGCCGATACCGTGATCCCCTCGCTGAACAAAGCGTTTTCCGACCCCGGCTCGGCGGCGGTGGTGCTGCGCATCGACAGCCCCGGCGGCAGCCCGGTCCAGGCCGGCATCATCGTGGACGAGATCCAGCGCCTCAAGCGCGGCTACCCCGACAAGCCCCTGTACGTGGTGGTGGACGAGATCTGCGCCTCGGGCGGCTACTACATTGCCTCGGCGGCCGACCGCATCTACGTCAACAAGGCCTCGATCGTCGGCTCGGTCGGCGTGCTGATGGACAGCTTCGGCTTCACCGGCACCATGGACAAGCTCGGCATCGAGCGGCGCCTGCTGACGGCCGGCGAAAACAAGGGTTTCCTCGATCCGTTCAGTCCGCAATCCGAAAAACACCGCGAACACGCCCAGGAGATGCTCAACGAGATCCACCAGCAATTCATCGCGGTGGTGCGGGCAGGCCGCGGCAAGCGCCTGAAGGAAACCCCGGAAACCTTCTCCGGTCTGTACTGGACCGGCGCCAGGGCGGTGGACATGGGCCTGGCCGACGCCTTCGGCACCGTCGACACGGTGGCGCGCGACATCGTCAAGGCCGAGGACATCGTCGACTACACGGCGCACGAAGGCTTGCCAGAACGGGTGCTCAAGAAATTTGGCGCCGCGGTCGGCGAAAGCGCGGTCAAGGCGGCCTACCACGGAGCCGTGCCGAAATTGCGCTGAACATTTTGTCCTTGAATACCGACGGCTAACGGCTATAGTGGAACGGTAGCGCGAGCAGCAAGGGTAGAGGGGCAAACGCTTCGACCGGCCCGGACGGCGACACGCTATCCACCGCACGCGATGCGGTTTTCGAGAGAATTCAATTCCTCACGGTAGTACGTCCCTGGGAGGCTTGCCGCATGGCGTGCCTGCCGCAGGAACGGAAACGACGGCCTTGGCCGTCGTTTCCATTTATACCTCATCGGTTTGTACCTCATCGGTACGGCTACTGCGCTCCTCCAGTTTTTCCGTCGCCCTGTTTTCCGGTCTCATCGAGGTGCCTCCGGCGTCCTGCCGGAAGGCATGCCGGTTCAGGTACAAGTGCCGCACTGACGGGCATCGCCATCGCGATCCGAACGGCAGGGGGGCTGCGAATTCTGCTGCGTAGGGTATTGGCTGTTTTGTCGGGAGACCTGCAATCCACCTTGTGACAAGCCGACCTGTGGTGGATGCCACATCGACGGCTTTCGGAAAGGTATCTGCTCTTCATGCTGGGCAAAGCCGCCACGGTCGAGCCAAGCCTGGTGGTCGCGCACGGTGCGGGCATACCAGGCGGCGCGCAGCGGTGGGTGGCCGCCGTGCAGGTGGGGAAGTCCGCCGCCGCGCCAGCGCGCCATGGCGAGTCGGGTCGGGAAAAGCGCCGCATGGTCCTTGGCGAGCCGTTGGCGCGCACAATGGGCCTCATGAGCGGAAAGCTTTCCATTTGCTGTGTCGAGATCGTCGTTCACGTTCATTCCTATCCTTTGGCTATGGCCGCCCCCTTTCAAGGACGTCGTAGGTGCCGTTAGGCGGATTCCTAACGTGTTGAAGTCTATCAATGCGAATTTCGAAAGGCTTGACGCTGCTCAAATGAACGGGTGCATGCAAAATGGGGTGGAGGTAACGGTAACAGATTGACCCGATAACGCTAACAGTCTTGCCTGGCAATGCTTTCCCAAGGGGCGTGCGCATCTGGTAAAGTCTCGGCCCATGAGTAAATTGTCCCTAGACCGTATTCTGCAATCGCAGGGATTCGGCACCCGCAAATATTGCCGCGCGCTGATCGAGGACGGCGACGTCGCCGTCAACGGCGAGACCGTCGACAGCTATAAAGCCACGTTCGACACCGATGGCCTGGTCCTGACCGTGTTCGACGAAGAATGGCCGTATCGCGAGCACGTCTATATCGCGCTGTACAAGCCGGCCAACTTCGAATGCTCGCGTAAACCAAGCCACCATCCGGGTGTGCTGACCCTGCTGCCGGAACAGTTTACCTGGCGCGAGGTGCAGCCGGTCGGCCGCCTCGACCACGACACCACGGGCATGCTCCTGATGTCGGACGACGGTCCGTTCATCCACGCCCAGTCCTCGCCCAAGCGCCACGTGCCCAAGGTTTACCAGGCCACGACCGCCGAGCCGGTCACCGCCGAACTGGTCGCCCACATGCTGGCCGGCGTGCAGCTGAACGACGAGCCGGCGCCCCTGAAGGCGGTGTCCTGTGTCCAGCGCGGCGAGCACACCCTCGAGATCGTCCTGGAGCAGGGCAAATACCACCAGGTCAAGCGGATGCTGGCCGCCGCCGGCAACCATTGCAGCGCGCTGCACCGCTCGCAGATCGGCGGCCTGACGCTGGAATCGCTCGGCCTCGAAGAGGGCGAATGGTGCTTCCTCGACCAGGCCCAGCTCGACTTGCTGGTGCCTGCCTGATCGATCCCGCAAACAGGCAGGCTTAACTGCATGCCTGGATGCAATACGTGCGACACCCACAAGAAATATCCGCGACACTTACGCGCGATGGCAACTGAATACCAGTTGCTGCGCGAACGTTTTGATATAAAACAATAAATATGCACGCCTATCGCCCGAGAATTTCTCATACCATCGCCCTGGTTCCTCTCTTGCTGGCACTGCCGGCATTGGCCCAGACCGCACCGCACACCCTGGCCGAATGCGCCGCCATCGCCGACGGCAGCCAGCGCCTGGCCTGCTTCGACGGCGTTGCCGCCAGCCAGGCGGCCGCCGCTGCCGGCGCCGGTCCGGCCACCGCCGCCGTCGCCACGCCTGCCACCCCGGCCGCCGTGCCGCCGGTGCCGACCACGGCGCCAGTGGCCGAGGGCGCTTTCGATGCTCCGCGCACCAGCGCGGTGGACCGCACCGCCTCGGTCGATCCGGTAGTGCAGGCCGCGTCCCAGTACACCTTGAGCAGCCACTGGGAGCTCGACCCGCGCGACAAGCGTGGCGTGTTCAAGTTCCGTCCGCACCGCCCGAGCTACCTGATGGCGACCCGCACCCACCGCCCGAACGAAGAGCCGTACCGCGACTTCCTGGCCGCCGATCCGGATGCCGAGGGCCTGTCGAAGGCCGAGCTGGAGTTCCAGCTCAGCTTCAAGATGAAGATGGTCGAGACGCTGTTCGAACTGCCGGTCGACGTCTGGTTCGGCTATACCCAGAACAGCTTCTGGCAGGCGGCCAACCATGAGGCGTCCAGCCCGTTCCGCGAAACCAATTACCAGCCCGAGGTCATGTTCGTCACGCCGCTCGACTACGCGCTGGCGGGCGTCAACGTGCGCTTCCTGAACCTGGGCTTCGTGCACCAGTCGAATGGCCAGTCGTCGACGCTGTCGCGCAGCTGGAACCGGTTCTATGCCCAGGTCGGCCTGGAGCGCGGCCCGCTGACCATGACGGCCAAGGTCTGGAAGCGCGTCAACGAATCGTTCGACGACGACAACAACCCGGACATCATCGACTACATGGGCCGCTTCGAGCTCGAAGGCAATTACCGCTTGAATGGTGGCCACGAGCTGTCGGCCATGGTGCGCCGTAACTTCAGCACCGACAAGGGTGCGGTCCAGGTCGGATGGGCCTTCCCGCTGGCGGGCCCGGTCAAGGGCTATGTCAATGCCTTCGCCGGTTATGGCCAGAGCATGATCGACTATAACTACTTCCAGCGTGCGCTCGGCGCCGGCATCATCGTCAAGTACTGAGCCCGAAGTACTGAGCCGTACCGTAGAATGGCGGCCTCGCACCAGGAGGCCTCCCATGAAACTCGCCACGCTCGACGACGGCACCCGCGACGGCCAGCTGGCCGTGGTGTCGCGTGACCTGAAAACCGCCCACGTCGCCGACGGCGTCGCGCCCAGCCTGCGCGCCGCCCTCGACGACTGGGCCTTCATCGCACCCCAGCTCGACGTTCTTTATCGTCAATTGAACGAGGGCAAGGCGCGCCGTCCCTTCGACTTCGACCCCGCCCGCTGCATGGCCCCGCTGCCGCGCGCGAGCGGGCGCGTGTGCGGCGCCGCCTACCTGCATCACCACGAACTGGAACGCCGCGCCGCTGGCGCCGAATTGCCGGCGGCCTGGCGCGACGATCCGCAACTGGCGCGGGCGGCCGGCGACGCCTTCCTGGGGCCGCGGCAAGACCTGGTGCTGGCGCGCGAGGAGTGGGGCATCGATTTCGGCGCCGAGCTGGCGGTCGTGAGCGGCGACCTGGCGCAGGGCGCGACGCCGGACGCGGCGCATGGACAGATCCGCCTGCTGTTGCTGGCCAATGACGTCACCTTGCAGAACCTGGCGGCCAATGAGCGCGCCACTGGCCTGGGCTTGCTGCATGCCAAGCCGGCGACCGCTTTCGCGCCGGTGGCGGTGACGCCGGACGAGCTGGGCGAGGCCTGGCGCGGCGGCAAGGCCGCGCTGCCGTTGCGGGTGGTGTGGAACGGCAATCCGGTCGGGACCCTGGAGACGGGTGAAGACATGGCCTTCAGCTTCCCGCAACTGCTGGCGGCGCTGGCCGCCGGCCGCAAGGTCACGGCCGGCACCATTCTCGGCGCGGGCGTGGTCGCGAACCGCGCGACGCGCCGCAACACGCCGGGTTACGCCAGCATCGCCACGCAGCGCTGGCAGGAAACGATCGATGGCGGCGAAGCCGTGACCCAGTACCTGCGGTTCGGCGACACGGTGCGCATCGAGATGCTCGATGAGAACGGCAAATCGTTGTTCGGGGCGATCGAGCAGACGGTACGGCCGGCGGTGTAGCCGGCTGCGGGCCCTGGCCGACCCTACCGCCAAAATCCACTATCGTCGCGCTCGCCCCGCATGTCCACTTCGACCGGCCGGCTGACCCGGCGCAGCGCATCGGCGCGCAGCAGCCGGCCGTCCGGCTCGTGCAGCCGGTACCAGAGAAAGGCGACGCCGGACAGGGACAGGCGTTCGCCGCCGAACAGGTTGCCGCGCACCTGGGTCAGGCCTTCCAGCCGCAGGTCGATGTCCAGCACCAGGGCGCCGGCGCTGCGTTCGGCCTGGCCAAGGTAGCGCGCCGCGGTAAACAAGGGGCTTTTGTCACTGGCTTCGCCTGCCCGTAAGCCCTCGGTGAAGGCGTCGACCGCCTTCAGTTGCGCCCTGGCGGCGGCCTCGACGGCCTGCAGTTCTTTCTTGAGTTCGCCTTTGGCGGCGTCGGCCAGCACTTCCAGCCGCGCCGCGTGCTGGGCCAGCACCGACCGTTCCGCCGCCACCATCCTGACCTGGTCGAGCAGGCGGGCATGCCGGGCCATGTCGAGTTCGCCCATATAGCCGCCGCTCAGTCCGGCCAGGCGGGCGGGGCAGGAACGCGCCAGCGCGCTGGCGAACAGGGCGCGCGCGCCGTCGCCGTAGGCGCTGCCGGCCAGCGTCGCGTCGCTCTTGAACAGGCTGGCGAAGTCGGCCCCGGCGCGGAGTAATACCGTGGGCGCGGTAAGCCAGATCAACGGTATCGCCGTGCGGCGGTCAGCCGATTCCGGGGTGTGCGCGTTAATGTAGCGTTGCAGCTCGAGATTGCGCTCGGCCAGTTCCTGCGCGGTGCGTGCGAGGGCGCCGTCGACGGTGCGCGCCGCCACCACGCCCTGGCTGACGATCGGGTCGTACAGGATGACCTGGCGGTCCTGGGGCAGGCCGGCGCAGACTTCAATGGCGAGTTCCAGCGCCAGGTCGAAGGCGCGCGCCAGCCCGGCGGCGCCGAGTTTGGCGGCGTCGACGTTGCCGCTCAATGCCTTGGCCTGGGCCGGCGGCAGGCGCGCCAGCAGTTCGGCGCGCTCGGCTTCGGCCAGCGCCTGCCGGGTTTCGGCTTCCAGCAGGCGGGCCTGGGCTTCCAGCAATTCGGGGGAAGAGGCGGTCTGCGACCGGGCCAGACCCGGGTGCAGCGCGCTCAGGCATAACACAATATAAAAAATGAAACTAAATGGCTTGCGATTATGTTTCGCCATGGTTCACCTTGTTTGTGAACGAGAAATAAATCTATCTAAATATCACTGAAGAAAAGTGTAACAATTTGTCGAGAAATATTAGGAGAAGTTTCAGGGCGATTGATTGACAGATCGCAACGTCCCTAGAATCGTCGAATTGTTCTTGCACAATCAATAGCTTGCATGACGTAACAGTGCGTTTGTGACATTGGGATAGAATCCGTGGCCGAGCACGTTTGCCGGAAGATCAACAAGAAATGCGCTAGAATTGACGAGTTAACAAAGTGGTTCTATGAGTATTAATAACCTGCCCATGGCTGGCCTGGAAATCGGCTTTGCCACATCGCTGATCTGCTCCCTCCTGCTCGTGTTCACCACACGCTGGCACGGGCGCTATTCGCTCGACGCGACGCGCGGTGTACAGAAATTCCACATCACCCCGACCCCGCGCATCGGCGGCGCCGCGATCATGATCGGCCTGTGGATGGCGCTGGGCGTGCTGCCGCAGGCGCAGCAGGAACTGTTGCTGCCGGTGCTGATCGCCTCGCTGCCGGCCTTCGTGTTCGGCCTGGCCGAAGACCTGACCCGCACCGTGTCGGTGCGCGCGCGCCTGCTGGCGACCATGGCCAGCGGCGCGGTCTGCTGGTTCCTGACCGGCGTCACCCTCCAGTACACCGGCCTGGCGCCGCTCGACGGCTTGCTGGGCTGGCTGCCGTTCTCGGTGCTGTTCACCGCCTTCGCGGTGGGCGGCGTGGCCAATGCGGTCAACATCATCGACGGTTTCAACGGCCTGGCCAGCGGCACGGTCGTGATCGGCCTGGCCACCCTGGGCCTGATCGCCCTGGGCGCCGGCGACGTCCACCTGGCCCAGCTGTGTTTCGTGATCTGCGCCGTGACGGCCGGTTTCTTCGTCGTCAATTTCCCGTTTGGCAAACTGTTCCTCGGCGACGGCGGCGCCTACCTGCTGGGCTTCCTGCTGGCCTGGCTGTCGGTGATGCTGGTCTACCGCAATCCCTCGGTCTCGGCCTGGGCCCCGCTGCTGGCCTGCGCCTATCCGGTCTTCGAAACCCTGTTCACCATCTGCCGCCGCCTGTGGTGCCGCCGCCATCCGGGCCATCCGGACAGCTGGCACCTGCACAGCCTGGTCAAGACGGCGATCACCGCACGCTACCTGCGCATGCTGCCGGCGCCGCTGCGCAATGCCTGCGTGTCGCCGGTGTCGTGGAGCATCGCCCTGGTGCCGGCCGCGCTGGCAGTCAACCATGCGAATACCCCTGCCGTGCTGATGCAGGGCGTGGTCGCCAGTTTCGCGCTGTACCTGGTCGTGTACGGCCTGGTGGTCGCCGCCTGGCGCGCCCGCCGCCGCCTGCCGGCGCACGTGGCCGCCGCCCCGCTGGCGCCGGCCACCACGTCCACCGTCAAGGTGGTCAAGCCCGTGGTCGCCCCGATCGCTCCGGTGATTGCGCCGGTGATCGTGTCCGCCCGCATCGCCAAGCCGACCGCGGCCAACCAGCCGGCCCCGCTGTCCGACCTCGGCCGCGAGCAGCCGGCCCCGGCCTTCGTCCGCCGCCGCATGTAATGTCAGGCATCCGGCCGCGAACAGCGGCCGCTTTCCCATCCTGTTTTATAGCTAGCCGCACGGCAATTCCGGCGATAATTTCATTTGCGCGGTACAAAGGCGCATGTGACATAGTTTGGCGGAGTAGGCATGTCGGAAGATAGCGACGCAGAAAAGACAGAAGACGCATCGCCCCGGAAGATCGAGAAGGCGCGCGAGGAAGGCGACGTTCCCAGATCGCGGGAGCTGGCCACCTTTACCGTCCTGATGACTGCCGGGGCTTGCCTGTGGGCCTTTGGCGGCATGCTCGTAGGCAAATTGAGCCTGGCGCTCAAGTCCGGCCTGTCGCTCGACCGCGAACAGGTCTTCAATCCCGCCATCCTGTTCGAGCGCATTCTCAATGACCTGGTCGCCGTGCTGCTGGCCTGCCTGCCGATCGCCGGCGCCATCATGGTCATCGCCCTGGTCTCGCCGCTCCTGATCGGCGGCTGGCTGTTCTCGTCCAAGGCTTTCATGCCCAACTTCATGAAGCTGAACCCGATCAAGGGTATTGGCAATATGTTCTCGAAAAACGCCCTGGTCGAGCTGCTCAAGGCGGTCGCCAAGACCATCGTCGTGGGCGTGGTGGCGTATATCGTCGTCAGCGGCCAGAAGGAGGCGATGCTGGGCCTGGCGGTCGAGCCCCTCAATGAAAGCAGCGCCCACGTGGGCGCCATGATCGGCAAATCCTTCCTGTTCATCGTCGGCGCGCTGGGCTTCATTGCCCTGATCGACGGTCCTTACCAGTTGTGGCACTGGAAAGACAAACTGAAAATGACGCGCCAGGAAATGATCCAGGAATCCAAGGAGTCGGACGGCAATCCTCAGATTAAGGGGAAGATTCGCCAGTTGCAGCGCGAAATGGCCCGGGGACGGATGATGCAAAATGTACCTACTGCAGATGTGATCGTCACTAACCCGACCCACTATGCGGTGGCGCTGAAGTATACGGACGGCAAGGGCGCGCCGCGGGTCGTGGCCAAGGGCATCGACGACGTGGCCGCCAAGATCCGCGAGCTGGGCCAGGAACACAAGGTCACGCTGATGGAAGCCCCGGCCCTGGCCCGCGCCCTGTACAAGCATACCGATATCGACGAAGAGATCCCGGAAAAGCTGTACTCGGCGGTGGCGGAAGTGCTGGCCTATGTCTACCAGCTGCGCGCCTACAAGAAGGGAGAAGGGGATTACCCGGATCGCCCGACGAAGTTGAAAGTGCCCGACGAGATGGACCCGCTGAACCCGGCGTCGCAACAGCCAGCGCCACCCAAGCCAGGGGGGCCGAATTGAACTGAACACGGAGTGAACTGAATGACCAACAGCATGAAACTGCCAGCCTGGATGAGCGGCCTCGGTGCACGAGGCGGCAAGGCGGCAGCCGCGCCGATCCTGATCATCATGCTGCTGGCAATGATGATCCTGCCGTTGCCGGCCTTCGTGCTCGACGTGTTCTTCAGCTTCAATATCGCGCTGTCGATCATCGTGCTGCTGACCGCACTGTATACGGTCAAGCCGCTTGACTTCCTGGCCTTCCCGGCCATCCTGCTGGTCTCGACCATGTTGCGCCTGGCGCTCAATGTGGCTTCTACTCGAATTGTCCTGACCGAAGGCCACACCGGCTCGGCGGCGGCCGGCAAGGTGGTCGAGGCCTTCGGCCATTTCCTGATTGGCGGTAACTACACCGTCGGTATCGTCGTCTTCATCATTCTGACCATCATCAACTTCTCGGTCGTGACCAAGGGCGCCGGCCGTATCGCCGAAGTCGGCGCACGCTTCGCCCTGGACGCGATGCCTGGCAAGCAGATGGCGATCGACGCCGACCTGAACGCCGGCCTGATCGGCGAAGCCGAAGCCCGCAAGCGCCGCCAGGAAGTCGCGCAGGAAGCCGAGTTCTACGGCGCCATGGACGGCGCCTCGAAATACGTGAAGGGTGACGCCGTCGCCGGCATCATGATCACCGTGATCAATGTGGTTGCCGGCCTGATCGTCGGCGTGGTGATGCACGACCTGGCGGTCGGTGAAGCGACCAAGATCTACACCCTGCTGGCTATCGGTGACGGCCTGGTGGCGCAGATTCCATCGCTGATCATCTCGATCGCGGCCGGTATGGTCGTGTCGCGCGTCGCCAACGACGAAGACGTGAGCTCGCAGCTGACCAACCAGCTGATGGCCAAGCCCGAGACGATGTACATCACCGCCGCCATCATCGGCGGCCTGGGGATGATCCCGGGCATGCCGAACCTGGTGTTCCTGCTGCTGGCGGGCTCGCTGGCCGGCGCCGGCTACCTGATCTCGAAGCGCCGCAAGGAAGCGCCGGCCAAGGAAGAAGCGGCCGCCGCGGCCGCCGCCGAGGCCACCGCCGCCAAGCAGGCCCCGGCCGAGAGCGAAGAAGCGACCTGGCAGGACGTCATGCCGGTCGACACCCTGGGCCTCGAAGTCGGCTATCGCCTGATCCCGCTGGTCGACAAGAACCAGGGCGGCGAGCTGCTCAAGCGTATCAAGGGCATCCGCAAGAAGTTCGCGCAAGAAGTGGGCTTCCTGGCGCCGCCGGTGCACATCCGCGACAACCTGGAACTCAAGCCATCGGCCTACCGCATCACCCTGAAGGGCGTGGAAGTGGGCAGCGGCGAAGCGCTGAACGGCCAGTTCCTGGCGATCAACCCGGGCATGGCCAGCGGCACCTTGCCTGGCCTGGTGACCACCGATCCGGCCTTCGGCCTGCCGGCCACCTGGATCGAAGCCGGCCTGCGCGACGAAGCGCAGAGCATGGGCTACACCGTGGTCGACGCCGGCACCGTGGTGGCGACCCACCTGAACCACCTGATCACGATGCACGCCTCGGAACTGCTGGGCCGTATGGAAGTGCAGGCGCTGCTGGACCACCTGGGCAAGGAAACGCCGAAGCTGCTCGAAGACCTGGTGCCGAAGGTCGTGTCGCTGTCGACCCTGCAGAAAGTGCTGCAGAACCTGCTGGTCGAAGGTGTGCACATCCGCGACATGCGCTCGATCATCGAGGCGCTGTCGGAGCACGCGAACATGACGCAGGACCCGTCGGAACTGACCGCCGTGGTGCGTGTGGCCCTGGGCCGCGCCATCGTCCAGCAGCTGTTCCCGGGCGAGAACGAGTTGTCGGTGATGACCCTGGACAACCGCCTCGAGCGTCTGCTGATGCAGGCGATGGGCGCCGGCGGCGACGGCACCGGCATCGAGCCGGGCCTGGCCGACACCATCGCCCAGCAGGCGGCCCATTCGGCCAACCAGCAGGAGCAGATGGGCCACACCCCGGTGCTGCTGGTGCCGGCCCCGCTGCGCGTGCTGCTGTCGCGCTTCCTGCGCCGCGCCGTGCCGCAGCTGAAGGTGCTGTCGCATGCAGAAGTGCCGGAGACCAAGACGATTCGGGTGACCAGCCTGGTGGGTGTGCCGATGTAATGGGGGAAGGGCGGTTCGTATGCCGCCCGGTCAGTCGGAGCGGAACTCTGGCTCCATCACCGGTGTCTGATGCTATGTATGCTGGTATGGAAGCACACCATCACATAACTCATCCTTGCCGCGAAAACCAAGCGACAGAGATCAAAGACGTTGGATGTGCATGGCATGCGGTGAATAACGACTTGGCATATGAAACACGGCCCGCCACCATCGCTCTTGTAGCGAGAACGGCGCTACCCGTGGCGAGTCTGGCGGTGACGTCAGACACTGCTGCCGAACTTTGTCGGCGGGAGGCGGGAAAGTCACGCCTGTCAGATACGAACACGGTCAACAGGACGGCTCGGGGCAGGAAGAGGACGTTGAGCACATTTGCTCACGTCTTTGATAGCAGTCGTGGGTATAGGTCACAGCACCTGTGCCGCACCCACCGCTCCACTCGACGGCGGTGACCATGACGGCGGAGCGCTCGCACATCTTTTGCCAGTCCCAGTTGTAATTGCATCGCACGCGGCCCTGGATGTTGCGATACAACAGTCGAATCGATTTGACCATGGTGTCCTCCCGGCGCCAGCGACAGGCGGCCTGTCTTGCATACTTGGACCTCTCTTCAGGGGCAAAGATCGCCCGGCCCCGGACGCCTGTTGACGACAACCCTCCGCTTGTCATCCGGTCAAAAGGTATCGCTTTTGCCGATTCCGATGAAATAGGCCCTTTTCCCCATCCTTTTCCCCTGATGGTTTCCTGAGGGCATCGTCAATAATGCTTCCTATCGATGGGCATCGTGCCCGTCATGCAGAACCAGATTGAAGCGCGGAGAACCAGATGAAGGTTAAGAAATTTACGGCAGCAACGTCCCGAGATGCATTGCGCAAGGTGCGCGAAGCCCTTGGTCCGGATGCCGTCATCCTCTCCAACCGTCCAGTCGACGGCCAGGTCGAGATCCTGGCGCTGGACAACGATGACGTGGCCTCGCTGGCCGCGCCGGCCGCCGATTCGGAAATGGCCCAGCCGGCGCCGCAACTGCAGCACTTCGACGACCTGGCCCCAGTGCCGGCAGCGGCCCCCGCCGCCGCCCCGGCCTTCCTGTCGCGCCGCCTGCAGGACGCCGCCCCGGCCGCGCCGATCGCGCCAGCCTACGCCGAACCTGCCCCGACCTACGCCGAGCGCCGCGCCCCGGCCCCGGAGCCGACCATCGACATGAGCGCCATGACCTCGATGATGAGCGCCGCCATCGCCCAGGCCAAGGAATCGGCCGCCGCCGAGATGAACGGCATGATGAGCGAGATCCGCGCCATGCGCGGCCTGATGGAAACCCAGCTGGCCGAGCTGTCGTGGAACGCCACCGCCCAGCGCGAGCCGCACAAGGCGACCGTGCTGCGCGAGATGCTGGCCGCCGGTTTCTCGGCCACCCTGGCGCGCTTCCTGATCGAAAAAATGCCGGCGACCAAGGATGCCGCGGAAGCCATGCGCTGGGTGAAGACGGTGCTGGCGCGTAACCTGACCACCATCGGCAACGAAGACGCGTTGCTGGAGCAGGGCGGCGTGTACGCCCTGGTCGGCCCGACCGGCGTCGGCAAGACCACCACCACCGCCAAGCTGGCCGCGCGCTGCGTGATGCGCCACGGCCCGGACAAGCTGGCCCTGATCACCACCGACGCCTACCGTATCGGCGGCCACGAGCAGCTGCGCATCTACGGCAAGATCCTGGGCGTGATGGTGCACTCGGTGAAGGATGAGGCCGACCTGCGCATCGCCCTGAAGGAATTGCGCAACAAGCACACCGTGCTGATCGACACCATCGGCATGTCGCAGCGCGACCACATGGTGGCCGAGCAGGTCGCCATGCTGTCCGGCTCGGGCGCCGACGTGAAGCGCCTGCTGTGCCTGAACTCGACCTCGACCAACGAAACGCTGAACGAAGTGGTGCGCGCCTACCAGGGCAGCGGCCTGCACGGCGCCATCATGACCAAGATGGACGAAGCCGCATCGATCGGCGGCGTGCTCGACGTCGTGATCCGCCAGAAGCTGAACCTGCACTACATCTCGAACGGCCAGCGCGTGCCGGAAGACCTGCACGTGGCCGACCGCAACCTGCTGGTCGACCGCGCTTTCCGCAACCGCGGCAACGGCGCAAACGAAGCCGACATGCCGCTGATGATGGCTGCGGCACAAGCCGCGCGCGAGGTGAACCGTGGCTAGTTTCGATTTCGACCAGGCCGAAGGCCTGCGCCGCATGCTGCAGGGCCCGCGTCCGCGCGTGGTCACCTTCCTGTCGGCCACGCCTGAAGACGACAAGGGCGCCATGCTGGTCAACCTGGGCGCCTCGCTGGCCCAGGCCGGCAACGACGTGCTGATCGTCGATGCCTGCGAAGTGGAATACGGCGTCGCGCGCCGGCTCGGCATGAACCGGCGCGCTTCGCTGCTGCAGGTGGCGCGCCAGGAAAGCGCATTGAACCAGGTGATCCGCCCGGCGCCGCAAGGTTTTTCGGTGGTGCCGATGGGCGCGCCCGAAACCGCAGCCGAGGCACGCCGCCTGGGCAATACCTTCGACGTGCTGGCGCTGCAAACCGGCATCGTCATCGTCGACGCCGAGCTCGGCC
This sequence comes from Massilia sp. NP310, assembly GCF_019443485.1. Classification (NCBI taxonomy): domain Bacteria; kingdom Pseudomonadati; phylum Pseudomonadota; class Betaproteobacteria; order Burkholderiales; family Oxalobacteraceae; genus Massilia; species Massilia sp. NP310. The sequence continues at coordinate 2,965,147 of NZ_CP080379.1, read as the reverse complement.
CGGACGGCGATTTCCCGGTGGCCTCGATGCTCGATTCCGAGATCGTGGTGCAGGTGTCCACCAGCGCGGCGTCGATCACGAACGCCTATGCGCTGATCAAGCGGCTGTCGCAGCAACTGGGCCGGCGCCCATTCGGTATCCTTGTTACCGGTGCGACAGAGGCAGAGGCCAAGGTGGTATACGATAATATGTCAGCAGCAGCAACACGTTACCTTGCCGTCAAGCTCAGTTTCATGGGCTCGGTGCCAGCCGACGAGTACCTGCACCGGGCCGCACGCCTGGGCCGGGCCGTGGTCGACGCCTTCCCGCTGGCCGGCGCGTCGGTGGCGTTTCGCCAGCTGGCAGGCAAGTTCGCGCTGCACGCCATGCCGCAGTTCGGCAAGCAGGGGAGCGCGGCCCACTTTGGCTCGTAATCGACATCGGCAATAGAACACAAGCAGAGAGAAGACTGACACCAGCATGTACACGGTCAAAGGGAAAGCGGACAAGAATTCTTTGCTGACGGAGCATATGCCGTTGGTAAAGCGTCTTGCCCACCACATGAAGGCCAAGCTGCCGCCTTCGGTGGAGGTGGATGACCTGGTGCAAGCTGGCATGATCGGCCTGCTGGACGCCATCAACCGCTACGAAGACAACCATGGCGCGCAGTTCGAGACCTATGCGGTGCTGCGCATCCGCGGCGCCATGCTCGACGAATTGCGCAGCAGCGACTGGATGCCGCGCAGCACGCGCCAGAACATGCGCAAGGTCGAGACCGCGATGCACGAGCTGCAGCAGCGCCTGGGCCGGCCGCCGAGCGAATCTGAAGTGGCCAAGTCGCTCAAGCTCTCGCTCGAGGATTACCAGGAGATGCTGGCCGACTCGGGCGGCCACCAGCTGGTCTATTACGAAGACTTCCATGACGACGACGGCGACGGCAACTTCCTCGACCGCTACGCGGTGGACGACAGCGACCCCTTGCGCGGCCTGATGGAGACCGACTTCCGCCACGCGGTGATCGAGGCCATCGACAACCTGCCGCCGCGCGAGAAACTGTTGATGGGCTTGTACTACGAAGAGGAATTGAATCTGAAGGAAATCGGCGCCGTCATGGGTGTGAGTGAATCGCGGGTGTCGCAGCTGCACACCCAGGCCGTCGCGCGCCTGCGCACCACCTTGCGAGAGCATATATGGACTGGGCCAGCGTAGGCGGCCTGGTGCTGGCGATAGCCGGCATTTTCCTCGGCTACACGCTCGACGGCGGCAAGTTTGCATCGCTGATGCAGCCGGCCGCCTTCGCCATTGTCGTGGTCGGCACCTTCGGCGCCGTGCTGCTGCAGAGCGAAACCCGCACCTTCCTGCGCGGCCTCGGCATGCTGCGCTGGGTGTTCGTGCCGCCGAAGAACGGCCGCCAGAAACTGTCGCGCGACATCACGCTGTGGAGCCAGTCGGCGCGCCGCGACGGCCTGCTGTCGCTGGAGCAGTACATGAACAAGGCCGACCCGTTCGTGGCCAAGGGCCTGCGCCTGGTGGTCGACGGCATCGCGCCGGACAAGCTGCGCAGTTTGCTGGAACACGAGATCAACGGCTATGAATTCGCCCAGCGCCAGGCGGCGCGCATCTGGGAATCGGCGGCTGGCTATGCGCCGACGATCGGCATCCTGGGCGCCGTGCTGGGCCTGATCCACGTGATGGAAAACCTGTCCGACCCGGCGCGCCTGGGTTCGGGCATCGCGGTCGCTTTCGTGTCGACCGTGTACGGCGTGGGCCTGGCCAACCTGTTCTTCTACCCGGTCGGCAACAAGCTCAAGGCGATCGTCAACGACCGGGTCTCGCAGTACGAGATCCTGGCCGAAGTCTTTGCCGATCTCGCCGGCGGCGACCACGGCCGCGTGGTCGACGAGCGCGTCGCCAGCCTGCTGGCGCGCCACTGACGACAGGCGACATCATGGCCCGCAAGCGCTACGACGACGACGTCCCGCAAGAGCACCACGAGCGCTGGCTGATCTCCTACGCCGACCTGATCACCTTGCTGTTCGCCTTTTTCGTGGTGATGTACGCGATCTCCATCGTCAACGAGGGAAAGTACCAGGTGCTGTCCGACGCCCTGGGCGACGCCTTCGGCGGACGAGGCGCGGCCACGCAGGTCAATACCAATGTCGAGCCGGTGCTGCCGCTGTCGCACATCATCAACCGCAAGCGCAACGAGGCCGCGCGCCGCGAGCAGGAGCGCATGGGCGTGATGGCGCGCGAGCTGTCGGCGACCCTGCTGCCGCTGGTGAAGTCGGGCCAGGTGCGGGTGACCCAGAACGCGCGCGGCGTCAGCGTCGAGATCAATGCGAGCGTGCTGTTCGAGCAGGGCGAAGCGGCGCTCGACCCGGAGGCGCGCGAAGTGCTGGGCGCCGTGGCCGGCCTGCTCAGGGACGATACCCACCGCATCGAGGTCGAGGGCCATACCGACGACATGCCGATCGCCAGCCCGGTGTATCCGTCGAACTGGGAACTGTCGACCGCGCGCGCATCGAGCGTGGTGCGCCTGTTCATCGACAACGGCCTGCCGCCGACGCGCCTGTCGGCGATCGGCTTTGCCGACACGCGGCCGGTGGCGCCGAACACGGACGTGGCCGGACAGACCCGCAACCGGCGGGTGGCGGTGACCATCCTGGCGGCCTTGCCTGAAACAGGCGGTAACATTCTTCCCTGAACTGCAGCGATAACTCATGTCATAATCGAAAGGCGGTTGCCGCGCTCGCGGCAGCCCTTTTTTGAAAACCATGGTGGCCCCGTGTCGTAAGGAGACGAGATGCATGTCAAACGAAGCATGCCGGCAGCTGTGCTGGCGACGTTGCTGGCGCTGGGCGGCCTGGTCGGCGCGGTCAAGGCCGTGGAGGCCAAGGTGAACGTGCATCACCGGCTCGAGGTCGAGACCGGCGCCAAGTCGGTCAAGGTGCGGGTGCTGATCGAGAACCGCGGCGACCAGTCGGTGTGGATCCCGCGCGAGATCGCGCTGGGCGACGACCTGACCGCCCCGCGCTTCAACCTGCGCACACCCGGGGAAGAAGTGGCCTACACCGGCCGCATGGTCAAGCGCGCCGCGCCGGGCCCGGCCGACTACCTCGAGGTCAAGCCGCAGACCACCCACCTGAACACGATCGACATCACCCAGGCCTATGCCTTCAAGCCGGGGCAGCACAGCTACGAGATCCGCTATGCCGGGCCGTGGCTGAGTAGCCTGGGCAAGCTCGATGCGGCCAGCATCAAGAGCAGTCCGGCGATTCCGGTGAAGTTTTCGTTTACGCAGCGGTAGAGCCCATTGCCCAACCGGTCCGGCCATCACTGCTGCGCCGGCGTATTCTCCCCAAAATACTCATGTGAATCGGCATTGTTGATCGCCCGCTCCGGCGCCGTGCGCGCCAGTTCGGCGGCGCCGGCCTGGCCGTACACGTGGTCGTCGGTCGCCGCCACCACGTCGAAATGGCTGAGTTCATGCAGCAGGGTGCCGCCGCGCGAATCGGTGCCGGTCACGGCCGCGGCCCAGAACGCCCTGCACACCCACACGGTGTAGGGCCGCGCCGGGTACACATAGGCGAAATACGGCTCGTCGCAATCGCAGTCGATCTTGACCGGCTTGTTCTCGAACGCGTCCTTGATGGCCGTGAAATTGCTGGTGATCTTGGCGCCGCGCGCGGCGTCGAGGGCGCCGAACCAGGTCGTGTAGCGCTCGCCATATTGCTTGCCGGACGTCAGATAAGCGTGGCTGTCGGCCGTCATCGCGCGGCCCGCGTCCATCGCCGTCACCAATTGCTCCTGCTGGGCGTTCGAGCAGTTGGCGTAGCTCAGGCCGGCCCCGCCCGGCTCCGGCGCCATGGCGGCCGGCTTGGCGCCGCGCGGCAGGCGGCCGTCGACCCAGATGCTGACCGGCTTCGAGACCAGCTCACCGACCACCGCCTGGACGCCGGCGCCCGGCGCCGGCATGGCCGCGCTGTGGTAGCGGATCGTGTAGCTGCCGGTCACGCTCATCTCGTACAGCCGCGACAGCTCGACCGTCTTGCTGAGCGAAGCGCCGGGATCCAGGCGCACGTAGTCCGCCGGACCGGGCGCCGCGCGCTTGATGCGCCGGCCGAGATAGCGCACCGGCTGGCCGTCGCGCCGCACCTCGAACAAGGGCGCTTCCACCCCATCCAGCGGCGTGCGCCAGCGCAGCAGGTGCTGGGCGGCGCCCGACGAATTGGTGAGCGTGACGCGCACCATCACGTCGTCGCCGCGCTCGACGGTGGGCTTTACGGGTGTGACGATGACGTCGACGGCGGCCGCGGGGCTGCTGGACAACGCCAGCACCAGGGCCGTGGCGGCGGCCGAAGGCAAGAGAGGGTGGGGGGACATGGCGGGCTCCTGAAATGATGACGATTCCCCACTGTCACCCCATCCCTGCGCTGCATCTTGTGCTGGTGCAACGTCCATCGCTTCTCGACTTAAACCAAGTTAATAGGCCGGCGAACACTAAGACAAATAAACAACAGATCGCCAGTAAGTGACAGACCGCCATGAAGCTATTTGCTATCATGCAACTAAGATATCCAGCAGGTTATTAATTCTTGGTCAAGACGATTGACCAGAGGCGTTTCCCATGATTACCCAGATGAGAAGTGGTACGGCCAGGTCGGTGCGGTTCTTGCAGGCGCGGAGGATTGCATGAGGGAAACCCGGGAAATGATCGACGCCCTCGCACGAGAGATCGGCCTGGACGACGAAGAAATCGCGGCGCGCCGCAGTTTTCTGCAATTCGACGAGCGCGACGCCGCCGTCCTGCGCGAGGTGCACGCCTTGCTGGACCAGGAGCGCGACACCTTCTCGGACAGTTTTTATGCGCACCTGCTGGCCTTCCCGCGCCTGCGCGAGCTGCTGGCCGACAGCGAAACCACCTCACGCCTGCGGCGCGCACAGGCCGGCTACTTCAGCAGCCTGACGGCCGGCGACTACGGCCCGGCCTACATCCACGAGCGCCTGCGCGTGGGCGCCACCCACCAGCGCATCGGGCTCGACCCGAAATGGTATATCGGCGCCTACCGCAAGTACCTCTCTGAACTGTCCAGCCTGCTGTGGCAAAAGCTGGACCACGATCCGGCGCGCTTCATCGAGGCCTGGGATGCGGTGCTGAAGGTGGTCTGCTTCGACATGGGGCTGGCGCTGGACACCTACGCCCACGCCGACCAGCGCAATGTGCGCCAGAACCGCGACTACCTGGAACAGGTGATCGACGGCATGCCGGCCGGCCTGGTGGTGGTGGATGCCGACCGCAAGGTGCGCTCGATGAACCGCACGATGGCCGACCTGGTCGGCGCGCCGGAAGAAGCCGCCGCGGCCGGGCACCCGCTCGAGCAATGGCTGCCCGCCCCCGAGCTGGCGGCGCGCGTCGACGAGGCGCTGCGCACCGGCGCGCCGCAGGACAACGTGCTGGTGACGCTGGACGGCCGCGCCGACGGCGTGCGCTACGTCGAGTTCAACATCCGCCGCACCCGGCAGGCGGGCGGCCACATGCTGCTCCTGATCGGCCAGGACATCACGTTCCGCCGCAAGGCGCGCCTGCGCCTGCAGGAGAGCGAGGAGTTCTTCCGGCTCACCTTCAGCCAGGCCGCGGTGGGCATCGTGCTGCTGGGCCCGGACGGGCGCCTGCTGCGCGTGAACCGCAAGATGGCGCAGATCCTGGGCTACAGCGAAGTGGAGCTGCTGCAGCGCTTCTTCCAGCAACTGACCCATGAAGCCGACCTGCCCGACGAGCTGGCGCTGGTAAAACGCCTGCGCGCCGGAGAAATCGGCGACTACCAGCGCGAGCGGCGCCTGCTGCGGCGCGACGGCACGCCGATCTGGGTGAACATCAGCGTCTCGATGATGCGCGACGCCAACGGCAACCAGCGCTTCATCTCGGTGGTCGAGGACATCTCGCGCCGCAAGAGCGCCGAAGAAGCGCTGCTGCGCATGGCCAACCACGACGCCCTGACCGGCCTGCCGAACCGGGTGCTGCTGCAGGACCGCCTGGCGCAAGCCATCGTGCACGCGCACCGCGCCGGCACGCAGGTGGCGGTGATGTTCATCGACCTGGACCGCTTCAAGCACGTCAACGACAGCCTGGGCCACGACGCCGGCGACCAGATGATCGTCGAGATCGCGCGCCGCCTGGCGAGCAGCCTGCGCGAGAGCGACACGGTGGCGCGCCAGGGCGGCGACGAATTCGTGGTGGTGCTGCCCGAGCTGGGCGGCGAAACCGATGCGGCCAAGGTGGCGCAGAAGCTGCTGGATAACCTGTTCCAGCCGCTGATGCTGTGCGGGCAGGAGGTCTTCCCGACCGGTTCGATCGGCATCGCGATGTATCCGCGCGACGGCCTGGACGCCGCGACCCTGCTCAAGTGCGCCGACAGCGCCATGTACCAGTCAAAAGGCACGGGCGGCAACCACTACAGTTTCTACGTCGCCGACATGGGCGCCCAGTCGGTGGAACACCTGCGCATGGAGGGCGCGCTGCAACGCGCGCTGCAGCGCCAGGAATTCCTGCTGCACTACCAGCCGGTGGTGGACATCGCGAGCGGCGACGTGAGCGGCGTGGAAGCGCTGCTGCGCTGGAAGCCGCACGGCCGGCCGATGGTGGCGCCATCGGACTTCATCCCGCTGGCCGAGGAAACCGGCCTGATCGTGCCGATCGGCGAATGGGTGCTGGAAACCGCGATGGCGCAGCAGGTGGCCTGGCTGCGCCGCGGCCTGCCGCCGGTGCGCGTGAGCGTGAACCTGTCGGCGCGCCAGTTCCTGGGCCAGGACGTGGCCCAGCGCGTGGCCGAGTTGCTGAACAAGACCGGCTGCGATCCGCGCTGGCTGACGCTGGAGATCACCGAGAGCGTCTTGATGCAGAACCCGGTCGCCGCCGCCGAGACCATGGCCCGGCTGGCGAACATGGGCGTGCAGCTGGCGATCGACGATTTCGGGACCGGGTATTCGAGCCTGGCGAGCCTGAAGCGCTTCCCGATCCACAGCCTGAAGATCGACCGCTCTTTCGTGAGCGACCTGACTCAGGACGCGGACGACGCCGCGATCGTCAACGCGGTGATCGCGCTGGCGCATTCGATGAAGCTGAACGTGATCGCGGAAGGGGTGGAGACGTCGGAGCAGCTGGCCTTTTTGCACGAGCATGGGTGCGACCAGATGCAGGGGTATTGTTTCAGCAGGCCGGTGGAGCCGCAGGGGATCGAGGCGTTGTTGAAGGCGGCCGAGGCGGCGTAAACCCGGGGTGGGAATCCGCGTATTTTCATGCACCCGGCATTTGTTATGCTTATGGCCTGTAGCGGCACGGCGGATTAATCCATCGGCCACGTGATGGTAGCGTGGACGGGTTTCCCGTCCACGCGGTGATAGTTGACAGTTTATATACCTAGCGCGATGGCAGAGCCTTCTCGCACGGCGATGACCAGCACCGTTCACAAGTCGCCGTCACATTGACAATCCGGCCAGATCGCGCCGAAAATGTTACGGTAATCCTCGGGCTCGGGTATGCGCCCTGGCGCTGCCGATCTCTACACATCTACCAGGAAACGCAGGAATGACCATCCTCGTGACGGGCGGAGCGGGCTTCATCGGCTCGAACTTCGTCATGGACTGGCTGGCCCAACACGATGAGCCAGTCGTCAATCTCGACAAACTGACCTACGCCGGCAATCTCCAGAATCTCGCCAGCCTCGAAGGCAACCCGCGCCACCGCTTCGTACGCGGCGACATCGGCGACGGCGCCCTGGTGGGCCGCCTGCTGGCCGAACACCAGGTTCGCGCGGTACTGAACTTTGCGGCCGAGAGCCACGTCGACCGTTCCATCGAAGGCCCGGGAGCCTTTATCCAGACCAATATCGTCGGCACGTTCAATCTGCTCGAAGCGGTGCGGGCCTACTGGAACGGGCTGGAGGACAAGGCCCGCGGCGCATTCCGTTTCCTGCACGTGTCGACCGACGAAGTCTATGGTTCACTCTCGAGCGACGCGCCGGCCTTCAACGAGCAGAACCGCTATGAGCCGAACAGTCCGTACTCGGCCAGCAAGGCGGCATCGGATCACCTGGTGCGCGCCTACCACCACACGTATGGGCTGCCGGTCTTGACGACCAACTGCTCCAACAACTACGGCCCGTTCCACTTCCCGGAAAAGCTGATCCCGCTAGTGATCCACAATGCGCTGGCGGGCAAACCGCTGCCGATCTATGGCGATGGCCAGCAGATCCGCGATTGGCTGTACGTCACGGATCATTGCAGCGCGATCCGCCGCGTGCTGGCCGAGGGCCGGCTGGGCGAGACCTATAACGTCGGCGGCTGCAACGAGAAGGCGAATATCGACGTGGTGCGCACCTTGTGCGCGATACTCGACGAGTTGCGCCCGCGCGCCGACGGTGCATCGTATGCAACGCAGATGACGTTCGTGAAGGACCGTCCAGGCCACGACCGCCGCTACGCGATCGATGCGGGCAAGCTGGAACGCGAGCTGGGCTGGCGTCCGGCGGAGACCTTCGAGACCGGCATCCGCAAGACCGTCGAGTGGTATCTGGCCAATGGGGAGTGGGTGCGCAACGTCACCAGCGGCGCCTACCTCGAGTGGGTCGACCGGCAATATGCCGATGGACGGCCGGCTGCATGAAGATCCTGTTGCTCGGCAAGGATGGCCAGGTCGGCTGGGAACTGCAGCGTGCGCTGGCGCCATTGGGCGAGCTGCATGCATGTGGCCGTGGCGAAGCCGATTTCGCCGACCCCGAGTCGCTCCGTGCGCTGGTGCGCGATGTCGCGCCCGACGTGATCGTCAACGCCGCGGCCTACACGGCGGTGGACAAGGCCGAAAGCGACCGGCACGCCGCGCATGATTGCAATGCGGTCGCGCCCGGCGTGCTGGCAGAAGAAGCCGCTGCCCTTGGCGCCTGGCTGGTGCACTATTCGACCGACTATGTGTTCGACGGATCGAAAGAGGGCGCATGGGTCGAGACCGACGCCGTCAATCCGCTGTCGGTATATGGCCAGACCAAGGTCGACGGAGAGGAACGGATTCGCGCGAGCGGCGCCATGCACCTGATCTTGCGCACCAGTTGGGTATTCGCTCCGCGCGGCGGCAATTTTGCCAAAACCATGCTGCGCCTGGCAAAGGAGCGCGACTCCCTGAGCGTGGTCGCGGACCAGCATGGCGCGCCGACCGGCGCCGAACTGCTGGCCGATGCCACGGCGCTGGCGCTGCATCGCATCGCGGTCCTGGGGGCTGACGCGCGCCGCCTGTCCGGCACCTATCACGTCGCTGCCAGTGGCGGCACGACTTGGCATGCGTATGCCAGGCATGTGCTGGCGCAGGCGCAGGCGCATGGCGCGGTGTTGAACGTGGCGCCGGATGCCGTGCAGCCGATCGCGACCAGCGCATTTCCGACGCCGGCCGTTCGACCGGCGAACTCGCGCCTGGATTGCAGCAAATTCTGCGCGCGTTTCGGATTGGTGCTGCCCGACTGGCGCTACCACGTGAACCGCATGATCGCCGAGTTGTCGGCGCAAGGAAACCTATGAGCGAACCCGTGAAACGCAAGGGCATCATCCTGGCCGGCGGCAGCGGCACCCGGCTGCATCCGGCGACGCTGGCGATCTCGAAGCAGCTCTTGCCGGTATTCGACAAGCCGATGATCTACTATCCGCTGAGCACGCTGATGCTGGGCGGGATCCGCGACATCCTGATCATCTCGACGCCGCAGGACACGCCGCGCTTCCAGCAACTGCTGGGCGACGGCGCGCGCTGGGGCCTGAACCTGTCGTACGCCGAGCAGGCATCGCCGGACGGCCTGGCGCAGGCTTTCCTGATCGGCGAACGCTTTCTTGGCGATGCGCCGTCGGCCCTGGTCCTGGGCGATAACCTGTTTTATGGGCATAACCTCCATACCTTGCTCGACCGCGCGAACACCCGTACCGATTGCGCCAGCGTCTTCGCCTATCATGTTCAGGATCCCGAACGGTATGGCGTGATCGAATTCGATCGCGAAGGAAAGGCCGTGAGCCTGGAAGAGAAGCCAGCCGTGCCGCGCTCGAACTACGCGGTCACGGGGCTGTACTTCTACGATGAGAGCGTCGCGCGGCTGGCGCGCACGCTCAAGCCGTCCGCGCGCGGCGAACTCGAGATCACGGACCTGAATCGCCTGTACATGGAGATGGGCAAGCTGCACGTCGAGATCATGGGACGCGGATACGCCTGGCTCGATACCGGCACTCACGAGTCGCTGCTCGACGCGAGCCAGTTCATCGCGACGATCGAGCATCGGCAGGGACTGAAGGTGGCATGTCCGGAAGAGATCGCCTTCCGCAAGGGCTGGATCGACGCGGCCCAGCTTAAAACGCTGGCCGACCCAATGAAAAAGAACGGCTACGGCCAATACTTGATGCGTGTTTTGAAAGAAACGGTGTTTTGATGCAGATTACCCGCTTGGCCATTCCCGACGTCTTGCGTATCGAACCCCGCGTGTTCGGCGACGAGCGCGGCTTTTTCTTTGAAAGCTTCCGCCAAGACAGCTTTGAGGACGCAGTCGGCCGTAAGGTCAACTTTGTCCAGGATAACCATTCGAAATCGGCACACAACGTTTTACGCGGCCTGCATTATCAACTGCGCCAGGCTCAAGGCAAGCTGGTGCGTGTGGTTACGGGCAGCGTGTTCGATGTTGCCGTCGATCTGCGACGCTCTTCGCCGACCTTCGGGCATTGGGTGGGCGAAGTGCTCAGCGACGAGAACAAGGTACAACTGTGGATCCCGGAAGGTTTCGCCCACGGTTTTGTTGTGCTATCGGAATCCGCCGAATTCGTCTATAAAACGACCGATTACTACGCACCTGAGCAAGAGCGCTGCCTCGTCTGGAATGATCCGACAGTCGGTGTCATATGGCCTGTTCGGCAGCCGCCGACGATGTCGGCCAAGGACAGATGCGGCCTACTATTAGAGAACGCTGAAACCTTCGCCTGAGCGTCGCTCTCGTCGGTAAGTTGCTAGTCAGGTGGAACTAGTCATATATGGTCGATACTTTACAGGCAGGGGCGGTGCGGCAACGTTCAGTCGCCTGTAAAAAGCAACTTCAGCAATGAAAGCGAGCCAGCGTGCTGGCCCGTTTCTCCTTCTGCGGCGCTAGGTCAACGTTCAGGGACGTAGCCGGCGCTTCTCATGTATGCCGTGCAGCAAGTAGTGCTGAGCCGGATCGACGCCGGCAGCAGCTACGTCCGGATTAGCAAGCAGATATAGCTGCGGGTCGAATACTTCTTCTTCCTGCCACTTCGTTTGGCCCGGCATCGTCGCCTCAACGAAGCGCGCTGGCACCTCGTGCCCGGCCACGCGATTGGGAACCGGTTTGCCGGTCACGATGTTGGTCAGGGTGCGGAACGCGATGCTGCCGTAAAAAGGATCGGACATCATCGGCGTGTAATAGGCGCAGTCGTCGAAGAAGTAGTGAGTAACCTGCGACCAGCGGGTGCGGTCCGGGTCGAGTTGCTTCGTTCCACCATGCATTAGGTTGGCGGCCCAGATTAGTGCTTGCCCCTTCTTTGCATGGAAGTATTCGGGTTGCACGCCATGCGCCGCGACCAAGTCGCGCCACATTGCCTCGTAGATCGCTTGGGTTGGTGTATCGCCAAGCTCGGCCACGCACTTGCCAATGTGCTCGTTGGTATAGATCGGCCAGCGGTGGCTGCCAGGGAAATACATCAATGGACCGTTAGTCTCGTCGATGTCTTCCATCGCCACCCAAACGCCGCACATGAAACGTTCCGGACTCGAGCTGAAGTGGACTGAGTCAGTGTGGAAGTGCTGCTGGGTGCCGACCGGGAAGTTTAACGTCTGGAAGGGCCAGGCCTGGCGGCCGTAGAGGCGCGAGAGCAGGGCGATAATGTGCTCATTGCAGGCGATGCGCTTGACGTCTTCGTTAAAGGACCAGGCGTCCTGGATGCGCAAGCTAATGCCGGCTTCGTGACCATGGGCGCGCCAGGAGTTAAAGTCGTAGTGTGTCCTCAGATTCTCCTTGATGGCCTCAAAGCTTATTTCGGGATCAGGAAAGTCGATGACGGCAAAGCCTTTGGCCGCGAGCTCGAACGCCACGCGACGCGTCTCATCATCTACATCATTTCGATTAAAAATACACGAGAAGAAGGGAGATTCGATGTGCGGAATGCCAGATAATCGCGTCATGAATGCACTACAGCCGGTTTTTTTTCAGCGTCGATATCAAGCGGCAGATGGCATGGAATTCCATTGGCAGCATAAATCTCCCGATATATATGTGCGAGTTGTATGCGTCTTGCATCGTACGCTGCACCATCGAACTTTACGTGCTCGACAACGTCGAATAGGTCTGATTTCTGCACAAACTCACTGATAGCAATACTAGGTATAGACATAGTTTCGCAAAGTTCTTCTGTCCGACGGTCATGCGTGATACATATTGGCAGCGTGCCGGCCTGAATTGCTGCCATAGCGCCGTGAATCCTCATTCCGATATACAGGTCGCAACCGGCTGAAAACTCAAGCCATGATTCCAGTGCTGGGATGCTCAGGAAACGTTTGCGCACCAGTTCGTTGAACCGCGAGCTGACATACGATGGGCGCAGATAGCGACGAAGTTCCTCCAACCGACTCTGCCCAAGGTGGGACAGGTGATCGCGGCGCGTCAGTGCTACGAGTTCCTCAGGCGCTTGGACGAGATAGAAAGCGTCATGAAGTTCAACGTAGTCGAGCAACTTACGCTGCGCATCCTGCTCGACCCCAGTTCTACTGACATAGAAATCGTTCCCGGATACACAGAGACGTTGTGGGAATTCGACCGCGCTTCGGGACTCGATATCACGACCGAGGGTCATGTTGGGGGAAATAAAGTTCGACGGGCATCCGGTTACTACGACGTTGCGTACGCCAATGGCATCAAGGACCTCGGCCGTGAATGAACCCCGTAGGCCAATAGTGATGGAATGATCAGCGATGCAGCGTGCCAGATCGCAGATGAACTCTGGTAGCCCGATATTCGGATCCTGCTGTCCAGACAACGCTTGAGAACCCATCCCAACAGGTACAAGTGGCAATCCGCATTCTTCAATAAACTTCCGTGTGTGCATAGCCCAGTTTTCCCAACTAGTAGCCCATGGATGAAGAAGATTAGCTAAGGGCATCACGATTACATCGAATTTTTCTCGAATCATTTCCGGAGCCATCGAGTCATCGATGTACTCGAAATCCCTAACGTGCATGCTGGTGGCATATCTGAACATCAGATTGCCCAGATTGTCCACTGCGGGATTCAGTTTCGACGTTGGCTTATGAAATGAAGCTTCCAGTTCGGAGTGAGATGGAGCCAGAATTGCTATTCGTTTTTGCATGGGTTAATTATCTTATCGAGAAAAATAAATTTATCGCGTGGATTCGAGGTAGCCGATCGACGCAAGCGTCTCTACAAAAGTGGTTTCGTTATGACGTTCAACAATTAAATCCTTCAATGCAGCGGCGCGGGCAAGAGTCCCCTCGGGATCGGTTGCGAGGCTGCGCAAGATCGACACATATATAGGAACGTTCTCGTGGTGGGATACCGTATACCCAGTACTTGGCGTAATCAGATCATCGATGCCGCCAACTGAGGAGGTTACGATCGGGAGTCCCAATAGGCCGAACTCGAGCAAGATGTTCGGCAGGCCGTCCCACTGGGAGGTGTACAGAAACGCGCGATACGGAATTCGCTTGATTTCATTGAGCGACTGATACGCGCCATGGTAGTGAATATTATGATGTCTCTGAATAGCCTTGAGGAATGTGGCGGCAGAGGCATCGTTCATTACACTATCGCCGTAAACATGGAAATCGAGTTCAGGACACGCATTAGCGATCTGCAGTAGCACATCAGGACGCTTTTGACGATCGAGACGGGATGCCCACAGTACATTTGTACTGGTCGGATCTACTGGAAACGGTCGAATATTACTTCCGATCGCAGCTGGATGCCACGTCGTAGTACAGGCTTCTAAGCTAATACCGAAATTTTTGGCTAGTTCGAGAGGAAAGCGTGTGTTGTCGCTAATGATACCCTTGAGATAAGGAGCAACTAGGCGGATGTAACGTGCGTATCCCACTGGTTCGGATTCAGATGTGTAATCGTAGCAATACAGCGATACGTATAAATCAGTATTTTGACTTAATGCCATCCCATACTTTCCGAACAGGAACCATCCAAGATGACTGTTGATCACATGAATTTTCGCTGGTGCATGATCCAAAAGAAATGCCGCTAGTAGTTCTCGTTGTTCAGTAAAAGCCAAGCTGACGGGAATTTTCCCGGGGCGACCAAGGTAGTTTCCAATATCAAAATAGGTAATTGAAGGATGAAGTCGCTTGGCCCAAGGAGAGCCCGTTACCTCAGTAGTGAGAAACAATACTTTGTTGCCAGGTTGCTCTGCGACAGAGTTGGCAAACAGAATTGCAGCCTTGTCCGCCCCACCTGTCTTTAGCCAAGGCGCCAAAAAAACATGCGTGAAATGCAGTTCTTCAGTTCCGACAGTATAATGCGAATTCTTGGTAACTTCTTCATAGTGTTCGGTGCTGGAATCGGAAGAATGTGTCTTCTGGCCTTGCCCGTCATTATCAGCCATCCGCAGTTCATTTAAGAACGCACGCAACACATTTCCTTTGTAGGTCATCCAATCGAGACTTGTGACGGCAACATCTTCATTAAAATAGTCGTCAGGAAACATATTTGGCTCAAACTGCGCTTGCATATACATTTCTTGAACTACATTCGCGGATATAGAAGTTTGTGATGTTGCACGCTCGACGACCTGGTCCCGCCCTCGCTTCCTTCCTTCAAAACGCCCAATCCGATTCCAATGGTCGAAAAAGGAGTTGGCAGAATGCTTCTTGGAATCTGGCTTCGGTAAATCTGGGTTGGCGAGCAAGTAATCCGAGTCAGACCAGTCCAGCGGTGCATTGGCTGCGGAAAAAAAACGGAACTGACGATTTTCCAGTGCGCCGAAGCGCATAAAATGCGCGTAGCCAGAGCTAAGTAATCCGCCCGCAATTGCCACTTTAACGTCCGGATTCTCAAAGAGATAAAACTCCTCGTCCCAACCGTTTGGAAAATTCAACTGTTTAGTGGTCATGTCGTTCATTTAAATGATTCCTTGAAGAGTCCTGCTGGGCGATAGATGGCGCCGGCATTCACGCTCGCCGCATTCAGGCTACCGTGCTTTTTCAGTCTGATGTAATGCGCGGTATCAGGCGCGACGAGATGGCTAACACCATGGCGGAGGGCTTTCAAGTTCCAGCTCCAGTCTTCAAAGGCGAAGCCGCGGGAGAAATCGATTGGATCGAATGGCAGCCACTGCAATAAATCTCGCTGAGCGAACAGCAGAGATGTCCAGTAATTAGTAAAAGCCAGACCAAAGGCACCTGAATCGCCAGGGTGCAGCGGCCTATGTTCGAAGATGCGTTTTTCTGCACCGAAGTAAATATTATATTGAGGGTGCATGACGGCTCTCTCCGGGTTCTCGGAATGCGCTAGGGAGTCCATCGCTTTCGTCAGCCAGTTACGCCCATATAGATCATCAGCATCAAAAAGCGCGACATATTTTCCTGATGAAGCGGAAATTCCGTCATTGCGCGAAATGGCTAGATTACCGTTATCTACCTCTTTAATAATGAGCGGGCACGGGATTTCACTCTTCGCGGAATTGACAAGCTCACGTGTCGCTTTATCGGTCCGGTCTAATACAATAATCAACTCCAAAGCACACGCATGGTCTACATGTGTGTATTTAAGCATTTCTATCAAGGAGAGAATTGTAGGCTTCATCACGTCCTTCTCGCGATGTACGTTAAGGACGCAACTAATATCGATGCCTGCGGTCGGCGCTGTAGTCAAAACTGTTTTGGCGTTATTTGCAATATTTTCATGTCCGCCGAAAAGGCATTTGACCGATTGTACCTCAGCCAGCAGAGAACGGTGGTTGATCACGTCTGCCCCCGATGGATGCGGCGTAAGAATCGTCGTGTTCGTCCCGCCCATCCTCTTTGCTGCCAACCATTCAGAGCGGAAGCGCTGGTTGAATAGGTCGGTCGTCTTGTCGCTGTAGACGGCGTTGTGGATTTGGATGCCAAGCGTTTCGAACGCACGCGCATATGGGATTAGTACTGCTTCGGATGCAAACGAAGACCACAGATTGATGACGTTACGAGGCACGAGTTGAAGCAGTAGTCGGGTGATGAGTGTTACAATCTCATTGCCGCCAATCAGAGCAGACATCGAGGTTTTCCAGAGCGGCACTACTACGATATTTTCATCGACCGCATCCTCATGCAATTCAATTTCAGACATGACGAATACTGCAGTGCGCCTATTTACCTTGCCTAGCACTGCATTCATGGCCTCCAAAGTTTCTTTGTGCGAGCGGAATTCGAGGAAAATGAAATCTTCGCAGTCATGTACTTGGGCGAAGAATTTTCTGTAAAGCCGCGTCAGACTATAGTGGATGTCCGGACGGAAAATGTTTAAGGTGTCACGAATGTGCTTGGTGGGGAAACAATCAGGATCAATCTTTCCACTCAGGCGCCACTCCTCAAGAATAGAGTCTGGCAATTCAGTCGGCGCGCTTTTCAGTTGCTGAGGCAATTCTCCAGGCGGCAGTATTAGTAGATCTTGTACTAGGCCATGATGCCTTTTAAACTGCTTTGCTTCAGGCGTGAACAATGCCGATGGCCGTACCAGCAAGCCGCCTTTCGCGCCCAATCCCAAATGACTATCTCCGCCGCATGCCATAACGTCGTTACGCATTCGGTAGAAATAGGCTGTCTCCGGAACTGGAGCGTGGCGAATACCACGTGCGAGTGTTTCGCAAGACCAGTGCCAGTCTTCCGATCCGAACCCGGAGTCGTGATCATAGGAAATGAATGGGTTTGCGAGTAATAGGTCTCTGGAAGCAAAAGAGTTGTTACAGAAGTGCCAGTTCTGCATCAAAGTCAGGGCGTCGAATTCCGGTGCAAACGAGTCCCACTGGACACGTGCAAAATTTTCTCGGCCAAATGCGATGAAGAATTCCGTGTGCAGTACAATGGGAGACGTGAGGGTTTCCATATATGCATACGCGCGCGCAAGCCAGGATTCGCCCCAGAGGTCGTCGCCGTCGAGAAAAGCTACAAATTTACCGCTGGCTGCACGTACACCATGGTTACGCGACTGTGCCAGATCACGGTAGTCGACTCGCTCAATCACGTCGATAAAGTCAGCATTTCGCTGGACGACATCATCGGTAATATTGCTTCCGGAATCAATAACGGCTATAACCTGTACGTCACCTAGTCTACGATTCTTGAAGTAGGTAACAGCGGCTTTTGCCGAAGCAATCGTTGTTTGTGCGAGAAACCCTTCACGATGGAAGTTCATGAGGACAGATATTGCGACTTTCTTTGCCGGATTACTGCTTGATTCCAGAGATATTTTGGACATGGTTTTTTGTCGAAGTACTTATTGGATAGCTTATTTAAATCTACAGAGCATACGGTGCTTTATGCTGAAAGAGAGATGCATTCATGACTTAATCGCAACGTGCATGCATAATTATTAGAACAATGAGGCGGTGCGCGGAAGACGCAACCGCGGCGGTATCGCTAATCCTCCAAACGCATGACTATTTGGATCCAAATTCATCGCCGGGTGATACGTCGGATCTTGCATCAATACATTCCCCCATTTTATGCGCAACTGATCCATCTCCCGCTGCGCCCGTGCCTTTTTCTGTGCTGTATCCTCATGCCCCCGGCTCGCTGACTCCGCATGCAGTAACTTCGCATGCGGTGTCCACACGATCGCCTTGCCCGCTGCCCGCACCTTCAGGCAAAGGTCAACATCGTTGAAAGCTACTGGAAACGCATTTCCGTCCATACCGCCAAGCATGAGGTAATCTTCCTTCCTGAGGAACAGGCAGGCGGCGGTGCAGCCGCTAACCTGTTGTACTAGCTGGTTGCGGCCATGGTCGCCCCAGTCCGCATCCGCTAGGCGGTTGCCGAAGTGGCCGGCGACATTGCCTACACCGAGTAATACTCCACCATGCTGCACCATACCGTTTGGCCAGAGCAACTTGGCGCCGACGGCACCGACGTCAGGACGAAGTAGTTGGGCCACGATCTCTTCCAGCCAGTCAGCGTGTAGCGCTTCGATGTCGTTGTTGACCAGACCGATAATGTCGCCGCTGGCTTGGGCAATCGCGCGGTTGTTCAGGTTCGCGTAGTTGAATGGACCGGGCATCGGCAGCACCCGAACGCCTAGCGCCGCGATTTCAGCGAAGTAGGCATGGGTGACTTCTTCCGTAGAGCCGTTGTCGATTACGATGATCTCCAGTTTCGGCCAGGCAGAGAAGCGGCGGATGGTGTCGATACAGCGCCGCAGCAGGTCGGAGCGGTCGCGTGTCGGGATGATAAGGCTGACGGAGAGGTCGCGCGTGTCGGCCGGTAGCGGATGGCGTACACGGCGCGCGGCATATGCGCTGCCCGGCGGAAAGCCGTCCAGTTCTTCTAGCACGGCCTGCGGTGCGAAGGTGGCAAGTGCGCGGCTGGCGGCAGCAAGGCGTGCGGCGCGCTCGGCCGCATTCGGCGGCGACGCCATGCGCAGCAGCACGCGCGGCACATGGACGATAGCTTCAAAGCCTCGCGGCCATGCCACAGCCAGCGCCGACCAAGCGAAGCTGGCTGCGTCGTGAGCTTCGAGCAGCGTGCGGGCGGTCGAGGCGCGAACTAGCAGCAGGTCGAGCGGGTAGTCGCTGGCCAGCGCGTAGTCGGGGTTCCAGGCTGGCTTGAACCATGGGCGTCCATTTGCTTCGCTGTCGGTATAGATCAGTTGCGTGCCCGGCAGCGCGAAACCTTCTAGGGCGTAGGCCAGCGCATGCGGCACCAGCGTATCCCCTGCGCGCACGCAACAAACCACATCGCAGCCCGACGCCAGCGCCTGCGCCAGCAGGTCCGCGAATGGTTGGCCGGAAAAAGTCTGCACCGTCATGCCATGCTGCGACTGCACGCTGTCCAGCGTGCGCTCCAGGGCCGCCGCATCCGCCTCACCCGTCACGATGACGGCGGTCGTCAGTGTCGGCAGGACAGCCGGGCCTTCGCGATCAAATCGTGCTGACCATTCCGGCCAGGCCGACATGGGAACGCTGCGCGGCAAATGCCGCTGATAGATATCGGCCACCTTCAGTAGCAATTCGTCAGAATCGTCCGGTAGCAGCCCAACCAAGCCATCCATCGAGCAGCATAACGTCAACGGACTGCCATTCAGCGGCCTTCCTTCGTCATCCACCACGCGCACGCTATGCACGGCGCCATTGGCCAGCGACGCCGGCAGGGCTAGGTCAAAGCCGTGGGCGCCATCTACATAGCCGCGCATCGATGGATGAATGATGTTGGCGGCAGCCTGCGCCACCATCTCGTTGCCTACGAAGGCGCGCACCGTGACGGTGCGTTTCTGATCGGCCGGATCGAGTGCCCACCCATGCAGGCGCAAACCCCCATCGCCGACGACACTGTTAATGGCTGCTGCTGGCGGCTCTTTCGATTCCTCCAGCCGAAAGCTGCCCGCCAGCGTGGCCGTCGTATTTGCCACACGTGCCGAGATCACGCCGCCGGACGAAGCCGGCAGCGCGCCGAGATCGGCCACAAAACCATGGCACAGGTCAGGCGCGCCGAGCGCTTCCAGCTCCGCAGCCAAGTCGGTGCGCGCCACGTCGGCCAGGATGCAGGCGACCGGCACATCGTCGCGGCAGATTTCCACGATCACGCGGGCATCGGGAAACATGCGATCGAAGGCCCAGCCGTACACCAACTGTTTGTACATGCCATCGAGCGCGCCATGCCAACGCGTGGCGTCGGCAGTCGCCTCATCAAGAATTTCGGATTCGTTTTTCATTCGGAAGAGCAGGTATCAGGCGGCCTTTGCGCCTGCGTTGCGGGTAAGCCAGTCGTTCAGCCAGGCGGCGGCATCGAAGCCATCGTCGAGTAGCACGGGACGCAGCTTGGAAGGCAGTCCCGCAGGGTCATCGGTTAGCACGGCACGGCAGCCGGATGCCTGCATCAGACGCACATCGTCCAGCAACGACAGGGCATCGCCCTTGAGTTCCGGGATGTGATCGACGACACCGGTGTGCACCAGCGCGTCGCTTGAACGGCCGGTGACCAGCAGCCGCAAACGCAGCTGCGGGCGGCTGGCGATCATGCGTGCCAGCGCCAGCACTTTCCGTGCCGCAGGGGACAGCGGATCATGCCGCCAGACGGCGATCCGTTGGATGGATGAAGGCAGTGTCGGCAGCGTAGCCGGCAACGGTTTCTTCGCCACGGTTTGCGGCAGGGCGGCGGTATGCTGTGCGGCATCGGCCTTGCAAAGCCAGCCCGCCGCGCGCGACTGGGCGAGTGCATCGCGCAACTGATCGCGCGCACCGGACAGCGGATCGTTGCGGACAAAGGCGGCGAATTCTCCGTAATAGTCGGGATAGCGTGCAACGACCACGCCCCGGTTCTGCGCCACGCGCAGCGTCTTCTCGGCACGGAACGACACCGTGCCTTCATGCGCGACGAACACACCGGTGGCCTGCAGGTGGCGCCAGCCGGCGGCGCGGGCGCGCATGCACCAGTCGACTTCTTCGCCGTAGCCGCGGATCAGCGCGGTGCCGTCGAGCATGCCGATGGCGTCGAGCACCGTGCGCCGGATCAGCATCGTGAAACCGCAGCAGGACGGCAGTTCGATGTCGGCGCCGCCCGGGGCGGCGCGCACTTCGGCCGCCACCTGGTCGAGCAGCGCGAGTTCGCGCGTGTCCGGGGCGGGCGCGGCCTGGCTCATCACCGGGAAGCTGCTGATCTCGCCGTTATTGGTCCAGGGCGTGACCGAGGCGACGTCCGGCGTCGCGTACAGGGCGCGCGCCAGGCGGTCGATCCAGTCGCCGTGCACCTGGGTGTCGGCATTGAGCAGCAGCACGTCGTGGTCCGGATGGGCGCGCATGCCGCGGTTGACCGTCTCGATGAAACCGAGGTTGCAGGCATTGCGCAGCAGCGTGATGGCGCCGGCCGCCGCCTGCTTGTCGAGCCAGGCGGAAAGGGCGGGCTCGGGACTGCAGTCGTCCACCACCACGATCTTGGCCGGCGTGCCGTTGAGCGGCAGGCTGGTCTTCACGCTGTCGATGCAGGCGCGCACCAGCGCCAGCTCGCGGTAGACGGGGATCACGACCGATACCGGCCGCACGGCGGTATCGGCAGGGTTCGTCGCGGCCGGCTCCGAGCCGGCGCGAACGGTCGGCGTCTCGTAGAACGCCAGCGGCGAGCCGGGCAGCAGTTGCCGGCGTCCGTCGGGTTGCAGCAGGGTGATCGACCACACGGCGCCGGGGCGCGGCGGCGTCAAGCGCACGCGGGCGCCGTCGCCGGGCACCTCGAACTGGTACTGGGTGGTCTCGTCGGACAGCAGCAGGGTCGCGCGTGGCGCGCCATTGCCGAGGAAAACCATCGCCTCGATCGCGTCGTCGTTCTTCCAGCAAGCGCCGGTATGCGTGACGCCGGCCGCGCGCAGGATGGGCATCAGGCTTTCGTGGCGCCCCGCGCGGCAGCGCGCGGGCAGGAAGGCCGGGCCCAGGCTGGCGACGTCGGCGCGGCCGCCGTCCTTCAGCCAGGCCTGCAGCATGACGTCCTGCAGCAGGGGATTCTCCGCTTCGCTCAGCCATGCGGCGTGCCAGGCGCGGGAGGCCATGAACGGATAGGCCGTTTGCAGGATCTTGGCGCGCAGGATGGCGGGAATGCGGTTCATGGGCAAGCGGCGGCATACGTATTCGGCAGCCAACAGCGCATCGGCGTGCTGGCCAGCCGTGAACAATTCCACAGCTCGCGTCAGAAGTGCATCGTCCCGCAGGCGGGACGTGCACGTAGAGAGGAAAAAGGGGGCAGGGCCCCCTTTTGGGTGTTGCATAGAGCTACTTAATTACACGGTTGGGTCGATGATGGTGACCGTACCGACGATCTCCACTTCGTCGCCGTCGACCGACGCTTCCGCGAACGCGGTTGCCACGTCTGCGCGCGACGCGCCATCTTCCAGGCGCTCCAGCCAGTACTCGGCGCCGGCGGTGTCGGCGTCGCGGCCGAACAGGCCTTCGTACAGGGCGTCGACGAACTCGGCGTCATCCTGGTCCAGGGCGGTGTACTCGGCCGACTCCAGGAAGCCCGAAGCGATCGTGTGCAGGGTGGTGGTGCCATCGGCGTGGTCGTACCAGAACTCCAGGCCGCCGGCGTCCGCGTTACGGCCCAGCAGTGCGTGGTACAGGTTGGCCACGGCTGCCTGCTTCTCGTTGGCAGCGAAGATCAACACGTCGTCGCCATCCAGCTGGACGAAGTCGACGTCGCTCATGGTCACCGACACGCCGGTCGCGGCGTTGACGATGGTGGCTTTGCCGCCTTCGGTGGTGATGACGAAGTCTTCTTCGGCGCCCACTGCCTGGACGACGGTCTTGTCGTTGCCCACGACGGTGCTGCTGCCTTCGGCTGCGATCACCAGGGTGCGGCCCGAACCTGCGACGACGGTGTCTTCGTCACCGGCGACCACTTGGGTGTTCACGCCATCGGCGATGGTGATGGTGTCGGCGCCTGCGGTGCCCACCACGACGCGCGCGATTTCTTCGCCGGCCACGGTCGCTGCCGACGAGTTGCCGGTTGCAGCTGGTGCTGGTGCGGTGCCGATGGTTGCGTCAACGCCGCCATTGCCCTGGAAGAAGATGGCAGGGACGTCACCGGTCACGGTAACGGTAGTCTGCTGGGTAGGCGAGGTCTCGATGAACACGACATCGACGCCTGCTGCCGGGGTGATCGTGGCATTGTTGGCGGCGGTGACATTGTCAGCAACGACGGTGCCGCTTGCTGGCAGCAGGTCCAGAATGCTTGCAATGGTTTCATCGCTGAAGAATTGCGCCGAGGTAGCTTTCAGCTGGTTGCTGATCGCGGTGGCGTTGGTATCGTACATGTACTACTCCTAAGTAGGATCAAAATTCCCGGTAAGACCGGACGCTCCAGGCGCACAAGCACTGCCTGTGGACCTTGCTTGCGCACCCTAGATATCGTGGGCCCGTCGTGACAGGGGCGGCTCCCGATGCAATGCTGCTAACGGGAAATCGATACAAATCGAAGAGTTCGGCACGAGCTTCGCCGGCATTGCCATGGGCTAAGTTGAGAGCGTTATCAATACAGGCCAACAACCTTGGCCCCACCGATTCACGGAGTTTCCATGATGCAGTGCGCAATCGTCGGGGATTCTACATGGATCGTTCTTCGACAAAACTCTCCGATTGTTTCATGCCCATAAAATGTGATCAATTGCGCACAATGTATTTACGCACAAATGAAACAAAATTACGAACAGATACATGCACTATACCAATAGCATTCCTTTTTTGAAACATTTTCCGGCAAAATTGATGCCGTGCCGCATCGATATTTTTTGGATCACCATCGATCATGTCGGCCGGAATCGCTGGTATCAGGCGCGGTCGTTTGTATCCCGCAGCGGCCGCGGCGGCAACTGGATCGCTGCCAGCGCCCCATACAGCGGCGGGCCGAGCACGCGCGACACCGTGCTCGCCACGACCGCGCAAGCCATCAGGCTCAGCACCATGCCATGCCCGTCGACCATCTCCATGACAATGATGAAGGCCGTCAGCGGCGCCTGGGTCGCCGCAGCGAGGAATCCGACCATCCCCAGCGCGATCAGCGCCGGCGCATGCGGATAGCCCGTCAGCACGGCGATGTCATGGCCCAGGGCGGCGCCGATCGACAGCGATGGCGCGAAAATCCCGGCCGGCACCCCCGACCAGGCGGTCAGCCAGGTGGCCACGAACTTGAACAGGGCGAATGCGACCGGCACGCTGGCTTCGTTCTCGAGCAAGCCGCGGGTCGCCTCGTTGCCGCTGCCATAGGTGGCGCCCCCGCTGACGATGCCGATGACGGCGACCACGAGGCCGCAGCCGAGGGCGAAACGCACCGGGTAGCGGGCGCGCCAGCGGCTGGGCAGGTCGGGCGACGTTCCGCGCAAGCTGGCCAGCAGCAGCCGCGCGAACAGGCCGCCGGCGAAGCCGCACACCACGGCCGCCAGCAATCCCGGCCACAGCAAGGCCAGGCCGATGGGGCCGGGATGGATCACGCCGAAGTGGGGGCCGTTGCCATGCACCGAGACGGCGATCAGGCCGGCCAGCACGATGCCGGCGACGATCAGGCCGCTATTGCGCTGCTCGGGCGTGCGCGACAGCTCTTCGATCGCGAACATGATGCCCGCCAGCGGGGTGTTGAAGGCGGCGGCGATGCCGGCCGCGCCGCCCGCCACCAATAAAGAGTGCGCGCTGATGCCGCTGCGCCGGGGCAGCCAGCGGCGGGCCGACAGCATCACGCCGGCCGCGATCTGCACCGACGGGCCTTCGCGCCCCAGCGACAAGCCGCCCAGCAGGCCGGCCGAGGTCAGGCCGATCTTGGCCAGGCTCAGCTTGAGCGATACGAGGAGGGGGCGGCGACCGCCCGACAGCGTGGGATCGAGCGCCGCCATCACTTGCGGGATGCCGGAGCCGCCGGCGCCGCGCACATAACGGCGCGTCACCCAGACGATGGCGGCGCAGCACAGTGGCGTCCAGATCAGCGGCGCCCACCATGCCATTTCATTGAGTTGCTGGAATTGTCCGAAGGCGGATTCGGCAAGCCAGGTGAAGGCCACCACGACCAGTCCGGCGATGGCGGCCATGCTGACCACGACGATCCGGGTGCGCCAGAGGTGGGGAGAAACGAATTCACGCCGGAAGGCGGAGCGCACATCGTGCGGAGAGGGTTCGGGCGCCATGATGGCCGGGAATTTATCGGAGCCATCATTATAAACATTTGCACGAATGTATTGCTGTTCGGCGTGCAATCAGGACCCCGGAAAATGTCGCCCGCCACTTTCCTGGCGGGGCGACACGCATGCTGGCATGCAGCCTGCTCAACTACCGTGGCCCGTCTCCCGGCGTTCCGGAACTCTCGGCGCCCTCGGCCAGCCGCTCGCTGATCTTGTCGTCGCTGGCACGTCCCACATAATCCTGCGTCGCCCGGTCGTAGTGGGTGCCCGGCGAGCCGCCGGTCGCCGCGCCGCCGATCGCCGACTGGCCGTTCTGCCTGTCTTCGGACTTGCCCAGCACGCCGCCGGGAATTGGCCCGGATGCATTGCCATGGCTGCTCTGCGCCGCGCCGGCCGGGCCGACATTGCTTTCAGGCGAAGCCTTGGCGAAATTGCTCTGGATACCGGATTGCCCGTTGCCCGAGCCGATGCTCGACGTGCCGCTCATGTCGTCGGTCACGAAGCCCGCATAGGAATCGGCGCGGCCCTGGCGCAGGCCCTGGTCCTGATCGTCCTGCTGGATGTCCTGCGGTTTTTTATCTTCCATGATGCTCTCCTTGGCACAGCTGACAAAATGAACATCTGGGTTCACCAGTCATCGTTCCCAATAGGAGGGCGGAGCGCCTGCGCGTAGGACTTTCCGTTCAATCGATCACAGCCAACGCCAGCTCGCTTTCCTTGATGTCGGCGATCGGACCCAGGATGGCACTGTCGAAGACGCGGGGCGCCAGTTCGCGCTGCCACAATGTCGGCATGTCGGGATTGGCCAGCGCGCCGCGCCCCAGCGCCAGCACGTCGGCGCCGGCTGCGCGCACCTCGCCGGCACGCTGCACGTCATGCAGGCCGCCATTGGCGATGATCGCCACGCCAGGGGCATATTTGCGCGCCAGCGCCACCAGGCTGTCGCCGCCATCGGCGAAGGCCGGTTGCCACGCTTCGAATTCCGTGACGTGGATGAAGTCGGCCCCGGCCCGCGCCAGCGCGCCGAAGATCGCCTGCGCATCGGCCTCGCCGCCGGGCCACTTGCTGGTGAAATCGTTCACCTTGCCCTGAGAGATGCGGATGCCGACCAGGGCCTGGTCGCCCACGGCCGCCTTCACCGCGGCCAGCACCTCGGCCAGCAGGCCGACGCGGTGCTCGACTGGGCCGCCCCAGCGGTCGGTGCGCAGATTGGTATGCGCGGTCAGGAACTGGTCAAGCAGGTAGCCGTTGGCGCCATGGATCTCGATGCCGTCGAAACCGGAGATGCGCACCGCGCGCACGGCGCTATCGACGAATCCCTGCACGACCTGCGCGATCTCTTCCTCGCTGATCTCGTGCGGCACGGCATACTCGCCTTTGCCATGGTAAAAAGTCATCTGCTTACCCTTCGGCTGGACGGCCGATGGCGCCACGCCGTGGCTGCGGAAGCGGTTGCCCTGGCTGAGGGCGCCGGCATGCATCAGTTGGGCGAAGGTGAGGGCGCCCTGTTCACGCAGCGCCTCCGTAATGGGCGCCCAGCCGCGCGCCTGCTCGTCGTCGGCCAGGCCGGGCTGGTTCAGGTAACCCTGCGAAAACGCCTGGTCGGTGTACAGGCCCTCGGTGATCACCAGCCCGAAGCCGCCGCGGGCGAAGCGCAGGTAATAGTCATGCATGGCCCGGGTCGGCGCGCCTTCCGGCGTCGCGGAAACGCGGGTCATCGGCGCCACGGCCAGCCGGTTGCGCAGCTTGGCGCCTTTTATATCGGTTGCGGATAGAATCGGGTTCAGGGAATCGCTCATGCTGGTCTTCGCTCGGTTGGTGTCGCTTGGCGACGATGAAGCCATGGTAGACGAGCGCCGACGGGCGATAAAGACGGGCGGGTGTGCAGCCGCTTTAACATATTCAGTTATAAACATGCAGATTTCGGATGTGCGCATCTTTCTTGCGGTGGCGGCCGGCGGCACCTTGTCGGCGGCCGCGCGCCAGCTCGGCATCGGCCCGATGCAGGCGTCGCGCCGCATCGCCGCGCTCGAGGCCGACCTCGGCGTGCGGCTGTTCCACCGCACCACGCGTTCGCTGGCGCTGACTGCCGAGGGCGAAGCCTTCGCGCCGTATGCGGCCACCCTGGCCGAGGCCGACGAGAGTGCGCGCGGCGCGCTGCGGCCCAGCGGCGCCCGCGCCTCCGGCCTGCTGCGCCTGACCGCGCCCAGCGTGTTCGGCCAGGCCATCGTGCTGCCATTATTGCCGTCCCTGCTCGAGCGCCATCCCGACCTGCGCGTCGACCTCGACCTGTCCGACCGGGTGCAGGACATCGTCGGCCAGGGCCTGGACCTGGCGTTGCGGGTGGCCACCCTGGGCGATTCGGAACTGGTGGCGCGGCGCCTGGCCGCCAATCCGCGCCTGCTGTGCGCCGCGCCGCGCTACCTGCGCGCGCACGGCACGCCCGCCACCCTGGCCGATCTCGAACACCACCAGTGCATCGGCCTGCATGCGGTGGCACGCTGGCCCTTCATGGTGGACGGCAGCCTGCAGCGGCGGCGGGTCGACGCGCGCGTGCTCACCAGCAGCGTCGACGCCGCGCGCACCGCCGCCGTGCAGGGGCTCGGCCTGGCGATGCTGACGTTCTGGGACGTGCATGAACACCTGCGCGCGGGCAGCCTGGTGCGCGTCGCGCTGGAGGACGCGGCGATGGAAGAGCTGTCGGTGTGGGCCGTGACCCCGACCCGGCGCTACGTGCCGGAACGGGTCAAGGTGTTCCTGGGTGCGCTGGAGGAAGAGCTGGCCCGCCTGGGCGGCTAAGCGCCTATCCCGGTAGGTGGGAGTCGCTCCTGCCGCGCCTGGCAAGCGTGCGCTGCGTTGCTCGTCGTTGCATGGCTCGCCATGCGGCCTCCTCGCGCCTTGCTCACGCCCGCCATGCATCGCCTACGCGCATGTCGCCATGAGCTTCCCCCCACCTACCGGGATAGGCGCTAAATCAGCCGGCCCGGCGCGGACGCGCCGGCTGCAGTTGCGGCGCCAGCGCGATCGCCTTGTCGCGGCCGGCCGACTTGGCCGCGTACAGCGCGGCGTCGGCGCGCGCCAGGGTCGCCTTGAACGGCTCGTCGGCCTGGGTCGCGGTCACGCCGATGCTCAGGGTCAGCGGGGCTTGTCCGCCATGGCGTTTCAGGGTGGCGGCCAGCTGGCGCAGCTCGGCCTGCAGCTTTTCGCCCACCGTGCAGGCCTGGGCCAGGGTGGTTTCGGGCAGCAGCACCGCGAACTCGTCGCCGCCCAGGCGCGCCATGCAGTCGGCCGCGCGCAGCGAGGCGCGGGCGCGTTCGGCCACCAGCTGCAGGGCGACGTCGCCGGCTTCGTGGCCGCCGCCGTCGTTGATTTCCTTGAAATGGTCGAGGTCGATCAGCATCAGGGCCAGCGGCTGGCCGTTGCGCCGGCTGCGCGCCAGCTCGCGCTCGGCGATGTCGAAGAAGGCCTTGCGCGACCAGGCGCCGGTCAGGTGGTCGTGGTTGGCGACGTACTCGGCCTGCTGCAGGATGTAGCGGTGCATGGTCAACAGGCCGCCCAGCGTCAGCGCCGGCAGCGCCAGCGCGGCGGCGGTCAGGATCGCCAGGCTGGCGCTGCTCGGCTGCAGCAGCGAATCTGGCGGTTCGGCCGCCAGCAGCAGCCAGGCCATGCGCACGGCGTGGCCCGCCACGACCAGGCCGCACATGAGCAGCACGAAGCGTTGCACCTTGTTCAGGGCGGCGGGCGCCAGCACGCTGCGCGCGATGTCGGCGCAGACGGCGGCCTGGAACAGCGAGGCGACGGCGCTGCGCGCGGCGAAGGAATCGAAGCGGTAGTGAAAGAGCGCGATCAGCAGGCCGACCGCGCCCACCAGCAGCGCCAGCGGCGCGAGGCGCGCCGGCAGGCCGGCCAACTGGCGGTAGCCGGCCGCCAGCGCGGCGCCGGCGCCGGCATAGGCCATGTTCGCCACTTCATAGGCCAGCAGCGGCGGCAGTTCGCGCCCGAAGGCGTACAGCAGATTGCCCACCAGGCCCAGCACGGCCGAGGCCAGCATGGCGCGCATGCCCCGCACGTTCTCCGATCCCGCGGCCAGCAGGGCCAGGAAGACGAGAAAGCAGAGCAGGGCGGCGATCAGGAAGATCTGCTGGGTGGCGAGCATGTGACAGGCCTGTGCGCTCGGAGCGTTCAGATAGCAGGGAAATTTCGGTCATTAGCGGCAAACGCCGTCGTTCCCGCGGAGGCGGGAACCCAAGGTCTTAGCGCAGCCACGGTAAGTTGAAGACTGCGGCAGCTCATGCATACTTGGGTTCCCGCCTCCGCGGGAACGACGTTTTGGTGTTCGGCCGATGGCGTGAGGCGGTATTATGCCCTTGAAAATTTGCCGGCGGGAATGTTTATGTCGGCTTTTCAGCCAACGACATACCGCTTCGACGCCCCCAGCCCCACGGTCTGGCCGCTGGCGCCATAGATCGCGCCGGTCGGCGCATTGGTGGGGGTGCGCAGGGCGTTGAGCACGCCCTGGTTGTGCGCCAGTTGCTTGCTGATCAGCATGCCGTTGACGCGGTTGAGTTCTTTTGCTTCGCGGGCCACGTCCAGCATGCGTTCCCATTGTTCCCGCGCGCCGCCATCGTCGCTGGCGGCCAGCCATGGACCCATGCCCGCTTCCGATCCCTCGCATCCGGCTGCCCGCAGCGCCGCGTGGCGCTGTTGCGACAGGCTCGACAGGCTGGCCAGCAGGGCGTTCTTCTGCGTGGTCAGGCTGGACAGTTCGTCGGCGTCGAGCGCGACCAGGGATTGCTGTTCCTGTTTCATCAATGCCACGAGGGCGTCGAGGTGCTGGTGTTCGGCTGCAATGGTCTGGGTCGGGCTCGGAGTCATGGTTTAGCGTTGTCTTGAATGGAGCAAGTCGCGTACGGTTTCTAGCAAGCCGTCCGCCACTTTCTCGGAGTTGACTTGGAACTGGCCATCGGCGATGGCCATCTTGATGCGTTCGACCTTCTTCGCGTCGAACACCTGCGCGCCGCCGCCCACCGCATTGGCCATCGCCTGGCCTTGCGAGGACAGCCGCACGCTGTCGGTCTGCGCCTGGGTCGTCGGCGCCGTCGTTGCGGCCTTGTCGGCGCCACGCGCGGTATTCGTTTGCGTGGTCGCCGGCTGGAGGCCGGGGTTGCCCTTGAGCGTATCGTTGATTTTCACAGCATCATCCTTCTCGGTTCGAAGCTACAAGCTCCGGGATCTGCTTGATGTAACGGCTGCGCCTTTACAAACTTTAGCGATCAATCACGATTTCGATGCCGCGAAAATCACATTTCTTTATAGAACTATTTCCACCATCCCGCCGTTGCGCGCCAGGCCGCTGACGACGGTGCCGGACTGGGTGCGCACCTGCACCACCTGGCCGTCGCTGGCGTTGTTGATCGCCTTCGCCTCGCTCGTGACCGAGAAGTTCGAACCGCGCGACACCAGTCGTACCGCCTGGCCCTGCTTGATCACCTGCTGCGCGCGCAAGGTGTCCGTGCGCAGCGCGGTGCCGGCCGGCAGCGAGATGGTCGGGGTGCGGCCGATCGCCTGCGCGATGTCGGTGATGATGCCGTTCGGCATGGCGGCGATGTCGGCCTTCACCAGCACCAGCTGGGACGCGTCCAGTGGCTGGCCCTGGGCCAGCGGCACGGCGGCGGCGACGTAGTCGGCCACCACGCTCACCTGCGCCTGCAGGTACAGCGACCAGGACGGGGCGGCGCAGCGCACGCCCACCGTGGTCTTGCCCCAGGGGCGGGCGCCGGGTTGCAGGAAGGCTTCCGGCGCCGGGCAGGCGGGCAGGCTCAGACGTGGGTCGACGCCGCCCACCTTCACCGTCACCTGGCCCGGCAGGCCGGCGCTCTGGGTCTTCAGGAACTGTTCGGCGACCGCGCGCACGCTTTCCGCCTTCTGGCGCCCGGCGCCGGATGTCTGTTGCGCCTGCGCGCCGCCGAATACGAGGGCGAGCAGCGAAAAGGCGACAAGTTGCTGTTTCATGGAGATTCCAGTTGATGGGAGATCGGAATGCTGCCATCTTAGGTCGAATGATTCCGTAGCGAAACATTGAATAGCGGGGGATTTCCACCTCCTTATCCGTCGATTGGCCGGCAAGCCGGGTCCGTATCATCGCTTCTGTCCCAACAAGCCACCCTCGGAGGCAGCATGATCGGCAATCTCGACAACTACCTGCGTTTCAATGAAACCGCACTGTCCCTGCGCTCGCAGCGCCAGGAACTGCTGGCGTCGAACATCGCCAACGCCGACACGCCCAACTACAAGGCGCGCGACATCGACTTCGCCAGCGCCCTGCA
Organism: Massilia sp. NP310; assembly: GCF_019443485.1. Taxonomy (NCBI): domain Bacteria; kingdom Pseudomonadati; phylum Pseudomonadota; class Betaproteobacteria; order Burkholderiales; family Oxalobacteraceae; genus Massilia; species Massilia sp. NP310. The sequence goes on along the minus strand of NZ_CP080379.1, from coordinate 2,933,958 downwards.
GAATGCGATGGCGGGCGGCAAGAACGCCGGCGCGATGAACACCACCAATAACGGCCACATCCCGCGCGGCGCCGCCACCGGCGACACCCTGGCGAATGGCACCCCGGTGCTGTATCGCGGCGTGGTGCAGGGCAGCGTCGATGGCAATACCGTCGACATGGACGTCGAGCGCAACCAGTTCGCCGACAACGCGCTGCGCTACGAGGCCGGGATCATGATGATCAACAGCCAGCTGAAGGGCCTGATGACGGCGCTGCAGAGCCAATAAGGACTGACCATGTCGCTATTTAATATCTTCAATGTGTCGGGCTCGGCGATGAGCGCCCAGGCCCAGCGCCTGAACACCACCGCCAGCAATCTGGCCAATGCCGACAGCGCCACCTCGCCCACCGGCGAAGCCTACCGCGCCAAGGCGGTCGTGTTCGAGTCGGTGCCGACCGCCTCGGGCGCCACCGGCGTGCGCGTGCGCGAAGTGGTCGAAGACCCGTCGCCGCTCAAGCAGGTCTACGATCCCAAGCATCCGATGGCCGACGACAAGGGCTATGTAGCGATGCCTAATGTAAATGTGGTCGACGAGATGGTGAACATGCTGTCGGCCTCGCGCTCCTACCAGACCAACGTCGAAACCATGAACGCAGCCAAGACCATGCTGCTCAAGACCCTGACCATCGGCCAATAACCTTCCTATCTACCATGACCAGCCCGATCAGCTCCCAGAGCCCGACTTCGAATATCGCCGACCTGCAGGCGGCAATGAACGCCAAGGCCAAGACCGAGACCGACAGCGTCCAGGCCGACACCGACAAGTTCATGACCATGCTGGTCACCCAGCTCAAGAACCAGGATCCGCTCAGCCCGATGGACAACGCGCAGATGACCAGCCAGCTGGCCCAGCTGCAGACCGTGACCGGCGTGAACAAGCTCAACACGACCCTGGAGTCGCTCAAGGCCAGCTACCAGTCGACCGAGTCGCTGCAGGCCACCCAGCTGATCGGCAACGGCGTGCTGGTCGAGGGCGAAGACATCCTGCTGCACAAGAGCCAGGCGATCCTGGGCGTGGAGCTGGCAACCCCGGCCGACAAGGTGCAGGTCGTGGTCGTCGATTCCAAGACCGGCAAGGACGTGGCGTCGCTGGAACTGGGCGAGCAGGATGCCGGCATCGTGCCGATCGCCTGGGATGGCGTGCCGGACGCCACCAAGGTCGACGCCGACGGCAAGCCGATCGTGCTGCCCGACGGCGCCTACACCTTCCGCGTGATCGCCAGCCGCGGCGGTGAAGTCCTCAAGGATGCCAAGACCCTGTCCTTCGACAGCGTCGCCAGCGTCACCACCGGTGGCAAGGATGGCGTCAAGTTGAACCTGCCGGGCAAGGGCGCTGTCACCCTGGCCGATATCAAACAAGTCATGTAAGCCTAGCTGCTTACTCTACCCTTATTCAGGAGTACTACCATGTCTTTCCAACAAGGCTTGAGCGGCTTGAATGCTGCAGCTAAATCGCTCGACGTTATCGGCAACAATATCGCCAACGCCAGCACCGTGGGTTTCAAAGGGTCGACCACCCAGTTCGCCGACGTCTATGCGAGCGCGCTCAACGGCGCGGGCGGCACCCAGGCCGGTATCGGCGTCAAGGTCGCAGCCATTGCCCAGCAATTCACCCAAGGTAATATCGAAACCACGAACAATCCGCTCGACATCGCCATCAACGGTTCCGGTTTCTTCCGCGTCGAGCAGGCCGGCGTGGTGCAATATTCGCGCAACGGCCAGTTTTCGCTCGACAAGCAGGGCTATATCGTCAACCCCCAGGGCGCCAAGCTGACCGGTTACGGTCTCGGCGCCAACGGCCAGCTGGCCGCCGGCGCGCCGGTGCCGCTGCGCATCGACACCTCGGACCAGCCGCCGAAGGTCACCACCAAGGGCCTGATCCAGCTGCAGCTCGACTCGCGCTCCAGCGCGCCGGCCGACTTGGAGTTCGACCCGAGCGACCCGACCACCTACAACAAGCAGGTGCCGATGGCCGTGTATGACACGCTGGGCAATGCGCACACGCTGTCGACCTATTACGTGCGCGACAAGGACAATCCGGAAGTCTGGAATGTCTACGCGTCGAAGGACGGCACCGAACTGAACGCATTGGCAGCCGTCGGCGTGACCCAGACCGACGAAGCATCGGTCGCGGCGAACGCGACGTGGACCACCGCCAACAACGCGGTGCCGAAAGACGCGACCGCCGTTGCTGGCGCGGCGGCCGGGTATGCGCGCGCCGCCGCAGCAGCGATCGCGGCTAAGGCAGGTGAACTCGATGTGAAGTATGCGGCGTCGGGCAATGCCGCCGAGGTCAGCGCAGCCGCGCTCGCTGCGGCCGCGGTGCCGGGCGCGACCCCGGCCGACATCGATGCCGCGATCGCCAAGGAACTCAAAATGGAAGGGGCGAAAGTCGGCTCCCTGGTATTCAATACCAACGGCTCGCTGAACATGGCCGAAAGCGGCAACTCGGAAGGCAAGAACGGCAAGTTCGACTTCGCCATCCCGGTGGTGCCGGCGACCGGCGCCGATGCGCTGCTGAAGGTGCAGATCGATTTCGCCGGCACCACCCAGTACGGCACCGCCACCAGCGAGAAGCGCATCGAGCAGGACGGCTACAAGCCGGGCGCGCTGCAGCGCTTCACCACCGGCGCCGACGGCACCATCCTGGGCCAGTACAGCAATGGCCAGACCAAGGCGCTGGGCCAGGTCGTGCTGGCCAACTTCACCAACCCGAACGGGCTGGAACCGCTGGGCAATAATGCCTGGGCCGAATCGGCCAACTCGGGCGTGCCGCTGATCGGCATCGCCGGCACCGGGGGGATGGGCGTGCTGCAGTCGAACGCCACCGAAGCGTCGAGCGTCGACCTGACCGCCGAACTGGTCAACATGATCACCGCGCAGCGCGTGTACCAGGCCAACTCGCAGACCATCAAGACGCAGGATTCGGTAATGCAGACGCTGGTGAACCTGCGTTAATGATTGAACATGCCGGCGGTGGTTGAACGCGTGGACGGCAAAGCCGTCCACGCCACGAGTCAACGCCGGCGTCGAATGTGGGGTGGACGGGTCTCCCGTCCACGCGTTCAACGCACGCTCGCACACCAACGACGCAACACGACGCCGCACTACCGCAACAACCAAAGGACCAACCATGGACCGCCTGATCTACACCGCCGCCTCCGGCGCCAAGCACATCCTCGAACAGCAGGCCACGACCTCGAACAACCTGGCCAACGTCAGCACCACGGGCTTTCGCGCCCAGCTCGACGTGTTCCGTTCGGCGCCGGTGCAGGGCCCGGGCCTGCCGACGCGCGCCTTCGTGGTCGACTCGACCGCCGGCAACGACTTCTCGTCGGGCGCGCTGCAGGTCACGGGCCGCGACCTGGACGTGGCGGTGAAGGGGCAGGGCTGGCTGGCGGTGCAGATGCCGGACGGCACCGAGGCGTATACCCGCAACGGTTCGCTGCAGATGAGCCCGAACGGCGTGCTGACCACGGCGTCGGGCCAGACCATCGCCGGCGAGGGCGGCCCGATCACGATCCCGCCCGACGCCACCGTGACGGTCGGCGGCGACGGCACCATCTCGACCATCTCCAACGTCGACTCGCCGGCCGCCCCGGCCGTGCTGGGCCGCCTGAAGCTGGTCAATCCGCCCGAAGGCGACCTGGTGCGCGGCGACGACGGCCTGTTCCGCCTGAAGGATGGCGGCAACGCCCAGCTCGACCCCACGGTGCAGGTGGCCGGCGGCGCACTCGAGGGCAGCAACGTCAATCCGGTCGATTGCATGGTCGATATGATCTCCCTGGCAAGGTCGTTCGACACGCAAATGAGCCTGTTGAAGAACGCCGAGAATAACGCCGCAAAAGCGACCCAGATCCTCGCTTTGAATTGATAGTTGCCCCGGCATAATTCTATTGTGCGTGGCGGTGTTCGCCTGCCACCAATAGGAGAATGCCATGATTCGTTCGCTGTACATCGCCAAGACCGGCCTGGAAGCCCAGCAGACCAACCTGGACGTCATTTCGAACAACCTCGCCAACGTCAGCACCAACGGCTTCAAGAAGTCGCGCGCCGTATTCGAGGACCTGCTGTACCAGAACGTGCGCCAGCCAGGCGCCCAGTCGTCGCAGCAGACCAACCTGCCATCGGGCCTGCAGATCGGCACCGGTGTGCGCACCGTCGCCACCGAGCGCATCCACACCCAGGGTAACCCGCAGCTGACCGGCAATGACAAGGACGTCATGGTCAACGGGCCCGGCTACTTCCCGGTCATGATGCCGGACGGCACCCAGGCGTATACCCGCGACGGCTCCTTCCAGAAAGACCAGAACGGCCAGCTCGTCACCTCGAGCGGCTTCGTGGTCCAGCCGGCGATCACCGTGCCGGTGAACGCCGAATCGATCAGCGTCGGCCGCGACGGCACCGTGTCGGTCAAGATCGCCGGCGAAGCCGCGATGACCCAGATCGGCGCCCTGCAACTGGCCACCTTCATCAACCCCGCCGGCCTCGAGTCGCGCGGCGAGAACCTGTACGTCGAAACCACCGCCTCCGGTGCGCCGAACCTCAACGTGCCAGGCACCAATGGCGCAGGCAACCTGATGCAAGGGTATGTCGAAGCGTCGAACGTCAACGTGGTCGAAGAGATGGTCGCCATGATCCAGACCCAGCGCGCCTACGAGATCAACAGCAAGGCGATCACGACTTCCGACCAGATGCTCCAGAAACTGTCGCAGCTCTAATCCAGTCCTCATGAAAACCCTGTCTCTGTCCTTCCTCGCCGCGGTGGCGCTGCTTGCCGGTTGCAACACCGCGCCGACCACTATCGTGCAAGGCCCGACCAGCGCCCGTCCGATGCTGGTCGACACCACCCCAGCCACCGACGGCGCCATCTTCAACGTCAACAGCTACCGCCCGATGTTCGAAGACCGCCGCGCGCGCCACATCGGCGACCTGCTGACCGTGAACATCAGCGAGCGCACCAGCGCCACCAAGACCGGCGCCAGCTCGGGCAACAAGACCGGCAGCGCCAGCTTCACCGCGCCTGGCCTGCTGGCCGGCAAGATCGGCGCCGGCGTCGACCTCGAGTCGGGCACCAAGTATGCCGACGGCGACAACCAGAGCGCCTCGAACAATTTCAGCGGCACCATCGGCGTGACCGTCACCGAAGTGCTGCCCAACGGTAACCTGATCGTGGCCGGCGAAAAGCAGGTCGCGATGAACAAGGGCACCGAGTTCATCCGTTTCTCGGGCATGGTCAGCCCGGACACGATCCAGGCCGGCAATACGGTCTCGTCGGCGGTGATCGCCGATGCGCGGGTCGAATACCGCACCAACAGCCGTCTCGACCGCGCCGAGGTGACCTCGATGCTGTCGCGCTTCTTCCTGTCGATGCTGCCGTTCTAATTTAAAGAGTCATTCATGCGTAAGATCACCGTCTTCATGCTGCTCGCCGCCGCGCTTGCGGGGACTGCTCCAGTGGCCCAGGCCGAGCGCCTGAAGGACCTGGCGACCATCGCCGGCGTGCGCCAGAACCAGTTGTCGGGCTACGGCATCGTCGTGGGCCTGGACGGCACTGGCGACCAGACCACGCAAACCCCGTTCACCGTGCAGTCGATCAAGGCGATGCTGCAGCAGAAGGGCATCAACCTGCCGGCCGGCGTCCAGCTGCAACTGAAGAACGTGGCGGCGGTGATGGTCACCACCTCGCTGCCGGCCTTCGCCCAGCCGGGCCAGACGCTGGACATCACCGTGTCGTCGATCGGCAACGCGAAAAGCCTGCGCGGCGGCACCTTGCTGATGGCGCCGCTGCACGGCGCCGACGGCCAGGTGTACGCGATGGCCCAGGGCAGCCTGGTGGTCGGCGGCGTCGGCGCGCAAGCCCCGGGCGGCGGCGCCCAGGTGCAGGTCAACCACCTGTCGGTGGGCCGCATCTCGGGCGGCGCGACCGTCGAGCGCGCGGTGGCGTCGAACCTCGGCGCGGACAACCAGATCCGCCTGGAACTGAAAGAGACCGACTTCGCCACCGCGGCGCGCGTGGTCGAAGCCGTCAACGACCAGTTCGGTCCCGGCGTGGCGACCGCCCTCGACGGCCGCGTGGTGCGCGTGCGCACCCCGTCGTCGAGCGACCAGCGCGTGGCCTTCCTGGGCCAGCTGGAACAGATCGACGTCAAGCAGCCGCTGGCCTCGGCCAAGGTGATCATGAATGCGCGCACCGGTTCGGTGGTGATGAACCAGGCCGTGATGCTGGAAAACTGCGCGATCTCGCACGGCAACCTGTCGGTGACGATCGGCGCCGACACGCAGGTGAGCCAGCCGAATCCGGGCACCCTGGGCGCCACCGTCGTGACCCAGAATCCGAGCGTCGAGATCAGGAAGGAACCGGGCCAGGTGCTCAACGTCAAGGGCGGCGCTTCGCTGGCCGAAGTGGTGAAGGCGATGAATTCGATCGGCGCCACCCCGCAAGACCTGCTGGCCATCCTGCAGGCGCTGAAGGCGTCCGGTTCGCTGCGCGCCGAACTTGAAATCATCTAATTCATTGAGCCACGCATGATCGCCTCGCGCCTCTCCAACGACCAGACCGCCAAGCTCGCGCTCGACACCAACAGCCTCAACGGCTTGCGGCAGAGCGCGAAGGACGGCTCGCCGGCCGCCCTCAAGGAAGCGGCGACCCAGTTCGAGGCGATGTTCATCAATATGATGATGAAGAGCATGCGCGACGCCACGCCGCAGGAAGGTCTGATGGACAACCAGCAGACCAAGACCTTCACCACCATGCTCGACCAGCAGATGAGCCAGAACCTGGCCAAGCGCGGCGTCGGCCTGGCCGACGTGCTGGTGCGCCAGCTGAGCTCGCAGCAGATGGGCCAGCAGGCGCTGGCGATCGGCGCCGACGGCGTGAGCGCCGGCGCAAGCACCGGCATGGGCACGCGCGGCCTGCCGGGCGCGATGAATGGCGCCGCCATGTACCAGAACAGCGCCGGCACGGAAGGCGCCGGCAAGGCGCCGGCGCTGCCGGCCACGCTCGAGAATGGCCGCACCCAGGCGCCGCACGTGCGCGCCTTCCAGGAAAAGCTGCACGAGCACGCCCACGCGGCCGAGCAGAGCACCGGCATCCCGGCCAAGTTCATGCTGGGCCAGGCCGCGCTCGAGACGGGCTGGGGCAAGCGCATGATCAAGAATGCCGACGGCACCAGCAGCAACAACCTGTTCGGCATCAAGGCCGGTCCGAGCTGGAAGGGCAAGGTCGCCACCGCCGTGACGACCGAGTACGTGAACGGCAAGCCGCAGACGAAAGTGGAGAAATTCCGCGCCTACGATTCGCCCGCCGATTCGTTCCGCGACTACGCCAGGCTGATCGCCAACAATCCGCGTTACGAAAAAGTCATCGCCAGCGGCGGCGACGCCGAAGCCTTCGCCAAGGGCCTGCAGCGCGCCGGCTATGCGACCGACCCGAATTACGCGGCCAAGCTGACCCGGTTGATCAAGAACTCGCTGGCCTGAAGCGCTGGCCCAGAAAAATGTCGTTACAAATGACCGTCAAGTTTTTCCAAAAGCTGCCGTAGACGGACTTGTTAAAGAGAGAAAAAAGTCATGAGTAGCCTTCTCGCCATCGGTAAGACCGGCCTGTACGCAGCCCAGGCGGCCCTGTCCACCACCGGCCACAACATCACCAACGCCAACGTGGCCGGCTACAGCCGCCAGGTGGTGGTGCAGGCCACCTCGGCCGCCCTGAACACCGGCGTCGGCTTCATGGGCACCGGCACCCAGATCGCGCAGATCAAGCGCTACAGCGACGACTTTTTGAACACGCAGGTGCGCAACGCCCAGGCCAGCAGCAGCGGCCTGGAATCGTATTATTCGCAGATCAAGCAGATCGACAACCTGCTGGCCGACACCACGTCGGGCCTGACCCCGGCGATGCAGGGATTCTTCAAGGGCGTGCAGGACATGGCCGCAAACCGCGCCTCGGTGCCGTCGCGCCAGGCCATGCTGTCGAACGCCGAATCGCTGGCCACGCGCCTGAACGGCCTGGATGCGCGCCTGGGCGAGATCCGCGAGGGCGTCAATTCCGAGATCGAGTCGAGCGTCACCGCGATCAACACCTACGCCCAGCAGATCGCCAAGCTCAACGAGCAGATCGGCAACTATGCCTCGTCGCCCCAGCGTCCGCCGAACGACTTGCTGGACCAGCGCGACCAGCTGGTGCTCGAACTGAACAAATACGTCAAGGCCTCCGTGCTGCCGGGCGATAACAACAGCCTGACGGTTTCGATCGGCAATGGCCAGCCGCTGGTGGTGGGCCAGGATTCCTTCCAGCTGGCGACGATGCAGTCGCCGACCGACCTGACGCGCCTGGAAGTGGGCTATCAGGTCGGCGACAAGGTGTCGGTGCTGCCCGACGGCGCGCTGCCGGGCGGCAAGCTGGGCGGCGTACTCGATTTCCGCAGCAACACGCTGGACAAGGCCCAGAGCCAGCTCGGCAAGATCGCGATCGGCCTGGCCTTCGAGTTCAACCGCCAGCACGAGCTGGGCCTGGACCAGAACGGCGAGCCGGGCAAGGCCTTCTTCAACGAAGCGCCGGCCTACGTCGGCAAGAGCGTCAACAGCTCGCGGCTGAGCACGTCGGAACTGACGGCCAAGGTCGTCGATCCGTCCAAGCTGACCGACAACGACTACGAGGTCAAGTTCTCCGAAGGCCGCTACCACGTGGTCAGCCTGCCGGACCGCACCTCGGTCGGGTCGGTCGAGCCCGATGCCGACGGCAACGCCACCTTCGAGGTCGGCGGCGTGGAGATGAGCTTCTCGAAGAGCGCGCGCGAGGGCGACACCTTCCTGGTGCGCCCGACCATCAACGGCGCTTCCGACTTCAAGGTGCTGGCCACCGACGTGTCGCAGATCGCGGCCGCGGCTCCGGTCCTGAGCAAGGAACCCTTGACCAACACCGGCAGCGGCAAGATCAGCGAAGTCAAGGTCGAAAAAGAATTCCTGGACACGCCGCCCACGCTGCCGATCACGCTCACGTTCAATGCTGGCGCCGGCGACGAGCCCGGCACGCTGACGGGTTTTCCCGATGGCGAGCCTGTCTACAGGGTGGACGACAAGGGCGAGAAGACGCTGATCGAGGGCGACGTCCAGTTCGAAAATGGCGCCACCTACAGCTTCGGCGGCATCACCGTGACCATGACCGGCGCCCCGGGCGGCGGGGACAAGTTCGAGATTGCCGACAACAGCAGCGGCGTCGGCGACACCCGCAACATCGCGGCGCTGGGCGAGCTGCAGACCAAGAACATCTTCAACGGCGGCACCGCGACCATCCAGTCGTCGTACGCCCAGATGGTGAGCGAAGTCGGCAACAAGACGCGCGAAGTCCAGATCAATGCCTCGGCCAGCAATGCCCTGCTGGCGCAGGCGCAGGGCGCCCAGGCCGACGTCGCCGGCGTCAACCTGGACGAGGAAGCCACCAACCTGATCAAGTACCAGCAGGCCTACCAGGCGGCCAGCAAGGTGATGCAGATCGCCGGCACGATCTTCGATTCGCTGCTGTCGATCGGCCGCTAACGCCTGACCCCGAGCAAAGACCATCATGCGCATCAGTACCCTGAACCTGTACAACACTTCGACCAACCAGCTCAACAACCTGCAGTCGGCGCTGGCGCGCACGCAGATGCAGCTGTCGACCGACCGCCGCCTGTTGACCCCGGCCGACGATCCAGTGGCGTCGGCGCGCGCGCTGGAGGTGACTCAATCGCAGAACGTCAACGCCCAGTTCGCCACCAACCGCAGCAGCGCCAAATCGTCGATGGGCTTCGTGGAATCGGCGCTGCAGAACGCCGGCGACCTGCTGCAGGAAATGCAGCGGCTGACGGTGGATGGCGGCAATGGCGCCATGCTGCAGAGCGACCGCGAGAAGCTGGCCACCGAACTCGAGGGCCGCCTGGCCGACCTGCTGGGCGTGGCCAATACCGCCGACGGCGCCGGCGGCTACCTGTTCTCAGGCTTCAAGACCACCACCCAGCCGTTCACGGCGACGCCGACCGGCGCCGCCTACCAGGGCGACTCGGGCGTGCGCCAGCTGCAGGTGAGCGAGTCGCGCAAGGTCCCGCTGTCGGCTTCGGGCAGCGCCGTGTTCGAGTCGATCCCGACCGGCAACGGCACGTTCCAGACCAAGGCCGATACCGACAATACCGGCGCCGCCATCATCTCGTCGGGTTCGGTGGTCGACCGCAAGGGACTGGACGGCAGCAAGTACGAGATCGTGTTCGACGTGAGCGCGGACACGCCGCCGGTGACCACCTACTCGGTGTACCGGACCGATCCGAGCAGCGACGAGCCCCTCCAGGAAGGCGTTCCCTACAAGGAAGGCCAGCAGATCGCCTTCGGCGGCATGGCGATGGACATCAAGGGCGTGCCGGCAGCCGGCGACAAGTTCAGCGTCGAGCCGAGCCAGAAGCAGTCGGTGTTCACCACCGTGACCGACCTGATCAAGACGCTGCGCATGCCGGGCGACGGCGCGGCAGGCAAGGCGGCGCTGACCAACCAGCTCAACTCGGCGCTCGACAACCTCAAGAACGCCCACGACAACGTGCTGACCGTGCAGGCCTCGGTCGGCGCCCACATGAACGAACTCGACTACCTGGACAGCGCCGGTTCCGACCTCGACATCCAGTATGCGACCACGCTGGACGACCTGCAGGGGCTGGACACGGTCAAGGCCATCTCGGACTTTTCCCAGCAACAGCTGACCCTGCAGGCGGCGCAGATGTCGTTCAAGACGATGTCGGGGCTGTCGCTGTTCAACGTCATCTGATCAGCGCGCCGCCACCGGCTTCGGCGGCGTCTTCGCATTCACTTTCGGCGGCTTGGTCGCCTCCCTGATCTCGGCGCCGCAATTGGTGTCCGGCGCCTTGTCGACGTTAATCAGCGGCAGCAGGGCGGCCAGCGGATTCACGGTGGCCAGCGCCACGGCCGCGCCGGCCTTCAGCGCCAGCGGACCCGCCTGCGGTCCGACCTTCGGCTCGGTGAAGGTGCCGCGCGCATACAGCGGCGTGCGCAGCGACAGCACGCGCGCGCCCTTGGTTTTCGGCCGCACGTCCAGGTCCAGGCGTTCGCTGGCCAGGTCGACGTAACCCGACATGTTCACCACCGCATCCTCGCTGTCGAGCACGAAGCGGTCGATGTTGGCGCGGCCATTGCGCACCGTGGTCTGGGCCGCCACGCAATTGAGCATCATCTGCTTGTCGCCGAAGATCTTGACGAAGATGGCGTTGGCCACGTTCAGGCCGGCCAGTTCGAGCATGAACTGGCTGACCGTGCCCTCGGTGACGACGGCATTGATTTCGCCGTGCGAGGTGCCCAGCATGGCCGCCACCGTATTGCCCTTGCCGGCCAGCACGCCGTCGCCATTGACCTCGCCGAAGCTGGCCTGCATCGACTGCAGCTTGGGGAACAATTCGCGGATCTTGAGGCCGCGCGCCGCCAGGCGGGCCCCGGCGTCCAGCGTCTTGCCGCTACCGTCGAGGCGGATGTTGGAGGTGATGCGCCCGCCCGCCATGCCGAAGCTGAGCGGGGTGAGGGTGAGCACCTTGTTCTTCATGCGGATGGTGGTCTCGAGGTCTTCCAGCGGAATGTCATGGGTGCGCACGATGCGCTTGCCGGAGAATTTGACGTCGGCATCCAGCGCTCCCCACTTCTCGGTATTGAACCCTTCCACCGGCAAGGCCTTGCCGGGCGGCGGCGCCTTGATGCGGCCCGCTTCCTTGGTGCCGGCGCCGGTGTCGGCGCCGACGGTCGGCCCCAGGTCGGCCAGGCGCAGTTGCTTGGAGGTCAGGGCGCCGCTCAGGAACGGGCGCGGCTTGCGCTGGGCATAGGTCAGGGTGCCGGCGAGGTCGCTGGCGCCGACCTTGCCGGTGAAGTCTTTATACGTGAAGCTCCAGAAGTCGCCGTCCTTCTTGCCCAGCAGTTCGCCGCGGGTCGAGTAGGGCGGGGTTTCCGGCAGCAGCACGCCGGTCAGGCCGTACAGGTCGGCCATGCTGGCGCCGGCCAGCTCCATCTTGAGGGCGAAGCCGGACGGCGAGCGCGGATCGCGGACTACGCCGCGCAGGCCGAGCTTGTTCTGGCCGGCGCTGGCCTCGGCCTCGATCGGGAAGGTGATGTCTTCGCCGGTCAGCGACAGCACCGCGCCGGCCTTGCCGCCGCCCGTGATCTTCGCCTTGTTGTAGGTGCCCGACAGGGTGAAGGCCAGGCCGTACGGCGGCACGCCCGCGGCCGGCGCGGGTTGCTGGCCGTCGATCGTGCGCGCGTCCGCGCGCAGGTCGATGCGGAGCGGCTCGTCCGCATAGCGCAGCTTGCCGCTGTTGAAGGACAGGCGCTGGATGTCGACATTCCACTGTGACGGGCCGTTGTCCTTGAAGGTCCAGGAGTTGCGGCCATCCTCGAGCCGCTGCACGGCGATGTCGGGGGCCGCCAGGCGCAGGTCGGTGATGACGACGTCCTTGCGCAGCAGCGGCAGCACGTGCAGGCCCACCTCGACGCGCTGCGCCCCGGCCATTTGCGGGCCGACCGTGCTCCAGGTCGGGTTGCTCATGGTGACGTCGTTGGCGCTGATGTACGGGCGCGGCACGTAGCGTCGCCAGCCGCGTTCGCTGTCCAGTCCGCGCTGGAACTTGACGTCCAGGTCGCCCCGGATCGCGAATTCACGGCCCGTGGTTTCCGATACCTTGCGGTTGATATACGGCCGCAGCATATTCCAGTCGAACAGCAGGAAGAAGAGGATCACGATGACCGTGATTCCAAGCAGGATCCAACCGACGATCTTGAGAGGTCTAGATGTTTTCATGTCGATAGCGGCCACATGCATGGCTTGGTGGAGGCGCTACGCCCTAGGATGTTCAGGCTACCCCTGCCGTGCGCTTTTGTTTGTTGGCTAAGTAGCATTACGGGCCAAAAGGTGGCGTTTCAGGCATGCGGCATCGAAGGGGGAGAAGCGTTGACGATCTGGTTGGCATGAATATACACTGTTATATATCGCGTTATGGAGATTGCCGATGTCGGATTTATTGAAAGAGCTGGGCCCGACCTTCCTGGGCAGCCGCCTGAAGCGCCTGGGCGAACGGATGCAGGCGGGGGCCGCCAGGGTCGCATCGGATGCGGGCTTGCCGGTGCAGCCGGCCCACATGCCGCTGCTGGCCGCGCTCGACGGCCAGGCGCTGACCATCGGGCAACTGGTCCAGGTGGTCGGCGTCAGCCAGCCCGGCATCACGCGCGGCATCGGCCAGTTGGCCGACCTGGGCCTGGTCGAGTCGCAACAGGACAGGGACGGCGATGGGCGCCAGCGCACCATTTCGCTGACTTCCGAGGGCAATGCCGTGCTGGCGCGCGCCAAGCTGTATGTGTGGCCGCAGATCGGCGAGGCGGTCAAGACCTTGTTCGGCGGCCGGCCTGAAGAGTTCATGGAGCAGATCGCCGCCATCGAGGCGGCGCTGGCGGAGCATTCCATCGATGCGCTGGCCGCGCGCTCGACGCCGCAACTTCTCACGATCCACGAGTTCAGCGACGAGCTGGCAAGTCACTTCCACGACATCAACGCCGAATGGATCAACGCCATGTTCAAGCTCGAGGCGACCGACCGCGAGGTGCTGGAAAATCCGCGCGCGAAGATCGTCGACCCGGGCGGCGCGATCCTGTTCGTGGAAGCGCGCGGACTGGGCATCGTCGGCACCTGCGCGCTGCAAAAGACCGGCGCGCGCAGTTTCGAGCTGACCAAGATGGGCGTGCGCGAAAGCGCGCGCGGCCTGAAGGCCGGCGAATTCCTGCTCGAGGCGATGATCGCCCGCGCCATGGGGCTCGGGGCCGAACCGCTCTACCTGCTCAGCAACGCCCGGTGCGCCGCCGCCATCCACCTGTACGAGAAGCTGGGTTTTGAACACGACGCCGGCATCATGGCGGACTACGGCGCGCGTTATGCGCGCTGCGACGTGGCGATGCGCTACCGCGCGCCGGCGCGCTAAGCGAGGAAAAACTCCAGCCCGCGCGCCATGGCCGGGAACATCGCCGAGCCATGGTTTTCATGCGCCAGCAGGTGGAACCGGACCCGTGCCAGCGTCTGGTCCGCCTGCAGCCGCTCGGCGAGCTCGCGCGCCTCGTCGACCATGCGCCGCCTGGCCGCGATCGCCTGGCGGCCTTCCAGCGCGGCGCCGTTCGCCGCCGGCTGTTCCAGCTCGCCCACGGCCAGCATCAGGGAGGGTTTCGCCGGCAGGGAAGCAAGGCGTTTGGCGAATCCCTCCATGCCCGCCAGCACCGCGCGTTCGCCATACCAGATCGACGGGCTGGCCGCGAGATAGGTCTGGAACATCGCGGGGCGGGTGAGCAGCGCGTGCAGCGTGCACAGGCCGCCGTACGAATGCCCGTACAGCGCCTGGCGCGCCGGGTCGAGCGGCGCCAGCGTCGCCACCAGCGGTTTCAGTTCTTTCTCGATGAAGTCGAGGAACAGGTCGGCGCCGCCTTCGGTCGCCGGTCCCGCCTTGCCGGTCGGCGGCGTGTAATCGCGGCCGCGCGCGCTGCTGTAGGGCTGGTCGCCGGCATAGCCGATGCCGACGATTACCGGTGGCGTCTGGCCGGTGACGCGGCTGCGCACGCCGGCGCTGCGCGCCATGAGCGTCAGGGTCGGGAAGGTGGCGTTGCCGTCCAGCGCATACAGCACCGGATGCCCCGCGGCGGGCGCCGCGCCGGGCGGCACGGCGACGAAGATGCGGTAGTGCTGGCCGGTGATGGCGGATGTCAGGTCATGTTGCCGGGCCAGCGGCAGGGTGGCGGTCTGCCACCCTTCGGCGGCGCGCGCCAGCGGCGCGGCGAGGCCGGCCAGGGTGGTAACGGCGGCGGCGCCGAGCAGGCGGCGGCGAAGCAGGGAATCGGGCATATGCAACAAGATGAATGAGAATTATTCTCATTCTAACCTTGTTTCCTGTGATCAGCCAGGCGCCGGCACCACCGGCGCCGGTTGCGCCGGGGCCGCTCCCGCCGCTCCCGGCTGTGGATTGCCGGCGCGCGGCAGCGACCGGGTGGTTTCGATGCCCTGGTTGAACAGGTTGACGATCGGCGCGCTGAGGTAGGGCAGGGCCAGGCTCAGGGTCAGGAAGCCCACGCCCAGCGTGATCGGGAAACCGATGCCGAAGATGTTCAGCTGCGGTGCGGCGCGCGTCAGGATGCCGAGGGCGACCTGCGTGATCAGGAGGGCGGCGATGATCGGCATCGCGATCTGCAGGCCGGCCGAGAAGATGCGTCCGCCCCAGCGCGCCAGTTCCAGCGCCGCGTTGGACGAAAACGGCGTCTCGGTGATCGGCATGGTGACGAAGCTTTCGGCCAGCGCCTCGAGCAGCACCAGGTGGCCGTTCACGGCCAGGAAGGCCATGGTCGCGACCAGGGCCATGAACTGGCTGATGGCCGACGAACGTCCGCGCGTGCTGGGATCGAAGAACATGGCGAAGCCCAGGCCCATGGTCTGGCTGGCCACCTCGCCAGCGTACTCGACGGCGGCGAACACGAGGCGCATGGCGAAGCCCATCGCCAGCCCGATGATCATTTCCTTGACCAGGATGAGCAGGCCCGCCCATGACGTGGGATCGGCTGCCGGCACCGCCGGCACCAGCGGCGCGATCACCAGCGCCAGGAACACGCCGAGCAGGACCTTGACGCGCAGCGGTACGCCGGCGTTGCCGAACAGCGGCGCGGCGGCGATCAGCCCCAGGATGCGCGACAGCGGCCACAGCAGGGCGGCGATCCAGGCGTTGATCTCGACCGAGGTCAGCGTCAGCACGCGGGCCTTACCCGATCAAGCCCGGAATCCCGGTGAACACCTGGCGCATGTAGTCGAGCATCACCGACAGCATCCACGGCCCGGCCACCACCAGGGCGACGAATACGCCGACCAGCTTCGGGATGAAGGACAGGGTCGCTTCGTTGATCTGGGTCGCGGCCTGGAAGATGCTGATGATCAGGCCGATGATCAGCGCCACCAGCAGCAGCGGGGCCGAGATCATCAGCGTCACTTCCATGGCCGTGCGGCCCATCGTCATCACGCTTTCGGGTGTCATGGCCGCCTCCTCAGTAGAAACTCTGGGACAGCGAGCCCAGCAGTAACTGCCAGCCGTCGACCAGCACGAACAGCATCAGCTTGAACGGCAGGGCGATGACGGCGGGCGACATCATCATCATGCCCATCGCCATCAGCACCGACGCCACCACCATGTCGATGATCAGGAAGGGGATGAAGATCGCGAAGCCGATCTGGAACGCCGTCTTCAGTTCGCTGGTGACGAAGGCCGGAATCAGGACCCGCAGCGGAATGTCTTCGGGCCCCTGCAGCGCTTCGGAACGCGAGATCTTGACGAACAGCGCCAGGTCGGACTGGCGCGTCTGCTTGACCATGAACTCCTTGAGCGGCACCGCACCGCGGTTCATGGCATCGGTCATCTGGATCTCGTTGCGCTGCAGCGGCAGATAGGCCTCGCTGTAGATGCGGTCGAACGTCGGTCCCATCACGAAGAAGGTCAGGAACAGCGCCAGCCCCACCATCACCTGGTTCGGCGGCGCGGTCTGGGTGCCCAGCGCCTGGCGCAGCAGCGACAGCACGATGATGATGCGGGTGAACGCCGTCATCATCAGCAGCGCGGCCGGCAGGAAGGTGAGTGAGGTCAGCAGCAGCAGGGTCTGGACCGGCAGCGAGTACGACGTGCCGCCGCCCGGCGCCGGGCTGCTCTGGAATGCCGGGATGCCGGGCTGGGCCGCCGCGATCAGCGGCAGGGCCAGTGCGCCGGCCAACAAAAGGTGTTTAGCTCGCATTGCGTTTGTCGATCGTCTTCTTGAGCCAGTCCGAGAAGTGAGTGGCCGGGAGTGCGCCGTGGGCGGCGGTCGGGGCCAGTTCGCCTTCCTGGCGCGGCATGGTATGCAGGGCGTTGACGCGGCCCGGCGCGGCGCCGACCACGATCCACTGGTCGCCGACTTCGACCACCATGATGCGTTCGCGACCGCCCAGGTTCAGGGCGCCGACCACGCGCAGGTTGGCGCTGCCGCCGCCCATCCTGGGACCGAAGCGTTTCATCATCCAGGCCAGGCCGGCCAGCAGGCCGAGCACCAGCGTCAAGGCCATGATGGTCTTGAGCAGGCCGCCCGCGCCGGGGCTGGCGGTGGACGAGGTGGGCATCGGGGCGGGCATCGACACACGCGGGGCTTCGCTCAGCGGCGCGGGGGACGTGGGCGACACGGGCGCAGTGGCGACCGGCGGGGTGGTATCGGTGGTCGCGGCGGCATCGCCCGGCAGCGGGGCGGTCGGCGGGGCTGTCGCGGTGGGCGTGGTCGCCGGGGCCGGCACGGCCGGCGCAGGTGGACGGCCGGTGGTAGTTTCGCCGGGACGGCGCGGGGTTTCGGCGTCCTCGTGGGCGGCCGGGGCCGGCGCGGTCGAGGTGCCGGCCATGCTGGCCGGCGTCGCCGGCTTCGAGGTGGTGTCGGTGGTTTGCTGGGCGAAGGCCAGGCAGGGGGCGAGCAATAACGAGGCGGTGAAGGCTCGTAGGGTGGGCGGCTTCGCCGCCCACGCGTCCAGCCAGCGCACGCACAGCCCCTTGTGTGGCAAGAAGACGTTCGTTGAACGCGTGGACGGCAAAGCCGTCCACCCCACGGCAGGGAAGTGATCAGAGGCAGGGGCGCGCGGCAGGGTCATTTATTCAGTTTGCGAATCCGTTCAGATGGCGTGATGATATCAGTGAGTCGGATCCCGAACTTGTCATTCACGACCACCACCTCGCCCTGGGCGATCAGGCAGCCGTTGACCAGCACGTCCATCGGCTCGCCGGCCAGGCCGTCCAGCTCGACCACCGAGCCCTGCGCCAGTTGCAGCAGGTTCTTGATGGCGATCTTGGTGCGGCCCAGTTCCACCGTCAATTGCACCGGGATGTCGAGAATGAAGTCGATGTCGTTCGGCGTCTCGTTGCGCGCGCCCTTGTTCGAGAAATCCTTGAACACGGCGGCAGCCGCGGCCGGGGCGGTCGCCTGCTGCTGTTGCTGGCGCTCGAGCGCCGCGGCTTCTGCCGCGGCCTGCTCGGCGATCGCCGCGCCCCAATCGTCGTCGATGTGGTCCTGGTCTTCCTGGTTGTCCGACATGGTGTTCTCCTGTATTGCTTCTTGCTTCGGCCGGCGCCCTGCGCCTGGCCAATCATATCGATTACTTGCTGAAGGTGTCGCTATTGGCGAGCAGCTTCTCGACCTTCAGCGCATATTGCCCGTTGTGCACGCCGTAACTGCAATCCATCACCGGCACGCCGTCGACCGTGGCTTGCAGCATGTCGGGCACCACGATCGGGATCACGTCGCCGATCTTCATGTTCAGGATCTCGTCGAAGTTCGCCTTGCCGTTGCCCAGCACCGCGACCAGCTCGACCTCGGCGACCTGGATCTGTTGCGTCAGCAGGCGCACCCAGCGCTTGTCGACTTCCAGCGCTTCGCCCTGGATGCTCGAGGTCAGCGCGTCGCGGATCGGCTCGATCATCGAGTAGGGCATGCAGAAGTGGATCTGGCCCGACACCGAGCCCAGCTCGACCGTGAAGGTGCAGGACACCACGACTTCGTTCGGGGTCGCGATGTTGGCGAACTGCGTGTTCATCTCGGAGCGGATGTACTCGAACTCGATCGGATACACCGGCTCCCACGACTTGCCGTAGGCCTCGAACACGATGTCGAGGATGCGCATGATGATGCGCTGCTCGGTCTGGGTAAAGTCGCGGCCCTCGACGCGGGTATGGAAGCGCCCGTCGCCGCCGAACAGGTTGTCCACCAACAGGAACACCAGGCCCGGATCGAACACCATCAGGGCGGTGCCGCGCAGCGGCTTCATGTGGATCAGGTTCAGGTTGGTCGGGACCACCAGGTTGCGGATGAACTCGCTGTACTTGGAGACCCGCACCGAGCCGACCGAGACCTCGGCGCTGCGGCGCAGGAAGTTGAACAGGCCGACCCGCAGATACCTGGCGAAACGCTCGTTGATGATCTCGAGCGTCGGCATGCGGCCGCGCACGATGCGCTCCTGCGTTGCCAGGTTATAGGTGCGTACCCCCGAGGTGTCTTCAGGCGTCGCAATGTCGTCCTGATCGCCGTTGACCCCTTTTAAGAGGGCATCGACTTCTTCCTGTGAGAGGAAATTATCGGCCATGTTTCTTCGTGTTTACTGAATGCTTACTGGATGATGAACGAAGTGAATAATACGTCGGACACTTCCTGTTCGTCGCCATGTTTCTCGAACGGCTCGGTGATCGCCGCCTGGATGTCGGACGCCAGTTGCTGCTTGCCCTCTACCGTATTGATTTCGGACGCTTTTTTGCTCGACAACAGGAGCAGCACGCGGTTGCGCACGATCGCCATATTGTCTTTTACCATGGTCGCCTGTTCGGCGCCGTCGACCTGCAGGGTGAACTGTACCTGCAAATACTGCTCGCCGTTCTCGGGCTGCAGATTGACGGTGAAGGCCTCGATCGGCACGTATTCCGGCTTGGAGTCCGGATCTTTCTTTTTCTTCTTCCTGGTTTCCTTGGCCGGGGCTTCTTCTTCGCCATGGGCGGCCGAGGACTGGCTGAAATACCAGCCGCCGCCGGCGCCCGCGCCAAGCACGAGGATCGCGGCGAGGATCATGATGATGAGCTTTTTCTTCGAGCCGGCCGGCGCCGCTGCTGCAGCCGCGTCCGCTTTCGGATCAGCCTTCATTTTCGGATTCGCTTTCAAAATAGGTCTTCAGTGCTGGTTAATGGGTACAACATTATGGCATTGTCGCGGAAAGATGCACCCGGGCAAGCCTAGAAAAGAGGGAGGAAGAGGCAGTAAATCCGGAATTGTTGCAGGCGCGCGATGACGGAATGGAAAAGGGCGGCCGTCGGGCCGCCCCTTGCGCGCCGTCCCGGCCGGATTACGCGAACAGGTCGACCATTCCGCGCTCGCCCAGGCCCACGGTGCGGGTGCGTGGCGCGACTTCGTTCACTGCGGGCTCGCCCTCGTTGCCGGCGCCAGCGCCGGCCAGGTTGCCATTGGCGCCCGTGCCGCCGGACGCACGGCGTTGGTCATCCTGTTGCTGCTGGCGTGCGCCGGCGTCGACCGTCGCGTTATTCAGGGCGATGCCGCTCTCGCTCATCATCTCGCGCAGGCGCGGGAGGGCGTTTTCCAGGGCCTGGCGCACTTCCAGCTGCTCGGCCGAGAAGGCCACGCTGGCCTGGTCGTTGCTCACGTTGAGCACGATCTGGACCGGGCCCAGGTCGGGCGGGTTCAGGGTCAGGGTGGCGGCCTGCTCCTTGCCGACCATGTAGACGATGCGCTGGCTGACCTGGTTGTCCCAGGCCTGGCTGCCCACCCGGGCCGGGATGCGGTCGCCCGGCACGGCGGCCGGGTTGCCGACCGCGTCCGCCATCTTGGCGGCCTGGGCCTGCAGCTGGGCCAGCGGGGCCGGGGCTTCCTCGACCGCCGTTGCCAGTTGCTGCTGGCTTTCGCGCAGCTGGGTCTGGAACTGGGCGGCATCCTGCTGACCTTCCGGCAGGGCGCCGGCCTGGACCTGGGGCGCGTTCGGGTCGACCGGGGCACGCTGCACGCCGGCGGCCAGCGAGACGCCTTTGCCGAGCTCGTCGGTGACGGCGGCGCCGGCCGCGGCGTCACCGGCCGCGCTGCCGGCCGCGCCGGTCATGTGCTCCAGCGCGCTTTCCAGCGCCTTCGATTGCAGGTCGCCGGCAGCGGCCGCGTCGAGCGGCACGGCAGCGGCGTCGGCGCTTGCGGGCCTGGTCAGGCTGGCCATGAAGGCCAGCATGTCGGTGACCGGCGTCGTGGCCGCGGCGGCGGCTTCGGCCGCGCCGGATTCTTCCGCGCCCTCGGCGGACGCGGTCTTCGCTTCGCCTTCGTGGCTGGCCGGCTTGACGCCGGACTTGGCCTGTTCGCGCACCGGCTCGCGGTTGGTGGGCTTGTCGGCGGCATTCGGTTTCGATTGCTGCTGCGCGGCCGGCTTCGGCTGCTGGGCAGCCGGGGTCGGCGCCTGCGGCTGCGGCGCCTGCTGGCGCGCCGCCAGTTCGCGCGACAGGGTGGCGCCGAAGGCGCCATTGTTGCGTGCGCTGTCGGCCAGCCGGTCCTGACTCGCACTGCGTGGCGCGCTGGCATTGGCGCCCGTGGTCTGGAACAGGAGATTCGTGGTCTGCGTCGTCATGATTCGCTCAGCGTTGTTTGTAGCGGGCGCCACGCGCCGCGTGGTCGTCCATCAGTTTCTGGTCGCGCTTGTTCTGCACCTTGAGCGCTTCGCTCGCGGCGCGTTCGTTCAGCGTGCGATACGACAAGCGCTTGCGTTCGCTTTCCTGCAAAGTCTTGCGCTCGGATTCCGCCTTGAATTGGGCATGCTTCAACACGTCGCGCTGGCCATTCAAGGCACTGTCCAGCTTGCCAATAAAGGCAACGAAGTTGTGGTACGCGAAAGGCGTGATGCCGGCCACCTGGGCGGCATCGAGCTTGCGCGCATATTCGTCGCGGTAGCCGACCAGCATTTCCAGCTTCTGTTCGGCTTCCTCGACCAGTTTGTTGGCCGCGCCCAGGCGCTTGGCGGCAGCATCGGAATCCTTCTGCGCCAGGTCGATCAGTGTTTCAAGTGCGGATAATTGGGCCATGGTGCAGCGATTTTAACGCTGGACAATTCTCGCCGATCAGTTGAATAGCGAGGAAAGTTGCCCCAAGCTCTGGGGAAGCGTGGCGTTGTCGTGGATTTCCTGGCACAGGAATTCTTCGATGGCCCCATGCTTCGCGATGGCCTGGTCGAGCACCGGATCGCTGCCGGCGGCATAGGCGCCGACATTGATCAGGTCGCGCGAGCGTTGATAGCGCGAATACAATTGTTTGAGCTTGCGCGCCGCCAGCTGGTGTTCGTGCGTCGTGATCGAGTGCATCGCGCGCGAAATCGACTGCTCGATGTCGATCGCCGGATAATGCCCGGCCTCGGCCAGGTGGCGGTTGAGCACGATGTGGCCGTCGAGAATACCGCGCGCCGCATCGGCGATCGGATCCTGCTGGTCATCGCCCTCGGACAGCACGGTATAGAAAGCCGTGATCGAGCCGCCGCCTTCCAGGCCGTTTCCGGCCCGTTCCACCAGCACCGGCAGCTTGGCGAACACCGATGGGGGATAACCCTTGGTGGCCGGCGGCTCGCCGATCGCCAGCGCGATCTCGCGCTGCGCCATCGCGTAGCGGGTCAGCGAATCCATGATCAGCATCACGTTCTTGCCCTGGTCGCGGAAATGTTCGGCGATCGCCGTGGCGTAGGCCGCCCCCTGCAGGCGCAGCAGCGGCGGCGAGTCGGCCGGGGCCGCCACGACGGCCGAGCGGGCGCGGCCTTCGGGGCCCAGGATCTGGTCGATGAATTCCTTGACCTCGCGGCCACGTTCGCCGATGAGTCCGACCACGATGACGTCGGCTTCGGTATACCGTGCGATCATCCCGAGCAGCACCGATTTGCCGACGCCGGTGCCCGCGAACAGGCCCAGGCGCTGGCCACGGCCCACGGTCAGCATCGCATTGATGGCGCGCACGCCGACGTCGAGCGTGTCCTTGATCGGCGCGCGGTCGAGCGGATTGACCGGCCGCGCATTGAGCGGTCCCACCTCGCTCGTGCCGAGCGGGCCGAGGCCGTCGAGCGGGCGGCCGGCGCCATCGACCACGCGGCCCAGCAGCTGCATGCCGACCGGCAGGTGGCGCGCGCGGTCTTGCGGACGCCGGCGCCCGTGCGGCACGGTGCCCGGCGGCGGCAGCACGCTCTCGACCGGGAAGACGCGCGAACCGGGCACCACGCCTTCGGTATCGCTTTGCGGCATCAGGAACAGGCGTTCGCCCTCGAAGCCGACCACTTCGGCCTCGATGAAGCCGCTGGCGGTGGGGATCGTGGCGGCGGCGCCGACCGCGAGGCGCAGGCCGACGCATTCCATCACCAGCCCGGCCACGCGCGTGACGCGGCCCGACACTTGCAGCGGATCGGCGAAGCTGACCAGGGTGTCGCAATCGCGCAGGAAGGATTTCCAGCGCCCGGTGTGCGGGTCGCCGCTGCCAGTGCCTTCCTGGTGGTGCTGGTGGTCGTCCATCAGTCGCCCAGCCATTCGACGTTGGCGCCCAGCGCGTGGGTCAGGCGGTTCCAGCGCGCCGCGGCTTGGGCGTCGATCTGGTTAGTAGCGGTCTCGACCTTGCAGCCGCCGCGCGCGATGGAACCGTTCTCGACGATGCGCCAGCCGCCCTTGCTCAATTCCTCGGCCATGCCATGGCGCACCAGTTCGGCATCCAGCGGGTTCAGGGTGAGCACGGCCGGCTGTTGCAGCACGGGCAACTGGTCGATGGCGTCGCGCACCACCGACAGGATCAGTTCGGGACGCACGTCGAAACCGGTGCGCACCATACCGCGCGCCAGGCGCAGGGCCAGTTCCAATACGTCGCGCGCGATGGTCTCGTCGGCCTGGGCGATGGCGTCGCCGAAGCTGGCGGCCACCTGGCGCAACTGCGCCAGCTCGGCCGCGGCTTCGCGCTGGCCGGCCTCGGCGCCTTCGGCGTAACCTTGTGCGCGGCCCTCGTGATGGCCCTGGGCGCGGCCTTCTTCCAGCCCTTGCGCGAAGCCTTCCTGGCGCGCCGCTTCGCGCATCGCTTCCAGTTCTTCGACGCTCGGCAGGGAAAATCCCGGCGGCAGGGCGGGCGTGGCGTCAGCAGAAGGGGAGGCGCTGGACGCGGCCGCGGCCTCGGCCGCGCGGCGTGCGAGCGTGCTGGGACGATCGTCGCCGAACGACGCCATTTCCCAGCGCTGGTAGGCGCTCTGCTGTTCTTTCGGTATTGCCATCAGACGAACGAATCCTCACCTTTTCCGCCCAGCACGATCTGGCCTTCGTCCGCCAGGCGGCGCACGATCTGCAGGATCTGCTTCTGCTGCGATTCTACTTCGGACAGGCGCACCGGACCCTTCGATTCCAGGTCTTCGCGCATCATTTCGCTGGCACGCTGCGACATATTCTTGAAGATCTTCTCGCGCAAGTCCTGCGAGGCGCCCTTGAGCGCGATGATCAGCATCTCGGACTGCACTTCACGCAACAGCAACTGGATGCCGCGGTCGTCGATGTCGATGATGTTGTCGAACACGAACATCTCGTCCATGATCTTCTGCGCCATGTCGTTGTCGTAGTTCTTGATATTGTCCATCACGGCTTGCTCTTGCTCGCCGCTCATGAAGTTCAGGATCTCGGCCGCGGTACGCACGCCGCCCAGCGAGGACTTCTTGATGTGTTCATTACCCGACAACAGCTTGGTCAGCACGTCGTTCAGCTCGCGCAGGGCGGCCGGCTGCACGCCGTCCAGCGTGGCGATGCGCAGCACGACGTCGTTGCGCAGTCGTTCGGTAAAGTTTGCCAGAATTTCGCAGGCCTGGTCGCGTTCGAGGTGGACCAGGATGGTGGCGATGATCTGCGGGTGCTCGTTGCGGATCAGCTCGGCCACCGAGACCGAGTCCATCCACTTCAGGCTCTCGATGCCCGAGGCGTCCTTGCCGCCGAGAATGCGGTTCAGCAAGACTGCCGCCTTGTCGTCGCCCAGCGCCTTGGTCAGCACCTGGCGGATGTACTCGTCCGAATCGAGGCCGACGGTCGAGTGCAGATTGGTCTCTTCGACGAACTCTTCGAGCACCGTGACCACCTGGCCGTGCTGCACCGCCTTCATCTGCGCCATCGCGGCGCCCAGCTTGAGCACTTCGCGCGGGCCGAGGAACTTCATCACCTCGGCCGCTTCGGCTTCACCCAGGGCCAGCATCAGGATTGCCGCCTTGTTCGTGCCGTCCTTGTCTTTATCACTCATTTGAACCCAACCATGCCTTGATGACGTTTGCGACGATGCGCGGATCTTCGTTTGCCAGGTCTTTCGCCAACTTCAGGTTGGCGCGGTAACCCATGTCCCGGCGAATCTTCTCTTCTTCCTCGAGGTCTTCCTCGTCTTCTTCGGCTTCCTCTTCGCCTTCCCCGCCTTCGGTCTTCTCGTCTTCCTTCGGCTCTTCCGGGATGGCGGTGGCTTCGTCGAACTTCTTGATCGCCGGACGCAGCAGCGGTCGCAGGAAGCGGTAGTACAGGAAGGCGATCACGGCGAACACGAAAGCGTAGCGGGCCAGGTCCTTGAACAGCGGCATATTCGCCGGGTCACGCCACCAGTCCGGTTCTACCACCGGATCGGCCGGCTTGTCCACACCGTCGAACGGTGCGTTGGTCACGTTCAGGGTGTCGCCGCGGGCCTGGCTGTAACCCATCGCCTGCTTGACCAGCTCGTTGATCTGGGCCACTTCGTTGGCCGCGAGCGGACGCACGGTGACCTTGCCGGTGGCCGGGTCGACGATGCGGCGGTAGTTCACCACCACGCCGACCGTCAGGCGCTTGATGCCGCCCATCGGACGCTGTTCGTAGCGGATGGTCTTGTCGACTTCGAAGTTGGTGGTTGAATTCTTGGTGCTCGGGCCGGTCGCGGCAGGCGCTTCGGCCGGCGGCTCGCCGTCGATCGGCGCGGTGTTCACGCCCGGCGGCTGGTTCGACAGCGCGCCCGGGATGCCCGACGGGCCGGCGCCGGCGCCTTGGGTTTCCGAGGTCTGCTGGCTGCGGATGGCCTGCGGCTCGGGCGGCGAGTTCGGCTTGTACATCTCGGCCGCGGTATCGACCTGGGCGAAGTCCACCTCGGCGGTCGCTTCGGCGCGCACATTGCCCTCGCCGACCAGTGGCTTGATGATCGATTCGACCTGCTTGATGATGTTCTGCTGGACCTGGTCGACGTATTTCAGCTGGGTCGGGTCCAGGGTCTTGCCGCCCGCGCCCTTGTTGGCCTGCTCGGACAGCAGGGTGCCGTTCTGGTCGACCACGGTCACGTTGCCGATGGTCAGTTCAGGCACGCTGGACGCGACCAGGTGCGAGATGGCGCTGACCTGGCCCTGGTCCAGGGCGCGGCCCGGCTGCAGGTTGAGCAGCACCGAGGCAGTCGGCTTTTGCTGGTCGCGCACGAACACGGACGGCTTCGGCAGCGCCAGGTGGACGCGCGCGGCGCTCACCGAGCCCAGCGACTGGATCGAACGCGCCAGCTCGCCTTCGAGCGAGCGCTGGTAATTGACCTGTTCCAGGAACTGGGACACGCCCAGCTTCTGGTTTTCCATCAGCTCGAAGCCGACATTGCCGCCCTTCGGCAGGCCTTGCGCGGCCAGCTTCAGGCGCAGGTCGTGGATCTGCTCGGCCGGCACCAGGATCGCGCTGCCGCCTTCGGAAAACTTGTACTGCACCCCCATCTGGTCGAGCGAGGCGGTGATGGCGCCACCGTCGCGGTCGCTGTAATTGGAGAACAGCACGCGATACTCGGGCGCCTGGCTCCACATCCAGACAGCGATCATCAGCGCCAGAATCAGCGCGATGCCGCCGCCGATGGCGACGCGCTTGCCCATGGTCGTCTGGAAAAACGACGGGGGCGCAGCCGGGGGCTGGCCCTGGGTGGTGTCGAGAAGGTCTTCCGCAGTTGCTGCCATGTTCGATGGATTCAGGTGAATGGGTGGGGACAGGCAGCATTATGGAGCCCTGGGGCAACATTCAAACCCCGAAATAGGGGGCGTTTACCGCTTTAACTCGTACGTGAAATGGGCGCCCGCGCTGCTATTCTGCTTTCCTGAGTGCATTTGTAGATGATTCTACAAGGCAATAACATGCAGGAGGGTAACATGAGTATTGGCGGTATCGGCGGCATCGACAGCAGCCGCATCCAGGCCATGATGGAGCAGTTGAAGGCGGCGGCCACCAAGCCGGAGTCGGCGGGACCGGTCGCCCCTGGTGGGCTCGGCAATGCCAGCGCGGTGGGCGGCAAGTCCGCGGTCAAGCTCGACTTCGCGGAAGCCTTGCACAATTCCCTGCAGGGCGTGAGCAACCGCTCGGCCGAGGCGCAGGCGCTGAGCCGGCGCTTCACCATGGGCGACGACACGGTCAGCCTGTCGGACACCATGGTCGCGATGCAGAAATCGAGCATCGCCTTCCAGGCGACGGTGCAGGTGCGTAACAAGCTGGTGTCGGCCTATCACGACATCATGAACATGCAGGTGTGATGCCGGCGGCGGGACGTCGAGCCAGGCCAGTCATGGCCGACCGTCCCATGGTGCCGGAGGCGCCGGGAGACTTCTGCGAGCAGGTCTCCGGGCGTCCTCCAGCGGTGCTGCTTCCTAGATCTGCTCGACGTTCCCGCCGGTGGGAACGCCCTGGCCGGACTTGTAGGCCCCCAGTTCCACGTCCCCGACGGGCACCCGGTTGGTGGTCGCATAAGCCACCTGGGCCGCCTGGGTGAAGGCGCCGCTCTCGACGTGCGACACGTGCGGCTGGGTCTGGCGCCGGTAGTAGGTGATTGCCGGCAGGGTGCCGGAACTGGTTTTCTGGGTCATGTAAAGAGGCATGTCATCTCCATAATGCCTGAAGAGCGAAGGGGTTGAAGGAAGCGCCGTGGCCGATGGCGTGCTCAGGCGCTTTTACCCATGGTGATCGGCACCACGGCGATGACCTTGGGCGAGTTGGTGTTGTCGGTGATGGTGATCGAGGTCTTGTCGGCGGACATCGTCACATCCTGGCTGAAGCTGCTGGCGCCTTGCGACATATTGGCCTGGGCGCTCCAGCAGAAGCCGCCGATGGAAATGCTGCTCGCGCTGTTCTGCGACATCTTCGAGAACAGCGCCTGGATGCTCTGGGTGTCCGACGTCAGGGTCACCGAGGGCTTGAGCACCACCAGCAGCTTGCCGGCGCGCAGGTTCAGAATGCCATCGGGGCCGAACAGCTGCTTGTTGGCCAGGGCCGAGGTCGGCGAAACCTGGTCGTAGAAGTCGGCCACGATGCTCGAATCGAACCAGGCCCCGGGGACGATCGAAAACAGCTGGGCAGCCTGCGCGGTATAGGTCATGGTCATGCCCTGGACCAGGCTCGTGTAATCCTGGGCGTCGCTCGATTGCGAATACGAGGTCGAGGCCGAACCGCCCCAGAAGAATGCGTCGTAGGTGCCGGACGCCGAGACGTCCAGGAAGCTGCTGACCACCAGGTTGCTGCTGTTGGAATCGTCGAGCTTGATGGTCATCGAGATCTGCGGCGGCGCGCTGCTGGCCAGCGTCTGGAGTGCGCTCACGTACCAGTCGTTGAGGCCGGGTGTGATGACATACGCCGGCTGCAGATTGCCGGATGGATCGGCGATGCCGTTGCCCGCCGCGGGGCTCAGCACCACCTTGGCCTGGGCGGCGGAAATGGTCTGGTAGTCCGGGCCGCCGACCTGCTCCAGGGCCTGGTTGTACAGGGTAACCTGGGCGGAGACCGCGTTCTGGGCACTGGTGATCACCTGGTTCCAGCCGTTCTGCTGATACCACTGGGTATAGGTGGACTGGGCCGACGGCGGCAGGCTGGACTGGGCCGTGTTGAAGGCGACCCAGGCGGTCATGCAATTGGTGGTCGTCGTCGACAGCGCCTTCTGGGCAGCGATGACCTTGGCCCCATAGCCGTCGGCGATCTGCTGCAGGGCCGGATTCCCGCCCTTGAGGGCGATGGCGAACAGGAAGGCCTTGTACTGGTCGTAGAAATTCATCGACGACGGCGCGTACGACGGCGACCATGCCGGCATGACGTTGGCCCAGTTCTCCAGCCCGCTTACCACGGTGCTGCCCGGCACCGGCGGGGTGCCGGCGGCAGCCGGCAGGCCGGTCACGTCCATGTACTGCCAGTCGGCGTTGGTGAGCCCGCCGGTAGGCATCAAGGTTTTCGGGTCGAGGCCGGCCCCGGCGCTCGACGAGTTCAGTCCCTGGACGAATTTTTGCCACATGATGCTTGCTTGATTGACAGCCATGATCGTTCTCCAGAAAGTTGCGAGGACTTCGTGTGTTCCCCAGTGGTTGGAATGGACCGGCGTCAAGCTGCCGGCCGGTGCGGCCGCCAGCGCGGTCCGCAGGCCATCTATCGCAAGGGGTGTGCCAGCGCCGTACGCAAGGCTGTCGCGCGCATGAAGAGGCGATTTCATGCGCGGCGCATGCGAACAGGGCGTTATGTGGCTGGTTTACCGCTTTCGGCATTGTCAAGGGAGTGTAAAATTGACTTCCTGTTTCCACGACATATACATCGCCAGGGACCCGGACATGGCCGCTGTGAGGACCGCGCATGCATGACCTCAATGACGCCCGTACGCTGACCGCGCCGTTGATGCACGCGGACGGCGCCGCCAGCCGTTTGCTGACCCTGACCATCCTCTGGCATCCGGACGCCGCCCGCATCGGCGAGCAGTGCATCGCCAGCGCGCCCGGCGGCGTGCTGGAACTGAGCCGCTACGCGCCGCTGTTCAGCCGTCCCGGCGCCGCAGGCCTGCCGCTCGGGCATGGCGCCATCTCGCGCGAGCCGCTGCGCATCGTGCGCGTCGACGACGGCGTCTCGCTGCAGGCGCCGCTGAGCCGCATGACCACCGAATTGAATGGCCGCGAGATCGGCGCCGGCGTGGCGCTGGACCATGCCGACCTCGAACGCGGCCAGGTAATCGCGCTGGGACGGACCGTGCTGCTGTGCCTGCACTGGAGTACGGTGCTGCCGAAAGCGAACGAGGTGCGCGGCCTGCACGGCGTCGGCAGCGCCGCCGTCATGCTGCGCGACCAGGTCCGCATGGTGGCCCGCAGCGATCTGCCGGTGCTGTTGCTGGGGGAAACCGGGACCGGCAAGGAAGTGGTGGCGCGCGCCATTCATGCGCTCGGCGCACGCGCCGACGCCAGGCTGGTGACGGTCAATATGGCGGCCCTGAACGAGTCGCTGGCCGCGGCTGAACTGTTCGGCGCGGTCAAGGGCGCCTACACCGGCGCCCAGGGCGAGCGCAAGGGGCTGTTCGGCGAAGCCAACGGGGCGACCCTGTTCCTCGATGAAATCGGCAACGCCCCCGCCTGCGTCCAGCCGATGCTGCTGCGGGTGCTGGAGGGCGGCGACTATCGGCCGCTGGGATCGGTGCAAGAACTGCGCTCGACCGCGCGCATCCTGGCGGCGACCGACCAGCGCCTGGACGGCTCGCACTTCAACCAGGCCTTGCTGCGCCGCCTGGAAGGCGTGGTCATCCAGTTGGCGCCGCTGCGCAGCCGGCGCGAGGACATCGGCGTGCTGATCCGGCAGCTGTATCCGGCCGACGATGGGCGCGTGGACCTGCCGTGTTCACTGGTGGCCGAACTGGCGTGCTACGACTGGCCGGGCAATGTGCGCCAGCTGGCGCGCGTCCTGCAGCGCGCCGCGCTGATGGTCAGGAGCGGCGTCACGCCGCGCTTCGACCAGCTGGTGCAAGAGCCGCCCGCGGCCGATGCCGGCAAGCTCGCGGGGGCGCGCGCGGCGCGCCGCAAGCCCTCCGCGCTGAGCGACGATGAACTGGTCGCGGCGCTGTCGCGCCACGGCTGGATCCTGCGCAGCACCGCCGAATCGCTCGGCATCTCCCGCCCCAGCCTGTACAAGCTGCTCGACCGGCACCCGTTGATCCGGCGCGCCGAGGGCATCGAGGCCCGGGACATCGGCCGTGCCTGGGCGGGGGCGCAGGGCGACGTCGAGCGCTGCGCCGCGGCCCTCAAGACACTGGCCGCGCCGCTGCGCCGCCAGCTCAACAAACTGGGGCTGCTGGAGCGTTCAGGCGCGAATCGAACCGACCTGTAGCTCCGGATCGGGCACGAAATAGAACGAGGTGGTGCTGTCCGCGTGGGCCACGGTAAACGCGATGCTGAATCCCCACAGCCCGGTCGACGTGCCGACCTTGAGCTTCATCGTCTGGCTCAGGTCGATCAACGCGCCTTCCTCGAACGGCGCGCCCTTGGTCTGGTCGGACTGGGAGCCGGACAGCAACACCGATTGCACCACGGCGCCGCCGCTGTCGTCGGCCTCGGGCTGGATGGAGAAGGCGATGCTGTCGCTGGTGTGCACCTTGCAGGTGTCGATGTCGTCGGCGCCATCGAATTTCCAGCGGATCTGGCGGTCCGCCTTGCTGTAGTAGACCTGGAAGGTGTGGTCGGTGGTCGGAACTGGCTGACTGATTTCGCTCATGGTATCGCCTTTCTGGTGGAAGAAACGGACAGGATTGGGGCAAGGAGAGTTCACGGATGGCGGTAGCGCAGGTCGCGCCGCAGTGCCAGCAGGTCGGGCTCGGCGTCGATGAAGGCGGCGGGATATCCCAGCCGCCGGGCGCTGGCGATCGATTCCAGCGCCAGCTCGCGCTCACCCAGCAACTCACGCACCAGGCCGGCGCGGAACTGCACGTCGGCGCTGTCGGGCGCGAGCTCTGTGGCGCGCGCCGCCAGCTGCATGCCCGCGTCCCGGTCGCCGCTGCGGGCGGCGTACAACCCCATGCGCGAGACCAGGGTCGCATCGTGCGGCGCGCGCTGCAGGATGGGCGCGAGCAGGCGGCGCGCTTCGCCGTAGGCCTGGCGGGCCTCGGCCTCGCGTCCCGGAATCCAGAGCAGGGTATCGGCCAGGTTGGCCCAGTTGAGGTATTCGCCCGGCGCCCCGCGCACCGGCGACACCGCATGCTCGAAGGCGGCGGCGGCGCCGACGTAGTCTCCGCGCAGGAACAGCGCGTTGCCGAGGTTGGCGTACAGGGTGGCGCTCGGGCGCACCTGCAATCCCTGCTGCAGCACGCGCAGGGCCTCGTCGGCGCGGCCCTGGCGCAGGAGGGCGGCATTCAGGTTGGCATAGCCGGCGACCGCGTCGGGCTGCACGGCGATGCTGCGGCGGAAGGCCTGCTCGGCGCCGGCATGATCGCCGCGCTCGTAGAGCAGGCTGCCCAATTCGTCGAAGAACACGCGCTCGCGCGGAAAGCGGGCCTGGGCCAGCCGCAGCGTCTCGAACGCCTGCGCGTCGCGTCCGGCGTGGCGCAGCAGTTGGGCCTTGCCGTACCAGGCGAAGAAATCGGCCGGGTCGAGCTGCAGCGCGCGCTTGAAGGCCTGTCCGGCGCGTTCGTGCTGTCTCTGGCTGGCGAGCACCCAGCCGCGGGCGATGTGCGCCAGCGCCAGCTGATCGTTCAGCTTCATGGCTTGCTGGGCGCTGGCGTCGGCCTTGCGCAGCCAGACCTCGTCCTGGGTGTCGCCGCGGTAGCGCAGCGTCTGCACCAGCGCCATGCCGGCCGCCGCCGCCGCATGGCCGCCGTCGCCTGCCAGCACCGCGCTGAAGTGGCGCTCGGCCGCGTCCAGGCTGCCGGGACGGTCGAAATGCTTCAGGGCCGCCAGCCCCCGCTGCATCGCGAGCGCCGGCGAATCGACCGGCGCGGGCGCCGCCGGATGGACCGGCGCGGGCGCCGCCGGATGGACCGGCGCGCGCGCCGCGGATTCGGTCCCGAGCCGCCATATGCCGCCCGCCAGCACGAGCGCCAACAGCACCGCCGCCGGGCCCTGCCAGCGGCGGCGGCGCGGGGACGGCGGCGGATGCGGCGCTTGCAGGGACGCGATTTCGGCCAGCCGCTGCGCCACCTGCGCCATGCCGGGCAGCCGCTGCGCCGGCTGCTGCGCCGTCATGTCCCGGATCAGGGCCACCAGCGGCGCATCGATGGTCTCGGGATAGTGCCAGCTGGCCGAGCTCGACTGCATATGCGCGGCCGCCAGCGCCAGGCCGCTGAGGTGGCTGTGCGGGCGGGTTCTGGCCAGCAGTTCGTACAGCAGCACGCCGACGGCGTAGATGTCGCACAGTGCGTCGGCGCGGTGTCCGATCAGGCGTTCCGGCGCCATGTAGGCGATGGTCCCGACCGGCCCGGTCGAGTCGACCGCGCCGGTGGCCAGCTGGTCGCAGCGCGAGGCCAGGCCGAAGTCGAGTATCCGCACCTTCCCGGACGGCTCGATCATCAGGTTGGAGGGCTTCAGGTCGCCGTGCACCAGGCCTGCCGCGTGGGCATCCTGCATGGCGGCGGCGATCTGGCCGATCCAGTCGAGCGCCGTGGCGCGGGCGATGCGGCTTTTCTGGGCCAGCTGCCCGATGGTGCGGCCCTGCACCAGTTCCATCACGATCGACGCGCCGGACGCATCTTCTTCGATGGCATACACGGTGACGAAAGACGGGTGGTGCAGCGACGCCGCCATGCGCGCTTCATGCAGCGGGTCGGCGTGGGCGGCCGCATGGGCGGCGCGTTCGATGCGCTTGATCGCCACGCTGCGCTGCAGCTTGTTGTCCCAGGCCTCGTACACCTCGCCATAGCCCCCGGCGCCGAGGCGCGCGCCCAATTCGTAATGGCTGGGAAGCGCCGTGCTTGCCGGAAGCGCCTCCGCTGGCATTTCGCTGAAAGAGCAGAGCTTTGCGATCATGGAAAGTCGCGCATGGTTATCGGGTGGGGCGCCGGCGCACCTTATGCCAGGCGCCTGTCATGGCCGTTACAGCGATCTCGCGCGGTCAGCGGCAGGATGTTTTCTGCTACATGACCACCTGAAATTTCGGAACATCAAGATCAAGGTGCATAGTACGTAAAACCGGCTCCAGGGAAAATTTTGTCGGATTGACCGTTGATTTTTATCAAAAGCTGGCGATCCCAGCGCTCCCACAGCGTGCCGCCAGCGCCAGTTCCTGTGCTGGCGTAATACCGCCGGGTGCCATTGTGGTCCGGGATCGCCGGGCGTTTTCAGGCCGGCGTTGCCAGCTTCAGTCCGATGATGCCGGCCGCGATCAGGCCGATGCAGGCGATGCGCGCCAGGTTGGCCGACTCGCCGAACAGGACGATGCCCACCAGGGCGGTGCCGACCGCGCCGATGCCGGTCCAGATCGCATAGGCCGTTCCCAGCGGCAGCGTCTTCATCGCCTGCGACAGCAGGCCGAAACTGATCGCCATCGCCACCACGGTGCCGACCGTGGGCCACAGGCGGGTGAATCCTTCCGTGTACTTCAGGCCGACCGCCCAGCACACCTCGAACAACCCTGCCAGAAACAATACCAACCACACCATGATGCTCTCCTCGACTGGACGCGGCAGACGTTGCCGCTGATAAAAAGCGCATCTTATGTGAATCAGGGTGATGGAAAAAGTCAGCAGCTGTCAGTATGATTGATAGATGGCTTTCGATCTCGACCACTTGCGCATCCTGCTCGCCGCTGTCGATGGCGGCTCGTTCTCGGCCGCCGCGCGCGCGCTCGGGCGCGTCCCTTCGGCCATCAGCATGTCCATCGCCAACCTGGAAGCCGAACTCGGCCTGGAACTGTTCGACCGCAGCGGCCGCGAGCCGCGTCCCACCGACCACGCGCTGGCCTTGCTGCCGCAGGCGCGGCTGCTGGTCGAGCAATTGCGGCTGCTGAACCAGCACGCGCTGTCGCTGAGCCAGGACCTCGAGCCTTCGTTGACCCTGGTGCTGGTGCCCGAGCTGATGGCCGCCGCGCCCTGGCACGATGCGCTGCGGGTCCTGTCCGACGAGTTTCCCTTGCTGGAAGTGAATGTGCTGAGCGCCGCGCAAGCCGATGCCCTGGCGATGTTGCAGGATGGCCGCGCCGACCTGGCGCTGG
The DNA here is from genome assembly GCF_019443485.1 of Massilia sp. NP310. Classification (NCBI taxonomy): domain Bacteria; kingdom Pseudomonadati; phylum Pseudomonadota; class Betaproteobacteria; order Burkholderiales; family Oxalobacteraceae; genus Massilia; species Massilia sp. NP310. The sequence goes on along the minus strand of NZ_CP080379.1, from coordinate 2,899,405 downwards.
TGTTCGAGCGCTACGGCATGGATCCGCGCGAAGGTTTCCAGGAAGTGGCCCAGGAAACCCTGGTGGCGGTGCTGGCGCCTGACCACCCCTTGCTGGCGCGCGTGCCGGCCGGCGCGATCCGCGACCAGCACCTGCTGGGCGAGCGCCAGATCGTGATGGCCGGCCGCCATGCCGACCAGGTCGACAAGCGCATCGCCATGTCGCGCCTGCAGTGGAAGACCGACAATCCGGTCGCCGCGCTGAGCCTGGTAACCGCGGCGCTGGGCTGGGCCTGGCTGCCCGCCGGCTTCGTGCGTGCGCCGCTGGCGGATGGCCAGCTGTTGCAAATCCCTTCCGCCAATTTCACCAACATCATGAAGTTGTTCGTCGACGTGGTGTGGGCGAACAGCCGTCCCCAGGGCCTGGCGGCACGCCGCTTCGTGACCCTGCTGAACGAGCGCCGCACGCATTCGTCCTGACGCGGTAGATGGAGGAAGCGCGGTCGACGCTGAAGGTTCAGGCGGCCTTGCGCCGGTGCACCGTGACCGGCATGTCGCGCGGACGCGGCTCGGGCAGCAGGGAAGCGAGGGTGTGACGGTCGAGTTCGGCCAGATAGGCGGCGGTGGCATTGCCCAGCACGCTCTTCAGGCCGCAAGCCTTGACCAGGCCGCACGGCGTGCCGTTGGGGTCGAAGCACTCGGCCATGTAGAAGTCGCTCTCGCTCATGCGTACGATGGCGCCGATATTGATGTCCTTCGGTTCGTGCGCCAGGCGAAAACCGCCGTTGCGGCCACGAATGGTTTCGATCGTGCCGTTGCGTGCGAGCTCGTTCACCACCTTCATCAGGTGGTTTTTAGAGATGCTGTGCAGGTCTGCGATCTCCTGGATCGTCACCAGGCGGCCGGGATTGCTGCCCAGGTGCAGCAGCGTGCGCAACGTGTAATCGGTGAAGGAGGTCAGACGCATGATCGCCCAAGTATAACGCATTCGCATGCCAGCCTATCGAAGCGCCGCCCGGCGCCTGCCGGCGCATTTTTTACATGGTTTAACTTGCCGGACTTAACTTGTCGTTCCAATATGAACGAACGGGTAGCGTGCCCGACGCAGCCAAATCAGGAGTACACCATGCCGACCATCCCATCCGCCGTTCATATCATCCACACCGATCCGGTGATGACCGCCGGCCTGCACGCCATCCTGGCCGACCGCCAGGAATGGCGCGTCAGCACCCACCCGAGCCAGCCGGAGGCGCGGCAGGCGGCGCGGGTGCTGGTCGCCGACTACGATACCGGCCTCGCGCTGGCGCGCCAGCCCGAGCACGCGGGCCTGCGCCGGCCCAGTGTCCTGATCGTCACCCAGCTCGACAAGGAATGGGAAGTGCGTCTCGCGATGGACGCGGGCGTGCATGGCTACGTGCTGCAGTCGTGCAGCCAGGACGAGCTGCTCGAGGCGGTCGCGTCGCTGGCCCAGGGCCAGCGCTACCTGAGCGAATCGGTGACGCGCAGCGTGGCCGATAGCCTCAGCCGCGAAACCCTGACCGGCCGCGAGACCGACGTGCTGCAATTGCTGGCCGAGGGCTGCTGCAACAAGTCGATTGCGCGCAGGCTGGGCATCGGCGTCGGCACCGTCAAGACCCATGTGAAGGGCGTGATGAGCAAGCTCGACGCCACCGCGCGCACCCATGCGGTGGTGGTCGCCACGCAGCGCGGCCTGATCCGTCCGGGCAGCGGCATCCGCAGCGCCTATAACTGATCGATCGGGATGCGGCCCTCGATGGTCCTGGGGCAAGCAAAAGAACACGACAGGCTCTTAGATGAGCCCGAGAGTCAGGGCCTTGAGCGTGGCGGCGGCGCGGGTCGAGCAATCGAGCTTGCGGAAGATGCTCTCGACGTGGGTGCGCACGGAGCCGGGGCTGATGCGCATGGCGCGCGCGGCCTCCTTGTTGCTCTCCCCGAGGCTGATGCGCTGCAAGACCTCGGCCTCGCGCGCCGACAGCGTGGCGCGCACCGGCGCGCCGGCGCTGCCGTTGGCGCCACCTGCGGCCCCCGCGCCCGCCGTTCCCGTTCCATGTGCCGGCGTGGTGCGAACGTCCGCCGCCGCGGCCAGCACGGCGTCGACTGTGGCGCGGTCGAAACGGCCGCCCGTCACCTGGGCCTCGAGCAGGGCGATAGCCGCCGCCGGCTCGTGGGCTGCGCGCCATGGGCGCGGCGAGCGCAGCGCCGTCCAGGCGGCGGCCACGCCCAGCAGGCGCTGCGGCGCGCCGAGGGCGCTCGCGTCCAGGCTGCGAAAGTAGCCGCTGCCGTCCAGCCGCTCGTAGACGTGCGAGGCCAGTTGCGCGTCCGGCCCCAGGCCGTCGATGCGGCTGCCGGCGCGCGCGGTCCAGTAGGGCGCCAGGCGCACCGCTTCCCAGTCGGCGGCGCTCAACCTGCCGCTGCGTTCCCACACCGTGTTGGTCACCGCCGCGCGCCCGATCCCGTGCAGCAGGGCGGCGCGCGCAACAAGGCGCTGCTGCGCCTCGGGCAGGCCCGCCAGCTGCGCCGCCTCCTGCGCCAGCAGCGCGACGCGGCGCGAATAGCCAGCCAGCCAGGGCAGTTTCAGTTCGATCATGTCGGCCACCAGGGTGAGCGGCGCCGACACCGGAAGAAAATCCGGCTGCGGCGATGGCGCTTCGGTGGACTCCAGCTCGTCGAGCCAGGCGCGCGCGTGCGGCGCCACGAGCGCCACCAGGCGCGCCGGGTACTTGACGTCGCCCAGCTGCGCGATCATGTCCAGCGCGCGCTCGACGCCATGCACGCGCGCCAGGATCTCGAGGTCGCCGCCCAGCGCCGCGTGGTACACCACGTTCGGCACTTCGTCGCCGCGCAGGCGGAGCGGAACGCCGCTGCCGTCATAGTGCTCCCACACGTGGCGCAAGCCGCTTTCGACCGCGGCCGGCAAGCCCATCATGGCGGCGATGTCGCCCGCGACTTCGCAGTGGACTTCGGCCAGCCCGGTGGTGTCGGAGAGGCGCGCCGCCTGCCGGGCATCGAGGGTGCTGCTCACCAGCGCGTGGCGCGCGCCGACGTCGTCGCCCAGCATCGCGGCGAAGCCGGCCGCGTTGGCGGTGCAGCCCGACCAGCGCAGCAGCGCCACCATGCGCGCATGCTCGCAGGCGGCGGCGTTGGCGCCGGCCGCCGCCGCCACGCGCGCGGCCAGGCGCGCGGCGCGCTCCGAACCGTCGATCGGCTGGCCCATGCTCAGGTCGCCGACGATGGCGAGCAGTCCCATGGCCTGGGACAGGGTTGCGGTGTCGTGGCCGTGCAGGGCAGCCGCGGGAAGCGACAGGGAGGGGGCGGATGCGCGCGCGGCCGGGTCCATCGATCGTCGTTTAATGGGGGGCATGTCCGATGCGGCGCCGGCGCCTGTTACACGGCGCCGGCGCCGCAGGCCGCCTGAAGGTTCAGGCCAGACCGGCGAGCTTGGCGTTGCGCTCGCGTTCGAGCTTGGTGATGTAGCGCTGCACCGCGGCCAGGCCGCCGCGCGAGATGTCGACGAACTGGCAGCCCAGGCGGCGGCTGGTCTTGTGGTTCAGCAGGGTAAGGTCGAGCGAGTTGCGGATCTCGAGCGAGGTCGCGATCGGCCCGATCTCGGGCAGCTCGATGCGGCAGCCCTCGATCACGCGGCCGACGCTGGCGCCCAGCTGGAGCTTGTTGTCGAGCAGGGCGACGCCGCCGACGCTGATGTCGTGCAGCGGGAACACGCCCATGCCGCCGCCGGCGTCCAGCGGCACCGGCACCAGCGCGCGCACCGGATTGCTGACCGGGGTCGGCATGCGGTAGTACTCGCGCCGCTGCAGGCGGATCAGGGTGGGCGGGATATCGGCGCGCAGCGCGGGCTCGCCGCGCCAGGTGGTGGGGCCCAAGCCGTCGGCGCCGAACAGGATGCGGATCTTGTCGAGCGTGGTTTCGCATTTCACGCGGCCGGCGGCCACGATGCGGTCGTTCTGGGCGCGGTCCACCGAGCGGTCCAGCACCACGGCGCCGCTGTCCTCGTCGACCGCCAGGATCGAGGTGACGCAGACGTCGGCCTCGCCCTTGATCAGCATGCGAATCAGCTGGTTCTTTTCTCCGATCTGGCGCAGCAGGGCCACGATCTCGCGGCGCGATCCTACTTCGTAGTCGTGCCAGTCTTCCAGTTCTGCTTCAATCATCGCTTGCATCTGTCCTTGCCGCTAATTCCGTTGGGAGGTGGGGCGTCGGATCGGGCGCGGGAGGCAACAGCCCACCATGTTGTCGAGCCGACTCGATATGATATAGCCATGCCAACAGTTCCGCAATTGCCCGGTACAGGGCGGGAGGAATCTCGCGGTCGAGATCCACCTGCATCAGCAGCGACACCAGCTCCTTCGATTCGTGCACGAACACGCCGGCATCCTGGGCGCGCCGGATGATCTGCTCGGCGACCATGCCGGAACCCTTGGCCACCACGGTTGGCGCGCGCTCGCCTGCCCCATAGGCCAGCGCCACGGCGTTCTGGCGCCGCTTGTCGGCCGATTCAGGCATCGCCCGCATCCTTCGCATCCGGCTTGCCGGCGCGCGCGCGCGCATCGAAGCCGGCCAGCGGCGTGCCCACCGCATCGAGGGCGCTCGCCAGTTCCGGCATGTGCTCGCGCAGCAGGCCGGCGGTGGCGTCGTCGGCCGCCGCGAACTGCACCTGCAGGCTTCCGTTCACCATGCGCAGCTGCGCCTCGAGTTCGCCCAGCTGCGGAAAGCGCAGGCGCAGGCGCGAATGCCAGATCGCCTGTTCGCCGTCGCCCCCATCGCCATGGCCCTCGCGCTGCACGTCCCATTCCATCGGCTGGCCCGGCCACAGCTGGCCCTTCCAGGCCAGGTGCGATTGCTCCTGGGCCGCCAGCTGCATGCTGATGAATTGCGCAGTCGCGGGATCCTGCGCATTTGGGCGTGCGCCGCCCTGCGCGGCCTGCTGCTGCGGCTCGTTCGCCAGTTCGGACAGGGGCAGGGCGCCACGCGCCCATTCGGCCACGTGCGATTCGTAGAACAGGCCGCTCTTGCCGAACGCCTGCTGCAGGCCGGCGGCAAGCAGGGCCGGATCGGTGCCGGGGCCGGGCGCCAGCGGCGCGCGGCCGACGATGCTCGAGAGCTGGCTGTCGGCCTTCTGGGCCGCGGCCAGCACGCCGGCCAGGGCCTGGGCGGTGGGACTCAAGGTGGTGTTCTTCGCCTCGGTGCCGCCGGCGAACGCTTGCGCGCCGAGCGCGGCGCCGGATGCCAGCAGGGCGCCGGCGCGGCCGACGGCGGCGCCTTCGCGGTACGACAGCGGCGCATGCGCGCCGTCGGCGTCTTCTTGCGGCGCGGGGCCGGCTTCGGCAAAGGCGGTCGTTGTTTGCGATCCGACCTGGAAGGTGGGGCGCGGATGCAGGCCGACCAGGGTCATCGGCACGTCGGCGCCGACCTGGGCGCCGGGAGGCAGCTGCATGCGGGCCTGGGTGTCGGCGAACTTGACGACGAAGGTGCCATCCAGCAGCCGGGCCTGGACCGCGCCGTGGATGGCCTTGCCCAGCAGCGGCGCGATCTCGCGCGCGAACGCCTGCTGGCGCGGATCGGCGGCCTGCTCGGCCGGCCGGGCCGCAGTGACAGGCGTGACGCTGCCGACGAGTTCACGCGGCAGCATCCAGCCCTCCCATCATCAGACGCCGTAGGCGCGCACGACGCGGCGTTCGGTCGAGGTGCTCTTCATCAGCGACGACAGGTGCGCCATCCATGGCGTGGTGAGGTCGCGGATCTGGCGGTCGGTGTCGAGCATGCGGCGGATCGCGTTGACCTTGCGCAGGCGCTCCTGGCCGCCCAGCGGCGCGCCGCCTTCATTCGCTTTCAACCGATTCGCATGGCGCGCGCATTCCTGCTCCAGTTCGGCCAGGCGGTCCCACTCGTTGGCGCTGGCCGCATCGAGCATGCGCTCGGTGATGCCGACCATGGTTTCATAGGTGGTCACGACTTCCTGTCCGCTCATCGTCATCGTCGTCATCTCTCTCAGGCGCTCATCAGGGTAGGGGCTTTCTGGATCGCGGGCGGCATCGGCTCGGCCGCGGCCTGCTGCTCGCCGATCTGGACCCAGGCTTCGCGCAGGTTCGCCATCAGGCCGTGAATCTCTTCGACGATGGCGGCGTCGTTCTTGATGTTCGCTTCCAGCAGGCGGCGGCTCATGTAGTCGTACAGGGCGTCGAGATTGGCGGCGATTTCGCCGCCGGCCTTCTTGTCGAGCGAGGCGCGCAGGCCGTTGTCGATGATCGTGATGGCCTTCGAGATCGAGGCGCCCTTGGTGGCGATGTTCGACGACTTGATGCCGTTGATCGCGCTGAGCAGGGCGACGATCACGCCGTCGTACAGCATGACCACCAGCTTGTGCGGCGAGGCCGAAGCGACGCCGGTTTCCAGGCCGACCGTGGCATAAGCGCCGACGCCGCGTTTAGGGGTTCCAAACATGTGATTCTCCAGTGATGCTCAATTAACCCCAGTTGGCCGACAGGGTCGCCAGCTGCTGGGTAAGATAGTTAGAGGTCGACTGCATCGAGGCCAGCATGGCGTCGAGCGCGACGAACTGCGCGCGGTAGCGCTTTTCCATGCTTTCCAGGCGCGTCTCGAAGCGCGAACGCTGTTCGGCAACCGACTTGATCGAGGCGTTCAGGCCGTCGGTCTTGCTCTTGAGCAGACTGTCCTTGCCGACGAAGCCGGTCGCCAGGTTGTTGAGCTGGTAGGCGAAGCCCTGCGAAAAGGTGACCGAGCCGCGGTCGCCCACCAGGCCGCCGGTGATCGACACCTGGATGCCTTCGGCAGACGAGCCGGGCGCTGCGGTCAGCGATTGACCATTGCCGGTGGCGGCGACGCCGCCGATGGTGCCTTCGACGTCCTTGCCCTTGGTCGGGGTCGCGCCGCCGAAGATGCTGTCGACCGGGCTGCCGCTGACGCCGGCGATCGAGATATTCGACACATCGCCGTACTTGCTCGACGACAGCGTCAGGCGGCCATCGTCGCCGACCGAGGCCTCGACCGTGTCGCCGGCGCCGGCGAAGGTGGAGTTGCCGTTGATCGCGGAGCGGATCAGCGCGGCCAGGTCGTCGTTGCTGTAGGTGCCGGCCTGGAGCTTGATTTCCTGCGTCTTGCTTTCGGTGACCGGGTCGGTCTGGTTCAGCGTGACGCGCCAGACGGTGTTCGGGGCGATCGTGGTCGAGCCGGTGAGGGCGGCGCTGCTGACCAGGTTGCCCTGGGTCGCCAGGCTGGTGATGCTGATCGCATACGTGCCCGGCTTGGTGGCTGCGCTCGACTTGTCGAACTTGATTATGTTGTCGGTGGTCGAGCCCATTGCCGCGAACAGGCCGCCGAAGTCGGCCGCGTTCTCGGTGATCGCTTTGTTGAGCTTGGTCGAATCCACCTTCAGGCTGCCGTCCTGCTGGAAACCGATGCCAATCTGCGTCAGCGAGTTCAGCTTGCCGCCGGTGCCTTCCATCACGGCGCTGATCTGGCGCCGCAACTGGCTCTGGATCGAACGCACGCTGGCGTCGCCCTGCAGGATCCCGCCCGTGCCGGTTTCGGCGTTGTAGCTGGTAAGGCCGGTAATCGTCTTGTTCAGGTCGTTGTATGCCTTGACGAAGTCGTTCACCGCAGTGGTGATCGCCGCCGTATCCTTGGACACGGTGAGCGTCGTGCTGCCGAGCGAGGTGACGTCCAGCGTTACACCCTGGATCGCATCCGTGACAGTGGTGCTGTCGCTCTTGATCTCGATGCCGTTCATGTTCAGCTTCGTGCTCTGGGCGCCGGCCGTCTGCGTCAGGTTCTGCACGCCCGCCGGGTCGTAGCCGAGCATGGCGGCAATGGCTGGATCGCCCGCATCGCCGTCCTCGCCGGCGACGCTGATCTTCATCGTCGTTGCCTCGCCGGTCTTGTTCGAGGTCAGCACAAGGTGGTAGGGCTTGGCGCTGCCATCCGACACGATGGTCGCCGTGACACCCATGTCGGCCTTGTTGATGGCGTCGCGGATGCCCTGCAGCGACTGGTCGCCCGCTTCCAGGGTGATGGTCTTGCTGTTGATGGCGCCGTTGAGCGAGAAAGCGGAGTCCAAATGGGAGCCGACGCTGCCCGCGGTAAAGCCGGCGGCAGCCGGGTTGGTGCCGCCGACCACGATCTGGTTGCCGTCGTTCGAGCGCAGGGTGACGCCGGCCGTCGCACTGAAAGTCGAACCCGCATTGGCATCGGCAGGGTCCTTGCCGATGCCGCCGCGCACGGTCCCGGTCACGGTCTCCGTGATGTCGATGGTCGAGCCGTCGGACGCGGTGAACTGCAGCGTGCCGTCTTCGGCGCTGCCGCTGACGGTGATGTTGGCGGCCGCCAGCGCATTGCGGGTGCCGGCGCTGGCCAGGGCGGTATCGAGGTCGGTCGCGGTCAGTGGCGCACTGCTGCTGTTCAGGCTGGCCAGCTGCACGCCGCCGACCGACAGCGCATAGCTGGCGCCGTTGTCCATGCTGACCTGGCCGAAGTTGTCGAACAGGCCGCTCTGGGTGGTGGTGGTGCCGGCGGTGGCGACGACGCCGGTCTTGTCGCTCTGTGCATTGATGGCCTCGGCCAGGGCGCGCGCGCTGCGCGTGGTCGGACCGGTGCTGATCGCGATCCCGTTCAGGCTCAGGGAGCCGTTGCCGATGCCGCCGCCTGCGGCGCCTGCGCCCAGCGCAGCGCCGGTGGCGCCGAACGTGCCGCCGGTGACGGTGCCGAACTGGAAGGTCAGGGTGGTCGGGGTGCCGGAACCGATGGTGGCGGTGGTGGTGGCAAAACCGCTGGTCTTCAGGCTCTGGGCCTGGGCCAATTGGGTCACGTTGACCTTGTAGCGGCCCGGCACGGCGCCGTTGCCGGCGGTGCCGGAAAGGATGTCCTTGTTGGCGGAGGAAGCGCTCAATCCCTGGAAGGTGGCCGGCTGGTTCAGCGACGTCAACGCGCCCTGGAACACGCCGACGGCAGCGCTGACCTGATTGAGGGCCGCCGCGCGGGCCTGGAATGCCGCCGTCTTCTTGTCATAGTTGGCAAGAGGCGCGGACTCGGCCTGCATCAGCTGGCTGACGATGGTGTTGATGTCTAGCGAGGTTGAACTGACGGCCACTTGTTTCTCCCGTGAAAGCGATATCGTATGTGATTATCGACAGAAACAAAGCGGACTTAAGAGCGGTAAATGCGGCTTTATTTTGATTTTGCTGAACAGCATCCGGTAACCGGCGCGGTATGCCGATGAAAAAAGCGCCACATCCTCGCGGATGTGGCGCTTCATGGCGGCGCTGGCGGTCAGGCGGTTTGCCGGATCAGCAATCCCTGCATCTTGTCGATCGACTTGGCCATTTCCAGGGCTTCTTCGGTGGGGATCTGGCGAACCACCTCCTTGGTGCTCTGGTCGATGAGCTTGACGACGACTTGCTTGCTATCCTCGTCGATCTCGAATTCCAGGCTTTGGGCCGAAGGCGGCATGGCCTCGTTGAGCTTCTTGACGGCGGCCGACACTTCTTCCTTGCCCGGTGCGGAGGCTGGCGCGTCGGGGGCCTGCTGGCGCCCCACGACCGCAGCTTGCCCGGCCACCGCGGCTGGACGTTCATCCAGCTTCGGTGCGGGCGACGAACCCATTGATTGGATCTGCATGTCGATTCCCCTAGTAAAAATTCCCCGGCTGAATTTCTTCAGCCGAGGAACCGCTTACTTCGCGTTGTCGTTACTGCCTGGGCGATCAGCCACGCAGCAGCGACAGGACGCCGTTCGGCAGCGAGTTGGCCTGGGCCAGCATCGAGGTGCCAGCCTGCTGCAGAATCTGACCACGGGTCATGTTCGCGGTTTCGGCAGCGAAGTCGGTGTCGACGATGCGGCTGCGCGATGCCGACAGGTTTTCGGTCGACGAACCCAGGTTCGAGATCGCCGATTCGAAACGCGACTGCAGTGCGCCGTATTCAGCGCGCTTGCTGTTGACCGAGGCTAGCGCTGCGTCAGCAGTCTTGATCGCCAGCTGGGCGCCGTCAAAGGTACTGATGTCGAGGTCAGCCACCGATTTCAGAGCCGATGCACCACTGGTAGTGCCGGCAGCCAGACCCCAGCCACTTGCATCCGTCACCGAGAAGCTCTTTTCCGAGTCCATGGTGATGGTTCCCTTGGCGGTAGCAGCGCCGCCGGCAGCTGCCATGGTTGCCGCGCCAACAGAGGTGCCATCGGTTTTGTAAGTGTCCAGGGTTGCGGTCTGGCCAACGGTGGTGTTGGTCAGCTGGATGTCATTGCCTTCCGCATGGGTCAGCTTGACGCCACCGGATTCGTCGTACGACGCGGTAACGCCGGTTTTGGCCGATTGCGCATTGAAGGCACTGATGGCTGCGGCATAGCCGTTCGCGTCCTGCTTGCCGACCGAGAACGAAATGGTGACCGCGTCGGTGGTGTTGTCGCCTTTCAGCGTGAACGTGTACGACTTGTCTGCCGTGGTAGCCTTGAGCAGTGCTTCGGTCTTTGCGGTGGCGGTCACGCCGGTGTCGCCGCTCAGCTTGTTGATACCTGCTGCAGTGGTCTTGGCCGTTTCGCCAGCACCGACGGTGTGGGTCTTGGAACCTTCCGAGCCATTGATCACCAAGGCGCCGCCGGTCAGGGCAGTGGTGCCAGCCGCTTTTGCATTGTTCTCCAGGCGGTTGTTGCCGTAGGTCGTAGTGTTGAAGTTCGCGCCCGTCATCGAGATCAGCTGGCCTGCGTTGGCGCCGACCTGGAAGTTCGCGGTACCCATCGAACCGTCCATCAGCTTCTGGCCGTTGAATTCGGTGGTGTTGGCGATACGGTTCAGTTCCGAGGTCAGTTGGGTGACTTCGGTCTGCAGGGCCTTGCGGTCGCTGGCCGAGTTCGACGAGTTCGACGATTGCACTGCCAGCTCGCGGATACGCTGCAGGATGTCGCCCGAGCTTGCCAGGGCGCCTTCTGCGGTTTGGGCCATCGACACGCCATCGTTGGCGTTGCGGGTGGCTTGGGTCATGCCCTTGATCTGCGACTGCATGCGATCGGAGATCGCGAGGCCGGCGGCGTCGTCCTTGGCGCTATTGATGCGCAGACCCGACGACAGGCGCTGGATCGAGGTGTTCAGGGAAGCTTGCGAGGACGACAGGTTACGCTGCGAGTTGAGGGATGCAACGTTGGTATTGATGACGGATGCCATGGTGTCTACTCCAGAGACGTGGTCTTTCAGGGTGCAGCGACCTTGCTGCTGTGTACTTTGGTCCGTCGCGCTGTTCCGCGACGTTCAAACCGCTGTTGTTGCTGGTAACGGTGCCCTATGGAAAAAGTTTAGGGCCACGTTTGAAAAAATTGAGAGTTTTCAAGCACATCGGCCAAGCATGGCGTCTCTTGGCGGCAATTGAATGAGGAACTTTAGGGATAAAAAAGTTTTTTTTGCAGGCTAAATTTGTTTCCGCAACTGGCCGGGCAGGGCCGAGCTCAGCTGATTTGTTGTCGCGCTTGCAGTGACCGATGGTCCGGATCAGGTCCGGAGTAATGTATATAGCTTGCTCATTTCCGCCCATCCGCTTTCGAACAAGGAATCCTTGACGCGATTGGAGTAGGCGGGATCATGCTGGAACCGGCGACACTGCATCTGCGCCGTCGCCGCCAAGGTGGCTAACGGTGGCACGTCGCCTGCCGTATTGCACTGCACGGCCAGCAGCGTGCGAAGCAGGCCAAAGCGCGCGATCAGGCGCAAGTAGCTTTCATAGGGATTGTTGCCGTTGAATGGAACAAGCTGGCTAAACATCTCATTCACAACATAATTCTCAAGAAACCATGGGGCCTCCAACAGCGCTTCATCCAGGCGTTCCAGACCATGCCGGTAGGCCGTGACCAACCGCTCAGCGCTGACCTGGCCATACACATCAGCTCCAAATTTGGACGCGATCTGTTCGATCATGCTCTTTTGGAAAGGCGATACGGTATCGAATCCTTTGGCAGCCCACAGTGTGGCAAAAACCATTGCTTGGGCTTCGTGATTTGGCTGGATGCTATTCAGCGTTGCTAATAGCTCGCCGTTTTCGATCAAGTGCACAAAATCGTTGATCAAGGCAGGGATAGTGGCCTGCTCGTTTCTGATGCAGAGATGGGTCAAGGCATCGCAGAACGTGCCAAGTATCGCAAGGCGCTGCCACAAGGCGAGTTCGCGCGTACGCATCAGGTTCAGGCAGAAAATCCGGGTTTCGACCATCAACTCGGGTGTCACACCGGCGCATTGGCTTACCTCGAGGAGCGCGGAGCCACGCAGATGGACCGGTGTCTCAACGAATTCGAATGCATCCTCAGCCAGCAATGCCAGACGCGCTGCCTCGGGGCACGACAAGGTAATCGTCTGCTCAACCTGGCCGTGGAGCCTGCGGTTAGTTCGAGGATAGGAATGGCATACATTGGGCAAATAGGATTCGCCCAGGTTCGACTGCACCGAGCACATGCCATCAGCGAGCGCAGGACATTGCTTGAGTTCACCAACCGGTCTGATGACAGCATAGCCGCCGTTCGATGTCATTTCATCCAGGCGCACGGTATTGGCGACCATGTTTTCGAGTGCGGGGACTGATTCCTTACGGTAGGCCTTGTACGTTTTCTTGTCTACCTGAACAATCCAGCCAGAACAGCACGTATCTTCGCAGCTCGGTCCAATGCAGCGGAAGCGCTCCACGAAGCGCGGCATGAGGGCGGACAGGGTCTGGGTGCGATGCAGGATGGGCATGGTCTGGACAGTCGATCTGGTTGGACATAACACCGCGTAGTGTATGCCAAGCAAGTCTTCCCTCAATCCGCGATCACCACCCGATTCTTCCCGCTATTCTTGGCTTGGTACATCGCCTTGTCGGCGCGCGCCAACAGCGACGCCTGCTCTTCGTTGGGCACCCGGAGCGCCACCCCGCACGAGAACGTGATGAGCATCTTCTCGTTATCGTGCAAGAAAAAGTGCTTGGTCAGCTCGCGCTGCACCCGCACCATCGCCGCCGCCGCCGCCTCGACCGTGGTCTCCGGCAGCAGGATCAGGAATTCCTCGCCGCCGAAGCGGGCGATCACGTCCATCGAGCGCAGCGTCTCGCGCACCACCTTCACCAGGTGCTTGAGCGCGGCGTCGCCCGCCATATGGCCATAGGTGTCGTTCAGGCGCTTGAAATTGTCGAGGTCGAGCAGGGCCACGCACAGCGGCGTCTTGCGCCGGTCGGCGCGCGCGCTCTCGCGTTCGAACACATCGTCCAGGCCGCGGCGGTTGAGGCTGCCGGTCAGCTGGTCTTCGCGCACCAGTTCGCTCATATGCTGGAGCTCGGCTTCCAGCTCGCGAATGCGCTGCTCGGCCTCCTGCACCTCTTTATGCGCGCTGACCATGCGGTCGCGCGAGGCCAGCGCCTCGTCCTGGGCGCTGCGCATCTCGCGCAGCACTTCGTCGAGCACGCCGTTGATCTCGTTCACGTCGGTGGCCTTGCCGATGCGTTCCGAGAAGCCGCCCAGCCTGGCGTGGTAGTCGCTGGTGGCGGCGGCGGCCGAGCCGAGGCGGTCGATGAAGGTCATCATCATGTTCTTCATCGCCCCGCGCACGTCGTCGATGCCGTGCTTGAGGTGGCCCTGCTTGATGATCACGTCCTTCAGGCCGCGGGTGGCGTCTTCCAGCGCGCGCGTGTCGAGCGGGCCCTTGATCAGTTCCTGCACCACCAGCACCTGGCCGCGCATGTAGTTGTCGTCGTCGAGCAGGCCCTCGATATTGTCGAGCAGCAGGCGGAACAGGCGCAGCAGCAGGTCCTGCCGTTCGGCGCCGTCGTCCTTGCGCAATTCGATCTGGAAGCACAATTGCTTCAGGCGCGCCGCGATGTCCTGCAGTTCGGACTCGCCGACGGCGGTCTTGACCGCCGCGCCGAGCGCTTCGGCCTCGGCCGACAGTTCGGCGTCGCCGCTCAGCAGCGAGGCGCAGGCGAAGGACAGGGTGCGCGCCAGCATCTCGCGCAGCAGGACGGTGTCCGGTTCCTCGTCGCCCAGGGCCATCACCGGGGTGTTGCGGCGCAAATGACGCTCAGACATTTGTCCCAGCGCCTGGGTATAGCCGGTCCAGTCTTCCAGCTTGACCGCGCGCGTCATCCGGCGGCCGTACTCCGACAGCTCGCCCGGCGTCTCGGCCATGCGGCGCGCGAAGCCGGCCAGGACCTCGATCGCGCCCGAGTCCGGCGCCGGCGCGGGAGCTGCTGCCGGCGGCGCCGGCGGAATGCCGGCGATCTCGTCATAGATGGCGCGGTAATTGTCCGGCGTCGGCGCGATGCGGCGCGTGGCGAGGCGGCGGAACGCCTCGCGTGCGATTTCAGCGGGATTCGCAGCAGGATTCGCAGCGGGATTCGCAGCAGGATTGGCTGGCTGGTTCACGGCGGGCGCGGCGGGAGTGGACGAGATGGACATGGATTACTGCGCAATGACGAATTCGCGGGATTGGCGACATGATAATCAGCTTTTTTGCCATGCATCAATTAAAAAACAGTAACACAGTCCTTGAGCGCACCGGTTGCCGCCGCAGCGCAACGAAAATGTCACATTCAGTCCACCAAACCGTTACGGATGGCGTAGGTCGTCAGCTCGGCGCTGGTCTTGAGTTTCATTTTGACCAATAAACGAGCGCGGTATTCGCTGATGGTCTTGACCGACAGCGACAGCTCGCGCGCGATCTCGCTGACGGTCATGCCGGAGGCGATCATGGTCAGGGTCTGGTACTCGCGGTCGGACAGGCCTTCGTGCACCGCCGCCTCGTGGTCGGCGCCGATCGAGCTGGCCAGGGTCTGGGCCAGCGCCGCGCTCACGTATTTCTGCCCGCCCGCCACCTGGCGGATGGCCGTCACCAGCTCGCGCGGCGCGCTCTGCTTGGTGAGATAACCGGACGCGCCGGCCTTCAGCGCGCGGATCGCGTACTGGTCTTCGCGGTGCATCGACAGCATCAGCACCGCCAGCTCGGGCCGGTCTTTCTTTATTTGCTTGAGCACGTCGATGCCGTTGCGGTCGGGCAGCGAGATATCGAGCAGCATCACATTGGCCTTGGACTTGCCCACCAGCCGGGCGGCGTCGACGCCATTCTCGGCCTCGCCGGCGACGTTGATGTCGCGCTGCTCGGCCAGGATCTGCTTCAGGCCCTCGCGCACGATGGCATGGTCGTCGGCGATGAAAACGCGGATGTTTACTTTGTCGGTCATTCTTCTTCTTGCGCTGCCTTGTGGGCCGCCGCCTGCTGGGCGGAAGCCTTCGATGCCAGCCTGGTCTTGATGGTCACCATCGTGCCACCTCCGGGCGCGGACGACAAGGCCAGCGTGCCGCCCAGCGCGCTGGCGCGCTCGCTCATGCCGCGCAGGCCGAACGATTGCGGCTTGAGGCGGTCGGCGGGCTGGATGCCGCGGCCGTTGTCGCAGATCGCCAGGGTGAGCAGGTTGCGCTGGCGCCGCAGCGACACCGTGACCCGGGTCGCATTGGCATGCTTGGCGACGTTCGTGAGCGCTTCCTGGAAGATGCGAAACAGCGCGCTCGCATGGTCGGGCTCGAGTTCCAGGTCCCCATCGTCGTCTCGATGCGGACAGCGCATGATGACGGCGATCCCCATCTGCTTCTCGAATTCGCGCGCCTGCCACTCCAGTGCGGCGACGATGCCGAGGTCGAGCGTGCTCGGGCGCAGGTCGAGCGAGATGCGGTGCACCGCCTCGATGGTGCGGTCGACCAGGCCGTCGACGTAGTTCGCCTTGTCGTGCAGGTCCGGCTGGTCTGGCGGCAGGCGCGCCGACAGCATGGCGAGCGCCATCTTGATCGCCGTGAGGTTGCCGCCCAGGTCGTCGTGGATCTCGCGCGCGATGCGGGTGCGCTCGTCTTCCTTGGCCTGCTCGATATGCGCGGTCAGCTCGGCCAGGCGCTCGCGCGAACGGTGCGATTCTTCCTGCTCCTGCTTGCTCGCCGTGATATTGGTCATGATGCCATCCCACTGTACCGCGCCGTCCTCGCGGGTATGCGGGGTGGCGCGCAGGTTGATCCACTTGACGTCGTTCCAGGCCGGGATGCGGATCCGTCCTTCCCAGTTCCAGGCCGCCAGGGCGGCGGCCGACTGCCGCATCGCCTCGTGGTAGGCGCGGCGGTCTTCCGGCAGGATCAGGTTTTCGAACAGGGCGGGGTCGTCCTGCAGCTCGCCGGGCGCCAGGCCGAGCAGCGCGGCGCAGCCTTCGTTCAGGCACGGGAAGCTGGTGCTGCCGTCGGGGTGCAGGACGAACTGGTAGACCAGGCCGGAGGTGGGAGGATGTTCGGTGTGGAAAGGGGAGGGCAGGCTCATCGTTTTGTCTCGTCGCTTCTTTTGCGCGCACTGCTTTGGCTTGTCTGCATCATACGATAAAAGCGCGCGAATCCCGGCGCAGGCGACGCCAAGTCTCGTTACAATAAGGTCATGAATAAGGCATTTGTAAAAGAGTCCGATAACGACGACGACGAAGAAGCGTTGGCCCTGGCGCAGGCGATTCCTGCCGGCGCCAAGAATTACATCACCCCGGCCGGCTACCAGCGCATCAAGGACGAGTTGCTGCAGCTGATCGACGTCGACCGGCCCGAGGTGGTGCGCATCGTGCACTGGGCTGCGTCGAACGGCGACCGTTCCGAGAACGGCGACTACATCTACGGCAAGCGCCGCCTGCGCGAGATCGACCGCCGCATCCGCTTTCTCACCAAGCGCATGGATTCGGCCTTCGTGGTCGACCCGACTGTTCACTACGGCAACGACCAGGTCTTTTTCGGGGCCACGGTGAGCTATATCAACAAGGCCGGCGAAGAGCACACCGTCACCATCGTCGGCGTGGACGAGCTCGATCCTTTGAAGGGCAAGATCAGCTGGGTGTCGCCGGTGGCGCGCGCACTGACCAAGTGCCGCGAGGGCGACGTGGTGCCGCTGCAGACCCCGCTCGGCATGGACGAATTGGAGATTATCTCGGTCGATTATCCCGAACCCGTGGCCGACTGAGTTCCGGGTTGGCTGCTAAGATGAGGTCATGAACCGACCTCACGACCCGGCGTCCGACCTGGACGCCCTGGCCGCGCTGCGCGCCGCCACTTCCGCACGCCACGAACGGCTCGACAGCGGCTTGCCGTTGTCCGGTCCTGCCCCCGATGTGCACGACTATGCCACGCACCTGACGATGGTGCGCGACTGGCTGGCGCCGCTGCAGGGCTGGCTGGACGGCTTCGCCGACGGTCCGCAGACGGTCTTGCCGGCGCTCGGGCGGCTGGCGTTGATCGACGCCGATCTGAATGAGCCGGGCATGCCGCCGCTGCGCGCGCCGTCCCACCCGCATGCCTGGCCGCAGGATGCCAGCGCCGCCTACCGCTGGGGCGTGGCCTACGTGATCGAAGGATCCCAGCTGGGCGGGAAGGTATTGTACGGAAAGCTCTCGGAACGGCTGGCGCCGCATCCACTGCGCTACCTGCGCGGGGCCGACGAAGGCCCGGGGCCGCGCTGGCGCGCGTTCATGCTGGCGCTGAAAGAACACGTGAAGTCGCCGGACGAGATTGCCGACGCGTGCGCGGGGGCGTGTGCGGCGTTTGACAGCATCCTGGCGCTAAGCGTCGTCGGCAAGGCTGCCTGACAACGGCCCACATCCTCAGCGCGTCTTTCCCGCGCAGGCGGGAACCCAAGACCGCTCGAGCAACGGCTACGGTTGATGTTAACTCGCGGCAGAAGACTGGGGTTCCCGCCTGCGCGGGAACGACGTGGTCAAGCACGTCGCCGATCGTTACGACCGCTCCCGCTCCACGCGATTGACCCCCGCCACCCGGCGCAAGTTGCGAATCAGCTGCGCCAGATGCACCCGATCCTTGATCTGGATCGTGAAGCGCAGCTGCGTCATGCTGTGCTCGTCATCCTCGTCCATGCCGACATAGGTGATGTTGGCGTCCGACTCGCCGATCTCGGCGGCCACGCGGGCGAGAATGCCTTTTTCGTTGTTGATCAACAGGCGGATGCGGCAGTCGAAGCGGCGGTTGAGCTCGTCACCCCACTGCACCGCGATCCAGCGGTCCGGTTCCTTGGCGCGGATGCGCTTGGCCGGCAGGCAGTCGCAGGTGTGGACCACCAGCGCCTGGTCGCGCCGCAGCTGGCCGGTGATCTGGTCGCCCGGGATCGGCAGGCAGCAGGGCGCCAGTTGCACCGCCACGCCTTCGCTGCCATAGATCGTGACCGGCGCGATCTCGCTGGCGGGCAGGGGTTTACTCGACGGCAGCAGTTCGGGGTCGCCCTCCATCAGGCCGAAGATATGGCGCGCCACCAGGGCCGGCATGCGCTTGCCGATGCCGATGTCGGCATACATTTCTTCCATCGACTTGGCCGAGGTTTCGGCCAGCAGGCGCTCGATGACGGCGTCCGACAGGTCTGGCTTGATATTGCGTACGGCCAGCGCCTGGGCCAGCAATTCCTGCCCCAGGTCGACCGATTCGTTGACGTCGATCGCGCGCAGGTGGTGACGGATCGCCGAGCGCGCCTTGCCGGTGCGCACAAAAGTGAGCCAGGTCGGGCTTGGGCGCGATTCCGGGTCGGTGATGATCTCGACGATGTCGCCGTTGTGCAGCTCGGTGCGCAGCGGCTGGTCTTCGTTGTTGATCTTGACGCCCACCGTGTGGTCGCCGATGCCGGTGTGGATCGAGTAGGCGAAATCCAGGGCCGTGGCGCCGCGCGGCAGGGCGATGATCTTCGACTTGGGCGTAAACACATACACCGAATCCGGGAACAGGTCGACTTTCACGTGTTCGAGGAACTCAGCCGAGTCGCCGGTCTGCTGCTGGATGTCGAGCAGCGACTGCAGCCAGGCATGGGTGCGCTGTTGCAGGTCGGACATGTTCGAGTCGCCCGTCTTGTACAGCCAGTGCGCCGCCACGCCGCTCTCGGCGGTGCGGTGCATCTCTTGCGTGCGGATCTGGAACTCGACCGGCGTGCCGTAGGGGCCGATCAGGGTGGTGTGCAGCGACTGGTAGCCGTTGATCTTGCCGATCGCGATATAGTCCTTGAACTTGCCGGGCATCGGCTTGTACAGGGCGTGCAGGGTGCCGAGCGCCACATAACAGTTGGGCACGCTGTCGACGACGACGCGGAAGCCATACACGTCGAGCACCTGCGAGAACGACAGGTGCTTGTTGCGCATCTTTTTATAGATGCCGTACAGCGTCTTTTCGCGGCCATAGACTTCGAACTGCAGGCCGCTGGTCGCGAGCTGGTTCTTGACCGCCTCGAGGATCTTCTTGACCACTTCGCGGCGGTTGCCGCGCGCGGCCTTGATCGCCTTCGACAGCGTCTGGTAGCGCAGCGGATACAGGTGCGAGAACGAGAGGTCTTGCAGCTCGCGGTAGATATTGTTCAGGCCGAGGCGGTGGGCGATGGGGACGTACACTTCCATCGTCTCGCCGGCGATGCGGCGCTTCTTGGCCGGCACCATGACGCCCAGGGTGCGCATATTGTGCAGGCGGTCGGCCAGCTTGATCAGGATCACGCGCACGTCGGACGCCATCGCCAGCAGCATCTTGCGGAAATTTTCCGCCTGCGCTTCGAGCTGGCTCTGGAATTCGATCTTTTCGAGCTTGGACAGGCCGTCGACGAGGTTGGCGACCTGGGCGCCGAAACGCTCGATCAGTTCGTCTTTCTTGACGTCCTGGTCTTCGATCACGTCGTGCAACAGGGCGGCCATGATGGCTTGCGCATCGAGCTTCCACTCGGCGCAGATCTCGGCGACGGCGATCGGATGGGAGATATAGGGCTCGCCCGACTTGCGGACCTGGCCCAGGTGCATCTCGTCGGAGAAGCGGTAGGCTTCCTTGACCTTCTTGAGTTCGGCGGGCGTGAGGTATTCGGACAGCATCGTGATCAGCTGCGTGACCGATGCGACGCCGGGAGCGACGGGCTCGAGGTAATCGGGAGGACGATTGTCGGCACGCCGCTCGCGTGGAGCAGCAGGGTTGCGTGTATTGGTCGAATCTGGGGACAGGTTCATTACGTTAAATCGTCAAGCCGTAGTGATCACAGAATAACAGAAGACGGGATAACGCTAATCCAGGCAACCCCGAAGGGAATTACATCGGCACTTTTTTCAGCATTTCCAGGCCAACCTTGCCGGCGGCGATTTCGCGCAGGGCGACGACGGTCGGCTTGTCTTTCGCTTCGACCTTCGGGGTGTGGCCTTGCAGCAACTGACGAGCACGGTAGGTAGCGGCCAGGGTCAGCTGGAAGCGGTTCGGGACGTTCTTGAGGCAGTCTTCGATGGTAATGCGGGCCATGTGTGTGCTCCTGATATGCGAAAAAATTCAGTTCAAAACGGGTAACGACAACGGTGAAAAGCGCGCCTGAATGGCGCGCTGATCACGATTGAGGTTGATGCGCGTGGATTCCCAGCTGGGCAAACAGCGTAGCGTTGCGGGCGGCCTGTTGGGCGAACCGGCAACGTGTCGCTTTGACAATCGCCTGCAGTTCGGCCAGGGCGACGTTAAACTCTTCGTTGATGATAGCATATTCGAACTCCGGAGCGTGAGCCATCTCGCCGCCGGCCGCCAGCAGGCGGCGCGTGATGATGTGCGGCTCGTCCGTGCCACGCTTGTGCAGGCGCTCTTCCAGCGCCTCGATCGACGGCGGCAAGATGAAGATGCCGGCCGCGTCCGGGAACAGTTTCTTCACCTGGCGCGCGCCCTGCCAGTCGATCTCGAGCAGGATGTCGGTGCCGTTCTTCATCTCTTGTTCGACGGTCAGGCGGCTCGTGCCGTAGTAATTGCCGTGCACCTCGGCCCATTCCAGGAATTCGCCGCGTTCGGCGCGGGTGACGAAATCCTCGGCGGTAGTGAAGTGGTAATGCTCGCCATCCAGCTCGCCCGGACGCGGCTTGCGGGTCGTGGTCGAGATCGACAGCTTGATGCCGGGTTCCTGCGCCAGCAGGGCGTTGACCAGGCTCGATTTGCCGGCGCCGGACGGGGCGGCGACGATGAACAGGCTGCCGGAGAAGGCGTGTGGGAGCATGGTAAATCCTTTGTCAATACGTTGGTGCGGCGCGGGCCGCGGTAGTTCATGTAAACGCTGAACGCGTCGGCGGCGTAGCCGCCAACCCCACGTAGGGTTGACGGGTTTCCCGTCAACGCGTTCAACCGGCCCTGGATCAGCCGAAAAATCTTTTACTGCCGGATCACTCCAGATTCTGCACCTGCTCCCGCATCTGCTCGATGAGGAGCTTGAGTTCCATCGACGCATCCGCCAGCTCCTTGACCGAGGCCTTGGCGCCCAGCGTGTTCGCTTCACGGTTCAGTTCCTGCATCATGAAGTCGAGGCGCTTGCCGACCTGGCCGCCTTTTTTCAGGATGTGGCGGGTCTCGTTCAGGTGGGCCGACAGGCGCGACAGCTCTTCGGAGACGTCGATCCGGATGCCGTACAGCGTCACTTCTTGCCGGATCCGCTCCAGCACTTCCTGGCGCGTGAGCGTCGACGGATTGCCGTGGCCGGCCAGGCCCAGGGCGTCCTGCATGCGCTCGACCGCCTTGTGCTGGAATTGCGAAATGACTTGCGGGATCAGCGGCGTGATGCGCTTGACGATGGCTTCCATCGATTCGATGCGCGATTGCAGCATCGATTCGAGCGCCGCGCCTTCGCGCTTGCGGCTGTCGACGAAAGCGGCGATGGTGGTGGCGGTGAGGGCGGCCACATCAAGCTGGAGCGACTCCTGGCCGATCGTCGATTCTTCGATGACGCCGGGCCAGCGCAGCAGCTCGGCCACCGTCATCGGGGATGCCTGGGCAAAGTGACGCGTGACTTCGCCCTGCAGGCGGGCGAGGTCGGCCAGCAGTTCCTGGTTCAGCGCCGAGGAGCCGCCGCTGACCTTGCGGCCGAACGACAGGCGCACCTCGACCTTGCCGCGCGTGATCGCGGCCATGATCGCCGAACGCAGGTCGGGTTCCAGCGCGCGCAATTCGTCATTGATGCGGAACTGGAGATCGAGGAAGCGCGAATTGACGCTCTTGATTTCGATCGTGAGGGTTCCTGCAGCGCCTTCGCTGGTGGCGACCGCATAACCTGTCATGCTTGAAATGCTCAATGGGATCCCCGGTTTTTATTCTTTACAAAGCCGACATTTATCCACACAATCGCCCTGTTTAGCAAGGAAACCCACTTGGATGGCTGCACAGAATAACGCTCCCCTGCCCGATGGGCTGGACATTGCCGGATACCGCATTGTAAAGAAAATTGCGTCCGGTGGGTTCAGTATTGTTTACCTTGCCTATGACGGCGAGGGCAATGCGGTCGCCATCAAGGAGTATTTGCCGAGCGCGCTCGCGCTGCGCCAGCCGGGCGAACTGGTGCCCGTCGTCGCCAAGCCCCACCTGGCCGTGTTCCGTATCGGCCTCAAGTGCTTTTTCGAAGAGGGCAGGGCGCTCGCGCGCATCGTGCACCCGAATGTGGTGCGCGTGCTGAACTTCTTCCGCGCCCACGACACCGTCTACATGGTGATGGCTTACGAATCCGGGCACTCGCTGCAGGAACACATCGCGCGCGCCGCCGCCAAGGGCAGCCGCCTGGGCGAGGGGTTCGTGCGCCAGGTATTTACGGGCGTCTGCGCCGGCCTGCGCGAGGTGCACGCCAACAAGCTGCTGCACCTCGACCTCAAGCCCGCCAACATCTACCTGCGCACCGACGGCTCCCCCTTGCTGCTCGACTTCGGCGCCGCGCGCCAGACCCTGCACAGCGATGCGCCGATGCTGGCGCCGATGTACACGCCGGGCTTCGCCGCGCCCGAGCTGTCCGCGCGCGGCGCCAGCCTCGGACCGTGGACCGATATCTACAGCCTGGGCGCCGCCATGCTGGCCTGCATGAGCGCCACGACGCCGCAGTCGGTCGAGGCCCGGCGCGCCGGCGACCGGCTGCTCGAGCAGCTGGATACATTGGTGGGACGTTATTCGCCCGAGCTGATCGACCTCGTGCAATCTTGCCTGGCGCTCGATCCGCTCGCGCGTCCGCAGAGCGTGTTCGCGATCCAGAAAGCGCTGCAGGCCGCACCGGCGGCGCCGCGCGCGGTGGCGTCCGCATCGGTGTCCCCATCGGCGCCGGCACAGGCGCGCGGCGGCTGGCGCGGACTCGTCGACCGTCTCGGCGCCTTCGGGCGCGGCCAGGGGTAATCATGCAATTCTCCGTCTACCAGCAAAGCCATATCGGCGGCCGCAAGGTCAACCAGGACCGCATGGGCTACTGCTTCACGCGCGACTCGCTGCTGCTCCTGCTGGCCGACGGCATGGGCGGGCACATGAACGGCGAGATCGCCGCGACCATCGCGCTGCAGACGGTGTCGATGATGTTCCGCATGCAGGCGCGTCCCTACGTCAAACGCCCCGAGCGCTTCCTGGAAGAAGCGCTGCTGCAGGCCCACCACGACATCCAGGCCTATGCCGCCACCCACGGCCTGCCCGAGATGCCGCGCACGACCGTCGTCGCCTGCCTGGTGCAGCACAACTGCGCGGTATGGGCCCATGCCGGCGACTCGCGCCTGTACTGGGTGCGGCGCAACCAGGTGCTGGCGCGCACGCGCGACCATTCGCATTTCGAATACCTGGTCGACCGCGGGCGCGCCGATCCGAGCGAGCGCGCGACCCACCCCGACCGCAACAAGCTGTACAACTGCCTGGGCGCCTCGAGCGCGCCGAAGATCGAGCTGTCGCACCAGGTCAGCCTGCAGCCGGGCGACGTGCTGCTACTGTGCTCCGACGGCCTGTGGTCGATGCTGCCCGAGGCCGAGATCGTGCACCGCCTGGCGACCGGCAGCGTGGTGCAGGCCGTGCCCGCGATGGTGCAGACCGCGGCCGCCGTCGGCGGCGCCCAGGCCGACAACACGACCGCGCTGGCCATCGCCTGGCAGGGCGCCGACACCGCGCAGGCCGGCCTGCCCAATGTGATCTCGACCCAGCTGCTGGGCGAGGACATGGTCAGGTCGACCATCGTCGGGGCCGAGGCCGCCCCGGGTGGCGCGGACGCCTTCGGCGACGACGACATCGAAAAAGCGATCGCCGAGATCCGTGCGGCGATCGAGAAGTCATCCCAGGTCATCAAGTAAACAAGCAAACAAGAAAGCAACCATCATGACATTTGAACAGCGCCCCAGCGGCCGCGCGGTCGACCAGCTGCGTCCCGTCTCCATCACCCGCAACTACACGCGCCACGCCGAAGGCTCGGTGCTGATCGAGTTCGGCGACACCAGGGTGATCTGCACCGCCAGCATCGAAGAGAAGGTGCCGGGCTTCTTGAAGGGCAAGGGCCAGGGCTGGCTGACCGCCGAATACGGCATGCTGCCGCGCTCGACCCATAGCCGCATGGACCGCGAAGCCGCGCGCGGCAAGCAGAGCGGCCGCACCCAGGAAATCCAGCGCCTGATCGGCCGCTCGCTGCGCGCCGCCTTCGACCTGGAAGCCTTCGGCGAGCGCACGCTGCACCTCGATTGCGACGTGATCCAGGCCGACGGCGGCACCCGCACGGCAAGCATCACCGGCGCCATGGTGGCGGCCCATGACGCCTTCGGCAAGCTGGTGGCGGCCGGCCTGATTCCGGCGATCCCCGTGCGCCACTTCGTGGCGGCGGTATCGGTAGGCGTGTATCGCGGCGAGCCGGTGCTCGACCTCGACTATCCGGAAGATTCGGATTGCGATACCGACATGAACGTGGTGATGACCGAGGCCGGCCACTTCATCGAAGTGCAGGGCACGGCCGAAGGCGCGGCGTTCGACCGCGCCGGCATGAACCGCCTGCTGGACCTGGCGCAGCAGGGCATCGCCGACCTGATCCACCTGCAGAAGCAGGCCTTGCGGCTCCTGTGACCTGCATGGGGTGTGTGAAGCCGGTAAAATAGCCGGCTTATCCAATCCAACCCGCATAACCATGACCCAACGCCTGATCCTCGCCTCCAATAACGCCGGCAAGCTGAAGGAGTTCGCCCAGCTGCTCGGCCCCATCGGTTTCGAACTGCACCCGCAGGGCGAATTCGACGTGCCGGAGGCGGAAGAGCCGTTCGGCACCTTCGTCGAGAACGCGCTGGCCAAGGCGCGCCACGCGTCGCGCCTGACCGGCCTGCCGGCGCTGGCCGACGACTCGGGCGTGTGCGTGAATGCGCTCGGCGGCGCGCCGGGCGTGTATTCGGCGCGATTTGCCGGCGAGCCGAAATCGGACGCCCGCAACAACCAGAAGCTCGTCGCCGACCTGGCAGGGCTTGCCGACAAATCGGCCTATTACTATTGCGTGCTGGTCTATGTGCGCCATCCGGACGATCCGCAGCCGGTGATCGCCGACGGCCGTTGGAATGGCGAGATCATCGCCAATCCGCGCGGCGAGAACGGCTTCGGCTACGATCCGCATTTCCTGATCCCGTCGCTCGGCAAGACCACCGCCGAGCTGGCGCCGGAACAGAAGAACGCACTGTCCCACCGCGGCCAGGCGCTGCGCGCGCTGGTCGAGAAACTGAAGTCCGCCTGACATGATCCCGATTAAAGTCGCCGCCCCCGGGCCGGGCGAGCCGCGTTCGCCGGCCAGCGCCGCGCTGCAATACCTGCAGCCGGGCGCGCTCAACCTCTCCGCCTTGCCGCCGCTGTCGCTGTACGTGCACTGGCCCTGGTGCGTGCGCAAATGCCCGTACTGCGACTTCAATTCGCACGAGGCGAAGGGAGAGTTGCCCGAGCAGGCCTACCTGGACGCGCTGCGCCTCGACCTGGAGCAATCGCTGCCGCTGATCTGGGGCCGCAAGATCCACACCGTCTTCATCGGCGGCGGCACGCCGAGCCTGATGTCGGCCGCCGGCCTGGACCGCCTGATGTCCGACCTGCGCACCCTGCTGCCGCTGGAGCTGGACGCCGAGATCACGATGGAAGCCAATCCCGGCACCTTCGAGGCCGAGCGCTTCAAGAGCTACCGCGCGAGCGGCATCAACCGGCTGTCGATCGGCATCCAGAGCTTCAATCCGGCGCACCTGAAGGCGCTGGGCCGCATCCATGATGGTGACGAAGCGTTGCGCGCGGTCGAGATCGCGAAGAACACCTTCGAGAACTTCAACCTCGACCTGATGTACGCGCTGCCGTCGCAGACCCTGGAAGAGGCACGGCGCGACCTGGAAACGGCGCTGTCGTTCGCGCCGCCGCACCTGTCGCTGTACCACCTGACGATGGAACCGAACACGGTATTCGCCAAGTATCCGCCGGCGCTGCCGGACGACGACCTGAGCGCCGACATGCAGGACATGATCGCCGAGGTGACGGGCGCCGCGGGCTACGAACACTACGAAGTCTCGGCCTATGCCCAGCCGGGCCGGCGCGCGCGCCACAACCTGAACTACTGGAAGTTCGGCGACTACCTCGGCATCGGCGCCGGCGCACACTCGAAGCTCTCGTTCCCGCACCGCGTGCTGCGCCAGGCGCGCTTCAAGCAGCCGGCGTCGTTCATCGAGGCCGCCAGGCGCGGCAATCCGGTGCAGGAAGAACACGAGATCGGCCGCGCCGACATGGGTTTCGAATTCATGCTTAACGCGCTGCGCCTGACCGGCGGCTTCGATCCGAACCTGTTCGGCGAACGCACCGGCATGAACATCGGCGCCATCACGAAGGCGCTGAACGAGGCCGAGGCGAAAGGGCTGATCTACCGCGACCACAAGCTGATCAAGCCGACCGAGCTGGGGCAGCGCTTCCTGAACGACCTGCAAGAGATGTTCCTGGCCGAGTAAGACCTAGATTTCAACCGCGCCGGCCAGCGCCTCCAGGGTGCGGGAGAGACCACCGACGATGCGCGCCATGCCGTCGTAGTCGTTGCGATCCTGCGTCCGGTTTTGCTCCTGGTCGGGCTCAGCCCCGGCGTGGAAATAAGGGAAGCGCAGGAAGCCGGCATCGGTGATCACCAGCGCAGGCCCGTCTTCCGGCCCGCTGCCATGCCCCGACAGGGTGAGTCCCATCACGTGGGCCGGCGCCGCCAGTCCTTGCCGGGCTTGCATCGGATCGTTGCGCAAGGCGGCCAGCGCCTGGCGCACCTGGGTCGACGATTCGCGCGTTCCAATGAAGGCCATGAAGTTGCCGCCATCGCGGCGCGCGGCGATGGCGCGCCGGTCCGCTCCTGCGGCAGGTTCATCATTCACGAAAAAGACGAAGCGGACTTCGGTGCCGTAGGCGGGATGCAGCGTCCTGGCCGCGCGCGCCAGTTCGAGCACGGCGGCGGCGCCGGCGATCCCCGCAGGGGCATCCTGGTCGAGGTGGGCGCCGACGATGAAGGTGCGGGCGGGGCGCTCGCCGGGCGCCAGCCTGGACACCGCCACCTCGATGCTGCGGCCCGGATGCGCCGCGTCGCCGCCTTGCCGTACGTGAGGGGAGTAACCGTAGCGCCGCAACGAGGTTTCGACATGGCGCAGCGCGCTGTATGGCTTGGCCGACGCGGCGGACGCCAGCGCCTGGGTGTGCATCTGCAGGCGCATCGCCAGCGGCGGCACACTCGACCTGGTGTCGAGGGTCACCAGGGCCAGCACGATCGCCAGCAGGATCGCGAGGATGACTTTCCAGTGTGAGTTGAAAAAATTGCGCATGGCGTCACACTGCGCCGCGGGGCGCATCGTCGACAGTCGATGGAGCCAGTGTATCCAAATCGCTGGCCGCACGCCCCGCCGCACTGGCAATTCCGCGTTACAACTTGGACAAGACGGAACGTGCCGGTTTTCGTTGTCCCACGCGCAGGCGCGCCCGGCTGCGGTGCCAGTGGAGAGTTGCGCACCATCAACCTCGTGGAAAGGTGCCATGGCTATGATCGGGTTTGCTCATAGGCATTAGCGAACTGCTCACATGAGGTGGATACCGTGATTATCGATAAGTTTGCCGCCGCTGCTGGTAGTTTGACCGACATGAACCGCGCCATACGGCTGCGTCTGTCCACCCCAAGCGGTATCGTCGACGATCTGCTGCTGGTGAAATATGTCAGCGGGGTCGAGACGATCTGCGGGGGGATTGAATATGCGCTGCAGTGCGTGTCACTTCAGGCGGGCATGGAGCTCAAGCGCTTCATCGCCAATCCGGTCGAACTTCAATTCGTGACAGACTCGGGCAAGCTTCGTACCGTATGCGGGATCATCGGTGGCGTGATCGAAGGGCAGAGCGACGGCGGGCTTGCAACTTACCAGTTGATGATTCGGGACGCTGTTTCGCTGCTCGAGCAAACCTGCAATACACGGGTTTTCCGCAATCGCAACGAGATCGACATCACCGAAACCATCTTGCGCGAGTGGCGCCAGGCCAATCCGATCGCGGCGGCCGCATTTCGTTTCGAGTGGGGCGGGTTGAAGCAGTATCCACCACGCGAGTTTACGATGCAGTACAACGAATCCAACGCTGCTTTCTTGCGGCGTCTCTGGAAGCGTCGGGGTATCGCATGGTTCATCAAGGCGGGCGCCTCGAATGAACGAGGAAGCAGCGATGTCCCGGTCCATACGCTGGTCCTTTTCGATAGTCCTAACGCGCTGGAGCAGAATCCGGCCGGTGCGGCGCGCTACCACCGTGATCACGGTACCGAGCAACGCGACAGTATCACCTCCTGGCATGCGGTACGTAACCTGACGGCTGGGCGTGTCAATCGCCATAGCTGGGATTACGCTCAGACGTGGTCCATGACTAGCCAGGAAACGAGTCTCGTCGATCAGGGAGCGATGGGGAATCAGTTCGCTGCCAGTCTCGATGAGTACCTGATCGATTCGCCACATGCTGGTGACAATGGCGACGACTATCGGAGCCTTGGCGTGCTGCGCATGCAACGCAAGGAATACGAGGCCAAGTTCTTCCAGGGAGAAAGCGGCGATCGGGACATGCGGGTTGGGCAGTGGCGTCGCATCGATGGGCATCCGGAGATCGATACCCATCCAGCTGATCAACGGGAATTCGTCTGCACCGAGCTGCGGGTGGAAGCCGAAAACAACTTGCCGAAAACGCTCGACGAAAAGGCCGGGCGTCTGTTCGCCCTGAACCGCTGGAGCGGCGATCGCGCCGCCTTGATGCATGCCAGTGCTGAACGCGGCGTGCGTTACACGAACCGATTTACGTGTGTGCGGCGGGGGATCCCGATCGTTCCCGCCTACGATCCGCGCATCGAGCTTCCGCGAACCGAGGCGCAGACCGCTATCGTGGTCGGACCTGTGAATCAAGAGATCCACTGCGACGAGCGTGGTCGGATCAAGGTCCGATTCCCTGCGTGCCGGCCGGAAGACCATGCGCATGCGGATGGCGCTGGCGCTTCCGGCAGTGATCGTGATTCGGCCTGGTTGCGCGTTGCTTCAGGGTGGGCGGGTAACGGATATGGGGCTATCTCCCTGCCGCGCGTCGGCGACGAGGTCGTCGTCGTGTTCTTGGGCGGCGATCCGGACAAACCCCTCATCATCGGGAACGTCCATGGCGCTCGAACGCCGTCACCTTCGTTCAGCCGCAATAGCGTTCTTCCCGGCGACAAGCACCTTTCTGGAATCGTGAGCAAGGAAGGGCAAGGGATGCGGGCCAATCAGCTTCGCATGGACGATACGCCGGGGCAGATCAGTGCGCAGCTTGGGAGCGAACACGCGCATAGCCAGCTGAATCTCGGTTATCTCACGCAGCCAAGGCGTGACGGTTCGGCCGAGCCGCGTGGTGAAGGTGCAGAACTGCGTACTGACGCAGCGTTGTCCTTGCGGGGCGGGCAAGGGATTCTTATCAGTGCGGATGCGTCACTGCGCGCTGTGGGGCGGTTGCTCGATCGCGATGGATTGGCTGGCCTCGCAGAGGCGTTGTCGACTATACAGACGCAATTGGCAGAGCTGGCCGAGACGCATGAGACGGATGCAGTCGAAGGAGAATCGCTGGCGCAGCTTAAGTCGCATCTTGAGCAATGGGAGGATGGCAGCAACGCAGCGGGCAAATCGGCGTCGGGAGAGTGCGGGAAGCCGATTGTCGCTATCGAAGCGCCGGCCGGAGTGCTGCTGGGTAGTCAGGCGGGCGTGGCGATTGGGGCGCAGAGCCATATCGATCTGGTCAGCGTTCGAAATACGCAGGTTTCGGCCGGACGCAAGTTGATCCTTCATGCCCTGCAGGGAATCAGTTTGTTTGCGCATTCACTGGGGGCCAAGTTGGTTGCGGGAAGCGGAAAGGTTGAAATCGAGGCGCAGGATGAGAACGTGGAGATCACATCGGCGAAACGTATCGTCCTTTCCGCCACCGAAGAAATCGTCTTGCAATCCCCGAAGGTGACGGTTGTGACCCAAGGTGCGCAAGTGGCACTCGGGGATGGCGCAATTACGCATCAATGCACTGGCAGTTTCACAGTCAAATCTTCGAAAACCGAGTTTCCAGGTGCTGGTGACGGAGGTTCGCTTTCCATGCGCATGCCGAAGAGCATGGTTGAACATGACCAGCGCGTGCGGTTGGCGGATCTATCGACTGGTGAGCCGCTTGGCAATCAGCGTTATCGGGTGACATTAGAAGATGGACAGGTCATTGAAGGGCGTACCACCGCCGACGGGATGACGGAGAATTTTAAAACTGATATCCCGTTCGGTGGTTACACTATCGAAGCACTCGATGACTGAATGCTTTGGCGAGGAGGTGCGATATGAATTCTTCTTTCAGGCCTTATGGATACAAGCTTCCAGTGAATCCGAAAAACAGGCAAGGAAACGTTTCTCACGGCTTCGTTACACCACGACAAGATCGAACTCCACAAGTAAAATGTACTTTACCTAGGAAGGTGCTGCCTATTATTTTTATCCCCGGAATTATGGGGTCAAATCTGCGCTTAAGGATGGATCGGCAAGAGAAAATAGGGCAGGATCACAATATATCGTGGCGCCCCGATAATTCCTCTGTCACGATTCAACAATATGATGACAGTCCTGCAGAGCGGCAACTGCGCCTCGATCCGGAAGTTACTGAGGTAGATACATATGATCCGGTAAAAAACAAAACCGGGAATCGAAGCGAAAGCTCTGATCAGAGAAACGAGGCGGTGCGTTATTCATGGGGCTATGGCGGATGGAGGCGACTTGACGGTCCTCTACTACAGGGAGATCCTCCTGGTGCAAAAAATGGTCGAACTCAAGACCAGAAGGCCCGGGAGCGGGGCTGGGGTGAGGTGTATTTCGGTAGCTATCAGTCTATTCTGGCGGTTTGCGAAAACAAGCTGAATTCAGCATTTTCGAACGGAAATATTGAAACGTATTTAAGCAAGCATATCGTTAATGTTGATCCTGCCAAATGGGGGGCGCATAAAAAATCATCAATGACCGCAATCGATGTGGGTGCCATCCGGGTTGCTGTTAGAGGGTGCTGGTTTCCTGTTCACGCCATGGGGTATAACTGGCTTAGGAGTAATAGAATATCTGGTGTTGATATCGCAAGAAGAATTAATAGTCTTATAGATGATTATCAAAAGCAGGGATTTCGGTGTGAGAAAGTAGTCTTGGTAACCCATTCCATGGGTGGATTAGTGGCCCGCGCCGCAATTCATCCTAAGATAGGAAAAATCAATGACAAAGTACTTGGTGTCATACACGGGGTCATGCCCGCTGTCGGAGCGGGCGCTGCATATAAACGTATGCGCTGCGGTGTTGAGAGTACGTGGTACAGCCTTCCAACTACCATAGGCGCGGCAATCCTAGGAAATAATGGAAAGGATGTTACTGCCGTCCTCGCGGGTGCTCCAGGAGTGCTGCAATTACTTCCCAGTCGACTTTATGGAAAGCACTGGTTGGAGTTTAGAAAGAATGACGAGATGGTAAAGAGCTGGCCCGAAGAATGTCCCTATGAGGAGATATATAAGAAAAGAGGAAAATGGTATGGTCTATTTCGCGAAGAGTGGATTAACCCGGCTGGTTTGAATACGGCTGGAATTTCGCAAACTCTCCGTCATTTGGACGAGGCTAAGAAATTTCATGAACACATCGAAAATACATACCATGAAAATAGCTACGCTCATTATGGTGCGGATGCCGAAAGGAAAGCATGGCATAAAGTTGTATGGCGAGCAGATGATACAGCGGTTTTTCGTGATGCTGAAGCATTGAGCATCGTCGAAGATGACCAGAAGGGAGAATTGAAACTGCTAGATAAGACGATAGCCGAGAAATCTCCCGACAAGGTATTCGATGCTGATATGCAGGCTGCCGCAGAACCGGGAGACCAAACTGTCCCGCTACACTCAGGCGATGCTCAGCTTAGGAGCGGAAAATTCAAGGGAATTTTCAGACAGTCTGGGTATGAGCACCAGGCAAGCTATGACGATAAGGCAGTGATAGATGCTACCTTGTACAGCTTATTAAAAATCATATCTACAATGAGATGGTCTGAAAAATGAAAAAACTTTCGTTATCCCCAAATTCGTGGGTGACTGCAACGATTTTTTCATTAGTCATTGCTTCCGGGGTGAGCTACGGATTTTCTATATTCGCTGGAGAATTGATGAGTAAGTCACATGGCCGCATTGGTGAAATGTTTGAAAAGACTCGTCTCGTATGCTTCGGACGATTTGTCATTGCCGTGCCGGATGGCGCGATCATGGTGCATGGGCCGGCAGAGTTAAATGGCAGTTTCAGTGTTTATCGAGATCAGGCTGATAGGCTTGCGGAATTTGCCTCGTCTCGGCTTGGCGAAGCAAAAGAGGAAAAGGATTATATTCCAGAAGATCAAGTCCAGGATTTTCCATTGGTCGGAAAAATAAGAGATGGAGTGTTGCCTGGTCAGAAATTGGTATTTGGGGCGAAAAGTTCGATCGGCTATACTATCCATTCTTACATGCCGATAGGAAGAGATTTGTTTATTCTGGAGAGAGGAAATGTGGCAGAGGCAGAGGAAGCAGTTCGAGAGATGAATCGGTTTGCTACGCAACTGCGCCCGCGTGATGATTACGAAATTCCAGTTGGACAGGGATTTTGTGTCGATGGAGGATTTGTCGATATTCAGCCAGAATATGAAAACACTGCTTTTGGTCTTCGTTTCAAAGAGTTCCCGGATGTCCGTTTTTCGATACAGACGCTAAAAAATCGTGATTATTTGCAGGAAAGCAGCAGTCCCTCGGCCATGCGTAAGAGTGCCAGGGAGCGCGCTAGTGTTATTCAGCTCGCAAGCTTCTTCGCACGCATCACAACACTGCGCGAAGGTCGTCGTCAACTTGACGGCTGGGAAGGTGAAGAAATTCTGACCAGAAGACCGGAATACAAAGACGATACCGACGCGCACGAATTTAGGTTCTTCAGTGTGGGCCAGCGTCACGACGCCCTGCACCCGCTACTGGATATTCGCATGGATACTGGCGTAAAGGAAAACGCCAAGGCAAGTGTCAGGCCGAGCCTTACCGACGAGGCGGCATTGGCATTGTGGGACAAGCTCCTCCCGACTATCCGTGTGCGCCGGCCAAGCGACGCCACGCCGCCGCCTGCACCGCCGCCCACGGTATCGCTTGAAAGTGTAAGGAAGTCTGGAGATATATGTCCTCAATCGGGTTGGTGGGAATGCCTGGAAAAGCGGAAAATTGAGGGAGAAAGGCGTCGACTCTTCACGGCAGGCGACAAGTTGCCACCTGTGTTGGCTGATGGCGGTGCGAGTTTATGGAATACGCTGATCGGTAACACGCACCAAATAGCAACGGTGGAGTGGAAGTTAGTCGAATATGACCTGCCATCTGTATTCTCGGTCGAGACAAAAGGCGCTGGAATTCCACAAGCAGGCAACGATGCGAAGGTAGACGATGCCTAACGTGATTCGCTTGAACGACCCCACCAGTCACGGCGGAAAAGTAAGCAAAGTCGCCGCTACGCACTTCACTGTCGGCGGTCTTGCCGTGGCGTGTGTCGGCGACACATGTACTTGCCCTGTACATGGTCCAGTCACTATTGTGGAAGGAGAGGCAAAACACACCATTGGCGGTCTTCCCGTCGCTTATGAAGGCCACAAGACCAGCTGTGGTGCGACGCTGGTATCAACAGTGAACAACTTCAACCACAAGTGATCAGGAGCGGATTTCCGTAGCGATGTCAGATCAAACGGTATTCTTCTTTATCGCTGCCCCCAAAAAAAACCGGGCCACATGGGCCCGGTCCGTATGACAGCACTTTCAGCAGCTTAGCGCGCCGCCACCGGCGTGGCGCCGTCGGCCGGCGCCGCCGGCTCCGTCCATCCGCCACCCAGCACGCGATACAAGGTCACCTGATTCTGCAAGCGCAGCAGATTCGCCTGCACCGACAACTGCTGCGACTGGAACAGCGAACGCTGCGCATCGAGCAGGTCGAGGTAGCTGGCCGCGCCGCTGCGGTAACGCAGGTCGGACAGGTTGAAGCGGTCGGCTTCGGCCTCGGTCACCGCGGCTTGCGCGCGCAGCTGTTCGCTGAAGGTCGCCTGGCCGGCCAGCGCGTCCGCCACTTCGCGGAACGCGGTCTGGATCGATTGCTCGTACTGCGCCACCGCGATGTCGCGCTGGGCCCTGGCGCTGCCCAGCGTGGCGCTGTTGCGGCCGTAGTCGAAGATCGGCAGGATCGCCTGCGGCGCGAAGGTCCAGCCCCAGGTGCCGCTGTCGAACAGGCCCGACAGCTCGTTGCTGGCGCTGCCGGCGGTGCCGGTCAGCGTGATGCGCGGGAAGAAGTTCGCGCGCGCCGCGCCGATGTTGGCGTTGGCCGCGATCAGCTGCTGCTCGGCCGAACGGATGTCCGGACGGTTGGTCAGCAGGTCGGACGGCAGGCCGGCCGGGATGTCGGGCAGCTCGGTCTTGGCCAGCGTGGCGCCGGCGCTCACGTCGGCCGGCAGCGGGCCGCCGACCAGCAGCGTCAGCAGGTTGATGTCCTGGGCCCGCAGGCGCTGCTGCTGGGCCAGGGTGGCGCGGGCCGTCTCGACCAGCGAACGCGATTGCTGCAGTTCCAGGCGCGAGGCCACGCCGTTCTCGAAGCGCAGCTGGGTCAGCTTGTCCGATTCCAGGCGCGTGTTCAGCGTGTCTTGCGTGATGCGCAGCAGCTCTTCGTCGGCCAGCAGTTGCAGCCAGGCGCTGGCCACCGACGAAATCAGGCTGATCTGGGTGGCCTTGCGCGCCTCCTCGGTCGCCAGGTATTGCGCCAGCGCCGCTTCGGACAGGTTGCGCACCCGGCCGAACAGGTCGAGCTCGAAGGCCGAGACCGACAGGCCCGACTGGTACACGCTTTCGATCGGCTGGTCTTCGCCGGTGGTCTGGCGGTTGCCGCTGATGCCCAGGCCCACGCTCGGCAGGCGGTCGGCGCGGGTGATGCGGTATTGCGCACGCGCCTGTTCGATATTGGCGATCGCCACGCGCAGGTCACGGTTGTTCACCAGGGCCGCGTCGATCAGCGAACGCAGGCGGGCGTCGGTGAAGAACGACTGCCAGGCCACCGTGGCCGGGGCGGCGTTCAGCACCGGGCTGGTCGACTCGGTCGCCGCCTTCGGGGTTTCCGGGAAGGCCGCAGCCACCGGGGCCGCCGGACGTTCATAGTCCGGCGCCAGCGAGATGCAGCCTGCCAGCGTCATCGCCAGTGCCAGCGGCGTCGCCAGTTTGATGTGCTTGATCATGGTTTGCTTCCTTCTTCTACATGCTTCTGATGTTGAGTCGCGTACATCTTCTGCTGGCGGTCGCTGCCCTTGAAGAGCGTGCGGACCACCACGAAGAAGACCGGCACGAAGATCACGCCCAGCACGGTCGCGGTGATCATGCCGCCCATCACGCCGGTGCCGATGGCGCGCTGCGATGCCGAACCGGCGCCGCCTGCGATGACCAGCGGCAGCACGCCGAGGATGAAGGCCAGCGAGGTCATGATGATCGGGCGGAAGCGCAGGTGCGCCGCTTCCAGCGCCGCCTCGTACGGCGTCTTGCCCTCGGCCTGCAGGTCCTTGGCGAATTCGACGATCAGAATCGCATTCTTCGCCGCCAGGCCGATGATGGTGATCAGGCCGACCTTGAAGTACACGTCGTTCGGCAAGCCGCGCATATTGGCCGCGATCAGCGAGCCGAGCACGCCCAGCGGCACCACCAGCATCACCGAGACCGGGATCGTCCAGCTTTCATACAGCGCGGCCAGGGCCAGGAACACCGCCAGCAGCGAGAAGGCGATCAGGATGCCCGCGGTCGAGCCGGACAGGATTTCCTCACGCGACTGGCCGGTCCATTCGAAGGCGAAGCCGGCCGGCAGCTGGGCTGCCAGGCGCTGCATCTCTTCCAGCGCATCGCCGCTCGAATAACCCGGAGCCGGTTCGCCGGTGAGTTTCATCGCCGGATAGCCGTTGTAGCGGTTGGTCTGCATCGGGCCGGTGGTCCATTCGGTGGTCGCGAACGACGACAGCGGCACCGGCTGGTCCTGGGTGTTCAGGGCGTTGATGCGCAGCAGGTCGTCCGGCTGCA
This sequence comes from Massilia sp. NP310, assembly GCF_019443485.1. Taxonomy (NCBI): domain Bacteria; kingdom Pseudomonadati; phylum Pseudomonadota; class Betaproteobacteria; order Burkholderiales; family Oxalobacteraceae; genus Massilia; species Massilia sp. NP310. Next base: position 2,862,997 of record NZ_CP080379.1, on the reverse strand, counting down.
TGCGCTGCGGCGCATCGGCCTGCACGATCACGCGCTGCAGGCGGCCGGCGTTCGGGAAGTCGTTCACATACGACGAACCCAGCGAGGTCGACAGCGCGGTATTGATCGCGCCGAAGGTCACGCCCAGGGCTTGCGCCTTGTCGCGGTCGATGTTCAGCTTGAGCTGCGGCGCGTCTTCCAGGCCTTCCGGACGCATGCCGGTCAGGACCTTGCTCTGCATGGCCATGCCCAGCATCTGGTTACGCGCGGCCAGCAGTGCCGCGTGGCCGTTGCCGCCACGATCCTGCAGGCGGAACGAGAAGCCGGTGCCGGTGCCCAGTTCCGGGATCGGCGGCGGGCTGACCACGAAGATGAACGAGTCGCGCACCGCGCCCATGTGGCCGGTGATGCGGCCGGCGAACGATTGCGCGTCCTGGCCTTGCTCCTTGCGCTCGTCCCACGGCTTCATTGGAATGAACGCGAGACCCATGTTCTGGCCCTGGCCCGAGAACGAGAAGCCGGTCACGGCCACGATGTTGGCGGTCTCGGGCTGCTTCATCACGAACTCTTCCAGCGAACGCAGCACGGTGCCGGTACGCTCGGCGGTGGCGCCTGGCGGCAGCTGGATGTTGGCGATCACATAGCCCTGGTCTTCGTTCGGCAGGAAGGCGTTCGGCATGCGGGTGAACATCAGGGCGACGATGGCGACCAGCAGCGCGAACACGACCATCCAGCGGCCGGCGCGCTTGAGGATGGCGCCGACGAAGCCTTCATATTTCTTGGCGCCGGCCGTGAAATTGCGGTTGAACCAGCCGAAGAAACCCTTTTTGTCCATATGATGGCCGGCTTCGACGGGTTTCAGCAGGTGCGCGCACAGCGCCGGGGTCAGGGTCAGCGCCAGGAAGGCCGAGAAGCCGATCGAGGTCACCATCACGACCGAGAACTGGCGGTAGATGTTGCCGACCGCGCCGGCGAAGAAGGCCAGCGGCACGAACACGGCGATCAGGACCACGGTCACGCCGATGATGGCGCCCGAGATCTGGCCCATCGCCTTGCGCGTCGCTTCCAGTGGGGGAAGACCTTCCTCGCTCATGATGCGCTCGACGTTCTCGACCACCACGATCGCATCGTCGACCACGATACCGATCACCAGCACCATGCCGAACATGGTCAGCACGTTGATCGAGAAGCCCAGCGCCAGCAGGCAGGCGAACGAGCCCAGCAGTGCGATCGGCACCACGATGGTCGGGATCAGGGTATAGCGGATGTTCTGCAGGAACAGGTACATCACCAGGAACACCAGCACGATCGCTTCGAACAGGGTGTGCACCACTTGCTCGATCGAGATGTCGATGAAGGTGGTCGAGTCGTAAGGAATCGAGTACTTCATGCCTTTCGGGAAGTACTTCTGCAGCTCCGCCATGCGCGCCTTGATCAGTTCCGCCGTCTCGAGGGCGTTGCCCGACGGCGCCAGCTGCACGCCGATACCGGCCGACGGCTTGCCGTTCAGGCGCGCGGTGGTGGCATAGGCCTGGCCGCCGATTTCGATGCGCGCCACGTCCTTCAGGCGCACGGTCGAGCCGTCCGGATTCGCGCGCAGCACGATGTTGCCGAACTGTTCGACGTTCGACAGCTGGCCGGTGACGATCACGGTGGCGCTGATCTGCTGGCCCTTGGCGACCGGCAGGTCGCCAATGGTGCCGGAAGCGACCTGGGCATTCTGCTGCGAGATCGCGGCGGTGACGTCGGCCGGCGACAGGTTCAGGCCGACCAGCTTGGTCGGGTCGATCCAGACGCGCATCGCCTTCTCGGTGCCGAACAGCTGGGCCTGGCCAACGCCGGTGATGCGCTGGATTTCAGGCAGCACGTTGCGCGAGGCATAGTCGCCCAGCTCGATATTGCCGATGTTCGGGTCATCCGACGACAGGATCGTAAACAGCAGGAAGTTCGAGCGCGCCTGGTCGACGCGCACGCCCTGCTGGGTCACCGCCGGCGGCAGGCGCGGGGTAGCGCGCGACAGGCGGTTCTGGACGTCGACCTGGGCCAGGTTCGGGTCGGTGCCGGTCTCGAACGAGACGGTGATCGAACCGGTGCCGTTGGCCTGGCTGGTCGATTCCATGTAAATCATGCCTTGGGCGCCGTTCATCTCGCGTTCGATGATCGAGATGACGGAGTCTTCAAGCGTCTGCGCCGATGCGCCCGGATAGGCGACGTTGATGACGATCGAGGGTGGCGCCACGGTCGGGTATTGCGCGATCGGCAGCTGCTTGATGGCGACGCCACCGAGCACCATGATGAATAGCGCGATCACCCAGGCAAAAATCGGGCGGTCAATAAAAAAACGTGCCATTGGAAAGTCCTATTCCTTTGTTCTTAGCGGCTGCTGTCGGCCGGCGTGGTCGCGCCCGCGACCGGCGAACCGGCATCCGGGGTGCGGGTATCGCCGGCACCGGCGGTGGCAGCCGCCTTGGCGCCGGCCGCGTTCGGCTGGGCCGCCGTTGCGCCTGCCTGGGCCGGCGCCTGCTGGGCGCCTGCCGGCGTCCACTGCACGGGCTTGACCGGGGTACCCGGCGGCAGCATCTGCAGCTTCTGGAAGCCGTCGACCATCACTTTTTCGCCTTCCTTCAGGCCGCCGGTGACGACCCAGTTCTCATCCTGCTGCGAAGCGATCTGGATCTGGCGCGGGACCGGCTTGTTGTCGGCGCCGATGACGGTCACGGTGTCGCCGTTCTGGCCGCCGCGGGTGACCGCCTGCTGGGGAATCAGGATGCCGTTCGGCAGCGAAGCCTGGGCAATGCGCACTCGCACGTACTGGCCCGGGAGCAGGGCGTTGTTCGGGTTCGCCACGGTGGCGCGCAGCGTGACCTGGCCGGTGCCCTGGTCGACGGTCACGTCCGAGAACAGCAGCTTGCCGCGCTGCGGCAGGACCGAGCCGTCTTCCAGCAGCACGGTGACCGGCACGTCGTTGGCGCCGCCGCCCTGCTTGCGCAGGCGCTGCAGCTCGGTGGCCGACTGGGTGATGTTGAGGTACATGGTGTCGGTCTGCTGGATCAGGGCCAGCTCGGTCGACTGGGTGCTTGACACCAGCGCGCCTTCGGTCACCAGCGCGCGGCCGATGCGGCCCGTGATGGGAGCGTTCACATTGGTGTAACCAACATTGATCTGGGCAACGCGCAGCTGGGCCTTGGCTGCGGCGACTTCGGCCTCACCTTGCTTCTGGGCGGCGACGGCGTTGTCGAATTCCTGTTTGCTGACGGCATTGGCTTCGACCAGCGGCTTGTAGCGCTCGGCGATGGCGCGCGAGGCTACCAGGTTGGCTTCGGCGCGCGCGACGTCGGCGCGCGCTGCGGCGAGCTGGGCCTGGTAAGGCGCCGGGTCGATGGTGAACAGCGACTGGCCCTGCTTGACGATGCTGCCCTCGGTGAAGGAACGCTTGAGCACCACGCCGTCGACGCGGGCGCGAACCTGGGCGGTGCGGATCGGTTCCACGCGCGCCGGCAGTTCGTTCTGCAGCGCGACGGTCTGGAAGGCGGCGGTGACGACGCCGACTTCGGGCGCCGGCATCTGCTGGCCGGCGGGGGCGCCGGCCTTGGCCGGATCGTCTTTCTTGCCGCAGGCAGACAGCAGGACCACCGCAGCCATGGTGGCCGCCGCGACCCGGGTGAGGGACATGGATGAGGAGTTGGCAGAGCGCATTACGTGTGCATCCTTCTAGTTAGAAATACTTGCCGATGTCACACCCCAGTCACTAACATATGCACGGGATGTGAGATCAACGCTGGCTTTTGCAAATAGTTTTATATACTATCACGACTGCATGTAAAATGTTTAAGCACCTTTAATTCGAGGGTTACTCAAAAGAAATGGTTCGCAGGACGAAGGAAGAAGCAGCGGCGACCCGCGACAGCATTCTTGATGCAGCAGAGATCTTGTTCGCTAAACAAGGCGTTTCGCGAACGACATTACAGCACATCGCGACTGCGGCGGGTGTAACGCGCGGGGCGATTTATTGGCATTTTGTCGACAAGGGCGCGCTGTTCAGCGCGATGATGGATCGCGCCACGATGCCGATGGACACCGCCATCCAGCAGCTGGGCGAGCGCGAGGTCGCCGACCCGCTGCAGCGCTTGCGCGACGAGCTGATGGCGGTGCTGCACATCGTCGTCAGCGACGAGAAGGCGCGCCGGGTGTTCGAGATCGCCACCCTCAAGACCGAGTTCACCGACGAGGTCGATTCGGCCCGCGTGCGCAAGCGCGAAGCGGTGGCCGAGTGGCGCGCGCGCATGGAAGCGCAGCTGACCGAGGCGCGCGCGAATGGCCAGTTGCCGGCCAGCGTCGACCCGCACAATGCGGCGACCTGCATGTGGATCATGCTCGACGGCCTGCTGCGCAACTGGCTGTTCGACCTGGAATCGTTCGACCTGATGGCGCTGGGCGGGGAGGTGATCGATACCTTCCTGGCGGGGTTGAAGGCGCGCTGAACGCGCATTCCCAATAAAAAACCCGGCCGCGGCCGGGTTCGTCGTTAACGCCGCAGCGTTTAACGCATGCCTTCGATCATCTGCTTGAGCTTGAGCGAATCGGCGACGAAGGCGCGGATGCCTTCGGCCAGCTTCTCGGTGCCCATTGCGTCTTCGTTCAGCATGAAGCGGAAGGTCTTTTCGTCCATCGCGATCTTCTCGATATCGGCGCTGTCGTCTTTGACCAGCTTGCGCTCGACCGGCGCGTCGCTGTCGGCCAGCTTTTGCAGCAGGTCCGGGGAGATCGTCAGCAGGTCGCAACCGGCCAGTTCCAGGATCTGCGAGGTATTGCGGAAGCTCGCGCCCATCACTTCGGTGTCGTAACCGAACTTGCGGTAGTACTGGTAGATGCGCTTGACCGACTGCACGCCCGGATCGTCGGCGCCTTGATAGTCGGTGCCGGTCGATTTCTTGTACCAGTCATAGATGCGGCCGACGAACGGCGAGATCAGCTTGACGCCGGCTTCGGCGCAGGCCACCGCCTGGCACAGCGAGAACAGCAGGGTCAGGTTGCAGTGGATGCCGTCTTTCCCCAGGATCTCGGCGGCGCGGATGCCTTCCCAGGTCGACGCGATCTTGATCAGGACGCGTTCGCGCGACACGCCATTCTTTTCATACAGGGCGATCAGCTCGCGGCCCTTGGCGACGGTCGCTTCGGTATCGAACGACAGCGCGGCATCGATCTCGGTCGAGACGCGGCCCGGCACGTACTTCAGGATCTCGACGCCGAAAGCGATCAGGAGGCTGTCGACGATCGCTTCGGTCGACGCGCCCGGCGCATCGGCGATCGCCTTTTCCAGCAGCGGACGGTATTCCGGCTTTTGCACGGCCTTCAGGATCAGCGACGGGTTGGTGGTCGCGTCCTGTGGGGCATAGGCCTTGATCGACTGGAAGTCGCCGGTGTCGGCGACCACGGTGGTGTACTGCTTGAGCTGTTCGAGTTGGTTCATGTGGGTCTCTGGATGGTGTGGCGCAATTAGAAATCGGTGGCGGCAATGAATGCCGCGAGCATGGCTTCGAGGCCGGCGCGATCTTCTTCCGAGAAACGGTCCGGCTTCGGGCTGTCGATATCGAACACGCCAATGAGCTTGTCATCCTTGATCACCGGAATGACGATTTCCGAGGCGGACGCCGAATCGCAGGCGATGTGGCCTGGGAAGGCATGCACGTCCGGCACCACGATGGTCTCGCGCTTGACGGCGGTCGTGCCGCAGACGCCGCGGCCGAACGGGATGCGGGCGCAGGCGGGTTTGCCCTGGAACGGGCCGACCAGCAGGTCCTGGCCTTCGCCTTTTTTCGAGGGAACCGTGAAGTAGAAGCCGGCCCAGTTCAGGCTTGATAACGTGTCGTAGACCAGGGCCGAGAACTGGGAAGCATTGGCGGTCAGGTCGCGTTCGCCCTCGAGGACGCTGGTGACCTGGCGCACCAGCAGGTCATAGTCGGGACGGTCGCTGCGTTCGGGATTGATATGCATGTCAGGCGAAAATGCTGGTCGAAAACCGCTATTTTACAGCCACCGCTGCCGCAGGCGCTCCGGGCTCCGGCGGTGTCATCGAAATAACCATCCTGAACCGCTGGCGCAGCCTCGGCTTGCCGTCGGGGAGCTTGCCAGGACGATAATGCACATCGACCTGCAGGCGCTCGCCGTTCACCCGCAGGCGTTGCACCGTCGCTTCGGCGCGCGCGTCGAGGGGCATCGCGACCTCGGTCTGGAACAGGTGTTTGCCGGTCGGGTCCAGCAGGTCGAGCAGCAGGCGCGCGCCGTCGCCCGACGCCACCAGGATGAAGTTGCCGGTGCAGGCAAAGCTGTCGACGTCGGACCATGGCCGGAACGACCACGCGCCGGCCTCGAACTGCCGGGGCGACGCCGCCGTCGCGATCCGGTAGGACGGCGGACAGCCATCGCCTCCTTGAATGGGAGGATCTTCGCGGCCGGCCCGGAGCGGCGTGTGCGTGACGGGCGCTGCGCCATACGGCGGCTGGTCGGGCCGGCCGCCGGCCGGGGCCGCCGTGCCCAGCACCCTGCGCACGAACGCCATGGCCTCTTCGCCGACCGGGACGCGTCCGGCATCGATCTGCCGGGCGCGCAGGTATTTCCGGCCGAGCAGTTCGTCACTGTCGCGGTCGTGGATGGACAGGCTGGTGATGCGGTCAATTCTTTCTTCGGACCGGTCCGCGTGTTCCTCGACCACGTAGCGCGCGCGGACGTCGCCGCGAGGATGCACGACGAAGCTGCCCGGACCGGCACGGCGATAGACCTTGTCGAGATATAGCACGGACGGATAGTTGGCCCACAATGCGTCGTCAAGGCCGAACAGCGGCTGGAATGGGCCCGCGCCGGGCTGGTCGAAGCCGATGTGGCGCAATTCGACGTTCTCGACGCCGCTCACGGCGCGCATCACGATCGGAGCGGGCAGCTGCAGCTCGGACTTGGCCATGCACATCGTCAGGGCGCCGGCCGCAACGAGGGTCGACAGGAGTAGCTTGTAGAACGTCGGCATTTAACTAGTCAGGACCGATCGGCCATTGAAAGATCGAGATCCATGGGTTGATCGGCAAGGGTCAGGAACCGCCCATTCTAGACCCAATGCGTTTCTTGCCGTCAGCGCAGGCCCCTGAGATGGGCCAGTGCCCGCTCCAGCACCGGGTCCACGCCCTTGCGGATCGACTGTACGGTCGGCCCGGCTTCGATGTCCGGCTTCAGGCCGCGGCCGACGAACGTTCCGCCGTCGGGCAGCAGGTCGCGTTTGATGCAGATGCGTCCCCAGCCGCCGCCCGGCAAGCGGATGCTCATCGGCTGGCCGGTGCTGCCGCCGGTCGTGGCGCCGATCGTGGCGCCCCGCCCCAGGGCATTGAAGGCAAGGACGAAATCTTCGGCGGCGGAGAAGGTGGCGGCGCTGGTCAGCACCGCCACCGGTCCTTCGTAGACATCGCCGTCGCGGCTGTGCGCAGGCGCGGAGCGCGCCACCGGTTCCCAGGTCACCAGGCGCGATTGCGCGCCCGCCACGATGCTGGTGCCACGCATGAAGCTCATGGCGCGCGGGATTGCCTGCCGGGTCAGGTGTTCGAGTATGCGCTCGCCATGGACACCCGAGCCGCCGCCGTTCCTGCGCACGTCGATGATCAGGCCCTTGGCGCGCATGATCTGCGGCAGGGCTTTCGTGAATGCCTTGACGCCCTCGTCGCTCTCGAAATGGTCGAGCGAAATATAGGCGACGTCGCCCGCAAGCATGCGGAATCCGAATTTTTCATGGCTGTTCAGGTCTTGCTGGCCGCGCGCAACGCTTTCTTCACGCTGGCGTCCGGCACTGTCGCGCAGGGTCAGGCGCACCGGCCGGGCCGCGTCGCCCGCCAGCAGCTGGTAGGAATAAGTGCGCAGCGCGTGATCCTGCGGCGTCGAGCTGCTCACGAACGGCGCCACCTTCTCTTCGGCATGACGCTTGACCGGCACGCCGTCGACGGCGACCAGCTCGTCGCCGACCTTCAGCCGTCCCGCCAGCGCCGTGCTGTTCACGGCGACCACCAGCACGGTGTCGCCCACCAGCTCCGTCACGATCGGCGGGCGCGCGTAAAAGCGTTCTTCCAGTTCTTGCGGCGCAAAGATATTGGTGTGGCCGTCGCGCAAAAGCGGCGCCAGCTGCATCAGCACCTGGTAATAGTCGGCGGTGGTTTCCGCCGCCATCACCCTGGGCAGGAATTCGAGATAGGTCTTGTTCCAGTCCAGTTCCGGCGCATTGTCGAAGTGGACGAAGTACTGCCGCGCATCAGACCAGAATTGCGTCAGGCCGGCGATGCGTTCCTCCACCGGAAGTCGTTCGCGATAAGGGGAGTCGGCGCCAAGATCCTTCAGCATGCGCTGCGGGGTGGTGGAAGTGCGCAGGATGGCCTGGAAACGAGGCTCGCCGCGGATCGCCGCGAACGCTTCGTCGCCCAGCACGGCCACCATCGCGTCGCCCAGCCAGCCGTAATCGAGCATGCTCTCCAGCGCATCGAGCGCCTTGTCGGTATTGCCCAGCCGGAGATGGATGATGGCCAGCTCGCGTTGCACGTCCAGGCCGCGGAAGTACAGGGCGCGGGAACCGGTGCCAAGGTCGCGGGTCAGGGGCGTGTCCAGCCAGGCGAGCAGCTGCTCGAGGCGCGACGCCGCCTGTTCGAGGCTGGCCCGGTCCGGGTGCTCCTTGAGCGCGGCACTTACCTCGTTGCGCACCGTTTGCGCGTAGTCGTAACTGGCCTGGGCCGGAGAATAGCCGAGCTGCTCGCCGGCCCCGGCGGGCAGGGACAGGATGGCGCAAAGGAGAAATGCAAGGGGATGACGGGGCATCGAGGTACTCGGCAGTTGGTATGCCGAAAAGTGTACAAGGATGCAAGGGTGAAAAATTCACCCTTTTCCACGGCAGTGGATCAGCCGATGAACGAATCGAACTGCATGTCGAACTCCTGCAGCGCCTTCTGCGCGTTCTGCATCTTCTTGCGGAACTCCGGCCCGCGGCGCAGCGCCAGGCCCACCGCCAGTACGTCGATCACCACCAGGTAGGCCAGGCGCGCCGAGATCGGCGTGTAGGGGTCGGTGGCGAACACCAGGTCGATCGGGATGAGCAGGGTGGCCATCTCGGCCAGCGGCGTGCCGGACGGCGCCAGCACGATCACGTCGGCGCCGCCGGCCTTGGCCAGCTTGGCCGAACGGGTCAGCGCCGGGTTGTTGCCGCGCTGCGAGATCGCCACCAGTGCATCGCCTTCGCGCAGCAGGGCCGCCGCGATCGAATGGATCGACGGGTCGGTGTAGGCCACCGTCGGCACGCCCGAGCGGAAGAACTTGTGCTGGGCGTCGGCGGCCACGAAGCCGGACGTGCCCTGGCCGTAGAACTCGATCTTGTTGGCGCGCGCCAGGATCTCGAGCGCCTGCTGGACGAGTTCCGGCTTGAGGTTGTTGCGCAGGTCGAGCAGGGTGTTGATCGAGCGGCTGCAGATCTTGTTGATCAGGTCCGACGCCAGGTCGTCCTGGTGCGGCGCCTCGCTGGCGCCGGGCAGCGCCAGCGCCAGGCCTTGCGCCAGCTTGAGCTTGAACTCGTGCCAGCCGTCGTAGCCGAGCGTGCGGCAAAAACGCACCACGGTCGGTTCCGACACCTGGGCATTGCGCGCCAGGGCGGTGATGTTCTGGCTCACGGTCGCGGAAGGGGCGGCCAGCACCGCGAGCGCGACCTTGCGCTCCGATTTGGAGAACGTGTCGAGCTGGGTGCGGATCGAGTCGAGCAGCATAAGTAAGTATCCAGCAGGTCTCGAGCGTCAGTCTTCCGGCAGCGATTCTTCGCGCCACTGCAGGCCGTCGCGGCCGATCAGGGCGCTGGCCGCCGCCGGGCCCCAGGTGCCCGAGGTGTACGGCGCCGGCGCGCTGTCGTCCTGCTCCCAGTGCTCGAGGATCGGCTCGACCCATTCCCAGGCCGCTTCCAGCTCGTCGCCGCGCATGAACAGGGTCAGCTGGCCGCGCAGCACGTCGAGCAGCAGGCGTTCGTACGCCTCCATGCGGGGCGCCTTGAACTGTTCGCGGAAATCGAGTTCGAGTTCGGCCTGCTTCAGGCGCATCGAATCGCCCGGCGTCTTGGCCATCAGGTTCATCGACAGGCCTTCGTCCGGCTGCAGGCGGATCACCAGGCTGTTGGGCTGGAAGCTCGACGTCGGCTGGTTGAAGATCGAGTGCGGGATCGGCTTGAAGCGCACCACGATCTCGGCCAGGCGGTCGGCCATGCGCTTGCCGGTGCGCAGGTAGAACGGCACGCCGGCCCAGCGCCAGGTGTCGATCTCGGCCTTCATCGCCACGAAGGTCTCGGTGCGCGAGCTCTTGGGCGCATCGGGTTCCTCGCGGTAGCCCGGCACCTGCTGGCCGTCGATGTAGCCGGCGCGGTACTGGCCGCGGATGATGTTCTGCGACAGCGTGGTCGGGGTAAAACGTTTTAAAGACCTCAATACCTGCAGCTTGGCGTCGCGCACGGCGTCCGGCGCGATCGAGGTCGGCGGTTCCATCGCCACGATGCACAGCAGCTGCAGCAGGTGGTTCTGCAGCATGTCGCGCAGCGCGCCGGAATTGTCGTAGTAGCCCAGGCGGTTGCCGACGCCGATCTTTTCGGCGATCGTGATCTGCACGTCCGAGATCCATTCGCGCCGCCACAGCGGCTCGAACAGGATGTTCCCGAAGCGCAGCGCCAGCAGGTTCTGCACGGTCTCCTTGCCCAGGTAGTGGTCGATGCGGTAGATCTGCGATTCGGCGAACACCTTGCCGACGTCGAGGTTGATCTGCTTGGCCGAGGCCAGGTCGCGGCCCAGCGGCTTTTCGAGCACCACGCGCGAATTCGGCGTGGCCAGGCCGGTGGCGGCCAGGTTGTCGCAGATCTTGGCGAACAGCTGCGGCGGCGTGGCCAGGTAATACACGCGGGTGAGCGATGCGTCATGGCGCAGGGCCTCGACCAGCGCCTGGTAGGTCGAGACGTCGGTCGCGTTCAGCGCGACGTAGGTGATGCGCTTCAGGAAGCGCGCCCAACTGGCTTCATCCGGGCCGTCCTTGATGTGCGGTTTCGAATTCGTTTCGACCATGCGCAGGAACTCTTCCTGGGTCGCGTCGTCGCGGCCGACGCAGATGATGCGGCTGGCGTCGGGCAGGTCGTTGCAGACGTCGCGCGAGTACATCGCGGGCAACAGCTTGCGCATCGCAAGGTCGCCGCTGCCGCCAAAGAAAACGAGATCGAAATCGGAAAGGGCCATGGTCGGTCGTCGGTGCATAAAGGGGTTGGAACCGGAAAGCATATCGATGTAAATTTACTACATAAATACCTTGATAGCAAGTAAATTTACTACGTGGCGTCAGGTATCGCACCATGGTGCCATATCCGATTCATGCCGGTCGCATCCGAGGTGGCGTGGATGCGACGTGGGTAGTGGATGTGCATGACAGTTGCAGGAAATGCGACTATAGTTTCCTTACGAAAACATCGCTGCCAATCGAGCAGCGAACGGAGGGGACATGGTGTGGTTGCATAAAATCGGTCGTGCGCTGCGGCAGGTCGCGGCGCCATTCAATGGACGCTCCTTGTCCGGCAACGTCCGCACGCTGGTGGTCAAGGCGCGCGACGGCAGCATCCGCACGGCGATCAACGCCGCGCGCCTGCGCAAGGAAGTCGACCAGGCCCAGGCCCAGGCGGCGCGCCAGCACGCGGCGGCCGATGCGCTGGCGGCCAGCGCGCGCGAAGTGGCCGCGCTGTCGGCCGACGTCAATGCCGGCACGGTGCGCATCGCCGACACCGCCCAGCGCAACCTGGGGCAAGCGCGCGAATCGATGGAAGAACTGGCCAGCCTCGAGCGGCGCATGAAGCTGATCGAGGAACAGGTGCAGGGCTTTTCCGGCACCGTGACCCAGCTGGTCGGCCACCTGCGCGAGATCGGCGAGTTCGGCACCGTGATCGAGAACGTGGCCAACCAGACCAATCTGCTGGCCATCAATGCCGCGATCGAGGCCGCGCGCGCCGGCCCGGCCGGGCGCGGCTTCGCGGTGGTCGCTTCCGAAGTGCGGCGTCTGTCGCAGGTGGTCAATGCCGAGGCGGTCAAGATCGCCACCGCCAGCAATGCCATGCGCGCGCTGGTGACGTCGACCTCCGGCGCCACCGCCGGCATTCTCGACGGCGTGAACGTGTCGGCGCGCGAAGCCGGCAGCGCGGCCAGCCACCTCACCGCTTTCGTTGCCGACTTCGAGCGCATGACCGCCACCGTCGACCAGATGGCGGCGGCGATGCAGTCGCTCGACGGCGTCAACCAGCAGATCAATGCGAAAGTGGAAGAGGTGGCGCACAACGCCTCCAGCGCCAAGGCCACGATGCAGGACGCTTCGCGCCGCGTGGACGAAGTGCGGGTGGCCACCGAGGAGCTGCAGGGCGTGCTGGCGGGCTTTCGCACCGGCGGCACGGCCTTCGACGCGCTGGTGGACGGCACCACCGCGCTGCGCGACCAGGTGCTGGCCTGCCTGAGCAGCCACGCGGCCGGCGGCGCCAACATCTTCGACCAGGAGTACCGGCCAATCGCGCAATCCGATCCGCCGCGTTTCACGACCTCGTACGACCGCGCGGTGGAGCGCGACCTGCAGCAGCTGTTCGACCGCGTGCTGACCGAACTGCCGGGCGCCGCCTATGCGCTGGCGGTCGACAACCGGGGCTATGCGCCTACCCACAACACCAAGTTCTCGCGGCCGTCGACCGGGCAGCGCGAGCATGATCTCGTGTATTGCCGCAACAAGCGCATCTTCGACGATCCGGTGGGCATCCGGCTGGCGAAGAACCGCGAACCCTTCCTGCTGCAGACCTATCTGCGCGATACGGGAGAGGTGATCAACGACCTGTCGATGCCGATCGTGTTCCAGGGGAAGCACTGGGGTGCGGTCAGGATCGGCTACGACTCGGCGCGCATGATGGGGCGCTGAGGACGGTCGCATTCATCGCCGGTGCCTGCCGAAGAACTCGAGCGCCAGGCGGCTGGCGTTCGGCGTCGCTTTCGCATTGAACCTGAGCGTCGGGTCGCCGCCGCTCCATTCGTGGCGCAGGCCCGCGATGCGCACCACGCGCAGGACGAGCTTGCGGCGCGCCGTGAAGTCCTGGATTTCATGCGCGTTGCGGCTGCCGCCGCGTCCCGCCGGCATCGCGACGACGCGGCTGGCCGGCCCCGGAGGCAGACCGTTCAACTGGAGCCATTGGCGTGTCAGGTGTTGCTGGTTGACCTGGCTGACCACCGGATCGTCTTCGCCATGGATCAGCAGCGCCGGCATCAGGGGCATCGCCTCGGCAGTCAAGTGCGTGGCGCGGCGTTTCAGCACGCCGTGGATCGCCGCATCGGCCTGCGCCGCCGCGCCATGGCGCATCACGTGCAGGGCGCCCAGCGATGTATGGCCGGCGCCGAACACCGGGCCGGAATGCAGGGCGATTGCGGCGATCAGCTCGGGATGGTTCAGGGCCAGCATGGCGGCCATGCCGGCGCCGGCCGACAGGCCGCACGCATAGATGCGGCGGCGGTCGATGCGGTGCCCCGCGCACACATGATCGATGAGCGCCGCCAGCACGCCGGTCTCGCCGCGGCCCTCCTGGGCGGCGCGGTCGAACCAGCGCCAGCAGCGCTGCGCCTGCGCGCTCGCCGGTTGCTGCGGGTACAGCACCGCATAGCCCTTGGCCTGCGCCAGCCGGTTCATGCGCGTGCCTTGCGCGAATTCGAGCGCGGTCTGATGGCAGCCGTGCAGCATGACGACCAGCGGCCAGCCGGTCAGTGCGGCGTGCTCGGGTGTGCGTTGCGGAAGATACAGCCAGTAGGGAAGCAGATGATGGCCCTCGATCCACCGTCCCGAGGCGACTGGCAGGCGCGCTTGGGCCGGGGGTGCCGTCTTCGGCCGCGCCGGCTTGGGTGGCCTGGCCACGGAACGCGCGCTCGGCTTCGCGCTGTAGATGTCGAATAGCTTGGCAACCAGCTTGCGTTGCGATCTGGCAGCGCGCGTCAGGTCGCGCAGCAAGCGGGTCGTTGGGGTAGATTTTGACACGGCTACCTCCGCAGTTATGTTGCAGTGCAATATAACTGCGAAGGCAGACTTCTTCGGTGCGCTGGCTCACGCCGCTCGCGCCGGCATCACATGCGGTATTCCGGCTCTTCGCGCCCCGCCACGTCCATTTTGAGGCACAGCACCTTGCCGCTGAGCGGATATTGTTCCAGCTCTTCTTTCGACCTGCCATGGCTGGCGCTGGTGATGTACAGGGTGCGCAGGTCCGGCCCGCCGAAGGCGACCGAGGTCGGGCACTTCACCGGCAGCTTGATCTCGCGCAGGATCTCGCCGCTTGGCGCGATGCGCAGGATGCGCGCGCCTTCGAACATCGCCACCCAGTACATGCCCTCGGCATCCATCGTGGCGCCGTCCGGACGGCCGCCATAGTCTGGCGCCGACTTGTCGCTCGGGAAGGTCACGATGGTGCGCCGGTTGCTCTGCTCACCAAGGGCCGGATCGAAGTCGTAGCAGTCGATGCGGTGCGTGGTGGTGTCGGCGTGGTACATCGTGCGGCCGTCCAGGCTCCAGGCCAGGCCGTTCGAGTTGGTCATGCCGCCGCTCCAGGCGCGGCGCAATTGATCCTTGTCCAGCACGTACATCTCGGCGGCCGGCTGGTCGCGCGGTTCGTACATGGTGCCGATCCAGAACCGGCCTGCCGGATCGACCCGGCCGTCGTTGAAGCGCACCTTCGATGGATCGTAGGGCGCGTCCGTGATCGGCGACTCCGAACCGTCGGTGGTGTTCAGGCGCAGCAGGCCGTGGCGGGTGGCCACGACCAGGAAGTTGTTGTCATCGATCGCCAGCGCCGACGGGTTCGACCCCATCTTCCACGAGGTGAACTTGCCGCTTGCCGCGTGCAGGCGGTTGACGGTGTAGCCCTCGATGTCGACCCAGTACAGCGCCGATTCGACTTCGTGCCAGATCGCGGATTCGCCGACCAGCATCGGCGCATCGTGTACTACCTCAAATTTTTCCGTTGCCATAGTGTGATGGTGAAGGTTTCAGAAAGCAGCCTTGGCGCGGGCGATCAGGCCGTTGGTGGAACTGTCGTGCTGGCCGGGCGCGGGTTCTCCGGCCAGCTCGGCTTCGATCTTCTTCGCCAGCACTTTACCTAACTCAACGCCCCACTGGTCGAAACTGTTGACATCCCAGATCACGCCCTGCACGAAGGTCTTGTGTTCGTACAGCGCGATCAGGGCGCCCAGGGTCGATGGCGTCAGGCGTTCCATCAGGATGGTGTTGCTCGGACGGTTGCCGGGGAAGGTCTTGTGCGGCGTGAGGCGCTCGATCTCTTCCGCCGCCAGGCCCTGGGCCTGCAGGTCGGCGCGCACCTCAATCGCCGTCTTGCCCTTCATGAACGCTTCGGATTGGGCGAAGCAGTTGGCCAGCAGGGCGGTGTGGTGGTTGTCCATCTCGTGGGCCGGGCGCAGGGCGGCGATGAAGTCCATCGGCGTTACGTCGGTGCCCTGGTGCAACAGCTGGAAATAGGCGTGCTGGCCATTGGTGCCGCACTCGCCCCAGATCGCCGGGCAGGTCGGCGTGTCGACCGGTTGGCCGTCGCGGGTCACGCGCTTGCCGTTGCTTTCCATGTCGAGCTGTTGCAGGTAGGCCGGGAAGCGGTTCAGGTCTTGATGATAGGGCGCGATCGACACCGAGGCGCAATCCAGGAACTGGCGGTTCCAGAAGCCGATCAGGGCCAGCAGCGTCGGCAGGTTCTGCTCGAGCGGGGCAGTGCGGAAGTGTTCATCCAGCTCGTGCGCGCCCGCCAGGAAGTCCTTGAAGTAACCGAAGCCCACGGCCAGCGCGACCGGCAGGCCGATCGCCGACCACACCGAATAACGGCCGCCGACCCAGTCCCAGAACGGGAACATGTTCGCCGGGTCGATGCCGAAGGTCTTGATTGCCTCGGTATTCGTGGACACGGCGACGAAGTGCCTGGCCAGCGCTTCTTCTTGCGCATGCTGCAGGAACCAGGCGCGCGCGGTCTGCGCGTTCATCATGGTCTCGGCCGTGGTGAAGGTCTTGGAGGCCACGATGAACAGCGTGGTCTCGGGATCGACCTGGGCCAGCGCCGCGTCCATGTCGTGGCCGTCGACGTTCGACACGAAGTGCATGCGAAGGCGCGGGTGGGCGTAGTGGCGCAGGGCCAGCACCACCATCTTGGGGCCGAGGTCCGAGCCGCCGATGCCGATGTTCACGATATCCGTGATCGGCTTGCCGGTATGGCCCAGCCACTCGCCGCTGCGCACGGCGTCGGTGAAGGTTTTCACGCGCTCGAGCACGGCGTGGATGTCGGCATTGACCTCCTGGCCGTCGACCACCAGCGTGGCGCCGCGCGGCGCGCGCAGGGCGGTGTGCAGCACCGCGCGGTTCTCGGTGTTGTTGATCTTTTCGCCGGCGAACATCGCGTCGCGGCGCGCCTCGAGGCCGCGCTCGCGCGCCAGCTGGACCAGTAGTTCAAGCGTGCGCCCGTCGAGGCGATTTTTTGAATAGTCTAGGAACAGGCCTGCGGCCTCGTCCGAGTAGCGCTCGAAGCGGTCGGGATCGGCGGCAAACAGGTCGCGCATCTGCCACGTCTTGGCGACGTCGGCGTGTTGGGCGAGGGCTTGGAAGCTGGCGGTGCTGGTCAAAGGAGGCTGGCGCATGGGGTCGGGGTGCGTGGCACAATGTTGGCAATAATAGATTATCGAATAATACAAGCATCTGCGCGTAAATTCACTACAAAAAACAGCGCGAATCCAATTTGCCGGATGCTTTTCCCCTCTGTAGAGCGCCGCGCAATCGTTCCGCCGCCATAGAGAAACGGTCTGGAGATGAGCGCAGCGTACTAATCTGTAGTAAAATTTCAGATACTAAATTCAGGAAGGAACGAACATGGCGCTCCACCCCGTAGTAGAACAGGTCACCAATCGCATCATCCAGCGCAGCAAGCGCTCGCGCGCAGCCTATCTCGAACATCTCGAAGCGGCCCGCATCAAGGGCGTCCAGCGCGGCGCCCTGTCGTGCACCAACCTGGCCCACGGCTTTGCCGCCTTCCCGGCCAACGACAAGCTGAAGCTGCGCGAATACAAGGAACCGTCGGTCGCCATCGTTTCTTCCTATAACGACATGCTGTCGGCGCACCAGCCGTTCGAGTATTTCCCGAAGGTGATCAAACAAGCCGTGCGCGAAGTCGGCGCCGTGGCCCAGTTCGCCAGCGGCGTGCCGGCCATGTGCGATGGCGTGACGCAAGGCCAGCCAGGCATGGAGCTGTCGCTGTTCTCGCGCGACACCATCGCCATGGCGACCGCGGTCGGCCTGTCGCACAATATGTTCGACGCCGCCCTGTACCTGGGCATCTGCGACAAGATCGTGCCGGGCCTGCTCATCGGCGCGCTGCACTTCGGCCACATCCCGGGCATCTTCGTGCCGGGTGGCCCGATGACCACCGGCATCTCGAACAAGGAGAAGGCCGCGATCCGCCAGCGCTACGCCAAGGGCGAGGCCACCCGCGAAGAACTGCTCGAAGGCGAGTCGGCTTCTTACCACGGCGCCGGCACCTGTACCTTCTACGGCACCGCCAACAGCAACCAGATGCTGATGGAAGTCATGGGCCTGCACTTGCCGGGTTCGGCCTTCATCACGCCGGGCACGCCGCTGCGCGACGCGCTCACCGCCGCCGCGGCCCAGCGCGCGGTCGCGATCTCGCAGCAGGGCGGCGACTACATGCCGATCGGCCACATCGTGGACGAGAAAAGCATCGTCAACGCCATCGCCGCGCTGCACGCCACCGGCGGCTCGACCAACCACACGCTGCACCTGGTGGCGATCGCGCGCGCGGCCGGCATCGTGATCGACTGGAACGATTTCGACGAGATGTCGAAAGTGGTGCCGCTGCTGACCCGCATCTATCCAAATGGCGACGCCGACGTGAACCACTTCCAGGCCGCGGGCGGCCCGGGCTTCGTGATCCGCGAACTGCTCGACGCCGGCCTGGCGCACGAGGACGTCAACACCATCCTCGGCCGCGGCTTGCGCAATCACTGCAAGGAGCCGTTCCTGGGCGAAGACGGCAAGGTCGTGTTCCGCGACGCCGCGCCAGTGAGCGGCGACGAGAACGTGCTGCGTCCGGCCACCAACCCGTTCAACAACAACGGCGGCATGGTGCTGGTGAAGGGCAACCTGGGCCGCGCGGTAATGAAAGTCTCGGCGGTCAAGAAAGAACACTACGCGGTCGAAGCGCCGGCGCTGACCTTCGATTCGCAGGAAGACTTCATGCACGCCTATAAAGACGGCAAGCTGAACCGCGACTTCGTGGCCGTGGTCCGCTTCCAGGGCCCGCGCGCCAACGGCATGCCGGAACTGCACGCGCTGACCCCGGCGCTGGCCAATCTGCAGGATGCCGGCTACAAGGTCGCGATGGTCACCGACGGCCGCATGTCGGGCGCGTCCGGCAAGGTGCCGGCGGCGATCCACGTGTCGCCCGAGATCCTGGCCGGCGGTCCGCTGGGCCTGGTGCGCGACGGCGACATGATCCGTGTCGACGCGAATACCGGCACCATGGAAGCGCTGGTGCCGGCGGACGTCTGGGCCCAGCGCAAGCAGGCCACGGCAGACCTGACCTCGAGCCACATTGGCATGGGCCGCGAACTGTTTTCCATGTTCCGCAATTCGATCAGCGCGGCGGAGGAGGGTGCAGCCACCTTCCCGCTGCCGTCGCCGAAACAGACCGTCGTGCCGCTGCACGATGGCATTGACGCCGGCGAGATCATCCCCGGCTCCGACGAAGACCATCTTTTCAGGACCACTAAGTGAGCCATCAATGAGTCAACCAATGAGCCAACCAATGACCCTACTTGAAATCATGCGCTCGGCGAGCGTCATCCCCGTCATCGCCATCGACGACCCCGACCACGCCGTGCCATTGGCCAAGGCCCTGGTGGCGGGCGGCATCCGCGTGCTGGAAGTGACCCTGCGCACCGAGCACGGCCTGGGCGCGATCCGCGCCATGAGCCAGGTCGAAGGCGCCATCGTCGGCGTCGGCACGCTGACCCAGCCGGAAGAATTCGCCGCCTCGCGCGACGCCGGCGCCGTGTTCGGCGTCTCGCCGGGCCTGACCCAGTCGCTGATCGACGCGGCCAAGTCGAGCGGCCTGCCGCTGCTGCCGGGCGTGATGACGCCGTCCGAAGTGATGGCGGCGCGCGAGCAGGGATTCCGGCAACTGAAGCTGTTCCCGGCGGTGCCGGCGGGCGGCGTCGGCATGCTCAACGCGATCGGCGGCCCGCTGCCTGACGTGACCTTCTGCCCGACCGGCGGCATCTCGATCGAGAGCGCGCCGAAATTCCTGGCCTGCAAGAACGTGGCCTGCGTGGGCGGCTCGTGGCTGACCCCGAAGGATGCGATCGCGGCCGGCGACTGGGCGCACATCACCGAGCTGGCCAAGGCCGCGGCGGCGCTGCGCGCGGCCTGACGCTCGAGAGATCGCATGCTGCGATCGCGCTATCCCTCCCGTTTTCGCCCGCTCAGCGAGGGCGAGACGGCGATGGCGTCGCTGCTGTTCGGCGACGCCATCGACTACCGCCGGGTACGGGTGTACAACCGGCGCTACATGCCGTTCCAGCCGCGTAACTGCGCGATGACGCCGAACGGCAGCATGTATTTCCATCCCTCCTGTTTTTTGCCCGACTATGCGCGCGGCGATCCGCCCGCGATCCACTGGTTCATGCACGAGATGGTGCACGTCTGGCAGCACCAGCTGGGCTATCCGGTGCGGCTGCGCGGGGCTTTCCGCATCGGCCTGTCCTACGGCTACACCCTGCACGACGACGCCACCCTGGCCGACTACAATATGGAAGCCCAGGGCGACCTGCTGGCCGATTATTTCGTGCTGAAATTCTTGAGAAAGCCCGGCGCCATGCGCCAGCAGCGCTACCGCGACAGCATGGCCCTGTTCGAGCGCGTGCTGGCGCCGTTCCTGCGCGACCCGGGCGACCGCGCCAACCTGCACCGCGGGCCGGCGCGCTGGCTGGCGCTGCGCTTGCGGCCTGCCTAGGCCCTAGAAGCTGTGCCGCAAGCCGATATTGAAAGCCCGGTCGCCTGAACCCGCCTCGGCGTTGTTACCCACCGTGTAGCCGGCGCCATTCTTGTTGTCGATCATCCCGTACGAGGTATAGGCGCTGGTGCGCCTGGACAGGGCGTGGAGGTAACCCACCGCGTACTGCACGGCGTCCTGGTTCAGCGCCGTCTTGTCGTTCTTGCGGATGACCGAGGTCACGAAGGTGCCGGCGGCGCCCACCGGGATGGTGGCCCCGACCAGCGTGTCGTCGCCCTCGAGCGTGGGATTGAACTCCCGGCCATAGGGCAGCGGCGTGGCATTGTTCAGCGGCGCGCTGTTCGGTCCCTGGTCCCGGCTGTAGGCGAAGAACACCTTGATCGCCTTGAAGTCGACATTGGCCACGAACAGCGTGTTGCGTCCGCTGGCCGTGCCGGCGAGCGTGGCGTTGTCGTTGTTGCGGTGGTTGTGCGCCAGCCGGGCGTTGACCGCTCCCTTCGAATAATTGAGGCCGACGTTGTACTGGCGTCCGGCCCCGCTGCTCGCGCCGCTGACTTCGCCCAGCGAATACAAAACTTCCGCGCTGAAGCCGTTCTTCACCGGCGTCGCGTAGATGATCGAATTGTTCGCGCGCAGGTTGGCGCCCGCGACCGGGAACAGGTTCTTGGCGCTCCCCGACATGCCGCTGCCGAAAGGATCGCCCACCTGGCCCAGGGCGTTGTAGGTCAGCGTGTACTGGCGGCCGATGGTGAGGCTGCCGGACTCGCGGCTTTTGAGGCCGACGAAGGACTGGCGGTTGAAGGCCTGGCTCGAAGAAGCCAGGGCGCCGGTGTCGATCGAGATGCCCGCCTCGAGCACGAACAGCGCCGAGACGCCGCCGCCCAGGTCTTCCGAGCCCCGAAAGCCCAGGCGCGAGGCGGACGCCACCCCGCTGCTGACCTTCGTGATATTGCCGGCCGCGCCGCCGCGTTCCGACACGATGCCGGCGTCGGCGACGCCATAGATCGTGAGGTTCGATTGCGCCGTCGCCGCTTTGCTGGCGGCGCCATAGGCGAGTGCGAGCATGGCGATGCGAATCGCCGCCGATGTGTTCATGCCTGTCTCCTTCGATTTTTTTATGGGTGAAGCGTGCTGCTGGACGACGGTGGCTAGATATCCATGTCGAGCAGCACCGAGCTGAGCGACTTGCCATGGGCGTCCAGGGCCAGCGAACGGGTCACGCCGCCGCCGAGGGCGCGCTGCATGACGAAGTTCATCGCGCCTAGTTGCGGCAGCAGGTAGCGCGTGACCTCGCCGTGCACGATGCCGGCGAAATGCCGGCGCACCCGCTCCGCCGTAACGAAGTGTTCGAGCAGGGCGTAGTCTTCCTGGCGGTAAGCGATCAGGGACAGGTTCGAGATGTCCCCCTTGTCGCCGGCGCGCGAATGCGCGATATCGCGTAGTTTCATGTCAGGTCTCCTCGAAGTGGATGGCCGGGGCGACCTGCGCGGCAGGCAGCAGGGTGGAACGGATGGCGACCACTTCGCGCGCCGACTTCGTGGCCCCGCCGCCACCGGCCGGTCCGCAGGTGTACAGGGTCTCGACTTCGTTGCCGACGCGGACCGCCTCACGCATGCTGTCGGCGCGCCCCACCACGCGCAGGCGCACCTCGAGCGGCTCGGCGCCCGGCGCCAGGCTCTCGCCCTGCAGCGGGTTGACGCTGTTCACGCCGATCAGGTCGTAGCGCACTTCGGTCAGCGCCACCCCGGTCAGCGCGAGCCGGCTGGCCACGATCTCCTGCGCCAGGCGCCCGCGCGCCAGGGCGCCCGGCCCGGCGTAGGAGATCTGGCCCTCGCCGACATAGCTGTCGACATAGCCGATCGAGACCTTCAGCATGCCGCTCTTCGGATGGCCGCCGGCGCCGTCGATCGCCACGCGATCCGGCCCGCTCTGGCGCATGGTCACAGCGGAAAAATCGGCCACGACGTCGGGCGTCAGGTAGGCGGCCGGATCGTGGATTTCATACAGCAGCTGTTCGGTGCAGGTGGCGGTGGTCACGCTGCCGCCGGAACCGGCCACCTTGGTGATCTCGAGGCTGCCGTCGTCGCCGATGACGGCGATCGGGAAGCCCAGCCGCGCCAGGTCGGGGACGTCCTTGCGGCCCGGATCGGCGAAGTAGCCGCCGCAGACCTGGCCGGCGCATTCGAGCAGGTGGCCGGCGAGCGTGCCCTGTCCCAGCCGCTCCCAGTCGTCCATCGCCCATCCGAAGGCGTGGATCGCCGGCGCCAGCACCAGGGCGGGGTCCGCCACGCGACCGGTGACGACGATGTCGGCGCCCTGCGCCAGCGCCTCGACCAGCGGCGCCGCGCCGAGATAGGCATTGGCCGACAGCAGACGCTCGCCCAGGGCCTTGACCGGTTCTCCGGTATCGTCCAGGTAGTCGCCCTGGCGCAGCTGATCGAGGACGTCGTCGCCCGTGACGGCGGCGATCTTCAGGCCCTCGATGCCCAGCGAGAGGGCGATTTCCTTGATTTTGGCGGCGGCCGCGAGCGGGTTGGCGGCGCCCATATTGGTGATGATCCTGATGCCCTTGGCGGCGCAGGTCTCGAGCACCGCCAGCATGCGCGCTTCGAGCAGCGGATCGTAGCCGAGCGCCGGATCCTTCATCCTGGCCTGCTGGGCCAGGGCGATGGTGCGTTCGGCCAGGCACTCGAAGATGAGGACATCGAGCTCGCCGCGTTCGGCCAGTTCGAGGGCCGGTTCGATGCGGTCGCCCGAATAGCCGGCGCCGCCACCGATGCGTAGGGTTTTCATCATGGTTTCCTGGATGTGGTCAATGGGGTCTTCAGAAGGGGAACAGGCCGACGAGCACCGCGACGCAGGTCATGAAGACCGTGGTGGCGAACAGGTACGGGATCGTGAAGCGCTGGTGCTCCCCGAGGTCGATGCCGACCAGTCCGACCAGCAGGAAGGTGGCCGGGGTCAGGGGGCTGACCGGGAAACCGGTGGTCATCTGGCCCATCAGCGAGGCCTGGGCCAGCTGCACCGGCGGCACGCCGAGGGCCGCGCCGGCTTCGGCCAGCACCGGCAGCACGCCGAAGTAGAACGAGTCGGGATCGAAAATCAGGCTCAGCGGCATGGACGCAAGGCCGGTGACGAAGGGCAGGTGGCTGGCCAGGCTGGCCGGGATGCTGGCCGCGAGCAGCTGGGCCATCGCGGTCAGCATTCCGGTGCCTTTCATGATGCCGGTGAAGACGCCGGCCGCGAACAGCAGGCTCGCCATCATCAGGGCGGCCTTGGCGTGCGCGTCGACGCGCTTGCGCTGTTCGGCGACGTCCGGATAGTTGATCAACAGGGCCACCACGGTGCCGAGCATGAAGCAGGCGACCGGATCGAGCGTGTTGGTGATCATCGTCGCCAGCACCACGATCACGAGCAGCACGTTGACGATGAAGCGCCGCGGCCGGCGCAGCTTCAGCTGTTCTTCGTCGATCTCGTGCACATGATGGCTTGCCGCGCCGGCGCTGGCGCCGGCCAGCATGGCGCCGGCCAGGCCGAGGCGGCGCTGTTCGCGCATGCCCATCAGCCAGGCGCAGGCGAAGACGAACAGCATGCCGGCGATCTGCACCGGCACCATGGGCAGGTAGAGCTCGGACATCGGGATGTGCAGCGCCGCCGAGGCGCGCAGCGTCGGTCCGCCCCAGGGCAGGGCGTTGGCGACGCCGGCGGCCATGGCGACGATGCAGGCCAGGATGCGCTTGTCCATCTGCAGCTTGATATACAAGGGCAGCATCGCCGGCACCACCACCAGGAAGGTGACCGCGCCGGAGCCGTCGAGGTGGACGATCGCCGCCAGCACGGCGGTGCCGAGCGTGATGCGGGCGGGATGGGTGCCGACGATTTTCAGGACCCCATTGACGATCGGGTCGAGCATGCCGGCATCGGTCAGCACCCCGAAGAACAGGATGGCGAACACCAGCATGCCGGCGATCGGCGCGATCGCGCGGATGCCGTCGGTGATGAAGGTGCCGACCTGGGGGCCGAAGCCGCCTGCCAGCGCGGTGAGCACGGGGATCGCGATCAATGCGACCAGTGCGGACATCTTCCTGCCGAGGATGACGAACAGCAGCGCGAAAATAGTGACGAAGCCGAGGAAGGCCAGCATGGGAAGTCTCCAATCTTTTTTGATGTGCTTGTCGATGCAGCACTTGAGTCCATTCTGGGGTCGCTTGGTTTTTCTTGTAAAATGGATTTTTCCGATTGATTATGCGGTTTTTTCGATAAGTGGCCGGGACGATGCTTCCGAATATCTCCACCAGGCAGCTGCAGGCTTTTCTCGCGCTGGACCAGCACCGTCATTTCACGCAGGCGGCCGAACGCTGCCACCTGTCGCAATCGGCCTTCAGCGCCGTGATCCAGAAGCTGGAAGCGACCGTCGGCGCCAGGCTGGTCCAGCGCGACACGCGCAACGTCACGCTGACCACCGAAGGCGAACTGTTCGTGGAAGTGGCGCGCACGCTGCTGTCCGACCTGGACGCCGCCTTCACCGACATGAGCGATTTCATAGCCCGGCGCAAGGGCAGGGTGGCGCTGGCGGTCCTGCCTTCACTGGCGGCGAACGGCCTGCCGGAGGTGATCGCGCAATACAAGGCGCGCTATCCGGGCATCACGGTGCAGCTGTTCGACGCGCTGTCGGACCAGTGCTTGCACCTGCTGCGGCAGGGAAAGGTCGATCTGGCGCTCACCGCCCCGGGAGCCAACCTGTCGGAATTCGATACCCGCACCTTGTGCAGCGATCCGTTTTTCTTCGTGTGCCGGCGCGACCATCCGCTGGCGCGCAAGCGCAAGATCAGGGTGGCCGACCTGGCGGGCTGTGAATTGATCCACCTGGCGCCGTCGACCAGCGTGCGCCAGCACGTCGACCAGCTCACGCGCGATCTGGCGGTGCGCCATTCCGGGCTCGAGGTCGAACATCTGGCCACCGTGGCCGGCCTGATCGGCCACGGCCTGGGCGTCAGCCTGGTGCCCGAGCTGACGCTGTTCCAGTTCCGCAGCCTGGACCTGGTCGCCATCCCGCTTGAGACGGCCGCCGTGGTGCGGCCGATCCTGATCGTGCAGCGCAAGGACCGGGCCTTGTCGAGTGCCGCCCAGGGGATGCTCGAACTGATCGAGACACGGCTTTCCACGCACGGCCGGCCACGCGGCGCGGCGCCGGTGGACGTCTAGTCGTCCGGCCGGCGCGGCGTGACGTCGCCCGTCCGTGGGGACGGCCTTGCACGAACAGGTCTATTTACGAAGTAATTTGATGGTTTCGTGGACGTCCGTTTGGTGGCTTTTTGGCCGAGCGATGAGGCGAATGCGCCCGAGGTCGTTAGTGTACGCGGCGACGCGCAGGTGGTAGGTCGCCGCGACAGGGGTGACAGGCAAGGCGGATCAGGCGATCGCGTCTTCTTCGACTTCTTCCTGCAAGGTGCGCTCGACACGGCGGGAGGCCGGCTTGCGCACGACCAGTGCGTGGCCGCCCGGTGCGCGCCGGGCGCTGCGCACGGCAGTCTCGTCGCCGACCTTGAACACGCTCACGATCTGCGCCAGCGCGCTCGCCTGTTCCTGCAGCGAGCCGGCCGCGGCGGCGGCTTCTTCGACCAGCGCGGCATTCTGCTGGGTCACGCTGTCCATCTGGGTGATGGCTTCGTTGACCTGCTCGATGCCCATGGTCTGCTCGGCGCTGGCCGAGGCGATCTCGGACATGATGTCGGTCACGCGGGTGATGCCCTCCACGATCTCCTGCATGGTCGTACCGGCTTCGTCGACCAGGCGCCCGCCGGCGTCGACCTTGGCCACCGAGTCGGTGATCAGGCCGCGGATTTCCTTGGCCGCGCCGGCCGAGCGCTGCGCCAGGTTGCGCACTTCGCTGGCCACCACCGCGAAGCCGCGGCCCTGTTCGCCTGCGCGCGCAGCTTCCACCGCGGCGTTGAGCGCCAGAATATTGGTCTGGAAGGCGATGCCGTCGATGACGGCGATGATGTCGCCGATCTTCTTCGACGACTCATTGATCGACGCCATGGTCGCCACCACCTGCGACACCACTTCGCCGCCGTGCGAGGCGATCTGGGACGCGTTCTTGGCCAGGACGTTGGCCTGGCGCGCGTTGTCGGCGTTCTGGCGCACGGTGCCGGTCAGCTCTTCCATCGACGAGGCGGTTTCTTCCAGCGAGCTGGCTTGCTGCTCGGTGCGCGACGACAGGTCGAGGTTGCCCGAGGCGATTTCCTGCGATGCGGTGACGATGGTTTCGGTGCCGGCGCGCACTGCGGTAACGGTCTTGAGCAGGCTTTCGTTCATGGTCCTGAGCGCCCCCGTCAGGGCGCCGAGTTCGTCGCGCGAATCGACGTGGATGTCGGCGGTCAGGTCGCCCGACGCCACTTGCTGGGCCAGGCCGACGGCGCGCGCCAGCGGGTGGGTGATGCTGCGGGTGAGCAGCCAGCCGAACACGGCGCCAATGGCGACCGCGGCGACGCCGATCAGGATCAAGGTGCGCTGCACCGAGGCGCTGATGGCGTCGATGCTGGCATTGGCATCGGCGGCCATCTTTTCCTGGAAGTCGGCCAGCTTGCCGGCGGCCTCGGTATAGGCGCGCATCTCGGGCATGACCTTGGTGTCGAGGAAGGCCAGCAGTTCCGGATTGCCGGCCCCGAGTTCGGTCTTCATCTTGTAGGCCTGGTTGCGCGCCGCGCTGTACTTGGCGCGCTGTTCGATCAGCGCCGTCAGCAGCACCTTGCCGCCGGGGGCGACGATCACTTGTTCGAAGATTTTTTGCAGCTCGCCGGCGCGCTTGCTGATCGCCTTCATGCCCTCTTCGTACGACTGCTCGTCGGCCGGGTCGATGGCCCGGATCTTCGCCACCGTGCTGACGGCGTTGGTGATGATGCCGGCGCGCATTTCCTGGGCCAGCTTGGCTTTCTCGGTGGCCGTCGCCATCTCTTCCTTGGCGTCGGTGATATGTTTCAGCTGCCAGAGCGCGGTGCCCAGCATGATGACCATCATGGCGAGGATGACGGCAAAGGCGGCGCCGAGGCGAACGCCGATGTTGAGATCTTTGATTTTCATGGTTTCCAGTTCCGAGAACAAAAGGCCGGCCAGTGACTTGTTAAATCCAGGCATGTGACGCCAGAGCAACGTCACTGAGTTCGGTCAAAAGTACACGTTGTAGCTGGCCGTGGGAAACCCAAAAGTGTGGTTTTTGCCTCCGATGTTGCGAACAGGAAACGAAATAATGTATGGATGTTACTGGCCAATAACACTTACATATTAGAGTTATCTACTATTCAATATAATTCGGGTATGGATTTATAGTGCCATCATATATATGGCCGGGGCCTATTTTTAACAAATCTTCGACAATCGCCTACAAGGACGAGTGTTTTTCCGCCGCTTCCAGCACGCGCAGCAGGTTGCCGCTCCAGAGCTTTTCCAGGTCGGCGTCCGACATGCCATCCGCCTTCAGGCGCTGGGTGATGCGCGGCAGGTGCGCCACGTTGTCCAGTCCCGTAAGGCCGCCACCGCCGTCGAAATCGGCGCCCATGCACACGTGATCGATGCCGGCCACCGCGATCAGGTGCTTGAGCGAGGCGATGTACTGTTCGAAGCTGGTCTGCCACAACGGTTCGACCGTATCGAGCGCCAGCCACTCCTTGCCCAGCGCGGCTTGCTCGGGCGGCGCCAGCTTGCCGATGTGTTCGAGCCGGTCGAACAGCGCCGCGCGTTGCGGTCCCATCTTCAGTTCGCTCAGGTAGATGGTGGAGGCGCAGATCGCGCCGCCGCCGGCCGCGATTTTCCGGATGCGCTCGTCGTCGATATTGCGCGGGTGGTCGTAGCTGGTGCGCGAGTTCGAGTGCGACAGCAGCAGCGGGGTGGCGGACGATGCCAGCAGCTGGTCGACCGTCGCATCCGACGCGTGGCTGGCGTCGATCACGATGCCCAGCCGGTTCATCTCGCGCACCCAGTCGCGCCCGAGCGGCGACAGGCCGTTCCACGTCGGCTCGTCGGTCGACGAATCGGCGAACTGGTTGTTCTTGCTGTGGACGACTGAATCCCCAACGCTCGGTGCATTGCTCCGCAGCCTGCGCAGCCGCCAGGGCTGGCCCCTGAAGGAAATGAGCGTGAAAAGCGGCATCCCGGTATCCACCTTGTCGAAGGTGGAGCACGGCCAGCTGACGCTGACCTACGACAAGCTGTACCAGCTGAGCCAAAAGCTCGGCATGCGTATGTCGGAACTGTTCGCCGAAGAGCCCGAGGCCGAACCGCCGGTCACGGCGCTCCGCAGCCTGGGCGACCTGCAATCGGCGGTGCGCGTCGAAACGCCCAACTACGATTACCACTACCTGTGCGCGGAGCTGAGGCGCAAGCTGATGATCCCGGTGATCACGCGGCCACGCGCCAAGACGCTCGATGAATTCGGCAGCCTGGTGCATCACTAGGGGGAGGAATTCTCGTACGTCATGAAGGGGACGGTGGTGCTGCACACCGAGTTCTATGACCCGGTGGTGCTTAAGGAAGGGCAGTCGATCTATTTTGATTCGAGCATGGGACATGCCTACTTGGTGGCAGAAGGCTGCGACCAGGTGGAAATGCTGACGGTGATGACTAGTTCAGAAGGGGACCTGGACCAGTCAATCATCCACGCGGCCCATACGCAACTGCTAGATTCTAAATAAAATCCACGTAAGCGTAATGGTACTAAGTGAGCGATTTCGTTTACCTCACTTTAGCCTATCGCTAGGCTTTGTTGAGCAAATCGAGCGAAGGCCGAGCTGACGCTATTTGTAGTTCGTTTTATAACACTGGGACCGTAACCGGGGTTCCCAGCCGAGTAAAGCGGTTCAGCACGGCAGCCCGCACGTATAACTCGGCGACCTGACGGTCGAAGTCTCGCGCCATGACACGTTCGCCCAGCAGCTTGAAGCAGCGCATCTTGGTTTCGACAAGGCTGCGCCGGTGGTAGCCGCTCCATTTCTTCCATATTGCCCGTCCCACCCTTTTTGTCGTCCGCAGGATGTCGTTACGTGCATCGGCACCACAACGGTTTGCCTTCCAGAACTTGGCGTTCTTGCGGGTTGGGATGATGGCATGCGCTTCGCGCAACGCGATCGCCTCGTGACAGTCCTTCGTGTCGTAGGCGCCATCGCCGCTAACGCTGGCAATGCGTTCGTCAGCAGGAATCTGGCTAAGCAACGCTGGCAGGACAGGCGCATCGCCAATGCTGTTGTCGGTCACCTCCATGGCCCGGATTTCGAGTGTGGACGCGTCGATCCCGAGATGCACCTTGCGCCATTGGCGACGGTAGTCCACACCATGTTTCTTGGTCTTCCATTCGCCTTCGCCCAGCATCTTGATGCCGGTGCTGTCCACCAGCAGATGCAAGCCTGTCGTGGTCGGCACGGCGCCGATGGCCACCTGCAGCGTCTTTTGCCGCCGGCTGACCGTGCTGTAGTCCGGCACCGCCCAGTTCAGCCCAGCCAAGTGCAGCAAGCTTTGCGTCATGCCCATGGCCTGGCGCAGCGGTAGATTGAACAAGCACTTGATGCTCAGGCAGAACTGGATCGCCTCGTCGCTGAACGCCTGGCTGCGCCCTCGCTTACCACTCGGCTGGCCGTGCCAGTTCATCGTCGTGTCAAGCCAGATGAGTAGCGAGCCGCGTGCCTTGAGCGCTTCGTTGTACGTTTTCCAATTGGTCGTGCGGTACTTCTGTGGAGCTGGTTTCATCCCGTTCAGGCTACCAGAGCTACGCGTTCTACGCTGGCCGAGCCTGATTTATGCAACAAAGCCCTTTGGATGTGTAGTGCTCTGGCTAGCTCACGAAGATGTTTTTTTGCATCACGTGTAAAATGTCGTTCAAGTCCATTTCGCGTAGTAATGAAATCAGTAAACTCATACTCATCATTCCAAGGTGAATTTTCTGAATGCAATCGGTCCAATAGGAATATTATTTTCTTCAGATCGTAACGTGGGCCCATGTGAGTTCCTAATTACTGCGAGGTGACTATCGAGAAGGCAATACTTCTGGTTATTCGTATCTGAGACAGTCTACGGGCAAGAGTCGCGACGCCCTGCGCGCCGGATAAAACCCGAAGAACATCCCGACCGCCGTCGCGAACCCGCACGCGATCAGCATGCCCGACAAGGTCAGGTACACCTCGAAATCCGCGAACGTCGTGATGAGCGCCGCGCCGCCGGCCGCGATCGCGATCCCGACCAATCCACCGGCCAGGCAGATCACCACCGCCTCGGCCAGGAACTGCAGCAGCACGGCGTTCGGGCGCGCCCCGATCGCCATCCGGATGCCGATCTCGCGCGTCCTTTCGGTCACCGACACCAGCATGATGTTCATGATCCCGATCCCGCCCACCAGCAGCGAGATCGCGCCGATCAGGCCGAGCAGCAGGGCGACGCCGGCGCTGATCTTGTTGGCCGTGTCGGCGATCTCGCTCAGGTTCTGGATCCGGAAGTCGTCCGGATCGTCGACCCGGATCCGGTGCCGGTCGCGCAGGACTTCCTTCATGTCCTCGATCGCATCGGTCATCGCCACGTTCGGGCGGCCCTGGGCATTGATGTAGTGGACGTTCTGCGGGAACGGCGACTTGACCAGGTGGGCGCTGGCCGCCGTGATCGGCACCACGATCTGTTCCGACAGGTCGGTGCCGTCGGGCTGGCGGCCTTCGCCGGCCAGCACGCCGATCACCTGGAACGACACGTTCTCGATGCGCAGGTAGCGCCCGAGCGGGTCGGCGCGGTAGAAGAACTGGTCGGCCACCTTCTGGCCGATCACCGCCAGCCGCGCGCCGGCGCGCACGTCGGCCTCGCCGAACAAGGTGCCCTGGTCGACTTTCCAGTTACGGATCGTGAACATGGCCGGCGTCACGCCGAGCACGGTGCTGCTCAGGTTTTCGTTGCCGGCGCTGACCTTGAAGCTGCCCTGCAACGCGGGCGCCGCGCCGGTCAGGCTGGGCAGGGCGTTCAGGGCCTCGGCATCGCCCCGGGTCAGCACCGCGACCTTGCCTTCGCGGGCGCGCTGGGCCGCGGTGCGGTCGCCGCCGGGCATGATGTAGACCATATTGGTGCCCAGCATCTGCAGCTGCTTGCCGATGAAGCGCTGCATGCTGTCGCCGAGCGCCAGCAGCAGCACGACGGAGGCGATGCCGATCACGATGCCGAGCATGGTCAGCGCGGTGCGCAGGCGGTTGGCCGCCATCGAGCGGAACGATTCGATCAATACCTGGATCGGGTTCATGGTGCGACTCCGATCTGCACGCCCGCGAACTGGCGCAGGCCTTCGGCGGCCGGCCCGTCGTACAGCACCCGGCCATCCTTCAGGCGCACCAGGCGGCGGCTGTAGGCGGCGACGTCGGCTTCATGGGTCACCAGCACGATGGTGATGCCGCGCTCGCGGTTCAGTTGCTGGAAGCTGTGCATGATGTCGTCGCTGGTTTGCGTGTCGAGGTTGCCGGTCGGTTCGTCGGCCAGCAACAGCGGCGGATCGGTGGCCAGCGCGCGCGCGATGGCGACGCGCTGCTGCTGGCCGCCCGAGAGCTGGCTCGGCGTGCGCTGTCCCAGCGCGCCCAATCCCACCCGTTCGAGTTCGGCCATGGCGCGCGCGTGGGCCTTGCCGCGTCCCACGCCGCCGTAGATCAGGGGCAGGGCGACGTTCTCCGCCACCGACATGCGCTTGATCAGGTTGAAGCTCTGGAACACGAAGCCGATGGTGCGGTTGCGGATGTCGGCCAGTTGCGGCCGTCCCAGGCTGCGGGTGTCGACGCCGTCCAGCAGGTAAGTGCCGCCGCTGGCCTGGTCGAGGCAGCCGAGGATGTTCATCAGGGTCGACTTGCCGGAACCCGATGCGCCCATGATGGACACGAAGTCGCCGCGCTCGACCGTCATGTCGACGCCATGCAGCACCGGCGTCTCGACGCTGCCGCTGAGGTAAGTCTTGGTGACGCCGCGGATGTCGATCAGTGGCCCGGTCATTGGTTCTCCGGCTGGGACAGCGCACGGGTCACCACGCGGTCGCCCGGTTTCAGGTCGCCCGACAGCACTTCGGTGTAGCGGAAGTTGGAGAGTCCGGTACGGATGTCGACCGGCTGCGGCTGGTTCATCGGATCGAGCTTGTAAATCTTGAACATGCGCGCGGTCTCGCTGGCGCTGCGGAAGGCGACGTCGTCGTCCTGGGCGGCGGCCGGCGCCGGCTTGGCGGCCACCTGCTTCACGTCCTTGTCCGTTGCCTTCGCTTTTTTGCGCTCGGCCGCCTGCTCTTCTTCGGACAGGCGGAAGCGCAGCGCCGTGGTCGGGATGCGCAGCACGTCGGGGCGGTTCGCCACCACCAGGCGCACCTGGGCCGTCATGCCGGGCTTGAGCAGTTCGTCGGCGTTGTCGACGTCGAGCACGACGTTATAGGTCACGACGTTCTGCACCACGTTCGGCGCCAGGCGGAACTGGCGCATGGTGGCGTTGAATTCGCGGTCGGGATAGGCGTCGACCACGAAGCGCGCCGGCAAGCCGTCCTTGAGCAGGCCGACGTCGGCTTCCGACACGCTGGTGTCGATCTGCATCTTGGTCAGGTCGTTGGCGATCTGGAACAGGTTCGGCGTGTTGAACGAGGCCGCCACGGTCTGGCCCAGGTCGATGGTGCGCTTGATCACCACGCCGTCGATCGGCGAGCGGATCACGCTGTTGTCGAGGTCCGCCCGCGCGCGCTCGAACTGGGCCTGGGCCAGCTTGAGGTTGGCGGCGGCGACGTCCATTTCGCGCCGCGACTGGTCGAGCGCCAGGCTGGAGACGAAGTTCTGCGCCACCAGCTGCTCGTTGCGCTTGTAGGTGGCCTGGGCCAGCTGCAGGTTGGCGCGCGCCGAGGCGATGCTGGCTTCGGCCTGTCCCACCTGGGCGTTGAAGATGGTCGGCTCCAGCTTGAGCAGCACCTGGCCCTTCTTGACGCGGTCGTTGAAGTCGGCGTGCAGCTCGGCCACGGTGCCCGAGACCTGCGAACCGACGTTGATCAGGGCCACCGGGTTGATGGTGCCGGTGGCGGTCACGGTCTGGTTGATGGCGCCGCGGTCGACCGCGGTGCTGCGGTATTTCGACGGCGGGACGACGTTGTCCTTGGGCTTGAGCAGCACCGCGGCGGTCGCGACGGCGACGAGGAGGGCGGTGGCGATGACGATGCGTTTCTTGGTAAAGATTTTCATTGGTTCCAGGCAAACGAACGTTGTAACAAACGTCGAGTGTGATGCTTCGTTACAAGATTAGCAAATGCAGATTGCATGATCGTGGCATGCATATATGGGAAGAACCACTTGGGTCCCCGCCTTCGCGGGGATGACGTGCTGTGTAATCCGCTAAAATGGCGCATTCTTTTCATTTACCAACCCGCATCATGACTCAAGACGAACTGAAACAAGCAGTGGCGCGCGCCGCCATCGATTACGTGGTCGACGGTGAAATCATCGGCGTCGGCACCGGCTCGACCGCCAACTTCTTCATCGACGAACTGGCGAAGATCAAGGGCCGCATCAAGGGCACCGTGGCCTCGTCCGAAGCCACCGCCGCCCGCCTGCGCGGCCACGGCATCCCGGTGTTCGACCTGAACGACGTCGAATCGATGGCCGTCTACATCGACGGCGCCGACGAGATCAATGCGCAAGGCGCGATGATCAAGGGCGGCGGCGCGGCGCTCACGCGCGAGAAGATCGTGGCATCGGTGTCGAAGAAGTTCGTCTGTATCGCCGACGGTTCGAAGCTGGTCGACACGCTGGGTAAATTCCCGCTGCCGGTCGAGGTGATCCCGATGGCACGTGCGGTCGTGATGCGCAAGCTGGCGGCGCTTGGCGGCCAGCCGAAGCTGCGCCTGAAACCCGGCACCGACCAGCCTTTCATCACCGACAACGGCGGTGAACTGATCGACGTGGCCGGCCTGTCGATCACCGACCCGGTAGCGCTCGAAGAGCAGATCAACCAGATCACCGGCGTGATCGCCGTGGGCCTGTTCGCCAAGGCCGGCGCCAACGTCTGCCTGCTGGGCACGGCTGACGGCGTCAAGACCCTGTCGCTCTGATCGGGGACCGGCCATGAAATACGCGCTGGTACCCCTGCTCGCGGCCGTCCTGCTGGGCGGGTGTTCGACCGGGGTAGATTTGTCGGAGCCGACGGTGGTCGCATCACCCGACGTCGTCGAGATCCAGCGCGTGCCGTTCAAGGTCGGCGTGTCGTCGACCACGGTCGAGCAGCTGGCCAGGGCGCAGGCCTGCGCCAGCGAGCAGGGCGCCGGCCTGATCACGGAGCCGGGGCCGATCGAGGTCTACCGGATGCAGTGCCAGGATGGCAAGGTGTTCATGGCGCGCTGCGAATTGCGCCAGTGCCGCAAGATGTAAAAAAATCCCGCTGACGGCAGGCGCCGCAAGCGGGATTTTTCATGGATGATGCGCGTCGATCAGGCGGTCGGCGGCACGTAGCCCATCGCCTGGTCGGCGCCTTCGCCGAAGAAATGCTTCTCCATCTGCGTCGCCAGGTATTTGCGCGCGCGGTCGTCGGCCAGGTTCAGGCGGTTTTCGTTGATCAGCATCGTTTGATGCTTCAGCCATTGCTGCCATGCCTCTTTCGAGACCGACATATACAGCTTCTTGCCCATCTCGCCTGGGACCGGCGGGAAATCCAGGCCTTCGGCTTCCTTGTTCAGTTTGATGCAGTGGACGGTGCGGGCCATCGTGTACTCCTGTTATCCGTGACAGTCTAAAACCGGTATTATAAAGTCTTGATCAGCACCTGTGACCGGCGCTGCCAGTTGTACATGTGTTGCCGATCTTTTGGCAGATCGTCCACGGTGGCCGGCACGAAGCCGCGCTTCTTGAACCAGTGCGAGGTGCGCGTGGTCAGCACGAACAGTTTCGTGAGGCCGGCGGCGCGCGCGCGGTTTTCCATGTGCTTGAGTATGCGCTCGCCGTCGCCCTGGGTTTGCGCATCGGGGCTCACCGTCAGGCAGGCCATCTCGCCCATCTTCGACTCGGGGAACGGATACAGCGCCGCGCAGCCGAAGATCACGCCGTCGTGGTCGATCACCGAGAACTGGTCGATCTCGCGCTCGATCAGCTCGCGCCCGCGATACACCAGGGTGCCATCGGCTTCCAGCGGTTCGATGAGCTTGATAATTCCGCCGACGTCCTCAATTGTGGCCTGGCGCAGGCTTTCCAGGTTCTCGTGGCTGATCATGGTGCCCACGCCGTCGTGGGTGAACACCTCGAGCAGGGCCGAACCGTCCATCTCGTAGGGGATGATGTGGGCGCGGTCGACGCCGGCGTTGCAGGCCTTGATCGCGTGCTGCAGGTAGAAAGCGGCGGAATCGGACAGGAAGCCCGCCTGCAGCACGGCTTCGGCCATGTGCGACGACAATTCGCGCAGCTCGGCGCCGCCGGCATCCTTCATCATCGGCGATTCGGTGATGAAGATCAGCTTGTCGGCGTGCAGGGCGATCGCGGCCGACGCGGCCACGTCTTCCATGGTCAGGTTGAAGATCTCGCCGGTCGGCGAGAAGCCCAGCGGCGACAGCAGCACCAGGTTGTCCTCGGTCTGCAGGATCGGGTGGATCTTCTCGGCGGCGATCTTGCGGGTGACGCCGGTGAGCTCGAAGTCGACGCCGTCGATCACGCCCAGCGGACGGGCCACCACGAAGTTGCCCGAGACGATGCTGATCTGGGCGTTCGACATCGGCGTGTTGGGCAGGCCCTGGCTGAAGGCGGCTTCGATGTCGAGGCGCAGCTCGCCGGCGGCTTCCTTGGCGCATTCCAGCGCGGCGGTGTCGGTGATGCGCACGCCGTCGTGGAAGCGGCCTTCGACGTTGCGCAGCGCCAGCTGCTCGGCCACCTGCGGCCGCGAACCGTGCACCAGCACGATGCGGATGCCGAGGCCGACCAGCAGCGACAAGTCTTGCGCCAGCACCGGCAGGGCGCCGGAGGCGACCAGTTCGCCCGGGAAGGCGACCACGAAGGTCTTGCCACCGAACGCATGAATATACGGCGCGACCGAGCGCAGCCACTGGACGAATTGGGTAGGAGTTTCCATTTGCCGCATTATAATTCGCTGCGCGTTGTGCGCACCAAATCCTTGTAAAAATCAATGTCTGAACAGAGTAACAAGCCTTCGCAACAGCCGGCGCGCGAAGCGAGCGCCACCGCCAACGCAGCCTCCGTCGAACGCCGTCCCCGTCGTGCACAGGGCGAGCGCGGTGAGTCGCGTCCACGCCAGGAACGCGCGCCGCGCGAAGAAGCGCCGGTGGTGCGCAATCCGCTGCCGCCGATTACCTTTCCCGAAGACCTCCCCGTATCGGGCCGCCGCGCCGAGATCGCGAAAGCCATTCTCGAGCACCAGGTGGTCATCGTCTCGGGCGAGACCGGTTCGGGCAAGACCACCCAGCTGCCGAAGATCTGCCTCGAACTGGGCCGCGGCAGTAAAGGCCTGATCGGCCACACCCAGCCGCGCCGCATCGCGGCGTCGTCGACCGCCAAGCGCATCGCGCAGGAACTCGGCTCGCCGCTGGGCGAGCACGTCGGCTTCAAGGTGCGCTTCAACGACACCTTGCAAAAAGGCGCGTCGGTCAAGCTGATGACCGACGGTATCCTGCTGGCGGAGACGCAAACCGATCCGCTGCTGCGCAACTACGACACGATCATCATCGACGAGGCGCACGAGCGCAGCCTGAACATCGACTTCCTGCTCGGTTACCTCAAGCAGCTGCTGCCGCGCCGGCCGGACCTGAAAGTGATCATCACCTCGGCGACGATCGACGCCGAGCGCTTCGCGCGCCACTTCGCCGCCAACGACAAGCCGGCGCCGGTGATCGAGGTCTCGGGCCGCCTGTACCAGGTCGAGGTGCGTTATCGCCCGATCGACCGCGACCCGGTGCCGGGCGCCGCCGCCGTCGACCCGACCAAGCCGCTGCCGAAGGCCCAGGCCGCGCGCGAGAAGCGCGACCTGATGGATGGCGTGGTCGACGCGGTCGATGAGTTGTGCCGCATCGGCTCGGGCGACGTGCTGGTGTTCCTGCCGGGCGAGCGCGAGATCCGCGACTGCGCCGAGGCGCTGCGCAAGCACCATCCGCCGCACGTCGACATCCTGCCGCTGTTCGCCCGCCTGTCGGTGGAAGAGCAGGACCGCGTGTTCCGCCCGAGCGGCAACGCGCGCCGCATCGTCCTGGCCACCAACGTGGCCGAGACCTCGCTGACCGTGCCGGGCATCCGCTACGTGGTCGATACCGGCCTGGCGCGCGTAAAACGTTATAGCTTCCGGAACAAGGTCGAGCAGCTGCAGGTCGAGCCGATCGCGCAATCGGCGGCCAACCAGCGCGCCGGCCGTTGCGGCCGCGTGGCCGACGGCGTCTGCATCCGCCTGTTCGAGGAAGACGATTTTCAGAAGCGCCCCAAGTTCACCGAACCGGAGATCCTGCGTTCGTCGCTGGCGGCCGTCATCCTGCGCATGAAATCCCTGCGCCTGACCGACGTCGAGACCTTCCCCTTCATCGAGGCGCCGCAGGGCCGCGCGATCGCCGACGGCTACCAGCTGCTGCAGGAAGTCGGCGCGGTCGACGACAACAACGAGCTGACGCCGCTGGGCCGCAAGCTGGCCAAGCTGCCGCTCGACCCGCGCGTGGGCCGCATGATCCTGGCCGCGCTCGACAATCACTGCCTGACCGAGATGCTGATCGTGGCCTCGGCCCTGTCGACGCAAGACCCGCGCGACCGCCCGATCGAATACCAGCAGCAGGCCGACGAGAAGCACAAGAAGTTCGCGGACGAGAAATCCGAATTCCTGAGCTACCTGAAGATCTGGGCCTGGTTCGAGGACGCGATCGCGCACAAGAAGACCAATCGCCAGTTGCAGGACAACTGCCGCGCCAACTTCCTGTCGCAGCTGCGCCTGCGCGAGTGGCGCGACGTGCATTCGCAGCTGCTCACCATCGTGCGCGAGCAGGGCTGGCGCCTGAACGAAAGCCCGGCCACCTATGAGCAGCTGCACCTGGCGCTGCTCACTGGCCTGCTTGGCAATATCGGTTTCAAGTCCGAGGACGAGCAGGGCGGCGTCTATCTTGGCGCGCGCGGCATCAAGTTCCACATCTGGCCCGGCTCGACGCTCGGCAAGAAGGCGGGACGCTGGGTCATGGCGGCCGAACTGGTCGAGACCACGCGCCTGTATGCGCGCACCATCGCCCAGATCCAGCCCGAGTGGGTCGAAAAGATCGGCGGCCACCTGCTCAAGAAATCGTGGGGCGAGCCGCGCTGGGAAAAGAAACAGGCGCAAGTGACGGCGCTCGAGCGCGCGACCCTGTACGGCATCGTCATCTATGGCGGCCGGCGCATCAACTACGGCCAGCGCAACCCGCGCGAGGCGCGCGAGATCTTCATCCGCGACGCGCTGGTGGCGGGCGACTACGAGACGCGCCTGCCGTTCTATATCCATAACCACAAGCTGGTGAAAGATATCGAGAACCTCGAGCACAAGTCGCGCCGCCAGGACGTGCTGGTCGACGACCAGCTGATCGCGGCCTTCTACGACAAGGAGATTCCGCTCGACGTCGTCAACGGCGCCGGTTTCGAGAAGTGGTACAAGGACCATGCGCGCGACAATCCGAAACTGCTGTACCTGAACCGCGAAGAGCTGATGCGGCACGAGGCGGCCGGCGTCACCACCGAGCTGTTCCCGAAGACGATGGTCGTCACCGGCATCGAGATGGGCCTGACGTACCACTT
Organism: Massilia sp. NP310; assembly: GCF_019443485.1. Classification (NCBI taxonomy): domain Bacteria; kingdom Pseudomonadati; phylum Pseudomonadota; class Betaproteobacteria; order Burkholderiales; family Oxalobacteraceae; genus Massilia; species Massilia sp. NP310. The sequence goes on along the minus strand of NZ_CP080379.1, from coordinate 2,824,150 downwards.
CGAGCCGGGCAGCGTGCGCGATGGCGTCACGCTCGCCGTGCCGCTGTTCGCGCTGAACCAGATCCCGCAGGAGAAGCCGGCCTGGCTGGTGCCGGGCATGATCAAGGAAAAGGTGCACCTGCTGCTCAAATCGCTGCCGCAGAAGCTGCGCCGCCACTGCGTGCCGCTGCCGGAATACGCGGCCAGGTTCGTCGATCGCATCCATGCGGCGAACGCCTTCGGGCGCGGCGACCTGGTCGACGTCTTGATCATGGACGTGCGCGCGCAAACGGGCGTGGCGGTGAAGACCGCCGACTTCAAGCTCGAGACCCTGCCGGCGCACATGTTCATGAACTTCAAGGTCGTCGACGAGCATGGCCGCCAGCTGGAGATGGGGCGCAATCTGGCGACGCTCCAGGCCGAGCTGGGCGGACAGGCGCGCCAGAGCTTCCAGAAGATGGCGGAAGCGACGCCATCTGCGGCCAATGGGCGTGCGCAGGCGGCGCGGCCGGTGGCGGCTGCGCCGAGCGCTCCGCCGGCACCCGCAGGCAAGGGGAAGGGCAATGCGCCGCAGACCGCCCCTGCGCAAGAAGCGGCATCGGGCCGCCAGCACACCGGTCTCACCAGCTGGACCTTCGGCGAGCTGCCGGAACTGCTGGAGATCAACCAGGGCAAGCTGACCCTGATTGGCTTCCCCGCGCTGGTCGACAAGGGCACGCATTGCGACCTGGAGGTGTTCGACGACCCGAACGTGGCCGCGCGCACCCATCGCGTTGGCCTGCGCCGCCTGTTCGCGCTGCAGTTCAAGGAACAACTGAAGTTCGCCGAGAAGAACATCCCCGGCCTGCAGGGCATGGGCATGCAGTTCATGAATATCGGCTCGCAGGAAGACTTGCGCGACCAGATCGTGGCCAAGGCGATCGACATCGCCTGCCTGCAGGATCCGCTGCCGGTCGATGCGGCTTCGTTCAACAAACGCAAGGACGAGGGCAAGGGCCGCATTGGCCTGCTCATCAACGAGGTGGCGCGCCTGGCGGGCCAGATTCTGGGCGAGTACCACGGCCTGCCCAAGCGCGTGCAGGCCCTGCCTTCGGCGGTGGCGTCGGATATCCAGGCGCAGCTGCAGGCGCTGGTGCACAAGCGCTTCATCGCCGACAACGAATATAGTCAGCTGGCGCATTTCCCGCGCTATCTGAAGGCGATCAACGTCCGTCTCGAGAAGTTGCGCGGCAATCCGTCGCGCGACGCGCAGCTGATGGCCGAGTGGCAGAACGCGGCCAGCCAGTTCCAGCGCACGCTCAAGAATATGGCGGGCAAGAACAACGATCCGCGCATGGTCGAGTTCAGGTGGATGCTGGAAGAGCTGCGGGTGTCGCTGTTCGCGCAGGAGCTGAGGACGCCGATGCCGGTGTCGGCCAAGCGGCTGCAGAAGGTGTGGGAGTCGATGTTGCGGTAATTGCTTGTGACTTGGACGGGGCACAACTGACGTTGTCCGTCATTTTTGGACGTTGTTTCACGCCCATGGCAGATGTCTGTGCGTATTAAACGGAACTTCAGTCAGTATCTGGTGTCTGCATCATATAAGCTCGGAGGACATCATCGAAAATGCTTACTTGTGCCGCGAAACCCAAGCGGCAATAAAGTAACGCATACCGTCCGTCAGTACCGGTTTAATGAAAGAAGTGATAGAAGAGGGTTCGCCACCAATGCCTGTACGGTGAAACGGCGCTACCCGTGGCGAGTTTGACGGCGACGTCAGACACTGCTGCTGGCGTCTGCTAGTGGCAGGCGGGAAAGTCACGCCTGTCAGGTACGAATACGGTCAATAGGACGATTCGGGGCAGGAAGGAATACGCTGAGCATGTTTGCTCACGTCTTCAAAAGCAGTCGATCATGTCTGGATCATGATCACGGTGGCGTGCCTTGCGAAATCGGCGAGGTATCTGCTCGCCAAGTAGAGTGCAGACTCTGCCGTCAACATGGTACTCATGGACTATGACGGCTTGGCGCCGCGGGCCTATGGTCTCGACACGAGGGGACGCTGATGCTCTCCTCGTGCCGACACCTCCTCATTCAGCCCGGCCTTATCCGATATTGCTGCCGCGGATACGGCTCAGGTCGTCGTCATCGCCCAGGTTGCCCGAGCGTGGATCGATGCTGGACCCCGGGCCCTGGTTCGCCCGCGAATCGCCCATGCCGGCGCCTGCGCCGCCCAGGCTACTGGAACCGGCGTGCCCGGCGCCAACGCTCGAACCCATCGCGCCGCCCGCATAGGTGCTGCTTCCGGTGCCGGCGCCGCCGACCATGCCGCCCATCGGCACGCCCGGCCCCATGGTCGGTGCGCCCGAACGGTTCGGGTCGGTGCCATAGAAGCTGTGGATGCCGCTGGCCCAGCTCAGGTCGCTCATGTCCGGCCAGGCATCCTTGTCGAAGCCCGGCGCCGATTTCAGGCGGTCTTTCTCGACGTTGAGCACGAAGCGCTTGTTGACCGTGTCGAGGTGCAGCGCCTGCCAGGGCACGGCGAACAGTTTTTCGCCCACGCCCAGAAAGCCGCCGAAAGCCAGCACGGCATAGGCCACCTGGCCGGTCTGCATGTCGAGCATGATTTCCTTGATGTCGCCCAGGTCTTCCTCGGCGGCATTGACGACGCTGTCGCCGATCAAGGTGTCGGCGCCCATCAGGGACGGTCCCGGACCTGCGCTGGTGCTGTCCTTGTAGATACCGTATTTATCGCGGTCTGCGTAGCCCATATGTTCCTCCTTGTCTATTGACGTTGCGAACAATGCGACGGTCACTCCGATTGGAGCAGACCCTCGCCCTACGAAGGGTTCATGATAGGACGCTACCGGATCGGGGCGCGCGCGCTAGCGTCGAGCAGGCTGGAGCCTTATGCGATCCAGCGCACAGATGAGTACGCGTGGCATGGCTAATCTGCCAAGCTATGTCTAGGAGGAAATGAGATGACCGTCATTGCACGCTGCACCAATGCCGGCCCGCTGGGCCAGCAGATCCGCACCCGTTCCTTCGTTTCGCTGCTGACGCGCCTGCTGCGTCGCGGCTGAAGCCCGCCCGGCAGCACCGGGCAGGCCGAAGCAAGTGCTTACGGCTGCCCGCCTCCGCCCGCCGCGCCATACACGTGGCCGGTGGTGTAGCTCGCCTCGTCCGAGGCCAGCGTGACGTAGATCGTCGCCAGCTCGGCCGGCTGGCCCGGACGCTTCATCGGCGTGTCCTCGCCGAACTTCTCGCGCCCCTCCGGCGAATTGCCGCCCGCCAGCTGCAGCGGCGTCCACACCGGACCCGGCGCCACCGCATTCACGCGGATTCCCTTCGATGCCATCTGCTTGGCCAGCGACTTCGTAAACGCCACCTCGAAGGCCTTGGTGCCCGAATAGTCGAGCAGTTTTTCCGGCGGATCGTAGGCCGTCTGCGACGAGGTATTGATGATGACGCTGCCGGCCGACATATGCGGAATCGCCGCCTTGGTGATCCAGAACACGGCGTAGATATTGGTCTTGATGGTCCAGTCGAACTGCTCGCTGGTGATGTCGAGGATCGAGGCGTTGTTCTGCTGGCGCGCGGCATTGTTGACCAGGATGTCCAGGCCGCCCAGTTCGCGCACCGCCGTTTCCACTAGTTTCTTGCAGAAGGCCTCGTCGCGGATGTCGCCGGGAATGGCCACCGCCTTGCGGCCCGCGTCGCGGATCAGCTGCATGACTTCGCGCGCATCGGGTTCCTCGGCCGGCAGGTAGCCGATGGCGACGTCGGCGCCTTCGCGCGCATAGGCGATCGCGGCGGCGCGGCCGATGCCCGAGTCGCCGCCGGTGATCAGGGCCTTGCGTCCCGCCAGGCGGCCGCTGCCGCGATACGTCGTTTCACCATGATCGGGACGCGGCGTCATCTTGCTGGCCAGGGCCGGCCACGGCTGGTCCTGCTTGGGGAAGGGCGGACGCGGATAGCGCTTGGCCGCTTCGCGCATCGCGCCGGGCGCCGGCTGGTTGCCGCCGCCCGCCTGCTGGGCCAGGGCCGGGACGGCGGCGGCCGAGGCGGCCACGCCCGCGGCAACGGTGCTCACGAAACGGCGGCGCGACGGCGTCACGCCTTCTGGCTTCTGGTCTTCCGAACTCATGCTTGCTCCTTGATGGGGTGGGGCTGCCAACGCAGCCAGGTAGTGGCGAAGATGTTAGTCGTTATCGAAAAGACACGGAACACGGTAGCTTGTTGGCAAGATCTGGTGCTGGGCTGTTGTAAGTGGGTACTTTGCCTGCTGAGTAGAAGTGATCTGGGGTAACATTTCGTTTTTACCGATTTGTGTTTTCCCATGGCAATCATCCGCGCATTCCTTGTCCTTGCCTTGCTGGGGCTGTATTCCTTCGCCCAGGCCGCCCAGGCCGACACTGTGTCGGCCGCCGCGGCTGCGGCCGCGCCGGCCCAGCCGACCGCGCGCGCCGACTTCACCGTCGCCACCCGCAAGGTCTTCGTGTTTCGCGCCACCCTGGCCGGCCACTCGCCGCAAGACCGCCTCGAAGCGGCCCAGCGGCGCCTCGACAAGGCCCTGTCGGGCAAGGGCCCGCAGCGCGTCACCGTCAACGGCTTGGCGGAGGGCAGCCAGGTGCTGCTCGACGGCGCGCCGCTTTTCCTGGTGACGCCGGCCGACGTCAACGTGCTGGCCGGCGACACGCCCCAGGACGTCGCGCACGACAGCGCGGGCAAGCTGGAGCGCGCGCTGGCCGCGCGGCGCGAGGCGAGCGACCCGCGCGTGCTGGTCGAAGCCGCCGCGCTGTGCGTCGCCGCCACCCTGGCCTACGTCGTCGTGCTGCGCGCGCTGGTGCTGCTGCGCAGCGCGGTCAAGAGCCGCTTCGAGCGCCTGCTCGGCGTGCGCCTGGCGCGGGTGAGCTTTCGCAACGTGCGCCTGCTCGACGCCCAGCTGTATGTGAGCTTCCTGCGCCAGGTGACGATGGCGGTGGTATGGGGCCTGCGCCTGCTGGCCACCTATATCTGGATCAGCTTCCTGCTCGGCGAATTCGCCTACACCCGCAGCTGGGGCGAGTGGCTCAAGGGTTACCTGGTGGAGCTGGCGGTGGGGATCGGGCAGTCGATGGCGGCCGCCATTCCCGGCCTGCTGGTGGTGCTGGTCATCGCCGCGCTGGCGCGCCTGGTGATGCTGACCGCGGCCTCGGTGTTCAAGCGGGTCGAGAGCGGCGAATTGCAGGTGGGCTGGCTCGACCAGGACACGGCGGCGCCGACCCGGCGCCTGGTCAACCTGGTGATCGGGCTGTTCGCGCTGGCGATGTCCTATCCCTACCTGCCCGGTTCGCACACGGCCGCCTTCCAGGGCGTGACGGTGCTGGCCGGCCTGATGGTGTCGATCGGCGCCTCGAGCATCGTGGCGCAGGGCGCCGCTGGCCTGATCCTGATGTACACCCGCTCGCTGCGCAAGGGAGAATACGTGCGCGTGGGCGACAAGGAGGGTACCGTGGTCGACATGGGCATGTTCGAGACGCGCCTGCGCACCGGCAGCGGCGAAGAAGTCCTGATGCCCAACGCCTGGGTGCTGTCCAACACCACCAGCAACTTCTCGCGCGACGGCGTGATCGAGGACGGTTTCGTCACCGAGGTCAAGGTGACGCTCGCCTACGAGACGCCGTGGCGCACCGCGCACGCGCTGCTCGAACAGGCTGCCGCGGCGACGCCAGGCATCGCGGCCGAACCGAAACCCTTCATCGTGCAGGCGGCGCTGTCGGATTTCTATGTCGAATACCGGCTGTGCGCGCATTCCTCGGCCGACAGCCCGCGCGGGCGGGCCGAGGTGCGCAACCATCTGCACCAGAACGTGCTGGACGTGTTCGATGCGGCGGGCGTCGGGCTGACGTCGTCGCACTTCCACCGCGTGACGCTGACGGAAAAGCGGGCTTGATGAAAAAACGGGTGACCGGCCATGCCGCGTCACCCGTTTTAGTGGGGTACTACAGGATCGAGTGGATCAGTCGACGGTCGCGCCGCTGTCCTTCACGATCTTCGACCATTTCGCGCTTTCGGCCTGCACGAACTTGGCGAAGTTCTCAGGCGTATCGCCCACGTACTCGGTGCCGGTGTCGGCCAGCACGCGCTGGAAGTCCGGCTGCTTCATGACTTTCTGCGATTCGGCGTTGATCTTGTCGACGATGGCTTTCGGGGTCTTGGCCGGCACGAACAGGCCGTACCAGGCGTAGGACTCGATGTTCAGGCCGGCTTCGGCGAAGGTCGGCACGTCCGGCAGCAGCGGCGAGCGCTTGCTGCCCGAGATGGCGATCGGCTTGACCTTGCCGCTCTTGATGTGCGGCATGATCGCGATGGTCGAGTCGAACATGATCGGGATGTGACCGCCCAGCAGGTCGGAAATCGCCGGCGCCGAGCCCTTGTACGGCACGTGCACCATGTCGAGCTTGGTCACGCCGCGGAACAGTTCACCGGTCAGGTGCTGCGGGGTGCCGTTGCCGGCCGACGCGTACGAGAACTGGCCTTTCTTCGACTGGATGTGGGCCAGCAGTTCCTTGACGTTCTTGGCCGGCACCGATGGGTGGGCGACCAGCACCAGCGGCGCGCGCAGCAGGTTGGTGACCGGGATCAGGTCCTTGGCCGGGTCGAAGGCCATCTTCTTGTACAGGCTCGGGTTGATCACGATCGGCGCGCTCGAGGTGATCAGGAGGGTCTGGCCATCCGGCTTGGCGCGGGTCACGGCCAGGGTGCCGATGTTGCCGCCGCCACCGCCGCGGTTATCGATCACGAACGACTGCTTCAGGTCGGTGGTCAGGCCTTTCGCCAGCGGACGCGCCGCGATGTCGGACGGGCCGCCGGCCGGCCATGGCACGACCACGGTCACGGTGCCGGTTGGCCAGTTCTGGGCGAAGGCGCTGGCGGAGAGGACGGTTGCTGCGAGAGCGAACACGAGGGATTTTCCTTTGGACGGGAAGACTCGCATGGTTTTGTCACCTATATAGTTAAATTATTTCGCGGTTGTTCGCGGTTGCTTCGATAACCTGCTGAAACGATTTTACACGAATGCTCATGCGGATTGCGTACGTAGTAGTACGTTCCCGCAATGTGTGTTGTCTTTACACGGTCCGTCGCTACGGCGCCACGTCGCCCGCCTTCTCGGCGATCGGCCGCACGTGGCGCAGCAGGGCGTCGAGCATCTTGCCCGGCTCTTCGTTGAACATCTCGTGGCCCGAGTGCTCGAACCACACCAGTTTCTTGTGCGGCGCCTTCACCGTCTCGAACCACTCGGCGGTCACGCTGGATGAGACGTTGTAGTCGTAGCGGCCGTTGAAGATGACGATCGGGCAGTCGAAGCGTTTATGAACGCTGAAGTCGGTCGAGATGACTTCAGCCAGCAGGTGTTCCTGAGAGAAGTCATTGGCCTTCCACATGGTGCGCAGGTCGGCGTCGGTGTACTCGGGCGCCAGGCGCGCCGCCGCGCCTTCGTGGGCGAAGTCCTTGCGGCCGTGCACCGCGCCGCCGTAGTAGCCCAGCCACTTGCGCTGCAGGTACAGGTCCTTGAGCACGATCGGGCGGCCCGGCGCCGCGTAGGGGCCGAGCGATTCGAGTTCCTGCACCGCCTTGGCGTTGTTGTCGCGCCGCGCGGCGTCGAGCGCGAAGCGCAGGCCGCGTCGTTCGCCCTCCGGCCCGTCCGTAGCCTGGCCCATGCCGATGTAGGCGTGCAGCCACTCCGGATGCTTGCTGGCCAGTTCGATGCCGAGCGAGCTGCCCCAGGAGTGGCCGAGCACGAAGATGCGCTCCTTGCCGAACTCGCGCCGCAGCCATTGCACCATTTCCTCGGTGTCGGCGACCATGCGCGCGCGCGTCATGGTCGGCGCCACGACGGCCGGATCGTTGGCGGCGTAGGTCTTGCCGGCGCCGCGCTGGTCCCATTGCACCACGGTGAAGAAGTCTTCCCAGCCGCGCTGGAAATACCAGCTGGTGGGCATCGACACATAGCCCGGGCCGCCGTGGATCATCAACAGCACCGGGTTGCGGCGGTCGACGCCGCGCACCGAGATCCACTGGTCGATGCCGCCGATGCGCACCGCTTCGGTACGCTCGATGGCGCCCGGCATGACCAGGCGCCGCATGTCGGCCACGATCTTGACCGCTTCGGCGCGGCTTTCGGGCTTCTGGGCCGCTGCGGGAAGGTGAACGGCAGCGGCGAGGATGGTGAACAGGAGGGTGGCCAGACTCTTAATCATTTGGAATTCTTGCTGAAGAGTAATGGAATATTATCCATCAACCCGGCAAGGCGCCCAAGAATCGAAAGCCTGGATCGCTCAGGGACTTGCTGGGGAAAGCGGCTCCCAGATGACGGTCGGCATCCAGCCGGTGGCGGCCAGCGTGGCCTGCATGACGGTGGCCGCGTTTTCCTTGGCCGTATTCAGCACGGCAGGCTGGCTGCAGGCCGCCTGCACCGCCTTCTGCGCCGTCTGCAGCGCATTGTTCATCGCATTGGTGCGGGTCTGGGCGGAAGGGATGAAGGCTTGCAGCCCCTGTTCGGTGACCGCATAGAAATAGGAGCCGCCCCGGTTGCGCGCCTCGTGGCTGATGCGCGCCTGCAGCGGCATCGGCGGCGGCAGCACGACGCTGAGGGTGCGCGCGCGCTCGTCGATGTCTTCGTAGCGCGCCTGGCGCAGGTCGGTCGCGATCGTGCAGTCGCCGCGCGCGACCAGCAGCACGCGGGTGCTGCCCAGCCGGACTTCCCATTGCGACCAGGGAATGTCGACCGCATTCGGTTGCGTGAACTCGATGACGTCCGAATAATTCATCTTGAGCGAGACCAGGTGGCCCATCTTTTCCAGGGAGACCAGCGGCGGCGGCAACGCCTCCTGCTCGGGCGGCTTCTTGATGAAGGCGAAGGTGATGGCGGCGGCCGTGACGGCGACGAGCAGGATCGGCAGGCGTTGCGGAGATTTCATGGACGGCAGGGCGGGTGCGTTGGAACCCGGCCAGTCTACTGGATGATCGCGATGGCCGCCGCATGCCTGGGGCTAGCCCGCCGTCTCATGCATAATGAGCCCAAAGGAGACGCCATGACCGATCACACCGACGCCGCAATCCTCGCATCCTGGTCGCGCAATGCGACTCCCTGGACCAGCGCAGTGCGTGGCGGAGAAATCGAGAGCCGCACCTTGGTGACCAACGCCGCCATCGTCGATGCGGTGCGTGCGCATGCGCCGCGCACCGGCGTGGATCTCGGCTGCGGCGAAGGCTGGCTGGTGCGCGCGCTGCCCGACGTGACGATGGTCGGCGTGGACGCGATCGAGGGCCTCATCAAACAGGCGCGGGCCGCCGGCGGCGGCGACTTTCGCGTGCTGTCGTATGAACAGATCGCGGCCGGCGCGCTGGCGCTGGCGGCCGACGTCGCGGTCGCCAACTTCTCGCTGATCGGGCATGAAGCGGTCGACGGCCTGTTCGCCGCCGCACCGACCTATCTGCGCAAGGGCGGCACGCTGGTCGTGCAGACCGTGCATCCGGTGATGGCCTGCGGCGACGCGCCGTATGTCGACGGCTGGCGCGCGGGCAGCTGGGCTGGCTTCAGCGACGAATTTCAGGACGCGCCGCCCTGGTACTTCCGCACGATCTCGAGCTGGATCGCGCTGTTCGAGCGGCACGGCCTGCGCGTGGTCGAGATGCGCGAGCCGCTGCATCCGCGCACGGGCAAGCCGGTGTCGCTGATCCTGGCCGGGGTCAGCTGATCTCCGCGAACACCTTCCAGCGCCGCAGCAGCAGCTTCTCGACTTCGAGCACCGCCATGAACGCCAGCCCGATGCCGAGGATCGCCACGCCGTCCGCGAGCGCCACGGCGCGGGTATCGAACAACGCCTGCATCCACGGCAGGTAGGTGAACGCCAGCTGCGCGACCACCACGACGGCGATCGCCCACAGCACCGCCGGCGTGCCGCGGGCGCCGCGCCAGGTGAACGAGCGCATGTGCAGGTAGCGCACGTTGAACAGGTAGAAGATCTCCAGCACGCACAGCATGTCGACCACCATCGTGCGCGCCGCCTCGGTGTCCAGGCCGCGGCGTTCGGCCCAGGCCATTACGGCGAACACGCCGGCGGTGAACAGCACCGACACGAACGCCACCCGCCACAGCATGAAGGGCGACAGCAGCGGCGCTTGCGGGTCGCGCGGCCGGCGCCCCATCACGCCCGGTTCGGCCGGCTCGAAGGCCAGCACCAGGCCGAGCGTGATGGTCAGGATCATGTTGATCCACAGGATCTGCGGCGGCGTCATCGGCAGGGTCAGGCCCAGCACCAGCGCCGCGACGATGGCCAGCACCTCGCCGCCGTTGGTCGGCAGGGTCCAGGCGATGACCTTGCGGATGTTGTCGTAGACGGTGCGTCCCTCGCTCACGGCCGCCACGATCGAGGCGAAGTTGTCGTCGGCCAGCACGATCTGCGCCGCTTCCTTGGCCGCCTCGGTGCCCTTGTTGCCCATGGCGATGCCGACGTTGGCCTGTTTGAGCGACGGCGCGTCGTTGACGCCGTCGCCGGTCATCGCGACCACCTCGCCCTCGGCCTGCAGCGCGCGCACCACGCGCAGCTTGTGGGCGGGATTGGTGCGAGCGAAGACGTGGGTGCGGCGCGCCAGGGTCCGCAGCCCGGCGTCGGAGGCGGCGTCGACGTCCTGGCCGGTCGCCACCACCGGCTGCTCGGCCAGGCCGAGTTGCGCGGCGATGGCGGCGGCGGTCGCGCCATGGTCGCCGGTGATCATCTTGACCGCGATGCCGGCGCTGCGGCAATCGGCGATCGCGGCCAGCGCCTCGGGCCGCGGCGGATCGATGAAGCCGACCAGGCCCAGGAACACCAGCTCGTCCACGGCGTCGAAGTCCAGCTGCGGCGGCGCATGCGCGAAGCGGCGCAGGGCGAAGCCCAGCACGCGCTCGCCGCTGGAGGCCGCCGCCGCGACGTGGCCTTCCCAGTAAGCGGTATCCAGCGGCATGGTGGCTCCGGACGCGTCGAGTTGCGCGCCGCTCATGGCCAGCACGCGTTCCGGCGCGCCCTTGACGAACAGCTCGGCGCCGCCGTCGGCCAGGCCGTGCAGCGTGGCCATGAAACGGTGCTGGGCGTCGAACGGGATCTCGTCGGCGCGCGGATGGCCGGCGCGCAAGGCGTCCGGTTCGAGCCCGGCCTTCATCGCCAGCGCCACCAGCGCGCCTTCCATCGGATCGCCATCCACATGCCAGCCGCCCGCGGCCTGGCGCAGGTGGGCGTCGTTGCACAGCAGGCCGGCTTCGACCAGGCGGCGCGCATTGGCCGGCAGGCCGGCGCCGTCCCCGGGCAGCGCGAACGCGCCCAGCGGCGCGTAGCCGGCGCCGCTCACGCCGATGCTGCCCGCGCCGGTCACCACGCGGCAGGCCGTCATCTCGTTGCGGGTCAGCGTGCCGGTCTTGTCGGAACAGATCACGGTGGTCGCGCCCAGCGTTTCCACCGCCGGCAGGCGGCGCACGATGGCGTGCCGCGCGGCCATGCGCTGCACGCCGATGGCGAGGGTGATGGTGATCACCGCCGGCAAGCCTTCGGGCACCAGCGCCACCGCGATCGCCACCACCATCATCAGCGCCTCGACCCAGTCCATCCTCTTCAAGCCGACCGCATAGGCGAACAGCAACGCGGCGACGGTGATCGACAGCACCGTGAAGCGCCGCCCGAAGCCGTTGATCTGGCGCAGCAGCGGCGTGGTGAGCGGCTCGACCTTGCCGAGCATGGTGCTGATGCGGCCGATCTCGGTATGGCTGCCGGTGGCGACCACTAGGCCGAGGCCCTGGCCGGCGGCGACCAGCGTACCGGAATACGCCATGCCTTCGCGGTCGCCCAGCGCCGCACCGGCGTCGGCGGCGTGGCCGGTCTTGACGCTGGCCACCGATTCGCCGGTGAGGATCGCTTCGTCGACCAGCAGGGCGCGGGCGCGCAGCAGGCGCAGGTCGGCGGGGACGCGGTCGCCCGCTTCGAGCAGCACCACGTCGCCCGGCGCCAGCGTGGCCACCGGGACGGTCGCGTGCTGGCCGGCGCGCACGACGCGCGCAGTGGGCGCCAGCATGGCTTGCAGGGCGCCGAGGGCCTGCTCCGCCTTGCCTTCCTGGACGAAGCCGACGATGGCGTTCACGGTGACCACGCCGACGATCACGGCCGCGTCGACCCAGTGCCCGAGCACGGCGGCCAGCGCCGCGGCGGCGAGCAGGAACAGGATCAGCGCGTTATTGAATTGCAGCAGAAAGCGCAGGAGGGCGGGCGTGCGCGGTGGCGATGGCAGCGTGTTGGGGCCGTGCAGCGCCAGGCGCCGCGCCGCTTCATCCGGTGCGAGTCCGTCGGGGACCGAAGCCAGCTGGCGCAGGACGGCGTCGGCCGGCATCGCATGCCAGTCGGCGACCGGCGCGGAAGGGATGGAGGACGTGGTCATGGACATGCAAGGAAACAGCTCCCTGATTACCTGATGAGCAAAACTTAGCATAGTAAGTTTTGGTCATCAAGGTGTCCCGACCTTGGCGCTCGGGTATGGCGGCGTCAGCGCAGCAGCTTCAATCCCGGCGGCAGGGCATCGCCCAGCAGGCGCGTCTCGACCGCCTGGTCCAGCTCCACCACCTCGCGCACCATCGCCGTCCACATCGGCGGCGCGCCGCTGGCGGCCAGGCGCCGCAGCACGTCCGCGCGCACTTCCTCGCCGATGTCGCGCGAGCGGTCGCCCGTCATGCGCGCGATGTGGGCGGCGGCGAAACCGGCCGGCTCCACCTTGCGCCAGTCCAGTTGCAGGAGTTTGACCAGCCAGCTCTCGGCCACCTCGGGCGGCGCCACTTCGTGGGCGCTCGACTGGAACGACTGGCGCGCGCCGACCCGGCCCAGGGCCCATAGATAGCGACTATAGCGCGCGCCGGCGCGCGCATCGAGCTTGCCGGCGGACGGGATGGCTTCGATCTGGCCCAGCAGCCATTCACCAATCTCCGCCTTGTAGGCCGACGGGATGCGTTCGAGCGAGGCGCCGACGCGCAGCATGTCTTCTTCGCTGCCGTCGACCAGGGTGACCGGCCGGCGTCCGCGTTCGGATTCGTCGGCCTGCAGGTTGAAGGCGAAATCGTCCAGCACGCGCAGCTGGGATTCAGTCGACAGGCCGCCCGCCACCCGGCGCCACAGCGTCCACCATTCGGCGCGCACCTGGCTGTCCTTGTGGTGCTGGACGCCGCCCTCGAACATCGCCCACAGCTGCTCCATGCGCCATTCGTCGAGCGGATGGCCGAAGCCGGGACGCAGGCAGTAGCCGGCCAGATTCAGCCAGGCGCGCTCGTGCTCGCTTGATCGGCGTCGGCCTTTCGCGCGCGCCAGCAGGGCGTCGAACAGGCGCCGCAGCAGGGGCGTGGTCCAGCGTTCGCGCCCGCCCAGCAGGTGCTCCAGGCTGGCGCGCAACTGTTTCACTTCCTTCGGGTCGACCTGTTTCGAGCGGGCGCCGAACACGCGCTCGATCTTCTCGATCGCGGCGTCGAGTTCGAGCGGCAGCGCTTCTTCCTGCGCGTCGCCGTCGTCATCACCGCGCAGCTGGAAGGCGAGCTGCCAGCGCTGGCCGCCATCCTCGGCCACGCAATGCACGTCGAGCGTGCCGACTTCGCTCAGGGTCGTCACCAGCCGTACCGGGGTCTCGCTTGGCGCGCCGCGCGCTGCGCGCAGCACAGTGGCGATCGCCGGCAGGCGCACCACCTCGGAGGGATCGAGGTCGACCAGGTCGCCGGCCTGCGGCGGCGCGCCGCTGTCGGCGATGGTCGACACCAGGTGGAAGCGTACCGGACGGCCCACGCGCAGCGCGAAGCTGCGGTCCTCCAAAGCCACCTCGAGCGCGGCCGGCGTGCCGCGCGGGAGCAGGCAGACGGTGCGCAGCTTGTCTCCTTGCGCCTCGCCATCGAGCAGCAGGTAATAGCTGCGCGCGGCGCCGCTTTCGATGGCCGGGGCCAGGCCCTGGCGCGCCAGCGTATAGGCCACGGCGCCGCGGGCGACGGCGATGTCGGGGTTTTCGTTGTGCAGCACGCGCATTGGCGCGCCACGCCATGCCGCCAGGGTGTCGACCAGCCGCTGCGCCAGCGCCGCGCCGCGGAACACGCCGCCGTTGAGCAGCACGGTGTCCGGCACTGGCAGCGTGCCGTCGTCAGGCAGGCCAAGCGCCTCGCGCGCGGCGGCCGCGTGCTGGCGCAGGAAGCCGGCCAGGTGGCGCGTGATGGCCGGGTCGCTCGCATACGGCAGGCCGAATTCGACGATGCCGGCGCGTGCGCGTTTGGCGTCCTCCTGCGCCGCATTGAGCGGGAAGAAGCCATCGAGCACGATGCGCTCGATGTCCGCGCGCCGCAAGTCGGCCTTGCGGCTGGCGCCGATCAGGCGGCTGCCGGCGCCGAGCAGGGTGACGGTGACGTGGCCAGGTGCATCGTCGGCCAGCAGCTGTTCTTTCGCGGCGCGGCAGCGTTCGGTGAGCTGGGCCAGGCGCGCGCTCGACAGGCGGGTGCGCGTGGCGTCTTCGCCGGCTTGTTCCGCCATGCGCGCTTCGACCAGGTGGGCCAGCGCCAGGTCCATATTGTCGCCGCCCAGGATCAGGTGGTTGCCCACGCCGATGCGGGTGAGCGAGGGTTCGCCATCCCTGGCCTCGACCTTGACCAGGCTGAAGTCGGTGGTGCCGCCGCCGACGTCGGCCACCAGCACCAGGCGGGTATCGGAAAGCTGCGCACCGAGGTCGGCGCGATGCCGGTACAGCCAGTCGTACAGCGCGGCCTGCGGTTCTTCCAGCAGACGCACGTCCGGCAGGCCGGCCTGCTTCGCCGCCTCCAGCGTCAGCGCCCGCGCGCCTTCGTCGAACGAGGCGGGAACCGTGAGCACGATCTGCTGGCGTTCCAGCGGCTGCTTGGGGAAGCGCGTGTTCCATGCGGCGCGCAGGTGGGCCAGGTAGCTGGCGCTGGCCGCCACCGGCGACACCTTGGCCACGTCACCTTCGGCGCCCCAGGGCAGGATCGGCGCCATGCGGTCGACGCCGGGATGCGACAGCCAGCTCTTGGCGCTGGCCACCAGGCGCCCCGGCGTGGCCGCGCCGAGTGCGCGCGCCAGGCGGCCGAGGGCGACGCGTTCGACGCCGGCGACATCGAGGGCATGCCAGGGGAGTTGCAGCTCGCCGGGCGCGAGTTCGTCCGCGCCCGGGTGGTAGCGCATCGACGGCAGCAGCGGCGCGCCGGCGACTTCGCCGGGCGCCACCAGCTGGTCGACCGAAAACAGCTCGATCGCGCCCTTGCCGTCATGGGCAAAGGCCAGCACCGTATTCGTGGTGCCAAGGTCGATGCCTACCAGGTACGTCACTGTGCGTCGGAGGCGGGTCGAACGTCGAACTCGACCTTCCAGCGCTGGCCGTCACGGGCGACGGCCGCCAGTTCCAGCGTGCCCGCGTCAGTCGCCAGCGCATGCAGTTTGACCTGCACGACTTCGCCGGCCACACGGCCTTCTGCCGGCAAGGTGGCCTGGATCTCGTTCAGTTCCTGCAGCTCGTCCGTGCCCCAGAATTCGAGCACCTCGCCGATGCGGTCCTGGCGGCGCACGGTCGAACCGAAGAAGCGGAAGGTCACCGGCTCGCCGATCACCAGGCCGAATTCCTGGCCGGGCAGTTCGAGCTCGCTGCCTTCTTCCATGCCGAACGGCGCCACGCACAAGGCTTCCAGCGGTGGCTCCATGCCGGGGATGGCCGGCATCGACGATTCGACGCCGACGTAGTAGGAACGCGCCGTGCCGCCGCGGATGCGCACGCCGCCGCCGCGCCGCGCGTAGCTGAAATAGGCCGCGCCGCGCGCCACTGCCAGGTCGAGGTCGGCGCCTTCGAGCATGCGCGCTGGCTCCGCGCCTTCCATGTACAGCCAGTCGTTGATGGTGTCCATCACGCGCTGGGCCAGGATGCCGGACTTGAACACGCCGCCGTTGAACAGCACCGCGCTCGGATGCAGGAAGGTGTGTTCCGCATTCACGCGGCCCTGGAAACCTTCGAGTTCGGCGGTGGCGCCGGCCTGGCGCGCCAGGAAGGCGGCCAGGTGGCGCGTGATCGCGGCGTCCTGCGCATACGGCAGGCCGAGCTGGGTCAGGCCGGCGCGGGCGCGCACGGCCGGACGTGCGCTCGCTTCCACGCGCGGGAAGAAACCATCCGTGATGAAGGACGTGACTTCTTCGCGCGTGAGTTCGGTGCGGATCGAGCCGCCGATCAGCTTCGAGCCGCGGCTCGGCACCACGATGGGGTGGGTGGTGGCGTTCGGATTGGCCAGCAATTCTTCCTTGGCGCTGCGGCAGCCATAGGTGAGGGCGCGCATCTGCCAGGCGTCCAGTTGCGTTCCATTGGTGGCGAGCTTGCGCGCCACGAAGTGGGCCAGGGCGAGATCCATATTGTCGCCGCCCAGCAGGATGTGGTCGCCTACGGCCACGCGGTGCGGTTCGAGCTTGCCGTCGCGTTCCAGGATCGCGATCAGCGAGAAGTCGCTGGTGCCGCCGCCGACGTCGACCACCAGGATGATGTCGCCCGGTGCTACCTGCTTGCGCCAGCGGCCGCCGCTGCCCTGGATCCAGCTGTACAGGGCCGCCTGCGGCTCTTCCAGCAGGGTGGGCGCGAAGCCGGCCTGGCGCGCCGCTTCCGCGGTCAGTTCGCGCGCGGCCGGGTCGAACGAGGCGGGGATGGTGACCGTGACCGATTGCTGGTCGAACGGCGCTTGTGGGTGCGCCGCGTTCCAGGCCTGGCGCAGGTGTTCGAGGTAGCGGGTCGATGCGGCCAATGGCGACACGCGCGGCACTTCGTCCGGCGCGTCCTGCGGCAGGATCGCGGCGCGGCGGTCCACGCCGGGGTGGCACAGCCAGCTCTTGGCCGACGACACCAGGCGGATCGGCGTGGTGGCGCCGCGGCTGCGCGCCATTTCGCCGGCCACCGCGGTTTCTTCGCCCTGGCTCCAGGGCAGGGCGCGTTCGCCGGCCGGCATCTCGTCCGGATGCGGCAGGTAGAGGAAGGACGGCAGCAGCGGCAGCGCCTCGATCGTGCCGGGCGCGGTCAGCTGCGGGATCGGCAGCACCGACTCGACGGCCTTCTCGCCGTCGCTGGCCTGCAGGTCGACATACGAGAGGGCGCTGTGGGTGGTGCCCAGGTCGATGCCGATGGCATAGCGTGCGTTGTCAAGCTGGCTCACAGTTCCACCTCCGCCGGGGCCAGCACGCGCGCATCGTGGCTCTCGGCCAGTTGCGGCAGCGTGACCTTGGCCGCGCGCCAGCCGCGGTGGCTCAAGGTGCCGGTGAACGGCGCCTTGCCGACTACGTTGCCGGTCAGGCGCACGCTGGCGGCGTCGAAGCCTTCGTTGAGGGTGACGCGGCTGCCTTCGGCTTCGTTGCGCACCGGTTCGATGGCGAAATGCTCGCGCAGCACGCGCGCGCAGCCTTCGTGCACGACGCGGGCGGCGGCGCCGATGTCGGCATCCGAATAGGCGGACAGGTTTTCGTGGGCGAAGTCGATCAGGCGCGCTTCGCGCTGGAAGAGGCTCAGCAGTTGCAGGGCCGAATCCGGGGTCGGGGCGCGCAGTGGCGCCGGGGCCGGGGTAGGTGCTGGAGTTGGTGTCGGGACGGGGGCAGGCGCCGGGGCTGGCGCGGCGGTCGGGCCGACGCCGTCATCGCGCACGCGCGCGGCGAACTCGGCGTCGCCGAGCGACTTGAACAGGGCGCCGAAGGCGATCGACAGGCGGCTGAAGAAGCCAGGCAGATTGGAAGGTGTGCTCATTTTTTTCTTGGTAATCAGGTGCGGGATGGCTGCCTGTCATGTCGGACAATGGGAGAGCCACCCCCGGAAAAAGGCGAATCATACCAGTTGGCGCCTGTTTTTCGCGCCGACAACTGGGGGATAAGTTTATTCGATGAGTCGTACACCGCCCACCAGGGCGGCCGAATAATCGGTGAAATCGTCGAGGCCGCGTTTGATGATGGTCACCAGCGCCGGCAGCGGCGACGCCTGATGATCCCATTCGGCGCGGCAGAACTCGCCGGTGCGTTTGAGGTCTTCGGCCAGGGTGGGCGTGATCCAGCCATGTTCTGCCAGCAAGGTGATGACTTCGCGCTCGTCCTGCGGCAGGCCGAGGCGGGCGTTGCCGATCACATAGTCGCCCATCTCGATCGCCGCTTCCCAGGCGCGAATCACGTTCAGGGTGGCGGCATCCTGGCGCGTGATGTCATCAGGGAAAGTATTTGGGTCTTTTTCATACTCGTCGCGGGCACGCCGGCAGCAGCGTTCGATGGTGCCGGCCTTGCTGATCAGAATGTCGTCATCCATGGCGCCTCCGTTTTCGGTGGTCATCGTGCGCCCAACAAGGGGCAAACCATGCAGATGGTGCCAGTACGTCAATAAACAAGACGCGGCGCCCGTCTTGTCCGGATCATGCGACCAAGGTCCAATTGTCTGAACCGTGCGAGCGGTCGAGCATGTGACAGACATTCCACGGAGGCCTCATGAAGCTCGAAGGAAAGGTTGCTGTCATCACCGGCGCCGCCAGCGGCATCGGCAAGGAAATCGCGCTCACCTATGCGCGCGAAGGCGCGCGCATCGCCATCGCCGACCTCGACCTGGAAGCGGCCGAGCTTGCCGCGGCCGGGATGCGCGACGCCGGCCACCAGGCGCTGGGCGTGGGCATGGACGTCGCCAATGAAGCCCAGGTCGAGGCCGGCATCGAGGCGGTGGTCGCCCAATGGGGCGGCATCGATATCCTGGTGAGCAATGCTGGCATCCAGATCGTGCATCCGATCGAGGCGTATCCGTTCATCGACTGGCGCAAGATGCTGGCGATCCACCTCGACGGCGCCTTCCTCGCCACGCGCGCCTGCGTGCGGCATATGTACGCGGGCGGCCGTGGCGGCAGCATCATCTATATCGGTTCCGTGCACTCGAAAGAAGCGTCGGTGCTCAAGTCGGCCTATGTCACGGCCAAGCATGGACTGGAAGGCCTGACCAAGGTCGTGGCCAAGGAAGGCGCGAAGCACGGCGTGCGCGCCAACCTGATCGCGCCGGGTTTCGTGCGCACGCCCCTGGTCGACAAGCAGATTCCGGAGCAGGCGCGCGAGCTGGGCATTTCCGAGGACGAGGTCATCAAGAACGTCATGCTCAAGGAAACCGTCGACGGCGAGTTCACGACGGTCCAGGACGTGGCCCGGGTCGCGCTGTTCTTCGCCGCCTTCCCGTCGAATGCGCTCACCGGCCAGTCGCTGATCGTGAGCCATGGGTGGTTCATGGAGTAGGCAACGATAGAAAAGGACCGCCCCGTGAACGCACCCTACGAGCTCGATAGCAACCTCGAAGAACGCCTGTCGAGAAAGCTGCTGGATGTGTTCATCCGGGCCGGCATCGTGTTCGGGCTGGCGCTGCTGAGCTACCGCATCTTCGCCCCCTTCCTGGCGCTGGTGGCCTGGTCGATCATCCTGGCGGTGACCCTGTATCCGGCGCACCAGAAGCTGGCGCAGCGCCTGCGCGGCAAGCAGGGGCTGGCGGCCACCCTGCTGGTGCTGGTCGCCATCGTGGTGATCGGGGTGCCGACGGCGATCCTGATGACCTCGCTCGGCGAATCGCTGCAGAATGCCGTCGCCAGCGTCCGCGCCGGCACCCTGAAGGTGCCCGCGCCGTCGCCCAATGTGGCCGAATGGCCGCTGGTCGGCAAGCGCATCCACGAAGTGTGGTCGGAGGCCTATACCGACTTGCCGGCGCTGCTGCGCAGCAGGCAGGCGCAGGTGGCGGACCTGACCAGGAGGGCGCTGCAGGTGGTGGCCAGCATCGCCGGCGCGATGCTGCTGTTCCTGTTCTCGTTCATCGTCGCCGGCATCATCATGGCCTGGGGCCGGGCCAGCGCCAACGGCATCCGGGCCATCTTCGTGCGCATGGTGGGCTTCGAGCGCGGCGAAGAGTTCGCCGTGCTGTGCACGGCGACCATCCGGGCCGTCGCCCTGGGGGTGCTGGGCGTGGCCTTCATCCAGGCCATCGTGATCGGGCTGGTGTTCATCATCGCCGGCGTGCCGTTCGCCGGCCTGCTGTCCCTGCTCATCCTGGTGCTGGGCATCGTGCAGGTGCCCGCCATCCTGGCGACCCTGCCGGTGATTATCTATATCTGGACCAGCGGCGGCTATAGCGGCACGCAGGCGGTCACGTATTCCGTGCTGCTCCTGGTCGCCGGCTCGCTCGACAATGTGCTCAAGCCGCTCCTGCTGGGACGCGGCGTGGATGCGCAGATGCCCGTGATCCTGCTCGGCGCGCTGGGCGGCCTGGCCAGCGCCGGCCTGCTGGGCATGTTCGTCGGCGCGGTCTTCTTTGCCCTGAGCTACCAGGCCTTCATGTGGTGGGTGGCGAACAGCCCCGATGCCGTGGCGCCGCCGGCGCCTGCGCCGGTGCCTGTGCCTGCGGCGGCGCCGCCGGAGTAGCCGTGTGCGGCGCGCTCGGGAAGTGGTCGGGCAGGGGCGCGCTGGCGCTGGCGGGCGCGGCGCTGCTGGGCGCCTGCACGACGGTCGGACCCGACTTCGAACGTCCCGGCATGCCGGCCGCGCTGGCCGGCTGGGACGGCGGCTCGCTGGCTTCCCTGAACCCGCGCGCCGGCGCGCAGGGGAGCGCATCGGTCCAGCAATGGTGGCGCAGCTTCGACGATGCCGTGCTCGACGCGCTGATCGCGGAGGCGCAGCGCGTGAACCCCACGGTGCGCGCCGCCGGCCTGCGCATCATGGAAGCACGCGCCGAGCTCGGGATCGCCGGCAGCACGCTCTATCCGCAGGGGCAACAGTTCAGGAGCGAGTTGCTGCGCGTGGGACAGCGGCGGGCAGGAGGGCGGGACAGCACCCTGACCGACTTCAACACCAGTGTCGACATCAGTTGGGAACTCGATTTCTGGGGCAAGTTCAAGCGCGGCATCGAGGCGGCCGACGCCGGCTACCTGGCCAGCATCGCCCGCTACGACGACGTGCAAGTCTTGATGGCGGCCCAGGTGGCCAGCCTGTATTACACGATCCTCACCACCGAGGCGCGGCTGGCGATCGCGCGCGACAATGCGGCCTTGCAACTACGCAGCCTGCAGATCACCGAGCTGCTGTTTCGCGGCGGTAACGAGGCCGAGCTGGATGTGCAGCAGGCCCGGACCTTGTACCTGGGCACCCTCGCCACGATCCCTCCGCTCGAGATCGGCCTGCGCCAGGCGCAGAACGCCCTGAGCACGCTGCTGGCGCGCGCGCCCGGCCCGCTGCCCGAGATGAACGCAAGTGAGGCGGGCCGGCACACAATGACCAGGCTGCCTATGGACCTAGCGGCCGACCTGATCACCGAACTGCCCGCCGATCTGCTGCGGCGCCGCCCGGATGTGCGGGCGGTGGAGATGCAGCTTGCGGCCCAGTCGGCGCTGATCGGCGTGAGCGCGGCCGAGCTCTATCCCTCGATCTCGCTGCTGGGATCGGTGGGCCTGTCGGCCACCTCGCTCGATGGCGCGCCGCGGGTGCTGAACTGGGCGCTCGGATCGGGCCTGCTGTGGAATGTGTTCGACCATGGCCGCCTGAGCAACGGCGTCCTGGTGCAGGATGCCCGCTTCCAGCAGCTCTATGAGCAGTACCAGGGCGCGGTGCTGAATGCGGCGCGCGAGGTCGACGATGCGGCCGCCGGCTTTGCCCGGACGGGCGCGCAGATCGTGCTGCTGGCCGATGGCGTCAAGGCCGCCCAGCGGTCGCTGGATATCGCCAGCTTCCAGTATCGCGAGGGCTTGACCGATTTCCAGCGCGTGCTCGATTCCCAGCGCGTCTTGTATAGCCAGCAAGAGCTCCTGGCCACGACCCGGGGCAGCCTGGTGCAGAACCTGATCGCCCTCTATAAAGCCATGGGCGGCGGCTGGGAACAGGGCAGGAGCCGGCCGCCGGTGGACGAGGCGACCCGCGCCGTGATGGAGCGGCGCAGCGACTGGAAGGACGTCCTGCGCGCGCCCTTGCCGGCGCCCGGCGGGGAGCGCAAACCATGAGTCCGGACCCGGTCAAGCTCGAACAGACGGCGCCGCCCGGCGACGCGGCGCCGACGCCCATCCCGGCGGCATCGGGCGCGCCGGCGCCGGCGCGGCCGGGCAGGAAAAGCCGGCTGGGCTTGACCATCGTGCTGGCCCTGATCGTGGCCAGCCTGGGCTGGTATCTGGTGGCGGATCGCCTGACGCCATATACCTCGCAGGCCCGGGTGCAAGCCTTCGTGGTGCCGGTGGCGTCCGAAGTGACGGGCATGGTGCAGGAGGTCTACGTCAAGAACAACGACGAGGTGGAGGAAGGGCAGCTCCTGTTCCATATCGACCCCAGCACCTACCGCATCGCCCTGCGCCGCAGCCTGGCGGACTATGAATCGGTGCGGCGTTCGGTGAATGCCTCGGCGCTGGCGGTCAAGGCGGCCGATGCGGCGCTGCAGGCCGCCAGGGCCATGCACGTGTTCGCCAAGCAGGATGCGGGCCGGCTGGAACAGATCTTTGCCGAAGACCCCGGCGCGCTGTCGATCCGCCGGGTGCAGAATGCGCGCGCGTCGCTGGCCACGGCGCGCAGCCAGGAAATCGCCGCCCAGGCGGAGCTGCGCCGCGCCGAGGAGGCGGCCGGCGATGAAGGGGAGCGCAATGCGCAGCTGCTCAGCGCCCGCGCGGCGGTCGAGAAGGCCGAGCTCGATCTGGAGCGTACGGCCGTGACCGCACCCGCGCGCGGTCTGGTGACCGACTTGCGCACCGATGTCGGCCAGGTCGTGCAGGCCGGTTCGGCGGCGATGACCCTGATCGCCGTGCACGACCTCTGGATCAGCGCCGACATGACCGAGAATAACCTCGGCAATATCGCGCCGGGCGACGAGGTCGCGATCGTGCTCGACGTGGTGCCGGGCCAGGTCTTGAAGGGTCGGGTGCGCAGCGTGGGCAGCGGGGTCAATGCGGGCCGGGAGGCCAAGGCCGGCACCTTGCCCGAGATCGACAACAGCCGCGACTGGCTGCGGCAGGCGCAGCGCTTCCCGGTCGCCGTGGAGTTCGACCCTTCCGAACGCGCGCAGCTGCGCGCGGCCAGGATCGGCGGGCAGGCCGACGTGCTGGTGTATACGGATGACTACACGGTGATGAACTGGCTGGGCGCCGTCTTCATCCGCCTGATGAGCTACCTTTCTTATCTTTATTGACGATGGAGCGCGCTGACAAGGCGGTCTTGCGGCTGGCGATCGGCCTGGCGCTGGCCGTGCTGCTCGCCTATGGCCTGGCGCTGTCGTCGCCGTTCGTGCTGTGCGTCATGACCGTGCTGATGTTGAGCAAGCCGGGGCCGCCGATGCCCTTGCTCAAGGGGATGGTGGTGGCCCTGCTGGTCGCCGCGGTGCTGGCGGCCGGCGTGCTGATGGTGCCGCTGCTGGAGCATTACGCCAGCGTCGCGCTGGTGTTGACGGCGCTGCTGCTGTACACGGTATTCTTCATCGGCCTGCAAAGCGGCAGCCCGCTGGCGAATATCGTGGCGATTGCTTTCACCCTGATTCCGGTGGCCGGGGTGGTCGACCAGGCCCTGGTGCCGGCGATCAGCACCGCCATCGCGCTGGGGCTGTTTGTCGGCGTGCTGGTCGGCAGCCTGTCGCATGCCTTGTTCCCGGATGGAGCGGACCCCGCCGCCAGGCCGGCGCCCCCCGCCGTTGCCGCGCACACGGCCAGATGGCGCGCCGTGCAGGCCACGCTGGTGGTGATGCCGGTGCTGGTGCTGGCCCTGGTCAACCCGGCCTTCTATCTGTCGGCCATCATCAAGTCGGTGCTGCTGGGCCAGCAGGCCGGCTCCACCGGCGCCCGTTCGGCGGGGCGGATACTGGTCGGTTCGACCCTGGCGGGCGCGGGCATGGCGACCCTGGCCTGGTTCGGCCTGGCGGTGTTGCCGACCCTGTGGATGCTGGTGCTGTGGATGGCCGCCGCGGCGCTGTGGAGCGGGGCCCGGATCTTCGGCCTGAAGGCCTCGGCGCTGCCGCCCTCGTTCTGGAGCAATGCCCTGGTGACCATGCTGATCTTGCTGGGCCCGGCCATCGAGGACAGCGTGGTGGGGAAGGACGTCGGCCACGCCTCGCTCGTGCGGGTGAGCTTGTTCATCGCGCTCGCGCTGTATGCCTGGGCCGTCGTGTGGGCGCTGGAATGGTGGCGCACAGCGAGGGCGCTGCGGCTCGGGCGAGTGAATAAGCAACAGGACGTTTAATTTTAGTCAATACCAGTGACCCAATTGGTATAGCCAAAACGAATAGGTCTTGCAAAACGCGACTTCAGCGAGTACTGTACGTTTATACAGTATTTGTCTGATAAGCCTGACATGACCCATTCAGCCATCCTTGCCGCACCCGAGGCAGTGCACCCATCGCTGTGGCGCGCGTCGCAGCTGGCGCATGCCGACACGCGCTGCATCGACACCGGCCACGCGACGCTCTCGAGCCAGCTTCCCGGCGGCGGCTGGCCCGGCGGCACCCTGGTCGACCTGCACCTGCAGCAGCCCGGCATCGGCGAGATGCGCCTGCTGCGGCCGGCCCTGGCCGCCTGCGCCGAACGCCGCATCGTGCTGCTGCAACCGCCCCATCCACCCCAGGCCCTGGCGCTTGCCGCGCTCGGCCTGGAGCCATCCCAGTTGCTGTGGCTGCGCACGACGCGCACCGCGGATGCACTCTGGGCGGCCGAGCAGGTGTTGCGTAGCGGCAGTTGCGGCGCCTTGCTGTTCTGGGCCAACCATATGCGTAACGACAATCTGCGCCGCCTGCACCTGGCGGCGCAAGGTGGCGAAACGCTGTTTTTCATGCTCCGCCCGCTGGCCGCGGCGCAAGATGCATCTCCCGCGCCTTTGCGTCTTGCGTTGCGGCCGGCGGCCGGCGGCATGAATATCGACTTCGTCAAACGCCGGGGACCGCAGCGCGAGGCGCCGCTGTTCCTTCCTCTTGGATCTTCACTACTGCAACGCCATGCGCCTCTGGATCGGCCTGTATTTGCCCCAGCTACCGCTCGAGGTCTTCAGCCCACGCTGGTTCAGTGAGGCGAGCGAGGCCGGCGGCGTTGTCGGTGGCCCGATTGGGGGGCTGGTAGTTGGCTCGGTTGTTGATCCGGCGGTTGGCCCGGCTGTTGGCCCGGCTGGCGGATCGGATGGCAGCGCGCCTGGCGCTGATGGCCATGGCGGTCCGGGCCGCGACCATGGCAGCGTCATCCTCGAGCAGGAGCGGGTGATGGCGCTGTCGCCGGCGGCGCGCGCTGCCGGCGTGCAGATCGGCATGCGCCGCGGCGGCGTGCTGATGCTGATGCCCGAGGCGCGCATCGAACTGCGCAGCCACGAGCGCGAGGCCGAGGCCATGGAGGCGGTGGCCATGACCATGCTGCAGTACACGCCGCAGGTGGCGCTGGCCGAAGAAGCGACGCTGCTGCTCGATATCGGCGCCAGTTTGCGCCTGTTCGGCGGCATCCGGCGCCTGTGCGAGCGGGTGCGCGCCAATATGGCGGCGCTCGGCTTCACGGCCTGCATCGCCTGCGCGCCCACCGCGCGCGGGGCCTGGCTGCTGGCGCGCCGTAATGCGGGGCGCGCCCTCACCATGGACTCGCTGGTGCGGCGCCTCGACCGCCTGCCGGTGGGCTTGCTGCCGCCGGCGCGGCCGTTCGCCGGCTGGTTCGAGGGCATCGGCTGCCGCCGCCTGGACGAGCTGCGGCGCCTGCCGCGGCCCGGCCTGCAGCGGCGCTGCGGGCGGGCCTTGCTCGACATGCTCGACGCCGCCTATGGCATGCACGCCGAGTTGTTCCAGTGGGTCGCGCCGCCCGAGCGTTTCCATGCGCGGCTCGAATTGTTCGACCGGCTCGAACAGGCCGAACTGCTGCTGGCCGGCGCCCATCGCCTGGTGCTGCAGATGACGGGCTGGCTGTGCGCGCGCCAGCTGGCGGTCGAGCGCATCCGGCTGTCGCTCGATCACGAGCGCGGCCGCATGGCGCGTCCACCGACCCTGGTCGAGGTGGCGCTGGCCGAACCCACCTGGCGCGACGAGCACCTGCTGCGCCTGCTGCGCGAGCGCCTGGCCAAGCTCGAACTCGAGGCGCCCGTGATCGGCATCGGCCTGGAGGCGCAGCAATTGCAGGCGATGGCCCCGCCCACCGACTCGCTGTTCCCCGATCCCGGCGGCAGCGAGGAAGACCGGATGCGCATGATCGAACTGCTGGTGGCGCGCCTGGGGGCAGACAATGTCTTGCAGGCGCTGCCGATGGCCGATTACCGGCCCGAAGTCGCCAACGCCTGGGTGCCGGTGCAGCAGAAGGTGAGCGCCGCCGCGCGCGCGGCGCAGATGCCGCCCGATGTGCGGAGCCTGCCGCGTCCGACCTGGCTGCTGGCCAAGCCGATCGCGCTCCTGATGCGCGACCACCGGCCGTTCTACGGTTCGCCGCTGCGGGTAGCGTCCAATCCCGAGCGCATCGAGGCCGGATGGTGGAGCCAGACGCAAACGCGCGACTACTTCATCGCCGAGGGGCAAGACCACGCGCTGTACTGGATCTATCGCGAGCGCATCAACGGCACCGGCGAGGATGCGGCGCCGCGCTGGTTCCTGCATGGACTATTCGGGTGATGAAGGCCTTCGCGCGAGCGACGTCGCGAGTCGATGGCGCCGCTCCAGGGCTCTAGACCCCGCCGCCGCCAGCAGCCGCTTGAACGTCGGACATTCCATATGCCTCGGCGCCGGGCAAGCCGCCGCATGCCGCAAGCCCTTGCTCATCGCCGTCAATCGCAGCACCAGCGCGTCGATCTCGTCGGCCTTCGCCGCCAGCATGCGCCGGTCGATCTCCGGCTGGGCGCGTGCCCCGAACATCGCCTGTATCTCGTCCAGCGACAAACCCGCCGCCTGCCCCAGCGCGATCAGCGCCAGCCGGTCCAGCACCTCGGGCGTGAACGTGCGCCGCAATCCCTGCCGTCCATTTGAAACGATCAGGCCCCGCTTGTCGTAGTAACGCAGCGTCGATGCCGGCACGCCCGTTCGTTTCGCGACCTCAGCAATATCCACGCAATCCCTCTTGACTTGAAGTTGACTTCAACTTCTATAGTGAGACGCATCGCTTGCCCCGTCAACCACGAAGGAGAATCAACATGAACGAGATCATCGCGATCGTGCTCATCGGCTGCGGCGCCACCGCGCTGCTCGACGCCTGGCTGGCGCTGCTGCGCCGGCTCGGCACGCCGACGCTCGGCATGGCGCTGCTGGGACGCTGGATCGGCCATCTGCTGCGCGGCCGCGTACGGCATGCGGCGATCGGCAAGGCGCATCCGGTGCGCCATGAAACGGCCTTCGGCTGGATCGCGCACTACGCGATCGGCATCGGCTTCGCCGCCGCCCTGGTGGCGCTGGCCGGCATCGACTGGCTGCACGACCCCAAGCTGGCGCCGGCGCTGGCCTTCGGCTTCGTCACGGTGGTGGCGCCCTTGTTCGTGATGCAGCCGGCCATGGGCGCCGGCATCGCCGCCTCCAGGACGCCGACGCCGCTGCGCAACTGCCTGCGCAGTGTCGTCAACCACATCCTGTTCGGCTTCGCCCTCTACCTGTGCGCCAGGCTCGTGGCCGGGGTGGCGCGATGATGCCGCAAGCGCCGTCGTCCGCCCCGGCGGCCCGCACGCTCGCCGTGGTCTACCACAGCGGACATGGCCACACCGCGCACATCGCCAGCCATGTGGCCGCCGGCGCCGAGTCCGTCCCCGGCACCAGCGCCGTGCTCCTGCAAGCCAGCGACGTGGCGCGCGAGAGCGCCATGCTGGTCGAGTACGACGGCTATATCTTCGGCTCGCCCACCTATCTGGGCGGCGTTTCCGGCCCGTTCAAGCTGTTCATGGATGCGACCGGAGGACTGTGGCGTTCGCGCCGCCTTGCAGGCCGGCTGGCGGCCGGCTTCACCGTGTCTTCGCTGCCGGCCGGCGACAAGCAGTCCACGCTGCTGTCGATGCTCACCTTCTGCATGCAGCACGGGATGCTCTGGGTCGGCAATCCCTTCCTGCCCGAGCAGCATGCCGGCGTGCCGGAGGCAGAAGCGGCGAACCGGCTCGGATCGTGGACGGGCATGATGGCCCAGGCCGGACACGGCGCGCCGGCGCATGACTTCCCTCCGGGCGACATCAAGACCGCCCGCATGTTCGGCCAGCACGTGGCCGCCACCTTGCATCGCCTGGGCCGCGTCGAGCCATGAGCGACCTGGCGAACGGTCGCGCCGTCCTGGTAAGGCATAATCCGCCCATCGAAGCCGACCGGAGGAACCATGAAGCGACTCACGAACCTGGCAGCCCTGGCTGCCCTGACGCTGGCCGCGTCGAGCCATGCCCAGGCCCAGGCGCAGCAGACCCTGGAAACGCCGGGCTTCACCGTCAGGATCACGCAGCAGTGCGAAGAGGGCAACGTCACCTGCGACGACGTGCGCTACGTCGGCACCAGCAAGAAGTCGGGAAAGGCGATCACCCTGCGCGGCAAGACCATGCACTCGCTCGCCGCCGACGGCGTCACGCCCGGCGCCTTCCAGGGCTATGTGTTCAAGTCCGGCCGCGCGACCTATACCGTGTTCGCCGACGGCCGCCTGGTGGTCACCGAAGGCAGGAAGACGCTGGTGAGCCAGCGCGGCGAATGGAAGTGATCCCGGCCTGAACTCACTCCGGCGCCAGCAACTGATCGATCCGGCGCGGATAGTGGTTCAGGAAGTCGCGCGTCACCGCATAGTGCTCGGTGTCCTCGTACGCCATCTCGGTGATGCCGGATGCGTCGAAGGCGAGGATCTTCGCGCCCGGATAGGCCAGCAGGATCGGCGAGTGGGTCACGATGATGAACTGCGACTGCTGCTGCACCAGCTGGTGGATCGCGCGCAGGGCGGCCAGCTGGCGATTGGGCGACAGCGCCGCCTCGGGTTCGTCCAGCAGGTACAGGCCGTTGCCCTTGAATTTGTCGAGCAGGACGCTCATGAAGGCCTCGCCGTGCGAGCGTGCATGCAGGTTGCCGCCATAACTGGCTGAACCGATCTGCTGGTCCATATAGGTGGCGACGTTATAAAAACTTTCTGCGCGCATGAAATAGCTGTCCCTGGGGCGGCGCACGCTGCGCGACATGCGCACATGCCTGGCCAGCGGCGACCTCTCTCCTTGGGTATTGAGCAGCTGGACGGCCATGGTGCCGCCTTCGACCCCGAAGCCCAGCGCCAGTGCGATCGCTTCCAGGATCGTCGACTTGCCACTGCCGTTCTCGCCGACGAAGAACGTCACGTCGGCATGGAACTCGATCGCCTGCAGGTCGCGCACGGCCGGGATGTTGAACGGGAAGGCGTCGAAATCGACGTCGTCGCCGAAATCGGGCCAGACGCGCTGCAGGTAGGGTTTGGCGGCGAACTTGTTCATGAGCGATGACAGAAGAATGCGTGCCGCCAGTGTGCCACAGCGTGCGCACCTAGCGAATTTCCTGTTCCCCGGCGGCGACCACGATGCGCACGTGCTGCTTGCGGCCCGCCGACAACACCCATTCGGCGCGATCGCCCGCCAGCGGCGCATCGGCATCCATCATCGCCACGCCGTCCAGCCGCAGGCCTCCGCCCGCGGCAAGGCGGCGCGCTGCGCCGCGCGATGCCGCCAGCCCGGCTTGCACCGCCAGCTCCGCCAGCGTCACGCCCGCGCTGCGGCGCGCCGCGTCGATCGTATGCGTCGGCATATCGCCCCGATCCGCGCCGCCGAGGGCCGCCGCCGCCGCGCGTTGCGCCGCGTCGAGCGCATCCTGCCCGTGCGCCAGCCGCGTCGCCTCGTTGGCCAGCACGATCTTGGCCTCGTTCAGCTCCGCCTCCTGCAGTGCGCCGAGTCGGCGCACCTCGTGCATCGGCAGCTCGGTGAACAGCGCCAGGAAGCGTCCGACGTCGCGATCGTCGACATTGCGCCAGAATTGCCAGAAGCCGTAGGGCGACAGGCGATCGGCGTTCAGCCACACCGCGCCATCAAGCGACTTGCCCATCTTCCTGCCGTCGCTGGTGGCCAGCAGCGGCATCGTCAGGCCGTACAGGTCGAGCCCGGACTGGCGTCGCCCGAGATCGATGCCGTTGATGATATTGGCCCACTGGTCGGCGCCGCCGATCTGCAGCGTGCAACCGTGGCGGCGCGCCAGTTCGACGAAATCGTAGGCCTGCAGCAGGGTGTAGCCGAATTCGAGGAAGGACAGCGAGTGTTCGAGGCGCGAGCGGATCGCGTCGAAGGTCAGCATGCGGTTGACGCTGAAGTGGCGTCCGACCTGCCCGAGAAAGTCGAGGTAGCCCAGGCCGTCCAGCCACTCGGCGTTGTCGACCACGCTGACATCCGAACCCAGGTAGCGCGTGAAGGCGCCCTTGATGCCGTCGATATTGGCGTCGATGGCGGCGGCGTCCAGCACCGGGCGCGAGGTGTCGCGAAAGCTCGGGTCGCCGATGCGGGTGGTGGCGCCGCCGATCAGCAGCAGCGGGCGATGGCCGGCGCGCTGCAGCCAGCGCATCAGCATCAGGCCCTGCAGGTGGCCGACGTGCAGGCTGTCGGCGGTGGCGTCGAAGCCGAGGTAGGCGGTGAGCGGCCTGGCCAGGGCGTGGCGCAGTCCGGTCGCGTCGGTGCACTGGTGGATGAAGCCGCGTTCTTGCAGCAGCTGCAGCAAATCAGGCAGGTCGGAAGTGTGGGTCATGTGGTTTCCTGGTGGTGGAACGCCCCAGGATGACCGATTGCCCATGCGTGGTCCGCCTGAGGCGGACCGGGTTGCGTGACAGCCCCTACCGCCGCGAGGTGCGGTAGGCGTAATAGCTGGCAGGGGAGGTCACGATGAAAGTCATGAGTCCATCTTAGCCGCAGCGGCAAAGACAGGTCAAGATTATTTGACGGCCTTGAACAAGGCGTCCAGGCGATCCTTCGTGCCTGGAATGCGCTCCAGCTTCGGATAGCGCAGGCCGTCGCGATAGTCGAGCGTGATGGTGCGCAGGTTGTCTCCCTTGCGTACCAGGAGCGCGATCGGCGCCTTGCCGTCCTTGTTGGCGCGCACCGCCGCCTTCAGCACGTCGCCCTTGTACACGCGGTTGTTGACGGCCACGATGGTGGTGTTGGCCGCCAGGCCGGCGCGGAAGCCCACGCCGTCCCACACCACGCCGGTGACGTCGCCATTGCTGCGCACCGAGAAGCCGAGCGAATAGGTGAAGTCGGCGCTGCGGCTGCGTTCTTCGACAGCGCGCACGGCATTGCTCGGGGTGTCGCCGTACACCAGCTTCCAGCCGGCGCGGGCCAGGCCGTCGAGCGGCGCGCCCGGGCCATGGCCGTCCAGGCGCGCGCGCAGGAACGGCGCCCAGTCGAACTTCTGCACCTTGCCCAGGGCGGCCACCACGTCGTCGAAGGTGTAGTACACCGTCTCGATGCTGCCGTCCTCGACGCCGAAGAAGGCGCGCGCGAAGTCTTCCAGGCTGCGCTTGTCGCCCGAGAGTTCGCGGATCCTGGTGTCGACGTCGAGCCAGATCAGCATGCCCTCGGTGTAGTAATCCTCGCTGCGCTGCCAGTTGCCCCAGCCGATCGGCTTGCGCCCGTTGATGATCGGATCGTTGACCGTGTCCTGCACCGCGCGCCAGTCGCGGCCCTGCGTGTTGTCGTAGCGCGCCGCGTCGATTGCCAGCGCTTCGCGCGCATGGTTCTGCGACACCAGGCCGGAACGCGCCGCCAGCACCTTGCCCCAGAACTGGGTCTGGCCCTCGTACACCCACAGCAGCTCGTTCTGCAGCGGGGTGTTGAAGTTGGCCACGTCCTGGCCCGCGGGACGGCGGAACTTGCCGTTCCACGAGTGCACGAATTCATGCGGCAGCAGTTCGCGGCCGGCTTCGTTGCGGCCCCAGTCGGTGAAGTAGCCGAGCCGCACGCCGTTCTCGCTCGACTGCTGGTGCTCGCGGCCGATGCCGCCGAATTCGTCCGAGATCGCGAACAGGAAGTCGTACTGCTTGTAGTGGCGCGAGCCGAACAGCTTGATGGCCTGGTCGACCATCGCGCGGTGCAGCGCGACCTGCTCGGGCTTCGCTTCCAGGTTCTCGGGATTGTCGGCCACCACGTTCAGCATCACCGGATTCCTGGCGCCCGGCGCCAGGTCGATGCGCTTGAAATAGCGGCCGGCGAACAGCGGCGAATCGACCAGGGTGTCGAGGTCGTGCGGCTTGAAGCGCACCTCGTCGCCGGTGCGGCTTTCCACCGCCAGCGAGCTGGCGAACTGCCAGCCGGCGGGCAGGGTGAGCGTCGGCTGCACCGTGATGCGGCGCGCGTGGTAGCCGGCCGGGTACAGCGCCACCGATTGCCACTGCACGCCGAGGATGTCGTCGGTCATCGTGATGCGGCCCTGGCTGGTGTCCAGCGGCGACAGGAACTGGTATTCGGCCACCAGTTCGGTGGCGCCTTCCGGCACCGTCACATGAAAGGCGTGGACCTGCACCGGGTCGCGCGTCCACTCGAGCGGCTTGCCGCCCGCGCTGAACTTCAGGCCGGCCAGCTGGGTCAGCGGAATATTGGGGCCGTGGTTGCCCGGCGCCCACTGGGGATAGAGCAGGGTCATCGGACCCGCTTGCGCCGGCATCGACAGCCGCATGCTGAAGATCTGCTGCGACAGGTTGCTGGCGTCGACGTGCAGCGCGATCGTGCCCGGATACGGGGCGTTGCCAACGGCAGGGACCTGGGCGGAAGCGGGCAGGGCAAGCGCGAGCGCGAAAGCGAGGGCGCCTGCCTGACGGGCGGCGCGGGCGAGGAAGGGGAAGGCAGTCATCGTGGAGCGGGAAAAGCTGAGAGGAAGCCGGCGAGTGTAGCACCCGATCCTGATACAAATTTCCGTTGATACATCATGCAAATAAAATTTGCAAAAATGCTTAAAAATCCGTATTTCGTATCACTTGAAAATCGTTTGGCGTGACATTAGATTGGTCCCAACGGAATGCTCAACAGAGGTTCCGTCCCTTATCGCTTAACTTTCAAAAGGATATGACATCATGCGTACTTTCGACCTGACTCCCCTGTACCGTTCCGCCATCGGTTTCGATCGCCTGGCCAGCCTGCTCGAGCAACGCGCCGAAGCGCAGCCGAGCTACCCGCCGTACAACATCGAACTGGTGAGCGAAGACCAATACCGTATCGTGATGGCGCTCGCCGGCTTCAGCCGCGACGAGATCGAGATCGTCACCGAGCGTGACAGCCTGCACGTCACCGGCCGCAAGCAGAAGGATGACGTCCAGCGCACCTTCCTGCACCGCGGTATCGCCGCGCGCGATTTCGAGCAGCGCTTCCAGCTGGCCAACCACGTGAAGGTCACCACCGCGTCGTTCGACAACGGCATGCTCACCATCGAACTGGTGCGCGAAGTGCCGGAAGCCCTGAAGCCGCGCAAGATCGCCATCGGCGACGCCGCCGGCGTCATCAGCGGCGACAACGTCAAGACCCTGGAACAGCGCGAAGCCGCCTAAGGCTTGGCAATGCCAGCAACGGTAACGGCCCGGTAGTCGTTTGAAAGAAGGGCGCTCGCAGTCGGGGCGCCCTTCGTACGTCCGGGCCGCCCGCGTCCGCTCATCTTAAGGCGCGCCTAAGCCCCACGCCTTGTCAACTTAAGCATGATCTAAGGCGGTTGCGCGAAGATACGTCCATCGATGCTCAACATCGATTCAACACATTTTCACCAGGAGCACACACCATGTCGAACCCAAGTGCCGTTACTGCCATCACTGCCAAACGCCTCATGCTGGCCCTGGGTGCCGCGGGCGTCATCGGTGGCGCGGTCGGTGCCATCGCTGTCAATCACAATAATGCCGTCGCCAGTGCCGCGGCCGAAAGCGCGCCTGCCGTTGCAGCTGCGCCGGCCCCTGCACCCGCGCCGGCCGCGGCCGCAGGCGCTCCAGCGTCGACCGTCGCGCTCCCCGATTTCACCCGCATCGCCGCCCAGCAGGGCAAGGCGGTGGTCAATATCCGCGTCGTCGGCGGCACCAAGACCGCCAACCGCGGCGGCTTGCCGAACCTCGACCCGAGCCATCCGTTCTATGAATTTTTCCGACAGTTCCAGGATCCACGCGGTGAACGCGGCGGCGATCGTGGGACTCCCGTTTTCGGCGCCGGATCGGGCTTCATCGTAAGCCCGGACGGCGTCATCCTCACCAACGCCCACGTCGTGCAAGGCGCCGACGAAGTGACCGTCAAGCTGCAGGACCGCCGCGAATTCCGCGCCAAGGTCCTGGGCTCCGACCCGCGCACCGACGTGGCCGTGCTGAAAATCGATGCCAAGGGCCTGCCCGTGGCGCCGATCGGCAAATCGCAGTCGCTGCTGGTGGGCGAGTGGGTGCTGGCCATCGGTTCGCCGTTCGGCCTCGAAAGCACCGTCACCGCCGGCGTGGTCAGTGCCACCGGCCGTTCGATCCAGGGCGATTCCAACGTGCCGTTCATCCAGACCGACGTCGCGGTCAACCCCGGCAACTCGGGCGGTCCGCTGTTCAATACCCGCGGCGAAGTCGTCGGCATCAACTCGCAGATCTACAGCATGACGGGCGGCTACCAGGGCCTGTCGTTCTCGATCCCGATCGACCTCGCGGTGCGCATCAAGGACCAGATCGTCGCCACCGGCAAGGTGCAGCATGCCAAGCTGGGCGTGGGCGTGCAGGAGGTCAGCCAGGCCTTCGCAGACTCGTTCAAGCTCGAGACGGTCGAAGGCGCCCTGGTCTTCAGCGTCGAACGCGGCGGCCCGGCCGAACGCGCCGGCCTGAAGTCGGGCGACGTGATCCGCCGTGCCAACGGCAAGAACATCGTCTCGTCGATCGAGCTGCCGGCCATGCTGACCCTGGCCAAGCCAGGCGACAAGGTGGCGCTCGATGTCTGGCGCGAAGGTAAACTGGTGCGTATCGATGCGACCCTGGGCAATGCCGCCGACAAGCCGCGTCGTGAACAGGAACTGGCCGAGGTGGCCGACAACAGCGCCAAGCTGGGCCTGACCCTGCGGCCGTTGGCCCCGGTCGAGCGCCGCCAGAGCGGCATCCCGTCGGGCCTGGTGATCGAGGACGCCTCCGGCGCCGCCATGATGGCCGGCATCGAGCCGGGCGACGTGCTCATCTCGGTCAACGGCCGTCAGGTCAATTCGGTCGAGCAGGTGCGCGACATGGTGTCCAAGGCCAGCAAGTCGGTGGCCTTGCTGATCCAGCGCGGTGGTGACAAAATCTTCATTCCGGTGCGGATCGGCTAAAAAGCGTCCTCGACCCGCACGGGCTTCATATTAGGGAAACACATGCGGCTACTGCTGGTGGAAGACGATACGATGATCGGCGAAGTGGTGCTCGACCTGCTCAGGGCCGAGCACTACGCCGTCGACTGGGTCAAGGACGGCGAAATGGCCGACACGGCCCTGCTGCAGAACCAGAACTACGACCTGGTGCTGCTCGACCTGGGGCTGCCGCGCAAGGACGGCCTCGAAGTGCTGCGCTCGATGCGCACGCGCAAGGACCGCACCCCGGTGCTGGTCGCCACCGCGCGCGACTCGGTCCAGCAGCGCATCGCCGGCCTCGACGCCGGCGCCGACGACTACGTCCTCAAGCCCTACGACCTCGACGAGCTGCTGGCGCGCATCCGCGCGCTGCTGCGCCGCGCCGCCGGCCGCGCCGAGCCGATCTTCGAATACCGCAACATCAGCATCAACCCGGCCACCCGTGAAGTGCTGGTCGATGGCACGCAGGTGTCGCTGTCGGCGCGCGAATGGGCGGTGCTCGAGGCGCTGGTGGCCCGGCCCGGCGCGGTGCTGTCGCGCGCGCAGCTGGAAGAGAAGCTGTACAGCTGGCGCGACGAAGTCTCCAGCAACGCGGTCGAAGTGTATATCCACGGCCTGCGCAAGAAACTGGGCAGTGACCTGATCCAGAACGTGCGCGGCGTCGGCTATATGGTGCCCAAGGCATGAAAATGACGCACTCGCTGCGCGGGCGCCTGCTCTGGTTCCTGCTCGCGGCGATCACCCTGGCGGCGGTGGCGCAGGCGACGATCGCCTACCGCACCGCGCTGCACGACGCCGACCAGATCTTCGACTACCACATGCAGCAGATGGCGTTGTCGCTGCGCTCCGGCACGCCGCTGTCGAACGACGAGGCGCGCGCGCGCATGGAAGCCGAGAGCAGCGCCAGCGGCAACGACGACATGGTGGTGCAGATGTGGTCTCCCGACGGCGTGCAGATGTTCCACAGCGTCTCGCGCGCGCGCCTGCCGCAGCGCGCGGTGCTGGGCTTTTCGAATGTGCGCGCCAACGGCACCACCTACCGCGTGTTCTCGATCCAGACCTCGAACCAGACCGTGCAGGTCGCGCAAGACCTGGCCGTGCGCCGCAACATGGCCGGCAATCTGGCCCTGCGCACCCTGGGCCCGATCGCGGTGATGATGCCGATCCTGATGCTGGTGGTGTGGTGGGTCGTGAGCGGCTCGCTGCAGCCGGTGGCGCGGGTGCGCTCGCAGGTGGCCGCGCGCCAGGCCGACGACCTGTCTCCGGTGTCCGACAACGGCTTGCCCGACGAGGTGCGCCCGCTGGTGCAAGAGCTGAACCTGCTGTTCGGCCGCGTAAAAACCGCCTTCGAGGCCCAGCAGCATTTCGTGGCCGACGCCGCGCACGAGCTGCGCACGCCGCTGGCCGCCCTGCGCCTGCAGGCGCAGAGCCTGGACCGCGCCGACAACCCGGAAGCGCGCCGCGTCGCGGTGGCGCGCCTGACCGCCGGCATCGACCGCGCCACGCGCCTGGTCGAGCAGCTGCTGGTGCTGGCGCGGCAAGAGGCGACGGCGGCCGAGGGCGCGGTCGCGCGCCCGGTCGACCTGGCCGACCTGGCGCGCCGCACCGTGGCCGACCTGGCCGGCGTGGCCGCCGCCAAGGGCGTCGACCTGGGCGTGCAGCAGGCCGATCCGGCCACCGTCCTTGGCCAGCCCGACGCGCTGCAGATCCTGCTGCGCAACCTGGTGGACAATGCGGTCAAGTACACGCCGGGCGACGGCACGGTCGACATCTCGGTCCAGCACGATGGGCAAAAGATCGTGGTGCAGGTCGAGGACAGCGGGCCGGGCATTCCGCCGGATGAGCGCGAGCGCGTGTTCGACCGCTTCTACCGCGTGGCCGGCAGCGATGCCGCCGGCAGCGGCCTGGGCCTGGCCATCATCAAGGCGATCGCCGAGCGCCACGGGGCGACGCTGATGCTGGACGCATCGACGCGTCTGGGTGGATTGAAGGCGGTCGTCACGTTCAGTTCGTCCTCGCGGTAGAATGATCGGTTCCGCGGGCCAACCATGGTCCTGGCCCGCATCGCAATGGATGAGGAATCGATGAACAAGAAGATAATCATGGCAGCCGTGCTGTCGACCCTGGCCGGCGTGGCCTCGAGCCAGGAAGTGGTGCGGATCGCCCACGTGGCGGGATTGACCGGCCCGGTCGCCTATTTTGGCAAGGACACCGAGAACGGCGCGCGCATGGCGATCGAGGCGCTCAACGCGCGCGGCGTGACCATCGGCGGCAAGAAGGTCACCTTCCAGCTGGTGGCCGAGGACGACGCGGCCGATCCGAAGCAAGCCACCAGCGTGGCCCAGAAGCTGGTCGACGCCAAGGTGAACGGCGTGATCGGTCACCAGACCTCGGGCACCACGATCCCGGCCTCCAAGATCTACAACACTGCGGGCATCCCGCAGATCTCGCACTCGAGCACCAGCCCGAAATACACCCAGCAGGGTTTCAACACGGCCTTCCGCGTGATCGCCAACGACGTGCAGCTGGGACAGGCCCTGGGCCGCTACGCCACCGGCACCATGAAGGCGAAGCGGGTGGCGGTGGTGGACGACCGCACCGCCTACGGCCAGGGCCTGGCGACCGAGTTCTCGCGCAGCCTGCAAAAAGCCGGCGGCAGCGTCGTCGCGCGCGAATTCACCAACGACAAGGCGACCGACTTCAGCGCCATCGTCACCCGCATCCGCGCCACCAAGCCGGACCTGGTGTTCTTCGGCGGCATGAACGCGACCGCCGGCCCGATGCTGCGCCAGATGAAACAGCTGGGCATGAACGTGCGCATGATGGGCGGCGACGGCATCTGCTCGGACGAGATCTACAAGCTGTCGGGCGGCACCATGGCGGATGGCCAGGTAGTGTGCGCGGAAGCGGGTGGCGTGCAGGGCGACGCCAAGGCCGGCATGGACAAGTTCCGCGCCGACTACAAGAAGCGCTTCGGCATCGACGTGCAGATCAATGCGCCGTATGCCTACGACGCGACGATGGCCATGGCCGAGGCGATGGTGAAGGCCGGCTCGGCGGCGCCGGCCAGGTATCTGCCGGTGCTGGCGAAGATCCAGTACAAGGGCGTGACCGGCCCGATCGCCTTCGACCAGCGCGGCGATATCCGCGACGGCACGATCACGCTGTACACCTTCAAGGGCGGCAAGCGTTCGCTGCTGACCGTCACGAAGTAAACGCTACAAGAAGCAAACAGGCCCGCAGCTTGGCGCTGCGGGCCTGTTTGCTTCAGTCTCCCGGTCCCTCGCCGGGCATCGTATCCGCCATCAGGCGCAGTTCTTCCGGCGTCAACTCTTCGGGTTTCTTGTTCTTCAGTCCATCGGTATCGGCCGGCTGGACGGTCGGCGGCTGTTCCGGTTTTTGCTGGTCTGTCGTCATGAGGCTCTCCTTCACATGCAGGATTCAAGGATGGCCAGTGTCGCATGACGGCCGATCGGGCGGCGTCCCGCTTGGGACGCGCCGTCAGTCGCGGCGTGGCGGTGGAATCAGGTGGCGGAACGTCGGTTCGATATGCAGCGCATGCAGGTGACGGACGATGTCTTCCAGCGTCGCATCCTTGAGCAGCAGGCCTGGAACTGGCGCGTGCGGCGCGACCGCAGGCGCCGGCGCGGCAACCAGCGGCACGTTCGCGGGCGCGGGTTGCGGCGCCGGTTCGAGCGCCTGGAAGACCTGCTCGAACTGTTCCTTGCCGATGCTTTCCAGCCCTTCGAGGAAGGCGGCCTGGCCCAGCGGCGGCGGCGCCAGGTCCAGCCCCGGCTCGTCGGCGAACGAGGCGCCCATGCCCGGATGGATGAACGCCGCCCACTTGCCGGTGCGCGGATGCAGGCAGGGCGGCAGCGCGATCGGTGCGCGCACGGCGTCCGTGTCCAGTTCGATTTCGGGGAAGTACGCGTCGCGCAGGCGTTCGAGGAAGGTCTGGGCCTGGTCGGCCGGCACCGGCTCGGCCAGCGACAGCCACAGGTAATAAGCGTCGCCGCCCGAGATGCTCACCGCCGGCGCGGGCAGGCCGAGCGTGTCCTGCAGCGTGTTGGCGACCTCGCACAGCCGCAGCCAGTGGGCGTCGCCCTCGAGGCCCTTGGTCTTGCGAAAAGGGATCATCATGGCGCGCGTCAGGCCGTCGCCGCTCGTCAGGCTGATCGGCACGTTCTGCTGGCCGAGCACGTGCAGGGTCAGCACGTCGGCCGGCGGCGCGTCGGCGGGAAGGTAAAGCCGCATCAGTTCGGCGATCAGTTTTTGCATGTCATTCTTGGAGCATCAAAAGAAAAGCATGATATCTCGCCCGCCGGCCGAGCGGTGGACCGTTCCAAATGAAAACGGCCCGCGATGATCGCGGGCCGTTGCTGTCCGATCAGGGGGCGATCAGAACTTGTGCGCCAGGCGCGCGAACATCGATGCGCCGTTCAGGCCGAACTGCACGCTCTCGTACTTGAAGCCGTTGTCGGTCTCGTTCGGATCCTGGCGGGTCGGCTTGACGTCGAAGATATTGGTGCCGCCCACGGTCAGGCGGGTCTTCTCGGTGAAGGCCCAGGTGAACGACAGGTCGGCCGAGGTCTTCGCCTCATAGTGCTGGTTCGGCACCGGCGGACCCGAGAAGGTGCCCAGGGTCTGCGGACCGAAGTGGATCACGCGCAGCGAGGTTTCGAGCTGGCCTTGGGTCCAGTCGAGGCCCAGCGTGGCCTTGCGGCGCGGCGCGCCTTCCTCGATGAACAGGCGCTCGCGTTCCGACAGCAGCACGTCTTCGAAGCCTGCCAGCGCCGCCGGCGCCTTCACGCGCTGCACTTCGGTCTTGCTGAAGTTCACGGCCAGGAAGGTGGTCAGGTTGCCGATGCCCACCTTGCGGCGGTTGGACACGGTCAGGTCCAGGCCTTGCGTCTTGGTGTCGACCGAGTTGACGAAGAACTGCGCCTGGCCCACGCCGAGCTGCTGCAGGGTGGCGCCCAGCGCCGGGTAGTTGTCGGCGTCGAAGCGGCCCGACAGCACGATGCGGTCGTCGATGTCGATGCGGTACAGGTCGGCCGTCACCGAGGTGGCGCCGGTCGGCGACCAGGTCAGGCCCAGCGTGTAGCTCTTCGATTCCTCGTCCTTGAGCTGCGGGATGCCGGCGGCATTGGCGACCGGGCCGCCGTTCGGCGCCAGCACCACGTCCAGCGGCTGGCCGCCGACGAAGTCGGTGAAGGTCGACGAGAAGTACATCTGCTGCAGCGACGGCGCACGGAAGCCCGTGCTGGCCGAGCCGCGCAGCAGCACGTTCGGCGCCACGCGGTAGGCGCCGGCCAGCTTGCCGGTGGTGGTCGAGCCGAAGTCCGAATAGCGTTCGTGGCGCAGCGCGGTCTGCACCTTGAAGCGGTCCGTCACGTCGGTTTCGATGTCGAGGTAGGCGGCGTTGCTATGGCGGTCGGCGTCGGTCTCGTCGCCCGGCTGGAAGCCCGGGAAGCCCTGGCTGCCGGCGTTGCCCCCTATGCCCACGCCGTCGGCGTCGATCCACGAGCCGGCCTCGCCGGCGAAGATCTTGTAGTTCTCGCGGCGGTGCTCGAGGCCGAAGGCCACGTTCATGCCCTTCAATACGTCGCCGTAGAAGCGGCTGATGTCGAGGTTGGTGGTCGACTGCTGGAACGAGAAGCCGCCGGCGTAGAAGCGGCTGGCGCTGACGCCCGGGCCGCCGTTGATCAGGTCCAGGTTGGCGATCGAGGCGTTGAGGGTATTGTTGATGTCGTACTTCAGGCGGTTGTAGCCATAGGTCTGCGAGACGTCGGCATTCCATTCGCCGACCGCCCAGCGGTAGCCGACGGTGCCCCAGCGGTCGTCGACGTCGCCGTCGATGAAGGGGACGAAGCCGTCCGGGTACATCGCCGCCGAGTTACGCGACGGGATGTCTTCGGAACCGATGCCTTCGCGCGCCCAGGCGGCCGAGGAGGCGTCGCGCTTTTGCGCGCCGGCCGTGAAATACAGCTTGCCGGGGCCAGTGGGGAATTCGCCGTTCAGGTAGACGGTCTGGTTCTCGGACTTGGTGTCGCCGATGATGCGCGGATTGCCCGCTTCGGAGCGGTTGGAGCGGCCGCGATCGTAGTATTCGCCGGTGATGCCCAGCACGCCGCCGGCCACCGCCACGCCGCAATAGGCCGACGCCAGCCAGTTCTCGCCGTCGCCGGCGGTGTACTGGCCGTAGC
This sequence comes from Massilia sp. NP310, assembly GCF_019443485.1. Lineage (NCBI taxonomy): Bacteria > Pseudomonadati > Pseudomonadota > Betaproteobacteria > Burkholderiales > Oxalobacteraceae > Massilia > Massilia sp. NP310. The sequence continues at coordinate 2,782,703 of NZ_CP080379.1, read as the reverse complement.
CGAGCACCGATTCGCAGCCCAGGCTGCGTTTGAGGTCGATGTTGATCACGCCGGCGATCGCGTCCGAGCCGTATTGGGCGGCGGCGCCGTCGCGCAGCACCTGCACTTCGCGGATCGCCATCACGGGGATCGCGTTCATGTCGGTGCCGGTATTGCCGCGGTTGCGCGCGCCGAACAGGTTCACAAGCGCCACCGTGTGGCGGCGCTTGCCGTTGACCAGCACCAGGGTCTGGTCCGAACCCAGCCCACGCAGGGCGGCCGAGTCGATCAGGTCGGCGCCGTCGGCGCCCGTTTGACGGGTCGAGTTGAACGAGGGCGACAGATTGGTCAGCACCTGGGCCAGGTCGAACTGGCCGCTTTGCTCGGCGGCCTTGGTCATCGGAATGAAGTCGATCGCCACCGGGGTATCGGTGCTCGATGCGGCGCCGACGCGGCGCGAGCCGACCACGCTGACGCTGGGGATCACATCGCCGCTGGCGACGCCTGGCGCGGTCTGCGCGTGGGCGGTAGCGGGGACGAGGGAAAGCAGGGCGGCGCTACCATATAAGGCCAACAGCACCGAACCAGACATTATTTTGAGTTTAATCACAATTTTCTCCGAAGGAAATTCGGATATTACTCAATTGTTTCTTCGGTAACCATCGTAATGTAGCAATAACACAACGGTGTGCTGCTATAGCTAAAACTTATTCGACCAAGTGATGACAAAGCATGACAATTCTGCTTGTCAAATCATCTCGACACGGCCGCCGACCAGTATCGCGCCATCTTCGATCCGCGTGCGGATCAGGCAATCGTGGCCGGTGGCGTGGCCCTGGCGCACGGTCAATGCGTGGCCGAGCAGGACGGTGAGGGCGCCGGCCGCGACGCCGGTGGCGCTGTCTTCGAGCCGTGGGTCGAGGTGGTTGAAGTTGCGGCCTTCAAAGGCCTGCGCATCGGCGTCGCCTGCGTAGGCGTACAGGCCGTTGACGCCGTGTTCCTTGCCCCACTGCGCGATCGCTTCCAGGTCGGGCGCCAGCGCGTGCAGGGTGGCCGGGTCGCGCACCCGCACCAGCAGTTTCGGGCTGCCGACCGAGGCGACTTGCGGCGCTGCGACGATGGCTGACGTAGGGATGCCGAGCAGGCGTGCCGGTAGCTCCGGCGAAAGTGCCGGTTGCGGGGCGGGCTGCGGCGCCAGGCGCACGAACAGGTGTTCTGCTTCGCGGGTCAGTGCGAGCGGCAGGCCGTGCATGGCGGTCTTCACCGTTAATGGTGGATTGGCGCCTGGGCGGGCGAACAGCCGCGCAGCGGCGGCCAGCGTGGCGTGCAGGCACAGGGGACTGCGCATGTGCGGATAGTAGAAGTCGACGATGGCCGCCATGCCCTTGTCCTGCGGCGGATCGATCCAGACGCAGGTGGTGTTGCGCTCGCGCGCGAAGGCCTGGCGTGCATCTAGGCGTGACGGATCGCCTTCGATGACGATGGCGGGGTTGCCCGTGTTGGCGGTGGCGCCGAAGCAGCGCAGGGTGTGGATGTGCATGGGTTTCCTTCTGTCGGGCATGGCGCTCGAAGCTGGATGGATCATAGCTGGATTGGCCTGTCAGGGGCTGGTCAAATCACGACAATTTGCTGGGTTTCCAGAGGCCGCCGAGGCGTTCCGATCGGTTAGAATTTGTGTATATCTTTCATCAGGCGGATTGTGCCCATTTAGCCCATGTTTCAGGAATATCTCGATGCCCTCGGCGCCTACTTCGTGAGTGGACAAGCGTGAGCGATCCCGACGCGACACTGACCAGCTATGGGATGGCCGAGGACTTCGCATCGGCGCCGGTGCTCGGCATCACGATCCTGTGGCACCCGCAGCGTGAGCGCATCGGCGAACAGATGCTGGGGCCAGCCGCGGGCGGCGCGATCGCGCTGAACCGGTTTGCGCCGCTGTTCGCGCCGCTTTCCGTACGCCCTTGCGCGGGGCATGAAGGAACGCCGCTGGGCGAGCGCTCGATCACGCGCGAGCCGGTGCATATCCGCTTCGTCGCCGAGAGCGGGATCCAGATCGATCATGTGCGCGGCAAGATGGGGCTGGAACTCAATGGGCGGCCATCGAACGGGACCGACCGCTTCACGGCGGATGAACTCGAGCGCGGCATCGTGATCGGGCTGGGGAGCCAGATCTTCGTGTGCCTGCATCTGATGCGCAGCCTGCCGCGCGCGGCGAACGTGCCGGGACTGATCGGCGTTGGCGACGGGGCGATCAAGATGCGCGAAGCGATTGCGCAGGTGGCCGGGACCAGCATGCCGGTGCTGTTGCTGGGCGAGACCGGCAGCGGCAAGGAGGTGGCGGCGCAGGCGATTCATGCCCTCAGTGGGCGCCGGAGCGGGCGGTTTGTTGCAATCAATATGGCGACCTTGAATGAGTCGCTGGCGGCGGCCGAATTGTTTGGCGCGGTCAAAGGGGCGTACACCGGGGCGACCAGTGCTCGGCGCGGGTGGTTTGCCGAGGCCGAGGATGGCACGTTGTTCCTGGACGAGGTCGGGGATACGCCGGCGTCGGTGCAGGCCATGCTGCTCCGCGTGCTGGAGAGCGGCGAGTATCGGCCGCTTGGGGCGGGCGCGGATGCGAGGTCGAATGCGCGGATCGTTGCGGCGACCGACCAGGATCTGGGAGAGGGTGGGTTCAATCAGGCCTTGCGGCGGCGTCTCGAGGCGTTCGTGATTCGGGTGCCGGCGTTACGTGAGCGGCGTGAGGATCTTGGTGTGTTGGTGCGGCATTTTCTGGAGGCCGAGGCGCCGGGGGATGGGTGGAATCTGCCGTTCGAGTTGCTGAGCCAGGTGTTCAATGGGGACTGGCCGGGGAATGTGCGGCAGCTGGGGCATGCAATGCGGCGGGTGACGCTGGATTTGCAAGCGGGGAATGTGCCGGTGTTGGAACAGGCGGTGGGGCTGCCTGTGGTGGCGGAGGTAGTTGCTCCTCCCGATGCTGCCGTGGCTTCTTCGTCTGCTGTTTCGAGGCCGGTGCGGCGCAAGATGTCGGAGTTGAGCGACGACGATCTTGTGGAGGCGATGGAAAAGAGTCAGTGGCAAATTCTGGCTGCTTCCAGGATGCTGGGGATTTCGCGGCCGACGGTTTACAAATTGCTGGAGGCTCACCCTCGGATTCGTTTTCCTGCCAATATTTCGGAGGAAGAGATTCGTGCGGCCTGGGAGGCTTGTGAGGGGGATCTCCAGCGGTGTGCTTCGCGGCTTATGACGCCGGCGGAAGCATTAAGGCGGCATGTTGGCCTGTTAGGTCTGAGCGAAAGAGTTTAAATCTTTCGATACTAGTTTGGAGGGAATGTACCGTTACCAATCTCGGTTTCAGGATCGAAGTAAAATACCCGCAGCTGTTCAGTCTCATCACCACTTCGCTTGATGCGAACTGTCAAATAAAAAGACAATTCCCACAGGCCGTTATAAGGCCCTACAGTCAAGTTCCCGTCCCATAGTAGAGTAATCCGTTTTCCTTTCGCTGGATCGATCCCCGAACTGTGTACGGTGAATGCCGAAGGTTCAATTCTATAGAGGGCGCCGAGCTGCTGACTGCTGCTGGATGCAAAGAGGGAAGGAGGAGCGTAGCGGGTGCGCTGATTCGGTCCGCAGGACAGGATATGGGGGCGGGTAATCAGGCAGCAATCCACGACCTCTAACGACTCAAATCCAGTTTTGTCCTTATCGCTTGCTGTAATGGCGATCTTGAATTCTTGGCCAGCTGAGAACTGGATGTCGCGATTCCATTGTGCCTCAATTGGGGAGTGAAGGGCTTCAATGGCCGAGTCAAGATCAGCAAAAACCCAATCGACCCCGTCGTCTATTTGGTTGACATCGAAGCGTGCGGTCAACGTCATTAATGGTTGTGTCATTATTTCCTTTCCATTCGAAGTAAATCAAACCGCGGATCACTCCGCAGCGCCAACAAATCAGGTTCGGTACTGATCAGTGTTGTCGGATAGCCAAGTTGCTGCGCGTTGGCTAGTTCAGCCAATGCGGCCTCACGCTTGCCTGTTACTTCGTATGCGACAGCCGCTCGGAAACGGATATCTGGATTGTCAGGTTTGGCAAGTACTGCTTGTTTACTCAAAGTTAATGCAGCGGCCTTGTCACCTAGCTTGGCGGAATACAACCCCATACGCGAGGTTAGTGTGGCGTTGTCTGGAGCGTGTTCGAGTAGGGGTTTCATTAGAATTGCTGCATTGCGATAGGCCTGTTGAGAGTCGCGCTCGCGTCCTGGAATCCAGCGTAAAGTGTCAGCAAGATTAGCCCATCGTAAATATGCGATGTTGTTGCCTTTCGAGGCGGAGACAGCATGTTCAAATGCTTTTGCTGCGCCGACGTAATCGCCTCGATTGAACAGTGCATTTCCAAGATTGTTATAAAGAACTCCGCTCGGCCGAACTTGTAATCCTTCTTGTAGCACTTGTAATGCTTCCTTCTCGCGTCCTTGTCGCTGCAGCACTGCGCTCAAATTTGCATAAGCATAAACTGCGTCCGGTTCCAATCGAATGCTATCCCGGAAGGCCTGCTCTGCCTTAATGTAATCCCCTTTACGCGCATGCAACTCCCCTAACTGATCGACAAACAAGCGTTCCGTTGGATATGCATTATGTGCAATTTCAATGTTGCGCTCAGCCTCTGTGTAGCGCTGCATTCGCATCAACACCTCACCTCTGGAGTTAAGGGCAAATAAATTGGATGGATCAAGCTGCAGTGCTTGCTGAGTAAGTTGCAGGCTTTCTTCGTAACGACCTTGCTGTCCGCGTACGTGAGACATAGCGGCATAGCCAAGTGCCAACTGATCGTCGAGTGAGAGAGCTACTTGTGAACTGGCGTCTGCTCGTTTTAGCCAAGTTGCATCCCCACGATCACCCGAATAGCGTAAAGCATATGCGAGCGCTATACCTGCAGCTGCAGCGGCATGATTGGGTTGCTTCTCCAAGATACCACTAAAATTTGCAATTGCGATATCTAAGCTGCCGTCACGGTCGAAGTGACGTAATGCTGTCATGCCATTCGACATTTTTGCAGCGTTAGATGCTGGAGGTAACCACTGGGGCCTCGAGTTATCCACGCGTGCAAAATATGTCCCTCCCAGTACGAGCATAAATGCTACCAAGCCAAATCCGACTCTCCGCCAAATACCATGTGGCGACACGGGTGTATTAGTCGTCGTAGGTGATGAAGATAATTTTGACGTTTTAGCACCCGGTTGGCGCAATGTTTGTGCAGCCTGCTTGACTGCTTCCATTGTTGGGATGCGCATAGCTGGGTCTGGCGCGCACATCGCACGCACTAAAGCGACCATACCTTGATCGGCGTCTGCCGCAAAATTCCATTGTGAACAGGATGACTGTACCTGAGCTGCGGCCAGGGCCAGTCCATGCAGATGCGCAAACGGCCTCTCCCCATGCATCATCTCGTACATCAGCACACCGACAGCATAAATATCGCTGAGCGTATTTGGATGCTTGCCATTCAAGATTTCAGGCGCTAGATAAGCAATCGTCCCTTGCGTCTGCAGCACATCCCCCGACTCGGTCGCCAGCGGATCGATCTTGCGCGCCAGCCCAAAATCCATGATGCGGACCTGCCCCGACGGCTCGATCATCAGATTAGCCGGCTTCAAATCACCATGAATCAACCCAGCCGCATGCGCCTGCGCCATCGCATCCGCCAACTGGCAAACGATATCGAGTATCTGATCCCGCGCCAGCTTGGTCGTGGCCAGCAGCTGATGCAGCGTCTTCCCCCCAACCAGCTCCATCACGATCGACTTGCTATGGCCGTCGTCTTCGAGCGAATAGATCTGGATGAAAGCAGGATGCCGCAGCGAGGCCGCCAGGCGCGCCTCCTGAAGCAGGTTATCCGGCTGGTCGCGCACCAGGTCAGGCTTCAGGCGCTTGATGGCAACGCTGCGCTGCAGCGCCGGGTCCCACGCCTCATGCACGTCACCGAAGCCGCCATTGCCAAGCAACCTACCGAGGCGATATCGCTCGGTGCTGGGGTTGGCAAGCAGGTCAGGCGATGAAGTCATTTGGCGGCTCGTTTGGTCGGCGCAGGCGCCGTAAGTACTACAGGGAAAGAAACTTGCCGAATACACATTCCTAATTTCGCGATTCAGGCAACCGGCGTGTCAACTTCTTCGTTGACATGTAAAAACACCCGCTGTTTTACACCCAACAGGCATAGCTAGTCGACTAAATCCTCGATTCTGTTGCTTCCACACCATGTTTCAACGTGGCACGGAGTTTGCAAACTATTGCGTATCAACAAGGGGGGACGCAACGAAGATCGTCGCGCCTGCCATCGCAATTGTCGCAAAGCATGTTATTCATTCCGGAAAGAAGATTCAAGTATGGCTATCCAAAGCACAGGCGTTCTGCAGATCGTTGGCGCGGCTTACGGACTCAAGCAGGTCACCGCTCAGGTCATCAAGCAAGTCAACCGTCAGTCTTTTCCAGAAACCCTGTGTGTTTTGGCGAGCAATCGGGCGTTCGGCGACACCTGGATTGGCCACGAAAAGACGCTGACGGTCGTTTATCGTTATGACGGCGGCCCGACGTTCGTGGCAACGGCTTCGGAAGGCCAGACGCTGAACATCGGCGCACAGCAGTTCGAGCAAGCCATCCGAACCCCTGCCTCAACCTCGGAAGACAGCACCGCCCAGCCGGCGCTGACCGTGTGGGGCGCCAGCTTCGGCTCCGCCGACGTAAGCGCGACAGTGCGCAACCTGGCCGACCATTCGACCGGAAGCTTGTCCCTGGTCGCCGACAGCACCACCCTCGGCGAAACCAGCAAGGAGAAGCGCAACACCTTCGTCATCGTGGCCAGCTACAGCGGCCAGGTGCCGTTCGTCGACATCGTCGTCGAGGGCAATCCCTATGCGCTCAGCTACCGTCCCCCGCTGCACATCCTGAGCGCCTTCTACGGCCTGAAGGACGTCACCGACATCGTCCGCGCCAGCGTGAGCCGGCGCAGGCTGTCGGTCGCCGCATCCAGCAGCGTATTCGGCGATGGCTGGCCGGCCATGCGCAAGACCCTGCACGTGGTCTACCAGTACGCCGACCGCAAGCCGCAAATGGCCGCGACCACCGAGAACCAGATTCTCCACATCGACTACGACCCGGCCGCTCCCGCCGGGCAGGCGTCGCTCGACCCCCGCGCCCTGAACATCATCGCCGCCGCCTACGGACCGGTCGACGTCACGGAGAAGGTCGCCGCGCTGGTGGAAAACGCAAGCCTGTCGTTCACGGCCGACAGCCTGACCTTCGGCGACACCTGGCCGGCCGCCGTCAAGTCGTTCTCGATGGTCTATAGCTGGGGCGTGGCGGCCGTTTCGAGCGTTAACGTGCCCGAAGATACGCCGGTCTCGATCACGCAGCCCGAGCCCGCGTTCACCACTGACAGAAACTACGTCTCGCTGGCCGGGCTGCTCGCCGCCGGCGACGAGATCAAGCTCCAGACCGCGGCAGGCGGTTACTGGTCGATCGCCGCCGACGGCCAGATCACGGCGCTCGAGACCTCGAGCGATGCGGCCGAGGTGTTTACCATCGGCATGCCCGAGGCCCAGGATGCCGCCGCCATCACCCTGCAATGCCGTGACGGCAGCTACGTGATCGCGAATAGCGACGGCCTCCTGCGTGCAGGCGGCAGCGCGCAGGAGGCACTCCAGTTGATGGCATCGCTCCAGGCCAATGGCGCCATCAATATCGGCGTCGTCGGTGGAGCGGTAGCGCCGTTCATCGCGGTGACCGCGAGCGGCGCCATCGCGGTGGACGGCAGCTACGACCCCAATTTTTCCACCTGCTTCAATCTGCTGCTGAGCCCTACGCATGCCGGCAATGGCAGCCATCTGCAAACCTTCGCCAGCGCGACGATGATGGATGGTCCGGTCGACATGAAGCTGGTGAAAGTGGTGTGGAAGCTCACTGGCGGCTGCTTTCTAGCGGCCGGTCTTGGTCGGCTGCTTGGCGACCAGCAGCAGATCGGTCCTGCCTTGTACCGCTTTCTGCGGCGCTATCCTGGCGTGATGAACAAGATCGCGATCCTGATCGCAACCATCGACTGCAACCGCGCAATGCCGGCCGGCGCCTTGCTCGGCGTGCTCAAGGCGATCCACGAAGCGGGCATTCTCATGCCGGTGCTGCGCATGACGCTTGCGACGACTGGATGGATGGCGATTTCGTGGGCCATCGTCACGATCCTGACGAAAGTGCAGGGCGGCGTCACGAGTGCCGGTGCGGCGGCGGGGGGCGAACTGGGCGAGAGCTTTTCTGGCTGGGCTTACGAGACCACGATGGATATGCTCGATTACATCAATTCAATGGGCGGTACGGCATTGATGCTGGCGTATGAGCGCATGATTGGCGCCGACCAGCAGGTCATGCGCCGTGCGCACGGTGGTGGCGTGTCCAGTCTGCGTGCGCGGATGGGAGTGCAAGATCCTTCAGGGGCGTCCCTCGGACCCATGCCGCGCCCCTTTCCCACACACGCCTGAGTAGCCTGAGTCGTAGGTTTTTTCGCCGACGTGGTCGGCTCGGTTATACTGTGTTTTTATACAGTATTGGCTGTTTGACAGCCCACCAGCGTGACCAAGCCCACCCCCACCGCCCAGCCCCCATCCCCCCAGGCGCTGCCCCCCTACGCCGAGTTGTTCTGCCTCTCGAACTTCTCGTTCCTGCAAGGGGCCTCGCACGCCGAGGAGCTGGTCGCGCGCGCGGTGCAGCTGGGTTACTTCGCGCTGGCGCTCACCGATGAATGCTCGCTGGCCGGCGTCGTGCGCGCCCATGCCGAAGCGAAAAACGCCGGCCTGCCCCTGATCATCGGCGCCCACTTCCACCTCAAGAGCCTCGACGACGCTCTGACGCCGGCACCCTCCCTGATCCTGCTGGCGCAAAACCGCAACGGCTACGGCAACCTGTCCGAACTGATCACGATCGGCCGCACGCGCAGCGAGAAGGGCACCTACCTGCTCACGCCCGACGACCTGGCCAATCCCGTCCAGGAATACGCGCACCTGCAGCACATGCCCGACTGCCTGGCGATCCTGCTGCCGCCATACCCCGGCCACGAAGCCCAGGACGTCGACCGCCTGCACGCCCAGGCCGCATGGATGGCCACCACCTTCCCGGGCCGCGCCTGGCTCGGCCTCACCCAGCTGCACCGCGCTTTCGACGACGCCCACCGCGCCACGGTGGAAGAGGTGGGCTGGCAGCATGGCCTGCCGATCGTCGCGCTGGGCCACGTCTGCATGCACGTGCGCTCGCGTAAACCCTTGCAGGACACCCTGAGCGCGACCCGCATTGGCAAACCGGTGGGCGCCTGCGGCTACGGCCTGGCGCAGAACGCCGAGCAGCACCTGCGCGCGCGCCTGCGCCTGGCCAATATCTATTCGCGCGAGGCGCTGGCAGAGACGGTGCGCATCGCGCGCCTGTGCACCTTCTCGCTCGACGAGTTGCGCTACGAATACCCGGATGAGGTGGTTCCCGAAGGCCACGATGCCAGCAGCTACCTGCGCAGCGAAACCTGGATCGGCGCGCACCGGCGCTTCCGCGACGGCGTGCCGGCCAAGGTGCAGGCCCAGATCGAGTACGAGCTCGAACTGATCGCCGACATGGGCTACGAACACTACTTCCTGACGGTGTACGACATCGTGCGCTACGCGCGCTCGCAGCACATCCTGTGCCAGGGCCGCGGCTCGGCCGCCAATTCGGCGGTGTGCTACTGCCTCGGCATCACCGAGGTCGACCCGGCCCGCGCCAGCCTGCTGTTCGAGCGTTTCATTTCGCGCGAGCGCAACGAGCCGCCCGACATCGACGTCGACTTCGAACACCAGCGGCGCGAAGAAGTCATCCAGTACATCTACAACAAGTACGGCCGCCAGCGGGCGGCGCTGGCGGCGGTGGTGATCAGCTACCGGCCCAAGAGCGCGCTGCGCGACAGCGGGCGCGCGCTCGGCATCGATCTCGCCATCGTCGAGAAGGTGGCCAAGACCCACCACTGGTTCGACAGCCGCGCGGATCTGCTGGGCCGCCTGGCCGAAAGTGGCCTCGATCCCGAGGCGCCGCTGTCGCGCCAGTGGGCCACGCTGGCGCAGTCGCTGCTGAACTTCCCGCGCCACCTTTCTCAACACCCGGGCGGCTTCGTGATCGCGAAAGGAAAACTTTCGCGCCTGGTGCCGATCGAGAACGCGACGATGGTCGATCGCAGCGTCATCCAGTGGGACAAGAACGACCTCGAAGAACTGGGCCTGATGAAGGTCGACGTGCTGGCGCTGGGCATGCTGTCGATGATGCGGCGCGGCCTGGAGCTGGTCGGCCAGCGCTATGGCGACGTGTTCGAGATGCAGGACATCCCGCTCGAGGACAGCGCCACCTACGACATGATCTGCCAGGCCGACACCATCGGCGTGTTCCAGATCGAGTCGCGCGCGCAGATGAGCATGTTGCCGCGCATGCTGCCGCGCCGCTTCTATGACCTGGTGATCGAGGTGGCGGTGGTGCGTCCCGGCCCGATCCAGGGCGGCATGGTCCATCCCTACCTGCGCCGGCGCCAGGGGCTGGAGCCGATCGAATATCCGAGCCCTGAGATGAAGGTCGCGCTCGGGCGCACCCTGGGCGTGCCGATCTTCCAGGAGCAGGTGATGCAGGTGGCGATCCTGGGCGCCGGCTTCACGCCGGGCGAGGCGGATCAACTGCGGCGCGCGATGGCGGCCTGGAAGCGCAAGGGCGGCCTCGAAAAATACTACGAGCGCATCGTGGGCGGCATGCTCGAACGCGGCTACAAGCAGGAATTCGCCGAGGCAATCTTCAGCCAGATCCAGGGCTTCGGCGAGTATGGCTTTCCCGAATCGCACGCGGCCAGCTTCGCGCTGCTGGCGTATGCGAGTTCGTGGCTCAAGTGCCACGAGCCGGCCGCTTTTCTCTGCGCGCTGCTCAACAGCCAGCCGATGGGCTTTTATAGTCCCTCGCAACTGGTGCAGGATGCGCGCCGCCACGGCATCGAGGTGCGGCCGGTCGACGTCGCCGTCAGCGGCTGGGATTCGGCGCTGGAAGAGTACGACCCCGTCGACCGCTCGCGCCAGCCGGCGGTGCGGCTGGGCTTCTCGCTGCAACGCGGATTGAAGCAGGAGGCGGCCGAGCGCATCGAGCAGGCGCGCGCCATACGGCCGTTCGACAGCGTGGCCGACCTGGCGCGGCGCGCGCATCTCGACCGGGGCGACCTGCAGGTGCTGGCCGCGTCCAACGCCCTGCGGTCGCTGGCCGGGCACCGGCGCGAAGCCCTGTGGCAGGCCTCGGGCGCGGCGCCCGACAAGGATCTGTTGCGCCCGACCGTGCCGCGCGAAGAGACGCCGGCATTGCAGGCGCCGAGCGAAGGCGAAGAGATCGTCGGCGACTACCGCGCGCAGGGATTGACGCTCGGCCGCCATCCGCTGGCGCTGCTGCGTGAGCGCCTGCTCAAGCAGCGCTTCATGCCGGCTTCAAGCCTGATGGACTTCCAGGACGGCCAGCTGGCGCGCGCCTGCGGCCTGGTCACGGTGCGCCAGCGTCCCGGCACGGCCAAGGGCGTGCTGTTCATGACGCTGGAAGACGAGACCGGCAACGTCAATGTGATCGTGTGGCCGACCCTGGTCGAACAGCAGCGGCGCGAGGTGCTCAATGCGCCGCTGCTCGGGGTGTACGGCATCTGGCAGCGCCAGGGAGAGGTGCGCCACCTGGTGGCCAAGCGGCTGGTCGATATGTCGCACCTGCTGGGCGGGCTGGATGCGCGCAGCAGGGATTTTTGTTGATCAGGCCGCGGCCAATTTCATGGCGTGTTTGCCGGCGGCCGCGCGGGCGCTGCGTCCCGGCGCGTTTGCCTGCAACTGAAACACCTGCAAGGCCTGCGACACCTCGTCGGTCTGCCGCGCCAAGGTCGCCGTCGCGGCGGCCGCTTCTTCCACCAGCGCAGCGTTCTGCTGCGTGATCGCGTCGAGCTGGGTCACCGCCTGGTTCACCTGGCCGATGCCGCCCGACTGTTCGCGCGTCGCGCCCGCGATTTCGTCCATCACGCGGGTGACCTGGTCGACCGCGCCCACCACTTCCTGGATCGCCGCGCCGGCCGCCACGCTCAGGCGGTTGCCGTTGTCGACGTCGAGGATCGACGCGTCGATCAGCGCCTTGATCTCCTTGGCCGCCCCCGCGCTGCGCTGGGCCAGCGTGCGCACCTCGCCCGCCACCACCGCAAAGCCGCGGCCCTGTTCGCCCGCGCGCGCCGCTTCCACGGCGGCGTTCAGGGCCAGGATATTGGTCTGGAAGGCGATGCCGTCGATCATGCCGACGATGTCGAGCACCTTGTGCGACGAGGCGCTGATCGCTTCCATCGTGCTCACTACCTCGGTGACGGTGCGCTGGCCGTTGCCGGCCGTCGCGGCGGCGCGGCGCGCGAGGTCGCTGGCCGCGTTCACGCTGTCGGCGCTCTGCGCCACGTTGTGAGTGAGCTGCTCCATGCTGGCCGCCGTCTCCTGCAAGCTCGACGCTTGCGTCTCGGTGCGGCTCGACAGGTCCAGGTTGCCGGTCGCGATGTCGCCGGTGGCGTGGCGGATCTCGTCGAAGTTGGCGCGCACGTCGCCGATCACGCTGAACAGGTTCACGGCCGACTGGCGCAGGGCCGCCACCAGCTGGCCCATCTCGTCGTCGCGGCGCGGCGCCAGGCGGCAGGTGAGGTCGCCGCCGGCCAGGCGGCGCGCGAAGCCGGATGCATCGGCCAGCGGCGCCAGCACGTTGCGGCGCAGGCTGGCCCACAGGCCCAGCACCATGGCCAGAGAAGCGGCCAGCGACAACAAGACCCATGCCGGCAGGCCGTCGCGCCAGCACTGGAGCGTGATCGCCGCCAGCAGCAGCGTCAACAGGCCCATGCCGCCGTTGACTTGCGTGCGCAGCGGCAGCCGGCCCAGCGCCGCCAGGCGGCCGCGCAGGCCGCCGTGTTCGACGCGGCCGTTGCGCAAGACCAGGCCGCGCGGGTTGCCGGCCTTGAATTCGCCGTACAGCGCCGTCGCCTCTGCTATCTGCTCGCGGGTCGGTTTGGTGCGCACCGACATATAGCCGGTCGCCTGGCCGTTCTCGAGCACCGGCGTCACGTTGGCGTACACCCAGTAATAATCGCCGTTCTTGCAGCGGTTCTTGACCATGCCGCTCCACGGCCGTCCGGCGCGGATCGCCTGCCACATGTCGGCGAAGGCCTCCACCGGCATGTCCGGATGGCGCAGGATATTCTGCGGCGCGCCGATCAGCTCTTCCTCGGTAAAGCCGCTCACCTGCACGAAATAAGGGTTCGCGTAACGGATATTGCCCTGCAAATCCGTGGTCGAGACGATGGTCTTGCCGTCGGCGAGCTGGTATTCGATATTGGTGATCGGGGTATTCAGGCGCATACGATTCTTTCACTAGGGCAACATAGCAGGAAAAGTATAGCCATCGCCGAGGAGGTCGTCTGCGGGGGAGGGGTATAATTCAGCAAAAAAACAACAATAAAATCAGTAAATCCAATATATGACTTTTCGGTCGTTTTTTGCGCTGGCCAAGGCAGCCACGAAAGGCCAGTCCGTTGTTGATAGAATGGAACCAGGGATGAAGAACGCCACGACAGGATGACAATGGATAAGACGAGCCGCAGCAGGGGCAGGGGAACGGGACGGGCGACGCTCGAGCAGGTGGCGGGCATGGCCGGCGTGTCGATCATGACCGCCTCGCGCGCGCTGAGCCAGCCGCAGATGGTTTCCGAGGTCACTCGCGTCAAGGTCGAGCGGGCGGTGGCGGAACTCGGCTACGTGCCCAACCGCGCCGCGCGCGCGCTGGCCTCGTCGCAATCGCATGTGATCGTGGTGCTGGTGCCGTCGTTTTCCAACGCCGTGTTCACCGCCGTCCTCGAAGGCATCCACGATGCCGTCGCACCGGGCCAGTACCAGCTCCTGATCGGCAATACCTATTATTCGCAGGCAGAGGAAGAAAAGCTGCTGCGCACCTATCTGCAATCGAGCCCGGACGGCATCCTGTTCTCGAGCCAGACCCATAGCCCGGCCGTGACGAAGATGCTGGAAGCGTCGCAGGTGCCGTCGGTGTCGATGATGGACCTGTCGGACGATGCCGGCGCGCTGTCGGTCGGCTTCTCGCAATTCGAGGCCGGCATGGAGATGACGCGCCACCTGGTCAGGAAGGGCTACCGCCGCATCGGTTTCATCGGCGCCCAGCTGGACGAGCGCACCCTGCGGCGCGCCGACGGCTATCGGGCCGCCATGGTCGAGGCGGGCCTGGCCGACCCACGGCTCGAGCTAATGGTGCCGGAGCGTTCCACGATCGCGCTCGGCGCCGAATTGATGGGGCAGATGATGGCGAACATGCCCGACTGCGACGCCGTCTTCTGCTGCAACGACGACCTGGCCCACGGCGCCGTCTACCACTGCCAGCGCCACGGCATCCGCATCCCGCAGGAGATTGCCGTCTGCGGATTCAACGATCTGCCAGCGTCGGCCTGGATGATGCCGTCGCTTACCACCATCGACACGCCGCGCTACCAGATCGGCTTCGAAGCCGCCGGCCTGCTGCTGCAGGTGATCAAGGGCCAGGAGCCCGAACGCAAGCGCATCGACCTGGGCTTCACCCTGCGCGAGCGCGAGAGCGCCTGACCTTCAGGCGCGTGATTCAATAGCTCTTATAGGGCAGGAATTTACCGGACAAGACCACGTTGACGCGGTCGCCCTTCGGATCTTCGGCGCGCTGGATGTCCATCGAAAAATCGATGGCGCTCATGATGCCGTCGCCAAACTCTTCGTGGATCAGTTCCTTGATCGTGGTGCCGTACACGTTCACCAGCTCGTACCAGCGGTAGATCAGCGGATCGGTCGGCACCGCCGTCGGCAGCGATCCCTTGTAGGGCACAATCTGCAGCCAGGCGATGGCTTCGTCAGAGAGTTCAAAGATCTTGCCGACCGCCTCGGCCTGCGGCTTCGTCAAGGTCATCTGGCCAAGGCAGGCGGCGGTGGTCCATTCCTTCGACAGGCCGGTGGCCTCGGTCACGTCGCGCCACTTGATGCCCTTGCGGACCTTGGCGGACAGGATCATCTTGGTGACGTCTTCACGGCATGAAATCATGTTTGGCTCCATCGATTGGGTAAAGGCGAACGCTCAGGCCGAAGCCCGGGCAGGGTAGTGGTCGGGCGCCGCGGGCACGGCATCGTCTTCCAGGCCGGGACGTACGATGCGCGTCGCCGAGGGCTCGGCGCCGTCGGCGCCGGACTGCTGCAGCATCTTCGAACGGCGCACCAGGAAGTCGACCAGGTGGTTGCGGATCTTGTAGAACTGCGGATCGCGGTGGATCGTGGCGCGGCTGCGGTCGGCCGGCAGCGTGTTGACGACGATCTCGGCGATCCGCGCCTGGGGCCCGTTGCTCATCAAGAAAATGCGGTCGGCCAGCAGGATCGCCTCGTCGACGTCGTGGGTGATCATGAAGACGGTCTGGCGCGTGGCCGCGCAGATGCCCAGCAGCTCGTCCTGGATCGTGCCGCGGGTGAGGGCGTCGAGCGCGCCGAACGGCTCGTCCAGCAGCAGCATCTTGGGCTCGACCGCGAAGGCGCGCGCGATGCCCACCCGCTGCTTCATGCCGCCCGAGAGCTCGGCCGGCTTCTTGCGCGCCGCGCCGGAGAGGCCCACCATCTCGATGAAGCGCGCGCCGTGCTCGCGCACCTTGTCGCGCGGCCAGTCGGGATGGCGCGAGCGCACGGCGAAGCCGATATTGTCTTCCACGCTCAGCCAAGGCAGCAAGGCGTGGTTCTGGAACACCACGCCGCGGTCCAGGCCGGGGCCGGTCACCTCGCGGCCATCCATGATCACGGTGCCGGCGCTGGCCGCTTCGAGCCCGGCCAGCACGTTCAGGATGGTGCTCTTGCCGCATCCCGAATGGCCGATGATGCAGATGAACTCTCCGCGCTCGATCGCGAAGGTTACTCCTTCGAACACCGGCGGCTGGCCGGCGCGGTAGGTCTTGGCCAGGCCGTCCACCTGGACGAAGCGGTCATTCGGCATAGGTCACCTTCTTTTGCAGGGCGGCGAACATCAGGTCCAGCGCCATGCCCACGATGCCGATCATGAGCACGGCGAACAGCACGTTCGCCAGCGACAGGTTGTTCCACTCGTTCCACAGGAAGTAACCGATGCCGTTCCCGCCGATCAGCATTTCGGCGGCGACGATCACCAGCCAGGCGATGCCCATCGAGATGCGCATGCCGGTGATGATGGTCGGCGCCGCCGCCGGCAGGATCACCAGGAAGGCCTTGCGCAGCGGCGACACTTCGAGCGTGCGCGCGACGTTGAGCCAGTCCTTGCGCACGCCGGCCACGCCGAAGGCGGTGTTGATCAGCATCGGCCAGATCGAGCAGATGAAGATCACGAAGATGCCCGAGATCGACGAATCCTTGATCGTGTAGAGCGCGATCGGCATCCAGGCCAGCGGCGAGATCGGCTTGAGCACCTGGATGAACGGATCGATCGCGCGGTACAGCAGCGGCGACATGCCGATCACGAAGCCCAGCGGGATCGCCACCAGCATCGCCAGCAGATAGCCCAGGGCGACGCGCACCAGAGAATGCGCCAGCTGGATGCCGACGCCGCGGTCGTTCGGGCCGCGATCGTAGAACGGGTCGGCCAGGTGGCCGCCCGCTATCTGCGCGAACTGCGACGGCGTGGGAAAGCCGCTGCCGGCGGCAGGCGCCGGATCCGCGGCGGCCACCGGCGCCTGTCCCATCAGGGCCGCGTACTCGGCTTCCTCGGCGCTCATCGCCGCCACCGGCGCCGCGGCGCGCGGCGCGGTGGCGATATGCCAGACGCCGAGCAAGACCAGCAGCAGCGCCAGCGACAGCAGCGCCGCCTTGAACTTCATTTGCTTGTGCATGGATTCTTTCGTTCCAACTCAGGCGCGCTTGATCGCGAAGCTGTCCAGGTAGGCCTGCGGCTTGGCCGGGTCGTAGGTCTTGCCCATGATCGTGAACGGTCGGTAGCCGCTTGCCGCGGCGGCCGGCGCCGGCATGCCGAGGGCCGCCATCTGCTTGCGCGCATCGGTCAGCAGGAACACCTGCTCGGCCAGCGCCTTGTAGTTGACGTCGCCCTTCAGGTAGCCCCAGCGCTTCATCTGCGTCAGCATCCAGGTCGCCATCGAATACCAGGGCAGGGCGTCGAAGTCGGCGCGGTCCGGCTCGTTGCGCACCTTGCCCAGGCCGTCGGCGAAGCGGCCGGAGAGCGCCTGCAGCACCACGGTCTCGGGCTGGTTCAGGTAGGCCGGCTTGCTGATCGCCTTGGCGATCTCGGCCCGGTTCCCGGCCTTGTGCGCCATCGCGGTGGCATTCAGGATGGCGCGGTACAGCGCGGCGAAGGTGTTCGGGTTCTGGTCGATGAAGGCCTGCGAGGCGCCGAAGGCGCAGCAGGGATGGCCGTTCCAGATGTCCTTGGTGAGAATGTGGATGAAGCCGATCTGGTCGAACACGGCGCGCTGGTTGAACGGATCGGGGCCGAGGAAGCCGTCGATGTTCCCGGCGCGCAGGTTGGCGACCATCTCGGGCGGCGGCGTCACGCGCAGCTGGACGTCGCGGTCCGGGTCAAGCCCGTGCTCGGCCAGGTAGTAGCGCAGCAGGAAGTTGTGGACCGAGTACTCGAAGGGGATCGCGAACTTGAAACCCTTCCAGTTGCGCGGGTCGCGGTTGTTCTTGTGCTTGAGGCCGAGCGTGATCGCCTGGCCGTTGATGTTCTGGATGGTGGCGACGCGCATCGGCTGCGGCGTGCCGCCCTGGCCGATCGACATCGCCAGCGGCATCGGCGCCAGGAAGTGCGAGGCGTCGAGCTCGCGGTTGATCATCTGGTCGCGCACCAGCGCCCAGCCGGCGGTCTTGCTGAGGGTGACGTTCAGGCCCTGCGCCTTGTACATGCCCATCGGGTCGGCCATGATCAGGGGCGTGGCGCAGTTGATCGGGATGAAGCCGATCTTGAGGTCCTTCTTCTCGAGCGCGCCCGTTTTTTCCATCGCATTGGCCTGCAGGCTGGCCAGCGGCAGCAGCGAACCGATCGCCGCCATCAGCGTCGGCGCGCCCACCGCCTTGATCAGGTTGCGGCGCGTCGCTTCATGCGGAAACAGGGCGCGCACCGCTGCCGCCTCGACGAAGTCACCGGACAGCGCTTCGGCATCGCCGGCGCGCCGCAGCCTGGCGGCTTGCGCTTCGCGATCGTGCTCGTCCTGGGAACCATGCCTGCCGCAGGGGCAGCCGTTGAGTGAAGACTCGGTCGAATAAGGGCGGTACAGATTCTCATCTTTCATTGGCGAAGATCCCTGGTAGTGGTGATGACGCAAAAAATGAAACGGCGAGGCGGGCATGACGATGCTTGAGCATTGTCAACAGCAAGAGCTGTGCCATCCGGAATCGTGCGCGGCCAAGTCATTCATTTCAAAGACGAAACACGCTTTTTTGCGTCGGCAAGCACCGGCAGGACAGCGCCCGCGATTTTCGTCGACAGGCACTGACAGCGCGCATCCGCCCAACCGTGGTGCATGACCGCTTTACATCCTTCGTGCGTAGACGCTACAATCGCCCATATCGATGTTAGCGTTAACATAGGGAAATGACGACACAAGCGCGAGACGACAACAAGGGAACGGCCTGGGTAGTCATGGGCGTGAGCGGCTGCGGCAAGACCAGCATCGGCGAAAAGCTGGCCGCCGCGCTCGGCGTGCCGTTCATCGAGGGCGACGCCTTCCATTCGCAGGCCAATATCGCCAAGATGACGGCCGGCACCGCGCTGACCGACGACGATCGCCGCGACTGGCTCTTGACCTTGCGCGACAAGCTCGCCGCACGCGAGGGCGGGGCGGTGCTGTCGTGTTCCTCGCTCAAGCGCGCATATCGCGACCTGCTGCGCAGCGCCGGCGGCGACGTGCGCTTCGCGCACCTGGCCGGCGAGCGCAGCCTGCTCCTGGAGCGCGTCAGCAATCGCCCCGGCCACTATATGCCGCCATCGCTGCTCGACAGTCAGCTGAGCACGCTCGAACCCCTGCAGCCGGACGAAGCCGGCATTACCCTCGACATCCGCGACAGCCAGGAACAACTGGTCGCGCAAATCCTCGCCAGCGTCCGCGCATAAGCAGCGCCACCCGCTTCCCCGCCGCATGCATATGCCGGCGGGGTAATCGCGCACGCACCATTCGCATCGAATGGACACGTCCAGAAAATCAGACTATATTTTACTTTCCGGTTTGGAAAGGTTTCCAATCCCGTATTCCACACGAATCCGCACGACATCATTCGAGACCAACGAGCAAGTTGGCAAGCCGCGGCACGGCCAACCGGCACGGCCGCATTTCTTGTAGTGAGATAAGAGGAGTCGACGTGAACAACCAGAACCAGAAATATGGCTCGAGATGGAAACCTTTCCACGCAATCGCCGCCGGCATCCTGCTGGCCTGCGGCGCGCAGGCCGCGGCCAGCGTCACCAATCCGGTCATCGGCCAGCTGCTGTGGTCGGACGAGTTCAACGGCAACAGCGTGAACACCGGCGTGTGGAACCTGCAGGACGGTAACGGCTGCCAGATCGGCCTGTGCGGCTACGGCAATGCCGAGCTGCAGTACTATAGCCCCAACAACGCCAGCATCGTCAACGTGCCTTTCGAATCGGGCACGCGCGCGCTGGCGATCCAGGCGCGCAGCCAGACGATCGGCAGCAATGTCTTCACCTCGGCCCGGCTCGACACCAAGAACAAGGTGCAGGTGCAGTACGGGATGATCGAGGTGCGCATGGCCACGCCGAACCTCGGCACCGGCTTGTGGCCGGCCGCGTGGATGCTGGGCGTCAGTCCGCAGACCTGGCCGCGCAACGGCGAGATCGACATCATGGAGATGGGCCACAAGGCGTCCGGCCGCGCCGAGGGCGGGGCGCCGTCGTCGAACCACTTCGTCGGCTCGAACGTGATCACCTGGCAGCAGGCCGCCTGCGTGCCCGGCAACGAAAGCTGCGCCGCCTCGACCGCGTGGCAGACCAAGAACTGGTACGTGCCCCAGAATTCGCTCGCGAACCGCTTCGTCACCTACCGCTTCTATTGGGACGAGAGCCAGATGCGCTTCACGACGGTCGACAACGGCGTCGAGCACAATATGTACAACGCGCCACTGCCGGTCAATTCGAGCGCGTTGCAGGCGCCGTTCTATCTGCTGTTGAACATGGCCGTGGGCGGCAACTTTACCGACGCCGCCAACCCGGGCCAGGTCACGGCGCCGCTGCCCGCCACCATGTACGTCGACTACGTGCGCGTCTATCAGATGGACGGCAAGGGCCAGGTGAAGCTGGGCGACCAGACCGTGCCGGAAGTAGCCGGCAAGTTCGGCGTGTTCACCGACACCACGGCGGTCAACAACAAGCTGGTGGCGGGGACGAGCTCCGACATCTTCCTGTGGAACGCCGCCTCCACCGGCGCCGGCAACACCGCGCCGTTCGAGGGCAACAACGTCATCGCCTGGAACTACACCACGCCGGGCCAGTGGTTCGGCGGCGGCATCCAGGCGCGCCAGGCGCGCAACCTGAGCAACTACCGCGCTAACGGCACCGTCAAGTTCCGCATCCGGATCCCGGCCAATGTGGGCTTCAGGATCGGCATCGGCGACACCTACACGAACCAGAACTGGGTCAACTTCCCGGCCAATACCACCGCCTATGGATTGACGCGCAACGGGCAGTGGGCGCAGGCCTCGATTCCCGTCTCGACCCTGCTCGGGCCGCTGGTTGCGGCGCAGTCGCTTCACGACATCTTCATGATCTCGAGCATCGACGGCGCGCTGCCGTCATCGAGCTTCCAGTTCGCGATCGACGACATCGTGTGGGAGTCGGGCGGCGGCGGCGCCACGCCGCAGCCGGAGCCGAGCGGCCCGACCTCGGTCAGCCAGACCTCGTCGACGATGCTGCAGTTCCGCACCACCACCGGCGGCTGGGCCGACGTGCACTACACCGTCAATAACGGGGCGCAGCAGAACGTGCGGATGCAGCTCAGCGGCGCCAACAACACGTACACGGCGGGCGGGCTGAAGATCGGGGATGTGGTGCGGTATTGGTTCACCTACTGGGACGCGCAACGCGGCTTCGCGGTGGATACGCAGCAGCAGACGCACACGATGCAGTAATCTAGGGCGCTCTTACCTCAAGCCGGTATGTGCGGCCCGCTTCGATGTTGTCGACGCGGGCCGCAGGCAGGGCCACACCATCGCATGTCACCTCGACCCGGTCGACCGCGCCGCGCCTGATGTCGACCTCGAAGGTCGCGCCGCGGAAGCGCCGCGTCACCGTCATGCCATCCCAGCCGGACGGCAGCTGCGGCGCCACCGTCAGGCCTTTCAGGTCGCCCTTCAGGCCGCACAGCCCCTCGATCAGGCAGCGGTAGACCCAGGCCACGGTGCCGGTGTTGAACAGCTGGCTCGAGCGCCCGGCGGTGCGCGGATATTCCTTGTAGGCGCCGCGGTAGTAATTGGGGATGAACACCGGCAGCTGGCCGCGCTGCAGATAGTCGTCCAGGCCCGGGCCGGGAATCATCTTGCGCAGCGCGTCGAAGGCGCGGTCGGCTTCGCCGATCGTGTACAGGCTGTAGATGTAGAACACCGAGGCGTGGTTGTAGACGGCGCCGTTCTCGGCCGAGCCGGGATGCTTCTGCGTGACGCGGCCGACGTCCTCGCGCATGGCGCTGTAGGGCGGCGCGAACATCTGCACGCCGTAGGGTGTGCGCAACTGTTCGTCGATCGCCTTCAACATCAGCGCGCGTTGTTCGGCGCTGGCGGCGCCCGACAGGAAGGCCCAGCTTTGCGGGTTCAGGTAGATGCGGCCCTCGGTGTCGCTGGCGACGCCGAACTTGACGTCGTCGTCGGTGATGCCGCGCGCGAACCAGGCGCCGTCCCACAGATGGGCTTCGGCGGCGCCGTTCATCGCTTCGGCGCCCGCGCGGTAGCGCGTCAGCGACGCGGCGTCGCCGCGCGCGGCGCACACGTCGGCCCACAGGTTCAGGGCATAAGCCGCCGCCACCGTCAGCCAGCCCGAGACGCCGCGGCCCTTGTAGCCGACCATATTCATCGGATCGCACCAGTCGCCCTGCTCGATATAGGACAGGCCGCGCGCATCGCGCCGCTGCAACAGCCAGTCCATCGCCAGCGAGATGCGTTCGAACGCGGTTTTCACGTCGCCGTCGTGGGTGGCGACCGGCGCATCGAGGATAGCGTCGTCGCCCGTTTCGTCGAGATAGGCGCGCAGGCATACCGGCAGCCACACGCAGTGGTCGGTGTGCGGGATCTGGTTGATGTATTTCAGTTCGGCGCCTTCGAACAGCAGGATCCCGTCCGGCATCGCGCCATTGGCTTCCTGCTGGCTCAGTGCATGCAGGAAGGCGGCGCGCGCCGCCGCCGGCTTGACGAAGGCCATGCCCATATTGTCCTGCAGGTAGTTGCGGGTCTGCGGGTCGGTGGAGAGGCGGTTGACGTCGCCGTGGTAATAGACCTGGCGCGCGAGCCAGGTGTTGACGAAGTTGTCGAGCTCGCGGTCCTGGGTCGCGATCCGCAGCACGCCTTCGCCCTCCAGGATATAGGCCGCGTAGTCGCGCGCGGCGGCGGCGAAACCCTGTTCGCTCAGGTATGTGTCGCGCAGGGACGCGATCTCGGCATCGTCGAAGGCGGGGCCGAACAGGAAGCGCCGCGTGGCCGCTTCGTTTGGCGCCAGCGCCAGCCGGTACTGGACCACGGCGGCGGGCGTCTCGTAGCGCGCGTCGCCGCAGCCCAGGCGTTCGCCGGCCAGCGCGGACGGCGCGTGCAGGCCGCCTTCGCCCTCGAAGGCGATCTGGCCAACCTCCCACGCATCCGGCGCCTGTTCGCACAGCAGCACCGTGCGGTCCTTGAACAGGCGGTTCTTGAAATAGTCTTCCAGCTTCTGGTAGGGGGTGACGCTGGACGCGACGATGCCTCCCAGGTCGTGACGGTACTCGGCAGACTGGTTCATCCACGACATGTAGCCGATCGTGAAATAGGGGTAGACGCTGATGCGGCGCGGGCGGTCCGACAGGTTCGTCACATCCATCGACCACAGCTCGGCGACGTCGTCGACCGGCAGGCTGAGCACGAGTTCGATGCGGATGCCGAACTTCTCGACGGTCCAGCGCAGGTCGTGGCGGCCGACCGAGAATTCGAATCGGTCGACGCCACCGCGCACCGGTTCGTAGGGCGCCGAGAACAGCTCGCCCGTGTCTTCGTCCTTCACGTAGAAGAAGCGGCCCGGATGGTGGGCGTAGTAGTGCTGCTCCGGCTGCATGAAGGACTTGGCCTGCATGTTCGGCGCATGCGAATACTTGCTCGGCTCCGGCTGCATGAACTGGGCGGTGGCATAGCCGCGGCAGGTCGACTGGATCATCATCCTGCGGTTCCACAGGAAGCCGCCGGCCTGCGGCATCGCGGTGGGGCTGGTGAGCACGTAGCGGTCGTCTTGCGGGTGCAGCATGGATGGAGTCTCCAATGTTTTCATGGCGCCGCCTTGCGCGCCGCCAGCTCGAGCTGGATGCGCGCCAGCAGCTTGCCGTCGAGGTGATAGAAGCACATGACCAGCACCGCCAGCAGGGCGAACGAGGCCGGCACGAAGGACATCAGCCACACGATGCCGGCCTGCGAGCCGGTCGTCTGCGCGGCATTGGGCACGTAGCCCAGCGCGGTGAACACGGCGCCGATCACGCTCACCGCGACCGCGGTGCCGAGCTTTTGCGAGAAAGTGGCGGCGGCGAAGGTCATGGCGGTGGCGCGGCGGCCGGTGGTCCATTCGTTGTAGTCGGCGGTGTCGGCATACATCGAGAACGCCAGCGGCGACTTGGGGCCGAGCACGAAGCCGGTGGCCGCCTGCAGCGCGAACATCAGGTCGATGCGGTCGCTGGGAATCAGGAAGAAGGCGGCCGAGAAAACGGCGGTCGCGCTCATCAGCACGATCATGAGCAGTTTCTTGTCGACGAAGCGGGTCATGAGCGGCGTGCAGGCGGCGCCGATGGCGGCGAAGATCATATAGGTCGGCACGAAGCTCGCCATCAGCTCGGGGCGTTCGACCACATACTTGAAGTAATAGGCCGAGGTGGTGGTGCGCAGGGTGATGGTCACCATGATCACCAGGGCCAGCACGAACAGCACCACCCAGGGACGGTTGGCGGCCAGGTCGCGAATGTCGCGCAGCACGTCGCTCTTCTGGCCGGGCGGCGGGGCGATCCGCTCGCGCGTGTTGGCGAAGGTGATCAGGAACATCAGGGCGGCGGCGATGCTCCAGGCGACCATGGTCAGCTGCCAGCCGCGTTCATCGTCGCCGCCGCCCAGCCACCCCACCATGGCCGGCGTGGCGGCCGTTACCAGGGTGGAGCCGGCGAAGGCGAAGATGAAGCGCAGGCCGTTGATGGTCGAGCGCTCCTGCGGGTCGGCCGACATCACGCCGGACAGCGCGTTATAGGGGATGTTGACGCAGGTGTAGAACACCATCATCGCCAGGTAGCTGGCGTAGGCCCAGACGAGTTTGCCGTCGGCGTCGAGGTCGGGCGTGGTGTAGGTGAGCACAGCGGCGGCGCCGAGCGGGATCGACATCCAGACCAGATAGGGGCGGAACTTGCCGAAGCGGGTGCTGGTGCGGTCGGCGGCGGCGCCGATCAGCGGGTCGGTGAAGGCGTTGATCAGCTTGATCGAGGCGAGCAGGGTGGCAGCCTGGGCCGCCGAGATGCCGAAGGTGTCGGTGTAGAAAATCAGCAGGAAGGTCGCGATATTGGCCCAATAAAAATTGAAGCCCATATCGGCTACGCCATAGCTGAGCTTTTCGCGCCAGCCGAGAGCATGACCGATGCTTTTTTCTTCAGGAACCAGGGCTTCAGGCGCGCGCTTGAGCATGGTTTGTCTCCGTGTGTATTTTTTGTGCGACGACGGAGAGGAAACGTCCACCGTGCCTTGAATGATAACGCTAACATCAACGGCAAGTATGCGGCGGGGTGAATGGAATGTCAACACACGAGTTGCGTCTGTTTCAGCCGGGATGTGACAGTGCGCGCATCTTGATGAGGCAGGCGACTGCTAGCATGAACTGTCCAGCCCACAGGAGAGGCAAAGTGTTCGCACCGCCATCAACAACTTTCTTGAAGAGCCAACTGTACGCTACTTTGCTGCTCGGCATCCTGGCAAGTCCATCCAGCCTCGCCTGTTACGCGCCTCCACTCGAGCAGATGGTCACACCTGAAGCGCAGATCGCCATGGCCACGGATGTCTCCGTCGCCAAAGTCGTCAGAGCGACGCCCACATCGATCCGCGGAGGTGGAGGACGCCTGACCGTTGAATACGAATTCGAAGTGCAAGAGCGCATCCGGGGCTTCCCCGCACAGCGGTTCATTGTCGTTGGCGCGGCGGGAGAGACGCGATCGCCGCCGTCATCCCTTGACCACAGTGATGAAAAGTTCTGGGAACGTGGAGGGGGACGCCTGTACAACGATTCCGACTGCGTGCTGCGACCGAACTTCGAGATCGGCGAAATGTATTTGATTTTCCGCGGCAGGCCCGCCACCTGGCGCAGCTTCGAGTACATCGAAACCGTGCGCGGCCAGCCCAATCCAGACGACAGGTGGCTGGCCTACGTGAGGGAACAGCTGGAAAGCCGGAGCCAATGAAAAAGCCGCCGTGCCTGAAAAGGGACGGCGGCTTCATTTAGCGGCGAGAGACGGTCAGAACTCTTCCCATTCTGCCTCATTGACCTTGGCTGGTGCAGTAGGCTTGCCGGTGGCCTTGGCGGCTGCCGGCTTGGCGACAGGTGCTGGCTTGGCCGCCGCACGCGCCACCGGCTTGGCCAACGCCGGCCGTGCGGGCGGACGCTTCACCGCAACCACCGGCGCCGCCGGGGTCACATACCGCGCATCGAGCTTGAACACATCGACCACCTGCGCCAGGCGCTGCGCCTGATCCTGCAGCGCCGCGGTGGCGGCGGTGGCTTCCTCGACCAGCGCCGCGTTCTGCTGGGTCGCATTGTCCATCTGGCCCATGGCCTGGTTGACCTGATCGATGCCGGTGATCTGTTCCTGGCTGGCCGACGAGATTTCTCCCATGATGTCGGTCACGCGCTGGATCGAGTCGACCACTTCGCGCATCGTCGCGCCGGTGTGGTCGACCAGCCTGGTGCCGGTGTCGACCTTTTCGACCGAGTCGCCGATCAGCTGCTTGATTTCCTTGGCGGCGGCGGCCGAGCGCTGCGCCAGCGTGCGCACTTCCGAGGCGACCACCGCGAAGCCGCGGCCCTGTTCGCCGGCACGCGCCGCTTCCACGGCCGCGTTCAGCGCGAGGATATTGGTCTGGAAGGCGATGCCGTCGATGACCGCGATGATGTCGACGATCTTGCGCGACGAATCGTTGATCGAGCCCATGGTGGCGACCACCTGGTCGACCGCCTGGCCGGCCTGGGTGGCCACGCTCGAGGCGGCGATCGCCAGCTGATTGGCCTGGCGGGCGTTGTCGGCGTTCTGGCGCACGGTGCCGGTCAGTTCTTCCATCGAGGCGGCGGTTTCTTCCAGCGCCGCGGCTTGCTGTTCGGTGCGGCTGGACAGATCGAAGCTGCCGGCCGCGATCTCGCTCGAGGCGCCGCTGATGGTCTGGGTGCCGCTGCGCACTTCGTCGACGATCTTCGACAGGGACGTATTCATATGGCCCAGCGCGCGCAGCAGGGCGCCGGTTTCATCGGTCGCCCTGGTGTCGATCTCGACCGTCAGGTCGCCGGCCGCCACCTGTTCGGCCGCGTGCACCGCCTGGCGCAGCGGACGGGTGATCGAGCGGGTCAGCAGCCAGGCGAACACGCCGCCCAGCAACAGGGCGCCGGCGGCCAGCGAGCCGATCACGACGTTGCCGCGGGCCGCGGTGCTGGCGATCAGCCCGGCGCTGGCGGCGATGCGCTTGTGCTGCAGGTCGACCAGTTCCTTCACGCGTTCCTGGTAGGCCTTGGCCGTGGGATTGAATTGCTGGGTCAGGATCTGTTCCGCCAGTTCGACGTTGCCTTCGGCCTTGGCCTTGACCGCGCCATCGCGCGCCTTGCTGTAGGCGGCGCGGTGTTCCATGACCGACTTGAACAGGGCGGTTTCGTCGTCGCCGCTGATCAACGGTTCGATCTGCTTGACCAGGTCGGCCGACAGCTTGCCGGTGGCGGCCGAGTCTTCCTTGAAGAACTCGGTCAGCGACGGGTCGCTGCTCTTGACGATGGCGGCGGTGCGGCGCACGGCGGCGAAGATCTGGGTATACCACTCGGCGATCATGCGCTCCTTCGCCAGCGGTTCTGCCAGAATCGCCTCTGTCTCGTGGGCGACCTGGTTCAGGCGCCAGACGCCGACGGTAGCGATGATGACGGTCATCAGAAGCGTCAGGGCGAAGCCGGCGGCCAGGCGCGTACCGATGTTGAGTTTGATGAAATTGCCCATGTTTTGTGTAATTGAGATAGGGTTTTTTCCGCCGGAATGGCGGCATCCGTGCGGCGTTTGTCTTATGACACCAGAACTGTCTGTACAAATGTTGTCGGTAAAATATTGTCTCGTCCGACCGGTTACAATTATTGCCCAACTGAAACGAAAATGCACTCGGAATAGTGGTTTTGTGAACGGTCCACGACACTGTTTTTTGGGAACTTGCCGTCTTGATATGAAGAAGTATTTGCAGGATTAAGGTATAATTTCTATTTCCCGCGCGTGCCATTCGGCACCATCAGCACAATGACCAAATTCGTATTCGTCACTGGCGGCGTCGTGTCTTCCCTGGGCAAAGGGATCGCGGCCGCCTCCCTCGCCGCGATCCTCGAGAGCCGCGGCCTCAAAGTCACCCTGCTCAAGCTCGATCCCTACATCAACGTCGACCCGGGCACCATGAGCCCGACCCAGCACGGCGAAGTGTTCGTCACCGATGATGGCGCCGAGACCGACCTCGACCTCGGCCACTACGAGCGCTTCATCAGCACGCGCATGAAGAAGGTGAACAACTTCACCACCGGCCAGATCTATGAATCGGTGATCCGCAAGGAGCGTCGCGGCGAATACCTCGGCAAGACCGTGCAGGTCATCCCGCACATCACCAACGAGATCCAGGATTACATCCGCCGCGGCGCCGAAGGCGTCGACGTCGCGCTGGTCGAGATCGGCGGGACCGTGGGCGACATCGAATCGCTGCCGTTCCTGGAAGCCGCGCGCCAGCTGTCGCTGCGCTCGGGCCGCAAGGGCGCCGCCTTCGTGCACCTGACCCTGGTGCCGTACATCGCATCGGCCGGCGAACTCAAGACCAAGCCGACCCAGCACAGCGTGCAGAAGCTGCGCGAGATCGGCATCTCGCCGAACGCGCTGCTGTGCCGCGCCGACCGCCGCATCCCGGACGACGAACGCGCCAAGATCTCGCTGTTCGCCAACGTCGAAGAGCAGGCCGTGATCTCGGTGTGGGACGTGGACACCATCTACAAGGTGCCGCAGGTGCTGTGCGACCAGGGCCTGGACGACATCATCCTCGAAGCCCTGGGCCTCGAAGCGCCGAAGGCCGACCTGTCGATGTGGACCAAGCTGATTCACACGCTGGAAAATCCGAAGCACGAGATCACCATCGGCATGGTCGGCAAGTACGTCGACCTGATCGAATCCTATAAGTCGCTGACCGAGGCGCTGCGCCACGCCGGCATCCACACCGAGAGCCGGGTCAATATCGAGTACCTCGATTCGGAAGAGATCGAAACCCGCGGCTGCGAACACCTGGCCAAGTACGACGCCATCCTGGTGCCGGGCGGCTTCGGCAAGCGCGGCGTGGAAGGCAAGATCATGGCCGCGCGCTACGCCCGCGAAAACAAGATTCCTTACCTCGGCATCTGCCTGGGCATGCAGGTCGCGCTGATCGAGTACGCCCGCAATATGGCCGGCCTGCCGAACGCGAACTCGACCGAGTTCGATCCGGAAACCGACCAGCCGGTCGTGGCCCTGATCACCGAGTGGCAGAACCACGACGGCAAGGTCGAGAAGCGCGACGTGAGTTCGGACCTGGGCGGCACCATGCGCCTGGGCGCCCAGACCTGCGCCGTCAATCCGGGCACGCTGGCGGCCGAGATCTACGGCAACGTCGTGACCGAGCGTCACCGCCACCGCTACGAAGGCAACAACTATTACCTGCCGAAGGTCGAAGCGGCCGGCCTGACCGTGTCGGCGCGCACCCCGAACGAAGACCTGTGCGAGATCATGGAACTCCCGCGTGACGTGCACCCGTGGTACATGGGCGTGCAGTTCCACCCCGAGTTCAAGTCGACGCCGCGCAATGGCCATCCGCTGTTCACCTCGTTCATCCGGGCGGCGCTGGCGCACCAGGCTTCCAACACCAATACCGCGGCAGGCGCGGCCAATGCGGCGCCCGCACTGCAAGGAGATGCAGCATGAAACTCGCTGGATTCGACGTCGGCCTCGAGCACCCGATCTTCCTGATCGCCGGCACCTGCGTGATCGAATCGCGCCAGATGGCGATGGACACCGCCGGCACGCTGAAAGAGATCACCTCGGCGCTGGGCATCCCGTTCATCTATAAATCGTCGTTCGACAAGGCCAACCGCTCGTCGGGCAAGTCGTTCCGCGGCCCTGGCCGCGAAAAGGGCCTGGAAATCCTGGCCGCCGTGCGCCAGGAGATCGGCGTGCCGGTCCTGACCGACGTGCACGACGAAGAGATGATCCCTGAAGTCGCCAGCGTCGTCGACGTGCTGCAGACCCCGGCCTTCCTGTGCCGCCAGACCGACTTCATCAACGCCTGCGCGCGTTCGGGCAAGCCGGTCAACATCAAGAAGGGCCAGTTCCTGGCCCCTGGCGACATGAAGAACGTGATCGACAAGGCGCGCGCCGCCGCCCGCGAAGCCGGCCTGCCGGAAGATAACTTCATGGCCTGCGAACGCGGCGCCTCGTTCGGCTACAACAACCTGGTGTCGGACATGCGCGGTCTGGCCATCATGCGCGAATCGAACTGCCCGGTGGTGTTCGATGCGACCCACTCGGTGCAGCTGCCGGGCGGCCAGGGCACTTCGTCCGGCGGCCAGCGCGAGCACGTCCCGGTCCTGTCGCGCGCCGCCGTGGCGGCGGGCATCGCCGGCCTGTTCATGGAGACGCACCCTGATCCGGCCAATGCGATGTCGGATGGCCCGAACGCCGTGCCGCTGGGGCATATGAAGGAACTCCTGACCACGCTCGTCGAGATCGACCGCATCGTCAAGAAGACCGGTTTCATGGAAACCAAGTTCAAGTAATCGCAACTTCGGCGCGCCGCGCAGGTCCAGCAGACTGCACGCGCGCGCCCGTCACCCATTTCTACCCTTTCTGGAGACTGAGAAACATGAGTGCTATCGTTGATATTATCGGCCGCGAAGTCATTGATTCGCGCGGTAACCCGACCGTCGAATGCGACGTGCTGCTGGAATCGGGCGTGATGGGCCGCGCCGCGGTGCCGTCGGGCGCCTCGACCGGTTCGCGCGAAGCGATCGAACTGCGTGACGGCGATCCGAAGCGTTACTTCGGCAAGGGCGTGCTGCAGGCCTGCGAGAATATCAACACCGAGATCTCCGAAGCGATCATGGGCCTGGACGCCAATGAGCAAGCCTTCCTGGACCGCACCCTGATCGATCTCGACGGCACCGAAAACAAGAGCCGCCTGGGCGCCAACGCCATGCTGGCCGTGTCGATGGCCGTCGCCAAGGCCGCCGCCGAAGAAGCCGGCCTGCCGCTGTACCGCTACTTCGGCGGTTCGGGCGCGATGCAGATGCCGGTGCCGATGATGAACGTCATCAACGGCGGCGCGCACGCCGACAACAACCTGGACATCCAGGAATTCATGATCATCCCGGTCGGCGCTCCTTCGTTCAAGGAAGCGATCCGCTACGGCGCCGAGGTGTTCCACACCCTGAAAAAGATCCTGCACTCGAAGGGCCTGAACACTGCCGTCGGCGACGAAGGCGGCTTCGCTCCGTCGGTCGCGAACCATGAAGAAGCCATCAAGCTGATCATGCAGGCGATCGAGCAGGCCGGCTACGTGGCCGGCCAGGACATCGCCCTGGGCCTGGACTGCGCCGCCAGCGAATTCTTCAAGGACGGCAAGTACGTGCTGGAAGGCGAAGGCGGCCTGGCGCTGTCGGCAGCCGACTTCACCAATATGCTGGCGACCTGGTGCGACAAGTACCCGATCATCTCGATCGAGGACGCGATGGCCGAAGGCGACTGGGAAGGCTGGGCAACGCTGACCGCGGCGCTGGGCAAGAAAGTGCAGCTGGTGGGCGACGACCTGTTCGTTACCAACACCAAGATCCTGAAAGAGGGCATCCAGAAGGGCATCGCCAACTCGATCCTCATCAAGATCAATCAGATCGGCACCCTGACCGAGACCTTCGCCGCCATCGAGATGGCCAAGCGCGCCGGCTATACCGCCGTGATCTCGCACCGTTCGGGCGAAACCGAAGACTCGACCATCGCCGACATCGCGGTTGGCACCAACGCCCTGCAGATCAAGACCGGCTCGCTGTCGCGTTCGGACCGCATGGCCAAGTACAACCAGCTGCTGCGCATCGAGGAAGACCTGGGCGACATCGCCAGCTATCCTGGCCGCGACGCGTTCTACAACCTGAAGTAATCCACCTGGCCGGCGGGCGGGGAGGGCGCTTGCGCTTCCTGTTCTCCGGCCAGATCGCATCCTTTTTGCCGCCATGCGCCTGATCACGATCGCCCTCGCCGCACTGCTCGTGCTGATCCAGTACCCACTCTGGCTCGGCAAGGGCGGCTGGCTGTCCGTGGCCGACATGCGGGGCCAGGTCGATGCCACGCGGCTCAAGACCGAACAGCTCACCGCGCGCAACGCCAAGCTGGCCTCGGAGGTCGAAGACCTGCGCGAAGGCCTGGGGGCGGTGGAAGAGCGCGCGCGCTACGACCTGGGCATGATCAAGCAGGGCGAGATCTTCGTGCAAGTGCTGCGCAAGAACGAGCAGCCGGTCGAGTCGATGACCGTGCCGCCTCCGCCGCCACCGGCAAAGGATGGCGCCAAGCATGGCGCGACCCCGACCAACTAGTCAATCCCCATGAGTGAACAGCATTCCCCGTTTGATTCCGCCGGCCTCGATTCGCTCGATGCGATCGCGGATTGCCTGGCAGATGCCTTCGAAGATGGCGACGGCGCCGTCGTCGGCGCGGCGTTGAAGGCGGTGTCGCAGGCGCCGGGATTGGGCGCGCTGGCCGCCGCGGTCGGCGTGCCGCGCGAGCAGCTGGGCGCTGCCTTGGCGTCGGGCGAGTTCGACCTCGATCTCACGCTCGAGATCATGAAGGTGGTCGACTTGCATATGAGTGGTGGGCGCAGCGGCGATTGAGCCGCTTGCACGTCCGGTTCAACGCTGGTTGCGGCCCCTGCGGACCGCAACCTCACATCATCAGTTCTTCGAATCCGACGACGCTTCACCCTGGGTATGGCCCGCGCCCTGCTCCAGGAAGGCGCGCAGCATCCACGCATTCTTCTCGTGCACTTCCATGCGATTGGCCAGCATGCCGGCGGTCGGCTGGTCGTCGGCGGCATCGGCGATGCGGAAGGCCGCACGCGCGGTGCGCGCCACCGCTTCCTGGCCCGCGACCAGCTGGCGGATCATTTCTTGCGCGCCCGGCACGTCCGCTTCTTCCT
This sequence comes from Massilia sp. NP310, assembly GCF_019443485.1. Taxonomy (NCBI): domain Bacteria; kingdom Pseudomonadati; phylum Pseudomonadota; class Betaproteobacteria; order Burkholderiales; family Oxalobacteraceae; genus Massilia; species Massilia sp. NP310. The sequence continues at coordinate 2,749,966 of NZ_CP080379.1, read as the reverse complement.
TGATGGTCGACAGCTCGGCGTAGCGCTTGTAGGTGCCCGGTGCGAAGTGGCCCAGGGCGCGGATGCGCTCGGCGATGTCGTCCAGCGCGTTCCACAGCTCGGTGTACTGTTCCTGGAACATCACGTGCAGGGTCTGGAACATCGGGCCGGTCACGTTCCAGTGGAAGTTGTGGGTCTTCAGGTACAGCATGTAGCTGTCGGCCAGGACGTGCGACAGCGAGTCGACGATTTTTGCGCGGTCTTCGGTGCTGATGCCAATATCGATGTTCATGTGCTTCCTCCGTAAGTCAGTGATGTCTAGATGGTGTCGCTGTTCGAAAATGCAACAGTGTCAAAGATGCATCAGCTTACCACTTCGGCGAAAAAGTCGTAGGACATCAGGCGGAGTAAGCCTGCTCCAGCAAACCATCACTAGTCGGATACAAGGAGAGGGACCATGATAAGTCGTCTGCTACCCTAATATTTATTAGGGTATTATGATACCTAACGCTGCCCGCTACTTGCTTGGCTGGCTTCTTGGCTACCTACTTATTGGCAACCTGGCTGCCTCCACTACGATCCGTTGGCAGGAAAATCGAGCGATGAACAAGATTGACGCCATCAAGACACTTTCTGTGCTGGACCAGCGGGGCGTGTACGTCTTTTCCAAGAGCGACCTTGCCAAGGCATTTCCGAGCGAAAAAGAAAAGGCCCTTGAAAAGTCCTTGCAACGACTGGTATCCGATGGAATCCTCGAGCGGGTCGCGAAGGGCGTCTATATCAATCCCATGGCCAGATCCATGAAGGGGCGGGTCATCGAGGACATCGCGTCTGTCTTGAGGCGCGGTCATTTTTCGTATGTGAGCAGGGAGTCGATGCTGTCCGAGTACGGTGTTATCTCTCAAGTTCCCGTGAGCCGGATCACCCTCATGACGACAGGTGCAAACGGCGTATATGAGACCCCGTACGGCGTCATCGAATTCACGCATACCAAGCGCCCGCCAGCGGAACTCGTCAAACGCACGACGTCGATGAAAGGGCGCCCGCTGCGTATCGCTACGAGGCGGGCGGCTGTTGCCGACCTCATGCGCTCCGGGCGAAACACCAATATGATCGACGCAAGAGAGCTTTCCGATGCCTGAAAACTTCAATGATCTGGTCGACCTGGCAATGCAGCAGCCAGGCCGCACGGCCATGCGTCCCGTCGTCGAGAAAGAGATTCTTCACTACGATATCTTTTATTCGCTCGACCGGGCCGGTTTGCTCAATGACCTGGTCTTCCAGGGCGGGACATCCTTGCGGCTCTGCCGCGGATCGAACCGGTTCAGCGAAGATCTCGACTTCGCGGGAGGCCGGGACTTTACGTCGCAAAAAATGCAGGCAATCAAAGCCTGTATCGAAAAGCATCTGGGCGGAAGATATGGACTCTTGGTCGAGGTTAAGGAACCCAAGGAAATGGCTGCCCTGCCAGACTACGAGAACGTACGTGTCGACAAATGGCAGGTCAGTGTCGAGACGTCTCCCGAGCGGCGTGACCTTCCACGCCAGCGTATCAAGTTGGAGATCGCGAACGTTCCCGCCTATACGCGTGAGCTGGTGCCATTACGGCAGAACTATGACTTCCTGTTGGGTTACGGTCAGCTGCTGGTCAATGCCGAATCGATCGATGAAGTATTGGCTGACAAAGTGGTGGCCTTCCCGGCCTCGGTCAAGAATATTCGCTACCGGGACATCTGGGACATTGCCTGGCTCGTCCAGCAGGGAGCGGCACTGGAGCCCTCGCTCGTCGAGCGCAAGGTCGCCGACTACCATATCGATGGCTACGTGGGACTACTGGATGACGCGATCGCCAGGCTTCCCGGGCTGGTCGATGGCAAGCCTTTCGTCGAGCAAATGATCAGATTTATCGATGCGGACACGATCGCACGGACGCTGGGCGACTCCAGGTTTTCGGTCTATCTCAAGAGTACGGTCAGCCAGGTGCTTAGCGCCATGGCGGCCCATCTTCATGGAGAGCAGGGTGCGCTCGCCCACGGTTTCAGGATGTAGCCGATAGTGCGTCCCAGCTCGATGCACTTGCCATGCGCCCCCCTGGACAGGCGTAATGTTCGGCGGCACCACGGCGTGGACTGATCGCTGTCGACATCGTCGAGCGAGGGCGCCGCGGTGCGCTGACCGGACCGGTGCGCCGGCGTTCCCGGCGCAAGCGATCTCAGTGCGTGCTGCCGCTCGGCGGCATCATGGTCTGCACCGGGCTGTCGCTGGCGAACAGCTGGGCGCAATCGACCTTGTCGAAGGCGTAGTGCTTACCGCAGAAATCGCAGTTGATGCCCAGTTCGCCCAGCTCGGCCAGCGCCGATTCGACTTCTTCCTGGCCCAGCATCTTGAGCATGTTGCCGACCTTTTCACGGTTGCAGCTGCAGTGGAATTGCGGGTGCAGCGGGTCGAACACGCGGATGGTCTCTTCCCAGAACAGGCGGTGCAGCAGGGTCGAGATGTCGGTCGACAGCAGCTCTTCGCGCTTGACGGTCTGGCCCAGCATGGCGGCGCGGTTCCAGGTTTCCAGGTCTTCGGCCTCGGTGGCCTGCTTGGTCTGGTCTTCCTTGCCGCTGTGGCGCGGCAGCTTTTGCAGCAGCAGGCCGCGCGCGACCTGGTCGTCGGCCGCCAGCCACAGGCGCGTGTCCATCTGTTCCGAACGCAGCATGTAGTTCTCGATCACGGTCGCCATGTCGTCGCCGTCGAGCGGCACCACGCCCTGGTAGGGCTGCTGGCCCGGGACCTTGTCGGCCGGGTCGAGCGTGATCACGAAGCGGCCCTTGCCGTTCACATTGAACAGCTGGCCCAGGGTGGCGTCGTCGGCGATCTCGACGTCGGGCGCCAGCTTGGCCGTGGCGCGCATGCGCAGGTCGGCGTCGCACTCGACCACCAGCAGGCGCACCGGACCGTCGCCATGGATCTGCATCACGATCGCGCCGTTGAACTTGAGGTTGGCCGACAGCAGGGCGCCGGCCGCCACCATCTCGCCCAGCACCGAACGCACCGCCTTCGGGTAAGCATGACGGGCCTGGATCTCGCGCCAGGTGTCCGAAATCTCGACCAGCTCGCCGCGCACGGCCGCATTGTCGAAGATGAATTTTTGCAGGGTGTCCCTGTTGGTGGTGCCAGTATCCGTAGTCGTCATTCTTTATCCGATTTTCTTGAGCTGCGCCTTGAACAGCTGGCCGCGCGCCACATAGCTCGCGGCGGTGCCTTCCAGGCGCAGCAGGTCTTCTTGTGTCAGTGTCCGCACCACCTTCGCGGGCGAACCCAGGATCAGCGAGTGGTCGGGAAATTCCTTGCCTTCCGTGACCAGGGCGCCGGCGCCGACCAGGCAACCCTTGCCGATCCGCGCGCCGTTGAGCACCACGGCCTGGATCCCGATCAGCGATCCGTCGCCCACCGTGCAGCCGTGCAACATGGCCTGGTGGCCGATCGTCACGTTCCTGCCGATGTCGAGCGGGTAGCCCGGATCGGTGTGCATCACGGTGCCTTCCTGAACATTGCTGTTCTCGCCGATCGTGATGCGCTCGTTGTCGCCGCGCAGCGTGGTGCCAAACCACACCGACGCATTCGCGGCAAGCGTGACCTTGCCCACCAGGGTGGCCGTGTCGGCGACAAAGGCCGACGGATCGATCTCGGGCGCATGCTCGCCCAGCTGGTAAATCGCCATGGATGTGCTCGCGGAGGTGGAAATGCCGCTATTTTACCGCCACCGTCCTGTCCCGAAGTCCGGCAGATGGGGCCGCGGCGCGCGAATTCAACTGCCGGCCCGTATAATCATCCGAACGACCGTACTAATTTAGGAACAGCATGAAACCTTCCCGTTCTGAATTCCTGACCGTTCGCGGCCTGCGCATGCACGTACGCCACTGGGGCACGCCCGGCGCGCCCAAGCTGTTCATGCTGCACGGCTGGATGGACGTGTCGGCCTCGTTCCAGTTCATGGTCGATTGCCTGCAGGGGAACTGGCACGTGATCGCGCCCGACTGGCGCGGCTTCGGCCAGAGCGCGCGTTCGGGCTTCGATACCTACTGGTTCCCCGACTACGTGGCCGACCTCGACGTCCTGCTCGACCACTACGCCCCGGACGAGGCGGTGAACCTGCTCGGCCACAGCATGGGCGGCAATATCGCCGGCATCTATGCCGGCGTGCGGCCGCAGCGCATCGCGAAGCTGGTCAACCTGGAGGGCTTCGGCCTGCCGACCACGCACCCGAAGCAGTATCCGGGCCGCGTGGCCAAGTGGCTGGACGAGTTGCGCGATCCTCCCGAGATGCGCGGCTATGCCAGCCTGGAGGAAGTGGCGGCGCGCCTGCGCAAGACCAATCCGCGCCTGGCGCCCGAGCGCGCGGCCTTCCTGGCCGCCCACTGGGCCGAGCAGGACCGCGACGGCCTGTGGAAGATCCTGGGCGATCCGGCGCATAAAATGAGTTCGCCGCTGCTGTACCACGTCGACGAGATCATGGCTTGCTGGAGCGCGATCACGGCGCCGGTGCTGTGGGTCGAGGCCGAGGACACCGATATGTGGCGCTGGATGGGCGCCAAGGAGCAGGCGCGCGCCGAGGTCGACCGCAGGATGGCCTACCTGAAGGACGTGACGCCGCGCATGGTGCCGCAGGCTGGCCATATGCTGCATCATGACCAGCCGGAACTGCTGGCAAGCATGGTCGAGGAATTCCTGGCCGTCACCTGAGCACCTTGCCTGGCCGCATCGTCAGCGCACTCCAGGTGTGGCGCAGCGTGGCCAGCAAGGTCACCAGCGCCACCCCGGCCAGCGCCAGCCAGGGCATCGAATACATGCGCGGCGCATGCTCGACGAAGCCGGCCCGGTAATGGCCGAGCGCGAGGAAGGCCAGTGGCAGGCCGAGCACGGCGGCCACCCCGACCAGGCTGCCCAGTTCGCGTCCAAGCAGCATGGCGATCTGGGCGCGGCCGGCGCCGTAGAGCTTGCGCAGCACGATTTCGCGCGCGCGCCGCTGCACGATCGAGGCCGACAGCGCGACCATGCCGAAGGCCGTGATCGCCAGCGCGATCAGGGTGGCCAGCGCCAGCAGCCGGGCCAGGCGGCGGTCGTCGGCATAATTGGCGGCCAGTACGTCGGCCGCACGCTCAGTGTGCATGATGGCATGCGGGAAGTAACGGTTCCATAGCGCCGCCACGGCGCGCTCGGCGTCGGGCATCGACGCGGTGCTGCGCACGCTGAGCACGGCGGCCCAGTCGGTATTGAGCACATACAGCGTGGCGCGCGGCTCGTCGTGCAGCGAGCGGAAGCGCAGTTCGGGGGCGATGCCGAGCACGCGATAAGGAATCATCTTGCCGTCGTCCCCCGGGTGTAGCAAGGTCTGGCCCACTGCGGCCTGGGGAGTGGCGAAGCCGAGCTGGCGCGCGGCGATGGCATTGATCACGACCGGCCCGACCGCGTTTTCCTGGTCCAGGCGCGGATCGAACAGGCGGCCTGCCACCGGTTTCAGGTCATACACCTCGAAGAAATTGGTGTCGACCATCTTCGTTTCTGCCGAGACGCTGGCGCCGCCGTCGCGCTTGATGTCCTGGATCAGGCCGTTGCCGGAGCGTCCGACCACGTGCTCGGACAGCACCATGCCGTGCACGCCGGGCTGCTGGCCGAGCGCCGTCATGAAGCCGCGCACGGCCTCGTTCTTCTTGCCGCGCTCGGGTAAGTCCACGATCAGCAGCGGTGACGCGTCGAAGCCGGGCGAGGCATTGATCGCGAAGCGGGTTTGCAGCGCGATGCCCATGGCCAGGCTGGCCAGGCCGACGGCGGTGGCGATCTGCAGCACGGTCAGCGCCTTTGCCAGGTGCGCACCGGCGCGCGATTCGGTATTGGCGCGTCCGGCCAGGGCCTGGGCGGGGCGCACACGCAGCGCCGTCCAGGTTGGCTGCAGGCCAGCGACCACGCCCAGCATGATGCCGATCAGGAGCGCCGCCGCCACGTTGGCGGGCGCGAACAGCCCATCCAGCTTGCGGTTGACCAGTTCGGCGAACAGGGGCAGGGCGAACCAGGCCAGCAGCAGGCCCAGCAAGGTCGCCAGCAGCGACACCAGCAGCGACTCGGCCATGAATTGCAGCACGATCCGGCGCACGCTCGCGCCCAGCACCTTGCGCATGCCGATTTCGCGCTGGCGCCGCAGGACGCGCACCGTGGCGAGGTTCACGTAATTGATGGCGCCGATGACCAGGATCAGCAGCGCCACCACGGCCAGTCCGGTCACCGTGGCGCGGTCGCCCCGATCGCCGGGCGGCGAGACGGGATTGCGCGCCACGTCACGGTCGAAATACGCTTCGCGCAGCGGTGATAGCGCCAGGTCCATCACCTTGCGTTCGCCCAGGCGCGCGCGCACGTCCGGCGGCACGCCCTGGACCGCGGGCGCGGTGTCGAGCGCGCGCTGGAGCGCCGCCGCCACTTGCGGCACCGCATCCGGGTTTTCGATGCGGAGCAGGAGGCGGCCCCAGGCGCCATGCTCGCCGGTCTGGAGCTCGGTGCGCATGCCCGGGTCGTTCAAGACGGAGCCCACGCCGTACAGGGCCTCGAAGGGAATGGTGGTATTGGCCGGAGGGTCGGGCACGATCGCCGCCACGCGCAGCACCTTGTCGCCGACCTGGACGGTCCGGTCGAGCGCACGCGCGGCGCCGAACAGGCGCCGGGCGGTCGATGCCGTCAGCGCCAGGCCTTCGGGCCGGGTCAGGGCCGCGTCCAGGTCGCCCTCGAGCGCGCGCAGTCCCAGCACCTGGGCGAAATGGGGCAGCACCAGCAGGCTCGGCATCTTGTGCAGGGTGGCGCCCACTTTGACGGTCGGCGGGTCCGGGCGGAAGAATGCGGTGGCGTCGTCCACCCCCGGGGTCTCGCGTGCGATCGTGCGCAGCAGCAGCGGGGCCTGGTCGAACCAGGGCGCCACGGGGTCGACGTTGAAGCGCTGCTTGACGACGTAGACCTGTTCGACCTGCGGCACGTGGGCGTCGTAGCGCCAGGAGTACTGGACAAAGCCGAGCAGCAGCAGGCAGGCCGCGAAGCCGACGGAAAGGCCCAGGATGGCAATGGCGCTGTAGCCCGGCTCGCGCACCAGGTGGCGCAGCCCGATCCGGAAATCGTCCAGCTTCATGGCGCCACCTCCGCCAGGACGGCATCAGCGGAAGCGGCTTCGATCCGGCCGTCGAGCAGGCGCACGATGCGTCCGGCCTGGGCCGCGTGCTCGAGCGAGTGGGTGACCATGACCACGGTGGTGCCTTCGTCGTTGATCTGACGAAGCAGGCGCATGACTTCATCGCCGTGCCCGGTATCGAGGTTGCCGGTGGGTTCGTCGGCCAGCAACAGGGCAGGGCGCGCCACCAGCGCACGCGCGATGGCCACGCGCTGCTGCTGGCCACCCGAGAGCTGGGATGGGCGGTGCCGGGCCCGATGGCCGACGCCGAGTTTTTCCAGGATCGCCGCGACGCGCTCGCGCCGCTCCGGCCGCGACACCCCGGTGTAAGCGAGTGCCAGCTCGACGTTCTCCGCCACCGTCAATTCTTCGAGCAGGTTGAAGTCCTGGAAAATGAAGCCGATGCGCCCGCGCCGCAAGGCGTTGAGCGCCATCTCGCTGTGGCCCGCGACGTCCTGGCCATCGAACCAGTACTGGCCGCTGTCACAGGTTTCGAACAGGCCCAGCACCGACAGCAAGGTCGATTTTCCGCACCCGGACGGGCCGGTGATGGCCACGTATTCGCCGGCCTGGATGTCGAGCGAAATATGGTCCAGGGCGGTCGTTCTGACCTCGCCGCCGATGAATGACTTGCTGAGGTTGACAAGCTTGAGCATGTGTTCTCCTGTTGGACGATGCGGACGCGCCGCGTGGGGCAAGACTAGTCGACCAATCGCAGGCGTTCGGCCTTGCCGAACGCGGCGACACTCGACACGATGACCCGCTCGCCGGCAGCGATGCCGTCGAGCAGTTCGATCTGGCTATTGCTGCGTCGGCCGACCCGGATCGGTCGCCGCACGGCGCTGCGGCCATCGCCCGCCACCACATAAGCATAGGCGCCGCCGCTGTCGTTGACGAAGGCGCTATTGGGCAACAGCAGGCCCTTGCTGGCCGCGCCGAGGGTGATGCGGGTATCGGCGCTCTGGCCTGGACGCAGCGAACCGGGCTGCGCCCTGGCAAAGACCAGCTCCACGACGAAGCGGCCATCCTTGATCTGCGGGAATATGCGGCTGACTTCGACCAGATAGCTGCGCCCGTCGACTTCGACGCTGCCCCGGTGGCCGATGGCCACGCGCGTCAGGTAGAACTCGTCGACCTGGGCCGTGAGCTTGAAGCGCGCCGGGTCGTCGATGCGGCCGATGCGCTGGTCGGGCCGCACGGTTTCGCCCACCTGCAGGCGGAAGTCGGTCAGGCGGCCGGCCACCGGCGCACGCACGGCGAGCGCATTGACCGTGTTGCCGACCAGGGCCAGGCCGGTTTCCAGGCCCGCGATCGCCTTTTGCATCTGGCGCACCACATCCTGCTTGATGGCCAGGTCGGTGCGCGCCGCGCTGTTGGCCTCGGCCAGCAGGTGGCGCTGCTGGGCCAGGCGGTCGGACGCTTCTTCGGCCTGGGCCGGCGACAGGAAGCCTTTGGCAGCCAGTTCGGCGGCGCGCTGGTGGTGCTTGCCCGCCTGCGCCGTTTCATAACTGAGTTCGGAGATGCGGCGCTGGTGGTCGGCGCGGCTCGTTTCGAGCGCGACCCGCATGCTTGCGAGGTTGGAAATCTGCTGGGCGTGCTCGGATTGGCGGGCCAGCAAGTCGAGGTGGCGCTGCGGGTTCGACAGGCGAAACAGCAGTTCGCCTTTGGTCACGACGAGGCCGTCGCGCGCGATCACTTCCTCGACCCGGCCCGATTCGGTCGAGTCGAGCATCACCGAGGTCAGCGCTACGGCCTGGGCCCGCACCACCAGCTCGTCGCGAAACGCGCCGAGTTCGGCGGTGGCGATGTGCACGTCGGCGCGCGCCACCTGGAGTCCGCGCGGCCAGGCGAGGTAACCGGCGGCGGCGGCGCCGGCCAGCACGGCGGCGGCAAGGGCGCGCCAGGGAAGGCGCCGGACGGTGATGGGAGCATCCATGGCCGCTCCCGTTGCCGGGCCGGTGCGGACAGGGTCAAGGTCCGCCTGGTTCCTATCCTGCCCGCTGCATTTGTCCGGCTGGCTCACCCTGGATTCCCCTTGCCCTGATGTGTGTTATTAGCTTAGCACGGTAATTCTGTTGGTTAGCACTGAAAACTACCCGATTGTAGAAATAAAAGCTCTTTAAAGATGAATTTATGCATGCCACATGTTTAACGTATTTCTTGCCCCATCGTAGATGTTCAAGATGTCGCATGCGATCTGGGATGCGCCGGCAGAATGGTCACGACATGCGCCGTTGCCGTTGTAATCACACCTCATCCTAGAGGGATAAATTGCCGGTGGGAAACTGCTGTGATACAGTCGCCCCCGAGCGTGCGCCAAGTCCGGTCGCACCACAGACCACACAGGATTCACGATGGCTTACCGAGGCGCCTGCGCACTCGCCGCCGGCCTGCTGCTCGCAGGCTGCGCCATGCCCTACAGCCCGGCCCCCGTGGCCAGCAATTTCCCCAGCACCCACCAGCTCAAGGTGCAGGCCGCGGCCCATTGGGGCGTGATCGCGCGCCATATGGCCACCGAACTGGGTCCGACCCTGAAGACGGCGCCGAGCCGCTCCCTGTACGTGCAGCCGCTGCAAGCGTCGACCTTCGGCGAGGGCGTGAAGACGCATCTGATCACGGCCCTGGTCAACGATGGCTTCGTGGTCGTCAAGAATCCCGTGCCGGGCGCCCTCAAGATCGAGCTCGACACGCAGGTGGTCGCCTTCTCGGCCGACCGTCCGCAGTACCGCTACGCCGGCCTGCCGACCGCGCTGGCCAGCGGCGCCTGGGTCCTGACCAGCATCCAGCACAGCCCCGAGTGGCTCGTCACGGCCGGCATCTACGGCTACGACGCCCATCGCTGGTTCACCGCCCAGTTCGCGCCGGGCGATACGCCGAAGACCGAAATGATCGTGACCGTCTCGGTGGCGGACGAGCAGCGCTATTACGCGCGCAATACCTCGGTCTACTACACCAACGATGAAGACCTGTCGCTGTACGACGCCGCACTGGCGGCGAAACTGGCCGCACCGGTGCAGCCATCGAAGACCTTTGCCGTCAAGGACCATTGAGCTGATGATGCGCACATTGACACTATCGGCGGCCGCGCTGGGCCTGGCCCTGCTGCTGGGCGGCTGCGCGCTGGTCGAGCAGCCCAACTACACCTCGGTGAGCGCCAACGATTTCGTCGCCGCCAACTATCGCGCGGCCGACGCGTTGCAGGCCCAGCTGGCCGGCAAGCTGGGCGGCGACCAGCCCCTGATCATGGCCACCCTCGTCAATATCGACGCGCTCGAGCGCAGCTCGATGCTGGGCCGCGTGGTGTCGGAGCAGATCGCCACCCGCCTGGCCCAGGGCGGCCTGCCGGTGCTGGAAATGAAGCTGCGCAACAGCGTCTACCTGAAGCGCAACCAGGGCGAGCTGATGCTCACCCGCGAGCTGGGCGAAGTGGCCGGCACGCACAATGCGCAGGCGGTGGTCGTGGGTTCGTATGCCGAGACGCGCGACACCATCTTCATCAACGTCAAGGTGATCCAGCCGACCACGAATCTGGTGCTGGCGGGGCATGACTACGTGCTGGCGAAGCAGGGGACGATCCGTTCCATGCTGGTGCCGGACTAAACAAGACGACCCGTCGTACGATCTCCGGCAACTGGTTGCGCATCCAGCGCAGCGCGGCTTCTTCCAGCGGCTCGGGCGCCAGCGCCAGCGCAGCCATCCTCTCCAGCACATCCGCCTCGATCCCGTAGACGGCGCCCGCGTTCCCGATCGCGGACACGAAGCGCTGCGCCACCGGGCCGACCGGCCCGCCTTGCGCGCGATAGCGCTGCAACTCGCCCATCAGATACACAGCGAGGGCGGGCTGGTCCGCATCAGGCCGGGTTGCCGGCGGCATGCAGTTCGCGCACCAGCGTCTCCACCAGTTCCGCCGCCGGCATGGCCCGCGCGAGCGGCGCGCCTTGCCCGGCCCAGTGCGCCGCATATTCGTGGTTGCCCGCCTTTGCCGCCGCGGCGTGCAGCTGCTTGGCCGCGTCATAGGCGACCGGGTAGGCGGCCGGGACGCCGGACGCGCCGTGGGCGCTCAAGCGGTTGACGATGCCGCGCGCCGGCCGTCCCGAGATCGCCGCGGTGAGGACGGTGGTGGCGGCGCGCGCGCTCTGCAGGTTGGCGCGGTAGGCGTCGTTCGCCGCCGATTCCGGGCTCAGGATGAAGGCGGTGCCGAGCTGGGCGCCGGCCGCGCCCAGGTCCAGCGCCGCCCTGATGCCGGCGCCATCCATGATGCCGCCGGCTGCGATCACCGGCAGCGTTGTCCGCTTGACCAGCAGGCGCACCAGCACCGCCATGCTCAGCCGTTCGTCGGTCGCCTCCGGATCGAACATGCCGCGGTGGCCGCCGGCTTCGATGCCTTGCGCCACGATCGCGTCCACTCCCGCCCGTTCGATGCGCAGCGCCTCAATCAGGTTGGTCGCGGTGGCCATGGTGCGGATGCCGGCCGCGCGCAACGCCGCCAGGCGCTCGCCCGAAGGCAGGCCGAAGTGGAAGCTGACGACTTCCGGGCGCAGCGCGAGCAGCATCCGGAAGCTCTCTTCGTCATCGTTGAAAGTGCGATAGATTTCCTCGAGCGACGCTGGCAGGGCCGCGCCGGCTTCATCGAACAATGGCGCCAGGTGGGCCAGCCAGGCGGCTTCGACGCCGGCATCGCGCCGCGCCGGAGCATGGCAGAACACGTTGACATTGATCGGCTTGCCGGTCAGCGCCCGCGTCTCCTCGATCATCGCGCGCGCTTGGGCAGCCGTGCTCGCGCCGATTCCCAGTGAACCCAGTGCGCCCGCATTCGACACCGCCGCCGCCAGCCGCGGCGTCGACGTGCCTGCCATTGGCGCCTGGATGATCGGATGCTGGATGGACAGCTGGCTGAAGAATGGGTGGAACGACTGCATGGCTGGCTCCTTTGGCGCTTGACTTGTATTCTAAAATCGAGAATGAAGTGATGGTATCATTCTGTTTTGAGAAAAGATATATGGAAACTGAATCTTTAAGGATTTTTTGCGCCGTGGCTGCGGAACTCAGTGTGACGCAGGCCGCCGCGCGGCTCGGGCGAGCGCCGTCGAACGTGACGACACGCATCCAGCAACTGGAGGCCGACCTCGGCGCCGAGCTGCTGGTACGCGTGGGTAAGCGTATCTCCTTGTCGACCGCGGGCGAACAGTTTCTTGCCTATGCCGAGAGGCTGTTGGCGCTGGAAGACGAGGCGCGCCAGGTCGTGTCGGATGGCGCGTCGGGCGGCGTCCTGCGGATCGGCAGCATGGAAAGCACGGCGGCCAGCCGCCTCCCGGCTGTGCTCGCTGCCTTCCACGTCGACCATCCGGCGACGCAGCTGGTCTTGCGCACCGGCCCCTCGCGCGAGATCGTCGAGCAGGTGAGGGCCGGTGCGCTGGATTGCGCCTTCGCCGCTTTCCCGGACGATGGCGCAGACCTTGCCGAGATGGGTTTGCGGTCGATGCCGGTGTGGGCCGAGGAATTGTCATTGCTGCTGCCGCCCGGCGAGGCGGACGTCGACGACGCCCGGCAGGTAAGGGCGCGCTCGCTGGCCGCCTTCCCGCAGGGGTGCACTTATCGGAGCCTGGCGCAAGAGCGGCTGGGCATCGCCGGCGCCACCGCCTGGCGGGTGCAGGAAATGAACTCGTATCACGCGATGATCGCCTGCGTGGCCGCCGGCGCCTGCGTGACGGTGCTGCCGGCCAGCGTGCTGGCGCTGAGCGGGGCGCCGGCCGCGCTCAAGACCGTGCCGCTGGGGCGCCTCGACACCTGCCTGGTCTGGCGCGACGGCTTCGCGACGCCGGCATTCCGTGCGTTCGCCGAGCGGCTGCGCGCGGCGTGAGGCGCCGGTGAAGTGCGGGCAAATGCGCGTACAATGTGTCGTTCCAGATACCTCATTTGCCCCATGCTGAAAGTCGACCTCCACTGCCATTCCACCGTCTCCGACGGCGTACTCGCTCCTTCCGACGTGGCGGCTTATGCGCGCAAGGGCGGGGTCGACGTGTGGGCGCTCACTGACCACGACGAGGTCGGCGGCATCAAGGCCGCGCGCAAGGCGGCGGGTGAGCTGGGCATGCGCTTCGTGGCCGGGGTCGAGATATCGGTCACCTGGGCCAACGAGACCGTGCACGTGGTGGGCCTGCAGGTCGACGAAGACAATCCAGCCCTGATCGCCGGCCTGGCCGCGACCCGCAATGGCCGCGAAAAGCGCGCGCGCGAGATGGCGGCCCAGCTGGAGCAGGCCGGCATTCCCGGCGCCTACGAGGGCGCGCTGCGCTACGTCGCCAATCCCGACCTGATGTCGCGCACCCATTTCGCGCGCTTCCTGTGCGAGATCGGCGTGTGCGACACCACTTCCGAAGTATTCCGCCGCTTCCTGACCGAAGGCCGGCCCGGCTATGTGCCGCACCGCTGGGCCACCCTGAGCGAGGCGATGGGCTGGATCCGCGGCGCCGGCGGCATTCCCGTGATCGCGCATCCGGGGCGTTACAAATTCAGCGCCACCGCCGAAGGCGTGCTGTTCGACGAGTTCCGCCAGCTGGGCGGCAAGACCATCGAAGTGGTCACCGGCAGCCACACGCCGGACCAGTACCAGACCTATGCCGAGGTAGCGCGGCGCTACGGCTTTTTGGCATCGCGCGGGACGGACTTCCATGCGCCGGGCGAGGCGCGGGTCGAGTTTGCCGAGCTGCCGCCTTTGCCGTCTGGCGTGACGCCGGTGTGGCACGACTGGTTCTGAAAGCCCCCGCACGCACCGTACCGTCAGGAAATGAAACAGGCATCTTCGCCTGGTGCGGCGGCACGGGCGCTGGCATGAACCGGTAGCGCCGGCTAACAGTAGTTCGCAGTCCAGCTCTTTGGCCAGTTGCTCGCGATATGGCGCTGCCAGACTTCTTCGGGCACCGCCAGGGACAGATAGTGTTCGCCTTCACGCCAGAGCAGGCGATACTCGTCCGCCAGCAACTGGGCGGCAGGCGCGATGGTGTCTCGGTGGAATTCCGGCAATGCCAGTGTGATGGCATCCAGTGTCTGGGTCGCGTCATCGCAGGCCAGCAGCAGGCGCCGCTCGAGGCCGTCGAAACACCGCGTGCATTCGGCGCCGAAGCGGCTGTCGTGCACGGTCAGCGCTTCGCCATCATCGACATAATAAAGATAGACATCCCGGTCGCGATGCTGTGCCTTCCAGTGGTCGACCTGCTCCACCAGCATCCGATAGAGCGTCCCGAGTTCTTGCGGGTATTCGAAGCCGCGGGCGAAATAATAGGCATAGTCGTCCAGCCGAAAGTCGTGTTCTTCCTGGAAGGCTTGGGAAAACATGACGTCATAGCAGCGATGATGGCGCGGCTTGCTCGACAGGCCGAAGCGCGCCGGGTCGGCTTGCAAGGGCGCGAAGCGGGTGACGATCGTTTCGGTGCGGCTGACTGGCGGCGTCAGGTGATAAAGCTTGGGCAATTGACGCAACATGGCGCGATACCACGCCGCCTGCTCGCCGGGCAAACCATACAGGATGTTGTAATTGATCTGAATCCCGTGCCGGTAGCCGGATTTGAGGGTCAGGACGTTGTGAATGCCGCGCACCCCCTTGTCCATCAGCTTGAGCACTTCGGACGAGAACGATTCGATGCCGGGTTGAAGCTCGACGAAGCCCGCTGCCGCGAAACGGCCCAGGCGCTCGTCGCTCTGGTTGGCCTTGATTTCTCCCATCAGGCGCAGCCGGGGGGAGGTCTGCGCCAGCCAATCGAGCATGTCGTGATAGTACTGGCGAGGAAGGATGTAATCCGAGAAACGATAAATGCGATCGCCATAACGTTGGCGCATGGCGTCGAGCATGGCCAGCACCTGCCCGGACGATTTGGCGCGATACCGCAGGCTGTCCTCGTCGATGCCGCAGAAGACGCAGTGCTTGTGCTGGCCCCACCAGCAACCGCGTGACGCCTCCACCGGCAACACCTTGCTGTGGACGGTGATGGATTCTTCGGACCGAAGGGCATCGAGGTCGGCGAACCAGTCGGTGTAGTCGGGCGGCGGATTGCGGTTCAGTTCAGCCGCCAGCCCTTTGGCGGCGGATGGGGGCACGATTCCCGGCCCGGCGCGCACCTGAATGCCGGGAATGCGGGCAAGGTCATCCTTCCCCACCGAAGCCCAGGCCAGGCGCGCGATTTGCGGTTCGCCGTCCCCGCGCGCCACGGCATCGATCCATGGGAAGCTGCGAAGCACGTTATCGCCAGGTATTCCTTCGAGCGCATAGCCACCCAGGATCACGGGCAGGTCGGGGCGCCGCATCTTGAGCAAGCGTGCCAGGGCAACCGAGGCGATGGTCTGGTCGAACATGCAGGTGAACCCCACCAGCGTGGGGTGCAAGGCCAGGATGTCGTCGGCGCACTCGGCCAGGTACTGGGGCATGACGTCGTCGCGCAGCCGGAGACAGAGATGCAGCAGCGCTTCGGTCGAGCGGTAGCGGTCTTGCTGGACCGTCGCCGCATGCACCGCGCAGCGCTCGGCAAGGCATGCGGCTTGCTCGTCGTCCAGTTCGCCGTCGAGTAATCCCGTGAACAGGAACTCATTGATGCCCCAGAACGTGGCCAGCATCGAACACGATTGCGCACTGACATACCGCAGCAATCGCAGGTTCAAGTGGCGAACCCGGCAGGCAATGCCCGCTCTGTCCAGCTCCGCTTTCAATGTCGCCAGGCCCAGGGAGGGCTCGGCGTAGGTAGCCCACGGCAGGCTGGCCAGCACGACCTTCGGCGCCGATGTCTCCATGCCCTACAGTCTCACCAGGCCGCGCTGGTCGATGACGAGTTCTTCCAGCGGATCGATGCCCTTGACGATCACGACGGTCACGGCCACGGCGACGGCCACGACGGCGATGTTCATCACCGTGCTTCCGGGTGGAAGCAATTGGTTGACGGTGACCAGCCGTTCGATGGCTTCTTTGGAAAGCGGCAGTTTCAGTTTCTCGGCCACTTCTTGCGGCGCTTCGAGCAGGCGGTCGATATAGCGGCCGTCTTGCACCACCTTGTTGTAGAAGTCGAGTGCTTCCTGGGCGGTGCCGCGCGAGATGTCGAGGCGGTTGCCCACCAGCTGTTCGGTGTTGACATAGGCCGCTTCGAGCGCGGTCGTGGAACTGATGTATTTGTTCAGTGCCGGCCAGCGTCGGGAAAGTTCTTCACGGGCAAATAGCTGCTGCTTGAAGGCAATGCGATCAGTCGACTTGCAGTCCATGATGAGCCCCCGAAATGACGTGATAAGGAGAGCCTAATGGACCGCTCGACGCACTTCAATACACGCGTATGCAGGAAGGGGACGACCTTGACTCCTCTCACAACGCAGACCTGCTCCCGGAACTTTCGCTCAGTGGAACACAGGCAGTCGCACGCAATGCCGTGCGCACGACGATGTTGCGCCGCCGGCACGCGGATACCGATGCAGCGCCAGGAAAAGCTTGTAAGCCACCATCTATCGGCATAATATACTCCAATTGGAGTATGAGAGGAGTATCAGGGGATGGCAAAGCGCGCACTTTCACAAGCAAGGCTGCCAGACAGCGACAAGGTCACCGTCAATGTCGGCCTGGTCGACCTGGCCCAGGTCGACCTGCTGGTCGACGAAGGCTTTTATTCCAATCGTACCGACCTCGTCCGCGCGGCAATTCGCAACCTGTTGCAGCAACATGCCGATGTGATCCGCCAGGCCGTCGTGCGCAAGCGCTACGTCATGGGCTTGCACCGTTATTCGCTGCGCGAACTCGAGCAGGTCGTGGCTCAGGGGGAGCAGCTTGAAATCAATGTGCTGGGTTTGGCCGTGATCGAAGACGACGTCCCGGTCGAGCTTGCCGTCCAGGCGATCGCCTCGATCCACGTGCTTGGCGCCTTCGTTGCCGCTCCGGCGGTCCGGCAAGCGCTGGCAGACCGCATTTACACCCGTTATGGGAGTTGACATGAAAAACCTCGATCGTTTTATCGGCCAGATGCTGGAATCGGCGCGCCTGGCGCGCGCCAAGGATGTGTCCGGAGCGACCGCCGTGATCCAGCAGGCGCTGGCGCAGGCGGGCCTCGCCACCCCGGAGGCGCACCCGTCGGCCAGCGCGTTTGCGCGCCAGCCGGAATTCGTCGACCTGAACCCGGCGCCCGACTGGAGCCGGCATACGACCGGGCGCTCCGTCCCGCCCCGGCCCGCTGCCCGCCAACCGGCGTCCAGGAAAACGGCGCCCGGCCGCTTCATCGCCGGCAGCCACGGCGGCGAAGCGGGCAGCCGCCGCTACAAGCTGTACATCCCCGCGCAACCGGCAGAGGGCCGCCGGCCGCTGGTCGTCATGCTGCACGGCTGCACCCAGAACCCGGACGACTTCGCGATCGGCACCGGCATGAACGCGCTGGCCGAAGAGTTCGGCTTCCTGGTGCTGTACCCCGAGCAGGACGGCCGCGCCAACCGTTCCCACTGCTGGAACTGGTTCGAGCCGGGCCACCAGGCGCGCGATGCGGGAGAGCCCGGCATCCTTGCCGACATGACGCGCCAGGTGATACGGGAATACGATGCCGAGCCGTCGCAGGTGTTCGTGGCCGGCATGTCGGCCGGCGGCGCGATGGCGGCGGTGCTCGGCGCCGAGTATCCGGAACTGTTCGCCGCGATCGGCGTCCATTCCGGCTTGCCGGCTGGCAGCGCGCGCGACATGATCACGGGCCTGCAGGCGATGAAGAAACCGGGCCGCGCGCGCAGCCTGCGCGAGGCGGTGCCGGTGATCGTCTTCCATGGCGATGCCGACCATGTGGTCGATCCGGGCAACGGCGAAGCGGTGCTGAAGCAATTCGTCGGCGCCCACGCCGGCCTGCGCGCCACGCCGCTGCATGCGAGCGAAACGGCATCCACGCAGGGCGGACGCCGCGCTACCCAGCGCATCTGGCGCGACGAGGAGGGACGGGCGATGGCGGAACACTGGATCTTGCATGGCGCCGGCCACACCTGGGCGGGCGGCGATGCGGCCGGCTCGCACACCGATGCGCTCGGCCCCTGCGCCTCGCGCGAGATGCTGCGCTTCTTCCTGCAAAGATAATGCCCAGGCGCCACGGCCCGGTCCGCTAATGGCTGTGCCCTTGATTTTTCGCTGGTCCAGCCCAATCTTGGCATCCTGTCATGAACTCACTGGAGATGTCTGCCATGAAGCGTGTTGTTCTGTTCCTTGCCACCAACCTTGCCGTCGTGCTGGTGCTGACGCTGGTGATCAATCTGTTCGGCCTGGGCCGAGGTGTCTCGGCGCAGGGCATCAATGTCGGCGAACTGGCCGTGTTGTCGGTGGTGATCGGCTTCACCGGCGCCTTCATCTCGCTCCTGATGAGCAAACCGATGGCCAAGTGGTCGACCGGCGCGCGCGTCATCGAGCAGCCGGCCAACGCCACCGAGCAATGGCTGGTGCAGACCGTGCGCCGCCTGTCCGAGCGCGCCGGCATCGGCATGCCCGAAGTCGCCGTGTATGACGGTGAGCCGAACGCCTTTGCCACCGGCGCGTTTAAAAACTCGGCGCTGGTCGCCGTCTCCACTGGTTTGCTGCAGAGCATGAACCAGGACGAGGTCGAAGCCGTCCTCGGCCACGAGGTGGCCCACATCGCCAACGGCGACATGGTCACCCTGACCCTGATCCAGGGCGTGGTCAACACCTTCGTCGTGTTCCTCGCGCGTGTGGTCGGTTTCTTCGTCGACAAGGTATTGTTCCGCAAGGAGGGCGAGGGCCCCGGCATCGGTTATTACGCGAGTGTGTTCGTGCTCGAGATCCTGTTCGGCCTACTGGCCTCGATCATCGTTGCCTGGTTCTCGCGCCAGCGCGAATTCCGCGCCGACGCCGGCGCCGCCAAACTGATGGGCAGCCCGGTGCCGATGCAGCATGCGCTGGCCCGCCTGGGCGGCTTCGCGCCGGGCGCGCTGCCGAAGACGATGGCGGCGTCGGGCATTTCCGGCAGCGGCGGCGGCTGGGGCGCGCTGTTCTCGACCCACCCGCCGATGGAGCAGCGTATCGCCGCGCTCCAGCAACTGCGCTAATCAATCAAGGACGTTTAGATGGGCCAATATTTCCAGATCCACCCCGAGAATCCCCAGGCCCGCCTGATCAAGCAGGCGGCGCAGATCGTCAGCAGCGGCGGCATCGTCGCCTTGCCGACCGATTCCGCCTATGCGCTGGTTTGCCGCCTGGACGACAAGACGGCGGTCGACAAGCTGCGCCGCATCCGCGGCGTCGACGACAAGCACCACCTGACCCTGCTGGTGCGCGACCTGTCCGAGGTCGCGCAATATGCGCGCGTGGACAACTCACAATATCGCCTGCTCAAGGCCACTATGCCGGGCCCGTACACGGTGATCCTGGAAGCGACGCGCGAACTGCCGCGCCGGCTGTCGCACCCGTCGCGCAAGACCATCGGCCTGCGCGTGCCCGAGAACCGCATCACGCTGGCCCTGCTCGAGGAACTGGGCGAGCCGCTGATCGGCACCACCCTGCAACTGCCGGGCGACGACCATATGCTGTCCGACCCGGAAGAAGTGCGCGAGCGGCTGGAAAAGCAGATCGAGCTGATCATCGACGGCGGCGCCGGCATGCTGGAGGCGACCACCATCATCGACCTGACCGGCCCGGAACCGGAGCTGGTGCGCGAGGGCAGGGGCGATCCGGCGGCCTTCGGCCTGTAAGGTAATGCCGGCTTAAGAATTCCACAGGACAAGTGCGTACCGGCCTCTGATAGAATCCCCCTTATGGATGAAACGATACGTAACATCGCCGTCTACGCGCTGCCCGTCCTTTTTGCGATTACCCTGCACGAAGCCGCCCACGCCTACGCCGCTAAATATTTCGGTGACAACACCGCATATTCCCAAGGCCGCATGAGCCTGAATCCGCTGGTGCACGTCGACATCTGGGGCACCATCGTGATCCCCATCATGATGTATCTGTTCACGCCCTTCGTGTTCGGCTACGCCAAGCCGGTGCCGGTCGAGTTCGGCCGCCTGCGCAATCCGAAGCGCGACATGGCCTGGGTCGCGCTGGCCGGCCCCATCGCCAACCTCATCATGGCCGCGCTGTGGCTGCTGTTCGCGGCGCTGCTGGTGTTCTTCGGCGTCAGCGAGGCGTTTCCGCGCCGCATGGCCGAAGCCGGCATCCTCACGAACCTGTTGATCATGGCCTTCAACCTGCTGCCGATCCCGCCGCTGGACGGCGGCCGGGTGTTGACCAGCATGCTGCCCAACAGCCTGGCCTGGAAATTCGCCCGCATCGAGCCCTACGGCTTCTTCATCGTGCTGGGCCTGGTGTTCCTGCAACTGGTGGGCTACTGGGTGGTGCCGGTGATGCAGCTGGGCCGCTGGATCGTGGACCTGATGGTCCTGCCGTTCACCTTCGTGCTGTTCTGACGCCATGCCAGTCGACGCGCCACGCGTGAACATGCAGACTCTGCCGCCGTCGCCGTGGGTGGAGCGCTTCATTTCCCTGGCGCCGCCGGGCGAGGCGCTCGACCTGGCTTGCGGCAATGGCCGTCACACGCGCCTCTTGGCGGCACGCGGCCTGCAGGTGCTGGCGCTGGACCTCAAGCCCGAGGCGCTGGCCGCCAGCGCCGGCCACAACGTCACGACCATGGCCTATGACCTCGAGGCCGAGGGTTCGCCCTGGCCCTTCGAGGCGGGACGTTTCTCGGCGATCGTGGTCACCAATTACCTGCACCGGCCCTTGTTCGCGCAGCTCGCGGCCAGCCTGCGGCCGGACGGCATCCTGATCTACGAAACCTTTGCGCAAGGCAACCAGATCTACGGCAAGCCATCGAATCCCGCCTTCCTGCTGGCGCCCGGCGAGTTGCTGGGGCTGGCGCAAGACGGTGGATTGCAGGTGCTGGCCTACGAGGATGGCCATGTGGAACGGCCGCATCCGGCCCAGGTGCAGCGCCTGTGCGCGGGCGGCCCGGCTTTTGCCAAAACCGAGGCCCGGCTCGACCATATTGTGGTCAGGAATGAACCATAGCGGCGGGCTATCCGCTACAATCAGATTTTTTATTGAATGGCACGGCCAAGATTATGATTAAGGGCAGTATCGTAGCACTCGTCACTCCGATGTTCGAAGACGGCAGTCTTGGCCGCGATTCCTTGCGCAAGCTGATCGACTGGCACGTCGCGGAAGGCACGGACGCGATCGTCATCGTGGGCACGACGGGCGAATCCGCCACCGTGTCGCCGGAAGAGCATTGCGAACTCGTCAAGCTGGCCGTCGATCACGTCGCCGGCCGCATCCCGGTCATCGCAGGCACCGGCGGCAACTCGACCGCGGAAGCGATCGCGCTGACCCGCCATGCGAAGGAATGCGGCGCCGACGCCTCGCTGCAGGTCGTTCCCTATTACAACCGTCCGACGCAAGAGGGCATGTACCGCCATTTCCGCGCCATCGCGGAAAGCGTGGACCTGCCGATCATCCTGTACAACGTGCCGGGCCGTACCGTGGCCGACATGGCCAACGAGACCGTCGCGCGCCTGGCGCCGATCGAGAACATCGTCGGCATCAAGGACGCCACCGGCAATATCGGCCGCGGCATCGAGCTGCTCAAGATGGTCGACAAATCGTTCGCCGTCTATTCGGGCGATGATCCGAGCGCGATGACCCTGATGTTCTGCGGCGGCGCCGGCAATATCTCGGTGACGGCCAACGTCGCCCCGCGCGCGATGCATGAGCTGTGCGTGGCGGCGATGGCCGGCGACGTCGCCCGTGCGGTCGAGATCAACAACCGCGTGCTCGGCCTGCACGGCAAGCTGTTCGTCGAACCGAACCCGGTGCCGGTAAAGTGGGCGCTGGCCGAAATGGGCAAGATGCCGGCCGGCCTGCGCCTGCCGCTCGCGCCGCTGTCCGCCCAGTACCACGAGACCGTGCGCGCCGCCCTGGTGGAAGCCGGCGTTCATTCCTAATCCCGGGCCCGCAAGGGTTCGGGTTCCTGACCTGATATCGAACGACATGACTAAAAGCAAGTACTCGGGATTCAACTCCGCGCGTTCCAACTTCTCGCCCCTGGTTTCCGCTCCTGCTGCCGCGCGCGTGCTGACGCTGACCGCGCTCGCTTTCAGCCTGGCGGCCTGCACCACCATCTTCGAAGGCGACAAGGTCGACTACAAGGGCGCCAAGAAAGCC
Organism: Massilia sp. NP310; assembly: GCF_019443485.1. Taxonomy (NCBI): domain Bacteria; kingdom Pseudomonadati; phylum Pseudomonadota; class Betaproteobacteria; order Burkholderiales; family Oxalobacteraceae; genus Massilia; species Massilia sp. NP310. The sequence continues at coordinate 2,727,629 of NZ_CP080379.1, read as the reverse complement.
GCGCCGCTGGACGTGCCGCCCGATCTGACCAAGCTGCAGCGCGACAACCGCTACGCCATCCCTGACGGCCGTGGCGTCGCCACCGCATCCGGCCAGGCGGCCGCTGCCGCCGGCACGGGCGGCGGCTTCGTGCCTGGCGCCGTGGCGAGCAACCAGCAGATCGGCCCGATCTCGACCGACGCCGTCAGCGTGCAGCGCAACGGCGACCAGCGCTGGCTGGTGGTCAAGCAGACCCCGGAACAACTGTGGCCGCAGCTGCGCCAGTTCTGGGAAGAGCAGGGCTTCGCCATCGAGACCGAGTCGTCCACGACCGGCACCATGGAAACCGCCTGGGTCGAGAACCGTTCGAAGATCCCGCAAGACTTCATCCGTAACGCCATCGGCCGCGTGTTCGACCGCGCCTACTCGACTGGCGAGCGCGACAAGTTCCGCACCCGCCTCGAGCGCCTGCCGGACGGCTCGACCGAGGTCTGGGTCAGCCACCGCGGCGCCGAGGAAGTCTTGACCGGCCCGCAGAACGAAACCACCACCTGGACTTCGCGCCCGAACGATCCGGGTCTGGAATCGCAATTCCTGGGCCGCATGGTCGCGATGCTGACCGGCAGCAAGGAAGTCGCGACGGCCGAAGCGACGGTCGCCAACGCACCGGTGGCGCCGCAGCACGCCAAGCTGGTGGGTGACACGGTCGAGGTCGACGAAGGCTTCGACCGCGCCTGGCGCCGCGTCGGCCTGGCGCTGGATCGCGTCGGCTTCACCGTCGAAGACCGCGATCGCGTGCAGGGCATCTACTTCGTGCGCTACGTCGATCCGGACGCGGCCGAGCAGAAGGAAGGCTTCTTCAAGCGCCTGTTCTCGTGGGGCGGCAAGTCGGAAGACGAGCTCAAGGAAGCCCAGCGCTACCGCGTGCTGGTCAAGACCGAGCAGGGCGCCAACGTCAGCAAGGTCACGGTGCAGAACAACGAAGGCCAGGCAGATACCTCGCCGACCGCGGGCAAGATCCTGAACCTGCTGCATACCGAGCTGAAGTAACCTTCCCCTCGTGCATGAAAAAACCGGCCTGCGTGGCCGGTTTTTTCATGGGGCGACCTGATATCGCCCCCGTCGTGATATCGACAGGCGAAAAAAAACCGGTCCGCAGACCGGTTCTTCTTACCGAAGTAACGAATTACTTGGTGGTAGCAGCAGCGTCAGCAGCCTGGTCAGCCGAGGTCTGAGCAGCAGCAGCAGCGTCGGTTGCGGTGGTTGCAGCAGCAGCAGCGTCAGCGGCAGCAGCGTCAGCAGCAGCTGGTGCGGTTGCGTCAGCAGCTGGGGTTGCGGTTGCGTCAGCTGGTGCAGCAGCTGCTGGGGTTTCGGTAGCAGCTGGTGCGACTGGCGCTTCTTCTTTCTTAGCGCAAGCAGCCAGGGTCACAGCGAACAGGGAGGCGATCAGCAGGGTTTTTTTCATGATTTTTCCTTAGTATTTACAAGAGTCGAACACTTGTTGCGATTAATAATTACCGGTAATTATTTCTCTGTGGAATTCTCGTGCCTTCACAAATAGCGTTAACGCCATAGACGCAACGGAACCTTCCTGATTGATATTATAGACAATTTTACTGTTTCGCAATAGCGAACACATGCCGTAGCGAAAGAAATTTGCGGGCGAATAAGCTTCATATTGTTACAAGATGCAACGTGGCTAAGAAACACGGCAATATGTAACTATGTGGCGTTTTTCAGTCAGCGATTGAGGCTGCTCATAAGCCAGTAGTGGACGTTTGCAATACGAGATGTGACTCTTGCCAGATCGCCTCGAAGCGGTGTTGAGACAGTTCGCAGGCGGCAGGATGGGCGAAGGCCGCTTCGCCACGCATGTGGTCGCTGTGGAAGCGGCGTACGATGTGCCGCTCATCGCCGATACAGAAGGAATCGGTGAGCTGGCGCAGGCTGCGTGGCGTTTGCCGGCACTCGCACAGGTGGCTGTAGTCGCGCAGCAAGCGCAAGAAGCGCGGATAGTGGAGCTCGACGTGGGAGGGATCGTGCAGCGCCAGGCGCAGCCGGCCGCCGCGGGCAAGAAAGGCCCGCAGCGCGGTATCGGTCCTGGTGCTGCCGAGTGGAAAGACCGCGGCATCCGGATCGACAACGACCAGGGTGGCCTGTGCCGCTTCGATGCAAGCGAGAAAGTGCGTCTCGCAGTCGAGACGGGTGTCGAAGGCAATCGTGCGTGGTTCGCTCACCGACACCTCGTCCTTCAGCCCAGCTCGACCCAGCCGTCCTGATACCAGGTGTACAGGGCTTCGAGCACGTCGTCGGTGGCCTTGTCCAGCACGGCGCCATCAATGCGGCGCTCGTTGGCCAGCACGTCCAGCACCACCTTGTCGGCGCGGCCGACGGCGAACGATTCGCCGTTGATGAAGACATGCTTGCCGCGGTACAGCATCAGGGACTTGCTGGACAGCTTGATGCCGCGCTTGGCGGCGCTTTCCATGAAGCGGCCCACGGTCAGCGGTTTCGCCGGGCCGGTGAAGAACACATTATGCTTCGGCTCGGACATGGTTTCGCCCAGGAAGACGGTCACGTCTTCCTGGTCCCAGCGCACCTTGCTCAATTCTTCGGTGACGGTGTCGAGCATATCGCGCGGAATCTCGGCCGGGTTCTTGGCCGGTTTCAATTCCGGATCGCCATAACGGCCAGGCAAATCGATGGAATCGGCCATGAATTGCAGGAAGGCTTCGCCCAGTTCCTGGAACGAAGGCGAGCGGAAACCGATCGAATACGTCATGCATTCGCCTTCGGCAATGCCGTCGTGGGCATAATGCGGCGGCAGGTACAGCATATCGCCCGGCTCGAGCACGAATTCTTCTTCGGGCTTGAAATTGGCCAGGATCTTGAGCGGCAAGCCTTCGACCAGGGTCAGGTCTTGCTGCGAACCGATCTTCCAGCGGCGCTTGCCGTGGGCCTGCAGAAGGAATACGTCATACGAGTCATAGTGGGGACCGACGCCGGCGCCGTCGGTGGCGAAGCTGACCATCAGGTCGTCCAGGCGGGCATCGGGCACGAAGCGGAACTGGCGCAGCAGCTCGTCGGCGCGCTCGTCGTAGAGGTTCACGCCCTGGACCAGCATCGTCCAGTTCGGTTCGGTGCGCGCAGGGAGCTCGGCCAGGGGACCGTGCTGCATGTCCCAGTTGCCGCCCTTCTGGGTGACCAGGCGCGATTCGACGTGATTCTGGCGCGCCATCTCGGCCAGTTTTTCGAATTTGAGCAGGGGCTTGAAGCCGGGGATGGCGCCACGGATCAGAAGCGGTTTCTTGTGCCAATAATCGCGCAGAAACTCGGCGGGAGTGATATTCCCGAGAAGCGGTAATTTTTTCATGCGTCATTATAACCAGCCGGACAAGGTGGGGAACCCATCGGGGGTATAATCGGCCCCTTACAACGAAAGGATGTGCGATGAAGATTGCCAAAGACACGGTCGTGACGGTTAACTACAAGCTGTCGGATGCCCAGAACAACCTGATCGAAGAAGGCGTGCAGCCGATGGTTTACCTGCACGGCGGCTACGAAAACACCCTGCCAAAGATCGAAGAAGAGCTCGACGGCAAGGAAGTCGGCTATTCGTCGACGATCCAGGTGGAACCGGACGATGCGTTTGGCGACTATGAGCCAGAGCTGGTCAAGGTCGAAGACCGCGCGCGCCTGCCGGAGCCGATCGAAGTCGGCATGCAGTTCGAAGGCGTGGCCGAAGGCGGCGACGACGAGCCGGTGATCTTCACCGTGACCGAGATCGCCGAAGACAAGGTGGTCCTGGACGGCAACCACCCGCTGGCCGGCATGGCGCTGCGCTTCGAGCTGTCGGTGATCGACGTGCGCGCGGCCACCGCCGAGGAAATCCAGCACGGACACGTGCATGGCGCGGGCGGTCATCATCACGAGATGGATGACAGCGAAGAAGGCGACCACTTCCGTAGCCAGCCGCTGCAGTAATCACGGATACGTTCGCGGTCCCTGCGTCATGCGGGGCCGCGGATGCTCATTGCTTCGCGTCTTCGACCGCGAACGTCGCTTCTTTTCCGAACTTCACGTTCACCTCGACCGCCTTCGTCCCCACCGACAGCTGTCCCAGGTTGTCCTTCCACTCGATCCCGGGTTTCTTGCCGTGCGGCGTGCCGCTGTCGACCAGTAGCACCTTGCCCTCGAACTTGACCGCACGCGCTTGCACCTGGCGTCGCACCGCCTCGAACCCGTCCTTCTCCACCGGATCGCGCCGCAGCAGGCCGCGTAGTCCCGCCGGCTGGTCCAGATAGAACGGTCGCACCGCGCCTTCCGAAAACAGCACCAGCGCCTCGGCCTTGTCGCTGCGCGCGATCGCGAACAGGCGGTTCAGCCAGAAGCGGTTGGCGACCGTCCGGTCTTCGTACTCGCTGTTGCGGCCGGCCGCCTCCAGGTAGTGGTTATTGTTGGCCGGGAGATTGATGGTGGCGTACAGCACCTTGCCCACCTTCCAGTGCGCATTCTCGGCATAGCTGCGAAAACGCGGGCTGGCCGACAACTGGGTGAGGTGGATCTTTACGCGGCCCAGCGACTCCGGCTCGCCGTGGAACAGTTCGCGCAGGCGATTGAGACGCTCGATCGCATTGGTGCGGTTGGCCGAGTTGCGGCAGGCGGTCCAGTCGCTGCCGGCCAGCGACACGATGGTCGGCCGCCGGGCGCGCTCGATGATGTCGCGCCGCTGCTGATACAGCCGGTCGCCGCAGCTTTCCTTCTCGCCCTTGATGCCGTTGATGACGACGAAGGCCAGCGATTTTTCGGACGAATCGGCCAGCGCCTGTTTCAGGCGCGCCTCGCCGTCGTCGTCGCCTTGGCTGCCTGCGCTGTTGCCGATCACCGCGAACCGGTGCGCACCGTCGTCCACCTTGTCCCTGGCGCCGGCGAGCGACGTGAAGGACAGGAGGGCTGCCAGCAGCAGTGATCGGCGCCGTGCTTGCATCAGGCGGCGAGGCGCTTGAGCTCGTAGAGACGTTCGAGCGCTTCGCGCGGCGTGAGCGCGTCCGGATCGATCGCGTCGAGCGCGTCGCGCAGGCCGTCGTCTTGTGGTTCCGCCGCAAGCGCCGGCGCCGGCGCCTCGCCGATCTCTTCCTCGGCAACTGGCGCCGCGAACAGGTCGAGCTGCGGCGTCGCATCCAGCGCCTGCGCTTCGAGGCGCGCCAGGTGCTTGCGCGCGGCCTTGATCACCGGTTGCGGCACGCCCGCCAGCTGCGCCACCTGCAGGCCGTAGCTCTGCGAGGCGGGGCCGTCCTGCACCGCGTGCAGGAACACGATGCTGTCCTTGTGCTCGACCGCCGACAGGTGCACGTTGGCGGCGCTCGGATAGGTCTCGGGCAGCTGGGTCAGCTCGAAGTAGTGGGTCGCGAACAGCGTGAAGCTGCGGCTGGTGTCGATCAGGTGGCGCGCGATCGCCCAGGCCAGCGCCAGGCCGTCGAAGGTCGAGGTGCCGCGGCCGACTTCGTCCATCAGCACCAGCGAGTGCTCGGTGGCGCCGTTCAGGATCGCGGCCGATTCGGTCATCTCGACCATGAAGGTCGAGCGGCCGTTGGCCAGGTCGTCGCTGGCGCCGATGCGGGTGAAGATGCGGTCGATCGGGCCGATCGTGGCACTGGTGGCCGGCACGTAGCTGCCGACGTAGGCCAGCAGGGTGATCAGGGCCACCTGGCGCATGAAGGTCGATTTACCGCCCATGTTCGGGCCGGTGATCAACAGCAGGCGCCTGTCGTTGGACAGCTTGCAGTCGTTGGCGATGAAGCGCTCGATCTGGTTTTCCACCACCGGATGGCGGCCTTCGACGATGGTGAGGCACGGCGCGTCGCTCAGGACCGGCGCGCACCAGTTATGGCGCAGCGCGTGGCTCGACAGGGCCACCAGCACGTCGACCTGGGCCAGCGCGCGCGCGATGGTCTGCAAGCAGCCGATGTGCGGCGCCAGGTCGCCAAGCAGCTGGTCGTACAGGATTTTTTCGCGCGCCAGCGCGCGGTCTTGCGCCGACAGGGCCTTGTCTTCGAAGGCCTTCAGTTCGGGCGTGATGTAGCGTTCGCAGTTCTTGAGGGTCTGGCGGCGGCGGTAGTCGTCCGGCACCTTGTCGGCCTGGCCGTTGGTGACTTCGATGTAGAAGCCGTGCACCTTGTTGTACTCGACCCGCAGGTTGGCGATGCCGGTGCGGGCGCGCTCGCGCGTTTCGAGGTCGACCAGGAACTGGCCGGCGTTCTCGGACAGCGCGCGCAGTTCATCGAGTTCGGCGTCGAAGCCGCGCGCGAACACGCCGCCGTCGCGCACCATCGCGGCGGGTTCCTCCATCACGGCCCGCGTGAGCAGGTCGACGCATTCGCCCGGCGTGGCCAGGTCGTCGTGGATCTCGCGCAGCAGGCAAGTGTCGCCTGGGACGAAGCAGCGCGCCACCTGTTCGCGCACCACCGGCAGGGCTTTCAGTCCATCTCGCAGGGCGGCCAGGTCGCGCGGGCGCGCGGTGAGCAGCGCCACGCGCGTCGTGATGCGTTCGATGTCCGGCACCTGGGCCAGGGTCGACGACAGCGCATCAATGGCCTCGGCCTGGATCAGCGCTGCGATCGACTGGTGGCGGCTGCGCGCCACGGATTGGTCGCGGCGCGCATGGTGCAGCCAGTGGCGCAGCAGGCGCGAGCCCATCGCGGTGCGGCAGCCGTCCAGCAGCGAGAACAGCGTCGGCGACTCCTGGCCGCGGATGGTCTCGGTGAGTTCCAGGTTGCGGCGGGTGGCGGCGTCCAGGCCGATGTATTCATTCTCGGTTTCGCAGGCGAGGCCGCGCACGTGCTGCAGGCCGCGGCCTTGCGTCGATTGCGCATAGCGCAGCAGCGCGCCGGCCGCGCCGAAGGCGGCGCCCATGCCGTCGGCGCCGAAGCCGGTGAGGGTGGCCACGCCCAGTTGCTCGAGCAGGGCGCCGTGGCCCTTGAGCACGTCGAAATGCCATTCGGGCACACGCTGGAGGTGGGCATTGGAACCATCAGTCTCGAACATGTCGGCGCAATCGGCGCGCAGGATCTCGGCCGGCGAGATGCGTTCGAGTTCGTGCGCCAGGCGCTGTTCGACGGCGCGCGCGTCGCCCGAGAATTCCATCAGGCGCAGGTTGCCGCTGGCGAGCGACAGCCAGGCGAGACCTGCGGTGACCGTCTTGCGCTGGTTGATCAGGCACAGCGCCAGCAGCGGGCGTTCGGCCTTTTCGGGCAGCAGGTCGGAATCGGTGAGGGTGCCGGGAGTGACCACGCGCACCACCTTGCGCTCGACAGGGCCCTTCGACAGGGCCGGGTCGCCGATCTGCTCGCAGATGGCGCAGGATTCGCCCAGCTTGACCAGCTTGGCCAGGTAGCCGTCCAGCGAATGGAAGGGCACGCCGGCCATCTTGATCGGCTGGTCGCCCGACTTGCCGCGCGCGGTGAGGGTGATGCCCAGCACGCGCGAGGCTTTCTCGGCGTCGTCGAAGAACAGCTCGTAGAAGTCGCCCATGCGGTAGAACACCAGCATGGTCGGATAATTTGCCTTGATGCTCATGTATTGCTGCATCATGGGAGTGACTTTCACCGATCCATTTTCCATGCCCTTGAATGACTCCGCTTTCACTGCTTTCCCCTTAAAATCAACAACTTGAACCTCATCCAGCCCGCCCCGGCTCCGCGATTTGCCGCGCAGTCCCGCAAAGTCCCGCACGTTTTCTTCTCAAAAAGGCGCGCTATGAGGGGACCGCGGGGGCCAGCTTCGCGCTACAATGAGCATTCCAGTCCCCCGAAGATTGGCTGACTTCAAATCCCAGTGAAATCAACCACTTGCTTCGGTTTCTCAGTCCCCCTTGGAGCAAATCCAAGACGGTGGATTATACGACAAACGAGCCAGTCCCCCGGTTAGAATTACCAGCCCGGGCGACTTTTGACCCGCGGTCCCCCGTGGAGAAAGGCAGACGTGAAGATCGAACTGAGCATGCCGCTCATCAAAGCCCTGAAGCTTGGGCAAAAGCCGGTCGGAATTGATTCGGCGGGGAAGCTTGTCTTTGAAGCGGACCCAAGCAATGCCCCTTACATCCTCTACGACGCCAGCCAGGACGCCCCGCCCGGGTTTGGCGTCAAGGTCGCTGGCAAAAAGACGTTCATCGTTCGGCGCAAGGTCAATGGCAAATCCGTGCAGCCGACTGTGGGCAATGTCGCGGACTTCATGCGAGCCAAGAGCCCGCTCACCGAGGCCCGGCAAGCCGCCGCCAAGCTGGTCGAAGGCATCTTGTTAACTGGATTGAATCCGAACGTCGAGGCCCGCAAAGCACTCACGCTGATCCCCACGCTTGGCGAGCTTTTCACGCTGTATCGCGAGCACGTCTCGACAAAGAAACGCAAGCCTGCGAGCGAAGAAACGCTGCGCGTGTTTGATCGAAGCGTCCGCCGATTTGAATCGCTTGGATGGCTCAAGCGGAAAGTCGACGAGTTCAATTCGGAAGAGATTCTCCGGGAATTCGACAAGGCATCGAAGGAGTTTCCAGTCGCTGCCGAGCAAGCCTTTCGTCTGGCAATCGCAGCGCTGAATTGGAAGATGAAAAACGAAGCGCTTGACGCGAGCGTTGCCGGCCGCGAAGTCGCCATCCGTGCGAATCCGTTTAGCACGCTGTCGATGAATAGCCAATTCCTCACCCGCGAAGAGAAAGAATTGCAATATCAAAAGAAGGGGACGCGCAATCCGCTGACGCCTTCCAAATCGTTCGGCGAGTTCCTTGAAGTCGCATGGGCGAAACGCTCGACGAACGACAATGCGACCGGCGTTGATTATCTGCTCGCCATGCTTTTGTGGGGCTGCCGCAAATCGGAGCATGCTCCATGCGTTTGGCGCGAGTTCGTCCCCGCCGGCAAAGAGAATGAAATGAGCTACGTGGATTTGAATAACGATCCGACATGGGGCCCGCACGTCTATTTCCACAAAACGAAAAATACTAGGGCTCACCGCCTGCCGCTTACTCCAATGGCGGCGGAGCTCATGCGTCAACGACAGCGGGCCGGGGCCGAGGAGTCGGCGAGCCGTGGTTTTGGCTTAAAGTCCCGCCAGTTCGTATTCCCGGCCCGATCTAAGCAATCGAAAACGGGACACTATTCAGACTCAACTGATCTTCGCAGCGCGATCATCGAAGAGGCTGGAATCGCTAAGCTGACTAATCACGATTTGCGTCGCAGCTTTGGGGCGATCATGACGACGCTGCACGCTCCCGAGCCAATCAAGAAAGGCTTCTTCAATCACGCCGCGTCGAGCGTCACGGAGATTTACACGCCGGCCGAATGGGACATGCGGCGGGAGTGGATGCAGAAAATCGAGCAAGCCATCTTGATGAAAGCTCCGAACGTTTACAATGCGTTGAAGCCTGTCGAATGGCCTCCATTGCCGGCCCCTGAGCCTCATGTGTGCCGCCCGCCCAAGCCAAGGACAGGTCGCCCGAGGAAGATCCAACCCGCTGTCGAAAACTGAGAGATATTAGCAATGACCGATTCAAAGATGCTGTCGGAACTCACTGCGGCCGAAAGGCTGAGCTTAATTCCGGACTCGATGTTGATAGTTGAATGCCAAGCCGCTGTTCTGACCTGCTTGTCGCTACGTGATTTCAATAAGTGCGTGAGCGACGGTTTGGGACCGAAGTCTTATGAAAAGAAGAAAAAAGGATACAGCTTCCCCGCTTTCAAAAAGAAGCATCTACTGTCTTGGGTGGACTCGAACCCCTTCGACACCTACGAAGACGACGCCGCTTTTTTCAAACTTCCGCTGAACATCATCAAGCTGAACCGGCATGAAGCGTTTTGGACTGCTGGCAACGCGATCGTTGATGCCGTCGAGAGCACTCCGAGCGAATGTTTTGAAGCCCGAATCGTGGAATTCAATATCAAGTGGATTCCAGTTGTCGAAGCGGTTACCGAATGGGAATGGTCCTTCGGCAAGGAATATGCGAGATATGTCGAAAGAGTGCTGCCGATGCTGAGGGACGCGTCAACCTTAATTCATGCTCGTGTTGAGAGAGGGGATGGCCGCCATGCTTGATGAAAAGATGCTTGCCGATCTTGACGCCGCCGCCCGGCTTCACATGCTGCCCGACTCGATGGTCCTGAGCAGCAAAGAGGCTGCGGTTTTTCTGCGGCTGTCGCTTCGGACGCTTGAAGATCTTCGGCGCAGTGGCGAGGGGCCGGCGTATGCCCAAGCCCCCGGCGGATCGAACCGCCCATGCTTGTATCAGAAAGGCGATCTGCTGGCGTGGATCGGCAATAACAAGCTCGGCTCCGTGGCGGAGAACGCCGTCCGCAACGGCATCGTCTTCGCGCTGGCGTCTTTGGTCGAAGAGTCCGCTTTTTGGGTGACTGAGAGCGGGCTGATCATCGGGGCGGTTGAAAGCACTCCCATCACTGACGTCCCGAGACTGCTCGCTGAATGCCAGGTGGAATGGCTCCCGGCGATCGAGGCGGCATGCTCGCGGGATTGGATCGCGGCCGACGCTCACGAAGAGTTCGGGCGCCATGTTCAGGAAAAACTGAGCAGTGCGTCGGCGGGTGTGGTCGCGGGGGTGGAGCGCACCGCATTGAGTGAGGTTGCTGCAGACGCTCCGCCAGCGAGAGCGCCGCTCAGGGATTAAGACGGGCGGCGTTGAATCTTCAAGAAGATTGCGAGAGGGTAAATGTAGTTAAACCCCTCAACAACTTGGAGAAGAAAATGGGACGCAAAGTCGATATTGCTCACGGCGTGCTCGATCTGCTGATGGAACGGCATGGCTTGAAACGAGACGCGGACGTCTCTCGATTTCTCGGCGTGTCGCCGCCGGTTATCAGCAAGATCCGCCATGGGGCAATGAACATGAGCGGTTCCGTGCTGCTGATTGCGATGGAGAAGGGCGGGCTTAGCTTCTCAGATGTCCGCAACGCCATGGGTAGACCCGACGGCGAACTTTGCTCCCGCTGACCCGCTCTACAACCTGCCAGCCCGGCCCGAGTCTTTCGGCGCCGGGTTTGCTTTTTCCGACTCCTCGCGCAACGCTTCCCTTTCAAGATCGGCCGGCTCGTGAAACCATGCGGAGTTGATCTCGTGCTCGATCATCATGAGCAAATCGTTTCCTGTCTCTCCCTCGGCCCGCTGGGGATCATTATGGAAGAAGGCGGGCAGTGTAACCAAGTCGAGCGGGCCTACATGACTAAGAGCCGTGCCATCCCACTGATTCTTGAGTAAGCATTCCCCATTCTCATAGCCAAGCCGATTGAGCAGGGCTCCCATATGCGGCCAGTATTTGATTTCGATGACGCGTCCCGCGGATGATTTCTTTACGTTCGTGTGAACCGCATAGACGGCGTCGCGCCGATCTCGCCAGTTGATGCAATGCACTGTGAAATAATCAAAGACCCCGTCGAGATCCATGCCGGGGAGTTGCGTCCAGAAAGCCCGGCTATCGCCAAATATCTCGATGGAGAGGAAATCGTCGGGCTCATACCCTTTGAAGAGGTAGCGCACCATGTCCCCATCGATGAACGGCGTCACGCTGCGAAGCCAAGCCCGCCATTCGTATTCGTCCATGTCTACCACGTCTTTTTGATCGGCCGCCATGCTACCTCCAAGTGAGGGTTTGATGGTATCAGAACTGCCGACGCCCATACAAAAACAAAGCCCCGGGAAAGGGGCCTTGAACCATAATCGAAGTCTCCGACATCATCCGGAGCGCACTTCGAGGGCTTCCCACGGCCCTGATTTTTCAAGCGCTATACAGCGAGACAACCTCAAGCGTAGCGCCGTCTCAGAACCGTTGTCAACGGGCAACTGGTCTGGTTTGCTGCGTGGCGCGCGCGCGGTCCCGGGAATTGCGCTATAGTCGGCGCCCCGAACTCACTACAGGAAGTCGCCATGGAAGACATCACCAAAAATATCCTTTTCGAGGAGTCTCGATCGGCGAATCTCAGAGCAGGTCTCGCCCAAGCGGACGCGGCCGCCGCGGAGTCCAAGGCTCGAATGACGCAAGAACAGTTGAACATGATGACTCAACAAGCGTCGAGCAACGAGTCGCACAACCGCCAGCTCATCTCGTCATTGCGAAAGCATGTCGACACGTTGAACGAGAAGTTGCTTCAACAGACCATTGCGAACCAAAAGCTGGAAAGGCTTTTGACGGAGTGGAGGCATTCTCACGAAGGCTTTCGGCGGCTTGCCCGTGAGTTCGCGTCGAGGCTTGGACTGGGCGAAGTAGAGCGGCAGCGGATCTTTTTGGAGATGCTCTTGAACGTAGCCGAAGATGACCCATCGTTCGCAAACACGGAAGTGATTTCAAAAGCAAAAGCCCGACTCGCGGGCTTGGATGCTGTTGGCTGACTTCTCACGAGAGGCCGGCTCCCTTGGGCTTAGAACCCAGCTTTGGCGAGAGGGCTCGCTCGTGGTAGATCTTTTGCATCTCGCCGAGAACTTGAAAGCTTGCGCAGAAAAACACCGCCTCGCTCAACGCTTCGGAGGCCGTCCCGCTGCGATCGATTTGATCCCAAAATTCAAACAGGCATCCGGACAGCTTACGAATTTCGACGGGGTTTTTGGGCACGAGCCGCTCGGTGAATTCATAGCAGATCTTCTCAAACTCGCCGCCTCCCGTTCGCATGCGAGAGACAAGCTCATCGACCAAGGCGGGGGCGGCGTCTCTGCAACGTTGTTTGAATTCGTCCAATGGATTCATCATAGCCTCCCTCCCTTTGCCATCGAGCCCGGCTCATTGCATGCGGCTCGCAAGGCTCGTGCTTCTTTGCGGGCGTCCCAGCGGGCTTGGGTGCGAGCGTCAGAAGCAATTTGAGACGGGTTATCAAGAAGGCGGTTAGCAGCTCGAATACCTCGTCGAACACCCCGAGGGACGCCCGAAGTCGAAAGAGTCATTTTCGCGAACAACTGAGGACTCATCTTCCACATCACAGCCTCCCTTGACGAGTAAGCTCCATCATCCGCTCCTGATCGTGCTGGATGAAGTGAGCCATAGCCTTGGCGACGTCGACGGCCGGAGCGATCTTGGGCTTGCGAAGCTCAATGTCGGCGAAATCCTCAGGATAGGGCCACTTCTTGAACTGCTCGGGGTCGACCATCCACGAAGGCTTCTTCGGGCCTTTTGCTTTTTTCGACTGATCCATCAAAGCCTCCCATGGTTGCCCTGACCAGGCTGGCCCGGGTTGGCGGCGGAGGCGATCTCGTCGCGGTGCTCGGCGCGCTCTTTGTCTTCGATGTGGCCGATCGCCATCCGACGCATGCGGTCGACCATGGACTTGGCGTCGCCGATCTCGTTGATCGACTGATACATGTGAAAGAGATTGGAGAGGCGGTGCCACGTGCCATGATCAAAGCCAGACTCCTCGCCGCCGGATGAGCAGTCGACGCCGATAGGCGAAGTCGACAATTGCACCAATCCGTCCGATCGTTTTTTTCGTTTTTTTTCAACCTTGGCCGGCTCCCCGAGGAGAGCGAGGATGGCGGCTTTTAGGCGTTTGAGCATGGCTCTCTCCGTAGCTTGTTGATGAGTTGATCATCACCGGGCTGCATGGGGAAGTCGAGGCCGGCTGTCGGGGCTCAAAGCCTCCCTGCTGGTTTCACGGGGGCGGCGGGCGTGCTGTGTTCGAGGTCGAATGCTTCGTTCATGGCAATGGCCTCGTCCCATGTTTGATTGATGAGCCCTTCGTTGCTCATTACCGCACGCCAGACTGCCAACTTGTCGCGCGCCGTCTTGCGATAATCGATGACTGACTTCTGATCCGTAAGCCGTCCCGCCTGAATCCAAGAGCTGTTCAATTCTTCATCCATCAAAGCCTCCCTGTGTTTTTGTTTTTCTCGGCGCCGCTTCCCGATGCCCGGCGGATGGCTCTTGCATCCCATGCTGCCTGCGTTTGCTCTCGTGTAGGCCATGCGCTTCTCGTCATAAAGCGAGCGTATTTGAGAGGGTCGTAATATGTAAAATTCTCTCTAATCATTCGCCGAGTGATTGATGCGATGATGAATTGATACGTGCTTTCTTCTTCAGTCACAGCCTGCCTCCTTTCCTTGTCGCCGCCTCGCTCGCGTTGGTCGACTGGCGGATGGCTCTCGCATCCCAGCGGGCTTGCACGATTTCGCGTGGGGCAGAGAATACGACGACGACGCCGTCAATCCGAAGCGAGTGGATAACAGCGCTCTCTCGCTGCCATTGACGCATCTGCTTTGCTCTTGATAGACGCTCGCGGCGGGCAAGCTCAGTGAGCACAATATGATTCACAGCCTGCCTCCTTTCTTCCCCACCGCGGCGGGCTCTTGGCATTGCGATCGCAGGGCCATGCGCTCACGACGGAGATCCCAGCGGCGTTGGACTTCGGAGCGGGCGGGCCATGGATATTGAGCCGCCGCAATGGGGGCATACAGCAGCATGTATCCAGATTCTTTGCGTGAAAATTTCCTGCATTCTTTCGCCTCGTTGAACGCAAGCGGTATGGGAATTCCGAATTTAGACATGACCTCTTGGCGCGTGATGTGGCTCATAGCCGTCCCCCTGTCTTCCCCGCGGCCGGCTCCACGCATTCAGCGAGCAGGGCTTTGGCTTCGCGTTGAGCGCGGCGGGCGTCCCAGCGTTGTTGAACGACATCTGCGCACTGCCAACGGCGATCCGCGACCTCGTGGAGGCAACCCAGCTCAAAATCGTGCTGAGAAAATGCTCGAGATATGTCTCGATGGTTGGCGGCTTCGTAGAAAGTTTCGACGTCATTGAATAACGGATTGATTTTCAGAAGCATCTTCATGCGGACCTCGTAACTCATCAAAGCCTCCCTGTCGTTTTGGGTTTCTCGTCCGGCTCCTTGCATTCAGCGCGGAGAGCTCGGGCCTCGCGTTGAGCACGGCGAGCGTCCCAGCGTCGTTGGACGATCTCGCGGCAGGGCCAGACAAATCCGGTCTCCGCCAACTTCTGGTCAATTGCAAAGATGGATGCGGACTCAAGCCGATCGATTCGCCTGTCCTGTTTTGCATCGTAGATCGGTCCACACATCAAAGCCTCCCGCTGGTTTTGGATTGGGCAGGCGGCTGAGTGGATGAACGGCGCAATGCTCGGGCATCCCAGTCGGCTTGGATCTCTTGGCGGGAGCGAAGGTGCCGCTCGGCGCAGCAGACACGCAAGCCAACACCACTGGGCATCGTCGAGTGCCCGCCGTTGCGCATTGCCGAGCGAGCTGCTGAGCGAGCTGCTGAGGCCACGTGAAAAAGATCGTCATCGAGAAGGACGTGCAGCGTCATACAAAATTCGTCTCTTGCGCGAAATTTGAATCTCAAAACTACCCGCTTGATCTTCACTCCCTTGCTCTCCATCTCGCTCTCCCAAAGGGCTTCTCTCCCTTCGTTTATCGCCCACCGCTCGATGAATTCCAAGTCCGCCGGTCAGCTCGATGGGCGGCGTCGATGGCTGGGCGGCTAAAAAAAAGAAAACCCCCGAAGGGGTTAGGCGAGAGCGACTTTGATGGCTGCCTTCCAAGAGGGATCGGCGGCCGCTCTCAGGCGCAGCCACCAAGCCTCTTCAGGAGCGAGGGCCGACCACTTGGCGGCAGCGACCCATGCCTTATCCAAGTCAGCAGATCCGAAGTCCTCCACAGCCCAAATCAGGGGCAAAAGCTGGTTCCCAAAATGCTCGGCGAGTGGCGTGTGGCCTTTGCTGAATTTCCCTTTTTTTTGCCCACGCTTCTCGAGACTATTGTTCAAAACCCCAGCAAGGCTCAGAGAGATTCCGGCCCAAACAGCTCCATCAATCTTGGCGATTGGATCAAGACTCAGCCTGCAGCTATTCCCCTTGAACGTTGCCTCGTAAATCGTGGCATCCCCGCCATCGCAGTGGATCGTGTAAAAACGCATGCTGTCGCCCGACCCAAAACCGAAGCCTTTCGATGGGATCTTGTTGGCGGCAAGCTGGTGGTTGATGTAGTCGATCATGTCTCTCCCCTCAGATTATTCGCGGCTCTCTTTCCGCCCTTCAAACATCTCATAACCGTGGCGGAGATCAATGGCCGGCGATCAGGTCGACGAGCGGGCGAAAGAGAAGAGGCCCGAAGGCCCCTTGGTGGATCACTTGGCTTGCTTGCTTCGACTGCCAAAGATCAGGCGACCAACGAAGCCCGCCAAAATCCAGCACGCCGCAAACAGCAAAAATCCGGGCGACGCGATGTGCTCAGGCCAGCCGATGAAGACCTGCGGCACGACCCAGCACCACAAAAGCCAGACTGGGAAGATGATCGCGAGGATGATTCCCAAGGAAATTGCCATAGCCAGCAAGCCGGCCAAAATAATTGCAAGCATTACGCCCCCCAAGTGTTTTTTACTGCTTCGTTTATCGCCTTGCGAGACTTTCAGAGCAAGTCCGGCTGTCAGATCGATGGCTGGTCGGGCGGGTGTTTGCCAGGGCGTGCGGAGGTCATTTTCGCGGCTTGCAATCTCGCGGAGACGTGGCGGGCTATCAAGTCAGCATAGAGGCCATGGTCTGCATTTGGCGGGCGGCGATCGCTAAGAAAAAGGCGCGCGGGGGCGGCGGGCTCGGGCTGGGAGTGTGGGCGTGCGTGGGGTGAGGTGGCGGCGGGTCTTTTGATTGGCGTGCGATTGATGGCGGGGAGGGGAGGGCGGCGGGAATGGTGAGCGAGGGTGGGTGTTCGTTGATTTTGATGATATACGCAACTCTTTTGGTTTAGAGGTGACTTCCGCACGCTCTAGAAAACACTCAGACTGATGCCGGGAGCTCGCGGTTTTTTTTTAATTCCTCAAACACGCCCCACCTCCAGCCCGCCCCCACGCCGCCCCGCTATGAGAAAAGCCCTCCGAGTGGAGGGCGTCGCGTTTGGCTGGGAGGAGGTCAAGCCGCCTTTGGCTTGGGGATGGCGGCCGGGTAGCGTGAAGCCAAGACGGCGTTCATCTTCGCGACGAGGTCGGGCCGCTTGAAGTAGACGTGCAAGTTCCCATTTTGAAAGCCAACAACGGAGACGTAATCCGACTGAAATGCCGAAGACGGCTGAAAATCCGAGAACATTGAAAAGTTGTCTCGATGATCCGGTTGGGGCTTGCCGTCCATGACATGCATGAAGCGAATGACATCGTCGACGTGCGCTCGGTTCCGATTGCATGGCCAATCGTTCCGCCCCTGGAGAATGATCTTCTTGCCGAAAGCGACGGGTGAATTGGTCTTGTGCGACCACGAGAGCGCTCGATACAACTGCTCGATGCCGTCGTTCATCATCTGCTTGCGCTTCGCATGAAGCTCTGAAAACGTGGCTTTGATGCTATCCATCGTGAGCGCGGGAATCTCGCGCTTCTGAATTTTTTGCCCCCAGTCCTCGACGTCTTTGGCGCTCATGAACGAAAGCATGCCGCTTTCATGCATCAAGTGATCCCACGCCTTCGCGTCATAGCCCGAGATCAGCATGTCAAAGACCTTGTCGTTTTGAACGGCATGACGGAAGCCGCTGATACTCTCAAGTTCAATCTCATACATCTCCGGATGCCTTCCCCCACGGTCGAAGCCGCTGGCGCGGAGGATTTCACGGGCCTCACCGATTGAAGCGCGGGCGGCATTGACGCGCTCAACAAAGGCGTTGCGCTGATTGACCAAGTTGGCGATGCTGATGCTTTTGACAAGTTCCATGTAATGCTCCTCGTAGGGTTGGGTGGCAGACTCTCTCTCTGTTCAGATCAACATCTCGCGAAAACCATACAAAGTAAACTCGGCGAGGCTGGACTGTTGTAAAAAAGCCCTCGGCTTGGAGGGCCAATCGAAGGGATCAGGCGAGAGCGACTTTGACGGCCGCTTTCCACGAGGGATCGGCTGAGGCCTTCAAGAAAAGCCACCAAGCCTCTTCAGGGGCGAGGGCTTCCCATTTGACGAGGGCAACCCATACCTTGTCAATATCGGCAGCTCGGAGATCTTCCAAAACCCAAACCAAGGGCAGGATCTGATGTCCGAAATGCTCGGCGAGTGGCGTGTGCCCTTTGCGAAATTTTCCCTTCTTTTGACCACGCTTTTCGAGCGCATCGTTAAAGCTCGTGGCAAGACTCGGCGATATTTCCGCCCAAATGTCTCCATCAATTTTTGCGACTGGATCGATGCTTAGCCGGCAGCTATTGCCTTTAAAAGTCGCCTCGTAGATCGTCGCGTCGCCGCCTTCGCAATGGACGGTATAGAAGCGCATGCTGTCGCCCGACCCAAAGCCGAAGCCTTTCGATGGGATTTTGTGGGCGGCAAGCTGGTTGTTGATGTAGTCGTTCATGTCGAGTCTCCTGTTGGTTTGTTGTTCGTGCTCTCTCGGCACAAATTCAGCTTCCCAAACGCCAAACCGAAAAGCAATCGTTTTATCATCGCAATTGACGAGCGGTCAGTTCGAGGCCATGAACGGCAAAAAGCCCTCCAATCGGAGGGCTTCGCGTCTGCCGGTTCGATCAAGCGTCGGCCAGCTCGTCTTCCCAGTGCGCGTAACGCTCTTCATATTCAGCGTAGAGCTCGTCGACCAGGGCGGCGTCTTCGAGAGCGAAAAGCAGCTCGGCGACCGCCTCTTGGTGTTCCTCTTGCTGCTTCTCGAAGTCGTAGAAGCTCGACCCGTCGCTCGTGTCGAACTCGAACTGCTCGTTGTCGAGATATGCCTCGATCACCGTTGCGAACTCCTCGCGATCCGCCTTGCGGCCGGAGATCTTGAAGGCCTGCCGGCTGGGGAGCTGCAGGATCTCAATGCCGGCGTCCGTGTCGACACCGAAGACGTAGTCGCGCAGGCTTTTTTCGTTGATGTTCATGTTGGTCTCCTTGGGTTGGTTGTCGTGCTCTCTCTCGGCACACATCCAATCTCGCATCCCGGCCACCGACTCGCAAGGCCACCGATCCGCGACGAGCGGCAAGCAGGATGAGCGGCGCAAATCGACCGCCCGTCAATTGCAGTGATAAAACGATTGCCTTTTAGTTTGGCGTTTGAGATGTTGGTTTCACCGGAAGAGAGCCGGGCACGAGACAACCAGGAGAACAACATGGTCTACCCCCAAACCCTGAACGCAAAAGAAACCAAGGCCTTGCTCGCGAAGGTTTTGAAAGAGTCCTTCCCCGCAACGAAATTTAGCATCAAGGCTGACAGCTGGAATCGCATCGATCTCTCTTGGACCGACGGACCGTCTGAGAAAGCCATACACTCGATCACTGCTTGGTTTGAGATGCCGTGCAGCGACTACGAGAACATTCGCTACGAAGAGGCTGCTCCGATCACGATGATAAAAGCTGAAGAGTTGGAGTTCATCAGCGAGTTCGACTACATCAGCGCCACTCGACAAGGCAACTCGGATTGGTCGGACGAAACGGACAGCGCATTGCAGCACGTATCCGCGACCTTAGAGAGCTTTGTGAAGTGGGATGGTGAAGAGGAGTTTGAGTCGCTGCAGGCCAGGCTCCAAGAGATTCAAGCGCAGCGGACCGCTGAGGCCTTGCGCTTGTGCTCGAAAACCGGCACGGCTCGCAAGGCCCGCAGCATGGCTCTTTGATCGCAGTTGTCCGCTCCAAAAATAACAACAACAGGAGAATACAATGCCAGCAGGACGCAAGCCGCAACCAGGGCGCGACAAGCGCAACCAAGAGATGGCAGCGCGCTACGCTGCCGGCGAGTCAACAGAGAGCCTCGCGGCGGCATTTGGACTAAAACGCCCGGTCGTGATCAACATCATGCAAGAAGTTGGCGTGAGGCGCGCCGACACTTGTTTTAAGAAGAGAAACGAAACGATCGTTGCAGAGCGACTGGGCGGCAAAAAGGTTTCGGAGATCGCCGCGTCTCATGGATTGAGTGCGGGTCGCGTCAATGCGATCTTGAGAAAGATGAATGGCTGAGAGCAAACGAGATAGAGCCCGCCGGAGCGGGCTCTTTTTCAAGCGACTTGTCCACGCTTTCCGAAGCCGGTCCATGAGCAGACCATGGGCGAGGAATAGGGTGGGCAAGTCGCCTTCCCCCGCTTACCGGGGGCCGCTTGGTCTGCGCACCAGGTTGAGCCGCGGCGCCGGCGTGTGAGGCGCTGGTTCTTCGGGGTCTTGGTTGTCCTCGAAGATTTTCAAGAGCGACGGCTCCACTGGGGGCCACGCCGGCGCCCATCCAAGCGTCTCGAACTGCTTGGGGAAGGTCGCCGCGGCGGCTTCGTATTTGGCTTGGGGGTTAGGCGCGATCATGGCTTCGGCGGCGGCTTTGTATGCATCGTTGAGCGCGTCGAGTTGTTCTTCTGAGCCCCGCTTCTCAAACTCGTGCGAGACGTAGTTGCTTGCTTTGTAGAAGACCGCTTGGCGAAACGCTTGATCGAGCGTGCCATCGCGATCGACGTCGTCCCAGTGCTCGTCGAGGAATTCGACATATTTCCAGAGCTCGATGGTGGGGATTGGAACCATGCGATCAGTGAACTCGTATGCGAGCAGATGCAGCTTGTCGCCGACTTTGGCACCGTCCCCTCGCTTGATCATGCCCAGCACTTCATCGAACAACTCCCGGCCGACCTCTCGGCTTTTCTGCTCGAACTCGTATTCAAGATCCATCGTCCACCCCGTCGTTTGTCTTGCTTGCGCACCGTAGCTAGCGCGTCTATTTGATGTAAGCGCCCACGGCACCCCAAAACAACTGCCGCCCGGCTGGACGGCAAGATGCGGCATCTGAACGGCGCAGGGATAGCATCAAGAGGACGATCCGTTGGCTCCGAAAAGACGCCACCAGGGCTTCGACTCTACCCTGCGAGCGGGCGGAAAGTCTTCGATTTCGTTGAGCTCTTGATTGATCCCTTCAAGCCGCTTCCACAGCAACCGATTTTCCGACTGCAGATTGGCGACACGCTCTTCAAGCTCAACGATGCGCTTCTGATCATCGTTGCCGTCATCTGCGTGTTGATTGATCGTTTTGACGAGGGTGTCGAGCATCGCTTCGATTTTCATGAATCGATCTTCTTCACGCGCCTCATGATGCGCGGCGGGAGGCACGTCGACGGGCGATTCTTGGCTGATCGACGCTGCTGCATAACTCAGCGAGTTGATCACGTCCCAAACTCGATTTTGCGAGATGCCGTAGCGATCGGCGATCTCTGAGACCGGAATGCCGGCGCTTCTTTCTTTTGCGATCTGCGCATTTCGATTTGCGATTTTGATCTGATAAGCGCTTTCTTTCGCCGCGCGCTCAGCAATGAGATCCTTAAGCTTGGATTCTCGCTCTGATTTCAATTTCTTTTGCTCGTAGATGATCTGCCGGACCCGCTCGTAGCTGATGCCGTGCAGCGCCGCGATTTCGCGAAGCGTAAGACCTTTCGCGCGATCGGCGACGACGTGTGAGTAATCGACAGTCGGCTTTGGGCCGCGGCGCAACGGGGCCGCCGGTTTGTTCGAGTCCAGACGGAAAAGACTGTCGATGTATTGGTCATGTCCGTTGGTTTTATTTTTTGTGTTCACTCTTTTCTCCTCGGTTTGGTAATCTTTTTTAAAGCCGGCCAGCTTTGCTGCGGGGGGCGGGTGTGGGGTCTTCGATCGCGCCAAGCATCCGGAGAGTCTCCCAGTCCGCGAACTCTTGGGCGGCCAAGGGCAGGCAGTCGTCGCGCAGTGAGCGCAGGGCTTTGCCGAGGTGCTGCCATGGGCGAGCGAATGCCATTGCTTCTTGAAGTTGTGCCGCCCGCCGTCCGTTGCTTCGGAACAGGACGGGCATCTGGCTGCGGAAGCCGGACTTGTGCGCGATGTAGGCCTTCGCGCTGTTGTTCTTGCCAGAGCGGATCTCGACGCAGAAACCTGCGGCTTCGATTTCGAGAAGATCGGTGTTCGGCTTTCGATTCATGCGCGACTCGCTGCTATCTGTTAGCCCGCTTGCCGGGGCAGTGTTGAGATCAACTTCGCCCACTTCGCGGGGCATGGCAATAGCCGCCCAACCAAAACAAAGGGCCGCCAGATGGGCGGCCCGTGAGCTGGGGTTGAGCGGTCTACTCGGCGGCGTCCGGCGGCGTCTTTTTGCTGAACACGCGGTCGCGAAGGGCCAAGAGCTTCTGTTCGACATCGTCCGCCCGCTCTTCGCGCTTTAGCTTTTGCCGGCCCCGGGCGGCCTTGGCGGCTTGCTTTTGGAGCTCTTCGTCGATCGCTTCGACGCGCACTTCAAGCGACGCCAGCCGGCCGTCAAGCGCGTCGAAATCCCAGCGCAGATCGCGCAACGCATAGAAAATCTCTTCGTCACTGATCATGCGGCACCACCGATCGATTTGCCGGCCGGGCACGGCGCGTTGACAACGATGAAGTGCGGAATGCCGATCTCCGCGAGCTCTTCTTGCAGCTTGTCGAGCGATGCGAAGCGACGAACTTTGTTGCGAGCGCTCGACATGATCACGCCGTTGATCTCCAAAACCCACGAGCCGCCGGTCGACGTCGAGCGGGCGCCTTTGCCGTCGGGGAGCGCCACCGTTTTGAAAAGGTCGTGCAAGTCGGTCCGGCCAGAGCCTTTGGCTATCGCAACGAGCGAGGCGAATTCCGTGCGAGTGATCCGTTTTTGTTTCGATGCCATGCTTTTCTCCTTGTTTTTATCGATGGCGTTGGGGGCGGATCAGTTCTTCCAGGGCTTCCCGGATTTCCCGCGGCCGACGGCGAAGACCGGGATGCCGTCGCCGTTCGCGTCCGGCAGCGCACTGACGATTTTGAACTTGCGATCGAACGCTTCGGCGCGGTCGGCGAACTCGGCATGCTGAATCATCTCGTTGAACGACAGCTCGAGAAGGTCAGCGACAAGGGCCATCATCGGGTCGATCATGTTAGCCTGAAGCGGGTGGTCTGGATTGCTGACTGCCCGCTCCGCTTCGTCTTCCGGCATGCCCAAGCGGGCGGCGATCTCGTGCGCAGCGCCTTGGACCAGCCGCAGGCTGCGCCCGAACATCGCTTGGTTCATGAAGATCTCATTGAAGAGCGCGGTGGCCGGGCTCACTTCCGCAGCGGCGGCTTCGAGGGTGGTGGGCAGATCGTTGCCGCGGGCGTCGACGATTTTCTTGTTCATGCTGTCTCCTTTTTCTTGTTTTACAGCGACTTGGCCTTGGGGCCGATGGTGATTGGGGCGGATGGCGTGGATTGGGCGAGCGAGTGCTTTTCCCAGCGCTCAAACGCGCCATCGGCTTGGCTGCTGAGGTCGAGGCGGGTGAGCCGGATGCTCAACTCCGTATCGCCCGATGCTTCTTCATAAGCATCGAAAACGCGTCGCCGAAATTGAGCGAACTGCCGAACGACTTCTTCGAGATAAATGCCTTGCTGCGGATCGCCAGAAGCGAACAGCGCGCTTGTGAGTGCGACTTCAAGAACGATGGCGGGCTCGCGGTAAGTCGTGCCCGGGATCTGCAAGACATCGACGAGCTGGAACCAGTCAAGGTTGTCTTTGCCGATACCGTCGCATGCATACTCGTAAGCGGCGCGGGCGAGATCGGTCTCCGCCGGCAAGAGCTTCGCGGCGCGCAGCGTGTCGCGCATCGTGCGGATCTGCCTCTTTGCACTGTTCAGCTCGTGCGACAGCTTCAAGACCATGCCCATGGCCTCGGGGGTGGCAGCGCAGGCCGATGCATCTGCGGCCCGCTTCTTCGCTAGCATCTGCTCATACTCGTCATAGACTTCCATCTCTGTCTCCTTATTTTTGTTTTTTGAGAAACTTGGTGTGGCTGATGTAGCCTGCGATGTGATCGGCCCACGTCTTCGACGTGTTCATGAACGACAAATCCGGGTTCACGAGCCGGACTTGAAAGTGGGACTCGTTCCAGAAGTCTTTGAACGCGGCGAAGTCGACGTGGGGAGCAAGCAAGTGACGGATCTCGTCGGGCACATCGAACGTCGTCTTGTAGCCATGATTCTCAGCCCACTCGCGCCATTCCCCACCGAGCAGCGCTTGGTCCCATTCGTCGACTTGAGAGCGCGACGGATACACTTCAAAGAGAGCAGGCAAGCCGCGCAGATATTTTGCAGTCGCGATGCGCACGATCTCTGTATCGATGACTACTTTGCTCAGATCGATCGATTCGAGCTTGCGACGATCGAGCGCGCGGCGGTCCATGGCTTTCTCCGTTATTGACCGCGGCGGGGCGGCTGGGCTTTTGGTGATTTGGGATGGCGACGAATCCACTCTTCGCGCGCGGCTTTCACGATCTCGGACATCGGATATTCGAAGATCTTTGACATGTCTGCGTCGAGCGGGATGCCCGAGCCGGGTTGGTCAGGCTGTTGAATCAACTGGGCGGACTTGGGATCGGCGAGATGCGCCGGACAGCTCACTTGAACTTCCACCGGCTTGCCACGCACCGATTTGAAAGCGCGCATTTCGCGCCAAGCGCCGATGTCTTGAATCGGCGGCGGTGGCGGGGCCGGGGGAGCAATGGTCACTTTCCGGCCGCGGGCCGCATCGATCGCGCACCAAAACGACTCGCTTGGCGAGAGTTTGTAGATCTCGACGAATCCTTCTTTCAGTAATTCCCGAAGTATGTCTTCGACTTTTTCGATGTTTTCACCGAAAAACCGGCAGACATCGTGCGTCGTGCGCGGACGGCTGGAGATCAGCTTGAAGATGTCCGATGGCAGATCGGCGGAGCGGACTTTCGGGGGGAGCCTACGCGGCGACGCCGGCGCATTGCCGGCGTTCGCTTGTTCAGTCACCGACCGCGCATGAGCTTCGAGGGCTTCAAGCTTCGCGCTATCGATGTTCAAAGGTTTGCTCACAAAATTCTCCGGGTTTAGTCGTCGAAGTCGGTTTCGGTCAGCTTGCCGAACTTCGTGCGCAGCGCGGCGATTTGGCGGGCTTGGTTGTATGCCGCCATCGAGACTTCGTCGAACGCCTCTTCCCACTGAGCGGCTTTCTTTTCGCTTCGCTCGACACGCTCTTCGAGCGACTTGATGCGACGCTCGGCGGCTTTCATGTGAGCGATCATGTTTTGCATCGCGGCGACCATGTCGGCTTTGGAGACGGTAGCGGGATCAATCTTGGCGGGAGCTGCAGGCGCCGAAGGCTCCGGGGCGTATTCAGACTTTGCCGCGGCTTGGGCAGCCTGCTTGCGCGCCAACTCAGACGCCGTCATCACACCAGGGGCCACCGCTTTGAGGTTCTCCAACGCCGCTGCGGTTTTCACCGCACCAGGTGCAGCGTCGATCTGAGCTTGCACTGCTGGGGATGGCTTGTTGCTGTCGAAGTTTGCTTTGAATCCCATGTCGTTCTCCTCGTTGTTGTTGGCCGGCTCTCTCTTTCCGGGTGAGGTCGCTGCCCCACGTATTCACTAAATCACCGTCGTTGCCCATGGTCAACACTTAGCCATGTTCAAGACGGACAGATGGTCATATAGGCGACAGGCGGTCAAAGGGCGACGCCGCCGGTGCGCTTGCGCTCAGCTTGCTGAGCCGTGGCCTTGTCGGCGTAGCCGCTGCGGCGCTCGGGGATGAAGATGCTCTGCCATCCGCCGATCACCGCTTTCGTGATCAGGGCGGCGACGTCGTGCTTGTCTTCGTGAGCTCGGGTGCACTCGCCGATAAAAAGCTTGGCAGCAAGCAGCGTGAGGGGTTTTCCCATCCGAATCCGGCTTTCGACGAATCCGAGGTAGAGTTCACGAGGGATGAAGGGAGGGAGCTCAATGTTGGCGACTTGGTCCGCCTCGGACATGGCCTTCTCACGTTTGCGAGCGGCCTTCGTCGGCACGGCGACAGCGGTGGGTTCAACCAGGGCGGGAGCCTGCTCGGCGACCACCGGAGCGGCTTCGATGGGGGCGGGGTCGACCGGGGCTAGGTCAAATGCGCTGGTGGCTGCGAGCCCGCCAAGATCAATACCAAAGTCGGAGTCATCCCAGTCGTCGGTGTATGGCATCGCGTCTTCAAAGTTCTCGGCCGGCGGGAAGGTGGGAATGCGGCTCTCGGGGATCTTGATTGGGGCGGACTGGGCTTGTGGCACCGAAGACGGCTGGGAAGCGATTTGCGGGGCCGCCACGGCGAGATCGGGGGCTGGCTGGGGGATTGGGGCGGCAATCGTAGTCGAGGCCTTGGCGGCCCGTTTGCGTTCGCGGCATGCGTTGACGCGGTCAGTGCTCATGTCGACCTTCGCCCAGCGGGCGGCGAGCCGGATCTCCTCGGCTTCGATTTCGAGAAATCCTTGGTCGACGAGCCGGCCGACAACGTCGACGATCTTCGAGTTCATCGTGCGTGCGAGGCGCTTGAACGTGAGCGGCTCGAACGACAGCGCGGCGGCGGTCCAAAACACCGAACGCTCGCGGTCCGTCAATTCAGCGTATTCGTCGCTGGTGGCGATGCCGCGGCTGACCCGGAGGGGGAAATGGTCCGACTTTTTCGACATGATGCTTGCTCCCGTTGGTTTGCTCTCTCGCTCTTCAATAAACAGCCGAGCCCGTCCGTTGTCCAGCGGAAAGCGTGCCCGAGAGCATTTTTTCTGGACGGGCGGCACGATTCATGGCATGGGCGGCGATCGGTTTTCGGAGCAAACCGGGAAGCGTTTGAGATCAAAACGGGAGCAAAACCGGCAAGATCAAAAACGGCGTCTCATTGGGGAAGTGGACCTTTTTTCGGGCAAGTGAAACGTTTCACGTTGTTTCTTGAGCGTTTCTTCTGCGTTTCCATCGCGTTGCATGTCTTCGATTTCGGCGGCTGGCGTCGGCTCCTCGGGCTGCACCAGGGAAGGGGATGGAGCCGGCGTCGGGGCGAGCGCGGGCGGTCCGACCAGGTCGAGATCGTCGAGATCGTCGGGCCGGTTGGCGTGCGCAGCGGACTCGCCGGTGCTCGTCAGCTTCTCCCAAAGATCACGGAACCATAGGTATTGCTTGCGATTGGGATTGCGCTGCCGCGGCTCGGCACCGATGCGAGCCCAGCCCATGAGCTTGCCGACGCGCTCGTGGAAGCGATCGAGGAAGGCTTTCATCGCGGCTTTGTATTTTTGGCGCCGGTTCGGGCCACGGTCGTCTGCGTGCTTGCCGGGGTGGTTCGCTCCAATCCCGAGCTTCCCGCCATTCTCCGGCACCGCGTAAGGCAGCAGCATGAAATGGATGTGCGGGAAGCGCTCGTCAGCGATGTGAGCAACGACCGAGTGGACGCGCTCGCCGAACTCTTCGCGGAGAAAGCTCACGGTGTATTCGCAGAAGTCGCCGAACGCGCGCCACTCCGCGGGACTTTCGAGCATCTCCGCGCTCTCCACCGGATAGCTTGCGACACCCGCCACCAGCAATTGGGCATCTTTCCGCAACCTTTGGGGGCTCAGGCTATCGAATTCGACGATTTTTTGGCGAATTAGGTGGATGGCACCGGAAGGTGGTCCGAAAGGGCAAAAAAGGGGTATTTCTGCGATGGGTGCGGAAACGTGCGGAATCGCCGAGGGCCGGCGGGTCATCTCGTTGATGACTCCCGGGATGGTGCGGCGGCCCCTGGACGACTTGAAGCCGTAGCTCTCCAAGCGGATGAAGCCGACCTTCTGAGCTGGGCGGGGGCGGCGGGGGGATGCGGACGTTGGCATGGCGGTCTCCTTGGGCGGGTGCTGCTCTCTCCGGTTCATCATCTCGCGATGAGGCGGCCGGCGAAAGCGCAGGGGCGGACCGGCCGGCGAGCGGCGGCGCCGTTTTTTTGGGATTCCGACTTCGTCGTCAGTTCGTCCTGCTCCAGCCCGCCCTTGGCCTCCTCGTGTGCGCGTGAGGCCGACTCTCTTAACAATCTCTAAAATCAAAAGCCTTAAGACCTTAAAACCTAAATACAAAAACAAAAACCGGGTGCGCCCGCTGCGCGCGCGTGGCGACGCGCCACGCCGGCGCGCACGCGTCCGCGCGCAAGCGCGCACGCGTATAAGGAAAAACCAAAAACCGCAGTCATCGAAAAGCAACTGCACCACAGGGAAAACAGCGAAACAACGACGCCCCGACGGGTCGTCGGACGGCTTCGCCGGCAAACCTGAACACGGCGACCACCAAAATGGCCATGTGAAACGTTTCAGAAACGACGTGAAACGTTTCACATGCGTGCAAGCGGGTGTCGGAGGGGTGAAACGTTTCATGTTGACCGCGGCGGTTTTTTTGTGAGCGATGAATGCTCGACGTGCTTTACCAGGGCTTCACGCCACTTCACCAGGCCAAAAGTCGGGCCAGCTCCAGCCCGCCCCAAGGTTTTCCGGCGGTGAGGCGCAGCCGATCGCCGCGACGTGGACGCGCAGCGGCCCGGTCCAAGAGTGCCTTTCGCGCGCAGCGCGGCTCCGCGTCCCGGCACCGCTCCTGCCCGCCGACTACCGTCCGGCGCCTGCCTGCGAAATTGATGCCTGATGCGTTGCTTTCGAGATCCCGGCTTGATAACTTGAATTCAAGACGCGCCGAAGAACAGCGTCGAACTACGAAGCGCAACTGCTCTCTCTCTCACTCCTCGTTGGTGCGCTTCGTGATGCAAAGGGCTGCTTCGGCAGCCCTGTTTTTTTGGGAGTGGCGAAGTGGCATCGTTCGAGTTCACTCTTCACCGTCCGCCTTTTGGGAAGCAACGGCCAAGGCTGTCGCGTGGCAGGGCTTACACGCCGCAAGAGACGAAGGACGAGGAAGAAGCTGTCGCCATGGCCTGCTCCGATGCGATGTCCAAGGCCGGGCTCTGGGATGCGTTGGAAGGCCCAATCAGTGTCGACATCGATCTTTTCTACCCCATTCCGCAAAGCTGGCCTGACTGGAAACGACAGCTCGCGTCGGCGGAGACGATGTGGTGCACTGTTAAACCGGATATAGATAATGCCGCCAAGCTCCAGATGGATGCGATGAATGGCGTCGCATACAAAGACGACGCGCAGGTTGTCGCCGGATCGCAGCGCAAGCTTTACAGCCCATCGCCCCGCGTCCATGTTCGCGTATCTCAACTTGGTCTCTTCGATGGCGACGAGTTCGACGACGGAGCCGGGTTCGTGAAGCTCTCTCGAAAGGCCCCCGGCCGCGGCGCCGCAGGCATCGAGCCGGTGCCGTTTGACGACGATTGATCGGCAAACGGGATCGGAATAATCACAGCGCGACATACACAACCACCGCACGCGTTGACATGCGCATCAAAAGCTTGCGAACCGCTCGTCGTTTGATAGCCTGAGTTGCACCAGACCCCATCCATGGGGCGCAGAAATTTCTCGGAGAAGAAATGGCGATCACCGCTAACTCGCCGCTCAACGAGCGCGAAGAGAACTTCGCTCGGCTCGTAGCGCGCGGCGAGAATCAATCGTCTGCGTATGCGATCGCATACGGGCACGAATCCAAAGGCGCGCAGACGAAGGCGAACGGCTCCCGGCTCGCGAACAAGCCGAACGTCCACGCTCGCATTGAATTCTACAAAGCGGCATACGCATCCAAGGTCGCGACGGAGATCGAATACGAGGTCAAGGACGCGCTGCACGAGATCAATGAAGCGATGTCGCTCGCGAAGACTTGCGAGCACCCGACGGCGATGCTTGGGGCGATTCGCTTGAAGTGCGAGCTCAAAGGCCTCATCGGGGCGAACAAAGCCGACACGTCGAAGCCACTCACCGGCGAGGAGCTCGACAAGAGCTTGGCGGGCTTGCTCGGCAAAGTCGACTTGCCCGGGCTGCTCAAAGCCACCGCGCCGGCGTCCGCATCTCTCGTGGACCAGGTTGCGCCGAAGAAGCCGGAGCCGGCCCCCGAGCTGCCGACGAAACACGAGCTCATCGAAAAAGCCAAGGCGCTCAACGAGTTGGACCCTCCGCGGCGTGGGGGACGCACGAAAGAAGAGATGCAGGCCGACCAGCTCGACCCGGTCGCCGAGCGCTTCGTCCGCGAGCAGCCCGAGCAAGCAAAGGTCCACATGCCAGCAATCCCGACACACATCGCCGCGAAGCTTGGTTTGAAGAAGCCGGGGGCCTGAGATGCAGATGCAGCTCGTCGACGATGAAGTTCAGGCGTGGATCATGTCGCAGCCCGACGACGTGAAAGCACAGCTCTATCAATACATCGTCGAGCTGGACACCCGCCGCAATCGAAACAAGCTGGCGGAATACCGGCCGTATCCCAAGCAGATCGAATTCCATTCGTCACTCAAGACCTACGACGAATCGATGTTGCTTGGCGGAAACCAAATCGGAAAAACGCTAGCAGGCGCTTACGAGATGGCGATCCACTTGACGGGGCGTTATCCGGACGACTGGCCGGGGCATCGCTTTAAAAAGCCGATTGTGGCCCTCGCTGGCTCTGTCACCGGCGAGCTGACTCGCAAAGGCGTGCAGCGGATGTTGATCGGCAAGCCCGAGGTTCGCAAAGAATGGGGCACCGGGGCGATTCCGTTCGAGTGCTTCGGCGACATCACGATGAAGACCGGCGTCAAGCACGCTATCGACAGCATCTTGGTCAAGCACGTCTCGGGCGGCTATTCGGTCTTGAAGCTTCTCTCATACGAGCAGGGGCAAGAGAAGTGGCAAGCGGACACCGTCGACCTGGTCTGGTTCGATGAAGAACCCCCATGGGACGTCTACATGGAAGGCATCACTCGGACGAACGCGACCCGCGGCAAGATCATGATCACGTTCACGCCTCTGCATGGTATTTCGGAGGTCGTGAAGCGCTTTTACCCGACGCCGACCGCGCCAACATGTGCCTTCATTCAGATGGGGGTGAAGGATGTTTTGCATTACACGGAAGAAGACATCGAAAAGATGATGTCGAAATATCCGCAGCATGAACGCAACGCGCGCATGTATGGCGTGCCGCAGTTCGGCGAGGGGCTTGTGATCAACATGGCCGAGGAGAGCTATACCGTTGATCCTTTCGAGATCCCCAAGCACTGGCGGCGCGGGGCGGGCATTGACTTCGGCGTCTCACACCCGACCGCTTGCATCAAGGTGGTTCACGATACCGACTCGGACACGTATTACGTCGTCGACGAGCATGTGAAAAAAGACCAAACGCCAATGATGATCGCTGAGTCGGTGAAAGACTGGGGTAAAGAGCTGCGCTGGTTCTGGCCCCACGACGGCCTGCAGCGGGATAAAGGTTCACTCCTCCCGCTTGCCAAGCAGTATGGCGACCGCGGCATGAAGATGTGGCACGAACAGGTCTCGCACGAAGAGGGTGGGAATAGCTTGGAGGCGGGGGTCATGGAGATCATCGAGATGCTCTCGACGGGTAAGCTCAAAATCTTCAAAACGTGTCAGAGCCTCTTGCAAGAGATGCGGCAGTATCACAGACTGAAGGGGCTCATCGTCAAAGAAAATGACGACGCTATCTCTGCCATGCGCTACGCGCTCATGATGAGGCGATTCTTTGCTGCGGATGTCGAGAAGGTTCCGGAGTGGCGCAAGGGACTGCAATCAACTAGGCGTCGCGGAACCTCCGGCTGGTGACGAGCCGACCCAAAAGAAAAATAAAAACAGGGGAAGACATGGCGAAGGGATACGACATCTTCGAGGACATCGAGAAGGGCGAAGACGTTGACGAGTCGTCCGTTGCTGACATTCAAACAGCGCGTGACCAGTGGGCTCGTTATGAGCATGTCAAGGCTCGCGGGCATGACGCATACTGCCGGGTCGCGAAGCATTGCGAAGAGATGTATCGAGGGGCTGGCGGTCAGTGGTCGGAGGGAGACCGCGAATTCATGGAAGAGCAGGGGCTCCCGACTGTCGAATTCAATGGGATTAAGCCAGCGGTCGATTCGGTAGCGGGCTACCAAATCAACAGCCGATTGGAGATGGCGGCGGTCCCTGTCGGCGGCGAGTCGGACTCTAACACTGCGGAGATCATGTCGAAAGTGATCAAGCAGATCATGACGCTGAACGACTATCAGCGTTTGAAAACGTCGGTTTTCTTCGACGGCGAGATCCAAGGGCGCGGTTTCTTCGACCTCCGCATGGATTACAGCAGCTCGGTCATGGGCCGGCTCAAGATCTCGGTGCCCGATCCGATGGACGTCATTCCTGATCCCGATGCGAAGTCTTACGACCCTGACGACTGGGCCGACGTTCACGTTCTGCGCTGGATGACCATCGCGGAGATCGGCCAGATCTTCGGCGACAAGGTGGCGAAGCGAGTGAAGCTGGAAGCCAAGGGCGAGCAGAATTTGGACTTTGGCGAAGGCGATTCGTCGGCGCGGCGCAATCGCTTCGGCACGTCAAACAGCTACTTCTCGTTTGAGTCCGAATTCGTCGACGATGATTCGACCCGACGTTACCGCGTGATCGACCGCCAATACTTTGTCCGCGAGCTTTGCCTGTGCGCTGTCTTCAACGAGAACGACGTGCGCGTGGTGGAGGGCCTGCCGGCGGAGAAGCTTGCGGAATTGGTGCAGGCCGGCGCCACGTTGACGCGTCGAGTGATGCGTCGAATCCGCTGGACCGTAACGACGATGTCTACGGTTCTGTTCAATGAATACAGTCTTTACGATCACTTCACGATCGTCCCGTTCTTCTTCAACTTCCGCCGCGGTTTGACGATGGGCATGGTTGAGAATGCGATTGGGCCTCAGGTCGCGCTCAACAAAGCGGTGGTGCAGTTTCTTCACACGATCAACAGTGCGTCGAACAGCGGCTGGGAAGTGGAGCAGGGCTCGATCACGAACATGACAATGGAAGAGTTCGAGGCTACCGGCGCTAGGAACGGTCGTGTGGTCGAGTATGCGAAGGGCGCGACGCCGCCGAAGAAGACGTTGCCAAACCCTGTCCCGCAAGGGATTTCGGAAATGATCTCGCTGTCGAAGGGGGCTCTGACTGACAGCACGATTCCCGAAGTCGCGCGGGGAACCGGCGGCGAGGGCGTTGAGGTGTCCGGCATCGCACTGCAAACCCGGCAGTTTGCGGCGCAGCAGCAGCTCGCTCTTCCGCTGGACAACCTCGCTCGCACACAACAAATGGTCGGCCGGCGGATTATCTCGATCATTCAGCGCTTCTACACGCATCCGATGGTCATGCGTATCACTGAACAGGACGCGATCAGCGGTGCGAACTATGAAGAGATCGCACTCAATCAGCCGGCGGGCGACGGGACGACGTTCAACGATCTGTCGGCGGGCGATTACGACATCGCGCTCAACGAGCAGCCAACGACAGTGACGTTCGGGCAGTCGCAGTTCGAGCAGGCCATGGAGCTGATCGGCGCCGGCGTGCCTCTGCCGCCAGAAGTGCCGGTCAAATACTCGATGCTCTCGGATAAAGGCGAAATCATGGCTCGCATGGCGGCCCAAGGCCAGCAGCAGCCACCCGCGGACCCGACGCTTGAAGCCAAGGCTGCGTTGCTGCGCGCGCAGGCGGAGCAGGTTCAGGCAGCTACCGTCAAGACTGGCGTGGAGACGATGTTCACCGCGGCTCAGACGTCGCAAGTCATCATCGGGGCTCCGGAGGCTTCGCCGCTCTCTGACAAGCTCCTTGGCTCGGCAGGCTTCGTCGACCGCGACTCCGGCCCGATCGTGCCCGCTTACCAGGGCGGCGCGATGTCTGCGGCGGCGGCCGAGGTCGGGCCCGGTGTTCAGCCCTCGATCGGATCGTTCAATCAGACCACGGCTCAGCCCCAACCCGGAGCAAACCCTGAGTCGCCGACGAACGGCATGAACGGCGGCATTGAAACCCTGCGCGCCGACAGCGTAAGGTAACTCTGTGGGAGTGGGGCGGAGCTCCGCGCACAATAAAAACAAGGAGAAGCGATGAGCACTCAACAACAATTCCTCGACAGTTTGAGCAAGGAAGAGCGCGAAATGATCGGCATGGTCGACTCGGGCGAAGGCTTTGACGACGGCGGGGAAACTGAAGACGAAAACGGCGAGGATGACGCTCCCCCGGCCAAGCCCGCGAAGAAAGCGCCGGCCGCGGCCAACGTCGACGACGAGAATGAAGACCAGGACGACGAGGATGACGAGGGCGAAGCGGATGCAGAGCCGAAGTCGAAGGCCGCCGAGGCCGACGAGGAAGATGAGGGCGAGCCCGCCCCCAAGGAAGCGAAGCGCAAGGGCGGCAACCGGATTCCCGAGTGGCGCGTGCGAGAGATCACCGAGGAGCGCAATCGCGAGCGCCGCGAAAAGGCAGAAGCCCAAGCGCGAGCCGACGCATTGGCCGCGGAGTTGGACGCATTGAAGAAGGCGTCGGCGAAGTCGGCGGAACCGGAGTTCGATTTCGAGGCGGCAGAAGAGCAAGTGGCTCTGCTTCTGTCGGAGAATAACCCCCGCGAGGCGGCGAAGCTGCAAAAGCAAATTCGGGTTGAGGCGGAGAAGTCGGCCGAGGCCAAAGCCGTCGCGCGCATGGAGCGGATGATGGCTGAGCGCGAAGCCGCTCGGGAAGCCGCCGCAGAAGAGGCTCGCTTCAAAGCAGTGGTTCGCGATTCGCTCAAGCAGTATCCGGAGCTGGATGCGGACTCGGAAGATGCCAACCGCGAGGCCATCGACGAGGTAGACAAGTATGCCCGTCGCTTCAATAAGGCAGGATCTCCCGCATCCGAGGCATTGAGCGAGGCCGTCGAGCTCGTGATGTCGATGTCGAAGTTCTCGAAAGTGAAACCGTCGAAGACCTCCGAGGATGACGCCAAGCCGTCGAAGAAAGCAGGAGCGCCGGTCTCGCAGGCGCACATCAAACGCGCTGTTGACGCCGCCTCCAAGCAACCGCCCAACACGACCGAAGTTGGGTTGGGCAACCGCGCAGCGCCGGCAACCAAAGATGTCGCGAATCTGTCTGTTTCGGACATGCGCAAGATGTCGAAAGATCAGCTCAACGACCTGCTTGCGAACCTCTGAAATGCCTCGAAGCGCGTTTGCGTAAGCGCTTGATTTCATATAAGCCCGGCGATAAGCTGGGCTTACGTTTTGAAGAGTCTTGGTCTCTCTAACCCATGTCATCGCTGTGCGGACAGCGAAATCAAACCGCGAGGGTCGCTCCCTTGGCCTAGCCAGAACAGTCGATTTGAGCCGCAGGCAAGCGGCGGACAACAAATGCCGGTGGCCGTGCGCCAAACAACAAAAACAATCTCAAATCCACTGGAGACATCCATGTCTTACTCCGCATTGGGCGAACTGCAACCGCAGGCCAAGAAAGTCTGGGCAAAAGCAGTCGTCAACTCGTTCTTCGAGCATTCCGAGCTCATGAAATACACCGGCACGGACGAGAACAGCATCGTCATGCTCGTGACCGAACTGACCGAAACCGAAAAAGGCGACCGCGCCGGCTTCGCTCTGGTCGCTGACTTGCAACAGTCCGGCGTCACCGGCGACAATCAGCTCGAAGGCCGCGAAGAGGCGCTTGATTCGTCCTGGTGCGAGATCCAGATCGACCAGCTGCGCCACGGCACCTCGTCGAAGGGCCGCATGGACAACCAAAAGTCCGTGATCAACTTCCGCGTGCAGTCGAAAGAGAAGCTGGCTCGCTGGCGCGCAAACATCGTCGATCAGTTGATGATCTCGACGGTGTCCGGCATCAGCTACAGCCTCAAAATGGACGGTTCGCCCCGCGCGCTGTCGGACCAAGACCAACTCTTGTCGTTGCAGTTCGCTGACTTGGTCACTCCCCCGAGCTCGGGTCGCCACTTCATCGTTGACGGCAACGGCAACTTCGTTGCCGGCGACACCAGCGGCATCGCCCAAGCATCGGTGCTGAGCTACAAAGTCTTGGTGGATGCCAAGGCCGAAGCGGTCAGCCGCGGCATCAAGCCATTCATGGCCGGCGGGCGTGGCTACCACTTGTTCTTGTGCCACCCGAAGGCCTTCGCGCAGTTGCAGAAGGACGCGGACTTCAAGAACGCGCTGCAAAACGCATTGCCCCGCAGCGAAAACAACCCGATCTTCACCGGCGCTGTCGTGACCATGGACGGTTTGGTGATCGCCACCAGTCTGCGCGTTTTCCACACCAGCGGCGCCGCCAACGGCTCGAGGTGGGGCTCGAACGGCAACGTCAACGGCACCCGCTCGTTGCTCTTGGGTGCTCAAGCTCTCGGGATGGCCGACTTGTGGGACAAGGGCATCTGGTTCGAGGGCAAGAAAGACCACGACAACAAGTCGATGATCTCCCTCGCGCTGATGTTCGGGTTCGTGAAGCCGCAGTTCAAGTCGGACTTCGACAACGGCACGGTGCAGGACTTCGGCTCGATGGTCATCGACCACTACATCGCTCCTTAACCGGAGAGAGCCCCCGGGAAACCGGGGGCCAATGTCGAAGAGATCAACAGCACTCAATCAAACAGGAATAAATCATGGCAATCACTCCAAAATCCGGGCGTCAATTCTTGAAGGTCGCCGTCTTGGAAGTCTCGGCAGCCAACTTGTCCGGCTTGTCGGGCCAGTCGCAATTGGCGATCAAGCTTCCCCCGAACAGCATCATCACCGGCGGCGCGCTGGTTGTTACCGCTCCCTTCAACTCGGCTACTTCCGATTCGCTGGTCGTGGGCGATGCCGCTGTGGCGAATCGCTATCTCGGCGCCACCTCGATCGCCGCGGCCGGCCGCACCGCTCTGGCCCCCACGGGCTTCGTGACCGGCGCCGATGGCTCGGTGCGCGTGACGTGGACCGGAACCGGTGCCGCGCCGTCCAGCGGATCTTTCCGCCTCGAAGTCCACTACATCGGCAAGGGCATTGCCGACTTCACCCACGGTTGATAGCCTCACGAGAGGGCGGGTTCGCCCGCCCTTTCAATCAACCAGGAGAAGAGCATGAGCGGAGAAAAAAAAGCGAGCATCAGCACGAAGCGGTTTTACTCGCCGACCGATTTTCCGGTGCAGGTTCATGACAGCACTGGCGTTCACATCGCTTACGTAAAGCCCGAAGGGAGCGATCTTCATCAACGCTTCTGGACCATGGCCCTGCAAAAAGGCTGCGCCGCCGAGGGATTCCAAATCCAGCGCGAAGAGGAATTCGAGGAGCTCGACCCCGTCGAAGAGCTCAAAGAGATCCTGCTGAGCATGATCCGCAACCCGCAGGAGGGCGACTTCACGGCCTCCGGCCTGCCGGACCTTCGCCGCTTGGTGAAGAAAGCTGGCTACAACGTGCCGCGCACTGAGATGATCCAGGCGTGGAACTTGGTCCAGCAAGACGTCGAGAAGCTCCCGCCGGACGAAGCCGCGGAGTGATCGAAGCAGGGCCGCTGCGGCGGCCCTAGTTTTTTGGAGGCATGATGAATCGTGGTGAAATGAAGGCATACTTGCGGCGCAAACTGCAAGACGAAGTCCTCGACTACCTCTGGCAAGACGAAGAATTGGAGGACGCGATTCAGGATGCTCAATGCGAAGCCGCGTATCGTTGCAATCTCATCTTCGAGAAAGACACCCCAACGACGACGTTCAATACCGTGGCTGGGGTCGACGGCTATGCCATCAGCCGCCTGTTTTACCGCATCGACCGGGTGCTGGTGAGCGGCCGTGAAATCCCCAAAACCACCAAGGAAGACGTTGAGCGCCGCCGCTGCGTCACTCCGTCGGTTGGCAAGCCGTGCGAATGGTTCCGGGGCGACGATGGGCGTCTTCATTTCGATAAGGCGCCAAACAAGGAATACCAGGTCAAATTTGAAGGGTGCCGCTACCCCGCGGCGATGGCTGACGATCAAGCCGAGTGTGAGGTTCCGGACGATACCGGATCGATTCACCGGAAGCTTCTGCTTTGGGCGATGAAGCTCCTCAAGGAGAAGGAAGATCTCGAAGTCGAGCGGCAAGGCGACGCCGTCCGCCACGAGCAGGCGTTTGAGCGGGAGTTTGGTCCGAGCGTTAACGTCGCCGCTCGCGTCTCGAAGTCGCTCTCGCGTCGGCATCAGACCCGCGTGAACTGGTAATCGGGCGGGCTCATGGCAAAGAAAATACTCACGACGTTCAAGGGGCTCAACAACACGAGCGATCCGCTTGAGTTGGGCAACTCGTGGCTGACCAGCGCGGTCAACTTGAACATCACGAACGCCGGACGTCTTTCGACTCGGGAGGGACTTGTCCAAGTCTCCGCCGGTGCTTTCAGTGGGGCGTATGGCACCAAGGGGGCGGAGCGCATGTTCGTCGTGCGTGGCGGCGTGCTTGAAGAACGAGATGCCGCCTCCGGCGCATTCCGGCCGCTCGTTGATGGGCTTTCGACGGCGCCGATGCGTTGGGCCGAGATCAACAAGCAGGTCTTCTTCAACAACGGTGTGGATGCCGGCGTCATCGCGGGTGGCGCCGTGCTGCCGCTGAAATTTGACACTCCGCCGCCGCCTCGCGTGGGGGTGGGCTCCGGATCGCTGGACGCCGGGCTTTACCGCGCTTGCTGCACGTTCCTGCTGCCGGATGGGCGTGAGACGGGCTCCGGCGATGTCGTCGAGATCGACGTCCCCCAAGGCGGCTCGCTCATCTTCAGCGAGATCCCGCAGGCGCAGGGGGCTCTCTCGTGCGTCTACGTCGCCCCCGCCAATTCGACGGTCTTCCAGCTTGCTTTCGAGGGGGCCGGCCCCGCCGCGACGTGGTCCCTGCCGGCCACCAGGCTGGGCGTGGAGTTGCGGACGTTCGCGCTGTCTTGCCTGCCCGATGGGGCGGAGGAGATCGCATTCTGGCGGGGATGCCTTTACGCGTCGATGTTCTCGCCGGCCGACGGCGTGTCGGTGGTGTGGCGTTCCAAGCCACTGCAATTCCACCTCTTCGATCTGTGGGCGGATTGCGTCGTCACTGTTCAAGGCCGGATCAATCAGCTCGTCGAGACTGATGGAGCGCTCATCGTCGGGACGGACTGGCAAGACGGGAACAAGATCTACGCATACCAATCCGGGGCCGATGGCGACACGCTCACCGAGCTCGCAAACTATGGCACCATCGACGGGCAAAACGCAGTTGCGGATGACGGTGGCAACGCGGTATTCTTGACTTGTCGCGGGCCGGCTCGCGCGATGCCATACGAGCTGCTGTCGCCCCAAGTGAGCTTCCCGCCAGGGCTTTCCGCGGGCGGTGGATTCGTCGAGCGAGATGGCGACAAGCGTTACGTCGTGTCGTTGCAACCAGGCGGATCGCCGTGGAATGCGTGGCGCGGCCGGTGAGCAGCAAGAGAACCCAAAAACAATAACAACAAACGGGAATCAACATGTCATTCAAAATGTCCACCGGCTTGGTCAACGCGATCGTGGGCGAGACCGGCTTCAAAGGAGCAATGCAATCCGGCGTCGCTTACATCTACGGCGGCGCTCAACCGGCCACCGCGGACGCCGCTCCGACTGGGCCACTGCTGGCGATCTTGACGAAAGATGGTCTGCCATTCACTGCGGGCTCGCCGACGAACGGTTTGACCTACACGGACCCGGTCAACGCCAGCGTCTCGAAGTCGACGGATACGTGGAAGTTCACGCCGGTGGCCGAGGGCACGGCCGGTTGGATTCGCTTCATGGGCAATGCCGCGGACAACGGTGGCGTGTCGACGACTTTGCCCCGCTTCGACGGCTCGGTGGCTTCGGCTGGCGGCGAAGTCAAGCTGTCGACGCAAAACATCGTGATGGGCCAGCCCGGCTTCATTCAAGAGCTGCTCATCACTTTCCCTCGGCAGTAAGCATTCTATGCGCGTCCCGAAGCCCATCATCAACGGTGGAGAGCAGTGGCTCACGCTCGCAATGCAACGCTTCCGGGCGTTGAAAGCGAGCGCTAGCCCACTGCACACGCGCACGCAAATCATTCAGCCAGACCAGGACACGACGATTGAGGTTCATGTCAGCCCGAGCGTCGATCGCATCAAGATCGACAGCAATGGCTTGGAGGTGTCCTCCGGGCTTGTGAATATTGGCACTCTCAGCCTGCCCACCGACCCTCCAACTCCTCGCAAGTTCAGGCGCTTTTACCCGGGATCGATTCAGGCCGACCCCGATAAGCGAGCGTGGATTGAAACGGTGAAGCTGAATTATCGACCTGCCGATCTCCAGTTCACTCCTTATGCACAGGCTACTACGTTGCGGTCAACAATGTTCACCGGTGCGATGGAGAAGGTCGTGTCGGTTGCACTTGGCGCAAACAAACCGATTCCATGGAGCTGGAAGTGGAATAAAACACATGGAGTTCATTTTGACATAATGAGCAGGCCGTGGCTGATTGAGGTCTCTGCCGATAATGGCGTCCTCGCTATGAAGTTCCCTCTTTCCAAAGGGGTCAAGCCGAAAGCAACGGAGAGCGCGGTCCAAAATTCGCTCGGGTTCCTGCCGGGCTTTACATCATTCCCATCGTCTGCGGAGAAATTGAATGAGGCTCTCATGAGCGGAGCCGTGCTTCGCTTGGCCTCGGCCGAAGATCTCTCGGATTTTTATACAAAGGAACCGATGCGGGATCACATTGGGTGGGCCTTCAACCCGGACGGCTCCGAGTGTCAGAATGTTGCTATTGGGTTAATTGGCACCGCCCCTGCGTCTTTTCGATTTAGGATCGCAATCTCCACGTCAGAGGATGGACCTACGGCTGCCACCATCATGCTCCAAGACAGTGGAAAGGGTTACGGAATCCGAAAGTATTCTGGGTATCATGATGCGGATGGGAATGTCGAGTCGCGTTATTGCGATGGG
The DNA here is from genome assembly GCF_019443485.1 of Massilia sp. NP310. Lineage (NCBI taxonomy): Bacteria > Pseudomonadati > Pseudomonadota > Betaproteobacteria > Burkholderiales > Oxalobacteraceae > Massilia > Massilia sp. NP310. Next base: position 2,687,175 of record NZ_CP080379.1, on the reverse strand, counting down.
ACTCGAATGTTTTTCGGTTCCGATGAGCCTGAGATGCTGGGAAAGAATTTTAGCCGTGACGACGAGTTCTCTTTCGGCGAGCTCGCGCTTGGTGAAGTGGTTGCGACGGAAATGGCTCCCAGTCGCGCTCCGGTGTTCGTCTTCTATGATGACGGCGGTATTGAGCAAGTTTTTTATCAAGACATCTACTCAAATGATGGTTTGCGGTTCTCCGGTCAGCCTGCGCGCGATTTTTTCCCGGGTAATGAGGGGCATCCAGGAGCAGTCTACTCATGCGACTTTTCTGGGCCAGGAGTTCCTCCGCATAAAGCGTCTGCGATCTTAGAACCGGAATCCAAAGAGAGTGTTGTCTATTTGGGTCAGAGTCAACCGTTCTCGGTTTTAGACAGCCAAACTCCACCAGGCGATCCGCCTAAGGTCGATCCATACTTTGAAAAATATGCTGGCTACAACCCGGGGCCAGGAGAGTTCGAGGCTACTGTCGGGATATACGCGAAGGTCACAGAAGCGGTGCAGCCAGCGCCCAAGAGTTTTTCGAGCAATACTCTGCTTATTCCGAGCTACGATCGATCGAGCGTTTTCATTATCAATAACTCTCCCACTTTCACTCCTCAAATTTCCATTTTTAAGGTCGTGGCGGTTATGACTATCCACGACGGCAAAGAATATCTTTGGTTCCCTGCCGCCTTTCCGCCCGTAGGCATCCCGCCGGGTGGGGGAGGGATTTTCGGCCCATCGGCCGCCAGTGCAGAGGCCAACTTTGCTTATCTCAGGCTGGAGAGTGAAGTTATTACTCAATATCCCGCAACCCATGAGTCATCAGCCTCGCTGACACACGCCAGTCCGCAAGGAGAACGCACTTACGACATTTCGTCGTGGGTGGATTTCTTGAAAATAAGGTCCATCGGCTGGCGCACTAGGTTCAGCGGGTTGAGTGGAATTGTCCCGCTGTGGACGGAGACTCTTTTCGCCGGTTTTTTTATTGATTTTTCGGCCGCAGTTGACCAGTCAAATCAGACATCAAAGGTAACTCCCACGGGTTGCTACGCAGCATCGGGTCGCTCAGCATTCTTAAGATCTAGCTATAACACGAAAACACCCTCACCTCACATCCCCAACTCGACGCTGAATCTTGATGCCATGGACGGCGAGCCTCTATCCACGGCTGAGCCTGTCGCCATTTTTTCTGAGGCCGCGACAACACCCCTCATGCTCGGCTGGGTTGGATATTCCTGACTGCTTCATGTAGTCTGGATTGATCGGAGGAGCCCTCTGGCTCTAACCAAGGCGGCGAAGACCGCTCGGAGAAAAGCGTGGCTGAAAATTCACCAATCGAAGCAACGCTCGTCGTAACCGAGTCCGCGGATGCCTTCAATGGTTCGATCTCAAACGTCGCTCCCGTCATCGTGCGCGAGGCGAATTGCTTCATCGTTGAGGCGCACGACCGGCTTGGCGTGCTCGTCAAGAAAAACGCCCCCGTCCGCGATCAAGAGGCGTATTGCTATCTTTTCGAGCCGTCGGATGTTTTCAACGCAACAGCGAATCAGGGCGATCAACCGATCAGCTATACCGAAGCCGCTTTCTATGTCAAAGAGGCGGACGACGTCTTTCAGGCCGAGATCCAGCAAGTGATCGAAGCCGGCCCGATCGAGGCTATTTTCAGTGTGATGGAATCGCCGGACACGTTTTCGGCGCAGGTCACGAACGGGGAAGAGCAGATCGATCGCACGGGCTCAATGGATGCCATCGAGCTTGGCGATGTGATGTCCGCAGCAGGCACGGCAGGAAGCTCTCCGGTGAGCTCCGTCGGATCGGGCAACATGATCGAGTTGGGCGACTCGATGAGTGGGGGAGCCCTGAATGGCGACCAGGGCAGCTTCACCACCGGCGTCTTCCGCGCGGCCGCGCCGATGCCGACGCTCTCGGGTTCCGGGGCGGTGGGCGGGGTGATTCGTGCGGCGTTCCCGATGCCATCCCTCACGGCTTACGGTTCAGGTTTCATTCGCATGCGCGTGCCGATGCCAACGATGTCGGCCGTGGGAGAGCTGCCGGCGTCCGGCTCGTTCGTCGCCTCGTTCCCGATGCCGAAGCTATCCGCGACTGGCGACATTCCCGCGTTGATGAGCTTTGCCGCGACCGCGCCGATGCCAACGATGGTGGCGTATGGCGGGGGCACGATCCGAGCGCGCGCGGCGATGCCAACCATGTCGGCGTCGGGCTTTATCGCAGCGGTCGGGACGATCTCCGCGGTGGCACCAATGCCGACGATGTCGGCGTCGGGCGAGGTTCCGCAGTTTGGCACTTTCGTCGCAGCCTTCCCGATGCCCGTGATCGCCGGCACCGGCGAGGCGGCGTTCGTCGTGCCGATGCCGAGGCTTTTGGCGAGCGGGACCAACGGCGCGGCAGTCGCTTATCAAACCTTCGCGATCAACCTTCAGCACAAGGTCGATCAGGCTCCGCAGCCTGTCTTCGTCAACGAAGTTACGTCATACGCTGGCTTTGCAAACGCTCGTCAGATTGTGCGCCATGGGGAAAAGCACTTCGTCATCACTGACGACGCGATCTACGAGCACGCCGGCTCGACAGACAACGGCCAGCCGATCTCTTGGGAGATGCAGACCGCTTTCAGTGATCTCGGCTCGCGCAACTTGAAGCAGATCCGCTACATGTATATTGGGGGCCGCCTCGGTGGTGGATACACCGGACAGATCATTCCAGGGGATGATGATCCGCAAAGCCATGCGAACACCAACGACCGCTCGCAAAAGCCCCAAAATGGCCGCGTGCTGGGTGGACGTGGCACTAGGTCGCGGTATTATGGATTTGGGCTGGCGAATGCCATGGGCGAGCGGATCGATGTCGATGCGATCGACATTGAGTTTGACGTCACCGGCCGCGGCAAGTGATCGCAACCGAAAAGAAAAATAAAAAGAGGTAGAGCGTGGCAACTCCTGACCAGCTTCAGTCGCAAAGCATCGCGTGGGCATCGAATCTTGTGGACCGGGCTCAGGCTCTCACGGACTCCGCGCAAGAGGCGATCAACAACATCGACTCTGGCAAGATCGATTATTCGATCCCGCTCGCTCAAGCATTCAAAGAGCCGGACCAGATTGAAAGCCCTGAGCTTCACTCCGTCGCGTTCGAGATCCCGGCAGAGCCGGTAAAGCCGGGCGATATTCAACAGATCTCGCCGCTAGTGATCGGGGACCTGCCGACGTTTGGCGTGGTCGCGCCGACGCTTACGCTGCCATCCCGGCCAGCGGAGCTTGGGGCGTTCACGACGGCGCCGCCGCAGCTCAACATCGATGCGAAGTTTCCGACGCCGCCCGCCGCGCTGGAAAGCCCGAACTTCGAGGCCCCGACGATCGGCTCTTACGCAATGCCGGTGCGACCCGACATCTCGCTGCCAACGTTCGATGAAGTGGCGCCAAGCGGCGATCTTCCCGTGTTGGGCGATGTTTCGTCTAAGTTCGTGGCGACGTATCGCGAGCAAGCGCCGGCCATGATGTCCGCGATCGAGTCGAAAATGGACAGCTTCGTCGCGAAATACAACCCGCAATACCACGCCCAACTCTCGATGATCGAAGGGCAGCTCGCAAAGTATTTCTCTGGCGGGACGGCATTGAAGCCGGAAGTCGAGAATGCGATTTATGAGCGCTCGCGCGACAAGATCTCGTCTGAATACCTGCGCAACATCGCGGCCGTCGACGCTGACGGGGCCCGCCGTGGGTTCACGATCCCCACGGTGGCGATGAACGCCGCTCGGCTCCAGCTGCGGGTGAATGCTGGCGACAATCTCGCGCGCTCATCGATCGAAATCGCGACCGATCAAGCCCAACGCGAACAAGCCAATTTGCAGTTCGCAGTCACGGCGTCGAGCCAGATGCGCACGACGATGCTGCAAGCCGCTCTCACAAAAGAGAGCAACATGATCCAAGTGAATAGCGCCGCGATCGACATGTCGCGCATCGCGGTCGACATGATCATCGAAGGCTACAACGCGGAGCTCGAAGGCTTCAAATTCCGGCTGGGCCGCTATCAAGCGATCGCTTCCGTGCTCGAAACGAAGCTGCGCATGGCTCTGGCCGGGGTAGAGGTCTACAAGGCCGACATCGACGCCTTGGAGGCTCTCACGAACGTTGACCGAGCGAAGGTTGAGATCTACACCGCCCAGCTCGAAGGGCTGCAAACCCAAGCGAACGTCTACAAGACGCAGGTCGACGCCGTGGTTGCCAAAGCCGACTTGGAAAAGCTGAAATTGGAGATCTTTCAGACCGAGGCGCAGGTCTATGCGACGCAAGCTCAGGCAAAGAATGCTGAATGGTCTGGCTACTCGGCCGCGATCCAAGGCGAGCAGGCAAAAATTGCGATCTTCGATTCGCAGGCTCGGGCATATCAAACGGAACTCGCAGGCTTTCAAGCGAAGATCGACGCTCAAACTGCACAGCTCGATGCGGAGATCCGCCGCAACGAGGCGATCTCGCAGCAATACGCGGCTGACATCAGCGCGTTCACGTCGATTGTGTCGGCTCGCGGCGAGGTGGCCCGCAACGATTTGGCGAACCAGTCGCTCGCAGTGCAAGCCTTCCAAGTCAAAGCCGCCGCGGCGGTTGCGGAGGCGCAAAGCCGGGCAAGCTACTACACGAGCGTCAACCAGGTAGGGATTGAGCAAGCCCGCCTCTTCACTCAGCAAAGTCTCGACCGCGGCCGGCTGATGCTGGAAAAAACCAAGGCGATCGCCGAAGGCACGACCTCGCTGGGCCGCACGGTCGAGGGGGCGGCCAGCGCGGCAATGTCGGGCGTGGTGTCGCTCGCGGCGACGACGGTGAACACCAGTTCGTAACGAAGTGGCCCCTGCTTTTGTTGAGCTTGGGCGCTTTCGTGCATAAGATGGATTGACCAGGGCCGCGAAGACGGCTTGAAAAACAAGAGGACGACATGGCGACGAACGGGATTAGCAGCTTCAACAATGGGCGCAAGCGCAAGCCGGGCGATCCGGTCGACGACCCTCGCCAAGGCTTGAATTTTCCCACGTATGGGCCCGATGGCATGGCTGGCCCGTCGCCACAAGAAGCGGAGCGTCGCCGCAAGGAAGCGATTTTCAATGCATCGGCTCCACGCACGGCGGCAAGCATCGCGGACTTCAACAAGTCCACGGCCAGCGCGGCAGACAGCTTTGACCAAGGCAACGTCGCTCGGGGCATCGGGCAAGTCGCGCGGGCGACGGCTGCTGGCATCGCAACTCCTTTTGCCGCTGTTCGAGACAGCGGCTCGGCCACGCTCGAAAACCTGAACACGTCGCGCCGCGCCATCTCCGACTTTGCCGGGGACGTCTATAACACCACCAAGGGCACTGCGTCGACTGCCGCAAGTCAGCTCGCCGAAGGTTTCTCTGGTGTGGGACCGTCCCTTCGCTCTGCCAGCGCGGCTCCTAGCCAGGCGGAGATCGACGCATACGCGAAGTCAAAGGGGCTGATGTCCAAGCCGCCGGACTCCGCGTCTCCGGCAAGGCCCGCCGCCCCATCGGCGCCGGCTATCTCGTCGGCATCATCGCCAAGCATTGGAAGCGCGTCGGCCGCAGGCGCGTCCATCCCGAACGCCCCCCAGCCGTATGCGGCGTTCACCCGGCCAGCATCGGAAGGCAGCCGGTCAGTGACGCCGGAGCAAGCCGCGCAGATGGCCCGATCGGCGCCAACGATCGAAACCCCGACGATTGGAACGCCTCCCGAGCAGCGACCCACCGTGCGCGGGATCGCGAGCTTCGTCGAGCCGCCCGCCGGCGCCGCATCGGCTCCCGCCGCTCGCGCGGGACGCTCGCAGCAAGAGATCAACATGATCACGAACGGCACGCCCGGCGGGATTGGCACGTTCTCCGTCATCGGTGGAAACGAGCCAAGCGCCGCGCCGCGCCTGCCGCAGTTCAAAGAGCTCAACAGTCGCACGATGTCGATCGGTGAATACGCCGACGCCAAGGCCTACAACCGCAACTTGGCGACCTCGCTTGGGCTGCAAAACCAAGCCGCGCAAACGGCGAACCAGGGCAGGGCTGCGGACGCCCGGACCCGCATCGACATGTTCGAAGCTGAATTGCGTGCGCAAGGCATGCCATCGCAGATCGCCGAGCGTGAAGCGCAGGCTCAGGCCGCCCGGGCGACGGCTTCCCGTGCAGCGGCGGAGGCTCCGCTCGCACAGCGCCGGTCTCAATTGGAGCTGGCCGTGCTCAACGGGGACGCAAGTGCGAAGGAAACATTGAAGAGTTTGGCTGAGGCCAACGTCGGCTCGAAGGACTTCGATCTGTCCAGGCAAATGGCATTCCAGAAGGCCTACCAAGACGATGTGAAGCGTTACACCGATTCGGGTCGGCAGCCTCGCTCTGAGCAGATGTATATCAATTCACTCTCTGACTCAGGTCGTGCCGCATACGGCAAGAGTAAAGTCGACTTCCCAAAGCCGGCAGCAAACATCGTGAAAGAGCTGCAGGACCGCTACGCCGCGGCCGACGACGCAAAAAACTCGGCCCTCAAAACCGAGTTGCTGCGCCGCTGGTCGGAGACGTTCGGCGAAGACGCGACCAAGTATCTGTCGAAGTGATCCTAAGGCGGTGGCATTGCGGCGGCCGCCGCGCCTCGGTAATCTGAACCCATCGCCCCATTCGAGGGCGGATAAGGGACGCTATGGCAAACGAAAAGAAGATCCCCAACCCGTTCGAGGGGCTCGACCCGGTCGGCGGCTCCGGCGCTGCATCGCCTTCGCCGGCCGCATCATCGTCAGCCCCGAATCCATTCTCTGGACTTGATGACGTGCCGGCTCCCAGCCGCGGATATGGAATAGGGGACTTCGCCCGCGACGTTGGCGTCACCGCCGCCAAGGGCGTGATCGGTGTTGGCGAGGGGGTTGTTGGTCTCGCGAACATTCCAACGCTTGGACGAGCGGGCAAAGCCCTGTCGTCGGTTGGATACGATCCCAAGGCCGCGAGACAGCAGCTCGACAGCTACCGCTCGGATGCGTTGAACGAGCAGCAAGGCAACGTGGATGCGGTCGACGGCTTTACCGACACCGCCAAAGCCTATCTCGCGAACCCCGGAGCTTTGGCTGCCACTGCGGGAGAGTCGCTCCCGAGCATGTTTGCGGGCGGTGCGGTCGCCAAGGGCGTCATGAAGGCGGCGCCTACGATCAGTCGTGGCATTGCTGCCGGCATTGGCGAGGGGGCCATCTCTGGGGGGCAGACCGCGGAGCAGATTCGCCAAGAGACTGCGTCTGGCGATTTGACGTTGGGTCAAACAGCAATCGCCGCGGGCTCCGGAGCTTTGACTGGGACTCTTGGCGCGGCGGCCGGCAACCTCTCGCGCCGGCTTGGCATCGCCGACGTTGATGAGCTGATCGCGGGAGCTCCGAGCGTGCCTTCTGCCAGCGGGAAGGGTATCGCCCGTCGGATCGGGGAGGGGGCTTTGACCGAGGGGGTTATCGAAGAGCTTCCGCAGTCCGTTCAAGAGCAAGTCGCTCAAAACCTTGCGCTCGACCGCCAGTGGGATGAAGGGGTGGGCAAAGCGGCTGCTGCCGGAGCTATCCTTGGCGGTGTGATGGGGGCCGGAGGGAATGCGGTCGCGGGCATTCGCTCTCGCAACGGCGCACCCGTGCCAACGGACGTCCCTCCCGAGGCGGCGGGGAGCCCCGTGCCACCAGTCGCGGGGCCTCTCCCGCAAGAGGCATCAGCTATGGAAGGGCGCGGCTTCTCAAGCGAAGATGCCATTCCGGATGCCGAACCCGAGGCCCCCGCCGGCCCGGCTGCTGCCGCTCCCAGCGCGAGCCAGCCAGTCCCGTCGCGAGCAATCGAGCCTGAGGAAGACATCTTCGGCGACATGGCCACCGGGCCGGCCGTAGAGGCCCCCGCCGCGATCGCTGAGGCGCAAGAACCACCGATCCCCGCGCCAGCATCGGATGCCACTCTCGCGGATGTGGAGGCTCCCGCCGCAATTGAGCCGGCTCAGGCTGCTACTGGTCCCGCTGAGGCCCAAACTCAGCCCGCTGGGCCCGCCGAGGGGGCCGTCCGCGTGAATGGACAGGACTTCATTCTCACACCGGAACAACGGCAGGCATGGGCGGCGGCAGATGAAAATCACAGCCGCAGCTTGGCGGGCCTGCTTCCGGAGGTCTACCCCCGCTCGACGATCGAAAAGGCGAAAAAGGCGGCTGGGCTCAGGCTTTCCGCTGAGCGTCGTCGCATCACCGGCGCGCTGACTGACAAGGAGCGGCAGGCCGAGGCAGTGAAGGCCGCAAGGATTCGTCCGGGGGATGCCGTTCAAGCTCGCGTTGGCGATCAAGACGTCTCGGGGACGGTGGAAAAGCTGCGCTTCGGCCGTGTCCGTATCGACACGAATAGCGAACGCGGCATTGTGGACGTGCCTTATGCGGATGTGATCAAGCCGCAAGCGGCGCCTCAGCCGGCCGCCCCCGAGCCGGCAGTTCAAGCCATCCCGCCGAACGTGCAGGCTGGCTCGTCGGTTGATCTTGCGAGCGGCACAGTTACGATCGCGAATGCCGTGGCTGGCACGTCGGTGACGCTTGACCCGACCGCTGGCCCGATGTCGTCCGCCGCGGTGTCTGCCGAGCTGGCGAATGGGAGCATCTCGCGAGCCCAGCAACAGGCTGCCGCCGCGGTGCAACAGCAAGCGCCTGTCGAGCCCGTCGGTCCGGCTTTTTATGCGGACGGGGCCTCGGCCCGCGCGGAAGCTGCTCGCATGGAGCAAACAAGCGGAGAGCGGCATTTCGCCGTGCCGACGGTCGACGACCAAGGCAACAGTGGATTCAGCGCTGCTCCCGCCAGCGAGGCGGCCCAAGTCTACGGAAAAGATCCCGTGGTGGACCACAACGCCGTGATGGAGCTGGCCGCAGCCAAGGATGCCACCCCGCAAATGCTGACCCGCCTCGGGGAGAGTGGAGCCAACCTCAACGCGATCGGTGAAAGCGGGCGCACGCCACTGACTGCCGCGATCGAGGCGGGCGACACCAAAGCGGCAGCAAGGCTTGCCCGGGCCGGTGCGGATCTGGAGGCAGTCGACGGGAATGGGTTCACTGCTCTGCAACTGGCTCTCGCGACGAACAACAACACGCTGGCCGCGGCGCTCGTCCGCCAAGGAGCGAGCTTGGATCGCGTGGTTTCGATGGCCCGCCGCGACGCCGAAGGCAAGCTCCCCAAGCCCGTCCAGTCGCTGGTCGATCAAGCGGCGATGCGAGACATGTTCACCCCGGGGGCGGCGCAAAACGCTGCCGCCGCCGTGGCGACGCCGGCTTCGGGCGATGCCACTCGTTTGGAGTCTGCCGGCGCCCAGCCGACGACCAGCCAAGCTCCGCAAACTATCTCCCGCGAGGAGCTGGCGTCTCGCATCGAAACCATCTTCAACGGTGTCAAGCCAGGCCTCGGCACCGACTTGTTGAAGCTGACCGATTTTACCTTGGAGACGGCCGCGGAGATCGGCGGCATTGGCCCCCGCACGTATGGCGTGAGCGAGACGCAAGGCAGCGTGTCGCGCGTTCGCATTGCGTTCGACAACATCCCTGCGGACTGGTCGGACCAGCGGATCAAAGGTTTGGTCCTGCACGAAGTCGGCGTCCACGCGGCTCAGCTTGGCAAGAGCAAGAGCGAGTTCGAAGCCATTGAGCGTCGGATGGTCGAGCTGCTCCGGAGCGGGGACAAAAGGGCTACGGCGGCATTTAAAGCGGTGCCGGAAAACACCAACCCGCTTCATGTCTACGAAGAGATGCTCGCTTACTACGTCGAGCAGAACCCGAAGTCGTCGATCGCCGAGCGCGTCGTCGAGTGGTTCCGACAGTCGCTCCGGATGCTGACGAGGGGCATGAAGATCTCCGAGACCGGCCGCTTCAACAAGTGGGTCAACGAGCTGACGTCCACCGAGCTCTTGAATATGGCAACGGATGCTCTCGTTGGGCATGTCGACTACGGCGCAAAGCGTCAAGACGGCGACGTCTCGTCCCGGTCCAGCGGCGAGCGCCTGTTTTCGGAAGGGGCGGCAGATCCGGCGCCTGCTGCCGATCGCACGGCGGGAGTGGATGCGGCCGCGGAGACCACCAAGCGGACCAAAGCCAAGGTCAAGTATGTCGATAAATTCACGACAATGCGCAAGCTCGTGCGCGATGTCGAAAAAGGCCTCGGCAAGTCGATCCCCGACGAACTAAATCCATCGCTCGCCCAAGACAAAGCGGCGTCGATCGCCGGGGACGAATCGCGGCGCTTCAACGAGAAGCATGTCGAGCCACTGCTCGAATTCTTGAAAGAGCAGAAGATTCCGCTCGAAACGCTGTCGGATTACATGCAGGCTCGCCACGCCCCCGAGCGCAACGCGGAGATGAAGCGCATCAACCCAAACCGTGCCAACAATGAGGCATTGTCCGGCATGTCGAACGAGCAGTCGGCGCAAATCCTCGGGGTGGACATCGCGGGCCTCTCGCGGGACGCGGCGATGCAGAGGCTCGATGAGCTCCATCCCGCGTTGCAACGCGCGTCGGCGATGGTGGAAGGCATCATCGAAGACAACCGCCGTCGCCAAGTCGCGGCCGGCATTGAAACCAAGAAAACTGTCGACTCGTGGGATGGCAAGTATGACTTCTATGTGCCTCTCAAACGCGAGGGATACGACGACATCTTGCGGGGTAACGGCCCGAGCCAAGGCACCGGCGGGTCGCTGACTCGCGAGGCGTCCGGGTCGAGCCGGCCCGTGGAGAATGTGATCGCGCACGCGATCAACGACACGGTGAAAACGATCAAGCGGGCTGCTGACAACGATGCTCTCGTCGTCATGGCGGCGTTCACCAAGCGCTATCTGAAGAAGGACGTCGCCCGGCTGGTCAAGCCGACGCAGATCGAGGGCCACATCACGAGCCCGGCCGAAGGCGACACGACGGAATATGGATTGCCACAGAAACCGGCATTCCGGACCGACGAAGATGGCAACATCGTCGAGGCTCTTCTGCAAGACGATCCGTATTTCGCAGACAAGCCGAACTTCGTCGCTTATCGCGTCGACGGGAAGGACTACGCCATCGAGTTCAACCAGGACTCGCCATTGGCGCGAACGATCGCCGCCGCATACACAGGGGTGAATGACTTCAAGGCGGATGCTGAGGTCATCAAGATGATCAGCAAGTTCACGCGCTACATTTCGCAGATCAACACGTCGCTCAACCCGTTCTTCGGCATCAAAAACATCATCCGCGACACCGGGCACGCCGCGATCGCGATCGAAAACACGCCGCTCGCTGGCAAGCAAGCGCAGCTCTTGCGAAACCAAGCCCTCGGCACCCGGGCGGTCTTCGCCGAGCTCTCGGGATCGAAGCGCAGCAGCGCGGCGTCGCAAGCGCTGCGGGCCGAGTTCAATCGCTTCCGCGAGCTGGGCGGGAAGATGGACTTCTCGAGGATTTACGGGAACGCGGAGGATCAGATCCACGCGCTGAAAAAGCAGCTCGACAAAGACTGGTTCCTCGACAATGCCGCCGGTCGCGGGCTGGAAAAAGTCATGCTCGACAAGCCGCTGAGCGCCTTCGTCGACAAGGTAGGCCGCCCGCTGGCCGCCGGCTTGGAGATCTGGAACGAGGCGCTTGAAAACGGGACGCGTTTTGCGATCTACAAAACGGCACGCGAGAATGGCGTCAGTGAGGCGCAGGCGATCAGCTTGGCGCAAAACTTGACGGTGAATTTCGGCCGCAAGGGCACCGACACGACGCTGTTCACGAGCTTCTATGGGTTCTTCAATGCGGCGATCCAAGGCACGACGTCGGTGGGGCGGACGATCTTCGACACCGACAAGACGGGCCCCTACGGCATGCCGTTCTCGCTGACCCCGGCAGGGAAGAAGATCCTCGTGGGCGGCATCCTCGCTGGCGTGGCCCAAGCCGCGCTGATGGCTGCCGCCGGCTTCGACGATGATGAGATCCGCGAGAACGACGCGTCGAAGAACCTGCTGCTGCCGTTGGGGGATAAAGAATATCTGCGCATCCCCCTGCCGCAGGGCTACTCGGTGTTGCCGACGATGGGACGCCAAGTCTTCAATGCGATTGTCTACGGCAAGCCGCTCGATCGCTTGGCGAAAACGATCGAGGCAACGACCGATGGCTTCAACCCGATCGGCTCCGGCGGGACTCTGTCGCAGACTTTGGCGCCGACGTTCCTCGACCCCTTCGTGCAGCTCACCGAAAACAAAGACTTCGCAGGGAATCAGATCTACCGCGAGAACTTGAGCCGCGACGACCCCACCCCGGGCCACACTAGGTCGAAGGACTCGGCGACCGCTTTCTCCAAGTGGGGCTCGCAAGCGTTGAACAGCCTCACGGGAGGGACCGACTACAAGCCGGGCGCGGTGTCGCCGACGCCGGATCAGATCGACTTCTTCCTGGGCACGCTCGGGGGCGGGCTATTCCGTGAAGGTCTGCGGATCGGCAACGCGGCGGAGTCGGTCGCCACCGGAGAAGAGCTCGACCCGGGCAAGATGCCGATCCTGTCGGGCTACTATTCGAACGCGGACTCCAATGGTGCGGTGTCCGCTCGCTACCATGAGGCTCTCAAAACGATCAATACGCACGAGCTCGAAGTCGAGGGACGCAAAAAAGACCAGGGCGACGTCGCCGGCTACTACGCCGACAACCCGCATGCCCGTTTGATCCCGGTGGCGAAAAACGTGGAGGGCCAGGTCAAGAAGCTGAGCCAAGCGCGCAAGAAAGCGACAGAGCGCGGCGACAAAGAGCGGGTGAAGGAGCTGGGCGATCAGATCGCGCAGGCTCAGCGTCGGTTGATCGATCGCTTCAAAGACGAAGGGGCGTAATGTGGGGCGGTTCGGGCACTGGCGGATGCCATTGCCTTGTCGCTTCGCTTTTTATAGCATGAGTTCAGTGGCGAGCCCTCGCAGAACAATAAAAACATCAGGAGAAAGAAATGCCAGTAGAAATCGGCGATGGCGTCGTGCACTTGCGATACAGCACCCCCGTCAAGAACGCGCGTCTCGACAAAATCACGGAGATTTTGGGAGGCGAGGCGCAGATCGTGCTTCTCGACGGGCAGTATTTCCCCGAAGACCCCGAAGCACCTCTCGACCCGGACATGCGCGAGCTGGTCGCATTCATTTGCAGCGTGGCGGTGTTTCAGCCTGCCGCCAACGGTCAGATGGATTTCTTTCCAGTGGCCGGCCCGTTCTACAATGAGCATGCCCCGGATGCCGTTCAGGCCACGTGGGGCCAGATCCGGACTTCGGCTGGAGTCGGCGTGCTCAATTTCACCGTCGGCGATCAGTGGAGCGGTGCGGCGATGAAGATGTATCCTGACAGCACGATCACCAAAGGCGGCGACATGTTCATCGGGACGCTCACGATCTTTGCGGGCAACTGAGTTTGTCTGCGGGCCGGTTCTTCCGGCCCTTTTTCCTCATTGTGGAGCATTGCCCTCTACCGCGCGTTGATGGTGAGTCTCAGAATAAAATAACCCCCGGAGCATCGAATGGCACTCACTTACTCTCTCGCCCTTAAGATCGATCGGTTGAGCGCTGCAAATGCTCGGATCGGCGCCAATGGAATCGTTTCGCTTTATGCGGGCACCCGGCCGGCGAGTCCCGACGCGGTCCCGGGCACTCAACCTCTGGCGACGTGCGAAGCGGCTTCGACGTTCGCGTCGACGCCGACGACAGCAGTTCTGACCGCCAACCCAATCTCCCAAGGCGTCGGCACTGAGCACGCGACTGCGTCGGGAACGGTAGCGACTTGGGGACGCATCTCGAATTCCGCTGGGGTTGGCGTCATCGATTTCGAAGTCGGCCCCGGAAAGGACTTCGTGATGATGCCCGATGCGGTGATCAAGACTGATCAGCCCGTGCTCATCGAGCAGATCAAGATCACCGCCGGCAACTGAGTCGCGCACTGTAAACTCTCGCGGGCTGGCTTCGGCTTTCTTCGTGCCGCTCATTGGGGACGAGATTGTCGGATGCGATGCGGGCCTTTGGGATGCTTTCGTTTTCCGCTTTGGGTCTGCTTGTTGAGGCCGTTGATGGGATGGCGGGCACAGGAGCGCAGCCCAAAAACGGCGGTGGCGATTTTCAAGACAAAAGCGATGCTCTATTCGGTTCTAGCATAGTTTTTGCCAGCGTAACGGCTACGTTAGAAGAAAATATTGACACCATGGACGCCGATGGGGTCGTCGTAGGGTGCGGATCTGCCGAGCTCTCCGAAAGGGCCGATAGCCTCGATGCGGCCGGGGTGGCTCGTGCCGCAGTGGCCGGCTCGATGTTGGAGGCGGATGACGTGGCATGGATGGCGGGGCGGGCTGTTCCGCTTCTGCCGCCGCGCCGTTTGAGCTTGTCGATCGCGCCGCAAGGCCGATTCGGGTTCCAGCTCGCGCGTCGAGACCCGCTGCGCAAAATGGTCGGCGAGCTGGGTTTGGCGTCAATCGCGGTGCGTGTTGCGGAGCGCCGCAGGCCGGAGCTGCGCATCGAGATGCCGCCAGGGCTTGCGTTCGGGTTCAAGAACGCCTCCGATTGAAGCTTTGCGGGTCGTGCTCTTGACGTGGTCTTTGCCGTCGCCAAAAGCGATGGCGGAATGCGTCATGGGGGATTTACCCTAGACCTTGAATTGCGCAGGGGGAGGGGTTCGAGGAATCCCCCGGAGTGATGTGCCCCGAAGGGGACAAGGTTGCAGGGCGCAAGACATAAAAGAAATTTTGCGATGAATCCCGGTGCCGAAGGCATGGCCCCAAGGCCAAGGGTTCTTCGGAAAATTCCCTTTTATGTTCAATCTCCCCATGAGGCATCCCATGCCGCCCTTGACGTGCCCCGCGTAGTGAAAAATGGGGGGGCCTGTTTTTTGCGCAGCGGGGATGGAGCGCCGCAGGACGCGACCAGCCATGGGCGTGAACCCGTAGTAGAAATTGGAGGGGCCCTCCGGGAGGATCTGATTTTTTCGCAGGGTTCACGCCCATGGGCCTTGGATCGCCACCGGACGAGACCAGTCGCAAAGCGAGCCCTTTGGAGTGCCGAAGGACACGACCAGCCGCGAAGCGGGCCTCTGGATCGCCCGGGGGACGAGACCAGCCGGCTTGCCGGGCTCTTGCATCCCTTTCGCCGCGCGCCCGCCACTTTCCTTGCGCGGCCATCGCTCTTTTGATTGAATGAGGGTGCCGTCGGGCAAGACTTTGCCCGCCTCATTCACTGGAATGCGCAAAGACGCAGACCAGCATATGGGCGCCAATGTCGCGCTCCGACTACAACAAGAGCCCCCACCAAAGGGCCACAAAGGAAAGCGACATGACGCAGAACTCCCGAGCACTGGACGTGGAAGTCCGGCTGGCTCTGATTGAAAAAAGCATTGATGACGTCGTGGCGCTGCACGCGAAGCTCGAAGAGATCATTCGCAAGTATTCAACCGAGGACTTCCGCACGCTCCACCAGGGCTTGACGGACGTGGACAAGAGCGTGCGCGATTATGCGCTGGAACAGATCGACAAGCTCAACGTTCAGTTGAAGAAAGACATGGATCAGCTCGCGAAAGATCTTCGCAGCGAGATGAAGGGGGCCGTCGACGGCTTGGAGTCGCGGCTCAAAGAAGTCATCGAGAAATTCGAGTCGCTGTCGAAGACGACGCACGAATTGAAGGGGCAGATCGACTTGATCGGCGCCCAAGTCGCGACGTTCGCCGGGCAGATCGCCGAGCTCGTCACGGTCGTCAAAGAACTCAAAGGCATGGCGGACAAGGCGCAGGGAAGCTGGCACACGATCAAGATCGTCGTGCCCGTTGTGCTTGCAGTGGTCGGCGCCGTCAAATGGGCCGTGGAGCATCCCCACATCATCGCGAAATTCTTCTCCTGAGGCCGGCCATGACCACCGTCGTCGTCGACACTCAGCGCATGGCGATCGCGAGCGATTCGCAGTGCACAGGCCACACCACGTTTGAAACGCAGAAGATCTTCACGCTCGACGACGGGACGCTCGTCGGCATCTGCGGCATCGTCAACGATGCGTTGAAGTTCGTCGACTGGGTCCGCCGCGGCTGCGACATGGCGGCGATCCCCACGTTCTCCGGCGACTTCGAGGCCATGACTGTCGGGGCGAATGGCGTGCATTGCTGGGATGGTGCATGCATGGCGATCTCAGTGACGGGCCGCTACTTCTCCATGGGAAGCGGGTCGCGGTATGCCCTTGGCGCGCTCCACTGTGGCCGCACGATTGAAGAGGCGATCGCCGTGGCGGCGGCTCTTGACCCGGGCACGGGCGGGACGATCGTGAGCAAGACCTATAAAGCGATTGCCCCGCGCGCGGTTCCAAGACGTAAGCCCGCCCCCAAGCCGGCGGTGAAGCTCACCACCAGGGCGAAGCCTGCCGCGAAAAAGCCGCCAGCTAAACGCAACTGATCCCCATCCGCAAGCGCATAAGCGAGCCTGCCGACGAGCGGGCTGGTAGGCGTTTGACTTTGCCTGTTGCCCATGGGTAAGACTGAATCAGGCGCGAAAATCTCGCGCGTTCAGGGAGAGAGACCAGTGAAAAGCAAAGCCAAACAGACCGTGAGCACGCGGCGGGGCAACGAATTTGGGGCAGCGGGGAGGCCCGATTCTCAACGAAGGACCTTCCTCGCGATGCTGAAGGAGGGCGGCGAGATCAACCAGGTGGCGGCGGAGCTTGGCGTCCCCGGGCGCACCGCTCGCCGGTGGCGGGCCCAAGCAGGGCAGGGGATCACGGTCAGCCAAGTGCGAAAAGCGGCGCGCTTCGCCGAGCCCCTCGACAAAGACTTGGCGGGCTATGACGGCGTCGTGGCGACGTGCATCATGAACGACACGCCGAGCGACAAGCGCGCATACGAATCGCTCGTCAAATACTGCGAGCTGCGCAACTTCAAACTGTATGTCGGCGGCAGCAAATACTTCTTCAAGCAAGACTCGAAATTCCACGTCGACCCGGAACACCTACTCCTCGAAAACGTCTCGCTTCGCAAGGGCTTGAAGCTTCTCGCCAAGCTCAACGTGAGCCCGACCATTGTCGACCCGTTCGCCGGGCTCGACGGGCTCTCCAAGGGCCACACCGTCATCATCCCCCACCCGCAGATGGCGATGAAGACGATGGCGACGCTGGGTGGATCGCCGGCGCAGATGTGGACGACGTCGACGATCTCCAAACCAAACAACGCCTACCTTCCGACCAAGACCGGGCATAAGGCGGAATTCAATCACAGCATTGGCGCCGTGGTCGTCGAGTTCGGGCCGGGCGACTCCTTCCACATCCGGAACCTCAACTGCGACGACAAGGGCGGCTTCTACGACTTCGGGGAGGGGGCCGAGGGCTACTTCTCAAAGGACGGCTTCAAGCCTCTTGGAACCGCGCGCATCGCTGGCCTTTACTTGGGCGACTCTCACTTCACCGTGGGCGACCCGGACGTTGAGGCGGCGACGTTCTCCAACGCCGACTCGATCATGCGGACGCTGAACCCCAAGCGGATCGTCATGGGCGACGCGCTGGATTTCCAATCGCAGAACCATCACGACGAGCATGACCACTTTCAAAAGCTTGGCAAGCAGATGCATGGCATTGCGAGCGTGCATGGCGAGCTGGCGAAGACGTGCAAGCGAATCGAAGAGCTGGTGCCGGCCGCCCTTGGGATCGCGATCGACATGATCGGAGCGAACCACAACGACGCCTTCTACAAGTGGCTGACGACTGCCGATCCAAAGAAGATGAGCGCGGCGAATCTGCGACTGTGGTGCCAGTGCTCGATACTCATTCTCGACGCAATGAAGCTCGGCCCCGCGGGCAACGAGATCCCAAGTCTCTTTGAACTGTGGATGCACAACAGTGAATTCGCGCACCTCGCCAAGCGGATGACGTTCCACGACCGCCGGCTCAGCGTGAAGATCCTCGGCGTCGAGATTTCGATGCACGGCGACAAAGGCCCGAACGGTGCGAAGGGCTCGCCGAATGGGTTCTCGCGGCTGCCGTTCAAGTCGATCGTGGGCCACTCCCACTCGCCATCAATCCGCCTCGGATGCTACACGGTCGGCACGTCGTCGCTCTTCGATTTGAGCTACACCGGCGGGCCGTCTTCTTGGATGCACACCCACTGCATCATCTGGCCTAACGGCAAGCGGCAGATGATCAACATCATCAACGGCAAGTGGCGCGCGCGCGTGTCGCCGGCAGCTCGCAAGGCGTTCTTGAAGCGGGCGGGACTCTAAGTTTTGGAACCGCGCCGCTTTGGCCCCGCTTCGGTGGGGCTTGCTTTTGCGTTGCCCGGCGGTATCGTTGAAGCATGAACTGATGGAGGCCGCCGTGAGCGCCAAAAAGTTGGATGTTTGGACGCTCGAAATGCTCATGGCGATCGCCATGGCGGACTGGCCCCGAGTTGATGTAGCCGTCGCGATGGGGGCCAATACCGACATCTATGTGGCGCCCGAATTTTTGGAGAGCCTCAGGCTCCGCCAAGAGCGAACTCTCGGTGAATGCCTTATCGATGCCGAGGACGCGTTGATTGAGATCCGTCGCAGCTTCATGAAGTGAATGACAACCCTACAAAAAAGTAGGGTTCGCGCACACAAGAACAAGAGGAGAAAATCCCGTGGGCTTCATCCAAGCGTTGCTGAGCTTTTTCGGCAAAGCGAAGCCGGCCGCCCCATCGCCGGTCAAACCTCCCATCGCCCAACCCCTTCCGCAAAACCCACCCCCGTCCGCGCAAGCGGCGGTGGGAGCGGCGCCGCAGGTTGAACCAGTCAAGCCCGCCCCGGCCAGGGGCGTGGGGATCACTGTAGAGCACCTCACGAAGATGGGTGCGACTGCCGCAAACGCCGCTAAATACGTCGACCACTTGAACGAAACATGCGCCAAATTTGAGATCAATACCCGCTCTCGCATCTGCCACTTCATCGCACAGATCTTCGAAGAGAGCGGCAACCTCCGCGTCGTGCGGGAGAACCTCAACTACGACGCCAAGGCTTGCATGCGCGTGTGGCCCAAGACATTCCCGACGGTGGAATCGACGGTGGGCTTCACGATGAATCCAGCGGCCCTCGCAAACAAGATGTATGGCGGACGACTGGGGAATAAAGAGCCGGGCGATGGTTGGAAGTTCAGCGGCCGCGGCCTGATTCAAATCACGTTCTTCGGGAACTATGAGCCGTGCGGGAAGGTGCTTGGGCTTGATCTCGTGAGCCACCCCGAGCTTCTCGAAGAGCCTAAGTGGGCGGCGATGTCGGCGGGCTGGTATTGGCGAGACCAGGGCCGTTGCAATGCGCTCGCCGATGTCGACACGTTCGAGCAAGTCAAGGTGATAACGAAGCGCGTCAACGGTGGATACAACAACCTCGCCTCGCGCGAAAAACACTGGAAGCAGGCGAAGGTCGTCTTCGCCGACTTCAAATAAGGGAGACTCAACATGGAATTCAAAGCCCGACTCGCTGAGATCAAAGCCCGGCTGTCGAAGTTGAAGAGCGAGATCGCCACTGTGATGGGGTCGACGCTGACGGCGTTCTCGGACACGCTCAGCGATTTCGTCGCCAGCGCGCCCGCGACGATCACGCAGTTGCAGCCGCTGGCCGACGCTGAAACGATGGCGATGATCGGTAAATTCATCGCAATCGCAGGGGTTGTTGGGTTGATGCTCAAAGCCGCCCGCCGCCGCAAGGACGCGAAGGCGGGTTCGGATCAAACCCCATCCGCCTGAAAATCGCCACCGCTTAAAACCACCACCACACCCACCCAGCCGATTTAGCCCCGCGCAGCGGATCAGTGAGCGCCGCAGGCTTCAAGCCATCCGGCGAGGTGGGCTCGGTTCCCCGGAGATAGCAATGCCTGTTTTCCTTCCATGGCTGCTCGCCAAGCTGAGCTCGATTTCGCCGGCGGCGTGGCGCGCATTGGCGTTGGCGGTCGCCGTCGTCGCGGCGGTTGGCGGGTTCTACCACTGGGCGCACGGCCGCGGGTTTGACCAAGGCGAGGCGAAGGCGAACGCCGCCCATGCCAAGGTGGAGGCTGCACGGGTGAAGGCCCAAGCGGAGGCTGACGCGGCTCGTAGCAAGAAGCAGGCCGAGGCCGAGGCCGACCAGGCTAAAGCGAACGCGGCTTTTATGGCACGGAATCAAGCCGCTGCGAAGGAGTCTGCGAACTTGAGGGCAAAGCTCGCCGCACAGCTTGCCAAGCGAGCTCCCATGCCCGAGTGCGATGCGCCGGCCGAAGACAAGGCGTTGCTCAACGAGGCGATCAAGGCCGCCAATGCTCGGATCGGGCTGGCGAACAAACAACTTTCGGGAGCCGGGGAATGAAGCGTATGAGCTATGCGATGGCATGCCTGTGCGTGCTGCTCACTGGATGCCAAACCACGCCGGTCTCCGTGACGGTCGACGCCATCCGCCGGCCGCTGCCCGAGCAGGCCATGCGTGTGGACGAGCCACTCGATATGATCTCAACGGGATCGCGGGAAGAGCTGGAAATGTGGGTCGCCAAGGCCGCTGAGCAATTCGGCATGTGCGTCGCTGACAAAGCGGAACTGGTCGACTGGATCTTGAAAGAGCGGGCGGCGAACGCGACGAAATAGTGGGCCTCGACACGGACTTTGCCCGCGCCAAGCCTTTTCATGCGGTTGGAATGAAGCCTTGAAAAACATGTCATCAGCCTCACTTCAAAGAAGTGAGGCCGTTAGCATGCGACGGAACGCTCTTGGCAATGTAGAACGGTTGCCTCAAACACACAAAACGCGTCCGGCCTGAGGCAGGTTAACCGGATTTGATTAATGCATGCTAAACTCGCTGCGTCTTAGAATTTTAAAAAAGGGGGAGGGCTATGGCGAACTACATGAACGCATTAGTTGGGCACCCGCAACCAAAAAAGAAGACCACGACCACTGTTGGAGTAAGGCGCTACCACCGTCCCTCGGCGGCGAAGGCCAAGGCGACGGCGCGCCCATTCGACCAAGCCCACGCGGAGCTGGCCGGTCGCGCAAGCGCATGTTATGATGTCAGCAACATGGTGCGCATCGATGGTTCCATGAGCCATGCGCAATCCCTCGCAGCGCTGCTTGGCATCAGCTTGGAAGCGGCGAACGCGATGCTGTAATCCGATCGAAATCCATTGAAGAGGGTCCGCGTGTCGGGCCCTTTTTTATATGACAAAAATAAAATACGCCTACGCCCATCCCGGGTTCAGAGACGGCAATTGCAACGGGCCGAGCCTTGTCGATCTGAGGTTCATGACTCCTGAGGAGCAGGTTCGTCTCGCCCTGTGGATGCGGAATGTGGGCGAAGGCGTAGAGCACGAAGGGCTCAACAAGCCGTCTTGGCTGTTCCGCGGCTTGGAGCTGGCCGCGGCGAAGGTCTACAAGCAAAACAACATCTGGCACTACCACTGCGGCCCATACGAAGGCTCGTATCCGCGCAACCATCAGATGACGGACAGCCTGCTTTCGGAGAACAATGATGGACGGACCTCAGGGCCGGTCTATCACTACGCAAAGCAGCAGGACTCGGTCATCGTGATCGGATACTCGCGCATCCATGAGCCGTTCCCGTCCTCGTCGAGCAAGAGCAACCCGCTCCGCTACCGCTCGAACATGTGGAAGAAAGGCCTGCCGCACGGCTAGCAGGCGTGGCGTCCCGCTACGCTGCGGGTTATTTTTTCATGGCGCTTAACGCGGCGCAAAGCTCGTCGACAGATTTCGCCCCGGCGCCGTAGATGATCCATTCGAGGTAGCCCATGACCAGGGCGGAGATTTCGGACATGCTGACGAAATAGTCGCCAAACTCGAAGTGGACCATGTCGCCAAAGAAATAGGAATCCCAGCCCGCGCACAAGGGCTCGGTGACTTCGGCGACGACTTGCCGCTTCTTCGACCCCGGGCGCTCCATCAACCAATGCTTGGTCCCGTTTGAAACGTCGACGACGGCTTGGAAGACCATCTTGGCGTCGTCGGGAAGATCGCTCGCGCGGGCTTGCTGTTCGGGACTACCGGCATGTCCAAGCCAGTCGAACCATAGATGGTGGGCAGTGACGAGAAAGTTGAATGAGTCGTAAACGCTCCACGACTCTTTGAGCCTCGCCTCCTCCCATTTCAACTTCTCGAACATCTGTTCGACGGTGTCCAGCGGCAGGCGGGGATTCGGAAGCGATGTCATTGGGATGCGCTCAACGTGTAAAGGTCCGGCAATGATACCTGCACAGGTGGCCGCGCAGTGGGTTACAGCCTCCCTTGCTGCGTCTTGGAACCGCGCGGCTCTTGGCAAGCTGCTCGCAAGTCGAGCTCTTCATTCATGCGATAGGCTTCGTCGATGACTGCGTAGGGGACCCCGTCAATAGTGATTTTTTGATCGCCATAAAAGGTGCGGGCCACGTAGAACGGGCTGCCGTTATCTTCAAGCCATGGAGGAAGGCCCCTCAAGATCATATTCCTCACCATGACTTGAAGGTCGCCATAGCTCATTTCAGCGAGTGCCTTGGAGCGAAGATTTACCCGAGAAGGCTCGGCAACGGACTTAGCTCCAAACTTGTTTGTGAAGTCGCGCCGTTTCGCCATCAAATCCTCCCGCCAGTTTTCTTCCCCGCGGCCGCATCTTGGGATTGGAGCATGGCTTCGAGTTGAGACAGCCTAGCTCGCTGGGCCTGCATCGACTTCCACGCTTCGACGACATCTTTAAGCGGAGTGTCGAGAATCGATTTTGGGACGGCAGCCGCACGCTGTCGCTGGAAGTTCAATGCATTCGAGATCGTGATCTGATCCTCATTCCATCGACGGATCGCTTCGGCGTCTGCCGGTGACAGGCCATTGCCGGCCTTGTCGAATACGTTGCCCGCCTTATGGCTGAGAATATCTTCGACCTTCATCTTGTATTCAAACAAGCGTGAAACTTTTGGCCCCGATCGACCGCATTTTCCGCATTGAACTCGGACTGACTCATGCTTGCTGATCTTATCGTTCGTGTGGTGGCTGTTGATTTGGGTTGCCCCATTGCCGCATCGGTAGCATGGCTCCACGCCTTTGGAGATATTCAAAAACGTGGATGGGATTGGACGACGTCTTTTCATCAAAGTCTCCCTTTGGTTTGCTCCGGCTCGTCCGATTTGAGCATGGCTTCGAGATATTCCAGGCGGGCGAGTTTGGTTTGAAGAACATTCCAGTGAAGACCGGCTTTCATGCGGTAGTAGTGACTCTCGTCATGAAAAAGCCCAGAACCATCACAATCACATTCGAGAGTAGTGAAATCAACACCTCTCATCCAAGCCTCGCGTGGGCGCCCTTTGCACATCTGGCATGGCATCAGCTCCATGACCGCTCCTTTCTCATTTGATCGGAAATCAATGATTCAATCTGTTTGATGAAGGCCATAGAGGTCTTTGGGTCATGCAGTGCCTTCATGTAAAGAGCAAACAAGTCGGCAAGGGCTGGCGACATATTTTCCATCACAGCCTCCCTTTGGTTTGCATTCTCGACTTCCGAACTCTTTTCAGTCCGTTCCGTAGCAAGATTTTCTCCAGTCGAGCATACTCAATCGAGTTTCTGCAGCTTTTCATCTGGTGGGCTAACAATGCCATGTTGAATTGATGGAGAGCTTTGTCGCGTCGGCTTTGATTTTTGTAATGCTTCATCACAGCCTCCCTTTGGTTTGCTTTGGCCCATCCGATTGGAGCATGGCTTCGAGTAGTTCGAGGCGGGCTCGCTGGGCTTGAAGGTCATTCCATGCCTTGAAAAGACGCGCTTCTATTTCTTCCCATTTTTCGCCGGGGAGTGTGTCGATAGATACGCCGTAGGCTTTGCAGGCCGCTGAGTCCGCTGAGTAACCCACTTCACAGAACGCGTAGACGCAATTCCAATCTCGCATCGCAGGTTCTTTCCCGCAGGAGTGGCATGGCATCCATTCCATCAAAGCCTCCCTTTGGTTTGTTTCGGCGCATCCGATTTGAGCGTGACTGCCAGCAGCTCCAGGCGGGCGAGTTTAGTTTGGAGAGCGTTCCATCCGCGTCCAGCTTCCGACGTTTGCTCCATCAAGCTGGGATTGATCTCACCTCGAAGAGTAAATTCGCCCCATTGCCCCGAAACTCCGCAGACATTGCATTGGTAGCGGGGGCCTCTGCGGGTGGTTAAAAGTGCCTCGCCCTCATGACAGTTATGGCACGACATCAGATCCATCAAAGCCTCCCCATGATTTTGGAGGTCAAGCCGGGCTTGGACTCCTCTTCAAGTTTCTTGCGCTCCCATGCGGCATGCACGGCAGGGTCGGGCTCGAATTCAATATGCCGGACATCGTCGCAGTCCTCGCCCATCACGCAAAAGCTAATATGGTGGCAAACGTGCGGTCGAAGCTCCTCAAAAAGCCCAAACTCGATCGATTCGAATATTCCCTCTTCGTGCGTGTCGGATGAAATGCCGGCGAACATCTTTGCCTCACCGACGCGATCCATCGAGAAGTATTTGGTGTATTCGGTCTTGTCGGCGACCTTCTGCAAGGCTGCCAAACAGTCTTGGCAGTAGATGCGATCGGTGTGCCACGTTCCGCGATAGCTCATCACAGCCTCCCTTTTGGTTTGGATTGGGCGGCGGGCGGATTGGATGCCAAAGCGATGGCGATCTCTTCTTGCTGGGCCTGGAATAATCCAGTGATTCTTTTAACGACTTCCTCTTCCCCGGTATAGAGCATCGTGCCAAAGATCGGATGGGTGGTATTCCACCCTTTGCCCTCGTCGATTGAGTGCATATAAGATTGACAGCAAGGCCAAAAAGAGTTTTCCCCATGGGCGACAACCTCCATGGTCTTCGATGCCACCACGGCGATTTCAAGATCGTCGTCGGGAAGAAAGGCGAGCTGTTTGTTTAAATTGACGATGTCGTAGAGACTCGCCTCCGTCCCATGCAGATACCAATGGCTTTGGATTGCCGGGCGATAGAAGATCATGAATGGACCTCCTTCCATTGATGCCTCGCGCAGCTTTTGAATCTCCACTTCGACTTCCGCATAAAGCTCATCCCACTCTTGCCTGCTCACCATCGCTCTCTCCCAAGTTGGTCTCCTTCCACCATCCCACGCCCGCCATCCAAGTCCAAGGCCAGCCGGCCGATTGGCGAACGAGCGGACGAACGGCCGCCAACTTCTCCATGGCGGCGAGGCAGTCGTCGCAATAAATCCGGTCGGTGTGCCAAGTTCCGCGACAGCTCATTACAGCCTCCCTTGCGGTTTTGATTCGGCGGCGGGCTTTGCGGCCTTGGCAATGTGCAGCTCATCTTCAAGCCGGTCTCGAATCGCCCGAATTCCATCGTAGGCTTCGCTGAGCTTCAAAATGAGTTCAGCTCCCCGGGTAGTTGCCCGTGTGATTGGGGAAGGAATGCCGTAGTAATTCCCGGCGTTGTAGAGATCTTTCAAGACCTGATCAATGCCTTCTTTGGAAATGTTCACAGCCATCACAGCCTCCCTTGCGATTTGGATTGCGCGGCGGGCTCTTGGCATGCGGCCCTCAGATCGAATGCTTCGTTCATGCGGTGGGCTTCGTCCCAGCACTCGATGATCTGCTGTTGGATTTGCATCTTGCGTCGCCGCCCGTAACGTGGCCTCTTCATCTCCCTCTCCAAAAGTTTGCCTCCTTTCACCATCCCACGGCCGACGCGCATAGCCAAGGCCAGCCGGCCGATTGGCGAACGAGCGGACGAACGGCCGCAAAGCAGGGGCCGCTTAGATGGGAAGCGTGGGTTGACTCGGGGTTTTGGCGCCGCAAAGTGCCGCAGAGTTTCCGCGGCCGGCGGGGGAGTGGAGGGGGACTGCGTCGAGATTCAAGGCGCTGAAAGCCCGATTCTCAGAGGGGAGTTAAGTCGCCCCGTGGTATTGCTGCATCATCGGAGTGAGCTTTTCCGTCGCGCTGTTCTTGATGGCGGCGGCGTTGATTTCTTTGGGGGCGGTGGTCATGTCTTCGTGATTCGGTACGGCTTGGCGCGTGAAAGGCCAGGACTTGACATTTTAACCCGATCGACCCGGCAGCTCGCTGCAAAGATCGTTGTTGCTCAAGAGTTTTTTGCCGAATGATCCATATGGTGGTGTGCGGCGTCAATGCGCTGGCTTTTTGCGCATGAGTAATGAATTGTCGTCACGTTCCGATAGATTGGTTTTTCAGTCTTGACCAATGGGCGGACGCATGAAGATCATCGGCTGGATTCGGGAAGGAGACAAAGCGGCTTGCGGTGGCGTGGTGGCCGAGGGAGACCCGCTATGCCGCGGGCAGGGCCTGGCTTACGCATTCCAGGGTGCCCAGATGGCCTGCACGAAGAAGTGCTCGATCACGGACGGACTCAGCCGCCGCATGCTCATGAATGGTCGCGCCTCGGTCATCCATGGCATGCGAACGAGCGGCGGTTGCCCACTGGTGTCGACCCTTAACGACCTGAACGGCGTGAGCAACCACGGTGGTCCGGTCGCGACCAGCTTCTTCATGAATGCGGACGGCCGTTGGACGGACGCCGCGCCGGCGCTCGGCGAGCACTCTTACGACGAGCAGGTCTTGTTGATGCACCAGCGCGCCGACGGGCTGCCTTACCATATCGAAACGATGGACGGCCGTGTCTTTTCAGGCCGGATCGGGCCGGACGGTTTGCTGCCACGGGTCGATACCTTTGGTGAGGATGAATACACAGTCCTGTGGGGCGACGACGCCCTGGCCAAGCTGCAGGAAGAGCCGACGCATGAATAGCACGCTGGTCCAGAAGGCCAGGGTCCGCACCAACACCAGGAAGGAATCGGTGTGCAGTGTCCTGGTGAAAGCGGTCGAGTTCTCGACGTTGTGGGCATCCTATCCGGACAACCCTCCCTTCGTCGATCCCAGGACGGGCAAGCCGCCACCAGGCTACGAGAACCAGTGCGCGATCAAGGTGAGCGTAGCGATTCACGGCGTCGGCGTCGAAATGAAGTCGTTCCGCGGCGCGGCCGAAAAGGTGAACGGCCTGCCCGCCGCATTGCTCGCGTCCCAACTGGCAGCCTGGCTGAAACAGCAGCCGTTCTGCGGCCTGCCAACGTCGGCGGAGAATGTGACCGGCGCCGACTGGCAGAACAAGATCCGCGGCCGGACGGGCATTGTGTACTTTGCGGACTATTGGGCCAGAAACGGCAGGGAGAAGGCCAGTGGCAAGCCCACCGGCGATCACATCGACCTGTGGAATGGGGCCAGGCTGACCGCGACGGGCATGAGCTTCTTTTCCACGATGGGCCGGCGCCTCGGCCTCGATTCGCTTGGTGCGGGAACGTCGTGGGGCTATTCAGATCTGGGAAGATCGTCCGAGATCCTGTTCTGGGAGATCGAATGATCCACCAGGCCAATCGGCTTGCCATCGGCATGGTGTTCGCGCTGCTGGGCGTCGCCAGCCTGCTGGTGGCTGACGTGGTGAGCCAGTGGCTTTGCGCGCGTTTCTTCGTCTGTGTCGCGGCCATTTACTGCCCCATCGACGTGTGCGAGGGCGATGAGCGCCTGAATATTCTGCGGCTTGCGGTCTGGGCCGGCCCAAGTGTCGTGTTCGCGGCTAGTGCATTTGTGTTTGGCGGCCGGAGGCGGTCATTGCCAGCATGGCTGGGACTTCTCGCCGCGCTAGTGGTCGCGCACTCCCTGGTCATGGTCGCGTCCCGATAGCTCACCGCTTGGACGACGGGAGTTTTTCGTCCGGAACGTCGGTGGCCGGCATCAGCCGGCCATCTTCCCAACGATTACGGTTTCGCCGCAGCCTTCGCCTGCGCGATCCAGCTATCGAACAGCGCCTGGTGGAACTTGATCCACCCCGCCGTATGGCGCGCGATGTCTTCCTGCGACCCCTGCCCATTACGCACACGCTCGTTCTGCGCATTGATGTCGGCAATCGGCAGGCGCATCACTTCGAACAGCTTGACCGCCGCCGGATTCTTCTCGGCCCAGGCGCGGTTCACGACGAAGCGCGTGGTGTTGACCGAGAAGCCATAATTGCTGCCATCGGCCATCCGGGTATCGGCGTTCTGTGGATTCGACGAGTGCGGCACCTGCAGCCACACGACGTCCTTGCCTGGGATGAGCACGCTGCTCACCCAGTACGGCGTCCAGGTGTAGTACAGGATCGATTCGCCGCGCTGGTAGCGGCCGATCGTATCGGCGATCAGCGCCGAATAGCTGCCCTGCACATGCGTGACCGTCGAACGCAGCTTGTAGCCGTCCATGTGGTACTCGATCATCGCCTCGCAGCCCCAGCCCGGATCGCAACCGGTCAGGTCGGCCTTGCCGTCGCCGTCGTGGTCGAACAGCCTGGCGATGGCCGGATCGCGCAGCTGGTCGATATTGGTGATGTTGTGCTTCTCGGCCGTGGCCTTGTCGATCAGGTAGCCCTGGGCGGCCGGGCCGGCATACTGGCCGGTGCGCAGCAGCTTGGCGTCGCCGCCGGCATTGTCGTAATAGTCGCTGTGCAGCGGGTCCCAGTGCACCGCGAGGAAGGTCGCGTCGCCGTTGCCGATCGCGATGTGCGCGGTCGGGTAGGCGACTTCCTTGATCGGCTGCGTTTCGTAGCCCAGCTGGGCCAAGGCGCGATTGGCCAGCATGGTCTGGAAGGTTTCCTCGGCCAGCGGGCCTTGCAGGGCCTGCACCTTGATGCCCTTGCCGGGCAGGTCGGCGCTGGCCGTTTGCGCCGTCGCGATGCCGGTGCTCAGGGCGAGCCCGGCAAGCACCAGGGCCGAGATCCAGCGGAATGCGCGCTGCGTTTTATAGGTGGCGTTGAAGTGTTCGGTTTGACGCATCGGTATCCTTTCTAATCTTATTGTGCGGTGGCGGGCTTGGTGCTTGGCGCCGCCTCGGGGCGGGCGGCACCGCCGACCAGGCGCAGGACGAAGCCGGCCGGACCGGTCTGGTACCAGTGACGCACGCCGCGGCGCGGTTGCCCCATGGCCTGGGTCAGGCGGTCCAGCATGATGGCCAGCAGGACGATGCCGAGGCCGCCCACGGTGGCCAGGCCCATGTCCAGGCGACCGATGCCGCGCAACACCATCTGGCCGAGGCCGCCGACCGCGATCATCGAGGCGATCACCACCATCGACAGCGACAGCATCAGCGACTGGTTGATGCCGGCCATGATCGACGGCATTGCCAGCGGCAGTTGCACGCGCGTCAAGAGCTGCCAGGGCGAGGCGCCATAGGCGCGCGCCGCTTCGATCAGGTCGGGACGTACCTGGCGAATGCCGAGGTTGGTCAGGCGCACCAGCGGCGGCAGGGCGAAGATGATGGTGACGATCACGCCCGGCGCATTACCGATACCAAACAGCATGACCACCGGCACCAGGTAGACGAAGGCGGGCGTCGTCTGCATGGCGTCGAGCAGCGGGCGCAGGATGTTTTGCGCGCGGTCGCTGCTGGCCAGGAAGATCCCCAGCGGTAGGCCGATGATCAGGCAGAACACCAGCGAGGTGAGCACCAGCGACAGGGTGATCATCGCTTCCGGCCACACGCCCAGCATGGCGACCGCCACCAGCGCCAGCACGGTGCCGACGGCCAGTGCGCGGTTGGTGAACTGCCATGCCAGCAGGCCGATGATGGCGATCAGGACGAGGGAGGGCACGGCCAGCAGCAGTTCGCTGGAACCGGTCAGCGTCGCATCGATCGGCGCGCGCACGGCCTGGAAGAAGGGGCGGAAATGCTCGACCACCCAGCCCAGTCCGTCGTTGATCCAGGATTGCAGCGGCAGCGCGCCGTCGAGGGCGTGCGCCAGGTCGAAACTGCTGGCGTGTTCGGGCGTGGCGGCCGGCGCCGCGGCGTCGAGCCAGGAGGTGTCGCTCGGCGGCGTCGGCAGCCAGGGGTTGGCCTGGGCCGCCGCGTCTGCAGCCTGCGCTGCGGCCGGCTGTACTGCGGTGATGCTGTTGTCGGTCGTGCTCATGCTTGTCCTTTCTGAATCGAGGCCTCGGGGATGGCGGGCGTGTCGGGGTCGAGGAATTTCAGCAAGGTGGTCTTGCTGATCGCGCCGCACAGGCGTCCGTCGTCGCCCACCACCGGCACCGCATACGGCAGTTGCGCCACCTGGCCGAACAGGCCGGCGACGGGTTCGTCCGCCTTGATGGTCTGCACGTCCGGCAGGAAGGCATGCGCCAGGCCCAGCGGGCCGGTATGGCCGTCGAGGGCGCTGCGCAGGGAGTCGACCGACACCAGGCCGAGGAACTCGCGCTGCGGATTGACGACGTAGGCGTAGGTCCGGTCCTGCTCCTCGAGCATCGACAGCGCCGCGCGCGAACCGCGGGACGGCGATTCCGACACCACGATCTGGCTCTTGCGGGCGATGTCGCCAGCCTTGAAGACCGCCGCCGCGTCGACGCCGCGCACGAAATTGCGCACGTAGTCATTGGCGGGCTTGCGCAGGATTTCCTCGGGCGTGCCGACCTGCACCACGTGCCCATCCTTCATGATGGCGATCCGGTCGCCGATGCGCATCGCCTCATCGAGGTCGTGCGAGATGAAGACGATGGTGCGGCGCTTGATTTGCTGCAGGCGCAGCAGCTCGGATTGCATCTCGGTGCGCATGATGGGGTCGAGCGCCGAAAACGCCTCGTCCATCAGCAGGATCGATGGATCGCTGGCCAGCGCGCGCGCCAGGCCGACGCGCTGCTGCATGCCGCCGGACAGCTCGTCGGGATAGCTGGCGGCATACGCCGCCAGACCGACCTGTTCCAACGCTTGCCGGGCATGCGCATGGCGCTCGGCCTTGGGAATGCCGGCCAGCTCCATGCCGAAGGCGGTGTTGTCGAGCACGGTGATATGCGGCAGCAGCGCGAACGACTGGAACACCATGCTGATGTCCTTGCGGCGCAAGGCGCGCAACTCGGCGTCTGGCAGCGTGTTGATGTCGTTGCCGTCGACCAGGATGCGGCCGTCGGTGGGTTCGACCAGGCGGTTCAGCATGCGCACCAGGGTCGACTTGCCCGAGCCGGACAGGCCCATGATGACGAAGATCTCGCCCGCTTCGATGGTGAAGGTGGCGTCGAACACGCCGATCGTGCAGCCGGTCTTGGCCAGGATGTCTTGCTTGTTGGCGCCCTGGCGGACCAGCGCCAGGGCGTCGTCGGTCTGGTCGCCGTACACCTTGAAGACATGGTCGATGATGATTTGTTTTGCCACGTTGTTGTTCTCCTTCGATTTGGCGAATGGAATGAAACCCTGCAGCCATTGGCGTTCATGGGAATCGATGGCCCCGAGCCGTCGGCGGTGCGAATGGCGCGATAAGCGCCCAGGCGGCGGAAAGGGCAGGCACGCTTTGCCGGCGCGACGGATGCTGACGAGAGTGTCGTCAAACGATGTCGGGATGTAGGCGCTTGGCCTAAGAGCTATTTCCCACCCAGCGGATGGCAAATATGGTGCAGCAGGGGTGTTGCTAAGAGTAACTATTGTCTAGTGGGCATGAATTATAGAGCAAGGCGAATGATAAGTCAATTTGATTTATTTATTCGACGTTGCGAAGCCGGAGCGTCTATCGTTTGTGTTCGGTTCGCCATGCGCCCGGCGACGCGCCGATCATTTTTCGGAACGTCCTGCCGAAGTGGACCGGGTCCGCGAAGCCCATGGCGTGCGCGATCTCGCCCAGGCTCGCATCGGAAGCGGACAGCAACTGCTGCGCCCGTCGGATGCGGGCGTCGAGTTGCCATTGGTAGGGCGCCAGCCCGGTCGATATCTTGAACGCGCGGCTGAAGTGGGCTTGCGACAGATTGACCAGTCCCGCCAGGGTTTCCAGCTCGATGCGGTGTGGGAGATGCGCTTCCATATAGTCGATCACCCGCCGCAGTTGCCATGGCACGAGTCCGCCCGTTTTGAACTCCGTGATGCGCGGCGCCGCGAACAGCTGGGACGACACGGCGGTGATGATGCCGTCGCCATACAAATGCATCGACGGATCGGGGTTATGGACCGCCTCGGCAAGCAGCTTGACCAGGTTCCAGATCCGGTCATTGGAAAAGCGCAGCCTCGGGGCGCCGATCCTGTCCGGGTCCAATGTGGTTTCCAGGCGTTCGCTCAGGATATCGGTGTCGAATACGAGCACGGCGTCGACGACGCGCCGCGCGTTTTTCGTGTAGCCCCATATCTCCATGCCGGCCGGCGCGAAATACATATGTCGCGGCACATGCTCGGCAGGGCAGGGGCGATTCGGATGAAACCGCGGCTCGCATGCGCCCCCGTGCTCTTCCAGCACCACGCTCAGGCGCGGCTGGTCGCGATGCGGCAAGGGGCTCGTGCCTTCGCCGTCACAGTCGTAGCCGGTGACGACGAGCTGGACGCCGCTCCACCCGCGCTGCGCCTGCGTCAGGCCGGTCACGTTGGCGGGGAGCGAGTCAATGACCATTGGGGCGGGAATGATGTTCTCCTAAGACTGTCATTGTGGATCCGGCGCAGCAGGAATGAACCATCGATAGCAGGATTGGACATTGCCGCGCCGATATCGGATTGGTATCGTTCTGTCTCCAACGCCTGGGCGCAAGAACGATTCTGCTGGCCATGCGGCGTACGCGCTAGTGCCGTTCCCGGACACGCTGTGTTGCGCAATCGGGAACGCCTGCGCCTGCCGTTGCGCGTGGCGCGATAGCAGATGAATGCATCGAATGAATGAGATGAGCGAGGAGAGTTGATGGCTGGAGCAAGCCTGGGGCAGACGATCGGCCCCGTGGTCGTCCTGATGGGGGCGGCCGTGATCGCCGTGCCGTTGTTCAGGCGGCTCGGCCTGGGAGCGGTCCTCGGCTATTTTGGGGCGGGCATCCTGGTGGGACCGTCGGTGCTGGGCCTGGTCACCGATGCGCGCTCGATCCTGCATTTCTCCGAGCTCGGCGTGGTGATGTTCCTGTTCGTGATCGGGCTGGAACTGCGGCCGCACAAGCTGTGGGCGATGCGCGGCCAGATCTTCGGCCTGGGCCTGGCCCAGGTCTTCGCTGCGACCGCCGCGCTGGCGCTGACCGGCCATGCGCTGTTCGGCCTGTCCGGGCCGGCCGCTTTTGTTGCCGGCGCGGGCTTCGTCCTGTCCTCGACCGCCGTCATCATGACCGCGCTGCAGGACCGGGGCGAGATCGCGAGCGAGCAGGGGCAGAAGTCGGTCGCCATCCTGTTGTTCGAGGACTTGATGATCGTGCCGCTGCTGGCGGTGGTCGCCTTCCTGGCGCCGCAGCTTCCCGGGCAGCAGGGGCAGGGCTGGTCCGGCCTGCTGCTGGCGATCGCCGCCCTGGCGGGGCTGCTGGCCGTGGCGCGCTGGGGGCTCGACCCGTTCTTCGCCCTGCTGGCCAGGTCGCGCACGCGCGAAGTCCTGACCGCGGGTGCGCTGCTGGTCGTGCTGTGCGCGGCGCTGCTGATGGAATTCGCCGGCCTGTCGATGGCGATGGGCGCCTTCCTGGCCGGCGTGATGCTGTCGAGTTCGAGCTACCGGCACCAGGTCGAAAGCGATATCGAGCCGTTTCGCGGCCTGCTCATGGGGCTGTTCTTCCTGGCGGTGGGCATGTCGCTCGACCTGGCCATCGTCGCGGCCGAATGGCGGCTGCTGTTGGCCATGCTGTTTTGCTTCATGGTCGCGAAGGGCATCGTCGTCCACGTGGTCGCGCGCCTGTTCGGCGCCAGCAACCACCAGGCCCTGCACCGCACCTCGATGTTCCTGCAGGGCGGCGAGTTCGCCTTCGTGCTGTATGCCGCCGCGCTCTCGGCCGGCGTGCTGGGCGAACGCGAGAACGCCTTGTTCGCCACCGTCGTGATCCTCTCGATGGCGCTCTCGCCCCTCCTGACGCTCGTGACCGACCGCCTGCTGCGGCATGAAAAGTCGATGGACGGCGTCGAGCATGCGCGCGACCTGAAGGGGCGGGTGCTCGTCATCGGCTTCGGCCGCTTCGGCCAGATCGCCTCGCAGGTGCTGCTGGCGAGCAGGGTCAAGCTGACGGTGATCGACAAGGACCCCGACCGCATCCGCGATGCGCAGCGCTTCGGTTTCAAGGTATTCTTTGGCGAAGGCACGAGGATGGATACCCTGCGCCATTCCGGCGCCGCCGAAGCCGATGCGATCATGGTGTGCGTCGACGAGCCCAAGGCCGCGAACGACATCGTGGCGCTGGCCAGGCGCGAGTTCCCGCAGGCCCGGCTGCTGGTGCGCAGCTACGATCGCGGGCACGCCATCACCCTGATCCGCGCCGGCGTCGATGTCCAGGTGCGCGAGACCGTCGAATCGGCCTACCTGATGGGCGCCGAGGGCCTGCGCGCGCTGGGCTTTGCCGAAGCCGACGTCCAGGAGGCGTCGCTCGACATCCGCCGGCGCGACGCCGAGCGGCTGTCCGAGCAGATCCACGGCGACGAGCTGTCGGGCCGCGACCACCTGCACCTGCCCGTCATGCCTGAGCCGCTCGGCAAGCCCGCGGCCTAGACGGCAGTATCATCTCAGCGACGCCGTGTGGCACAACCGGGAGCAGGCAAGTGGATATCGAAGAGTTGCAGACATTCGTGGAAGTTGCCGATGCCGGCGGCATTTCGGCGGCGGCGCTGCGGCTGGGCGTATCGAAGTCGATCGTCAGCCGGCGCCTCGCCCGCCTCGAGGAAGAGCTGGGCATCCAGCTGCTGTCGCGCACCACGCGCGGCGCGGCGCTCACCGAAGCCGGCACGACCTTCCGCGACTATGCGGCCAGGGTCTGCGCCGAGATCGCCCTGGCGCGCGAAACGATCCTGCCCGCCGGCGAACTGCGCGGCCGCCTGCGCATCGCCGCGCCGCTGTCGTTCGGACCGACCCACTTCGCGCCGGTGCTGGCCGACATGGCGCGCCTCCACCCGAGGCTGCACATCCACACCTGCTACAGCGACCACAACGTGGACCTCATCGCGGACGGTTACGACTGCGCGATACGGCTCGGCTACCTGCAGGATTCCAACCTGGTGGCGCGGCGGATCGGGCCGATCCATGGGCTCACGGTCGCGAGTCCCGCCTATATCGCGGCCCACGGGGCGCCCGAGACGCCAGACCAGCTCTTGTCGCACCAGGCCCTGATGCAGGGCACCGAGGCCTGGCAGTTCCTGGATGGCGAGAAGATCGTGTCGGTCCGGCCCCAGGGACGCTTCAAGGCGGACAACGGCACGGCGCTGGTCGCAGCCGCGCTAGCGGGGCTGGGCGTCGCCTATCTGCCCTATGGCCTGATGCATGAATACCTGGATGCCGGCGCGCTCGTTCCGGTCATGACGCGCTATCCCCCGCCGCCGGCCGGCGCCTACGTCGTGCGTCCGCCGGGCCAGCATCCGGCACGCAAGATCCGCATCCTGACCGATCTGCTGGTGGCGTATTTCGACAGCAAGCCGCCGATCGCCCGCGCCTGGCCCCGTGCCTAGCGCTCCTTCAATCCACTATGGAGCCATGAAAACCATGATTGACATGATCATCGAGCAGCGCCGCCGCAGCCTGGGCGGCAGTTTCGAAGTCGGCCGCGTGCTGCCGTTCGCCAAGCGGCGCATGGTGGGGCCGTTCATCTTCTTCGACCACATCGGACCGCTCGACCTGGCCCCGGGCATCGACCGCAGCGTCGACGTGCGCGCGCATCCGCATATCGGCCTGTCGACGGTGACCTATCTGTTCTCGGGCCGGATCATGCATCGCGACAGCCTGGGCGTCGAACAGGAGATCCACCCGCACGAAGTCAACTGGATGACCGCGGGCAGCGGCATCACGCACAGCGAGCGCTTCGAGCACGCGCGGGCGCACGGCGACCACCTGCACGGCATCCAGGCCTGGGTCGCGCTGCCGAACGGGATGGAAGAAGTCAACCCGTCGTTCTCGCACCATTCCGGCGCCGACCTGCCGCAGTGGCGGGATGGCGGCGTCACCGGGCAACTCATCGCCGGCAGCGCCTATGGCCTCTGCGCCGGCGCGAAGACGTGTTCGCCGCTGTTCTACGCCCATCTCGACATGCAGCCGGGATCGACCGCCGAGATCCCCGGCGGCTACAAGGAGCGCGCGCTGTACATCGCCACCGGCGCGGTGGAGCTCGACGGCATGCGCCACGAGAGCGGCCGGATGCTGGTGCTGGGGGCGACGGCCTCGCGCGTCAAGGCGCTGGAGCACGCGACGGTGATGGTGCTGGGCGGGGAGCCGGTCGGCGAGCGTCACCTGTACTGGAATTTCGTGTCGTCGTCGAAGGACCGCCTGGCGCAGGCGGCGGCCGACTGGCAGGCGGGCAGGATGAAGCTGCCGGATGCGGACGACAAGGAGTTCATTCCGTTGCCGGATGCGCCGCCACCGCCGGCGCCGCCGGCCATGTCCTAGCACTAATGTCGGCGGCGGTGGAGATGCAGTGAGCCGGTCATGCCACGACTCTGTTCGCCGCCAAGTCCCATCCGCCGACAGTGCTGCCGCCGCCACCGCCGCCGATCTTCTGTTGGGTGTAGCGCCACTTCACTTTGGAAAATTTGAGACTGACGTGCTCGTCGAGAATGGTGCCGGGCTCGATACCGGGCGCGATACCTCCGATGAGTACATTTTCCAGTTCAATCTGGAAGTAGCAGATGGGTTCGCCATTGCCGTCGGCGCGCATGAAATCGAACTTTGCCTTGGGGATTGTCTTGCCCATGGCGCAGGTCTGCATCAGGATGGGTGAGGCCAGATCTGCGATCTTGGTAAACGAAATCTCCTTTAACTCCGCACGTTCCGCAGTGTGGCCCCCGCCGGTCGAAGCAGTCGCTGATCTTGGTTGAAGAATGCCCCAGTGCACGCTCGTACACTCTATCCAGTCCCTGTGCTTGGCATCCTGCGACTCGCCCTTGATGCCGTCAATCTGCAGATATACATCGATGGCCACGATTTGCTCCTCTATGTCAGGTACGGCTGCAATTATTCGCCAGCAGTAGCAAACATCGCTTGTGGCCCCACAACAGACGAGCATGCTAGGGCAGATAGATTGGACCACTAGCGATTCTGCAGGAGGAACTATGGGGCAAGCAGCCAGCGGAGCAATCGGGGGAGCAAACGACCATTTGAGTATGAGCGGAGAAGCGCGAAAACGGATGCAACGGCTAGAGGTGGTCGTATTGAACTATTACGACGATATGGGCCCAGGAAAAGGTAACTGTACATGGGGGGCCGGTATCCTGGCGCATCGCGGGCCTTGTACGAAGAAGGAGTTAAACCGGCCGGTTAGCCGGGCTGAGGCAGATGCAGAGTTTGCGCGCAGGGTCGCCTATATGGAACGGGTAGTGCGTCGGAACGTCATCACTCAGGCGCTGACTCAAGCACAGTTCGACGCCCTGGTGAGTCTTGCGTACAACGCTGGTGAGCGCGGTGCAGGCACGACCTTTGATCTGGTCGATAGCGGTGACCTCAGAGGCGCCGCCGCCAACATCTTGAAAATGACGAGAACGACGGTCAAGGGCAAGAAGGTCATTGCACGCGGTCTGGTGTACCGGCGAAGAGAGGAAGCGGCGCCATTCCTGGAAGCCGCTGAAGCGCAGACCGTCGGAAAGTGAGGATACTGCAATGTCATTTCTGAAATCAGCTGTGCGTCCCAAGACGTTGTCGCGGGCTACGGTGATCCTGATGATCGCGTCTGCATCGCAGGCGGGGTGGGCTGACGTATCGAATAATAGTAATGAGCTGGTGGGCACCTGGACCCTTACAAAAGTCCTTGATTCCTCCTCGATCGCATCAATCGACGATACAGAGGCCGCAGACCTGGTTGGAAAGGCTCTGGTGATCGCGCCGGACAAGATAACAGTCGCGGGAGAAAGCTGCCGCAAACGTCCCACATTCGCGCGCCATTACGAGGACGCCGCACGATATATCCGGGAAACCGCGCACGCGCCGGTGGACCGACTGGGCATTCCGACGACCGTGGAAGCTGTCGAGTTGTCGTGTACTGAAGCGCTGATCAAGGGCTACAACAAGATTGTCGTGTATTGGAAAGGATTTTTCTTCGACGCGGTGAAGAATGAGTAACCGTGGCGTGCTGCGCACAATCGTCCAGATGCTTACTGCTGCGCGGCGATCCCGATCAATTCAAGTGCTTCGGTGAGTTCGCGCATGCGGCCTTCCTTCGGCCACCCCGCGAAATGCGTCTGCAAGGCGCCGTCGCGGTAAAAGTAAAACACCGGGAACTGCCGGTTCCTGAGCGCATCCCAGTCCTCGTTCTTGTAGGCCTGCGAGATCGGGGCCTGCGGATAGCGCCCGTTCCAGTCCAGGTAGGCTTGCAGCGAACGTTCGGTCTGCTGCGGTGCCAGCCATTTGATCCGGTTCTCCAGCGCGGCCATCAAGGGCTGGTCCGCCGTGATCCGGGCAACGGCATCGCGCGTGAAGCCACAATGCGGATCGGCGACGACGATCACGTAAGCGCCGCTTGGAAAGGAAAACGTGCGCGCGCTGCGCTTGCCGTCCGTGAAGAGCAGCTCGGCCGCCTGGCCGGGCGGGAGTGGCGGCAGGTCCACCTCGTGCAACGCCACCTGATCCACCGTGAGCGCATGCTGGGTGCGCCACGCGCGCGCGGCCCCGTATTCCCGAGCGGCGATGAGTGCGTAGTACGTGTCGTCGAATTGCCTGGCGCTTGCGGCCCGCCGCGCCGTGAGCTCGCGCGCCACCGCCAGCATGTCGAGCGCATGTTCGCTCGAGGGCGTGTAAAAGTGCGCGCCATTCGCAGCCTGGAACAGGAGGTGCAGGTCGGCGGTGCCGGCGTCAGGCAGGACGAGCCGGTAATCGAGGCCTTTCTTCATCTGCTGGTAAGCCAATGAAACGCTGTTCGCCTTCGCTTCCGGCGTCTGGGCGTCGTCCCACGCCTTCAGTTCGGCATCGAAGCGCTGGAAGCGATCGCCGATCGGCGTGGCCGCGGCGCCTGCTGCAGCGGCTGCGAGCAGAACGATGACAAGAAAGCCTTTCATGAATACCTTCCTTCCATGGCGATACGACCGTCGCACATGACCGTGAACTCGCCGTCGCTATCACCTTCCCGCAACGCGACGTCGGCGCCCAGCGCCACCGGCTGACGGAAGCGGCACCAGACCGCCGCGATATCGCGGCCCGTCGATTCCTGTAATAGCGAACATGCTTTCGCGAGCGTGTGCGCGCCGTGGATGATCGGCGCGCGCATGCCCATCAGGCGCGCCGACCACGGCCACAAGTGGATCGGGTTCCAGTCGCCCGACAAGGCCGCATAGCGCCGGCCGGCGTCATGCGCGACCGTCCACCCGCCGAGCGCCTGGCCACGTGGTGGCTCGGGCGGCGGCGTAGCGCGGCCGGAGCGGCTTCCACGCCGGATCAGATAGGTGCTGTCGCAAGAAAAGGCCAGCCGTTCGCCATCGAAAGCGCGCGTCTCCAGCACGCAATGCAGGGCGCCGTTCGGGGCGGCAGAAGGCAATTGCAAGCTGGTCGTCACCGCCAGCGGCGCATCAGGCACGACCGGCCCCTGCATCGCCAGGCGGTTCTCGACATGGATCAGGCCCGGAATACGAAAAGGGATCGGGCCGGCCAGCATGGTCGCCAGCTGCGCGCGCTGCGCCAGCAGATACAGGAAGGTAAGCGCAATAGCGTCGCCCGCGAAGCCGAACGCGGCGTTATAGCGGCGCACGTGATCGAGGTCGATCCGCTCGAGGCGCCAGGTGGCGCCGACCTGCCCGGTCGGCCGGCGCGCCGGATGCTTGAGCAGCGCCCGCAGCAGCATGGCCGCGCCAAACGGAGGAAGAGAGGGCAGGGAAGCGAGGTGGGCAGGGCTCATCCGCGCAGGATACCATCGTTGCCAACCCGCTACGATCCGGCCGTTAGCTGGCGATGATCCGGTTCCGACACAGCAGGATCGGCCTGCAAACCGCAGGAACCGTCATTGCCGCTCGATCATCGCGTTGCTACCTTATTGATCCCAGGCGCGCCCCGGCGCTTGGTCAATTTAAGGGATAGATAAAATGAGCAAGAATGGACTCAAGGCGCTGCTGCGTCCGGAAGACAGCATCGTCGTTCTCATCGATCACCAGCCATTTCAGTTCGCCTGCCTGAAAAGCCATGAGCCGACCATGATCATGAATAACGTGGTCGGTCTGGCCAAGGCGGCGAAGGTATTCGATGTGCCAACGATCCTGACGACCGTGCTGGAAGAGCGTGGCGGTTACCTCATCAAGGAACTGCAGGCAGTCTTCCCTGAACAAAAGCCGATCGATCGCACCTTCATCAATACCTGGGAAGATGCGAAGGTGACCGACATCGTCAAGAAGAGCGGCCGCAAGCAGCTGGTGCTCGCGGGGCTGTACACCGAGATCTGCCTGGCGATGCCCGCCATCCAGGCTGCGGGCGAAGACTACGACGTGTTCGTCGTCACCGATGCATCCGGAGGGGTGAGCGAGGAAGCGCACGAGATGGCCGTACGGCGCATGGTCCAAG
Organism: Massilia sp. NP310; assembly: GCF_019443485.1. Taxonomy (NCBI): domain Bacteria; kingdom Pseudomonadati; phylum Pseudomonadota; class Betaproteobacteria; order Burkholderiales; family Oxalobacteraceae; genus Massilia; species Massilia sp. NP310. The sequence continues at coordinate 2,646,846 of NZ_CP080379.1, read as the reverse complement.
CCGGCTGCACGCCGATCACCTGGTTCGCCGTGGCGGCCGAATGGCAGCGCGATTATGCGCGCGAGAGCACGCTCGAGGGCGTGTCCAACCTCATTTTCGAAAACGGCGGCGCCGCCTCGGTGGCCCTGTCGTGGGAAACGCAGTTGCTGGCAACCCGCGCCAGGAATTCGGCCTGACCGGATTGTCGGGGACGGCCAGCAACTGGCCGTCCCCGGCGGCAAGACGACTCAGGCCGCCTTGGCCTGGGTCACGCGCCTGGTGATGTGCGCCAGCGCCGCATCGACCTGGTCGATCAGGACCAGGCACAGGTCGCCCTCGTCCAGGCGGTCGAGCGCGCGGTCGATGGCGACGAACTCGCCATTGATCTCTTCCACGTGCCCGGTGCGGGTGGCGCCGGCCAGGCCGGCGCGCAGCAGCGCGATCACCTCGCCGTCGGCGCGGCCGCGCTGGCACTGGTCCTGGTACAGCAGCACGTCGTCGAAGGCCTTGCCGAGGATTTCGGTCTGCTGCCGGATGTCCTGGTCGCGGCGGTCGCCGGCGCCGCTGATCACCACCGAACGGCGCTTGGCCGGCATGCCTTCGACCGCATTGACCAGCGCCGCGATCGCGTCCGGATTGTGGCCATAGTCGGCGATCACGGTGGCGCCGCGGTAGTCGAACACATTGAAACGGCCCGGCGCGTTGTCGCTCTCGCCCACGAAAGTCTTCAAGCCCAGGCGGATCGCGTCCCACGACGTGCCCACGCCCCAGGCGGCCGCCACCGACGCCATCACGTTCTCGACCTGGAAGCCCACCACGCCGCCACGGGTGATCGGCACTTCCTTCAGGTCGATGCGCTCCACGAAGCTGCCCTGAGCGGCCACCAGGTAACCTTCCTCGACGAAGACGACGCGGCGGCCCTGGGCGCGGTGCATCGCCATGATCGGGTTGCTCACGTCCTGGGCGAAGAAGGTGACTTCGCCGCGGGTCTTCTCGGCCATCGCCGCCACGGTCGGGTCGGCGGCGTTGAGCACCGCCATGCCGCCCACGGCCACGTTCTGGACGATCACGCGCTTGAGCACGGCCAGGTCTTCCAGCGTGGTGATGTAGTTCAGGCCCAGGTGGTCGCCGGCGCCGATATTGGTCACCACCGCAACCTGGCACTTGTCGAAGGCCAGGCCTTCGCGCAGCAGGCCGCCGCGCGCCGTTTCGAACACGGCGGCGTCGACGTCCGGATGCAGCAGCACGTTGCGCGCGCTGCGCGGGCCGCTGCAGTCGCCGCTGTCGATGCGGCGGCCTTCGATGTAGACGCCGTCGGTGTTGGTCATGCCGGTGCGCAGGCCGGACGCGGTGAGCAGGTGCGCGATCAGGCGCACGGTGGTGGTCTTGCCGTTGGTGCCGGTCACGGCCACCACCGGGATGCGGCCGTCGTCGCCATCCTTGAACAGGGTGTCCATGATCGCTTCGCCGATCGCGCGCGGCTTGCCGAACGACGGCGCCAGGTGCATGCGCAGGCCCGGGGCGGCATTGACTTCGACGATGCCGCCGCCGACGTCTTCCATGGGTTTGAGCACGCTGTCGGCCACCAGGTCGACGCCGCAGATGTCCAGGCCGATCATGTGGGCGGCGGCGATCGCGCGCTCGGCCACTTCAGGATGAACGTCGTCGGTCACGTCGGTGGCGGTGCCGCCGGTCGACAGGTTGGCGTTGTTGCGCAGGACCACGCGCTGGCCCAGGGCCGGGACCGAGTCGGCGTTCATCCCTTGCTGCACCAGGGTGCCCAGGGCGATGTCGTCGAAACGGATCTTGGTCAGCGAGGTCGCGTGGCCGTCGCCGCGGCGCGGGTCGCGGTTCACTTCGTCGACCAGCTCGCGCACCGTGTGCTTGCCATCGCCGATCACCTGCGGCGGTTCGCGCCGCGCGGCGGCCACCAGCTTGTCGCCGACCACCAGCAGGCGGTAGTCGTGGCCCGGCAGGTAGCGCTCGACCAGGATGTCGTCGCGGAACTCGCTGGCGGCCCTGAACCCGGCGTCCAATTGCTCGCGGGTGGTGACGTTGACCGTCACGCCCTTGCCCTGGTTGCCGTCCTTCGGCTTGATCACGACCGGCAGGCCGATTTCCAGGGCGGCGGCCCAGGCGTCGTCGGGGTCGACCACGCTGCGGCCCTGCGGCACCGGCACGCCGGCCGCGTCGAGCAGCTTCTTGGTCAGTTCCTTGTCCTGGGCGATCGACTCGGCGATGGCGCCGGTGGCGTCGATCTCGGCGGCCTGGATGCGGCGCTGGCGGCTGCCCCAGCCGAACATCACCATGCTGCCTTCGGTCATGCGGCGAAACGGGATGTTGCGGGCCACGGCGGCCTGCACGATCGAGCCGGTCGATGGGCCCAGGCGCACGTCTTCGTCGGTATCGCGCAGCTGCTTGAGCGCGGCGGCCAGGTCGAACGGGGTGTCGTCGCGGGCCGACTGGATCAGCTGCTGCGCCAGGGCCAAAGCCAGGCGGCCGACGTCTTCCTCGCTGTATTCGACCACGACCTGGTAGATGCCGGTTTCCAGCGTGGCGGTGGTGCGGCTGAAGGTCACCGGGCAGCCGGCTTCGGCCTGCAGCGTCAGCGCCACCAGTTCCAGCACCTGCGCCAGCGGCACCGTGTCGTTATGTCCATAGGGTTGCAGGGCGCCCATCTGCGGGAAGCGCACGCGCAGGCGCGCTTCGAAACCGGCCAGGCCGTCGATCGATGCTTCCTCCGGCGTGCACGCCACGATCGCCTCGACCGAGGTGTGGTGGCTCCAGAGATTGGGGCCACGCAGGGCCCGTACGCGAGATACTTCCATAAACCGTCTTCCTTTATGAGGGATTACTTCTTCGGCGTCGCGTCGAAGGCGCGCAGTCCGCCGCACAGCAGGTCGCTCGGCACGCCGAGGGCCCATGCGGCCGCCACTGCCGCCAGCACGTTTTCCGGGTACTTCACGGTCGACGGCTTCATCGCCGACAGCGCGATCAGCGGCGTTTCCTGTTCGCCCGCAGCCAGCACGATGCGGCCCTCGCGCGCGAACACGACGCGTTCGCCGTTCTGGCGGTGCGCAGCCAGGATCGGGTTGGTCTCGTCGGCGGCGTAATAGATCACGCTGCCGTCGCACAGCTCGGCCAGGCCGGCGACGCGTCCGTCGGCCGCGTTCAGCACCGCCACGCCGTCCGGCAGGATCACGTCGACCTGGCTGCGGATCACATTGCGCATCGCATCCTCGTCGCGCACGTAGAACTCGGCCACGTCCTCGATGCCGTTCATGTCGGTCACCACGCCGACCGTGCAGCGGTCGTAGGGCAGGCCTTCCTGCAGGATCGAGCGCGCGTTCGATTCGAACACGGCGGTTTGCACGTTGCGGTTGATCAGGATGCGCTGGGCCGCCTCGACGCCGGTCGAATCGCGGTGCGAGATGGCGCGCGCGTTCAGGTACAGGCCTTCGCCGTTGGCGACGCCGACTTCCTTGCGCGTGATGTTGACCAGGCAGCCGACCAGGCGCGTGATCAGGCTGCAGCCCTTCGAGCCGGTCACGCCGACCACCGGGATGCGCGCCGTTTCGCCCTCGGCGAACAGGTGGTCGACGATGTCCTTGCCGACGTTGCGCGCTGTGCCGCTGGCCGGCTTCATGTGGGCCAGCAGGCCCGGGCTGGCGTTGACTTCGATGACGGCGCCGCGCTGTTCCTCGAGCGGACGCGAGATGTCTTCGCACACCAGGTCGATGCCGGCGATGTCCAGGCCGACGATGCGCGCGGCCAGGGCGGCGGCGTGGGCGACGTCGGGGTGCACCAGGTCGGTCACGTCGTCGGCGACGTTGCCGTTCACCTGGATCAGCACTTTCTGGCCCTCGGGCGGAACCGAATCAGGGGTCAGGCCCTGGCGCTGCAGCTGCAGCTGGTTTTCTTCGCTCTCGCGCGGCTTGACGGGGCTGAGCGGGAATTCCTCGCTCTCGCCGCGGCGCGGGTCGATGTTGATCTGGGCGTCGCACAGCGCGGCCACGTTGCTCCGGCCGTCGCCCGTCACCCAGACCGATTCGCCGCGCGCGGCAGCGACCACCTTGCGGCCGACCACCAGCAGGCGGTGTTCGTTGCCCGTGACGTAGCGCTCGACCAGCACGGATTTACTCTCACCCTCCAGCGACGCGATGGTGTAGGCGGCCTTGACCTCGGCCTCGGTCATCAGGTTGAGCGACACGCCGCGGCCGTGGTTGGCGTCGATCGGCTTCACGACCACCGGCAGGCCGATGTCCTGGGCTTCTTCCCAGGCGTCGTCCGGGCTGCGCGCGATCGCGCCTTCCGGCACCGGCACGCCGCAGGAGGCGAGCAGGGACTTGGTCATGTCCTTGTCGCTGGCGATGCCTTCGGCGATCGCGCTGGTGCGGTCGGTCTCGGCGGTCCAGATGCGGCGCTGGGCCGCGCCATAGCCGAGCTGCACCAGGTTGCCGTCGGTCAGGCGAATGGAGGGGATGCGGCGATCGGTGGCGGCGTCCACGATGTGGGCGGTGGACGGACCCAGGCAGTGACGGTCGACCATGTCGGTCAGGCGCGCGACTTCACTGGAAAGGTCGAACGGCTCGTCGTTGATCGCGGCCATCATCAGGCGGTGGGCGACGTCGAGCGCGGCGCGGCCGACCGTTTCATCACGGGTGCGGAAGGCCATCTTGTAGATGGCGTGCTCGCCGGTCGAACGGGTCTTGCCGAAGCCGGTCTTCATGCCGGCCAGGTTCTGCACCTCGAGCACGATGTGTTCGAGGATGTGGCCGGCCCAGGTGCCGTCACGCAGGCGCTCCAGGAAGCCGCCGCGGTAGCCGACGCCGCAGTGGTGCTCGACCAGTCCGGGCAGCCAGGCGATCAGGCGCTCGGTGAAGCCGGGAAGAAGATTCGAGGGGTAGTCTTCCAGCTCGCCGATGTCGAGCCAGGCCTCGAGTACCGGACGGTAGGTCCAGATATTCGGTCCGCGCAGGTAGCTCACGCGCAGGAATTTGATGTCATTCTTCTTGGTCATGTAATCACTTTTGCCACCTGGCGCCTCTCTCGCGCTGGCGACTTGTCCTTGTCTGCCCGACTTCCAAAACGGTGCCGAAAGCGGCCGCGACCCGCCGAATACAGGTACACTTGCCGGCCTGCTGCGCCGCAACATTCCTACTAACACGTTTCTCGTGTCATCCAAACGATACGCACAAACGTTCTAGCGCTCTGTGGAGCGTTTCACGCAACGGCGTAACGACGGTCCTTGTGCATCGCCGGTTCGGCGCCATGTCCACCCTTAGAGAACAAAAGCCTGTTATCGGGCGCAATACATGACAACTCAACAACCTGCTATTCCACCGTCGCTTGCGGTAGCCGCCAGTTCCGTACCTGAACGGTGGCAAAGTGACGTCGCGAAACAGCTTGCACCAGGGGAAAACGTTTTAAGCAGCGTGGAGGTTGACCTCGACGCGAAATTACATTTTTCAAAAGGCCTGTTGCTGGTGACGAATCGCCGCCTGCTGGCGCGCGCGCCGGGCGAGACCGCGTGGCGTGACTGGCCGCACCGCGCCGGCACCGCGCTGCGCCACCATGACCACGCCGGCGTCGGGCATCTCGAGCTGGTCGACGAAGGCGGATTACTGGCCGCCTGGCGCTTCACCCTGGGCCAGAACCTGCACGCGATCCGCGTCGCCGACCAGTTCCGCGACCAGGTCCATAGCGTGGCCACCGGCGTGCCCGTGCTGCCGCCCGACCAGCACACTTGTCCAAGTTGCAAGGCACCGCTCGAGCCGGACCAGGAAGACTGCCCGATCTGCGAAAAAGTGCTGCATACGCCGCCGTCGACCTGGACCTTGTTCCGCCTGTGGCGCTTCGCCAAGCCCTATAAAGGGCAGCTGCTGCTGGGCTTCCTGCTGATGCTGGGCTCGACCGGCGCGCACATGATCCCGCCGTACCTGACGATGCCGCTGATGGACAATGTCCTGATCCCGTACCAGAACGGGCAGGCGATCGACACCAGTCTTGTCTATTTATACATGGGCGGCCTGTTCGGCGCCGCACTGCTGGCCTGGCTGCTGGGCTGGGCCAAGACCTATGTGCTGGCGCTGGCGTCCGAACGCATCGGCGCGGACCTGCGCTCGACCACCTATGAACACCTGATGCGGCTGTCGCTCGAATTTTTCGGCGGCAAGCGCACCGGCGACCTGATGGCGCGTATCGGCAGCGGCTCGGACCGGATCTGCGTCTTCCTGTCGCTGCACCTGCTCGACTTCCTGTCGGACGTCCTGATGATCATCATGACGGGCCTCATCCTGTTTACCATCAACCCGTGGCTGGCCGTGGTGACCCTGCTGCCGCTGCCGTTCATCGCGTGGATGATCCACATCGTGCGCGACAAGCTGCGCACCGGCTTCGAAAAGATCGACCGCGTCTGGGGCGAGGTGACCAATGTGCTGGCCGACACCATCCCCGGCATCCGGGTGGTGAAGGCCTTTGCCCAGGAAAAGCGCGAGGCGGCCCGCTTCCGCGAAGCCAACAAGCACAATCTGGCGGTCAACGACAAGCTGAACCGGGTGTGGTCGCTGTTCTCGCCGACCGTGTCGTTCCTGACCGAACTCGGCTTGCTCGTGATCTGGTGCTTCGGCATCTGGCAGGTGTCGCGCGGCGACATCACGGTGGGCACGCTGTCGGCCTTCATCGCCTACAGCGGCCGTTTCTACGTGCGCCTGGATTCGATGAGCCGCATCGTGTCGGTGACGCAAAAATCGGCCTCGGCCGCCAAGCGCATCTTCGACATCCTCGACCACGTCTCGAGCGTGCCGGACCCGGTCAATCCGGTGAAGGTCGACAAGATCGAGGGCAATATCGAGCTGCGCGAAGTCGGTTTCCGTTACGGCAACCGCGCGGTCAACCGCGGCATCTCGCTCAAGATCAAGGCCGGCGAAATGGTCGGTCTGGTGGGCCACAGCGGTTCGGGCAAGAGCACGCTGGTCAACCTGATCTGCCGTTTCTACGACGTGGCCGAAGGCGCGATCCTGCTCGATGGCCAGGACATCCGCTCGTTTGCCGTGGCCGATTACCGCCGCAACATCGGCCTGGTGCTGCAGGAGCCGTTCTTGTTCTTCGGCACGATCGCAGAGAATATCGCCTATGGCAAACCGAACGCAACGCGCGAAGAGATCATCGCGTCGGCGCGCGCTGCCCACGCCCACGAATTCATCCTGCGCCTGCCGCAGGGCTACGATTCGATGGTCGGCGAGCGCGGCCAGGGCTTGTCGGGCGGCGAGCGCCAGCGCATCTCGATCGCGCGCGCGCTGTTGATCGATCCGCCGATCCTGATCCTGGACGAAGCGACCTCGTCGGTGGACTCGGAAACCGAAAAGGAAATCCAGAAGGCGCTCGACAACCTGGTGCAGGGCCGCACCACGATCGCCATCGCGCACCGCCTGTCGACCCTGCACCGGGCCGATCGCCTGGTGGTGCTGGACCGCGGCGTGGTGGTCGAAGAGGGCAGTCACGACGAGCTGATGGCGCGCGAAGGCGCTTACCACCGGTTGTACGAAGCGCAGGCGCGCAACGTGGACCAGGACCTGGACGACAAGGACGCATAAATGACATCGACTACGTTGAATACGGCCTTCCAGCTGCGCCGCGACAGCTTCGGCAAACTCGTCATCACCCTGGAAAACGGCGAGGAATGGGTCGGCGTGACGCCGGTGCGCGCCTTCCCGATCCAGGCGCCGACCAAGGGCATCTCGCTGGTGCGCGACGGCGGCAAGGAAGTCGCCTGGATCGACGACCTGGCCGACATGCCGGACACGATCCGCACCCTGATCCGCGAGGAAATCGAAGGCCGCGAGTTCATTCCCGAGATCCTGGCCATCATGGACGTGTCGAGCTTCGCCACCCCCTGCACCTGGTTCGTGAAAACCGACCGCGGCGACACCGAGTTCGTGCTGAAGGTGGACGAGGACATCCGCCGCATCGGCGAAGCCTCGCTGCTGGTGGCGGACAACCACGGCATCAACTTCCTGGTGCGCGATATGTTCAAGATCGACAAGCACAGCCGCAAGATCCTCGACCGCTTCTTATAATAATCTATCGCAGTAATGGGTGATGAAAGCGATATTGCCGTCCTCGTTCATTAATAGGCGTCAAATATTGCATAGCTGATTTATCACCCAATCCAATTTCTCTCAAAGTTGCATATAATTGATAGAACTCACTATTCAGGTCGCCAGCGAATATGCCCGGATCATCTGATCCTAGTGATACCATAATTTCCGGATCGCCATCTTTTAGGTGGCCGGGGACACGCATCCAACGCAAAGAGTGATGCTCCTTGAAGCTATTGTATAAGCTAATCCTAACGTTGCTTGATGGTAATGTCTCTACTACCACTTTTCTGACCTTAATTTCTTCCATTAGTGCCTGTTGGACTCGCACATACACGTTTGGCGATAAATAACCTGTGTCAACAGGTATCATCGCTTCACTTCGAGCCCACAGGCCAGGGTCGGTAAGCCACATATTCAAATATTCCAGATCATCTGTCCGGTGCAAACGGGCATCAGCAACCAGACGTGCCTCTTCACGCCAGATGTCACTTGTTGAGGCATTACGCCAGTTCCAATCCGGATCGGCAGAATCCATAAGGTAACGGATATTTAGAATTCGCAACTCCATGCTTCTAGCGAGGCGCGAGCAACTTATATCTAATCCAAATATGTGACTCGCGGTGTCTGCCAAATCACATTCGACTTTGTACGCCTCCGCGACAGCATCAGGTAGTCTGCGAAGCAGACGCCACGTGGCGAGCAATGTAAGCATCCATTCACCAGCTTTTATAAAAAGCCGGCTGGGCATCCGATCGATCCAAAGTTGAGGTGAAATACCCATGGCAGTGCCGTGGCCTATACGGTCTCCCTCGCGCAGGTCTAGGAATTCAACTGCCTCTAGAATTTGCGTTATTCCAGTAAGAATGTGTGGGAAATCCTCTCCGACGTGATAGGATCGACGGGTTATTCCAGCGCGCTGAAGAACCCTATAACAACTCGCAAAAACTTCTGGTGGAGCATGCAGTTCATTAGCTGCGGCGTCGATCCCACGAATCCAGTTATGAAGCTTTGGCCAATGACTAAACATCAGTAGAAGCGTATTAGATTTGGCCTCCAAATCTCGCCTCAGAGAATAAAATCTATAAGGACCGGATTTACTTGAATTCTCGTGTGACCAAGGCTGTTTGATGAAGTGGGAAACTAAAGCTAGCCGTTGGTGTCGCGTAATATTGGGCTGACTCGATAAGAAGAATTGTTCCAATCGGTCAAGTAGTAATGTGAGAGACTTCGAAGAATTATTGCAAGAGTACCCAGTTGTTGCGGAATATAAATAGTTTAGGTATCCAGATAATATGGAATAGACGAGCTCATAATTTTTCTTGAGGCTTGATTTCGGCGCAAAGCGTCCTTCTAGGTAGTTTATTCGCGATTTACCAGTGTTGCTCCCATGCATGGCCATGAATCTAAAGAAATATTGCTGTTCAGCTGGCTCTCGGAGGTCTGTGAATGTTAGTTTTTGAAACTGATCAAAACCTGACTGCTCCTCATTCTGTACAAGAAGACGGTAATATTGGCTCTGTATGAGCAAATAGATGTGAAGCAAGCGGTCAGCAGTAGTACTTACTGTATTCCCTAGTCTTCGAATGACTTCAGTCATCCATGATTTTTCTTCTGAAATTCGAAGTGCATCTGATTTAATTTTTCCACCATTTGTACTTAGCGGCGCGGGTGGAATATTATTTAAAAGGCACGTGTAGGATCTAGGGAGAATGGCGTTTGCGCTAATGTTATTTCTTGCAAATTCTATTAGCCAGAGTCTGGCGTTTCGAGCAACAATTAATTGATTGTAGAGCTCGCTCGGGTTTAGGTCTGGATTGATAGACTTAGCCAGCTCCTTTATCTTTGATGAGTTGGGATTGGCAATATTGTTCCATTGCTTGTTGAAATCTCTCGTCTCGCGCTGTGGGTCGATTAAAGCGCGAAGCCAGCAAATTTCAGCGTGGGTGCTGCCATTGAGATGTAGGTGAGTTTCATTTAAGCCTTCATGATTTATATAGTCTTCTACCAAGGCATCTTCAGGCGAGATTAATGGCGAGTAGAGTGGTGCTGAATCAAGACTAGATTTTCCCTGTACATTACCAGGGAAGGAAAAGCATGCTTCTGCTGCTGATTGAATCGGCAAGCCGCTCATTCGGCTTAGAATGCCTTGTTGCCACTTATTGAATTTTGAAATTTTTAAGATCTGACGCCCATGTTTTTGCTCAATGAATTCATGGGCAAGACTAGTCAATGCCAAGCGGCACCAATTCGAGTGTGCTTTTCCAGGCTTTTCTTCAGATTCTATAATTCTTCGCCAAGCGCTTTCGAAAACGTGATCCGGTAACCGTGCCTCCCATGAAAGATAGCTCAAGTAGGTCGCCTCTCTGAGTTCAACCTCTAAAAATGGCCGCTGCAGCGAGATCCTTTTCAAGGACTTTAAAATGCTATGGCTGCCAAGTGATAAGGTGGCAATAAGGCTATGGACTGAAGCGGAATTGTCATTCATTATTATAACTGGCCGTAATAATTATATTATTTTGTGTTTCTGTTATTTCACTGCCATTTCCATCCGGCAATATATGTGTTTTCAATGAACTCCCAATGCGATTCGTCGCAGAGCCGGCTTTGCTTTCGATCCTCGCTCATATTTGGAATTAGTCGATCTAGCATTGGGGCATATAACAGACTTGATCGCAAAAGACCCAAGATTAGCGGGCAGCTAGCAATTAGGAATGTGAGTGGTAAGTTATCCCTGTTAACTAGTGGGCTCTTAAATTTATTGACGACGACCGATGGGGATGTCTGAGGATTAGACCGATCGATCATTCCTGCTTTACTGCGATTTTGCATCGAATTGCTAAGTAGGTGGTGATCCCATTCTTCAACTAAGCAAGCGTTGATCGCGCATAATGCAAAGCGTTCCATCAGGCTAGCTGCTGAGACCATGCCGCGACCATTCTCAGATGCCTTTTCTAAGCTAAAATATAGTCTTGTCCATATCTTCCCAGCTAAGATTGCTGAGGGATGAATCTCGCTTCTGAGATCAGCAGTTGCTTTGATCCAGTCAACAACGTTGCCGACAATCTCTTCTAAGCCCGCGACCTCAAGTTCAGCTAACAAGTCGGGATCGAAGACTCCATCGTCTTCATCATCATCTGGGGCAACTGGAGAAGAATTTTCCCAACTAGGGCGTGAAATGGTTGGAGTTTTTGCTACCTTCGTAATAATTTTGGCGACGTCATTCTTAAGTCTTGCTCCCGCACCGGGGGCAAGGCTTAAAAGGCGATCGATAAGCCCAAGGATGTTGAAGATTGATGCATAAGTTCGGCTGCCTTGTCCAGACACATCTACTAAGCTGAATGCAAACGTTGGGATGCGGGCCGTTGAAGCTATACAGTTTTCTAACGACCGCTTAACCGTTGTGTAATTCTCGTCGGTTGCTCGATGAGGCTTACGCTTGTTGAGGCCAATGATTCCAAAGTCGACGACTGGGCGAGGAGGTGCTGGTACGTACATCGGCGAAAGTACTGCGGTCGCGTGCCAGGCCCAGTTTAAGGCGTCCTCTTTACGTCCAATCCCAAGATATTCCTTAAACTGTGCGCGCAGTTTTGCTGGGTCTGAACGTCCTTGATTCTGCTGGTATGTGTGACTATAGAGGGACACGCTGCCAGGGCCGGAGAAAATATATCTTAGTAACGCTTCTGGTTTTTCTGCGCAGAGCAATGCCATGTCTGCCGAAAGTGCTGAGAAGCAATTTTTTAAGGCGGGATTACTCGGTTGTGGTCGTAGATAAGACCCCGTGTCAACATCGCCGTTAATCAGAGTTAGTTCAAAAACAGCTTCTATTAGCGTAGGCAACTCGTGCGCGCTAATTGAATCAACGTCAATGTTGTATTTATACAGGCTGCCAAGTGCCATCGTGCGTAAACTGTGACTTACTAGTTCTGATAAGTCGTAGTCCCAAGCTGAGCTTTTATCTCCATCATTGTCGTCAATTTCCAAAGATCGAGAACAGCGTGATAGAACTTGTAATATTGAGCGAAGAGGTTGCTTTAGGAGAAATTCATAATGTAATAAAATATCTCTGGAATCGTTGATACGCAGTCCACGACGCAAGATCTCATGAATCACCGACTTCGGAGAACGTGGCGACCACCTTTCGCTAGTGAACTCGAACTGATATACATTTCTCTTAGGTGATGAATTTAGTTCAAGGAGGTTCCACAGCGGGCGCAGTTGAATTCGACGCCGAATTGGAAACAACTTAAGTAAATACTGTTCTTCAAGGTGGTCAATCATCCTGACCCGTTGTTCGTTTCGCTCAGAGTCAAGTTTATTTAGTCGGTCGCCTAGATTGCTATAAAAATGGTCCCTGACGATTTGTGAGTACAATTCCATGTCACCTGTTACTAAAATCAACAGGTTTGGAGTGTCGAGGTACATTCGGATGCATTCCAATACCTCGCGTGCGTGCACTGCATTTGTGTCTGCATCATCGAATGCCAAAATTAAAGCCTTCACTTTTAGAAGGTCGCAGGCTGATTTTATTAAATCGTGGAGATTTTCGCGGAAAGTTGTGCCGGACGCTGCACGGTCTAGACCCCAATCAAGGAATAGCTCCGGATCGATATCTCCGATTCGGTTTGAATTCTTGGCGAAAAGGCTTAAGCCTCCAGCGAGACGTCGGAATTTATGTCGCAGATTCTCAGCTGTTGATTCGAGTCCGAACGATGAGTTTTGATGAATATGCCTCTCGATAAGCTCTTGAATTGATTTAAGGACTGGCAACAGAATGATTTCACCTATCTCAATTCTGCTCGGGTCAATATAAGCTAAGGAGTGGGCCTCGATACGAGCCTCCGTTGGTAGTGCGCGGTACGCTGACTGCAAAAATGTTGATTTGCCTGCTCCTCTAGTCCCATCGATGAAATAGACATATCCGCTTCCCGGCGGATTTGGAGCGTTCGCCATAGATCTATTCGCGGCTAAGTCGTCGCGGATTTCTTGAAGCAAATTATCGTAGGCGAGGCGTTGAATCAATTCCGATGCGATAACAGGACTGCTAATGTCACTAGCGTCGAGATTGATTTGGATTGTTTCTATCGATGAAGTATGTCGAGAATTTGATTTGTTCATGGAAAATATTTGAAATTTGAACTTCTTTGGGTATGGGCATTAAATTTAATCTCGACCAAATTCGTTCTATTAATGGGGCGGAAAGTGGAGGGAAAAGCTACTTTATTCAAATCACATAATTTGCGCTCTTGTCGCGTTCTGGCACAATATTAAATGTTCGTCGTTACCACATGCGTTGTCAATAGCATTAACATTGGAAATCCAATATTTTACGCGTTTAGTTTTGCGGAGCTTGGTAGGGCCTCGCGTCCAGCAGCCTACAAACACTTCGCAGTTGAGCGCGGCGTCTAACGTTCTGTTATGTAAATCGCATGGATCTGACTCCACGTAGGGGTAATAGGTGTGTCTCCTAACGTAACCTGTCGCTGCGGACGAATAAAATGATTTTATTAAGTCTGCAATCAACATTAGGAGAAGACGATGGATTCCATCAACCGCAACCAACCCGAAGAAAACCGCCGCGACCTGGCCGGCGTGGACGCGATCGAGCGTATCAAGGACATGATCGACGACGCCGATTCGTGCTTCTTTTGCACCGGCAACGGCCAGGGCCCGAGCCGCGGCGTGCGTCCGATGAGCGTGCGCGAGACCGACGACGCCGGCGCCATCTGGTTCCTCAGCAGCATCGACAGCCACAAGAACCAGGAATTGCAGGCCAATCCGAGCGTCAAGCTGTTCTTCCAGTCGGGCAAGCATTCCGGCTTCCTGGAGCTGGACGGCCACGCCGAGATCTCGCAAGACAAGGCGCGCATCAAGCAATTGTGGAACTCGGTGCTCAAGACCTGGTTCACCGAGGGCGAGGACGATCCGCGCATCACCGTCATCAAGATCACGCCCAGGACCGGCTATTACTGGGACAACAAGCACGGCGACACGGTGGCCGGCGTCAAGGTCGCGGTCGGCGCGGTGATCGGCAAGACGCTGGATGATTCGATCGAAGGTACACTGTCCTTCTAATATAAAGAGGAGGGCGGGTGCATTTCATCCTGGCGACGATCGGCTCGGCCGGCGACCTGTTTCCCTTCCTCTGGATCGGCCGCGCGCTGCGCGAGCGCGGCAACCGGGTCGATTTCCTCGGCCCGCAGCAGCATGCGCAATATGTCGAGGCGGCCGGGCTCACTTTCCACGGTTTGCCGGCCGACATGGCGGTGCTCGACCATCCCGACCTGTGGCACGCCACCCGCGGCCTTGCCGTGGTGTGGGAAGCGACGCGGCCGGCGATGGCGCAGCTGCCGCGGGTGGTCGAGGCGCTCGCCCGCAAACAGCCGAACGAGCGGCGCGTGCTGCTGGTGCATCCGCTGGCCTTGCCGGAAGCCGACCTTTGCCGCCACGCCTGTCCCGGCCTGAAGATCGCGGCGGCCTGGCTGGCGCCGTCCAACCTGCCGACCGTGCACGATCCGCTGCTGCTCGGCCCCTGGCCGGTGCCCACCTGGGTGCCGCATGGCGCGCGCCGCTGGCTGTGGCGTGCGCTGGCGGCGCGCTTCCTCGACCCGGTGGCGCTGCCCAGCCTGAACACGGCGCGCGTGGCACGGGGCTTGCCGCAAGTCGACAGCATGGTTAATACCATCCCGTCCATCCCCGACCTGTCGCTGGCCCTGTTCCCCGACTGGTTCGCCGCGCCGCCACCGGATTGGCCCCGGCCGCTCTACCAGGCCGGCTTCCCGCTCTATGACCCGGACCCGAATGCCGCGCCGAGCGCCCGGCTGCGCGCGTTTCTTGACGGCGGCGCGCCGCCGGTCGTGTTCACGCCCGGCACCGGCAACCGCCAGGCGCGCGGCTATTTCGAAGCGGCGGCGCAGGCGGTGACCAAACTCGGCCTGCGCGCGGTGTTCCTGACGCCGCACGTCGAACAGTTGCCGGCCACGCTCGCCCCCAGCATCTGCTGGCAGGAATACGTCCCGTTGAAGGCCTTGCTGCCCCATGTGGCGGCCCTGGTCCATCACGGCGGCATCGGCACCACGGCCGAAGCCTTGCGCGCGGGCACGCCGCAACTGGTGGTGCCGCTGGCCCACGACCAGTTCGACAATGCGGCGCGGGTGGTGGCGATGGGCGCCGGCGCCAGCCTGCATGCGGCGCGCGTCACGCCGGCGCGCATGGCGAAGGCCTTGCAGCGCGTGGTCGGGAACCCGCAGGTCGCGGCGCAGAGCGCCGCGCTCGCCGCGCGCTTCGCGGGGCAGGGCGGCGTCGATGGGGTCTGTGCGCGCCTGGAAACCCTGGCTTGACCGCATTGTTGGCAAGCGCACCGACGTCGGGCGATGGCAGGCGTCCAATGAGGCTTTCTCGATGATGCCGGAGGGCAGATGCCCAACAAAACTTCCAACAAGAAAAAAAACATGGCCGAAGACGGCTACGTCCATGTGCGCGGCGCGCGCGAACACAATCTGAAGAACGTCGACCTCGACATCCCGCGCGGACAGCTGGTGGTGTTCACCGGCGTGTCCGGCTCGGGCAAGTCGTCGCTGGCCTTCGGCACCCTGTACGCCGAAGCCCAGCGGCGCTACCTGGAATCGGTCTCGCCCTATGCGCGCCGCCTGTTCCACCAGATGCCGGTGCCCGAGGTCGACGAGATCGAAGGCTTGCCGCCGGCCGTCGCCCTGCAGCAGCAGCGCGGCACGCCCACCGCGCGCTCGTCGGTCGGCAGCGTCAGCACCTTGAGCAATTCCCTGCGCATGCTGTATTCGCGCGCCGGCGATTATCCGAAAGGGCAGGAGCTGCTGTATGCCGAATCCTTCTCGCCCAACACCCCGCAAGGCGCCTGCCCGCGCTGCTCGGGCATGGGCCGCATCTACGACGTGACCGAACACTCGATGGTGCCGGACGACAGCCTCACGATCCGCGAGCGGGCGATCGCCGCCTGGCCGCCGGCCTGGCATGGCCAGAACCTGCGCGACATCCTGGTCACCCTCGGCTACGACGTCGACACTCCATGGCGCGAGCTGCCGAAGAAGGACCGCGACTGGATCCTGTACACGGACGAGAGCCCGACGGTGCCGGTGTACGCCGGCCTCACGCCCAAGGAAACGAAGGCGGCATTGAAGCGCAAGGACACGCCCAGCTACCAGGGCACCTTCACCGGCGTGCGGCGCTACGTGATGCAGACCTTCGCCAATACCGAAAGCGCCTCGATGAAGAAGCGCGTGGCGCGCTACATGGTCAGCACCGCCTGTCCGGAATGCGAAGGCAAGCGCCTGCGGCGCGAGTCGCTGTCGGTCACCTTCGCCGGCCATGATATCGCCGAGATCTCGCGCCTGCCGCTGGCGCGGCTGGCCGAACTGCTCCAGCCCTACGCACAGGGAAAGGACAAGGATGATGGACACCTGCACAACGAGCAGCTGATCGTGCGCCGCCGCATTGCCGCCGACCTGGCCGCGCGCCTGGAAGTGCTGCTGGCGCTGGGCCTGGGCTACCTGGCGCTGGAGCGCAGCACGCCGACCCTGTCGCCGGGCGAGCTGCAGCGCCTGCGCCTGGCGACGCAGGTGCGATCGAGCCTGTTCGGCGTGGTGTACGTGCTCGACGAGCCATCGAGCGGCCTGCACCCGGCCGACACCGAAGCCCTGCTCGACGCGCTGGCCCAGCTGAAGGCGGCCGGCAACTCGCTGTTCGTGGTCGAACACGCGCTGGACGTGATCCGGCAAGCCGACTGGCTGGTCGACGTCGGCCCGCTCGCCGGCGAGCGTGGCGGCCAGGTGTTGTACAGCGGCGTGCCGGACGGGCTGCGCAAGGTCGAGAAGTCGCAGACCCGGCGCTACCTGTTCGGCGAAGCGCCGCCGCCCCAGCGCACCCCGCGCGAACCCACCGGCTGGCTGAAGCTCGCGGGCATCCACCGCAACAACCTGAACGACCTGGAAGTCGCTTTCCCGCTCGGCGTGCTGACCAGCGTGACCGGCGTGTCGGGCTCCGGCAAGTCGAGCCTGGTGAGCCAGGTGCTGGTCGAACTGGTGGGCCAGGCCCTGGGGCAGGGCGGCGCGGCGCAGGACGAGCAGCCGGACGAGCCGGACCTGGAACGCGACGAGGAACTGCCGCTCGAGGGCCGCATCGTGTCCGGCATGGAGGGCGTGCGGCGCCTGGTGCGGGTCGACCAGAAACCGATCGGCCGCACGCCGCGCTCGAACCTGGCGACCTATACCGGCCTGTTCGACCAGGTCAGAAAGCTGTTTGCCGCCACGGAGGATGCGAAGAAGCGCCGCTATGACGCCGGCCGCTTCTCGTTCAACGTCGCCAAGGGCCGCTGCGAGCATTGCGCCGGCGAGGGCTTCGTGATGGTCGAGCTGCTGTTCCTGCCCAGCGTCTACGCGCCATGCCCGACCTGCGAAGGGGCGCGCTACAACGCCGAGACGCTGGAGGTGACCTATCGCGGCAAGAACATCGCCGAGGTGCTGGGCATGACGGTGGGCGAGGCGATCGACTTCTTCAAGGACGAGGCGCCCGTCGAGCGCTCGCTGGAAGTACTCAATGAGGTCGGCCTGGACTACCTGCGCCTGGGCCAGCCGGCCACGGAGCTTTCCGGCGGCGAGGCGCAGCGCATCAAGCTGGCCTCCGAACTGCAGCGCGCGACACGCGGCAATGCGCTGTATGTACTGGACGAGCCGACCACCGGCCTGCACCCGGTCGACGCCGACCGCCTGATGGTGCAATTGAACCGCCTGGTCGATGCCGGCAACACCGTGATCGTGGTCGAGCACACGATGCGGGTGGTGGCCGGCAGCGATTGGGTGATCGACGTCGGCCCCGGCGCCGGCGACGAAGGCGGTTCGGTGGTGGCTTCCGGTCCACCCCAGGAAGTCGCACGCAACAAGAAAAGTCGCACTGCGCGCTACCTGGCTGCGCAGATAATTTAATGAAAGTGATAGAAACCGGCGAGCCGAGCGGTGCGCCGGTTATGTGTGCATTTTGATAAGATCGTTCCTTCGCCAGACGGGACGCGCTTACGCACGACCGTGCCGCTTTCGTGTGCGCGACATTTCACGTTTGCGTTACACTTAGGATATTTTTTTTCTAACAGAACAACAGGCATGGCCGGTCCAACCATCGAAAACAGCGAGTTTCGCCGCATTCTCACCCGTAACGTCGCGCTGCCGCTGGGCATGAGTATTGTTAGCGCGATCGTGTTTGTGGGCATCATCGCCTACCTGATCAACAGCCTGACCTGGGTCGAGCATTCCCAGAAAGTCATCGGCGGCGCCCATGAAATCCGCAAGTTGTCGGCCGAGATGGAATCGGGCATGCGCGGCTACCTGCTGGCGGGCGACGAGGAATTTCTGTCTCCCTACGTCCTGTCCAGGCAGCGCATGGCGTCCAGCCTGGATTCGCTGGGCGAACTGGTCGAGGATAACCTCGCCCAGGCCGAGCGGCTGACCCGCATCACCCAGATCCAGAAGCAGTGGGAAGCCTTCGCCCAGGAGATGATCGATCGCCGCCGGGCCAATGACATCGGCTATATCGATGCGGTCAGCAGCGGCCGCGGCAAGGCGCTGACCGACGAGATGCGCCGCAACTTCGACCTGGTGCTGGCCTCCGAGATGCGCTTGCTGCAGGAACGCAGCGATTCGGCGCGCAGCACCACGTTCTGGTCGGTGGCGGCCTTCCTGCTCCTGTCCGCGATCGTCGGCGGCAGCCTGGCCGCCTTCGGCCGGCGCCAGCTGGTGCGCCTGTCCGACACCTATAACGAGGTGCTGCGGCACGAGGCCGAGCACAACGACAAGCTGCGCCACCAGGACTGGCTGCGCACCGGCCAGAACGAACTCAATGTGCGCAGCGCCGGCCAGATCAACCTGGAGCCGCTGGCCGAGGCCGTGCTGCCCTACGTGGTGAAGTACCTCGACGGCGTGATCGGCGCCATGTACGTGCGCAGCGACGACGGCGCGATGCGCCGCATCGGCGCCTATGGTTTCAAGCACACGGACACCGAGCGCGCCGAGATCATCGCGCCGGGCGCCACGCTGGCCAGCAAGGCCGCCGAAGAAAACCGCCTGATGGTCCTCGACCAGCTGCCGCCCGACTACATCAAGGTCAGTTCGAGCCTGGGCGACACGCCGCCGCGCGCCGTGGTCATCGCGCCGTTCCACAACCACGGCAAGGTCAAGGGCGTGTTCGAGATCGCCTTCCTGCGTCCGGTGGAGCAGCGCGACCGCGAGTTCCTGGGCTTCATCGCGCAATCGGTCGGCGCCGCCATGGCTGCGGTGCTGTACCGCCAGCGCCTGCAGGACGCGCTGGAAGAAAGCCAGACCCTGAACGAGGAATTGCAGGTGCAGCAGGAAGAGCTGCGCACCGCCAACGAAGAGCTGGAAGAACAGTCGCGCGCGC
Organism: Massilia sp. NP310; assembly: GCF_019443485.1. NCBI lineage: Bacteria > Pseudomonadati > Pseudomonadota > Betaproteobacteria > Burkholderiales > Oxalobacteraceae > Massilia > Massilia sp. NP310. The sequence continues at coordinate 2,627,347 of NZ_CP080379.1, read as the reverse complement.
TGGAAGAGTCGCAGTCGGCGCTGGAAAACCAGCAGGCCGAGCTGCGCACCACCAACGACCAGCTGGCCGAGCAGGCGCTGAACCTGGACATGAAGAACTCGGCCCTGCAATCGGCCCAGGAGCAGCTGCACCAGCGCGCGGTCGAACTCGAAAGCGCGAGCCGCTACAAGTCCGAATTCCTGGCCAATATGTCGCACGAGCTGCGCACGCCGCTGAACAGCTCCCTGATCCTGGCCAAGCTGTTGGCCGACAACACCAGCGGCAACCTGTCCGACGAACAGGTGCGCTTCGCCCAGACGATCTACTCGGCCGGCAACGACCTGCTGCAGCTGATCAACGACATCCTCGACATCTCGAAGGTCGAGGCGGGCAAGCTGGAACTGGTGCCGGAAGACGTGCCGGTGCGGCGCGTGGTCGAGGGCCTGGCGCGCACTTTCGAGCCGCTGGCGCGCCAGAAGCAGCTCGAGTTCAAGGTCGCCGTCGATCCCGGCGTGCCGGCCAGCCTGCACACCGACCGCCAGCGCATGGAGCAGATCCTCAAGAACCTGCTGTCGAATGCGGTGAAGTTCACCGAGGTCGGCGCGGTCAGCCTGTCGGTGTCGACCACGCCTGAAGGCGACATCGCCTTCCGCGTGCAGGACACCGGCATCGGCATCGCGTCCGACCAGCAGGACAAGATCTTCGACGCCTTCCACCAGGCCGACGGCACCACCAGCCGCCGCTTCGGCGGCACCGGCCTGGGCCTGTCGATCACGCGCGACCTGACCCGCCTGCTGGGCGGCAGCGTGGCCGTGTCGAGCGCGCCGAACGAGGGCAGTGTGTTCACGCTGGTCCTGCCGCGCGGGATCCCGGCGGTGCCGGCGCCGGCCGAGCTGCCGGTCGCCTCGGCCCCGCTGCCGCATTACACGCCGGCGCCGGCGCCGAGCGCTCCGGCGTCCGCTGCGCCCGCGGCCAGCCTTGAGCCGGTCAACAGCTTCCCGGACGACCGCGACAAGCCGGCCGACGGCCGCCGCACCGTGCTGGTGGTGGAGGACGAGGCGCCGTTCGCGCGCATCCTGTACGACCTGGCGCGCGAACTTGATTACCGCTGCCTGGTGGCGATGAGCGCCGACGAGGGCCTGGCGCTGGCCGTCAGCCAGCGTCCGGACGCCGTGCTGCTGGACGTGCGCCTGCCGGACCGCTCGGGCCTGACCGTGCTGCAGCAACTGAAGGACAATCCGTCGACCCGCCACATTCCGGTGCACGTCATCTCGAGCATCGAGAACGGCGGCGAAGCGCTGCACCTGGGCGCGATCGGTTATGCGCTCAAGCCGACCAGCCGCGAAGAGCTGGAGGACGTGTTCCGCAAGCTGCAGGAGAAATCGAGCCAGAAGATCAAGCGCGTGCTGCTGGTCGAGGACGACGAGCGCCAGCGCGAGAGCGTGGTGGCCCTGATCGCCGACGACGACGTCGAGATCGCGGCCGTGGGCACCGCCAGCGAGGCGCTCACGCACCTGAAGAACGAAGTCTTCGACTGCATGATCATCGACCTCAAGCTGCCCGACATGCAGGGCGGCGAGCTGCTCGAGCGCATGTCGCATGAAGAGCTGTGCTCGTTCCCGCCGGTGATCGTGTACACCGGCCGCAACCTCACGCGCGACGAAGAGGCCGAACTGCTGCGCTATTCGCGCTCGATCATCATCAAGGGCGCGCGCTCGCCGGAGCGCCTGCTGGACGAAGTGACGCTGTTCCTGCACAAGGTGGAGTCCGAGCTGTCGACCGAGCGCCAGAGCATGCTCAAGGCGGTGCGCGGACGCGACCGCGTGTTCGAAGGCCGCACCATCCTGCTGGTCGACGACGACGTGCGCAATGTGTTCGCCTTGACCTCCGCGCTGGAGCAGCGCGGGGCGAAGATCGAAGTCGGCCGGAATGGCTTCGAAGCGATTGCGAAACTGGATGAAGTGCCGGGGATCGACCTGGTGCTGATGGATATCATGATGCCGGGCATGGACGGCCTGGAAGCGACGCGCCGCATTCGCGCCGACGGCCGCTTCGACCGCCTGCCGATCATTGCCATCACCGCCAAGGCCATGAAGGACGACCAGGAGCAGTGCCTGGCCGCCGGCGCCAACGATTACCTGGCCAAACCGATTGACCTCTCCCGCCTGTACTCGCTGTTGCGGGTCTGGATGCCTACCCTGGAGCGAATTTGAGCCAACCCCCGAGCGACTTCGACATCGAACTGCGGATGCTCGTCGAAGCCGTCTACCTGAAGTACAACTACGATTTCCGCGACTACACCGGCGCTTCGCAGAAGCGCCGGGTGCTGGTCGCCATGCGCGAGATGGAATGCGACACGGTGTCGGAACTGCAGTCGAAGGTGCTGCACGAGCCGAACGGTTTCGCCCAGCTGTTGCAATACCTGACGATCCCCGTCACCGAGATGTTCCGCGACCCGGAGTACTTCCTGGCGGTGCGCGAGCAGGTGGCGCCTTTCCTCAAGACCTACCCGTCGCTCAAGATCTGGGTGGCCGGCTGCAGCACCGGCGAAGAGGTGTATTCGCTGGCCATCCTGCTCAAGGAAGAGGGCTTGCTCGAGCGCAGCATCATCTATGCGACCGACATCAATCCCGAGTCGCTGGAAGCGGCGCGGCGCGGCGTGTTCCCGCTGGAGCGCATGCGCCTGTATACCGAGAACTACCAGAAGTCCGGCGGCAAGGCCGCGTTCTCGGACTATTACACGGCCGCCTATGGCGGCGCGCTGTTCGAGCGCAGCCTGATGGACAACGTGACCTTCGCCGACCACAGCCTGTCGACCGACAGCGTGTTCTCGGAAACCCACTTCGTCAGCTGCCGCAACGTGCTGATCTACTTTAACCGGCGCCTGCAGGATCGCGTGCTCGGCCTGTTCCACGACTCGCTGTGCCACCGCGGCTTCCTGGGCCTGGGCAGCAAGGAAAGCATCGACTTTTCCAGCTACGCCGACCGCTTCGAGGCGCTGGCCAAGCGCGAGCGCCTGTTCCGCAAGGTGTCCCCATGAGCCCCGCACAGCAACTGGCCGCGGCCATGGGTTCGCGCCGGATCGAGATGGTCGTCATCGGCGGCTCGGCCGGCGGCGTCGACGCGCTGGTCGGCCTGGTGCCGGCGCTGCCGGCCGGGTTCGGCCCGGCCGTGACCTGCATCCTGCACGTGCCGCCGGACCGCGACAGCCGCCTGGCCGAGCTGTTCGCCATGCGCGCGGCGCTGCCGGTGCGCGAAGCGCAGGACAAGGAACCGATCCAGCCCGGCACCGTGTATTTCGCCGGTTCCGGCTACCACCTGTCGATAGAACAGGACCGCAGCTTTTCGCTCAGCTGCGAGCCGCCGGTGCAGTTCGCCCGGCCGGCGATCGATATACTGATGGAATCCGCCGCCGACGTGTATGGTCCGGCGTTGGCGGGTATACTGTTGACCGGCGCCAATTACGACGGCGCCGACGGCATGTGCCGCATCCGCGAGCGCGGCGGCCTGACCATCGTCCAAGACCCTGAAGAAGCACAGGCCAGTACGATGCCCGAAGAGGCGATCCGGCGCTGTGCCCCGCACCTGGTGCTGCCGCTGGCCGGCATCCGCACCGTGCTGCCCCTGTTGGAGACCCCATGAACCAGGACCCAAGCAAGATACTGATCGTCGACGACCTGCCGGAAAACCTGCAGGCGCTCGAGGCGCTGCTGCGCCATGACCAGCGCGTCATCTACCAGGCGGGGTCCGGCGAACAGGCGCTGGCGCTGCTGCTCGAGCACGAGTTCGCGCTGGCGATCCTCGACGTGCAGATGCCCGGCATGGACGGCTTCGAGCTGGCCGAGGTGATGCGCTCGACCACCCGCACCCGCCACATTCCGATCGTGTTCGTCTCGGCCGCCGGGCGCGAACTCGATTACGCCTTCAAGGGCTACGAGAGCGGGGCGGTCGACTTCATGTACAAGCCGCTCGACGCCGACGCGGTGCGCAGCAAGGTCAACGTCTTCGTGGCGCTCGACCAGCAGCGGCGCGAGACGCGGCGCCAGATGCTGGCGCTGGAACAGAGCCGGCAGGAGCAAGAGGTGCTGCTGCGCGAGCTGAACCAGACCCAGCAGGAGCTGCAGCGCTCGCTGCGCATGCGCGACGAATTCATGTCGCTGGTGGCGCATGAGCTGCGTACGCCGCTCAACACGCTGTTCCTGGAAACGCAGATGCGCAGCCTGCAGCTCAAGCGCGGCAACACGGCCGCCTTCGGCGCCCAGCAGATGGAAGCGATGATCCAGCGCGACGAGCGCCAGATCAAGTCGATGATCCGGCTGATCGACGACATGCTCGACGTCTCGCGCATGCGCAGCGGCAAGCTGTCGATCCGCCCGGCCCAGGTCGAGCTGATGAACCTGCTGGAACGGGTGGTGAGCGACCTGTCGCTGCAGGCCGCCACCACCGGCAGTTCGCTGACCCTGCGCCCGCACGACGGCGTGACCGGCTGCTGGGACGAATTCCGCGTCGAGCAGGTGATCGTCAACCTGTTGACCAACGCGCTGCGCTATGGCTGCGGCCAGCCGGTCGAGGTCAGCGTCGAGCGCAGCGGCGACATGGTGCGGATCGACGTGCGCGACCAGGGCAAGGGCATCGCTTCGTCCGACCTGGAACGCATCTTCGAGCCTTACGAACGGGGCGCCCGCAATGGCGAGCCGAAAGGCCTGGGGCTGGGCCTGTACATCTCGCGCCAGCTGGCCATCTCGCACGGCGGCGAACTGCGCGTGACGAGCAAGCCCGGCGAAGGTTCGGTGTTCAGCCTGGTGCTGCCGTGCACCGACGTCCCGGTGTGCGCCGAAGCCGACGTTTGACCCATCCATAGGCGGGTGCATGTGGCGTCCTGGAGAGACGCCGGTTGCACCCGCTTGCCATTTACGACACACTGTCCGGGTTTGCTTCGAGGCCCTCCTTTATCAGGACGGCAAGACCGCACTTGACTGATAGCCAAAATCAATCAAGAGTATCGAATCAATCAATTTCACAAACGACGAGCGGGGCGGTAAACTGCTTGTCATACGTTTCATCAACCCCCAAACAGGAGATTACATGTCCCTCATCAACACCCAGATCAAGCCGTTCAAAGCAACCGCTTACCACAACGGCAAGTTCATCGACCTGACCGAAGAGAACTTCAAGGGTACCTGGTCGGTGGTGATGTTCTACCCGGCAGACTTCACCTTCGTCTGCCCAACCGAACTGGAAGATCTGGCCGCATTCCAGCCGGAATTCGAAAAGCTGGGCGTCAATGTGTACGGCGTCTCGACCGACAGCCACTTCGCTCACAAGGCATGGCACGACACCTCGGACGCGATCAAGAAAGTGAACTACCCGCTGATCGGCGACCCAACCGGCGTCCTGTCGCGTAACTTCGAAGTCATGATCGAAGAAGAAGGCATGGCACTGCGCGGCACCTTCGTGATCAACCCGGAAGGCCAGATCAAGATCATGGAAGTGCACGACAACGGCATCGGCCGCGACGCTTCGGAACTGATGCGCAAAGTCAAGGCAGCCCAGTACGTCGCTTCGCACCCAGGCGAAGTCTGCCCAGCCAAGTGGACCGAAGGCGCAGAAACCCTGACCCCGTCGCTGGACCTGGTCGGCAAGATCTAAGCAATACCTGTAGTTAAGTAGCACCCGTGAACGGGCCGCTGCGGCGGCCCGTTGCACGCCCGGTCTGTGCAAGTTAAGTGAAATAAACAAAAGGAAAAACATCATGCTGGACGCAACCCTCAAGAAACAGTTGCAAGCCTATCTGGAAAAAGTGGTGCAGCCGATTGAGCTGGTTGCATCGCTGGATGATTCGCCAAAATCGCGCGAAATGGACGAGCTGCTGAACGAGATCGCAGCCCTGTCCGACAAGATCACCGTGCGTCAGGAAGCCAACGAGCGCACCCCGTCGTTCGCGATCAACCGCGTCGGCACCGATATCGGCGTGCGCTTCGCCGGCATTCCGCTGGGCCACGAATTCACCTCGCTGGTGCTGGCCCTGCTGCACGTCGGCGGCCACACCATCAAGCTGGAACAAGCCGTCATCGACCAGATCGCAGCCCTGGACGGCGATTATGTTTTCGAGACCTACATCTCGCTGTCGTGCCATAACTGCCCGGAAGTCGTGCAGGCACTGAACACGATGTCGGTCATCAACCCGCGCATCAAGGTCGTGACGATCGATGGCGGCGTCTTCAAGAAGGAAGTGGAAGACAAGCAGATCCTGGCCGTGCCGATGATGTTCCTGAACGGCCAGCATTTCGGCCAGGGCCGCACCAACGTCGAAGAGATCCTGTCGAAGATCGACGTCAAGGGCGGTGAGCGCAAGGCTGCGGAACTGAGCCAGAAAGACCCATTCGACGTGCTGATCGTCGGCGGCGGCCCCGCCGGCGCGGCAGCCGCGATCTACGCAGCTCGCAAGGGCATCCGTACCGGCGTGCTGGCCGACCGCTTCGGCGGCCAGGTGCTGGACACCCTCGCGATCGAGAACTTCGTGTCGCTGAAGGCCACCGACGGTCCGAAATTCGCTGTCGCCCTGGAAGAACACGTCAAGGAATATGACGTCGACATCATGAACACCCAGCGCGCCAGCAAGCTGGTGGGCGGCAAGATGATCGAGGTGCATACCGAGAGCGGCGCGGTGCTCAAGTCGAAGACCGTGATCGTGGCGACCGGCGCCCGCTGGCGCGAGATCAACGTGCCGGGCGAGAAAGAGTACAAGAACCACGGCGTGGCGTACTGCCCGCACTGCGACGGCCCGCTGTTCAAGGGCAAGCGCGTGTCGGTGATCGGCGGCGGCAACTCCGGCGTCGAGGCGGCGATCGACCTGGCGGGCATCGTCAAGGAAGTGACCCTGATCGAATACGGCAATGAACTGCGCGCCGATGCGGTCCTGCAGCGCAAGCTTTACTCGCTGCCGAACGTCAAGGTAATCAAGTCGGCCCAGACCACCGAGATCCATGGCGACGGCAAGATCGTCAACGGCCTGAGCTACAAGGACCGCAATACCGGTGAGCTGCACAAGCTGGACCTGGAAGGCGTGTTCGTGCAGATCGGCCTGGTGCCGAACGCAGAATGGCTCAAGGGTACGATCGACCTGTCGGCGCACGGCGAGATCGAAGTCGATGCCCGCGGCCACACTTCGCTGCCAGGCGTGTTCGCTGCCGGCGACGTGACCACGGTGCCGTTCAAGCAGATCGTGATCGCGGTGGGTGAGGGCGCCAAGGCATCGCTGGCCGCTTTTGACCACCTGATCCGCCTGCCGGTGGAAGAGGAAGAGCAGAAAGCTGCTTGATGACCGGGCGGGCCACGCGGCCCGCCATGTCAAGGAAATGAACGCCGTCTTCCCTTGGGAAGGCGGCGTTTTTTATGCAGTGAGAATTAGTGGAACGAGAACAGCAAGGCCGACGACAGCGCGCCGGACTCCAGCAGGAACCAGGTGGCCGCGCTGGCAAGGGCCAGGTGGACTGCGGTCCAGGTCATAGGGCGGCGCGACATGATGGTTCTCCTGAAGATGGCGGATAGGTGAATGATGGTCACAATAGTAAATGTCTAGCTGGACACCCGGCATCGGTCAAATATCCGTCGGGTTGTAGGACTAAACCTTGTCGAGAATTTGTGTCGCACAATTGACACAAGTAGCCGTGGCACTACACCCATAACGTGACGACCCCGCCAAAAGTTGACCTCCTACGCTTGAAGTAGGTGGCGTCCTATAGTCGAGTTGTCGCCGTACTAATAAAGTCGGCGTCATCATGACCCGACACGATCCCACCCTCATGCACCGCGGCCTGCTCGCCGTGCGCCGCAATACCATCCGACGCCTCCTGAACGCCGTGTTCGGCATCGCGCAGCTGCGCGAAGGCCAGCAGCGCGTGATCGACAGCGTGCTCGACGGCAAGGACACCCTGGCCATCATGCCTACCGGCGGCGGCAAGTCGCTGTGCTACCAGATCCCGGCCAAGATGCTGGAGGGGATCACGGTCGTTGTTTCCCCGCTCATCTCCCTCATGAAGGACCAGCTCGAGAAGCTGGAAGAGATCGGCATCCGCTCGGTCCAGGTCAACAGCAGCCTGTGCGCCGAAGAAGAACACGCGGCGCTCGAGGCGATCGCCAGCGAATCCTGCGAGATCGTGTTCTGCACGCCGGAACGCCTGGTCTCGCCCGACTTCATCGACGTGCTGCGCAAGGTCACGCTCGACATCGTCGTGATCGACGAGGCGCATTGCATCTCGCAATGGGGCCACGACTTCCGCCCGGCCTATATTGGCCTGGCCGCCGCGATCGAGGCGATCGGCCGCCCGCCGGTGCTGGCGCTCACGGCCACCGCCACCGACGAGGTGATCGCCGACATCGGCAAACAGCTGGGCCGCAAGCTGAACGTGATCAATACCGGCATCTACCGTCCCAACCTGCATTACCGCGTGCGGCAAGTCACCAGCGCCAGGGAGAAATACCAGGAGGCGCTGCGCCTGGTGCAGGAGACGCCAGGCGTCGGCATCGTGTACGCCGCCACCGTCAAGGTGGCCGAGGAGATGCTGGCCGTGCTCGAAGAAGCCGGCGAATCGGTCACGCTCTACCACGGCAAGCTGTCGGCAGCCGAGCGAAAGATGAACCAGGACCTGTTCATGGAGGGCGAGCGGCGCGTGATGGTGGCCACCAATGCCTTCGGCATGGGCATCGACAAGAGCGATACCCGCTTCGTGATCCACCTGCAGATCCCGGCCAACCTCGAATCCTATTACCAGGAATCGGGCCGCGCCGGCCGCGACGGCCTGGACGCCGAATGTACCCTGCTGTTCCTGCAGGACGACAAGCGCATCCAGCAGTTCTTCCTGGTCAAGCACTATCCGGATGCGCAAGAGCTGCAGCTGGTGCACGAGACCGTGCGCACCCTGGCCGAGGAGGGCGCCGTCACTGGCCGCCGTCTGGAGGACGCGCTGGAAGACATCGCCGACGCCAATATCAAGGTCTGTCTCAAGCTGCTCAAGGATGCCAAGCTGGTGCGCCAGAACCGCAAGCTGGAATACCTGCCCAGCGCGGCCGAGCCGCGTCCCGGCGTGTATGCGCGCCTGGCCCAGGTGTACGTCCAGAAGCAGGAACGCGACAAGGAGGCGCTGGACCAGATGGTCAGTTATGCCGTCAGCGGCTTTTGCCGCTGGAAGCTGCTGCTCGATTACTTCGGCGACCAGGTCGCCGGGTTCGAAAGCTGCTGCAAGTGCGACAACTGCCTCAACCCGCCGGCGCTGAGCCTCTCCGAAGACATCGAGATCCGCGACGACGAATTCGACCGCGAGCCGGCCGAGGAAGCGCCAGCGCCGAAGTTCGAGGTCGGCGCACGCGCCAGGTCGTCCAAATATGGTGAAGGGGTGGTGGTCGCCATCGCCGGCGAGCAGGTGACGGTCGACTTCCCTGATGGCGAAAGCCGCAGCTTCATGGCCGATTTCCTCGATCAGGTAGCCACGTAAGGGATGCCGATGGGAGACATGGTCGTCGTCCGCAAGGAGGGCTTGTACTGCGTGCCAGGCGATTTCTACATCGACCCATGGCGGCCGGTGGCGCGCGCCGTCATCACGCATGCCCATGGCGACCACGCGCGTGTCGGCCACGGCCACTACCTGGCGGCGGCGCCCGGCATCGGTGTGCTCAAGTCGCGCCTGGGCGATATCTCGGTCGATGCGCTCGATTACGGCCAAAAAATCACCCATAACGGCGTCACCATCTCGCTGCACCCGGCCGGCCATGTGCTGGGCTCGGCCCAGGTGCGCATGGAATGCGGCGGCGAGGTCTGGGTGGCGTCGGGCGACTACAAGGTAGAACCGGATAAAACCTGTGCGCCGTTCGAGCCGGTGCGCTGCGACACCTTCATCACCGAATCGACCTTCGGCCTGCCGATCTACCGCTGGCAGCCGGAGCAGCAGGTGATGGACGAGATCAATGCCTGGTGGCGCAAGAACGCCGAGGAGGGCCGCTGCAGCGTGGTGTTCGCCTATTCCTTCGGCAAGGCGCAGCGCATCCTGGCCGGGCTCGATCCATCGATCGGTCCCATCGTCTGCCACGGCTCGGTCGAGCCGCTCAACCGCGCCTACCGCGCGGAAGGCGTCGAGATTCCGCCGACCGTGATGGTGAGCGACGTCGACAAGGCGGCGCTGCGGCGCGCGCTGGTGGTGGCGCCGCCGTCCGCCAGCGGCTCGCCGTGGATGAAGCGCTTCGGCGACTACAGCGATTCCTTCGCGAGCGGCTGGATGCTGCTGCGCGGCGCGCGGCGCCGGCGCGGCGTCGACCGTGGCTTCGTGCTGTCCGATCACGCCGACTGGCCAGGCCTGATGAGCGCCATCAAGTCGACCGAGGCCGAACGCGTGATCGTCACCCACGGCTCGATCCCGATCCTGGTGCGCTGGCTGTGCCAGAACGGGCTGGATGCGTCGGGCTTCGAAACCGAATATGGCGACGAGGAAGAGGACGACGCAGTGGAGAAGCCATCGCCGCCGGCAGCAGGAGCAGCCGATGCGTGAATTCGCCCGCCTGTACGCCGACCTCGACGAAACCACGTCGACCACCCGCAAGCTCGACGCGCTGCAGGGCTATTTCGCCAATGCCGCGCCCGAGAACGCGGCCTGGGCTGTCTACTTCCTGGCCGGCGGCAAACCGCGCCAGGCGGTGCCGACCAAGCTGCTGCGCCAGTTCGCGATCGAGTACGCGGGCCTGGACGAATGGCTGTTCGATGAGTCCTACCACGCGGTGGGCGACTTCGCCGAAACCATCGCCCACATCCTGCCGCCGCCGACTGAGCGTTCGGACGTCGGCCTGGCCGAGTGGATGGAGCAGCGCATCGGGCCCTTGCGCGGCGCCGATCCGGGCCGCATCCGCGAAGCGCTGTTCATGTACTGGAACGAGCTGGATTGGCGCGAGCGCTTCCTGCTGGTGAAACTGATCGGCGGGGGCTTCCGCGTCGGCGTCTCGAAGCTGCTGGTCACGCGCGCGCTGGCGGCGATCGCGGCGGTCGACAGCAAATTGATTGCCCAGCGCCTGATGGGCTGGACCGACGGCCGCGTGAAACCCACAGCGACAGGCTTCCTGCAACTGATCGCCGAACAGTCGGACGAGGAACACAAGCTGCGCGGCGGCCAGCCGTATCCCTTCTTCCTGTCGCACCAACTGAATGGCGACCCGGCCAGCCTGGGCGAACTGGACGACTGGCTGGTCGAATGGAAGTACGACGGCATCCGCGCGCAACTGGTGCGGCGCGACGGCCAGAGCTTCCTGTGGTCGCGCGGCGAAGACCTGATCACCGAACGCTTTCCCGAGCTGACGGCGGCGCGCCTGCCCGACGGGATGGTGCTCGACGGCGAGGTGCTGATCTGGCAGCCGGGGTGCGACATGCCGTCGCCCTTCGCCGACCTGCAGAAGCGCATCGGGCGCAAGACCTTGTCCGCCAAGTTGCTGGGTGAGCTGCCGGCCGTGCTGTGCTGCTACGACCTGCTGGAGCTCGACGGCGTCGACCTGCGCGGCCTGCCGCAGCACGAGCGGCGCGCGCTGCTCGAAGTGGAGGTGGCGAAGCTCGACCAGCCGCAGCTGCGCCTGTCGCCGCTGGTCCACGCCGACAGCTGGGAAGCGCTGGCGACCTTGCGCGCCGGCTCGCGCGCGCGCAGCGTCGAAGGCATGATGCTCAAGAGCCGCACGGCCCACTATGGCGTCGGCCGCACCAAGGACGTCGGCACCTGGTGGAAGTGGAAGATCGACCCTTACGCCATCGACGCCGTGCTGCTGTACGCCCAGCCGGGCAGCGGCCGGCGCGCCTCGCTCTACACCGACTACACCTTTGCCGTGTGGGATGGCGACGGCGCCGAGCGCAAGCTGGTGCCGTTCGCGAAAGCGTATTCGGGCCTGACCGACGCCGAGATCGCCCAGGTCGACAACACGATCCGGCGCACGACCATCGAGAAATTCGGGCCGGTGCGCTCGGTCAAGCCGACCATGGTGTTCGAGATCGGCTTCGAGGGCATCGCGCTGTCGCCGCGCCACAAGGCGGGGATCGCGGTGCGCTTTCCGCGCATCCTGCGCCGGCGTCTCGACAAGCCGGTGGAAGAAGCCGATACGCTCGACACGCTCAAGGGCTTGCTGGAGGCGGCCACCGCATGAGCCGTAATCCGGTAAGCGCCCGCATCGACGCCTGGTTGTCCAGCCGCGGCTGGACCGCCTTTCCCTTCCAGCGCGCGGTGTGGAAGGCCGCGCTGAAGGGCGAATCGGGCCTGCTGCATGCGAATACCGGCGCCGGCAAGACCTTCGCGGTCTGGTTCGCGGCGCTGCAGCGCGCCGGGCTCGACACGGGAAGGGCCAGGGCGGGCTTGCGCGTGCTGTGGATCACGCCGATGCGCGCGCTGGCGGCCGACACCCAGCGCGCGCTGGAAGACTCCGCCGCCGAGCTGCTGCCCGAGTGGCGCATCGGCGCGCGCACCGGCGACACCAAGTCGGCCGAGCGGGCGCGCCAGACGCGCAGCATGCCGGCGGCCCTGGTGACGACGCCCGAGAGCCTGTCGCTCATGATCAGCAATGCCGCCGCCCATGAACAGTTCCGCCATCTCGACATGGTCATCGTCGACGAGTGGCATGAGCTGATGGGCAGCAAGCGCGGCGTGCAGGTGCAGCTGGCGCTGGCCAGGCTGCGGCGCTGGCGTCCCGAACTGCTGGTGTGGGGCGTGTCGGCGACGATGGGTAATCTCGACCTCGCGCGCCATGTGCTGCTGGGAGGCGAGGAAGGAGCGGACGCGGGCGTGCTGGTCGAAGGCGATACGCGCAAGAAGATCGTGGTCGATTGCCTGATCCCCGAGAACGTCTCGCGCTTTCCCTGGGGCGGCCACCTGGGCCTGCAGATGCTGCAACCGGTGATCGCCGAGATCGAGGGACACGAGGCGACGCTGGTGTTCACCAATACCCGCTCGCAGGCCGAAATCTGGTACCAGAACATCCTGGAGGCGCGGCCCGACTGGGCCGGCGTGATCGCGCTGCACCACGGCTCGCTCGACCGCGAGGTGCGCGAGTGGGTCGAGCTGGGCCTCAAGAACGGCATCCTGAAAGCGGTGATCTGCACCGCCAGCCTCGATCTTGGCGTGGACTTCCTGCCGGTCGAGCGCGTGCTGCAGATCGGCAGCGCCAAGGGCGTGGCGCGCCTGCTGCAGCGCGCCGGCCGCAGCGGCCATGCGCCGGGCCGGGTCTCGCGCGTGACCCTGGTGCCGACCAACAGCCTGGAATTGCTGGAGGCGGCCGGCGCGAAAAAGGCGGTGGCGGCGCGCCGCATCGAAGGCCGTTACGTGCCGAATAAACCGTTCGACGTGCTGGTGCAGCACCTGGTGACGGTGGCGCTGGGCGGCGGCTTTCGCTCCGCAGAGTTGTATGAAGAGGTGCGCCAGGCCTGGTCCTACCGCCACCTGACCGAGGAGGAATGGCAGTGGGCGCTCGACTTCGTCGCGCGCGGCGGCCAGAGCCTCACCGTGTATCCCGAATACCGCCGCGTGCTGCCGGACGACGAGGGCGTCTACCGCGTCCCCGACAGCGCCATCGGCCGCCGGCACCGGATGGGCATCGGCACCATCATGTCGGACGCCACGATCCAGGTGAAGTACATGAGTGGCGGGCGCATTGGCAGCGTGGAGGAATCCTTCATCTCGCGCCTCAAGCCCGGCGACCGCTTCCTGTTCGGCGGGCGCATCCTGGAATTCGTGCGCGTGCACGAGCTGACCGCCTTCGTGAAACGCGCCAGCGGCACCCGGGGCGCCATCGCGCGCTGGCAGGGCGCGAAGATGCCGATGTCGAACGAGCTGGCCCACGCCGCGCTGGAAGAGCTGCGCCTGGCCGACGGGGGCGTGTTCGACGGCCCCGAGATGCGCGCCATCGAGCCGCTCATCGCCATCCAGCAGCGCTGGTCGGCGCTGCCGACGAGCGAGGTGCTGGTGCTCGAGTCGATGAAGAGCCGCGAGGGTTACCACCTGTTCGTGTATCCGTTCGCGGGCCGCTCGGTGCACATGGGCCTGGCGTCGCTGATCGCCTTTCGCGTCGGCCGCGCGCAGCCGATCACGTTCTCGATCGCCATCAACGACTACGGCTTCGAGCTGATGGCGCCCGAGCCGGTCGACTGGGCGCGCATGTTCGACGCGCCGACCGGCGCCGGCGTGGACCTGTTCGATACGGCGCGCCTGCTGGAAGACGTGATCGACAGCCTGAACGCGACCCAGCTGTCGCAGCAGCGCTTTCGCGAGGTGGCGCGCATCGCCGGCCTGGTGTTCTCGGGCTATCCGGGCCAGCCGAAGTCGAACCGCCAGCTGCAGGCCTCGTCCTCGCTGTTCTTCGAGGTGTTTCGCAAGCACGATGCCGGCAACCTGCTGCTCACCCAGGCCGAGCGCGAGGTGATGGAGCAGGAACTCGAACTGACGCGCCTGCGCGACACGCTGGCCGAGCTGCACGCGCGAAGGATCGCCTATCGCGAGGTGAAGCGGGCGACGCCGTTCGGGTTTGCCCTGATGGTCGAGCGCTTCCGCGAAAAGGTCAGCACCGAGAAGCTCAATGACCGCGTGGCGCGCATGCTGCGCGAACTCGAGAAGGCGGCGGCATGAGCGGCGCGATGGTGCAGGTGGCCGGCGAATCGCTCCTGCTGTTGCCGGAGAAGGCGATCTATTGGCCGCGCGAACGGATGCTGATCATCGCCGACATCCACTTCGGCAAGGCGGCCGCCTTTCGTTCGCTCGGGGTGCCGGTGCCGCGCGGCACGACCTCGGAAAACCTGGCCGGCCTCGACGCCCTGGTGGCCACCCACGGCGCGCGCCAGGTGGCCTTCCTGGGCGACTTTTTGCATGCGCGCGCCGCGCACGCCAGCTCGACCCAGCTGGCGATGCTGGCCTGGCGCCAGCGCCATCCGGATCTCGGCTTGATGCTGGTGCGCGGCAACCACGACCTGCATGCGGGCGACCCGGCGGCGGCGCTGGGAATCGCGCTGGTGGACGAGCCGCATGCGATCGGGCCGTTCGCCTTCTGCCACCATCCCGGCGTCGACGCGCCCGGCTATGGCCTGGCCGGCCACGTGCACCCGGTGTATGTGCTGGCGACCCGCTTCGATGCGCTGCGCCTGCCATGTTTCGTGGTCGGCGAGCAGGGACTGATCTTGCCGTCCTTCGGCGCGTTTACCGGCGGCCACGCGGTCAAGCCGGGGCCGGGCGACCGCATCTACGTGACCTCGGGCGATGCGGTCCACGCCGTGCGCTGAGGCTATTGGTTCGTAACCGTACGGACCTGGCTCTTTCGTACAGGTACTGTCTCCTGGAACTGAAGGCGGTGTGATGCCGTCTGCCAACCGAAGGAGATTGCCATGAAAAAACGCATCCTGATGTGTTCGCTGGTGGCTGCCCTGGCGCCGGCCGGCATGCTGCTGGCGACGAGCAGCACGGCCCTGGCGCAGACCGCGCCGCCCGGCCGCACCGTGACGCCCGCCATCGAAGGCTTCCACGTCGAGAAGGTCGCGCGCCTGGAGCAGGGCGCCGCCTTGCACTTCCATGTCTACGGCACCCGGAACGCATTGGTGAACGTGACCATCGACGGCGCCACCCGCGGCGTCCAGATGCAGGAAACCGATCCCGGCCAGTACAGCGGCAGCTATGTGATCGGCAACCACGACCGCTTCCAGCCAAACAGCCCGGTGACCGCCGAAATGCGGCTGGGCAGCCAGGTCGCCACCACCGTGCTGCGCGACGGCCTGGTGAGCGGCGCGGCGGCCTCGGCGCAGGCGCAAGAACCGGCGCGGCAACTGGCCTCGAAGGAGGCCGGCGTCGCCAGCGCGGCGCCGGGCGCCGCGCCACCGCCACCGCCGCGCACGACCGAGCGTCCGCGCGTGGCGCGCTACTGCACCAGTTGCGCGGTCGTCGAGAAGGTCGAGATCGTGCGTGAGGCAACCGGGGGGGCGCGGCCACTGGCCAGCGACGTGCAGGCCGCCCAGCGTTACCGGGTAACCGTTCGCTTCGACACCACGGAAGCGACGCAGGCGATCGAATACGACAACAATCCGGGCTACCGCAAGGGCGACCGGGTGCGTGTCAATGACGGGGTGCTGTCGCTCGACAAGGAGTAAGGCAGGCGGCAATGAAGATGCCCGCCTGGGCGGGCATCGTCGTTGGCTTGATGAGGGATGGTTAGACGGTGGCCAGCACCTGGTCGTCACCGGGCTGGTCGAGCTCGGCCTTCTGCTTGGCGCTGCCCTTGGTGCGCGAACGCGAGGGCGGCAGGCGGCGCAGCGTCTTGAGCGATTCGGCATCCTTGATGCCGATGGTGCGCTGGTCGACGGTGATCAGGCCGATTTCGTTGAAGGCCGACAAGGTGCGGCTGACGGTCTCGAGCGTGAGGCCGAGGTAGCTGCCGATCTCGTGGCGCGTCATGCGCAGGTTGAACAGCTTGCTGGAATAACCCATCGCGGCGAAGCGGTCGGCCAGCGAGACCAGGAAGCGGGCCACGCGCGCCTCGGCCGACAGGGCGCCGAGCATGCCGATCATGGTCTGCTCGCGCACCAGTTCGCGGCTCATCACGCCGTACATCATGTTCTCGAGCTCGCTGTGGACGCGACCCAGTGCGGTCAGTTTCTTGAACGGCAGCAGGATCAGGTCGCAGTCGGACAGCGCCACGGCCTCGGAGGCGTAGTGGCGCGTGTGGATGCCGTCGACGCCGAGCATATCGCCCTTCATGGGGAAGCTCAGCACCTGTTCGTTGCCGAATTCGTCGATCAGCACCGTCTTGAGGAAGCCCGAGTTGACGATGTACAGGGTGTCGAAGGCCTGGCCGATCGTGTGCACGCGCTGGCCCGTCTTGAACTGCACGTGCTGGAACAATAATTCTTCGGAGCTCACCGACACGCTGGCTGGAATACGGAGCAGGTCGCACACTTCTTTCAGGTTGGACCAGAGGCGACCCTGGCGCTGGCGTCCGGCTTCCATCGGGGAATGCAGGGTAGGCTGGGTAACGTTGCGTTGATCTGACGGTGGCTGGGACTGCATGCTCATCTCCGGTAAGGAACTCAGGTTTCACGCGACCCCGGCGGCACGGCAGCGTGCGGAAAGCGCGTCTGCCATGCCATGGTTTTATATGGCTGACGCCGTGACTTGGATCGCAAGCAAGTCGAAACGCTGAATTCAGTATGCCAACACGAGTCCGGCACGAATATCAGCGTTGCCTGAATATGTAGGTAGGACAGATGGTGTGGTTGTAGGAATACTCCTACTACCAGGAACGCCGCCCGAATGACGGAAGGTGACACAACAGAAACAGATGGGGTGTGTCCGGGTGTCGGCGCCAGCCTGCGAAAAGAGGCGCGCGCCGCACGAAAACCACGCGCGGCGGTCAAAGGAAATCAGCGAGTCACGCCTTCAGTGGCGACAACAGGCGGTGTGCGACGGCATATTGCACCATTTCGGACAGCGAACTCATGCCCATTTTCTGCATGATGCGGGTCTTGTGGGTGCTGACGGTTTTCACCGACAGGTGCAGGCCGTTGGCGATCTCGGTAATCGACTTGCCGCTGACCAGCAGCGAGAATACCTCGAATTCGCGGTCCGACAACTGTTTGTGCAACAACTGTTCGCTTGGCGCCATGATGTTCAGCGCCAGTTGTTCGGCCACTTCGGTACTGATGTAGGGCCGTCCCGAGGCGACCTTGCGCGCGGTACTGCAAAGTTCGTGAAAATGGACACGGACACGTCATAGGCGGACGGGGCAACCAGACACATTGGTTCCTGTCCATTTTTCGACAAGGAAAAATGGACACGCGCTGAGATACGAGTCCATTTTCTCTGCACGCACTTCAAACACCCTGAGCTTTAGATCCGCGCAAAATAGATTTTCTAACGCCCACTATTTACCTAGAATACCTTTACCGGTGCAAATAAGCGTGAGCGATTTCGACCCACGAGTCATTGCCACATACAAGTCTTTGGCGCTAAGTGAATCGGCATCGAGCACTACCGCATGATCGTACTCAAGCCCTTTTACCAGCAGTGTTGTTGCGATTATTTTTCTGTGGAGAATAGGTCTTCCTGTATGTCTAAGATCACGTTGGTACTGATGCGCGGCCTCGATTAAAGTAGTCGTCTCTCTATCGATCTGGAGTTTCAGTACATTTAGAAAGCGGTACAGCAAGTCTCGCCTGTACGGTGACGTCTCCGGGCAAGCTTGCAACGCAAGGAAGAATGCTCTGAGGTTGTATGCAGACGGTGCGCTGAGATAGAGGTTTGCACTACTCAACACCACGGGATATCTTGTGGTCTTGATTTGCTTGGCCACCTCCCCCTTCTTCGTGCCAGCCGCTAGGGACTTGTCCACTCCTGTAAGGCACTTTTTAGCGAATTCTAAGGCCAGCAAGAACCCATCCTTGACTGTCTTGGCTTTTTCAAACTTTCTAATGAACGAGAAAAGTGCCTTTCCCTCAACTTCTTCAATCGAAGAGAAACGGCCAGCCATTGTCCGGGCAAGGAGGTGTGTCTTATTTTTGGACTCCTGATCGCCGCCATGAATGGCAATAACCGAACTATCGAGCCCAAGGAAATCGCACAGCACCGAATACTGTTTGTTGCCTAAGTACTCTGGCGTTGTGTAATCTCTCTTCACACACGCGGGCACATCGTTCCGAAGGTCAATCTGCTGTCCAAGTTCCAGCTTCTTACGGACCTTCTTTAACCAGGTCCCAAGTTCAGGGGCACCTGCATTATTCCATCGGTGCGGCACCTCTAACTCCCCAAGGCAATTGAAGTGCGGATAGATCTTGAGGTCCCAATCTACAGGCTTTCCGACACTATCAAAGTCAAATATGGCCTGCAACGGATCGCCCAAGATGCGACTTGGCATAAACTGCGCTAACTCAAAAATCAAACCGTGTTGGACGTCAGAGCAATCCTGATACTCATCAACATACACCCCAGAGTAGGTAGACTTGACGATATGGCGAATGAACTCCTTTTTAAGCAATTTCGAGCAGCACACATAAAGCTTTTCCCATTCTTTGCTTGATGGATTCTCGATGTCCCAGCCTGACGTTTTGGGATATGCGAGGCAAAGTCGCAGCGACCAACTGGCAATGGTGTCCAGTTGGAATTTTGCAGCCGGAACACCAAGGTCGTTCATTTTGGTCTTGATAGAAGCCACGCCCGCAAATGTATGCGTCAAAACTAGCTGACGCTGAGTGGAGGCCTTCACCGCCAACGCAATCAAATGGGTTTTGCCAAAGCCAGCTGGGGCAATGACATACCCCTTGGTGGTGCACTTACTTAGCGTGATTGCGAGTTCATCAGACATGTTCTACCCATGTCCAGAACTTGTTCAGTTTCACGGCTAAATCCTTCTTTGCGAATTCGGCGGTTTTGTACGCAGGAGCAATCGCCTTGAACCATAGATCACCTTTGGACACGCTCTTGAACCATTCAGACTTCTTGGCAGCGATGCCGATAGCCTTTCTAAGATTTGCGCTGTCAACCCAATTATCCGTATTTTTATCAAGCTCCAATTTATCTGTCAGCCGTGCCAAAACGTGATCACGTACTGGAACAGAAAATTCACTCTGCGCAAGTTTCAAGCTCGCTTGAATCGCATTCCAAGGTAAATCTTGAATAGCCCGTTCTTCCAGCGATTGCTTGTCGCCCCATACCACCACTGTGATTCCAAGCTCTATCAGCTCAGCCTCGTCTGCAGGAGAGAATTGGTCCGGGGCATCAGCATCAGCGAGCACGGACACGTCATAGCAAAGAGACTTCAGTGCCTTCGCCAGCGCTTTGATCTTAGCCCCTCCCTTGGCGTCAAGAAGTTCAACGCCATGATAGGAAAGCGCGTCCTTGCCTTGTTCAATTTGATGATCGTCAAAACCCCTCACGAAACCAACTTCTGTGGCACCTTCACAGACAACTACTTTCTTCGCTAGGAAGGCTTCTGCATTTAATCTGATCTTGCCTTGAACTTGGTGTTCTTTAAGGCTTTCGTCAGCAGCAGGAATGATCTGCACCATCCCGGCCTTGTTGTGAACGATATGAAGCTCTTTGACAGTAAATTCTCGCAGAACGATAGGCGAATGCGTTGTTAGAAAATACTGCCCACGCTCGTCTTCCCTTATATGCTTAATTAGTCGCGTGATTCGGAAGGGCTCAAGCCCAAATTCAACTTCATCAAACAGGGTAATGTGACCGTCTTCCAACCCCATCTTTTGAATGCCACATAAGAGCATTCTGCGTGATCCCAAACCCAACTGTCGCAATGGAATTTCTCCATCATGGAGCGCAAGGCCTCCCACCTTCAGGTTGATCGCATTAGTGTCCAAGTGAGCCCTATAGGCATCACGAACAGGAACCCCAAGTTCCTTTGCAAGCACCTGCGACTTGGCGGCAGCCGCATCGAAATTTTTCAAATTGACAGCTCTGTGCGCATCAAGCGACGATCGAGTTGTTCGTGAGGTCTTCGCAAGAAGCTCATTCAAGCTCTGTGCTTCTGTAAGCTTAGCGAGCGCGGTGCCATTGGCCCAGGAAAGCTGCTTTTCACTATAGGCACCGATGAGGCCGACGCTCACCTTGTTTCGATCCGCCGTTTTGAAATCTATACCTTCTGGCTTGCCATCGCTCACCACCTGCCACCTCGGTTCCAGATCCTTATTCACCGTCAGCCTTACAGTCAGAATCCGTTCCAGATGGTCATCTGGTTCGGCATGGAGCAAAAGTTTCTTGGCGTCCCAGCCTCGCAAACAGTGTCCATACTTCGTCAACGAGCAGAACTCCTCTGCCAGCTCACCGATAGAAACTTCAATGACGACGGGCTCTTCAACATTGCTCATGTAGAAGTCTGAATCGCTGAAAGCTAAATTCCATTGCGGATAGAAGACGTATCTAATCGCCTCCAGGATTGAGGACTTTGAAGAGTCACCCTTTCCGATCAAACAGAAAATGTCCGCGGTTGGAAGACACCACTCAAGCTTTTTTATTCCCCGAAAATTATTGATCGATATTTTTCTGATTTTCATCGATTCCTCTCAAACTATGTTTATTGTTTGACCCGACAGCGACTAACCGAATTCTGGCGCGGCATCATGAAGCTCGAGACTTAGAGCGCCTAACAAAACCCTGTAGTTGCTCAGCAGGCAACAGCCGAATACACTGAGCAGTGCCGACCGTCCGCGCTCGTCCAAAAGCAGACCTATCCTAGGCATCATTCAGTTTCTCCTGCAGCCTAGATTTACGCTCGCTACCACTATCTTGAGTAGTAGCGAACCGATCTAACAAACCAATGACGTTCAATGTACGCGAGATGGCTCCGGTACAAGCGCAAATGCCGCAAGGAAATCCCTAAGGCACTGGGGAGTTGTCGCGTATTGTGACAATTCAGAAAGACAATTATCTTTCGAAAGGGAAAGTTTCACATTCCCTGGCTTTTCACAGAAAGACGGATTTTTTGAGCATCGATCTTGCTTCAAAATTGAAAGCCAAGTGCGTAGAAAGTCAATCTGCTGCTTACCTCTGAAACTATCGGGCCAAGACTTTTTCGGAAGGGTGATCTTTGCTTCTTCCAGTGCGACATCGTCTATGGCGAGATTTTTAGCATCTTTGAAAACCGTAATGGGATTTTCAACATTATAAACAATAACAATGTCATCTAAACCCACCTGAATAAGATCGGATAGTTTTACATTGCTCAAGTTTAACTTGAATTTTGTTTTCTCATCACGCTCCATTATACGGTGCGCTTTTGCAATGTAATTGAATTCGCTCAACGCGGAGCAGGTTATATCTAAGATTTCCAGATAGGTATATATTATTTTATTAAAGTCCGCAGCTTCATCACCAAACTCAGAAACTCCGAATTCGTTAGCAATTATTTCTCTAATCGCATCAGGAGTTGTGTAAAAATTCTCAATTGAATAAGTTTTTGTGCAGTATAAATTCGTCTTTTTAGAATGATCGGTCCAGTGATCATAGTCCGCATCGATAAAGCAGGCGAAGCGAAAAAATTTGTATAACGGATGTTTCGTTAGAATCTCGTGGACTTCGAGGACTTTTGCCTTTCCGCCAGCATTGACGCCATACCATTTTTCTGCACCTAAAGCAAAACTGACCCTAGGCGAATAATATTTACCATCCTCCCCCTCAAAAACACAAATAAATAAATTCGGGTCTTTTCCAAACGCTCGCGTAATTTCAAGAAATTTTACAGAGTAGGATTGCCCAGCAGCTTGCATTGCAGTGACCCGATCCATTAACGCTCCTTGATATAATGACCCAAATCTACCGCATAACGGCTGAGATCATTCTCAAAAATAAATGGCGAATGTGTAGTGGCGAAAAGGAATCCACAACGTCCAGAGTTCATTACGTCTGGGAGCAAAGTT
This sequence comes from Massilia sp. NP310, assembly GCF_019443485.1. Taxonomy (NCBI): domain Bacteria; kingdom Pseudomonadati; phylum Pseudomonadota; class Betaproteobacteria; order Burkholderiales; family Oxalobacteraceae; genus Massilia; species Massilia sp. NP310. The sequence goes on along the minus strand of NZ_CP080379.1, from coordinate 2,604,954 downwards.
TTTTGCCATTCAAGGGATAGGGATAATTCGGGTTCGTCAAAAAATATTGCAACATTCGTTTCTCGCTTCAAGTAAAGAGAACAGAATAACGAAATAATCTGTTTTTCTCCAGATGACAAGGTTTCAATATCCACCTCTCGATTATTTTTTCTACGGACAATGCGGACGGATACTAGACTTTCATTGTACTCAAGCTTTTTGTCTCCAAGATAGCGATTACAGACTTCGGTGAATGCTTGAATAGATCTATCGTTCTCTCTCTGTTGTTCGTAAACTTTAACAAGATTCGAAATGAAGTATATTAGGGGATCGTGGCCGTGAAATATGTCGCCAGTTTCGATTAATTTAAGAATCTGTTTTTTTTGTTCAATTTTTACGTTTGCGCCGATCCTATCCAGTACAATTTTGATTGCGTCGGGATCTTGTATGCTTTTCTTTAGGTTTTCGTCAACTTTAAAACCTTCAACAAGTTGACCCAACATTTCTCCATTGACTTTAGAAAACCATTCAACGGACGATGATAGAATTTCCGAGGTTAACTCTTTAATACGGGAGTCGACATCCGCCATTCCAAAATTGATAGTATCATCATATGGGTTATCCGAATTTTCGTTATTTTCACTAGAACTTCTTCGATCGCGAAAATCTTGTTCTACACGACGATATGTAGGAAGGTACAAAACATTGAATCCAAGTTTTTGTCTGATAGATTTTAAAGTATCGCGAGCTTTAGAGATAACTGTACCATTGTTTACGGATTTTCTTATTTCACCTAAGTATTCGTAAAATGCACTGGCTGGGATGTCTATTTTCCTGCGGGCTGCTTGAAATTGGGGAGAAGATCTAAATTCGCCAGGAGATTTTTGCAAAAAGCTTTCAGCTAGCAATACGGCTTCATCCTCACCCAAAATCCGCTTTATATGCTCGAAAAATGGGTTTTTTTCTATCATTTTTCCAGTGAAAGTCAAAGCCTTTTTGTCCACTAAGTATTTTGAACCATCATCGAAATTAACTTCGATGGTTTCAAATGGCAGTTTCCTTAACCTAGTAATATTTCCCGAAGCCAAAGCATACAATGCATTCAATACAGTTGTTTTCCCATAGCCATTCTCTGCAACGATAATCTTGATGTTGTCAAGAAATGGAATATCAATATCCCGTTCGCCGTATAGACCATTTATTTTCAATCGTTGAAGTGAAGGCATAAAAATCCTATTAGTATAATTACTGCTATTTGTTGGAAAATTTACTGGTTTTAAAAAATCCACTAGTATGAGTCTATGATGAGTGGGTTGATGATTGATCCTTGGACCACAATGCATTAGGATACCATCTTGCTTTCGTGCAAAGATCTACAATTATCACCGTGATGTGGCCGAGTCAAACTCATTTCTATTCGAGGCGTCGGCATAGATTTCGTGCTGAGGAATGGCGTGCTCAGCTTCGTGGCAAGCGAGTCCCGTCAAGCGAAGGTCGCTTTGGGTCGATAGCGGACGTACGCTAACCCAGTCAGGGCACTAACATGGCGTGCGCGTTCGTAGACGGACTAATGGCATGGCCTAAGCACTTCTTCCCGGAGAACTGTGGTCCCTTATCGCAGTTCATCTTCCAACCCGTCGGCCATCGCCGAAAGGCGGGCGCCCGCGCATTGATGATCGCGCGGCCTTGACTGGAATCCTGTTTGTTCTCAAGACTGGAATACCGTAGGAGTACCTGCCGCGCGAACTCGGCTGCGGCAGCCGCATGACTTGCTGGCGCCGCCTTCACGAATGGATGCTAGCGGCGTTTGGCAGCGCATCCACGAGGTGATTCTTCGACGGCTCCGAGAGCACGACCAGATCATGTGGGATCGAGCTTGCGTTGACGCTGCAAGCGTACCGGCACCGGCTGGAGGCGAGCACACGGGCCGAAATCCAACTGATCGCGGCAAACTCGGCTGCAAACACCATTTGCTGGTGGATGAGCGTGGGCTTCCCCTAGTGGCCCAGATCCCGGGCGCACAGGTGCACGACTCGCGCTTCCTCATCCCGCTGGTAGAGTCAATCCCAGCAGTTAAGGGGCTGGCAGGCGCGCCCGCAAACGTCCAGGTAAGCTGCATGCCGATCGAGCGTACGGTTCGAGAGCCCATCGGGCTTGGCTGCGCAGTCGGGGCATCGCAGCTCGTATCGCGCGCTACGGCGTCGAGTCGCGCGAAAGGCTTAGTCGGTGGCGTTGGGTCGTCGAGCGAACGTTGGGTTGGCTACACCGCTTCCGCAGATTGCGCATCCGGCATGAGCGGAGATCAGATGTGCACCAGGCTCTCCTGTCGCTTGCCTGCTCGCTCATCTGTTGGCGGTATGTCGAGAGGTTTTGTTAGGCACTCTTATTATCTCGCGCGCTAAAAACGTCAGGATATCAGCTTGCTCAATTGAAAAACTCTCACTTCTTAACCTATGGCAACACCTCACAGTGACCCAGACGGGTGGTCGTGGCTGTTTCGACCGCCGAAGGGCGAACACAGTTCGTCGCGCCCCATCTGAACCGCAACGCATGAGAACGGGGGCGGCGGTCAGTGAGACTAGAAGGTAGTGATGAAAGCATCCATCGTAGTCGAGATACCACCTGCAATGGGGGCTGATAGCTTAGAGTTCACCTAGACCCGCTGCTGAGCCGTCAGTCAAGGCACATCCTGCAGCACCCGCTCCCTACCCGAGGCTAAGATGGTCGGCCCACCCAGCCTTTTAAGTTCCCGTTTCAATTCGAAGTTTTCCTTTAATAGGGAAACTTCCCTCGCTATAGCCTCTTCGTAGAGCACACGATAACGCTCCACCTGCGCCTTGGTCTTGGCTAATTTTTCTTGGCCGTCTGCGGCTGGTGCCACCTGTTCAGCAGCCGCGGCATCGATCGCGAAGATGAGATCAGCAAACAATGCGCGAGACTTCTTGATGCTTCCCTTGCCCCTGCCAGCTTCCAACGAAACAGCATCATTGGTGATCCTTGTACCCTTGGGGGCGCGAAGTGGTCGGTTACCTTTCAGACGGTCCAAGGCTTCGTAGTATTCTTCAAGTGCCGTTGTCAATTTCAGTCCTCTTTTTTGATCTGCTCTGCAGCTCTAACCGCGTGTATGTCGCCACCATGACGCCGAGGTCATCGCTTTCGGAGCGGCCTTCAACGGTCCCCGGATCTAAGCTGCGAACCAAGCTCTCCTGCGCACTAATTACCATGGCAAGTTTGGGCATCTTGATCACAGCCTTGCCGCAGTCTAGGCATGAGACGACAGAGCGCAACGGGCGCTTGTCGCAAGCTTGTACGCTCGTGCAACCGCCAAGTGGAGTTTCACGGAAGGACAGCTCGCCCTTCTTAAATAACTTCACTGTCTTTTCGCGCTCCTCCAGTAGCGCCGCCCCTGTCAGCTGGCCATGCAACTCCACCCAAGTGCCATGCCCGCCAAACAGGCGGTCGTCGCTCAAGAGCACGTTCTTGAAGTAGGCCAAGGCTTCGGATTCAGGCTGCGTCTTTTGCCACTCTACGCCGAAATGACCAGCATGACCGGTAAGCAGGTCCACAGCATATGCGCTTCCGGTCGCATAATACCGAGACATCGCTTCCGTAATGTGTTGCAGCTGTCGACGTAGCGACGGCAGGGTGACCAGGCCAGACCTCGACGCATACAGGGCGAGCGAGCGACGAAACTGGTGTGACGTAAGCGGCCAAAGTCTGCTGACTTCGAATTGCTGTTCGCTTCGCCATGCTCTGTGAGGATCGACCTGCTCCAGTTCGCAAAGATCTTCATCGGTGATGGCCGGCACGATGCGCGTGAAAAGCTCCTTCATGTTAAATGTATCGAGGTGACTACATGCAAAGGTACCCGTCGGTGAGTGCGGGATGACTCCGGCAAAACCAAGGTAGCTGGCACTGACAAAAAGCGGGTATTCGTCGCCGCGCGAGTCCAGCTCCTGGACCGATACACCATTCAGGGCATAAATTATCCGCGCAATAGACTGGGCGCACCGGACCGCATGGGCACCATCCCCACAAGTTACCCACTTCGCACTCTTTGCCGTGCCATTATTGAGTTTCGTAGTCTGGCCTTGTATCTCCAAATGCTCGCGACCATTAGTCCGCCGTTCAGCCAGGCATGAGTAAGTAAGACTCAAGGCTTCGCCGGAGCGCATGCCGGTGAACAATTGGATTTGGAGCTTGCATACCAGCTGCACGTCGCTCAACCCTTTGCCCATTCCCTGCACTGTCTGGACCAAACCCCACTCATTGAAGTAGTCCGTCAGCCGGAATCGAGCGAGTAGGTTTGCAAACTGTTCCTGTGGGCCGGCAATGCTGGAGATTGCGCGATTCCATCTCTGCTGTAAAACAATGCTTCTACCCAGCGTAGGGCTTGCATGACAGGCTTGGACCAGTGCGACATAACGTGCCGAAACGGCATGGAAGGACGTGATGGCGCCGGACAGCCTGGAGATAATCTGCGTATAGATCCTAGTGGGGATCGGTGGGTGCTGTCGCCGTTTTCCCCTGAGGCCGGCGGCCAAGGTTTCAAGTGTGGACACGGCATGGAGACTCACAGGCTTGAATCCAATTGCGCTTTCACCCAGCTCGTGCAGCGTTTTCAGCAGACTTCTTGTGGCAGCGAGGTCAGCGCCGCAGGCCTCGGATATAAATACCCGCATAAGTGCTACATTTTCAATCAAACTAATAATGGACTGTTCGTGACGCAGTGCAAAGCGCCCCATTGTCCTTAAAAGTCGAAGATACGATCGAATAGTGGCCAATGACAACGGTGGGCCATGTCGCAATGCCATCAACACAAACAGGAGCCATCGGATGTCAATGGTGATCGTCCTAGAAATGCCCTGGTCCGCCTCAACTGGACCCAATGTTGTCATGTTGATCCGCGCGGACCGGCTGAGAGGATGATATGCCGAGAAGTCCCATGTGTCGTCACCATACTTCGACGCAGCGCTGCCGTCACGCTTGCGGCTGATAACGAAGTCTGCCGGTGGCGGGCGTTCCTTTGTCCAGCCGTCGAGCGAAACTTCAATTCCATCGCCTGGCTGAATAGCCAAGGTCCTGCGGCTATTGGTCGTCATGCAATCATCCCTAAACTGACTAGCATTTCCATCTTGCGTTCCCAGTACGGGTCGAGTCCGGTTTCGTCTTCTACTTGGGAGCGAACCAGCTCGACAAGGCGCTGATGTTGATCGGACTTTCCGCTAATATGGTTGATGATCGCGTCGATACGTTGGATCACAGGTCCGAACAGATCCTGGAAATGTTGCTGCGAATCTGCCATGTGCTCAGTCTGCAAGATGCAGTGCCGGCAGCTCAAAAGTTTACGTACGTCGGTTTTATCAGCATGCACTGCAAAGTGAGTACAAAACAGACACCCCTCTGGCTGCTTACAATCTGGCTTTATGGCGGTAGCCGACAAATCAGGACTTGGTGAACCAAAGCTAATGCAACTACCAACCGCACTGGTCTTTGCAATTGGCACCGTGGCATCGGTCACTACATTTTCCAACCGGTCGAAATATTGACCAAACTCCAGTGCCGTCTGGGTCTCCGATCCGGCCGCGTAGTGTCGCATGACCGTCCGTTCGGTATTTTGAAGAAGTAATGCGGTAGTGGCCGGGTCAGTATTTCGAATAAGCCAATCAGCCTTTGCGGCACGCCATTGGCGAAGGTTAATCGGCTGGATCTGAGGATCGAGTCGGCGAAGCAATTTGTTGAAACTGTAAACCACATCGAGGTCGATTTGGGCAGGTGCTGCCGGTAGCTTTGACCCAAATGAGAAGAACAGGAACTCAAAAGAAGCCCCACCAAGGAGGTAGTCGCGCAACGCAAGGAACCGCCTGAATAATGGGAGAAAGCCGGCGCCAATCTGGAAAGATACGATCTTGCCGCCAGCACGATATTTAATCGCACGAAAGCCCTGGCGCTCAGGGGAAACCGAAAAATTGTCAGACCAGGCCAGAGCTTCTACTTGAGCCCAGTTCATTCCGGTATGCGCGACAAACAGCATTACAAACGCGTTATGAGCGGTCACAGCCAAGCGCAAGCGTCGATGGTGTCGAGTATCTGCGTTGGCATCGTTCAGCGCCTTGACGGCTAATTTAGCTGCTAGCTTGAAGTCGCCTCGATGCGGTGCAGTGCTTCGGATTTGATCTGCCGTCCGTAGTGATCCATCCGCGTAGTTGAACCCGACGTTGGGCTGACTAGTGGGGGACGGCAACTCACCTTCCCAAGGCAAGTGAAATTTATTGGCAGTCGGAAAAACCCAAACTGCAAGGCTAGCATCATCAGCGCGGGCTGGTAGCGAGAGTAAGAAAGGGAAGGGTTGGGATTCAACGACAAAGTCTGTGAAGCTCGAAAACAGCGCGGAGCAAAGCGCAAGGATCCGACCTTGCTGTGTGTCATCTGGCAGGCCAGTAATTTCCTGGGCGGCTAGTGAGTGCCGCACTTTGCGTACCCCGGCCGATAAATCGTCGATGGCATACAGCCGCGACAGGGTACGGTGGACGCTCCGTTGATAATGTGCGGCGGAATTGACAGACATACTATTCAGGCGCACCCGCTCTCTCAAATATTCCACGTATGCTGCAAATGCGTCTCTAGCGTCATTAACTTCCCCTAGCACATCTGGCAGTCCACTGGAATCGGCCCAGTCCAGAAATCGACAGAAGTTTCTGGCATTGAAAAACACGGTACGAGATGCGGCCCCGAGGCGCAGGTCATCTGACATTTCCTGGATCACGCTTCGGATTTGTTTAGTGCGCGCCAATATCAGGCTCGATAAGTCAACAGACCGACCACCATGAAGTTGAAGCCTCATTTTCCCTGAAGGATGCCGCCTCAGATAGCACGACGCGCCAAGATCAACAGCCCCTTCGCTCCCAGGCGCAACCACCATTGCATTCTCAGGGCGTAAGATGAACAACTCGACTGGCATCGGCAGTTCGATAAGTTCTACCTGCCTCTTCACGAACTGAGTCATAACTCGCCATCAATAACGGTATTGATCAAGTGCTGTAGGTGCTGATCATAACCCTGTTGTACCCGTTCAACCATTGCCGCGTGCTGGCGGAATTGCAAGTACAAATCAGTCGTCGCTGAGCTCTCATGACCCATCCTAACTTTCACGAACTCGCGCACCTGATGAAGAGTCACCTTGCCGCTTCGCGCAATGGCCAGCTGGTGATCAGTGAGATTCATCCCGAACGATGCCCGGAGATCATGAAACCGATAATAAAATGACCGACCAAGCCTTCTGCATACTGCAGGGATAACGAATTCGCGGATGTATTGTCTCACCGCTTGGCCATGCTTCTCATGGCGGAGCGTTGAGGCGTCATTAAAGCGATTCTGGTCCACCTTGGACGAATACATGGGAACGCCACGAGACGATAAGAATAGATACTGGTCTGATGTATCGCTACCCGCGCGAATTCGGCGCTTTGTAGCTCGCGGGCTCGCTGCGTAGATGCGCAACTTCTCATACAGCCAAGCAGGAATATGCAAAACCATGCGCTTCCCATTCTTCGTGTCTATCGAGGTGCCTGGGCCAACCGGAAGGCGAAACTCTTTAACAGCTGGTGGAAGTTCAGACTGGAAGTACCGTGCGCGCAGAGTGAGTGCTGTTTGTATGCGCGCCCCAGTAAAGAGCGCAAATATGTGTAACAAGGTCATTTCGGTATTGCCAAGATCCAGCAATGAATCTAGCAAGTGCTGCTGTTCATCGATCGGCAATGGGCGCAGCTTCCCGCCATCCTCGATGGTTCCTGTATAAGGGTCATTCTGGACGGGAACCCGCACACCAATATCTGTGGCCACAACCACCTTTGACCGCCGAAAGCCGACGTCATTATTCAGCTGAATGTAGACGTCGTGCTCTTCCCAGGGCGGGTTGTCAGGAACGAATACATTCTCCGCCGATAGCCATCTGTAGAATCCGATGACTGTGGATATACGCCGGCGGGCGGTCGTCGGAGCTATCTCGCCCGCCATGATCCTTTGCTGCAGGTAGGCTCGGTAGCGGTAGGTTGGCCGCAATAGCCGGCGCCGCGGAAATGCTTTGTAGTCGAGACCGTCTTCCTCCAGGAAGCGATAAAACGCAGCTAGGTCGTCGGCGATACCATGGTAAGTGGTCATGGATGGCGAAAGCACACCCTCGATGCGCGCAAGCAGATACAGGTTGGCGTCAGCCCAAGGGGCACCGGCGCCATCAAGAACAACCGGCATGAGGTTGTAGGAATACGAGGACCCCGTTTGGGAATATGCTACAGGCCGGGCAGATGGGCGAAAGAAATAGCCAGTACTTTCCGCCCCGGTGGGTGTTATAACGCGTTCCGTTGCGCCTGGTTCATCACATGCACAAACCTCCGTGAGTGTGAATCGTGGAAGGACGATTTTCGATGCGAGCGATCTTGCCTTTTCGTCGGTCATGACGGGAGTATTCGCTTTTGAATGTTGGCGGCTCGGTTTAAGGATAGGTCATCTCTACGAGCCTGTCCATTTTACGATAACCGCCAAGTCAAGGCGTCTAGAGGAAACTTATGCGTAGGATCGCCCCCACCAGTTGCGTGCCGGCGCTTTCCTTGGTGAGATAGCCCTGGGCGCCGGCCCGGATCGCGCGCACCGCGTACTGCTCTTCTTCGTGCATGGTCAGGATCAGGATGGCCAGCTTGGGCGCTTCGCTGCGCACCTGCCGGATCAGGTCGACGCCGCTGCGGCCGGGCATGGACAGGTCGAGCAGCAGCAGGTCGAAACCGCCCTGGCGTACCAGCGACAAGACTTCGAAGCCATTGGTGGCTTCGCCCACGATGTCGACTTCCTCGGCGCCGTCCAGGATGCGCTTGAGGCCTTCGCGCATGATCGTGTGGTCATCGGCGATGACGATTCTTACCATTATCGTTTCCTCGAGCCTGAAGCGGTTTCCTACCCTGATCAGCAAAAAAACTATTGTAGCTGTAAATACAAGAGCGCGTGGGCGGCGGGGTCAGGAAGCCGCCGGCTCGGCGATCAGGCGGTGCACCAGCACCGGCTTGGTCGTATGCGACAACACCTTGTTGGTGACGCTGCCCAGCAGCAGCTGGTTCCAGCCGCTGCGGCCGTGCGAGCCCATGAAGATCAGGTCGCAGCCTTCCTGCTCGGCGACGTCGACGATCTTGAGCGCCGCCGAATCGGAAAACGCCGTCATGCATTGGTACTGGAGATTGGCGCCGGCGCAGGAGCGCGTGATCTTGCCCATGTATTCCTCGCCCATGCGCCGCATCTGGGCGATGTAATCCTCTTCGCTGGGATAGGAGGGCGGGATGATCTCGACGTAGACGGGGTACTGGTACTCGGGAGCGACGAACAGGGCCAGCACCTCGGCGCCCATCTGCTGCGCGAATTTGACGCCGGCGCAGGCGGTGTGCTGCGACACGGCCGAACCGTCGGTGGTGATCAGGATCTTGCGGTACATGATGTTTCCTCCTCCTTGCCACGCCCATTCTGACGACTCAGTGCAGGATGGCGATTTCTGAGACGCAAACAGTTGAGGTCTATCAAATGAACAAACACTGCTGCGCTGCGACGGGAAAACCGACCTACGATTACAAAATACAACACCATGCTTATGAAAAGCATCAGGAACACCCGGTTTTAATTGTCGCGGAATTAAGTTTCCCTGTCCATTTTGTTGCATTGCCTTCTCTGAGATTTACCTACGGCAACCACACTGCTACACTCGCTTCAATTACTCCACCGCACTTTTTACGGCCGAACCGGCCCGGTGGATGCAGCAGAACCCCCGGATTGCAGAGCTGATTGCACATTTATACATTATGGAGAAGCAGGGATTATGACCGACGCCGCTGACGATTTCGACGCACTATTCGAGGAAGTGGCGGCGCAGCGCACCAGCGCACCGCCCGGCCCCTCCGCCGCGGCCGAGCCGGCCCTGGCCGCGGCCAGCAACGACGAGGACGACCTGGAATCCTTGTTCGACCAGGTGTCCGCCACCGCCGCGCCGGCTGTCGCCGCCGTGGCCGCCACTGCCGCGGTCGCCACCGTGGCGCCGGCCGCCGCACCGGCCGCTGGAACGCATGCCGACGACGGCCACGAAAACGGCATGTTCGAGCGCCTGGGCGGCATCGTTCGCCTGCTGCACGACTCGCTGCGCGAGCTGGGCTACGACAAGGCGCTGACCGAGGCGTCGTCGCAGATTGTCGACGCCCAGGACCGCCTGGAATACGTCGCCACGCTGACCGAACAGGCCGCCAACAAGGTGCTCAATACCCTGGACGAGGGCATGCCCGCGCAAGACCAGCTGCAAAAGCAGGCCAAGGACATGGAGACCCGCTGGGCCGACCTGTTCGAGGGCAAGCTGAGCCTGGACGAATTCAAGGCCCTGGCCGGCGATTCGCGCCAGTTCGCCGCGCTGGTCAACGAAGCGACCGAAGCCGAACGGGCGCGCCTGCTCGAGATCATGATGGCCCAGGACTTCCAGGACATCACCGGCCAGCTGATCAAGAAAGTGGTCAAGATCACGCAGACCGTCGAAAGCGAGCTGGCTCAGCTGCTGCGCGACCACGCGCCGGCCGATATCAAGGAAAAACTGGCCAAGAAAGAACAGCCGGCGGCCGCTCCGGCGCCGCTGATGCAGGGCCCGTCGGTGCCGGACGCGGCGCTGAACCAGGACAATGTTGACGATCTTCTTGCCGATCTGGGATTCTAATGGACGATATGCTGAAGGATTTCGTCGTCGAGGCGATGGATCTGGCGGTAAACGTAGAAGAGCACCTGCTGCGCCTCGAACGCGACCCCGATAACAAGGAAACGCTGAACGCGGTGTTCCGCTCGTTCCACACGATCAAGGGCGGCGCCGGTTTCATGGGCCTGCCGGCGCTGGTGGCGGCCTGCCACCTGACCGAGAACCTGTTCGACGCGCTGCGCACCGGCGCCGCGCCGGTGACGCCGCTCGCGGTCGAGGCCGCGCTGCAGGCGTCGGGCTTCGTTGCCGACCAGCTGGGTGACCTGAACAACGGCACGCCGCCGGAAGGCCTGGCGCAGATGCCGGGCGACCTCGAACGCATCCTGATGGATGCGATCGAAGGCAAGGACAGCGCTCCGGCGGCTGCCGCACCGGCGCCGGTCGCCGCGGTGGCGGCTGCGGTTGCCCCGGAAACCGTGCCTGCCGCCGCGCCCGCCGCCGGCGAGGATGGCCTGGACTGGACCGGCATGTACAACGCCGTGGTCCCGGCCGCGAACGCGATCGACGCGAGCGCCGCAACCGCGGCTGCTCCTGCTGCCCCCGCTGCCGCCGCGGTGGCCGTCGCCGCCCCGGTTGCCGCCCCTGCCGCTGCCGCGCCCGCCAAGAATTGGGACGGCGTCGAGCGCCGCACCGACACCAAGCCCGCCGCCGCCGCGCCGGCCAAGGACGAAAGCATCCGTATCGACGCGGTCAAGCTCGACGCGCTGCTCGAAGTGGCAGGCGAGTCGGTGCAGGCCGCCAACCAGGCCGCCGTGCTGCTGGAACGCCTGCAGCAGTTCAAGTTCGAAGGCCAGGCCGCCGTGCTGATCGCCACGCTCACCGAAACCCTGGAGCGCGCCTCGCGCTACTCGGCCGAGCTGCAGCGCGCCACGCTGGCGACCCGCATGCAGCCGGTGGGCCGCCTGTTCCAGAAATTCCCGCGCCTCGTGCGCGAGCTGGCAAAAGACCTGGGCAAGGACGTCGAGCTGACCATCGAAGGCGCCGAGACCGAAGTCGACCGCGTGGTGGTGGACAGCCTGTACGATCCGCTGGTGCACATGCTGCGTAACGCGCTCGACCACGGCGTCGAATCGCCCGAGGAACGCGTCGCCGCCGGCAAGCCGGCCAAGGCCTTCATCCTGCTGAAAGCCTGGCAGGAGGCCAACAGCGTCATGATCGTGCTGCAGGACGACGGCAAGGGCATGGACCCGGTCAAGCTGCGCAAGAAGGCGGTCGACAAGGGGCTGATCGGCGAGAACGGCGCCCAGAGCGACGAAGACGCGTACCAGCTCGTGTTCCTGCCGGGCTTCTCGACCAAGGAAGTGGCTTCCTCGGTGTCGGGCCGCGGCGTGGGCATGGACGTGGTCAAGACGGCGGTCGAGAAGAACCGCGGCGCCATCCGTATCGAATCCTCGCTGGGCAAGGGCACGCGCTTCGCGATCCGCCTGCCGATCGAGCTGTCGATCGTGCCGACCATGCTGGTGTCGACCTCGGGCGCGCAACTGGCGCTGCCGATGGCCGTCGTCGAGCGCGTGGTCGAGCTGCCGGACGATTTCGCCTGCGTCGGCGGCGCCCCGGTGCTGAAGGACCAGGGCCGCCCGCTGCCGGTGCGTTCGCTGGCGCTGGCGCTGGGCTACGAGGCCGCTTCCGAGAAGGTCGGCATCGTCATCAACGCGCCGCAGCCTTACATCCTGGCGATGGAAGCGGTGGACGGCACCGCCGACCTGGTGATCAAGCCGATGACCGCGCTGACGGTCGAAGGCATCACCGGCACCGCGCGCTCGGCCGAGGGCGAGCTGGTGCTGGTCGTTGGCCTGTCGTTCCTGATGGATGGCTGCCGCAGCAGCGTCAGGCTCGCAGCCTGAGGTAATTCGCAATATCGCGATCCGCGCCAAAAGCGCAGACAAAAGCCTGTGTCCTCGACACAGGCTTTTTTTATTTGCATCCAGCAAACCCCTTGCAAATATTATTTGCTGCGTGGTAAGGTCGTTGGCATAAACTGGCGCTGCCCCGCCTTGGTGCGGCACTGCACAACTATGGCATAATCGAAAACCGTCCCGCCTGTCGCACGATGGCGGGCCGCGCCTCACTTCACCGCAACACTGGATCGACCATGCAAAAAACGCTCTACGACAAACTCTGGGATTCCCATGTCGTGCGTGCCGACGCCGATGGCACCACAGTCCTCTATATCGACCGCCACCTGGTGCACGAAGTCACCAGCCCGCAAGCCTTCGACGGCCTGCGCGAAGCAGGCCGTGGACTATGGCGCGTGTCCGCGAACCTGGCCGTGGCCGACCACAACGTGCCGACCACCGACCGCGCGCAAGGCATCGCGGACCCGACCTCGCGCCTGCAGGTCGAGACGCTCGACGCCAACACCAAAGCGTTCGGCCTGACCTATTTCGACATGAACGACAAGCGCCAGGGCATCGTGCACGTGATCGGGCCGGAGCAGGGCGCGACCCTGCCGGGCATGACCGTCGTCTGCGGCGATTCGCACACCTCGACCCACGGCGCCTTCGGCTGCCTGGCGCACGGCATCGGCACTTCGGAGGTCGAGCACGTGCTGGCCACGCAGACCCTGCTGGCCAAGAAATCGAAGTCGATGCTGGTCAAGGTCGAGGGCGCGCTGAACGCCGGCGTGACCGCCAAGGACATCGTGCTGGCCGTGATCGGCAGGATCGGCACCGCCGGCGGCACCGGCTACGCCATCGAATTCGGCGGCTCGACCATCCGCGCGCTGTCGATGGAAGGCCGCATGACGGTCTGTAATATGGCGATCGAAGCGGGCGCGCGCGCCGGCATGGTGGCGGTCGACGACACCACGATCGCCTACGTCAAGGATCGTCCGTTCTCGCCCAGGGGCGAGCAGTGGAGCCAGGCCGTGGCCTACTGGCGCACCCTGCACACGGACGAGGGCGCCGTGTTCGACACCGTGGTCGAACTCGACGCCAAGGACATCCAGCCGCAGGTCACCTGGGGCACCTCGCCCGAGATGGTCACCGCGATCGACGGCCGCGTGCCCGATCCGCAAAATGAATCCGACCCGGTGCGCCGCGGCGCCATCGAAAAGGCGCTGGCCTATATGGACCTGGCGCCGAACACCCCGATCGACGCCATCGCGATCGACAAGGTATTCATCGGCTCGTGCACCAATTCGCGCATCGAAGACCTGCGCGCCGCCGCCGAGGTGGTGCGCGGCCGGCACCGCGCGCCGAACGTCAAGCTGGCCATGGTGGTGCCGGGTTCGGGCCTGGTCAAGGAGCAGGCCGAGCGCGAAGGGCTGGACCGCATCTTCGTCGATGCCGGCTTCGAATGGCGCGAGCCGGGCTGCTCGATGTGCCTGGCGATGAACGCCGACCGCCTGGAGCCGGGCGAGCGCTGCGCCTCGACCTCGAACCGCAACTTCGAAGGCCGCCAGGGCCAGGGCGGACGCACCCACCTGGTGTCGCCGGCGATGGCGGCGGCGGCGGGCATTGCCGGCCGCTTTGTCGACGTACGTGCGCTCTGACGCGTTAACAGGACACGACCGTATATCAAGTAACAGGAAGATCATGAAAAAAGCACTCGCACTGTCCCTCATCACTGTTCTGCTGGCCGGCTGCAACACCATCTCGGGCATCGGCCGCGACGTGTCGAAAGTGGGCCAGGTCGTCACCAGCGCTGGTGGTAAATAATTAAACTTGGGTCCCCGCCTGCGCGGGGATGACGTTAAATGGACAAATTCACCGTACACCAGGGCCTGGTGGCGCCGCTCGACCGCGCCAATGTCGATACCGACGCCATCATCCCCAAGCAGTTCCTGAAATCGATCCGCCGCACCGGCTTCGGTCCCAACCTGTTCGACGAGTGGCGCTACCTGGACCACGGCGAGCCGGGCCAGGATTGCAGCACGCGTCCGGTCAATCCGGACTTCGTGCTGAACCAGCCGCGCTACGCCGGCGCCTCGATCCTGCTGACCCGCAAGAACTTCGGCTGCGGCTCCTCGCGCGAGCACGCGCCGTGGGCGCTGCAGCAGTTTGGTTTCCGCGCCGTGGTCGCGCCGAGCTTCGCCGACATCTTCTTCAACAACTGCTTCAAGATCGGCCTGCTGCCGATCGCGCTCTCCGAAGAAGAAGTCGAAGCGCTGTTCCAGGCGGTCGAAGCCAACCCCGGCTTCCAGCTCGTGATCGATCTGGAAAAGCAGCGTATCGGCAGCGCCGATGGCAGCCTGTCGTTCGCTTTCGCCATCGACGAGTTCCGCAAGTACTGCCTGCTCGACGGCTTGGACGACATCGGCCTGACCCTGCGCCATGCGGACGAGATCCGCGCCTTCGAGCAACGCCACGTCGCGGCCCAGCCGTGGCTCGCCAACACCATCTGAAGAAAGCAGCTGAATGAAAATCGCGATCCTGCCGGGTGACGGCATCGGCCCGGAGATCACCGCGCAAGCAGTGAAGGTATTGAACGCCCTCGGCGAATCGTTCGAGATGGAAAGCGCGGAAGTCGGCGGCGCCGGCTATGCGGCCCACGGCCATCCGCTGCCGGAAGGCACCCTGAAGCTGGCGAAACAGGCCGATGCGGTGCTGTTCGGCGCCGTCGGCGACTACAAGTACGACACGCTCGAGCGCGCGCTGCGTCCGGAACAGGCCATCCTCGGCCTGCGCCGCGAGTTGAATCTGTTCGCCAACCTGCGTCCGGCGATCCTGTATCCGGAACTGGCCGGCGCCTCGACCCTGAAGCCCGAAGTCGTCTCTGGCCTCGACATCCTGATCATCCGCGAACTGACCGGCGACATCTATTTCGGCAAGCCGCGCGGCGTGCGCGAGTGCCCGGACGGCCCGTTCAAGGGCCAGCGCGAAGGCTTCGACACGATGCGCTACGCCGAAGGCGAGATCCGCCGCATCGCCCACGTCGCCTTCCAGGCCGCCAGGAAACGCGGAAACCGAGTGACCAGCGTCGACAAGGCGAACGTGCTGGAAACCTTCCAGTTCTGGCGCGACATCGTCACCGAGGTACACCAGGAATACCAGGACGTCGCGCTCGAACACATGTATGTCGATAACGCGGCAATGCAGCTGGTTCGCGCCCCGAAAAAGTTCGATGTGATCGTTACTGGTAATATGTTCGGCGATATCTTGTCGGATGCCGCCGCGATGCTCACCGGTTCGATCGGCATGCTGCCGTCGGCCTCGCTCGACGCCAGCAATAAAGGCTTGTACGAACCGTCGCACGGCTCGGCGCCCGACATCGCGGGCCAGGGCGTGGCCAATCCATTGGCGACGATCCTGTCGGCGGCGATGATGCTGCGCTTCTCGCTCGGTCTGACCGAACAGGCGGACCGCATCGAGAACGCCGTCAAGCGCGTGCTGGCGCAAGGGCTGCGTACGCCGGATATTTTCGAAGCAGGTTCCACGAAAGTGGGCACCGAAGAGATGGGCAACGCGGTGGTCGCGGCGCTCTCATAAAGTACTCTACAACTCCAAGGGAAGATGATGAAATTAGTAGGTCTGGTAGGTTGGCGCGGCATGGTCGGCTCGGTCCTCATGCAGCGCATGCAAGAGGAAGGCGATTTCGACCACATCGAGCCGGTGTTCTTCACCACCTCGAATCCGGGCGGCGCCGCGCCGAAGATGGCGAAAAACGAAACTACCCTGAAAAGCGCGACCGACATTACTGAACTGTCGAAATGCGAAATCATCATCTCCTGCCAGGGCGGCGACTACACCAGCGAAGTATTCCCGAAGCTGCGCGCGGCCGGCTGGAACGGCTACTGGATCGACGCCGCGTCGACGCTGCGCATGAACGATGACGCCGTCATCGTGCTGGATCCGGTCAATCGCAGCGTGATCGACGCCGCGCTGGCGAAAGGCGTGAAAAACTACATCGGCGGCAACTGCACCGTGTCGTGCATGCTGATCGGCCTGGGCGGCCTGTTCGAGCAAGGCCTGGTCGAGTGGATGACCTCCATGACCTACCAGGCGGCATCGGGCGGCGGCGCCCAGCACATGCGCGAACTGCTGACCCAGTTCGGCACGATCAACAATTCGGTCAAGTCGCTGCTCGACGATCCGGCCTCGGCCATCCTCGAGATCGACCGCACCGTGCTGGCGACCCAGCATGGCTTATCAAGCGATGAAACGAAGCAGTTCGGCGTGCCGCTGGCCGGCAACCTGATCCCGTGGATCGACAAGGACCTGGGCAACGGCCAGTCGAAAGAAGAGTGGAAGGCCGGCGCCGAGACCAACAAGATCCTGGGCCGCGGCGCGGGCTTCGATACCAGGGCGATCCCTGTGGACGGCCTGTGCGTGCGCATCGGCGCCATGCGCTGCCACTCGCAGGCGCTGACCATCAAGCTGACCAAGGACGTGCCGCTGGACGAGGTCAATGACATCATCGCCAAGCACAACCAGTGGGTGAAGGTGGTCCCGAACACCCGCGAAGCGTCGATGCGTGACCTGTCGCCGGCAGCCGTCACCGGCGGCCTGGGCATCCCGGTCGGCCGCCTGCGCAAGATGTCGATGGGCGACGATTACCTGTCGGCCTTCACGGTCGGCGACCAGCTGCTGTGGGGCGCGGCCGAACCGCTGCGCCGCATGCTGCGCATCGTGCTTGAGCGCTGATCCCGGGAAACCATTCCCGATCGTTGCCTTGATGGCAACTGACATGCAATCCGAATATCGAATGCCCCGTCTACGGGGCATTCGCTTTGAAGAAGGTGCATACTCCCGTCGTCCGGGTGCGTCGAGACCTTGCGTGCTCCAGAGCATGATGTTATGTTGAGACTCCGGGAAACCGCCTTTCCCTCGGCCAACTCATTTCGCTGCTAACTATGCATTCTTCGCACCAATCTCCGCTCGTGGCAACCGCGCTGAAATCGATCACCGCCGCCGTGGCCAGTGCAGTGTTCCTCACTTCCGCCGCCACTGCAGCCGGGCTGGGGAAATTGACGGTGCTGTCGGCGCTTGGCCAGCCGCTGCGCGCCGAGATCGAGCTGACGGCCGGCGCCGGCGAAGACCCGGCAAGCATGGCGGTCAAGCTGGCTTCGCCCGAAGCCTTCCGCGCCGCGAACATCGAATTCAACCCGGCCCTGCTGTCGCTGCGCTTCGCGGTCGAAGAGCGGGGCGGACGCCAGGTGATCCGGGTCAGCTCGACCCAGCCGCTCAACGAGCCCTTCGTCGACATGCTGCTGGAGCTGACCTGGAATAACGGCCGCCTGGTGCGCGAATACACCTTCCTGCTCGACCCGGCCGAGATGCGCACGACGCAGCCGGCCCAGGTGGCGGCGGCGCCGCAGAATCGGCCCGCCGCGCCGCGCGCGTCGTCCACGCCTGCCGCGCCGGCTGCCTCGGCTGCAACTGCGGCTCCGGCGGAAGAGGCGCGCATCGCCGCCGCCCGCCGCGGCGCCGAACGCCAGGCGCGCGAAGCCCAGGCGCGCGCAGCCCAGGACAGCTACCGCGTGCGCCGCGGCGACACGCTCAGCGGGATCGCGCTCGACGTCAAGCCGGCCGACATCTCGCTCGACATGATGCTGGTGGCGCTGTACCGCGCCAATCCCGACGCCTTCATCGGCAACAATATGAACCGCCTGAAGTCGGGCCAGATCCTGAGCATCCCGGATGCCGATTCGGTGCGCGGCGGCGCCAGCCAGGGCGAGGCGCGCGGCGTGGTGGTGGCCCATGCGGCCGACTTCGACGCCTACCGCAACAAGCTGGCCGGCCAGGTGGCCAGCAGCGCGCCGAGCGCCACGCCGCAGGGCGGCCAGAGCGCCAGCGGCCGCGTCACCGCCCGCGTCGAGCAGCAGCCGACCGCCGTCAGCGAAGCGCAGGACAAGCTGCAGCTGTCCAAGGCGACGCCGGGAGGGGCCGGCGCGCCGGCCGACGGCACCGCCAGCGTCGAGGACACGGTGGCCAAGGAGCGCGAACTGGCGCAGGCCGAGGCGCGCGTGAAGGAACTCGAACGCAACGTCAACGAACTCGAAAACCTGATGACGGTGCCGAGCCGTGGCGGCGCCGAGGCCGAGCAGGCCGCCGCCGCCGCTGCGGCCACGGCCGCCGCAGAGAAGCCGGCGGCCAAGCCCGCGCCGCGCCCGCGTCCGCCAAAGCCGGCCCCGGCGGAGGAAAAAAGCTTCGTCGACACCATCCTGGACAATATGCTCTACATCGGCGCCGGCGCGCTGGTGCTGCTGCTGGCCGCGCTCGGCATTTCCCAGCGCCGCAAGCGCAATGCGCAGGCGGTCAAGCCGGTGCCGGCCGAACCGTCGGTGCTGGGCGTGCCCGGCGCCAGCGCCCACTCGCTGTTCGCCGAAAGCGGGGGCCAGAGCGTGGACACGAACAACAGCGTGTTCAACTCCAGCTTCGCGCCATCGGCCAGCCAGCTCGACACCAACGAGGTCGACCCGGTCGCCGAAGCCGACGTCTACATCGCCTATGGCCGCGACGCCCAGGCCGAGGAAATCCTGAAGGAAGCGCTGCGCGTTCATCCGGAACGCCATCCGGTGCGCCTCAAGCTGCTCGAGATCTATGCCACCCGCAAGGACGTGCGCGCCTTCGAAGCCCAGGCGCGGGAGCTGCATGCCTTCACCGGCGGCCAGGGCGACGAATGGGCCCAGGCCGCGGCGCTGGGCTTGAGCCTGGACCCGAACAATCCGCTGTATGCGAACGCCGCCCCGGCTTCGAGCCCGACGCCGTCGCCGCAGGAGCGCAACCAGCAGGCGATCCTGTCGCAGCAGTTCGAGGACGCCTTCCGTGGCGGCCCGTCGGTGGGCGCGGGCGCCGCAGCCGGCGCGGCTGCCGGCATTGCGGCCGGCGCCGGTGCCATGGCCCTGGACAAGGACGACGAAGACCGCACGGCCGCGCCACAGGCCGACCTTGCGCCGGACGAACGCACCGAAGCGCGCAACGACGACAACACGCTCGACTTCGACCTCGGCGGCCTGGCTTTCGAGCCGGTGACGAATACCGACGCGGCGCCGCCGGCGGCCAGCCGTCCTGACCCGGATGCGACCGCCGTGCCGGACCTGGAATTCGATATGGCGCCGTTCGCCGCGCCAGGCAGCGCGCCAGAGCAGGGCAAGGCCGCGCCGGACGCGAACGACCTCGATTTCGACATGGACTTCGACGCCCCGGCGACCGCCCAGCCGGCGGCGACCGCAGCCACGGTCGACGACGACGACGACTTCACGCTCGACCTGTCGCCGCAGTCGCAAGTGCAGGCGACCCCGGTCGACATGGCCGGCCTGGCCAGGGACTTCGACGGCTTGCCGCCGCTGCCGGGCAGCACACCGCAGCCGACCGTGGCGCAAGCCGATCCGCTGCGCGACCTCGATGCCATGGATTTTTCCGCTCCCACCACGCCGGTGACGCCGGCCGCATCAGGCTTGGATGAGGCTCCTGCGCGCCCGGCGCCGGCCAGCACGTCGGAAGATCCGCTGTTCGACCTGGACAGCATGGACTTCGGCACGCCGGACGAGGCGCGCACGGCAGGCGGCGCCGAACCGAAGGACTTCGGTGCGCGCGTAGACGATCCGTTCGACATGTTCGACCTGCCCGAGGCCCCGGCCCCGGTGCCGGCGCCGCAGGAAGTGTCGGCCCGCGATGCCTTCGAACCTGCTTCGGCTCCCCCTTCGGCGCCAGCCGACGACAAGGCCGCGCCATCGTTCGACCTGGCCGACTTCGACCTCGACCTGCCGCCCGAGCCAGCCACCGCGCAGCCGCTGGATGCGGCCGGTGCGACCGCCGAAGCGCCGGGCCAGATGTCGCCCGAGCACATGGAGATGGAGACCAAGCTCGATCTCGCCATCGCCTATCAGGAGATCGGCGACAAGGAAGGCGCGCGCGAGCTGCTGGACGAAGTCATCAAGGGCGGCAATCCCGAACAGGTCGGCAAGGCCAGCGCGATGAGGGAACTGCTGGCGTGACCCGTATCGCTTTGGGTGTCCAGTACATCGGCACCGGTTGGAACGGCTACCAGAAACAGCCGGAACGAAACACCGTCCAGGACCGTCTCGAGATCGCGCTGGAGAAGTTCGCCTGCGTCCCGCTGCACACCACGTGCGCCGGCCGCACCGACGCCGGCGTGCACGCCATCGAGCAGGTCGTCCATTTCGATACCGACCTGGCGCGCCCGGCCCAGTCGTGGGTGCGCGGCGTGAATGCCTTCCTGCCCGAGTCGATCGTGGTGCGCTGGGCCGCCGTGGTGGAGCCCGACGCGGAAGGGCAGGATTTCCACGCCCGTTTCTCGGCCCGCTCGCGCACCTATCACTACGTGCTCTACAACCATCCGAACCCGTCGGCGCTGCTGGCCAAGCGGGCAGGGTGGGTGTTCCGTCCGCTCGACGTCGAGCGCATGCGCGAAGGCGCGCGGCACCTGATCGGCACCCACGATTTCTCGAGCTTCCGCGCCAGCGGCTGCCAGGCGAACACGCCGGTGAAGGACATGCACGAGGTGAGCATCGCGCGCCATGGCGACATCATCGTGTTCACCCTGCGCGCCAGCGCCTTCCTGCACCATATGGTGCGCAATATCGTCGGCTCGCTGATCTATATCGGCACCGGCCGCAACGAGCCGGCGTGGATGCGCGAGGTGCTCGAAGCCCGTTCGCGCGACGCCGCCGCGCCGACCTTCATGCCGGACGGCCTGTATTTCGCGAAGATCGAGTACGATCCGAAGTGGAAGCTGCCGCAGGAGGACGCCACGCCCCTGCCGTGGCTGTGATCGATTTTCCAGGAATAGCCATGCGACGTACCCGAATCAAGATCTGCGGCATCACCCGCGAGCAAGACCTGCGCGCGGCGGTCGAGCAGGGCGCCGACGCGCTCGGCTTCGTCTTCTATCCGAAGAGCCCGCGCTACATCACGCCGGCGCGCGCGGCCGAGCTGTGCGCGATCCTGCCGCCGTTCGTGAGCGGCGTCGCGCTGTTCGTGAACCCGACCCTGGACGAGGTGCGCGCGGTGGCAGGCAGCATGCCGCTGGGGCTGATCCAGTTCCACGGCGACGAAACGGCCGAGGAGTGCGCCGCCATCGCGGCGGAAGTAGAGCGGCCTTTCGTGCGCGCCTACCGCATCAAGCCTGACACGCCGCCCGCGGCTTTGCTAGAATGCGAATCTGCATACCGCGCCGCCAGTCCATGGTTCTCGGGCCTCCTGCTCGACACCTGGGTGGATGCTTACGGCGGCGCAGGAAAGGTCTTCGATTGGTCTCTTATTCCAAAAGAGCTCGCGCCTCGGGTCGTTTTGAGTGGTGGGTTGAGCGTACACAACGTCCTTGAGGCGACCGAACGTGTTCGTCCCTTTGCCGTCGACATCAGCAGTGGTGTCGAGGAAGCGAAGGGGATCAAGGATGCCCGCAAGATCGCCGCCTTCGTGGCGGCGGTGCGGGCAGCCGATGCCACCATCGATAGCGAGTCGCACCATGACCACCAAAGACACCATCACGGCCCAGCTTAACGCTGCGCCCCTGTTCAAGACCCCGGATTACGCCCTGCCCGATGCGGTCGGGCACTTCGGCCCCTATGGCGGCAGCTTCGTCGCCGAAACCCTGTCGCACGCGCTGGCCGAGCTGAACGAGGCCTATGCGAAGTATGCGCAGGATCCCGAGTTTCTCGAGGAATTCCGCTACGAGCTGGCCCACTTCGTCGGCCGTCCGTCGCCGGTGTATCACGCGCGGCGCTGGTCCGAGCTCGCCGGCGGCGCCCAGGTCTATTTCAAGCGCGAAGACCTGAACCACACGGGCGCGCACAAGATCAATAACGTGATCGGCCAGGCCCTGCTGGCGCGGCGCATGGGCAAGCAGCGCATCATCGCCGAGACCGGCGCCGGCCAGCACGGCGTGGCCACCGCCACCATCTGCGCGCGCTTCGGCCTGGAGTGCGTGGTCTACATGGGCGCGGAAGACGTCAAGCGCCAGGCGCAGAACGTGTACCGCATGAAGCTCTTGGGCGCGACCGTGGTGCCGGTGGAATCGGGCTCCAAGACCCTGAAGGACGCGCTCAACGAGGCGATGCGCGACTGGGTCACGAATATCGAAAACACCTTCTACATCATCGGCACGGTGGCGGGCCCACATCCGTATCCGATGATGGTGCGCGACTTCCAGTCGGTGATCGGCGAGGAATGCCGCGTGCAGATGCCGGCCATGGCCGGGCGCCAGCCTGATTATGTGGTCGCCTGCATCGGCGGCGGCTCGAACGCGATGGGTATTTTTTACCCGTATATCGGTGAGCCGGGCGTGCAGCTGGTCGGCGTCGAGGCGGCGGGCGAGGGGCTCGGTTCGGGCAAGCATGCGGCTTCGCTGACGGCCGGCATGCCGGGCGTGTTGCACGGCAACCGCACGTATCTGCTGCAGGACGAGAACGGGCAGATCATCGAGACGCACTCGGTGTCGGCCGGCCTCGATTATCCGGGCGTCGGTCCGGAACACGCCTGGCTGAAGGATTCGGCGCGCGCGCAGTATGTGTCGATCACCGATGAAGAGGCGCTGCAGACCTTCCACGACTGCTGCCGCATCGAGGGGATCATTCCAGCGCTGGAGTCGTCGCATGCGATCGCGTATGGCGTGAAGCTGGCGGCGACCCTGCCGAAGGACAAGATCATCCTGGTCAACCTGTCGGGCCGCGGCGACAAGGACATGCACACGGTGGCGCAGCGGATGGGGATGGATTTCGGCTGAAATCCCGTTTCATCCGGCTCCAGCCGCATTCGGCTGGAGCGCCGCACCATTCGTATTTCATAAGGAAAACAGCATGTCCCGCATCGCATCCACTTTTACCGCGCTCAAGGCGCAAGACAAAACCGCCCTGGTGACCTTCATCACCGCCGGCGACCCCGGTCCAGAGCTGACCGTCCCGCTGATGCACGCCCTGGTGGCGGGCGGCGCCGACGTCCTGGAGCTGGGCGTGCCGTTCTCGGACCCGATGGCCGAAGGCCCGGTGATCCAGCGCGCCTGCGAGCGCGCGCTCAAGTTCAATATCGGCCTGAAGGACGTGTTCGCCTTCGTGCGCGAATTCCGCCAGACCGACGCCACCACTCCCGTCGTGTTGATGGGGTATGCCAACCCGATCGAGCGCATCGGCCAGTCTGAATTCATCCGCTGCGCGAAAGAGGCGGGCGCTGACGGCGCCATCGTCGTCGACTATCCGCCGGAAGAATGCGCCGATTTCGCCGCCGCCATGCGCGACAACGGCCTCGACCTGATCTTCCTGCTGGCGCCGACGTCGACCACCGAGCGCGTGAAGCAGGTGGCCCAGTACGGTGGCGGCTTCAGCTACTACGTCTCGCTCAAGGGTGTGACGGGCTCCGGCGCGATCGACACCGACGACGTGGCGCGCCGCGTGAGCGCCATCCGCGAACACGTGAAGCTGCCGATCGGCGTCGGCTTCGGCATCCGCGACGGCGCGACCGCGAAGGCGGTGGCGCAGGTGGCCGACGCGGTCGTGATCGGCAGCCGCATCATCCAGGAAATCGAAGCGCACCCCGCAAGCGAGGCCGTGGAGGCCGTCCGCAGCTTCACCTCCGGCATCCGCACCGCCCTCGACGCGCGCTAAGCCGCTAATGAGGGTCAGCGTCGAATTATTGAGCAATTTCTTGGCTCAGTATTGTCATTTAATTCGACACTGACCCTCCTTGAGGTTTCGTAGCAGACATTACCCAACAATGAGGGGCAGAGTCGACTTGTTTGACAACTTTTCGTTGGTCTGTTCATGCAACCCATTCTCATTCGCCGTTAATTGTCATCCCGCAAGCTCAGGTTTGCTCCTGCGCTATTCTTTTAGAAGTTGCTTCAAGTAAATTGTGTCTTCCATTTTCAATTTCGGGAGGACTCAGTGAACATTCGCATCAAACGCGTCGGCGTCGCCCAATGCGCCAAGATGATTGCCGGGATTTATTTCGTCATTTCGCTGCCCATCGTTGCCATTGTCTTGCTGCTGGCGATGGCAACGGGGAAGGCCAGCATCGGCATCGGCGGCCTGATACTGCTTCCTTTCGTTTACGCATTCGTCAGCTACCTGGCTGGGCTGTTAAGTGCGTGGATCTATAACCTCGTGGCCGATCGGATTGGTGGTTTCGAGTACACCACGGCGGAAATCACCTCCTGAGCCGGTAGTCGACACATTACTACAGACATATTGGCCAATAATTCGATGCTGACCCTCATTGTTGGGCTATTGATTACCTTCTAGTAGCGCGTGACCCTGTCCCTAATATGAGTGAAAGGAATTTGTATTAAAAAAAGAACGACGAGGGTCAGATACCGTCTTGGATTGCAAGGTTTTTGTGAAGGTAATTGGCGTCAAATGGCTTGCCGGTTCGAACGACGCCGTAGATCAGATGCGCTAGCTTATGGGTAACAGCGCTGATCACTGCTCGCTTGGCCATGCCGTTCGCTAATAGGCGTTCGGCGAATTGATGCAGGATTGGATTGTGTCGGCGTGCGACCATACTGGGCATGAAAAGCGCTGCCCGTAGCGATGTGCTGCCGGTTTTGCAGAGCATTGTGCGGCCTTTGAGCGACGTGCCCGAGGTTCGCTGTTTGGGTGTGACGCCCAGGAAGGCAGCGAAGGCTTTCGCGTTTTTGAAGCGACGAATGTCGCCAAGATGGCCAAGTATGCGGGCAACCGTCGTCATCCCCAGCCCAGGGATACTGGCGATGAGTGCGGCATCGTTCTTCAATCCTGGATGGCGATCAATGTGATCGTCGATATCATCCTGCAGCTTTCGAATCTCGGCATCAAGCCATTTGATGTGCTCAGCGACGTTGTCGGCAACGTCTTGTAAGCCTGCCACGATGTGCGCTTCTATGCGGTTCTGTTCCTGCTGCCGAATGTCCTTCAGGGACTGCACGCGCAAGGTCCATGCACGCAGCTGGCGCTGCTCAAGCGGCGGCGCAACCCAAGGCTCCGGATTCATCGCCGCGCAATAACGCGCGATCAAGGCAGCGTCGATTTCGTCATTCTTGTTGCGGATGTTCTCGCCCGATCCAAAGCCCTTGATACAGGCTGGATTAACCACGCTGACCTTGAATCCCTCAGCGTGGAGCGTCGTGGCGATCGCCTCGTAGTACACACCTGTCGCCTCCATACAGATGTGCAGCGTCGCCAGCGATGCTTTGGAGTCACGTAACCACTCCACCAGCGCACGATGCCCTGCGGATGTGTTATCGAATACCTTCGCCTTCAACTTCCCATTGATCAGCAAGGCCAAGTCTAGCTTCTTCTTGCTGACATCGATTCCCAGCACGTCATTACGTGTCGTGTTCATTTTTGGCCTCTCTCGTATGCGGGCTCCACGCCGTGTGCGATGGCCCAAGATACCGTTCGGACTAACAAAATGAAACGGGCAGAGGCACCTATCTGACCCACGTGCTCAACGGCACTCGAGTCGTTCGGCATCACTCCGCCCGACCGCTTCGTCGCCATCATAGACCAGCTCCGCCGCGGCACCTTCAATATACGAGAGTCGATTTATCGGGTAACTCCGAAAGTTGTCAAACAATTCGACTCTGACCCTGCTTTGCGGGCGGGAAGGTGGGGATGTCAAACAGGCAATTGGCAGCTTGCTACGATTCGACAAGCCGGGCTTGAGCGGCTACACTACCGCCACCTGAAAGATTTGCCGCAAAGGAGAGAACATGAGTTGGTTGGAAAAGCTGCTGCCCCCTCGGATCCAGCGCTCCGATGCCGCTAACCGCAAGACCATGCCGGAAGGCCTCTGGGTCAAGTGCCCGTCGTGCGAGTCGGTGCTGTACCGTGCGGACATCGAGTCCAATCTGCACGTGTGCCCGAAGTGCGACCACCATATGCGCATCCGCGCCCGCGACCGCCTCGACGCCTTGCTCGATGAAGGCGGCCGCTACGATATCGGCCAGGAGACCCTGCCGGTCGATACGCTGAAGTTCAAGGACAGCAAGAAATATCCGGATCGCCTGAAGGCGGCCATGGACGCCACCGGCGAAACCGATGCGCTGATCGTGCAGGGCGGTTCGATCATGAGCCTGCCGGTCGTCGTGGCCTGCTTCGAATTCGAATTCATGGGCGGCTCGATGGGTTCCGTCGTCGGCGAACGTTTCGTGCGCGGCGCGCAAGTGGCGCTCGAGCAGAAAGTGCCGTTCATCTGCATTACCGCCACCGGCGGCGCCCGCATGCAGGAAGGCCTGCTGTCGCTGATGCAGATGGCCAAGACCACCGCCATGCTGACCAAGCTGTCCGAAAAGAAGCTGCCGTTCATTAGCGTGCTGACCGACCCGACCATGGGCGGCGTCTCGGCCTCGTTCGCCTTCATGGGCGACGTCGTCATCGCCGAACCGAAGGCCCTGATCGGCTTCGCCGGTCCGCGCGTGATCGAGAACACCGTGCGCGAGAAATTGCCAGAAGGTTTCCAACGCGCCGAGTTCCTGGTCACCAAGGGCGCCGTCGACATGATCGTCGACCGCCGCAAGATGCGCGAAGAAATCGCGCGCCTGCTGGCCCTGCTGCAAAACCAGGCGACCGAAGTCCTGGCCTGATAGACACAAGGGCGACTTCGGTCGCCCTTTCAGCTTGTGCGCCCGTGCAGGGCCGCCGAGCACATCGATCGTATTCACCATGTCCCCACTTCCCACCACCTTGCCCGATTGGCTGGCCCTGCTCGAGTCGCGCCATGCCGAAACCCATATCGACATGGGCCTGGACCGCGTGCGCGCCGTCAAGGAGCGCTTGCAGCTGGCCTTCGATTGCCCGGTGATCATGGTCGCCGGCACCAATGGCAAGGGTTCCACCTGCGCGATGCTCGAATCGGTGCTGCTGCAGTCCGGCTACCGCGTCGGCCTCTACATCAAGCCGCACTTCCTCGACTTTAACGAGCGCGCCCGCATCAATGGCGAGATGGCATCAAGTGAAGCGCTGGTCGATGCCTTCAATGCGGTCGAAGCCGCCCGCGCCGGCACCGACCTGACGTATTTCGAATTTACCACCCTGGCCATCGCCCACCTGATCTCGAAGAGCGGCGTCGACGTCGCCATCCTCGAGGTCGGCCTGGGCGGACGCCTGGACGCGGTCAACGTCATCGACGCCGACGTTTCCATCGTCACCAGCATCGATATCGACCACACGGCCTACCTGGGCGATACGCGCGAGCAGATCGGCTTCGAGAAGGCCGGTATCTTCCGTCCTGGCAAGCCGGCGATCTGCAGCGACCCGGTGCCGCCGCAATCGCTGATCGACCATGCCGAGAAAATCGGCGCCGACCTGTGGCTGCTCGGCCGCGACTTCAACTACCAGGGCGACCAGCAGCAGTGGAGCTATGGCGGCCGCGGCCAGCGCCGCAACTCGCTGGCCTATCCGGCCCTGCGCGGCGCCAACCAGCTGCTCAACGCCTCGGCCGCGCTGGCCGCGCTCGAGGCGCTGCGCATGCAGCTGCCGTGCGGCGCCCAGGAAACCCGCGCCGGCCTGGCCCTGGTCGAACTGCCGGGCCGGTTCCAGGTGCTGCCGGGCCGTCCGACCCAGGTGCTGGACGTCGCCCACAATCCCCACGCCGCCGCCACCCTGGCCCAGAACCTGGGCAATATGGGCTTCCACCGCTTCACGTACGCCGTGTTCGGCATCATGGACGACAAGGACATCGAGGCGGTGATCGCGCCGATGGCCGGCTTGATCGATCACTGGTGCGTGACCGGGCTCGATTCGCCGCGCTCGGCCGAGCCGGAAGCGCTGGCCGACAAGCTGCGCGAACTGAAGCCGGCCGGCGCCAAGGATGACGATTTTTCTGTGAGCAGTTTCGCAACGCCAGCCGAGGCCTATGCGAATGCGCTGAGCCGGGCAGGGGAGAATGATAGAATTGTGGTCTTTGGCTCTTTCTACACGGTTGCAGGCGTCATGGCGGCGCGTAAATCGAGTCTTCACTGACCTTCTTCACCCTATTACCTGAACCACATGGGCTTGTTCTCGTTCGGCAATAAAAACAAGCAAGAAACTGTCCGGGACAGCGGGCACTTCGTCAAGGACGACGACGCCGCTTATACCGAGCGCGCCCGCTCCAAGCGTGCAAGTTCCGCGGGCGAGGCGGGTCGCCGCACCAGCCGCGGCGACCCGATCCTGCCCGAAAAGAAGCGCGCCCGCCGCCGCCTCGTCGGCGCCATCGCGCTGGTCCTGGCGGCCGTCGTCGCGCTGCCGATGCTGCTCGATTCCGAGCCCAAGCCGTTGGCCACCGACATCGCCATCCACATCCCGGACAAGGACAAGGCAGCGCCGCTGCCGGTGCCGTCCGAGCAGGTGGCGCCGATGGCCAGCGTCGACAGCGACGAAGAGATCATCGAGCCGGCGCCTGCGGCCACCGGCCCTGCGGCCGGTGTCCCCGCAACCGACGCCCGCGTGACGGCCCCGGCGGCCAACGATCCGCCGCCGATGCGCATGCTGGAACAGGCCGAGCCGCCGAAACCGGAGCCAAAACCCGAGCCGAAGCCCGAACCGGTCAAGCCGAAGGCCGAACCGAAGCCCGAACCGGTGAAGCCTGAGCCGAAGCCGGAACCGAAACCCGAGAAGAAACCCGAGCCAGCGAAGAAACCGGCCGAGACCCATCCGAAGGCCGAGCAGGTCGCCAAGCCCGCGCCGAAGGACGACGCCGCGCGCGCCATGGCCATCCTCGAAGGCAAGGCGGCCGAGCCGCAGAAGGCGCAAGGCCCGGCGCCACGCTTCGTGGTGCAGGTCGCCGCCCTGGCCAGCCAGGAAAAGGTCGCGGAATTGCAGGAGCGCCTGCGCGGCGCCGGCATCGCGTCGTTCACCCAGAAGTCGGGCGAACTGATCCGTGTGCGGATCGGTCCGTTCAGCAAGGAAGAAGCCGAGAAAACGCGCGCCAAGCTGGGCGGCATCGGCCTGTCCGGCACCATGGTGCCGCTCTGATCTTGCTCTGAAGCGTGACGATTTTCGATTACCTGGTGCTGTTCGTGCTGATCGCCTCCGTTGTCATCAGCACCCTGCGCGGCCTGGTCAAGGAAATCCTGTCGCTGCTGGGCTGGATCGTCGCCTTCGTGGTGGCCAATGCCTATGGCGCCGGGCTCGCGCCGCTGCTGCCGGAAGTGATTCCCGGCGACACGGCGCGCCTGATCGTGGCCTTCATCGCGCTGTTCCTGGGCGTGCGTATCCTGATGGGCCTGCTGTCGCTGGCGATCGGCGCCCTGGTGGAAGCCACCGGGCTCTCGCTGGCGGACCGCGGCCTCGGGGGATTGTTTGGATTGGCGCGCGGCGTTGTAATCGTGCTGGCCGGCGTCATATTGTGTGGGATGACGGACATTCCGAAGCAGGCATTCTGGCAAGAGGCCCTGTTGTCGCCGATCGCCGAGACCGGCGCCCGTACCGTCAAGCCCTTCCTGCCCGCTGCCATGGCGCAGCACGTGAATTTTTGACCAGCATTCCTCAGTCGTAGAACTTTTTTCTGTAATCAAGCACTCAAGCTTTTAGGAGCACACCATGTGTGGCATCGTCGGCGTCGTCTCTCACTCTCCCGTCAACCAGTTGCTGTATGACGCATTGCTGCTGCTGCAGCACCGCGGCCAGGATGCGGCGGGCATTGCGACCAATCACAGCAGCATGTTCTCGATGTTCAAGGCCAACGGCCTGGTCCGGGACGTGTTCCGCACCCGCAATATGCGTTCGTTGTCGGGCAATAGCGGCATCGGCCACTGCCGCTACCCGACCGCCGGTTCGTCGAGCGAGGAAGAAGCGCAGCCGTTCTACGTCAATGCGCCGTTCGGCATCACGCTGGCCCACAACGGCAACCTGACCAACCAGGCCCAGCTGAAGGACGAGCTGTTCCGCAACGACCGCCGCCACATCAACACCGATTCCGACTCCGAAGTGCTGCTCAACGTGCTGGCCCACGAGATGCAGGAAGCGGCCGACGGCTATACGCTCGACGCCGATGCGGTGTTCAAGGCGGTCGCCGCCGTGCACCGCCGCGTGCGCGGCGCCTACGCCGTGGTGGCGCAGATATCGGGCCACGGCATGCTGGCCTTCCGCGATCCGTTCGGCATCCGCCCGCTGTGCCTGGGCGTCAACGAGACCGAGCAGGGCAATGAGTACCTGGTGGCCAGCGAATCGGTCGCCCTGGAGGGCCTGGGCTTCCGTTTCGTGCGCGACATCGCGCCGGGCGAAGCGGTCTTCATCGACGAAAACAACCAGCTGCACGAGCGCCAGTGCGCCGAGAACCCGTCGCTCAACCCGTGCGCCTTCGAGTTCGTCTACCTGGCCCGTCCGGATTCCGTGATCGACGGCGCCTCGGTGTACGCCACCCGCCTGCGCATGGGCGAGTACCTGGCCGACAAGGTCAGCAAGGAGATCCCGGTCGACGAGATCGACGTCGTGATGCCGATCCCCGATTCCTCGCGCCCTGCCGCGATCCAGCTGGCGCTGAAACTCGGCGTGGAGTACCGCGAGGGCTTCATCAAGAACCGCTACATCGGCCGCACCTTCATCATGCCGGGCCAGGGCATGCGCAAGAAGTCGGTGCGCCAGAAACTGAACGCCATCAGCTCCGAGTTCAAGGACAAGAACGTGCTGCTGGTCGACGACTCGATCGTGCGCGGCACCACCAGCCGCGAGATCGTGCAGATGGCGCGCGAAGCCGGCGCCCGCAAGGTGTTCTTCGCCTCGGCCGCGCCGCCGGTGCTGTACCCGAACGTGTACGGCATCGACATGCCGACCCGCGACGAGCTGATCGCCCATGGCCGCACGGTCGAGGAAGTGTGCCGCGAGATCACGGCCGACCGCGTGGTGTACCAGGACGTCGACGCGCTCAAGCGCGCGATCTCGGACGTCAATCCGGCGCTGAAGAACTTCGAGGCCTCGTGTTTCGACGGCGTCTACGTCACCGGCGACGTGACCCCCGAATACCTGGACCGCCAGGAATCGGCGCGTCACAATCCGAAGTCGAAGGACGCCGAGGACAAGGTGCGCACCCAGCTCAACCTGAATCCGCCGGTGGCGGCCGAGTAAACCATGTCGGATAACAAGCACTACGGTTTCACGACCACCATCCTGCACAACGATCGCCGCAAGACGATCGAGCAGGGTTCGCTGCACAAGCCGGTGCACACCTCGGTCGCCTTCGGCTATGCCGATGCGCGCCAGCTGGCGTCGGTATTCCAGGGCAAGGAGCCGGGCTTTCGCTACGGCCGCCAGGGCAACCCGACGGTGTCGGCCCTGGAAGACAAGATCAGCAGGATGGAAGACGGCGTCGCCACCCTGTGCTTCGGCACCGGCATGGCGGCGATCGGCGCGCTGTTCCAGGCGCTCCTGAAAGCCGGCGACCACATCGTCTCGTCGAGCTTCCTGTTCGGGAACACCAACAGCCTGTGGCAGACGGTGGCGGCCCAAGGCGTCGACGTCGCTTTCGTCGACGCCACCGACGTGGCCCGGGTGGAAGCGGCGCTGCAGCCGAACACCCGTATGGTGTTCGTCGAGACCATCGCCAATCCGCGCACGCAGGTGGCGGACCTGGCGCGCATCGGCGAACTGTGCCGCGCGCGCGGCATCCTGTACGTGGTCGACAACACGATGACCACGCCCTGGCTGTTCCGTCCCAGGGACGTGCACGCCGGGCTGGTGGTCAATTCGCTGACCAAGTCGATCGGCGGCCACGGCATCGCGCTGGGCGGCGCGCTGACCGACACGGGCCTGTTCGACTGGGCCGCGTATCCGAACATCGCCCAGAACTTCCGCAAGCAGCCGAGCGCCGCGCAAGGCATGGCCCAGCTGCGGGCCAAGGCGCTGCGCGACTTCGGCGCCGCGCTGGGGCCGGAGGCGGCGCACCACATCGCGGTCGGCGCCGAGACGCTGGCCCTGCGCATGGAGCGCACCTGCGCCAATGCGCTGGCGCTGGCGACGATGCTCCAAGCCGACGACCGGGTCGCCGCCGTGCATTACCCGGGCCTGGCCTCGCACCCGCAGCATGCGATCGTCGAGACGCTGTTCCGCTCCGGCGGCTCGCTCTTGAGCTTCGAGCTGAAGGACGAGATCGACCCGTTCGACTACCTGAACCGCCTCAAGTTGGCGATCCCGGCCTCGAACCTGGGCGACAACCGCACCCTGGTGATTCCGGTGGCGCACACGATCTTCTTCGAGATGGGCCCCGAGCGGCGCGCCAGCATGGGCATCGCGGAAGGCCTGATCCGGGTGTCGGTGGGCATCGAGGACACCGCCGACCTGGTCGGCGACTTCCGCCAGGCGCTGGATGCGTAAAGCCAGGTAAAACTGTCCTGATCGGGCCGGCAAATGCCGGCCTCGTCATTTTTGCGGTTGAGCCCAGCCGTAAAACACGGCTATCATGGACTTTTACCAGCCCAGCCTTACGGTATGCCCATGAAACGAATCCTGTCCTGCCTGTTCCTCGCGGTGTCCTTCGCAAGCGGTGGCGCCGCCTTCGCCGGCGAACTCGAGGATGCCAACGCCCTGTTCGAGAAGAAGGACTATGCGGGCGCGCTCAAGCTGTACACCAAGCTGGCCAATGCCGGCAATCCACAGGCCCAGCAGCAGCTGGGCCAGATGTACTGGTATGGCGAAGCCGGCGCGGTCGACGAGGCAAAGGCGAAGGAGTGGTTCGAAAAGTCGGCCGCCAAGGGCAATAAGGTCGCCGCCGACTCGCTCGTGATCATGCAGCAGCGCGTCCTTCGCCGCGCCGAGATCGACTACTGGATCAAGGGCTACGATGGCGCCGAGCTGCAGTCGGGCGAATACCGCTGCCCGTTGCCGCGCATCCCGGCGGTGTCGAAGATCAATGAAGAGATCGAGCGCGTGAACAACGCCGTGACCAGCTGGCAGGATTGCTACAACAAGATGGTGACCAACCTGAACGCGCAGTCGCCGCTGACCAAGCGCATCCCGCCCGACATCGCCAAGCTGATGAACAAGCAGGAAACCGAGGCCTCGACCGCCTATCTGGAGGCGGTGCGCCAGAACATCGCCGAGGGAGCGAAAGTCAATTCGAAGATGGTATTGGCCGATTTCGCCGCCTGGCGCAGCGCGACCGAGGCCTTCGTGGACCAGCATAATGCGGTGGTCAACAAGGCCAAGCAATAATAGTGAATGCCGGCCCGCAGGCCGGCGTGCTCAAGAGGTGAAGCCGATCAGTTCCAGCTACGCATCAACCCAACCGCCAGTCCCTCGAGCGCAAACTCTTCGTCGGGCGTGACTTCGATGACCTTGAAGTCGGGGTTCTCGGGCAGCAGTTCGACCAGGTCGCCGGTCTTGCGGTAGCGCTTGACGGTGACTTCCTCGCCCAGGCGGGCGACGACGATCTGGCCGTTCTTGGCGCTATCGATTTTCTTGACCGCCAAAAAGTCGCCATCCATGATGCCGGCGTCGCGCATCGACCAGCCTTTTACCTTGAGCAAGAAGTCGGGCCGCGCCGCGAACATCGCGGTGTCGACGTTATAGGTCGCTTCGACGTGTTCTTGCGCCAGGATCGGATTGCCGGCGGCGACGCGACCGACCAGCGGCAGCGACATCAGGGAAGGTGGCGGCATCGGGATCTGCTCGACGCTGGCGCCGACCAGGCGGATGCCGCGCGAAGTGCCCGGCGAAATCTCGATCGCGCCCTTGCGCGCCAGGGCTTGCAGGTGTTCTTCGGCCGCATTGGCCGAACGGAAGCCCAGTTCGGCCGCGATTTCGGCCCGGGTCGGAGGGAAACCCGTGTTCTCGATCGCTTCCTTGATCAGGTTAAGGATCTGTTCTTGCCTTGCAGTGAGCTTGAGCATAAATAATCTTGCAGCAACGGGTTGTAGAGGTAGACTGTATTTTTGTACAGTATTCTGCTATACGCAAGTGATATACACGAAAAAGCGCAAAAAAAGCGCGCACAAGACAAAAAATAGGGCTTCCATGGGCCTAATTGTCGAGTGAGCGCGGCGCCGCGATGGGGCGCTTGACAGCCAAGTTCCCTTTTTGCCCATTTCACGCTATACTAGCTGGCTGTTCCCTTCCCACACTCGTCTTGACGCCGAGGTGGGCATTTATGTAAAACGTCCTCAAGGAGTAATGCATGCGTCATTATGAAATCGTTTTTATCGTCCATCCGGACCAGAGCGAGCAAGTCCCGGCGATGATCGAGCGTTACAAGACCACGGTGACCAGCCGCGGCGGTAACATCCATCGCGTGGAAGACTGGGGCCGCCGCCAGATGGCTTACCAGATCCAGAAGCTGCCAAAAGCTCACTACATCTGCCTGAACATCGAATGCGACAACGAGACCCTGGTCGAGCTGGAAACCGCATTCAAGTTCAATGATGCCGTTCTGCGTCATCTGACCGTCAAGATGAAGAAAGCAGAAACCGCACCGTCGCCGATGATGAAATCGGTGCAGCGCGAAGACGCAGCCAAGAGCCACCGTGCAGAAGCAGCCGCTCCTGCAGCTGCCCCGGCCGCCGCTGCCTAAGATTTTTTCCAGGAATTCGTAACAAGCAGTAGTAGAACCGGGTGAATCAGCTCCAGCTCGTGGCGACCATCGCCGAGCGTGACGTACTGCGCTACACCCCGGCCGGCGTGCCGATCGTTTCAGCCGTCCTGATGCACAGTTCGCATCAGCGCGAGGCGGGGATCGATCGCCTGGTCGAGTTCGAAGTTCCCGCGTTCGCCGCGGGCGAGATTTCGGGCAGGTTCGGAAACGCCGAGCTCGGCGCCAGCTACCGCTTCGATGGATTCCTCGCACGAAAAAATCGCAACAGCAAAGCCCTGGTGTTTCACATCATTGATTTCAGTGCCGCCTAGTTCGGCAATTTAGATATACAGGAGCCTCGAAATGGCATTCGGTAAAAAGTTCGACAAAAACAAAGCCAAAGAAAAACTGAAGCGCAAGCAGCAGAACCCGCTGTTCAAGCGCAAGAAATTCTGCCGCTTCACCGCCGCCGGCGTTGAGCAGGTCGACTACAAAGACGTCGACACCCTGAAGGACTTCGTCCAGGAAAACGGCAAGATCATGCCAGCACGTCTGACCGGCACCAAGGCGCACTACCAGCGTCAGGTCGACGCCGCCATCAAGCGCGCCCGTTACCTGGCGCTGCTGCCGTACACCGACCTGCACCACGGTTAATCGTCGGTCACGACAGTCAGATATCCTGGAGATAAAACATGCAAGTTATTCTGTTGGAAAAAGTTATCAACGTCGGCAACCTGGGCGACGTCGTCAAAGTCAAGGATGGTTACGCACGTAACTTCCTGATCCCACAAAAGATGGCACGCCGCGCTACCGCGTCGGCAGTGGCCGAGTTCGAAGCCAAGCGCGCCGAACTGGAAAAAGCAGCCGCCGAGAAGCTGGCAGCCGCCCAAGCCCAAGGCGACAAGCTGAGCGGCCTGACCGTCACCATCGGCCAGAAGGCCGGCGTCGACGGCCGTCTGTTCGGTTCGGTCACCAACGCGGACATCGCTGAAGCGCTGACCAAGCAGGGCTTCCCGGTCGAAAAAGCTGCCGTTCGCCTGCCGAACGGCCCGCTGAAGACCACCGGCGAATTCCCGGTTGCAGTCGCCCTGCACACCGACGTCGTGTCGGAAATCACCATCGCTGTCGTGGGCGAAGCTGCCTAAGCGAATGCTGAACTGAAGTAAAAGCAGTACACGAAAAAGCCGGGTTCTCCCGGCTTTTTTGCTTTTGAAACTCACCAATTATGACAGCCGTGTGACAGGAGAAGGTATAATGCCGCCCATGAACGCAGCACCCTCAGACCCGCAGATCGAAGCCCTGCGCATCCCCCCGCACTCCATCGAAGCAGAGCAGTCCGTCATCGGCGGCCTGCTGCGCGATAATGCCGCCTGGGACCGCATCGCCGACTTCATGCATGCGGAAGACTTCTACCGTTACGATCACCGCATCATCTTCGAACAGATGGTCCGCCTGATCAACGCCGGCAAGCCGGCCGACGTGATCACGGTCTATGAAGCCTGCAACCAGCTCGGCAAGGCCGAGGAAGTGGGTGGCCTGCAATACCTGAACGCGATGGCGCAGAACACGCCGTCGGCCGCCAATATCCGCCGCTACGCCGAGATCGTGCGCGACCGCGGCATCCTGCGCCAGCTGATCACCGTCGCCGACGAGATTTCCGGCAATGCCTTCAATCCGCAGGGCAAGGAAGTCAAGCAGATGCTCGACGAGGCGGAATCGCGGATCTTCGCCATCGCCGAGCAGGGCGCCCGCGGCGCCCAGGGCTGGCTGGCGGTGCAGCCGCTGCTGACCCAGGTGGTCGAGCGCATCGACGAACTGTACTCGCGCGAGAACCAGGGCGAGATCACCGGCGTGCCGACCGGCTTCATCGACCTCGACCGCATGACCTCCGGCCTGCAGCCGGGCGACCTGGTCATCGTCGCCGGCCGTCCGTCGATGGGCAAGACCGCGTTCTCGGTGAACATCGGCGAGAACGTCGCGATCGAGGCCGGCCTGCCGGTCGCCGTGTTCTCGATGGAGATGGGCGGCGCCCAGCTGGCCATGCGTATGCTCGGCTCGGTCGGCCAGCTCGACCAGCACCGCCTGCGTACCGGCCGCCTGCACGACGAGGACTGGCCGCGCCTGACGCACGCCATCCAGAAGATGAACGATGCCCAGCTGTACATCGACGAAACCCCCGCATTGAATCCGATCGAGATGCGCGCGCGGGCCCGCCGCCTGGCGCGCCAGTGCGGCAAGCTGGGCCTGATCATCGTCGACTACCTGCAGCTGATGCAGGGTTCGAAGCCGGGCGACAACCGCGCCTCCGAGATTTCCGAGATCTCGCGCTCGCTCAAGGGCCTGGCGAAGGAGCTGCAGTGCCCCGTGATCGCGCTGTCGCAGCTGAACCGCTCGCTGGAACAACGCCCCAACAAACGTCCCGTGATGTCCGACCTGCGCGAATCCGGCGCTATCGAACAGGATGCGGACGTGATCATCTTCCTGTACCGCGACGAAGTCTATAACCCGGATTCGCCTGACAAAGGCACCGCCGAGATCATCATCGGCAAGCAGCGTAATGGCCCGATCGGGGCGATTCGTCTGACCTGGATTGGCCAATACACCAAGTTTGGCAATTACAGCGGCAACCTGTCTATCTACCAGGGCGACTAAGCCGCATAGCGCGGCCAGCGTCACGCCGCATACCATGCCGTCGCTTTTCCCGGAGCGTCGGCAATACCGAGAGAAAAACGGAGAAAAACAATGTTTGGACGCTTTTTGCCTAAAGAAGGCAATTTCTTTGAACTGTTCAACCAGCACGCGGCCTTGTGCGTGAAGGGTGCCCATGAAATGGTCGGCCTGATGACCAATTTCGACGATCTGGAAACCCGTACCCATGCGGTCGAAACGATCGAAAAACAGGCCGACAAGATCACCTACGCCACGGTCGACCTGCTGCACAAGACCTTCATCACTCCGCTCGACCGCGACGACATCCACAAGCTGATCACGCGCATGGACGACATCCTGGACATGATGGAAGACGCGGCCCAGACCGTTTCCCTGTACGACCTGCATGCGGTGACGCCGGAGGCGAAGCGCCTGGCCGAGCTGTGCCTGTCGTGCTGCCTGAAGGTGCAGGAAGCGGTCTCGATGCTGCACGACATGGACAATGCGCCAAAGATCGTCGCCATCTGCGAAGAGATCGACCGCTTCGAGTCGGACGCCGACCATGTGATGCGCGCCGCCATGTCCAAGCTGTTCC
Organism: Massilia sp. NP310; assembly: GCF_019443485.1. NCBI lineage: Bacteria > Pseudomonadati > Pseudomonadota > Betaproteobacteria > Burkholderiales > Oxalobacteraceae > Massilia > Massilia sp. NP310. Next base: position 2,566,607 of record NZ_CP080379.1, on the reverse strand, counting down.
GCGACGAACCGGACGTGCGCAACCTGATCAAGATGAAGGCGATCTACGAGATCCTGGAAACCGTGACCGACCGCTGCGAAGACGTGGCCAACATCATCGAAGGCATCATCGTCGAAAACGCGTAAGCGTCGTTCGAGCGAAACAACCATGGATACTGTTAACATCAGCATTTATGTGCTGGGCATGCTGGTGGTGCTGGCACTCATCTTCGACTTCATGAACGGCTTCCACGACTCGGCGAACTCGATCGCCACCGTCGTGTCGACCGGCGTCCTGAAGCCGCAGCATGCCGTCGCGATGGCCGCCTTCTTCAACTTCATCGCGATCTTCGTGGTCAACATGAAGGTCGCGCAGACCATCGGCAAGGGCACCATCGACCCGAGCGTGGTCGATCACTACGTCATCTTCGGCGCCCTGGTCGGCGCGATTTCCTGGAACCTGATCACCTGGTATTACGGCATCCCGTCCTCGTCCTCGCACGCCCTGATCGGCGGCCTGGTGGGCGCCGCTGTGGCCAAGGCCGGCACCGGCTCGCTGATCTCCGGCGGCCTGCTCAAGACCGTCGCCTTCATCGTGGTCGCGCCGCTGCTGGGCTTCGTGCTCGGTTCGGTGATCATGCTGATCGTGGCCTGGGTCTTCGTGAAGGCGACGCCGCGCAAGGTCGACGGCCTGTTCCGTAAACTCCAGCTGGTCTCGGCCGCGGCCTACTCGCTGGGCCACGGCGGCAACGATGCACAAAAAACCATGGGCATCATCTGGATGCTGCTGATCGCCGCCGGTTACGTCAGCGCCAACGACGCCCATCCGCCGGCCTGGGTCATCATCTCGTGCTACGCCGCGATCGCCTTCGGCACGCTGTTCGGCGGCTGGCGCATCGTCAAGACCATGGGCCAGAAGATCACCAAGCTCAAGCCGGTGGGCGGCTTCTGCGCCGAGACCGGCGGCGCGATGACGCTCCTGATGTCGAGCGCCTTCGGCATCCCGGTGTCGACCACCCACACCATCACCGGCGCGATCGTCGGCGTGGGCGCCGCGCAGAAGGCCTCGGCCGTGCGCTGGGGCGTGGCCGGCAACATCGTGTGGGCCTGGATCTTCACCATTCCGGCATCGGCGTTCATCGCCGCGGTGGCGTGGTGGGTGGGCACCCACATCATGTGACAAGCGCTGGGCGCAACGAAAAAGCGGAGCTGAATGGCTCCGCTTTTTTTACGCCTTGCGCGATCTACCCGAGATCGACTTCCAGTCCCTCGTAGGCGAGGAAGACCTGCAAGCCATCCAGCCGCCCCTCGTAGCGCGCCATCACCCCGGCAAACACCGCTTCCAGTTCGTCGTCCCCGCGCGTCGGTTCGTGATGCGTGCAATAGAGCGTGCGCGCGCCCACCCGCAGCGCCATGTCGAACGCGCCGTCGAAGGTGCCGTGGCCCCAGCCGAGCTTGGACGGGTATTCCTCGCGCGTGTAGGAGCAATCGACGATCAGGGCGTCCACGCCGCGCATGACGGCGTCCATGCGGCGTTCGCGCTCGCGCAGCTGTTCCTCGCAGGCGGCGTGCTCGGCGCTTCCGGCCGGGTGCGGGTTGGGCCAGGGCTCATGGTCGCCGGTGAAGAACAGCGACTTGCCGTTGCAGTCGATGCGGTAGCCGAGATTGAGCACCGGATGGTTCATCGCCACGTTCGACACCACGGCGTCTTCCAGCGCGATCGGCACGCCGACATCGAGCGTGCGATAGTCGAGGGTGGCGCTCATCTGCGCTTCGCCGACCGGAAAATAGCTGTTCTGCAGCTGCGCGTTCATCACGTGTTCGATGCCGTAGCCCGTGATTTCGTCGTGGGCGCCGTGCAGGCGCACCCGGTTGCCCTTGACGAACAAGGGCGCGAAGAAGGGCAGGCCGTGGATGTGGTCCCAATGGCTGTGGGTGATGAAGATATTGGCCGCCACCGGCCCTTGCTGGACCAGGTGCTGGGCCAGCGGGAACAGCCCGGTGCCGCCGTCCAGGATCAGGAGGGCGCCGGCGTCGGTGCGCACCTCGATGCAGGTGGTGTTGCCGCCGTAGCGCGCGGTGCGCGGACCCGGCGAAGGGATCGATCCACGCACTCCCCAGAACCGGAATTTCATTGCTGCTCTCCCGTCACGATCACTTGAGTTTTATTCTATCCAGCCTCGATCATAGCGGTATGTATCCTTCCGGCATAGACATCAATTAACGCGCAGTATTTGTTCAGGATCAGGCATCGGACGCATCGCGCACCCGCGCCAGCAGCAGTTCGCGCTCGGCCGCATTGGCGGCGAGCGCGGCCGCGCGCGCGAATTCGGCGCGGGCTTCCGGCCGGCGGCCGAGCTTGAACAGCAGGTCGCCGCGCACACTCGGCAGCCAGTGGTAGCCGTCCAGCCGGCCATCCGCAAGCAGCCGGTCGGCCAGCGCCAGGCCGGCCGCGGGGCCGTCGGCCATGCCCACCGCCACCGCGCGGTTGAGCTCGACGACGGGGGAGGGCTGGACCACGGCCAGTTCGCCGTACAGGTCGGCGATGCGGCGCCAGTCGGTCAGCCCGGCACGATGCGCGCGCGCGTGGCAGGCGGCGATCTCGGCCTGCAGCACATAGGAAGCACGCGGGGCGCCAATGCGCGCGGCGCGCTCGAGGGCGGCCAGGCCGCGCCGCACCAGCACGCCGTCCCAGCGCGCGCGGTCCTGGTCGAGCAGCAGCACCGGCCGCCCGGCCGCGTCCAGGCGCGCCGCCATGCGCGACGCCTGCAGTTCCATCAGCGCCACCAGGCCATGCACCTCGGGTTCGTTCGGCGCCAGCTCGGCCAGGATGCGACCCAGGCGCAGCGCCTCGTCGACCAGGGCCGGGCGCATCCAGTCGTCCCCCGCCGTGGCGGTATAGCCTTCGTTGAAGATCAGGTAGACCGCCTCCAGCACGGCGCCCAGGCGCTGGCCCAGCTCGGCTGGTGGCGGCAGTTCGAACGGCACCTTCGCCTCGCCCAGGGTGCGCTTGGCGCGCACGATGCGCTGGGCCATGGTGCTCTCTGGCACCAGGAAGGCGCGCGCGATCTCGGCGGTGGCCAGGCCGCCGAGCAGCTTGAGCGTCAGGGCCAGGCGCGCGTCGAGCGACAGCACCGGGTGGCAGGCGGTGAACATCAGGCGCAGCAGGTCGTCCTTGACCACGTCGTTGCGCCGGGCGTCGAGGTCGTCCACGAAATCCGGCACTGTCAGGGCCTCCTGGGCCTCGAGGTCGAGGCCGATCTGTTCCAGTTTCTGGCGCAGGCTGCGGTCGCGCCGCAGCAGGTCGAAGGCGCCGTTGCGCGCGGCCGTGAGCAGCCAGGCGCCGGGACGGTCGGGGATGCCGTCGTGCGGCCAGCGCTCCAGCGCCGCCACCAGGGCGTCCTGGGCCAGCTCCTCGGCCAGCCCGACGTCGCGCACGATGCGCGCGACGCTGCCGACGATGCGGCCGGATTCGATCCGCCACAGCGCGGCGATGGTGTCCTCGACCCTGCCTGTCATTGCGCCCGCATGCGTTCGATGGTTTCGGTGGGGGCGAAGTCGTCCAGCTCGAACAGCTGGCGCACCTCGATCTCGGCTTCCAGGCCGGGGCCGCGCGGGTTGGGAAAGCGGCGCGTCCATTCGAGCGCTTCCTCGCGCGAGCGGACCTGGATCAGGGTATAGCCGGCGATCAGCTCCTTGGTCTCGGCAAACGGGCCGTCGACGACGCGCCGTCCGTCGCCTTCGTAACGGATGCGCCAGCCCTGGCTGGTGGGCTTGAGCCCATTGCCGTCGAGGAGCACGCCGGCGCGCGCCAGTTCCTGGTGGTAGTCGTTCATTTCGGCGAGCAGCGGCTCTTGCGGCATCTCTCCCGCTTCGGACGCGGCGCTGGCCTTGACGATGATCATGAATCGCATGGGGTTCTCCGGTGGTGGTGAGTGGCCCGCGGCGGCAGGCCTTCATGGTCCACGACGAACGGCGCTCAGCGTATTCGACAGCCCTGAAAAAATAATCACCGCATGAAGCAGGGCGCCAGTGCGCGCACTTCGACCGTGGCCCATGCGGCGGCCGGGCACTCGGCGGCGAGCAGGACCGCCTCGTCGCGCGAGTCGACGTCGACCAAAAAGAACCCGCCCACCATTTCCTTGGCCTCGGCGAACGGGCCGTCGACGATGCGCGGCTTGCCGGCGGGGACGGTCACCCGCACCGCGCTGTCGAGGGATGCGAGCGACTCGGCCGCCAGCAACAGGCCGCGCTCCTTCAGGTCTTCTCCCCAGCGCAGCATGCGCTCGTAGGCGGCGCGTCCTTCGGCGTCGCTGCGGGTGGCGCGCTGGCCGATCGGCTCGTGGATGAGCAGCATATGGGGCATAAGGTCTCCTTTGGGCGGGATCTGTCTGGACGCGTGGACGGCATGGCCGACCACCCTATGGTAGCGCTGTTTGCGGTTCAGGCAAAAAAACGCCCGCCGGTGAGGGCGGGCGTTTGGCGGCACTGCCGCCTCTTGCAGGCGGCCTGCGGCGTTACAGCACGTCGCTGGCGTGGTCGGCCAGGCGCGAGCGTTCGCCGCGCGCCAGGGTCACGTGGCCGCCGTGGCTCCAGCCCTTGAAGCGGTCGACCACATAGGTCAGGCCGCTCGAACCCTCGGTGAGGTAAGGCGTGTCGATCTGCGCGATATTGCCCAGGCACAAGATCTTGGTGCCGGGACCGGCGCGCGTGACCAGGGTCTTCATCTGCTTCGGCGTCAGGTTTTGCGCCTCGTCGATGATCAGGAACTTGTTCACGAAGGTGCGGCCGCGCATGAAGTTGAGCGACTTGATCTTGATGCGCGAGCGGATCAGGTCTTGCGTGGCGGCGCGGCCCCAGTCGCCGGCATCGCCGTCCGACTTCATCAGCACCTCGAGGTTGTCGTCGAAGGCGCCCATCCATGGCGACATCTTCTCTTCTTCGGTGCCCGGCAGGAAACCGATGTCCTCGCCCACCGGCACCGTCACGCGGGTGACGATGATCTCGTTGTAGAGCTTGGTCTCGAGCACTTGCGCCAGGCCGGCCGCCAGGGCCAGCAGGGTTTTGCCGGTGCCGGCCTGGCCCAGCAGGGTGACGAAGTCGACCTCGGGATTCATGAGCAGGTTGAGGGCGAAGTTCTGCTCGCGGTTGCGCGCCGTGATGCCCCAGACGTTGTTCTTGTTGTGGCTATAGTCGCGCAGGGTCTGCAGCACGGCGGTCTTGCCGTTGATCGACTTGACCTGCGCGTACAGCGGCGACTGGCCATCCTTCGGCTCGAGGAACAGGAACTGGTTCACCAGCAGGGTCGGGATCAAGGGACCGGTGACGCGGTAGTAGGTCGCCGAGCTGCCGTTCTTGTTTTCCTGCCAGGATTCGACGTCCTTGCCGTGCTTGTCCCAGAAGTCGTCCGGCAGCTGGACGATGCCCGAGTACAGCAGGTCGGTGTCTTCCAGCACGTGGTCGTTGAAGTAATCCTCGGCCGGCAAGCCGATGGCGCGCGCCTTGATGCGCATATTGATGTCTTTCGACACCAGCACGATGGCGCGGCCCGCCATCTGCTGCTCGAGCGCGCGCACGACGCCCAGGATCTGGTTGTCGGCCTTGCCCGACGGCAGACCTTCGGGCAGGGCGGCGCTGTTCAGGCGGGTCTGGAACAACAGGCGGCCCTTGGCATCCTTGTTGCCCAGCTTGGACAGCGGGATGCCGGACTCGATGGCGTCGTCGTCGACGTTGGCGATCAGGGCGTCGAGCGTGCGCGAGACCTGGCGCGCATTGCGCGCGACTTCGGACATGCCCTTCTTGTGGTTGTCCAGCTCCTCGAGCGTCATCATCGGCAGGTAGACGTCGTGCTCTTCGAAGCGGAACAGCGAGGTCGGATCGTGCATCAGCACATTGGTGTCGAGCACGAACACCTTGGTGGCGCCGGAGCGGTCGGCCTTGCGGCTGGTGGACGACTTGATGGTGACTTCGACCGGCTTGTGCTTGGCCGGATGCGGTTGATCGGCGTCGGTCTCGCGCAGCCTGGCTTGCGCAGGGGCGGCTCCAGGCCAGTTCTGCTTGCCTTGCTTGGCGGTCTTGCGGGCCGGTTGCCCAGCCTGTTCGGCGACGGCTGGAACGGCTGCGACGGGTTTGGCAGCCGCGGGCGCTTGCGCCGCGGCCAGGGTGTCTTGCGCCTTGCGGCGTGCGCGCGATTTCGGCGTCGGCACGGCCTGGCCGCTGATCAGGTCTTCGACGTCGTCGTTGGCCTGGGCCGAGACGGGACGTACCGGCGATTTGCCGGGTTCGGCCTTCGGGTAATCTTTTGCCAGCAGCATGGTCGCTGGCTGGGTAGGCATCTTTGGCAGTGGCATCAGGTTCTCAATCTAAAAAAAGTCTGGATGGCCGTGCGCGCGCGGGCCACGTGGCGCGCTGCCGCACGGAGTCGATGCTACTAACGGGAATGGCGGATGAGCCGCCGGGGTGATTGCGAGGAAAAATGTCTGCAGTACGGCCGAGCCCGGAAATGCTCCGGCCCGGCGGGAAACCAGATTGGAAGAATGTGGATGAATTACGGGTTGACTCAAAATAAGGGGTAGCGATCCAGCAGGTTGAACAAACTGGAGCCATCCGTAATTCAGGGCTGGCTCTTCAAAAATTCCAGCACTTCGGTGACGTGATCATTGACTTTCACGCCACGCCATTCTTTCACCAATCGGCCTTGAGCGTCAATGACAAACGTACTGCGCTCGACCCCACGCACTTGTTTGCCATACATATTCTTCATCTTCATGACATTGAATTGCGTGCAGACGGTTTCGTCCGGATCGGAGATCAGTTCGAAGGGCAGGCCCAGCTTGGCCTTGAAGTTCTCGTGCGAGCGCAGCGAATCGCGGCTCAGGCCAACGATCTCGGCGCCCAGCGCCTGGAACTCGGGCCAGGCTTCGCGAAAGGCGATGCTCTCGGTGGTGCAGCCCGGCGTATTGTCCTTGGGGTAGAAGTACAGCACGGTGTACCTGGCGGGACGGCCAGCCAGCTCGAAAGTCTGGCCACCGGTCATCGGGGCGGAAAATGGGGCGATGGTTGCTTGGCTCTCGGCCACGGGCTTCTCCTGGGCAGTGACAGCGCGCTGCGCTGCAAATATTAACCTCCCGGCGCATGGTGGCGGGGAGCGGCACTGGCATGATAATCCGGCGGTGCCACCTGCCGCTAGTGCTCCGGCTGGCCAGAATCACACTATTTACCCCGATTTGGAAATGTTTCTGGAGATTTAAGATCCGGCTAACGAAATCAGGCGCCGATAATCAGGGCCAGCGTTACCTTGCGTCCTTCACCCATCAGCACGTTATAGGTGCGGCAGGCGGCCTGGCTGTCCATGCTTTCGACGCCGACGTGCATGGCCGACAGGCTGGCTACCAGGCGCGGGTGCACGAAGCGCTGGCGCTCGCCGGTGCCGAGGATGACGACGTCGGGCGCGTCCTTCGCGATTTCTTCGAAGTGGGCGGCGGTCAGGTCGTCGAAGCGGGTCACGTTCCACGGCCGCGGCGGGATCTCCGGGAGCACCGTCAGGCTGTAATTGAAGCGTTCGGCATTGATTTCCACGCCCGAGGCGTCATAGCCGGTCACGGTCTGGTATTGTTGGGTGTTGTCGGAATGAAGCTTCATGGCGTTGGCTGAATCCGGTGGGCTGGCAAAGGCCCATTGTAACCGGATCGGCAAGGTTGCCTAAACGGGGCGCTTTCGGCAGAATGGTATTTTTCGCACTGCAACAGAGCACGCTCACATCTGAGGAAATTTTGAGACCGATCGCCAAATCCAACAAGCTCGACGACGTCTGCTACGAAATCCGCGGGCCGGCCCTGGACGTGGCGCGCCAGATGGAAGAAGACGGCCAGAAGATCATCAAGCTCAACATCGGCAACCTCGCCGTGTTCGGCTTCGATGCGCCTGACGAGATCGTCAGCGACATGATCCGCAATATGCATGGCGCGGCCGGCTATACCGATTCCAAAGGCATGTTCGCGCCGCGCAAGGCGGTCATGCATTACACGCAAGAGAAGAACATCGCCGGCGTGGGCATGGACGACATCTACCTGGGCAATGGCGCCTCGGAGCTGATCGTGATGTCGATGCAGGGGCTCCTGAACAACGGCGACGAAGTGCTGGTGCCGGCGCCCGATTACCCGCTGTGGACCGCGGCCGTGAGCCTGGCCGGCGGCGCGCCGGTGCACTATGTGTGCGACGAGCAGTCCGGCTGGCTGCCCGACATCGAGGACATGCGGCGCAAGATCACGCCGAACACGCGCGCGATCGTCGTCATCAATCCGAACAACCCGACCGGCGCGCTGTATCCACGCGAAGTGCTGCTCGACATCATCGAGCTGGCGCGCCAGCACCAGTTGATCGTCTACGCCGACGAGATCTACGACAAGACCCTGTACGACGGCGCCCAACACGTCTCGATCGCCTCGCTGGCCGACGACGTGCTGTTCGTGACCCTGAATGGCCTGTCGAAGAACTACCGTTCCTGCGGCTACCGCGCCGGCTGGATGGTGGTCTCGGGCGAGAAACGCCACGCGAAAGGCTATATCGACGGCCTGAACATGCTGGCCTCGATGCGCCTGTGCGCCAATGCGCCGGGGCAGTTCGCCATCCAGACCGCCCTTGGCGGCCACCAGAGCATCAACGACCTGGTGGGGCCGGGCGGACGCCTCTTGAGGCAGCGCGACCTCGCGCATAAATTGCTTACCGATATACCGGGCGTGTCCTGCGTCAAGCCAAAAGCCGCGCTCTACATGTTCCCGCGCCTCGATCCGAAGATGTATCCGATCACGGACGACCAGCAGTTCATCTGCGAACTGCTGTCCGAGGAAAAAGTGCTGCTGGTGCAAGGCACCGGCTTCAACTGGATCGCCCCGGACCATTTCCGGCTGGTGTTCCTGCCCAATTCCGACGACCTGACCGACGCTTGCGGACGCATCGCGCGCTTCCTCGACGGTTACCGACGACGCCACGCCTGAACCGGACGGGCGTCCTGACCATCAAGAGATACAGATTTTATGAAACCGATTCAAGTTGGCCTCCTGGGCATCGGCACCGTGGGTGCCGGTACCTTCAACGTCCTTCAACGCAACCAGGAAGACATCCGCCGCCGCGCCGGACGCGGCATCGAGATTGCAATGATTGCGGCGCGCAATATTGAACGCGCGCGCGAAGTGACCGGCGGTGCGGTCGAGATCGTGAGCGACCCGTTTGCGGTGGTCAACCATCCGGACATCGACATCGTCGTCGAATTGATCGGCGGCTACGAACTGCCTCGCGAGCTGGTGCTGAAGGCGATCGCCAACGGCAAGCACGTCGTGACCGCCAACAAGGCGCTGCTGGCGCTGCACGGCAACGAGATCTTCGCCGCCGCCCAGGAAAAGGGCGTGATGGTGGCCTTCGAGGCGGCCGTGGCCGGCGGCGTGCCGATCATCAAGGCCCTGCGCGAAGGCCTGACCGCGAACCGCATCGAATCGGTGGCCGGCATCATCAACGGCACCACCAATTTCATCCTGACCGAGATGCGCGAGAAGGGTCTGGATTTTGCGACCGTGCTCAAGCAGGCGCAGGAGCTGGGCTATGCCGAGGCCGATCCGACCTTCGACATCGAGGGCGTCGATGCGGCCCATAAACTGACCATCATGTCGGCGATCGCCTTCGGCATTCCGGTGCAGTTCGACAAGGCCTATGTGGAAGGCATCAGCCAGCTGCAGGCGGCCGACATCCGCTACGCCGAACAGCTCGGCTACCGCATCAAGCTGCTGGGCATCACGCGCCGCACCCATACCGAGTCGGGCGAGGGCGTCGAGCTGCGCGTGCACCCGACCCTGATCCCGGCCGCGCGCCTGATCGCCAATGTCGAAGGCGCGATGAACGCGGTGCTGGTGCAGGCCGACGCGGTCGGCGCCACGCTGTACTACGGCAAGGGCGCCGGATCGGAGCCGACCGCATCGGCCGTGATCGCCGACCTGGTCGACGTGACCCGCCTCCTGACCGCCGACCCGTACAGCCGCGTGCCGCACCTGGCGTTCCAGCCGAACCAGATGACCGACGTCGCGATCATGCCGATGTCCGAGATCACCAGCAGCTATTACCTGCGCGTGCACGTGCAGGACAAGCTGGGCGTGATGGCCGACCTGACCCGCATCCTGGCCGACGCCGGCATCTCGATCGACGCCGTGCTGCAGAAGGAGCCGGGCGACCAGCTTGATATCGACATCATCATGCTGACGCACCAGACGCGCGAAAAGAACATCGACGCGGCGATCGCCAAGATCGAAGGATTACCGGCGGTGATCGGCAAGGTGACGCGGATTCGCCTGGAAACGCTGGGCTGACCTGACCGGCCATGCCACTGGAGCCGCCGTTGCCCGTGCTGGGCAACGGCGGTTTTTTCATGGCGGCGGCATGCCTTCATGGGCCAGCAACGTCGCTGGATACGGCTCGAAACGGCGCGGCAATTCCTCGTCATCGTCGAGGAGGGCGGTGGTGAGGAGCAGCAAGTCCTGCTCGATGTGCTCGAACAGCGCATTGGCAACGCTGGCGTAGCTGATGTGGAAGTTGGCGGAAGTCATCCGCGGATTCTACCTGCGCTGCATTGCACCAATGTGCCAGATCAAGCCCAATTTGACCGGCTTCAATCGTCAATCGCCCGCATGGCACTGTTTCGGTGCGCACGCTTGCCGTCGGCCGCGGTTTGTGCTCGCGCAAATGCTTCGTACTGTAGAGCAAGACCGGCGGTATTACATGCGGATACGCAAGCATGAATGTGAGAAACAGCGTTTGTTCCGCCATGCCTGCCGTTGTACATTACGCACTCCATCACAGCCGAGCTTTCGAGCATGAGCCAACCGAATCAGTTTTCCCTGCTGACCCAGCGCCGTTTCGGCCCGTTCTTCTGGACCCAGTTCCTGGGCGCCTTCAACGACAATCTGTTCAAGACCGCGCTGCTGGTCGTCATGACCTATGATGCGATCAACTGGACCACGCTCGATCCCTCCCTGCTCAACAACCTGATCCCGGGGCTGTTCATCCTGCCCTACGTGCTGTTCTCGGCCACCTCGGGCCAGATCGCCGACAAGTTCGACAAGGCGAAGCTGGCGCGCATCGTCAAGATCGCCGAGATTGCGATCATGCTGGTGGCCGGCATCGGCTGGATGACGCACACGCTGTGGCTCCTGATCGCGGCGGTGATCGGCATGGGCATGCATTCGACGCTGTTCGGTCCGGTGAAATACGCGTATCTGCCGCAGAACCTGAAGCCCGACGAGCTGGTGGGCGGCAATGGCGTGGTCGAGATGGGGACCTTCGTCGGCATCCTGCTGGGTGAAGTGGCCGGCGCGATCCTGGTCGGCTACAAGCCCAACGGCATCATGCTGGTGGCCGGTGCAACCTTGCTATTCGCCGTGCTGGGCCTGGCCGCCGCCTGGCGCATTCCGCCATCGCCGGCGCCGGCGCCCGAACTGCGCATCAGCCGCAATTTCATCGCCGAATCGTGGCGCAACCTGGCGTATTCGCGCCAGAACCGCACCGTGTTCCTGTCGATGCTCGGTAATTCCTGGTTCTGGTTCTATGGCGCCTTGCTGCTGGCCCAGTTCCCGGTGTTCTCGAAAGACTATCTGATGGGTGACCACAGCGTGTTCGTGCTGCTGCTGACCGTGTTCTCGCTCGGCATCGGGCTCGGCTCGCTGCTGTGCGAGCGCCTGTCGGGCCACAAGGTCGAGATCGGCCTGGTGCCGTTCGGCTCGATCGGCCTGTCGGTATTCGGCATCGACCTGTATTTCGCCAGCGAAGCCTTTATTGCCAGCACGACGGTGGTGGACTGGACCGGCCTGCTGAACCAACCCGGCGCCTGGCGCATCCTGGGCGACCTGGTGATGATCGGCGTGTTCGGCGGTTTCTTCATCGTGCCGCTGTTCGCCCTGATCCAGACCCGCTGCGACCAGAAGCACGTGTCGCGCACGATCGCCGGCATGAACATCCTGAACGCGATCTTCATGGTCGCATCGGCCGGGGTCGCCATCCTGCTGCTGGGGCAGGGCTTCAGCATCCCGGAACTGTTCCTGACCACGGCCCTGCTCAATGCGGTGGTGGCGGTGTACATCTTCTCGCTGGTGCCGGAATTCCTGATGCGCTTCCTGGCCTGGCTGTTGATTCACACCGTGTACCGGGTGCGCACCATCGACACCGCGCGCATCCCGAGCGAAGGCCCGGCGGTGCTGGTGTGCAACCACGTCAGCTACGTGGACGCGATCGTGATCAATGCCGCCAGCCCACGCCCGATCCGCTTCGTCATGGATCACCGCATTTTTAAAACGCCGTTCCTGCGCTGGATTTTCCGCGCGGTGAACGCGATCCCGATCGCGCCGGCCAAGGAAGATCCGTGGACGATGGAAAAGGCGTTCGTCGACATCGCCCATGCGCTGCATGATGGCGAGCTGGTGTGCATCTTCCCGGAAGGGCGCCTGACCTCGACTGGGGAGATGAACGAGTTCCGCCACGGCATCACGAAAGTCATGGAGCGCAGCAAGGTGCCGGTGATCCCGATGGCGCTGCGTGGCCTGTGGGGCAGCTGGTTTACCCGCGACAAGAGCAATCTGTTCGAGCGCAGGATTTCGCGCGGCATGCGCTCGCAGCTGGCGCTGGCGGTCGGCCAGCCGGTCGCGCCCGAGCTGGCGACGCCGGCCTACCTGCAACAGCAGGTGATGGCGCTGCGTGGAGAGTGGAAGTAGAGCCTGCCAAACCCTGTCCAGTGAAGATCTTGCACGGTATGGCAAAAACGCAAGATTTTTTCGCTGGCTCTGATATAATTATCGACTAGTCGGGGCGTAGCGCAGCCTGGTAGCGTACGTGCATGGGGTGCACGGGGTCGGAGGTTCGAATCCTCTCGCCCCGACCAATAGAATCAAGAGCTTACAGCGACAGCTGTATGGGAGAACAGCACTGTATATTAGATGTTCATCTAATACGCAGTGCTTTTTTTTCGGCTATTCACTTATCTACATGGGGAATGTAATGAATATTGAAGATTTTGCACAACCTCCCAAGTCAGCGGAAGAGCAAGCCGAGGCCGACAGAAAGTTGACTGAAACGCTCAATCAAGCGGTCCGCAGATATGCCGGGACATCGTTTCCAAAGTTTTCGGATCGTGTTCTGGAGCCGGCAAGGGACCACGGTGCTGAACGCATGCGCACCCTGCTAGAGGAAGCTCGTAAGGAGGGTGTGCTGGAAGGGTTTGGTATTGCACTGGCTCTGTTCAAGCGAGTTGGCCAGCGTGAGGCGCTTGAGTCGCTTGAAAAGATGATCGAGGATCTTGAGGTTGGGGATAAGGGCTGAGCCCGACCTATTCGAATCGCACCGACCATTCCTGAACATAGGCCCGCCGCTGGTCACCCTGTGGCCATTCCTCGCCCTTGAGCAGCATGCCAGGGCCATGCATAGTCGTCAGCTCTGCATGATGAAGCAGAAGGAGTGGATCGGCAACTTGGTTGTTTGGCTGCTGCAACTGAGCAATCCGTACGCCGGCCACGGTATGGACAACAAACTCGCCTTCGACCGGAATAGCCGAGGCGATTTGCTGGTCGGACAGCCGTCCATTTCGTTCTCGAAGTCGTTTCACTTTGGCACGCATCGCCGAAGTGTAGCACTGTTGAGCAGCGTCACCGCCGGCCGGCCGCCGCCTGCGATCATCGGCCATGGACAAACGAACCGATGTGCAAACGGCGATGCTGGTCGACCGGGCGGTGATAATGGCGATCGCCGAGGGCGCCTGCGCGCTGCATGAGCAGGGCATCCCCTTCGACCTTACCTGGCGGGTGCTGCTGCAGCCGGAGCGGCGTCGAGCGGCTCGCCCAGTAGTCGCTCCATCATCGCCTCGCCCGGCGCCGGGACTTCGCCGCCCGCGATGACGACCAGCCGTGGCCCGGCGTCCCTGCGCTCCTGCCGGACGGTCAGGACGTGCCCGCCGCCGCCCGGGGTGAGCGCATAGATGTCGAACTCCATCACGGCGCCGCCGCTACGTTCGCGCCGTAGCGGGAGCCGCCGAACAGCTGCACCGCCAACACCATGGCAGCGCGACGCCAGCGCGCCACCCCGCAGGCCTCCAGCGCCTCGCCGTATACCAGGTCGGCCAGGTCGCGCGTCACCAGGGCTTTCTCGTAGAGGAAGTCGTGCACGACGGCCGCCTCGTCGCCCACGCCGCCGAACAGCCAGTATGTGAGCGGCGCGCGCGGGACGCTGGCGAAGTCGGTGACGAAGCCGGTAGGCACATGGATCTGGCGATCGAGCAGGATCGACTCGAACACCAGCGGCGAGAGCAGCAGCCGGTCGGCACTGGCCAGGCCTACGCGGTCGGTGCGCAGGGTCGACAGGAACCGCGCCTTACCGCGGGGCTGCATTGCGCACCTCCTCGCCGGTGTAGGTGCCGCTGCACTGCAGGACCAGGTTCGAGCAGCCGGCCAGGGCGAGCAGGGCGGCGAGCAGCAGGATGCGTTTCATGCGATTTCCTTAGTGGTGGAGAGAGGGAGGCCCTTGGTGTAGGCGGTGCGGCCGCCGCCGAAGTGCGCTGTGAGCACCTCGCGGCGCGGTTTTCCGGCCGACAGCCCGAGGTGCACCCAGGTGCCCTCGAAGATCAGCTGGTCGAACACGATGTCGCTGGCGGCGATCCGGCGCGCCAGCTCGACGGGTGTGATGCCGTTGCACGAGAAGTCGGCGGCGAGGCCGCGCATGTGCGCACTGGTGGCGCTGCCGCCGATGGCCTTGTTCAGCGCCTGCGAGCGGTAGCCGCTGGAGACGAGGACCGCACGGCCGACCAGCGCGCGAACCTGCTCGAGCGTCTCCGCCAGCCGGGTGAGGTTGCGCGTCTCCTGAATGTTCGGACGATTGTCGATGCCGCGGTGTGCGGCCGTCTGCGACGCGGTCAGTTCCTGCAGTGTGAAGTGGGGCGTCAGGTGCATGATGGTCAGCCTTTCAGGTGGGAGATGAGCCAGGTGATGCCGCTGCCCAGGGAGCCGGCGGCGCCGCCGATCAGCATCAGGGTGCGCCAGCCGCCGCGGGCCTCGGCCAGCTGGGCCAGCACCAGGTCGACCTTGCGGTCGAGTTCGGCGTTCGCGGTACGCAGTTCGGCTACGGCCAGCTTGAGGTGGGCGACTTCCACCTGGATGGCGGCGACGTTGATCGCGTTTTGTTGTTCGGTCGTGGTGGTCACGTGGACCCTTTCAGGAAATAAAAAGGCCACCCGAAGGTGGCCGTATAATTGTTGAAACTTCTTGGGGTAGCGAATGCACTTCGATCCGATTCAGCTGGGCGCGATGCTCGCGTTCATCTTCAATGCCTGGTGGGCGTCACGGCGTAAGTAGCCGGCGCCGCCGATCCTCCTCCGTTTCCGTTCCCATGAATGCCGCCGGCGACAGCAACAGGCCGCCTTGCCCGGCCGGTACCGCCTGACGTGGCCCGGCCAGCGTGCGCGGCACATCGAGCGCCCGTCCCGACTGGAAGCCCACCTGGATGTTCTGCAGCGGCTCGCCGATCGCGGCCTGGCCGAATGGAATTTTCGACAGCACCGACTGGCTCAGGATGCGTTCCGCGAGCCCGCCCAGTGCGCCGGCCGTGTTCGAGTTGTTCACCGCGGCGCCGGCCGGCTGGAACTGCTCGTACCGCGACACACGGCCCAGGGCCTTCAGCTGGTTGATCTCGTCCTGCTTGAAGAACAGGCGCAGCTTGCGGTCCCCAATCGCATCGAGCGCCTTGGTGTACGCCGCGCTGCTGAAGTTCCCCACCTCGTCGGCTTGGCCATTCAGGGCCCGGCCTTTCAGGTGGCCCAGGATCTGCTCGCGCACCGTCTGCATGGCGTCCGGACTGGCCTTGATCGAGTCGCGCATGCGCGCCACGCTCAGCAGGCTGGCGTCCTTGCCGGTCCCGACGATGAACTTCTGGACGAACTGGTCGGGCTCGACGCCGTCGCGCACGGCCTGCAGAGCCGGGGTGCGGTCGACGATCCCCATCCATTTCCGATTAAGCGTCCGCGCACGGTTGAACGCGTCGATCGCCTCCTGGCCGATCTGCTGGCCAGGCTGCAGCGGGGCGTCGTCCAGCGCCGTGCGCACCAGCGAGAGCGCCTTGCGTTCGGCCATGTCGGTGGTCGAACGCTGCAGGTCGCCGATCCGCGTCTTGAACTGCTCGGCCACATCGACGGTCATCGGCATTTCGCCGGTGGCCGCCTTGTTCAGCAGGTTGCGCACGTCACCGGGGAGCTTTCCGCCCAGCAGCGCCTCGTCGAGCAGGTCGTTCGCGCGCTGCGTGAAAGCGTGCGGATCGAGCAGGGCGCTACGCCCATCGGCCGCCCGAGCCGCGGTGTAGCGGTCGCCGATCAACTGGCGTGCACGCGCGTCACGTCCGGCCAGCGCGCCGATGATGCGCTGGCCGCCGGCGTAGGCGTCGTCGGTTGCATCCGCGCCAAGGCTGTTCAGGCCGGCGGTCAACTGGCGGTTGTTCCGGTTCTCGGTCTGCCCCAAAAACTGCGCGGTGGTGTCCTTGCTGTTCACGCCCAGCTTCGCCAGATTCTTCTGCTGGGTGACCACGGCCGGATCCAGCGTCAGACCGGCGGCCGTCGGCGTCAGCCCGGTCAAGCGGTAGTCGGCCAGGCGCCGGATTGCGTCGGGCGACACCTGGTCGCTGGTGCGGAAGGCCGCGGCGACGTCGTTGCGGATGCTCTGCGCCACCTGGCGCGGCAGCTCCTCGAGCTTGATGCCGGAATCCTGCAGCGCGTTGTTGATCGTGATGTTGATCTGCTGGGTTTGCTCGGGCGTCGGCGCCGCCGGCCGGGCATGGCGCGCCACAGCCGCGGCCGCGCGCTGTGCGCCACCGATCGCCGCCGGCGCCGCCACACCAGCCGCCAGGGAGGCGACCAACTGCGCGCCGTCGCCGCCGCCAGTCTCGCGCGTGTAGCCGCCGGCAAGGCCTGCCGCGCCGGCCGACGCCAGCTGCTGGCCAGGATTCGACGCCAGCAGCCGCGCGACGGCCTGCGGCACGCCCGAGGTGGCTTCGACGGCCTTCGCTGCGCTGCCCAGCATACCGGCGCCGCCGGCGACCAGCCGCGAGGCATCGCCAACGATGCGCTCGGTCGACGTGCGCGGCTGCGGGAGGCCAACCAGGTCAGCGACTGCCGCGCCGGTGCGCGCGGTCGGCTTGTTGCCCAGGATCGGGCTGGCCAGCGTGCGCAGCGGGTTGCCGACGAAGGAATCGAAGGCATCGCCGACACCTTCCAGCGCGTGGCGCGCGGTCAGCCCGACCTGGCGCGGGACGTCGGCCAGCGCATCGTCCAGGTCTTCGCCGAATGGTTTGCTGCGCGCTGGCGCCGCGCCTTTCTGCTGGCCGAGCTGCGCCGCGATGGCCTGCTGCGCCTGTTCGGGAGTGGTCCCTTCCGGAACCTCGAACCGCGCGATCCGGCCATCGGGCATTTCAAAACGTGCGATAGGCATTATTCGAATCCTAGGAATTTGATGTCACCGGCACCGCCACTGGACTCGGCTGGGGTGTCTGGCACATATTTCTTGTACAGTGACTTCAGAGTAGTGAGTGCCGCCTTTTTGGTGGCGTACGGCACGGTCGGGTCACCGATCTGTGCTGCCATCTGTTTGTACAGCGCGACGTCCATATTCGACTGTGGGCCCTCCATGCGTGGCTGCGCCATCATCAGGTTGCCTTCGAGGACGCTTAATTGAGCGATATTCTGCGCACCCGGCGTTGCGTGGCCATACCAGCGCGCAGCGTGATCAGCAGCAGCCCCCAGATAGGAGCCGGTCGCGCCCTTGATGAGCTTTTCCGCATCGGTGATTAGCGGCATCAGGCTCTTCGCCGCCGCCTCTTTTTTGGCCACTGTTTCACCCAGCACGGGCCGACCATTCATCATTACGGAACGCGCCTGGCCGGTACCCTTATCCACCAGCATTGGGCCCTGCACCGGATCGTTGACGATCTGGGTGCGCTGGCCCATACGGTTCACATCGTTCGCCTCGCGGGCACGCTGGTCGGTCATGTTCTGGCCGCGCTGTTGCGTCCAGGACGACAGTTGCGCATCTGGCGACACCGAATTGTCCAGCGAGCTCACCAGGTTTCCGGTGTAGTCGTCCACGAAGCCCGTCTTGCCGCCAAGGTTCACGGTCGACAGCTTCTCGCGCGGCTTTACACCGTCGAGCTTCCGGATGGAGCCGTCCTTGGCCACCAAGTACTGGAACACGTTGCCCATGTCGTCGGTCGCGACCTGCGGCTTTGTGTCGAACTCGGGCCCGGCCTTGGCCAGAGACCGCTTGATTTCCAGCGCGCGCAGCGGGTTGATCTGCATCATCGCGGCGACATAGGCGTCTGGATCGAACTGCTGCGGGAACTCGCCGATGCGCGCGGCATTCTCCGCTGTCGGCCCGCCGGGCAGGGCCGCAGCCTGCTGGCCAGGCGTCCGGATAGCACCGCGCGCCGCGGCCAGCTCCTGCTCCTGCATGGCGCGTGCGCGATCTTGGGCCGCCAGGTCCGCCTCGGCGCCACGGAACTGCAGGTCGCGTGCGCGCGCCAGCTGCGTCGCTTCCTGGCCAGCCTGCAGCCCGCCGCCGAGGATCTGGCCAAAGCTGGTCGGGCGGAACGATGGGCCCGAGGCCTGGAGAATCTGCGCCGTCGCGGCGAGCAAGCCCTGGGCTTGTGGGCTGCCGCCGAATAGGTCGAGTAGTCCTGCCATATCGATTCCTTAGAAGCCCGCACCGATGGTGCCCGGGCCGAAGAGAGAAGAAAAGCCACCGCTGCCGAACATGCCGGCAAGCTGGCCACCCAGCATCGCACCGCCGAGCGCATTGCCGCCCTGGTTGTTGTAGACCGGCTGCGTGTTGCTGCTCGAGCTATTCGCGCCCAGATACGGCGCCAGCAGCGAATTCACGCCCTGCGCGCGGCCCAGGCCCCAGTTGTCGTTGGCATTGACCTGGTTCGACGCGTTGCCGAGCAGGCCCGACAGGAGGCCGGCGCCCGCGAGGCCTGCGCTCGTGTTCTGGCTGTTCGTCGCCAACTGCGACTGCTGATTGGCCAGGCCGGTCTGCTGCTGGAGGCCGGCGTTGAACTGCTGGTTTTGCTGGGCAAGGCTGGCATTCGTCTTGCTGGCGTCGAACGAGTTTTGCACATTCTGCATCTGCGCCTGCTGGGCGTAGGCCGCATTCTGTTGTGCGACGCCGTACTGCTGCGCACCGAGACCCTGGGTGGCCGCGAGCTGGCGGTTGCGATCGGCGTCGTAGGCGCCGGCCTGCGCCGCCACGGCGGCATCGGTGTTGTTCTGGCCGAACTGTGACGCAGCGCGCGCCAGGTTCGTGTTCATGCTGTCGATCGCCTTGCCCTCGGCGATGCCTTGGCGCGAGCCACCGAACTGGCCAGCCAGCACCGAGTTGCCCCGGATGCTGCCCAGCACATCCTGGGTAGCCGCCTTCGCGTCGGTGACCATGTTGCCGAAGGCGTTCGAGCTCTGGTTGATACCTTTTTGAATCGAACCCGTGAGGTACGGATTCGCCCCAGGAGCGCCATTGATCAGGCTGTTGTAGGAGCCGGACAGGTCGATGTTGTTCTGGCTCGGCGCCTGCACCTGGGTGCCGACCGCATACGCCGGCAGGCTGGCCGTGGCGCCGGCGGATTGCGCCGCTTGCATCGATGGCGCGGTATTGCCCTGCATCGCGCGCATCGCTGCTTGTCGCGCCTGGTCGAGATCTGCGCCGCCGTAATTGCTCAGGTAGTTCGCGTTCGCATTGGCGAAGTTGTTCGCCGCGTCCGATCGCGGCTGGTTCATGAAGCCTTGGTATTGCGAGAGCAGGCCTTTGTTGTCGCCGCCATTCCCGAACAGCATTTGCTCGATGCGCGGATCCAGCTGTTGCTGCTGGGTGGTGGTGTGCGACTTCGGCTGGCCGCTGCCGCTGGCCAGGCCACCGAGCGCGCCGCCAATAGCGCCGCCTACCGGGCCGCCGATGATGGTGCCGGCGATGGGCGCGGCGATGCCCACGAGGTCTTTCAAGAAGCCCATGATGTTCCTTTCAAAGGGTGATGCGGCTGGGTGTCAGCCGAGGTAATTCCAGGTGTTGTTTCCGTATCGGTACAGGCCGGCGCCGCTGCCGGGGTCCCACATTTCTCCGTCGGCGTTGCGCAGCATCCCGTCGCGCGGCTTCGCCGGCGCCGCGTACACCACCGGCAGGAAGCCGTCCGACACCGCGTCGAGCGCGGCCTTCAGCCGCAGCAGCTCTTCGCGCAGGAAGCGCTGCATCTGCGCCGGATCCGCTGGCGGGTCGCCCGGCTGGTAGCTGACTGCATTCGTGCTTGCGTTGCGCATCTAAAATTCTCCGGCGTCATCGATCAGGAGTGAAAATCCGTCCAATTTCCAGCTGAAGGCGGTACCGGTCTCGAACCGAATCGCCAGATAGCGGCCCGAGATGAACCGGTCCAGCTTCAGGCTGGTGCCGATCGTGAAGGTGATCGGCTTCGCCCACTTCGGTTCATCGTCGGGCCCGTTGGCCGCGCCCAGCCGCACGATCACCGTGCCGCCGCGGTTGCCAGTGATGCGCGGCCGCACGCCCGACACGATCTTGATGCGCTCAGGCGCGCCGAACGACAGGCCGCGTCGCTCGAGGTAGGCGTCTGGCAGCGCACCGTCGAACGACGTCGACGCGTCGAGCAGAAACAGCTTCGTGTCAGCGCTGCCCATCATCACGCGCGCTGTGTCCGGCGTGAAGTCAGGGCCGTTCCATGCGGTCAGATCGGTGTCCCACGGAGCATCGTCCTGGTTCCAGTTGCCGGCCAGTGAGTTGTCGACCGGGCCGTAGGCCGCGTGCGTCACGTTCGGCAGGCTGCGGAAGCTGACCGTGCCGTCGACGTAGTTGTAGACTAGGGCCGTGTCGCACCAGGTGGCACCGATCGAGGGATAGGCCACCAGGATCTCGTTCAGGAACGGGTTCTTGAAGACGAACACCTTGTCCTGGTGCGCCACGTCGATATCCTGGAAGAAGAACCTGCGCGCCTTCTTGTCCAGCACCGACCGGGCCGAGAATCCGTCGTGCTGCACGATGTCCGAGCCGGTCACGGCGAAGTGCATGGCGCCGAAGCCGGCCTCGAACTCGACCGCGCAATTCATGTTCAGCAGCCCGCTCATGCCCGACACCTTGCGCGGCTTCAGGATGAACTGGCCGCCGATGTAGTCGATCGCGTAGGTGCTGGCCTCCTTGTAGACGATGAAGCTGTCCTTCAGGCCCAGGCCATCCACGATCGGGTCTTGACCCTCGGCCAGGTCGAACTCGCCGGCGTCCTGGGTGAAGTCGGCTTCGTCCCAGGTGGTGGGCAGTGAACCGGCCACCGCCAGCGACGACCACTTCACCATGTAATCGAGCCGCGCACCGCCCCGGGTGATCCCGAGCGCGATCAGCATGTTCTTGTACTGGCGCAGCACCTTGCACGACGTCGCCGCCGGCCAGGCCGGCAGGTCGACAAACTTGTGCGTCAGGTCCGTGTCCCAGTACATCGGCGGCTTGCCGTCGCCGGCGTTGAGTACCGGGATCCCGCCGAACACGCAGCCCGACCAGGCGTTCACCTTACCGACGCGCGCGGTGGCGTGACTGATGTTCGTGTGCACGGATGCGCCCGAGGCATTGGACGCGGCGAACTGCTTGCCAGCTGTTGCATACAGCCAGTAGCGCGAGCCGGCGACGTTCGCCTGCAGCAGGAACTGCGGCGGCTCGGGTGGCGTCAGGTACACCTGGCCATGGCCGAGGAACTGCAGCGCCGCGCCATCCAGGAAGCGGATGTTGCGCGCGTCCGACCACGCGCCCTGCGGCAGCTCGGCGGCCGCGATGTCGCGGACCACGCCGATTGCTCCGACGTTGTCGAATTTGATTGGATTGGCCATGCGGCCCTCACAGGTAGTAGGTGACCGTGACCAGGCCGCCGGCCGGGACCACGATGTTGTAGCTGGCGCCGCCGGTGACTGGCACGCTGGGGAGCGACGTCTTCGCTGGCGCGGTGTCGCCGTAGCTGCCCGGGAAGGTTTTTCCGAGACCAGTCGCAGATGTCCCGGTGGTGGGCGGCTTGTTCTCGGTGTATGACGCGTCCGAATAGATCATGCACTCCTGCACCGAGTTACCAGGCGAGAAAATGGTCTCCGGCTCGCAGTACGATCCTGGCATCGAGCCAAATCCGTAACCCAGATCGGTATCAGTCCGGCGGTAGACGTAGTCGACATACCGGTGAATGACCTGAGTTCTACGGTACCGTCTGACCGTGCCCGAGAAGCCATCCGTACCACGCGCTCCATAGCCGGAGATGCTCACCGACGAGACGCCAGCCGGCACGACCAGCGGCCCGTTCTTGTCGAACGTTGCGGTGACCGGCTGCGCGCGCCGGCTGAACGCCAGGGCCATGAGCCAGGCCTTCATGCCCGCTTCCCGTAGATGACGCCGTCGCCCAACGAGTACAGCACGACCCGCCCGCGCCCGGCAGCCGGGAAGGTGATGCCAGACTGAGCGAAGTTGGTGGTCTCGGCGCCGTCGGCCTTGATCCAGGTGATGCCGGTGGTGGTGAGTGCGATGGTGCCGTAGTTGGTCAGCTCGAGCAGCACGCCGGCGAGGCGGCCAGCAGGGAAGCCGGTAGCGGTCAGCGTGTGCTGGCCGACAGCCTTGATCTTCTGGCCGTCGCCCTTCCTGTGGTCGATGACGGCGGTGCCGCTGCCGACTTCGCCGTTGTCGAACACCGGGTCGCCGCGGCCGTCCAGGCCGATCCATGCGCCGACGCCGTTCTGGCTGGCGAACACCTTGCCGTTGTTGGCCGGGTCGTTCACGCCCGGCACCGTGCCCGAGATCACCAGCTGGTCGACGTAGTTCTGGGTCACGTTGTCAAGGCGGAAGCGCGTGCCGTCGTAGAACGCGGTATAGAAGCGGCCGGCAGTCAGGTCGCCAGCCACCAGCGGCACGCCGGCAACGCTCACCACTTCCTTGGCACCCAGGCCCGAGATATTGAGCGTGGTGGCGCCGGTGTTGCTGGCCGTCGGGACGAATACAGCGAGCATCTTGGCTGAGTAGGCCAAGAGCGGCTGCGCGGGCGTCAGCGTGTATGTGTTCGCTGCGCCGCCGTCGGCGCCGGTGACCAGGATCGCGCCTAGGAAGCCCGCGAAGCTCTGGCGCAGGCCCTTCTTGATGTTCCGGACGTGGTCATCGCCTTCGCTTTTCGGCTCTGCGCCAGTGGGCATGGCCGGATTCAGGTCGCCCAGGTAGGTAACGTTTTCTACTGCCATGATCTGTCCTTCGTGGGTCAGGTGGGCGCGCGCAGGGACATGGTCCCCGGCGCTTCCCAGTCGTTGGTGTCGAGCGCGGCGATCGCCACGTTGTATTTCTGATCCCAGACCGCGTGGTTCGGGTAATCGCGGATGTGCAGCAGGGCCTCGCACATCGTGGCGGCCAGGTACACCTCGGGGTGCTGCTCGATCAGCCAGTTCGTGCCCGCCGAATCGGCCAGCGCCGGCACGGTCGACCGCACCACCGCCGATAGCGTCACGACGGACTGCGGCGCCGGCCCCAGGTACAGGGCCGAACCGATCTGCGTGTAGTGGCGCGGCTGTCCGCCGCCCTGGTCGCGCGCGTACTGCGTGTTGAACTGCGCAGGCGACATGTAGTCGACCGTGCCGATGCCAGGAATCGACAGGGCCTTGATCGACAGGATCGGCGTCGGCAGGGCGATGAAGTTCGCGCCTTCCGTCGATGACAGCGTGGCGATCGCGTCCTGCAGCTGCGCGCGCAGGTCGCCGTTGATGCGCTTCTCGGCCAGCATCACGAAGTCGGGCAGATCCTCGCCCAGGTCGTCGCGGTGAAGCCGGCGCGGCACCACGTCGAGCAGCCAGGCGTAATCCCGGCTCGCGTTGGTGCCGATGGCGGTAACGATGATGGTCATGGGGTGCCTTATGCGGTCGTGGAGTCGGTTACCAGGCCATAGCTGGACAGCGCGGCGATCAGCGATTGGAGCGCAGCGTTGCCCGCGCGCGAACCAGATACTGTCGGTTTTGCAATCGGGTTCGCGCCGTTGAATCCCACGGTTGTGTCAAAGCGGAACGGCGAGCCAGACCGGACCAGCCCGGCTCCCGAGGCGCGGAACAGCAGGCTGGAATCTGCGTCAACGTTGCTGAAAGCGGTTATTTCGACACGCTTGGATGCCGAGGATGTGCCGCTAACAATGGCGCGATGCGTCGCGTCTGTGTTCTGGCCGCTGACCTCGAGGTGAACACTTGCGCCACCGTTCGTCGTAAAGACGTGTCCCGCCGCACCTTTCGATCGGTAGTTGATCTGGATGTTCGGCGCGAAGCCTAGGGCCGCCAGCGATGGATTGCCAGTATCCGACGCATCAGCAATAGCGAGCCGATTTATTAACTCATTGCCCGTGCCGTTCTTGTAATTGACGCCATAGCGCATATTCGAAGCTGTGGCGCCGACCGAAACCGGCATGTCGTAGAAGTGGTTGCCCTCGATTGCCCCGCCGTTGATTTGTTCGATTACATATCCGCCTGCGATTCCGATGTAGTTCCCGATGACCCGCACTGCGTACGATGGCGTACCGTTCATCTTGAAGATCGAGTTACTGATTTGCTCGATGTAAGTGTTCGACAAAGTAAACGCCGTATTTGCCTTTAGTCCGATTGCCTGGTATCCCACTTCAAAATCGCAACCGTCGATCAGGAAATTCTCAGTCCCGAACTCTGTGAAGTCGACCATTGGCTTTGCAGCGCCTACGCCGCAGTTGTAGATCGCGGTGTCGCGCAGGGAGCAGTTATGTGCCATTCCGTTGAAGCGGAAGGCAGAATCGCTGCAGTTGCCGACGTACATGTCTTTCATGCACACGGCGAAACTATCGTCGAACTGCATACCAACAGTCATGCCGTTGATAAGGATCTCGCGAAATGTCCAGGCCGTTGCGCCGATTGCGTCGATACCCATTGCGGTGCCACTGGTCGGCGCCACAATCTGGAAATCCTGCATCACGGACAGGTTGGAATCGACGCCACCTTCAATCTTGATGACGGCCGCACCGGCAAGACCATGCGGGATGAGAACGCTACCGCAGCCCGCGCCACCAATCCCGATGCGCTTATTGCCCACCACCAGCGAGGCGGTAATTTTGTACTTTCCGACCGGAATCAGGATGCCGCCCCCAAATTGCAGCGATTGCACATGATCGATCGCCGCTTGAAGCGCCGCCGTATCATCAGCCACGCCATCACCGACTGCGCCGAAATCCTTGACGCTCACCGTGTCCCGTAGCTTGTTCTCGACCGTGCGACCTTGCGCGCCATCGCCGTCGGCTTGGAAGCCCAGGCGGCTCGCGGCGGTCGGAACTGCTGCCTGCGCAAGAGTGAGAGGCGGGTCGTCATCCGCGTCGTACAGCTCGATCTTGCGCGCCGCCGTCTCGATCTGCGCGCCGGCGAAGGTCAGCGTGTAATCGCCATTGGCCGCCTTGAATCCGAAGTAGCCGTTCGCGTCGGTGGTCAGCGGGTTGGCCAGCACGGTCGACTCGTCGTCAGCGTAGAGCGTGGCCAGCAGGCCATTCTTCGCGGTCACGGTGACCTGGACGCCCAGCATGGGCTGCAGCGCGCCGCTGACGCGGGATGCTAGGTTTTCTTCGAATTTCAGCATGTTGGCCTCAGATGGACTTCTTGTCGATGACGAAATAGGAGTTGTCGGGGTCACGCAGGAAGCGCGTCATCAGGGCTGCGTCGTTCATCACGTCCCCGAAGGTCTTGCCGCGCGCACGTGCCCAGGCATCCATGACCGTGATCGGAATCGATGCAGTGTGGCTGTCCCCCATCCCGGTGCGGTGGAATCCCTCGTTGTGGAGCGCCTTTGCGCGCTCGAGCACGCTTTTCACGTTGGTGACGGTCTCGATAGCGCATCGCCCGTCCTGATCTTCATGTAGGTACTTGGCGGTTGCGCCGTCGAAGCCGATAAGTCGTTTGCCCATAAAAAAACCGCCCGGATTGCTCCGAGCGGCCCATTGGTTGCTGGCCGTATTACGGCGCTGGTTGCAGATCGCGGATCACGCCGGAGGCTGCCTCGTTCTTGCACTTGAGGGTCCATTCGGTGTTGATCAGGCGCTTATGGCTGTCGCCAGTGATCGCCAGGTCCTTACCCTTCATCGGACGCAGGGTCATCAGCGCGAACATGCTGGTGTCCAGCAGGAACACGTCGCGGTCTCGTTGATGACGGCTGTTGATGATCGAGTAGCGGCCGAATGGACCGACGTACACTTCGACGGTCGCGTGCAGGGTCTTGTCCTCGGTCTTGTCGAACTTCGTCGCACCGCCGGTGAAGCCGTCGACGGTCGAGCGCAGGGCGGCCGGCACGAACAGGCGATCAGGATTGCCGCCCGAGGTCCAGCACTTCTGCGCGACGTCCTTCAGCATGGCTTCGGTGAAGGTGCGCAGCGTGCCATCGGTCGGCGCCGTGTTGGTGTCCGGGTCGGGGTTGACGCCGGTTGCGCCGAAGTTCGCGTTGGTTTCCAGCCAGCCGAGCACGCCGCGCGCTTGTGGAGCGACACCCGCGGCAGCCGCGATAGAGGTGGTGTTCTGCATCGCGCCGAATTCCACGTCCTTTTTTAGCTCCACCATGATCTTCGCGTCCTGGTAGGCGATTTCCGACTTGCGACCAGCCTTCTGGACGGCTTCCTGGGTGCCGGTCACAGCATAAGTGTCGTCCGAGATTTGCGTGCGGTTGCCCACGCGCTTGGTGGGGGTGCGGGTGGCCGGCGCGGCCTCGTTGCCCTGCTCGCGCTTGTTGTTCGCCGCCGCGCGCAGGCTGTCGGTCTGCCATTCTTCGAGCACGCCGTTTGCTTTTTCCTTGCCGATCATGGCGAGGAACGGGGTTTCTTCCGGCGAGATGTTGTAGATGTCGTTTGCCAGTTGCTCACGCAGGCCGGCTGCGCTGAAAGTGGCCATCGAGTTTGCGAGTTGTGCCATGGTTCGTCCTTAAAGGGTGGATTGGTAGAGTGCTGCGAAATTCGCGAGCGACTTGTTTTTGCTATATGCCTTGAGTTTCTGCTCGACGCCGGTTTCAACCGGAGTTGCGGCCTGCTTGGCCGGCTTCACCGGCGCCGCCTTTACCTTGTTGACCGCGCCGGGCGCCTTGGCCTGCAGCGTCTTGTGCTGCATGGCGTCGTGCACCAGGCGGACGAAGCGCGGGTCGGTGATGCGCCCCAGCTCCTGGTCGGTAAAGCCGTAGTCCCGGGCCGTGGTGCTCAGCTTGCCGAGCATTTCCTGGTTAAAGCCAGGGATCGACGTCTGCAGGTCGGACAGCATGCGCTGCTGGGCCTGCTGGAACTGCTGTTGCTGCTGGGCCTGCTGCTGTTGCTGCGCCTGCTGCACGCGGCCGGCGACGGCGCCGCGCGTGTCGCGTAGCTGCTGCAAGTGGGTCATGACGTCGATGTAGCCGGCCGGGTCGCTGTTGCGGTCGATCGTGGGGATCGCCTGCTCGAGCGCTGCGATCTGCGCGTTGACGGCATGCAGCTGACCCAGGTCGGCGGCGAAGGTCTCGGCCACCTGGTACTGCTGCTGGATGTGCTGGATGGTCTGGTCCCGCTCCTGCGCAAACGTCTGCGTCTTGTGGCGGTAGTCCTGGTCGCGCATGTAGCCGAGCTTCATCTCGGCGACGGGGACTTCGAATTTCTCACCGCTCGCGGTCTCCCAGCTCACAACGGTGTCGTCCAGCGATTCCGGTGCGTTGGCCGGTTGATCGCCTTCACCCTCGACGGGCTGCTGCTGGTCGCCTTCCTGCTCGGCCTGGCCATCAGGATCGCCGCTTTGCGCCTCCGCGTCGGGTTGGGCGTGGTCGGGATCCGGCTGGTCCTGCGAATCGTCCGCCTCGAGGGCGGCCGCGAGCTGGTCGATGCTGGTGATGCTTTCGGTTTCTGCTGCCATTGCTCATCCTTCCAAAGGAATGTGACTCCCAAACAAAAGCCCGCGCGTGGCGGGCCTTGGGTTGGTCTTTTCTCGGGTCGCGCTCGAGGGCGCGCGACGTGCCCGTGCGGTTCAGTGCGTGCTGCCGTCGCTGTACGTGGCCAGCAGCTCGCCGTTGGTGATCGGGAAGCCCGAGTACACGCCGTTGTGGTGCCGCGGCTTCGCGTCGGGATGGCTGATCGCGGTCACGACCAGGTCGACCGCCTGCGCTGCGCGCTCGTGGCCGGTGATGAAGTCGTCCAGGTCGGGCACGGCCACGGCTGGCGTCGGCGCGACGTTTTCCGGTTTTTCGACCTCGACCGGAGGTGCTTCGGCGGGCTGCTCGAGCTGCTCAGTTGCAGTTTCGGGCGGGCTCGTTGCATCCGGAGGGCCGGAAGTTGCATCGTCAGCCTGTGGCGGTGCTGCCTGGTCGTCCGCAGGCGGCGTGGCCGCGGCTTCGATGATGGCTGGCGCGACCGGCGACGGCGCGGCGGGTTTCGGTGCTGCTGCAGCGGTCTTTTTAGCTGCCATAGATGCGCTCCTTTACGCGGGTCATGATGGATTTGCGTTCCTCTTCGGCGCGCAGCTCGGCGCTGGCCAGCTCGCCTTCCTGCAGGACGATTTCGAACACGGATTCGAAGCGGCGCTTCGCCTGAAGCAGCCGGTGAAGGTGCTCGCGGCCTTCCACGTCACGCAGCGGCACCTCCTTCCAGGCTTCAGTGATGCCGTCCTCGATGGTCTTCAGCGCCTCGACCACCATCGGATCGGTCATGATCCGTTTGGCGGCCTCGGCGCGGTTGATTGCGACGTACTGCTCGTCATTCATGGAAAGCTCCTGGTGCGGCCGGCGCCGGTGGCTGGCGGTTCGCGGCCTCGATGTCCTTACGGTCCTGCTCGCGCTGGGCAACGGCCTCTTTCAGGGCCAGTTCGCGCTCCTTGATCTGCAGTTCGATACCCTTGATCTGCAGGTCGAGCTGCCGCATCTCCTTGTCGGCTGCGATCTTCTCGCGCTGGCCCTGCAGCTTGATCTCCTCGGCCTTCACCTGGGCGTCGGCCAGGATCTGCTCTGGCATCGGTGCCGGCGGCGCGGGCGGTGGAGGCGGCGTCTTGCTCGGGTCGTTGAAGAACTGGTCGATGCCCTTGATGTTCATCGCCTTGAGCAGCGCGCGGTAGGCGTTGTACAGCTTCATCGGGTCGAACATCGGCGAGCCGGTCTGCGCCAGTTGCTTCTGCTCGTTGATGACCATCTGCAGGTTCATCACCGTCTCGGCCTTGTCGCCGGTGCCGAGGCCCACGTTGACGGTCGCATCCATCTCGTCGGACCACGTGCGTGGGTCGAACGTCACCCAGTTGCCGCGCATGCGCACCGTGGCGGCCTTGTCCTGGTGTTTGCACACCAGCTTCAGCAGCAGCTTGAACAGGTCTTTCACGCCCGTCTCAGCCATGATGCGCGCGATCATCTGCATGCGCTGCTGGCTGGCCGTCATGATCTTGCTTACGCCGGTGGCGGTCTTGTTCAGGCTGTCCGCCTCGAGGCCCTGGTTGTACCTGGTGATGCCGGTACGGATCTCGCGGCGGGTGTCCATGAACTCGATGCCCTGCAGCGCCGGCGCGGCCACTACGTTGGTGACCAGCGGCGAGACAGCTTCCATCATCGGCCGCTTGCCGCGCACGATGCCACCGATCCGGTTGTCCAGCAGGTCGCCCAAGTTCACGCCGGCGTCGACGTTCACGTAGGTGCGCGGGTTGTTAGCCAGGTAGAGCGAGTCCAGGTACTGGCGCGTCAGGGCGGTGTTGGTCGCCTGGATCGGCGCCGTCACGTCGGCCAGGGCCAGGCCATGCACGCGGTGCGGGATCGGGATCGGCGTGATCAGGCAGTAGTCGTGGCCGTCGGCTTCCTCGTTCTTCAGCGTCATGTTCGCGCCGCGCAGCACGTACCGCCATTCGACGATGCCGTCGCCGTCGTGGTCGCACTGGATGTAGCCCTCGAACAGGGTGACCTCTTCCATGGCCTTGTCGAAGGCCTGGTGGTCGTCCAGGATCTCGGTCTCGTCGTCGGCCAGCGACTTCATCGACTCGGCGCCGTCGACGTGCGCGTTCATGTCGTAGCTCTGCACGGCGAACGCGTCGGCCTTCGGGATGCCCATCTCGACCAGGTCGGAGCGGCGCAGCACCGCGTACTGGCCGACCAGGGGCGACTCGTAGATCGAGCACGCGCGGCGGGACACCAGGAAGGTCTCCGGTCGGACGTTGCGAATCTGGACCTGGCCCTTCTTGCGGGTGACCTTGAGGTCGACGTCGTACAGCATGCGTGGCGGCTGGGCCAGCTGCGCCTGCGCCTGGGCTGCTGCTTCCGGCGCCATGGCCATGAGGCCGGCCTCGAGCTGCGCGCGCTGCGCCACGTCATCCGGATCCGCATACACCTGGTGCTCGATCACCTCGATGCCCTCCTGCTGCATGAGCAGGGTCAGCTGCATCTGGTCGAGACCCTTGTACTTCTCGCGGGTGACCTTGTCGGCATCGTTCCAGAACGCACGCACCACGCCGACCTTGGCCAGCAGCGCATCCTTGAACCAGGTGTTGAAGATCAGGAAGCCAGGGTTTTGCTTCTTGACGATGTGGTTGATGTAGTCGGTCGCCTGGCCAGAAAACTCTTCATCCTCTGGCCCGACCGGTTCGAACTCTCCCACGTTGTCCCCCGACAGGAACACGTCCAGCAGCGAGGGCAGGGCGCTCTCGACCACCTCGAACACATCCCAGCTCACCACCTGGGACCGGCCCTCGACTTCCTTCCCGTCCGGCAGGCCCAGGTACAGGGCATAGTTGCGCTCGCGCTCTGGGTTGATGGCGTGGTTCTGCCAAGTGGTGGCCTGCTCGATCTCGTGGTCGAGCAGCTTGTCGAAGGTTTCAGCGGCGATCTTGGCCATTACACAATTCCCAGTTTTCCATAGTTGAGCGGGCTACCCCACTCGGCGGCCTGCGGCTCGGCGCCGAAGGTCAGCACGAAAGCGTCGGCCCGGTCTGGCGACTTGCCGTACAGCGCCTTGTATTCCTGCTTCGATTGCATGAGCAGCAGCCCATCCTTGTACTTGTACTTGACGGATGCGAGCTGGGACCGCAGCTCACCGCATTGCGGCATCGATACCGGCGGATCGGCCAGGTAGTCCCTGGCGTCGCGCCAGATGCGCGCCTTCAGGTTGTAGTTCTTGCCATCCTGCTGGCGGGCGCCAGTGTGGATGCCGACCACCTTCTCGGCGTACTTCCCAGCCTTGAGCTGGTCGTGGCACGACACGCCCGGGCCGTCGAGCTCGATGACGATCACGCCGATCTTGCCGCCGGCGGCAACCAGGTCGTCGCACTCGGTGCTGACCACGGCGGCCAGGCCGATGCCATCGAGGCCGCGGCGCGTGACCTGCGGCAGGTTCAGCCGGCCGCGGCGCTTGTGGATCACGCTCTCGTCGTTGCCGAAGTGCGCTGCGTCCACGCCGATGCGCCAGTCGCCCAGCGCTTCCACGTCGGCCGGCCCCTTGCCCTGGGCGGCCTGGATGGATTCGCCACTGATCCAAGAATCGGACGTCGACGCGTTGTAGTCGATGTCGATCTCCTGGGCCACGATGACCGGGTCCAGGCTCTCGCGCTGCTTCTGGTACCAGGCGTCGTCCTTGCGCGGATCCTGGCGCCAGTGGAACGTGAAGACCTTCACCTTGCCGCTGTGCCGCTTCCGGTAGAACGGGTTGCCGTTCCCGTTGACGGTAGACAGGTCGATCTTGCAGTTCGACGTCTGCGACAGCGCCGCATCGATGGCGTCGGGCCGCTCGTAGAAGGCCGATTCGTCCTTGAAATAGATCGAGGTGCGGTTACCGCGCCCAATATTGTCGCCGGCCTCGCCGATGATGGCGGCGCCAGTCTCGGGGTTCAGGATCCGCATGTGCGGAGCATGCTGCTTCTCGATGTAGCCTTTCGGCCGGAACTCGTTCGGCAACAGCTTGATGAACTGGCGCACCTTCCAGAACAGCGACTTCGGGTCGCCCAGCTTGTCGACGTATTCCTCCTTGCGGCTGCCGAAGCCGATGACCACGCCCGGGTAGAACGTCCACATCCAGACCGCGATGCCGACGCACAGCCAGGAGATGCCCATGTCGCGCGACTTCTCGGCCAGGCCATCCTCGCGGCCGAGCCAACGCTCTCGCACCCAGGTAACGAACTCGGCCTGTTTCGGGAACAGCATGAAGGGGATGATGCTCGGCAGGCCGATCTCGGCGTTGCGCGGGTCGAACGTCATGCCCCAGTCGTTGATGAAGTCGATCGGGTTGGCCTTGTAGTGCTCCTTCAGGCCCGGCAGGATGCCCGGGTCGGTGCGCAGGCGCTGCAGGCGCTCGGCGCGCAGCTGGTACACGCGCTCGTAGTCGGGCGCCTTGAAATCGAACCAGTCAAGCGCTGCCATCGAGCATCCTCTTGTACGCCTCCTCGGCGGTGACGGTCACGGTCGACTCGGTCTTCATCGGCGGCAGGTCTTCGGCACCGCCGTGCGCGACCTTCAGGCCGTACTGCTTCGGCTTCAGGCGCTGGGCCGCCTCGATGCGCGCGTAGATGCGCAGCTTGGCCTTCTGGATCGAGTCCTTGTCGTTCTTGCAGTTGTCGGCGATCTCGACGATTTCGTCGAACTGGGTGTCGATCTGCGCGCTCTTGGCGGCGTCGTACATCGCGGCGAACAGCGGGTGCTCGGCCTTCCAGCGGAAGACCGTCGCTTTGCTGGGCATGCCCTTGCGCTTGCAGATGGTCGCGATGCTATCGGTGGTCGACGCCATCGCGGCGCAGAAGGTGGCGGCCAGCTCCGGGTTGTAAGTGGTCGCGGTCATGGTATTCGGTCAAAAAAATGCCCCGGCAGTTGTTGGGC
Source organism: Massilia sp. NP310 (assembly GCF_019443485.1). Taxonomy (NCBI): domain Bacteria; kingdom Pseudomonadati; phylum Pseudomonadota; class Betaproteobacteria; order Burkholderiales; family Oxalobacteraceae; genus Massilia; species Massilia sp. NP310. The sequence goes on along the minus strand of NZ_CP080379.1, from coordinate 2,533,744 downwards.
TGGCCGGGGCGGAAGGCTCCGATCGTCGGGCGGAGCAGGGGAGAACACGGTGGGGCAGCTACCTGGCCGCCCGGGTGAGCGCTGCGATGCGCATGCGCTCGAGCTGGAGCAGCACCAGCAGCCAGCGCCGCTCGTCGGGGATGGATAGCTGGAAGGGCATGGATGCTCCGGGTGGGGAATAGGGGCCGGTTACAGCGTCCGGCGCCGGCAGCGCGGGTATCGCGCCGGCTGTCTGGCCAACGCCAGGTCATGTTCTCGTGGTCGTGGGTGCCGTCATCGAAGTCTGGCCGGGCGGGGCGCTCCGGCACTCCTCGGGCAGGTCTGGCCCCGTGCGCGTTTCGTCGCGCTCTACGCTGCCGGCGTGCGGCAGAACGACCGATCATGGCTTACTTGTGCATATGGCCCTCGCTGGTCATCGATCGGAAAACAAAAAGCCCCGCGTCATCGCTGACTGCGGGGCTTCGTATTTCGTCCTTCACGCCGGGGGCTCCCATCAGGGAAGCTCTACACGTCGAATTTCTGGACGGAATTAAGTTGTGGAGCAGAATTTACTGCTGAGATTGCCTTCTGTCAAGGGTGATGTTGCGTTTGGTCCATGAATTTTAGTGACTCGCCCGGTATAACCGGGATAAAGCCATGATTCATTCTATTATCTGAATCATGACAAAAGACGAAGTGATAGCGTTCACCATCTTTGAAGCCGTCAACAGTTTCGAAAACGTTTGTCATGTCATGTTCGGCAATGGTGTAGGTAATCTCGCTACTTTTATCAGCCTTGCAATAAACCGGCATTCCTATGTACGCGTTCGACAGGCGGGCAGCATACTTTGCGTCCGGAATTCTGTTGAGTTTTTGATGTTCCTGCTTCCGACGGATGACTTCGACAGTCAAATCTAAGGCGGAAGTAGCATTTTCACGCGTTGGATCAACTCTTAAAAAAACCTCATATTCCCTGTGCAGCCAATCACCATTCCGGTGCAAGCGAATTACAACCGGTGTTAAGACCTCAATAGCAAGCAGAGTTCGCGTAGTAATGCCCCACTCTATGGCATCGACACGCCATGTCTCTCGGTCGATCTGAATGTAGTCGAAAGGAGTATTTACGTGTGTCGCGATCCACTCAGGATTGCGCGTGTGGGCGGGTGCCTTAATTCCCCCAATTGCTAACAGCATAAAGCCATCCGCACGATCAAGATCTAGCGCCTTATCTCGGTATCCGTAGATGTTATACGGCTCGATAAACTCTAAATAATAGGCTTTCCTAGTTTCGATCAGGGCGCCGTGAAAGTTGTTTGCTGAAAGTAATATTGCGGCTTGGTCGAGGTGATCTCGGGCTGGGGATCGACTGATAAGTTCAGTCAAGAAGATTTCATTCAGTGCTTTTCCTGTGCATTCTTTTAGAATCACATCACTCACCAAGCGAACTGTATTTAGATGGTCCTGTACAGTTCGGGGCTCCATTACTTGGCCATAATGTTTTGCTGTGACCCGAAGCTTATTCATTGCCCTCAAAGTTCCCGATTTCGGAACTTTGATCCCTTGTTTTCCTACCTCAGTCACCATTCCGTCGAAATCCAAGCTTTCCAGCTTTTTCAATTCATCTACGCCCAGCTCGACCAAAGTAGCGTAAAGAATAAGCTCGAAGGCGTCCTGCAGGACGATCAGCCCTGCAGTGGCCAGATAGCGATCTCCTTCCAGACACAGTTTTTGAGCTTGTTCGAAAAGTGCGCGTGCCGTGATCAGCGTTTGTAGTGTTGTGTCTTTCATCGGGAGCCCCATTGCCGAAAGAGCACAGCATGCCATATCCGTTGACTATCTGAACACATCGGTATTGGCGGCCGCCATCTCGACTGCGGCCTGCGCCAGCCGGAACACGGTCACAAACACGGTCGCCGGCCGGTGCGCGATCGACAGCTTGCGGCAGACCTCCTCGGGCCGGGACTGGTCGATGTAGCAGTAGCGCAGCAGCAACCGGTCGCGCCGCGTGATGTGGCGCATGGCCAGTTCGATCGCGTGCGCGTCGGCCTCGTCGACCTTGCGGCGCTCGCCGCTGGACTTCTCGCCCTCGGCCTCGCGCTGCAGCTGGTCGCAGAACTTGCCGGTGGCGCTGACGCCGACGGTGCGGGTAGGGCGGTAGACCCGCGCCCAGTTTTCCAGGCGCCAGCCGATGTCACGACGGTCGGTCAAAGCCTCTCCCTCGTCACACGCTCGATCTGCACCTCGACCTTTCCCTCGCTCCAGGTGAGCAGATCGGCCTCGATGCCGCGCCGGTGCAGTTCAGTGCGGATCCTGGTCAGCGCGGCCACGATCATGCGCGCGTCGGCGGCCAGCTCGACGTCGCTCTTGTCGGCCATAGCGGTGCTCATGCTGCCTCCCGCACAGGCGCCACGCCCTCGATGTGCTGGGCCAGCGCCAGGATGGCCAGCGCGTCGGCGTGGTTGTTGTCGACCGGGCGGAAGCCCTTGGCGCGCGCCGTCGCGACCATCTCGGTCTTGTCCGCGTTGCCCTTGCCGGTCCAGTGCTTCTTGACCTGGCCGACGCCGACCGGGCGCAGCGGGACGTTGTTGGCCGCGCACCACATCTCCAGGCATGCGAGGAAGCCGCCGTAGACGTGGGCGGCCAGAGTGCCGGCGTGCTGCTTCACGTCCTCGTAGTAGACCGCGTGGATCTCGCCGGCCGCGCGCTGCTCGCCCAGGAAGGCGCGGAACTTGAGCCAGCGGTGGCCGGGCTTCTCCATGGCGAGCGGCGCGAACTTCTCGCTGCCGCCGTGCACGATGCCGTTGCGGTCGGTGCGGGCCCAGCCGGTGGTGGTGCCGATGTCGATGGCCAGGATGTTCATGGGGTGGTTCTCCTTGTCGTTGTGGTCGCGCTCGCGCGCGAAGTGGTCTCGGTCAGGTGGCGCTGGCCTCACGCTCCAACGCTTCATGCGCGCACTGCACCTGGTAGGGCAACAGCGCCTCGCCAGCCTGCTCGCGCGCCACGAGACGCCGGGCCCAGCCCAGGTGGTCGTGATTCGGCCCCTTGTGGCTGACGCAGCGCACGGCATGCGCGATCGCGGCGCGGGCTTTCTCGGTCGTGGTGGTCGACTGGCCCGGCGCGGTCAACTGCAGCATCGGCTTCGGGATCTCGTCCCATGCGCCCAGGGCAAGCTGCTTGTCGAGGGATGCCTCCCAGCGCGACTTGACGGCGCTGTACGGCTGCTGCTGCAGCTCGCTGGCCATGGGCATGGCGGCCCAGTAGATCGCGGGATGGGACCACTTGCCATGCTCGTTGGCGAAGCGGGCCTGCACGCCGGTCACGGCCTCGTAGTACGCAGCGACCGGGTCGACCCTGGGCCTGCACAGGCGCTTGAACTCGGGGAGGGTGGGCGGCCAGTCGCGCTGGCTGAGCGCGTCCAGGCCTCGCTTGAGCTCGTTGCTGCTGTAGCCGGACAGCTCCTGCGCCCAGTAGGCGATGAGCTTGTCCATGTCGGCCTGTGCCCACTGGTCGGCGAAGCGCTTGCCGTACTCGAGCAACATGCGCTCGAACAGGCGCTCGACCCATGCCTCAGGCAGGGCGGTCGTTGATGTCGATGATGCGATGGTCGTCGTCATGGGTTGCTCCGTTGATGCGGTCGTTGAGGCGTTGGATGTTGGCCTGGCCGGCCTGGCGGGTTGTGGTGCGTGGTGGCGCGGCGCCGTTGGCGCGCAGCTTCGCGGCGTCGGCAGACCAGCGCTCGAGGATGGCGAACACGTAGCCGGGCTTGATGGCCTCGTCGGGCTTCGACACCTGGGCCTCGCGGCAGGCGGACAGCACGGTTTCGACGGACACGCCTTGGGCAGCAAGGGCCATTAGCCTCGGGTCTCCGGACTGGGCGCTGATGCCCGCGCGGATCATGGCGCCGCTGAGCTGGGCCGCACTTGCCGACTCGCTTTCCCCGCGCAACTCCGGTTGAGTAGACGCGCTGTTTCCCTTGTCTGGTGTCTGGTGACTGGTGTCTGGAGACTGGGTAGCCGTTGCGTCACGCGTGACAGGTTGCGTGACATCTTGTGACTGAGCGCGTGACAACATGGTTACTAAGTCATCAGTAGACGTTTCGAAATCCGGGACAATGCCGTGACCGCGCAGCTGTTCGAACAGCTCCTTGCGGCGCTCGCGATGCCGCCGTTGACGTTCCCGCTCGTTCGCGCGCTTCGCCTCGCGACCGTCCGTCTTACCCATGTAACGCGCGATCTCAGCGTCGCAGCGGCCGTTGTGCCATCCATCCTCATCCAGCTGAAAGAACTCGTTCAGCACGGTGTCGACGGCCTCGCGTTCTTCCTTCGTGCGTGCGCCGACCAGGCGCTGCACAGCCTTGAGGTCGGCCGGCAGCGGCTTCTCCTGGGCGTAGTATTTGCGGATCAGGCGGCTGTAGGCCGCGTCCTCGATGAAGGTCAGGTGGCTGGTCGCCTCGGCGTAGTCGCCGATGTGGTGCTCGTAGTAGTTCATGGCATCACCTGGGCGAATAGGCCCGTGCGATCGAGCGCGCGCGAGGCGGCGGGATTCAGCCACAGGCATTCGGTGCGCATGGCGGTGCCGCGGGCCGCCGAGATTCGGGCCTCGGTGCTGGCCATGGCCCAGCCCTGCAGCGCGCCCAGGTACATGGCGCTCGAATAGCCGCTCAGCACGACCATGCCTTTCACAGTCAGCAGCTTCTCCAGCAGCTCGGCGTGGTCAGCATCGTTCATCTCGCAGTCGTAGTAGCGGCCATGGCGCGCGCCGACGTTGCGGGTGTCCATGACGTAGGGCGGGTCGACGTAGAACAGCGTGTCGTCGGCGTCGTGCTGGTCGATGATGCTCAGGGCAGGGCGGTTCTCGATCATCACGCCGGACAGGCGATCGCATACTCGAGCGAGAGATTCCGGAAAGCGGAACCACAGCTGCTGCGCGGTGCCGTGCTTGCGCCGGGTGTCGATACGGAAGCCGGTCGTGCCCTTCGTGGCGCCAGCCGAACCGAATCCCATCTCGGCGCGGACTAGGGTGCGGCGGGCGCGCTCGATCGGGTCGTCGGTTGGCTCGTAGGCGGCGTCGAATTCTTCGCGGGCGTACGGGGTGAGCTGCAGCAGCTGGATGAGGCGCGCGCAGTCGCCTGGATCCCGCAGGACGCGGAACACGTTCACGATGTCGCCGTCCAGGTCGTTGTAGACCTCGGCGTAGGCGCGGTCCTTCTGCACCAGAACGCCGGCCGCGCCACCGAATGGCTCGACGTAGCAGCGGTGCGGCGGGAAATGGCGAATGACCCACGGCGCCAGTCGAAACTTGCCGCCGTGGTAGCGCAGCACCGGGCGGGCCGGCGCTTTATTGGAATTGGCGAGGACGGTCATGGCGGCGATACCTTCGCCACCTGGGCCTGCAGCTGCGTGGCCGCGTGCCAGGCCAGCGCACAGCGATCCCATTCGGCCTGCCAGGCCTCGATCGCCGGCGAATGCCAGTTGAAGCCGTGTTCGTCGCGGCCGGCGCCGCGGTTAAATGCGCGGCGGGCCTTCTCTTCGATCATGGCGATGCTGATGATCTGATCGCTCATGGCCGCTCTCCCGCGTCGTCGATGGCCTTGGCCAGCTCGCGGCGCGCGCGATACTCGGCACGCTGCTTCTCGACGTTCTGCTTGTCGGCGATCGCTTCCTTGTCGGCGCGGCGCCAGGTGTGCGACTGCACGACGATCTTCTCGTTCGGCGTCGCCTTGCGTGTGCTTTCCATACTTTCCTCGGTTACGAGACTGCTTCGATCTGCCATGCGCCACCCGCCTCAAAGACGCATGTGCATGCGCGGGCGTGCGGCGCGGCTCGGCAGGAACACGGCCATGTTCTGGCCATAGCCGGGGCGTTCCGCCTGGTGCTGGCGCCGGCTATCCTTCCGGTCGGCCATCCAGCCCTTCGCCAGGTCGCGCAGCAGCTTGCTGCGGGTGACGTCGGCGGCTTTGCATTCCCGCTCCAGGTCGACGAACTCGTCGGCATTGAGCAGGGTCTTCACTTCGATGTTGCGTGGGGACATGGTGTTTTCCTATGTTCGTGGTGCAGGACTTCGGGTGGTGGGTGCGGGCAAGAGCCCATAGGCAACGGCTTGGCCGCAAAAAAACCGCAGGGGTTACTGCGGTTGGGACGAAGGGTCAAGCTGGTCGACCACCTCTTCAAACAGTTCGGGACGAGCAAGGCGCAAGAACTTCAGCTGCGCCTTTGGCACGCCCTTGGTTCGCCACTGGGAAACTGCCTGTGCTGATACCTCGCACAGCTCTGCCGTTCGGGTGGTGCCGCCAAGGCGCTGGATGATTTCGGTAGCGTTCATGTCGATTCTCAAGTTGACTTTAAGCGCAATCGTAAGTCAGCTTGAGTTAATAGTCAAGCCAGCTTGAATCTACTTTTGTTAAGCTACCTTGATGAATTTATTATCGGAAAGACTCATTTGGGCAATGGAGCGTGAGCGCGCACGCCGAAACGGGAGGCGCGTTACTGCATCGGAACTGGCTCGAGCCGCTGGAGTGTCGGCGACTGCGGTTGGCAACTGGTTGAAGGGTGATCACGGCATGGATGCTGCGAACGCGCGGGCTGTTGCGGAGTGTCTGAGCGTTGATGCTGTGTGGCTGGAGACCGGTGTTGGTCATTACGACCAAGCGGGCGGCAGGCAGTGGCCTCAGTCGCAAGCGGGGGCTGCACCGATCGATCGAGCCATTCAGGCTCGCGATCCCGAAGACGTCCCGGCGGACGATTTCGTCTCGGTACCAGAATCTCGCATAGAGTTTTCGGCAGGGAATGGCCGCACTGCGCACTACGAGCTATTGGAGGACGAGGAACCAGCGACATACCGTCGCAGCTGGTTTCAAAAGCACGGCATGAACCCTGACCGTGTTCGACGATTTCGCGTAACTGGCGACAGCATGGAGCCAATGCTTTTTGCAGGGGACACGATCCTCGTAAATCTGGACGAGACCAATATCGTGGACGGTCGTCTTTACGCGCTTCGGTATGGCGATGAGCTGCGAGTGAAATTCCTCAGTAAGCGCCTAGATGGAGCACTCATACTGCGAAGTAAGAACGACGCTTATAAGGACGAAGAGGTTTCGGCTGAAATGGCAAACGAGCATATTTCAATTATTGGCCGAGTGCGCGATAAAAGCGGAACAGGTGGGTTATGAAGGTCGTGGGATGGATGATTAAGGCAGTGTCATGGATTGCCTTAGCGGTTCTGATAATTTACATGGCTGACGGAATATCAAGATCCAGTGTCGGATGGATCGGCTTTGCGATCGCATGGGCCTTGTATTTTTCGTATTTGATATTCGAGAAGATCGATAAGCTTCAGCGCAACATCACTAGACTGGAAGATGAGCTCGTAAAAATTCAACGAACCCGGTAATCCGGGTCGTGGCGAACCGGCACGCCATTATGCCGACTAGGGAATAACAATGAAAACTAAAGCAATTCTCGCAGTTATGCTGATGGCGCTTGGTGCATCGGTCATGGCTCAAACTCATGTTCGGGGCTATACAAAAAAAGACGGGACATACGTGGCGCCGCATTATAGGTCGTCTCCGAACTCGACACGTAATGATAACTACAGCACCAGGGGCAACGTGAATCCTTATACCGGCAAGGAAGGTACAAAAGCCCCTGATAATGGCTACTACACCCCACCTTCGCAACCGGCACAGCCCATTTATTCTCAGCCATCCACGATTGCGAATCCGTACGCACAGCCTGCACCGCCACCGAGTCAGCCACTGTATCAGCCGAGCCAGCGCTACTAAAAAATAATCCCCGCTGTGGCGGGGAGTGTTGAGGATTACGCGGCGATAAGTTTTTTTATAACAGCTAAATATTTAGAATAATGAGTGACTCCAAAGGTGTTAGCGTCCCCGCGGTATGCAAAGCTTGCTTCGCAGTTTTCCCAAGCTCGATAGCACTTCAACTGCCAAATTCTGGTAGCGTAAGTTTTGAAGGGGTCGCAGCGGGGCCATGTCCAGTCTGCGGGGCAATGGGTGAAATTGCCGATGGGACCTTCAGAGTAATGGGCGAGACAGTCAGACGATTAACAGATGGGCTGTCGATTCCGGAAATTCTTCGACTGAAGCGTGTTATTGAGGTGGCCCGTCAAGATCATGCTGATATCGAATCAGTTGCTACTGAGATCGCCACCACTCCCGAACTGGCCGCTTTCGCGACGTGGATGCGAAATTACTTCACGCCAAAATCAGGTGGCGATTTGTTCGGGTATTTAAGCTTCTTGCTGTCAGTGATAGGCCTGATTCTAGCAATGCAGCCCCTATTATCTGACCCACCTCCCCAGCAATTGACACAAGCCCAAGTACGCCAGATCACGATGCAGGCGATGAGGGATACCTTCGCCGAGGCGCAACGCAACTCCTCTAAAGTTAGCAAGACTGAGCAGGTGCGGCGCAAAAAGTGTAAAGTCGGACGGAACGACCCGTGTCCTTGCATGAGCGGAAAGAAGCACAAGAAGTGCTGCATCTGACATAATGGCTCTATGCAGCCACAATTCCGCGTACTTGCTATCCTTGCAGTTCTTATCGGTTGGGCAACGTTCGGTGTCCGGCCGGACTCGCATGTAGCACTCACCTGTGCCTTGGCCGCTACTGGTCTCACCATGGTCGCCTTCGGATGTGACTTGCTGAAATGGTGGCGGCTAACTAGAGGTCGCCAGAATCCCCAGTAGTACGTTATCACACCGTCTAAGCCCGCCACGCGCGGGCTTTTTTACGCCCCTACGCCAGGGCCGGCTGCGCACGGCTCTCCGCGCTTCGCAGTAATTCTACCGGCGATCCGTAGAAAACTAAAGTTCACTTGAAAATAATTCTCAAGCCTACTTGACTCCAAATTCAAGTTACCTTTAATATTCACTCCATCGCAATCAAGCTCAGCGCCCGCCGAGCAGCCGACTGGAGACGCCATGACCCGTACCGCATCCCGTGAAGAACAGCGCGAGCAGCAACTGATCGACCTGACCCGCGAGAAAACTGCTTCGATGCTCGCCGCCATCCGTGCCAGCAAGGAAGATCCGACGAAGCTCGTACTCGACTGCCTGGCTGAATACATGGCCGACAACCAAGCCGCTGCCACCCTGGTGCGCGAAACGCTCGCCGGCACCAACAGCCTGCAGGGCGTCATCACCGACCTGATCTGGACCGAAGCCGAGCAGCTGGCCGAGCGCGAGCTGGCGGCGCTGCAGCGTGAAGCGCGCGAGCTGTCGACGGAAGATCGGATTCACCGCTACCTGGATTCGGTGGCGGCATGACCTGCGTGCACTGCGACGACACCGGCAGCCTGTCGAAAGACCTCGAAGGCTACCTGGACTGCTCGCACTGCGATGTGGCCACTGAGCGCGCGGCCCTGGAGGCATGGGCAGCACGCGAACGCATCCAGTACGGCAGCGAGTCGTCGATCTGGCTGATCTACCAGCACGGCAAGGCCGCAGCAGCGGCGAAATAGCAGGGCGCCTCACCGGCGTAACCGGTGACCACACACATGCGCTTTACCTACCGCGACAGGGTGAGTGGCGGCAGCGAAGGCTCCGGTAGCCCCGGTAGAGCGCAGTTGTGTGGTGAGTGGGCGAAGTTTCTAAGCGGCGCCCAAAGTCGGAAATATGCCGGGATGCTAAACCGGGGAAGAAAGCAGTTTAGCCGCTACCGAAACCATGCGGCTGACTACTGGGGCACGTGTCGACAGTGCCATGCCGGAGTGGCGCCCGGCCACCACATGCGGGGAAGCATGGAGCAACACAGTTCCGCGTAAAGGCAAAGCCATGCACGGCCGCACCAGCGGCGCCGGAGACGTAACCGGCACCAATACCGAAGCCGGCCGCGCCGGCGCTGACGAAGGAGGGCAGAGATGGCAGCAGCAGACTACCGACTGTGCGACGTATGCGAGGGCAAGGCCTTCTACGACGCGCACCTGAGCTACGAAACCGAGCATGACGCTCCGGACCGCGAGCCGTACCGGGTTGCAGGTGAGGATGCCGGCGGCTGGGGCTACCGCCTCGGCTACTTGGGCGACTGGGCTGTGCTGTGCAATGAGTGCTCCAAGACGCATCGGACCGCAATCTTGCCTATCCATCCAGCAGGCGACGAGGCCGCCAAATGATCGCTGCCACCCGCATCCACCGCGGCCCGTACCGTGTCGTGCGCCGCCTGGCGCGCAAGCTGCTCAAGCCGCTGCGCCTGGCCGTGATCCGCCACCAGCTGGCCCTGTCCGAGGGCAACGTGCGCGCGCTGGAAGAAGCGCGCGTCGAGGCGATCTCGATGCTGCACGCCGAGCACCGCCGCCAGGTGAAGCTGATGCAGCGCCGCCAGCAGATCGAGCAGGGCTTCGCATGATCCGCCATATCCGCACCCAGTACCGCCTGTCCCTGCTGGCCGGCTTCGGCCCGCGCAAGGCAATCACCCGCGCGCTGCGCACCTACGTTTTCGGCTTTTGACCAGGAGAGAAACTTGAACGCACCACAGACCACTTCCAACGCGCTGGCCACTCGCCAGGAAAACATGCCGGTGCGCGCCGGCTTCTTCGATGCCGCAGGATTCGACCTGATGCAGCGCGTGGCGAAGGCCTTCTCCAGCTCGACGCTGGTGCCGGCGCAGTATCAGAACCAGGTTGCGAACTGCATGATCGCCCTGAACCTCGCGCAGCGCCTGAAGGCCGACGAGCTGATGGTGATGCAGAACCTGTACATCGTGCACGGCAACCCGGGCTGGTCGTCGAAGTTCCTGATCGCCAGCGTGAACACGTGCGGCCGGTTCTCGGCGCTGCGCTACGAATGGCGCGGCGAGAAGAACGCCGCTGATTTCGGCTGCCGGGCATGGGCGATCGAGCGCGAGAGCGGCGAGCGCCTCGATGGTGCGTGGGTCGACTGGTCGATGGTGCGCGCCGAGGGCTGGGACAAGAAGAACGGCTCTAAGTGGAAGACGATGCCCGAGCAGATGTTCATCTACCGCGCCGCTGCGTTCTGGCAGCGCGCGTACGCACCCGAGATCAGCATGGGCCTGAGCACCGCGGAAGAAATGCAGGACGTGATCGATATCTCGGCCGACGGGAGCTACACGATCACCCAGGAGCCGCAGCGTGCCGACGTGCGCCAGGCCAGCGTGGTGGAGCAGAGCGCCCAAGATATTCCGATGTGCACCCCGGAACACTTCGAGGCCAAGACGGCCGAATGGCGCGACCTCATCCAGTCGGGCAGGAAGACGCCGGCCCAGCTGGTAGCGATGATCCAGACCCGCCAGACCCTTACCGAGGACCAGAAGCTGACGATCGACAGCTGGGCCCACGAAAACGACTGAACCATCACCACGATACGGAGAAGAAGATGCAAATTCATGACCTCGTCCAGGGCAGCAGCGACTGGGACCTGTTCCGCCTGGAGCGCTTCGGCGCCAGCGAGGCGGCCGCCATGCTGGGCATCTCGACGCGCGTGCGCCGCACCGAGCTGCTGCACATGAAGCATACCGGCACGCCGAAGGAATTCAGCGACTGGGTGCAGGCCAACATCCTGGACTACGGCCACCACGTGGAGGCACTGGCGCGCCCGCTGGTCGAAGAATTGATCGGTACCGAGCTGTATCCGGTGACCTGTTCCCTGGGCCGCAAGTCGGCGTCCTGCGACGGTCTCACGATGGCCGGCGACGTCGCCTTCGAGCACAAGCAATGGAACCAGGCGCTGGCCGACGCAGTCGCCGCCGGCGAGCTGCCCGACGAGTACATGCCGCAATGCCAGCAGATCATGATGGTGACCGGCTGCAGCAAGGTGGTGTTCGTGTGCTCGGACGGCACGCTCGACAACTTCGTGCACATGGACGTCTTCCCGGACCCGGCCTGGCAGGAGCGGATCGACGCCGGCTGGGCCCAGTTCGAGAAGGACCTGGCCACCTACGAACCGGCCACCTACGCGCCGAAGCCGGAGGCCGACCCGATCATGGCGCTGCCGGCGCTGCGCATCGAAATCCGCGGCGAGGTGGCCACCACCAACCTGCCGACCTTCAAGGCGAAGGCCGAACGCTTCATCGCCAGCATCAAGACCGACCTGGTCACCGACGAGGACTTCGCCAACGCGGAAGCGACCGTGAAGTTCTGCGAGAAGGCCGAGGCCGACCTGGAGCAAGCGAAGCGCGCGGCGCTCGAGCAAACCGCCGACATCGCGGACCTGATGCGCACCATCGACCACATCGCCGAGCAACTGCGTGGCAAGCGCCTGACGCTGCAGAAGACCGTGAAGGACAAGAAGGAGCTGATCAAGGCCGGCATCCTGGGCAATGCCAAGCAGGACTTCGCCGACCACGTCGCAGCGCTCGACAAGGAAATCGCGCCGCTGCGCCTGGTGTTCCAGGCCCGCGACTTCGCCGGCGTTATGAAGAACAAGCGCACGCTGGCCACGCTGCAGGACGCCGTCGACACCGAACTGGCCAACGGCAAGATCGCCGTCGACGCGATCGCCGCCGCCGTGCGCGCGCGCCTGGCCTGGTATCGCGAGCACGCGGCCGGCCACGAGTTCCTGTTCGCCGACCTGCAGACCGTGATCCAGAAGCCGGACGAGGATTTCCGCCTGGCGGTGAACACGCGCATCGAGAACCACAAGCGGCAGGAAGCCGAGAAGGCCGAGCGCCTGCGCCAGGAGCAGGAGGCGGCGCGCCAGCGCGCGGAGGCCGCGGCACAGGCCCAGGCAGAGTTGGCAGCGAACGCGACAGCCGCCCAGGTCACCCACGTCAGCCCGACCATGCAGATCATCGAGGCGGCGCCAGCCACACCGATAGCGGCTGCGCGCCCGGCCGCCGTCGGCACCACGCCGCCAAGCCTGCGCTTGGGCCAGATCGCCGAGCGCCTGGGCTTCTCGCTCACTGCCGACTTCCTGGCCAGCCTGGGCTTCGCCGCCGCCGGCCGCGATCGCGCCGCGGTGCTGTACCACGAAGCCGACTTCCCGGCCATCTGCACCGCACTGATCGGCCATATCACCAACGTGCGCGGCGCCCGCGCTGCAGCGTAATCACCTACCAACAACGAAGGAGAAACCGCATGTCCACCACCAGTAACGCCCTGCACGGCATCACCATGACCCCGGTCGAATCGTCGCGCATCGTGGCCATCGGCCACGCACCCGAGTCGAACACGCTCGCTATCCAGTTCAAGCGCGGCGACGTCGCCGGCCCGGTCTACCACTACCAGAACGTCGACGCCGAGCAGTTCCAGCAGTTCCAGGGCGCGGAATCGATCGGCTCGCACTTCTACAAGCACATCAAGCCGTTCGCCGAGAAGTTCCCGTACCAAAAGATGGACTGACGATGCGGACGCAGCGCCTCTCCACCTGGTTGGCCCTGCGCTGCCGGGGGCCGCTGTTCCAGCGGTTCCTGCGCGTGCCGGACGAGCAAACGGCGGTGCACAGCGTGCGCGCCATCTGCGAGGTGAAGTCGCGCGGCGAAATCGACCGCAACCCCACGGCCGCGCAGCGCTTCCACGACTTTATCCGCAAGCCATTTCTGCTTTTTTGCCAAGACCCGAAGAACCACATCACCCAGGAGCAATGACCGATGTTTCAACTGACCGACCACAAAGCCAAACTGACCAACGTGAACCCGCGTGCGGAGCTGCATGGCGACCAGCCCAAGCCAGCTTTCGACCTGATGATCGAAGTGGCCTGCGCCAGCACGGTGCTGAACGACTTCCACCCGGAACTGCGCGCCATGCTCTACAAGAAGGACGAAGATCCCGACCTGGTCGAGCAGCTGGAGGGCGAGAGCCTGACCGCGCTGCGCCTGCCGAAGCTGGGCGCGCTCAAATGGGACCAGGATTACAGCGGCTACACCGTGGTGGTCGACTACGGCATGGGCGGCGACAGCAACATCGTGCTGGGCGACGTGAAGGTCGACAAGTTCAAGTTCACCGCGCAGGAAGGCGGTACCGTCACCGTGCAGTGCCGGATCATCGCGCATCCGGACGAGAAGGTGATCGGCCCGCTGTGCAACTTCATCCAGCGCGACATCGTGCTGAGCATCACGCCGCCTGAGCCGACCACGGTGCAGGAGCTGTTTGGCGAGGCCGCCTGACCGTGGCGCGCGTTTCTACCGTGACCATCCCCGGCGTGGGCCGGGCCGGCTGCAGCGCGGAGAAGCGCGCCATGCGCACCGCCTGCATCCTTCGCATTCGCGAGGTGCTGGCCGATGGCCCGATGAGCACCTTCGACGTGAAGAAGGCGCTGGGCGTTAGCAGCTCGGCCACCTATGCGGCGCTCAATTTCATGATGCTCGAGCTGCGCGAGGTGCGCAGGTCTGGCCAGCGTGACGACCGCCGCGCGTTCCTGTGGGAGCTGGGCGAGGACTTGACGCTGTCGGCCGCCGACCAGCAGCAGACCAGGACCGTGCCGGCGCGCCAGGTCGGTATGTGGCGCGATCAACTGGTGGCGGCGCTGTTCGGGCCCGCGCGGGGAGTTGCAGCATGAGCGCGCCGACCTGGGCCGATGTGGCCACGGCGCTGCCTGACGCCGACACCCTGGTGCTGCTCGCGCTGAACGATGATGATGTGTGGCCAGGCTTTCTCGACGGCGATACCTGGCGCTACCCCGATGCGATGCCGATCACCGGCGAGCGCGTGACGCACTGGATGTCGATGCCGGCGCCACCGAGAGTGCCGGCATGCTGAAACTGCAGATCAAGGATTCGGGCGCCTGGCGCAACGTGCTGAGCTTCCCGGCCGAACAGCGCGATCGCGTCGAAGTCGCGGCCGCGGCGCTGCTCGAGGTGGGGGGCGCCGGCAAGTCGGCAATGCGCCTGGTCGCCGGCGAGACGGTGCTGGCGCGCTGCGAGCAGCCGGCCTGCCAGTGGAGGACGGTATGACGAAGTCGCGCGGCATCCTGGGCCCGCGCGCCGCGTGGACCGAGGAGCAGCTGGACATGCTGCGCACGCTCTATCCGAACTACAAGACGGAGAACGTTGCGTTCCTGGTGGGCCATTCGCTCGAATCGACGTACCGAAAGGCCAGCAGCCTGGGCCTGAAGAAGTCGGCCGAGTTCCTCGCCAGTGGCCACGCCGGCCGGCTCGACGGGATCCGGGGCGGCGCCACTAGGTTCCAGAAGGGACACACCAGCTGGAACAAGGGCACGAAGGGCGTGCACACCGGCGGCGAGCAGACGCAGTTCAAGCCCGGGCAGATGCCATACAACACGGCGCCGATCGGCGCCTACAGGCTGGATCCGGACGGCACGCTGCAACGGAAGATCAGCGACGCGAAGGGCGCCAACAATAAGCGCTGGCGCAGTGTTCACGAGCTGGTCTGGATCGAGGTGAATGGCCCGGTACCGCCGAAGCACATGGTGGTGTTCCGTCCCGGCATGCGCACCAATGTGCTCGAGGAGATCACGATCGACAAGGTGGAATGCATCAGCCGTGCCGAGCACATGAAGCGACACACGCGGCACAACCTGCCGCCCGAACTAAACGAGGTGATCCAGCTGCGCGCTGTGCTCACCCGCCAGATCAACAAGAGGATGAAAAGTCATGAGCAAGAAGAACATCGATGACCTGCGCGAGCTGCTGTTCAGCACGATCGAAGGGGTGAAGGCCGGGACGCTCGACGTCGAGCGCGCGAAGGTGATCGGCGACCTGTCCCAAGTGATGGTGAACACGGCCGCCGTCGAGGTGAAGTATGCCCAGGCCACCGGGCAGAAGGGCAGCAGCTTCCTGGAGAAGGCCGAGGAGCTGCCGGCGGGGATAACCGGGATTCGCCAGCACCGGATGCTTGGTTGAAAGGACGATATGGAACACATCGAAACCCCATCCCGCCGCAAGCTGCTTGCCGCGGCCCTGGAGCACCTGGCGCTCGAGCGCGCCGCCGCTTGCGTCATCCAGGTACCGGACACCGACCCGCCGCTGTTCGTGGCGGTCGGGCCGGCGCCGACGATCACGAAGCTGCTGCAGGACGAAGCGCACCAGCGAAAGCATGCAGCGCTGCAGGAGCTGGTCGACATCGCCCAGGAGAACGACATGGGCTACGGCGCGCCGAAGAAGGTGGCGGCCGACGTCGAGTTCGACGAAAGCGAAGGTGGCCACCATGATTGAACGCCCGATTCTGTTCAACGGCGCCATGGTGCGTGCGCTGCTCGATGGCCGCAAGACGCAGACGCGGCGAGCGGTGAAGATGCCGCCAAGCTGGGATTGCTTCGTATGCGCTGACTGGGGTGACGGCTGGTGGCCCTACCGCAGCGATGACGGCGAAAGCCCCACCTACGACAATAACGAGATCCGGCTGAACTGCCCCTATGGTCAACCCGGCGACCGCCTGTGGGTGCGTGAGACCTTTGGCGAGGTGTATGACTGGTGTGACCATCCGGAAATGCCAGGCGCTCCGACCGAGCGCTGGCACATCGATTGGAAGTATCGCGCCGATGGAGAGCCCGATCGCCCTCACCTCGAGGGCGCATGGACCGGATGGAAGCCGAGCATCCACATGCCGCGCGCAGCCAGTCGCATCCTGCTCGAGGTGGTGTCGGTGCATGTCGAGCGCCTGCAGGACATCAGCCAGGAGGACGCCGCCGCCGAGGGCATCACTGACCCGGGCTGCACGAACTGCGGCGAGCCGGAAGCGAAGTGCGCGTGCAGCTTCCCGATGCCGGACTACCGTGACGCCTACGCCTACCTCTGGGGCCAGATCAACGGTCCGGACAGCTGGCTGGCCAATCCCTGGGTGTGGGTAGTCGAGTTCAAACGGGTGGCGCCGTGAACGCGCGCGGCCCCGATCGCCGCTGGCGCGATGCTGGCCCCGGGCAGCTGCTGCCCGAACGCCGCGACGGCTTCGACCGCCGCGCGCTGGTGAAGCCCAGCACCGCAGGAATGATCCGCCCAGGTGTCGGCGAAGCGCGGCCGCTGCGCGAGCGCCGGCAGTATCTGGATTCGGGAATGGAATAGGAGCGGACGATGGAAGACCTCACATTATCGAGCGACGAGATCTACGCGATCACGCATTACAAGCTCCCGAAGAAGCAGCTTGCAGCCCTCCAGGCGCTGGGTATCCCGGCGCAGCTGCGTAGGATCGACAATACGGTGTGCGTGCTGCGCGCATACGTGAAGAACCCGGCCGGCACGCAGGCGCCGGCCGCTCCCACCGGACCCAAAAGGAAATCAGCAAGGCAATGAACAGGCAGCGCAAGACGAACCGCGGGCTCCCGCGCCGGGTCTACATCAAGTTCAACGCGTACTACTACGTCGCGCCGGAGAAGATCCGCGACCCGAAGACGAAGGAACTGAAGATGTGGATCCGGCTATGTGGTGTGGAGGAAGGGGAGGTGGCCATGCTGAACCGGCTGGCCGAACTCCTGGGCAGCAAGACGCATGTCCAGGGCACGGTTCCGCACCTGTGCGCGGAGTTCAAGCAGAACAAGCTGGGGAAGTACAGTGCGGAGACGCAGGAGCAGTATTCACGGTTCCTGAATGTGATCGCCGACGAGTTCGAGGCCTTCCTGGTGGTCGAGGTCACGACCAAGGAATTCGCCGACTTCCTGCGCGAGAAGTTCAGCGACAAGCCGAACACCGCGCGCAAATACGGCGCTCTGGCCAGCAAGCTCTTCCGGTACGCGGTGTCGGGCCTCGGGCTGCGCCAGGACAACCCGATCGACCAGCTCGACCTGAGCGACTTCGAGACGCAGCGCCGCACAGTGCTGCTGACGCACGACCAGGTGCAGCGCATTCGCGCCGCCGGCATGTTCAGCAAGCCGCGCAAGGACACCGGCCAGGCCATCCCGACGGCGAGCGGGCCGATGTTCGCCTGCCTGATCGACATGGCCTATTTGCTGTGGGCGCGCGCGATCGACATCCGGACGATGAAGGAAAGCCAGATCGAGGAGGGCCGCATCCGCCTGCAGCCGAGCAAGACGAAGAAGAGCAGCGGGAAGGTGGTCGATATCGAGATAACGCCAGCTATTCAGGATGTGATCGACCGGGCGCGCGCCATCAAGAAGGGGTACGAGATCATCTCGCCCTACCTGTTCCCAAGCCAGAAAGGCACGCCATACGCGAAGACGGGCCTGATTTCAATGTGGGACAGGGCACGGGAGCGTGCGGGCATCACCGACGACGTGACATTCAAGGATCTACGCGCCCTTGGCGCCACCGATGCGGCGAGGGCAGGCAAGCAGATGGGTGAGATTCAGACCCGACTGGCGCACACCTCTCGGAAGACCAGCGAGATTTACATCAAGGAAGCGATCCCGGACGTGTCGGCGATCGACATCAAACTGCCCTGGAAATCCATCTAATACTGGCTGCCGGGACCAGGTTTTTCGGGGCATAGATGGCTGGTCGTGCACCACTGTATATTAGATGTCTCTAGCGCAGAGCTAGTATCCATGCAGGTTTCGGGCGGTCGCGTCCGCGCATGGGGTGCACGGGGTCGGAGGTTCGAATCCTCTCGCCCCGACCAAAGTATCAGTGAAAAAGCCAGCTTTCGAGCTGGCTTTTTTACGTCCATTTTCACGTCAAGACCCTAATCCTCGCGACCCCGGCGCCAGCTCGTCCAGTACGCCCAGCAACTGGCCGACGTCCACCGGCTTGACCAGGTGCCTGGTAAACCCGGCCCGTTTCGACGCCGCCATGTCCTGCGGCTGGCCGTAGCCGCTCAGCGCGATCATGGCGGCGCCGGCCACCAGCGGCGCCGCGCGCAGCTCTCGCACCAGCCGATAGCCATCCATATCCGGCAAGCCGATATCCAGCAAGCAGACGTCGAAACTGTCTTTCTGCACCCGCCGCAGCGCCGCCGTCGACGAATCCTCGACCTGCACCCGGTGCCCCACCGCCGACAGGACGATGCCCAGCGATTCGGCGGCGTCGCGGTTGTCGTCGACGATCATGATGCGCAGCGTCGAATGCGCCGCCAGCGCGGCGTCGTCCTCGCGTCGCCTCGCGTCGTCACCAGCGCCATCCACGCCGAGCGGCAGGACCACGCTGAAGCAGCTGCCCCGTCCCGGCCCGTCGCTGTGCGCCTGCACCTGCCCGCCATGCAGGTTGACCATGCTGCGCACCAGCGCCAGCCCCAGGCCGAGACCGCCCTGGGCGCGATCCGGCGTGCGCTTGGCCTGCGTGAACAACTCGAACACATCGGGCAGCAGCGCGGCATCGATGCCGATGCCATTGTCCTTCACGCTCAGCTTCACCTGGCCGGCGTCCGGCATGGCATCGGCGCACACCGTGATCTCGCCGCCGTCCGGCGTGTACTTGGCCGCATTGTTGATCAGGTTGGCCATCACCTGCACCAGCCGCTTGCGGTCGCCGGTGACGGTGACGTTGGCCGCGCCGAGGCGGGTCGACAGCGTGTGGCCCTTCTTTTCGATCAGCGGGCGCGCCTGCTCGATGGCGTTCTGGATCACCGACTTGAGGGCGACCGGTTCGCGCTCCAGCTCGACCAGGCCGCGCGTCACGCGCGAGACGTCGAGCAGGTCGTCCACCAGTTCGACCATGTGCCGCACCTGGCGCCCGATGACGTCGCTGGCGTGGGCGATGCGCTTCGGGTCGGCGCCGGACAGTTTCAGCATCTGGGCCGCGGTGCTGATCGGCGCCAGCGGGTTGCGCAGCTCGTGCGCCAGCATGGCCAGGAACTCGTCCTTGCGCGCATTCGCCGCCTTCAGTTCTTCGGCAGCCAGCTTCTGGTCGTGCATGTCGGTGACCGTGCCCATCCAGCGGATGATGCGGCCGGCCTCGTCGCGCACCGGCAGCGCGCGGTTCAGCACCCAGCGGTATTCGCCGCCATGGTGGCGCAGCCGGTGCTCGAGCTCGAACAAGGCGCCGCTTGCCACGCTGCCGGCCCACAGCGCCAGCAACGCGGGCAGGTCGTCGGGATGGATGGCGGCGGTCCAGCCGGTCGGATCCACGTTCGACAAGCCGGTGAAGTCGCTCCAGCGCCGGTTCGTATAATCGTTCGCGCCGTCGGCCCGGCACGACCACACCATCTGCGGCATCGCATCGGTAATGGTGCGGAATTTTTCTTCGCTCTCGCGCAGCGCGCGCTGTGTGTCGACCTGGGCCGTGAGGTCCATCGAAGCGGCCACCGCGCCGGTGATGGCGCCATCCTCGGTGCGGATCGCGGTGGCCCGGGTGAGCAGGATGCGGCGCTCGAGTGGGCGGCCGAAGGGTTCGATCTCGACCACGTCGGCCTCGACCTGCTCGCCGCGCAGCGCGCGCGCCAGCGCCCACTCGTCCGACCGTATCTGCCTGCCGTGGCGCTCCGAGCCGTCGGCCCACCAGCCACGCCATTCGGCGTACTGGTCCTGGCTTGTCGGCATCGGGTGATCGCCCCACAGCTGGCGGTTCATGCGATTGACGGACGACAGCGCCCCATGCTCGTCCACGTAGACGATCCCCACCGGGGCCGAGCTGAGCAGGGCGTCGAGGCGGCGGCGGTCGGCCTCGGCCTGGCTGGCCGCGGCGCGCGCCGCCATCTCGCTGGCCTGCAGCGCGCGCTCGGCGTTCTTCTGGTCGGTGATGTCGGTGAACAGCAGGGCCACGCGGCGCTTGACCGGATGGGCGATCGGGCTGGCGTAGACGGTGAACCAGCGGCCCATCGCCTGCGAGTATTCCTCGAAGCGGCGCGCCACGCCGGTGCGCGCGACCTCGTCGTAGGTGGCGATCCAGCGCTGTTCCAGGTCCGGCACCAGCTGGCGCGCGGTCTTGCCCACGCTGTCGACCAGGCCGGTATGGCGGACGAAGGCGTGGTTGGCTTCCACGAACACATAGTCGACCGCACGATCCTGTTCATCGTGGACCAGGTCGATCAGGCAGAACGCATCGTCCATGGTCTCGATCAGCGCATGGTTCGTCTGCTCCAGGCGCTGCCGCAGCAGGTGGTCTTCGGTGACGTCATTGCAGATCACCAGCACCCCGTGGATGCCGGCTTCGTCCTCGATCGGGCTGTAGCCGTAGGTCCACCATACGTCTTCGCGGCGGCCGTTGCGGGTCAGGGGGACCAGGCGGTCCTCGTACCAGGCGCTGGCGCCGTCGCGCATGACGCGCTCGATGTCCGGTCCGATCAGGTCCCAGGCTTCTTCCCAGCACGGGCGGCCGGGATGGCCGAGGGCGACCGGATGGCGCTCCGGGCCCAGGGTCTGGCGGTAGCCGTCGTTGTAGAACTGGATCAGGTCGTCGCCCCACCAGATGAACATCGGATGATTGCTCGACAGCAGGACCCGCAGCACGGTCTTCAGGGTCGAGGGCCAGCCATCGGGCGGGCCGAGCGGGCTGTTGTTCCAATCGTAGGCGCGCATGAGGGCGCCCATCTCGCCGCCACCGGCCAGGAAGCTGAAACTCGAATTCAAAGTGTGTGGAATAAAAGGTGGGAAACCGTAAACGATACGGCGTGACTGATCCACCGGCAATTGTAATGGTGTGCGGTAATACCTGCTCGGCGGCCGTCCTCCGGTGCGGTGCTCAGCCGGTCGCCCCGTCGGCCTGCTGCTGCTCGGCCAGGTATCTGTGGATCTGGGCCACCACGGCCGCGCCTTCGCCGGCCGCCGCGGCGACGCGCTTGGTCGAGCCGGCGCGCAGGTCGCCCACGGCGAACACGCCCGGCACGCTGGTCTCGAGATCGCGTCCGCCATGCCGCCCCGTGGCCTCATAGCCGGTCAGCACGAAGCCCTTGCGGTCCAGTTCCACGCCGCATTCGCGCAGCCAATCGCTGTTGGGATCGGCGCCGATGAACAGGAACAGGTGGTGGCTATCGAACACGACTGGCTGACCGCCGCTGCGGCTGCGGCAGTGCACCCGCTCCAGGCCGGCGTCAGTGCCCTCGAGTGCGGCCAGTTCGAGCCGGGTGTGCAGCACGATGTTCGCGCTCGCCCGGATGCGCTCGATCAGGTAGCTCGACATACTGGCCTCGAGACCGTTGCCGCGCACCATCAGGTGCACGGTGCTGGCGTGCGCGGCCAGGTAGACGGCGGCCTGGCCGGCCGAGTTGCCGCCGCCGACCAGCACCACGGTCTGCCGGCGGCACACCTTTGCTTCGACCGGCGAGGCCCAGTAGTACACGCCGCGACCCTCGAAGCGGGCCAGGTCGGCGAGGTCGGGCTTGCGGTAGCGCGCGCCGGCCGCCAGCACCACGCTGCGCGCCCGCGCGCAGGCGCCGTCGTCCAGTTCCACGCGCAGCGGCCGTTCGCGGCACAGCAGCCGCATCGCCGGCGCCGGAATGGCGATCTCGGCGCCGAACTTGCTGGCCTGGACGAAGGCGCGGCTGACCAGGGCGTGGCCCGAGATGCCGGTGGGGAAGCCGAAGAAGTTCTCGATGCGCGCACTGGCCCCGGCCTGGCCGCCATAGGCGCGCTGTTCCAGCACCAGCACCGACAGGCCTTCCGAGGCCGCGTACACGGCCGTGGCCAGGCCGGCCGGGCCGGCGCCGACCACCAGCACATCGTAGACCATGTCGCGCGTGATGCGCGGCATGGTGCCCAGGAAGCGGCCCATCTCGAGCAGGCTCGGGTTCTTGATCACGAAGCCGTCGGGCATGGCGACCAGCGGCCAGTCGTGCTCCTGGCGCCAGTGCTCGCGCACCAGCTGGGCGGCGTCCTGGTCGGAGTCCGGGTCGCGCCGGGTATAGGGTTGCGCATTGCGCGACAAAAAGCTCTCGAGCTCGAACAGGCGCGCATGGCCGGACGGCCCGATCAGGATCGGCCCGGTCGGCTGTTCGCCGATCAGGCGCGCGCGGCGCAGCATGAAGGCGCGCATCACGCGCTCGCCCAGCACCGCCTCGGCCATCAGGAGCGCACGCAGCGCCTCGGGATCGAGCACCAGGGCTTCCAGGCGGCCGACCGCCACGCCGTCGACCAGCGGCGGCCGGCCCGACAGCTGCGACACTTCGCCGGTGAACTGGCCCGGTTCGAACAGGTGCACCTCGACCCGGTGGCCGAGGGCATTGCTGCGGCTGCAGCGCAACTGGCCGGACAGCACCACGACCATGCCGGGAGAATCGACCAGGGCCCGGAACACGACGTCGCCGTCGTGCCAGGCGCGCTCGGTGGCGAAACGGCGGATGCGCTTGAGATCGTCTTCGCCGAGGACGGGATAGACCTGGTGGCCGCGCGTTTTCAGGTCGATCAGGTAGAGCGGATCGATGATGGACGGTTCCGGCAGGGATTCTGGCGTGTCGTTCATGGCGGCTCTCGGCTGGTCGCGTCGGATCTGACGCAGGCGAATGCATGGTAATGCAGCCGGGCCGTTTTGTGCGCTATCTCCTGGGGTGGGTGCGCCATGGTTTATTTTTACTGGTAAGCCGCCGCCGGTTCAGCGCTGGCGCTGCAGTCGCAACAGCAGCCAGCCGGCCACCGTGGTGAAGGCCGCGACCAGGCCCAGCGCGATCCAGAAGCCGTGGCGCTCGTCGGCCAGCGGGATGCCGCCCACGTTCATGCCGAGCAGGCCGGCGATCAGGTTGATCGGCAGCGCCATCACGGTCACGATCGTCAACAGATACAGGCTGCGGGCATTGTCCTCGTTGACGCGGGCGGCGATTTCTTCCTGCAGCAATTTGATGCGCTCCTGCAGCGCGGCCAGGTCGCTCAGCACCACCGTGAATTCCTCGGTCGCCTGGCGCAGGTCCTGGCGGTCGTCGCCATCGACCCAGCCTGGTGGGCGCTGCAGCAGGCGGAACAGGGCGGCCGGTTCCGGCGCCAGCAGCCGCTGCAGGCGCACCAGCACCCGGCGCAGCGAACCGAGGTCTTCGCGCTGGCGGGTGAGGCGCCCGGCCAGCAGCCGGTCTTCGATGGTGTCGACCCGCGCCACCGCCTCGCGCACGATGTTCACCAGCACGTCGGCCTGGTCGCGCAGCAGGTGGATCAGGAGCTCGCTGGATGAGCGCAGCGGGGCGCCCTGGCGCACGTCCTGGCGCAGGCGCTCGATCGAGGCCAGGGGCTTCCTGCGCGCGCTGATCGCTACCTGCGGCGTGACGTGGACCCACAAGGTCGAGATCTCGGCGCTGTCGAGCGAAAAACCATGCAGCACGTCGTTGACGACGGCGATCAGGGCATTGTCGGCCAGCTCGAGGCGGGTCGAGCGCGAACCCTGGTGCAGCGTCTCGTAGAACTCGTCGGCCAGCATGGCGTGGCCGCGCAGCCAGCGTTCGCTGGCGGTGTTCGACAGGTTGAAGTGCAGCCAGATGAACTGTTCCGGTTGCGGTTCGCGCATCCAGGCCAGGGCCTCGTGCACGCCGATCGGCGTCGCGGTCGTGTCGCGCCGGAACAGGAAGCCCCATACCAGGCCCGAATCGTCGGAGCCGTAACTGAAGCCGGGAGCCGCCATCTGCGCCATTGACCTTCCTGGATGAATGAACGATGGGCAATTGTAGAGCGTTCTGACGGCGCGATGTTGGCTGTCGGCGACGTGCGTGGCAACCTTGCGATGTCATCAAGTTGAAACCATCGGCCGCTAAGATTGCTCCTGTGTCTCTCCGCGTGATCCCTCAACCGGATACTGCGTTTTTCCGTCGGCCTCACGGTCGGCGGTTTTTTTTTATGTGAGGCTCCCGGCGCGCATGGGATGTCTCGAGGAAAGGAAACAGATGCACATCTCTCAGATCGATCGCCGCGGCGCGGCGCCGGGCGACATGGCTGACAATAGCCTTGCCAATCCCTATGCGGGCGCAACCCACGTGGTGCGCCAGGGCATCCTGATCCAGGCGAGCCTGGGCACCCGCAGCGCCGTCGAATTCCTGAAGCAGCATGGCGTGCACGGCGCGGTGATCCACCGCGTGCTGATGGGAGAGCAGGTGCGCGGCGACGACCGGACGGCGCTCGACGATCGTGCGGTGATCGACGATCCCAGGATGTAGTCGAGGGCCTGCAGCCGGGGTTCAGGCGTGCTCGGTCAGTTCGCGCAGGATCGCG
Source organism: Massilia sp. NP310 (assembly GCF_019443485.1). Classification (NCBI taxonomy): domain Bacteria; kingdom Pseudomonadati; phylum Pseudomonadota; class Betaproteobacteria; order Burkholderiales; family Oxalobacteraceae; genus Massilia; species Massilia sp. NP310. The sequence continues at coordinate 2,508,889 of NZ_CP080379.1, read as the reverse complement.
CACTGGCCGGCGGGCCGCGTCGAATCGCAGCGCGCGCGCAGGCGCGACAGTTCGGCGCGCAGCGCCCTCAGCTCCAGGATCTGGCGGTCGATCTCGGACAGCTGGTGGTCGACCAGCGCGTTGACGCCGCTGCAGGAACGTTCCGGCTGGTCCTGGTAGCCGAGCAGGGTTTCCACTTCGCTGAGCGACATGCCCAGCGACCGGCAACGGCGGATGAAATGCAGCCTCTCGGCGTGGTCGGCGCCATACATGCGGTAATTCGCCTGCGACCTGACCGGCGGCGGCAGCAATCCCTTTTGCTCGTAGAAACGGACTGTCTCGGACTGGCAGCCCGTCAGTTTCGCCAGTTCACCAATACGCATCAGCATGTTCATCCCTTGACCTTGTAGTTACTACAGGGATTCTAATGGAGTTATTGCCATTGGAGGTGCGATCATGTCCGCTTGCTGTTCCGGATCCTGCAGTCCGACCACGCCGCCGCCCGACGGGCGCTACCGCAAGGTGTTGTGGGCGGCATTGCTCATCAATTTCATCATGTTCGGCGTCGAGCTGGCCAGCAGCCTGGCGGCAGGCTCGGTGTCGCTGCTGGCCGACTCGGTCGACTTTCTCGGCGACGCCGCCAATTACGGGGTGTCGCTGTTCGTGCTGGGCATGGCCGTGGTGTGGCGTTCGCGCGCCGCCTACGCCAAGGGCGTCGTGATGGGCGTCTTTGGCGTGCTGGTGCTGGCGCGCGCCTTGTGGCTCGGCCTTGACGGCCACCTGCCGCATGCCCAGACCATGGGAGCCGTCAGCCTGCTGGCGCTGGCCGCCAACGGCACGGTGGCGGCCATGCTCTATGCGTTTCGCAACGGCGACGCCAATATGCGCTCGGTGTGGCTGTGCACCCGCAACGACATGATCGGCAACCTGGCCGTGATGCTGGCGGCGCTGGGCGTGTTCGGCGCCCGCGCCGGATGGCCGGACATCGTGGTGGCGAGCATCATGGCGTGCCTCGGCCTGTCGGCGGCGCGCCAAGTGATGCGGCAGGCGCGCGCCGAGCTGCGGGCGCAGGCGGCGGCACGCTCGCCGGTGGCGACGCCGATGCCGATGCCCGTGCCAGCGACCCTGCCCACACCAGCGCCGGCGTCGTCGCCGGTGTCGATCGTCGAGATCCGGCGCCGCTGAACGGGGGCATCCGGGCGCCAGCAAATGCCGCCAGTCCCCGTCAGCCCGGCGACCGTGAACCCGCCTGCGGCCGTAGGTCCTCGCGCTCGCCGTGCTCGGCGATCAGCATGGCCGCGCTGTACAGGTCCGGCGCGATGCGCGTGGGCAGGCGGCGTGGCCCCAGGCGCCATTCGGTCTCGCCGCCGTTGTCGATCAACAAGGTGCGGCAGCCGGCGCGGTTGCCGGCCTCGACGTCGTGCAGGATGTCGCCGATCATCCAGGATGCGCGCAGGTCGATGGCATGCTCGTGCGCCGCGCGCAGCAGCATGCCGGGCGAGGGCTTGCGGCAGGCGCAGGCGAAGGCATAGTCGCTGACGGTGCCGAGCGGATGGTGCGGGCAATAGTAATAGCCCGCGAGGGCGAGCTGCTCGCGAAACAGCAGGTCGTGCAGGCGGTCGGAGACCGGACCCATCGCCGCTTCGGTGAAACAGCCGTGCGCGATGCCGGACTGGTTGCAGACCACGAACAGGCGATAGTCGAGCTCGGCCAGCAGACGCAGCGCCGCGCCGGCGCCGCTCACCAGGCGGATGCGGCGCGGCTCGGCATTGAATGGGATGTCGTCGACCAGCGTACCCTCCTGGTCGAGAAAGATGGCTTTCATGCGCTTACGCGAAACGCACGCGGTAGCGCACGGCGCCGGCCAGGCGCCAGAACACCGACAGTGGCGGCAGCAGGACCGAGGTGATCGCCATCTCGGCCACGTGCGAGGCGCTGTGGGCCGTGCCTTTCAGCCTGCGCAGGCACAGGCGCACCGTGAGCGCCAGCCAGACCAGGGTGGCGGCCAGGGCCAGCCAGCGCACGCCCAGCACCCAGCAGGGCAGGGCCAGCAGCAGGGCGGCGACGATGGCGTAGTGGTCCCAGCACGGACGCGCTTCGATGCGTTCGCGGTACAGCGTCGGGTGCTTCTTGTACAGCAGCGCGTCGAACACGGCATGGCGGATCTGCAGCAGGCTCGCGCCCCAGGGCGCCGGACGCACCGGGTGCACGGCCAGCGCCTGCGGCGCGCGCACGATGCGGATGCCTTGTTCGAGCAGGCGGAAGTGCAGGTCGGCGTCGCTGCCGCGCTGGACGCTGAAGCGCTCGTCGAAGCCGTCGAGCCGTTCGAGCACCGGCTTGTGGAAGAAGCAGTTGGCGCTGGTGAAATCGGCCAGTTCGTGCGCATGCGCGCTGCGCTGACGGTCGGTGGGGCGCGCCGGCACCGGGGTCTCGATGCGCCCGCAGACGACGGCGGCGCCGCCGTCGAAGGCGGCCAGCCCCTGGGCCAGCCAGTCGGGGCTGGGCACGGCGTCGTCGCTGGTGAAGGCGATGACGCTGGCGCGCGCCGCGCGCCAGCCGCGGTTGCGCGCGGCGCCGGGACCGCGCGGGCCGGTGTTGGCGACATAGGCCAGCCGCGGCCCACGGTCGAGCGTGCGGGTGCGCCAGCCGGCCACCAGGTGCAGCGTATTGTGGTTGGGTTCGTCGTCCACGACGATGACTTCGACGCTGCGCGGATCGACGCTCTGGCGCATCAGGGCGTCCAGGCTGCGGTCGAGCAGGTCCATGCGGCCGCAGGCGGGCAGCACGACCGACACCGCGGGGATGGCGGCGGGCGTGGCGCTATTTGAGGTGTCGTCCGTTGCAGGCATGCGAGGTCTCCTCGTTCTCTCCGCTGGTCTCGCGCCACGGCACGATCGTGGCGATGTCGAGCGGTTCGATTGCCTTGCGTACGACGCGGTTCCTGCGCTCCGGTACGGTTTGGAGATGGATCAAGGAAGGGCGGTCTCGTAGGGTCGGCGGGTTACCCGCCAACCCTACGGTAGATCGGCCGCTCAGCCGCGCGAGAACCCGGTGTCGTCGTCCATCTTGCGGTCGCCCGCCAGCTTGTTGGCGCCGCCCGGGCTGCGCGGGTAGCCGCCGGCGGCGTCGTTCGACTGGTGCACCGGATTCGGATCGGCATGCATGCTGCCGCCCACCTGATAGCCTTCGCCCTCGGTGCGCGGGCCCGAGTTGCCCGGGCTGCGCGGCAGGCCGCCGGACACATTGTTCGACTGGTGCACGTTCTCGCTGCCCGTATCGCGCGCGCCGGCGCCGGTCTGCGAACCCTGGCGGTCGGTGCTTTGCTGGACTGCGCTGGCGCTGGCGTCCTGGGTGTCGGCGCGGTTGTCGTCGGCGCCCTGGCGGTTGCCGTAGATGTCGCCGTGCTGCACGCCCGGCACGCCGGCCTCGGTGCCGAGCGGGTCCGGCGCCACGGTGCCCGGCACGCGGCCGTCGCGGCCCGGCTCGTTGCCGTGCAGTTCCGGCTGCGCCGGGTCTTGCGGATTCAGGGTGTCGGTGGTCCGGGTCGCGCCCTGGCGGTTGGCGACGTCTTCGTTGAGCGAGACGCCGGTGTCGCGCTGGCGGTTGCCCACCGGCTGCTCCAGCTTGCCCCAGGCATCCGAGTGCATTTCCATCTGGCGCTGGTGGCTGTCGGTGATGCCTTGTTGCGGTCCCGAGCCGCCGGTCTGCTGGGTCTGCATCGAGCCGCCCGGCAGGTCGCCCTGGCGCGATTGGCCGCTGCCGTCCGGGCTGCCGCCCAGTCCGGCCTGGTCGTGGCCGCCGGCATGCGCCATGCCGGTGCCCGACTGGCCACCCTGTTCGCTGGCGCCGCGCGGGTAGGTATGGTCCATCGGGCCGCTCTGGGTATTTCCTTTGGAACCTGGCGTCCATTTTTCATTGGCGCCATTATTGGTCTGGTTATTGGTTTCGCTACGTTGATTCGCGTCCATGTTGGTCTCCTGTGCTTGGTGAGCGGGCAGGTCGAAGTCCTGCCGGATAACACCATGATGCGCGCCGACAGCCTGGCACAGAATAGGAAGAGGTAGGGGAGGTATGTAGGACTGGTCCTGACGAGTTTGTTGACTACTGGCAGTTATTTTTCGAAGTGCATTATTTGTCGCTCAAAGTCCTACAAAGTCATCTGAAATGCTCCTATAGCCGCATCGGAGATGGCTGCCTAAGATGGGCTTCGACTCATCGTTCGCCGGCGAATGGCCGGCGGCGATCGGGTCTCAAGCCTGCCGCAGGACGCGGCGGTTTCCACAAGTGCTGTATAAGGGAGAACGTCATCATGGCCTCAAGCAATCAAGGTAACAAGCAATCGGGCAACCAAGGCAACAGCCAGAGCAGCGGCACCCGCAATCGCGGCTTCGCCTCGATGGATCCGGCGCGCCAGCGCGAAATCGCCAGCCAGGGCGGCAAGGCCGCCCATGCCAAGGGCACCGCCCACGAATTCACGTCGGAAGAAGCACGCCGCGCCGGTAGCTTGAGCCACGGTAATCGTCAGTCGGCCAACGCCAGCGCCGGCGGCGCGTCGCGCAGCTCGAGCTCCTCGAGCAAGAGCGGCAACCGCCAGAGCGCCCAGGGCGGCAACCGCAGCGGCGGCTCGAAAGAGTAAGCATGCGGCCGGCTGAGCCGGCGACAGCCAAGAAACGGGGAGCCATGGGCTCCCCGTTTTGCTTTGGTTTTGCCTCTAATACACACAAAACGGGAAGGGGATAGGTTAGAATCGCAGCGCCTTTTTCAACCTTCCCCAAGGATCAAGTCGTGAAACCAGCGGTCATCCGTCAAGTCAAGAGCCTGTCCATGTCCTGCGACCGGGTCGGCAACCTGTTGCTCACCAAGTTCTCCAGCCAGGGCGCGAGCGACCTGTGCATCCACATCCCGGCCTCGATCGTGTTCTGGCTGCTCAAGCACCTGCCGGTCAACCGCGATCCGCAACTGAAGGCGCCGCCCGCTGGTCCCGGCATCACCCAGGCCGATTGGGACAGCCCCTACGTGCCGCGCGCGCAATACGTGAACTGCAAGGAACTGCCGGGCGCGATCCGCATGACCTTCGTGCTCGACCGCAAGCCCGAGCTGACCGTCGTCCTCGACCGCGGCAACGTCGAACTGATGCGCCAGATCATGGCCATGTACACCAAGGACCTGATCGACCTCGACGCGCAGTAAACACGCGCTCCCACCCGGCCCGGGATCGGCGGTCGGCGTGGCCGATCCGGTATCATGGCCGGGCCAACGTCGGGCTGGCGCCCGACGCTTCCGATATTTGCACACCGTCCACCGCGACGGGCCATGAAAGGATCCCACGATGCCCATCAAGATCAGCACGATGTTCGACTCCGGCTCGATCGACGTCGTCCGCGCCGACAATCCCAAACAGATCGACCTGAACCTGCGCAAGGATTCGCACGCCGACATCCACCAGTGGTTCCACTTCCGCCTGCAGGGCGCGCGCGGCCAGGCGGTCACGATGCGCTTCCTGAACGCCGGCCAGGCCACCTATCCGAAGGGCTTCGAGGGCTACCAGGCTGTCGCGAGCTACGATACCGAGAACTGGTTCCGCGTTCCCACCAGCTTCGACGGCCAGGTGATGACGGTCGAGCACACCCCGGAACTGGACAGCGTCTACTACGCCTATTTCGAGCCCTACACCTGGGAGCGCCACCTGCGCCTGCTTGGCGAAGTGGCCGAGAACCCGATCGCGCGCGTGCATGACATCGGCAGCACGGTCGACGGCCGCGACATGAACCTGGTCGTGATCGGCAATCCGCAGGCAGAGAAAAAGATCTGGGTCATCGCCCGCCAGCACCCGGGCGAATCGATGGCCGAGTGGTTCGTCGAAGGCATGATGGATGCGCTGCTCGACAACGCCAATCCGGTGGCGCGCAAGCTGCTGCAGCGCGCGGTGTTCTACATCGTGCCGAACATGAATCCGGACGGCTCGGTGCGCGGCAACCTGCGCACCAATGCCGCCGGCGCCAACCTGAACCGCGAGTGGATGAACCCATCGCTCGAACGCAGCCCGGAAGTGTACTGCGTCAAGAAGAAGATCGAGGAAGTCGGCATCGACATGTTCTTCGACATCCATGGCGACGAGGCGCTGCCCTACAACTTCGTGGCCGGCTGCGAAATGCTCGAAGACTTCACCGCCGAGCGCGCGCTGGAGCAGAGCACCTTCATCGATCGCTATATCTCGTGCAGCCCGGACTTCCAGAAGGAATACGGTTACGCCGCCAGCAAGTACAACGACGAGCTGCTGACGCTGGCCTCGAAATACGTCGGCCACCACTACAAATGCCTGTCGCTGACGCTCGAGATGCCGTTCAAGGACAACGCCAACCTGCCCGACCCGCACGTCGGCTGGAACGGCGCGCGCAGCGCCGGCCTGGGCGCGGCGATGCTGCAGCCGATCCTGCAGGCCCTGGGCTGATTCCATGGGCGTCGAAATCGAACGCAAGTTCCTGCTCGCGAGTGAGGCCTGGCGCCAGCTGGGCACGCCCGTCCTGCTGCGCCAGGGCTACCTGACGGCCGACCCGATGCGCACGGTGCGCGTGCGCATCGAGGGTGAGCGGGGCGTCCTGACCATCAAGAGCAAGAGCGAAGGGGCGTCGCGCGGGGAATGGGAGTATCCGATCCCGCTCGAAGACGCCACCGAACTGCTCGACCGTCTGTGCGAGCGGCCGCTGGTCGAAAAATACCGGCGCCGCATCGAGCATGCCGGCTTCGTCTGGGAAGTCGACGAGTTCCTGGGCGAGAACGCGGGCCTGGTGGTGGCCGAGATCGAGCTGCCGGCCGAAGACGCCGTCTTCGACAAGCCGGACTGGATCGGCCAGGAAGTCACCAGCGACAAGCGCTATTACAACTCCAACCTGATCCGTTCTCCGTATTCCACCTGGACCGATACCGAATAATGACGACCGCTTCGCCCACCATGCTACGCCGCAGACTGCTCGCACTTTCCCTCACCACCGCACTGGGCCTGACGCTGCCGGCCGCCGGCGCGTTTGCCGCCGATAATGCTTACTTTCCACCGGCCGGCGAATGGGCCCGCAAGGACCCGGCCCAGCTGGGCATGGACCCGGCGGCCCTGGCCGCGGCCGTCCAGTTCGCGCAATCGCGCGAGACCGAGCGTCCGCTCGACCTGTCCGACCAGGAAGCCATCTTCGGCGCCCGCCTGGGCTCGATGCCCACCAGGCGCGCCCATACCAACGGCGTGGTGATCTACAAAGGCTATGTCGTCGCCGAGTTCGGCGACACGCGCTTCGTCGATCCCACCTATTCGGTGGCCAAGAGCATGCTGGCCACCGTCGCCGGCGTGGCGGTGCGCGATGGCCGCATCGGGGTCGGCGACCCGGTCGCGAAGACGGTCGATGACGGCGGTTATGCTACGCCGCACAATGCGCAAGTGACCTGGAAGCAGCACCTGCAGCAGGAATCCGAGTGGGAAGGCGAGCTGTGGGGCAAGCACTCCAATTTCATCGGCAAGCAAGCTTTCGGTAAAGGCGAGAAGAAGCCGCGCGCGATCAAGGCGCCGGGCAGCTTCTACGAGTACAACGACACCCGCGTGAACCGCTTCGCCCTGTCGCTGCTGCGCGTGTTCGGCCAGTCGGTGCCGGACGTGTTCCAGCAGCAGGTCATGGATCCGATCGGCGCCTCGTCGACCTGGAAGTGGGTTCCTTACCATAACAGCTACGTGGAAGTGAACGGCAAGCAGGTGCCATCGGTCAGCGGCGGCACGCGCTGGGGCGGCGGCATGTGGATCGACAGCTGGGACATGGCGCGCTTCGGCTACCTGTGGCTGCATCAGGGTAACTGGGCCGGCAAGCAGATCCTGCCCGCTTCTTATGTGAAGGAAGCGCTCACCCCGAGCGCCCATGGTCCGGACTATGGCTACCTGTGGTGGCTCAATACCAAGGGCAAGAACCTGCCGGGCATGCCGGCCACCGCCTTCGCGGCGCTGGGCGCGGGCAGCAACGACATCGTCGTGTCGCCGGAGCATGACCTGGTGATCGTATGGCGCTGGCATGCCGGTAACGCGGCCGAGTTCGCCACGCGCGTGATCGCCGCGATCCGTAAGTAAAGACGTTCCATATCCGCAACGTGGGCCGCTCCAATTGTGCGGGGCAAAACGGGACTTGAATGATATATTTTTATCATTAATCCCACCCGCGATGCGGTGTTGTGTGTCCTCTGGTTAGACCCGACAATTTGTTCTTGCAGTCGGCCGGTCGGGTCGAGGTCAGGCATACGCTCCGGCATTGCCAACACCACCAGGACACACAAGAATGAGCAAGAATATCGCCATCGTTGGCGCTGGATTCTCCGGGGCCGTGATCGCAAACCAGCTGGCGCAGGCCGGCTATACCGTCGACGTGTTCGAATCGCGTCCCCATATCGCCGGCAACTGCTATTCGGAACGCGATGCCGAGACCGGTGTCATGGTCCACGTCTACGGCCCCCACATCTTCCACACCGATAACGAGCGCGCCTGGGAGTTCGTCAACCGCTACGCCGAGTTCAAGCCCTACGTCAACCGCGTCAAGGCCATCACCGGTGGCAAGGTATTCACCCTGCCGATCAACCTGTTGACCATCAACCAGTTCTTCAACAAGACCATGGGCCCGGCCGAGGCGCAGGAATTCCTGCAGAACCTGGGCGACAAGTCGATCGAGAACCCGACCACCTTCGAAGAGCAGGCGCTGCGCTTCGTCGGTCGCGAGCTGTACGAAGCCTTCTTCAAGACCTATACGATCAAGCAGTGGGGCCTGCACCCGAGCGAGCTGCCGGCCAGCATCCTCAAGCGCCTGCCGGTGCGTTTCAATTACGACGACAATTACTTCAACCACAAATACCAGGGCATGCCGGCCGACGGCTACACGGCGCTGGTCCAGAACATCCTCGACGTGCCGGGCGTGACCGTGCATTTGAGCACGGCCTTCGACCCGCTTGAGAAGGGCAACTACGCCCACGTGTTCTATAGCGGCCCGATCGACGCCTGGTTCAAGCACGAAGAGGGCCGCCTGCCTTACCGCACGCTGGACTTCGAAACCTTCCGCGCCGATGGTGACTACCAGGGCAATGCCGTTATCAATTACTGCGACGACGAAAAGAAATACACCCGCATTACCGAGCACAAGCACTTCTCGCCGTGGGAAAAGCACGAGAAAACCATCTGCTACGCCGAGTACAGCCGCCAGTGCGAAGAAAAGGACGTCCCGTACTACCCGATCCGCCAGACGCGCGAGAAGGCGCAGCTGGAGCTGTACGTGAACAAGGCGAAGAACGAAGACAACGTCACCTTCGTCGGCCGCCTGGGCACCTACCGCTACCTGGACATGGACGTCACCATCCACGAAGCGCTGCTCACTTCCGATAAATTCCTGGAGACCGCGAAGAACGGCGAGCGCATGCCGGCCTTCACCATCGATCCGATGGCGTAAGGCCGTCAAGCTCACGCAGCGAAACCGCCGTCGATCAACAGGTCGGCGCCGGTGACGTAGGCCGCTTCCGGTCCGGCCAGGTAGGCGACCATGGCCGCGATCTCTTCGGGGCGGCCGTGGCGCTTGATCGCCATATAGTCGTGCAGGCCGGCGCCGAACTCGGTCTTTTCCGGGTTCATGTCGGTGTCGACCGGGCCGGGCAGCACATTATTGATCGTGATGCCGCGCGGCCCCAGTTCGCGCGCCAGTCCCTGGGTCAGGCCGCTCAGCGCCGACTTGCTCATCGCATACACCGACCCGCCCACCATCGGCATGCGCAGCGCATTGGTGCTGCTGATGTTGACGATGCGTCCGCCTTCCTTCATGTGCGGCAGCGCCGCCTTCACGCCGGCGAACACGGCGCGCACGTTGACGCCCACCGTCTTGTCGAAATCTTCCAGCGTGAAATCGTCGATCGGCCCGAACACGGCGACGCCGGCATTGTTGACCAGGATGTCGATGCGGCCACGTTCTTGCGCGACATGGGCGATCGCGGCGTCGATCGCGGCCGGATCGGCGGCATCGCTGCGGATCGCCTCGGCGCTGCCTCCCTGGGCCTGGATGTCCGCCACCAGCGTCTCGGCGGCGCCGGCCGATTGCTGGTAGGTCAGCGCCACGTGCGCGCCCTGGCTGGCAAGCCGGCGCGCAATCGCCGCGCCAATGCCGCGCGAACCGCCGGTGACCACGGCAACCTTGCCTTCGAATGCTTTGTTCATGATGGACTCCCTGAGAATGATTGGACGAGTCGGCAGTATGCTGCCGACCAGGAGTTGAAACTAGCCGGTCCAAAGTCGTATGACTTTCAACCAGAGGTATAAAATCTCCGGATCGTCACCATCCAGACACCGCCATGCCGGAATCGATCAGTCACCTCGTCTCGTTCATCTACAGCGCCGAGGAGCGCGGCTTTTCGCCCGCCGCGCGCCGCCTCGGCCTGAGTCCGGCCGCGGTCAGCAAGAACGTCGCCCGCCTCGAGCAGCACCTGGGCGTGCGCCTGTTCCAGCGCACCACGCGCCAGCTGCGGCTCACGGCCGAGGGCGAACGCTATCTGCACGAAGTGGCCGAGCCCTGGCGCCGGATCGAGGAGGCGACCCAGGCCACGCGCCAGGGCGCCGGCCAGCCCGGCGGCACCCTGAAAATCGGCATGGCGCCGCTGGTCGGGCGGACCTATTTCGTGCCGATGCTGGAAGATTTTCTCGCACGCTATCCGGCCATCGTTCCCGACCTGCATTTCGATAACCGCCAGGTCGACCTGGTCAAGGAGGGCTTCGACGTGGCGATCGGCGGCGGCGTCGACCTGAACGAGGGCATGGTGGCGCGCGAACTGACCAGGGTGCGCAGCGTCGTCGTGGCCAGTCCGGCCTACCTTGAGCGGCGCGGCTGGCCGCACGATCCGGACGGCCTGGCAAGACACGACGGCATCGCCCGCCGCGCCGTGGGCAGCGGCCGGCTGCTGTCCTGGACCCTGCGCCATGACGACGGCCGGCAGGCGCCGGTCGACCTGCGTACGGTGATGGTGTGCGACGATCCCGAGGCGATGGCGCAGGCGGCGCTGGCCGGCATCGGCGTGGCGGTGCTGCCGTTGCCGCATGCGCAACCGTTCCTGCGCGGCGGGACACTGGTCGACGTCTTGCCGGGCTGGTTCGTGGAGGGGCGGGCGCTCTGCCTGTATTACGCGAGCCGCAGGCTGTTGCCCGCCAAGACGCGGGTGTTCATCGACTTCGTCGTCGCGCGTTTCGAAGAGCAGGGTCTGGCGCGGCAGTTCATCACGCCGGAAGGGGGAGCAGGGGAGGGAGGTGACGCTCCCGCCGCGGCGGGAGCCTGAACTACGTCAGTGGAAGTGCTCGGTGCCGGCCGGCGCGTCTTCCGGCATCTCGGCATGCACCAGCTCGCCGGTCGGGTCGGCGAACAGCGGCGCGCCGCAGTCGTCGCAGTACTCGGCCACGTAGCGCTCGTTAATGCGCTTGATGTGGGCGATGCCGGCGTCGTTGAGGTGGGCCGCGATCTCGTTGATCGGGGACAGCGGCGTGGCGGTGACCGCCAGCGGGCCTTCCATCGGCGTGCCGTTCTCGTCTTCCTGGCCATACAGCGGCCAGACGATGCCATACACCACGTCGGCGCTCTGGCGCATGGTGAACGAGACGCGGTACTCGTCGATCTGGATGTCCGGCGACTCTTCGCCGAAGCCGGCGATCACGGCGCGCAGGTCGGACGCTTCCACGCCCAGCGTATTGGTCAGGTAGTGCACGGCGGCGCGGATCGAGATCGGGCGGATCAGTTTATCGGCTTCGCGGCAGGCCACGTAATAGGCTTCCGGCAGCAGCAGCTCGATGCCGCAGCCCGGCAGCAGGCGCGCGATATTCGCGGTGGCCTGGGCGCGCCACTGCTCGAGGCTGCGATTGCGCTCTTCGGCGAAACGCACGTGGTGCTGCGGCTCTTGCCAGCGGAACAGCGGCTCGCCGGCCGGGGCCACGATCGCGATCAGGAGGTAGCGGGTATCGGCCAGGAAGGGCGCGGTTTCGTCCAGGTGCTGGGCCGGCTTGATGGTGCCGCCCTTGTGGGCGGCGGCGGCCAGCTTCTGCGTCAGCGCCGCGGTTTCGGCGTGGGTGCGCGGCAGCTGGTCGAGCGAATATAAGGTAGGCGCAATTGCCATCTTGGTGCCGTCGGCCAGCAGGTGCGCCGAGAAGTGGGCGCCCAGGGTCGACAGCAGGTCGTTCGGGATGGCGCCGGTGGCGATCGAGAACCGGGTCCAGGCCAGGATCGGCGCCGCGACCAGCAGCGCCTGCCACGTGACGTCGCCGTGCTCGCCTTGTTCGACCATGGTGGCCGATTCGCTAACGGCCTCGACCGTATCCATCAGCACGTCGTAGGAGGCCAGGTCGTCCTTGAACAGGGCGTTCAGGGCGGCATCGATGCTGTCCTGATGATTGGTCTTGAGCAGCTTTTGCAGGCAGGTGTCGAGTTGGCGTTCCCACGCCCGCTCTTCGGCACGGCTGGCGGCTTGCATGAGGGCTTGCGAGAGGCTGACGAGGCGCTGGCTTTCTGCGGAAAGTTTTGGAGTTGAATCTTTGGAAGGACGACGCATGGCGCTGGTGGGTCTCTTGTCAGTGAATGTTTCGAAAGTCCGAGGGGTTGATGATAAACCCATATCCCCGGTATTGTAGTTGATTCGGCCACAGGTCATGAACAATGGCTGTCATGGAGGCAGGACGAAAGCCATATGACGGGCGCGCACGCAAACGCTTGCACAATGCGCGAACAGGGTACATAATGAGAATAATTCTCATTCAAACATGTTTGGGAAGAGCGATTGGAGTGTTCATCAAGTTGTGTTTCCAGCTTGTGTTGCAGTAGCCGCCGGCGACCGGGAAAGCGCTGGCGGATGTTTCTCACGGAGTACCACCCCCGCCGGGCAACCGGATTCTGCCCTCCTGGCTATGTCAGGAGGGATTTTTTTGTTGGTTCGACAAAAGAAGAACGACATGATGCTGCATATTCCCGGCGTGCTGACGCCGGACCAGGTGGCCCATCTCCGCGCGCGCATGGCCGGCGCGCCGGAATGGCTCGATGGCCGCGAGAGCGTCGGCCCGCAAGGGGCGAAGGTCAAGCGCAACCGCCAGCTGGGCGAGGGCACGCCGCTGGCCGTCGAGCTTGGCCAGATCGTGAGCGCGGCCCTGATGGCGAACCCCATGTTCTTTTCCAGCGCGCTGCCGCTGCGGATGCTGACGCCTTACTTCAATGCCTACGGCGGCGGCGAGCACTACGGCTTGCACGTCGATGGCGCCATCCGCGCCCAGCGCGGCGGGGGGGCGCCGGTGCGGGCCGACGTCTCGACCACCGTGTTCCTGAGCGAGCCGGAAGAATACGAGGGCGGCGAGCTCGAAGTGGTCGACCTCTATGGCACCCACGAGGTCAAGCTGGCGGCGGGCGATGCGATCGTGTATTCGTCGGGCAGCGTGCACCAGGTGCGGCCGGTGACAAGTGGCGAACGGGTGGCGTCTTTTCTCTGGACCCAGAGCATGGTGCGCGACGACGGCAAGCGGGCGATGCTGTTCGATCTCGATACCCAGATCCAGAAGCTGCGCGCGCAGCACGGGGAGTCGGAGATTACGGTGGGGCTGACGGCGCATTATCACAATCTGCTGAGGATGTGGGCCGAGGTGTGATGTCTACAAGGCGGACCTTCGCCGCTCGTTTTTGAGACATTGGTAGTTCGTTCTGTAAAGCAGTGTCGAGAAATTTGCCCGTTCTCAAAGATGCTCTCTCAGGAGTTGCCAGAATCTATGCTTGTTCCGGTGGGAAATAACTGGAGGATAGCGTGGGCATGGCTCCTGACCTCAGCAGTCTCCTGCAGTATGAAAGCGGCCTGACTGCCGATAACCGTCCAATCAGGCTGAGGCTATTTGGCCAGGACAAACAGAACAGCAATATCCTGCTCCCTCAATCCATTCATGGTACGGAAACCGTATGCGGTGGGTTCAAATACCAGATCGATTGTGTAGCAAGCTCGTGCCGGCTCCCACTGAAGGAATTTATCGGACTGCCGGCTACCCTCGAATTCGTCACTGACCGGGGACGGCTGAGACAAGTTAGTGGGGTCATCGCGCAAGCCAGTTCAGGTGAATCCGACGGGGCGATCTCCAGCTATCGCGTCATCCTTTGCGATGTAATGACGATCATGGACCAGCGCGTCAATACGCGCGTCTTCCGGCGCTTGAGTTGGCCTCAAATCGTAGTGGTCGTGCTGAAAGAATGGCTTCAGATATATAGTGCGCAGGCTGGGGCCTTCGACTACGAGTTCGCAGACGGTTTTCGTCTTGAAAACTATCCCGAGCGTGAGCAGACAATACAGTTCAACGAATCCGATGCGGCATTCGTGCGGCGGCTTCTCGGCCGTTCCGGTATTGCCTGGTTCTTCCGACCCGGCAGTAGCCGCGTCTTGCAACAGAACGGTCAGGCGAGCGAATCCACGCCAGCCCACACGCTGGTGCTGTTCGACGCCCATAGCACGCTTGCCCGGAACGATGCGGGCGTAGTCCGTTATCACCGCGATGATGCCACCGAAGAGCGCGATTCCGTCACGCGTTGGGGAGCAGTGCGCAAGTTCCAGGCGGGCAATGCGAGTGTATTCAGCTGGGACTACAAACAACCGGGCAATGTTCCGGTCATGGTTACCGAGGTGCCGGGAAAGATCGATCAAGGGCGATCAGGCAACCCGCTGGCCTGCGCGGTGCAGGAATACATTGTCGAATCTCCGCATGTCGCAACGGACAGCGACCAACTGTACCGCCACGGATTATTGCGCATGCAGCGCAAAGAACTTGATTCGAAATGCTTTATCGGTGAGGGAACCGTGCGCGATTTTCGCGTAGGGGAGTACTTCACGATCATGAATCATCCCGAGATTGACAGCCATCCCGTGGGAGAGCGCGATTTCGTCATCACCGCGCTCGACGTCAGGGCGCGAAACAACTTGCCGAGAAGCCTTGAAGAACGGGTGCAGCGTCTGTTCGCGTGCAATGGCTGGGAGGTCAAGCAAGGCGAGCCTGCCGAAGGCTGGAGCACGAATCCATTCCAGATGCGATTCGAAGCCGTACGACGAGCCATTCCGATTGTCCCGGCATTCGACCCATGGAATGATCTGCGCGACCCTGGTCTTCAGGTCGCACTCGTGGTCGGAGGACAGAACGAGGTCGTTCACTGCGACGAATATGGCCGCGTCAAGATCCGGTTTCCAGCAACACGTCCGGTTGATCATCAGCACGCTGGCGGCGCCGGCGCGTCGGACACGGACACGGATTCAGCCTGGGTCAGGGTGGCAAGCCAATGGGCTGGGACGGGAGATTCACATTGCGGCAATCTGACTCTGCCGAGAGTCGGGACCGAGGTGCTGGTCGCGTTCATCGGCGGCGACCCGGACAAACCGATCATCATCTCTCAGCTTTACAACGCGCGTGCCTTGCCGCCACCTTTGAGCAAGAACGCGAACCTGCCGACGACGCGGTTTTTGTCCGGCATACGAAGCCAGGAGATTCAGGGATGGCGCGCCAATCAACTTCGGTTCGACGACACGCCGCGCGAAATCAGCGCGCAGCTGGCGAGCGACGACGGCGCGTCGCAACTGAATCTGGGGTGGCTGACGCATCCGAGGGGTGAGCGCCGCCAGCCCCGTGGCGAAGGCGCGGAGCTGCGCAGCGACCATGCCGTGGCGATTCGCGGCGGTAAAGGTGTGCTGATCAGTGCCAATGGCAGTGCCAAGGCTGAAGGCAATCAACTGGATCGGGCCGAGCTGATTGGGCTTGCCGACGGATTGCGCGATATCGCGGACCAGCTGGCAAAACTCGCCGAAACCCATGCCAAGGATCCTGGCAATGGACCTCTGCTGAATCAGCTTGTGGACAAACTCAGGCATCTGGATCACGGAACCAATGTGACCGAGGGCAGTGCGGGCGGCGCACCCATCGTCGCCGTCACCGGACCAGCGGGAATTGTCATGGCGAGTTCGGAAAGCATGGCGCTGGGGGCCGAAAAGAATATCGACCTGATTACGGCTGCGGACACGCATCTGACTGCCGGCGGCAGGACCTTGATGCGTGCGGCCATGGGGCTCAGCGCTTTTACGAATGACGGTGGCATCAAGCAGGTTGCGGCGCGAGGCGATGTCCAAACCGAGGCGCAGGATGGCGCCCTCAATCTGATTGCAAAGAAGGTGATGGAGCTGATCAGCAATACCGACTGGATCAACATCAAGGCCAGAAAGGGTGTTCGGATTTACGGCGGTGGCAGTGAATTGAAGATCAGCGCTGAAGGCATTGTCGGCAATACGACCGGCAACAACCATATGTACGCAGCCGATCATCAGACCTTTGCGAAGAAGGCTTCCGAGGTGCAGTTCCCTGACGAGTTGCCGCACCACGATATCTGCATTCCCTGCATGCTCGCGGCGGCGCGTGCGCATAGTCCACTGGTGGAGGCGGAATGAGTGCCAGCAACGGAGAACTGTTCGTATATCTTCTGATCGATAACGGCCTGTTGCAGGACGTGTCGGCTGGTTATGCAGAGGCCGATGCAAAGAGCCGCCCGGTCTGGCTGGAACCAGTTTATGCGGAACGGGCATTGGAGGTTAGTCCGCTCCTGATCGATGTCGAGGCGGCTTATGAAGCCGGAGACATCGAGAAAGTCATGGGTTATGTGAGTGCGGGTAGGCCGGCATTGCACGCGTCGATCATCGAGTGCAACTTGAAACTTGGTGAGCTCGCCCATCATCTGCGCCGCTTTATTTTCATTGTCGACCCCAACGGCAAGCAGTTCACGCTCAGGTATGCCGATTGTGCGGTGCTCGCGCCGCTCGCATCTCTATTGACGTCGGCACAATGGGCGGAAATGAGAGGGCCGATTGCGCGCTGGACAATACACGATAGATCAGGAGCGATGATTCAGTTACCCCCGATCGAATCGGATGCTCCTGCACCGACGCCCTTTATTCTGGATTGGGAACAGTTGGCGGCGCTTGACGAGGCCAGTGAACCTGACCACCTTATCGCGAAAGCGAAATTGAAGCGCCACGGCGGCGATTTTCCTGGCAATGCCGTGGAGCAGCATGCATGGGCACGAGGCGCTCTTGAGGTATGGCGCGCAGTAGGCAACTCGAATCCTCTGTTCCTGACACTTTTGACCGAGGCGGCGTTAATAACGCGAGGAACCATTCTAAATAAGGAGGAGGCTCGAGACTGTCTTGCACTAATCGATGTTGATACATTCGCTGCTCGATTGAAAGAACTTGTCGCGCGAATAGCGCGTCGTTGAGCTAGCCTGCTGATTGCGGCAAGTAATTTTACTTCGGTGTCATAATGGGGCAGCTGATGAAATTATTCATTCCGAGTTTCGTTTGGTGGCGAATTGTTGTGCTACTAATATTTATCGGGGCAATGTTGGGGATTGGCGTGCTGATTTATAAAACCTTCTCGGTGGATAAAAATTTTTCCACTACTCTGACTGGTGTTCATCATCTTGGGTCAGACTACTATATCAAGAGATTCTACATTAATAAAGGTATTAACGACAGCGTAGGTGAAGGCGGCGGTGGGGGCAGTAACGTTTGTTGTTTGAGCCTGCCAAAAAAGTGGAGTCCTGAATTGACGGCGGATGTTCGCTGGGAGGTTATCCACATTTTGAGAGCTCCTGATGCCACTACGCACGATACCGGAGAGGTCGAAGGGATATATCGGGCGCAGGTGCCAATTGAGCCTTATGCGGAATCAGGTAGCTTTTATGTGCATTTCTTTCCAGAAAAACGCGTACGCATTGTTGTTAGTGACATACCATCAAATGGCGAAGGACATCCAGCTAAAACGGAGGGTACCCATGCTGGCGAGAATGCGACTATGGGTTATCGTATCGAAACAATGTTCACAGACGAGGAAATCGCTGAGGCCCGGCGTGAAATCGATCGTGATAGGAAGAAATACGGAGATTGGCGATGATGCGTAGCGACGTTCTTGTATCTCCTTCTAAAATTTCTCCAGCATCAAAAATAAAGCTGGTCAGGCCACGGTTTGATCCAGATTTTAAGAAATGTGAGGTTCAGATAAACATAGGGATATTTTTCGACGGAACCAATAACAATATGGAGCGTGATGCAAAAATTCGGTCGGATACTAATATTGTAAGATTGTATGATACATATAAAGACAGTACCGACACAGGATATAGTCGACTGTATGTTCCAGGGGTTGGTACGAAGTTTCCAGAGATTGGTGAGCATGAGGAAAGCAACCTTGGGAAAGGGTGTGCTTTTGGTTGCGAAGGACGAGCAATATTTGGTTTGTTAGCGATTTTTAATTTCTTGCAATTGCGGTCTTTGAGAAGCAGGATGTTTGATCAGCACGAAATTCTGGCACTTTGCCGGAACGGCCCCAACATAATTGACTCAAATGATCGGAAGTGGCTTGCCAAATTCGGAACAAACAGTGGGTTGTTACAACCGAACTTGGGAAGCACCAGTATTCGTCGTGATTTTCTCGTGCAACAGGCTGGAAATCTGGAAGCAAGACTCAAGAACAGCAAGGTTCGTGTCGTCGAGTGCTTCCTCGATGTTTTTGGCTTTTCCAGAGGTGCTGCAGAGGCACGGGTGTTTTGTAGTTGGCTGAATGAGTTGCTGATCGGCGGTCGTTTCGCCGGTGTACCACTGCAGTTTCGATTCGTGGGAATCGTAGATACTGTCGCATCAGCGGGATTCTGGTCCGGTACAACGGCACTGGCTATGAACTCAACTGGGGGGCATGGTGCGTGGGCAAGTGCAGATGCGCTACTTATTCCAGCGTCAGTGCAAAACTGCGTGCACATGGTGGCAATGCATGAGCTACGTCGGAATTTTCCTTTAGACGCGATAGGAGTCGACGGTAAGCTGCAGCCCGGATGTTTCCAGTTTGCGTATCCAGGCGCACACAGCGATGTAGGCGGCGGCTACGGGCCTGGTGAACTGGGTCTTGCGGTAGGGGATGATTCTCAAAAGCTATCTCAAATACCGCTGAATCATATGCTGGATTGTGCGATAGCAGCTGGCGTTCCGGTCACCAAGCCTGTAGTCAGCCCCGGTAGCTTTAACTCGTTTGCGATTCATCCCGAACTGGCCCAGGCATTTGACGACTTCCTCTCAGGTACCACGTTAGCGCCACGTCCAATGTACGAATGGCTCCAGCCATACCTTAACTGGCGATGGCAGGTGCGCGACCGCTTTCACACGACCAACCAAGTCAAGCGAGCAAATCAGGTCGATAAGGATATCCTGCTAACCTTTAACAAGAGTTTGATCAGCGATGCTGCTGCGATGACGCGAAGCGGCGGGATGAGTATCAGCAAGCGAACGCTTGCAGTTTTTAAAGATGTGTTGTTCACGGGGGCCAGAAAGGATCTGGTGACGACGTCGTTCCTCGAACCAGAGGCCCGATCAGTACTTGCGCTAGCCCAAAAATCCGCTCCGACACCGCCGTCTCTTGCTGCGTTCTTTGATAACTATGTGCATGATTCGCTAGCCGGCTTCAACTCACCAAGCCTGGAAATGCCTGGTTACTGGCGTTATCGTCGAGTCTTCCTCGGTACCGATGATCACGTCATCGCGGCAAACCAGGGTGACGATACGGCACGCAGCGCCGCATGACCCACACAAAACAGGTGCGCCTATGAAAGATCAAAACGGACGAGGCGTCATCCGACTCGGCGACAAGACCACGCATGGCGGCGAGGTGATCTCTGCAGTGAAGGACTTCAAGGTACTCGGCAAGTGCGTTGCAGTAGAAGGCGACACTACCTTCTGCCCCAAATGCAAAGGCCAGTTCCCGATTCAGCCCGGCGGCAGCACCCGCAAGCATCGCGGCAAGCAAGTCGCCTATGATCAGGACCTTACTGCGTGCGGCGCCAAGCTCATCTCTTCAATATGAGTCCGGCTGCCATGTGGCGATGCTCTTGAAAATGCCTGGCAGGACAGGATGATGCAAAAACAAAGGGCTGGAACCCGCGAGGATTCCAGCCCTTTTGCTTGTCAAGCAGCCCGCCGCAGCGGGCTCCTCAATTTAGGCAGCCAGCAGCTGACGCAGCACGAACGGCAGAATACCGCCATGCTTGTAGTAGTCGACTTCGATCGGGGTGTCGATACGCAGCAGCACCTGCACCTCTTGCGATTCGCCGTTTTCGCGGTGGATCACCAGGGTCGCCAGTTGTTGCGGCTTGATCTCGCCTTCCAGGCCCTTCAGGTCGTAGGTTTCCTTGCCGGTGATGCCCAGCGACTCGACGCTGTCGTTGCCGATGAACTGCAGCGGCAGCACGCCCATGCCGACCAGGTTCGAGCGGTGGATGCGCTCGTACGAACGCACGACCACGGCCTTCACGCCCAGCAGCTGGGTGCCCTTGGCAGCCCAGTCGCGCGACGAGCCGGTGCCGTATTCTTCGCCGCCGAAGATCATGGTCGGGGTGCCCGCGGCCACGTACTTCATTGCAGCGTCGTAGATCGACATCTGTTCGCCGGTCGGCTGGTGCAGGGTGATGCCGCCTTCGACCGCGGAGCCATCTGCCTTCGGCGGGATCATCTTGTTCTTGATACGCACGTTGGCGAAGGTGCCGCGCATCATGATCTCGTGGTTGCCGCGGCGCGAGCCGTAGGAGTTGAAGTCCGCCTTCAGGACGTCATGTTCCTTGAGCCACTTGCCTGCTGGACCGTCTTCTTTGATCGAGCCGGCCGGCGAGATGTGGTCGGTGGTGATCGAGTCGCCGAACACGCCCAGCGCGCGGGCGCCGGTGATGCCGGTGGCGGCCGCTTTCGGGGTCATCTCGAAGTCGGCGAAGAACGGCGGTTCGGCGATGTAGGTCGATTCAGGCCAGTTGTACACCTGACCTTCGGTCGACGACACGCGTTCCCACAGCGCGCCAGGGTTGCCCTTGACGTCGGCGTAGTTCTTCTTGAAGACGTCCGAGTTCATCGCGAAGCGCATCAGTTCGCCGATTTCCTGCGACGACGGCCAGATGTCGCCCAGGTAGACGTCGACGCCGTTGCTGTCCTTGCCCACCGGCTCGGTCATCAGGTCCTTCGTCATGTTGCCGGCGATCGCGTAGGCGACGACCAGCGGTGGCGAGGCCAGGAAGTTCGAACGGATGTTCGGGTGGATACGTGCTTCGAAGTTGCGGTTGCCCGACAGGACGGCGGCAGCGACGACGTCGTTCTGGGTGATCGCGGCGTTCAGTTCCGGGGTCAGGTCACCGGCATTGCCGATGCAGGTGGTGCAGCCGTAGGCGGTCACGCCGAAGCCCAGCTTGTCCAGGTAAGGCAGCAGGCCGGCGGCGGTCAGGTACTCGGTGACCACGCGCGATCCCGGCGCCAGCGACGACTTGATGTGCGGCGCCACGGTCAGGCCGCGCTCGACGGCTTTCTTGGCCAAGAGGCCCGCAGCCAGCAGCACGCTCGGGTTCGAGGTGTTGGTGCACGAGGTGATGGCGGCGATCAGGATGTCGCCGTTCTTCACGCGCACGCCGTTGGTGGTCTCGTAGACCTTGTGCAGGTCGTCCGGGTTCTTGTTGAAGCCGTTCTGGGTGGTCGGCTTGCTGAACAGTTCGGTGAAGGTGTTCTTGACGTGGCCCAGTTCGATACGGTCTTGCGGACGCTTCGGACCGGCCAGCGATGGGGTCACGGTCGACAGGTCGAGTTCCACCACGCGGGTGTAGTCGATCTCGCCTTCCTGCGGGATGCCGAACATGCCCTGGGCCTTGTAGTAGCCTTCGAAGGCGGCCAGTTCTTCTTCGGTACGGCCGGTGCCGCGGAAGTAGTCGACGGTCGCTTCGTCCACTGGGAAGAAGCCCATGGTCGCGCCGTATTCAGGCGCCATGTTGCCGATGGTGGCGCGGTCGGTGGTCGACAGCGAACGGGTGCCTTCGCCGAAGAATTCGACGAACTTGCCCACGACTTTCTCTTTGCGCAGCAGTTCGGTGATGGTCAGCACCAGGTCGGTCGCGGTGCAGCCTTCGCGCAGCTTGCCCTTCAGGTTGACGCCGATGACGTCCGGGGTCAGGAAGTAGACCGGCTGGCCCAGCATGCCGGCTTCGGCTTCGATGCCGCCCACGCCCCAGCCGACGACGCCGACGCCGTTGATCATGGTGGTGTGCGAATCGGTGCCGACCAGGGTGTCAGGGTAGTACATGTCGCCCTGCTTCATGACGCCGCGCGCCAGGTATTCCAGGTTGACCTGGTGGACGATGCCGAAGCCCGGCGGCACGACGCCGAAGGTGTCGAAGGCTTGCATGCCCCACTTCATGAACTGGTAGCGCTCGTTGTTGCGCTGGAATTCCAGTTTCATGTTCAGGTCGAGCGCGCCCGGCTCGCGGAAGTGGTCGATGGTGACCGAGTGGTCGACCACCAGGTCGACCGGCACCAGCGGCTCGATCTTCTTCGGATCGGCGCCCATCTTGGCGGCGACGTTGCGCATCGCGGCCAGGTCGGCCAGCAGCGGCACGCCGGTGAAGTCCTGCAGCACGACGCGGGCCACGACGAACGGGATCTCGTCGGTACGCTCTGCGGTCGCGCCCCAGTTGGCGACTTGCTTGACGTGCTCTTCGGTGACCTTCTTGCCGTCGCAGTTACGCAGCACGGACTCGAGGACGATACGGATCGACACCGGCAGGCGCGACAGGTTCACACCGAGGTTTTCCGCCAGCGCCGGCAGCGAATGGAACTGGCCGCTCTGGCCTGCGCCGATCGGGAATTCCTTCAGTGTGTTCAGAGTGTTGCGAGACATAATCTCTCCTTCAGTGGGAATATTGTTATTTCAACAGCAGCGTTCACGGAAATAACGGACCAGATATAACTTCGGGCGACAGAACGGCGCGGAGATCCGGGAAAATCCGCGCCGCACTTTCAAGTCTTGCTCGCCTCCGGTTCCGCGGTCGCCACGATCGCGGACTGTTCGGCGTTCTTGCATTCATTGGCCAACTGGCGGTTAAGCTTCGAATCGAGCAGGATGCCCTTGGACGGGATACCAATCCAGATCAGGCCATAGTGCGGATTTTCAAAGCGCAACGCGCCGGTGGTGGTGCCGATGCGGGCCAGGCGGTGCAGGCGCTGCTTCCAGCGCAGCGCGATATGGCTGTCATCGGCGTCGTTGGTATAGATCGTGATCTTGTTGCCGAGTTCGCAAGCGTATTCGGTCACCTTGGTGTCGGTGATGTCCGGCTCGTCGACTTCGAGAGGATTGGCCGCCGCGGCGGCAGCCGCGGCAGCCGCTGCAGCCGCCGCCGCAGCCTGCGCCTTCTTCGACGGTTTCTTCTTGGCTTGCGCCTTCAGGACTTTCTCCGCTTTCGGATGCGTTTCCTTGGCGGCTGCAGCGCTTGCCGGCGCACACACGACGGCGGCCGCGAGCGCGACAGCGCAGGCGGCGACGAATTTGGGGAGAAGGGTGGACATGGGTCGGATTATTCGCTGTCGGGGAGGTTGACGATTGCCGCAGCGGCTTCCGGCAGCGCGAGGCCCGCCAGTTTGGCACGCTGCAACACCGACCAATAATATCGGTAGCTCGCACGGTCGTGCAAGCGGCCATGTTGAGCAATCGGTCCCCAGTCCGCCGCCATCGCCTCCGTCAGGATATTCGTCGCTTCATTCACCTCGGACAGGCGCGGCGTGAACGCCTTGAGGATCGGCTTGATCTGGTCCGGATGGATGCTCCACATCCGGGTAAAGCCGAATTCGGCGCCGGCGCGCTGGGCGTCGTTGGCGACAGTCGGGCTGTCCTTGATGTCGGTCGTGACGTTGTGCGACGCCACCTTGCCGTGGGCGTGGCAGGCCGCCACCATCTCGAGCTTGGCGCGCACCACCAGCGGGTGGGTGAACTGGCCCGGGGTGCGCATCGCGCTCGCGGGGATGGCTCCATAGTGGCTCGACACAAAATCCATGATGCCGAACGACAGGCACTCGACCTGGGGCAGGGCGGCGATGTCGTAGGCTTCGCGCAGCGCGCCGTGGGTTTCGATCAGCACGTGCACCGGCAGGTCTGGCCGGCCGGCGGCCTGGGCGTGCTGGTTGATCAGGTCGATCGCGCGCGTGACTTCCATCGCGCTTTCCACCTTCGGCAGCACCACGTAGGCGAGGCGCTTGGCCGCGCCGCCGACGATGAATTCGACGTCTTTCGCAAAATGGGGGCTGGCCGGCTCGTGCAGGCGCGCGCCGATGCGGCCGAAATGGTTGTCGTCGCTGTTGACGAGCTGCGCCACCAGGATGGCGTGTTCCAGTTCGCTGCCGGCGGTGGCGCCGTCTTCGCAGTCGAAGGTGATGTCGAACAGGGGGCCAAGCTCTTGTTGCAGGGCCATCGATTTGCGCATCAGCTTCTCGGAGCCGGCGTAGTGGTCGCAGGCGGGGAGAAGGAGTGGCTGGCGTTTGCCCTGGAATAAAACCTCGGAAGGGTGCATATCTCTCGCAACATGAAACGGCCGTGCCAGGTGAATGGCACGGCACGGTCGACGCGCGGCAAATGCCGCGCGCCATGATTCAAACTCAGCCCAGCAGGTGAGCGACGCCGGCTTTCTCTTCTTCCAGCTCTTTCAGGGTCAGGTTGATGCGCTCTTGCGAGAACGCATCGATATCCAGGCCCTGCACGATGGTGTATTCGCCATTCTCGGTGGTGACCGGGAAGCCGAACATGGTGCCTTCAGGGATGCCGTAGGAACCATCCGAAGGGATACCCATGGTGGTCCACTTGCCGCCCGTGCCCAGCACCCAGTCGCGCACGTGGTCGATGGCGGCGTTGGCGGCCGACGCAGCCGACGACAGGCCGCGCGCTTCGATGATGGCGGCGCCGCGCTTGCCGACGGTCGGCAGGAAGGTGTTGGCGTTCCATTCCTGGTCGTTGATCAGGTCCTTGATCGACTCGCCGCCGGCGGTGGCGAAGCGGTAGTCGGCGTACATGGTCGGCGAGTGGTTGCCCCAAACGACCATCTTCTCGATGTCCTTGACGGCCTTGCCGGTCTTGGCGGCCACTTGCGACAGGGCGCGGTTGTGGTCCAGGCGCAGCATGGCGGTGAAGTTCTTGGCCGGCAGGTTCGGGGCCGATTTCATCGCGATGTAGGCGTTGGTGTTGGCCGGGTTGCCGACCACCAGCACTTTGACGTTGCGCGAAGCGACGGCGTCCAGGGCCTTGCCTTGCACGGTGAAGATCTGGGCGTTCGCTTCCAGCAGGTCCTTGCGCTCCATGCCCGGGCCGCGTGGGCGGGCGCCGACCAGCAGGGCGACGTCGGCGTCCTTGAAGGCGGTCATCGGGTCGGAGTGGGCGGTCATGCCTTCGAGCAGCGGGAATGCGCAGTCGTCGATTTCCATCATGACGCCCTTGAGCGCCTTCTGCGCCTTCTCGTTGTCGATCTCGAGCAGCTGAAGGATGACCGGCTGGTCCTTGCCCAGCATGTCGCCGTTGGCGATGCGGAACAGCAGGGAATAGCCGATCTGGCCGGCCGCGCCGGTGACGGCGACGCGCATTGGGGTTTTAGCCATGATGAATCTCCAAAGTGGGAATGAAAACGGTTTGCGCCGAGGTCGACGCCGAGCATACGCCTGTCTGGTTACAAGTTACTTTCACTGCGGTTTGATGAAGCTGCAATGATACCAAAAGCGCACTTCAAGCCTTCAAGGTCGAATGACGGGTGTCGCGCGCGTACAATGATGTCAAGAGTGGCGCCGACTCCCGGTCGGCCATGAGTGTATTCCTCTGCCGTTTGGTCTGTCAATTCAATATCATATGTCTTATATAAGACACATATCTAAAGACCTCTAATACTGGACGGTCATGCTCTTTTGTGGTGAAATCGCGGTCTATGAATTCCGCCCCGTCCAATCCGGCCGTTGATCCTGTCAGCAGTGGCTCGCCGTCGTTCCGGCCCCTGTACCAGCAGATCAAGGCACTGATCACCCAGAGCCTGCAGGCCGGTGAATGGAAACCTGGCGAACTCATGCCGAGCGAAGTCGAGCTGGCGGCCCGTTTCAAGGTCAGCCAGGGCACCGTGCGCAAGGCAATCGACGAACTGGCCGCCGAGAACCTCGTGGTGCGGCGCCAGGGCAAGGGCACCTTCGTTGCCAGCCACGCCGAAGAGCGCGCCCATTTCCGCTTCCTGCGACTGATGCCCGATGAAGGCGTCCCCCATCATCCCGAGAACCGCTTCCTCGAGGTCAAGCGCATCCGTGCGCCGGCCGAGGTCGCGCGCCTGCTCGAGCTCAAGTCGGGCGACGCCGTGGTCTACATCAAGCGCGTGCAGTCATTCGACGGCCAGCCGACCATCCTGGAAGAGCTGTGGCTGCCGGGCCAGCTGTTCAAGGGCCTGAGCGCGGAGCGGCTGCAGGAATACAAGGGGCCGATGTACGGCCTGTTCGAGACGGAATTCGGCACGCGCATGATCCGCGCGACCGAAAAGATCCGGGCGGTGTCGGCCGACGCGGCCACGGCCGAGCACCTGAAGGTGGCGCCCGGCACGCCGCTGCTGTTGGGCGAGCGGGTGTCGTTCACCTACGGCGACAAGGCGGTCGAGCTGCGCCGCGAGCTGTACTCGACCGCGAAACACCATTATTTGAACGAGTTGTCGTAAGGAGAATAAAACAGTAAATAGACGAGTAAATATTCTCTGTTTTCTGTCTTTTCAAATAATTCGGAAAATAGCAAGCGGAATAAAACTCCCCTCTGCGGCGATCGCGTGAATGCGATTAAAATATATTGGTTTTGGGTACGCGACGGACATGACCCGGTTCGCCGCTCGCTGTCCCGCTGGCTTGGTCCCACTTTCCCGGACCGGGCCTTGAAATCGGCAAGAATGCAGGGTTCATACAAAAATTTGTCATAAATGGGAGGTGTACCATCATGTCGGAAGCCGTGAGAGAAGCAAGCAAGAAAGGGCGGCCGGTGTATCGCAACGTCGGAATCGGCGATATCACGACGAAATATCGCATGCCGCCATCGGCGATCGTGTCGATCCTGCACCGCGTCAGCGGCGCCGGGCTGTTCCTGCTGCTGCCGTTCCTGCTGTATTTGTTCCAGCAGAGCCTGCTGTCGGAATCGTCGTTCGGCTACTTCGCCGGCATCGTCTCGCACCCGCTGGTCAAGATCATCCTGCTGGGCCTGTCCTGGGCTTACCTGCACCACTTCACCGCCGGCATCCGCCACCTGTTCATGGACAATCACTTTGCCCTGGACAAGGACGCCGCCCAGAAGACCGCGCGCTGGGTGCTGATCATCAGCCTGCTGCTGACCGCCCTGGTCGGCCTGAAACTGTTCGGAGTGTTCTAAACCATGGCAAGCAAGAATAATATTGGCCAGCGTCGCCTCGTCGTCGGCGCCCATTATGGCTTCCGCGACTGGCTGGCCCAGCGCGTCACCGCGATCCTCATGGCGGTCTACACCGTCGTCCTGCTGGCCATGTTCCTGTCCGGCCAGAATTTCACGTATGAAGGTTGGGCCGGCCTGTTCGCGAAACAGTGGTTCAAGCTGCTGTCGATGGTCACCTTCCTGGGCCTGTACTACCACGCCTGGGTCGGCATCCGCGATATCTGGATGGACTACGTCAAGAACGTCGGCCTGCGCCTGACGCTGCAATTCATCACCATCTTCTGGCTGGTGGGCTGCGTCGCCTATACCGTGCAAATTCTCTGGAGTGTGTAATCGTGGCAGCAATCAAAACTGCAATTCCTACCCGTCGTTTTGACGCGGTCATCGTTGGCGCCGGTGGTTCCGGCATGCGCGCCTCGCTGCAACTGGCCGAAGCCGGCCTGAACGTCGCGGTCCTGTCGAAAGTCTTCCCGACCCGCTCGCACACCGTCGCGGCGCAGGGCGGGATCGGCGCCTCGCTGGGCAATATGAGCGAGGACGACTGGTACTGGCACATGTTCGACACCGTCAAGGGTGGCGACTACCTGGGCGACCAGGATGCGATCGAATTCATGTGCCGCGAAGCCCCGAAGGTCGTGTACGAGCTCGAACACTTCGGCATGCCGTTCGACCGCAACCCCGACGGCACCATCTACCAGCGTCCGTTCGGCGGCCACACCGCCAACTTCGGCGAGAAGCCGGTCCAGCGCGCCTGCGCCGCGGCCGACCGTACCGGCCACGCGCTGCTGCACACCCTGTACCAGCGTAATGTCCGCGCCCGCACCCACTTCTTCGTCGAGTGGATGGCCCTCGACCTGATCCGCGACGCCGAAGGCGACGTGGTCGGCGTGATGGCCCTGGAAATGGAAACCGGCGACGTGATGATCCTGGAAGCGAAGACCACCATCTTCGCCACCGGCGGCGCAGGCCGCATCTTTGCCGCCTCGACCAACGCCTTCATCAACACCGGCGACGGCATGGGCATGGCGGCGCGCGCCGGCCTGCCGCTGCAAGACATGGAGTTCTGGCAGTTCCACCCAACCGGTGTCTCGGGCGCCGGCGTCCTGATCACCGAAGGCGTGCGCGGCGAGGGCGGTATCCTGATCAACTCGAACGGCGAACGCTTCATGGAGCGCTATGCGCCGACCCTGAAGGACCTGGCGCCGCGCGACTTCGTGTCGCGTTCGATGGACCAGGAGATCAAGGAAGGCCGCGGCTGCGGCCCGAATAAAGACCACGTGCTGCTCGACCTGCGCCACATCGGCAAGGACACCATCGAGAAGCGCCTGCCTTCGATCCTGGAAATCGGCCACAAGTTCGCCAACGTCGACGCGACCAAGGAACCGATTCCCGTCGTCCCGACCATCCACTACCAGATGGGCGGCATCCCGACCAATATCCACGGTCAAGTCGTCGCGCCTGACGGCACTGGCGGCCAGAAGATCGTCAATGGCCTGTACGCGATCGGCGAATGCGCCTGCGTCTCGGTCCACGGCGCGAACCGCCTGGGCACCAACTCGCTGCTCGACCTGGTGGTCTTCGGCCGCGCGGCCGGCAACCACGTGGTGGCCTCGAACCTGAAACAGAAGGCGAACAAGCCACTGCCTGCGGACGCCGCCGACTTCGCGCTGGCGCGCCTGAACAAGCTCGAGACCTCGACCGGTGGCGAGAAGGTGCAGCACGTCGCCAACGACATCCGCGCCACGATGCAGAAATACTGCGGCGTGTTCCGTACCCAGGAATTGCTGGATACGGGCGTGAAGGAAATCATGAAGCTCGACGAGCGTCGCAAGCACGTGTCGTTCCAGGACAAGTCGAAGGTGTTCAACACCGCCCGCGTGGAAGCGCTGGAACTGGACAACCTGATCGAGACCGCCAAGGCCACCATCGTGTCGGCAGCGGCCCGTCCGGAATCGCGCGGCGCCCACGCCCACAGCGACTACCCGAACCGCGACGACGCGAACTGGATGAAGCACACCCTGTTCTTCTCGGAAGGCAACCGCCTCGAGTACAAGCCGGTGGTGCAAAAACCGCTGACCGTCGACACCTTCAAGCCGAAGGCCCGTACTTTCTAATATTGACTGGGTCGGGGCATCGCGCACCGGCCCGATACAACAGGTAATCAAATGGCACGCACCGTCCAACTGAAAATCTACCGCTACGATCCGGACAAGGATTCGAAGCCATACATGCAAGACGTGACCGTCGAGCTGAAAGACACCGACAAGATGCTGCTGGACGTCCTGCAGCGCATCAAGTCGGACGTCGACGATTCGCTGGCCCTGCGCCGCTCCTGCCGCGAAGGCGTGTGCGGCTCGGACGCGATGAACATCAACGGCAAGAACGGCCTGGCCTGCACCACCAACCTGAACGAGCTGACCCAGCCGATCGTGCTGCGTCCTCTGCCGGGCCTGCCGGTGGTGCGCGACCTGATCGTCGACATGACCAACTTCTTCAAGCAGTACCACTCGGTCAAGCCGTACCTGATCAACGACTCGATCAAGCCCGAGAAAGAGCGCCTGCAGTCGCCGGAAGAGCGCGAAGAGCTCGACGGCCTGTACGAATGCATCCTGTGCGCCTGCTGCTCGACCTCGTGCCCGTCGTTCTGGTGGAACCCGGACAAGTTCGTCGGCCCGGCCGGCCTGCTGCAGGCCTACCGCTTCATCGCCGACTCGCGCGACGAAGCGACCAACGACCGCCTGGACAACCTGGAAGACCCGTACCGCCTGTTCCGCTGCCACTCGATCATGAACTGCACGGACGTGTGCCCGAAGGGCCTGAATCCGAACAAGGCG
Source organism: Massilia sp. NP310 (assembly GCF_019443485.1). Lineage (NCBI taxonomy): Bacteria > Pseudomonadati > Pseudomonadota > Betaproteobacteria > Burkholderiales > Oxalobacteraceae > Massilia > Massilia sp. NP310. Next base: position 2,478,739 of record NZ_CP080379.1, on the reverse strand, counting down.
ATCGGCAAGATCAAGGAACTGCTGGTTCGTCGCGCCATTTAAGGCGTGTCACGCATGCGGCGGCCGGTTTGGCGCCGCATGCGGTGTGCAGACGTGCGTTGACCGATGTGGTATTTCACCGCAGGTTGAACGCGTGGACGGCAAGCCGTCCACCCCACGGGTTGGCGGCTCTGCCGCCGACGCGTTCAACGAACGTGTGCACACCCGCCTCGGCACCAAATATGCCGAAGCAATACAGTAAAAGTACCGTACTGCCGAATCGCGGCAGCCGGAGTATGATGTCGAACCAACAACGGACTCTAGTGTGAAACCTAGTGCAAACGCGCATCAATCCGATCCCGCCAACCGTGCCCGCCTGCGTTGGCGCGCACGCCGGGGATTGCTCGAGAACGATCTGATTCTCACGCGCTTCCTCGATGCGCACGAAGAAGAACTGACCGACGAAGAGGTCGATGCGCTGACCCGTCTGCTCGATCTGGCGGACAACCCGTTGATGGACCTGCTGCTGGGACGCTCCGAGCCTTCCGGCGAAGTCGACCTGCCGCATGTGCGTGCCTTGCTGGCGCGGTTGCGGCAAGCGTAAGCGAAATTGGGCATCCGGTCTGTCTCGCGGGCTGGTCGCGGCGCCCTCCGGTTTCGTTTTATTTTGTAGACCCACTCCCACAAGAAGGAAGTGCCATGAACATCTCTGATACCAAAGCCACCCTGTCGTTCTCGGACGGCAGCCCGTCGGTCGACATGCCAATCTACAAGGGCACCATCGGCCCGGACGTCATCGACATCCGCAAGCTGTACGGCCAGACCGGCAAGTTCACCTACGATCCTGGCTTCATGTCGACCGCTTCGTGCAACTCGAGCATCACCTACATCGACGGTGACAAGGGCGAACTGCTGTACCGCGGCTACCCGATCGAGCAACTGGCCGTCAACTGCGACTTCCTGGAGACCTGCTACCTGCTGCTGAACGGCGAACTGCCGAACGCCAAGCAGAAAGAAGAGTTCAGCGACACCGTGACCAAGCACACGATGATCCACGAGCAGATGAACTTCTTCTTCCGTGGCTTCCGTCGCGACGCGCACCCGATGTCGGTGCTGGTCGGCACCGTCGGCGCGCTGGCGTCGTTCTACCACGACTCGCTGGACATCAACGACGCCAAGCAGCGCGAAATCTCGGCGATCCGCCTGATCGCCAAGCTGCCGACGCTGGCAGCCATGGCCTACAAATACTCGATCGGCCAGCCGTTCATGTACCCGCGCAACGACCTGTCGTACAGCGCCAACTTCATGTACATGATGTTCGCCAACCCGTGCGAAGAGTACAAGGTCAACGACGTGCTGGTGCGCGCGCTGGACCGCATCCTGATCCTGCACGCGGACCACGAGCAGAACGCATCGACCTCGACCGTCCGCCTGGCCGGTTCGTCGGGCGCCAACCCGTTCGCCTGTATCGCAGCCGGCATCGCCTGCCTGTGGGGCCCGGCGCACGGCGGCGCGAACGAAGCCGCACTGAACATGCTGAAGGAAATCGGCTCGGTCGAGAACATCCCGGCCTTCATCGAGAAGGTCAAGGACAAGAACTCGGGCGTGAAGCTGATGGGCTTCGGTCACCGCGTGTACAAGAACTTCGACCCACGCGCCAAGCTGATGCGCGAAACCTGCCACGAAGTGCTGAACGAGCTGGGCCTGCAGGACGACCCGCTGTTCAAGCTGGCGATGGAACTGGAAAAGATCGCCCTGAACGACGAATACTTCGTGTCGCGCAAGCTGTACCCGAACGTCGACTTCTACTCGGGCATCGTGCAATCGGCCCTGGGCATCCCGACCTCGATGTTCACCGGCATCTTCGCCATGGCCCGCACCATCGGCTGGATCGCCCAGTGGAACGAAATGATCGCCGATCCGGAACAGAAGATCGGCCGTCCACGTCAGCTGTTCGTCGGTTCGCCGGTGCGCGACGTGCCGAGCATCGACAAGCGTTGATTTGACGCGCTGTCACTAGAAAAGCGGACTTCGGTCCGCTTTTTTTGTGCCCGTCGCACCGGCAGACAGTGGCCGATCATTCGTCCGTCATCGGGAAGGCTTTCGCCTGGCATCGAGGACAATACAGGTAGAGCGTCCGGCCGTCGCTCAGCTTGAGCGAACCGGCGCGATACCGCTGGATTGCCCAGGTACCCGTGAGGCCATTATGAAAGGTTATCTCGCCGCTCGCGTGGCAGGGGGACCAGTCGAGCATGTGCAGGTAATCATGTTCGGTGACTTGGGACGCCTTGCCGATGTAGGCACGGATTTCATGATAACTGAGCTTGAAATCGGCGCACTGGTCCGCCGGTTCACCTGATGCGGGGGATGTTGTGCCACTGTTTCGGATCGTGATCGTGCTGATCGGGGAGAGATACGTGTTGCCCATATTTGGTTCAGTCCCTACACCATCGACCGTAGCCGGGGGTGCGCCTGCTGCGAGGGCAAGGAGAAATGGAGCAATTACCATAACGCGCTTCTCGCTTCAGTCGGGGCTTTGCGGGAGACGACCGGGTGTCGGAATATCTCAGTCATCGGTATTCCGAATGTTGACGTGAGCTCGGTAACCAGCCAGCGCCACCCGGACACGCGCATTGACAATGTAGCCGTACCTGTTCACATGAAGCACAAGCCCCCTCATTCGAAAGGTTGCTTTGACGACAGGAAGCATGGAACAACTGTGCTAGTGAGGTCTTGCGGCTAAACAGTTAATTCACAACGTCCCATGCCAGCAGGCGACGCTGGTAAACGCTGGCGTACACCCGAACGCTTCCCGGAACACGGCAATGAAAGCGCTGGCCGTGGAATAGCCCAGGTCGAGCGCGACCGTTCCCAGCGGCTCGCCTGCCGCCAGCATTTCGAGCGCGCGCACCAGCCGCGCGCGCTGGCGCCAGGCGCTGCCGTAAAGCCGGCTGGAGCGCAGCATGGTGCCCACGCCCGGCCAGGTCCTGGCCCGGCTCACCGGCATCTCGCAGGAAGAAGGCGCCCAGCTCGACACGCACTATGCGCACGCAGTGCGTCACGACCTGTATTAGGCGGCCGTCGACACTTGAAAAAGTGGTAATCTCGCCTTCGTCTACATATTTGCCGAAGGAAAGATATGCGTCTCATGCGTTTTGCCCCGCATTTTGTCCTGACTGCGGCCGCACTGGCGGCTGGCGTCGCCAACGCGTCGCCGCTCGACCCGCGCAACGGCGCCGAATTCACCACCCTGGCCGCGCCGCAGGCAACCCAGGCCGTGGGCAAGAAGGTCGAGGTGATCGAGTTCTTCGCCTACCACTGCGGCGCCTGCAACGCATTCGAGCCGACCCTCGTCAACTGGGCGAAGAAGCAGGGCGACAATATCGTCATGCGCCGCATTCCGCTACCGTTCCAGGGCCCGCTCGACCCGGAAGCGCGCCTGTTCCTGACGCTGGAAGCGATGGGCAAGCTCGACGAATACCATCACCGCGTGTTTCGCGCCGTGCACGTCGAGCGCAAGCGCCTGATGAAGGACGACGACATCATCGCCTGGGCCGCAGCGAACGGCCTGGACAAGGCGAAATTCATGGAAGCCTGGAATTCGTTCGGCGTGCAGACCAGGCTCAAGCGCCTGTCGCAGATCGCCAATGCCTACAAGGTGAGCGGCACGCCGACGGTGGTCATCGACGGCAGGTACGTCGTGTCGCCGGATGCGGTGCGCCAGGCCAACAAGATCCAGGACGTGGGCCAGCTGATGACGGCCACCGGCCAGGTGCTCGACGCCCTCGTGAGCAAGGCCGCTGCCACCAAGTAATCAAGCGATCGTCCAGCCGCCGGTTGACTGGACGACAAAGCGGGCTATACTGCGTTAATCGCCTTCGCCGCCCGCCATGAACCAAGCACGCCTGTCACAATTTGCCGCCGCATCGCTCCTGAGCGCAGGTGGCGTGTGCACGTGCGTGGCATCGCGCCGAGCGGCGCACCTTTCCAGCCTCGACCTCGCCCGGCTTTCCCGGGCTCGGTGAGGAAACACGGCAGGCCAGCGCCTGCCCATCCTCCCGGGCCGCCTCCATTCACTGAAGCGCCGCATCGACCATGCTGCGCCGTCATCAATCTCGACCTTATCCGGTCATTTTGTGGAGTACACATGAAACCATCCATCGTCGTATCCTGGCTCGACCTCGAGCGTCTCGAACGCATCCTCGACCGCCTTCCCGCCGCGCAAGCCAATGCGCGCGACGCCCTGTTGAGCGAACTCGAGCGTGCTGAAATGGTCGAACCATGGGACATGCCACCAGACGTCGTCACCATGAATTCGCGCGTGCGCTTCCGCTTCGCGGGCTCGGACGAAGACGTGACCATGACCCTGAGCTACCCCAAGGACATGAAGGACAGCGGCGAGCAGCTCTCCGTGCTGACGCCGGTCGGCACCGCCCTGCTGGGCCTGCGCGTCGGCGCCAGCATCACCTGGCAACGCCCGGGCGGCGGCACCTTCGAAGCCACCGTGCTCGACATCGACTACCAGCCGGAACGGGCAGGTGAGCTGCACCGATAGCAGGGTGGGAGCGTGGTTCGATACATTTCCATGTGTACAATAACCGCGCTCAACAACTCCAACGAAGGGACATTCCGTGAAACGCTTCCTGACCGCCTGCTTCCTGTGCCTGGGCTTGATTGGCGCTGCCAACGCCGCCACCGATGCCGAACTGACGAAGCAGGTCAACGCCTTCGTCGACGGATGGCACGACGACGCGGCCAATACGCGGATGGCCTATTTCGACAAGATCGCCAAGGACGGTGTCTACATCGGCACCGACCGCAGCGAGCTGTGGACGCGCGACGAATTCAAGGCCTGGTCGAAGAAGTATTTCGACGCCAAATCGGCCTGGACTTTCAAGGCGACCCGCCGTAACGTCTACGCTTCCGCCGACAAGTCGCTGATCTGGTTCGACGAATTGCTCGACACCAAGAACATGGGCCATGCGATGGCCAGCGGCGTAATCCGCAAGACGGCGAACGGGTTCGAGATCGTCCATTACCAGCTCTCGCTGGCGGTGCCGAACGAAGTGATCGACCAGGTCACCGGCATCATCGCCGAGCACGAAAAGAAAGCCAAGAAATAAGCCAGTGAGCCAACCGTATATCGGCCGCTTCGCCCCATCGCCCTCCGGCCCGCTGCACGCCGGCTCGCTGGTGGCGGCGCTGGCCAGCTACCTCGACGCGCGCTGGCACCAGGGCGCCTGGCTGGTGCGCATCGAAGACATCGACGAAGGCCGCAGCGTGCCTGGCGCGGCCGAGGGCATCCTGGCGCTGCTCGATGCGCTGGGCATGCATGCCGACGGCGAGATCGTCTGGCAGAGCCGGCGCAAGGACCTGTACCAGGCGGCGGCGGACCGCATCCGGCAAGACACCTATCCCTGCGGCTGCAACCGGCGCGAGATCGCCGATTCGCGCCTGGGCTTCGCGCCCGACGGCGCGGCGATCTATGCCGGCACCTGCCGCCACGGCCTCGGGCCGGGCCGCACCATGCGCAGCCTGCGCGTGCGCGTGCCCGAGGCCGGCGCGGACGAAATCACCTTCATCGACCGTTTCGCGGGCCAGGTCACCCAGCACCTGGCGCACGACTCGGGCGACTTCCTGCTAAAACGCGCCGACGGCTTCTGGGCCTATCAGCTGGCGGTGGTGGTGGACGATGCCGAGCAGGGCGTGACCGACGTCGTGCGCGGCGCCGACCTGCTCGATTCCACGCCGCGCCAGATCTACCTGCAGCGCCTGCTGGGCGTGCCGACGCCACGCTACCTGCATGTGCCGGTGGTGCGCAACGAAAACGGCGAGAAATTGTCTAAGCAAACTGGTGCGCTGGCGGTGACGGCGGGGGACGAACCCGCCGCCGTCGCCGCACTGGTGCAGGCGGCGCGTTTCCTCGACCTGGAGCTCGACTTCGCGCTGGCGCCCCCGCGCTCGCGCCAGGCCTTCTGGCAGGTGGCGATTCCCGCCTGGGGCCGCCTGCTGGCGCGCCGCGCAGCCGCGGCAACTATTTCGCGAGACGCGGCCGCGGAGTAAAACGGCGCTGCGCCAGCAGCGCCAGCATGCCCAGTCCCAGCCCCATCATCGCCCAGGTGGCCGGTTCCGGAATCGGGGCCGCGACCGCGAAGCCTCGGATTTCGCCAGCTGGATAAGCGGTGCTGTGGATGTTGATGTAGGCCTGGTTGCCGTTGAACGCATTGATGAGCGCGCCGCTGGCCAGCTGCGGCGTGCCGCCGTTTTCGGCCAGGAAGTCGGGGTTGTAGACCGCCGGGTCGCCCAGGTCGAAGGTGGCCGTGTAGACGCCGGCCGTGACCTGCAGCGGGAAGTCAGCGAAGGGAATGGCGACTGGCGCCACCCCGCGGAAGGCGTCCACCGTGCAGCAATGGATGTGGGCGCTGATGGTCGGGCTGGACAGGTCGCGGAACGGCACCTCGGCGCGCAGGGTGAGGTCGTCGATCTCGAAGGCCGCGACGCTCGACCCGGGCGAACCGTTGGGAATGTCTTCGGCGGGGCCGCTGGCAACCGCGCGGTAGTAGACCGGCGCGGCCTGGCTGGTGGCGGCGACCAGGGTCGACGCGGCCAGCGCGAATACGGTGAGGGCTCGTTTCATGGTAGACCTCCTGATCAGGAAAGAAACCAATCGCGCCGCCGGATTGGCGGCGGTGCCCAAAAAATTAGCACAGGAAGAGTAGCCCGCCCACACCGTACGGGTGGTCAAAGGCTGCTGAGAAATCTCGGCAGTTGAGACAAGAGCGGCGCGGCAAATCGCCGCCCGTTCACTGGGGATTGCGCATGATGCTGATCCGGCCGTCGGCTTCGAGGAAGGCGCATTTCATCTCGGGCCGCGGGCAATCGGCCTCGCGCAAAGCTTCCTCGATATCGCTTTGCGACAAGCGGCAGCCTTTCATCACGTTCTCGAAGAATACCCCATCGCGTCCGATCAGCACCGGGCTGCCTTCGATCAGCCGTTCGATCTTCTTGCTGCGCGAGGTGAGGAAGGCGAACAGCACGGTCAGGGCCACCAGCGTGGCTGCGATGATCAGGCCGCCGAACAGCGAATCGTCGCCGCCCGTCAGCGAGTTCGAGACTGCCTCGGACAGCAGCATCACGACCAGCAGGTCGAAGGGCGTGAATTGGCCGACCGTGCGCCGGCCGGACAGGCGCATCATCAGGAGCAGCGCGCAGTAGACGATCGCGCCACGCGCGACTAGTTCCCACCAATCAAGATCGAGCTCGAACATATGGCCTCCGCAAGCATGAGTCTGTTCAGTCAATTGTAAGCACTTTATTAACAATTTTCTGTTCAAGCGTGCGCGTCCCTCCGGCCAGCGGTTCTGGCTAAGGTATGATGTTCCTTTCAGTCAGCTCCGGCGCGCACTGTTTCGCCCATGGACTTCCGTCAGATTCATTACTTCATTTCCCTGTACGAGGAGGGCACGGTCACCCGCGCGGCGCACCGTCTTCACATCGTCCAGCCGGCGTTGAGCATGCAGATCGGCCGGCTCGAAGAGCATCTCGGCCAGAAGCTGTTCGAGCGCACCAAGCATGGCATGGTGCCGACCGACGCGGCGCGCCAGATGTACCGGCTGTTCCTGCCGATCATGCGCGACTTCTCGAATGCCGAGGCGCAGATGCTGAGCAGCGAAGGAGAGATCCGCGGGCACGTCAATATCGGCCTGATCGCCTCCATCACGCAAGGCGTGCTGGTCGAGACGCTCGGCGCGTTTTCGCGCCAGTATCCCGGGGTCGACGTGTCGGTCAGCGACGGCTACACCAGCGTGCTGGCGGACCGGGTCGCTGAAGGGCGCCTCGATGCCGCGATCGTCAACAAGCCGCGTCGTCCGCTGGCGCTCGACGTCGAACACATCATCGATGAAGAGATGGTGCTGGTCGTCGGCCACAGGTTCGAAGGCAGCCTCGCGCCCAGCATGACGCTGCGCCAGATGGCGGGGATCGGGCTCGACCTGGTGCTGCCCACCCGCGGCCACGGCCTGCGGGCGAATATCGACAGCTTCTTCGAGAGCGAGAACATCGAGCTCGCGCCCAAGTTCGAGATCGATTCGCTGGTCGCGACGATCAAGCTGGTCGAGCAAACCCGGATGGCGACCATCGTGCCGCGCGTGGCGGTGCACCGCCAACTGTATGACGGCAGCCTGCGCGCCCACGGCATCGTGTCGCCGCGCCTGGTGCGGCGCGTGGTGAGCGTGTCCAACCCCCGGCGGCCGCTCAGTCCCGCCACCAGGCTGTTCATTTCGATGCTGGCGGCGAACCTGCGCCTGCGCGCCCCGGGCGCCGCCACCGAGACGCCCGAAGCCGCGGACTAGCCGACGCCAGACATCCCGCTCAGAAGTGGTGACGCAGGCCCACCATGACGCCGTTCTGCGCCATGCCGACGCCGACCGTGCCGCCCGCGTCCAGCGGCACCGCCGACGCGCCGTCGTTGTCCATGCGTCCTGCCGCGGCGTAGACGTGGCTGCGCTTGGACAAGGAATAGGTCAGCCGCGCCACCAGCATCGTCACGTCGGACGGCGAATCCCTGAGGTCGCGCCTGGCCCACTGGGCGTCGAGCGTGAACGGTCCCATGGGGTGGCTTGCGCCGACGTACCACAGGTTCGACAGCGCCTGGCCGGTCGCGGCATCGGTGTCGCGGTGGATGACGCCGGCGCCGAGGCGGGTCGGTCCCAGCATCAGGTAACCGTTCAGGGTGGTGCGCACATCGGTGTGCGCGCTGCTGGTCAGGCCGAAGGCGGCGCCGCCGTTGCCATGCAGTTTGTCGTACGAGCCGATCACGCCCCATTGCTTGGTTTCCCAGCCCACCAGAGCCGTGTACTGGCGGCAGGCCTTCGCGTCGCCCGCCACCTCGCCTGCGCAGTTGGTGGCGGCCGGCCCGCCAGCGCTGGAGGCGTCGCGTCCGAAACTCCAGGTGGCGCCCACCACCAGGCTGCCAAAGTTGCCCATGTAGCCGATCGCATTGTCCGAGCGCGCGTTCGGCAGGTAGCCGTCGATGCTGCTGATCGCGAACAGGTTCGGCCCCATCACGTCGGTCTTGATGGTCGCGATATACGTCATGTTCACCTGGCGCCCGACCGTCAGCGTGCCCCAGTCGCCTTTCAGGCCGACATGGGCGGCGCGGCCGAACAGGCGGTTGCCCTGGCCGAGCGCGCCGCTGTCCATGGCGATGCCGCTTTCCAGCACGAAAAACGCCTGCAGGCCGCCGCCCAGCTCTTCGGTGCCGCGAAAGCCGATGCGCGACGGGAAGGAGCCGGTCAGCGACGGCACCTTGGTGATCGAGTCGCCCTCGGCGTCGGCATTGGTGGTGTGGACCACGCCGCTGTCGACGATGCCGTAGATCTGGACCGAGGTTTGCGCGCTGGCGCTGGACGCGGCGCAGGACGTGGCAATGCCGCAGGCGAGCGCGAGCGCGCCTCTGGTGAGGTGGTTCATGGTGTCTCCAGTCGTTGTAGTTTTTTACCGGGCGCTGATCAGAGCAGGCCCGCGTCGCGGAAGATGTGCTTGGTCTCCAGGAAGTCCGCCAGTCCCTCGTAGCCATGCAGGCGGCCGATGCCGCTGCGCCGGTATCCTCCGGTTTCGGCTTCCGCGAACAGGCGGTTGTGGTCGTTGATCCAGACCGTGCCGTTGCGCAGCGCGCGGGCCAGGCGCATTCCGCGGTCGCCGTCGGCGGTCCAGACGCTGGCCGACAGGCCGAACACCGTGTCGTTGGCGCGCGCCACGGCTTGCCGTTCGTCCTCGAAGCGTTCCAGCACCACGAACGGGCCGAAGATCTCTTCCTGCGTGAAGAAGGCCGAGGCGTCGGCATGCGCCACCAGCGTCGGCGTCATGAAATGCCCGCCCGGCGGCGCGCCGTCGGGCCGGCCGCCGCGCAGTACGACCTCGTCGCACAGGTCGAGCGCGCGCGCCACGTCGGCCGACACGCGCAGGTAGGCGTCGGCGTCGATCAGCGGTCCCATGCCGGCGCCCGGGGTGGTTCCCGGCGCGACCACGATCGCCGCCAGCGCGCCCTTGAGCGCTTCCTTCATGGCGTCGTAGCAGGCCGCATGCACCAGCACGCGCCGGGCTGCGGTGCACTGCTGGCCCGAGATGATCGTCGCCGCCGTGGCCAAGCGCCGCGCGACCGCGGCGACGTCGGCATCGGGAAACACCAGGCAGCTCGACTTGCCGCCGAGTTCCAGCGACAGCTTTTTCATGGTCGGCGCGGCCGCGGCCATGATGCGCTGGCCGGTCAGGTTCGAGCCGGTGAAGCTCAGCACGTCGACGTCGGCCGAGGTGGTCAGTTCCTGGGCGGCCTCGCTGCCCTGTTCCAGCACCAGGTTCAGCACGCCGCGCGGCAGCGTCTCGACGGCGGCCAGCTCGCGCAGGACGGCGGCGCTGATCTGCGCGCTCTGGTGCGCGGGCTTGACCACGACCGTGCAGCCGGCCGCCAGCGCCGGCGCCAGCGACCGGATCAGCAGCACGACCGGCGCGTTCCACGGGATGATCAAGCCCGCCACGCCGGCCGCCTCGCGCAGCGTCGCCGAATAGGCGCCCGGCTCGACTTCCATGAAATGGCCGGGAATGTGGCGCGCGAGGCCCGCGTAGTAACGGATCTCCGAGATGGCCGCCGCCATCTCGCCGTGCGCCTGGGGCAGCACCTTGCCGTTTTCCAGGGTGAGCAGGGAGGCCAGCCCGGTGTTGCGCTCCAGGCGGTCGGCCCATTGCAGCAGCACCATCTGGCGCAGGCGCGCATCGTGGGCCCAGTGCGACTCGTCGAAGGCCCGGCGCGCGCTGGCGATGGCGCCCCGGGCATCCTCCCCGGCGCTGGCGGCGAAGCGGCCGATGGCGGCGCCGCTGGCCGGATCGTGGCTGGCGCCGGTGGCGCCCGAAGCCGCCTCTTGCCACTGCCCATCGATATAGTTCTGTGCGTGCAGATCGCTCATGTCGGCGCTCTCCCTCAGGAGCCGTCGAACACCGGAGGGCGCTTGGCGTGGAACGCCTCGACGCCCTCGCGGAAGTCGTTCGACGAACGCAGGCGGCTGTAGCAGTGGCCTTCCAGCTCGATGGCGATCGACAGCGGCGAATCCTCGGTGTCGTTCAGCAGCTTCTTGGCGGTGCGCTGGGCGATCGGCGAGAATGCGCGCAGTTCGTCGACCAGGCGGTCGGTGGCCGCTTCCAGTTCGGCGTCCGGCACGCACTCGGTGGCCACGCCCCAGTCGTAGGCCTGCTGGCCGGGGATGCGGCGCGAGCGCATCACGATGTCCTTGGTGCGGGTGATGCCGACCATCTTCTGCAGGCGCGCCGAACCGCCCGAGCCGGGAATCTGGCCCAGCTTCTGTTCCGGCAGCGCATAGAAGGTGGTGTCGGTGACCAGGCGGAAGTCGCAGGCCAGCGAGATCTCGAAGCCGACGCCGAAGCAGAAGCCGCGGTTGGCGGCGATCACCGGCTTGCTGCAGCGGGTCGGGGCGGCGACGTTCCAGGCCAGCTTCGACACATGCTCGGGGCTGGCCTCCAGGAAGCCGCGGATGTCGCCGCCGCTCGAGAAGTGCTGGCCGTCGGCGCGCAGCACGATCACGCGCACGCGCTCGTCGGCGTCGAGCGACTCGAACACCAGGCGCAGCTGCTCGCGCTGCGTCATCGAGATGATGTTGAACGGGCCGTTCGACAGGACGATGTCGGCGCGCTGGCGCGCGGCGTCGATCTCGACCCGGAAGCCTTCGAGATTGGCCAGCAGGCTGTGGGCGGGGTGGTTCAGTTGGGTCATGCGGTTCTCCTGGTATGATCGGTTTGTATGGTCAAGAATTGTCGGTTCGTTCGGCGCCCCCGGCGCCGGCCCTGCCCATGCCTTCCCAGCGCTTCACGAGGCCCTGGTGGGGCAGGTCGAACAGGTCGAGCAGGCGCCCGACGGTATGGTCGACCAGCTCGTCGAGCGAGGCTGGCCGGGTATAGAAGGCCGGCACCGGCGGGAACACGATGCCGCCCATCTCGGTCACGGCCGTCATGTTGCGCAGGTGCGCGAGATTGAGCGGCGTCTCGCGCGCCACCAGCACCAGCTTGCGGCGCTCCTTCAGCACCACGTCGGCGGCGCGCGTGACCAGGTTGTCGGCCAGGCCGTGGGCGATGCCGGCCAGCGTCTTCATCGAACACGGCGCCACCACCATGCCGGCCGAGCGGAACGAGCCGCTGGCGATGGTGGCGCCGATGTCCTTCACGTTGTGCACCACGTCGGCCAGCGCCTCGATATCGGCGCGGCGCAGGTCGAGTTCCTGCTGCGCGGTCATCACGCCGGATGCCGACATCACCAGGTGGGTCTCGGCGACGCCGGACGCGCGCAGCTGCTGCAGCAGGCGCACGCCGTACACCGCGCCGCTGGCGCCGGTGATCGCGACGATCAGGCGCGGTCGGTTCATGCGCGCACCGCCGCGTCGTTCCAGTCGATCGTGGCGCCGCGCACGATTTCCCGGTCGAGATCGATCTCGCGCTCGCCGGGAATGCTGACCTTGGTGAAAACGTGGCCGTGGTAGGCCACCGGCTTGGTCGCGTCCAGCCCCATCTTGGCGCTGATGCCCTGCAGGTGCGGCGGCGCGGCTTCGCCGTCCTGCATCTGGCCGACCGTGGTCGAGGGATCCAGCGCCGAGCCCTGGGCGCCGGCGATGACGATCAGGTCGCGGTCGGCCTGGAAGCGCGTGGCCACCGCCCATTCGACCTGCTGCGGGTCGTGCACGTCGACATCCTCGTCGACGATCGTGACCTGCTTGATGTCGTAGTGGGCGCCGAAGGCGCCGAGGATCACGTTGCGCGGCTCGCCCTCGCGCTGCTTGCGGAACTTGACGAACAGGTGGTAGCGGCCGACGCCGCCGACCGACAGGTGCACGTCCAGCACGTTCGGGAAGCTGCGTTGCAGGTGCGCCAGCATGGTCGCCTCGCGCGGGATGGAGCCGAGCAGCAGGTGTTCCATCTCGGCCGGCACGATGGTATGGAAGATCGGCTGGCGGCGGTGGGTCACCGTGTCGACCGCGATCACTTCGCGGTTCTCGCGCGCGCTGTAGTATTTCGGGAATTCGCCGAACGGGCCTTCGGGCTCGCGCACATTCGGCAGCAGCTTGCCCTCGACGACGATCTCGGCGCCGGCCGGCACGCGGATCTCGCTGGTGCGGCACTTGACGACCGGCAGCGGCGCGCCATGCAGGGCGCCGGCGATCTCCAGTTCGTCGAAATCGATCGGCGTGATGGCCTGCGAGGCGAGCAGGGTGAGCGGATCGGCGCCGATGACCACCGCCACGTCCAGCGCCTGGCCCTGTTCCTCGGCCGCCTTGTAGAACGCCAGCAGGTGGCGCGGCAGCATCAGGATCGCCATGCGGTCGGGGCCGTGCACCTGGATGCGGTTGATCGAGACGTTCTGCACGCCGGTGACGGGATTGCGGGCGATGACCAGGCCGGCGGTGATGTAGGGGCCGTTGTCATGTTCGCTGTGGGTCGGGATCGGCAGCAGCGCGTGCAGGTCGCCGGCCGTCGCGCCGAAGTCGTGCACCACCTGCTGGCAGGGAGCATCGGCGGCGTCGACCTCGCGCCACGGCAGCGGATGGTCGACCGCGCGGCGGAACGCGCTGAGCAGGCCGGCCTGTTCGACACCCATGGCCTCGGCGATCCAGGCGCGGCGCGCCACGAACCCGGAGACGACGGGGATGTCATGGCCGTCGGGACGCGGGAAGAAGGCAGCCTGCTTGCCGTCGAGGCGCTTGGCGATCGCCGCCAGCGTGTGCTTGAGCGGCACGCCTTCGCGGATCACGGCCAGGCGGCCGGTCGCTTCGAGGTGGGCCAGCCAATGGCGCAGGTCGCGCGCCTTGTGGTTCGGAAGCTCGGCGTTGTTCATTGTTTGGTGTCTCCATGTTCGTTGGCGCCCGGCGCCGCCATCGATTCGTATTCGCCGGCGACCAGCTTGCGGCGCAGGATCTTGCCGACCGGTGATTTCGGGATGTCGCGCACGAACACGTATTCACGCGGGCGCTTGAAGTTGAGCAGGTCGGAATTGCGGCAGTACTCGTTCAATGCTTCGGCGCTGACTTCGCCGTGCGCCTTGACGAAGGCCACCACCTTCTGGCCCCAGCGCTCGTCGCGCAGGCCCGCCACGGCGACTTCGTCGACCGATGGATGCAGCGACAGCACCGATTCGATGTCGACCGGCGAGATGTTCTCGCCGCCGCTGATGATCATGTCGTCCATGCGGCCGGTGACGAACAGGTCGCCGTCGGCGTCGAGGTAGCCGGTGTCGCCGGTGAAGTACCAGCCCGCGCGGATCGACTTGGCGTCGGCATCGGGCCGGTTCCAGTAGCCGTCGAAGGATTCGTCGCCCTGCAGGTCGCAGATGATCTGGCCCTCTTCGCCGGGCGCCGCCAGGCTGTCCGGTCCCTCGGCGCTGAGCGGCACCACGCGCAGGCGCGTGTTGATGCCGGCGCGCCCGGCGCTGCCGGCCTTGCGGGTGGCATCCTGGTCGATCGCGAAGGTGTAGACCTCGGACGAGCCGTAGTGGTTGACGAACAGCTCGGGCTGGAAGGTCTCGGTCAGGCGCTTGAGCAGCCCGTCCGGCATCGGCGCGCCGGCGAAGCCCAGCTTGGTCACCGACGAGATGTCCGCGCCATGCTTCTCGCGCCAGGCCAGCATGTCGTGGTACAGCGTCGGCACCAGGTACAGGTTGCTGACGCGTTCCTGCTCGATCGAACGGAACGCGGCGGCGCAGTCGAATTTGGGAACGCACACGAAGCGGCCGTCGACCAGCGCCATCGCCAGCAGCGAACGCACGCCCATCGTGTGATAGAGCGGCATGACGCCGAGCGTGCACTCGCCGCGGCGGTACATGTTTTGCGCCACATGGCCGAGCGCGGCGGCGCGTTCGGCGCGGTGACGGCGCGGCACGCCCTTGGGCTTGCCGGTCGTGCCCGAGGTGTACAGCATCAGCGATATGTCGTCGCTGCCGGCCTGCAGGATCGGCGCGGCGGGCGCCTGGGCCAGCAGGTCGTCGAAGGCCAGCGTGCCGCCTTCGGCGCCGCCGACGGCGATGCGCGGCAGTGCGCTGGCCGACAGGCTGTCCGCCACGGCCGGCGCGCTGACGGGTTCGAACGCGACCGCCTTCGCGCCCGAATCGACGGCGCAGTACTCGACCTCGTCGGGCTTGGCGCGCCAGTTGAGCGGCGTGGCGATCACGCCCAGGAACTGGCAGGCCCAGTGCAGCGTCGCCATCTCGATGCGGTTCTGCAGCACCAGCAGCAGGTGGTCGCCGCGCCGCAGGCCGAGCGCCGACAGGCCGTGGGCGACGCGCTGTATCCGGTCATGCCATTCGGCGTAGGTGAGACGCTGCGCGCCGTCGACGACGGCCAGCGCGTGGGGGCTGCGTTCGACGCTTTGCAGGAATGTGCGTCCAAGATCGAGCACGATGTTCTCCTTGTCGTTGTTGTGATAGGGGTGTCGGCGTCAGGCGTCGACCAGGCGCGCCTGCTCGGCCGCGCCGATGGCGGCGTGGCCCGGCTCATCCGGCCGGGCGCCGGGCGCGCGCGGCTTGCCCAGCCGGTCGGCGGCGGTCTCCAGCACGGCGCGCACGATATTCGTGTAGCCGGTGCAGCGGCACAGGTGGCCCGACAGCATCGCGCGCACCTCGTCCTCGCTCGGATCGGGATTGCGGCGCAGGTAGTCGCTGCACGACATCATGATCCCGGCGGTGCAGAAGCCGCACTGCAGCGCATGATTGCGGCGGAACGCTTCCTGCAGGTCCGATAGCCCGTCTTCGCCCGCGGCCTTGCGCGCGCGGTCGAGGCCTTCCACCGTGTCGACGCTGCAGCCCTCGGCCTGCACCGCCAGCGTCATGCACGAACGACCGGCGACGCCGTCGACGGTGACCGTGCAGGCCCCGCAGACGCCGTGCTCGCAGCCGACGTGGGTGCCGGTGGCGCCCAGTTCCTGGCGCAGGAAGTCCGACAGCAGGGTGCGCGGCTCGCAGGTGCCGCTGCGCGGCTGGCCGTTGAGCACCAGCGCGATGCGCACGACGTCGTTCTTGCGGTAGGTCTTCATGTGGATGCTCTCCGGATCGCGGTGGCGCCGAGGTGGCGCACCAGTTGACGCCTGAACTTGGCCGAGGCGTGATGGTCGTCCTTCGCCTCCAGTTCCCAGGCGAAGTCGTTGATGGCGTGTTCGAGGTCGGCGCCGGCCAGCCGCGGCCAGGTCTTCACGCGCGGGCGGTCGGACACGCCGCCGACCGCCAGCCGGATGCCGTCGGGGCCGACCACCGCCGCCACCGCGCACACGGCGAAGTCGCCGTGGCGGCTAGAAAATTCCTCGAACGCGTAGCGTTCGCCGGCACGCGCGAGCGGGTAGCGCGCTTCCTCCACCAGTTCGTCGGCGGCGCGCGCCGTCATCAGCATGCCCTGGAAGAAATCGGCGGCGGCGACGACGCGCCGCCCGCGCCGGCTGCGCAGCGCCACCTCGCCCTGCAGGGCCAGCAGCGCCAGCGGCAGCTCGGCGCTCGGATCGGCATGCGCGATCGAGCCGCACACGGTGCCGCGGTTGCGGATCTGGAAGTGCGAGATGTGCGGGAATGCCTGCGCCAGCAGCGGCACCTCGGTGGCCAGTTGCGCGCGCCACTCGACCGCGCCCTGGGTGGTCGCGGCGCCGATCGCGAGATGGGTGGCGCCGGCGCGCACATAGTTCAGGTCGGGGACCCGCGAGATGTCGATCAGCATGCCCGGCTGGGCCAGGCGCAGGTTCAGCACCGCCATCAGTGACTGGCCGCCGGCCAGGATGCGGGCCTCGTCGCCGGCCTCGGCCAGCAGCGCCACCGCTTCGTCGGCGCTGTCGGGCCGTGCGTAGTCGAATGCTTGTGGTTTCATCGTGTTACTCCAAACAGGGCCAGCAGGCGCCGCCACAGGCCGCGCCCTTGATCGGCGCTCGCCTGCGGCAGTGCGCCCTGGCCGCCGGCTTCGCGGCCGAGCTGTTCGAACAGCTGGCCGAGGACGATCTTCGCCGCGCCTTCGAGCATGCGACTGCCCACCGCCGCGACCTTGCCGGACACTTCGGCCGAATAGTCGTAGCGCAGCAGGGTGCCGCCGTCGGCGGGTTCGAGCGTCACCAGGCCGCTGCCGCTGGCGCTGCCGACCGCCGACAGGCCGGAGCCGGCCAGGCGCAGGCTGCGCGGCGGATCGAGCTCTGACAGCGCCACCTCGGCCGCGTAGCGTGCCTTGATCATGCCCACGCCGACGCTGACATCGGCGCGGTAGCGGTGTTCGCCGGCCGGTTCCAGCGCGTTGCAGCCGGGGATCACCTTGGCCAGCGCGACCGGGTCGAGCAAGACCCGGAACACGGCCTCCGGCGGCGCCGCCAGCACGACTTCGCCGCGCGCCGACAGCGCCTTGCCGCCCTTGCCGCCGGCGGCGGGCACGGGCGCCGGCAGCGCCTGGCGCACGGCCGCGGATGGCGGCGGTTCGTCGGCGCCGATCAGCGCCATGACTTTCGACGGCGTCAGCGGGAGCACGATATCGGCCACGCCGAGCGCGTCGGCGACGGCATTGCCGATGCAGGGCGGGGTGCTCATGTTGTTGCCTTCGCCGAGGCCTTTCGCGCCCAGCGGCGTGAACGGCGACGGCGTCTCGAGGTGGATGATGTGCGGCTCGGGCACCTCGCAGGTGGTCGGCACCAGGTAGTCGGCGAAGGTGCCGGACTGGAAGCTGCCGTCTTCGCCGTAGCGGAATTCTTCCATCAGCGCCGCCCCCAGCCCTTGGGCGAAGGCGCCGCGAATCTGGCCGTCGGCCAGCGCCGGATTCAGGATCTTGCCGGCGTCGTGGGTGGTGACGTATTTGTCGATCGTGACGCGGCCGGTGTGGCGGTCGATCTCGACCCCGCACACGTCGAAGGCGAAACCGTAGGCGGCCGAGGTGTTGACGCGGTCGTCGTCGTCGGGCGCGCCCAGTTGCGGCGCGCTCCAGAACGCGGTTTCGCGCAGGCCCAGTCCGACGCCCTCGGGCAGCAGCGCCGGCGCCCAGTGCGGGCTGGCGGCCATGCGCGGGAAGGGCAGGGCGCGCGCCGGGTCGTCCTTGACGTGCACGGCGCCGCCGGCGAACACGATGTCGGCGGCGTCGGCGCCCAGCTGCGGCGCGGCGATGGCGGCCAGCTTGTCGCGGATGCGCATGGCCGCCAGGTGCACGGTGCCGGCCACCGCGCCGGCGAAGCGGCTCGAATAATTGCCGGCGGCGACCGACCAGGCATCCTTCTGGGTGTCGAATTCGACGTTCACCGCGACCTGGTCGGGATCCACGCCCAGCACGTCGGCCACCACCTGGGCGCACACCGTGCGGTGGCCCTGGCCGGCCGGCGCCGACGCGATCGTCACGTTGACGCCGCCCAGCGGATCGATGGCCACGGTGGCCGAGGCGATCGCGCCGTTCTTCGGCCCCACCTTGGCGCGCGTTTCCTTCGGCAGCACGGTGGTGATGTAGCCCATGTTCGAGATCGACGGCTCGATGATGGCGGCAAAGCCGATGCCGTACAGCCGGCCCTCGGCGCGCGCCCGTTCGCGTTTCGCATACAGATCGGCCAAGCCGCCTTCGCCGGCGACCAGCTCCAACGCCCGCTGGTAGTTGCCCGAGTCGATCAGGGCGCCGGCCGCGGCCTGGTAGGGGAAGGCGTCGGCCGGGATGAAGTTGCGGCGGTACAGGTCGACCGGGTCGATCCCCAGTTCGACCGAGATGCGCTGCATCAGGCGTTCCAGTGCGAAGTACACCTGCGGGCCGCCGAAGCCGCGCACCAGGCCGGCGGGCGTCTTGTTGGTCAGCACCACGCG
This sequence comes from Massilia sp. NP310, assembly GCF_019443485.1. Classification (NCBI taxonomy): domain Bacteria; kingdom Pseudomonadati; phylum Pseudomonadota; class Betaproteobacteria; order Burkholderiales; family Oxalobacteraceae; genus Massilia; species Massilia sp. NP310. Next base: position 2,459,919 of record NZ_CP080379.1, on the reverse strand, counting down.
GTTGCGCACCGCCAGGTTCGGGATCGCATAGGCGCCGGTCAGGCAACCGTGCATGCGGTAGAAGGTCGCCGGCTCCGGCGCGCGCAGGTAGCCGCCGACGTCGTCGAACTGGTCGTAGTCGAGCGCCGTGATGCGCCCGTCGGCCTCGACCGCGGCGCGGATGGTGGACTGGCGGCTGGTGGCCGAGGTCAGGCCGCCCAGGTGCTCGAGGCGGTCTTCGACCCATTTCACCGGCGCCCCGGCCTTGCGCGACGCCAGGCACATCAGCACCGCATACTGGAACACCGCGTGCTTGACGCCGAAGCTGCCGCCCGAATCGCGGAAGGTGCGATGGCGCAGCTTGTGGCCCGGCACCCGCAGCGCCAGCGCCATCACCGTGTGCAGCGAGAACGGACCCATGAAGTTCGAGGCGACGTCATAGCCTTCCTCGGGCGACAGGTAGTCGGCGACCACCACCGCGCACTCGATCGGGGTGCACGAGTTGCGGGGGTAGCGCACGCTCAGTTCGACCGTGTGCGCGGCGCGGGCGAATGCCGCTTCCGGGTCGCCATAGCGAAAGCTCCGGTCGCTCGCGATATTGCTGCCGACGCCATCGTGCAGCACCGGCGCGTCCGGCGCGATGGCGGCGTCGATCGAGGTGACCGGCTCGAGCCGGGTATAGTCGACCACCAGCAGGTCGGCCGCATCCTCGGCCAGGTAGCGGGTGTCGGCGACGACCACCGCGACCGGCTCGCCGGCATAGCGCACCCGTTCGCGCGCCAGCGCCCACATTTCCATCGACGCCTTGACGCCGACGACGAACGGTTTCGACCAGTCGGCCAGGTCGTCGCCGGTCAGCACCGCGCGCACGCCCGGCGCCTGCTCGGCCCGGGTGCTGTCGATGCCGTTGATGAGGGCGTGGGCGTGCGGCGCCCGGACGATCGCCGCGTGCAGCGTGCCGGGCTTGACGCCGACGTCGTCGCCGAACTGGCCGCGGCCGGTCAGCAGCGACACATCTTCGATGCGTTGCAGCGAACGCCCGATGAAGGGCGCCGACGGCTGCCGCTCGATGGATCGAGCGTTTGTCGTTTCCATGCTGTCAGGCTCCAGGGGCGGCAGGTTCGTCGAGCTTGCCGATGGTTTCGGGAACGATCAGGGCGCCGATCAGGAAGATCACGCTGATACCCGCAAGGAACAGCGCCAGCGACATCGGCACGTCGGACGGCATGGGCGAGGCCAGCGACACGAAGGTCGGCAGCACGCCGCCGATGGCGAAGCCGATATTCCACGACAGGCCGGTGCCGGTGGCGCGGATCTCGGTCGGGAAGCGTTCGTTCAGGAAGATCAGGATCGGCGCATAGCCCATGCTGCCGAGCATGCTGAACACGATGACGTAGACGGCCAGCGTGAAGGTGTCGGTCACGCCAGGCATCAGCAGCGCGATGGCGGGCAACATGATCAGGCGCAGCACGCCGACCCACACGAAGGTCTTCTTGCGGCCGATGAAGGTACTGATGTGGCCGGTAGCGATCGACGCGATGATGACGCCGACGCTGGCCAGCATCAGGATGAAGCCGGCGGTCTCGGAAGGCGTGCCGTTGACCACTTTCAGGAAAGTCGGCAGGAAGCCCGAGGTCAGGTAGTAGCCGGCGCCGCCGCCCAGGGTCAGCAGCAGGTTGACCAGCAGGACGTTACGGTACTTGCCGGTGAACAGGGTGCGGATCGGGTTGGCGGTCGGCGCGGCGGTGGCCTTGTTGCGCGCCTTTTCCGCCTGCAGCTTCTTGAACATCGGCGACTCTTCGAGCTTGCCGAAGATGGTGATGCCGAGCACCGCGCTGATGATGCCGGTGAAGAACATCCAGCGCCAGCCCCACTCGTCGAACTGCTCGCCCGGGAAGATCGAGGACAGGACCCAGAACGTGAACGACGCGAACAGGGCGCCCAGGCCGGCGCCGCCGCCGCCGATCAGGCCCGAAACCGCCCCGCGCCAGCGCGGCGACACCGATTCGGTGCCGATGGTGTGGGTCGATGCGACCACGCCGCCCACGAAGACGCCCTGGACCAGGCGCAGGATGATGAACAGCACCGGCGCCATGACGCCGATGCTGGCCACCGTCGGCAGCAGGCCGAAGGCGGCGGTGGAGACGCCGACGCCGATCATCGAGGCGATCATGGCGGCCTTGCGGCCCTTGCGGTCGGCGTAGGAACCGAACAGCGCCGAGCCGAGCGGGCGCATCAGCAAGGTGACGCCGAACGAGGCGTACACCGCCGCCAGCGACAGCATCGCGTGCTCGGAAGGAAAGAACAGGCGGCCGATGATCGGCGCCACGTACAGCAGGATGAACAGGTCGTACAGGTCGAGCGACCAGCCGACGCACGAGGCCACCACGGCCCTGAACGTGTTGCGGTCGTTCTCCTTTGCGGTCATTACAGTATCGGATGATGCCAGCGCCATGGTTGTCTCCTGTTGAATGGTTATGGTCCCGGCGCCTCGGGGCGCCGTGGTGGTGGTCTCGACTGCGTGCGTGCCGTCTTGCGGGCCTCAGTAATCCTCCGCCAGGGCCGGTTCGCGCGGCGCGCCGCCGTTGCGGCCGCGTGCGCGAATGGCGTCGGCGATTTTCTCGGCCATCATGATCGTGGGGATATTGGTGTTCGCCGAAGGCAGGCTCGGCATCAGTGAAGCGTCGACCACGCGCAGGCCCGCCACGTCGTGCACGCGCCCTTCGGCGTCGGTCACCGCGGCCGGGTCGTCGGCGGCGCCCATGCGGCAGGTGCCGCTGGCATGCCAGACGCCGAACACGGCCTTGCGGATGAAGGCATGCAGCGCCGCGTCGTCGGCCAGCAGCGCGCCCATGCGCTGGCCGCCGGTCACGAAACGCTCGATGATCCAGCGCCGCAGCGGCGCCGGAGTGTCGAGCGCCAGTCCCAGCGCCTTCGTCAGCAGCGCGTTGGCCGGCGTCACGCGGCTCAGCGCCTTGACGCGCGGCGAGAACGAGGCCGGGAAGAAGTCGCCGGCGTGGTGGTGCAGCTCGCTGCCCATGACCACCGCGGCCAGTTTGCGCACCCCGATCGCCATGCGCAGCAGGTCGCGTTCGTCGCTCAGCAGGTTGAGGTCGACCTCGGGCGGCGCGAGCGGATCGGGCGAGGCGATGCGCACCTGGCCGCGCGAGAACGGCCGGTTACACCACAGGAAGAACAGGCCGAGGCGGTTGCCGAGCGCATGCCAGGCGGCGCGGGTCGAGCTCGACATATACATATCGGACGCGTCGCAGCCGGCCAGCCCGGAGGAGAAGCGCGCCGCCGTCATGCTGGCGCGGCGGCGCGCCAGCGGCATGCGGAATTCGGGCGCCAGGAAATGGCAGAAGGTGAGCGAAGGATGGTCTTGCAGGTTGCGGCCGACGCCGGGGCGGTTGGCCACGACCGCGATGCCGAGCCGGCCGAGGGCGGCGGCGTCGCCGATGCCGGCATGCAGCAGCAGGGCAGGCGACTGCAGCGCTCCCGCGCAAAGAATCACCTCGTGCGCGTCGATATGTAATAGATGCCCGGCGCCGTCGCGCGCCTGCACGCCGCGTGCGCTGCGGCCGGCCATGACGACGCGCTCGACCCGTAGGCCCGCATGGATGCGCAGGTTCGGCCGCGCCCGCGTCGCCGCGTCCAGGTAGCCGGCGGCGCTCGACACGCGGCGGTCGTCGATGTTCGAGAACGCCGCAGGAAACATCCCATCGCGAAAGTCGGCGTTCTGGTCGTCCATGTAGGCGAGGCCGTTGGCTTGCATGCCGCCGGCGAACGCGTGGCAGAAGCGCGGCCAGTCGGCGCGGGCGATGCGGCGGATCGGGATCGGACCACGGTCGCCGTGCAGCGGCGAGGCGCCGAAATCGAGATCGCGTTCGAGCTTGCGGAAGTAAGGCAGCACCTCGTTCCAGCTCCAGCCTGCGGCGCCCTGGCCGGCCCAGCCGTCGTAGTCGCGCGGCAGGCCGCGGTTGGCCGCCTGGACATTGATGCTGGAGCCGCCGCCCATTACGCGGCCCTGTTCGTAGGTCTTCAGCGGCGCGGTCGGGGTGGCGCGCGCCTTGAGGTCGGGCCAGATGAAGCGGTCGCCGCAGAACAGCGGCATCGGGTAGCTGTCGAGGATCTCGGCCGGCTCGGCGCCTGGTGGGGTGTCGCTGCCGGCCTCGATCAGCGCGACCCGCACGGCGGGGTCTTCGGACAGGCGGTTGGCCAGCACGCAACCGGCAGAGCCGCCGCCGACGATCAGGTAATCATAGTGTTCACTTGCCTTGCTCACACATGTCTCCTTGCTGTGCAACATCGCCGTGTTCGTCGTGTTGCTACTTGTATGCAAGAAGATTAACGTGGAATCTTTATCTATTCTAATAATGTTTAATGATCCGTAATATCACGCTTTATGATACTTCATGGCTCAGGGTTCCCTGTCATGTCCGCCGCCAGCGATGAACAGGCCGCCAGCGGCGATGACTTCCGCGCCGCGCTCGCGATGGGGCGAATGCCCGCAGCCGGGCAAGACCAGCAGGTGCGTATGCGGAACGAGGCGCGCGGTCGTGTAGACCTGGTCGAGCGTGCCGTAGGGGTCGTCCTCGCCCTGGATCGCCATCAGCGGGGCCGTGATCGCAGCCACGTCCGCACGGATGTCCCAGTCGCGGAAGGCGGGGTCGAGCCAGATGTCGTTCCACCCGCGGAAGGCCGCATCGACGTCGGCATGGTAGGGCGCCAGCCGCGCGCGCAGCGAACCGTCGCGGTAGGCGTCGCGCGCCGCCGCGATCGCTTCCAGCGCGCAATCCTCGACGTACAGATGGGGCGCGGCGACGATCAGCCCGCTCAGCTCGGCGCTGTGGCGCGCCGCGTACAGCAGCGCGATCGAGGCGCCGTCGCTGTGGCCGAAGAGCCAGGGTTGCACGATGCCCAGCTTTGCGAATAGCGCGGGCAGGACTTCATGCGCCTGCTGGTGCAAATAGTCCGGCGTCAGGGCGGCGGTGCGCGCGCTCGAGCGGCCGTAGCCGAAGCGCGAGAACACGAGTCCGCGCAACCCGTGTGCGCGGCAAAATTCATCGGGAAAGTTCTTCCAGTGTGAGACGGATCCGAGACCTTCGTGCAGGAACACGACGGTCGCGGCCGGCGACGCGGGGGCGCCGACCCACTGCGCCTCCAGCTGGATGCGCTGGTCGCGCCACGGAAGGTCGACGAAGAACGGTTGATGGTCTGGCATGGGCTGTGTCATGGTGAACATGCTACAGCAAGCACGACATCGCCTTCGCCAGGCGCCGCTCAGTCGTCGAGGCGATAGCTGCGCAACTGAAACACCATTCTGCCGTCTTCGCGTTCACAGATGCCGGCCATCGTTTCACCGGGGCGCAGCGTCATGCTCAGCCTGCTGCCATCGTTCTTGTCGGCACAGGCCTCGTGCATGGCGTCGGGGATCGCGGGGAGGATGAGTGCGGCCGGCGCTACGGGTGCGATCGGTGCGACTGGCGGCAGAGGCACGCTGCGCACGGCCTGCAGGCGTGCAAGCTCGGTCGATATCCGGGCGCGCCGCTCCGCGGCGGGAATGAACATCCAGTCGCCGCGCCGCCCATACTGGCGCGCGAGGGACGCCGACAACTCGTCCAGGCGGTCGAGTTCGATGGCTTGCGCATAGTCGCCGAAGTGCTGCATGACGTTTTGCCGCAGCAACAGAACACCCGCTGCTATCAAAGACGTGAGCAAATGTGCTCAGCGTCTTCTTCCTGCCCCGAACCGTCCTGCTGACCGCATTCGTACCTGACAGGCGTTACTTTCCCGCCTCCCACCGGCAACATGCCGGTGACAGTATCTGACGTCGCCGCCAGATTCGCCACGGGTAGCGCCGATCGTGCCGCACAGGCACCGGTGGCGAGCCGCATCTCATTTGTATAGTGCAGTAGGCAAGTATGGCGTCCCATCTACGTCCCCATTTGCTGCGCTTGGTTTTCGCGCCATAGATGAGCACTCTGATAGTGATCCGCTTTGCCAGCTTACGTATCATCAGACCTCAAAACCGCGACTAGAGTTCCGCTCCCGCCACTGTCAGAATGTCCAGCAGGACGGCGCCGAACAAAGATATCCGATGCCAATGTTCATGTGTTGGCGTGGAAATTCGAGCCGACTAACGTAGCCAATTCATGCTGTTCAAGTTCTATTTTCATAATTATTTTTCTATAAATTGATCGATCCATAATAGATTTTTCTTTCAGGATGACGGCCAATGCCGGTAGTCCGGCAAGGCCCGGTCCTACAAGCCGACTGCCGTATTTTGGTGTTCAGACCGATATTGGAGGCCTACCATGGGGTCCTTCGAGTCAGCTTACTGCTGGCATTTTCTTCATCATGTAAGGAGGCAATCATGGCAAACAAGTCGCAAAACAACAACCCGCAAGGTAACAACCAGTTCACCAAGCAAGGTAGCCAGCAGAGCGGCAACCAGGGTAATCAGGGCAACCAGGGCGGCAGCGGCAACCAGGGTTTCGCATCGATGGATCCACAGCGCCAGCGTGAAATCGCCAGCGAAGGCGGCCGCGCGGCGCACGCATCGGGCAATGCGCACGAGTTCAATTCGCAGGAAGCACGCGAGGCCGGTTCGATGAGCCACAAGAACGATGGCAACAAGCAGAGCGGCAATCAGGGTGGCGCCAACCAGGGCAGCAACCAGCAGAGCGGCCAACGCGGCGGCTCGTCCGAGCAGCATGCCCAGGCCGGCCGTCAAAGCCACAAGAACGACAACCGCTGACCGCCTTGAGGCGCCAGCTTGATCGATCCGCCGGCATTGCCGGCGGTTCTGTTTGACGTCTAGTAGACGTCGCGCCGGTAGCGGCCATCCGCTACCATGGCGTCGACCGTGTCGAGTCCGAGCGCCGACACGAGCGCATCGTGCACGCCGCCGGCCATGCCTTGCAGGCTGCCGCAGACATAGACCGCCGCGCCATCCGCGACCCAGCGGCGCAGTTCTTCCTGGTGCGCATCCACCAGGTGCTGCACGTAGCGCGCCTTGCCCTGGTCGCGTGAAAACGCCAAGTCGAGCCGCGCCAGCATGCCGCCATCGCGCCATGCTGTCAGTTCTTCGCGGCACAGGAAGTCGTGGGCCGCATTGCGTTCGCCGAACAGCAGCCAGTTGCGATGCATGCCGGTATCGATGCGCGCCTTGAGTAGCGCCCGCAGTCCCGCCAGGCCGCTGCCATTGCCGATCGCAATCAGGGGCCGCCCGGCATTCGTGCCCAGCCGGAAGCGCGCATGGGCGCGCACGCGCAGGCGGATCGTGTCGTCCTGGTCCGCGCACACGCACAGCCAGCCGGACGCCGCGCCGGGCGTGCCGTCGTCGCGCGTCTGCAGACGCACCAGCAGTTCGAGCTTCCCTTCGCCCGGCACCGAAGCGATCGAATATTCGCGCGGATGGCTTGGATCGAGCGGCGCGCTGACCTGGGCCAGGTCGCCGGCTTCCCAGGCGGGCAGCGCGCCGGCGCGCGGCGCCAGGGCGATGCGGTACAGTGGCGCGCCGGCGCTGCCGGGATTGAGGTGGATGCGGCTGGCGATACGCCATTCGCCGTAGGCCGGCGCATCCCAGTCGGGCGCATCGCTGGTGCCGGCCAGATGGCTCAGCTGGTGCTGCCAGGCGGCCAGCGCCGCGTGCGCGCCGCGGTCGACGTCGATCCGGTCGAACAGCTGGGCGGCGCCGCGCTCGCGTAGCCAGGCGTCCAGTGCGCGGCCGAAGCCGCAGTAATTGGCATAAGTCGCGTCGCCCAGCGCCAGCACGCCGTAATGCAGGTGCGAGAGGTCGGGCGCTTCGCCCATCGTGTGAGCGGCGAAACGCGCGGCCGTGTCGGGCGCGTCGCCTTCGCCGTAGGTGCTGCAGATGAACAGCACGCGCGAAGCGGCCGCCAGCTGGGCGCCATCCAGGGTCGACATGCACACGGCGCGCGCGTCGAGGCCGCCCAGGGCCAGGGTGGCGGCGGTGCGCTCGGCCAGGAATTCGGCGCTGCCGGTCTGGCTGGCGTGGACCACGAGCCAGTCGGCCGCGTCGTCGGCAGGCCTGGTGCGCGCCAGGCGGCTGCGCCAGATGCCGAGGCACATCGCCAGATAGGCGCCGGACAGCGCGAGCGCGCCGCCCAGGCGCAGGGGGTCGATCGTCAACATCATTGCAGTAGGGCGCGCCAGTCGCTGGACGTGGTCTCGAGCAGGCCGCCAGGCGCGCGCACCAGGAAGCGCGCCGCGATGCCGCGCGCCTCGGCGAAGGCCAGGCCGTCTGCAGGGCCCAGCACGGTGAGCGCGGTCGACAGCGCATCGGCCGCCATGCAGGTGGGCGCCAGCACCGTCACCGAGGCGACGCCATTGGCGACCGGATAGCCGCTGCGCGGATCGAGGGTGTGCGCGGCGCGCCGGGCGCCGTGCTGAAAGTAGCGGCGGTAGTCGCCTGAGGTGGCGATCGCCAGGCCATGCAGGGCGACCACGGCCCCGGCGCCGGCGCCATCGGCATCCGGAACCCCTTCGATCTCCACCCACCACGGTTCGCCATTGGCCTTGGCGCCGGCGCCGCGCAGCTCGCCGCCGGCCTCGACCACGTAGTGGCGCACGCTGCGCTGCTCCAGGCAGCGCGCCATGCAGTCGACCGCATAGCCCTTGGCGACGGAAGAGAAATCGAGGAGGGCGCCGCCCGGCTGCAGCAGGCGGCGCGTGGCCCGGTCCAGCACAGGTTGACTGGCGCCGCGTTGCGCCAGCACGGCGCCGATCGCGGCGGCATCCGGCGCGTAGAAGCCGGCTTGGTCGTAGCGCCGGGTGGCGCCGAAACCCCACAGGTTCACCAGCTGCCCGCCGGCCGGATCATAGGCGCCGCCGCTGTCTTGGTGCACCCGCAGCGCGTAGTCGGCGACGTCGAAGAAGTGCGGCGGCAGATCGTGCCAGCTGCCGCCCGGCGCCGCGTTATAGCGCGACAGCAGGGAGTCGGGCTCCCAGTGACTCATCTGCGCGACGATCTCGTCGAGTTCACGCTGCAGGGCGAGCGTCAAGGCAGCGCCGTCGGCGCCGGGCGGCAGCATCAGCCGCGCCGACCAGCCGGTGCCCATCGCCGTGCCCGACGTCGTGTACAGGGTGCTGCCGCCGGGCGGCAGCGCCATGTCGACTTCCAACGGAACGAGAACCTCGCGCATCCGGCTTATTGCGGCAGGACTTCGAGCGTGGCCGCGTAGCTGTAGCGCTTGGCGCCCGGCTGCGGTTTTCCTTCGCCGAACGGGAAGCCGGCGCTGAGCCAGTACATATTCGCCGCCGGCACGGTGAACGAGGCTTCGCCCTTGGCGTCGGTGCTCAGGCGCTGCTCGCCCGAGGAGCCGCGGTATTTGACGGTGCCTTGCACGATGCTGAATGGCAGGTTGGCGACCGGCTTGCCGTCAAGGTGGAAGCGCACGCGGATCGGCTCGCCGACGCGCAGGTCGGACGGATTGGTCAGCGGGATCATTTCCAGGCCTTCGCCGGTCGGCTTCAGGGCGGTGTCGTTCAGTTTGTTGGCCGAGACGAAGGTTTCGTTGCGCGAGTGGACGGCAGTGGTCTGCACGTCGCTGGCGCCGGCGGGAATCGCCACCGCCGGGCTGCCGGCGGCGCCGCGGAAGCGCTTGGTCTCGCCGTTCAGTTTGTAGCTGCCCATCACGTTGTTGTTGACGATCGACAGGCGATAGGTGCCGTCCTTCGGCAGGCGCAGGTCGAGCGTGCTGCGGTACTTGCCGACCACGGCGCCTTCGGCCTTGGCCTGCACGCCGTCCGGATCGGTGATCACCAGGTTGTCCAGGCGCAGCGGGTGGTGGTTGAACTCGAACACCTCGTTCGAGATCGCGGCGTCGATCGTGACCCAGGCTTCCTTCGCATCGACCATGGCGGTATTCGGCAGGATCCAGGCGCGGTGGGCCTGGGCGGTCATCGAGGCGCCGGCGAGCATCAGGCCGACGATGGCGGCCTTGTAGAATTTATTCGATTGCATGGGGTTCTCCTGATTGTATTTATTCGTCGTTACTGGATCTGGAGCGACACGGCGCCCAGTTCGTCCTTGCCGGCCGCGTTCGCCGCCAGCTTGCCCTTGCCGGTCCAGGTGAACGGCACCTTGACCACTTCGCGGCCGCCCGCTTCGCGCGCCGCTTCCACCACCAGCCGGTAGTCGCCGGGGGGGAGCTTGTCGATGCCATATCTGGCGCCGTCAAATTTCATGGTGTGGGTGCCGGGCGCGCGGGTGGCGCCGCTGACGCCGTCGATCGGCAGGGCGGCGTCGCGGCCCGCCTTGCGCCACCAGGTGCGCAAGTCCTTGACCCATTTCTCGCCGCCCTTGTCCTTCATCTTGACGTCGTACAGCACGGCCAGGTTGGAGGCGATGTTCTGGTCGGCATTCTCGATCCAGATCGCCACATAGGGCTTGTGGTATTCGGCCACGTTCAGCTGCGGCACGTCGAACTTGACGGACAGGTCGGCGCCCATGGCCCAGCTGGACGCGAGCGGGAGGGTGAGGGCGAGCGAATGGGACAGTTTCATTCTTGGTCTTCTCTCGGTAGGTGGATCAGTGGACGAACAGGAGGGCCAGCACGATCGGCAGCACGATGCCGAAACCGACCACCGGCCAGGTCGACGGCCGCTTGGCCGCGTGATACTTCAGGATCAGGAAACCGGTAATGCAGAACACCACGCAGGCCACGGCGAAGAGGTCGATGAACCAGCTCCAGACCACGCCCGTGTTGCGGCCCTTGTGCATGTCGTTGAGCCAGGAGATCCAGCCGCGGTCGGTCTTTTCGAACTCGGCGCTGCCGTCGACCGCGATGCGCAGCCAGGCGTCGCCGCCGGGACGGGGCAGGGCGACATACGCGTCTTCCTCGCTCCACTCGGCGCGCTTGCCGCGCACGTCGACCGGGAAGGCGCCATTGGTCCAGTCCGCGATCTCGCTCGGCAGCGGCACTTCGGCGTCGACGTGGTCTTCGGCAAAGGCCTGCAGCTGGACGCGCAGCGGCTCGGGCAGCGTCGCCTTCAGGCGCGTGACGACGGGCTTGGCCTCGATCAGCGTGGCGTTGTTCAGCGTCAGCCCGGTAAAACTGAACAGCAGCATGGCCATCAGGCAGATGGCCGAACTGATCCAATGCCATTGATGCAACTGCTTGAGCCACATAGCGCGGCGAGCGCCGGGCAGGGCGGTCCCAGCCGCGGCGGCGGCAGGCGCGGGCTCGGCCTTGATGGCCGGCTCGGCTTTATTCTTGAGAGGAGTTGCGGAAGAAGGCATCTTTAAATGATAACGATTATCATTTACATGGTCAACTCAGCAATGAGCGCAATGCGGGATTCGTTCCAAAAGTGCGACTCAGAAATACACATTTTGTAATAAATAATTTCTTGGAAGGGAGTCTGCCCTGGCCGAGATCATGCGTTACAATAATGTGCGCAAATTGGCAGGATTTTGCACACGTATTTTTTAGTACCGAACAGTCCTTCCCCCACAACTTGATGTCTTGAAGTGCAATCCGCTAACCGGTCAGGCCGTGTCGCGGAAGGTTTTAAACAACCCGCCCAAACCTCGCGAAGCGCGAAAAGAAAGGTGAGCAAGAATGATGCAACAATATAACGCCAACTCCTACCTGTTCGGCGGCAATGCCCCGTACGTGGAAGAGTTGTACGAGGCCTATCTGGATAATCCGACCTCGGTGCCCGAAAACTGGCGCGCCTACTTCGACCAGATGCAACACGTGCCGGCAGTCGACGGCTCGAACCGCCCCGATGTGGTGCATTCCTCGGTGGTGGCCTCGTTCGCGGAACGCGCCAAGCAGGGCCCGATCCGTACCGTCGTCGCTTCGGCCGACTCCGAACTGGGCCGCAAACGCGTCGCCGTCACCCAGATCACCGCCGCCTACCGCTACCTCGGTTCGCGCTGGGCCAATCTGGACCCGCTGCAGCGCCAGGAACGCCCACCCCTCCCAGAGCTCGACCCCGCCTTCTACGGCTTCACCGAAGCCGACCTCGACACCGTTTTCAATATCAGCAACACCTATTTTGGCCAGGAAACCGCGCCGCTGCGCGACATCCTGAACATGTTGCGTGATACGTACACCCGTTCGATCGGCGCCGAGTTCATGTACATCAGCGATCCGACCGAAAAGCGCTGGCTGCAAGAGCGTCTGGAATCGATCCGCTCGACCCCGACTTTCAGCGGCGAGAAGAAAAAACACATCCTCGAGCGCCTGACCGCGGCCGAAGGCCTGGAACGCTACCTGCACACCAAGTACGTCGGCGCCAAGCGCTTCTCGCTGGAAGGCGGCGAATCGTTCATCGCCTCGATCGACGAAGTGATCCAGCGCGCCGGTGAAAAAGGCATCCAGGAAATCGTGATCGGCATGGCCCACCGCGGCCGCCTGAACGTCCTGGTCAACACCCTGGGCAAGAGCCCGGCCGACCTGTTCGAAGAATTCGAAGGCAAGCACGCCGACGACCTGCCGGCCGGCGACGTGAAATACCACCAGGGCTTCTCGAGCGATATCTCGACCCCGGGCGGCCCGGTCCACCTGTCGCTGGCGTTCAACCCATCCCACCTCGAGATCGTCAACCCGGTCGTCGAAGGCTCGGTCAAGGCGCGCATGATGCGTCGCGGCGACAAGAAGGGCAAGGAAGTGCTGCCAATTCTGGTGCACGGCGATGCCGCGTTCGCCGGCCAGGGCGTGGTCATGGAAACCCTGAACCTGGCGCAGACCCGCGGCTATGGCACCGGCGGCACCGTCCACATCGTCATCAACAACCAGATCGGCTTCACCACCTCGGATCCACGCGACGCGCGCTCGACCCTGTACTGCTCGGACGTCGTCAAGATGATCGAAGCGCCGGTGCTGCACGTGAATGCCGACGATCCTGAAGCCGTCGTGCTGGCCAGCCAGATCGCCCTCGACTACCGCGCCGAGTTCGGCAAGGACGTCGTGGTCGACATCATCTGCTACCGCAAGCTGGGCCACAACGAGCAGGACACCCCGGCGCTGACCCAGCCGCTGATGTACAAGAAGATCGCCAAGCACCCGGGCACCCGCAAGCTGTACGCCGAGAAGCTGGCCGCGCAAGGCACCATCGAAGCCGACGGCGGCGACAAGCTGGTGGCCGCCTACCGCGACGCCATGGATGCAGGCAAGCACACGGTCGATCCGGTGCTGACCAACTTCAAGGGCAAGTACGCCGTCGACTGGGCGCCGTTCCTGAACAAGAAGTGGACCGATGCCGCCGACACCGCGGTGCCGGTCACCGAACTGAAGCGCTTGGCCGAACGCATCACCAAGGTTCCGGAGGGTTTCAAACCACACTCGCTGGTTGAAAAAGTGCTGGCCGACCGCGCCGCCATGGGCCGCGGCGAAGTGAACCTCGACTGGGGCATGGGCGAGCACCTGGCCTTCGCCTCGCTGCTGTCGTCGGGCTATGCGATCCGCCTGTCGGGCCAGGATGCCGGCCGCGGCACCTTCGTGCACCGCCACGCCGTGCTGCACGACCAGAACCGCGAGCGCTGGGACCAGGGCATCTACCTGCCGCTGGCCAATATCTCCGACAACCAGGCCGACTTCACCGTGATCGACTCGGTGCTGTCCGAAGAGGCGGTGCTGGGCTTCGAATACGGCTTCTCGACCGCCGAACCGAACACCCTGACCATCTGGGAAGCCCAGTTCGGCGACTTCGTCAACGGCGCGCAAGTCGTCATCGACCAGTTCATCGCCTCGGGCGAAGTGAAGTGGGGCCGCGCCTCGGGCCTGGTCATGATGCTGCCGCACGGCTACGAAGGCCAGGGTCCGGAGCACTCGTCGGCCCGTATCGAGCGCTTCCTGCAACTGTGCGCCGACAACAATATGCAAGTGGTGCAGCCGACCACGGCCGCCCAGATCTTCCACCTGCTGCGCCGCCAGATGGTGCGCCAGTTCAGGAAGCCGCTGGTGATCTTCACGCCGAAGTCGCTGCTGCGTAACAAGGATGCCGGCTCGCCGCTGACCGACCTGACCAAGGGCGGTTTCCAGACCGTCATCGGCGAATGCGACGACAAGATCGACGCAGGCAAGGTCAAGCGCGTGATCGTGTGCTCGGGCAAGGTTTATTACGACCTGGTCAACGCACGCAAGACGCGTAACAGCGCCGACACCGCGATCATCCGTATCGAGCAGATGTATCCGTTCCCGCACAAGTCGTTCGCCGCCGAACTCAAGAAGTTCCCGAACGCGACCGAAGTGGTGTGGGCGCAGGACGAGCCGCAGAACCAGGGTCCATGGTTCCAGATCCAGCACAACATCTTCGAAGGCATGGAAGATGGCCAGCGCCTGGCCTACGCCGGTCGCGCCGCGTCGGCATCGCCGGCCGTGGGTTATGCGGACAAGCACATCGCCCAGCAAAAAGAACTGCTGGAGACTGCGTTCTCGAAACTCAAGGGTTTCATCCTGACCAAGTAATCACGGCCGGGTAAGTAAAACCACGCCCCCCGCGTCCCGTGCGCGGGGGCACTTGCAAAGAATAATTACTGGAGTTTTAAAAAATGGCACAAATCGAAGTCAAGGTACCTGTTCTGTCGGAATCCGTTGCTGAAGCAACCCTGCTGTCGTGGCACAAGAAAGTCGGCGAGTCCGTGTCGCGCGACGAAAACATGATCGACATCGAGACCGACAAGGTGGTCCTGGAACTGCCGGCGCCGAGCGCCGGCGTGATCGTGCAACTGCTGAAAGCCGACGGCGATACCGTCGTCGCGGGCGAAGTCATCGCGATCATCGATACCGAAGCATCGGCGCAGACCAGCCCGATCGCCGTCAAGGCCGTCCCATCGGCAGCGCCGAACGCGCCGATCGCCGCACCGGCCGCCGCACCAGCCGCAGACCAGTCGAAAGCAGGCGTCGCCATGCCGGCCGCCGCCAAGATCCTGGCCGACAACAATATGAGCGCTTCGAACGTCGAAGGCTCGGGCCGCGATGGCCGCGTGACCAAGGGCGATGCCCTGGCCGCCGTCGCCGGCAAGCCAGCCGCCGCGCCAGTCGCCGCACCTGCCGCTCCTAAGCCAGCCCTGCAGCAAGTCGCCGCCCCGGCGCCTGCCAACCTGGGCGACCGTCCGGAAGAGCGCGTGCCGATGAGCCGCCTGCGCGCCCGTATCGCCGAGCGCCTGCTGCAATCGCAATCGACCAACGCCATCCTGACCACCTTCAACGAAGTGAACATGGCTCCGGTCATGGAACTGCGTAACAAGTACAAGGACAAGTTCGAGAAAGAGCACGGCGTCAAGCTGGGCTTCATGTCCTTCTTCGTCAAGGCCGCCGTTGCCGCGCTGAAGAAGTACCCGATCCTGAACGCCTCGGTCGACGGCAACGACATCATCTACCACGGCTACTTCGACATCGGCATCGCCGTCGGTTCGCCACGTGGCCTGGTGGTGCCGATCCTGCGCAACGCCGACCAGATGTCGATCGCCGAAATCGAGAAGAAGATCGGTGAGTTCGGCCAGAAAGCCAAGGACGGCAAGCTGACCCTGGACGACCTGTCGGGCGGCACCTTCTCGATCTCGAACGGCGGCGTGTTCGGCTCGATGCTGTCAACCCCGATCATCAACCCACCGCAGTCGGCGATCCTGGGCGTGCACGCGACCAAGGACCGCGCCGTCGTCGAGAACGGCCAGATCGTCATCCGTCCGATGAACTACCTGGCAATGTCGTACGACCACCGCATCATCGACGGCCGCGAAGCCGTGCTGGGCCTGGTCGCGATGAAGGATGCGCTGGAAGATCCGGCCCGCCTGCTGCTGGACCTGTAATTCTCGTCACGTGCCGGCGCCGCCATGGTGGCGCCGGCTTGCTGTTTGCCGGAGAACGCGATGTTGTCAGACGAAATCAAGCGGCTGCACGAGCTGCACCAGGCCGGCGCGCTGTCGGATGCCGAGTTCGAGCAGGCCAAGGCGCGCATCCTGTCGGGCGCCTCGACCGTCAGCCTCAGCAAAGAGCCGCCCACCACCGAGCGGATTTCTTTCGACCAGCACCGCGACGACCTGCTGAGCGGTCTGCGCCGCTCGCGGCTCGACCGCTGGCTGGGCGGGGTGTGCGGCGGCCTGGCGCGCACCTACGGTCTTGAATCGTGGGTCTGGCGCCTGATCTTCGTGCTGTTCGTCCTGACGTTCGGCTTCGGCATCCTGATATACCTGCTGCTGTGGGTATTCATTCCGGAAGAATAAAAAGGAATCAAAGTAATGAGCGATAAACAATTTGACGTCGTCGTGATCGGCGGCGGTCCTGGCGGCTACATCGCCGCCATCCGCGCAGCCCAGCTGGGCTTCAAGACCGCCTGCATCGACGAGTGGAGCAACGCCGCCGGCAAGCCTGCCCCGGGCGGCACCTGCACCAACGTCGGCTGCATCCCGTCGAAGGCGCTGCTGCAATCGTCGGAACACTTCGAACACGCCGGCCACGCCTTCGCCGACCACGGCATCAAGGTCTCGGGCCTGGAGCTCGACCTGGGCACCATGCTCAAGCGCAAGGACACCATCGTCAAGCAGAACAACGACGGCATCCTGTTCCTGTTCAAGAAGAACAAGGTCACCTTCTTCCACGGCCGCGGCGCCTTCGCCGGCAAGGCGGAAGGCGATGCTGGCTACACCATCAACGTCAGCGGCCCGACCACGGACACCATCACCGCCAAGAACGTGGTCGTCGCGACCGGTTCGAACGCACGCCAGCTGCCGGGCGCGGAATTCGACGAGAAACTGATCCTGTCGAACACCGGCGCCCTGGCGATCGACGCCGTGCCGGGCAAGCTCGGCGTGATCGGCGCCGGCGTCATCGGCCTGGAAATGGGCAGCGTGTGGCGCCGTGTCGGCGCCGACGTCACGGTGCTGGAAGGCCTGCCGACCTTCCTGGGCGCGGTCGACGAGCAGATCGCCAAGGAAGCGCACAAGCTGTTCACCAAGCAGGGCCTGAAGATCAACCTGGGCTGCAAGATCGGCGCGATCACCAAGGGCGCCAACGACGTCACCGTGGAATACGCCGATTCGACCGGCGCCGAACAGAAGGCTACCTTCGACCGCCTGATCATCTCGATCGGCCGCGTGCCGAACACCAACGGCCTCGGCATCGAGACCGTGGGCCTGCAGCTCGATGAGCGCGGCTTCGTGGTGGTCGACGACGAATGCCGCACCAGCCTGCCGGGCGTGTGGGCGGTGGGCGACGTCGTGCGCGGCCCGATGCTGGCGCACAAGGCCGAGGAAGAGGGCGTGGCGGTTGCCGAGCGCATCGCCGGCCAGCATGGCCACGTCAACTTCAACACGATTCCATGGGTGATCTACACCTCGCCGGAAATCGCGTGGGTCGGCAAGACCGAACAGCAGCTGAAGGCCGAAGGCGTGCAGTACAAGGCCGGCACCTTCCCGTTCATGGCCAACGGCCGTGCGCGCGCGCTGGGCGACACCTCGGGCATGGTCAAGTTCCTGGCCGATGCCACGACCGATGAAATCCTGGGCGTGCACATCGTCGGCCCGATGGCCTCCGAGCTGATCTCGGAAGCCGTGGTCGCGATGGAGTTCAAGGCGTCGTCGGAAGACATCGCCCGCATCTGCCACGCGCACCCGTCGCTGTCGGAAGCGACCAAGGAAGCCGCGCTGGCAGTCGACAAGCGTTCGCTGAACTTCTAAATCCTGGCCTTTAGCAAGGCTCAAGAGAAAATGTGGGGTGGACGGCCGTGCCGTCCACCCCACATCGTTTGATGGTTCGATCATGAATGTCCAAGAGTATTACCAGCACGCGCTGAACGAGCGCGGCTTCAAGTCAGACCCGGCGCAACAGATGGCGGTGGACCGCCTGCAACAGGCGTACGACGACTGGGTCCACTACAAGGCCCAGCGGTCGTCCGCTTTCAAGCGCCTGATCAACCGGCCCGACGTGCCCAGGGGCGTGTACATGTGGGGCGGAGTGGGGCGCGGCAAATCCTTCCTGATGGATTCGTTCTACCTGGTGGTGCCGGTGGTGCGCAAGACGCGCCTGCATTTCCACGAGTTCATGCGCGCCGTGCACGGCCAGCTGGATGAGCTGAAAGGCGTGGCCGATCCGCTCGACGAAGTGGCCAAGCGCATCGCCAAGAAATATCGCCTGATCTGCTTCGACGAATTCCACGTTTCGGACATCGCCGACGCGATGATCCTGTACAACCTGCTCAAGGCCCTGTTCGACAACGGCGTGAGCTTCGTGATGACTTCCAATTACGAGCCGTCGACCCTGTATCCGGACGGCCTGCACCGCGACCGCATGCTGCCCACCATCGCGCTGCTGCAGGAAAAACTCGACGTCCTGAACGTCGACGCCGGCAATGACTACCGCAAGCGCGCACTGGAGCAGGTGGAGGCCTATTACATGCCGCTCGACGCGGCGTCGGACAAGGCGCTGCGCGACGCCTATGCCAGGGTGGCCGACACCGCCGACGAAGCGCCGGTGGTGACCATCGAAAAGCGCGAGATCCGCGCGCTGCGCCGCGCCGGCGGCGTGATCTGGTTCGATTTCGCCACCCTGTGCGGCGGCCCGCGCTCGCAGAACGACTACCTGGAACTGGCCAGCCAGTTCCACACCGTGATCCTGTCCGGCATCCCGGCGATGTCGGCCGCCCAGTCGTCCGAGGCGCGCCGCTTCACCTGGCTGATCGACGTGTTCTACGACCACAAGGTCAAGCTGATCATGTCGGCTGCAGTCGAACCGGAAGAGCTGTACACCAAGGGCCAGCTGGCGAACGAATTCCACCGGACCGTATCGCGTATCATCGAGATGCAGTCGCGCGAGTACCTGCTGGCCGAACGGCGCGGCGCGGCCGACGCCATTGCATGATCGAAAGGAACACCATGACAAGACAACCGATGCTGCGCGCTACCGCAGCCGCCGCATTTACCCTGTTACTGGCGGCTTGCTCGAGCACCGAGCTGGCGCAGCAGGAGGCGCCGCCGGCGCCCACCACGTCGCCCGAACAGGCCGAACAGCGCCTGGCCGCGGTCGCGGCCGAGCGCGCCGCGATCGAGGCCCGTTTTGCCGAGCGCGAAGTGGTTTGCTACGACAAATTCTTCGTCAACCGCTGCCTGGATGAAGCCCGCGAAGTGCGGCGCGCGGCCCTGGTGACGCAGCGCGCGATCGAGATCGAGGCCTCGCACTATCTGCGTCGCCTCAAGGTCGAGGAGCGCGACAAGGCGATCGCCGCAGCCGATGCCGCCTATGCGCAAGAAGAAGCCAGGCTGGCCGCCGATCCGGCGCCGGCGAAGGACTCGGCCGCCGCCGCGCTGCCGCCGCCACGCACCAAGCCGGGCGAATCGCGCGTGGTGCGCAACCAGCAGCGGGCCCAGGAAAATGCGGCGAACGCCGAGAAGGAAGCCGCGGAGCGCGCGGCCAATGTCGCGGCCTATGAAGAGCGCCGTCGCAAGTCGGAAGAACGCCAGAAAGAAGTGGCGCGCCGCGTGGCCGAGCGCGAAGCCAAGGCGGCCCAGCGCGCGGCCGAGGAAGCGAAGCGGGCGAACGGCAATCAGCCGGCGCCAACGAACTAGCGCTGACCGGCGAACGACCCGTCCTGGGCCGGCTTGACCAGCTTCACGATGGCCATGGTGCAATTGCCGCCTTTGCCTTGCGAGCGCTCGGTGGCTTTGTTGATGAGCATTTCGGAGGCCTGGCGCGGCGTCGTCCTGGCGGTCACGGCCGCCAGCTCGGCGTCGGTGAAGAAATGCCACAGGCCGTCCGAGCACAGCAGGAAGCTGTCGCCTGCGGCCAGCCCAGTATGGCTGCCGGTCGTGACGAAAGGTTCCTTGCGGCTGTTTCCTAGTACATTGAGCAAGAGCTTGGAGCGGCGGTGGTTGCGCGCCGCCTCCGGCGGCAGGCGGTCGCTGGCGACCAGGTGCTCGACATAGGCGGCGTCGCCCGTGCGCACCGCGCACTTGCCGTGCTCGAAGCGGTACAGGCGCGAATCGCCCACGTGGGCCCAGACCGCCTCGCCGTGCGGGCTGATCACCAGGCCGACGAAGCTGGCGTGGATCTCGGCCTGCGTGGCCACGGCATTCATCTTGATCACCGTGTGGGTCTCGCTGATCATCTCGTGCAGCAGCTGGGCCAGGCGCTCGATGCCGGGACGGTCGCCGGGCTTGAATTCGTCGAAGACCTGGCGCGCCGTGTGCAGCACCTGGTCGGCCCCGGCCGGACTGGCGACCCCGTCCGACAGCACCGCCAGCACGTAGCCGGGGGCGCGGGCGCCGGTGAACAGGGCGGCGCGGTCGTTCTGCTGGGGGCGGTTCCCGATGTGTTGCGCGGTGCCCGCTTCGATCTTGTAAGAAGTCATAAATCCGTGTTTTCCAGGACGCTAACGCCAATCTTTGTTGGCGGCAACCTCCGCCTCGATTAAACTATGCACTGAGAAGCCACCAGCTTGCAAGTTAATCTTGTAGCAACAAGATAGCATAATCCGGAGCGCCCGCCCTGGCCGGCGCTTTTCGCCATTCTTTCCCGTAACTGCATCCAACATGACTGACGTACAGGACATCCAGCGCCGTATTATCGAACTCGATGTGGAGCACCGCGACCTCGACGCCGTCATCTCCCTGTTGACGGCGGACGGTCATGCCGACCAGTTACAACTGCGCCGCCTCAAGAAGCGTAAACTGCAGCTCAAAGATCATATTACGCTGCTGAAGATGCAGCTGGTACCCGATATCCCGGCCTGATTCATTCCCAGGCCCAACGAAACCACGTATTTTGACCGACCAACTTTCTGCTTCTCCGGATGCGGTAGAGACTATTGCTCCCGCAACACCGGAATCCCAGGCTCCCGCCGGCAAGTACGACGCCGACGTCGATCGCCTGTTCGGTGCGGGCGGCCCGCTCGCACCCGCCGTCGGCACGTTCAAGCCGCGCCAGTCGCAGACCGAGATGGCCAAGGCCGTGGCCCAGGCCATCGCCGACCAGCAAGTGCTCATGGCCGAGGCCGGCACGGGCACCGGCAAGACCTTCGCCTACCTGGTGCCGGCGCTGCTGTGGGGCGGCAAGACCATCGTCTCGACCGGCACCAAGAACTTGCAAGATCAATTGTTCCTGCGCGATATCCCGACCGTGCGCGCCGCCTTGCGCGCGCCGGTCTCGGTCGCCCTGCTCAAGGGCCGCTCGAACTACGTCTGCCATTTCCACCTCGAGCGCACCCTGCAGAACGGGCGCCTGACCTCGCGCGACGACGTCGGCCACCTGCGCGAGATCTCGCGCTTCATCAAGATGACGAGCTCGGGCGACAAGGCCGAGCTGGCCAAGGTGCCCGAGACCGCCACCGTCTGGAACCTGGTCACCTCCACGCGCGACACCTGCATGGGCGCCGAATGCCAGTACTACCAGGATTGCTTCGTGATGAAGGCGCGCAGGGAAGCGCAGCAGGCCGATGTCGTGGTGGTCAACCACCACCTGTTCTTCGCCGACGTGGCGCTGAAGGATACCGGCGTGGCCGAGCTGCTGCCGTCGGCCAATACCATCATCTTCGACGAGGCGCACCAGCTGCCCGACGTCGCGACCCTGTTCTTCGGCCAGTCGGTCTCGACCTCGCAAGTGCTGGAACTGTGCCGCGACGTGCTGGCCGAAGGCCTGGCCCATGCGCGCGGCGGCCCGGACTGGGCCAAAGTGGTGACCGTGGTCGAGAAGGCCGCGCGCGACCTGCGCCTGTCCTTCGGCGACGGCAACTTGCGCCTGTCGCTGCCGCAGATCATGCCGACCTCCCAGTTCTTCCCGGCACTTGAAAAGCTCAAAGAAGAAATCGCCGGCATGATCACGGTGCTGGAGGAAAATTCCGCGCGCGCCGAAACCATCGAAGCCTGCCGCGTGCGTGCGCACGAGCTGGCCGCCGCCTTCGAGGCCTGGAAGCCGGACCACAAGGCGCCGGCCAACGAGCAGGCGGTGCTGTGGGCCGAGGCCTTCTCGTCTTCGCTGCAACTGCACAAGACGCCGCTGTCGATCGCGCCGATCTTCGCCAGCCAGAGAGAGGGCACGCCGCGCAGCTGGATCTTCACCTCGGCCACGCTGGCGGTGAAGAACGACTTCAAGCATTTCTCAGACCAGCTGGGACTGACCGGCGAGCCGGCCAAGACCTGGCCCAGCCCGTTCGACTACCAGAACCAGGGCATCCTGTACGTGCCGACCGGCCTGCCCGAGCCGCAGGCGGCCGTGTACACCGACGCGGTGGTCGATGCCGCCTTGCCGGTGATCGAGGCCGCCGGCGGCCGCACCTTCTTCCTGTGCACGACGATCCGCGCCGTCAACAAGGTGGCCGAGCGCCTGCGCGCCGAGTTCGCCGAACGCGGCTGGGATTTCCCGCTGTTCGTGCAGGGCGAGCGCGGCCGTACCGAACTGCTCGATTCCTTCCGCAATGCGGGCAATGCGGTGCTGGTCGGCAGCCAGAGCTTCTGGGAAGGCGTCGACGTGCGCGGCGATGCGCTGTCGCTGGTGATCATCGACAAGCTGCCGTTCGCGCCGCCCGACGATCCGGTGCTGGCCGCGCGCATCGAGGTGATGGAAAAGCAGGGCATGAACGGCTTCATGCACCACCAACTGCCCGAGGCGATCATCACCCTGAAGCAGGGCGCCGGACGCCTGATCCGCGACGTCGACGACCGCGGCGTGCTGATGATCTGCGATCCGCGCATCATCACCAAGCCGTATGGCCGCCGCATCTGGCAGAGCCTGCCGTCGTTCAAGCGCACCCGGGTGCAGGAAGAGGTGATCCAGTTCTTCCGGCCGGTCGAAGAGGCGGACCAGAGCGCGGCATGAGCGCGGCCTGAGCGGCGTCAGGGCACGATGATCACCTTGCCGATGACCTTGCGCGCCGCCATGTCGTTCAAGGCCTGCGCGGTGTCGGCCAGCGCATAGCGCCGCGACACCAGCGGCCGCAGTTTCCCTTCCGCGATCCAGCCGGTGATGCGCTCCATCGCCGCCAGGTGCGCATCCTGTTCCTTGCGCGTGAAGTCGCCCCAGAACACGCCCACCACCGACGCCCCTTTCAGCAGCATCAGGTTCCACGGCAGGCGCGGGATCTCGCCGGCCGCGAAGCCCACCGCCAGGTGGCGCCCGCGCCAGGCGATCGAGCGCAGCGCCGGTTCGCTGTACTTGCCGCCGACCGGATCGTAGATGACGTCCGGGCCGCGGCCATCGGTGGCGGCGCGCAGCGCTTCGCGCAAGTCCGCGGTTTCATAATTGATCAGCACGTCGGCGCCGTGCGCCTTGCACGCCGCCAGCTTCTCGTCGCTGGACGCGGCCGCGATCACGCGCGCGCCGAGGGCCTTGCCGATCTCGATCGCCGCCAGGCCCACGCCGCCGGCCGCGCCCAGCACCAGCATCGTTTCGCCCGGCTGCAAGGCAGCGCGGTCGGCGACCGCGTGGTACGAGGTGCCGTAGGTGAGCGTGATCGCGGCGGCGACGTCGAAGTCCATGTCGTCCGGCATCGGGAGGAAGGCGCTGCCCGGGGCTACGGCCTGCTCGGCGAAGGCGCCGGTGCGGGTGAAACCGATCACGCGCTGGCCGGGGACGAAGCCGCGGACGTCGGCGCCGACGGCGCGCACTACGCCCGCGAACTCGTTGCCCGGCGTGAAGGGAAGGGGAGGACGCACCTGGTATTTGCCCTGGACCGTCAGCACGTCGGGGAAGTTGACGCCGGCCGCCTTCACGTCCACCACGACGTCGCCCGGGCCGGCGACCGGTTCCGGCAAGTCTTCCAGCACCAGGCTGTCTGGTGGTCCCCAAGCGGTGCAGCGTACGGCTTTCATTGCTTCCTCACAGTTTTATTAGCGGGGTTATTGGCGGGGCGAATTATGCCTTAAGAAACAGAGCGAATCTTCGTCCGCAAGGCCCGTGTCTGCTTGTCCGCCCGCAAAGCCGGCAAGGGACTGCGCGCTAGAGTCTTGGGATGCGGGCGCCACGCGCGCCGGGACCAGAGGACAAGCATGGCAATCCGTTACGGTTGTTTCTTCAGTTATGCCCACGGCCGACACGCGCTGATGCAGCGCTTCAAGTCGGCCCTGGCCGACGCCCTGCGCTGCTATCTCGAACCCTACTTCGACAACGAAGACGAACTGTTTGTCGATACCGAGCAGTTGGGCGGCGGCGACGATCTCGACCGCAAGATCGCACGCGCCATGTGCGAGAGCGTCTGCATGATCCTCATCTACACGCCCAAGTACGAGGCCCACGCCTATACGCGGCGCGAGTACGAGGCCATGCGCCTGATCGAGGCCGAGCGCGGCAAGTGGTACACGCTGCCGAGCCGCCTGATCATCCCGGTCGTCATGACGCGCCACCCCGAATCCCTGCCGCCCCAGATCAGCGACGCGCGCTTCTATGTCGACTTCTCGCACTACACGATGGCCACGCCCGATCTGATGTCGAATCCAGACTTCTTGCCGGACATTGACAAGATGGTCAAGCGGATTGCAGCCCATTATGCATGTCAAAAAAAGCATACGCCGCTCGACCACGACTGCAACCAATTCGTGCTTCCCGCTGTCCCACCCGAATGGCGCGATGTTCCAGAACTGACGTTTCCAAAAGAATGAGGAGCCATATGGACCAACAAGGTATCTCGCTCCAGCCGCTGGCCACGCCAGGCGCGGTGACGAGCTTCTATGCCTACGAGGGCGGCGCGGCGCGCAATGCCGTGCTCGCGGCGCTGGCGCTGCAGCTGGCGGGTGGGGACGCCGAGGCGCCGGTGCTGGTGATCGACTGGGATCTCGAGGCGCCGGCGCTGCATCGCCATTTCGCAGTGCCGGCCGATGAACCGTTTGCCGACCTGCCTGTTTCCCTGCATGGCGCCGGGCCGGCGCCCGCGCACCCGGCGGCGCCTGCGGGCGCGCATGCCACCGACGACGAAGCCGGCGACGCGGTCCGGCCCGGCCTGCTCGAGTTCCTCGAGGCCTGCCGCGCCCGGCTGCGCAACACCGCCGGCCGCGGCGAGGAGCTGGCCGACCGCGTGATCGACGGCGTCGGCTGGCAGGCCTATCTCGAGCGCGCCGACGGCCGCCGTCCGCTCTACCTGCTGCGCGCCGGACGCTTCGACGGCAGCTATGCTGAGCGCGCGGGCCGGCTCGACTACCCGGCCCTGTTCGACGCCTGCCCGGCGCTGTTCCGCCGCTTCGCGGCGCGCCTGGCGCAGCACTTCGGCCACGTGCTGGTCGCCACCGCCGCCGGGCGCTCGGCCGCCGTCAGCGTGTGCTCGACCCTGGTGCCCGACCGCCTGGTAGGCCTGTTCACGCCGGCGCCGGGCAGCATCGAAGGCATCGAAGGCATGCTGCGGCGCGCCATCGATTACCGCTGCACCCACGAAGAAGAACAGCGTCCGCTGCTGCTCTATCCGCTGGCCTGCACGGCCGACGGCGCGCGCAGCGATCCGCATGCGCGCTGGCGGCGTGGCGATGCGCGCCATGGCCCGGGTTACCAGCCGCGCATCGAGGCGCTGCTGCGCGCCAGCTATGGCTGGTCGCGCGTCAACCTCGACAGCTGGTTCGACGAGACCCAGCTGGCGCTGGCCGACGCCTTGTCCACCGCCGGTCCGGCCGGCGACCGCCGTGCGCTGGCGCGCCATGCCGCGCTGCTGGCCGAATGGCTGGCGCCGGGCCGCTTCCCCTGGCAGTCGCTGACCGAAGTGCGCCTGCGCGCGGCGGTCGCGCAGGCCCGCCGCCAGGCCGGCGGCGACGACATCGGCTCACCGTCGCTGGCCGATCACCTCGCCCGCTTGGGCGAGCTGTGCCGCCGCGAGCGGCGCCGCGACGAAGCCCGCGCCTGCCTCGAAGAAAGCCTGGCCGTGCGCGAACGCCTGCTTGGCGACGACCACGCGGCCACGCGCCAGGTCCGCCTCGCGCTGGCCGCGCTCCTGCTCGACAGCGGCGTCGTGCAAGAGGCGCGCCGCCACTACGACCTGCTGGTCCAGGCCTGCGCGCGCACGGCCGGCCCTGATGCGCCCGAGACGCTGGCGGCGCGCTCGCAGCTGGCGCGCGCGCTGGCCGCGCTGGGCGAGGGCGAGCGCGCGCTGGCGCTGCACGAGCAGGTGGTGTCCACCTGCGAACGCGCGCTCGGCGCCGAACACCTGGTCACGCTCGACTGCCTCGAAGACCTGGCGCACAGCCTGGTGCAGCAGCGCGAATTCGAACGCGCCCGCATCGTGGTCGAACGGGTGCTCGACGCCCGTCGCCGGCGCCAGGGCAGCGAGCATGCCGACACCCTGCGTTGCGGCCAGCGGCTGGCGCTGCTGCTGGGCGAGACGGGCGAACTGGGCAACGCGCGGCGCATGCTCGAATCGGTGTTGCGGGCCCATGAACGTCACGACGGCCTGGACGCCGCCGGCACACTGTCGGCGCGCGAGGCGCTGGCCGAGATCCTGGCGGCGCAGGGCGACCTGGCGGCGGTGCGCAGCATCCAGGAATCGCTGGCGCGCACGCGCGAGCGACACCTGGGGGCCGGCCATCCCGAAACGCTCAATATGCAGCTGCGGCTGGCCTCGACCCTGGGCCAGCAGGGCGAGGCCGAAGCCGCGCGCCGCCTGCGCGAACAGGTGGCCGAGCTGCGCCAGCACTTGCGCGAAGTCGAAGGCGCGCCGCCGCCCGGCAGCGCCCTGGACGATGCCGCGCAGGCGCAGCTGACAAACCAGATGCGGGACCAGATGCGGGCGCACAGCGGGGCATCCGGTTCCAGCCTGTCGCCGGGCGGCGTGGCGCCCGGTCTGTCATCGTCGCCGCCTGTGGCGGACGGCGTTGCAGCGCACGGCCAGCATGAACTTGCGGCGCCGCGCGAGCATGCCGAAACCAGTCATGCGGCCGATAACCTGGGCCACAAGCTCACTGAGTTGCAGAACCTGATCGACAGCCGCAGTCCTGAAGAAGCCAGGGCGCTGGCCGACAGCCTGCGCACCTCGGTGCTCATGCCCAGCGCCGCCCATCCGCTGCGCCGACGCGGCGCCGCCATGATCAAGCAGGTCTATCTGCAAGAGGGCGACAAGGATGCACTGTTGTCCTTCACCCAGGACGAAGTGTCGCTGCTCGAAGGGGCCTTGATCGAGGCGGCGCGCGACAATCCGATGGCGATGCGCTGACAGCGCGGTGCGGGCGCTGCGCCAGCCTCGACGCCCGGCATGGTCCGGGCAAGTGCTTGCGCCGGCGCTCGTATGCCGGTGCCCGTATGCCGGCGCCCGTATGCCGGCGCCCGTATGCCGGCGCCCGTATGCCCGGATCGCCGGGCGCCGAGCCGCCGACCGGCCCCGCTTGCCCGCAGACCATCAGTCCGCCAGTCCGCCAGTCCGCCAGTCCACCAGTCCACCAGTCCACCAGTCCACCAGTCCACCAGTCCAACGGGCCGCCGTCCCGCCGAGCCCTTGCCGCGCCAACTTGTCGACTTGCCAGCCCGGATTCACCGGCCCTGGCTCGACGGCATCGAACCGACATCCATTGCGCGGCGCCAGTCCACAGCAGCCTGGCCGGCTTCGCATCGCGCTGCGCCGACTTGCCATCGCTACCGCACCACGCCCCGCATTAACTGCGGGACAAGCAACTTGACAGGACGGCATTGCGTGGTTATCGCCGAGCTTGTCAGCCTGTCCAGTAAACTGTCGCATGGCCGCCGCACTGTTAACAGACGGTTCATCGGCCGTCCCGGATTGTGAAATCCGGGCGTGAATTTCTGCTGCCGGGCGTCGATACAGGCGTTGCTTCGGGTAAAATCTCCGCCATGCGAATCTTGATCAGTAACGATGACGGTTATCTGGCGCCTGGGCTGCAGGCGCTGGCGGACGCGCTCGCGCCGATCGCCGACATCGTCGTCGTCGCACCCGACAGCAATCGCTCGGGCGCCTCGAATTCGCTGACCCTGGACCGACCGCTGTCGGTCTACAAATCGGCCAACGGCTTCTATTTCACGAATGGCACGCCGACCGACTGCGTGCACATCGCCCTGACCGGCATGTCCGATGCGCCGCCCGATCTGGTGGTTTCCGGCATCAATAATGGCCAGAATATGGGCGACGACACCCTGTACTCCGGCACCGTCGCCGCCGCCACCGAAGCTTTCCTGTTCGGTCTGCCGGCGATCGCGTTTTCGCAAGTGCACGGCGGCTGGGCCCACGTCGATTCGGCCGCCCGGGTCGCGCGCGACATCGTCGAGCGCTTCGCCGCCGGCGGTTTCGACATGCTGCCCAAGCCTTTCCTGCTGAACGTGAACATCCCGAACTTGCCGTACGAGGACATCGGCCCGCTGACCCCGACCCGCCTCGGACGCCGCCACCAGGCCGAGCCCGTGATCCGCGCGCAGGATCCGCGCGGCCGCGAGATCTTCTGGATCGGCGCCCCCGGCGCCTGCCGCGACGCCGGCGAGGGCACCGACTTCCACGCGACCGCGCAGGGCCGCGTGTCGATCACGCCGCTGCAGATCGACCTGACCCACAAGACCCAGCTGGCCCTGCTGGCGGGAGGCTTGGCATGAAGGATGCGCGACCGAATTTTCCGCTGCCGCTGTCGTCGGTGACGAGCGGCGTGCGCAAGCCCGGCACGCCGGCGCCGGTGCAGACGCCGCAGACCGCCACCCGCAACGCCACCACCTATACCGGCGCCAGGACGCCGCCGTCCCCGGGGCCGGCGCCACGCACGCCAGGCTATGTGCAGGCGGCCAGCAGCGCGCCGGCCGCCCAGCGTTCCGACCTGGCGGCCACCGAGGCGGTGCGCCGCGCGATGGTCGGCCGCGTCGCGCGCCAGGGCGTGCGCGATCCGCAGGTCCTGATGGCGATGGAAACCGTGCCGCGCCACCTGTTCATCGAGCCGGCGATGTCCGGCCAGGCGTATGTCGACGCCTCGCTGCCGATCGGCCATAACCAGACGATTTCCCAGCCCTATATCGTCGCCCGCATGATCGAAGCAATGCGCGAAGCGATGCGTCCCGGCGCCACGCTGGGGAAGGTGCTCGAGATCGGCACCGGCTGCGGCTACCAGGCCGCGGTCCTGTCCTTCGTCGCAAAAGAGGTGTATTCGATCGAGCGCATCAAGCCCTTGCACGAGCTCGCGAAGACCAATCTGCGGCCGCTGCGGATATCGAACCTGCGTTTGCAGTATGGGGATGGTATGCTAGGCTTGCCGCAGGTCGCGCCTTTCGATGGCATCATCCTCGCCGCCGCCGGGCTCGAGGTGCCGCGGGCCCTGCTCGAGCAGCTGGCCATCGGCGCGCATCTCGTGGCGCCGGTCGGCGCCCAGGTGCAGCACCTGCACCGTATTACCCGCACCGGCAAATCCGAGTGGACCAGCGAAACGCTGGAAGCGTGCCACTTCGTGCCGCTGCGCCCAGGCACCATCTGAAAACCCAACAGGGGCCGCCAGGCCCGCCGTACGCCGATAAGACAATAGAATGCCAATGACACAAGCACCGCGTTTAGCCCTCCTGACGATCCTCATCGGCCTCGTGGCCGGTTGTTCCACCACCACCCGCCAGGCGCCGGTCGTCGAGCGCCCCGTCACCGCCGCGCCAAGCCGGCCAGCGCCAGCGCGCGTGGAAGAAGCGCCGAAACAGGACGAGCGCGGCATGTACACCGTGCGCAAGGGCGACACCCTGCTGCGCATCGCGCTCGACTTCGGCCAGAACTACCGCGACCTGGTGACCTGGAACAACCTGGCCAATCCGGACGACATCAAGGTCGGCCAGGTATTGCGCGTGACCCAGCCGGAAGGCGAGCGCAGCGCCAATGTGCAGACCCAGCCGGTACCGATGCCGCCGTCGGCCAGCGTGCCGCGCAAGACCGAACCGCGCGCCGACAAGACCCCTTACAGCGAAGGCAAGGTGGCCACCGCCACGCCGCCGGCCACCACCGCGCCGGCCACGCCTGCCGCCCCGGCCGCCAGCGACGAAGCGCGCCTGAGCTGGATGTGGCCTTCGGAGGGGCGCGTCATCGCCACCTTCGACGATGGCCGCAACAAGGGCATCGACATCGCCGGCAAGATGGGCCAGCCGGTGGTCGCCGCCGGCTCGGGCAAGGTAATGTATGCTGGCAGCGGCATCCGCGGTTATGGTAATCTCGTCATCGTCAAGCACAGCAACAGCCTGTTGTCCGCCTATGCCCACAACCGCAAGATCGTGGTCAAGGAGGGCGACAACGTCAGCCGTGGCCAGGTGATCGCCGAGATGGGCGACTCCGACGCCGACGCGGTCAAGTTGCACTTCGAGATTCGTCAGCAGGGCAAGCCGGTCGACCCGACGAGGTTCTTGCCCGTTCGTTAGGAACGGTATGACGCAGCCGCCGCACCCGCTGGACCAGGAGGATACGGACGAGTTTCCGGATGAGCCGGAAAGCGGGCGCGCGCATGCCGATGACGATCTCGACCATGCCGACCGCGTCGACGGCGCGGCCGGCGCGGCGGGCGAGGATGCGCTGGCGCGCCACGCCAGCATCGAGACGGTCGACGAGCTGCGCAAGGTCTTGCAGGCCGAGCTCGCGACCGACACCACCCAGCACTACCTGAACCAGATCGGCGCCAGGCCGCTCCTCACGGCCGTCGAAGAAGTCCACTTCGCCACCCTGGCCAAGTCCGGCGACTTCGGCGCGCGCCAGAAGATGATCGAGCATAACCTGCGCCTGGTCGTCTCGATCGCCAAGCACTACATCAACCGCGGCGTGGTCCTGCTCGACCTGATCGAGGAGGGCAATATTGGGCTGATGCGCGCCATCGACAAGTTCGAGCCCGAGCGCGGCTTTCGCTTTTCGACCTATGCCACCTGGTGGATCCGCCAGAGCATCGAGCGCGCCATCATGAACCAGGCCCGCACCGTGCGCCTGCCGGTGCACATGGTGCGTGAGCTCAACGGCGTGCTGCGCGCCAAATACCATCTCGAGGCCCAGAAGCACGACGGCAAGGAAGCCTCGAGCGAGGACATCGCCAGCCTGGTCGGCCGCCCGGTCGAGGAAGTGCAAGACATATTGACCCTGTCCGAGCACGCGACCTCGCTCGATGCGCCGCTCGACAACGATCCGCAATCGAGCCTGATGGACATGTTGCCCGACGACGGCGAAGGCAGCCCCGACGCCCACGCCGAGCAGCAGGAGGTGGCGCTGCTGGTGCGCGACTGGCTGACCCGGCTGCCGGACAAGCAGCGCCTGGTCGTCACCCGCCGTTTCGGCCTCGACAACGACGATCCGGCCACCCTGGAAACCCTGGCCGAAGAGATGGGCGTGACGCGCGAGCGGGTGCGCCAGATCCAGCAGGAAGCGCTGGTCAAGCTCAAGCGCGCGATGGCGGCGCGCGGCGTGGTGCGCGATTCATTGTTGTAACGGCAACCCTACCAGGTAGCGCCCACTTCGATTCCTTGCTATCATGCCCGCCGGGCCGTTTCGGCCATTTTTCTTTTATGCGCGGCCTTTGAAGCATGCGCCGCCGGCCGGGGCCGGCTCCTGCCTTCACTCCACTTTCTCATCACCATGCAAGAAATCTTCATCGACATCAAATCCCTCGACATGGACGGGCGCGGCGTTGGCCACCTCGAAAACGAGGACGGCTCGCCAGGCAAGGTGATCTTCGTCGAAGGCGCGCTGCCGGGCGAGCGCGTCAGCTTCGAGACGACGCGCAAGAAAAAGAACTGGGAAGCAGGCCGCATGGTCACCCTGCAGCGCGCCTCGTCGATGCGGGTCGAGCCGAAATGCCAGCATTTCGGCTACTGCGGCGGCTGCTCGATGCAGCACCTGGAGCCGAGCGCGCAGGTGGCGATGAAGGGCCGCGTGCTGGAAGACAACCTGTGGCACCTCGGTAAAGTGAAGGCCGAGATGATCATGCGCCCGATGTATGGCCCGACCTGGGATTACCGCTATCGCGCGCGCCTGTCGGTGCGCCACGTGGCGAAGAAGGGTGGGGTCCTGGTAGGCTTCCACGAGCGCGCCTCGTCCTATGTGGCCGACATCACCACTTGCGAGATCCTGCCGGACCACGTCGCGCGCCTGCTGGTGCCGCTGCGCGAGCTGGTCGGCGCCCTGTCGATCTACAACCAGATGCCGCAGATCGAGGTGGCGATCGGCGAAGAGACCACGGTGCTGGTGCTGCGCATCATGGCGCCGCTCAGCGCCGCCGACGAGACCCTGGTGAAAGCCTTCGCCGACCAGTGGGGCATCCAGTGGTGGCTGCAGCCGAAGGGCCCGGACACCGCCTATCCGTTCTACCCATTGGGCAAGGAGCTGTATTACACGCTGCCCGAGTTCGGCATCCGCATGCCGTTCAAGCCGACCGACTTCACCCAGGTGAACCACCACATCAATCGCGTGCTGGTGTCGAAGGCGCTGCGCCTGCTCGACGTGCAGAAGGACGACCGCGTGGCCGACCTGTTCTGCGGCCTGGGCAACTTCACCCTGCCGCTGGCGACCCAGGCGCGCGAGGTGGTCGGCATCGAGGGCAGCACGGCGCTCACCACGCGCGCGCTGGACAATGCCAGGGCGAACGGCCTGGCCGAGAAAACGTCGTTCTCGACCCGCAACCTGTTCGAAGTCACCAAGGACGACCTGGTGGCATTGGGCAAGTTCGATCGCATGCTGATCGACCCGCCGCGCGACGGCGCCATGGCGCTGGCGCTGGCGCTGGCAGAACTGCGCGAGACCCACGAGGACCTGATGCCGCAGCGCATCGTCTACGTCTCGTGCAGCCCGTCGACCCTGGCGCGCGACGCCGGCATCCTGGTGCACAAGGCGGGCTATGTGATGAAGAAGGCGGGCGTGGTGAACATGTTCCCGCACACCTCGCACGTCGAGTCGATCGGCGTGTTCGAGCTGGGAGACAAGCCGGTACGGCCCGCCGATGGCGCGCAATATGTGCCGGCCGACCTGCCCGCGACGCCGGACGCCGCCTGACGTCCGCAAGCTGCCGCGTTTTGGTAAGCAGCTGTAACGGATGAGCGACACCGTACAGACCACGCCATCCATCTCGGTTTTACTGTTGGGAAACAGAGGTGGGACATGACCAAACACGGCAATAACGAAGGACATCATGGCGGACGCTTCTGGCGGTTTTCCCAGGAGCTGCTGGTCGTCGCCGCGCAAGATGGGACGATCGAGGCGGTCAATCCGGCATGGAGCAAGCTGCTGGGCTATGCCGGCGACGAGATCGTCGGCCGGAAGTTCATCGAGTTCACCCATCCGGCCGACCTTGATGCCACGCTGGCCGTGTTCGCGGGCATCCTCGAGCGGCCGCTGGCGACGCCCTATGAATACCGCTTCCGCCACAAGGACGGTTCGTGGCGCTGGTTCGGCTGGACCGGCGCCTTCGAAGAGGGCAAGGTGTATGCCGCCGGGCGCGACCTGACGCACGAGCACCGGCGCGAGAAAGCCTTGCAGGACGCCGAGGACTTTACCCGCCTGGCCCTGCATTCGGTGGGCGGCGTCGGCATCTGGACCGCCGACCTGCAGGCGCGCACCTATGTCTGCGACGCCGCGATCGCCGACCTGTACGGCGTGGATCCGGTGCGCGCCGCCGGCGGCTTGCCGGCCGAGGAACTCATGGCCAACATCCATCCGGACGATCGCCCGGCACTGATGGCCGAGATCGCGGGCAGCCTCACCTCCGGCAAGGACGCCAATTTCGAGTACCGCCTGCGGCATCCGAACGGCGTCGTGCGCTGGGTGCATTCGCGCTGGCGCACCTATCTCGACGAGCATGGGCAGCCGCTGCGTCGCACCGGCGTCGGGATCGAGACGACGGCCCAGCGCCACCTGGAAGAGCAGCTGCGCCAGGCCCAGAAAATGGAGGCGGTGGGGCAACTCACCGGCGGGCTGGCCCACGACTTCAACAACCTGCTGGCCGGGATCACCGGCGCGCTCGACCTGATGCAGATCCGCATGCGCCAGGGGCGCTTCGGCGACTTCGAGCGCTACGTCGCGGTGGCCCAGGGCGCCGCCCGGCGCGCCGCCGCGCTCACGCACCGCCTGCTGGCCTTCTCGCGGCGCCAGACGCTGGCCCCGACGCCGGTCGACGTCAATGCGCTGGTGTCGGGCATGGAAGAGCTGATCCGGCGCACCATCGGGCCCCAGATCACGCTCGAGGTGGTCGGCGCGGTGGGACTGTGGCCGACCCTGGTCGATGCCGGCCAGCTCGAGAACGCCTTGCTGAACCTGTGCATCAATGCGCGCGACGCCATGCCCGACGGCGGCCGCATCACGATCGAGACCGCCAACAAATGGCTCGACTATTCGGCCTCCAGGGCGCACGACATCCCGGAAGGCCAGTACCTGTCGCTGTGCGTGACCGATACCGGCACCGGCATGACGCCGGAAATCGTGGCCAAGGTGTTCGAACCGTTCTTCACCACCAAGCCGATGGGCGAGGGCACGGGCCTGGGCCTGTCGATGATCCACGGTTTCGCGCGCCAGTCGGGCGGCCAGGTGCGCATCTATTCCGAGGTGGGGAAAGGCACCACGGTCTGCATCTACCTGCCGCGCTATTATGGCGAACTCAAGCCGGAAGACATCGGCCTGCCGCCGGCGCCGGAAGCGCCCGCCGGCCAGGGCGAGACGGTGCTGGTGGTCGACGACGAGCCGTCGGTGCGCATGCTCGTGACCGAGGTGCTGGAAGACCTGGGCTACGTGGCGCTCGAAGCGGCCGACAGCGTGGCCGGACTCAAGCTGCTGCAGTCCGACACGCGCATCGACCTGCTGGTGACCGATGTCGGCCTGCCTGGCGGCATGAACGGTCGCCAGATGGCGGAAGCCGGCATCGAGCGCCGGCCCGAGCTGAAAGTGCTGTTCATCACCGGCTACGCCGAAAACAGCCTGATCGGCAACGGCCACCTGATGCCGGGAATGCAGGTGCTGACCAAGCCGTTCGCGGTGGACGCGCTGGCGGTGCGGATCAAGGAGCTGGTCGAGGCGCGCTGAAGCGTCCGGCCGCCGAGACATCGGAAGGAATGAAATGAGGCAGTTCACCCGGCGGCTCGCCGACTGGCTGGCCGCCGCGGTGGCGACCGCGGTCGTCGCCAGCGTCGTGCAGACGCAGATCAATCTGGGCGAACTCAGCGCGCTCGGCGCGTCGATCGGCCTGGCGGAGCGGCTTCGGGTCACATTGGGCGACCTGGCCGGCTTTGGCGCGGTCATGACCGGCATCGCGCTGGTCGCGCTGTTGCCGGCGTTCGGCGCCGGGCGCCTGCTGGCGCGGCGCGCGCCGCCCCCATGGCGCGCCGCCATCTTCGCGCTGGCGGCGGTCGTCGCCCTGTGGGTGGCGTTCTGGCTGATGCTGCACGTGATTCCCATGCCGGCCATCGCCGCGACCCGCGGCAGCGCCGATCACGCCTTGATGGCCGCGACGGGTATCGTCGGCGGCCTTCTGTACGCCCGCATGAGCGCGTCGGCGCGCGGCCCTGGCGACCCGCGGCGCCACGCCGCGCTGGCGGCGATGCTGGCGCTGGTCCCGGCGTTGCTGTTCCTGGCGACGTCTCCCGGCGCCGCCGGGCGGCTCGATGCGGTCGATCCGGCCAGCTACCGCGTCGAGACGGTCGCGCGGGGACTCGAGCGGCCATGGTCGCTGGCCTTCCTGCCGGACGGCCGCATGCTGGTCACCGAGATGGGCGGGCGCCTGCTGGCGATCGGCGCCGATGGCGCATCGACGCCGATCGCGACGGATGGCCTGCCACCCGTGTTCCAGCGCGGTGGCACCATCGGCCTGATGGATGTCGCCCCCGACCCCGCATTCGCACGCAATGGCTTGCTGTACCTGACGATGGGTCATGGCGAGGAGGGCGCCAACGGCACGCGCCTGGTGCGCGCAAGGCTGGAGAATGACCGGCTGGAAGACGTCCGGATCCTGTTCAGTTCCACGCCCAAGCCGCGCGCCGGCAATAACGGCGGCCGCATCGCTTTCCTGCCCGACGGCACGCTGGCGCTGACGGTCGGCGACGGCAACTGGCGCCGCGAAGAGGCGCAGAACCCCGCCAACCACCTGGGCACCGTCGTACGGCTCGACCGCGACGGCAGGGCGCCGGCCGACAATCCCTTCGTCAATCGCCCCGGCGCCGCGCCCGAGGTCTACAGCCTCGGTCACCGCAACCCGCAGGGCATCGCCGTCGACGCGGGCACGGGCGAATTGCTGCTCACCGAGCATGGCGCGCGCGGCGGCGACGAGATCAACCGCATCGTGGCGGGCAAGAACTACGGCTGGCCGCTGGTCACGGCCGGCATCGATTACCCGTTCGGCCGCGTCACGCCGTTCAGCCGCCTGGCCGGCTTCGAGGCGCCGCTGCTGGAGTGGACGCCGTCGGTCGCACCGAGCGGCCTGGCTGTCTACGATGGCGCATTGTTTCCGGAATGGCGCGGCGACCTGCTGGTGCCGGCGCTGCGAGGCCGCGCCCTGCACCGCGTCGTGCGCGACGGCGGCAGGATCGTCGGGCAGCAGACGTTGTTGGCAGAATTGAATCAGCGCCTGCGCGACGTCAAGGTCGGTCGGGATGGCGCGATCTACGTCCTGACGGATGGCCTGGACGCCCGCCTGCTGCGTTTGCGTCCACCATAAAAAAAACCGGCCGCGAAGGCCGGTTTTCTTTTGGGGTAGGGATCGATCAGTCGTCGCCGCCCACGATGCCCAGCAGGCGCAGCAGGCTGGTGAAGATGTTGAACACGTTCAGGTAGATCGACAGGGTGGCGGTGACGTAGTTGGTTTCGCCGCCGTTGACGATGCGCTGCACGTCATACAGGATGAAGGCCGAGAAGATGCCGATCGCCAGGACCGAGATCACGATCGACAGCACCGACATCTGCAGGAAGATGTTGGCGACGACCGCCAGCAGCAGCACGACGACGCCGGCCATCAGCCAGCTGCCCATGCCCGAGAAGTCGCGCTTGGTGGTGGTGGCGATGCTGGCCATCACGGCGAACACGGCGCCGGTGCCGCCGAAGGCGGTCATGATCAGGCTGGCGCCGTTCGAGTAGTTGAGCGTGTGGGTCAGCAGCGGGGCCAGCATCATGCCCATGAAGAAGGTGAAGCCGAGCAGCAGGGCGACGCCCAGGCCGGAATCCTTGTTCTTCTCGATGGCCCACATGAAGCCGAAGGCAACCGCGAGGAAGATCACGAAGCCCATGATGCCGGTGAAGGCGATGCCGAAGGACATGCCGGCGACCGCGCCGAGCACGGTAGGAATCATCGACAGCGCCAGCAGCCAATACGTGTTGCGTAACACTTTGTTACGCGTGGCCTGACCACCTTTGCTCAGGTCGATGGTACTTTGCTGTTGGGTACTAGGGTACATATAGTGCCTCCGGTTAAATAAATGGGTCGTGCGATGGTACGTGCAACTGCAGCGCAAGGTACGTCAGCTTGATCCTAGCGCATCTTTCTTAACTGAAGATGAAGATTGGGCAGGAACTGGGCGGACTTTTGCCGCCACTGTAACACCATGCTTGCCACTACCGCAATATCGGATATCTGGGGCAGGTATGGTAAAATTAAAGGTTGATTGAGTCCCAAAGTTCAAACGAATTTCTCAGTTCAAAACCTTTCTTTTATTGGAGTTTTCTCATGGCAATCGAACGCACCCTGTCCATCATCAAGCCGGACGCAGTTGCAAAAAACGTGATCGGCAAAATCTACAGCCGTTTCGAAGAAGCCGGCCTGAAGATCGTGGCTGCCCGCATGGTGCAACTGTCGCGCGCTGAAGCCGAAGGCTTCTACGCAGTGCACGCTGCGCGTCCGTTCTTCAAGGACCTGGTCGACTTCATGGTCTCGGGTCCGGTGATGATCCAGGTGCTGGAAGGCGAAGGCGCGATCCTGAAAAACCGCGACCTGATGGGCGCTACCGATCCGAAGAAGGCCGACGCCGGCACCATCCGCGCCGACTTCGCCGACTCGATCGACGCCAACGCCGTTCACGGTTCGGACGCTGCCGAAACCGCCGCTGTGGAAATCGCTTACTACTTCCCGGCACTGAACGTCTACTCGCGTTAATTAGTAAGGGGGAGCGCAGTCCGGGCGTTCCCCGGATCGATTCCCCCGGACTAATAGGAGCCTTTCCTGGCAGGTGGGGGGAAGCTGATAGCGATGCATGGCAAGTGTGGGCAAGGCGCGAGGAGGCCGCATGGCTAGCCATGCAACGACGAGCAACGCCGCCCACGCTTGCCAGGCGCGCTAGCAGCGACTACCACCTGCTAGGGAAGGCTCCAAATGAGTAACCTGCTCGCCTGCGCCCCCGGGGCGATGCGAGCAGGTTCGGAAATATAGGATTACGACATGACAACTCTCACCAATCTGCTGGACTTTGATCCCGCGCAACTCGTCGCCTACTGCGCCGACTTGGGTGAGAAACCGTTCCGCGCCAAGCAACTGCAGCGCTGGATACACCAGTTCGGCGCGTCGGATTTCGACAGCATGACCGACCTGGCCAAGTCGCTGCGCGAAAAGCTGAAGTCGCGCGCCGAAGTGCGTGCGCCGGCCATCGTGAGCGACAAGACGGCCAGCGACGGCACCCGCAAATGGCTGGTCGACGTCGGCAACGGCAACGCGGTCGAGACCGTGTTCATCCCGGAAGAAAACCGCGGCACGCTGTGCATCTCCACGCAGGCGGGTTGCGCCGTCAACTGCCGTTTCTGCTCGACCGGCAAGCAGGGCTTCAACCGCAACCTGACGGTCGCCGAGATCATCGGCCAGTTGTGGATGGCCGAATTCGAGCTGCGCCGTACCAAGGGCATCGAACCGGGCCCGAAAGGCGAGCGCCAGATCACCAACGTGGTGATGATGGGCATGGGCGAGCCGCTGCTCAATTACGAGCCGACCGTCACCGCGCTCAAAATGATGCTCGACGATAACGCCTACGGCCTGTCGCGCCGCCGCGTGACGCTGTCGACCTCGGGCGTGGTGCCGAATATCGACAAGCTGTCGCAAGACGTGCCGGTGGCCATGGCCGTGTCGCTGCACGCCTCGAACGATGCGCTGCGCGACATCCTGGTGCCGTTGAACAAGAAATATCCGCTGCGCGAGCTGATGGCCGCCTGCAAGCGCTATCTCGAATTCGCGCCGCGCGACTTCATCACCTTCGAGTACTGCATGCTCGACGGCTTCAACGACAGCGACGAGCACGCGCGCGAACTGATCGCGCTGGTGAACGATCCGGTGGTGGGCGTGAACTGCAAGTTCAACCTGATCCCGTTCAACCCGTTCCCCGAGTCGGGCCTGACCCGCTCCAAGAACCCGCGCATCAAGGCCTTCGCCGAAGTCCTGATGAACGCCGGCATCGTGACCACCGTGCGCAAGACGCGCGGCGACGACATCGACGCCGCCTGCGGCCAGCTGGCGGGCGAGGTCAAGGACCGCACCCGCGTGGCCGAGCGCATGGAAAAGATGGCCGAGTACCAGAAGAAATTCGGCGCCGATTTCGGCCGCATCGTGGAGATCCCGACCTGATGAAATTCGCCGCCGCCTGGCTCGCATTCGCATCGACCCTGTCCCTCGCTTTGCTGGCCGGTTGCGCCGGCACGGGGTCGGGCGGCGCGACGACGACGCGCGACGGCGAACTCAAGACCGCCTCGGACCAGACCGCGCTGGAAAAGCGCGCCTCGATCCGGGTGCAGCTGGCGGTCGGCTACTACCAGGAGGGCAAGCACGAGATCGCCCTCGACGAAGTCAAGCAGGCGCTGGCGGCCGATCCGAACTACGCCGACGCCTATGGCCTGCGGGCCCTGATCTATACCTCGATGGGTCAGTTCCCGCTGGCCGACGAGAACCATCGCCACGCGCTGCGCCTCGAACCGGGCAATCCCGAGTTCGCGAACAACTACGGCACCTTCCTGTGCCAGTCGGTGAACAGGCCGCTCGACGCGCTGCGCTATTTCGACGCCGCCCTCAAGAATCCCGCCTACCAGACGCCGCTCTCCGCGCTGGTCAATGCGGGTGCGTGCAGCATCAAGAACCGGAATATCGAAGCGGCCGAGCGCTACCTGCTCGAAGCCCTGCGTTTGAGCCCGGCGCTGCCGGCCGTGAATGCCGGCCTGGCGCGGGTGTACTACGAGCGGCGCGACATGCAGCGCGCCGGTTTTTTCGTGAATCGCCTGATCGAGACGGCCAGCATCGAGACACTGCCGGCCGACGCGCTCTGGCTCGCGCTGCGCGTGCAGCGCAAGCTGGGCGACCGGACCCATGAGGCGACGCTCGCGGCCCAGCTGCGCCGGCGTTTCCCGGGTTCGCCCGAATACGCGGCGTTCGAGCGCGGCGCGTTCGACGAGTAAGCACAAGAACAAGCTCAACTAGAAGCTCACACGGACAAGGACGAGGACAATGAACGAGCAAGCAGATCAGCCGGCTACGCCAGGCAACCAGCCCGGCATCCCTGGCAAGACCCTGCAATCCCAGCGCGAAGCGATGGGCTGGAGTGTGGAACAGGTGGCGGACCAGCTGAAGCTGGCCCCACGCCAGGTGGTGGCCCTGGAAGCCGGGGATTACGCTTCATTGCCGAGCCCGGCCGTGACGCGCGGCTTCGTGCGCGTCTATGCCAAGCTGCTCAAGATCGACGCCGCGCCGCTGGTGTCGATGATCGAACTGAACATGCCGCCGGAAGCCCAGGCCGGCGCGCCCATCAACACCGGCGCCGTGCGCCGCGAACAGCGTCCGGCCACGTTCTCCGAGACCCGCTTCCCGATCGCCGGCCGCCGCAACCGCCTGCCGCTGGGCTGGATCGCCGCCGCCGTGGTGGTGGCCGGCGCCGCCGTTGCAGCCTGGCAGTTCGACCTGATTCCGAACTTGCAGCGCGACGGCCAGGCGGGCGACGCCACGGTGCTCGAGAACCCGGCCGCCGGCGTCGTCGCGCCAGGCTCGGCGCCCGCGGCCGGCGCCCAGCAAGGCCTGATCAATCCATCGGTGCCGTTGATCTCGGTGCCGGCGCCGGCCGGCGAAACTGCGCCGCCGGCGGCAGCGCCGGGTTCGGCGCCGGGCGCCGCGCCGGCCACCCCGACCGCACCGGTGCCGGCCGTGCCGCCGCCGGCCAACGCGCCGGCCAATGCGCCGGCCAACGCACCGGCGGCGGGAACGCCGAGCGCGGCCGCGCCTGGCGTGACGCCGGCCCCGAACATCTCGACCGCTGCCGCACCGGTCACCGCCGTGGCCCCCGCCGCCGGCGCCAACACCCTGGTGCTGAACGTGCGCGAGGATTCCTGGATCGAAGTGCGTCCGAGCGCCGGCGGCCGTCCGCTGATCTCGCGCCTGGTCAAGGGCGGCAGCACCGAGTCGGTCGAGCTGAGCGGCCCGGCGACCCTGGTGGTCGGCGCCCCTGGCGGCGTGACCGCGACCCTGCGCGGCGCCAACGTCGCGCTGCCGCAGCAGTCGGGCCGCACCATCGCGCGCGTGGCGCTGAAATAAGCTGAAGCTGGAATACACCAAATGAATTCGTTGAACGAAGCCTGCACTCCTGAAGCCATCCCGTCCGGCCCGCTGGCGCGCCGCGCCAGCCGCAAGGTGGCCGTTTCGCACGGCCAGCGCACGGTCTGGGTGGGCGGCGACGCCCCGGTGGTGGTGCAG
The DNA here is from genome assembly GCF_019443485.1 of Massilia sp. NP310. Classification (NCBI taxonomy): domain Bacteria; kingdom Pseudomonadati; phylum Pseudomonadota; class Betaproteobacteria; order Burkholderiales; family Oxalobacteraceae; genus Massilia; species Massilia sp. NP310. The sequence continues at coordinate 2,418,449 of NZ_CP080379.1, read as the reverse complement.
TCGATGACCAATACCGATACCGCCGACGCGATCGGCACCGCGATCCAGGTCAAGGAGCTGGCGCGCGCCGGTTCCGAGATCGTGCGCATCACGGTCGACACCCCGGCGGCGGCCGCCGCCGTGCCGGCGATCCGCGAACAGCTCGACCGCATGGAAGTCGACGTGCCGCTGGTGGGCGACTTCCACTACAACGGCCACCTGCTGCTGCGCGACTATCCTGAATGCGCGCAGGCGCTGTCGAAATACCGCATCAATCCGGGCAATGTGGGGCAGGGCGCCAAGCGCGACACCCAGTTCGCCCAGATGATCGAGATCGCCGCCAGGTATGACAAGCCGGTCCGCATCGGCGTCAACTGGGGCAGTCTGGATCAAACGCTCCTGGCGCGCATCATGGACGAGAACGCCGCGCGCGCCAATCCGTGGAGCGCCCAGGCGGTGATGTACGAAGCGCTGATCACGTCGGCGATCGAGAACGCGGTGCGCGCCGAAGAAGTCGGCCTGGCGCGCGACAAGATCATCCTGTCGTGCAAGGTGTCGGGCGTGCAGGACCTGATCGCGGTCTACCGCGAACTGGCGCGCCGCTGCGATTATCCGCTGCACCTGGGACTGACCGAGGCCGGCATGGGCAGCAAGGGCATCGTCGCCTCGACCGCGGCGCTGTCGGTGCTGCTGCAAGAGGGCATCGGCGACACCATCCGCATCTCGCTGACGCCGGAACCGGGCGGCGACCGCACCAGGGAGGTCGTGGTCGGCCAGGAAATCCTGCAGACCATGGGCCTGCGCAAGTTCACCCCGATGGTGATCGCCTGCCCGGGCTGCGGCCGCACGACCTCGACCGTGTTCCAGGAGCTGGCCGACAACATCCAGAGCTTCTTGCGCGAGCAGATGCCTGAATGGAAGAAAACGTATCCGGGCGTGGAGGCGATGAACGTGGCCGTGATGGGCTGCATCGTCAACGGTCCGGGCGAATCGAAGCACGCGAACATCGGCATCAGCCTGCCGGGCACCGGCGAATCGCCGGCCGCCCCGGTGTTCGTCGACGGCCAGAAATTCGCGACCCTGCGCGGCGAGCGCATCGTCGATGAGTTCAAGACCATCGTGCTGGATTATGTGAAGAAAAATTACGGGCGAGCCGGGGTTTCGAGCGACATGTCGCTCGCCGGCGCAGCGACCCAGGCGTAAGCCTGGGGCTGGGAGAGCTGGCCGACCTGCGCCCACGAGCAGCGCCAAGAATTGAGAAAGAAAACCATGTCCAAACCAGAAAAAATCGTCGCCATCAAAGGCATGAACGACATCCTGCCGCAAGACGCGCCGCTGTGGGAGCTGTTCGAGAACACCACCGAAACGATCCTGAAGAGCTACGGCTACCAGAAGATCGTGACCCCGATCGTCGAGCAGACCGCTTTGTTCTCGCGCGCCATCGGCGCCGTCACCGACATCGTCGAGAAGGAGATGTATTCCTTCGAAGACTCGATGAACGGCGACCAGCTGACCCTGCGTCCGGAAGGCACGGCCAGCGTCGTGCGCGCCGTGCTCGAGCACAACCTGGTCTACGACGGCCCGCGCCGCCTGTGGTACAAGGGCCCGATGTTCCGCCACGAGCGCCCGCAGCGCGGCCGCTACCGCCAGTTCTTCCAGTTCGGCGCCGAAGCGATCGGCTTCTCGGGCCCGGACATCGACGCCGAGATGATCATGATGTCGCGCCGCCTGTGGGATGACCTGGGCCTGCAGAACGTGCGCCTCGAGCTGAACTCGATCGGCAACGCCGAAGAGCGCAACCGCCACCGCGCCGACCTGATCGCCTATCTCGAAAAACACGAAGACATCCTCGATGCCGAGGCCAAGCGCCGCCTGCACAGCAATCCGCTGCGCATCCTGGACACCAAGAACCCGGCGATGCAAGAGATGGTCAACGCCGCCCCGCGCCTGCTGGACTACCTGGGCGAAGAGTCGCTGGCCCACTTCAACGGCGTCAAGGCGCTGCTGGACAAGAACGCGGTGCAGTACACCGTCAACCCGCGCCTGGTGCGCGGCCTGGACTACTACAACCGCACCGTGTTCGAATGGGTCACCGACGAGCTGGGCGCCCAGGGCACGATCTGCGCCGGCGGCCGCTACGATCCGCTGATCGAAACCTTCGGCGGCAAGCCGACCCCGGCGGTCGGTTTCGCGATGGGCATGGAACGCATCATCGAGCTCATGAAAGGGTTGGGCGAACCGGCCGAGCCGAACGTGTGCGACGTGTACATGGTCCACCAGGGAGAAGAGGCCCAGCTGCAGTCCTTCATCCTGGCCGAGCGGATTCGGGATGCCGGCCTGGATGTTGTGTTACATTGCGCAACGCCAACAGGTGCTGGCAGCTTCAAGAGCCAGATGAAGAAGGCCGATGGCAGCGGCGCCGCCTTTGCCGTCATCATCGGCCAGGACGAGATCGCGAACAATGCCGCGCAAGTGAAGACCATGCGCGGCGAAGTGGGCGAGCAGCAGCAGGCCGCCGTGCCGTTCGAGGAAGTGGTCGACTACCTGGTCGACCAGATCGTCGGCAGTCACGACCACGACCACGGCCACGACCACGATCACGTGCACTACCACCCGTAACCGGCGTTCGGCACCACCAATCAACCATTTAATACAAGAATACGCACATGGCATACGATCACCAGGAACAGGAACAGCTTGATTCCTTCAAGGCGTTCTGGTCGCAGTACGGCAACATCATCATCTGGGTCCTGATTCTCGCGCTCGGCTCCTACGCCGGCTGGAATTACTGGAAAACCCACCAGCGCAACAAGTCGGTCGAGGCGTCGGCGCTGTATGACGAGCTGCAGACCTCGCTGCTGGCGAACGACAATGCCAAGGTGCAGCGCGTGGCGGGCGACATCCGCGCCAAGTACGAATCGTCGGCCTATGCCCCGATGGCGGCGCTGGCGGCGGCCAAGACCGCCTTCGAAGCGAACGACCTCAAGACCGCCAAGGCGCAGCTGCAGTGGGCGGCCGAGCACGGCAATGACGAATACAAGTCGATCGCCAACCTGCGCCTGGCCGGCGTGCTGCTCGACGAGAAGGCATTCGACGAAGCGCTGAAGGTCTTGAACGGCAAATTCCTGCCGCAGTTCACCTCGGAAGTGAACGACCGCAAGGGCGACGTGCTGGTCGCGCAGAACAAGCTGAACGAAGCGCGCGCGGCCTATGTCGCGGCGATCGCCGCCATGGATCCGACCGCGCCGGGCCGCCAGCTGGTGCAGATCAAGCTCGAAGCGATCGGCGGCACGGTGCCGGCCGACAAGAAATCGGAACAAGAAAAAGCTGCCGAGCAAAAGGCAGCCGCGTAATCCTCCCCCATGAGAGGGCCCGCGCACGCCTGACGGCGGCGCGGGCCTTGCGTCCTCTATAGTCCAGGAACAAGGTAGAACAAAATGCGTATTTGCAGCAAGCTTGTTGGTGTCGGCGTACTGGCCCTGATGACGGGTTGCTCGACCCTCAATTCGCTCAATCCATTCGCGTCGGATAAGAAGGGCGACCAGCCGGCCAAGCTGGTCGAGCTGAAAGGCAGCATGGCCGTGCGTACTGCATGGAAACTTGATATCGGCAAGGCGCGCGGCTACACCTTCTCGCCTGCGCTGACCGGCAACACGGTGGTCGTGGCCGGCGCCGATGGCGCCATCGCGCGCGTCGAAGCCGAGAGCGGCAAGCAGCTGTGGCGCATCAAGGCCGACACCGAACTGTCGGCCGGCGTCGGCACCGACGGCAACCTGATCGTGGTCGGCGGCGACAAGGGCCAGTTGCTGGCCTTCGACATGGACGGCAAGAAACTGTGGACGAGCCAACTGTCGAGCGAAATCCTGTCGGCGCCGGTGGTGTCGCAGGGCATCGTGGTAGCGCGCTCGATCGACAACCGCATCGTTGGCATCGATGCCGCCAACGGCAAGACGAAGTGGACCGTGCAAAAGGTCGCGCCTCCGCTCACCCTGCGCAATGCGCCGGGCATGATCGTGGCCGGGACCGACGTCATCGTGGCCCAGCCGGGCGGCAAGCTGTCGTCGATGATCCTGGCCACCGGCGCGCCGCGCTGGGACGTCGAGGTGGGCGTCTCGCGCGGCGCCACCGAACTGGAGCGCGTGACCGATATCGGCGGCGCCCCGGTGCTGTTCGAGAACGAGGTGTGCGCCGTGTCCTATCAAGGCCGCGTAGGCTGCTTCGACCTGGTCACCGGTTCGGCCAAGTGGACGCGCGACCTGTCGTCCGATGCCGGCGTCGCCGTCGACCAGCTGTACGTGTTCGCACCGGACGACAAGGGCGCCCTGCATGCCTTCACCCGCGACACGGGTTCTTCCAGCTGGAAGAACGACAAGCTGGCCTTCCGCCGCCTGTCGACCCCGCTGTCGTATGGCCGCGCCGTCGCGGTCGGCGACTTCGAAGGCTATGTGCACTTCCTGTCGCGCGAGGACGGATCTTTCCTGGCGCGCGCAGCGACCGATGGCAGCCCGATCATGGGCACGCCGCTGGTGGCCGGCACGAACCTGATTTTTCAAACACAAAATGGAACTGTGACCGCGATCGCGGTCGAATAGAATAAAACATGAAGCCGGTAATCGCACTCGTAGGTCGTCCCAACGTCGGGAAATCGACCTTATTTAACCGCCTGACCCGTTCGCGTGACGCGCTGGTGGCCGACCTCCCTGGCCTGACGCGCGACCGCCACTATGGCGAAGGCCGGATTGGCGAACGGCCATTCCTGGTCATCGACACGGGCGGTTTCGAGCCGGTCGCCAAAGAAGGCATCATGCATGAAATGGCGCTGCAGACGCGCCAGGCCGTGGCCGAGGCCGACGTGGTCGTGTTCATCGTGGACGGCCGCCAGGGCCTGACCCCGCACGACAAGACCATCACCGATTACCTGCGCAAGAGTGGCCGCAAGGTCATGCTGGTGGTGAACAAGTCGGAAGGCATGAAGTACACCTCCGTCACCGCCGACTTCTATGAACTCGGCATGGGCGACCCGTACGTGATCTCCGCCGCCCATGGCGACGGCGTGCACGACCTGGTCAACGAGGCGCTCGACATCGCCTTCGCCCAGCGCCCCGACGAACCGGAAGAGCTGGAACCGGCCGATCACGGCTTCAAGATCGCCATCGTCGGCCGCCCGAACGTCGGCAAGTCGACCCTGATCAATACCCTGGTCGGCGAACAGCGCGTGATCGCCTTCGACATGCCGGGTACCACCCGCGATGCGATCGAAGTGCCGTTCGAGCGCGACGGCAAGAAGTACACACTGATCGACACCGCCGGCATCCGCCGCCGCGGCAAGATTTTCGAGGCTATCGAGAAATTCTCCGTGGTCAAGACCATGCAGTCGATCTCGGATGCCAACGTCGTCATCCTGCTGCTCGACGCCCAGCAAGATATTTCCGAGCAAGATGCCCACATCGCCGGCTTCATCCTGGAATCGGGCAGGGCGCTGGTGGTGGCCGTCAACAAGTGGGACGGCCTGCAAACCGACCAGCGCGACCAGGTCAAGAACGACCTCGACCGTAAGCTGGACTTCCTGGGCTTTGCCAAGACCCACTTCGTCTCGGCGCTGCGCGGCACCGGCATCAGCCAGCTGCTCAAGTCGGTGGAGTCGGCGTATGCCGCCGCGACGGCCAACCTGTCGACGCCGCGCCTGACGCGCGCGCTGCAGGAGGCGGTCGAGAAGCAGGAGCCGAAGCGCAAGGGCACCTCGCGTCCGAAGATGCGCTATGCCCACCAAGGCGGTCAGAATCCGCCGATCATCGTCATCCACGGCAATGCGCTGGAGGGGATCACCGAGCCTTATAAGCGCTATCTGGAAAAGCATTTCCGTGACACGTTCAACCTGGTCGGCACCCCGCTCAGGATCGAGCTGCGCAGCGGGAAAAATCCGTTCGCAAAAGACTGAATTGTTTAGGCTGAAAGTCGTAGCAGTACGACAAAAAGCGGCAAAACAGGTTACAGTAGGCTTAGGGCTGCATTCGCTCACGCAGAATATGGCTCTAACTACTTGAAAACCGGCAAATCGCCTCAAACTTTTAACTACAACAACATTACGGAGCTGTTATGAGCAACAAAGGGCAACTGTTACAAGACCCATTCCTCAACGCCTTGCGCAAGGAACACGTCCCTGTCTCGATCTACCTCGTCAACGGTATCAAACTCCAGGGTCATATCGAATCCTTCGACCAATACGTCGTTTTGCTTCGTAATACCGTGACCCAGATGGTCTACAAGCATGCCATTTCCACTGTCGTGCCGGCCCGTGCCGTCAACCTTAACCTCGACTCCAACGAAGCCGAGTAAGGCCGATGGCTGACGCCCCCGGCACTCCAACCCTGCGCGCAGCGCTGGTCGGCATCGACTTCGGGACTGGCGACTTCGCCGCCAGTCTCGATGAGCTGTCGCTGCTTGCGCGCTCCGCCGGCGCCGATCCGATCACCACGATCACGGCGAAGCGCAGCAGCCCGGACCCCGCGCATTTCGTTGGCAGCGGCAAGGCCGACGAAATCGCCCTCGACGCCAAGGCCCTTGGCGCCGAGATCGTCATCTTCAACCACGCTCTCTCTCCCGCCCAGCAGCGCAACCTGGAGCGTCGCCTCCAGCTGCGCGTGATCGACCGCACCAGCCTGATCCTCGATATCTTCGCCCAGCGCGCCAAGAGCCACGAGGGTAAGCTCCAGGTCGAGCTCGCTCAACTGCAGCACCTGGCCACGCGCCTGATCCGCGGCTGGACCCACCTGGAACGTCAAAAGGGCGGTATCGGCCTGCGCGGTCCGGGTGAAACCCAGCTCGAGACCGACCGCCGCCTGATCGGCGAGCGGGTCAAGATGCTGCGCGCGCGCCTCGGCAAATTGCGCAAGCAGCACGAGACCCAGCGCCGCCAGCGCGGCCGCAACAAGACCTTCTCGGTGTCGCTCGTCGGTTATACCAATGCCGGCAAGTCGACCCTGTTCAACACGCTGACGAAAGCCGGCGTGTACGTGGCGAACCAGCTGTTTGCGACCCTCGACACCACCAGCCGCCGCATGTACCTGGGCGACGAGGTGGGCAGCGTCGTGATCTCGGACACCGTCGGTTTCGTGCGCGAACTGCCGCACCAGCTGGTGGCGGCGTTTCGCGCCACGCTGGAAGAAACCATCCATGCCGACCTCTTGCTGCACGTGGTCGACAGCGCCTCCCCGACGCGCATGGAGCAGGTCGAACAGGTCAATGAAGTCTTGCGCGAGATTGGCGCAGATCATGTTCCGCAAATTTTGGTGTGGAACAAGATCGATGCCGCCGGGCTGGAACCTGGGGTCGAGCGTGATGAGTATGATAAGATCAACCGGGTTTTCATCAGCGCCCACAGTGGCGCCGGCCTGGATCTGCTGCGTTCGGCAATCGCCGAGGCGGCCAAGTCCGCGCCGGGCCCAGGCGGGTACAGCAACCCAGAAAACGAAGAGCACGACGAAGCCTTCGGGCTCGCCGAGGAAGACGCGTCGGTGGACGCGCACCCCGGCGGTCTTGCCGACAATATGCCAACTTCCACCCATGTCAGGCCCAACTAGCCTATGCTTGTTTCTCTACTAAAAAGATTCGGCGTCAAATTGTCGCTGAACGACCCACGCTGGGGACGCAACCCCGAAGACGACCGCAAGGCCCAGGATGGTCGCCGCCCCGGTGACGGTCCTCCCGACCTCGACCAGATGTGGCGCGATTTCAATGCGCGCCTGAACCGCATGTTCGGCGGCCGCGGCAACAATAACGGCGGCGGCGACAACGGCGGCCCGCGCGGCGAAATGCGCGGCGCCGGCATCGGCGCCGGCGTGATCGCCATCATCGTCGGCTTCATCTGGCTTGCCAGCGGCGCCTTCATCGTGCAAGAGGGCCAGGTCGGCGTCGTGACCACCTTCGGCAAGTACAGCCACTCGACCACGCCGGGTTTCAACTGGCGCTGGCCGTATCCGTTCCAGGCCCACGAGACCGTCAACACCTCGCAGATCCGTACCGCCGAGATCGGCTACCGGGCGAACGTGCGCAACAAGCAGCCGCAAGAATCGCTGATGCTGACCGATGACGAAAACATCATCGACATCCAGTTCGCGGTGCAGTACACGCTGAAAGACCCGGTCGCCTGGCTGTTCAACAACCGCGACCAGGACGACAGCGTGCGCCAGATCGCCGAGACGGCGATCCGCGAAGTGGTCGGCCGCAACAAGATGGACTTCGTCCTGTACGAAGGCCGCGAGAAGGTCGCCGCCGACGTGCATTCGATGATGCAGGCGATCGGCGACCGCTACGCGCTCGGCGCCCTGATCACCAACGTGACGATGCAGGGCGTGCAGCCGCCGGAGCAGGTGCAGAGCGCCTTCGACGACGCCGTGCGCGCAGGCCAGGACCGCGCCCGCGCCCGCAACGAGGGCGAGGCGTATGCCAACCAGATCATCCCGCAGGCGCGCGGCCAGGCCTTCCGCCTGCAGCAGGACGCCGAAGCCTACCGTTCGATGGTGGTCGAGAACGCGACCGGTAACGCCGCCCGCTTCGACCAGGTGGTGGCCGCCTATTCGCGCGCCCCGGCCGTGACCCGCGACCGCATGTACATCGACACCATGCAGCAGATCTTCACCAGCACCACCAAGGTGATGGTCGACTCGCGCGCCAACAACAATATGCTGTACCTGCCGCTCGACAAGCTGATGCAGCAGCAGGCAGCCAACGATGCCCAGATCGGCAGCAAATCGGGTCCGGTGCAATTGCCGCAGTCCGGCCAACCTGCCGAAGTGAGCCAGGCCATGGAAGCGGTGCGCCAGCGAGACGAGCGCAGCCGCGATTCCTCACGTGACAGGGAGACCCGCTGATGAACCGCCTCGTAACTCTTTTCGTCGCGGGCTTCATCGCACTGATGCTGCTGTCGTCCACGATCTTCGTCGTCGACCAGCGTCGCTTCGCGATCGTGTTCGCGCTCGGCCAGGTCAAGGAAGTGATTTCGACGCCGGGCCTGCACTTCAAGCTGCCGCCGCCGTTCCAGAACGTGATCTACCTGGACAAGCGCATCCTGACGCTGGACACGCCCGACGCCGACCGCTTCATCACGGCCGAGAAGAAGAACATCCTGGTGGATGCCTTCATGAAATGGCGTATCGAAGATCCGCGCCTGTACTACGTCAGCTTCGGTGGTGACGAAAGCCGTGCGCGCGACCGCATGTCGCAGATCATCAAGGCGGCCCTGAACGACGAGATCACCAAGCGCACCGTGCGCGAAGTGATTTCCGGCGAGCGCGCCGCGGTGATGGCGGCGGTGCAGGCCAAGGTCGTGGCCGAAGCGAAGGAAATCGGCGTCGGCATCGTCGACGTGCGCCTCAAGCGCGTGGATTACATCGAGCAGATCAACAACTCGGTGTACGAACGCATGCGCGCCGAGCGCGTCCGCGTCGCCAACGAGCTGCGTTCGACCGGCGCCGCCGAGTCCGAGCAGATCCGCGCCGATGCCGACCGCCAGCGCACCGTGATCATCGCCGAAGCCTTCCGCGACGCCGAGAAGGTCAAGGGTGACGGCGACGCGAAAGCCTCGGCGATCTACGCCGAAGCCTTCGGCAAGAACCCGGAATTCGCCCGCTACTACCGTTCGCTCGAAGCCTACCGCGCCAGCTTCAAGGACCGCAGCGACGTGCTGGTGGTGGATCCGAACTCGGAGTTCTTCAAGTACTTCAAGCAGCCGGCGGCGTCGGGTCGCTGAACCGCGTTCCCAGGCCTGGCCCAGGACGGGCTCCCGCACAACGGGAGCCCGTTTTTCATGGGATTTGCCAGCTTGTATAGGCATCCGTGACGTGGCAGATTGTTAACCCGGCAAGGTGTCGAACCAGCATTCCCTGCCTCACCCGCGCGGTTTTCGGGTAAAATCACCGATTCGGCGTTCGCGCCATGCGTTGGCACGTCTATCGTCGTCCCTGCCAGTCGCAGCTAATTATCCCAACTCCCATCTGTTGCCCATGCCGAACTGGCTATTGCCTGAGAATATTGCCGATGTCTTGCCGTCCGAAGCGCGCAAGATCGAGGAGCTGCGCCGCCTGATGCTCGATAACTTCCGACTCTACGGCTACGAGCTCGTGATGCCGCCGCTGCTCGAATATACCGAGTCGCTGCTGGCAGGCGCCGGTGAAGATACCGACCTCAAGACCTTCAAGGTCGTCGATCCGCTGTCGGGCCGCCTGCTCGGCCTGCGCGCCGACATGACCACGCAGGTGGCGCGCATCGACGCGCACCTGCTGAACCGTGAATCGATCACCCGCCTGTGCTACGCCGGCAGCGTGCTGCATACCCGTCCATCGGGCCTGCACGCCACCCGCGAGCCGGTGCAGATCGGCGCCGAGATCTACGGCCATGCCGGCCTGGAAGCCGACGCCGAGATCCAGGAACTGGCCCTCGGCTCGCTGGCCCTGGCGGGCTTCACCAACGTGCGCCTGGACCTGGCCCACGTCGGCGTGCTGCGCGCCTTGCTGGCCGAAGACCCGGCCGCCAAGCGTGACGAAACCCAGATCTACTGCCTGCTGCGCGCCAAGGATGCGCCGGGCCTGGACGCCATCTCGACGAACTACTATCCGCAGACCCGCCAGGCGCTGCTGGCGCTGCCGCACCTGTACGGCGACGTCGAGGTGCTGGCCAAGGCGCGCGAACAGCTGCCGGCGCTGCCGGGCATACAGCGCGCGCTGGCCGAACTGGCCGCGCTGGCGGCGGGCGCCATCGGTCGCGCCGAGGTGGCGATCGACCTGGCCGACCTGCGCGGCTACCAGTACGAAAGCGGCGCCATGTTCGCGCTGTACGTGCCGGGCCTGCCGAACGCGGTCGCCAGGGGCGGGCGCTACGATCACGTCGGCGAAGCCTTCGGACGCGCGCGTCCGGCGACCGGCTTCTCGCTCGACCTGCGCGAACTGGCCCGGCTGCTGCCGACGGCCGAGCGCAAGCATTCCATCCGCGCGCCGTGGGGCAATGCCCCCGAGCTGAAGGAAAAAATCGCTGACCTGCGCAAGGCAGGCGAAGTCGTGATCCAGAGCATGCCTGGTCACGACAATGTTCAGGACGAGTTCGAGTGCGACCGCGTGCTCGTCCTCGAAAACGGAAATTGGATTCTCAAAAACTTAGGTTAAGTGATGTCAAATACTAACGTGGCAAAGAACGTCGTTGTCATCGGCACCCAGTGGGGCGATGAAGGCAAAGGGAAGATCGTCGACTGGCTCACCGACCACGCCGCCGGCGTGGTGCGTTTCCAGGGCGGCCATAACGCCGGTCACACCCTGGTCATCAAGGGCCAGAAGACCGCGCTGCAGCTGATCCCTTCGGGCATCATGCGCGAAGGCGTGGCCTGCTACATCGGCAACGGCGTCGTGGTCTCGGTGCCCGACGTGATGCGCGAGATCGACAAGCTGCAGGCCGCCGGCATCGAAGTGGTGTCGCGCCTGAAGATCTCCGAGGCTTGCCCGATCATCCTGCCTTACCACGTCGCCATCGACAAGGCGCGCGAAGCCAAGCGCGGCGAGAACAAGATCGGCACCACCTGCAAGGGCATCGGCCCGGCCTACGAAGACAAGGTCGCGCGCCGCGCGATCCGTATCGCCGACCTGCTCAACGCCGAGCGCTTCGCCGAGAAGCTCAAGGAAAACCTGGACTACCACAACCACGTGCTGGTCAACTACCTGGGCGGCGAAGCGATCGACTTCCAGACCACCTATGATGACGCGATGGCCCTGGTGCCGCGCCTGCGTCCGATGGTCGCCGACGTGTCGTCGCTGCTGTACGCGGCACACAAGCAAGGCGGCAAGCTGCTGTTCGAAGGCGCGCAGGGTTCGCTGCTCGACGTCGACCACGGCACCTATCCGTTCGTCACCTCGTCGAACTGCGTGGCGGGCAATGCCGCCGCCGGCGCCGGCGTCGGCCCGAACATGCTGCACTACATCCTGGGCATCACCAAGGCCTACACCACCCGCGTCGGTTCGGGCCCGTTCCCGGCCGAGCTGCCGACCGAAGAAGGCGTGGGCGAGCACCTGTCGCGCGTCGGCCATGAATTCGGCACCGTGACCGGCCGCGCCCGCCGCTGCGGCTGGTTCGACGCCGCCCTGCTGCGCCGCTCGGTCCAGATCAACGGCGTGTCGGGCATGTGCCTGACCAAGCTGGACGTGCTGGACGGCATCGAATCGCTGAAGCTGTGCACCGGCTACAAGATCGACGGCCGCGACGTCGACATCTTCCCGGTCGGCGCCGAAGAAGCCGCCCTGTGCGAGCCGGTGTACGAAGAAATGCCGGGCTGGACCGAATCAACCGTCGGCGCCAAGTCGATGGAAGAGCTGCCGGCCAATGCCCGCGCCTACATCAAGCGCATCGAAGAGCTGGTTGGCGTGCCGATCGACATGGTGTCGACTGGCCCGGACCGTGAAGAAACCATCGTCCTGCGTCACCCGTTCGCAGCGTAAACCAAGAAGAATCTGGAGTAGAAGATGAATACCCCCGTATCGACCGACAAGGACCTGTGGGTCTCCTGGGATGAATACCACCGCCTGATCGAGCGCCTGGCGCTGCAGGTCTATGAATCGGGCTGGAAGTTCGATCAAGTGCTGTGCCTGGCGCGCGGCGGCGTGCGTCCTGGCGACGTGTTCTCGCGCATCTTCGACGTGCCGCTGGCGATCCTGTCGACCAGCTCGTACCGCGAAGAAGCCGGCACCAAGCAGGGCGACCTGGACATCTCGAAGTACATGACCATGACCAAGGGCCCGCTGGCCGGCCGCGTGCTGCTGGTCGACGACCTGGCCGATTCGGGCGTCACCCTGCGCAAGGTCAGCGAGCACCTGACCGAGAACTACAAGGATGTCACCGAAGTGAAATCGGCCGTCATCTGGGTCAAGGGCACGTCTTCGATCCGTCCTGATTACTACCTGGACGACCTGCCGCACAATCCGTGGATCCACCAGCCGTTCGAAGAATATGACGGCCTGCGTCCGCATCAGCTGGCGGCGTGGTTGAAGAAGTTCGAGAAGTAATACCGGTCCGCGCGATCGAATCGAAGCAGGGAAGGGTACAAGCCTTTCCCTGTTTTTTTTCGTCGGCCGAGGTGGCGGCTGCTAATATTGCGCTGTTAACATTTCTGGCAACCCAACAATAACAAGCCATGACCCAAAGCTTCTTCCAGACCTTCATTCTCCTCATCCTCGTCACCGACCCTTTTGGTAACGTCCCCCTGTTTGCTGCCGCCCTGAAAGACACCCCGATCGAGCGCCGCAACAAGATCGTGATCCGCGAATGCGGCATTGCGTTCCTGTTGCTGCTGGTATTCATGTTCTTCGGCAAGCACTTCCTCGAGGCCCTGCACCTGAGCCCGGTCGCGTTGCGCATCGGCGGCGCTGTCATCCTCCTGATGATCGCGATTCGCATGATCTTCCCGCACCCCGACGGCGTGCTGGGCAAGAGCGAAGGCGGCGAGCCGTTCATCGTGCCGCTGGCGATTCCCGCGCTGGCCGGGCCGTCGGCGCTGGCCACCGTGCTGCTGTTCTCGTCGACCAGCTTCACCGACACGATGGTGCACGTCGCCGCGCTGGCGGCGGTGGGCGTGGTCTGGCTGGCAGTGTTCCTGAGCGCCGAAAAGCTGCAGCAGAAACTCGGCCCGCAAGTCATGACCGCCTTCGAGCGCCTGATGGGCCTGATCCTGACGGCGATGTCCATCGAGATGCTGCTGGGTGGTATCCGGGAGTTCGTACAGAGCCTGTAAGCGGACGGCGGGCGGCAATGGATCCCCTGCCGCATTGACTCCCATCAGATCGTCCTTGCGGCAATCAATCATCGTTTACTCTGGTCTGCTCAGAGGAGGTCTCGATGAACGCTGTAATGCGCCTTGCCGCCGCAATCCTGCTTGCGGTGGCAGTCGCCGTGCCGGCAAGCGCCAATATTGTCCGCGACGGCGATTTTGAACTGAACGATGGCAGTTGGGAACTCACCGAAGGCTGGTTTCTGGGAGACGCCGGGCGCGGCGCGAGCAGCGGCCTCAACTCGCTCAGTACCGGCTGCTTCGGTCCCGAGTTTTCCTGCTTTGCCACCCAGGCCCTGCCGACGACGACCGGCCAGCGCTACGACCTGAGCTTCTGGCTGTATGCGGACGGCGTGATCGGCCCGGATGGCTTTCCGATCTTTCAGTTTGACAATGGAATCAGGGTGATGTTCGGGGACGCGATCGCGACGACCATCTACAATTTCCCGACCACGAACACGTCCACCGATATCGGGACGGGCGGCCCGTCCACGCAGATCATCGTCCGCAACCTGCTGGCGACATCGGCATCGACCATCCTGCAATTGTCCGGCTACCACGACCCTTCGGGGATCTTCTTCGACGACATCTCGGTCGAGCTGGCGGTCAGCCAGATCCCCGAACCCGGAACCTTGTCGCTGTTCGGCATGGCGCTCGGCTGCCTTGGCCTCAGCAGGTGGCGGCGCGCACGCGCTGCCTGAGCCGCAAGCAGCCTGTGCCGGGCATCCGTGCGGGAGTCGTTGCCCCAAATCTGGCACACTGCAGTCGCGCAGATTGCGCGCGACTCCCGGACCATGAATGAAACAGGAACCAGCGACACCCTCCGAATGGCTGCCTTTCCTCAGCGGTGGCGGCATGATGGGCGCCATGATGCGCGCCCACGACTGGAGCGCGTCGCCCCTGGGTTCGCCACGCCAGTGGCCGCAGGCGCTGCGCACCGTGGTCGGCCTGATGCTCAACTCGAAGTTCCCGATGTTCGTCGCCTGGGGCGGCGAACTCGGGTTTCTCTATAACGACTCGTATATCTCGATCCTGGGCGACAAGCATCCGACCTCGCTCGGCAAGCGTTTCCACGACGTCTGGGCCGAGATCTGGCACGACATCCACCCGCTGATCGTACGCGCGCTCAGGGGCGAGGCCAGTTATATGGACCGCCTGCCGCTGCGCATGCGCCGTCACGGCTACGACGAGGACACCTGGTTCCGTTTCTCGTATTCGCCGGTGCGCGACGAAGACGGCACCGTGGCCGGCATGTTCTGCGCCTGCGTCGAGATGACGGGCGAGGTGCTGGCCCAGCGCTACCGCGAGGAGGAGAACGAGCGCCTGGTGACCCTGTTCGAGCAGGCGCCCGGCATCATCGCCGTGCTGCGCGGCCCGGACCACGTATTCGAGATCACCAACCGCTCCTACCTGCAGCTGGTCGGCCACCGCGCGCTGGTCGGCAAGGCCGTGCGCGACGCGCTGCCCGAGGTGCAGGGGCAGGGCTTCTTCGAGCTGCTCGACCACGTGTACCGGACCGGCCAGCCTTTCGTGGGCCACGCGGTGCCGCTGCGCGTGCAGCGCGACCCCAACGCGCCGCTGGAAGAGCGCTTCATCGACTTCGTCTACCAGCCGATCCACGACCAGCACGGCAAGGTCTCGGGCATCTTCGTGGAGGGCAGCGACGTCACGGCGCGCAAGCGCATCGAGGACGAGCTGCGCGCCGCCAACCGCCAGAAGGACCAGTTCCTGGCGATGCTGGCGCACGAGCTGCGCAATCCGCTGGCGCCGATCACCACGGCGGCCCAGCTGCTGCAGCGCGGCCAGATGGACGCACCCGGCATCCAGCGCGCCAGCGACATCATCGCGCGCCAGGCCCAGCACATGACGTCCCTGGTCAACGACCTGCTCGACGTCTCGCGCGTGACGCGCGGCCTGGTGACCATCTCGAAAGAGGCGCTGGAAATGCGCGAGATCGTGCACGAGGCGGTGGAGCAGGTGCGACCGTTGATCGATGCGCGCGGCCACGCACTGCAGTGCGAAATCGCAGCGAGCCCCTTGCGCGTGGAGGGCGACCGCACGCGCCTGATCCAGGTGGTGTCGAACATCCTGAACAACGCCGCCAAGTACACGGCGGCGGGTGGAAGCCTCGTGCTCAGCGCACGCATCGAGTCGGGCTTGGTGCGGGTCGCGGTGCGCGACAACGGGCAGGGCATCGATCCGCCGATCCTGCCCTACATTTTTGATTTGTTCATCCAGGCCGAGCGCACGCCCGACCGTTCGCAGGGCGGCCTGGGGCTCGGCCTGGCGCTGGTCAAGAGCCTGGCCGTGCTGCATGGCGGACGGGTGGAGGCGCACAGCGCGGGGTTGGGCAAGGGCAGTGAGTTCGTCGTTTACCTGCCATGCCTGGCCGAGGCGCCGGAAGTGAGCCCGCCGCCGCTTGACGTGCAGCCGCGCGGCGCGCGCGGGCTGAGGGTGCTGGTGGTCGACGACAACGTCGACGCGGCCCAGATGCTGGCGACGCTGCTCGAGATGAATGGATATGAGGTTAGCATCGCCTACGATGGCAAGGGCGCGCTGGCGAGCGCGGTGCAGGCGCCGCCGGACGTGGCTCTGCTCGACATCGGATTGCCCGACATTGATGGCCACGAACTGGCGCGCCGGCTGCGGGCGATGCCCGAGACCACGCAGGCGGTGCTGGTAGCCCTGACGGGATATGGGCAGGTCGAAGACCAGCGGCGGGCGTACAAGGCCGGGTTCGACCATCACATGGCCAAGCCGGCGGATTTGGCGAAATTGCTGGAATTGCTGGCGGGAGTAGCGTAGGGTTGGCAGCGGCGCTGCCGACGCGGTGATCGTTGGCGGCGAGGTCATCCGGCCAGGAAAGGAACCGGTAACCATCACCGCGTCGGCGGCGAAGCGCGGGGCCGCCGAGGCCAGCCCCACCCTGCACCCTGGTTACGCAGCCGCGTTACTTGCCCAACATCGACACCACGTTATCCGCCCCCGGCGCCCCGAACGCCTGCTGCTTGAGCACATGCAGCTGGTCGCGCACCTGCGCCGCCTTCTCGAACTCGAGGTTCTTGGCATGGTCGACCATGAGCTTCTCGAGGCGCTTGATCTCCTTGCTGATCTGCTTCTCGCTCATCGAATCGACCTTGGCCGTCGCCGCATCCTCGTGCACGCCCTCGACCATGGCCTTCTGCGCGGCGCTGCTGTACACGCCGTCGATCATTTCCTTGATCTTCTTCTGCACACCCTTCGGCGTGATGCCATTGGCCTCGTTGAAGGCGATCTGCTTGGCGCGGCGGCGCTCGGTCTCGTCGATCGCGCGCCGCATCGAATCGGTGATCTGGTCGCCGTACAGGATCGCCACGCCGTTGAGGTTACGCGCGGCGCGGCCGATGGTCTGGATCAGCGAACGCTCGGAACGCAGGAAGCCCTCTTTATCCGCATCGAGCACCGCCACCAGCGACACTTCAGGCAAGTCCAGGCCCTCGCGCAGCAGGTTGATCCCGACCAGCACGTCGAAGGTGCCCAGGCGCAGGTCGCGCAGGATTTCCACGCGCTCGACCGTGTCGATGTCGCTGTGCAGGTAACGCACCTTGATGCCGTGGTCGCCAAGGTATTCGGTGAGCTGCTCGGCCATGCGCTTGGTCAGCGTGGTGACCAGCACGCGCTCGTCCTTGGCGATGCGGTCGTTGATTTCGCTCATCAGGTCGTCGACCTGCGACAGGGCGGGGCGCACGATGATCTGCGGATCGACCAGGCCGGTGGGGCGCACCACCTGTTCGACCACGTTGTCGGCGCGCTGCTGTTCGTATTCGGCCGGCGTGGCCGAGACGAAAATCGTCTGGCGCGCCTTGCCTTCGAACTCCTGGAACTTCAAGGGCCGGTTGTCCAGCGCCGACGGCAGGCGGAAACCATAGTCGACCAGGTTGGTCTTGCGCGAACGGTCGCCGTTGTACATCGCGTTGAGCTGGCCGATCATCACGTGCGACTCGTCCATGAACATCAGCGCGTCTTTCGGCAGATAGTCGATCAGCGTCGGCGGCGGCTCGCCCGGCATCGCGCCGGACAGGTGGCGCGAGTAGTTCTCGATGCCCTTGGTAAAACCGATCTCGGCCAGCATCTCGAGGTCGAAGCGGGTGCGCTGTTCGAGGCGCTGTTCTTCGATGAGTTTATTTTGCTGGCGGAATTCTTCGAGGCGGTCGCGCAGCTCGGCCTTGATCGACTCGACCGCGCGCAGCACGGTTGAACGCGGCGTGACGTAGTGCGAGCCCGGATACACGGT
The DNA here is from genome assembly GCF_019443485.1 of Massilia sp. NP310. Taxonomy (NCBI): domain Bacteria; kingdom Pseudomonadati; phylum Pseudomonadota; class Betaproteobacteria; order Burkholderiales; family Oxalobacteraceae; genus Massilia; species Massilia sp. NP310. Next base: position 2,400,396 of record NZ_CP080379.1, on the reverse strand, counting down.
AAAGCGCGGGATCTTCTGGCGCACGCGGCCCGTCAGCGGATCGAACAGCTGCAGCGATTCGATCTCGTCGTCGAACATCTCGACGCGGATCGCCAGCTCGGCGTGCTCGGCCGGGAAGATGTCGATGGTGTCGCCGCGCACGCGGAAACTGCCGCGCGAGAAATCCATCTCGTTGCGGGTGTACTGCATCTGGATCAGGCGCGCGATGATGTCGCGCTGCGCCACCTTGTCCTTGTGGCGCAGGGTCAGGATCATCTTGTGGTATTCGTTCGGATTACCGATACCGTAGATCGCCGACACGGTGGCCACGATGACCACGTCGCGCCGTTCCATCAGCGACTTGGTGCACGACAGGCGCATCTGCTCGATGTGCTCGTTGATCGACGAGTCCTTTTCGATGAACAGGTCGCGCTGCGGCACATAGGCTTCGGGCTGGTAGTAATCGTAGTAGGAGACGAAATACTCGACCGCGTTCTGCGGGAAGAATTCGCGGAACTCCGAATACAGCTGGGCCGCCAGCGTCTTGTTCGGCGCGAACACGATCGCCGGCCTGCCAGCGCGCGCGATCACGTTGGCCATCGTATAGGTCTTGCCCGAGCCCGTCACGCCGAGCAGCGTCTGGTAGGACAGGCCGTCGTTGATGCCTTCGACCAGGCCCTCGATCGCGGTCGGCTGGTCGCCGGCCGGCGGGAAGGGCTGGTGCAGCTTGAACGGCGAATCGGGGAAGGTGAGGACCGTCGGTTCGGGTGAAGTTGCGATGGATAAATCAGCCATACTTACAGACCTTTGTTAGAATGAGAATCCGCTCGCGGCCTTTCAATACAAGGGCCGCTGTCTATACAACCGCTGTCAACCCAGCCGAAACAACTGAGTTTATCACGATGACTTCCACTGCCTCCGCCAGCCTTTTTGGCGCCATTGAGATGGCCCCGCGCGACCCGATCCTGGGTATTACCGAAGCCTTCAATGCCGACACCAATCCCGCCAAGATCAATCTTGGAGTAGGCGTCTATTATGACAATAACGGCAAGGTGCCACTGTTGGAGTGCGTACAGAAAGCGGAAGCGAAACTGATGGAGCAGCCTGCGCCGCGCACCTACCTGCCGATCGACGGCCTGGCGGCTTACGACAAGGCCGTGCAAGAACTGGTATTTGGTGCCGACAGCGCGGTAATTCAAGAGAAGCGTGCGATCACCGTGCAAGCCCTGGGCGGCACCGGCGCGCTCAAGATCGGCGCCGACTTCCTCAAGCGCTTCCTGCCGCACGCCGACGTCTACATCAGCGATCCGAGCTGGGAAAACCACCGCGCGCTGTTCGAGAGCGCCGGCTTCACCGTCCACAACTACGCCTACTACGACCCTGCTACGCGTGGCGTCAACTTCGACGGCATGCTGGCCGCGCTGAAGGCGATGCCGGCCGGCTCGATCGTCGTACTGCACGCCTGCTGCCACAACCCGACCGGCGCCGACCTGTCGCAAGCGCAGTGGGATGAGGTGATTGCCGCCGTGCAGGCTGGCGGCCTGGTGCCGTTCCTGGACATGGCCTACCAGGGCTTCGCCAACGGCATCGATGAAGACGGCGCCGTCGTGCGCCGCTTCGCCGCGACCGGCATGCCGCTCTTGGTGTCGAACTCGTTCTCGAAGTCGTTCTCGCTGTACGGCGAGCGCGTCGGCGCGCTGTCGATCGTCGCCACCAGCGGTGAAGAGGCGGCCCGCGTGCTGTCGCAACTGAAGCGCGTGGTGCGCACCAACTACTCGAACCCGCCGACCCATGGCGGCAAGGTCGTCGCCACCGTCCTGTCGAACCCCGAGCTGCGCAAGCTGTGGGAAGAAGAGCTGGCCGGCATGCGCGTGCGCATCCGCGAAATGCGCGGCGCGATGGTCGAGAAACTGAAGGCCAGGGCCCCGGGCCACGACTTCGAATTCGTGCGCCAGCAGGTCGGCATGTTCTCGTACTCGGGCCTGACCAAGGAACAAGTGGGCAAGCTGCGCGACGAATCGATCTACGCCGTGGACACCGGCCGCATCTGCGTTGCCGCACTGAACTCGACCAATATCGATCGCGTCGTTGACGCGGTTGCCAAAGTTCTCTAAAATCCCGGCTCTCCGCAAGCGTTACGGCGTGTGCGGAGAGCAGCAGGAGTGGCGCTTGCGATCTGGGCAAATTTGACAGAAACGTTTCAGCAGCCATATAATGCAAGCATCAATTCCCTGATAGCTCAGTCGGTAGAGCGACGGACTGTTAATCCGCAGGTCCCTGGTTCGAGTCCAGGTCGGGGAGCCAGAATACTGAAAAGGCCGCGTCGTGAGATGCGGCCTTTTTGCTTTGCGGCGCGTGCCAAGGCGTCGTTGGTTACAGGAGATTCTTGCGTGAAGCAATTGCCGAAAAGCCATGCCACCCTGATCGAAGGGCAGATGTTCCGCTTGATGAAGTCGGGGCAGGGCAAGCCGTCGATCGTGCTGATCAATGGCGCGGGCGGCCCGCTCGACGGCTGGTACAAGCTGTATCCCGAGATCGAGCAATTGGGCACGGTGTTCGCCTACGACCGGCCCGGCGTCGGCGGCAGTCCCAAGCCGCGCGAAGCGCAGTATGGGGAAACCGTGGTGGCTCAGCTGCGCCTGCTGCTGCAGGCGGCCGGCGTCGAGCCGCCGTTCGTGCTGGTCGGCCATTCCTTCGGCGGCCTGCACGCCAACCTGTTCGCGCGCGCCTTCGCCGACGAAGTGGCCGGTGTATTGTTCCTGGAGGCCACCGCGCCCGACGACGTCACCACGCTCAAGCAATTCCAGTCACCGCTGCAGCGCGGCTTCATCAAGCTGCTCGACCGCATCTCGCCGCGCGACCAGTTCGACGAGATCCGGAACGAACTCGAGACCGTGAAGGACATCCAGGAAGCGCCGGCGTTTCCTCCGGTGCCGGTGACGGTGTTGTCCGGCACGAAGCGCCTGCCGCGCTGGATGGTGCCGGCCGCCCTGGTGCGCGAGCGCGAGCGCACCCAGCTGGGGCTGGCGGCGCTGTCGCCGCTGGGCGAGCGGATCGAGGCCAGGCGCAGCGCCCACTTCCCGCAACTGACCGAGCCGGACGTGGTGCTGGACGCCTTGAAGCGCCTGGTTGCGCGGGCGAGGGTCTAGTTTCCCGTTTTTTCGTCGTGTGAACACTTGCGAAATCGAAATCAGCAGGTATAATGCGGCCTCCTTTCCCTGATAGCTCAGTCGGTAGAGCGACGGACTGTTAATCCGCAGGTCCCTGGTTCGAGTCCAGGTCGGGGAGCCAGAATTGAGAAGGGCCGCATGCGAATGCGGCCCTTTTTGTATTTGGCTAGCAGATTGATCCACGCATGCTCTTGCCCGTTCGCAGATTGATGCCGAAATGGCAGACGTAGGGCGAAGCTCGATCCCCCTTGTCATGGACGCAGTCAAGATCGCCTTTCTCGCGCACGCGTATGTCGGCCGACGCCCCGCATGCGTCTTTCAAGTCCGGTCCGATTGAGTCGAACAAGACTTTCGCCATGTCGCCCTGGATGGAAAGTGCGGCTTTGTGATCGCTCGATGTCGGCGCCGCTTCTTCGCCGAGGTCGCCAGAATAGATGAGGTAACTGCCCTTGAAATCGCTGTATGTGCCGTCCCATGGTTTTGCGGCAAAAGCGACCGAGCATAAGCCGGCGATGCAGAGGATGGCGGCTATTGGCATTCTCATTTCAGCCTCTCACCTCTACGTGAAAATGGTGGTCATGGCCGCCCAAGGGGCGCGCCAGATGACGGAGCGCTGGGTCATTGAAGTAGACCTTCGTCACGCCAGGAAAATGACGAAAGAGTTCGATTAGCCGTGCAGTGGCTGCCTGATCGTATTGATCAGTCCACTGCCAATATACGGCCTGTCGCTTGCCATCCTTTCGAATGGGCCGTACGTCGACTTCAAGCCCCGTCTTATGCGATCTGTGTTTGTCATAAGGTTTTCCACCCGCCAAGCTGATGTTTCCTATCCCGAATTTGCGGGAATCCAGCGTTGCCCAGACCCTCTCGACGTACAGGAGCAAGTTCATCATTGCCGGATGCGCATATTGGCCGGCACCTCGACCCGGCGTTCCATACACGTAATAGCCGGCGCCTTCCGGCCCTTGAGGCAACATGAAATAACCTCGGCTGTCCTGCGGTTGGGGATGCATCGATCACTCCTGCGATGGCTGCAATGCATCCCATCATGCCGGTCCAGCCCTCTGCAGTATTAGCGCGGCGCAAGCATGTTGCGTACGGAAGTGTACGCGGTAGCCCGCTGCGCCGATCAGCGCTTGCTCGACACCGGCTTGACCTTCGACGCCGCCTCGAGCGCACGCCGGCGCGCGGTTTCGACGTCGTCGGCGGTGGCCAGCGCCACGCCCATGCGGCGGCGCGCGAACGATTCAGGCTTGCCGAACAGGCGCAGGTCGGCGCCCGGCACGCCCAGCGCCTCGGCCACGCCCTCGAAGGCGATGCCGGCTTCGTCCAGCTGGCCATAGATCACGGCGGAAGCACCGGGCGCGCGCAATGCCGGGTTCACCGGCAGGCCGAGGATGGCTTTCGCGTGCAGCTCGAATTCGCTCTGCACCTGGCTCGCCATCGTCACCATGCCGGTATCGTGCGGGCGCGGGCTCACTTCCGAGAACCACACCATATCGCCCTTGACGAACAGCTCGACGCCGAACACGCCCAGGCCGCCCAGGTTGGCGGTGACCTTGGCCGCGATGTCGCGCGCGCGTTCGAGCGCCAGCGGCTGCATCGGATGCGGCTGCCACGATTCGACGTAGTCTCCCTGCACCTGCTTGTGTCCGATCGCCTCGCAGAAGCTCGTTTCGACCTGACCGTCCTGCCTGAGCGAGCGCACGGTCAGCAGGGTGATCTCGTAGTCGAAATCGATGAAGCCTTCGGCGATCACGCGGCCGGCGTCGACCCGGCCGCCCGCGGCGGCGTAGTCCCATGCATGCTGCACGTCGGCGGCCGAATCGAGCTTCGACTGGCCCTTGCCCGACGACGACATCACCGGCTTGACCACGCAGGGAAAGCCGACCGCCGCACAGGCTTCTTCCAGTTCCGCCAGGCTGCTGGCGAAGCGGTAGGGCGAGGTCGCCAGACCCAGTTCCTCGGCCGCCAGGCGGCGGATGCCTTCGCGGTTCATGGTCAGCTGGGCCGCGCGCGCGGTCGGGATGCAGGTGATGCGGCCCGCGGCTTCGAGTTCGGCCAGCTTGTCGGTGGCGATGGCCTCGATCTCGGGCACCACCAGGTCGGGGCGCTCCTGGTCGATCAGCGCTTCCAGCGCGGCGCCATCCGTCATGTCGATCACGTGCGCGCGGTGCGCCACCTGGTGGCCGGGCGCGTTCGGGTAGCGGTCGACGGCGATCACTTCGACGCCCAGGCGCTGCAGGGCGATGATCACTTCCTTGCCGAGCTCGCCGGAGCCGAGCAGCATGACTTTGGTTGCGGAAGGGGAGAGTGGGGTGCCGAGGGTGCGGGGAGTGGTCATGGTTTGTCTGTGAAAAGTAGCAGGCCGCAGCTGGCGGCGAAGCCGAAACTATAGCAAAGCGGGCGGCGCGGGATCGGTGGCGAAAGCGATTCGCATACGGGACTGGTCAAACTGCAAACGCCCGGCTATAATATTGCCTCAATTCCCTGATAGCTCAGTCGGTAGAGCGACGGACTGTTAATCCGCAGGTCCCTGGTTCGAGTCCAGGTCGGGGAGCCAGAATACGAAGGGGAGCTCATAGTGATATGAGCTCTTTTTTATTTCCGGAACGGCGAGTGCCTCATCCCGCTGTGCTGTAATCGTGACGTGCAGAAGGCCGCCTCTTGCTGCCACTTGGCTGCTGTCAGCAGCCAATGTATAACCCTGACATCGTCGAGGTTCCGCACCGGATCATTAATGCCCCGGTCACCTCTTGGAACCCTGGAGGAGCATTGCTGAATTATTTTCAGTCGAAACCGATAGCACGTAAGCACGATCGGGATGCATTGGAAGGGTCACAGTCAGGCATAGAGGTAGAATACGCGGGTCGAAGTACACCGTGGCCCTGATCACGTAATGGCGATCAGCTCGATCTTTAGCCCCGGTATTCCGTCCGGCACGTAGACCGCCAGCGCTCCAGCGTGCAATGCCTTTTCGTAGAGAGGGCTTTTGGTCGACAATGAAAAGTAATAGGTATTTGGCCGCACCGGGATTGCTGGCGGTACCTGAGGCATATGCGCCAGCGGCACGCCCGGCAACGCCGACTTGACTATACTTTCGATGGCATCGGGTGCGGCAACCTTGAGCCGGATGGGCACTGTCGCCACCAGTTCGAGTCCGGGCATATCGGCGGTGACTCCCAGGCATAGCTGCGTCTGTTGAGTGACTCTTGCCGGGTCCAGCACCGCCTGCGAATACGCACGCCGGCCCGGTTCGGCGACCAGCGGAATGATGAAATATTTTGTCCCAATCACCGTATCGACCAGGTCGCGCAACAATCCATCGAGCTCCGCAAACACCTCGCCCAGTGCTTCGTGGCGGTAGGCCGGCAAATCGGCTGTCTTGAAGCGGTCGGAAAACGTCATCAGGCCGCCTACGGCGGAGAGCATTTGCCGAAACATGGCTTCCGGATGCAAGCCCGGGGACCGGGAGCAGTGCATCAGTTGGGCGTTGGCCGTGCTCAGGATATTGAGCATCCACCATGACGAAATGTCGCCCGCGCCGACTTCGTACACTTCGCTACTCGCCTTGCGGTGCGTACGCTGGAGCGATTCGATCTTCGCCGTCATCACGCTAACCAGCTCATCCAGCAAGCCCCGGAGGGCCGGAGCGGCGCCGATCGTAACACTCGGCGGGACGAATGAAGGATCTATCTCGAAACCGCCTTCTGGCGCGCGCCGGATCCGGACCACGGAAACGCTGTCATGCAGGCCGCTCGTCTCGGCGTGGGTGATTAACCTCGGCTGCTTTTTGAGGAACGGCACTTCGATCGCCAGGGCCTCGCTGAACAGATCGCTTGTTTCGATTTCTCGGCACGCGTAGCGCCCATTCTCGTCGGCATTGCCGCCGTGCGGCTTGACGAGGGCAAGCGCGGCGTAAAACGTGAACGTATTAATGTCAGCCGGCAGGCGCGAGAGGTCGACCACCTCAGGCAACAGGTCGGCCTCCGGCGCCTCATAGATCTCGCCATCCGGAAAGATGATCGACATTGTGCTCGCACCAAGGCGGTTATTTTCCAGCCCGGCCAGATTCCACTGCACCGCGCACACGCCCCAGAAGTACGGGTTCAGGGCCGAGGCTATCCGCTTGAGCCGCGCTTCGTGGTAGAGATCCTGGCGCTGGAAGTGTTGCGGACCTAACGTCAGGCCTTCCGACCACATGATCTTGGATGCCGCGCTCATGAGCTCCTCCACGAAGTGTTTTTACCAGACAGATTCTTGGAAGCATGACTTCGCAACCCTTCGCAGTCGTTGATCTTGCTCATCCTGTTGTGCCATCGGCCTGCTCACGCCACTCCATTGTGAATGCGCAACGTTTTTCACATGCAAGGCTCGATAATGGCTGCCGTGGTCGCTTCGGGGCCCCTTGGAGGAGAACACCATGCAAGGTTTTACCCGCGGCTTGTTCGATCGCCTCGACGATGATGACGCCCTGCCTTCCGGCAACAAGCGCGAAACGCGCGCGCGGGCAATGGAAGAGGCCATACGCAGCGTCACGCGCGACCTGCAGGCGCTCCTCAATACCCGATCGGCCCTGTCGCTGGCGTCGCTGGAGTCCTATTCGGCAGTATCCGGATCGATCGTGAACTACGGCCTCATCGACTTCGCCAGCATGTGCATGGGCAGCGACAACGATCAGCAGGAAATCTGCAAGGCCGTCCAGCTGGCAATCGTACGCCACGAGCCGCGATTGCATCAGGTGGCGGTGACCCTGCGCCCGAGGCAGGGTGCGATCAACCGCGTCGACTTCGTCATCACCGCCCGGCTCAAAGGCGCGCACCTGGGCGAACCGATATCCTTCAACGCCGTGTTCCGGCCTTCCCTCCAGCAGTATTCGATCGAAGGCACGGACTAAAACGCGAAAAGCACCGATCCCATGGATGAACTGTTCACGAAGTACGAGCGCGAACTCGTCACCCTCAGGTCGCTGTGCCGGGAGTATGCGCAGCGCTACCCCAAGGTCGCGGCGAAACTGCAGCTGGGAGGAGACACGTGCGACGACCCCCACGTGGAACGCTTGATCCAGGGCGTCGCCTTGCTCAGCGCACGCGTCGCGAAGCGCGTGGACGATTCGTATCCGCAGTTCACCGAAGCGCTGCTCAATCTGCTGTTTCCTCACTACCTGCGACCGTTTCCCTCGTGCGCGATCGCGCGCGTGCTGGGCGAGCCAGGCGGAAAGAAAGAATCAGGAACGATTCCCGACATGCCGCGTGGCACCCTGCTCGCATCCGCGCCAGTAGCCGGCGTGGCTTGCACGTTCAAGACTGTCTACGACGTCAAGCCTTCGGGCGTCGTGCTTTCCGAAGCGAGCTTCGACACCGCCGTCTGCGCCCCTGTCGCGACGCGCCTGCCCGAGAGTGTCACCGCGACGCTGACGCTAAAGTTCGCATCAGCGCGGCCGGGCGAGCCGCTCTGCGCGGCAACCGCTACCGCCATGCGCCTGTACGCCGATGGCGATGCCTCGTTCTGCGCTGCGCTGCGCGACACCCTTTTCATGCACACCCGAGCCGCATACGTGCAACTGGACGACAAGGGGCCATGGGAACGATTGCCGCTCGTCCCGGTCACGCCAGCCGGATTCGCTGATGACGATGCGCTCATTCCCTTCGAAGCACGCGCCCACGCGGCGTACCGTCTCCTCGCCGAGTATTTCGCCTTTCCCGAGAAATTCAACTTCTTCGACATCGACATTCCAGTCCTGCTCCGCCGCATCCCTGCCGGGCGCACGCACTTCACGCTGCGCCTGGCGATCGCCGACATACGTCACGAGGGCGACAAGGCGCGAATGCTGGCAAGCCTGTCGAAACAGCATCTTCTGGCCGGCTGCACGCCGGTAGTGAACCTGTTCAGGCAACCGGGCGTGCCGATCACCTATGACCAGCTATCGGCCGACTACACCCTGCTAGCGCACGGCAATCATCCGCAAGCGTACGAGGTGTACTCGGTCGACCAGGTGCACCTGGTGCGCCAGCAAGGCTCGGGCGCGACCGTCACCGAATTTCGCCCCTTTTATTCGCTTCAGCATGGCGACGAAAGCCTGACGGGACGTGGACGCTACTGGCTGATGCACCATGACGAAACCCTTGCCATTTGCAGTCCCGGCCATGAAAAATCGATCACACTCGTCAACGCCGACTGCGAGCCGCTCGAAATAGAACGCAACGTCCTGTCCATCGATCTGAACTGCACCAACCGCGACCTGCCATGCTCGCTCAAGATCGGCGCGCCGGACGGAGACTTGTCCATTCCCGGCGCAACGGGTGGCAACGTGATCCGCCTGTTGCGCAGGCCGACCCGTCCGGTTCGGCTGGCGAACACACCTGGCATGCACTGGCGCCTGATCTCCCACCTCGCGCTCAACCACCATTCGCTGGTGCTGGAAGGGGCGCACGGCCTGCGGGAGATGCTGGCACTGTACGACTTCGCACCGTCGCCCGTCTCGCGCCGGCAGATCGGCGGCATTGTCTCCCTCGATCAGAGCGAGACCACGGCCTGGATGCGGCACAAGCGCGGTTCCTCCCTGGTGCATGGCACCGAGATCCGCCTCACGCTCGACGAAGAAGCCTACGCCGGCGCCGGCCTGCATTTGTTCGTGCAGGTTCTCGACCAGTTCTTCGCGCTGTACGTGCATATCAACAGCTTTGTCGAGCTCGTCATCCTGTCTCAGCAAAGCGGAAAGGAACTGTTCCGATGCAAGCCACGAAGCGGACGCATGAATCTAGTGTGATCGGCGTGCTGCTGGCCGAACCGCACCAGTTCGAATTCACACAGTTGCTCAACCTCCTGCTGCGCGAGCTGCGGCGCCAGGGTATTCCCTACGAGCGAGCCATGCGCGAGGTGCTCAGGTTCCAGAACAACCTGTCGCTCTCGTTCCCGGCCAGCGAAGTGCATTCGCTCGAGGTCGAGCCGGACGTGCCGGATTCTCTCGCTTCCCTGCGCATGGGGGAGCTGAAGCGCATCCGGATCACGCCGGCATTCATCGGGCTGCTGGGGGCTGGCGGCACCCTTCCCATGCACGACACCGAGCGGATCGCCGCCCAGAAGGCGCATGCCGGCGATGCCAGCCAGCGCGAACTGCTTGATGTGCTGTCGAACCGCCTGATCGGGATGTTCTACGAAGCCTGGGCCAAGTACCGGGTCGAGCATAGCCTCGACGTCCAGGGCCAGGACCGCCTGCTTCCAATGCTGACCGCCATGGCGGGCGTAAGATCGGCATCCGGACACATGTACCCGGCTGGCCAGGTGAAGCAGGAGACTGCAGCCTACTTTTCGGGGCTGCTCAGGACCCGGCCGGTCTCGGCAGGCACAGTCGAACAAGTGTTGAGCGCCTACTTCGGGCTACCGGTCCAGCTGGAGCAGTTCGTGGGCTGCTGGGCGCCGGTCCCCTTGAACCGGCGCAGTACGCTCGGCGTCACGGCGCCGACGCTTGGCGTCAGTGCGGCGCTCGGCGTGCGCCAGTGGCGCCACGACCTGCGCGCCAAGCTGCACATCGGCCCTCTCGACGATGCGCACGTAGCGGGATTTCTTCCCGGCGGAGACGCGCTGACCGCCCTGGCGGAGATGGCCAGCCTGTTTGCGACGCCAACCGTTCGTTACGAACTACGGCTGCTGCTCGCGCCTCCCTGCATCAAGCGCTTCACCTTGAGCACGAGGACAGCGCCACGCCGGCTTGGCTGGAACACGTTCCTGACCGGGACTGACGGCGTCGCCAGGCGTCCAGAAATCAGGTCGATGCTGCGCCTGCCGGCGCGCGTCGCTCTCCCGGCACAGGGAGGGGGAACGGGTCAAGCGGCGGTGACTGCGGCGGCACCGGCCCGGTAGGATTTGGGCGCGGGCACCTCGCCCTGCAGCTGTTCCGCATGAACCAGTACCGGCGCGGCAAAGATGAGTTTGCGCTGCAGGTTTCCGATGCCAAAGGGCTGCATCCGAAAATGCCCCCGGCGCCAATGAGGCGTCACGCTGCCTCCGGACGCACACGTCGGCGCGCTTAACGGCAAGGACTCGGGACCAACCATGATGCCGTCGTACAGGGAGGCCGATCTCTGCAAGAGTTTGGCGCGCTTGCGCTCGCCCAAGCCAGCGGCACGGCGCAGCGCCGCATCGTGGTCACGGTGCTCCGCGACGCGCGCCTGTTTCAATGCCATATACAAGAACACCCTCACAACGTAGCTGACCGCGGCGTGCATCGGCCGATGGAAATCCCCGTCCGCCTGTTCTTTGACAGCGCCAAGAACCCTGGTCAACCATTCGCCAACTGTGGTGTTTCCCCTGTCGGTCTCGCCGAGCAGCGATACATGGCCTCTGTAGAGATCCTGGCGCTTGCTGGCAAAGATGAGTTCCAGCGTCCAGCGAGACTCCCCGTCGGCGCAAAGCTCGGCGGGTGGGGTCAGGAAACAGAAAACGCCATCGAACAAATGGTCTTCGGCCTGCGAAACCGGCACCTTCAGGTAGCGCATCGCCGTGTCTCCAAAGCGTAAGTACTGGGCCGGATAAGGCAGAGCCACCATGCTCATCGGCAGGCTGAGGTCTACGTCCGAGTTCGTCAGCAGCGTTTCCAGTGCCGGCGTGGCCTCGATTACCGTCCCCTTTTGCAAATGGTATTTCAGGTTCACGCTGATCTCGACCGCGAGCCTTTGCAGGTCCTCGGCGAGCATCTCGGCCATCGCTCCGGATAGCGGGCGCTCGGGCCGTGTGTGCTCGAACTGCCGGAGGATCTCCTTCCTGATCTGCCAGCACAGCGTGCTCTGATCTTGCCAGCGGCGCCAGACCTCGGTGTGCCCGAGCGCCCGCGTCCAGGCGTCGATTGCCCCTTGATTGCGAAACTCGACCGGGTAGGGCCGCCCGCGCAGAGTCGTCACCCGGCTGCAGTCCACCGCTGGACCGATGTCGATCAGTTGGTGCTCCAGCGACTGCCTTCCAGGCGCGATGACACCATCGTTTCGGGCCAGTCCTCGTTGTGCCAGTTTTTTCAGCATGTCAGATTCGCCTAGAGAAGATCGATTCGCAGAAGACTCTCGGGAAACTGTAGACATGGCTTACGGAAACGCATTGACTCTGGTCAATTTCAGCCTAGCGACGTCAAGGTAACGTAGCCGTTGGACTTTTTCTAATTCGCGGCGATCGGAGGCAATCAGTGGGGGAAATCCAGGCAATCGCGGCCGGCGCCGCGCGCTCGGCGTTCAGCGGCGCATCCCAGCACAACCGCATCATGCGGCTCGATTTTCCGTTCGAGGACGGCCCCCCCGCCATCCTGCTTCCAAACAAGCTGAAGGTTTCCGAGGCAGTGTCGCGCTGCTTCCGCATCGTGGTCGAGGCGCTGTCGGACGACCCGCGCATCCCCCTCAAGATAGTGATGGGCAAAATGGTGACGATCTCCCTGGTGCGGGAAGACGGGTCGCTGCGCTATTTCAACGGCTACGTCACCGAGTTCCGTTTTGTCCGCAGCGACGGCGGCTTCGCTTTCTACCAGATGGTGCTCGAACCCTGGCTCGCGTTCACGCGGCTGCGCAAGAACAGCATGTCGTTCCACAACAAGAGCGTGCGCGAGATCACCGAGGACACCCTGAAGCACTACCGCCCGGCCGACTGGCACATGTACCCGGTCGACGAGTCGAAGCTGACCGTCGCCAACCAGTACAACGAGACCGACTACAACCACCTGCACCGGCGCTGGGAAGCACTCGGCCTGCACTACTGGTACGAGCATGAATTTGGCCGCCACAAGCTCATGATCTCGGACAACAGCTTCCTGGCCGAGCCGATCGACGAGGAAGCCTACCTGATCCCGTTCCACGACAAGGGCGGCTCGCGCGAGGACGACGGCATCCACGAGTGGACGGCGATCCGGCGCCTTGGCCCGGGCCAGGTCACGCTGGCGAGCACGGATTACAAGAATCCGGGGGCGCAGCGTGCCAGCGTCGATTCGGGCAACCAGCAAGGCGACGTCTTCCCCTACGAGATCTACGAGGACACCGGGGCGTACGGCTTTCGCATGCGCAGCGACGGCGAACAACTGGCAGCGCAACGCATGGAAGAGCAGGACAAGAACAGGCAGTATTTCGAGGCGGCGGGCAACGACAGGAGCGTGCTGCCGGGCCGCACCTTCAAGCTCGGCGACCATTTCAGCGCAGAGCCGCGTTCGCCCGAATACGATCCCGAGCCGCGCCGCAGTATCGGCGACCGCCGCTACCTGATCCTGGACGTCGAACACGAAGCGACCAACAACTACCAGGCCGGGGTCGGCGCGCCCTCGCAATACGAGAACCGCTTCACCTGCATCCGCAAGGACATCCGCTGGCGCCCAGGCCCCGGCTTCAACAGCGCGCCCGGCACCTACATGGGGCTGCACACCGCGACCGTGGTCGGCCCCGCCGGCGCCGATATCCATACGGACGGCTATGGAAGAGTCAAGCTGCAGTTTCCCTGGGACCGGCTGGGAAAATACGACGAGAACAGCTCGCCCTGGATCCGGGTGATGACCCCCGCCGCCGGCAATGAATTCGGGCAGGTCCGATTGCCGCGCGTGGGTGAGGAAGTGGGCGTCGTCTATTCCAATGGGAATATCGACCACCCCTTGATCCTTGGCGCAGTTTACAACGGCAAACACATGCCGCCCTGGAAGCTTCCGGAGCAAAGTGCCCTGGCCGGCCTGCGCAGCCGGGAACTCGGCGGCGGCGCGCGCGGCAATCACCTGATCCTGGATGACACGAAGGAGCAGATCCAGGCGCAGCTGAAAAGCGATCATCAATGCAGCCAGCTCTCGTTGGGACATATTACACGCATCGAAGACACGAGCGGGCGCAAGGACGCGCGCGGGGAAGGCTGGGAACTCACGACCAATGCCTGGGGTGTCGCCCGCGCCGCCCAGGGGATGCTCATTACCACCGAAGCGCGGCTGAACGCGGCGTCCCATGCGAAGGACCTGGGCGAGACCGCACAGCGGCTGGCATCGGCGGCGCAGATTCAGGAACAGCTGGCCGCGATGGCGCTCGATCACGAAGCGCAGGAAAGCGGCCAACAGGATGAGGCTGCGGAGGACGTCAAAGCCCAGAACTCGGCTATCCGCGGGGCAGCCAAGGGGTCGTCCCCCGAGCTCTCTGAGCCGCATCTTGTCATGGCGAGCCCTGCCGGCATCGAGCTCACGAGCGCCCAGTCGACCCACATCGCCAGCGAACGCCACACCGCGATCACAAGCGGCAAGAGTCTTTCGCTCGCAAGCGTCGACAGCCTGTTCGCCAGCGTGGGCAAGACCTTCAGGCTGTTCGTGCACAAGGCGGGAATGAAGCTGATTGCGGCCGCCGGCAAGGTGTCGGTGCAGGCGCAGACCGACGACGTGGAAATCATCGCCAATAAGGTGCTCGAGATGATCAGCGACACGGAGTGGGTGAACATCCGCGGCAAGAAAGGGATCCGCATGTACGGCGGCGGCAAGAACATGGTCGAGATCGGCGAGCAAGTCCAGTTTTTCACCGCGGCGCCAGTGCTATTCCACGGCAATCTCGAGACGCTGCCGCCAAAAAGCGTGTCGCAGGCGTTCAACGAACGCTCCCGGGATTACCAGTTCGACCAGGAGGTCAACTTCGTCGACGCGAACCTGAAGCCCGAGAAGGCCGTCGCCTACGAACTCGTGCGCGGAGATGGAACGGTCATGGACGGGAAAACGGCGGCCAGCGGCAGCACCGAGGTACAGAAATCCGGCGGTTTCGACTCCTATACCATCCGCTACAAGGGCGAACTACCATGAGCGATCAATCCGAACTGAACGAGCGCGGCAATTATCAGGGCGAATTCACGCAGGGTGTCGGCGGGTGGGCGGAATACACGGTCCACATGACGAAGACGTCCGACACGATCCGCCACGACGTCAAGCTCCCGCCCAAAAAAGTGATTCCCGTGATCTTCCTGCCCGGTGTGATGGGCAGCAATCTTCGGCTGAGCAAAAAACGACAGGAAGAACTTGATCGGCCCGATAACCGTTCGTGGCGACCGGACGACATGGTCGGCATCAATAGCGGGGCCGCCCTTGTTGGTGCCGGGCTGGTCGGCTGGTACAAGAATGCCTCGCCGGAACAGCGGCAACTCATGCTCGACCCGAACGAGACGGAGGTCGAGTACTACAACTATACGGAAAGCGAAGATCGCTTCGATCCCGAAGGCGCCGAAACGCTGGCTTCGGACAAATTGCATCAAAACGTCCCCGACAGCCTCGAACCCATTCCACCCCTGATAGGAATGCGTGCGGTAACAGGACGGAACTTCAGGCGCGGTCCTCTGGTGAAGAAACGCGAAACACCAGCACAGATCGCAAGGTGGCGCGGCTGGAGCGAGGTCCTGTTCGCCGGAGCTTACGGGAAGATGTTGAAAACGGCTGAAAGCCACCTCAACAATATGGTGGTAGGAGATGCGGCCAACCCAATGTGGAAACCCTTCTTCGCCGATCCACGCACTTTTGGCGGCGTAAATGCAGGCTCGGCACTGACGGAGCAGGACCTGAAGAAAATCGCCGCGTGCTGGTATCCCGTCCATGCCATGGGATACAACTTTTTGAAGAGCAACGGAAAAACCGCGACGACGATCGCGGAGCGGATCCGCGGGCTTGCCAAGGGCTACCAGAAGCGGGGCTTCAAGTGCGACGAGGTAATTATCGTCACGCACAGCATGGGTGGCCTGCTGGCGCGGGCGCTCATCCATCCAAAGTATGGGAACCTGCTGAACGACCCCGCTGTCAAGATGCTCGGCATCTACCATAACGTGATGCCGACCATGGGCGCCGCCGCATCCTATAAACGCATGCGTTTTGGGTTCCTGGAAAAGGCGTTGCTGTTTCCCGAAACCAAGGCCAGCATTTTCGGCCTCAATGGGAAACATGCCACCGCCATCCTCGCCAACGCGCCTGCCGCACTGGAACTGTTTCCCGGTTCCGCTTACGGCAAATCGTGGCTGAAGGTCGTGGACGGGTCCGGGCGCGAGATGTGGAGCTGGCCGGGCGACAAAGCGAGCGCCTTGGAGAGCATTTACCTGCAACCCGCCGATCGATGGTGGCGACTCATCAATCCGAATTGGGTCAACCCCGGGCGCGTAATAGAAGAGGATGGCGGGGGTATCTCTGCCGTTATGGAGCGCCTGAAAAAAGCCAGTGAATTTATTGAAGACATCAAGACCACCTTCCATCCGACCAGTTGCTACGGCAGCTTCTGTTCGTCGCAGGAACGCCTCAGCTATGGCGAGATCGTGTTCAAGGCGACCGACCCCGACTTATGGGACAGCCGGCACATCAGGCTGTCCCCAGTAGAGACCTGGAAGCTGCTGAGCGATGACGCCCAGGGTACATTGAAAGTCCAGACCGCCAGCCGCGTGCTGACGCTCGTCCTGCAACCGCCAGCCGCCCCCGGCGACGAAACCGTCCCCGCCGCCCGCTCCGCCAAACAGATTGCGGGCAAGCTGTTCGTGCATGGAGAGACCAAAGGCAAGAGCTACGAACACCAGAACAGCTATGCAGACCAGGATGTGCTGGCCTCGCTGCTGTATTCGGTCGTACAAATCGCCAAGACGGCGAAATGGGAGGCAGCTTGAAGATCACTTCGACCCTGCAGCGTGGTGCCATATTCGCTGCCTTGCTGATTGCTTTGGTGTCATTAGCTGGAAATTCTCGTACTTATGCCTACAAGGAGATCGCCGTGCCCGAACCAGTCAAGCTCAGTCCGCGCCTGCGGACGCTGTTCGAGAAAACAAAAATCCTTTGTTTCGGCCGCTATGCGATCGAAGTACCCCAAGAAGCCCAGCTCATTATGGGAGAAGTCTCGTTTCCATCAACCGTCAGGGTGTTTCTCGGTGGAATCGAGAAAGCAAAACACAGGGCCGAAGAAAAAATTGCAAAAATGAAGTGGGAAGACGCTACTGCCGAAATCACTTACAACGATGTAGGGCCGATCGAGGACAGCTGGCAGACGCGCTATTTCGAAGACAAATACAAAAAAGAGCGCAACGCGCTGTTCTTCGACACGTATATCAGCAAAGCCGAGATGACATTCGTGCTGCGCGATTCCATCAAGCAGGGCGAGACCGAAAGCACAGTAATTGCCAGACAGCGCGCGCGCGCCGGGAGCTTGCGGCTGCGCGCTGCGGACGAAGTGCCGACTGAACCAGGCGTCTGCATCGAACACGCCTTCATGGCCAGTGATCGGTACGATCATCAGGAGATGGCGAATGCAGGAGTCTACTTGCCCAGCTTCCCGGACATTACGTTCTCGATCCGCTCGAACAAGGACGCCTATGCCGATTACGACAAGGCTGAGTTCGAGCAAATGAAGCGCGACGAGTTGTCCCTGCTTGGCCGTATCAAGGGTGCCCAAGATATGCAGGGCGCTCTTTACCCCAAGCGGGACGTTCTGCGCGAAGGCAAACGAGACGTACAACATTGGAAGGGCGAAGAATCGCTCATTCGCAGGCCCGACGGCACCCACGATTTCGAATGGGCCTTTGTCGGTACGCCGACAGATGTGGCTAATCCGTCTTCGTTTGGCGCTGCCATGTTCACCAAGGTCAAGCACAATCTGGTCGGGGCCGCTAATAAGGCATCAGTCACCGACGACGAGGCAGTCGCGCTGTGGGACAAGCTCCTGTCCGGCCTGAAATTCCGGGTCAAAGTGCCCGGCGCACCCGAGGGTTCCTACTATTTACCTAAGGACAAACCCGAGGCGACTTCCGCCAAGTGACAATGCGGCGAAACTGTAATCAGGAGCGACGATGCAGTATTTGGTCGTGCAAATCGCCAAGTCCGCAAAGTGGGAGGCTGCATGAAGATCACCTCGACCCTGCAGCGTGGCGCAGTGTTCGCTGCTTTGCTGATTGTTTTGGTGTCGTTGGCTGGAAACTCCAGTACCTATGCCTATAAGGAGACCACCGTGCCCGAACCAGTCAAGCTCAGTCCGCGCCTGCGGACGCTGTTCGAGAAAACAAAAATCCTTTGTTTCGGCCGCTATGCGATCGAGGTGCCGCAGGAAGCCCAGCTTGTTTGGGGGAGCGCCTCGTTTCCTTCAGATATAGATATTATTTCGGGAGGTATCGAGAAAGCGAAACGCAGGGCGGAAGAAAAAATTGTGAAATTGAAACGCGAGAAGCGTACTTCCGAAATTACTTACAACGACGTAGGGCCGATCGAGGATAGCTGGCAGACACGCTATTTCGAGAACGAATTCGCAAAGGAGGACAATTCTCTTTTTTTCGACACGTATATCAGCAAGGGCGAGATCACCTTCGTCCTGGGCGATGCCATCGAGACAGGCGAGACCGAAAGCACGGTAATCGCCAGACAGCTCGCGCAAGCCAAGAGCTTGCGGCTCCGCGCAGCGGAGGAGGTGCCGACCGAACCGGGCTTCTGTATCGAACACGGGTTCATGAAAGGTGATCGGTACGGTGATTCAGAGAAGGTAAATGCAGGAATCTATTTGCCCAGCTTCCCGGACATTACGTTCTCGATCCGCTCGAACAAGGACGCCTATGCCGATTACGACAAGGCTGAGTTCGAGCAAATGAAGCGCGACGAGTTGTCCCTGCTTGGCCGTATCAAGGGTGCCCAAGATATGCAGGGCGCTCTTTACCCCAAGCGGGACGTTCTGCGCGAAGGAAAACGGGACGTACAACATTGGAAGGGCGAAGAATCGCTCATTCGCAGGCCCGACGGCACCCACGATTTCGAGTGGGCCTTTGTCGGTACGCCGACAGAAGTGGCTAACCCGTCTTCGTTTAGCGCCGCCATGTTCACCAAGGTTAAGCACAGTTTGGTGGGCGCCGCTGAGAAGGCGTCGGTAAGCGATGACGAGGCAGTCGCGGTATGGGACAAAATTCTCTCTAGCCTGAAGTTCAGGGTCAAAGTACCCGGCGTACCCGAGGGTTCCTACATTTACCCAAAAGGCAAACCGGATACGTCTGCCGCCAAGTGACAATGCGGTGAAACTATAATCGGGAGCGGTGATGAAACGTCAGGGCCGAGGCGTGATTCGCCTGGATGACAAGCCTCCAACGGCCCCGGGCGACGAAACCGTTCCGGCCGCCCGTTCCGACAAACAGGTCACTGGGAAATTGTTTGTGCACGGCGAGACGAAAGGAAAAAGCTATGAGCACCAAAATAGCTACGCCAACCAAGACGTCCTGGCGTCCCTGCTGTATTCCGTTGTTCAAATCGCCAAGACAGCGAAATGGAAGTAATCGTGAAAACTATGACTTACCTGAAGCGCGGTACGATCCTGGCCCTCTTGCTGCTTGCCTTGGTGTCGTTGTGTGTAAATTCCCGCAATTACACTTACATGGAGACCGTCATGCCCGAACAAGTCAAGCTCAGCCCGCGCCTGCAGGCACTGTTTGAAAGGACAAAAATCCTTTGTTTCGGCCGCTATGCGATCGAAGTGCCTCAGGAGGCGCAGCTCATACCGGGGAGTGCCGTTCTCGACTCTGGCATTGAGGTTGTTTCCGGCGGATTAGAAAAGGCAAAGCGCCGCGCCGACGCGAAAATAAGGAAAGTGAAGTGGGAAGACGACACTGCTGAGATTACCTATAGCGGCCCGGGGCCGATCGCGGATAGCTGGCAAGTTCGCTATTTCGAAGATAAGTACAATAAAGAACGCAATGCGCTTTTTTTTTACACGTACATAAGCAAGGGCGAAATCACATTCGTGTTAGATGATTCGATCTCAAAAGGAGAGAACGAAAGCACGGTAATCGCCCGACAGCTGGCTCGGGCCGAACGCTTGAGATTGCGCGCTGCAGAGGCACTACCGACTGAGCCGGGTTTTTGCGTCGAACACGGCTTCATGCCGAGCGATCGCTATGTGGCTCAGGAAACGATCAGTGCGGGAATTTATTTGCCCAGTCTTTCGGATGTTACCTTCTCCGTCAGTTCCAACAAAGACGCTTACGCCGATTATGACAAAGCTGAATTCGAGCAGATGAAGCGTGATGAACTGTCCCTGCTTGCCCGCATTAAGGGCGCCCAAGAAACCCAAGGCGCGTCGTACCCCAAGCGTGACGTTCTGCGCGAGGGCAAACGGGACGTACAACATTGGAAGGGCGAAGAATCGCTCATTCGCAGGCCCGACGGCACTCACGATTTCGAGTGGGCCTTTGTCGGCACGCCGACAGACGTGGCCAATCCATCCGAGTTTCATGCCGCCATGTTTACCAAGGTTAAGGACAATATGGTCGGGGCCGCTAAGAAGGCATCGGTCACCGACGACGAGGCGGTCGCGGTATGGGACAAACTTCTTTCCAGCCTGAAGTTCCGAGTCAAAGTGCCCGGCGCACCCGAAGGTTCCTACATTTACCCAAAAGGCCAACCGGATACGTCTGCCGCCAAGTGACAATGCGGCGAAACTATAATTGGGAGCGGTGATGAAACATCAGGGCCGAGGCGTGATTCGCCTGGATGACAAGACTGATCATGGCGGCCAGGTCATCAGTGCCTCGTCGGAGACGATTGCTATAGGCAAAGCAGCGGCAATCCAGGACGACATGACCTTTTGTCCGGCATGCAAAGGGAAATTTGCGATTAAACCGGATGGTGCCGGTGCAAAGCACAAAGGCAAGCCATACGCCTACGATGGAGATGTTACCGAGTGCGGAGCCCGCCTAATCAGTTCTATTGACTGATCCTGTTGCAGCGACAACGATGTCCCACCTTCACAGCGCTGCATCTACTTCCACGTGGATGTAGGCGGACGATGAACCGACAGAGGGGCACGAGCGGCTCGCCCAAATAGATCGCCCGCACTGTTCGTACATGTGAGCAGTGCAAGGGCCTTGGTTGCCCATTTTATGCGTGCTTCAGAAAGGCACAGGCCCGTTAATGCCGCCGTCACATAAAAACATTTTCTACCTTGCCCCTGCGACTATCAATCCGCAGGTCCCTGGTTCGAGTCAGGGCAGGGGGCCAGAATAGGAAGGGCCGCATGCGAATGCGGCCCTTTTTGCTTTTGCAGTATGCTCACGCCGCCGCGCGCTGTTTCTCATCGCGTTTTCCGCGCCGTCCCAGCAGTTCGAACACACCCATCCCCGCCACCATCGCCAGGAAGAACAGCAGCGGTTTGCCCCCGCCCACCAGAATCGACGCCACCGCCGGCCCGGGACAATACCCGGCCAGTCCCCAACCGGCGCCGAATACCAGGCTGCCCGCCAGCAGCCGGCGGTCGATCCGCGTTGCGGTCGGCAACTGCAGCGGCTCTCCCAGCAAGGAGCGCCGCCGGCGCCGCGCGAGCGCATACGCCGGCATCGCAGCCAGCAGCGCGCCGCCCATGACGATGCCCAGGGACGGATCCCAGGCGCCGGCCAGGTCGAGGAAGGCCAGCACTTTCGCCGGATTGGTCATTTCGGAGAGAATCAGCCCGGTCCCGAACAGCAGCCCGGCCCACAGGGCGAACAGGATTTTCATGAAGCGCTCCCGAACACATGGCGCAGCAGGTAGACGACGGCGAAGCCGGCGCCCATGAAGGCCACGGTCGCCGCCAGCGAGCGCGGTGAGCCGCGCGCCATGCCGCACACGCCGTGGCCGCTGGTGCAGCCGCCGCCGTAGCGGGTGCCGATGCCGACCAGCAGGCCGGATACGATCAGGGCCGGCCAGCCCGCATCGACCTCGACTTGCGGCAGCGCCGCCACCAGGGTGTAGAGCAGCGGTGCGCCGGCCAGGCCGGCGAGAAACGCCAGGCGCCAGCCGCTCTCGCCGGGCGCTGGACGCAGCAGGCCGCCCAGGATGCCGCTGACGCCGGCGATGCGCCCGTTGAACAGCAGCAGGCCGCCTGCCGCGAGGCCGATCAGCAGTCCGCCGGCCAGCGCCGGCCACGGCGTAAAATTGACCCAGTCGATGTCCATCGCGTCCTCCACTCCACCTTGGACCGCGAACGCGCGCCGAAGTTGTTGGCAGCCTATCGCTCAGCGGCTCTTTTTCTTATTGGATGTGTAAGTACGCGTATAGAAATCTGGCGGCTTTTTCGCCACCCAGGCGATGAAGGCTGCGATCTCTTCGTGCCCGCGCAGCGCGTCCCAGGTATGGTAGCTCTGCAGCAGCTCGCGCTCGGTGAGCGCCGAGTGGATTTTGCGATGACAGATCTTGTGGATCGCAAACTGCTCCTTGCCCTTGAAAGTCTTCGGGATCAGGTGATGGCGGTCGATATTGACCGTTCCCAGGATGCGCCCGCACAGCGGGCAGAGGTTATCGACCACGTATCACTCCGGGTTGTTTTTGCTTGCTCTATGAGATATGGTGCGTAATCAATAGCTGCGCAAGACTTGTCCCGCTAATTTCAATAAGGAAAACAGGGATAACTCCCTCTTGTTAAATGGCATTGAGGTAAAATTAACCCTTACAAGTTTGCAATAACGTTCCACCAGCCCTGAAAGCGACGCCGTTGCATGATCGAGGACGACTCCACCCGCTGTTCCGTGCTGTTGATCGACGATGAATCGTTTGCCCAGGACATCATCGCCCACGGCCTCAAGGGTTGTGCCAATCACCAGCTGATGTACGAATCCAGCCCGGAGCGCGCCGTCGAGGTGGCGCGGCAGATCGACGCGACCGTGGTGCTGGTCGACCTGCGCATGCCCGGCGGCCTCGACGGCTTCGCCGTGATCGCCCGGCTGCGCGCCCATCGCGACACCGAAGACATCCCGGTCATCCTGCTCTCGTCCGAGGACGATCCCGACATCAAGGCCAAGGCCTTCGCCGTCGGCGCCAGCGACTACATGGTCAAGTGGCCCGATCCGCGCGAGCTGGTGGCGCGCGTGCGCCACCACAGCGGCGCCTGTATCGCGCGGCGCGAGCGCGACCAGGCGTTCGCTTCGCTGCGCCGCAGCCAGGAAGAGCTGGCCGCCAGCCAGTCGGCCCTGCAGCAGGCGCAGAAGATGGAAGCGATCGGCCAGCTCACCGGCGGCGTGGCCCACGATTTCAACAACGTGCTGCAGATCATCGGCGGCAACCTGCAGCTGCTCAAGCTGGTCGGCAACCTGAACGACGCAGCGCGGGCGCGGGTCGAGACGGCGCTGTCGGGCGTCGAGCGCGGCGCCAAGCTGGCCGCGCACCTGCTTGCCTTCGCGCGCCGCCAGCCGCTGCAATCGGTGGTGATCGATCCCGGTCACCTGCTGCGCGAGATGGACGATATGGCGCGCCGCGTGCTCGGCGCCAGCACCCTGGTGCGCACCGAGATCGCGCATGGCCTCGGCAGCACCATGATCGACCCCAACCAGCTCAACAACGTGCTGCTGAACCTGGTCATCAATGCGCGCGACGCCATGCCCGATGGCGGCACGCTCACCATCCGCGGGGCCAACATCGGCGCCGACGACGAGCTGCCGGCCGAGGTGCCGGAGGGCGACTACGTGATGCTCGAGATCGCCGACACCGGCAAGGGCATGCCGCCCGATGTGCTGCGGCGCGCCTTCGAGCCCTTTTTCACCACCAAGCCGACGGGGCAGGGAACGGGCCTGGGCCTGTCGATGGCCTACGGTTTCGTGAAGCAGTCGGGCGGCGAGATCGTGCTGCGCAGCGAGGAGGGCAAGGGCAGCAGCGTGCGCATCTACCTGCCGCGCAGCAGTTCTGCGCCTGCGGCGAGCGAGGAGCACGCGTCGCACCTGCCGCTGGCCGGCGGGCTGGAGACCATCCTCGTGGTCGAGGACGAAGAAGAGGTGCGCTCGTCGACCTGCGGCATCCTGTCGGCGCTGGGCTACGAGGTGCTGGAAGCCGGCGATGCGGCCGAGGCGGCCGCCATCGTCGAGAGTGGCCGCCATGTCGACCTGGTATTCACCGACGTGATCATGCCGGGGCCGGTCAGCAGCCTGCAGCTGGGCGAGATCGTGCGCCGCCACCTGCCGGAATGCCAGGTGCTGTACACCTCGGGCTATGCCGAGGGCGTGCTGGCGCATGAAGGCAAGCTGGATTCGTCGGTCCACCTGCTGCAGAAACCCTACCACCCGGACGCGCTCAGCGCGCGCATCCGTCACCTGCTGCGGCGCGCGAAGCGCGCCGCGAACCGGTCGTCAGCGCCGACTCACTTCGGCTTGATGTAGCGGCGCGAGCCCGGCGGCGGTTCGTTCAGCACCGCCCAGAAGATGCCGAGGTCGCCGATCGCGCGCACGAACTCGTTGAAGTCCACCGGCTTGACCACGTAGGCGTTGACGCCCAACTGGTAGCTGCGCACCACATCCTGTTCTTCCTTGGACGAGGTCAGCATCACCACCGGAACCGACTTGAGCCCCTCGCTGTTGCGGATTTCCTTGAGCACCTCGAGCCCGTCGACCTTGGGCAGCTTGAGGTCGAGCAGGATCACGGCCGGACTGCCCTGCTGGCGCTCGGCGAACTCGCCGCGCCGGTGCAGGTAATCGAGCGCTTCGGCGCCGTCGCGCACCACCACGACTTCGTTGGCCAGCTGGCTTTTCGATAGCGCGATGAGCGTCAGCTCCAGGTCGTGGGGATTGTCTTCCACCAGGAGAATGGGCTTGAGCATGGGAAATCGCCTTAGTTGGATGAGTCTTGTTTTGGAAGGCTGAAGGAGAACGTTGCCCCTTCGCCGGGTATCGAGTTGGCCCAGACGCGGCCGTTATGGCGCTCGACGATGCGCCGCACGTTAGCCAGGCCGATGCCGGTGCCCTGGAAGTCTTCCATGCGGTGCAGGCGCTGGAACACGCCGAACAGCTTGTGCACGTAGTCCATATTGAAGCCGGCCCCGTTGTCGGCCACGTGGAACACGAAGTCGTGGCCGGCGTCCTCGTGCCAGACGCGGATCACGGCCTGCTCGCGCGCGCCGGTGAACTTGACCGCGTTCGACAGCAGGTTGAACATCGCCAGGTGCAAAAAGCTCGGGTCGGCGCACACCGTCGGCAGGCGGTCGATGTGCCAGTCGATCTTGCGCTGGCCGATTTCCAGGTCCAGCTTGTCGATGCAGCCCGAGACCAGTTCGGTCATGTCGACCTGGGTCGGGCGCAGGGCCGCGCGGCCCATCTGCGAGAACGACAGCAGGTCGTCGACCAGCTTGCCGGCCAGGCGGGCCGACTGCTTGATGTTCTTCAAAAAACGCTCGCGCATGGCGGCGTCCTCGCTGCCGGCCGCTTCGATCAGCAGGTCGGAGAAGCCGACGATGTGGCGCAGTGGCGCGCGCAGGTCGTGCGAGACCGAATACGAGAACGCCTCGAGTTCCTTGTTGGCCCGCGTCAGTTCCTCGGCCAGTTCGGCCATCTGCTCGGCGCGCTCGAGCGCAATGCCGAGCAAGGCGCTGCGAAACTCGATCGCCAGCTCGATCTCGGCCGCGTGCCAGGGCAGGCTGTGGCCGTGGATGGTTTCGCGCCAGGCGGCAAAGCTCTGGCGCGGCGACAGTTGGGTGGGAGCGTCAGGCGGCGCCTGCTTTTCATGGGGATTGCCGGCCCATTCCACGGTCTGCACCAGTTCCGGGCGGAACCACAGCAGGTAGTGCTGGTGGATGCGCGAGATCGGCAGCGCCAGCAGGCCGCTGGCGACGCCCGTCAGCGCGCTCGCGGGCCGGTACGCGCCGGCCAGGTGGTTCGTGTGGAACAGCTCGGTATGGCCGTGCACGGCGAGCCAGGTCGACAGTGCGCGGATCGCTGTGTCGTCAGGCGTGTCGCCATAGGTGAGGATGCGGTCGTCGACCACCACCGCCACGCCGCCGGCGCGGGCGAAGCGCAGCAGCTCGGGGAACACGCCGCTCAGGTTGTCGAGGAAGTCGGCGCCCTTGGTCAGGTGGCCCAGCATCTCGACCATGATGCGGCGCACGTCGAGGCGGAACTGCAGCTCGGCGCCATCCTCGCGCGTCTCGATGCACAGCGACAGGATCTGGCCCAGCTGCTCGCAGGCGGTGCGCTTCTCGACCGACACCGGGCAGGGTTCGGCGTTGTGGCAGGAGATCAGGCCCCACAGCTTGCCCTTGACGATCAGCGACACCGACATCGAGGCCAGCGTGCCCATATTGCGCATGTACTGCAGGTGCACCGGCGAGACGCTGCGCAGGGCGGCGAACGACAGGTCGTTGCGGCTGCCGGTGACCGGATTGGCGCCCGGGACCAGCGGTGCAGCTTCGTAGTTCGCATCCTGGATCAGGCGGATCGGCGACAAGGTGTACAGCTCGCGCGCCTGGGCCGGGATGTCGCTGGCCGGGAACGACTGCCCCAGGTAGGAATCGTAATCGGGCGCCTTCGACTCGGCCACCACGCGGCCATGGCCGCTGGGGTCGAACTGGTAGACCATCACGCGGCCGTAGCCGGTCACCGAGCGCACATGGCGCGCCGCCAGGTCGGACAGGGCGGGAATCGAGGCGTGCTCGTTGACCCGCGCCAGGAAATCGGTGATCAATGGATACAGGTGGCGGAACTCGGCCGGCTGGGCGCGCTCGACGGTTTCGAATTCGGCGATGATCAACCCGTCCCAGGCATGCCCCAGCACGTCGAAATGGCGGCCGTTGGCCAGCGTGACGGTGCCGAGGTAGCCAGGACGCTGGCCCAGGGTGCCGCTGCCCAGCTCCAGCGCCAGACGTTCGCTGGCCGCCTCGCCGATTGCCTCGGCCAGCGGCCGGCCGAGCACTGCCTGCACGTCGACGCCGCTCCAGTGGGCGAGGTTGGCGCTGGCCTGCAACACCTCGAGCGCAGGCGACAGGGTCAGCATGAAGCCATGCGGCTGGATGCTCCCGGGCGTGCGGATGGGTTCCTTGTCGCAGCCGGCGATGTCGAGATGGTCGGGGAGTGGCTGGGTCATGATGCGGTGTGCTGACGAGCGGGAGAAACGAGTCTCTATTGTAGCGTGAAAGCTTGCTGCAATTTCTATACTGCTTGTCACATTTCGCGATTTACTGGGCTTTGTGTTATCGCAGGTGTTACATATTGATACCCTATATTGTTGCTAATGCACATACAGTTGCGTGGCATATTGTGGCAAAGCAGATGTATCATAGGCCACTTTACCGGACTCAGCAGACAGGAAGTCGCACTGCCCATGGACACCTCACTACCCGTCAAGCAGCCGTTAACCGACGAGCAGCGTTTTCAGTACCTGATCGCGGGCATCAGCGATTACGCGATCTACATGCTCGATCCGCAGGGATACGTCAACAGCTGGAATGCCGGTGCACAGCGTTTCAAGGGCTACCTCGAGCACGAGATCCTGCAGCAGCATTTCTCCCGTTTCTACACGCCCGAGGACCGCGCCAGCGGCCTGCCGGCGCAGGCGCTGGCCCATGCCCTGGCCCACGGCCGCTACGAATCCGAAGGCTGGCGCGTGCGCAAGGACGGCGGTCGCTTCTGGGCCCACGTGGTGATCGACCCGATCCGCGACGACCGCGGCGAGCTGATCGGCTTTGCCAAGATCACGCGCGACGTCACCGAGAAGAAGCAGGCCGAGGACCTGCTGCGCGAGAGCGAGCAGCGCTTCCGCCTGCTGGTGCAGGGCGTGACCGACTATGCGATCTACATGCTCACGCCCGAGGGCGTGGTGTCGAACTGGAACCTGGGCGCCCAGCGCATCAAGGGCTACAGCCAGGACGACATCGTCGGCCACCACTTCTCGCTGTTCTACACCGACGAAGACCGCCTGCGCGGCCTGCCGGCGCGCGCGCTGACGGCGGCCGGCGACGTCGGCCGCTACGAGGCCGAGGGCTGGCGCGTGCGCAAGGACGGCACCCGGTTCTGGGCCAACGTCGTCATCGACGCCATCCGCGGCGACGACGGGCGGTTGCTGGGCTATGCCAAGATCACGCGCGACCTGACCGAGAAGAAGGCGGCGGCCGAGGCGCTGGACAAGGCCCAGGCGGCGCTGTTCCAGGCCCAGAAGATGGAGTCGATCGGCCAGCTCACAGGCGGCATCGCGCACGACTTCAACAACCTGCTGTCGGTGATCTCGAGCGGCCTCGAGGTGCTGAGCATGCAGCGCAGCCCGGGCGGCGACGCCAAGACGCTCGACAGCATGCGGCGCGCGATCGACCGCGGCGCCACGCTGACCCAGCAACTGCTGGCCTTCGCGCGCCAGCAGCCGCTCGAACCCGAGACGCGCAACGTCAACCGCATCATCAGCGGCTTCGAATCGGTGCTGCGGCGAGCCGCCAATTCGTCGATCAACTTCGTGCTCAAGCTCGATCCCAAGGCGCCGAACGCCGTGATCGACGCCGCGCGGCTGGAGTCGGCGGTGCTGAACCTGGTGGTCAATGCGCGCGACGCCATGCCGGGCGGCGGGCGCATCGTGGTCGAGACCGCGGGCGTGGTGCTGGCCGAGGGCGAACACGCGGCGCTGGCGGCCGGCCCCTGGCTGCGCCTGAGCGTGAGCGACACCGGCACCGGCATGACGCCGGAGACCATCGCGCGCGCCTTCGAACCCTTCTTCACCACCAAGGAAGTGGGCAAGGGCACGGGCCTCGGCCTGTCGCAGGTGTACGGCTTCATCAAGCAGTCGGGCGGCGAGGTGACCATCGAGAGCACGGTGGGCGAGGGCACCAGCATCGTCATCTGGCTGCCGGCCGTGACCTCGCACGCGCACGACCTGGCGCAGATCGAGGCCGAGACCGTGCTGATCGTCGAGGACGAGCCCGACCTGCTGGACGTCGCCTCCTCGCTGTTCCTGAGCATGGGCTACGACGTGATGACCGCCGCCAGCGGCAGCGACGCCCTGAACCTGCTGGCCAGCCGCGACGTCGACATCCTGTTTACCGACGTCGTGATGCCGAACGGGATGAACGGCATCGAGCTGGCCGCCTACACGCGCAACAACTACCCGAACGTGAAGGTGATGCTGGCCTCGGGCTATCCGCAGCCGGCATTGAAGCTCGACCGCTCGCGGCTGGGCGAATTCGCCTTCGTCAGCAAGCCGTACCGGCTGTCGGACCTGGCCAGGAGCCTGCGCAGCGCGCACTAGGCGCCTGGCGAAGCGTTTGCATTGAAATGAGAATCATTCTCATTTAATATGGCGCCTACGGCGCGCGGTGCGCCGTGGTTCTTCACAGGGGGTGCCGATGCTGGCCGAACGGGACGTCGATCGACTGCTATGCGAGCATGGGACGCTGTTGCGCGCCCATGCCCAACTCCAGGCGCGCTGCACGGCCCTGTTGCACGAGCAGGCCGAGCGCATCCGACGGCTCGATGCCGAGCTAATGCGCACGCGCGCGGCGGCGATCCGCAGCCTCAGCGCGCTGGCCTGGGAACGCGAAGACCGCGCCGCGCTCGAGCAAGCGGCGCCTGGCCTGAAGCGGCGCGCCGCCATGGGCCGCCAGGTCGAGGCCTTGCAGGCGCGCGTGCACGAGCTGACGCGCCGGCTGCATGCAGGCGAACTGGCCGGTCATGCTGCGCGGGCCGACGACGCCTTGCCGCGCGCACTCGACGCCAGCCTCGAAGCCAGCCTGGAAGCGGCCGACCTGGTGATCTGCCAGACCGGTTGCCTGAGCCATGGCGACTACTGGCGCGTGCAGGATCACTGCAAGCGCAGCGGCAAGGTGTGCATGCTGGTCGACCAGCCCGACCGGGTGCACATCGTGCGCATCGAGAGCCTCGCCTGAATTCTCCAACTTACAGGGCGAAGATGATGTCGCTGATCTGCTCATAGAGCTTGTCGGCCGACGGCCCCTGGTTGGGCCAGTTCAGGATGTCGAAGTGGTCGTAGCCCTTGTAGTTGCCGAGGAAATTCCAGGCCCCGCGCACGGCCGTGCCGTCGTAGTCGCGCGCCGGGTGGCCGTTCGGCGAGCGCATGCTGATCGTGTTGACCACGCCATCGTTCGAGAACCAGTCGCTGTCGATCTTCACGCGGTTGGGCAGGTCGAGGGTATAGCTTCCCATGCCGCGCTGCGCCACCGAAGGCACGATCCACTCGCCGGCAAAGGATTTGAAATAGGGGATCATGTCGGCGCGCGCATACTGGAACAGCGTGGTCTGGACCGGGGCGACCACGCGGTCGGTGCCGTTGCAGCACCAGGCGCCGCCCTCGGTGGCTACCGTGCCGACCGAAAAATAATAGATGTGCGGCGAGGTGCGCGCCCATAGATTGAATTCGCGCGCCCCGTCCGGCGCCAGTTCCCAGCCCGCCACCCGGTGCCCGAGCACGTCGCGCAGCGGCAGGCGGATGCCCGGCAGGATGTTGAACACGGCATCGGTGAGGGTGGTGCCGTTGTGCGGCGCCGAGATCGTGGTCACGCTGCGGATCCAGCCGACCTTGCCGCCCTTGAACAGTTCGCCGTCGCCTTCGTCTTGCGGCGAGCCGTGTTCGAGCAGCTCGATCAGCGCCCGGATCGTGGTGCCGCCCTGGCTGTGCCCGATCATGTGGATCGGGTGGTCCTGGTCCCAGGCCGGGTACAGGGCCAGCGGATAGTCTTGCGGGTTGTTGCGCGGGTCGGCGGCCCAGCATTTGCCGGGCGGCTTTTGCACCTGGCCGGGCAAGCCGTGGTCGCGCACATGGGCCTTGCCATAGTCGACGCAGCCGCCCTTGATCTGGGCATACAGGTCGGCCGCGCGGTCCCAGTTGGACGAGATCGGGCCGACCGCCGCGGCGAACACGGCGCGTGGACCGCGGTAGATCTGCATCTGCGAGGCGATGTCGCCATAGCCGCCCCAGTAATTGAAGCCGCTGTGCTGGAATTCCTCGGGTCCGAAGCCGAGGAAGCCGTGGACGAGGATGACGGGATAGTTATTCGCCGCGCTGCAGGCGGGAGCGGCGAACATGCCCAGCGCAACCAGCAGGGCGGCGCAGGCGCGAGCGAATCGAACCATCTGGCTTCTCCGATAAATGCGTCAAGCACATTGTCGGAGGTAGGACGACGGTCGGGTTTGCGCTGTGTCGACCCGCGGCGAAGGAATTAAACTTCACGCAAGGAAACATGCGCATGCCGCTTGACAATGCCGTGTCATATTCCCTGTGTTTATTACTCACATGGTCAGCGCACCGTGGTGCTGCCGACCGAGGTGGTCGGCTCCGAGACCGCCGTCGCCGGCGTGGCGCCCGGCGCCGGCGCGGTCGATGCGGTGGCGGCAGCCTTCTCGGCCTGCTCCAGGCGGCCGTCGGTCCACACCACGTAGTCGTCGACCGAGTACAGGCGGCACGGGTCCTTGCTCTTGGCCGAGCAGGTGGCCAGCGCGCGGCCTTCCGGGTCTTCGCCTTCCTCGGCCCAGGTCCAGCCGCCGCTCGGCGACACGGCGAAGGCGCGCGGCGTCATCTTGGTCAGGTAGTCACGGTAGGCGCGGCGGCCGTGCTCGGACAGGAAGGGCACGGCGTCGACGTCGTCGACCCCGGCGTAATCGGTGCGCGGCTGGCTCGGCGGAGGCGGGACGTCGACCACGACCGCGGTCGGCATGCCGATCTCTTTCAGGAACCGTTCCGTATCTTGCAGCCACACCTTCTCGCCGTCGCGGCTGGCCAGCATGCCGTGCGCATCGCGCTTGAACGACGGGAATTCCACCAGGCGCCCGCGGCCGCCGGCCTGGACGTAAGAGGCATGCATGCGTCCCGCCAGTTCCGGGCCGAACAGCGAGTCGTTCTGGCCATACATCCACAGGCTCGGCACCTTGGCCCTGGCGCCGTATTCGGCGAAGGCCGACACCAGCTGCGAGCGCCAGGCGCAGCGGTCGCTGTCGTCGCGCAGGCCGCCGGCGAAATTGATCAGGCCGCGCACGCCCGGCAAGTCTTCGGTGCCGAGGGCGATCGTGGCCAGGCCGCCATACGACTGGCCGGCCACCACCATGCGCTCGCCGTCGACCCAGGGCTGGCGGCGCGCATAGTCGAGGGTCGAGCGGATGTCTTCGGCTTGCGTATAGCCGTTGGCCGTCATGTCGCAGCCATGGTCGCGGTAGCGGCCGCCCGACTTCGAAAAGCCCTGGCGCATCGGCACCATCACCGCATAGCCGCGCTTCACGAAGGCGCTGGCCATGTAATAGAAGCGGTCACGCGGCTGCAGGCTGGGGCGGCCGGGATCCTTGCCATGGTTGATGACGATCAGCGGGAAAGGACCGGGACCGTCCGGCTGGAACACGGTGGTCT
The DNA here is from genome assembly GCF_019443485.1 of Massilia sp. NP310. Classification (NCBI taxonomy): domain Bacteria; kingdom Pseudomonadati; phylum Pseudomonadota; class Betaproteobacteria; order Burkholderiales; family Oxalobacteraceae; genus Massilia; species Massilia sp. NP310. The sequence continues at coordinate 2,368,215 of NZ_CP080379.1, read as the reverse complement.
CGAGTGTGACGCCGCCATCGCCGGCCGGGACCTGAACGACGTGCTCGTTCATGCGGTAATCGAGCTGGGCAGGGGCGGCAGCCGGCAGTTCCTGCAGGTGCGCCACGGCTGGCAGCATGGCCAGCACGGCAATCGAAGTGGAGATCAGGGTGCGGATGGACGGTGTTCTCGACATGGATGACTCTGGTAATGCTGCCATACGGAACAATTTCCTTACGGCATAAACCCGAGTCTAGGACGAGTAAATCTTGAGAGCAATATCCGGTTGACCAGATCGACAGGTATATTTTTGTGTGTGGCGAAAGTGACATCCGACGCGTTTTTTTACAAAGGAGTATCATCGCCTCCCTATGAGTGGTAAGGGAAATTACGCATGAGCAAGTATGCGCCGCGCGAGTGGGCACCCGACGAAAGGCCGATGATGCCCGGCTCGCCGTCCACGCCGGCACATCCGACCCCACTGCGCTTCGCCTACCTGTTCGTCGGCATCCTGATCACGATTACGGGCGGTCTCGGCAATGCGCTGGTGACCGTCAACCTGGTTCACCTGCAGGGCGTGCTGGGCGCCTATTCCACCGAAACCACCTGGTTGCCGGCCGCCTACGTGATGGCCAACGCCTCGATGAACCTGCTGCTGGTGAAATTCCGGCAACAGTTCGGCCTGCGCCTGTTCACCGAGATCTTCCTGGTGCTGTATGCGCTGGTGACCTTCGCCCACCTGTTCGCGGGCGACCTCGCTTCGGCGATCGCGGTGCGCGCCGCCCACGGCATGCTGGCGGCGGCGGTGTCGCCGCTCGGCCTGTACTACATCCTGCAAGGGTTCAAGAAGGAGTGGCGCCTGCGCGGGGTGGCGCTGGCGATGGGCGCGGCCCAGCTGGCGCTGCCGCTGGCCTACATCTTTTCCAACGACCTGCTGCAGATCGCCGAATGGCGCGGCCTGTACCTGTTCGAGCTGGGCCTGGCCCTGGTGTCGCTCGGCGCCGTGCTGCTGCTCAAGCTGCCGCCGGGCGATTACATCAAGGCCTTCCGGCCGACCGACTTCGTCACCTTCGCGCTGTTTGCGCCGGGCATGGCGCTGCTGTGCGCGGCGATCAGCTTCGGCCGGGTGGAGTGGTGGTTCGAGCGCGCCTGGATCGGGATGGCGCTGGCCGGCGCGATCCTGCTGCTGGCGGCCGCGCTATGCGTCGAGCACAATCGCGTCAATCCGCTGCTGAACCTGCGCTGGCTGGCCAGCGGCAATATCGCGCGCCTGGCGCTGTCGATGCTGCTGGTGCGCATCGTGCTGTCGGAGCAGAGCGTGGGCGCGGTCGGCTTCCTGCGCGCCGTGGGCCTGGACAACGACCAGCTGCAGACCCTGTACGCGATCGTGCTGGCCGCCACGGTGGCCGGGATCGTGGTGTCGGCGCTCACCATCAACGTCAAGCACCTGGTGGCGCCGCAGGTGATCGCGCTGTTGTGCATGGCGCTGGGCGCCTGGATCGATGCCCATGCCAGCAACCAGACCCGGCCCGAGCAGATGTACCTGAGCCAGAGCCTGCTCGCCTTCGGCGGCACGCTGTTCCTCGGCCCCCTGGTGGTGTCGCTGCTCGGCGCCGTGATCCCCAATCCGCAGAACCTGATCAGCTTTTCGGTGCTGTTCGGCCTCACGCAGAACCTGGGCAGCCTGCTTGGTTCGAGCCTGGTGGGCACCTTCCAGGTGATCCGCGAAAAATACCATTCCTCGCTGATCGTCGAGGGCCTCTCGAGCCTGGATCCGCTGGTGGCCAGCCGCATCCAGTCCGGCGCCGCCGCGGCCGGGCGCCTGCTGGCCGACCCCGCCGCCGCGACGCGCCAGAGCCTGCAATCGCTGTCGGCGACCGCGACCCGCGAAGCCAATATCCTCGCCTACAACGACGTGTTCCTGGTGCTGGCCGCCCTGGCTGCCGCAAGCGCGGCCTGGATCTTCCTGCATGCCGTGTGGCTGCACTGCTTCCCGGCCGTGCAAGCCGTGCCGACCCCTGCGCCCAAGCCGGGAACCCCACCACCACCCGACCCCGTGACCGACTGATATGCCAGAACCATCGACCGTACCAAACCGTTCCAGACGCATCCTGCTGAGCGCACTCGCGTTCGGCGCCATCGCCATCGTCGGCGTGTTGATCGTGCTGTATGCCTGGAACCTGCCGCCGTTTCGCAGCACCCTGCAGAGCACCGAGAATGCGCTGGTGCGCGGCCAGGTGACGATCATCAGTCCGCAGCTGAGCGGCTACGTGGTCGAGGTGCGGGTGCAGGATTTCCAGCACGTCAAACAGGGCGAACTGCTGATGCGCATCGACGAGCGCATTCCCACCCAGCGCCTGGCGCAGGCACGCGCCGAACTGGCCAACCGCCAGGCGGCGCTCGCCAATTTCGCCCAGAGCCAGTCGAGCGCGCGCGCCACCATCGCCCAGAACCAGGCGCTGCTGGCGTCGAACGAGGCGCAGGCCCGGCGTGCCCAGGCCGACCTGCGCCGCGTGGAACAGCTGGCCGCCGACGGTTCGCTGTCGGCGCGCGAACTCGACGCCGCGCGCGCGACGCAGGCCCAGGCCAGCGCCAGCCGCGACCAGTCGCGCGCCGCGATCGAGATCGCGCGCCAGAACTTGCGCTCGGTCGACGTCAACCGCGCCGCGCTCGAGGCGGCGGTCGCCAATGCCGAAGCCGCGGTGAAGCTGGCCGAGATCGACCTGGCCAACACCCGCATCACCGCGCCGCGCGACGGCCAACTGGGCCAGGTGACGGTGCGCCTGGGGGCGTTCGTCAATGCCGGCGCCCAGCTCACGGCCCTGGTGCCGGACACGATGTGGGTCATCGCCAACATGAAGGAAACGCAGATGGCCAACGTGGCCGTCGGCCAGCCGGTGACCTTCAGCGTCGACGCGCTGGGCAATGCGCGGCTGCGCGGCCACGTCGAACGCATCTCGCCGGCGACCGGCTCGGAGTTCTCGGTGATCGCGCCGGACAACGCCACCGGCAACTTCGTCAAGATCGCCCAACGGATTCCGGTGCGGATCAGCATCGATCCGAACCAGCCGCTGGCCGCGCGCCTGCGGCCGGGCATGTCGGTGGTGACCACGATCGATACGGCGCAAGTCGGAGCCGCGCGGTGAGCCGGCGTGGTCTCGTCCTGGCGGCGCTGCCGTGGCTGCTGTCGGCCTGCGCGATGGCGCCGCAGCCGGCGCCAGAACCGTCGCTCACCGTGCCGCCGGCCTGGCGCACCGCGAGCGATGGCGCCAACGCGGCCATCGAGCGCGACTGGTGGCGCGCCTTCGGCGATCCGGTGCTCGACTCCCTGGTGCGGCGCGCGCTCGACAATAACGGCGACCTGAAGATCGCCAGGTCGCGTCTGCAGGAATACCAGGCGCGCATCCGCGTGGCCGACAGCGCGCGGCTGCCGGCACTGAACCTGTCGCTGGGACCGACGCGCGCGCGCACGATCGGCCCGTTCGGCGACCCGGTCGAGACCACCTCGGTGGTCGGCGCGGTGCAGGCCAGCTATGAGCTGGACCTGTTCGGCCGCATCGCCGGCAGCGTGGAGGCGGCGCGCTTCGAGTCGCTGTCGCAGGAAGCGGCATTGGAAGCCGCGGCGCTGGCGGTGGCCGCGAACACGGCGTCCGGCTACCTGAACCTGCTCGGCCTGGACGCCCAGCTGGCGCTGGCGCGCGCGACGCTGGAATCGCGCGAGCGCTCGTTCGAACTGGCGCGCCACCAGTTCGAGGTCGGCTACAGCTCGCGCCTGGAGATGTCGCAGGCCGAGGCCGAGCTGCACTCGACCGCCGCCACCGTGCCGCAGCTGGAGCGCCAGATCGCGCTGCAGGAGCAGGCGCTGAACGTGCTGCTCGGCGCCAGTCCCGGCCCGGTGGCGCGCGGCGCCGAACTCAAGGCATTGCACGAACCGCGGCCGGCGCCGGGGCTGCCGTCGGAACTGCTGCGCCGGCGTCCCGACATCGCCCAGGCCGAGCGCCTGGTGGCCGCCAGCGACGCCAGCCTGGCGGTGGCGCGCGATGCGCTGCTGCCGTCGATCCGCCTGACGGCTTCGCTGGGCGCGCAGGGACACAGCCTGTCGCAGCTGCTGCGCTCTCCGACCGAATTGTGGAGCATCGGCGGCAGCGTGCTGGCGCCGCTGTTCGACGCCGGCCGGCTGCGCGCGCAGGCCGAGATCGCGGGCACGGTGCGCGACCGCGCGGTGTACACCTACGAGACCGTGGTGCGCACCGCGTTCGCCGAAACGGACAATGCGCTGGCCTCGATCGACGGCTTGCAACGGCAGCTGGTGGAGGCCGAGGCGCGGCGCCGGGCGGCGGGCGAGGTGCTGCGGGTGGCGGGCAACCGCTATCGCAACGGTTACGCTTCCTATCTGGAGGAGCTCGACGCGCAGCGCACGGCCTTCAACGCCGACCTGAATGCGCTGCAGCTGCGCACCAGCCTGCTGGCGGCCCACGTCGACCTGTACCGGGCGCTGGGCGGTGGATGGACGCCGGCGCAGTGAGTGCAGTCGTCGCGAAACGTGCGGTTTGCGCCATGTGCCTGCGCGCGCAGTCGGCCTGCATCTGCCGCTGGATCGCGCCGGTCGCGCCCCAGGCCGCGCTGCTGGTCCTGCTCCATCCGCTCGAGGTCGGCAACGCCAAGAACAGCGGGCGGCTGCTGCACCTGAGCGTGGCGGGCAGCGAGCTGGCGGTCGGTGAAGCGTTCGATGCGGACGCGCTGGACGGCCTGCTGCATGCCGGCGGACGCACGCCGGTGCTGCTGTATCCGCACACGCCGGACGACCCGAGCCTGCCACTGCCGTTTCCTGCGTTGCCCGCGTCCTTGCTGCGCCTGGTGGTGCTCGACGCCACCTGGCGCAAGAGCCGCAAGATGCTGTACCTGAATCCGGCGCTGCAGAAGCTGCCGCGGCTGGCGCTGACCGACGTGGCGCCGTCCAACTACCGCATCCGCAAGGCGCATGCACCGCACCAGCTGTCGAGCCTGGAAGCGGCGGCGCAGGCGCTGGGCCAGCTCGAAGGCGATGGCGCGCGCTACGGGGCGCTGCTGGACGCCTTCGATGGGTTTGTTTCACAACAGGCAGCGTACGTGCGCGCTTGAATTCGGCACCCGGGCGGCGTAATATACTGTACAAATATACAGTATCGGAGCGCCAGCCATGGGCACCATCGATTTTCCACTCCAGCGCCAACCGTTCGACGACGGACATATCGCCCTTGCGCCGTCCCCGCCGCCGCTGGCGCGCAAGGGGCGCGGTGCGGTGTCGAACCTGCAAGGCCGCTACGAGGTCAACGGCCGCGAGCGCTTCGACGATGGCTGGGCGATCGACGACGACGATGCGCCGGCGTTCAAGACCGTGGTCACCGACGAGATCGCCAAGAGCATCCTCTCGCGCAATACATCACCGGACATCCCGTTCAGCGTTTCCCTGAATCCCTACCGTGGCTGCGAGCACGGCTGCATCTATTGCTTCGCGCGGCCGACGCACAGCTACCTCGGCCTGTCGCCGGGACTCGATTTCGAAAGCCGCCTGTTCGCCAAGGTCAACGCGCCCGAGCTGCTGCGGCGCGAGCTGGCGAAGCCTGGCTACGTGCCCGAACACATCGCGATCGGCGTCAACACCGACGCCTATCAGCCGTGCGAACGCGAGCGCAAGCTGACGCGCGCGGTGCTCGAAGTGCTGGCCGAGTGCCGCCATCCGGCCGGCCTGATCACCAAATCGTCGCTGATCGAGCGCGACATCGACATCCTGGCGCCGATGGCCGCCAAAGGCCTGGCGTGCGCGGCCATCACGCTCACCACGCTCGACGCCGAGATCTCGCGCACGCTGGAGCCGCGCGCGGCGGCGCCGATGCGGCGCCTGCGCACCATCCGCACGCTCACCGAAGCCGGGATCCCGGTGAGCGTCAGCGTGGCGCCGATCATCCCGTTCGTGACCGAGCCCGAGATCGAGCGCATCCTCGAGGCGGCGCGCGACGCCGGCGCGGTCGGCGCGCACTACACGGTGCTGCGCCTGCCGCACGAGGTGAATCCGCTGTTTCAAGAGTGGCTGCAGGCGCACTTCCCGGACCGTGCGCAGCGGGTGATGAACCGCATCCGCGAGATGCGCGGAGGCAAGGACTACGACAGCGACTTCGCGACCCGCATGAAAGGCGAGGGCGTGTGGGCCGACCTGATCCGGCAGCGTTTCGAGAAGGCGTCCGCGCGGCTCGGGTTCTCGGACCTGCGCGGGCGCTTCGGGCGGCTCGATGGGTCGCAGTTCAGGCGGCCGCTGGTGGTGCCGCAGATGCAGAAGCGGGACGCCAAGGGAGCAGGGCAGCTGGATTTGTTCTAGGATGCGGGGTTGACGGCACGCCGGCACGTGCGCTTGCGGACTCCAGCGTACAATGCCGTCTGTTGCTCTTTTCTACATCCTATGGCCACCTCAGTTCCTGCAACGCAGAGCGGACATCCCGCGAATCCCGCCGGGCAGGGCGCAGTCGCAGCGTCGGTGGAGCATGGCCTGCAAGCCGCCGGCGTCGGCCGCTTCCAGTACCGCATCTTCATGATCTTCGGCCTGGTCTGGCTGGCCGACGCCATGCAGGTACTGTCGATCGGCTTTTCCGCGCCATCGATCGCCAAGACCTTCGGCTTGACCATGCCGCAAGCCCTGCAGACGGGAACGCTGTTCTTCGTCGGCATGCTGATCGGCGCTTTTGTCTTCGGCCGGCTGGCGGACCGGATCGGCCGGCGTCCGGTGCTGATGATGGCGGTGGTGATCGACGCCTGCTTCGGCGTCGCGTCCGCATTCGCGCCCGATTTCACCTGGCTCTTGGCACTGCGCTTCCTGACCGGCATTGGCGTCGGCGCGACGCTGCCGGTCGACTACACGATGATGGCCGAATTCCTGCCCAGCGACCGGCGCGGGCGCTGGCTGGTGCTGCTCGAGTCGTTCTGGGCGCTGGGGACGATCTGCTTGGCGGTGCTGGCGCTGTGGGCGGTGCAGTGGGGCGACGACGCCTGGCGCGTCATCTTCTTCGTCACCGGCTTGCCGGCCCTGGTCGGCGTGGTTCTGCGGTTCTATATTCCCGAGTCGCCGATGTACCTGCACCGCAGCGGCAAGCTCGAGGAGGCGCGCGCAGTGCTGGGGCGGGTGGCCAGGACCAATGGCCGCGCGGTCGACATCCCGGCGCTGCAGCCCGAGCGCCGCCAGAAGTCGTCACTGCTTTCGCTGTTCAGGGACGGCCTGCGCCGCCGCAGCGTTTCGCTGTTTCTCGCATGGGCGCTGATCTCGATCGCCTATTATGGCGTGTTCGTCTACCTGCCGATCAAGCTGGGCGCCGAAGGCTTCGGCTTCATGCGTGGCCAGGAATTCCTGATCGTGCTGGCGCTGGTCCAGTTGCCCGGCTTCGCGCTGGCCGCCTATGGCGTCGAGCGCTGGGGGCGCAAGCCGACGCTGGTCGGTTTCCTGCTGCTGAGCAGCATCGGCTGCCTCGGTTATAGCCTTGGCAGTTCCACCGCGCTGGTGGTGGGATCGACGCTCCTGATGAGTTTCGCGCTGCTGGGCACCTGGGGCGCCCTGTATGCGTTCACGCCCGAGGTCTATCCGACCAGGCTGCGCGCCAGCGGCATGGGCGTGGCCGGTGCCGTCGCCCGCTTCGGCGGCCTGTTCGCGCCGGCGATCGTGGCACCGGTCATGACCACGCATTTCACGCTGGCACTGGTGATGTTGTCGAGCTTCCTGCTGGTGGGGGCGGTCGCGGTTTTGTGCGTCGACACCGAGTCGCGCCAGCGGGCGCTCGATTGATGGAGCAGTCAAGCTCGACGCATGAATTCGAAGAAGTTATCGCCATATCCGACGCTTGCATCGCAGCCGAAAGGCTCGTTAATCGCATATAGCGTGATCGAAGAAGCGCTTCGTTCATCGACGGGGAAGAAAGCGCCTCCTGGCTCGGAGAACATATTGAAATCCCCCTGCTTCATGCCGCAGTGCTCGCAATGGTTCATCCAGTACGAGCTGTTGGTAGTCTTGCTGAAGTCGCGTCTGAAGTTTGATGTGAATGACAGCATGTGCCTTGTTGCCGTTGGAATAAGGTCACTGACATAGGAAAGAATTGCACTGTAGTCGTGTCTCAGCCACGGTGTTCCAAGTTCCTCCTCCATGTCAGGCTCGAATGTCTCATGCCCTTCGGGCAACACAAAACAATAGACGTGTGTTAGATCGCCGCATTTCCAGCAAGCCTCCTTCGTCTGACCTATGAAATAGCGGTTCGAACGGATACCCCATTGCGGAGCTTGAGGAATCCAACGGGAAAATAATTCGGCGTTTATGCCGTCAGGTACATACCAAACTTTGTTGGCTACGTCCCAGCGTGCACCGAGCTTCTTGGCATCGTCTTTTTCAGAGAAGGGCACAAGTAAATCGACTCGCATGACTCAGCTTCCAAGTTAGAATGTTAAGGGGTTTCTCAACGTAATGTTCCGCACTAAGCAACCCAAGGGGGCTGCGGATCATGCTATCACTGACCTATTCGTTGTGTTGAGACTACATTATCTGTAGCGGAGATACGGATTTTTCGTCAGACGAGAAGAATAGATGAACGTCGGAATATGAAATCGATGGAAGTCAATAAGGTGGTATTCGTCGGTGCTGAGTCGACCGGAAAGTCGACGTTGGCGCTGCATCTGGCGAGCCAGTCCAACGCTGGCTTCGTCCCCGAAATCGGCCGCTTCATCTGGGAAGAAAAACAGGGCCAGCTCACTGCCGACGATTACGTCGAGATCGCCGAACGCCACCGCGATGCCGAAGACGAGGCGGTGAGACAGGCATCCGGCCGCTGGGTCTTCGTCGACACCAATGCGCTCACCACGCTGCTGCTCGGCCTGTGCTTCGGCCAGGTCACCGAGCCGGCGCCGCCCGCGCTGCTGCGCTACGCCGACGATTGCCGCACGCGCTACCTGCACCATTTCGTCTGCGCCGACGACATCCCGTATGAAGAAGAGCCCGGCGTGCGCGAGAACGCCGCCTGGCGCACGCACATCCAGACGCTGGTGCTGGAAGACCTCGACCGCCGTGGCATTGCATACACGGTGTTGACGGGCACGCTTCAAGCGCGCGCCGTGAAGGTGACGGAAGTCCTGTCCCGGATCGAACAGGAGCGGCAGCTCAAGCGCGCAGCTGCGTAACCCCGAAATCCGCAAGGTGCCGCTCGAGCGCGAACACATGCGGATCGGGCTTGCCGAGTTCGCGCAATGCCTGCGCCAGGCCGAGCAGGTATTCGCTGTTCGGCCCGCTCGGGCCGCGCGCCGTTGCGATCTGGCGTGCGATGTCGATTTCGTCGGCCGGCCCGAGATAAGCCTCGTTCTCGTGCGTGGCGATGTACACGATCCCCTCGTCGCTGCTGCCGTCGTCGAAGTGCATCTCGGTCGCCAGGCGCAGGTAGCCGTTCTTTTCGCGGTGATCCAGGTGCGCGAATTCTTCCGGCGTCACCAGATAGGCCATGCCGTGGCACAGCGCGCCGGCGTCGGGCACCAGGGTGACGACGCGCCCCGGCGCCGTCTCGGTGCCGCGATGGTCGTGCGAACCTTGCCAGAAACGCCGCGACCAGCCGCCGATATGGGCCGGGCGCCGGTCGAGATAGGGAAAATCGGCCTTGAAGATCAGCGAACCGTAACCGAACAGCCACACGCTCTTGTGGCCGTCGAACTTGTTCATGCGCTGGTTGATCGCGATCGTATTGTGGGACATCGTGAGGGCAGGGCAAAGACAGATGCCGTTCATTGTAGCGCGCCAGGCGCCGTCAGCGTTGCGACCGTTTTACATATCCAAACAGGAAATTGATATAACTCTCGGCCGCCGGCGACAGCGAGCGGCCGGGGCGGGTGTAGATGAAGAAACGCCGGGTCAGCACCGGTTCGTCCAGTGGCCGCAGCACCAGGCCATGCAGCTTCACCAGCGGCTCGGCATACGGCAGGCAGACCGTCACCCCGAGCCCGGCGCTCACCATCGCCAGCGCCGTGGTCATGAAGGTCACCTCGTGCGCCGGCTTGATGGGCGTCTCGCGCAGCGACGTATGCATGTCATCGAGCAGCCGCTCGGTGAACTGGCCCTGCAGCGAAATGAAGGGGTGGTGCGCCACGTCCTGCCAGGTCAGGCGCGGCAGCGCGGCCAGCGGGTGATTCTCCGGAAACACCAGCGCGAACGGCATCTCGAACAGTTCGCGCGCCTCCAGCGGCGGCGCCGGCACCCGCTCGGGGCCGATGCCGACGTCCGCCTCGCCCGACAATACGCGCGCGATCACGCCCTCCACCTCGGTATCGCTCAGGCGCACCTCGATCGCGGGATGCTCGGCGCGGTAGGCGGCGATCGCCTGCGGCAGCAGGGTGCACGACATCAGTTGCGGCGCCGCGACGCGCACCAGCCCCTTCTTGAGTCGCGTGTGATCGGCCACGTTAGCCAGCGCACCGTCCAGGTCATCGATCATCTGGCTAAATAAGGGGAACAGTTCGCGCCCGATGTCGGTCAGGACGATACGGCGCGTGCTGCGGTCGACCACGCGCGCCCCGAGGGTCTGTTCGAGCTCCTTGATGAGCCCGGACAGCGCCGACTGCGTCACGTGGATCGCCTGCGCCGCAAGGGTGAAATTGCCGGTCTTGGCCAGGGCGACGAAGGCGCGCATCTGGCGCAGGGTGGGATTCATAAGAAAACCTGATAAATCGGGTTGAAAATACTGTTTGTATGATAGTGGCTTTTGATTTGTAATGGTGGCTACTCAGCAATAAGGAAACGCCCATGAAACTCGCCACCCTCAAATCCGGCGCCCGCGACGGCGCCCTGGTCGTCGTCAGCCGCGACCTGGTCACGTATCAAGCCGTGCCAGACATCGCGCGCACCATGCAGGCCGCGCTGGACGACTGGGACGCGGTCGCGCCGCACCTGGCAAAGGTCTACGAGCAGCTCAACGATGGTAATGCGGACGGCGCCGAATCCTTCATCGAACAGGAATGCCACTCGCCGCTGCCGCGCGCCTACCAGTGGGCCGACGGCTCGGCCTACATCAACCACGTCGAGCTGGTGCGCAAGGCGCGCAATGCCGAGGTGCCGGCCTCGTTCTATACCGATCCGCTGATGTACCAGGGCGGCGGCGATTCCTTCGTCGGCCCCTGCGATCCGATCGCGGCCCTGTCCGAGGATTGGGGCATCGATCTCGAGGCCGAGGTGGCGGTGGTCACGGGCGACGTGCCGATGGGCGCCAGCGTGGAGCGGGCGGCGAGCGCGATCCGCCTGGTCATGCTGGTCAACGACGTCTCGCTGCGCAACCTGATCCCGAACGAACTGGCCAAGGGCTTCGGCTTCTACCAGTCCAAGCCGGCCAGCGCCTTCTCGCCGGTCGCGGTCACGCCGGACGAGCTGGGCGACGCCTGGCAGGGCAGCAAGCTTCACCTGCCGCTGCTGGTGACGCTCAACGGCGCCGCCTTCGGCCGTCCGAACGCCGGCGAAGACATGACCTTCAGCTTCGCTCAGCTGGTCGCGCACGCTGCGGCAACGCGCGAGCTGTGCGCCGGCAGCATCATCGGTTCGGGCACGGTGTCGAACAAGCAGGGCAGCCTGCACGGTTCGAGCGTCGAGAACGGCGGTGTCGGCTACTGCTGCCTGGCCGAGGTGCGCATGTACGAGACCATCGAAGAGGGCAAGCCGAAGACGCCGTACCTGGCATTCGGCGACACGGTGCGCATCGAGATGCTGGATGGCGATGGCGCCAGCATCTTCGGGGCGATCGACCAGGAAGTGATGCGTTATCAGGAAAAGCGCAAATGAGGCAGCAAGTGAGACAGCAAATGAGACAGCAAGTGAGGCAGCGATGAAGCTCTACACCTATTTTCGCAGCTCGGCCGCATACCGGGTGCGTATTGCGCTCAACCTGAAGGGCTTGGCCTACGACGCGGTGCCGGTGCACCTGCTGAAGGACGGCGGCCAGCACCTGCAGGACGACTACCGCAAGATCAACCCGAGCGGGCTGGTGCCGTCGTTCCAGGACGACCGCATCACGCTCACCCAGTCGATGGCGATCATCGAATACCTCGACGAGATCCATCCCGAGCCGCCGCTGCTGCCGAAGGACGCGCCGGGCCGCGGCCGGGTGCGCGAGCTGGCCCAGATCATCGGCTGCGACATCCATCCGATCAACAACCTGCGCGTGCTGAACTACCTGGTCAAGCACATGGGCCTGTCGGACCAGGCCAAGACCGAGTGGTACCGCCACTGGATCATCGAAGGCTTCCAGTCGCTCGAAGCGCACCTGGCGCGCGATCCGGGCGCCGGGCCGTTCTGCCATGGCGACCATCCGACCATCGCCGACTGCTACCTGGTGCCGCAGGTCTTCAATGCGCAGCGCTTCAATATCGACGTCTCGGCCTATCCGAACATCGACCGCATCAACTCGCTGTGCATCGAGCTGCCGGCGTTCAGGGCGGCGCATCCGTCGCACCAGCCGGATACCGAGTAAATCGCGCCGGGCAGCCACGCTGCCCGGTATCGGCGCCGCCCATCACATCGCCGCATCTCTCCCCGCCAGATATTCATGACATTCCGGATTGTCCATATTCGGGATCGCCAATTCATTTAATAAACGCGCTAAACGTCCAATTAATTTTACTAAACAAAGACGCTTTATTCGCCCGAACTTTATTAATCGATTCCCGATCACAGTAATGATTTCTATGGGGAATAATTAAATTTCCAATAGTAAATTTGCTACATAATTATGACAATTTAGTGCCGAGATGCCGTAGACCGAGGAATATGGCGGCTCTAGAATCACTCATCCATTCCCCCTGCATTTAATTCGGCGCACTGAAAATCAATTCCGGTTCTGGCTGGAAGGGGTGGATATTCGCCTTTTTCTTTAATATTCATAGGGAAGATCATGACCTTGCATAAATTAATGTTTGTGTTGGCGCTTTCTCTGGCTGCGACCGTCGTCAAGGCCGCACCGGCAAGCTCATTCGTCGACTTTTCCAATGGCGCCCAGGGATGGGAAGGATCGCAGCCTGCCAATGGCGTGGGCGGGTCATGGATCGACACCAGCCTGGGGAATGGCGCTCCCGCGCTGCACACCGTGATGGAAAACTTCGGCGTCGGTTTCAGCAACCGCAATCAGAATTACGTGGGGGATTATTCAAAGCTGGGCAGCGTGACCATCGGCCTGGACATCATCGCCAATTCGATTCGCTACGTTGGCCAGGAGGTTTCGCGCAACCTGGTCGTCGAATTGCGCGACTACGACAATACGCCGGAGGGCATGCCTTACTCCAGCGTCTGGTTCGACCTGGGCGTCATCGATGCCACCCTCGGCTGGCAGCACCTGTCGGTGACGATCGCCGACACGACCATGGCGGCCCTGCCGGCCGGTTGGGGCGGATACGGCACGACGGATGACGCCCAGGGACCGGGCCTGCCGCCCGGCCGTACCTTCGCCGACGTGCTGTCGAGCGTGGACGAACTGGTATTCAGCACCCTCGTTCCCGGCTGGTTCTACGGCTTCACCGATTTCGATATCGCGATCGACAATATTTCGGTCAGCGCCGGTGCGGCTGAGGTGCCGGAGCCGTCGAGCGTCGCGCTGATGTTCGGCGGTCTCGGCATGCTGGGCTGGATGGCGCGCCGCCGCTCGCGTCCCACGCCGATGGCTTGACCACAGGCTGGCGGAGCGGATCGACGGGGCGGGATACAATCCGGCCTCGTCTCTGCCTCGTCTCTTTCACCGGTACCTCATGACCTCGACCGCCGCCCCCGCACCCATCCCCGCCCCGATCCTGCACGCCCTCGACCTGGCCGACGCCTCCTGGCGCCCCATTCTCGAAGCCGGTCTCGCGGCTGTCGCCCGCGCCAACCCGGGCTACCTGCCGGCCCTGGCCGTTGACGACTACCTGCCCACCGAACATCGCCTGTTCGCCGCCTTCGCCCAGCCACTGGACAAGGTTCGCCATGTGCTGGTCGGCGAAGGCCCTTATCCGCGCGCCGCGAGCGCGACCGGCGTCTGTTTCATGGATGGCGCGGTAGGGGAGTTGTGGTGCGAGAGCGGCTTGTCGAAACCGGTCAACCGCGCGACCTCGCTGCGCAACTTCATGAAGATGCTGCTGGTGGCCAGCGGCCGCTTGCAGCCGGATGCGACCGGCGGCGCGGCGCTGGCGCCGATCGCGCAGGCGGCTGGACGCGACGGCACGATCCAGACCCTGGCCGAGTTGCAGGACAATTTGCACGGCCATGGCTTCCTGCTGCTGAACGCGGCGCTGGTGTTCCGCAAGCACGTTGCCCCGGCGATCGATGCGCGCGCCTGGCTGCCTTTCCTGCAGACGGTGCTGGCGGCGCTGGCCGAACGGCCGCAGCCGCCGACCCTGGTTCTGTGGGGCAAGATCGCCGAACAATTGAAAAAGCTGCCCGAGACGGCCGCCTTCCCGCAGGCGCTGGCCGAGCATCCCTACAACCTGAGCTTCATCGGTCACCAGGGGATGCAGCAGCTGTTCGGCCCCATGGAGCTGTTGCGCAAGCGATAACGGCCGCCGCGACGGCGTTCAAACGACAGGGGGAGTGGGGCGGCCGCCGTTTTTCGGGGCCGCCAAGACAAGATGTCCGCGATTTGCTATACTTGACTAAATCGTTCAACTAATCCGGTTTTTAGCCGGTCCCGCAAGAGAAGTTGCAGAGTGCTGCGGCGTAGTTGGACAAGAGGAATATTTTAACATTAACCGGGGTTGTAATGCGTCTGACCACCAAAGGCCGTTTTGCTGTTACCGCGATGATCGATCTTGCCATGCGTCAAGGCAATGGTCCGGTCACGCTGTCGGGCATCAGCCAGCGCCAGGCCATTTCGCTGTCCTACCTGGAGCAGCTGTTCGGCAAGCTGCGCCGCCACGAGATCGTCGAATCGATCCGCGGCCCGGGTGGCGGCTACAGCCTGGCCCGTCCGGCGGGCAAGGTGACGGTGGCCGACATCATCATCGCCGTCGACGAGCCGCTGGATGCGACCCAGTGCGGTGGCAAAGAGAATTGCCACGGCGCCCATACCGATGGCGCCCGCTGCATGACCCACGAACTGTGGACCACGCTGAACGAAAAAATGGTCGACTACCTCGATTCGGTGTCGCTGCAAGACCTGGTCGACCAGCAGCGCCATAAAGAACAGAACGTCGTGCATGTGCACCGCGGCGCCCCGGCCGCCGTCGGAACAAACTGAAGCTTACTGGAGTGAATTGATGAACGCGCCTTTGGACAAGAAAACCGAGCAGAGCTTCGCGACTGCGCCCCATTTCCCGATCTACCTGGACTACTCGGCCACCACGCCGGTCGATCCACGCGTCGCGGATGCCATGATCCCGTTCCTGCGCGAGCAGTTCGGCAACCCGGCCTCGCGCAGCCACGCCTATGGCTGGAGCGCCGAAGCCGCGGTCGAAGAAGCGCGCCAGAACGTCGCGAACATGGTCGGCGCCGACCCGCGCGAGATCATCTGGACCTCGGGCGCGACCGAGAGCAACAACCTGGCGCTCAAGGGGGCGGCCCAGTTCTACAAGACCAAGGGCAAGCACATCATCACGGTCAAGACCGAGCACAAGTCGGTGCTCGACACCGTGCGCGAACTCGAGCGCGTCGGCTTCGACGCCACCTACCTCGAACCGCAAGACAACGGCCTGATCACCGTAGAGCAGCTGGAAGCCGCACTGCGTCCGGACACCATCCTGGTCTCGGTCATGCTGGTCAATAACGAGATCGGCGTGGTCCAGCCGATCGAAGAGCTGGCCGCGCTGTGCCGCTCGAAGGGCATCATCTTCCACTGCGACGCCGCGCAAGCCGTCGGCAAGGTGGTCATCGACCTCGAAAAATCGAAGGTCGACCTGATGACCTTCACCGCGCACAAGGTGTATGGCCCGAAAGGCGTCGGCGCCCTGTACGTGCGCCGCAAGCCGCGTGTGCGCCTCGAGGCGCAGATGCACGGCGGCGGCCACGAGCGCGGCCTGCGCTCGGGCACCCTGCCGACCCACCAGCTGGTGGGCATGGGCGAAGCGTTCCGCCTGGCGAAGGAAGAGATGGAAGGTGAGCTGGTGCGTATCCGCGCGCTGCGCGACCGCCTGGCCAAGGGCCTGCTCGAGATCGAAGAAGTTTACATCAACGGCGACATGGACCACCGCGTGCCGCACAACCTGAACGTCTCGTTCAATTATGTCGAAGGCGAGTCGCTGATCATGGCGGTCAAGGACATCGCCGTGTCGTCCGGTTCGGCCTGCACCTCGGCCAGCCTGGAACCATCGTACGTGCTGCGCGCCCTGGGCCGCAGCGACGAACTGGCGCACAGCTCGATCCGCTTCACCATCGGCCGTTTCACGACCGAGGAAGAGATCGACTTCGCCGTCGACCTGCTGAAATCGAAGGTCGGCAAACTGCGCGAACTGTCGCCGCTGTGGGACATGTTCAAAGAGGGGATCGACCTGAACTCGATCCAATGGGCAGCCCACTAAATCAAGATTAAGGAGCATCACCATGGCATATTCGGACAAAGTACTGGACCACTACGAAAACCCGCGCAACGTCGGCGCCTTCGACAAGGGCGACGATGCAGTCGGCACCGGCATGGTCGGCGCGCCGGCGTGCGGCGACGTCATGAAACTGCAGATCAAGGTCAACGACCAGGGCCTGATCGAAGACGCGAAGTTCAAGACCTATGGCTGCGGTTCGGCCATCGCATCGAGCTCGCTCATCACCGAATGGGTGAAGGGCAAGAGCCTGGACGAAGCGCTGGCGATCAAGAACACGCAGATCGCCGAAGAACTGGCCCTGCCGCCGGTCAAGATTCACTGCTCGATCCTGGCCGAAGACGCGATCAAGGCCGCAGTCGCCGACTACAAGGCGAAGCACGAGAAGGCAGCAGCGTAAGCATTTTTAGAACAGAGCTGGAGAAGCACATGGCAATCACCCTGACCGAAAAAGCCGCGAAACACGTCAACCGTTACCTCGAACGCCGGGGCAAGGGCATCGGCTTGCGCTTCGGTGTGCGCACCACCGGCTGCTCCGGCCTGGCCTACAAGCTCGAGTACGTCGACGAGAGCGCCGCCGAAGACGCGGTGTTCGAGTCGCACGGCGTCAAGGTCTTCGTCGACCCGAAAAGCCTGGCCTATATCGACGGCACCGAGCTCGATTTCGCCCGCGAAGGGCTCAACGAAGGCTTCCGCTTCAACAACCCGAACGTCAAGGACAACTGCGGCTGCGGCGAAAGCTTCCGTATCTAAGCGATGCAGAATCACTTCGACCTGTTCCAGCTGCCGGCCCGTTTCGAGATCGACCAGGACGCCCTCGATGCGGCCTACCGCGAAGTCCAGGGCCGCGTGCACCCTGACCGTTTCGTCAACGCGACCGACGCCGAAAAGCGCGTCGCGATGCAGTGGGCGACCCGCGCCAACGAGGCCTACCAGACCCTGCGCAACCCGCAGAAGCGCGCGCAATACCTGTGCGAGCTGAACGGGGTCGACCTGCAGACCGAATCGAATACGGCCATGCCGCCAAGCTTCCTGATGCAGCAGATGGAGTGGCGCGAAGAGCTCGAGGACGCGCGTGCGGCCAAGGACGCCATCGCACTCGACCGGCTCGAAGCGCAGCTGCGCGCCGAGCGCAAGAACATGCTGGCCGCCGTTGCGAGCCAGCTGGACGCCGGCGACTTCAACGGCGCCGCGCAAGGCGTGCGCGGCCTGATGTTCCTCGATAAATTCGGCGACGAAGTGCAGTACGCCTTCGAAGCGATCGAGGCGTAACGTCCCGCGCGAGGCGGGATGGTTTGGCCGACGGATGAACGCAAACGGGCGTATCATCCGGGGCACACAAAAATAACACTGGTATCACGACTATGGCACTCCTCCAAATCGCCGAACCCGGCATGTCCACCGCCCCCCACCAGCACCGCCTGGCCGTGGGCATCGACCTGGGCACCACCAACTCGCTCGTCGCCACGGTCCGTAGCGGCAGCCCCGAAGTGCTGAGCGACGAGGAGGGCCGTTCGCTGCTGCCGTCGATCGTGCGGTACCTGCCGAACGGTCACGCCAACATCGGCCACAAGGCGCGCGTGCACCAGACGACCGACCCGAAGAACACCATCGTCTCGGTCAAGCGCTTCATGGGGCGCGGCCTCAAGGACATCGCCCACGCCGAGAACCTGCCCTACGACTTCGTCGAGGGCGAGGGCATGGTCCAGCTGAACACCGTCGCCGGCGTGAAAAGCCCGGTCGAGGTGTCGGCCCAGATCCTGGCCACCCTGCGCCAGCGCGCCGAGGATTCGCTGGGCCACGACCTGGTCGGCGCCGTGATCACGGTGCCGGCGTATTTCGACGACGCCCAGCGCCAGGCCACCAAGGACGCGGCCCAGCTGGCCGGCCTGAACGTGCTGCGCCTGCTGTCCGAGCCGACCGCCGCTGCCATCGCCTATGGCCTCGACCATGGCAAGGAGGGCGTCTACGCGGTCTATGACCTGGGTGGCGGCACCTTCGACATCTCGATCCTCAAGCTCTCGAAGGGCGTGTTCGAGGTGCTGTCGACCGGCGGCGACTCGGCCCTGGGCGGCGACGATTTCGACCACAGGCTGTTTTGCTGGATCACCGAGCAGGCCAAGCTGGCGCCGCTGTCGGAGCACGACACCGCGACCCTGATGGTCAAGGCGCGCCAGGCCAAGGAACTGCTGTCGACCAATGAAGAAACGACGGTCGAGGCAATCCTCAAGTCGGGCGAGATCGTGCAGGTGACGGTCACCGCCGCGGTGTTCTCCGAGATCACCAAGCACCTGGTCGGCAAGACCATGAACGCGATCCGCAAGGCGATGCGCGATGCGAGCGTGACTGTCGAGGACGTCGACGGCGTCGTGATGGTCGGCGGCGCGACGCGCATGCCGCACGTGCGCCGCGCGGTCTCGGAATTCTTCCAGACCATCCCGCACGCCAATATCGACCCTGACCGCGTGGTGGCGCTGGGCGCCGCGATCCAGGCCAATCTGCTGGCCGGCAACCGCGCCGAGGGTGACGACTGGCTGTTGCTGGACGTGACTCCGCTGTCGCTGGGCATCGAGACGATGGGCGGCCTGGTCGAGAAGATCATCCCGCGCAATTCGACGATTCCCGTGGCGCGCGCCCAGGAATTCACGACCTTCAAGGACGGCCAGACCGCGCTGGCGGTGCACGTGGTGCAGGGCGAGCGCGAGCTGGTGTCGGACTGCCGTTCGCTGGCGCGCTTCGAGCTGCGCGGCATTCCGCCGATGGCGGCCGGCGCGGCGCGCATCCGCGTCACGTATCAAGTGGACGCCGACGGCCTGCTGTCGGTGGCGGCGCGCGAGATGCGCTCGGGCGTGGAAGCATCGATCACGGTCAAGCCATCCTATGGCCTGGGCGACGACGACGTGGCGCGCATGCTGCAGGAGTCGTACAGCTCGGCCTCCAGCGACATGCAGATGCGCGCGCTGCGCGAAGAGCAGGTCGAGGCCGAGCGCATCCTGCTGGCCACCCAGTCGGCGCTCGACGCCGACGTCGAGTTGCTGTCGCAGGAAGAGCAGGCCGCGATTGGCCAGCAACTGCAGGCGGTGCGCGACGCGGTGACGGCGTCGAACGACGCGTCGACCGCGCCGGGCCAGCGCCAGGACGCCCTGCACGCCGCGGTGCAGGCGCTGGCCAAGGGCACCGAGGAATTCGCCGCCCGCCGCATGGACAAGAGCGTGCGCAAGGCGCTGGCGGGCAAGTCGCTGGACGAGGTCTGAGCCTCCCCCGACGGCTCGCATACGCAATATCAAGAACAACGGATAATCGGATTATCCAATCAACCGAGGTAACCCAAGTGCCACAAATCGTCATCCTCCCACACCCGGTGTTCTGCCCGGACGGCGCCGTGCTCGAAGCCCCAGCCGGCAAGTCGGTCTGCGACGTCCTGCTCGACAACGACATCGAGATCGAGCACGCCTGCGACCGCGTCTGCGCCTGCACCACCTGCCACGTGATCGTGCGCGAAGGCTTCGAATCGCTGAACGAGCAGGAAGAGAAGGAAGAAGACATGCTCGACAAGGCCTGGGGCCTGGAGCCGAATTCGCGCCTGTCGTGCCAGGCGATCGTCGCGGAAGAAGACCTGGTGGTCGAGATCCCGAAATACACGATCAACCACGCCGCCGAAAAGAATCACTGAGCCGTCCATGAAGCGTCTTGAGCAAGCCAGGAAAGTCCCGGCACCACAGGAACTGCCGCCGGAGGTTCGTCCCGGCCAATCGATCGAGCTGCTCAAGGAGCTGCACATCCTGACCCGCGACGGCAAGTTGAACCAGGACAGCCGCCGCAAGCTCAAGCAGGTCTACCACCTGTACAACTTCATCGAGCCGCTGCTGCGCGACGTCAAGAGCGAAAAAGGCAGCGTCTCGCTGGTCGACCACGGCGCCGGCAAGTCCTATCTCGGCTTCATCCTGTACGACCTGTTCGTCAAGGCCGAGGGCGAGGGCAGCCACATCTACGGCATCGAGACCCGCGAAGAGCTGGTCAGCAAATCGCTTGAACTGGCCGCGCGCCTCGGATTCAGCGGCATGTCGTTCCTGCCGCTGTCGGTGGCCGAGTCCACCACGTCGAGCAAGCTGCCCGAGACGATCGACATCGTCACCGCGCTGCACGCCTGCAATACCGCCACCGACGACGCCATCGACTTCGCCCTCAAGAAGAAGGCGAAGCACATGGTGCTGGTGCCGTGCTGCCAGGCCGAAGTCGCGTCCGTGCTGCGCAAGAACAAGGGCAAGGACATCAAGCGCAGTGCGCTGACCGAGATCTGGCGTCATCCGATCCACACCCGCGAATTCGGCAGCCAGATCACCAATGTGCTGCGCTGCCTGCAGCTCGAGGCCCATGGCTACCAGGTGACGGTCACCGAACTGGTGGGCTGGGAACACTCGATGAAGAACGAGCTGATCGTCGCCACCTATAAAAACCTGCCGCGCCGCCGGCCCAGCGAACGCCTGCACGAAGTGCTGCAAGAGGTCGGCCTCGACGAGATGAAGAGCCGTTTTTATACCCAGGCCGAGACTACGGAATAAGAAGATGAGCCAAGATCAACAGCGCTGGATCGACCTGCGCAGCGACACCGTGACCCAGCCGAGCGCCGCGATGCGCGCCACCATGGTGGCCGCCCCGGTCGGCGACGACGTCTACGGCGACGACCCGACCGTCAACCGCCTGCAGGACTACGCGGCCGAGCTGTTCGGCTTCGAAGCGGGCATGTTCGCGCCGAGCGGCACCCAGACCAACCTGATCGCCCTGATGACCCATTGCGGTCGCGGCGACGAATACCTGGTCGGCCAGGAAGCGCACACCTACAAGTACGAAGGCGGCGGCGCCGCGGTGCTGGGCAGCATCCAGCCGCAGCCGATCGCGAACCAGCCGGACGGCTCGATCGCCCTGGCCGATATCGAGGCCTATATCAAGCCGGACGACATGCACTTCGCGCGCACCCGTCTGCTGGCGCTGGAAAACACCATCGGTGGCCGCGTGCTGAGCCAGGAATACGTCGCCGCCGCGACCACGCTCGCCCACGACAAGGGCCTGGCGACCCACCTCGACGGCGCGCGCATCTGCAACGCCGCCGTCAAGCAGGGCATCAGCCTGGTCGATGCGGTAAAAGGCTTCGATACGGTGTCGGTCTGCCTGTCCAAGGGCCTGGGCGCGCCGGTCGGCTCGGTCCTGCTGGGACCGAAGTCCTTCATCGAGCAGGGCAAGCGCTGGCGCAAGATGCTGGGCGGCGGCATGCGCCAGGCCGGCGTGATCGCCGCCGCGGCCCACTACGCGCTCGAGCACAACGTCGCGCTGCTGGCCAACGACCATGACAACGCGGCGGAACTGGCGCAGGGCTTGGCGAAGATCGAACAGCTGAAGGTCGGCACACCGCAGACGAACATCTTCTGGATGGACGTGCCGGCAGCCGCCTGCGCGCCGCTGCGCCAAGCGCTGGCGCGCGCCGGCATCCGCGCCACGGTCGGCCCGAAAATGCGCCTGGTGACCCACCTCGACATCTCGAACGCCGACGTGAAGCGCACGGTCGAGGTGTTCACGGCGTTCTTCGCGGATTGGCGGGCCTGATGAGTGACGAAGGTATTCGCCTGGCCAAGCGCGTCGCCGAAGTGGCGGGGTGCTCGCGCGCCGAGGCAGAACGTTATATCGCCGGCGGCTGGGTCAGCGTCGATGGCGCGCTGGCTGAGGACCCGGCCACCCGCGTGACGCCGGCGCAAACCGTCGCGCTGCTGCCGGGCGCGACCCCGGTCGAGCCCGAGCCGGTCACCATCTTGCTGCACAAGCCGGCCGGCGTCGAACAGGACGCGCTGCTGGCCGCGATCGGCGCCGACACGCAAGTGCTGGACAATGGTTTCGGCAAGCCGTTCCTGCGCCGGCACCTGTTCAAGTTGGCGCTGGCGACGCCGCTCGAAACGATGGCCTCGGGCCTGGTCGTGTTCAGCCAGGACTGGCGCGTGATGCGCAAACTCGTCGAGGACGCGCCGCGCAACGAGTACGAATACGTGGCCGAAGTCGAAGGACAGATCGCCGACGGCGGCCTCGATAAACTGGGCCGCATGTTCCGCGCCAGCTGGCAAAGCGAAGCCCGCCTGCGCATCGCCGGCAAGAACATCCAGCGCGGCCAGATCGAGCGCCTGTGCGGCGACGTCGGCCTGAAGGTCACCGCGCTGCGCCGCCTGCGCATCGGCCGTATTTCCATGGGCAGCCTGCCGCCGGGCGGCTGGCGTTACCTGCGCGACGTCGAGCGCTTCTGAGTCATTCCTGCCATGCCAAGTTCCTTCCGCCTGGTCGCGACCAGCGTCCTGTTCTTCCTGTTGCTCGGCCCCGTGATCCCGGTGATCGAATTTACGCTGGCCACCCTGTTCACCAAGGGCCGCATCGAGCTCATGCCGTCCTTCTACCTGGCGGCGCTGCTGTTCGGCGCCCTGATCGCGGGCGCGCTCGGCCTGGCGCACGGCATGCTGATGGCGCTGGCCGTCAAGCTGGAACCGCTGCGCCGGCGCCTGCAGACCACGCCGCGCCGCGTGTTGCTGGGGGCGGGCGCGGCGCTGCTGTGCGGGCTGGCGATGACCGCCGCCACGCTGTACATCGCGCGCCATTCCTACGGCGACCTGCTGGGCGGGATGGATCCGAACAACCCGGATCCATGGAAGATCATCCGCGCCTATATGGTGATCGAGCTGTTCATCCTGCCGGCGCTGGCCTGCGGCGTCCTGTTCCAGCTGCTGCCCTGGTCGCGCAAGCTGATGCAGCGCGCCGTCGAACGGGCTTGAGAAGTCATACGGCTGTCATCTTGCGTCCATATGCTGTCGATTTTCTACTTTTGGAAAATCGACAACCATGTTCCTGCGCCGTCCCGCCACACCTTCCCGTTACCTTCCGGGTTACCTCCCGATGCTGAGCGCGATCGCGCTGGCCTGCACGCTCGCGGCCTGCGGTGGCGACGACGACGATCCGACCCCGACCACGCTCGCGCTGGAGAAAATCGGCAGCTATAGCGGCGGGGCGGTGGGCGCGGCCGAGATCACGGCCTACGATGCCGGCAGCCGGCGCCTGTTCGTCGTCAACGGCGCCAACGGCACGGTCGATGTGCTGGACCTGGCGGCGCCAGGCACGCCGAAGCTGATCGGCACCATCAATGTGGCGAGCATGGGCAAGGCGGTCAACAGCGTCGCCGTGCACGACGGCCTGGTGGCGCTGGCGATCGAATCGGATCCCAAGACCCAGCCGGGCACCGTCGCCTTCTACAATGCGGCCGACCTGAAACTGATCAATAGCGTGAAGGTCGGCGCGCTGCCCGACATGCTGACCTTCACCCCCGACGGCAGCAAGGTGCTGGTCGCGAACGAGGGCGAGCCGAGCGGCTATGGCGTGGCCGGCACGACGGACCCGGAAGGCTCGGTCAGCGTCATCACCGTCAACCGCGGCGGCGCGCCCTCGGTGGCGACAGCGGACTTGCGCGCCTTCAACGGCCAGGAAGCCGCGCTGCGCGCGCAGGGCATCCGCATCTATGGGCCGAACGCCAGCGCCGCCCAGGACTTCGAGCCGGAATACATCACCGTCAGCGACGACGGCCGCACCGCCTGGGTGACCCTGCAGGAAAACAATGCGATCGCCATCGTCGACGTGGCGACGGCCAAGGTCACGGCGGTCAAGCCGCTCGGCTTCAAGGACCACAGTGTGGCCGGCTTCGGGCTGGATGCGTCGGACGAAGATGGCGGCGCCAACACCAACAGCGGTTCGCCTGCCATCAAGATCGGCCCGCAGCCGGTGAAAGGCATGTACCTGCCGGACGCCATCGCCAGCTACTCGGTGGACGGCAAGCATTACCTGATCACCGCCAACGAGGGAGACGCGCGCGCCGACTGGCCGGGCTTCAACGAAGAGAGCCGCGTGCGTGCGCACTGCACGGCAGGGCTGGACCCCGCCGTCTTCCCGGATGCGGCCAACCGGATCTTCGATTCGAACCTCGGCCGCCTGCGCATCACGACCACGCCGAACGGCGGCATCACGGGCAAGAACGCTGCCGGCCAGTGCACCGAGCTGTACACCTTCGGCGGCCGTTCGTTCTCGATCTGGGACACCGACATCAAGCGTGTCTACGACTCGGGCGACGAATTCGAGCAGCGCACCAAGGCGCTGCCGAACGTCAAATTCAACGCCAGCAACGACAACGACGACCTGGAAGACCGCAGCGCTTCGAAGGGCCCGGAGCCGGAAGGCGCCGTGGTCGGCAAGTTCGGCAGCAAGCACTATGCCTTCATCGGCCTGGAGCGCGTCGGCGGCGTGATGGTGTATGACGTGAGCAAGCCGGCCCAGGCTTCCTTCGTCACCTACCTCAACACGCGCGACGGCGACAAGGGCGACCTGGGTCCGGAAGGACTGACCCTGATCCCGGCGTACAAGTCGCCGAACGGCAAGCCGCTGCTGATCGTCGGTAACGAAGTCAGCGGCACCACCGCCGTCATGCAGATCAACCTGACTTACTGATCCGCGCGCTTTCTCAGCAACTGCATGCCGATCGCGGCGGCGACCACCGCCGCGCCGGCCACCAGCGCCTTGTTGGCCGGCTGGCTTGGCTGCGCTTTTGGCTGAGGTCGTGGCTGATTGAGTCGGCTTGCATCCGCATGCACGCCACTGGCGCCGTGCGGCGGTTCGTACAGCGCGCCGCGCGTGTCGCCCGTGCGCTCGGCCCGTTTTGCCCACGCATCCATGAAGCGGTTCATGCCGGCCGCGACGAGGTTCGGCGCCAGCCGGGTGGCCTTCATGGCGGCGGCGGGCGCGCCGACCGCGGTCGTGTCGCGCGGGCTGCGGGCCAGCTTGACGACGGCATCGGCCACCGTTTCCGGCGCCAGCGCACCCGGCGGATAGGAGAGGTGGGCGCCCGTGTAGTTGGCCGCGTGGCTGAAGCCGGGCGTGTCGACGAACGTGGGATACACGTCGCAGACGTGGATGCGGCGCCGCTTGCCGAGCTCCGCGCGCAGGGCTTCGGAAAAGCCGCGCAGGCCGAACTTGCTGGCCGAGTAGGCCGCGGCGTAGGGCGCGGCGACGTAGCCGCCGGACGAGATCATGTTGACCCAGATGCCGTGGTCCTGCTCCAGGAAGATCGGCAGCACCGCGTGCGCGTCGTTCATGTGGGTGAGCAGGTTGGTCTCGATCACCTGGCGGTGGTCGGCCATCGGCACGTCGTGGTACTTGCCGACCACGCCGGCGCCGACATTGCTGAACCACAGGTCGATCTGTCCCAGGATGGACCGCGCTTCGCGCGCGAAGGCGTCCACCGCCCTGGCGTCGGTCGCGTCGACCACCACCGTTTCGGCCCGGCCGCCGGCCTGGAAGCAGCGGCGGGCGACATCGTCGAGGCCTTCCTTGCCGCGCGCGCCGAGCACCAGGTCGGCGCCCTCGCGGGCAAAGGCGACAGCGGTCGCGGCGCCGATGCCGCTCGAGGCGCCCATGATCACCACGCGGAGATTCGATCGCTTCATCGTTGACCTTTCATTCACAGTGAAAAGGCCGATTATTCCGCGATTCAGGATGTCGCCGCGTTCGAATGCCGCGCAGCAAGCTCGCGCCCGGTCAGCGCTTGATCTTGGGGAGCTGGACCAGGCGGGTGCCGGCCAGGCGGTCGTGCAGGAACTGGCGGTCCTTGTCGAGGAGGGCGGTGAGCGCCCACAGGACGATGCCGAGCGCCAGCGCGATGGCGATCTCGCCCCTGGCGTGCAGGCCGAACGCGGCGCACACGAGCAGCGCCGGCGCGAACCAGCCCCAGGCCAGCAGGTAGCGCGCGATGGCGGTGCGCCATGGCAGGCGCGCGTGCCCGGCCTGGACCACCTTGATGCGCCAGGTCTTCATGGCCAGCGTGTGGCCGCTGTCGCGCCAGCACCAGGTGAAGTACAGGCCCGTCACCAGGAACAGCCAGAGCTTGAGCCCATGCTGGAACAGCGGCTCCTGGCGGTTGCCTGTGAGGAGGAGGTAGACCAGCACCGCCAGCATCTCGACGGCGAACAGCAGGAAGAATTCATAGACCATCACCGTCACGCGGCGCTTGATGGTCGGCGCCGGCTGGGGCGGCGCGTGCACCGGACTGGTGGCGACCGGCTCAGTTGCTTGCATTGGCGGCCTGCGCGGGTGCCTGCTGGCCGCCAGGCGCGGCGATCGCGCCGCCATCGGCGCCAGGGGAGCTGACCGCCGGACCCGGCGTCACGACGGGAGCAGGGCCGGCGCCGCCGGGCTGCGCTGGCGGCGGCACGCTGGCGGTCGCGGTCGGCACCACGGTATCCGTGCCGATCAGGATGCATTCGGCGCCGCGGCGGGTGGTGTTCGGTGGGCAGGGCGTCGGCGTGACCAGCATCGGCGCTTCAGGCAGCGCCACCGGAATGCTCTTGTGGCGCGTCGCCGCCGGGCTGTTGGCCAGCTGGCGTTTCTGTTCCGCCGACAGCTGCTTGTAGTTTTCCCAGTCGGCCGCCTTGTCGCCGCCCTGGGCCAGGCGGCTGGTGCGGCTGTAGTTCTCGCGCGCGAGTTCGCGCTGCGCGGGGGTGAGCTTCATCCACTGGCGCATGCGTTCGTGCACGCGCTGCTGCTCGGACGCGGGCAGCGAGGCGAAGCGGGCCGACATCTGGATCCACTTGCGCTTGCGCGGTCCTTCCATCTGGTTCCACTCGGGTTCCAGCGGCGCCAGCGCCACTTGCTGGGCGCTGCTCAGTTCGTTCCACAGGGGCTTGTCGAAGCTTTTGGGCGACGCGCGTTCGCCATCGACGGCATCGGCCACCGACGGCAGGACGGACGGGGTGTCGAAACGGTCGACGATGACCCAGGCGATTGCACCCGCCACCAGGACCCCGGCCACCGTTTTCAGGACGGGGAACCGGGATTTCGCGGCGCCGGGCTTCGATGCGCGAGACTGTGAAGCGTCGTTCTTCGTCATTGCCGGCGCTGCTGCGACTCCAGGTAAGCGCTGAAGCCCGGGTCGAGATACGCATTGAGCGGCAGTTCATCGGACAACACGGCCGCGTCGATGTCGGCCAGCTCGGCGATCTGCTGTTGCTGTTCGTGCTGGTAGACGCCGCCCATGCCGATCACCAGCGCCAGGATCGGCACGGCGACCGCCAGGCGCGACATGGCCGGACCCGTCACGAGATTGCCGAAGCCGGCCAGCATCTCGCGCCAGCCGGAAGGGGCTGGCTTGAAATACTCGACCGGCGCGTCCGCCTTCTTGCGCGCGAGCGCGGCGGCGCGCGCGGCGGCCAGCCGGTCGGTCGTCGAGGCCGGCAAGGTGTCGAGCTGTTCGTTCAGTGCATGGCGGATTTTGTACGCCAGGTTGATGTCGTCGGTATTCATAATGTGATTCCCTTGGCCTTGAGCGCTGCGGCGAGGGCGTGGGTGGCACGGGAGCAATGTGTCTTGACGCTGCCTTCGGAGCATCCCATCGCTTCGGCCGTTTCGGCCACGTCCATATCCTGCCAGTAACGCATGAGGAAGGCTTCCCGTTGACGCGTTGGGAGCTTTTGTACTTCTTCTTCGATCAAGCGCAAGGTTTGTTCACGCTCAATCTGGTCCGCACTCGACTCTGCGGCGGCCGATCCTTCTTCGGCCTCGTATGAGGCAAGTATATCAAAGTCGTCATCGTCACCTCCCTCTCCGCGGCTGAAGCCCGAAAACAGGCTGACCCAGGTGTTGCGCACTTTTTCGCGGCGGAAGTAATCGAGGATGGTCGTCTGCAGGATGCGCTGGAACAGCATCGGCAATTCGGCGGCCGGCTTGTCGCCATACTTTTCGGCCAGCTTGATCATGGCGTCCTGGACGATGTCCAGCGCCGACTCGTCCTTGCGCACCGCATACACCGCCTGCTTGAACGCACGCCGTTCGACATTCGCAAGGAAGTCGTTGAGTTCTTTATCTGTGGCCATGCGGGTTCAAGGAAGCGCTCGTCTTGCTCGTGCTTTAGGGAAAACTTTCGCATCCTAGCAAAAAACGTCCTGGCCTGCACCGTAAACGCGCAGGGCCGGGAGGCGGCAATGCTATTTACATAACGTTCAAAAACTGCATGAAGATACGCGAAATCATTCGTTGTTCGCCTATGGAAGCGTGGTTAGGCTGTCAACACGATCATCCCGCCTCCGCCATCATGCCGCTCGATATTCCTCGTCAAGCATTTGCTGTCCACCCCATCATCGGCGCTCCGCTGGGCGCCGAAGTCGTCGGCCTCGACCTGTCGCGTCCGCTCGGGGCGGAAGACTTCAGCCGCCTGCACCGCGCCCACCTCGACCACCACGTGCTGGTATTCCGCGACCAGCACATCACGCCGGCCCAGCAGGTGGCGTTCAGCCGCCGCTTCGGCCAGTTGCAGATCCATGTGCTGCGCAATTTCCAGCTGACGGGCCACCCCGAAGTGCTGATCGTCTCGAACATCCGCGAGAACGGCCAGCCGATCGGCCTGGGCGATGCCGGCCACTTCTGGCATTCCGACCTGTCGTACAAGGAAACGCCGAGCCTGGGCTCGATGCTGCATGCGCAAGAGCTGCCGGCCGAAGGCGGCGATACCCTGTTCGCGAACCAGCACACGGCCTGGGAAGCCTTGCCCGACGACCTGAAGCGCGAAGTCGAAGGCTTGCAGGCCGAGCACTGGTATCTGGCCAAGTACGAAGCGCTGCGCCAGAAGAACCCGTTCCGCCCGCAGCTCACCCAGGCCCAGATCGACGAGGTCAAGCCGGTCAATCACCCGGTGGTGCGCACCCATCCCGAGACCGGCCGCAAGGCCCTGTTCGTCAGCGAGCACTTCACCACCCGCATCCTGGGCGTGCCCGAGCGGCGCAGCCGCGAACTGCTCGACGCGCTGTTCGACCATGGCACGCGCCCGCAACATGTCTATCGCCATCAGTGGCGGCCTCACGACATGGTGTTCTGGGACAACCGCTCGCTGATGCACCTGGCGGCCGGCTGTCCCGACCACCTGCGCCGCAAGCTGTACCGCACGACCATCGAAGGCGACGTTCCGTTCTGACTCAATCCGGGAAACCCATGACACTCCACAAGAAGATCCTTGCCGTCGGCGCGGCGCTGGCCCTGGCGCTACCATCATTCGCCCAGGCCGAGGGCAAGATCCGCATCGCCGAGCAGTTCGGCGTGGTCTACCTGCTGCTGAACGTGGCGCAAGACCAGAAACTCATCGAAAAGCATGGCAAGAAGCAGGGCGTCGACGTCGACGTCGACTGGGTCAAGCTGTCCGGCGGCGCCGTGATCAACGATGCGCTGCTGTCGGGCTCGATCGATATCGCCGGGGCCGGCGTCGGCCCCCTGATGACGATCTGGGACCGCACCAAGGGCCGCCAGAACGTGCGCGGCGTCGCCTCGCTGGGCAGCTTCCCGTATTACCTGGTCAGCACCAATCCGGCGGTCAAGACCATTGCCGACTTCGGCCCGAAAGACCGCATCGCCTTGCCGGCGGTGACGGTGTCGGTGCAGGCCCGCATCCTGCAGATGGCCGCCGCCAGGCAGTGGGGCAATGCCCAATTCAAGAAACTCGATCCGATCACCCAGACCGTGCCGCACCCGGACGCCGCCGCGGCCCTGATTGCCGGCAAGACCGAACTGAACGCCCACTTTGGCGGGCCGCCATTCCAGGAACAAGAACTTGCCGGTAACCCGAACGCGAAAATCGTGCTCGATTCTTACCAGGTGCTGGGCGGGCCGGCATCCGCGACGGTGCTGTATGCCACTGAAAAATATGTGAAGGAAAACCCGAAGACTTACCGCGCTTTCCTCGATGCGCTGGCCGAGGCGGCGCGGTACATCGCGACCAATCCGGAAGGCGCGGCCGATGCCTACCTGCGCGTCAACAAGGGCAATATCGACCGCGCGCTGCTGCTGAAGGTGATCAAGGACCCGAAGACGCAATTCCGCGTGGCGCCGCAGAATACGCTGGGACTGGCGCAGTTCCTGCACCAGGTCGGCGCCATCAGGAACAAGCCGGCGTCGTGGAAGGATTACTTCTTCGAGCATCCGGTCATCGCCAACGGGAGCTGACATGATTACCCCCGTTAAACCACTGAACCTCGTCCGGAATATGGCAACGGCCGAGCCGCTGCTGCGCGCCGAGCACGTCACGCTCGAGTACGCCAGCGAACGCGGCATCGTGCGCGCCACGGACGACGTCAGCTTCGACGTCCACCGCGGCGACCGCTTCGTGCTGCTGGGGCCGTCCGGCTGCGGCAAGTCGACCTTGTTGAAAGCGATCGGCGGCTTCATCGCGCCGCGTGCAGGCAGCCTCAGCCTGTCCGGCAAGCCGATCACGGGGCCGGACCGGACCGCATCGTCGTGTTCCAGGAATTCGACCAGCTGCCGCCATGGAAGACGGTGCGGCAGAACGTGATGTTTCCGCTGCTGGCGGGCGGCGTATCGCGTGGCGAGGCCGACCGGCGTGCCCGCCACTGGCTGGGCAAGGTCGGGCTGGCGCGCTTTGCCGACGCCTATCCGCACACGCTGTCGGGCGGCATGAAGGCGCGGGTGGCCATTGCCCGCGCGCTGGCGATGCAGCCGGCGGTGCTGCTGATGGACGAGCCGTTCGCCGCGCTCGATGCGCTGACCCGGCGCGGCATGCAGGAAGAGTTGCAGGCGCTGTGGGATGAAATCGGCTTCACCATGCTGTTCGTGACCCACTCGATCGAGGAAGCGCTGGTGGTGGGCAACCGCATCCTGCTGCTGTCGCCCCATCCGGGCCGGGTGCGGGCCGAGCTCAATAGCCACCAGTTCAGCCTGCAAAGCGCCGGCAGCCCGGAATTCCAGGCCGCCACCCAGCGCATCCATGCTCTGTTGTTCGATGGCGATGCAGCGCCGGATGCGCGCCGGGATGCAGATCGCATGGCGGAGGCGCACTGATGACGACCTTGCGCGAACCGCCGATCCGTCCCGAATACGTGTTGCCGTTCAAGCCGGCCCTGGCCGTGCCGGCGCCCGGCGCGGCGCCCTCCGTTTCCTTCGCGCTGGACCGCTTCGGCTGGCTGAGAAAACCCGCCATCCTGCTGGCGCTGGCCGTCGTGTGGGAACTGCTCGCGCGCTGGTTCGACAACGACCTGCTGCTGCCGGGGGCACTGCAGACCGGTCGCGCCTTCGTGGACGGCATGCTGTCGGGCGAGCTGGTCGGCTATGTGTCGGTGTCGCTGGCGATCCTGAGCCAGGGCTTCCTGCTGGGCGTGGCCGGGTCATTCCTGCTGACCTGGCTGGCGGTGTCGAACCGCTTCGGACGCGCGCTGATCGATACCCTGACCTCGATGTTCAATCCGCTGCCGGCCATCGCGCTGCTGCCGCTGGCGCTGCTGTGGTTCGGGCTCGGCAAGGGCAGCCTGCTGATGGTGCTGGTGCACTCGGTGGTGTGGCCGCTGACCCTGAATGCCAGCGCGGGCTTCCGGGCCGTGCCCGAGACCCTGCGCATGGCGGGCCGCAACTATGGCCTGGGCGGCTTGCGCATGGTGCTGCAGATCCTGATCCCGGCCGCGCTGCCGGCCATCCTGTCGGGCCTGAAAATCGGCTGGGCGTTCGCCTGGCGCACCCTGATCGCCGCCGAGCTGGTGTTCGGCAGCACCTCGGGGCAGGGCGGGCTGGGGTGGTATATCTTCCAGAGCCGTAATGAGCTGTTTACCGATAAAGTGTTCGCGGGGCTGGCGACCGTGATCCTCATCGGGCTGGCGATCGAGCACTTCGTGTTCCAGGCATTGGAACGCGTGACAGTGCGGCGCTGGGGCATGCAGCGCTGAATGCATGGGCGGCGTCGCCGTCCACCCTACGATCACGGTGCGTTACGCAAAAACGGCGCACATTATTTGGCTTTCGCCGAATTTGTTGCACCACTTTTGGGAATGCAGCGATTTTTATCTTTCCTTCTTGACCAAAATGGTGCGGCGCGGTAAGGTGTCTCTCACGCTTTGCATCCCCAAGGCTTTTACGTCATCCGGAGTCGGCACACAAGGCCCAGTCCGGTTGTGACACGCTTTCATTTGTAGGCAGTTTGCTCCGACCCGCGCCACAAGCGCGAGAGATGCGTAAGACCGCTACAAACACTCACGCTCAACGAGTTGCGCCCAGCGCCGGTGCGTAAGGACCCTACGGTGTCCGAAACATCGACGTGCACGCAGAAAGTAGTCAAGCCTGAGGGTTGTCGCGCAAAGACGCATATCGTTAGGAACGGGCATCCGATCAATCTCCCATTGGGTTTTGAAAGGAATGTACATGAGTAACGATTCAGCAGTCCCGATCACGGGCGCTGAGATAGTGGTCCGTTGTCTGGCAGAAGAGGGCGTCAAGCACGTCTTCGGTTACCCGGGCGGCGCGGTCCTCTATATCTACGACGCCATCTTCAACCAGGATAAATTCCAGCACGTCCTCGTTCGCCACGAACAGGCCGCGGTGCACGCCGCCGACGCCTATTCGCGCAGCTCGAACACCGTGGGCGTCGCCCTGGTCACCTCCGGCCCCGGCGTCACCAATGCCGTCACCGGCCTGTCCACCGCGTATATGGATTCGATTCCGATGGTCGTGATCTCGGGCCAGGTGCCCAGCCACGCGATCGGCCAGGATGCTTTCCAGGAATGCGATACCGTCGGCATCACGCGTCCGGTGGTCAAGCACAACTTCCTGGTCAAGGACGTGCGCGAGCTGGCCTCGACCATCAAGAAAGCCTTCTTCATCGCCCGCACCGGCCGTCCCGGCCCCGTGCTGGTCGATATCCCGAAGGACATCACGGTCAATAAATGCCTGTACGAGTACCCGCGCGAGATCGAGATGCGCTCGTACCGTCCGGTCGACAAGGGCCATGCCGGCCAGATCCGCAAGGCGGTCCAGCTGCTGCAGAACGCCGAGCGCCCGATGATCTATGCGGGCGGCGGCGTGATCCTGGCCAATGCCTCGGACGAACTGAACCGCCTGGTCGAGAAAACCGGTTTCCCGATCACGAACACGCTGATGGGCCTGGGCGGATCGCGCTCTTCCGATCCGCATTTCGTCGGCATGCCGGGCATGCACGGCACCTATGAAGCGAACATGGCGATGCAGCACTGCGACGTCCTGATCGCCATCGGTTCCCGCTTCGACGACCGCGTGATCGGCAATCCGAAGCATTTCGCCTCGAATCCGCGCAAGATCATCCACATCGACATCGATCCTTCGTCGATCTCGAAGCGGGTGCGGGTCGACATCCCGATCGTCGGCAACGTCAAGGACGTGCTGGTCGAACTGCTGTCGCAGCTCGACGCGGGCAATGTCCAGACCAATACCAATGCCTTGCAGGGCTGGTGGAAACAGATCGCCGAATGGCGTGGTCGCGACTGCCTCAAGTATCCGACCTCCGATACGGTCATCAAGCCGCAGGCGGTGATCGAGCAGTTGCACCGCGTGACGGATGGCGACGCCTTCATCACTTCCGACGTGGGCCAGCACCAGATGTGGGCCGCGCAGTACTACGCCTTCGACAAGCCGCGGCGCTGGATCAACTCCGGCGGCCTGGGCACGATGGGCGTCGGCCTGCCGTATGCGATGGGCGTGCAGATGGCCAATCCGGATGCGACGGTGGCCTGCGTCACCGGCGAGGGTTCGATCCAGATGTGCATCCAGGAGCTTGCCACCTGCAAGCAATACCACCTGACGCCGAAGATCATCCTGCTCAACAACCGCTTCCTGGGCATGGTGCGCCAGTGGCAGCAGATCGACTACGGTTCGCGCTATTCCGAGTCGTACATGGATTCGCTGCCCGATTTCGAGAAGCTGGCCGAGGCCTATGGCCACGTCGGCATGCGCATCGAAAAGCCGGGCGACGTCGAGGGTTCGCTGCGCGAAGCGTTCGCCATGAAGGACCGCCTGGTCTTCATGAACTTCATCACCGACCAGAGCGAGAACGTCTGGCCGATGGTCAAGGCGGGCCGTGGCCTGAACGAGATGCTGCTCGGCTCGGAGGACCTGTGATGCGACACATTATCTCTGTCCTCCTGGAGAACGAAGCCGGCGCGCTGTCGCGCGTGGTCGGCCTGTTCTCGGCGCGCGGCTACAACATCGAAACGCTGACCGTGGCCCCGACCGAAGACGCGACCCTGTCGCGCATGACGATCGTCACCTCGGGTTCGGACGACATCATCGAGCAGATCACCAAGCACCTGAACCGCCTGATCGAGGTGGTGAAGGTGGTCGACCTGACCGAAGGCCAGCACATCGAGCGCGAGCTCATGCTGATCAAGGTGCGCGCGGTCGGCAAGGAGCGCGAAGAAATGAAGCGCACCGCCGACATCTTCCGCGGCCGCATCATCGATGTCACCGAAAAGACCTACACGATCGAGCTCACCGGCGCCAAGTCGAAGCTGGACGCCTTCATCGACTCGATCGACCGGGCTTCCATCCTCGAGACGGTCCGCACCGGCGGCTCGGGCATCGGACGCGGCGAACGCATCCTCAAAGTCTGACAAGAAAAACGCTGAATAAACGACGTAGGGTTGGCGGCTCGGCCGCCGACGCGTTACGCCCGAACACCACTACATTACTTATATACAGGATACCCAAATGAAAGTTTTCTACGACAAAGACTGCGACCTCTCCCTCATCAAAGGCAAGAACGTCGCCATCATCGGCTACGGCTCGCAAGGCCACGCCCACGCCCAGAACCTCTCTGAATCGGGCGTCAACGTCACCGTCGGCCTGCGCCGCGGCGGCGCTTCGTGGAACAAGGTCGAGCAGGCCGGGCTGAAGGTCGCCGAGGTCGACGAGGCGGTCAAGGCCGCCGACGTCATCATGATCCTGCTGCCGGACGAAAACATCGCCGAGGTCTACAACAAGAACGTCGCGCCGAACGCCAAGCAGGGCGCCGTGCTGGCCTTCGCCCACGGTTTCAACGTGCACTACGGCCAAGTGGTGCCGCGCGCCGACCTCGACGTGATCATGGTCGCGCCGAAGGCCCCGGGCCACACCGTGCGCGGCACCTATACGCAAGGAGGCGGCGTGCCGCACCTGGTCGCCGTCTACCAGGACAAATCGGGCGCGGCGCGCGACATCGCGCTGTCGTATGCCATGGCCAACGGCGGCGGCCGCGCCGGCATCATCGAGACCAACTTCCGCGAAGAGACCGAGACCGACCTGTTCGGCGAGCAGGCCGTGCTGTGCGGCGGCGCCGTCGAGCTGATCAAGGCGGGCTTCGAAACCCTGACCGAAGCCGGCTACGCGCCCGAAATGGCGTATTTCGAGTGCCTGCACGAACTGAAGCTGATCGTCGACCTGATCTACGAAGGCGGCATCGCTAACATGAACTACTCGATCTCGAACAACGCGGAATATGGCGAGTACGTGACCGGCCCGCGCATCGTGACCGAAGACACCAAGAACGCAATGCGCCAGTGCCTGAAGGACATCCAGACCGGCGAATACGCCAAGAGCTTCATCCTGGAAAACAAGGCCGGCGCCCCGACCCTGATCTCGCGCCGCCGCCTGACCGCGGAGCACCAGATCGAAGAAGTCGGCGCCAAGCTGCGCGGCATGATGCCGTGGATCGCCAAGAACAAGCTGGTGGATCAGTCGAAGAACTGATGTTCCTGGAGTAAAGCGAGGGTCAG
Source organism: Massilia sp. NP310 (assembly GCF_019443485.1). Classification (NCBI taxonomy): domain Bacteria; kingdom Pseudomonadati; phylum Pseudomonadota; class Betaproteobacteria; order Burkholderiales; family Oxalobacteraceae; genus Massilia; species Massilia sp. NP310. Next base: position 2,332,096 of record NZ_CP080379.1, on the reverse strand, counting down.
GTCTGACATTCGGACACGGTCTCGACTTTAAGCGTTTCCATGGCTGGGGTCGTGTCTGAATGTCAGACCTGACCCCGCTTTTATTTTGGCTGCGGCTGTTACAAATCCTTCCCCAAACCTACTTATTTGCAACTGTCCATTACAAAATCACGATGGAATCCTGGCGATTGGTATCGTATAAGTGCTGTCAGACATCTGTCGCAACTTATAGGAGAACAATAAATGGCCGTTTCTAAATCCTTCGTCGTCGCCGCCCTGGTCCTCGCCTTCAGCGCCGCCCACGCGCAAAACCTGCCGTCGCCGGCTACCAGCGGCACCATGGTCGTGGTCCCCGCCTTTGGCGAAGTCAAGCACGCCAACGACCAGGCCACCGTCGTCTTCGCCGTCGAAGAGCATGACAAGGACAAGAACGCCGCCGCCGATCGCGTCAACCGCAAGATGAAGGAGGGCACCGAGATCGTGCGCCGCGCCGATCCGAATGCCGAACTCAAGACCCAGGGCTACTACACCTACCCGGTCTATCCGGAAGTGCCGCCGCAGCCGGTCGGCCGCACCACGCAGCAACCGGTCAAGCCGGTGCCGATCGCCTGGCGCGTCGGCCAGTACCTGGAAGTGAAGACCACCAACCTGGCCGCGCTGCCGAAGACCGCCGCCGCCGCCCAGAAGGTGCTGCAGATCAATGGCGTCAACTTCGGTTTGAGCCCCGAGCTCGAGAAGCGCCTGGACGACCAGCGCATCGCTGCGACCTACCGCAACCTGAACGAGCGCATCGTCTCGATCGCCAAGGCCATGGGCCGCCAGCCGACCGACGCCGTGCTCGACACGGTCGACTTCGAAGGCTCGGGCAACTACGCGGGCGATGCCGCCGCGCCGCAGGCCATGATGATGCGCAGCGCTAAGCGCGAGATGGCCGACGAGATGTCCGAACCGAGCTTCGAACCAGGCGAAACCACACTGCAGATGCGCGTCGTGGGCAAGGTCAAGTTCAAGTAAAGGACGGCTGAGTTCAAGTAAGCGCCAGGCAATCGCCAGTCGGGTTAGCGTAGTGTTTCGCTAACACGTGTCCCCACCTCTATAATGTGGGGGAACTGTCGCTCGGCGACTACCTTGAATACGATTCCTTATGCCAACCTTTCCACGAAGAAGAACACCAGGGACAACGCCAAAGGGTCCACGATTCTCCCGCCTGAAAAAGCGTTTCGGCCGCCGCGCGGAAGACCGCCAGGTCGGCGAACGTGGCCGCGGCATTTATCTCCTGCCCAACGCCTTCACCACCGCGGCCCTGTTCTGCGGCTTCTATGCCATCGTCATGGCGATGAACCAGCGTTTCGAGCATGCCTGCTGGGCCGTGTTCATCGCCATGATCCTCGACGGCCTGGACGGGCGCATCGCGCGCCTGACCAATACCCAGTCCGAGTTCGGCGCGCAGTTTGACAGCCTGGCCGACATGGTCTCGTTCGGCGCCGCGCCGGCGCTGGTAATCTATGAATGGTCGCTGCGCGGCCTGGGCAAGCTGGGCTGGATCGCGGCCTTCATCTACTGCGCCTGCGCGGCGTTGCGCCTGGCGCGCTTCAACACCAATATCCAGGTGGTGGACAAGCGCTTCTTCCAGGGCTTGCCGAGCCCGGCCGCCGCCGCACTGGTGATCGGTTTCATCATGATGATGATCGACCCCGACATCAGCGTCAGCGCGCGCAAGGTGGATTGGGTGTCGTGGTGTATCGCCGTGTTCGCCGGCCTGACCATGGTGTCCAACGTGCCGTTCTACAGTTTTAAAGACATCAATTTCAGGAAGTCGGTGCCGTTCATCGCGGTGTTCCTGATCGCGCTGGTGCTGGCGCTGCTGGCGATCGATCCGCCCAAGGTGCTGTGGCCGATCTTCGTGGTGTATGGCCTGTCGGGCTATGCCGTGTATGTCTGGCGCAAGGCGAAGGGCAAGCCGGTCAGCATCATCCCGCTCGACGACGAGCCGGACGATATCCGTCGCTGACATGCCGGTGCATAGCGGCCGTTTTCTTTCGACGAAGACGCTCGCTGGCGCGGCGCTGGCGCTGGCCGTCCTGGTCCTGGCCGGCGCCCTGAGCGCCTGTTCGCCGCTCACCCTGGTCAATGTGGTGTCGCCGGGCGGGACGGCGCGTTCGGTCGCGACGGCGGCCTTCGGTCCCGACCCGCGCCACGTGCTGTCCATCTACCGGCCCGCGTCTGGCGCAGGCAAGGCGCCGGTGATCGTCTTCTTCTACGGCGGCAATTGGGTCAGTGGAGAGCGCGACGATTATGCCTTCGTCGGCCGTTCGCTGGCCAAGCGCGGATTCGTGGTGGTGATTCCCGATTATCGCCTGTATCCGCAGGCCAGCTATCCCGACTTTTTGCATGATGGCGCGCGCGCCGTCGTCTGGACCGAACGCCGGATCGCGGCCTATGGCGGCGATCCGAAACGCCTGTTTCTCATGGGACATAGCGCGGGCGCCTATAACGCGGCGATGCTGGCGCTCGATCCACGCTGGCTGCGCGAACAGGGGCGCAGCCCGGACATCCTGCGCGGCTGGATCGGTATGGCGGGTCCGTATAACTTCTTGCCCGTCGAGAATGAGACCACGCGTCCGGTGTTCCACTATCCCGATACGCCGGCCGACTCGCAGCCGGTCGCTCACGTCACGGCCGGGGCGCCTCCGGCGCTGCTGATCGCCGCCCGCAACGACACGACGGTGAACCCGGAACGCAATACCGGCATGCTCGCGGCCAGGATGCGTAGTGCCGGCGTGCCCGTGCGCGAGGTGTACTACGACAACGTCAACCACGCCACCCTGGTCGCCACGCTGTCGTCCACGCTGCGCCGCCTGGCGCCGAGCCTGGACGCGGTCGAGGATTTCGTGCGCAGCGACGGTGGCCGCCGTGCCGCGCCGGCAAGGTAAGGCCTAAAAACCGAAGCGGTCGCGCGGTTCGTACATCGGATCGGGCGCATTCATCATCTGGCGCACGACGCCTTGCCCGTCGAAGTGGACGTGCATGAGCGAATTCCAGACGCCGGCTTCCTTGTAGCGATAGGACCAGACTTCATAATTCTTCATGGCGACCTGCGATCGCTCGGCGGGGCGGCCGATGGTGCGCAGCACCTGGTCCTTGGTCGCCTGGCCAATTTTAATCGTGGCAAATTTCTCGCTCGTGAGCACCTGCTCGTAGGAGAGCAGGCGGCCATCGGGGCCGAGGTGCGCCATCCAGGTGAACTGGCCCATGGGGCCGGTGGCGTACTCGAGAGTACGGGATGCGCCATCGGCATACATTGCGGTTGGCATTCCCAGCTTGGCCTGGACCACGTCCTGCGTGTCGCCCGGGTTCGGCGGCGTGTGCATGGCGCATGCCGTCAGCAGCAGTGCGGCGATGAGTGGAGTTAATTTGATCATCGTGTTCACCAGATGCCGCGATCCTGTGGGTTGTACATGGGATCCGACGCATTCATCATCTGGCGCACCACGCCTTGCCCGTCGAAGTGGACGTGCATCAGCGAGTTCCACACGCCGGCTTCCTTGTAGCGATACGACCACACCTCGTAGTCGCGCATGGCGACGCGCGAAACCTCGGCCGGATGGCCGAAGGTGCGCAGCATGTCGTCCTTGGTCGCCTGGTCGATCCTGACGGTGGCGAACTTCTCGCTCGTCAGGACTTGTTCATACGAGGTCAGGCGGCCATCCGGGCCCAGGTGCGCCATCCAGGTGTACTGGCCCATCGGGCCGGTGGCGTATTCGAGGGTGCGCGCCGCGCCGTCGGTGTACACCGCCGTCGGCGTGCCCATCTTGGACTGCACCACGTCCAGCGGGTCGCCCGGAGTCGGCGCCGTGCGCATGGCGCAGCCGGCCAGCAGCAAGGCGGTCAGTGTTGTAAATATGTTTATCTTGTTCATTTTTCTCACCTGTGTCGAGCTTGCCAGCAAGCGGTAGCCCTGTCCAACCGCGGAAGAAGGATAGCAAACACTGGTTCGAGCCGCCGTTTTGCACTATACTGGCGGGTCTGTCCAATCCGGACAGCTATTTGATAAATCACGGTGCCTGGGGTTCCGACTCTTGCACCGCATGTGAAAGGTAACATCATGTCGGTTGAAAACATCAACAAAGCCGCAATCATCGCGGACAACGCACGTGGCCAGAACGATACCGGTTCGCCGGAAGTCCAGGTCGCACTGCTGACCGCACGCATCAACGAACTGAACGGCCACTTCAAGGCACACCAGAAGGATCACCACTCGCGTCGTGGCCTGATCATGATGGTCAACCGCCGTAAGAGCCTGCTGGCTTACCTGAAGAACAAGGACCTGAATCGTTATCGCGACCTGATCGCCAAGCTGGGCCTGCGTAAGTAATCGCAAGTTCTTGCTTCAGACGGTTTAGTCAAAAATGCCTGCGCCAGTTGTCTGACGCGGGCATTTTTCGTTTTTGCTGTCTTGTTGTTTGTTACAAGGCCATTTCTTGATGGCCCGTGGTGAGAGGTGAACGACAGCTCCTGAAAATCTGTCGGTAAAATGAAAGGGATTACCCAATGTTTAATAAAGTTACGAAAACCTTCCAGTACGGTCAACACACGGTCACCCTGGAGACGGGTGAAATCGCGCGCCAGGCCAGCGGCGCCGTCGTCGTGTCGGTCGAGGATACCGTCATTCTGGCAACCGTCGTTGCCAAAAAAGACGCCAAGCCGGGCCAGGATTTCTTCCCGCTGACCGTCGACTACATGGAGAAAACGTACGCTGCGGGTAAGATCCCTGGCGGTTTCTTCAAGCGTGAAGGCCGTCCTTCCGAAAAAGAAACGCTGACCTCGCGCCTGATCGACCGTCCGATCCGCCCGCTGTTCCCGGAAGGCTACCTGAACGAAGTCCAGGTCATCATCCACGTGCTGTCGGTCAACCCTGAAATCGATCCGGACATCCCATCGATGATCGGCGCCTCGGCCGCCCTGTGCATCGCCGGCATCCCGTTCGCCGGTCCGATCGGCGCCGCGCGCGTCGGCTACGCGAACGGCCAGTACATCCTGAACCCGACCACCACCGAGCTGAAGACCTCGCAGATGGACCTGGTCGTGGCAGGCACCGAAACCGCCGTCCTGATGGTGGAATCGGAAGCCCAGCAACTGTCCGAAGAAGTCATGCTCGGCGCGGTCGTGTTCGGCCACGAGCAAATGAAGGCCGTGATCGACGCGATCCACGACCTGGTCGCCGAAGGCGGCAAGCCGGAAGTCGAATGGGCGCCGGCGCCAAAGAACGAAGAACTGATCGCCCGCGTCGGCGAACTGGCCGGCGCCAAGATCCGTGACGCCTACCAGACCCGCGAAAAGTCGGCCCGCCAGCAGAAGCTGAAGTCGCTGTCGTCGGAAGTGATGGCCGAGCTGTCGGCGCAAGGCATCGCCGCCGATGCTGGCGACGTCGGCAACATCCTGTTCGACATGGAAGCCAAGGTCGTGCGTTCGCAGATCCTGGACGGCGAGCCACGCATCGACGGCCGCGACACCCGCACCGTGCGTCCGATCTCGATCCGCTCGAGCGTCCTGCCGCGCACCCACGGCTCGGCCCTGTTCACCCGCGGCGAAACCCAGGCACTGGTGGTCGCCACCCTCGGCACCGCCCGCGACAGCCAGAAGATCGACGCGCTGATGGGCGAGTACACCGACGACTTCATGATGCACTACAACATGCCTCCGTTCGCCACCGGCGAAACCGGTCGCGTGGGCACCCCGAAGCGCCGCGAAGTCGGCCACGGCCGCCTGGCCAAGCGCGCGCTGGTCGCCGCACTGCCCAACCCAGAAGACTTCAGCTACTCGGTGCGCCTGGTGTCGGAAATCACCGAATCGAACGGCTCGTCGTCGATGGCGTCGGTCTGCGGCGGCTGCCTGGCGCTGATGGACGCCGGCGTGCCGATGAAAGCGCACGTGGCCGGCATCGCCATGGGCCTGATCAAGGAAGGCGGCAAGTTCGCGGTCCTGACCGACATCCTGGGTGACGAAGACCACCTGGGCGACATGGACTTCAAGGTGGCCGGCACCGCGCAAGGCATCACCGCGCTGCAGATGGACATCAAGATCCAGGGCATCACCAAGGAAATCATGCAGGTGGCGCTGGCCCAGGCCAAGGATGGCCGCCAGCACATCCTGGCCGAGATGCAGAAGGCCATGCCGACCGTGAAGACCGAGCTGTCGGACTTCGCACCGCGCCTGATCACCATCCGCATCAACCCGGAAAAGATCCGTGACGTGATCGGCAAGGGCGGCGCCGTCATCCGCGCGCTGACCGAAGAGACCGGCACCCAGATCGACATCACCGACGAAGGCATCGTGACCATCGCGTCGGTCGACGCCGCCGCCGGCCAGGAAGCCAAGCGCCGCATCGAAGAGCTGACCGCATCGGTCGAAGTGGGCAAGACCTACGACGGCACCGTGCTCAAGCTGCTGGACTTCGGCGCGATCGTGCAAGTCATGCCTGGTAAAGATGGCCTGCTGCACATCTCGCAGATCGCCAACGAGCGCGTCAACGCCGTGGCCGACTACCTGAAAGAAGGCCAGCAAGTGCGCGTCAAGGTCCTCGAGACCGACGAGCGCGGTCGTCTGAAGCTGTCGATGAAGGCGGCTGATCCGGTCGAAGGCGCGGCGCAGTAATCAAGCTGCAAGCAAGTGAGCGGTTCGCCGCTCGATGAAAAAACCGCCAGTGCGTGAGCCTGGCGGTTTTTTCATTCAGCGTTCAGTATTGCGCACGCCCAATCTGCAACATGCGGACCCGAGAATAATGGAACCTGACTTTTTCTGCTTCCGGAGAAACCATGCCGATACAGTCAGCCCTTGCGTTGTTCAATCAGCTCACGGAGCAAGAGCGAGCTTACTTGCGATCGCATCCGCATCACGTGCCTGTCATCATGAGGGCGCGCGAATTTGCACAGAGTGAGGCCAGGCGGCTGTTTTCGATCAGCGGCCATAACGACCATTCGGACGCTTTTCGCCACTGCTTGTGGTCTGCTCAACTGGCACGCGATATCGGAATTACCAAAGCGCGCCTCTACACGACGGCGCATGAATCGTCCCTAAGGAACCCGCCGAAGGAACGTGCGATGGATTTGCATAACAACAGCATCGGCTTGAATATTGGTGCGTCGAAGCAAACGAACGAGGCGCTCAGCCGGCGCTGTATGGCAGCGTTGAAAACTGGCCAACTCAAGACCCTGCAGGTGAAGTGACGATGCGAACCTCAGCCGTCCTCGTGCTGACCATCCTTTTCCTGCAAGGTTGCACGCAAAGGTCTGTGGAAGAACAAAGCCGGGCCTTCGGCAATGACGAGTTCACGCCGAAGGCATGGGCCGCCGCGGATCGGCTGGGGCGTGGCCGGATGCTGGCTTCCTTCCTGCGCCAGCACCCGGTGAAAGAACTCAGCGCAGACCAGGTCAGGGCACTGCTGGGGCAATCGACGGGATATGCCGATTATGACGAAAACCTCGCCTATTTCGTTGGTCCGTCCAATGTCGAGAGCGAATACGGCAAGGGATACTTGCTGATATTCGTGACGGACAAGAAGACAGGCCGTATTCAACAGCTGCGATTGGTCCCGTCCGTCGAAGAGTGACTGGCCAGGCGTGCAGTCGTCTGCGGGCCATCACAGGATATCGCGTCGTCATGCGTCCAGATTCGCACTCACGGCCAGCTCCTTTTGCGCCGTCAGCCGCGCCAGACGATCGGTCAGCGCCGCATGAATCGACTCGTACGCAGTCGAGCCCAAGGTAATTCTGCGCGGCGCCGGCGCCTGATCGGCCGAGTCGATCATGATCTCCACCATCCGCACCGGGTCGCCCGTGAGCTTGAAACTGCCGTCGGCCAGCGCGCGCCGCACCCCGCCCGACGGCGTATCGGCATACTCGTCCATCGCCGGCGCGGCATCGAGGCCGGCGGCGAAATTGGTCGGCGTCGGCCCTGGCTCGGCCAGCGTGAATTCGATCCCGAACGGCGCGACTTCCTGCGCCACCGATTCCACGAAACCTTCGATCCCCCATTTGGTGGCGTGATACACGCTGAAGTTCGGATAAGCCATCTGGCCGCCCTCGGACGACACCTGGATCACCCGTCCGCCACCTTGCTTGCGCAGATGGGGCAGGGCGGCGCGGATCAGCCCGATCGATCCGAGCAGATTGGTATCGAGCTGGCGCTTGACCTGCGCGACGGTCAGCTCTTCGGCCGCGCCGAACAGGCCATAGGCCGCATTGCTGACGACTCCAATCCCGTATGCATTAGTGAAGGATCGCCATCAATGCCCCAGCCCGACCTCGACAGCCTGCGCGCCTTCGTGGCCATCGTCCATCGCCGCAGCTTTCGCAAGGCGGCCGACGAAGCACGACATGCATGTCGCGCCATTCGGCGCGCCGGTGCGTTTCATGCCGGTCGCATCGCCCGCTTACCTGGCGGCGCGCGGCACGCCGCAGACGCCCGACGATCTGCGGCAGCACCAGTGCATCCGCATGCGCATGCAGAGCGGGAAGATCTATCGCTGGGAATTCGCGCGCCATGGCCAGGCGTTCGCGCTGGACGTGCCGGGCGCCTTGATCCTGAACCAGGTCGGGCTGATGGCCGAAGCCGCGCTGGCGGGACGAGGGATCGCCTACGTGCCGGACACGACCGTGCGCGATCATTTGCAGGAAGGTCGCCTGGTGCCCTTGCTGCAGGACTGGTGCCAGCCGTCGTCCGAGCTTGCGCTGTACTATCCCGGTCATCGCCACGTGCCGGCGGCGCTGCGCGCCTTCATCGGGGTGCTGCAGGAGGTGTACGCACCGGCGTGAATGGCGGACCGATTCCCTTACGCGATATGCGGGAATCGCAGCGAACTGCACGAATGTGCTTGACCCTGTAGCGGCTACAGGGTATTTAATAGCTGGTAGCAAAAATTGGCCGACCGGCCCTGCGCTACCTGACCACCCTGACGCAATGCGACGCCTGATCCTGATCCTCCTGCTGCTCATGATGCCACTCCAGGCCGCCTGGGCCGCCGGCGCTCCGTATTGCAGTCATGACGAACAGACCATGCATCCGGGGCACCACGTCCACAAGCATCCGCCATCGAGCAACCAGGATCAGGATGATGGAACCCGGGACGAGCATTGCGACGATTGCGACGCCTGCCACCACCTGTCGGCCAGCGCGGTCCTGTCCGCGCAACCCAATCTCCCCTTGCCCAAGGGCGCCCCGCACATGCGCGGCGAATTGCGGCGCTACGTTTCCCACGTTCCCGACCTGATTCCTCCGCCAGACCGGCCGCGCCGCGCCTAAGGCGGCGGGAACCTCATCGGCGTCGCCTCGTGCGGCGCATCGCTTGCCCCGCCGGACATCCACCCGTTCGGAGCATCATCATGAAACATCGTTTGACACCGCTGCTGGCGGCGCTCGCGCTCGCCTGCGGGTTTGCCAGCGCTTCGGCCGCGGCATGGTCGGCACCATTGACCCTGGAAGCGGCCATCGACCTGGCGCTGCGCGCCAATCCGACCCTGCGCGCGGCCGGCAGCGAAGTGGCGGCGCAAGAGGGCGCGCTGGCCCAGGCCGGGGCGCTGCCCAATCCCGAGCTCGAGCTGCTGCGCGAAGGCGAGGGCGGTGATAGCCGCACCATGACCGCCACCCTGAACATCCCCATCGAACTGGGCGGCAAGCGCGCCGCGCGGGTCGAGGCGGCGCGCCAGGAAGGCGCGCTTGCCGCCATCGCACTGGAAGCGGAACGGGACAAGGTCCGCGCCGATGCCGCCGCCGCCTTCCACGACGTCGTCGCGGCCCAGGAGCGTGAACGCATGGCCCGCGAACTGGTGGAGCTTGCCGGTCGCGCGCTGGCCGCCGCCGGCAAGCGGGTCGAGGCTGGGACCTTGTCTCCGGTCGAGGAGACCCGCGCCCGCGTGGCCCAGGGCAGCGCCCGGATCGAGGCGCTGCAGGCGGGGCGCGACCTGGAAGGCGCGCGCATCCGCCTGGCTGCCCTGTGGGGCGGCGACGCGCGCCAGTTGAGCATCCATGCGCCGCAGACCGCCGCGTTGCCCCCGGCGCCGCCGCTGGACCAGCTGCTGGCGCAACTCGACCGATCGCCGGCGATGCGCCATGCGCGCGCCCAGGTCGGCCAGCGCGAGGCGCTGGCCCGGCTCGAACGCGCGCGTCGCACGCCCGACGTCAACGTGATCGTCGGCGCCCAGCGCGAAGGGCCGGATACCCGCAACCGCGCAGTGCTCGGCCTGTCGGTGCCGCTGCCGCTGTTCAACCGCAACGACGGCGCCGTGCTCGATGCGCTGCGCCGGGTCGACAAGGCGCGCGACCAGCAAGACGCCGAAGGCGTGCGCCTGCGCGCCGAGCTGGCGCAGGCCCATGCGCGGCTCACGGCGGCGCTGGCCGAATGCGCGCTGATCTCGACCGAGATATTGTCCGGCGCAGAAGACGCCGAGCGCGCCGCCAACCGCGGCTTCGAGCTCGGCAAGTTCGGCCTGATCGACGTGCTGGATGCCCAGCGCGTGCTGGCGCAATCGAAGAACCAATACCTGAACGCCGTCGCGGAGAGTCATCGCGCGGCGGCCGATATCGCACGGCTGCTGGGACACGCAGCCGTCCAGGAGAATCCATGAACAAGCAGCAAAGCAAGGTCATCGCCATCATGCTGGCGATCGCCATTCTGATCGCCGCCATCGTGCTGGTGCGCGACCGCTCCCCAGCCGGTGTCGAGGAACACGGTCATCAAGAGGAACGGGAACACGCGGACGAGCACGGTCAAGAAGGGCACGCGGACGACGGCGTGATCCGCTTCACCGACCAGCAGGTCGGCGTGGCCGGCATCACGATCGCCACCGCCGGCCCGGTCCACCTGGACACCTTCATCCGCATGCCGGGCCAGATCGCGCTCAACGAAGACCGCACCGCCCACGTGACGCCGCGCGCCGCCGGGGCGGTCAGCGAGGTCAATGCCACGCTCGGCCAGCAGGTGCGCAAGGACCAGGTCCTGGCCAGCGTCGCCAGCGCCGAAGTGGCGGGACAACGCGGCGCGCTGGCGGCGGCCGAGCGCCGGCTGGAATACGCGCGCAAGGTCCATGCGTCCGAAAAAATGCTGTGGGAAGAGCAGATCTCGCCCCGCCAGGACTTGCTGCGCGCCGAGCAGGAACTGAACGAGGCGCAGATCGCCGTCCAGAGCGCGCGCCAGCAGCTGCAGGCGCTCGGCGCCGTTGACGCCGGCTCGTCCAACCTCCTCAGAATCCGGGCGCCGTTCGACGGCGTGATCGTCGAAAAACATATCACGATGGGTGAAGTCGTCGGCGCCGATACCCGCGTGTTCACCCTCACCGACCTGTCGACCGTATGGGCCGACGTGGTGGTGCCGGCGCGCGACCTCGAGATCGTCCGGGTCGGCACCGATGCCGTCATTCGCTCGATTGCCTCCAACACGACGGCGCCGGGCAAGGTGTCCTACGTCAGCTCGCTGGTGGGCGAGGAATCGCGCTCGGCCAAGGCGCGGGTGGTGCTCGACAACCCGGGCGCGGCCTGGCGGCCGGGGCTGGCGGTGAACATCGACATCGTCACCGGATCGAACGACGTGCCGGTGGCGGTATCGCGCGAGGCGATCCAGACGGCGGATGGGCGGCAAGTTGTCTACAAGCGGGTCAAGGAAGGATTTGTCGCGCAGCCGGTGGCCACCGGCCGCTCGGATGGGCGCTTCGTCGAAATCACGGCCGGCCTGCGTGCGGGCGAGGCTTACGCGGGCGCCGGCAGCTTCGCGGTCAAGGCGGAGCAGGGCAAGGCGGAGGGCAGCCATGAACATTGAGAACTCGACCAAACCTTTGATCAAACCATCGACCCTGTTCGACCGCCTGATCGCGACTGCGATCGCGCGCCGCTGGCTGGTGATGCTGGCCGTGCTGGCGATGGCCGGCATCGGCGTCTACAACTATGGCCGGCTGCCGATCGACGCGGTGCCGGACGTGACCAACGTCCAGGTCCAGATCAATACCGCGGCGCCGGGCTACTCGCCGCTCGAAACCGAGCAGCGCATCACCTATCCGGTCGAGGCGGTGCTGTCGGGCCTGCCGAATCTTGAACAGTTCCGCTCGCTGTCGCGCTACGGCCTGTCGCAGGTGACGGTGGTGTTCGAGGAGGGCACCGACATCCACTTCGCGCGCCAGCTGGTCAGCCAGCGCCTGCAGGATGCGCGCGAAGGGCTGCCCGCCGGGGTCGTCCCGACCCTGGGTCCGATCGCGACCGGCCTGTCCGAGATCTACCAGTGGACCGTGGAGACCGAACCGGGCGCGAAGAAGCCGGACGGCACGCCCTATACGCCCACTGACCTGCGCGAGATCCAGGACTGGATCATCAAGCCGCAGCTGCGCACCGTGCCGGGCGTCACCGAGATCAATTCGATCGGCGGCTTCGACAAGGAATACCTGGTGGCCCCGAACACGGCCACGCTGTCGTCGTATGGCCTTGAACTGGCCAATATCGTGAACGCTTTGGAGCGCAACAACAGCAACGTCGGCGCCGGCTACATCGAGCGCGAAGGCGAGCAGTACCTGGTGCGCGCGCCGGGCCAGGCCGCGTCGATCGACGACATCGGCAATATCGTCGTCACCAGCATCCGCGGCATCCCGGTGCGGGTGCGCGACGTGGCCGAGGTGACGATCGGTCAGGAGCTGCGCACCGGCGCCGCCACCGAGAATGGCGTGGAGGTGGTGCTCGGCACCGTGGTGATGCTGATCGGCGAGAACAGCCGCGCGGTGTCGAAAGCGGTCGACGCGCGCATGCTCGAGATCAACCGCAGCCTGCCGAAGGGCGTCAAGGCCGTCACGGTCTACGATAGAACCGTCCTGGTCGAGCGGGCCATCGCCACGGTGCGCAAGAACCTGGTCGAGGGCGCGATCCTGGTGGTGGCGGTGCTGTTCTTCTTTCTTGGGAACTTGCGCGCGGCGCTGCTCACCGCCATGGTGATCCCCTTGTCGATGCTGTTCACCTTCAGCGGCATGGTGGCTAACCAGGTCAGCGCCAACCTGCTCAGCCTGGGGGCATTGGACTTCGGCATCATCGTCGACGGCGCCGTGGTGATCGTCGAGAACTGCGTGCGGCGCCTGGCCGCCGCCCAGCACCGGCTGGGGCGCATCCTCACGCGCGAGGAGCGCTTTGCGGAGGTGTTCGAGGCGGCGCGCGAGGCGCGCCGGCCGCTCATCTACGGCCAGCTGATCATCATGATCGTCTACCTGCCGATCTTCGCCCTGACCGGCATCGAGGGCAAGATGTTCCACCCGATGGCCTTCACCGTGGTGTTCGCGCTGCTGGGCGCGATGATCCTGTCGGTAACCTTCGTGCCGGCCGCCGTGGCGCTGTTCATCGGCCGCTCGGTCGAGGAAAAGGAAAGCCGCGTGATGGGCGCGGCGCGCCGCTGGTATGCGCCGGCGCTCGACTATGCGCTGGCCAACCGCGCCGTGATGCTGGTGTTCGCGGGCGTGGTGATCGCGCTGGCCGCCCTGATGGCCACGCGCCTGGGGACGGAGTTCGCGCCGAATCTCGACGAGGGCGACATGGCGGTGCTGACGATGCGGGTGCCGGGCACGAGCCTGACCCAGTCGGTCAGGATGCAGCAGCAGATCGAGACCGTCTTGAAGAGCGAGTTCCCCGAGATCGCGCGCGTGTTCGCCCGCATCGGCACTGCCGAGATCGCGTCCGACCCGATGCCGCCCAGCGTGGCCGACAGCTACATCATCTTCAAGCCCGAGAAGGAGTGGCCCAAGCCCAGGCGTTCGCGCGCCGAAGTCGAAAGCGCGATCCGCGCGACGCTCGAAGGCCTGCCCGGCAACAACTACGAATTCAGCCAGCCGATCCAGCTGCGCGTGAACGAACTGATCTCGGGCGTGCGCAGCGACGTCGCCGTCAAATTGTTCGGCGACGACCTGGACGTGCTTGGCGCCACCGCGGGCGAGATCGCCGCCGCCCTGCGCCGGGTGCCGGGCGCCAGCGAGGTGCAGGTGGAGCAGACCAGCGGCCTGCCGATGCTGCAGATCCGGGTCGACCGCGAGCGCACCGCGAGGATGGGCCTGAACATCGGCGACGTGCAGGAAATGATCGCCACCGCCACCGCCGGCCGCGCCGCCGGCACCCTGTTCGAGGGCGACCGCCGCTTCGACATCGTGGTGCGCCTGCCGGAAGCCGTGCGCGGAGATATCGACGCGCTGCGCCGGCTGCCGGTGGCGCTGCCCGGCAGTGCTGAAGGCATGCGCAGCTTCATCGCCCTGGGCGAGATCGCCAGCTTCGAGGTGGCGCCCGGCCCCAACCAGCTCAGTCGCGAGCAGGGCAAGCGCCGGGTGGTGGTCAGCGCCAACGTGCGCGGGCGCGACATCGGATCTTTTGTGGCCGAGGCCCGGGAGCGCATCGCCCGGGAGGTGCGCATCGCGCCCGGCTACTGGATCGCCTGGGGCGGCCAGTTCGAGCACCTCACCCAGGCCGCCGAGCGCCTGCGCCTGATCGTGCCGGCCTCGCTGCTGCTGGTGTTCGTCCTGCTCTACCTGGTGTTCAACAATGTGCGCGACGGCTTGCTGGTGTTCACCGGCATCCCGTTCGCCCTGGCCGGCGGCGTGGCGGCCCTGTGGGCGCGCGGCATCCCGTTGTCGATTTCGGCGGCGGTCGGCTTCATCGCCTTGTCCGGAGTGGCCGTGCTCAACGGCCTGGTGCTGATTTCCTTCATCCGCAGCCTGCGCCAGGACGGCATGGCGCTGCCGGACGCGGTGCGCCAGGGGGCGCTGGCGCGCCTGCGGCCGGTCTTGATGACGGCGCTGGTCGCCTCGCTCGGCTTCGTGCCGATGGCGCTGGCGGTCGGCACCGGGGCCGAGGTCCAGCGGCCGTTGGCCACGGTGGTGATTGGCGGGGTATTGTCGTCGACCGTCCTGACGCTGCTTTTGTTGCCGGTTTTATATGAATGGACGCATCGCGCGCGACCCGCGCGGGCTTCTTTGCCATTCGTGCGCGCGTTTTTTCGCCGAAACAGTGAAAATATCCCATAGACAACCGTGCGCCACGTATTGCTCTATATGAAAATGGTATAGTTGGATGTTTAACAGAAATTTGTCCGCGCCGGCGGCGGAAAGCGGCCCCAGGCGCGGCGCCAATCACCATTTCAAGGGATAAGACAGATGAGCATGAAGGATTACGCGGATCGCATCAGCCAGACAATCCTGGACCAGGAGGCCGCGATCGGCGCCGAATGGCTCTCCCAGCTCGAAGCGCTGAGCGTGCGCAGCAACGCCGCCGCGCGCGAACAACTGCGTTCGCACTGCAACCACTTCCTGAAAGCCTTCGCCACTGCCACCCGCGGCGGCGAACTCGAAAACATCGACCACCGTTCGTGGGACGAACTGCGCGACCTGCTGGCCGAGATCTCGTCGACCCGCGCCAAGTCGGGCTCGACCCCGAGCGAGACCGCCACCTTCGTGTTCTCGCTCAAGCAGCCGCTGTTCGCGCGCCTGCAGGCGGCATTCGCCGGCGACGCCGAAGGCCTGGCCGCGGCATCGTGGATCGTCAACACCCTGCTCGACAAGCTGGGCCTGTACACCATCGAGGTGTTCCAGAAGACCAAGGACCAGATCATCGTGCGCCAGCAGCAGGAGCTGCTGGAGCTGTCCACGCCGGTGGTCAAGCTGTGGAACGGCATCCTGGCGCTGCCGCTGATCGGCACCCTGGACTCGGCCCGCACCCAGGTGGTGATGGAAAACATCCTGCAAAAGATCGTCGACACCGGCGCCATGATCGCGATCATCGACATCACCGGCGTGCCGACCGTCGACACCCTGGTGGCCCAGCACCTGATGAAGACCATCGCCGCCGCGCGCCTGATGGGCGCCGACTGCATCATCAGCGGCATCCGTCCGCAGATCGCGCAGACCATCGTGCACCTGGGCGTGAACCTGGAAGACGTGATCACCAAGGCCACCCTGGCCGACGCCTTCCTGGTGGCGCTCGAGCGCACCGGCGCGTCGATCACCATCAAGCACGCCTGAGGCCAGCGCCATGGAACGCATTCCGATCCTGCGCATGGGCGACCTGCTCCTGGTGACGATCCAGGTCGACATGCATGACCGTCTCGCCATGCAGCTGCAGGACGACCTGACCGAGCGCATCGTGAGCGACGGCGCCAAGGGCGTCCTGATCGACATCTCGGCGCTCGACCTGGTCGACTCCTTCATCGGCCGCATGATCAGCAACACCGCCGCCATGGCGCGCGTGCTCGACGCCCGCACCGTGGTGGTCGGCATGCAGCCGGCGGTGGCGATCACCCTGGTCGAGCTGGGCCTGACGCTGCATGGCGTGAAGACCGCGCTGAACGTCGAGAAGGGCATGGCCCTGCTCGGAAAGAGCTACAGATAATGGTCGACGCGCATACCGATGCCGTCCTGTTCGAGACGCATCTGCTCGATCATCACCGCCAGCAGCGCACCGGCCGGTTGACCCTGCCGCTGCGTTCGGACGAGGACGTGGTGGGCCTGCGCAAGCAGGTGCGCGAACGCGCCGTGGCGCTCGCGCTGTCGCTGGTCGACCAGACCAAGCTGGTGACGGCCGCCAGCGAACTGGCGCGCAACACCATCAAGTACGGCGGCGGCGGCGAAGTCCACCTCGACGCGCTCGACGACGGCCTGCGCAAGGGCATCGGCCTGCTGTTCGTCGATGCCGGGCAGGGCATTCCCGATATCGACAGCGCCCTGCGCGATGGCTTTACTACCGGAGGCGGTTTGGGCCTGGGCCTGGGCGGCTCCAAGCGCCTGGTCGACGAGTTCGACATCGACAGCCGTGCGAAGGAGGGCACCGCGGTGCTGATCGTCAAATGGAAGCGCTGATCAGTTCCCAGTCACCGCAGCACGTGTTCGCCGTATCCCACGCCAGCGACGTCGCCGCCGTGCGCCGCGCCGGACAGAAGCTGGCCGAGTCGCTGGGTTTCAACGAGACCCGCGCCGGCCAGCTGGCCCTGATCATCACCGAAGCAGCCACCAATATCCTCAAGCACGCCGGCGAAGGCCAGATCCACGTCGGCCCGGCGCAGTCGCCCGCCGGCATCGGCGTCGACGTGCTCGCGCTCGACCGCGGGCCGGGCATCGTCGACCTGGCCAGCAGCCTCGTCGACGGCGTCTCGACCGCCGGCACCGCCGGCACCGGCCTGGGCGCGCTGCACCGCCTGTCCGACGAATTCGACGTGTATTCGACGCGCGGCGACGGCGCCGCCTTCTTCATGCGCCTGTGGCGCGACGTGCCCGGCCCCGACCCGTGCGGGGTCGAAGTGGGCGCGCTGTGGAGCCCGATCCGGGGCGAGGACGTGTGCGGCGACGGCTGGGCGGTCGCCTGCGCCGGCGGCGGCGCGACCCTGCTCGCGGCCGACGGCCTGGGCCACGGTCCGGACGCCGCGCGCGCGGCCAATGCGGCGATCCGGGCGCTGGACGAGCGCGGTCCGGTCGCGGCGGGAGAGCTGGTGCATGCGGCGCACGAGGCCTTGCGGCCCACGCGCGGCGCGGCGCTGGCGGTCGCGCGCATCGATTTCGCGGCCGACGAGCTGCGCTTCGCCGGCGTCGGCAATATCGGCGCGGTGGCGATCGACGAGACGCGCCGCGCGCTGGTGTCGCACAACGGCATCGTCGGCCACAACGTGCGCAAGGTGCAGGAGTTCGCGGTGCCGTTCGGTCCCGGCGCGCTGTGCATCCTGCATTCGGACGGCATCGAAACCCGCTGGGACCTGGACAAGTACCCGGGACTGCAGGGCCGCAGCCCGGCGCTGATCGCGGCGATCCTGATGCGCGACCACATCCGCGGCCGCGACGACGCGATGGTGCTGGTGGTGCGCCGCATGGCGGGGCGCGCATGAGCCGCGCCATGCGCATCCTGAGCGTCGGCCTGGACAGCGACCAGGACGTGGTGCTGGTGCGCCAGCGCGCGCGCCAGATCTCGGCGCTGCTGGGCTTTTCGCAGCAGGACCAGGTGCGCATCGGCACCGCCGTCTCGGAAGTGGCGCGCGGCGCCTGCCACCAGGGACCGGGCGGACGCGCGCAGTTCCAGCTGCGCGAGAACGAAGGCCGCCAGCACCTCGAGGTGCTGGTCAGCGGCGGAACGCGCCCGCCCAGCGCCGACGCGCCGGAAACCGAGTCGCTGCGCGAGCTGGCGATCATCACCGCGCACCGCCTGATGGATGCCTGCGAGGTCGATCCGGGCGATGCCGGCGCCTCCACCGTCACCGTGCGCAAGGCGCTGCCGCGCCACGAGCACGTCACTTCGGCCCGCCTGGCCGAGATCGGCGCGCGCCTGGCCGACAGCCCGGTGTCGAACCCGGTGCACGAGCTGCAACTGCAGAACCAGGAATTGCTGGCCACCCTGGCCGAGCTGCGCGAACGCCAGGACGACCTGCTGTCGCTGACGCGCGAGCTGGAAGACACCAACCGCGGCATCGTGGCGCTGTACGCCGAGATCGAGGACAAGGCCGAGCGCCTGCGCCGCGCCGACGAAATGAAATCGCGCTTCCTGTCCAACACCAGCCACGAATTGAGGACGCCCTTGTCGTCGATCCGCGCGCTGGCCCAGCTGCTGCTCGACCGCATGGACGGCGACCTGACCGAGGAACAGGAACGGCAGGTGACGTTCATCGCCAATGCCGCCAGCGACCTGTCGGAACTGGTCAACGACCTGCTCGACCTGGCCAAGATCGAGGCCGGGCGGGTCGAGACCCACGTCGAGCCGGTGGTGGTCGAGAACCTGTTCCGCGCGCTCAAGGGCATGCTGCGCCCGTTGGTCGACGAGGCGCGGGTGGAACTGATCTTCGAGCCGTCCGGCATCGAAGAGCCGTTTTATTCGGACGAAGGCAAGATCTCGCAGATCCTGCGCAACTTCATCTCGAACGCGCTGAAGTTCACCGAGCAGGGTTCGGTGCTGGTGTTCGCCGCGCACGATCCGGAAGCCGACACCATCGCCTTCGCGGTGGCCGACACCGGCATCGGCATCAGTCCCGACAACCTGCAGCTGATCTTCGAGGAGTTCAGCCAGATCGAGAACCCCTTGCAGCGCCGCAGCAAGGGCACCGGACTTGGCCTCCCGCTGTGCCGCAAGCTGGCCGACCTGTTGGGTGGCCGGGTCGACGTATCGAGCACGCTGGGCGTGGGCACGACGTTTACGCTGACCCTGCCGCGCACGCCGCCACACACATTGCCAAATATATCGCCCCAAGCGACCATGGATCCTGATGGAACCGCATCATGAATAGTCATCCGACCCAGATTCTCAACGTCGACGACAACGACGGTGCCCGCTACGCCAAGACCCGCATCCTGCAGAGCGCCGGCTTCGACGTCATCGAAGCCGCCAACGGCACCGACGCGCTCGAGATGGTCAAGCGCCACATGCCGGCGCTGGTGCTGCTCGACGTCAAGCTCCCAGACATCAACGGCATCGAGGTGTGCCGCCGCATCAAGGCCGAATCGGACAGCAGCAGCGTGCTGGTGCTGCAGACCTCGGCCGCGCTGACCGGCCGCGCCGACAAGATCCGCGGCCTGGAGGGCGGCGCCGACAACTACCTGGCGGCGCCGATCGAGGCGGATGAACTGATCGCCAACGTCAACGCGCTGCTGCGCATGCGCCGCATCCAGGTCGACCTGCGCGACAGCGAAGAGCGCTTCCGCCAGCTGACCGACAATATCGACGACGTGTTCTGGATGTTTTCGGTGCCGGGCCGCCGGCTGGTCTACGTCAGCCCGGCCTATGCCGCGGTGTGGGGCAGCAGCGCCGAGGCGCTGCGCGAGGAGCCGACCGGCTGGCTCCACGCCGTGCATTCCGACGACCGCGCGCGCCTGGCCGGCCGCTGGGAGCGGCTGGCAGAGGAACCCCACTACGACGAGGAATTCCGCATCCATGGCGCCGACGGCCAGCTGCGCTGGGTGCGCGACCGCCTGTTCCCGGTGCGTGACGTCCGCGGCCAGGTGTACCGGGTGGCGCGCATGAGCAGCGACATCACGGCGCGCAAGGAAATGGAAGCGCTGCTGCGCACCGCCGACAGCAACAAGAACCAGTTCCTGGCCACCCTGGCGCACGAGCTGCGCAATCCCCTGAGCCCGATCCGTAACGCGGCGGCCCTGCTGGGCGCCAGCGGCGAGGGCGCGGCCGAGCGCCAGGCGCGCGCGCGCGACGTGATCACGCGCCAGGTCGACCACCTGGCGCACCTGGTGGACGACTTGCTGGACGTAGCGCGCATCTCCGAAGGTAAGATCGTGCTGCGCAACGAAGAGGTCGACCTGAAGGGCGTCATCGCGCAGGCGATCGAGACCGCGGCGCCGCTGATCGCCGCGCGCGAGCACAGCCTGGACGTGCGCCAGCCGCAGGAAGACCTGTGGGTGACGGGCGACCCGGTGCGCCTGGCCCAGTCGGTCGGCAACCTGCTGCACAATGCGGCGAAGTTCACGCCGGCCGGCGGCGCGATCACCCTCGGCGTGGAAGTGAGCGGCGAAGGCGCTGGCCAGCGTGTGCGCATCTCGGTGCGCGACAACGGGATCGGCATCGATGCCGACAACTTGCCGCGCATCTTCGGCATGTTCGCCCAGGCCGCGGTGCCGCCGGACCGCGCGCCGGAGGGGCTGGGCATCGGCCTGTCGCTGGTGTCGCACCTGGCCGAGCTGCATGGCGGCCGGCTGGAAGCGGCCAGCCCGGGCGTCGGCCAGGGCAGCACCTTCACGATCGAACTGCCGCTGTTGCGCGCCGCGTCCGGCGCGCCCGTGGCCGCGCCGCAGGAAGCCGAAGACGCCAACGCATCCGGCATGCGCGTGCTGCTGGTGGACGATAACGTCGACGCCATGGAGATGATGGGCTTCCTGCTGGCCGAGATGGGCTACCAGCCGGTCACCACGGCCGACGCCGGCGAGATCGAGGCGCTGGCGCTGCGCCACAAGCCGCAGGTGATCGTGCTCGACATCGGCCTGCCGGGCGTGGACGGCTACCAGGTCGCGCGCCGCATCAAGGGCAATCCGGCGCTGGCGCACATCCGCCTGGTGGCGCACACCGGCTACGGCTCGCCCGAAGACCGGCGCCGCGCCCAGGAGGCGGGCTTCGACGCGCACCTGGTCAAGCCGGCCGAGTTGTCGGACCTCGAAGCGGCGCTGCGGGGCTGACATCACCAGCAACGTCGTTCCCGCGAAGGCGGGAACCTAAGTAAACGTGCGCAGTCGATACCCGTGGCGCAGCATCAGTGCGTGCAAGCTTGGATTCCCGCCTTCGCGGGAACGACGATCACGCCAGCAGCGCCACCGCCTTCACCTGCGCCCACAGCGCACATCCCGGCTCCACCGCCAGCTCGCGCCGCGAGCGCTCGGTGATGCGCGCCAGCAGCACGGTCGCGCCGATCTTCAAACGCACCAGCACCTGGCCCGGCGTCGTGGACGGACCCACCGCATCGACGACGGCCGGCAGGATGTTGGTGATGCTGCTGCCGCGCGGGCGCTCGAGCGCCAGGCTGACGTCGCGCGCATGGATGCGGCAGCGCACCCGGCTGCCAATGGCGGCGTCGCGCCGACCGACCAGCAGCACGCCGCCGGGAAACGCCAGGTGCGACAGGTCGTCGGCGTCGCGTTCGGCGAGCACGGTCTCGATCATCACGCCGGCATCGTCCTCGAAGTTCGCCGCCAGGTCGAGCCGCGCCAGCGTGTCGGCCAGCGGTCCGCTGGCCAGCACCCGTCCCTGCTCCAGCACCACCAGGTAGTCGGCCAGGCGCGCCACTTCGTCGGCCGAGTGGCTGACATAGACCACCGGCAGCGCCAGCTCGTCGTGCAGGCGCTCGAGATAGGGCAGGATTTCCTGCTTGCGCTTCATGTCCAGCGCCGCCAGCGGCTCGTCCATCAGCAGCAGGCGCGGCGAGGCGAGCAGGGTGCGCGCGATCGCGGCGCGCTGGCGTTCGCCGCCAGACAGCGTGGCCGGGCGCTGGTCCAGCAGGTGCCCGATGCCGAGCAGTTCGGTCACGGGCCCGAGCTCGAAGCGGCGCGCGCCCGGCGCCAGGCGCTTGAGGCCGAACTCCAGGTTGGCGCGCACGTCGAGATGGTCGAACAGGCTCGCCTCCTGGAACACGTAGCCGATGCCGCGCCGGTGGGTCGGCACGTACACGCCGCGCGCATCGTCCTGCCAGGTTTCGTCGCCCACGGCGATGACGGCGCCGGGCGCCCGTTCCAGTCCGGCCAGGATGCGCAGCAGCGTGGTCTTGCCCGAGCCGGAATGGCCGAACAGCGCGCTCACGCCGTGGTCCGGCAGGTCGAGGTCGGCGTCGAGGGTGAAAGCGCCCCGATCGATTCTTGCCTTGATGCGGATGCCGCTCATCGGCGCGTCCCCCTGACAGATTGCGGATACAGCGTGTACAACACCAGCAGCACCACGAACGAGAACACCAGCATGCCGCCGGCCAGCCAGTGGGCCTGCGCGTATTCCATCGCTTCCACGTGGTCGTAGATCTGGGTCGAGACCACGCGCGTCTTGTCGGGGATGTTCCCGCCGATCATGAGCACCACCCCGAACTCGCCGATGGTGTGGGCGAAGCCGAGGATGGCGCCGGTGACGAAGCCGGGCCGCGCCAGCGGCACCACCACCGACCAGAAGGCGTCCCAGGGCGTGGCGCCCAGCGTGGCCGCCACTTCCAGCGGGCGCGCGCCGACCGCCTCGAAGGCATTCTGCAGCGGCTGCACCACGAAAGGCAGCGAATAGAACACCGAACCGATGACGAGGCCGGTGAAGGTGAAGGACAGCGTGCCCAGGCCCAGCGCCGTGGTCAACTGGCCGAGCGGACCATCGGGGCCCATCGCCAGCAGCAGGTAGAAGCCGATCACGGTCGGCGGCAGCACCAGCGGCAGCGCGACCACCGCCCCGACCGCGTGCCGCAGCCTGGACTGGGTGCGCGCCAGCCACCAGGCCAGCGGCGTGCCGAAGACCAGCAACAGCAGGGTGACGACCGTGGCCAGCCTGAGCGTCAGCCAGATCGCGGCGAGATCCGAACCATCCAGCATCCGTTCAGACTTCGTAGCCGAAGGTGCGGATCAGGGCTTTCGCCTTGTCGGTGCGCAGGTATTGCAGCAGCGCCTGGGCCGCCGGGTTGCCGGCGCCCTTGGCCAGCAGCGCCGCGTCCTGGCGGATCGGCGCGTGCATGGTGGCCGGGACGATCCAGCCCGAACCCGACGTGAACTTGCCGTCGCGCCAGACCTGGGCCTGGGCCACGAAGCCCAGTTCGGCATTGCCGGTGCTGGCGAACTGCCAGGCCTGGGCGATGTTCTCGCCCTGGACGATGCGCGGCTGCACGCTCTCGTACAGGCCAAGCTTGCGCAGGGTGGCGACCGCCGCGGCGCCGTACGGCGCGGTCTTCGGATTGGCGATCGCCAGGTGCTTGTAGCTGCCGGTCTTGAGCACATTACCGCCGGCATCCACGACGCCGCCCCTGGCCGACCACAGCACCAGGCGGCCGACCGCGTAGGTGAAGCGGCTGCCGGCCGCGACGTGGCCCTCGGTTTCGAGCCTGGCCGGGGTGTCGTCGTCGGCCGCCAGCAGCACCTCGAACGGCGCCCCGTTGCGGATCTGGGCGTAGAACTTGCCGGTGGCGCCGGTGGCGACGACGGCCTTGTGGCCGGTGTCGCGCTGGAATTGCTCGGCCAGCTTTTCCATCGGACCGGCGAAGTTGGCGGCGACCGCGACCTGCACCTCGCCGGCGTGCGCCGTCCCCATGACAGTCAGTATGGCGATCAGGCTGGCAAGGCGTTTCATGTCATTTCTCCAGATAAGGATGGGAACATCGTGGTAGCCTGCTGGTCTGATGAGCAAGCGCTATTTACTTAAGTATATAACGAAACGGCAGGCGACAATAGATGAGCACAGATGACAAGCGCATCGGCCTCGACGGCAAGGTCTGGATGACGGTCGGCGGCGAGAACCTCGGCGGCGGCAACCGGGTCGAACTGCTGGCGGCGATCGGGCAGCTCGGCTCCATTACCGGTGCGGCCAAGGCGGTCGGCCTGAGCTACAAGGCGGCCTGGGATGCGATCGACACGATGAACAATCTCGCGGGCGAGGCGCTGGTCGAGCGCGTCACCGGCGGCAAGGGGGGCGGCGGTACGCGGCTCACGGCGCGTGGCCGGCAGCTGGTGGACAATTTCAGGATGATCGAGCAGGTGCACCATGACTTTCTCGACCGACTCAACCGCCAGGCCGGCGACGTGGTCGACGACCTGGCACTTTTTACGAGGTTCAAGATGAGGACCAGCGCACGCAACCAGTTCTTCGGCACGGTGGCCCGGGTGGCGCGCGGCGCCGTCAACGACGAGGTCGAGCTCGAGATCGCGGGCGGGCAGACGATCGTCGCCATCGTCACGCGCGAGAGCGCGGAGAATCTCGGGCTGGCGCCGGGCCGGCAGGCCTTCGCGCTGATCAAATCGTCGTCGGTGATCGTGATGACGGCCGGCGACGGCGCGCGGCTGTCGGCGCGCAACCGGCTGCAGGGCCAGGTCACGCGGCTGATGCGCGGCGCGGTCAACTCCGAGGTCGTGATCGCGCTGGCGGGCGGCGGCAGCGTGGCGGCCACCATCACCAATGAAAGCGTGGATGCGCTCGAGCTGGCCGAGGGCGCGGCGGCGACCGCCCTGTTCAAGGCCTCGAGCGTGATCCTGGGCGTGCCGGACTAGCGTCGGTTACTGGCCGCACAGGTGCTGCACCGCGACCAGCCGCGGCGGCGGATCGCAGCGGCACAGGCACAGGTCGCCGTCGAGGGCGTATTGCCGGCCGTCGTGGCGCGCCGGCAGGCGCGGACCGTCGAGGCCGATGATGCCGGTCGTGCCGCAGACGGGGCAGGACACCTGGTCGCCTTCGAGCGCGACCTTCACGCCATCGAGCGCCAGCAGCGAGCTGGCCGAGGTCACGGTGCCGCCGGCCGTGGTCGAGGCGCCAAGCGTGATGTAGTAGCGCGTTGCCATGTCTCACTCCTTGTATGCAAGGCTGCAGCATAAGGATGGACCCGGGTCCCGGTCTTGACAACCCATAAAAAAGGCCCCGCGAGGGTCGCGGGGCCTTCGGGCCAGGATGTGCCTTTGGATTACTTGTCCGTCACGGTGAACGCGCCATACGGCTTGAGCTGTTCCTCGAGCTTGGACGGATCGCCGACCACCACGATCGACTGGTTCTCGGGCGCGAAATACTTGCGCGCCACGGTGCGCACCTGCTCCGGCGTGACCTTCTGGATCTGCGGCACGTATTCGCCCAAAAATTCCGGCGGCAGGCCGACCAGCCAGTTGGCGGCCAGGGTATTGGCGACCGAACGCTGCAGCTGGTTGCTGAGCAGGTAGCCGCCCGCGACGTAGCGCTTGTTCATGTCCATTTCCTTGGCCGGCACCAGCTCGGCGCCCAGGCGCTTGTATTCCTTGAAGTACTCTTCCAGCGAAGCGCCGGTGACTTCATTGCGCACGTCGGCGCCGCCCACCATCATGCCGCCCGCGCGGCTCATGCGCGCGCCGGCCGAGGCGCCATAGGTATAGCCCTTTTCCTCGCGCAGATTGGTGTTGATGCGGCTCGAGAACCCGCCGCCCAGGATGGTGCTGGTCAGGCGCAGCGGGATCTGGTCCGCCGCGCTGGCCGCGATGCCGGGGCTGCCCAGGCGCAAGGTCGACTGCACGCTGCCGTCGCGCTTGAGCAGGATGCGCGCGGGCTTCACGCCGGTCGCGGCTGCCGGAGTATCGGGCAGGGCGGAGCCGCTGGCCTTCCAGTCGCCGAAGGCGGCCCTGGCAAGCTTCATGGCCTCAGCCTCGCTGATGCGGCCGGTGACCACCAGCAGCGCGCGGTCGGGACGGAAGCGTTTCGCATGCTCGGCGCGCAGCATCGCGGCGCTGACGGCATTGATCGATTCGATCGTCGGGTCGGTGCGGCCATACGGGTGGTCGGCATACACGGCCTTCTTGATCGCGCGCTCGGCGCGGAAGGTCGGCTGGGTCTCGGACACGCGCAGCGACTGCAGCGCATTGGCCTTGGCCAGCGCCACTTCGTTCTCGGGGAAGGACGGCTGGCGCGCGATCTCGGCCATCAGGTTCAGCATGGCCGGCGCCTGCGAGGCGAGGGCGTTGGCGGACAGGATGATGCCGTCGGCGGCCGGGCTGGCCGCCACTTCGCCGCCCATGCCCTGGGCCGCTTCGGCGATGGCGCGCGAGTCGCGCTTGGCGGTGCCTTCGTTGAGCATGCCGGCCAGCATGGCGGCAAAGCCGCTCTGGTTCGGCGCGTCGGCCGCGAAGCCGGCGCCGCGCAGCGCCAGCACGTAGTCCACGCGCGGCAGGCCCTCGCGCGGCACGACCCACACGGTCAGGCCATTGGAGAGGGTCTGCTTGGCGATCTTCGGCGCCGGGATCGATTTTTCCTGGCCATAGGCCGGCATGCCGGACGGCGTCTTGACGTCGGCGGAGTAGGCCGCCGGCGCGAATGCGAGAGAAACGGCAAGTGCGAGCATCAGTTTGTTCATGATGCGCTCCTTATTTGGTGTTGGTGGTGGCCGAGGCGGTCTTGGCCGCTTCGATCATGGCGGCCGGCTTGCGGTCGATGACGGTGCGGTTGGCCGGCACCAGGTAGGTCTTGACCGCGCGCTGGATGTCGTTCGAGGTCACGCCCTCGATCCAGCCCGGGATCTTGTTGACCACGTTGGCGTCGCCCCACAGGGTCTGCAGCTTGGCCAGGGTGTCGGCGCGGTTGACGAAGCTTTCCAGCTTGTTGTTCCAGTCGGCCAGCATGCGCGTCTTGACGCGCTTCAGGGTGGCATCGTCGACGCCGTCCTTCGCGATCCTGGCGATCTCTTCGTCCATCGCCTTGAGCACGGCGTCGGCGCTGCTGTCCGGCTTGTACAGCGCGAACACGGTCATCAGGGTCGGGCCGTTGTATTCCCATGGGCTGGTCAGGCCGAACATGGTGTCGACGTTGAGGGCGATCTCGCGGCCCTTCACCAGGCCCTGGTAGAACAGCGAGGCGTCGCCGCCGCCCAGCAGCTCGGCCAGCACCGCGATCGGCGCCTGGTCGAGGCTGCCGCGTTCCGGCACCTTCCAGGCCGCCGCGATGGCCGGCACCTGGGCCAGGGCGTCGCTCTGCTCCAGCCGTTTTTCGGCGGTGTTCAGCGGCTCCGAGAAATCGGTGCCCTTCGGCACCGGGCGCGCCGCGATGCCGCCGAAGTATTTCTCGGCCAGCGCGAAGCCCTGCTGCGGCGTGATGTCGCCGGCGATCGCCAGCACCGCATTGTTCGGGCCGTAATAGTCGCGGTGGAAGGCGCGCACGTCGTCCAGGCTGGCGTTTTCCAGGTCTTCGAAGCTGCCGTAGCCGTCGTGGTTGTTCTCCCATTTCTGGAAGGCGTGCTGGCTGATGTCGATCCACATGAAACCGCCGTAGGGCTGGTTCTTGACGTTGACGCGGATCTCTTCCTTGACCACGTCCTGCTGGTTCTTCAGCGTGGTCGGGTTGAAGTCCAGCGTCTTCATGCGGTCCGCTTCCAGCCACAGGATCGGCTCCAGGCTCGATGCCGGGGCGGTCTCGATGTAATTGGTGAAGTCGGGGCGGGTCGAGCCGTTGTTCCAGCCGCCGCCGGCGGTGATGGTGGTGTCGAACACGCCCTTCGGCGCGTTCGGCGTGCCCTGGAACATCAGGTGTTCGAACAGGTGGGCGAAGCCGGTGCGGTTCTTCGGCTCGAGGCGCATGCCGACGTGATACACGACCGAGACGCCGACGGTCGGCGAGCTGCGGTCTTCGGACACGATGACGGTCAGGCCGTTGTCGAGCTTCTTGGTATTGACCGGCAGGGTCCACTGGTCGCTCGGGGCGGCGAAGGCCGAGATCGACAGGGTGAGCCCGGCCATCAGGACAGGTAATTGGCGCATGCGCATGGAGACCTCATGATGAATGGTAGGACGACGGCGGCGAGCCGTCGGCGGCTCATCTTAGCGCAATGGCATGTTGTTAAGTGGTCTTTTTATTGTGCCATCGCATCTTATGCTGACGTCATGCAGACGGCATCCATCGCCGGCGTGTGCATTTCGGGCGGCGATTCGTGCAGTTCGTCGCATCGGCCATCGACCCGCCTGGCTTTCAGGCTATAGTTGCAACATGACAAGTCCCGGCGCGAGGCCGGCGCAAGAATTTACTGGAGAGAATGGATGAACCACCTGATCAAGCTGGGCGCCGCCATTGCCGTGCCGTGCGCCTTGTTCTGTGCGGCGATCGGCGTCGCCGAGGCCGCGCCGGAGACGAGCAGCGAGACCCGTCCGATCGACGCGCGGGTGGTGCGCGTCAAGCTCGAGGGGGTGGGGGACCTGAGGATCCGGCAGGGGGCGACCCCGGCCCTGGTGCTCACCGGCGATGCGCGCCTGCTGTCGCGAACCACGACGTCGCAGAAAGGGGATACCCTGAACATCGAGACCGAGGGCCGCAATGCCGGCTTCAGCTTCGGCCGTTCGTCCGGCCTGCAGGCCGAACTGGTGCTGCCGAACCTGCAGGCGGTGTCGTCGGAAAGCGTCGGTTCCACCGTCGTCAGCGGGTTTGCCGGGGAGACGCTGAACATCAATCTCGATGGGGCGGGCTCGATGTATGTATCATCGTCGGAATACCGCACCATCAAGGCCAGCCTGGGCGGCGTCGGCAACCTCAAGATCCAGGGCGTCAACAGCGAGCACGTCGACCTGAGCCTGGGCGGGGCCGGCTACGTGACCCTGAGCGGGCGCAGCAAGAACCTCAGGGCCGAACTCGGCGGATTGGGCGGGTTGGACGCCCAGGCCTGCACGGTCGAGGCGGTCACGCTGGACTTGTCCGGTCTCGGCAACGCCACCGTCAACGCGCAGCGCAGCGCCAACCTCGCGCTGTCGGGCATGGGATCGGTGACGGTGTTCGGCAAGCCGGCCAATCGCAAGGTCGCCCTCGATGGCCTGGGCAAGGTCAACTGGAAATAACGATCCAGATTCTGTGCACGAGACATGAAAAAAATACTCCTTGTGACGCTACTTGCCATCGGCCTGCAACTCGGCCTGCAGGCGAGCGCCCGGGCCGGCTTTGCGGAGGGCGCGAGCGCCTACAACGCCCGCAACTATGCACTGGCATTGAAAGAAATCAGTCCGTTGGCCAAGGCCGGCAATCCCGACGCCCAGCACCTGCTGGGCCTGATGTATTACATGGGCCGCGGCGTCACGCGCGACTACAAGCAGGCCTTCGCCTGGCACCTGAAGGCGGCCGAGCAGGGCAAGGCCGACGCCCAGTACGTGGTCGGCGCCATGTATTACACCGGCAATGCCGTGCCGCAAGACCAGAAACACGCCGTGGGCTGGTTCCGCAAGGCGGCCGAGCAGGGCAACCCCGACGCCCAGCACGCGCTCGGGCTGATGTACCGCTACAGCGTGGCCGGCGTGCCGCAGGATGCGGTGCTGGCCTATATGCTGTACAACCTGGCCGCGGCCGGCGGCCACCGCAATGCCGTCGAGCAGCGCGCCGCGATCGCCAAGAAAATGACGCAGGAACAGGTTGAAGAAGCGCAGGCCTTGTCGCGCACCTGGAAAGTGGGCACGGCCCTGCCGGTCGCGTCGAAGACCGGCGCCAACCTGTAGGCATTCAGCGGGTATTGGGCAGCGGCATCGCCTCGCCCAGCGCCTGGTAACCACGGTCGTTCGGGTGCAGGTGGTCGCCGCTGTCATAGGCCGGCAGCAGCCGGCTCGGACGCGCCGGATCGCGCAGCACGCGGTCGGCGTCGAACACCGAATCGAACTCGCCGCTGCTGCGGATCCAGGCATTCACCGTCTGGCGCAGCGTTTCCTTCTCGACCGAATACTGGATCGAATGCGACGCCGCGCCTTCGAACGGCGCCAGCGTTGCGCCGGTCACCGCGATGCGCGCGGCGCGGGCGCGCGCGATCAGCTGGCGATAGCCTGCCACCATGTCGTCCAGCGTGACCGGATTGGCCGCCGACCCGTTGCCGATATCCTCGATGCCGACCATCAGCACCAGCTGGCGCGCGCCGCTCGTGGCCAGCACGTCGCGCTCGAAGCGCGCCAGGGCGCTGCGTCCGGCCAGCGGGTTGGCCGGGTTGTCGGCGAGCAGGCGGTTGCCGGCGATGCCCCGGTTGATCACGCCAAGACGCGCACCGGCGTCGCGCTCGGCCTGCAGGCGCCGCGCCAGCACGTCGGTCCAGCGCCGGTTGGCGTCACTGGTGCTGCGCGCGCCGTCGGTGAGCGCGTCGCCCAGCACGACGATGGCGCCGCGCATGCCGTCGACTTCCAGCGCCGTCAGGAAAGGCCAGGCCGTGATCGTGCGCTGGACCGGCAGACTGGCGCTGGCGGTATGGTCGCCGGTGGACGACACATAGCTGGTCTGGCGCGCCTGGCCGTGCAGGGTGGGCGCCTGCACGGCGCCCGGCAGGTACAGGCTGACGGCCACCTGGGCGAGCGGCGGCAGGTGCAGTTCGACCGGGTCGGACAGCGCCGGCGCGCCGGCCGGGATCGTCACGCTGGCGCGCCCGCCGAACGTCAGTGCGCGGTCGGTGCCGGGCGCCACGTCCGAACCCTGGGCGCGCAGGCCGATGCGCGCGGCGCCGATCCGCAGCGGCGTCAACCCCAGCTCGTTCGACAGGCGGATGCGCACACGGTTGCCGCCCACGCTGGACTGGACGACCAGGCGCAGGGTCTGGTCAGTGAAGGTGTGCGGGCTGGCGTCCGCAGGCGGTCCGGCCGGCGCCGCGCCCCAGCTCGCGGTCCAGTGGCTGGTGTCCCATGATTGGGCTGCCGCCGGCTGGCCGGCCAGGGTGATGGCCGCGGCCAGCATGGCGCTGGCCAGCAGCAGGCGGCGCAATGCGGGTGTGAGGTAAACCTGCGGCAATAGCCGGCGCGCGGCCGCGGCGAGGGCGGACAGGAAACGGTTCATGTGCTGCTCCATCGGGCGCCCATGCGATACGCATGAGCTCGTAATGACAATCTAGTCTTGTCGGGCGATGTGGAAAAGATGGCAAGCGGCCAGTTCGTTGCGCGAAATCGAAGGCCACTTTGATTGCGATTCCAGCAAGAAAATTCCGATCATCTAAAGTTGGCGGTAAGCGATCTGGCGAACTGAGCAGATTGCCGATGCGGTCCAGCATGAGGCTGCATACATCGATGAGGAGATGACGATGGCGGATGTTGAATTGACGATGACGACCCAGGTGCCGGTCTCGACCCAGGAAGCCTGGGCCTGGTCGACCTCGCTCCAGAGCGTGCGCGCCGAGATGCGGCCTTTGCTGAAGCTCGTGTTTCCCAAGGGGATGACGGATATCGGCGCCAATACGATGCTCGGCAAGTCGCTGGGCCGGTGCCAGTTCTTGCTGTTCGGCTTGTTTCCGGTCGATATGTCGAAGCTGACGTTTACCGAGATCGTGCCGGGCCACCGCTTCGTCGAGCAGTCGCAACTGCTCTCGATGCACGCCTGGCGGCATGAGCGCGTGATCACGCCGGCGGCCGACGGCCGCGGCGCCCTGATCACCGATCATTTGTCGTTCGCGCCCCGTTTCGCCACGCCGGTCGTGCGCGCCATGGTCAAGCTGCTGTTCGCGCACCGGCACAAGATGCTGGCGCGCGCACTGGGCGCGCAAAGCCAGGAAATTGCCCAAAACAGCGATGGAAGGGCGCGCCGGGACAGGTCCGCATGGTAGGCTTCGGCTTCGATTCACTCGCGCGCGCCTGTCAATACAGTGGCAATGGCGCGGCGACCATTTGGAGCATGTATGTTGATTGCCACTCACGGCGGCAAATTCCACGCGGATGATGCGTGGGCGGTCGCCGTCCTGAAGGTGCTGTTCCCCGAGGCGGACGTCGTCCGTACCCGCGAACAGGCCAGGATCGATGCCGCCGACTTCGCGATCGACGTCGGCGGGGTCTGGGACCCGGCCACTGGCCGCTTCGACCACCACCAGAAGGAATTCGACGGCGCCCGCGCATCCGGCGTGCCCTATGCCAGCGCCGGCCTGGTCTGGCGCGAGTATGGCGCGCGCTGCGTCGCCGCCCTGGCCGAGCGCCATACCGGCGAGCGGCTGGCGGACGACACGGCCCAGCAGATCGCCTACGCGATCGATGCCGACATCGTGCAATACCTCGACCTGTCGGACGTCGGAGTGGCCAAGAATGCGCCGGGCAGCTATGGCTTGTCGGCAGTGGTGTCCGGCTTCAATCCCGGCTGGCTCGACGAGCAGCGCCTGGGCTATGGCGAGGCGGTGGAGGTCTACCGCATGGGCCAGTTCATGCGCGCCGTCGAGTTCCTGACCGATATCATGGGCAACGCCGTGCGCTACCGCGTCGGCGCGATGCTGGCCGTAACCCAGGTGCGCCAGGCCGAGGTGCTCGAAGACGGCAGGCTCCTGTTCCTGAAGAACGCCGCGCTGCCCTGGAGCAGTGTGGTGCGCAAGGAAATGCCGAAGGTCCTGTTTGTCATCAGCCACAGCTTGACCGAACAGCGTTACATGCTGCACACGGTCTCGGTCGACACCGAGAGCTTCGACGCCAGGGCCGACCTGCCGGAAGCCTGGGCCGGCCTGCGCGAAGCCGAGCTGGCGGCCGTCACCGGCGTCGAGGACGCCGTGTTCTGCCACACTGGCCGCTTCATCGCCGCCGCCCGCAGCTATGCCGGCGCCCTCGCCATGGCGCGCCAGGCGCTGGCGGCTGTCGAGCAGGGCGCCTAGCAACGCGCACGGCGGCGCGCAAGCCGGCCCCGACTCCCGTACAATTACGGTTTTGCTAACACGGGAGCAACCATGCGCGCCATCGAGATCACCCAGCCCGGCAAGCCGGAAGTCCTGCAACTGTGCGAGCGCCCGACGCCGGCCCTGAAAGCCGGCGAAGTGCTCATCAAGGTCCATGCGGCCGGCATCAACCGGCCCGACGTGCTGCAGCGCCTGGGTAAATACCCGGTGCCGCCCGGCGCCTCCGATCTGCCGGGCCTGGAAGTGGCGGGCGAGATCGTCGACGGCGACCTGGACGGCAGCGATTTCAAGAAGGGCGACCTGGTGTGCGCGCTGGTGCAGGGCGGCGGGTATGCCGAATACTGCGCCGCGCCGCTCGCGCAATGCCTGCCGGTGCCGCAAGGCCTGAGCGCGCTCGAAGCGGCCACCTTGCCGGAAACGTATTTCACGGTGTGGAGCAATGTGTTCGACCGCGCCCGCCTGTCCGCGGGCGAGAGCCTGCTGGTGCAGGGTGGCAGCTCGGGCATCGGCGTGACCGCGATCCAGCTGGCCAGGGCGTTGGGCCACCGTGTGTTCGCCACCGCCGGCAGCGCGGACAAATGCCGCGCCGTCGAGGCGCTCGGCGCCGAACGCGGCATCAATTACCGCGACGAGGATTTCGTCGCCGTGGTCAAGGAACTCACGAACGGCAAAGGTGTCGATGTAATTCTGGACATGGTCGCGGGAGATTATGTGGCGCGCGAGATCGATTGCCTGGCCGACGATGGCCGCCTGGTCGTGATCGCGCTGCTGGGCGGCGCGCGCGCCGACCTCGACATGGGGCAGGTGCTGCGGCGCCGTCTGACGGTCACCGGCTCGACCTTGCGTCCGCGGCCGGTCGACTTCAAGGCGGCGATCGCGCGCCAGCTGCGCGAGCACGCCTGGCCGCTGTTCGCCCAGGGCAAGATCAAGCCGGTGATCCATCAGGTCTTCCCCTTGGCGCAGGCGGCTCAGGCGCATGCCCTGATGGAGTCGAGCACCCACGTCGGCAAGATCGTGCTGCAGGTGCAGCCAGGCTGACACGGTTGAAAAAGGGGCGTGCCGGCCGGGCCAGGAAGGCCTCGCGGGCACGCAGTGGCGGCGGTTTCCAGGCAAAAATCAGCGAGCTGAGCAGCTCAGCCTTTGTTTGACCGCCATATGATCGACCGCTAGAATAGCGGGTTATTTGACATGGGGTAGTATGCGTCCCAAACTCGTCGTAGGTAACTGGAAGATGAACGGCAGCCGTGCAGCCAATGCACAGCTGCTGCAAGGTATTCTCGCTGGATTGAACGAGGCGGGCGCCGCGAGCGCCGTCTGCGTCCCCGCTCCCTACCTGTTCCAGTGTGAACAACTTCTCGCAGGCAGTGCAATGGCCTGGGGCGCGCAAGACGTCGCGACCGAGCCGTGCGGCGCCTTCACCGGCGAAGTCTGTTCCTCGATGCTGCAGGATTTCGGCTGCCGTTACGTGATCGTCGGCCACTCCGAGCGCCGCGCCTACCATGGTGAATCGAACGACCTCGTCGCGCGCAAGGCCAGGGCGGCGCTGGATGCCGGCCTGACCCCGATCGTGTGCGTCGGCGAAACGCTGGACCAGCGCGAGGCGGGCGCCACGCAAGACGTGGTCGGCGCCCAGCTCGACGCGGTGCTGGAAGTGGTGGGCGCGGATGCCGTGCCGAAGCTGGTGCTGGCCTACGAGCCGGTGTGGGCGATCGGCACCGGCAAGACGGCGACGCCGGCGATGGCCCAGGAAGTACACGCCTTCTTGCGTGATAAATTGCGCAGCCGCAACGCCGAGGCGGCCGAAAACGTACAAATCCTTTACGGCGGCAGCATGAAGCCGGAGAATGCAGGCGATCTGATGGCGCAGCCGGATATCGATGGCGGCCTGATCGGTGGGGCTGCATTAAAGTCGAGTGATTTTCTCGGGATTATTCGGGCCGCGCAGGCGGAGCGCTAAGCAAGCTGAATAAAACCTGCTTCAAAGCATCACGAATTTTCGAATCTTTTGAAAATATAAGAAATTTAAAAACGTTGTTTTAAACTTGGAATGGAATTGCAATGATCTGGTTCAATTTGATTATCGTCGTGCAGGTTGTTTCGGCCCTGGCCATTATCGGCCTGGTGCTGATGCAGCACGGTAAGGGCGCCGACATGGGCGCGGCCTTCGGCTCGGGCGCATCGGGCAGCCTGTTCGGCGCCTCGGGTTCGTCGAACTTCCTGTCGAAGTCGACCGCCGTGGCGGCCGCCATCTTCTTCGGTTCGACCCTGGCCCTGGCCTATATCGGCAACAGCGGCAGCGGCGAGAGCGGCGGCGGCGTCATGGGCCGCGTCACCGTGCCGTCGAGCCAGGCGCCAGCTACTGGCATCCCTGGCGGCGCACCGGCTCAGACCGCACCGGCCGACGTGCCGACCCTGCCGGCCAACAATGCCGCACCGGCCGCAGCCATTCCAGCAACCCCGGCCCCGGCCGCTCCGGCAACCGAGGTCCCGGCAGCGCCTGCGCCGGCAGCTCCGGCGAAGTGATTGTCGCCCGGCGCGGCTAACGCGCCACAATAACAACATGCAAACGCGCCGTTTTATCGGCGCGTTTGTCTTTTTAGGCGTAGAATATTGCGGCGCGTGAATGGACTTGCCGAATCCGCTGGTGAGTGCGGCTAGGACATTGATCGCGCACCTGCGGGAAGAATGTCGCCACGAGTGGGCAAGTAATTGCCGGCTCATCGAATAATCGGCGACGTGATTCAAAAAATTCGCAAATATCCTTGTGATTACGCAATTTGAGCATTGATAAGTAATGCTAAGGCAGGGTAAAATACTGGTCTCCAGCCGACGTGGTGAAATTGGTAGACACGCTATCTTGAGGGGGTAGTGGCGCAAGCTGTGCGAGTTCGAGTCTCGCCGTCGGCACCAAAATTTAGAAAGAAAGCCAGCAAGGGCGCACGAGTTTTTCCTCATGCCTGAGCTGGCTTTTTTACGAGGATCGTCGTCCGGTCCTGGTGGCAGGCTTGAAGCCAGGTTCGCACGATTCGGTGCTGCATCCCTACGCAGCATTTCATTAACCGATCGTTCAGGAAGCTTCAGCTGTGAGCCTCGAAAACTATCTCCCCGTTCTTCTCTTTATCCTGGTTGGCATCGGCGTCGGTGTCGCCCCGCAGGTGCTTGGCCGCCTGCTGGGCCCGCACAAGCCCGACGAAGCCAAGCTGTCCCCGTATGAATGCGGCTTCGAAGCCTTCGAAGACGCACGCATGAAGTTCGACGTCAGGTACTACCTGATCGCGATCTTGTTCATTTTGTTTGATCTGGAAACGGCATTCTTCTTCCCATGGGGCGTCTCGATGCGCGAGCTGGGTTGGACCGGTTTCATCACGATGATGGTGTTCATCGCCGAGTTCGTGGTCGGTTTCTGGTACATCTGGAAGAAAGGTGCCCTTGATTGGGAATAAGCCATGGCAATTGAAGGCGTATTAAACGAAGGTTTCATCACCACCACAGCCGACAAGCTGATCAACTGGGCGCGTACCGGGTCGATGTTCCCGATGACGTTCGGTCTGGCCTGCTGCGCGGTCGAGATGATGCACGTGGGCGCGGCCCGCTACGACATGGACCGCTTCGGCATCGTGTTCCGTCCATCGCCGCGTCAGTCCGACGTGATGATCGTCGCCGGCACGCTGTGCAACAAGATGGCGCCGGCGCTGCGCAAGGTCTACGACCAGATGGCCGAGCCGCGCTGGGTGATCTCGATGGGTTCCTGTGCCAACGGCGGCGGCTACTACCACTATTCCTACTCGGTGGTGCGCGGCTGCGATCGCATCGTCCCGGTCGATGTGTACGTGCCAGGCTGCCCGCCGACTGCCGAAGCTCTGCTCTACGGCATCATGCAGCTCCAGAACAAGATCAAGCGCACCAATACCATCGCGCGCTAAAAACGGACGGCGTACTCCATGACGACAAAACTCGAGACCCTTGAACTCGCCCTGAAAAATGCACTGGGCGAGGGCGCTGCCATTTCGGCGGCGCTGGGCGAAGTGACGGTGGTGGTCAAGGCAACTGATTACATCAAGACCATGACCACCCTGCGCGACGATCCGCAATTGGCGTTCGAACAGATGATCGACCTGTGCGGCGTCGACTATTCGACCTATGGCGAAGGCACCTATGAAGGTCCGCGCTTCGCGGTCGTCGTTCACCTGCTTTCCCTGGCGAAGAACTGGCGCGTCCGCGTGCGCGTGTTCTGCCCGGACGACGACATGCCGCTGGTCGAATCGATCACCGGCATCTGGCGCGCCGCCAACTGGTTCGAGCGCGAAGCGTTCGACATGTACGGCATCCTGTTCGACGGCCACGGCGACCTGCGCCGCATCCTGACCGACTATGGCTTCATCGGCCACCCGTTCCGCAAGGACTTCCCGATCTCGGGCTATGTCGAAATGCGCTACGACCCGGAACAGAAACGCGTGATCTACCAACCCGTCACGATCGAGCCGCGCGAGAACATCCCGCGCGTGATTCGCGAAGAGACCTACGGGACGAAATAATGGCTGAGCTTAAGAACTACACCCTGAACTTTGGTCCGCAGCACCCGGCAGCGCACGGCGTGCTGCGCCTGGTGCTGGAACTCGACGGCGAGGTGATCCAGCGCGCCGACCCGCACATCGGCCTGCTGCACCGCGGTACCGAGAAGCTGGCCGAAACCCGCACCTACCTCCAGTCGGTTCCTTACATGGACCGCCTCGACTACGTGTCGATGATGTGCAACGAGCACGGCTACGTGCTGGCGATCGAAAAGCTGCTCGGCATCGAAGCGCCGATCCGCGCCCAGTACATCCGCACCATGTTCGACGAGATCACCCGCATCCTGAACCACCTGATGTGGCTGGGCGCGCACGCGCTGGACATCGGCGCCATGGGCCCGTTCCTGTACTGCTTCCGCGACCGCGAAGACCTGTTCGACGTGTATG
This sequence comes from Massilia sp. NP310, assembly GCF_019443485.1. Taxonomy (NCBI): domain Bacteria; kingdom Pseudomonadati; phylum Pseudomonadota; class Betaproteobacteria; order Burkholderiales; family Oxalobacteraceae; genus Massilia; species Massilia sp. NP310. The sequence continues at coordinate 2,294,431 of NZ_CP080379.1, read as the reverse complement.
AAGCGGTGTCGGGCGCGCGCATGCACGCGGCCTATTATCGTCCGGGCGGCGTGTATCGCGACCTGCCGGACACCATGCCGCAGCACAAGCAATCGCCGATCCGCAGCGCCAAGGCGATCGCCGAGCTGAACGAACATCGCCAGGGTTCGGTCATCGACTTCCTCGACGCCTTCACCAAGCGTTTCGACGGCTATGTCGACGAATACGAGACCCTGTTGACCGATAACAGGATTTGGAAGCAGCGTACCGTCGGCATCGGTGTGGTCAGCCCGGAAGACGCGAAAGCCATGGGCTTCACCGGCGCCATGCTGCGCGGCTCGGGCATCGCCTGGGACTTGCGCAAGCACCAGCCGTACGCCGCCTACGACAAGGTCGAGTTCGACATCCCGGTCGGCACCAACGGCGACTCGTACGACCGCTACCTGGTGCGCGTGGAAGAACTGCGCCAGTCGAACCGCATCATCAAGCAGTGCCTGGCCTGGCTGCGCGCCAACCCGGGCCCGGTGATGATCGACAACAACAAGATCGCGCCGCCAAGCCGGATGGACATGAAGTCCAATATGGAATCGCTGATCCACCACTTCAAGCTGTTCACCGAAGGCTTCCACGTCCCCGAGGGCGAGGCCTATGCCGCGGTCGAACACCCGAAGGGCGAGTTCGGCATCTATATCGTCTCCGACGGCGCCAACAAGCCATACCGCCTGAAAATCCGCACTCCGGACTACGTCCACCTGCAGAGCCTCGACGAGATGGCACGCGGCCACATGATCGCTGACGCGGTGGCCATCATCGGTACCCAGGACATCGTGTTCGGCAGTATCGACCGATAAGAAAAGGGCAGAGAGAAGACTATGTTATCCGCGCAGTGCTATCAAAAAATCGATCGCGAGCTGGCCAAGTACCCAGCCGATCAACGCCAGTCGGCCGTGATGGCTTCGCTGGCCCACGCCCAGGTCGAACTGGGCTGGCTGTCGCCTGACACCATGCAAGAGATCGCCGACTACATCGGCATGCCGGCCATCGCCGTGCAGGAAGTGGCGACTTTCTACAATATGTTCAATATCAAGCCGGTCGGCAAGCACAAGATCACCGTGTGCACCAACCTGCCATGCGCCCTGTCGGGCGGCGAACGCGCCGGCCAGTTCCTGAAGGACAAGCTGGGCATCGATTACCGCGACACCACCGAAGACGGCCAGTTCACCCTGCTCGAAGGCGAGTGCATGGGCGCCTGCGGCGACGCGCCGGTCATGCTGGTGAATAACCACCGCATGTGTTCGTTCATGAGCGACGCCAAGATCGACGCCCTGGTAGAGGAACTCAAGAAATGACCAGCCTGCACGACCGTCACATCAAACCGCTGATCCTCGCCAACCTGAACGGCGAAAACTGGCACCTGGCCGACTACGTCAAGCGTGGCGGCTATTCGGCGCTGCGCCGCATCATCGAAGAAAAGATCACGCCGGAACAGATCATCGCCGACATGAAAGCCTCGGGCCTGCGTGGCCGCGGCGGCGCCGGCTTCCCGACCGGCCTGAAGTGGAGCTTCATGCCGCGCCAGTTCCCGGGCCAGAAATACCTCGTCTGCAATACCGACGAAGGCGAGCCGGGCACGTTCAAGGACCGCGACATCATCCGCTACAACCCGCATGCGCTGATCGAAGGCATGGCCATCGGCGCCTACGCGATGGGCATCACCGTGGGTTACAACTACATCCACGGCGAGATCTTCCAGGACTACCTGCGTTTCGAAGAAGCGCTGGAAGAAGCGCGCGCGGCGGGCTTCCTGGGCAATAACATCATGGGCAGCGAGTTCAGCTTCCAGCTGCACGCGCACCACGGCTACGGCGCCTATATCTGCGGCGAAGAAACCGCCTTGTTGGAATCGCTCGAAGGCAAGAAGGGCCAGCCGCGCTTCAAGCCGCCATTCCCGGCCTCGTTCGGCCTGTATGGCAAGCCGACCACGATCAACAACACCGAAACGTTCGCGGCCGTCCCGTTCATCCTGAACATCGGCGCCGAGAACTACATGGCGCTGGGCAAACCGAACAACGGCGGCACCAAGATCTTCTCGATCTCGGGCGACGTCGAGCGTCCGGGCAACTACGAAGTCCCGCTGGGCACGCCGTTCGCGACCCTGATGGAACTGGCTGGCGGCATGCGCGGCGGCAAGAAGATCAAGGCTGTGATTCCTGGCGGTTCGTCGGCGCCGGTGGTGCCGGGCGACCTCATGATGCAGACAGACCTCGACTACGATTCGATCGCGAAAGCCGGCTCGATGCTGGGTTCGGGCGCCGTCATCGTCATGGACGAGACCCGCTGCATGGTCAAGTCGCTGCTGCGCCTGTCGTACTTCTATTACGAAGAATCGTGCGGCCAGTGCACCCCGTGCCGCGAAGGCACCGGCTGGATGTACCGCATGGTCCACCGCATCGAGAACGGCCAGGGCCGTCCGGAAGACATGGACCTGCTGAACAATATCGCCGACAACATCAAGGGCCGCACCATCTGCGCGCTCGGCGATGCGGCAGCGATGCCGGTCCAGGCGATGATCAAGCACTTCCGCCAGGAATTTGAATATCACATCGAGCACAAGCACTGCCTCGTGCCCGCATACCTTTAAACCAGGTCAGGTAACGATCAAATGGTTGAAATCGAATTAGACGGCAAGAAAGTCGAAGTCCCACCAGGTTCCATGGTGATGGACGCCGCAAACAAACTCGGCACCTACATTCCGCACTTCTGCTATCACAAGAAATTGTCGATCGCCGCGAACTGCCGCATGTGCCTGGTCGAAGTGGAAAAGGCGCCCAAGCCCTTGCCAGCCTGCGCCACCCCGGTCTCGCCGGGCATGGTCGTGCGCAGCCACAGCGACAAGGCGGTGCAGGCGCAGAAGTCCGTGATGGAATTCCTGCTCATTAACCATCCGCTGGATTGCCCGATCTGCGACCAGGGCGGCGAATGCCAGCTGCAGGATCTGGCCGTCGGCTACGGCAAGAGCGGCTCGCGCTACGAAGAAGAAAAGCGCGTGGTGGCCCCGAAAGAGGCCGGCCCGCTGATCTCGATGGAAGAGATGTCGCGCTGCATCCAGTGCACCCGTTGCGTGCGTTTCGGCCAAGAAGTAGCCGGCGTCATGGAATTCGGCATGCTGGGCCGCGGCGAGCACTCCGAGATCACCACCTTCGTCGGCAAGACCGTCGACTCGGAAGTGTCTGGCAACATGATCGACCTGTGCCCGGTCGGCGCGCTGACCAGCAAGCCGTTCCGCTACTCGGCACGTCCATGGGAACTGCAGCGCCGCAAGTCGGTGTCGCCGCACGATTCGCTGGGCGCCAACCTGATCGTCCAGGTCAAGGGCGGCAAGGTGATGCGTGTGCTGCCGCTCGAGAACGAAGCGGTCAACGAGTGCTGGCTGTCGGACAAGGAGCGTTTCTCGTACGAGGCGCTGGACAATGCCGATCGCCTCACCAAGCCGATGATCAAGCAGGACAACAAGTGGATCGAGACCGAATGGTCGACCGCCCTTGAATATGTCGCCCACGGCCTGCGCAATATCCGCCACGAGCACGGCGCCGACAGCCTCGCGGCCGTCGCCACCGCCCACTCGACCGTGGAAGAGCTGTACCTGCTGAACAAGGCCTTCCGTGGCTTCGGCTCGGATAACGTCGACTTCCGCCTGCGCCAGAGCGATTTCGCACTGGACGGCCAGGTGACCCCATGGCTCGGCATGCCGATCGCGCAACTGTCGACGCTGAAGCGCGCGCTGGTCATCGGTTCCTTCCTGCGCAAGGATCACCCGCTGGCCACCACCCGCCTGCGCGCCGCCACCAAGGCCGGCCTGCGCCTGTCGGTGCTGGGTGGCAGCGATGAAGAACTGCTGATGAAGGTCGCTCACAAGCTGGTCGCCGCACCGAGCGACTGGCTGGTCGCCCTGTCGGAAGTCGTGGTCGCCATCGCCGCCGACAAGAACATCGCCGTCCCCGCCGGCTTCGAGAACATCGAAGCGTCGGAGCAGGCGAAAGCCATCGCCGCCTCGCTGGTCGTCGTCGGTGACGTCGAGGTGCCGGGCGCGATCCTGCTGGGCAACGCCGCCGCGCAACACCCGCAAGCCTCGAAGATCCACGCTGCGGCGCAATGGATCGCCGAGCAGACCGGTTGCTCGTTCGGCTACCTGGTCGAAGCCGCCAACTCGGTCGGCGGCCACCTGGTGGGCGCCACCTCGGGCAAGAAGGAATCGCTGTTCGCGACGCCGAAGAAAGCCTATGTGCTGCTGAACGCGGAACCGGAACTGGATGCGGCCAACCCGCAGCAAGCCGTCGCCGCGCTGCAGCAAGCCGAAATGGTGGTCGCGATGTCGGCCTTCAAGCACGGCATGGACTACGCCGACGTGCTGCTGCCGATCGCGCCGTTCTCGGAAACCTCGGGCACTTTTGTCAACTGCGAAGGCCGTGCACAGAGCTTCAACGGCACCGTGCGTCCGCTGGGCGACGCGCGTCCGGCCTGGAAAGTGCTGCGCGTGCTGGGCAACCTGCTGGGCCTGACCGGCTTCGACTACGAGACCTCGGAATCGATCCGCGACGAAGCCTTCGGCAAGGGCAATACCGACCTGTCGGCCAAGCTGAACAACAAGGCGAGCCTGGCGCCAACCGCGGGCAGCTATGCCCCGGCCGGCCAGCTCGAGCGCCTGACCGACGTGCCGGTGTACTTCACCGATGCGCTATCGCGCCGCTCCGAGCCGCTGCAGCGCACCGCCGACGCGAATGCGCCGCTGGTGACCCTGTCGAAAGCGGTCGCCGAATCGATCGGCGTGAATGCCGGCGACAAGGTCAAGGTCACGCAAGGCAACGGCTCGGCCGTCCTGGTCGCGAATATCGACAAGACGCTGCCGTCGAACGCGGTGCGTGTCGCCGCCGGCCATCCGGCTGTGAGCGGCCTGGGCGCCATGTTCGGTTCCATCCAAGTTGAAAAAGCAGGGGAGGGCAAGTAATGGCAACGCCCGGTTACATCGATTCATTCAACGCCGGCGGCGCCGACCTGCTCGGCCCGGTCTGGCCGCTGGTCTGGACCATCATCAAGATCGTCGCCGTCGTCGCGCCGCTGATGATCGCGATCGCCTACGCCACCCTGTGGGAACGTAAATTCATCGGCTGGATCCAGATCCGTATCGGCCCGAACCGCGTCGGCCCTGGCGGCCTGCTGCAGCCGATGGCCGACGGCCTGAAGCTGCTGATCAAGGAAATCGTGATCCCGGCCAAGGCGAACCGCAACCTGTTCGTCATCGGCCCGATCATGACCATCATGCCGGCGCTGGCCGCCTGGTCGGTGGTGCCGTTCGGCCCGCAGTTCGCGCTGGCCGACGTCAACGCCGGCGTGCTGCTGCTGCTGGCGATCACCTCGGTCGAAGTCTACGGCATCATCATCGCCGGCTGGGCCTCGAACTCGAAGTACTCGTTCATGGGCGCGATGCGCGCCTCGGCCCAGATGATCTCGTACGAAATCCCGATGGGCTTCGTGCTGGTGGTCGTGCTGATGGTGTCGGGCACCCTGAACCTGTCGGGCATCGTCGCCGGCCAGCAAGTGGGCATGTTCGCCGACATGGGCATCAATTTCCTGTCGTGGAACTGGCTGCCGCTGTTCCCGCTGTTCATCATCTACCTCGTGTCGGGCCTGGCCGAGTGCGGTCGTCACCCGTTCGACGTGATCGAAGGCGAATCGGAAATCGTGGCCGGCCACATGGTCGAGTACTCGGGCATGTCGTACGCGATGTTCATGCTGGCCGAATACGGCAACATGATCCTGATCGGTACCCTGGCTTCGCTGTTCTTCATGGGCGGCTGGTCGGCGCCGTTCGCCTTCCTCGAAGTGGGCGGCACCATTGGCGGCTTCATCGGCTTCTTCTGGCTGTTCCTGAAGGCCTTCCTGTTCGTGACCTTCTTCATCTGGGTGCGCGGTACCTTCCCACGCTACCGCTATGACCAGATCATGCGCCTGGGCTGGAAAGTGTTCATCCCGCTGACCCTGATCTGGCTGGTCGTCGTCGCCGTCTGGATGCAGACGCCGTGGAATATTTGGAAGTAAGGAACGCACAATGTCCAGAATGAAAGAAATCCTCGGTAGCCTGATGCTGACCGAGTTGATCAAGGGCCTTGCCCTGACCGGGAAATATGCGCTGTCGCGCAAGATCACGGTCCAGTACCCGGAAGAAAAGACCCCCATGTCGAACCGCTTCCGCGGCCTGCATGCGCTGCGTCGCTACCCCAACGGGGAAGAGCGCTGCATCGCCTGCAAGCTGTGCGAAGCGGTGTGCCCGGCCATGGCGATCACGATCGAATCAGCGCAGCGCGATGACGGCACCCGCCGCACCACGCGCTACGACATCGACCTGACCAAGTGCATCTTCTGCGGCTTCTGCGAAGAATCGTGCCCGGTCGACTCGATCGTGGAAACCCACGTGCTGGAATACCACGGCGAGAAACGCGGCGATCTCTACTACACCAAAGAGATGCTGCTCGCCGTCGGCGACCGCTACGAAGCCGACATCGCCGCCGCCCGCGAGGCGGACGCGAAGTACCGCTAAAACATAAGGGTCCTGGGTAAGTCATGACATTTACAACTGTTCTGTTCTACGTGTTTGCGGCCATCATGGTGCTGGCCGCACTGCGCGTCATCACCGCCAAGAATCCGGTCCACGCCGCGCTGTTCCTGGTGCTGGCCTTCTTCAACGCGGCCGGCATCTGGCTGCTGCTGAAGGCCGAATTCCTCGCCATCGTGCTGGTGCTGGTCTATGTGGGCGCCGTCATGGTGCTGTTCCTCTTCGTCGTCATGATGCTCGACATTAATATCGACCGCATGCGCGAAGGCTTCTGGGGCTACCTGCCCCTGGCGTCCGGCATCGGCGCCCTGATCGTGCTGGAGATGGCCGCCGTCCTGTGGCGCGGTTTCGTCGACTTCGAGCAGACGCCGGAAGCGGCCGCCCTGAACATCGGCGGCACCAAGGAACTGGGCCTGCAGATCTACACCAAGTACATCTACGGCTTCGAGATCGCCGCCGTGGTGCTGCTGGTGGCGATCATCGCCGCCGTCGCCCTGACCCTGCGCAAGCGCAAGGACACCAAAGCCATCGACCCGGGCCAAGCGGTTCGCGTCAAGCGTAACGACCGCCTGAAGATCGTCAAGGTCGAAACGGTCAACCAGCGCGCCATCGACGCAGCGAACGTCGAGAAGGCCGCCGCAGCCGCTGCTGCTGCCGCTGCCGCCGCAGAACCGAAGGAGCCAAAATGACCTTGTCGCTCGCACACTACCTGATCCTGGGCGCGATCCTGTTCGCGATCTCGGTGGTCGGCATCTTCCTGAACCGGAAAAACATCATCATCCTGCTGATGGCCATCGAATTGATGCTGCTGGCGGTGAACCTGAACTTCATCGCGTTTTCCCATTACCTGGGCGACGCGGCGGGGCAGATTTTCGTGTTCTTCATCCTGACCGTCGCTGCCGCCGAATCCGCAATCGGCCTGGCAATCCTGGTGGTCCTGTTCCGTAACCTGGACACGATCAACGTGGAAGACCTCGACAGCCTTAAAGGCTGATGAGCTCGTCTCGATAACACATAACGAATAAGGTTCAACATGGCGGGGCAAATTTCAACCTCACTCTTACTGGCGGTGCCTCTGGCGCCGCTGGCAGGCTCGGCGATCGCCGGCCTGCTCGGTACCAAGTTCCTGGGCAATGTGGTCGGTCGCAAGGTGTCGCATACGGCGACCATCCTGGGCGTGCTGATCGCGCTGATCATCTCGGTGCAGACCCTGATGGCCACGCTCGACGGCTTCAAGCTGAATGAAGACATCTACACCTGGATGACGGTCGGCACGCTGAAGCTCGCCGTCGGCTTCCAGATCGACACCCTGACCGCGATGATGATGTGCGTCGTGACCTCGGTGTCGCTGATGGTCCACATCTACACGATCGGCTATATGGCGGAAGACGACGGCTACAACCGCTTCTTCTCGTACATCTCGCTGTTCACGTTCGCGATGCTGATGCTGGTCATGTCCAACAACTTCCTGCAGCTGTTCTTCGGCTGGGAAGCGGTGGGTCTGGTCTCGTACCTCCTGATCGGCTTCTGGTATACCCGTCCGACCGCGATCTTCGCCAACATGAAGGCCTTCCTGGTCAACCGTGTCGGCGACTTCGGCTTCATCCTCGGCATCGGCCTGCTGCTGGCCGCGTCGGGTTCGATGAACTACACCGAAGTGTTCGCGCAAGCCGACCAGTTGGCCACCATGACCGTGCCGGGCACCGACTGGCCACTGCTGACCGCCGCCTGCATCTGCCTGTTCATCGGCGCGATGGGCAAGTCGGCGCAGTTCCCGCTGCACGTGTGGCTGCCTGACTCGATGGAAGGCCCGACCCCGATCTCGGCACTGATCCACGCCGCGACCATGGTTACCGCCGGCATCTTCATGGTGTCGCGCATGTCGCCGCTGTTCGAGCTGTCGGATGGCGCACTCTCCTTCATCATCGTCATCGGTTCGATCACCGCGCTGTTCATGGGCTTCCTGGGCATCATCCAGAACGACATCAAGCGAGTGGTCGCTTACTCGACCTTGTCGCAGCTCGGTTACATGACCGTGGCGCTGGGCGTGTCGGCCTACTCGGTCGCCGCCTTCCACCTGATGACCCACGCCTTCTTCAAGGCGCTGCTGTTCCTTGGCGCCGGCTCGGTCATCATCGGCATGCACCACGACCAGGACATGCGCAACATGGGCGGCCTGCGCAAGTACATGCCGATCACCTGGATCACTTCGCTGATCGGTTCGCTGGCCCTGATCGGTACCCCATTGTTCTCGGGCTTCTACTCGAAGGACTCGATCATCGAGGCGGTGCACGCAAGTAACCTGCCGGGCTCGGGCTTCGCCAACTTCGCGGTGCTGGCCGGCGTGTTCGTCACGGCGTTCTACTCGTTCCGTATGTATTTCCTGGTGTTCCATGGCGAAGAGCGTTTTGGCAAGGCACATGCACACGATCATCATGACGATCATGCGCATGCCAAAGCCGCCGCGCACGACCACGCCGATCCGCACGCACTGCACGATTCGGGCGCGCACCATGAGGAAGACGCGCACGACGACCATCACCACCACGGTCTGGCCCCGGGCCAGAAGCCGCACGAGTCGCCTTGGGTCGTGACCTTGCCGCTGATCCTGCTGGCGATCCCGTCGGTCATCGTCGGCTACCTGGCGATCGGTCCTATGTTGCACGGTAACTTCTTCGATGGCGTGATCACCGTCAATCCTGCTCACCCTGCGATGGCGGAACTGGGCGAGATGTTCCATGGCGCCGGCGCGATGGCCCTGCACGGCCTGCAGACCGCACCGTTCTGGCTGGCACTGGCAGGCGTCGTTGCCGCCTACTACTGCTATATGGTCAATCCGCGCGTGCCGGCCTGGTTCTACGCCAAGCTCAAGCCGCTGCACACCCTGCTGGACAACAAGTACTACATGGATGCGTTCAACCAGAAGTTCTTCGCTGGCGGCGCACTCGGCGTGGGCAAGGGCCTGTGGAATGTCGGCGACCGCGGCCTGATCGACGGCCTGGTCGTCAACGGCAGCGCCAAACTGGTGGCCTGGTTCTCGACCATCACCAAGCGCGCGCAGACCGGTTACATCTATCACTATGCGTTCGTGATGATCGTCGGCGTACTGGCAGCGATGCTGTACTTCTTCCCGTTCTGGCGCGGTTAATCACAGGCAGAGATAAAGAAAAATGATGCAGTCAACAATTTCTACGTTTCCACCGTACCTGAGCCTGGCGATCTGGCTCCCGATCCTGTTCGGCGTGCTGGTCCTGGCCATCGGCCGCGACAAGAACGCCGGGATGGTGCGCATGATGTCGCTGGTCGGCGCCGTCGTCAGCCTGCTGCCGACGATCCCGCTGATCGCCAATTTCGACAACGCCGCCCACGGCATGCAGTTCTATGAACAGGCGGCCTGGATCGAGCGCTTCAACGTCTTCTACCGCCTCGGCGTGGACGGCCTGTCGCTGTGGTTCGTGCCGCTGACCGCCTTCATCACCATCATCGTGGTGCTGGCGGCGTGGCAGGTGATCGAAGAGCGCGTGGCCCAGTACATGGGCTCGTTCCTGATCCTGTCGGGCCTGATGATCGGCGTGTTCTGCGCGCTGGACGGCCTGCTGTTCTACTTCTTCTTCGAAGCCACCCTGATCCCGATGTACATCATCATCGGCGTGTTCGGCGGCCCGAACCGGGTGTATGCGGCATTCAAGTTCTTCCTGTACACCTTCTTCGGTTCGCTGCTGACCCTGGTCGCGATCGTCTACCTGTACACCCAGTCGCAAACGTTCGACATCCTGGCCTGGCATCAGTTGCCGCTGACGATGAAAGAGCAGATCCTGATCTTCATCGCCTTCTTCATGGCCTTCGCCGTGAAAGTGCCGATGTGGCCGGTGCACACCTGGCTGCCGGATGCCCACGTCGAAGCGCCGACCGGCGGTTCGGTCGTGCTGGCCGCGATCATGCTGAAGCTGGGCGCCTACGGTTTCCTGCGGTTCTCGCTGCCGATCACCCCGGACGCATCGCAATACCTGGCGCCGGTCGTCATCGGTCTGTCGCTGGTGGCCGTGATCTACATCGGCCTGGTGGCCCTGGTGCAGAAAGACATGAAGAAACTGGTCGCCTATTCGTCGATCGCGCACATGGGCTTCGTGACCCTGGGCTTCTTCATGTTCAACGACCTGGGCGTGCAGGGCGGCCTGATGCAGGCGATCTCGCACGGCTTCGTGTCGGGCGCGATGTTCCTGTGCATCGGCGTGCTGTACGACCGCGTGCACTCGCGTGAAATCGCCGACTACGGCGGCGTGGTCAACACCATGCCGAAGTTCGCCGCCTTCGCCGTGCTGTTCTCGATGGCCAATGCCGGCCTGCCGGCGACCTCGGGCTTCATCGGCGAGTTCATGGTGATCCTGGGCGCGGTCGAGTTCAACTTCTGGACCGGCGTCGCATCGGGCACCGCCCTGATCCTGGGCGCGGCTTACTCGCTGTGGATGGTCAAGCGCGTCGTGTTCGGCCCTGTCGCCAACAAGAAAGTCGCCGAGCTGACCGACCTGAACGGTCGCGAGTTCGCCATCCTGTCGGTGCTGGCAATCGCCACCCTGGCGATGGGCCTGTACCCGGCGCCGATCGCCGAGACCCTGCAAGTGTCGGTCACCGACCTGCTTCAGCACGTCGCAGTCAGCAAAGTGCCTCAATAAAACGCCATGAATGAAATGAACTCGACCCTGTTATCGGCTGCCGACACCAATCTGGCGCCGGTCTATGCCGAAATCTTCCTGCTGATCGCGACGTCCGCGATCTTGCTGATCGACCTGTTCCTGAAGGAAGGCAAGCGCAACCTGACCTATGGCCTGTCGCTGCTGGCGATCGGCGGCTGCGCGATCTTTTCCTTTATCGACTTCAACGGCGGCGCGACTGTCTATACGTTCAGTCATATGTACGTGTCGGATCCGATGTCGAACCTGCTCAAGCTGTTCACCTACCTGGCCACGGCCATGACCATCGTCTACTCGCGCCAGTACGCCGGCGACCGCGGCATGATGTCGGGTAACCTGGGCGGCGAGTTCTATTCGCTCGCGCTGTTCTCGATGCTGGGCCAGATGATCATGATCTCGGGTAACAGCATGCTGTCGATCTACCTGGGCCTGGAACTGATGTCGCTGTCGCTGTACGCGCTGGTTGCGCTGCGCCGCGACCACGCGGTCTCGACCGAAGCCGCGATGAAGTACTTCATCCTCGGCGCCCTGGCATCGGGCTTCCTGCTGTACGGCATCTCGATGATCTACGGCGCGACCGGTTCGCTCGACATCAATGCGATCGCCCAGATCACCGCAGCCGAAGGCGCGAATCGCACCATCCTGGTGTTCGGCCTGGTGTTCGTGGTGGCCGGCCTGGCTTTCAAGCTGGGCGTGGTGCCGTTCCACATGTGGGTGCCGGACGTCGTGCAGGGTTCGCCGACCGCCGTGACCCTGCTGCTGGGCGGCGCGCCGAAGATCGCCACCTTCGCCATCGTGATCCGCCTGCTGGCCGAAGCGCTGCCGTCGATGGCCTTCGACTGGCAGCAGATGCTGCTGGTGGTCGCCGTGCTGTCGCTGGCCTTCGGTAACGTCACCGCGATCGCGCAGACCAATATCAAGCGCATGCTGGCGTATTCGACCATCGCGCAGATGGGCTTCGTGGTGCTGGCCCTGGTGGTCGGCAACGTCGACGGCGACACCACCAATGCCGCCGCTGCCTACAGCGCCGCGATGTACTACACCATCATCTACGTGCTGACCACGGTGGGCACCTTCGGCCTGATCATGATGCTGGCGCGCGCCGGCCACGAGGCGGAACTGATCAGCGACTTCAAGGGTCTCGGCAAGCGCAGCCCATGGTTCGCGATTGTCGCCACGATCCTGATGTTCTCGCTGGCCGGCGTGCCGCCGATGGTGGGCTTCATCGCCAAGTACGCCGTGATCCAGGCCGTCGCCAACGCCGGCATGGTGTGGCTGGCCGTCGTGGCCGTGATGTTCTCGCTGATCGGCGCGTTCTACTACCTGCGCATCGTCAAGACGATCTGGTTCGACGAAGCGGTGGACACCGCCGCCATCTCGACCCCGACGGACATGCGCGTCATCATGTCGCTCAACGGCGTCGCCATCGTCGTGCTGGGCATCGTCCCGGGCGGCCTGCTGGCGATCTGCTACAGCGCCATGCAGGCGACCCTGGCGAACTGAGGCTGACCAATGGATAGCTCGCTGGCCGCATTGCTGGTGATTGCCCTCGCGCTGGCGGGGGCCAATCTGCCGTTCGTGAACGAGCGCCTGTTCGGGCTCGTGCCGGTCCCCGGCGGCAAGGGGGCAGGGGAGCCGCGCAACAAGGTCTTCGCGCTGCGCCTGCTCGAGCTGGTGGTGCTGTACTTCGTGGTCGGCCTGGTCGCCAGGCTGCTGGAATCGCGCATCGGTTCGGTGTTCGTGCAGACCTGGGAGTTTTATGCGGTCACCGGCTGCATGTTCCTGGTGCTGGCGTTTCCGGGCTTCGTGATGCGGTATATGCGCAAGCGGCGCGGCTGAATTCCCGTTCCTTGAACGCGTCGGCGGCGGAGCCGCCAACCCTACGGCAAGCAGGGTTGGCGCTCCGCCGCCGACGCGTTTGGCTTATGATATTTCCCATCTGCGTAACATTGGAGCCCATAGTGTCGGATCTGAAAGAAACCCGCATCGACGGCGGCGTCGTCTACGACGGCCATTTCCTGAAAGTCGAGAAAGACCGCATCCGCCTGCCGGACGGCTCGGAAAGCCAGCGCGAGTTCTTGCGCCATCCCGGCGCGGTCGTGATCCTGCCGCTGCTGCCCGACGGCCGCGTGCTGCTCGAGCGCCAGTTCCGCTATCCGAACGCGCAGGTCTTCATCGAATTCCCGGCCGGGAAGATCGACCCGGGCGAAGACCACCTCGAATGCGCCAGGCGCGAGCTCCGGGAAGAAACCGGCTACACGGCGGGACGCTGGCGCTTCGTCTGCACCATCCACAACGCGATCGCCTATTCGGACGAGCACCTCGAGATCTTCCTGGCCGAAGACCTGAGCGCGGGCGAACAGCAGCTCGACGCCGGCGAGTTCCTGGAGCTCTTCAGCGCCACCGTGCCCGAGCTGCTCGAGATGGTGCGCAAGGGCGAGATCACCGACGTGAAAACGATCATCGGCACCTTCTGGCTCGAGAAGATCCTGGCCGGCGACTGGACGCCTGCCTGAGCATCATGCGGCCGCGTCGGAGCCTGGTCGCGCTGTCGGCGGCGCTGTCGGTCGTCATGGCCGCCCCGGCCTCGGCCCAGGCCCGCACTCCTTTCCAGGCGCAATGCGAAGACACCATCGGCGAGACGATCTCGGTCCTGTCCAGCCGCAGCGAAGGCTACCGCATCGACAACACGCGTTCCTACTTCGACCTGACCCGCCTGAAAGGCAGCGTGCGCCGTGGGTCCTGGGTGCTGGGCCTGACGCATACCGAGGCCCGGGTGAGCATCAAGGTCGGCGGGCGCATGTTGACGGACGGGGCCAGCGGCTACGAATGCGTGGCGCCGCGCATGGACGTCAACCTGTATTACGCGCCGATCGTGATCTATGTCAGCCGCGAGTTTCCGCCGGGATCGTGTTCGTACCGGGAAGTGCTGGCCCACGAGATGCGCCACCTGCAGACCTACCAGGATTTCCTGCCGAAGGCCGAAGCCATCGTGCGCGCCCGCCTGGCGGCGCGCTTCGCCGGCAAGCCGTTGTATGCGCCGATCGGCCAGGCACGATCTCTGCTCCAGCGCGAAGTCGACCGCAGCTGGATGCCCTACATTAAACGTGAGATGGAAAAAGTCGAAGTATTGCAGGCGGCCATTGATACGCCGCAGGAATACGCCCGCCTGGGCAAGGTTTGCGCAGGTGAGGTACAGTCTTTGCTTAGACAGGCATCACGAAGCAGTTCATGACCACCGAACAAGCAAACGAAACGAACACGGCAGTGCAGCAGCATGTCGCCCTCATTCCGGCGGCCGGCGTCGGCGCCCGCATGGCGGCCGGCAGTCCCAAGCAATACCTGGCCATCGGCGCCAAGCCCATGCTGCGTCACACGGTCGACGCGTTTCTATCCAGCCCGCTCATCGCCCACACCTATGTGGTGGTGAGCGCGGACGACCCCTTCATCGACGGCGTGCTGCCCGACGCAAGGGAGCCGGGCAGCCGGGTCACCGTGCTGCGCTGCGGCGGCGCCACCCGCATGGAGTCGATCCGCAACGGCCTGCATGCGCTGGCCGGCGTGCTCGGCGCACAAGACCGCGTGCTGGTGCACGACGCCGCCCGGCCGGGGCTGAACGCCGCGCTGATCGAACGCCTGATCGTCGAGACCGGCGACCACGCGGCCGGCGGCCTGCTGGCGCTGCCGGTGGTCGATACCGTCAAGCGCCGGGGCGACGACGGCGTCGCCACCGTCCCGCGCGACGGGCTGTGGCTGGCCCAGACCCCGCAAATGTTTTCCTACGCGCTGCTGTGCCGCGCGCTCGACGCGGCGCTCGACCCGGCCGCGATCACCGACGACGCCAGCGCCGTCGAGGCGCTGGGCCTGGCCCCGCGACTGGTCGAAGGCCATCCGCGCAACCTGAAAGTCACGCTGCCATCCGACATCCGCATCGCCGAGATGTACCTGGCGCTCGATTCCACCATTTGACCGACACGAACCACATACCATGGCACTCGCATCCTACAACCCCCATCCTCCGTTTCGCATCGGCACCGGCTACGACAACCACGCGCTGGTCGAAGGCCGCAAGCTGATCGTCGGCGGCGTCACCATTCCCCACCGCCTGGGCCTGCTGGGCCATTCCGACGCCGACGTGCTGCTGCATGCGATCATCGATTCGCTGCTGGGCGCGGCCGCGCTGGGCGACATCGGCAAGCATTTCCCGGACACCGACCCGATGTTCGCCGGCGCCGATTCGCGCACCCTGCTGCGCGAAGTCGCGCACCGGGTGCTGAACTCGGGCTACACCATCGGGAATATCGACGCCACCATCATCGCCCAGCAGCCGAAGATGGCGCCGCACATTCCGCTGATGGTCTCGCGCATCGCCGAAGACCTGGGCGTGTCGCCGCAGCAGGTGAACATCAAGGCCAAGACCAACGAGAAGCTGGGTTACCTGGGCCGCGAAGAGGGCATGGCGGCGCACTCGACCGCGCTGCTGATCCGGGCCGCCAACGAGGCGTCTTGAAGCGGTATTGACGGGCTTCGGCAAAGGTCGAAAAGGCAATCTATAATTGCCTGATGACCAACGCCAACCCGACACCGCCGTTCGATCCATCTCCGCGCGCGGCCTGGACCCTGATCCTGGTCGCCAGCGCCATCATGATGATCACGATGGGCGCGCGGCTGACCAGCGGCCTGTTCCTGTCGCCGCTGAACACCGCGACCGGGCTCGGCGTGGCCAGCATCAGTTTCGTGATGGCGGTGGCCCAGCTGATGTGGGGCGCGGCCCAGCCGGTCTTCGGCGCCGTCGCCGACAAGTACGGGCCGGGCAGGGTGATCGCCCTCGGCGGCCTGATGCTGGCGGTGGGCACCGCCGCCACGCCCTTCGTCGATTCGCAGTGGGCGCTGCTGCTGACCATGGGTTTTCTCTCGGCGGCCGGGGCCGGCGCCGGCAGCTTCTCGATCCTGATCGGCGCCACCGCGCAGCGCCTGCCGGCCGAGCGGCGCGCGTTCGCCTCGGGTTTCATCAACGCCGGCGGCTCTTTCGGCCAGTTCGTGTTCGCGCCGCTGATGGGCGCGATCATCGCCGGCGCCGGCTGGATCTGGGCCATGCTCACCATGGCCGCCGCCACCTTGCTGACCATTCCGCTGGCCTGGCCGCTGCGCGGCAGGAAAGCCGCCGCCGCTTCTCCCGTTAGTGCTGCCGGCGCCGCGCCCGCCGCGTCCCAGCCGGCTGCGCCTTCGATCTCGCTGGGCCAGCAGCTGCGCCAGGCCATGCGCGACCGCAGCTATATCTGCCTGCACCTGGGCTTCTTCACCTGCGGCTTCCACATCGCCTTCCTGGTCACCCACCTGCCGGGCGAAGTCGCGCTGTGCGGCCTGCCGGCCAGCGTCTCGGCCACGGCGCTGGCCCTGATCGGCCTGTTCAACATCGCCGGCAGCCTGGGCGCCGGGATGCTGGCCTCGCGCTACCGCATGAAGTCGCTGCTGTTCTGGATCTATGCCAGCCGCGCCATGCTGGTCGCCTTGTACCTGCTGGCGCCGAAGACCGCATGGACCTTCTACCTGTTCGCCGCCGCGCTCGGCGCTACCTGGCTGGCCACCGTGCCGCCGACGGCCGGCCTGGTCGGCAAGCTGTTCGGCGTGCGCTACCTGGCCACGCTGTTCGGCATGACCCTGCTGTCGCACCAGATCGGCGGCTTCTTCGGCGCCTGGCTGGGCGGCCTGGCCATCGTGCACACGGGAGACTACAGCTGGATGTGGTATGCCGACATGGCGCTGGCGCTGGCCGCGGCCCTGGTGAACCTGCCGATCCGCGAAGCGGCGGTGGTGCGCCCGCCCAAGCTGGCGGGGGCCTAGGCGTGGCGCGCGACGCCTGGGCTTACCGCGAGGTGGCGGTCGAATCGGCATTGGATGCGCGCACCGGCAAGCCGCGCATCCGGCCGGTGTCGGGGCAAGCCTTCGCGACCGATATGCGGGTGCAGTGTTCGCGCAGCCTGCTCGACACGGCGCGCTATCCCCTGGGCACGCGCTTCCTGCTGTCGGTGCGCATCTCCGACCGCCAGGGCGGCGAGCCTTTCCTGTATGCCTGGCATGGCGACCCGGTGGCCGTCATGAGCAAGCCGCAGGTGAAGCGCTTCCTGGAGATGTACCGGCGCCTGCGGCTGTAGGCGAGAAAAAAGGCCGCGGAGCGCGGCCGTCGCGGTCTAGTCGACGCTGGGAGGAGGGACGCCGGTCCCGGTGGCCAGCACGAACAGGCTCAGGGCGATGCCGGCGCCGGCGATGGTCGCCAGCAGCGCCGCCGTGCGCGGCCTGGCGTTCTTGTGCGAGCGCCAGGCGGCGTCGAGCAGGCCGATGCCGATCACCAGGTTCACGAACAGCATGGCGTCCATGGCCGATCAGTCCCAGTCCAGCGCGCCTTTTTTCCACTCATAGGCCAGGCCGATGGTCAACAGGCCCAGGAACACCATCATGGCCCAGAAACCGGTCGAGCCGATATCGGTGACGACGACCGCCCACGGCACCAGGAAGGCCACTTCCAGGTCGAACAGGATGAACAGGATCGCGACCAGGTAGAAGCGCACGTCGAACTGCATGCGGGCGTCGCCGAAGGCCTCGAAGCCGCACTCGTAGGCGGACAGCTTCTGTTCATCGGGGCGATGCGGCCCCAGGACGCGGCCCAGGACCTGGGGCGCGACACCGACCAGGATGCCGATGATGATGAACATGAGGACGGGGAAGTATTCTTCGAGGTTCATGGTTCTGCTGCGCGATCAGGCGCGTGGGTTGATAAAGTCGGTAGTGTGGTGTTCCTTCCTGGAACGCTGCGCCGTGTCGGTCCGGCATCGCATGCGGCCCCGACGGGCAAGGTCGGGCCCGATTCTAACTGGATATGATCCTGTTGCCAACCAGGCATTTCCGTGCAGTTACCATGCAGTTGCTGTGTTTACGAGGGTATTTACAGGTGTTTTCCGTGTGCGACGCACCGCGCGAACGAAAGCCGCTATCATCGGAGGTTGGCAAAACGACCTCATCCAATAAAGGAATATCATGGCCTCGAAAAAAATCGCCGTCCTCGTCGGCAGCCTGCGCAAGGACTCGTACACCCGCCGCGTCGCCCACAGCCTGATCGCGCTGGCGCCGCAAGGACTCGAGCTCGCGATCGTCGAGCTGCGCGACCTGCCGCTGTATAACGAGGACGACGAGACCGATCCGCCCCCAAGCGCATTCGCGGCCTTTCGCGACGCCATCCGCCAGGCCGACGGCATCCTGTTCTGCACCCCTGAATACAACCGCTCGGTGCCGGGCGCGTTGAAGAACGCGATCGACGTCGGCTCGCGCCCTTACGGCAAGGCGGCCTTCGCCGACAAGCCCTGCGCCATCGTCAGCGTCTCGCCAGGCGCGCTGGGCGGCTTCGGCGCCAACCACCACCTGCGCCAGATGCTGCCGTTCCTGAACATGCCGACCATGCCGGCGCCGGAAGCCTATGTCGGCGGCGTCGCCGGCAAGTACGAGGGGGATGAGCTGGTCGACGAATCGTCGCGCGCCTTCTTCCAGAAATTCATGGCCGCCTTTGCCGCCTGGGTGGAGCAGCATGCCAGATAAGGGTTCGCCTTCGCCGGCGGGACTTCACCCCAGATGATCCGCGCGACCGACAGCAAGATCGACAGCAAGTTCGTGCCGACGCCGCCGCGCGACCTGCCCACGCTGCTGGGCCGGCCGCCGGACGGCTGGCGCGCTCGCATGTTCGACGTCATCTTCGGCACCGACACCCCGGCCGGGCGCCGTTTCGACATCGTGCTGGTGATCCTGATCCTGCTCAGCATCCTGGTCGTGATCCTCGACAGCGTGCCGGCCATCTACAGCCAGTATTCTGGCGTGACCTCGGTGCTCGAATGGGGCTTCACGCTGCTGTTTACGATCGAATACATCGCGCGCCTGGTGTGCGTGCAGCGCCCGCTGCGCTATGCGCGCAGCTTCTATGGGATCATCGACGTGGTGTCGGTGCTGCCGACCTACCTGTCGCTGCTGCTGCCCGGCAGCCAGGTGTTCCTGGACGTGCGCATCCTGCGCCTGCTGCGCGTATTCCGCATCTTCAAGCTGACCCTGTACATCGAGGAATACACGCGCCTGGGCGAGGCTCTGGTCGCCAGCCGGCGCAAGATCATGGTGTTCCTGTCGGTGGTGCTGATGCTGATCCTGATCCTCGGCACCGTGATGTACGTGGTCGAGGGGCCGGAGAACGGCTTCACCAGCATTCCGATGTCGATGTACTGGGCCACGGTGACCATCACCACCGTCGGCTACGGCGACATCGTGCCGCACACGCCGGTGGGCAAGGCGATCGCCTCGTTCATGGTGCTGCTGGGCTGGGGCATCCTGGCGGTGCCCACGGGGATCGTCTCGGCCGAGATGACGTCGCAGAAGATGTCGCGCCACGCCCCGCGCGGCACGCCGCGCCAATGCGGCGCCTGCGGCAGCGGCGACCACGATCCGCGCGCCCGCTTCTGCAAGGATTGCGGCGCGCCGCTGGCGCCGGCGCAAGGGTAGCGCTACGCGCACCGCGCACCATGACGGCGTGCGGTGCACCGCGATCGCTCAGGCCATGGCGGCGTGCTGCGTGAACCGCGACGGTGCATGCATCGGTGCATGCACCGGTGGGCGCGGCGGCGCCGGGCGCGCCAGCGTGACCGGCGGCGGGACGGCGGCGTCGCGCTCGAGCCAGTAATTGAACTGGCCGAAGCTGGGCAGCGCGCCGGCGTCGACGTCCTGGAAGAAGTCCTCCAGCATCTGGCGATAGGCGGCGCGGCGCGAGAAGCCGTCATGGCTGGCCGCATAGCGCGCGGCGGCGGCGCGGAAGATCGCGCGCATCCGCTCGTCGGCATTGGTGCCGGTGCCGGCGCCCTTGCGCGGGCGTCCGCGCTTGATGCCGGCCGTGACCGCGCGGGTGCGGCCCGGCGCGCCCGAATTGCCGTAGTCCGGCAGCAGGGCGTCGGGCGTCTGGCCGCGCTCCCAGTAGCGGCGCAGGTAGCGCAGGATGCTCGATTTCGACATGCCGTGGGCGGCGGCGTAGGCGGCCATCAGCGTGGCGCGCTGGCGCGGATCGACCAGTGCGTGGCGGTCGGCGTGCAGGGCGCGCACGGCCGACCAGGCCTTGGCCTGCAGGTTCAGGTAGCCCTGCGGCACCGGTTCGCGCGGCGGCGCCGCCGCGAACGGGTCGACCAGCAGGCGCCGCGCCTGGCCGGACGCCAGCGCTTCTTCCAGCACCGCCAGCGGCGTCGGCTCGGGCATGGCCGCATGGCTGCCCAGTTGATAGGTCCAGGCCAGCGCCCGCGGCTTGTCGATCCACAGCACGCGGACCGTGCGCCCGGGCGTGCCCGCGAATTCGACTACATCGTTCTGTCCAATCATCTTTACCTCCCACAAAGCCCTTGGAATCCAGGGTGCTTTCTGACATGCAAGGATCGGGCCAGCCCGAATATCAGGGAGCCTGCACGTTTGGTGCACCTCAACTGTGCAGGAACGGTAGCGCTTTAATGTTCGTTGTTCGTGCCCAGGCACGCGACTCATTCATTTCACGTTCAATTCCACTCAAAGAGAGGCTTTGCATGTATCCGTTTCCGCAATCCGTGACGCCGGCCGTGCGCACCCACCTGGACGCCCAGACCGCCTTCGTCAACGACATGTCCAAATCCCTGTTCCGTTCCTTCCAGCAGATGTGTGAACTCAACATCCAGCTGGCCCAGACCATGCTCGAGGAGACCACGCTGGCCGGCCAGCACGTGCTGAATGTCGACCGCCAGTCCGAACTGCTGGGCGCGGCCTCGGCGCGGGCCCAGCCGGCCACCGAAAAGCTGCGCGCCTACCAGCAGCACATTTCGCGCCTGGCCACCGACGCCCAGGTCGAGCTGGCGCGCGTGGCCGAGCAGCACGTGCAGGCCACCACCCGCACCGCGCGCGCCGTGGTCGACGAGGTGGCGCGCACCTCGGCCGAGGAAACCGAGCGCGGCATTCGTAGCCAGCAGGAGGCGCTGCGCACCATGACCGACCCGTTCACGCGCGCCGATGGTGCAGGCAACGCGCGCGCCGACGGCGCGGCGCAGCCGGCCCAGCAGACCAGCCAGCAGGCGGCCCAGCAGACCACGCAGGCGCTCCAGGCCGGCCAGCAGGGACGCCAGGCGCTGGCGACACACTGATCAGCGCGGCGCCGTCGCCTGGCCGTGCGCCAGGGGCGGCATGCCTCCCGTTCTCGCCTCTGGCGCCAGGCCGAACAGCGGGCGCACCCAGCGCATACGGCGCACGGCTTCGTACAGCGCGAAGCTGCCGGTCGCGGTCAGGACCATCAGCAGCAGGGCCTCGACGCCGGGCGCCAGGTTAAGCGGCTTGAAAGCATGCGCCATCACGACGATCAGGGTCTGGTGCGCGATATAGACCGGGAACACCGCATCGGTCAGGTAGCGGCGCGCCGGCCCGTCGCGGTCCAGGTGGCGGCGCGCGAAACCGCAGGCGGCGACGATGGCGCTCCAGGCGCACAGCGCATACACGCAACGCATCACGGGGACCCAGAACGCCATCATCTGCGCGCTGTGTTCATGGTGCGGGGCGGCGTGCCAGGCCACGAGCGCGGCCCATCCGGCCAGCGCAATGCCGAGGGCGCTCCAGCGCACGCTCTCCATGTGTTCCCACACCGGGCGGCTGCGCGCCACCAGGGCGCCGAGCAGGAACATCGGCAGGTAGGTGGCGTGATTGAACCAGTCGTCGACCAGGGCGTGGGTGCCCGGGAAGCGGTCGGCCAGCAGGATGCGCACGATCGCCAGGAACAGCGCCGGCAGCGCGATCAGCTTCCAGCCGCTCACCATGCCGGCGCTGCGCGCGGCCAGCGCCTCGATGCGGGCGTTGCCCAGCAATGCCGCGCAGGCGGCCAGCACCAGCGTGTACACCCACAGGTAGGCGACGAACCACAGGTGGTTCCAGGTCGGCAAGACCAGGCAGCCGTCCTGGCAGAAGCCGCCGTAGCCGACGAGGTACAGGCGCATGAACGCCATGAAACCGTCGGCGTAGCCAAGCTTTTCGACCACCTCCAGCCAGGGCTGCGGCGGCACGATGACCAGCATGCCGAACAGCAGCGGCAGCAGCAGGCGCAGGCTGCGCCGGCGCACGAAGGTCCCCGGCGCCATCTTGCGCAGCAAGAAATGCGAGGCCGCGCCGGCCACGAAGAACAGCAGGCTCAGGCGCCACGGCGAGGACAGCAGCATGAACGGTTCCGGACCGGCGCCGGCATGCGGACTCTTCACGTGCCAGCCCCAGCTCACGTAGTACATGCCCACGTGGTAGGCGATCAGAACGAAGAAGGCCAGGATGCGGACCCAGTCGAGGAAATACAGGCGGTGATTGCCGGCGGAAGTGGTTGGCTGCATGGCGCGCTCTGGTGATGATGGAGACGCCAGCATCGCGCGCAGGCGGGATCGCTGCCAGCGCCAGGGGGCGAACCGGGCCTTACGTGGGGCGAGCCGGGTCCAGGCGTGCGAGCAGGGCGGGGCGGTGCTGGCGGCTGCATGGCACCCGCGCGCCGCTGCGCAGCACCAGTTCGCAATCGCCCTTGTCGAGCGGCTCGATGCGGTCGATGGCCGAGAGGCGCACCGCCGCGCGCCGGTGGCAGCGCATGAAGGCGCTTCCCAGCTGGCCGAGCAGGGCGCCGAGGGTCTGGCGCAGCAGCGGGGCGCCGGCGCACGTGTGCAGCGCCACATAGTTGTCGGCCGTCTCGAGCCACTCGATATCGGCCACCTGCACCACGCGCGTCGCGCCGCGTTCGCTCACCAGCAACTGGCGCGGGGGACTGGGCGGCGGCGATGCCGCCTGCACTGGCGCCGCCAGGCGCGCGCGCAGCCGTTCGAGCGCCCGGTGCAGGCGTTCCTGGTCGAAGGGCTTGAGCAGATTGTCCACCGCTTCGCTGTCGAAGGCGCGCAGCGCATAATCCTCATGGGCGGTGACGAACACCACCAGCGGCGCCGGCGCCGGCAGCGAGGCGGCCAGGTCGATGCCCGAGAGCTCCGGCATCTCGATATCGAGCAGCAGCGCATCCGGCCGTTCGCTCTCGACCATGCGCAGGGCCTCGACGCCATCGACCGCTTCGCGCACCGACGCGATGCCTGGCGCCAAAGCCAGCATGCGGCGCAGCCGGTCGCGCGCCGGGCGTTCGTCGTCGACGATCAGCACGTGCATGGCAGCCTCATTTCCGCGCGCACGCCAGCCGGCGCCAATGCGACCAAGGCCAGGCTCGCGTGTTCTCCGTGCAGGGCGGCCAGCCGCGTGCGCAGGTTGGCCACCGTGATGCCGGGCGCGCTCGATTCTTCCAGCATGCCGCCGTCGTCCTCGACCCGCAGCACCATGGCGCCGCCGTCGACGGCGGCCGCGACCCGGATCGCGGTCGCCTCGCGGCGCCGTCCAACGGTGTGCTTGAACACGTTCTCGAGCAGCGGTTGCAGGCTGATGGCGGGCAGCATCACGTCAAGCACGGCCGGGTCGACGTCCCACGCCAGCGTCACCCGTCCCTCGAAGCGCTCGGCCATCACCGCCGCATAGCCCTGGGCCAGGCGCAGCTCGTCGCGCAGGCGCGCCTGCGGCCGCTCGCCCAGCGCCAGGGTGGCGCGCAGCACGTCCGCCAGGCGCACCAGCGTGGCGTCGGCGCGCGCCACGTCGGTATGCATCAGGGAAGAGATCGTGTTCAGCGCGTTGAACAGGAAGTGCGGCTGCATCTGGCGCGTCAGGCGTTCGAGCTGGGCTTCGCGCAGCAGCGCGCCGGCCTGCTCGGCGCGCACGCGCTCCTTCATCATTTCGCGGTAGGACAGGAGGCCGAAGCCGATCGTCGTGAACAGGCCGAAGAACACCGAGATCTTGAGCGCCTCGTAGACGAAGACGTCGGACCAGGGTTGGTGTTCGTAGCGGACGCCGGCCAGCGCATAGATGCCGTGCCGGATCGCGAACACGATGGGCGTGAAGCCGAACCAGTACAGCGGCAGCCAGCGAAGTTGCCGGCCGAACCAGCGCCGGGGCGTGGCGACCAGCGCATCGTCGCCGCTGCTTGACCGGCGCTGGACCAGGAACAGGAGCGTCGCCACCACCGCGGACGAGGTCTCCCACAACACCGGTTGCCATAGGGCCGTGCCGCCGTCGCGCCGATAGTCTTCCAGCGCGACCAGCACCATCAGGCTCCAGAACAGCATCCAGGCAATGCCGGCGACGATGAGGCTGCGGTTTGCGCGGTGTGAAAAAGAGGGCACGGATGGGTTCCATCTGAGAAAGACCCGATCATCGTGCATCGGCCCACGCTTGTCAAAACGGCGCGCCGTGGTAAATGTGACAATTGGTGACCATTGCCGTGCCTGCAAGCCCATCGTGCGACAATGGGCCATGAACATTCCTGGTCACCACAGCGACGATGCCGATAACCGGCGCCAGATGCGGGCCCTGCTTGCGGCCCATGACTGGTCGTCGAGTCCCATGGGCGAGCCGGGCGGCTGGCCGGTCGAGCTGCGGGTGGCGCTCGACCTGATGCTCGATGCGCCCCATCCGACCCTGGTGTGCTGGAGCGAGCGTTACCTGATGCTGTACAACGACGCCTATGCGGCGCTGCTCGGCCATGCCCATCCGGGCGCGCTCGGCAGGCCGCTGAGCGAGGTCATGCCGACCATGTGGCCCGAGGTCAAGCCGCTGGCCGACGCCGCCATGGCGGGACGGCCCGGCCATGTCGAGGACTTGTGCGTGACGCTGCCGCCGGGAGACCAGGAATGCCAGCGCTGGTTCGCCGCATCCTACGTGCCCTTGCGCGGCCTCGACGGCGTGGCGGGCGGTTTCGTTCATACCGCTTTCGAGACCACCGGCCGGGTGCTCGAGGCGCGCCGCGCCGATCAGGCGCGGCGGGCGAGCGATGCGCGCTTGTCGGCCCTGTTCGACAGCCTGCCGGTCGGGGTCGGCGTCAGCGACGCCAGCGGCGTGATCGTGCTGGCGAACGACGCGATGGAGCGTTACCTGCCGACGCGCCGCATGCCGTCGCGCGATGAGCGCGGCTTCGCGCGCTGGACGATATTCGACGAGGATGGCGCGCCGGTGGCGCGCGAGGATTTTCCCGGCGCCCGCGCCCTGCGCGGCGAGCGCGTCGTGCCGGGCATGGAGGCCTTGTACCGCGAGGACGACGGTCGCGAGGTCTGGACCCATATCAGTTCGGTGCCGATCCGCGATGCCGATGGACAGGTCAACGGCCAGGTCTCGGTGGTCACCGACATCGACCGCGTCAAGCGCGCCGAGGCGGCCTTGCGCGAGTCCGAGGAAAAATACCGCAAGCTGTTCGAGGAGGTCGATGAAGCCTTCTGCATCCTGG
The DNA here is from genome assembly GCF_019443485.1 of Massilia sp. NP310. Lineage (NCBI taxonomy): Bacteria > Pseudomonadati > Pseudomonadota > Betaproteobacteria > Burkholderiales > Oxalobacteraceae > Massilia > Massilia sp. NP310. The sequence goes on along the minus strand of NZ_CP080379.1, from coordinate 2,268,789 downwards.
AAGTGAAATTCGACGCCGGCGGCGCCCCCTGCGACCTGGTGTTCATCGAAGTGAACCCGATGTTCGCGATCCAGAGCGGCATTCTTGACGCCAAGGGACGCTCGGTGCACGAGCTGGCGCCCGGCCTCGAATCGGTCTGGCTGGAACGCTACGGCGCGGTGGCGCGCACCGGCGAATCGATCCTGTTCGAGGAATATTCGCCCAAGCTCGAACGCTGGTTCGAGGTCAACGCCTCGCGCATCGGCGCGCCCGAGGCGCGCCACGTGGCGCTGGTGTTTCGCGACACCAGCGAACGCAAGCGCATCGAGGAAGACATGCGGCGCCTGGCGCGCGAGGCTTCGGAGGCGAGCCGGCGCAAGAGCGAGTTCCTGGCGGTGCTGGCGCACGAGCTGCGCAACCCGATGGCGACCATCCGCACCGGCCTCGAGATCATGCGCCTGCGCGCCGACAATCCGGACACCCTGGCGCGCGTGCGCGAGATGCTCGAGCGCCAGACCCACCAGCTGTCGCACCTGGTCGACGACCTGCTCGACGTCGCCCGCGTCAGCAGCGGCAAGATCGAGATCCGCAAGCAGCTGGTCGACCTCAACCGGGTGGTGACGAGCGCGGTGGAGACCAGCACGGCGGTCATCCAGGGCGCGCGCCACCGGCTCGACGTGCGGCTCTGGCACGAGCCGCTGTTGCTGGACATCGACCCGATCCGCGTCGCCCAGGTGGTGAGCAACCTCTTGACCAATGCCGCCAAGTACACCCCGCCCGGCGGCGACATCCGCCTCGACGTGAGCAAGGGCGCGAGCGGGGCGGCGGGCGAGGCCACGGGCATGGCGATCGTCGCGGTGAGCGACAGCGGCGTCGGCATCCTGCCCGAGCACCGTGAGGCGATCTTCGAGATGTTCAGCCAGGTCGGCGACCATGGCGGCCTGGCCCAGGGCGGGCTGGGCATCGGGCTGTCACTGGTGCGCCAGCTGGTGGCCCTGCACGGCGGCCGCATCGAGGTGGACAGCGCCGGCGCCGGCCAGGGCAGCACCTTCACCGTGCGCCTGCCGCTCGGCGCGCGGCCGGGCGCCGGGCCGGACGAGGTCTTGTCCGAGGCGCGCCAAGAGCAGCGCGCGGTCCCGCGCCGCAGTTTTCGCATCCTGGTGGTGGACGACAACACCGATGCCGCCGAGAGCCTGTCGCTGCTGCTGCAGATGAACGCCCACGAGATCCGCAGCGCGACCAATGGCCGCGACGCGCTGGCGCTGGTGCGCGACTTCACGCCCGACATCGCTTTCCTCGACATCGGCATGCCGGGCATGAACGGCTACGAGCTCGCGGCGCGGCTGCGCGCGCTGCCGGCGCTGGCGCGCACGGTCATCGTCGCCGTGACCGGCTGGGGTTCCGGCGAAGACCAGTTGCGCGCGCGCGAAGCCGGTTTCGACCACCACTTCACCAAGCCGATCGCGGCCGGGACGCTGAGCCGGCTGCTGGGCCAGCTCGGCTAGCGCGCCCGCTTACCGTTCAGTTGCCGCTCAGCTGCCATTCAGTTGCCACCGCTACGCTCGGCGTCGATCTCCTTCTTCATCGCCCCCACCTGGTCGATGTAATCGGCCACCGGCACGTCCGGGCTGGCGCGCAGCTCGGGCGGCAGCAGCACCGGCATGTACAGCTCGTCGGCGGTGCGGCCGTGGCGCTGCATGTTCCCGGCCAGGATCAGGCTCGACACCAGGAGCGCCAGCGCGCCGCAGGCCAGGCGCAGCCGGCGCCGGTACTGCGGCGTGACGGTGGCGAGGTGGAAGTAGACCGCCACCGCCACCGTCGCCACCGCCGCGTGCGAGGCATACGCGGTCAGCCATTCGAGCGACCAGGCATAGGCCACCACGCTGGCCAGCAGGCGCAGGCCCACCAGCGCCGCCAGCGCGCAGCCATAGATGAACAGGTGGCGCCCGAGGCGCGCGCGGCGCCCGAACAGGCGGTTGCCGAAGGCCCACAGGCCGGCCCAGGCCAGGCCGATGCCGCTGGCCGCGGCCGGGAACAGGGCATAGCGCTCCAGGTCGTTGCTGGCGTCGGTCAGCCAGGCCACCAGCAGCGCCGCCAGCACGGCCAATACGATGCCGGCGCCGCCCGGCAGCATGCCTTCCCAGCCGTGCATGGTGCGATCGACCATCTCCGGCGCGACCCGCTGCGCGGCGCCGCGGATGCGCAGCGAGGTGTGGCCCATGCGCACCACGGTGTCGCCGTCGAGCGCCAGTTCGTCCTTGATGCGCCGGCTCTTGTGCACGATGCCGTTGCGGCTGCCGAGGTCGCGCAGCCGCAGGCGGCCATCCGGCCCGGCTTCGACCACGGCGTGGTGGGCGGCCGCGTAATCGTCGTCGACGATGAAGTCGTTGTCGTAGGCGCGGCCCATGCGGATCGGCAGCGCCGCCACGCGGTGGCGGTGCAGCACCTCGCCGTTGCGGGCCAGGGTCTCGATGGTCCACGGGCCGCGCAGCGACTCGGCGCTCATTGGCCCGCCTATCGGCGCGCTGGTCGGCGCGCCCGTCGGCTTGTCCAATGGCTGGCTGGTGTGCTCGCTCATCGCCGTCCACTCCGCCCGAAGGCGCCCAGGTAGGCGCGCGTGACGCGCAGGCCGTTTTCATACGAGACGCCGGACACGTCCAGGCGGCTCTGCAGGCTCGATTGCGAGGCGTCGGTGCTGGCCGTGAGCAGGGTGAAGTTGTACAGGCCCTCGAACTTGCGATAGGCGCGCACGCAGGTGACGGCGCGCAGCGGCAGGGTCCGGGTATGCACGAAGCGCTCGGTGCAGAACGGCTTGGTCAGGCGCGGGTCGCCGGTGCTGCCCAGGTTGTTCACCTGGAAGGTGTCGCTGGCGAGCGTCGCGAAGCGCATCGGGTCCATGGTGCCGCTGCGGATGTACTGGTGGGTCATGGCCACGTTGCCGGTCTGCTGCACATCCGACACGAACACCGCCGACTGCATCACGCAGCTCATCGAGTCGGTGCTGTAGACCGCGCCGCGCGCATTCGAACGCCCCCAGCAGCGCACCTCGCCAGACTCGCGCACCGGCACCAGGTACTGGCCCATGCCCTTGAGCGTGAGGGGTTCCTCGAGCAGCTTGTCGACCATATTGCCCTGGTGCGCCAGCAGCTGCTTGCCGATCAGCGGATTGAAGTCGGCCGGCGGGGCGGCCTGCTCGGCCACCTTGCGCAGCAACTCCTGCGCATGCTTGACCGGCACCAGGAAGCTGACCGATTCGCCGTCGCGCCGGCGCGAGACGTTGATGCCGGCCACGGTGCCGCTGGCGGTCACGCTCGGCCCGCCGCTCATGCCCGAGTTGATCGGGCCGGAAAAGATCAGGCGATCGTAGAAGCTGCGCGTGAGCACGCCGTTATACGCCCCTTCCGAGATCGCGAAGCCCAGGTCGAGCGGATTGCCGAGCGAGTACAGGCGCTGCCCCTGGCGCAGCCGCACCGGCTGCTCGGGCACCTTGAAGAAGCCGCTGCCGTTGCGGTTGATGCGCACCACGGCCAGGTCGTGCAGCACGTCGACCGCCATCAGCTCGACCGGGCCGGTATTGCCGTCGGTGTCGATGTATTCGGCCGTATAGATCGCGGGGTCGAGCGCCATCTGCGACACCACGTGGTAATTGGTCAGCGCCAGGTTGCTGGTGCCGACCAGGAAGCCCGAGCCGACCGTCGACTGGGTGCGGCCGTTCTTGAGCAGCATGCGGATCTGCAGCAGGTCGCCGCGTGCGGAATCGTACAGGTCCTGGGCCGCCAGCGAAGGCTCGGGCAGGGCGTCCTGGGCCTCGGTCTCGCCCGGCAGCGGCGCGTTCGGCGTGGCCGCGGGCGCGGTATCGACCGGCATCTGGGGCGCGCCGATGGCGGCGCCGGTGCCGACGCCGGCCGTGTTCTGGCTCGCGCGCGGCGCCGTTTGCGCCAGATTCTGCGGCTGGGGCTGGGCAGCGGCCGGCGGCGACGTCGCCTCGAGGGCGGCGCCGACGGCGATGCAGGTCAGCAGGAGTGCCAGGACAGCTCGTTTCATGCAATAGTTTGATGGCAGTATGAAATACTATCTTGCCACTGGATCAACGAGCGTTGCGCGCGTTAGCGCACGTTTACGGCAATGTCGGCGTCGATTCAGGGGTATTGGCCGGTTCGACCAGTGCCTTTTCGCCCTGTTCGACGGCGGTCAGCGGCGCCATCATGTGGCCCAGCTTGGCCTGCTTGGTGTTCAGGTAGCTGTTGTTGTAGGCATTGCGGTTGACCAGCAGCGGCACGCGCTCGGCGACCGTGACGCCGATGCGGTTCAGGGCGTCGATCTTGCGCGGGTTGTTGGTCATCAGGCGCACCGACTTGATGCCGAACTGTTCCAGCATCGGCCGGCACAGCTCGTAGTTGCGGGCGTCGGCATGGAAGCCCAGCTGCAGGTTGGCCTCGACCGTGTCGGCGCCGGCTTCCTGCAGGCGGTAGGCGCGGATCTTGTTGACCAGGCCGATGCCGCGGCCTTCCTGGCGCAGGTAGAGCAGGATGCCGCGGCCTTCCTCGGCGATGCGCTGCAGCGCGCCTTCGAGCTGGGCGCCGCAGTCGCAGCGCTGCGAGAACATCACGTCGCCGGTCAGGCATTCGGAGTGCACCCGCGCCAGCACCGGCTCGCCGGTCGACAGGTCGCCCAGAGCCATCGCCAGGTGTTCCTTGCCGGTGGCCGGCTCGACCCAGGCGTGCAGCGTGAACTGGGCCCACGGCGTCGGCAGCGCGCACGAGGTGGCATAGTCCAGCAGGGAAGGCGGGGTGAGGGCGGCGGTGGCTTGCATGACGGTGTTTCCAATCGATGTACTTATAGCCGTCAAGTTTACCGGAAATCGGGCATGGCCGTGCGGAATCACCCGCTTTTCGCCGGCCCCGGGCGGCGTCTGCGCCAGGAGGCGGAGAGCGCTTGGCGAACGGTCGAGCTGCGCGGATGACCAAGTTTCGTATTGCCAAGCACCATTGTCACCGTGGTACGCTCCGTATTAACGATAGTCCCAGGTGCCTCCATGCCGCATTCCCGACCTTTCCTGCATCGCTTGAGCCCGCGCGGCCTCGGCGCCTGGCTCGCGCTCGCGTTCTCGGCGCTGACCGTGGTCCTGACCCTGCTGCTGGTCGAGGTGGTCGAGCGCGCCGCCACCGACCAGGTCAAGAGCAGCATCGGCAGCGGGCTGGGCGAGATGGCAATGCAGACCGCCGACAAGCTCGATCGCGGCATGTACGAGCGCTATCGCGAGGTGCGGCTGATGGCGCGCCGCAGCGACCTGATGGCGCCCGGCACCTCGCATGCCGAACGGCGCCGCATCCTGGGCGACATGCAGTCGACCTACGGCTACTACGAATGGATCGGCATGGCCGCGCTGGACGGCACGGTCCTGGTCGAGGCGCGCGGCCTGCTGGAAGGGAAGAACGTGGCCAAGCGGCCGTGGTTCATCAATGCCCTGAAGGGCACCTACGTCGGCGACGTGCACGAGGCGGTGCTGCTGGCCAAGCTGCTGCCGGTGCAGGAAGGCGAGCCGCGCCGCTTCGTGGACGTCGCCTTTCCCTGGCTGGACGCGAACGGCAAGCCGGCCGGCGTGCTGGGCACCCACCTGTCGTGGGAGTGGGCGCGCGACGTCGAACGCTCGATCATCGCCCCGGTGCAGGCGCGAAACCGGGTGCAGGCCCTGATCGTCAGCGCCGAAGGCGTGGTGCTGCTGGGCCCCGAAGGCCTGCAGGACACCAGGGTCGACCTGGCCAGCCTGGGCGAGGCGCGCCAGGGACGCACCGGCTACGCGGCCGAGCGCTGGGACGACGGGCGCGACTATCTGGTCGGCTACGCCGCCACGCGCGCGGTGGGCGACTACCCGGGCCTGGGCTGGCACGTGCTGGTGCGCCAGGACCTCGAGGACGCCTATCGCCCGGTGCGCGAGCTGCGTGCACGCGCCTTGTGGAGCGGCGCCGCGCTGGCGCTGCTGTTCTCGCTGGCCGGCCTGCTGCTGGCGCGCCGCATCACGCGTCCCTTGCAGGCCCTGGCCGCGTCGGCCGACCGCCTGCGCCGCGGCGACAGCCAGGAGCTGGTGCCGGCGCGGCGCGGGTATACCGAAGTGCGCCAGCTCTCCGGCGCGCTCAATGCGCTGGTGACGGCGCTGGTGCAGCGGCGCGCCGAGCTGCAGGCGCTGAACGACACCCTCGAACAGCGGGTCGAGCAGCGCACCCTGGAACTGGAACGCGCGCTGGCCTCGGTGCGCGCCAGCGAGCAGCGCATGGCCACCATCGTCGGGGCGGCGCAGGACGCCTTCATCGCGGCCGACCAGCGCGGCATGATCCTGGACTGGAATCCGGCCGCCGAGCGCATGTTCGGCTGGAGCCGCCACGAGGCGGTCGGCTGGCCGCTGGCCGAGATGATCCTGCCGGAGCGCTACCGCGCCAGCATCGCCAAGGCGCTGCGCGGCTTCCACCAGGGCGCGGCGTTTTCGTATGACCGGCGCCTGGAGCGGATCGTGGTCAACCGCCAGGGCGCGGAATTCACGGTCGAGACCACGGTGGCGCTGGCGGGCGAGGGCGCGGATGCCTTCTTCAGCATCTTCCTGCACGACATCTCCGAGCGCAAGAAGGTCGAGCGCATGAAAAGCGAATTCGTGTCCACCGTCTCGCACGAGCTGCGCACGCCGCTCACCTCGATCCACGCCTCGCTGTCGCTGCTCGACACCGGCATGGCCGGCGAATTGCCGCCGGACGTGGCCAAGCTGCTGCACATCGCCAGCCAGAGCTGCGACCGCCTGATGCGGATGGTGAACGACCTGCTCGACATCCAGAAGATCGAGGCGGGCCAGATGGAATACCGGCGCAGCGTGCAGCCGCTGGCGCCGGTGCTGCGGCACGCGACCGAGGCGATGGAGGGCCAGGCGCGCCAGGCCGGCGTGACGCTGCGGCTCGACCTGCCGCCGGGCGCCGAAGGGGTACAGGCCGCGATCGACCATGACCGCCTGGTGCAGGTGCTGAGCAACCTGCTGTCGAACGCGATCAAGTTCACGCCGTCCGGCCAGACGGTGACGGTGGGCCTGGCGCAGCGGCCGGGCTGGGCGCGCCTGAGCGTGACCGACGAGGGGCCGGGCATCCCGCCCGCGTTCCAGGCGCGCGTGTTCGAACGCTTCGCCCAGGCCGACGCCCACGACACGCGCCAGCGCGGCGGCACCGGGCTGGGGCTGAGCATCAGCAAGGCGATCGTCGAGGAGCACGGCGGCACGATCGGCTTCGAGACCCGGGCCAGGCTGGGGACGCGGTTTACGGTGGAGTTGCCGCTGGGGTGACTGGCGCGCGAGCGCGCTAGCGCAGCGCGTGCACCGCCATCCCGCCGAAGCTCTTCCACGCGCCAAAGGACTGTTCAAGCCGCGGCAGCAGGCGCATCAGCGCGGGCTTGTCGAAGTGGAAGGTGGTGGCCGAGCCGGCGATCTCGCGCCGGTCGGCCAGCGCGTAGGCCTGCGCCTCGTCCTGGGCCGCGGGCACCTGCAGCAGCATCAGCACCTTCTGGCCGTCGAGGTCGAACATCAAGAGGTCGCCTTTGGCGCCCGGCCCCAGGCGCCGGTATTGGCGTTCCACGCCGGCGCCGGCCGGTCCGGCCTCGAGCGCGATGCGCACCCGCTTGCCGTGCTGGACACCCCAGTCCAGGAAGGGCGCCGCATGGCGCCGTATCTCATCGGGGTCGGTGCGGTAGGTGCGCACCGTCAGCGCATCCACATGGCGCGCCAGGCCGCGCAGCAGCGCGTCCTCGCCGCTCCAGGCGGCCGGCGCCACGGCCTCGAGCCGCATCGTGCCGGCGGCCCCGCGCAGCGCGGCCAGCAGGTCGAGGTAATGGTTGTCGCGCGCCGCCTTCGGCAGCTTGTCGGGATCGAGCAGTTGGGGCTGGACGTCGAACTGGACGCCCTTCAGGCGCGCGCGCGCGCCGGCCTGCGCGTTATAGGCGGCATAGGCGCGCATGCGGCCGACGGCGTCGGCGCGCGCGGTCGGCAGGATCAGGTCCGGCCCAACCTCGAAGGCGGTCACCGCGATGCCGCGGCTGTCCGCCTGGCGCACGAAGGCCGCCAATGCCTGCGGCTCGGCGACCGTGCCGGCGCGCACCGGCACGTTGATGAACAATTCGCCCATGCCTTGCTCCGCGGCCCAGTCGAGCATGGCGTCGGCGCGTTCGCGCCAGGCGTTCGGGCTCCAGGCCCAGGTGGCGCGCGGCGCGCGGCGGCGCACGTCGGCGGCGTCGAGCGGGGCTTGCGTGGCCAGGCCCGGCTGCGAGGCGGGCAGGGGCGGCGGCGCGCCCAGCGTGTGGCCGGTGACGGTGAACTCCTTGCCGCTTTGTTCGCCGCGCAGCAGGATCGTCTCGCCCGGCGCCGCGTCCAATGGCAGGAAGTGCAGCGCCTGGACGCCGCTGGCGGCCACCTTGAGCGGCACGGCGCGGCAGCCGGGATCGGGCTTGCCCGGCGCTTCGGTGACGATGGCGCGCATGCGGGCGCCCATGGCGGTGGTGTAGTCCTCGGTCACGGCGCCGGGCGAGGCGAGCGGAGCGCCGGGGCACAGCAGCAAGGTGGCGGCCTGGGCCGGCAAGGACAGCGATGACAGCAGAAGCGGAAGCAGGAAAATGGAGCGCGACATGCCCCGAGTGTAAGCGAGCCGGACGATTCGCAGCGCCCGCTTAGGGATACTCAGGCGGCCGGCAACAGCAGGCGCCGCACGCGCGCCAGCAATTCGTTGGGCTGGAACGGCTTGCTAACGAAGTCGTTGGCGCCGGCGTCGAGCGCGCGCACGGTGTCGCGCTCGGTGTTCTTGGCGGTCAGCATGAGGATGGGCACCGCCGCCCACTCGGCGCGCGCACGGGCCAGGGCGACGATCTCGAAGCCGTCGAGATGGGGCAGCATCACGTCCATCAGCACCAGGTCGGGAATTTCCGGACTGGCGGCCACGTACTCGCTCGCGGCGCGGCCGTCGGCCAGGTGCAGGACGCGGTAACCCTGGCGTTCGAGCATGAAGCGCAATACCTGGGCAATGTGGTCGTCGTCCTCGACCACCAGCACCAGGGGCGCGGGAGCGTGTTCGTTGAGCATGGCGGATTCTTCGTTGAATGTTCGATTATACCGATGCCCAGGAGGATATTGGCGTGTGTATTGCTAGAGGGTATCACCTAGTCGACGGTCCACGCAGCGGATCGAGCAGGCCGCGCAAATCATTGTGGTCGAGTTCGACCATCAGGGCCAGTAATTGGCCGAGCTCGCCGCGTGGAAAACCTTCGCGCGCGAACCAGCCCAGGTAATGGCCCGGCAGGTCGGCCAGTTTGCGGCCTTTATATTTCCCGTAGGGCATTTCGCGCACGAGGAGGAGGGAGAGGTGTTCGGCGTTCATCGTGCGGCACTTTAGCAAACAACGACGGCGTTGTAGCATTTCGGTGACGAGGGGAGGGAAACATCATGGATGACTTCAACCTGACGCGCTTCGTCGAGGCGCAGGAGCCGGTCTACGCCAATGTGCTGGCCGAATTGCGGGCAGGGCACAAGCGCAGCCACTGGATGTGGTTCGTTTTTCCGCAGTTCAAGGGGCTGGGCAGCAGCGAGATGGCGCAGCGCTATGCCATCGGCTCCGAGGACGAGGCGGCGGCTTACCTGGCCCATCCGGTGCTGGGCCGGCGCCTGCGCGAATGCGCCGGCATCGTCGCCGCGCTCGACGGGCCGACTGCGCACGAGATTTTCGGCCATCCGGACGAGCTGAAATTCCGCTCGTCGATGACCCTGTTCGCCGACGTGGCGCCCGACGAAGCCGTGTTCCAGGCCTGCATCGACAAGTATTTCGACGGCGAGGCCGACCCGGAAACGCTGGCGCGGGTGTAGCTTCAGGCGTCGGCGAACTGCGCCAGCAGTTCGTCGGGCCGGCCGCGCATGGCCACGTGCAGGATCACCGCGGTGGAAAAGCGCAGCGCCGGGTGGCTGGCGCGGTGGCGCGCGAACCAGAACACTTCGTCCAGGTCCTCATCCTCGTGCGCCGTCGTCAGCACGGATTGTTCCGGCGCGACGTCTTCGTAGTCGAACGCTTCCAGGGCGGCATCCTCGACCGCCTCGTTCCAGCTCGCGCATTCCTTGCCCCAGGCCAGCATGTAGCGGCAGCCGGAATCGACCAGCCAGCGTGCGACGTCCCAGCGCCACATCTCGTCGCTGTCGTCGTCGATCACGACCACGGCCATGAACGGCGCCAGATGCTTGAGGTCGGGCAGGGCGTCGTGGGGACGCAGCTGCAGGTAATGGGCTTTGTGTGCTTGCATGATGAGATGGTCGAATGATTGCCGATTGAAATGCGCGGCATTATCGCCTCACGGCGCCGATCGGGGAAGGCCGCGCGGCGCTCAAGCGGCCGGCGCGGCCACGCCTTCCAGCAGCGCGTACAGGCGCCCGGTGTCGATCGGCTTGACCAGGTGGTGGTCGAAGCCGGCGCCGAGGATCTGGTCGCGGTCGCGCGCCTGGCCGTAGCCGGTGACCGCGACCAGCAGCGCGTTGGCCGCTTGCGGCAGCGCGCGCAGGCGCCGCGCGAGTTCGAGCCCGTCGATGCCGGGCAGGCCGATGTCGAGCAGGCAGACCTGGGGACTGAACTGCTGCGCGCATTCCAGCGCTCGCAGCGCATCGTGCTCCACCGCGACCTGGTGCCCACCCGACTCCAGCAGCATCGACAGGGTGACGGCCGCATCGACGTTGTCGTCCACGACCATCACGCGCAGCGAGCCCGGTGGCGCGGCGCTGCGCGGTTCGTCGCAGGGCGGGGCGGCGGCGTCGCTTTGGCGTTCGAGCAGCGGCAGGCAGACCGAGAACCGGCTGCCGCGGCCCGGGCCGGCGCTGTCGCAGGCGACCGCGCCGCCATGCAGATCGACCAGGCTTTTCACCAGCGCCAGGCCCAGCCCCAGGCCGCCCGAGGAGCGGTCGGACGAGCGCTCGGCCTGGGCGAACAGTTCGAAGGCGCGCGCCGCCAGCTCGGGCGCCATGCCGATGCCGTTGTCGACGACGTCGATGCACAGGCGCCGTTCGGCGTCGATGAACGATGCGACCTCGAGGCGTCCGTCTTCAGGCGTGTATTTGGCGGCGTTGTTGAGAAGATTGGCGACCACCTGCACCAGGCGCTTGCGGTCGCCCGCGACCAGCGTGCCCGGCGGCGGCAGGCGCAACGCCAGGTCGTGGCGGCGCGCCTGGATCAGCGGCATGACCTGTTCCACCGCCTCGTGCAGCACGGCGCCGACGTCGAGCGGCTCGCTGTCGAGTTGCACCAGGCCGCGCGTGACGCGCGAGACGTCCAGCAAGTCTTCGATCAGCGCCGTCATGTGGCCGACCTGGCGCCCGATGATCTGGCTGGTGCGCTTGATCATCGTTTCGTCCAGCTTCATGCGCTGCAGCAGCTCGGCCGCGGCGCCGATCGGCGCCAGGGGATTTCTCAGCTCGTGCGCCAGCATGGCCAGGAATTCATCCTTGCGGCGGTCGGCCTCGCGCAGCTTTTCTTCGGCCGCCTTGCGCTCGGTGATGTCGCTGGCGGCCCCGATCCATTCGTAGACCTCGCCGGCGGTGTCGAACATCGGCACCGCGCGCGACAGGGTCCAGCCGCTGCTGCCGTCGGCGCGCCGCACCCGGTGCTCGAGCTCGAACACCGAGCGGTCGCGGATGGCGCGCGCGATCTCCTGGTGCAGCCGGCCCTGGTCCTCGGGCGGGACATATTCTTCGAGCCAGAGGCCGTTGGCGTCGTCCGTGTCCTTCAGGAAGCCGCGGCCTTCGAGATGGCGCAGCTGGGTCCAGTCGGGATTCATGCGATAGATGACTTCGGCCGTCGCATTGGTCAGCGCGCGGAAGCGCTTCTCGCTTTCGCGCACGGCCGCCTCCGAGCGCACCTGGGCGGTGACGTCGTTATTGCTGTGCGAAATGCAGGTCAGTTCGCCGCCGGGGCCGAAGATCGGCGTGCTGGTCGAGGTCCAGAAGCGTTCCTCGAACACCGTCCGGCCATCGGGCAGCACCACGGGAATCGGATAGCGCACCGCCGGCAGGGTGTCGGGCAGGCCGGTCGCGCGCACCTTGGCGAGCGAGGCGCGCAGGTCGGCTTCGCCGGTATCTTCCGGATCGTCGGGGTTGCCGGGAAAGGCCGTGAACAGGCTGACCCCGAGCAGTTCCTCGCGGGTGCGCGACGAGGCCTTGAGGAAGGCATCGTTGACGGCGAGGATGATCGCGTCAGCCGTGGGCGACAGCAGGTAGTGCCCGAAGGGCGAGCTGTTGAAGGCTGACTCGAACAGGGTGGCAGAGAGCATCGTCGCCCGAAAACCGGTTGAAGGAGCCGGAATTATAGGGCAGAAGCGGGCGTGTTAAACGTACAATTGAAGCGGTCACGCTTCTTGTATGCACGATTGGTAAATGCCTTGCTTCGTCGAATGAAACAAGTCGGAACGTCGCCGGATGCCGGCATGGAAACGGTGGCGCGCCAATGCGCGCGGGCATGTGAGCAAGCGGGACGGTGAAAAGCCCCGGCGGTTGCGTATAATCGCCGTTAGCTTGTCCACTTATTACCAGAAAACAACAACTCATGGCCTCATCTTCCGACAACATCAGCATGGCGGTGTTCTGCGACTTCGAAAACGTCGCACTGGGCGTGCGCGACGCCAACTACGAGAAATTCGACATCAAGCCGGTGCTGGAGCGCCTGCTGCTCAAGGGCAGCATCGTGGTCAAGAAGTCCTACTGCGACTGGGACCGCTACAAGGGCTTCAAGGCGGCCATGCACGAGGCGAACTTCGAGCTGATCGAGATCCCGCACGTGCGCCAGTCGGGCAAGAATTCGGCCGACATCCGCCTGGTGGTCGACGCCCTCGACCTGTGCTACACCAAGTCGCACGTCAATACCTTCGTCATCATCAGCGGCGACTCCGACTTTTCGCCGCTGGTCTCCAAGCTGCGCGAGAACGCCAAGCAGGTGATCGGCGTCGGCGTCAAGCAGTCGACCTCCGACCTCCTGGTGGCCAACTGCGACGAATTCATCTTCTACGACGACCTGGTGCGCGAAAAGAACCGCGCCACCGCCAAGCGCAAGGAAGAGCAGGAGGCGCGCAAGGGCCAGTCGACGCGGCGCCCCAATGCGAGCGACGACAAGCGCAAGGAAGAACTCGAGGCGCGCAAGGTGCAGGCGCTGGACATGGTGGTCGAGACCTTCGACGCCCTGGTATCCGAGCGCGGCGACACCGGCAAGATCTGGGCTTCGCTGCTGAAAGATACCCTCAAGCGCCGCCGTCCGGACTTTTCCGAGACCTATTACGGCTTCCGCACCTTCGGCAACCTGCTCGAAGAAGCGCAGACCCGCGGCCTGTTCGAGTTCGGCCGCGACGAGAAGTCGGGCACCTACGTCTACCGCAGCGCCAACGCGCCGGCCCTGGTCCCGAGCGTCGACACTGCCGCGCAGGATGTCGCCCAGGCGCCGGACGCCGTGGTCCAGGACCTGGTCGATGCCATCGCCCCGGTCGAAGGCGTGGCCGAAGAAGCGGCCAAGCCCGACACCCGCCGGGGCCGTGGCCGCGGTGGCCGCAAGGGTGGTCGCGCCGAAGCGGCGCCGACCTCGGCGCCGATCCCGGCCCTGCTGGAACCGGTCGTGACCGACGCCGAGGCCCTCGGGCAGCCCGCCTCGCAGCCGACGCTGTTCGTGAGCGAGCCGGAAGCGCCCGCCGCCCAGGACGCAGCGCCGGCCGAAGCTGCGCCGGCCGAAGCGGCCCCGGTCAAGGAACGCCGCCGCACGCCGCGCAAGCCGTCCGCCAAGAAGCTGGCGGAACAGGCCGCGCTGGCGGTCGTGGCCGAGGAGGCCGCCGCCGTGCCGGCAGCGGCCGAAGCCGAAGCCAAGGCCGATGCCGCACAGCCGGAAGCCGAGCCGGTGTCGGAAGAGACCCGCGACGAAACCCAGGACGACGCCAAGCCGGCGCGCAAGAAAACGGCCCGTCCGGCCCACAAGGCGCCGGCGCGCAAGGCAGCGCCGCGCGCGCGCCGCCCGGCCAAGCCGAAGACCGGCGCCGAGAACGGCTGATCCGTCGAAGGGGAGGGATGGCGCGTGCGCCATCCCCGCCGCGCCGATGCAATAATGGCATCGCCTGTCCGGCCCCGGGCAGGCGCCATCCGGCCGCGAAGGAGCCCGCCATGCGCACAGTTGCCAGCCTGTTGCTGTTGTCCCTGCTGGGCGCCTGCCCGCCGGCGCTGGCGCAGAAGGGCCCGGCCGCCGACCATCCGATCCTCGGCATCTGGCGCCTCGCGGTGCCCGCTACCCACTGCCTCGAAACCTACCGCTTCCGCGCCGACGGCACCACGCTGGTCACCAGCGCCGCCGAGATTTCCGAGAGCGTCTACACGATCCCCAACGAGCCCGATCCCGACGGCTTCTATCGCCTGACCGACCGCGTCACCAAGGACAACGGCAAGCCCGATTGCTCCGGCAACGTCATGAAGCCGGGCGCCAACGCCACCCATTTCGTGCGCTTCCATCCGTCCGGCACGCTGTTCCTGCTGTGCGCCGAAGCCTCGATCGAGGCCTGCATCGGCCCCTTCACGCGGGTGCGCGGCGAAGAAATCTGAGCGGCGGATCGATGGCGTGCCTGAGCGCCGGCCCTTGGGCCAGCGCGGCGCAGGGTGTATATTGCTGAGCGAAACGTCAACCTCGGCATCCCATGTCCCCGCTACTCCTCTTCTGCATCCTCATCGCTTATTTCGCATTGCTGCTCGGCGTCGCCTGGGCCACCTCGAAAGGCGCCAACAACGACAGCTTCTTCATCGGTAACAAGAGCAGCAACTGGATGCTGGTCGCCTTCGGCATGGTCGGCACCACCCTGTCCGGCGTCACGTTCGTGAGCGTGCCGGGCGCGGTCGGCGTCGACGGCTTCGGCTATGCCCAGATCGTGATCGGCTACGTGATCGGCTACATCGCCGTGGCCTACGTGCTGCTGCCGCTGTACTACCGCCTGCAGCTGACTTCGATCTATCACTACCTCGACGTGCGCCTGGGGCGACGCGCCTACCAGAGCGGCGCCGGCTTCTTCATCGTCTCGCGCCTGCTGGGCGCCACCGCGCGCCTGTACCTGGTGGTGAACATCCTGCAGGCGATCATCCTCGACAGCCTGGGCGTGCCGTTCTGGCTCAGCACCCTGGTCGTGCTGGGCATGATCCTGCTGTATACCTACCAGGGCGGGGTGAAGACCATCGTCTGGACCGACACCCTGCAGACCAGCTGCATGCTGTTCGGCCTGTTCGCGTGCGTCTGGATCCTGCTGGGCGAACTGAACATGTCGATCCCGGAAAGCCTGAACCAGATGCAGTCGCAGGGCCTGGCCAACGTCTTCACGCATGACGTCGACAGCCCCAATTTCTGGCTCAAGCAGATCATCGCCGGCGCCCTGATCACGATCACCATGACCGGCATGGACCAGGAAATGATGCAGAAGACCATCTCGGTCAAGGCCCTGAAGGATTCGCAAAAGAACATGCTGACCCTGACCGCGGTGCTGGTCGTGGTGCTGCTGTCCTTCGTGTTCCTGGGCGGCCTGCTGTACCTGTATGCGCCGCTGGTGGGCGTGACCGCCACGGGCGACAAGATCTTCCCGGCGGTGGTGATGGGCCACCTGCCGGCGGCCTTGCAGATCATCTTCCTGATCGCCCTGATCTCGGCCCTGTTCCCGAGCGCCGACGGCGCCATCACGGCGCTGACCTCGTCGACCTGCATCGACCTGCTCGGCATCAAGCGCCGCACCGACCTGACCCAGGCCCAGGCCGAAAGCCTGCGCCGCCGCGTGCACCTGGGCTTCGCCTTCCTGTTCCTGCTGCTGGTGCTAGGCTTCAAGGCGGCCGACAACCCGAGCATGATCGGCGTGATCCTCAAGCTGGCGGCCTATACCTACGGCCCCTTGCTCGGCCTGTTCGCCTTCGGCATGCTGACCGCGCGCATGCCGAACGACCGCCTGGTCCCGCTGGTAACGATCGGCGCGCCCGTCCTGTGCGCGATCCTTGAGTACAATCAGGCTTATCTGCTCGGCGCTTACCGCCTCGGGCTGGAATTACTGTTGATTAACGGCATACTGGTGTTTGCCGGCTTGTATGCGATCTCGCATCGCGTCCCTGGCGTCGCCGGGGACGGGCAGGTCGCCCGACCGCTTCCTTGACCTAGACTGGAGTTTCGATGGCCTTCAAGCCCCTGAGCGCGTTGCGGCGCGGGTTCGTGTTCCTGTGGACCGCGCTCGACGTGACCCGCCGCACCTTCTTCAACCTGCTGTTCCTGCTGATCCTCGTCCTGATCGTCGCGATGTTCTTCGGCGGCGGCGTCAAGCCGCTGTCCGAGAAAACGGCGCTGGTGGTCGAGGTGAAGGGCGACCTGGTCGAGCAGTACGAGACCACCTTGCGCGACACGGTGCTCGACAACGTGGGCGGCGACAGCAAGCGCACCGTGCGCCTGCGCGACGTGACCCAGGTGCTCGACAACGCCGCGCGCGACCCCAACATCACCAGCGTGGTGCTGCTGCTGGACGAGATGAACGGCGGCGGCATGGCCATGCTGCGCGAGTTCGGCGCTGCGGTGGAGCGCGTCAAGAAGGCCGGCAAGACGGTCGTGGCCTGGAGCGGCCAGTACGACCAGAAGCGCTACCTGGTCGCTTCGCACGCCAACGAAGTCTACGTGCACCCGATGGGCATGGTGCTGATCGAGGGCTTCGGCGGACGCCGCAACTACTACCGCGACGCGCTCGACAAGGTCGGCGTGACGGTCAACCTGGTCAAGGTCGGCACCTACAAGAGCGCGGCCGAGCCGTATATCGCCAACGGCCCGTCGGACGCCGCGCGCGAGGCCGACGCCTACCTGTACAACGCGATGTGGGCCGGCTACACCGGCCTGGTCGAAAAGAACCGCAAGCTGCCCGACGGAGCGCTGGCCAGCATGATCGACACGCTGCCCGAGCGCATGGAAGCGGCCGGCGGCAGCGCCGCCAGGGTCGCCCTGCAGGCCAAGCTGGTCGACGGCCTCAAGACCCGCGACGAGCTGCGCGCGCTGATGGTCAAGCGCGGCGTCTACGAAGAAGACATCAAGTCGTTCCGCCAGATCAGCTTCTATGAATACCTGGCGCGCCATCCGCAGAAAGCCTTCGGCGACGCGGTCGGCGTGATCGTGGCCGCCGGCACCATCACCGACGGCGCCGGCGGCCCCGGCGTGATCGGCGGCCGCGCCACGGCCAACCTGATCCGCCAGGCGCGCGAAGACGATTCGATCAAGGCCCTGGTCCTGCGCGTCGATTCTCCCGGCGGCAGCGCCTATGGTTCCGAGTTGATCCGGCGCGAGCTGGAGCTGACGCGCGCCGCCGGCAAGCCGGTGGTGGTGTCGATGGGCAGCGTGGCGGCGTCGGGCGGCTACTGGATCTCGATGGCGTCCGACGAAGTCATCGCCGACCCGGCCACCATCACCGGCTCGATCGGCGTGTTCGCGCTGCTGCCGACCGCCGACAAGGTGGCCGACAAGCTGGGCGTGCGCACCGAGGGCGTGACCACCACCTGGCTGGCCGATGCCTACAATCCGCTGCGTCCGCTCGACCCGCGTTTCGAGAAGCTGGTCCAGCAGAGCATCAACAACGTGTATGCCGACTTCACCAGCAAGGCGGCGGCGGCGCGCAAGACCACCCAGGCGAAGATCGACGAAGTGGGGCAGGGCCGCGTCTGGACCGGCGCCCAGGCCAAGGAGCGCGGCCTGGTCGACCGCCTGGGCAGCTACAACGACGCCCTGGCCTCGGCCGCCGGCCGCGCCAAGCTGGCCAAGGATTACCGCGTGGTCTACGTCGAGCGTCCGGTCACGCGCGTGGAGCGCTTCCTGCAGATGGCCGGCGCCTCGGCGGCGCAGGCGATGACGATCCAGGTCAAGCTGGGTTTGGTCGAACAGGCGATTCCGGCGGGCCCGGTCGGCCAGGTGGCGCAAGACATGGCCTTCCTGTCCGAACTGACGCAGGAGCGCAAGCCGTTCGCGGCGGTGGCCCATTGCTTCTGCGGCAATTGGTGAGCGTCTTGTAAGCAGTTTGTAACTGATTAATACAGTGTTTCGGCGGGCGCGAGCGGAATCTCGCGCCCGTTTTTGGTTTACGTCGCCTAAATAGGGGCGAACTGTGTAAATCGGCGTTAAGGCGGGTGGAAACGCACGGTTTCAGTGGAAGAGCAATGTACGTTACGAAACATTGTGAGTGAAACGGCCATGCTAAAGTCATTGTGACCCGTATTGCGCAAGTATCAAATCTATAGAACAAGGACAAGCATGGACCAGCATCTCCCGCCCCATCCAATCACCGACCGTCCCGCCCGCACCCGGCGCGCCCGCCTCATCGGCGGGGTGATCGCCGTGCTGTCGATGGTGGCGCTGGGCGGCCTCGCCTGGTGGCTCACCCACCAGCCGGCGGGCGGCCCCGGTGGCGCGGGCGGGCCGGGGATGGCGGCCGGCGGCCCCGGCGGCCCGGGCGGCGGGCGCGGTCCGGGTGGACGGGGCGGCCCGGCCACCACGGTCGGCGTGGCGACCGCCCAGCAGGCCGACCTGCCGGTGACCCTGGACGCGCTCGGCACCGTGGTCGCCGCGGCGACCGCCACCGTGCGTCCGCAAGTCTCGGGCGTGGTCCAGAAGATCCATTTCACCGAAGGCCAGCTGGTCAAGCAGGGGCAGGTGCTGGCGACGATCGACCCGCGCCCGTTCGAGATGGCCTTGCTGCAGGCGCGCGGCCAGCGCCAGCGCGACGAAGCCCAGTTGGAGAGCGCGCGCCTGATGCTGTCGCGCTACCGCACCCTGCTCGAGCAGGATTCGATCGCGCGCCAGGAAGTCGATACCCAGGCCGCGCTGGTCAAGCAGCTCGAAGGCACGGTGATGACCGACAAGGCGTCCGAAGGCACGGCCCAGCTGAACCTGGATTATGCGACGGTGCGCGCCCCGATCAGCGGCCGCGTCGGCCTGCGCACGGTCGACGTGGGCAACCTGGTCGGCAGCGGCGATGCGACCGGCATCGCCGTCATCACCCAGCTGTCGCCGATCGACGTCGAATTCGCCGTGCCGCAAGACCACCTGCCGACGCTGCAGGGACGCATCGCGCAGGACGCGAAGCTGCCGGCCACCGCGCTGGACCGCACCCGCACCGAGGCGCTGGCCACCGGCAGCTTCATCGCGCTCGACAACCAGGTCGACACCCAGACCGGCACCGTGCGCGCCAAGGCGCGCTTCGCCAATGGCGACAACAAGCTGTTCCCGAGCCAGTTCGTCAACCTGCGCCTGACCGTCGACACCCTGCGCGACGCGGTGGTGGTGCCGGTGACGGCGCTGCGCCATGGCGCCAACGGCGACTTCGTGTATGTCCTGAATCCGGAAGCGCGCACCGTGGCGCTGCGCATCGTCCAGCGCGGCCAGGCGACCGTGGACAAGGTGCAGATCGCCAGCGGCCTGAAGGTGGGCGAGCAGGTGATCACCGAAGGCGCCGACCGCCTGCGCGACGGCGCCAGCGTGGTGTTGCCGGGCGATCGTCCGGCCGGCGCCGGCGCGCGCGGCCAGGGGCAGGGCCAGGGCCAGGGTCGTGGTCAGGGTACAGGCCGTCCGGCCCAGGGAGCGCAGCAATGATGTTGCGGCGCCGCGATGAACGCGCGGGGAGCATCCGATGAGTCCTTCCACTCCCTTCATCAACCGCCCGGTCGCCACCGCCTTGCTGATGCTGGCGATCGTGCTGTCGGGCCTGGTCGGCTACCGCTTCCTGCCGCTGTCGGCGCTGCCGCAGGTGGACTTCCCGACCATCCAGGTGCAGACCCTGTACCCGGGCGCCAGTCCCGAGGTCATGGCGCGCACCGTCACCGCGCCGCTGGAGCGCCAGTTCGGCCAGATGGCCGGCCTGACCCGCATGAGTTCCACCAGCGCCGCCGGGGTCTCGATCGTCACCCTGCAGTTCGCGCTGGGCGAGACGCTCGACGTGGCCGAGCAGGAAGTGCAGGCCGCGATCAACGCCGGCGGCTCGCTGCTGCCGACCGACCTGCCGGCGCCGCCGGTCTACGCCAAGGTCAACCCGGCCGACGCGCCGGTGCTGACCCTGGCCATCACCTCGGACACCCTGCCACTGACCGAGGTGCAGAACCTGGTCAACACGCGCCTTGCGCTCAAGATCAGCCAGGTCTCGGGCGTGGGCCAGGTCTCGCTGTCGGGCGGCCAACGGCCGGCGGTGCGGATCCAGGCCGATACCGAGGCGCTGGCGTCGTATGGCCTGGGGCTGGACACGCTGCGCACCGCGATCAGCGCCGCCAACGCCAACAGCGCCAAGGGCAGTTTCGACGGCCCGACCCGCTCGTATGCGATCAATGCCAACGACCAGCTGGTCACCGTCCCCGACTATCAAAACCTGATCGTCGCCTACCGCAACGGCGCCCCCGTCAAGCTGCTCGATGTGGCGAAGGTGGTCGACAGCGCCGAGAACGTGCGCCTGGGCGCCTGGGCCAATATGAAGCCGGCGATCATCCTCAACGTCCAGCGCCAGCCGGGCGCCAACGTGATCGCCACCGTGGACGCGATCAAGGCGCGCCTGCCCGAGCTGCAGGCCGGCCTGCCGACGGCGCTGCGCATGGACGTGCTGAGCGACCGCACCACCGGCATCCGGGCCTCGGTCAAGCACGTGCAGATCGAACTGCTGCTGGCCGTGGTGCTGGTGGTGCTGGTGATCTTCGCTTTCCTGCACAGCCTGCGCGCGACCATCATCGCCAGTCTCGCCGTGCCGATCTCGCTGATCGGCAGCTTCGGCGTGATGTACCTGCTCGGCTACAGCCTCAACAACCTGTCGCTGATGGCGCTGACGATCGCCACCGGCTTCGTGGTCGACGACGCGATCGTCATGATCGAGAACATCGCGCGCTATATCGAAAAGGGCGAAAAACCGATGGCGGCCGCGATCAAGGGCGCCAGCCAGATCGGCTTCACCATCATCTCGCTGACCGTGTCCCTGATCGCGGTGCTGATCCCGCTGCTGTTCATGGGCGACGTGGTCGGCCGCCTGTTCCGCGAATTCGCCGTCACGCTGGCGATCACGATCCTGATCTCCGGCGTGGTGTCGCTGACGCTGGTGCCGATGATGTCGGCGCGCTGGCTGCGCAGCCACGAGGAAGAAAAGCCGAGCAGGTTCGCCATCCGGTTCCAGGCCTTCTTTGACCGCGTCATCGAGCGCTACGACGTGATGCTCGGCTGGGTCCTGAAGCGCCAGGGCCTGACCCTGCTGGTGGCGCTGGGTACCCTGGTCCTGACCGCCCTGATGTGGACGGTCATCCCGAAGGGCCTGTTCCCGACCCAGGACACCGGCCAGCTGCAGGCGCGGGTGCAGGCGCGGCAATCGATCTCGTACACCGACATGGCGAAACTGCAGCAGGAAGCGGCGCGGCAAATCATGGCTGACCCGGAAGTCGCCTCGGTGGCGTCCTACGTGGGCGTCGACGCCGCCAACAACACCATGCTGCATACCGGCACCATGCTGATCAACCTGAAGGCCGACCGCGGCGACCAGCTCGAGACCATGCAGCGCCTGCGCCAGCGCGTGGCCAATGTGGCGGGCCTGCAGCTGTTCCTGCAGCCGACCCAGGACCTGACCATCGACGCCGAAAGCGGCCCGACCCAGTACCGGCTGTCGATCGAAGGCGCGGACGAGGACACCGTCAACGAGTGGGCGCGCCGGCTGACGCAGAAGATCGGCAGCCTGCCCGAGCTGCGCACGGCGATCACCGATGCCGGCGCGACGGGCGCCGCCGCCTTCATCGACATCGACCGCGACACCGCGTCGCGGCTGTCGATCACGGCCGCCTCGATCGACGACGCGCTGTACAGCGCCTTCGGCCAGCGCATCGTGTCCACCATCTTCACCGAGACCAACCAGTACCGCGTGATCCTGGAGGCGCAGCAGGACGAGGAGATGTCGATCGCCGCGCTCGGCCGCCTGCAGCTGCGCACCGGTTCCGGCCAGCCGACGCCGCTGTCGGCGATCGCCACCATCAGCGAACGCCAGGCGCCGCTGCAGGTGATCCACGTGGCCCAGTACCCGGCGGCGACGGTCGGCTTCGACACCGCCTCCGGCGCCTCGCTGGGCCAGGCCGTGAGCGCGATCCGCGCCGCCGCCGAGGAGATCGGCATGCCGGCCTCGGTCAGCATGACCTTCCTCGGCGCCTCCGGCGCCTACGAGGCCTCGCTGTCGAACCAGCTGTGGCTGATCCTGGCCGCCGTCGTCTGCGTCTACATCGTGCTGGGTGTGCTCTACGAGAGCTACATCCACCCGCTGACCATCCTGTCGACCCTGCCGTCGGCCGGCGTCGGCGCGCTGCTGGCGTTGTGGGTCAGCGGCCAGGGCCTGGGCGTGATCGGCATCATCGGCATCATCCTCCTGATCGGCATCGTCAAGAAGAACGCCATCATGATGATCGACTTCGCGATCGAGGCCGAGCGCGAGGAGGGCAAGTCGCCGCTGGTGGCGATCAGGCAGGCCGCGCTGCTGCGCTTCCGCCCGATCCTGATGACGACGCTGGCGGCGCTGTTCGCGGCCATCCCGCTGATGCTCGGCACCGGCGAAGGCGCCGAGCTGCGCCGGCCGCTCGGCCTGGCCATCTTCGGCGGCCTGATCCTGAGCCAGTTGCTGACCCTCTTCACCACCCCGGTGATCTACCTGGCCTTCGACCGCACCGCGCGGCGCTGGACCGGCAAGGCGCCGCACAAAACCGAAGGGGCGGGCGCATGAACCTGTCGCGCCCCTTCGTCGAGCGCCCGATCGCCACGGTCCTGCTGACGATCGGCCTGGCGCTGGCCGGCATCGGCGCCTATTTCGTGCTGCCGGTGGCGCCGCTGCCCCAGGTCGACTATCCGACCGTGTCGGTGTCGGCCTCGCTTCCGGGCGCCAGCCCGGAAACCATGGCATCGAGCGTGGCCACGCCGCTCGAGCGGCGGCTGGGCGTGATCGCCGGCGTCAACGAGATGACATCGAGCAGCAGCACCGGCTCGACCCGCATCAACCTGCAGTTCGAGCTGAACCGCCAGATCGACGCCGCCGCGCGCGAAGTGCAGGCGGCGATCAGCGCCTCGCGCGCCGACCTGCCGGCGACCTTGCGCAGCAACCCGACCTATCGCAAGGCCAATCCGTCGGACGCGCCGGTGATCATTCTCGCGCTGACCTCCAAGACGAAGTCGCCGGCCCAGATCTACGAATCGGTGTCGAACCTGGTCCAGCAGCGCCTGGCCCAGGTGAAGGGCGTGGGCGAAGTGGAAATCGGCGGCGGCTCGCTGCCGGCGGTGCGGGTCGAGCTGGTGCCGTATGCGATGAACCGCTATGGCGTCTCGAGCGAAGACGTGCGCGCCGCGATCCAGGCCAGCAATCCGAACCGCCCCAAGGGCGAGATCGAGGGCAACGGCAACCGGCTGCAGATCTATTCGCAGCCGGCCGGCGGCGACGGCCGCAGCGCCAGCGACTATCGTGACCTGGTGGTGGCCTGGCGCGACGGCGCCGCCGTGCGCCTGTCGGACGTGGCCACCGTGTTCGACGGTCCCGAGAACGTGTACACGCTGGGCCTGTTCAACGGCCAGCCGGCGGTGATCGTGCTGGTCACGCGCCAGCCCGAGGCCAATGTGATCGAGACCGTGGACGGGATCCGCGACCTGCTGCCGTCCCTGCAGGCGCAGCTGCCGGGCGACATCAGCCTGGCGGTGGCCTCGGACCGCACCAACTCGATCCGCGCCTCGCTGCACGAGATCGAGTTCACCCTGGTGCTGTCGATCGTGCTGGTGGTGGCGGTGGTCAGCGTGTTCCTGCGGTCCTTGCGCGCCACCGTGGTGCCGGCGGTGGCCACCGTGGTGTCCCTGCTGGGCACCTTCGGCGTGATGTACGCGCTCGGCTTCTCGCTCAACAACCTGTCGCTGATGGCCTTGACGGTGGCCGCCGGCTTCGTCGTCGACGACGCCATCGTGGTGCTCGAAAATACCGCGCGCCATATCGAAAACGGCATGGACCGCATGCAGGCCGCGCTGCTGGGCGCGCGCGAGGTCGGCTTCACGGTGCTGTCGATCTCGCTGTCGCTGGTGGCGGTGTTCATTCCGCTGCTGTTCATGGGCGGGCAGGTGGGACGCCTGTTCCGCGAGTTCGCGGTGACGCTGTCGGCGGCGGTGCTGATCTCGCTGGTGATCTCCTTGACCACGACGCCGATGATGTGCGCCTGGCTGCTGCGCAAGGAAGACAAGGACAAGCAGCCGGGGCGCCTCGCGCGCTGGTCCGAATCTGGCTTTGCGCGCGTGCTGCGCGTCTACGAGCATGCGCTCGACTGGGCGCTGGACAGTAAACTCCTGGTGATGATCATCCTGCTGTTCACGGTGGGGCTGAACGTCTATCTGTTCTCCAGCGCCCCCAAGGGTTTCTTCCCGCAGCAGGACTCGGGCCAGATGAATGGCGGCATCCGCGCCGACCAGAGCATCTCGTCCCAGGCCATGCAGCAGAAGATCTACCAGCTGGTGGAGATCATCCGCAAGGATCCGGCGGTCGACACGGTCGTCGCCTTCACCGGCGGCGGGCGCGCGGGCGGCGGTTTCATGTTCGTCAACCTCAAACCGGTGGGCGAGCGCGACGTCGCGGCGCAGGCCGTGATCGCGCGCCTGCGTCCGCAGATGGCGAAGGTCACCGGCATCACGATCTTCCTGAATCCCGTGCAGGACTTGCGCATGGGCGGGCGCTCCAGCAACTCGACCTACCAGTACACGCTCAAGAGCGACAACGCCGAAGACCTCAAGGTGTGGGCCACGCGCCTGGCCGAATCCATGAAGGCGCAGCCGGCGCTGGTGGACGTCGACACCGACCAGGCCGAGAACGGCGTCGAGACCTATGTCACGATCGACAAGGCATCGGCGGCGCGCCTGGGCATCACCACGCGCGACGTCACCAATGCCCTGTACAACGCCTTCGGCCAGCGCCAGGTGGCGAACATCTACGATGAGCTGAACCAGTACCACGTGGTGATGGGCGTGGCCCAGAAATACGCGCAGTCGCCCGAAGCGCTGAAGGACGTCTACGTCCCGGCGCGGCCGACCGGCGGGGCCTCGAGCGCGGTCTCCACCGGCACCGGCACGGCCGCCGCCGCCGGCGCCGCCGGCGCCTCGACCTCGTCGACCGCCTATCTCACCGCGGCGCGCGACCCGTCCGGCGGGCAGGCCCTGGCCAGCGCCGCCGCCACCATGGTGCCCCTTTCGGCGATCGCGCGCTTCGCCGAAAGCGCCACACCGACCTCGGTCAACCACCAGGACGGGGAACTGGCGACCACGGTGTCGTACAACCTGAACCCGGGCTTCTCGCTGACCGACGGCGAGGCCGCGGTGCGCCAGGCCGAGGCCGACATCGGCATGCCGATCAATGTGCGCGGCAGCTTCCAGGGCACGGCGGCGGCGGCGCAAGAGTCGAGCAAGGAGCAGCCGCTCCTGATCCTGGCCGCGATCATCGTTATCTATATCGTGCTGGGCATCCTGTACGAAAGCCTGGTGCACCCGGTGACGGTGCTCTCGACCCTGCCGTCGGCCGGCGTCGGCGCGGTGCTGGCGCTGCTGCTGTTCAAGATGGAGTTCTCGATCATCGCCCTGATCGGGGTGTTCCTGCTGATCGGCATCGTCAAGAAGAACGCGATCCTGATCATCGACTTCGCGCTCGAAGCGGAACGCGCGCGCGGCCTCTCCGCGACCGAGGCGGTGCGCGAGGCCTGCATGCTGCGCTTCCGCCCGATCCTGATGACGACCCTGGCCGCGGCCCTGGGCGCGCTGCCGCTGGCGATCGGCTTCGGCGAAGGCTCGGAGTTGCGCCGCCCGCTGGGCATCGCCATCATCGGCGGCCTGGTCGCGAGCCAGCTCCTGACCCTGCTCACCACGCCGGTGGTCTACGTCCTGCTCGACAAGCTGCGCACGCGCAAACCCGATGAACACAATCTGACGCGCCACCCTCATGAAGACGAAGGTGGTCCGTCACTGGCCAAACCATGACCACTATGCGACAACAGCTTCCATTCCGTCTTTCCCTGCTTGCCCTTGCCTTGGTCCTAGGCGGCTGCGCCGTCGGTCCGGCCTACGAACGCCCGGACCCGCTTGCCGCCGGTGCGGCGCTGCCGGGCGCCTACAAGGAGGCCGCAGGCTGGGTGCCGGCCGTGCCGGCCGACGCGCTCGAGCGCGGCCCCTGGTGGACCCTGTTCGAAGACCCCGAACTCGATCGGCTGGCCAGGCAGGTCGAGGCCGCGAACCAGAACGTGGCGGTGGCGGTCGCCAACTACGCCCAGGCGCGCGCGCTGGTGGCGCAGCAGCGCGCCTCGCTGTTCCCGGTGGTGTCGCTGGGCGCCGGCGCGGATCGCGCCGGCGGGGGAGAGCGCAGCGCCGATAATGCATACCGCCTGCAGATCGGCGCCAGCTGGGAACCGGACGTGTTCGGCCGCCTGAGAAATGCCGTGACCGGCGCCGAGGCCAGTGCCCAGGCCACCGCCGCCGACCTGGCCAGCGCGGTCCTTGCGGCCCAGGGCGAGTTGGCGATCAACTACTTCTCGCTGCGCCAGACCGACGCCCAGCGCGAGATGCTGGCCACGACCATCGAAGGCTACGAGCGCGTGCTGCAGATCACCTCGAACCGTTTCGAGGCCGGCATCGCGGCGCGCTCCGACGTGCTGCAGGCCCAGACCCAGCTCGCCAATGCGCGCAGCGAAGCGCTCGGCCTGCAGAACCAGCGCGCCCAGCTCGAGCACGCGATCGCGGTGCTGGTCGGCCAGACCCCCTCAAGCTTCTCGCTGCCGCCGGCGCCATGGCATGTGTCGGTGCCGGACGTGCCGGTCGGCGTGCCCTCGACCCTGCTGCAGCGCCGTCCCGACATCGCCGCCGCCGAGCGCGACGTGGCGACGGCCAATGCCGACATCGGCGTCGCACGCTCGGCCTACTTCCCGAATTTCGGCCTGTCCGCTTCCTACGGCAATAACACGAGCCGGGTGGGCGACCTGTTCTCGGCGTCGGCCGCGGCCTGGTCGTTCGGCCTGTCGGCGGCCCAGACCATCTTCAATGCCGGCGCCACCCGCGCCAGCGTCGAAGGCGCCGAGGCGCGCCACCAGGCGACCGTGGCGCGCTACCGCCAGGTGGCCCTGGACGCCTTCGCCGCCGTCGAGAACGGCCTGTCCGCCACCCGCGTGCTGGAACAGCAGCAGCAGTTGCGGGCCGAGGCGGCCGAGGCGGCCGGCCTGGTGGAAGAGCAGATCCTGAACCGCTACAAGGCGGGGCAGGTCAGCTATACCGAGGTGGTGCAGGCCCAGGTCACGGCCCTGAGCGCGCGCCGCTCGCTGGTGCAGGTGCAGGCCGACCGCCAGACGGCGGCGGTGTCGCTGATCCAGGCGCTGGGCGGCGGCTGGCAGGAACAAAGGCTGGCTAGCGTCGTGCAGTAAGCATGCATGAGGCATTACAATGCTGCGATTATCGATAGTCAGGCACACGCCATGAAAAACTGGATTAATCGCATGTTGAGCGGCGCCGACAAGGCGCCTGACGCCGCCGCCGGCGCCGCCCCGCAGGCGGACGAGCTCGGGGAAGACTACGGCGTCCAGGTCGACGCCGCCTATTACCGCTGGCTGACCGCATCCGGCGGTTACCAGGCCGGAGCGGAGGTCGAGGAACACATCCTCGACCTGGTGCGCACGCTGGCCGCCGACCCGCTGGCCGCCAGCGGCCTGGTGCCGCGTATCCCTGAGCTGATCCCGAAGCTGCTGCGCGACCTGGCCGACGACGAGGTCTCGACCGGAGACCTGGCGCGCCAGGTCGAGCAGGACCTGGTGCTGGTGGCCGAGGTGATCCGCGAGGCCAACAGCGCCTATTACCGGCCGCTGCAGGCGGTGAAGTCGCTCGACGCCGCCCTCATGATGATCGGCCAGAATGGCCTGCGCATGCTGCTGGCCCGGATCGCCTTCCGGCCCCTGATCCGGATGGCCGACCAGGGCTTCGCGCGCCACGCCGCGCCGCTGGTGTGGAACCAGTCCGAGAAATGCGCGCTGGCCTCGAGCCTGATGGCGCCGGGCCTGGGCGCGGGCGTGTTCGAAGCCTACCTGGCCGGCCTGATGCAGAACCTGGGGCTGGTGGTGGCCTTCCGCCTGGCCGAGCGGGCGGTCGAGAACGGCAAGATTCCCGGCTCCAGCGACTTCGGCCGGCGCCTGTTCGACGTCAGCCGCGGCCTGTCGTCGACCATCGCCGCCCACTGGGAATTCCCGCCCGACGTGGTGGAAGGCATCGCCGGCGTCGGCCAGCCGGATGCCTCGCCACTGGCGCGCACGCTCGAACGCGGCGACCGGATCGCCAAGCTGCGGCTGCTGCTCGACGCCCACGTGGTGCTGGAGGACGATGCGCTGGTCACCGAAGGCCTGGACAGTTTCGAGCGCCGTTGCCTGGGCAAGTTGACCGATTTGCCGGGCTAACGCTGCATTGCATCGCGTTTTTTCGAGAGGAAATCGCCATGAACATGACTGCCGGACACCTGGCCGAGCTGCACGAGGCCAAGCGCCTGCTGGAGACCCCCGGCCTGGCCGCGCGCATCAGCAACCTGGTCGGCTCGCCGATCGAAGCGGCCATCGAGCGCCTGCCGGCGCCGTGGCAAAAGCGGGTGGGCGAGGCCACCGAGCATGCGCTGCAGTATGCGATGACGGGAGCGCTGTCCACGCTGCCCGACGGCGGCAAGGAGGCATCGTACCCGCGCCTGCACAAGTTCGCGGCGAGCGTGTCGGGCGGGGTGGGCGGCGTGTTCGGCCTTCCGGGCCTCCTGGTCGACCTGCCGCTGTCCACCGTCATCATGCTGCGCTCGATCGCCGAGATCGCGCGCGCCAATGGCGAACGTCCGCAAGATGTCGAAACCCGGCTGGAATGCCTGCGCGTGCTGGCCATGGGCGGACCGGGCGGCGCTGACGATGCCGCCGATTCCGGCTATTTCGCGATGCGCATCGCGCTGGCGCGGGCGGTGAGCGACGCCGCCCAGGCGCTGGCGGCCAGGTCGGCCAACGCCGCCACGACGCCGGCCCTGCTGCGCCTGATCGCCACGGTGGCGGCGCGCTTCCAGGTGCACGTGACGCAAAAAGGCGCCGCGATGCTGGTGCCGGCCCTGGGCGCGGTGGGCGGCGCGACCATCAACCTGCTGTTCGTCGACCATTTCCAGAACATGAGCCGCGGGCATTTCGCGGTGCGGCGGCTGGAGCGCCTGTATGGCGAGGGGATGGTGCGACGACAATACGAAGCGATCGTGCTGGCCGACGAGACGACGGGATTGCTCATGTAGAGCAAATCCTGTTGCGGCCGGTCTCCTTGGCTGTGTACAGCATCGCATCCGCCCGCAGGAACAGCGCGTTCTCGCTGCGGTGCTCGGGGAACGCGGCCAGGCCGCCGCTGAACGAAAAATGCCGCGCCTCGCCCGGCGCCACCTGGAACCCGACCGCGCCGAAGGCCTGGCGCAGCGCGTCGAGCCGGCGCCACGCCGCGTCGAGCGCGCAGTCCCAGAACACGACCACGAATTCCTCGCCGCCGAAGCGCGCCAGCAGGTCGCGCTCGCCCATTCGCGGCGCCAGGCACAGGCACAGGCGCTTGATGACGATGTCGCCGAAGTGGTGGCCCCAGGTGTCGTTGATGGTCTTGAACTTGTCGATGTCGATCACGCCGAAGGCGAGCGGCTTGCCCTCGAGCGTGGCTTGCCGGATCAGGTCTTGCGTCTTGCGCTGCAGGCCCACCTTGTTCAGGAGGCCCGTGGCGCGGTCCTTGCCGATCAGGTCCTTGCTGACGCGGATCCTGGCGGCGCGGCTGGCCAGCTGCGCTTCGACCAGGCCGCCGCTGGCCTGCAGGACGGTGTCGAAGCCGTCGCCGAGCGCGCGCCGCGCCAGCGCATCGTCGGGGCGGCGCTGGAGCAGCACGATCTCGCGCACCGGATCGGCCTCGATGTTCTTCTTCATGACCCGCGCCAGCGCGTCC
Source organism: Massilia sp. NP310 (assembly GCF_019443485.1). Lineage (NCBI taxonomy): Bacteria > Pseudomonadati > Pseudomonadota > Betaproteobacteria > Burkholderiales > Oxalobacteraceae > Massilia > Massilia sp. NP310. The sequence continues at coordinate 2,238,775 of NZ_CP080379.1, read as the reverse complement.
AGGCGCCGGTACTCGTCATCGAGAATCACGACCAGGTCGGGCTGCAGCTCCTTGACGCGCAGGTGCAGCGTGGTCGCGTCCGGGTGATGGACCACTTCGACCCGCTGCGCCAGCAGCGCCGCCGTATCCAGGTCGCCCGGCGCGCCGAGGTAAACGAGCGACACCGGGTCGCCGCGTCCGGTGCGGGCCAACAGGTTGAACAGCCTGTCGACCAGGACGTCGTTGGCGATCGGCTTTTCGGCATAGGCCAGGCAGTTGCTGTCCACCAGGCGTTGCTGGAGCAGGAAGCGGCTGCCCTGGCGGCTCGACTGCAGGTAGACGTATTCATGGCCGGGCGGCAGGCGTTCGAGCAGCTCGCCCAGCATCAGGGTCTTGCGGCTGTCGTGCAGGTCGGCCTGCATATTGTGCAGGGCGTCGAGGTCGATCACGAACAGGCTGGCGCCACGGTCGGCCGCGACGGCGGCGGTGAATTCGGCCGCTTCGCTGAAAAAACGGATGTCAAAATCGTATTTGTGCGCGTGCAGCAGCAATTCGGCGCGGTTGTCCTTGATAAAGAAGCTCTGGGAGAGGAAGAGGACCTGGTGTCGGTACAGGGGGGCCTCGGTGCGCATGTCTGCCTGCCTTCTTTCTGCATGATGTGACATCTTGCCACGCCAATATGACGTGATGTTGACGCCGCCGGGACGGCCGTCAATACCCCAGAAAATCGCACGGGCATCACCCAACGGGGCTATACTCGCGCATTGCTTTTTTCACCTCGAGGACTTGTCTTGTTCAAATCGATCGTCCTGCCCGTCGCCCTCCTGGGCGCGGCGAGCGCCGCCTTCGCCGACGAAGGCCAGTGGCAACCGCACCAGCTGCCGCAACTGAAATCCGAACTGAAACGCATCGGCATCACCATGCCGGCCGAGAAGCTGGCCGACCTCGGCAAGCATCCCATGAGCGCGATCGTCTCGCTGGGCGGCTGCTCGGCGTCCTTCGTGTCGCCCGACGGCCTGGTGGTGACCAACCACCACTGCGCCTATGGCGCCATCCAGCGCAATTCGAGCGCCGAGAAGAACTACATCGTCGACGGCTTCCTGGCCAAGACCCGCGCCGACGAACTGCCGGGCGGCCCGAACACGCTGGTGTACGTGACCGAGAAGGTCGAGAACGTGACCGGGCGCGTGCTCCAGGGCCTGAATCCGTCCCTATCGGGCCGCGAGCGCCACGCGCTGGTCCAGTCGCGCATCAAGGCCCTGGTGGCCGAATGCGAAACCGACAAATCGACGCGCTGCTCGGTGCCGGCCTTCCACCGCGGCCTCGAGTATTACCGCATCAAGCAGCTGATGATCCGCGACGTGCGCCTGGTGTACGCGCCGTCCGACCGCATCGGCAACTACGGCGGCGACATCGACAACTACGAGTGGCCGCGCCACGTCGGCGACTACGCCTTCTACCGCGCCTACGTCGGCAAGGACGGCCGTCCGGCCGACCCGTCGCCCGACAACGTGCCCTACAAGTCGAAGGACTTCCTGGTCGTCTCGGCCGAGGGCCTGAAGAACGGCGATCCTATCCTGCTGGCCGGCTATCCTGGCCGCACCAGCCGCTACAAGCTGCCGAGCGAGATCCGCTTCGCGCGCGACGTCGACCTGCCGGCCAAGGCCGCGGGCATCACCGCCGACCTGTCGGTGATCGCCGCCGCGACCCAGGGCAATCCGTCCTGGACCGTGCGCTATGCGAGCGTCGACAAGGGCCTGAACAACGTGCTCAAGAAGACCAGGGGCCTGCTCGACGGCTTCGCGCGCAAGGACATCACCGCCATCAAGGACGTGCAGGATGCCGAGTTCCGCGCCTGGCAGAAGGCGCATGCGGACGGCAACGCCGGCCTGCTGTCCGAACTGGACGCGGTGATCGCCCAGGACATGGCGCTGCAGCGCCAGGAAGCCGCCTGGCTCGAAGCCACCCACAGCGACCTGCTCAAGAGCGCGCGTACCCTGTACCGCCTGGCGCTGGAACGCGGCAAGCCGGACGCCGAGCGCGAAAGCGGCTACCAGGAACGCGACCTCGGCTTCATCAAGGCGCGCCTGACCCGCCTGGAGCAGTCGTTCGTGCCGCAGGTGGACCAGGCACGCTACGCCGCGGCCCTCGCGCGCTACGCCGGCATCGACGCCAAGGTCCGTCCACCAGGCGTGGACGCGCTGCTGCCGGCGCAGGATGCGCTCGCTGGCATGTACAAGGCCAGCCAGCTGTCGGATACCGCCACGCGCCTGGCCTGGATCGGCAAGGACGCCGACGCCTTCCGCAAGTCGGACGATCCTTTCATCGCGCTCGCGGTGCGCCTGCACGACGCCGGCATGGCGCTGGAAGAGCGCCGCAACGAGATCGACGGCAACCTCGAACGCGTGATCCCGCAATACATGGCGGCCGTGATCGCATGGAAGAAATCGCAGGGCAAACCGGTCTACCCGGACGCCAACTCGACCTTGCGCGTGACCTACGGCACCGTGTCGCCGTTCTCGCCGCGCGACGGCCTGGTCAAGGGCCCGTTCACCACGGTCGAAGGCATCCTGGAAAAGGAGACCGGCAAGGATCCGTTCATCGTGCCGGCCCCGCTCAAGGAAGCGATCCAGGCCAAGCGCTATGGCGTGTTCAAGGATGCGGCGCTGGGAACGGTGCCGGTCAACTTCCTGTCGAGCGCCGACACCACGGGCGGCAACTCCGGTTCGGCCGTGATGAACAAGAACGGCGAACTGATCGGCCTGAACTTCGATTCGACCTATGAATCGATCACCAAGGACTGGTACTTCGACACCGCCATCACGCGCGCGATCCACGTCGACATCCGCTACATGCTGTGGGTGATGAAGGAAGTCGACCATGCCGACAACCTGCTCAAGGAAATGACGATCAAGTATCCGAAGAAGTAATCGGGACGTTGCCACGTGGTGTACTGTCACCCTGACGTACACCTTGCACGTCGTTCCCGCGGAGGCGGGAACCCAAGTTTGCCAGCGCTGCGACTGCGCCGAGAGCACTTGGGTCCCCGCCTGCGCGGGGACGACGGTTTTTCCGCCAACAAGAATGAACGAACCCCTCGTCATCGCCGGTCTCGCGACCTCGCCGCTGGAATTGATCTCCTTCCTGCTGGCGGTCACCACCGTCGTGCTCAACATCCGCCAGAAGCACTGGGCCTGGCTGTTCTCGATCGCCTCATCCGCAACCTATGCGGTGGTGTTCTACGACGCGCGCCTGTACGGCGACATGGGGCTGCAATTCGTGTTCATCGCGGCCTCGGTCTGGGGCTGGTACCAGTGGCTGCACGGCGCTGCCGGAGTTAGTACGGCGCCGCTGCTCCCTACCTTCCTGAAACCGGGCGGCCGCGCCTGGTCGCTGGCGGCCTGGCTGGCGGGCTTCGTGCTCTTGTCGACCTTCCTCGACAACTTCACCGACACCGACGTGCCGCACGCGGACGGCTTCCTGACCGCCGGCAGCCTGGTCGGCCAGCTGCTGCTGGCGAAGAAGAAGGTCGAGAACTGGCATGTATGGATCGCGGTCGATATCCTGTACGTCGGCCTCTACCTGTACAAGGGCCTGGTGCTGACCGCCGTGCTGTACGGCGTGTTCGTGCTGCTGGCGATCGCCGGCCTGCGCACCTGGGCTGCCTTGGCGCGGGAGCGCGCATGAGTGTCGAGGCAGCTCGCATCGCCATCCTCGGCGCCGAGTCGTCCGGCAAGTCGACCTTGTCCGAGGCCCTGGCGCGCCACTACGGCACGCTGTGGGTGCCCGAATACCTGCGCGAATTCGTCGATGCGCAGGGCAGGGTGCCGCACGAGGAGGATCAGTATGGCATCGCGCTGACCCAGCGTGCGCGCGAGGATGCCGCGGCGGCCGAGGCAAGCCGCTTGCTGTTTTGCGACACCACGCCCCTGATGACGGCGCTGTACAGCCGCGTATACTGGGGCAGGGTGGATGCGCAGCTGGCGGCGCTCGACGCGCGCCACGACTACGCCTGGACCTTCGTCACCGCGCCCGACACCCCGTGGGAGCCGGACGGCCTGCAGCGCGAATCGGAAGAGGTGCGCCAGATGGTGCACCGGATGCTGGTGGAGACGCTGGCCGCGCGCGGCATCGCCTACACCTTGCTGGCAGGCGACCTGCCGCATCGCATGCGGCAGGTCGAAGGGCTGCTCGGCCAGCCCTGAAGGTCAGCCCGGAGCTGATGCCTTCGGCAGGCTGGCCGCCAGGTCGAGCCACGACTGCGGCTGCGGCTTGCCGCGCTCGCGCACGCCGAAGAAGGTCACCACCAGCTCGCCCTGGTCGTCGAAGAACTCGACCGAGGTGACGCCGGCGCGGCGCACCACGTAGCCGCTCCTGAACGCGCTGTCGCGCAGGTGCAGGTTGAAGTCCGGATCGAGCACATTGAACCAGCCTTCAGCCGCCATCACCTTGTTCACCTTGCCGCTGTAGATCTGCGTGAGTGCGCCATTGCCGAGGAAGGCCATGATCGCGACCCCGTTCTTCGCCGCATCCCCGAGCAGCTTGCGCACCGCCTGCGGCGCCACTTTCTGCACCACGCCGCCCGGGGCCAGGCGCAGCGCCTGTTCGCGCGTCAGGCCGAATTCCGACACGATGCGGTTGAACTGGTGGACGTCGGTCATCTCTTGCCAGACGGTCTGGAATTCCTTGACGTCGACCGCGTTGTCGGGTTTTTCGGCGGGCTTTGGCGCGACGGGCGCCACATCCAGTTGGGCGTTCTGGCTCGGATGGCGGAAGTCGGCCACCAGCTTGTCGAAGACCGGTACATTGGCGTCGTCGCGCAGGTAGAGCTTGTGCACGGCGTTGCCGCTGGCGTCGAAGAACTGCAGACTGCGGTTGATGGCGCCGTCGCGGCCGGGCTGGGTCACGGCGAAGGCGTACTTCCATTTGGCGAACTGGAAGCGCAGGTCGATCGGGCCGCCGAGGTAGCCGCCGGCGATGTTCAGGTTGCGCGCTTCGCGTTCGGCCTCGTCGGCGCTGCCTTTCTCGGCCTGCTTCGGGATGCGCATGGCCACGCCGGTGGTCTCGATCACGCCGTTCTCGTTGCGGGTGAGCGCCATCACCTTGCCCAGGTCGAGGGCGCGGCGCATGATCTCGCGCGGCGCATGGTCGCTTTCCTTCAGGCGCACCACGGTGCTGCCAATGCCGGTGGCGAGCAGCTCGGCCTCGGATACCTTCAATTGGCGCGCGGCGTCGCGCGTCTGCAGGCGCGGTTCTTTGGCCTTCAGTTCGGCCCACTGCTGCGCCAGTTGCGGGGCGGCTTGCGCCGGGACCAATGCCAGGGCGATGGCGGCGGCCAGGAAGTGGCAGGTAAGTTTCATGAATGTGTTCTCCTTGTTCGTTCAATAGACCAGCTTGAGGGTGACGGCCGCATGGCGCCCGGGGCGCGCCTGGCGTTCGATGTCGGCCGCGGTGATGGCCGTGGTGGCGGCCGGCAGGCTGCGCGACGAGGCGTAGTCCCAGTACTTCTTGTCGGCCAGGTTGTACACGCCGGCGGTGATCGACGCGTGCGCGTTGATGTTCCAGTATCCGGTCAGGTCCAGCACGGTGCTTGACGGGACCGCAAAGAAGGTCGTGTTCACGCCGCCGATCACGTCGCGTTCGGCCTGCTTGGCGCGGGTATGGACCGCGGCGAAGGCAATGCCGCCGCGCTGGGCAGGGTCAATCCAGGCCGCGATCAGGCTGGTCTTTTTCGGCAGGGTCGAGGCCAGCTCGCTTTCCAGTCCGGTGCGGCTGTTCTTCGCCTTGCTGCGCTGGACGCCGCTCGCCAGGGTCAGCTTGCCGCCCTTGAAAGATGGATTCCACTGGCCCAGGTCGGCGTCGAGCGTCAGCTCGCCGCCCCAGGTGCGCGCGCTGCCGACGTTCTCGGGACGGAACAGGCCGAAGGTGATGTTCGGGTAGTTGACCGGATCGGCCGGCTGCGAGGCATATTCGATCAGGTTCTTGTAACGCGTATTGAACAGGGCCGCATGCAGGCGCAGGCCGCGCGCGACCTGACCTTTGAGGCCCAGCTCGAAGGCGTTGCTGGTTTCCTTGTCCAGGTTCGGATTGCCGATCACCGCGTAGGCGTTGCCGACTGCCGTGTAGCTGAGCGAATCGTAGGTGCCGGTGCGTTCGGCGGCGGTCGGCAGGCGGGTGCCGCGGCTGTATTGCAGGTAGGTTTCCAGGTTCGGCGCCAGCTGCGCGGTCAAGCCCAGGCTCGGCGTGAGGTAGCTGTCAGTTTCCTTTTTCAGCTCGCGGCTGGCGTTGGGAATGCCGATCGCGTAGTTGTCCGTGCTGTTGGGCTCGAGTTCGCGCCAGTTGTAGCGCAGGCCGGGCGTGATGCTGGCCCAGGACGACAGGGCGACGTCGGTGCGCGCGAAGGCGGAGAAGCGCAACGACCGCATGTCGGCCATGCGGTTCTTGTTGGTCACCTGCTGGGCGCCGCTGTTGACGACGGTGCGGTCTTCGCGCCATGGACGCGCGGTGTCGGTCTGCTCGACATTGATGCCATAGGCCAGGTCGTGGCTGCCCAGCCGCTTGCTGGCGTTGCTGGCGAAGCCCACGCTGCGGTTGTCGAAGCTGGTCGCGATATGGCGCAGCACCGGCTGGCCCATGGTGATGTAGCGCGCCCTGGTGACGTCTTCGACTTCGCTGTCCTGGATGTAGAGTCGGCTCTCGAGCGTATCGAACCATGCGCCGGCGCCCTGGAACAGGTGGTCGATGCCGAAGCGGTCGCGCCGGGTGCGCCCGGCCTGGGTCGCGCCTTCAGGGTAGAGGGCGCCCTGCTTGTTGTCGTATTCGCGGTCGTGCTCGGCGCGAAAGGCGTCGATCGTCGCCGTGAAGCGGTGCCCGCTCCACGGCGTCCAGGACAGCTTGGCCAGCAGGGCGTCCGAATCCCAGTCGTCCGGGTTGAGCGGCGCGCTGCCCGTCGAGTCGAGTTCCTTGCCGTCGCGGTGGACCAGCACCGCCAGCGCCTTGAGTGCGCCGGACTGCGCGGCGCCGGTCAGCGCGTGCATGCGCATGTCGTTGGCGCGGTTCGATCCGAACTTGTATTCGGCATAGGTGGGGCGGGCTTCGCTGACGTAGTCTTCCGGCGCCTTGGTGACGAAGGAGACGTTGCCGCCCAGGCCCTGGGCCCCGGCGCCGGCCGGCGCGGTGCCCGACTGGATGGTCACCGAGCGTAAGGTCTCGGGATCGACATAGTCGCGGCCGACGCCGAAGCCGTTCAGGGTCGAGGCGTCGGGCTTCGGCGCGGCCTCGGGCAGTTCGATGCCGTCCAGGTCCAGGCCCACCCGGTTGCCTTCGACGCCGCGGATATTGAAGCCGGTATTGCCGGCGCCGTCCCAGACGTTGCCGCTGCCGCTGGCGGCGCCCGGCACGCTGACCAGCGGCGCATAGCGCGCCATGTTCTGCATGTCGGTCACGCCCTGGCGGGTGAGGGCGGCCGCATCGAGCACGGTCACGGTGCCGGCCTTGTCGAGGCGCTGGCCGGTGATGACGATGGGGTCGAGCGGAGTGCTTGCGTCAAGCGCGGCGGGCGCATCAAAGGCCAGCGCCTGGGTGGCGAAGGCGCAGGCGAAGGTGCTGGCGAACAGCGCGGGGCGTCGTCGCAAGCCGGGTAGGGTTGCTGCCATGGTGGTCCAGTCAAGAGGGGTTGCACATGCTCCGCCCGGCACGCGTGCGCAGGCAGGCGTGCTCAAACGGGCTCTTTGATGAGAATGATTCTCATTTGCGATATATACTAAATGATAATCATTATCATTTGCAGCTAGGTCGTTCGACTTTTTGACAGCGATTTCTTGACCGAGCGCATAGGGCGCAGATACGAACCGAGGTTCGATGTCGTTACGAACAATAAATGTTTACCTCCTCATGACTATTTGTTTCTAGAAGGCATTACAATCATTGGATTCGAACGTACGGCGGGGCGCTATGAAAAACTGGATAGGACGCTTTTTGGGCGGTTCAGAAAAAGAGACACAAGCTGCGGCAAGCGTCCGCGCGGCGGCGACGATCGAACACGACGAGGACATGGCGAACGACGTCCATGCCACCTTCTATCGCTGGCTCACCGCGTCCAGCGGCTTCAACGCCCAGCCCGAGCAGGAAGCGCAGATCCTGGCCGAGGTCCGTTCGCTGGCGGCCGATCCGGTTTGCGCCTCCGGCCTGGTGCCGCGCATCCCCGAGCTCGTGTCGCAGCTGCTCACCGCGCTGTCCGACGAAAACATCTCGACCGGCGCACTGTCGGCCCAGGTCGGGCGCGACCTGGTGCTGGTGGCCGAAGTGATCCGCGAAGCCAACAGCGCCTATTACCGGCCGGTGACGCCGATCGAGACCCTGGAAGGCGCGGTGACGATGCTCGGCCTGAACGGCTTGCGCATGCTGCTGGCGCGCATCGCGTTCCGGCCGCTGGTGCGGGTCAAGGTGCAGGGCGTGGCGCGCCAGGTGGCGCCCAATGTGTGGAAGCATTCCGAACGCTGCGCATTCGCCGCCAGCGTGATGGCGCCGGGCCTGTCGGCCGGCGTGTTCGAATCCTACCTGGCCGGCCTGATGCAGAACCTGGGCCTGCAGGTCGCCTTCCAGGTGGCCGACCGCATCTGCGAAGGCAGGGTGCCCGGCTCCAGCGAATTCGGCGTCGCGCTGTTCGCGGCCAGCCGCCAGCTGTCGTCGGTGATCGCCAACCACTGGGACTTCCCGCCCGAAGTGGTCGAGGCGATCGAGCAGGCTGGCGAAGCGGATGGCTCGCACCTGGCGCAGGCGCTGGCACAGGGCGACCGCATCGCCAAGCTGCGGTTGCTGCTCGATGCCGAGGTGATCCATGACGACGATACGCTCGTTACGAAGGGGCTCAATGGCTTCCAGCGGCGTTGTTTGGGCAAGCTGAGTGACTTGTCGGACTGAGCGACGCGAATTAAGTGCCTGCTAATCTATCGTTAACATTACGCAAGTTTAGAGAGTTGTAAATATTACATCGGACGTGGTGCTCGGAGGTGACGCTGTTTTCTGTTGGCTAGCTAGCTTAGATCCTCGTCTTGACTCCGTGGTTTTTGACACAACGTAAGACTTGCTCTCGTGGCAAAGAACGCGGAAACGCTAGTGGGACATGGCTAAAGCCACTATAATCTCAGTGGCACTCATTGGAGCAATCGGGACGAAAACAGCGCCCAGGGTAGCCTCCGATCGAAGAGTCGTCTAATCACCTTTTTGGCGCAAGGCGCACGACGTTGATTTAGAAATTCGTACTTATCACGCTAGTGACTGGTCAATGTTTTTCGTTCCGGGTCCGTACATGTCTAAGCTAATGTATTGATACCTGACGATAATTCGGTAATGATAGATTAATGTAACAGAGCCAAAAAAAAGCTGTTATTCAACCAAGGTTGCCGAAATCGATTACTCAAGCATGCGCGCTTGAAAATGGATGTTTGCCATCTGCATTGATAAATACCATCTTGTTAACTTGAGACGCTTTCGGCGGCTAGATATTGGTTTAATTATATTAATTTTGTTGCTTGAGAAGGTGCCTTTCGTGAAACTATCGGCCATGAGGTTATTTAATATGGTTCAGACGGGCGCGTTCATGTCTCGACATGAGAGAATGCGTCTCCATAAACTATAGTAATGCGAAATAGACTGATCTCAAAGGCATGTTGCGTGACTCTACGGCAATGGTGATTTCCTATGCTATTGATGGTTGTAGTTATTGCGTGGGCGATATTAACCTCACGTCCTGGCCACGCAAAACGGAATGATACCCCATTGAGGGCGTGATACGCGTTGGTGTTAAACATACATCTCTCACATCAGAAAATTATGAATGATCTAAATGTAACAGTGGCTGTTCGAGCTTCGTTAGAGGTGGCATTAAAAGGATTAATTAAGAAAATAAGCAATGTTCAGGTTGGGACGTCAGAGCAATTCCCGTATGGATGGGGGACGGCAGGAAAAGGTAGAAGCGTTTGGCGCATACTTGAAGAACTGATTACGCAAAATCTCAAGAAGCATGGGCACGAGTTTGGCATATTGAATATCAGACTTCCTGGCAGTGAAGTCGGCGTCTACGACTTTGAGATTCACTTGGAAGGATTTTCCAACCCGATTTATGTTAATATCAAGTCAGCTGTTGAAGGTGGTCGAACTAATAAGGATGACATTTCCAAGGCCAGAGGCTTGTTAAAGTTCTATGAGACGAATCCAACTCATGAGCTATTCATTGCGACAGTTTCGCTTCGTTTTAACGTTGATATGAGTGTATCACTCGTAAACGTTTCCGTCGTTCCGACCGCATGGCTTCCTGATATATACGTCAATCCTAGTAATAATGCGAACCTTCAGTCGAGCCAATATAAGAATATAAACAATGCGATAATTAGGACTAATGACGAATTTGTTGACGAATTAAAGCGCGCTATAGAGGTGGCAGACCAGAAAAAAGTCAGAAAAACTAAGCTTGATGAGTTGCCACTCTAATATATTGAGACGGATCTGGATGTGGGAATGGCAAGAGCAGGTGAGAAAAAAGTTCGTTTGGCAAATGTGGCGGAATTTAAGCATTTAGAGATCCAATGGGATCCGAAAAATAATTTAACGCCCGAAAAATCGTATATTGAGCATACAGGCGAAGAGCGCCGTCAACATTTTGGACAGTTTTTTACCCCTGGACCGATTGCCGTAATGATGGCTGATTGGGTTGCAAGCGTTAATCCAAAGAATATTCTTGAGCCGTCTGTAGGAACAGGCGTACTACTTCGAGCAGTAGGCGAATTTGTCATCGAATCAAAGGTGACCTGTGTAGATATTGATCTTTCGCCAATGCAATTGGCGCGAAAATCTGCTCCAGCTCATCTTTCGTGTAACTTTTTACATGCCGATTTTCTCCTTCTAAACATGAGGGAAAAATTCGATGGGATTCTTGCAAATCCTCCGTATTTAAGACATCACGATATTTCATATGAAAAAAATATATATGAGGAAATAGGCTTTCGAAATAACATTTCTATTTCGAAGGCTTGCAATTTATACATTTTATTTTTATTTGAAATCTGCAGGCTGTTGTCCGAAGGAGGGCGTGCGGCTGTGCTGGTCCCAGCTGATTGGATGAGTTCGAATGCGGCGCGATGTTTTCGTGAATACCTGATTGATCGTCGCATTGTAAAAGAAATACTCTATCTCGATGAGCACGGTCACCATATTGATGGTGCGATTACTACTTCCGTTGTTTTATTATTCGATAACAACAAAGTTGCAGATGAGGAGTTCGTTGTTAAACATTATTCTGATCAAATTGAACTAATCGAAGCACGGACTGTCCTGTGGAAGGATTTGGAAACAGCTCCAAAATGGAACTCTATTTTGCTTGGTAGGTCATCTAAAAAAAATGATTCCCTAATTAATTTATCCACAATAGCAAAAACAAAACGTGGTCTGGCAACTGGAGCTAATGAATTTTTTCATCTGACAGATGGCGAAGTTTCAAAAGCGAGAATTTCACATTCTAATCTGCTCCCATGTATTGGAAATGCGAAGGATGTTTTAGGGGTGATATTTTCAGACCAAGATCTAAAAGATCTTGCAGCGTTTGGCGCGCGAACGAAATTGGTGAATTTCTCCGGTGACATATCTCCCGCCGAAGAAGAATATATCGAGGAGGGCGAACGAAAGGGATTCCACAAACGCTTTCTGCTTGCTAGACGTCGTCCTTGGTATAAAAATGAGCAGCGCGCGCCTGCCCCAATATGGGCGGCGTCATTCGGTCGTGGTCAAGTGCGGTTTATTTGGAATCGTAGCTCCGCAGTAAATCTGACTACATATCATTGTATTTATCCTGATAACCTCACCGATGTCCAATTGGCGGCGATGGTTTGTTTGCTCAACTCTTCGCCAATACAGCAGAGATTTGTAGATCATCTAAGGGTTCTTGGCGGTGGGTTGTTGAAATTTCAACCGAACGACCTCCTTAGTATAGAAATTCCAGATATTAGGATATTAAGCGACGCGGAAATATCTACGCTCAACAGCTATCTTGTGCGATTGGACTTGGAGATGCGCCTGCAGAGGCAGACAAATTGCGCTGAAATAGAGGTAATGGCGGATTTAAGCCAATATGTCGAGAATTTGATAGCGGTAAAGTTTGAGGGGGGCGAAATTGGAATAACTTCGAGAGTGCATGTGCAGCGTTGCACTTAAAGAATTTTGGTTGTGGTGGTGGTTGATTTAATCTGGAATTGAAATTGGCCACGCGGGTGTGGTGGATTTGTTGTAGTTGCGGCAAATTTTTCAGATCTCATTGATCATTTTCCTGCTTTGCAATGCATGGCGCAGCACATAGATTGCGTTAGGCCAAGCCACACGATGATGACGAGATTCCTGAGATTCTGAATTTATATCGTCAACTGGCTATCGTGGAATTTAGTCGTACGTTGCCTCATGACTAATTTAGTTATGAGGCAAGCTCACCAGATCAGAAATCGATCTGCGCCGACAGCCTGAACGTCCTTGGCGCCCCCGGCAGCAGGTAGCCGCCCAGCGACTGCGTCACATCACGCCAATAAAACTTGTCGAAGGCATTGTCGACCCGCGCGCGGATAATCGTGTTCAGTCCACCCGCGCGCAGCAGGTAGGACGCCCCGAAGCCCGCCACGTGATAAGCCGACACCTTCACCCGATTGGCCGGATCGAACACCTTGTTGCCCGAATACTGCCACTGCGCGTCGAGCTTCAGCCCCGCCACCTGCGGCACCGCGTACTCGATCCAGGCGGTGGTGCGCAGCTCCGGCACATTGGTCACGCGCTTGCCTTCGGTCGACGCGTCGCCCGTGTCCTTCTGGTCGGTGTCGAGCGCCATCAGCGACAGGCTGTAGTTCAGGTTTGGCGTGGCGCGGCCCATCGCCGACAGCTCGACGCCGCGGTGGGTCTGCTCGCCGGCGCGCACGAAGGTGTTGGCGGCGTTCGTGTATTCCAGCCCCTGGCGGATCTCGAACAGCGCGCCCGACAGCGCCAGCTGCTCGTTGACGTTGCGCTTGACGCCGAACTCCAGCTGCTTCGAGCGGCTCGGCGGCAGGGCGGTGTTCTGGTTGCTGGTTTCCATCGGCGCGATGCCGCCGTACTGCAAGCCGTGGCTGATCGAGCCATACACGCGCCAGTCGCGCGCCGGCGCGTACACCAGCGCCACGTTCGGCAGCGCGAACGAATCCTTCGTGTGCACCCAGCCGCCTTCGATTTCTTCCAGCGCGTCGAGCTTGAGCTTCACGTAGCGCACGCCGGCGTGCAAGGTCAATTGCGGCGACAAGGTCAGCACGTCCTGCACGAACAGCGAGCGCTCTTCTGTGGCGCGGCGCTCCATCACGGGGCCGGTCACGCGGTCGCCCGATACCGGCGGCACGACGCTCGGGTTCCAGATATTGCTGGAGCCGACGTAGTCGTAGACGTATTCGCCGAAGCTGTCATGGCGTTCGGCATACGAGCCGCCGATGGTGAGGGAGTGGCGCACCGCGCCGGTGGCGAAGCGGCCCTGCAGCATCGCCTGCAGGCCCCACGGCGTCTTGCGCTCGCCGGTGCTCTGGAAGTCGTACACGTCGTAGTCGCCGTTCGAGCAGTAGCCCGGATAGTAGCCGTCGCCCTCGTTGCTGCAGCCGTAGGGGAAGGCGGTGAAGTCGTCGCGCTTGAACCAATGCTTGTTGGCGCTCACGGTGGCGTTCCACGCGTCGCTGAGGCGGTACTCGAAGCGCAGGCCGAGATTGCTGCTGTCGGTGTCGACCGGCCTGGTCCACGGCTGGTCGTTGAGCAGGGTCTTGGGCGAGACGCCGGTCGGCAGGACTTCGTCGCGGATCAGCTGGTAGCCCGGCGCCGTGACCTGCGACTTGTGCTGGTGGTCGAGGTCGATCTGGAACAGCGCGTCCGGCGTGATCTGCCAGTCGAAGGCGGCCGACACGAACTGGCGCTCGCCGTCGGCGCCGCGTACGTAGGATTTCAGGTCTTCGGCTGCGGCGTTGATGCGATAGCCGAAGCGGCGGTCCGCGAAGCGGCCGCCCAGGTCGACCGCGCCGTACACGGTGCCGCGCTCGCGCACCTCTACCGTGGCCTGGCGCAGCGGGGCGCTGGTCGGGCGCTTGGTGACGAAGTTGATCATCCCGCCCGGCGCCGCGACGCCGGCCTGCAGGCCGGCCAGGCCGCGCAAGACTTCGATGCGTTCCTTGTTCTCGAGCGGGATTTGCGTGTCGCCCGAGATCGCGATCATGTCCTTGCGGTAGCTGGTGGCGTTGTCGAGCGCGAAGCCGCGGATCGAGAACTGCTCGGCGTAGCCGATCGCATTGTAGGCGTCGCCGATCGAGGCGTCGTAGCGCGCGGCGTCGGTGGCGCTGCGGATCGACAGGTCCTGCATCTGGCCCTGGCTGATCGAAGAGATCGAAGCCGGGGAATCGAGCAGCTGCACGTCGGAGAAGCCGCCGACGCTGGCGCGATCGAGCGCGATCCACTTGCTGCCGGTGACGACGACCGACGATATGGCCGACTGCGCAGCGTCCTGCGCGGCGGCTTGGGACGACAGGGAGAACGCCTGCACGATGGCGCAGGCGAGGATGGTGTGCTTCGAGGTGAATGTCATGGTTTGCTCTTTTTCGCGCGCAGCGTGGCGCGCCGCTTTTATCAAAGCCGGAGCCAACGTGGGGGAAGGGCAAACGAATGGGGATGCTGCTTTGCGCTTTCCTTCGCTGGCATTATCCAGATCAGGTACGAAGGGTATCTCTCACCCGGAACAGCGTTCCAGGACCCCTAGCGAATCGCGAGTGTATCACGGCCCGCGCGGCCGTGGTGAATCTGTCAACCTGTTCGAGCGGCGCCGCTCAGGCTTTCGCGGTCGACGGCGCCTCGGCCGCCGCAGGCTCGCTGACGGCCGGCGTCGCCATATGGCGCAGCAGCACGGCGCGCGCCGCGTCGCCGATGGCGCGCCAGTGCTCGCGCCGCTGCGCCGCGCGCTTGCGGTGCTTCGATGGCATGTCTTGCAATGGCTTGAGGTAGAACGGCAGCGGAACCACGAAGCTGCGCGCGTCCAGATCAACGCCGCCCAGGATGCGCCAGAAGCCGTCGTAGGCGTTCTCGAAAGCCTTGTCTTGCGCCGCCTCGTAGGCCACGTGGGCGCTGCTGCGCACCGCGACCACCCGGTCGAAGCCGAGCGCCTGCGCCGCGCCCTGCAGGGCGGCAAAGCAGAAGAAGCTCGGCGAATTGTTGGGGAACACGCGCTCGAAGGCCTCGAAGGCGCCGCCGGCATCGCGCCACAGGCCGGCGTTGCGGGTGACGAAGGGAACGATCGGCAGGTCGACGCCCACCACCGCGCCCTCGACCCAGGTCCAGGACAGGCGGTGCAGCACCGTGCCGTCGACGATCAGGGACAGCGTCAGCTCGCCTTGCGGGTCGATGCGCGGCGCATGCTCGAGCCGCATGATGAAGTTGCCTTCGTCACCCTCTTGCTCGCCCCGGTGCTGCCACAGGACCAGGCCGCCGTGGTGCGCGGCGTGCCGGTAGGCGCTGTTGAAGGTGGCCTCTTCGAAGCGGTAGTGGGCCAGCACGCAGCGCATGCGCTCGCGCACTTTCATGCCGCGGGCCAGGTAGTCGCGGCCGCTCACCTGGCGGAACAGGTCGTCGGCGGGCGCGTTCTCGAGGCGGTGCACCAGCTTGAGGCGGGACAGGGACTGGTGCTCGCGCCAGTAGCGCAGCGCATGCCAGCGTTGGGTGAGACGAGCGAAGATCATCGAGCGCTCCATTCGGCGTAAAGGGACGTTGCCTTGCCGGGCTGCGCGCGATGGTTGGCCACGCCCGGCAAGAGCAAGAAATAATTCCGTTTTGCAATTATCTGCCGAATTGCTAACTCGTGCCCGGACGAAGTGCAAACAGTGCTTGGGAACCAAGGCTGGCGTGATCTGTCATGGGACTCTCTCTGGACGTGTTGACTTATGGTTGTTTTTAGGCATGCACGACAAGACTACCATGTTTGCCGCGCGTTACGCTTCTTCATTCATCATCGATAATGCGCCGAAACCAATCAGCAATGGAGGAAGCAGCTGGCGTGTGAGTGCCGTTCTACACAGCTACGCACGGCGTTGATGTTGATACGTTCACTCTGCACATTCACGCCGCAGTGGGAGAGCAAGAGCGACGCCTGGTCGGCCAGCGGACCAAGGATGCGTTAGCAGCCCTGCAAGTGAATGGCGGTGAATGGCATAAGTCAACCGTCTCTCGTCTCATGAAAGCCGCACAGGCGGCTTAGAGCAGTCCTACAGTAAACGAACGGGGTGGACCCTCACACCCCACCATCCCGCCAAAAAGCCCGTCAGCGGCCTTCTAAGCGCTTCCTATCGGATATTTAAATTTGATAACAGGAGCGTTCATCTACGTCATTACTGGCATTCACTCGGGCAGTCGCTCGCGCTACTTTTCAGAATCGGCCTTCTGAATACTTTTTCAGATTCGGGCTGGAGAAAGTCCGACAGGGTCAAGTTGCCAAAAAATTTTTAGATAATTTCAAGATTCCAGAAATGGGCTTGCCAATACATCAACTTCTATTGATCCCGTTCTACTGCCGTGCTGACCAGTAACAAGCTCTGCCGGGCGCATCCGATCAGAATCGTTACGACTTGCTCAACGACACGGAGAACAGCATGGCGAACGACGCATACCTCAAGATCGAAAGCATTAATGGCGAGTCGGAAGACGAACGGCACCGCAACTGGATCGAAGTAAATAACGTCGTCTATGCAGTCCACCAGCCAAGAGCCGATGTCGTTTCGACCGCAGGCGGGCATAGCACCGGGCGAGCCGACCTTTACCCGATCAGCTTCAGCAAGCTTGCTGACTTAGCCTCGCCCGTTCTCCTGCAAACTTGTGCAACTGGCAAGACTATCCCGAAAGCCTGCTTTGAGTTCATGAGGGCAGACGGCGACGGCAAGCCCATCCCTTACTTTAAGATCGAACTGGAAAGCGTAATGATCGCCAGCATCAAGCCAGATAGTGGCGAAGGCGGGATCATTACTGAGAGGGTCCAGCTTGCGTGATCTTGCCCCGCTATTCCCGGACACAGCCTGATGTTCAGTTAGCGTCAGTTTCCAGAGCCTGACGGCGTCGCTCTTTCCTAAACATGCGTGGCGATTTATAGCCAAGTGCCGAGTGCGGATGCACCTCGTTGAAGTGCCTGAAGGCATCGGGCAACTGGGCAAGCACGGCAGCGCCGCTAATGCGGTCCATGCAACCGACGTAATCGCGTTTAAACGTGTTCACGAAACTCTCTGCCATGCCATTCGACTGCGGGCTGTTCACTGGTGTATGCACCGGCTTGATGCCCAGCTCATGGGCCAAGGCGTGCGTTTCAGTTGCCCGGAAAGCGCCGCCATTGTCACTCAAGAATTCAACAGTGATTGTCCGCACATCGGTGCTACCAAAACGCGTTTCCACGGCCTCGATCATCATGTCGCGCACCGGTTCGCCAGGCAGGCCGCGGCCAATCCAGGCACGCCACGCGATGATCTCGCGGTCGCAGCAGTCCTTCATGAAAACGCCAGTCACGACTTCGCCGTTGTCGCAGGCAATCTCGAAGCCATCAGAGCACCAACGCTGGTTCGATTCCTTAACCAAAACTTTGCCATCGTGAGCACGGCCGCTGTCACTACGCCTAGGCGATTTCGGCAGCAGCAAACCCTGCTGCTTCATCACGCGGTACATGCGCTTGTGATTTACGGGCGGCAGACCTATCAAGCTGCGCGTACGATTCACCAAGGCGCCGGCACGGCGATAGCCGTAGGTCGGCAGCGCGGTGATCTCGGCGCGTACAGCGTCGGCAATCATCGCGTCAGCGACAGGATCAAGCTTGACGATGGTGCGCTTGTCGACCCAGTTTGCAGGTCGGGCAAGAAGGTCAATCACGTGCGAGCGCGCTACACCGAGGACAACGCAGACAGGCTTTACTGCCCGTCCTTGTCCGATAAGGGTGAGCGCGCAATCCACTTTTTTTCGCGAGCCAGCTCGACCGCTTCGCGCAGGATCTCCGCCTCCATCGTCTTCTTGCCCAGCATGCGCTGCAGTTGTGCGATCTGGGCGCGTGCCGCTGCCAGCTCACTGGCCGGCACGACCGATTCACCAGAATGCACCGCGACCAAGGCGCCTTCTCGCTCGAGCTTGCGCCAGTTGAACAGCTGGCTGGCACTGATGCCGTGCTTGCGGGCCACCAGCGATACGCTCATGCTTGGCTCGTACGTTTCCTTGACCAGCGCAGCCTTTTCCTGCACTGACCAGCGCCGGCGTCGCTCTTCGGACACCGTCACGACTTCGATGGTTTGCTTGTTACTAGTCATACTCACAGTCTTATTCCTATCCGTAAGGATACAACATCGACTGTGTCTGGTGAATCAAGGGGCTATCTCACTATGTCCACCCCCTACCAGGGCGCATCAATGTTTATCAGCCCGCTTGAACTATCTGACTGGCGGCACGTATGTGCTGTCATCGTTTCGGGTCATAAGCTCAACAAATGCGGCCATACTCTTCTCCATGTTGGTGAAAGTTGGAGTTGGTATGTCCATATCGCTGGCCCATACAATTTGCCCAAGTTCATCCCTGAAAGTAATTACATGCGGTACTTAAAGGAGAACAACAAGCGTGAGATTCGCCGCTGGGATATCAAACTGCCCAACCCTAAGGGTGCGCGTGACAAGCTGCATGAACTCATCGATAAGCCTTGGTTCTGGGGCGGGATAGTGAACAACTGCACTTCCTTTGTGGAAGACGTGGTGCGGGCAGGCGGTAGCAACGCCTATCAGATGTTCAACTGTCCTATTGCGGAGCCATTCGCATGAGAACCGCATTCATTTCACTCCTAAGCGCCTTGTTGATAGCTGTACTTGTCTGGGCTTCGATCATCATTTTTGCTCCGAGGATGAATCTCGACACAGCTTATAGCCTGATCGTTGGCTCGTTTCTCGGCTCGGTAGTCCTCACTGCACTGCTATTGACGCTAAGGGATCGCCACCGCTGATATGACCTCGGTAGAGAGCTTTAACAGTGTCCCGTGCAGCGTGCGCAGGCCGCTAGAGCTACCATGGCCCGCTTACAGACACGAGAGAAATTTATCATGGTGCAACCGTCAATCTATATTACCGGCTCATAAGCAATCGTCTTGTTGAGCTTCCTCGCGTATTTTTTGACACCTGCCAACATTGTTCTTGTTCGGGCAAGAATCACCGTTGAATCCTTATAGTGGAGGCATCAATGGGGAATCCGAAGACGAGCGGCACCGCAACTGGATCGAATGCAATAACGTCCTGTACGCGTGGCGCATAACTGCACGTCCTTTGCGGAAGAAGTTGTACGGGCAGGCGGCAGTAAAGCCGGACAGTATTTCAATTGCCCTATTGCGGAGCCATTCGCATGAGAACCATGCTAATTTCATTTGGCGTCGCACTCTTAGCGGTGGCAATTGTCTATATCTCAATACTCTTCCTTGACCCCGGAATGAACGTTGAAAAGGCATTTGGCATCATCTTCTACGCGTTTTTCGGCTCGGGCATTCTCACCGCATTGGTGTTGATGTTTCGGGGCCGTCACCGCTGATATTGGTAACTGCCCTTCAAGTACGAGCAATCAACCGCGAGGTGGGGCAAGGTAGATAAGCTTACCCTTTGTCAGACCATTAGCCTTCGCCCCTTCATCGCTCGACCACAGGGCCGCCGTCAACGTCGCGGCAATGCCATTCAGATCGGCCTCTTCCACTCTATGTTCAAGCTGCTTGCGAACCAGCAGGAACTGTTCGGCGATGCGTTCGGCGTTTGCTGCTTGGGATTCTTTGAGATCAACCGAGAGACCTCCTGATGAGTTATGGAGCGTCGATTGTACGAGGCTCGACAGTCTCTTCAAAGAACCAAATTTGCATTCCGAGCAACTATTTCTCTTGGTGGTTCCGTGTCGTGACGCTAGCAGTCCGATCAATTGCCGCTACTTACGACGCCCTCAGCAGTATCAACCATGCCGTGCATCGTGTACGGTCTACTGCGGATACCATGGGCCGACCTGAAGACATCGGAGAAATTTATCATGGTGGAACCGTACAAGCTATTCTATTGGCCGAGCATCCAGGGCCGCGGCGAATTCGTCCGCCTGGCGCTGGAAGAAGCGGGCGCCGACTACGTCGACGTGGCGCGCCGCGAGGGCGGGGTCGACCTGTTGATGGCGGCGCTCGACGTCGAGGAATATCCGGCCTTCGCGCCGCCCTTCCTGAAGGCCGGCGAGCTGGTCATCGGCCAGGTGGCCAACATCCTGCTCTACCTGGGCGAGCAGCACGGCCTGGCGCCGCGCACCGACCCGGGCCGCCTGTGGGTGCACCAGCTGCAGCTGACCATCGCCGACCTGGTGACCGAGGCGCACGACACCCATCACCCGATCGCGTCCGCGCTGTACTACGAAGACCAGAAGCCCGAGGCGCTGCGCCGCTCGGCCGATTTCGTCGAGTCGCGCATCCCCAAGTTCATGGCCTATTTCGCGCGCCTGTTGTCCAACCCCGAGCCGCGCGACTACCTCACGGGCGACAAGGTGACCTACGCCGACCTGTCGCTGTTCCAGGTGATCGAAGGCCTGCGCTATGCCTTTCCGAACGCGATGAAGAAGATCGAGCAGGAGCATCCGGTGCTGACAAGCCTGCGCGACCGGGTGGCCGCGCGGCCCAACATCGCCGCCTACCTGGCGTCCGAACGGCGCATCCCGTTCAACGAGGAAGGTATCTTCCGCCGCTATCCGGAGCTGGATCAGTAAAGAGCCTACCCCGGTAGGTGTGAGTCGCTCCTGGCGCGCCTGGCAGACGTGGGCTGCGTTGCTCGTCGTTGCATGGCTTGCCATGCGGCCTCCTCGCGCCTTGCCCACGCCAGCCATGCATCGCCACGAGCTTCCCCACACCTACCGGGATAGGCTCTGATCAATCCCAGGCCGGGGCGAAATCCGGGCTGACCAGGCGAGCGCCATCGTCGAGCGCATCGATGGCGGCGCTGTCCTCCCGGCCCAGCACGAGTTCAGTCGCCCGCAGGTTGCTCGCAAGGTTCTCGCGCCTGGTCGACGACGGGATCACGGCGTAGCCCTTGGCCAGCAGCCAGGCCAGCGTCACCTGGGCCGGCGTGGCCCCGTGGCGGCGCGCGATCTCCTTGACCACCGGGTCGCTCATCACCTTGCCATAGGCCAGCGGCATGTAGGCGGTGACGTGGATGCCGGCCGCGCGCGCGAAGTCGGCCACGCCGCGGTTCTGCAGATAGGGGTGCAGCTCGACCTGGTTGGTGGCGATATTCTCCGCGCCGACGGCGGCTATCGCCTCGCGCATCAGCGCCACCGGGAAGTTCGAGATGCCGATCGCGCCCGTGAGGCCGGCGTCGCGCGCCGCCAGCAGGGCCTGCATCGACTCGGCCACCGGGACGGCGGCGCCGGGCGAGGGCCAGTGGACCAGGGTCAGGTCGACCTGCTCGACGCCCAGCTTGCGCAGGCTGTCCTTCAGGCTGGCGGCCAGCTTGTCGGCCGCCAGGTGCTCGGTCCAGATCTTGGTGGTGAGATAAACCTCGCGGCGCGCCACGCCGGATTCGCGCAGCGCCTGGCCGACCTCCGTTTCATTGCCATAGATCTGGGCGGTGTCGATGTGGCGGTAGCCCAGTTCCAGGCCGGTTGCGACCGAGTCGATCGCGGCTTGCCCTTGCAGGCGGAAGGTCCCGAGACCCAGTTGTGGCATCTTCATGATGTGTCCTTTGAAATGAGTTAATGGGTGGCGGCGGCGCTGCGCACGGCCTTGGCCGGCGCGCCTTCGCGCCGGTCGAGCCAGCCGGCCAGGGTCGTGAGCAGCAGGGCGCCGACGACGACCAGGGCGCCGATCCAGGGCGTGGCCATCAGGCCGAGGTGGGCGACGATCAGGCCGCCGCCCCAGGCGCCCAGCGCGATGCCGACGTTGAAGGCGGCGATGTTGAGGCCCGAGGCGACGTCCACCGCCTGCGGCGCGTCGCGCTCGGCGCGCTGCACAACATAGACTTGCAGGCCGGGCACGTTGCCGAAGGCGACCGCGCCCCAGGCCAGCACCGTGATCAACACGAGCGGTTTGCTCGGCGCGGTGAAGGTCAGTGCCAGCAGCACCACGGCCAGCAGGGCGAACACGATCTGCAGCGCGGGCACCGGGCCATGGCGGTCGGCCAGCTTGCCGCCCCAGATATTCCCGGCCGCGACCGAGACGCCATACACCAGCATCACCAGGCTGACGGTCGACGCCGCGAAGCCCGAGACTTCCTGCAGCACCGGCGCCAGGTAAGTAAAGGCGATGAAGCTGCCGCCGTAGCCGAGCGTGGTCATGGCGTACACCAGCAGCAGGCGCGGTTTCTTGAGCACCGCGAGCTGGGTCAGCAGGCTCGATGGTTTGCTGCCCGCGATAGTCGACGGCACCAGGATGGCGCTGCCGATGACGGCGATCACGCCCAGCAGCGACACGGCGAGGAAGGTGGCCTGCCAGCCGAAGTGCTGGCCGATGAAGGTCCCGAGCGGCACGCCGGTGACCAGCGCCACGGTAAGACCCGTGAACATCAGCGCGATGGCGCTGGCGGCCTTCTCCTTCGGCACCAGGCTGGTGGCGATGGTCGAACCGATCGAGAAGAACACGCCGTGCGCCAGGCCGGTGAGCACGCGCGCGGCCATCAGCGCTTCGTAGTTCGGCGCCATCCAGGCCACCAGGTTACCGAGCGTGAACAGGACCATGAGGCCGAGCAGCAGGTGCTTGCGCGGCAGCTTGCCGGTGAGGGCGGTGAGCACCGGCGCGCCGATGGCGACGCCCAGCGCGTACAGGCTGACCAAGAGGCCGGCCGAGGGCACCGAGACGCCCAGGCTGGCGGCGATGGTGGGGATCAGGCCGACGATCACGAATTCGGTCGTCCCGATGGCGAAGGCGCTCAAGGTGAGCGCCCAGAGTGCGAGTGGCATGTGATTCTCCTTGTTGTTGACGTGGCTGGAGCCAGGCATGCAGTGTGCCGTGCCAGGGTGCAAGGAAAAATAGGCCGCTGTACAATGGACTTTTGACTCCGAGTCAATAATGATCGATGTAGACGCCTTGATTGTATTTGCCGCCGTCATAGATTCCGGCTCGTTCTCGGCCGCCGCCGAACGCCTGGGGCAGACGCCATCGGGAGTCTCGCGCACCATCTCGCGGCTCGAGGATGGCCTTGGCATGACGCTGATGCACCGCACGACGCGGCGCCTGCAACTGACCGAAGAAGGCGCCTGGCTGCTCGAGCGCGCCCGCGCCATCCTGCAGGACCTGGCCAATACCGAGGCCGAGGCGCAGGCGCGCCGGTCGCAGCCTTCGGGCCTGGTGCGGGTCAATGCCTCGACCCCGGCCCTGGACCACCTGCTGGCGCCCCTGCTGCCCGATTTCCTGGAGGCGTATCCGCTGGTCCAGCTGGAGCTGACCAGCGGCGAAACCTATGTCGACCTGATCGAGGAGCGGGCCGACCTGGCGATCCGCATCGGCGCGCTGCCCGATTCGACGCTCAATGCGCGGCGCCTGGGCAGCGGCAGGCTGCGGGTGGTGGCGGCGCCAGCCTATATCGACAAGTACGGCGTGCCGCGCGAGCCGGCCGAGCTGGCGCTGCATCGCACCGTGGGCTTCACGGCGCCGGCCTCGCTCAACACCTGGCCGCTGCTGCATGCCGGCGGCGAGGGCTGGACCGTCACGCCGCAGGTGCTGGCCTCGAGCGGCGAGACGGTGCGCCACCTGGCCCTGCACGGGGCAGGCATCGCATCGGTGGGCGAATTCCTGGTGCGCTCGGACCTGGCGGCGGGGCGCCTGGCGCCGGTGCTGGAAGAGCACACCCTGCCGTGGACCCAGCCCGTATGGGCGGTGTTCTACAAGCAGGGCGCGCTGGCGCCGCGGGTGGCGGCGCTGGTGGACTTCCTCGCGCGCAGGCTGGGCGAGGTGCTCGACACCTAGGCCAGGGAGTCTGCGGCGCCCACCTCGGCGCTTGCGAGGCGTTCGATCAGGTCCTGCAGCGGCATCGGACGGCAGAACAGGTAGCCCTGCATGCACGGCTGCCCGTGTTCGGCCAGGAAGCGCGCCTGCGCCGAGGTCTCGATGCCTTCGGCCACGACCCGCAGGCCGAGCTGGCCCGCCATCGCCAGGATCGATTGCACGAGGGCCGTGCCGTTGCTGTCGTCGGGCATGTCGCGGATAAAGCCCTTGTCGATCTTGAGTTCGTACAGCGGCATCTTGCGCAGGTAGGCCAGGTTCGAGTAGCCGGTGCCGAAGTCGTCGATCGAGAATCGGATTCCCATGTGCGCCAGTTCCTGCATGCGGCTTACCGTGTCGTCGATGTCATTCACCAGCAGGCCTTCGGTCACTTCGAAGATCAGCTGCCGCGGCGGCACGTCCGTCTCCTGGACCACCGCGCGCACCATGGCGACGAAATCGGGCTGGCGGAACTGGCGCGGACTGACGTTGATCGACAGCGGCAGCGCATGGCCGGCGCGTTCCAGCTCGCGCCATGCCAGGCAGGCGTGGCGCAGGACCCAGGCGCCGAGCGGCACGATCAGGCCGGTTTCTTCGGCGACCGGGATGAAGACATCGGGCGGCACCAGCACGCCGTCCGCGCGGCGCCAGCGCAGCAGCACCTCGGCGCCGACCGGCGCGCCGGCGGGGTCGACCTGCAGCTGCAGGTGCAGCGCCAGTTCGTTGCGCGCCAGCGCATCGGCCAGGTCGCGCTCGAGCGTCAGCATGTTCTCGGCCGCCGCCAGCATCGTGGTCTCGAACAGCGCGACGCCGTTGCGACCCGCCGCCTTGGCGTGGTACATCGCGGTATCGGCTTCGCGCAGCAGGTCGTGCGTGGTCTGACCCTGGCGCAGCGGCAGTGCGACGCCGATGCTGCCCGATGAATGGTAGACCTGGTTGTCGATCATGGCCGGACGGCGCAGCGCCTTGCCGACCTTTTGCGCCAGATCCTGGGCGGCGGCGGTGGCGGACGCGCCGTCGCTGCCGAGATTCGCGGCCAGGATGACGAATTCATCGCCGCCGAGGCGGGCCACGGTGTCTCCTTCGCGCACCGCGTCGACCAGGTGGGCGGCGACGTGCTTGAGCAGGGCGTCGCCGGTGGCATGGCCGCGCGCATCGTTCACGCTCTTGAAATTATCGAGGTCGATGTACAGCACCGCGCCGAGGCCGCGGCCCGCGTGCGCCCCCTCCACCATCGCGTGCAGGCGCTCCATCAGCAGGCGCCGGTTCGGCAGGCCGGTGAGCACGTCGAAGAAGGCCAGCTGCTCGATCGCGTCGGCCGAGCGGCGGCGCTCGGTGATGTCGCGTCCCACCACCACCAGGTGCGTGATCGGCCCGCCTGCGCCGGCGAACGGCACCATGTCGATCTCGACCCAGTACGGTTCGCCCGACTTCGAATAGTTCACCAGCTCAGCGGACACCGGCTCGCGCCTGCCCATGGCCTCGACGATGCGCGCCACCACTGCCGGATCGGTGTCGGGCCCGTCCAGCATGCGCATGCTGCTCCCGACGATCTCGTCGGCGCGATAACCGCTGCGGCGCTCGAAAGCGCGGTTGGCGAAGATGATGGGCTGGATGGCGCCGGGACGGTCGTCCACCTTGACGATCAATACCATCTCGTTGAGGCCCGCCAGCGCGGCGGAGGTCAGCCGCAGCTCGCCGTTCATCGCGCGCAGCAGGCTCTGGCCTTCTTCGAGCGAGCCGGCGAAAGTGCGCACGTCCTTCAGCGAACCGGCCAGGCCCTTGAGCAGGGTGCCGCAGCTCAGGGTGATCAGGCCGCCGACGCAGGTGAAGTTCAGGGTCAGGATCAGCACGCTGGGCAGCGAATCGTGCGCATAGTGGCCGACCGGGATGTCGGTCTGTCCGGTCAGGCCGAGCACCATGAGCGTGGCGGCGCTGAGCGCGAGCGCGGCGATCGCCTGCCGCGTACCCAGCAGGACGGCGGCCAGCGCGGGCGCCGCCAGCAGGTAGAACAGGCCGATCGCACCGGCCGCCAGCATCGAACCGATGCCTACGCCGTACAGCATGGCCAGGAAGTTCAGGACGCGGGTCCGGTAGGCCAGACGATCCATGCGCCAGATCGCCAGGATCCACGCCAGTGCGGCGGTGTCCATCAGGGCTACCGCCGGGATGTCGCGGTAGACCGCCAGCGCCGCGCTGGGCACTGCCGCGATCAGGGCCAGCACCAGGACGACGGACATCAATGACGTGAAAACACGTGCGCGCCACTGCGCGACATCGTCGTGAGCCAGCATGATTACTTTCGCTTGAGAGGGGATGATTTCATTATGACAATGAGCATTGTCTTATGGAAACATCATACCAGCTCTGCCGCTACTGGGGCGTTCAATTGAACAGCGGCGCGATTTCCGTGCACATGGGCGGCGAGGCCGCGAGCGGCTGCCGCCCATACCGTGCTCGTGGTCAGAACGCGTAGGTCGCGCGCCCGTAGATATACCGACCCGAGCGGCCGAACGGCGCATAGGTCGAGAACGGCGTATTGCCCGTGGTGTTGAGCGCCGGCGGCAGCGTTTCCGGATACTGGTCGAAGACGTTGTCCGCGCCCAGGGCCAGGGTCAGCTTGGGCGTGACGGCGTAGCGTCCCTCCAGGTCGACCACGGTCTTGGCCCCCAGCTCGAAGTCGAAGGCCGCCGTGGTGCCCGGCGACAGCACCTCGCCATAGCGCGTGGCGCGCAGGGTCGCGCCCCATGGGCCGAGGCGCCAAGCGACGTTGGCGCTGATCTTGTTCTTCGGCTGGCCCTTCTCGAGCGAGAGCACGTTGACGCGGTCGAACAGGACTGGCGATGGGCTCAGGCTCGACAGCTGCTCGGTCACCGGCACCTTGGTCACCTCGGTGTCGGTGAAGTTGCCGGCCAGCGTAAAGTCGAAGCGGCCCGCCGCGCCGGCGTTGTGCGCCCAGTTGACCACCACGTCCACGCCCTTGGTCGTGGTGTCGACGCCGTTGATGAAGAAGCGCCCGCCGCCCACGCCGATGAAGCCCTGGCTGGCGATGTAGTCGCGCACATTGGCCTGCGTGAGGTTCTCGGACAGGATGATGCGGTCGTCGATGTCGATGCGGTAGGCGTCGACCGTCACGCTCACGCCGCCCAGGCGCAGCACGGCGCCGAGCGAGGCGTTGACCGATTCCTCGGCGTCGAGCGGCTTGGCGCCGAGGGCCACCGCCACCGGATCGGACGGCTTGAAGGTCGTGATCTCGTAGGGGATGCCGTTGATGAAGTTGGTGGACGTCGCGGTGAAGTGCTGCTGCTGCGGCGACGGCGCGCGGAAGCCGTTCTGGATCGCGCCGCGCAGCGCGAACGCCTTGTTGAAATCGTAGCGCAGCGCCAGCTTGCCGGCCACGCTGTTGCCGAAGTCCGAGTATTTTTCGGCGCGCACCGCGGCCGATGCAAGGAGCTCGGGCGTGACGTTCGCTTCGAGGTCGATGAAGGCGCCAACCGCGTTGCGGTGGGCGTCGACCTCGTTGGCCGGGCGGAAGCCCGGGAACACCTGGGCGCCCGGCGCGGCCGGCGTCCCGTTGGGCAGCACCTCGCCGCCATAGCTCCACGACTGCTCTTCGCCGGCGAACAGCTCATAGCCTTCGCGGCGCGCCTCGACGCCCACCGCCACGTTCAGCGGCGAGGACAGCGATGCCAGCTCGATGCTGCGCACGCCGGTCAGGTTGAACACGGCCTGGTCGTACGAATAACCGCCGGCGTAGAACTCGGTCTTGCTGGTCGGTCCCAGCGAGCGGTTCAGGGTGTTCTCGATCGTGTACTCCATCTTGTTCTTGCCGTAGCCGAGCGAGGCGTCCATGTCCCACTGGCCGGCTTGCCAGGTCACGCCGCCCGTCATCGAGAAGTCCTTGACGGTGGGGGAGATCAGCGGCAGGAAGCCGTCCGGATAGATCGACAGGATGTTGCGGGCGTCTTGCGGCGGGCGGAAGTAGCCGGACGAGGTGGCGTCGCGGTCCTGGTAGCTCGCCCAGCCATAGACCTTGACGCCGCCGCCCAGGTTGTTGCCGGCGTTGGCGAACAAGGTGGCCTGGTCGAGGTCAGGTTCGCCGGTCCAGGCGTTGAAGCGGTCGATCGTGTTCTCGCGCGGATCGAAGGCGCCGTTCACCCGTGGGTACTGCTGGCGCATGTCGTAGCCCCCACGCTCGGTGCGGTTCTGGTCGCGGTATTCGGCGGCGATGGTCAGGAAGCCGGATTCGCCCAGGGCCAGGCCCTTCCACAGGCTGACGGTGGCGGTCTGGCCGTCGGTGCGCTTGCGCGAATCCGGGCCGCTCCAGGTGCCGCCGGCGGGCGCCACATCGTTCCACAAATCGTATTCGGACTTGCGCGCGCCATAGGTGACGCTCGCTTCGCCGCCATCGCGGTCGGTGCGCAGGCGCATATTGACCACGCCCGAGATCGCGTCCGAGCCGTATTGCGCCGCAGCGCCGTCGCGCAGCACCTCGACCGATTTCACGATCGCGGTCGGGATCGTGTTGAGGTCGACCGCCGCCGAACCGCGGCCGATCGAGCCGTTCACGTTGACCAGCGACGAAGCGTGGCGGCGCTTGGAGTTGACCAGCACCAGGGTCTGGTCGGGCGCCATGCCGCGCAGGGTGGCGGGACGGATGGTGTCGGTGCCGTCGGTCAGCGAGGGCCGCGGAAAGTTCAGCGAGGGCAGGGCCATCGACAGCGCCTGGTTCATCTCGGTGCTGCCGGCATTCTTGAGGGTGTCGGACGAGATGATGTCGACCGGCGCGGCGGTGTCGAGCGCGGTGCGGTTGGCAACGCGGGTGCCGGTGACCACGACCGTGGCGGCATTGCTGGCCGTCTCGGCCTGTGGTGCGGCCTCCTGGGCATGGGCGGCGCCCGCGCACAGCGCGGCGATGGCGAGAGCTAGTGCTGTTTTTTCCGTCCTGGCTTTCTGCATGGTGCTGATTCCTTTTTTTGTTCTACGGCGGTGGTCCTGGGAAAGGGCGAGGCGGTTGCCTCTGGTCCATACTGCGCAGCACCATTCATGGTGTCAATTCGTTAAAACCGCCGCCGTGCATCTTTACAACAATTATCGAAATGTCAGGTTTATGTAAGAACATGTGGAATGCATAATCAAAGCTCATGCGGTGCGCATGAATTTATCTTCATGTAAGAATGTTGCTATTGCATGGCAATGTTAAATGCTACTGTTGGGAAGTAATTCACTCCATCCAATTGACCGAGGATACCCTATGCGTTTGTGGACATTGCTAGCCGTTTTGCTCTTCCTCGCCTCTTCATGGGGCCGCGCCGATCCCATCGATGACTTCATCAAGGCGGAAATGCAGCGCAGCCAGACGCCTGGCCTGAGCCTGGCGATCGTGCGTGATGGCAAGATCGTCCGCGAGCAGGCATATGGCCTGGCGAACCTCGAACACCAGGTGCCGGTCAAGCCAGCGACGTTGTTCCAGGCCGCGTCGATCGGCAAGCAGTTCACGGCCGCGCTGGTCATGCTGCTGGTCGAGGATGGCAAGCTCGGGCTCGACGACCCGGTCGCGCGCCACTTGCCGAACACGCCGCCGGCCTGGAAGAAGGTCACCGTGCGCCACCTGCTGACGCATACCTCGGGCCTGGCCGACCCGGGCGACAAAATCGACCTGCGCAAGGATTACACGGACGACGAAATGATCGCGATCGCCGGCGCGCTGCCGCTGGATTTCCAGCCGGGTGAAGACTGGGCATACAGCAACGTCGGCTACCAGCTGCTCGGTTACCTGTGCACGAAGGTCGGCGGCAAGTTCTATGGTGACCAGCTGCGCGAGCGGATCTTCGCGCCGCTGGGCATGTCGGCGCGCGTGATCAGCGAGCGCGATATCGTGCCGCATCGTGCGGCTGGCTACGAGCTGGTGGACGGGCAGGTCAAGAACCAGGAATGGGTATCGCCGACGATGAACGCCACCGCCGACGGCAGCCTGTACGTGACGGCGCACGACCTGGCCCTGTGGGACCTGGCGCTGTATGGCGACAAGCCGTTGACCGCGCGCATCCGCCAGGCCAGCTGGACGCCGGTCACCCTCAAGGACGGGAGCACCCAGCCATATGGCTTCGGCTGGAGCCTGGAACCGGTCAACGGCCACCGGCGCGTCTGGCACAACGGCCGCTGGCAGGGCTTTCGCAGCGTGATCCACCGCTTCGTCGACGACCGGCTCGCCGTGATCGTGCTGGCCAATTCGACCTCGGCGCCGGTGGAAAAGATCGGCAACCAGGTCGCCCGCATGGTCTTGCCGGCCCTGGTGCAGCATCCGATCGCCGACACCGAGCCTGCAGCCACCGCGCGCGCGAAAGAGATCCTGGCTTATTTCGAGCGCGGTGAGCAGCCACCCGGGCTGTCGGCATCGGCCAGGGAATTCTTCTCGCCCCAGTTCATGGGCTGGGTGCGGGCGGACATGCGGGACTTCGGCAAGCTGTCCGAGGTACAGCCGATGGAACGCGGCGAGAAGAACGGCAAGCGCCTGTATGTCTACCGCGCGCGCTTCGCGCATGACGACGTCACGATGAAGTTCTCGCTCAACAAGGCCGGCGAGATCGAGAATGTCGAGCTGTTGCCGGAGTGACGTATAGTCCTGGTGGTAGCCTACGAATCTTCACACTGGCAGAGGCAAGATGACAGCACTGTTCCCGGATTTCCGCGCCTTGCGGGTCGAAGTCGACCCACTGGTCACTATCAATGGCATCGTCGGCGGCGAGGGCCCGCCCTTGCTGCTCCTGCACGGCCACCCGCAAACCCACGCGATCTGGCACAAGGTCGCGCCCCAGCTTGCCGAGCGTTTCACGGTGGTCGCCTGCGACCTGCGCGGCTATGGCGACTCGAGCAAGCCGCAAGGGGCGCTTGATCACGCCAACTACAGCAAGCGCACGATGGCGCTCGATGCGCTGGCCGTCATGCGTTCGCTGGGCTTCGAAACCTTCAAGGTGCTGGCCCACGATCGCGGCGCGCGCGTGGCGCACCGGCTGGCGCTGGACCATCCACAGGCAGTCGAGCGGATGGCCTTGCTGGATATCGCGCCGACCCTGGCGATGTACGAACAGACCTCGGAAGCGTTCGCGCGCGCCTACTGGCACTGGTTCTTCCTGATCCAGCCGGCGCCCATGCCCGAGCGCCTGATCGAGGCCGACCCGGCCGCCTACGTGCGCGACGTGATGGGCAAGCGCAGCGCCGGCCTGGCGCCGTTCGATCCGCGCGCGCTGCGCGAATACCAGCGCTGCCTGGCGCTGCCGGGCGCGGCGCACGGCATCTGCGAGGATTACCGGGCCGCCGCCACGATCGACCTCGAACACGACCGGTTTGATCGATCCGCCGGCCGCAAGCTCACGATGCCGCTGCTGGCATTGTGGGGAGAGCAGGGCGTGGTGGGGCGCTGTTTCGAGCCGATCGCGGAGTGGAAACGCGTGGCGGACGACGTGCAGGGCGGGGCGCTGCCCTGCGGTCACTACATCGCGGAAGAAGCGCCCGAGCTGCTGCTCGGGCGCGTGCTGCCGTTCCTCGGGGAGTGACTCAGGCGGCGGCGCCCGCGAACTCGATGGTCGCCGTCAACCCGCGGCCGCCTTCGCCGTCCGACAGCACGATGATGCCGCCGTTGCGCGCGGCGCCGCGTTCGGCGATCGCCAGTCCCAGGCCGCTGCCCGACTGCTCCTGTCCCGGCACCCGGTAGAAGCGCTCGAACACCTTGTCGCGCAGGTCGGGGTCGATGCCCGGTCCCTGGTCGGCGATCGCCAGCCGATAGATGTGGCCGATGCGGTGGAGGCGCACCGCGATGCGGCTGTCCTGCGGCGAATACTTGATCGCGTTGCTGATCAGGTTATCGACGGCCGACGCCATGCTTTCCAGGTGCAGCGGCACGCTGCCGTCGCCATCGGCGTGGAACTCGATCTCGATATTGCGCTGCACCGCCAGGTGGGCCGCCGCCGCCACCCGGTCGCGCACGAACTCGGCGACGTCGGTCTGCGGGCAGGGATGGTCGACCTGCGGCTCGGCGCGCGCCCGCTCGAGGGCCAGCAGCTGGTGCACGGTGTGGGTGGCGCGCGCCACGCCGCTTCGCAGGCCGGCCGCCGGTTCGGCGCAGCGCTCGGCCATCTCGCTGCCGGCGCGGCTGAGCAGCACGTGGGCATTGATCTGGATCGCCGCCAGCGGCGTCTTGAGCTCGTGGGCGGCGTCGGTCAGGAACTCGTGTTCGTGCTCGATGCGCTGCGACAGGCGCGCCATCAGGCCGTTGATCGCGTCCACCAGCGGCGACAGTTCGCGGTAGATGGAATCGGGCAGGGGCGTCAGGTCGCCGTCCGAACGCTGGGCGATGCTTGACGCGATCGAACGCAGCGGACGCAGGCCAATGCCGACGATCAGCCAGGCGGGAATCAGGAGGAGCGGCAGGCTGAAGATGGTCGAGGACAGCAGGAAGCCGACGCCGCCGATCGAGAACATCCATTCGTCGTCGACTTCGTGGCTGCGCTCGACCAGGATGTCCTGGGCCTTGTCGTGCGCTTCCCAGCGCACCCAGGAATAGGCGTCGCGGGTGGCGACTTCGGGCAGCCGGTCGGGCCACTGCGGCGCCGAGTTGTAGATCAGGCGGCCGTGCAGCCAGACGCGCACCCGCACGTGCGAGTGGTAATCCAGTTCCTGGAACATGCGCACGCGGTTCGCCTCGATCTCCGCCAATACCGGCAGCATGCGCGCCACATCCGGGCCGACGTCCGACAGGTGGGCCTGGATATTGGCGGTGTGAGCCTTGTTCTCGCTGAAGGTGCGGCTGCGCTGGGTGGCCTTGGCCTCGAGGAATACCCACACCAGTCCGATGATGGCCACGCCGATGATCACGCCCGTGAAGCTGAACATCAGGCGCTGGAACAGCGACGACGGCCGGTTCGCCAGCCGCCTAAGCATCCTGCTGCACCATGTAGCCGACGCCGCGCACGGTGCGGATCACGCCTTCGCCGATCTTCTTGCGCAGGTTGAAGATGTGCACGTCCAGGGTCTGGCTCTGGCCCTCGCCGGCGGGCAGCGCGCGCCGCTCCAGCTCGACCCGCGTCAATACCCGGTTGGCCTGCTTCATGAGCGTCAGCAGCAGCGCGAACTCGGTCTTCGACAGGGTGACCGGCTGGCCGCCGCGCGTCACCGCCATGCGGTTTTCGTCGAGCACGATGTCGCCCGATGTCCACAGGTTCTCTTCCAGCGTGCCGTGGCTGCGGCGCACGATGGCGCGCAGGCGCACCAGCAGCTCGGGGATCTCGAACGGCTTGATCAGGTAGTCGTCGGCGCCCAGGTCGAAGCCCTTCAGGCGGTCTTGCAGGCTGTCGCGCGCGCTGATGATCAATACCGGCAGGCGCACGCCGTCGGCGCGCAACGCGCGCAGCAGGTCGTTGCCGTCGCCGTCGGGCAGGCCGAGGTCGAGCACCACCGCGTCAAAGGCCTCGTCGCGGATGCGCGCCCCGGCGTCGGCCGCGAGGCGCAGCCACACCGCCGTGTGGCCCTCGTCCTGGAATACCGACAACAGCGCCTGGCCGATGGCGAGATCGTCTTCGATCATGAGAATTTTCATGGCGCGAGTTTACCAGCGCGGCGTAGCGACAGGGCTTTGGTGAATCTTCAGATTCGCTTCAGCGCATGCGTTGACCCCGCCCGCGTGATATTGGACCATCGCATCCAACCAACACCAAGTTGGAATAAATATAATCAGGAGACAGACATGACGACACGTCGGGATGGCGCGCGGCGCCAGCTTTTCCAGTTGCATCCGGTTGCAGGCGCCTGTGCGCTGTTGATGACCATGGCGGCGCCCCTGCACGCGCAGGAAGCCGGCGCCCAGGACGCCGAGGACGCGGTCCGGCCCGCGGCGACCGTCTCGGGCGAGGCGCCGATCGCCACCGTCAACGTGTCCGGCATCCGGCGCGGCATCGAGGCGGCCATCGAGATCAAGCGCAACGCGACGTCGATTGTCGAAGCCGTGTCCGCCGAAGACATCGGCAAGCTGCCCGACACCACCGTCGCCCAGTCGATCTCGCGCCTGTCGGGCGTGACCACCCAGCGCAGCAAGATCAACGGCAAGGCGACCGAGGTCAGCGTGCGCGGCATGTCGCCGACCTTCAACGGCTCCCTGCTCAACGGCCGCGAGCAGGCCTCCACCAGCGATGCGCGCAGCCCCGAATTCGACCTGTTCCCGTCCGAGCTGACCGGCAGCGTGCTGGTGTACAAGACGCCGGACGCCAGCCTGATCGGCCAGGGCCTGGCCTCGACCATCGACCTGCGCACCCTGCGCCCGCTCGATTTCGGCAAGCGCATGTTCGCCGCCAATGCGCGCAAGGAGCGCATCGGCTTCGGTTCCGGTTCCGACCTCGGCTCGGGCCACCGCAAGACGCTGACCTACGTCGACCAGTACTTCGGCCGCAAGCTGGGCCTGTCGGTCGGCCTCACCTCGTTCAAGCAGGACAACGGCGGCGAACTCAAATTCGACAGCTGGGGCGCCAACACCGCCGACATCGACTACAACGGCCAGACCGTCAAGGCGATCAACGGCTTCATGGCCGAGACCTCGCGCCGCAAGGCCGAGCGCGACGGCGCCTCGGTCACCCTGCAGTTCCGGCCCAACGACAAATTCCGCTCGACCTTCGACGCGTTCTACTCGCGCGGCGAAGAGGCGACCAAGAAGACCGGCCTCGAAGGCGCGATCGTCGGCGGCACCGGCATCTACGATCCGAACGCGGTGCTCACCGACGCCACCATCGAGAACGGCATCGTCACCGCCGGCACCTTCAGCAACTACAAGGGCGACGTGCGCAATCACCTGTTCTCGAACAAGGACCGCCTGCTGTCGCTCGGCGTGAACAACGAGCTCAAGGTGGGCGAGTGGCGCATCGTGAACGACCTGTCGTACTCGAAGGGCACCAAGCGCATCAGCAATTTCGAGACCATGGCCGGCCAGCCGGGCAACACGCCCGAGAGCCAGCTCGGCTCGATCAGCTACAGCGGCTTCAACGGCAACAACTTCGCCGACGTGCGCTACAGCCCGAGCCTGAACTACGCCGACCGCAACGTGGCCGTGCTGACCGACGTCGCCGGCTGGGGCGGCGGCCCGCTGTCGCCGCAGGCCGGCTACCTGGCGCTGCCGACCATCGACGACAAGGTGCAGGCGGTGCGCCTGTCGGCCGAGCGCGACACCGACTGGGGCCCGCTGGCCGCGGTGCGCTTCGGCGTCAACTACACCAAGCGCGACAAGTCGCGCCTGGGCGAAGAGGGCCGCCTGTCGGTGCGCGGCGGCGACGGCTATGCCAGCATCCCGATGCCGGGCAGCGGCATCGAGGTCGCCGGCCCGACCGGCATCCCGGTCGCCTCGTTCGATCCGACCGGCAGCCTGGGCTCGCTGTATGAACTGAACCGCTGGGTCGACGCCACCGTGCTGGCGCGCGACTGGACGGTGGGCGAGAAGGTCACCACCGCCTACCTGATGGGCGAACTCGACGGCACCCTGATGTCGCTGCCGTACAGCGGCAATATCGGCGTGCAGGTGGTCGACACCCGCCAGCGCGCCAGCGGCAACCAGGTCGACCTGGCCAACTGCACCGGCATCACCACCGACACCTGCCCGGCGGTCGTCAAGACCGGCGGCGTCGACTACACGGAGGTCTTGCCCAGCCTGAACCTGACCTTCGACCTGGGCAACGACCAGCTGCTGCGCCTGGGCGCCGGCAAGCAGGTCTCGCGCGCCAACCTGGACAACCTGAAGGCCAGCATGAACTTCGGCCTGCAGAGCGCCACCGCCGAGGACCCGGCGCTGACCGGCTTCGCCGGCAATCCGGAACTCAAGCCCTATGAAGCGCGCGCGCTCGACCTGTCGTACGAAAAATACTTCGGCAAGAAGGGCTATGTCAGCGCCGCGCTGTTCTACAAGAAGCTCGACAACTACGTGATCAATGCGCCGCAGATGTTCGACTTCGCCCAGTACACCAGCGCCAGCACGCCGCTGCCGACCACCGGCCAGTACGCCGGCTCGACGATCGGCTTCCTGACCATGCCGCAGAACGGGGAGGGCGGCATCATGCGCGGCATCGAGCTGTCGGCCAACCTGCCGTTCGGCCTGGTCGTGAACGCGCTGGATGGCTTCGGCGTGCAGGTGAACCATTCGCATACCGATTCCTCGGTGCGCCTGCCGACCAGCGCCTTCGTCACCGGCAGCAATGCGCCGGTGTTCAACGGCGCGGTGTCCGAGATCGGCCTGCCGGGCCTGTCGCGCAACGTGACCAGCCTGCGCCTGTACTACGAGAAGCACGGCCTGCAGGTGTCGCTGGCGGCCTACCGCCGCTCCAGCTTCATCGGCCAGATCCTCGACTACCGCAGCGAATCGCAGTTCACCTTCATCAAGGGCGAGACGATTGCCGACGCCCAGGTGTCCTACGATTTCCGGGGCGGCATGCTGCAGGGCTGGTCGGTGTTCCTGCAAGGGCATAACCTGACCAACGAACCGTTCCGCGAGTACACCAGCGATCCGACGGTGTACACCAACACCGTCACCTTCGGCCGCACCTACTCGGCGGGTCTCAACTACAAGTTCTGACCATGACCGGACTGCCCATGAAACCCGTTCTTGTCCATGCCCTGGCCACGCTGGCGCTGCTGGCCGCCGCGCCGGCGGCGCTGGCGGCGCCGGCCGCCGATCTTTATCAGCCGCGGGAGTACGTCCAGTTCCAGCATGCCGACTGGACGAAGAACGCCACCATCTACCAGATCAATACGCGCCAGTTCACGCCGGAAGGCACGTTCAAGGCCGCGACCGGCCAGCTGCCGCGTCTGAAGGAGCTGGGCGTCGACATCCTGTGGCTGATGCCGATCCACCCGATCGGCGAAGTCAAGCGCAAGGGGTCGCTGGGTAGTCCCTACGCGGTGCGCGACTTCCGCGCCGTGAATCCCGAGCTGGGCACGATGGCCGACCTGCGCGCTTTCGTCGAGCGCGCCCATGCGCTGGGCCAGCGCGTGATCATCGACTGGGTCGGCAACCACACCTCGTGGGACAACGTGCTGATGACGCAGCACCCGGAGTGGTACGCCAGGGGCGCCGATGGCAAGCCGCAGCCGACGCCCTGGTTCAACTGGGACGACATCATTGACCTCGACTACGGCAAGCCCGAACTGCGCCGCTATATGACGGATGCGATGAAGTTCTGGGTGCGGGAGGCCGGCATCGACGGCTATCGCGTGGACGCCGCCGGACTGGTGCCGCAGGACTTCTGGGACCACGCCAGCCGCGAGCTGCGCGCGATCAAGCCGGTGTTCATGCTGGCCGAGTGGGAGAGCCGCGACATGCACCGCGACGCCTTCGACGCCAGCTATGCCTGGACCTGGTGGGACGCGCTGCACGACATCGCGCGCGGCCGTTCGGACGCCACCCGCCTGCACGCGTATTACGCCTGGAACGCGAAGTTCTATCCGCGCCAGGCCTACCGCATGCTGTACACGACGAACCACGACAAGAACGCCTGGGACGGCACCGAGTTCGAAGCCTTCGGCCCGGCGGTCGACGCGGCGATCGTGTTCAGTTTCGTCAGCGAAGGCATCCCGCTGGTCTACAACGGCCAGGAAGCGGGCAACACCAAGCGCCTGGCCTTCTTCGAGCGCGACCCGATCGAGTGGAAGGCGTCGCCCTACACGGCGCTCTACAAGAAGCTGATCGCATTGAAGAAACAGAACACGGCGCTGTGGAACGGCGAATACGGCGCGCGGATGGTGCAGGTGCCGAACAATGCGCCGGCCCAGGTCCTGAGTTTCGTGCGCGCCAACGACAAGGACAAGGTGTTCGTCGCCCTGAACCTGTCGGACAAGCCGGTCAAGGCGAGCTTCGACAAGACGCTGCATCACGGGTCGTACCGCGACTTCGCCACCGGCGCGAAGGTCGAGGTGGGCGGATCGCTTGATGTTGAAATGGCACCGTGGAGTTACCGCGTGCTGGTGAAGTAAAACAAGGAGAGATATGGTTTCCAGATTCATGAATGTCAGCCTGGCCACGCATTGCTGCGTGGTGCTGGGCATGGTGGTGAGCTCGAGCGCCTTCGCGCTTGATGCGACGAGCGCGAGCGTCGAGTCGCCGGGCAAGGTGCTGAACGTGTCGGTGCAGGTCGCGCCGGACGGACGCCTGTCGTACCAGGTCGAACGCAAGGGCCAGCAGGTGATCGCGCCGTCGCGCCTGGGCTTCGTGCTGGGCAGCGACAAGCCGCTCGACTCGGGCTTCAAGATCGAGCGCCAGGTGGTCACCGACCATGACAGCACCTGGGAGCAGCCCTGGGGCGAGCGCCGCACGGTGCGCAACCACTACCGCCAGATGCGGGTCGACGTCAAGAAGAACGATGGCCGCCGCCTGGCGATCGTGTTCCGCGTGTTCGACGACGGTTTGGGCTTCCGCTACGAGTTCCCCAAGCAGCCGAACAACCGCGCGCTGCACATCGCCGACGAGCTGACCGAGTTCGTGGTCGCGCAGCCGGCCACCGCCTGGTGGCAGCAGGCGGGCGAAGTCTGGGCGCTGGAATACCCGATCCAGAAGTCGCCCCTGCGTGAAGTGGGCATGGCCAACACCCCGATGACGGTGCGCATGGAGAACGGCACCCACATCGCCTTCCACGAGGCGGCCCTGGTCGACTATGCCTCGATGTGGCTGCGCCGGGTCGAGGGCCAGCGCCTGCGCGCGCACCTGACCCCGTCCGCCACCGGCAACCCGGTGGTGCGTACCGGCGCCTTCACCACGCCATGGCGCACGATGCAGATCGCCGACGACGCGGCCGGCCTGTACATGTCCGACCTGGTGCTGAACCTGAACGAACCGAACAAGCTGGGCGACGTCTCCTGGGTCAAGCCGTCGAAGTACGTCGGCGTGTGGTGGGACATGCACCTGGAAACCAAGTCGTGGGCCTCGGGTCCGAAACACGGCGCCACCACCGAGTACACCAAGCGCTACATCGACTTCGCGGCCAGGAACGGTTTCCGCGGCGTGCTGGTCGAGGGCTGGAACCCGGGCTGGGACAGCGACTGGGCCGGCAACGGCGCCGACATGGACTTCACGAAGGCGCATCCGAGCTTCGACATCGCCGCCGTGACCGACTATGGGCGCAAGAAGGGCGTGCACCTGATCGGTCACCACGAGACCGGCGGCAATGTCGCGCACTACGAGAAGCAGATGGACGCGGCTTTCAAGCTGTACGCGAAACACGGCGTGGACAGCATCAAGACCGGCTACGTGACCGACGGCGGCGCGGCCCAGTTCATGGGCAAGAACGGCAAGGTCCACTTCGGCTACACCGATTCGCAAGAGGGCGTGCGCCACTACCAGAAGGTGGTCGAGGAGGCGGCGCGCTACAAGATCGCGATCAACACCCATGAGCCGGTGAAGGACACCGGCCTGCGCCGCACGTATCCGAACTGGATCTCGCGCGAAGGCGCGCGCGGCGTCGAGTACAACGCCTGGGGCAATCCGGTCAACAGCGTCGACCACGAGGCCAACCTGGTGTTCACCCGCATGCTGAGCGGCCCGCTGGACTACACGCCGGGCATCCTGAGCCTGGAGGGCAAGGACAAGAAGCCGTTCAACTCCACCCAGGCCAAGCAGCTGGCCAACTTTGTCGTGATCTATTCGCCGGTGGTGATGGCGGCCGACCTGATCGAGCACTACGAGCGCTATCCGGGCCCGTTCCAGTTCATCAAGGACGTGCCGACCGACTGGGAAGACACCCGCGTGCCGCACGGCGCGGTGGGCGAATACGTGACCATCGCGCGCAAGGACCGCGCGTCAAGCGCCTGGTACGTCGGCTCGGTGACCGATGGCGCCAGGCGCACGCTGGACCTGAAGCTGGACTTCCTGGACGCCGGCAAGACCTACGTGGCCGAGATCTACCGCGACGGCGACAACGCCGACTACCGCGACGACAAGCGCCGCTTCGACATCGTGATCGAGAAGCGCAACGTCACCAGCCTTGACACCATCAAGATGGTGCTGGCGCCGGGCGGTGGGCAGGCGATTCGCCTTGTGCCCGTGAAGTAACGGAACGTCGCGCACGACGCGAACGCGCATGGACCGGAAGCACCGGCCCTGCGCGTTCGGCGGATTTGGCATATGCTGTCGGATTGTCCATACCGCGTTGGCGCAATCCGAGTCCGTCGTCCCATGTCCACATCACCGTCTTCACCTTCCACGATATCCCCCGCCGCTTCCGGCACCGTCATGCAAATCCTGTTCTCGGTCGCCTTCGTTCACCTGCTGAACGACTGCGTGCAGGCCGTGCTGCCGTCGATCTATCCGCTCCTGAAGCATGAATTCGACCTGACCTTCGCCCAGGTCGGCCTGATCACCCTGACTTTCCAGTGCACCGCCTCGCTGCTGCAGCCCTGGATCGGCCTGTACACCGACAGGCGTCCGATCCCCTTCCTGCTGCCGGCCGGGATGTGCGTGACCCTGCTCGGCGTCGGCCTGCTGGCCTGGGCCGGCAGCTTCCCGATGCTGCTCACCGCGGCGGCGATGATCGGCATCGGTTCCTCGACCTTCCACCCCGAGGCCTCGCGCGTGGCGCGCCTGGCCTCGGGCGGGCGCTTCGGCTTCGCCCAGTCGCTGTTCCAGGTCGGCGGCAACGCCGGCTCGGCGCTCGGACCGCTGCTGGCGGCGGCCATCGTGGTCGGACGCGGGCAGGGCGAGATCGCCTGGTTCATGCTGCTGGTGCTGGTCGCGGTGGCGGTGCTGGTCGGCGTCAGCCGCTGGTACAGCAACCACCTGATGAACATGGTCAAGAAGGCCGCGCAGCACGCGGGACCAAAGCTGCCGCGCAAGAAGGTGGTCCAGGCCCTGGTGGTGCTGGCGCTGCTGGTCTTCTCCAAGTACATCTACATGGCCAGCCTGCAGACCTATTACACGTTCTTCCTGATCGAGAAATTCCACCTGCCGGTCGGCACCGCCCAGCTTTACCTGTTCCTGTTCCTGGCTTCGGTCGCCGCGGGCACCTTCGCCGGCGGCCCGATCGGCGACAAGATCGGCCGCAAGCGCGTGATCTGGTTCTCGATCCTGGGCGCGGCGCCGTTCACCATCATGCTGCCGTATGCGAACCTGTTCTGGACCGGCGTGCTGTCGGTCGTGATCGGGCTGGTGATGTCGTCGGCCTTCTCGGCCATCGTCGTCTTCGCCCAGGAGCTGGTGCCGGGCAAGGTGGGCCTGATCTCGGGCATCTTCTTCGGCCTGATGTTCGGCATCAGCGGCGTCGGCGCGGCGGCCATGGGCCATATCGCCGACATCCACGGCATCGAGCAGGTGTACCGGATCGCGTCCTTCCTGCCGCTGCTGGGCATCATGGCGGCGCTGCTGCCGAAGATCGAAGGGGCGAAGCGGTAGTATCGTGCATTCACCAAGGGAGATTGCCATGAACCTGAACGACATCCAGCGCATCGCCGCCTTCGACGACAACGGCCAGGGCGGCAATCCGGCCGGCGTCTGGATCGGCGCCGCCCTGCCGCCGGCCGCCGAGATGGCCCGGATCGCGCACGCGGTCGGGTTCTCGGAAACCGCCTTCGCCGCGCCGGAGGGCGAGGCTTGGCGGGTGCGCTATTTTTCGCCCGAATCCGAGGTGCCGTTCTGCGGCCACGCCACCATCGCCCTCGGCGCCGCGCTGGCCCGCGCCCACGGCGACGGCCGCTACGCGCTGACCCTGAACGCGGCCAGCATCACGGTCGAGGGGCGGCGCGAGGGCGAGCGGGTGCACGCGGCGCTGCAGTCGCCGCCGACCTGGAGCCGGGCGGCCGAGCCGCAACTGGTCGATGCGGCGCTGGCGCTGTTCGGCTACACCCGGGCCGATCTCGATCCGCGCATCGCGCCGGCGCTGGCCCATGGCGGCGCCGACCACCTGGTGCTGGCGCTGTCGAGCCGCGCGCTGCTCGCGGCGATGCGCTACGAGCTGGACGCCGGCCGGGCGCTGATGCTGGGACACGGCCTGGTGACGGTTGTACTGGTCTGGGCCGAGCATCCGCAGCTATTCCACACCCGCAATCCCTTCGCCTCGGGCGGCGTCTATGAAGATCCGGCCACCGGCGCCGGCACCGCGGCACTGGCCGGCTACCTGCGCGACATCGGCTGGCCGCATGGCGGACGGATCGAGATCGTCCAGGGCGAAGACATGGGCGCGCGTTCGCGTTTGACGGCCGAGATCGGCGACGAGGCGGGCGGTTCGATCCGCGTGTCAGGAACGGCGAGGTTGATGTAAAGCAATACTTGTGATTTCTGGTGGTTTTCGTTGGGCAAAGCCAACAACTTTGTCATAAAACTACTGGTGTACTTACTATTAAATAGAGGGCAAAAAGCACGCCTGCTCAACAGTTCGAATTTCCGTGAGCGGATTGATAATTTGATCCAGACCAAACCTGTTTCAACTTACCAACCAGGAGTACCGCCATGGAGCTGTTTCCAGCAGCCGTGTTCACCCCCCCGAAAGCGACCCGTCCGCGCACCGCGCGCGCGCCGGTCGCTGGAGGCGCGATCGAGCGTTTGCCGTTCACCGTCCGCCGGGTAGAAACCGAAGCGGATCTTCTCAAGGCCGTGCGCATCCGCCACGCCGCCTATGCCCGCCATGTCCCGGATTTCGCCCGCAGCCTGGCGCAGCCCGAGGCGGCCGACTACGATGCCGACACCATCGTCCTGCTGGCCGAGTCCAAGCTGGACGGCACGCCGATCGGGAGCACCCGCATCCGCACCAACCTCTACCGCCCCCTGGGCGTCGAGGAATCGATCGTCCTGCCCGCCTGGCTGCAGGGCAAGCGCCTGGTCGAGGCGACCCGCCTCGGCATCGACGAAGGCCGGGTCGGCCGCATGGTCAAGATTGCACTGATCAAGGCCTGCTTCATGTATTGCGAAGACAACGCTATCGATTACTCGGTGGCGACCGGCCGTCCACCCGTGGACAGGCAATACGATCAGCTGATGTTCGTCGACGTGTTCCCTGAATTGGGTCTGGTGCCGCTGCGTCACGTGGGCAATATCCCGCATCGCATCATGGCGTTCGAGATCGCCACCTTCCAGCAGCGCTGGGCCGAGGCGCGCCACCCGATGCTGAACTTCTTCTTCAATACCCACCATCCGGACATCGACGTCGGTCCGGTCGCGCCGTCATCGCTGGCGCTGCCGCAGCGCCCGTTGCCGCCGGCCAGCCGGCCACGCGTCGAACTGGCGTTCGCCTGATGTTCGACTGATTCTCTCCTGATCGTGTTCCGGTCCGGCGGTGACGCCGTCAGCCGGGATCGCGGGGCGCAGCCTTGACGGGCTGCGCCCCGTTGCGTTCCTGCTCGGCCAGCTCGCGTGCGAGGGCCCGGGCCAGGTCGTGGTCCAGGAAAAACGTGAGGAAGGTGCGGATGGCCGCGATCGCGGCCAGCCGTCCCAGTTCGTCCCAGCCGGGCGCGATCGTGGTGCCGACGATGTCGGCGGCAAGCTGGAAGGTGAGGGCGACCACCAGCCAGTCGCCGAAGCCGATGAAGGCCGCGTGCACCCGCGCCGGCGTGGCGGCGCCCCGCAGGCACAGTGCCAGCACGCGCGCCAGCGCCTCCAGCGCGCCGGCGGCCACGGTCAGCACCGCGAGCGCGTCGAGGGCGAGCGCGATCCAGCCGGCGGTCGCATGCACCAGCGCTTCCATCCCGCTCTTTCATTTTGGGCCAGTCAC
The DNA here is from genome assembly GCF_019443485.1 of Massilia sp. NP310. Taxonomy (NCBI): domain Bacteria; kingdom Pseudomonadati; phylum Pseudomonadota; class Betaproteobacteria; order Burkholderiales; family Oxalobacteraceae; genus Massilia; species Massilia sp. NP310. The sequence goes on along the minus strand of NZ_CP080379.1, from coordinate 2,195,065 downwards.
GATCATAAGCATTCTGCGGGTGCGCGCGGTAGTGGACCTTGGCCGTAGCGCTGTCGACGCACGACGTTCTTGACGAGGCAGGGGCACAAAACGCGGCGCCGACTGTCTACACACCATCAGCAGTGCGAAGCGCACCGGCGAATGGCGCCGGGGCGGCCCTGATGTTCCACCCCCTAGCTCCGAGAGGTCAGTCATGAAGACATTCACGCACAGCCCCCGCAGCCTCGCCATCGCCGCGGCGCTGCTCTGTTCACCGCTCGCCGCGGCGCAAGACGTGCTCCCAGTCGAGTTACTCGAGGAACGCAATCTGGTGGGCCTGGGTGTGTTCGCGGTGCCCGACTATTACGGCTCGTCCGATTACCAGGCCGCCGTGGCGCCGGTGTTGCACTACAACTTCGGATCCGACCGCTACGTCCGGGTGCTCGGTCCGGAGATCATGGCCAACCTGGTGCCGCGCAAGGACTGGCGCGCCGGTCCGCTGATTCGCTGGCGCATGCGGCGCGACGACGATGTCGACGACGAGATCGTCTCGCGCATGCGTCCGGTCGCCACGGCCACCGAGATCGGCGCCTTCGTCGCCTATCACATGCCGCTGACGCAAGGCCAGCCGATGCACAAGCTGGTGTTCAGCGCCGACGTGGTCGGCAACACCAATAATGTGTACAACGGCGCCACCGGCAACGTGCGCGTCAACTACATCCACCCCTTCCCGCAGCCGGTCGCCGGCATGCAGCTGATCGGCAGCATCGGTTTTGGCCTGTTCTTCGCCAGTAACGACTTCAACCGCAAGTACTTCGGCGTCGGGGGCGGCGACGATTTCCTGTACCCGGAGCGGCTCGGCGTGCCCTATGACCCCGACCCGTCGGTCACCTCGATCAAGATTCCCTTCAGCCTGACGACCCAGCTGAACCCGGAATGGCTGATGACGGTCGGCGGGCGTTATGAGCGGCTGCTGGACGACGCCAAGGACAGCCCGGTGGTGGAGGGCCGTGGCGACGCCGACCAGTGGACGGTGGGGATCGCGTTCTCCTACCTGTTCTGAGAATGGCATGCCGGCGGGCTTTCGAACCCGCCGGCGCATCGCCTACCTGGCAAACAGGAAGGTCACGCTCAGGCGCAGGCCCCAGTCGCGCGGCCCGCCGCTCGGGCTGTCGGCCCAGTAGCGCAGGCCGGCGCCGATCGATATCGGTTGCCGGCCGACCTTGATCAGCTTGCTGGCGGTGACGATGACCGGCACCGACCACTGTTCCTGCTTCCAGTCGTAGCTGGACTCGGTGTTGATGCCGAAGGTCCAGGCGGTTCTGGTGGTGTAGTTGAGGAAGGGCTGGACGAAGGTGGCGCTGACGTTCGGCCGGTCGTCATGGCCGGCGAAGGACCAGATGTGATTGGCCAGCGCGCCATGAGAGCCTCCCACCTACCGGGGTAGGCTCCAAGTCCACGGGCCGTGCTGCCTGACCACCACGCCGGTCGGGCCGATGCCCCACTGGCGCGCGCTGAGCGCGCTCTCGCTGCCGGTGGGCAGCAGGAACACGGGCCCCGCGCCCCAGACGATGCCGTGCGCCGCGGGCCGCGACGGCGAGATGAAGAAGCTCTGGGTGATGTCGCCGATGCCGTGCTGGCCGCCGGCGCCGGGCGCCAGGTCGTGCTGGCTGACCAGCGGCGCGATGGTGCGGCTGATCAGGGTCCAATCCGGGTTGAGCGTGACGGGCACCACCGGCTGCACGTTCATGGTGTACCTGCGGCCATCGCGCGTGGGACCATCGTGCCGGTCATAATTGGATTGCAGCGGCACGCTGATCATCGCGGCCACGGGATTGGCGAGCTTCCTGGCCAGCTCTTGTTCCTCCTGCGCGCGGACGGGCTGGCAGGAGAGCCAGGCCAGGCCGGCCGCCGTCGCGCAAGCGCGCCTCGTTCTCATCCTGGAGGCGCGACCACGACGTAGTTCACGCTGGTGCCCGCGTACTGCGGCTGGTACCAGGTGCTGCCGCACTGCTGGTAGGTGACCCCGGCCCGGACCACGGCCACGCAGGACGACGGGATCGAATATGCCACCGAGCCGATCGCCGCCGCCGTCACCGCCACCGCGCCGGCCACCGCCAGCCCCGCGCCGGGGCGGTAGTAATCGTGGTCGACATCCACATTGATATTGCGGTTGACGTTGACGTTGCGGTTGACGTTGGCGTGGCCGTTGACCGAGGTGCGGCTGACGCTGCTCGAGGCGTGGTAATTGCCGCCATAGGCGCCGCGATGCACCTGGGCGCTCCCGCTGCGGCTGACCGCCGCGCCGCCGACGCGTCCCGCGCCACGCTGGGCGGCGGCCTCGTAGGCGATGAGGACGACCGCCAGCGCGAGCAGCACACCGATGACGCGCCGATGTCCTGGAGTGAGCGGCATGGGTTCTCCCCCGTTCATTTGATGGACGCGACCTTGCCGTCGGCCGTCTGCAGCGCGATCTTCATCGCGCCCGGCGGCGGCCGGAAGGAGAAAGTGGCATCGGTGAAGCGCGGCGCGAGGTTCCAGCGCAGCCACACCGTATGGGTCGGTTCGCCCGGTTGCCCGCTGGCCGTGATCGCCAGCTTCAGGGGCAGCGGCGTCTTGCCGTCCTGGATCCAGACCTGCCAGTCCACGCCTTCCTGGCGGTAGGCGTAGTGCCCGGCCTTCAGGCTGCCGACCGTCGCCGGGCCGATGTAATGCGCGGCCCGGATGTCGGACACCGGCGCCTGTTCCGTCCCCCAATAGAACAGGTCGGCGAGCGGCAGTTCGATGCCGTATTTCGTGCCCAGCGCGTCGACGGTCTCGCGCAGGGTCGGCGGCGCCGCGACGGTGGCGTAGTACTTGAGGCGCTGGCCGTAGACGGTCACCGATTTGCCGTCATAGAAGATCTGGCGCTGCTTGCGGTCGTTGGCGACGTCGACCTGGAGGCGGTCGGGCCGGCGCACCCTGAGGTTCGCCGTGCTGTCGAACTGCAGCTTCATGCCGTCGTCCATCACGGTCTCGGTGGTGGCACGGCCGACGACTTCGAAAGCGGGCAGGGTGCGCAGGTAGGCGCCCATGGCGCCGAGGGCGGAAACGGCCTCGGGCTCGAGATCGGGCTGCGCGGCCGGGGCCGGGGCTGGGGGCGGGGCCGGCGCGGTGGACTGCGCCGGTGGCGCGTTCTGCGGCGCCGCCAGGCAGGCCAGCGGCATCCAGGCCGCGGCGCACAGGAATCGGATCGGGACAGCCCGCATAGACTTTCCTTTCGTTTGCGAACAGACTACGCCGGGCCGTTTGATGCGCCGTGCGACCGGCCGCCATGGCACTAGTGAGCCATCGACGCGGCAGGCGCGCAATCGGACCTAAGCCTTACTGTCAATGACAAACCGTTGTGAAATCGCCCTGGCTGGCCTAATAATTGCATGACGGCACTAGCGTAAAGCGGTATCCTTGCGCTTTAATGGCCCGCCGCTCGTCGCGCCGGGCCACCAGTGCCACCCAAGATCGTCCATGCCCAACGTCAATCATCAGCTCCGTGCAACGCTGCCGGCCGCGCTCCATGCGGCTGTCGAGCTGGTCCTGAAGATATTTGCCTACTATCTGATTCCGGTCGGGATCGGCGTCGTCTCGCTGATCGCGCTCGTCTTCTGGCATGACGAATACCGCACCAGCGGCGACGTGCCGCTTGCGATGCACGTCACGGTCGACCGGGCCGCGGCGCTGGCGCCAGGCGACGCGCTGGCCCTGGCGCGCGCCACGCCGCTGATCAATAGCCACGATACCCACCTGTCCGAAGCGCCGGTCTGGTTCGTCTTCGAGCCGATGCCGCGCGCCGGCGAGCAGGTGATCGAATTCCCGTCGCGCCACGCGCTCGACATCGGCTGCTGGAATGCCAATACCCTGGAGCCCCTCGGCGCCGCCACCCGCAGCACGGACGACGGCGCCCTGCGCGCCGACAAGGCCGGTTTCGCGATGCGCCTGGCGCCGCTGCCGCGCCAGCTGCTGTGCCGCGCCACCTTCTCGGGCCCGGCGCGCCTGTCGGTGCTGCAATGGCCGGCCGATCAGTTCGCCTTGTCGGTCAAGCAATACCACCGCAAATCGGGCCTGCTCGACGGCGGCATGATCGTGCTGGCCCTGTTCATCATCATCACGGCCCTGATCAACCGCCAGCCGGTGTACGTGCTGTTCGCCGGCTGGCTGATCCTGAACCTGCGCGTGGGCGCGCTGTCGGCCGGCTGGGACATCCAGTGGCTGGGCCAGACCGTGCCTTCCGAATGGCTGCTGCGCAGCCGCGCCGTGACGATCACCCTGTACGGCATCGCCACGCTGACCCTGTACCAGGCGCTGCTCAAGGAGCACCTGGCCGAGATGCGCTACCTGCTGCCGATGCGCGTCATGCAGTGGCTGTGCATGCCGATGCTGGCCGCCGCCATGCTGCTGCCGTATGGCATGTACCTGCCGCTGCTGTGGGGCATCCTGGTGTGCTGCTTCTCCCTGATGACGGTCGGCCTGTTCAAGATCATCGTGGAATCGCGCACGCGGGTCGCGGCCTGGTTCGCGGCCTCGTTCGCGGTGACCTTCCTGGCGTCGCTGGCCGAGGTCCTGTCGGCCGCGCTCGGCATGCGCGAGCTGCTGGGCGTGATCAACAGCGTCACCGCCGCGCTCGCGTCGAGCCTGCTGGCGGCGCTGGCCGTGGCCGAGCAGATGCGGATGGAAACCGAGAAGCGCCAGGAAGCCCAGGAAGAGCTCGAGCACGCCTACCAGGCGATGCCGGTCGGCCTGTTCACGCTCGATATGTACGGCCACTTCCTGAGCGTCAATCCGGCCCTGCAGAAGATGCTGGGCATGAGCGGCTTCGCGCCGGGCCGCACCGCCTGGCGCCAGTTCTTCACCGAAGCCAGCTGGGCCAACCTGCACGAGCAGGTGCATGCCAAGTCCGAGGCCGAGATGGAACTGGCCAGCCGCGACGGCAACCAGCGCTTCCTGGTCAGCGCCACCCTGGCGCGCTCGCGCATCGAGGGCGTGCTGCAGGACACCACCGAAAAACACAAGGCCACCGAGCAGCTGCGCTTCATGGCCAACAACGATCCGCTGACCAAGGTCTACAACCGGCGCGGCATCGAACGCGAATTCTCGGGCGCCGCCGCCAGCCTGGCCGCCGGGCGGCCGATGGCGCTGGCCTACGTCGACCTCGACCGCTTCAAGCTGATCAACGACCTGTTCGGCCATGCGGCGGGCGACGAAGTGCTCAAGCAGGTGTGCGAGCGGATGGGCACGATGCTGGCCGGTGGCCAGCAGATCGGCCGCGTGGGCGGCGACGAATTCGTGATCGTGATGCCCGAGACGGCGATCCCGCTGGCCTCGATCATCTGCCGCGGCATCGTCGACCGCCTCGGCAACACCCCGTACCGGGTGGGCGACAAGGCCTTCCACGTGCGCGCCTCGGTCGGCCTGATCGAGGTGGTGCCGGGCATGCCGATGAAGGATGCGGTGTCGACCTCGGACCGCGCCTGCCGCGAAGCCAAGACCGGCCTGGGCGACGGCCTGGTGGTGTATGAACGCGGCGCCGACGCCTTCCGCCAGCGCGCGGCCGAACTGGACCTGGTCGAGCGCCTGTCCGGCCCGGACGCGACCGACAACCTGCTGCTCGAGATGCAGCCGATCATGTCGCTGCGCGCGCCGCACGAATCGATGAACTTCGAAGTCTTGCTGCGCATGCGCGAGGCGGATGGGCGCGTGGTGCCGGCCGGCGCCGTGATCGCCGCCGCCGAGAAGAGCGGGCGCGCCAGCATGATCGACCGCTGGGTGCTCACCACCACCCTGGCCTGGATCGCCGAGCACACCGAAGACCTGGTCAATACCCGCTTCGTGTGCATGAACCTGTCGGGAGCCTCGCTCAACGACGAGCGCTTCGTGCAGGACACCTTCGATATCCTGGGCCGCTACGTGCACGTGGCCAGCCGCCTGTGCCTGGAAATCACCGAGAGCGTGGCGCTGCACGACCTGGACAACACGCGCCGCTTCATCGACCAGGTGCGCAGCTTCGGCGTGAAGGTGGCGCTGGACGACTTCGGCGCCGGCTACACCTCGTTCTCGTACCTGAAGGAGTTGCCGGCCGACGTGCTGAAAATCGACGGCAACTTCATCGTCAACATCAACGCCCACCCGGCCAACGTGGCGATCGTCGAAGCCATCGTCAGCCTGGCCGTCAACCTGGGCATGAAGACGATCGCCGAATGGGCCGAAGACGCGGCCACCGTGCAGACGCTGCACGAGATCGGCGTCGACTACGTGCAGGGCTATGTGGTGGCGCGCTCGATGCCGCCCGAGCGTTTACTGGAAGGACGCTCGAGCGCCGGCTTCATCAGGGACGAGGACTTGCTGGAGCTGCTGCGCGAGCTGGAGAATCCTCCGGCGCCGCACCTGGCCAGCGTGAGCAGGCTGCACTGAGCCGGCTGCTCTGAATCACTCGAGGCCGGCGAGGGTTTCCCTGCTGCCCACGTCGTCGAGCAGGAACTGCGCGCGCGCCGCCTTCAGGGTGGCGACGTCGCTGGCCAGCGGCTCGGCCTTGACCCGCGGCATCGGAACGGCGCGGCGCTGCAGCTCGCGCGGCGGCGGCAGCACGTCTGCACGCGCCGCCAGCGGATAGGGAGCAAGCCGGGTCACGCCCTCGCTGGACGGCATGCTGGCCGTGCGCACGGTGACGGCGCCGGCTTCGCAAGGGCGGTCGGTGAGGGTGACGCGGCCGGCGTCGTCGATGCACTTGACGATGACGGTGTCGGAATAGGCGCTCGGCGCGGCGATCGCGGCGGCGGCCAGCAGGCAGATGCTCAGTTGACGCTTCATGATTGGCTCCTGGACGGATCCATGTTCGGGATTTCATTGTCTTCCTTGCATCACTACGCTTCTGTTCGCCACTTCACGTGGCGGTGTAGGCCTGCGCGCCGTCGTTTTTTACAGAACCGCCAGTCTTGGATAAAATGTCCAGCATGACCAAGACATTGCCAAGCAAGGACGAGTCCGCGCTCATCGAGCAGGTCCGGCACATCGCCGAGGGCCTGGCCCAGACCTTCGCCCCGTTCTGCGAAGTGGTGGTGCACGATCTGCGCGACCCCGGCCATGCGGTGCTGGCGATCCACAACAATCTCTCCAGCCGCGCCGCCGGCGATCCGGCCACGGAGCTGGGGCTGGCGCGCATCGCCGACAGCGCCTACCCGCAAGTCGTCGCCAATTATCCGAACCAGTTTCCGGATGGCCGCCCGGCGAAAAGCACCTCGATCGGCATCAAGGACGCCGACGGCAACTATGTCGCAGCCCTGTGCCTGAACGTCGACCTGACCCTGTTCCGTTCGATGCAGGGCATCCTGGAACAGTTCAATGCGCTGGGCGAGGCGCCGGTGGGCGAGTCGCTCGATCCGGCCAACGCCGACGCCATCCGGCGCCGCATCGACGCCTTTGCTGCGCGGCTGGCGTCCTCGCCCCAGCTGCTCAAGGCGCACGAACGGCGCGCGCTGATGCGCGAGCTGAAGGAGGGCGGCTATCTCGAAGTGCGGCGCGCGATGGAAGTGGCGGCCGGCCACCTCGGCATTTCGCGGGCGACGGCTTACAACGACATTAAATAGAATTCAGCGGTGCCACTTATCAGGGGAGTCACTCTTGAAGACAGCCGTGTACAGCGCCCGCCGCTACGACAAGACCATGCTGGCCCAGGCCAACGAAGCCGGCCATGAATTGCGCTTCCTCGAAGACCGCCTGAGCCGCGAGACCGCCATCCTGGCCAAGGGCTGCGAGGCGGTCTGCGTGTTCGTCAACGACACCGTCGACGCCGAGGTGCTGGGCATCCTGGCGAGCCAGGGCACGCGCCTGGTGGCGACGCGCTCGACCGGCTACAACCACGTCGATGCGCACGCCGCGCGCGAACTGGGCATCGCGGTGGTGCGGGTCACCGATTATTCTCCCAACTCGGTGGCCGAGTTCGCGGTCGGCCTGCTGCTGGCCGTGAACCGCAAGATCGCGCGCGCCAGCGTGCGCACGCGCGAAGGCAATTTCGATCTCGACGGCCTGATGGGTTTCGATTTGCACGGCAAGACGGTCGGCGTGATCGGCACCGGCAAGATCGGCACCATCTTCGCCCGCATCATGGCCGGTTTCGGCTGCACCCTGGTCGGCTACGACCGTTACCCGACGCCGGCCTTCGAGGCGCTGGGCGGGCGCTATATCGGCGTCGACGAGCTGCTGGCCTGCAGCGACGTGGTGTCCCTGCATTGCCCGCTGCTGGAAGAGACCCATCACATCGTGAATGCGGCGGCGCTGGCGCGGGTCAAGCGCGGCTGCGTGCTGGTCAACACCAGCCGCGGCGGCCTGGTCGACACCGAGGCCGCGGTGCAGGCGCTCAAGACCGGCCAGCTGGGCGGCCTGGCGATCGACGTCTACGAGCAGGAAGCGAGCCTGTTCTTCCAGGACCTGTCGTCGACCATCATCACCGACGACGTGATCCAGCGCCTGGTGTCGTTTCCGAACGTGATCGTGACCGGCCACCAGGCATTTTTCACTGTCGAGGCGATCGGGCAGATCATGCGCACGACCATCGACAGCATCGGCGCTTTCGAGCGGGGAGAGGAACTGGTCAATCGGATTCCGGATTGATGCAGGGCGCATGACTTCGTTCGTGGGCTGGACAGGCGAGGCTTGCGTGCGTTACGGTTCTCGGCATTGCCAGTCACGAGGAAAGCCAGATGCATGTAGAGCGGGTTCGTTTCGACCGGGTGTTCGACGTCCGGCAGCGCCTCAAGGAATTCAGTTTCGAGGAGGGCGGCTGGCCCGTCTACGGCGTCAGCGCCCTCGGCCTGGGCATTCCGCGCGAAGGCGCGACCTATGCGGTCGCTTTTCACGAGCGCGGCAACTGGGAAACGGTGGTCGGCTGGCGCGACCTGTCCACGTCGAAAGTGACGCTGCGGCGAAGCTCGCTGGCGGCCGTCACGCAGCCACTGCCTCTCGTGGCTCCGCTAGTGCCGGGCGTGTTCGCCGTTGCGGATAAACCCGGCGCATCGAAAGCTTTTCTGTCGCTGGCGGTGCTGGTGCTGCTGGGTGCTGTTGCCTACGCCGGGCGGGCCGTGACGCGCAACCGCCGGGCCGCAAAGATCTTGCGGGGCGCCGATGCTTTTGTCGATACGGAGGTGAGGCCATGACTGCCCGACTGGAAGATTTCGCCCATATCGTCCAAGTGACGTTTGATCGGGTGTTCGACGTGCAGGGAGGCACCTTCAGCTTCGAAAGCGGCGGCAAAAAGCATTACAGCGTCACGCTCCTTGATGGCACCGTGCCGCGCGATGGTTCGCGCTATGCGGCCGCACTGGTCGAGCAGGGCAACTGGCAGAAGATCGTGGGCTGGCGTGACCTGTCCACCCCGGACGTCGTGCTCGCCGAATCGGCCTGGGATGTCGCGCGCGAACAGGCCTGGGCCCTGTACTGGTTCGGCCCGTTCATCGTCTTCGGCGCGCTGCTGGTCTTCGGCGGCTGGGCGGCGCTGGCGGCCTTGCTGCTATTCCTTTGGGCGTCGGTGTACTTCGTGCGGCGGGCGCGCGAACGCAACCGACTGGTCGACCAGGCACTGCGCGACATCCCGCCGGCCGCGCCACCGGGCAACGGACCCAGGATCGGGAAGACCGGGAAAACGTGGCTGACGGGCGTGTTGAACATCCTCCGCTGGTGGCCGTAGCGACGGCATGACCGGAGATCGCTGTGGTTTGACGCTTCATCCATGTTTGGATAATATGTCCAATATTGGATGAATCGTTAAACCGACCGCAGTGACCTGAAAGGATTGCGCCATGACCGCAGCATTGCTCCCCACTTACGAAGACGTCGCCCAGGCCGCCGAGCGCATCTTGGGCGTAGCCCACCGCACCCCGGTGCTGACTTCGCGCACCGTCAACGAGGAATTCGGCGCCGAGATATTCTTCAAGTGCGAGAACATGCAGCGCATGGGGGCCTTCAAGTTCCGTGGCGGCTATAACGCGCTGGCGAAGTTCAGCCCCGAACAGCGCCGCGCCGGCGTCGTCGCCTTCTCATCAGGCAACCACGCGCAGGCGATCGCGCTGTCGGCCAAGATCCTGGGCATGCCGGCGACGATCGTGATGCCGCAGGATGCGCCGGCCGCGAAGGTCGCCGCCACGCGCGGCTATGGCGCCACCGTGGTGACCTATGACCGCTACACCGAAGACCGCGAGCAGATCGGTCGCGAGCTGGCCGAGAAGCACGGCCTGACCCTGATTCCGCCCTACGACCACGCCGACGTGATCGCGGGGCAGGGCACGGCGGCCAAGGAGTTGTTCGAGGAAGTCGGTCCGCTGGACGCCTTCTTCGTGTGCCTGGGCGGCGGCGGCCTGCTGTCCGGCTCCGCGCTGGCCACGCGCGCGCTGTCCCCTGGCTGCCTGCTGTACGGCGTCGAGCCGGAAGCCGGCAACGACGGCCAGCAGTCGCTGCGCACCGGCGAGATCGTCCACATCGACACGCCGCGCACCATCGCCGACGGCGCCCAGACCCAGCACCTGGGCCAGCTGACCTTCCCGATCATCCAGCGCGACGTCGACGACATCCTCACCGTGAGCGACGAGGAGCTGGTGGCCTGCATGCGCTTCTTCGCCGAACGCATGAAGATCGTGGTGGAGCCGACCGGTTGCCTCGGTTTCGCGGCGGCGCGCAGGATGAAGGAACAGCTGAAAGGGAAGAAGGTCGGGATCCTGATTAGTGGCGGGAATATCGATCTCGGGCGGTTTGCGAGCCTGATCGGCGATTGATTGACTTCTGCGAAACGGTCGTGAGTTCTACTGGAGGTCAGACCGGCAAGAAAAAAGGGAGCATATCTGCTCCCTTGGTGATCAGTAGTGGTAGCGGCAGGACAGGATGATCAACTCTTCATCCTGCACTTCGTAGACGAGGCGGTTCGTCTCATCTATTCGCCGTGACCAGCAACCACTGAGGCTGTGTTTCAAGGCTTCGGGCTTGCCTATTCCCGCAAAGGGGTCTCTTTGAACATCCTTGATTAAATCATTGATACGCTTGAGCGTCTTCTTGTCCTGCGTCTGCCAGTAAATATAGCTATCCCAGCCTTCATCCGTGAACTTCAAGTGGCGCATGTTGCGATTCCTCAGCGTCGGATATATCGAGTAATTCCCGATGCTGCGCTCGACCAGAGCGGGCCTGTGCAATTGACTTGGCGAGGTGAGCCGCATTCGCCGGTGAGCTCAACAAATGCACAGTCTCCATAAGACTGCTGTAGTGATCGAATGACATGACGACCGCGTCCGGCGCATCGCGGCGCGAGATGACGGTGACGTCAGCATCTTCAACCACTTGGTCGATGACGGTCCGAAGACTGTTGCGAGCATCGGAAAAGTTAATGATTCTCATGTATTACTCCAATCGCTCAATAGTCGTAGTCATTAGCAATAGTCGCAGGCGTAAGCAATGATCGCGGGCGTTAGCAGTTGTCGCAGGCGTTAGCAAAGGTCGTTGGTAGCAATAATCGCAGGCGTGAGCAGTGGTCGCAGGCGTCAGCAGTATTCGCAGGCGTTAGCAATAGTTGTAAGCGTGTTATCGAAAGGATATACATGTACGATAAGTTGTACATGTAGGAGTATAGCGCGGTTTTCGGAGATGGCAAGGAAATAGAGCAGATCACGCCGCCAGCGGCAACGCCACCTGCAGCAAGAACCCGCCGCCTTCGCGATTGCGCACTTCCAGCCCCGCGTTATGCCGGGTCAGCACGCGCTCCACGATCGCCAGGCCTAGCCCGGCGCCATTCGCCTGGCCGCGCGCGCTATCCAGCCGAGTGAAGGGCTTCATCAGCTGTGCGATCTGGTCCGCCGGCACGCCGACACCATGGTCGCCGATCTCGATCACGGCGCGTCGCCCGTGCCCCGTGGCCTTCACCCGCAGCACGATGTCGATGTCGGTGCATGAGGTGCCCGGCGTCTTGCCGTAGCGGCGCGCGTTTTCGATGATGTTGTTGATCACGCGCCGCAGGTCGGTCGCGTTGCCCATCACGTGCACGCCCGGCATCAGGTCGGTCTTCACGTGCAGGTCGGGGATGCGGGCCGCCTCGCGGCCGACGTCGGACAGCATCTCGGACAGGTTCACCGGCACGAAGGTCGCCGCCTCGGTCGGCTTGGCGTAGTCCAGGAACTGGCCGATGATGGCGTCCATCTGCGCGATGTCCGACTGCATGCCTTCGCGCGCCTCCGTCGAGAGATTCGCCATCTCGACCTCCAGCCCCATGCGCGCCAGCGGCGTGCGCAGGTCGTGCGAGATGCCGGCCAGGATCACGGCGCGGTCCTTTTCCACCTGCGCCAGGTCTTCCACCATCTGGTTGAAGCTGCGATTGGCCTCGATGATCTCCTGCGAGCCCTTCTCGGGCAGGCGCACGGGGCGCTCGCCCTTGGCGATGGCGCGCGCGGCGGCCGTCAGGCGCGCCAGCGGGCGGTTCACCAGGCTCGAGATCAGCGCCGCGCCGAGCACCGACAGCAGGCCCACCACCACGGCCCAACCCAGCCACTGTTCGCGCGTCAGGCCCGTCAGACGCTCGCGTTCGAGCATCAGCCAGTACTTGTCGTCCTCGATATTGAAGCTGATGTAGAAGCCCGGCACGCCGTTCACGCCGCTCGAGAAGCGCGTGTCGGCCCCCAGCCGTTCGCGCACGATGGCGGCGATCTCGGGCATCAGGGGATTGTGCGGCGGCGGGTCGACCACGTCCGTGTCTTCCAGCGTGAAGATGCGGATGCCTTCGTTCGACACCAGTTCGAGCAGCAGCTCGCGCCGCAGGTCGGGCGCCGAGTGGGTGAGCGCGGCCTTGGTGATGGTCACCACCGACACCACCAGCTCCGCCGTCTGCTGCACCTGCTTGTCGCGCTGGAACACGCTGATCATGCCGATCCAGGCCAGCATCGAGGCCGCGGTAAGCACCGACATCAGGAAGAAGGTGCGCCAGAACAGGCCGCTCTTGAACCAGGCGAAGCGCAGGGCGCGCCGCGCCTGGGCGATCGGGGTAAACACTAGCGCGGCTGGCCTTCAGGGATGAACACGTAGCCCAGGCCCCACACGGTCTGGATGTACAGCGGGCTCGATGGATCGGGCTCGATCAGCTTGCGCAGGCGCGAGATCTGGACGTCGAGCGAGCGGTCGAACACCTCGTATTCGCGGCCGCGCGCCAGTTCCATCAGCTTCTCGCGCGACAGCGGCTGGCGCGCATGGCGCGCGAACACCTTCAGCACCGAGAATTCGCCGGTGGTCAGCGGCACCGTCTCGCCATTCTTCTTGAGCGTGCGCGTGCCCAGATCGAGCACGAAGTCGCCGAACTCGAAGGTCTGCGGGGTTTCGGACGGCGCGCCGGGGATCTCGTCCGGGCCCTTGCGGCGCAGGACGGCGCCAATGCGGGCCACCAGCTCGCGCGGGTTGAACGGCTTGGGCAGGTAGTCGTCGGCGCCCATTTCGAGGCCGACGATGCGGTCGACGTCCTCGCCCTTGGCGGTCAGCATGATGATCGGGGTCTGGTCGCCAGCGCCGCGCAGGCGGCGGCAGATCGACAGGCCGTGCTCGCCGGGCAGCATCAGGTCGAGCACCAGCAGGTCGTAGCGCTCGCGCAGCCACAGCTTGTTCATCGCCGGCGCGCTTTCGGCGGTGACGACCTGGAAGCCCTGTTCGGTCAGGTAACGGCGCAGCAGGTCGCGCAGGCGCACGTCGTCGTCCACGACCATGATCTTGGCGGAGTGGCCCGATGCAGCGCCCGCACCCGCGTTATTGTTCGAAGTCGTTGAAGTCATAAAACTGTCCAGAATTGTCAGATGAATGTCGCTATGGTAACTTCTTATGGGTAGGGCGGATGCACGACTCAGCCCAGCCATTACAATGTGTTACAAACTTTACCCAATAAGTCTTACTCCGCTTTCGGTATGCACCTACACTGGCGACAAGTGATCAACACAGCTTATCCGTTTATCAGGCATCGCGGAAGAGGAACACCATGAACCACGCGCACAACGACAAACCAGCAGGATTCGGCGCCAATGGCGGCCGGCTCGCCCGGCTTGCGCGCCTTGGTGTGATCGCCTGCGTGCTGGCAGGTACCGGGGCCAGCGCATTGGCGCAGAACCAGGAGCGCGATCCGCGCCGCGACGAAGCGGCGCTGCGCGACCGTTATCAAATGCAGGCCCAGCAAGACACGCGCGTCTACGAGATGCGCGACCAGGACCGTCGCGTCATGGAGGCGCAGGCCGACGCGGCCCGTGAAGAACGCCGTCGCGGCCGGCTGTCGCCGGACGAGCGGCGCGACCTGCGGCGCCAGATCAAGGAAGGTTCGGAACTCTATCCGAACGCCCGCCGCCGCTGAGTATGCGGCTTGCAATGTAAAACGACGGCGCCGATGGCGCCGTTGTCGTTTCTGGAATTTGACATTTCCCAAGGCGTCATGCTGGCGTACCTCGTGCGTTTTTGCCGGATCCGGGCACAAATGCCCAGCTGGGCAATGGTGTCGGTCGCGTCACAAATTTTCTTTTTAGAAATCTAGTTGCCATATGTTTATTTAGATTGCGCAACATGCTATCTTTACGTCCACCTTACTGTTGGCAGGGTCTGCGTCGCCAACATTTATCGCCAAGTGGAGCGTGAACGTGTCCGACCTTGCCGTACTACCCGATGCAGCGCCCGCCACGGCGGCGCCCGCCGTCCGCTTCGACTCGACGGGGCCCGAACATTGCATCGCCAGGCGCGACGACGGCGTGTATGCCGATCCCGAAGTGCTCGGCACCACGCTGGTGGCGGCGGTCGACGGCATCCTGCGCTCCAGCCATTACCTGGCCGGCCTCGATTATCCGGTCCTGATCAAGGCCCTGTACGGCCACGGGCCGGAGCTGCCGCGCGATGCGGCCGGCCGGGCCGTAGTGCGCATCGCGGCCGACATCGTGCCGTTCACGCCGCAGCGCCAGGCCCTGTACCGCTCGGTCAAGATCGCCGACGGCCAGGCCGAATACTATTTCGAACCCGTGTTCGAGCGCGACGAGGAAGGCGGCGAGCGCCAGACCCGGCTCGACGTCGACGAGTTCGTCGCCGACATGTGGGCGAAGGGCATCCGCTTCGGCGCCGAGGTCGGAGCCATCCGCAGCCATATCGAGAGCGGCGCGGCCGGTCGCTACGTGGTGGCGCGCCGGCTCGAGCCGTTGCCCGGCATGGATGCCCGCGTGGAAGAGGTCACCAGCGACCTGCATCGCAGCGATGCCCCGCGCCAGCTCGCCAACGGCAAGCTCGACCTGATGAGCTTCCAGAACCGCTTCCCGCAGGTGGCGGCCGGCACGCGCCTGCTGCGCAAGGTGCCGCGGACCAGCGGCAGTCCCGGCTTCGACCTGAACGGCATCCCGATCGCGCCCGAGGTGGCGAAGGACCTCGACCTGGCCACCTATGCGGCCGACGGCACGACGGTCGAGCTGGCGCCGGAAGGCGAGTTCCTGGTCGCGCGCCAGGACGGCTTCCTGAGCGTCGACCCCAAGAGCAGCCGCATCGCCATCACCGACAAGATCGTCAGCCGCGACGGCGTCAGCGCCAGGACCACCGGCAACCTGCACCTGGCGGGCGACTACGAGGAATTCGGCGAAGTCCAGGAGCAGCGCATCATCGAGGCCGAGAGCATCACCGTGCACGGCGACGTATATGGCCACCTGGTCGCGCGCCGCGGCGCGATCCTCCTGCGCCGCAACCTGGTCGGCGGCAGCGCGCGCAACCTGGATGGCGGCGTGCGGGTGCTGGGCGTCGCGTCCCAGGCGACGATCCAGGCGACCAAGGGCGAGGTGCGGCTCGAGCGCGCCGAAAACTGCGTGATCTCGGGCGCGCGCATCCGGATCGAGACCGCCATCAACTGCGAGATCATCGGCGACGAGGTCGAGGTGGCGCATGCCGAGGGCAGCGCCATCGCCGGGCGGCGCGTGGCGATCGGCCGCGCGGGGCCGTGGAAGCAGGGCGAGATGCTGGCCTGGCTGCTGCGCCCGGACTGCGCGCGCGTCGACGCGGCGCTGGCGCAGGTGCGCCAACGGGTGGACCAGTTCGGTCAACTGGCGGCGCAGCGGCGCAGCGCGATGGAAACCCTCACCGGCCAGCCCGAGATGCGCAAATACCTGTTGATCGCGCCGCGCCTGCGCAAGGGCGAGCTGGTGCTGACGCCGGAACAGGAACCGCAGTTCCGGCGCCTGGCGGCCAGCGTGGCGCCGGCGCTCAAGGAGCTGGGCCGGCTGTCGCAAGAAGCGAAGTCGCTCGACGGCGAGCGCGAGGCCGGCATGGCGCTGTTGAAACGGCTCGAGGCCCAGCGCTTCGAGCGGGTCGGCGCGGCCGGGGTGGCGCTCGGCATGCTGGCGGGCGAAGTGCAGGTGCTGGCGCTGCCCTACGAACCGGACCTGGGCTGCGTGTGGGAGATGACGGCGCGCGACATCAAGCTGCGCCTGCGCGACACCAAGGGCGCGGAAGTGCTGCACGCGGGCTGCGAGGGCGCCTGGTCGTGGGACACGTCCATGGCCGCGGCAGAGGCGCAGGCCGCGTCCTGAATTTGTCCCGCGGCGCGGGACGCGTCCAAGGCTGAAGTTGACTACAGTCAACATCAGCGCCGGGGACGAGGCATACGATGGTGATCGCACCCATAAAGGATCCGCCATGGTCACCTCGCCCAGCATGCTTCACGCTTCAGCCCCTTGCGCTTCTGTCCCCCGTTACCCGGCGCCGCGCAGCAGCGCCTCACGGGAATTCCTCAGCTTCATGCTCGACGGGCAGGAATACGGGCTCGATTGCGCGCGCGTGCAGGAGCTCAAGCTGCTGGGATCCCTCGAACGCTTCGCCGCCGACGGCGAAATCATCGGCGGCGTGGCGCTGTCGCATGGCGTGATCATGCCGGTGGTCGACATGCGCGCGGGCGGCGCCCAGGCCGCGGGTACGGGGCCAGGCCGGTCGGCGCCGGATACCGACGTGATCATCCTGCGCCTGTCGAGCGGGATCGTCGGCATGGTGGTCGAGAGCGTGACCGGCATCGTGCATGTGCGCCCGGAGGCGGTGCAGCCCCTGCCGGGCGCGCCGAGCGCGGGCTACCTGATCGGCATGGCCCGCATCGATGGGCGGCGCGTGGTGCTGATCGACATCGATCGCTTGATGTCGCTGTCGCCGCGGCGGCCGCTGCGGGCCGCCTGACCTTACGCCGTCAACGCTTCCAGCTGCTCCTGGATGTCGAGCCACTCCATCTCGAGCGCTTCCAGGTCGCGCGCCGCGAAGGCCTGGTCGGCCACCAGCGTCTTGAGGCGATCCTTGTTCGCCGCTTCGTAGATCGCCGGATCGAGCAGCTCGGCGTCGATCGCCGCTTTCTTGGCGCTCAGCTTGGCCATCTGCTCGTCCAGGCGCTTGACCCGGTTTTCCAGGGGCTTGCGCTGGGCCGCCAGGCGCTGGCGCTCTTCGGCTTCGAGGCGTTTCTGTTCCTTGCGCTCGGCCGGCGACGCCGCCGGGCTCGGCGCGGGCGCGCTGGCCCTGGCGGACGGCTGGGCCGCCTTCGCCGGCGCGGCCTGGCCGGGCAGGGCGTCGCCTCCCTTGCCCAGCTTGGTCTTGAACAGCCAGTCCTTATAGTCGTCCAGGTCGCCGTCGAAGGGCTGCAGGCGGCCGTCGGCCACGATGATGAACTGGTCGGTGGTGGCGCGCAGCAGGTGGCGGTCGTGCGACACCACCACCAGCGTGCCCTCGAACTGGGCCAGGGCCATCGTCAGCGCCTCGCGCGTTTCCAGGTCCAGGTGGTTGGTCGGTTCGTCCAGCAGCAGCAGGTTCGGGCGCTGCCACACGATCAGCGCCAGCGCCAGGCGCGCCTTTTCGCCGCCCGAGAACGGCTTGATCGGGCTGGTCACCATATCGCCCGGGAAGTTGAAGCTGCCGAGGAAGTTGCGCAGCTCCTGTTCGCGCACTGTCGGCGCGATCTTCGCCAGGTGCCACAGCGGCGATTCGTCATGGCGCAGCATCTCCACCTGGTGCTGGGCGAAGTAGCCGATCGACAGGCCCTTGCCGAGTGTGGCATGACCGGTGAGCGGCGCCAGTTCGCCGGCGACGGTCTTGATCAGGGTCGACTTGCCGGCGCCGTTCACGCCCAGCAGGCCGATGCGCTGGCCGATCTGCAGCGAAAAGTCGATGTGGTTGACGATGGTCTTGGCCCCGACCTTGTCGCCGTGCGCGTCGAGAAGCGGGTAGCCGGCGTCGACGCCTTCCAGCACCAGCAGCGGATTCGGGGCCGCCAGCGGCTCGCGGAACTCGAACGAGAATTCGGCGGCGGCGCGCAGCGGCGCCAGTTCTTCCATCTTCGAGAGCGCCTTGATCCGGCTCTGCGCCTGGCGCGCCTTGGTGGCCTGCGCCTTGAAGCGGTTGATGAAGGATTCGAGGTGGGCGCGCTGGCGCTGCTGCTTCTCGATGGCCGAGGCCTGCAGCACCATCTGGGCGGCGCGCTGGCGCTCGAAGGCCGAGTAGTTGCCGCTGTAGCGCTTGAGCTTGCGGTCGTCGATGTGCACCACCACGTTCACGATCTCGTCCAGGAAGTCGCGGTCGTGCGAGATGATGATCAGGGTGCCGGGATAGCGCTTGAGCCAGTCCTCGAGCCAGATGATGGCGTCCAGGTCCAGGTGGTTGGTCGGTTCGTCGAGCAGCAGCAGGTCGGAAGGGCACATCAGCGCCTGCGCCAGGTTCAGGCGCATGCGCCAGCCGCCCGAGAAGCTGGCCACCGGCTGGTTCATCTGCGCCAGCGAGAAGCCCAGGCCCAGCAACAGTTGCTCGCCGCGCGACTGCACGGTATAGGCGTCGGCGTCAGCCAGCGCCGCATGCAGCTCGCCCAGGCGCATGCCGTGGGCGTCGGCATCGGGGTGGGATTCCAGCTCTTCCAGCTCGGCCTGCAACTTGCGCAGGCCGACGTCGCCATCGATCGCGTAGTCGAGCGCGGCGCGCTCGAGCGGCGGGGTCTCTTGCGCCACATAGGCCATGCGCCACTTGGCGGGGAAGTCGATCTGCCCCTGGTCCGGATGCAGTTCGTTGCGCAGCAGGCCGAACAGGCTCGATTTGCCGGCGCCGTTGGCGCCGATCAGGCCGATCTTGTCGCCCGGGTTGAGGGTCAGGTCGGCGTCGACGAGCAGCGGCTTGGTGCCGCGCATCAGGCTGACGTTCTGGATACGGATCATGGTGGGGCGCTGAATAATTGGATGACAAAGTGGGGTGGACGGCAAGCCGTCCACCCCACGGATAGATGACCGGATCGCTTACTGCGCGGTCTGCAGCTGCTCGGCCGTCAGCAGGAACACCGCATCGTCGCCGATGCTGGTGGTCAGCCAGGTCAGGCCCAGGTGGCCAAAGGCGGCTTCGGCGAACTCGCGCTCGTTGCCGATCTCGACCACCAGGATGCCGTCCGGGGTCAGGCGCTCGGCGGCGCCGGCGATGATCTTGCGCACCAGGTCCATGCCGTCTTCGCCGCCGGCCAGCGCGATCTGCGGCTCGTTCAGGTACTCCGGCGGCAGGGTGCGCATCGATTCCGAATTCACGTACGGCGGATTGGAGATGATCAGGTCGTACTTCTTGAACGGCACGTTCTCGTACAGGTCGGACTCGATCGGGTTCACCCGGCCTTCCATCTTGTATTCGCGGATGTTGTGCTCGGCCACGGCCAGCGCATCCTTCGAGATGTCGACCGCGTCGACCACGGCGTTCTCGAAGATGTCGGCCGCCATGATCGCCAGGCAGCCGCTGCCGGTGCACAGTTCGAGCACGTTCTCGACGCCGTCCGGGTCGGTCAGCCATGGGCTGAACTGCTGCGGGATCAGCTCGGCGATGAAGGAGCGCGGCACCAGCACGCGTTCGTCGACGTAGAAGCGGTACTCGCCCAGCCAGGCTTCCTTGGTGATGTAGGCGGCCGGCACGCGCTCGGTGACGCGGCGCTCGATCACGGCCAGCACCTGCAGCACTT
This sequence comes from Massilia sp. NP310, assembly GCF_019443485.1. Classification (NCBI taxonomy): domain Bacteria; kingdom Pseudomonadati; phylum Pseudomonadota; class Betaproteobacteria; order Burkholderiales; family Oxalobacteraceae; genus Massilia; species Massilia sp. NP310. The sequence goes on along the minus strand of NZ_CP080379.1, from coordinate 2,175,087 downwards.
CGTCGGGCAGCAGCCTGGCGTCGAGGAAGGGCTCGAGGCGGTCCAGCGGCAGTTTCAGGGTGTGCAGGATCAGGTAGGCGGCTTCGTCGAAGGCCTCGGCGCTGCCGTGGCCGAAGAACAGCTTGGCGCCGTTGAAGCGGGTGACGGCATAGCGCAGCAGGTCGCGCGGCGTACTGAAGGTGGTGTTGGTCATGGTCTTGTTCTCGTGTTGGTTCAGCGCCCCGATCAGGCAGCCAGCAGGCGTTCGAGCGTGCGGCGGTAGATGTTCTTCAGGGGATCGATGTAGCGCAGCTCGATATGTTCATCGATCTTGTGGATGCTGGCGTTCGGTGGCCCGAATTCTATCACCTGGGGGCAGATGCGGGCGATGAAGCGGCCGTCCGAGGTCCCGCCGGTGGTCGACAGTTCGGCCTGCACGCCCAGCTCTTCCTTGATGGCGCCGCAGATCGTGTCCGACAGCGTGCCCTTTTCGGTCAGGAAGGGCTGGCCCGACAGCGTCCACTCCAGGTCGTAATCCAGGCCATGGCGGTCGAGGATGGCGTGCACGCGCGCTTCCAGGCCCTCGGCGGTGCTGGCGGTCGAGAAGCGGAAGTTGAAGTCGATCGTCAGCTGCCCCGGGATCACGTTGGTGGCGCCGGTGCCGGCCGCCATGTTCGAGATCTGCCAGCTGGTCGGCGCGTAGTACTCGTTGCCTTCGTCCCAGACCTCGGCGGTCAGCTCGGCCAGCGCCGGCGCGGCCTGGTGGATCGGGTTGCGCGCCAGCTGCGGATAGGCGATGTGGCCCTGGATGCCCTTGATGACCAGGTGGCCCGACAGCGAACCGCGGCGGCCGTTCTTGATGGTGTCGCCCAGCACGTGGTTTGAGGTCGGCTCGCCGACCAGGCAGTAGTCGAGCGTCTCGCCGCGTTCTTCCAGCAGGTCGACCACGACCGCGGTGCCGTCGACGGCCGGGCCTTCCTCGTCGCTGGTGACCAGGAAGGCGATCGAGCCCTTGTGGTCGGGGTGGTGCGCGATGAATTCCTCGCAGGCGATCACCATGGCCGCGATCGAGGTCTTCATGTCCGAGGCGCCGCGTCCATACAGCTTGCCGTCGCGCTGGGTCGGCACGAAGGGTTCCGATTCCCACTGGTGCAGCGGGCCGGCCGGGACCACGTCGGTATGGCCGGCGAACACGAATACTGGCGCTTCGCTGCCCTTGCGCGCCCACAGATTGGTCACGCCGTTCGACTCGATGGTCTCGCAGCGAAAGCCCAGCGGCGCCAGCAGCTCGATCAGGCGCTGCTGGCAGCCCTTGTCGTGCGGCGTGATCGAATCGAGCGCGATCAGCTCTTCGGTCAGCAGCAGGGTGCGGGAAGGCTTCACTTGGCGCCCTCGAACTTGCTGGCGTACTGGTCGGCGGAGAAGCCGACCGAGACCGGGCCGACGCCGGCAAGGACCGGGCGCTTGATGACGGACGGGTTTTCCAGCATCAGCTCGGTTGCGCTGTCTGCGTCGGTGATCTGCGCCTTGCGCTCATCGGACAAGTTGCGCCAGGTCATCCCTTTGCGGTTGACCAGGGTTTCCCAGTCGAGGTCCTTCAGCCAGCCCTGCACCAGTTCGCGGCTCAGGCCTTGTTTCTTGAAGTCATGGAAGGTGAAGTCGTGGCCGTTGTCCGCCAGCCAGGTGCGGGCCTTCTTGACGGTGTCGCAGTTGGGGATGCCGTAGAGAGTCGTAGTCATGGGTAATCTTGGCCGCCGGGGCGGCGTGGTCGTTCGAAAAGGCGTGAGGATAGTGTATGCGCGCGGCGGCGCACAAGGTGCTTCGGCCGATTGTACACAGATGAGGCGGACGGGCGCGCCGCCTGGGACATCGGGCGCCGGATCAGGAGTTGAGCGTGAACTCGGTGAACGAGGCGCCCTGCGGCGCCGCCGGTTTTTCCCGCTCCTGCTCTTGCGTCTGCTGGACCTGGCTCTCCGGCCCATTGTTGAGCAGCCACAGCAGGTTGGTGGCCGAGTCGGCATTGGCCAGGGCCTCGTCCTGGGTCACCAGGCCATCCTTGACCAGCTTGAACAGCGCGCCCTCGAACGATTGCGAGCCGGGCGACAGGCTCTTGTCCATCGCTTCCTTGATCTGGCCGATCTCGCCTTTCTCGATCAGGTCGGCGATGTAGCGGGTGTTCAGCATCACTTCGACCGCCGCCTGGCGCGCGCCGCCGGCCGCCGATTTCACCAGCCGCTGCGAGACGATGGCCTTGACGCTCGAGGCCAGGTCTTGCAGCAGGGCGGCGCGGTTTTCCATCGGGTAGAAGCTGATGATGCGGTTCAGCGCGTTATAGCTGTTGTTGGCGTGCAGGGTGGCCAGCACCAGGTGGCCGGACTGGGCATAAGCGAGTGCCGCGGCCATCGTCTCGCGGTCGCGGATCTCACCGATCAGGATGCAGTCGGGGGCCTGGCGCATCGAATTCTTCAGCGCGATGCCGAAGCTGCTGGCGTCGCTGCCGATCTCGCGCTGGTTGACGATCGATTTCTTGTTCTTGAACAGATATTCGATCGGGTCTTCGAGCGTGAGGATGTGGCCGGTGCGCTGTTCGTTGCGATGGTCGAGCATGGCGGCGATGGTGGTCGACTTGCCGGAGCCGGTGGCGCCGACCACCAGCAGCAGGCCGCGCTTTTCCATGATCAGTTCGGACAGCACGGGCGGCAGGCCGAGCCCGCCCAGCGGCGGGATGTCGGCCGGCACGAAGCGGAATACGGCCGAGATCGAACCACGCTGGCGGAAGGCCGACAGGCGAAAGCGCCCCAGGTTCGGGACCGACACGCCCATGTTCAATTCGTTGTCGCGTTCGAGTTCGAGCAGCTGTTCGGGCGTGGCGACCTCGGACAGCAGCGACAGGATGTTCTCGGGTTCGAGACGATGCTGGTTGATGGGGATGAGCGCGCCGTTGATCTTGATGTGCACCGGGGAGTTCACGGCGAAGAACATGTCGGAAGCGTTCTTCTCTTTCATCAGCTGGAACAGGCGGTCCATGGCCATCGCATCGTCTCCGTTTGTTTCGGGTATTCCGGGGCCGGTTGGATGCGTCGGCGGCGAAGCCGCCAACGCGTCCAGCCAGCTTAAACGCCGCGCAGCAGCTCGTTGATCCCGGTCTTCGAACGCGTCTGCGCATCCACGCGCTTGACGATCACCGCGCAGTACAGGCTGTACTTGCCGTCGGCGGACGGCAGGCTGCCCGACACCACGACCGAACCCGACGGCACGCGGCCATAGGTCACTTCGCCGGTTTCGCGGTTGTAGATCTTGGTCGACTGGCCGATGTACACGCCCATCGAGATCACCGAGTTCTCTTCGACGATCACGCCTTCGACGATTTCCGAGCGCGCGCCGATGAAGCAGTTGTCTTCGATGATGGTCGGGTTGGCCTGCATCGGTTCCAGCACGCCGCCGATGCCGACGCCGCCCGACAGGTGGACGTTCTTGCCGATCTGGGCGCAGGAGCCGACGGTGGCCCAGGTGTCGACCATCGTGCCTTCATCGACGTAGGCGCCGATGTTGACGTAGGACGGCATCAGCACCACGTTCTTGCCGATGAAGCTGCCGCGGCGGGCGACGGCCGGCGGCACCACGCGGAAACCGCCGCGCGCGAAGTCTTCCGGTGTGTAGTCGGCGAACTTGGTCGGCACCTTGTCGTAGAACTGGATGTCGCCGCTGGCCACCGGCACGTTGTTCTCGAGGCGGAACGACAGCAGCACGGCCTTCTTGATCCACTGGTTCACGACCCAGCTGCCGGTGTCCTTCTGCGCCACGCGCAGGCTGCCGTCATCGAGGCCGGCAAGGACGTGGGCGACGGCGTCGCGCACCTCGGCGCTGGCGTTGTTCGGGCTGATGTCGGCGCGCTGTTCCCAGGCGGTGTCGATGATGGTTTGCAGTTGTTGGGTCATGATGCTGGTCTTGGTTGAAATGAAAACAGGTATTCGTGGGCCGTTATTTCAGGCCCTGGCAGAACTGGACGATGCGGTTCGCCGCCTCCAGTCCTTCGTCGACGCCGGCCACCAGGGCCATGCGGATACGATCGCGCCCCGGATTCTGGCCGTGCGCTTCGCGCGCCAGGTAGCTGCCCGGGAGGACCGTCACATTATAGTCGGCGTACAGGCGGCGTGCGAAGTCGGTATCCGACAGGCCGGTGCGGCGCACGTCGGCCCACAGGTAGAAGCCGGCGTCGGGCAGCTCGACGTCCATCACGCCCTTGAGCAGCGGGGTGATGAGGGCGAATTTTTCCTTGTACAGCGCGCGGTTCTCAATCACGTGCTGCTCGTCGTTCCAGGCCGCGATCGAGGCCGCCTGCACCGGCGGCGACATCGCGCCGCCGCAATAGGTGCGGTACAGCAGGAATTTCTTCATCGCCACCGGATCGCCGGCGACGAAGCCGGAGCGCATGCCCGGCACGTTCGAGCGCTTCGACAGGCTCGAGAACACGATCAGGTTGCGGTACGGCTGCTCGCCGCCGCTCCTTCCCAGCTGGTGCGCCGCTTCCAGCGCGCCCAGCGGCGGCGCCGAACCGGTATAGATCTCGGAATAGCACTCGTCGGCCGCGATCAGGAAGCCCCAGCGGTCGGACAATTCGAACAGCTGGCGCCAGTCGTCCAGCGACAGGGTGGCGCCGGTCGGGTTGCCGGGCGAGCAGACGTAGAGCAGCTGCACGCGCGGCCACACGTCTTCCGGCACGCTGCCGTAATCCGGCGCGAAGTTGCGCGCGGGTTCGGAGTTGACGAAGTACGGCGCGGCGCCGGCCAGGTAGGCCGCGCCTTCGTAGATCTGGTAGAACGGGTTTGGGCACATCGCCAGCGCATCCGGCCTGGAGGCGTCGATCATGCACTGGGCGATCGCGAACAGCGCTTCGCGCGAACCGTTCACCGGCAGCACCATGGTGGCCGGGTCCAGCGCCGGGATGCCGTAACGGCGTTCCAGCCAGCCGGCGATCGCCGCGCGCAGGGGCTCGCCGCCCACCGTGCTCGGATAGTTGGCCAGGCCGGCCACCGAATGCGTCAGCGCTTTTTCGATGAAGGCCGGCGTCGGATGCTTCGGTTCGCCGATGCCCAGGCTGATCGCGGAATAGGCCGGGTTCGGGGTGACGCCGGCAAACAGCTGGCGCAGCTTTTCGAACGGGTAAGGATGGAGCTTGTCGAGATGGGGATTCACGGCAGTCTTGGGCGCACAACGGTGTGCGCTTTTCGATAATTTTTTATTATAGCTCTATGAATGGAAGAACGTTCGAGCGTGCGGCAAGTGATTTGCGGTAACATTAATCGTCTACCGACCAGCGATTTTTCTGGAGAGCCATCCGCCGTGCCGATCAGTTACGCGCGCAGCCTGACAGGACATGAACGCACGCCCGGCGCCAACCGGCACCTGGGCGTGGCGCTGGCTTTCGTTGCCGGCGCCATCAATGCCGGGGGCTTCCTGGCGGTGCGCGAATACACCTCGCACATGACCGGCATCGTCTCCAGCGCGGCCGACCACCTGGTGCTGGGCGAGACCGACCTGGTATTGGCCGCGCTCGGCGCGCTGCTCAGCTTCCTGCTCGGCGCGGCCTGCACCGCGATCCTGGTCAACTACATCCGGCGCCGCGGCCTCCATAGTGGCTTTGCGCTGCCCCTGTTGCTTGAAGCCGTGCTTCTGCTGGTGTTCGGCATCCTCGGCGCGCGCCTGGCCGGGATCGACGCCTTTTTCATTCCGCTGACCGTGATGCTGCTGTGCTTCATGATGGGGCTGCAGAACGCGGTCATCACCAAGGTCTCGCGTGCCGAGATCCGCACCACCCACATGACCGGCATCGTGACCGACATCGGCATCGAGCTGGGCAAGATGGCCTACTGGAACGCCGACGGCCCGCTGCGCCAGCCGAAAGTCACGGCCAACCTCGGGCGCCTGCTGCTGATGCTGTCGCTGCTGGGCGCGTTCTGTCTGGGCGGCGTGGTGGGAGCGCTGGGCTTCAAGCACCTGGGCTATCTGTCGACCGTGCCGCTGGCCGCCTTCCTGTGCGTGCTGGCGATCGTGCCGGTGGTCGACGATGCCGTGCGCGTGCTCGGCGGACAGGGCGGGACGGGGCGCGACGCCTGATCCGCCTGGTCCGGCCCGACCGGAATCGCCAGCGTGATCCGGGTGCCCGCGGGGCCGCTGTCGATGCGCAGCCTGGCCCCGATCTGGAGCGCGCGCTCGCGCATGCCTTGCAGGCCGAAGTGGCCTGGCTTGTCCATGGCGCAGCCGCCGCTTCCTTCGTCGCCGACGGTCAGCGTCACGTCGCGCTGGCCGGCGTCGGCGCTGAGCCGGACCGGTCCGGGTGTATGCCGCAGGGCGTTGACCAGGGCTTCGCGTACGATCGCATGCACGTCGCGGCGCAGGCGCACCGGCAACCGGTCGACCGATCCCGGCGCCGCCGCCAGCGCCAGGCGCTGGCTTCCTCCAGGAAGGATCAGCTCCACGTCGCGCACCAGACCCTGCCAGAATGCGTCGATGTTGGCGAAGCCCTGGCGCAGGCCCTGGACTTCGTCGCGGCCTTCTTCCAGCACCTGTTCGGCGTCTTCCAGCACGCGCTCGAGCTCGGCGCGCACCGGGCTGTCGGCCGGCAGCCCGGTCAGCGCCGAGTGCATCCGCAGCAGCATCCCCTGCACGCCCTGCAGGAAGGTGTCGTGCAGCGAGCGGGCGATCGATTCGCGCTCGCGCATGCGCGCCATCAACTCGCCTTCGATGCGCTCGGCCAGCCGCCGGGTGCGCAGCCGGTAGGTCCACGCGGCCATGAGCACGATGGCCAGCAGGCAGGCGGCCAGGAACCACCAGGTCTGGAACCAGCGCGGCGGGATATGGAAGGCCAGGCTCGTGACCGGACCCGCCACGCCGCTCTCGTTGATGGCCATCACTTCAAACGTATGCGTCCCGGGCCCCAGCCGCTGGAAGAAGGCGCTGCGCCGCGTGCCGGCTTCTTCCCAGTCCTGGCTGCCGGCCAGGCGATAGCGGAAGCTCACCTTTTGCGGCATGCGCAGGCTGGGCGCCGTGTAGTCGATCTGTACGTTCTCGGTGCCCTGGTCGAGTGTCAATCCCGCGCCGGCACCGTAGTGGCGCGCGCCGCTCGAGACGGCCACCACCTCCACCGCGGGCGTCGCCGGATTGGGCGCGGTCTTGCGCGGATCGATCCAGGCCAGGCCGCGCTCGCCGGCGAACCAGAGCGTGCCGTCGCTGGCCATCGCGGCCGTGCGCGACAGCAGGCGCGACACGCCGCCGCCCAGGTAGCCATCGGCGGCATCGAATAGCCGGCCGCGCAGCGGGGCGCCGAGGTCGTTCATCGAACGCGTCCAGTCGTCAAGCGTGACGCGGTAGATGCCGCGCTCGGCATTGATCCAGCGCACGCCGGCGGCGTCGGTGACGATGCCGCTGGCCGCGCCGATGCCGTCCGGCGCGGCGACGGGGAGACGCCGGAAGCGGTTGCCTTCCAGGACCTGCATGCCATCCTCGCCCGAGACCACCAAGGGCGTGCCCGGCACGATGAGGCTGAACTTGCCGACATCCAGTCCATCCTGGGCGCCGTACTCGCGCACCGTCTCGCCGTCGACGATGTGCAGGCGGTTGCCGTGCAGGCCCAGGTAGCTGCGGCCGGCGGCGTCGAACGCCACTTCCTGCGGCTGGTCTTCCTTGACCGGCGGCCGGGTCCAGGCGCCGTTGCGGTAATGCCAGGCGCCCATGCGCCCGGTCCAGAGCCAGATCTCGTCGTTGCCGGCGGTGAGGCGCCGGGGCCGGATGCTGTCGGCGGCCGCGCTGACCGCGGGCGGCAGCGCGATGCGCTCGACGCCCGCGCGGCCGTGCCGCTCGATGCCGTACCGGCCCCCGAGCACCAGCGTGCCGTCGGGGGCGCGGTCGAGCACGTGGGTGGCGATGGAGTCCGGCAGGTCGCTTACCCTGCCGTTCTCGAGGCGCACCAGGCCGGCCGTACCGTCCAGTCGCTGGACCCGTACCGCGACGATCCCACCGTCCGGGTGCCGGGCGGGGTGGGAGATACCGCGGTCGAGCAGTTGCGGCACCATGTGCACGGCGTGGTCGCGCAGCCGCTCCAGTCCCGACGGCGTGCCGACCCAGATGCTGCCGTCGCCGTCTTCCATCAGCGCCAGCACCGACAGGCTGGTCATCTGCCACGACTGGTCGAGCCGCTCGGCGGCGCCAACCGGCGTGAAACGTCCGCCGCGCTGCCAGTCGGCCGGGCGCAGCACGCAAATGCCGACCGGACAGTTGCCGGACCAGACGTTGCCGTCGCGGTCGAACAGCGACTGGTAGGTGTTGGCGCTGCCGGGTTGAAAGGGCACGCTGCGCGGCGACGGCGGCGCCACCCGCTCGAACTGCTTGCCGAGCACCAGCCATACGCTGCCGTCCCGCGCCTCGAGCAGCATCGCATCGCCGCGCACCGCGCGCAGCCTGTGAAAGCGCTGGGCGCCGGCCTCGCGCAGGTAGAGCGCCGCGCCGTCGGTGGCCCAGACCCGGCCGGCGCCGTCGGCCAGCACGTATTCGGCGCGGACGGCGTCGTAGCCCAGTTCCGGGCCGATGCGCACGACGCGATCGCCCTCGACCCGGAACAGGCCGCGCCAGCCGGCGATCCAGGGCGCGCCATCGGCGCCAAGGGAGATGGCGAAGACGCTGCCGCTCTGTTCGGGCGTGAGCAGGTGCCGGTAACGTCCCTTGCGCAGCACGCTCAGCCCGCCGCTGCCGTGCCCAATCCACAGTTCGCCGCCGGGGCCGGGCCGCAGCGCGCTGATATTGTTGTTTTGCAGGCGGCTGCCGTCGGCCGTCTCGAACGGCAGGAAGCGCAGGCCATCGAAGCGCAGCAGGCCGGCGTAACGGCTGCCGACCCACAGCCAGCCATCCTGGCTGCGCGCCAGCGCGTCGACGTAGCGCGGCGCGCCTTCCAGCTCGCCCCAGCGTTCATGGCGATAGCCGTCCAGCGCGATGGCCGGGTCGAGGGCGAGGGCGGCCGGCGCGAAAGCGCAGGTCAGTACGACCAGCGTCGTGCGCAGCCACAGGTGGAATCGGTAAATGATACTCATTCCCGAATTGTTGCAGCTAAATGCTTGCCGGTCCAGTCGTCGGGGCCGTTCAGGCGCCTGGTGACATCATGTCCTCCGATTCATCCCGCGCCATTCTCAGGCATCGCGCAGCACGGTGCGAAAGCCGATATGGCTGGCGCCCAGGTCGGCTTCCTGCGATTCGCGCGCCGAGGCGCGGTAGCGCAGGCAGTAGGTCGGGGCGCACAGGAACGAGCCGCCCTTGATCACGACCGGCGCGGCCGGCCGGCGCGCCGCCGCCACGGCGGTGTCGCCGTTCGCGTGCGGCTGGCGCGCGCCGCTGTAGCCATCCTTGGTCCATTCCCAGGCGTTGCCGATCATGTCGTGCAGTCCGAAGGCGTTGGCGGCGTAGCAGCCGACCGGCGCCAGGCCGGCGTGGCCGTCCTGGGCGCTGTCGGCCAGCGGGAACGGCCCCTGCCAGTAGTTGGCGGTCGGACGGCCGTGCGCATCGACCGGCGCGCCATCGAGCCCGGCGTCGTCGCGGCCGGCCTTGGCCGCGTATTCCCACTCCGCCTCGGTCGGCAGGTCGCGGCCCAGCCAGCGTGCATAGGCGAGGGCGTCGGCCTGGGTGACCAGCGTCACCGGCGCGTTCGGGGCCGGCGCCTGCGCGCCGTGCGGATCCTTCCAGCTGGCGCCGCGTACATAGCGCCACCAGGCGTAGGGACGGCGCCGCAGCTCGGCCGCATCGGGCGTGTCGAACACGACGGCGGCGCCTTCGCGCTCGGCCTCGGTCACATAGCCGGTGGCCTGCACGAAGCGTTCGAACTGGGCGTTGGTGACCTCGGTCTGGTCGATCCAGAAGCCGTCGACCTTGTGGCGCGCGGTGCTGGCCGGGCGTTCGTCCGGATAGCCCGCGAGGCTGCCGAACACGAATTCCCCGTCGGCCAGGCGCACCATGCCGGCGCGCGCATCCCGGCCCCAGCCCGGCGGCAGGCCGGTCCCGGCCGCGCACAGGGTCTCGGTGCCGAGCTTCGCCAGGGGCGGCGCCGGGCTGGCATCGGTCACCGCCAGCGCGGCACTGGCAAGGGCGCCGGCGCCGGCCAGCGCCAGCAGGCATTCGGTCATGCGCATGTCGCCGTCCTAGTAAAAGCTGGCCGGACGCACCGGATTCACGCCGCCGACCTGCGCCATATAGTCTTTCCAGCGCTGCACCAGCCGGGCCACGATGTCCGGGTGGCGCGCCGAAAGGTCATTGTTCTCGGCGCGATCGGCCTGGATATCGAACAGCTGCCAGTGTCCATCCCGCGGACCGTGGGGCGGCTCGATCCAGACCGCCTTCCAGCGGCCGTCGGCGCTGAACACATAGCCGCGGCCATAGGCTTCGCCGGCCGCCGGCAGGCCGCGCTGGCCGATGTTTGACCCTTGCAGCAGCGGCAGCAGCGACGTGCCGGTGACCGGATACACGTTGCGGCCCTTGTAGACCACCTTGCCTGCGTTGCGGTCGCGCCCCGACGCCGGGTCGATGTCCGCCGGCGCGGGCTCGTGCGGCGGCGTGACGCCGGCCAGCGCCAGGAAGGTGGCGGCGTTGTCGGTGACGTGGGTGAAACCGTGCAGCACCGGCGCCGGCGTGGCGGGGCCGCGCTGGCCGGGCAGCTTGGCGATCAGGGGCGTCGAGACGCCGCCTTCGTGCGGCATGCTCTTCACGTTGCGCAGCGGCGCTGCGCTCACTTCGGCCCAGCGCAGGCCGTACTGGATGCGCTTGACCTGGTCGGTGCCCAGCCTGGCATAGACCTCGGGCGCGGCATTGGCCTCGTCGGTGGCTTTCGGGTCGGCGCCCGAATCGATCGGCCAGCCCTCGGCGCCGTTATCCGACTGGAACAGGATGAAGGTGTTGTCGTATTCGCCGATGTCCTTCAGGTGCCGGACCAGGCGTCCGATATTGTGGTCGAGGTTGTCGACCATGCCGGCGTAGATCTCCATGTAGCGGATCTGCGCCTTCTTTTCCAGCGGGGTCAAGCTGTCCCACTGCTTGTCGACCCGGCCCTGGCCGTGGTCGGCGTGGCCCTCGGCCGCGCCCTTGAGCGCGTTGACATAGCGCGCTTCCGGCGTGTCGTTGTTGGGCGACGCGGGCGCCCGCACCGGGCTGTCGGGTGCGCCGGCCCACGGCGTGAAGTCGGCCGGGATGATGCCCAGCTTTTTCATGCGTTCGATGCGCGCCAGGCGGATGGCGTCGTAGCCGGCGTCGTAGCGACCCTTGTACTTGCTCAGGTACGGCTCCGGCACCTGCAGCGGCCAGTGCGGCGAGGTGTAGGCGGCGTAGGCGAAGAACGGCTTGCCGTCGGCGCGGTTGGCGTCGATGTAGGAGATCAGGCGGTCGGTGTAGAAGTCGGTCGAGTAGAAGCCGGCGCCCGGCTGCACGTGCTTGCCGTCCTCGACGTAGTTGCGCGCGTCCGGCGCTTCCTTGCCGAAGTGGTTGCGCGCGGCGCCCGGCAGCAGCGCGTAGCTGCGCTCGAAGCCCCAGCGGTCCGGCGTCTTGCCGCGGCCGTCGCCGAAGCCGAGGTGCCATTTGCCCGCCATATAGGTATGGTAGCCGGCGTCCTGCAACAGGTCGGCGAAGGACAGCGCGTTCTCGTTCAGGTAGCCCTCGTAGCCGGGCGCGCCCTTGCGCTCGTCGCGCGGCGCGCCTTGCGAGCCCATGCCGACCAGGTGGTGGTCGGTGCCCGAGATCAGCATCGCGCGCGTGATCGCGCACACCGGCCCGGTGTGGTGGTTCGACAGCACGCGCCCGTCGCGCGCGAGCGCATCGAGGTTCGGCGTGTCGATTTCGCCGCCGAAGGCGCCGATGTCGGAGTAGCCCAGGTCGTCCGCCATGATGAACAGGATGTTGGGGCGCTTGGCAGGCGCGGCAGGCGCCGCCGGCGCGCCCTGCGCGCTGGCCTGCAGGGTCGGCGTGGGCGCGGAGTGGCAGGCCGCGAGCAGGGTTGCCGCGACCAGGGCCAGCACGGGTGTCGATGTTTTCATGGTGTTCCTCCTACAGGTCGATGCGGGCGTTGAACGAGACCGTGCGCGGCGCGCCGATCTGCAGCGAGTTCGAGCCCGCCGAATACCAGTAATCCTTGCCGGCCAGGTTGTTGACCTGCAGGCGCAAGGTCAGGTCGCGGCCCTGGACGCGGGTGCGCCAGGCGCCGCCCGCGTGCAACAGGGCGATCGACGGCACCTGGATCGTGTTGGCGCTGTTGGCTTCCTGCTCGCCCAGGTAGCTGGCGTTGGCGTACAGCGACAAGCCGTCGACCTGCGGCAGCCGCGCTTCGAGGCCCAGCACCGCCTGCAGGCGCGGCGTGCTTTCGACCCGGTTGCCGATCAACGCGGGGCTGGTGGCCTTGTACTCGGCGTCGAGCCAGGTGACGCCGCCGTTGGCCTTCAGCCAGCGCGCGAGGTCGGCGCGCGCGTTGACTTCCAGGCCGCGGTAGCTCAGTTCACCGCCCTGCGTGTAGACGCCGCGCGGATCGCTGCCGTAGTCGGCATAGGCGGCGCCGCGCTTGACCCGGAACAGGGCCGCGTTCGCGCCCCAGCCGGCCTGGTCGACCTTCACGCCGAGTTCGGCCTGGCGGCTGGTCAGCGGCGCCAGCACTTCGTTGGCGTTGGCATAGGTGGTGCCGACCGTGCCGCCATCTTCCATCGCCTCGACGTAGCTGGCGTAGACGGTCGCGTAGGACGTCGGCTGGTAGAGCAGGGCGGCGCTCGGCGACAGCGGCTTCTTGTTGTAGCGCGAGGTGGATGCGCCGCGCGCGTTCCAGTTCAGGTTTTCGTAGTCGACATGGCGCGCGCCGAGCAGCACCGACCAGTGGTCGCCGAACTCGATGGTGTCGCTGGCGAACACCGACTTGTGGGTCCACTCCGAGATCTTGTAGAAGATGCTGCGGTCGAAGGTGGAGGTGTCGACCAGCACCGGTGGCGTCGCGTACAGGTTGCCGACGGTGGCGGGGCCGAACAGGCTGAGGTTCGATTCGGGATTCAGGGTGCGTTCGAGCGTCTGGTAGCCGGCGCCGAAGGTCACGCGATGGCGCAGCAGGCCGGTATCGAACTTGCCTTCCACGCTGGCCTGCAGCGCGTCATAGGTCAGGTTCGGGCGGTAGAACGGCGCCAGCCGGTTGCTGTAGTCGCCGCGCTGGTTGCTGAGATAAAGCGTCTCGTTGGCGCTGTCGATGCGCTTGACGGTGTGACCATAGCTGAGGCTGGCTTGCCAGGCGCGGCCGATGCGCCAGTCGAGCGCCGTGGCGCCCATCCACAAGGTCGAGTTGTAGTAGGAGCTGTCATAGGCGCCGAGGTCCTTGCGGCCGTCCACGGGCGCCGGCAGGCCGGTCCGGGCCGGGTAGTTCTGCAGCGAGACGGTCGGCACGGCGCCGTCGATGTCGCGCTCCTGGTAGAGGAAGTTCGCGCTCCAGGTCAGGTCGCTCGTCAGGCGCGCGTCCACGGCCAGCGAGGCGGCCTGGCGTTCCAGTGCGGCGCCGTTATAGGTGCCGCCTTCCTCGCGCGCCAGGTTGGCGCGGTAGCCGAAGCGGCCCTGGGCGCCGAAGCGGCCGCCCGCATCGACGTGCGCGCGTTTCAGGCTCGCGCTCGACCAGCCGACGTCGGCGCTCAGGAGCGTCTCGCTGGTCGGCTTCTTGGTGATGTAGTTGATGATCCCGCCAGGCGCGGCGAAGCCGTACAGGAAGCCCGAGGCTCCCTTGAGCAGCTGCACCGACTCGACGGTTTCGAGGGGCAGCTCGACGCCGAACATCTGGAATGGCTGGCCGTCGATCTTGAAACCGTTGGTGAAGTCGAGCCGCAGGCCGCGCACGTTCACCGCGTGGGCGGCCTGGGTGTAGGTGCCGCCCTGCGCGCTGACCGAGGCGTCGTCGGCGAACACCTGGCCCAGCGTGGCGATCTGGCGATCCTCGATCTGCTGGCTGGAGACGCTGGCGGTGGCGAATGGCGTATCGAGGTCGGAGCGGTTGCCGAGGGCCCCGAGGGCGCCGCGCTCGTCGCGGGCGCGCTCGCCGTTGACGGTCACGGTCTGCACTTGCAGCGGTTCGACGCTGGCGGCGTCGGGAGCGGCGAGCGGACCTTGCGCATTCGCTTGCGCGGCGCCCGCCAATGCGCCAGCGACGATCAGCCCGAGGCGCCTGCGGCGCGGCTGGGTAAGATTTTGCATGATGAGTTCCTGTCGTTATCGAGGGCTTGTTGCAGGACGTCGCACCATACGGATGTGGCAGGTTCGAAGGTCCGGCGGGCCGCGGGCCCGGCGCTTGCGTGCAGCGAATCCGGGCGGGCATGCGAGCCGATGCAGCGCGCCGTGGGTAACGGCGACGCGTTGATGAGTTGGCATGGTAAGTTCTACACGCTGCGTGTAGAACGATTGATTACGATGATCGATATGCGGAAATAAGATGCGGCATGAACCGTGTTCACGCGGCCTGCTCGCGCCATGCGCCCGGATTCATGCCGCTCCACTCGCGAAACGCATGCGTGAACGCGCTCTGTTCCCGGAAGCCGAGCAGGAAGGCGACGTCGACCAGGCCCAGTTCGCGGCGGCGCAGGTAGTCCTGGGCCAGGCCGTAGCGCACCGCATCGAGCACCTGCTGGAAGCTCGAGCCGGCATCGGCCAGCTTGCGCTGCAGGGTGCGCGCCGACAGCCCCAGCTCGGCCGCCACCGGCGCCAGCCGCGCCTCGCCGCTGGCCAGGCGCGGCAGCAGCGCGGCCCGCACGCGCGCTACGATGGGTTCTTGCCGCGCGGCGCGTTCTTCCAGCAGCCGTTCGGCGTGGTGCAGCAGGAGCGGGTACACGCTGGTGTCGGCGTTCGGCACCGGCATCGCCAGCAGGGCGGCATCGACGGCGGCGCAGTTCAGCGGCGCGCCGAACTCCGGCGCGATGCCCAGCACGCGCCGGTATTCGGCGTCGCCGTGGCCCGGGTCGGGATGCCGCAAGCGCAGCGCCAGCGGCATCAGCGGCCGCCCGGCCAGCCAGCTGCCGAACACGCGAATGCCCGCGTACACGCTTTCCACCAGGTGCCGGGTGGCGTCGGGATAGTGGCTGATCCACTCGTAATGCGCTTGGGCGCCATGCTGCGCCAGACGGCTGCGGCCCAGGTCGTGGGCCAGCGATTCGTAGCGCTGGGTCAGCTCCAGCGCATGGCCGAAGCTGTTGCAGGCCAGGAGCAGCATGCCGTAGGCGCTGTAGGTGGCCGGACGCGCTTTTTCGCCCACGTGCAGGCCGAAGAACGGATCGTTCGCCAGGCGCGCGCCGGCTTCGAGCAAGCCGATGTAGCGTCGTGCGGGCAGGCTCTCGGGCAGCGGATCGAGTGCGCCAGCGGCCAGGCCGGCGGCCTGGGCCAATACGGGCAGGGCAAGGCCGCGCTCGAGGGCGGTTTCCAGCAGGGGCTGCAGATAGGAACCGGTCACGCGCGCGTCATCGGGCGGCAGTGGCGTGATTGAGCAAGGCTGTGTCATGAAAGCGCAATACGGTTGGCGGGAGCGACTTTAATGTGCTATTTGAGGTGATAAAAAGAGCAACTCGAAGTATAACGGAAAGTCATTGATGCGGCGTTGGAACGGTTGGGGTGACGAGTCGATTACGGTGCAGCTCGAAGGAGAGGCCAGAGCCTTCCTCGGCGCACGGCTGGGCCGGGGGACGGCCCCGCAGGACGCGACCTTCGAACAAGCCTGCGCCGGCTTGCCCCCTGGCCGCCTGCCGCCCCATCCGCTGATCGACGCCACCGGCGCCACGCGCGCGCGCCACGCCCATGGACAGAGCCTGCCGGACTGGCTGCGCCTGCGCCACGGCCGCCTGGGCAAGGTGCCGGACGGCGTGGCCTTTCCCGAATCCGGCGCGCAGGTGCGCGAACTGCTGGCCTTCGCCGCCCTGCACGACGCGGTCGTCATCCCCTACGGCGGCGGCACCAGCGTGGCCGGCCACCTCGACGTGGGCCACAGTTCCAACGGCGGCCTGCGCCCGAGCCTCTCCATCGACATGTGCCGCATGCGCGCCATGATTTCGCTCGACCGCGAGGCGCAGCTGGCCTGTTTCGGGGCCGGCGTGTCCGGCGCCGATCTCGAAGCCCAGCTGCGCGCCCACGGCTATACCCTGGGCCACTATCCGCAATCGTTCGAATACTCCACGCTCGGCGGCTGGATCGCCACCCGCTCGTCGGGGCAGCAGTCGTTGCGCTACGGGCGCATCGAGCAGATGTTCGCGGGCGGGCGCATCGAGACGCCGTCCGGCACCCTCGACATCCCGACCTTTCCGGCTTCGAGCAGCGGCATCGACCTGCGCGAGATGGTGCTCGGCTCCGAGGGCCGCATGGGCGTGCTGACCCACGCCGTGGTGCGCATCAACCGCCTGCCCGAGCACGAAGCCTTCCACGCGCTGTTCTTCCCCGACTGGGAACATGCGGTGCAGGCGGCGCGCATGCTGGCCCAGGCGCGCCTGGGACTGTCGATGCTGCGCCTGTCGAACGCCGGCGAGACGCGCACCATGCTGGCGCTGGCCGGCCATGGTCGCCGGGTGCGATTGCTGGAGCGCTACCTGGGCTGGCGCGGCTGCGGCCAGTCCAAATGCATGCTGCTGGTCGGCGCCAGCGGCGCCAGGGGCCAGGCGTGCGAGGCGCTGCGCACGGCGGTGGCGCTGGCGCGGCGCCTGCACGGCGTGCACGTCGGACGCGCGCTGGGCGAGCGCTGGCGCCGCAACCGCTTTCGCAGCGTCTACCTGCGCAACGCGGCCTGGGAGCAGGGCTACGCGATCGACACGGTCGAGACGGCGCTCGACTGGCCGCACGTGACGCAGGCGGTGACCGCGATCGAGCAGGCCGCGGCGGCCGCGCTGGAGGCGTTCGGCGAGCGCGTGCACGCCTACAGCCACCTGTCGCACCTGTATCCCCAGGGCGCCAGCGTGTATTCGACCTTCGTCTACCGGCTGGCGGGCGACTACCAGGCCGACCTGGCGCGCTGGCGCCAACTGAAGGACCGCGTCTCGAGCGCGATCGTCGGCTGCGGCGGCACCATCAGCCACCAGCACGGCGTGGGCGTCGACCACGCGCCGTGGCTGGCGGCCGAGAAGGGCGAGCTGGGGCTGGGCGCGATGGGGGCGCTGTTCCGTCACTTCGACCCCGAATGCCGCATGAACCCGGGCAAGCTGGTGACGCCATGAGCGGGGCCAACGTCTTTCCGCCGGGGCGCGACTGGGACTTGCTGGTGATCGGCGGCGGCATCACCGGCGCCGGCATCCTGCTCGAAGCCGCGCGGCGCGGCCTCAAGACCTTGCTGGTCGAGCAGAAGGACTTCGCCTGGGGCACCTCGAGCCGCTCGTCGAAGCTGGTGCACGGCGGCCTGCGTTACCTGGCTTCCGGCAACCTGCGCCTGACGCGCGACGCCGTGCGCGAGCGCGAGTCGCTGCTGCGCGCGGCGCCCGGACTGGTCGAGCCGCAGGGCTTCGCCTTTGCCGACCATGGTACAGACGTCAAGCGGCGGCTGGGATTTCTTTCCATGCTGCGCGTGTACGACGTGCTGGCCGGCCGCCGCGAGCCGCACTGGGAACGCCCGGAATCGTCCCGCATGCCGTCGCCGAATAGCCCGGAAGCCAGCCTGGCCGGCGGCATCCGCTACACCGACGCCAAGACCGACGACGCGCGCCTGGTGCTGCGCGTGATCGACGAGGCGCGCGCCCACGGCGCGGTCGCCTGCAACTACGTGACCGTGCAGGCGCTGGTGCGCGACGGCGGCAAGGTGCACGGGGCCATGCTGCGCGACGAACGCAGCCAGGCCGAGACGGCGGTGCGCGCGCGGGTGGTGGTCAACGCCACCGGCGCCTGGTCCGATTTGCTCGGCGGCGCGGCGGGCGGGGAGGCAGGCGGCAAGGCAGGCGGCAAGGCAGGCAGCACTAAGCCCGATCGCGCGCCGCGCCTGCGGCCGCTGCGCGGCAGCCACCTGGTGCTGCCGGCCCGGCGCCTGCCGCTGGCGCAGGCGGTCAGCCTGCTGCACCCGGCCGACAGCCGGCCCGTGTTCGCCTTCCCATGGGAAGGCGTGACCCTGGTCGGCACCGACGCCGACCACGAGCAGGGTTTGAACACCGAGCCGCGCATCACCCGTCCCGAATTCGACTACCTGATGGCGGCCCTGCACGCCCAGTTCCCCCAGCTGGGCTTGAGCGAGCAGGACGTCGTCGCCACCTTCGCGGGCGTGCGGCCGGTGATCGACGGCGGCCAGCTTGGCGCGCCGTCGTCCGAAAAGCGCGACCATTTCGTGTGGTCGGAGCCGGGCCTGGTCTCGGTGGCCGGCGGCAAGCTGACCACCTTCCGCGCGATCGCCCTCGACGTGCTGCGCCACGTGTCGCAGCAGCTGCCCGGCTGGCAGCTGCGCGCCGAGCGCGGGCCGGTGTTCGCGCGGGTGTCGGTGCCGGCGCGCCACGACCTGCCGCCCGGCGTGCTGCGCCGGCTGGCCGGCCGTTACGGCGCCCAGGCCAAGCCGCTGCTGCTGGCGGCGCGCAAGGGCGAGCTGGAATGCATCCCGGGCACGCAGACCCTGTGGGCCGAGCTGCGCTGGGCTGCCCGTTCCGAGCAGGTCTACCAGCTGGACGACCTGCTGCTGCGCCGCACCCGGCTCGGCATTCAGCTGCCCAACGGCGGCCTCGATCAGATGACGCGCATCCGCGCCATCTGCCAGCCGGAGCTCGGCTGGGACGATGCGCGCTGGGAAGCGCAGGAGCGGCGCTACCTGGCCGAGTGGGGCAAGCAGTACGGGGTTCCGCCTGTCGCCTGACCGGGCCCGATGATCACATCCTTGTTGGCGCAGAGGCCAGTGGTTTCAACATCGAAGAAGACGATCGGGGCGCCGGATTGGGGGTAATGTGAGTCGCGCATGATTATGTGCCTGGTATCGAATGTGGGCGCCGGATGTCAATGCGCCATCCCACCCCGCGCCTGCTCCCACGCCGCCCCCGCCTACGCCGCCACCACCTGGTTGCGCCCGCGCGCCTTGGCCTCGTACATCGCCCGGTCGGCCGAGATGAAGAACGAGCGGATATCGTTGAACAGCGTCGGCACGATGCAGGCCACGCCGATGCTGACCGTCACCACGCCGGCGCCTTCGGCGCGCGGATTCGGGATCGCCAGCCGCTCGACATGGGCGCGGATCGCCTCGCCCAGCCGCGCCGCCGCGCTGGACGCGGTGTCGGCCAGCAGCACCACGAATTCCTCGCCGCCGTAGCGCGCGGCCAGGTCGGTCGGGCGCATCGCATGCGATTGCAGCGCTTCGGCGATGGCCTGCAGGCAGGCGTCGCCGGCGGCGTGGCCCAGGCTGTCGTTGTAGCCCTTGAAATGGTCGACGTCGAGCACGATCAGCGACAGCGGCTGGCCGCTGCGGATGGCGCGCTGCCATTCCTTGTCCAGGAAGGCGTCGAAGTGGCGGCGGTTGGCGATGCGCGTGAGCGGGTCGATCAGGGCGGCGCGCTGCAGCGCCGTCTCGGACTGCTTGTGGTGGGTGATGTCGTGCAGCAGGGCGACGAACAGCGCTTCGCCGCCCGCCACCGGCGACAGGCTCAGGTCCATCGCGCGCATCGTGCCGTCCGACTGGCGCACCAGCACTTCGCGTGTGCCGCGGCAGCGCGCGGTCGCCTCGGCGTCGAGCGGGCGGGAGAAATAGTCGGCGTAGTCGCAGGCGGCGGGCGGCTCGACCAGGTCGGCCAGCAGCTCGCCTTCCAGCACTTCCTTGGGCTGCGACAGGAAGCGTTCGCAGGCCGGGTTGGCGTACACCACGCGGCCCTCGCAGTCGACCAGCATCAGGCCCTCGTCCATGCCGTCGACGATCAGCTGCAGGCGCTCGGCCTGCTGCTTCTGGCTTTCGCTGCTGCTGCGCAGGCGCAGCTGGGCGCGCACGCGGGCGCACACCTCGGCCATGCGCACCGGCTTGGCGATGTAGTCGGCGGCGCCGGTGTCGAAGCCGGCGACGATGTCCTCGGTCTCGCCGCAGGCGCTGACGAAAATGACGGGGATGTGGGCGGTGTCGGGCTGGCGCTTCAGGCGGCGGCAGATTTCCAGGCCGTCGAGGTCGGGCAGGATGACGTCGAGCAGGATCAGGTCGGGCTGGATGCGGGTGGCGATGTCGAGCGCGCGCTTGCCGGTATTGGCGACGAAGGTCTGGTAGCCCTGCTGGCGCATCATGTCCTGCAGCAGCCCGAGGCTGTCGGGAGCGTCGTCGACGATCAGAATCGCGGATTGGCGCGCCGGTGCGGCGAGCGCTAGGGCAGGATGCATCATCGGTGGCGGGCAGACCTCATCAGTGTCGATGAATCATACTCTTTTACACGGAGATTTTGGACACACACCTTGCCTAAAATCCACTACCTGATGCAATTGTTGCACTATCGCAACTGACCCGCCATTGCGCCGGTATTGCCCAGGCAGGCTGATACCGGTATCGACTGACCGTCGACAAAGAAACAGGGCCGCATTCGCGGCCCCGTGGGATCTTACAGCATGCCGGCGATCAGCTTGCCGAGGACCGCGATGCCTTCGCGGATGCGCTCCGGCGGCACCGTCACGAAGGACAGGCGCAGCGTGTTGGTGGCAGGGTCGTTGGCGTAGAACGGCGCGCCCGGCACGAAGGCCACGCGCGCGGCCAGCGACTGTTCCAGCAGCTTCATGGCGTCGATCTGCTGCGGCAGGGTGACCCAGATGAACATGCCGCCTTCAGGCTTGGTCCAGCTCACGCCGGCCGGGAAGTGTTCCTGCATCGCGTCCAGCATCACCTGGCACTGGTCGCCGTACAGCTGGCGGATGGTCGGGATGTGCTGGTCCAGGAAGCCGTCCTTGACGACCTCGTGCACCACCATCTGGGTCAGCTGGGCGGTGTGCAGGTCGGCCGCCTGCTTGGCCAGCTCGAGGCGGCGCACCAGCGGCAGCGGGGCGCAGACGTAGCCCAGGCGGATGCCCGGGGTCAGCACCTTCGAGAACGAGCCCATGTAGATCACGCCGTCCGGGTTCATCGCGACCATTTTCGGGCTCGGCGCGCCCTTGTAGCTCAGCGAACCGTAGGGATCGTCCTCGATCAGCGGCACGCCGAGGCGGGCGCAGGTTTCCACCAGTTCCTGGCGGCGCTCGACCGACAGCGAACGGCCGGTCGGGTTCTGGAAGTTCG
This sequence comes from Massilia sp. NP310, assembly GCF_019443485.1. Lineage (NCBI taxonomy): Bacteria > Pseudomonadati > Pseudomonadota > Betaproteobacteria > Burkholderiales > Oxalobacteraceae > Massilia > Massilia sp. NP310. The sequence goes on along the minus strand of NZ_CP080379.1, from coordinate 2,153,900 downwards.
GCAGCGCGTACAGCATGCGCGCGCCTTGCGCGATGCCTTCCAGCGACGACGGCACCAGGCCGTGTTCGTCGGTGTCGACCGATTTGAACTCGGGACGGTAGACCGAGAACGCCTGCAGCGCGCCGAGGTAGCTCGGGGTCTCGACCAGCACGCGGCTGCCTTCGTCGATCAGCACCTTGCCCAGCAGGTCGAGCGCCTGCTGCGAACCCGAGGTCATGAGGATCTGTTCCGGCAGGATCGTCGAACCTTCCGTCGACAGCGAACCGGCAATCCACTCACGCAGCGGCGCGTAGCCATCGGTCGGGCCATATTGCAGCGCCACTTTGCCGTTGTCGCTCAGGACCTTGTCGTAAGCGGCTTTCATGCGCTCGACCGGGAAGGTGGCTGGCGACGGCAGGCCACCGGCGAACGAGATGATCTCGGGACGCTGGGTGATCTTCAGGATCTCGCGAATGAACGAGCTCTGCAGCTGCTGGGCGCGTTCCGAGAACTGCCACTGGATGGGATTGGGGTTTTCGATTTTCATACTTCTCTCACAGGAAGGGGCACGGTCGTGCCGGGCCATTATAAAACACGCCGGTAGGCGGCTTCTGTCGGCGAATGGAGCCGGGTAAGCCCCACCCGAGGGCACAACATTAATTGAATTGAAGACAAATTAACGCCGGTAGTTGCCGCCTGATTGGCTGTTTTATGCCACTTCGACGATCATTTCGATCTCGACGCAGGTGCCGCGCGGCAGCGACGCGACGCCGAAGGCCGAGCGCGCGTGCTTGCCGGCGTCGCCGAACACCTCGCCGATCAGTTCCGAGGCGCCATTGGTGACCAGATGCTGTTCGTTGTAGTCCGGGGTCGACGCGACCAGGCTCATCAGCTTGACGATGCGCTTGACGCGGTTCAGGTCGCCGCCCACGGCTTCCTGCAGGGTGCCGATCAGGTCGATCGCGACCGAGCGCGCGGCGGCCTGGCCGTCCGCCGTGGTCTTGTCGCGGCCCAGGATGCCGGCATTGATGCTGCCATCTTTGTTCTTGGCGATATGGCCCGAGATGAACACGAGGTTGCCGGTCCGGACGTACATGACATAGGCCGCGGCCGGGGTCGCCGGCGCTTCCAGGGTGATGTTCAGTTCCTTGAGTTTGTCGTAGACGGACATGGTGTTTTCCATAAGTTGCGTGAATGAAGCCGGTATTGTACGTCGAGCGGGGACCATGCACATCGAACGGCTCGGTCAGCCAGGCCGGCGCCGCACCTGCAGCCGCCGTCCGGCGAACACGACGCCGATCACGGCCAATGCGAACAGGCTGTCGTGCAGGGTCAGCGGTTCGCCCAGCAGCAGGGCGGCGCCGACCAGGCTCATGAAGGGCTGCAGCAGCTGCACCTGGCCGACCCGGGCGATCCCGCCCAGGGCCAGGCCGCGGTACCAGAAAAAGAAGCCGACGAACATCGAGAACACCGTCATATAGGCCAGCCCCGCCCAGGCCGCGGCGCCGACGCCGGCGAACGCCTCCGGCCGCGGGATGTAGTGCCAGGCCAGCAGCGGCGCGACCAGCGGCAGGGCCAGCAGCAGCGCCCACGAAATCGTTTCCGGGCCGCCCAGGGTGCGCGCCAGCCTGCCGCCTTCGGCATAGCCGACGGCGCCGGCCGCAACAGCCAGGAACATCAGCAGGTCGGCCAGGTGCAGGGCGCCGCCGCCCTGGGACAGGGCGAATGCGATCACCAGCGCCGCGCCGAACACGGCTACCAGCCAGAAGGCGGCGGATGGCCGCTCGTCGCCGCGCATGGCGCTGTACAGGGCCGTCAGCAGCGGCAGCAGGCCGGCCAGCACCGCGCCGTGGGTGGCCGGCACCCAGCGCAGGGCCATCGAACTCAGCAGCGGAAAGCCGATCACCACGCCCAGCGCCACCAGGACCAGCGGCGCCAGCGCGGCGCGCGGCGGCAGCGGGGCCCGGCGCCATCCGAGCCACAGGCCGGCCAGCAGCGCCGCGCCGAGCGCGCGCCCGAGGGCGATGAACAGCGGATCGAGTTCGGCCACCGCCATGCGGGTGAACGGCAAGGTCAGGCTGAACATCGCCACGCCGGCCAGGCCGAGGAGCATGCCGCGCGCTTCGTCGCGGCTGGCGGTCGGGATGGGGCGGGCGAGGGTGGTCATCGGTTGTCCTTGGTCGGGCTTGCGGCAACGCGGCAGTGGGTCTATCCTAGCCGCACGGACCAATACAGTCCCAGTACACTTCTACCGATAATTTGCCGACTGTGGTGGTGAAATGACCGATACACTCGCCTTCGCCTTGGCGCGCGACGCCGGCGCGCCACTGGCCGACCAGATCGTGAGCGCGGTGGCGGCGCGCGTCGACGAGCGCCTGCTGCGCCCCGGCGCGCGCATGCCCTCGATCCGGCGCTTCGCCGCCAGCCACGGGGTGTCGCCGTTCACCGTCGTGGCCAGCTATGACCGGCTGGTGGCGCAGGGTTACCTGGAATCGCGCCGCGGCGCCGGTTTCTTCGTGCGCGAGCGCCAGGCGCCGGCGCACAAGCCGCCGTCATCGCAGCCGGCGCCGGTTCCGGCCGAACTCGACATCGCCTGGCTGGTGCGCAGCATGTTCCGCCAGGCCCCGCTCGGGCTGGCGCCGGGTTCCGGCGTGCTGCCGGCCGACTGGCTCGACGGCGCGGCGGTGGCCAATGCGCTGCGCGCGCTCAGCCGCCAGAACTGCGACGGCTTGCTCAATTACGGTTTGCCGCACGGTTTTTTGCCATTGCGCCAGCAGCTGCAACGGACGCTGGCCGAACTCGAGATCGAGGCCGCGCCCGAGCAGCTGGTGACCACGCTGGGCGTGACCCAGGCGCTGGACCTGGTGGCGCGCGCGTTCTGCCAGCCGGGCGACACGGTGCTGGTCGACGATCCGGCCTGGTTCCTGATGTTCGGTTCGTTCGCGGCGATGGGCCTGAAGGTGGTCGGCGTGCCGCGCCTGGCCGACGGCCCCGACCTGGCGCGGCTCGAGGAGCTCGCCGCCCTGCATCGCCCGCGCCTGTTCGTCATCAACTCGGTGCTGCACAATCCCAGCTCGACCTCGGTGTCGGCGGCCAAGGCTTTCCAGGTGCTGCGCGTGGCCGAGCAGCACGACTTCCTGGTGGTCGAGGACGACATTTACTGCGGCCTGCACCCGGGCGGCGCCACCCGCCTGGCCGCGCTGGACGGCTTGCGGCGCGTGATCTACCTGGGCGGTTTTTCGAAGTCGATGGCGGCCAACCTGCGGGTCGGCTTCGTCGCCACCTCGCGCGAACGGGCCGCGCTGCTGGCCGACCGCAAGATGCTGGCCACGCTCAGCACCAGCGACATCGGCGAGCGCGTGGTCTATAAAATCCTGGCCGAGGGCCACCACCGCAAGCACCTCGATCGCGTGCGCGGCCGCCTGGATGCGGCGCGGCCGGGCGCGCTGCGCCGGCTCGAGGCGCTCGGGATGCGGGTCGACCCGGCCCCGGCGGCCGGGATGTTCCTGTGGGTCGACGTCGGCGCCGACACCAATGCGCTCACCGCGCGCGCCATGCGGCAGGACTTGCTGCTGGCGCCGGGCAGCCTGTTCTCGCCCAGCCAGCAGCCGTCGACCCGGATGCGGCTGAACCTGGCGGCGCTGCAGGATCCGGCCGTATGGCGTTTTCTCGAGGCGCGGGCCGGCTGACCGGGTCAGCCGGCCTGCTGGGCGGGACAATCGCCGGGCTGCATGTCTCGCATCGCTTCCATGATCTGCTCGTCCGTCATGTCGCGCTTGTGGGTGGCGATCGACCACAGGTGGCCGAACGGGTCGGCGACCTGGCCGTAGCGGTCGCCCCAGAACATGTCGGCCAGTTCCATGGTCGGCCGGGCGCCGGCTTCCAGCGCCCTAGCCCAAACGGCGTCGGCATCGTTCACGTACAAATGGATGGTCACGGGCGAGCCCTTCAGGGCGAGCGGGCCCTGGCTGCCGAATTCGGGAAACGCGTCGGCCAGCATGATGGCCGAGTCGCCGATGCGCAGCTCCGCATGCATGATCCTGCCGTCCGGTCCGGGCATACGGGCGAGCTCGACGGCGCCAAACGCTTTCTTGTAGAAGTCGATCGCTTCGCCCGCTTTGTCGCACACCAGGTGCGGGGTGACGGTACGGTAGCCTTCCGGGATGGGACGCACTGCCTGGTTCATGGTGTTCTCCTGGGTTGTGTGGATGGGGTGCTGCCATCTCCACGACGAATGGGCGGGGCAGGATTCGACATGGCGGATGCATGAAAGTGCGATTTTCTTCAGTTCATCCTATTTCTTATCAAAAAGACCTCTTGAAATCCTCCCTGGCATCCTTATATGCCTCCGAGTCTGACCAACCCCATGTTTTTAACGAGGAACAAGATGGCGAACGCCGAAAAACAAACCCTTGGCTTCCAGGCAGAAGTAAAGCAGCTGCTGCAACTGATGATCCACTCCTTGTATTCGAACAAGGAGATCTTCCTGCGCGAACTGATCTCGAACGCGTCCGACGCGGCCGACAAGCTGCGCTTCGAGGCGATCAACAACGACGCCCTGTACGGCAACGACCATGAACTGAAGATCAAGGTTTCGTTCGACAAGGATGCGAAAACCATCACGATCTCGGACAACGGCATCGGCATGAGCCGCGACGAGGTGATCGCCCACCTGGGCACCATCGCCAAGTCGGGCACCAAGGAATTCTTCAGCAAGCTGTCGGGCGACCAGCAGCAGGACGCGGCCCTGATCGGCCAGTTCGGCGTGGGCTTCTACTCGGGCTTCATCGTGGCCGAGAAGATCGTCGTCAATACCCGCCGCGCCGGCGCCTTCGCCGAGCAGGGCGTGCGCTGGGAATCGCGCGGCGAGGGCGACTACTCGATCGAGCAGATCGAGAAGACGGGCCGCGGCACCGATGTGATCCTGCACCTGCGCGAAGGCGAGGAAGAGCTGCTGTCGTCGTGGAAGCTGAAATCGATCATCCGCAAGTATTCCGACCATATCTCGCTGCCGATCGTGATGCAGAAGGAAGAGTGGGACGAAGAGAAGAAAGAAACGGTTCTCAAGGACGAACTCGAGACCGTGAACCAGGCCAGCGCGCTGTGGGCACGCTCGAAGAACGACATCACCGAAGAGCAGTACCACGAGTTCTACAAGCACGTTTCGCACGACTTCCAGGACCCGCTGACCTACACCCACAACCGGGTGGAAGGCCGCAGCGAATACACCCAGCTGCTGTACGTGCCGGCGCACGCGCCGTTCGACCTGTGGGACCGCAACAAGCGCGGCGGCATCAAGCTGTACGTCAAGCGCGTGTTCATCATGGACGACGCCGAGCAGTTGATGCCGACCTACCTGCGCTTCATCAAGGGCGTGATCGACTCCGCCGACCTGCCGCTGAACGTCTCGCGCGAGATCCTGCAGGAGTCGCGCGACGTGCGCGTGATCCGCGAAGGCTCGACCAAGCGCGTGCTGGGCATGCTCGAGGAAATGGCGAACTCCGAGGAACAGGCCGGCAAGGACAAGTACGCGACCTTCTGGAAGGAATTCGGCCAGGTGCTCAAGGAAGGCATCGGCGAGGACGCCACCAACAAGGACCGCATCGCCAAGCTGCTGCGCTTCGCCTCGACCGCCAATGACTCGGCCGAGCAGACCGTGTCGTTCGCCGACTACGTCGGCCGCATGAAGGAAGGCCAGGACAAGATCTATTACGTCACCGCCGACAACTACCAGGCGGCGAAGAACAGCCCGCACCTCGAGATCTTCCGCAAGAAGGGCGTCGAGGTGATCCTGATGACCGACCGCGTCGACGAGTGGATGCTGTCGTTCTTCACCGAGTTCGAAGGCAAGGAACTGGTGTCGGTCGCCAAGGGCGGCCTGGACCTGGGCGCGCTGGAAGACGAGCTCGAAAAGAAGGAGCACGCCGAAACCGAAGCCGGCTACAAGGAGCTGGTCGAGAGCATGAAGGGCGCCCTGGGCGAGAAGGCCAAGGACGTGCGCGTGACCTTCCGCCTGACCGACTCGCCGGCCTGCCTGGTGGCGGACGAAAACGAGTTGTCGGGCAATCTGCTGCGCATGCTGAAGGCCGCCGGGCAAGAAGCGCCGGAGTCGAAGCCGATCCTCGAGATCAACCCGAACCACCCGCTGGTGCAGCGCCTGAAGTACGAGGACGCGAGCGGCGCGCGCTTCGCCGACTGGTCGCACATCCTGTTCGACCAGGCGACGCTGGCCGAAGGCGGCAGCCTGGCGGATCCGGCCTCGTTCGTGAAGCGCCTGAACGAGATGCTGCTGGCGGGCGGCAAATAAGCCTGAGCGCGAGGTAAACAGAAAGCCGGGACAGCGATGTCCCGGCTTTTTTTCATCCCAAGCGCAGTGCCAGCGCCGCCATGCCGCCCAGCGCCGCCGCGGCAGCGGCAAGGCGCGCCGCGCGCGTCGCTATCGCCACGTCATGCGACAGCAGGCCGATCGCGATCCATGCCGCCGCCGTCAGGCAGCCGATCCACGGCACGAAGCCGTATCCCTGCGCGCGCAACGCTCGACAGTACAGCAGCGACACCAGCAGGGCCAACGCGCCGAGCGCTTGGGCGCCGCGGGCATCGCGCCAGTGGCGCTCCATCGCCAGCCCGAGCGCCAGGAAGCCGGTCACCGCCGCGGCGAGGCGGACAGGCCGAACAGCGTGGCAAGCAGCGACGGCATCGAGCCCCCTTAGATTAGTGAGAATGCAAATGAGAATTATTCGCAGCATGATATATATGTGAACTTTATGCAATATGCAAGCTCAGGCCTTTCTGCGTGTGGCCAGCCAACATAGAATGGAACCGGCGCACACCATCGCCGCGCCTTGCCAGAACGCGAGCGACAGCGGCGTCTGCAGAACCAGCGCCGCCAGCGCGGCGGACAGCACGGGTATGAAGTACGAGGCGCCGGCCAGGACCGTGACGTTGCCGTGCAGGATGCCCACGTTCCAGGCCGCATAGCCGAAGCCCATGGCCGCGGCGGCCAGCGCCAGGTAGACGAGCGCGCGCAGGTCGACCCGCATCGGCTCGCCGCCGAACGCAAGGTACTTGATCCACAGCGCGGTGGCGGTCAGCATGAAGAACAGCGTGACCCCATTGCTGCCGTTGGCGATGCGCGCGGTGACGGTGCAGTAGCTGGCCCAGATCAGGGCGCCGATGAAGGCCAGGCCATAGCTGAGCGGGTTGTCGCGCACGTTCGCCGCCATCGCGGCCGGGTCCAGACCCGCGTCGCCGCCCAGCACCCAGCACACGCCGCCGATCGCCAGCGCCAGTCCGGGAGCGATCAGCCAGGTCGTCCGCTGGCCGTTGAACACGATGGCGGACACCATGGTGAAGGCCGGCCACAGGTAGTTCACCATGCCGACTTCGATCGCCTGGCGGTTGGTATTGGCGTAGCCGATCGACAGCGCCAGGCACATCTCGTAGGCGACGAACAGGAGGCTGCCCCATACCAGATAGGCGCGCGGAAACGCGCGCACCTTGCTCGGGCCGACTGTCAGCAGCAGCAGGATCGAGGCGACCGTATAGATCAGCGCGGCGCCGCCGGTGGCGCCGAAGCTCGCGCTCACGCCGCGGATCAGGCCGACGATGGAACTCCACAACAGGATGGCAAGCAGGCCGATCAGTGTGGCCCGCGTGGTCTTGCTCGTACTGCGCATGCTTACGTCATAAGTGGCGGATCTCGGCCGGTGGCGTGATCCAGTTGTCGTTGCGTCCATCGATATGGCGCACCGGCGCGGCCAGCAGATCGGCGACCGGCAGGTCGTCCAGGCTGGCGACCGTGACGGCCACGAAAGGACCCGAGCGCGGCGCAGCGCCGGTCGAGAACACATTGATGCCGCATTCGCCGCAAAAGTGGTGACCGTCGCGCCGCGTATGGAAGCGGTATTCGCGCAAGAAGCCTTGGCCCTGCAGCAGGCGGAAGGCCGTCGGCGCGAGCTGGACGGCCCAGAAGCGCATCTTGCTGCAGATCGAGCAGTTGCACTTGACCGTGCCGAGCGCCAGGTCGATGTCGGCCGCGTAACGCACCGCGCCGCAGTGGCAGCTTCCGTGGTAGGTCTTCATGCCTGGCGCGCCTGCCACGCGGCGCGGCCGATCTCGTACGCCAGCGTCGGACGGCCATGCCAGACTTCCTCGCCACGAAACCGCATGCCGAGTTTTTCCATGATGCGTGCCGAGCGCAGGTTGCCGGGATCGCAGATCGCGCACAGCAGCGGGACCTCGAGTTCATCGAAGGCGAAGCGCGCCATGCGCTCGGCGGCTTCGATGGCGTAGCCGCGCCCCCAGCGGTCGGGCCGCAGGCGCCAGCCGATCTCGTGCGGGTTGGCGGGGTCTTGCGCCAGGTGCTGGATGCAGCCGGCGCCGACCAGTTCTCCCGTGTCATGTTCGATGAAATTCCACCATGAGTAGCCGATCGTCTCCCAGCGCGCCTTGACCCGGGCGATGACGGCGCGGGTTTCCTCGGGCGTCTCGGCCTGGCCGCTGATGTAGCGCATGACCTCGGGATCGCCGTTCAGCAGGCGCATGCCGTCGTAGTGCGCATCGGTCACCGGCTCGAAGCGCAGCCTTGCGCTGTGCAGGACCGTCATGTGCTGGAGACCTCGTCGCAGAACTGCTCCAGCAGGCGCAGGCCTTCGGGCCAGTCGCCATGGCCCGAATCGGCATTCAGGTGGCCGGCGTCGCCGATCTCGACCAGGCGGCTGCCCCAGGCGCCGGCGAAGGCGCCCGTGCGGTCAAGGCTGGCGAAGGGATCGTTGGCGCTGGCCACCACCACGCTGGGGAAGGGCAGCTGCTGCAGCGGAATCGGCGCCCAGCAATTGAGGTCGGCCGGATACGTCGCCGCCTCGACGTCGCTCGGCGCGACCAGGAAGGCGCCCGCCACCTTGAGCGGGGAGCCGGACAGCGCCCAGTGCGCGACCAGCATGCAGCCCAGGCTGTGCGCCACCAGGATCGGCGCGCCCTGGCAGTCGGCGATGGCGGCGTCCAGCTCGGCCACCCATTCGTCGCAATGGGGATTGGTCCAGTCGCGGTGCGCGGCGCGGCGCCAGTGCGGGTTGCGTTCATGCCACAGCGTTTGCCAGTGGCGCGGGCCGGAATTCCACAGGCCCGGCAGGATCAGGACATCACACTTCATCTTGCTTCTCCTTGATGGGGGCAGCGCAGGCGGGAGCCAGCCGGGCAGGGCGCCACAGCGCCGCCGCCAGGCGCGCGAGCAGGCGCCGGAACACGTCCTTGCGCTGCTCGGTCAGCATGCCGAGCACGGCGGTCGCGACGGCCACGGCCAGGCCGAGGGCCAGCAGATCCATCATGCTGCCGGGGTCATGCGGATACAGCGCGGGCCAGGCGATCAGCACCAGCGCATGCGACAGGTAGAGCGTCAGCGTGTACGAGGCCAGGCGCCGGATCGGCGCCGCGCAGCGCAGCAGGGCGTCGAAGCGGGCGAAGCGCGCGCAGGCGAAGTTCAGGCAGACGATCAGCCCGAACACGTAGTCGGCCAGGAAGCGGTCGGCATTCCCGAGCGTGAAGGCTTGTCCGAGCCAGGAAGCGCGGCCGGCCGCGCGCAGGGTTTCCTCGATCCCGCTGGCTTCGTAGAGCACCAGCAGGACCAGGCTGGCGATCCAGCCGAGGCGCGCCAGGGCGCATGGGAGCGCGTGGCGCGCCTGCCAGTGGTAGAGCGCGACCCCGGCCAGCCAGACCGGCAGCAGCAGCCACAGTTTGATGCCCATGACGGCCAGCACCAGGCCCAGGGCCGGCAAGCGCCACGGCCCGCGCACGTAGCAGGCGACGCCGAACAGCACGTAGTACCAGACCTCGTAGTTGAGCGACCACCAGGGGCCGAGCCAGGGCGGCACTTCGGCCAGGGCCCACAGGTCGCCCAGGAACAGCAGGTGGAACGGGATGTAGAGCCAGGGCTTGGCCAGCTGGTAATGCAGGTCCATGCCGGTCATCAGGTGGCCGCGCACCAGGCTGGCGCAGGCGAAGGCCAGCAGCAGCACCGGCAGCGCCACCGAATAGATGCGGGCGGCGCGCGCCAGCGCGTATTCGCGCGCGCTCGGGCGGCGCTGCGCGGTGGTATAGGCGATCACGAAGCCCGACAGCACGAAGAAGGCCATCACCGCCTCGCGCCCGAACAGGGTCAGGTGGTCGGCGCCGGGCGCTTCCACCAGGCCGAACTGGCGCACGTGCATCGCCACGACCGCCAGCGCCGCCAGGAAGCGGACCAGGTCGAGGTAGACCGAGAACGGCTGGTCGAGTGGGGAGGGGGCGGCGCGCATGGCGTTTATATTAATGCAAAACGGACCGATGGCGACGCCAACCGGTCCGCCGCCGGCAGTCAGAGCTCGGTGCGCAGCGCGAACAGTTCCGGGAACAGCACCACGTCCAGCATCTTGCGCAGGTAGCTCACGCCGGCGGTGCCGCCGGTCCCGGTCTTGAAGCCGATGATGCGCTCGACCGTGCTGACGTGGCGGAAGCGCCAGAAGCGGAACGCCGTCTCCAGGTCGACCAGCTTCTCGGCCAGCTCGTACAGCGCCCAGTGGCGGGAGGTGTCGCCGTACACCTGCAGCCAGGCCGCCTTGACCGAGTCGTCGGCGCGGGTCGGCCCGGTCCAGTCGGCGTCGAGCCGCGCCGGGTCGATGGCGAAACCGCTGCGCGCCAGCAGCATCACCGCCTCGTCGTAGATCGAGGGCAGGGCCAGTTCGCGCGCAAGGATGGCATGCGCGTCAGGGGCCTTCTCGTGCACCGCCAGCAGGGCCGGGTTCTTGTTCCCGAGGATGAATTCCAGTTCGCGGTACTGGAACGACTGGAAGCCCGACGAGGCGCCCAGGTAGGGGCGGATCGCCGTGTATTCGGGCGGGGTCATGGTGGCCAGCACGTCCCAGGCGTGCACCAGCTGGTCCATGATGCGCGCCACCCGCGCCAGCATCTTGAAGGCGGGCGGCAGGTTGCCTTCGCGGATGTGGCGCCGCACCGCCTGCAGCTCGTGCAGCATCAGCTTGATCCACAGTTCGCTGGTCTGGTGCTGGATGATGAACAGCAGCTCGTTGTGATTCGGCGAGCGCGGATGCTGGGCGTTCAGGATCTGGTCCAGGCCCAGGTAGTCGCCGTAGCTCATGGCTTCGCGGAAGTCCATTTTTGCGCCATGCCATTCGGCCGGCTGGCCCTCGTTCTGTTCCTTGTTCATGTCGGCGCCTTGTCAGGTGACGGCGCCGCGCGCGGCGGCCACGTCGTAGTCGTTGCGGTCCAGGATGTCCTTCAGGATCTCGACCGCATCCCAGACGTCCGCGTAACTGGTATACAGCGGCGTGAAGCCGAAGCGCATGATCTCGGGCTCGCGGTAGTCGCCGATCACGCCGCGCGCGATCAGGGCCGCCATCACCGCATAGCCGTGCGGGTGGGTGAAGCTCACCTGGCTGCCGCGGCGCGCGTGTTCGCGCGGCGTCACCAGGCCCAGCGGATGGCCGGCGCAGCGGCGTTCGACCAGGCCGATGAACAGGTCGGTCAAGGCCAGCGACTTGGCGCGCACCGCCGCCATGTCGGTCGCCTCGAAGATCTCGAGGCCGCACTCGACCAGCGCCAGCGAGACGATGGGTTGCGTGCCGCACAGCGCGCGCCCGATGCCGGCCACCGGGGCGAAGGCGGGCGCCATCGCGAACGGGCTGGCATGGCCCCACCAGCCCGACAGCGGGTGGTCGAACCCCGCCTGGTGTCTTTGCGGCACCCAGATGAAGGCCGGGGCGCCCGGTCCGCCGTTCAGGTATTTATAGGTGCAGCCGACGGCGAAGTCGGCGTCGGCGGCGCGCAGGTCGACCGGCACCGCGCCGGCCGAGTGGGCCAGGTCCCAGACCGCCAGCGCCCCGGCCTCGTGCGCCAGGCCGGTCAGCGTGGCCATGTCGTGCTGGTGGCCGGTGCGGTAGTTGACGTGGGTGAGCATCAGCACCGCGGCATCGTGGTCGAGCGCGGCCGGAATCTCGTCCACGCTGTCCACCAGGCGCACCCGGTAGCCGCGTTCCAGCCAGCGGCTCAGGCCCTCGGCCATATAGATATCGGTCGGGAAGTTGCTGCGTTCGGTGACGATGGTGCGGCGGTCGTCACCGCGGCGGGCCGCGCTGGCGCCTTGGGACTGGATGCGCAGCGCCGCAGCCAGCGCCTTGAACAGGTTGAGCGAGGTGGTGTCGGTGACGGCCACTTCGCCGGGTCCGGCGCCGATCAGCGGGGCCAGGCGATCGCCCAGGCGTTTCGGCATGTCGAACCAGCCGGCCTTGTTCCAGCTCTTGATCAGGTCGGTTCCCCATTCGCGCGCCACCACGTCCTGGGCGCGGCCCAGGGCGGCGCGGGGGCGGGCGCCGAGCGAGTTGCCGTCCAGGTAGATGACCCCGTCGGGCAGGTCGAAGCGGGTGCGCAACCCGGCCAGCGGGTCGAGCGCGTCGCGCGCCAGGCAATCGGCGCGGGTGAGGATTGGTGCGGTCATGCCGGTCCCATATGAATAGTTGACGCTTCAAGAATGCGCGCAGGTCGGCAGTGTAGCAAGTTCCAGCTTGCGTCGACAGCTGGATGTTGCTGTTACGACATTAAATGTCTTGACGAAAAAATTTTGAAATTTTTTTGCAGCCAACCCTAAAGTTCCTGATGAGCTGTCCGATAACGAGTCAGAAGGGCGGCAAGGCGTCGAAAAAAATATTAAAAAATATTTTCAAACAGCCCTAAAGTCCGTCGTCGGGCTGCCGTTAATGGATGAGTGGAGTGCATAAAAGCGACACTCGCAGCCACGACAAAGCTGAAAATTCTGAGTTTCCAGCAGTAAATTCAGCAAAACCTGTAGTGATTCTGCGACAGACGACGTCTGACGTAGACCCAGATCAAGGCGCTTCCCGGCGCCATTTCAGCCCGGTTTTTTCATGGGTTTTCATAGGGAGCCAGAGGCGTTTGTCAGACAAACTCCTACGGCTCCATCTCGTCGTTCGCCTACCCAAAATACAGGTTTTGTCCAATTCCTGAAAAGTTTCCCCACAGTCAGAATCTATCTCGTCGGCAACACAAACAGCGCCGAAACAACTAACGGAGAGAGAAGATGACGATGAACGACATGATGGCTGAGATTCGCGACGCAAACCTGAGCTACCTGATGCTGGCCCAGCAGATGATTCGTGCCGACAAAGTCACCGCCATCTTCCGCCTGGGCGTGTCGGCCGAAATCGCCGACCTGATCGAAGGCATGAGCAATGCCCAGATCCTGAAGCTCGCCGGCGGCAACATGATGCTGGCCCGTTTCCGCTTCGACGACACCGCGATCCTGGGCATGCTGACCAGCCACACCAAGGAACGCAGCCTGGCGCAATCGCACGCAGCCATCCTGATGGCGGGCCAGCCGGTCGAAGAGATCGTATAATCCCTGCCAGCGGCCACTTGGTGGGGCCGCGCCGAACAGGCTGGGAGCAGCGGATGAGCAACAAACCATGAGCAAAAAAAGCGTCGTATCCGAAGCGCAGGAAATCCAGCTCGCGATCGAACTGATCAATTTGGGCGCACGCCTGCAGTTGCTGGAAACCGAGGTCTCGCTGTCGCGCGAACGCTTGCTCAAGCTGTACAAGGAGCTCAAGGGTGTCTCTCCACCCAAGGGCATGCTCCCGTTCTCCACCGACTGGTTCCTGACCTGGCAACCGAACATCCACTCCTCGTTGTTCATGAACATCCACCAGTTCCTGGTGGAGCATGCCGGCGCCTCCGGCATCCAGGCCGTCATGAAGGCCTATCAACTCTACCTCGAACAGATGCCGCCGGCGCCGGGCGAAGAGCCGCTGCTGTCGCTCACGCGCGCCTGGACCCTGGTGCGTTTCTTCCAGAGCGGCATGCTGCTGCTGGCCCCGTGCAGCCGCTGCCAGGGCAAGTTCATCGTCAACGCCCTCGACCTGAACGCCGACTACCTGTGCGGCCTGTGCCACATGCCTTCGCGCGCCGGCAAGACCCGCAAGGCCAAGGATGCCCGCGAGGCGGCCGAGCGCGCCGTCGCCGATGCGGCCGACGACGAGGATTCCGCCGGCCGGGACAGCGCCTGACTTGGCGCCGCGTCTGTTGCGCTATCCGGCGGTCCGGGCGCTCCTGATCCAGGTCGCCGCCTTTCCACTCACGCTCGCCATCGTCTACCTGCTCGCCAGCAGCGGCTTGATGTTGTCGTATTGGCACGTCGCCCTGGTGCAGGGCGTGCTGGCCGCGCTGCTGTCCTGGTGGCGCGGCCTGGCCAGCTGGTGGCGCGCGATCCAGTTCGGCTTTCCGCTGGCGTTGCCGGGCGCCAGCGCGCTCGAACTTCCGCCGGTCGCCTTTCTCGCCGTCTTCCTGCTCCTGTTATTGCTGTACTGGTCGACTTATCGCACGCAAGTGCCGTATTACCCGTCCGGACGCAAGGTGTGGGCGGCGGTCGCGGACGCGCTGCCGCAAGACCGGCCGGTGCGCGTGATCGACATCGGCAGCGGCATCGGTGGCCTGGTGCTCGACTTGCAGCGGCGCCGGCCGGAGTCGCGCTTCGAGGGCATCGAGCTGGCGCCGCTGCCCTGGCTGGCCAGCCACCTGCGCGCGCTGGCCACCCGTAGCCGCGCGCGCTTCATCCGCGGCGACTACGAACAACTCGACCTCGGCGACTACGACGCGGTGTTCGCCTATCTGTCGCCGGCCGCGATGAGCGCGCTGTGGCGCAAGGCGGCGCGCGAGATGCGGCCCGGGTCGACGCTTTTCAGTTACGAATTCGTCATCGAAGACCGGCCGCCGAGCCGCGTTATCCATCCGGCCACAGACGGGCCGGCGCTGTACATGTGGGACTTTTAGGCGACAAATGGTGAGTATTCGGGGTGGTTTTACTTGCCCGTGGACCATTCTCCAGCTAGAGTAGTTCCCTGAATAAACTTTTTCTGAAATTACCGGTTTCGGGTCCTCAGGACGAGGTCGGAACAGGCTTTTCTGGAGCAAAATCCCTTGTTAGTGATTGTTGGTTACATCATCGTCTGCGCCTGCGTGTTCGGCGGGTTTGCGCTCGCCGGCGGCCACCTGGCTTCGCTGTGGCAGCCGATCGAGCTGTTGATGATCGGCGGCGCCGCCTTTGGCGCCTTCTTTGTCGGTAACAACGGCAAGTCGATCAAGGCCACCATGAAGGCCTTGCCGAGTGTCTTCAAGGGCTCGAAGTTCACCAAAGACATGTATATGGAGCTGATGGCCCTGCAATTCGACGTGCTGTCGAAAGTGCGCAAGGAAGGCCTGATGTCGATCGAGGGCGACATCGAGGCGCCTGAATCGTCGCCGCTGTTCTCCAAGTATCCGGCGGTGCTGGCCGACCATCACATCATCGAATTCATGACCGATTACCTGCGCCTGATGGTGTCGGGGAACATGGACGCGATGCAGATCGAAAACCTGATGGACAACGAGATCGAGACCCACCACCACGAAGGCGCCGTGCCGGCCCACGTGATCGCCAAGGTCGGCGACGGCCTGCCGGCCTTCGGCATCGTGGCGGCGGTGATGGGCGTGGTCCACACCATGGAATCGGTCGGCCTGCCGCCGGCCGAGCTGGGCATCCTGATCGCGAAGGCGCTGGTCGGCACCTTCCTGGGCATCCTGCTGGCCTACGCCTTCGTCACCCCGCTGGCGAGCGTGCTGGAACAGAAGCTCGAGGAATCGACCAAGATGTTCCAGTGCGTGAAGGTCACGCTGCTGGCGAGCCTGAACGGCTATGCCCCGGCCCTGGCCGTCGAATTCGGCCGCAAGGTGCTGTACTCGACCGAGCGCCCGACCTTCGCCGAGCTCGAAGAGCACATCAAGAAGAAGAAGTAAGCCGCGATGACCGCATTCGATTTCACCCCCGGCTGCATGAAGGGAGGCGCGCATGGCTGACGACAACGCGCGGCCCATCGTCGTCAAGCGCATCAAGAAGGTGGCCGGCGGCCACCACGGCGGCGCCTGGAAGATCGCTTACGCCGACTTCGTGACCGCGATGATGGCGTTCTTCCTGCTCATGTGGCTGCTGGGCTCGACCGCCAAGGGCGACCTGGTCGGCATCGCCGAATACTTCAAGACGCCGCTGAAGGTGGCGATGGCGGGCGGCTCCGGTTCGGGCGACTCGTCGTCGGTGATCAAGGGCGGCGGCGAAGACCTGACCCGTACCCAGGGCCAGGTCAAGCGCGGCGATTCGGTGCCCGAGAAGAAGACCTACGACCTGCAGGCGGCCAAGGCCGCGCTGGCGCGCGAAGAAGGGCAGCGACTGCAAATGCTGAAGGCGCGCATCGAGTCGGCCATCGAGGTCAACCCGATGCTCAAGAAGTACCAGAACCAGCTGCTGCTCGACATCACCAGCGAAGGCCTGCGCATCCAGATCGTGGACGAGAAGAACCGTCCGATGTTCGCGCTGGCCAAGGCCGAGCTGCAGCCATATACCAAGGAAATCCTGCACATCATCGGCATGGTGCTGAACGAAGTGCCGAACAAGATCGGGATCTCGGGCCATACCGATTCGACGCCGTACTACAGCGACGCCGGCTACAGCAACTGGGAACTGTCGGCCGACCGCGCCAACGCCTCGCGCCGCGAGATGGTGCTGGGCGGCCTGCAGGACGACAAGGTGCTGCGCGTGGTGGGCCTGGCCTCGGCCGCCCACCTCGATGCGAAGGACCCGTTCAACCCGGTCAACCGCCGCATCAGCATCATCGTCATGAACAAGCGCACCGAAGACGCGGTGCGGCGCGACGCGGCGACGCTGGACGTGCCGGCGGATGCCGAAGCGGCGGCCACCGCCACGCTGGAAGCAGTGACAAAGTAAGCCAGGGCAGGACTGGAGAGAGTGAAATGACAAGAAAAAAAATATTGGGTTCGCATGTGAAGCGCCTGCTGTCGGGCGTGTCCATGCACGGGCGGCGCCACCTGACCGAGGTCGAGACCGACCTGCTGCAGACCGAACTGCTGCTGGAAGAAGCGATCGACAAGCTGACCGCCAGCTTCATGGCGGTGCACACGGCGGTCGGCGCGCGCCAGGAAGCGATCGAGCGGCTGCTGGAGGGCGGTGCGCTATCGCTTGAAGATCGATCCTTGCTGTCGTCGATGTCGTCCGAAGTGGGCGCGCACGTGAACACGGCGATCACCAGCATGCAGTTCCAGGACATGACGGCGCAACTGATTGAACGTACACTGCGGCGCGTGGCGGGGCTGCGCGACTTTTTGGGCACGCTCAGCGAGCATGGCGCCGACATCGCGCCCGAGACCGACAGCGACGAGATCGTCGACCGGCTCGGCAAGGTCAGCATGGCGCTGGCGATCCAGTCGCTCGAACTGCGCAGCATGCTGCGCCGCTCGGTCGAGCAGAAACACCTGGAAAGCGGCGACGTCGAGCTGTTCTGAGCGCTGTCGGCGTATTAACGAATAATTCAACCGGCGCGGAGCCGGATACAAAATAGCAGGAGCATAAAATGGCAAAAACGATTCTCGCGGTCGACGATTCCAGTTCGCTGCGCCAGATGGTGGCCTTCAGCCTCAAGGCGGCTGGCTACAACGTGGTGGAAGCGGTGGACGGCCAGGATGGCCTGGACAAGGCGAAGCTGCAGAACGTCGACCTGGTGCTGACCGACCAGAACATGCCGAAGATGGACGGCCTGCAGCTGATTAAAACCTTGCGTACCCTGCCGGGTTACGCCAAGACGCCGATCCTGATGCTGACCACCGAATCGTCGGACGAGATGAAGAACAAGGGTCGCGCCGCCGGCGCCAACGGCTGGCTGGTCAAGCCCTTCGATCCGCAGCGCCTGATCGAGGTGGTCAAAAAAGTGATCGGCTGACGCCATGCGCGACGCCCTGACCATGCTTTCACTCGAGCGGACGGCATCATGACCATCGACATCAGCCAGTTTTACCAGGTCTTTTTCGACGAGGCAGAAGAACTGCTCGCCGAAATGGAACGCCTGCTGCTGGGCGTCGACGTCGCCGCGCCCGATGCGGAAGACCTGAACGCGATCTTCCGCACCGCCCACTCGGTCAAGGGCGGCGCATCGACCTTCGGCCTGACCGACATGTGCGACGTGACCCACGTGCTGGAGTCGCTGCTGGACCGCATCCGCAAGGGCGAGATGGCGCTGACCTCGAACCACGTGGACGCCTTCCTGGCGGCCAAGGACGGGCTCAAGATGCAGCTCGACGGCCACCGCCATGGGGCGCACGTCGACAACGAGGCCATCGCCAACGTGCGCATGGCCCTGCACGACCTGGCCGAGGGCCTGGTGCCGGCCGCGCCGGTGGTGGCGCCGTCCTACCTGACGGCCCAGCCGCGCACCGAGCACCAGATCGAAGGCGCGCACCGCTACAAGATCGAACTGCCGCAGGTGGCCCAGCGCGACATCAACGCCCTGGTCGATGAACTCGGCCTGATGGGCCGCGTCTCGGTGGCGCCGCTCGAGGGCGGGCGCACGGCATTGATCATCACCACCCACGAGAGCCTGGACGACATCATCGCGATCTGCTCCTTCGTGCTCGACCCGGACGACCTGAAGATCTTCGAGGCGCCGGCGCTCACGCCGGAACAGCGCGCGATCGAGGCGGCCGAGCGCAAGCGCATCGAGGATGCGCAGGGCTACGGCTTCTTCGGTCCCGACGACGATATCAGCCCGGCCGGCGGCGAGCTGTCGGAAGACGATCTCGGTTATGGCTTCTTCCAGCCGATCGAGCAGATCCGCGCCGCGGCCGGCATCGTTGCCGCCCCGCCGGAACCCGTGGCCGCCAGCATCTCGGCCCAGGCGCAAAACATGGTCGAGCACCTGGCCGAACTGAGCGCCGAGAAAAAGGCCGCGAAGAAGGACGATAAGAACGAATCGTCGTCGATCCGGGTCTCGGTCGAGAAGGTCGACCAGCTGATCAACCTGATCGGCGAACTGGTGATCACCAACGCCATGCTCGAGCAGCGCAGCAATGTGCTCGACCCGATCCTGCACGAGCGCCTGCTGTCGTCGGTGAGCCAGCTGGGGCGCAACACGCGCGAGCTGCAAGAGGCCGTGATGTCGATCCGCATGATGCCGATGGACTTCGTGTTCTCGCGCTTCCCGCGCATGGTGCGCGACCTGGCCGGCAAACTCGGCAAGAAGGTCGACTTCATCACCCACGGCGCCGCCACCGAACTCGATAAAGGCCTGATCGAACGCATCGTCGATCCGCTGACCCACCTGGTGCGCAACTCGATCGACCACGGCGTCGAGATGCCGGCCGCGCGCGTCGCCGCCGGCAAATCGGAAGCGGGGCGCCTGTTCCTGTCGGCCGGCCACCAGGGCGGCCACATCGTGATCGAAGTGGCGGACGACGGCGGCGGCCTGAATCGCGAGAAGATCCTGGCCAAGGCGGCCTCGAACGGCCTGGCGGTGTCCGATAACATGACGGACTCGGAAGTCTGGCAGCTGATCTTCGCGCCCGGCTTCTCGACCGCCGAAGTGGTCACCGACGTCTCCGGCCGCGGGGTCGGCATGGACGTCGTCAAGCGCAACATCACCGCCATGGGCGGCACGGTCGACATCCGTTCGGCGGCCGGTTTCGGCACCACGATCTCGATCTCGCTGCCCCTGACCCTGGCGATCCTGGACGGCATGTCGATCAGGAGCGGCGACGAGATCTATATCCTGCCGCTGTCCTTCGTGGTCGAGTCGCTGCAGCCGGCGCCCGAAGACGTGCGCGACATCGCAGGGCGCGGGCGCGTATTGAAGGTACGCGGCGAATACCTGCCCCTGATTCCGCTGCACCAGATGTTCGACATCGAGCCGCGCCACCGCGAGCCGAGCGACGGCATCGTCGTCATCCTCGAGACCGAGGGCAAGAAGGCGGCGCTGTTCGTGGACGAGCTGGTGGGCCAGCAGCAGGTGGTGGTCAAGAACCTGGAAGCGAATTACCGCAAAGTGGCCGGGATCTCCGGCGCAACCATCATGGGCGACGGCGGCGTCGCCCTGATCCTCGACGTGGCGGCGCTGGTGCGCTCGTCGCGTCAGTTGGCCGACGACCCCGTCGTCCCATCAATTTTTACTCAATAAGAAGGAAATCCCATGTCCAACCTGGCAAACACCACCTCGGCTGACGGGACCGCGAACGACGGCGCCGGCAACGAATTCCTGGCTTTTACCCTCGGCTCGGAAGAATACGGCATCGACATCCTGAAAGTGCAGGAAATCCGCGGCTACGAAGCGGTGACCCGCATCGCCAACGCGCCCGAATTCATCAAGGGCGTGATCAACCTGCGCGGCATCATCATCCCGGTGGTCGACATGCGCATCAAGTTCAACCTGGGCACCCCGGTGTACGACCAGTTCACCGTCGTGATCATCCTGAACATCGGTGGCCGCATCATGGGCATGGTGGTCGACAGCGTGTCCGACGTGACCACGTTGACCGCCGACCAGATCAAGCCGGCGCCGGAGATGGGCACCGCCTTCAACTCCGACTACATGATCGGCCTGGGCACGGTCGACGAGCGCATGCTGATCCTGGTCGACATCGACAAGCTGATGTCGTCGGGCGAAATGGGCCTGATCGACAAGCTGGCCGCCTGATTTCGCGGCGGCACGCAGCACCAACCATCCGGACCGCGCCATGACGGCGCGGACCAACCAGCATTCATAAGGCAACAAACGTGCCGCAGCAGAAAACAGAGACGGTCAAGGAATTCGACTTCACCCGCCGTGACTTCGAACGGGTGCGTGCGCTGATTCACCAGCGCGCGGGCATTTCGCTGGCCGACAGCAAGCAGGAAATGGTCTACAGCCGCCTGGCGCGGCGCCTGCGCGCGACCGGCATCCAGTCGTTCGCCACCTACCTGGACGACCTGGAAGCGGGCCGCATGGACCGCGAGTGGGAATCGTTCACCAATGCGCTGACGACCAACCTGACCTCGTTCTTCCGCGAGGCGCATCACTTTCCGCTCCTGCTCGAGCACCTGGTCGCGGTGCGCAAGAAGGACACGCGGCCGCTCACGATCTGGTGCTCGGCAGCGTCCACCGGCGAAGAGCCGTATTCGATCGCGATGACGGCCTGCGAGGCCTTCAACACGCTCACGCCGCCGGTGCACATCGTCGCCACCGACATCGACACCAATGTGCTGTCGACCGCCTCGAATGGCGTGTACCCGATGGAGCGGCTCGACAAGATGTCGCCGGAGCGCCTGCGCCGCTTCTTCCTGAAGGGTAAAGGAGCCCACGAGGGCATGGCGCGCGTGCGCCCCGAGCTGCGCAACCTGGTCACCTTCAAGCAGCTCAATCTGCTGGCCGACGGCTGGCCGCTGGAAGGACAGTTCGACGCCATCTTTTGCCGCAACGTGATGATTTATTTTGACAAGCCGACCCAGCGCAAGATCCTGGGCCGCTTCGTGCCGCTGATGAAGCCGCATGCGCTGCTGTTCGCGGGCCACTCCGAGAACTTCCTGTACGTGTCGGACGCGCTGCGCCTGCGCGGCAAGACGGTGTATGAACTCGATGGACGCAGTGCCTGAAGGCGTGGGACGACCATGAACAGCCAGTTCGCCACCAATCTCTATCACGACCGCACCTTCAACGTCGATGCGGCCAAGATCCTGCCGGGCGAGTATTTTTATACCGGCAAGGACATGCTGATCGCCACCGTGCTCGGCTCATGCGTCTCGGCCTGCATCCGCGACCGCCTGACCGGCCTGGGCGGCATGAACCACTTCATGCTGCCCGATGGGGGGGCGGACGCCGGCAGCAACCCGGTCTCGGCCTCGATGCGCTACGGCTCGTTCGCGATGGAGATCCTGATCAATGACCTGCTCAAGGCCGGCGCCCGCCGCGAACACCTTGAAGCGAAGGTATTCGGCGGCGGCGCCGTGCTGCGCGGCTTCACGGCGATGAACGTCGGCGAGCGCAACGCCGCCTTCGTGATGCAGTTCCTGAAGACCGAACGCATCCCGGTGCTGGCCGAAGACCTGAACGACATCTACCCGCGCAAGGTGTTCTTCTTCCCGCGCACGGGCAAGGTGCTGGTCAAGAAACTGATGCAAACCCAGAACGACACGCTGGCCAAGCGCGAACTCGACTACGCCAAGCGACTCAAGGTCGAACCCGTCGGCGGCGCCATCGACCTGTTCTGACCTGTTAGTTGAAAGGAATAAGCATGAAGACCAAGGTGCTGATCGTCGACGACTCGGCGCTGATCCGCAGCGTGATGAGCGAGATCGTCAATTCCCAGCCCGACCTCGAAGTGGTCGCCACCGCGCCCGATCCGCTGGTCGCGCGCGAGTTGATCAAAAAGCATAACCCCGACGTGCTCACCCTGGACGTCGAGATGCCCAAGATGGACGGCCTCGACTTCCTGGAAAAGCTGATGCGCCTGCGGCCGATGCCGGTGCTGATGGTGTCGTCGCTGACCGAGCGCGGCTCGGAAATCACGATGCGCGCGCTCGAGCTGGGCGCGGTCGATTTCGTGACCAAGCCCAAGATCTCGATCCAGACCGGCATGCGCGAGTATGCCGACATGATCGCCGACAAGATCCGCGCCGCCGCGCGCGCTCGCATCGCGCCGCGTTCGCGCACGCCCTCGGTGCCCAGCGCGCCGCTGTCGGCCCTGAGGAGTCCCCTGATTTCTTCCGAAAAACTGATCATCATCGGCGCCTCGACCGGCGGCACCGAAGCGATCCGCGAATTCCTGATGCAGATGCCGTCCGACTGCCCGGGCATCCTGATCGCCCAGCACATGCCGGAGGGTTTCACGAGTTCCTTCGCCAAGCGCCTCGACTCGCTGTGCAGGATCAGTGTGGTCGAGTCCGCCGGCAACGAGCGGGTGCTGCCCGGCCACGCCTACATCGCGCCGGGCCACTCGCACCTGCTGCTGACCCGCTCCGGCGCCAACTACATGACCCGCATCGAACAGTCGCCGCCGGTCAACCGCCACCGTCCCTCGGTCGACGTGCTGTTCCGCTCCGCCGCGCAGGCGGCCGGTAAAAACGCCGTTGGTGTTATCCTGACCGGCATGGGCAAGGACGGCGCGGCCGGCATGCTCGAGATGCGCCAGGCCGGGGCCCACAACTTCGCCCAGGACGAAGCCAGCTGCGTCGTGTTCGGCATGCCGCGCGAAGCGATCGCGCTGGGCGCCGCCCACGACGTCGGCCCCTTGCCGGCCTTGCCGCGCATGGTGCTCGACCATCTGGCGGCGCAGGGCGGCCGGGCGTTGCGTGTTTGATCCGAATTAGAACTGGTGACAGGCTTTAGGGGCTATTTTATCGCCGTAAGGCAACAAAAATGCTATTCTTGAGCCTGTTATCGAGCCCACCAGGGCAGCTCACCCAACAAACCACAGTATAAGATTCAAACGGAGTTATTCATGGCTGATCCAAAGATGCGTTTCCTGGTTGTTGACGATTTCTCGACGATGCGCCGCATCGTCCGGAATCTGTTGAAAGAACTGGGTTATGCCAACGTCGACGAGGCAGAAGACGGCGTGATGGCGCTGGCCAAGCTGCGCAGCGAATCGTTCGACTTCGTGGTGTCGGACTGGAACATGCCGAATATGGACGGCCTGACCATGCTGCAGAACATCCGTGCCGATCCCGCGCTGGCCAAGCTGCCGGTGCTGATGGTGACCGCGGAAGCGAAGAAGGAGAACATCATCGCCGCCGCCCAGGCCGGCGCCAGCGGCTACGTGGTCAAGCCGTTCACGGCCGCGACCCTCGACGAGAAGCTGAACAAGATCTTCGAGAAACTGGACAAAGCCGGAGCCTGAGATGGGTGAGATGAACTCGGCGCTCGACGCCGGGGCCGCCTCGAACGAAGAGGTGCTGAGCCGGATCGGCCACATGACCCGCGCGCTGCATGAAAGCCTGCGCGGGCTCGGACTGGACAAGCTGATCGAGAAGGCGGCGAGCGACATCCCCGATGCGCGCGACCGCCTGGACTACGTGGCGCGCCTGTCGGAACAGGCGGCCAAGAAGGTGCTGGACGCGACCGACGCGGCCGGCCCCCTGCAGGACGCCATCGAGACCCGCGCGGCCGAGTTGTCGGACGGCTGGCAGGCGCTGCTCGACAAGGGCGCCAGCGAGGCCGAATGGCGCGCGATGGCCCAGCGCACGATCGCCAGCCTGAACGAGTCGGCGGCCGGCGCGGTCGCCACACGCGGCGAGCTGATGAACATCATGATGGCCCAGGATTTCCAGGACCTGACCGGCCAGGTGATCGGCCGCATCACCGGCATCGCGCAAAACCTCGAGAAGCAACTGGTGCAGGTGCTGATCGATTTCGCGCCGAGCGAGATCAAGCGCGAGCTGGACAACGGCCTGCTGAACGGGCCGCAGATCAAGCCGACCGGCACCGAAGTCGTGGCCAACCAGGGGCAGGTCGACGATCTGCTCGACAGCCTCGGGTTCTGAACCGGCGCCGCGCATTCACTTACGGCGTCTTCATGCATCGCACCAACTTCATCGTCCGCGAACCGCTGCTCGATCCAAAGCAGCGCGTTCTCGGCTATGAGCTGTCGTGGCAGCAGCACGACGGACGCATTCCCACCGACCATGACCTGGAAGGGCTGGTCGGTTTCGTGGCAGAACACGTCAACCACCAGGAACATGGCTGGCTGTTGCGCGACAAGATCCTGTTCCTGGATGCCGTGCCGGCCATGCTGTCGACCGACGCGCTGCACGCGCTGCCGCCGGAACGCACTGTGCTCGCCTTCGATATCCGCCAGCTGACCGACCAGGATGTGCGCTCCGCCGTGCAAGCCGTGCGCGCGGGCGGCGTCGGGGTGGCGATCCGCGGCTGCGACATCAACCTGCTGGGGCGCAACCTGGCGCCGTATGCGTCCTACCTCGAGGTGCGCTTCACCGGTTCCAATGTCGCCGACCAGGCGCGCACCTACGCCGCCGCCAAGCATTCGTCGCTGCGCATGGTGGGGCGGCCGGTCGGCACCTGGGCCGACTTCGACGCCTGCGCCGCGCTCGGGCTCGACGCCTTCGTGGGCAAGCTGCACCTGACGCCGCGGCCGGGCAATCCGGTCAAGGGCATGAACCCGACCCAGAACGTGATCCTGCAGCTGATGCAGCTGGTCCAGAATAACGAGGACGTGCCCAAGCTCGAAAGCGTGCTGAAACGCGACCCGGCCCTGACCTACAAGCTGCTGCGCTACATCAATACCGCGGGCTTCGGCGCCGGGCGCGAAGTGCAGTCGCTGCGCCAGGCGATTTCCTTGCTGGGTTATGCGCCGCTGTACCGCTGGCTGGTGCTGCTGCTGGCCACGGCCAGCTCGAGCGGCTATTCGCCGGTGCTGATGGAAACCGCCGTGGTGCGCGGCCGCCTGGCCGAGTTGCTGGGGCAAAAGTATCTGGGTAAGGGCGAGGCGGAGAACCTGTTCGTGGCCGGCATGTTCTCGCTGCTCGACCGGCTGCTGGGGCTGAGCATGCAGCAGGTGCTCGAGACCATCCAGCTGCCCGACGGGGTGGTGCAGGCGCTGACGCGGCGCGAAGGGCCGTACGGGCCCTACCTGGCGCTGGCCGAAGCCTGCGAGCTCAACTCGAACCTGGTGGCGTCGCTGGCCGATGCGCTCGCGATCACGCCCTCCGAAGTCAACCAGGCCCATCTGTCGGCGCTGGCCTGGGCGCAGAGCGTGGCAGTCGACAACTAGCGTTTGACCAAGGGCTTCCGGTCGCCCCGGGCTGCGTCCCACTGAAGGCGAATGCCGCTGGGGCTGGATGTCGTCCACCAGCGCCCCCCGCCGTTTCTCGCTGGGGCGAGAACGCTCGCTCTCGCTCGCGCCGCTTTCGCGGTCGATTGCCGCGCCGTGGGCGGCACGGATGAGGCAGCGCGACCCCGGCGCGAGTTACCCATCGCTCCTCCCCCTCATGCCCTCTTCACTGGGCCAGGGCTACTCGGTGGAAAACTCTCTGCATCTGCTTTTAAGCAGTTTCTACATGTGTAAGTAAGATGCTGTTCGCGAAGTGAAAATAAAAAGCCCCGAAAACTCTCGCCGGGGCGCTTTTCTTTGCTTCGTGACAAATCGAAGGTGGTGAAGCAAATAGGCCCGGAGCATTCCGGGCCTTCTAATATACTCCCTGCTTACGCGACTTTATTAGCCGCTAAATCCCACCCGCCGACAGTCGAGCCACCTCCGCCTCCGCCGATCTTCTGTTGAGTGTATTTCCATTTTACCTTGGAGAATTTCAGGCTTACATGCTCCTGTAAAATCGCACCGGCTTCGATGCCGGGCGAAATGGCGCCGATGAGAACGTTATCCAGTTCGATTTCGAAATACTTGATTGGATTTCCGTTCCCGTCGGCGCGCATGAATTCGAACTTGGCTTTTGGTATGGTTTTTCCCATTGCGCAGGTCTGCATAAGAATTGGCGACGACAAGTCCGCCATTTTGCTGAACGTGACTTCTTCCAGTTCGACTCTTTCTGCCGTATGGCCCCCGCCGGTCGATGCGGTTGCGCTGCGGGGTTGAATGAGTCCCCAGTTCACCGACGCGCACTCAATCCAATCCTTATGCTTGTCATCCTGCGACTCGCCCTTAATCCCATCGATTTGCAGATAAACATCGATTGCCATGATTCCTCCGGTGTTTGTTGAGCCTGTTATGCTGCCTCAGCTAATGCCGGGTCCACTTGTGCAGAGTCAATAGCTCTTTCGTCCGTAATGATAGCTTGATTATCTCCATCACTATGGAGCGAAATATGACTAGCAACAAGCCCGCCCCCGTAAGGCCTACTGCCAAAATGAGAATGTCTCCTGAGGGGCGCGCTCGCCTCCGAGCAACTGAAAAGGCGATATATCGATATTACAATGATATGGGGAAAAACAAGGGGCATTGCACTTGGGGAGTAGGCATTCTCGCTCACAAGGGCGTTTGCACAAAAGAGGAGCTGGAAAAGAAGGTATCGGTCGAAATGGTTGACCAGGAATTCGAACGCAAGATTGCAGAGACCGAGGCAATCATTCACCGCAATATTAGAGTCGAACTCAATCAGGCACAGTTTGATGCGCTTTGCAGTCTCGCTTATAACACGGGAGCAACCGGCGCCAGCAAAACTTTCGGATATGTGAATCGTGGAGATTTTGCCGGAGCCGCCAACAATATGTCGTCACTGATTAACGTCACGGTAGTCGAGAAAGGCAGAAAAAAGCGCGTGATAGCTCCTGGACTTATCAAGAGACGTGCTGAAGAGAGCGCGCCATTCCGGAACGAGAAAGCCACCACCGCCACTCGCAACTAAGGAGAACTGCAAATGTCGTTGCTTCGACTTTTACCCTTGATCCGACGCGCCAGTATTCTGCAATTCTTCTTGTTACTTGTTCTTGTGGCAGCGCCTTCAGTCAAAGCCTCAGACTCGATAGAACGTATGGTAACGGGTAAATGGCGATTTACCAAGCCGATTGATAGCGCTAATGTCACCTCTCTCGATGACCGTGAGGCAGCGCAGCTAGTCGGCCAAATTTTTACGATAGGGAAAGATAAAGTCGCGTTCGGTAAGGAGGACTGCGGAGAGACCGAGTTTGAAGCAAAGAAAGTTGAGCCGACCCTATACTTGCGTAAAGCATTTAACTCAACCGTCGAAGGGCTCAAACTCCCCAATCCGGTTACGGTTGTTGAAATTAGTTGCACCTCAGTTTTTATTAGAAATCGGAACAGGCTTGTTATATTCTGGGACGGTTGGTTCTTTGATGCCGTGCGAGTAAGGAAGTAATCAGCGGCTTGCATTGCGCCGGGTATCTGCGCAAATATTCCAGATGCTCCGGCGAAATAATTTTCAGTATCAGTTCAAAGACTCATCGCACAGATTCGGCGCGTTCCCCGATAAGGCCGAATCCTGAGCGTTCGATGCGAGTAGTTAGCCATCGCGGACATCTAATTGTAAGGACGGATTCGCAGCGAGCTGACACTGCTTCCCATCCGTGCCATCACTTATCCGCAGCCCGACGTGTCCAGGGCGCGTGCGACTTCCACTCCCATACTTTTCGGCTGAACAGCCGGCGCACCGGCCCGCCCGCAACCGCCATGAAGCGGCGGCAAAGTGGGACCATGGTCTGATTGTGGCTTGATCAGATAAGCCGAGAATGGGAGCTGCAGCGGATCAAGCGGCACGCACCTTCGTTTCCCGAGCAACGGCTTTCCTCCCTTTGAGGTTCGTACATGGACACTAAGCACCTTGCACGGAGCCATGAGATCGGCACCAAGATCAGTCTCATCCATCAAAAGCGCGTGAAGACCGCGCTGGCGCAGTTCGGCCAGCGCGCCCGGGCGGCGGTGGAAGAGGCGGCGGGCGACAAGGTCCCGGACGCCAAGGTTGGGCCTGCGGCCTGGATGGCCGGACTCAATCCCTGGTCGTACCAGCATTATGCGGTCGACGCCTTCCAGCGTTCCATCCTGTTCTGGGACACCTTGCGCCAGCGCGGAGACAACTTCCTCGAGCGCGCGGCGAAGGGATCGGCGCCGGTCCTGCATTTCGACTACGAAACCGTCCTCGACGGGCGCGGCTTCGCGCGGCCGGTCAACTATGCGCTGCTGCGGATCGTTCCGCCGGCCGGCGTCACGCTCGACCCCGCCAAGCGCCCCTATCTGATCATCGATCCGCGCGCCGGCCATGGCCCCGGCATCGGCGGCTTCAAGGACGATTCGCAGGCGGGCGTGGCGATGCGCGCCGGCCATCCGGTGTACTTCGTCAGCTTCTTCCGCGACCCGGAACCCGGGCAAACGTTGCTGGACGTGTGCAGCGCCGAGGGGCAGTTCGTGAAACACGTGCGCGCGCTGCACCCGGCCAGCGAGAAACCGGCCATCATCGGCAACTGCCAGGGGGGCTGGGCGGCGATGATGCTGGCCGCGTCCAGCCCCGACGATACCGGGCCGCTCCTCATCAACGGGGCGCCGATGTCGTACGTGAGCGGCGCCTGGAACGAAGGCGAGGGCGACAATCCGATGCGCTATGCCGGCGGGATGCTGGGCGGCACGTGGCTGTCCTCCTTCGTCGCCGACCTCGGCAACGGCGTGTTCGACGGCGCCCACCTGGTGCAGAACTTCGAAAACCTGAACCCGGCCAATTCGCTGTGGGACAAGTATTACAAGGTGTACCGGCAGGCCGACACCGAACCGGCGCGCTACCTCGACTTCGAGCGCTGGTGGGGCACCTATTACCTGCTGAACCGCGAAGAGATCGAATTCATCACCCGTAACCTGTTCGTCGGCAACAAGCTATGGTCCGGCGACGTCAAGGGCCATACCGGCCAGGCCTTCGACCTGCGCGCCATCGAGATGCCGATCGTCCTGTTCGCGTCGATGGGGGACAACATCACGCCGCCCGAGCAGGCCTTCAACTGGGTGGCCGACATCTATGGCAGCACCGAGGAAATCAAGGCGCGCGGCCAGGTGATCGTGGGCCTGCTGCACCAGGACATCGGCCATCTCGGCATTTTCGTCTCCGGCAAGGTGGCGAAGAAGGAATACACGCAGCTGGTATCGGTGCTCAATGAAGTCGAGCTGCTGCCGCCGGGGCTGTACGGCATGCAGATCACCGAAGCCAGGGACGGGAGCGCCGACGGCAAGCCGCAATACGAGGTCACTTTCCACGAACGCCGGCTCGAGGACGTCAGCACCCAGTTCAATCGCTTCAACCGCGTCGACGAGCAGCCGTTCGAGGCGGTGGCGGCGCTCTCCGACTTCAACCAGCGCGGCTACGAATTGTTCGTGCAGCCGCTGGTGAAGGCCATGTCCAACGACCTGAGCGCGCGCCTGCTGCGCGTGTTCCATCCCTTGCGCGTGCAGAACTGGGCGCTGTCGAGCCGCAATCCCTGGATGGCGTGGCTCGAACCGGCGGCGCGGCTGGTTCGGGAGCAGCGCCACCCACTGGGCGAAGGCGACCCCTGGCGGCGCCTGGAAGACGCCGGCGCCGAGCTGACCAGTGCGTCGCTGGACCTGTACCGGGCCGTGCGCGACGCCGCCACCGAAGCGGGCTTCTTCAGCATCTACGCGAACATGTATTCGCTCTACCTGGCGGACCGGACGCCGGCGCAGGCGGCGCCGGAGACGCAGGATGCGCGCGCGCTGCCTTACGTCCAGGAAGCGCTGGACTCGATCGCCGAGGGCGGCTATGCCGAGGCCTTCGCCCGCCTGGCCAGCCTGCGCGCCCAACAGGGCACGCTGCTGCCGCTGTCGCGCCTGGTCAAGCGCAAGGAGTTGGCGCAGGACTACGCCGACTATCTGCCGGACGTGCCGCTCGACCAGTGGCGCCGCCTGCGCGGCGAGCAGGAAATCATCACCAGCTACGAGCCCGAGAAGGCGATCGCCACCTTGCCGACCTTGTTGCGCGACCGTGGCGACCGCGAACGGCTGCTGCACCTGGTCGACGAATTGATGGCCGACGAGCGGGTGCAGGCGACGCCGCCGACCGGCGCCCAGCTGGCCATGGTGGAGCGGCTGCATGCGCTGCTCAGTGACGAACATGAGGGCGAACACAAGGGCGAACCCGATGGCCAGGCCGGCGAGCGGCCCGCGTTCCGGACTGTCCCCGACGCGCCGACCTCCACGCGCCTTCATTGAAAGGACCCGACATGGAACCGAAGCACGAGAAATACCAGCGGCTGATCGACTATTGCAAGGAACTGCCGCCGCTGCCGACCGCCGTCGTCCATCCCTGCGACGCCAGCTCGCTCACCGGCGCGCTGGAAGCCGCGCGGATCGGCCTGATCGCGCCGGTCCTGGTCGGGCCGCGCGCACGGATCGAGGCGGTGGCGCAAGAGAACAGCTTGCGGATCGGCGACGTGCCGATCGTCGAGGCGGCCTACAGCCATGCGGCGGCGGCGAAGGCCGTCGAGCTGGTACGCGAAGGGAAAGCCGAAGCATTGATGAAGGGCAGCCTGCATACCGACGAGCTGATGGGCGCGGTGGTCAAGCGCGAGACTGGGCTGCGCACCGCGCGCCGCGTCAGCCACTGTTTCGTCATGGACGTGCCCGGGTATGCCGATGCGCTGGTCATCAGCGATGCCGCCGTGAATATCGCGCCGACGCTGGAAGAAAAGATGGACATCCTGCAGAACGCCATCGACCTCGCGCACGCCCTGCAGTTCAGGGAAGTGCGGGTGGCGGTGCTGTCGGCGATGGAAACCGTCAACCCGAAAGTGCCTTCCACGGTCGAGGCGGCCGCACTGTGCAAGATGGTCGACCGTCACCAGATCCAGGGCGCCCTGGTCGACGGCCCGCTGGCCCTGGACAACGCGATCGACCCGGATGCGGCCAGGATCAAGAAGATCGATTCGCCCGTCGCCGGGCGCGCCAACGTGCTGCTGGTGCCCGATCTCGAGGCCGGCAACATGCTGGCCAAGAGCCTGTCCTTCCTGGCCGGCGCCGATGCGGCCGGCATCGTCCTCGGCGCGCGGGTGCCGATCATCCTCACCAGCCGCGCCGACTCGATGGTGACCCGGCTGGCCTCGTGCGCGGTCGCCACGCTGGTGGTCAAGGCGCGCCGCGAGAGCGGCAAGCCGGTGAGGTGACGCCATGGCCGACCTCATTCTCGTGCTTAACGCCGGCTCGTCGAGCATCAAGTTCCGCGCCTTCGACGCCGGCCCGGCCGAACCCGAGCTCGTGCTCCACGGCCAGGTCGAAGGGCTCTACAATGCGGCGAAATTCAGCGCGAAGGACGCCGACGGGGCGCTGATCGGCGAGCGGCGCTGGGAAGCCGACGCCGCGCTCGGACACCAGGAGGCGACCGACTACATCGGCGACTTCCTGCGCAGCCACCGCGCAGAGCACCGGCTGGTGGCGGTCGGCCACCGCGTTGTGCATGGCGGCGTGCAGTTCACCGAAGCGGCGCTCGTCACCCCGGCCGTGATCGAAGCGCTCGACCGTTTGACGCCGCTCGCGCCGCTGCACCAGCCGCACAACCTGGCGCCGATCCGCACCCTGCTTGATGCGCGGCCGGACCTGCCGCAAGTGGCCTGCTTCGACACCGCCTTCCACCGCGCGCAGCCCGAGGTGGCGCAGGCCTATGCGCTGCCGGACAGCATCACCAGGCTGGGGGTGCGGCGCTATGGCTTTCATGGCCTGTCGTACGAATACATCGCGTCGGTGCTGCCGGCCTATCCGGAGCTGGGCGCCGCCCGCGCCACCCTGGTGGCGCACCTGGGCAATGGCTCGAGCCTGTGCGCGCTGGCGGGCGGCAAGAGCGTGGCCAGCACCATGGGATTCACCGCCGTCGACGGCCTGCCGATGGGCACCCGCTGCGGCAACCTGGACCCGGGCGTGGTGCTGTTCCTGATCGACTATCTCAAGATGGATGCGCGCGCCATCGAAGACCTGATCTACAAGCAGTCGGGCCTGCTCGGCGTGTCGGGCATCTCGAGCGATATGCGGACCTTGCTGGACAGCGACGATGCGCGGGCGCGCTTCGCGGTCGACCTGTTCGTCTACCGCATCGGCCGCGAACTCGGATCGCTGGCCGCCACCACCGAGGGCATCGGCGCCCTGGTGTTCACCGCCGGCATCGGCGAGCATTCGGCGCTGATCCGCGAACGGGTCTGCCGCGCGGCGCGCTGGCTCGGGGTCGACCTCGAGCCGGCCGCCAATGCGGCCGGTGGGCCGCGCATCAGCACGGCGGGCAGCAAGGTCTCGGCCTGGGTGATTCCGACCAACGAGGAGTTGATGATCGCGCGCCATACGAGAGCAGTCGTGCGCAAGGAAGCAGTGAGGGCGGCGGCATGAAAACGGTCAGGCTGGAGGACTCGGTCGCCATGATACCGGACGGGGCCAGCCTCATGATCGGCGGCTTCATGGGCGTCGGCACGCCGCAGCGGGTGGTCGACGAACTGGCGCGCCAGGGCAAGCGCGAGCTGACCGTGATCGCGAACGACACCGCCACCCCAGGCCGTGGCATTGGCAAGCTGGTCACGGCCGGGGCCGTGCGCAAGGCGATCGTCAGCCATATCGGACTCAACCCGGAAACCCAGCAAAAGATGATCGCCGGCGCCATCGAGGTCGAACTGGTGCCGCAGGGCACCCTGATCGAGCGCCTGCGCGCCGCCGGCTACGGGCTGGGCGGCGTCCTGACGCCGACCGGCGTCGGCACCGCGGTCGAAGAGGGCAAGCGCAAGATCGAGGTCGACGGCGCACCCTACCTGCTGGAGACGGCGCTCGGGGCCGATTTCGCCCTGGTCGAATCCTTCCTTGCCGATTACGAGGGCAACCTGGTCTACGCCCTGACCGCCCGCAATTTCAATCCCGTGATCGCGATGGCCGCCAACACCGTGATCGTCGATGCCGCACATATCGTGCCGGTGGGGATGATTTCGCCCGACCATGTCGTGACGCCGGCGGTGCTGGTCGATTACCTCGTGGCCCACGCGTGAATGATGGAAGGTCGAACCATGGACGCGCCAACCCTGATCGCCAGACGCATCGCCCAGGAACTGCGCGCGGGGATGCTGGCAAACCTCGGCGTCGGCATTCCGACCCTGGTCGCCAACTACGTCCCGCGCGATATGCACATCTATTTCCAGTCCGAGAACGGCCTGGTCGGCACCGGGCCGATTCCGCAGGAGGGCCTGGCCCAGGCCTATCTGACCGACGCCGCCGGCCAGCCGGTCACGGCCCTGCCTGGCGCCGCGACCTTCGACAGCGCGCTCTCGTTCGGCCTGATCCGTGGCGGGCACCTCGACCTCACGGTGCTGGGCGGCCTGCAGGTGGACCAGGGGGGCTTGCTGGCCAACTGGATGATTCCCGGGAAGATGGTGCCCGGCATGGGCGGCGCCATGGATCTGGTGACGGGCGCCAGGCGTGTCATCGTCGCCATGCAGCATACCGCCAAGGGCAAGCCGAAGATCGTGCGGCAATGCTCGCTGCCGCTGACGTCGACGCGCGCGATCGACCTCCTGGTGACCGAACTGGCCGTCATCGGCTTCGAAGGCGGACGCGCCACCTTGCTGGAAACCGCGCCCGGCGTCGGGGTGGAACAGGTGCTGGCCGCCACCGAGGCCGAGCTGGTGGTGCCGGGCCAGGTGCCGCAGATGCGGATCGAGGGCATGAATTCAATCGAAGGAGCTTCGTCATGACGAATGAACGCCACCGCCCGATATTGGAGGGCAAGAAGGCCCTGGTCTCCGGGATCGCCAACGAGCATTCGATCGCTTACGGATGCGCCAAGGCATTCCGCGAGCTCGGCGCGGAACTCGCCATCACCTATACCGGCGAAAAGACCAGGACCTATGTCGAACCGCTCGCGCGCGAGCTCGGCGCGCCGGTCTTCATGCCGCTCGACGTGACCAGGCCGGAAGACATCCAGGCCGTGTTCGGCGAGATCGAACGGCAATGGGGCAAGCTCGACCTGTTCGTGCACTCGATCGCCTGGGCGCCGAAGGAAGACCTGCAGGGCGGCCTGCTCGACAGCAGCGCCGAGGGCTTCGGCCAGGCGATGGACATCTCGTGTCACTCCTTCGTGCGCATGGCGCGCCAGGCGGCGCGCCTGATGAAGGACGGCGGCAGCATGTTCACGATGAGCTACTACGGCGCCAACAAGGTGGTCGCCAACTACAACCTGATGGGGCCGGTCAAAGCCGCGCTGGAAGCGTGCGCGCGCTATCTGGCCTATGAACTCGGGCCCAGGCATATCCGGGTGCACGCGATGTCGCCGGGGCCGCTCAAGACGCGTGCGGGCTCGGGCCTGAAGGACTTTGACCTGCTGCTCGCGCAGGCGGCCGAGCGCGCGCCGCTCGGGGAGCTGGTCGACATCATGGACGTCGGTTTCGCCTGCGCCTTCCTGGCCACGCCGTATGCCAGGCGGCTGTCCGGCGAAACCATGTATGTCGATGGCGGCGTGCACATCATGGCCTGAAAGGAGCTGCGATGGCTGACTTAGTGATGGGAAACGTGGAGGCGGGCACCAGCGACGAGGACATCAAGGCCTTCCTGGTCAAGTATGGGTTTCCGCCGTTCGACGAGATCGAACACCTGCCCGGCAACGGTTCGCGGCCTGCGGTGCTGTTGACGTTCCGGGATGCGCCGCCGGAAGCGCTGCGCACTCTGCTGCCGCGCGTCCAGGACATGTTCTGGAACAACCGGAAGATTCATGTGCATATCGTCAACGAACGCTATAACCAGCAGTAACGAGGACCGGCGATGGGTTTGCTCGACAGGATCAGGCGCGAGGGCGATAACGCCACTGCGCAGGACAGGGAAAGCGTCAACGCGGCGATCGAACGCCTGCTGGCGCTGCATCCGCAGCTGGACCTGGCGCGCCACTGCCGCAAGCATCTCGCGCCGGCGGTGGCGACCTCGTACGCCTATGTGCGCGCGCTGGTCGATGCCGTGCCGGCGGCGCGCGAGGCCAGCGCCGCCGCCTGGGATGGCGACCCCTATGTCCACGCCTGGTTCGCCGGACCCGACGACGTCGCATTGCGGATCAGCCGCTCGACCGACTTGCGGGCCTATTTCGCCGACAACGGCGACGCGCCCGAAGCGTATGCGGTGCTGGGGATGGAGCTGGTCGAACGCCACGTCCTGGGCGCCAGGCTAGAGGGTGAAACGATGCGCCGCGACGTGCCGCAGACCACGCTGAGTTTCGGCGACCACCAGGTCAGGATGTGCGGCCGCGTTGATGCCGAACTCAGGGATGAGATCGTGCGGCGCCTGCTGGACGAACTCGCGCTGGCGGGACTGGCGCGCACCGCCGCGGACAAGTCGCGCCGCGCCGCGCTCGAGCGCGAGCGTGCGCTGCTCAAGACGCGGCTGCAACTGCTCGAACGCCAGGGTCGCGGCATCCGCTCGGTGATCGGCGGCGACGTCGCGAGCGACCTTGGCGAGCTGGCGCGGCTGAAAGAGCGGGTCGAGGAAAACGCGCGCGACTTGGCCGGGCTGGGGCTGCGCGAAGACGCGCTGGAGCGCGAACTCGAGCAGGTGCGCGCGGTGTTCGCCCAGCCTGCACGGCATCTGTCGGTGTCGACCAGACGCTTGACCCTGGACCGGATGAACGTCGTGGTCGAGCCGGGCACGCCGACGGGCGCGCCAATGAGCGACCTCGAATTCCGGATCGCGCGCCTGCCGACGCTGCCACCGCGGGTGCGCGCATTCGCGCTGGTGCGCTTTGCGCGGACCAGCCTGCTACCGGAAAAAAGCGTGTTCGAGGAAGCTGAGCAACTGCTGGCGTCCGGACTCTGGTCCTGATGCCGGTTCACCAGGCAGCCTACAAGGAGCAGACATCATGGCTGGGGGCAAGGAAATACGCGACAAGATCAAGAGCGTGGAAAGCACCAGGAAGATCACCAAGGCGATGGAGATGGTCGCCACGTCCAAGATGCGCAAGGCGCAGGAACGGATGCGCGCCGCGCGTCCCTATGTGCGCAAGATCCGCAACATCACGGGTCATCTGGCCGAGGCGAGCCCCGAATACAGCCATCCTTTTCTCATCACGCACAGCGAGGGCAAGCGGGTCGGCTTCATCGTGGTCACGACCGACAAGGGCCTGTGCGGCGCCATGAACACCAATATCCTGCGCACCGTGACGCAGGCCATGCGCGAACACCAGGAACGCGGCATCGGCAGCGACCTGGTCGTCATCGGCAACCGGGGACTGTCCTTCATGAACCGCATCGGCGCCAGGGTGGTCGCGCATGCCGTGCAACTGGGCGACACCCCGCACCTCGAACGGCTGCTGGGCCCGGCCAAGGTGCTGCTCGACGCCTACCAGAACGCGCAGGTCGACGCGATTCACCTGTGCTACACGAAGTTCATCAATTCGATGAGCCAGCAAGCGGTCATCGAGCAGCTGGTGCCGCTGGTTCCGGAAAACGTGCGGGCCGAACGGGGCACGCATGGCTGGTACTACCTGTACGAGCCCGAACCGGCCCAGGTGATCGACGACCTGCTGATCCGTTATGTCGAGGCGCTGATCTACCAGGCCGTGGCCGAAAGCTTCGCGTCCGAGAATTCGGCGCGCAGGATGGCGATGAAGGCGGCCAGCGACAACGCGGCCAGCATCATCGACGACCTCAAGCTGGTCTACAACAAGACGCGCCAGGCGGCGATCACGAAGGAACTGTCCGAGATCGTCTCCGGCGCGGCGGCGGTCTGAGCGAGAACATCATGGCAACTCCTACGATCCACGCCAGCGTCGTCTCGGCCGAGGAAGGGGTGTTCGAGGGCGACGCGGAGTTCGTCGCGCTGCCCGGCGAAAGCGGCGAGCTCGGCATCTATCCCACGCATACGCCCCTGATGACACGGATCCGGCCGGGGGCGGTGCGCATCAAGGTGCCGGGGCAGGAGGACGAAGAACTGGTGTTCGTCGCCGGCGGCATCCTGGAAGTGCAGCCGTACGAGGTCACGGTGCTGGCGGACACCGCCATCCGCGGACGCGACCTGGACGAAGCCAGCGCGAACGAGGCGCGCAGGCAGGCCGAAGAGGCGCTGCGCAACCGGGACACCAAGATCGACTACGCCAAGGCGCAGTCGGAACTGGCGATCGCGATTGCGCAAATCCAGACCCTGTCGCGGCAAAAGAAACGGCGCTGAGATGCAGGACGACCCACCTGGCAGGGCGGGGCTGCCGGCCCTGGTACAACTGCGCGACGGCCGCACGGTCTGGCTGCGCAAGATCCGGACGCAGGACGAAGACGAACTGCGCGACGCCTTCCATCGGCTGTCGGCGGATTCGCGCTACGCGCGCTTCATGATGCCGGTGCGCGAGCCGTCGCCCGCCATGCTGGCGGCGGCGACGCGCCCACACCCGGACCATGACCTGGCGCTGGTCGCCGTCAGCGGGGAGGGCGGGCCAGACTGGGACATCGTCGCGGGCGCGCGCTATGTCGGCGCGCAGGGCGTTGATACCTGCGAGTTCGCCGTCACCGTCGCCGACGACTGGCACGGACTCGGCCTGGCGCGGCGCTTGCTGGAGATACTCATTGCGCAGGCAACCGCGCGCGGATTGCGCTGCATGGAGGGGTATGTGCTTGCGGCCAACACGCCGATGCGGCGGCTGGCCAGGCGCCTGGGCTTCGTCGACCGGCAATGCGACGACGACGCCACGCTGCGGGTGGTCAGGCTGGACCTGGCCGGCGGCGTCGCCGACGCAGGATAGAGGGCGCGGGTCAGCGCGCCGGGGTGCGGCGCTCGCTGGTCAGGAAGCGCTCCAGCGTCTGCTGCATCTGCATCGAGATGCTGCAAAAGCTGCAGCCGATCTGCACCTGCTCGCCGAGCAGGAAGGTGCGGAACGGGCGCATCAGGCGCACTTCGAGGTCGGCCGTGATGACCAGCGCCGGCCCGAGTTCGAGCCGCACGCCGATCAGTTTCTTGCCCACGTGTAGCCCGAAACACTGTTCGGGCGTGGCGCGCATGCCGACGCCGCCCTGGGAAAAATCGTAGAGCGGCAGTTCGTACAGGCGGCCCGACAGGCCGAAGCTGGCGCTGTAGTTGGCGCCGACCGGGGTCTCGACCCGGCGCGCCGAGCGCCGGTTCAGCACCAGGCAGTGTTCCGGGAAGGTCGCCGGCACCAGGTGCGGCTGGCCGGGCAGGCTGTCCCAGTCGCTTTCGAGTTCGAATTGCAGCTTGGCGTTGCCGCCGATCGCGCTGACGAAGGTGGCGTGGTGGGTCATCGGCAATTCACTGCCAGTGAAATCCAGCACGAAGTGTGGCAACTCCGGATCGACCGACTCGATCCGCACCAGGATCGGCTCCTGGATGCCGGAATAGACGGTCACCGGATCGCCGCTGAGCGACAGGGCGGTCAAGGCTTCGCCGATGTCGAAAGGATCCGACATCTGGTGTGGCGCGGCATTGCCGGGAATGCGGCTCAAGAGGTCGGAAGACTTTGGCGGGCCCTTGCGGGCAATGGCGACGGCATCGGAGACGTTCACGGCGGGGTCCTGGACGTGATTGTAAAATGCTGCTGCACGGGAGTATAACCCTCTTTGCAATCTTGTTGCAATCCGGAAATCAATCGTGCAGCATTGGCATCGATCAAATTTCCAGGTTATCGATGAGGCGGGTGGCGCCCAACTTGGCCGCCGCCAGCACCACGAGCGGCTCGCCGCGCTCCAGGTCGGCAGCTTCCGGCGCCTGCAGGTCGATGCGCTTGCGCACCGAAACATAGTCCGGTTTCCAGCCGCGGCCGGCCAGGGCCGCCATCGCGCGTGCTTCGACGGCTTCGATGTCGCGCTCGCCGCTGCGGATGGTGTCGGCCACTACGTTCAGGTGCTGGTACAGCACCGGGGCTTCGGCCCGCTCGTCGCTCGAGAGGTAACCGTTGCGCGAGGACAGGGCCAGGCCGTCCTCGGCGCGGAAAGTCTCGGCGCCGATGATTTCGGTCGGCAGGGCGAACTGGCGCGCCATATTACGAACGATCATCAATTGCTGGTAATCCTTCTTGCCGAACACGGCCACGCGCGGCTGCACGCAGGAGAACAGCTTGGTCACGACGGTGCACACGCCCTCGAAGAAGCCGGGGCGGAACTCGCCTTCCAGCGTATTGCCCAGGCCTTCCGGCGGACGCACGCGGTATTCCTGCGGCTCCGGATACAGATCCTTCTCGGTCGGCGCGAACAGCACGTAGACGCCTTCTTTTTCCAGCTTGGCCACGTCTTCCTGGAAGGTGCGCGGGTATTTATCGAAATCCTCGTTGGGGCCGAACTGCAGGCGGTTGACGAAGATCGAGGCGACCACCGGGTCGCCGTGACGGCGCGCCAGGCGCATCAGCGACAGGTGGCCTTCGTGCAGATTGCCCATTGTCGGCACGAAGGCGGTGCGCAGCTGGCCGCGCAACTGGTCGCGCAATTCGTCAATGGAAGAAATGATTTTCATGGTGAACGGATGAGAATAAACCGGCATCAAGCCGGCGAATAGGCGAGACGCACGTAGATCGGTGCAAAGGGCTCGGCCTGGGTAATTTCGATCAGTGTTTCTTTCGCCAGTTCGAGCATGGCGACAAAATGGACGACCACGATCGGGACCGTGTGCTGGCCCGCGAACAGGTCGCCGAACTCGACGAAGCGCTCCGATTGCAGGGTGCGCAGGATGGCCGACATATGCTCGCGCACCGACAATTCCTGGCGCCCGATCCGGTGGTGCTGGGTCAGCTTGGCGCGGCGCAGCACGTCGAGCCAGGCGCGCTGCAAGTCCCAGGGATCGACGTCGGGCAGGGCGGTGTGCAGGCCTTGTTCCACGAACAGTTGCGGGCGCACGAAGTCCCGGCCTTCTTGCGGCACATTGCCAAGCGCGACGGCCGCGGACTTGATCTGCTCGTAGTCCAGCAGGCGGCGCACCAGTTCGGCGCGCGGGTCGCCGACGTCCTCGACCAGGTCGTCCTGGCGCTTCGGCAGCAGCATGCGGGATTTGATCTCGATCAGCATCGCAGCCATCAACAAGTATTCCGCCGCCAACTCGAGGTTGCTCTTGCGGATCTGTTCCACGTATTCCAGGTATTGCAGGGTCACCTGCGCCATCGGGATGTCGAGGATGTTGAAGTTCTGCTTGCGGATCAGGTACAGCAGCAGGTCGAGCGGACCTTCGAAGGCGTCGAGGAAGATCTCGAGCGCGTCGGGCGGGATGTACAGGTCGTTGGGCAGGCGCGTCAGCGGTTCGCCATACAGGCGCGCGATCGCGGCGTCTTCCGGCGAGGATGGCGCGGCATGCTGGTCATCCACGGCGGCTTCCAGAGGGATATCCTCCCCCTCGGCCGCCCCCTGGGGCATCATGCGCGCGCTCCTGGCCTCAGACCTTGGTCTGGTACGGGTAGGCCTGCTGGCGCAGGCGCGATTCCTGGATGCGGGCCTGCTCGTCGAGCGAGACCGGCTCCTTGTCCCACAGCAGGGCGCGGCCGGCGACCTGGCCTGCGTCCAGGTGCGGATTCTGCTTCTTCAGCTCCGAGATGAACTTGGTGTGCTCGGATTCGTACATCACGTGTTTTTTCGAGAAGATCATGGTTCGCTTAAGATAAATGACGGCTGGTTGCCGGCGACGGGCAGATTCTTCTGCCACCCGCCGCCGGCGTCAAGTCTTACTTGTGCAACTCGTTCAGCTGGCGGGCGATGATGTCGTGGTTGAGCCACAGTACCGGCGCGATTTTTTCCGACGCGCCATGGAACATCAACGGGCCGGCGCCTTCCAGCACCAGGCTCGACAGGTGATCGGTGATCAGCGCCTTCTTGTCCTTGTGCAGGCCGGTGATGGCTTCCGAGGTGCCGATCATGACGTCGGCCAGCTCCGGGGTGTTGTCCATCGGCCAGGCTTCGAAGTTGCGGAAGGTGGCGCTGGTCGCATCGTTATTGTACCCCTCGATGGTGTCGAGCAACTGTTGCAGCGAGGTGCCTTCGCCCAGCAGCTCTTCGCAGATGCGCCACTGCTCGTCGGCCCAGGCGCCGCCGCCTTCCTTCTTCAGCGCGCGCAGCAGCGGGAACAGCGACAGCTCGACGCCGACGAAGATGTCGGACGAGTTGGTGCGGATCTCCGGGCAGTTGAACACGGTCGCGAAGGTGCCGTTCTTCCAGGCCGCTTCAGCGATCGATTCCAGGCGCATCTTGGCGTAGCCCTGGGTGTAGTTGGTGTAGGTCTGCCACTGGTACTTGTCCTCGATGAGGATCTCGGTGCCGTGGTAGCCGTAGGCGGTGTAGCGCACTTCGCCGCCAGCTTGCGTCACGCGCTCGCGGATCGCGCTAGACGCGTCGATCAGGTACTTGAGCGTGTTGGCCGAGACTTCGTCGAAGTTCATCAGGATCAGCTTGCCCAGGTCGCTGTCGAGCAGGGCGCGCGACGACATGAAGCGCTCGCCGCGGCCTTTGTAGATGCGGTTGGCGATGGCCAGGAAGGCCTTGATCTTCGGGATGCCGCCGGCCATCGTGTGGGCGAAGAAGACGTTGGCGCCTTCCGGCACCAGCTTGTCGATCTCCGCCATCACGGTCGCGGCCGAGCCGGTGAAGCGGGCCACTCCGGCGGCGCGGCAGCGCTCGATGCGTTCCCAGTCCAGCTTTTCTTCCTGCCAGTTCTTCAGGGTGATACCGGACAGCATTTCGGTCGGGTTCTGTTCGCCTTCCGGGGCGTCCATGTCGAAGCCGGCCATCAGCGGCACGTTGATGATGCGGCCGCCCAGTTTCTCTTCCGCCTCGGCCAGTTCTTCGTCGTTCAGGGCGCGCAGGGCGCCGCTGTCGTCGCGGCGACCCACGGTGACGCCGACGATGGTCATGCCGGCGGCGCGCGCCTGGTCGATCAGGCCGTTCACATAGCCGCGGCCGAACAGTTCGCCGAACAGGACGAAGACGTCGCCCTTACGGAACACATTGGCTTCTGGGATATGGCGGAGAGGAGTCAAATCGGTCATATTATTAGCTACCTATCAAAAGAGTTTGTGGCGGCGTTTTGTCATATTTAAAACATGGCATTGTACACACACGCCACAAGCTCGGGAATGCTTCCCGAGACTTGCATGAGGCCGCTCTACGACCAGCCGTGCCGGTGGTAGAGCGACCTCATGCCTTAACAATTCAGCGGATACGCATGCCCGGCGTCGCGCCCGGCATCGGGTCCAGCAGGTACAGGCCCGGGTTCGTTTTCTCGTCGGCGCTCGAGGCGCACAGTACCATGCCTTCCGAGACGCCGAATTTCATCTTGCGCGGCGCCAGGTTGGCGACCAGCACGGTCAGCTTGCCGATCAGGTCTTCCGGCTGGTAGGCCGACTTGATGCCCGAGAACACATTGCGGTGACGGCCTTCGCCCACGTCCAGGGTCAGGCGCAGCAGCTTGCTCGAGCCCTCCACATGTTCGCAGTTGACGATCTTGGCCACGCGCAGGTCGATCTTGGTGAAGTCGTCGATCGAGATTTCCGGGGCCAGGGCTTCGATGTCGCTGTCGCCGGCCGACTCGGCCTGCGGTGCTTGCGTTGCCTCAGCCTTCGGCGCCGGTGCAGGAACCGCGGCAGGCGCAGGCTTGTCGAACAGGTTCTCGACCATCTTGGCATCGACGCGCTGCATCAGGTGCGCATAGGCGCCGATGGTGCGGCCGAGCATGGTTTCGTAGACGGCGGCGCCATGGGTGTCGGCCCAGCTCAGTTCTGCATCGCCCAGGAATTCCGTCACGCGCGCCGCCACGTTCGGCAGCACCGGCGCCAGCATGATGGTCAGCTGGCGGAACAGGATGAGCGCCGTGGTGCACACGTCGTGCAATTCCGCGGTTTTGGTTTCATCCTTGGCCAGCAGCCAGGGCTTGTGCTCGTCGACGTACTGGTTGATGACGTCGGCGATTTCCATGATCTCGCGCAGGGCGCGGCCATATTCGCGCGCCTCGAAGGCGGCGGCGATGCTGGTCTGGCGCTCGGCGCCGTCCGCCATCAGGGCCTTGCAGATGGTGTCGCGGGCGGTCTGCGACAGACTGTCGGCCAGCTTGCCGTCGAAGCGCTTGGCGACGAAGCCGGCGCAGCGGCTGGCGATATTGACATATTTGCCGATCAGGTCGCTGTTCACGCGGGCCACGAAGTCGTCGCCATTGAAGTCCAGGTCTTCGACCTTGGCGTTGAGCTTAAAGGCCAGGTAGTAGCGCAGCCACTCCGGGTTCATGCCCAGCTCCAGGTAGCGCAGCGGCGAAATGCCGGTGCCGCGCGACTTGGACATCTTTTCGTTATTGACGGTCAGGTGGCCGTGCACCGCGACCTTCAGCTTGTCGATGATCGGGTGGCCCGAGAAATTCAGCATGGCCGGCCAGAACAGCAGGTGGAACGAGACGATGTCCTTGCCGATGAAGTGCAGCTGTTCGGCGTCGGGGTCGTTCAGGAAGGCGTCGAAGTCCTTGCCTTGCTTCTCGAAATAGTTCTTCAGGCTGGCCAGGTAGCCGACCGGCGCGTCCAGCCACACGTAGAAGAATTTACCCGGCGCATCCGGAATCGGAATGCCGAAGTAGGGCGCGTCGCGCGAGATGTCCCAGTCGGCCAGCTTCTCGCCTTCTTCGCCCAGCCATTCCGACACCTTGTTGACCATCTCGGGCTGCAGGCGGCCCGGGGTGTTCAGCCATTCCTTCAGGAACTGGAAGCAGCGCGGGTCGGACAGCTTGAAGAAATATTGCTCGGACGGCTTCAGCACCGGGGTCGAGCCGGTGAACACCGAGAACGGGTTGATCAGTTCGGTCGGCTGGTA
The DNA here is from genome assembly GCF_019443485.1 of Massilia sp. NP310. NCBI lineage: Bacteria > Pseudomonadati > Pseudomonadota > Betaproteobacteria > Burkholderiales > Oxalobacteraceae > Massilia > Massilia sp. NP310. The sequence goes on along the minus strand of NZ_CP080379.1, from coordinate 2,109,825 downwards.
GGCGGCGCCGCACACTTCGCAGTTGTCGCCGTACTGGTCCTTGGCGTGGCACACCGGGCACTCGCCCTTGATGTTGCGGTCGGCCAGGAACATGCCCTTGGCGGTGTCGTAGAAGCGGTCGACGGTCTTGGTGACGATCAGGCCGGCATCACGCAGCTTGCGGTAGATGCCCTGCGACAGTTCGACGTTTTCCGGCGAATCGGTCGAATACCAGTTGTCGAAGGCGATATGGAAGCCGTTCAGGTATTGCGGGCGGCCGGCGGCGATCTTGGCCACGAATTCCTGCGGCGTGATGCCTTCCTTCTCGGCCGCGATCATGATCGGCGTGCCGTGGGTATCGTCGGCGCAGACGAAATGCACCTCGCGTTGCGTACCATTGTCGCGCTGCATTCGCTGGAAGCGCACCCAGATGTCGGCCTGGATGTATTCCATCATGTGGCCGATATGGAAGGCAGCATTGGCGTAGGGCAGTGCGGTGGTGACGAACAGCTTGCGGGTCATGGTGTCGAAACGCTCGGGTTATATGAAAAGAAGCATTTTACCAGTGGATGGCCCTGCGCGCTCAGGGGGTATTGCCCGGTTTTGCGTCCATCGGCCCAGCAAGCCGGCCGTTTTGCGCTACACTTCGCCCCAATATCATCCGGAGAGCACCATGAGCATCACTGAGAACGACGTCAAGACCGCTTTGTCGGAAGTCATCGATCCTAACACCCAAAAAGACTTTGTCACGACCAAGTCGGTCAAGAACATCAAGATCGAAGGCGGCCAGGTCACCTTCGAGCTGGAGCTGGGTTACCCGGCCGCCAGCCAGGTCGAAATGTTGCGCGGCATGGCCGCCGCCGCCGTGCTGGAACTGCCCGGCGTCGAAGGCGTCGCCATCCGCGCCTACAGCAAGATCGTGTCGCACACCGTGCAGCGCGGCATGAAGGTCATGCCGAACGTCAAGAACATCATCGCCGTCGCCTCGGGCAAGGGTGGCGTTGGCAAATCGACCACGGCCGTCAACCTGGCCCTGGCCCTGGCCGCCGAGGGCGCCAGCGTCGGCATGCTCGACGCCGACATCTACGGCCCATCGCAGCCGATGATGCTGGGCGTGTCCGGCCGTCCGGTCAGCCACGACAACAAGAGCATGGAGCCGCTCGAGAACCACGGCATCCAGGTGTCGTCGGTCGGCTTCATGATCGATCCGGACGAGCCGATGGTATGGCGCGGCCCGATGGCCAGCGGCGCCCTGCAGCAGTTGCTCGAGCAAACCAACTGGCGCGACCTGGACTACCTGATCGTCGACATGCCGCCGGGCACCGGCGACATCCAGCTGACGCTGTCGCAGAAAGTGCCGGTCACCGGCGCCGTGATCGTCACCACCCCGCAAGACATCGCCCTGCTCGACGCGCGCAAGGGCCTCAAGATGTTCGAGAAGGTCGGCATCCCGATCCTGGGCGTGGTCGAGAACATGAGCACCCACACCTGCTCCAACTGCGGCCACACCGAAGCGATCTTCGGCCATGGCGGCGGCGAAAAGATGTGCGCCGACTTCGGCATCGATTTCCTGGGCGCGCTGCCGCTGACCATGGCGATCCGCGAACAGGCCGACGCCGGCCGTCCGACCGTGGTCGCCGATCCGGAGGGCCAGGTCGCTGCCGTCTACAAGCAGATCGCGCGCAAGGTCGCGGTCAAGATCGCCGAAAAGGCAAAGGACATGAGCAGCAAGTTCCCGAGCATCGTCGTCAAGAACGACTGACGCGAGTCGGGGCGCCAAGCCCCGCTCCACTCCCTCCCGCCGACGCGCGCCAGCACCTTGTTGTTGGCGCGCGTCATTCATTTCGCATCCCGAAACTGCGCCGATCGGTCAGCATTTTCCTGCTAACTATCTGTTTGAAAATAAAGTCGTTAGGAAATTCCCTACCTACACTCTGACCTTGAGCGACCACCGCACGGGTGTGCAAACGGGTATTGGGAATCACATGGACGACGACAGCACACAGCGGTGGAGCGGGCGCTACCTGGGCGTCGCGCACCGCTTCATCCCCGCCGCGCTGCAGCAGGACGCGGCCCAGGCGGCGCGCGCCGGCAACGTGGTGAATGCGGCGGTAATGGCCGGCACCGCCGGGCCGCTGTACGCGCTCGCCTACTGGCTGCTGGGCCTGGAGACGGCCGCGGTCGAGATCCTGCTGTGCTGCGCGGTGATGCTGTCGGCGCCGCCGGTGTTGCGCCTGACCGGCAGCGCGGTGGCGGCGCGCGAAGTGTTCCTGTGCGCGCTGTTCTTCAATTTCAGCTGGCTCAGCTGGCACCTGGGCGGCATCGTCTCGCCCACCGTCAGCTGGCTGATCACGGGGCCGGTGGTGGCCATGTTCCTGGGTGGGAAGCGCTGCGCCGGCTTCTGGCTGGCCATGAGCTGCGCCAGCGCCACCCTGATCTACCTGCTGGAGGCCAACGGCCTGGCCCAGCCGCTGACGCCGCGGACCGACATGCCGCTGCTGCACCTGGTGTGCGACCTCGGCCTGTACGTCGTGGTGCTGGTGTTCGTGCTGCTGTTCGAGTTGACCAAGAACGACGGCTTTTCGCGCCTGCGCCAGGCCCTGGCCACCATCAACGAGCTGGCGATCCGCGATGAGCTGACCGGCATCCATAACCGCCGCTTCCTGCTCGACCTCGTGGAAAAGGAAAAGGAGCGCGCCGACCGCAACGGCAGCGAGTTCTGCCTGTGCCTGTTCGACATCGATTTCTTCAAGCGCATCAACGACACCTATGGCCACGCGGCCGGCGACGCCGTGCTGCGCGACTTCGCCCGCACGGTGCAGGAGCAGCTGCGCGCGCTCGACGCCTTCGGGCGCTATGGCGGAGAAGAGTTCCTGCTGATGCTGCCCGAGACGCCGGCCGCGAGCGCGATCGCGCTGGCCGAACGGGTGCGCGGCGCGGTCGAAGGCCTGCGCTGCCTTGACGCGGAGCGCACCATCACGCTGACGGTGTCGGCCGGCGTGGCCGAGTACCGGCTGGGCGAGAAGGTGGCGCAAACCATCGTGCGCGCCGACCAGGCCCTGTACCTGGCCAAGTCGGGCGGCCGCAACCGGGTGCTGTGCCATGGCGAGGATGGGCCGGCCGAAGTGGCGAAAAGCCTGGGCGCGCCGGTCACCGACGCCCGTGCGCCGCTGGACGGCGCCGACGGCTTCCAGCGCGACCAGCTGACGGGCCTCTTGAACCGGCGCCTGCTGCGCGACCGCCTGCGCCATGCGATGGACCGCGCGCGCCGCAACGGCCGCCTGGTGGCGCTGCTCCTGCTGAACATCAACCGCTTCAAGGAAGTCAACGACGCGCTCGGCTACGAGGCCGGCGACATCCTGCTGCACCAGGCCGGCGGCGCGATCCGGCGCTGCCTGCGCGACTGCGACACGGTGGCGCGCTGGGGCGGCGACGAATTCGTGGCGCTGCTGGAAGACCTGGGCAGCCAGGCCGACGCCCAGCTGGTGGCCGACAAGATCCTCGACCGCTTCACGGCGCCGCTGACGGTCGCGGGACGCGATTGTTACGTGACGCTGGCGGTCGGGATCGCCCTCTATCCGGCGCCGGACTGCGACGTCGACGCGCTGCTCAAGCGCGCCGACATCGCGATGCGCAGCGCCAAGGGCTGGGGCCAGAACATCGTGCGCTTCTATGCGGGCAGCGGCGGCGCCGCCGCCGGCGCGCTGGCGCCGCCGCAGAGCGAGCGCCTGGCGCTGAAGAACGGCTTGCGCGACGCCCTGGCCCAGGGCCAGCTGTTCATCGAATACCAGCCGCAGGTCGAGCTGCGCGAGCGGCGCGTGATCGGGGTCGAGGCGCTGGTGCGCTGGCAGCATCCGGCGTACGGCCGGATCGACCCGGGCCGCTTCATCCCGCTGGCCGAGGAGACCGGGATGATCGTCCCGATCGGCGAGTGGGTGCTGCGCTGCGCCTGCCTGCAGAACCGCGCCTGGCACGCCGCCGGCCTGCCGGAGATAAAGACCGCGGTCAACCTGTCGGCGCGCCAGCTGCGCGAGCCGGGCCTGGCCGGGCGCATGCTGGCCATCCTGGCCGAGACCGGAATGCCGCCCGCGTGCCTTGATCTCGAGATCACCGAAGGCATCCTGATCGAGGACCTGGCGGCCAACTGCGCCGTGGTTAACCAGTTGCGCCGCGCCGGCGTGCTGGTCTCGATCGACGATTTCGGCACCGGCTATTCGAGCCTGAACTACCTGTGCGAGCTGCCGGTGGACATCCTCAAGATGGATGGCCTGTTCGTGCGCCGTCTGGGCGCCGCCAGCGGCCGCGCGCGCGCCTACGCCGTCGCCGACAGCATCGTGGCGATGGCGCACCGCCTTGGCCTTTCGGTGATCGCCGAGTCGGTCGAGACGCCGGAGCAGCTGGGCGACCTGTGCGCGATGGGCGTCGACGCCGCCCAGGGTTACCTGTTCGACCGGCCGCTGGCGCCCGAGCTGGTGGCGGCGCTGCTGGGGCGCCAGCAGCGCGAGTGCGCCGACGACACGCTCGCGCCAACCCGCATTCTTGAATCCGTAGCTGGAGGACGCCGTGCAGAATGAATCGATTCCCTTCGACCCGGTGCGCGACCCGGCGGCCCTGGGCGCTTCCGGCGCCCTGGACGGCAACGTCGCCCAGTACGCCCAGCCGCGCGGGCGTGACCTGCTGCGCCGCGGCGGCGCGCTCGACGCCTGGGTGCAGCTGCGCGCCCGCCACGGCGTCTGGCCCTACGGCAGGGTGCTGATCGGCGCGCCCGGTCCGCTGGCGAGCGTGGCCGACGATGGCGCCTCGCCCGCGCGCGGCATCAATTTCGCGTCCCAGGACTACCTGTCGCTGGCCGCCCATCCGGCGGTGCACGAGGCGGCGCGGCGCGCGCTGCACGACGCCGGGCCGCACAGCGCCGGCTCGGCCGTCCTGCTGGGCAATACCCGCCATTCGCAGGCGCTGGAAAGCGCGCTCGGCGAGCTGCTGGGCCTCGACCAGCTGGTGCTGTTCCCGACCGGCTGGGCGGCGGCCTTCGGCGTGATCACGGCCCTGGTGCACTCGTTCGACCACGTGGTGATCGACGCCCTGGCCCACGCCTCGCTGCGCCAGGGCGCGGCCTGCGCCACCCGCAACGTGCTGGTGCACCGCCACCTCGACTGCGACCACGTGCGCGAGCTGCTGGCGCGGATCCGCGCGCTGGACGCGGTCAATGGCATCCTGGTGGTGACCGAGGGGCTGTTCAGCATGGACGCGGACAGCCCCGACCTGCCGTTGCTGCAGCACCTGTGCCGCGAATACGGCGCGACCCTGCTGGTCGACGTGGCGCATGACCTGGGCGCGCTGGGGCCGGGCGGCGGCGGGGTGGTGGCCAGCCAGCGCATGCAGGGACGGATCGACATCGTGATGGGCAGCTTTTCCAAGACCTTCGCCACCAACGGCGGCTTCGTCGCCTGCGCCAGCCAGGGGGCGCGGCGCCAGTTGCAGCTGTACGCCGGGCCGCACATGTTCTCGAACGCGCTGCCGCCGATGCAGGCGGCGGTGGCGTTGGAAAGCCTGCGCATCGTCGCCTCGAGCGAGGGCGACGGGCTGCGCGCCGACCTGTTGCGCAACGCGGTCGAGCTGCGCGCGCTGCTGGCCTGTTCTGGCCTGCATTGCCTGGGCGAGCCGTCGCCGATCGTGCCGGTGTGGACCGGCCTGGAAAGCGCGGCGCGCGTGGCCGGCATGCTGGTGGCGCGCGATTCGGTGTTCGTCAACCCGGTCGAGTTTCCCGGCGTGCCGCTCGGCGCGGCGCGGCTGCGGCTGCAGCTGATGGCCCAGCACACGCCGGCCCAGCTGCGGCGCGGCGCCAGCCTGGTCGCCAATGCCTGCGGCCGCGCCGGCGCCGGCGCCTTCGTCGGCAAGTCGCCGCGCGAGACCTACCAGGAGCGCTATCGTGGCTGAGAGCGAGCCGCTGCAGGCGGCTTTCGTCCTGCGCCAGCTGGAACGCCACGCGCGCAGCGCGCCCGAACGCGTCGCCTTCACCTTCCTGCGCGAGGACGGGCGCGAGGAATCCCTCAGCAATGGCGAGCTGGCCGCGCGCGTCGAGGCGCTGGCCGGGGTGCTGGCGCGCGAGGCTGCGCCGGGCGAACGGGCATTGCTGCTGTATCCGCCCGGCCTGGCCTTCGTGACCGCCTTCTTCGCCTGCCTGCGCGCCGGCCTGGTGGCGGTGCCGGCCCCGCTGCCGCGCCGCAACGGCGGCGAGCGGCATCTGCGCGCGTTGCTGGTCGACGCCGATCCGGCGCTGGCGCTGGCCCTGCGCGAGGCCGCGCCCGGGCTGGCCTTCGTGATGGATGGCGGCCGTACGCGCCTGCTGTGCACCGATGCGCTGCAAGGAGTGCCGACGCAGTTGCCCATGACTGCGCCCGATGCGCTGGCCTTCATCCAGTACACCTCCGGCTCCACCATGGCGCCGCGCGGCGTCGAGGTGGGACATGCCAGCCTGGCCACCAACGTCGCCATGATCCGCGCCGCTTTCGGCTTCGACGCCGACAGCGTCATGGTGAGCTGGTTGCCGCCGTTCCACGACATGGGCCTGGTGGGCAGCATCGTCACGCCGGTCAGCGTGGGCTTTCGCTCGGTCCTGATGGCGCCCGCGACCTTCCTGCGCCAGCCGCAGCGCTGGCTGGAGGCGATCCATGCCTACCGCGCCACCTGCGCCGGCGCGCCCGATTTCGCCTGGGACCTGTGCGCGCGCCGCGCCACGCAGGAAGACAAGGCCCGGCTCGACCTGTCCTGCCTGACGGTGGCGTACAACGGCGCCGAGCCGGTGCGCGCGGCCACCGTGCGCCGCCTGTTCGCGGCCTTCGCCGAGTGCGGCTTGCGGCCCGGCGCGATTTTCCCCTGCTACGGCCTGGCCGAGCACACCCTGCTGGCGGCGGGCGGTCCGCGCGGGCAGGCGCCGCGCACCTTCGCCCTCAGCCAGTCGCGGCTCGAGGCGGGCCAGGTGCGCGAGGCCGACCGCAGCGACCCCGATGCGCGCGAACTGGTGAGCTGCGGCCCGCCGGCGCCGGGCGTGGACCTGCTGGCGGTCGATCCGGACAGCTGCCGTCCGGCGGGCCCTGGCCGGGTCGGCGAGATCTGGCTGGCCGGACCCGCGGTGGCGCGCGGCTACCGCAACGCGCCTTTCGTGGCGCAGGCCGCTTTCGAGGCCAGGCTGGCGGACGGCGCCGGACCCTGGCTGCGCACCGGCGACCTGGGCTTCGTGCGCGACGGCGAGCTGTACATCACCGGGCGCCTGAAGGACCTGGTGATCGTCAATGGCCGCAATATCTATCCGCAGGACGTCGAGATGCTGGTGGAAGAGGTGGCCGGTTTCCTGGAGCCGAACCGCTGCGCGGTGTTCGGCGTCGACGACGGCGGCCAGGAACGGCTGGCGATCGTGCTCGAAGCCGACCGCCGCCTGGTGCGCATCGCCCGGCGCGGGCGCGGCGACGCCGCCAGCCTGGCCCAGCTCGACGCGCTGGTCGGACGCATCCGCAGCGCGGTGGCCAGCCGCTTCGGCACCACGGTCGAACTGCTGGCGCTGGTGCGGCCCGGATCCTTCCCGCGCACCAGCAGCGGCAAGGTGCAGCGCGCGCTGTGTCGCGCGCTGGCCGCGCGCGAGGAACTGGACGTGGTGTACGCGGCGCGGTATCCGGAGCGCGAACTGCATCCGCGCCGTCGCAGCAGCGACGGGCGCGACCCGAGCGCCGCCGAGCAGAGCCGGCGCACGGCGGGCGAGATGCGCGACTGGCTGCGGCGCTGGGCGCCGCGCCGGCTCGACTCGCGCCTGATGGATGAGCGCCGCACGATGCCGCCGCACGTCCTGCTCGACCTGGGCAATCACGGCTTTCTCGGCATGCAGGCGCCGCTCGCCCTGGGCGGCAAGGCGCTGGCGACCGGCGACCTGCTGCGCCTGATGGAGCAGCTGGCCGCGATCGACCTGACCCTGGCGACGGCGGTCGGGGTGCACAACGGCCTGGGGCTGCGGCCGGTGCTGCGCTTCGCGCCCGAGCGCCTGCGCGCGGCGGTGGCGCCGCACCTGGCCGGCGGGCGCCAGCTGGCCGCGTTCGCGCTGACCGAGCCGGCGGCGGGCGCCAATCCGCTGGCGATGCGCACCCGCGCCCAGCGCTGCCCAGGGGGCTGGCGCCTGAATGGCGACAAGCACCTGATCGGCCTGGCCAACTGGGCCGGCTGGATCACGGTGGTGGCGCGCGCGCTGGACGAGCAGGGGATGGCGCTGGGAACGGTCGCGCTGCTGCTGCCGGACGACGCGCCGGACCTGCGCCAGGACGCCGAGGCGCTGACCATGGGCATGCGCGCCATGGTCCAGAACGCGCTGCGCTTCGACGACGTGTTCGTGCCCGACACCCACGTGCTGGGCCAGCCAGGCGCCGGCATGGAGGTGGCGCGCGACGCGATGGCCTTCGCCCGGCTCGGCATCGGCGCGCTGTGCGTGGGCGGCATGAAGCGCTGCGCCCAGCTGATGCTGCGCTACGCCAGCCGGCGCGAGGTGGCGGGCGGGCGCCTGCTCGAGCATCCGGTGACCCTGGCGCGGCTGGACGGCCTGACAAGCGCGATCGACGCGCTCGAGGCGCTGGTGCGCGCGCTCGGCGCCTACGACGATCGGGGCGGCGCTCATGGGGCCCAGGGCGCCCGCGGCGGCCTGCCGCAGGAAGCCTGCATGGCCTGCAAGTGCGTGGCCTCGGAGCTGCTGTGGGAGGCGGCCGACATGCTGATGCAGCTGCTGGGCGGGCGCGGCTACCTGGAGCCGAGCCTGGCGCCGCTCCTGATGCGCGACGCGCGCGTGATGCGCATCCTGGAAGGGCCGACCGAGGCGCTGTACGTGCACCTGGGCGCCGGCGCGCTGGACGGCGGCTGCCTGGCGTTCGCCGCCGACGTGCTGGACGGGGCGGACGTGGCGCAGCAGGCGCGCGCGGCGCTGCTGGAGGCCGGCGCGACCTGCCCGGGCTATGCGGCCGGCGAACTGTGCGCCTGGACCCTGCTGGTGGCAGCCTGCGGCGACGGCCCGGCGGCCCCCTGGGCGCGGCGCCGCTGGTCGGCGTTGCGGGCGCAGCTCAAGCATGGCGCGCCGGCGGCGCCGGCGACCCTGGCGGCGCGCATCGACGCCTATGCCGACGCGATCGGCACGCCGGACCAGGAGGCGGCGGGGGAGGGCCGTGAGCGCGATCCGCTGCTGGAACCCGGCTGGGCGCCCGGCGCCGGGGAGGCGGCCGCGCGCGCGTCCGTTCCCGCGCCGGCGAAAATGGAGGCGCCGGCGCCGGCCGGCCTGGAGGACACCCGGGCGCTGGTGCGGCGCTGCCTGCTGTACGGGCTGGATGGCGGCGTCGAGACGCTGGGCGACGACCAGCCCTTCGCCGAGGTGGGACTGGATTCGCTGTCGGCGATGCCGGTGGCCCTGGAGCTCGAGCGCCAGACCGGGATGACGATCAATGCCGAGCTGTTGTATGAATACCAGACGGTGGCGCAGCTGGCCGCCTATCTCGACGCCAGGCGGGCGGCGGGGACGGCGCAGGAAGGGGCGGCGGGCGGCTGACCGATGCAGCCGCGCGCAGGGCGACGGGGTAAAATACGCTCTTTTACCTGATTGCTTTCTGCCATGACCGTTCGCACCCGATTCGCTCCCAGCCCGACCGGCTACCTCCACCTGGGCGGCGCGCGCACCGCGCTGTATTCCTGGGCCTATGCCCGCCACTTCGGCGGCACCTTCATCCTGCGCATCGAGGACACCGACCTCGAACGGTCGACGCCGGAAGCGGTGCAGGCGATCCTGGACGGCATGAAGTGGCTGGGCCTGGAGCACGACGAAGGCCCGTTCTACCAGATGCAGCGCATGGACCGCTATCGCGAGGTGGTCAAGGGCATGCTGGACGCCGGCACCGCCTATCTGTGCTACTGCTCGCCGGAAGAAGTCGAGGCGATGCGCGAGCGCATGCGCGCGGCCGGCGAAAAGCCGCGCTACGACGGCACCTGGCGTCCGGAGCTGGGCAAGACCCTGCCCGCCGTGCCTGAAGGCGTCAAGCCGGTGGTGCGCTTCAAGAACCCGCTCGACGGCGAAGTGACCTGGACGGACGTGGTCAAAGGGCCGATCACGATCGGCAACAAGGAGCTGGACGACCTGGTCATCGCGCGTCCGGACGGCACGCCGACCTATAACTTCTGCGTCGCGGTCGACGACTGGGACATGAAGATCACCCACGTGCTGCGCGGCGACGACCACGTCAACAACACCCCGCGCCAGATCAACATCCTGCGCGCGCTCGGCGCCGAGCTGCCGCAGTACGGCCACCTGCCGATGATCCTGGGCGCCGACGGCCAGAAGCTGTCCAAGCGCCACGGCGCGGTGAGCGTGATGGAATATCCGGAGCAGGGCTATCTGCCGGAAGCAATGCTGAACTACCTGGCGCGCCTGGGCTGGAGCCACGGCGACGACGAGATCTTCTCGATGCAGCAGTTCACCGAGTGGTTCAACCTGGAACACCTGACCGCATCGGCGGCCCAGTTCAACCCCGAAAAGCTGGGCTGGCTGAACAACCACTATATCAAGCAGACCGACAACGAGCGCCTGGCGCAGCTGGCGCTGCCGAAGCTGGAGCGCGACGGCGCGCGCTTCGATGGCGCCCCGGCGCTGCCGACCGTGCTGGGCCTGATGAAGGAGCGCGTCAACACGATCAACGAGCTGGCCGATGCGGCGATGTTGTTCTACCGCGATCCGCAGCCGGATCCTGAATTGCTGGCCCTGCACCTGACCGACGCCGTGCGCGCCGCGCTGGGCACTTTTGCAGAGCGCTCTGCCACCGTGGACTGGAACAAGGCGGCGCTGGCGGCCATGCTCAAGGAAGTGCTGGCCGCCCACAGCCTCAAGATGCCGCAACTGGCCATGCCGCTGCGCCTGCTGTTGACGGGCCAGCTGCAGACGCCGGCGATCGATGCGGTGCTGGAACTGTTCGGGCGTGACGTCGTGCTGGCGCGCGTGCAGAAGGGCTTGTAATACATCGCGTGTCCGGGACGCACTGTAGGGTGGACGGGTTCCCCGTCCACGCGGTGATGGTTGGCAGCGAGATCATCCGGCGCGATAGCGGCGCCGATAGCGATCACCGCGTCGGCGGAAAGACCCGCCGACCCACCGCAAGACAAGACGTTGAATGGCGCCGAACACAAACGCTAAAAACGGACTTTGCGAAATGCAAGGTCGTCCTATATAATGCTCGCACTTCAGCGCTGCGGGGGTATAGCTCAGCTGGGAGAGCGCTTGCATGGCATGCAAGAGGTCAGCGGTTCGATCCCGCTTACCTCCACCAACTCTGAAGTGGCAGTAAGGTAGTAGAGCAGTAAAAGCAGTAAGCGGTTGTTCCCGGTCCCTATCGTCTAGAGGCCTAGGACATCACCCTTTCACGGTGAGTACCGGGGTTCGAATCCCCGTGGGGACGCCAGGCAACTGGCAAGAATGACCGGACGAAGGCAGCGCAAGCGGCACTAGTCGAAGCAGTAACAGTGTAGTAAAATGTTGTTTTCTCGTAGGGGGTATAGCTCAGCTGGGAGAGCGCTTGCATGGCATGCAAGAGGTCAGCGGTTCGATCCCGCTTACCTCCACCACGATGGAAAGCAGCAGTTGGCAGTATCGGAAGTTACTAGGGTCCCTATCGTCTAGAGGCCTAGGACATCACCCTTTCACGGTGAGTACCGGGGTTCGAATCCCCGTGGGGACGCCAAGAATTTGGCAATGCGCCGCGCCAGCGGCGGCGCATGGCAAGGTAGTCGGTAGTTTAAGTTTTGTGCAGTTTTAGGTCCCCATCGTCTAGAGGCCTAGGACATCACCCTTTCACGGTGAGTACCGGGGTTCGAATCCCCGTGGGGACGCCAGCTTAAAACCGGAGTAGACCAACGCGCATGCGCGGAGAGGTGCTCCGGTTTTTCTATTGTGCCGGCAGAAGTGCGCCCGCATGGGCGGCGTGGTAGTAGAGTAGCAGCAATACAGTTTTAGGTCCCCATCGTCTAGAGGCCTAGGACATCACCCTTTCACGGTGAGTACCGGGGTTCGAATCCCCGTGGGGACGCCAATACAGAAAGCCGGAGCCGGCCGCGACAGCGGGGCTCCGGTTTTTCTTTTGTGGCCTGCGTGCGGTGATGTGGATGCCGTCCCGGGGCCGCCTTCCCGACGGCCCTCAGCGTCTGGGCGGCGTCACCACCCCGCCAGCCGCACTGCCCCGAATGGATATTGCATCGCTCCCGCCTGGCCCGCGGCGCCGAGGCCGGGCGCTCCCAGCCCCAGGCGTGCGCCATCGCCTGGCGGCGCCCCGAACATCCCGGCGGGAATGCCGAAGCCGGCGGCCGCACTCTGCCACGCCATGCCCGGTTGCGCCACAGGCAGGCCCAGCGCCACCAGCGCGTCCGGCAAGCCATAACCTATCCTGGTCGGGTCGCTGAGGGTCACGGGGCGCGCGCTCATCCGCAAGACCTGGAACAGGCGCTCGACCCGTTCTGGCGAGCGCGGCAGCGACATCGACTGGAACTCGGGACGGTGCGCCAGCACCAGGGCGGCAAGGCCGGTGACGTGGGGCGCCGCCATCGAGGTGCCGTCCCAGGCCGCGAAGTTATTGGGGGGAACCGACGACACCACGGCCACGCCTGGCGCGCAGACGTCGACCTGCGGCCCGAAGCAGCTGAACTTGGCCGTAAAGTAACCCTGCATATCGCTGTCCGGGCCGATGGTTTCGGCATGGTAGCTATCGGGCGGGAATTCGCCGATCTTGCCGATCGCCGCCACCGCCAGCACATGCGGCGACGACGCCGGGTACTGGACGGCCGCGGCCGAGTTGCCGGCTGCGGCGATGCAGGCGACGCCGGCCTGCTTGGCGCGCACGATTTGCCGCTCCAGCGCTTCGGACGGCGATCCGCCGCCCAGGCTCATGTTGACGACGTCGATCCCCTGTTCGATGCAGTACTCGAGTGCGTCGATCAACTGGCTGACCTGGCCGCCGGGGAACAGCTTGCAGACGTGGATCTCGGCCTCGGGCGCGAAGCCGCGTATGCCCCAGGCCGGATCGGCGGCGGCGATCACCCCGGCGCAGTGCGAGCCGTGCCCGAGCGTGTCGACGTTCCAGGTGGAGCGGTCGACGTTCTTGTTGACGACGTCGAAGCCGGCATGGATCTGGTTGAGGTTGCCATGCGTGGTGGCGGCGCCGGAGTCGATGACGGCGATCTTGATGCCGCGGCCGCGGAATTGCTGGGGCACCTGGTCGAGACGCATGGCGCGGGCGCCCCAGCCCATGGCGCTCTGCTGCGGCAAGCCCCTCAGCGCCGCCCAATCGGCCAGCGGGCGCAGCATGACGACGTTCGGTTCGTCCAGGCTCAGGTCGGGGTCGCGCTGGTAGAGGCTCCAGTAATCGGTGCGCGGCTTGACGTACAGGCCGCTGATCGTGTGCGCGTCTTCGCCATACAGGCGCAGATGGGCCACCCCGTCGGGGCCGGTTACCGCGGAGCTCGGCAGTGCTCCGCCGAACAGCGAGACTTCGACATCGGGCAGCGGGGCGCCGTCCTTGCCGACCACGGCGAGCAGCAGCTCGGCCTGCGGTCCCTGGTAGGGCGTCAGCGAACTGACGAGGTCGGGGCGGCGCAGCATGGGGTCGAGCAGTTCCAGGTGCTGGTCGCGCTCGACCAGCAGCTGGCCCTGGCCGCGCTGGAGCAGCTCGCCCGCCTTCTGGTCGGTCATGCGCGCCACCACCACGCCGTCGGCCGGTTCGCCCATGGCGGACGGGCCGAAGCCGGCCGGCGCCATGCCGCCGCGGGTGGTGATGGTGTCGACCACGTCGATGTCGGGCAGGGCGTGCAGGGCCTGCTGGACGGCCGACAGGCCCAGCGGCGCGACCCAGCTGCTGGCGCCGAAGGCGCCGGTGAGCGCCGCGCGTGGCGCGACCAGGTATTTTTTCTTGCGCTCGGCGACCGGTCGGCCGCGTGCGATGGCCGAGGCGCCATTGATGGCGCCCGCCGTGGTGCGTTTGGCTCCTGCGCCGTCAGGAGTCGGGTTGGGCGTCTCCTGGTCTTCGCCGGCGGAGCCTTTCGTATGTTTTGGCATGGGATGTCCTTTGCCCGGGGCCGCTCAGTCGGAGAGCGAGAGCGGCTGGTCCGGTTCGATCGTTAACTGGTGGAGAGTCTGTTGCCGCAGCCGTTCGGCGGTCGGCGCGTCGGTCTCGACGACGGCCGTGTGCGGCGGCCCGGAAGAGGGGCCGATAATGTCGACCAATTGCACGCCTGGTTCGGCGCCAAGGGTCGCGAGAAACGTCGCGAGCGCGTTGTCATCGTTGGCGGCGCGCACAATGTAGCGGCCGAGCGTGGGAGGCAGGGATGCCGGCATGGAGAGGCTCCTGAATGCCGGTCTGCCGCTGGCGCATGCCCGCGGCAGACCGGCGCACATCGTTAGGCAATAAGCGTTACGCGTTGCGGATCAAGCGTTCGGCGCCTGGTTTAGTGCACGGTTTGCTGGCCGCCGTAAGGCATCTGCTGGCCGCCATATGGCATTTGCTGGCCACCGAACTGCTGGCCCAGTGGTTGCTGGCCGAACTGCTGCTGGCCGAACTGTTGCTGGCTGTAGGGATCGACCCCGAGCGGCACGTAGCGGCCCAGCTGGCTGGCGACGTTGCCGATCGCGGCCCCCAGGCCCTGGTTGCCGAGCTGCTCGCCGATGAAGCCGCCGACCGGACGAGCGTATTGGGTGATGGCATTGCTGAGCCAGCCTTGCGGGGCGATCTGGCCACCTTGCTGGCCGCCTTGCTGGGCGACTTGCTGTTGCAGCACCGCTTGCTGCTGCTGGACTTGCTGCAGCGTTTGCTGCAGTTGCTGTTGCAGCACTTGCAGCTGCTGCAGCTGGACCAGTGGCGACGACGCTTGCTGGCCTTGTTGCTGACCTTGGGCGTCAGCCCCGAACGGCACATAGCGCCCGAAGCTGGAGCCTTCGCTGATGATGTTCCCCAGGGTGCGGTTGCCGGTCAGGTTGCCGATGAGGGAGCCGGCCGGCTTGCCGATCGTGCTGATCAGGTTGCCGAAGAAGCCGCCTTGCGGGGTCAACTGGCCTTGCTGCTGTTGCATCTGCTGCATCTGCTGCAATTGCTGGAGCTGCTGCAGTTCTTGCAGTTGTTGCGGGTCCAGTTGCGCGCCGAGGCCGCCCGACGGATCGGCCGACAACGGCGAAAAGCGACCCAGGAAGCCGCCGGCCGTCTCGCCGATGCGGCCGCCCAGGCCGGAATTGTTGAACAGGCCGCCGATGCCGCGGCCGATCAGGCCGCCCAGTGGCGCGCCGAACATGCTGCCCAGCGATTGCGGTGCAAACTGCTGTGGTCCGAATTGTTGTGGGTAGCCTGCTTGTTGATACTCGTTCATGGTAACTCCTCCAGGTAGTCGGCCGTATCGCGGCGGGCAGAAAGCGGGTTGGCGCTCGCCACGGTCGGCCGTGTTCACATTGTTCGCGCCACCGCAATACCGATGGAGCGAGGCGAAGGGCAGGAAAGGCTGCCATCGAGGCCGCCTTCCCTGCAGGTAGGCGTTCGACCGGGCGTCGATAGCGAAGTTTTTGCCTCCTGGAGATCGAGGCGCACTTCGGTTTTGGTCATTGCGATAACGCAGACGCGCGCCAGAAACACCCCAGTTTCTTCGCGGATTGCACTGTGCTCATGGATATTTCGTCGGATGGCGTTAGAATGGCGGCCCCTGCCACCGCGGCCTGACGGGCACACTGTTTACCCATGTTCCAGAATTTTTCCGCGCCGTCGCTGGCCATCTTTTGCAAGGTCGTCGACAATTACGGCGACATCGGCATCTGCTGGCGCCTGGCGCGCCAGTTGCGCCACGAGCACGGGGTGGCGGTCACGCTGTGGGTGGACGACCTGGCGAGCTTTCGCCGCATCTGTCCGCAAGTCGATCCGGGCGCCGCGGCGCAGGCGGTGCAGGGCGTCGCCGTACGCCACTGGCGCGGCCAGGACGGCCTGTATGGCGTCGGCGACATCCCCGACGTCGTGATCGAGTTCTTCGGCTGCGAGCTGCCGCCGGCCTGGGTCGAGGCGATGGCGGCGCGCACGCCGCGTCCGGTATGGATCAACTACGAAGGCTTGACGGCCGAGGAGTGGGTCGAGGGCTGCCACCGGCTGCCGTCGATGCATCCACGGCTGAAGCTGACCAAGCACTTCTACTTCCCCGGCTTTAACGAGCGCACCGGCGGCCTGCTGTGCGAGGCCGGCCTCGACGCGCGCCGCCGCGCCTTCCAGCGGGATCCGGCCCAGGCCGCCGCCTTCCTGGCGCGCTTCGGGGTGGGAGCAGGGGAGGCGGCCCGGCGCAAGGTGTCGCTGTTCTGCTATCCCGAGGCGCCGGTGGACGGCTTGTTCGGGGCCTGGCGCGAGGCGGCGCAGCCGACGCTGTGCCTGGTGCCGGAAGGCGTGGCGCGGGCTCAGGTCGAGGCCTTCCTCGGCGGCGCGGCGGTGGCCGGCGCGGGCGCCACCCGCGGCGCCCTGACGGTGAAGGTGCTGCCCTTCGTGCCGCAGGACGACTACGACCTGCTGCTGTGGTCCTGCGACCTGAACTTCGTGCGCGGCGAGGATTCCTGGGTGCGCGCGCAATGGGCGGGGCGCCCCTTCGTCTGGCACATCTACCCGCAGGACGAGCAACTGCACCACAAGAAGCTGCGCGCCTTCTTGCAGGCCTATGCGCAGGCGCTGCCGGTGCTGGACGCTTTCATGCTCGGCTGGAACGGGGCGCGCGAGGTCGTCGACTGGCGGGGCGCCTGGGCCGCGCTGGAAGCCGAGCTGCCGCGTATCGCGCAGCAGGCCGAAGCCTGGCGCGACCAGGTCACCGCCCATGGCGATTTGGCGACGAAGCTGCTCGATTTCGTGCGCGAGCTGGGGCAGGCACCTGAAAACCGAGTATAATGCCCGGTTAGTTTCTAACGGATTCCGACGATCAAACGCAGGTTCCGAGGCGCTCAGTCACCAGCCCGCGATGATTTAATGCAACTATCTTTTTACGTAAAATACCTATGAAACCCGCAAAAGAAATTCGTGTTGGTAACATCATCATGGTTGATGAGAAGCCATTCATCGTGCTGCGTTCCGACGTCAACGGCTCGAGCCGCACCGGCTTCACCTACAAGTGGAAGATGAAGAATCTTCTGACCAACGCTCCGCTGGAAAACGTGTTCCGCGGCGACGACAAGTTCGACGTGGTCGTGCTGGACAAGAAGCCGGTCACCTACTCGTACTTCGCCGACCCGCTGTACGTCTTCATGGACGAAGAGTACAACCAGTACGAAATCGAAGAAGAGAACCTGGGCGACGCGCTGCACTACCTGAAAGACGGTATGGAATGCGAAGCCGTGTTCTACGACGGCAAGGCCATCTCGGTCGAACTGCCGACCATCATCGCACGCCAGATCGTGTACTCGGAGCCAGCCGTCAAGGGCAACACCTCGGGCAACGTCCTGAAGGAAGCCAAGTTGGAGAACGCGATCGAAGCCCACCAGCACACCATCATGGTGCCGCTGTTCGTGAGCCAGGACGACACGATCGAAATCGACACCCGTACCAACGAGTACAAGAAAGTCGTGCGTAACTAAGCACCGGCTGGTCAAGAAAAAACGCTGCCTCGGCAGCGTTTTTTTTCGTCCATGCGGGCCAGCGACGCGCGCTGGCCTGCCGCCCTCAACGCCGCAGCTGCGACAGGTCGCGCACCGCGCCGCGGTCGGCCGAGGTCGTCAGCGCCGCATACGCCTGCAGCGCCTGCGACACGTAGCGCTCGCGGTCGACCGGCTGCCACGCCTCATGGCCGCGCGCTTCCATCGCCGCCCGGCGGTGCGCCAACTCCTCGGCCGTCACGCGCAGGTTGATGGTGCGCGCCGGGATGTCGATGTCGATCAGGTCGCCTTCTTCCACCAGTCCGATGGCGCCGCCTTCCGCTGCCTCCGGCGAGGCGTGGCCGATCACCAGGCCCGACGAGCCGCCCGAGAAGCGGCCGTCGGTGAACAGTGCGCAAGCCTTGCCCAGGCCCTTCGACTTGATGTACGAGGTCGGGTAGAGCATCTCCTGCATGCCCGGCCCGCCTTTCGGGCCTTCGTAGCGGATGATGACGACGTCGCCCGCATGCACGGTGTCGCCCAGGATCGCCTCCACCGCCGCATCCTGGCTCTCGAACACGCGCGCCTTGCCCGAGAACTTCAGGATGCTTTCGTCCACGCCGGCGGTCTTGACGATGCAGCCCTTCTCGGCGATGTTCCCGTACAGGACCGCCAGGCCGCCGTCCTGCGAGTACGCGTGCGCGCGGTCGCGGATGCAGCCGCTGGTGCGGTCCAGGTCGTTCTGTTCGTAGCGTTCCGATTGCGAGAACGCCACCTGGGTCGGCACGCCGCCCGGCGCCGCCCGGAACCAGCGATGCACCTCGGGGTCGTCGCTGCGTTTGATGTCGTATTTCTCGATCGCGGCTTGAATACTCGGGCTGTGCACGGTCGGCAGCGAGGTGTCGAGCAGGCCCGCGCGCGCCAGTTCGCCCAGGATCGCGGTGATGCCGCCGGCGCGGTGCACGTCCTCGATATGGAATTTATCGGTCATCGGCGCCACCTTGCACAGGCAGGGCACCTGGCGCGAGATGCGGTCGATGTCGGCCATCGTGAATTCGACCTGCGCCTCATGCGCGGCGGCCAGCAGGTGCAGCACGGTATTGGTCGAGCCGCCCATCGAGACGTCGAGCGCCATCGCGTTCTCGAACGCGGCCTTGGTGGCGATCGAGCGCGGCAGCACGGAATAATCGTCGCCCTCGTAATGGCGCTTCGCGAGTTCCACGATCAGGCGGCCGGCGCGCAGGAACAGTTCCTTGCGGTCGGCGTGGGTCGCGACGATGGTGCCGTTGCCCGGCAAGGACAGGCCGAGCGCCTCGGTGAGGCAGTTCATCGAGTTGGCGGTGAACATGCCGGAACACGAGCCGCAGGTCGGACAGGCCGAGCGTTCCACTTCCGCCACGTCGGCGTCGGACACGCTGGCATCGCCGGCCTTGATCATGGCGTCGATCAGGTCGAGCTTGATCACCTTGCGCTCGTTGTTGACCACCTTGACTACCTTGCCGGCTTCCATCGGGCCGCCAGAGACGAACACGGTCGGGATGTTCAGGCGCATCGCGGCCATCAGCATGCCCGGTGTGATCTTGTCGCAGTTCGAGATGCACACCATGGCGTCGGCGCAGTGGGCATTGACCATGTACTCGACCGAGTCGGCGATCAGGTCGCGCGAGGGCAGCGAGTACAGCATGCCGCCATGGCCCATGGCGATGCCGTCGTCGACCGCGATGGTGTTGAATTCCTTGGCCACGCCGCCGGATGCCTCGATCTCGCGCGCGACCAGCTGGCCCAGGTCTTTCAGGTGCACGTGGCCGGGCACGAACTGGGTGAAGGAATTGACGACGGCGATGATCGGCTTGTCGAAGTCGCCGTCCTTCATGCCGGTGGCGCGCCACAGCGCGCGGGCTCCGGCCATATTGCGGCCCTGGGTGGTGGTGTGCGAACGATAGGTCGGCATGGATGCTCCTGCAAATGCGAAAAACAATGATGGCATCAGGGTGAAGGCTGGGACTGGATTTGTCCAATATATGATGGTGTCGCCTGTAAGTGGTTCTGCGTATCACACAAGTGCTGCGGCGGAGGCTGTCGTGTTGCTGTGCTTGTGCTGCTATGCTATTGCTTTGTAATATGGAGTGGCGGGGCATGGAGCGCAGGGATTTTGTACGACTGGGTTTGGCGGCCGGTGCGGCCGCGGGAACATCTGGCCTGGCACTGGCCGCGACCGCGCAGAAGCCGTCATCCGCAAGGTTCAAGCCCGACCCGATGCTCGAAGCCGGCGTGCAAGTCCAGCAGCAGGCCATGCGCGCCGGCAAGCTGACGGCGCAGGCACTCGCCACCCGTTACCTGGCCCGCATCGAGGCCGTCGACCGTGCCGGCCCGCGCCTGCGTTCGGTGATCGAGCTGAACCCGGACGCCCTCGAGATCGCCCGCGAGCGCGACCGCGAGCGCAAGGCCGGCAAGCTGCGCGGCCCGCTGCACGGCATCCCGGTGCTCTTGAAGGACAATATCGCCACCGGCGACAAGATGTGCACCACCGCCGGATCGCTGGCGCTGGACGGCGTGCGCGCCGCCCGCGACGCCCACCTGGTCGCGCGGCTGCGCAGCGCCGGCGCCGTCATCCTGGGCAAGACCAATCTGTCGGAATGGGCGAATATGCGCTCGGTGCGCTCGACCAGCGGCTGGAGCGCGCGCGGCGGCCAGACCCGCAACCCGTATGCGCTCGACCGCAACACCAGCGGTTCGAGTTCCGGTTCGGCGGCGGCCATGGCGGCCAGCCTCGCCACGCTGGCGGTGGGCACCGAAACCGACGGCTCGATCGTCTCGCCCAGCTCCAGCTGCGGCATCGTCGGCATCAAGCCGACCCTGGGCCTGGTCAGCCGCGCCGGCATCATCCCGATCGCGCATTCGCAGGACACGGCCGGTCCGATGACGCGCAGCGTGGCCGACGCCGCCTTCCTGCTGGGCGCGCTCGCCGGTCCCGACCCGCAAGACGGCGCGACCGCCAAGGCGCCGCGCGTCAACTACGCGAGCTTCCTGCGCAAGGATGGCCTGCGCGGCAAGCGCCTGGGCGTGGCGCGCGACTTCTTCGGCGCCAATGAAGGGGTGAATGCACTGATCGAGAAAGAGCTGAGCCTGCTGAAAGAGCAGGGCGCGATCCTGGAAGACGTCACGATCCCCAACAGCGACAAGTACGGCGAGACCGAGCTGACGGTGCTGCTGCACGAATTCCGGCCCGACCTCGAGGCCTGGCTGGCGGAATATGCGCCGCACGCGCCGGTCAAGACCATGGCCGACATCATCGACTTCAACGTGCGCAACGCGAAACGGGAGATGCCGTACTTCGGCCAGGAACACCTGATCGCGGCCCAGTCCAAGGGCGGCCTGGACGCGCGCGACTACGTCAAGGCGCTGGCCAACAACCGGCGCTATGCGCGCGACAAGGGACTGGAGCAGGTGCTGCGCGACCGCAAGCTCGACGCCCTGGTGGCGCCGACCGGCGGGCCGGCCTGGCTCACCGACTACATCAACGGCGACCATTACGGCAGCAGTTTTTCGTCGCCGGCGGCGGTGGCCGGCTATCCGCACGTCACGGTGCCGGCCGGCCTGCTGCACGGGCTGCCGGTCGGCCTGTCCTTCGTCGGCAAGGCCTGGAGCGAGCCGGCGCTGATTGCCATGGCCTATGCCTATGAGCAGGCCGGCCGGCGCCGCCGGGCGCCGACCTATGTGGCGCACATCAGGGTCTAGGGTTCAGCGCTTGGCCGCCTGTTTCGCCTGCGCGAATGCCGGTCCCCACTGCGGGTGCCCATGCTCGCCCGGGCCGAGGTCGAACGATGGATCGAGCTGGAAGGCGCGGTCGAAAGTCTGGCGGCACAGCGCCTGGCGGCCCGTCAGGCAATAGCTGAAGGCAGTGTACTTGAGGGCGGCCAGCCGTTCGCGCTGGCCGGCGCCGTTCATGTCGCTGCCGCTCAGGCGCCGGATCGCGCCGTTATAGTCGCCCTTGTCGTAGAGGGCGATGCCTTCGCGCAGCGCGTCGTCGTCGCGTTTCGACGTCGGCGCGGCGGGGCGGTTCGCCGGCTGCGCGCGCTGGGCGCGCTGGGTGCGTGGCTGGGCGCCGTCGGCGCGCGGGTGCGGACGCGCCTTTTCCTGGCCACCGAACATGGGGCCGAACTGGGCGCAGCCCGCCAACGTGGTTGCGGCCAGCGCCAGCGCGGTCAGCGCAGCCGCGCGGCTCATGGTAACGATGCTCACTGTGCAGCCTCCTCGGTGAAATCAAGTTCGATCGTGCCCGCCTGGCCTTCGACCGAGTGCACGGTGACGGTGTGTTCCGGGAAGCTCGGGTTGACGATGCGGATCGTGTGCTCGCCCGGCGGCAGCGTGATGCGCCTGAGCGGCGGGCTGGCGCCGCGCGCGACGCCGTCGACGAGGATCGTGCCCCAGGGCTTGACCGCCAGGGTGTACGTGGTGCCGGCGACGGCCGCCTCGGGCGGCGTGCCCCTGGGCGCCAGCTGGACCGCGGTGGGCGGCACCGCGGCGTCCGGCGCGGGCGGCGGCGCGGCAGGCGCGCCGGAGGCGGTTTCGTCGATCACCGGGCCTTGCAACTGGGCCGCGGGTTCCTGGGGTAGCGCCACCAGCGGCGCCTCGGATGCGTTGTACGGGTCTTCGAGCGCGGGCGGCACGGGCAGGGCCAGCGCATCGCTGGAGTCGGCCTGGCGCAGCAGTGCGAACAGGGCGGCCAGCGCCGCCGCCACGGCCAGCGCGACGATGCCGATCAACAGCCAGCGCCGCGGGCGTTCGGCGGCGGCAGGGGCCGAGGCCGGGTCGGGTGCGGAGCGCGTCTGGGGCACGTGGATTGGTATCGCAGAAGGAACGGTCGCAGGCATTGCAAGCGGATCGACCTGCGGATCGGCAGGCGCCTTCTCGTCGTCGGCAGGCAACGGCGCGGAGTCGTCAAAGGGCGGCGGCGGGGCGAGCACCACGATGCCCAGCAGCTCGCGCATCTGTTCGATGGTATGCGGCCGCAGCGCCGGATTGGGCGCCAGGCAGCGGTCGATGGCCTCGATGAAGGACTCGCTGTAGTCGCCGGGCGCGCGGCCGCGCAGCGGCGTCGTCGGCGCGAGGTCGAGCGTGACCGCGTAGTGCACCACGGCCGCCAGGTCGTGCACGTCGCGCGCCTCGATCCCGGCCAGTGCATCGGGATCCGGCTCTTCGTCCGAGCTGGGCAGCAGCATCGGATCGCCCGAATCGAGGATCAGTACGGTGTCGGGCGTGATCAGGCGGTGCGGCATGCGCATGCCGTATTGCACTTCGAGCGATTGCAGCACCTGGCGCACGATGCGGCGGCACCAGGCTTCGCTGACCATTTCGTGGTTGTGCTCGACGATTTCGCGGACGGTACGGCCGTCGAGCTGTTGTGCTGCGGTGTCGGGACTCATCATGGCATCGTGCCGGACGCTGGAGGGGCGTCCGGTGATTGTTTATTTATTGCAAATAATGCCAGAATTGCGCCGAAAATGGCGCTGTCCCGCTCAACCGTGCGCGGTCGTTGTCACGTGGGCGACGTGGATGCTCAGACTTCGACGAAGCGCATCTTGAACCAGCGGCCCTTGATGGCGCCAAAGCCCGGCCCTGGCGCATCGCCTTGCCCCAGGCGCGCGACCGCGGCCTCGGCCACGGTCCGCTCCAGCGCGATATAGCTGTTGAACTCGCCAATATTGATCTTGCCAACCTGCTCGCGGGTCAGGCCGGCGTCGCCGGTCAGCGCGCCCAGCAGGTCGCCCGGACGCAGCTTGGCCTTCTTGCCGCCGGCCACGCATAGCGTGACCATCGGCGCCGGCGCGGCCGGTTCCTGGTGCTCGCCCAGGGCATCCAGGTTTTCCCAGATCGCTTCCTGGTTCTGGTATTCCTCGACCAGGCGCACCCATTTCTTTTCGTTCGGCGCCACCAGGGTATGTGCCATGCCGCTCGCGCCGGCACGGCCGGTGCGGCCGACGCGGTGCACGTGGACCTCGGGGTCGCGCGAGACGTCGACGTTGATCACGGTGTCGAGGTCGGCGATGTCGAGGCCGCGCGCGGCGACGTCGGTGGCCACCAGCACCGAGCAGCTGCGGTTACTGAACAGCACCAGGATCTCGTCGCGTTCCTGCTGTTCCAGCTCGCCGTACAGCGCCAGCGCCGAAAAGCCCTGCGCCTGCAGGCTGTCGGCCAGTTCGCGGCAGCGCGCCTTGGTATTGCAGAAGGCGAGGGCCGACACAGGGCGATGCGCCTTGAGCAGGCGGCCGACCGCTTCCTCGCGGCCTTCGAAGCCGATCTCGTAGAAGCGCTGGTCGATCGCCTCCAGGCTGTGCTGGCCCTCGACCGTCACTTCGAGCGGGTCGCGGAGAAAACCGGCGGTGGCGAAGCGGATGTCGTCCGGGTAGGTCGCCGAGAACAGCAGGGTCTGGCGGTGGACCGGCGTGGCCGAGACGATGCCCGCGATCTCGTCATAGAAGCCCATGTCGGTCATGCGGTCGGCTTCGTCGAGCACCAGGGTCTGGACCTTCGACAGGTCGAGCGTGGCCCGGCCCAGGTGGTCGCGGATGCGGCCCGGGGTGCCGACCACGATGTGGGCGCCATGCTCGAGCGAAGCGATCTGCGGACGCATCGACACGCCGCCGGTCAGGGTCAGGATCTTGACGTTGCCGACGCCGCGCGCCAGGCGCCGCAATTCGCCGGCGACCTGGTCGGCCAGCTCGCGCGTGGGGCACAGCACCAGGCCCTGCACCGCGAACCACGCCGGATTGAGCTTGTTCAGGATGCCGATGCCGAAGGCCGCGGTCTTGCCGCTGCCGGTCTTGGCCTGGGCGATCAGGTCGCGTCCGGCCAGCACCGACGGCAGGGTCTCGGCCTGCACTTGCGTCATGTGGTGGTAGCCGAGGGTGGCCAGGTTGGCGAGGAAACGCGGTTCGAGGGACAGCGAGGTGAACGAGTCGGATTGCATGGCTAAGCCTCCAGCCGGCAGGGCCGGGCTATTCGGGATCGGGCGCCCAGACCGGCAGGCCGGTCAGGTCGAGTTTGTCGTCGCGCTTCCAGACGGGCAGGCCGGTGGTGTCGGTTTCTTCGAGCAGGTGTAGCTGCTCTTGCTTGAGCGCGATGCGGCGCGGACGAGGGCCGGAGCGCTTGGGCGCCGAGTTCTGTTCGGGATTGGAGCCAGGCAGCGGAACGAGCGGCGCGGCCGGCTCGAAGCCCGGCAGGTCGAACGTTGCGTTGTCTTTCTTGTCTCTCATCCTCTGCCTTTTGTTGCCGCAGAAAACAAAAGCCCGGCTCGTTGAGTCGGGCTTCGTATTGAATTTGGTTGCGGGGACAGGATTTGAACCTGTGACCTTCGGGTTATGAGCCCGACGAGCTGCCAGACTGCTCCACCCCGCGTCTGAGAACGATAGTATAGCGCGTTCAGCGGGTATTTGCAATCGACTGTCGCCCCCGCGAAGGCGGGGGCCCAAGTTGCGATGAGTCGCTACCAGCCTAAGCAGCGCGCAAGCGCCACAGCGAAGTCACTTCCTTCGCGCGCGCCGCATGCAGCGGGTCGTCCGGATCGCTGGCGCGTGGATGGACTGGGCGCGTATCGTGGCGCGCCACGACTTCCAGCCCCGCGTCCGCGATCCAGCCCAGCAGTTGCTCGCGGCTGCGTAAACCCAGGTGTTCGGCGAAATCCGACATGATCAGCCAGCCTTCGCCGCCGGGTTCCAGATGCGCCTTCAATCCACCGAGGAAGCCGCGCAGCATGCGGCTGTCCGGATCGTAGATCGCGTATTCGATCGCCGAACTCGGCTTGCCCGGCAGCCAGGGCGGATTGCAGACCACCAGCGGCGCGCGGCCTTCAGGGAACAGGTCGGCCTGGACCACCTCGACCTGGGCTGCCAGGCCGAGCCGCGCGACGTTCTCGCGCGCGCAGCCGAGCGCCCGCGCATCCATGTCGGTGGCGACCACCCGCATGCCGCGCCGCGCCAGTACGGCGGACAGTACGCCGGTGCCGGCGCCGATGTCGAAGGCGACCTTGGCGCCTGCGGGCAGCGGCGCCTGCGCCACCAGCTCGACGTATTCGCCGCGCACCGGCGAGAACACGCCATACCAGGGGTGGATGCGGTCGTCGAGCGCGGCAATCTCGACGCCCTTGCGGCGCCACTCATGGGCGCCGATCACGCCCAGCAGTTCGCGCAGCGAAGCTATATAAGGTTCGGCGGCCGGGCCATAGGCTTCCAGGCAGGCCAGGCGCGCATCCGGCGCGCGCCGCAGCAGGATGCCGTGGTCGGCCTCGAACGGGATCAATAGCATCGCCAATGTGCGCGCGCGCTGGAGCTGGGTCAGGCGGTGGCGGTGGAAGGCTTCCGTCGGCGTGGCCGGCGCCTTGGGCTTGGCGCGGCGGCTGCGCTCGCCCTTGTGCTCGATGCGGCGCACCAGCGCCTGCAGCAGCTGGCGTGCATTCTGGAAGTCGCCGCGCCAGAGCAGGGCGGTGCCGTCCAGCGCAAGGCGATAGGCGGCGTCGGCGCTCATGGTGTCGTCGGCCAGCACGACCTTCTTCGGCGCGGGCCAGCCGCTCTCCGAGCGCCACAGCGCCGAGCGCGTCGCGCCGCCTTCCTCCCATTCGATGCGCGTCGTCATATCAGTGATGGTGATGCCAGTTGCCGTCGGTCGACTCGATATAGGACTTCACCGCGTCCGGGCTGCCGGTCGCGTGGCGCTTCACCTCGCCGCAGGCGCAGATGCCCTGGTAGGGCTGGATGTGCGAGCAGGCGGACACTTTCTGGAGGAAGACTTTGACCGGCTTGGTGCACTTGGCGCACTTGAAGGTCAGGATGCGGGCGGGCTTCATGGATAACTGTAGGTGTGAATGAAAAGAGCGGCATTTTACACCCGCCGTCCCGTCATCCCGGCTTGGCGACGCAGGAATTGACAAGAAAGAATCGTCAAACCTATACTCGAATGATCGCGCTAACACTAAATGTTATAAATTGTTATTACAGTGCGCGATGCACCATAACAAACAGGAGACAAGGAAGCTCATGACACTGACAATGAAGCTGTTCCGGCGCGCCCTTGCGCCATTGACGGCAGTATGCGCGGTGCTGGCCGCGCCATCGGCCTGGGCGCTGGGCGAGCGCCAGATCGTGCGCTTTGATGTCGGCCCGCAAGCCGTGGTGCTGGCGGACAAAGGCCGCGCCGCGCCCTTGCTGGTCGACCCGAACGACGATGCGGGCGTGCGGCGCGCCGTCGCCGACCTGCAGGGCGATATCGCGCTGGTATCCGGCGCCAAGCCGGTCCTCGCCAACAGCGCCGGCAGCGCGCTAGATAACGTGGTCATCGTCGGCACCCTCGGCCAGAGCGCCCTGGTCGACCGCCTCGCCGCCGAGGGCAAGATCGACGCCGCCGCCATCCGCGGCAAATGGGAGGGCTTCCTGATCCAGGCCGTGGCCAACCCGATGCCGGGCGTGGCGCGCGCGCTGGTGGTGGCCGGCAGCGACCGGCGCGGCGCCATCTTCGGCGTCTATACCTTGTCGGAACAGATCGGCGTCTCTCCCTGGAAGTGGTGGGCCGACGTGGTCCCGGCGCGCCAGGCGACGCTGTCCGTCGCGCTTGATACCAAGGTGAGCGACGCTCCCGTGGTGCAGTACCGCGGCATCTTCCTGAACGACGAAGCGCCCGCGCTGACCAACTGGGCCAAGGAAAAATACGGCGGCTTCAACCACCGCTTCTACGAAAAAGTATTCGAGCTCGTGCTGCGCATGCGCGGCAACTACCTGTGGCCGGCGATGTGGCCGCCCACGGCCTTCTATGCAGACGATCCGGAAAACGGCCGCCTGGCCCACGAGATGGGCATCATCATGGGCACCTCGCACCACGAGCCGATGATGCGCGCGCACGACGAGTGGGCCCGCTTCGGCAAGGGCGCCTGGGACTACAGCAAGAATGCCGCCGGCCTGCAGGAGTTCTGGAAGCAGGGCCTGCGCAACTCGCATGGCCAGGACCGCGTGATCACGCTGGGCATGCGCGGCGACGGCGACGAGCCGATGTCGGAAAGCGACAACGTCGACCTGCTGCAGAAGATCGTGCGCGACCAGCGCGCGATGATCGAGAAGGATACCGGCAAGCCGGCGGGCGAGGTGCCGCAGGTGTGGGCGCTGTACAAGGAAGTGCAGGGCTATTACGAGAAAGGCATGCGCGTGCCGGACGACGTGCTGCTGCTGTGGTGCGACGATAACTGGGCCAATATCCGCCGCCTGCCGACGCCCGAGGAGCGCGCGCGCCCGGGCGGCGCCGGCGTCTACTACCACTTCGACTACGTGGGCGGCCCGCGCTCGTATAAATGGCTGAACGTGACGCCGATCCCGAAGATCTGGGAGCAGATGCACCTGGCCTGGCAGTACGACGCCAAGCGCATGTGGATCGTCAACGTCGGCGACCTGAAACCGATGGAAGTGCCGATCGAGTTCTTCCTGACCTATGCCTGGAACCCGGCGGCCTGGCCGGCAGAACGCCTGCCCGAGTACTTGCGCCTGTGGGCCACGCGCGAGTTCGGCGCCGAGCACGCGGTGGAAATCGCCGACCTCGTCGAGCAGTACACCCGCTTCAATGGCCGCCGCAAGCCCGAGCAGCTCGAACCGAGCACCTACAGCGTACTGAATTATGACGAGGCCGGCCGCATCGCGCGCGACTATGCTGCGCTGGCCGAACGCGCGAGCAAGGTGGCGGCCAAGCTGCGCCCCGAGCTGCGTGACGCCTTCTTCCAGCTGGTGCAGTATCCGGTCGCCGCATCCGCAAATATGAACGAGCTGTACGTGGCGGCAGGCCTCAACCATCACTACGCCACCCAGTTCCGCGCCACCACCAACGACATGGCCGATCGCGTGCAGGCGCTGTACAAGAAGGATACCGAGCTGGCGCAGCAGTACCACGCGCTCGGCGGCGGCAAGTGGAACCACCTGATGTCGCAGACCCGCTTCGGCTACGTCAACTGGGAACAGCCGCGCGCCAACGTGCTGCCGGCGGTGCACCGCATCGACGTGCCGGCCGGCGCCAATATGTCGGTGGCGGTCGAGGGCAGCGCCAAGGCCTGGGGCGCCTACGGTCTGAAGGCGCTGGACTTGCCGACCTTCGATCCCTACGCTAGGAAATCGCATTACTTCGACATCTTTAACCGTGGCAGCGCACCGTTCGAGTACCGCATCGAGTCCAATCAACCCTGGGTGGTGGTGAGCCAGGCGAGCGGCAAGGTGACGGGTGAGCAGCGCGTGACCGTCGACGTGCGCTGGGACAAGGTGCCGGCCAAGCCGCAGCCGGCCATGCTGACGATCACCGGGCCGAACGATACGCGCGTGCTGGTCAATGTGCCGCTACGCCGTGCGGACATCCCGAAAGGCGCCAAGGGTTTTGTCGAGACCGATGGCGTGGTGTCGATCGAGGCCGCCAACTACACCCGTGCGCTGGCGCCCGAGGGCCGCAGCTGGCTCAGGATTCCAGGCCATGGCCGCACCGATTCGGGCGTGACGACTCTGCCGGTGACTGCCGCGGCGCTGGATGTGAAGCAGGGCATGCGCCTGGAGTACGACGTCAACACGGTCAGCAGTGGCAAGGTGAAGTTGCAGGTGACGCTCGCGCCGACCCTCAAGTTCCAGCCGGGCGCCGGTTTCCGCTATGCCGTGTCGATCGACGACGAGGCGCCGCAGATCGTCAATGTGCATGCGGACGAGTCGGAACAGTTCTGGGAAAAGATCGTATCGGATGGGGCGGCGGTGTTCACGACCGAGCACCAGCTGACGAAACCGGGCAAGCATGTACTGAAATTCTGGGCGCTCGATCCGGGCCTGGTGGTGCAGAAGCTGGTGCTCGATGCGGGTGGCTTGAAGCCGAGCTACCTGGGCCCGCAGCAAAGCCCGCGCCTGTAAGCGTCGAGAAGCGTTAACTGAAAAGGGCAGTCCGCATTACGCGGACTGCCCTTTTTTTATAGTGCTGAAGCCGAAGAATCAGGCTTTACGCATCGGCATCGCGCGCAGCGAAGCGGCAATCGCTTCGCGCATCGGCTTGGCGCGCAACTGGCTGTCGTAAGGCGTCGGACGCTGCGCCAGGCCGTCCGGACGCTTCGCGTCGGCCCAGACCTGCAGCCAGTTCACGTGGTCGGCCATGCCCCACAGCAGGAAATCGCGGCAAGTCGGATAGCTCAGGGTCACGTCGAGGTAGTCGCGCGCCAGCGCCGCGGTGGCCGCGTCGCGCTTGGCGAAATCGGCGGGGAAGGCCTTGTCGTTGACGTCGAACTCGGTGATCAGGAGGTCCAGGCCCATGCCGGTGACCTCGTCCAGGAACTTGCGCCATTCGCGCAGGACCGCCGTGTTGGCGGGGCCGGACATCATGTCGCCCGCGCTGACATGGCTTTGCAGGCCCAGGGCGTGGATCGGGGCGCCGCGTTTCTTGAGTTCAGCCAGCAGTTTCAGCACGCCGGCGCGGTGCTTGGCGTCGTCGCCAAGGCCGGGGCCCATGAAGTCGTTGTACACCAGCTGCGCCTTTGGCGCGTGCTCGTGGGCCTGGCGGAAGGCGAATTCGATCTGCTCGACGGCGCCCATGCGCTTGGTGAACACGTTCTGGATCAGGCTGCCGTCCTTGGGCGATACCGCCTCGTTGATGACGTCGTGACTGATCACGTCTTTCAAGTGCGTGCAGACGGTCTTGGCGTGCTCGCGCAGGATTGCTTCGGCGTGGGTGACCGGTTTGGATTTCAGGTCCAGCGCGTTCACCCAGGCGGGCAGCCACTTCGGATCCTGCCAGATCAGGGCATGGCCGCGGATCGCCATGCCTTCCTTGCGCGCCCAGGCGAACATCTCGTCGGCCGGGCCCCATTGGTAGGGGCCCGGTTTCGGTTGCAAGGCCTGCCACTTGGTCTCGTTCTCGGCGACGATCATATTGCACTCGCGCGCCATCAGGGCGCGGTAGGCCGGATCGCGGAAACTCTTGCGGGTGTCCTGGTCTTCCAGCAAGCCGATGGCATTACCGAAGCGCATGCCCTTGGCCTTGGCCAGGTCCTTCAGGGCGGGACCGGCGTCTTGCGCGGCCAGTACGTGGGGGGCGAGCATGGCGCCGGCCGCCGTGCCAAGCAGTTTCAGCGTATCGCGTCGAGATGTCATCGGGTGGTGTCTCCTTTAATTTATTGTGGTTGTTATCGCAGGTCTCAGTCCTGGCGATATGGCGAGATGGTGACGATCTTGCCGTCGTCGTCGTAATGCAGCTCGGTCACCTTCACCGAACGCAGGTGGGTGACGCCGCCCGACAGGCTGCTGTCGTGATAGAAGAGATACGAGCGGCCTTCGAACTCGCAGATCGAATGGTGGGTGGTCCAGCCGATCACCGGGGTCATGATCTGGCCCGCGTAGGTGAAGGGGCCGTAGGGGCTGTCGCCGATTGCGTAGCACAGCAGGTGGGTGTCGCCGGTCGAATAAGAGAAGTAGTACTTGCCGTCGTGCTTGTGCAGCCACGGGGCCTCGAAGAAGCGGCGATCGTGGTCGCCGGCCAGCAGCTCCTTGCCGTCGGCGTCGAGGATGCGCACGGGGCGCGGCTCTTCGCTCAGCTCCAGCATGTCGCCGCGCAGGCGCGCCACGCGCGGCTGCAGGGCCGGCTCGTGCGCCGCCGGTTCTTCATGGTCGGGGCTGTAGAGGTTGTCGCGGTACTTCTGCAGCTGGCCGCCCCAGATGCCGCCGAAATAGAGATAGAACTCGCCGTCGTCGTCGCCGAACACGGCCGGGTCGATCGAATAGCTGCCGGCGATCGGCTGCGGTTGCGCGGTGAACGGGCCGGTCGGACTGTCGCCGACCGCGACGCCGATCTGGAAGATGCCGTCCGGCCGTTTGGCCGGGAAGTACAGGTAATACTTGCCGTCCTTGCGCGCGCAGTCGGGCGCCCACATCTGGCGCGCCGCCCACGGCACGTCGCGCACGTGCAGGGCCACGCCGTGGTCGACCGCTTCGGCGCCCGGATGGTCCATCGAGACGACGTGATAGTCCTCCATCGCGAAATGGGCGCCGTCGTCGTTGAACGGCACGCCGGCCTCGATGTCGTGCGACGGGTAGATGTAGATGCGGCCGTCGAACACGTGGGCCGACGGATCGGCGATGTAGATGTGCTCGAGCAGCGGCTGGGAGATGGCGCGCTCTTTCAGGGCTTGCACGCGGTCTTTGTCGATAATTTCAGGCATGGATATGGTCTGGTTCGGGTTCAGAAGAAAATCATTGCTGGGCGGCGAGTGCGCGGCGTTCGCCGAGTTCGCGCTCGATCTGCAGCTCGGTGGTCTTGCGAATGTCGTACAGCGACAGACAGCACACGGCCAGCAGGAAGGGGATGGCGGCATACACGCTGACCGACAGGCGCACGCCATCGGCCACCTGGCCCGACTGGACGGCCAGGGCGGCGTCGTAGCCATAGGCCGACAGCAGGGCCGCCACCAGCGCGCCACCGATGGAGAGGCCCGCCTTGAGGCCGAAGATCATGGCCGAGAACAGCAGGGCGGTGGCGCGGCGGTTGTTCTTCCATTCCGAGTAGTCGGCGACGTCGGCGATCATCGCCCACAGCAACGGGATCGTGATGCCGTAGAAGAAGCCGTACAGGATCTGGGCGCCGAACACCAGGCCGATCGAGCCCGGGCCGATCCAGTAGTAGCTGAGGCGGAAGATCGCTGCCAGCAGCAGCGCGGCGCCGAACACGTCGCGCTTGCCGAAGCGGTCGGCCAGTGGCTTCGAGAAGCCGATCCCGACGATCATCAGGATGATGCCGACCGCGTTGAACAGGGAAAAGCCCGAGGTGGCGGCGTCTTCCGGCCAGTGGAAGGCGGTCAGGCCCATGCCGGTGAGCACCGCGTTGAGGCCGTCGATGAAGCCCAGGAAGCCGACGTCGCTGAGAAAAGCCGCCAGCGCCGCCTCCTCCAGGTAGTTGCGGAAGTAGAAGATGTACATGCCACCCTTGAGCGACAGCGTGATGAACACCAGGATGGTCAGCACCAGCATCACCACCCAGGGGCGGTTGCACAGCAGGTCGGCCACGTCCTGCCTGATGCTCGAGCGCTGGCTTGGCGCGGGCACGATGCGTTCGCGGGTGGTGAAGAAGGTGATCAGGAAGCAGATGGTGCCGGCCACCGCGAAGAACATCATCACGGTCTGGAAGCCGGCCACCTTGTCGCCCGCGCCCAGGATCAGCACCAGCGGCAGCAGCAGCACCTGGATCACCAGCTGCGCGACCAGCACCGCGACGAAGCGGTACGACGACAGGCTGTTGCGGTCGGCCATGCTGCCGGTCAGCACGCCGCTCAGGGCTGAGTAGGGCAGGTTGTTGGCCGAGTACACCAGCATCAGGAGGATGTAGGTCAGCAGCGCGTAGATGTACTTGCCGCGCTCGCCCAGGTCGGGCGTGCTGAAGGCGAGGATCGCCACCAGGCCGAACGGCACCGAGGTCCACAGGATCCAGGGACGGAACTTGCCCCAGCGGGTCGAAGTGCGGTCGGCGATGATGCCCATCAGCGGGTTGAAGCAGGCGCCGACCAGGCCGCCCATGAAGATGATGCTGGCCGCGGCGTTGGGTGAGATCTGATAGACGTCGGTGTAGAAGAAGGCGAGGAAGGTGAGCAGGGTCTGGAAGATCAGGTTGGCCGCCAGATCGCCCAATGCATAGCCGATTTTTTCAGTTGTCTCCAGCGTCGGCTGCGCCTTGATAATTGTAGTCATTGTCTTGCCAATCTATATGTTGAAAAGCAATTGCGGCCCTCAACCGTCAGGCACGCGGCAAGCGCGTTCATGACGGTCGGGCCACGCATGTATCACGTCAACCTCGCAAAAAGTTAGCGCAATCATTGTTTTCGATTGTGGATGAGATGCTAACGCCCGTCAACCGCTTTATTGCCCGGCCGCATATCAGATATAAGCCTGGGAGTGGCGGTAAATACGGCGCTGCGTGTTAGAATGAGGACGTTAAAGTTCGCGCAAACATCGCAAGGTCTTCCAGGGATTCTCCGCATGCCTAATTCCACGATCGGACTCGTCAATCCAGCGGAGCTCAAGCGCGGCCCCAATATGGCCGACGTGGCGAAGCTTGCCGGGGTGTCGCCGATGACGGTGTCGCGGGTCATGAGCGGCAAGGCTACCGTGCGCGCCAGCACGCGCAAGAAGGTGACGGCCGCCGCCGCGGCCCTGAACTACGCGCCGCACCCCGAGGCGCGGCTGTTGGCCGGATCGCGGCCGATCCGCATCGGCTTCCTGTACAGCATGCCGAGCGTGCGCAGCGGCGCCTATCTCACCGAGGTCTTGCTGGGATTGCTGAACAAGGTCAGCCTGAACAACGTCCAGCTGCTGGTCGAGAAGTGCGCCGACGGCGAACAGATCGCCGAGCAGACCCAGCGCCTGATCGATAACCAGATGGACGGCATCATCCTGCCGCCGCCGCTGGTCGACAATGCCGAGATCGTGGCGCGCATCGTCGACGCCGGCATTCCGCTGGCCCTGATCGCCTGCGGCCAGCCCGATGCGCGGGCCAGCGCGATCGGCATCGACGATCGCCAGGCCGCCTACGAGATGACGCGCCACCTGATCGAACTGGGCCACCAGCGGATCGGCTTCATCAGCGGACATCCCTACCAGTCGGCGAGCAGCGCCCGGCTGCAAGGCTACCAGGCCGCCATCGAGGAATTCGGCGCCGACCCCGCGCCCGAGCTGGTGGCGCAGGGGATGTTCAACTATCGCTCGGGGCTCGACGCCGCCGAGATCCTGCTGGCGCTGCCCGACCGGCCGACGGCGATCTTCGCCAGCAACGACGACATGGCCGCCGCCACGGTCGCGGTAGCCCATCGCCTGGGGCTCGACGTGCCGGGCGACATCACGGTGGTCGGCTTCGACGATACCGCGCTGTCGACCACGATCTGGCCGGCGCTCACCACCGTGCGCCAGCCGACCATGGACATGGCAGAGGCGGCGATCGAATGCATCGTCCGGCGCGTGACGAACGAGCGCACCGGCCTGGCCGCGGGTCCCGAGCACATCAAGACCGATTTCACGCTGGTGCGGCGCCAGTCCGACGCGGCGCCGCGGATCCGGCCGCCGGTGCGCATCGTCGCCTGAAACTCCCGTCTACCACTGGTTTGTTTGCGCTATCATTAGCGTTACAGATTTGGTAGTCCTGCGTCCCGCAGGTCATGCCATCACCGGAGACCACATTGAATACTTTTCGTCGAGGCCGCCTGGCCATCGCCGTCCTGGCCACGCTTGGCCTGGGCGCCTGCACACTGCCACCTTCTGTTACTGATAGCGGCTCCCGCCACTGGGTGGCCAGCTGGGGCACATCCCAGATGTCTTACGGCCAGGCCGAAGCCATGCCGGCCGAGTTGTGGAAGGACGGCACCGTGCGCCAGGTCGTGCGCCTGTCGCTGGGTGGCAGCCAGGTCCGGGTCCGGATCAGCAATGCCTACGGCAGCGAGATGCTGGTCGTGAACGAGGCGAGCATCGCGCGCGCCGTGCGGCCCGGTTCATCCGAGGTGGTGGCGGGTTCGCTCCAGGGCCTGCGCTTCAACGGCAGTACCTCGGTGCGCATACCGGCGGGCGCCGAGTATGTCAGCGATCCGGTCGACCTGGCGGCGGCGAGCGGCCTCGATATCGCGGTCACTATGCACCTGGCGAATGCGGCCGGGCAGCAGACCGGCCATGCCGGCGCGCGTACCACGACTTACCTGGCTCCGGGCCGCCAGACCATGGCCGCGAGTCTCCCGGACGCCAAGACCGTCACCCGCTGGCACCAGCTGGCCGATATCGAAGTCAGCGCCGCGCCGCCCGCGCGGGCCGTGGTCGTGATCGGCGATTCGATCACCGACGGCTATGGCGCCACGACGGACGCCAACAACCGCTGGACCGATCATCTGGTGCGGCGCATCGCGCAGGACGGCAAGCGACAGCTCGCCGTGATCAATGCCGGCATCGGCGGCGGCCGCCTGCTGCGCGAGGGCCTGGGCCCGAGCCTCGTCACGCGTTTCGAGCGCG
This sequence comes from Massilia sp. NP310, assembly GCF_019443485.1. Lineage (NCBI taxonomy): Bacteria > Pseudomonadati > Pseudomonadota > Betaproteobacteria > Burkholderiales > Oxalobacteraceae > Massilia > Massilia sp. NP310. Next base: position 2,074,194 of record NZ_CP080379.1, on the reverse strand, counting down.
ACGTCCTGGCCAGGAATGGCGTGAGCCATGCGGTCGTCTTCATCGGCGTCAACGACATCGGGGTGCTGCGCCGCTCGAAAGAGGACACGCCGCAAGCGATCGAGGCGATGCTGGGCGACTTCAAGCAGGCGCATTTGCAGATGATCGCGCGCGCCCATGCCAAGGGAATCTGCGTGATCGGCGCGACCATCACGCCCTTCATGGGCAGCGGCTACTATGCGCCGGCGCAGCACAACGAGGCGCTGCGCCAAGCGGTCAACGACTGGGTGCGGACCGAAAAGGCCTTCGACGGCGTGCTGGATTTCGACGGTGTGCTGCGCGATCCGGCCCGTCCGTCCTACCTGGCCAAGGCCTATGACAGCGGCGACGGCCTGCATCCGTCGCACGCCGGCTATGCCGCGCTGGCAGCGGCGGTGCCGCTGCAGCAGTTCGACAATTGCGCCTACAGCCGGCTGCGGTAGGGCCGCTCGCGGTATTCGAAATAATCGAAGTCGGCATACAGCGCGGTGCCGGCCATGTCCTGGCAGGCCATGCCGACGAAGGCGCCGGTGAAGTTGGGCTGGCCGGGCGCGCTGGCCTCGTCCGACAGGATGCTGGCGTCGAACTGCTGCGGTAGCCACTGCCAGGGGCCGTCGTCGACGCGATAGCCGAACAGCAGGCGCTCCTCGTCCACCTCGACCCGCAGTTCGACCGGCACGCCGGCGGGCAGGGCGAGCGGCGCGGTGAAGCTGTCCGCCTGCAGGTGGTTGGGCAGGCTGCTCATCACGCGCAGGTGCTTGCCGATCTCGTCGTCGTGCGTGATGTACAGGTAGTGGAATTTAGAGGCGCCGTAGTAGCAGACCAGGCCGGCCTGCTGCTGGAAGTGTTCCGGCTCGAACTCGACCAGAGTGGACGCGCTGAAGCAGTGGGCCTGCTGCCGGCGCGCGACCAGCGCCTGGCGGAAGGTGCTGCCCAGGCTTTCGCGTCCGTACAGGCGCAGGTGGCCGGGCCGCGCCGTCAGGCTGAACAGCTCTTCCGGATACGGCGTGCGCAGCCACTGGAAATCGATCGGCAGCACCAAGGCGTCGAAATCGCTTCGTTCGGGCGCGGCGTCGAAACGGTATTCGGGCAGGCCGGGCGCCGGCACGTCCAGCTGCGGCATGCCCTCGCCATCGAGCGTGCGCAGCCAGCCGTCTTCGCCCCACACCACCTGCTGGATCGCGGTCTCGCGTCCCAGGGTGCAGGTGCCGCGGTTGCGCAGCGGCCGGCCGCACAGGTAGACCATGTACGTGCGGCCGTCCGGCGTGTCGACCAGGTCGGCGTGCCCTGCGCGCTGCAGTGCGGCGTCGGGCCGCGCACGGGTGCTCAGGACGTTCACGTCCGGATGCAGCTCGTACGGTCCGAGCAAGTCGCGCGAGCGCGCCATCGTCACGCCATGGTTCCAGCCGGTGCCGCCTTCGGCGGTGAGCAGGTAGTAATAGCCGTTGCGGCGGTACAGGTGCGGCGCTTCGGTCAGGCCGTGTTCGGTCCCGGCGAAGATATTGGTGCGAGTGCCGACCAGGCGCCGCTCCTCGACCGAATATTCCTGCAGCACGATCCCGGCGAAGCGCTTGCCGCCGGGGCGGTGGTCCCATAGCTGGTTCAATACGTACTTGCGCCCCTCGTCGTCGTGGAACAGCGACGGATCGAAGCCGCTGCTGTTCAGGTGGACCGGATCGGACCACGGGCCGTCGATGCTCGGGCTGGTGACCAGGTAATTATGAAAATCGCGCAGCGAGGCGCTGCCGCCGGCGCCGCCGGTCGAGGTGCGGCCATAGCGCTTGACGTCGGTGTAGATCAGCCAGAACAGGCCATCCGCATGGGTCAGGCACGGCGCCCACACGCCGCAGGAATCGGGCGCGCCGCGCATGTCGAGCTGGCTGGCGCGGGTCAGCGGCCGGCCGGCCAGGCGCCAGTTGACCAGGTCGCGCGAGTGGTGGATCTGCACCCCCGGGTACCACTCGAAGGTGGAGGTCGCGATGTAGTAGTCGTCGCCGACCCGCACGATGGACGGGTCGGGATTGAATCCGCGCAGGATCGGGTTGTGGATCATGGTTTTTGCATCGAAATGGGTTGGGGCTCGAAGGTGGGATCCCGTACCAGGGTCCACAGCAGCACCGCCGCGACCAGGTCGAGCACCGCCAGGCTGACGAAGAAGGGCGTGTAGCCGACGCTGGCCAGCAGGGTGCCGATCAGCAGCGAGAAGATGAGCAGGCCCAGGTTGCCGAAGGTGCCGCACATGCCGGCCACGGTGGCCACCTCGTTGCGCCAGAACAGGTCGGACGACATGGTGATGACGGTGACCGACAGCGTCTGGTGGGCAAAGCCCGCAAGGCTGAGCAGGGCGATCGCGGCATAGGCATCGTCGACGTAGCCGACGAAGGCCACGCCCATCATCATGATGGCGCCGAGGGTGAACGCGCCGCGCCGGGCATTGATCAGGCGTATCCCGCGCTTTTGCAGGGCCAGCACCACCACCGGACCGAACATGCAGCCCAGGTCGGCCGCGAGGAAGGGCAGCCAGGCGAACATGGCGATGTCCTTCAGCTCGAAGCCGCGCACCGTGGTCAGGTACAGCGGCACCCAGAACGCCAGCGTGCCCCAGGCCGGATCGGCCAGGAAGCGCGGCAGGGCAATGCCCCAGAAATTGCGTTGTTTGAGGATGCTGAGCACCGAGGGCTTGGTGCCGTCGCCGGCCAGGTGGTCTTCCTGGCCGGCGGCGATGTGCGCCGCCTCGGCCTCGGACAGGCGGCGGTGGCGCTTCGGCGCGTCGTACAGCAGCAGCCAGGCGCACACCCACACCAGGCCCAGCGCGCCGGTGATCACGAAGGCCGATTGCCAGTTGTAGTGCAGGATGGCCCACACCACCAGCGGCGGGGCCAGCATCGAGCCGAACGAGGCGCCGATATTGAACACGCCGCCCGCCAGGCCGCGCTCCTTGGCCGGGAACCATTCGGACACCGCCTTCATCCCGGCCGGGTTGGCCGAGCCTTCCGCGAAGCCGAGCAGGCCGCGCAGCACGGCCAGGGTCTGCCAGTTGGTGGCCATGCCGTGCGCCATGCAGATCAGCGACCAGGCGGTGGCGAAGATCGCGAAGCCGTACTTGAGGCCGATCACGTCGAGCACGTAGCCGCACAGCGGCTGCAGCATGATCGCGCCCTGGAAGGCGGCCGTGATGTACGAATACTCCCTGGCCGTGATCTCCAGCTCCGCCAGCAGGGTGGGGGCGGCCACGGCCAGCGAGCTGCGGGTCAGGTAGTTGACCACCGCGCCCAGCATGATCAGGCCGATCATCCACCAGCGCAGGCCGCGGATGGTGCCGCCGCGGGTCCGGCCAAGGATTGCTGCGATCATGGATTGACCATGCTGGGGCGCTTCGGATCGTAGGTCCATCCCGGCACCAGGTAGCGCATCGCCATCGCATCGTCGCGCGCGCCGCCGGCCACCTTCTTGTAGAGTTCATGGGCCGCGTTGATCTGCTCCATGTCCGGCTCGATGCCCAGGCCCGGCCGTTCCGGCACCGCCACCTGGCCGCCAACGATTTGCAGCGGTTCTTTCGTCAGGCGCTCGCGGCCTTCCTGCCAGATCCAGTGGGTGTCGATCGCCGTGATCGTGCCCGGCGCCGCCGCGGCGCAATGGGTGAACATCGCCAGCGACACGTCGAAGTGGTTGTTCGAGTGCGAGCCCCAGGTCAGGCCCCAGTCGTGGCATAGCTGGGCCAGGCGCACCGAACCCTGCATGGTCCAGAAGTGCGGGTCGGCGAGCGGGATGTCGACCGCGCCCAGCAGGTGCGAATGGGCCATCTGCCGCCAGTCGGTGGCGACCATATTGGTGGCGGTGCGGATGCCTGTTGCGCGCTTGAACTCGGCCATGATCTCGCGGCCCGAATAGCCGCCCTCGGGGCCGCACGGGTCTTCGGCGTAGGCCAGCAGCTGGCCCTGGCCGCGGCAGGCGTCGATCGCCTCCCGCAGCGACCAGGCGCCGTTGGGGTCGAGCGTCACGCCAGCCTCGGGGAAGCGGCGCTTGATCGTGGCGACGGCTTCCATCTCTTCTTCGGCGCGCATCACGCCGCCCTTGAGCTTGAAGTCCCTGAAGCCGTACTGCTCGACCGCCGCCGCGGCCATCTCGCCGATCGATTCGGCGCTGAGCGCTTCTTCGTTGCGGACCCGGTACCAGCCGTCGCGGCCGGCATCATCGTCGTAGCCGAGGTCGGTGCGGCCACGGTCGCCGATATAAAACAGATAGGCCAGCATCGGCACGTGGCTGCGCTGCTGGCCGTCGCCCAGCAGCTCGCACAGCGGCAGGCCCATGAACTGGCCGAGCAGGTCGAGCAGGGCCGCCTCCACCGCCGTCACCACGTTCTCGAGACGCAGGTTGATCTCGTGCGGCTGCTTCATCACCGCCGCTTCGGCGCTGGACGTGACCTGGTGGCTGACGCCCGAGATGGCGGCGCGCAGCCGGTTCAGGGTGCGGCGGTGGTGGGCGATCTCGGTGCCTTCCACCAGCGGCACCAGCTTTTGCAGGGCCAGCAGGATGCCGTTGGAGCCGGGCACCTCGCCCATGCCGGTGCGGCCGGCGCTGTCCTTCAACAGCACCAGGATGCGGGTGAAGTAGGGCGCATGGGCGCCGCACAGGTTGAGCAGCATGCTGTCGCGGCCGGCGACCGGGATCACCCGCATTTCCACGATGGTCGGGGTGGCGGCGCGTTGAATCGGGTTCATCTCATCTCCAGGAGTGAATGGGGCAGGCGGGATCGTTCAGATCCCCGGGGCATACGGGAAGCGGATCGACTTGTAGTGGTCGAGCGAGTGCGCTGGCTTGCGCACGCCGGCCGGCAACGGCAGCTCGGACACGTCCTGGAAATAGGCGAGGCTGGCGTCGCGCCACCATTGCGCTTCGACGTGCTGCTGGGCCAGGCGCTGCGCGGTGTCGGCGAAGCGCTGGGCGTCGACGAAGGGTTTCAGGCGCTGCCACTCGGCCTGCATCGCGGCGGCTTCGGCCACGCCGTGGTCGTAGTGCGCCACCAGTTCTTCCCACAGGGTGCGGCCGGACGGCATCCGGTAATCCCACGGCAGGCGGTGGAACCAGAGCAGCAGTTCGGGCGGCGTCGTTTTCGGGTCGGCGAAGCGGCGCGCCACCTCGGGCGCATACTGGGCCACGGCATTGCTGCCCTTGGCGGTGCGGTCGAAGCCGATGCCGTCGCGGCCGGCGCGGTGGTAATAGATCGGGTTCCAGTCGGCGCGTTCCAGGTTGTCGACCCAGGGCGCCGGACCATGGTGGTGGCTGCTGCCCATCACGTGGTTCAGGCCAAGCGGCGTCATGTAGTCGACCACCGCTTCGCGCGAGCGCATCATGATGTTCACGACCGGGTCCAGCAGGCGCGCGTCCGGGCTGAAGGTCTGGGCCGCCCACTCGCGCGCGATGACGCGGCTGTCGAGGCCCTGGTCCCAGGCCATGCGGCCATACACATACCAGTTGGCCTGGTCGAAGATCGAGCCGCTCCAGCTGCGGCTGCTGCCGATGTTGGCGACGCCTGCAATTCCACCTACCTTGCCGCCGACGCGGCCCTGCTTGCCCTGGATGGTGTCGGCCACCGTCAGCTTGCGTCCGCCAATGCGGGTATCGAATTCCAGTGTCTCCTGGAACATCGGGCCGAGATAGGCCAGGTGGGTGGCGAAGCCCAGGTACTCCTTGGTGATCTGGAATTCCATGATCAGCGGCGTCTTCGGCATCGCGCCGAACATCGGGTGGGCCGGCTCGCGCGGCTGGAAGTCGATCGCGCCGTTCTTCACCTGCACCAGCACGTTGTCGTCGAACTTGCCGTCCAGCGGCAGGAACTGGTCGTAGGCCTCGACCGCGCGGTCATGCAGCTTGCCCGCCTTCGATTCCTCGGGCGAGGCGTACACGAAGGCGCGCCACATCACGATGCCTTTGTGCGGGGCCACGGCGCGCGCCAGCATGTTGGCGCCGTCGGCGTGGTGGCGGCGATAGTCCTGCGGACCCGGCTGGCCTTCCGAATTGGCCTTGACCAGGAAGCCGCCGAAATCGGGAATGGTGCGGTAGATTTCGTCGGCCTTGTTCTTCCACCACGCGGCGACCTCCGGGTCGAGCGGATCGGCCGTCTTCGTCTGCTTCATCTCGAGCGGCGTCGACCAGCGCACCGACAGGTAGACCCGGATGCCGTAGGGGCGCAGCACGTCGGCGATGGCGGCGGCCTTGGCGATGAAGGGCGCGCCGAGCACCTCGGCCTTGGAGTTCACGTTGTTCAGGACGGCGCCGTTGATGCCCAGCGAGGCATTGGCGCGCGCATAGTCGGTATAGCGCGGATCGACGATGTGCGGGAGTTCCCACCAGTTCCAGATCGACTCGCCGGCATAGCCGCGCTCCACGCTGCGATCGAGGTTGTCCCAGTGGTTCAGCACGCGCAGGGGCAGGGTGGGGCTGGAGGCCAGCGCAATCTGGTCAGCGCGGGCGCCCGTCTGCAGCTGGCGCAGCCAGGCGAAGCTGCCGTACAGCAGGCCGATGTCGGTATTGGCCGCAACCAGGGTGACGGCGACGCCATCCAGCCTGGCGCGCCGCACCAGGTAGCCTTCGTCGCCGAGCTTGCGCAACTGCTCGCGCACGGCGGATACGGCATCCAGGCCGGCCGGCAGGTCGACGCCGCGCGCCAGCACGATGGTATCGAGGCGCGCTCTGTCGACGACGCCAGGCTCCTTGCCCAGCAGTCCCTGCAGGCCACGTTGCAGCTCGGCGCGCGCCGCGCCCCTGGTCGGGCTGTCGGCGCCGAGCATCAGGATCGAGTCGGCAACCTGCGCGCGCTGGGCGGCGGGGAGGGGTTGATAGCGCAACCACAGTTGATAGCCATCCTCTGCGGCGGCATGGGTCGGGATGCATAACAGCATGCCGAGAAGAAACGCGGCCCAGAGCCGCCCGAAGAGTCGGTGCATTCGCTTGTCTCCATGTTTTTATAGACCCAGAATGTTTGTTTTGTATCATCCGGCTGCGGGAATGTTAGCGCGAACCTTTTCGATTTGAAAGCATTTTGTTGCGTCGTCCACGATGCGGAGGCGGCAGCCGGCGCACCAGCAGCCGGGTCGCCAGGCACGCTAGATAGGCCTAACATCCGCGCTTTCGCCACGCGCGGAATATTTTGTTGACAATCATTATTTTTGACCAGTAGACTGCGATGGTTGCGATAACATTCGTGTTAATAGAGATGTTCGTAACATGTGCTTGAAGTAGAAAAATAACGAGGAGATAAGCATGCAACAGCGAGACGTCACCGCACGTCCGGCCATGCCTTCTGGCGGCCGCACCAATCACTCATCCATTCCAGTCGCGTGGCCGGACTTGCCGACCCCGCGCCCTGCGCATTCCTTCGTGTCGAAGGGCGTGACCTGCCGCTAGCGCGCCAGGGAAGAAAGCCCTGTTTGCCCCGACAAGGCAGTTTTGCCTACCCATAAGACAACCGTAGAAGGTTGCTTGCCAAGAAGTACATAGAAGTAAAAAAACCATCAGGAGACATTGAATGACTCGTAATGCTAAGCAGCAGGGTGTAGCTCGCCGGCGCCAGTGGGCGCTCGGCCTGACCGTCATGGCGGGCCTGGTTCACCAGGCGTACGCGCAGGACACCACCGCCACCACCACCGATGCCAATGCGCAAGCCAATGTGAACGTCGTCAAAGTGACCGGTTACCGCGGCAGCCTGCTGGCGTCGGCGCGCGACAAGAAGGAAGCCGTCGGCTTCCAGGACACCATCAGTTCGGAAGACATGGGTAAATTCCCGGACAAGAACATCGCGGAATCGCTCAGCCGCATTCCCGGCGTCCAGATTTCGCGCGACGTCACGGGCGAAGGCATGAACGTCCAGATCCGCGGCCTGGGCTCCAGCTTCACCAAGGTCCTGCTGAACAATGCGCAGATCGCCGTGGCGTCGTCCGGACCGATCGACGGCGCCAGCACCAACCGCGAGATCGACCTCGACCTGCTGCCGACCGAGCTGTTCACCAAGCTAACGGTCAGCAAGAGCCCGAATGCCTCGCAGCTCGAGGGCGGCGCCGCCGGCGTCGTCAACCTGCGCAGCGCGCGGCCGTTCGACAAGGAAGGCGCCTACGTCGTGTACAACGCGAGCGCGCAGAAGCAGGAAATCGCGAACGACGTCGGCGGGCGCGGCTCGATCCTGGCGAGCAAGACCTGGGGCGACAAGTTCGGTATCCTCGGCGGCGTCTACTACAACCGCCAGAAAGCGCGCACCACCGGCTACGAGACGGTCGGCCTGACCAATGCCAACCTGTCGGCTGCGCAGAACGGCCTGCCTTCGCGTAACAATACCGGCGGCGGCAACTGGACGATTCCCGGCACCGTGCCCGTCGGCGCGGGCGCGGGCCTCGTTCCCGGCACGCCGATCAACCAGGGCTTCCTGGAGGCCAACAACCCGGGCACCAGCATCACCGCGATCGACAACGCGCTGGTCCCGCGCCTCGGCCGCTACATGGAATACTACGGCGACCGCGACAAGGCCTCGGCCATCATCAGCGCCGAGTATCGTCCTACCGAAAACCTGCACTTCTACGTCGACACGCTGTACAGCGAAAAGGACGACGACATGCAGCGCATCGGCTACACCTGGGCCATGCGCAACGAGTTCGCCATTCCGCTCAATATGACCGTGGACCGCGCCGATTGCAGCGCCGGTTGCACGGCGACGGGCGGCACCTTCGCCAATGCGCGCTACTTCATCGAGTACGGCCCGCGCCGCGACAAGACCACGCTCAAGGGCATCAACCCGGGGATGACGTGGCAGATCGCGCCAACCCTGAAGCTCGAGGCGCAGGCCAACGCGACGGAGTCGGACTTCACGCACGAAGCGCCGACCGTCATGCCGATCACCGCGGCGGGCAGCGGACTGGTGGCCAGCTATGACGCCACCAATGGCGGGGTGCCCAGCATCACGTTCAACAACGATGTGAACAACCCGGCGAATCTTGGCTGGGCAGGTGGCCGCGTCAATATCCAGAACGAGCTGCGCGAAACCAGCACCAAGGGCTTCCATACCGACCTGACCTGGGGCGACAACAAGCTGAACCTGAAGCTCGGCTACGCCTACGACGACATCGACCGCCGCATCCGCGGCCAGGACAACTCGGCCGCCTGGCAGGCCGCGGTGTGCGGCAACAATCCAAGCGTGTTCCTGCAAGGCCCCAACGGCGCGCCGGCCTGCGACGGCGCCAACACGCCTGGCGCGAGCGCAGCGGCGCTCTATCCCGGCTTCGGCACCGGCTACACCGCGGGACGCACCGACCAGCTGGTCTACCAGGGCTCGCTGATCCCGGCCGACAAGCTGGCAAGCTACCTGGTGCCTGGCGAATACGGCCGCCTGGTCGTCGACTGGGACCGTTTCAGGAAGGATTCGAACTACGATTACTACAACTCGACGGCGCCGGATTCGACCAGTTCGTCGACCGGGGCGAGCGCGGGCTACATGCGCGAGAAGACCTCGGGCTTCTATACCGAGATCAACGGGTCGACCCTGCTCGCCAACATGCCGTTCCGGTATAACGCCGGCGTGCGGTATGTGCGCACCAAGCAGGAGGTCGGCTCCCTGAATTCGTTCAGCGATCCACGCAACGCCAACCTGACGCTGAATGGCGCCAAGTACCCGAACGCGACCGAGTGGCAGTATGTGAACAACACCTACAACAACACGCTGCCATCCGGCACCGCCGCCCTGACGGTCGCCAACAACGTCATCGTGCGCGCCGCGGCATCGAAGAGCATGACGCGCGCCAATCCGAACTCGCTGCGTCCCGGCATCAACTTCAGCTCGGTGTCGGCCGACGTCGGCACGATCGGCAGCCCCGAACTGCAGCCCTACATCTCGAAGAACCTGGACTTCGGCGTCGACTGGTACACCGGCGGCGAAGGCTATGTGAGCCTGACCGTGTTCCAGAAGAAGCTCAAGGGCTTCACGGTGATCGAGAACCGTACCTTGCCGTTCAGCGCGCTGGAGCAGTATGGCGTCACCTATAACAACCTGATCCCGAACGCCCAGGCGGCGATCGACGCGCGCGGCGGCCCGGGCGCGGCGACCGTGGTGATGAGCCAGGAACGCAATGCCGGCGGCATCCTGCGGATTCGCGGCCTGGAAATCGGCTGGGTCCAGCCACTCGACAGGTTCTTGCCGATCAAGGGCTTCGGCTTCAGCGAAACCGCGACCCTGATCAACCAGTCGGCCAGCGGCGAGGGCACCAACGGCTTCGTGGCGCTGAACGTGCCGCGCAAGAGCAACAACTTCGGCATCTACTACGAGAACCACGGCTTCATGGCCCGTTTCTCGCACACCTACCGCGAAGGCAGCCAGGCGGCCAGCGGCGGCCAGAACGGCATCGCGGCGGCTGCCCTGTATGGCCGCGCGTACAAGCAGGCCGACTTCTCGTCGAGCGTGGATCTGGAGCGGGTGTTCGATCGTGAGGGCTGGCCGACCGTCACCTTCGATGTCGTCAACATCAACAAGGCCAAGCGGGACTCGTACTTCCAGTTCGAGAGCGCGCAGTTCGGGTTCTATGACCCGGGCCGCACCTTCCAGCTGGGTGTGCGCGGCGAGTTCTGACCCGACGCTGCCTGACCCGCCCTCCTCAGGCCTGCCGTCCCTCGGCAGGCATGAGGAGGAGGTGATGATTGCGTTAACATTAATGTTAGAATCATGTCCGAAGGCTTCGCCCCGAACCCCATACTGCCGCCCCGAGGGCGGCACCAGCAATCGAGGAACCCATGACTACCATCCAAGCCAATCCGCTTCCCGATGACCTCGACCGCGCGCTGCTGGTCGGCCGGGTCTGGCGCACCGGCGCCAACGAAGGTCCAGCCGTGGTCGCCGTGCGCGGCGGCCGCCTGGTCGACATCACCCGCCATGCGCCGACCGTGGCCGACCTGTTCGAGCGCCGCGACCTGCTGGCCATCGCGGGCGGCGCCGAGGGCGAAGACCTCGGCGAGGTGCGCGCGCTGATGGACGCCGCGCTGCGCGGCGAGGCCGGCGCCAACGGCATGCGCCTGCTGGCGCCATGCGACCTGCAGGCGATCAAGGCCGCCGGCGTGACGTTTGCCGTCAGCCTGCTGGAACGCGTGATCGAAGAGCAGGCCAAGGGCGACCCGTCGCGCGCCGAGGCGCTGCGCGCGCAGCTGCAGGCGACGATCGGCACCGACCTGTCGGACATCGTGCCGGGCTCGGAGGCCGCGCAGCGCCTGAAGACCGAACTGTCGGCGCGCGGCCTGTGGTCGCAGTACATGGAAGTGGGCATCGGCCCGGACGCCGAAGTCTTCACCAAGTCGCAGCCGATGTCGGCGGTGGGCCACGGCGCCGACATCGGCCTGCATCCGACCTCGCACTGGAACAATCCCGAACCCGAGATCGTGCTGGCGGTGAACAGCCGCGCCGAGATCGTCGGCGCCACCCTGGGCAACGACGTCAACCTGCGCGACATCGAAGGCCGCAGCGCCCTGTTGCTGGGCAAGGCCAAGGACAACAACGCTTCCTGCGCCATCGGCCCCTTCATCCGCCTGTTCGACGACACCTATTCGCTCGACACCCTGCGCGCGTGCGAGGTGAACATGCTGATCGAAGGCGTGGACGACGGCTTCATCCTGGAAGGCAGCAGCCGCATGCGCGAGATCAGCCGCGACCCGCTCGACCTGGTGGCCCAGACCTGCGGCCCGCACCACCAGTACCCGGACGGCTTCATGCTGTTCCTCGGCACGATGTTCTCGCCGATCAAGGACCGCGACGCCGAAGGCGGCGGCTTTACCCACCACCTGGGCGACAAGGTCGGCATCTCGACCCCATCGCTCGGCACCCTGGTCAACACCGTGCAACGCAGCGACGCGATCACGCCCTGGACCTTCGGCGTGCGCGCGCTGTACGCCAACCTGGCGCGGCGCGGCCTGCTGGTCCAGGAATAAAAACAGCCCTTAATACGAAAACCCCCATGTCTGACAACAATCAATCGGGCTTTAACAGCGCAGCCTTTGTATACGCAACTTATCCGGACCTGAACGGCAAGCGCGTCGTCATCACCGGCGGCGGCAGCGGCATCGGCGCCGAGCTGGTCACCGCCTTCGTCGGGCAGGGCGCCCGGGTCTGGTTCCTCGACATCGCCGAGGGCGCAGGACGCGCCCTGGCCGAGTCGCTGGACGGCGCGACCCACGCACCGCGCTTCGTCCATTGCGACCTGACCGACCTCGATGCGCTCAAGCGCGCCTTCGACGGCATCGTGCAGGACGCCGGCGCGGTCGACATCCTGCTCAACAACGCGGCCAACGATGACCGTCACAGCATCGGCGACGTCACCCCGGCCTACTGGGAAAGCCGGATGAACGTCAACCTGCGCCACCAGTTCTTCTGTTCCCAGGCCGTCATTCCCGGCATGCGGGAGCAGGGCCACGGCGTGATCCAGAATTTCGGCTCGATCTCGTGGCACCTGCCGCATACCGAGCTGGCCCTGTACATGACGGCCAAGGCCGGCGTCGAGGGCATGACGCGCGCGATGGCGCGCGAGCTCGGGCCGCACGGCATCCGCACCGTGGCCGTGGTGCCGGGCGCGGTGCGCACCCCGCGCCAGGAAGCGCTGTGGCACACGCCGCACGAGGAAGCGCGCATCCTCAACGGCCAGTGCCTGCAGGAGCGCGTGGAGATGCAGGACGTGGCGGCGCTGTCGCTGTTCCTGGCCTCCAACAATGCGCGTCGCTGCAGCGGCCGCGAATACTTCGTCGACGCGGGCTGGTACGGCGCATGAACAACGCGCCGCACTGCCTGTGGGAGGTGGGCGCCACGCTTGGCGAAGGCGCGCTGTGGCATGGCGCGGCGGGCCAGGTGTGGTTCGTCGACATCAAGGGCCGGCGCCTGCATTGCTATGGCGCCGGCAATGGCGAAAAACGCAGCTGGGACGCGCCGGGGCAGGTGAGTTTCGTGGTGCCGGTCGCGGGCGGTGGTTTCGTCTGTGCGCTGGAGGACGGCCTGTACCGCTTCCACGAGGCGAGCGGCGAGTTCACCCCCTTGCTGAAGGTCGAGGCCGACCAGCCGGGCAACCGCTTCAACGACGGCCACGTCGACGCCGCCGGCAGCCTGTGGTTCGGTTCGATGGACGATGCCGAGGACCAGGCCAGCGGCGCGCTGTACCGTTTCGACGGACGCGCGGCGAGCCGCGTGGACGACGGCTACGTGATCACCAACGGCCCGGCCATCAGCCCCGATGGGCGCACGCTGTACCACACCGACACGCTGGCCAGGCGCATCTACGCCTTCGACCTGGGCCAGGACGGCCTGGTCGCGCGCAAGCGCCTGTTCGCCGAGCTGGCCGACGGCGGCTATCCGGACGGCATGGCGGTCGATGCCGAGGGCTGCCTGTGGGTGGCCACCTTCGGCGGCTGGCGCATCGACCGCTTCGACCCGCAGGGACGCAAGGTGGGCGAAGTGCGCTTCCCGTGCGCCAACATCACCAAGCTCGCCTTCGGCGGCGACGACCTGCGCACCGTGTATGCCACGACCGCGCGCAAGGGCCTGTCGGCCGCCCAGCTCGACGCGCAGCCACTCGCGGGCGGGCTGTTCACCTTCCGCGCCGACGTGCCGGGACTGCCGCAGCATGCGTTGCGGCTGCAGGATTAACCATGGAATATCCGACACAATGAGCAACAACGTGAATAACAGCGCCAAGCGTCGCTACCGGTCCCAGGACTGGTTCGACAATCCCGAGCGCATCGACATGACCGCGCTCTACCTCGAGCGCTTCATGAACTACGGGATCACGCCCGAAGAGCTGCGCTGCGGCAAACCGATCATCGGCATCGCCCAGAGCGGCAGCGACATCACGCCGTGCAACCGCATCCACCTGGAGACCGTCAAGCGGGTGCGCGACGGCATCCGCGACGCCGGCGGCATTCCGATGGAATTCCCGCTGCATCCGATCTTCGAGAACTGCCGCCGTCCGACCGCGGCCCTGGACCGCAACCTGGCCTATCTCGGCCTGGTCGAGATCCTGCACGGCTATCCGATCGACGCCGTGGTGCTCACCACCGGCTGCGACAAGACCGTGCCGGCCCAGCTGATGGCCGCGGCCACGGTCGACATTCCGGCCATCGTGCTGTCGGGCGGGCCGATGCTCGACGGCTGGTTCGAGGGTGAGCTGGTGGGCTCCGGCGCCGCCATCTGGAAGGCGCGCCGCCAGCTGGCGGCCGGCGCCATCGACGAAAAGAAGTTCGTCGACATCGCCACCGCATCGGCGCCATCCGCCGGGCACTGCAACACCATGGGCACTGCCTCGACCATGAATGCCGTGGCCGAGGCGCTGGGCATGTCGCTCACCGGCTGCTCGGCGATTCCCGCGCCTTACCGCGAGCGCGGCCAGATGGCCTATGAAACCGGCCGCCGCATCGTCGAACTGGCGAAGGACGACGTGCGCCCCTCGCAGATCATGACGCGCGAAGCCTTCCTCGACGCGATCGTGGTCAACGCCGCGATCGGCGGCTCGAGCAACGCCCAGCCGCACATCGTGGCCATGGCGCGCCATGCGGGCGTGGAGATCACGCCCGAGGACTGGATGGAGTACGGCTACGACGTGCCGCTGCTGCTGAACATGCAGCCGGCCGGCAAATACCTGGGCGAGCGCTTCCACCGCGCCGGCGGCGTGCCGGCCGTGATGTGGGAGCTGGAGCAGGCGGGCAAGCTGCGCTCGCAGCGTCCCACCGTCACCGGCAAGACCATGGCCGAGAACGTCTACGACCGCGAGACCGACGACCGCGAGATGATCAAGCCGTTCGCCGAGCCGCTCAAGGAAACGGCGGGCTTCCTGGTCCTGAAGGGCAATCTGTTCGACTTCGCGATCATGAAGACCAGCGTGATCTCGCCGGCCTTCCGCGCGCGTTATCTCGCCAATCCGGGGCACGAGAACTGCTTCGAGTGCAAGGTTGTCGTATTCGACGGCTCGGACGACTATCATCACCGGATCAACGATCCGAGCCTGGGCATCGACGAGAACACGATGCTGGTGATCCGCGGCGCGGGCCCGGTGGGCTGGCCCGGTTCGGCCGAGGTGGTCAATATGCAGCCGCCCGATCACCTGATCAAGGAAGGCATCAACAACCTGCCGACCCTGGGCGACGGCCGCCAGTCGGGCACCTCGGACAGCCCGTCGATCCTGAACGCCTCGCCCGAGAGCGCGGCCGGCGGCAACCTGGCGCTGCTGCGCACGGGCGACGTGATCCGGGTCGACCTGAACCACGGCCGCTGCGACGTGCTGCTGTCGGACGAGGACCTGGAAGCGCGCCGGAGCGACGCGCCGCCGCCGATCCCCGCCAGCCAGACCCCGTGGCAGGAGATCTACCGCGCCACGGTGGGCCAGCTGCACAAGGGCGCGTGCATGGAACTCGCCCTGCCGTATCGCGGCGTGGGGCACGACATGCCGCGCCACAACCACTGATCCAACTGCGCGGTCACTCCACCACGATCGCGCTGCTGCCTCCACCGGCGGGTCGCACCAGCACCTTGGTCGCGATCCGCTCGGTCATCTCCTGCACGTGCGAGATCACGCCGACCTTGCGGCCCATCGACTGCAGCGCGTCCAGGGCGTCCATCGCCACCCCCAGCGTTTCGCTGTCGAGGCTGCCGAAGCCCTCGTCGATGAACAGCGATTCGACCCGCACCCGGTTCGAGGACAGCGAGGCCAGGCCCAGCGCCAGCGCCAGCGACACCAGGAACGATTCGCCGCCCGACAGCGAGTTCACCGAGCGCACTTCGCCGCCCATGTCCTGGTCGCGCACCATCAGCGCCAGCGACGGCATGCCCTGGTAGCTGACGCGCTCCAGGCGGTAGCGCCGGGCCAGCTGCTTCAGGTGCTCGTTGGCATAGCCGAGCAGCACGTCGAGCGTGAATTGCTGGGCGTAGTTGCGGAACTTCTTGCCGTCGCTGGAGCCGATCAGCTCCGACAGCTTGCCCCAGCGCTGCTCGAGCGCCTGCTGGCGCTCGATCTCGGCCAGGCTCGATTCGGCCTGGCGGCGCCGCTCGTCGTCCTGCATCACGCGCAGGCGCAGCGCGGTCGCCGCCTCGATCGCTGCCTGGCGTTCGACGGCCAGCGCGTCGAAGGTGGCCTGCACCGCCTCGAACAATTGACCGTCCGGAGGACTGGACTCGAGGTGGGCCGCGCGCTGGGCGCGGCGCTCGTTCAGGATCGCGCTGGCATTGGCGACCGCGCTCTCGATGGCGTTCAGCGCGCTGCGCTCCTGCGCCAGCCAGGCGGCGCCGACCTGCAGCAGGCGCGCCAGTTCGTCGGTGTCCCCGATGTCGTCCAGGCCGTCGGCCTGGCGCCGGTAGTCTTCCAGCCATTCGGCCAGTTGCGCGCTGGCCGTGGCGCCAGCCCCGTCGAGTTCCGCGATGCGCTCGATGAGTTGGGCCTGCGCGGTGCGGGCCCGGGTCTCGGCCTGCGCGGCCTCATTGGCGGCTTGCTGGCGCGCCGTTACCTGCGCGCGCGCCGCGCTCACGGCGGCGCTCAGTTCGCGTTCGACTTCGGCCGCCGCGCGCCCTTGCCACAAGGCGGCGCGCGCCGCGCGTTTCGCGCCCAATTCGCCGTCGATGCGTTCGAACTCGAAGGCCAGCCGGGCGCCGGCCGCGTCGATTTCGGCGATGCGCGCCTGGAGCGCATTCACCTCGACTTCGATGGTCGCGCTCGCGGCGGCGCCGCGCGCCTGGGCCTCGGTCTGCTCGCGCCACCCGGCGGCTTCGGCGGCGCGGGCCTGGCTCCAGGCGACGGGATCGTGGCGCCAGGCCGTCTGCCAGCCGTCGCCGTGGGCGGCGGCCATGGCGGGGTCGAGTTCGGCCAGCAGGGCGCCCAGTTGCGTGGCTGTCGCCTGCTGGCCGGCGTCCAGCGTTTTCAGTTCGCTCTGCAGGCGGGTCGCCGTTTCGCGCTCGGCCTCGGCATTGCCGCGCAGCCGCGCCAGCACCGACTGCGCGCCGTCGACGTCGCGCTGGGCCGCGTCGCGTGCGCTGGCGGCGGCGCGCAGGGCCTGTTCGCGTCGCGCCAGCGCATCGAGGGCGTCGCGCAAGGCGCCGCGTTGAGCGCCGAACCAGTCGCTGCGTTCCTGTTCGCCCGGCGCCTCGGCCGCCAGTGGATCGGCATCCCAGGCCCCGGCCAGGCCGGCGATCTGGAGATCGACCGCCGCGCGATCGTTGGCAAGCGCATCCAGACGTTCCTGGGCGGCGACGAGCGCGGCGCCGTGGGTCGCCTGCAGCGCGCCATTCTCGCGCACGCGCAGGCGGCAGCCGTCGACTTCGGCCCGCAGGCCCGTCAGCATCGCGTTCAGCGTCGCATCCTGGTGGGCGTAGGGGTGGTCGAGGGCGCCGCACACGGGGCAGGGGGCGTCGTCCACCAGGTTCGCGCGCAGTTGCTCCACATTGGCGGCGCACGCTAGTTCGGCCGCGCTCAGCGAGCGTTCGGCCTGCGCCATCGCCGCTTCCAGTGCCGGCGCGGCGGCGCGCGCCTCCTGCAGGGCGCGTTCGGCGCCTGCCGCGGCGCTCGCGGCGCGGTCCGCTTCGCGCGCGAGTCCGGCCAGCGTGTCGCGCGCCGCCGACAGGTCGAGCCAGGTACGTTCGGCCGCCGCCAGCCGTTCGCGGCGTCCTTCCAGCTGCCGGCGTTCGGCGCCGATTGCCTCGGCGTCGAACTCCCCGAGCGCCGCCATCGCCGCGCGCCGGTTCGCCTCCAGGAGGTCGAGACGTTCGATGGCCTGCGCCAGCGCGCCGGCCGCCTGGGCGTCGCGCCCTGCCGCCTGGTCGGCCGCGGTGCGGGTGGCCGCCAGCGCCGCTGCGCCCGCAGCGAGCGCAGTTTGCGCCTGGCCGGCCTGGCGCAGCAGGCGTTCCCACTGGGCCCAAGCGGTGGCCACGCCTTCGTGCCGCGACTGGGCCGCCAGCCACGCGGCGGCGGCCTCCACAAGGCCACGCGCGCGCGCGAGTTCTTCGGATTTCGCCGCGTGCTGGACCCGCGCCTCTCGCGCCTGCTGGCGCGCCGCTTCCAGCGCAGTCTTGGCCTGGGCATGGCCGGGAGCGAGCGTCTCGAGCGCCGCATCCAGGGCCTTGGCCTGGTCCAGTTGCGGGGCGGCGGCGCGCAGCTGCTCTTCGAAGGCGTCGAGGCGCGCGATGGCGGCGTCGACGTCGGCATTGCTCACGCGGCGCGCTTCGAGCGCCGCCGCCAGCTCGGCTTCGAGCTTCGCGACCGAAGAATGTGCCTGGCGCCGTTCGGTTTCCAGGCGCTGGACCTCGGTCGCCAGCGGCCGTGCCGGCTGCACCGCTTCCAGCGTGGCCAGGCGCTGGCGCCGTTCGGCGGCCGCGGCGCGCTCGCTGTTGGCGGCGGCCAGCGCTTCCTCGGCCTGGGCCTGGGCGCGCCCGAGCTTGTCGAGCTCCTGGTGCCAGCGCAGCTGCTGTTCCAGCAGGGCGTGGCGGCTGTCGAGCGCCTCACGCGCGGCGTCGGCGGCGCCGCGCTCGAGGTCGAGTTGGGCGCGTTCGCCTGGCGCCAGCGGCGCCACATTGGCCAGCTTGGCCTGCAGCGCCTGGGTGCGCTGCTGTTCGAGCTTGTAGCGCTCGAAGGCGCGGCGCGAGATCTCGCTGTAGACCGTGGTGCCGGTCAGGGTCTCGAGCAGCTCGCCGCGTTCGTTCTCGTCGGTCTTCAAGAATGCCGAGAACTCGTTCTGGGCCAGCAGCACGGCGCGTGTGAACTGCTCGAACGACAGGCCGATGCGCTGCACGATCTCCGCCGCCACTTCGGTCTTGGTGCCGCCGATCGGCGCGAGTTCCGGCAGGCGGTGCAGGCTCATCTTGGCCGGCTGCAGCGCGCCGCCCGGCTTGTTGTAAGAGCGGCGCACGCTCCAGCGCGCGCGGTAGCGTCCGTCGTCGCTGCCGACGAAGTCGACTTCGGCCCAGGCCTCGGCCGCGCCGCGCCGCAGCAGGGTGCGCGGATCGAGCGCCGAGACGGTGTCGCCGCCCACGTCCGGCAACTGGCTGCCGGCGCGCTTGAGCATGCGCGGCGTGGCGTCGTACAGCGCCAGGCACAGGGCGTCGAGCAGGGTGCTTTTTCCGGCGCCGGTGGGGCCGCTGATGGCGAACAGGCCGCTGCTGGCCAGCGGTCCGGATTCGAAGTCGACCGCGAATTCGCCCGCCAGCGAAGCCAGGTTCTTGCCGCTGATGCGAAGGATCTTCATCGCGGCTCTCCTTCGACGGCGTGGAACAGTTCGGCGAACGATTCGATCTGTTCCGGCGGCGCCTCATCGCCATATTTTTGCCGCCACAGGCGGCGGAAGATATCGTCCGGCTGCAGCTGCGCCAACTGGTCCAGGCTCAGCGCTTCGGCCTCGTCGCTTGCTGCGACCAGCTTGCGCGTCGGCTCGATCTTGGCCAGCTTCACGGGTTTGCCCGCCAGGACCGCCTCGATGCGGGCGCGCAGTCCCGGCTCGGGGCCGTCCAGCAGCACCCGCACTTCGAGATAGGGCCAGGCCTGCTGCGGCAGATCCGCGTCGAGTTCCAATGCTTCCAGCGCCGCCAGCGCCTCTTCGAGCGGGGCAGGCAGGGCCGGCACGCGCAGCAGCTGCACCGGACGCGGCACATATAAAGGTTCCACTGCGGCGGCCCTGGCGCCGTCGAGATCGATGCGCAGCACCTGGTGCCGGTAGCCGACTTCGGAAAACGACAGCGGCAGCGGGCTGCCGCAATAGCGCACGTGTTCGAGGCCGCCGACGCGCTGGGCCAGGTGCAGGTGGCCCAGCGCCGCATAGGCGATGCTGGCGTCGAACATGCTGACCGGCAGGGCTTCGCTGCCGCCGATCACGATGCGGCGTTCGGAGTCTTCGGACGGCTGGCTTTTCGCCATATGGCAGTGGCCCATGGCGACGATGGCCTGGCCCGCGGCGGCCCGTTCGCGCGCCAGCGCATGCGCCTGGCGGTAGAGCAGGGCGGCGCCGTGCAGATAGGGATCGTTTGGCGCGGCCTCGGCCGGGTCGACGCCTTCGGCCGCGCGCAGGCGCGGCAGGTCGCCGGGACGCAGGAAGGGCACGGCCAGGCACCAGGCCGCGGTCTGGCCGTCGCGGTCGCGCAGCGGCACCAGCAGGCGCTCCAGGTCGATCTCGCCGTCGCCGCGGCGCAGGACATTGCCGACCACGATCGTGCCATGGGCTTCGAGCAGCGGCGTCGGCGCCTCCAGCCGGCCCGGCGAATCGTGGTTGCCGGCGATGACCACCACCTGCAGGTGCGGCACGCGGGCGCGCGCCTGCTGCAGGAAGCGGTACAGCTGGCGCTGGGCGCTCGAGGAAGGATTGGCGGTGTCGAAGATGTCGCCCGCGATCAGGAGCACGTCGATGCGCTCCTCCACCAGCGTGTCGGCCAGCCAGTCGAGGAAGCACTGGTGTTCGTAGGTCCGGTCGTGATTGTGCAGGGTCTGGCCGAGGTGCCAGTCGGAGGTGTGCAGCAGCCGCATGAGAGACTCGAGAAAGGTGGATCGACAAATCGGCGCCTACTATAACGCAGCCGAGCGCTCGTCTGCTGGAGAATGCCGGGACGGTTGACGCAATGTTGCCCAAACGGTCAGAATGGTTGGATGAGCGAACTGACCTTGTCGATCGGCGCCGCGCGCGCACTGCACCTGGCGGCCCAGGGACTGGCGACGGCGCGCCGCCGCCGCGCCGGCAAGGACGACGTGCTGGCCGCGATCCGGCGCATGCGCATGCTGCAGATCGACACCATCAGCGTGGTCGCGCGCAGTCCCTACCTGGTGCTGTGGAGCCGGCTGGGCGACTACGATCCGGCCTGGCTCGACGAGCTGCTGGCCGAAGGCCACCTGTTCGAATACTGGGCCCACGAAGCCTGCTTCCTGCCGATCGAGGACTATGGCCTGTACCGGCACCGCATGCTGGATCCGGAGGCGATGGGCTGGAAGTATTCGGCGCGCTGGATGCGCGAGCGCGCCGACGAGGTGGCGCGGCTGGTCGAGCATATCCGCGCCGGCGGGCCGGTGCGGGCCGCCGACTTCGCGCGCCAGGACGGCAAGTCGGGCGGCTGGTGGGAGTGGAAGCCCGAGAAGCGCTCGCTCGAGGTCCTGTTCACGGCCGGCGCCCTGATGATCGCGCGCCGCCACAACTTCCAGCGCGTGTACGACCTGGCCGAGCGCGTCCATCCGACCTGGCACGACGACCGGATGCCGGCGCTGGACACGGTGCGGCGCGAATTCGCGCTGCGCACCGTGCACGCGCTCGGCCTGGCGCGGGCGGCGTGGATCCCGGACTACCACCGCACGCGCCGGCCGCACGTCGATCCGGCGCGGCTGGCCCACGAGGGCTTGCTAGTCGCGGCCCGGGTCGAGGGCTGGCGCGATCCGGTCTACATCCACCCCGAGCACCTGGCGCTGGCGCGCCAGGCGGCGGACGGCACGTTGGCCTCGAGCCTGACCACCTTGCTGTCCCCGTTCGACCCGGTGGTGTGGGACCGCCGCCGCGCGCTCGAGCTGTTCGGCTTCGACTACCGGCTCGAGTGCTACACCCCGGCGCCCAAGCGCCGCTACGGCTACTTCACCCTGCCGATCCTGCGCCGCGGCGCCCTGGTCGGCCGCATCGACGCCAAGGCGCACCGCAAGCAGGGCGTGTTCGAACTGCGCAGCGTGGCGCTGGAGCCCGGCGTGCGCCCAAGCGCCAGCCTGGCGCGCGACGTCGCCGGGGCCGTGGCCCGCTGCGCCGGCTGGCACGGCTGCCCACGGATCGCGGTGGCGGGCAGCGACCCGGCCGCTTTCGGTAACATGTTGGAAGATATTTTGTAGAGGAAATTCACCCCGACTGACCTCGCTCGCATTGTGAAATCGGGTTTGAGCAATGTCAAACCTACTGACCTTCTTCTCTCTACACTACGAAGTTCCTGTCGGCCGGCGCATGACAAGCCAGGAACGCAAACCACTGCCGGCTACCCCTATAAAGCATCCCCGACCGCCCCAGGCGTGGATTTTCCACGCGCGCCGGAGGAGCAAATTGAGAGTAGACACCATGCTGACATCAACCTATACGCTGGTCGCCTTGTCCGTCGAGCAGGCACGCGCGCGGATCGAGGTGCAGGCGTTGCTCGAACGCTGGCGACCTTGCGCCTGGTGGGGTGAACCGCCCGCGATGCGCCAGTACCAACAGGCGTGCGATGCACTGCGCCAGGTGTGCGAGGCCTGTCACTGGCGCAAGCTCGACAAGTTCGTGCTGCCGGCGCTGCGCCGCTGCGGCGAGGACGCCGGCCGCCTGGTGGCCGAGCTGGATGGGTTGAGCCGGCAGGCGCTCGATGCGCGCCAGGCGGCGCAGGCCGCCGCTGTCGACGGCGATCCCGGCTGCCTGGCGGCGCTCGAACGCTGCTGCCAGCTGCTGCTCGAACGGCTCGAGCGCGAAGAGCGCGAACTGCTGCCGATGGCGCGCACCATGATCCCGGGCGAGGCCTGGTTCGCCATCGCCAACCAGATGCTGGCGCACGATACGCACCAGAGCGAAAGCCGGGGTGAAACCCGCGGCGCCGACATCGGCGCGATGCGGGCTGTGCCGCCATCTGAGCTTTCTCCGAGGCAAAAGCACGCCTTGCCGCTGGTAAACTGAGGAGCGTAGCCGGGCCGGACATGCCGAACGATACCGGGGTTCTTTGCTATGATGGGAGTTTTGGAAGTGCGATTTCATCATGTTCGAATTCCTATTCAAGCGGCAGGGCGGGAAATCGGCCACGTCCGGCGACAAGCCGGAGGCCAGGCCTGCCGCGGCGAAGGCTTCCGCGGCGGCCGGCGCCGGCAAGTCGGGCAGTGCGGGGTCCCCCCCAGCGGCTGCCCCTGATGCCCGCGCTGCGCTCGCCGATGCCCGCGCGCGCCAGGCCGAACGGCTCAAGCAATTGGGCGCCGACGAAGCGGCCGCCGTCGATTTCATCCTCCAATCCGAATTCTCCGAACTGCGTCTCGCCGCGGCCGAGCTGGTCCATGGACGCGAGCACCTCGAGCGCGTGCATGCGGCGATGCGAAACGTCGATCGCCGCGTGGCCAAGCTGGTGCAGGGCAGGCTGGACGCGATCCGCCACCACGAATCCGAGCTGCGCCGTGGCGAAGAGACGCTGGCCCAGGCCAGGTCGCTGCTGAACGATGCGCTCCTGACCCCGAACCACGTGGCCGAGCTGGACCGCAAATGGTCGGTCATCCGCGCGCCCGAGCTGGCCGCCGACTTCGACACGGTGCGCGCCGAGCTCGGCCGTCGCCTCGCAGCGCAGGTGGCGCTGCAGCGCGCCATGATCGACCGCCTGGCCGTCTTGCGCGGCCTCGAGGCGGGCGGGCTGGACGCGGCCGCGCTGGCCGCGCGCCTGGCCGGGCTGCAGCAGGAGCAAGAGGCGGCCCTGGTCGATCCCGGCCACGCCTCGCTGCCGCGCGCCCTGGTGGCCGAATTCGCGACCGAACACGCGCGCCTGACCGCCAGCCTGGCGACGATCGCGCAAGACCAGGCCGCGCTGGCCGCGCGCGAGGCGGCGCTGGGCGCATGGCAAGACCAGGCCTCGGCCGAACTCAAGCACGAGACCTTGCGCAGGGAATGGCAGCGCCTGCCGGCCCTGCCGGCGAACGCCGCCGGCGCCGCCCTGCAGGCGCGTTTCGACGCGCTGCTCGCAAGCCTGCCGCAGGAAGCACGTCCGCCCAAGCCGGCGCCGGCCGCGAAGGACGGAGCGAAAGAGGGCGGCAAAGAGGGCGCCAGGCCGGCCGCGCGCGGCGCCGACCAGGCCTTCCTCGACAAGCTGGATGCGCTCGAAGCCGCCTTGCAGCAGGGCTCCCTCGGCACTGCCGCCGAGCTCGACAAGGCGCTGAAGGAAGCCAAGGACAAGGGCATGCGCCTTTCCGCGCCGCAGGCCGACCACCTGGCCCATCTGCGCGCCGAGCTCAAGCGGCTGTCGGACTGGGCGCGCTGGGGCGGCAACGTCTCGCGCGAAGAACTGATCAAGACCGTCGAAGCGCTGCCGACCCAGGGCCTGGCGATGGCCGAGCTGGCCAAGAAGGTGGGCAGCATGCGCGATCGCTGGAAAGCCCTGGACAGCCTGTCCGGCCCCGCGCCGCGCAGCCTGTGGGAGCGCTTCGACGCCGCCTGCAGCGCCGCCTATGCGCCGGCCGCGGCCCACTTCAGGCAGCTGGCCGACGAACGCCACGCCAACGCGGCGCGCGGCCAGGCCCTGGTCGAGGAAGCCCAGGCCGAGATCGGACGCCTGCAATCGGGCGAGGCCGACTGGAAACACGTGTCCGGCACCGTGCAGCGCCTGCGCACCGCCTGGAGCCACCTGGGCGCGGTCGACCGCAAGGAAAAGAAGCGCCTGGACGCGCTGTTCGCCGACGCGCTGACCACCTTGCAACGTCCGCTCGAAGACCAGCGCAAGGTCGAGATCGCGGTGCGCGAGCAGTTGATCGAAGAAGTGCGCAAGCTCGACCCGCACGAGCGCCATGCGGTGGACATGCTGCGCGAGCTGCAGGCGCGCTGGCAAGAGCACGCGCGCGCGCTGCCGCTCGAGCGCAAGGCCGAGCAGGCGCTGTGGCAGCGCTTCCGCGGCGCCTGCGACGCGCTGTTCGCCGCGCGCAAGGAGCAGGCGCACGCGGCCGACAGCGAGCGCCGCGCCCACGAGGCGGCCAAGGAAGCGCTGTGTGAACGCCTGGAGGCCGCCGCGCCGGACGCCACGCCTGCCAACGTCGGCAAGCTGCTGCGCGAGGCGGCGGCCGAATGGAATGCGATCGGCCCGGTGCCGCGCGCCCACGAGGCGCGCATCGACAAGCGCTATCACGCCGCCGTCGCCAAGGTGCAGCAGCATGCCGACGCCGCCCGCCGCGCCCAGGATACGGTCCTGGCCGGCGCCGTGCGCGACAAGCTGCGCCTGGTGCAGGCGCTCGAGAACGCGCTGGCCAATCCCGCGGCCCATACCCATGATTCGGACTGGCGCGGGCGCTGGGACGCCATGCTGGCGCTCGAGGGCGGCTACGAGCCGATCCTGCGTGCGCGCTTCGACGCCGCGCTGGCGGCCCTGGACGCGACCGAGGTCGAGCGCGCCGCTTACGTGCGCACGATGGAAGACAACCGCGGGCGGCTGCTGAACGACTTGCTGCGCCTGGAAATCGCGGCCGGCATCGACAGCGGCCCCGAATACGCGCGCGAGCGCCTGCGCCTGCAGGTCGAGGTGCTGCAAAGCTCCCTCAAGTCGGGCCAGAAGCCTGGCGCGCAGGCGGCCGAGCTGCGCGCGCTGCTGGCGCTGCCGGCGCTGCTCGACGTGCGCCTCGAGACCCGCATCGAACACCTGCTGCTGCGCCAGCCGAAGGACAATCCATGAATGAAGTACGGGTGCAGGCCGGGGATTTCGACCTCGGCCACGAAGTGGCGCGCCTGCGCGCGAACGATGCGCGCATCGGCGCCGTGGTGTCGTTTGTCGGCACCGTGCGTGACCTGAACGATGGCGCGAAGGTCTCCGAGATGGAGCTGGAACACTATCCGGGCATGACAGAAAAGTCGTTGGAAGCGATCGCGGCGCGCGCCTGCGAGCGCTGGCCCCTGTACGGCACCCTGGTCATCCACCGCGTCGGCCCATTGGCCCCGCTGGACCAGATCGTGCTGGTCGCCTGCAGCGCCGCCCATCGGGGCGATGCCTTCGCGGCCTGCGAGTTCATCATGGACTACCTCAAGACCGAGGCGCCGTTCTGGAAGAAGGAGCAGACGCCGGACGGCGCGCGCTGGGTCGACGCCCGCGTCACCGACGACAGCGCGAAGGCCAAGTGGGAAGCTCCCTGAGCTTTGCCGCGGTCGGCCTGGGCGCCGCGCTCGGCGCCTGGCTGCGCTGGGCCTTAAGCCTGTGGCTGGGCGGCCTGCACGGCTTCGTGCAGGTCGGAACGCTGGCGGCCAACCTGGTCGGCGGCTACCTGATCGGTATCGCGCTGGGCTTCTTCGCCGGCCAGCCCGGTCTGGCGCCGGAGTGGCGCCTGTTCGCCATCACCGGCTTTCTCGGCGGCCTGACCACCTTTTCCAGCTTCTCGGGCGAGTCGGTGACCCTGCTGCAGCGCGGGGAGGTCGGCTGGGCGCTGGCGCACACGGCCTTGCACCTGTTCGGTTCGCTGCTGCTGTGCGCGGCCGGCTTCGCGACCTGGCGCGCCCTGCGTGGCTGAACCCTCCTACCCATCGGCGCCGATGGCTGCCCGAGCTGGCCATCGACGACGACGACTGGTTCGAGGACGATCATTGCGCCCGGGTGCTGGCCGCGATCGAGGGCAAGAAGTGGGCGTTCTCGTATTCGGTGTACGCCGACGGCAACACCGGCCGCGAATGATGCGTGACGAGATCGAGAGCGTCGGCCTTGGCCGCGGCAACTACGCCGAGCGCTTCGGCGGTTTCGTGCGGCCGAGCGGGCTGGCGATCGACAAGCTGCAGCTGCTGCATCTCGTGCATCTGTGGTCGTGCGCGGCGTGGTGTACGACGCGGTGGACAAGGCCGAGTCGAGCAGTTAGCGCTGGTCGGCCCCGATTCAGCTTGGCGCGGCTGCCTCGCCGTTCAGCGAGAGGGGGGTGGCGGCGACCACTACCCGGTTACGCCCGGCCTTCTTCGCCGCGTACAGGGCGCGGTCGGCCGCCTGCAGCGGATCGGCCTCCTGCCCGCCATCGCCACGCCACTCGGCCACGCCGAACGACGCCGAGATGCCCGAGATCGTCGCGCCCTGGTGCTGGATGACCATCCCGGTCAGGGTCAGGCGTATCGCTTCGGCACACTTCGCGGCTTCTTCGGCGTCGCAATCGGGCAGCATCAGCACCAATTCCTCGCCGCCGTAACGGCACGCCACGTCGCTGGCGCGCACCCGCTGCAACAGCACGCGGCTGGCCGACTGCAGCACGAGATCGCCGCCATCGTGGCCATAGGTGTCGTTGATGCGCTTGAAATGGTCGAGGTCGATCATCACGACCGAGCAGACGCTGCGGCTGCGCTGGGTGCGCGCCAGTTCGCGCTTGAGCGATTCGTCGAAGAATCGCCGGTTGTACAGGCCAGTCAGCGGATCGACGGTCGACTGGTAGCGCAGCGTATTGCGCAGCAAGACGTTGCTGACTGCCAGGCTGAGCTGTTCGGCCAGCGTGACAATGTGCGCGTTGTCGACCGGATTTCCGTCGTGCCAGTCGCCGGCGATCACCAGCATCCCGATCACATCGCCCTGGGAAATCATCGGCACGCAGGCCTGGGTCTCGTGGGCACTGAGCCAGACGGCGCCGTGGTCGCAGCACAGGTCGTGTTTTCGCGTGGCGAGATGGACTTTGCCCAAGCGCAGGCCCCAGCATTCGCCTGGCGCTACCGTGGGCGGCGTCTCCTCTACCTGACCCCAGCTTGCCTTCAGCTCGAGCACGTCACGCGAATTACGATAGAGATAGACCGCGCCAGATGTGTCCGGCAACAATTTGCGCAGGAATACCGGTAACACCTGCTCCAGCTCGGACAGTGTCTTCACGCTGTCGAGCGCCTGCAGCATATTGGCCGTGATCGACAAACGTTCGGCGCGCATGGCCGACTGTTGCGCCAGCTGTGCGTTGCTCTCCGCGAGCGACTTTGACTGGCGCGCCGATTCCGCCTGTTCGTTCAGGCTCCGGGTCACGATGTAGATGGTCGCCCCAATCAGGACCAGGCTGGCCAGGCTGGCGCCGATGCCCAGTGCCGAGTTGTAGCGCAGGGTCGCGGTCAGCTCGTCGCGTAAGCCGTTGCGATGGTCGGCCAGCGCTTTTTGCTGGCGGCCGAGCAGGGTGCGCAACTCGTCCATGATGATCTTGCCGTTCTGGCTGGCCACCATGTCCATGGCCGCCTTCGCATTCCCGGCTTTCTTGAGGCGGATGGTGCGGTCCATTTCAAGCAGCTTCGCCTGGCTCAGTTCGGCGATACGCGCCACCTGCGTGCGCTCCGCTTCCGAACTGGCGTGCCGCTGCAGATGCTCGAGTGCGGCGGGAATGCCCGCCACGCCGGCATTGTACGGGGCCAGGAAACTCTCGTCGCTGCCGATCAGGAAGCCGCGCTGTCCGGTTTCGGCATCCTGCAGCAGGTCGAGCATCAGATTGTAGGCACGTTCCTTGGCCGCCCCTTCCTTCAGCGCTTCAAGGGTGGCGTTGGCCTGGGAACTGCTGAGGATCGGCAGCGTGGCAAGACAGGCAAGGATGACGATGATCAGGGCGCCGAAAATCTTCAGGCTGGAGTCGAGTCGCGAAAACATGCTTCTGAGAAATAATGTATTTGATGAATCATAGCGCTGGTCGGGTATGAGCGATGCATGGAAAAGCCGGCGACTTCCGCTTCAGTTCTGATAACCGGCGCCGGCGCCATAGGCGCGGGTTACGCCGCGAGGCGATATGTCAGGTGGCCGGCGTCAGCGCCGTCGCATATGCCGCACGCGGCCCATACGTTCCCAAGGCGGCCAATGCTGCGTCGTACCCCGTTTCCGCCTGCTCGAAACTGGCTGCCGTCCAGATCGCCGCGAAGTGCTCCGCAGCCCAGGTATTCACCCCGGTCTGCATAGGTGGACGCCCACGGCGCATCGAGCAGCAGCACCCGCCCGCGCGCCAGCATGGCGTGCATCACGGCCGTATCTTCGCTGCGCGCCAGTGCCGGGTAGGCCGGCACGTTCGCACGCCTGGCCGGCGTGGGCCTGGTCGGTGATGAGAATGCTGAATAAATTCATTTGCAGGGACGAAAAGCGTCGTGTGCGCATTGTACGGGATGGCAGGAGAGCACAGCCCGCCAACATCTTGAAATGTCGCCACTCACCCCTATCTTGCTCTCCAGCTAATAACAAACCTCTAGGGAGCAACACCATGCGGCAAGATAAATTGACGACCAAGCTCCAGGAAGCCCTGGCGGATGCCCAGAGCCTGGCGGTCGGCAACGATAACCAATACATCGAAACAGTCCATCTCCTGCTCGCCCTGCTGAACCAGGACGACGGCAGCGCGCGCTCGCTGCTGCAGCGCGCCGGCGTCAATGTCGGCGGGCTGACCAATGCCTTGAAGGCGGCGCTCGAGCGCCAACCCAAGGTGACCGGCGCCGGCGGCAACGTCCAGGTCGGGCGCGACCTGATGGCGCTCCTGAACCTGTCCGATCGCGAGGCGCAGAAACGCGGCGACCAGTTCCTCTCGTCCGAGATGGTGCTGCTGGCGCTGACCGAGGACAAGTCCGACGCCGGCCGCCTGGCGCGCGAGAACGGCCTGGCGCGCAAGTCGCTCGAGTCGGCCATCTCGGCCGTGCGCGGCGGCGAAACGGTGAATTCGCCCGAGGCCGAAGGCCAGCGCGAAGCCCTCAAAAAATACACGCTCGACCTGACCGAGCGCGCCCGCGCCGGCAAGCTCGACCCGGTGATCGGCCGCGACGACGAGATCCGGCGCGCGATCCAGGTGCTGCAGCGACGCAGCAAGAACAATCCGGTGCTGATCGGCGAACCCGGCGTCGGCAAGACCGCCATCGTCGAAGGCCTGGCCCAGCGCATCGTCAACGGCGAAGTGCCCGATTCGCTCAAGGGCAAGCGCGTGCTGTCGCTCGACATGGCGGCGCTGCTGGCCGGCGCCAAGTTCCGCGGCGAATTCGAGGAACGGCTGAAGAGCGTATTGAAGGAACTTGCGCAGGATGAAGGCCAGACCATCGTCTTCATCGACGAGATCCACACCATGGTCGGCGCCGGCAAGGCCGAAGGCGCCATGGACGCCGGCAATATGCTGAAGCCCGCGCTGGCGCGCGGCGAGCTGCACTGCGTCGGCGCGACCACGCTCGACGAGTACCGCAAGTACGTCGAGAAGGACGCCGCCCTCGAGCGCCGCTTCCAGAAGATCATCGTCGACGAGCCGAGCGTGGAGGCCACCATCGCCATCCTGCGCGGCCTGCAGGAAAAATACGAGCTGCACCACCAGGTGGACATCACCGACCCGGCGATCATCGCCGCGGCCGAGCTGTCGCACCGGTATATCACGGACCGCTTCCTGCCCGACAAGGCGATCGACCTGATCGACGAGGCGGCGGCCAAGATCAAGATCGAGATCGACTCCAAGCCCGAAGTCATGGACCGCCTCGAGCGGCGCATGATCCAGCTGAAGATCGAACGCGAGGCGGTGCGCAAGGAAACCGACGAGGCCTCGCAGCGCCGCCTGGAGCTGCTGGGCGAAGAGATCGCGCGCCTGGAACGCGAGTACAACGACTACGAAGAAGTGCTGAAGGCCGAGAAGGCCGCGGTGCAGGGCACGACCCATATCAGGGAAGAGATCGAGCGCATCCGCTACCAGATGGAGGAAGCGCGGCGCCAGAGCAACTGGCAGCTGGCCTCGGAACTGCAGTATGGCCGCCTGCCGGAGCTGGAGGCGCAGCTGCGCCAGGCCGAGGACGCCACGGCCCGCGCCGAAGCCGACAACGTCAAGCCGAAGCTGCTGCGCACGCAGGTGGGCGCCGAGGAGATCGCCGAGGTGGTCTCGCGCGCGACCGGCATCCCGGTGGCGCGCATGATGCAGGGCGAGCGCGACAAGCTGCTGCACATCGAGGACGAGCTGCACAAGCGCGTGGTGGGCCAGGACGAGGCGATCGAGGCGGTGTCCGACGCCATCCGCCGCTCGCGCGCCGGCCTGTCGGATCCGAACCGTCCGTACGGCTCGTTCATGTTCCTGGGCCCGACCGGGGTCGGCAAGACCGAGCTGTGTAAAGCGCTGGCGGCCTTCCTGTTCGACACCGAGGATGCGCTGATCCGCATCGACATGAGCGAATTCATGGAGAAGCATTCGGTCGCCCGCCTGATCGGCGCGCCGCCGGGCTACGTCGGCTACGAAGAGGGCGGTTACCTCACCGAGGCGGTGCGCCGCAAGCCCTACAGCGTGATCCTGCTCGACGAGATCGAGAAGGCGCACCCGGACGTGTTCAACGTGCTGCTGCAGGCGCTGGACGACGGCCGCATGACCGATGGCCAGGGCCGCACCGTGGACTTCAAGAACACGGTGATCGTGATGACTTCGAACCTCGGTTCGCACCGGATCCAGTCGATGGACACCGACGAGCCGGCCGTGGTCAAGCTGGCGGTGATGGCCGAGGTGCGCGGCCACTTCCGCCCGGAGTTCATCAACCGGATCGACGAGATCGTGGTGTTCCACGCGCTCGACGAGAAGAACATCGGCGCCATCGCCCGCATCCAGCTGCACAACCTGGAAGCGCGCCTGGCCAAGATGGAGATGACGCTCGACATCGACGACGAGTCGCTGCAGAAAATCGCAGAGGCCGGCTACGATCCGGTGTATGGCGCGCGCCCGCTCAAGCGCGCGATCCAGCAGCAGATCGAGAACCCGCTGTCCAAGGCGATCCTGGCGGGACGCTTCGGGCCGAAGGACACGATCCCGGTGCGGGTGCGCCATGGCGAACTGGCGTTCGGCGAGGAGACGGTCGACCTGGCCAAGTAACTGAACGGTTGTTCCGGTAACGAAGGGCGCGGCTTTTGCCGCGCCCTTCGTCGTTTTTCATGATGCGAAATCATGGTCCCGCGATGCGGGATGCGCAGCAAATCCGCATGCGGCTGTGCTCTCATGGTAAGAAATTTTATTTCATATTATGGATTGGTGAGCGCAACTATATGAATATAAAGGAATAAATTTTACTTTTCTGTCTTATATAAGAGTGATTGTGCTGCGCACAAACCGGGCTAAGATGATGTCAACGGATTCGCACTACCTTCAATCATGTCTTTGACTTCAGGAGAGCATCATGACCAGCCGTGAACAGCAAATCGCCGAACTGCAGCAAGAATGGGACAGCAACCCGCGCTGGAAAGGCGTGGTCCGCAACTACACCGCGGCCGACGTCGTCCGCCTGCGCGGCTCGCTCCCGATCGAGCACACCCTGGCCAAGCGCGGCGCCGACAAGCTGTGGAAGCTGGTGCACGACGAGCCCTACGTCAACGCCCTCGGCGCCCTGACCGGCAACCAGGCCATGCAGCAGGTGAAGGCCGGCCTGAAGGCCATCTACCTGTCGGGCTGGCAGGTGGCGGGCGACGCCAATGCCGCCGGCGAGATGTATCCCGACCAGTCGCTGTATCCGGCCAACTCGGTGCCGCTGGTCGTGCGCCGCATCAACAACACCTTCCAGCGCGCCGACCAGATTCAATGGTCTGAGGGCAAGGACGACATCGATTACTTCGCGCCGATCGTGGCCGATGCCGAAGCCGGTTTTGGCGGCGTGCTCAATGCCTACGAGCTCATGAAGTCGATGATCGAGGCGGGCGCCGCCGGCGTGCACTTCGAAGACCAGCTGGCCTCGGTCAAGAAATGCGGCCACATGGGCGGCAAGGTGCTGGTACCCACCCGCGAGGCGGTCGAGAAGCTCAACGCCGCGCGCCTGGCGGCCGACGTGATGGGCACCTCGACCCTGGTGATCGCCCGCACCGACGCCGAGGCCGCCGACCTGCTCACCTCGGACGTCGACGCCAACGACAAGGAATTCTGCACCGGCGAGCGCACGGTGGAGGGCTTCTTCCGGGTCAAGCCGGGCATCGAGCAGGCGATCTCGCGCGGCCTGGCCTATGCGCCGTATGCCGACCTGGTGTGGTGCGAGACCGGCAAGCCCGACCTCGAGTTCGCGCGCCGCTTCGCCGACGCCATCCACGCGAAATTCCCGGGCAAGATGCTGGCCTATAACTGCTCGCCCTCGTTCAACTGGAAAAAGAACCTGGACGACGCCACCATCGCCAAATTCCAGCGAGAACTGGGCGCCATGGGCTATAAATTCCAGTTCATCACCCTGGCCGGCTTCCATGCGCTCAACTATGGCATGTTCAATCTCGCCCACGGCTATGCCCGCAGCGGCATGTCGGCCTTCGTCGAACTGCAAGAGGCGGAATTCGCGGCGGCCGAGAAGGGCTTCACCGCCGTCAAGCACCAGCGCGAAGTCGGCACCGGCTACTTCGACGCCGTGACCCAGGCCATCCAGCAGGGCCAGAGCTCGACCACCGCGTTGCATGGCTCGACGGAGGATGAACAGTTCTTCGAAGCGAAGAAAGTCGCCTGAACCGGTAACACCTTCCGCGCCGCTTTTCTTGCCGGCCGCAGCCTCACAAGGGCTGCGGCTTTTTGCGTGGCGCAAGGCATTTCCAGCCCCGGGCGGTTGTAGTGGATAATGGCGCCTAATTCTGCCGCCAACTTTCTTGCGGCAAACCTCTTTTAGGAATTCCAGCTTATGTTGAGCTACCGCCACGCCTTCCACGCGGGTAACCACGCCGATGTCCTCAAGCATTTCGTCCAGGTGCAGCTGCACCTGTACATGAACCAGAAGGACGCCGCCTACACCTATATCGACACCCACTCGGGCGCCGGCGTGTATGCGCTCGACAGTTTCCAGGCGACCAAGACCGCCGAGTTCGATACCGGCATCGGCCCGCTGTGGAACTGCAGCGACGTCCCGGCCCCGCTGAAGGAATACCTCGACCTCATCAAGGGCATGAATCCGAGCGGCAAGATGCGCTACTACCCGGGCTCGCCCTGGGTGGCCGAGCAGATGTCGCGCGAGCAGGATCGCCTGCGCCTGTTCGAATTGCACCCCGCCGATTGCAAGATCCTGGCCGATAACTTCCGCAAGCTCGACGCACACAAGGCCGAGCAGGGCGAGCGCTCGCGCGGCCGACGCGTGATCATCGAGCATGGCGACGGCTTCCACAGCATGAAGGCGCTGCTGCCGCCGCCGTCGCGCCGCGCGCTGGTGCTGATCGATCCGCCCTACGAGATCAAGGACGACTACAAGCGCGTGCGCGACGCGCTCGACGAGGCGCTGGGCAAGTTCCCAAGTGGCACCTACGCCATCTGGTATCCGGTGCTGCAGCGCATGGAGTCGCGCCAGTTCGCCGACCGCCTCAAGCGCCTGCCGGCCAAGGAATGGCTCAACGTCACGCTCACCACCAATACCCCGACCCCGGACGGCACCGGCCTGCACAGCAGCGGCATGTTCATCCTGAATCCGCCGTACACGCTGGAGCCGATCCTGCGCGAAGTCATGCCCTACCTGGTGCGCGTGCTGGGCAAGGATGCCGGCGCCCGCTTCACGATCGAGAAGGGCACGCAGGTGACGGGCGCCGCCGCCGGCCGCCTGGTGGGCGACGCGCCGCGCGCGCCGGTGGGCAATGCGCGCCGCGCCAGTCCGCTGTCGGGCAAGGGTAGCCTGCGCCTGCCGGGCCAGAGCATGCCGCGCGCCGACGAAGCGCCGGCCGCCCCGGCCAAGCCGGCGCGCGCGGGTGGTCCACGCAACGCCGCGCCGCGCGACGGCGCGCCGCGCAGCGCGCGCACCAGCGCGGCGCGACCGGCGGCGCCGGGCGCCCCACGCAACGGGCGAACCCGCCAGGGTGGCGGCGGCCGCGGCTGATCCGCGCCCCGTTCGATTCGATGTCGAAATGCTAAGATTAGCATTTTTGTAGTATAGTCGGCACAGGTGGATGGCGCGTGCCGCCCACCAGGCGCGGCGCGCTGCCGTGACTGTTTCCAGGAGTATTTTTCGATGCATGCCGATGCAACGGCAGCGGTCTCCGTGCCGTCCGATGATTTCTTTCTTGCGCGTCAGCCCATCCTCGGGCGCGACCAGCATCTGGTGGCGTTCGAGCTGCTGTTCCGTGCGGCCGGCGAGGACGACGACGCCAAGCTGACCGACGGCGCGGCGGCCACCGCCGCCGTCATCTCGCATGCCTCGCAGCTCGGCATGGAACAGGTGGTGGGCGAGCAGCTGGCCTTCGTCAACGTCGACGAAGTGGTGCTGATGAGCGACTTCGTGCGCTTCTTGCCATCCCACAAGGTGATCCTGGAAATCCTCGAGACCGTGAAGCCGACGCCGGAATTGCTGGCGCGGGTGGCCGAGCTCAAGGAACTGGGCTTCAAGTTCGCGGTCGACGACGTGGTCGAGCACTCGAGCGAGCTCGACAAGCTGGTGCAGCTGGTCGACATCATCAAGGTCGACGTCAAGGGCGTCGCCCCGAACGAGCTGGCGCAGTTGGTCGATTCGCTGCGCCGCACCGGCAAGCGCCTGCTGGCCGAGAAGGTCGAGACCATCGACGAGTTCAAGCTGTGCATGGAACTCGGCTTCGAATATTTCCAGGGCTATTATTTTGCGCGTCCCGCGATCCTGAGCGGACGCAAGATCACCCCGTCCGAGATCACCATCCTGCGCCTGCTGGAACTGGTCAACTCGAACGCCGACAGCCAGGCGATCGAGACCGCCGTCAAGCGCGACGCCCTGATTAGCCTGAACCTTCTGCGCCTGGTGAATAGCCGCGCGGTGCCGGGGCCGCGCATCGAATCGCTGTCGCAGGCCCTGGTCCAGCTCGGCCGGCGCCAGCTGGGGCGCTGGCTGCAGATCCTGCTGTACACCGCGGCCGGCGCCCGGGTCGAACTCAAGTCGCCGCTGCTGCAGCTGGCCACGACGCGCGGCAAGCTGCTCGAACTGATGACGCTGCGCGTGCGTCCGGGCGACACCGCCAGCGCCGACCGCGCCTTCACGGTCGGCATCATGTCGCTGGCCGAAGCCCTGTTCTCGGTGCCGATGGCCGACATCCTGGCCCATGTCGACATCGCGCACGATGTGCGCGAGGCCCTGCTCGAGCGCGAGGGCGACTTCGGCACCATGCTGCGCATCGCCGAATTGCTCGAGGCGGCCGAGGGCGGCGGCAAGCTGGCCTGCGCGCTCAAGAAGATCGGCCTGACCGTGCCCGAGGTGCGCGAGATCGAGCTGGCGGCGTTCGACTGGGTGCGCGAATTGACCAACGATGCCCAGGCGCCAGTGCAGCAGTCACTGCAGTAGCGATCCTGAAGCCGGCCCGCGGCCGGCTTACTGCCCCAGCAACAGGAACACGGTCGGCTTCTTGTGAAAATCCGGCCCTTTGTTCGCCGCCAGCGCGGCCTTCCACTTGGCCGCCGTCAAGGTGCGCACCGACTCGGTCGCCAGCGTCAGGTCGGTCGCCACGCAGATCAGGGTGCCCGGCTGGCAGCTCGCCGCCAACGCTTCCAGCATGGCGCCGTTGCGATACGGCGTCTCGATCAGCAACTGGGTCTGGCGCTCGGCGCGCGAACGTTTCTCCAGCTCGACGATGCGCTTGGTGCGCTGCGCCGCGTCAGTCGGCAGGTAGCCGTTGAAGGCGAAGCTCTGGCCGTTCAGGCCGCTGGCCATGACGGCCAGCAGCAGCGACGACGGCCCCACCAGCGGACGCACCGCGATGCCGTGCTGGTGGGCCAGGCGCACCAGGTCGGCGCCGGGGTCGGCCACGGCCGGCACGCCGGCTTCCGACACCAGGCCGGCGTCGCGTCCCGCCAGCAGCGGCGCCAGCAGTTGCGCCAGCGCCGCCGGCGGCGTGTTCACGTTCAATTCAGCGATCTCGATTTCCTGCAGCGGCTTGGCCAATGGATGGTCGATCGCGATCAGTTTCAGGAAGGCGCGCGCGGTCTTGGCGTTTTCGGCCACGAAGTAATCGAGCTTGCTGGTCAGCGCCTGCACCTGGGTCGGGAGCAGGGCGTTCAGGGCGCCGGAGTTGGCGTCGGTCGGGCCGAGGGTATTGGGGATCAGGTACAGGGTGCCAGGCATGGTGAGATCAATAGTGGTTCAGGCGCCGAAGAACCGTACGCCGACCTTGCGCAGCATCCCGGTCAGGGCAATCAGCGGCAGGCCGGTGAGGGCGGTCGGGTCGTTCGACTGGATGCTTTCGAGCAGGGCGATGCCCAGCCCTTCGTTCTTGGCGCTGCCGGCGCAGTCATACGGCTGCTCGATGCGCAGGTAGGCGTCGAGCTCGTGGTCCGGCAGGTCGCGGAATGCGACGCGCACCTGCACGTTCTCGAGCTGGGCGGCCTGGCTCGGGTCGGCGACGCGGCCATCCCACAGGCACAGGGCGGTATGGAACACGACTTCGCGTCCGCGCATCAGCTGCAACTGGGCCAGGGCGCGTGCGTGGTCGCCGGGTTTGCCGATCTGCAGCCCGTCCAGCGTGGCGACCTGGTCGGAGCCGATCACCAGCGCGCCGGGATGCAGGGTTGCTACGGCCTGCGCTTTTTCGCGCGCCAGGCGCAGGGCGGTGGCTTGCGGTGTTTCGCCATCCAGCGCCGTCTCGTCGATGTCGGGCGCGATCGCCTCGAAGGGCAGGCCCAGGCGCTGCAACAGTTCGCGGCGGTAGGCGGAGCTCGATGCGAGGATGAGTGGAGGCATTGGTGTCATGGCGCGGTTTGGCAGGAATACGACGGTTTTTTGACGCTGGCGCGAAAAGCCTGCTATTATCGCAGGTTTTCCGGGGTAACTTTCTAAATGAGCGCTTTTGTCATCGACGCCTTCGAGTTTTGCAAGAACGACGGCCATCGTGAAGGCTCTACGCCCCTGGTCGAGATGACCCGTCTCGCCGCCGAGAGCACGGACAAGAGCGGCGATATCCGCTGGTCCATCCAGGGCGGCCAGACCCGTCAGGGCTATCCTTCGCTGACCCTCGCGGTCGCCGGGCATGTGAAGCTGGTCTGCCAGCGTTGCCTGCAGCCTATGGATTACGAGATCGATTCGTCGACCATGCTGGTGCTGGGCGAGAACGACGAGGATGCCGACGCGATCGAGGAAATCCTCGACGACGAAAGCATCGACGTGATCGTCGGCAGCCGCACCTGCGACATCCGCGAGTTGCTCGAGGACGAGGCCCTGCTGGCCTTGCCGCAGTCGCCGCGACATGACGTTTGTCCGGATACGGGCTTGCTCGATAGCCTGAAAACCGATAAAGTATCGCCTTTCGCCGCCCTCAAGAACCTGAAGGCGGACTAAGAAGAGCTAGTAGTAACAATCAGCATTACAGGTTTCGCAGTACGGTGGCGGCAGCGTAGAAACAATGTCGCCCAAAATCTGCAACAAAACGTGTCAAACGCGTGCAATCGAGTATGGCATTCGCGGTAGTTGTAGCAGCGTTCAACATGTCGGCAGCCGTCAAAAGCTTGCCGCCGAGATACTC
The DNA here is from genome assembly GCF_019443485.1 of Massilia sp. NP310. Taxonomy (NCBI): domain Bacteria; kingdom Pseudomonadati; phylum Pseudomonadota; class Betaproteobacteria; order Burkholderiales; family Oxalobacteraceae; genus Massilia; species Massilia sp. NP310. The sequence continues at coordinate 2,036,162 of NZ_CP080379.1, read as the reverse complement.
GATTTGCATCTGGTTTGCATATCGAATGTGTTAAAATTTTAGAACTTTGTACTAGGAGTTATCATGGCAGTTCAACAGAATAAGAAATCCCCATCGAAGCGCGGCATGCACCGTTCGCACGATTTCCTGACCGCCCCTAACCTGGCAGTCGAGCCGACCACCGGCGAAACCCACCTGCGTCACCACATCTCGCCAAACGGCTTCTACCGTGGTCGCAAGGTCCTGAAGACCAAGAACGACGAGTAATCGACGTTCTGGCTTTTAGCATCATGAAAGCGGCGCAACGTATGTTATCTGCGTGGCGCCGCTTTTTCTTTGGCATCTGCTCAGTAACCGGCTGCATCCCTAGCACCGCCGTCATGTTGAACAGCCTGGATCCCGTGCGCATGCGCGCCACGAACCGATCCCCTCTGGCCGCCCGTCCTGTGTGAGCCGCGGCATCTCCAACAAATGACAATTAAAATATCCATTGACTGCATGGGCGGCGATCACGGCCCCTCAGTTACCATTCCGGCAGCCATCTCCTTTCTCAAAAAGCAAGCTGACGCCGAGCTCGTGCTCGTGGGCGTCGAAGATGTGCTGCGCGCAGAACTCAAGAAGCATCACGCGGACAATAACCCGCGCCTGACCGTCAAGCACGCCTCCGAAATCGTCACGATGGAAGATCCGGTCGAAGTGGCCCTGCGCCGCAAGAAGGATTCGTCGATGCGGGTGGCGATCGAGGCCGTCAAGGATGGCAGCGCCCACGCCTGCGTCTCGGCCGGCAATACCGGCGCCCTGATGGCCGTCTCGCGCTACGTGCTCAAGACCATGGCCGGCGTCGACCGCCCGGCGATCTGCTCGATCATGCCGAACCAGAAGGGCGGCCCGACCTATATCCTCGACCTCGGCGCCAACGTCGACTGCGAGCCGGACCACCTGCACCAGTTCGCCATCATGGGCTCGGTGCTGTGCTCGGCGATCGAGGGCATCCCACGCCCGACCATTGGCCTGCTCAATGTCGGCACCGAAGACATCAAGGGCAACGAGGCGGTGAAAGCCACCGGCGTGCTGCTGCGCGCCGACGCCGAACGTGGCAAACTGAACTTTTTCGGCAATGTCGAAGGCAATGACATCTTCAAGGGCACGGTCGACGTCGTCGTGTGCGACGGTTTCGTCGGCAACGTCATGCTCAAGGCGATCGAAGGCCTGTCGCGCTTCATGAAGGCCACGTTCAAGGAAAGCGTCATGTCGATGCTGGGCGCGGTGTTCGCGCGCAAGGCGCTCAAGAAGCTCAATCCGGAACGCTACAACGGCGCCGGCCTGCTGGGCCTGAAAGGCCTGGTCTTCAAGAGCCACGGCGGCGCCAATGCCTATGCCTTCGAGTGGGCGATCAAGCGCGCCTACGATGCCGCACACAATAATGTGCAAGAGCACCTGTCGGCCCTGATCGCCGAACTGATGCCGAGCTCTCCGGTAACGGCCCCGCTAACGGCTTCAGCCGCCGCGCCCGCAGTTACGCCGGCGCCAGCGCTCGACGGCCAGCGCCAGGCGCAATAACCCAGCAGGATGGTGAAGCAATGACCTTGTATAGCAAAATCACCGGCACCGGCAGCTACCTGCCGGCCAACCGTGTTACCAACGAACAGCTGGCGGCCCAGCTGGCGGAGAAGGGCGTCGAGACCTCGCACGAGTGGATCGTCACCCGCAGCGGCATCGAGGCGCGCCACTTCGCCGCGGCCGACGAACTGTCGTCCGACCTGGCCGTGCACGCCGCGCGCCGCGCGCTCGAGATGGCCGGCAAGGCGCCGGGCGACGTCGACCTGGTGATCGTCGCCAGTTCCACCCCCGACTTCCACGGCAGCTTCCCCAGCACGGCCTGCATCGTGCAGCAGAAGCTGGGCATGGCCAACGGCAGCGCCGCCTTCGACGTGGCGGCCGTGTGCAGCGGCTTCGTGTATGCGATGTCGACCGCCGACGCCTTCATCCGCGCCGGCAACCACAAGCGGGTGCTCGTGATCGGCGCCGAAGTGTTTTCGCGCATCGTCGACTTCAACGACCGCACCACCTGCGTGCTGTTCGGCGACGGCGCCGGCGCCGTGCTGCTCGAGGCATCGAACGAGCCGGGCATCCTGGCTGCCCGCTTGCATGCCGACGGCAGCCACGCCGACATCCTGTCGATCCCCGGCAACCTGGCCAATGGCGCGGTCGCCGGCAGCGGCTTCCTGCACATGGATGGCCCGGCGGTGTTCAAGCTCGCGGTGTCGGTGCTCGAAAAAGTCGCGCACGAGGTGCTCGACCACGCCGGCGTGGCCGCCGACCAGATCGACTGGCTGGTGCCGCACCAGGCCAATATCCGCATCATGAACGGCACCGCCAAGAAACTCGGCCTGCCGCTCGAGAAGATGGTCGTCACCGTCAACGAACATGGCAATACCTCGGCTGCCTCGATCCCGCTGGCGCTCGACCAGGCGGTGCGCGACGGCCGCATCAAGCCGGGCCAGAACGTCCTGATGGAAGGCGTGGGCGGCGGCTTCACCTGGGGCGCGGTGCTGGCGCGCATGTAAGCGCCAGCCCGGCCTCCAAGAACAACAACTACGGAAAACAACGATGAGCAAATTCGCATTCCTGTTCACCGGACAAGGCGCCCAGGCAGTGGGCATGCTGAACGGCTACACCGGTAACCCGGTCGTCGATCAAACGGTGCAAGAAGCGTCCGACGCCCTGGGCTTCGACCTCAAGCGCCTGATCGCCGAGGGTCCGAAAGAAGACCTGGACCTGACCACCAATACCCAGCCGGTCATGCTGACCGCCGCGGTCGCCGTCTACCGCGCCTGGATCGCGGCCGGTGGCCCGGTGCCGAACGTGGTCGCGGGCCATAGCCTGGGAGAATATTCGGCCCTGGTGGCGGCCGGCGTGATCCCGTTCGCCGACGCGGTGCCGCTGGTGCGCTTCCGTGCGCAATCGATGCAGGACGCGGTGCCGGTCGGGCAGGGCGGCATGGCCGTCATCCTGGGCCTGTCGGCCGACGACGTGCGCGCCGTCTGTCTTGAGGCGGCGCAGGGCGAGGTCGTGGAAGCCGTGAACTTCAACGAACCGACCCAGATCGTGATCGCCGGCCATACCGCCGCGGTCGAGCGCGCCTGCGAGATCGCCAAGGCCAGGGGCGCCAAGCGCGCCATGAAGCTGGCGGTGTCGGCGCCATTCCACTCGTCGCTCCTGAAGCCGGCATCCGACCGCCTGCGTACCTATATGGCGGAGCTGAAGTTTGCGGCTCCACAAATTGACGTCATCAACAACGTCGACGTCGCCGTGCTGAACGATCCCGAGCAGATCAAGGACGCACTGGTGCGCCAGGCCGCCGGTCCGGTGCGCTGGGTCGAGACCATGCAGAAGATGGCGGCTGACGGCGTGACCCAGGTCATCGAATGCGCGCCCAGCAAGACCCTGATCGGCATGGCCAAGCGCATCGACGCGAACCTGGTCGGCGAAGCGCTGGTCGACCAGGCCGCGCTGGAGCGCGTGCTGGCGTCGATCTCCGAATAAACGATAAAGGAAACCTATGAATCTGCAGAACCAAGTCGCCCTCGTCACCGGCGCATCGCGCGGCATCGGCAAGGCCATCGCGCTGGAACTGGCGCGCCAGGGCGCCAAGGTCGTCGGCACCGCCACCAGCGAATCGGGCGCCCAGGCGATTTCCGATTACCTGGCCGAATTCGGCGGCAAGGGCGTGGTCCTGAACGTGCTCGACGCGGCCCGCTGCGCGGAAGTCGTGGACGAAGTGCAAAAGGGCTTCGGCAGCCTGTCGATCCTGGTCAACAATGCCGGCATCACCCAGGACAACCTGGCCATGCGCATGAAGGACGACGAGTTCGACAACGTGATCGCCACCAATCTCACCGCCGTCGGCCGCCTGTCGCGCCTGGTGCTGCGGGGCATGATGAAAGCCAAGGCCGGTCGCATCATCAGCATCACCTCGGTGGTCGGCGCGGCCGGCAACCCGGGCCAGATGAACTACGCGGCCGCCAAGGCCGGCGTGGCCGGCATGACCCGTGCGCTGGCGCGCGAGATCGGCAGCCGCAACATCACCGTCAACTGCGTGGCCCCGGGCTTCATCGACACCGACATGACCAAGGCCCTGGGCGAAGGCCAGCACGAAGCCCTGCTGACCCAGATTCCGCTGGGCCGCCTGGGCCAGCCGGAAGACATCGCCCATGCGGTGGCCTTCCTGGCCGGGCCAACGGCCGCCTACATCACGGGCACCGAGCTGCACGTGAATGGCGGCATGTACATGAATTAATCAGTAAAGTAACAAATTGATAAAGACCGCGTTCCAATCGCCCCCGGCGAGCCGGTCCCGATTGGGACGCAATCTCGACTTTTAGCAGGACTTTCCGGCGAAATAGCCGCAGTCGCCGAAAATAGTTTTTCGGGTCGCAAACCTGATAAAATGCGCGCACTTTCCGCAACACATACCTTAATGGAGCCAAAACATGTCGGATATCGAACAACGCGTTAAAAAAATCGTCGCTGAGCAACTGGGCGTTGCCGAAGCAGACATCAAAATCGATTCCTCGTTCGTTGACGACCTCGGTGCAGACTCGCTGGACACCGTGGAACTGGTGATGGCACTGGAAGACGAGTTCGAAATGGAAATCCCTGACGAGCAGGCTGAGAAGATCACCACCGTCAAGCAAGCCATCGACTACGCAACCGCGCACGTCAAGGCCTGAGTAGTCGCTTTACAGTTTTTGGGAGAATCGCTTGAGTCGTTCACGCAACCGCCGTGTCGTCGTCACCGGCCTGGGCTGCATTTCACCGATCGGCAACACCGTTGCCGAAGCGTGGGATGCGGCACTGGCCGGCAAGTCGGGCATTGCCAACATCACCAAGTTTGATGCAGCGCCATTCACGACCCACTTTGCTGGTGAGGTCAAGAACTTCAACGTCGAAGACTACCTGCCGGGCAAGGAAGGCCGCCACATGGATACCTTTATCCATTTCGGCATGGCAGCCGGCATCCAGGCCCTGAAGGATTCGGGCCTGGAAGTCACCGAAGAGAACGCGGACCGCATCGGCGTGGTGATCGGTTCGGGCATCGGCGGCCTGCCGATGATCGAAGCGACCAAGGAAGAATACGCGAACCGCGGCGCACGCCGCATCTCGCCGTTCTTCGTGCCGGCATCGATCATCAACATGATCTCGGGCGATCTCTCGATCAAGTTCGGCCTGCGTGGTCCGAACCTGTCCATCGTCACCGCCTGCACCACCGGCCTGCACAGCATCGGCGCGGCAGCGCGCCTGATCGAGTACGGCGATGCCGACGTGATGATCGCGGGCGGCGCCGAATCCACCGTGTCGCCGCTGGGCCTGGGCGGTTTCGCCTCGGCGCGCGCGCTGTCGACCCGTAACGACGACCCGTCGACCGCCTCGCGTCCATGGGACCGCGACCGCGACGGCTTCGTGCTGGGCGAGGGCGCCGGTGTCATGGTGCTCGAAGAATATGAACACGCCGTCGCGCGTGGCGCCAAGATCTATGCTGAAGTCATCGGCTTCGGCATGAGCGCGGACGCCAACCACATCACCTCGCCGGTCGAGGATGGCAGTGGCGCGGCGCGTTGCATGGTCAATGCGTTCAACAACGCCGGCATCAACGTCGACCAGGTGCAGTACGTGAATGCGCACGGCACCTCGACGCCGCTGGGCGACGTGGCCGAAGTGCGCGGCATCAAGCGCGTGTTCGGCGACCATGCCAAGAGCCTGGTCGTGAACTCGACCAAGTCGATGACCGGTCACCTGCTCGGTGGCGCCGGCGGCCTGGAATCGGTGTTCACCGTGCTGGCGATCCACAACCAGGTGTCGCCACCGACGATCAACATCTTCAACCAGGATCCGGAGTGCGACCTGGACTTCTGCGCCAACACGGCGCGCGAGATGCAGATCGACTATGCGGTGAAGAACTCCTTCGGTTTCGGCGGCACCAACGGTACGCTGATCTTCGCCAAAGTCTGAACCACTTCGCCCCGTCCCGGTCTAACGGGATGGGCGCTTCCAACAGCCCGGCCTGCCGCCCGTTCCTGGCGGCTGGTCGGTGCTGGCGGTAGAGGACGAGCTTCCTCCGCCCGCCATCCTGCCCGCCGGCAGGTCCTTCCCTCGATTCATCCTGTGCCACATGTCGCTTGCGGTGTCCGCCGTCATCGCGCCGTCGCGTCGCCTGCGCTGCCTGCTCGCCGCCTTCTGCGCGTCGCTGTGCGCGGCTGCCCTGGCCGTGGGCCTGCTGCTGCCTGAACGCTTCGCATTCGGCGGCGCTGTCGCATGCGCGCCGCTGCTGGCCGCGCTGTCGCTGGCGCGCCCACTTTTTTCCGCCGTGGCCGGCTGGCCGCGCCGCCTTTGGCGCGTCGATGGGGGCGCCGCAGGCGCCCACCGCCCCACACATTCCAGCGCGATTTTGCACGCGATTGCAACGGTGCGCCGGATTGATATTTCTGGAGTTGGGCAGATACGCCTGACGGTACAACAGGAGTTGGGGAAACGCGGGCCGGCGGCCGGGAAACCGGAGCCGGGCTCACCCATGACGCTGCTGCCCGGCGCCACGGTCTGGCCCTGCTGCATCTTGCTGCGCCTGCGCGCCGAGGACGGCGCGACCTGGCCGCTGGTGCTGCTGCCAGACGCCGTGGGCGCCGGCCAGTACCGCGCGCTGGCGGTCGCCGTGCGTGCGCTGGCCAATGGCGCTGCAACAATACCGATACAAAACAGTGTGAACTTATTGCAGGGGGCCAACTCTTAAGGATGTACCGATTTTTGCGCTGTACGCATCAGTCGGTGCCTCCTCGCGAGAGGGTCGCCAATGGGGCATGGTCCGTGACGACAGAACGCGAGTGTGATCAGTTGCTGGTAGAGCGCGTCCAGGCCGGGGACCAGGGGGCTTTTGATTTGCTTGTCTCCAAGTACCAACGTCGCCTGATGCGCCTGGTGTCGCGTCTCGTCCACGATCCGGCCGAAGCCGAAGACGTGGTGCAAGAGACCTTCATCAAAGCATACCGGGCCCTGCGCCATTTTCGCGGGGATTCGGCTTTTTATACGTGGCTTTATCGAATAGGAATCAACACGGCCAAGAATTTTTTAGTAACCCAGGGAAGGCGCGCACCGACCTCGACCGAGACGGACGCCGAACGCGCCGAAGGATTCGATGATGCAGACAGCTTGCGCGACATTAACACGCCTGAATCCATGCTCGCCAGCAAACAAATCGCCCATACCGTCAACGCGGCCATGGAAGCATTGCCGCTCGAGCTGCGTACGGCGATCGTCCTGCGCGAAATCGAAGGACTCAGCTATGAGGAAATCTCCGAAGTGATGGCCTGTCCAATAGGTACGGTGCGCAGCCGGATTTTCCGCGCGCGCGAAGTCATTGCCGAGAAATTACGCCCTTTACTCGATTTCCCGGTTGACAAACGTCGGTAGGTAGCGGGATCGTACGAACACAGCATATATTGAACACTACCGACGTCGATGGAACCGCCGATGGACACCAATAGAAAATTACGCGAGCAGATATCCGCCCTGAAGGATGGCGCCTTGCTCGACGCCGACCTGGAGCTGGCATTAGCCGCACTGCAGGGCAGCGACGGCCGCCAGGCCTGGGATCTGTATCACCTGATCGGCGACACGCTGCGCGACACGGCCGCGCCGGCGCTGTCGCCGGCATTCAACGCGCGCCTGGCCGAACGCCTCGCCGGCGAGCCGCCGCCACTGCGCCGCGCGGCCGTCGCGGCCGAGTCCACCGGCCTGGCGGCGGTGCTCGCCAAGACCGCTTCTTCCTGACTTCCCGCCAGCCTTCCTTATCCCAGGCTTAAATTCCTTCTCTCACTGCCCGGTCGTGGGCGGCGCGCGGCGGGCGTGGCGCGACAAAGCGCGCAATTTGGCTTACCATTCAGTCAATCTTAGCCATTCGATAGCGAATCCATGACCAGTAAAACTGCCAGCCTGCTCCTGTCGGCACTGCTCGTGTCCGGCGCCACGGCCTTCATCCAGCCCGTCCACGCCGCCGCCCCCGTACCCACCCCGACCGTCACCGGCCTGCCCGACTTCACCGACGTCATCGACAAGGTGGGGCCGGCCGTCGTCAATATCCGCACCACCGAAAGGGTGCGCACCCGCGGCGGCGCACCGGGCGAAGAAGAAATGCAGGAATTCCTGCGCCGCTTCTTCGGCGGCCAGATGGTCCCGCGCGGCGGCGGCCGGCGCGGCCAGCCGCAAGAAGAAGAACGCGAAGTGCAGCGCGGCGTCGGCTCCGGCTTCATCATATCAAGCGACGGTTTCGTCCTGACCAATGCCCACGTGGTCGAGGGCGCCGACGAGGTCACGGTGACGCTCTCCGACCGGCGCGAGTTCAAGGCCAAGGTGCTGGGCGCCGACCGCCGCTCCGACGTCGCGCTGCTCAAGCTCGACGCGACCAACCTGCCTTACCTGCGCACCGGCGACTCCAGCAAGATCCGGGTCGGCGAGTGGGTGCTGGCCATCGGGTCACCGTTCGGCCTCGAGAATACCGTGACCGCCGGCATCATCTCGGCCAAGTCGCGCGATACCGGCGAATACCTGCCCTTGATCCAGAGCGACGTCGCGGTCAATCCCGGCAACTCGGGCGGTCCGTTGATCAATCTGCGCGGCGAAGTCATCGGCATCAACTCGCAGATCGCGACCTTGTCGGGCGCCTATAACGGCATCTCGTTCGCGGTGCCGATCGACGAGGTCATCCGCGTGTCCGACCAGCTCAAGACCACCGGCAAGGTCACCCGTGGCCGCCTGGGCGTGCAGATCAGCGAAGTCACGCGCGACGTGGCCGAGTCGCTGGGCCTGGGCAAGGCGCGCGGCGCCGAAGTCTCGATGGTCGAGCCGGGCGGCCCGGCCGAGAAGGCGGGCATCAAGGTCGGCGACATCATCCTGGCCTTCAACAAGCAGCCGATCCAGTCGACCACCGACCTGCCGCGCCTGGTGGGCGCCTCCAAGGTCGGCAGCCGCGCCAGCGTCACCGTGTGGCGCCGAGGGGCCCAGGTCGAGGTGCCGGTCACCATCGTCGAACTGCAAGAGGAGCGTCCGACCCCGGGCCGCCAGCAGCCGAAGAAACCGGCGCCGGGCGCCGCGCCGGACGCGCTGGGCCTGCACATGTCGAATATTTCCCCAAGCGACCGCAAGGAGCTGGGGATCGACCACGGCCTGCTGGTCGAGGAGGCGCAGGGGCCGGCCGCCAGCGCCGGCATCCAGCCGGGCGATGTGATCTTGCAGTGGAACAATACGCCGATCACCAGCGTCGAGCAGTTCAAGGGCTTGCTGGCCAAGCACGACAAGTCGAAGGCGGTGGCGTTGCTGGTGCAGCGCGAGGACACCACGCAGTACATCACGCTCAAGCCGCGCCAGTGACGCACCAGGGAGGCGAGCACGCGCCTGCGCCGACGCAGTTCGGCCCAAGCTTCGTCCTGTATTCGCGCAGCTGGTGCCACCTGTGCGAGGACATGCTGGCGGCGCTGCGCGCGCTCGAGCCGCCCGGGCAGCCGTTCGACGTCGCCGTGCTGGACGTCGACGCCGACCCGGCGCTCGTGGCGCGCTTCGACGAGCTGGTGCCGGTGCTGTATGGCGATCCCGGCCAGCCCGAGCTCTGCCACTACTTCCTGGACGAGGCGGCGGTGCGGGCCTACCTGGCCGCCTGCGCCACCACGCGGGCCGCGTCCTGAGCCACCCTCTGGAAACCGGCCTTTCTGCCTCGAAATCCGGTAAAATGCCGGGTCGGAGCGGTGATTGCACACCTTCCAAAGAATTTCCTGCTTTGCCAAGGCGCTCGCCTGGGGACCGGCACGGCCCCCGACGCAGCGCTTTTTCGTATTGCGCAGCCAATTCGTGCTGCACGGCAGTACGCCTTATATCGTCGTAGTCGCCGCCTTTCGCGGCCTTTTTGGTTTTGAGCTTTGTTAATGAACAACATACGTAACTTCTCCATCATCGCCCACATCGACCATGGCAAATCGACCCTGGCCGACCGCATCATCCAGCTGTGCGGTGGCCTGTCGGACCGCGAAATGGACGCCCAGGTGCTCGATTCGATGGACCTGGAACGCGAGCGCGGCATCACCATCAAGGCCCAGACCGCGGCGCTGCAGTACAAGGCGCGCGACGGCCAGGTCTACAACCTGAACCTGATCGACACCCCGGGCCACGTCGACTTCTCGTACGAAGTCAGCCGCTCGCTGTCGGCCTGCGAAGGCGCGCTGCTGGTGGTCGACGCCTCGCAGGGCGTGGAAGCGCAGACGGTCGCCAACTGCTACACCGCGCTCGACCTGGGCGTGGAAGTGGTGCCGATCCTGAACAAGATCGACCTGCCGCACGCCGACCCGGACAACGCCAAGAAAGAAATCGAGGACGTGATCGGCATCGACGCGTCCGACGCCACCGTGTGCTCGGCCAAGACCGGGCTGGGCGTGGAAGACGTGCTGGAAACCCTGATCGCGAAAGTGCCGCCACCAAAAGGTGACCCGGACGCGCCGCTGCAGGCCCTGATCGTCGACTCCTGGTACGACCCGTACGTCGGCGTCGTGATGCTGGTGCGCGTGGTCAACGGCACCCTGCGTCCAAAAGATAAAATCCGCCTGATGGCCACCGAGTCGGTCAACCTGGTGGAAAACATCGGCGTGTTCACCCCGCGTTCGGTGTCGCTGCCACAGCTGACCGCCGGCCAGGTGGGCTTCATCATCGCCGGCATCAAGGAACTGACCGCCGCCCGCGTGGGCGACACCGTGACCCTGGCCAGCCGTCCGGCGCCCGAGCCGCTGCCGGGCTTCAAGGAAGTGCAGCCACAGGTGTTCGCCGGCCTGTTCCCGGTCGAGGCGAACCAGTACGATGCGCTGCGCGACTCGCTCGAGAAGCTCAAGCTCAACGACGCCGCCCTGATGTACGAGCCGGAAGTCTCGCAGGCGCTGGGCTTCGGCTTCCGCTGCGGCTTCCTGGGCCTGCTGCACATGGAAATCGTGCAGGAGCGCCTGGAGCGCGAATTCGACATGGACCTGATCACGACGGCGCCGACCGTGGTGTACGAGGTCGAGATGAAGGACGGCAGCATCATCCGCGTCGACAATCCGTCGAAGATGCCGGAACCGTCGAAGATCAATGAAGTGCGCGAGCCGATCGTCGACGTCAACCTGTACATGCCGCAAGAGTACGTGGGTTCGGTGATGACCTTGTGTAACGGCAAGCGCGGCATCCAGATGGACATGGCCTACCACGGCCGCCAGGTCAAGCTGCACTACGAGATCCCGATGGCCGAGATCGTGCTGGACTTCTTCGACCGCCTCAAGTCGACCTCGCGCGGCTATGCCTCGATGGACTACGAGTTCAAGGAAAATCGCGCGGCCGACGTGGTCAAGGTCGACATGCTGATCAACAGCGAAAAGGTCGACGCCCTGGCCATCATCGTCCACCGCGCCAACGCGCCGTATCGCGGACGCCAGGTGGCGGCCAAGATGCGTGAACTGATCCCGCGCCAGATGTTCGACGTGGCGATCCAGGCCGCCATCGGCGCCACCATCATCTCGCGCGAAAACGTGAAGGCGCTGCGCAAGAACGTCCTGGCCAAGTGCTATGGCGGCGACATCTCGCGTAAGAAAAAGCTGCTGGAGAAGCAAAAGGCCGGCAAGAAGCGCATGAAGCAGGTCGGCTCGGTGGAGATTCCACAAGAAGCCTTCCTGGCCATTCTCCAGGTGGAAGATAAATAATGAACCTGCAACCCATCCTGGGCAATTTTGCCCTGATCCTGTTCGTCTTGATGGTGATCACGGGCATCATCTGGTGCCTGGACACATTCTATTTGGCGAAACAGCGGCGCCGCGCCGCCGATGCCGCCCTGCGCGAGTACGATACGCGCAACGCCAAGCTGGTCGCGGATGGGATCAAGGTCGACCACAACGGCAACCGCGCGGCGATCGAGCAGGCCCACCTGCGCCAGCCGACCTGGATCGAGTATTCGGGCAGCTTCTTCCCGGTGATCGCGCTGGTGTTCATCCTGCGCTCGTTCCTGTGGGAGCCGTTCAAGATCCCATCGTCGTCGATGGTGCCGACCCTGCTGGTGGGCGACTTCATCCTGGTGAACAAGTACACCTATGGCATCCGTCTGCCGATCATTAACAAAAAAATCATCCAGATCAATAATCCCCAGCGCGGCGACGTGATGGTGTTCAAGTATCCAAAAGACATGAACCAGGATTACATCAAGCGCGTCATTGGCGTGCCGGGTGATAAAATCACGTACGAGGACAAGCGCCTGACGGTCAACGGCAAGCCGGTCGAGTACACGGCGCTGGACGACTACCTGGACGATCAGCATCCGATCTACCACAAGCAGTTCGTCGAGAAACTGCCGAGCCCGGGCGGCTTGACCCAGCACCGCATCCTGAACACGGCCGACAAGCGCAATATCGACCTGGGCAGCGTGGACAATTTCCCGCTGCGCGAAAACTGCGAATACACCTACGACAAGTTCACCTGCGTGGTGCCGGAAGGGCAGTATTTCATGATGGGCGATAATCGCGACAATAGCGCGGACAGCCGTTACTGGGGTTTCGTGCCTGATCGCAATATCGTCGGCAAGGCCTTCGTGGTCTGGATGAACTTCAGCAATCCGAAACGTGTCGGCGGTATCCAATAACAAGGGGCGCGCATGGATCGCAGGAAGATAGCTAATAAACAAGACGGTCTTTCCCTGTCCGGCCTGATCGGGGCGCTGGTCGTCATCGGCGTGGCCGGCATCTTCGCCATGCGCATGGTCCCGGCCTATATCGAGTACAACGCGATCAAGTCGGCGATCGCCAAGGTCAAGGACAGCGGCGGCAGCATCCGCGAGATGCAGCAAGCCTTCAACCGCCATACCAGCGTCAACGACGTCGAGGCCGTACGCGGCCAGGACCTGGTCTTCACCCGCACTGGTGAAGAAACGCAGATCAGCTTTGCCTACGAAAAGCGGCTGCCGCTGATGGGCAACGTCAGCCTGCTGATCGACTTCGCCGGCACCACCGACCCCAGCGGCGTGGTGGCCGAGGCCGACAGCACCGCTCCCTGAGCCTTTATAGACACACCGTGGCCTGCCCGGCCACGCACACGACATCGACAATGAATCTTCAGTTATTGCAAACGCGCTTAGGGTATACGTTCCGGGACATCGGGCTGCTGCAGCAAGCCCTGACCCACCGTAGCCATAGCAGTCTGCATAACGAGCGCCTGGAATTCCTGGGCGATTCGGTCCTCAACTGCGTCGTCGCTTCGGTGCTGTACGAACGTTTCGGCACGCTCGACGAGGGCGACCTGTCGCGCCTGCGCGCCAACCTGGTCAAGCAGCAGGCGCTGTTCGAGATCGCCCAGAAGCTCGACCTGTCGCAATTCCTGCGCCTGGGCGAGGGCGAGCTCAAGTCCGGGGGCTTCCGCCGGCCCTCGATCCTGGCCGACACCCTGGAAGCGCTGCTCGGCGCGATCTTCCTCGACAGCGGCTTCGACAGCGCGCGCGACGTGATCCGCGCGTTTTATATTCCGCTGCTGGAGACGGTCGACCCGGCCACGCTCGGCAAGGACGCCAAGACCCTGCTGCAGGAATTCCTGCAGGCCAAGCGTATTGCGCTGCCAACCTATAATGTGGTGGCCACCCACGGCGCCGCCCACAGCCAGGAATTCGAAGTCGAATGCCTGGTGCCGAAGCTGAACGTGCAGGTGTTCGGCCGCGGCGGTAGCCGCCGCGCGGCCGAGCAGGCCGCCGCCAGCCTGGCGCTCGACGCGGCCCAGAAGGCGCTGACCAAGACGCCCGGCGCGCGCAAGCCACGCCAGCGCTCGGCCCAGTTGAAACTGGCCGGCATCGGCACCAATCAGGGCGACGCCGCACCGGCCGCCCAAGCAGAACAACCAGGAACAGAAAAAGCATGAACGCCACTCCCGACAATTTCCGTTGCGGCTATATCGCCATCGTCGGCCGCCCGAACGTCGGCAAGTCGACCCTGATGAACGTCCTGATCGGCACCAAGGTGTCGATCACGTCGCGCAAGGCCCAGACCACGCGCCACCGCATCACCGGCATCCAGACCCGCGACGACGCGCAATACATCTACGTCGACACCCCGGGCTTCCAGACCCGCCACGCCAACGCGCTGAACAAGACGCTGAACAAGACCGTCTCGAACACGCTGACGTCGTCGGACGCGATCCTGTTCCTGGTCGAAGCCGGCACCTTCGGCCCGGCCGACCAGCAAGTGCTGGACATGCTGCCAAAGAATGTCCCGGTGATCCTGGTCATCAATAAATCGGACCGCGTGAAGGACAAGGCGGTCCTGATGCCGTTCGCGCAAAAGATCTCGGCCCTGTTCAACTTCGCCGCCATCGTGCCGGTCTCGGCCAAGCTGCGCTTCCAGGTCGATGCGCTGGAAACCGAGATCAAGCGCCACCTGCCTGAAAATCCGCCGGTCTTCGGCCCGGACGACATCACCGACCGCAGCGAGAAATTCCTGGCGGCCGAGATCGTGCGCGAAAAAGTGTTCCGCCTGCTGGGCGACGAACTGCCGTACACCAGCACCGTCCTGATCGAACAGTTCGAACAGGAAGGCAATCTGCGCCGGATCTTCGCCGCGATCCTGGTCGAGCGCGACACCCATAAATCTATGATCATCGGTAACAAGGGTGCGCGCCTGAAAGAGATTTCGACCCAATCGCGCCTCGATATGGAGAAACTGTTCGGCGGCCCGATCTATCTGGAAATCTGGGTCAAGGTCAAATCCGGCTGGGCCGACAACGAAGCAGGCCTGCGCGCTTACGGTTACGAGTAAGGGCGAGGGACGCTAGCCGCGCGCATGTCCAGCCACGACCAATTCATCGACGACCTGCCGGAGCAGGGCACGCCGGCCGCGGGCAAGCGCCCGCGCGCGCCGGGCCGCGATAGTCGCATCGTCGGCCAGCCCGGTTTCGTGCTGCACAGCTACCCGTATAAAGAAACCAGCCTCATCATCGACATGTTCACCCGCGACCATGGCCGGGTGGGGGTGGTGGCGAAGGGCGCCAAGCGCCCGTTTTCCAAGCTGCGCGGCGTGCTGCAGACCTTCCAGCCCCTCTCGGTATCCTGGAGTGGCAAGTCCGAGCTGCGCACCCTGATCGATGCCGAGTGGGTGGGCGGCATGCTGCCGCTGGAACGCACGGCGCTGCTGTGCGGCTTCTACCTGAACGAACTGCTCGTCAAATTGCTGGCGCGCGACGACCGCCATCCGGCCCTGTTCGACCACTACGTCTCGACCCTGAACCAGCTCGCCCACGGCGAACCGGCGCAAATCGTCTTGCGAAAATTCGAAAGAGCCTTACTTAAGGAAACGGGCGTGGCAGCCGATCTCGGCCGCTGCACGAACAGCCGCGCCCCGGTCGAGCCTGGCCGCGATTACGTGGTCGATCCGGAGCGCGGCGCGCGCGCGGCGGGCGCGGGCGAAGTCTGGCCCGTCGTGTTGGGCAAGACCCTGCTCGATATGGAGCGCGAGGACTATACTGATCCGACGACCCAGGCGCAGAGCAAGCAATTGATGCGCTTCCTGCTGGCGCACCACCTGGGCGGACAGCCGCTCAATACGCGCCAGATTTTGATCGATTTGATGCAACTGTAAAAAGAACACTATGAGCTTCCTGCAACCCGCCGGCCAGGTGATCGACCTGGGCGTGAACATCGACCACATCGCCACCGTGCGCAATGCGCGCGGCACGACGTATCCGGACCCGCTGCGCGCCGCGCTGCTGGCCGAGCAGGCGGGCGCCGACCTGATCACGCTGCACCTGCGCGAAGACCGGCGCCACATCAAGGATGCCGACGTGCTGGCCCTGCGTCCACTGCTGGCCACGCGCATGAACCTGGAAGCGGCCGTCACCCGCGAGATGATCGACTTCGCCTGCCAGGTGAAACCGCAGGACGTGTGCCTGGTGCCGGAGCGGCGCGAGGAAGTCACGACCGAGGGCGGCCTGGATGTGGTGCGCTACTGCAACGAGGTCGAGGCGGCCGTGAAGCAGCTGAAGGAAGAGGGCATCCGCGTCTCGCTGTTCATCGATGCCGATGCGCGCCAGATCGAGGCGGCGGCCGCGGTCGGCGCCACCGTGATCGAATTGCACACGGGCCGTTATGCCGAGGCCGAAGGCGCTGAAGTGGCGCACGAGCTGGAACGCATCAAGCTGGGCGTGCATGAGGGCGCGAAACGCGGCCTGCGCGTGAATGCCGGCCATGGCCTGCACTACACCAATGTGCAACCGATCGCGGCGATTCCGGACCTGCACGAGCTGAACATCGGCCACGCGATCGTGGCGCATGCGCTGTTCGCCGGCTGGGAAAACGCGGTGCGCGAGATGAAGGCGATCATGGTCGCGGCGCGCCTGGGCGTGACTTACACCGCGAAAGCCGGGGCCTGAGATGATCTACGGCATCGGCACCGACATCGTCCAGATCTCGCGTGTCGAGGCTGCCCTCGCGCGCAGCGGCCCGCGCTTCGCCGAGAAAATCCTCGGCCCGCAAGAGCTGGAAAAATACCATGCCCGCAGCGCCAAGAACGCGGTGCGCGGCCTGCGCTTCCTGGCCACCCGTTTCTCGGCCAAGGAGGCGTTCTCGAAAGCCATTGGTCTCGGCATGCGCATGCCCATGACCTGGCGTTCCGCCCAGATGCTGAATGACCCGAGCGGTAAACCGGTCATCGTCTGCAGCGGCGCCCTTGGCGACTTCATGCGCGAGCACCGGCTCAGCGCCCAGGTGACAATCAGCGACGAGGCCGACTACGGCGTCGCCTTCGTGATCGTGACCCAGGCGCCGTTGGCATCATCATCATTGGCAGAGTAATGTCCGAAGCAAAACCCGCAGCAGCTGGCAACCCATCCGTCGAACTCACCCCCGAACTGGCCGCGCGGCTCGGCCGCGAGCGCCTGTCGGAGGCGCGCGAGGAAATGCGCGCCGAAGCAAACCGCGAACTGAGCCCGAAGGTGGAGCTTGAGGTGCGCGCGCAAGTGCTGGCCGTCGTCAACCGCCTGCCGGGGCTGCCTGGCGTGTACCGCTACTTCGATGCGGCCGACAACGTGCTCTACGTCGGCAAGGCGCGCAATCTCAAGAACCGCGTCTCGAGCTACTTCCAGAAAAACCTGTCGAGCCCGCGCATCGCGATGATGGTGTCGCAGATCGCGCGCCTGGAAACGACCGTGGTGAGCAGCGAAGCCGAAGCGCTGATCCTGGAAAACAACCTGATCAAGACGCTCAAGCCGCGCTACAACATCCTGTTCCGCGACGATAAGTCTTACCCCTACATCAAGATCACGGGCGGCGAGGCGCCACGCATGGCGTATTACCGCGGCGCGCTGGACAAGAGGAACCAGTACTTCGGTCCTTTCCCCAGCGCCTGGGCGGCCAAGGAATCGATCCAGCTGCTGCAGCGCGTGTTCAAGCTGCGCACCTGCGAAGACAGCGTCTACGCCAACCGCACGCGGCCCTGCCTGCTGCACCAGATCGGCCGCTGCAGCGCGCCATGTGTAAAACTGATCGCGCCGGAGGAATACAAACTCGACGTCGAGAACGCGGCGCGCTTCCTGCGCGGACGCCAGAGCGAGGTGATGGCCGACCTCGAGCAGAAGATGCAGGATTACGCGATGGAGCTCAAGTTCGAGCAGGCGGCGTCGGTGCGCAACCAGATCCAGGCGCTGTCGAAGGTGCTGCATGCGCAGAGCATGGAGACGACGGGCGACGCCGACGTGGACGTCATCGCGGTGGTGGTGCAGGGCGGACGCGCCTGCGTCAACCTGGCCATGGTGCGTGGCGGACGCCACCTGGGCGACCGCGCCTACTTCCCGAGCCACGTGGGCGAATCGCTGGGAGAATGCCCGATCGAGGTCGAGGTGCTGTGCGCCTTCCTGGCCCAGCACTATGCGGGCCAGTTCATCCCGGGCACCCTGATCCTGAACGTCGAATTCGACCAGCCCGAACTGATCATGGCCTTGCAGGAGCAGTGCGGCCACCGCATCAGCCTGGTGCTGCAGCCGGGCGGCCAGCGCCGCCAGTGGCTCGAGATGGCGTGCAAGGGCGGAGAAATCGCGCTGGCGCGGCTGCTGTCCGAGCAGGGCTCGCAACAGGCGCGCACGCGCGCGCTGGCCGATACCTTGCAGCTCGACAGCGAAGACCTGGATGCCCTGCGCATCGAATGCTTCGACATCAGCCACACGGCGGGCGAGGCGACCCAGGCCTCGTGCGTGGTGTTCCACCACCACCAGATGCAGAACGGCGAGTATCGCCGTTTCAACATCAACGGCATCACCCCGGGCGACGACTATGCCGCCATGCGCCAGGTCTTGATGCGCCGGTATGAGAAAGTGGCGGGCGGGGAGGGCGTGATGCCCGACATCGTGCTGGTCGACGGCGGCAAGGGGCAAGTGGAGATGGCGCGCCAGGTGTTTACCGAGCTGGGGCTGGACATCTCGATGATCGTCGGCGTGGCCAAGGGAGAAGGGCGGCGCGTGGGCCTGGAGACCCTGATCTTCGCCGACGGCCGCCCGGCCCAGGAGCTGGGCAAGGAATCGGCGGCGCTGATGCTGGTGGCCCTGATCCGCGACGAGGCGCACCGCTTCGCCATCACCGGCATGCGCGCCAAGCGCGCCAAGGCGCGCCAGGCCTCGCGCCTGGAAGAGATCGAAGGCATCGGCGCCAAGCGCCGCCAGCGCTTGCTGGCGCGCTTCGGCGGCCTGCGCGGCGTGATCGACGCGAGTGTCGAAGACCTGATGACGGTGGAGGGCATTTCGAGCGCGTTGGCGGAAGAGATTTACAGGCAGCTGCATTGAATGACCCCGTCCACCCTACGTTCAATCAACGGTGGGGTGGGCGGCTTGCCGTCTACGCGTTCAACCAGCATGCGAACTACCCGTTCGGCATCAATATTTCCATGCAGTCAACCCGAAACAACCGCCAACCGTTGAGCCGCCAGGCGCCGCGCCTCCCCATACAGATGAGTCAACTGGCCCAAACCAGCATACCCATGTAGACTAACGGCCAAGCATTTTTCCACGGTAATCAGCTCTCTCATGCCCTTCAATATACCGATTCTCCTGACCTGGTTACGCGTCGCGCTCATTCCCCTCGTAGTCGGATTGTTCTACTTGCCGGTTGACTGGATGACGCTCCCCGAGCGCAATCTCGCGGCGACCGCCGTCTTCATCATCGCCGCCGTCACCGACTGGTTCGACGGTTTCCTGGCCCGCCGCTGGAACGAAACCTCGGCCTTCGGCGCCTTCCTCGACCCGGTCGCGGACAAGCTGATGGTGGCCGGCGCGCTGCTGGTGCTGGTCCAGCTGGACCGGGTGGACGCGATCATCGCCGGCATCATCATCGGCCGCGAGATCACCATCTCGGCGCTGCGCGAATGGATGGCCCAGATCGGCGCCACCCGCTCGGTGGCGGTCAGCTCGATCGGCAAGATCAAGACCGCGGCCCAGATGACGGCGATCCCGATGCTGCTGTTCCATGACCGCCTGTTCGGCATCGACATCCACTTCTGGGGCGAGTACTTGCTGTGGGTGGCGGGCGTGCTGACGGTGTGGTCGATGTTCTATTATCTGCGCCGCGCCTGGCCCCTGATCAAGGAGAAGGCGGGGGCGATTTAATTTGTTTGGTGGCATCCTTGACGTACAGAATAGAATCTCTATAATGCCTGCCTGTTGCGACAACAACGCAACAGAATGAAAGACAAAGCGGGAGTAGCTCAGTTGGTAGAGCGCAACCTTGCCAAGGTTGAGGTCGAGAGTTCGAGACTCTTCTCCCGCTCCAAAGCTTGCAAAGCTGTAAAGCGATCTTGGAAAAACGTCAAAGTTCTGTCATAATCGTTGTTCTGTACGCGGGAGTAGCTCAGTTGGTAGAGCGCAACCTTGCCAAGGTTGAGGTCGAGAGTTCGAGACTCTTCTCCCGCTCCAGTTGTCAAGACTGGCGCTGTAGTTGGTAGTAAATTGTAAGGCTCCATGCGGGAGTAGCTCAGTTGGTAGAGCGCAACCTTGCCAAGGTTGAGGTCGAGAGTTCGAGACTCTTCTCCCGCTCCAGGTTTTACGAGTTAAGTGGCAACACTCCTAAGCGGGAGTAGCTCAGTTGGTAGAGCGCAACCTTGCCAAGGTTGAGGTCGAGAGTTCGAGACTCTTCTCCCGCTCCAGAATTCAGGAAGACACCTTCTTCCCTTATTGATGCGCTTCATAACCGTTCGCATCGATCAAGCGCACTATATCCTCTGGCGAGGTAGCAAAGCGGTTATGCAGCGGCCTGCAAAGCCGTCTAGACGGGTTCGACTCCCGTCCTCGCCTCCAGATCCTCATAGTACGGGCCCCATCGGGGCCCGTTTGCATTGGGTTCAACACCGTTCATTTTGAGCGGGACACCGCACTTGATAACGGCCAAATGGCCGTCGCCTGGCCGTTTATTTTGGCGCTGTACTCGTTATCTGTTGATGACCCCGAATGCAATACGCAGCAATTGCTCGACAGAAGCGACCCGCCCGCCATCGAGCGCCCGATGCCAGCCCAGGTAGTTAGGCAGACGGCGCGACGCCACGCCATGGAAACGCACCAGCCATTCCTTGAAACGGCGATGGTAGGCGTTCACATTTTGAATATGGATGGCGCCCTCGACACCGGTGCGGACCCGTTCGCCGGCGCTGACATTGACGGCCTGGTGCGCGATGCCATGGGCACGGGCGAAGGCGGGATAGGCGGCGTTGGCGTCCGTGACCAGCAACGCTTGCCGATCGAGTTTCGGCAGCAGGTGTTTCACCAGCTGGGCCACTTTCAGGGCGCCGCGTCCGGTGACGGCGTCGATGGTCTGGCCGCTGCGGTCGCGCGCCACCAGGATGCAGTCGAGATGATGCGAGATGCCACGCAGCGCAGCCCTGCCGCCGCGCTTGCGGGGCGGGCGATCGAGCTTGCGTGACCCCTTCTGCGATTCGAGCAGGAACATTTCGTCAGCCTCGACGATGCCGGAAAGACGGGTTGGCCGGTCGTCCTTGACCCGGTCGAGAAAGCGATGACGCCAGCGAAACGCGGTATTACGGTGCACGCCGATACGCTTGGCCGCAGGGCGGACTGTGCGCGAATCGAGCACCGTTTCCAGATACTCGAGCCACTTGCCCTTGTGCCTGAGCCGCGCCAGCGGCGTGCCGGTCAGGTCGTTGAAAGTGCGCCCGCATGCGCAGCAGCGATAGCGTTGCAGGTTGTTGGCCTGGCCATGGCGGTGGCATCGCTCGCAGGCGCAATCCGGACAACGCCGCCCCTCTGACCGGATCTCGCCGATGAGGGCAATCACCCGGTCAAGCCCGGCTGCCGGATGCAGGGCGGCGAGTACCTGCTGGCGCTGCGGCTGATTCAGTTGCGGTAGCTGGGCGAACAGCTTCGCAAACTTCGGTGCTTTCATGGCGCGCTCCCGATCGATGGGGACTGGGATTGGACCGCGGGTCAGCTCAGCAGTTCAATGCTCATCCACATCTAACGGTTACAGCGCCTTTATTTTCGCTGTCGGATCCTATTGTTCAGGCATCATGGCGAACATCATCAAGCGACCCTACGGATATCAACTTTGCGTTGCCCGCAAGCTTCTTCCAAAGCGACTCTGGATAACCTTCGATGACGACGAGGCTGCCGAGCAGTATGGACGGTAGGTCGAAATCCTGCTGGCCCATCGTCCCCGCGTCCTCGCTGGAGAAGAAAAGCTCGAAGGGCGAGGTTTGGACGGCGCATCGCTGCGTGGCTGAGTACGGCCGCCACAACCCGGCCCGACTGTCTGACCAGAGGCTGCTCGACACGCTGCCAACCAGCGTCGCCACGGTCTCGACCAGCATGCTGAACTATGAGTGGGCCGAGGCATGGGTGCGGCAGATGAAGCGTGACCAGCACCAGGCGCCGTCGACCAACAGGCACAGGCACGGCGCGCTTGCCAGGTGCGTCGCCCCGGCTTTCGTGGAGACTGGTTTGTATGCTAGGAGTGCCGATTTTGTCTCGGCAGGTTCAATGCCTCGTTGATCAACCGGCGGACCACTAGCAAAGTGTGCACTCTCAACGTGTATTTTCTGGGTGGGGACTGTTGGCGCCACGGGTGTCGTAAGATCAGTGAACAACATCCACCGAGGGTAGTCACATGCGAGCCTTAATCCTGCTCGTCGAAGAAGACCGCCTCACTCGCGCGTCGATCTGCGACATGCTCAAATCGTTGGACTACCGGGTGCTCGGCGTTAGCACTTTCGCGCGCGCCCTGAGGCTTATGCTAACGAATGGGATTGGGTTCGACGCCCTTATCCTCTCGGTGAAGGGCGGCTGGGACGGTGATCCTGCCTATGCTGCTGAGGCAAAGGCGGCCCAGCCAGAGATCAAGGTAATCATCGCGTCCTCTCTTGCCGATCGGGGGCAAAATGCCTCCCTCGTGGATGCCTATGTGCCAAAGCCATTTATACTGGAATCTGTAGGTGAAGCACTTATCAAAGTCCTTCGGCATACTTGTCGGCAAGGATGAAACTGTAGAATGAGCGTCGCGATGATGCGCACCGTCAAATGCTTGTCGATATCGGCATTGTCCAAGGGCGCACGTATGGGACCGATCACGCTCGAGCATTTCAAGATGAGATGCTCATCCCCGAAGGGTAATATCGCGAGTGCTGGCGGAATCGATTGTACGTACCATGTTGGGCCGTGCCAGCTTTCGTGGAGCCGGATTAGTATGGCAAGCCTTATGTCTTGACCACCAACGCGCGCTTCACCACCACTTCCCGAAGAATGCGCGAATGCTCCCTGGCCTGCATGGCTTTCGTTTGGTATTCAGCCGCGCGCTCCATCTGCCCTGTCTGGCGCTCTCTTTCGCTCAGCTTGCTGAATAGCCGCTCCTGCTCATGGAGAGCGCGCACCGAACCCCAAATTGCATCTTCCACCGCGTCGCGTTGGAGTGTCTCCAGCACTTTGGCGCTGAAAGCGTGACCTGTGTGGCAGCGGTAGCGTATCGGCGCCTGAGGGCCGACCTCCCATAAGGCACCGGAACACTCCGGGCAGGTGAGCGAGGAGGGTTCGCCAATTTGCTCGAGATCATCCATAGCGCTATCCCTGCTGATGATGCGATTTTCGACACCTATCCACTTCGGAACATCGGGTACGGCCGTGTCATGGCCGCGGATTCCCGGCCGCACGCTCGCCGTGGCCAGCCCGACCAGCGCTGGAGCAATGTCAGCCGTGCGCAGTACCCGGTCGACATCGACGTGTTGCAGGGCGCTGGCAGGCATATCCATGGCTTTGGCTTCGAGCGGATCTTGCACGATCACCGTGCCGCCGCAGGCTTTTACGGCCTGCAAGCCAACTGTCCCATCATCCAGGTAGCCGCTTAGCAAGACACCGATCGTGTCGGCCAGAAATGCTGTCGCTGCCGAGCGAAAAAGCGGATCAATCGCCGGTCGGCAGTGGTTCTCCCTTGGACCATGCAAGAGCCGAACGTAAGATCTGCCGTCTCTGGTCACGACAGTGAGGTGTTCATCGGGCGGCGCGACGAGCACGCGTCCGGGGATGATCGGCTCGTCGTCAGTCGCATGTCGAACCGGCATTGCGCAACAGCGACCCAGAATGTCAGGAATGATGCTTTTTTGCGAACCGATGTGCGTGACAATGAGAATGGCCGAAGGAAAGTCATGCGGCAACATAGGCAAAATGATTTTGAGTGCGTCGAGCGCGCCGGCTGACCCGCCGATAACAACAATTTTCGTCATCGTTCCTCCAGTAGTGATACCGACAAAGCTACCGGAAAATATCAGCAGAGGGCGCGGGCCATGGTGCCTGGGCTGGCGGTCTCCAGGCGTCTCGTACCGCGCGCGGATAAAGCCGGCAGCGGCGCGATTCTAGCCGATGCATCCCCCGGTCACCCAGGCGTGACACGTTGTTGTTCCGTGGTCCGCGCGGCTCTGGCTGCCGCCGGCCCTTGCGCGCATCGATCAGGCTCGCGACCAGGGCGGCTGCGGGCGCATGCCTCGCAGGCGCAGACGGCGATTCCTGCATCGTGCTAGCATGGGATTCATTGTTACCACTATCGGGGATCTGCCATGGAACTGATCGAGCCTGACGAGATGGTGCGATATGGGCAGGTTCTGAGAGCATGGTCTTGCGACCCTGCAGGTTTTGAACTGCATGAAGTGGATATCACCGATCCGTGTAGTGACGAGTTGTACCCTATCAAGGGTTATGTCGACATCCGTCGCAATTCGACTGCGCAACGCAGGCAATATCCGACCGGGGACGGCACGGCATGGGTTGAGACGTTCGAACGCGATCTGGCTGCAGGACGATTTGGCCAGGTCCGGTCGGCCTGATGGATGCCGAAGCGCCGATGGTGGCGTGTCCATGCGTTGCTTGCCTGACCTTGGGCTGCACCTTTGTTTTACTCGCCAGCGATTTCCGACCGAATTCCCGGACATTAAATGTTCGATCACACATGGCGATATAGCCATATTCAAACGGAGAAGATCATGAGCAAAAGTCAGGAAGCAAAGAAAACCACCAAAAAAGAACCTGCCAAGACGCCAAAGGAAAAAAAGGCGGACAAGAAAATAAAGAAAGCGGAGAAATTGCGCCAGCAATAAGACCTTATGGCGAAATCATCGCCGGTAGAGGTTGCCTCGACAAGAACCGCGCACCTCGTTCGGGGTTGCAAAAACGCCGGTACGAGTTTGCGCGCTTGCCGGCGGCAGTGGACGATGCCATGGCATCGACACCGTGACATGGCGCAGTGCAGGGCGCTCAGCCACACCCTCCGTTGTCGAGCATTGCCTGCATCTGCACCGCGTTCACCGGTTGGCTGAACAGGTAGCCCTGGCCTTCGTTGCAGTTGTGGTCCTTGAGAAAAGCGAGCTGCGCCTCGTCCTCGACACCCTCGGCGATCACGCGCTGGTTCAGGTTCTTGCCCATGTCGATGACCGCGATGACGATCGCGCCGTTGCGTCCCGCGCCCGTTCCCGACTCGATCGCCTTGACGAACGACTGGTCGATCTTCAGTACGTCGATCGGGAATTCATGCAGGTAACTGAGGCTGGAGTACCCGGTGCCGAAGTCGTCGACCGCGATCTGTAGGCCCATTGCCTTGAACCTGGCCAGCAGGAGGGCGCTGGCGGCGACATCGTGCATCAGCACGCTCTCGGTCAGTTCGAGCTGGATATGGGCCCGGTCCACGCCGGTGGCATCGAAGATCGCGAGCGCGTGAGCGAAAAAATCCCGATGGCGAAATTCCACAGCAGAGATGTTCACCGCGAGCGAAATGTTCGAGATTCCAATGTCGCGCCAGCGTACCAGCTGCGCGCATGCTTCACTCAATACCCAGCGTCCGATTGGAACGATCAGGCCGCATTCCTCGGCAATCGATACGAAACGCTCCGGCATGACCAGTCCCCATTCCGGGTGCTCCCAGCGCAGCAGGGCTTCGACACCGGTTATGCAATCGGTTTGCAGGTCGATCTTGGGCTGGTAGTGCAGCGTGAATTCGCCGCGTTCCAGCGCCCGGCGCAAGCTGGTCTCGATCAGTTGCCGCTCGACGGCGCGGGTGTTCATGTCCTGGCGGAAAAACTGGTAGTTATTGCGCCCCAGGTCCTTGGCGTGGTACATGGCGGTGTCGGCGTTCTTGATCAGGGTGGCGGCATCGGTCCCGTCGAGCGGAAAAGTGCTGATGCCGATACTGGTCGAGGTATGCAGTTCGTGCGCGCCGATCACGAATGGCGCCGACAGTGCCAGCAGGATCTTGTCGGTCGCCGACGCCGCATCGCGCGCACGCCGTTCATTTGCCAGAAGGATCACGAACTCGTCTCCGCCATGGCGGCTGACCGTGTCGGACGTACGAACGCAGGCGACCAGGCGCTGCGATACCGCCTGCAGCAAGCGGTCGCCGACCGAGTGTCCCAGGGAGTCGTTGACGTGCTTGAATTTGTCCAGGTCCAGGAACAGCAGCACCGGTGAGGTGTCGTTGCGCCTTGACATGGCGATGGCCTGGGTGATGCGGTCGTTCAGGAGGGCGCGGTTGGGCAGGTTGGTGAGGAAATCGTGCTGCGCCAGGTGCCGCATCTTGGCCGTCAGTGCCACGGCCTCGGAGATATTCCGGAACACCATCACGGCGCCAACGAGCTGCCGATCCCAGTCGTGGATGGGTGCGGCGGAGTCTTCGATCGGAATGCGCAGGCCCTGACGTGAAACGAGTATCGCGTTGCCGCTCAGGTTCGCGGGCTGGTTGGTATGCAAGATGGCGTCGGCGGGGCTGGTGATCGTGCGTCCGCTGTCCGCGTCGACCAGATCGATCACTTCCGCGACGGGCCGTCCGCGTGCCTCTACACGCGACCAGCCGCAGGCCAGTTCGGCCGCAACATTCAGGTAATCCACGCGCCCGGCCATGTCGACCGAGACAACGGCATCGCCGATCGAGTTCAGCGTGATTTCGGCACGTGCCTGGGCAAGGTACCAACCCCGCTCCACCTTCATGCGTTCGATGATGTTGCGCAGCGACTGCGGCACCAGATAATTGTCGAAGAAACCCTTTGACAACCAGCCCTGCGCCCCGCGCTGGACCGCTTCGACGGCATCGGCCTCGTTGTCGAGTCCGCATAGTGTGAGGATCGGTGTATGACGTGCTGCTGCGTACAAGCGGTCGAAGCAATCCAGGCCCTGGCTGTCCGGGAGCAGCAGATCGACCAGGATCGCATCGATCTGGCCGCCCTGGATGCGGCGCAGTCCATCTGCCAGGGTGGCGGCGTCTTCCAGTACGAAGGGCCCATCGCGTGCATTGCCCAGCGCCTGGCGCAGGATGCGGACGTCGTTCGCATCGGGAGAGAGGATGAGCACTCGATAAGACATGGCGTCTCCGGCTGGCATCGGTGGGTAACCTCATCGCGCATCCTACAACCTGCTTCGCATGGGCCGATGTGGAGCAAAACACATTATAGCGGCCGGCATTTTATTGTCAAATTAACAAAAATAAATAGCGCAGCAGTACTCCGTGGGACTGTCAACGGCGCTGCCGCGCCCGCATGTGACCATCCATTCCGGGTGTATTCCCGAGCAAGGTCTTGCCGCCTGACATGGTCTGAAAATACATGGGCGAATCGGCCACATGGACGCGAGAAAAGAGCGCATAGTGTGGAGGTCAAACGCGATCCGACCTGATCGTTCTCTCCCAGCGGGCACCTGCCACGCTGCCATTCCCGCCAGACTTGTCAACGCATTGCGTCCGGCGCTTGCATCCAATCCCATTCGATCTTCATGCCTTGAAAGGTACGCCATGTATCCGTTTCCCCAATCCGTCAATCCCGCCCTGCGTTCGCATATCGAGGCCCGGACCGCATTCATGAACGAGCTGTCGCAAACAGTGCTGCGCTCTTTCCAGCAGCTCTTCCAGCTCAATATGCAGCTGGGCCAGACCCTGCTCGAGGAGGCCACTGGCGCGGCCCAGCGCATGCTGAGCGTCGATCGTCCCGCCGACGCCCTGTCGGCGGCGGCCTCGCACGCCCAGCCCGCCACCGACAAGCTGCGCTCGTACCAGCAGCAACTGTCGCCAGTTGCCGCCGCCACCCAGGTCGACCTGAGCCGCGCGAGCGGGCAGCATGTGCAGGAGACCTCGCGTACCGCGCGCACGCTGGCCGATGAAGTTACCCGCATGTCGGCCGGGGAAGCCGACAAGGGCCTGCGCCAGCAGGAGGAAACCGTCAAGAATTCGCGCGACGCGTTCTTGCAAGAGGCGCAGCGCGGCGCCAGCATCGGCGCCCATTACCTGAACCAGCTCCAGGGCGAAGCCGCAGGGGCGACGCCCGATGGCCAGGCCGGCCCGCCGCGCAACCCCGGCAACGGGCAAGGCGGCAACAGCCAGGCCGACAACATGGCGGAGTCGCCGCCACGCTGATCTCCCATCCTCCCCCGGCCCCGGGGGCAGGCCTTGCGGCGGCGCCGACCATGCGGTCGCGCCGCCGCTTGCATGTGCACGGCTTTTTTGGATCACCTCATTGGGCAATCAAACCATGTTCAACGCCTTTCTCGATGCCTGGTCATCGATGGCCTTGCCCTGGACCGGCGCGCCCGTCCCGGGCGTTTCCGGCAGCCGGTTCGTTCACGGATTGCACGACGACGGTAAGCGTGCGCTGCACTACCGCCTGTTCATTCCCGGCGGCGAGCGGGGCCCCATGCCGATGGTCGTCATGCTGCACGGTTGCGGCCAGGACGCCGCCGATTTCGCCGCGGGCACCGGCATGAATGCGCTCGCCGACGAGCAGGGTTGCCTGGTCCTGTATCCGGAACAGTCGTGCAGCGCGCACTGGAACAAGTGCTGGAACTGGTATGACCGGACCCATCACCGGCGTGGCGAGGGCGAGCCGGCACTGATCGCGGGACTCACCCATCGCATCATGGCCGAGCATGCTGTCGATCCCGGACGCGTCGCGGTCGCGGGCCTGTCCGCTGGCGGCGCCATGGCAGTCATTCTGGGACGTACCTATCCCGACCTGTTCAGCGCGGTCGGCTGTCACTCGGGACTGGCGCATGGCAGCGCCAGCAGTGACGCCGACGCGCTGCTGGCGATGCGCACCGGCGCCGCTCCGTCGCCACCAGCGGCGCCCTGCGCGCACGGCGCCGTGCCCGTCATCGTCTTCCATGGGGATGCCGATGCAACGGTCCATCGCACGAACAGCGGCAGCGTGATACGCCAGTTTCTCGACAGCCATACGCAGCACCGGCGCGCGGCGGATGCCGGCGTCGCCGTGGTGGCAGAGACGGGACGCAGCGGCGGGCGCGCATTTACCCGCCACGTGCATCGCGAACGCACGGGCGGCATAGTGGCCGAGGAGTGGACCGTGCACGGGGCTGGCCACGCCTGATCGGGTGGTGACGCGCGTGGCAGCTACACCGATGCATGCGGACCGAATGCCAGCCAGGAGATGTTGCGCTTCCTTATCGGCTGCATGGATGCCTGAGCGGCGTCAGGTTCGGCGTCGAGCAAGCCGAACTATCGCTGCTGCTCCAGCCGTTTTGCACGTTCGCCATGCATCCCGGCCGCGCTGCATCGGGAACGGGACTCGGCCTGGCGATCCCGCGCAGCGTGCGCCGGGCACATGGGGGCACGGTGTCTGCCGACAGCGCCGGGCGGGGGCAGGGCATGCGCCCGAAATTCGTGCTGCCGGTGGTGCTCGACGCGACGGTTGCCTGAGCCGGGCCGGGCGACCCGGGACGGCCGGTCGCCTGTCGCGGCGCCCGGCCAACAGCGCGCCCGCCTTCTGGCAATGCGCGTAGGCTGGACATGCCGGTCACCAGATCCTGGGAGAAAACATGAAGACGCCCGAACCCGCGAACACATTTCGCGGCCTGCCCTTGACCTCGGAGCACGACAGCGAGATCAGGCATTACATTCATGCCAGGGAGCGTAGTGGCCTGCCCTGGGATACGCCGGAGTTGCAGGCGATGCTCGCAGACATGCTGGACCCGCCAGAAACCGACCAGGAAGACCGCCGCTCGCTTTCGGGCAGCATGGACATGGAGCGGGCGGCCGTGGTCCTCGATGGCGGGAGAGACCTGGACCGGGCCGATCCTTTCCCCGATTCGTGAAGCGCTGGCTGGTCCAGGATTCAGTCGGAAGGGCGCGGGGACTGTCGGAGAAGTGCCGCATCGATTCTGGCTTTTGCGATGCGGATCACGCTCAGGTGCGCGTCCGCAGCGCTGCGTTGTAAATTGACCAGGGAACCTCTGACTGGGTGCTCGCCTTCCTTGAACGCATGGAAGTGTCCCAACCACATCGTGGGCTGATTCTGCGACGGCGTAGTCGCCCACTCGATCATGTAGCCAAGGTATGGCTCGTCGAGCATTGTGAATTCCATGGTGTTTGTGTCAGCGCGGTTTTCCATGATTGCTCGAATGTTGACGAATGCTGTGCGAGTCGGACGTGCGCATCGCGCCGATGAAAGCGCACTGCTGCCGGCCGTAAGTGAAAGTGGCGCTGGATGGTAGCCATGCCGCTGTCGGTGTGGGAATGGCAGAACGCGCGAGCATGCGAAAGAATGCTCGCGCTTCAATGAATATTCGGAATGTGTCGATTGTCGATCCACTTGCGCGCATTGTCGAAGGAATTGCTGACGGCTTCTTCGGCGGTCAGGAATCCCTTGGTCCCGGTCGCCTGGTGATGGCAAAGTGGGAAGGTCGCATGTTCGCTTTCATAGATCGTGAAAATGGCCATGAAACGTCTGCGGATCGTCTCGACCGGATTCGCCACGATGGTATAGCCTTTGTAATGCGATTTTGACTCGGCGTGCATGGAATGCTCCTTGGTCACGAAGCCACAGTAGCACGAAACCAGATACCTGCTGCATCTGGCAAAAAATATAATTTTTGTGTTCATCGGCCTGATGCTAGACTGGCGAATGCGTACCCGTATCGACCGCCTGAATGCCATATCAATCGATGCTATCGTGAGCAATCATCGCGCACGCGGCATCCGATCCGCAGCCCAGGCGCTGGCGAGGAATCACGTTTCGCCGGAGGTGGCGCTGCGCGTGCCGACCCGCCCATGGCGGCGTCGCGTCGCGCGCAGCGGGATCGCTGTTTTCGGGCATCGGGTACCCGAGTGACGCACCTTGGCCGGCCACGCGGGCTGTCCGCACGCAGGCCGAGCCTTTCCAGTGAAAGGCGGCGCATGGTTCACGGTGAACGCTTCAACAGCATCACGCATGCCGTGGGGGCGGTGGCCTCCGTCCTGAGCGGTGTGCTGCTGGTGGGTGTGGCGGCGCGCAGCGGCGATGCCTGGAAAATCGTCAGCTTCAGCATCTATGCGGTCACGCTGCTGCTGCTTTACCTGACCTCCACCCTGTACCATGGCTTGCGCGGCGCAACCAAGGATGTGCTGCGCAAGATGGACCATTGCGCCATCTACCTCCTGATCGCGGGCACGTATACGCCGTTCACGCTGGTGACGCTGCGCGGGCCCATCGGCTGGACGATGTTCGGCGTGGTCTGGGCCCTGGCCGTGCTCGGGATCGTGCAGGAGCTCCTGTATGCGAGGCGCGGGCGGGTCCTGTCGCTCGTCATCTACGTCGTGATGGGCTGGCTCGCCGTCGTCTGTATCGGACCCCTGGTCGATACGCTCGGTCGCGCCGGCTTTGCCTGGCTGGCGGCGGGCGGCTTGTTGTACACGGCCGGCATCGTCTTTTATGCCACCGACCACAAGGTGCGCCATGGTCACGGGATCTGGCATCTGTTCGTCCTGGCCGGCAGTATTTGCCACTACACCGCCGTGCTGTTGCATGTGGCCTGAGGCCCGACCGCAGCCGCCCGTCGGCTCGGCTGACGCTCGGCTGGCCACGGCGCGCCAACCGCACGCAGCGGTGGAAGAGCGCATGCGCCATGCGCCGCCACGAAAAGCGCTGGTCCCCTGGTGGTGCGGCGCGTATGATGAATCGCACCGCCGTTTGAAACAATGGCAAGCATCATTCCGATGTGTCGCCCGGTTTCAGCGTATTGTGATGGAGAATCGATGCTGATCAACGAGCGTCAGCGGCGCCGCGACGGGCCGGCGGCGGATGCCGTCGCACGCGGGCTGAACATCCTGGCAGCGCGCAATGCCGAAATCGCCAGACGCTATATGCGGCACAAGCATGTTCCTGAGCATGTGATTGCGCGCGTACTCGGCCATCCTTCCCTGCGCCGCCGCGAGAGCGCGGGACAAGCGGTCTCGGAAGCGATCACCCCGTCGTCACCGGACGATCAATAGCCCGCAGCCGTGGCCGCGGACCAGACGCCAGCAGAGAGCTACCAATGACACACATGACCGAACGGGACCTTGACCTGGAAGCGCGGCAATTGCGCGCCTTGCTCACCATGTCGCGTGAATTGATGCAAGCCGACAAGCCCTTCACTGCGCTCGCGCTGGCAGGCCGGGCCATGGCGGAACTGACGCACATCGACAGTGCCTTGCTGCTGGTGCGCGGCGAGATCAACGAGTGCATCGCTTTCGACCATGCGGGCACACCGACCAAGGGGGCGTCCGGCCACGATCGGTACCGCATGGCGTTGGCCCGGCTGGACAGCGGAGCGGACGAGCCTGCAATGGTGGACCCGTGCACGATGCTGGTGGGCGTGCCGACCCGGCACACCATGGCCGTGCTGGCCGCCGGTTGGACCGGCGATGCGGCGCCAGAGACCTGGGACGTACGGCGCCGCCTGCTCAGCACGATTCTGGAATTGGCCATCGCGACCCTGGGCCGGATCTCGGCGCGTACCTCGCTCGAGGCCCTGGTGTCGATTCAATACGAACAGATGGCGGGCACCGCGCTGGCACATGCCGATGAACTGGCCCGCCGCGACGAATCCGAAGGCGAGGCGCGCGCGCTCGCGCTGACCGACGTCCTGACCGGACTGAACAACCGGCGCGGCTTCTTCGTCCAGGCCGAGCACATGTTCAAGCTGGCGCGGCGCAAGCAGGCCGGTTGCGCCGTGATTTACGCCGATATCGATGGCCTGAAGCTGGTGAACGATCAGCTCGGCCATGCCGTCGGCGACCAGTTGATCCAGGACGCGGCCAGCGTGCTGCGCGAATCCCTGCGCGACAGCGACGTGCTGGCACGGTTCGGGGGCGACGAGTTCGTCGCGTTCGCACTCGACGATGCGCATCCGAGCGCGATCCTGGCGCGGCTTCAGGACAATCTGCGCGCGTTCAACCTGATGCAGGAACGCACCTACCTGCTCGCAGTGAGCGCCGGTGCGGTGAAATGCGATCCGGGCAGCGGAACGGCGTTGCTCGACTATGTGCAGTTGGCGGACCGGGAAATGTATCTGCACAAGCGCAGTTGCCTGCATTAGATGAATGCCCGGGAGTCGCTTTGCCCAATCTCAATGGAGGCTTTCATCGGATCGGGCTCTGCGCGCGTCCTCCCGCTCGTTCGTCCTGAGCTCAACAACATCAGTTCCACGCATTCTGAATCGCCGCGACAATCGTACACACTCCTTAGCCATAATTCTGGGCAGAAGCAGAAAGTATGAGTGGGAAACGGTACACAGCGAAGTGACGGCATGCCTCGGGGTAAGCATTCACAACCTGTACACTGAGCCGCTCCAGCTTTCGCGGGCACTGGTTTGTCTGGTAGTCTTAACAACTTTTTCTAGGCAGGTTCAATGCCTTGTCGGTAGATACGCGATTTGGAATCGCTCAGCCAAGAGGCCAAGCGCTGATCCAGGGGCCATAGTCGTGCTCCTGTCGTCAGCATTGTCGATGCCAACAGCGTCAGGTCCACCAAACCATACCCAAGTCCGAACAGGCGTTCGCGCTCGATCAGTTCCCTCACTTCCATCAGGCTGGCTCGCCGGGCATGTGGTAGCGTTCCGATGTCGGCGAGCGTGCGCGCTCGCTTGGGCGTCTACATTTCGACCCCGGGAGCGTGTTCGACGTCGAATCTACGTTACCCGAGACGAGGTCAGGCAGGACATCCTCGACCATATCGAGATGTTCCACAATTCCTGGCGCCGGCGCAGCGACAGCGATGACTTGTCGCCGGTCGAATATGAAACGCAGTATTTCCAACGGCTCTCGCGTGTCTGGAAGCGCTGTGGCGATTCATTGAGTGACGATGGCAGGTCACGCCACCGGTGCTTCCCTAGGCCAACTGCAATCGCGTCACCCCGTGGCGCCGGCGTTGCAGGGCATACGGGCGTGATCGTTTAGAATTGACCGATGACTAAAGCTAGCAGATCGAATACCGCGTCCATGAAAACAGAGCGGGACAGCACCCGCGCCCGAATACTGGATGTCGCCCTCCATGAGTTTTCCCGGCTGGGACTGAGCGGCGCCCGCATCGACGCGATCGCGGCCGAAAGTGGGCTCAACAAGGCCATGATCTACTACCATTTCGGCAGCAAGGAAGAGCTGTACGTTGCCGCGCTCGAGGAAAGCTATCGGCGCTTCCGGCAGATCGAGGGCGAACTGCAGATCGAGGAGGAACTGGCGCCGGAGGCCGCATTGCGCAGGCTGGTGGCCAGCAGTTTCGATTTCCATGCGGCCCACCCGGAGTTCATCCGGATGGTGATGGGCGAGAACATCAACCAGGGCGAATACATCCGCAAGATTCCGGATCTGCGCGCGGTCAACCGCTCGGCCATCACCGTGCTGGAACGGCTGTGCCGGCGCGGCGTGGAGGAGGGCGTGTTCCGCCCCGACGTCGATCCGGTCGACCTGCACATGTCGATCAGCGCACTGTCGTTCTACAACGTGTCGAATCGCCACACCTTCAGCTATATCTTCGACCGCGACCTCGGGGCGCAACAGGTGCACGCCGCTCGCCGCGCGTCCGTGGTCGACACGATCCTGCGCGCCGTGCGGGCTTAGAACCTATCCCGATAGATGGCAGTCGCTTTCGGCGCGCCTGACGAACGTGTGCTGCGTTACTCGTCGTTGCATGGCTAGCCATGCGGCCTCCTCGCGCCTTGCCCACGCTCGCCATGCATCGCCACCAGCTTCCCGCCACCTACCGGGACAGGTTCTTAGAACGCGATGCGCAACTGGCTGCCGAGCGCGATCGCATCGTGGGTCGAGCGGTAGCTGAACGCGCCCGGATCGACGATGTACTGCACGCCGACCCTCACCCCCAGCCAGCGCCGCGGCTGCAGGCCGTAAGTCAGTTCGACCACGGATTCGCCCGCCGGCAGCGATACATAACCGGCTGTCTCCGGATTCGAGGCGGCGGCAAATTCGCGCAAGCGCGGATTGAGCTCGGCATGCACCAGGCCCAGCGCCAGCGTATCGGCATCCCTTCCCGCGAACGTGCCGGTCTTGACCAGGCCGGCCGCATACCAGCGCGTGATCTGGGCCGACTCGCGCGGATTGGCGGTGAACTGGCCGAACACGGCCACGCCGCGGCCGTTGGCGGCGTCGCGAGCGATCATCTGGTCGGCCAGCAGGTAGATGCCGTAGCGCTGCCCGACCGTGCCGGCCTGGCCCTGGCGCGGCGCGCGCGCCGAGTCATGGAACACGCCCAGCTTGTAGTGGCCGGGCAGCGCGGCGCTGCCCGGCGCGCTGCCGGGCGCATATTCAAGTTCCAGCGGCAGCAGCACGCCCACGGTGCCGGACGCGAACGGCTTGAAGGCATTGTGCTCGTCGCCCAGACGCGGATTGTTCTGGAAGGCGCCGCTGCGCAGCAGCAGCTCCGGCAGCAGCTTGTAGCGCACGGCGGCGCCCCAGCGCGCATTCGGGTAGTTGTACCAGCCGCTATTGCCCGACATGGAGAGCGGATGGGCGCAGAAGGCTGCGTTCACCAGCTGGCATCCAATCGCCATGCCGCCCAGATCATTGCCCATGGCGAAATAACCAAGGCGCAGGTTGAGCCGGCCGCCCAGCAGGTTCTGTTCGACGCTGGCCTCGCTCAGACGGGTATACAAGCCGCCGTAGACTTCCTGGACCGGCAGCCGGTTGCCGATGTAATCGGAAGAGATGCCGGTGCCGCGGCGGTCGTTGACGGTGAAGTGGACGGTGGCGCCGGACCAGCCGGCGAGGCGCTCCATGTCGAAGTCCACGCCCACGCGCAGTTGCTGGGCGTAGGCGCTTCCGCGCCGCTGCCCGCCGGCGACGTTGGCATAGGTCTCGGAGACATAGTCGCCCCGGAAGTTCACGCCGGCCCTGGCGTAGGCCGTGCGTGCGCCGCCCCAGTCGCCGGTGAGGGTGGAGGCGGCGCCGGGTGCCACGGCAGCGACCGCCGCCGGTGCTACCTTGCTCTGCGCCAGGGCATGCGCCGGGCCGAGCGCCATGACGGCCAGCAGG
This sequence comes from Massilia sp. NP310, assembly GCF_019443485.1. Lineage (NCBI taxonomy): Bacteria > Pseudomonadati > Pseudomonadota > Betaproteobacteria > Burkholderiales > Oxalobacteraceae > Massilia > Massilia sp. NP310. The sequence continues at coordinate 2,000,356 of NZ_CP080379.1, read as the reverse complement.
CCGGCGCTCATCGATAACCGCAATGCAGGATCAAGTTTCATTTGTCGTTTCAAGCTCGTTCAATCGATCAGCGCTCCAGCGCATAGGCAATCACATAGTCGCCGCGGTCCGGCGACTGGCGGGCACCGCCGGCCGAAATCAGCACGTACTGCTTGCCGGTCCTGGGCGACACATAACTCATCGGCCCGCCCTGGCTGCCCACTGGCAGGCGCGCTTTCCAGACTTCCTTGCCGGTCGCGCTGTCGTAGGCGCGCAGGTAATAGTCCTGGGTGCCGGCGATGAACACCAGCCCGCCCTGGGTGGCGAGGGTGCCGCCGAGGGTCGGCATCCCGACCGGCATCTTCATGCCCATCTTGACGCCGAACGGGCCCGTATCCTGAACGGTGCCAACAGGGACTTGCCACAGCACTTTCCGGGTCTTCAGGTCCACAGCCGACAGGGAGCCGAACGGCGGCTTCTGGCATGGAATGCCCAGCGGCGACATGAAGCGGTTCTTGTTGACCGCATACGGCGTGCCCTTCAGCGGCACCGCACCCATGCCGGCGTTGACCGCCTCGCCGCCGTTGCTGGCCGGACCGCTGTCGGTCTGCTGCGGAATCATCTGCACCCACAGTCCCAGGCGCATGTCGTTGACGAAGATGACGTGGTTGTTCGGATCGAGCGACAGGCTGCCCCAGTTCATGCCGCCCAGCGAACCGGGGAAGCTCAGCGAAACGTCCGTCCCGGGCGCCGTGAACAGGCCTTCGTAGCGCATCGACTTGAAACTGATGCGGCAGGCCAGTTGGTCGAACGGCGTCGCGCCCCACATATCGGATTCGGTCAGGGTGTCGGCGCCAATCTGCGGCATGCCGACCGAGAACGGCTGGGTCTGCGAATACTGCTCCTTGAAGATGCCGGCCGTCTTCACCTGGCGCTCCTCGACGCGCGTGAGCGGTTTGCCTGTCATGCGGTCGAGCACGAAGATCTGGCCGGACTTCGAGCCGAACACCACGGCGGGCGTGGTCGACCCGTCCTTGCCGGGGAAATCGACCAGGCTTGGCTGCATCGGCACGTCGAAGTCCCACAAGTCGTTATGAACCGTCTGGTACACCCACTTCTCCTTGCCGGTCGTCGCATCCAGGGCGAGGATCGAGGTGGCGTAGCGATGGTCCAGCGGCGTGCGGTTGCCGCCCCACAGGTCGACCGAGGAACTGCCCATCGGGATGAACACCGTGTTCATGGCCGCGTCGTAGGACATCGGCGCCCACGAGTTGGGCGTGCTGCGGGTGTAGGTCTTGCCCGGCTCCAGGCGCGCGTTCGGATCGTCCTGGCCGGGATCGAAGGCCCAGCGCATCTGGCCGGTCATCACGTCGAAGCCGCGCAGCACGCCGCCCGGCATGTCGGTCTGGACGTTGTCCGCCACCCGGCCGCCCACCACCACGGTGGTCCCGGCGACGGTCGGGGCGGAGGTCAGCTGGTACAGGGGATCGGCAGCGGCGCCAAGGCCCGCTTTCAGGTCGACGATGCCCTTGTCGCCGAAGCCTTCGCACATGGCGCCGCTGTCGGCGTCGATGGCGACGAGGCGCGCGTCGATGGTGTTCATCAGGATGCGCCGCAGGCAGTTGGCGCCAGGGGAGAGCGTGGCCGGCGCGACCGGCGTGGCGCCCGCCACGGTCGGCTGGACGAGCGGCTCGGCGGCATCGAAGTAGGCGAGACCGCGGCAGCGGTTCCAGACCTGCGCCTGGGCATTGAAGTCACGCTCCCACAGCTTCTTGCCGCTGTCGGCATCGACGGCGATCACATTGTTATGCGGCGTGCACAGGTAGACTCGGTCGCCGACCTGGAGCGGCGTTTGCTGGTCCTCGGCGCCATTGCCGGTGGGGCTGATCGGCGTGTCGCCGGTGCGGAAGGTCCAGGCGACCTTCAGGTCTTTCACGTTGTCGCGCGTGATCTGGTCGATCGCGGCAAAGCGGTTGCCGCCCGGCGTGTTGCCGTAGCTGCTCCAGTTCTTCTGCTCCTGGCCGGGGGCAACGGGAACGAGCGGGACCGGCGTGCCCTGGGCCGCGACGGTCGGGTGCGGCTGGAACATCTGGACGAAAGCGATGCCCATTCCCAGCGCCAGCACGGCGGCCAGGGCGTAGGCGGTCTTGCTCGCAGGGATTCCGGTCTCGTTCCTGCGCAGCGCCGGCCAGGCCAGCAGCGCCAGCAGCATCAGGCCGGCGGGCAGCATGAGGCGCGACACCAGCGGCCAGAAGTCGACGCCGGCATCGATCAAGGCCCAGGCCACGGTGCCGGCAAAGGCCGCACCATAGACGATGACGGCCGATGACTTGAGCCGCATGAACAGGATGGCGGAGGCGATGATGACGATGCCCGCGATCAGAAAGTACAGGCTGCCGTGTAGAAGCGCCAGTTTGACGCCCCCGACGACGAAGAACAGGCCGGTGGCCAGCAAGGCCAGGCCAAGCAGGATACACCCGGCCCTGAGCGTCGCCGCAGGAAGGGTTTTATGTGTGGTCATTTGAAAAATCTCTCCGAGAACGAATCTTGCGGTGAAGTGGCGACAGGCTCGATTGAAACGACTTGCAAGCATGGCTTCAGGGGGCGGCGTTGCCGTCCGCCCTTCCTGAGTTGGCGCTACGGCGACATGCCGCAAACGAAGTATAACTAACTAGTTGGTTAATTGCTTGGCGAGATTCTTGGCGTTCATGTCCCGCGATTGCCTTGCGGTCAAGCCTGTGCTTGGCCCTGGAGGAGGATAGGTGCCATGCGGCGGCTCAGTGCCGGTCGTTCGAGGCGACGAAGCGTTCGAAGGCGCTGCCCAGGAAATCGACGAAGGTGCGAACGCGCGCCGATTGATGCTGGTGCTGCGGGTAGACGGCGTAGATGTCGGCATCCGGCGTGCGGAACTGCGGCAGCACCTCGACCAGGCGTCCGCTGTCGATGTAGCGCCTGACGTCCCACTCGGCCCGCATCAGGATGCCATGCCCGTCGAGCGCCCAATTGACGGCGATCTCGCCGTCGTTCGTGGTCAGATTGCCGCGCACCTTCACCGATTCGCCGCGCCCGCTGCTGTCGCGAAAGCGCTGCAGGCGCCAAGTGCCGTAGGCTTCGTCCCCCTGACGAATGCAGATGCACTTGTGCCGTGCGAGATCCGCGGGCTGGGTCGGGACGCCATTGGCATCGAGGTATTTCGGCGATGCGCACAGCACCCGGCGGTTGGTGGCGAGTTTTTTTGCGATCACGCGGGTATCGCTGGGTTCGCCGAACCGGATGCACACGTCGAACTGATCGTCGGTCAGCGCAGGCGGGTTGACCGACAGCTGCAACTGCACGTCGACCTCGGGATAGCTCAAGACGTATTGCGAAATCGCCGGGGCCACGTGCAGGCGGCCGAATCCCAGCGTGGCATTGACTCTTAGCAGGCCGGTCGGGCGGCCTTTGGACATGCTCAGCAACTGGTCCAGATCGGCGATCTCGCCAAGGATGCGGCGGGCGTGCTCGAACAGCGTCTCGCCGTCCGGCGTCAGGCTCATGCGGCGCGTCGTGCGGTTCACCAGCGGTATGCCGAGCCGGCTTTCCATGTGCGCCAGCCGCTGGCTAACGGCCGCGGTGCTGATGCCGAGCTCGCGCGCCGCGCTGCTCATGCTGCCGCACGTCGCCAGCAGGACGAAAAAGCTCAGTTCGCCAGGCTGCACTCCAGTACTCATCACGATTGTTAAGCTGAATTTAAAGAAGGTTTAAGTGTAGCCATAATTTTAATGCTAGTCCATGGCCTACAGTAATCCTGGTCGGAGCAATCACGACACCGATTTTTATCACACAGGAGACAAGGCAATGAAGACGTATCAGATCGCGACGATACCGGGCGATGGCATCGGCAAGGAAGTGGTTCCCGCAGGACGCCTGGTCCTTGAAGCACTGGCCGCGACCGGCGCTGGCTTCGATTTTTCGTTCGAAGATTTCGACTGGGGCGGCGACTACTATCGCAAGCACGGGGTGATGATGCCTGCCGACGGGCTGGACGCATTGCGCGGCAAGGACGCCATCCTGTTCGGTTCCGCCGGCGATCCCGACATTCCCGATCACATCACGCTGTGGGGCCTGCGCCTGAAGATCTGCCAGGGCTTCGACCAGTACGCCAACGTGCGTCCGACGCGCATCCTGCCCGGCATCGACGGTCCGCTCAAGCGCTGCGGGCCGGAAGACCTGAACTGGGTCATCGTGCGCGAGAACTCCGAAGGGGAGTACTCGGGCGTCGGCGGCCGTGTGCACCAGGGGCATCCGATCGAGGCGGCGACCGACGTGTGCATGATGACCCGGGTGGGCGTCGAGCGCATCCTGCGCTTCGCGTTCAGGCTGGCGCAGTCCCGGCCACGCAAGCAGCTGACCGTCATTACCAAGAGTAATGCCCAGCGCCACGCGATGGTGATGTGGGACGAGATCGCCGTGCAGGTATCCAAGGAATTCCCGGACGTCAAATGGGACAAGGAGCTGGTCGATGCGGCGACCGCGCGCATGGTCAATCGCCCGGCCACGCTCGACACCATCGTCGCGACGAATCTGCACGCCGACATCCTGAGCGACCTGGCTGCGGCCCTGGCCGGCAGCCTCGGCATTGCGCCCACCGGCAATATCGACCCTGAGCGCCGGTATCCGTCGATGTTCGAGCCGATCCACGGTTCCGCTTTCGACATCATGGGCAAAGGGCTCGCGAATCCGATCGGCACGTTCTGGTCGGTCGTGATGCTGCTCGAGCATCTCGGCGAGCACGAAGCGGCGCAACGCGTCATGAAGGCCGTGGAGAGCGTCACTGCGGACAAGGCCCTGCATACCGGCGACCTGGGGGGCAAGGCCACGACCGTGCAAGTGACCGCCGCCGTGTGCGAATTCCTGGCGCGCGGCGCGCAAGCCGACCAGCGGCAAGTCGCATAAGTCACGTTAGTCACGTAAGTCACGCCGCAAGGCCGGCCGGACCGGCCATCGGCGCCTATAAAAAAGTTGGAGACAGTATGTTCAATGCATCTGCCGCGGCGATCGACCGCTTGTTGAGGGAGATGTTCGACGCCGGCGTCGCCAGCGCGCAGCCGGCGGTGCGCGTGCCGCGCTTCCTGCCCCCTGCGCCGAAGGGGCGGCTGATTGTGATCGGCGCCGGCAAGGCTTCCGCCGCCATGGCGCGGGCGGTCGAGGACAATTGGGATGGTCCGCTCGAGGGTGTCGTCGTCACGCGCTACGGCCATGCCGTGCCGTGCCGGCGCATCGAGATCATCGAGGCGGGCCACCCGGTTCCCGATGCGAACGGTCAGGTGGCCGCGCAGCGCATGCTGCAGCGTGTCAGCGGCCTGAGTGCGGACGATGTCGTGCTGTGCCTGATCTCCGGCGGCGGCTCCGCGCTGCTGCCGCTGCCCCTCAACGGCGTGACGCTTGAACAGAAGCAGGCGATCAACCGCGCATTGCTCGCCAGCGGGGCCAGCATCTCCGAAATGAATTGCGTACGCCGCCATCTGTCGGCCATCAAGGGCGGGCGTCTTGCCGCCGCCTGCCATCCCGCCAGGGTGGTCAACCTGATCATGTCGGACGTCCCGGCCGACAGCTTCAGCGACGTCGCCTCCGGCCCCACGGTGCCCGATCCCAGCACCTGCGCCGACGCGCTGGCGGTGCTGCGCCGCTACGGCATCGAGGTCCCTGCGCCCGTGATGGACATGCTCGAGACCGGGCGCGCCGAATCGATGAAGCCTGGCGACCCCCGGCTTGCACGGATCGAATCGCATCTCATCGCCACCCCGCTCCTGTCGCTCGAGGCAGCCGCCGAGGTCGGCCGCGCGGCAGGCGTCGACGTCCATGTGCTCGGCGACGCCGTGGAAGGCGAAGCGCGCGAAGTCGGCAAGGTGATGGCGGCGCTGGCGCGCCACGTGAACGGCCGGGGCCAGCCCTTCAAGCCGCCATGCATCCTGCTGTCGGGCGGCGAAACGACGGTGACGGTGCGCGGGGAAGGGCGCGGCGGACGCAATGTCGAATTCCTCCTCTCCCTGGGCATCGCCCTGAACGGCGAACCGAATATCGTTGCGCTCGCCGGAGATACCGATGGCGTGGACGGGTTGGAGGAAATCGCCGGCGCGATCGTGCGGCCCGACAGCCTCGCACGGGCGCGCCGCCAGGGCATCCATCCGCCGGCCAGCCTGGCGGACAACGACGCGCACGGATTCTTCGAGGCGCTCGGCGATGGCGTGATCACCGGCCCCACGCTGACCAACGTGAATGACCTGCGGATCATCTTCGTCGGAGGACGTTAAGGAGCGCCAGGCCGGAACAGCAGCATAGAGATATTCGCCAGCAACCAGGAACAAGCAGGCGAGCGCATGTAGAAGTCCGTCAGGCCACGTACCGCGGACCGCATGATGATCATCCAGGAGACAAGATTGAAAGCGATTGCATTCTTCATTGCGGGACTCTTCGCAGGGGTCGCGCACGCGCAGGGCAGCGTCAGCGTCAGCGTCTACGGCATCGTCGATGCGGCATTCGTCGTGGAAAGCGGCGGCAGTGGCGGGCGCGTCAATAAAATCACCAGCGGCGCCGCATCGACCTCGCGGATCGGCTTCCGGGGCGCCGAGAGGCTGGGCGGCGACCATTCCGCCTTTTTCACGCTCGAAACGGGAACCAGGATCGACACCGGCGCGCTCGACGCGGACAACACGCTGTTCAATCGCCAGGCGCTCGTCGGCCTGAAGAGCAGCGCCGGCTCGGTCGCGCTCGGTCGCCAGTACACCCCGTATTACCTGGCGATCTCCGGCGTCGTCGATCCGTTCGGCGCGGGTTATGCCGGCTCGTCCAAGAGCCTGTTTCCCGCCAACGGAAGCAACGTCCGCACCAGCAACACCATTACCTATGCCTCGCCAACGCTCCACGGCGTCGACATGCAGCTGGCCTACAGCCTCGGCGAACAAAGCGATTCATCGGCCGGCCGCCAGTACGGCGGCGCCATCGGCTATGCGCAGGGACCGTTGACCGTGCGGCTGGCCTACAACGCCAGGAACTCGGATGTGGTCTCGGGCGCGTCGCCCGTCGACCATGACCTTGGACGCAATATCCTGCTGGGCGCGAACTATGACTTCGGCTGGGTCAGGCTGTATGCCGGCTATGGCATCGACAAGGGTTTCGACAGCGCGCCGCTGCCCAACGCCAACGCCTACGGAGGATTGCGGGCGACCCCGTCCACGGACAGCCGCAACGTCCTGCTCGGCCTGAAAGCCCCCTTCGGCCCCGGCACGCTGATGTTCTCCCTGATGTACAAGAACGACCGCACCGCGTTCGACCAGGATGCCGGTGCGGTCGGCCTCGGTTACCTGTACCCGCTGTCGAAGCGTACCGAGCTGTATGCGGCTTATGGCCATATCCGGAATCACAACGGCGCCGGCTACACGGTGGCGAACAATTCGGAATCCGGTTCCGGCAGCACCGCCTACAACCTGGGCATCCGCCACTCATTCTGAGCGGCCGGGCAACCAGCCGCTTGCCAGTCACGTTTGTCGAAAGGAATGCACATGCACCGACACCGCAAAGCAAAAATAGTCGCCACGCTGGGCCCGGCCAGCACCGACGCCGCAACCATCGAATCCATGTTTCGCGCCGGCGCCGACGTGTTCCGGCTCAACTTCAGTCACGGCAGCCATGACGACCACAAGGCCCGGCTCGAGAAGTTGCGCGCGCTGGAGCGCGAACTGGGCAGGCCGGTGGGGGTGCTGGTCGACCTGCAAGGGCCGAAACTGCGCATCGGCACGTTCTCGGAAGGCGCGATCACCCTCGCGGCCGGCGCGCCATTCCGGCTCGACCTGGACGCCACCCGCTCTGGAGACCAGGCGCGCGTCGCCCTGCCGCATCCCGAGATCTTTGCTGCGCTCCAGCGCGGCACGCGACTGCTGCTGGACGATGGGCGCATCGAGCTGGAGGTCGTGCGCTACACCGCCGAGACGGCGGAAACGACGGTCATCAACGGCGGCGTGCTGTCGGATCGCAAGGGCGTCAACGTGCCGGGCGTGGTGCTGCCGCTGTCGGCATTGACCGACAAGGACCGCAAGGACCTGGCGTTCGCGCTCACCCTGGGAGTCGACTGGATTGCGTTGTCCTTCGTCCAGCGGGTGGAAGACATCCTGGAGATCAAGGAAATCATCCAGGGGCGCGCCAGCGTCGTCGCCAAACTCGAAAAGCCGGCGGCGATCGGCCAGCTCGAACCGATCATCCGGGAAGCGGACGCCGTCATGGTCGCGCGCGGCGACCTGGGCGTGGAGATGCCGGCGGAACAGGTGCCGGCGATCCAGAAGCGCATCGTGCGCGTGTGCCGTCGCCTCGGCAAGCCGGTGATCGTCGCGACGCAGATGCTCGAATCCATGGTGTCGGCGCCCGTGCCGACGCGCGCCGAGGCGTCCGACGTCGCGACGGCCATCTATGATGGGGTGGACGCCGTCATGTTGTCGGCGGAATCCGCCTCGGGAAAATACCCGGTCGAAGCGGTCACGATGATGAACGACATCATCGTGCAGACCGAGTCCGACCCCTTTCATGCCGAAAGCCTGACCGTGCACCGCGGGCAGGCCCAGGCGGAGATCGCGGACGCCATCGGACTGGCGATGCGCAACGTCGCCGAGCTGCTCGACGTCGCGGCAACGGTCGCCTATACCAGTTCCGGCCATTCCGCCCTGAGAATGGCGCGCGAGCGTCCCCAGGTCCCCATCATCGGCATGACGCCGAAGCTTGCCACCGCCCGCAGCCTGGCGCTCGTCTGGGGCGTGCATGCAGTCCTGACGCATGACGTCGCCGGCGTGTCGGAAATGACCGATTTCGCCTGCGCAACCGCCATGCGCGAAGGGCTCGCGATCTCGGGACAGACCATCGTCATCGCCGCCGGCATGCCGTTCGGTACTTCCGGCACGACCAACCTGTTACGGATCGCGCAGCTCGGCGATGCGTCCAGCGAACGAGAGGCTGCGTTCGTAGAAACAAGCAGTCGAACTTAGTCAGTTCTTATCAGCGGAAAATAATCAATAGTGGAGACGTACATGGAATCAGATATCGAAAAGCGCACAATTCGCAAGATCACCTGGCGTATCGTGCCGTTCATTATGCTCTTGTATTTCATCGCCTATCTCGATCGTGTGAATATCGGATTCGCGGCAATGTCGATGAAGGGGGATCTTGGTTTCACTGCATCGATACTCGGCTTTGGCGCCGGTATTTTCTTCTGGGGATATTTTCTGTTCGAAGTTCCTTCAAATATCATCCTGCACAAGGTGGGTGCGCGCCTCTGGATCGCCCGCGTCATGGTCACATGGGGGATCATCTCCGCGTGCATGGCGTTCGTCACCACCCCGACCAGTTTCTATATCGTGCGCTTCCTGCTCGGGGCCGCAGAGGCCGGCTTCTTCCCGGGAATCATCCTGTATCTCAGTTACTGGTTCCCTGCGGGGCGGCGCGCCGGCGTGACGGCGCTATTCATGGCCGCAGCGCCGATCTCGACGGCGCTCGGCTCTCCGATCTCTGCCGCCTTGCTGCAGATGGACGGTTTCATGGGTTATCATGGCTGGCAGTGGATGTTCGTACTCGAAGCGCTTCCTGCCGTCATTCTCGGCGTTGTCGTGTTCTTCTACATGACCGATCGGCCCGAAAACGCCAACTGGCTGAAGGAAGACGAAAAAGCATGGCTCGTCAATGCGATGAAAATGGAGGCGGCCAGGAAGGCGTCGGCCGGCAACCACAGCATCCTCAAGGGAATGCTGAATCCGCAGGTGCTTGCCCTCGCGCTCATCTATTTCGGGACGTCGGCCGGTTTGTACACGCTCGGCATCTGGGCGCCGCAGATCATCCAGCAACTCGGCGTTTCATCCATGACGGTCGGACTGCTGAATGCGATTCCACCTGCCATTTCGGTGGTCGCCATGGTGCTGTGGTCGCGCCATTCGGACCGCACCCGCGAGCGGACCTGGCACGTCATAATCGCGTGCGCGGTCGCGGCGTTCGGCCTGGTGATCGCCGCAGGCACGCAGGGGCTGCTTGGTCTGATCCTTGCGCTGACGATCGTGAATATCGGCATCAGCTGCGCAAAACCGCCGCTGTGGAGCATGCCGACGATGTTCCTGAGCGGGGCTGCCGCCGCGACGGGGATTGCGACCATCAATTCGCTGGGTAACCTTGGCGGATTCGTGGGGCCTGCCATGATCGGCTGGATCAAGGACGAAACCGGCAGTTTCGAGGGCGGGCTCTATTTCGTCGCCGCCCTGCTCGTGGTGTCGGCAGTGACGACCCTGCTCCTGGCGCGTTCCCAGAAATCGAAGCCTGACGGCCACACCGTCGCGGCCAGTTGACAAGCGAGGCATGCGTCTGGAGAGCATGCAGGCAGTCAGGGCGACAAATCGGGAAGCCCACGATATGTCGCCTCGATATATCCGACTGGCGATTCACATGCTATCGATTGATAAACAAATGTGAAATCTCTGCGATGTTATTCGCTGGAGTTATCTCGGAAATCTGAAACAGAAATTGGATTTATAACTGGACTGCACGTATCCTGTATTTCTCGACATAGGTCGTTGAATGCACTGGAGTCATCATGAAAGTTATCGTTACCAAAGCTGTTTCCTCCTCTGGTTTGTTATCCAGCCTCCTGGGAAATTTACGTCGTGTATTTCGTGCCGCCTGCGCCAGCCTGCGCCGCGGTATCGAACTCAGTGGTGAAAAATACATGAACGGAATGATTCCTCCGCTGTAAGCACTGAAATCGGCGCTGGCACAGTTCTGTTTTCTTCGATATTGTCCGATCGCCGGAAATATCGGCAGCCTGGCAGTTGATTCCACTTCTTGTCGACCGACGGGCGCAGCATCGCATGCAGTGCCCAGCGCGTGGCCAGCCTTTCCACATTGCGCTGGCCTGGCCCAATATGTCACGCCCGGACGCGTCGCCACTCGCAGACGCATACGGATTCGAATCGCGTCCTGGCCTCCGGATAATAAACGCACTGGCCTCATTCGAGGCCCGTTTCGTTTATAGGCTTCATCTCGAACCAATGATGAAGCGACCAGTGCACGCGTCAATAGTGCTACCAGGCCACCCGATCGCCCGGGTTCCGTCGAGGGCGCTCAGTGCGATTCAGGTCCGGATAGCCGGTCGGAATCTCGCAAGGCATTACGATCCACTCTTCGCTGTCGGATCATTTTTCAGGTATTTGCGCCTGATATAGGCCGCGACCTCGGCCACGATCTGTTCGACCGAGACAGAGGTCTTCCGACTGCTGCCATGCCTGTCGAAGCCCGTTTTTAACCACTCTTGATATGATGTCAGGGTCGTGAACTGACACACATGGGCCAATAAGTCCCGCCCGGATACCTCGCCTCTTGCATACGCATTGATCATAGTCATATCGCAATGGTCGATCCTGATGCCTTCGGCAGTGACGCCATTGAGCATGTGCGCAACCTGCCGTCCACGCATATGTCGAAACGTTGATGACATTCTTGCCAGCTGATTGGATGATGCTGCTTGCATGGTCGGTGGCCGTGAGAATTGGTGAGATTTCAGATCCTAGGTTAGCTCCCGGTGCAAGCGCCCGCAAGGGACATAAGTACTTGATGGAAACATCAACGTTTTGAATTGCTAGCTGATGAGTAACATTCCACCAATGGTCCTTCCTGACGGACGACTGGCACAAGTGGACAAGGCCCTATCACGGCCCTGGCGGCCGATCGGTCATCACATGGGAGGTAGCATCGATGTCCTCACGCAGCGACCGGCCGAGTTCGATCGGTGCGCCGATGCCATGCATTGTGTACGGTCGGAATCGGCTGCCTGATATTCGACACGCTCCAGGGCAGCGCCGGGAACCTGAACCAGCCGGTTTGAAATGTCGAACGAAAGACCGGCCTTGTCGTCCGATCGAGCTAACAAGATGCTATTGTCTTGCTTTACTGGCTGCCCACATCATCCACTTCCTTTGATGCAAGATATCACGCGAATTCAACCACCTGCTCCAAGCGCCCGCTTCCTGGCGGGGGGCGGAACGATGGGAGGGGTATTCCGGGGCTTCGATTGGGCGTCCACGCCGCTTGGCGCCCTGGAAGCGTGGCCACAATCGCTTCGAACCGCAGTCAGCATCCTGCTCAACGCGCGTCACCCCATGTATATCGCCTGGGGCCCCGATCTGCTTCTGCTCTATAGCGATGGCTATCGTGACATTCTTGGCGCGAAGGCGTCGGACCCGCGGCAGGTGTTGGGCAAGCCGTTCGAGCAGGTCTGGCGCGAAGTATGGGACCTGGTCGGGCCCATGCTGGCGGCGACGATGGAAGGTGAAACCTTGTGGTTCGAAGACCAGGAATTCGCGCTCACGCGCAATGGCTTCGTGGAGCAGGTCTTCGCGAGCTTTTCGACCAGCCCGATCCGTGCCGAGGCTGGTGACATCGCAGGGGTGTTCTGCGTGTGCAGCGAGACCACCGGGAAGATCCGCTCGCAACAGGAACGCCTGCGATTACTCGACGTGATCGGCGAAGCGACCCGCCTCGCCGACGAGCCGCAGGCCATCATGGAACACAGTACGCGGCTGCTCGGCGAGTATCTGAAGGTGACCCGGGTCGCCTACGCCGACCTGGAGCCGGACAACGATCGCTTCACCATCCGCCACGACTGGCGGGTCGAAGGGGCGATCAGCACGGTGGGCGTTTATTCTCTCGACCTGTTCGGTTCGCGCGCCACGTCCAATCTGCGCGTCGGCCGCACGCTCATGATCGATGATGTCGATCGCGAGCTGACGGCGGAGGACGGGGCGAACATGTTCAACCGGATCGGCATCAAGGCGATCATCTGCTGCCCCCTGGTCAAGCAGGGCCGGCTCGTGGCCATGATGGCTGTGCACCAGGAGCAGCCGCGTACCTGGAGCGCGGACGATGTGGCGCTGGTGGAGACCGTCGTCGACCGCTGCTGGGCCCACATCGAGCGGGTGCGCTCGATGGAGGCGTTGCGCGAAGCCGACCGACGGAAATCCGAGTTCCTGGCCACCCTGGCGCATGAGTTGCGCAATCCGCTCGCCCCGATCCGCAATGCGCTCGAATTGCTGCGCCTGAGCGGGGACAAGCCGGCGATGCTGGAAAGAGTGCGCGGCACGATGGAGCGCCAGGTCGACCAGATGGTCCATCTCATCAATGATTTGCTGGATATCGCACGGATCTCCAGCGGCAAGATGGTCCTGCAGATCGAGCGCGTCGACATGCAGTCGGTCATCGCGAGCGCAGTCGAAACCAGCCTTCCCCTGATCGAGGCAGGGGGACACGAACTCGCGCTCGATCTGCCGGATGCCGCGATCTGGGTCGATGTCGATACGGTGCGCCTGAGCCAGGTGCTCAGCAACCTCTTGTCGAACGCGAGCAAATACACGCCCCACCATGGCAGGATCGCAATTTCGGCGCGTGTCAGTGGCGACGCCGTGGTCATCGACGTGTCGGATACCGGCATCGGGATCGCGACCCACGATCTGGAGCGGGTATTCGACATGTTCTCCCAAGCGCCTCACAGCATCGGGATATCGAAAGGTGGGCTCGGCATCGGCCTGTCCCTGGTGCGCCGCCTGGTGTCCCTTCACGGCGGGAGCGTCAGCGCATCCAGTGCGGGCGCTGGCCATGGCAGCACGTTCACCATTCGCCTGCCGTGCATGTCAGCCGCCCCGGCAGGCACGCCAGTTTCAGTCGCAGAGCCACCGGGCGTCGCGGCGAATGCCGTCCAGCTGCGCATACTCGTGGCCGACGACAATGCGGATGCCGCGGACACCCTGTCATTGGTGCTGCGCGAAAAAGGGCATGAGGTGCATGTAGCGTATGGCGGAGAGGACGCCGTGCGAATGGGAACCTCCATCGTGCCGGACCTTGTCTTTCTCGATCCCGGCATGCCTCACATCGACGGCTACGAAGCGGCGCGCGCCCTGCGCGCGCTGCCCGCGCTTGCTGAAGCCAGGCTGGTGGCCTTGACCGGCTGGGGCGCGCAAGAGGATCGGGCGCGGACACGCGCCGCCGGCTTCGACGCCCATCTGCTCAAGCCGGCCATGCCGGAGGCGCTGGATGCCGTTCTGGCCTCGGCCATTGAGCGAAGCCGGGATCGGCGTCGTCATTCATGACCTGGATTCACCAGCTCATGTAAACATATCGTTTGTCACCGGTGAGCGCGATATGGAGAATGCCGTATTCTTCATCACCCGCCGGCGCGCCATCGATGAAATTCCTGCGCGGGTGGAGACGCGCGCGGGGGAACGCCTGGCATCGACAACAACAGGCTGTTCGTGAAAATAACAACGATCGCAGTGCCGCTTCTTTGTGCACTGGCATTTCCGGCATTCGCCGATGAGGCAATGTCTATTTATGGCGTGATCGATATGGCGCTGGTGCGCGAGGCGGGCGGCAAGGACGGCGCCCTGACCAGGCTCACCAGCGGCGTGCCCATGGGCTCGCGCCTCGGCTTCGGTGGCAGCGAGGAGCTGGGCCGCGGCGTCAAGGCCTTGTTCCTGCTCGAGAACGGCTTCCAGGCCGACACCGGAGAGGTCGGGCAGGGAGGCACATTGTTCGGCCGCCAGGCCTGGGTCGGACTACAGGGGCCGTTCGGCAGCGTGCTGGTTGGGCGCCAGTACACGCCGCAATACGCGACCGCGGTGATGGCCGATCCTTTCGGTTCCGGCTATGTTGCCGACAGCAAGAACCTGGTGGCCACGAGCGGGAATGCCTTCAGCCGCATGGACAATACCGTCAAGTACCTGTCGCCGTTCAAGGCCCAGGGCGTCACGGTCGAACTGGCGGCGGCGCCGGGTGAAGCCGGCGCCGCTGGCGGGCGCCAGCTGGGTGCGGCGCTCGATTGGCGCGCCGGCGCGCTGCGCCTGCGCCTCGGCCACCACGACCGCGACAACGGCAGCGCCGGCGCCAACGGGCGCAACACGCTGCTGGGCGCGAACTACGACGCCGGGATCGTGACCTTGTACGCCGCCTACGGGCGCAATCGCGGCCTGAACAGCGCCGTGCTGCGCAACACGTCCAACCCGTTCGGGCGCGCGCGGGCGCCCGCGGCCTCCCAGGACAGCGTCGACCGGCTGATCGGCCTGCTGCTGCCTTTCGGCCCATACGCGTTGATGGCGTCGCTGATCGACAAGGACGACCGCGGCGAGGCCGACCAGGATGCGCGCCAGTACGCGCTCGGCCTGCGTTACGCGCTGTCCAGGCGCACCGAGCTGTACGCGGTGCACTCGCGCATCGTCAACCGCAACGACGCCGGCTACACCGTCGGCAACGCCAGCGAGTCGGGCAGCGGCGACCGCGCCAGCTCGCTTGGCGTGCGCCATTCATTCTGAGGCGCCGGCGCCCGCCGCGGCCATATGTGGCGCGCTGCGCGCCAGCTCGCCGAGCAGCCAGCGCTTGAACAGGGCGGTGGCGGTATCCTGTTCGAGGCTGTGCGGATGCACCAGGTAGTGCGCCACGTAGCGTACCGTGGTGCTGCGCCCGATCAGCGGCGCCACCAGCCGGCCGGTGGCCAGTTCGCGCTCGGCCAGCAGGGTCGATTCCAGCGCCACCCCGAGGCCGTCGACCGCCGCCGCGATCGACATCGAGCTGCGGTCGAACGCGAGCGCGAAGTCGCCCGGCGTGGCCAGCCCGTTGGCGCTGAACCAGCCGCCCCATTGCACCGACTGGCCGTCGCTCTGGATCAGCGGCGCCTGGTACAGGTCGCGCACTGACCCGATCGTCGCCGCCAGCGCCGGGCTGCACAACGGCGTGAGTTCTTCGACCACCAGTGGAATCTGCGCGTGGCGCGACGGCTGCGGGACGCCGTAGACGATGTCGATGTCGTGACGGTCGTCCTCGAAGGTCGCGTAGTCGGTGTCGGCCGACACCTGCAGGGCGATGCCGGGATGGGCAGCCATGAAACCGGTCAGGCGCGGCATCAGCCACTGCACGGCGAAGGTCGGGGCGGTGTGCAGGCGCAGCGGCGCCACCCGCTGCTCGGGCTGGGCGCGCTGGAAGCCGCGCCGCATTTCCTCGAATCCGCGCTGCACGTGCTCGAGCAGCAGCCGGCCTTCGCGCGTCAGTTCCAGGGAGCGCGTGGTGCGCACGAACAGCGTCATGCCCGCGCTGTCCTCGAGCTTGCGGATCGCGTGGCTGACGGCGCTCGGAGACAGGTCGACTTCGCGTGCGGCGGCGGCGAACGAGCCCGTGCGGCCAGCCGACTCGAACACCCGCAAGGCCGTTAACGGCACCCGCCGAAACTGCTTTATTAGTGAATTCGATTCACTATCCGGCGTAAATATTTCTTTTGTGGCAGTCATCTGTTTTGCGTGAAAATAAAGATCAGCCTTCAACAAGAAAGGCCCGCATCGGTGAACATTTTGCATGAAATCGCCGAGTCCAGCGCCTTCTTATCCACTTTTCGATCAGGGGAGACCATGCCCGATTCCGGCGACCAGGTCGCATCTACCGCATTCCAGACAATCCGCGCCCATGCCTGGCGCATGCGCCGCTTCGCCCTGCGCATGGGCGAAGTGCAGGGCCAGGGCTACGTCGGCCAGGCTCTCGGCTGGGCCGACGTGCTGGCCGTGGCATATTGCCACGCCATGAACCTGCGCCCGGCCGAGCCGGAATGGGAAGGGCGCGACCGCTTCCTGCTGTCGCACGGCCACTACGCCATCGCCCTGTACGCCGCGCTGTTCGAGGCGGGCGTGCTGCACGAGGACGAACTCGAAACCTATGGCTCGGACGATAGCCGCCTGCCGATGTCGGGCATGGCCACCTATACGCCGGGGATGGAAATCTCGGGTGGTTCGCTCGGCCAGGGCCTGGCGATCGGCGTCGGCCAGGCGCTGGCGCTGCGCATGAAGGGCAGCAGCGCGCGCGTGTTCAATTCGATGTCCGATGGCGAACTGGACGAGGGCGCCGTGTGGGAAGCGGCCATGTCGGCCGCGCACCACAAGCTGTCCAACCTGATCAACCTGGTCGACATCAACCGCCAGCAGGCCGACGGCCCGTCGCACGACATCCTGCAGTTCGAGCCGCTGGTGGACAAGTGGCAAGCCTTCGGCTGGCACGTGCAGCGGGTCGACGGCAACGACCTGGCGGCGGTGATCGCCGCCTTCGACACCGCGCTCGCCTTCGAGGGCGAGCAGCCGCGCGTGATCCTGTGCGACACGCTGATGGGCAAGGGCGTGCCGTTCCTGGAGCAGCGCGAAAAGAACCACTTCATCCGGGTCGAGGCCGACGAGTGGCAGCGGGCCCTGACCGACCTCGATGCCACCTACGCCGAATGGAGCCGCGCATGAATCCCGTCCCGACCGCAGAACACGGCACGCCGGCCAAGCCGCGCCTGACCACCTCGGCGATGATCGCCTCGATCGCCTCCGAAGGACAGCGAACCCAGCCGGCCCCGTTCGGCCATGCGCTGATCGAGGCGGGCAAGCGCGATCCGCGCATCGTCGGCCTGACCGCCGACCTGGCCAAGTACACCGACCTGCACATCTTCGCCCGTGAATATCCGGAGCGCTTCGTGCAGATGGGCATGGCCGAGCAGTTGCTGATGGCGGCTGCCGGCGGCATGGCGAAGGAGGGGTTCATCCCGTTCGCCACCACTTACGCCGTGTTCGCCACCCGCCGCGCCTATGACTTCATCCACCAGGTGATCGCGGAAGAAAACCTGAACGTCAAGATCTGCGCCGCGCTGCCGGGCCTGACCACCGGCTACGGTCCCAGCCACCAGGCCACCGAAGACCTGGCCCTGATGCGCGCGATCCCGAACATGACGGTGATCGACCCCTGCGACGCGCTCGAGACCAGCCAGTGCGTGGCCGCGATCGCGCGCCATGAAGGGCCGGTCTACATGCGCCTGTCGCGCGGCCGGGTGCCGCTGGTCCTGGACGACTACGATGGCCAGTTCGAGATCGGCAAGGCCAGGCTGCTGCGCGATGGCAAGGACGTGCTGGTGATCTCCAGCGGCCTGATGACGATGCGCGCGCTGGAAGTGGCGGACAAGCTGGCGCAGGATCGCATCGAGGTGGCGGTGCTGCATGTGGCCACCATCAAGCCGCTCGACGTCGACACCATCGTGGCGCAATGCCGGCGCGCAGGGCGGCTGGTCGTGGTGGCCGAGAACCACAGCGTGGTCGGCGGCCTGGGCGAAGCGATCGCGCTGGCCCTGCTGCACGCGCGGGTCCAGCCCGAGTTGCGCCACGTGGCGCTGCCGGACGCGTTTCTCGACGCCGGCGCGCTGCCGACGCTGCACGACCGCTACCGCATCTCGCTCGAGGCGATGGCGGCCGACGTCCGCGCCTGGCTGGGCTGACGCCACCGCGAATGCCAGGCCCGGCTGGCAGGCAGGCAGGCGCCGTCGAGACGCGGCGCCTTTCTTGCCGGGCGCCCCACGATAAAAACGACAAGGAATTCGGAGATGCACATCGACCAAGCGGTGGCCACGCCATCCACGCCCGCGGCAGGACCCCGGAAACGTATCTGGATTTACGTTTTCCTCTTCACGCTAACACTGATCAACTACATCGACCGGATCTCGCTGTCGGTCGCCTCCACCGCCCTCAAGGAAGAATTCGGCATCTCGCCGGTGGCCATGGGCTACCTGCTGTCGTCCTTCGTGTGGCTGTACTTCATCGCCCTGATCCCGATGGGCTACCTGGTCGGGCGCTACGGACCCAAGCAGGTCAACACCTATGGCATCGGCGTGTGGTCGGTCGCCACCGTGTGCACCGCCTTCGCCACCGGCTTCTATTCGCTGCTGGCGGCGCGCCTGGTGATGGGCGCCGGCGAGGCGACCACCTACCCGGCCGGGGCGCGCGTGGTGCGCGACTGGATGCCGCTCAAGGAGCGCGGCATGGCCACCGCGGTATTCCACAGCGGCAGCCTGGTCGGGCCGGCGGTCGGCGCGATCGGCTTCGGCTGGTTGATCACCACGGTCGGCTGGCGCATCGCCTTCGTGGTGGCCGGTGCGACCGGCTTCATCTGGCTGGCGGCCTGGCTCAAATGGTACCGCCACCCGAGCAAGGCGCCGTGGCTGAGCGCGGCCGAGCTGCGCGAGATCACCGACGGCGACGCCGCAAACGCCACCGTCGGCGCCACCGCGGTCGCGCCGCTCGGCATCCGCGGCCTGGCCCGCTCGCGCACCATGTGGGCCATCGGCCTGTCGCACGGCTGCGCCGTGTATGCGACCTATTTCTTCCTGACCTGGCTGCCTTCCTACCTGCAGGCGGAAAAGGGCCTGTCGGTGATGACGAGTTCGATGTACACGGCGATTCCCTACCTCGGCGCGGCGGTGCTAGCGATCGTGGTCGGCCGCGTCAGCGACCTGGTGGTCAGCCCGGCCGCGGCGCAACGCGGCAGCCGCCGGCTGGTGGTCGGCGCCGTGCTGCTCGGATCGTCCGTGATCCTGCTGGTGCCGATGCTGGCCGAGACCTGGGCCATCCTCTTGGTCATCACGCTGTCGCTGGCCACCTGCGCCTCGGCCATCTCGCTCAACCTGTCCCTGGTCAACGACCTGCTGCGCTCGAACCAGGACGTGGGCACCGCCGCCGGCTTCGTCACCGCCGTCGGCAACCTGTTTGGCCTGCTGGCGCCGATCGTCACCGGCTACGTGGTGGCGGGCACCGGCGGGTTTGCCGCCGCCTTCGCCGTGGTCGGCATCCTGCTGATCGTCGGCGCGGCCCTTTCGGTCTTCGGAGCGCGCCGCCCGGTGGGCTGAAAGCGCTGTCGCAAGACCTGTTCATCTTTATCGTCGTGAAAACTGGAGCACCATGAGTACTACCAACAAGAAGGGCAACCCCGCCCAGCCGTCCGCGCCGGCGGCTGGCACGGGCTGGCGCATCGCCCTCGTCGTCATTACCCTGTTCATCGGCCTGTTCGGCCTGGCCATGCTGGGTGGCGGAATCTGGCTGATCGCCGTCGGCGGCAGCCCCTACTATGCGCTGGCCGGCGCCGCCCTGCTGGCCGGGGCCGTGCTGCTGGCGCGCAGGAAGCGCGGTGGCCAGGCCGTGATCGGCATCGCCTGGCTGGCCACGCTGGCCTGGGCCGTGTGGGAAGTCGGCTTCAATGGCTGGGGCCTGGTGCCGCGCGTGGTCGGCGTCACGGTGCTGTTCATGCTGGCGCTCGCGCTGTCGCCGATGCCTTCGCGGTCACCAGCCGTCGGCGCGCGCCGGCGGGCGCTCGACCCACTGCAGACCGCTTCGGCGCTGGCCGCGATCGCCGTGCTGGCAATCCTCGGCGTGCTGGTCGCGCGCGAAGGCGTGCGCAGCGTCGAATCCGCGCAGTTCCCGGCCGTCCTGGCCGGCGCGGTCGGCGGGACCACGGCCGATTGGCCGACCTATGGCGGCGACGCCAGCGCCCAGCGCTACAGCGCGCTGTCGCAGATCACGCCGGATAACGTCGGCCGCCTGGAGCGCGCCTTCGTGTTCCATACCGGCGACCTGCCGGCCAAGGGTGAGCGCTATTCGCCGGCCAACACGCCGCTCAAGATCGGCAACGACCTCCTGGTGTGCTCGGCCAAGAACATCCTGTTCGCCGTCAACGCCGCCACCGGAGAACAGCGCTGGCGCTACGATCCGCAGGTGCCGGGCGAAGGCATCGCCCACGCCGCCGTCTGCCGCGGCGTGGCGGTGTACACCGCGCCCCAGCTGGCTGACGATGCCGCCTGCAAGACGCGCGTGATCAGCACCACGCTGGATGCCCGCATCGTCGCGGTCGACCTGCGCGACGGCAAACCGTGCGCCGGCTTCGGCGGCGCCGGCGGCAAGCCGGGCCAGGTCGACCTGTGGCAGGATCTCGGCAAGAAGGTGCCGGGCTGGTATTCGCCGACGGCGGCGCCGACCGTGGTGCGCGGCGTGATCGTCACCGGCGCCCAGGTGCGCGACGGCCAGGACGAAGATGCGCCGTCGGGCGTAATCCGCGGCTACGACGCCGTCACCGGCCAGCTGGCCTGGGCCTGGGACCTGGGCAATCCGGACAATGTCAAGGGTCCTGCGGCGGGCCAGACGTACACCCGCGGCACCCCGAATATGTGGACCACGGCGGTCGGCGACGAGGCGCTCGGCCTGGTCTACCTGCCGATCAGTAATTCGTCGATCGACTACTTCGGCGGCAACCGCAGCGCCGCCGAGAACACATACTCGGATTCGCTGGTGGCGGTGGACGTGACCACCGGCCGCGACGTCTGGCACTTCCAGGCGCTGCAGCGCGACCTGTGGGACTACGACCTCGGCAGCCAGCCGAGCCTGCTGGATTATCCCGGCCCCGACGGCAAGCCGGTCGCCGCCATCCTGCTGCCGACCAAGCAGGGCGATATGTACATCTTCGACCGCGCCACCGGCAAGCCCTTGATCCCGATCGGCAGCGTCAAGGCGCCCAAGCTCGGTTCGGTGGAGCCGGACTTCGTGGCCGACACCCAGCCGACGTCGCTCTGGCACAGCCTGCGCAAGGACCCAAAGACTGAAGCCGACATGTGGGGCTTCTCGCCGGTCGACCAGCTGATGTGCCGGATCCAGTTCCGCCAGTCGAACTACGCCGGCTACCTGACCCCGCCGTCGAGCGACAAGCCGTGGATCCAGTACCCCGGCTACAACGGCGGCTCGGACTGGGGTTCGGTCGCGATCGACCCGGTGCGCCGCATCCTGATCGCCAACTACAACGACGTGCCGAACCGCAGCCAGCTGATCCCGCGCGAACAGGCCAACAGGATGGGCGTGCAGCCGATCTACGCCAGCAAGGACGCCAACGCCAAGGCGGCCGGCAAGGGCGAGGGCGGTTCCTCGGTCTACCCGCAGATCAATGCGCCGTACGCCATCAGCGTGAATGCGGGCTGGCGCAATATCGGCACCGGCGTGCCATGCACGGCGCCGCCGTACGGCGGCATCCGCGCCGTCAGCCTGGACACGGGTGAGACCTTGTGGGACGGCCCGCTCGGCACGGCGCGCCGCAACGGCCCATGGGGTATCCCGTCGTACATCCCGTTCGACATCGGCCTGCCCAACAACGGCGGTTCGGTGGTGACGGCCGGCGGCCTGGTGTTCATCGGCGCCGCCACCGACAACCTGTTCCGCGCGATCGACATCCGCACCGGCAAGACCGTCTGGACCGACGTGCTGCCGGCCGGCGGCCAGGCCAACCCGATCGCCTATGAGGTCAACGGCGAGCAATACATCCTGATCGCCGCCACCGGTCACGCCTTCATGGAAACCGGCAACAGCGACGCCATCATCGCCTACAAGCTGCGCAAGTAAGCCAGCGGGGCGCCATCAGGCCAGTCATCCGACTGGCCTTTTTCACTTCAGAAAGGACACTCTCATGGATCTCGGACTGCAAGGACGCAAGGTACTGGTCAGCGGCGGCTCGCGCGGCATCGGCCGCGCGATCGTCGAATGCTTTCTGGCCGAGGGCGCGCAGGTGGCGTTCTGCGCGCGCAATGCCGGCGGTGTGGCGGCGGCGCAGGACGCCTTCGGCGCGCGCGCTTGCGGCGCGGCGGTCGACGTCACCGATGCGGCCCAGGTGACGGCCTGGGTCGGGGAGGCGGCGCGCCGCATGGGCGGGCTGGACATCGTGGTGCCGAACGTCAGCGCGCTGGCCGGCGGCGACGACCTGGCCACCTGGCGGCGCGCCTTCGAGACAGACCTGCTCGGCACCGCGGCGATGGTCAAGGCGGCGCTGCCGCATCTGCAGGAGTCGGACGCGGCCTCGATCGTGCTGATCTCCAGCGTGTCGGGACGTGAGATCGACATGTTTGCCGAACCATACGGGGTGCTGAAGGCAGCGCTGACCCATTACGGAAAGACGCTGTCGACGCGGCACGCCGCCGATGGCATCCGTGTCAATACGGTTTCGCCTGGAAATGTGTATTTCGCCGATGGGGTATGGGGTGACATCAAGCGCAATCAGCCGGAAACCTTCGCCGCCTGCCTGGCCGCGAATCCGCTCGGCCGCATGGCGACGCCCGACGAGGTGGCGCGCGCCACGGTATTTCTTGCCAGCCCGGCGGCGGGATTCACGACCGGCACCAATCTGCTGGTTGACGGCGGGCTCACGCGTGGGGTGCAGTTCTGACGACAACACGCTATCCACCCATGCAATCGCCCCAGCTATCGTGCCAGCCAATGAGTGGCTATTCAAACCGTCAGGAAAACGAGC
Organism: Massilia sp. NP310; assembly: GCF_019443485.1. Classification (NCBI taxonomy): domain Bacteria; kingdom Pseudomonadati; phylum Pseudomonadota; class Betaproteobacteria; order Burkholderiales; family Oxalobacteraceae; genus Massilia; species Massilia sp. NP310. The sequence goes on along the minus strand of NZ_CP080379.1, from coordinate 1,977,208 downwards.
GGGAGGTAAAAAGAGCGCGATACATCCCGCTCTTTTTACCTTGTCCGTCATGACGCAGTATCAGCGCGGCTTGGCGCTGTTTCAGCGATCACTTCTGCTTGTAATAAACACGACCCGATAACCCGATCGTGCCGGCGCCGTTGGACAAGTCTTCGGTGCCGGTCAGGTAGCCGCCACCGGTTGCGCGAGCATAGGTGCCGGTGCCGCCGGTGATGGTGAAGGTGCCGCCGTTCATGACGTAGGCAGTGCCTGCGCCGGTGGGAACGAACTGGCCACCGTAGTTGGCGAAAATCTGGTCGCCGTTTGGATACAGCAGGACGAACTTGCCATTGCTGAAGGTGAATGTGGTGCCAGACTGGGCGAAGCAATCTCCGCCGACGAACGCGACCGGCGTTCCTTCGGCCGTCTCACCGTGGCCGGCAAGCTTGCCGCCGAGCGACGACGCACATTGCGGCGCAGGACCAACTTTTTCATTGAACACGCCCTTGATTTCAAGCGCCTTGACCACGTTGGGACCGGCCGAGGCCGAGAACGAAGCGGCCATCAGGACCAGGCTGGACAGGAGGCGGAGCGAGACGGTCTTCATTAAACTAGTTCCTTGGTTGTTAAAAAATTGTTAATGAAACATAGTAAGATAAGCGAAGAATTTTTTTTACGCGCACGATTCATTTTTTAACATTGTTGCGAGTTTTCCACGCTCAACCCATAGAAGACCTTATCCCCGGGGCCTGCGCCGGCGGGATTGGCTTTCGGTGCTCCGTCTTGCCGGAGCCGCCTCGCGTCGGGTCACGCCGCCACCCCCGCACAGGCATCGACCGGATCGAGCGCGAACAGCGCCTGCCCCGCATGCACCATCCTGCCGGCCCGGCAATACACGGCGGTGACCGTCCCCGCATGCGGCGCCTGCACCGAGAATTCCATCTTCATGGCCTCGAGGATGGCCACCACTTCTCCGGCCCGCACCGCCTGGCCTGGTTCCACCATCAGCTTCCACACATTCCCCGACATTTCCGCGGCGACCGTGGATCCCGCACCATCGGTCGATTCAGGCTGGTTCTCGTCCTCATGCGCCGCGCCGGCGCCCGCGTCGCCATGCCACAGCGCCACCTCGGCCGTGAACGCAGCCTGCTGACGCGCCTTGAAGACCGCGATCGCATCGGCATCCTCAGCCAGCCCGCGTTCGTGTTCATCCAGGTCGAATAGCGCGTCTTCGATCCGCACCTGGGCGCGCCCTGCGCGGAAGTCGTCGCGGAATCGCTCCAGCTCGGCCTCGCTCACCGGATAGAAGCGCACCCGGTCAAAGAAGCGTAGCAGCCACGGCTGGTCGCCGAACTGCCGGTTGTGCAGGAACTTGTTCCAGATCGGCACCGTGCGTCCGACCAGCTGGTAGCCGCCGGGCGAATCCATCCCGTAGATGCACATATAGATGCCGCCGATCCCCACCGTGCCTTCGGCGGTATGGGTGCGCGCCGGGTTGTACTTGGAGGTCAGGAGGCGGTGGCGCGGGTCGAGCGGCACCGCGCATGGGGCGCCCAGGTAGACGTCGCCCAGGCCCATCACCATGTAGCTGGCGTCGAATATCGCGTCGCGCACCATGTCGCGGCTGTCCAGCCCATTGATGCGCTGGATGAAATCGACGTTGTTCGGCAGCCAGGGCGCCTCGGCCTTGACCGTTTCGCGGTAGCGCGCGACGGCGCCGAGCGTCGCCGAATCCTCGAACGCCAGCGGCAGGTGCACGATGCGGCTCGGCACCCGCAGGCCGGCGACGTCGGGCAGTTGCGTCTCCAGCGCCATCAGGTGACCCAGCAGCGCGGCCTGCGCCAGCACCCGGCTGTCGTAGTGGATCTGCACCGAGCGCACGCCGGGCGACAGCTCCCGCACGCCCGGCAGGCGCAGGGCGGTCAGCGCCTCCATCAGCAGGTGCACGCGCAGCCGCGCGCGCAGGTCCAGCACGTTCGGGCCGTATTCGAGCAGGATGTACTTGTCGCCGGCCTGGCGGTAGGCCACCGCCGGGCGCGTGCCGCTGGCCGGTAGCGTGGCCAGTATGCAGCTCGACATGGCGGCCGGCGCTTGCATGGGCAGGCCGGGCAGGGGGCGAAGGTCTCGGATCGCGCCGTCCATGGCCAGTTCCAGCGCGAGCGCGTCGTCGAAGCCGATGCGCCGGAAGCGGATGGTGTCGCCCGGCTTGACCTGGCCCACCTTCCACAGCTCGGCGCGGGCGATCGTGACCGGGCACACGAAGCCGCCCAGGCTCGGCCCGTCGCAGGTGAGGATCACCGGCGTGTCGCCCGTAAAGTTGACGCTGCCGATCGCGTACACGCAGTCGTGCACGTTCGACGGGTGCAGGCCGGCCTCGCCGCCGTCGCTGCGCGTCCATTCCGGCTTCGGGCCGAGCAGGCGCACCCCCAGCCGGTTCGAGTTGTAGTGCACCTCGTAGTCGGTGGCGAAGAAGGTCGCGATGCTGTCCTCGGTGAAGAAATCCGGCGCGCCGTGCGGGCCGTACAGCACCCCAATGTCCCAGTGGCTGCCGTAGGCCGGCGCCAGTGCCGGCGCCAGCGCGCGCGGCGCGTCCAGTGGCGCCCCGGGCCGGCAGATCGGCAGCACGTCGCCCACGCCCAGCGTGCGCCCCGCGTGGCCGCCGAATTTTCCGAGGACGAAGGTCGACTTGCTGCCCAGGTAGTCGGGGATGTCGAGGCCGTGGCGCAGGGCGATGTAGCTGCGGCAGCCGCTCGCCGCGCGCCCCATGCGCAGCACCTGGCCGGCGCGCACCGCGACCGGCTGCCACCAGGCCAGCGGCGGGCCGTCGTCGAGGGTGGCCTCGGCAGTCGCGCCGGTCAGCGCGATCAGCGCGTCGCCGTGGAAGCGCAGCGTCGGGCCCTGCAGCGTGCATTCGAGGCCGGCCGCATCCTCGGGGTTGCCGACGATGCGGTTGGCCAGGCGAAACGCCAGGTCGTCCATCGGGCCCGAGGGCGGCACGCCGATGTCCCAGTAGCCGGCGCGGCCCGGGTAGTCCTGCACCGTGGTGTAGGTGCCGCCACTCAGCACCTCGACTAGTGGCGAGACATGGGTGTAGCGGTCGAGGAAGGCGGTCGATACCCGGCCTTCAATGAAGGCGCGGCTGGCCAGGATGCCGCGCAGGTAGTCGAGATTGGTGGCGCTGCCGTGCAGGCGGGTGGCGTCCAGCGCCGCCAGGAGCTTCTTGCGCGCATCCTCGCGGTCGGCGCCATGGGCGATGATCTTGGCGATCATGGGGTCGTAGTGCGCCGATACCTCGGTGCCGGTGCGTACCCAGGTGTCGACCCGCACGTGCTCCGGGAAAGCCACCTCGGTCAGCACGCCCGGCGCCGGCTGGAAGTCGCGCGCCGGGTTCTCGGCATACACCCGCACTTCGATCGCCGCGCCCTGCGGCGGCGCCAGGTCGTCTAACGAAGGCGGCTCGCCGGCGGCGATGCGGACCATCCATTCGACCAGGTCGAGGCTTGTTACGGCCTCGGTGATCGGGTGCTCGACCTGCAGGCGGGTGTTCACCTCCAGGAAGTAGAACGCGTCGCGCGCGCCGTCGTAGATGAATTCGACCGTGCCGGCCGAGACGTAGTCGACCGCCTGGCCCAGGCGCACGGCGGCGTCCAGCATGGCGGCGCGGGTGGCCGGCGGCAGGTGCGGGGCCGGGGTCTCCTCGATCACTTTCTGGTTGCGGCGCTGCACCGAGCAATCGCGCTCGCCCAGCGCCACGACCCGGCCGCGGCCATCGCCGAAGATCTGCACTTCGACGTGGCGGGCGTCGGCGACGAAGCGCTCGATGAACACGCCGCTGTCCTTGAAGAAGTTCTGGCCGAGGCGCTGCACCGAGGCGAAGGCCGCTTCCAGCTGCGCCTCGTCGTCGCAGCGCGACAGGCCGATGCCGCCGCCGCCTGCGGTGCTCTTGAGCATGACCGGATAGCCGATCTCCAGGGCGGCCGCGCGCGCCTGCTGGAAGTCCTGCAGCAGGCCGGTGCCGGGCGTGAGCGGCACCCCGGCCGCCGCCGCGATCTCGCGCGCGGTGTGCTTCAGGCCGAAGCGCCGCACCTGCTCGGGCGTCGGGCCGACGAACACGATGCCTGCCGCCGCGCACTGTTCGGCGAATGCGGTGTTCTCGGACAGGAAGCCGTAGCCCGGGATGATGGCCTGGGCGCCGCTGGCGCGTGCGATCTCGATGATGCGCTCGCCGCGCAGATAGCTCTCGGCGGCGCTGTCGCCACCCAGAGAAATAGCCACATCGGCGGCGGCGACGTGCAGGCTGTCGCGGTCGGCGTCCGAATGGACGGCGACCGAGCGGATACCCATTTTCTTGAGCGTGCGGGCGATGCGCACGGCGATTTCGCCGCGGTTGGCGATCAGGACGGTATGGAACATGGTGGCGTACTCCGGTCAGGTGGCGGTGGCTCAGCGGCGGGCGATATAGGCGCGCCAGCCTCCCAGCGCCGTGATGTCCTCGGCGCCGGCGGTGGCCCAGGCTTCGCACACGAAGCCCTGCACGCTGCGGCCATCGGCCAGCTCCAGCGTGCCGATGCCCAGCGGCGCCGGGATCAAGGCCACGAACGAGCCGAAGCGCTCGACCGGCATCGCCCACAGTTCGAGCGCGATCGGGGCGCCGTCGCCGGTGCGCACCAGGCCCGGCTTGGGCGGGACCGTGCCGGGCAGCGCGTACAGGCGGTAGGCGGGCGAGGTGTGGGCGGTCTCCAGCAATACCGCACCGCGTTCGGCCAGTTGCCAGTTGAGCGGCATGCCCGACAGGTGCGCGCCGACCACCGCGACCACGACCTGTCCTTCGAGCGCCGGCGCCGCCGGCAGGGGCAGCGGCCGCTTCGACGCCCCGCGCAGCCAGGGCGAGGCCGCCTGCCAGCGCCGGCCGAACTCCAGCAGGCGCGCCTCGTGCCAGCCGGGGGCGATCAGGGTGAGGCCGGCCGGCAGGCCGTCGGCGCGCATCCCGGCCGGCACCGCGATCGCGCTCCAGTCCAGCAGGTTGACGAAATTGGTGTACACGCCCATGCGCGAATTCAGGGCCACCGGGTCGGCCAACACGTCCGCGATCGTGGGGATGGTGGGCGCGGTCGGCACCAGCAGGCCGTCGAGGCCCGCCATCAGGGCTTCGGCCTGGCGCGCCAGCGCCATGCGCCGGTATTCGGCCTGGTAGGCGTCGACCGCGCTGAAACCGGTGGCCCTGGCGACGATGGCGCGCACGGTCGGATGCACCGACTCGGGATGGTCTTGCATCAGGCTTTCGATCGCGGCGTAGCGCTCGCCCACCCATGGCCCTTCGTAGAGCAGCGCGGCCGTCTCGAACAGCGGGCTAAAGTCGACCGGCTTGAGTTCCACGCCATCGGCTTCGAGGCGCCGCAGCGCGTCTTCGTGCGCCTGGCGCGCGTGGCTGTCGCCGAACCAGTCGGGATCGAGCGGCACGCCCAGCACCGGCCGCGCCGGCCACGCCGCCGGGCGTGGCGGCGCGCGGCGCGAATAGGGATCGTCGGCGTCGTAGCCGGCCATGACGCGCAGCGCCGCGGCGGCGTCGTCCACGCCGAGGGCCAGCACGGTGATGCAGTCGAGCGAGCGGCAGGCCGGGACCAGGCCGCGGGTGGACACCAGTCCGCGCGTCGGCTTCAAGCCCACCAGGTTGTTGTGGCCGGCCGGGACCCGGCCCGAGCCGGCGGTGTCGGTGCCGAGCGCGAACGGCACCAGGCCGCGCGCCACGACCGAGGCCGAGCCCGAACTCGAGCCGCCGCTGATGTAGGCAGGATCGAAGGCGTTGGGCACCGCGCCATGGGGCGAGCGGGTGCCCACCAGGCCGGTGGCGAACTGGTCGAGGTTGGTCTTGCCGATCACCACCGCGCCGGCCGCTTCCAGGCGCTCGACGACGGCGGCGCTGGCCTCGGGCCGGTAGGCGAAATCGGGGCAGGCGCAGGTGGTCGGCAGGCCGGCCACGTCGATATTGTCCTTGACCGCGAACGGCACGCCGTACAGCGGAAGACGGTCGTCCCCTGCCGCTTCACGCTGCTGCGTTAGCCGTTCCAGGCGCGCGGCGAGCGCGGCGTGGCCCAGGCGGCTGATCCAGGCCGGGTCAGCGTCGTCCAGGGCCGCAACCAGCGGCGCCAGCAGCGCGGAGGGATCGGCGCCGTCGCGGTAGGCGGCGGCCCAGTCGGCCAGCGTCCAGAACGCGGTGGAAAGGGGAGGAGCACTCGGGTGTTTGTCCATGGTATGCGTGTGGGGTTGGCGATCGGTTGCGGGAACGCTGTGCGCTGCCTCGTCAGTATCCCGGGCCGGCCGCGCGGGCTCAATACGCTAAGTGACGTAGATAAGTGACGTAGATAAGTGACGTAGATCGGCGCCGGTCGCGCCACTACGTCAGTTGACGTATGGGCGGGGCTGGTGCGCCTCGCTAAGCTTTTCGCATTCCTCATCCACCAGGAGCACTTCCCATGCAACAGCGCCGCCGTTTCATCGCCAGCCTGACCCGCATCGCCGCCGCCACCGCCGTGCTGGGCGGCAGCCTGCCGGCCATGGCCGCCGACACCATCAAGGTCGGCATCCTGCATTCGCTGTCCGGCACCATGGCGATCTCGGAAACCACGCTCAAGGACGTGGCCTTGATGGCCATCGAGGAAATCAATGCCAAGGGCGGGGTGCTGGGCCGCAAGCTCGAGCCGGTGGTGGTCGACCCGGCCTCGAACTGGCCGCTGTTCGCCGAGAAGGCGCGCCAGCTGATCGCCAAGGACAAGGTGGCCGCGGTGTTCGGCTGCTGGACCTCGGTGTCGCGCAAGTCGGTGCTGCCGGTGTTCAAGGAACTCAATGGCCTGCTGTTCTACCCCGTGCAGTACGAAGGCGAAGAGCTCGAGAAGAATGTGTTCTACACCGGCGCCGCGCCCAACCAGCAGGCGATTCCCGCGGTCGAATACCTGATGAGCAAGGACGGCGGTGGGGCGCGCCGCTTCGTCCTGCTCGGCACCGATTATGTGTATCCGCGCACCACCAACAAGATCCTGCGCGCTTTCCTGAAAAGCAAAGGGGTGAAGGACAGCGACATCCAGGAAGCCTACACGCCGTTCGGCCATGCCGACTACCAGACGATCGTCGCCAACATCAAGAAGTTCTCGGCCGGCGGCAAGACCGCCGTGATCTCGACCATCAACGGCGACTCCAACGTCCCGTTCTACAAGGAGCTGGGCAACGCCGGCCTGAAGGCGACCGAGGTGCCGGTGGTGGCGTTCTCGGTCGGCGAGGAAGAGCTGCGCGGCGTCGATACCCGGCCGCTGGTCGGCCACCTGGCGGCCTGGAACTACTTCGGGTCGGTGAAGAACCCGGTCAACGTCGACTTCACCAGAAAGTGGCGCGCCTACGCGGCCGCTAGGAAGCTGCCGAACGCGGACAAGGCGGTCACCAACGACCCGATGGAAGCGACCTATGTCGGCATCCACATGTGGGCGCAGGCGGTCGAGAAGGCGAAGTCGGTCGACACCGACAAGGTGATCGCGGCCATGGCGGGCCAGTCGTTCAAGGCGCCGTCCGGCTTCACGCTGACCATGGATGCGAGCAACCATCACCTGCACAAGCCGGTGATGATCGGCGAGATCAGGGCCGACGGCCAGTTCAACGTGGTCTGGAAGAGCAAGGCGCCGATCCGCGCCCAGCCCTGGAGCCCCTATATCAAGGGCAACGAGAGCAAACAGAAGCTGTGACCGGCGCCGACTTTCAACGCCGAGACCGGGGAGAAGCCGCATGATGGTTCACCTGCTACGCGCACTGCTGGGCGCTGCCGCATTCTGGCTCTGGCTGGCGGCCGGCGCCGCCCTGGCCGCGCCGGCCGGCGTGGCGCCGGCGCTGCTGCAGCCGCTGGCCGGCGACGATCCCGACGCCCGGGTCGAGGCGGTGGCGGCGCTCGGCGCGCTGGCGACGCCGCAGGCGGCGGCGCTGCTGCGCGCACTGCAGGACGACGCCCTGTACGCCACCGCGGACGGCCAGGTCGGCATCGCCGGCCCGCAGGGCGAGCTGCCCGAGGGCGCCGAGACGATCGTCGTCAACAACCGCCTGCGCACCGCCATCGCGGCGGCGCTGTCCGGCATGGACCTGATGGCCCCGCAGGGCGCGCGGCGGCTGGCGGCGGCGCGCGCCATGCTCGCCGCCGAGCCCGACCCGGCCCAGCTGCCGCTGGCGCGGCGCGCCCTGGCCGCCGAAACCGACGACGCGGTGCGCGCGCTGCTGGCGCTGCTGGTGGCGCGCGCCGCCCTGGGCGCGGACGATCCGGCGCAGCGCCGCCTCGCCGCGCAGCAGCTGGGAGAGCTGGGCGGCGCCGCCCAGCGTCCGCTGCTGCAGGCGCTGCTGGAGCCGGGCGCCGAGCCGATTGATGCGGTGCGGGTCGCCGCAGCCCGGGCGCTGGGCGCGCTCGACGGCCGCCAGCGCCGCGCCGACCTGGCCGGTCACCTGTTCCAGGGGCTGTCGCTGGGCAGCGTGCTGCTGCTGGTGGCGCTCGGGCTGGCCATCACCTTCGGACTGATGGGCGTGATCAATATGGCGCACGGCGAACTGCTGATGATCGGCGCCTACACGACCTGGCTGGTGCAGACCTTGTTCCGGCGCTACCTGCCGGACGCGCTCGATCTGTACCTGCTGGCGGCGTTGCCGGCCGCTTTCGCGGTGGCGGCCCTGGCCGGCATGGCGATCGAGCGCACTGTGATCCGCTGGCTGTATGGCCGTCCGCTGGAAACCCTGCTCGCCACCTGGGGCATCAGCCTGGTGCTGATGCAAGGGGTGCGCACGCTGTTCGGGGCGCAGAACGTCGAGGTGGCCAATCCGGCCTGGATGTCGGGCGGGGTGACGGTGCTCGGCTCGCTGGTGCTGCCCTACAACCGCATCGCCATCATCGTGTTCGCGATCCTGGTGACGGCCGCCGTCTGGCTGCTGCTCAATGCCACCCGGCTCGGGCTGTTCGTGCGCGCCGTGATGCAGAACCGCCGCATGGCCGACTGCGTCGGCGTGCCGACCGGACGCATCGACATGCTGACCTTCGGCCTGGGTTCCGGCATCGCCGGCCTGGGCGGCGTGGCGCTGTCGCAGCTGGGCAACGTCGGCCCCGACCTGGGCCAGGCCTACATCATCGATTCGTTCATGGTGGTGGTGCTGGGCGGCGTCGGCCAGCTGGCCGGCACCGTGATCGCGGCGCTCGGCCTGGGCGAATTGAACAAGCTGCTGGAGCCGCTCGCCGGCGCCGTGCCGGCCAAGATCGGCATCCTGGTGTTCATCGTCGTCTTCATCCAGCTGCGGCCGCAGGGACTGTTCGCCCTCAAGGGAAGGAGCGTGGAATGACGAAGCCGAGGACCTTCACGGGCACATTGATCGCCGCGCTGGCGCTGCTGGCGGCGCTGCTGCCGGTGCTGCACCTGGCGTTCCCGCCCGAGCATGCGCTGCACGTCTCCGGCTATACGCTGGCGCTGGTCGGCAAGTTCATGTGCTACGCGCTGGCCGCGCTGGCGCTCGACCTGGTGTGGGGTTACACCGGCATCCTGTCGCTGGGCCACGCGCTGTTCTTCGCGCTGGGCGCCTACGCCCACGGCATGTACCTGATGCGTGCGATCGGCCGCGACGGCGTGTACGGCAGCGCGCTGCCCGACTTCATGGTCTTTCTGGACTGGCAGGAACTGCCCTGGTTCTGGGCCATGACCGACAGCTTCTGGTACTGCATGGCGCTGGTGGTGCTGGTGCCGGGTGTGCTGGCCTTCGTGTTCGGCTACTTCGCCTTCCGCTCGCGCATCAAGGGCGTGTATTTCTCGATCATCACCCAGGCCCTGGCGTATGCCGGCATGCTGCTGTTCTTCCGCAACGATACCGGCTTCGGCGGCAACAACGGCTTTACCGACTTTCGGCGTATCCTGGGCTACGACATCACGGCGCCAGGCACCCGCGCCGCGCTGTACCTGGCCACATTGGCCTTCCTGGTCGGCGCGCTGTGCCTGTGCCGCTGGCTGGTCGCCTCGCGCCTGGGCCGCATATTGCAGGGTGTGCGCGACGCCGAGCCGCGCCTGATGTTCCTGGGCTACGACCCCTTGTGGTTCAAGCTGTTCGTGTGGACCCTGTCGGCGGTATTGTGCGGCATCGCCGGCGCGCTGTACGTGCCGCAGGTCGGCATCGTCAATCCGTCCGAGATGTCGCCGGCGAACTCGATCGAGATGGTGATCTGGGTGGCGGTGGGCGGGCGCGGCACGCTGCTGGGGGCGATCCTGGGCGCATTCACCGTGAATGGCCTCAAGAGCTGGTTCACCGCCGCCTTTCCCGACCTGTGGCTGTTCGCGCTCGGCCTGCTGTTCATCCTGGTCACGCTCCTGATGCCGAAGGGCCTGCTCGGACTGCGCCTTCCGCGCCGGCGGCCGGCGCCGGCCGCGCACGAGGCGCCAACACTGGAGGAAGCGGCATGAGAGTCGCCCATGACGACACATTAGATGCCAGCCACGGCGCCATCCTGTACCTGGAGGATGTGAGCGTCAGCTTCGATGGCTTTCGCGCCCTGAACCGGCTGACGCTCGACATCTCGGTGGGCGAGCTGCGCTGCATCATCGGTCCCAATGGCGCCGGCAAGACGACGATGATGGACGTCATCACCGGCAAGACGCGACCGGGTTCGGGGCGCGTGTGGTTCGGCCAGCGCCACGACCTGGCCCTGCTCAGCGAACACCAGATCGCGCGCGCCGGCATCGGCCGCAAGTTCCAGCGCCCGACCGTGTTCGAATCGCATACGGTGTTCGAGAACCTGGAGCTGGCGCTCAGGATGGACAAGCGGGTGCGCGCCTGCCTGTTCGCGCGGCTCGACGGCGAACAGCGCGACCGCATCGGCGCGGTGCTGCGCCAGACCCGCCTCGAGGATCACGCCTGGCGTGCGGCCGGCCTGCTGTCGCACGGCCAGAAGCAGTGGCTCGAGATCGGCATGTTGCTGATCCAGGAGCCGGCCCTGATCCTGCTCGACGAGCCGGTGGCCGGCATGTCTGATGCCGAGACCGCGCGCACCGCCGAACTGCTCGACGAACTGCGCGGACGGCACTCGATCATGGTGGTGGAGCACGACATGGGCTTCGTCGCCGAGATCGCGCGCCAGGGCAAGGTCACGGTGCTGCACGAAGGCGCGGTGCTGGCCGAAGGCCGCATGGACGAAGTGCAGGCCGACGAACGTGTGATCGAAGTCTACCTGGGACGCTGACCATGATGCTGCAAGCCGATGACCTGAACCAGTACTACGGTTCTTCGCACACCCTGCGCGGCGTGTCGCTGGCGCTCGAGCAGGGCCAGTGCCTGGCCCTGCTGGGCCGCAACGGCGTGGGCAAGACCACGCTGCTCAAGTGCCTGATGGGCGTGCTGCCTGTTGCCTCCGGACGAGTCCGGCTTGCAGGCCGCGACGTCACGCGCCTCAGCCCGCACGCGCGCGCCGCCGCCGGCATCGCCTATGTGCCGCAGGGGCGCGAGATCTTCGCGCGCCTGACGGTGGAAGAGAACCTGCGCATGGGCATGGCCGGCCTGCCGGGCCGCGCGGCACGGCATATCGATCCCGAGGTCTACGCCCTGTTCCCGGTGCTGAAGGACATGCTGCGGCGGCGCGGGGGCGACCTGTCGGGCGGCCAGCAGCAGCAGCTGGCAATCGCGCGCGCGCTGCTGCAACGCCCGCGCCTGTTGATCCTCGACGAGCCGACCGAGGGCATCCAGCCGTCGATCATCAAGGACATCGAGCGCGTGATAGGCCTGCTGCGCGCGCGCGGCGACATGGCGATCCTGCTGTGCGAGCAGTACTTCGACTTCGCCCATGCGCTGGCCGACCGCTACCTGGTGCTGTCGCGCGGCGCGGTGGTCGCGGCCGGCGCGCGCGCGACCATGGACAGCGACGAGGTCAGGCGGCACCTGGCGGTCTAGCGGACCGTCCTGCCGCCGCCGGACGCGACATCGCGAGCGAGGCCGCCGCCGTGCGGGTCTCGACGCCGAGCTTGGCGAAGACATGCTCGAGATGCTTGTTCACGGTGCGCGGACTGGTGCCGAGGATGTCGCCGATGTCGCGGTTGGTCTTGCCCTTGCTGACCCAGTGCAGCACCTCGGCTTCGCGCCGGGTCAGCGTGAATCCGGCCATCAGGCCCTGGACCTGGGCGGCGTCGGACTCCTCGCGCAGCACCATCGAGTAGCAGCCGCCGTCGAGCGCTTCGGCCAGCTCGAAGCCGAGGCGGCGCGTGCCTTGCGCCAGCACCAGCGGCGCCGGTTCCTGTCCCTGTTCGCGGGCGGCGACCGCCTCGCGCAGCCAGAGCGCCACGCGCGCCGGCATGCCGGCCCCGGCGCCCTCCGGGAACCAGGCCTGCAGCCACTGGCGCGCCAGCGGCGTCTGCCATGCGATGCGGCCGTCCAGGCCGGCCACCAGCACCGCGTGACCGAAGGCGTCGAGCGCGCTGCGCGCCTGGGTGACCAGGCTGGCGGTGCGCATGTGGGCGCCGATGCGGGCCAGCACTTCGCTCTGGCGCACCGGCTTGGTCACGTAGTCGGCGACGCCGGCCTGGAATGCGGCGAGGATGTGTTCGTCCTCGGTGAGGCCGGTCATGAACACCACGGGAATGGCGCGCGTGCGCAGGTCGGCCTTGAGCTGGCGGCAGACCTCGAAGCCATCCATGCCGGGCATCACGGCGTCGAGCAGCACGATGTCGGGCACCAGCGCGCGCGCCCGCTCCAGCGCAGTGGCGCCGTTGTTGGCCACCACCACCGCGTAGCCCGATTCGTCCAGCGCATCGTGCAGCACGGCGAGGTTGTCGGGGACGTCGTCCACCACCAGCACCACCGGGCCCGGTGGTCGTTCAATCGTTTGCGGCATGGGATTCTCCGGTGTCGATCAGGCGTGTCATGGCGTCGAGGTCGAGGCGGGCCGCATGCCCGCGCATCAGCTCGACGAAGTCGTGGTGCGCCGCGCCGAGCGCGGCGAGGCGATCCAGTTCGGCGCGGATACCGCGCACGTAGCCGGCCGCGAGCTGGGCGCGCAGCGCGGCCAGTGCGCCAGGCGCAGGCAGGCGAGGCGAGGCGCCTGCGGTCGCGGGTGCGGGTGCGGGTGCGGGGGCGGCGCCGAGCCAGTCGAGCCGCAGGCGCCGTCCGATCCAGTCGAGCAGCTCGTCGACCTGGACCGGCTTGGTGAAGAAATCGTCGGCGCCGATGCCGGCCGGATTCGGCAAGCCCTTGTCGTAGGCGTTGGCCGAGACGATCGCGATCGGGGCCAGGCATCCGTGCTCGGTGCGCAGCAGGTGGCTGGTCTCCCAGCCGTCGATGCCCGGCATGGCGAGATCCATCAGGATCAGGTCGGGGGCGAAGCCGGCCTGGTGCTGCAGGCATTCGGCGCCCGATGCCGCCTGGCCGACCACGAAGCCCAAAGGCGCCAGCAACTGGACCAGGAATTCGCGATCGTTGCGCTCGTTGTCCACCACCAGGATGCGGCGCCGGGCGCCGGCATAGCCGTGGCGCCGCGCCGGGCCGCCAGTTGGACTGTGCGCCTCGCCATGCACGCGCGGCAGGAGCAGGCGCACCGCGAACACGCTGCCGCCGCCGGCGCTTGGCCGCAGCGTCAGTTCGCCGCCCATCAACTCGGTGAGCAGCTTGCTGATGGGCAGGCCCAGTCCGGTGCCGGCGCTGTCGCCGGCATTGCCCGCGCTGCCGCGCGTGAACGGCTCGAAGATGCTTTCCACCTCTTCGGGCAGGATGCCGGGCCCGGAATCCTCGACCTCGAAGTACGCCATGTCGCGCGCATAGCGCAGGCGGAATGTGATCGCGCCGCGCGCCGTAAACTTGACCGCGTTACCGAGGAGATTGATCAGGATCTGGCTGAGCCGCTTGCGGTCGGCCCGTACCAGCGGCGGCAGCATGCCGTCGCATTCATGGACGAAGGCCAGGCCCTTGCCGGCGGCCTGCTGCTCGAACATGCGCACCAGCTGGCCGATGAAAGCGCCGAACCGCAGCGGGCGCAGGTCGATGCTGAGCTTGCCGCCCTCGATGCGCGCGATATCGAGCGTTCCCTCGATCAGCGACAGCAGGTGTTCGCCGCTGCCGCGGATTACCCGGATCGCCTGGCGGCGGTGCTCGGGAATGGATGGATCGTCGTCGAGCAGCTGGGCGTAGCCGAGGATGCTGTTGAGCGGGGTGCGGATCTCATGGCTGATGCCGGCGATGTAGCGGCTCTTGGCCTGGTTGGCCTGGTCGGCCTGTTTCTTGGCCTGCTGCGCTTCTTCCTGCGCCACGCGCCGGCTCTGGCTGTTGAGCACCAGCCACCAGGCGATGATGGCGCTGACCAGCAGCAGCGCGCCGAACAGCTTCACGAACGCCAGTTGCAGCGGCGCCAGCAGGCGGACGTCGCCGCTCCTGGTCAGGGCGGCTGCCTCGTGCAGGTAGAGCGTGCCGAGGAGGGCGCCCAGGAACAGCACGGTGACCGTCATCAATAACAGGTAGTGACCGAGCCCGCCGCCCAGGTAGGGCCAGCTGGCGCGCGGCAGGAGCCAGCGCATGGCCGCTTGCCACTGCACCGCGATGCGCGCCTGGGGCTTGCAGGCGTCGTCGCAGCGGGCATCGAGGCAGCAGCACAGCGAGCAGATCGCGCCGCCGTAGGCCGGGCACTGGGCCATGTCCTCCGGCTCGTATTCCTTCTCGCAGATGCTGCACACGGTGCTGCGCGGCGGGTCGGTATGCGGCTGGCGCGCCATGTAGTAGCGGCCGCGGGTGGCGTGGGCGATCAGGGGCGCCGCCACAAAGGCGGTGGCGAGGGCGATGAAGGCCGAGAAGGCCTGGGCGACCGCGCCGAACAGGCCGCCGAAGGCGGCGATCGACAGGATCGAGGCCAGTAGCATGGCGCCGACGCCCACCGGATTGATGTCATACAGGTAGGCGCGCCGGAACTCGATGCCGGGCGGGCTCAGGCCGAGCGGCTTGTTGACCACCAGGTCGGCCACCACCGCGGCGATCCAGGCGATGGCGACGTTCGAGAACAGGGCCAGCACCAGGTCGAGCGCCTGGAACACGTCCATTTCCATCAGCAGCACCGCGATCAGGGCATTGAAGCAGGCCCAGACCACGCGCCCTGGATGGCTGTGGGTCAGGCGCGCGAAGAAGTTCGACCACGCCAGCGAGCCGGCATAGGCGTTGGTCATGTTGATCTTGATCTGCGAGACCACGACGAACAGCACGGTCGCCAGCAGCGCCGCGCCATGGCTGTCGAAGAACTCCCCGAAGCCGGCCAGGTACATATGGGTGGGATTGACGGCCTCGGCCAGGCTGGCGCCGCCCTCGATCGCCAGCAGCGCCAGCAGCGCGCCGGCCAGCATCTTGAGGATGCCCAGCACGATCCAGCCGGGACCGGCGACCAGCACGCCCAGGTGCCAGCCGAGTGTGGGCTTGCTTTGAGGCGGCATGAAGCGCAGGAAGTCGACCTGTTCGCCGATCTGGGTGATCAGGGCCACGCCGACGGCGGTCGCGGCACCAAAAGCGAGCATGTCGAAGCCGCCATGGCCGCCCTGTGCACCGCCGAAGTGCAGCAGCTCGGCCGGCAACTCCGGGCGCTTCACCAGGATCGCGATGAAGGGCAGGGCCATCAGCCCGAGCCAGAGCGGCTGGGTCAGCATCTGGATGCGGCTGATCAGGGTCACGCCATGCGTCACCAGCGGCACCACCACCAGCGCGCTGGCCAGGTAGCCGAGCCACAGGGGCAGGCCGAAGTACAGTTCGAGCGCATAGGCCATGATGGCCGCTTCCAGCGCGAACAGGATGAAGGTGAACGAGGCGTAGACGAAGGACGAGACGGTCGAGCCGATATAGCCGAAGCCGGCGCCGCGCGTGAGCAGGTCCATGTCGACGCCGTGGCGCGCCGCATAGTAGCTGATCGGCAGGCCGGTCAGGAAGATGATCAGCCCCACCGCCAGGATCGCCCAGAAGGCGTTGATGAAACCGTACTGCAGGGCGATGGTGCCGCCGATCGCTTCGAGCACCAGGAAGGAGATGGCGCCGAAGGCGGTATTGGCGACCCGGAACACCGACCATTTGCGAAATGCGCGCGGGGTAAAGCGCAACGCATAATCCTCGATGGTCTCGTCGGCGACCCAGGTATTGTAGTCGCGCCGGATCTTGACGATGCGCTGGACCGGCTGGGCGCCCGGCTTGCCGGGGTGTGGGGCGGATGCGCTCATGGGCGGAGGAATGGTGGGTTCTCCAACCCGGAACGCAATTTATGTGCCAGAACCCGGGCTACGGCCCGCCACGCGCCCGCTTCTTTATCGCCGCGTCAGAAGAAATACCGCAGCGATGCACCGCCGCTGGCCTCTGGCACCGTGGTGACCACCAGTCCGGCCGCCGTGCCATAGGCGATGTCGCTGGCGAACTTGTGCGGCTGCAGCGTCGCGAACAGCGCACCCTGGAACTTGCCGATGTCATAGGTCGCCTTGACGTCGTAACGCACATAGGTCGGCATATCGCGTTCGTACAAGGGCGTGCCCATGTAGTAGGGATTGCCGGCCGTGACATACACGTCGCCGGCCAGCGTCAGGCGGCCCGGTCCCAGTGCGCTGCGGTACTGCACGCCGGCCTTCCAGGTATGCTCCGGCACCGACAGGTGGGCGCCGGCGCCGGGCGCCGGGTTGTCCAGGCGCGCGCGCAGGATGCGGCCATAGTTCAGGTAAGTGCTGAAGGCGCTGCTGAACTGGTAGCGCAGGTCGAGTTCGACGCCGCGGCGGGTGGTCTGGCCCGAGGCCACGAACACGTCGGGCGCGGTGTTGACGATCTCGTCGTCGTTCTGGATGGTGTAGAACGCGCCGGACACGCTCAGGCCGTCGAGCGGCCTGGCGTTGAACCCGACATCGTGCGAGCGGACCCGGCTCGGATCGATGCCGGCGTTGATGCGTCCGCCCGCAGCGCCCAACGGTCCCAGGCTGCCGCTGGTGCTGATCTGCTCGGCGGCCGGCGAGCGAAAGCCCTGCGCGATATTGGCGTACAGTTCCAGGTCGGGCGCGACGATCCAGATCGCGCCGTACTTCGGCGTGATCACCGAACCCTTGTAGCCGGTCGACGCGGCCGGCAGCTTGAGGTTGACCAGGTCGTAGTCGAAACGGTCGTAACGCGCGCCGCCATGCAGCTTGACGGTGGGCAGTACCCGGTACTGGCCCTGCACGAACACGCCGTAGGTCAGCAGGTCCAGGTCCTGGTTGTTGACGTAGTTGGCGGTCGGCTGGCGTTCGCGGTACTGCTGGCGATACGCGTCGCCCTTGTCCTTGCGCGCCTCGGCGCCCAGCGTCAGCACGGCGGCGTCGCCGAAGGTCCAGGTATTGCCGCCGCGCGCGCCGTAGATGCCGCGATCGTCGTAGCCGTAGGTGTGCTGGGTGGTGCTGGTCTGGATCGCGCGGCTGCGCTCGAAGTCCTCGGCGTAGGCGGTGGCGAACCAGCCGGCCTCGCCCGATGCCGGGCGGCGGTTGAACACCAGGGTCTTGCGCTGCGCGGCGCCGAAGCCGGGCAGGTCGTACATCGTCGAATGCGGGTCGAGGCCGGCTTCCATGGCCGGCAGCGACAGGTAGCCGGCGCCGGCGAAGTCGGACTTGTAGTACGTGGCGCGCAGGCTGTAGACGCCGTCGCCGATCGTGGTCGACAGTTTCCAGAACAGGTTGCTGCGATCGGTAAAGGCGCCGTGGCGGAAGCCATCGAGGCTGTAGCGGTCGGCCACGACCAGCGAGCGCAGCTTGCCATGCTCGCTCGAGAGCACCAGCGAGCCACGCCGCCCGCCATAGCTTTCCACGGTCACGGTGGCGCTCGAGGGCGTGGCGGCGCCGCCTTCGCGGGTACGGATCGCCACCGCGCCGGCGCGGTTCTGGTCGCCAAACAGCGCCGAGACCGGTCCCTTGATGACGTCGATCGTGTCGATCATGTCGCCGGTCATCCACTCGAGAAATGCCGGGCCGTGGCCGGCGCCGCCCTGGCTCGACGGGATGTTCTGCGGCACGCCGTCGATGTAGATCGCGGTGTCGGCGCCGTGCGTGCCCTGGGTGGCGAAGCCGCGCATGCGAAACCCGTTGCCGGTGTCGCCCTGGTCGATATTGTTGGCGACCACGCCCGGCACGCGCCGGAACACGTTCGAAATATCGCGTCCGATGTCCAGCGTGGCGAGATCTTCCGACGTCACCGTGGTGACGCCGCCGGGCAGCGACCTGGCGCCGGTGCCAGGCGCCAGGCGCTCGTCCTCGCTGCGCTGCCCCTTGACTTCGACGACCTGGGCCGGGTCGGCGGATGCGGCGGCGGCCATGTCTTCCGCCAGCGCCGGCGCGGCCAGCGCGCAGGTGAGCATGACGGCATGCGGAATCGCGCGCACGTGCAGATTGAGGTCGTTGACGACGGTGCGCTCGCCGTAGCGTTTGGTCAGGTGGTCGATTCTGATCATAGGGGTGTGATGGTGAAGGCGGGGCGCCGGGATGCGGGAATCGGAGACGCACAGGGGCCGTCAGGACGATGTGTCTCCTTAATGAGAATGATATCTCATTATCAAAAATGTGTAAATGTGCTGGTCCGTCGCGGACGGGCGAGGGGTGGGCAGGGCCATCGGAACACGTTGCAACGATGGTCCGTCATGATGTGACCGCTGGAGTATCGACGTTAACGGCGCCGGTCTTTCAGCCGCTCGCCAACCACACGCCGTAAAATGCGGTCTTGATCCACCACGTATAAAACATCACATGGAAACCATCGACCAGCGTTACCTCGTCCAGCAAAAAAAGCGCACCGAGGAAGGAAAGCCACCCGTGTTCGCCAAGGTGATGCGCAGCAAAGAGGGCAAGTTCGAAGGCGTGTCCTTTATCAGGAACAAAGAAAAGGCCACCGTCATGACGGTGGCCGACGCTCAGGAAGTCATCGACTGGGCCGCCAGGAAGAAAGGCAATGCCCACGAATACGACACCAGGATCATCTGCGTTGGACAGTAGCCGGGGATCCGGCAGCATGCGTCAACCGGGCATCCCCCCAGGTCGCCACCACGGGCGGCGCATCGGCTGCCTGCGATCCACGCACCACGAGTTCGATGAGCCTGACGCCCCGAACGTCCGCCTGTAGCAGCGGCGCCCTGGCGCCAAACGCCACCGGCGCGCTTTCGGCCAGCAGTTTTCCATCGCCATACACGTAGAAGCGCACGGGCTGACGCGTGTTTTCGGTCGAATCGTCCACGCCGACCGAGGCCGTCAACTGCGCATGGCCGCCATCGTTCTTCACCTGGAGCCGCGAATTCGACAGCACGCCGAGCCCCGACTCGAACACCTGTCCAGCCACCTGCAGGCTCTGGCCATACGGCGTCGTATCCGCCTGCGCGCCGCCCCAGCCCGCGTACTGGGGACGCGAACCGCCGGAGCGGGTATTCGACCATGGGTCGATCATGCGGTGGACGGTCGGATCGAGTTGCGGTTGACGGGCGCCGTCGACGGCGACGTTGATCGAGCCGGGGATTTCCGACAGATAGACGCCGTTTTCCAGTTGCCGCTTGCCGGTCGCCTCGAACACGAGCGTCTCGTGCGGCGCGAGCGTGAAGGCCTTCTCGCCGGTGAAGGTCGTGCTCTCCTTCGACCACAGGTCGCGCAGCAGGACCGGTGCGCTGCCCGAGAGTTTCAGGTGACTTGCCAGCAGGGTCACCGGCGCCGGCGCGGCGCCGCGGTTGAACAGCGCCACCGCCTTGCGCTCACCAGTGCCCAGCGTCTTGACGATGATCTGCGCATCGTCCGAGTCATAGGCGACCACGCCCTGGTGTCCCGCCTTGTCCTGGTTCAGGGCGACCACGTCCGCGTTGCCCAGCACCTCGAGGAAGGATGCCGGTCCATTGCGCAGGTCATAGCTGATCAGGAGCGGCGCATTGATCATCGCCCACAACGAGAAATGTGAGCGCACTTCGACCGGGTTGGCGACATCGAATGCGCCATGGCCGATGTGCAGGATGTCGGGATCGTTCCAGTGGCCGGGGCCGGCGTACAGCGCGCGCTTGGCCGCGCTGTCGAAGTTGTGCAGCATGCTGGTCCAGCTGGGCGTGATGTCGGCGCTGGTGCGCCACAGGTTGCCGACATCCTTGCCCCAGGTGCGCACGTTCGCCATGCCCCAGGCGCAGATCGACAGCACATAGTCGTTGTTCGGCCGCGCCTCCTTGAGCGCCGCTGCGACGTCTTCGTAGCGGGCGCGCACGGCCTTGACGTCGGTGCGGTTGATCGAGCCGCGTTCGATCAGGGGCGGCGCCGCGCGGTAGTCCTGTTTCTTTACCAGGTCAGAATCCGGCAAGAAGTCGGCCAGCCCGCAGGCGTCGATCTTGATGTAGTCGAAGCCCCATTCCTTGAAGTACAGGTTGATGTCCTGGGTGACGTGGCCTTCCAGTCCCACCTCGCGCTCGGCGGTCGTGCCCTGCGGCAGGTTGGGCGAATGCAGGTCATAGGCTTGCGAACAGGCGTTGCGGCCGATGTCGGTGTAGATGCCGGCCTTCAGTCCCATCGCATGCAGCTTGTCGGTGAATGGCTTGAAGCTGGTGCCGGCAGGTCCACCGGTGGCTGCCGAGGGAAAGATATTGGTGCGAATCTGCAGCCGGCCATCGCCGGTGCGGCGCTTCAGCCACCAGCCGTCGTCGATGTTGACGTGCTGGTAGCCGAGCCTGGCGAGGCCGCTGTCGACCAGCGTCTGCGCGGCGCCGAGCACCTTGGCTTCATCGACTTCAGTGCGGAACGCGTTCCAGCTGTTCCAGCCCATCGGCGGCGTGCTGGCGCTGCCGCTGGTGGCGCCTTCCCAGCGGCCCGCCGGGGCCAATGGATCGCCGGGGGAGCTGGCATGCGCCGGCGTGAACAACAAGGTGAGCGCGGCAGCCAGGCTACCGCAAACGATTTTCCATGCCATGGGTTGGCCTGCTCTGGTCCAGCGTTGTTGCATGCACATCTCCTGCTCGTGTCGAAGGCGGGGCAGGGCACATCCTGCCCCGTGCCGCATCAGAATTTCAGGCTCGCGCCCAGGGTGATGGAGCGGCCGTAGCGGTAGTAGCCGTTGGGCAGGCTGACGATGCCGTTGGTCAGCTTGGGCGCCTGCTCCGCGTCGGTGAGATTGTTGCCTTCGATGCTGATGCGCAGCGACTTGTTCACCTCGTAGGCGATCTGGGCCGTCACCCACGTCATCGAGTTGGCCATCTCGTTGAAGCCGGAACCGATCACATTGGTGGCGGTGACGAAGGAATCGGTGTAGTCGGCCGTGGTGCTCATGCTCCACGGGCCGCGCTCGTACAGGATGCCGAACGAGGCGGTGGCCGGTGCGATGCCTTCGAGCAGGCGCTCTTCGCCGCCTACCCAGCTCTTCGACAGGTTGCGCGTGTATTGCGCACGCACGCCGAAGCCGTTGTCGAACAGGTGCTGCAGGCCGATCTCCATGCCGCGCGCCTTGGCGCTGTCGCCGTTGATGGGGCGCTGCACGTTGAACAGGCGCCCGCCGGGCGCGCCGATGTCCTGGCCCGTCAGCCAGAGGTTGGTGATCTGGTTCTTGATGTTCTTCTGGTAGACGGCGAAGGTCAGCGCGGAGCTTTTGGCGTAATACCATTCCAGCGACACGTCGGCCTGGCGCGCGGTGTACGGCTTCAGGTCGGCATTGCCGCCGTAGATCTGCGTGAAGTCGCCCCACGAGATGCTGGCGGTGGTGCTGGACGGCGCCAGCTTGTCGACCGAAGGACGCGCCATCGTCTTGGCGGCGCCGAGGCGCAGCTGCAGATTGTCGGTGAGCGAATAGGTGAAGTTACCCGACGGCAGGGCGAAGGTGTAGCTGGCGTCCTGGCGCACGACCGACGGATCGGCGTAGACGGCGGTGAAGTTGAACGCGCCGTTCTGGATGATGTCGTTGATCTTCGCGTCCCAGGCCTGGGCGCCGGTCCTGGTGCGCACGAGGCGCACGCCGACGTCCGCGAACCAGCGTTCGCCGGACATGTCCGCCTGCACGAAGGCGGTCGAGGTCTTTTCTTCCACGCGGTAGCTTTCCAGCGGGTTGAAGGCGGGCGCCGACAGGGTCGAGCTGTAGACGCCGCCGCCCGGACGGGGCTGGCCGTCGAGGCCGGCCAGCGCCTGCGCGTAGCTGTTGACGTCGAAACCGAGGAAGCTGCGCGGGAAGTTGCCGCTCACGCCAGACAGGAAGCCGCCCGGGCTCAAGGTCTGGTTGATGACGTTGCCGCCGAGGGACCCCACGTTGACCGCGTTCTCGCCGGAGTAGTGATCCTGGCCCGCATTGAAGGCGTTGTTGATCATGTCGCGCGACTTCTTGCGGTTGGTCTGGCTCAGGCCGAACTTCAGGTTGTCGATGTTAAAGCGGGCCACCTTCCAGTCGGCGTCCAGCGTCGCGCCGCCGATGCGGTCGTCGATATTGTCGCCCGTGCGGCTGTAGAAGTGGGTGTTGAAATCGCTGGCGCTGAACAGGCCCTGGGCCAGGCCGGTCTGCAGGTCGCGGCCATCGGCCAGCGTGGTCGTCACGTCGGGCACGGCGGCGCCGGTGAGCCGGATGCGCGTGGTATTGGGCTGGTTCATGCGCAGCACGACATAGCTGTCGTTGCCGCCGGAGTCGCGCTTCGACGTCGACAGGTAGACGTCGCCGGCCACCTTCAAGGCCGGCGACACCTTCCATTCCGCCCTGGTGCCGACCATCGCGGTGTCGACCACCCGGTATTCGGTCTTGTTCAGGACCTCCGGGTTGAGGCGCAGCTCGGGGTCGGTGCTGTCCAGGGTCAGGTCGGTCACCACGCCGTTGGAGACCTTCATGTCGGACCAGCGGCCCGGCGCGAACAAAGGGTAGTACGACAGCTGGTAGCCGACCTGCGGCGAGTCGAGCCGGGTCTTGAAGCCGTCGAAGATGACTTTCACGTCATTGGTGGGCCGCCACTCCACCTTGCCCGACAGCGCCAGGCGTTCTTTCTTCTCCATGATGGAGCCGAAGCGGAACTGGCCCGGCCCGATCAGGCCCTCTTCGTCGGGGTCGAGCATGCCGTTGCCGTTGGGGTCGATGGCGCCGCCCCAGGCGTTGCCTCCCTCCCAGAACTGGCTCGGGTCGCTCGGGATGGCGTTGCGCGTCCAGCCGCCGTCGTTGCCGGCCGTGTCGGTGCGCACGTCGCGCTTGGCATACACGAGGCCGAGCAGCACGCCGACCTTGTTGTCGAAGGTGTTGCTGTAGGTGCCCGACAGCTTCTTGCCGTTCAGGCTGCTCATATCGTTGTGGTCGCCTTCCAGGCGCAGCAGGCCGCGCTGGCCCTTCTGGTCGAACGGGCTGGCCGAGCGCAGGTTGACGAGGCCGCCGATGGCGCCTTCGATCAGCTGCGCCTGGGTCGACTTGACGACGTCGGCGCCGCTGATGACGTCGGCCGGCAGAACGTCGTAGGCGAAGTAGCGGCCCGCGCTGTCGGTGCCCAGCAGGCGGCCGTTGAAGGTGGTGATCGTGTAGTCGGGGCCGAGGCCGCGGATGCTGACCTTCTGGCCTTCGCCGCCGGCGGTGCGCGAGATCGAGACGCCGGTGATGTGGCTGAGCGAGTCGGCCACGTTGTTGTCGGGGAAGCGTCCGAGCTCGGTCGCGCTGATGCTGTCCTGCACGACAGCCGAGTTGCGCTTGAGCGCCAGCGACTGTTGCAGGCTGGCGCGGGTGCCGGTCACGACGACCTGCTCGACCTTGTCGGCCTCGAGCGGGGCGGCATCCGACTGGGCGCGGGCAGGCGCCGCGAGGGTGGCCAGGGCGAGCAGGCAGGCAGAAGTGAGCGGATTCAGCGCAAAGCGGGCATGGCTGTCGGCGTGAGAACGGCATTGCAGATGAGAACTCATTAAACGCTTCCTTTTTTATAGGTTTGTTGGAGCAGCACGGGCGATGCTGGGCACACGGGAAGGCTGTCCGGTTGCGGTCACTACCTGTCTCGGCCGGCGGGCGGACGAGTTATCGTGGGTTGATTGGTTCTTTCGTTTGGTTTCGTATGGTTTTCGCTTTGCTATACGGTTTTCGCTTCCGGAGGGATCGAAAGTACACAGTACATCGCGATCCGTATAACGTTATTTAGTCTATAGCGAAATCCCGGGCATGACAAAGCATCTTTCGATCTTTTTCGAATTGCTTGTTGTATCGGTGTTAAATCGGTATTTGGCTTTCGATTCGAAAGCGGGCGGTCCGGGGGCGGCCGCGAGTGCGCGCTGGTGCGCGGATCAGCGCTTGCGCAGCATTCCCGCCAGCGCCTGCGCTTCCAGCGGTCGCGCGCACAGGTAACCCTGGTAGGCCTGACAGCCGTTCGCGAACAGGAAGTCGCGCTGGTCCTCGGTTTCCACGCCTTCGGCCAGCACCTTCAGGCCAAGGCTGGCCCCCAGGGCGATGATGGTGCGCGCGATCACCGCGTCGTTCGGATTCGTGGTCAGGTCGAGCACGAAGGAACGGTCGATCTTGAGCATGTCGAGCGGCAGCCGCTTGAGGTAGGCCAGCGACGAATAGCCGGTGCCGAAATCGTCGATCGCAAAGGTCAGGCCGTGGGCCTTGAGGGCATTGATCTTGCCGATCGCGTCTTCGATGTCGTCCAGCAGCGAGCCTTCGGTGATCTCGAGCTTGAGCTTGCGCGGATCGGCGCCGCTCGGGCCGAGGCAGCCGAGCACCTGGGCCACGAAGGCCGGATGGTGCAGCTGGCGCGCGCTGACGTTGACGGAGATTTCCAGGTGCGCCGTTTCCGCCTGCCCGGCCCAGTCGGACAATTGGCGGCAGGCGCGTTCGAGCACCCAATGGCCGAGTGGAAGGGCCAGCCCGGTCTCTTCGGCGAGCGGGATGAATTCCACCGGCGAGACCGTGCCCCGCTTGGGGTGACGCCAGCGCACCAGGGCTTCGACGCCAACGATGCGGCCGTCGCGCTCGACCTGCGGCTGGTAGTGCAGGAAGAACGCATGGTCGCGCAATCCCGCGCGCAGGTCGTTTTCGAGCGTCAGGCGCGCCGCGGCGGCGGCTTGCAGGGAAGGATCGAAGAAGCGGACGGTGCCGCGTCCGGCCGCCTTGGCACGGTACATCGCCAGGTCGGTGCGCCTGAGCAGGTCGCCGGCATCGACGGCGTCGTCAGAAAAAACGGTGATGCCGATGCTGGCGCCGAGCTGCAGCCAATAGCCGTCCAGCTGGACTGGCTGGTTCAGCAGGTAGTTGATGCGTTCGCCTTCATGCTTCGCCTGGGCGCACGCCTGCTCCTTGTCGGCGGGCAGATTTTCCAGCAGCACGCCGAACTCGTCGCCGCCGAAGCGGGCGGCGACGACGTCGCTGGGAAGGCCGGCGACCAGCCGTATCGCCATCTGCTGCAGCAAGCGGTCGCCGACGGCGTGGCCGAGCGTCTCGTTGAGCGTCTTGAAATTGTCGAGGTCGATCAACAGCAGCGCCTTGCGCCGCGCATCGCCCCCTGTGTCGCTGCGCGCGGCGGCCAGGGCAGCCTCCAGGCGCTCGGTCAGGAACGCGCGGTTGGGCAGTCGAGTGAGCGTATCGTGGAAGGCAAGGTAGCGGATGTGGAGGTCGGCCGCATGCCGTTCGGATACGTCGATCACGGCGCCCACCACGCGCAAGGCCGTGCCGTCGCTGTCGCGCAGGATCTGCGCCCGGTCGTGCACGTGGGCCACGCTGCCGTCCTTGCGGATGAAGCGGTAATCGTCGCTCCAGTGGACGTCGCTGCCGCCATGGAGCGCATGGTCGAAGCGCGCGATCACGCGCTGGCGGTCGTCAGGATGGATGCGGTCCATCCACAGGGAGAGCGAAGCCTGGAATTCATCCGGCGCGTAGCCGAACAGCTCATGCAGGCTGGCGCCGAACCACAGGGTGTCGGTGCGCACGTCGAGATCCCAGATCGCGTCGCTGGTGACGCGGGCGACGATGCGCAGCCGTTCCTCGCTCTGGCGCAGCGCATCCTCGGTCAGCTTCTGCAGCGTGATGTCGCGCATATAGACTGCCAGCCCGGTCTCGGACGGATAGGCGCGCACTTCGCAATGCAGCTGGAGTGCGGCGTGGAAGTCGTCGAAGGCGACCGTGCAGCGCTCGCGCATGGCGCGCCGCAGTTCTTCCCGCGCCGGCGGCGCGCCCAGTTCGGGAAACTCATCCCACAATACCCTGCCCAGCAACCCGGCGCGCGGCCGCCCGAACAGTTGCTCGGCTTCGCTGTTGAGGTAGGTGAAGCGCCATTCGCGGTCGACCGTGTAGAAGATATCGGTGATGCTCTCGAGCGTGGCGCACAGGCGCCGCGCCAGGCGCACGTTGGCCTGCTCGGCCGTGTGCCGTTCGGTCACGTCCTGCACCGAGCCGTAGTAGGCCGGTTCGCCGTCTCTTCCGTGCATCAGGTCGCCGCGCGCATGCACATGGCGCACCGCGCCGTCCGGCCATACCACGCGGTGTTCCATGTCGAGCGGCGTGCCGTACTGCAGGGCGTGCGCGATCTGGGCCTCGACGCTGTGCTGGTCGTCGGGATGCACGCGCGTGAACAGTGTCGCGAAGTCGGGATCGGGCGCGTCGGCGCAGATGCCGAACAGGGTGCGCATTTCATCCGAGACATACAGGCGCCGGTCCCGCACGCGCATCTCCCACAGGCCGACCTGGGCCACGCGCTGGAGAAAGTCGAACCGGTCTCCCAGCGTCGAACGTGGTGCCAGGGCGGGTCTGGTTGTCGGAGGAGGCATGGCGCAGCAGTCCGGGGCGTTGGGAACGCGACTGCGGAAAGCCTGGCGATATCGAGGGCAAGATCGGGCGCGGCGTCGAAGGCGCGCGTGCGCGTGCGGCAGTCGAAAAGACACCTCCTTGTATCATCCCCGGTCGGGTCGTGCAAGCGACGCTCCGATTCCCGGGCGCCGGAACGGCGAGGCCCCGCGCGCGCGGCTGCCAGTGCGGATTGTTGTAATATTTGTACGTACATTTGTACGAATCTTCATTGCTGGGTTACAATACGCTTTTCTGCCGCCAGTCATGGCCAGGCATTCATCAATGTTTCCCCCAATCGATGCGGCGCCGGGCGCGCGTGCAGGCATGGGGCGCGTTGAGCAGCGTTCGAGATCGCTGTCTTGTCCGGAACGACCCCATGCGCCGGGCAGGGCGCCCTGTGCGGCGTCGTCGCCGTGAAAGGCGACCCTGGTCCTGTATTCTCTGAACGATGACGTCATCGGCCTGGCCGTGGCGCTCATCGGGGCAATCGCAGGCCGCTTCGACCTCGGGAACTTACGTCGCGCGTCACATGTCGCCGATATCAAGCTCTGCTGCGCCGTCAATAGGCCGTAGGCCCGGGATTCCTCGTCCATTGCGCAACCGCCGGCCCGACGCCGGCCGTTGGGCGCCGATCATCACTCAGGAAACCTACGTGAATTTGCACTACACCATTACCCCGCAAGACCTCGATTCGCCAATGGCGGCATTTGCCGCGCGCATGAAAACGAAGACGGCGACCGGCCTGTGCGCCGCCCTGGCCGGCATCGCGGTCCTCGCGTCCGGCCATGCGCATGCCCAGGAGGGCGCCACGGAAATCGCGAGCGCGCAGGAAACGACGAAGTCGCCGCTGACGATCGGCGGCGCGATCCGCTTCAATTATGGCCACAAGAGCTGGGACGACGAGCGCCGCAGCGGTTTTGTCGGCCTCGACACGGCGCGCCTGGACGTCAACTACGATGACGGCCGGATGATCGGCTCGGCCCAGTACCGCTACAATAACTACCCCAAGGGGCAGGGCGACTACTGGCAGCATTTCCTGCGCCATGCCTGGGGCGGCGTGCGCTTCGACGACAAGAGCGAACTGCACGTCGGCCTGGACAGCAATCCCTTCGGCCTCCTGCCGTTCGCCTCGAACAACTTCTACGAGTCGATCGCCTTCTACGCCGGCTTCGAAGACAAGTACGACCTCGGCGTGAAATACATCAGCCGTCCCGGTCCGGTCGAGTGGCAGCTGGCCTTCTTCCCGCGCGATGGCGGTTCCTACGGCGGCGGCAGCAATACGGCTGGCGCCTCGAACCGGTATTCCTACAATATCGTCAAGGATGACGACGAGCAGGGCTACGGCACCGGCCAGACCGACAGCGAGCGCAACACCCTGGTCGGACGCGTGGTATGGAACCTGGGGCCGGAGGGCCGCCACGAGTTCGGCTTTTCCGGCCTGACCGGCGAGATCGACAACGGCCGCGGAACCGACACCCGCCGGTACGCTGGGGCGGTCCACTATCGCGGCAACTATGGCCGCGTCAACGTGATGCTGCAATCGATGCGCTACCGCTACCGCACCGCGCACGGCCCCGAACAGACGTATGGCGGACTGGACCCGAACAGCTTCGTCCTGGTCGGCGGCTTCGGATATCCGTTCCCCGTCGCCTCCGCGGGCGACATCCATATCGCCAACGTCAGCTACGACATCCCCGGCAGGATCGGCCCGTTCAGCCAGTTCAAGGTCTACAACGACTACAGCGTGCTGAAAAAGCGCAGCGGCACCTACCGCGACTCGGTGCAGAACGTGACCGGAATGAGCTTCGCGGCAGGGAAGTGGTCGTTCTATGCCGACCTGATGATCGGCAAGCACCACCCTTACATCTCGCCCGATCTCGGCGGCCTGGCCGCGACCTCGTCCGAACATCAGGGGTTCACGCGCCGGATCAATCTTCAGGCCGGCTATTACTTCTGACGCTGTCGGTCGGGGTCGTCCTCGCCGCAACCCGCGGTGCATCCAGTCGTTGTAACCATTAATGCAAATGAGTATAATTCTCATTTGCATTGACATCACTGACTGGACCCGCTCATGACCAAGCTTCGCCGCTCGCCCTCCATCCGTACCACCCGCCAATCACCCCTGTCGCTGCTGGTCGGCCGCGCATGGAGCACCGTGTTCGTCGCCGCGCCCGTCGCCCTGCTGGCCGGCGCCGCGCACGCCCAGGAAAGCGGGGCGCCGCAGATCGAGCAGGTGCTGGTGACCGGCGCCCGCACGCTCGACGAGGCGCCCTACATGAACGGCGGGGTGGCGCGTCGCGGCGGCCTCGGCGTGCTGGGCGCGGGCGACATCATGGACTCGCCGTTCAGCACCACCAACTACACCTCGCAGCTGCTGGAAGACCAGCAGGCGCGCACGCTGGCCGACGCGGTCGTCAACGAAGCCTCGGTGCGCGTGCAGACCTCGACCTCGGGTTTCAGCGATGACTTCCAGATCCGCGGTTTCAATGTGGGCAGCGGCGACGTCGGCGTGAACGGCCTGTACGGGCTCAGTTCCGGCAACCGCATGCCGGCCGCGATGATGGAACGCGTCGAAGTGCTGAAAGGCCCGGGCACGCTCATGTATGGCATCAGCCCTGGCGGCAGCATCGGCGGCAACATCAATATCGTCACCAAGCGCGCGGGCGACGAGCCGCTCACCCGCGTCACCGGCACTTTCGAGAGCAAGTCGATCTTCGGCGCCCACGTGGACGTCGGCCGCCGCTTCGGCGACGCCGGCGAATGGGGCGTGCGCTTCAATGGCGTCTACCGCAAGGGCGACAACACGCTCGACGCCAGCCAGACCGAATTCGGCCTGGCCGCGCTGGCGCTCGACTACCGTTCCTCGACGCTGCGCTGGGTGGTCGACGCCTATGCCCAGCGCGAGGACACCGACGGCTTTCGCGGCCAGTCCAGCTTCCGGCCCAACGTGACGCGCATTCCGGCCGCGCCGTCGGGCCGGCGCGCGATGTATCCGGGCGTCGAACTCACGATGCGCGATTCGACCGTCTCGTCGCGGATCGAATACGACCTCGCCCCGAACCTGATGCTGTACGCCGCCGCCGGCTACCACTACGGCGCCAGCGAGCAGGACTTTCCATCCGCGCGCGGCCAGGATGCGATCGACATGGCGGGCAATCTGCGCATCAGCAACGCCTGGTACGATGCCGCCACCCGCAACAAGACCGCCGAGGTGGGCGCCCGCGCCACCGTCGAAGGGCTGGGCGTGAAGCACCTGTTCACCGTCTCGGCCTCGCGCCTGGAGCAGGAAACCGGCAGCTTCTACTTGTCGGCGCCGGCCGCCACGGCGGTGAATTCGAACATCTATCATCCGGTTGCGCTGCCGGTCATGAGCGGCGAACGCCAGTCGCCCACCAAGACCTCGGGCACCGAGCTGTCCAGCGTCTCGCTCACCGACACCCTGTCGTTCTTCGACAACCGCCTGCTCGTGACCGGCGGCGCGCGCAAGCAGAAGGTGGTCGCCAAGAACTTCACGCCCGCCGGCGTCTCCACCACCTCGTACGACGAGAGCGCGACCTCCCCGCTGCTGGGCATCGTGGTCAAGCCCATGGCCAACGTGTCGCTGTACACCAACTTCACCTCCGGACTGACGCGCGGCGCGATGGCGCCCGCCACCTCGGCGAACGCGGGCGAGGTGTTCGCTCCCTATAAATCGAAGCAGTACGAGGCCGGCGTGAAGCTCGAGCAGGGCAAGCTCCTGAGCGGCATCTCCGTGTTCCAGATCGATCGTCCGAACGCCGTCACCGATCCGGTCACCACGATCTACAGCATGGACGGCAACCAGCGTAACCGCGGCCTGGAACTGTCGGTCATGGGCGAGGTCGTGCGCAACCTGCGCCTGATGGCCAGCGCGACCTTCTATGACGCCGAACTGCAGAAAACCGCGGGCGGCGTGAACGAGGGCAACGACGCCAACGGCGTGCCGAAGCGCGCCCTGAGTGCCGGCCTCGACTGGGATCTGGACGCGGTGCCAGGCCTGAGCTTCAACGCGCGCGCCATCCATACCTCGGACATCCCGTTCAATGCCGCCAACACGCTGCACCTGCCGTCGTGGACCCGGCTCGATATCGGCGCGCGCTACCGCACCAGCGTGATGGGCAAGCCGGTCATTCTGCGCGCCAGCGTCGAGAACGTCGCCGACAAGGCGTACTGGCTGGCCAACGGCACCTTCGCCACCGCGGCCGCGGCGCGCACCGCGCTGGTGTCGGCGCAGTTCGATTTCTAGGCGCGTCAGCGGGTCGGCCGCTGGCGCTCCCCGCGGCGGTCGCCGTCGCCGATAGTGCGCTTGCGCAGCGCGGTGACGAAGGCGTCGTTGATGGCGCCGAGCGAAGAAGGCTTGCGCACGAACTGCACCTTCAGGTCCTGCAGCCGTTCGGGCGACAGCATGTAGCCGCTGGTGAGCACCACCGGCAGCGCCGGATGGCGCTCGGCCAGCCAGCGCGCCAGCTCGATGCCGTCCATCTCTCCCGGCATCATCACGTCCGAGAACACCAGGTCGACCTCTGCCAGGTCGCAAGCGATCGCGGCAGCGGCGCCCGTGACCAGGCGCACTTCGACGCCCAGCGATTGCAGCAGCGCGCCGGTCGCGTCGGCCACGTCGGGGTCATCCTCGACGTACAGCACGCGCAGGCCGCTCAGGCCGTCGGCGCGCAGGGCGGATGGATCGATGCCGGGGGGCGCGGCCTGCTCCTCGCTGCGCGGCAGCAGGATGCCGATCGTGGTGCCGGCCGGATCGCGCCGGATGAAGGCCAGGCCCTGGCTCTGGATGGCGAAGCCGTAGACCTGCGACAGTCCGAGTCCGGTGCCCTTGCCCATCGGCTTGGTGGTGAAGAAGGGCTCGAAGGCCTGGCGCGCCGTCTCCTCGCTCATGCCGTGGCCGTCGTCGCTGACGAGCAGGCCGACGAAGTCGCCGGCCAGGTGGCCGCCTTCCGGCAGCGCGGGGTCGGGCAGGGTCCAGTTGCGCGCCGCCAGCGTCAGCACGCCGCCGTCCGGCATGGCGTCGCGCGCATTGCCGGCGACGTTCAGCACTGCCGCGTCGAGTTGGGCCGGATCGACCACCACGCGCCACAGGCCGGGCGCGACGTCGCTGCGCAGCTCGATGCCAGGGCCCAGCGTGCGCAGGATCATGTCCGAGGTGGCGCGCAGCTGCGCGCGCAGGTCGACCGCGACGCTGGCCAGCGGCTGGCGGCGGGCATAGGCCAGCAGCTGCTGGGTCAGCGACGAGCCGTGGCCGGCGGCGCGCCGGATGCCGTCCAGCGCGCGCGTCACGCGCGCGTCGAGGCTGTTCGCCAGCAGCATGCGCAGCAGGGTTTCGCTGCCGGCCACCACCTGCAGGATGTTGTTGAAGTCATGGGCGATGCCGCCCGTGAGCTTGCCGAGCGATTCCAGCCGGCGCGCCTCGGCCAGCGCCTGTTCGACCCGGCGCCGCTCGAGCACCTCGCGCTCGAGCGAAGCGGTGCGCCGCGCCACCGTCGCCTCGAGTTCGCCGGCATGGCCGGCCAGCTGCGCCAGCTGGTCGCGCACGGCGAACTGCAGGCGCCGCGTGCGCAGCGCCGAACGCAGCGCCATCGCCAGCGCCAGGCGCGCGGTGGGACGGATGAGCAAGGTCACGTTGCCGAGTTCGCCGAGGCGCCGGAAGCGGCCGTCGTCGACCTCGCGGCTGTCGGCGTCGGCCAGCACCAGGATCGGCAGGTCGGACCACGCCGGCTGGCGGCGCAGCCGGTCCGCCAGGTCCTGCAGCGCGCAGCGCGCCAGGCCTTCTTCGGTGATGACGACGGCGAGCGCGCCGTCGCCCAGCGCGGCGTAGAATTCAAGAGCGTCGGCGCAGGTCCTGGCCGCCACGCCCTCGTGCTCGACGATCGCGCGCAGGGCGGCGGCGTCGCCCGCCAGCGGGGCGAACACCACGACCGCTTGTGTCGCCTCAGGCGCCAAGGGCCGCCACCCCGATGTCGTCGTCCTTGCTCTGCACCCGATCACCGATGCGGATGCCGTCGTCGGTCAGCTCGAGCTCGCGGATCTCGTGCACGTGCGGTCCCTGGCGCTTCTTGAGCACGCACAGCGCCTTGCACACCACGTGGTCGCGCTCGTAGTAGCGCAGCGAGATGATGTTGTCGGTGATGATGCTGACAGCGTCCGGCTCCTTCGAGGTGTCCAGCCGCTGCGAATGGGCGCCGACGACGATCGACGACACGCTCATATTGCTCAGGTAAGAGAACAGCTCGTTCATCTGCGGCAGCAGCGACTTCTCTTGCCGGATCACGTCCAGGTAAGAGTTGATGCTGTCGATGATCACCAGCCTGACGTCGTGGTCTTCGACCAGGCGCCGCACGCTCCAGATGAATTCGCCGGGCGAGATGCGCGATGGATTGACGCGGCGCAGGAAGAAGCGGCGGTTGTCGTCCGGATCCGCGGCATCGCCGGCGCCGGCGTCGCCGGTGTCGAGGTCCCGGACCGGCCCTTCGCCCATGTCCGCGACCAGGCGCGAACGCAGCGTCGATTCGGATTCATCGAAATTGAAGTAGGCGACCCGCAGGCCCGACCTGACCGCCGACAGCGCATACTGGAGCGCCAGCGTGGTCTTGCCCACGCCGGAGGGCCCCAGCACCATCGTCGAGCTGCCGGCGACCAGCGGCCCTCCGGCCAGTTCGTCGAGGGTCGCGATGCCGCTCACGATGTCGTTGCGCTGCGGCGGCCGGTGATGTTCCTGCGCGATCAGGCTCGGGAAGACCAGGATCTCGCCGGGAAGAATCTTGTAGTCGTGCCAGCCGCTCTGGAAGCTGCCGCCCCGCATCTTGACGACGTGCAGGCGACGGCGGGCGGCGCCGAAGCTGCGCTCCACGTATTCCAGCGAGATCACGCCATGCACGGCGCTTTGCAGCTCGTATTCGCGGCCATCCGAAGTGATGTCGTCGAGCAGCAGCACGGTCGCGCCGATGCGGCTGAGGCGCTCGCGCAGGGCGATGATCTGGCGCCGGTAGTGGGCGCTATCGCGCGCCAGCAGCCGGCTCTCGACCATCGAATCGATCACCACGCGCGCGGGACGCGCCTGCTCGACGCGGTCGGCGATGCGGTTGACCAGCTCGGCCAGCTCGCTGTCGGTCGGCAGCAGGATGCTCTGCGGCGCCGGCTGCGGCGGCAGCGGGATCATGTCGACGATCTCGACCCCGTCCAGGTTCCAGCCGTGGTTGGCCGCGGTGGCGCGCAGTTCGTCCTCCGCTTCGGACAGGCTCAGATACAGGCCGGCGTCGTCGCTGGCCACGCCCTCGATCAGGTAGCGCAGGCCGAGCGTGGTCTTGCCGGTGCCCGGCCGGCCTTCGATCAGGTGGATGCGGTTGCGCAGCAGGCCGCCGTGCAGCACTGCATCGAGTTCCGGGATTCCAGTGACAACGCGTTGCGGGCAATGGGTCATGTCGGTTTCGTTGATGGCTCGAAGGCCTGCCACGTCGCGGGCAGGACCGGGATTATGATGAAAATATGATAACAATCTTGACTGAACAGCGGCGCAAGATTGGAACTCCCTGGCGTTTATTGGCGTGAGGCAATGTTCTCTGATGATGGCGGGACTACCATCGGGTAGCGGCCGGGGCGCCGCGCCGGTCCCATCGAGGAGGTGACACTGCCATGGTGCATGACATGAAGTCCGTCAGGGAAGTCGCGGCCGAACTGCGGCAAGCGTGGCGCGCGGCGTCCGGATTCCTGCTCAGCATCGAGCTGTGGCTGATGGTGCTGGTGGCTGCCAGCATGGTCGCCGGGTTCTGGCTGGCCTTCATGGGCCAGCCTTGCTGCCTGCTGGCTTTCGGCGTCGCGCTCGGCTACCCGGCGCTGCGCATCGTGCTGCACCTCAAGGGGCGTCTCGCCTGGCCGTTCTTCTGAGGCTCTCGGCCGGCGTCCGGCTGGATTGCCAGGTCTGCTATGCTGCGCGCTTGGCGCTCAATCGCCGCTCAATTGCTGCTCAGTTGCTGCTTAATTGCTGCTCAATTGTTGCTCAATCGCCGCTCATTTGCAGCTCATGGAGAACACATCGATGACGTTTGACCCTTGCGCCAAGCCGCGCAGCGCCTGTTCGATCCGGCTCGCCACGGCCGTCGCGCTGGCCCTCGGGACGGTGGGCGGCAGCGCCGCCCAATCCGTCCGCGACCCCGCCTATGACGCCTTTGCGTTGATCCCCGAGGCGCCGGGTTCCGCCTGGATCGACGCGACCCTGCCCAAGGTCCCGGTCGCGCCGGCCCTGCACGCGACCGACTCCGTGCTCATCGACGTCGACCACGACGGCGACCTCGACATCGTCGTCTCGGTGGAACATGGCGTCAACCGCCTGTACCGTAACGACGGCGGCGGCAAGCTGACCTACGTCCCGGACGCATTCGGCGCCCGCATGCACGACAGCGAACACGTGCGCGCCGCCGATGTCGACCGCGACGGCCATATGGACGTGGTGTTCGTGGCCGAGGCCGACGAAGTTCACCAGCTCTACCTGGGCGACGGCAAGGGCGGCTTCGTCGACGCCAGCGCGCGCCTGCCGGCCCACAGCCAGGGCAATGCTCTGGCGCTCGGCGACGTCGATGGCGACGGCCTGCCCGACATCTTCATCGGCAGCACCGGCGAGGCGGGCGGCGGCAAGGAGGTGGCGGCGAAGAACCTGCTGTTCCTCGGTGATCCCAAGCGGCCCGGATACTTCGTCGATGCCTCCGCCACCCACCTGCCGCAGGGGAACGACCAGACCGAGGGCGCGGCGCTGGCCGACATGGATGGCGACGGTGACCTCGACCTGCTGCTGGCCAGTCCCAGCCAGCCGAACCGGCTCCTGATCAACGACGGCAAGGGCCGGTTCAAGGACGAGTCGCACCGGCTCGAGCTGAAGGCGCCGATGGAAACGCGCGAAGTGCAGGTGCTGGACGCGAACGGCGACGGCAAGCTCGACATCGTGTTCTTCAACATCACCAGCAACAACGCCGGCTGGGACAAGGATCCGCAAACCCGCTTGCTGGTCAACGACGGCAAGGGACGCTACCGCGACGAGACTGCAAAGCGCCTGCCGGCCCACACCTTCTCGAGCTGGGCCGGCACGGTGGTCGATTTCAACGGCGACGGCGCGC
Organism: Massilia sp. NP310; assembly: GCF_019443485.1. Lineage (NCBI taxonomy): Bacteria > Pseudomonadati > Pseudomonadota > Betaproteobacteria > Burkholderiales > Oxalobacteraceae > Massilia > Massilia sp. NP310. The sequence continues at coordinate 1,941,365 of NZ_CP080379.1, read as the reverse complement.
CGGACCTGCTGGTGGGCGCGATCCAGGTGCCGGGCTTCGTGCCGCTGCAGCCGCGCGCCTGGCAGAACGACGGCAAGGGCCATTTCAAGGACGTGACCCTGGCGGTGCTGCCGGGCGTGACCGTCGGCCGCAGCTGGAGCATGGGCAAGGGCGACCTCGATGGCGACGGCAAGGCCGACGTCTTCATCGGCGGCTGGGGCACCCAGGCGCGACTGCTGCTGAGCGACATCGAGAAGCACCGGGCGTCGCTGCCGCCGGTGCCGAAGCTCGAGAAGAAGGCGCGCTGAGGGTCAGCGCGCCGGCCTGAGGATGAATTCCGTGATTTCGGCCGGCACCCCGAGCCGGATCGGGAAGCCGTTCCACAGGCCGGTGCCGTTGCTGACGTACAGCTGCATGCCGCCAATGCGGTAGCTGCCCGAGACGTAGCCGCCATTCGCGCGTTTCACGACCTGGTCGACGCCCCGGATCATGCCCCCATGGGTGTGGCCCGACAGCTGGACGTCGATCCCCGACTCGGCATTGGCGGCGACGCCGATCGGCTGGTGGCTGAGCAGCACGACCGGCGCGTCCGGCGCCGCGCCTTCGAGCGCGCGGCGCGTGCTTGGTCCCTCCATGCCGAAGCGCGGCGCCACCCGGTCGGTGATGCCGGCGATCGTCAGGCGGCCGCCCTCATGGTCGATCGTGGCGTGGCGGTTGACCAGCACGCGCATCCCCAGCCCTTCGAAGGTGCGCGTCCAGCGCTCGGCGCCGAAATAATATTCGTGGTTACCGAGGCTGGCGATCACGCCGTGCCGGGCCGCCAGGTCGGCCAGCGGCCGCACGTCGCCCGCGCGCGCCTGCGGCGAACCGTCGATCAGGTCGCCGGTGATGACGACCAGGTCGGGGCGCAGCGCATTGCTGCGCTCGACCACCTCGCGCACCCAGTCGCCGTGCATCAGGCGGCTGATGTGCAGGTCGGTCAGCTGCACCATCCGGAACCCATCCAGGGCCGGGGGCAGGTCGCGGATCGCCAGCTCGACCCGGCGCACCTCGGGCGCCTGGATCGCCTGGCCCACGCCGACGGCCGACAGCAGCGTGCCGGCGGCGACGACGGCATAGCGCAAACGCAGCGTCAGGCGCGCATCGATGGCGCGTCCGCGGCGCAGCGCCCAGGCGGCCAGCAGGGCCAGGTCGGCCAGCAGCTGCAGCAGGAGCACCAGCAGGAAGCTGCAATACAACCAGCCCAGCAGGATGATGAAGATGCGCGGGATCTCGGGCGAGAACATCGTGCCGAACACCCATTTCTGGATCATGTGGTGCTGGCAGACCAGCAGCAGGGCCAGGCCCAGGCCGATCCGGGTGAAGCGGTGCAGGGGGAGGGGAACGATCAGGCGCAGTACGAGGTACAGATAGGCTAGATACACATAGGGGAAAAACACAGCGGCAACACTCTTGTCTCTGGTTAAGTTGCCGCGATCATATCGCACCCGGCGCCAGGAAACGGGGCTGCGCACGGTTTATCGGCGTTTACTAAACTTCGCTAAACTTCGCCCTTTCGGCGAAAGACTGTTGAGTGCAAGTTCTTTCCTTTGTATAAATTCGCTTGTTGTTACACGAAGACCTCTGCTATGCACGCGGCATCACTGTCGTTTAGTAAATCCCTGTGAACGCTATCATTCCCGCGTTCCGAACCCCGGGGAGAGCACGGCACGCCGCTCGATGGAGCCCGCAAGGTTCCGCCTAAAAGAAAGCCCGCCACAGGGCACGACCAGGAGACACACGATGACTTCAAGAACCCAAGCCGCTTCCCGGCAGCTGCGCTGCCGCGTCACGCCCATCGCCACGGCGGTCGGGATTGCGCTGCTGTCCCTTTCCAACGCCTATGCGCAGAGCGAGGCCGCGCCGGCGCCATCGGCCGACCAGCCGGTCCAGCCCGCGGCGCAGTCGCCGGCAGGCTCGGCGCTGCCGACGCCGGCCCAGCAAAACGCCGCCAGCCCGGCGGCAACGGTCAAGGTGACCGGCTTCCGCTACGCGATCGAGAAAAGCCTCGACCAGAAACGCGACGCCAACTCGATCGTCGAGGTGGTCACCGCCGAAGACGTCGGCAAGTTCCCGGACAAGAACGTGGCCGACGCGCTGCAGCGCGTGCCGGGCGTGGTCGTCACCCGCAGCGGCGGCGAGGGCAAGAACGTCAGCGTGCGCGGCCTGTCGTCCGACCTGACCCTGACCCAGCTGAACGGCAACTACGTCGCCACCGCCGAATCGAACGGCGATCCGACCCGCTCGTTCAACTACATGCTGATGCCGTCGAATATGCTGGCCAGCGCGGAGCTGTACAAGACGTCCGAGGCGCGCTTCGACGAGGGCGGCATCGGCGGCACCGTGATCCTGCGCACCCGCCGTCCGCTGGACGTCAAGTCGGGTTCCGGCTTCGTCAACGTCGAAGGCACCTGGGCCGACACCACCAAGAAGACCGACCCGCAGTATTCCGGCCAGTACGCCTGGCACGACGAGAGCAACCGCTTCGGCGTCCTGGTCGGCTTCACCAAGCAGAAGCGCACCACCCGCACCATGGGCGCCAGCACCGAGAACTGGCAGTGGTATGCCGACGACTACGACGCGCAGCCGCCGGTCGACGTCAACGGCAATCCATCGGGCCTGAATTCGTTCTGGTGGGGCGAGTCGGGCTTCTACGACCAGTCGGGCAAGTACTACAGCAAGTTCGCGATGCCGACCTCGGTCAACATGGACGTGCGCGAGACCGAGCGCGAACGCAAGGGCGGCCAGATCACCCTGCAGTTCAAGCCGCTGCGCAACCTGAACATGACGGCCAACTACTTCCGCTTCGACCTGCAGCAGAACTCCCAGCTGAACCAGCTGAAGGTCCCGGAATGGAATATCGCGCGCTATGACGGCGACGGCAACTGGCCGGGCGGACGCCTGCTCGACGGCCTCACCTTCGACCCGAGCGGCACGGTCGTCACCGGCGCCCAGTACAGCGCGCATCCCGGCAAGGCCTATTACTGCAACAGCGCCCAGGCCGGCGCGGGCGGCCTGACCAACACCGGCGGCTTCGGTCCGGACGACTGCACCATCCCGACCCCGCAGATCACCGGCAGCTACAGCCGCGAGAAGGCGCTGTCGCAGACCGCCGACTTCGAAGTCGAATGGAAGGGCGATGCGGTCGACGCCAGCTTCAAGGCCGGCCGCACCTGGGCCAAGGGCGGTCCCGAGCTGCAGTTCGGGATGCCGATCAAGCCGCGCGTGCAGAACGCCGACGGCAGCTGGACCCTCGGTAACACCGCGACCTCGTGGGATGTGTCGGGCACGCCGACCATGACCTTCGCGCCGGAACTGATGCAGAACCTGCGCAACGGCATCGGCGAGATCGACCTCGGCTCGACCTCGTCCTCGTGGACCCGCAACAGCACCGAGCAGAATTACGCCCAGACCGACCTGACCTGGCACGCCGACAGCAGCTGGCTCGATTCGATCCAGTTCGGCGCCAAGTACCGCGACGGCGGCACCAGCCGCAGCACCGGCAACAACTACTGGGTGTGCCAGGGCACCGACCCGGGCGACTACGACAACCGCTACCAGAACGGCTGCGACGCCAACGCCAACAAGTTCCGCCCCGAGTTCCTGTACAACGAATCGCTGGGCAACCTGACCAACGGTCTCAAGGCCAGCGCCTTCCCCGGAATTGACTATCCGGCCTACATCGCGTACCTGAACCAGACCTACGGCGACATGCAGACCCGTAACGAGGACAACTTCATCTACAACGTGGACGAGAAGATCACCTCGATGTACCTGCAGGCCAACATCAAGACCGACCGCCTGCGCGGCAACTTCGGCGTGCGCGTGGTCCGCACGAAGCAGCATGCCGATTCTACCGACAAGGTCGACTACTACAACGACTACTTCTTCGACGGCCCGGACGGCACGCCGGCGCCATGCCAGGCCGGCGGCCTGCCGGCGGCCGGCGCGCCCGCGGGTTCAGGCTGCACCAGCGGCTTTACCGTGGTGCCGGACAGCCAGACCAATCCGGCCACCGGCCACGTGTCGACCTATGTGGTCAGCTCGCTCGACCGCAAGTACACCGACGTGCTGCCGAGCCTGAACATCGCGTATGACCTGACCGACACCCTGCTGCTGCGCGCGGCGGCCTCCAAGGTGGTGGCGCGTCCGAGCTACAACGACATCGGCGCGCCGGGCGCACTGAACTACTACAGCCAGGAATACGTCGAGGACCGCCGCCTGATCGGCGGCGGCGACCGCCAGGGCTGGTATGGTTCGGGCAGCAACAAGGACCTGGAACCGTACCAGGCGACCCAGTACGACGTCGGCCTGGAGTGGTACTTCCACCGTGGCTCGGTGCTCGGCATGGGCCTGTTCCGCAAGAATGTGCAGAACTTCGCGGTGCCGGTGGTGCGCGACGTGACCCTGAACATCGGCGGCGACGCGATCGCGGTCCAGAACTACGCGACCAGCGCCGGCGGACGCGATGCGGTGTCGAAGGGGATCGAGCTGTATGGCCAGCACACCTTCGACAACGGTTTCGGCATCCAGGCCAACTACACGTACAACAAGACCAACCAGGCCGCGATCACGCTGGCGGACGGCACCGAGATCGGCACCTCGCCGCTGGTCGGCAGCGCGAAGAACCAGGCCAACCTGACGGTGTTCTACTCGAACGACAAGCTGATGCTGCGCGCCTCGTACAACCGCCGCGGCGAAGTGGTCAACGGCCTGATGAACGGCTTGAACGTGTACGAGGAACCGTACAGCCAGGTCGACCTGAACGCTTCCTACAACTTCACGCCGGAACTGAGCCTGACGGCGTCGGTCCTGAACCTGACCGAGGAAGAGTCGCGCTCGCACCTGGGCAACGACACCAAGCAGCGCTTCTACTCCAACAACTACGCCGGCCGTGTCGCGTACATGGGCCTGAACTACAAGTTCTGAGCCCCGTTCCATCCTCCCCGCGCCGCCCGGCCCGGGGAGGATTTTCTCATTCTGGACAAGCCATGAACATGCACGAACATGCCCGCGCCGCCGGGCCTTGGCCGGGACGGTGGTGCGCGCGCTTTGTGTCGGGATTGATCCTGGCCCTGGCCGCAGGCATGGCGGCGGCGCCGGCCGCCGCCGCACGGCTCGTGATCGACCAGGGATGGACCTTCCGTTTGCTGCCCGGCCATGCCCAGGGCAACACCCATGTGGAAGCGCTGCCGTCGCGCGCCGCGACCGTCCCGGGCACCGTGCATACCGACCTGCTGGCGCACGGCGTGATCCCGGACCCCTATGTCGGCGCGCCCGAAGGCGGCCTGCAGTGGATCGGCCTGGCCGACTGGGAATACCGCACCAGCTTCGACGTCCCGGGCGCCACCCTGCGCGCCGCGCGCAGCGACCTGGTGTTCGCGGGCCTCGACACCTTCGCCGAGGTCTGGCTCAACGGCGTCAGGTTGTTCGAGGCCGACAATGCCTTCCGCACCTGGCGCGTGCCGGTCGAGGGCCGGCTGCGCGCGGAGGGCAACATCCTGCGCGTCGTGCTGCGCTCGCCGATCGCGAAGATGCTGCCGCAGGTGGCCGCGATGCCGCACAAGATCGCCGGCAACTATCCGTCTCCGTACGGCGACGAGCCGCAGGACGCCATGACCGGCAACTTCGTGCGCAAGCCCGGCTACCACTATGGCTGGGATTGGGGCCCGCGCTACGTCAGCGCCGGGATCACGAAACCGGTGGTGCTGCAAAGCTGGGATGTGGTGCGCATCGACGACCTGCAGCTGCGCCAGGACCGCGTGGATGCCGCGCGCGCCGAGGTCAGCGCGATCGCCGCGCTCGACGTCGTGCGCGCCAAACGCGCCGAGTTGCGCCTGTGGCAGACGGCCCCCGACGGCAAGCGCACACTGGCCGCTTCCAGGCGCGTCGACCTGGCCGCCGGCGCCAACCGGATCGCGCTGCCGGTGCGGGTCGATTATCCGCAGCGCTGGTTCCCCAACGGGTATGGCGCGCAGCCGCTGTACCGCTACGAGCTCGAGGTCCGCGACGGCAGGGAGACCCTGGCCACGCATGCCGCGCGCACCGGCCTGCGCAGCGTCGAGCTGCGGCGCGACCCGGATGCGCGCGGCAGCAGCTTCCACTTCGTCGTCAACGGCATCCCGGTGTTCGCCAAGGGCGCCAACTCCATCCCCTTCGACATGTTCCAGCCGCGCGTGAGCCGCGAACAGCTGCGCCGCGTGCTGGAGTCGGCCAGGAACGCCAATATGAACATGCTGCGCAGCTGGGGCGGCGGTTATTACGAGGGCGAGGATTACTACGACCTGGCCGACGAGCTGGGATTGATGGTGTGGCAGGACTTCATGTTCGGCGGCGGCATGCAGCCGGCCTACGACGAGGCCTTCCGCGCCAGCGTGGTGCACGAGGCGCGCGACCAGGTGCGGCGCCTGCGCAACCGCCCCAGCGTCGTCCTCTGGTGCGGCAATAACGAGGAAGAGATCGCGTGGAAGTACTGGGGCCACCGCAAGACCCTGGAAAAGGCCGACCCGGCGTTCGCCGACCGGGTGTGGAAGGGCTATGTGCAGCTGTTCGGCGTCGACCTGCGCAAGGTGGTGGAGCAAGAGGGCGGCGGCATCGGCTACTGGTCCAGCTCTCCCGGCAACGACCTGCAGGAAGTCGCCAACACCCCGGCCGCCGGCGACATGCACTACTGGGAAGTGTGGGGCAATCCGGCCCATCCGGTGTCGACCTACTTGGACGTCACGCCGCGCTTCATGTCCGAGTACGGCCTGCAGGCCTGGCCGGACCAGCGCACCATCGACGCTTTTGCCCGCCGTGACCAGCAGCGCATCGACCATCCGGTGATCGAGGCGCACCAGAAGTTCATGGCCGGCAAGGGCAATGCGCGCCTGCTGAAATACGTGCGCGAGGAATTCGGCGAACCGGCCGATTTTGCGGGCTTCGCCTACCTGAGCCAGGCGATGCAGGCCGAGGGCATCGAACTGGCCGCGCTGCACCACCGGCGCAGCCGTCCGAACACGATGGGTTCGCTGTACTGGCAACTCAACGACGTGTGGCCGGGGGCGTCATGGTCGGGCATCGACTGGTTCGGCCGGCCCAAGGCGCTGCAGTTCCATGCGCGGCGCTTCTTCGCGCCGGTCGCGCTGGCGGCGCTGCGCGACGCCGCCGGCAATACGAAAGTCAGCCTGCTCAACGACCGCACGCACGCCGTGCAAGGCGAACTGCGCACACGCGTCATGACATTGGACGGCAAGCTGCTGCGCGACGAGCGCAAGGCGGTCGAGATCGCGCCGCTGTCGGCGTTCGAGGCGGCTGGCTACCGTGACGCCGACCTGCTCGGCGGCGCCGATCCGGCGTCCACCGTCGCCGTGTTCGAGTTGCACGCTGAAGGTGAAGCGCCATCACGCGGCGTCGTGTACTTCAAGCCGGCGAAGGAGATCACCTGGCATCAGGCCGGTCTGCGCGCCGAACTGCGCCGCGACGGCGATGGCTACGTCGTCGAGATCGAGGCCGCCCGGCTCGCACGCGCGGTCTGGATCGATTTCGGCGCGCTGGACGCCGAGCTGCCGGACAACGCCCTGACGGTGCTGCCGGGCGAGCGCGTCCAGCTGCGCTTGAACTCCACCGCCGATGAAGACGCCCTGCGCGCCGCCATGAACATCCGCTCGCTGTCTGACGCCGTGCGGGCCATTACAACAACACCATAGGAGACCGTCCTCACATGAAGAAGACGCACACCATATCCGCTGCTGTGACTCTGCTGCTGGCCGCAAGCGCTGCCGGCGCCGCCGAGCCCCGCTTCTCGACTTCCTTCGAATCCGGCCAGCCGGCGCCGGCCGCGCTGACGGGTGAGGGCGTGAAGGTGGCGCTGGGCGACGGCCCGGAACGCCCGTACGCCGCCAGGAAGAAGGCCGGCTATACCGGCGCCCAGGCCTTGCACTACCGTGCCGAAGGCCAGGGCGGCCGCCTGCAGCTGTACGCGGTCGATATCGAGGTCAAGCCCGATACGGTGCTGTCGTGGATGGTCTTGCCCGAGATCGTCGACGGCGACATCGACACGTCGACCCACGTCTCGCTCGACCTGGTGCTGGACGACGGTCGCCGGATCTCGAGCCTCGACTTGCGCGACCACCACGGCGTGCGCCTGGGCGCCAGCGCCCAGGGCCAGTCGAAGACCTTGTATCCGCAGCAATGGGCGCACAAGGCGGTACGGCTGGGCAGCCTGAAAGGACGCCGCATCAAGTCGATCGAACTGGAGCTGCGCCCCACCGCCAAGGGCGGCGCCAGCGGCTGGATCGACGACGTCGCGGTGAGCGAACAGGCCATCGCGCAGGTCGCGCGCCTGTCCGACCACGTGCTGACCACGCGCGGCACCCAGGCCAACGGCACCTTCTCGCGCGGTAACAACATCCCGGCCGCCGCCGTGCCGCATGGCTTCAATTTCTGGACCCCGGCCACCGACGCCGGCACCCTGAGCTGGCTGTATCGCTGGAACGAGCAGAACGACGCGAATAACCGCCCGCGCCTGCAGGCGCTGTCGCTCAGCCACCAGCCCAGCCCGTGGATGGCCGACCGCCAGACTTTCCAGATCATGCCCTCGGCCGCACAGGGCCGTCCCGACGCCGACCGCCAGCGCCGCGCGCTGCCGTTCGCGCACGACGGGGAACTCGCGCGTCCCTACACCTACCGCGTCGATTTCGACAACGGCATCCGCGCCGAGCTGGCGCCGACCTCGCGCGCCGCGATCTTCCGTTTCCGCTTCCCCGAGAACGGCGACGCCAACCTGCTGTTCGATAACGTCGACGACCGCGGCGGCCTGACCCTGGACGCGGCGACCCAGACCCTGCGCGGCTATACCGACACCCGCAGCGGCCTGTCGAACGGCGCCACGCGCATGTTCGTGTTCGCGCGCTTCGACCAGCGCTGGCAGGACAGCGGCGCGATCGAGACCGGCCGTCCGACCGGTTTCATCAAGTTCGCGGCGGACAAGGGCGAGGTGCGGATGCGCATCGCCACCTCGCTGATCTCGGTCGAGCAGGCGCAGCGCAACCTGGACCTGGAGATCGGCGACGCCGGCTTCGATGCCGTGCGCGAACGCGCGCAGGCGGCGTGGGATGCGGAACTGGGCCGGGTCAAGGTCGACGGCGCCAGCGAAGACCAGCTGACCACCGTCTATTCGAACCTGTATCGCCTGTTCCTGTATCCGAACGTCGCCCACGAGAACGTCGGCACCGCCGCCAGGCCCGACTGGCGCCACGCCGACCAGAGCGGCTGGTCGAAGGACAAGACCGGCGGCGATGCGCTGCGCACGTCGGCGCCCGTGGTCCCCGGCCAGGTCTATGTCAACAACGGCTTCTGGGACACCTTCCGCACCACCTGGCCGGCATATGCGCTGTTCGCGCCGAAGCGCGCCGGCGAGATGGTCGACGGCTTCCTGCAGCAGTACCGCGACGGCGGCTGGGTGGCGCGCTGGTCGTCGCCGGGCTACGCCGACCTGATGGTCGGCACCAGCTCCGACGTGGCCTTCACCGACGCCTGGCTCAAGGGCGTGCGCGGCTTCGACGCGCACCAGGCCTACGAGGCGGCGCTGAAGAACGCGACCGCCGTCCCGCCGGTCTCGAACGTCGGCCGCAAGGGCCTGGCGCAGTCGATGTACCGCGGCTATGCCGACACCTCGGTCCACGAAGGCATGTCGTGGACGCTGGAAGGCGCGCTGAACGATTTCGGCCTGGCGCAGCTGGCCGCCGCGCTGGCCGGCGAAGAAGGAGAGGGTGGCAACGACAGCGCGCGCGGCCGCCGCTACCGCGAGGAGGCCGCCTACTTCCGCGCCCGGGCCGCCGATTATGCCCATGTCTACGACCCGGCGACCAGGTTCTTCCGCGGCCGCGACGCAAAGGGCGGGTGGCGCGTGCCGGCGAAGGACTTCGATCCGCGCCGCTGGGGCGGCGACTACACCGAGGCCAACGCCTGGACCTTCGCCTTCACCGTGCCGCACGACGCGGAAGGGCTGGCGAGCCTGATGGGCGGCCGCCAGGTGCTGGCCAGCCGTCTCGACGAGTTCTTCGCCACGCAAGAGACGGCGGAAGCGAAGTATTCTGGCAGCTACCGCCAGGTGATCCACGAGATGACCGAGGCGCGCGACGTCCGCATGGGCATGTACGCCCACAGCAACCAGCCGGCCCACCACATCCCCTGGATGTACGTCGCCGCCGGCCAGCCGTGGAAGACGCAGCAGATCACGCGCGAGATCATGCGCCGCCTGTACCTGGGCAGCGAGATCGGCCAGGGCTATGCGGGCGACGAGGACAATGGCGAGATGTCGGCCTGGTACACCTTCGCCATGCTGGGCCTGTATCCGCTGCGGATGGGCTCTCCCGAGTACGTGATCGGCTCGCCGGCCTTCGCGCGCAGCGAGGTCACGCTCGAGAACGGCCGCAAGCTCACCGTGATCGCCCATGGCAACAGCCAGGACAACGTCTACGTGCAGTCGCTGAAGGTGAACGGTAAACCGTGGAACCAGCCCTGGATCCGCCACGCCGACATCGCCGCCGGCGTCACGCTGGAATTCACGATGGGCAGCAAGCCCTCGACCTGGGGCAGCGATCCGAGCACCTTGCCGGCATCGATGACCGCCGCCGGGCGGCGTCCCGCCGGCCTGGTCGACCGCGGCAAGGGCGCCACTGTCACGCTGGATGGCAAGCGTGCCGACGCCGCGCTGGTCGACGACGATGCGATGACGGCCACGGAAGTCCCGGCCAGTGCCGCCATCGGCTTCGCCTTCGCCAAGCCCACGACGATCAGCCATTACACCATCACCGGCGGCAAGGCGGCGCTGGGCAAGGTGACGTGGACGCTCGAAGGACGCGACGGCAAGGGCGCCTGGGTGGCGCTGGACGCACGCGAGGACGAGGTGTTTGCCTGGGAGCGCCAGCTGCGGCCGTTCGGCATCGCCAAACCGGGCGCCTACCGCGAGTACCGCCTGCGCTTCGCCCAGGGCGCGGCGTTCGAGCTGGCCGAGCTGGAGCTGCTGGAGGCCGGCGCGGCGGCGGCGCCGAAATAAGGATGCGCGACGAGGCAGGTAAATACTCGTGTTTACAGTGAACAACCAGTGTTTACTAAAAAACGCTAAAACACACGCTGTCCTACCTGCCTTTGTTGACGCTTTCGAAACGCGGCTGCTATAAATTCAAGTACAAGAACGCGACAACAAGCGTTTATTAAACCACTCAATGGAGACGATCATGTATATGGTCACGCAGATGAGCCCGATGGCGGCAAGGGCGGCGCCGTGAGCCAGGTCACGCTGCGCGACATCGCGAGCGAAACCGGGCTGTCGATCGGCACCGTCTCGCGCGCGCTCAAGAACCAGGGCGGCATGACCGAGGCGACCCGCGGCGTGGTGCGCGAGGCCGCCATCCGCCTGGGCTACGATTTCTCCCTGCTGAAGAAGGGCCGCATCCGCCGCATCGCCTTCCTGCTGCACAGCCAGCACAACACGCTCACCTCCAGTCCGTTCTTCACGCCGGTGCTGCACGGCGCCGAAGAAGCCTGCCGGCGCGAGGGCATCGCGCTGTCGCTGATCGTGGTCGGCCCGGCCGAGCCGGTGCTGGAACAGATCCGCCTGCACCAGCCCGACGCGATCCTGTGCGCCGGCTTCTTCGAGCCCGAAGTCCTGAGCGCGCTGCAGCAGACCGGCAAGCCGATGGTGCTGGTGGACATGCACCGGCGCGGCTTCACCTCGATCAATCCGGACAATATGAGCGGCGGCTATCTCGCCACCCAGCACCTGCTGCGCTGCGGCCGCAAGCGCATCGCCATGCTGTCCGGCTCCCTGGCCCACTACAGCATCCAGCAGCGCAACCGGGGCTTTCGGCAGGCGCTGTTCGACGCCAAGGTGCATGCCGATCCCAGCCTGGAAGTCATCGTGCCCACCATGGGCGAGGGCGAGGAGGGCGTGATCGAGGCGATGCGCAGCCTGCTGGCCCTGCCGAAACGCCCGGACGCGCTGTTCTGCTACAACGACAGCACCGCCCTGGTCGCCATGAAGTACTGCCTGGCCGAAGGGCTCAAGATTCCCTACGACCTCGCGATCGTCGGTTTCGACGATATCGCCGCCTCGGCCGCCGCCATCCCGCCGCTGTCCACCGTCCATGTGGACAAGGAAGCGCTGGGGCGGACCGGAGTCGACTCCCTGCTGCACAAACCCGACGAAAACCCATCCCAGATAACCCTGCCAGTCGAGATGATCGTGCGCGAGAGCAGCTACGACGACTAGCGCACACCACCCCTAGCCACCATGACCACTTTCCCGAACTTTCGCAGCCCGGACGTGCTGCTCGACCACGCGCGCCACACGATGCGCTTCTACCACCCGCGCGCGATCGATCCCGCCGGCGGCATGTACCACTATTTCAAGGACGATGGCGAGGTCTACGACGCAAGCCACCGTCACCTGGTCAGCAGCACCCGCTTCGTGTTCACCTATGCCATGGCTTACCGCCACTTCGAGGATCCGGCCTATCGCGAAGGCCTGGAGCACGCGGTGCGCTTCCTGCGCGAGGCGCACCGCGCGCCGGATGGCGACGGCTATGCCTGGATGCTGGACGGCCGCGCGATCGAGGACGGCACCCAGCACGCGTATGGCGAGGCCTTCGTGCTGCTGGCCTACGCGCATGCCACGATGGCCGGCATGGAGGAAGCGCGGCCCTGGATCGGCGAAGCCTTCGACCTGATGGAAAAGCGTTTCTGGAGCGCGGCCGACGGCCTGTACGCCGACGAGGCGAGCCGGGACTGGCGCGCGCTGTCGACCTACCGCGGCCAGAACGCCAACATGCACGCCTGCGAGGCGCTGCTGGCGGCCCATGCCGCGACCGGCGAACGGCGCTACATCGAGCGCGCGTACACGGTGGCCTACAACATCACCCAGCGCCAGGCCGAGCGCTGCGGTGGCCTGATCTGGGAACACTACGACACGCACTGGCAGCCCGACTGGAAGTTCAATATCGACGACCCGGAAAACCTGTTCCGTCCCTGGGGCTACCAGCCGGGCCACTTCACCGAGTGGGCCAAGCTGCTGTTGCAGCTGGAAGCGCGCGGCAAGGACGTGCTGGAGCACGACCTGGGCTGGCTGCTGCCGACCGCCGAAATGCTGTTCAAGGTGGCGGTGCAGAAGGGCTGGGATCCGGAACATGGCGGCCTGTGCTACTCGCTGGCGCCGGACCTGAGCGTGTGCGACTTCCACAAGTATTTCTGGGTCCAGGCCGAGAGCGCCGCGGCGGCGGCCATGCTGGCCGCGCGCACCGGCAATGCCGACTACTGGACCTGGTACGACCGCCTGTGGCAGTACAGCTGGACCCATTTCGTCGACCACGAGCACGGCGCCTGGTACCGCATCCTCGACCGCGAGAACCGCAAGCTCAGCGACGAGAAGAGCCCGGCCGGCAAGGTCGACTACCACACCATGGGCGCGGCCTACGACATCGTGGCCGTGCTGAAGGATGGCGCGCGTGCTTAATCCTCCCCGCATGCTGTGCGCCGGCGAGGCGCTGACCGACATGATCCACCAGGGCGACGAACAGTGGGTGAGCCGCGTGGGCGGATCGACCTGGAACGTGGCGCGCGCGCTGGCGGCGCTGGGCGAACCGACCGCCTTCGCCGGCGCCATCAGCCTGGACCGCTTCGGCGACGCGCTGTGGAGCGCGAGCGAAGCCGTCAGCCTGGACACGCGGCTGCTGCAGCGGGTCGACCGTTCGCCGCTGCTGGCCGTCGTGGAACAGGGCGAGCCGCCGCGCTACTTCTTCATCGGTGACGACTCCGCCGACCTGCACTTCGAACCGGCGCTGTTCCCGGCCGGCTGGGCCGAGGGCCTACGCTGGGCCCACTTCGGCGGCATCAGCCTGGCGCGCGAGCCGCTTGCCTCCAAGCTGATCGCGCTGGCGCGTGAGCTCAAGGCCCAGGGCGTTGCGATCAGCTACGACCCCAACTACCGCAACCTGATGGACGAGCGCTATGCGCCGACCCTGGCGGCGATGGCCTCGATCGCCGACCTGGTGAAAGTGTCGGACGACGACTTGCGCGGCCTGTTCCCCGGCGTCGCGCTGGACGAAGCGCTGGCGCGCCTGCGCGCCTTCAATCCGGCGGCGTATTGCCTGCTGACGCGCGGCGGCGAGGGCGCGAGCCTGTTCCACGGCGCCGAGCGCTGCGATGCGCGGGCGCCAAAAGTGACGGTGGTGGACACGGTCGGCGCTGGCGACGCCAGCGCCGCCGGCCTCTTGACCAGCCTGGTGCGCCACCCGCAGCGGCGCCTGCAATCGCACCTGCACGCGGCGCTGGCCGCCGGTTCCGCCGCCTGCCTGCAGGCCGGCGCCACGCCGCCGCCGCCCGCGGCCATGCAACAACTATTCGAACAGCTCGAAGGAGACGCAGCGCGATGAATCAAGCCCGCACCAACCCGTTCCAGCCCGCGATCCGAGGAATCTGCTTCGCACTGGCCGTCTGCCTGCTGCCGCTGTCCGCGCTTGACGCGACCGCGGCGGGCGCAGCAGCCAAGGCGACGATCGCGGCCGGCGCCATGCCGGTCAACACCTTCATCGGCACCCAGGACGAAGGCAATACCTTCCCCGGCGCCTCGGCCCCCTTCGGCATGATCCAGGTCAGCCCGATCGCCGACCACTACGCCGGCTACCGCTACACCGACAAGAAGATCCGCGGCTTCGGCCACTCCTTCATTTCCGGCGCCGGCTGCGGGGAGCAGGGCGGACAGCTGTCGGTGCTGCCGGTGACGGGCGCCATCGGCCCCGGCGGCGACTTCGACACCAGCAAGAAGGGCGCGTTCGACCACAAGAAATACGCCGCCGACTACACGCATGACGGCGAAGTCGGCGAGGCCGGCTACTACAAGGTCAAGCTGACCAGCTACGGCGGCATCACGGCCGAGGCCACCGCGCTGACGCGCGCCGCCGCCGAGCGCTATACCTACGCGCCGGGGACCAAGACCGGCCACGTGCTGCTCAACCTCGGCCAGGCCAACGAGCGCCATTCCGTCATCGGCAGCGAAGTCAGGATCGTGGGCGACCGCAGCGTCGAGGGCCGGATCGTCACGAAGAGCTTCTGTGGCGGCGCCAAGTACACGACCTGGTTCCGCATGGAGTTCGACCAGCCCTTCGCCAGGCGCGGCATCTGGGACGACCGCGCCGGCTGGCCGGACGTCGACGGCCCGAGCCAGCAGGGCGAGGCCAAGCCGCACGGCGTGTGGCTGAGCTTTGACCTCGAGGCTGGCCAGGCGGTGACCGCGGTCAGCGCGATCTCGCACGTCGACGCCGAAGGCGCCCGCATCAACCTGAAGGCCGAGGGCATGGAAGGCGGCAAGCCAATGCGCTTCGACGCCATGAAGGCCAAAGCGCAAGCGAACTGGCAGCGCGAGCTGGCCAGCGTGCGCATCGAGGGCGGCAGCAAGGACGACCGCACCGTGTTCTATACCGCGCTCTACCACACCCTGCTGCAGCCGCTGACCGGCAACGACGCCGATGGCCGCTACCGCGGCTACGACGACGCCATCCACACGGCGAAGGACTGGACCTATTACGAGTTCTTCTCGCTGTGGGACACCTACCGGGCCCAGAACCAGATGCTGGCGCTGCTGCGCCCGGAGCGCGCGAGCGACATCGCGACCTCGGTGCTCAGGATCCGCGAACAGGGCGGCTGGCTGCCGCGCTGGGGCTATGCCAACTTCGAGACCAACATCATGACCGGCGACCCGGTGACGCCGTTCCTGGTCGACCTGTGGCGCTTAGGCGCCTTGAAGGGCCGCGAGGCCGAGGCCTATGTCGCGCTGCGCGAGAACGCCTTCGGTGTGCCGGCCCACGGCATCCGTCCGCAAGGCCGTTCGGGCAACCCGAGCTACCTCAAGCAAGGCTTCGTGCAGTACGACCGCAGCTTCGTCTCGAAGGGCATGGACACCGACCCGCACCACGGCGCGTCGGCGACGCTCGAATACGCGGCGGCCGACGGCGCGCTGGCCGGCATGGCCCAGGCGCTCGGCCATCTAGATGATGCGAAGGCGCTGGCGCAGCGCGCCCTGAACTGGAAGGCGATCTGGGACCCGAGCGTGGTCGACGCCGAGACCGGCCAGAAAGGCTTCCCGCGTCCGCGCCTGCTGGACGGCAGCTGGTTCGGCGACGTCGGCAGCGGCTACGATCCGCGCGGCGACCACGGCTTCCATGAAGGCACGGCCTGGCAATACCAGTGGCTGGTGCCGCAGGACGTGCCCGGCCTGGCCGCCGCGATGGGCGGCGTCGCGCCGGCCCTCGGCCGCCTGGACCAGTTCTTCGATTATCCGGCCGTGCTGGCCGACCCGAACGCGGTGCGCAAGTCGTGGGTGGTGGGACCGTACAGCTACTACGCCCAGTTCCGCTACAACCCGAACAACGAGCCCGACCTGCACGCGCCGTGGATGTACACCCTGATGGGGCAGCCGTGGAAGACCACCACCGTGGTGCGCGCGGCCGAGACGCTGTTCACCAACGGTCCCGGCGGCGTGACCGGCAACGACGACCTGGGCACCATGTCGTCGTGGTACCTGTTCAGCGCACTGGGCATCTACCCGGACATGCCGGGCAGCGGCCGCTTCCTGCTGCATGCGCCGCGCTTCGCCAAGGCCGAGATCGACCTGCCGCAAGGCCGCATCCTGCGCATCGAGGCGCCGGGCGCCAAGCCGGGCGAGCGCCGCTTCGTCAAGTCGGTGAACCATGGCGGCCGCGCGGTCGAGCGCGTGTGGCTGGACTGGGAGCAGCTGCAGTCGGGCGGCGCCCTGAAGTACCAGCTGACGACCCAGCCGGACACGCAAGGCTGGGGCACGCGCGGGCGTGACCTGCCGCGTCCACCGGCCGGCCTGGCGCACTAAGCGCCGCATAAAAAAACGATATCAGGAGACAGCATGGCCAATATGCCATACAAGGCGGCGCCTGCCGCCCACAACCAAGGCGCGGCGACGCAGCTCGACAGCAACACGAGCGCGCTCGTCATCGTGACGATCCTGTTCTTCATGTGGGGGCTGATCACGTCGCTCAACGACGTCCTGATCCCGCACCTGAAGGCGGTGTATACCCTGACCTATGTGCAGGCCATGCTGGTGCAGTTCTGCTTCTTCGGGGCCTATGCCATCGTGTCGCTGCCGGCCGGCGCGCTGATCCGCCGCATCGGCTACCAGAAGGGGGCAGTGGCCGGCCTGCTGGTGGCCGCCGCCGGCTGCACCCTGTTCTATCCGGCCTCGTTCGGCGGTTATGGCCTGTTCCTGCTGGCGCTGTTCGTGCTGGCCTCGGGCATCACGGTGCTGCAGGTGGCGGCCAATCCCTACGTCGCGGTGCTCGGCCCGGCGCGCACGGCCTCGAGCCGCCTGACCCTGACCCAGGCCTTCAATTCGCTCGGCACCACGATCGGGCCGGCCGTCGGCGGCCTCTTGATCCTGTCGGCCGCGGGGGCGGTCGCAGTGGCGGGAACCGATGCCGCGGCCGAAGCGGCATCGGTGCGTGGCCCCTACCTGGTGCTGGCCGGCGTGCTGGTCGTGCTGGCGGTGCTGTTCCGGCTGGCGCGCCTGCCGGCGATCGCCGACAGCGACGACGCGCCGCTGGCGGGAGAAAGCCAAGGATCGGCGCTGGCGCACCGCCACCTGGTGCTGGGCGCGATCGGCATCTTCCTGTACGTGGGGGCGGAAGTCAGCATCGGCAGCTTCCTGATCAACTTCATCGGCGAGCCGCACATCGCCGGCCTGTCGCATGCCGACGCCGCCCACTACGTCAGCATCTACTGGGGCGGGGCGATGGTGGGGCGCTTCATCGGCTTCGCCGTGATGCGCGTGGTCAGCCCCGGCAAGACGCTGGCCTTCAACTCGCTGGCGGCGATCGCGCTGGTGCTGGTGGGGACGTTTGCCCAGGGCGACCTGGCGATGTGGGCGGTCCTGGCCGTCGGCCTGTGCAATTCCATCATGTTCCCGACCATCTTCAGCATGGCGCTGCATGGGCTGGGCCGGCACACGGGGCAGGCGTCGGGGATCCTGTGCATGGCGATCGTGGGTGGCGCGCTGGTGCCGTTCGCGCAAGGAGCGCTGGCGGATGCCTTCAATGTGCAAGTGTCGTTCCTGCTGCCGGCGGCGTGCTACGCCTTCGTCCTCTACTTCGGCGCCAGGTACGCGTCGATGTACACGGCAAAATAGACATTCAGGCGTCCCGATCGTCGACTGCTAGTCGACGATCGGCACGACGATGTCATTCCTCGGGATGGCGACCCATTTGCCCTTGATTTCGATCCAGGCTTCTTCGTAGTCCAGCCGTATCCGGACCTTGCTGCCGGGACAACCCGCTCCCGCATTCAGGACGGCCTCGGTCTTGCGGCCCTTGACACTGGTGAGCGTGCCGAATTCCGGCTTGCCGTCCGTGAAGCACTGGAAGAAGAATTGCTGTCCCTCCGCCGTCGCCGTCACGATCAGGTTGAACATGCCGTCCGGCGACGCGCTGCGGGCGCTGCTGAACGTGCCCGAGACCGGCGGGTCGGAGGCCTGGGCCAGGGACGACAGGAACAACACGAGAGAACCCAGGTATTTCATGTTCTCCACCAAGAGTTGTATCGCACTGGCGCTCGTAGAAATTTTGTCCAAGGCGACTTGGCGATGATGCGGGCAGTCCTGCTGTCGACATCTTTGCCTTTATCCAGTGTTCCGGGGCTAGCTCCACTACAGGATCCGCCACATTTCTGCAGAGTCCCATTGGGCCGAGTGCAAAATATATAGGTATTCGCTTCTGACCGTAAAGTTGCCATGACCATGCTCACGCATTCATATCCGCTTTGATCCAAGGTTGGTAGTAAGTTATATATTACTTACATTCAAGCCTCATGGTCTCTGTCAATCCAGCAATAGGTTTGTCGGCAAATATTAGCTGTGCATTGATATCGGCCGCTTTGGCTTGTCGAGTCTGGGGTGCTTTACAAACACTATGTTCATCCAAGCCATGCGTCGTGAGCCATTCGCATGCGGCCTGTCGCGAAAATTTGTCCTCGTAGACCAAGATGTCAGCGGCTTCGTGCAATGCATCACGCAGAAGTTTATCGGAGCAACGTTCCGGACCCTTTAAACGAAAATTGGTGGAAATTTGGCTTACCAGATTATCCAACTTTACGCGTTCCTTTCTGTCGACAAGAGAATCAGTACCCCATTCGTCCTGGAGACCCAAGGTGTGCTGAATGTTTTTGGTGCCGCTCAAATTTATATGCCATACAGCGCAGCGCATACTTCCGTCAGGAATTGGCGTAACTTCCGCTATCTCACTGGGTTTTCGCGAAAGATATATTTCGGGAACATTACCCGAGGATTCTGGTTCAACTCGGTGTCCGGCCCCGATACTCGAGCTGACAACGGGTGCATCAAAGTACACGAAACTTGGCGAAAAAAGTGGACGGTATGTTCCCGAACCGAGGCCTAAGTACCCCAACAAGTCATTTCGGCGCCCTAGGAGCATCGCGTCGATTGCGTCGAGAAAGTTCACATCGACAAATCTGCCAGCAAAGCCGCGCAGATCGTCGCGGGAAGAGTATTTCCCCTTCAAACCAGGTGTGTACGCATCGACTACAATCAGCATGCAAATTCCTTGTCTCGAGTCTTGGCGGGATTGATTGCGATGTCCGGGACGCAATACCTGGCGCGCATGTGATTTCGCTAGTTCAAGTAGTGCTTCAATACCCAGATTGTCTGTGGGTCCTCCGTCGATAAGGTGAATATAGGAATCTTCATTTCGACTTGCTGGCACTGCGTCTTTTATTCTCAGTCGATAATCAAATAAAGTCATGCTGTTGAAGGCGCCCGGGAATGCGGCAGATGCCGTCACAGCGCTAGAGATGGGAAATTGAGCAAGGTCTGAATGGATTCGATCAAATGACTTTGTCGAAAAGGTGAAGCGTTCAGTACCTTCCAGTCGTGTAGCGTTGGCAAGCCAGATTGGTGCTTTTCCAGGCACGAAAGGTCCAAGATCAGAATAGGTAAGTCCATCGAAGAGCTCCCGATCAAAAATGTCATTCATTACATCAGCCCGATCTCTAGTCGTCGTGAATTGTGATCAGAGGCTGGTTGGATTCAGGCTCGCCTTGATCCACGGTGATTGGTAGTCGATCGCCATCAAGTCGTGCGCGTTGCTCCAATTGATGTTCTGGCCATGGATCGCGTAATAGGCGCCTGCGAGTCCGCCCCCTGAGGTCGTGGATATCGCACTCACATTTTGTAAAATCCCAAGGTTGTGAAGACGTTCAAGGACGGCCATACCGAAAACAGCAGCGCGGCTGCCGCCCCCTGAGATTGAGACGCCTATAAATACTGGAGGAATGTCAAGGTCCGTACCGGAGAACTCAGCGCGTGCGCGTGGCACGCGCTGCGCAGGCTTTTGCTGTGCGTAGAGAGTAAGACCATTGTGCTGTTCACATCCTACTCGGGCGGGGAACCGTTCCTCGAGAAGAGGGGCGCTGCCTGGCGGGCATATTGGAGCATTTTTGGGGGGCGTAGGCGCTTGACATCCGCTGATGACTGCAGTAAGTAGCCCAACGTAATAAGAGGTCGGTATGTAGGACATTTTCTTCCCATTCTCGTTATGATCAACCATCAGAAACGGCTAAGGTATAGCGATCACGGCGGCCACGTGGAATGTTTCATTTCGAACTCCCAGAATTGACCAGAGCCTTCATGTACACGACTTTCTTGAAGAACGGTGTGACAGGCTAGAAGAAGTAATTAGTTTTATGTTTCTTCAAAAAAACCAAATCAATTATATGTTTCGGGGGGAGTCGAAAGAGACGACAGCCCCCGGTTATCTGTGTGAGTTGAAAGTTCGGAACCCATACTTATAGCCAACTCATTGGAACGAATAGTTCACGCTGGCATAGAACCGCCGCCCGCGCGGATCGGTATAGCTCGGATCGTACCCGGACAGGAAGTAATAGGCCTGGTTCGAATACGGCGGGCTCTCGTCGAACAGGTTCTGCATGCCGGCGCGCAGCTTCAGGCGCGGCGTCGCCTGATACGCCGCCGACAGGTCCCACAGCGAGTACGACTTGACCTTGTTGGCCGCCACCACCGAACCGTCGTCGATATTGATCGCCGTGTTCTGGTCGTCGTAGCCGCTCGACCAGGTGTTCTGCAGGCTGGCCGAGACCGGCCCGCGCTCCCAGTCGAAGCTCACCGTATGGCGCCAGCGCTGCACCACGCCGTCGGTCACGAACTTGTTCAGGTTGCTCACAAAAGCATCGCCCGGCGCGTTCTGGATTTCCGACGACAGCACATAGGTGCCGTTCAGGCGTCCGCCAAAGCGACCGATGGCGGTGTCGACGCCGCGCACCGTGACCGCCAGGTCCAGGCCCTTGGCTACCTGGGCGCCGCGGTTTTCCTTGCGCAGCTCGATGTAGTCGATCACGTCGTCTTCATCGCGGTGCACCAGGTCGCCGTACTTGGCCAGGTTGCCCAGGATGATGTCGTCGCCGATCTCGCTGATCAAGTCGGTGCGCTTGATGTTCCAGTAGTCGAGCGAGGCGCTCACGTTGCGGCCGGCCGCGAACACGGCGCCGAACGAGAACTGGCGGCTGCGCTCCGGCTGCAGGTCGGCATTGCTGTAGCGGCGCGTATCCCAGTTGTCGGCGCAGTCGGCGTAGTTGTTGTCGACGGTGGCGCAATACACCGGATCGGGCAGGGTCGCGGTGCTGCTGTAGACGGTGGGGCGGAACAGCTCCGTCATGGTCGGCGCGCGGAAGCCGCGGCCGGCCGAGGCGCGCAGCAGCAGCGCATCCGTCGGACGGTAGGAGAGGCCGATCTTGGGGCTGGCCGCGCCGCCGACCTGCTCGTAATGGTCGTAGCGGGCCGACAGCTGCGCCTCCCACTGCTGCGCGAACGGCACCAGCAATTCGCCGTACAGGCCGGCGACGTCGCGCTTGTCGCTGGTGGCGCGGCCGCCTTCCGGCGCCGCGTCGTTGTTGATGTTGTCGGAGAGGAGCAGGGCGGAAGGCGTGAAATTGTTCTTCTCGCGCCGCACCTCGCCGCCGATGGCGACGGCCAGCTCGCCGCCCGCCAGCGGCATGAGCGCGCGCGAGAACTTGAAGTCGAGCGAGTCGAGCGTGCCGCGCGCGCGGCGCACGACGTCGTCGACCTGGATGCTGTCGAGCAGGGCAAGGCCCTCCGGGCTGGACGGACCGAACGGGTTGATGCGGCCGTCCAGGATCCCTTCCATCAGCTCGTTGTACAGCACGTAGCCGTTGGTGTCGCGGTCCTTGACCGTGTTGACGCTGTGGTTATACGCGGTGTCGTAGTCCCAGCCGCCCACGGTGCCGCTCACGCCGACCACGAAGCGCATGCCTTCGCTGGTCAGTTCGCTGGTGCGCTGGCCGGCTTCGGACAGGCGCATGCGCAGTTCCAGCTCGCCCGGATAGTCGTCGTCCAGTTCTTCCAGGCCGGTGCCCACCAGTTGCGGCACCAGTCGGTAGTCGATATAGCCGGTGACGCGCGCCGACGAGCCGGTGTAGTACGACTTCGAGCGGCTGAGCGCGACTTCGGCATAGGCCTGGTGGCCGCCGCCGAGCTTCAGCACGCCGCGGCTGAGCAGGCTGGCTTTCTCGGTCTTCGGATAGAGCTCGGTGTCGCCCATGTAGTTATAGGTGCAGGCGTCCACGCCGCCGGTGCCGTCGGGCAGGTAGACGTTGGCCGGCGGCGCGCAATCGGGCGCCGACAGGTTGATCAGGCGGTTGGTGATCGGGCGGCCGTTGATGGTGAAGCCGAGTTCCTGCAGGTGGTCGCGCTGGTTTGAGGTCAGGCGGATATTCGCCGGGCCGGTATAGCCCGACAGCAGATGGCCCAGGCGCTCCTCGACCCGCAGGGCGGGAATGAAGCTGCGCTGCGAGGTATTGAGCGCATTGGTGCGCTGGAAGTCGGCCACCGCGAACACATTGTAGCCGTCGCGTTCGAGGTCGCCCTTGCCGGCGCTGATGCTGGCGGTGCGCTTGCCGGCGCCGCCTTCGTCCGTGGTGCTGCCGTAGGCGTTCAGTTCCAGGCCCTGGAAGTCCTTGCGGGTGATGAAGTTGATGACGCCGCCGATCGCGTCGGTGCCGTACAGCGCGGAGGCGCCATCCAGCAGCACCTCGACCCGTTCCAGCGCGGCGGCCGGGATGTTGTTCAGGTCGACGCCGCTGTCGTCGCCGGGCGAGGCGAAGTTGGCCATGCGCCGGCCATTGAGCAGGACCAGGGTCGACGAGGTGCCGATGCCGCGCAGGTTGGCGCTGTTGAAGCCGCGCTGGTCGCCGCCGACATTGATGCTGGCGCCGTCGGTCAGGCCGTTGACGTTGCTCGATACCCGGGCCAGCAGCTCGGAGGCGGTGGTCACGCCGGCCTTTTCGATCTCGGCGCGCGAGACGATCTGCACCGGCAGGGCGGTCTCGGACTGCACCCGCCGGATGGCGGAGCCGGTGACCTCGACCTTCGGCATCGCGGCCGGCGCCGGCGCGGCTGCCGGCGCAACGTCGGTCGTCACCGGCGGCGTTTCCTGCGCCAGCGCGCTGCCCGCCGCCCCTGCCGCCATCCAGGCGCCCGCCAGCAGCGCACCGCGCACGGCGCGCGCCGCCGCCTTCAACTTCATATTCATCAATTGTCCCTATGAAACCACGTAAATACCGAGGAGTGTAATCGCGCGGCGAGCAGTAATGACAACTATCGGTGCGGGAAACGAGGGATGTTGCGAATCTGATACGCGGACGATGGCAATCCGGCCCGGCATTCCTTTTGGAGAAATAATGAATTGCGGGTCGCGCCGATTCCCTGCGTTTGCATAATTCATGAGAATGGTCCCACGACGAACGCGGCCAGCGCGCCGCCAGCCCGGGAGCGGAACTCTGGCCCCATCACAGGTGTCTGATGCTACGTATGCTGGCAAGGAAGCACACCATCACATGACTCATCTTTGCCGCGAAAACCAAGCGACAGAGACCAGAGACGTTAAATGTGCATGGGCATACGGTCAATAACGAGGTGTTTCATATGAAGCACGGCCCGCCACCATCGCTCTTGCAACGAGAACGGCGCTACCCGTGGCGAGTCTGGCGGTGACGTCAGACACTGCTGCCGAACTTTGTCGGCGGCAGGCGGGAAAGTCACGCCTGTCAGATACGAACACGGTCAACAGGACGGCTCGGGGCAGGAAGAGGACGCTGAGCACATTTGCTCACGTCTTTGATAGCAGAACGCAGCATGACGACTTCGGTTTACCACGACGGCGAACGCGCCGTGCAGCACAGCGCCGGCGAGGTCGGCATCGCCGACCGCAACGGCGTGGTCATCGCCGACTCCATCCTGAACGGCGCCCGGCCCTTCATCGGCAAGCAGTCGATGGTGGTGCTGGCGAGCGTCGACCCGGAGGGTGCGCCCTGGTCTACGTTCCTGTTCGGGCAGCCCGGCTTCGCCCTTGCCGACAGCGCGGCGCAGGTCACCGTCGACCTGCCGGCGGCGCTGCGCGATCCTGACGAGCCATTCTGGCGCAACGTCGCCGCCAATCCGGCGATCGGCAGCCTGTTCATCGAGCTCGGCTCACGCCGCCGCTACCGCATCAATGGCGCCCTGGCCCGTCCTCGATGCGATGATCGAGGCCGACGTGTGCGTTTCCTGCGTGTGCAAGCGCGGTGACCGCGGCAACTGCTATGCTGACGTGGTGTCGGGCGAGCCGCCGCATCGCGACGTGTGCCTGAACGCCCGGCAGCGTGCACTCGGCATGACGCCCTGCGTCTCGTGGGCCAGGGGCCCGCTGCTGGAACTCGATCTGTAAGCTGTCTTCCTTCACCACCAACCGAAAGGTCGAACCATGACAATGTCCACCGCAGCGCCCCCCGCAGTGCGTCCGCCGCTGCCGCCGTTCACCCGCGAATCAGCGATCAAAAAAGTGCGCCTGGCCGAAGACGGCTGGAACACGCGCGACGCCGCCAAGGTGGCGCTGGCCTACAGCCTGGACACGCGCTGGCGCAACCGCGCCGAATTCGTCAACGGCCGTGACGAGGCGCGCGCCTTCCTCGAGCGCAAATGGAAAAAGGAGCTCGAATACCGCCTGATCAAGGAGCTGTGGGCCTTCGCCGACAACCGCATCGCGGTGCGCTACGCCTACGAGAGCCGCGACGATTCCGGCAACTGGTACCGCTCCTATGGCAACGAGAACTGGGAATTCGGCCCGGACGGCCTGATGGTCCACCGCTATGCCAGCATCAACGACATGCCGATCGAGGAAGAAGAGCGCAAGTTCCGCTGGCCGCTGGGACGCCGTCCCGACGACCATCCCGGGCTGTCCGACCTGGGACTGTGAGCGCGACGGCGCGCGCGCCTTCGACATCCTGTGGCTGCTGGCTCGTCATTTCGGCGCTGTTCATGCCGGTCCCGTCCCGGCGCGCACGTCGTGCGAAGTCATGCTCGAACCTCAAGGCGCCGCGCGTGGGCCGGCGGGGCGCGCCGTGCACGTCGCCCCCCTGTTGTCTCCGGTTCAGACGATAATGTCAGGGTTATTCTAAAAAATTCGGAGACAGCATGTTCGACACCGCAAGCCGGCCCGGCGCGTTCGCGGCAGGGACCGGCCCGGCCATTTTGGAAGGGGCATACCGCAAGGCCATCTGGCGCCTGATCCCGTTCATCTTCGTCTGCTATCTGTTCAACTACCTGGACCGGGTCAACGTCGGTTTCGCCAAGCTCGAGATGCTCGACGCCCTGCAGTTCAGCGAGACCATCTATGGCCTGGGCGCCGGCATCTTCTTCATCGGCTACGTGAGCTTCGGCGTGCCGAGCAACCTGATCCTGCACCGGCTGGGCGCGCGGCGCTGGATCGCTGTCATGATGATGGCCTGGGGCTCGCTGTCGGCCTGCATGCTGTTCGTGACCACGCCGCTGGAGTTCTACCTGCTGCGCTTCTTCACCGGCGTGGCCGAAGCCGGCTTCTTCCCCGGCATGGTCCTGTATTTCACCAAGTGGTTCCCGTCGCACAAGCGCGGCCAGGTGATGGCCTTGTTCATGGCGGCGATCCCCGTCTCGGGCCTGGTCGGCGGCCCGCTCTCGGGCTGGATGCTGAGCCACTTCGCCGACGGCCAGGGCGGCATGGCCGCCTGGCAGTGGCTGTTCCTGCTGCAGGGCCTGCCCACCGTGTTCCTGGGCCTGGCGGCGCTGTTCTACCTGAACGACGGCGTGGCCCAGGCCAGCTGGCTCGGCACCCACGAGAAGGCCGCCTTGCAGGAGGAGCTCGCGCGCGACGAGCGCGAACGCCCGCCCGGCGCGAGCGCCGTGCACTCGCTGCGCGCGCTGCTGCTCGACCGCCATGTGTGGATGCTCGGCTTTATCTATTTCAGCATCAAGATGGGGGCGTACGCGATCAACTTCTGGCTGCCGTCGATCATCCGGGAGCTCGGCTTCGAGGACCTCGGCACGGTCGGCTGGCTGAGCGCGATTCCCTACCTGTTCGCCTGCGTGTTCATGGTGCTGGTGGGCCGTTCGGCCGACCGCCGGCGCGAGCGCCGCTGGCACCTGTCGGCGCCGCTCCTGATGGCGCTGGCGGGCCTGGCGATGGCCGCGCACTTCTCGGACAACGCCGTCGTCGCCATGATCGGCCTGTGCCTGGCGACGATGGGCGCGCTCGCCGGCCTGCCGATGTTCTGGCCGCTGCCGGCGGCCTTCCTCAGCAGCGCCGCCGCGGCCGGCGGCCTGGCCCTGATCAATTCGATGGGGCAGGTGGCCGGCTTCGCCAGCCCCTTCCTGGTCGGCTGGATCAAGGACCTCACCGGCAGCACCGACGTCGCGCTGTACATCCTGTCGAGCGTGATGCTGGTCGGGGCCTTGCTGGTGCTGACCGTGCCGGCGCGGCTGGTCGATCGCTGACCGCCACGGGATCAGGCGCTTGCGGGACTGAGCAGCGCCGACACGTACAGCAGCAGCTTGTCCTCGCTGCGCGCCAGGTCCAGCCCCGTCAGTTCGCCGATGCGGCGCAGGCGGTAGTCGAGCGTGTTGCGGTGGATGCCGAGACTGGCCGCGGTGGCGGCCGAGTTCTCGTCCTGGGCGAACCAGGTGTCGAGCGTGGCGCGCAGCATGGCGCGGCTCTTGTCGCCCGCCAGGCGCGCGATCGGCATGCGCAGCTGGTGCGCCTGCCAGCCGCTGTCGAGTCCTGACAGCAGCACCGGCAGCGCCAGGTCGTAATAGCTGAACACCTGCTGCTGCGGCATGCGCAGGCGCCCCAGCCGGCTGGCGCTGCGCGCGCTCTGGTACGAGACGGCGGCGCCTTCCAGGCCGGGCAGGGCGATGCCCATCGCCAGCGTGAAAGGCAGCTCGCATTCCTCGCGCACCAGCTGGGCCAGCAAGTCCAGGCGCCGCTGCGGCGGCGTCTCGTAGCCCTTGCGCGCCGGGTCCCAGGAATCGAGCAGCACCATCTCGGACGGGCCGACGGTGGCGGTCAGCGCATCCTCGCGCCGCGCCAGCAGGCGCATCTGCAGGCGCTGGATGTCGTGCAGGGCGGCCCCGGCCTCGGCGCCGTCCGGCTGCAGTTCGAGCAGGAACGCCAGTTGCATGCGTTCGAGGTCCAGGCCCAGGCGCCGCGCCCAGCCTTCGAGCTCGGGCCGCTGCGCCGCCTCGAAGCGGATCAGGTTCAGCACGAAGGCTTCGCGGTAGCGCGAGTTGTTCTGCAATTCGTTCGCCAGCGCCGCCTGTTCCAGGATCATCTCGGCCGTCAGGCGCACCAGTTCGCCGAACTGGCGGACCTCGTCCGGCGCGCCGGAGAGGCCCACCGCGCCGCACAGCTGGCCGCCCACGGAGAGAGGCAGGTTGATGCCCGGCTGGGCGCCATGCAGCTTGCGCGCGGCCGCCGCGTCGATCTCCACGGTCAGCTTCTTGGCCAGCGCCAGCAGGGCGCCCGCATGCAGTTCGCCGATCCGCTCGGGGTTGCCGCTGGCGAGGATCACGCCGTTGGCGTCCATCACATTCACGTTGAACGGGATGATCCGCATGGTGCGGGTGACGATTTCCTGGGCAAGCCGGGTGTCGAGGATATGCATGGGGTAGGGCCTGGAAGGTGGAGCGAACCTTGTGATTATGCACAAAACTTCCTGCGCCGAGGAGGCCGTATCCGGTCGATGATGGTAAATATTGTGAGGTTGCACAAAAAATGCCGGCTATTTCCCGCTCTGGTTTGTGCGTGTCGCCGACGCTGGATATCCCTTGTTTGGCCGATAATCTTGCAGATCACCCTATTAGAAATTCGGAGACAGCATGAGCACCACCGCAAGCACATCCGGCGTCCAGGGCGGCGCCGCCGGCGCGGCCCTGTTGGACGGCGCCTACCGCAAGGCCACCTGGCGCCTGATTCCCTTCATCTTCGTCTGCTACCTGTTCAACTACCTGGACCGCGTCAACGTCGGCTTCGCCAAGCTCGAGATGCTCGACGCGCTCCAGCTCAGCGAAACCGTGTATGGCCTGGGCGCCGGCATCTTCTTCATCGGCTACGTGACGTTCGGCGTGCCGAGCAATTTGATCCTGCACCGGCTGGGCGCGCGGCGCTGGATCGCCATCATGATGATGGCCTGGGGCTCGCTGTCGGCCTGCATGCTGTTCGTGACCACGCCGATGGAATTCTATGTGCTGCGCTTCTTCACCGGCGTGGCCGAAGCCGGCTTCTTCCCCGGCATGGTGCTGTACTTCACCAAGTGGTTCCCGTCGCACAAGCGTGGCCAGGTGATGGCGCTGTTCATGTCGGCGATCCCCGTCTCGGGCCTGATCGGCGGCCCGCTGTCGGGCTGGATGCTGAGCCACTTCGCGCACGGCCAGGGCGGCATGGACGGCTGGCAGTGGCTGTTCCTGCTGCAAGGCCTTCCGACCGTGTTCCTGGGCGTGGCCGTGTTCTTCTACCTGAACGACGGCATCAGGCAGGCCGGCTGGCTGAGCGACGCCGAAAAGGCCGCGATGCAGGAGGCGCTGGACCAGGACGAGCAGCAGCGCGCGAAGGGCGTGCACGCGGTGCATTCCTTCGGCGCCGTGCTGCGCGACTGGCATGTGTGGATGCTGGGCTTCATCTACTTCAGCATCCAGATGGGCGTCTACGCGATCAACTTCTGGCTGCCTTCGATCATCAAGTCGCTGGGCTTCGAGAACGCGACCACGGTCGGCTGGCTGAGCGCCATCCCCTACCTGTTCGCCGGCGTGTTCATGGTGCTGGTGGGCCGCTCGGCCGACCGCCGGCGCGAGCGCCGCTGGCACCTGTCGGCGCCATTGCTGATGGCGCTGGTGGGCCTGCTCATGGCCGCCAACTTCTCGGACAACGCGGTGATCGTGCTGGTCGGCCTCTCGCTGGCCACGATGGGCGCGCTGACCGGCCTGCCGATGTTCTGGCCCCTGCCGGCGGCCTTCCTCGGCAGCGCGGCGGCGGCCGGCGGCCTGGCCCTGATCAATTCGATGGGGCAGGTGGCCGGCTTCGTCAGCCCCTTCCTGGTCGGCTGGATCAAGGACGCCACCGGCAGCACCGACGTCGCGCTGTACATCCTGTCCACCGTCCTGTTCATCGGCGCCATGCTGGTGCTGGTCGTGCCTGCCCGTCTGGTCAATCGCTAAAGGAGAGGTCCATGAAAATCGTCATCGCTCCAGATTCGTTCAAGGAAAGCCTGTCGGCCCTAGAAGCCGCCAGCGCCATCGAGGCCGGCTTCCGGGAGATCTTTCCCGACGCCGCCTACGTGAAGGTGCCGGTGGCCGACGGCGGCGAAGGCACGGTCGAGGCCATGGTCGCCGCCACCGGCGGCCGCCAGGTCGTGTTGCAGGCCACCGGCCCGCTGGGCCGGCCGGTCGAGGCTTTCTATGGCTTGAGCGGCGACGAGTCGACCGCCGTGATCGAGATGGCCGCCGCCAGCGGCCTCGAGCTGGTCGCGCCCGCCGAGCGCGATCCGCTGGTGGCGACCAGCCGCGGCACCGGTGAACTGATCCGCGCCGCGCTCGATCGCGGCGCACGCCGCTTCATCCTCGGCGTGGGCGGCAGCGCCACCAACGATGGCGGCGCCGGCATGCTGCAGGCGCTCGGCGTCGAACTGCTCGACGCGCAGGGCGCCCAGCTGGCGCCGGGCGGCGCCGCGCTGGCCCTCCTTTCGCGCATCGACGTGTCAAGGCTCGACCCGCGCATCGAAGAATGCGTGTTCGAGGTGGCCTGCGACGTCAGCAATCCGCTGGTGGGGCCCAGGGGCGCGTCGGCGATCTTCGGACCGCAGAAGGGCGCCACGCCCGAGATGGTCGAGCGGCTCGACGCCAGCCTGCGCCACTACGCGGGCGTGATCGCGCGCGACCTGGGCCAGGACGTGGCCGATATTCCCGGCGCCGGCGCCGGCGGCGGCATCGCCGCGGCGATGCTGGTGTTCCTGAAGGGGCGCCTGCGTCCCGGCAGCGAGATCGTGGCCGACGCGGTGGGCCTGGACGCCTTCGTGCGCGACGCCGACCTGGTGGTCACGGGCGAGGGGCGCATCGACAGCCAGACCGTCAACGGCAAGACCCCGATCGGCGTCGCGCGCGTGGCCGGGCGCCACGCCAAGCCGGTGATCGCCATCGGCGGCTGCCTGGCGAACGACGCCAGCGCGGTGCACGCGCACGGCATCGCCGCCACCTTCAGCACCGTCATGAAGGCGGGGACGGTGGCCGAGGTGCTGGCCGGCGCGCAGTTCAACCTGCAGTGCACGGCGCGTAATATCGCGGCCGCGCTCAAGCTCGGCATGGATTTGCGGCGCTAGGCCGTCAGCGGCGTATCGACCTTCTTGAGGGTGCGCAGCACGAAGCTCGACTTGCTGTGGCGGATGCCGGGGATCTTGTACAGGCGTTCGCGCAGCAGGCGTTCGTAGTCGCGCGTGTCCTTCACCGCGATGCGCAGGAAATAATCGTAGTCGCCCGAGATCAGCGAGGCTTCCAGCACCTCGGGAATCGATTCGAGCGCGCGCCCGAATTCGTACAGCGTTTCTTCGCTGTGGCTGTCGAGCGTGACCTGCACGATCAGCTGGTCGTGGTAGCCGAGGCTCGGCAGGTCGACCTTGACCGTATAACCCTGCAGGGCTCCGCTATCCGTCATCCGCTTGATGCGGTTCCAGCACGAGGTGGTCGACAGGCCGACCGCGGCGCTGATCTCCTGCAGCGGCGTGCGCGAGTCGCGCAGCAGGATGCCCAGGATGGTCAAGTCGGTCGCATCGAAAGATTTTCTTTCTTGATTCATTGTTGACGAAAATTATTCAGGTAAGGCGGCAATTCTAGCTGAAAATATGAAGCACTTTCATGTCTTTCCTCGATAGACTTCAAGGCATGAAACCACATCCCGAATTCCTCCCGCCAGCCGCCGGCAAGGTCGCCCTGACCGGCGCCGGCCTCTTGCTCGACACCCTGGTCGCCTGCGGCGTCGACACCGTGTTCGGCTATCCCGGCGGCGCCGTGCTGCCCTTGTACGATGCGCTGGCCCAGGATGGGCGGCTGCGCCACGTGCTGGTGCGCCACGAGCAGGCCGCCGTCCATGCGGCGCAAGGCTATGCGCGCTCGACCGGCCGGCTGGGCGTCGTGTTCGTGACCTCCGGGCCGGGCATCGCCAACACCACCTCCGGCCTGCTCGACGCGCTGAGCGATTCGATCCCCATCCTGTGCGTCAGCGGCCAGGTCGCGACCGCCGCCATCGGCACCGACGCGTTTCAGGAGTGCGACGCGCTGGGCATCTCGCGCACGGTCACCAAATGGAACACGCAGGTGCGCGCCACGCGCGACATCGTCGCCACGATCCGGCGCGCGGTGGTTGAAGCGAGCGAGGGCCGGCCCGGCCCGGTGCTGGTGGACGTGCCCAAGGATATCCAGGCGCGCGCCGTGGACGCGGCCGACTTCGGGCGCCAGGTAAAGCCGTCTCCGATGCTGCGCGCCGTGGACGACGACCGGGATGGCCTGGACGCCGCGGCGCTGCTCATCCGCCAGGCGCGGCGCCCGGTGTTCTACGGCGGCGGCGGCTTGATCAACGCGGGGCTGGACGCCTGCGCCGCCTTCACGCGCCTGGTGCGCTGGAAGGACGCGCCATGCACGCTCACCCTGATGGGGCTGGGCGCCTTTCCGGCCTCGGACCGGCGCTGGCTGGGCATGCTCGGCATGCACGGCACGCTGGAAGCGAACCTGGCGATGCATGGCGCCGACCTGGTCGTGTGCGTCGGCGCGCGCTTCGACGACAGGGTGACCGGACGGCTGGCCGACTTCTGTCCAGGCGCGCAGATCGTCCACATCGACATCGATCCGCGCTCGATCGGCAAGGTGGTGGCGGCCGATGTCGGCCTGCGCGGCGATTGCGGCGCGGTGCTGCGCGGCCTGCTGGACCGCCTTGTCGGCCTGCGCGCCGATCCCGCCTTGCTCAGGGATTGGTGGCGCACCATCGACTCCTGGCGCGCCGAGCGCTGCCTCGACTTCGCCGCGCAGGATGCCGCGATCGTCCCGCAGCAGCTGATGTCCACCCTGGCCGGGCGCCTGGCTGGCAGGAATGCGATCGTCTCGACCGACGTCGGCCAGCACCAGATGTGGGCCGCGCAATACCTGGGCTTCGAGGCGCCGCGCCGCTGGCTGACCTCGGGCGGCGCCGGCACCATGGGCTATGGCTTGCCGGCGGCGATCGGGGCCCAGGTCGCGCATCCGGACGCGCTGGTCGTGTGCGTCAGTGGCGATGCCTCGGTGCTGATGAATATCCAGGAGCTGTCGACCGCGGTGCAGCACCGCTGTCCGGTGAAGCTGGTCTTGTCGAACAATGGCTGCATGGGCATGGTGCGCCAGTGGCAGGAGCTGCATCATGGCGGGCGCTATAGCCACAGCTACACCGAAGCCTTGCCCGACTTCGTGGCGCTGGCGCGCGCCTTCGGCTGGGAGGCGAGGAGGGTGGAGCAGGCGGGCGAACTGGAAGCGGCGATGGATGCCTGCCTGGACTCCAGCCGGCCCTTCCTGCTCGATGTGCGGGTGGCGCAGGCCGAGAACTGCTTCCCGATGATGCCTCCCGGGCGAGGACACCACGAGATCATGCTGGGCAAGGATCGCTGGTATCGACACGCTCAGTAGTTGCCCGTATTGAAAATGATTCTCATTCGCGCTAGGATG
Source organism: Massilia sp. NP310 (assembly GCF_019443485.1). Taxonomy (NCBI): domain Bacteria; kingdom Pseudomonadati; phylum Pseudomonadota; class Betaproteobacteria; order Burkholderiales; family Oxalobacteraceae; genus Massilia; species Massilia sp. NP310. The sequence goes on along the minus strand of NZ_CP080379.1, from coordinate 1,908,217 downwards.
CCGGTTTCCATCATGAATCCTGCATGCCATGCTTCTTTCGCCCCGTCGTCCGCTCCTGATCGTCCTTGCCCTGTCTCAGGCTTTCCCAGTGTTGGCGGCGCCGCAGGAGATTGATGAACAGGACATGCAGGCGGTGCGCGTCACGGCGACGCGGGCGCAGGGCTTCATGCCGAACACCGTGGAGGCGGGGAGCTTTCGTGGTTCGGACGTCATGGACGTGCCCTCGACCGTCAACGTGATCACGCGCGAGGTGCTCGAGCTGCAGGCCGCCGCCGGCCTGTACGACGCGCTGCGCAACACGGCCGGCGTCACCCGCCAGCAAAATGGCGGCGACACCTGGGACCAGCTGGTCATCCGCGGCATCGCGGTGGAAAACCGCACCAACTACCGCCTCAACGGCTCGCTGCCGCTGATGAACTTCGGCCAGGTCGCGATGGAGAACAAAGAGCGGGTCGAGGTGCTCAAGGGCGCCACCGCCCTGTACTACGGCTTCACTTCGCCGGCCGGCGTGGTCAACTTCGTCACCAAGCGCGCCGGCAGCGTGCCGGTCAATACGGTCGGGCTGGCGCTGGACGACAACGGCTCGGCCGTCGCCAGCGCCGACGTGGCGCGCCGCTTCGGGCAGCGCCAGGAATTCGGCGTGCGCGTCAATGCCGCCGGCGGCACGCTCGGCTCGCACCTCGACGGCGTCGGCAACGGCAACCGCGGTTTCGCCTCCGCCGCCATCGACTGGCGCGTGAACGAGCGCCTGCGCCTGCGCGCCGACCTCGAGTACGACAAGCGCCGCGTGACCGAGCAGGTTGGCGTCAACCTGCCGCCGACCGTCGGCGGCGTCATTCAGTTGCCGCGTGCCGTCGACCCGCGCCGCCTGGTCGGCCCCGACTGGGCGCGCTTCGAGACGCATGCGCGCAATGTCCAGCTGCGCGCCGACGTCGCGCTGAACCAGGACTGGGCCCTGACCCTGGAGGCCGGTCACGCCGAGACCAGACGCGAGCGCAACCTGCCGATCTTCCGCTTCGATAATGCGGCCAGCGTCGCCACCGGCGCCGGCCGCATCACCGGCAATTCGCAGTTCGCGGACGTCGATTCCGACATGCTGCGCGCCGAGCTGGCCGGGCGCTTCGTCACCGGCGCGCTGACCCACGACCTGACGCTCGGCGCGAGCGGCACCGACAAGGGCCAGGCGCCGGTCTACCAGTCCAACTACACGATCCCGTTTCAAAACCTGTACGACCCGGTCCCGATCCGCAACGCCGGCTTCGGCGCCGTGCCGACGCAGCCGACCACCGCCGCGCTGGAAAGCCGCGACAAGGGCCTGTACCTGGTCGACCGTATCCAGCTGGGCCAGTGGCAGCTGATCGGTGGCGTGCGCCGGGTCGACTACTGGAGCCGCCAGGGCGCCAACCGCTACGACGTGAGCGAAACCACCCCGCTGGCGGCCGTGATCTGGCGCGCCCGCGCCGACTTCTCGCTGTATGCCTCGATGGCCGAAGGGCTGGAGGAAGGCGAGGCGGCGCCGGCCGGCAGCGCCAACGAGGGCGCCCGCCTGGCGCCGGGCGTGAGCAAGCAGAAGGAGGTCGGCGCGCGCTGGCGCACCGGCGGCGGCTTCCTGACCCAGCTGGCGCTGTTCGACATCGACCGTCCCGGCTACTACACCAATGCCGCCAACGTGTTCACCGCCGACGGCGAGCAGCGCTATCGCGGCGTCGAGCTGTCGGCGCAAGGGCGCGTCACGCGCCGCCTGTCCTGGCAGGGTTCGGCCCAGGTGCTCGATCCGGAATTTCGCGACATCGGCGCCGCCTACGACGGCAAGCTGCCCGAGAACGCGGCGCGCCGCACCGCCAGCAGCTTCCTGGCCTACGAGCTCGATGCGGTGCCCGGCCTGTCGCTGACCCTGGGCGCGTATTACACGGGCAGGCGCCCGGTGAATGACCTGAACCAGGCCTGGCTGGGCGGCACGACCCTGTTCAGCGTGGGCGGGCGCTATGCCACGCAGGCCTTCGGCAAGCGCACCACCTGGCAGCTCAACATCGACAACGCGGGCGACAAGCAGTACTGGGCCGGCGCCGGCACGCGCCTCTCGGCCGGCCTGCCGCGCCTGGTCAAGCTGTCGGTGAAGGTGGACCTGTGAAGGCGGCGCCGGATTCGCCATGGCGCTGGCGCCTGCCGACCGTGCGCGAGGTCTGGTTCCAGCTGCACTGGTTCGTCGGTATCACGGCCGGCACCTTGCTGGCCGTGATCGGCCTCACCGGCGCCATCCTCGCGTTCGAGGACGAGATCGTGGAAAGCATCAATCCCGGCGTGTTCGCCGTGCCGGTGCAGGAGCGGACGCGCCTGGAGCCGGAACAGATCCTGCGCGCGGCGCGCCAGGCCCATCCCGGCGAACGGGTCGCCAGCATCTCGATCGCGGCGCAGCCCGGCAGCACCGTCGGCGTACGCTTCGCCGCGCCGCCCGGGGAGCGGCGTGGCGTGGAAATCCGCATCCACCCCTATGACGGCAGCGTGCTGCCCGCCGTGCGTGGCGCGGCCTTTTTCGAGTTCGTCGATGCGCTGCACCGTTGGCTCTTGCTGCCGCGCGCGCCGGGCCGCATCGTGCTCGGCATCCTGGCCCTGTGCCTGGTGGGCCTGGCGCTCAGCGGCCTGTATCTGCGCTGGCCGCGCAAGAAGGACTGGCGCAGCTGGCTGACCTTCAACACGTCGCTGCGTGGCCGATCCTTCCTGTGGGCGCTGCACGCGATCGCCGGCACCTGGGCCCTGGTCGCCTACCTGGTGGTGGCAGGCACCGGACTTTACTGGAGTTTCGACATCGTACGCGGCGCCTTGCAGGACTGGGCCGGCGCACCAATGGCGCAGCCGCGCGAAGGCAGATCCGCCGCCGCGCCGCGTGGCGCGGGAGGCCTGGCGCCGGCCTGGAATACCTTCGTGTCGACCGCGCCCGGCTGGTCGAGCGCGACCATCCGCTTGCCGGAGCGCGCGAGCGGCGCCTACCAGCTGACCTGGCTCGCGCAGGATGCGCCGCACGACCGCGCGCGCAACCGCATGACCGTCGGCGGCGGCGGCGCGGTGCGCCACGACGAGCGCCATGCCGACAAGAGCGTCGGGCAGCGCGCCCTGGCCACCATCCGTCCGCTGCACACGGGGACCTATTTCGGATTGCCGGGGCGGATCGTCATGATGTTGGCCAGCCTGGCCTTGCCTGGCTTCGCGATCACCGGCTGGATGCTCTACCTTGGCCGGCGGCGCCAGAAGCGTGCGCTAGCGCGCGAGCGCAGCCTGGCGGCGCGGGCCGAGGTGAACACCGACGTGGTCGCGACGGGTGCGCCGGTCCTGGTGGCCTTCGCGACCCAGGGCGGCCAGGCCGAACGGATCGCGCTGCACAGCGCCGGGGCGCTGCGTGCGGGCGGCCGCGCGGTCGACCTGCGTCCCGTGTCGGCGCTGGCGCCGGGCGACCTGGCCGGCTACGGGCAGGCGCTGTTCGTGGCCAGCACTTTCGGCGAAGGCGAGGCGCCCGATTCCGCGCGGCGCTTCAGCCGCGAGCTGGAAGCGTGGCATTCGATGTTCGACAGTTGCCGCTTCGCGGTGCTGGCGCTGGGCGACCGCAACTACGCGCGTTTCTGCGGCTACGGCCACGCGCTCGAGCGCCGCCTGCAGGCGCTGGGCGGCAAGCCGCTGTTCCCGCTGATCGAAGTGGACCAGGGCGACGCAACGGCGCTGGGACGCTGGATGCATGCGCTGGGCGGGCTTGGCGCCGCGGCGGGAGAGCTGCCGCCCGGCGCCGCGGCCGCACCGTTTTCCGACTGGGTGCTGCATTCGCGGCGCCTGCTCAACCCCGGCAGCCTGGGCGCGCCGATGTACGAGATCGCCTTGCGCCCAAGCCTGGAGGCCGGCTGGCAGCCGGGCGACCTGCTCGAGGTCGCCGTCCCCGAGGCGCCTGCGGCGCCGCGCCGCTATTCGATCGCCAGCGTGCAGGCGGACGGCGCGCTGGAACTGCTGGTGCGCCAGCAGCGCCACGCGCATGGCCTCGGCCTGGCCTCCGGCTGGCTGACCGAGCGCCTGGCCATCGGTGGATCGGTGCGTGCGCGCCTGGTCGCCAATCCGGGCTTTCACGCGCCGGACGACGACCGTCCGTGCATCTATATCGGCAACGGCTCGGGCATGGCCGGCTTGCGCGGCCACCTGCGCAGCCGCGCCGGCATGGGACGGGGCCGCAACTGGCTGCTGTTCGGCGAGCGCCAGCGCGCCTTCGACAGCCTGTGCGCCGCCGAGCTCGCGGTTCTGCAGTCGGCGGGCATGTTGCCCGAACTCGACCTGGCGTTCTCGCGCGACCCGCAGCCCGAATACGTCCAGGACCGCCTGCATGCGCGCGCCGACCTGCTGCGACGCTGGATCGACGACGGCGCCACGATCCACGTCTGCGGCAGCCTGCAGGGCATGGCCGGGGCGGTGCACGAGGCGCTGGCCGCTATCCTGGGGCAGGCCCGGCTCGAGCAGCTGATGGAGACCGGCCGTTACCGGCGCGACGTCTACTGAGCCGCGTTCATTGCGATCGTACGGCGCCTGCAGGGTGGCGCCGCTCTCGTTATACTGCGCGCATGAACATTTCCCCATCCGACGCCGACGGCGATTTCCAGGCCCTCGTGGCGGCGCGCCGCAATTTCACGCTGCGGCGACTGCACGCGCCCGGACCCGATGCCCAGGCGCTTGCCCGCATCGTCGAAGCGGCCGCGCATGCGCCCGACCACGGCCTGCTGCGGCCGTGGCGCTTCGTGCTCATCCCGCAGGAGCGGCGCGCCGACCTGGGCGAGGTGTTTGCCGAGGCCCTGGCCGAGCGCGATCCCGGCTGCGGCGAAGACGCGCTGGCCACCGCGCGCGACAAGGCGCAGCGCGCGCCCTGCCTGCTGGTGGCGGTGCTGCGCGACGATCCCGCGGCCAAGGCGATTCCGGTGGCCGAGAAGCTGGTCTCGCTCGGCTGTGCATTGCAGAACCTGTTGCTCGCGGCCGGCGTCGCCGGCTTCGCGACCGGCCTGGCCAGCGGCGCCGCGATGGACGTCCCGGGCATGCGCCGCCTGCTGCGCCTCGCGCCGCACGAGCGCGCGATCTGCTTCATCGGCCTGGGCACGGCGGCGCTGGAAAAACCGCCGCGCCCAAGGCCGGACGCGGCGGATTACCTGAGCAGCATCTAGCACGCGCTCGATCGGTCCCAGCCCGGTTGCGCCCCCCAGCCCCACGTCCCGAACGGCGGCAGTCGCCATGACGAGCTTCGGCTGCCAGGCCGAATTCACAATTTCAACGGTTAGCTCGGCCGTTTTTGATCCACATCAAGTTTTTATTTAGTCAACGAATTGTAGGATGCGGCATGCGCAATCGCCGCTTTCACGCGAATGCGCTTCCCGGTGCGCCGCACTGTTCCCGGCGCCCCTGTTTCGTTCGTTTCCACGGGCCTCGCCCTGAATGTATCGTGAGCCGACATCGCATCGCACCCCGCCAGTTCCTGGCAACCCTGCCCCTGTTCGCCGACCTCTCGCCCGAGCAGCTCGACCTGCTCGCGCAAGCGACCACCGAGCTGCACGTGCCGCGCGGCCGCGTGGTCGTCGAGCGCGGCGAATCCTGCAGCGGCCTGCACGCCGTGATCTACGGCGACGTCAAGCTCTCCATCGTCTCGAGCGAAGGCGACGAGAAGGTGGTCGAACTGATCGGCCCCGGCCAGAGCTTCGGCGAGGCGCCGCTGTTCATGGAGCGTCCCTACATGACCCAGGCCGAGACGCTGGCCGACAGCATGCTGCTGCACATCGCGAAGCACGCGATCTACGCCCAGATCGAACGCAATCCCGGCTTCGCCCGGCGCCTGCTGGCGTCCATGAGCCGGCGCCTGCACGGCCTGATCTCGGACGTCGAGTCCTATACGCTACGCAGCGGCAGCCAGCGCATCGTCAGCTACCTGCTCAAGGACGATCCGCCGCAGGGCGCGCAGGTGACGCTGGCGGCGCGCAAGAAGATGATCGCGTCGCGCCTGTCGCTGTCGCCCGAATACTTTTCGCGCGTGCTGCACGACATGGCCCACCGCGGCATGGTCGGCATCGCCGGGCGCAGCATCACCATCCTCGACATCGAGCGCCTGCGCGCCTACGAAGGCTGACGCCGCGCCGTCATCAACCATCCACGGAGGCGTTTCATGTACATGCACCTGACCGAATTCACCGACAACGCCCTGCGGCTGCTGGTCTACCTGGGCAACCACCGCGAGCGGGTCGCGACTATTAACGAGATCGCCGAGCGCTACGGCATTTCGCGCCACCACCTGGCCAAGGTGTCCTGCGTGCTGTCCGCGTCCGGGCTGATCGAGACCTCGCGCGGCCGCCTGGGCGGGATGCGCCTGGCCGGCGCGCCGCGCGACATCCGCCTGGGCGAAGTCGTGCGCTGCACCGAGCGCGGCCTGGCGCGCGGCGCGCGCGGCGCGCGCGGCGGCGCGGATGGCGAGCGGCCGCCATGCGGCCAGCCTGACGACCGCCTGCAGCAGTCGCTGGCGGTGGCCACCGCCGCCTATCTGGCCGAACTCAATCGCGTGACCCTGGCCGACCTGATTCCCGGCAGCGGCGAGGCGCACGGCGACGTGCCGGGCTGGCTGGCCACGAACGCCTGGCGCTGGCGGCACTCGGCGCTGGAAGAGGGGGCGTGACATGGCGCCGGCGCTTCGCCGGCCTGTCCAGAAAAGCGCACGACCGTGCGCAACCGCTTCCGCACGCGATGGTGTCGCTTCGGCTAGAATGTTTGCCCATGAATGGAAGGCCGCCTTCCACGCCGCGACACCCAAGTTATAGGAAGACCATGAGTACCGATAGTAATCTGAACGAAGCCCAGAACACCCAATTGCGCATCGACGCGCTCGAATACCACCGCAGCCCGACCCGCGGCAAGATCGAAGTGGTGGCCACCAAGCCGCTGTCGAACCAGCGCGACCTGTCGCTGGCCTACTCGCCGGGCGTGGCCTACGCCTGCGAGGAAATCGCCGCCGACCCGGCGACCGCCTTCGACTACACCTCGCGCGGCAACCTGGTGGCCGTGATCTCGAACGGCACCGCGGTGCTGGGCCTCGGTAATATCGGCCCGCTGGCGTCGAAGCCGGTCATGGAAGGCAAGGGCTGCCTGTTCAAGAAGTTCGCCGGCGTCGACGTGTTCGACCTGGAGCTGGACGAGCTGGATCCGGACAAGCTGGTCGACGCCATCGCCATGCTCGAGCCGACCGTGGGCGGCATCAACCTCGAAGACATCAAGGCGCCGGAATGCTTCTACATCGAGAAGAAGCTGCGCGAGCGCATGAACATCCCGGTCTTCCACGACGACCAGCACGGCACCGCCATCATCTCGACCGCCGCGCTGCTCAACGCGCTGAAGGTGGTCGGCAAGGACATCGGCCAGATCAAGCTGGTCTGCTCGGGCGCCGGCGCGGCGGCCATCGCCTGCCTCGACATGATGGTGCTGCTGGGCGTGAAGCAGTCGAACATCTACGTCACCGACTCGAAGGGCGTGATCTGGCAGGGCCGCGAAGCGAACATGGAAGCCAACAAGGCGCGCTATGCGCAGGCGACCGATGCCCGCACCCTGGGCGACATCGTCAAGGATGCCGACGTGTTCCTGGGCTGCTCGACCGCCGGCGTGCTCACCGCCGAGATGGTCAAGACCATGGCCGACAAGCCGGTGATCCTGGCCCTGGCCAACCCGGAACCCGAGATCCGTCCAGAAGTGGCGAAGGCCGCGCGTCCGGACGTCATCATCGCCACCGGCCGTTCGGACTATCCGAACCAGGTCAACAACGTGCTGTGCTTCCCTTACATCTTCCGTGGCGCGCTGGACTGCGGCGCGACCCGCATCACCGACGAGATGAAGCTGGCCTGCGTGACCGCGATCGCCGAACTGGCCGAAGCCGAGGCGAGCGACGTTGTGGCGCTGGCCTACGAAGGCCAGGACCTGACCTTCGGCCCCGAATACATCATCCCGAAGCCGTTCGATCCGCGCCTGCTGGCGGCGATCGCGCCGCGCGTGGCCGAGGCGGCCGCCGCATCGGGCGTGGCGACCCGTCCGATCGAGGACATGGACGCCTACCGCGACCAGCTGGGCCAGATGATCTACCACACCGGTTTCTTCATGAAGCCGGTGTTCAACAAGGCGCGCGCCAACCTGCGCAAGGTGGCCTACGCCGAAGCGGGCGAGCCGCGCGTGCTGCGCGCGGTGCAGACGGTGGTGGACGAGGGCATCGCCCAGCCGGTGCTGATCGGCGACGAGGGCGCGATCGCGCGCGCCGTCAAGCAGGCCGGCCTGCGCCTGCAGGCGGGCGTGGACTACACGGTCATCGCGGCGGAAAGCGACACCACGCTGCAGGGCACGCGCCTGCTCAAGTCGGGCCAGGTCGACGCCCTGATCTGCGGCATGACCGGCAGCTACGACAGCCACCTGGAACACGTCCGGAACGAGATCGGCGTGGCGCCGGGCGCCGAAGTGCTGGCCGCGATGAACGCGCTGGTGCTCGACAAGCTGACCCTGTTCATCACCGACACCTACGTCAACGAGACCCCGAGCGCCCAGGAGCTGGCGGCGATCACCCGCCTGGCGGCCGACGCCATGCAGCACTTCGGCCTGGAGCCGAAGGCGGCGCTGCTGTCGCACTCGTCGCAGGGCTCGTCCGAGCGTCCGTCGGCGCGCCGCATGCGTGAAGCCCGCGCCCTGCTGGCCGAACAGGCCCCAGAGCTGGCGGTGGTCGGCGAGATCCACGGCGACGCCGCGCTGTCGCAGGAAATCCGCGACATCTACAACATCGACGCCGGCTACGCGGGCAGCGCCAACCTGCTGGTGATGCCGTCGCTGGATGCGGCCAACATCCTGTTCAACGTGCTCAAGGTCGCCAGCGGCAAGGGCGTGACGGTGGGTCCGATCCTGCTGGGCGCGGCCAAGTCGGTGCACATCCTGAGCCCGAGCGCCACCGTGCGCCGCATCGTCAACATGACGGCGCTGGCTGCCGCGCAAGTCGTTTAATGCGCTAACCCTCCCCATCCGGCGGCCCCTTGCGAGGGGCCGTCGCGTTTTTTGGCTTTCTCCATGATTTCCGTGATCGACCTCGCATTGAACTTCGGCCTGGGCGCCTCGCTCGGCATCGCCGGCGGCATGCTGGGCATCGGCGGCGGCCTGATCGCCATTCCGGTGCTGGGCCTGTTGTACGGCATGAACCAGCACCTGGCCCAGGGCACGGCGCTGGTGATGATCGCGCCGAACGTGGCGATCGGCTTCTGGCGCTATCACCAGAAGCATCCGGTCGACCTGCGCTCGGTCGGCGTGGCCGGCCTGTGCTCGATCGGGACCGCCTGGCTGGCGGCGCGCTTCGCGGTGGCGATCGACGCCGAGGTGCTGCACTACGCCTTCGCGCTGTTCCTGCTCGCGCTGGCGCTGTACTTCGGCTGGCCGTCGCGGCGCAAGACCGGCGCGCCACCCCCGCCCGTGAAGGAAGTGCCGCGCCGGTTGATGCCGGCGATCGGCATCGCCAGCGGCGCGGTGTCGGGCTTCTTCACGATCGGCGGTGGCATGGTGGTGGTGCCGGCGCTGGTGAGCCTGTTCAAGATGCCGCAGACGCGCGCCCAGGGCATGGCGCTGGCGCTGGTGGTGCCGGGCGCCTTCGTGGCGCTGGCCACCTATGGCCACAGCGGCGCGGTCGACTGGCAGGTCGGCCTGCCGCTGGCGCTGGGCGGCGTGCTGACCGTGTCGTGGGGCGTGCACCTGGCGCATACCTTGCCGCCACGCCTGTTGCGGGTGGCGTTCAGCACGGTGCTGCTGGCGGCGGCCGTCACCATGCTGGTCACCGGCGGCGCCTGATGCTCGGCGCTTGATGTTCAGCGCTTGCGGCGGCTGGCCGCCAGGCCGGCGAGGCCGAGCCCGAGCAGCGCCAGGCCGGCCGGTTCCGGCACCTCGTTCGGCCCCACGTACTGCGGGACGATGCGGGTTACGTGCTCCTGGTAGCCGTCGTTATAGTCGAGCCACTGCGCGTAAGCGGGATCCAGGGTCCCCCGGGACACGGTGCCGCGGTGGGTGCCCGAAAAGCTTTCGAATCCGGAACCCTCGGGTCTGGCCAGATAAATCGAGCTGGCGTAGTCGGCGCTGTAGTACAGGATGCCGGACGGATCGTAGGCGAACGTGATGCCGAACCAGGTGGTCTGGTCGCCGCCGAAGTCGCTGTAGATGCTGAAATTGGTCGGGCCGTCTTGCAGGAAATGCGTACTGACTGCGGTGATCCGGGTGCTGCCTTCGGACCACTGCGGCGACAGGGACATCTGGAAGGGCCAGCCCACACCCTGGATCGGCACCCCGAACCGGAAGTCGGCGATGGACCCATCGGTATCGTGCTGCACGAAATAGCCGGTCAGCGGACCGTTGAAATTGTATTGCACGTAGCCCGCCCATGCCGGCAGCGCGCACAGCAGGCCTGCCGCGACCACCATCATTTTTTTGATCATGTTGTCTCTCCCTGGTTGAGTGGAAACCGGGCAGGGAGCAAGTAGCATGCCAAAAAATTAATCTGATTACGATCAAGGACTTGGCGACTTCCCGATGAGATTTGTCGCTTGCCTGTAAAGCAGCCCGACAGGGCGATTCAGTCGGCGATGCCGTTGCCGGCGCCGAACCGGTCGAGCAGGAAATCGATGAAGGCGCGTGCCCGCGCCGACTGATGCCGGCGGTTGCGGTAATACAGATACAGGTCGGCCCCCGGCTGGACATGGTCGGGCATGACGATCTTCAGGCGCCCGCTGTCCACATACTTCTTCAGGTCCCATTCCGAACGCACCAGGATGCCGTGTCCATCCAGCGCCCAGCCGAGGGCGATGTCGCCGTCGTTGCTCGACAGCGTGCCGCCGACCTTCACCGAGACGCTGCGTCCCTCGTGCACCAGGCGCCAGACGCCGTAGGCGTCGTCGTTCTGCCGGTGCACGATGCAGCGGTGCGCCGCCAGTTCTTCCAGCGTGCGTGGCTCGCCGTGCTGCTCCAGATAGCGCGGCGAGGCGCACAGGAAGCGCCGGTTCGACATGACGCGGCGCGCCACCAGGCGCTGGTCGGGCAGTTCGCCGAAGCGGATCGCCAGGTCGATGCCGCCCGCGGCCAGGTCGACCGGGCGGTCGGTGACGTCGAGCTGCACCTCGACCTGCGGATAGCGCTGGGCGAAGCTCGATACCAGCGGCGCGATCGCCGTGCGTCCGAAGCCCAGCGACGCGTTCACCTTCAAGAGGCCGCGCGGCACCGAGCGCGTGCCGGAGACCGCTTCTTCCATCTCGCGCAGTTCGGCCAGGATCCGGGTCGCGTAGTGCAGGTAGGTTTCGCCTTCGGGCGTCAGGCTGCTGGTGCGGGTGGTGCGGTTCACCAGGCGCACGCCCAGGTGTTCTTCGAGCTGGGCCAGGCGCTTGGTGGCGGCCGGCGGGGTCAGGTCCAGTTCGCGGGCGGCCGCCGACAGGTTGCCGTGGCGCGCCAGCAGGACGAAGAATTCGAGGTGGGAAGCGAGCTCGTTTTTCACCGCAGGTTAAGAATCTAGTGAATCCGCCTCAATCATAACCGCCTTTGGAGCGAATAATCTGGTGGCTCGTACAACCGCAAGCGAAGGAACACCAGATGAGAATCGTCGAGATCCGCGAAAAAACCGTCCCGATCAGCTCCCCGATCCGCAACGCGTACATCGACTTCAGCAAGATGACGCTGAGCGTGGTCGCCGTCGTCACGGACGTCATGCGCGACGGGAAGCCGGTGATCGGCTACGGCTTCAATTCCAACGGCCGCTACGGCCAGGGCACGCTGATGCGCGAGCGCTTCATCCCGCGCATCCTCGAGGCCGATCCCGCGTCGCTGCTCGATGCCGGCGGCGACAACCTGGATCCGCACAAGGTGTGGCAGGCGATGTTCACCAACGAAAAGCCGGGCGGGCATGGCGAGCGCTCGGTGGCCATCGGCACCATCGACATGGCGGTGTGGGACGCGACCGCCAAGATCGCCGGCAAGCCACTGTTCCAGCTGCTGGCCGAGCGGTATGGCAACGGCGAGCCGGATCGTAAAGTGTTCGTCTACGCGGCCGGCGGCTATTATTATCCGGGCCAGGACCACGGCAAGCTGAAGGACGAGATGCGCAGCTACCTGGATCGCGGCTACACGGTGGTCAAGAAAAAGATCGGCGGCGCTTCGCTCGACGAAGACCTGCGCCGCATCGATTCGATCCTGAGCGTGCTGGGGGATGGCCAGAAGCTGGCGGTGGACGCCAACGGCCGCTTCGACCTGGACACCGCGATCCGCTACGCCAAGGCGCTGTCGCAGTACGACCTGTTCTGGTACGAGGAAGCCGGCGACCCGCTCGACTACGAACTGCAGGCCACCTTGCGCAACTACTACGACAAGCCGATGGCCACCGGCGAGAACCTGTTCTCGATGCAGGACGCGCGCAACCTGATCCGCCACGGCGGCATGCGTCCGGACCGCGACTGGCTGCAGTTCGATTGCGCGCTGAGCTACGGGCTGGTGGAGTATTTGCGCACGCTCGACATGCTGCGCCAGCATGGCTGGTCGAGCAGCCGCTGCATTCCGCACGGCGGCCACCAGATGTCCCTGAACATCGCGGCCGGGCTGGGGCTGGGCGGCAACGAGTCCTATCCCGACCTGTTCCAGCCGTATGGCGGCTTCCCGGATGGGGTGAAGGTCGAGAATGGCTACATCACGATGCCGGACCTGCCGGGGATCGGGTTCGAAGGGAAGGCCGACCTGATTGCGGAGATGCGGCGCTTGACCGATTGAGCGGACCTCGTCGTCAATCCTTCAGGCCCGACCCGGGCCTGGCCTGGGCCGCATGCAGGTCGGCCTTGACCGTATCGGGGGCCAGGTTGTTGACGACGTTGCCGATGAACTTGCTGCTGGCGAGGCCCGCGACGATGCGGTCCTTGCCTTCCTTGAGGGCTTCGTAACCTTCCGCGGCCACCTTTGCCGGCGAGGCCTTTTCTCCCACGCCGAGCTTGTTGGTCAGCATGTCGGCGCGCGGCCAGAAATTGGTGTCGACCTGGCCCGGCATCAAGAGCGTGATGGTGATGCCTTCGATGCCGCTGTCCTTGAGTTCGGACTTGACCGCTTCGGCGAACGACACCAGGAAGGCCTTGGTCGCGCCATACACAGCCTCGTACGCCGTCGGCATGGTGCCCGAGATCGAGGCGGTGAACAGCAGCTTGCCGGCGCCTTGCTCGACCATGTCGGGCAGGATGCGCTTGGTCAGGTGGACTTGCGAGATCGTGTTCAGCTGGATCATCGCGATCTCGCGTTGCAGGTCGGTGCCGCCGACGAAGCGGCCGCCGAGGCCGACGCCGGCGTTGAGGGCGGCGGCGGCCAGCGGGCGGCCCGCGGCGCGCACCGCCGCGTACAGGGTTTCGACGCCGTCGAAGTCGGTAAGGTCGGCCACCACAGTGGCAACTTGCGCGCCGCGGCTTTTCAGCTCGTCGGCCGCGGCGTCCAGGCCGGCCTGCGTGGTGGCGGTGATGATGAGGTCATGGCCGTCGGCCGCGAACTGGTGGGCCAGTTCGTAGCCGATGCCGCTGGAGGCGCCGGTGATCAGCGCCAGGGGGCGATGGGTTTGCTCTGTCATTGCTGGCTCCTTCGATTGATCGTTGGGGCCAGCGTAGCATGTCGAAAAAATAGCCCTCGTCCGGCTGGGCAGGTCGCTTCTAGGCGTCGAGATAGCGCGCGACCGCCTGTCCCACTTCGGTGGTGTTGGCGGAGCCGCCCATGTCCGGCGTGCGCGGACCCTCGACCAGGCACTTCTCGATGGCGGCCAGCATGGCGTCGTGCGCCGCGGTGTAGGTGGCGTCGCCCTGGCCCAGGAACTCGAGCATCATCGCGCCGGACCAGATCATCGCGATCGGGTTGGCGATGTTCTTGCCGTAGATGTCGGGCGCCGAGCCGTGCACCGGTTCGAACAGCGAAGGGAAGGTCCGTTCCGGATTCAGGTTGGCCGATGGCGCGATGCCGATGGTGCCGGTGCAGGCCGGGCCGAGGTCGGACAGGATGTCGCCGAACAGGTTCGAGGCCACCACCACGTCGAAGCGCTCGGGCGAGATCACGAAGCGCGCGCACAGGATGTCGATGTGGTACTTGTCCCATTTGACGTCGCCATACTGCTGGCCGATGGCGGCCACGCGCTCGTCCCAGTAGGGCATCGAGATCGAGATGCCGTTCGACTTGGTGGCGGCGGTCAGGTGTTTCCTGGGGCGGCGCTGGGCCAGGTCAAAGGCGTACTTGAGGATGCGGTCGGTGCCGTGGCGGGTGAAGACCGATTCCTGCAGCACGAATTCGCGCTCGGTCCCTTCGAACATCTTGCCGCCGACCGAGGAATATTCGCCTTCGGTGTTTTCGCGCACCACGTAGAAGTCGATGTCGCCCGGCTTCTTGTTCGCCAGCGGGCAGGGCACGCCGGGCATCAGGCGCACCGGGCGCAGGTTGACGTACTGGTCGAACTCGCGCCGGAACTTGAGCAGCGAGCCCCACAGCGAAATATGGTCGGGCACCGTCTCGGGCCAGCCGACGGCGCCGAAATAGATGGCTTCGAAACCGTCCAGTTGCTGGCGCCAGTCGTCCGGCATCATCTTGCCGTGCTGCGCATAGTAGTCGCAGTCGGCCCAGGCGAAGGTGGTGAATTCGAGGCCGATGCCGAAGCGGCGGGCAGCCACCTCGAGGGCGCGCAGGCCCTCGGGCATGACTTCCTTGCCGATGCCGTCGCCGGCGATGACTGCGATCTTGTGGGTTTTCATGGGGCGTGGCTCCTGAGTGCTGGATAGGTGTGGTCAGCATAATCCGAAACACGGTGTTTATAATATGGGCTTTCGTGGCGGCAAGGAACACGTAGCGTGAATAATCTGCTGGAGAATGCCGACCTGCGTGTGTTCGTGACCGTCGTGCGCAAGGGTTCGTTCGCCCAGGCCGCCGCCGAGCTGGGGATGTCGGCGGCCTATGTCAGCAAGCGCATCGGCGTGCTCGAAGAAGCGCTGGGCGTGCGGCTGTTCCAGCGCACCACGCGCCGCATCGTCATTACCGAAGAGGGCGAGCAGGCCTTCGGGCGGGCCCAGGCGATCCTGGACAGCCTGGACGACCTGGTCGACGAGGTGTCCGAGCGGCGCCGCGAGCCCAGTGGCCGGGTGCGCATCTGCAGCAGCTTCGGCTTCGGGCGCAATGTGGTAGCGCCGGCCATCGCCAAGCTGGTGCGCGCTTATCCGGCGCTGCAGATCCGGTTCGAGGTGTTCGACCGCCTGGTCGATCCGGTGGCCGAAGGTTTCGACCTCGACGTGCGCATCGGCGACGAGATCGCGCCGCAGCTGATCGCGCGCCGCCTGATGGCGAACCACCGCATCCTGTGCGCGGCGCCGGACTACCTCGCGCAGCATGGCGCGCCGCGCTCGCTGCAGGAGCTGTCCGGGCACCAGTGCCTGGTGATCAAGGAGCGCGACCACCCGTTCGGCGTGTGGCGGCTGCGCGCGCGCGGCGGCGAGGAAACGGTGAAGGTCTCGGGCGCGCTGTCGACCAACCACGGCGAGATCGCGCTGCGCTGGGCGCTCGACGGCGCCGGCATCATCCTGCGCTCGCGCTGGCATGCCCAGCCCCATCTCGATGCCGGGCGGCTGGTGCAACTGCTGCCCGACTTCACCCAGGAAGCCAATGTCTGGGCGGTGTATCCGCAGCGGCTGGGCAATTCGGCGAAGGTGCGGGTGTGCGTCGAGTTCCTGGAGCGCGAGCTGGCGATGCAGGCACCGGAATAGGGATTCTCGTGGTCGAAACCGCACCGGAATAGTAGCTGCGCGCACCGCGATAGTGCGCTGCACAAGGGTGTTCCCTCGGGTGTTTCTCATCTGGTACGCATCGATGCGTGGCGTATCGACATTGCGCCGCAACATGAGCGATAATAGCGACCCGAAGCACACCATACCCCGTGCGTTTCGTGCATTTGCGCCCACCCGGCGCGCCGCCATCCCTGTTACTACCATATCGCAAGGAACATGAACTTCAGCTCGTCGCTTGTCGCTACCCCCTGCACGGCCACCCGGCGGACCCTGTCCGTTCGCGTGGCGATCGCTTTCATCATCGTCGATGCAGCGGTGCGCTGATGAGCCAATCTGTCATGTTTCCGGGCCCGGCATCGCCGGCCCAGCGTGCTGTCGTGGTCAAGCCGCATTCGCCGCTCGATGACGTCTACGGCATCGCCGTCGGCGTGCTGTTCGTCGTGATCGGCATCGTGTTGCTGCAGGCGGCGCAACTGATCACCGGCGGCGTGGCCGGCATCGCGCTGCTGACGTCCTACGTGAGCGGGATGTCGGTGGGCACGCTGTTCATGATGATCAACGTGCCGTTCTTCCTGTTCGGCTACCTGTTCATGGGGCCGCTCTTCACCTTCAAGTCGCTGGCCGGCAGCGCGCTGGTGATGGGCCTGCTCAAGCTGATGCCCTACGTGCTGGTGATCGACCACATCCACCCCGTGGCGGCGGCGCTGGGCGGCGGCACCTTCTGCGGCATGGGCATCCTGGCCATGGCGCGCCACGGCGCGGGCGTCGGCGGCACCGGCATCGTCACCCTGTGGCTGCAAAAGAAATACGGCATCAACGCCGGCCGCACCCAGGTCATGATCGACGGCGTCATCCTGCTGCTGGCCCTGGGCCTGGTGGCTCCGCACCTGGTCGGCTGGTCCGCGCTGAGCGCGATCGCCATGAGCAGCATGGTCATGGCCTGGCACCGCGCCGGCCGCTACTTCGGCAGCTAACCCTCAACGAGGGTCAGAGTAGAATTATTGAGCAATTTCTCCGCTTGATCGGCAGCTATTCTCAATGAGCAGCTGTCTGTAATCAGGCAGCGAAATAAAGAGGGTCAGAGTCGAATTATTAGCCAATTGATTTTCAAAAATTGGCAAACAATTCGACACTGACCCTAATGCCGCTAAGTTAAGGTTTTCTCGATAGCCGTTTTTCTGGATACCGTTGAGCTACTGCCTTAACGACGCGGTCAAATTTTCGTCCGGGTCGTTGCGCTTTCAGTTCGAGTACCAACCGTCCACGTAAGCGCTTAAGCATCTCCGGTATCCTCCCTTGTGCTGTTGCTGGGCCGGTCATCATCAACTCGTTCTGGATGGTCATCAGGGCAGTAGTAAAACTGATGCTCGTCGGTTCGCATTTGGCTTCCAGCGCGGCCTTGGCGATCTCAACGCGAATCAGGTTATAAGCGATCATCGCCCCCCAGATTTCCTGCTCGGTACCGCTGACCGTCATGCTGCGCAGAGTCAACTCCGAGCCCATCATTGACTGCTTCAGTTCCCTATAACTTGTTTCGATACGCCAGCGTCGGAGATAACAAGCAATCAAGTCAACCGCCTTGAACTTCTTGCTATCCATCAGCGACGTAAGCAGGTACCGCTGTTTTCCCGATCCGTCATCCGGTGTTCTTACGGCGCGCACGCGCCAAGTCTCTGGCAGAGCGGGATCTTTTTTGCGTGCAGCAGGCGAGACAATCATTTCCACGATGCCATCGTCGTCCGTGCCTAGGATTAGAGTCCATTTGGTGTTGCTCTTGGCGGGAACAAGGAAGTGTCGATTCGTTCCATGGTTGACGAGATTGCATAGTAGTTGCGCTGACAGAAAGCCTCGGTCAAACACAGTGAGCGAGTCGTCAGGAATGCTCTCGAGCAGAGAGTGGGCATGCGTCGTTTCGCTGATGTCGTAGCGTCCAAAACGGGCATCACGGATCAGTTGGGTTTCCATCATCATCAGGGTCACGCCGCGTGCTTGTGGATAGCTGGCAACCTTGTTGTTGGGGTAGATTTGAGAACCAAAGTGCTCGCGATTGTCTGGGCTATCTGCCAGGCGCAATGTCGTGCCATCCATGGCAAGCAGATGCAAGCCCTTGAACAGATAATGCGCTTCATCGTGCGCAATCCACTGCCGCGACGACTTGTGAAACAACCATTCAAGCGGCTCGGAGCCCAAGCGTTGTCGAGCTTGCGTTGTCGCGCTGGAGGTGATGCAACGGTCTGCCAACTCGGGCAATGCCAGGTCGAGCGAGTCGACAATGTCCTTGACGGAACGGTGTCGATAGATCGCCAGAGCAATGACTAGCCAGACGACCTGCTGCGCGGGTAACCGCCGAGAGCGGATAGTCGCTTTATCGTTCGCTACTAACGCAGCTTCCACCCATTCGTAGGGCAGATGCTCGCCAAGGCGGCTCCACTCAAGAGGATTAGGTAGGTCAATGACGAGGGGGATGGCATCAGAAAGCATGGCCGAAAGTTAACATTTCTGAGCCACGTTTACAACGAAAAAATGCCGCAAAGATCTTTAACTTAGCGGCATTAGACACTGACCCTCTTTATTTTTGGCCCGTGCGAGCGCTATCAGCGATGAATATCGGGCTCCATTCTAACTAGTTCTCTGCCTGCAATGAAAATGGCGCTCAATACGGCGCGAATAATGAGGGTCAGAGTCGATTTATTGAGCAATTTCTTAGATTGCCGATCAGTTCGACATCGATTTCTCAGCTAAATCAGAGATATTGCCCAACAATTAGGGTCAGAGTCGAATTATTGATCAATTGATTTACTGAAGTTGTCAAACAATTTTACTCTGACCCTGATTAGTGCGCTTGTAGGCGCGCGCGGCTCGGCGGTATTGGCTTGTAGAATGGGCGCAATCTCATTGCCTGGAAATTGCCATGTCGCGTCTCTTGCATTGTGTCGTGCTCGCTTTTTTGTTTGCGTCGTGCCAGGGCGCTTTTGGACAGCAGCGGGCCTTGCTGATCCAGAATGCGCATGTCGTCAGTCTCGATCCGCAGCAGGGCGACCGGCGCGAGGCCGACGTGCTGGTGCGCGATGGGAGGATCGTCGCTGTCGGGCCCGAGCTCGAGGCGGCGGGGGCCGAGCGGATCGATGCGCGCGGCATGATCCTGCTGCCGGGACTGGTCGACACCCATAACCACCTGTGGCTGAGCGCGGCGCGCGGGCAGTTTCGCAATACGCCGGACACCGACTATTTCGCGCTCAAGAAGCGACTGGGGCGGCACTACACGCCGGACGACGTTCGCATCGGCACCTATGTCGGCGCCATCGAGACTCTGGCCTCGGGCGTCACGACCACCGTCGATTTCTTCCACAACTTGCGCAGCCCGGCGCACCTCGAGGCGGCCGAACAGGCGTTGCTGCAAAGCGGCATCCGCGCCCGGTTGCTCGCTGGCGCGCATGACGACCTGGGGCCGGCCGAGAGCGTCGACCTCGACCTGCTCGCCGCCGCGGCGGCGCGGGCGCGGCCGGGGCGGGTCACGCTGGGGCTGGGCTGGCGCGGCGTGGGGGAGGGCAAGGCCGACGTGGTTGCCACAGGGCGCCGCGAGATCGCGGCCGCGCGCAAGCTCGGCTTGCCAGTCTCGGTGCATTCCGGGGGCAAGCGTAATGGCGCATTGGCCGCCAGCGGCCTGTTAGGCGCGGATGTGCAGATCGTCCACGCCACCGGGGCCACGCCCGCCGAGCTGGCGGCGTTTCGACAGGCCGGCAGCGCGCTGTCGCTGACGCCGGTCACCGAGCAGCGGGTCGGCTATGGCCTGACTGTGCTGGACGACTACGCGGCCGTGGGCCGCATCGGCCTGGGCATCGACGGCACTGCGCTGGCCGGCAGCGCTGACCTGTTCGCCAATATGCGCCTGCTCGCGCTCACCGAATCCGGCGTCCGCAAGAAGGAAACCGCGATCGCGCCGCGCCGCATCCTCGAACTGGCGACCATCGAGGCGGCGCGTTCGATCGGCATGGACGACCAGATCGGTTCGATCACGCCCGGCAAGCGCGCCGACCTGATCCTGCTCGATACCGGCGCCCTGAACATGTCCCTGGCCGCCAATGCCGATCCCTACGCCCTGATCGTGTACTCGGCCACGCCGGCCAACGTCGACACGGTGATCGTCGACGGCGTCGTTCTCAAGCGCGGCGGCCGCCTGCTCGGCGTCGACGTGCCCAGGGTGATGAAAGAGGCGCGCGCCTCGATCGATGCCATCCTCGAACGCGCAGGCGCTGCTTCCAGATAAAGCCTCAATAGGTTTGCGCAGCCGGATTGGCCTGCAACAGCAGGGTGGCGCGCAGGCCCGGATGGTTGTCTTCCAGCGTCAGGCTGCCGCCGTGCAGGCGCGCGACGGCCGAGACCACGCTCAGGCCCAGGCCCACACCCGGCGTGCCGCGACTGGCGTCGACCCGGTAGAAACGCTCGATCACGCGCGTGCGCTCGTGTTCCGGAATACCCGGGCCGTTGTCGGCCACCACCACCGCGACCCGCTCGGCGTCGATGCGGCGCGCCGTGATCGCGATCGCGCCGCGCACCGGCGCGTATTTCAATGCGTTGTCGGCCATATTGCCCAGGGCCTGGGCCAGCAGCACCGGGTCGCCCACCACCCGCAAATCCTCGGGCGCGTCGAAGCCCAGGTCGATGTCCTTCAGCTCGGCCACCGGGCCGTAGAACTCGGTGACCTCGGCCCCCAGCGCGGCCAGGTCGACCTCGACGAAGCCGCCGCGCCGGCTGCCGCTGTCGATCTCGCTGAGCCTCAGCAGCGCGTTGAAGATGCCCATCACGCGGTCGACGTCGTCGATGGCGGCGTCGATCTCGGCGAAGGTTTCTTCGCTCGGCGGACGCGCCACCGACAGTTCTTCCAGCCGCGCGCGCAGCTCCGACAGCGGCGTGCGCAAGTCGTGCGCGATCGCGTTGGAGACGTCCTGCACCCCGGTCACCAGGTGCTCGATCTGGTCCAGCATGCGGTTCACGGTGCGGGTCAGCTGCTGCAGCTCGTCGCCGTCGCGCGGCTCCACCAGGCGGTGCGACAGCTTGCCCTCGATGATCGAGGCCGTGGTCTGGCTGATGCGCTGCACCCGCCCCAGGAGCGCGCGCCGGATCAGGACCCCGCCCAGCGCCGCCCCCACCAGCACCGCCAGCGCGCAGCCCAGCAGGCCATACGCGAACAGGCGCTCGAGCTGCTGGAAGCGATCGAGGTTGCTGGCCACCAGCAGCATATAGCCGTCTTCCAGCGTCACCCGCACCAGCTCCACGTTGCGCGGCTTGTCGTCGACCCGGATCGTCACCCGGCACAGGCCGTCGCGCTCGGGCACGCCCTCGGGCCATTCCGGCAGGTTGCCGGCCAGCTTGGCGCCATCGGGCGCCACGAACAGCATGATCTTGCGCACGCCGTCGTTGACGCCATGGACCTGGCTGTCGATCGCCGCCGCCAGCGCCGGCGGCCCCTGGCGCTCGAACAGATTGCGCAGGTGGCGGGCGTCCGACTTGAGCAACTGGGTGCGCACCTCGCCGATGTTCTTGTGCCAGGCGAACCACAGCGGCGCGGCGAACATCGCCAGCACCAGCAAGGTGACGACGGCGTAGCCGATCGCGATGGTGCGGGCGGAAAAGCTGGGCAGGCGCAGGTTCAAAGGACGTGTCTCAGGGCTGGTCGGTCAGCATATAGCCGGCGTTGCGCACGGTGCGCAGCAGCGGCGTCGCAAAGCCCGCGTCGATCTTCTGGCGCAGCTTGCTGATGTGGACGTCGATGACGTTGGTCTGCGGGTCGAAGTGGTAATCCCACACGTTCTCGAGCAGCATGGTGCGCGTCACCACCTGGTTGGCGTGGCGCAGCAGGTAAGTGAGCAGCTTGAACTCGCGCGGCTGCAGCGCCACCGGGCGGCCGGCGCGCGTGACGCGGTGCGCCAGCATGTCGACCGACAGGTCGCCCAGGCTCATCACGGTTTCCACCGCCTGGCTCTGCGAGCGGCGCAGCAGGGCGTCGAGCCGCGCCAGCAGCTCGCCGAAGGCGAACGGTTTCGTCAGGTAGTCGTCGCCGCCGGCGCGCAGGCCACGGATGCGGTCGTCCACGCCGTCCAGCGCGGAGAGGATCAGGATCGGCACCCGGTTGCCCTGCTGGCGCAGGGCTTCGATGATGCCGAGGCCATCGATCCCGCCCGGCAGCATGCGGTCCATGACGATCGCGTCGTAGGGCTCGCTGACGGCATGGTACATGCCGTCGCGGCCATTGTCGGCGTGGTCGACCGTATGGCCGGCCTCGGTCAGCCCCTTCTTGACGAAGCGGGCCACGCGTTCATTGTCTTCGACGAGTAACAGTTTCACGGCAGTCTCATTGGGAAGCCGGCATTGTATCCGCTACCTCGGCCTCGGCCTTCGGCGCGTGCGCCACCGGTGCCGGCGGCGGCGCATGGACCACCGGCGGCTTCGAACGGCCCGCGACCAGCACGTAGAACAGCGGGATCAGGAAGGTCGCCAGGAAGGTCGCGGTCATCATCCCGCCGATCACGCCGATGCCCAGCGCATTCTGGCTGCCCGAACCGGCGCCGCTCGAAATCGCCAGCGGCGTCACGCCCAGGATGAAGGCCATCGAGGTCATGATGATCGGGCGCAGACGCACCTTGGACGCTTCCAGCGCCGCCTCCACCAGGCCCATGCCCTGCATCTGCAGCTCGCGCGCGAATTCGACGATCAGGATCGCGTTCTTGGCCGACAGGCCGATGGTGGTCAACAGGCCCACCTGGAAGAACACGTCGTTTTCCATGCCGAAGGCGGTCGCCGCGCCGAGCGCGCCCAGCACGCCGATCGGCACCACCATGATCACCGAGATCGGAATCGCCCAGCTTTCGTACAGCGCCGCCAGGCACAGGAACACGACCAAGATCGACAGCGCGTACAGCAGCGGCGCCTGGGCGCCGGCCTGCGATTCCTGCAGCGAGATGCCGCTCCATTCGTAGCCGATGCCCTGCGGCAACTGGCCCACCAGCTCGGTCATGATGGCCATCGCTTCGCCGGTGCTGTAGTCCGGCGCCGGCTGGCCCTGGATCTCGGCCGACTCGATGCCGTTGTAGCGCGCCATCGCCGGCGAGCCCCAGGTCCAGCGCGCGGTGGCGAAGGACGAGAAGGGCACCATCGCGCCGTCGCCATTCCTCGCGTACAGGTGGCGCAAGTCGTCCGGGTTCATGCGGAACTGGGCGTCGGCCTGGATGTAGACGCGCTTGATGCGGTTGTCGGTGTCCAGGAAGTTGTTGATGTAGCGCGAGCCCCAGGCGGTCGAGAAGATCTGGTCGACCTGGGTCAGGTCGACGCCCAGCGCCGCCGCCTTTTCGCGGTCGATGTCGATCTTGTAGGTGGCGTTGTCGGCCTGGCCCGAGAAGCGCACGCGCTGTAGCCGCTGGTCCTTGGCGGCCAGCTCGAGCAGGCGGTCGCGCGCCTGCCCCAGCGCCTCGTGGCCCAGGCCGCCGCGGTCCTGCAGCTGCAGGTTGAAGCCGGTGGCCGAGCCCAGGCCGCGGATCGACGGCGGTTCGACGGTATTGATCACCGCGCCCTGGAAATTGGCGTAGCGCGCGCTGATGCGGCTGGCCAGCGCCGACACCCCCAGCTCGTCGCCCTTGCGCTCGTCCCATGGCCGCAGGCGCACGAACAGGCGGCCCTGGTTCTGGCCGCGCTGCGGCTGCGAGGCGCCGTTGGTCATGAAGGTGGCCTCGACCACCGCCTTTTCTTCGTTCAGCAGGTACTGGCTGATCTCTTCCAGCACGCGGCCGGTGATTTCCTGGCTGCTGCCGGCCGGGGTCTGCACCTGGACGAACATGAAGCCCTGGTCTTCCTTGGGCAGGAAGCCGCCCGGCAGGCGCAGGAACAGGGCGATCACGATGCCGACCATGACCAGGTACACCACCATCCACAGGGCGCGCCGTTTCAGGATGCGCGATACGCCGCCCAGGTAGCGGTCGCGCGTGTTGTCGAACGAGCGGTTGAACCAGCCGAAGAAGCCCTTCTTTTCATGGTGGTTCGGATCGACCGGCTTGAGCATGGTCGCGCACAGGGCCGGCGTGAGCGTCAGCGCGATGAAGGCCGACAGCAGCATCGAGGCCACCACCGTCAGCGAGAACTCGCGGTAGATCGCGCCCACCGTGCCGCTCGAGAAGGCGACCGGCACGAACACCGCCGACAGCACCAGGGCCACGCCGATCAGCGCGCTGGTGATCTGGCCCATCGCCTTGATGGTCGCTTCCTTCGGCCCCAGGCCGTCCTCGTGCATCACGCGCTCGACGTTCTCGACCACCACGATGGCGTCGTCGACCAGGAGGCCGATCGACAGCACCAGGCCGAACATCGACAGCGTATTCACGGTGAAGCCGAGCGCCGCCATGATGCCGAAGGTGCCGAGCAGCACCACCGGCACCGTGATCGACGGGATCAGGGTGGCGCGGAAGTTTTGCAGGAACAGGTACATGACCAGGAACACCAGCACGATGCCCTCGATCAGGGTGTGCACCACGCCGCTGATCGATTCCTCGATGAAGGGGGTGACGTCGTTCGGGTAGACCGTGCGCAGGCCGGGCGGGAAGAACTGGCCCAGCTCTTCCAGGCGCGCACGCACCCGTTCCGCGGTCTCCAGAGCATTCGCGTTCGGCGCCAGCTGGATGCCCAGGCCCGACGCCGACTTGCCGTTCAGGCGCACGTCGACGTTATAGTTCTCGGGGCCCAGCGCGACCCGCGCCACGTCGCCGATGCGCACCGACGAGCCGTCCTGCTGCACCTTGAGCAGGATGCGCTTGAACTCGTCGGGCGTGCGCAGCATGGTGGCCTGGTTGATGGTGGCGCTGAGCATCTGGCCGGGGACGGCCGGCAGGCCGCCCAGCGCGCCGCCCGCGATCTGCACGTTCTGGGCGCGGATGGCGTCGGCCACGTCGAGCGGGGTCAGTTGGTAGCTGGTCAGCTTGACCGGGTCGAGCCAGACGCGCATCGCGTACTGGGTGCCGAACAGGTTCATGCTGCCCACGCCCGGGATGCGGCTGAGCGGATCCTGGATGTTCGAGGCCACGTAGTTGGCGATGTCGAACTTGGTCATGCTGTCGTCGTCCGAGACGAAGGCGGCGACCATCAGGAAGTCCGAGGTCGACTTGGTCACCTGCAGGCCGGACTGCTGCACCTCGCTCGGCAGGCGCGGCACCGCGGTCTGCAGCTTGTTCTGCACCTGCACCTGGGCGATGTCGGGATCGGTGCCGGCGGCGAAGGTCAGGGTGGTGGTCGAGCGGCCGGTGTCGTCGCTGGTCGACTGCATGTAGAGCAGGTTGTCGATCGCCGTCATCTGCTGCTCGATCACCTGGACCACGGTGTTCTGCATGGTGTCGGCCGAGGCGCCGGGGAAGGTGGCCTGGATCTGCACCGACGGCGGCGACACCGGCGGATACTGCTCGACCGGCATCTTGAACAGGGCGATCCCGCCGACCAGCATGATCAACAGGGAAATCACGATCGCGAAGATCGGACGCTGGATGAAGAACTTTGGCATCGTCGCTTATCCCTGGCGCGTTGCGGCCGTGGCAGTGTCGGCGGCGGCGGTGGCCGGCGCCGCCGGCGCCTGGCTGGCGGGCGCCGACGGCGCGCCGATCCGGACCACGGTGCCGGGACGCAGCTTCTGGGTGCCGCTGACCACCACGCGTTCGCCTTCCTTCAGGCCTTCGTCGATCAGCCAGTAGCCGTCGACCAGGGCGCCGGTGCGCACGGTGCGCAGCTGGGCCTTGTTCTCGCGGTCCACGATCATGACGGTCGCGGTGCCCTGCGGGGTGCGCGAGACGGCCGGCGCCGGCACCCGCATCACCGACTGGCGCACGCCCTGGCTGACGCTGGCGCGCACGAACATGCCGGGCAGCAGCAGCTTGTCGGGATTCGGGAAGCGCGCGCGCAGGGTGACCGCGCCGGTGGCCTGGTCGACCGTCACGCCGGAAAACTCGAGCGTGCCGCTGCGAGCGTAGGTGCTGCCGTCCTCCAGGGTCAGGCTGACCTTGGCGGCGTTGGCGCCGTCCATGCGCACCCGCCCGGCGGCGATCTCGCGCCGCAGCAGCAGGCCGTCGACGCTCGATTGCTGCAGGTCGACGTACATCGGGTCGATCTGCTGGATGGTGGTCATCAGGGTAGCGGCGCTGCCCTGGACGTAAGCGCCTTGCGTCACCGCCGATACGCTGCTGCGGCCGGTGATCGGCGCGCTGACGCTGGTGTAACCCAGGTTGATGCGGGCGCTCTCGACGGCGGCCTTGGCGGCGGCGACGTCGGCCGCGGCTTCGAGCTGGGCGGCTTCGGCGTTTTCGAATTCCTGCTTGCTGACCGCGTTTTCCTTCACCAGCACCTGGTTGCGCTTGAGCTGGGAGGTATTGCTGGCCAGGGTGGCCTGGGCCCGCTGCAGCTCGGCCTCGGCGCTGGCCAGCGCGGCGCGGTAGGGCGCCGGATCGATCAGGTACAGCGGCTCGCCCGACTTGACGTCGGCCCCTTCCCTGAAGCGGCGCTCCTGCACGATGCCGTCGACCCGGGCCCGGACCTCGGCCAGCAGGAAGGGCGCGGTGCGACCCGGCAGGGCGATGTTGAGCGCCACGTTGGACGTGTTCATCGTCAGGATGGCCACCTCCGGAACGGCGGGCGCGACGGGTTTCGGGTCTTTGGCGCAGGCGGACAGCAGCAGCGCCGCCAGCGCGGCGGCGCCAAGGGCCGGCTGGCGCCGGCGCGAGGAAGTGGTCGAGGGCATGTGGTTGGATCCGGATTGCAAGGTTGAGAGCGATATTTTCCCAACCTTCGATCATGCCCGGCGCAGGCTTAAGACGGGGTGTGCGAATGATTAATTTTAGTTAATGTGCCTTCCCGTGTGCCAGAATGGCCATGGATGAGCGATAGATTTTCTTGTCGCGCCGCTAACGGCTGAGCGATAGCAATTTACCGCACGACCTGCGGCGCGTCCTGCACGCTCGCGCCGCAGCAGGGAGGGGGAGTATCCTGCCTCCATGGTCCGGCATGGGGGAGTATCCAGCTTAGTGGCCCACGGTTTCGCCGCGCGCGAAGGCCAGCAGGTCGGCGTTCACCCTGTCCTTGTGCGTCTCGGTCAAGCCGTGCGGCGCGCCGGCATAGGCGATGAAGGTCGCGTGCGGCACCAGCCGCGCCGAAGCCCGGCCGCCGACGTCGATCGGCACCACCTGGTCGTCGTCGCCGTGGATGATCAGGGTCGGCTTGTCGAATTTCCTGAGGTCGTCGCGGAAGTCGGTCTCGGAAAACGCCGCGATCGAATCGTAGGTATTCTTGTGCCCGCCCAGCATTCCCTGCAAGAACCACGACTGGATCAGCCCCGGCGATGGCGTCGCGCCCGGCCGGTTGAAGCCGTAGAAGGGGCCGGACGGGATGTCGAGGTAGAGCTGGGCGCGGTTTTCGAGCTGGCCGGCGCGGATGCCGTCGAACACCTCGCGCGGCACGCCGTCGGGGTTGTCGGGGCGCTGCACCATCAGCGGCGGCACGGCGCCGATCAGGGCCAGGCGGGCGATGCGGCCGGTGCCGTGGCGGCCGACGTAGCGCGCCACCTCGCCGCCGCCGGTCGAAAAGCCGACCAGGCAGACGTCATTGAGATCGAGCAATTCGAGCAACTGGGCCAGGTCGTCGGCGTAATGGTCCATGTCATTGCCGTCCCAGGGCTGGCTCGAGCGCATATGCCCGCGCCGGTCGTGCGCAATGGTGCGGAAACCGTTGTGCGACAGGTGCAGCATCTGCGCTTCCCAGCTGTCGGCGCCCAGCGGCCAGCCGTGGCAGAACACGACCGGCCGGCCGCGGCCCCAATCCTTGTAATAGATGTCGACGCCGTCGCGGGTGGTGAAGGTGGCCATCGTGTGTCCTTTCGGCATGATGAGTGGGGGCGCCGCGACCGTCAATGAAATCGCCGGCAACATCGATTGTTCCGTATTGTCCAGCGAGCGGTGTCGACCGGATCAAGTCGGGGTCATGCAGCGGCGATCGTGCACCGGGATGACACATGAGGTCTGGTCAATCCCCGAATGATACCGAAAGAAAAAGCGGGTCAAAACTAGTGTTGTCAATGAGCCAATACTTTTGACAAGCTAGAATGTCAGTAAACTGATCTGGCCGTGGCGCACAGACCACGGAAGATATTGAACAGGGCCTGCCCCGAGTTTTCGTAGGGCAACTATTCACGTAAAATCGACCGGTTATATATCCCATACAAGTTCTCGTTGATGCGTATGCCAATTGTCCGGAATCTGCCGCGCACCCTGCTTCCCCGCGGACTGGCAGGCTACATGGCGCTCGCAACCTCCGTTCTGTGCGCCGTCCTCACCATCATCCTGGTCGCCCTGGTCCAGAACCAGGCGCGCGACCATGTGCGCGAAAGCATCGGCTTCGGCCTGGGCGAGCTGGCCCAGCAGGCCGCGGACAAGCTCGACCGCGGCATGTATGAGCGCTACCGCGAGGTCAAGCTGCTGGCGCGGCGCATCGCCGACCTGGGGCCGCATGCGACGCTGGAATCGCAGCGCCGCATGCTCGACGACGCCCATCGCAGCTATGGCTATTACAGCTGGCTGGGGATCGCCACCGTGGACGGCCGGGTGCAAGCGGCCGCGCGCGGATTGCTCGAAGGCGCCAACGTGGCGGCGCGGCCGTGGTTCACCAACGCGCTGGCCGGCACCCACATCGGCGACGTGCACGAGGCGCTGCTGCTGGCCAAGCTGTTGCCGCAGGTCGGCGGCGAACCGCAGCGCTTCGTCGACGTGGCTTTCCCCGTCGAAGCGCCGGACGGCCGCCCACGCGCGGTGCTGGGGGCCCACCTGTCATGGCAGTGGGCGCACGACGTCGAACGCTCGGTGATCGAGCCGATCCAGGCCGGGCGTCGGGTGGACGCCCTGATCGTCGATACCAAGGGCCTGGTGCTGCTGGGCCCGCCCGGCCTGCAGGGCACGACCATCGACACCGCCAGCCTGCGCCGCGCGCGCGCCGAGCGCGGCATCGGCTACGTGCTGGAGCGCTGGTCGGATGACAGGGAATACCTGGTCGGCTACAGCCAGACCGACGGCTATGCCGACTATCCCGGCCTGGGCTGGACGGTGCTGCTGCGCCAGGAGGCGGGCAATGCCTATGCGCCGGTGCACCGGCTCGGTCAGTATGCGCTGTGGACCGGCGTAGGCCTGGCGGTGCTGTTTTCGATCGCCGGCGCCCTGGTGGCGAACTGGATCACCCATCCGATCAAGAACCTGCAGGCCTATGCCGACCGCATCCGCCGCGGCGGCGCCGCGCCCCTGGGTGCCCGACGAGCGTTCGTATGACGAGGTGCGCAGCCTGTCGAGCGCGCTGAACACGCTGCTGGCCGACCTGGTGCGGCGCGGGCGCGAGCTGGAAGAACTCAACCACACGCTGGAACAGCGGGTGACCGAGCGCACCCAGGAGCTGGCGAGTGCCCTCGCCATCGTTCAGCAGAACGCGCAGCACATCAACACCATCATCGAGACTGCCCACGACGCCTTCATCGGCATGGACCTGGACGGCGTCGTCACCGACTGGAATACCCAGGCCGAGCGCATGTTCGGCTGGCGCCGCCACGAGGCGATCGGGCGTCCGCTGGCCGAACTGGTGCTGCCGCAGCGCTACCACGACTCGCTGCGGCGCGCCATCGTCGAGTTCCGCACCACCGGCCACACAGGCGCCCTGAACCGGCGCGTCGAGCGCACCGTGCGCACGCGCCAGGGCGAGGAATTCGCGATCGAGATGACGGCCGGCATCGCCGGCATCGGCGAGCGCAGCTTCTTCAGCATCTTCCTGCACGATGTCTCGCTCAGGAAGCGCGTCGATCAGATGAAGAACGAGCTGGTGGCCACCGTCTCGCACGAGCTGCGCACGCCGCTGACCTCGATGCGCGCCTCGCTTTCGCTGCTCAAGAGCGGCGCGGCCGGGACGATCGATGGCGAGATCCAGGAACTGGTCGAGATCGCGCACCGCCACTGCGAACGCCTGGTGCGTCTGGTGAGCGATATGCTGGACGTGGAAAAGATCGAATCGGGCCGCCTGTCGGCCGTGCCCAGGCCCCAGCCTCTGATGCCGATCGTGGAAGACGCGCTCGGCGCGATGCGGGTCCAGGCCCAGGATGCCGGGGTCGAACTGCGCAGCCGCTGCGAAGCGGGCCTGGAGCGGCAGCCGGCCGAGGTCGACCGCGACCGCATCACCCAGGTGCTGATGAACCTGCTGTCGAACGCGCTCAAGTATTCGCCGCCCTAGGGCGCGGTGGAGGTCACGCTGGCGCGCAGCAGCCGCGGCCTGCGCATCAGCGTGGCCGATCGCGGGCCGGGCATCCCGCCGGAATTTCGCGCGCGCATCTTCCAGCGCTTCGCCCAGGCCGATCCGGGCTCGGACCGCAAGACCAGTTCAGGGCTCGGATTGGCGATCAGCCGCCAGATCATGGTCGAGCATGGCGGCGAACTGTCGTTCGAGGACCGCGCGGGCGGCGGCACGTGCTTCCACGTCGACCTGCCCTCGAGGGTGTCGGAGCGCGCGCTCGCGGCCTGAAGGCCGTGTCAGGCGCCGGCGTCGGCCGTCCACACGGCCAGCTCGTAGCCGTCCGGATCGATGAAATGGAAGCGCCGTCCGCCGGGGAACGAGAAAATGTCCTTGCTGATGCGGGCGCCGGCGTCGACGACCCGGCGTTGGGTCGCTTCCAGGTCGTTCGAGTGCAGGATCACCAGCGGGCCGCCCGCGCGCACCGGCCCGTCGGTCGTGAAGCCGCCGGCCAGGCGGCCGTCGCGGAACTCGGTATAGCCGGGGCCATAGTCGACGAAGGACCAGCCGAACACCTCGCCATAGAAGGCCTTGCTGCGGGTGATGTCGGCGACGTTGAATTCGATGTTGTCGATCTGGTGGTGGTTGCCTTGGTTGCCCACGATGCGTCTCCCTGAAAGTATTGGAGCCGTCATCTTACCGTAGGGTCGGCGGCGAAGCCGTCGACCCTACGCGAGCAGGCCGGCGGCAGCCTCCACCAGCGCCTCCGGACTGAAGGGCTTGACCATGTAGTAGTCCGCCCCCGCGGCCAGACCGGCCGCCACGTCGCTCTGCTGGCCGCAGGCCGACAGCAGCATGATCTTCATGCCGGCGGTCGCAGGCGCGTCCTTCAGCTTGCGGCATAGTTCCAGGCCGCTGATGCCTTCGCCCAGCCAGACGTCCAGGATCAGGAGGTCGGGCACGCAGCGCGCCAGCTCGGCCAGCGCGGCCTCGGCGCTGGACGCCTGGTTCACCTCGCCCAGCGCGCGCAAGGTCAGGCGAATCAACAGGCGCAGGTCGGGCTGGTCGTCGACGACGAGGATGCGGCGCGTCATCAAGCGGCCTCCGGGTCGGCGGGCACGCCGTCCCGCGGCAGCCAGACGGTCACCCGGGTGCCGTCCCCGGGGTTCGAGGCGATTTCCACCAGGCCGCAGTGGACCGCCACGATCTCGCGCACGATGGTCATCCCCAGGCCGTTGCCCGGCACGTCGGGCAGGGCGCCGGCGCGCCAGAAGGCGTCGTACACCTGGGTTCGCTGTTCAGGCGTCATGCCGACGCCGCGGTCGCTGACGGTCACGGCGGCGCCCGGGCGGCCGTCGCGCGCCTGGGGCCCGATGCCGATCTCGACCTGGCTGTCGGGCGCCGAATAGGCCAGGGCATTGGCCACGATATTGGCCAGCGCCTGCTGCACGCGCTGCGGGTCGGCCACGATCGGCGCCAGGCCCGGCGCCGCTCGCAGGACGATGCGGCCGGCCTGCGCCGCGTCCTCGATCCCGGCTTTGACCTGCTCCACCACCTGCGCCAGGTCGAGCGGCGCCGGGTGCATCTGGTCCGAGCCGCCCGAATCGATGCGCGCCAGGTCGAGCATCTGGTTGACCAGGCCGATCAGGCGCGTGGCCTGGCGGTGGATGATGTCGATCAGCTCGCGGCCGGTGGCGGCGTCGAAGTCGCGCTTGAGCAGCAATTCCGAAAAGCCCAGGATGCTGGCCATCGGCGTGCGCAGCTCGTGGCTGGCGGTGCGGAAGTACTCGTAGCGGCGCCGGTTGGCCTCGCGCACGCGCTCCTGCTCGGCGCGGTGCCAGGCGACGTCGCGCACCGTGGCTACCAGGTAACCCTGGCCGTCGAGCGTCATCTCGGCGATCGAGACCTCGGCCGCGAAGATGCTGCCGTCCGGGCGCCGGCCATTGCCTTCATGCCGCGCCACCGGCTTGGGCTGGATGCCGATCAGGGTGCTGGGCGGCACCCCGGCCAGCACCTTGCAAGGCGCGCCGAACATGCGTTCGGCGGCCGGGTTGCACGACTGGATCGTGCCGGCCGCGTCGAACAGCAGCACGCCGTCCGGCAGGTGTTCGAGCAGGGCGCGCACGGTCTGGGCATTGCGCCGTTCGCGCTCGGCCACGGCCTTCAGTTCGAGGGCGGCGACTTCATTGGCGACGATGCCGGCCAGGTCGCGCAGCAGGGTGCGTTCGTCGGGGCCGAATTCGCGCGGCACGCGGTCGATGATGCACAGGGTGCCGATGCGCGTGCCGTCGCCGATGTCGATCGGCGAGCCGGCATAGAAGCGCACCGCGCTCTCTCCCCGCACCAGCGCGCTGTCGGCGAAGCGCGCGTCCTTGCAGGCATCGGCCACCACCATCACGTCGTCCTGCAGGATGGCGTGGGCGCAGAACGAGGCCGCGCGCGGCGTCTGCTCCAGCGCCATGCCCACGCGCGACTTGAACCACTGGCGCTCGGCGTCGATCAGGCTGACCAGCGCGGTCGGCACGCCGAACAGGCGCGCGGCCAGCCGCGTGATGCGGTCGAAGCGCTCGTCGGGCGGCGAGTCGAGCAGGTCCAGGTCGATCAAGACCTGCAGGCGGCGCGCCTCGTCGGCGGGCGGGGAAGCGGGAAGGTGGGGCGTCTCGTTCATTTTCTTGAGCTTGCGGTGGCGGCTGCGACCGGGTTCAGGGTGTCGCCGGCAGCCGCGCGGTGACCGCGGCGCGCAGGGCCGCGAGCGGGGCCGGCTTGGTCAGGAATGCGACGTCCTCGGGCAGGCCCAGGGCCAGCACCGCCGGCTTGTCCATGCCGCTGACGACCACCAGCGGCAGGCTGGCGGTGGCTGGATTGCCGCGCAGGGAGCGGATCATGCCGAAGCCGTCCAGGCCCGGCATGTGCAGGTCGCTCACCAGCACGTCGGGCCGCGCTTCGCCGATCCGCACCAGCGCCTCGATGCCGTTGCTGGCCTTGCGCACCGCGAGGCCCAGGCCCCAGGTCGAGATCTCCAGCTCATACAGGCGCAGCAGCATGGCGTCGTCGTCGACGATCAGGACGCTGCGCACGGCGCCGCCGGATGCGCCGTCCAGCACGATCGGACGCGGAATTGGCGCAGATCGCGGCGCAGATCGCGGCGCAGGCCGGGGCCCTGCGCTCGCGCCGCTCAGGGCGGCCCGCCGTTCGTCGAGCAGGCGTGCGACCGAGTCGAGCGCGATGCGGCGGTGGCCGCCCGCCGTCTTCCAGGCCTGCAAGGTGCCGTTCTCGACCCACATCTGCACCGTGCGGTGCGATACGCCGATCCGCTCGGCGGCCTGCCTGGTGGTGCAGTAGGCGGCCCGGTCGAATGAACGTCCTTCGGTAACTCGTTGATCGGCGGTTTTCATATTTACTGATTTTACCGTTTCACATTTGCCTGTCAAGGACAAAGCACGGGCCGGCCGAATTACCGCTGAGCAAACCGAGGAAGGATGGGGCAGGTGTGGCGCGGGCGGTACAACCGCCTCAGCCGACTCCTTCTTCGGTGAGGACGGGAGGCAAGTACAATGTGACCTCGGTGCCGACGCCGAACTGCGATTCGAGCACGATCTGGCCGCCATGCAGGTCGACGATTTCCTTGAGGATGGTCATGCCCAGGCCGCTGCCCGGCACGCCGGACTCGCGGTCGACCCGGTAGAAGGCATCGAACACCTGGGCCTGCTGCTGGGGCGTCATGCCCAGGCCCTGGTCGCGCACCCGGATCGCGACCATGGACCGCCCGTCGCGCCGTTCCAGCCAGGCCCTGATCGCGATCGGGGTGGCGGGCGCGGAATACTTGATGCTGTTGCTGACGATATTGGTCAGCGCCTGCTGCATCTTTTGCGCGTCGGCCGCCAGCGGCGGCAGGCCGGGCGCGAGGTCGGTGCGCACCCTGTGCGCCTGGCCCAGGCCTTCCAGGCTGGCCAGGGTCTGCTCCACCAGCGCCGGCAGCGCGACCGCGGAGAGCTTGAGCTCGGCTGCGCCGCCGGCCTCGATGCGCGCCAGGTCGAGCAACTGGTTGACCAGGTCGACCAGGCGCGCCGACTCGCGGTGGATGATCTCGACCAGCTCGCGCTGGGTGGCGGCGTCGAAGTCGCGCTTGAGCAACAGCTCGGAAAAGCCCAGCACGCTCGACATCGGAGTGCGCAGCTCATGGGTGGCGGTGGCGAAGTGGTGGCGCCGGCGCGCGTCGGTGGCGCGTGCGCGTTCTTCCTGGGCGCGGCGCTGGGTGATGTCGCGCACCGTGACGGCGAATTTCGGCCGCGCGGCCCAGGCCATGCGGCAATACGAGAACTCGACCGGGAAGCGGCTGCCGTCCAGGCGCCTGGCCCCGGTCTCATAGGGGGCGCCCTCGACCAGCAGGCCGGCGCGACGCCGGCTCACCAGGTCTTCGTCGAGCAGTTCGGCCAGCGGGCGGCCGGCCAGCATGGCGCCGCTGGCGCCGAAGATCTTTTCGGCGGCCGGGTTGGCGGCGACGATCACGCCATGGACGTTGAGCATCAGGATTCCGTCCGGCAAGTGGGCGACCAGGGCTTTTTCCCAGCCTTCGGGCGCCGGGCGTCCGGCCGGGCGCGCGCGCAGCTCGTCGCCGGCGATCGCCGCCAGGTCGCGCAGGGTCGCCATCTGGTCCTGGTCGAACTGGCGCGCCTGGCTGTCGATCACGCACAGGGCGCCGATCCGGCTGCCGTCGGGCGCGGCCAGCGGGATGCCGGCATAGAAGCGCACGCGCGGCTCGCCCAGCACGAAGGGATTGGCGGCGAAGCGCGGGTCTTGCCGGGCATCCTCGATCACCAGGCCGTCGGCGTGCTGGATGGTGTGGGTGCAGAACGAGGCGGCGCGCGAGGTTTCGGCAATCTCGATGCCGACCCGCGACTTGAACCACTGGCGCTCGGCGTCGACCAGGGCGACCAGCGAGATCGGCACGCCCAGCAGGCGGCAGGCCAGGCGGGTGATGCGGTCGAAGCGTTCCTCGGGCGGGGTGTCGAGCAGTTGCAGCTCGTGCAAGGCCCGGACGCGGGCGGCGTCGGGCTGGGGATCGGGCAAGGCGGTACGAACGGTCTTGTGCGGCTCGTGTCGCATTCTTCTTGGTCCTGGTTAAGTCTCCATGGCTCGCTCGCTGGTGCCGAGGATCTGTTCGACCTTGGCGCGCAGTTCGGGGAAACGCACCGGTTTGGAGAACACCGGTATGTCGGACGGTAAACCCATCGAAGCGATCGTTGCCCGGTCCAGCCCACTGATGACGATGATGGCCATCTTGCCATAACGCGGGTCGGCGCGTAGCGTGCGTACCATGCGGAAACCATCCATGCCCGGCATGTTCAAGTCGCTGATCAACAGGTCGGGTTTGGCTTCGCCGATGCGGATCAGGGCGTCGAAGCCGTCGCGCGCCTTGATCAGCTCGGCATCCAGGCCCCAGCCCGAGATTTCCAGCTCGTACAGGCGCAGCAGGGTGGCGTCGTCGTCGGCCATCACGATGCGGCGCGCCGAAGAGGGCGCCGCCGGCGCGGCCGGCGAACTGGCGGCCGCGCCGCCCGTCACCGCCTGGTTGCGCTGGGCCACCAGCCGGTGCACCGAGGAGAGCAGGATGCGGCGGTGGCCGCCCGCCGTCTTCCATGCCTGCAGCACGCCGCCCTCCACCCACAATTGCACGGTGCGGTGCGACACGCCGAGCAGGCTTGCGGCCTCCTTGGTCGAACAAACTTCCGAGGAAGCGGGATCTGGCTGCCCCGGCGATGGACTGCTGTGCGATTTCATGGATTCAGGTGTGCATATGGTTAAGTGCCCCGCCGGCAAGGCCGGCAACAACGCGCAGAGCATGCTTGCCGGATGGACAAGCATGCCAAGCGGGCATCATACAGGCATGCCGACATGCGCAACAAATACGCACGGGCAAGTCAACAATCTATCAAATTCTCACAATTTGCGATAGCGAAACTCGATAATCCGTTTCTTTATTGTAACTTGCGGTGGCATTGTTATGCAGCACAATTGGAACACCATTCCTTGCCGGTGGCGCCGGCTTTCCGGTTTGCTCGCCACCGTGCACGACAGCCAGCGCCATCCATCGCCCCAGCTACAGCGCGTGAACGGCCGGACGATATGCGGCGCGACGCCTGAACGCCCGGATCAGGCCAGCTTTTCCAGCAGCGCCTGCAGCTGTCCGGCGTCGTAGGGCTTGGGCAGCAGCGCGTCGGCCACGCTCGACGCGTGGCTGGCCCCGCTCATGAAGGCGACCCGCGCGCGCGGCAATCTTTGCCTTACCGTATGCGCCAGCGCTTCGCCTCCCAGGCCCGGCAACTGCAGGTCGGTCAGCACGACGTCCGGCCGCCGCTCCAGCAGCGCCAGCGCCGCCTCGGCGCTGGCCGCCTCCAGCACCTCGTATCCCATGATGCGCATCAGTTCCGCGGTGTTCTCGCGGATGTCGTCCTCGTCTTCCACCAGCAGCACGCGCGCCTTCGAGCCGGCCGGCGCGGCGGCGTCGTCCGCCGGCTGCAGGGCCGCGTTCTTCTGCTGCTGGTTGGCCAGCACATGGCGGATCTTGCGCGCCAGGGCGTCGCGGGTATAGGGCTTGCCGAGCAGTTCCACGCCCGGATCCAGGCGCCCCCCGTGCACGATCGCGTTCTCGGTATAGCCCGAGGTGAACAGCACCGCGACGTTCGGCAGGCGCTCGCGCGCCTTCTTCGCCAGCTCCGGGCTGCGCAGGGGGCCCGGCATCACGACGTCGGTGAACAGCAGGTCGATGTGGATGCCGCTGTCGATCACGGTCAGGGCCGAGGCGGCGTCGCCGGCGCGCAGCACCCGGTAGCCCAGGTCGGCCAGCATGTCGACCACGGTCAGGCGCACCTGCTCGTCGTCCTCGACCACCAGCACGGTCTCGTGGCCGCCGGTCGCCGGCTGCGCCAGCTGCTCGCCGGCGTGGTCCTCGGCCTGCAGCGAGCGTGGCAGGTAGATCTTGACCGTGGTGCCTTCGCCGACCTCGCTGTAGATCTTGACGTGGCCGCCCGACTGCTTGACCAGGCCGTACACCATCGACAGCCCCAGGCCCGTGCCCTTGCCCTCGGGCTTGGTCGAGAAGAAGGGCTCGAAGGCCTGGTCGATGACTTCCTGCGGCATGCCGCTGCCGGTGTCGCTCACGGCCAGCAGCACGTACTGGCCGGGCGCGACCTCCGTGTGCGCGGCGCAGTAGGCGGCGTCCAGCGCGGCATTGGCGACCTCGATGGTGAGCCGGCCGGCGCCGTCCATGGCGTCGCGGGCGTTGATCGCCAGGTTCAGGATCGCGTTCTCGAGCTGCGCCGGGTCGACCTCGGTGGTCCACAGGCCGCCCGAGATCACCATCTCGACGTCGATCTCCTCGCCCAGCGCGCGCCGCATCATGTCTTCCATGCTGGCCAGCAGGCGGCCGATCTTGACCGCCTTCGGCTCGAGCGGCTGGCGGCGCGCGAACGACAGCAGGGAGCTGGCCAGCTTGGCGCCGCGCTCGACGCCGTTCATGGCGTTCTCGACGCGCTTCTTGATCTCGGGCAGGCCGTCGGCGCGGCGCGCGATCAGCTGCAGGTTGCCGCCGATGACCTGCAGCAGGTTGTTGAAGTCGTGCGCCACGCCGCCGGTCAGCTTGCCGATGGTCTCCATTTTCTGCGCCTGCTGCAGCGCGGCCTCGGTGCGCCGCATGGCCTCCATCCGGGCCAGGTCGGTGCTGATGTCGCGGCCCACCGCGTGGATGTACTGGTCGTCGGGCGAGGCGGTCCAGGACAGGTTGCACCAGCTGCCGTTCTTGCGCCGATAGCGGTTCTCGAAGCGGTAAACCTGGCCGCCCAGGCGCAGCACCTCGATCTGGCGCGTGGTGGATTCGCGGTCGTCCGGGTGCACCAGGTCGAGCAGAGGAGTTGCGAGCACCTCGGATTCAAGCCAGCCCAGGATGGTCGTGAAGGCCGGGTTCACGGCGGACAAGGTCCCCTGCAAGTCGGCCACCAGCATGATGTCCTTCGACAGCCGCCACATGCGGTCGCGCTCCGCCGTGCGGCGCTCCACCCGTTCCTCGAGCGTGGCGTTGACGGCGGCCAGCGCATCGCTCGCGCGCTTCTGGTCCTCGATGTCGATGCTGCTGCCGATCCACAGGGCGCCGTCGCCGGCCTCGCCCGGCGAGCGCCGCGCGCGCACCAGGTGCCAGCGGTAGTCGCCGTCGTGGCGGCGCAGCCGGATCTCGGCGTCGAGCGGGGCGCCGGACGCCACGCTGGCGTCCCACAGCGCGCGGTAGCGCGGCTCGTCGTCCGGATGCACCAGCGGGCTCCAGCCATGGCCCAGCAGGGTCTGGGGCGCGGCGCCGGCATTGGCGTATTCGTGCACACGGTCGTTGATCCATTCGACGCTGCCGTCCTCGTGCGCCGCCCACACGTGGTTGGGCATGGCCTGGGCGAAGGTGCGAAAGCGCGCCTCGCTGGCGCGCAGCGCGCGTTCGGCGCTCACCCGCTCTGTGACGTCGTTGCCTTCCACGAAGGTGGCGAACACCGCGCCATTGGCGTCCCGCAGCGGCTGCAGCACGAAGTCGATGAAGAAGTGCGCCGGCGCGTCCAGTCCGGGATTGCGCAGCGTGAGTTCGACGCCCTCGGCGCGGAAGGTCGTGCCTTCGGCGAAGCAGCGGTCGAGCACCTCGACGATGCCGTGTTCGGCCAGCTCGGGCACCGCCTGCGCCACCGGCAGGCCGAGCAGGGGACGGCGGCCGGTGAGCGCGCGGTAGGCTTCGTTGGCGAGGGAGTAGCGGTGTTCGGCGCCGTCCAGCAGGCAGACGAAGCCGGGCGCCTGCTCGAACATCGTGTTCAGGCGCTCGCGCTCGGCGCGCACATGGCGCTCGGCCTTGACCTTGCTCGACGTTTCCACCACCACCGACATCACGCCGGCGATGGCGCCGTCCTGGTCGCGGATCGGCGAATAGTCGAGATTCATCCAGACCTGCTCGGGCTGGCCGCTGCGGTGCAGGGTCAGTTCCTGGTCCTGGTAGCTGAGGGTGCCGCCGGCCAGGCCCACCTTCATCACGTTGTCGTTGAAGTCGGCCACCTCGGGCCAGCCTTCACGCACTTTTGAACCGAGCAGCACCGGGTGGCGCCCGCCGGCGAACACCCGGTAGGCGTCGTTGTAGATCATGTAGCCGTCCTCGCCCCACAAGGTGACGATCGGCGCCGGGGTGGCCATGATCAGGGCCACCGTGGTCTTGAGCACGGTCGACCAGCTGTCGATCGGGCCCAGGCTGGTGGTTTCCCAGGGAAATGCCAGAATCAGTCGCGAAGTCTCGTCGGTGGCGGGCAGGAAGGGAAGGCTGGCTGGCGGCATCGAGTGTAAATGCGAAGAGATGAATCTTGGTATTTTACACTTTGGGTCCCATGTACGACGCAGCACGCCTGCAACTGTTATCATTGAGCAACACTTTTTAGGCTTCTCTCATGTGTGTTAATTATCGTCCGCCGACGCCCGAGCAGTTCAATGGCCGCATTGGCGCCTTCAGCATCCTTCCGCGCGACTGGCACTGGCCCGAGGAAACATGGAAGGATTACGCGGCGCCGATCCTGCGCGCGGCGCCCGGCTTGCCGCTTGACGCCTGCGTGGCCAGCTATGGCATGGTGCCGCGGCGTCACATCCCGCCCGAGGTCAAGCCCTTCGACACCATGAATGCGCGCGCCGAATCGCTGCTCGAGCGGCGCTCGTTCGCCTTCGCCTTTCGCCGCCTGCAGCTGTGCGCGGTGCCGATGCTGTGGTTCTACGAGCCGTGCTACGAGAGCGGACGCGCCGAGCGCACCGCGATCGGCATGGCCGACGAGTCGATGTTCTGGGTGGCCGGCCTGTGGCGCGAATGGCAGGAGGCCGACGGGGAGATGTCGACCGCCTTCACCCAGATCACCATCAACGCCGACGACCATCCGCTGATGCGGCGCATGCACAGGTCGGGCGACGAGAAGCGCTCGCTGGTGCTGCTGGCGCAGGAAGAGGTGGGGGACTGGCTGGCCTGCCGCGACACCGACGTCGCGCGCAGCTTCCTGCGCCATTACCCGGCCGAGGCCATGAAGGCGTGGCCGGCGCCGCTGGCGCCGAAGCGCGCGGCGCCGCCGCCTTCGCCGAACCTGGAGCTGTTCTAGCCTTGCAGTAAAGACGGCGCAAGCGCCGGCCACGGCCTCAACGCACCAGGCAGGGGCGCTTGTTGTCGAACTTCCAGTCGCGCACCAGGTATTGCATGGCGACCGCGTCGTCGCGCGCACCCAGCCCCATGTTCTTGTAGGCCTGGTGCGCCAGTTCCAGCTTGTCGGGGTCGAGTTCGATGCCCAGGCCCGGCTTGCGCGGCACCTGCACCATGCCGCCTTCGATGGTGAGGGGGCGTTTGGTCAGGTGCTGGCCGTCCTGCCAGATCCAGTGGGTGTCGATCGCGGTGACCCTGCCCGGCGCGGCGGCGCCGACGTGCGTAAACATCGCGAGCGAGATGTCGAAGTGGTTGTTCGAATGCGAACCCCAGGTCAGGCCGAACATCTCGCACAGCTGGGCCACCCTGACCGAACCCTGCATGGTCCAGAAATGCGGGTCGGCCAGCGGGATGTCGACCGACTGCAGCTGGATCGAATGGGCCATCTGGCGCCAGTCGGTCGCGATCATGTTGGTCGCGGTGCGCAGCCCCGTCGCGCGCCGGAATTCGGCCATCACTTCGCGTCCCGAGAAACCGTTCTCGGCGCCGCACGGGTCTTCGGCATAGGCCAGGATGCCGTGCTTGTCGCGGCACACGCGGATCGCGTCGGCCAGCAGCCAGCCGCCGTTGGGGTCGAGCGTCACGCGCGCCTGGGGGAAGCGCTCGTGCAGGGCGACAATCGCTTCCATCTCTTCGTCGGCCGACAGCACGCCTCCCTTGAGCTTGAAGTCGTTGAAGCCGTAGCGCGCCTGGGCGGCCTCGGCCAGCCGCACGATGGCCTCGGGCGTGAGCGCCTCTTCATTGCGCAGGCGGTACCAGTCGTTGTCGGCGTCCGGCTCGCTGCGGTAGGCCAGCGGCGTGCGCTTGCGATCGCCCACATAGAACAGGTAGCCCAGCATCTCGACCGCGTCGCGCTGCTGGCCGTCGCCCAGCAGCGCCGCCACCGGCACCCCCATGAACTGGCCGAGCAGGTCGAGCAGCGCCGATTCCACGGCCGTGACGGCGTGGATCGTGGTGCGTAGGTCGAAGGTCTGGAGGCCGCGGCCGCCCTGGTCGCGTTCGGCGAAGGCGCTGCGCATGGCGCCCAGCACCTTGTTGTAGTCGCCCAGGGTCGCGCCGATGATGAAGGGGCGGGCATCCTCGATGGTCTGGCGGATAGCCTCGCCGCCGGGCACCTCGCCCAGGCCGGTATTGCCGGCGCTGTCGGTCAGGATGACGATGTTGCGGGTGAACCAGGGGCCGTGCGCCCCGCTCAGGTTCAGGAGCATGCTGTCCTGCCCCGCGACCGGGACGACGCGCAGGCTGGTGACGACGGGGGCATTCGGATTCGGGTTGCGCATGATGTACGGGTCAAAAAAGTGGAGGTTCAGGAAAAAGCGCTGGCGCCGGATCAGTCGATCTCGATCTTGCCGTTGGTGATCACGTCGCGCCAGCGCGCCAGTTCCTGGGCCTGGAACTTGGCGAACTGTTCGGGCGACGAGGCCACGATCTCGAACCCCTGCTCACTGAGCTTGTCCTTGATCTGCGGGTCGCGCAGCGTGTTCACGATGGTCGTGTGCAGCCTGGCCTTGACGTCTTTCGGCAATCCCTTCGGCGCGGCGATGGCCTGCCACGAATACACGTCGACGTCCTTGACGCCCGATTCGGCGAGCGTGGGCACGTTGGGCAGCGCCGCCGACCGGTTGGCGCCGGTCACGGCCAGGGCCCTGAGCTTGCCGGACTTGATATGGCCGAGCACGACGTTGATGTTCTGGAACGAGACGTTGGCATGGCCGCCGAGCAGGTCGGTGATCGCTGGCGCGCCGCCCTTGTAGGGCACGTGCAGCCCCGAGGTGCCGGTCTTTTGCCAGAACAGCGCCGCAGTCAGGTGGTCAGAGCTGCCCGCGCCCGAGGTGGCGAAGGTCACCTTGCCGGGATGCTTCTTGAGGTAGGCGATGAAGTCGCCCACCGTGTTGGCGGGGACGGTGCCATTCGTCACCAGCACGTTCGGGGCCTGCACCGCCACCGTCAACAGGTCGAAGTCCTTCGATGGATCGTAGGGCAACCGCTTCTGGAGCAGGGGATTGACCGAGTACACCGCGATCGAGGCCACCATCAGCGTATGGCCGTCGGGAGCCGCGCGCTTGACGTAGCCGGCGCCGATCGCGCCGGTGGCGCCCGGACGGTTGTCGACCACCCAGGGCTGGCCCAGCGTGGCGCTGATTTTCGGGCCGATCGCGCGGGCGATGGCGTCGGTCGATCCCCCGGACGGGAAGGGCACGACGGCGTTGATGGCCTTGCTCGGAAATGGCGCGGCCTGCGCGCCGCCCATCAACGCCAGGCCCAGCAGCAGGGACGATACGGTCGTATGCATTCTCATGGTGTCTCCTCGATGTAAGTATTCAAGCGTATTCAAGCGTATTCAAGCGTATTCAAGCGTGATCAGAAGCTGTGGCGCATGCCCAGGTTGTAGCCGGTGTCGCCGCTGCCCGCTTCGGTATTGTTCGCAATGGTATAGCCGGCGCCGTTGCGGTTGTCGACGTGGCCATAGGCCGCGTACAGGCCGGTGCGTTTCGACAGCGCGTACAGGTAGCCGATGCCCCAGGCATTGGCGTCCTGGTTGAAGGCCGTGCGGTCGTCCTTGTGCAGCACCGACGCCATGAGGGTGCCGGCGCCGATCGGCGCCGTCACGCCCAGCAGGACGCTGCGGCCGTCGGTCGACGGCGTCGGCCTGGTCCCGCCGTAGGGATTGTTCGGGTTGATCAGCGGCGCGGCATTGAAGCCCTTGTCGACGCTGAAGCCCGCATGCAGCTTGACGCGGGCCAGCTTGTACGACGCGGCCAGCAGGTAGTTGCGGCCCAGGGTTCGTTCCACGGCCGGCGTGGCGCCGCTGGCCGGGACATCGGTGTTCTTGTTGTTGTAGACCAGGCGCAGCGCCAGCGGGCCGGCGGCGTAGCCGACCGCGCCGCCGAACTGGCGCCCGACCGAGGAATCGGCCTGTTCGCCGAGGCTGTACGCCAGCTCCGCGTCGAAGCCGTTCACCCTGGGTGTCGCGTAGGTGATCGTGTTGCTGGTGCGGATATTGGCGCCGTTGTGGGGGAACAGGCTCTTGGCGCTGCCGGCGTAGCCGGTGCTGAACGGATCGACGATGGTCACCATCGCGGTGTGGTAGGGCGTGTACTGTCGGCCCAGGGCCACCGCGCCATAGCCGCCGCGCAGGCCGACCAGCGACTGGCGGTTGAAGATCGTGCCGGCGGCGTCGATTTCGCCGGTGTCGATCTTGGCGCCGCCCTCCAGGGTGAAAAAGGCCGACACGCCGTTGCCCAAATCCTCCACCCCGCGCAAGCCGAAGCGCGAGGCGGCGCCGACGCCGCTCGTGACCTTGGTGATCCGCCCGTTCGCGCCGCCATCTTCGACGACGATGCCGGCGTCGACGATGCCGTAGAAGGTCACGGACGCCTGCGCATGGGCGACGGTGCCGGCGCAGGCCAGCGCCAGCGCTGCCAGTTGTTTCATGCTTGTCTCCTGTGATATGGCCGGATTGTTTGTCATCCGTACGCAGCCGGCGCCAGTGAATACCGGCGCGGCAGAGCCATCATAGGACCGGGATCGATTCCCGAGCAATTCAAATGCTGTCGTGTCTGATTCAAGAATTGAATCGATCGCGGCGGCAGGTGGGTTCAGGCCTGGAGAAAGGCGGGGTTGATTACAGTTAGTTCGAAAGCTACTTGAAACTTCTCAAACTTGCCCACTTTGAGAAAGTTTGGCTCGACGATAGTCGGACGGACATGAATGCGGGAGTGCGCTGGTCGTTATGGGAGGAGTACATGCCCGCAGCGCGAGTGCGATGGTTCGCATCTGCTAAAGATGGGCTGGAAATCTGGAATTTGGCTGAAGGGTGCGCTTTTGGGAACTATTTGGTGCCTCACCAGCTCTGACAAGACCGGCTGATTCGCTCTTGCCGGTTTCATAGCCAACGCCGGCCACGCTTCTGGGAACCATTATGTTCCGCGGTCATCGCATTCGTCTCGACCCCAACAACGTCCAGGCGACCTACCTTGCCCGCGCGGCAGGTACCGCCCGGTTCGCCTACAATTGGGCACTGGCCGAGTGGCAGCGACAGTATGAAGCGTGCAGGGCCGATCCAGACTTGCCAAAACCGAACGAGAAGGCCCTGAGGCGCCAGCTCAATGCGATCAAACGCATGCAGTACCCCTGGATGCTGGAAGTGACGAAG
The DNA here is from genome assembly GCF_019443485.1 of Massilia sp. NP310. Taxonomy (NCBI): domain Bacteria; kingdom Pseudomonadati; phylum Pseudomonadota; class Betaproteobacteria; order Burkholderiales; family Oxalobacteraceae; genus Massilia; species Massilia sp. NP310. Next base: position 1,863,708 of record NZ_CP080379.1, on the reverse strand, counting down.
AATGCTCCGCAGATGGCGATCCAGCAATTGGGACGCGCCTTCGAGAATTTCTTCAAAGGCCGGGCTCGTTACCCGAGATATCGACGCAAGGGTCGTGACGACCGCTTTACATTGACGAATGACCAGTTCAGCGTCAAGGACAAACGCATCCGTATCCCGAAGCTGGGATGGCTGCGCATGTGCGAATCCCTGCGCCTGAGTGGGCGAATCGTCTCGGCCTCGATCGAGCGTGTTGCAGATCGCTGGTATGCCAGTGTAGTTGTCAACACCGACGCGTCACACTTGCCGCCCGCCAAAAACCAAGGCGCGGTAGGAGTCGATCTGGGTGTCAGGACGCTGGCCACCTTGTCAACCGGCGAGACCTTCGCCGGCCCCAAGGCGCTCCGGTCTCTCCTGGCGCGGGTAAAGCGCCTGGCGCGCAGTCTGTCGCGCAAAGTCAAAGGGGCCCGCAATTACATCAAGGCGAAAAACAAGCTCGCGCGCCTGCATGCGCGGATCGCCGAGATACGGCGGGACGGCCTGCACAAGCTGACCACATCCATCACCCGTCGATTCCATCTCATCGGCATCGAGGATCTGAACGTCAAGGGCATGCTTGGGAACCGCTGCCTGGCGCGCTCGATCACGGACATGGGCTTCGGTGAGCTGCGCCGCCAACTGGAGTACAAGGCGGCGTGGCGCGGTGGGCAGGTCGTCGTGGTCGATCGCTGGTATCCCAGCAGCAAGACGTGTTACTGCTGCGGCCATCGGCTCGAGGTGCTCGACCTTGAGGTTCGCCGATGGCATTGTCCAGACTGCGGCGCACAGCACGATCGCGACATGAACGCGGCAATCAACCTGAGAAATATGGCGTTGAGTTCCACCGTCGCTGCCTGTGGAGGGGAAGGCGCTGGCCTTGGGCGTGAAGCGCAAGACGAAACCGGCCCCGGCGAAGCAGGAATTCAACAGCAAAGTTAACTATGGACGGCTTTGCGTAAGTTTGAAAGAACGGAGCACCTGCTGCTTGAACAGGTCGAGCACGGGGTTGTCGTTGTTGCGGCGGTAGGCGCCCACCAGGTGGACGGGTTCGGTCATCATCCGGCGCGTGACGACGCCTTCGAACTTCAGGCGGCAGGCGCCTTCGGCGATCAGGGCGGCCCCCATTCCCGCGCCGACCAGCGCCAGCATGGTGTGGACCTGTCCGATGTACTCGACGACATCGGGCACGACGCCGGCCCTGGCAAAGCGTTCGCTGAGCATCTGGTAGAAGGGACGCGCCTCGTAGGGCGAGTACATGAGGAAAGGCCGGCCGTGCAGGCATTGCAGGGTGGGCTCGGCGGGCCAGGCGTGGGCCTCGCTCGCCTGCACCGCCAGCATGAGCGACTCGGTCGCCATCGGCACGCTTTCCAGTTCGCCGTTGATGGGGTGCGGCCGCATCAGGGCCAGGTCGATCTCGCCTGCGTTGAGCGCCTCGACCTGGGCCGTGCTCACGAGCTCTTTCAGGTTGAGCGCCACGTCGGGGCAGACCTGGCGGATGCCGCGCACGACCGCCGGCAGCAGGCTGTAGCCGGAGGCGGCGGAAAAACCGATCGAGAGCGTGCCCTGTTCACCCCTGGCCGTGCGGCGCGCCTTGACCGCCGCCTCTTGCGCCAGGCGCAGGATGCGGACGGCTTCCGGCAGGAAGGCCTTGCCGGCGGCGGTGAGGGTGACGGAACGGCTGCTGCGCTCGAGCAGGGCCACGCCGACGCTGTGTTCGAGCAGCCGGACCTGGCGGCTCAACGGCGGCTGCGTCATGTTCAGGCGCTGCGCCGCCCGGCTGAAGTGAAGTTCTTCGGCAACGGCGACGAAGCAGCGAAGCTGGCTGATTTCGAACAAGGTGGACTCCCGGGCTGCTGCGGCGGGTCGCCGCGGGCAGCATGGTAACCGCGGCGCCCGATTTCGGCGTTATTCTTGCGCCGGCAGCCCGAGATAACGGCGCGCGAAGCGCCCGCCCAGGCGGGTCAGCACCTCGTAGCCGATGGTGCCGGCCTGGAGCGCGACGTCGTCGACCGTCTGCTGCGGGCACAGCAGGTCGACCGTCCGCCCCGGCGCGATCCGGTCTTCGGGGATGCCGGTGACGTCGAGCGTGATGCTGTCCATCGACACGGTGCCGGCGAAGGGAACGGCCACGCCGTCGACAAAGGCCTGCGAACGGCCGGTGAGGGCGCGCAGCCAGCCGTCGGCATAGCCGATCGCGATGGTGGCGATGCGGCGCTCGCCCGGCGCCACGTAGCGCGCGCCATAGCCGACGATGTCGCCGGCGGCCACGGTGCGCAGCTGCACCACGCGCGCCGCCAGCGACACCGCCTGCGCCAGCGGATTGGCGTGAGCCGGCTGGGGATTGATGCCGTACAGCGCGCATCCCGGGCGCAGCAGGTCGAAGTGCCAGGCGCCGCCCAGGAACACGCCCGAGGAATTGGCCAGGCTGGCCGGCACGCCGGGAAACAGCGCGCGCGCCTCTTCGAAGCGCCGGCGCTGGCGCGCGTTGAGCGGGTGCGCCGGCTCGTCGGCGCAGGCCAGGTGGCTCATCAACAATCGCGGCGCGATGCCGTCCAGCCAGGCCGGGTCCTGGCGCAGCCGGTCGAGATCGGCTGCCGCGAGGCCCATGCGCGACATGCCGGTGTCGACCTGCAGCGCGGCCGGCAGTTCGCGCCCGAGCTCGCGCGCCAGCGCGCGCCATTCGGCCACCTGGCCGGGGTCGTTCAGCACCGGCGTCAGGTCGTGCTCGACGCAGTCGCGCGCCGTGCCCGGCATGGCGCCGTGCATCACATAAATGGTGCAATCGCCGGGCACGAGCCGGCGCAGGCGGATGCCTTCGTCGAGGTGAGCCACGAAGAAGCTGCGGCAGCCTTCGCGCGCCAGCGCCGCCGCGACCTTGTCCATGCCGAGCCCGTAGGCGTCGGCCTTCAGGACCGCGCCGCAGGCCGCCCCGGTGCTGGCGGCGCCGCGCGCGCGCAGCAGGCGGTAATTGGCGCGCACCGCGTCCAGGTCGATCGTGAGGGTGGCGCCGGCGCGCGCCGCGCCGTCATCGCGCCGATCGGTGTGTTGATCCATGCGCTTACGCCTGCGCCAGCTTGGCGCCGGCGGCGCCGCCGCTGCCGCCCGCGTAGCGGAACACGGCCAGGTCGTCGGCGCGGATCGACGGCGCCTTGCCGCCCACCAGGTCGGCGATCACGCTGGCCGAGCCGGCCGCCATGGTCCAGCCCAGCGTGCCGTGGCCGGTGTTCAGGAACAGGTTGCGCAGCAGCGTGGCGCCCACCACCGGGGTGCTGTCCGGCGTCATCGGACGCAGGCCGGTCCAGAAGCTGGCCCGGGCGGTGTCGCCCGCGCCCGGGAACAGGTCGTTGACGACCAGCTCCAGGGTTTCGCGGCGGCGTGGATTGAGGTCGAGGTTGTAGCCGGAAAGCTCGGCCATGCCACCAACGCGGATGCGGTCGTCGAAGCGGGTGACGGCAATCTTGTAGGTCTCGTCGAGGATGGTCGACACCGGCGCGCGCGCCGCGTCCGTGATCGGCACCGTCAGCGAATAGCCCTTCATCGGATACACCGGCAGCGGGAACCAGCGCTGCAGCAGCAGGCGCGAATAGCTGCCCAGGGCCAGCACGAAGCGATCCGCAGCGAATGCGCCCTTGTCGGTTTCAACCGAGACGATCTCGCCGCCCGCCTCGTTGAGGCAGCGGATCGTGGTGTCGAATTCGAAGCGCACGCCCAGGTCGCGCGCCATGGCCGTCAGGCGGCTGGTGAACAGCTGGCAGTCGCCGGTTTCGTCGTTCGGCAGGCGCAGGCCGCCGACCAGCTTGTCGGCCACGTTGGCCAGCGCCGGTTCGGCCGTGGCCAGCTGTGCGCCCTCCAGCACTTCATAGGCCACGCCGGCGTCGCGCAGCACCTCGATGTCCTTGGCCGCGCCGTCGAACTGCTGGCGGGTGCGGAACAGCTGGACCGTGCCCTGCTGGCGGCCTTCGTAGGCGATGCCGGTGTCGCGCCGCAGCGCGCGCATGCAATCGCGGCTGTATTCGGCCAGGCGCACCATGCGCTCCTTGTTGACGGCGTAGCGGGCAGGGTCGCAGTTGCGGTACATCTCCCACATCCACTGCAGCTGGAACAGCGAGCCGTCGGGACGGATCGCCAGCGGAGCGTGGCGCTGGAACAGCCACTTGGCGGCCTTCAGCGGAATGCCGGGCGCGGCCCAGGGCGAGGCATAGCCGGGCGAGATCTGGCCGGCATTGGCGAAACTGGTCTCGAGGGCGGGACCGGGCTGGCGGTCGATGACCGTGACCTCGTGGCCGGCCTGCGCCAGGTAATACGCGGTGGTGACGCCGACCACGCCGCTGCCCAATACGATGACTCGCATATGTTCCTCGAAAAATCCAGATTTAGAAAAGCTTGCCATCGTAGCGCGGGTGAGGAGATAATTGTTTCTGTTAATACGCAATTTTTCAGCAAATACTTCTGCATTCACCCACCGGAATCGACCCATGCGCGTGCAAAAAGCCTCGAACCGCATCCTGGACCGGATCGACCTGCATATCCTGTCGGTCCTGCAGCAGGATGCGCGGATCGTGATGAAGGACCTGGCCGAGCAGGTCGGGCTGTCGCTCACGCCCTGCATCGAGCGGGTCAAGCGCATGGAGCGCGACGGCGTCATCCAGGGCTACTACGCGCGCATCAATCCACAGGCGCTGGGCATGCAGATCCTGGTGTTCGTCGAGATCAACCTGCACCAGAAATCCGACAAGGCCTTCGAACGCTTCCGGCGCGCGATGCTGGCCATTCCCGAGGTGATGGAATGCCACTTGGTGTCGGGCGACTTCGACTACCTGATCAAGGCGCGCATCCCCGAGATGTCCGAGTACCGGCGCCTGCTGGGGGAGATCCTGCACGTGGCCGACGCCGGCCAGTCGAAGAGCTATGTGGTGATGGAAGAACTGAAGGAAACCCTGGCGCTGTCGATTCCGCGCTGACCCCGGTGGTCAATCCCGCAAAAACCGCAAGGATGGAGGCGGCTCATCCTATAATGGACGTTTCCTTTCTGGAACACCCATGCGCGCCGTTGCCGGAACCGTCCTGTCCCTCCGACACCTCCTGATCCTGCTCACCGCGATCGGCCTGCTGCCGCTCGTGCTGCTGGGAGTCTGGACCATCCACGGCGCCGGCCTGTACCTGGAGCAGGAACAGGAAAGGATGATGATCGGCCATGCGCGCGCGCTGTCGAGCGCCGTCGACGCCGAGCTGGACGCCACCGTGGCAGCCCTGAGCGGCATCGCCAAGAGTCCGCAACTGGCGGGCGGCGACCTGCGCGGCTTCCACGACACCGCCAGCCGCCTGTCGCGCCCCGACTGGCTGGGGGTGGTGCTCTCCGACGCCGCCGGCCGTCCGCTGTTTCGCACCATGGCGCCATACGGGGCGCCGGCGGCGCGCATCGCCGATCCCGGCAGCCTGCACCAGGCGATGGAGCAGCGCCGCCCGATGGCCGGCCGCGTCGCGCGCGGGCAGGGCGGGCGCCCGGCGGTGCCGGTGCGGATCCCGGTGACGGGGCCCGACGGCCAGCCCTGGGTCTTGACCGCCGTGGTCCAGCCGAACCGCTTCCTGGACGTGATCGCGCGCCAGAAGATTCCTCCGGAGTCGGTGATCGCGGTGATGGACGGCGGCGGCGCGCTGGTGGCGCGCTCGCGCGACCAGGAGCGCACCGTGGTCGGCGCGCCCAGCGCCTCGCTCACGGCGCTGATGAAGAGCGGCGGGCCGGAAGGCGTGGGCGTGACCACCACGCTCGAAGGCGACCAGGTGATCAGCGCCTACACGACCTCGCCGCGCTATGGCTGGGTGGTGGCGGTGGGCGCCCCCAGCGCCGGCTTCGGGGTAGGCTTCTTCCAGCGCTTCGCGGTCTACGTGCTGGGCGCCTGGGTGGTGCTGAGCGCCTGCATCGCGCTGGCCTCGTGGCTGTCCGGGCGCGTCGTGCGCCGCATCGAGAGCGTGCAGGCCGGCGCCGCCGCGCTGGGCAGCGCGCGCAAGGTGCAGGTGGCGCCGTCGCGGATCAAGGAGATCCGCGAGATGGGCCAGGCACTGGAGGCCGCCGCCAGCCGGCGCGCCGCGCAGGAAGAGGAGCGTTCGCGCCTGCTGGCGTCGCTCGAGGAAGCGCTGGCCCAGGCGCGCCAGGCCGGCCAGGCCAAGGACGCCTTCCTGGCCATGCTGGGCCACGAACTGCGCAATCCGCTCAGCCCGATCCTGACCTCGCTCGACCTGATGGACTTGCGGGGCGAAGCGGGCAGCCAGCGCGAGCGCGCCGTCATGCGGCGCCAGGTGACCCACCTGCGGCGCCTGGTCGACGACCTGCTGGACGTGTCGCGCATCGCCTCCGGCAAGCTGGCGATCGACGCCCGCCCGCTGAACCTGGCCGAACTGGCGCGCCATGCGGTGGCGGCCCTGCCGGGCGAGCCCATCACCCTGGAGGCGCCGCCGGAGGTCTGGGTCACCGGCGACGAGACCCGCCTGGCGCAGGTGCTGGGCAACCTGCTGTCGAACGCGGCCCGCTTCGGCAGCAGCGACACCCGCGTCACGCTGGCGGCGGTGAATGGCGAGGCGGTGCTGGGCGTGAGCGACAACGGCGCCGGCATGGCCCCTGAGTTGCTGGCGCGCGTGTTCGAGCCGTTCTACCAGGCGCCGCAGCCGCTGGCGCGGCGCACCGGCGGACTCGGGCTCGGCCTGGCGATCGTGCGCGAGATCGCCCAGCTGCATGGCGGCCGGGTCGCGGCCTACAGCGCTGGCCCGGGCGCCGGCAGCCGTTTCGAGGTGATCCTGCCGCTCGGCGCGCCGAGCGCGGCGCGCGAGCCGGATCCGCTGGCGCCGGCGGCGCCGGGACGCCGCATCCTGCTGGTCGACGACAACGAGGATGCGGCCGCGGCCAGCGCGCTGCTGCTGCGCCACCTGGGGCATGCGGTGCGGGTCGCCCACAGCGCGGCCGAGGCGCGCGCGCTGGCCCTGGCCGAACCGCCCGAGGTGGCGATCCTCGACATCGGCCTGCCCGACATGGACGGCTATGCGCTGGCCGCGGCCTTGCGCGGCGACGCGGGCGCGCCGGCAGGAGGCCCGCTGCGGCTGGTGGCGCTGACCGGTTACGGCCAGCAGGCCGACGTGGCGCGCGCGCTGGCCGCCGGTTTCGACGTGCACCTGACCAAGCCGGCGACCATCGAGGCGCTGCAGGATGCGGTGGCGCCGGCCGCGGCCTGAGCAGGCGTGGACGGCGGGTTTCCGGCAGCGTGGGCGGGAGCGGCCGCCTCCCTGGCCTGGGGCACCGGCACGGCGGTGAAGGCGTAGCCGCGCCCGGCCACGTTCACGATCGCGCTGCCGGCGTCGCCCAGCAGCTTGCGCAGGGCCGCGATCTGCACCCGCAGGTTCGCCTCGACCACCACGGTATGCGGCCAGGCCCCGGCCATCAGCGCGCGCTTGCTCACGACTTCGCCGGGCCGGGAGGCCAGCAGCACCAGCAGGTCGTAGGCGCGCGCGCCGCTCGGCAGCGGGCGTCCGGCGCGCAGCAGCAGGCGCTGGGCAGGCAGCAGTTCGAAGTCGAGAAAGGCGATCCTGGTGGGGGCGGATGGGCCGGAATCCATGGCAAGCCTCGTGTCTGGTGGTGGCGGGTCGGGACGTATCGTGACCATTGTCCGCCGCCGGCGCGCGCCGGCGCTAGCATTTTTCTGCTGTCGCGTGCGTTGCCTGCAAGCGTACGCCGGACGCTTGCGGGCCGGACCATAATATGGACGGGCTGATAACGGGAGGACGGATGGGACGCAAGCACGACCTGCCGCTGCACGAAGTGCGGCGCTACCTGGAGCCGGGACCGGTGGTGCTGGTGAGCTCGTGCCACCGTGGCGAGCATGACGTCATGGTGATGGGCTGGCACACGGTGATGGAATTCAGTCCGTCCCTGATCGGCTGCGTGATCTCGTCCGCCAACCACAGCCACGGCCTGATCCGCGCCAGCGGCGAATGCGTGATCAACCTGCCGACCACCCGCCAGCTCGAGGCGGTGCTGGGCGTCGGTTCGACCACCGGGGCCGAGATCGACAAGTTCGCCGCCTTCGGCCTCACGCCGGAGGCAAGCGAGCAGGTGGCGGCGCCGTCGATCCGCGAGTGTCACGCCCAGTTCGAGTGCCGGCTGCATGACGACAGCCTGGTCGGGCGCTACGATTTCTTCATCTGGGAAGTGGTGGCGGCGCGCGTCGCCGCGCGGCCACGCCATCCGGAAACCCTGCACTACAAGGGTGACGGCACGTTCATGGTGTCGGGCAAGGTGATTCGGCGCCAGCGCGCCGGCCTCAAGTAGATGTCAGTGGTGGCGCGAGCGCCAGCCCGCGTGCCCGGCGCCATGCAGCAGGATGCGCGGCACCCGCCCGCCGGGGCGGCCGCTGGGCGCATGCGGCGCCGTGGCCAGCGCGAGGTCGGTGCTGATCCGGTGCAGCGACAGCAGGTCGAGCAGCGCCGCCACCAGCTGGCGGCCGAGCGTGACGTCGCCATCCTCGACCAGCGGCATGGCGCGGTGCAGGGCGGCCAGGATGGTGGCGTTCTCGGCGCGGTGCTCGTGCAGGCGTTCGTAGTCGAGCGATTCCATGACCCGTTCCTCGTGCCGGAACCCGACCTCGACCGCCGTGACGACGGCCGGGAAGGCGTGCACGAAGCAGTCGTCCGGCGTGCAGGTGCTGTCGGCCGTGTCGGCCAGGCGCGCGCACAGGTGGCGGCGGGCATGGCGGATCGCGGCGCCGATGGCGCCGGCGCTGCCTCCTGGATAGTGGTGAAAAGTCATGGCTGAAATAGTGGCAAAGTAGGTCGAGTGGGATTCAATGGGCGATCAGGAGCGGCGCCGGCGCGTGGTCGAGCACGTCGCGCGTGACGCCGCCGAGGATCCATTCGCGGTAGCGGCTATGGCCGAAGGCGCCGGTCACCATCAGCCCGGCGTGGCAGTCGCGCGCCATGTCCATCAGGGCCTCGCCCTCGGTGGCGCGCGTATGCGCGACGGCGACGTCGACCTTCAGGCCATGGCGCGCCAGGTAGTGCGCCATGTCGGCCCCCGGTTCATCGCCGTGCAGGCCGGATTGCAGGTCGGGGTTGACCAGCGCCAGGTGCACGGTGCCGGCCTGGGCCAGCAGGGGCAGGGCGGCATTGATCGCGCGCTGGGCCGGCATGCTGCCGTCCCAGCCGACCAGCGCGTCGCCTGGGATCGGCTTGCCGTGGTAGGAGTCGGGCACCACCAGCACCGGACGGACGCCGTGCAGGGCGAGGTATTGGGGCAAGCCCCGTTCGGCCATGGCGCGGGCGCGGCCATTGTCCTGGCTCACCACCACGAGGTCGGCATAGCGCGCCTGCAGCAGCAGGCCGTCGCGGTCGGCGTCTTCGACCATGCGCGCCTCGGCGCCGCGGATGCCGAGGCGCTCGGCCCGGGCCACGAAATCGTCGAGCTGGGTGGCGACGGCATCGCGCAGGTCCTGGAATTCGCGGTTGGAGACCGGCATGGCCATCGAGCCGTTCAGCACCGCGTAACTGGCCATCGACAGGCCGGTGGCGGCGCTGCCGACCAGGTGGGCGCCGTGCGCGCCGGCGAGCAGCGCCGCCGCGCGCAGGCGGCTCTCCTGGCAGGGCCCGCCATCGACATGGACGAGTATGGTCTTGAACATATGCTGACTCCGTTCGGTGGTCTGGAACGTGGCGCACGGCGTTTCACTATACGCGGCGCAAGGCAGCCTGTCAGGCGCACGGTTGATCGCGATCAAACGTGGGTCAAATTTCACTGCGGCGTGGGCTGGATTGGTTTGCTGGCAATCCAGGCCGGCAGCGTGGGTTCGGTAGTCATCGAGCTCCTGTCCGGTGCGGGGGCGGCTGCCGTCGATCAGACGGCAGCAGGCGTGCAATCCCGCCCTGCTTCAGGACCTGCCTCGGGCGCGCGACCTTCAGCGCCCGTCCAGCAAGTCCTGGCGCGGCCGCTCCCATTGCGGCACCGGCGCCGGGCACGGCTGACCGGCCATCTCGTCATAGGGAAGCGTCGAGAAATTCTCTTCCCCCGGCGCGCTGAAGCGGATGTCGGTCGCCTTGCCGTCGACCAGCGACGGCACGCGCGCGAAGCGCAGCCAGCCGTCGAAGTGACAGTTATCCTGCTGTAGCGCGCGCAGGCCGGCCAGGCTGCCGTGTTCCCGATACTTCCACGACAGCGCCTCGGCGGGCGCTCCCGGTTCGCCACCGAAGCGCGCCGGGCAGGCCGCCACGCTGGTGATGCCGGGCGCCAGGCTCAGTACGCCGAGGCGCACCGCATAGCTTCCGGCGCCGCCGTGGTCGGTGATCGTCGCGAACGACCAGCACAGGGGATTCGAGGGAAAGGCCGACAGCGGCAGGTCGAGCACCCGGCTGCCGGGATCGACCTGGGCCAGCGCCGCGCGGATCTGTTCGCGCGCCAGCTGCCCGGCCACGCCCTGCACCGCGATGAAGCCCAGGCAGGCCACCAGCGCCGTGACCACGCCGCGCGCGCCGCCGCGGCGCGCCATGAAGCCCACCACGCCCGCCAGCAGCAACAGTCCGGCGAGCGAACCCCATTGCAGGAAACCCAGATAGGTGAACGCCACCGGCGCCGCCAGGATCAGCGCCGCGAACAGCCAGCGCAGCAGCCGGTTCGGCGCCAGCAGGGCGAGCGCGATCCCGAGCGCGGTCCAGAACACCGGCTCGATGATGAACACCATGTCGCCATACAGCCAGCGTGAGTCGAGCGGGTGGAAGGGGTGCACGCCATACACGTTCAGGAAGTCGAGCGACAGGTGCAGCACCATCCCGAGCGCGGCGGTGGCCAGCACCGCGCGCCGCGCCGTGCGGTCGTCGCGCAGCAGGCGCCGCGCCCCTGGCCACAGCAGCCAGAACAGGCCGAGCAGCAGCGCGATCTGGGGCAGGGCATACAGCAGCGTGTGCGTATGGCCGCGGTGGTGCAGCAGGTAGCCGAGCGGCGGCGCCAACAGGGGCGTGAGCACCAGGTCCAGGTCGGGGAAGTTGCTGGCCAGCGCGCCGGTGGCGAGCAGGACGCGGCGGCGCGTGCGCGCCTTGTGCGGATCGGGTTGAAAGGGCAGGGCGCGGTCGGCGAGTTCGCCCAGCGCCAGGCCTACCAGGGAGTGAGTGAGATTGTCCATCCCACAAGTTTACCGTGAAAGCAAGACATTGAACTAAATCAAGATTCTCTTGGTTACATAGCATGGCCAACCATCGCATTTTTGATGTAGGTCATATTTTTCGCATTTCCTCATCGCTAGAATGCGAGAAACTATATTTTCTTATAGGCAACAAGAGGGAGAGCACAGTGCGCAATAACCAGCCAGTGACCGGGATCGAATACGTGATGGGGGCGGAACAGTCGATCGTCTCGAAGACCGATACCAAAGGCCGCATCACCTACGTCAACCCGAGCTTCGTCGACGTCAGCGGTTTCAGCGAGGACGAGTTGCTGGGCAAGGCGCACAATATCGTGCGCCACCCCGACATGCCGCCCGAAGCCTTCGCCGACCTGTGGGCGACCCTGCAGGCGGGCGAACCCTGGACCGGGATGGTCAAGAACCGCCGCAAGAACGGCGACTTCTATTGGGTGGTGGCGAACGTGGTGCCGATCCGGGAGCGCGGCCGCGTGACCGGCTATATGTCGGTGCGCACCGCGCCCACCCGCGCGCAGGTCGAGCAGGCCGACCTGTTGTACCGCCGGATCCGCGCCGGCCAGGCGCGCGGCCTGGGCATCGTGCGCGGCCGGGTGGTGCGCACCGGCTGGCGCCGGCGCCTGGATGTCCTGGCCGCCCTGCGCGCGCTGTCGCTGCGCCAGCGCCTGGGCTGGACGATGGGCGCCCAGGCCGTGCTGCTGGGCACGCTCGCGGCGGTGGCCGAAGGCATGGGCTGGCGCGTGCTGGCCGGCGCCGGCGTGCTGGCCTCGCTGGCGGCCTGGTATGAGCTCGATCGCAGCATCGCGCGGCCTCTGCGGGAAGCCATCGCCACCGTCCACGCCCTGGCCGGCGGCGACCTGGCGCGTCCCGTCGCGGCGCCCGGCAGCGGGGACGTCGGCCGCCTGCAGCTTGCGCTGCGCCAGCTGAACATCAACCTCACCGCGATCATCGGCGACGTGCGCGACAACGTCAGCTCGATCGAGCTGGCCACCCGCGCGATCGCCGCCGGCAACGCCGACCTGGCCGCCCGCACCGAAGCGCAGGCCGCCAGCCTCGAGCAGACCGCCAGCAGCCTGGGCAATATCGCGCGCGCCGCCGGCCGCAATACCGACAGTGCGGTGCAGGCCGACGGCATGGTGCTGGCCGCCACGACGGTGGCCGGCCAGGGCGGCCAGGCCGTCGATCGCGTCGGCCGGACCATGGACCGGATCAGCGGCTCGGCCAACCGCATCGGCGACATCATCGGCCTGATCGACGGCATCGCCTTCCAGACCAATCTGCTGGCGCTGAACGCGGCGGTGGAGGCGGCCAGGGCCGGCGAGCAGGGGCGCGGCTTCGCGGTCGTGGCCGGCGAAGTGCGCAGCCTGGCCCAGCGCACCGCCGGCGCCGCCAAGGAAATCAAGGGATTGATCGAGGTCTCCAGCGGCCACGTGGGCGAGGGGAGCGAACTGGTCGGCCAGGCCGGCCAGACCATGCGCGCGGTGGTCGACAAGGTGGGCGAGGCAGCCGCCATCATGAGCGCGATCACGGCCGCCAGCCGCGAACAGGCCCAGGACATCCTGGGCGTCAACGCCGCCATGAGCGAGCTGGACGCGATCACGCGGCAGAACGCCGCCCAGGTCGAGGAATCGGCGCTGTCCTCTGGCAGCGTGGCCGATGAGGCAGCACGCCTGTCGCTGGCCTTGTCCGTGTTCAAGTTCAAGCATGGCGGGCGGCCAAGCCAGAGCTGACTCTTCCATATTTGATGCATGTCAAGGATTTGCGTGAAGTAGATCAATAAACTGACCGCTAATCGTGCCACTTTGCATTTCGGCAAAGCGGCCAGCAGCTGGAGTACCTCAGTCATGTTCGCAGAAGTGCAAGCGGCGCCTCCCGCGCCGATTCCCACCCGGTTCCCGTCCCAACCCGCCACCGTGCTCCACCCGACCGTCGAATTCGATGGCGACCTGCTGGCCCGGCTCGGCAAGTCCGGCCCGCGCTACACGTCCTACCCGACGGCCGATCGCTTCAGCCCCGACTTCGGCTACCGCGACTACCTGCACGCGGTGGCCAGCGTGCGCACCCGCGGCAAGCGTCCGCTGTCGCTGTACCTGCACATCCCGTTCTGCGAAAGCGTCTGCTACTACTGCGCCTGCAACAAGATTGTCACCAGGCGCCGCGACAAGGCGGCGACCTACCTGTCCTACCTGAAGCGCGAGGTCGAGATGCAGGGCCTGCTGTTCGCCGGCATGAACGAGGTCGAGCAGCTGCACTTCGGCGGCGGCACCCCCACTTACCTGTCGGACGAGCAGATGGGCGAGCTGATGGCGCACCTGCGGCGCTGCTTCAGCTTCGCGCCCGACGAGCGCGGAGAGTACTCGATCGAGGTCGACCCGCGCACCGTCTCGACCGAACGCGTGCACAGCCTGCGGCGCCAGGGTTTCAACCGGATCAGCCTGGGCGTGCAGGATTTCGATCCAGACGTTCAGAAGGCGGTCAACCGGGTCCAGCCCGAGCGCGAGACGGTGGCCATCATCGACGCCGCGCGCGCCGCGGGTTTCCGTTCGGTGAGCATCGACCTGATCTACGGCCTGCCGAAGCAGACCCTGGCCAGCATGACGCAAACCCTGGACAAGGTGATCAAGGCCAGCCCGGACCGCATCTCGGTCTACCACTATGCCCACATGCCGCACCTGTTCAAGCCGCAGCGGCGCATCCTGCAACAGGACATGCCGGACAGCGAGACCAAGCTCAGGATGCTCCAGCTGTGCATCGAGCGCCTCGGCGCGGCAGGCTATGTGTACATCGGCATGGACCATTTCGCCAAGCCCGACGACGACCTGGCCGTGGCCCAGCGCCAGGGCCGCCTGCACCGCAACTTCCAGGGCTATTCGACCCATGCCGACGCCGATTTGGTGGCGTGCGGGGTGTCGAGCATCGGCGCGGTGGGCGCCACCTACAGCCAGAATGTCAAGACGCTCGACGAATACTACGACCTGATCGACCAGAACGAGTTGCCGGTCCAGCGCGGCATCCGCCTGTCGATGGACGACGCGCTGCGCCGCTCGATCATCCAGAAGCTGATGTGCCAGTTCGAGCTGTCGATCCCGGCCATCGAGCAGGCCTTCCCGATCGTTTTCGAACAGCACTTCGCCGGCGAGCTGGCCACGCTGCGCACGATGCAGGACGACGGCCTGGTGCAGGTCGGGCCGGAGTGGCTGACCGTCACGATGAAGGGGCGCCTGCTGATCCGCAACGTGTGCATGGTGTTCGACCGCTACCTCGCCCGGCCGGGCGAGGGACCGCGCCATTCGCACACCGTCTAGGACCGAGCGATGAGCGGCGTCAGCCTGTTCCCTGTGTTTCTGGTCGGCCTGGCCGGCAGCGTGCACTGCGCCGGCATGTGCGGCGGGATCGTCGGCGCGCTGTCGCTTCCGCGTGCGCCTGCCTTGGCTGTGCAGGCGCCGGCTTTCCCGGTGCCGGTGCGGACCGTCGCCGCGAGCGCGGGCGTCTCGCTCACCTATGTGGGGGCCTATAACGCGGGGCGCATCGCCAGCTATATGACGGCTGGCGCGCTGGCCGGGGGATTGGCCGGCGGCGCGGCCTCGCTGGCGGCGTTGCCGGCCGTGCAGGCAGGCTTGTATTGGGCCGCGAACCTGATGCTGGTGGCGCTGGGGCTGTTCCTGATGGACGCCTGGCGCGGCCTGGCCCGCGTCGAGCAGGCCGGCCAGGCATTGTGGCGTCGTCTCGCGCCGCTGCTGCGGCGCATGAACGGCGTCGGGACCGGCGGCGCCCGGACCGGCAGCGCCCGCATGTTCGCGCTCGGGGCCCTGTGGGGCTGGCTGCCGTGCGGCATGGTGTACAGCGTGCTGGTGACGGCCATGCTGAGCGGCTCGGCGCTGGACGGCGCCGGCGTGATGCTCGCCTTCGGCCTGGGCACGCTGCCGATGCTGGCCGCGCTTGGCCTGGCGGGCGGGCGCCTGCGCGCGTTGATGGCGCGGCGCGCGGTGCGCCTGTGCTGCGGGTTTGCGATCCTGGCCTTCGGCATCCTCGGCCTGGCGCGCGCCGCCGGCGGCCTGCCGGCCGGCTGGATGCACGGGCTGTGCCTCGGGAGGCCGGCATGAGCGCGGTGCTCGAAGAAGCGATGCGCGCCACGGGCGGCGCCGCCACGGCTGCCGCGCGTAGCGCGCCCGCAGGGTGTTTCCACTGCGGCTTGCCGGTGCCGCGCGACAGCGCCTGGCAAGCCACGATCGGCGGCGAGGCACAGCGCATGTGCTGTCCCGGTTGCGCGGCGGCGGCCCAGGCCATCGTCGACGGCGGCTTCGCCGACTACTACGCGACCCGCACCGCCTACGCCCCCCAGGCCGACATCGAGGCCGCCAATGCGCCCGAGCTCGACCTGGTCGACGGCGGCGATGCCGACGGCGCGGCCAGCTTCACCGTGGAGGGCATCCGCTGCGCCGCCTGCGTGTGGCTGATCGAGCGCCGCCTGCACGACTTGCCCGGGGTGCTGGACGTCGGCCTGAACGTGGCCACCGAGCGCCTGTTCGTGCGCTGGGATCCGTCCGGCTGCCGCGCCAGCGCCATCCTGCGCACGCTGCGCGCGATCGGCTACGTCGCCTATCCCTACGATGCGCGGCGCCACGGCGAGCAGCTCGAGCGCGCGCGCAAGCAGCTGTTCCGCCAGCTGTTCGTGGCCGGCCTGTCGATGATGCAGGTGATGATGTATGCGGTGCCGGTGTACATGGCCGACGAGGGCACGATGGACGCCGCGATGACGGCGCTGATGCACTGGGCCGCGTTGTTCCTGACCCTGCCGGCGGTGCTGTATTCGGCCCAGCCGTTCTTCAAGGGCGCCTGGCGCGACCTGCGGCGCGGCATGCCGGGCATGGACGTGCCGGTTGCGCTCGGGATCGGCGCCGCCTTCGCCGGCAGCCTGCAGGCGCTGGTCACCGGCAATGGCGACGTGTATTTCGATTCGGTGACCATGTTCGTGTTCCTGCTGCTGGGCAGCCGCTACCTCGAACTGGGCGCGCGCCGCAAGGCGGCCGGCGCGCTCGAGCGCCTGCAGCAGGGCTTGCCGCCGTCGGCGCTGCGCCTGCGCGGCGATCCACAGTTGCGTGACACCGAGCTGGTGACGGCCGGCAGCCTGCGGGTGGACGACCTGGTGCTGGTGCGCGCGGGCCAGGCGGCGCCGGCCGACGGCATGATCGTCGAGGGCGACACCGACGTCGATCTGGCGCTTCTGACCGGCGAGAGCCGCACCCAGCGCCGCGGCGTGGGCGACCTGGTGCCGGGCGGCGCGCTCAATGCGGGCGGCGCCATCGTGCTGCGCGTGACCTCGACCGCCCATGACAGCACGCTGTCGATGCTGGTGCGGCTGGTCGAGCGCGCGGGGCAGGGCAAGCCGGCGCTGGCCCTGTGGGCCGACCGGGTGGCGGCCTGGTTCGTGCTCGGCTTGCTGGCGCTGACCGTGCTGGCCTATTTCGCCTGGCTGCAGGTGGACCCTGGCAAGGCCTGGCAGGTGGCGATCGCGGTGCTGGTGGTGTCCTGCCCGTGCGCGCTGTCGCTGGCCACGCCGACCGCGCTGGCCGCCGCCACCGACCGCCTGTTGCGGCGCGGCGTGCTGTCGGTGCAGCCGCACACGCTGGAAACCTTCGACCGCGCCACCCATGTGGTGTTCGACAAGACCGGGACGCTCACCCATGGCCGGCCGGTGCTGCGCCAGACCCTGCCGGTGGGCAGCCTGACCGGCTTCGACTGCCTGCGCATCGCCGCCGCGCTGGAGGCCGACAATCCGCATCCGCTGGCGCTGGGAATCCGCGAGGCGGTCATCGCATCGCCCGCCGAGGCCGCGCGCGCCGAACGCACGCAGTTCACGATCGGGCAGGGCGTCGAGGGCTGGGTCGATGGGCGTTACTACCGCCTGGGCAACGTCGCCTGGGTCGCCGGCGTTGCCGGCGGCGTGGCGCGCGTGGCGGCGCCGGTGGGCACCACCTCGGTCTGGCTCGGCAGCAGCGAAGGCTGGCTGGCGCGCTTCGACCTGGCCGACGGCCTGCGGGCCGACGCCGCCGAGGTGGTGCGCCGCATCCGCGCCAGCGGCAAGACCGTGATCCTGCTCAGCGGCGACGAGCAGCATGCGGCGCAGGCCGTGGCGGCCCGCCTGGGCATCTCGACCGCCATCGGCGGCAAGCTGCCGCAGGAGAAGCTGGCCTATGTGCGGCGCCTGCAGCAGGATGGCGCGATCGTGGCGATGGTCGGCGACGGCATCAACGACGCGGCGGTGCTGCGCGGCGCCGACGTCTCGTTCGCGATGGGGCGCGGGGCCGAACTGGCGCAACTGCATGCCGACGGGGTGCTGATGGGCGACAGTCTGGCGCCGCTGGCCGACACCCTGGACACGGCGCGCCGCACGCTGGCGGTGATCCGCCAGAACCTGACCTGGGCCACGGTCTACAACGTGGCGGCGATTCCGGCGGCGGCGACGGGGTTGTTGAATCCCTGGCTGGCGGGGATCGGCATGGCGGCCAGTTCAGCCGTGGTCGTGCTCAATGCGCTGCGCTTGCGAAGGGATTAGCGATGGAAGCCTTGTATTTGCTGGTGCCGCTCAGCGTGCTGGTGGTGGCGGTGGCCTTGTGGGTGTTCTTCGGGGCGGCCGAGAGCGGGCAGTTCGACGATCTGGAAGGGCCGGCGTATCGCGTCTTGCAGGATGACGATCGGTAGGGTCGGCGGCATGGCCGCCGACCCCGCGACGACGGATCACATCGTCGGTCCGCGCCCGGTGTGGGTTTCCTTCTCGATGCGGTCCTGGCATTCGATGCAGGTGCGCACCGTCGGCGTGGCCAGCAGGCGCCCGTCCGGGATCTCGCGGCCGCACGACTCGCAGATGCCGGCGCCGCCGGCCTCGAGCTTGCCGAGGGCGACGTCGATCTCGTGCAGCGTGTTCGCATCGTGTTCGGCCAGGTGGACCTGGTCGTGGCTGATCATCTCGGCGGTCACGCGGTCGTCGCCCGGCACCTCATGTGCGAGCGGGCCGATCTGCGGAGCGTCACCCTCGTCGGCCGTGGTGCGCGAACGAACGGCGCCGAGCAGGTCTTCGCGCGCCTGGTGTAGGCGCTTGGACATTTCTTCGTGAACGGATTGGGAAAGAGGCGGCATAGCGATTCCTTATTGGTGAGTGAGGAAAAGCCCCCCGGACTGTGGCGGGCCGTCTAGTTTTGGACCTGATTCATCTCAAAACGATGCCCATGGAATCGTGGAAGAAAGCGTCGCAGCTCAGCGCACAACAGGCTACGACAGACGTTCCCCATACTCTATCCATCAAGGAACATTTTGATACACATCAAGGATTTTTAAGGTTCGTAAACGCACACTCCTGGCTGTCACTACATCGTGTCATTTCAGGAGAGCATCTTGGACAGCAGTCTAAACTATAACTACAAGATCGTGCGCCAGTTTGCCATTGCGACCGTGGTCTGGGGCGTGATCGGCATGGCGGCAGGGGTGTTCATCGCGGCCCAGCTGGCCTGGCCCGCGCTCAACTTCGACATCCCATGGCTCAGCTACGGACGCCTGCGTCCGCTGCATACCAATGCGGTCATTTTCGCCTTCGGCATCTGCGGCCTGTTCGCCACCTCGTACTACGTGGTGCAGCGCACCTGCCAGGTGCGCCTGTTCTCCGACAAGCTGGCCGCGTTCACCTTTTGGGGCTGGCAGGCGGTGCTGCTGTGCGCCGCGGTCACGCTGCCGATGGGCTTCACGCGCGGCAAGGAATACGCCGAACTCGAATGGCCGATCTCGATCCTGATCGCCATCGTCTGGGTCGCCTACGCCGTGGTGTTCTTCGGCACCCTCGTCAAGCGCAAGGTCAAGCACATCTACGTCGCCAACTGGTTCTTCGGCGCCTTCATCCTGGCGGTCGCCATCCTGCACATCGTGAACGGCATGACGTCGCCAGCCTCGTTGATGAAATCGTATTCGGTGTATTCGGGCGTGCAGGACGCCATGATCCAGTGGTGGTACGGCCATAACGCGGTCGGCTTCATCCTCACCGCCGGCTACCTGGGCATGGTCTATTACTTCATCCCGAAACAGGCCGAGCGTCCGGTGTACTCGTACCGCCTGTCGATCGTGCACTTCTGGGCCCTGATCTTCACCTATATGTGGGCCGGTCCGCACCACCTGCACTACACCGCGCTGCCCGACTGGACCCAATCGCTGGGCATGGTGTTCTCGATCATCCTGCTGGCGCCGTCGTGGGGCGGCATGATCAACGGGATCATGACCCTGTCGGGCGCCTGGCACAAGCTGCGCTCCGACCCGCTGCTGAAATTCATGATCGTCTCGCTGTCGTTCTACGGCATGGCCACCTTCGAGGGTCCGATGATGTCGATCAAGACCATCAACGCCCTGTCGCACTACACCGACTGGACCGTCGCCCACGTCCACGCCGGCGCCCTGGGCTGGGTCGGCTTCATCACCATGGGCTCGATCTACTACATCATCCCGCGCGTCGCCGGCAAGAAGCAGATGCACAGCGTCGCCATGGTCGAAACGCATTTTTGGGTCGCCACCATCGGCGTCGTCCTCTACATCGCCTCGATGTGGATCGCCGGCGTGATGCAGGGCCTGATGTGGCGCGCGGTGAATGCCGACGGCACCCTGACCTATACCTTCGCCGAAAGCGTCAAGGCGACCTATCCCTACTACGTGATCCGCGTCACCGGCGGCGCGCTGTACCTGTGCGGCATGGTGCTGATGGCCTGGAATACCTGGATGACGATGCGCGGCACCAGGAGCGTCGACGTGCCGATCCCGCTCGGGCCGAGGAATCCGCGCGGCATGAATGAAGCCGAGCACGTCGTCCCAGCCTAAAGAAACCAGGAGTTTGCAATGAAATTCACCCATGAGTGGATCGAGAAGAATGTGTGGCTGCTGATCGGCCTGGTCCTGCTGGTCATCTCCTTCGGCGGCCTGGTCGAGATCGTGCCGCTGTTCTTCCAGAAGTCGACCACCGAACCGGTCGCCGGCCTCAAACCCTATTCGCCGCTGCGCCTGGCCGGGCGCGACGTCTACATCCGCGAGGGCTGCTACGGCTGCCACTCGCAGATGATCCGGCCCTTCCGCGCCGAGACCGAGCGCTATGGCCACTACTCGGTGGCCGGCGAGTCGGTCTACGAGCACCCGTTCCAGTGGGGCTCCAAGCGCACCGGCCCGGACCTGGCGCGCGTGGGCGGCCGCTACAGCGACGAATGGCACCGCACCCACCTCGACAATCCGCGCGACGTGGTGCCCGAGTCGAACATGCCGGGCTATCCATGGCTGGCCACCACCAAGCTGATCCCGGCCGAGATCATGCCGAAGATGCGCGCGCTACAGCGCGTCGGCGTGCCCTACACCGACGCAGAGATCGCGGAGGCACCGAAGGAACTGGTCGACAAGACCGAGCAGGACGCGCTGGTCGCTTACCTGCAGGGCCTGGGCACCCAGATCAAGACCAGGAATTGAGCGAGGAACCGAGATGGCACTCCAACAGATTTTCGACGACGCCAGCAGCGTCATGACCGTGATCAGCTTCGCGACCTTCATGGGCATCGTGGGCTGGACCTACCTGCTGCACAAGGGCAGCGATTTCGACGCCGCGGCGCATCTGCCGTTCGCCGACGGCGCCGACCAGGGCGAGGAGCATTGACATGGCCGACTTCTTCAACGATTTCTGGCACTACTACGTCGCGGTGATCACGATCCTGTCGATCGCCGGCTGCGGCATCCTGCTGTGGTCGCAGTCCAAGTTCAAGGTCAGGCTCGATGCCGACGGCAAGCCGCAGCAGACCACCGGCCACGTGTGGGACGAAGACCTCACGGAACTGAACACGCCGATGCCGCGCTGGTGGATCGTGCTGTTCTGGCTGTCGATCCTGTTCGCTTGCGCCTACCTGGTGATGTATCCGGGCCTGGGCGCCTGGCGCGGCACCCTGGGCTGGAACCAGGTGAGCGAGTACCAGGCCGAACTGAAGCAGGCCAGGCTTGACTATGGCCCGCTGTTCGAGCAGTACAGGAAGCTCGACCTGAAAGCGGTGGCCGCCGACCCGCAGGCCCACGCGATCGGCGAGCGCCTGTTCCTGACCTATTGCTCGCAATGCCATGGTTCGGATGCGCGCGGCAGCAAGGGCTTCCCGAACCTGGCTGACGCCGACTGGCTGCATGGCGGCGAGCCGGACGCCATCAAGACGACGATCATGAACGGCCGCACCGGCATGATGCCGCCGATGGGCGCCGCGCTGGGCTCGGACAAGGACGTCGAGAGCGTGGCCCACTACGTGCGCTCACTCTCCGGCCTCTCGGCCGATCCGATCAAGGTCGCCTTCGGCAAGCCGAAGTTCGCCACCTGCGTGGCCTGCCATGGCGCGGAGGGAAAGGGCAACACGATGCTGGGTGCGCCGAACCTGGCCGACAAGACCTGGCTTTATGGCGGCAGCGTCGAGACCGTGATGGAGACGATCCGCAAGGGCCGCACCAACACCATGCCGGCCTTCGGCGACTTTTTGGGTGAAGAGAAGGTGCACGTGCTGGCGGCCTATGTATGGAGCCTGTCGAATCCGACCGCGCCAGCGCCGATCGATGCGTCGAAAGCGACGGCGGCAAAATGACCGACCCTGCTGGAGCGCCGCGCGAAGCGATCGTCCGCATGTACGCCGCGCGCGAAGACATCTTCCCGCGCGAGATCAAGGGACGCTACGCCACGCTGCGCTGGGCCTGCGTCTGGCTGACGCAGATCCTGTTTTATGGTCTGCCATGGCTGAACATGAACGGCCGCCAGGCCGTCCTGTTCGACCTGGCCAGCCGCAAGTTTTACCTGGCAGGCATGGTGTTCTGGCCGCAGGACTTCATCTACCTGGCGGCGCTGCTGATCGTGTGCGCCTATGGCCTGTTCCTGGTCACCGCGGTAGCGGGCCGCGTCTGGTGCGGCTTCGCCTGCCCACAGACGGTCTATACCGAGATCTTCCTGTGGATCGAACGCAAGATCGAAGGCTCGCGCAGCAGTCAGCTGCGCCTCGCGCGCCAGCCGTGGAATGCGGAGAAGGTCGTCAAGCGCGGCGCCAAGCACCTGTCGTGGGGCGCGGTCGCGCTCTGGACCGGCTTCACGTTCGTCGGCTACTTCGCCCCGATCCGTTCGCTGGGCGGCGAGATCGCGGCCTTCGGCCTGGGGCCGTGGGAAACCTTCTGGATCCTGTTCTACTCTCTCGCCACCTACGGCAACGCCGGCTGGCTGCGCGAGCAGGTCTGCAAGTACATGTGCCCGTATGCGCGCTTCCAGAGCGCGATGTTCGACAAGGACACGCTGATCGTCACCTACGACGCCGAACGCGGCGAGCCGCGCAGCGGCCGCAGGAAGGGCGAAGCGCAGGCGCGCGCCGGCAACAGCGGCGACTGCATCGACTGCAGCCTGTGCGTGCAGGTGTGCCCGACCGGCATCGACATCCGCAGGGGGCTGCAGTACGAGTGCATCGGCTGCGCCGCCTGCGTCGACGCCTGCAATATCGTCATGGACAAGGTCAGCAAACCGCGCGGCCTGATCCGCTATGCGACCGAGAACGGCCTGACGCAAAAGCTGGGCGCGCTCGAGATCCGGCGCCGCATGCTGCGCCCGCGCGTGCTGGTCTACGGCGCGGTGCTGGCCATGCTGGTGGCGGCGATGGGCACGTCGCTGGCGCTGCGCAACCCGCTCAAGCTCGACGTGATCCGCGACCGCGGCTCGATGGGACGCGAAGTCGAGGATGGCCGCATCGAGAACGTCTACCGGCTGCAGGTGATGAACACGAGCGAAGCGCCGCAGACGCTGCGGGTGAGCGTGAGCGGCATTCCCTCGGTCACGGTGGTGGACGACGGCGCCATCGCAATGGAAGGCGCCACCACGCGCGCGGTGCCGGTGCGGGTGCGCGTCGACCCGGGCGCCGGCAAGCCGGGGTCGAACAGGATCGAATTCACTGTGCGCTCGGTGGGCGATCCGGACCTGAGCGTGAGCGAAGGGGCGGCCTTTATTGTACCTAAATGAGCGTTTCGAAGTGAGGCCGTTATGAGCAAGGAGAAGAGTATGCAAGCGACCAACCCCAACTTCCCGCAGCAGGCGGCGCCGTGGTACAAGCACCGCTGGCCGTGGTTCCTGATGATCGGTCCGGTGGCCGTGATGATCGCCACCGGCGTCTCGGCCTGGCTCGGCGCGCAGCAGCCGGACGCGATGGTGGTGGCCGACTACTACAAGCAGGGCAAGGCCATCAACCAGGACCTGCGGCGCGACCGCGTCGCCACCGAGCTGCTGCTTTCATTCGAGGCCAGCCACGATGCGCGGGCGGGGCGCCTGAACGGACGCCTGGCCAGCGGCGGCCAGCCGGTGGTGGCGCCATTCCACATCCGGCTGGCGCATCCGACCCTGCCGGAGCGCGACCTGGCGCTGGAGGCGCTGCCCGATGCGCAGGGGCGCTTCTCGGCCGCGCTGCCGACCCTGGAGGCGACCCACTGGCAGGTGGTGGTGGAGGGCGCGGCGCGCGACTGGCGGCTGGCGCGCAGCTGGAGTCCGGCGAAGCAGGCGCTCTTGATAATCGAGGCCGACGCTAGCCCAGACGCGCGATGAGGCGCACGTAGACCAGCTCCGCGATCAGCTCGACCAGCGTCTGCGTCACGATGATCGCCGGCAGCAGCGGCACCGCGCCCGGCACGGCCAGCGCCAGCGGCAGCACCACCAGTGAGTTGCGGGTGGCGCCGCTGAAGGCGACCGCGCGGCCGGCGGGCGCAGCGAGTCGGAACAGGCGCGCCACCAGCCAGCCGGCGGGCGGGGCCAGCAGCGCGAAGGCGGCATAGACGGGCGCCACCCGCAGCGCCGCATCGAGCGCCTGGCCGAGCTGCGGAAGCACCGACGCCACCACGATGAACAGCACCAGCGCCGTGGCCGGCACCGGCAGCAGGCCGAGCGCGGACGCGGTGCGCGCGCCGGCCTGGCTGCGTGCGGCCCAGAGCTGCAGCGCGACCGCCAATAGCAACGGCGCGGCGATCAGCCACGCGAAAGCGTCGATGAAGGGGCCAGGCTGGACCAGGTCGGCCGCTCCAATGCCGAGCAGGATGCGCAGGTAGACCGGCAGCATCAGCATTTGGGCGACCAGCAGGACGGGCGTCGCCGCCAGCAGCAGGCGCGCATCGGCGCGGCCGAGGTGGGAAAAGGTGACCACGTAGTCGATGCAGGGCGCCAGCAGCACCAGCAGGACTCCCAGCCGAATCAGCGGATCGCCTGGCACGAAGGGCAGCAGGCCGGCGACCAGCAACGGGATCACGGCGAAGTTGGTCACCAGCAGCGCGCCCAGGAAGCGCGTGTGGGTAAAGGCGCGTCCCAGTTCGGCCAGCGGCACCTGCAGGAAGGTCACGAACAGCATGAAGGCCAGGGCAGGGTTGACCGCGGGCTTCAGGGCCGTGGTCCCCGGCAGCGCCAGCGCTGCCAGCGCGGCCAACGCCACCGTCGCGAAATAGATGCCGATCTGCTTGTTTTCGAGCTTGTCCCGGATGTGCTGCATGCGGTGTGGTCGCTTTCTTCGTGGAGGCCAAGCCGGCATTATACGGAGCGCGCACCTGCCCCGAGATGGTCGTGAGGTAAGATGCCGCCCAATGCGATTCATCGGGAGTGCAAGTGCGGTACCGGAACTTGTCGTTGTACTGGCTGGCGATCGGCGTCCTGGGGATGCTGGCGTTTCGCGTGCCCTTCGTCGGCTTTGCGCTCGGCATCGGCGCGCTGCTGTACTTCGTGTATGCGATTCCCTACTGGCTGCTGTTCGTGGTGTTCTTCCACCAGCGTCCATACAGCCGCGTGGTGTTCGGCATGGCGCGCCGCACTTTCGCGATCCGGCTCGCGCTGGGGGCAGCGGTGGTGTGCGTCGGCAGCCTGCTGCTGGGGTGGAAAGTGCTGGCCTGCCTTGGCGCGGCCGTGCTGTATTACTGCGGCGAGATCGAACTCAAGGAGCGGATGATCGCCGCCGCGCAAGGTGACGTCGACCGCCCTCAGTGACGGCAGAGCGGCGAGGACTGGGCCGCCCATGTCGCAGCATGCAGCAGCGTCTCCCTCGCCGATTCTCCCGGCCTCGTTGGAACCTCGGGCGCGATGCCGCCGCGGATGACAGGCGCGTCGCCGACCGCGTAGCGCGACGTCGTCAGCGCCAGCATGGAGCCGTCCGCCATCCGGTGCGCGACATTGGCGGTCGTCGCCCCGAACGAGGTCTGGCCGAAGGTGCGCGTGCGCGGGCCCTCTCCCATCAAGGCGACCAGCAGCATTTCCCCGGCGCTGCTGGTGCGCTGGTCGACGAAGACGGCCAGCGGCGCGCCGGCGAAGCGCTGCAGCGGATTGTCCGCGCGCCCCCCGTATAGGGTTTCCATCTCGCGCAGTTGCAGCGGCTTGACGAAGGCCGTGCGCGCGCCGTCGCGTGCGACCAAGGCCGCCGCATTGGCCGGGCCGAACAGCGGATGCATGGCGATGAAAGGCGGCCAGGCGTTCCCGCCGAGCTGGGCGCTCAGGTCGATCACGAGGGCGCAGGCCTTGTCCGTCCCCGGCGTCGTCGCATAGTCCGCGTGGAAGCGCTGCAGGAAGAGCGGCGCTTCGGTCTGCAGGTCGCCCATGCTCTGGGGCGGCGTCCAGTGCAGCACCTGGCCGTGCGCGGTCAGGACCAGCGCGAAGGACGACGCCGTCCCTTGCGCGCGTGCGTTCGCCAGGCCTTGCTGGACCCGGCGCCCGCTCGACGGCGCCCGGATGGACGAGTGGCCATCGGCGTCGAGGGTGGCAAGCAGCGCGTTCACCTGCTGCCACAGCGACTGGCGATCGACCTGCGCTCCCGCATCGTCGAGCGCCGCCAGCAGCCGCGCCTTGGCGCTCGCGTATTCGTCCCGCTTGCGCGGGTACAGGCCTTCGGACTCGACCAGCTGGATGGTCTGCTGCACGACGGCGCGCGCGGTTTGCGCCGGGATCGGATCCCGCATGGCAGGCGCCTGCGCCAGTGCGTTCGGCAAGATCAGCAACGCCCCCGACGCCATTGCGATGGCGCTGCTCCACTTTCCATGCCTGCCTGCCGTCATGCCCGCTCCTTTCGTCTGGTCCAGTCGTGATCGTAGCCGCGAGCTGTCATGCAGTGAGAGTAAATTGCGACCGGATGTAAGACGCCGTACGTACGCCGCGCGACAACACCGGCGTTGTCGATCTGTTTACTTCCATGTTAGATTCCTTGGCGGCAATTGCTACCCGCCGCAGATAATCAACCACAAGGAAGACACCCGAGATGCCATCGACCCGCCAGCGCAGCCTGCGCGCCACCATCGCCGCCCTGTTCATCCCCGCCATGCTCGCCGGCGTGTCGCTGCCAGCGGTGGCTGCGCCGGCCGCCACCCAGGCCGCCGCCGTCGCCCCCTACAAGGCCTTCGACGCCTGGAGCGACAAGTTTGCCGAGGACTGGGTGCGCCTGAGCCCGCAACTGGCGACCTCGACCCAGTACTTCAGCGGCGCCGAGCAGGCCAGGCTGGACCGCGAACTGACCCCCTTGAGCGCGGCGCACCGCCAGAAGTCCGTCGCGATGGCGCGCGAAGGCGTCAAGCGCCTGGACGGCTTCAAGTCGCAGCCCCTGAACGAGACCCAGAAGATCTCGGCGGCGGTGATGCGCTGGTCGCTGCAGAACGTGATCGCCAACGAGCCGTTCGAAGACCACGCCTTCGTGTTCTCGCAGTTCAGCGGTCCGCAGATCGGCCTGGTCAACTTCATGACCAACACCCACCCGATGCGCAACGCGGCCGACGTCGACAGCTACCTGGCGCGCCTGGACCAGGTGGCGGTCCGCCTGGACGAGGCGCTGGTGCGCGCCAAGGGCGCAGCGGCCAAGCAGATGATTCCTCCGCGCTTCATCCTGGAGCGCGCCCAGTTCCAGGTCGACCACTTCCTCAAGCCGGCCGCCTCTGACAACGTGCTGGTGACCACGCTGGCCCAGCGCACCGCCGAGATGAAGGACCTGTCGCCGGAGGCGCGCAGCGCCGCCATCGCGCGCGCGACCGGCATCGTCGAGCAGAAGATCCGTCCTTCCTACACCCGCGTGCAGGCCTTCATGGCCGAGATCCACCCGAAGACCGGCATTGTTGCCGGCATCTCGCGCCTGCCGAACGGCGCCGCCGCCTACAAGCGCGCGATCGAGAACTTCACCAGCACCCAGCTCACGGCCGACGAGATCCACACGATCGGCCTGCGCGAAGTGGCGCGCATCGAAGCCGAGATGGACAAGCACCTGCGCTCGCTCGGCCTGGCCGACGGCAATATCGAAACCCGCATGAAGCAGCTCGATGCGCGCTTCCAGCCGAAGGGCGAGGGCGATCCGCGTCCGGCGATCATCGCCAGCTACAACGAGATGGTGCGCGACGCCGAGCGCAGGAGCGCCTCGCTGTTCAACCTCAAGCCGCGCGCGCCGGTCGACGTGCGCCGCGTGCCGCCCCTGACCGAGCCGTCGGCCGCCGCCCACTACACCCTGCCGGCGCCGGACGGCAGCCGTCCGGGTATCTTCTGGGTGCCGCTGCGCGGCCCGACCTTCGACATGATCCGCATGCGCAGCCTGGCCTACCATGAGGCGGTGCCGGGCCACCACTTCCAGCTCGCCATCCAGCAAGAGATGAGCGACCTGCCGAAGTTCCGCAGCCAGCGCATCTTCAGCGGCGGCAGCGCCCACTCGGAAGGCTGGGCGCTGTATACCGAGCGCCTGGCGGTGGAGCAGGGCTGGTACAAGGACGACGTCCCGGGCCTTCTGGGCGCGCTGGGTTCGGAGCTGTTCCGCGCCCGCCGCCTGGTGGCCGACACCGGCCTGCACACCAAGGGCTGGACCCGCCAGCAGGCGATCGACTACGGCATGGGCGCCCAGGAAACCGAGCGCTACGTCGTGTGGCCGGGCCAGGCCAATGCCTACATGATCGGCATGCTGCGCATCCTGGAATTGCGCGAGAAGGCGCAGAAGGAACTGGGCGACAAGTACTCGCTGCCGGCCTTCCACGACCTGGTGCTGGGCGCCGGCTCGGTGCCGCTCGACGTGCTGGGCGAGCTGGTCGACAACTGGATCGCGCAGCAGAAGAAGGCTTGACGCCGGCCGGCATGCGGCGAGCGCCGCATGCCCAACGGTTGGACAACGTCCCCGCCATGAGCGGGGACGTTTGCTTTCTGCTACTGGCAAACGGCCCAGGCGAACCCGGTCAAGTGTGTGGTGCGAACACAAATGATAATGATTATCGTTTACATGTATTGACGTTCTCGGTAGAATCATTGTTTTAGTTGCACTGTTTCATCAAATATCACTTCTGAGAGAGACCGCCTCGCCATGAAAGCAATAAAAAGCCGCAAGCACCCCATCACCCGCAGCCAGCTCGCGGGCACCGCACTGGCCGCGGCGCTGCTGCCGCTCGGCGCGCACGCCGCCGCCGACGCCACCGCCGCCACCGCTGCCACCGCCACTGCAGCGCCTGCCACCGTCGCTCCGCAATCGACCGTCGAAGTCGTCGGCAACTACGAGAACCCTTTCCGCGCCGAGAACGCCTCGTCGCCCAAGTACACCGAGCGCTTGGTCGACACCGCCCAGACCGTGCAGGTGATCAAGAAGGAGCTGTTCGAGCAGCAGGGCGCCCTGACCCTGACCGAGGCGCTGCGCAACACCCCCGGCGTCGGCGCCTTCTTCCTGGGCGAGAACGGCAACACGAATACCGGCGACGCGATCTTCATGCGCGGCTTCGATACGTCCGGCAGCATCTACGTCGACGGCGTGCGCGACGTCGGCTCGATCTCGCGCGACGTGTTCAACCTGGAGCAGATCGACGTGCTGAAAGGCCCGGCCGGCACCGACAACGGCCGCAGTGCGCCGACCGGCTCGGTCAACCTGGTGACCAAGAAGGCGAATCTCACCGACCTGGTGACCGCCGCGGTCACCGGCGGCAGCGGCGACCAGAAACGCATCACGCTGGATGCCAATCAGGTGCTCGACGCCGAGCGCGGCATCGCCGTGCGCCTGAACGTGCTGGCCCAGGATTCCGGCAGCGCGGCGCGCGACGTGGTCGAGAACAAGCGCTGGGCGGTGGCGCCGAGCATCGGCTTCGGCCTGAACGGCCCCACCCGGGTGCACCTGGACTACCTGCACGTCGATCAGGATAACATTCCCGACGGCGGCGTGTACGTGATCGGCCTGCCCGGCTACACCAGCCCGGACCGCGCCAAACCCTGGGTCGCCGACGCCCCGAAAGTCGACCCCAAGAACTTCTACGGCTCGGTCGACGACTACGACGACGTGAAGGCCGACATGGCCACCGTGCGCATCGAGCATGACTTCTCGCCGACCATGAAGCTGCAGAACACGAGCCGCTACGGCAAGACCAGCCAGGATTACCTGCTCACCGCCTTCCTCACCAGCGCCGCCAACCTCACCACGCCGGTCGAGGCCGACCCGAATACCTGGATCCTGGCGCGCAGCATCCGCACCGGCAAGGACCAGGAAAACAAGATCCTCACCAACGTCACGACGCTGACCAGCCAGTTCGACACCGGCGCCGTGTCGCACACCCTGGTGACGGGCTTCGAAATCACCAGCGAACGCCAGACCACCTGGGGCTTGACCGGCCTGGGCACGCTGCCGCCCGCGAACATCTACCATCCCGACCCGAACCAGGCGCCGACCACGCCGGTCGACGTGCGCCGCACCGGCGCCTACAACGAGGGCGAAGTCGACACCCAGAGCGTGTACGTGTTCGACACCGTCAAGGTCGGCGAGCGCTGGATCTTCAATGGCGGCGTGCGCCTCGACCACTTCCGCGGCGATTATTCGGTGGTGGCGCTGACCAATAACGTGCTGACCCCGACCCGCTTCAAGGTCGGCGATAACCTGGTC
Organism: Massilia sp. NP310; assembly: GCF_019443485.1. Classification (NCBI taxonomy): domain Bacteria; kingdom Pseudomonadati; phylum Pseudomonadota; class Betaproteobacteria; order Burkholderiales; family Oxalobacteraceae; genus Massilia; species Massilia sp. NP310. Next base: position 1,833,617 of record NZ_CP080379.1, on the reverse strand, counting down.
AACGGCAAGCTGTCGGCGCTGTACAAGCCGACCGCCAACAGCAGCGTGTATGCGATGGTGGCCAGTTCCAAGCAGCCGCCGGGCGGCAGCTTCACCGTGTCGGGCAACGCCAACAGCGCCCAGAACCCGATCTACGATCCGCAAAAGACGGTCACCACTGAAGTGGGCGGCAAGCTCGACCTGCTGAAATCCAAGCTGTCGCTGTCGGCCGCGCTGTTTCGCACCGACGTCGAGAACGAGGTCGAGCAGGATCCGGTCGACCAGCAGTGGTACCAGACCGGCGAGAAGCGGGTGCAGGGCGTGGAGCTGGGCGCCACCGGCGAACTGGCGCCGCACTGGCTGCTCAGCGCCGGCTACCTGTACATGGACACCAGCGTGGAGCGCGGCCGCAACGTCACCGCCGCCGGCGAGAACAGCCTGACCTATACACCAAAGCGATCGTTCACCGCCTGGACCTCGTATGACCTGCCGTGGGGCCTGCGCATCGGCGGCGGCGCGCGTTTTTCCGACAAGCTGGCGCGCGGCACCGACGGCGCGATCGGCACCCCGGCCTATACCGAATCGTACTGGGTGTTCGACGCCATGGTCGGCTACAAGGTCAGCAAGCACGTCGACCTGCGCCTGAACGTGTACAACATCGGCGACGAGAAGTATGTCGCGGCCATCAACAAGAGCGGTTACCGCTATACGCCGGGCACGCCGCGCTCGGCCAGCCTGACGGCGAACGTGCGCTTCTGATCGGCTAGCGGGCCAGCGGTGCGTCACCACCGGCCCGCTTCTGCTATGTTGAGCCCACCTTCATGGGGGACGACATGGAACGATTCCTGATCATCTATCGCGGCGCATCCGAACCGGGCGAGCGCCAGGAAGATCGCTGGCGCGCGTGGTTCGACGCCCTGGGCCCGGCCCTGCTCGATCCGGGCAGCCTGACGCAGGACAGCGTCGAGATCCCGAGCCGCCTGATCGGCCCCAAGCTGTCCGGCAGCTCGCTGTCGGGCTACTCGGTGATCGAGGCGGCGGATTTCAATGCCGTCGTGCGCATGGTCCAGGATTGCCCGGTCTTCGACGAGCGCGGCTCGGTCGAGATCGCACGCCTGGGGGCGGGGTTCGGCGCGGGGTTGGGCGCAAGCGCAAGCTGAAGAAGGGCGGCGCCTGCGGTATACTCGGCGCCCATGCGCATCCAGCTTTTCTCCGACCTGCACCTCGAACGCTATCCCGGCTTCCAGCCGCTCATCCTGCCGGACACCGACGTCGTGGTGCTGGCCGGCGACATCGGCTCCTACCAGGCCGGCTCGCGCCTGGAGACCGGGGATTTCGGACTCGAGCGCTTCTCTCCCGCATTGCCGGCGCTGGCGGGCAAGCGGGTGCTGTTCATTCCCGGCAACCACGAATTCGATTCGCTCGACCACGATGCCACCCATGCGCGGCTGCGCGCCACCTGCGAGCGGCTCGGCATCGTCTGGCTCGACCGCGAGATCGTCGTCATCGATCACGTGCGCTTCATCGGCACCACCTTGTGGAGCGACTTCGACGCCCTGGCGCTGCGCGACACCGACCTCACCAAACAGATGCAGCAGCGTAACAAGGCGTTCCGCGCGGCGAACTACTACCTGAGCAAGAACACGACCCTCAAGAATGGCGAGCAGGTGCTGGCCGAAGGCATCCGCGCCATGTCGCTCGACTGCCAGGCCTGGCTGCGCGCGGCGCTGGCCACGCCGTTCGAGGGCAAGACGGCGGTGGTCACCCATTTCGCCCCGAGCCTGATGAGCGCCGACCCGCGCTATGGCCTCACGCCCGGCACAGCGGGCTTCTGCAACGCGCTCGACGACCTGTTCAAGCACGCGCAGCTGTGGATGCACGGCCACCTGCACTGCCTGAACGACTACGTGGTCGAGGGGCGCGATGGCCCCCTGTCCTGGTCATGCCGGGTGGTGGCCAATCCGCTCGGCTACCTGAGCAAGGGCGAGCAGGAGGCTTTTCGTCCCGAGCTGCTGATCGAGATCTGATCAGCGCGGCGGCTCTTCGCCGCTGGAAGAGAGCGTGCCGATCAGCGTCTCGAAGCCGTCGGCCGCCTCCGGCACCTGTTCCTGTTCCGCATACTCGGCATACACCCAGTCGCCGCCGGCGCGCGCCACGCCTTCCGGCGGCAGCGGCTCGTGCTGCGGCGTCCTGGCCAGCGCGACGCGCATGAAGTCGACCCACATCGGCAGCGCCAGGGTCGAGCCGAACTCGCGGCCGCCGAGCGAGCGCGGTTCGTCGTAACCCATCCAGGCCACCGCCGCCACCTGGCCGCCGTAGCCGGCGAACCAGCCGTCGACCGCATTGCTGGTGGTGCCGGTCTTGCCGGCCAGGTCGGCCCTTTGCAGCTGGCGCGAGGCCGCCGCCGCGGTGCCGACGCGGGTGACGTCGCGCAGCATGCTGTCGACGATGAAGGCGTTGCGCGCGTCCAGCACCCGGGCGCTTTCCTGTCTCGGCTGCGGCGCCGCATGCGCGAACACGACCCTGCCGTCGCCATCCTGGATGCGCGCGATCAGCCACGGTTCCACGCGGTAGCCGCCGTTGGCCAGCACCGCGTAGGCGCCGGCCATCTGCAGCGGCGTGACGGCGCCGGTGCCCAGGCCGAGCGTCAGGTTGCGCGGCTGGCGCGCGGGGTCGAAGCCGAAGCGCGCCAGGTGCGCGCGGGCGTAGTCGACGTCCAGCGCGCGCAGCATGCGCACGGTGGGCACATTGCGCGAGCGCGACAGCGCATGGCGCACCGTGACCGGGCCCTCGAACACATTGTCGTCGTTGCGCGGCGACCAGTTGGCATAGGCCTTCTCGGCGCTGAAGTCGAGCGGCTCGTCGAGGATCTGCGTGCCGGGGAAGAAGCCGCGTTCCAGGCCGGCGGAATAGACGAAGGGCTTGATGCTCGATCCCGGCTGGCGCCAGGCCTGGGTCACGTGGTTGAACTTGTGGATTGAGTGATCGAAGCCGCCGACCAGCGCGCGGTAGGCGCCGGTCCCGGTGTCGAGCGCGACGAAGGCGGCGGCAACCTCGGGCAGCTGGGCGATCGATGGAGAGCCGTCGGTGGCCCTGGCCAGCCGGATGACGGCGCCGGGCGCCAGTTTCATCGCGGCCTTGGCCTTGCTCGACAGGGCGCCGGCGGCGAAGGCCAGGCCCGGGCCGGTGACCTCGACAGCGTCGCCGTTGGCGAGCAGGGCGCGCACCCGCCTGGGCGACGCGGCGACGACCACCGCCGGCGCCAAGCCGGCAACAAACGGACGTTTCTGCAGGGCGGCGGCGATCGCGTCCTTTCTTTCTTCGACGCCGGCCGGCAGCGCGATACGCGCCTCCGGGCCGCGGTAGCCGTGGCGGCGGTCGTAGGCGAGCACGTTGCGGCGCACCGATTCGTGGGCCGCATCCTGTTCGGCGGCCACGATGGTGGTGGTGACCGTGATGCCGCGTTCGTAGGCCGCCTGGCCGAAGCGGGCATGGACCGCCTGGCGCGCGATCTCGGCGACCCAGGCGGCGCGCGGATTCAGGGTGGCGCCATCGCTGCGCACCTGCAGGCGTTCGGCCAGGGCGCGCCGGTACTGGGGCTCGGTGATCAGCGCCAGTTCGCGCATGCGCTTGAGGACGACCTGCTGGCGCTTGCGGGCCGCCTGCGGATTCGACACCGGATTGCTGCTGGACGGGTTCTGCGGCAGGCCGGCCAGCATCGCGATCTCGGCCAGGGTCAGGTCTGGCAGCGGTTTGCCGAAGTACGTGCGCGCCGCGCTGGCGAAGCCGTAGGCGCGCTGGCCGAGATAGATCTGGTTCAGGTAGACCTCGAGGATCTGGTCCTTGGAGAGCGCCTTCTCGATTTTATAAGCCAGGGCAACCTCGGTCAGCTTGCGCGGCAGCGTCTTGTCGCGCGACAGGAAGAAGTTGCGCGCGACCTGCATCGTGATGGTGGACGCGCCCTGGCTGCCGAAGTCGGCGAGATTGGCCTTGGCCGCGCCGAGCGCGCGGATCCAGTCGACGCCGCCGTGCTCGTAGAAGCGGGTGTCCTCGATCGCCAGCACGGCCGATTTGAGCAGCGCCGGCATCTTGGCCACCGAGACGAACTCGCGCCGCTCGGCGCCGAATTCGCCGATCAGCACCTTGTCGGCGGTGTAGACGCGCAGCGGGATCTTCGGCCGGTAGTCGGTGACGGCCTGGATGTCGGGGACGTCCGGCAGGATCGAGGCGCCGGCCACGTGCGGGGCGGTCGCGAGCAGCAGGGCGGAAAGCAGGATGACGAGGGGGCGACGTGGTTGCATGGCGGTTTTCGTGGACGGTTGGTCGAACGCGGCCGATCATACTGTCGCGCGGCGCCCGGGTCATGCGAAAAGGCCGAGGTAGCGCGACACGCCCCTGCGCAGGGCGGCTGGCGCTACCTTGGCCATGCCTCCGGCGAGCGGCGCATCCGTGGCACGGGACGACGCTGGACGCACGGAACGGGTATCCTTGCGCCAGTCAGTTTTCATGAGGAGAGATGGATGAGCACCAGGTATAGCGCATTGGTCGTCGGCGCCAGCGGCATCATCGGCAATGCGGTCGTACGCGAGCTGCACGGACGGCCGGAATGGCGGGTGCGGGCCTTGCCGCGCACTTTCGTGGACGGCGTCGAGAGCATCAAGGTCGACCTGACCGACGCCCAGGCCACCGCCAGCGCCCTGGAAGCGGCGCGCGATACGACCCACGTGTTCTACGCCGCGCTGAAGAGTGGGACCGACCTGCTCGACGAGGAGCGGATCAACGGCGGCATGCTGCGCAACCTGCTCGACGGCTTGAAGGCGGTCGGCGCCCCGCTGCAGCGCGTGGTGCACTATCAGGGCGCCAAGGTGTATGGCGTGCACCTCGGCGATGCCCAGGCGCCGTTCTACGAGGACGACCCGCGCCACATGACGCCCAACTTCTATTATGCCCAGGAAGACCTGCTGCGCGAGCGCGCCGCCGCCGGCGAGGTCGAATGGTCGATCCTGCGGCCCGACGTGGTGGTGGGCGACATTGCCGGCAATCCGATGAATATCGCGATGGTGATGGGCATGTTCGCCGCGCTCAGCAAGGACGCCGGCGCGCCGCTGCGCTTCCCGGGTACGGACAAGGTGTACTCGGGCGTGCTGGCCCAGACCACCGATGCCGACTGGATGGCGCGCGCCAGCGTCTGGGCCGCGCTCGATCCGGCGGCGCGCGGCGAAGCCTTCAACCTGGTCAACGAGCCGTTCCGCTGGGAGCGCGTATGGCGCCAGGTCGCGGCGGCCTTCGACATGGAGGTGGGACCGCCGCAGCCGTTCTCGCTGGCCAGGCAAATGCCGTTGAAGGCGCCGGCGTGGGAGCGCATCGTGCAGCGCCATGGCCTGCAGTCGATGCCTTACGAGAAGCAGGTCGGCTGGTGGTTCGGCGACTTCGTGTTCAATACCGAGTTCGACATGGTGTCGGACATGGGCAAGATCCGGCGCGCCGGTTTCACCGAAGCGGTGGAGCCCGGCGCGACGATCGTCAGCGCCATCGAGCGGCTGCGCGCCGCCCGCTGGCTGCCTTGAAGCGGCAGCTGGCGCCGGCTCGACCCTCGCATACCATGTCCAACCTCGTTTATCCGACCGCATGATGTTTCCATCAACCCTTACGCGCCCGCGCCGCCAGGCGGCGTTCCTGGTGCTGGCCTGCAGCGCCCAGTTCGCCCACGCCGACGACGGCGATGTCATCAATCCCGACCGCCCCAACGTCGCCAATTCCAGCCAGGTGGTCGGTGATGGCCGCCTGCAGCTCGAGATCGGCGTCAACTGGGATCGCCAGCGCAACGACGACCTGCACCTGCGCACCTTGAGCACGCCGGCGCTGCTGCGCATCGGCCTGGGCGACACGACGGAACTGCGCATCGAGACCGATGGCCGCAGCATCGAGCACGAGCTCGATCCGGCTAGTCGCGCGCGCACCACGACTGCGGGCTGGAATGCCGTGTCGATCGGATTCAAGTGGCATCTTGCCGACGGCGAGGGCGTACATCCGGCCCTGGGGCTGATCGGCTCAGCGGCGCTGCCAAGCGGCAGCTCGGCGCTGCGGGTCAAGGGTGTGCTGCCGCAGCTGGTGCTGGCGGCCGAGTGGGATCTGCCGAAAGGCTGGTCATTGGCCGTGACGCCGGGCGCCGGGGCCGATGTCGACGATGACGGCGCGCGCTACCACTACGGCATCCTGGCGGCGTCGCTGGGCAAGAAATTCACTGAACGCGTCCAGGGATTCCTTGAAGTGGCGGCGCCGCAGATCGCGTCCGCATCGCATGGCGGCGACCGGATGCAGGTCGACGCCGGCGTCAGCTGGCGCCTGAACAAGAACTGCCAGGTCGATGCGATGGTGGTGCATGGGTTGAATCGACATACGCCCGACCTGAGCCTGGCGTTCGGGCTGTCGGTGCGGCGCTGAGGTCGCCGCAGTTTCAACGCTGCGCCGACAGGATCAGTGCGCGCCCCGGTGCGCCGACGCGCACGAGACCACGCCCGCGACCAGCAACGCCAGGGCGGCGGTCTCGAACCCGCTCGGCCAGCGCGCCTCCCACAAGAAGCCGTACAAGGCCGCGAAGATGGTCTCGAACACGATCATCTGGCCCATCAGGCTCAGGGGCAGCGCGCGGCTGGCATGGTTCCACAGGGCGTTGCCGACCACCGAGCACAGGATGGCGACCGTGGTGACCAGGGCGCCGAACTGCATCCAGGCCGGCAGCGTGTGCGCGCCCGGCGCCAGCACGAAGGCCGGCATCGCCAGCGCCAGGGCCATCAGCCCGGTGACCACGCCCACCAGCAGGTTCCATTCATGCGGCGAGATCCCCTCGATGCGCGCCAGCCAGCGGCTGTTGTGCACCGCGAAGAGGGTCCATGACACCAGCGCGCCGAAGGCGCATGCCAGTCCGGCGGCCGAGCCGGGGCCGGACGCCGACAGCGACTCCCAGCCGATGCAGGCCAGGCCGGCGCCGCTCAGCAGCAGCGACGGCAGCAGGCGGCGCAGCGGCACCGCGTGACGGTCGCGCGAACCGACCAGGGTGACCGCGATCGGCAGCAGCCCGATCACGATCGAGGCCATGGCCACGCCGCCCAACTGGACCGCGTTGGCGAGGAACAGGTAGTAGACGATGTTGCCGGTGAGGCTGAGCCAGATCAGGCTGCGCCAGGCCGGCCAGCCGAGATGGCGGCGCAGCCGTCCCCAGGCCGGGGCGATCAGGATGGCGGCGACCAGGCCATAGGCCAGGTAGCGCCCGGCCGAGAGCTGGATCGGCAGGAATCCCGGCGCCAGTTCCGGCGCCAGGAAGACCAGGCCCCAGAGCGCGCCGGCGGCGATGCCCGCGCCGATGCCGAGCAGGGTGGAGCGGGACAGCCCGCCCGCGCCAGTAGCGATGTACATGATGAATCTCCTTTGAAGAGATTCTCGGATCCGGACGTGGGTCCGGTCTTGGCCGGGACTACCGCGGTGTTGGCGGTGTCTCCTGACCCGCACGCCGACAGGCGCCGGGTGTGGTGTCGAACACGCGGCGCATCGCCCGCGTCAGGCTGGCCTGGTCCGAAAAGCCGCAGGCGAGGGCGATGTCGGCCACGCTGCGCGCGCTGTGCGTCAACAGGCTGCGGGCGCAATCCAGGCGGCAGCGCAGCAGCCAGGCATGCGGCGTGCTGTCCAGCTCTTCGCGAAACAGCGCGTGCAGGCGGCTGACGCTCAGGTTGGCGGCGCGCGCCATCGACTCGGTGCTCCAGGCCAGGCCGGGCGCGGCCTCGATGCGCGCCAGCAGGGCGGCCAGGCGCGAGGTGGCGCGCGGCGCGTCCAGGCTCAGGGTGTCGAGCAGCAGCGGCACCCAGCCCTGCACCAGCGCGCGGGGCGGGGCGTGGGTTGGCGCGGCATCGCGCGCCATCACCCCCATGAACTCGACCAGCTTGCGCGCCGCGGGGCCAAGCGTGACGAAGGGCCGCTCCAGCAGGCGCTGCCACGGGCCACTGCCGAAGGCGGCGCCGTCGACGTCGACGATCAGGGAGCCGTTGGCACCCGGGCTCGATTGCGCATGCCAGGCGCCGGGCGCCACCAGCGCGCCATGCAGGGGATCGAGCCGGCCGCGCCGCGCTTCGATGTCGAGCACGACTTCACCGTGCACCGGCAGCACCAGCTGGGCGAAGTCATGGCGGTCGCCCCAGTGCACGCGGTCGTAGCTGCGCAGGTGCAGGTCGCACGCGGGCTGCGGCGTCATGGGCTTTACGCCATCGGGCTGCAGGCGTCGGTGCCGGCCGCCAGCGCCTTCAGCTTGACCGGATCGAGCAGGGTGACTTCGCGCTTGTCGACCTCGAGCCAGCCCTGCTTTTTAAAGCGCGACAGCAGGCGGCTGATGCTTTCGATGGTCAGGCCCAGGTAGTTGCCGATGTCTTCGCGCGACATGCGCAGCTGGAAGCGGTTGGCCGCATAGCCGCGGGCGGCGTAGCGCGCCGACAGGTTGACCAGGAACACGGCGAAGCGCTGCTCGGCGCGCATATTGCCGAGCAGGAGCATGACGTTCTGCTCGCGCGTGATTTCCTGGCTCATGATGCGGTGGAAGTGGCGCAGCAGCGTCGGCACCTCGCCGAACAGGTCTTCCAGGCGCGCGAACGGGATCTCGCAGACCTCGGAGTCTTCCAGCGCCACCGCATCGCAGTGGTGGGTGCCGCTGATCGCATCCATGCCCAGCAGCTCGCCGGCCATCTGGAAGCCGGTGATCTGGGCTTCGCCGGCGGCGTTCACCTGGTAGGTCTTGAAGTGGCCGAAGCGCACCGCGTACAGGTTGCGGAACGACTCGCCCACGCCGTACAGGCGCTCGTCGCGCTCCAGGCGGCGACGGCGGCCGATGATCTTGTCCAGGCGGTCGATCTCGGCGTCTTCCAGGCCCATCGGCAGGCACAGCTGGTGCATGCTGCACTGGGCGCAGGACTTGAGCGCATGGATGTTCAGGGGCGGCTCGGCTTGCCGGGACAGGGGCTGGCTCATGACGGATGGTCGCTTTGTTCAGTACACCGCAAATTATAGACCCGTTGGCTGAGCATTCTGGCCGGCAAGGCCGAAATTTGCACCAAATTGGGAAGTTTTCATGAACTTTTGTTGCGAACCGAGCGGCATGTGTTCAAAAACCACTCAACAATGATAAAAATGATATGGCCAATCGTGCGAGGCCGATGTCGTGATCTACTTGGCGCCATCGATACGGGGGAGTTTGCATGCTTGGTCTTACAGCCCTGGAACTGGCGCGCATCCAGTTTGCCTTCACGATTTCCTTCCACATCATCTTCCCCGCGATCACGATCGGCATGGCCAGCTACCTGGCCGTGCTCGAGGCGTGCTGGCTCAAGACCGGGCGCCAGGTCTACGTCGACCTGTACCACTTCTGGCTCAAGATCTTCGCCGTCGCCTTCGGCATGGGCGTGGTGTCGGGCATCGTGATGGCCTACCAGATCGGCACCAACTGGAGCTACCTGTCCGAATTCGCCGGCAGCGTCATGGGCCCGCTGCTCACCTACGAGGTGCTGACCGCCTTCTTCCTGGAGGCCGGCTTCCTGGGCGTGATGCTGTTCGGCTGGAACCGGGTCGGGCCGCAGCTGCACTTCCTGGCCACCTGCATGGTGGCCATCGGCACCCTGATCTCGTCGACCTGGATCCTGGGCGCCAACAGCTGGATGCAGACGCCGCAGGGCTACGCCATCGAGGGCGGGCGCATGATCCCGGTCGACTGGCTGGCCATCATCTTCAATCCCTCCTTTCCCTACCGCCTGATGCACATGGTGGTGGCGGCCTACCTGGCCACGGCGCTGATCGTCGGCGCCTCGGCCGCCTGGCACCTGCTGCGCGGACGCGACAACAAGAACGTGCGCAAGATGCTGTCGATGGCGATGTGGATGATCCTGCTGGTGGCGCCGATCCAGGCGGTGATCGGCGACTTCCATGGCCTCAATACGCTCAAGCACCAGCCGGCCAAGCTGGCGGCGATGGAGGGGCACTGGGAAAACACGCCGGGCGAGGCGGTGCCGCTGATCCTGTTCGGCATTCCCGACATGGAGCGCGAAGAGACGCGTTACGCGGTCGAGATTCCCTACCTGGGCAGCATCATCCTCACCCATACGCTGAGCGGCCAGTTCCCGGGACTGAAGGAGTTCCCGCGCGAAGACCGCCCCAATTCCCTGATCGTGTTCTGGAGTTTCCGGGTCATGGTCGGCCTGGGCCTGTTGATGATCGCCCTCGGGGCCTGGAGCCTGTGGCTCAGGCGGGGAGGGCGGATCTACGGCAAGCGCCTGTTCCTGCGCTTCGCCTTGCTGATGGGGCCGGCCGGCCTGATCGCCATCCTGGCCGGCTGGATCACGACCGAGGTCGGCCGCCAGCCGTGGGTGATCTACGGCGTGCTGCGCACCGCCGATGCGGTCTCGCCGCACAGCGTCACCACGATGGGCGTGACGCTGGCGATGTTCGTCGTGGCCTACGTCTTCGTGTTCGGCGCCGGCACCGTCTACCTGCTGCGCCTGATCAACAAGGGGCCGCAGCACTTCGCCCTGAACAAGCCGCCCGAGGGCGGGCCGGGCGAAGGGCGCACGCCGATGCGGCCGCTGTCGGCGGCCAACGTCGACAACGACGACAGCATCGAAGGCAATATCGACGACAATCCCGTCCAAGGCGCTGACCGCGGCGCCGACCGCGACGGCGGCAACCCACCGACGCGGAGCTGACACCATGGGCATCGACACATCCGTCATCTGGATCCTGATCATCTTTTTTTCCGTCTTCATGTACGTGCTGCTGGACGGCTTCGACCTGGGCATCGGCATGCTGTTCCCGTTCACGCCGAAGAAGCGCGACCGCGACACCATGATGAATTCGGTCGCGCCGGTGTGGGACGGCAACGAGACCTGGCTGGTGCTGGGCGGGGAGGGGCTGCTGGCGGCCTTCCCGGTGGCCTACGCGATCATCCTCTCGGGGCTCTACCTGCCGCTGATCTTCATGCTCATCGGCCTGGTGTTTCGCGGGGTGGCCTTCGAGTTCCGCTTCAAGGCCAAGGAGCACGAGCGCCACCTGTGGGACAAGGCCTTCATCGGCGGCTCGGTGGCGGCGGCCTTCTTCCAGGGCGTGACCCTGGGCGGCTTTTTGGACGGCATCACGGTCTCGGGCCGCAGCTTCGCCGGCGGGCCGCTCGACTGGGTCGCGCCGTTCCCGCTGCTGGCCGGCGTGGGCGTGATGATCGCCTACACACTGCTGGGCGCCACCTGGCTGGTGATGAAGACCGAGGGCGAGCTGCAGGCGCGCATGATCCAGGTCGCGCGGCCTTTCGCCTGGCTGCTGCTGGGGGCCATCGTCGCGGTCAGCATCTGGACCCCGCTGCGCTTCGCGGCGGTGGCCGACCGCTGGTTCACCTTCCCCAACATCGCCTTCCTGGCGCCGGTGCCGATCCTGGTCGTGCTGTGCATGGCGCTGCTGCTGCGCTCACTGGGGCGCCAGCCGTTCCGCCAGCCCTTCGTGCTGGCGCTGGCGCTGATCTTCCTCGGCTACAGCGGCATGGCGATCAGCATCTGGCCGCACGTCGTGCCGCCCGCGATCACGATCTGGGAAGCCGCCTCGCCGCCGCAGAGCCAGGGCTTCGCCTTGGTCGGCACGCTGTTCATCCTGCCCATCATCCTGATGTACACGGGGTGGTCGTACTGGGTATTCCGTGGCAAGGTCAAGCATGACGCGGGGTATCACTGATGGCGGCGCGCCGCGAATGGCTGCGCCGGCTGGGGTGGATGGCGCTGCTGTGGCTCGGTGGTGTCGTCACCCTGTCGCTCGTCGCATTTCTCATAAGAATCGTCATGCATGCCGCCGGAATGCGCTAGGCGCAACTGTGCGCGCTCAATGTGAATCGGCGTCTACACTGGCGATACAAATTGAACAACTGGAGTGATCGACAGTGTCATCTACAAGTCCGAGCACGTCCGTCAACACCGCCTTCGTCGCGGTCTCTGCGCCTGCCATGTCGCCCAGCGGCGAAGACCAGGCCAGGGCCGACCTCTACGCCTTGCTCTCGCGCCTGCTGCTGGCGGCGCCCGACGCGGCGCTGCTGGAAGCGCTTGCGTCCAGCGATCCTATTTTGGCCGAAGGCGGCGATCCGGCGCTGGAGCGTGCGTGGGAACACCTGACCGTGGCGTCCGGCGTGATGGACGCCCAGGTGGTGCACGATGAATTCAACGCACTGTTCGTCAGCATCGGCACGCCGCCGGTCGACCCGTATGGCTCGCGCTACCTGGCCGGCTACATGAACGACACGCCGCTGGCGCTGCTGCGCGACGACCTGGCGCGGCTTGGCCTGGCGCGCATGCGCGGCCGGGGCGAGTTCGAGGACCACCTCGGCGCGCTGTGCGAGACCATGCGCGTGCTGGTCGCTGGCGCCCCCGGCATCCGGCGCCAGCCGCTGGCGGTGCAGCGCCAGTTCTTCGAGGCCCACATCGGCGGCTGGTGCATGCGCGCGCTGGACGACATCGCCAATGCCGAGGGCGCCAACTATTACCGCCTGGTCGCGCGCTTCGCGCAGGCCTTCCTGGCCATCGAGGCCGAGAGCTTCGCAGTAGGAGAGGACACCGATGAGCAAGCATGATCGACAGACGCCGGGCCAGCCCGACCCGGCGCGGCGCGGCTTCCTGAAGGCCGCCCCGCTGGGCGCGCTGGTGGTGGCCGCTGCCGCCGCCCCGGCCAGCGCGGCGCCTGAGGCCGCACCGGCCGCGCCGGACCCCAAGGTCAAGCGCGGCTATCACGAGACGGATCACATCCGCCGCTACTACGCCACCGCCGCCTACTGGTAGGCAAGCAGAGGAATCCCATGTCACTGGTCAAGTCTACGCGCGACAGCGCCCTGAAACGGCGCCGCTTCCTGGTCGGGGCCGGCGTTGCCGCCGGCGCCGGCGCCCTGGCGCGCCACCTGCCGCTGAACGTGATCGAGCCGGCCCAGGCCGACCCGGTGCCGAACACCCCGGTGCCCACCGAAGTCAAACGCACCGTGTGCAGTCACTGCTCGGTCGGCTGTTCGGTGGACGCGGTGGTCGCCAACGGCGTCTGGGTGCGGCAAGAGGCCGCCTTCGATTCGCCCATCAATATGGGCGCCCACTGCGCCAAGGGCGCATCGGTGCGCGAGCACGCCTTCGGCGAGCACCGCCTGCGCTATCCGATGAAGCTGGTGAACGGCAAATACCAGCGCATCTCCTGGGACCAGGCGATCGACGAGATCGGCGACAAGCTGCTGCACTTGCGCAAGGAAGCCGGCCCGGATGCGCTGATGCTGATCGGCAGCTCCAAGCACAATAACGAGCAAGCCTATTTGCTGCGCAAGTTCATGTCGTTCTGGGGCTCGAACAACTGCGACCACCAGGCCCGCATCTGTCACTCGACCACCGTCGCCGGCGTGGCCCAGACCTTCGGCTACGGGGCGATGACGAACTCGTTCAATGACCTGCACTACAGCAAGGCGGTGCTGTTCATCGGCTCCAACCCGGCCGAGGCCCACCCGATCTCGATGCTGCACTTCCTGCACGCCAAGGAGCTGGGCGCCAAGATGATCGTCATCGATCCGCGCTTCACCCGCACGGCGCGCTTTGCCGACCACTACGTGCGCGTGCGGCCGGGCACCGACATCCCGCTGGTGTGGGGCATCCTGTGGCACATCTTCAATAACGGCTGGGAAGACAAGAAATTCATCGAAGAGCGCACCTGGGGCATGGACGACGTGCGCGCCGAAGTCATGAAATGGACGCCCGACAAGGTGTCGGACGTGACCGGCGTGCCGGAATCGGCGGTGCGCCTGGCGGCCGAGATGCTGGCGACCAACCGTCCCTCGTCCGTGGTCTGGTGCATGGGCATCACCCAGCACCACGTCGGCACCGCCAATGTGCGCGCGCTGTCGATCCTGCAGCTGGTGCTGGGAAATATCGGCATTCCCGGCGGCGGCGCCAACATCTACCGCGGCCACGATAACGTGCAGGGCGCGACCGACGTCGGCCCCAACGGCGATTCGCTGCCCGGCTACTACGGCCTGGCCGAAGGCGCCTGGAAGCACTTCGCCAACGTCTGGGGCGTCGACTACGAATGGATCAAGTCGCGCTTCGGCTCCAAGGAACTGATGGAAAAGCCCGGCATCACGGTGTCGCGCTGGTTCGATGCGGTCAACGAAGAAAACCAGTTCATCGACCAGCCGAGCAATCTGCGCGCCGTGTTCTACTGGGGCCACGCGCCGAACAGCCAGACCCGCCTGCCGGACATGAAGGCGGCGATGCAAAAGCTCGACATGATGGTGGTGATCGATCCCTATCCGAGCATGACGGCGGCGATGCATGGCCGCACCGACGGCGTCTATCTGCTGCCGGCCGCCTCGCAGTTCGAGACCCAGGGTTCGTGCACGGCCTCGAACCGCTCGATCCAGTGGCGCGAGCGGGTCATCCAGCCGCTGTTCGAATGCAAGACCGACCACGAGATCATGTACCTGTTCGCGCGAAAACTCGGCTTCGCCGAGGAACTGTGCAAGAACATCAAGGTGGTGCACAACGAGCCGGTGGTCGAGGATATCCTGCGCGAGATCAACCGCTCGTGTTGGACCATCGGCTACACGGGCTGCTCGCCCGAGCGGCTCAAGCTGCACATGGAAAACAAGCACACGTTCAACCCGACCACCCTGCGCGCCGATTCCGGCCCGTGCAAGGGCGACTACTACGGCTTGCCGTGGCCATGCTGGGGCACGCCGGAGATGAAGCATCCGGGCACGCCGATCCTGTATGACCTGAGCAAGAGCGTGGCCGAGGGCGGACTGCCGTTCCGCGCCAACTGGGGCGTCGAGCACAATGGATCGAGCCTGCTGGCGGCCGACGGCTCGACCAACAAGAACAGCGAGCTGGACTTCGGCTACCCCGAGTTCGACCACGTGTTCCTGAAAAAACTGGGCTGGTGGGCCGAGCTGACCCCGGCCGAGCAGGCCATGGCCGAGGGCAAGAACTGGAAGACCGACCTGTCGGGCGGCATCATCCGGGTCGTCATCGCCCACGGCTGCGCGCCGTACGGCAATGCGCGGGCGCGCTGCAACGTCTGGAACTTCCCCGATCCGGTGCCGGTCCACCGCGAACCGCTGGCTTCGCCACGACGCGACCTGGTGGCCAAGTACCCGACCTATGACGACAAGGCCAATCACTGGCGCCTGCCGACATTGTACAAATCGGTGCAGGCGGTCGACTATTCGAAAGACTTTCCGCTGATCATGACCTCGGGCCGCCTGGTCGAGTACGAGGGCGGCGGCGAGGAAACCCGGTCCAACCCCTGGCTGGCCGAGCTGCAGCAAAACATGTTCGTCGAGATCAATCCGCGCGACGCGGTCCAGATCGGCGCCAAGCTGGGCGAATACGTGTGGCTCGAGACCCCGACCGGCGCGCGCCTGAAGATGATGGCGATGGTCACCGAGCGGGTGCCGGTGGGCCTGGTATGGGCGCCGTTCCACTTCGGCGGCTGGTGGATGGGCGAGGACCTGGAACGGCACTATCCCGAGCATGGGGCGCCGATCGTGCGCGGCGAAGCCATCAATACCGGCTGGACCTACGGCTATGACGCCGTGACCATGATGCAGGAAACCAAGGTATCGCTGTGCCGCGTGGTGCGCGCCTGACGAGCCGACAGGAGATCGACTATGCCAGCAAGAATGAAATTTATCTGCGACACGGAGCGCTGCATCGACTGCAACGGCTGCGTGACCGCCTGCAAGAACGAGCACGAACTGGCCTGGGGCATCAACCGGCGCCGCGTGGTGACGATCAACGACGGCATCCCGGGCGAGCGCTCGGTGTCGGTCGCCTGCATGCACTGCACCGACGCGCCGTGCCTGGCCGTATGCCCGACCAACTGCATCTACCACACCGAGGACGGCATCGTCCTGCACAGCAAGGACCAGTGCATCGGCTGCGGCTACTGCTATTACGCCTGCCCGTTCGGCGCGCCGCAATTCCCCGAGACCGGCCTGTTCAACCACCGCGGCAAGATGGACAAGTGCACCTTCTGCGCCGGCGGCCCGGAACCGGACACCTCGGAAGCCGAGTTCAAGAAATACGGCCGTAACCGCATCGCCGAAGGCAAGCTGCCGGCCTGCGCCGAGCAGTGCGGCACCAAGGCGCTCTTGGGCGGCGACGCCAACGTCATCGCCGACATCTACCGCCAGCGGGTCGAGACGCGCGGCTACGGCCCGCAGCTGTGGGGCTGGAAGATCGCCTACGGCAGGCCGAAACGCGGTGGCCAGTACAAGGCCGAGGGCGACTCGCCGCGCGTCAACCAGGACGTGCGCGATTCGCAGAACCACGCGGGGAGGTTCCCGACATGAAGCTCCTCAAAGCATGCGCAATGATCGTGCCGGCCGTGCTGCTGGCCGGCTGCCTCGAAGTGGACCAGCACCCGCCATGGCTCAAGGGCGAGTACGCCGGCAAGCCGGACGACCGCCATTACCAGCGCCGCTTCCACAACGACCGGCTGGCCTGGTGGGCCACGGTCGAGAACCGCAACGGCAAGCAGAACGAATACAACCGGGCCAATCCCTGAGGAGACGACATGCGAGCGAATCTGAATGTGTTGCGCGCGATGCTGCTCCTGGTGGCGACGCTGGCCCTGTCCAGCAGCTGGGCCGGCGTCAAGAACGAGCGCGCCACGCCGGCGTATGCCGAAGAGCAGACCATGCTGCAGATCGAGGCCGACTCGGTGGTGCCCGACCCCGGCCTGCTGCAATCCGAATCGGGCCGCGTGCACATGGACCGGCACTACCTGGGCCAGTACGGCAGCAAGGAGGGCAACGTCATCGTCCAGCGCGGCGGCAACACCTGGCGCCACCTGCGCAACGGGCCGCTCGCGACCATCGCCGGCTTCATCCTGCTGGCGGTGCCGCTGGCGATCTTCGTGTTCTACCGGACCATCGGCCCGGCCAACCAGGTGGCCGAGGCAGGGCGCAAGATGCAGCGCTTCAACCGCTGGGAGCGCCAGGTGCACTGGGCCACGGCCTTCAGTTTCATCGCCCTCGGCATCACCGGCATCATCATCATGTACGGCAAGAAGATCATGCTGCCGTGGATGGGGCACGACCTGTTCTCCTGGGTGGCGATCATCTCGAAATACCTGCACAACTTCGTCGGGCCGCTGTTCATCCTGTGCTCGATCCTGATGTTCTTCACCTTCTTGAAGCGCAACTTCTACAACCGCGCCGACTGGCAATGGGTCAAGCAGGGCGGGGGGCTGATCAGCCACAAGCACGTTCCGGCCGGCTTCTTCAATGCGGGCGAAAAGACCTGGTTCTGGGGTGGTGTCGCGTTGCTGGGCCTGATCATGTCGGTCACCGGCCTGGTGCTCGACTTCGCCGTCGGCCAGACCCGCTACGTGATGCAGGTGGCGAACGTCCTGCATGTGGGCGCGGCGGCGATGTACATGGCGGCCGCCATGGGCCACGCCTACATCGGCACCTGGGGCACGCCCGGCGCCTATGAGGCGATGCGCTACGGCACGGTGGACGAGAACTGGGCCAAGGCCCACCACCAGCTGTGGTACGAGCAGATGAAGACGGGCGTGCCGCCCGGCATGGACAAGGACGGACGCATGGTGCCCGGTCGCGACGTGCCGGGCCAGGGCGGCCGTCCGCAACCCGGCCCGGCGCACTGAGGAAATGACGATGAAACGATTCGATGCATCGGTCCTGGGCGCCGTGGCGCTGCTGGCCAGCGCGTTGGCCGCCTGCGACCGCGGCCAGGCGCCCGCCGCCAATGGCGTGATCCAGACCAAGTACCCCGGACAGGTGTCGTCCGGCGGCATGACCAGCGGCCAGCTCATGGCGCGCACGGCGCGGCCGGAAACCGACGCCACCTATGCCGGCGGCACGCCGGGCATCGCCGGCGGCGCGGGCGGCAATACCAGCGGCGCCGAGACCGGCGGCGAGACCCGGGAAACTGGCCAGGGGCCGTCGAGCGGCGTCACCCAGCCGTCCAGCGCCGGACGTCCAGGCAGCGAGCTGCCGTCGGGCGAGAACCGCCCCGTCGCGCCGGCGCCGGGAAGCACCGAAGCCCCGGCGGCCAACAATGCGGCGCCGCAGGGACAATCAGGAGGAACGCGATGACGATCAGGCGATTGCAATGCGTGCTGGCGCTGGCGCTGGCGTCCGGCCTGGCCGGCGCATCGTGGGCGGCCCTGCCGCCGCCATCGCCGGCCCAGGCCCAGGCCGCGGCGGCGAAAAAGGCCGAGGCCGACGCCAGGGCGGCCAAGGAAAAGGAAGCGTTGAACGCGTCGATTGACCGGATCAGCGGCCAGTGGCGCCAGCGCGCCGCGCAGGAGGGCTGGACCATCAAGCCGCCGCCGCCCGTGAGCGGGCCGACGGGTGTCGCCGCCTCCGATCCGACCCCGCCGGGCGCCGGCGTGCCGTCGCCGGCCCCGGCCGGCGGCGCTCCGGGAACGGCGGGCGCGGCGCCCGCCACCGGCGCCGCGCCGCTCGGCGCGCGCGCGCTGCATGCGGCCAACGTGCCGGTCAAGAGCGAGAAACTGGGCACGGCGCGTCCGAGCGAAGACGTCAAGCAGGGTCCGACCCGCGCCGAGCCGGCCGGGGCGTCGCCGACGGTGAACAAGAAAGGCGTGCCTGAAAACGCGCCCGAACAAATGAAGGCCGAGCGATGAAAATGGGAAGCATGCCGGTCGCCATCATCATGCAGCGGCGCGCGGTGCGGCACCGCTGGGGCGATATGGACAGCTGGGCCGCGGTGGGCGTGGTGCCGGACCGCGGCGAGCTGCCGCGCCTGTCGGTGCTGAGCGAAAGCGCCGAGCGCGACTACTACCTGGTCTCCGGTCTCGAACTCGAGCTGTACACCGACGAGCACGAGGGCTACTACGAGAACGTCATGGCGCCGGAATCGAAGGTGTTCGTGCTGTGGCGCATGGAGGACGGCCGTGCGATGCCGGCGCGCGCCTCGGTCAGCTACGTCGAGGGCACGCGCATGTTCGATTCGGGCGAGTCGGCCGACGGCGTGACCATGCCGGCCGAGATCTACAGCTGGGTCGCGGGCTACCTGCGCGAGCATTTCACGCCGCGCCCGCGCAAGGGAAGGCAGCACGGATGAGCGCTGACGCCGTGGCCGAGGAAGGATTCCTGCGCCGCTGGTCGCGCCTGAAGGCGGCGCCCGAGCCGGTGCAGGAAGTCGCGCCGGCGCCGCTACCTGCCGCCGCGCCGCCGCCACCGGTGCAGGAGGATCAGCGGGCGCTGCCGACCCTGGACGACGTGGCCCGGCTGACGCCGGAATCCGATTACTCGGCCTTCGTCGCCAAGGGCGTCGACAAGGCCGTGCAGCGCATGGCGCTCAAAAAACTGTTCGCCGATCCGAACTTCGCGGTGATGGACGGCCTGGACATCTATATCGCCGACTACAACAAGGCCGCGCCGCTCACCGACGCCATGCTGGCTTCGCTCAGGCACGCCCCCGGCGTGCTGAATCGCCTGCTGGGCGAGGACGAGGACAAGCAGGGCGAGGCGCAGGCACGGCGCGACGACGACCCGGCAGCCGACGGCCAGCCGGGCACGCCAACACAAGGGACCACATGAACATCCGATTCAACGACGGGGCGGCTTCCGACCCTGTCCAGGACGGCCGCGACGCGGCCGCCCGCGTAGCCGCGCTGCAGGCCGCGCGCGACTTTCCCGACTTCGAGGCGGCCGTTACGGTCGACTACCGCTCGCACGGGCGCACGCTGGTGGTTGGCAGCGCGTGTGACGCGCTGCCGCTGGCCGACCGGCTGTCCGGCGCGCTGTCGGTCACCGTGCTGCTGCTGGACGAGCCGGACGCCTCGGACCGCCCGCAGCCGCGCTTGTATCCGGTGCACAGGGCGCAGACGGTGGCGGTAGCCGGCTGGCTGGGCGCCTTCGAGGCGCGCTGGCGCGCGGCCGGCCAGCCGGTGGGCGAGGGCCGGTTCGACCTGGTGCTCGACCTGTGCCCGGCGCGCCTGATCGCCAGCCACCAGCGCCCGCACGGCTACTACGCGCCCGGCGATGGCGAGGCGGCGCGCATGGAGGCGGTCGAGGCCCTGGAAGGCATGGTCGGCGACTTCGAGAAGCCGAAGTACTTCAGCTACAAGGAGCGCATCTGCGCCCACGGCCGCAACGGCATCCACGCCTGCAGCGCCTGCGTCGACATCTGCTCGGCGAAGGCGATCGTGAGCGACGGCGACCGGGTCAAGGTCAATCCTTACCTGTGCGCCGGCTGCGGCGCCTGCGGCACCGTGTGCCCGACCGGCGCCATGAGCTACGCCTATCCGCCGGCGCCGTTCACCGGCAAGCGCATCCAGGCCGCCTTGCGCGCCTTCCGCGAGGCGGGGGGCGCGCAGCCGGTGCTGCTGCTGCACGATGCGCAGGGGCTGGACGTCATCGAACGCCTTGGCGACAGCGTTCCGGGCCGCATCCTGCCGTTCTCGCTGCACTACGTCGCATCGACCGGCATCGACGTCTGGCTGGCGGCGATGGCCTACGGCGCGGCCGGCGTCGCCGTGCTGACCACGGGCGAGGAAGCCCCGCAATACGTGCAGGCGCTGGGCGAGCAGATGCGCATCGCCCAGGCCGTGCTCGATGGCCTGGGGTATGCCGGGCCGCACTTCCAGCTGCTGCAACTGGCTGGCGGGCCACAAGCGTCACCGTTGGAGGCGGCCCAGGAACTGGCGCTGGCCCTGCGTCATGCGCCGCGCGGCGACACACCGTCGTCGCCAGCGGTGTTCCACCTGGCTGCCGACAAGCGCAACACCCTCGATTATGCGCTCGACCACCTGCACCGCCATGCCCCGCAGCAGCCGCCGCACATCGGCCTGCCCGATAAAGCGCCGTTCGGCGCGCTGCTCGTGGACCGCCAGGCCTGCAGCCTGTGCATGTCCTGCGTCGGCGTCTGCCCGGCCAATGCGCTGCAGGACGGGCAGGGCGCGCCGCAGCTGCGCTTCATCGAAAAGAACTGCGTCCAGTGCGGCCTGTGCGCCAACACCTGTCCCGAGAACGCGATCGCGCTGATGCCGCGCATCTCGTTCGCGCCCGAGCGCATGGCGGCGGTGGTGCTGAACGAATCGCAGCCCTTCCACTGCATCCGCTGCAGCAAGCCGTTCGGCACGCTGCAAATGGTCGAGAACATGCTCGGGCGCCTGGGTTCCCACCCGGCGTTCGCGGCCAACCTCGATCGCCTGCGCATGTGCGGCGACTGCCGCGTGATCGACATGATGGCGCCGGCCGACGAGATGCAGGTGACGCCGCTGCGGCGCAACTGAAGCGTCAGGCGTCACCACGGGCCGAATCGGTGGCAGAATGGTCGCAAGGCGGGAGCGTCACGCATCCCGCCATCCACATGGCATAGCGACCAGGAGACACCCATGACGCCAACCCAGCGCTTCGTGCAGGCGCGCGACTTCCTCCAGCGGCACCGGCTCGACTACGACACCGCCTACCGCGATTTCGAGCAGCCCGAGCTCGACCGCTTCAACTGGGCGCTCGACTTCTTCGATCACCAGGCCCGGGACAATCACGCGCCCGCCCTGTGGGTGGTCGAGGAAGACGGCAGCGAACGCAAGATCTCCTTCGCCGACATGGCCGCGCGCTCGAGCCAGGTGGCCGAATACCTGCGCAATCTCGGCGTGCGGCGCGGCGAGCGGGTGCTGCTGATGCTGCCGAACCGGGTCGAGCTGTGGGAAATCATGCTGGCCGGGATCAAGCTGGGCGCCGTGCTGGTGCCGACCACGATGGCGCTGGCGGGCGACGACCTGGCCGACCGCCTGGAGCGCGGACAGGTCAAACACGTGATTGGCCAGGCCAGCGAAGCCGGTAAATTCGAGGCGCTCGCCGGCAACTACACCCGGATTGCCGTCGGCGGCGGGCCCGAAGGCTGGCACGACTACGCGGACAGCGAGAACGTGGCCAGCGTGTTCGTCCCCGAAGGCGAGACGCGCGCCACCGACCCGCTGCTGCTGTACTTCACGTCCGGCACCACGGCGAAGCCGAAGCTGGTGCTGCACACCCACCAGAGCTATCCGGTCGGCCACCTGTCGACCATGTACTGGATCGGCCTGCAGCCGGGCGACGTCCACTGGAACATCAGCGCGCCCGGCTGGGCCAAGCATGCCTGGAGCTGCTTCTTCGCGCCGTGGAACGCGGGCGCCACGGTATTCGTGTTCAATTTCGAGCGCTTCAGCAGCCGCGCCGTGCTCGACACGCTGGTGCGCTGCGGCGTGACCTCGCTGTGCGCGCCGCCGACCGCCTGGCGCATGCTGATCAAGGAAGACCTGGCCGCCTGGAAGCCCACGTTGCGCGAACTGGTCGGCGCCGGCGAACCGCTCAATCCGGAAGTCATCGAGCAGGTCGAGCGCGCCTGGGGCATCCGCATCCGCGACGGCTTCGGCCAGTCCGAGTCGAGCTGCCAGATCGGGAATTCGCCGGGCCAGCCGATCAAGCCGGGTTCGATGGGCCGTCCGTTGCCGGGCTACCGCATCGCGCTGCTCGACCTCGACGACCGGCCGGCGGCGGAGGGCGAGATCTCGGTGGAACTTGCGTCGAACCCGATCGGTCTCATGGTCGGCTACGAAGGCAACGAGGAAAAGACGCGGGAGGTGATGCGGGCCGGCTACTACCATACGGGAGACACGGCGAGCGTGGACGGCGACGGCTATTATTTCTATGTCGGCCGCAACGACGACGTGTTCAAGTCGTCCGACTACCGCATCAGCCCGTTCGAGCTCGAGAGCGTGATGATCGAGCACGAGAGCGTGCTGGAGGCGGCCATCGTGCCCAGTCCCGACCCATTGCGGCTGGCCGTGCCGAAGGCCTTCGTGACCCTGCGCGCCGGGGTCGAGCCGAGCCGCGAGATGGCCGCCGCGCTGTTCGCCTTTAGTCGCGAACGCCTGGCGCCGTACAAGCGGATCCGGCGCATCGCCTTCCGCGAGCTGCCCAAGACCATCTCGGGCAAGATCCGGCGCGTCGAGCTGCGCCGCGAGGAAGCCGGGCGCGAGGCCGGGGCCGCAGACACGGTCGAGTACCGCGCCGAGGATTTCCCCGGCTAGCCCTACGTAACGCCTGACAGGAGAACGACATGCAACTGCACGCGCCGATCCAGCCCTGCCTGTGGTTCGACACCCAGGCCGAGGAAGCGGTCAAGCACTATATCTCGATCTTCCCCGACTCGCGCATCACGCACGTGTCGCACTACAGCGCGGCCGGCCAGGACGTGCACCGCATGACGCCGGGCAGCGTGATGGCGGTGCAGTTCGAGGTCGACGGCCAGCCCTGCATCGCCATGAACGGCGGGCCGCTGTTCCACTTCACTGAAGCGGTCTCGTTCATGGTGATGTGCGACAGCCAGGAGCAGATCGACTATTACTGGGAACGCCTGGGAGAGGGCGGAGACGAGGCAGCGCGCCAGTGCGGCTGGCTGAAGGACAGGTTCGGGCTGTCGTGGCAGGTGACGCCGACCGAGATCATGTCCTGGATGGCCGGTCCGCAAGCCGACGCCGTCATGACGGCGCTGCTGCCGATGAAGAAGATCGACGTCGCCGCCTTGCGCGCGGCGGCCGGACTTTCCTGATGAAGCGTGCGGGCAATGCGCGGCGATTGCCGCCATAATGGATGCATTCCTTCAATCGTCCGCTTCAATCTTCCATTCGGCAACCAGATGACCAACAAGAAAAGCGCCGCCAAGGGCGGCAGCAAACCCGCCGACACCGACCCGATGGTCGAGGTGCGCCAGTCGCCCGTCCACGGCAACGGCGTCTTCGCACTGCGCCCGATCGCCGCCGGCGACCGCATCATCGAATACAAGGGCCAGCGCATCAGCTGGGACAAGGCGACCCGGCGCGCCGAGAAGGCGGGCGGGCCGATCAACCATACCTTCTATTTCAGCCTGGCCGATGGCCGCGTGATCGACGGTGGCCGCGACGGCAACGACGCGCGCTGGATCAACCACGCCTGCACGCCCAACTGCGAAGCCTTCGAGGACGACGGCAAGGTCTATATCCACGCCATGCAGGACATCGAAGCCGGCGAAGAGCTGAACTACAATTACGCGCTGATCTACGACGAGCGCCATACGCCCAAGCTCAAGAAGCTGTTCGCCTGCCGCTGCGGCACCCCGGGTTGCACGGGCACGATGCTGGCCCCAAAGCGGGCCGCAAAGCGCCGCGCCGAGAAGTAGGCGACAATACAGCCTGCCGCGCCCGTTGCGCACATGCCTGGAGCCTTGATGAAACCCGTAGTCCGCAGCCTGCTGGAGACCGACCTTTACAAGTTCACGATGTGGCAGGCCCTGCTGCACAGCCACCCCGGCGCCACCGGGGAATACGAATTCCGCTGCCGTAACGAGCCGGCCTATCCGCTGGCCGAACTGAAGGACGACGTCGAGCGCGAGCTCGACTACCTGTGCGGCATGATGTTCACCGAGGGCGAGGTGGCCTACCTGCGCGGCCTGCGCTTCATCAAGAGCGACTTCGCCGACTTCCTCACGCTGTTCCGCTTCCAGCGCAAGTTCATCCGGGTCGACACCGACGGCCCGCACCTGACGATCCGCGCCAGCGGCCCGCTGGTGCACGTGATGGGCTTCGAGATCTTCGTGCTCTACATCGTCAACGAGCTGTACTTCCGCCGCTTCGACCAGCAGGAAGCATTGCTCGAAGCGCGGCGCCGCCTGCGCCAGAAGATCGACGAGCTGCGCGCCTTCGGCACCGAGGCGCCGCGCGCCAACCCGTTCGAGTTCTTTGATTTCGGCGTGCGCCGCCGCTATTCCGGCGAGTGGCACGACGAAGTGGTGACCACCATGGCGCGCGAGCTGCCCCAGTACTTCAAGGGCACCTCGAACGTCTACCTGGCGTACAAACTCAAGCTGACGCCGATCGGCACCATGGCCCACGAGTACCTGCAGGCCCACCAGTCCTTCGGCACCCGCCTGCGCGACTTCCAGAAGGCCGCGCTCGAGAACTGGGTGCAGGAATACCGCGGCGACCTGGGCACGGCCCTGACCGACGTGGTGGGCATGGACGCCTTTTTGGCGGACTTCGACCTGTATTTCGCCAAGCTGTTCGACGGCTTGCGCCAGGATTCGGGCGACCCGGTCGTGTGGGGCGAGAAGGCGCTGGCGCACTACGCCAAGCTGCGCATCGACGCGCGCACCAAGCGCCTGGTGTTTTCCGACGCCCTCACGGTGCCCAAGGCGCTCGAGCTGTACCGCCATTTCGCCGACCGCGTGATGACCGGCTTCGGCATCGGCACCAAGCTGACCAACGACACGCCGCACAAGCCGCTGAACATCGTCATGAAGCTGGTGCGCTGCAACGGCCAGCCGGTGGCCAAGCTGTCCGACACCAAGGGCAAGTCGCAGAGCACGGACGAGACCTTCATCGCCTATCTGCGCCAGGTGTTCAACAAGTACGATTCTGGCGACTGAGGGGCAACTGAGCCGCGAAATTGTGTGAGTTTGTGCGGCGCCGGAACGCGCTATGCTGTCGGTTTTCGATCCTTCCAGACGGAGTCCGCCATGAAGCAGCTCGCACCGATCGCCCTCGCCATGATGTTCGCCATGCCCGTCGCCGCCGTGCATGCGCAGGAAACCGAGCACACCAAGGCCGGCGTGGCCGCCGCCGGGCAGTGGCTCGAGCTCGCCGATGCGGGCAAGGCCGCCGAAAGCTGGAACGCCGCCGGCACGGTATTTCGCAGCGCCGTCACCGCGGAGCAATGGAACGGCATGCTGGCGGGCGCCCGCGCGCCGCTGGGCGAACTGAAGTCGCGCACCCTGGCCAACGCGCGCCATACCCGCACCTTGCCCGGCGCACCGGAAGCCGACTATGTGGTGATCCAGTACGGCGCCGTGTACGCCAACCGTCCGGGCGTGACCGAAACCGTGGTCACCTCGCGCGAGGCGGACGGCGGCTGGAAGGTCATCACTTACCTGATTCAATAAGCTTCCACAACTCGGTCGGCAGCGCCGCCGGCGCGTCCGGCTTGAAGAAAGCCGAATCCTGGATGTGCGAGGTCGTCACGTAGACCGTGCCGTCCGGGCCCTGGCTGAAGGTGTCGGGCCAGCGCAGGCGTTCGTCCTGCACCACCACCCGTACCTCGGCCTGCGGTCCCCGGTCGAGGTCGCGCATCTTGATCGCATCGTCCTGCACCGAGGTCAGGAACATGCGCTTGCTGCCGCGATCGAACAGCAGGCCGTCGTTGACGCCGTTGTGGCCATACTCCTCGACCGCGTCGCCCACGTCCTCGCCCTGCAGGCCGCGTTCGATCAGCGCTTGCGTGGGGATGCGGTACAGGGTGTCGCCCTTGATCGCCTGCCAGTACAGCCAGGCGCCGTCGCCAGAGAGTTCGATGCCGTCGGCCGAGAACTCGACCCCGCGCCCGTCCGGCCGGCGCAGCACCTCGCCGTCGGCTTTCACGTTCAAGCCCTTCTTCATCTGGGTCGACGGATGGCCGTCGAGCAGGCGCACCGTCTTGTCCTGCCCGAGGTCGACCACCAGGATGGCGCCGACCACGCCCGAGTCGGTGATGTAGGCGTACTTGCCGTCGTTCGAGAAGCGCACGTCGTTCAGGTAGGAGCCCTGCGGCGCGGCGTCTTCGTCGAAGGCGATCGTGCGCACGACCTTGTCGCTCGCCAGGTCCACCTGCACCAGCTTGGCGCCGCCGGACACCAGGTGCGCCTGGGCCGGCGCCGCCGGGTCGAGCACCCACAGGCTGCCGCGGCCGTCGGCCACCACGCTCTGCACGCACACCCAGTGGTCGTGCGGCGTCACCTCGTCCTTGCGCGCGTTGCGCCAGGCGTTCCATTCCTGGTCCGGGTAGGGGCGCAGCGAACCATCCGCTTTCAGCTCGGCCACCGAGATGGCGTTGTCCTCGGTCCAGCGCGGGAAGTTGACGAAGATGCGCTCGTCCTCGGACACCGAGACGCCGGTGACCTGGTGCTCGAAACGGGCGACGAGTTCGATCTTGTATGCGGTCATGCCAGTCCTTTCGTGATGCGCTCAAGCCGCCGCGCGGGCGGCCGGGCGCGATGGTTTGCGGGTCGCGGCCTTCGCCGGCGCAGGCTTCTTGCGTGACGCCGGGGGCTTCGGATGATTTTGCAACTGAGCCTGCTCGTGGCGCAGGCGCTGCTGTAGCATGGCCAGCACCGCCGCTTCTTCCGGCTGCAGGGCGTGCAGGTCTTCCTGCAGCTTCTCTTCGGTGCGTTCGCGCAGCACCTCGAGCGCGGCGCCGTCGAGATAGGCGTCCAGCACGGCAGGGTGCACGTAGCACTTGCGGCAGATCGACGGCGTATTGCCGAGCTTTTCGGCCACCGATTCGATCGCGCGCACGATGTTCTTCTTGGCCTGGGCCTCGGAATCGAACTTCTCGAACTCCTGCAGGGCCAGCGCCGCCAGCACGGTGCCCGACCAGGTGCGGAAATCCTTGGCCGTGTAGTCTTCGCCGCTGATGGCGCGCAGGTACTCGTTGACGTCGCTCGAATCGATGGCGTGGGTCTCGCCATCCTCGTCCACGTACTGGAACAGTTCCTGGCCCGGCAGGTCGCGCGAGCGCGCGACGATGCGCGCCAGGCGCCGGTCGTGCACCTTGACCTTGTGATAGACCCCGCTCTTGCCGCGGAAGCTGAACTCGACGTCGCTGCCGTCGACCTTCGCGTGACGGTTGCGCAGCGTCGTCAGCCCGAACGACTTGTTGGTGCGCGCGTATTCCTCGTTACCGACACGCATCATGGTCGCTTCGAGCAGGTAGACGATGGTGGCCAGCACTTTTTCGCGCGGCAGGCCGGGCAGGCGCAGGGCGCGGTCGACCTCGGCGCGGATGGCCGGCAGCGCCTGGCCGAACTTGAGCATGCGCTCGTACTTGACCTCGTCGCGCGCCTCGCGCCATTTGGGATGGTAACGGTATTGCTTGCGGCCGCGGGCATCGCGCCCGGTGGCTTGCAGGTGGCCGTTGGCCTGGGGGCAGATCCAGACTTCGGTCCAGGCGGGCGGCACGACCAGGCGCTTGATGCGTGCCAGCGTCGCCTCGTCCGTCACCGGCTCGCCGCGGGCGTCGAGATAGCGAAAACCGTCCTTGACGGTTTCGCGCCGGATGCCGGGCCGGTCGTCATGGACGTAACGCAGGCCGGCCGCGCGCGCGGCGGCGGGTGGATCGCTGGGGACGGCATCGGCGTCGGTTTTTTCGCTGGGCATGGCAGGGTCGCTGGAAGGTGGATCTTCCAGCCGATCCTACCCTTGGCTTCCCCTGCGCACTGTACGCGAAGTAACGTAGGCGCAGTCCGAAGCACGTAGGCGCAATCTGACTCCGACTGCACCTGCTCAGCGGTAACGCGCCTCGACCAGGTCGATCTCGCGCAGCAACTTGCGCGCGATCTCGTCCGACAGCTGGTTGTGGCGCGCCATGCGCAGCAGCACCGCGCGTTCCTGCTCGAGCGCGGCCAGGCGGTAGTGGCGCTCGGCGCTCTCGGCGGCGCGTGCGCGGTCCGGGTCGACGCCCGCGCCCGTGCCGCCGTCGAGCCGGTACTGGTACAGGCTGCGCACCTGGTCGGCCGCGCTGGCGTGCATCTCGGCCGCGCCCTCGGCATCGCAGCCCGAGGTCGGCGGCGGCGGAGGGGCCGTGGCGATCGCTTCCAGCGCCGCCAGCGCGGCGGCGTGGCGCGCTTGGTCTTCCTCGCTTTCGTGGGCCGCTTCGGCCGGCAGTTCCAGGCCGCGCAGCACGCGCGGCAGGCCGACGCTGGCCAGCACCAGCGACACCACGATCACCGCGCTGGCCAGGAAGATCACCAGGTCGCGGCCCGGGAACGGCGTCCCGTTCGGCATCGCCAGCGGCAGGGTCAGCACGCCGGCCAGGGTGATCGCGCCGCGCACGCCGGCCAGCGAGGTGGCCAGGATCAGGCGCGGATTCGGACGGTAGACGGCCTGCTCCTGGCGCCGCGCGGCCAGCAAGGTCAGGCGCAGCGAGACCCAGACCCAGATGAAGCGCAGCAGGATCAGGCCGACGCTGATGGCCAGCGCATTGCCCAGCAGCCACCAGACATCATGGGCCGCCGGCAGTTCGGGCGCGACCAGGGCGGCGCTGACGATGGACGGCAACTGCTCGCCCAGCAGCACGAACATGATGCCGTTCAGCGCGAACTGGACGGTATCCCAGACCACGGCGCGGCGTACGCGGGTGGTGGCCAGCGCGCGGCCGCTCAGCTCGACGTAGCTCATCGTGACGCCGGCCGCCACCGCCGCCAGGATGCCCGAGGCTTGCAGGTGCTCGGCCGCCAGGTAGGCGCCGAAGGGCAGCAGCAGGTTGACCAGGATCGGGGAGCCGCTTTCCTCGCCGATGCGCGCCGCCAGCATGCGCTGGGCCCAGCTGACGGCGATCGTCAGGCCGACGCCGATCGCGATTCCCGCGAGCGCCACCCACAGGAAGGTGAGGGTGGCGTCGCCCAGCGAGAAGGTGCCGGTGAGCGCGGCCGCCACCGCGAACCGGAAGCACACCAGGCCGCTGGCGTCGTTGAGCAGCGACTCGCCCTCGAGGATGTGCATCAGGCGCGGCGGAATCGGCACGCGCGCCGCGATCGACGACACCGCGACCGGATCGGTGGGCGCCAGGATCGCGGCCAGCGCGAACGACACGGCCAGCGGCAGCGACGGGATCAGCCAGTGGATCAGGAAGCCGGCGCCGATCACGGTGAACAGCACCAGGCCGAGCGCCAGCTCGAGGATGGTCGAGCGGTCGCGGAACAGGCCCACCTTGGGAATGCGCCAGCCGTCGAGGAACAGCAGTGGCGGCAGGAACACGAGGAAAAAGATGTGCGGCTCGAGGCGCACGCCATGGCTGGTGGTGCTGGAGATGGCGGCGCCGAGCGCGATCTGGACCAGCGGCAGGGGGACGGCGAACGGCAGTATCCGCACCAGGTAGCCGCTCGCCACCACCGCCAGCAGCATTGCCAGTACGATTCCTACCTCATCCATCGATATCCCTCCCGTCCAAACATGGCATGACAAAATGAAATGATACGGGATCGCGGCGATTTACGTCGGAGGCGCTCGTGCAGCGCAGGCCAGCGAACCGTGCGAACTCAGGACGACCGGCGCAGATGCTCGAGCAGCGCTTCCAGCGGCATCGGCCGGTGGAACAGGAAGCCCTGCATGCTGGCATTGCCGTGGTGCGCGAGGTACCCGGCCTGGGCCTCGGTCTCGACGCCTTCGGCGACCACGCGCAGGCCCAGGTGGCCGGCCATCGACAGGATCGACTGCACGATCGCGGTGCCGTCCTTGTCGTTTGGGGTGTCGCGGATGAAGCTCTTGTCGATCTTGAGTTCGTACAAGGGCATGCGGGTCAGGTAGGCCAGGCTCGAGTAGCCGGTGCCGAAATCGTCGACCGAGATCCGCACGCCCAGCGCCGCCAGCTCGTGCATGCGGCCGATGGTCTGGTCGAGGCGGTCGACCAGCAGGCCTTCGGTGACCTCGAACACCAGCTGGCCGGGCGGCACCCCGGTGTCCTTCAGGATGCTTTCCACCCGCGCCACGAAGTCGGGCTGGCGGAACTGCATCGGGCTGACGTTGACCGACAGCGGCAGCGGATGGCCGGCGCGCGCCAGCGCATGCCAGGCCAGGCAGGTTTCACGCAGCGCCCACTCGCCCAGCGGCACGATCAGGCCGCTCGACTCGGCGACCGGGATGAACTGGTCGGGCGGCACGCTGCTGCCGTCCTTGCGGCGCCAGCGCATCAGGAGCTCGGCCCCGCTCGGGCGCCGGGCGCCATCGACCTGCAGTTGCAGGTGCAGCGACAGCTCGCCGTGCTCCAGCGCCAGGCCCAGGTCGCGCTCGAGGGTGAGGCGGCGTTCGGCGTCGCGCAGCATGCCGGCCTCGAACAGGGCGACGCCGTTACGGCCGCGCGCCTTGGCGTGGTACATGGCGGTATCGGCCTCGCGCAGCAGGTCGTGCACCGCGAGCGGCGCGCCCGCCGCCGCGGTCAGCGCGACGCCGATGCTGGTGGTGGCGTAGTAGCGCTGGCCCTCGATGATCATCTTTTCGCACAGCGCGCCGCGGATCTCTTCGGCCAGCGCGAGCGCGCGCGTGGTGGCGGCGCCTGCCTCCGCGCCCAGGTCGTCCAGCAGCACCACGAATTCGTCGCCGCCCAGGCGCGCCACGCAGGCCCGCGCTCCGGCCACCGCCGCCAGGCGTTCGGCGGCCTGGCGCAGCAGCTGGTCGCCGACGGCATGGCCGCGCGCATCGTTGACGTTCTTGAAATTGTCGAGGTCGACGTACAGCAGCGCGCCCAGGGCGCCGTTGCGGCGCGCCCCCTCGGCCAGTTCGGCCAGGCGGTCCATCAGCAGGCGCCGGTTCGGCAGGCCGGTCAGCACGTCGTAGAAGGCCAGGCGGTTGACGGCGTCGGCGGCGGTGCGCGCTTCCTGCGCCGAGCGCGCCAGGCCCTTGAAGAGGGTGCCGGCGGCAAAGGTGACGAGGCCGCCGACGCAACTGAAGTTGATCGCCACCACCACCGAGGACAGCAGCGGATCGGTCTCCAGCCCCGGCACGTACAGCCGCGCATAACCCTTCACGCCGAACGCCACGATGCACACCGCGCCCAAGGCGAGCGTGAGGATGCCGGGTCGGTTGCCGAGCAGGATCACGGCCATGATCGGCGGCGCCATCAGGTAGTTCAGGCTCACCGGCCCCACCGCCAGCATCAGCCCGATGGCGACCATGAACAGCACGGCCAGGAAGTTCAGCACGCGGAAAGTGTGGGGCAGGCGGTCGAGGCGCCAGATGGCGAAGATCCAGGCCAGGGCCACCGCGTCCATCAGCGCGATCTGCCACAGGCCCTGGCGCAGCGCCAGGGCGACGCTCGGCAAGGCGGCGCTGGTGCCCAGCACCAGCACGATCGGCAGCAAGGTGGAGAAAACACGCACGCGCCATCGCGCGATATCGTCAGTGGGAAGCATCAGGCAGCATCCAGGTCAGCATGCCCACAGAATTTCTCCAGAGTGCATAAATTTGCTCGTCGGCAAATTTTATGTAGGCGGCATGGCGATTGTCACGCGATATTTACACGGATGTTGCTCTGAAACGACCAAAGGTGAAATGACAACAGGCCCGCGTCGACACGATGCGGACCTGCCCGTCAGCGCGCGGCCGCCGTGGCCAGCAGCTCGCCCAGCTGCAGCGTGTTGACCGGCTTGACCAGGTAATGGTCGAAGCCGGCCTGGCTGGCCGCCTCGCGGTCTTGCTGGCGTCCGTAGCCGGTGGCGGCGACCAGGGTCGCGCCGCTGGTCTGCGGCAGGCGGCGCAGGCGGCGCGCCAGTTCGTTGCCGTCCATGTCGGGCAGGCCGATGTCGAGGATGCAGACCTGCGGCGCGAACACCTTGGCGATCTCGAGCGCGTCGACGCCGCAATAGGCGATCTCGACCTCGTTCCCGGTGGCGCGCAGGAACAGGTTGAGCGTGTGCGCGGCGTCGAGGTTGTCGTCCACCACCAGGATGCGCAGCGCGTTCGGCACGGCCGCATCGGGGATCGGGTTGCCGGCGGACGGATGACCGAGCAAATGCGCCGGCAGGGGCGCGCTTTCCTGCCGGTGGCGCGGCAGGCGCACGGTGAAGGTGCTGCCGCGGCCCAGGCCGGGGCTGCGCGCGCTGACGCTGCCGCCATGCAGCTCGACCAGGCTCTTGGCCAGCGCCAGGCCCAGCCCCAGGCCGCCCTGCGAGCGGTCCGGGGTGCGCTCGGCCTGGGTGAACAGGTCGAACACGCGCTCGACCAGGGGCGCCTCCATGCCGATGCCGTCGTCGCTCACGCTCAGTTCCCAGTCGCCGCCGGCTTCCAGCAACTGGAGCTGGATGTGGCCGCCCTCGGGGGTGTACTTGGTGGCGTTGCCCAGCAGGTTGGCCACCACCTGCACCAGGCGCTTGTGGTCGCCCTTGGCCTGGGCTGGGCCGCTCGGCAGGTCGAGCACCACCTTGTGGCGCCGCGCGCCGATCAGCGGGCGGATCTGCTCGGCGGCGTCGTCGATCACGTTGCGCAGGTCCAGCACCTGGGTCGACAGCGACACCAGGCCGCGCGTCACGCGCGACACGTCCAGCAGGTCGTCCACCAGGCTGGTCATGTGCTCGACCTGGCGCGCGATGATGGCGCAGGTCTGGGTGATCTGGGCGTTATCCGAGTGCAGCAGCTTGAGCAGGTGGGCGCCGGTGCTGATCGGCGCCAGCGGATTTCTCAGCTCGTGCGCCAGCATCGCCAGGAATTCGTCCTTGCGCTGGTCGGCGGCGCGCAGTTCGCGCTCGGCCTGGCCGCGCGCGGTTTCCTTTTTCTGCAGGTTCTCGGCCATCTCGTCGAGCGCCGCCGCCAGCCGCCCGATCTCCTCGTTGCCGTACTCGATCCGGGTGCGCGCGTCGAGTTCGCCGGCGGCGATGCGGCGCGCGACCGTGGTCAGGCCGCGCACCCGCTGCACGATCAGCTTTTCGCCGGCCAGCCAGGCCGCCAGCAGCGCCAGCAGGGTGGTGGCGCCAAGGCCGAGCAGGGACATGAACTGGGCGTCGCGTGCGACCTGGGTGATCAGGTCGGTCGGCATCCCGATGGTGATGGTGTAGTCGGTGAGGGTCGGCGAGCCGACGCGGGCGAAGGCATGCAGGCGCTCGATCCCGTCCTCGCCGCGCACCACCAGCGCGCGCTCGTGCGGCCCGCGCATGGCGTCCAGCAGTTCGCCGGTGACGCGCTTGCCGAACCAGCGTTCCGGGTCGGGGCGGCGCGAGATCAGGTTGCCCGAAGCGTCGGCCGTCTCCAGGATCGAACCGGGCGGCATGCTGATGTCGTTGACGAAGGTGTCCAGGCCGGCCAGGTCCATGGCCGCGAACACCACTGCCACCACGTCGCCCGAGCGGTCGATGACGGGATAGGTGAGATTGATCGTGTGCTTGCGGATCACGCGCCCGAACACGTAGTCGCTGGCGATGAAGCGGCGTTCGGCGATCGCGCGCTTGAAATGGCTGCGGTCGCCCAGGTTCACCGGGTGCAGCATCGGCACCGCGCTGCAGGTGATCTCGCCGTCCAGCTGGATCAGGCCGAAATTGACATAGCCCTCGTTGCGGTCGAGGACATTGGCCAGCAGGGCATTGCAGCCGGCGGTGTCGCCCATCAGGTCGGGCACGCTGACCAGGTCGACCAGGATCTGGCGCGCACGGTCGATCGATTGCGCCTCGTTGGCGGCCGCCAGCGCGGTGAGGCGCTTGAGGTTTTCTTCCGAGGCGCGGATCGCCGCCTCGCGTTCGCGCAGGCCGCCCAGCACGGTGACGACGGCGATCGGTGTGATCGCCAGCAGCACCAGCAGCATCAGGCGGCTGCGCAGGCTGTTCAGGCGAAAACGTCCCAGCAAATTGCTCATCGAGGCTCCGCCGACTGCGCCAGGCGCGTGCCGAACGCGATGATGCGGCGCACGCCTTCCATCAGGGTGTCTTCGTCGTCCGAGATGTAGCCGATGCGGATGAAGCCGGGCTCGCCGAGCGCGTCGCCCGGCATCAGCGCCACCCGTTCCTCCTCCAGCAGGCGTTCGGCGAAGCCGACCGTGTCCATGGTGAGCCCACGCACGTCGCCCCACAGATAGGGGCCGGAAGCCGGCGCATGCATGGTGATCCAGGGCGCGTCGGCGAACCGGCGCACCACCAGGTCGCGCCGCGCGCGGTAGTCGCGCAGCAGTTCGTGCGGGGTACCGGTAGCGAAGGCGGCCACCGCCGCCACCTGCGACAGGTGCGGCGCGGCGGCCGTGATCGGCCCCTGCAGGGTCTGCATCGCATTCACCAGCGCGGCGGGGGCGAGCGCGAAACCGACCCGCCAGCCCATCATGGCATAGCTCTGCGAGGCCGAGAACAGGGTGACCACGCCCACGGCGCGCCAGTCGCACAGCGCCGCCAGCGTGACGTGCTCGCCGTCAAAGATCAGGTGTTCGTAGCTCTCGTCGACGATCACGTGCACGCCGCCGGCCGTCGCCCAGTCGCGCACCAGTTCCAGCTCGCGCCGGGTGTACACCTTGCCGGTCGGGTTGTGCGGGTTGTTCAGGACCAGCACCTTGACCTTGCCGAGGGCCGCCAGGCAGGCCTCGGTCAGCGTCTCCGGCAGGTCGGCCAGCACCACCTCGAGTCCCAGCAGTTCGGCGGTGGCGAGATAGGCCGGCCAGTGCGGACGGAACACGGCGATGCGGTCGCCCGGATCGGTCATCGCGTACAGCGCCTGGTAATACGCCTGTTTGCAGCCGTTGGTCACGATGATCTCGTCCGCCCGCGCCTCGATCCGGTTCTCGCCGGCGAGCTTGGCGCGTAGCGCCTCGCGCACCTTCAGCGCGCCGCCCACCTCGGTGTACGGCAGCGTGCGTTCGCGCTCGATGGCGCCGGAGACGGCGTCCAGCACGCTGGCCGGGGCCGGAAAGTGCGAAATCGCGATCGAGAAATCGATTACGCGCTCGCCCGCATTGCGCAGCGCTTCGGCGCGGCCATGCATGGCGGTGGTGGCAAGGGGGCGGGAGTGCGCGATTCGGTTTGAAATGTTCATCGTGTCTGGCGAATTATCCAAGTTGGGTGGCCGGCTGCGCATGGTCCGGAATCTCGGTTCTGCTCTTTCTGGATTGTACTAAAAATTGGCATTTTTCAGAGGGCCATTCTTTCGTGCGCAACAAGTCATTGACACCTCAAGCATTGGGGCAGGTAAACTAGGCGCCATACCAGCACCCGGAGGGATCATGAACATCGTTTGCGTCGGCGGCGGCCCGGCCGGCCTCTACTTCGGCCTGCTCATGAAACTGCGCCACCCGACGCATGCGGTGACTGTCGTCGAGCGCAACCGGCCCGGCGATACCTTCGGTTGGGGCGTGGTGTTCTCGGACCAGACCCTCGGCCACCTGGCTCGGGCCGACGAACCGAGCGCGCGCGCCATCCTGCAAGCGTTCAATCACTGGGACGCGATCGACGTCCACTTCAAGGGCGCCACCATCACCTCGCACGGCCACGGCTTTTGCGGCATCGGGCGCAAGCGCCTGCTCGACATCCTCGCGGCGCGCTGCCGCGCGCTGGGAGTGGAGCTGGTATTCGAGACCCGGGTCGACGACGTGGCCGAACTGGCGCGCCGCCACCGCGCCGACCTGGTGGTGGCCGCCGACGGCGTCAACAGCGCGATCCGCCAGCACTACCGCGACGCGTTCCAGCCCGAGGTCGAGGAGCGCCTGTGCCGCTTCGTGTGGCTGGGCACGCGCAAGCGCTTCGACGCCTTCACCTTCGCCTTCGAGGAGACCGAACACGGCTGGTTCCAGGCGCACGCCTACCAGTACGACGACGAGACCTCGACCTTCATCATCGAGACGCTCGACACGACCTGGCGCGCGTGCGGCCTGGCCGACATGGACCAGTCGGACGGGCTGGCCTTCTGCGAGCGCCTGTTCGCGCGCCACCTGGACGGCCAGCCGCTGATGGCGAACGCCGCCCACCTGCGCGGATCCGGCATGTGGATCCGCTTCCCGCGCCTGGCCTGCCGCAACTGGGTCCATATGCTCGAGGTCGACGGGCGGCAGGCGCCGCTGGTGCTGATGGGCGACGCCGCCCACACGGCCCATTTCTCGATCGGCTCCGGCACCAAGCTGGCGCTGGAGGATGCGATCGGCCTCGCCGATGCGCTTGATGAAGAGGTCGATGTGGCGGCGGCGCTGGCGCGCTACCAGGAGGCGCGCCTGGTCGAAGTGCTGAAACTGCAAAGCGCGGCGCGCAATTCGATGGAGTGGTTCGAGAACGTGGCGCGCTACACGGCCATGGAGGCCGAGCAGTTCGCCTATTCGCTGCTCACGCGCAGCCAGCGGCTGTCGCACGAAAACCTGCGCCTGCGCGACGCCGCCTACGTCGACGGTTTCGAGCGCCGCTTCGCCATCGCGGCGGCGCGCCAGGCCGGCGTGGCGCCGCCCGCGGTGGCGGCGCCGCCGATGTTCACGCCCTACAAGGTGCGCGATGTGCTGTTGAAGAACCGGGTGGTGGTGTCGCCGATGGCGCAATACTCCGCCGTGGATGGCGTGGTCGGCGACTTCCACCTCGCCCACCTCGGCGCCCGGGCGCTGGGCGGGGCGGCGCTGGTGATGGCCGAGATGACCTGCGTCTCGGCCGACGCCCGCATCACGCCCGGCTGCCCGGGCCTGTACACGCGGGAGCAGATGCTGGCCTGGAAACGCATCGTCGACTTCGTGCACACGGCCAGCGACGCGAAGATCGGCGTCCAGCTCGGCCATGCGGGCGCCAAGGGCTCGACCCGGCCGATGTGGGATGGCATCGACCTGCCTTTGGCGAGCGGCAACTGGCCGCTGCTGTCGGCCTCCAGCCAGCAGTACATCGATGGGGTCTCGCAGATCGCGCGTGAAGCGACGCAGGGCGACCTGGAACGCATCAGGGACGACTTCGTGCGCGCCACCCGGGCTGCCTTCGACGCCGGCTTCGATTGGCTCGAGCTGCATTGCGCGCACGGCTACCTGCTGTCGAGCTTTATCTCTCCGCTGACCAACCGGCGCCAGGACGCCTACGGCGGCAGTCTCGAAAACCGCTGCCGCTACCCGCTCGCGGTGTTCGCGGCGGTGCGCGCGGCCTGGCCGGGCCACCTGCCGATCAGCGTGCGCATCTCGAGCCACGATTGGGTCGAGGGCGGCATCACGCCGCAGGACGCGGTGCAGATCGCGCGACTGTTCCGCGCCGCGGGCGCCGACATGATCGATTGTTCGTCGGGCCAGGTCAGCAAACTGGAGAAGCCCGTGTTCGGACGCATGTTCCAGGCTCCGTTCGCGGACCGGATCCGCAACGAGGCCGGCATCCCGACCATCGCCGTCGGCGGTATTCATGAGGCCGACCACGTGAACGGCATCATCGCCGCCGGCCGCGCCGACCTGTGCGCGGTGGCGCGCCCGCACCTGGCCAACCCGGCCTGGACGCTGATGGAAGCGGCGCGCATCGGCTACACTGGCGCTGCCTGGCCACGCCAGTACGGGGCCGGCAAACAGCAGCTGGAGCGCAACCTCGAGCGCGAACGCCAGCTGCAGGCGGCGTCCAGCGGCCTGTCGCCACAGCAGGTGGCCGCGCGCCTGCTCGAAGGCTGACTTTTCAAACATCAGGAGTCACACATGCATTATCTACCGGGGCAGTCGCACCGCCTGCCGGGCGGGCGCAGCAGCCTTGCGGGCCATGCGGCGCAGCACTTTGGCTTCGCGCTCGATGCCGGCGTCGCCACCATCACCCTGGACCGGCCCGAGCGCAAGAATCCGCTGACCTTCGATTCCTACGCCGAGCTGCGCGACCTGTTCCGCGCGCTGGCGTATGCCGACGACGTGAAGGCGGTCGTGATCACGGGCGCCGGCGAGAACTTCTGTTCCGGCGGCGACGTGCACGAGATTATCGGCCCGCTGACGAAGCTGGACATGCCCGGCCTGCTGGCCTTCACCCGCATGACGGGCGACCTGGTCAAGGCGATGCGCGCGTGTCCGCAGCCGGTGGTGGCGGCGGTCGACGGCGTGTGCGCCGGCGCCGGCGCGATCCTGGCGCTGGCCTCCGACATCCGCTACGGCACGGCGCGTAGCCGCACCGCCTTTTTGTTCACCCGGGTCGGCCTGGCCGGTTGCGACATGGGCGCCTGCGCGCTGCTGCCGCGCGTGATCGGCCAGGGCCGGGCCGCCGAGCTGCTGTACACGGGCCGCTCGATGGATGGCGAGGAGGGCGAGCGCTGGGGCTTCTTCAACCGCCTGTGCGCGCCCGAACAGCTGCTCGGCGAGGCCAGCGCCTTGGCCGGCACGCTGGCGGGCGGCCCGACCTTCGCCCACGGCATGACCAAGAAGATGCTGCAGCAGGAGTGGAATATGGGCGTGGACGAGGCGATCGAAGCCGAGGCCCAGGCCCAGGCGATCTGCATGGCGACCAATGATTTTCACCGCGCCTACCACGCCTTCGTGGCCAAGGAACGGCCGCGCTTCGAGGGGGATTGATGGACTACCTGGACTGGCCGTTTTTTGAAGAGCGACACGGCGCGCTGGCGCGCGAACTCGACGCCTGGGCGGCAGATAACCT
Source organism: Massilia sp. NP310 (assembly GCF_019443485.1). NCBI lineage: Bacteria > Pseudomonadati > Pseudomonadota > Betaproteobacteria > Burkholderiales > Oxalobacteraceae > Massilia > Massilia sp. NP310. Next base: position 1,794,537 of record NZ_CP080379.1, on the reverse strand, counting down.
GATCGATGCGCATGGCGCTGACGTCGATGCGATCTGCCGCGCGCTGGTCGCGCGCCTGGGTCGCGACGGCTGGCTGCGCCATGCCGTCGGCAGCGGAAATGGGGCCATCGACACCCGCGCCATCTGCCTGATCCGCGAAACCCTGGCGCGCCACGCCGGCCTGGCCGACTTCGCGTTTGCGATGCAGGGCCTGGGCAGCGGGGCGATTTCGCTGTTCGGCACCGGCGAACAAAAGCAGCGCTGGCTGCCGCGCGTGGCGGGCGGCGCGGCGATCGCCGCCTTTGCCTTGTCGGAGCCGGAAGCCGGTTCCGACGTCGCCGCCATGCGCTGCGCTGCGCGGCGCGATGGTGACGATTGGGTGCTCGATGGCGAGAAGACCTGGATCTCGAACGGCGGCATCGCCGATTTCTACGTCGTTTTCGCCCGCAGCGGGGACGGCGGCGGCGAAGCCGGGCGCGGCGCGAAGGGAATCTCGGCCTTCATCGTCGACGCCGCCACCCCTGGTCTGGAGATCGCCGAGCGCATCGACGTGATCGCGCCGCATCCGCTGGCGCGCCTGCGCTTCACCGGATGCCGGGTGCCGGCCGCCTGCCTGGTGGGGGAAGAAGGCCAGGGCTTCAAGGTGGCGATGGCGACCCTGGATGTGTTCCGCACCTCGGTCGCCGCCGCCGCGCTGGGCTTCGCGCGGCGCGCGCTGGAACAGGCACTGGAGCGCGCCCAGGCGCGGCCGATGTTCGGCAAGACCTTGGCCGACTTCCAGCTCACCCAGGCCAGGCTGGCCCAGATGGCGCTGGAGATCGACGCCGCCGCGCTGCTGACCTACCGCGCCGCCTGGCTGCGCGACAGCGGCAAGCGGGTGACGAAGGAAGCGGCGATGGCCAAGCTGGCTGCCACCGAATCGGCGCAGCGCGTCATCGACGGCGCGGTGCAGCTGTTCGGCGGCCAGGGCGTGCAGAGCGGGCAGGTGGTCGAAGGCCTGTACCGCGAAATCCGCGCGCTGCGCATCTACGAGGGAGCAAGCGAAGTGCAGCTCCTGATCATCGCGCGCGAGCTGCTCGCGCCGAAGGTTTAACCCAGGGTCTGGAGCAAGGATGGACATTCTTCAACCGCCGGGCTGGCCGCGCCCCAAGGGTTATTCCAATGGCGTGGCCTGCCGCGGACGCCAGATCTTTGTCAGCGGCATGATCGGCTGGGACGCCGAAGGGCGCTTTCACACCGACGACTTCGTCGGCCAGACGCGCCAGGCGCTGGAAAACATCGTCGCCGTGCTGCGCGAAGCGGGCGCGGGGCCCGAACACATCGTGCGCATGACCTGGTATGTGGTCGACAAGCGCGAATATCTCGACGCCGGGCGCGAACTGGGCGCCGCTTACCGCGAAGTGCTGGGGCGGCACTATCCGACCATGAGCGCGGTGCAGGTGGCGGGGTTGATGGAAGACCGGGCGCGGGTGGAGATCGAGGTGACTGCGGTAATACCTGATTAGGATAAGGCATTGCACAGACATTCAATTTCAAGTAATTAATGCTGCGCGTGTCAGACATTTTAGAGAGGTGCCTAGCCTTTAGTAGCTGCTAATTTAATGGGCGCGCTGATTCCCGGTGCGAGATATTTTTGAATGTTAGGCGACGAAGCTGTCGGGCACTTATGCAGCTATACCGTTGTAGAATAGTTTCCCGCAGAATTTATAGGATCCTTGAAAAATGCATTCGATACCTCTTCCTAGTCACCGCTGGATTTACGAAGCCTGGAGTCGCAAAACATCAGTACTTGGAGGAATTCTGGCAGTCGTATCGCTTTCCCTCGCGCATTACGCTGGCTTTTTGATGCAAGTTCCCCTGCAGATTGTGGCGGTTGCTGGTATGCCGCTGGCCCAAGGCGTAACTGCAACCTTTCTCTTTTATGTATTTTTTTGCGCAGTTGTTGCGCGAGTGTTTACGTCAATTCTTCAGCTTATCGGTCTCCCATTCCTCGCAATCAGCGATCGACTTGATCCCGGGTTGCGTCGAAAAATGGACTGGAAGCATCAGCGCCGCTTCGTTCGAACGCATAGCCAGACTATAAAGTGGGAGGGATTCGCTTGGATTATATTCCAAGCAGTTATGTTCCTATTCATGATGTTGGCGACATATGTGAAATTCGCTGTCACATGGGCTTCTGGAATTGGGCTTATCATATCTGTATTGCTTATCGTTCTATCTGGTCTTGTCCGCGCTGGGTTCTTTCTTCAGCCAAGGCCCCGGATTTTTATTCGTAAGATGAGAATGCGGCCTGCGCGTTCTGCGCGCGCTGCAGCTGCTGCATTTGTGACCATCACTGCCGCCTTAATTGTTGTGGCGTTTTTCATGGGAAGCATGCGCGCGAGTTTATTGCGAGATCAGGCTGCGCATGCGGTCGTAACAAAAGAGTTCAGCGGTGACGCCACTGTGATTGCAAGCTCTGAAGGGGCGCTTTTGTTATTTCAGAAGAAGGATGATGAACGCCGTTATATCTATTCTTCACCTGAATTTACTGCGTCGATGGAGAGTAAGAACGTATTCACGCCAATCGGAGTCAGGAAGGAGCGCTAGCAAGGCCCAGCAGTCTCTCGGCAAGAATATATGAACTCTATTTGCAATTGCGATCAAGTGTTAACACTGACTACTAAGCGGTAGCGTCCAGGGGTACCCGCCAATGTGGTCGACAAGCGCGAGTATCTCGACGCAGGGGCGCGAACTCGGCGATGTCGACCGCGAGGTGCAGACCCGCCACTATCCGGCCATGAGGCAGTCCAAGTGGCGAGGCTGATGGAGGATCGGGCACGGGTCGAGATCGAGGTGATCGCGGTCATTCCCGATTGATAAGCGAGAATCGATGCAAAGACGTAATCACTTGACCGTCTGGAGTACCGACGAGACTGACGACAGTCTGCCGCGCCGTGATCGTGGCTGCTCGAAATGATCGAGCACTGAGCATCAAGACTGGCGCAACGCGGATTTGTCCTGTTTGTCGAGCTTGTTCTGCTTGTAGAACAGGAAGGCCATCGTGGTCGTGGCGATTAATAACACCACGCCGGCCGCATCGACCGTCACATTGACGCGCACGTCTACTTTCACGTCTTTCATGGCTTTGTCCAGATGCATGATGAATGTTGGCGCTGAACGCATGGGAGTGTGTTGTCTCGAGCATAACATGGTGCGTTGCCAACCCGCGCTCGCCAGCCACCCCAGCGGAGACGGCGTTCAGAACAGCTCGTCCAGCATCAGGTGGAACTGCAGCTTGCGTCGATCAGGCGCGGCGATGCCGTACTGCCGCAGGAAGCGCTCCTGCAGCGATCCGCCGAACTCACCGAGGCAGTTCCAGGCGATGGCGAGATCCTGGTAGCGGTCCGCGATGCCGACCCGTCCGGCGTCGATGCAGCCCGCCACCTGGCCATCGACGATGAGGAGGTTGTCGAGCGAATAGTCGCCGTGCGTGACCACCGGATCGGGCGCGAGCGGCAGCAGGGCCTGCATCGCGTCCCAGACTTGCCGCGCGGTCCAGCCAGCGCGTTCCTCGTCGAAATCGTCCTCGTCCACCAGGCCCGCCTCGATGCGCGAGCGCGCCAGGCCCAGGCGGTAGTCGTGGTCACTATTGAACGGGCAGGCGGATGTCGGGATCGCGTGCAGGCGCTGCAGGAACCTGGCCAGGGCATCCACAACTATGTCATGCTGGGCGGGATCGGCTTGCAGCAGCTGGTAAGCGGTCCTGCCCGGCACGGCAGTCATCAGCAGCCAGGCCTCGTCGGCGCTACGGTCGAAATGCACGACGGCGGGCACGGGCATGCGTCCCGCCAGCCAGCGCAGCCGCGTCATCTCATCGCCGATGGCATCGGCAACCGCATGCCTGCCATGCTTCAGGTACAGGTCAGGCGCCCCCGGCTTGCCGTGCAGCCGGTAGACGGCGCCGCCCGATTCGCCGACCCTGTCACGCGCCCAGGCATAGCCAGCCAGGGCGGCCGACATGCTCTCCGGAACGGTCACGACTCGACAGGCTTCCTCCCGGTTCATATCGCTCCTGGTCTGCACGTCGTCGTCTCGACCGAGCGCCACCGCCCCGGCCATTCTGGTAAGTTGGTTCAATAGTGAACCGAGGAGCAACACATGAGCAACCCCATCGTCCACGTTATCCAGGATTTCTCCATCGCCGAGCAATTGCGGGCCGACCTGCTGGCCGCCGGCCTGTCCCAGGACAGCGTCGCCCTGTCTCCGATCGGCGACGAGGCGGGCCCGGGCCAATCCAATTTCACGGTCGGGGACTCGCCGTCGGCCAAAGGCGGCACCGACTACAACGACGTCTATCGCCCCGAAGGCGATATGCACGGCGCCTGCATCCTCAGGGTCCTGGCGCAGAATCCGCGCGAGGAAGAGCTGGCCCGGGCCATCGTCGAACGCCATCGCACGGCGAACCCGCACGCGCTGAGCGAGCAGCGCGTGCCGTGAACGTCATTTCTGCCACTGGCAGAAATGACTCCCCGCCCTCGCCGGGCGCCTTGGCCGGGACCCAAGTATTACTTCCTCAACTCCAGCTCAGATCGGCCTTGCTGAGCGGGAGTTCACGCACCCGCTTGCCGGTGGCGGCGAAGATCGCATTGCACACCGCCGGCGCCAGCGGCGGCAGGGGCGGCTCGCCCAGGCCCGTCACCGGCTGGTCCGACTTCACGAAGTGCATCTCGATCTTTGCCGGCGCGTCGCCGATGCGCAGCAGCTGGTAATCGTGGAAGTTGCTCTGCACGATGCGGCCGTTCTCGAGGTTCAGCTCGGGGAACATCAGGGTCGACAGGCCGTCGATCACCGAGCCCTCGACCTGGTTCTCGGCGCCCGACAGGTTGATGATGGTTGGCCCCACGTCGGAGGCCACCACCACGCGGTCGACCTTCACCTTGCCATCCTGCGAGACGGTGACCTCGGCCACTTGCGCCACGTAGCCGCGGTGGCTGAAGTGGAAGGCGATGCCTTGCCCCTGGCCACGCGCGAACTTCTTCTTGCCCCAGCCGGCCTTGTCGGCCGCGGTCTGCAGCACCGCGCGCATGCGCGCCACGTTGTAGGGCTGGCCGCGCTCGACGCTCGGCGCCATGATGTCCTTGTCGCCCAGCAGTTCGAGGCGGAAGGCCAGCGGATCGCGCCCGCCCGCATGCGCCAGCTCGTCGATGAAGCTGTGGAAGGCCCAGGCGAACACGCAGCTACCCGGCGCGCGCCACGGTCCCATCGGCACGCTGCATTCCAGCGCGGTCTGCTCCAGCTGGCAGTTGGCCAGCCAGCGGCCCGGGAACTCGTCGGGCGACAGGCTGCCGCCGCTGCCGGGGCGCAAAGCGCTCTTGCCATCCTGCTCCACCCGGTTGGCGAAGGTGACGAAGTGGTTGTGCCAGCCCACGACCTTGCCGGCCTTGTCGACGCCGCCGCGCAGGAAGTGGAAGCCGCCCGGACGGAAGTGGTCGTGCTGCAGGTCGTCCTCGCGGGTCCAGGTCAGCTTGACCGGCGCCTTGTCCTTCATGCGCTGGGCGATCGCGGTGGCTTCGACGATGAAGTCCGAGCTCAGGCGCCGGCCGAAGCCGCCGCCGCTGCGGATGATGTGCATCGTGATCTTTTCTTTGGGGATGCCGCAGGTGCCCGATACCAGCGCCTGGCCCGCGTTCGGATTCTGGGTCGGGGCCCACAGTTCGAGCGCGCCGTCGGGCTTGATCCAGGCGGTGCAGTTCTGCGGCTCCATGCTGGCATGCGAGATGAAGGGGTAGCTGTAGGCCGCTTCCACCGTCCTGGCCGCGCCCTTCAGGGCGGCGGCGACGTCGCCATCCTTGCGCAGCACGGTGGCGCCGGGCCGGCTGGCGGCCGCCTTGGCCTGGGCCGTGAAGTCGGCCCAGCTGTGCTTCGCGGCGCCGCCTTCGTCCCACGTCACTTCGAGCGCGCGGCGGGCGCGGATCGCGGCCCAGGTCGAGGTGGCGACGATCGCCACGCCGGGACGCAGGCCGTTCAGGTTGCTGGTGCCTTCGATGATGAAGGCGTCCTTGACGCCGGGCAGGGCGCGCACCGCGTCCAGGTTGGCGCGCAGCGGCTTGCCGCCGAAGACCGGGCACTTGACGTACTGGGCGTGCAGCATGCCCGGCAGCTGGACGTCGATGCCGAACAGCGGCTTGCCGCTGACGATGGCGGGGTTGTCGACGCCGCCGATGCGCTTGCCCAGCAGCTTGAAGGTCGCCGGGTCCTTGACCGCCACGCTCGCCGCTTCCGGCAGCGGCAGCCTGGCCGCTGCCTCGACCAGGTCGCCGTAAGCCAGGCGCCGTTTGCTCGCCGCGTGCAGGACATGGCCGCCGTCGGTCGTGCATTCGCCGGCCGGCGCTTTCCAGGCCTGGGCCGCGGCCTGCACCAGCACGGCGCGCGCGGTCGCGCCCAGGCGGCGGAAGTTCTCGTAGTTGTTCGGGGTCGAGTTCGAGCCGCCCGCACCCTGGCTGCCATAGGCTTCCAGGTTCAGGTCGCCCTGGACCACGCGCACGCTTTCCCAGGCGACGTCGAGTTCCTCGGCGATCACCATCGGCAGCGAGGTCTTGATGCCCTGGCCGATCTCGGGCTGCTTGGAAATCAGGGTCACGCTACCGTCGCGCGCGATGCGGATGAAGGCGTTCGGCACGAAGTCCGGGGTGGAAGCGCCGGCCTTCGTATCGTTCACGGCGGCCAGCACGCCCTGCGCCGACATGCCGATCAGGAAGGCGCCGCCGGCGGCGCCGGCGCGCAGGAAACCGCGGCGCGAGGTGGAGGCGAGCGTCATGCTTGTTTCCCTTCGGTCGATGCGATGTCGGCGGCGCGGTGGATGCCCTTGCGGATCCGCATATAGGTGGCGCAGCGGCACAGGTTGCCGGCCATGGCCTCGTCGATCTGGGCGTCGGTCGGCTTCGGATGCTGCTTGAGCAGGGCGCAGGCGCTCATGATCTGCCCCGACTGGCAGTAACCGCATTGCGGCACGTCGAGCTCTTGCCACGCCACCTGCAGCGGATGGCGGGCATTGGCGTCCAGGCCCTCGATGGTGGTGATCCTGGCGTCGCCGATGCTCGAGACCGGCAGCACGCAGGCGCGCGTCGCCACGCCGTCGAGGTGGACCGTGCAGGCGCCGCACTGGCCCAGGCCGCAGCCATACTTGGTGCCGACCAGGCCCAGGGTATCGCGCAGCGCCCACAGCAGCGGGGTATCGGCTTCGACGTCGACGGCCTGTGCCTTGCCGTTGACATTCAGGGTGTATGTACTCATGACGCTCCTTCAAGGCAGTCCGAACAGGCTGACAATCCTAGCTGAAATTTCACTACTTCAACAGTATTGCAGTACCTGTTTTAATCCCTGCCAGATAGTAAATATGCCGCTTTGGACGCTACGGATTAATATGTAATACTTTGTTGCATTAAGGTCGACACTATTTTCTATGCTTAAACGCGGTCTGCGCCTGCTGCCGGCGAACCTGAAGCTGCGCATGGCCTGCGTCGCGGCCGTCCTGGTATTCGTGGCGACACTGCTGGTCACCCTGTCGACCCTGGCGGTGGCCGAGCGCGGCATGAAGTCGGTGATCGGCGACCAGCAGTATGCGATGCTGGCCAGCGCCGCTTCCTTCATGGACGACCGGATCGCGGCGCGCCTGGCGCAGGTGGAGTCGCTGGCGGCCTGCCTGCCGGTGGCGGCGCTGGGCGACCCGGAGGCGGCGCGCCGCTTCCTCCAGGCCCAGGCGCCGCTCTGGGAACACGAGTACATGAACCTGATCCTGCTCGACGTCCGCGGCCAGCAGCTGGTGTCGCTGCGCACGTTCGGCAACGAGCGGCGGCTCGACGCCGCCGGGCGCGATTACTTCGAGCGCCCGCTGGCGACCCGGCGCGGCTTCATGGCGCAGCCGATCGTCAGCCGGATCTCGGGGCGCCAGGTGGTCGTGATCGGCGCGCCCGTGCTCGACCGGGGCGGCAAGGTAGGGGGCGTGCTGACGGCCAGCATGGATTTGCAGGCCACTGGCTTCCTGCGCCAGATCGGCGCCCTCAGGCCGGGCGCTTCGGGCTACCTGTTCCTGATGACGCCCGACGGTGCCATGATCGACCATCCCGACCCGCGCCGCCTGCTGCGCCAGGCCGGAGCGCGCGGGTCGGGCGCGGAGCGCGCCCTGGAGGGCTTCGAGGGGTAGATGGAGGCGGCCGGCGGCGATGGGCGCGAATCGATCTACGCCTACCAGCGCCTGCGCACCACCGGCTGGATACTGGGCGCCCGCTACCCCACCGAGGAAGCGTTCGCGCCGCTGGCGCAGATGCGCCGGAACGCCATCTTCGGCGCAACGGCCCTGGCGCTGGCCGCGGGCGTGCTGGCCTGGGCGCTGGTGTTCCGGCTGCTGGCGCCGCTGCAGCGGCTGCGCGACCGCATTCGCGCGATCCGCCACGACGGCGCCGACATCGGGGTGCTGCACGACACCCGGCGCGACGAGATCGGGGAACTGGGCAATGCCTTCTACCAGCTGATGGCCGAGCGCCAGAACGCCGAAGGCCTGCGCGCGGCCAGCGAGAAGCGCCTGCGCCTGATCACCGACAACCTGCCGGTGCTGATCGCCTACGTCGACCGCGACCGGCGCTTCCGGTTCGGGAACGCGACCTTCGAGCGCTGGTTCGGGGTCGCGCCCGAGCGGCTGGTCGGCATGTCGATCGCCCAGTTGATGGGCGAGGAGGCCGCGCGCCAGGGCGCGGAAAGTCTGGAGCGCGCGTTCGCCGGCCACGCCGCCACCTGCCAGATGCGGCTGCTGATCAAGGGCGCGCCGCGGGTGCTGGAGGGCGTCTACATCCCCGACCTGCAGCCGGACGGCAGCGTGGCCGGTGTGTACGCGCTCAAGCACGACATGACGCACGTGAAAGAGGTCGAGGAGCAGCTGACCCGCCTCGCGCGCATCGACACCCTGACCGGCCTGGCCAACCGGCGCAGCTTCAACGAGACCCTGCAGCAGGCGCTGGCGCGCGCCTCGCGCCACGGCCGGGCGCTGGCGCTGGCCTACCTGGACGTCGACCACCTCAAGCGCATCAACGACAGCCACGGCCACGGCGTGGGCGACGAAGTGCTGAAGGAGTTCGGCGAACGCCTGCGCGCCTGCGTGCGCGCCAGCGACCTGCCTGCGCGGCTGTCGGGCGACGAGTTCGTGGTGATCCTCGAAGAGATAGGGAACGGCGGCGAGGCCGAACATACCGTGGCCAACATCGCCGCCAAGATCGTGGCGGCGATGCGCGCGCCGTTCGCCACGGGGGCCGGGATGCTGGCGGTGTCGGCCAGCGTCGGTGTCGCATTGTGGCGGCCGGGGCAGGGTGAAGACGCGCTGCTGGCGGAGGCGGATGGGGCCTTGTATGTGGCGAAGGCGAACGGGCGCGATGGGTATGCGGTGGGAGCGGCGGCGTAGCTGCCGACCCTACAGCCCGCCCGGATATGTCTCCGGCGGCTCGCCCGAATGCCAGCCGCTGGTCGCATCGAGCGGCTCCACCGCCGTGGTGCGGTCGATGTGGATCACGGCGTCGAACTGGCGCGGCAGCTGGGCCATGAAGTAATGGCTCTGGCGCTCGCTGCGCGGCAGGTACAGCACGCCGATGGCGCGTTCCAGACGCTCTTCCATCAGCGCGTCGCGCGCCGGCGAAGGCTCGCGCAGCGGCAGGAAGAAGCGTTCGATGCCGGTGCTGTGCAGTAGGTGCTCGTAGCTGTTCTGCAGGGCCGGCCGCACGTGCTTGTGCCGGCCCTCGCCATCCCATTCCGAGGCCGCCGTGACCCGGCCTTCGTAGGTGGTGAAGCCGATCAGGACCGTGTCGGCGCCATGGGCCTTGCGCGCCAGCTCGCCCAGCGTCCATTCGCCCTGGCGCCCGATCTCGGTCGCGCGCGCGTCGCCGATGTGCGAGTTGTGTTCCCAGACCACGATGCGCGCCGGCTTGCCGCCCTGCGACAGGTGGCGCGCCACCGCGTCCAGGGTCTCGGCCATGTGGCTGTCGCGCAGGTTCCAGGACGAGACGCGGCCCTTGAACATGGTGCGGTAATACTCTTCGGCGTTCTTGACCAGGCGCGCGTTCTGCTGGGCGTAAAAGAACGCGTCGTCGCCGCCGCCGGCCTGCACGTAGTCGAAACCGCGCTGCTGCAAGGTGCGCAGGGTGGCGATCACGCCTTCCTGGCACGACGGCGACATGCCGAAGCTGGCCTCGTAGCCGTATTGCTGGCTGTCGCGGTCGTAGTGGTCGAAGCAGGCGTAGACCTTGCGCGCCTCGCGCGCGGCGTTCGGGTCGACCTGCTCCAGGTAGTGCAGCACCTCGTGGATCGAGGTGTACATGCTGTACAGGTCCAGGCCGTAGAAGCCGGTCTTGGCGGCGCCGGCGCCCGGGCCGTCGTTGTGCGCGCGCAGCCACTCGACGAAGTCGAGCACCGCCGTGTTGCGCCACATCCAGGCCGGGAAGCGTTCGAAGCCCGAGAGGGCGGCGCGGCCGTCCGCGTCCGCGCCCTCGCCACGCACGTAGCGGTTGACACGCCAGGCATCGGGCCAGTCGGCTTCGACCGCCACCGCGGTGAAGCCTTTTTCCTCGATCAGGCGCCGGGTGATGCGCGCCCGTTCCGCGTAGAACTCGTGGCTGCCGTGGGTGGCCTCCCCGAGCAGCACGAAGCGGGCGTTGCCGACCATGTCGAGCAGGGCGTCGTAGTCGTCCGCGCCCCCGGTGAGGGGGCGGGCCGACGCGCGCACCGCGTCGAGGGTGGCGTTGGTGAGGATGGCCACGTCAGTGCAGGAAGCTGTGGCTCGGCGCCGCCTGGTGGCCGGCGTAGTGGGCGCCGCCGCGCTCGATGAACTCTTTCATGCGCGCCAGGTCGTCGTCCATCTGGCGCTGCGGGTCGGCGCCCAGCATGCGCGCGATGCCGTGGCCCAGCGCGCCGGCCGGCGGCGAGTAGGTCATGCGCACCGTGACGCGGGTGCCGTTGCCGGACGGCTCGAAGGTCACCGAGCCTTCCTGCTCGATCTCCGAACCCGGTTCGCTGCGCCACGACAGGCGCTCGGGACGCGACTGCTCGGTCATGATGGCGTTCCATGCGTATTCCATGCCGCCGGGGCCGCGCACCACCCAGTGCGAGCGGCGGTGGCCGAGGTCGCGCACTTCGGTCACGTGCGACATGAAGCGCGGGAAGTTCTCGACTTCGGACCAGGCGTCGAACACTTCCTTCGGCGCGGCGTCGATGTGAATCGAGTTCTCCACCCCGACCTGGCTGGCGGCGCCGCGGTGGCGCAGCGAATCGACCAGGTGGCGGCCGCGGTCGCTGCGCAGCAGCACCGCCAGCGCGCCCAGGCCGAGCAGGGCGGCCACCGGCGAGCGGCGCACCAGGCCGACCACGCTCAGGGCGCCGGTGCCCAGCAGGGCGGAATTGGTGAGCGTCGGGCTGCGCGCGCCGAACACCTGGCTCAGGTGGTCGGTCCAGGCGCGCACCTGGTCGCCGGCGGCGTGGGCGCGCGAGCGGGCGTCGGCTTTCACGCTGTGGGCGGTCTGTTCCAGGCGTTCGCGCGCCAGGTCGGCGCGTTCGCGGGCGCGTTCGGCGGCGCGGTCGGCGCTGTACTCGGCGCGCTCGCGCGCCTTGTCGGCGGCATACTCGGCCTTCTCGCGCGCTTCGTATGCCGCATGGCTGGCGCGGTCGCGCGCCTCATAGGCGGCGTGTTTCACGCGATCGCGGGCCTCGTGGGCGGCGTGGCTGGCGCGGTCCTTCGCCTCGTACGAGGCGTCGGCCAGGCGCTCGCGCGCATGTTCGAGGCGGTCGCGCGTGCGGTGCGAGACCTCGGCCAGGCGGTCGCCCGCCGCATGGGCGGCGCCGGCCAGGCGTTCGCCGGCGCGGGCCGCGGCGCCGGTGGCGCGCAGGCGCGCCGAGTCGAGGCGGTCGCCGGCGTTGTGCCAGGCGTGTTCGAGGCGGTCGCCGGTGCGGTCGCGCGCGTCGCGCAGTGCGCCGCGGGCGTTGGCGCGGCGCTTGGCGCCGCGGTCCGGGTCGAATGCGTACATCAGCAATGCGCCTGCGACTGCTGCGCCGATCCACTTACCTGCGTTCATCGCTTTTTCGTTCGTATCGTTCATGTCGGCTCCTTTCGGTGGGGTTGGCTGGCGGCGTCGCGCGTCAAGGCCCACGCCTGCGCCAGCAGGGTCTGCACTTCTTCATCGCCGGTCTGCCCGAAGTGGCGATACCACTGCCCGACGGAGCGAAAGCGGGGCGGGGCGACCAGGCATACCACGTCGTCGACCACGCCGCGCAAGGCGTCCAGCGCCTCCTGGGCCGCCGCCGGCGCCGCGACCACCAGCCGCGACGGCTGCTGGCGGCGCGCCGCTTCGACCGCCGCCAGCATCGTCGATCCGGTGGCGATGCCGTCGTCGACCAGGATCAAGCAGCGTCCCGCCACCCGGCATGGGGAGCGCTCGCCGCGATAACGCCGTTCGCGCCGTGCCAGTTCGGCCTGTTCCGCCGCGATCACCGCATCGACTTCGGCCCGGGTCACGCCCATCAGGCCCGGCACGCCGGGCTGGAGCACCTGGACGCCGCCGCTGGCAATGGCGCCCATGGCGAACTCGGGCTGGTTGGGCAAGCCGAGCTTGCGCACCAGCAGCAGGTCGAGTTCGGCCCCCAGCGCCTGCGCGATCGGGAACGCGACCGGCACGCCGCCGCGCGGCAGGGCCAGCACGAGCACGTCTTGACTGCCGGCATGGTGCGCCAGCGCCCGTGCCAGCGCAGTTGCCAGTTTCGTGCCCGCGTCGGCGCGGTCGATGAACGGTTCGAGCTCTTGCATGATGAAGAAGTTGTTAACTTCCAGCATACACAGGGACGAGCGTGGCCGTCGTTCGTTTGCCGCGCGGAATGATGTCGATGGGAATGGCGGCCCCGGACGGGGCCGCGAGGTTGGATCAGCCGAGCTGGCGGCTGTGGAAGCGCAGATGGTCTTCGACGAAGGTCGAGATGAAGTAATAGCCGTGGTCGTAGCCGGCATGGCGGCGCAGGGTGAGCGGCTGCCCGGCCTTGGCGCAGGCTTGCTCGAAGGCCTCGGGCAACAACTGCTCGACCAGGAATTTGTCGCCCAGGCCCTGGTCGATCAGGATGCCGCCAGGGAAGGGCGCGCCCGTGTGCGATGCCATCAGGGCGCTGGCGTCATATTGCTGCCAGGCGTTTTCGTCGGCGCCGAGGTAGCCGCCGAAGGCCTTCTTGCCCCACGGACAACGGCTCGGCGCGGCGATCGGCGCGAAGGCCGAGACCGAGCGGAACAGGTCGGGGTGCTTGAGCGCCATGGTCAGCGCGCCATGGCCGCCCATCGAGTGGCCGAAGATGCCTACCCGGCCCGGGTCGGCCTGGAAGGTGGCCAGCACCAGCGCATGCAGTTCCAGCAGATAGCTGTGCATGCGGTAGTGGCGCGCCCACGGTTCCTGGGTAGCGTCGAGGTAGAAGCCGGCGCCGGCGCCGAAGTCCCAGCTGTCGCTTTCTCCCGGCACGTTGGCGCCGCGCGGGCTGGTGTCGGGCGCGACCAGGATGATGCCCAGTTCGCTGGCCAGGCGCTGGGCGCCGGCCTTGATCATGAAGGTTTCTTCGGTGCAAGTCAGGCCGGCCAGGTAGAACAGGACCGGCAGCTTCTTCTCGCCCGCCGCCGGCGGCAGGTAGACCGAGAATTTCATCGGCAGCCCGATGGCGGCCGAGTCGTGCTGGTAGAAGCGTTGCACGCCGCCGAAGCAGGCATGTTCATTCAGGAGTTGGGGCATCTTGGGGTCGATTGCAGTTGATGGATGCCGCCAGTATGCCGCTTCCCGCCCCGGCTTGCCAACTAGACCACGCCCAGGGCTCCCAGCAGCGCGCCGAGCGCCAGCATCCACAGCAGGTGCAGGCGGGTGCGCCAGATGACGATGGCGGTGGCCGCCGTCAGCAGCCACAGGGGCCAGTTGTCCATGTGTTCGCCGCCCTTGCCGCCGCCGGTGGCCAGCAGCCAGGCGGTCGACAGCAGCATGGCGATCACCAGCGGCGCCATGCCCTGCTTGAAGGCGCGCACGGCGCGCAGCTCGCGGTTGCGCTGGGCCCACTGCGCGACCTGGTAAGTGAACACGGTGGAGGGCAGCATGATGCCGATCATCGAGATCGCGACGCCGCAGAGCGCGGCCGTCACGCTGCCGGAATTGAGGCCCACGTTCCAGCCGAGCAGGGCCACGAACAGGACGTTGGGCCCGGGCGACGATTGGGCCAGGGCCACCGAGTCGGCGAACTGGGTCTGGCTGAGCCAGCCCTGGCGCTCGACCAGGTAGCGCTGCATCTCGGAGGTGGTCGAGATCGCGCCGCCGAGCGACATCATGGACAGCATCAGGAAATGGACGAACAGGTTCAGCCAGTCATGCCAGCCGAACACCAGGCTGGGCGCGCTCATGGCTTGAGCCCGCGCCAGGCCAGCACGCAGCCGAGGCAGCCGAGCAGGCCGATCACGGCCGCCAGCGGCATGCGGATCCAGGCCAGCAGCACGAAGCCGGCGGCGGCGATCGCGATGCAGGCCGCGAGCGGAATCACGTTTTTAGTCAGCGCGACCGACATGCGCAGGCCGGTGGCGGCGATCAGGCCGGCGGCGACGGCGGCCATGCCGCGCAGGGCGCCCTGCACCTGGGGCTGGGCGGCGAACTGCGCGTAGACCAGGGCCAGGCACAGCACCAGGATGAGCGGCACGGTGAGGATGCCGGCCAGGGCGCTGATGGCGCCGGCCAGGCCGAAATGGCGGCTGCCGATCATCATGGCCAGGTTGCAGACGTTCGGGCCCGGCATGATCTGGGCCACCGACCATTCTTCGATGAATTCCTCGTTGCTCATCCAGCGCTTGCGCTCGACGACTTGCTGCTGGATCACGGCCAGCACCCCGCCGAAGCCCTGCAGGGCGATCAGCGTGAACGACACGAACAGGTCGGTCAGCGAAGTCGGGCGGGGACGATCGGGTTCGGCCGGCGGCGCAGAACGTGGGGACTGGGGGGCGGAAGGCGGTATCGGCAAGGGTAAGGCGCTCATCCGGCGATTATCGCCGCAGGGCCCGTGCCGTGTCCACGCACTACCCGCCGTGGGTAGTGGCTCAGCCGCCGCCGATGCCTTCCATCACGCGGCCGGTGCCGCCGCATTGCGGGCATGGCTTGCCATCGGCCAGCGTGCCGCGGCCGGCGCAGGCGTCGCAGATGTCCTCGCCGGCGCCAGGCGTGCCGGGAGCGGCGTCGTCGCCGGGATTCAGGTCGGGTTGGATGCTCATGGAAATCCTCATGGTTGGTGTGTTGCGGCCGATTGTAGGCAGGATGACGGGCGGGCGGGCGGCGCAGCGCTGGTCGAGGCCACAGGCATCCAGCCAGGGTTTTCGCGGTTCGATACAGGTTTGACATTGACTTCATTCCAGCATCGTCAATACTCGTGGTGCGTCAGCGACATAACCCACCGGAGACCCGCGCCATGAGCCCATACCGTGCCCAGGATATCGACCAACGCCTCTCCGGATCTTCCGAGCTCAGGCGCAACGTACGCGAGCGTGACATCGTGGCGCGCGGCATCGCCACGCTGGGCGAGTGCGGCACCATGCCGGCGCTCGAGTACCTCAAGGCGCATGGCGTGCGCTCGCAGGTGATCGAACGCGTGCTGCTCGAACCGGAACGGCGCCGGGCGCTCGCCTGACCGGATCCGGCGCATCCGCCAGACCACAAAGTTGCCGCGAGATTTATTTGTGGTGCATACTGCGTGCGTCGGGGGCACAACGTGTAACCCCTTGATTTACAGCGGAAACGAGATTGCCTTCCCAATAGGCAAATTGTTGAAAGCCGCACGGGAGGCCGCGTCCAGCGTGTCAAGCCCCCGCTTTTCCACACACTTATTCACAGACTTTGTGGATATCCAAAAAACGCCTTGATTATCCGTGACTTGGCAGCGATTGCTGAGGTCATGCCTGATGTCATCCTTGACAACGCCTTGACGGCGGCGTCGGACGGCCGCATTTTCTTCTTGCGGCCCGTGACTGGATAAATGTACAGTATGGCATTTCCAGATTCCGTCCCATGTCCGCCGTCGCCGATCCGATCGCCAACCTGTCCGCCACCGACGACCCGTTCGCCAGCCTGAACCCCGAGCAGCGGGCAGCGGTCGAGCACGACGTCGGGCTTGACGCGCCGCGTCCGCTGCTGGTGGTGGCCGGCGCCGGTTCCGGCAAGACCAACACCCTGGCGCACCGGGTGGCGCGCCTGATCCAGTCGGGCGCCGATCCGCAGCGCATCCTGCTGCTGACGTTTTCGCGCCGCGCCGCCACCGAGATGACCCAGCGCGCCGGCGGCGTGCTGCACCGGCTGTTCGGGCTCAAGGGCAGCCAGGCGCCGGTCACGCTGCCCTGGGCCGGCACCTTCCACAGCATCGGCGCGCGCCTGCTGCGCGAGTTCGCCGGCCGCATCGGCCTGGATGCCGGGTTCACGATCCACGACCGCGGCGACTCCGAAGACCTGATGGGCATGGTGCGCCACGAGATCGGCCTGAGCCAGCTCGACAAACGCTTTCCGCTGAAAGGCACCTGCCTGTCGATCTATTCGCGCGTGGTCAATGGCCGCGAGCCGCTCGACGCGGTGCTGCAGGCGTTCTTCCCCTGGTGCAGCGAGTGGGAAGCCCAGCTCAAGACCCTGTTCGGCGCCTATGTCGACGCCAAGCAGGAGCAGAACGTGCTCGATTACGACGACCTGCTGCTGTTCTGGGCCGAGATGGCGGCCGACCCGGTGCTGGGGGCGGAGCTCGGCGCGCTGTTCGACCACGTGCTGGTCGACGAATACCAGGACACCAACCGCTTGCAGGCGGCCATCGTCACCGGCATGAAGCCCGACGGTCGCGGCGTGATGGTCGTCGGCGACGATGCGCAATCGATCTATGGCTTTCGCGGCGCCACCGTGCGCAACATCCTCGACTTTCCCGCCCAGTTCTCGCAGCCGGCGCACCTGATCACGCTGGAGCGCAACTACCGTTCCACGCAGCCGATCCTGGACGCGTCGAACGCCGTGATCGGCGCCGCGCTCGAGCGCCACGCCAAGACCCTGTGGACCGACAAGGCGTCGAGCATCAAGCCGCAGCTGGTGTTGATTCCCGACGAAGCCGAGCAGGCGCGCTGGGTCTGCAACCGCATCCTCGAACAGCGCGAGACCGGCGTCGCCCTCAAAAGCCAGGCGGTGCTGTTTCGCGCCGCCAGCCACAGCGCCGCGCTCGAACTCGAACTCATGCGTCGCAACATCCCCTTCGTCAAGTTCGGCGGCCTGAAATTCCTGGAGGCGGCCCACATCAAGGACGTGCTGGCCGTGCTGCGCTTCGCCCAGAACCCGAGCGGACGGCTGGCGGGTTTCCGCGCGCTGCAGCTGATTCCCGGCATCGGCCAGGCGAGCGCCACCCGGCTGGTCGAGGCCGCAGGCAGCAGCGACGATCCGGCGGCGGCACTGGAAGGCTTCGCGGTGCCGGCGCGCTGCAAGACCGACTGGCAGGCATTCTGCGCGCTGTACCGGCGCCTGCGCACGCCCGGCCTGCGCTGGCCGATGGATCTCGAGCTGGCGCGCGAATGGTACCAGCCGCACCTGGAGCGCCTGCACGACGATGCGCAGGTGCGCGCGGCCGACCTCGACCAGCTGGTGGCGCTGTCCGGCGGCTATGGCAACCGCGAGAGCTTCCTGGCCGAGATCACGCTCGATCCGCCCGAGGCCACCAGCGACCGCGCCGGCGCGCCGCTGCTCGACGAAGACTACGTGATTCTGTCCACGATCCACTCGAGCAAGGGGCAGGAGTGGAACACGGTGCACGTATTGAACGTCGTCGACGGCTGCATGCCGTCCGACATGGGCACCGGCAGCCAGGACGACATCGAGGAAGAACGGCGCCTGCTCTACGTGGCCATGACGCGGGCGCGCGAGAACCTGCACCTGGTGGTGCCGAACCGCTTCTTCATCAAGCAGCAGTCGAGCATGGGCGACCGCCATGTGTATGCGACGCGCACGCGCTTCATCACCCCGGTCATGCTCAAGCATTTCGAGGAATGCGCCTGGCTCAGCGCCGATAAGCGCGAGCTGCGCACGCCCATGCCCGACAGCATCCGCATGATGGTGCGCGACCGCGCCCGGAACGCGTGGAAATGACGACAGATGCGGACAAATTGACGACTTATCCCCGGTGCCCCACTTTTGTAGGAGTTTGCCGTATGTGACATGGACGCGCAGAAGTGGTGCACGTGCAAGTGACTGATTTTACGGGGATATTTTTTTGCCTTTTGAACGGGCATTTTGTTGAAACCCGCATCAATGCTGCGCTTGCGACTTGTCAAGTGGCGCTTTTCCACACAGTTATCCACATTTCTTGTGGATAGACCCAAAGATCGAATGAAATCAGGTACTTGGCGTCGTCCCACCGCAGCGCCAGGTCGCGTCCTGGCCGCCCCGGGGATTGTCTGCGTCGGCGTGGGGCCGACCCGGCCATTGGAGGTGCGCCGCGCCGTCAGGCATGGGCTGTCATTGATGATTTGCAAGAAAATTCGCTAATATGTAAGTTATCGAACATACTTGATCGATAACTGCAGTTAACCTGTATCAAGCAATTCCAACAGAGTGGCCGACTTATCGCCCGGCCACGCGAGCTCCGCCGTCCTCGCGACGGCGAGGGCGGTGGGCTCCGCCCGCATGCCGCCTGCCGCGTCCCCATTTTCCAAAGGATCTCGCCTCATGTCATCAGTCACGCCGCCAGCGCACGCCGCCAATCCCGCCAACCCCACCCCTCCCGATACCCGGGAAAGCCGCTTCGTGTTCAAGGTCGCCATCGCCGCGACCATGGGCGCGCTGGCCTTCGGCTATGACACGGGCGTCATTTCGGGCGCCTTGCCGTTCCTTGGCCTGGCGCCCGCGCAGGGTGGTCTCGGCCTGACGCCGGTGACCGAGGGCATCGTCACCTCGTCGCTGGTGTTCGGCGCCGCGCTCGGTTCGCTGATGGCGGGCACGCTGTCGGACAAGTATGGCCGCCGTACGACGCTGATGGGCCTGTCGCTGGTGTTCATGATCGGCGTGCTCGGTTCGGTGCTGGCGCCGTCGGTGGCGGTGCTGGTGGCGATGCGCTTCATCCTCGGCATGGCGGTGGGCGGCGCCTCGTCCACGGTGCCGGTGTTCATTGCCGAGATGGCCGGCCCCAGCCGGCGCGCACGCCTGGTCAGCCAGAACGAGCTGATGATCGTGACCGGCCAGCTGGCGGCCTACGTGCTCAATGCGCTGCTGGCCTACCTGTCCGATTCCCCGCACGTCTGGCGCTACATGCTCGCCATCTCGGCGGTCCCGGCCGTCCTGCTGGGTCTGGGCATGATGCTGGTGCCGAAGTCACCGCGCTGGCTTGCCGGCCAGGGCCGGATGGACGAGGCGCGCGCAGTGCTCGGACAAATCCGCTCGAGCGACAAGCAGATCGAGACCGAGATGGCGGAGATGACCCGGTTGAATACGATCGAGCGCGAGCAGGCGGGCTGGTCGGCCGTGCTCGGCACGCCGTGGATCCGCAAGCTGCTGTGGATCGGCATCGGCCTGGGCTTCACCGCCCAGTTCACCGGGATTAATGCCTTCATGTATTTCACCCCGATCATCCTGACCTCGACGGGCCTCGGCACCAATGCCGCACTGACCGCCACCATCGGCAACGGCGTGGTATCGGTGATCGCGACCTTGATCGGCATCTGGCTGATCGGCAAGCACGGCCGCCGGCCTATGCTGATGACCGGCCTGGGCGGCGTGATCCTGACCCAGGCCGCGCTCGGCATCGTGCTGACGTGGTTCCCGGACGGCCTGGCGCGCAGCTATGCGGCGCTCGCCTGCATCCTGTGCTTCCTGCTGTGCATGCAAATGCTGATCGCGCCGGTCTACTGGCTGCTGATGTCCGAACTGTTCCCGATGCACGTGCGCGGCGTGCTGACCGGCACCGCCGTGGCCTGCCAATGGGTGTTCAACGCCCTGGTCGCCTTGCTGTTCCCGATCGCGCTGGCGCAGTTCGGCAGCGCCACCTTCTTCGTGTTCGCAGCCATCAATATTGCCTCGCTGGCCTTCGTCGCGACCTGCGTGCCGGAAACGCGCGGCAAGTCGCTGGAAGGGCTGGAGCGCCACCTGGAGAAGACGCTGAGCGCAGGCGCCTGAGACGTCAGTCGGTCGAGCGCACCGCGAGCGCGAGCCGCTCGAGCTCGCGCATGAAACGCTCGCAGGCCACGCCCGGCGCCCAAGGCTCCCACGGCCGGCAATCGTAGTAGGCGGCAAGGGGATCCTCGGCCAGCACCCCGGCGCGGATCTTGAGGGTGCGCCGCACCTCCTCGCGCGACCAGCCGGCCACGTGCACGGCCTCGGTGGCCGCGGCCAGGCGGTCGGCGCGCTTGTGCGCCGCATGGCTGCGCGCGTCCCAGGCCGGCAGGCCATAGCGCAGGAATACCATGTGTTCGAGGCGCCTGGTCAGCGCGCGGAAGGCGTCGCCCAGGAAAGGCTTGATCACCGAGATCGCATCGAAGCCGAGCAGGCCTTCCTCGGCGTCGTGCAGCAGTTCGCGCAACTCTTCCAGCGGCGTGATCGCCGGGGCGGCGGCGCGGCGCAGCAGCATCACCGTGATCGAGTGCTGGGCCACCGACAGCGGCAACGGCCAGGCCGAGTGGCCGCCCCAGCGGTAGGTGCGGGCCAGGCCGAGCGCCAGGTCGGCGTCGTCCCAGTCGAAGGGTGTCGGGTCGAGCAGGTCGAGGCGGCGGCCGGATGGCATGCGGACCCAGGCGCGGGTCCGGTCTGGCGTGGACGGGATGGACATGTGGCGATTTTACACACCGGCCCGTCCATTCTCCGCATAATTGACGCAGGCAAACGCCGGACCGGCGCGCCCGCGTAAAGTGGAACGGATGCGCCGGGTCGGATGGCTTGGAGGAGGGGGCGATGGGAGCGGACACGACGATCGATTGCGACCTGCTGGTGGTCGGCGGCGGCATCAATGGCGCCGGCATTGCGCGCGACGCGGCCGGGCGCGGCCTGTCGGTGGTGCTGTGCGAAAAGGACGACCTGGGCGCGCATACCTCGTCCGCCTCCAGCAAGCTGATCCACGGTGGCCTGCGCTATCTCGAATACCGCGAATTCGGCCTGGTGCGCAAGGCGCTGGCCGAACGCGAGACCCTGCTCAGGAGCGCGCCGCACATCATGCGTCCGCTGCGCTTCGTGATGCCGCACGTGGCAGGCGAGCGCCCGGCCTGGCTGATCCGCGCCGGGCTGTTCCTGTATGACCGCCTGGCGCCGCGCGCCTTCCTGCCGGCGTCCAGCGCGATCGAGCTGGCCGGCCACCCCGCCGGCGCGCCGCTCAAGCCCGAGTTCACGCGCGCCTTCGCCTATTCCGACGGCTGGGTCGACGACGCCCGGCTGGTGGTGCTCAACGCCCTCGATGCCCACGAGCGCGGCGCGCGGGTGCTCACCCATGCCGCCTGCGCAGACGTGGTCCGGCGCGCCGCGCACTGGGAGGCCCGCATCGATGGGGGCGGCGCGCCCCTGACCGTGCGCGCGCGCGGCCTGGTCAACGCCGCCGGCCCGTGGGCGGCCCATTTCGCGCGCGGCGCCAACCGGGCGGCGCCGCACCGCGCGCTGCGCCTGGTCAAGGGCAGCCACATCGTCGTGCCGCGCCTGTTCGATCATGGCTGCGCCTACCTGTTCCAGCATGCGGATGGCCGGGTCGTGTTCGCCATTCCGTATGAAGAAGTTTTCACCCTGGTCGGCACCACCGACGTCGATTTCGCGGGCGACCCCGGCGCCGCCGCGATCGGCGAGGGCGAGACGCGCTACCTGTGCGCGCTGGTCAACCGTTACTTCAAGCGCCAGCTGGCCCCGAGCGACGTGGTGTGGAGTTATTCGGGCGTGCGCCCGCTGCTGGACGACGAGGCCGGCAAGGCGGCGGCGATCACGCGCGACTACTTCCTCGAACGCGACGCCAGCGGTCCGCCGCTGCTGTCGGTCTTCGGCGGCAAGATCACCACCTACCGCAAGCTGGCCGAGGAAGCCGTCGACTGGATCGCGCCGCTGCTGGGCGCGACGCCGACGGGAGCATGGACGGCGCGCGCCGTGCTGCCGGGCGGCGACCTGTTCGGGCCGCAGCCCGACAACCGCGGCGTGCTGGAATTCGACCGCTGGGTGGCGGCGCTGCAGCGGCGTGTCGCCTGGCTGCCCAAGCCGCTGGCGCTGCGCTATGCGCGCGCCTACGGCGCCCGGGTGGAGGTGCTGCTGGATCGGTGCGGGATGTTGGCCGATCTCGGTGCGGAAGTCGCCCCTGGCCTGTACGAGGCCGAACTGCGCTACCTGATGGCGCACGAGTGGGCCGCCTGTGCCCAGGATGTCCTGTGGCGCCGGACCAAGCTGGGACTGCACCTGCGGCCGGGCGTGGCGGACAAGATCGATGCCTGGATGGCCGCTGAACGGTCGGCGACGGCCATCCTCTGACGCTCAGCGCACCCGCTTGTACCACGCCCCATCGTCGAACAAGGGCTGGTAGTCGGCCGCGCCCGCTTCGCTCGCCGCCAGTTCGCGGTCGATCCCGAGCACCCCGAACAGGGCCAGGCTGTCGCGGAACAGGCGCAGCACCCGCTGGCGCAGCACCGGGCCGAAGTCGGGCAGGGCGCGGCAGCAGACGATCGCGTGGAACTCGTTGAACGAGCCGTCGGTCACCAGGCAGTATTGCAGCCAGGTGATGCGCTCGCGCAGCCGCGGCAGCAGGCGCGCGCGGCCGTCGCTGACCTCGAAGTAGTCCGCCAGCCGCCCCGTGCCGCCGCTGGCTTCGTAGCCGCGCTGGGCGTCCGCCAGTTGCGAGGCCGGCAGCGTGGCTTCGCGCGCCTCGAACAGCAGTTCGTCGCTGGCCAGGGTCGCGAACACTTCGGTGCGTCCGTACAGCTTTTCCTCGGCCAGCAGCACGGCCAGGGTCCAGGCCTCGCCCACGCCGCCCACCTCGGGCAGCCAGACCTTGGGCAGTGCCGTCGGCCGCAGGCTGTCGGCCAGCGCGCCGCGCTGGCGCCGCGCCCAGTCAGGGCGGTCGAACAGGGCGGCAGGCGGCACCGCCAGCGCGCGCACCACGCCCAGCGCCGCGCCGGGCGCGTGCAGCACCTGTTCCTGCAGCCGCGTGAGATTCGGCAAGGCGTGCAGGCGCGCCAGCTCCTGCAGCCGGCGGCGCAGGATGGCGCGCTCGTGGCTGCGGTAGTCGAGGCCGAAACGCTGGTACAGCGCTTCGAGCAGCAGATCGATCTCGAGCTCCGCCAGGCCGGTGTCGACCGGCACACCAGTCAGGGCATTCACCGCGGCCTCAGTGCAGCCAAACCCGCATCATCGACAGCAGCTGCGCCACGTCGACCGGCTTGGTGATGTAGTCCGAGGCGCCGGCCGCGATGCACTTGTCGCGGTCGCCCTTCATCGCCTTCGCGGTCAGGGTGATGATCGGCAGCGAGCGGAATTTCGGAATGCGGCGGATGGCCCGCATCGTGTCGTAGCCGTCCATCTCGGGCATCATGATGTCCATCAGGACGATCTCGATGCCCGGGTCCTTCTCGAGCACTTCGATGCCGTCGCGGCCGTTCTCGGCGAACAGTACCTGCATCTGCTGGCGCTCCAGCAGCGTCGACAGGGCGAAGATATTGCGCAGGTCGTCGTCGACGATCAGCACCTTGCGTCCGGCCAGGCCCGAGTCGAGGGCGTGGAT
Organism: Massilia sp. NP310; assembly: GCF_019443485.1. NCBI lineage: Bacteria > Pseudomonadati > Pseudomonadota > Betaproteobacteria > Burkholderiales > Oxalobacteraceae > Massilia > Massilia sp. NP310. The sequence goes on along the minus strand of NZ_CP080379.1, from coordinate 1,770,807 downwards.
CTCTTCCAGCATGCGCCGCTGGGTTTCGGGCAGGCTGGCCTGGGAACGGTGCAGGAACAGCGCCGTCTCGTCCAGCAGGCGCTCGGGCGAGCGCGCATCCTTGATCACGATGGTCTTGGCAAAGCGCTTGAGCTTCGTGACCTCCTTGCGGGTGAGCTCCTGGGCGGTGTAGATCACGATCGGCAGGTCGCGCAGGCGTTCGTAGCGGGCGATCTGCTCGAGCAGGTCGAAGCCCGAGATGTCGGGCAGGGTCAGGTCCAGCACCATGCAGTCGAAGTGCGAGGACTGCAGGGCCTCGAGCGCGGCGGCGCCATGGTCGACCGTCACCATATGGATGTCGTTGTTGCCGATCAGGGAAACGATCGCATCGCGCTGGGCCGGATCGTCCTCGACCACCAGCAGGCTGCGCTTGCCGCCCATCAGGAATTTCTGGATGCGCTTGAATTCCTCGTTCAGCGCCTCGCGCTCGACCGGCTTGTTGATGTACGAGATGGCGCCCTGGCGCAGCGCGCGTTCGCGCTCGCGCAGCGACGACATGACGTGCACCGGGATGTGGCGCGTGCTCGGGTCGCGTTTCAGGCGGTCGAGCACCGTGAAGCCGTCGATGTCCGGCAGGTCCAGGTCGAGCAGGATCGCCGACGGCAGGTAGTCGCGCGCCAGCGACAGGGTCGAATCGCCGCGGTGGGTCACGATCGCCTTGAAGTTTTTCTCGCGGGCGAATTCGAGCACCACCTTGGCGAAGCGCTCGTCGTCCTCGACGATCAGCACCGACGGGTCGCCCGGCGTCACCAGGCCGCGGTCGTCCAGCACGCTCGCGTACTCGACCACGGCGCCGCTCGGGTCGAGCAGGTCCGCCGTCAGCTCGAGGGTCGAGACTTCGCTGTTTTCCTGCAGCACCGGCACCAGCGGGGCCGGGACGTTCAACGGCGGCGCCAGGCGCGCCGGCTGCGGTTGGCGCGCCTGTTCATAGTTGATGAAGCCGGCGCGGTTGTACGGCAGGTAGAGCGTGAACACCGACCCGACGTTGACCGTCGACTCGACCCGGATTTCGCCGCCCAGCAGGCGCGCCAGTTCGCGCGAAATCGACAGGCCGAGACCCGTGCCGCCATACTTGCGGGCGGTCGAGCCGTCGGCCTGCTGGAAGGCTTCGAAGATCAGCTGCAGCTTGTCGGCGGGGATGCCCACGCCGGTGTCGTACACCGAAAACGCCAGCACCGCGTCGGCATGCTCGAGGTTCGGGTGATCCGCCGTCCAGCCGCTGGTCACCAGGCTGATGCCCAGCGAGACCTGGCCATGGCTGGTGAACTTGAAGGCGTTCGACAACAGGTTCTTCAGCACCTGCTGCAGGCGCGTGGTGTCGGTCATCACGGCCGTCGGCAGGTTCTCGGCCAGCTCGACCTGGAAGCCCAGATGCTTGGCCTCGGCCATGTGGCGGAAGGTGCGGTCGACGTAGTTGCGCAGGTTCGAGAAGCGGTATTCCGACACGTCCAGCGTGACGGTGCCCGATTCGATCTTGGACAGGTCGAGAATGTCGTTAATCAGGGTCAGCAAGTCCGAACCCGACCCGTAGATCGTCTTCGCGAACTCCACCTGCTTGCCCGACAGATTGCCTTCCGGGTTGTCGGACAGCTGCTGGGCCAGGATCAGCAGCGAATTCAGTGGCGTCCTCAATTCGTGCGACATATTGGCCAGGAATTCCGACTTGTACTTCGAGGACAGCGCCAGCTGGGTCGCTTTTTCTTCCAGCGCCAGCTTGGCCTGCTCCACCTCGCGGTTCTTGCGTTCCACCTCGATGTTCTGCTCGGACAGCAGGCGCGCTTTCTCGCCCAGCTCCTGGTTCGTCTGCTGCAGTTCCTGCGCCAGCGACTGCGACTGGGTCAGCAGCGACTCGGTGCGGCTGTTGGCCTCGATCGTGTTCAGGACCACGCCGATCGATTCCATCAGCTGGTCGAGGAAGGACAGGTGGGTTTCGGTGAAGCGGTCGAGCGAGGCGATCTCGATGACGGCCTTGACCTGCTGCTCGAACAGGATCGGCAGCACCACGATATTGTTCGGCGGCGCCGAGCCCAGGCCCGAGGACACCACGATGTAGTCGCGCGGGACGTCGGTCAGCCAGATGCGGGTCTTCTCCAGCGCGCACTGGCCCACCAGGCCTTCGCCCGGCAGGAAGGAAGTCGGCAGCTTGCGGCTCGAGCGGTAGCCGTAGCTCGCGATCATGCGCAACCTGGCGTCGGTCTCTTGCGAGTCCATCATGTAGAACACGCCGTGGTGGGCCGAGACCAGCGGCGCCAGCTCCGAGAGGATCAGCTTGGTCACCGCCTGCAGGTCGCGCTGGCCCTGCAGCAAGCGCGTGAAGCGGGCCAGGTTGGTCTTGAGCCAATCCTGCTGCGCGTTCTTCTGCGTGGTCTCCTTCAGGTTGCGGATCATCTCGTTGATGTTGTCCTTCAGGTAGGACACCTCGCCGCGCGCTTCCACTTGAATGGAGCGCGACAGGTCGCCGCGCGTCACCGCCGTCGCCACCTCACCGATCGCGCGCATCTGGTTGGTGAGGTTCGCCGCCAGCTGGTTGACGTTTTCCGTCAAGTCCTTCCAGGTGCCGGCCACGCCCGACACGTTCGCCTGGCCGCCGAGCTTACCTTCGGTGCCGACCTCGCGCGCCACCCGGGTCACCTCCGAGGCGAACGAGGACAACTGGTCCACCATGACGTTGATGGTGTCCTTCAGCTCGAGAATCTCGCCCTTCACGTCCACGGTGATCTTCTTGGACAGGTCGCCGCGCGCCACAGCGGTGGTCACCGCCGCGATATTGCGCACCTGGCCGGTCAGGTTGGAGGCCATGAAGTTGACGTTGTCGGTCAAGTCCTTCCAGGTGCCGCCGACGCCCGGCACGTAGGCCTGGCCGCCCAGTTTACCTTCGGTGCCGACCTCGCGCGCCACCCGCGTGACCTCGGAAGCGAACGACGACAGCTGGTCGACCATCACGTTAATCGTGTTCTTCAGTTCCTGGATCTCGCCCTTGACGTCCACCGTGATCTTCTTGGACAGGTCGCCGTTCGCCACGGCGGTGGTCACTTCCGCGATATTACGCACCTGGGCGGTCAGGTTGCCCGCCATCGAGTTCACGCCGTCGGTCAAGTCCTTCCAGGTGCCGGCCACGCCCGGCACGTTGGCCTGGCCGCCGAGCTTACCTTCGGTGCCGACCTCGCGCGCCACCCGCGTCACCTCGGACGCGAAGGAGTTCAGCTGGTCGACCATCACGTTGATGGTGTTCTTCAGCTCCAGAATTTCGCCTTTGACGTCCACCGTGATCTTCTTGGACAGGTCGCCGTTCGCCACCGCGGTGGTCACGTCGGCGATGTTACGCACCTGGCCGGTCAGGTTGCCCGCCATCGAGTTGACCGAGTCGGTCAAGTCCTTCCAGGTGCCGGCCACGCCTTTCACCACCGCCTGGCCGCCGAGTTTCCCCTCAGTGCCGACCTCGCGCGCCACCCGCGTCACCTCGGAGGCGAACGAGGACAGTTGGTCGACCATCACGTTGATGGTGTTCTTCAGCTCGAGAATCTCACCCTTCACGTCCACGGTAATTTTCTTGGACAGGTCGCCGTTCGCCACCGCGGTGGTCACCGCCGCGATATTGCGCACCTGGCCCGTCAGGTTCGAGGCCATGAAGTTGACGTTGTCGGTCAAGTCCTTCCAGGTGCCGGCCACGCCCGGCACATAGGCCTGGCCGCCGAGTTTACCCTCGGTGCCGACCTCGCGCGCCACCCGCGTCACTTCGGAGGCGAAGGAACGCAGCTGGTCCACCATCACGTTGATGGTGTCCTTCAGTTGCAGGATCTCGCCGCGCACGTCGACCGTGATCTTCTTGGACAGGTCGCCGTTGGCCACCGCGGTGGTCACTTCCGCGATATTACGCACCTGCGAGGTCAGGTTGCCGGCCATCGAGTTGACCGAGTCGGTCAAGTCCTTCCAGGTGCCGGCCACGCCCTTGACTTGCGCCTGGCCGCCCAGCTTGCCCTCGGTGCCGACCTCGCGCGCCACGCGCGTGACTTCGGACGAGAACGAGGACAGCTGCTCGACCATGGTGTTGGCCGTCATCGCCGCGCGCAGGTACTGGCCCTTGAGTGGATGGCCGTCGACTTCGAGGGCCATGGTCTGGGACAGGTCGCCTTTCGCCACCGCGCCGATCACGCGCGCCATCTCGGTGGTGGGGCGCACCAGGTCGTCGATCAGGGTGTTGACCGAGCTGATCATGGTGCTCCAGCCGCCCACCACGCCCGGCAGGTCGGCGCGCTGGGTCAGGTGGCCTTCGCGGCCGACCACCCGCGAGACTTCCGTGACGGTCTCGACCATCTTTTGCTTGGTCTCGATGATGTCGTTCAGGGTATCGGCGATCTTGCCGGACACGCCGGTCCAGTCGTCAGGCATGCGCACCGAGAAATCGCCTTTTTTCAGGGCCATCAATGTGGTGAGCAGCAGCTTGACGTCCAACTGTTCGCCCATATCGGTCATGGTGTTCATCGCCTGGATCCTCGTCCTGAAAGGAAGTCTGTCGGTTAGCCGGTTGAGCCGGCAAGAGTGTCGTTTTTACACACGCACGAGATACGATTCTATAGATCTAAGTCAAACCGCGAAACGGTATCTCGGCTAGTAAATACTTGCTAATCTGAAATTTGTTACAGGTAATTCGGCGGAGGGTAGCCGATTCCCCTCTAGTAGGGCGCACGATTGCAACTTTGTTGTGGTTAATGCACGACAACATGCATGTGAGATAGAAGTAAATATCTTGATTGTTAATTTCTGTGAATTTGTGAGCGGGGTGAACCATCTAGCATAGGGGTGTTACATCAAACTTTGCCCCATGATTGACACTGCCTTATTACTCGAGCTGATGCAGGCCAAGGATGCTTCCAAATGGAGCGCGTCCTTGTTCACCATTGCGCGGGGGCTGGGTTTCGACCAGGTGCTGTTTGGCGTCGTCAATTCGCGCCATACCCGTTTCGAGTCGGCTTTCTTGCGCAGTAATTATTCCGCAGACTGGCGCGATCGCTACGACCGCAACGGCTTCGCCTATGTCGATCCGACCGTCGCCCATTGCCTGTCGAGCACGATCCCGATCGTGTGGGAGCCGGGCACGTTCGCCTCCGGCCCACAACAGGCCGGGCTCTACGAAGAGGCCAGCGCCCACGGCATCCGCAGCGGCGCGACCTTGCCGGTGCACGGGCCGCAGGGCGAGTTCGGGGTGATCAGTTTCGCGTCCGATGCGCGGCCCGACGCCGACGCCCGGCGCGCCATGACCGAGGCGCTGCCGATGCTGTCGCTGGTGCGCGACTACGCTTTCATTTCTTCCGGGCGCTTCCGCGAGGAGGAGACGCGGCCTGAGGAGGCGCCGCGCCTGACGCGGCGCGAGCTGGAAGTGTTGCAGTGGGTGATGGCGGGCAAGTCGTCGTGGGAGGTCGCACGCATCACGGGCTGTTCCGAAGCCACCGTCAATTTTCACCTGGCGAATGTGCGTCAAAAATTTGACGTCAACACTCGCCAGCAGGCGGTGGTCAAGGCCATCGCCCTGGGGCTCATCACCCCTGAAGATCACCATCGCTGAGTTTGCCGTTCATGTACATGCGCAGAAGAATCGACACAGGCGCCGGGATCGCGAGACCGGTTTCAAAGCGGCTGCCGCTGGACTGGGTGACGCCGAAGCGGCCCCAGAATTTTTCCTGGCTTTCGCGCTTCGTGATGCGCAGCCGACGCAGTTCGTGCGGCGCCAGGCGTGCCGTGCCGGCGGCCTGGACCAGCTGGTTGGCCTGCAGTTCGGCTGCCAGTGCGTCGCACATCAGATCGTTTGCCATGGTCGTTCCTTTCGGGGTAGTGAATCGAATAATTCGGAAACTGCGTCGTTTCCAAAAGTATTGCACTGCCGATATTGCTCGCCACCTATCAATGCTGATAGTACCCAGCCTACCCGATTTGCATAACGCTTTAATGCGTAGTGCATATTTCTTGAACCGATTTTCTCAACGAGGAGGGGGTTGGCAATGAGCATGCAAATCACGATCGCGCCACGCCGCGCATTCGCATCGAAAGAGTTGTGGGAAATGCATACGCTGCGCGCGAAGGTATTCCGCGGGCGGCTGGGATGGGAAGTGCCGGTGCTGTCCGGCATGGAGATCGATGGTTACGACGCGCTCGAACCGCGTTACATGCTGATGCGCGACGGCGAGACGCTGCGCGGCTGCTGGCGCCTGCTGCCGACCGAAGGGCCGTACATGCTCAAGGATTCCTTCCCCCAGCTGCTCGACGGCCAGGAGCCGCCCAGCGACCCGCACATCTGGGAGCTGTCGCGCTTCGCGCTCGAGACCGAGGGCGCCGGCGGCTACGGCTTCTCGGAGATGACGATGGAGTCGATCGAGGCCATCATCCGCCACGCTCACGAGCGCGGCCTGTCGCGCTACGTCACCGTCACCACCACCGCGATCGAGCGCATGCTGCGCCGGGCCGGCGTGGTCACCACCCGCATCGGGTCGCCGCAGGCGGTCGGGATCGAGACCGCGGTCGCGCTCTACGTGGAGATCGAGCCGACCTGGGAAGCGCTGTTCGCCAGGCGGCTGGCCTCCTGAGCCGGTTTCAGGCCGCGTGCTCGCCCAGTTGTCGCAGCAGGAAGGTATAGGTCAGCGCCACCATGCGCGCGGTCTGGGCGTTGTCGGCGGCGCCGGCATGGCCGCCCTCGGTGTTTTCCCAGTACAGCACGTCGTGTCCCTGGTCCAGCATGCGCGCCGCCATCTTGCGCGCATGCGCCGGATGGACGCGGTCGTCGCGGGTCGAGGTGGTGAACAGCACGCGCGGGTAGCGCTGGCCGGGCCGCACGTTGTGGTACGGCGAGTAGCGGGCCAGGTAGGCCCAGTCCTCGGCATCGTCCGGGTCGCCGTACTCGCCCATCCACGAGGCGCCGGCCAGCAGCAGGTGGTAGCGCCGCATGTCCAGCAGCGGCACCTGGCACACCACGGCGCCGAACAGGTCGGGACGCTGGGTCAGCGCCGCGCCGACCAGCAGGCCGCCATTGCTGCCGCCCATGATGCCCAGCTGGCGCGGCGTGGCGACGCCGCGCGCCACCAGGTCTTCGCCGACGGCGATGAAGTCGTCGAAAGCGCGCTGGCGGTGCTGGCGCAGGGCCGCCTGGTGCCAGCGCGGGCCGAACTCGCCGCCGCCGCGGATATTGGCCAGCACATAGGTGCCACCCTGTTCGAGCCAGGCGGCGCCGGTCATGCCGCTGTAGAAGGGCTTGAGCGAGACCTCGAAGCCGCCGTAGCCGTACAGGAGGGTCGGACCGGAGGCGCCGGCGCCGCTGCCGCTGGGGGCGACGACGAAGTAGGGCACGAGGGTGCCGTCGCTGGAGGTCGCCGTGTGCTGGCTCACCTCGTACGGCCCGGCGTCGAAGAAGGCGGGCATCGCCTTGAGCGGCTCGCGCGCGTCGCTGCCGCTGCGCATCAGGTACAAGGTGGTCGGATGCAGGAAATCGGTCACGGTCAGGAAGTAGTCGTCCGAGTGGTCCGAGTCCAGGGCCGACACGCCCAGCGAACCGATGCCGGGCACGGCGACCTCGCGCCGGATCCAGCGCCCGTCTTCGCGCCGCAATTCGACGATGCGGTTCTTGACGTTGTCGAGCACCGTCAGCAGCAGGCTGCTGCGGGTGGCCGCCACGCCGTCCAGCGAGGTCATTGGTGTCGGCGTGAACAGCACCTCGAAGGCGCGGCTGCCCGCCACGAAGGCGTCGAAGCCGGTCGCCAGCAGGGCGCCCTGGGGGTAGGTCACGCCGTCGATGGTCCAGTCCGAGCGCAGCTCGATCACGAGCTGGTCGCGCAGGGCGAAGGCGCTGGCGTCGAGCGGCTTGTCGATCCTGAGCAGCCGGTCGCCGCGCCGCCAGAACAGTTCGCTCGTATAGAAATCGATCTGGCGCAGCACGAAGGCGCGCTCCCAGCCGGGGCTGTTGTCCTGGTAGCCGGACGCCGCCATGTCGCCAGGGGCCGCCTCGTACACGGTGGTGGCCGCCGCCAGCGGCGTGCCGCGCTTCCATTCCTTGACGATGCGCGGATAGCCCGATTCGCTCAGGCTGCCGGGGCCGAAGTCGGTGCCGACGAACAGGGTGTCGCGGTCGATCCAGGACACGTCGCTCTTCGCCTCGGGCAGGGTGAAGCCGTCGGCCACGAAGCCGGGCAGCGTCAGGTCGAACTCGCGCACCACCCTGGCGTCGCCGCCGCCGCGCGACAGCAGGACCAGGCAGCGCGCGGCGTCGGGCTCGAGCCAGGACACGCCGGCCCAGACCCAGTTTTCATTCTCCGTGCGCGCCAGCGCATCGAGGTCGAGCACCGTTTCCCAGTCAGGGGCGCTGTTGCGGTACTCGTCGAGCGTGGTGCGGCGCCAGACGCCGCGCACGTGGGTCGCGTCGCGCCAGAAGTTGTAGCACCAGCCGCCATGCACGCCGACGTAGGGAATCTTGGCGCTCGAATCGAGGATGCCCGTCAAGCGCTCGCAGAGCGGCGCGAAGCGCGGATCGGCCTGCAGCTCGGCTTCGGTGGCCGCGTTGCGCGCGTCGACCCAGGCGCGGGCTTCGTCGGTGTCGATCTGTTCCAGCCACAGCCAGGGATCGTCGTGGTGTTGCATGCTGTCCTCATCAGTATCACGCCGGCGCGGCGCGCCGATATACTAGCAATTTTACGTGGCGGGCACCGCCCGCCAGGGGAAGCATGAAGCGCTTGACCATGCCAGGAATCGACGCCATCGAAGCGGCTTGCGTGCGCCTGGGCCGGCCGTTGGTGCTGTGGGGCGGCGGCGTCGCGCTGGCGCTGGCGGTCGGCCTGCTGCTGCATGCGGTCGCCGACGCCTCGATCGAGGAAGAGGCGCGCGGCCGCTTCGGAAACGCGGCGCAGGCGGCGCGCGAACGGATCGACGCGTCGCTCGCCTCGTATGGCCGCGCGGTGCGTTCGCTGGCGGCCCTGCATGCGGCGGGCGACGGCAACGCCGTGCCCGACCGGGCGTCGTTCCACCGTTATGTCGCCGCGCTCGACATCGCGCGCAACTATCCGGCCATCGAAGGGGTGACGTATGCCGCCCACGTGCCCGAAGCCCAGCGCGAGCGCTTCGTCGCCGCGGTGCGCGCCGATCGCAGCGTCGACGCCCGCGGCTACCCGGACTTCGCGATTTTTCCCGCCGGGCGCCGTCCCTGGTACGAGGTGATCGCCTACCAGTATCCGGTCGACCAGCCCAGCCGCCGGCTCGGCTTCGACATGGCCGGCAGGCCGGCCGTCGCCCGCGCCCTGGAGCAGGCGCGCGACAACGGCGGCATCAGCGCCTCGGGGCAGCCGGTGTTCCTGCGCGACCCCACGCCGCACTATGCCCTCGGCATGCGCATGCCGGTCTATCGCGGCGGCGTGACCCCGCCGAGCCTCGAAGGGCGGCGCGCGGCCTATCTGGGTTCGTTCGGCATCGCCTTTTCGGTGCCGGCGCTGGTCGACAATGCGCTCGCCGCATCGGCCGGGGCGCCGCCGTCGGTCAGCGTGTATGGCGCGAATCGCGATGCCGGAGGGGGCGAGTTGCTGCTGCACGGGCCCGACGTGCGGCGCACGCCGTTCGACCCGGGCGACTACTTCACGACCGTGCTGGACGTGGATTTCGCCGGCAGCCGGTGGACGGCGCATTTCGCCACGCCCAAGCGCGCCATGCTCCATGGCGCCGATCTCTGGATGCCGGTGGCGGCGCTGGCCTTCGGCTTCGCCGCGACCCTGCTGGTATACGGACTGTTCCTGGCCCAGTACCGCTCGCGCCGCGCCGCCGACGAGCAGCGCCTGCTGCTCGACACGGTGCTCGACAACCTGGACGCCGAGGTCTACCTGAAGGACGCGCTGCGCCGCATCCGCTACCTCAATGCCAAGGGCGCCTCGCGCCTCGGGCGGCCGGCGGCGGAGCTGATCGGCCGGCGCGATGTCGAGGCCATGGACCGCGCCCTGGCCGACGCCGCCTGGGAGCTGGATCGCGCGGTGCTGCACGACGGCCGCAGCAGCAGCGCCCAGGTGGCGCAGTCGGCGCCGGGCGGCGCGGCGCGCCAGCTGTGGACGGTGCGGGTGCCGATGCAGGTCGACGAGGAGCCGGCGGTGCTGTGCGTGGCGACCGACGTCACCGAGCTGCACCGCCTGAAGGCGCGCGCCGACGCCGCCAGCAAGGCCAAGAGCGACTTCCTGTCGAACATGAGCCACGAGATCCGCACCCCGATGAACAGCATCATCGGCATGACCCACCTGGCGCTGCAGGCCGCGCCCGACGCGCGCCAGCGCGACTACCTCGAAAAGATCTACCACTCGGGCCAGCACCTGCTGGGCATCATCAACGACATCCTCGATTTCTCCAAGATCGAGGCCGGCATGCTGGAACTGTCGCGCGTGTGCTTCATGCTCGACGCCCTGCTGCGCAACGTCGAGGCCCAGCTGGGCACCGCGGCCGTGGCCAAGGGCGTGGGCTTCGACATCGAGATCGATCCGGTCCTGATGCGGCCCCTGTGCGGCGACTCGCTGCGGCTGGAACAGGTGCTGCTCAATTTCGCCGGCAATGCCGTCAAATTCTCCGAGCGCGGCCGGATCACGCTGCGCGCGCGCCTGGCGCGCGCCTTCGGCCCTGAAGTGCTGGTGCGCTTCGAGGTCGAAGACCGCGGCATCGGCATCGACGCCGCCGCGCTGCCCCACCTGTTCACGCCGTTCCAGCAGGCCGACCAGTCGGCCACCCGGCGCCATGGCGGCACCGGCCTGGGCCTGGCCATCAGCCGCCAGCTGGCCGAGCTGATGGGCGGCGAGGTCGGGGTGTCCAGCATCCTGGGCGAGGGCAGCACCTTCTGGTTCACGGCGCGCCTGGCCCTGGACGATGCCGCCGGCGGGCGAGCGGGGACCATGCTCGGAGCCGGCCTGGGCGCCGCGCCGGCCGCGGCCCAGGCGCGCCTGGACGACTGCGCGGTGCTGCTGGTGGAGGACAATCCCTTCAACCAGCAGGTCGCGCGCGAGTTGCTGGAACAGTCCGGCGCCGCGGTCGAGGTGGCGAACAACGGCGAGGAGGCGCTGGCGGCGATGGCGGTCAAACGCTTCGATTGCGTGCTGATGGACGTACAGATGCCGGTGATGGACGGGCTGGAAGCGACCCGCCGCATCCGCCGCGATCCCGCCTTGCGTGACACCCTGGTGGTGGCGATGACGGCCAATGCCGGCGTCGACGACCGCGCGCGCTGCCTGGCCGCCGGCATGAACGAATTCCTGGCCAAGCCGGTGGTGCCGGAACTGCTGGCCGCCACCATCGCGCGCTGCCTGGGCCGCGCCACGGCGCCGGTGGCCGACGTCGCGATCGCGAGGGCGCCAGGATCCGTCAGCGGCGCGGGGCCGGGCGGGCAGGGAGAAGTGCTCGACCTGGCCAGCCTGGCCAACACGGCCGGCGGCGACACCGAACGGATGCGTAAATATGTGTTCCTGTTCCTCGATACCGCGCGCGAGAACCTGGCCGGGATCGAGACCGCCCTGGCCGGGGGCGACCTGACCCATACCGCAAGCCTGGCGCACCAGCTCAAGTCGGCGGCGCGCGCGATCGGCGCCGCCAGCTTCGGCGCCATCTGCGAAGACCTGGAGGCGCAACCGAAGCGGGCGCCGCGCATGGGCGCGGCCGGCACCGCCCAGGCCAGGGCGCTGGCGGCGCGCCTGCGCGCACTATTGATCCGGATCGAACGCGAAGTCTCGACCCAGTTCGGCAGCCGGGACGGCGAGGTGCGCTGAGCGCGCAAGCGCCCGCGGGCCTACCGCGAGCGGACCAAACACGGTATGCTGTGGACCCGACCGTTCGAGCTTCACGCATGCCTTCCCCGATCACCCCCGGCCTCCTGATCCTTCATGGCAACCAGATGGAGCTGCTGCGCAGCGCCGTGTTCGACTGGCTGCGCAACCATCCGCTCGGCCCCCTCGAAGAAGAGATATTCCTGGTGCAGTCGAATGGCGTGGCCGAATGGCTCAAGATCGCGCTGGCCGAGGAGATCGGCGTGTGCGCCGCCACCCGGGTGGCGCTGCCGGCGCGCTTCATGTGGGAAGCCTATCGCGGCATGCTGGGCCGCGAGCGGGTGCCGACCCGGGCGCCGTTCGACAAGGATCCGCTCACCTGGCGCCTGATGCGCCTGTTGCCCACGCTGTTGCAAGAGGACGGCTATGAGCCGCTGGCGCGCTTCCTGGCCGACGGCGACGCCGAGCGCCGCCTGCAACTGGCCGAGCGCGTGGCCGACCTGTACGACCAGTACCAGGTCTACCGCGCCGACTGGCTGGCCGATTGGGCCGAGGGCCGCGACCAGCTGCGCCGCGCGGTGGGCGACCCGCTGCCACTGGCGCCCGAGCAACGCTGGCAAGCCTGCCTGTGGCGCGCCGTGCACGCCAGCCTGGACGAATCGCAGCGCCACAGCGGACGCGCGACCATCCACCGCCAATTCCTGGCCGCGATCGAGTCCGGCCAGGCGCCTGCCAGCCGCCTGCCGCGCCGCGTGGTGCTGTTCGGGATGTCGACCCTGCCGTACCAGACCCTGCAGGCGATCGCGGCGCTGTCGCGCCACACGCAAGTGCTGTTCGCGGTGCCGAACCCGTGCCGCTTCTATTGGGGCGACATCATCGACGGCCGCGACCTGCTCAGGGCCGCGCGCCGCCGCCAGCCGCAGCGGGGCGGCGTCGACCTGGGCGCGATCCCGATCGAGGAGCTGCATGCGCACAGCCATCCGCTGCTGGCGAGCTGGGGGCGCCAGGGGCGCGACTTCGTGCGCATGCTGGACGAATTCGACACCCAGGACCGGAGCGACGAAGAGACTGCGCCGCTGAAGGTCGACCTGTTCGCCGACGACGACGGCGCGACCTTGCTGGGGCAGGTCCAGGCCGCGGTGCGCGACCTGCTGCCGCTGTCCGAGCATCCGCGCGTGCCCCCGATGCCGGATGACCGCTCGATCGAATTCCACGTCACCCACAGCGTGCAGCGCGAGGTCGAGGTCCTGCACGACCAGCTGCTGTCGTGGTTCGCGCAAGACCCGAGCCTGCGTCCGCGCGACGTGGTGGTGATGGTGCCCGACATCGACGCCTTCTCGCCGGCGATCCACGCCGTGTTCGACCAGCATCGCCAGAAGGACTTGCGCCGTATCCCGTTCGAGATCGGCGACGTGCGCGACCGCAGCGTCAACCCGCTGCTGGTGTCGCTCGAATGGCTGCTGCGCCTGCCGCAGCAGCGCTGCCGCCAGAGCGAGGTGCGCGACCTGCTGGACGTGCCGGCCGTGGCGCGCCGTTTCGGCCTGGGCGACGACGACCTGGCCATCCTGGGCCGCTGGATCGAAGGCGCCGGCGTGCGCTGGGGCCTCGACCACGAGCACCGCGCCGGTCTGGGCCTGGGCATGGCGGGCGAACAGAATGCCTGGATCTTCGGCGTGCGGCGCATGCTGCTGGGCTACGCCAGCGGCGCCGGCGCCAGCTTCGCCGACATCGAGCCCTATGCCGAGGTCGGCGGGCTGGATGCTGCGCTGGCCGGCGCGCTGGCGCAACTGGTCGACTGCCTGCTGAATTGGCGCGCCCAGCTCGACACGCCGCGCACGCCGGCCGCGTGGGGCGAGGCGGCGCGCGAGATGCTGTCCTGCTTCTATGCCGCCAGCGACGAAGCCGACCGCCTCACCCTGCAAAGCCTGAACGAAGGCCTGCAATGCTGGCTCGAGACCTGCGCTGCGGCCGGCTTCGACGAACCGGTGCCGCTGGGCGTGCTGCGCGAAGCCTGGATGAACGAACTCGACCAGCCGACCCTGAACCACCAGTTCGTCTCGGGCGGCGTGACCTTCTGCACCCTGATGCCGATGCGCGCGGTGCCGTTTCGCGTGGTGTGCCTGCTGGGCATGAACGACGGCGACTTCCCGCGCCGCGCGCGCCAGTCCGACTTCGACCTGCTGGCGCTGCCCGGCATGGCGCGTCCGGGCGACCGTTCGCGCCGCGACGACGACCGTTACCTGATGTTAGAGGCCCTGCTGGCGGCGCGCGACAAGTTCTACGTCAGCTGGGTGGGCCGCAATGTGCGCGACAACAGCGAGCAGCCGCCGTCGGTGCTGGTGTCGCAGCTGCGCGACTATCTCGCCGACGGCTGGAGCCTCGACTTGCATGGCCTGACGACCGAGCACGCGCTGCAGCCTTTCAGCCGCGTCTATTTCCAGCAGGGCGGCCTGTTGACCTATGCCGGCGAATGGCGCCTGGCCCACGGCGCCGAGCAGCTGGAAGGGGGCGACGCCTTGCCGCCTTTCGAGCTGGAGGCCGACTTCGTGCTCAAGCTGGGCGAACTGGCCAGCTTCCTGCGCCAGCCGGCGCGCTTCTTCTTCCGCCGCCGGCTGGGCGTGGTGTTTGCCGACGCCGCCCAGGTGGGAGAAGACGAGGAACCGTTCGCGCTCGACGCGCTCGAACGCTACCAGATCGAGGACCACCTGCTGGACGACAGCGGCGAGCCCGAGAAGCTGCACGAGGTGCGCGCCACGCTTGCCACGCGCGCCGGGCGGCTGGCGCGCGAGGGCGTGCTGCCGATCGGCCTGATGGGCCGCCTGTGGCAGGAGCAGCTGGTCGAAAGCCTGGCGCCGGTGCGCACCGAGTGGCTGCGCCTGGGCGCGCGCTTCCCGGAAGCAGCTCCCAAGCAGGCGCTCAGCCTGGATCTGGACGGCATCGTGCTCGACGACTGGATCGACCGTCTCAGGAGCGACGGCGTCGAGACCGCCTGGCTGATGCAGCTGTCCTCGAAGGTTCTTGACCGCAACGGCCGTCCGCGCGGCGACAAGCTGATCGCTCCGTGGCTGCGTCAACTGGGGAGTAGCGCGGCCGGCCATCCGGTGGCCGGCTACCTGGTCGCGCGCGACGCCGTGCTCGAGATGGCGCCGCTGGCCCAGGATGAGTCGCTGCGGGTCTTGCGCGACCTGGTGCGGCTGTGGCGCGCCAACCTGGACGCGCCGCTGCCGGTGGCCTGCCGCACCGCGCTGGCGCAGCTGGCCGAGGGCGACCCGCGCGCCACCTATGACGGCGGCTTCGAGCTCCGTGGCGAAGTCGACGACCTGTGCCTGGCGCGCCTGTGGCCCAGCTTCGAGGCGCTGTGCGAGTCGCGACACGCCTGCGGCGGTTGGCCCGAGCTGGCCGAACAATTGTATGGACCGCTGGCGCGCTGGATGGATGGCGCCGTCACGGTCAAGGAGTTGTCCGCATGAGCAGCAAACTCGAAGCGATCCGGTTCCCGCTGCACGGCTCGCGCCTGATCGAGGCGTCGGCCGGCACCGGCAAGACCTGGACCATCGCCGCCCTCTATGTGCGCCTGGTGCTGGGCCACGGTGGCGACGATGCCTTCGTGCGCCCCTTGCTGCCGTCCGAAATCCTGGTGATGACCTTCACCCGCGCCGCCACGCGCGAACTGGCCAACCGCGTGCGCGAGCGGCTGGTGCAGGCGGCGGCTTACTTTCGCGGCGAAGCGCACGAGCAGGATGCCTACCTGGACGAACTGGCCGAAGCCTATGCGCCGGGCAGCGAACGCAGCATCGCCGCCCACCGCCTGATGCTGGCCGCCGAGACGATGGACGAGGCGGCGATCTTCACCATCGACGCCTGGTGCCAGCGCATGCTGCGCGAGCACGCCTTCGACAGCGGCAGCCTGTTCGACGAAGAACTGGTGAGCGACGAGCGCATGCTGTTCGAGGACGCCGCCCACGATTACTGGCGCCAGCACGTCTATCCGCTCGGCGCGCAGAACCTGGCCATCGTGCTGGATACCTGGAGCGACGTCGAGGCGCTCAAGGGCAGCGTGCGCGAACTGGTGCAGCGCGGGCCGCTGCTGGGCGAAGTGGCGCGCGAGCCGCTGGGCAAGCAGGTGGCGCGCCTGGCCCAGGCCCAGCGCGAGGAGCTGGCGCGCCTCAAGCACGGCTGGGTCGAGCGCGCCGACGCGATGGAGCGCTGGATCGCCGGCCACCGCGAACGCGCGCCCAAATGCTTCAACGGCAACAAGATGCGCGCCGATTCGCTGGTCAAGTGGTTCGAGGCGCTGCGCGCCTGGGCCACGGACCCGGCGCGGCACATGCCGGACCTGAGCGACACCGCCTGGAAACGCCTGACGCCGGACGGCATCGTGGACGCCTTCAGCAAGGACTTCAGCGCCGAGGTCCCGGCCTGCTTCTACGGCACCGCCGCGCTGCAGGAAGCCTTGGGCGCGATCGACCCGATCGCCCATGCGCTGCTGCGCCACGCCGCCGGCCATATCGGCGCGCGCATGCAGGAACTCAAGCGCCGCAACCGCCAGTTCGGCTTTGCCGACATGCTCGAACGCCTCAAGCTGGCGCTCGAAGGCGAGAACGGCGCGGCGCTGCGCGAACGCATCGTGCAGCAGTATCCGGTGGCCATGGTCGACGAATTCCAGGACACCTCGCCCGACCAGTACCGCATCTTCGACCTGCTGTACCGGGTAGGCGCCAACGATCCGCAGCAAGGGCTGTTCCTGATCGGCGACCCCAAGCAGTCGATCTATGGCTTCCGCGGCGCCGACATCCACAGCTACCTGTCGGCGCGGCGCGCCACCACCGGACGCCACTACCAGCTCGACACCAATTACCGCTCGACGGCGGCGCTGGTGGGGGCGGTCAATGCGCTGTTCCTGCACGCCGAAGGTGGCGATGGCCGCGCCGGCCATGCGCAAGCGGCGTTCCGCTTCCGGCGCGGCGACGACAATCCCCTGCCGTTCGAGGCGGTCAAGGCGCGCGGCCACAGGGAGCGCCTGGTCGGCGTCGACGGCGACGGCGAGATCGCGGCCCTGTCGGTCTGCACCACCTGCGACGACCTCAAGGCCGAGGACTACCGCAGCTTCTTCGCCCACCACTGCGCCGAGCACATCGTGCGCCTGCTGAACGACGAGCGGGTCGGCTTCCAGGATGAGCAAGACGGCGGTTTCCGGCGCCTGATGCCGGCCGATATCGCGATCCTGGTGCGCGACCGGCGCGAGGCTGCCGCCGTGCGCCAGGCGCTGGTGCGGCGCAAGGTGGCCAGCGTCTACCTGTCCGACAAGGATTCGGTGGTCGAGAGCGAGGAGGCGGCCGACGTGCTGCGCTGGCTGTACGCGGTCGCCAATCCGCTGGACGGCGCTCTCGCGCGCGCCGCCTTCGCCACCCGCACCGCGGGCCTGCCGATGGGCGAACTGGCGCGGCTGTCGAGCGACGAGCTGGCGTGGGAACGGCGGGTCGAGCAACTGAAAGCCCTGCACGGCGCCTGGCAGCGCCGCGGCGTGCTGGCCATGCTGCGCACCTTCATCCACGAACTGGGGCTGCCGGCGCGCCTGCTGGGCGAGCCGGGCGGCGAACGGCGCCTGACCAATATGCTGCACCTGGCCGAACTGCTGCAAGAGGCCAGCGCCCAGCTCGAGGGCGAGCAGGCCCTGATCCGCTGGTTCGCCGAGCAGATCGAGGGCCTGGGCGCCGGCGGCGACGAACGCGTGCTGCGCCTGGAAAGCGACGCCGAGCTGGTCAAGGTGGTGACGGTGCACAAGTCGAAGGGCCTCGAGTATCCGCTGGTCTACCTGCCGTTCGCGGTGACCGCGCGCGCGACCAACCGCCGCAACCGCGCCTTCTTCGAATACGTGGACGATGCGGGAAGCCGCCGCCTCGACCTGGCGCTGTCCGACGAAGCGCTGGAGGCGGTCGACCGCGCCCGCATCGAGGAAGACCTGCGCCTGCTGTACGTGGCCCTGACCCGGGCGCGCCACTTCCTGTGGCTGGGCGCGGCGGCGGTGGCCGGCACGCGCAAGGGCGAGAACCGGCTGCACGAATCGGCGCTCGGCTATCTGCTGGCCGGCGGCGCGCCGATCCCGGCCGACGGTTTGCGCGCTCGCTTCGAGGCGGTGGCCGGCGCGGGGGGAGGCATCGCCTTGCGCGAACTGGAGCGCGAGGACGGCGTCACCATGCTGGCACGGCAGGATGCGCGTCCCGCGCTGCTGGACGCGCCGGTGTACCGCGCCGACTTCGAGAAGGACTGGTCGATCGGCTCGTTCACCTCGCTGACCCGGCATGCGGTGGCGCCGCCGCCGACGCCGATGCGGGCCCAGGAACAGACCCTGCTCGAGGAAGCGCCGCAGGCGCCGCTGCCGCCGCGCATCGACGACGTGGCCTGGCACCGCTTCCCGCGCGGCTCGGTGCCGGGCAACTTCATGCACGAGCAGCTCGAATGGCTGGCGCGCGAGGGTTTCGACTGCCTCGACCAGCCGCATTGCGAGACGCGGCTGGTGCAGCGCATCGAGCGCGCCGGCTGGAGCAACCGGCTCGAGGACGCGCTGACATGGCTGCGCGCGATCGTCGATACGCCGCTGCCGCCGCTGGGCGCCGCGCTGCGCGCGCTGCAGGGCGTGCTGCCCGAGATGGAATTCTGGTTCCCCAGCGAGCGCCTGGCGCTGCCCGCGCTGGACGCGCTGTGCCGCGCGCACCTGTTGAACGGCATCGAACGGCCGGTGCTGCCCGAGCGCGACCTGCACGGCATGCTCAAGGGCTTCGCCGACCTGGTGTTCGAGCACGAGGGGCGTTACTGGGTGCTCGACTACAAGACCAATGCGCTGGGGCCGAACGACGCCGCCTACAGCCAGGCGGCGATGGAGGCCGGCATGGCCGAGCACCGCTACGAGATCCAGGGCAGCATCTACCTGCTGGCGCTGCACCGCCTGCTGCGCGCGCGCCTGGGCGAAGCCTACGAGCCCGAAGTCCAGCTGGGCGGCGCGATCTTCATGTTCCTGCGCGGGATCGCCAACCCGGACACGCGCGGCTGCTGCGTGCTGGCGCCCGACCTGGAACTGCTGGACGAACTGGAACGATTGCTGGACAAGGAAAAGCATGGGCAAGACTGAACCGCATATCGACGCCCTGTGGCATGAGATCGGCAATCTGACCGAGGCCGGCGAGCTGCGCCGCCTGTCGAGCGCCTTCGCGCGCTTCATCGCCGAGCTGGGCGCCGCCCCGCCGCCGCTGGTGCTGGCGGCGGCGATCCTGTCCGAGCTGGAGGGCCATGGCCACAGCTGCGTCCAGCTGTCCGACCTGGCCGCCAGCCCGGCGGCCCTGCTGGGCTGGAGCGAGGAGCAATGGGCGCAGCTGGCGGCCGCCGCGGCGCCGCTGCCGCGCGGCGTGGCGGGCTGGAGGAAGCTGCTGGCCGGCTGCGAGCAGGTGTGGGTGCGCGAGGAGTTCGACTACGACCAGCCGCTGGTGCTGGACGGCGAGCGCCTGTACCTGCGCCGCTATTGGCGCGACGAGACCCAGGTGGCGCGCGCCGTGCGCGAACGCGCCGAGGCGACCCACCCGGTGGACGCGCGCCTGGTGCGCGCCTGGCTCGACAAATTGTTCGTGGCGGCGCCGGGCGCCGGCCAGCCCGACTGGCAAAAGCTGGCCTGCGCCGTGGCCCTGCGCGGTGCGGTCGCGATCATCACGGGCGGCCCCGGCACCGGCAAGACCTATACGGTGGCGCGCCTGCTGGCGCTCCTGTTCGCGACCGCGCCGGACGCCGCACGCCAGCGCGTGGCCCTGGCCGCGCCCACCGGCAAGGCGGCCGCGCGCCTGAAGCAGTCGATCGACAAGGCGCTGGGCGAGCTGGCCGACCGCGTCGGCGCCGAGCTGCCTCTGCGCGAGCTGACCGCGCGCATGGGCGCCGCGCGCACCCTGCACAGCCTGCTCGGGGCGCGGCCCGACACCCGCGCCTTCGCCCACCACCGCGGCAATCCGCTCGACGTCGACGTGCTGATCGTCGACGAAGCCTCGATGGTGCACCTGGAGATGATGGCCAGCCTGCTCGACGCGCTGCCGCCGGGCGCCACGCTGATCCTGCTGGGCGACAAGGACCAGCTGGCCTCGGTGGAGGCGGGCGCCGTGCTGGGCGACCTGTGCCACGATGCGCAGAGCGGCAACTACGACGCCGACACCATCGCCTATGTGCGGGCGGCGAGCGGCGAGGCGATTCCGGCGGAATATGCGGGCGAGGGCGGGGCGCTGGCCCAGCAGACCGTGATGCTGCGCCACAGCCGCCGCTTCGGCGGTCCGATCGGCCAGCTGGCGCTGGCGGTCAATGCCGGCGACAGGGCGCGCGCCGAGGAAGTCCTGCGCGCCAGCCTCGATGGCGTGCGCTGGATCGAGCACGCGCAACCATCCCAGTTGCTGCAACTGGCCCATGCCGGTTACGCGCCTTATCTCGCACTGCTCAAGGGCGGCGCGGCGAGCGACGAGGACTGGGTGCGCCAGGTGCTGCAGAGCTTCGAGACCTTCCGCATCCTGTGCGCGGTGCGCGACGGCGAGTGGGGCGTGTCGGGCCTGAACGAGGCGATCGAAAAGCGCCTGGAGGCGGGCGGCCTGCTGCGCCGCGGCGCCGAATGGTATGTGGGGCGGCCGGTGATGGTGACCCGCAACGACTACTCGACCGGCGTGTTCAACGGCGACATCGGCGTGACCCTGCCTGATCCGGCGCGTCCGGGCGCGCAGCGGGTGTATTTCCTGGAGGGCGACAAGGTGCGCAGCGTGCTGGCCACGCGCCTGCGCAACGTGGAGACGGCGTTCGCGATGACGGTGCATAAATCGCAGGGTTCGGAATTTCGCCACACGGTGCTGGCGCTGCCGCGCGAGGGCAATGCCATCCTGACGCGTGAGCTGGTGTACACCGGCATCACGCGCGCCAGCCGCGAATTCACGCTGGTGACCCCGAGCGGCGAGGTGCTGCGCGAGGCGATCGCCAGCCGCACCCACCGCACCAGCGGGCTGCGCGAGCTGGTGGCGTAATCAGGGAACGCGCAATGACGAAGGGGCCTCGCGGCCCCTTTTGTCATTGCATCGATGATCTCAGTCGCGGCGCTTGCGTGTCGTCTTGACCTTGGCCTTGACGCGTTTCTTGGTCACCTTGGCCTTCGAGGCTTTCGACTTGGCGCGGGCCTTGGCCTTGGAACTGCCGGCGCTGGCCTTGATGCGCGGGCTGCTAGCTGCGCGCGCCACCCGGCTCACCGGCTCGTCGCCGGTGATGAAGCGGCGGATGTTCAGCGCGTCCATGATGCGCGCCGACGAGGCGCCGGCGTTCAGCAGCACCAGGGTCGCCTTCTTGCCGGCGGCGGTGATGTTCATGATCAGGCAGCGGCCGGCCTCGTTGGTGAAGCCGGTCTTGGACAGGCCGACGTCCCAACCCTTGGCGCCGACCAGGCGATTGGTGTTACGGAAATTCACGTCGCGGCCCTTGATGTCGAAGACATCCGTGGTCTCGGTTGTCATGCGCACGATCTCGGGATACCGGGTCGAGGCCTTGGCCATCTTGACCAGGTCGCCGGCAGTGGAGCGGTTGTGCGGAGACAGTCCGGTGGGCTCTTCGATCACGGTATGGGCCATGCCCAGTTGCCGGGTCTTGTTGCGCACGGCCGTCTTGAAGGCGTCATTGCCACCAGGGAAGGTGCGGGCCAGGGCGGCGGCGGCGCGATTGTCCGAAGACATCAGGGCAAGGTGGAGCGCATCGCGGCGCGTCAGTTTGGCGCCGACAGCCACGCGCGAGCTGCTGTACTTGAGGCGGTCGACGTCCGCGCTGTCGATCTCGATCGTCTCGTCCATGTCGAGCTTGGCATCGAGCACCACCATCGCCGTCATCAGCTTGGTGAGCGACGCGATCGGCATCACGGTATCGGCATTTTTCTCGAGCAGGATCTTGCCGGTGTCGTCTTCCACCACGAGCACCGATTGCGAACCGAACGGCACGGCGAATGCCGCAGCCGAAAAGGTCATCAGGACCGTTGCGAACAGTTTCTTGATCATTCTTTGTCTGGAATCTGGGGTTGAGGTTGAACGTCGGGGCGCCGGGCGGCGCAGATCAACATCTATCTCTAGAGCAACTAGAGTAAGGACAATATCATCCATCCCAGCTGCATGTCTATGGCGCACGAGCAAATTCCCCTATGGGAAGCCATTTTTTGTCGGAAATGTGACGCTGGCGATTCGCGAGATTAACAACTCATGTCACATAGAAATGTCGAGTGACTAATTTGCGTGCATATTAAGCAAAACAGCCCTGCGCGCGGCAGGGCTGTCTGGAATCAAGCGGCGTTTACTTCGCCTGATAGATCTTGTCGAATTCGCCGCCATCGTTGAAGTGGCGTTTCTGGGCCGCGCTCCAGCCGCCGAACACCTCGTCCACGGTGAACAGGCTGATCGGCTTGTAGTTGGCCGCGTACTTCTTCATGACCGCTTCCGAGCGCACGCGCATGAAGTGCTTGGCGCCGATTTCCTGGCCCGCCGGCGAGTACAGGAAGTTCAGGTAGGCGGTGGCCGGCTGGCGGATCTTGAGACGGTCGACCACCTTGTCGACCACGGCCACCGGCGACTCGGCCAGGATCGACGTGCTCGGGTAGACGACTTCGAAATCATTGCCGAATTCCTGGCGCACCATGCTCACTTCGTTCTCGAAGGTCACCAGCACGTCGCCGATCTGGCGCTGGGTGAAGGTGGTGGTCGCGGCGCGGCCGCCGCCGTCGAGGATCGGTACGTTCTTGAAGATCCTCGCGACCAGGTCGCGCGCCTGCGCTTCGTTGCCGCCTTTCTTGATCACCGAGCCCCAGGCCGCCAGGTAGGTATAGCGGCCGTTGCCGGCGGTCTTGGGGTTCGGGATGACGACGCCCACGCCCGGACG
The DNA here is from genome assembly GCF_019443485.1 of Massilia sp. NP310. NCBI lineage: Bacteria > Pseudomonadati > Pseudomonadota > Betaproteobacteria > Burkholderiales > Oxalobacteraceae > Massilia > Massilia sp. NP310. Next base: position 1,748,092 of record NZ_CP080379.1, on the reverse strand, counting down.
CGCCAGGTCTTGCCAGTCGCGCACCTGCTTCGGATTGCCCTTGCGCACCAGGAACACCATGGTCGAGTAATACGGCGCTGCATTGTTCGGGAACTTCTTGGCCCAGTCTTTTGCCACCAGGCCACGGTCGGCCAGCATGTCGATGTCGTTGGCCTGGTTCATGGTCACCACAGACGCCGCCAGGCCATCGGCCACGGCGCGCGCCTGCTTGCTCGAGCCGCCGTGCGATTGCTTGATGGTGACGGTCTGGCCGGTCTGCTGCTTGTACGAGGCGATGAAGGCCGGATTGACTTCCTTGTACAGCTCGCGGGCCACGTCATAGGACACGTTCAGCAGTTCGGCGTTCGCGGCGCTGGCATACAGCGGCAGCGCAGCGCCGGCGGACAGGACCAGGGCCATGAGGGAGCGGCGCAGCGGGTTCGGGGTGGTGTTGCGCATGGTTGTTTCTCGCTTTGAAAGTGATAGTGACAGAGTGCATGTTCCCTAATCCACGCAGCGAACGGAACGATAGTTTCGTCATATCTTTATACGGCGAACGCGTTTGACCGCGCCGCCAGCAGGGTCTCTCACTTTAGGTGTATAGTCGAGGTCGTGCGATGCCCCGTCATCGTTCGTTCATGTCCGTTTCCAAGTAGATGATTGATGTCCACGCGTATTGAAATCCGCAGGGCTGTCCCTGACGATGCAACGGCTGCCTGCAATCTGCTGCGCCGTTCGATCGAAGAGGGCTGCCGCGCCGACCACCAGGACCAGCCGGGCGTGCTCGGCGCCTGGCTCGGCAACAAGACGCCGGCCAACGTCGTCACCTGGTTTTCCTCGCCCACCAATTATGCGGTGGTCGCCGAGAGCGAAGGCGAACTGGTCGGCCTGACCCTGTTGACGCAGGCCGGCAAGGTGGCGCTGTGCTACGTGCTGCCGGACGCCTTGCGCTGCGGCGTCGGCCGGGCGCTGCTGGAAGCGGTGGAACAGCAGGCGCGCGCCTGGAACATCAGCAAGCTGCACCTGCACAGCCCGGCGGGCGCGAGCCTGTTCTTCGAGCGCCACGGCTATATGAATGCCGGGAAAGAAAAAGCCTGCTTCGGCCTCGAATGCGACCTGCTCTGGAAGCGCCTGGACGGCGCCTGCGATCCGGCGGCGCGCAAGCGCTTCTGCAATTGTGGCGAATAAGACCACGGCCACCACACCTGCTGCGTGATGCGAACGCGTGGAGGATTCGGTCCAGTGGACCGAATCACGGGCCGTCCACCCCACGCAACAAATCGATAACATCTGCACGCTTCGTGCACTCTTCTGCATGCTTGTCGGATACGCTATAGTACGCGCTATCGCAATTGTCGAGTAACGGATCCGCCCCATGGCTTCACGCAGAGATTTCCTTCACCATAGTGCCCGCCTGGCCGCGCTGGGCGCACTCGGCGCGCCGCTGGCCGCCGTCGCCACCGACCTCCAACCGCCTCCCGACCTGTTCGATTCGCAAGCGCTGGACCTGGATTTCTGGGTCAAGCCGCGCACCCTGTCCGTGACCCGTCCGGCCAGCGGCGAACGCGCCAGCGTGCTGTACTGGAAGGATGGCGAAGTCATCGATTCCGCCTACGAGCAGCTGTGCCACCTGCTGCGCGACGTGAACGGCAAGGCCACCGCGAAGATCGATCCCAAGCTGCTCGAGATGCTGTGGAGCACCCAGGCCTTCATCGCCCGCTACGGCTTGCTGCAGCCGCTCGAGATCCTGTCCGGCTACCGCTCGCCGGAATCGAACAAGCGGTTGCGCGAAGCGGGCATCCCGGCCGCGCGCCAGTCGCTGCACATGGTGGGCAAGGCGGCCGACATCCGCATCGCCGGCCTGAACGAAGAAGTGCTCGGCGGCCTGATCAAGAGCTTCCGCGGCGGCGGGGTCGGCTACTACTACCGCTCCGGCCCGCGCGGCGGCTGGATCCACGCGGATACCGGTCTCGAGCGTACCTGGAAGGGGTGATCCGCAGCTTGGTTCGTGACACCGCCGATGCGTGCGAAGGTGTCCGGTAACTTGGGATAGTATGGTTGTCAAGTGCCGGGGCAGGACGCCCCGGCTGTCCCACGTCTTTCCAAGGAGGCTGTGATGGCAACAATCAATGCACCAACCATGGACCGCCGGTCCATCCCCGACCGCCGCGTCAACGTCCACGCGCGCGAGCGTTCGGCCATGTCCGCCGTCGACTATATCGCGATGGCGCTCCTGATCATCGGTGGCCTCAACTGGGCCATGGTCGGCCTGTTCGACGTCGACATGGTCGCCACGCTGTTCGGTCCCGACACCGCGCTGACCCGCATCGTCTATGTGGTGGTGGGCCTGGCCGCGCTGTACTCGATCTATACCACGGCCAAGATGGCCAGCAGCAAGCGGCACTGAATGCCGACCGGGCCCGTGCGCATCGGCTTGATTTCCGACACGCACGGGCTGCTGCGGCCGCAGGCGCTCGATTTCCTGCGCGGCAGCGACCACATCCTGCATGCCGGCGACATCGTCGGCGCGGCCATCCTCGGCCAGCTCGCCGGGCTGGCGCCCTTGACCGCGGTGCGCGGCAATAACGACTACGGCGACTGGGCGCAAGCCTTGCCCGAGACTGCCACCGTCATCCTGGGCGGCGTCACCATTCACATGCTGCACGACCTCAAGGAACTCGCCATCGATCCGGCCGCGCAGGGCGTTCGCGTGGTCGTGGCGGGGCATTCACACAAGCCCGCCTGCGAGGAGCGCGGCGGCGTGCTCTACGTGAATCCCGGCGCCGCCGGACGGCGGCGTTTCACCTTGCCGGTCTCGGTCGGCGAGCTGCTGGTCGAAGATGGGCAGGTTGAGGTGCGGCTGGTTACGCTCGACGTGCCGTAAGCCAGCGCAGCCTCATTTCTTCTGCGTAGCCAGGTAAGCCCGCAAGCCGTGGGTGACGACCATCGGCAACACGCTGGCATGGTCTTCGTCGGCGAACACTTTCAGGCGGGTACGCAGGTGCTGGTAGCCGCGGCCCTTGAGCGTCGCGTCGAATTCGCGCAGGTCGGCCACCATGTCCGCATCTTCTTCCGCACGCGAGCGCTTCTTGCCGGGGGCCAGGGTCTCCAGGCTGCCGATGCCGAACAACACGCTGGCCGGCAAATCCTTGTTGCGGGCGGCATAGGCTTGCTCGCGTTCGAACATGATGCCGGCGTCGAACCACAGCGAGGGGCTGCCGAGGATATAGTGTTCGAAGCTGCGCGGCGCGTCGAACATCATCTGCAGGCCGAGCAGGCTGCCGTAAGAGTGGCCGACAAAAATCTTGCGGTTCATGTCGGCGCGGTAATGCCGGGCGATGAAGGGGAACACTTCGCCGCTCAGGTAGCGGCCGTAGGCCGACGCTTCGCCGAAGGCAGGCGCGCGTCCCGGCATGTCCGAGCGGTAGGCGTGCTTGCGCGGGGTGGCCGGCGTATAGTCGCGGCGGCGGCTGAAGACGGCGGCGTCGCCTTTCGCATACGACAGGCCGACGACGATGGCTTCTTCCATGCCCGCATGCCGGCTCAGGCGCGAGGCGATATTGCGCACCACCGGAAAGGCGTAGTCGGCGTCGACCACGAACACGACCGGGTAGGCGCGCTTGCTCGTGGCGTAGGAGTCCGGCAGGGCCACATAGACCTGGTAGTCGCGTCCCAGGGTGCTGGCGCGGATGTCGCGGACCTCGGTATTGGCCAGGACGTAGGGTGGCGGGGCGGCAGGGGCGGCCGTCGCCGGCGTGGACAGCGACAGGACGAGCGCGGCAAGGAGTGCTTTCACCTTTGGAACCTTATTTATTGTCGTGCAAGCATTGTTACACAGCTAGATTCGGCAGGAAAGCACTCCCAGGGCCGGGCGCGGGCGCCCGAAATCCCTTAAGATAGGGGCCGTTTCTTCAACCGCGCAGCAGATGACCCTCCCGTCCGACCAACCCCGTTTCAAACCCCGCCCCTGGACGCCCCTCGAGACGCCGCAGGACGTCGAACTCTGGATCGACGAACACAATGCCGCGATGCAGGAGCTGATCCGGCCGCAAGAGACCGGCGTCGGCATCTGTTTTAATCTGGCCGAAGGCGGCACGGTGCACATGCAGACGACCGAAGACGCGATCGTGCTCGACGTCGACGATGACGCCGCGTGGATCGCGCCGCTGATCATGGCCGCCACCGGCGCCGAGCAGCCGCGCGGCCACTATTGGCTGCTGCCGGACGACCGGCTGGTGCAGCTGATCCTCGGCCTGTCGATGCTGGTGCAGAGCACGACGCTGGTGACGGGCCACAATTTCGGGTCTGCCGGCCGCCGCGTCTGGTAAAAACTCAGTAGGGCAGGCCGGTCACTCCCAGCCGCAGCTGCCACACGGCGCCGGCGCCGGTGATGTACAGGGTCTTGCCGTCGGCGCCGCCGAAGGCCACGTTGGTGACGTTGGCGTCGGTCCGGATCGTCGCCAGTTCGCGGCCCTGCGGGGTGAACACGCGCACGCGCTTCGCTCCATGCTCCGTCACGTACAGGTTGCCGTGGCAGTCGAGCGTCATGCCGTCGCCATTCTCGATGCCACGGATGACATCGTGGCCTTTTTGCGGCACGCCGTCCCGGATCGGGTAGGCGCGCACCGCGCCGTCGCTCGCGTTCACGTACAACGTGTCGCCGTTCAGCGAGAGCGCGATCCCGTTCGGATTCTTGCGCGTGCCGTCGACCAGCGTCACGGCGCCATCGGGCGCGATGCGGTAGATGCCGGTCACCGGCTGGCCGCCGGGCGCCGCGGCCTTCTGGTAATCCGGGTCGGTGAAGTAGATCGTGCCGTCGGCCGCGATCGCGATGTCGTTCGGCGAATTGAAGACTTGTCCCCCGTAGCGCGTGGCCACGTCCGCACGTTGGCCGGTTGCGATGTCATAGCGCGACATGGCCTTGTGCTTGTGGGTGGCGGCGACCAGCGCGCCGCCGGCGTCGACCGCCAGGCCGTTGCTGCCGGCATCCTCGAGCGCCGTGCTCACGGTGCCGTCGGGCGAGAACTTGCGCACGCGCGAAGGAAAACCCTCGCTGAAGCCGAAGTCCGAGAAGTACAGCGCATCCCTGATCCATACCGGTCCCTCGTACAGGCCCGGCTCGCTGCGCGACGGCTTGATCGCGGCGATCCGTTCGGCCTTCAGTTCGCCCGACGGCGGCTTGCCGCTGCAGCTGGTCGCCGCGGCAGCTGCCGGCACGGCGAGCGCTACGCTGGCCGCGAGCAGGGCGCGCACGAGGTGGGTGTAGCGGAATGGATGGGATCGGTTCATCAATATGGTCTCCTTGTGCATGCTGGTTGGTGCGCTGTGTTAACGCTACCATTTCAATCGAATCAATTGTATCCTTACTAAGGAAGCGATGGTAACCCGCCGCGTCGCCGGATCGGCACGGCATTCGAACGAAACATTCTGCAAGGAGACCTGAATGATCGACCTGAATCGGCGCGGCCTGGTCATGGCCGCGGGGGGTGTGCTGGCGGCCGGCGCGGTGGGCATGCCGGCCTGGGCCAATCCCGAACGCAAGCTGGGCTATGCGATCGTCGGCCTGGGCGGTTATGGACTGGGCCGCATCGTCCCCCAGTTCAAGGAGTGCCGGCACAGCCGCCTGGTGGCGCTGGTCAGCGGCGATCCGGCCAAGGCGAAGAAGGTGGCTGCGGAGTATGGCGTGCCCGAACGCGGCATCTACGATTACCAGAACTACGACAGCATCCGCGACAATCCCGATATCGACATCGTCTACATCTGCCTGCCCGTCTTCATGCATGCCGAGTACACGATCCGCGCCGCCCAGGCCGGCAAGCACGTGATGTGCGAAAAGCCGATGGCGGTCAGCGTGGCCGAATGCGAGCAGATGATCGCCGCCTGCCGCAAGGCCGGCAAGAAGCTGATGCTGGGCTATCGATCGCGCTTCGAGCCGCACAACGTCGAGGCGATCCGCCAGGCGCGCAGCGGGGCCATCGGCAAGCTGCGTTACTTCCGCTCCGAACACGGTTTCGTCGCGCGTGACCCGAACACCTGGCGCATGAAGAAGGCGCAATCGGGCGGCGGTTCGCTGATGGACATCGGCATCTATGCTTTGCAGGCGGCGCGCTACATGACGGGCGAGGAGCCGGTTGCCGTGTTCGCCAAGGAAACCACCGACCGCAGCGACCCGCGCTTCCGGGAGGTCGAAGACATGATCGACTTCCAGCTCGAATTCCCGTCCGGCGTCATCGGTTCGTGCATGTCGATGTACAGCGCCAACCGCAACCAGTTTGTGCTGATGGGCGACAAGGGACGGATCGAGCTGGAGCCCGCCACCGCCTATAGCGGCCAGCGCATGTGGGTCGGCGGCGAGCGCAGCGACAAGACACTGGTCACGCCGCCACCGGGACCGTATGCCAACCAGTGGGTCGGCCAGCTCGACCATATGGCGCAATGCGTGAAGGAAAACCGCGAGACCATCGTGCCGGGAGAAGAGGGCTTGCGCGACATCCGCATCATCGAGGCCGTTTACCGTTCAGCGCGCGAACAGAAGCGAATCGGCCTAAGCGGCTAGCCACCGGTGCTGTTTATCGGTTATAAAGTGCCATTGACCGTAGTGCAGGGTAAATGTCGATGTACGAGGTAGTATCAAAGGAGCGGCGGCGCCGGTGCGTGATTGGCGCAGTGACGGCGGCATTGGCCGCCATCCTGCTGCCGGCTGCGCATGGCGCCGACCTGATGAGCCAGGCCAGGGCCCGCGGCGTCCTGCGCATCGCCGTCGAGGGCACGTATCCGCCCTTTAATTTCAAGGATCCGAAAAGCGGCCACCTGACCGGCTACGACGTCGAGGTCGCGCGCCTGGTCGCCACCGGGCTGAAACTCAGGCCACAGTTCGTGTTCACCGAATGGAGCGCCATCCTGCCGGCTGTGGCGTCTGGCAAGGTCGACGCCGCCATCAGCCAGGTGATCATCACCCCCGAGCGCGAGCAGGCCTTCGACTTCTCGGTGCCCTACACCTATTCGAGCTTCCAGCTGATCGTGCGCAAGAACGAACGCGCCACCTACCGCAGGCTGGATGACCTCAAGGGCCGCAAGCTGGGCGTGCGCCAGGGCAGCGTGTTCGAGCAGCAGGCGAAGGAAGTGAACGGGATCGAGGTCAGGAGTTACCCGGCCGTGCCTGAGAACCTGCAAGACCTCGCCTTCGGCCGCATCGATGCCTCGCTCGACGACAGCCTGATGGTGAGCTACCTGTTGAAGAATTCGGCGCTGCCGATCAAGGCCGGGCCACGGGTCGGCAAGGATGCGCGCATCGGCGTCGCCATGCGCAAGGGCAATCCGCGATTCAAGGCGGCGGTCGACAAGATACTGAATGAAGCGCGCGCCGACGGCACGCTGCGCCGGCTGTCCGTCAAGTGGTTCGGCGTCGACGCCAGCAGCGCCACGCGCTAGTGGCGACCGACGTACACGATAACAGGCGCGGCCCGCGTCGCGGGCCGCGCCATGCGTGGTCGATGCCACGTCAACGGTTCTTGTCCTGCTTGCCGTCCCAGCCGCTCGTCTGGTCCATTTGCCGGGACGCGTTGCCCAGCGACCCACGGTGACGACTGTCGAGGTCGGCGTTCAGGTCGTCCAGTGCCGGGGTTCCGCCCGAGGCATGCTGGCCGCCTTTCTGCTGGCTCTGCCGTTGTCCACCGGCGCTTTGCTGGTTGCCGCCGGCTTGCTGCTGACTGCCTTGTTGCTGGATAGTGCTGTCTTGCTGCAGGCCGGCATCTTGCTGGTTCCCGGCACTCTGTCGATTACCGGCACTCTGGCCGGCGCGGCTGGCCGCCGATCCCATCTCGTCCAGCTCTGGGTAGCTCGGCGCTTTATCGCTATGTCCTTTGTTTTCACCCATATACGACTCCTGGCACTGGTGTCTGGAAGACCCATGCTACGCCGATGGACGTCTCCGCCAATCAGAGGATTGATGGAGGCTTCGTAGGATTTGTCAGACAAAGTCAGCAGTGAGCAGGGGAGTCAATGCGCCGCCGGGATGATTTCCTGCCGGCGCAGGAAGGCCTGGATCTCGCCGAAGATGGCCACCTGCTGCTCGAGGCTGAAGCCACCATGGCCGCCGCCCTCGACCGTATGCAGCACATTGCTTACGCCCGCCTTGTCGAGCGCGCTTTTCAGGCGCACGCCATGGGCATATGGCACCAGCTTGTCGGCATTGCCGTGGATCGTGAACACGGCCGGGCCGCCGCGGCGCACATGGCTCAGCGGCGACAATTCCCTGGCCAGCGCGGCGCGCCCCGGCAGGCTGCCGAACCAGCCCACCGCATACGAGCGGATGTTGGGGCCTTGCAGCATGTCGGCCACGTCGGTGATGCCGTACCAGTTGACGACGGCCTTGACCTTCGGCGCGGCGTTCTTGTATGGCCCGCTCCAGCTCCCTTCGGTGAAGGCGCACTGATTGGCGAAGGGCGAGTCGGCGGGGATCATGGCCGTCGCCAGCGCCAGGTGGCCGCCGGCCGAGTCGCCGGTGGTGATCACCCGCTCCAGGTCGAAGCGGTAACGCTCGGCATTGCGGCCTACCCATTGCAGCGCGCACAGCGTGTCTTCGACGGCGGCCGGGGCCAGCGCCACATTGGCCAGGCGGTACTGGACGTTGACGACGGCAAAGCCCATCTGCAGATAGGGCAGGGCGGCCAGCGCGCGGCTCTCGCGGTTGCCCGCCACCCAGCCGCCGCCATGGAAGTTCAGCACCACCGGCAGGTGGGCAGTGCTGTCGCGCCAGGGACGATAGACATCGAGCTTGAGTTCCTGACCGCTCGCGCGCAGGTAGGTGATGTTCGGCTCGACCGCCATCTCGTGGCTGAGCAGGACGGCGGTGTGGAATGGACCTTGCGCAGCGGAGTCCGGCGCAGCGCCGTCCTGGGCCAGGCTGGACGCGCAAGTGAAAGCCGCGGCCAGCAGGCAGGCGACCTTCACGGCATGCAATCGGTGGTGCAGCGTGATGGTCGCCATGGGCGCTCCTTACATGTTTGGATAGTTGGGGCCGCCGCCACCCTCGGGCGTGACCCAGACGATGTTCTGGGTCGGATCCTTGATGTCGCAGGTCTTGCAGTGCACGCAGTTCTGGGCATTGATCTGCAGGCGGTCGCCGCCATCCTCGCGCTTGACGAACTCGTACACCCCGGCCGGACAGTAACGCTGTTCCGGGCCGGCATACCTGGCCAGGTTGACGTCGACCGGCACGCTCGGATTCTTGAGCGTCAGGTGGATCGGCTCGTCCTCGCGGTGGTTGGTGTTCGAGATGAACACCGACGACAGCTTGTCGAAGGTCAGCTTGCCATCCGGCTTCGGATAGGCGATCGGCTTGTAGTGCGAAGCCGGCTTCAGGCATTCGTGGTCGGCGTGCCGGTGGTGCAGGGTCCATGGCGCCTTGCCGCGGAACACGATCTGGTCGATGCCGGTCATGATCGTGCCCAGGACCAGGCCCTTGCTCATCCATGGCTTGAAGTTGCGCGCGATGTGCAGCTCTTCGTGCAGCCACGATTGTTCGAAGGCGGCCGGGAAGGCGCTCAGCTCGTCGCTCGAGCGGCCTTCGCCCAGCGCCGCGAAGGCGGCTTCGGCCGCCAGCATGCCGGTCTTGAGCGCGGCGTGGCTGCCCTTGATGCGGCTGGTGTTCAGGAAGCCGGCGTCGCAGCCGATGAGCGCACCGCCCGGGAACACGGTCTTCGGCAACGATTGCAGACCCCCGGCGGTGATGGCGCGCGCGCCATACGAGATGCGCTTGCCGCCTTCGAAGAAGCCGCGGATGTCCGGGTGGGTTTTATAGCGCTGGAATTCCTCGTACGGCGACAGGTAGGGGTTCTGGTAACCCAGCCCCACCACATAGCCGACCGCGACCAGGTTGTTTTCCAGGTGGTACAGGAAAGAGCCGCCATAGGTGTCGTTCGGCAGCGGCCAGCCGGCCGTGTGGATCACCAGGCCCGGCTGGTGCTTGGCCGGGTCGATTTCCCACAGCTCCTTGATGCCGATGCCATAGGTTTGCGGGTCCTTGCCCTTGTTCAGGTCATACTTCGCCATCAGCTGGCGGCCGAGGTGGCCGCGCGAACCCTCGGCGAAGAAGGTGTATTTGGCGTGCAGTTCCATGCCGAGCTGGAAGTCTCCGCCCGGCTCGCCCTCGCGGTTGACGCCCATATTGCCGGTGGCCACGCCCTTGACCGAGCCATCCTCGTTGTACAGGACCTCGGCCGCCGGGAAGCCGGGGAAGATTTCCACGCCCAGGCTCTCGGCCTGCTGGCCCAGCCAGCGCACGACGTTGGCGAGCGAGACGATGTAGTTGCCGTGGTTTTTCAGCGCCGGCGGAATGGCGAACACGGGCGTCGAGAACGACTTGGTTTCGGTCAGGAACATGACACGGTCTTCCGTGACCGGCGTATTCAGCGGCGCGCCTTTTTCCTTCCAGTCAGGAATCAGTTCGTTCAGCGCACGCGGATCCATCACCGCGCCCGACAGGATGTGGGCGCCCAGCTCGCCGCCTTTTTCCAAGACGCAGACCGATACTTCCTGGCCTTTTTCTGCAGCCAGCTGCTTGAGCCGGATCGCCGCCGCCAGGCCGGCGGGGCCGCCGCCGACGATCACGACGTCGTATTCCATGGCTTCGCGCGGTCCGTATTGTTCGAGGAGGTTGGTTGTCTCTGTCATGGTTGTTGGTGTGCTCTCAGTGAGGCAATCTTGAAAATAGCACGAGTGTGCGGGTTTTTGTTGTCGAATGCAACTTGGGCGCCATTGTAAAGGCAATATTAGATGAGGCAATCTAATACTGGACATTTGTGGGATCATTATGCTTTCGCAATCAGAACCTGACAGAAGGGTTCTTGGCCGGCACGACAGCATTGGGGAGCGGGACGTGGGAATTGAAGTCAATTTCGAAGGAAAGATTGCATTGGTCACCGGCGCGTCGAGCGGACTCGGCGCGCGCTTCGCGAAGGCGCTGGCCGGGGCCGGGGCCCAGGTCGTCCTGGCCTCGCGCCGGGTCGAGCGCCTGAAGGAATTGCGCGCCGAGATCGAGGCCGACGGCGGGGCGGCGCACGTGGTGCGCCTCGACGTGACCGACCTGGGCAGCATCAAGGCGGCGATCGCGCACGCCGAGACCGAGGCCGGCCCGATCGATATCCTGGTCAACAACTCCGGCGTCTCGTCGACCCAGCGTCTGCTCGATGTCGGCGAAGACGACTATGGCTATATCATGGACACCAATCTGCGCGGGGCCTTCTTCATGGCCCAGCAGACGGCCAAGCGCATGATCGCGCGCGCCAAGGGCGACCCGCGCAAGCAGCACCGCATCGTCAACATCGCCTCGGTCGCGGGCCTGCGGGTGTTGCCGCGCATCGGCGTGTATTGCATGAGCAAGGCCGGCGTGGTGCAGATGACCAAGGCGATGGCGGTGGAGTGGGGAAAATACGGGATCAACGTGAACGCGATCTGTCCCGGCTACATCGCCACCGATTCGAACGAGGATTATTTCGACACCGAGCCGGGCCGCAAGCTGATCGAGATGTTGCCGCGCAAGCGGCCGGGAAAGCCGGAAGACCTCGACGGGCTGCTGCTGCTGCTGGCGGCGGAAGAAGCCCATTTCATCAATGGCGCCATCATCACGGCCGATGACGGGATGACGGCGCAATAATTTTTTGGGAAGCAGAGACAGGGAATGAGTAGCAAGAAGTTGGTTCACACCATGCGCATGCCGATTCGCTGGGGCGATATGGACGCCATGGGGCATGTCAATAACACGAATTATTTCCGCTATATCGAGTCCGCCCGCATCGCCTGGCTGGAACAGGTGGGCGGCCTGCCGGATTCGCGCAACGAAGGACCGGTGATCGTCAATGCCTCGATGAATTTTCTCAAGCAATTGACCTATCCCGGCGATATCGAGGTGCGCACCTTCGTGGCGCCGCCGGGACGCTCGAGCGTCGAGGTGTCGCACGAAATCCGCCTGATCGGGGCGGACGGCGAACCGGGCGACCTGCATGCCGACGGCGTGGCCAAGGTGGTGTGGGTCGACTTCAAGCTCGGCAAGTCGGCGCCCTTGCCGGAATCCCTGCGCGCCGGGCTCCCGACCGCGTAAGACGAGACCGCGCACCATCGTCTTCGGCCGCCGCGCGCGATCGCCGACAGGTTCGCGGTCGCGCGCCGGGGCTATGCCGGCCTCGGCATTCCAGCGCCCGACCGGCCGCGCCATGCCTGCGCAATCGTGGCAGCGCGACGGTACGACGCGTGTTATTGAACACGTGTCGCAATCACCGGAATTCAATCAGCTCATCCCATTCAGCCGCGTAATGGCGTGCATCGCTGCGTGTCATCCACGATCGACGAGGCATCGTTCAACTAGTTGTTCGATATCTCGCTATCGCTTATCGACGGATACGGCTGTGAATAAGTCTCTGTATGCTGTATTAGTGGCAGCATGTCGAATAGAAACTCTGTTTCCCCAAGTGCATCGATGAATGCCGGTTCCGCATTTTTTACCCCCGGTTCAATTTCTAGAGGGGAAAAATCTTTGTTTATTTGAGTTGATGAAATAGCCAACAGAAAATATTTTCCTTATGTGATGGAACTCCTTGGTCTTTGGAATCCTCAAACGACCTCATTCATCATTTGTGTAAGGAAAGATTCTGTGAACAATTCCACTCGACTCCAACCGAAAGCCAAACTCATGGTGCTTGCCCCTGCGTTTGCCGTACTCGCCGCATGTGGTGGTGGCGGGGATCCTGCCTCGCTCGACCCGGCCAGTGTTTCTCTGGCAGAAGTAGAAACGCCAGTTCGTCCCGCCGATTACGCGCCCGACAGCGCTGCCACTACCGCAGCCGATGCGCCCGCCACTGACGCCACGCCGGATGGCCAATCCACCGACGTCGCCCCCGCGGCCACGACCGATGCCCCCAGCGGAAACAAGTCGCTGGCAACCGTGGTCGCCGCCGCGGGTGCGCGCGATCCCCTCAAGCAACCGTTTGCCAGCAACAGCATCTGGAATATGCCGATCGGCAGCAATGCACGGTTCGTGCGCGCCAACCTGAATTCGCGTCCGGGCAATAATATTTGGGCACAAATGCCCGGTATCGACGACGAGAAAATCATCCTCAAGCCAACCGCGCCGCTGGTCAATATCAACTACAGCAGCGCCGCCTGGACTGGCAGGAATCGTTGCAGCGCCACGGGCGGCCTGATGTACCAGGTGCCGATGCCCAGCAATTACATCATTCCTAATACCAACAAGAACAGCTCGGCCGTGTTCCTGATGAGGGATGGCCGCACACTGGTGCAAACCCAGCCGGTGGCGCGCTGCACCGCCGGAGGCCCGGCCACGTCCTTCGCCAAGTTCTCCAATGTCGACCTGTATGGTTCAGGCATTACCGGCGCGCACGGCGGCTCGGGCCTGTCCGCGATCGGCGGCAGCATCCGCCTCGGTGAGCTGCGTCCGGGCACCACGACCGGTCCGCGCCATGCGCTGAAGGTCAATGTGTACGCCAAGGAAGCGCTGTTCAGGTGCACGACGCGCAGCGCCTGCTCGCGTTGGCCGGCAACGACCTCCGACAGCTATGCGGTCGGCTGGTACGGCAGCGCAACCGGCAACAGCAACACCGCCATGAAGATGGGCGCCTTGCTGGCGATCCCGGGCAGCACCTCGATCACCTCGCTGGGCCTGGAAACCACGCCGGCCAAGCAGCTGGCCTGGACGTTGCAGAACTATGGCGCCTACATCGTCGACGACACCTATGCGCCCGGTTTCGACATCAGCGCCGAAGACGGTCCGGACGGCTCGAAACGCGCTGAGTTCCGGCGCGACTGGGGCTTCGACATGAACCAGAAGGTCCAGGGCAATACCGCCTGGGTGCGCGACATCCAGCGCCTGATGCGCGCACTGAGCGTGGTCGACAACAACAGCCCGACCAGCATCGGTGGCGGCGGCACCCCGCGCCAGCCCCTGGCGCCTGCCATCGCGCCATAAGCGCTTCGCAAGAGCACGAGCACGAGCCGCCGCATGAGAATGCGGCGGTTTTTTTATGGGCGTCGTCGGCGTCGCGTGAGCGCGGCGCCAAATGCTGCTTCGGCCGCATCATGATACTGATCACTTTGCTTATTATAATATCTGCCGTCGAATATGCTAATTCCGAATTATTATAATAAATATAAAGGGAAATCTGCGCATGGCTTATAGCTTTTATCAAGATATCCCGTGAAAAATCTCACTTCGCCTTGTTATTTGAATCGGAGGGGCGGGGCGATTCGGCGATCTTGTCGAAATGAATTTAATGAGGCAAGGTAAAACCATGCTCGACAGTGATAAATATTTATTGCTCATGCATGGTTTGATATTAATCACGCCAGACTGATCGCAAAAAAATAGAATTTGAATGTCAATTCAATTCATGCGGAGGCGTGGTCATAACATGGGCAATAAAAACACCACCGCTCATGCGATTCCAGCTAGTTTCTGGCAAGAAGGTAATCCGCCCTTTGCATCCCATGCAGACAAACACATTGTTTCCAGTCGCTTCTACGAGAACGCCATTCCAGACTTCGCGGACGCGGCCCTCGAGCGCCTCTACGCAAGTATCTATTGCACCCTGACCCGGATCGGCATCTACGAGCGGCTTGACGACATCCACACCTTCGTCGCCGCCGACGAGCATGACATCGCCCTGCTGATTCTGTTCCGGATCGATCGCGACACGGTCCGCATCGTCAACCAGCAGGTCGCCCTGAGCGAGGGCGACCTCGCTTACTTCGCCGTCAACGTGTTTTCCCGCTATCCGGCGGCGCGGCGCATCGAGGCCTACGCGCTCGACACGTTGATCGATGCGTCCACCTTCGCCTTCCCCGTCCAGGTCCTGCCCCAGCTACAGGAAAACGTGGTCGATCTTCCGCCCAGCGCGGACGCCTATATGCAGCAGTTGGGCAAGAGCACGAGGGAGCTGATGCGGCGCAGCATGCGCAAGTGCGCAGCGCAGTTTCCATCCTGCCGTTTCGAGGTGCTTTCCACGCAGCAGATCACCCCGCGCCATGTGCGCGAACTGGTCCACCTGACCGACCAGCGGATGGATGCGCGCCATGCCGAACCGTATGTCGTGAATACCGAGATCGACCGCATGCTCAGGCTGGCGCGCAGCTACGGCTACCTGGGCATCATGCTGATCGAAGAAAGAATCGTGGCTGCCACCCTCTATTTCAGGGTCGGGACGCGCCACTTCCTGCACCTGGTCGGCCACGACCCACGTTTCGACGCCTACCGGCTGGGCCGCCAGGTCAACCTGCATACGATCTTCCACGCCATCGCCACCGGCGGCCGCGAACTATGGATGATGGGGGGCCATGACGGCTGGAAGTCCCATTTCCTGGCGCGCCGCAAGACGCTGCGCAGCGTGACGATCTACCGCTCCCGGGCTGCGGCGCTCGTCTGTTGTCGCACCTTGTTGCGCAACGCAGCGCGCTCCCGGCTGCACCAGCTCCGGCTTCGCGTGGGCGAGGTGCAGGCGCGCGACGGCGCGGGCAGCCGGCTCCTCGGCCACTCGCTCGCCGCGCTGCGCCACGCCAGAAAGGGCCTGCGGCACCTGCGCTTCATGTCGGCGGGGCGAGTCGGCAAGCCGGGCTTCCAACGCGACGGGGGCGACACGGATGCCTGACGGCCCGCGGGGCATGAGGACGGGCGCGCTGTGGCCCGGCTTCGTTTCAAAACCACATGGTGGAACAATGAATGATCGACTCGACGATCGACTCGACCTGACAAGTGGCGCGGCGCGGCAAGAAACGCTGATCGTCGGACGGCCCTTTCCGCCGTCCCTGCGCGCGCTGCTCGAGAAGTGCCACGAGAACGTGTTCTGCACGGAGGCGCGCTGCGCGGCGTTCCCGGCCGACGCCGAGGTGGCGTGCTATGTCGCGCTGCGCGACGGCGCTCCGGTCACGGCCGTGCTGTACCGCCGCGAAGGGGGCGCGATCACGGTCTTGAACGAGCTGTTCGCCATCGAGGGCGGACAGGTCGAACAGATGGTGCGCTGCCTGCTCGCGCGGCACGAGGGCGTCCGCCTGATTCATTTCCCGGCGGTGCAGGCGCAACCCTCGCCCATGCCGTTTCCGTGCCAGCGCTATGGCGCCACCGAAGACCTGGTGATCTCGCTGCAGGGCACGCCCGACGCCTATCTTGCCAGCCTCGGGCCGAATACCCGCGCGGCGATCCGGCGCGCCCAGCGGATGGTCGCGCAGCAGGCGCCGGACCTGGCGTTTACCTTCCATGGCCCCGACACCATCGAGCGGGCCGATCTGGCCGCCCTGGTCGGACTCAACTGCCTGCGCCTGTCGCGCAAGGGACAGTCCCCGAGCCACACCGCGGACTCGCTGGCCATGCTGGAGAGCATGCTCGGCGCGTATGGATGCGTCCTGTTCGCCCGAAGCGGCGGGCGTATCCGCGCCGGGGTGGCGTGTACCCATGTGGGCCGGCATGCCTACATGCACGTGATCGCGCACGATCCCGGCTTCGACCAGGCCCGGCTCGGCCTGCTGTGCTGCTTCATGAGCATCTGCGAGTCGATCCGGCGCGGCATGCGCGAGTACCACCTGCTTTCCGGCCGCTACGACTACAAGCGCAGGCTGCTCGGGCAGCAGCGCGACTTCGACCGCATCGTCGTATACCGCTCGCCGGCCGCGGTCATGGCGAGCCTGCCGACCTATGTCCGCACCCTGGCGCGCGGGCGGGGGCGCCAGGCCAAACAGCGCATTTCGTCCTGGAGGCGATCGTGGAAATCCTAGATGTCGGCCGGCCCCTGTCCGAACGCGAGCGCACCGGCCCGCCCGAACAGCTGCCGTTGCTGTGGGAAGAGACCGAGGCTCCGGCTCCCGCGCAAGCCGCGCCGCGCGCGGCGAGCGAGCGCGATGCGGCCATGGAGCGCGAGACGCGGCGCGCCAAGACGGTGCTCCTGACCCTGCTCGGCGCGATCCTGCTGGCTTCCCATTTCCTTTAAAACAAGGGCGCACACACGCCTGGAGCGACAGCCATGAACCATGAAAAGAAAATCGTGATGCTCGGAACCCATGTCGACGGCTGCGGCGGCATCGCGTCGGTCATCGCGGTGTATCGGGCCGCGGGGCTGCTCGCGCGGCGCGACATCGTCTACCTTCCGACGCATCGCACCGGGCCGGGGCGGGCCAAGGTCCACCTGTTCGCGCAGGCCCTGATGGCCCTGCTCCGCCTCCTGGCCAGGGGCGAGGTCGCGCTGCTGCACATCCACGTGGCCATCAACGCCAGCTTCTGGCGCAAGTACGTGTTCTTCCTGCTGGGTTACCTGTTCCGCGTGCCGGTCGCGCTGCACCTGCACGCGGGACGTTATCCCGAGTACTACCGCACCGGGTGCGGCCCGCTGGCCCGCCTGCTGATGCGCTTCGCCTTCGACCGGGCGCGGGCCGTCGTCGTCGTCTCGAGCGAACTGCAGGCCTGGGTGCGCGCCGTTTCCTCCCAGCGCCGTGTCGTCGTCCTGCACAACCCGGTGCTGCTGCCGCAGCGCGACGGGGCGCAGGCGCCCGCGCGCGCGCCGGCGACGCTGGTCTTTCTTGGCCATCTCGAGGCGGGCAAGGGCTGCCACGACCTGCTGCGCGCGATGCGCACGATCGTCGCGTCCGTGCCGCAGGCGCGGCTGCTGCTGTGCGGCGACGGCCAGCGCGACGAGACGCGCGCGCTCGTCGCGACCCTTGGACTGCAGGCCAGCGTCGACCTGCCAGGCTGGGTCGACGCACGCGAACGCGCGGCCCTGCTCGACACGGCAACCGTCTTCGTGCTGCCGTCGCATGCCGAGGGCTTGCCGATGAGCTTGCTGGAGGCGATGGCGCATGGCGCCCCGGTCGTCGCCACGGCGGTCGGCGGCATCCCGGAGGCGGTGCGCGATGGGGTGGAAGGCGTGCTGGTCGCGCCCGGCGATCCCGGGGCGCTCGCCGCCGCGGTGCTCGGCCTGCTGGCCGATCCGGACGCCCGCATGCGCCTGGGCGCCGCCGGCCGCGAGCGGGTCCGGACCGAATTCTCCAGCACCCGGATGATCGCCACGCTGGAAGACCTGTACGAGAAACTCGCGGCACACGAGGCGCGCCGGCCTGGAAGGCGCGAGCGCTTCGACGAGAAAATCGGCTGACCGGGCCGCGTCCGACCAGGGAGAATCCATGAAGATTTGGTTCGATCTATCCAATTCGCCGCACATCAATATGTTCCGCACGATGATCCGCGACCTGCAGCGGTCCCACGAGGTCATCGTCACCAGCCGGCCGCTGGCCAATACCGAAGACTTGCTGCGCATGCACCGGATCCCGCATACGACGGTGGGCGTGCACTATGGCCGCTCCCTGATCGGCAAGGCCTGCGGCTTCCCGATCCGGGTCGCGCAGCTGGTGCGCTTCCTGCGTCGGCGCGGGGTCGAGGTGGCGGTATCGCAGAGCTCTTTCCACTCGCCCGTCGTGGCCCGGCTGCTGGGCATCCGCTCGGTCTACCTGAACGACAACGAGCATGCGGCGGGCAACGTGCCGGCCTTTGCCTGCGCCGACCGGATCATGGTGCCAGAATTTCTGAGCGCCCGGAACCTCAGGCGCCAGGGCGCGCGCCTGGCCAAGGTCGAGCGCTATCCCGGCGTGAAGGAGGGGATCTACCTGTGGGAGTATGCGCAGCGCCGCGCGTCGCCGCCCAGGTCGCCCCATCTGCAGGCGCCGCCGCGCATCTACGTCCGTCCCGAGCCCTGGACGGCCCAGTATTACCGGGGACCGCGCAATTTCCTGGACGATGTCATCGGCGCGCTGCAGCACCGGGCCAGCGTCACGGTGCTGCCGCGCTCCCGCGAGCAGTACCAGCACTATGCCGGTGCGGCGTTCAAGGCTTGCCGCACCCTGTCCGGCGTGATCGACATCGATGCCATCGCCGGCGACTGCGACCTGTTCATCGGCGCGGGCGGCACCATGACGCGCGAGATGGCCGTGCTGGGCGTGCCCACCATCTCGGTCTACCAGGACGCGCTGCTCGACGTCGACCGCTACCTGATCGCCGAAGGCGCCTGCGCCCACCTGCCTGCGCTCACCGCGCAGGAATCCCTGGATTACCTGGCCTCGCGCGAGCGGGCCGGTCCCAACGCCGGCCTGCTCGCCAAGGGGCGGGCCGCCTACGACATGATCAAGCACGAGGTGACCCATGCACACGCCTGACACGCCCCCCATCCGCATCGCCATCGCCGGCCTGGGCAAGATGGGCCTGTCGCACCAGGCCATCGTCAACGCCCACCCCGACCTGGAGCTGGTCGCCGTCTGCGATCCCGCCACCTGGTTGCTGGACATCATCGGCCGCTACACCGGGGTGGCCACCTACAGCGACTATGCGCGCATGCTCGAGCGCGAGCGGCTCGATGCGGTGCTGGTCGCCACGCCCTCGCGGCTGCACGCGCGGATGGTGCGCGCGGCGCTCGAGCACGGCCTCGACGTGTTCTGCGAAAAGCCGTTCTGCCTGGACGTCGAGGAGGGCGCGCGCCTGGTGGCGCTGGCCGCCGCGCGCGGCGCGGTGACCCAGGTCGGTTACCACAACCGCTTCCTGGGCACGTTCGAAGAGGTCCGGCGCCTGCTCGACGTCGACGCGATCGGGCGCGTGCATCACGCGCGCGTCGACTGCTATGGCCCGGTGGTGCTGCGCCCGAAGGGAGCGACCTGGCGCAGCAGCCGCAACGAGGGCGGCGGCTGCCTGTACGACTACGCCTGCCACGGCATCGATCTGCTCAATTTCACGGTCGGCCCGCCGACCGGCGTATCGGGCTCGATCCTGAGCAGCGTATTTTCCGCGTCGGCCGACGACGAGGTGTATGCCAACCTGTCTTACGCCGACGGCAAGACCGCGCAGCTGTCCGCCAACTGGAGCGACGACAGCCACCGCAAGATGTCGACCACGCTCGTGCTGTGGGGCACCAACGGCAAGATCGAGGCCAGCCGCCAGGAGCTGCACATCCACCTGCGCACGCCGGTGGCGGCCCGTCCCGACCTGGCGGCAGGCTGGAACGTCCGCTATACCACCGAGCTGACCAGGCCGGTGTGGTTCTACCTGCGCGGCGAGGAGTATTCGGCGCAGATCGATTATTTCGCCGAATCGATACGGCAGCGCCGGGTCGACAGCCACTGCAGCCTGGCCGCGGGCCTGGCCACCGACCTGGTGGCCGACATGATCCGGCGCGACGCCGCCGGCGCGGTCGGCGCCGGGGCCGGCGCCGGGGCAGGCGCCGGCGCCGACCTGGCGCTCGCGCGCGGCGTCCCGGGGCGCTGGGGAAGGCTGCGCGACGCGATTCTGAGCTCGCCCGAGACGATCATGAAGGCATTGAAAGGGAGCCCCTGATGGACCGTATTCTATTTGGAGACAACCAGTTCTTCGGCATCAACCACATGTCGGACGAGCATGCGCGGGCCCAGAGCATGCAGTTCCAGAGCAACGAGGCCATCCTGGCGATGCTCGATGGCGTCCTGGAAGAGGGCATCGAGGTGCTGATGTGCACCACCCACGAGCGGGTCGCGGCGATCTGCGAGGCCATCCGCGCGCAGCCGGCGCGCTACCGCCAGCTGAAGATCTATCCCTGCATGCCTTACGCGCACAAGTATGCCAACGCCGTGTCCGAACTGGGCATCATCGAGGCGGTCCGCAAGTTCCTGCCGGATGAGTCGCCGCTGACGGCGGCGGTCAAGAGCGGCATCGCGGTGGCGCGGCGCGACATCGACGCCCTGATCCGGCGTCTCATCGACGCCGAAATGAAGATGTTCGCGGCGATCCCGACCCCGGTCGTCTTCCTGCAGAACGTGGTCACCGACCTGGCGCTGGGCCTCGGCTTCCACGACGCGCTGCGCACCTTCCACGACCATGCGCGCGAGCGCTACGGGGCCGAACCGGGTTTCATCACCATGAACCTTCCCCGGCTGCTCGAAGCGCTCGACGCCGTCGGCATCGACAACCCAATCGTCTGCGCCAACGTCAACAAGATCGGCTTCCGGATGTGCGGCGGCCTGCCGGCCTACGAGGAAACGGTCGCGTCGCGCAAGTTCCGCGCGGTGGCGATGTCGGTGTTCGCTTCCGGCGCGATCCCGGCCGAGGAAGCGATCGAGTACGTCTGCGGCCAGCCGCGCATCGAATCGATCGTGTTCGGCGCCTCCAGCCTGGGCAAGGTGCGCAACACCAAGTACCTGATCGACCACTACACGGCGCTGGGAAGGGGCGAGCCATGCAGTGGGCGCGTATGAAGCCGCTGCGCGTCGGCCTGTTGCTCGAGACGCGCGCGAGCGACGCCTATACGGCCGCCCTGTGCGACTGGCTGGCCGAACACGGCGACCTCGAGCTGGCGCTGGTGCTGGTCACCGACGGCGCGCCGCCGGGCCGGGCGGGGCGCAAGCGCCGCCCCGCGGCCCGGGGACCGACCGCGCCGCAGCCGTCGCCGCAGCCGTCGCCGCGCACACCGCTGCTGTTTGCCGGCGTGATGGCCCTCGAGCGTCAACTGCTGCGCCACTATGAAGCGCACCGCGCGCACCTGGACGTGGTCGACGTGGCCGCGCTGGCCGCCGCGCGCGGCGTGCCGGTGCGCAGCGTGGCGCCGTCTGCGGCGGCGCCCGATCCCGCATCGGCCGCGGCGCCCGGCGCTGCGCTCCCGGCGATCTCGGATCCGGAGCTGGCCGGGTTCGACCTCGACCTGCTGGTGTGCTGCGATGGCGCCACCTGCGACGAGCGCCTGGGCGGGGCGGCGCGCCTCGGCGCCATCGGCATCGACTACCGGCGCGACCGGATCGCCGGCGGCGCGCCCATCGGCTTCTGGGAAACCTACCACCGTACGCGCAAGACCGGATTCGCCATCGTCCGGCTGGGACGGCCGGGGGAGGCGGGCCAGGTCCTGGTCGAGGGGGCGTTCCGCACCAAGTATTCCTTCCTGCTCAACCAGGCGCACCTGTTCTGCAAGGCGCATGCCCAGTTGCGCAGGCTGCTGGACGACGTGGCCGCGACGCGCAAGCTGCCGGCCGTGCGCGATCCGGTCCCTTACTCGGGCTGCTGCCTGGCGTCGCCGGGCAGCCTGCACGCGCTGCGCTATGCGCTCAAGCTGGCCGGGCGGCTCGGCATGCGCGGCCTGCGACGCATCCTCGGCATCCGTCACAAATGGACGCTGTCGGTGACCCGTTCGGGGTGGCGCAACGCCGTCTTGTGGCGCGGCGTGCCGGTGGCGGCCCCGGATGGGCATTTCTGGGCCGATCCCTTCCTGCGGGTCCATGCCGGAAGGATCTACTGCTTCGTCGAAGACTATGTCTACGCCACCAATCGCGCGCATATCTCGGTGCTCGAGATCACCCAGGCCGACGTCAAGTGCCTCGGCGTGGCGCTGCGCGAGCCGTTCCACCTGTCGTTTCCGTTCCTGTTCGAATACGCGGGCCGTCTCTACATGTGCCCCGAGACCTCCGAGAGCAACCAGATCCGCATCTACAAATGCGACGAGTTCCCGCTGCGCTGGTCGCTCGATTCGGTCGCCATCGACGGTATCTCGGCCGCCGACTCGATGTTCTTCGAGCACCGCGGTCGCTGGTGGTTGCTCACCAGCATCGACCGCGCGGGCCTGAACGACCACTGCTCCGAGCTGTGCCTGTTCCACGCGCCCGATCCGCTCGGCGGAGCGTGGACGCCGCACCCCATGAACCCGCTCTACATCGATACCGACATGGGGCGCAATGCCGGCCTGATCGTGGACGAAGGCCGCATCTACCGCGCCGCCCAGCGCCAGGGCTTCGACCAGTACGGCGAAGGCCTGGCCCTGTACGAGATCATCGAACTCGACGAGACCAGGTATTCGGAGCGCAAGGTCACCGACATCCGGCACGACTATCTGCAGCGCTCGCTGGGCAGCCACCATATCTCGTCGGACGGCGATGTGACCGTGGTCGATATCAAGACCCATTGTTTCGCCCCCTGAGGGCTGGAGCCGACGAGGAGCCGATGAACGATCCGATCGTGCCACCGCTGTCGCCGCCTCTGGCGGCGTCGACCCCGGCGCCCGCCGCGCGTCCGCTCGGCGCGGCCCGGCCCGCCGGGCCGGCGCTCGTGTACCTGGCCTGCCTGGGTGCGGCGCTGGCGGTCGGCATGGCTTGCGAGTTCCTCGGCGGCGTGCGCGCCGCCGCCGTCCTCGGCGCCAGCGTCGTGGCCTTGCTCGGCATGCGCGATTTCCGTGTCCTGGCCGTGGCGGTGGCCTTCCTGCTGCCCTATGTGCCGACCTGGTTCCTGTCCGAAGGTGTGGCCGGCCAGTCCGGCCAGCGCATCGTCGCCCTGGTGATGCTGCTCACCCTGATGTCGGTCGCTTGCGGCCATGCGCTCGATCCCTGGCGCATCCGCTATCCCCGCTGGCGGCCGGCCTTCCTGGCCTATGTCGCCATGGTCGTGTTCGCGGCCCTCAACGGCGCCCGCTCGGCAAGCGCCATCCCGGAATATTTCAGGGTGCTCGAGGTGGTGGTCGAGACGACGCCGCTGGGCTACCTGAAGGTGAGCCTGTTCGTGCCCATGCTGGTCGTCGCCGGCTGCGCGTTCATGGGCCTGCTGGCGGCGAACGTGCGCGACCCGCGCTGGCTGCTGCTGCCGGTGCTGTCGTCGGCGGTGCTGCTGGCTGTGCTGGTCTGCCTGTTCGCGCTGCATGGCGCCAGCGCCGGCGCCGACCTGGCGCAGCAGGAGTCGCGCAGCTCGCTGTCGGCGCTGGGCCTGCATGCGAACGAGCTCGGCCTGCTGCTGAACATGGCGCTGGCCCTGGCGCTCTGCGCCCTCGGGACGACCGGGCGCGCCACGGCGCGCGTCGCGCTGGCGCTGGCCTGCCTGGTGCTGATGGCGGGCGTCCTGATGACCTTCTCGCGCGGCGCCTTTCTCGGGCTGGGGGTGGTCATCCTGTATGCGCTGGCGACCGTGCGCGGACGCAACTGGCCGGTCTGGGTGCTGGTCGCGCTGGCGCTGGTCGTGGCCCTGTCGTCCGATTCCCTGGCGCAGCGGGCGCTGCACGGCATCGGCGGCGGCGACCTCGACCTGCTCAGCTCGGGCCGCATCGACGCCATCTGGCTGCCGCTGTTGCCGGAGATACTCGATCACCCGATCCTGGGCGCCGGCCACGCATCCATCTTGTGGTCGCAGGCGGCGCAGGCGCGCACGATCCTGCCGGTGGGCCATCCGCACAGCGCCTACCTGGGCGCGCTGCTCGACGTCGGCATCGTCGGCAGCGTGCTGACCGCGCTGTTCTTCGCCCATGCCTGGCGACTGTTGCGGCGCGCGGCGCGCCAGGCCGGCGGCGCGGCGCTGGCCGGGTTCTTCGGCGGCGGCGCGGCCTGCATCCTGCTGCTGCTGGTCCAGGGCCTGACCGACGACAGCTTCATGCCGTCGTTCACGCATGTGTATTTCTGGCTGTGCTACGGCGCGGCCGTCGGGACGCTGGCCCGTGCGCACTGCGCGGCCGCGCAGCCCGCGGCTGCGCAGCGCGCGCCGGTACGCGGCCGGCCCGCAGTGGAGGAGGGGGCATGAAAGTCTGTTTCGTCGGCATGGACAACCTGCCGGTGCTGGCCGAGGAATTCAATATGCACGGGATCGGCGGCGAGCAGGTCCAGCAGACGCTGCTGGCACGGGCACTGGTGCGGCGCGGTTTCGACGTCAGCATGGTGGTGTACGACTACGGCCAGCCCGACCGCCACAGCTGGTCGGGCATCGTCACCCATCGCGCGTTCCGCCAGGCGGCCGGACTGCCGGTGCTGCGCTTCGTGTATCCACGCTGGATCAAGACCTGGCGCGCCTTGCGGCGCGCCGACGCCGACGTGTACTACCTGAGCTGCGCCGGCATGCAGCTGGGGCTGGTAGCGCTGTTCTGCCGGCAATACGGCCGCAAGCTGGTGTTCCGGGTCGCGCACGACAGCGACTGCGTGCCGGACGCGCTCCTGATCAAGTACCGGCGCGACCGCAAGCTGTACGAATACGGCTTGCGGCGGGCGCACCTGGTGCTGGTCCAGACCCAGCGCCAGCGCGACGCCATGCTGCAGAACTACCGGCGCGACAGCACGGTCGCGCGCATGCTGGTGCAGGCCGCGGCGGGGCCGGTGGAGCGCGATATCGACGTGCTGTGGGTGAACAACCTGCGCCAGTTCAAGCGTCCCGACCTGCTGCTCGAACTGGCGCGCCGCCTGCCGCACCTGCGCTTTTGCATGATCGGCGGCGAGCAGCCCGGCGCCGCCGAACTGTATGCCGGCATCGCGGCGCAGGCCGCGCTGTTGCGCAACCTGTCCTTCAGCGGCCGCGTGCCGTACCACCGGATGGCCGAGCGCTATGCGGCGGCGCGGGTGTTCGTCAACACCTCGGACAGCGAGGGCTTTCCCAACTCCTACCTGCAAGCCTGGATCCACGGCACGCCCACGGTCGCTTTTTTCGACCCCGACGGCGTGATCGCCCGCGAAGGACTCGGCCATGCGGCAACGACGCTGGACGACATGGCGGCGCAGGTCGCCACGCTGGCAGCGGGCGGCGCCGAATGGCACGCGCGCAGCGCGCGCTGCCGCTCCTACATGGAGCGCCATTATGCCGAGCAGGACGTGCTCGGCCCCTATCTGGATGGACTCGAGGAGGTCTGCCATGGAACAAGGAACTGAACGGCCGCTGCATGTGATGTTCCTGGTCGTCTCGGCCAGCGTGGGCGGGGCCGAAACCCACGCGGTGACGCTGGCGCGGGCGCTCGACCGGCGCCGCTTCTCGGTGTCGCTGGTCTATCTGAAGGACGAGGCCGAGATCCCGGGCGCCTTCGACGACGAGCAGTGCCGGGTGTCGGCGTTCTGCCTGAACGCCCGCAACAAGCTCGACCTGGGCGCGGCGCGCCGGCTGGCGGACTATGCGGCGCAGCGCGAGGTCGACATCGTCGTCTGCGCCAACCCGTATCCGCTGATTTATGCGTGGGCGGTGCGGCTGCTGTCGCGGCGCCGCCTGCGGGTGGTCGAGATCCTGCATTCGACCGAGCCGTTCACGCGGCGCGCCTGGCTGCAGATGTATCTGTACCGGCCCCTGATGTGGATGTCCGACCTGCTGGTCTTCGTCTGCAAGAACCAGCGTTCGTACTGGGAGACCCAGCGGGTCAGGGCGCGCAGTTCGCAGGTGGTGCACAACGGCGTGGACCTCGGCCGCTTCAGGAACGATTTCGGGCCGGCGCAGATCAGCGCCTTCCGCCGGGCGCACGGCTTCGCGGGTCACGATTACGTGGTCGGCGTCTGCGGCATCCTGCGCCAGGAGAAGGGGCACCAGGACCTGCTGCGCGCGCTTCATATGGCGCGCACGGCCGGCACCTGCGCCAAGTGCCTGATGATCGGCGATGGGCCGATGCGGCCGGCGATCGAGTCCACCATCGACAGCCTGCGCCTGACCGGGGACGTGGCGATCACGGGCGTGCTGGCCGACGTGCGGCTCGCCATCGGCTCGTGCGACGTCATCGTGGTGCCTTCGCATAACGAGACATTCTCGATCGCGGCCCTCGAGGCGATGGCCCTGGGTAAGCCCCTGATCATGGCCGACGTCGGCGGCGCCTCGGAGCAGGTCGAGCACTCGGGCAACGGTTACCTGTATCCCAAGGCCGACGTGGCCGCGCTGTCCGACCGCATCCTGCGCATGGCCGATCCCGGCTGCCGGAGCGCGTTCGGCGCTGCCAGCCTGCGCAAGGTGATCCACGAATTCTCGCTGACGCGGATGGTGGACGCCTACGTGCGCGAACTGATCGACCTGGCGCGCGACTGACATGGCACGCGCCGGTCGCGCCATGGGATTGAGCCGGTCGGCGGCGTTCCTGACCGCCGGTGGCATGGTCGAATTCGCCCTGCAGTTCCTGCTGCCCGTGATCCTGGTGCGCCAGCTCGACGCCGACACGTTCGGCCAGTACCGCTTCCTGACCCTGATGCTGGGCACGGCGCTGGCGCTGGCGCCGGCCTTCATGCCGCAGGCGCTGTACTACTTCCTGCCGCGCGCCGGCGGGCGGCAGCTGACGGTGATCGGCAACGCGCTCGCCTACCTGGCCTGCATGGGCCTGGTGGTGGCCCTGCTCGCGAGCCCGGCCAGTCCGCTCACGGGCGACCTGTCGCGCGCGCTGCACGGGGCCACGCACGGCCTGTCGGCGCTGTACCTGGGACTGTCCGTGCTGTTGACGATCACGACCACGCTGGCGATCGCCGAGGGACGCATCCTGTGGCATTGCAGCACCGAGCTGGCGCTGGCCCTGCTGCGCACGGCGCTGGTGGCCGTGGCCGCGATCCTGTCGCACGACATCGCCTGGGTGCTGGCGGCGCTGGTGCTCGATGCCGCGCTGCGCCTGGTGGTGCTGGCGGCCTATTTCCTGACGCGGCCCGGCGGAGCGCGCCTGCGCTGCGCGCCGGCGAGCCTGCTGGCGCAACTGCGTTATGCGCTGCCGTTCGCCGCGGGCGGCAGCCTGTTCGCGATGCGGGCCCAGGCCGACGGCTGGATCGCCGCGTCGCTCATGCCGACGCACGTCTTTGCCGCGTTCACCATTGGCGCCGTGGTGCTGCCGGTCGCCTCGCTGATCCGCCAGCCGATCAACAGCGCCATGCTGCCGCACCTGAACCGCGCCTTCGCCGGCGGCGCCCGCGCCGAAGTGCACGCGCTGCTGCTCAAGGGGAGCGGGGCGGCGACGCTGCTGCTGGCGCCGCTGGCCGGCGCGCTGTTCCTGCTGGCGCCCGAGATCGTGGCGCTGGTCTACACCGAGCGCTATCTGGCGGCGGTCCCGGTGATGCGCCTGTACCTGCTGCTGGTCGCGCTGCAGTCGGTGGCGGTCGGCTTCGCGATGCCGGCGCTCGACATGGGCCGGCTGGCGCTGCGGATCAATCTCGCAGGGCTGGCGCTGTCCGCCTCCCTGAGCCTGGCCGGCGTGCACTGGTTCGGCCTGGCCGGCGCGGCGCTCGGCAGCGTGGCCGCCTTCCTGCTGTGCGAACTGGCCAATGCGCGCGCCGTGGGGAAGGTGCTGGGCCGGCCATGGCGCGCGATGTTCCCGCTGCGGCTGGCGGGGCTGGTGCTGGGCGCCTGCGTGGCCGCAATCCTGCTGGCCGAATGGTGCGCGCCGGCGTTCGGCGCCGGCCCGTGGCGCTCCCTCGGGGGCAAGCTTGGCGTGTACGCCGCCGCGGCCCTGACGCTGTTCGCCGCCTGCGGCGGCCTGGGAGAGCTGCGCCGCCTGTGCGCGCCGTTCGCCGTTCCCGGCGTGGCGCCGGCCGCGGCGCGGCCGCCATCGGCCTGAATGTCGCTGTCGCGGGTGTGCATAGGCACCTGGAACCCGCGTCAGCGTCGGCCGGGGGCGCTTCGAACACCTTTACGGCTTGCTGAGGTACGGGTCGCCTTGATTTAGCTCAGCAAGGAACGTGTTTATCGCGCTAGGGTAGTGATTGCAGGGTTGCCTTCACGCGCCAGGTCACTTAAATAGCCGCACAGCAGTGCGCTGTGCCGGTCCAACCGAGGGAACAGCATGGGCAAGAACGAAATCCTGACACCCGAAGTCACGCCGTTGGACAGGTTCGATCCCGGCCCCGCGCTGGTGCCATTCCGGCTGGCGGAACATGTCGGGGTGATGGTGCGCCACCGGCTGTTCATCGTGCTGGTCACCCTGTCGGTGGCGGCGCTGGGCACCCTTTATGCCCTGGCGCGGCCTCAGTCCTACACGGCCAACCTGCTCATCCACGTGACCGACATGCGCTCGTCCGAACCGCGCACGCTGCTCGGCGAGACGACGCCGGGTTCGGCCTACAAGCGTGCCATGTCCGAAGCCGAACTGCTGCGCTCGCGCGCGGTCATCGGGACCGCCGCGACGCGCCTGCGGCTGGACGTGGTGGCCGAGCCGCGCTACTTCCCGCTGATCGGCACGGCGCTGGCGCGCTGGAATGCGCGCCACGGCGTGGCGCCGGCGCCTTACGGCGGCTATGCCTGGGGCGGCGAGCGCATCCGGGTCAGCGAGCTGACCGTGCCCCCGGAGCTCCTCGACCAGCCGCTCCTCGTCACGCGCCTCGACCGGGAACGCTACAGCCTGCGCGCCGGGGACGACCGCCGCGCCGTCGTCGGCCGGGTCGGCACGCCGCTGGTGGCGGCGCTGGACGGCGGCAGCGTGCACCTGAGGGTCGACGCACTGGAGGGCGCGCCGGGCACCGACTACCTGGTGGCGCGGCGCTCGGTGCCGGCCGTGATCGAGGAGATCGGCGCCGGGCTGGACATTGCCGAGCTCGGCAAGGACACCGGCGTCCTCAGCGTGAGGCTCCAGGGCGCCGAGCCGCGCCGCATCACGGCTGTCCTCAACGAGATCGGCAACGTCTACATGGAGCATGTGCATCGCCAGAAAGCGAGCGAGTCGACCGGCTCGATGGACGTCCTGCGCGCGCGCCTTCCCGGGCTGCGCCAGCGCGTCGCCGCCGCCGAGGAGCGCTACGAATCCTACCGCCGCCAGCACGGCGCCGCGGACGTCGTCGAGGATACGCGCCTGGCGCTGGGCCGGCTGTCCTCGACCCGCGAGCAATTGGCCCAGTTGCAGCGCCGGCGCGCCGAGCTGGGCGTGCGCTTCGGGGACCAGCATCCGGAACTGCTGGCGCTCGACCGGCAGCTCGAAGGGGCGCGTCGCGAGATCGCCGGCCTCGAAGCGGACACCGGGCGCCTCCCCGCCGTGGCGACCGAGCTCGAGCGCCGCGCGCGCGACCTGAAGGCCGAGACCGACCTGTACAACGCGGTGCTGCGCCGGACCGAGGAACTCGACGTCGATGCCGGAGACCGCTCCAGCAACGTCAGGATCGTCGACGAGGCGGTCGTGCCAACGAAGCCGGCCGGTTCGCGCAAGGCGATCGTCGCCATCTCCGTCGTGCTCGGCCTGTTCTTCGGCATCGGCGGGGCCTTTTTCCTGACCTTGCGTGAGCGGCTGCGCCAGCAGTATGGGGGGGATGCATGAACCGGGTCGCGCGTATCGGAATCGTCCTGCTGGCCGCTGGCGTGTTGTGCGTCCTGCGCATCGCCCTCGTGCTCCTTGGGGTCCTGGTGTATCTGTTGCTGTTGCCGGGCGTGATCGCCATGAAGCGCGACTATCCCCACGCCGACCGGGTCTTCCTGTGGTGCGCGCTGCTGGGCTGGACCGGGGCGGCCTGGATCGCGGCCCTGGTCTTCGTCCTGACGCGGCGCTCAACCCCTGTGCGTGAATGCGGGCCATCGGCCCTTCATGGCCACCGGTGACGCGCCGTCGTATTCGCCCGGCGCGAACGGGCCGCTATCCGCGCACGCCCACCAGCTTGTGCACCAGCTCCGACGACGTCGATGCCGCGAATTTGCGCATCAGGCTGGCCCGGTGCATTTCCACCGTGCGCGGGCTCAGGGCCGTATCGCGTGCAATCATCTTGCTCGTCTTTCCTTCGACCAGCAGCGCCGCGATCTCGCGCTCGCGCGGGGTCAGTTGCGCCGTCACCGGACGTTTTTCGCTGACGTCCTCGAAGGTCCAGACACCGGCGCCCAGGGGTTGGGCCGGGTCCAGTGCGCGGCCCGTCACGTGGCACCAGAACAGTTCGCCGCTGGCGCGGCGCATGATGCGCTCGTCAGAATAGCGGCCCCGGGTATTCATGATGGGGATGATGCGGTCGCCGGTACGCAGGAATTCGTCCATCGTCGGGTACAGCACGCTGAACGACAGGCTTTGAAGGTGACCCGGCGGATAGCCGAACATTTCCTCCAGCGCGCCATTGCAGGTCTGGATCACGCGGTCGAGCGACACGCACATGCCGACCGGCGCGTGCTGGAAGATCATTTCATAGTCGATGCCCGGACTCTGTGGGTTTTGGTGGTTCATCTGATGCAGATCGACAGCCGTCTTCATTCGCCGTGCTATGTGTTGGGATTGGCCGTAGTTCTACGGTATTGTGCTTCGTTGTCACGTATTCTATGCTGAGAGTCTACTCAGTAGTACAGAAGAGCTTTGGCTTAACCTATAAAAGGGACGGGTATGAATAAAGTTTATCCTGACGCGCGCGCCGCCCTGGCCGGCATCGTTCAAGACGGCCAGACCATCGCCGTGGGCGGCTTCGGCCTGTGCGGCATTCCGGAAGCCCTGATCGCGGCGCTGCGCGATTCGGGCGTCAAGAACCTCACCGCCATTTCCAACAATGCCGGCGTGGACGGTTTCGGCCTCGGCCAGCTGCTGGAAACGCGCCAGATCAAGAAGATGATTTCGTCCTATGTGGGCGAAAACAAGGAATTCGCGCGCCAGTTCCTGGCCGGCGAACTCGAGCTCGAGTTCACCCCGCAGGGCACCCTGGCCGAGAAGCTGCGCGCCGGTGGCGCCGGCATTCCGGCCTTCTTCACCAAGACCGGCTACGGCACCATCGTCGCCGAGGGCAAGGAAACCCGTGAGTTCAACGGCGAGCACTACGTGATGGAACACGCGCTGTTCCCGGACGTGTCGCTGGTCAAGGCCCATATGGCCGACCGCGCCGGCAACCTGGTGTTCCGCAAGACAGCACGCAACTTCAATCCGAACGTGGCCATGGCCGGCAAGGTCTGCATCGTGGAAGTCGAGAAACTGGTCGAGATCGGCGAGATCGATCCGGACCAGGTGCACCTGGCCAGCATCTTCGTGCACCGCATCGTCCACAATCCGACGCCCGAGAAACGCATCGAACAGCGCACCGTACGCGCTTGATCACACACATTCGGAGACAAGAACATGGCATGGACTCGTGATGAAATGGCCGCGCGCGCGGCCCGGGAGCTGCAGGACGGCTTCTATGTGAACCTGGGCATCGGCTTGCCGACCCTCGTCGCCAACTATGTACCCAAGGATATCGAGGTGTTCCTGCAGTCCGAGAACGGCCTGCTGGGCATCGGCCCGTTCCCCACCGAAGCCGAAGTCGACGCCGACCTGATCAACGCCGGCAAGCAGACCGTGACGGCGCTGCCCGGTTCCGCCTACTTCAGCTCGGCCGACTCCTTTGGCATGATTCGTGGCGGCAAGATCAACCTGGCGATCCTGGGCGCGATGCAGGTGTCGGAACACGGCGACCTGGCCAACTGGATGATCCCAGGCAAGATGGTGAAGGGCATGGGCGGCGCGATGGACCTGGTCGCCGGCGTCAAGCGCGTGGTGGTCGTGATGGAACATGTCGCCACCGCCAAGGATGGTTCCACCAGCCACAAGATCCTGAAAAAGTGCGACTTGCCCCTGACCGGCGTGGGCGTGGTCGACCGCATCATCACCGACCTCGGGGTGATCGATGTGACCGATACCGGCCTCAAGGTAGTGGAGTTGGCGCCGGGCGTGAGCCGTGACGAGATCGTGGCCGCCACCGGCTGCGAGCTGGATACCTCGGCGCTGTAGTCGGCGCGGTGTCGAACGGCAAAGGGCGCTGGATGTTTCTGACGCCCTATGTCGTTACAGCGTGCCGAATGATGCTTAATCCATTTTCCAGACGTATTGCACGGGAATCCAGGCCTGGACCGGCTTGCCCTTGTCGGTCGGCGGCCTGAACGCGCATTGCGAGATCGCGCTGCGGGCCGCCTCGTCGAGCGACGCGTCGCCGCTCGAGGCATAGACCCTCGATGCGATCACCTTGCCGTCGGGACCGACGAGGAAGCCGATCGTCGACGTGCCCTCGATCCTGTCGGCGACAGCTTGTGGCGGATACACCGGTCGATGGCAGAAAGCGAAATCCACAACCGGCTGCCGCGCCGCGTTCGGATTCGCGGCGGCTTGTGCCACCACCGGCGCCTGTGCGCAACCGGCCAGGACAGCGACGACCACGCCAAAGGCCGCGGGCATACCCAGGCTCGGCTTCATTCAGGCGCCCAGGTGTATTTCAGCTCGGTCCATTGCTCCTTCGGCGCACCGTTCACCGTACCCGGCTGGAACCGGCACTTGGCGAGCGCAGCGCGCGCCGTCTCGTCGAGCGAGGCATTGCCGCTGGTCTTGCGCACCACCGCTTCGCGCACCGTGCCGTCGGCCCTGACCAGGAAGGCGAGGGTGACCGTACCTTCGACCTTGGCGGCCAGCGCCTGCGGGGGATACTCCGGCTTGCGGCAGGATTTGAAATTCGCGACCGGCTCGGTGGTGACACTGTCCGGCATCGCGGCGAAGGGATTGACCGGCGCCGTCTGGGTGCAGCCGGCCAGGGCCGCCGCCGCCAATCCGGACGCCAGCATCGGACGGCATGTATTGCGCCATTTGAACAACGACTCACGCATCAAGATCCACTCCTATTCACGGGCTCAGGCGAAATGATAGCTTATCACTGCAATATTGCCAGTTTATGCATGTCATTCTCGAGGGCCTGCAGCCGCTGCCGGGCATTGTCGTTGTCGGGATTCAGCTCCAGCGAGCGGCGATAATTGATGATCGCACGCGCAGTGTCGCCACTGCGTTCGCAGGCTTCGCCCAGGCTGTCGAAAGCGTTTGCGCTCGACGCGTACAGCTCTGTCGTCAGGCCGAATACCGCGAGCGCGGCCTCCGCTTCCCCCGCCTGCAGCAAGGCATAACCCCAGGCATTGAGTTCCTTCTCGGGCAGGCCGCCGTCCTTCTCTCTTCCAAACATGGCGCGATATGCTGCGCCGGCATGCTGGAAGTCGCGGCGCGCCAGCTCCGCCGCGAACTGCTCGCGACCGGCGGGAAGCGGCGCGGCGCGCCGGACCTCCATCGTGGCGGCATGCGCCGGGAAACCATTCCTGGCCGGAGCGGCATCCAGGTAGGCCAGCGCCGCCTCGTCATCCTTCAGATAGGCGTCGAGGAAGCGCCCGACATAGCTCGCCGTCCAGCCATGGGCTTGGTTCGCATCGATGCGCGAATACTGGTTGAACCACTCGTCCCCGGCGAAACGCAGGTAGGTCGACGAGAAGGCAAAGTGTTCCATCGGGTACATCGTCAGCTTGAACATGTCGGCATGCTTCGCATCGTTCAGGTAGCTGGACGTCGGCTTGCCGCGCGCGGCGATGTCTTCGAGCGAGGAGGGCCGCGCGGCGACATACAGCATCGGCGTCGTGGTGCGTTGCGGGGCCAGGTAGGTCGCGGCAGAGACCAATTCCGGGTAATAGCGCACCGACCCGTCCAGGGCGACGAGCGCCTTGATCCGGCTGTCCCTGGCCGCTGCCAGGACGTTGGCGAAGCCGCCCCAGCTGAAGCCGGCCACCGCGATCCGGGCCGGATCGGCCTGGGCGAGCGTGCCGGCATAGCCGATGAGGAAGGAAATGTCGGCCGCCTGCGCTTCTGCGCCCGCCAGGTCGTTCGGCATTCGCCGCGAGCGCGGCCCTATACTGGGACTGGCGATCACGATATAGCCGTGGCTCGCCAGGTATTCGCACAGGTCCGGGTTCTCTGCGGCGGGCGCGCTGATGCTGGGCGCATAGATGACGATCGGGAACTTGCCGCCGATGGCTGCCGCGTCGCGGCGCGCCCGCATCGGCGCGGCCAGCTCTTCCCGGAGCTGCTGCATATTTGCGCCCGGCGGCGCGTAGTTAAGCGCGATGAAGGCGTCGGCTGCTGCCTGGACGGCCGCGCTGCCGCGCGTAAAATCGGTCTCGCTGCCGGTCAGGCGCAGGTAGTCGCCGTAACGCATCGCCTGGCCCGAATCGGTGGCCGGATACCAGACCAGGGTCTGGATCGGCCGCGCCCGTTCCCGCGTGATGGGGCGTCCCGTGTCGAGATCGTGGTCGCCCAGGAAAACGCGTGACCGGTCGTATTGCTCGACGACCCGGAATCCGACCGGCAGCGGCCCCGGGGCACTTTCGAAGGTGAAATTGACCGCTGCGGCGCCCAGCGTGCTCGTGCACAGCACAAGCAGGCCGACGAGGCGACGTACGACGCGGGCAGCTGCGCTCACTTCGATACCCAGACGTACTGCACCTCAGTCCACTGCTCGGTCGGCTTGCCATCGACCGTGCCGGGCTTGAACGTGCACTTGGCCAGCGCCGTGCGGGCCGCCTCGTCCAGCGAGCTGTCGCCGCTCGACTTGCGCAAGGTGGTCTCGAGCACGGCCCCTCCGGCGCCGACCAGGAAGCCGAGAGTCACCGTGCCCTCGATATTGCGCGCCAGCGCCTCGGCCGGGTACTTCGGCCGTTCGCAGGAGTCGAATTTCACCGTCGGGAGATCGACGATGCTGTTCGCGTTGGCCGTCGCCGCGGTCGATGCCGGCGTCTGGGCGCAGCCAGCCAGCCCGGCGAGCAGGAATCCGAGCACCGGGATCGCGGCTTTCCAGTTCAGCGCTTCGGTATCGGGACGTACCAGTTGTTTGATGCGTGACATGAGATCTCCTCCGTTGGCCGCCTGGGCCAGGTGGTGGGTGGAGAACTGGAGTTTTTCCAGTTCCGAGAGGGCCAGGGCCAGGCGGCGTGGTTCGCCCAGCTGCCGTGCCGCGATGGCGTCGGCGATCTGTTCCCGCTCGACGCGGATGCGGCGCGAGATCCACCAGACCGCCGGGTGGTAGAACAACAGCGATTCGATGACGTTCTGGCACAGGTTGACCAGGTAGTCGTGGCGCTGGATATGCGCCAGTTCATGCGCCAGCAGCGCTTCCAGCAGGTGCGGGGGCATGGTGGTCACCAGCGATGCCGGCACCAGCACGACCGGGCGCCACCAGCCGGCGGTGACCGGGCTGGACAAACCGCCGACGATGCGCAGTCGGACCGGCCGCGCCAGGCCGAACTGCGCGGCGAGTCGGTCGACGCGCCCCTGCCATGCCGGATCGCGGCCTTCCCGCGTCGCCGCGCGCCGCACCCACAACAGCCCTGCGATCATGCGCAGCGCCAGGCACAGCGCGCAGGCGGCCCAGGCGCCCACGATCCAGGCCAGGTTGCGCTGGAACAGGCCGCTCCAGCCGCCGTCCTCGGCGACGCCTTGCGCGGCGCCTGCCAGCACGATCGCGAAGCCGCCGCCGGCGCCGGCATCGCCGCTCAGGCGCAGGTAGAGTTCGGTCGCCGGCCATGCCACGCACAACAGCAGCCCGGCGCAGGCGACGAGGTAGCGCGTCTGCGGACGCGCCTTGCTCAGCAGGGCGAGGGCAAGGGCGGTCTGGGCGCCGACCAGCGCGCCCTGCCAGCTGAAATGGACCAGCGTCCAGCCGATGCTGTTGACGATCTCGAATGCGCTCATCGCTTGTCCTCGTCTTTCAGGAGCTGTTCGATCTCGTCGCGTTCCTTCTTCGAAATGCCGCTTTTGAGCGCGGCCAGCACCAGCGCCTTGGCCGAGCCCGAGAAGGCGCGCTGCATCAGGTCTTGCAGCAGATTGGTCTGCAGGGCGTCGCGTTCATGGACGGGCGCATACACGTGGGAACGTTCGCTCTCGTCGCGGCTGAGCAAGCCCTTGCCGTGCATGACCTGCATCAGGCGCAAGACCGTGGCATACGTGACGTCGGGACGTTGCGGGAGCATCGCCTCGTGCACCTGCTTGGCGGTGGCCGCGCCGAGCGGCCAGAGCACTTGCAGCAGGTCGAGTTCGGCGGGCGTGGGCTTGGGAGCGTCGGGGGAGCGCGGCATGGCATGACCTCATCTGTTCAGGATGAACCTAGATTATCCTGTCTAGATCGAGATGTCTACACTAATCCGTGTGGGTGGCGATGCAGGCTGAATAAAATGAACGCCGGCTCAGGCCGGGCGCTGGGGAAGGCCGGGCCGCGGTTTGCCGGCGGCGCCGAACTGCTCGATCGTTTCCAGCAGCACCTTGGCGCGGAACGGCTTCAGGATGCCCCGGCTGATCCTGCGGTCGCGCAGCTCGTGCAGTAGTTCGGCGGTCGCCTGCTCGGCCATGATCGCGATCGGGATCGTCCCGTTCGCCGCGCCGCCGGCGCGCAGTTCGTCCACCAGGCTCAGGTCGTAGCGCCGTTCGCCGCCGCGACCGACGCAGTCGACCGCGATCACCGCGCCGTGGAAGGCGCGTGCGCGCAGCATGCGGCGCGCGGCCTCGATGCTGGCGGCTTCGTGCACCTGACTCAGCCCCAGGCTGCGCGCGGTCATCGCCACGGTGCGGCGCAGCATCGGCTCCGGTTCCACCAGCAAAATCTGTGTGGATTCAGCCATCGGCGTGCTCCACCGTGTTCGTCAATTCCATCAGCGCCAGGTCGCGCAAGGTGCCCAGGATCGCCAGCTCCATCGCATCGAGGGTGCGCGGACGGCGGTCGATCAGGCACAGGCTGCCCAGGCGCGGGCCGGATGGCAGCGCCAATGGGGCGCCGGCATAGAAGCGGATATGAGGCGCGCCCGTCACCAGCGGGTTGTCGGCGAAGCGCGGGTCGTGCAGCGCGTCGTCGACCACCATGATCTCGTCGCGCAGGATGGCGTGCGCGCAGAAGGACACGTCGCGCCCCGTCTCGCACACCGGCATGCCCACGCGCGCCTTGAACCACTGGCGATCGGCGTCGACCAGCGTGACCAGCACGATCGGCATGTCGAACTCGGCGGCGGCGAATTGCGCGATCCTGTCGAAGCGTTCCTCGGGCGGGGTATCGAGGATCAAGAGCTCGTACAGCGCGGCCAGGCGCGCGGCTTCGTTGTCGGGTGTGGCGGCGATGTGCATCGTGGAGCCCGCAGGGCGGTCGTCGATCGGGATGGCCGCAATATAGCAGACTGCTTGCGGGCATAAAAAAACCGTGTCACGAGGACACGGTTTTCAGGGTGGGCAGCGATTGGGATTACGCCGCTTCGCGCACTTCCTTCAGGCTGTTCTGGTCTTCGACATGCACACGGCCGCTCAGGACGTCGTCCATGCGCGCCGAATCCAGTTCCTTTTCCCACTTCGACACCACGACCGTCGCGACGCCGTTGCCGATGAAGTTGGTCAGGGCGCGCGCTTCGCTCATGAAGCGGTCGATGCCCAGGATCAGGGCCATGCCGGCCACCGGGATCGTCGGCACCACGGCCAGGGTCGCGGCCAGCGTGATGAAGCCGGCGCCGGTGATGCCCGATGCGCCTTTCGAGGTCAGCATCGCCACCAGCAGGATGGTCAGTTCCTGGGTCAGGGTCAGGTCGGTGTTGGTCGCCTGCGCCACGAACAGCGCCGCCATCGTCATGTAGATATTGGTGCCGTCCAGGTTGAACGAGTAGCCGGTCGGGACGACCAGGCCGACCACTGGCTTCGAGCAGCCCAGCTTTTCCAGCTTGCGCATCAGGTTCGGCAGCGCGCTTTCCGACGACGAGGTGCCCAGCACGATCAGCAGTTCTTCCTTGATGTACTTGATGAACTTGAAGATCGAGAAGCCGGTGAACTTGGCGATCGCGCCCAGCACCACGAACACGAACAGCGCGCAGGTCAGGTAGAACGAACCCATCAGCTTGGCCAGCGGCAACAGCGATTCCAGGCCATATTTGCCGATGGTAAAGGCCATCGCGCCGAAGGCGCCGATCGGCGCGACTTTCATGACGATGTTGACGATGCCGAAGATCACGTGGGCGATGTCGTCGATGAACTTGGTCACCGGACGGCCGCGTTCGCCCATCATCGACAGCGCGAAGCCGAACAGGATCGCAATCAACAGGACCTGCAGGATATTACCGGTAGCGAAAGCATCCACGAAGGTATTCGGGATGATGTGCATGATGAACTCGGTCGTGGTCTGTGCATGCGCATTGGTGGTGTATTGCGCGATCGAGCTCGAATCGAGGTGGGCCGGATCGACGTTGAAGCCGGCGCCCGGCTTGGCCAGGTTGGCGACCACCAGGCCGATGGCCAGGGCGAAGGTCGACACGACTTCGAAATAGATCAGCGCCTTGCCGCCGACGCGGCCGATCTTCTTCATGTCCTGCATCCCGGCGATGCCGGCGACGACGGTACAGAAGATCACGGGGGCGATGATCATCTTGATCAGTTTGATGAAGCCGTCTCCCAAAGGCTTCATCGCGGTGCCCAGTTCGGGGTAGAACACCCCCAGCAACACGCCAAGGACGATGGCGATCAGCACCTGGACATACAGTACTTTATAAAAAGGCTTCTTCATGGCAACTCTTCAACGAGGTTGGTGGTTGTTCCATGTTGGAGCAATCGTTCCCGGCAAGCTATTGTGGAAATCCGCATGCTGCACTGCACCAGGGCATCACGGATGACCACGCACCGCAGCGGTGCGGCAGGCAAGCGCAGCAGGTGGCGTGTTTGCCATGCCCAGGTCGGGCAGAGGAAAATGACTAGCTCGAGGCGGCCAATGCCGCGCGCCGCCAGGCGCCCGGCCCCACGCCGTAGCTGCGCTTGAAGGCCCGGTTGAAGGCCGCCTCGGACTGGTAACCGACCGCTTCGCCGATCGCCGCGACCGGCCGCGTGTCGCGCGCCAGCCACTGGGCGGCCTGAATCATGCGCAACTGCACAAGGGCGTCGAGTGGCGTCGTGCCCGCCAACTGGCGGAACAGGCGCGCGAAGGTGGCGCGCGACATGAAGCAGGCCGCCGCCAGTTCTTCCACCAGCCAGGAGCGCTCCAGTTGCGCCAGCATCAGGCGCAGCGCGGGGCCGAGGCGGCGGTCGGCCAGCACCGCCAGCAGGCCGGGGGTGGTCGGGCCGTCGTCGAGCCAGGCGCGCAGCAACAGCGTGAACAGCGCTCCGGACAGCTGCGCCACCACGGCCGCGGCGCCGGGCCGTGCGCTGTCGGCTTCGCTGCGCAGCATCGTCACCAGCGCGAGCAGGCCGGCGAAGTCGGGACGTGAAGAGGCGTGAACGACGATCATGGCGGGCAGCGCCGGCTGCAGGACACGGCGCGCGCCATCGTCGAACACGAACTGGCCGCACAGGATGCCGGTCGGCGCGCCGGCGCCGTCATTCGACACCCAGCGCAGCGGCGCCGGGCCCGGCACGTCCACCAGGGCGCGCGCCTGTTCCGGCGGCCCCGCGTGCAGCCGGTGGGCGCCGCCCTGCGGGAAGACGACGATGTCGCCGGCGGCGAGCTTGACCCGTTCGCCGCCGGGCGTGTCGACCGCGGCTTCGCCCTCGACGATCAGGTGGTAGGGCGCGACGCCGGCGCTGGCCGCGGGCTGCTCCAGCACCCAGGGCGCGGCCAGCGCGCAGCGGATGTCGAGCGAGGTGCGCAGGGTGAACAGCGACAGCAGGCGGCTGAGCGCATCCACGCCCTGGGCCGAGGCGGCGCTGGCCAGGTCGGGCTTACTGCGCAGCCCAGCCCCCATCCATGTTCCACGCCACGCCGCGCACCTGGTCGGCGGCCGGGCTGCAGAAGAACACGGCCAGCGCGCCCAGTTCCTCCGGGGTGACGAACTCGCCCGACGGTTGTTTCTCAAGCAGCAAGGCCTTGCGCGCGGCGTCGTTGTCCAGGCCCTCGCGCGCGGCGCGGTCGTCGACCTGCTTCTGCACCAGCGGGGTCAGCACGAAACCGGGGCAGATCGCGTTCGCGGTCACGCCGGTCTGCGCCGTCTCGAGCGCCGTCACCTTGGTGAAGCCGACCAGGCCGTGCTTGGCGGCGACGTAGGCCGATTTCTGGCTCGACCCGACCAGGCCGTGCACCGAGGCCAGGTTGATGATGCGGCCCCAGTTTTTCCGCTTCATGGCGGGCAGGGCCAGGCGGGTGGTATGGAAGGCCGAGCTGAGGTTGATGGCGATGATGGCGTCCCATTTCTCGGTGGGGAAGTCCTCGACCGCCGCCACGTGCTGGATGCCGGCATTGTTGACCAGGATGTCGACTCCGCCGAATTTCTCGGTGGCGTACGCCATCATGGCCTCGATCTCTCCCGGCTTGGACATGTCTGCGTTGTGGTAGGCGGTCTGCACCCCGAACTCGGCGCCGATGTCGGTGTACAGCTTCTCGATCTGCTGGGCGTCGCCGAAGCCGTTGAACACGATGTTGGCGCCCTGTTCGGCCAGCGAGCGCGCGATCCCGAGCCCGATGCCCGAGGTCGAACCGGTGACGAGAGCCGTTTTGCCACTTAGCATGCTGGATTTCATTGTGTCCTCTATATGAAGGTGATCGGGGGAACTTCCTCAGAATTGGTAGAATTCTAATCGCAACGCCATCGCGGTGGTGATTTGCAGGGCGCCGCGAAGCGGCGGCTACATATTGTCATGACGGAGTCACGATGTCTGAACCCAGATTAAAAAGCGTCCAGTGCAGCTCGCCCGCCGGGCTGCACCGCGTCGCCTACAAGGAATGGGGCGACGCGGACAATCCGAAGGTGCTGGTCTGCGTGCACGGCGTGACCCGCGTGGGCGACGATTTCGACCACCTGGCGCGCGCCCTGTGCGACGACTATCGCGTGGTATGCCCGGATATCGTCGGGCGCGGGCGCTCGGAGCGCCTGCGCGATCCGGCCTATTACACGGTGCCGCAATACATGGCCGACATGGTGACCCTGATCGCGCGCGTCACTGCCGGCGCCCGGGATGGGGCCGATAGCGAGGACGTGGCCTGGTTCGGCACCTCGATGGGCGGCCTGATCGGCATGGCGCTGGCCGCGCTCGAGGGCAGCCCGATACGCAAGTTCGTGCTCAACGATATCGGTCCGGTGCTCGATGGCGCCGCCTTGCGGCGCATCGGCGACTACATCGGCCAGGACCTGCGTTTCCCGAGCTTTGCCGCCGGGGCCGAGTTCGTG
The DNA here is from genome assembly GCF_019443485.1 of Massilia sp. NP310. Taxonomy (NCBI): domain Bacteria; kingdom Pseudomonadati; phylum Pseudomonadota; class Betaproteobacteria; order Burkholderiales; family Oxalobacteraceae; genus Massilia; species Massilia sp. NP310. The sequence continues at coordinate 1,706,544 of NZ_CP080379.1, read as the reverse complement.
AAAACGGTGTCGGCATCGTTCGGCCCGCACACCGACGACGAATGGCGCAAGCTGGCGGCCGATGTCTTGCGCCAGGGGCAGGACGGCCAGTGGGAGCGCCACTACGACTTGAACCTGGCGCAGCCGTTCCGGGCCATCACCCTGGAAGGGGCCGCCCAGGACGAGGCCGCGCTGTGGGCGGCCTGGGACGCGATCCGCTGCCCGACCCTGCTGGTGCGCGGCGAGCAGTCCGACCTGCTGTCGCGCGCGACCGCGCAGCAGATGACGCAGCGCGGACCGCGTCCGCGCCTGGTCGAGATTCCCGGGGTGGGCCATGCGCCGACCTTCGTGCACGACGACCAGATCGCGATCGCGCGTGAATTTTTGATCGGCTGAATTATTAATCCGGACCTGAACGGTTCCTCATAACCTAGAAGAAAGAGATCATGGAAATCAAACGACTGCACGTAGGCAAGCGCCTGTCCGAAGTGGCGATCCACAACGAAACCGTCTACCTGGCCGGCCAGATCGCCGAAGACACCAGCCAGGGCATCGAGGGCCAGATGCGCGAGGTGCTGGGCCATGTCGACCGCCTGCTGGGCGAGGCCGGCAGCGACAAGACCTGCATCCTCTCCTGCCAGATCTTTATCTCCAGCATGGACAACTTCCCCGGCATGAACAGCGTGTGGGACGAGTGGGTGGCGCAGGGCCATACCCCGCCGCGCGCGACCGTCGAAGCCAGGCTCGCCAACCCCGCCTGCCTGGTCGAGGTCTGCGTCGTCGCCGCCCTGCGCTAAGGCAGAACCGTCGTATGGTATCGACCGCCCTGTTGGGCGACGTCAACAGCGGCCTGGTCCAGGGACTGGGGCAGGAGGACTGCGTGCGCGTGCACGCGGCGCTCGATTACGCGGCCGCGAGCTATGGCGAGCGGGTCGCCTCGTCGGGCCAGGGCGCCTTCGAGTTCTCGCTCGGCGCGGCCGGCACCCTGGCCTACCTGAACACCGACGCCGAGACCCGCATCGCGGGCCTGCTGTTCGAGCTGGCGCTGATGGATCCGTCCACCTTCGGGCGCATCGAGGAGCGCTTCGGCCCCGAGGTGGCGGCGCTGGTGCAGGGCGTGCACCAGCTGATCCGCCTGCGCGACCTGACCGTCGGCCAGGCGCCGGTGGGCAGCGGCAAGAACGCGGCCCAGCAGGCCGCGGCCCACAACGAAACCCTGCGCAAGATGCTGCTGGCGATGGCCACCGACATGCGCGTGGTCCTGATGCGCCTGGCCTCGTGCGCCGCCACCTTGCGCCACTTCGCCGAACACAAGCGCTTCGACGAGGTCACGCGCGCCTATGGCCGCGAGGTGCTGGACTTCTATGCGCCGCTGGCCAACCGGCTCGGCATCTGGCAACTGAAGTGGGAGCTGGAAGACCTGGCGTTCCGCTTCATCGAGCCGGACACCTACAAGCGCATCGCCAAGATGCTCGAAGAAAAGCGCATGTCGCGCGAGAGCTTCGTGGCCTCGTCGATCGCGCGCCTGCAAAGCGAGCTGGCGGCGGCCGGCATCAAGGCCGACGTCTCGGGACGGCCGAAGCACATCTACAGCATCTGGAGCAAGATGCGCGGCAAGGAGCTCGATTTCTCCGAGCTGTATGACGTGCGCGCCTTCCGCGTGATCGTGGCGGACGTCAAGACCTGCTACACGGTGCTGGGCGTGATCCACAATATCTGGACCCCGGTGCCGAAGGAGTTCGACGACTACATCTCGCGTCCCAAGCCGAACGGCTACCGCTCGCTGCACACGGTGGTGACGGCCGACGACGGCCGGCCGCTGGAAGTGCAGATCCGGACGCAAGAGATGCACAATTTCGCCGAGTACGGCATCGCCGCCCACTGGCGCTACAAGGAAGAGGGCGGGTCCAACTTCAAGAGCCAGCAGTACGACGAGAAGATCGCCTGGCTGCGCCAGCTGCTGGCCTGGAAGACCGACGTGGCCGACGCCGTGGCCGGCCAGGAAGAGCAGCAGAAGGAATGGGTCGAGAAGCTCAAGGCGGCCAGCCTGGACGACCGCATCTTCGTGCTCACGCCGCAGGCGCGGGTGCTGGAGCTGCCGGTCGGCGCCACGCCGATCGACTTCGCCTACCACCTGCACAGCGAGGTCGGGCACCGCTGCCGCGGCGCCAAGATCGACGGCGTGATGGTGCCGCTCAACACCCCGCTCAAGAACGGCCAGACCTGCGAGATCATCACCGCCAAGGGCGGCGCCGGCAGCCAGGGCCCGTCGCGCGACTGGCTCAGTCCCGAGTACACGGTCTCGAGCCGCACCCGGTCCAAGATCCGCGCCTGGTTCCATGCGCTGGACATGGCCGAAACGCTGGCCCATGGCCGGGCGCTGGTCGAGAAATCCCTGCAGCGCGAGGGCAAGACCGCGGTCAACCTCGAGCTGCTGGCGCAGAAGCTGGGCTTCGCCAAGGTGGACGAATTGTTCATCGAGGTCGGCAAGGACAAATTCAGCCTGCGCCACGTGGAAGCCGCGCTGCACGAGAACGCCGAGCCGGCGCCGGTCGAAGACGCGGCGGTGGTCAACAAGAGCCGCGCCTCGAGCGTGGAGCAGGGCGCCAAGTCGGGCGTGCTGGTGGTGGGCACCGAGGGCCTGATGACGATGCTGGCCAAGTGCTGCAAACCTGCGCCCCCGGACCCGATCGTCGGCTTCGTCACGCGCGGCAAGGGCGTTTCGATCCACCGCCTCAGCTGCAAGAACTTCGCCGAGATGCAGGCCAAGTCGCCCGAGCGCGTGATCCAGGTGGAGTGGGGCACGGCCGGCTTCGAGACCGTCTATCCGGTCGATCTGTTCATCCTGGCGCAAGACCGCCAGGGCCTGCTGCGCGACATCTCCGAGGTGTTCTCGCGCGAGAAGATCAATGTGATCGGGGTGAATACCCAGAGCGCCAAGGGCCAGGCGCGCATGGTGTTCACGGCGGAGATCGGGTCGACGGCGCAGGCGCAGAAGGCGCTGGCGGCGATCATGGAGGTGTCGGGGGTGATGGAGGCGCGCAGGCAGTAGGGCGCCGGCGTTGCCGCCGCGCGGTCCGTGCGAACGTAATCATTTGTCACGGGTCCGCGCAATTGCCTGTAACCGAAGTATCATTCAGCCCATGCCGCGAACGATCCCGCCCATCGCCCAACCGACCCTGTGGCCCGCCTACCTGGCGCGCTACCTGCGCAGCTGGTGGTACATGATCCACCTGGGCGCGATCGCCGTCGTCACGGCGCTCTCGCCTTCCACCTGGCGCCGCGCGAGCTTCCACGCCACCGCGCGCCACATCCACGCCAGCACCTGGCAGGTGCTGCCCTGGTTCACGCTCGCCTCCTGCCTGGTCAGCCTGGTCATCATCCGCATCGTGCTGGTCACGGCCAAGAGCTACGGCCTGTCCGGCCTCGCGCTCGAGATGGTGGTGCGGGTGCTGGTGCTGGAGCTGATTCCGCTGTCGGCGGCGCTGTTCGTCGCGCTGCGCGCCAGCATGGCCTTCGACGCCTCGGCCCTGGGCCTGGCGCGCTCCGGTTTGTCGATCCGCGCCGCCAGCGACGAAGCCCTGCGCCGCGTGCGGCGCGACCTGGTGCCGCAGCTGATCGCCAACGCGGTGGCGGTGCTCTCGCTGGCCATGGTCACCTCGATCATCGTACTGCTGCTGGCCTACCTGAACGTGTATGGCCTGTCGCCCTGGGGCATTCCCGACTACACCCGCACCGTGGGCCGCGTGTTCGCGCCGGTGGTGACGGCCGGCTTCGTGCTCAAGACGGTGCTGTTCGGCCTGGCCGTGGCCCTGATCCCGACCGCCGCCGTGCTCGAGCTGCAGCGCTATCCGCGCGCCCTGGCGACCAGCGTGCAGCCCGGCGCCCTGCGCCTGCTGTTCGTGCTGATCGTGATCGAGGCCGGTTCGCTGGCCCTGAAATACATCTGAATCCTGGAACGAGAACTTCATGCCGGACCTGACTCCTGATCCATCCATTCTTGATGAGCCGAAGAACGTCGAAGCCAAGGCGGTGATCGTCCTGGTGATGCTCGGCCTGTTGATCGCGGCCTTCGTGCTGTACGTGATGTACGCGCGCGGCGTGTTCGAGCCGACCCAGCGCCTGACCCTGGTGGCCGAGGATTCGTCCGGCGTCATCCCCGGCATGGACATGACGTTCGCGGGCTTTCCGATCGGGCGCGTGCGCCAGGTCGACCTGGGCGACGACGGCAAGGTGCAGATCACGGTCGACGTCCAGAGCAAGGACGCCAAGTGGCTGCGCGCCTCGAGCGTGTTCACGCTCGAGTCGAGCATCGTCGGCGAGACCCGCCTGCGCGCCTATACCGGGGTGCTGACCGACGCGCCGCTGCCGCCGAACTCCACCCGCACCGTGCTGCGCGGCGACGCCACCGCCGAGATCCCGCGCATCGTCGCCACCGCCAGGGCGCTGCTGGAAAACCTGGAAACCATGACCGCCTCCGGCTCGGACGTCAACGCCAGCCTGGCCAACCTGTCGGCGGTGACGGGCCGCATGTCGGGCCGCTACGGGGTGCTGGGGGGCGCGCTGGGCGGCGACGAAGAGGCGAAGAAGCTGATGGAGGCGCTGGACCGGGTCAACGCCATCCTGGCCAAGGCCGACCAGCGCGTGTTCGGCAAGGCCGGCGTGATGGACGACACGCAAGCCGCGATCCGCCAGCTGGACGTGGTGCTGCAGGACGCCAGCGCCACGCTGAAGAAGGTCGACGCGGTGCTGGTCGAGGCCCAGGCGGTCGGCGCCAACACGCGCGCGGCCACCGAAGACCTGGGCGCGCTGCGCGGCGAAGTCGACGCCAGCCTGCGCAAGGTGAACCGCCTGGTCGAAGAAATCAACCGCAAATGGCCGTTCGCGCGCAGCAGCCAGGAGATCAAGCTTCCATGAAGATCGCATACGTATGCATTGCGGCCGTGCTGGCCGGCTGCGCCAGCAAGCCGTTGCCGCCGGACTGGCAAGCCAACGCCAAGGGCGCCCTGGACGCGTCGGTCGACGACTACCTGAAGGGGCACACGGCGGCTTCCGAGGCCGAATTCCGCGAGGCGCGGCGCGAGACGGCTGCCACCGGCCGGCTAGACCGCGTGGCCCAGGTGGAGCTGGTGCGCTGCGCGGCGCAGGCGGCCAGCCTGGTGTTCGAGGAGTGCCCGGGCTATGCGGCGCTGGCCGCCGACGCCACGCCGGCCCAGCGCGCGTATGCCGCCTACCTGGCGGGGCAGTGGGAAGGCCTGGACGTGGCGCTGCTGCCCGAGCAGCATCGCGCCGTGGTGGGCGGCGGGGCGCTGGACAAGATCGAAGACCCGTTGTCGCGTATGGTGGCGGCCGGGGCGCTGCTCAAGGCCGGGCGCATGACGCCGCAGGGCATCGCGCTCGCTGTCGACACGGCGTCGAGCCAGGGCTGGCGGCGACCCTTGCTGACCTGGCTCGGGGTGCAGGAGCAGCGTGCCAAGGCAGCGGGCGATACCGGCGCGACGGAGCAGATCCGGCGTCGGATGGCGCTGGTGTCCGGCACGCTGCCGGCTGGGCAATGAGGGTATCCGTTGTTATGCGGTTGTAAACCTTGGTTAATCGGTCATTTGACCGCGGCTTGGCGCTTGTAGACTGGCCGTGCAGTCCGATGAAGCCAACCGTGTACAAATCTACCATGGAGCAGCGCCATGTCCCGCATCGACTTCGCCAGTCCCTACCGCGTGCAAGGCACGATCACTTCCTTCGGCGAGCTGGCCAAGAAGAACCCTGACGTGGTCTACAAGATGCCCGACGAACTGGTCGCCGAGGCCAGGCTGCACGATGAGCAGATGGCCGCGCGCCTGGAAGCAGGGCGCCGTTACGCCGACCTGCATCCCGACAAGATCCATGCCCAGATCACCTTGGGCGGCAAGACGTTGGCGACGATCTACGACTCCGGCGTCACCCACCTCGAGCGGGAAGCCTACGGCGCGCAACTGACCAATGATGGCGAGGGGCTGGCCTTGGCCGACGCCCGCATCGCCGACATCCTGAAGGCGATTCCGGGAGAGGTGAAATACAGGGATTTGACCGACCCGGGAGGTCGCTCGGCGCGTGCCGCGCCGGACTCGGCGCTGCCGAAGGTGACTGCGCGCAGCCTCATGCAAATCCTGCAGGACCTGGACTGGAAACTGGCGCGTGCGCGCATCGACGAGGGCACGCCCGGGGCTTGAGTGAATTGTCGAGAAGGCCAAAGCGACGATGGGAACGCCGTCGGGCGTGCCGATGGCGGTCTCGATTCAGGCTCGCGGAGGCAGGGTGTCCATCGGCAGCAGGCGATGCACCAGTTTCTCCGACAAGCGGCGCAAGCGATTCGCTGTGCCGGCGGGCGCCAGGAGGTCCAGGCGGCGGCCGAAATGGCTGACGCCCGGCAGCTCGACCCCGAACAATTGCTGGCGTTGCGGGTCGTTATCGAAACGCCCCAGATCGGACGGCGCCGCGCTGCGGAAGGCTTTCATCCAGAAGTGCCCGTAGGTGTAAATGAGCGATTTACGCACGCGATCGGTTTCGTTGGCTTCGGCCATGTGCAGCACGTGGGTGTTGAACAGCACGACGTCACCGGCGCGCGGCACGATGCGCACCGTGGCGCCGGACCCGGCCAGCGTCGGTCGATGCGGATTCACGTGCAGTGGCGGCAGGTGCTGGCTGCCGGGGATGAATGACAGGCAGCCCTGGTTCGGCGCCAGGTCTTCCAGGTAAAAATGGGCTTTGGCCAGGAAGCCCGGCGCGTGGGCGGGATTGACGCCCGAGACGCGCGCGATGTCGGAGTGGTAGGGGCTGGTGAAGGTCGGGCCGGGAAAGAACAGGCGCGCACTGGTCTCCTGCAACGCGATATCCTCGCCCACCGTCGCCCGCAGCAGCGGGAGCAGCTGCGGCAGGTCGACGAGGTCGACGAATACCGGGTCGGCGTCGAGGATGGCAGGCAGGTCGTGGAAGCGCTTGCCGCTGGCGCGCGCCTGGTCCGTCGCCTGCGCGTGACGGGCGGCGGCGGCATCGAAGGCGCTGCGCGCGGCGTCCCGCACCGCCTGCGGCAGCAACTGTTTCAGGTGAACGAATCCTTGTGTATTGTACTGGAGCGTCAGGTCAAGCAGCTGGTCGGTGGAGAGCATGGTCGATGGAGAATCCGGCGGCGTTGGAGAACAGGTTGAATTGGGCATGCGTGGTCGCATGCCAGGAGTGCAGGCGCGCATGCGCGCAGGTGGCTTCGCGCGCGGGCATGTCGGCGCGCAGGCGCCGCACGGCGTCGGCCACGCCTGCCGCCGAATTGGCGCGCAGCAGCAACCCGGCCGCATGGCAGCGCACCACTTCGGCGGTGCCGCCCACGTCGCTGGCCAGGGCCGGCGCACCGCAGGCCATCGCCTCGAGCAGCACGTTGGCCCAGCCTTCGCGGTTCGAAGCCAGCACCAGCGCGTCGGCGGCGCTGTAGCAGGTGCGCAGTTGGTCCTGTGTGAGGAGGCCGAGGAAGCGAACGCGCTCGTGCACGCCGAGTTCGTGGCACAGGGCCATGAGCTCGCCGCGTTCCGGGCCGGCGCCAACGATCATCAGGCGCACGCCGGGCAGTTCCGGCAGCGCGGCGATGACCTTGTCGTGACCCTTGCGTTCGATCAGGTGACCGACCGAGAGCAGGGTAAAGCCCTCGACGCCCAGCGTCGCACGTGATCGCGCATAGGGTTCCGGATAGAACAGATCGAGATCGACGCCGTTGCGCAGCGCATGGATGCGTTCTCCTGGCAGGCCGAGGCGGATCATGTCCTGGCGCAGCGCCTCGCACACGCTGATCATTGCGTACGCGGCATGCGCGGCCTGGCGGATCAGGCGGCGTGGCCAGGCGTGGCCCGGCAGCTGCGTGATGTCGCTGCCGAGGGCGCTGATGACGACCGGCTTGCCATAATGGCGCCCCAGCATGGCTGCAGCCACGCCATCGGGATAAAAGTAGTGAGCGTCGATCACGTCGAAATCGCCGCCCTGCGCGAGCAGGCCATCGATGGCCCGGCGTGCGGCGTGATACAGCGTCCAGGGCGTCATGTACATGCCGATCCGGGGCACATTCGCGTAGCGTGGATGCAGCACGTGCACGCCGTTACGGACTTCCTCGAGCGGTACCCGCGCATAGCGGGCATAGCGCCCGAAGAGGCCCGCGGTCGACGGGAACCACGGCACCGGCGCGACCACCACCGCGCGCATGGGGTGAAGGCGCAACTGCTGGCGCAGGCTGGTCTCGGTGAAAATGCCGTGGTGCGGCTCCACGGCATTCGGGTACAGAGTAGAGAACGTCAGGATATTCAGCATCGGGGTCGCTGGCAACGTTGATCGGTCGCGCCGCCATCAATCGATGATGATTCGGACGATGGGTATCGCCATGCAATTCCCATGCCTATCTGCAATCACTTGATTTTGTTCAGTATCTAAAACTTAAGTTATTCTGTTGTAAGTTTTATCGACAGTCAGTTACGGTCGGGCGCGCAGCGCCCACGGGAGCGTATTGTGGATGGTCGTGGCTGCAATCGCAGCCTGGCCCGCGGCCACCGCGATCTGGTTCAGTCCGCGGGTGACGTCGCCGATGGCGAACAGGCCCGGCACCGAGGTGCGGCAATGGTCATCCACCAGCAGCTTGTCGCACTCGACGGTCTCGGCGCCAAGCGCCGCAGCCAGTCCCGAACGTGCGCTTTCCCCGAGCATGGGATAGAACACATCGCATGCATAGTCCTGGCCGTCGCGCGTGTGCAGCACCGGTCGCAGCTCGTCGGTCAGGGTCACGCCGGCCAGCGGCGAGGTGATGTGCCGCACGTTCGCCGCTTCCAGCTGGCGTTTTTCGTCGGCGTCGACCGCCGATTCCTCGGTCCGCTCGAACAGCAGCACCTCGGTGCTGAAGCTGCGCATGAACAGCGCATGGCCGACCGGATTGACCTCGGAGGTGGCCACCGCGATGCGCTTGTCGATCACGTCGAAGCCGTCGCACACCGGGCACAGGCGCACGGCGCCGGCGGCCACCGCTTCTTCCCAGCGCTCGACCGGCATGCCGGCGTCGGCCACGCCGGTGGCCAGCAGCACCGTATGGGCGCGCAGGGTCGTCAAATCTCCCTCGGGACTGCAGCAGTCGGCCTCGAACAGCCCGTCCTCGATGCGCAGGTTCGTGATTTCGCCCGGAATCACATGGCCGCCGTAATTGCCGAGCTGGCAACGGAGCTGGTCCAGCAACTGCTTGCCGTTGATTCCGTCCGGAAAGCCCGGATAGTTGTGCGAGACGGGAATCCAGCCCAGCCGGCTATTGCCCTTGTCGACCAGGGCGACGTTGCGGGTGAAGCGGTGCAGGTAGATGGCGGCGGTCAGGCCGCCGGGCCCGCCGCCGACGATGAGCGTGTCGAATACATTGGTTTTCAGTTCCATGCGGCCGATTATCCCGAGCCGCTCGCCGGCAGGCTATCGGCGCGTGCCTCAACGCCGGGTCGGCATCGGCTTACAGGCGCGCCCTCAGAGCGATTTGCCGCCCGCGGCCTCGGGCTGCAGGGTCACGTGATCGATGCCGTGCCGTTCGCGCAGCATGGCGCGCACCGCTTCCAGCACCGGCGGCCATTCTTCCAGGCTGCGGATCTCGATATGGCCGATCAGGGCGGGGTGGCCTGGCGACATGTCCCACACATGCATATCATGCACGGCCAGCACGCCGTCGACGGCGGCCATGTCGGCGCCGACCTGCACGTAGTCGATCGCGTGCGGCACGCCTTCCATCAGGAAGTGGTACGACTCGCGCAGGATGCCGCTGGTCGAGCGCAGGATCAGGAGGGCGACGAAGATCGACAGGATCGGGTCGGCCTGCACCCAGCCGGTGATGTAGATGATGGCGCCGGAGGCGATCGCGGCCAGCGAGCCGAGCAGGTCGCCCATGACATTGACCAGGGCGGCGCGGGTATTGATGCTGTCGTTATTGCGCGAAAGAATCCATGCCACCAGCAGATTGATCGACGCGCCCAGGGCCGCGACCACCAGCACGATGCCGCCTTGTACATGCTCGGGATGGATCAGGCGCTGCACCGCCTCGTAACCGATCCAGGCCACCAGGCCCAGCATCGCCAGGCAGTTGACGAAGGCGGCCAGCGCCTCGGCGCGCACGAAGCCGAAGGAGTGGCGGGCCGACGGCGGACGCTTGGCGATCAGCTGGGCCAGCAGGGCCAGGCCGAGGGCGGCGGCATCGGTCACCATGTGACCGGCATCCGAGATCAGGGCCAGCGAGTTGGACAGGAAGCCGGTGATCACTTCGATCACGGCGAACAGCAGGGTCAGGCCGAGCGCCACCGCCAGCGCCTTCTGGCTGCGCGCCTCGATCGAGTGCGAATGGCTGGCGTCGCCGTCCAGGTGGGCGTGCAGGTGCGAAGGGTCGAGCGGCTTGTAGGTCATCGCTTGCGAAGTAAATATGGTGGCTGACCGCAAGTGTAAAGCATACGCCAGAGGGCAGGGGCGGGCCCTGCGGCAACTATTTCCGTGCGAGGGTTGCGGTTCCGCCATGCGGTCCTTATAATGGCGGCATCGGGCGGTTAGTTCAGCTGGTTAGAATACTTGGTCGACATCCAAGGGGTCGCAGATTCGAATTCTGCACCGCCCACCAGAACACAGAAATTCAAAGAAGCGTAGCGAGCGGAAGCAGTTCTGGTTGAGAAGCGCAGCCGTACTTTAGTACGGCGAGCATCGCAAACCGGAAATGCGAACGCGCAGTAGCTTGTTTGGGTTTCGTTGAGTAAGAGCGAGAAAGGCACCGACGGTTATGACACCGCGAACTACAACCTGGTTGTGGGGGAATCGCTAGACGCGAAGGGGTGTGCTTTTGCTCAACACAACGGAAAAACGCGGCTAGTGCCGCGTTTTTTTTCGTCTTTTAAATTTTCATTGTCTTTTTGTTTATTTTCACCGGCGCGTGCGCCAATTGGAGAACAGCATGCTGAACGTTCGACTTCCCGATGGCTCCAGCCGTCAATTCGACGGCCCCGTGACGGTGGCCCAGGTAGCACAGAGTATTGCCCCGAGCCTGGCCAAGGCCGCCCTGGCCGGCAAGGTCAACGGCAAGGTGGTCGATACCTCGCACTTGATCGAGAGTGATGCGGATCTGGCGATCGTGACCGACCGCGACCCGGAAGGCCTGGACGTGATCCGTCACTCGACCGCCCACCTGCTGGCCTATGCGGTCAAGGAACTGTTCCCGGAAGCCCAGGTCACCATCGGCCCGGTCATCGAGAATGGCTTCTACTACGATTTCTCGTACAAGCGTCCATTCACCCCGGACGACCTGGCCGCCATCGAAAAGAAAATGGTCGAGCTGGCCAAGAAGGACGAGCCGGTCACCCGCAAGGTGCTGCCGCGCGACGAAGCCGTGGCCTATTTCAAGTCGATCGGCGAAGCCTATAAGGCCGAGATCATCGCCTCGATCCCCGCCAATGAAGACGTGTCGCTGTACAGCGAAGGCGGCTTCACCGACCTGTGCCGCGGCCCGCACGTGCCGTCGACCGGCAAGCTGAAGGTCTTCAAGCTGATGAAGCTGGCCGGCGCCTACTGGCGCGGCGACTCGAAGAACGAGATGCTGCAGCGCGTGTATGGCACCGCCTGGACCAAGAAGGAAGACCAGGAGCAGTACCTGCACATGCTCGAAGAAGCGGAAAAGCGCGACCACCGCAAGCTCGGCAAGGCATTGGACCTGTTCCACTTCCAGGAAGAAGCGCCGGGCCTGGTGTTCTGGCACCCGAAGGGCTGGACCGTCTGGCAACAGGTGGAGCAGTACATGCGCCACAAGTACCAGGCCAGCGGCTACAGCGAAGTCAAGGCGCCGCAGATCCTCGACCGCACCCTGTGGGAAAAGACCGGTCACTGGGAAAACTACCGTGACAATATGTTCACCACCGAGTCGGAAAACCGCTCGTACGCCCTCAAGCCGATGAACTGCCCGGGCCACGTGCAGATCTATAACTCGGGCCTGCGCTCCTACCGCGACCTGCCGCTGCGCTTCGGCGAATTCGGCCAGTGCCACCGCAACGAATCCTCGGGCGCGCTGCACGGCCTGATGCGCGTGCGCGGCTTCACCCAGGACGACGGCCACATTTTCTGCACCGAAGAGCAGATCGAGGCCGAAGTGACCGCCTTCCACTCGCAGGCGATGGCGGTGTACGACGATTTCGGCTTCGCCAACATCGACGTCAAGCTGGCGCTGCGTCCGGAGGGCCGCATCGGCTCCGACGAAGTCTGGGACCAGGCCGAAGAGGCGCTGCGTTCGGCGCTGCGCGCCTGTGGCGTGGAATGGACCGAGCTGCCGGGCGAGGGCGCCTTCTATGGCCCGAAGATCGAGTACCACCTGAAGGATAGCCTCGGCCGTCCATGGCAGGTCGGCACGATGCAGGTCGACTTCTCGATGCCGGGCCGCCTCGGTTCCGAGTATGTCGCGGAAGACAATACCCGCAAGGTGCCGGTGATGCTGCACCGCGCGATCGTGGGCTCGATGGAGCGCTTCATCGGTATCCTGATCGAGAACTATGCCGGCGCGCTGCCGCTGTGGCTTGCGCCGGTGCAAGTAGCGGTGCTCAATATCTCCGACGCACAGGCTGACTACGTCAAGGAAGTTGAGCAAAAGCTGCGCCAGGCGGGCCTGCGCGTTCACGCTGATTTGCGGAACGAGAAGATCACCTATAAAATACGTGAACATTCCGTCCAAAAACTGCCGTATATCCTCGTTGTCGGGGATAAGGAAAAGGACGCGAACACTGTGGCCGTGCGTGCCCGCGGCAATGTCGATCTGGGCGTGATGTCCGTCGACGCGCTCGTGGAGCGTCTGGTAGGCGAAGTTGCCGCCAAGACGAAATAATCCCGGCCAATACCAATACATTCAAAGGAAAAGACATAGCTACTGACAAGCAGAATCGCATCAATGGCGAGATCACCCATCCGGAAATGCGTTTGAACGGTGTGGACAACGAGCCGCTGGGCATCGTGACCCTGGCCGAAGCGTTCCGTCTGGCCGAAGAAAAGAACGTCGACCTGGTTGAGATCGCGCCAAATGCGGTCCCTCCGGTTTGCCGCCTGATGGACTACGGCAAGTTCAAGTATTCGGAGCAGAAGAAGGCCCACGAAGCCAAGCTCAAGCAGAAGATCATTCAGGTCAAGGAAATCAAGTTCCGTCCGGGCACCGATGAAGGCGACTACAGCATCAAGCTGCGCAACCTCATCAAGTTCCTGGAAGAAGGCGACAAGACCAAGATCACCTTGCGCTTCCGTGGCCGCGAGATGGCGCACCAGGACATCGGCCTGCGCATGCTCGAGCGCCTGCGCGGCGACCTGGAGCCGTATGGCCAGGTCGAGCAGTTCCCGAAGCTCGAAGGTCGCCAGATGATCATGGTGGTCGCGCCGAAAAAGAAGAAGTAATTCTTCGCGCGAGGTAGATACACGGCCGGGTCCGTGGTGCTGGCGAAAGCCGGCGCCGCGGCCCGGCTTTCACACGTCCGTGTCGCGCGGGCGGGTGTGCGGATTGCCGGATGAGTTGCCGGGGGCCATGCTATTCCCCCAAAACCTGTGCTACAATCTGCGATTCCTGTTTTTAGAAACAGGTTGTAGCAGACTCGCTTCTGCTGCAAGACAAGTGAAAGTAGGCATCCAAGAGCAGCGTTGCTGCCACCTGCAATCCTGTCCCATATGAGGCTGTCCGCAAGGGCAGATGACTATGCCAAAAATGAAAACCAAGAGCTCCGCGAAGAAACGTTTTCGCGTGCGTCCGGGCGGTACCGTCAAGTCGGGCATGGCCTTCAAGCGTCACATCCTGACCAAGAAGACCACCAAGAACAAGCGCCAGCTGCGCGGCACCCGTAACATCAATGCGTCGGACGTGACCAGCGTCTACCGCATGATGCCATCTGCTGTTTAATCTCACACTAAGGAGCTAATATGCCTCGAGTAAAACGTGGGGTTACTGCACGTGCCCGTCACAAGAAAGTTCTTGAACTTGCCAAAGGCTACCGTGGCCGCCGCAGCAAGGTATACCGTATTGCCAAGCAAGCAGTCATGCGCGCTGGCCAGTATGCCTACCGCGATCGCCGCAACAAGAAGCGCGTCTTCCGCGCACTGTGGATCACCCGTATCAACGCGGCTTCGCGTTCGCACGGCATGACCTACAGCGCCTTCATGAACGGCCTGAAGAAGTCCGCGATTGAACTGGACCGTAAAGTCCTGGCCGACATGGCTGTGCATGACAAGCCGGCATTCGCCGCGATCGTCAGCGCCGTCAAGGCCAAGCTGGCCGCTTAATTCAAGCAGTCTGCTAGCAAGTCAGTGCCGCGTTAGCAATAGCGCGGCGCACTAGAAGCGGGGCAAGGGTCACACCTGTGCCCCGTTTTTGATTCTGGCGTCTCCCGCCAACGAAAAACAGGAAAAGAACAAGCATGAACCTGGAAGAACTCGTCGTCGCGGCTAGGTCCGACTTCGCGGCCAGCCTGGATGCCGCCGCGCTCGAAAATGCGAAAGCCAAGTACCTGGGCAAGACCGGCCAGGTGACCGACCTCATGAAGGGCCTCGGCAAGCTCGACCCTGAACAGCGCAAGGCGCAGGGCGCCCTGATCAATGCCGCCAAAGAACAAATCGAACAGGCCTTGACCGCGCGCCGCGAGGCGCTCGCCGAAGCGCAGCTGATGCTGCGCCTGTCCGCCGAGAGCATCGACGTCACCCTGCCGGGCCGCGGCCGCTCGAAGGGCGGCATCCACCCGGTGATGCGCACCTGGGAGCGTGTGGAGCAGATCTTCCGCTCGATCGGCTTCGACGTCGCCGACGGTCCCGAGATCGAGACCGACTGGACCAACTTCACCGCACTGAACAGCCCCGAGAACCATCCGGCGCGTTCGATGCAGGACACCTTCTATATCGAGGGCAACGACAGCACCGGCAAGCCGCTGCTGCTGCGCACCCACACCAGCCCGATGCAGGTGCGCTACGCGCGCACCCATACGCCACCGATCAAGGTGATCGCGCCGGGCCGCACCTACCGCGTCGACAGCGACGCCACCCACTCGCCGATGTTCCACCAGGTCGAAGGCCTGTGGATCGGCGAGGACATCAGTTTTGCCGACCTCAAGGGCGTGTACCTGAACTTCGTCAAGGCGTTCTTCGAGACCGACGACCTGCAAGTGCGCTTCCGTCCGTCATACTTCCCGTTTACCGAGCCGTCGGCCGAGATCGATATCGCCTTCGGTTCCGGTCCGCTCAAGGGCCGCTGGCTGGAAGTGTCGGGCGCCGGCCAGGTGCACCCGACCGTCGTGCGCAATTTCGGACTGGATCCGGAAAAATTCATCGGCTTCGCGTTCGGCTCCGGCCTCGAGCGCCTGACGATGCTGCGTTATGGAATCAACGACCTGCGCCTGTTCTATGAAGGCGATCTGCGTTTCCTGAAGCAGTTCAATTAATTTGCGAAGCTGAGGTAGAAAGAATATGCAATTCTCGGAAAACTGGCTCCGTTCCATCGTCGATCCGAAGATGAGTTCGGATGAGCTGTCCCATCTGCTGACCATGTCCGGCCTCGAAGTGGAAGAGGTCGAGGCGGTCGCGCCGCCGTTCTCGAACGTGGTGGTGGCCGAAGTCAAGGAAGTGGTGAAGCACCCGAACGCCGACCGCCTGAACGTGTGCCAGGTCGATGCCGGTACTGGCACGCTGCTGAATATCGTGTGCGGCGCGCCGAACGTGCGCGCCGGCATGAAGGCGATCTGCGCCAAGTCCGGCGCGCTGCTGCCGCCGGGCGCCGACGGCAAGCCGTTCGAGATCAAGACCGGCAAGTTGCGCGGCGTCGAGTCGCAGGGCATGATGTGTTCAAGCAAGGAGCTGGGCATCTCGGAAGAGAGCAGCGGCCTGATGGAACTGCCGGAAGACGCCCCGGTCGGCCAGAACATCCGCGACTACCTGGGCTTGAACGACCTCAAGTTCACCATCAAGCTGACCCCGAACAAGGCCGACTGCCTGTCGGTGCTGGGCGTGGCGCGTGAAGTGTCGGCCCTGACCGGCTCGCCCCTGAGCCTGGCGCCGACGCGCGCCGTGCCGGTGAGCAGCGACGAAATCCTGCCGGTCAAGGTGTCGGCGCCAGACCTGTGCGGCCGTTTCGCCGGCCGCGTGATCCGCGGCCTGAACGCGCGCGCGGCCACCCCGGAATGGATGAAGCGCCGCCTGGAACGCAGCGGCCAGCGCTCGGTGTCGGCCCTGGTCGACATCTCCAACTATGTGATGCTCGAAGTCGGCCGTCCGTCGCACGTGTTCGACCTGGCCAAGATCCACGGTTCGCTCGACGTTCGCTGGGGCAAGAAGGGCGAGTCGCTCAAGCTGCTGAACGGCAATACCGTCGAGCTCGACGAATGGGTCGGCGTGATCGCCGACGACAAGGAGATCGAGTCGCTGGCCGGCATCATGGGCGGCGATTCCACCGCCGTCTCGCTGGACACGACCGACATCTACCTGGAAGCGGCGTTCTGGTGGCCGAACGCGATCCAGGGCCGTGCCCGCCGTTATAACTTCTCGACCGATGCGGCGCACCGCTTCGAGCGCGGCGTCGACTATGCGACCATTCCCGACCATATCGAGCGCATCACCGCGCTGATCGTCGAGATCTGCGGCACCGGCGAGACCAAAGTCGGCCCGGTCGACGACCAGATCGTGAATCTGCCGCAGCGCCAGCCGGTGCTGCTGCGCACGGCGCGCGCGCAGAAGGTCATCGGCGTGCCCCTGAGCGACGAGTTGATCGCCGACATCTTCACCCGCCTGGGGCTGGAGTTCACGCGCGGCGAGGGCACGTTCCTGGTGACGGCGCCGTCGTACCGCTTCGACATCGAGATCGAGGAAGACCTGATCGAGGAAGTGGCGCGTGTGTATGGCTTCGAGAACATTCCAGCCAATCCGCCGGTGGCGCCGAGCGCCATGCTGATCGCGCCGGAAAACACCCGTTCGCTGTTCGCAATCCGCCATCAGCTGGCCGACCTGGGTTACCAGGAAGTGGTCAATATGAGCTTCGTCGAGAGCGCCTGGGAGGCCGATTTCGCCGGCAATCCCGAGCCGATCCGCCTGCAGAACCCGATCGCCAGCCAGCTCTCCGTGATGCGTTCGAGCCTGATCGGCAGCCTGGTCGCCAATGTGCGCTACAACATCAACCGCAAGGCGGGCCGCGTGCGCGCCTTCGAAGTCGGCGCCGTGTTCAAGCGCAATGGCGAGGTCCAGGATGGTCCGCTGGCGGTGGCCGGCTTTGATCAGCCCAAGCGCGTGGCCGCGATCGCCTACGGTCCCGCCGCGGACGAGCAGTGGGGCATGCCGACCCGCGCCGTCGATTTCTTCGACGTGAAGGCCGACCTGGAAGCGCTGTTCGCTCCGCGCCAGCTGCGCTTCGCCAAGGCCGAGCACCCGGCGCTGCACCCGGGCCGCTGCGCCACGGTCGAGCTGGACGGCAAGCAGATCGGCCTGGTCGGCGAGCTGCATCCGCGCTGGCTGCAGAAATATGACCTGCCGCAAGCGCCGGTACTGTTCGAAGTCGATGCCGACGCCCTGTGCGAGCGCGTGGTCCCGCGTTACACCGAGATCTCGAAGTTCCCGGGCGCCACGCGCGACCTGGCGCTGGTGGTCAAGCAAGACGTTCCGGCCCAGCGCGTGATCGATGCGTTCAATGCCGAGATCGCCGTCAATCCTGCAGGCAAGATCGTGCAAGCCGTTGTTTTGTTTGATGAATATCGCGGCAAGGGCCTGGAGACGGATGAAAAAAGTCTTGCTTTCCGCTTTAGCTTGCAAGATACTCAATCGACGCTGCAGGACGAAGCGGTCGATGCCATCATGGCAGCGGTCGCCGAATCGGCGTCGACGAAACTGAACGCGCGGCTGCGCGCATGAGTAGCGAAACAAGCAGAGAAATCCGATAGTAGCTACAGTCCATGACGGGCAAGCCAGGCTTGTCCGTCATCCGAAACATCGTTCGACTTGAAGGCAGGGCTTCAAAATTAACAACAACGACCTTGATTCCGCCGTTTTCCAGGAGGCGCTGGCCGCCGATCTGGACCGCGCCATGCAAGTGGCGCGGGTACGCAAGGAAGCTGAACAGTCATTGCCGACCTTGACCAAGGCCGAGCTGGCCGAGCTGCTGTTCGAGCAGGTCGGCCTGAACAAGCGCGAAGCCAAGGACATGGTCGAAACCTTTTTTGACGAAATCCGCAATGCGCTCGAGCGCGGCGAAGCGGTCAAGCTGTCCGGCTTCGGCAATTTCCAGTTGCGCGACAAACCGCAGCGGCCCGGCCGCAACCCGAAAACGGGGGAAGAAATCCCCATCACGGCGCGCCGCGTCGTGACATTCCACGCCAGCCAGAAACTCAAGGGAATGGTCGAAGAGACCACACCAGGTAGTCCACCCGCGGGTTCCCTGGCGCGTGCAGCCTGAGGACGCCCGATAAGCAATGAATGACCGACCGAACAAGATCGAACCGAACGTGCTGCCGCCGATTCCGGCCAAGCGATATTTCACGATTGGGGAAGTCAGTGACTTGTGCGGAGTCAAACCCCACGTTTTGCGCTACTGGGAGCAGGAATTTACTCAGCTTAAGCCGGTCAAACGTCGAGGAAACCGCCGATACTATCAGCACCACGAAGTCCTGCTGATCCGGCGCATCCGCGCGCTGCTGTACGAGCAGGGCTTTACCATCAGCGGCGCACGTAACCGCCTCGACGGTCGCGCCAGCGCGGCGGCCGAGTTCGAGCTGGACCTGCCCGACAGCCCGCCAGCGATCGACTGCGACAAGCTGCGCGCCGATCTGCTGGACATTCTCGACTTGCTTAAAAACGGCGCGCGGCCGGTGTAAAGCCCTGGGCTTGCCATCCGGCGTCGGCAGGGCCAGTCGTGATCACGTGCCGCCCAGAATCTCGCGTTCGCCCGCCGCCGGGTCGTCCCCGGTTCAGTTGCCGGTGTTGCGCTGGTCAGACGTCGGTCGCACGCGGCTTATGTATACTCAAGCATTCGTGCACCTGTTGAACGCGGCCCTCTGAGTGTTAAAATGTCACCCGCGCATATGCTGAATCTAACGCATGTAAACCGGGCGGTTCAGACCCGGCACTTTCCTGCGCAAGGAAAATTTAAGGGAAGACAATGATACGCGTTGCCATTTGTGACGATCACCAGATAGTTAGAGCAGGATTCAAGCAGATTTTTTCATCGTCGGGCGATTTCGAAGTCGTCGCCGAAGGCGCCACCGGCCGCGAGGCCCTCGATATCGCACGCCGCGAGATCTGCGACGTGCTGCTGCTGGACATCGCGATGCCCGACCAGAGCGGCATCGACATCCTGCGCACCATCCGCCAGGGCCAGCCCAATCTGCCGGTGCTGATCCTGTCCGGCTACCCGGCGCAGCAGTATGCGCTCAACCTGTTTAAGATGGGCGCCAACGGCTATCTGAACAAGGAGTGCGAAGCCGACGAACTCAAGACCGCCGTGCGCACCGTCTACCAGGGCCGCCGCTATGTGTCCTCCACGGTCGGCGAACTGCTGGCCCAGAGTTTCGACCGCGATCCCAATACGGCGCTGCACACCGAGCTGTCCGATCGCGAGTTCCAGGTTTTCCTGCGCCTGGCGAAGGGTGCGACCGTGTCCGACATCGGCAACGCGCTGTCGCTGTCGATCAAGACCGTGTCCACCTACCGTACCCGCATCATGGAAAAAATGGGCCTGCAGTCAAACTCCGACCTGACCTATTACGCCATGAAGAACAATCTGCTCGATTAATCTCTGCTGATTTTTTAGCCAGATTCATCTGACAACGCGCCCACCAGGGCGCGTTGTCACGTCTGGACAGGTGTGTCACATCCTCAAGCGCAAGTGCAACAAAAGGTTACGGCAGAGAATATCGCAGTGCAACATTGCGTCCATACGCCTATAATGAAGGGCCACATTCCTTGCGCGAAAGGAAGCCTGGATGTACTTTACTACCGCTGCGGACGAGAAAACCATCCGTAGTCTCCCCCTTCACAAGACCCTGCTGTGCCTGATGTGCGTGGTGCTGCTGGTCGTCAATGGTGTGTTCCTGACGCGTAACCTCGACGATTTGCGGGCGGCCAACGCGCTGCAGGCGCAGACGGCCCAGGTGTCGGACGAGCTGCAATACCTGAACCTGATCGTCACCGACGCGGAAAGCAGCCTGCGCGGCTACTTTCTGTCGGGCGACGAGGTGTACCTGGGCCCACTGCGCAGCGCCTCACAGCAGATCGACAAGCAGATGGGGTCGCTCGATGACTTGCTGCGCGATAATCCTTCCCAGGCAAAGAACCTGCAGCAGTTGCGCACGCTGGTCGACAAGAAATTTGGTTTGCTTCAGCAGTCGCTCGAGGTCTACCGCGAAGGCGGGCTGAACGATATTGTGGCGATCGCCGCCTCGCCCGACGACCGCGCGCAGATGGACGAGATCAGGCTGCAGGTCGTGATCATGACGCGCGAGCAGAACGAACTGCTGGCCACCCGCACCGCCGAGTTCTATCAGCAATACCGGCATGCCGTGGTATTTGGCGTCGGCATCAATGCCGCCGCCATCTTCGTGCTGCTGTTGTTCTACAAGATGATCAAGCGCGCCTTCCGCTTGCGCCTGTTGGCCGAGCGCGCCCTGCAACGATCGAATGATGGCCTGGAAGAAGTCGTGGCCGAGCGCACCGCCCAGTTGTCGGTGCTGTCGCGCCATCTGATCAAGGTGTCGGAAGAAGAAAAATCGCGCCTGGCGCGCGAACTGCACGATGAGATGGGGGCCAACCTGACGGCGATCGGCATGGACCTGTCCACGGTCGGCGAACACCTGCGCGCCAGCCATCCGGAACTGGCGTCGAAGCTGGGACGCGCCAAGCGCACCCTGGTCGACACCGTGCAGCTGAAGCGCCGCATCATCGAGAATTTACGGCCGAGCCTGCTCGACAATATGGGGCTGTCTGCCGCGCTGCAAAGCTATTGCGCCGATTACGCACGCGTCACGTCGCTCGATTGCGATGCCCTGATCGATGCCGAGGCCGACGCCGCCGGCCCGATACAGGCGATCGCGCTGTTCCGTATCACGCAAGAGGCGTTGAACAATATCGCCAAGTACGCCAAGGCGAGCAACGTGATCGTCAACCTGACGCGCGAGCCCGAAGGCTGGGGCCTCGAGATCACCGACGACGGCATCGGGATTCCGCTTGACGCCATGGCCAGGTCGAAATCGCATGGCTTGCTCGGCATGCGCGAACGCGCCTTGCTGCTGGGCGGCACGCTGGTGGTGGAGCGTGGTGTGAATGGGGTGGGAACGTGCGTGCGCGCCTTGATTCCGGCGGCGGCCCCAGGGGGCAATGAAGAGGCGGGTGCTGCAGGGGGGGTGACTGCCGCCGCGGTCGCCTTGTCGTGCGTACAGGCCGAAGCGGTCTTGCCGGATCCGCCGACCCCGGACGGGGCCAAGGCGAATCCAGTGTCACATCATCTCAACGCGCCACATCCATGAGCAGGCGGTCGTATTCCGATTTGGCGACCTTGTAGCATTCGCCCGCATATTCTTCCAGGCCGGCGCGGTCCAGCACGGTGATGTTGCCGCGGCGGTACTGGATCAGGCCTTCGTCCTGCAGCTTGCCGGCGGCGGCGGTGATGCTTTCGCGGCGCACGCCCAGCATGATCGAGATCAGTTCTTGCGTCACTTTCAGTTCGTTGCTGGCCGAGCGGTCCAGGCGGTCGAGCAGCCAGCGGCACAGCTTCTGTTCGATCGAGCTGTGACGGCCGCCGACGGCGTTCTGGGCCATCTGGGCGAACAGCGCATTGGTGTAGCGCATCAGGAGCTGGGGCAGGGCGCCGCCGCGGTTGAAGGCGTCGCGCAGGTATTGGGTCTTGAGGCGGTAGCCGTAGCCGGCGCTCTGAACCACGGCGCTGCAGGTGGCGCGTTCGCCCATGAACAGCGACACGCCGACCGCGCCTTCATGGCCGACCACGGCGATCTCGGTGGTGGCGCCGTCTTCCATCACGTACAGCAGCGACACGATTGCGGTCGTCGGAAAATACACGTATTCCAGTTTGCTGCCATACTCGAACAACTCTTTACCGAACGGCATCGGGACCAGTTCGAGATGGTCGAACATCTCTTCCAGGTCGGTACGGGGCAGGGCGGCCAGCAGTTCGTTCTGCTGGGTGCCGCTGTAGCTCACGACCGGTTTCGACGCGGACTTCATTGCCTCACTCGTGGCAGGGATCTGGTTCTTGGCTTTTTGGGTGAGACCACCAAACTGAGTGTTGTTCATCTTATGTCCTCTTATGTCTATCGTGCGTCGGGGGCGATGTCAGGAGGCTTGTCTTTCTTACCTCATCGCGATGGATGTACTTTAAGGCTACGGTCTGTTGCCGCACATAAGACGAGTATCCGCCCCCATGTAGGTTCCAAGCATGATGTCGTGTCAGCCCAGTCCTACTGGGGAAGACAGTGCGCTGGCGCACCTTCCGCGCCAAAGTTTCGTTGAAGAACGCCGAAATGCCGCATAATTCGCCGGCGCGACCATGACGGGCGCATCACGGGACTGAGGATATGGGGTTGCGGGTATTGCTGGTGGAAGACGATGCGGTGCTGGCCGACGGCCTGCTGCGCGCGCTGCAGGCGCAGGACATGACGGTCACGCAGGTGGCCGACGGGCTGGCCGCCGACCGCGCCCTGCAGGAGTCCGGGACCGAGGTGGCGGTGCTCGACATCGGCCTGCCCGGCATCGACGGCTTCGAGGTGGTGCGCCGCCTGCGCGCGCGCGGCGCGGCCACGCCGGTGCTGTTGCTGACGGCGCGCGACGCGGTCGAGGACCGGGTGCGCGGCCTGGAGACCGGCGCCGACGACTACCTCGTGAAGCCCTTCGCCACCGCCGAACTGGTGGCCCGCATCCGCGCGCTGGCGCGGCGCCACGCCCCGGTCTCTACCCTGATGTCGCTCGCCGGCCTGTCGCTGGACCGCGCCACCCGCCGCGCCCGCGTCGCCGGCCATCCCATCGAGCTGTCGGTGCGCGAGTGGGGCGTGCTCGAATACCTGCTGCAGCATGCCGGGCGGGTCGTGTCCAAGCAGCAGATCATCGACGCCATCCTGCCCTGGGGCGAAGACGTGACCCAGAACGCGGTCGAGGTCTATGTGTCGCGCCTGCGCCTGAAACTCGACGGATCAGGCGTCGCGATCCGTACCATCCGCGGCTTCGGCTACCTGCTGGAGGCGGCCGAATGACGCTTGGCGTCATGCTGCGCGCCGCATGAGCAGCATCCGGCTGCGCCTGCTCAAGTGGCTGCTGGGTCCGATCCTGCTGGTCAACCTGGTGCTGGCCGCGCTGGTGGCCGGCCTGGCCTGGACCCCGGCCCAGGTCGCCTTCGACGCTGGCTTGCTGGAGACCGCCAACGGCCTGGCCGCGCGGCTGGCCGCGGGCGCCACGCCGCAATTGCCGCCCGGCGCGCCGGATGCCGACCGCAACTGGTTCGTGGTGCGCGACGGGCATGGGCGCCACCTGGCCGGCGCCGCCGCCTTCCCGGCCTTGCGCCCCGGCGCCGCGCCATATGACGCCGAGGTCGACGGCGAGCCGGTGCGGGTGGTCGCATTGGCGCTGGCGACGCCCGCCGGCGAACGCCACCTGGGCGTGGCGCGCACCCTGCGCCAGCGCCTCGAGGTGCGTTCGGCCATCGTGCGCTCGCTGGTGGTGCTGGTCTCGACCGTGACCCTGACCCTGGCCGGCGTGGTCTGGCTGTCGGTCAGCAATGGCCTGCGCCCGCTGGCGCGCATCCGCGCCGAGCTGGCCGCGCGCGGGCCCGGCGACCTGGCGCCGATCCCGCAAGCCAGCGTGCCTTACGAGATCGCGCCGGTGGTCACCGGCTTCAACGAATTGCTCGACAAGGTCGAAGCCGGCGCGCGCGCCCAGCGCGACTTCCTGGCCGACATGGCGCACCAGCTGCGCACGCCGCTGGCCGGCATGCAGCTGCAGCTCGAATGGCTGCGCGCGCGCCATGCGCGCGACCCCGACACCGTGCGCTCGCTGGGCATGATGGAGCTGGCCAACGAGCGCATGATCCGCCAGGTCAACCAACTGCTGGCGCTGGCGCGCGCCAGGGAAGGGCGGCCGGACGGCCAGCACGCCGCGCTCGACCTGGCCCGGCTCGTGCAGGAAACCATCCAGTTCTTCGTCGGGCAGGCGGCCGCCAAGGACATCGACCTCGGCTTCGAGCTGGCGCCGGCGCTGGTCGAAGGGGACGCGTTCCAGCTGCGCGACCTGGTCGACAACCTGGTCGACAATGCCCTGCGCTACACGCCGGCCGGCGGGCGGGTGACCGTCGGCTGCGCGCGCGAGGGCGATGCCGTCCTGTTTACCGTGGAAGATTCCGGCCCCGGCATCCCGCCCGCGCGGCGCGCCGCCGTGTTCGAACGGTATGTGCGCCTGGACGACAAGACCACCGGCAGCGGCCTGGGGCTGGCCATCGTGCGCGATATCGCGCTGGCGCATGGCGCCACCGTGGTGCTGGACGACGCCGACGGCGGCGGCACCCGCGTGACGGTGCGTTTTGCTGCAGCTCCGACAAGATAGGAACTTGCCGGCGTCGTATTTGCGTCGCTGTCAGGACTTTGTCAGCTTTTCCTCAGGGAAATGACAGGTTCCTGGGATATCATTCTCCATGGCAACATTATTGGCGGAGTCCGTCCGCCTTCAGGAGAATCCCATGCAGCAGCGCCAGTCCGGCTTCACGCTCGTCGAGCTCATGATCGTGGTCGCGATTATCGGCATCCTCAGCGCGATCGCCGTGCCTTCGTACAATAGCTACGTCATGCGCGCGCGCCTGGTCGAGGCGCATGGCGTGCTCGCGTCCACCCAGAACAAGCTGGAACAGTACTGGAGCAACAACCACAAATACGAAGGTTTCGACGCGGAAGGCGCCAGCCTCATGCCCGAGCCCGGCCTGAATTTCGACTACAGCCTGGACGACGCCACCGCCTCGGCCTATACCTTGACCGCCACCGGCAAGAACGCCGCCGCCGGATTCGTGTATACGATTGACCAGTCCGGGCAGCGGGCCACCACCGGGGTGCCGGATGGCTGGCTCGACAACGATAGTTGCTGGGTCGACCGCAAGGAGGGCACGTGTTCCCAGTAGTTCGCCCAGTAGTTCGCCCAGCAGTGCTGCCAGCAAGCGCGGCCCGCGAGAAAGGCTTCACGGCGCTCGAGGCGCTGGTCGTGGTGGCGATCCTCGGCATCCTGCTGGCGGTCGGCATTCCCGGCATGCGCGGCTGGCTGGGCGGCACCACGGCCACCGGCGCGGCCGAGTTCTACGCCGAAGGTTTTCGCTTGGCGCGCAGCCAGGCGCTGGCCAACAACAGCCGCAGCCGCCTGGTGTTCACCGAGAACGCCGGCAGCGGCCAGCTGGACTGGCAGGTCGACGTCTGCTTCCCGGTCCCGGACGATGGCTGCGGCGCCGACAGCGCGCGCTGGTCGACCGTGGACGAGCCGGCGCCGGGTCCGGAAGACGGCAACGTCGAGACCAGTTCGGTCTTTCGCAGCGCCGCCGCGCTGCCGCGCACCACGGCCTTGAGCGTCGCGCCCGATTCGGAGGCGCGCTCGGTCTATTTCACCGAGCTGGGCTGGGTCGACGGCGCCAAGCCGGCGCTGATGCGCTTCGACCTCGGGCCCGGCAGCGCCGACGCCGAGCACGTTTTCACGCCGACCGCCGTGGTGCTGACCCTGGCCGGGGCCGTGGTGACCTGCCGCCCCGACCTGGTCGGCGCCGCTGCGGCGGGCGACGCGCGCAGGTGTCCATGATGGGTCGCCGCATTTCCGTGCTCCGCCAGGCCCAGCGCGGCGTTGCGCTGCTCGAAGCGCTGATCGCCGTCCTGCTGCTGGGGATCGGCCTGATCGGCACCCTGGCCCTGCAGGTCAATTCCCAGGCCGCCCTGTCCGAGGCCGCCATGCGCGCCGAGGCGACCATCGCCGCCAACGAGTTGATCGGCGTGATGAGCACCGACCTCGACCACCTGGACGAATATGCGCTGGCCAGGGACGCGGAGCCGGGCGAGCGTCTCGAGACCTGGCATGCCGCGCTTGCCGGCCACCTGCCGAACGCCGCGGTCGAGGTCACGGTCACGCCGGCGGCGGACACCGAACGCACCGCCGTCGTGATCGTCATCAAGTGGCGCCGCAGCGAAGAGGCGCAGCAGAACACGCACCGCATCGTCACCTACCTGGCGAGGTCGGCATGAGTTCCCGGGCGCAGGCGCGGCGCATGGCCGGCTTTTCGCTGGTCGAGCTGATGGTCAGCATCGTGATCGGCCTGCTGGCGGTGCTGTTCGCCACCCGCATGATGACCGATTCCGAAACCACCAAGCGCGGCGCGCTGGGCGGCTCGGATTCGATGCAGAACGGGATGATGGCGATGTTCTCGATCAGCGGCGACGCCGAGCAGGCCGGTTATGGCCTGAACGATCCGATCCTGAACGGCTGCGACACGCTGTTCACGGACAACAGCGGCTACGCGCTGGCAGCGGCCAGCCGCGACGGCGTCGGCGTGACGCCGCTGGCCGCTGCCGTGATCGTGCCGGGGGCCGACGGCAAGCCGGACCAGCTGACCATGTACGCGGGCAGCGCGCCGGGCGGCACCGGCACCACGCGCCTGCTCACCAACTACATCGGCGGCAACCAGCTGGTGGTCGACCGGCCGTTGTACGGCTTCGCGGTCGGCGACGTGATCGTGGTCGCGCCCGAGAACGGCGAAGGCAAGTGCGCGCTGGCCCAGGTCGCGGCGCTGACGGGCCAGGGCGCCGCGCCGGCGATCTCGATCGGCGACGTGCGCTACCGCTACAACGCCGGCGCCCTGGCGCGCAATTTCGACGGCAGCGCGAGCCGCATCTTCAACCTCGGAGGCGAAGCGAACCTGTCGTTCCATACCTGGCTGGTGCGGGACGGGGTGCTGCGCCTGCGCGCCACCAACCTCGGCGCGGATGGCGAGGCCGCGCATGCGGTGGCCGACAACATCGTCTCGCTCAAGGCGCAATACGGCTTCGACAAGCGCGACGCCGCCGACTTCGATCCGGAACTGGGGATGCAGGTGGGCGAATGGTCGAGCGCGATGATCGACGCCGACGACGATGGCGTGACCGGCGGCCCGGGCGACTACCAGCGCGTCGCCGCGCTGCGCATCGCGGTCGTGGCGCGCGCCAAGACGCCCGAGCGGCCCGGCGCCGACGGCGTGTGCACGGCGCAGCCGCAGGCCATCAAGGTGTTCGGCAGCGCCCAGCCGCAGGGCGTCGACCCGGTCGAGGTCGAACTCGACGTGCGCGTGGAGGACGACCCGGTCGACTGGCGCTGCTATCGCTACCGTACTTTCGAGACCATCGTCCCGCTGCGCAATGCGGGCTGGAGGCCCACCGCATGACCCATCCACCGACAAGCACCCGCAGCCAGGACGGGGTCGCCTTGCCCGTCATGCTGATCATGATGCTCGTGATGCTGGTGACCAGCATCTACCTGCTGCGCTCCAGCAATTCGGCCACCCTGGCGGCCTCGAACCTGGCCTATGACGCCACCCTGAGCCGGGCGGTCGACCTGGGCCTGCACACCGGCTTCCAGTGGCTGAGCGACGCCGCGTCGGCCGACAAGGCCAGCCTCAACCAGGATGACCTCGCGCGCGGCTACCACGCCAGCCTCGATACCACGCTGACGCCGAAGGACAAGGCGTTCTGGGACGACAGCTTTGCGGTCGAAGACGCCGACGGCAACCGGATCCAGTATGTCATCCACCGCATGTGCCGCAACCCGGGAAGCTTCAGCAGCGAAAACCAGGAGTGCGTGCTGACCTCCGCCAACACGGTCAAGATCGGCAACCGGGTGGCGATCGGCGAGAGCCTGGCGTCGGACGCGCCGGCCTATGCCAGCTCGCCCCAGATCCACTACGTGATCACGGCCCGCATCGACGGCGCGCGCGGCGGCAACGTGATCAACCAGATGGCTGTCCTGATCGGCGCCTGACGCCGGCCGCCACGAATGGAATGCGCATGAATTTTTCTCTCCTTACCACGCTGGCGATGGCGCTGGCCATGACCCTGGCGTCGACGCCGGCCTGGGCCGGCCCGACCGGCCTGGCCTCGCTGCCCCTGATGAGCATTACCGGCAGCGGGACCGTCAAGCCGAACCTGATGCTGCTGTACGACGATTCCGGCTCGATGGCCTGGAACCATACGCCGGACTACGTCGACGACAACACCACCTGCCGCGCCGGCACGACGCTCGCGGCGCGCAACCCGCGCGGCTGCGTGATCGGCGATCCGCCCTATGCGGCGCCGCTGTTCAACCGCCAGTACTACGACCCGAAGGTGCGCTACCAGCCGCCGGTGAAGGCCGACCAGACCTCGTATCCGAGCCAGACCTCCAGCCAGACCGACGGCTGGAAGTCCGTGACCACCGACGGTTTCGGCATCGACAAGCGGAACATGCGCAATGCGAACGAGGAAACCACCAATCTGCTGACCGGCTACCCGGACCTGCAGTGGTGCAACAGCGCCGGCGACTGCCGCCGCAACATCGGCGGCTACGCCTATCCGAGCCTGACCTACGACAGCGCCGAGGCGGTCGGCGCCAATCCCTATTACTACACGATCAACGTCGCCGAATACTGCACCGACGCCAGCCTGAAGCGATGCGTGAGCACCGCGGTCAATGCCCCGGCGCCGCAGGGGTATCCGGTGCCGGCCCCGGTGCGCTGGTGCAACAGCACGGCGCTGACCGATTGCCAGGCCAAGTACGTCGGCAACTACAAGTACCCGCGCTACGGCGACCCGAACCGCTCGGCCAACTGGTATTCGACCATCACCATCAACGATTCGGGCGCCGCCAGCGCGGTCTCGATCACCGCCGTGCGCGCGGTCGGGGTGTCCGGCACCCAGACCATCACCCGCGACGCGGCCACGGCCTCGGGCGGCACCAACACCGCGGCCAAGCGCACCGCGCTGGCCACCGCGCTGGCGGCCTCGATCGTCAACAAGGCGGTATCGGACCGTCCGTTCACCGCCTGCGTGCCCCAGGCCAGCGGCGTGGTGCGCGCCTGTTCCGACTTCGGCATCACGCTCGATTCGAGCGCCATGCTGGCGGTGATCCCGATCAGCTGCGGCCGCAACGTCACCAACAAGAACAACTGCACGGTGGTGAGGGAGGGCGAGCGCACCGGCGACGAGATCGTGGTCGATTCCGGCACCGCCGCCACCGCGCTGCTGCAAGTGGGCGGACGCGCCGCCAACAGCAGCAACACCAACGGCCGCAGCCGCCTGGTCGGCCTGAAGCTGGGCAATACCACGCTGATCGACTCGCTGCGCTTCGGCCAGAACTACACGGCGGCCCAGGTCGCCGCGCAGATCGCCGGCGAGATCGGCACCCGCGGCACGATCAAGGCCTATGTGGGACCGAACAACGTCACGCCGCAGTGCGCCGCGGCCACCAGCTCGATGGTGTGCATCGTGGCGCCGCTGAGCATGGCCGGCGCCAACCTGAGCTATACCCGGGTCGACAATCCCGCCAGCCTGAGCTGGGGAGGCGCGCCGGCGACCAGCGACGGCGCGCCGACCTCGGTCTCGGGTTTCGATACCGGCGTGTTCATCCGCACCGACATCGTGCCCGCGCGCGACAACTACCCGAAATCGGCGCAGCGCACCGATTGCCAGGGCGCGGCCTGCACCTACGCCGAGGAGATGACCAACTTCGCCAACTGGTATGCCTACTACAAGACGCGCAACCAGATGATGAAGACGTCCGTCGGCCTGGCCTTCCAGCCGCTGGGCGAAGCCTACAAGGTCGGCCTGGTGGGCCTGCAGGATGCGGCCGCGGAAGGGACGATGAGCCGACCGAAGCCGTTCACCGGCCAGAACCGGATCGACTGGTACGACGCGCTGTACGCGATGAACAGCGCGGGCGGCACCCCGGTGCGCCTGGCGCTGCACGCGATCGGCAAGATGTTCGCCAACCAGGCGCCGTACAGGCAGGAGGCGGGCTCGGCGACGGTGGAGTATGCGTGCCAGCAGAACTTCACG
Organism: Massilia sp. NP310; assembly: GCF_019443485.1. Taxonomy (NCBI): domain Bacteria; kingdom Pseudomonadati; phylum Pseudomonadota; class Betaproteobacteria; order Burkholderiales; family Oxalobacteraceae; genus Massilia; species Massilia sp. NP310. The sequence goes on along the minus strand of NZ_CP080379.1, from coordinate 1,676,491 downwards.
TTCGTGACCACCGACGGCTACTGGAACGGCAACAGCCCCAAGACGCTGGTCAAGGCGGCGACCCGTAATTCGCCCGCCGAATACGAGGAAACCGTCGTCAACAACGACAACACCGTCAACCCGGCGCGCTTCTGCACGCGCGAGAAGGGCTGCCTCGACACCCGCGCGCAAACGCTGCCGTCGCTGGCCGACGTCGCGCTGTACTGGTACAACGGCGGCTCGAGCACCGGCACCGTGTCGCTGCGTCCCGAGATCGACGACATGTCGAAGACCGGCCAGGTGCCGGGCGCCGGCAACAACCACCTGCACATGCGCACCTACGCCCTGGGCCTGGGCGTGGACGGCATCATGACCTATGAGCCCGACTACGACACCAAGCCGGTGGTCGGCGGCGACTTCTACAACCTGATCAACGGCGTACAGACCGGCTGCCCGTGGAACAACAACGGCGCCTACGTCTGGCCCGACCCGAATACCGGCACCACCGACCTGTCGACGGCGCTGCAGTCGCGGGTGGACGACCTGTGGCACGCCGCCATCAACGGCGGCGGCAAATACTTCCCGGCCTCCGATCCGCTGCAGGTGGTCGACAGCCTGAACCGGGTCCTGAACGACATCCAGGTCGCCACCGGCGCGGCCGCCGCGGCCGCCACCTCGACCCCCAACGTGGCGCAAGAAGACCGCGACATCTTCTCGGCCACCTTCACCACCGTGAAATGGACGGGAAACCTCTCCAAGCGCGTGATCGACATCGTCACGGGCGAGGTCAGCCAGGACGTCGACTGGAAGACCTCCTGGAGCATGGGCCAGAAGGTGGGCGCCGACGCCGACACCCGCACCATCTGGTGGCGCAACCCGGCCACCGGCGCGCGCGCCGACTTCGCCTACGACCAGTTGGGCGCCGACCAGGCCTGGTTCTCGAACAAGTGCTCGGCGCTGCCGCAGTGCGCGCGCCTGTCGGCCGACCAGCGCGCCGTCGTCAACGACGGCCGCACCATCGTCGGCTGGCTGCGCGGCCAGCAGCAGCATGCCGACAACGTCCTGCTGCGCGCCTACACCACCACCGGGCCGGAAGACACCGGCCCGAACGGCGCGCAGCTGGAGATCCTGGGCGACGTGGCGTCGTCCAAGCCGGCCTACCTGCGCGAGCCGCGCAAGGCTTACGGCAGCGCCGACTATGCGGCCTTCCGCAGCGAGAACGCGAGCCGCGACCCGGTCGTTTTCATCGCCGCCAACGACGGCATGCTGCATGCCTTCGACGCCGAGAAGGGGACCGAGCTGTGGGCTTACATGCCGCGCATCACGATGAAGAAGCTGTACCGGCAGGCCAGCGTCAATTACGCGTCGAGCCACCAGTTCAGCACCGACGGTTCGCCCGAGCTGGCGGACGTCAAGATCGGCGGCGAATGGCGCACGGTGCTGGTCGCCGGCCTGAACGCCGGCGGGCGCGGCTACTATGCGCTGGACGTCACCGATCCGGCCGATCCCAAGCCCTTGTGGGAAATCTGCGCCGACAGCACGGTGTGCGGCGGCGTGCACCACCAGCCCGACATGGGCTTCACCTTCGGCAATCCCCAGTTCGGCACCATCCGGGTGGGCGGCGCGGAGCGCTGGGTGGTGTTCCTGACCTCGGGCTACAACAACATTCCCGGCGCCGACGACATCCAGTCGGGCAGCGGCAAGGGCTACCTGTTCGTGATCGACGTCGCCACCGGCGAGGCGATCGCCAACCTGGGCGCCGGCGACGTGCTGGACAAGGGCATGCTCACCACCGGCAGCGGCGACGCCACGACGCCGTCCGGCCTGGCGAAGATCACGGCGATCACGGCCAACCCGAACACCGATCCGCTGGTGACCTACGTCTACGGCGGCGACAACCAGGGCCAGATGTGGCGCTTCGACTTCACCGGCGAGCGCGTCCAGCGGCTGCTGATGGCCGATGCCGGCCCCGATCAGCCGATCACCACCCGTCCCGACGTCGCCGTCTGCCAGGTCGGCTCGACCGGCGAGGGGGCGGACGCCTCGCCGACCAGGCGCGTGGTGGCCTTCGGCACCGGTCGCATGCTCGACTTGCCGGACATCCAGAACACCAAGGTGCAAAGCGCCTATGTGCTCAAGGACGATGGCGCCGCCTTCGACGCCGCCGCCTGGCGCGACGACGAGACCTATGCCGAACGCACGCTGACCGAGACCCGACCCTACGATGACGCCGCGCCCGACGTGCCGCGCTCGAACCAGTTCACGATCGGCGGGACGATCGCCGACCTGGGGCGCCAGCGCGGCTGGTTCGTCGACTTCGACAAGAACGCCGGCGAGCGGGTCAACCTGGATCCGAAGATCGTGGCCGGCACCCTGACCGTCGTGTCCAACCTGCCGCAATCCTCGACCGCCTGCGCCGTGGGCGGCATCAGCTACGCCTATTTCGTCGACGTGTGCAGCGGCGCCGCGGTCTCGAACGACATCGCCGGCGTGCTGCTGTCGGGCGACGCGGCGGCGGTGGGCACGACCATCGTGCGCCTGCCGTCGGGCGCGCTCAAGCTGATCACCACCACCGCCAAGGGCAACACCATCACCACCGAGGTGGCGCCGGCCAAGACCCAGGACGCGCGCCGCACCGGCTGGCGCCGGGTGCGCGACTAGGCGATGCACGCGCCGGGCGCGCCGTTTAGTTCACACGGCGCGCCCCGGAAACGGTAAAATCGAGGGTTTTCCGACAAGGGTCGCCCGCGGCCCGACAACAGGGCTCGATCCATGGCCAACGACACCGATATTTCCAGCGACGACCTCGACGTCGCCGCCCCCCGCCAGGCCGGCGCGATCGCGCGCGAAGTCGCGCGCCGCCGCACCTTCGGCATCATTTCCCACCCCGACGCGGGTAAAACCACGCTGACCGAGAAGCTGCTGCTGTTCTCGGGCGCGATCCAGCTGGCCGGCACGGTCAAGGGCCGCAAGAGCGGCCGCCACGCGACCTCGGACTGGATGGACATCGAGAAGCAGCGCGGCATCTCGGTCGCGTCCTCGGTGATGCAGTTCGAGTTCCGCGAGCACGTGATCAACCTGCTCGACACCCCGGGCCACCAGGACTTCTCGGAAGACACCTATCGCGTGCTGACCGCGGTCGACTCGGCGCTGATGGTGATCGACGCCGCCAAGGGCGTCGAGGAACAGACCATCAAGCTGCTCGACGTGTGCCGCATGCGCGACACCCCGATCGTCACCTTCATGAACAAGATGGACCGCGAGACCCGCGATCCGCTGGAGCTGCTCGACGAGGTCGAGTCGGTGCTCAAGATCGAGTGCGCGCCGGTGACCTGGCCGATCGGCATGGGCAAGAACTTCCGCGGCGTGTACCACCTGCTGCGCGACGAGATCATGCTGTTCAAGGCCGGCGAAGAGAAGGCCGACGGCGCCTTCGAGATCGTCAAGGGCATCGACAATCCGAAGCTGGCCGAGATGTTCCCGCTCGAGATCGAGCAACTCAAGATGGAAGTGGAACTGGTGCACGGCGCTTCGCACGTGTTCGACCTCGAGCGCTTCCTGTCGGGCGTGCAGACCCCGGTGTTCTTCGGTTCGGCGATCAACAACTTCGGCGTGCGCGAGATCCTGTCGGCCCTGGTCGACTGGGCGCCGGCGCCGCGCGAACGCGACGCCACCGTGCGCGCGGTCGCGCCGGTCGAACCCAAGTTCTCGGGCTTCGTGTTCAAGATCCAGGCCAATATGGACCCGGCCCACCGCGACCGCATCGCCTTCCTGCGCGTGTGCTCGGGACGCTTCGAGAAGGGCATGAAGGTCAAGCACCTGCGCCTCGGACGCGAAGTCAAGCTGTCGTCGGTCGTGACCTTCATGGCCTCGAGCCGCGAACAGGTCGAAGAGGCCTATGCCGGCGACATCATCGGCTTGCCGAACCACGGCAATATGCAGATCGGCGACAGCTTCTCGGAAGGCGAGATGCTGACCTTCACCGGCATTCCCTATTTTGCCCCGGACCTGTTCCGCACGGTGCGGATTCGCAACCCATTGAAAGTGAAGCAGCTGCACAAGGGCTTGCAGCAGCTGGGCGAAGAGGGCGCGGTGCAGGTGTTCAAGCCGGTGCTCGGCTCGGACCTGATCCTGGGCGCGGTCGGCGTGCTGCAGTTCGAGGTCGTGGCCAGCCGCCTGCTCAACGAGTACGGCGTGGATGCGGTGTTCGAGAGCAGCAGCATCAGCAGCGCGCGCTGGATTTCGAGCGACGACAAGAAATCCCTTGCCGACTTCGAGAACCAGCTCGGCCACCAGGTCGCCTACGACGCCGCCGGCAATATGGCTTTCCTGGCGACGTCCGGCGTGAACCTGCGCCTGACCCAGGAGCGCTGGCCCAAGCTGGTGTTCCACGCGACTCGCGAGCACGCGGCCAAGCTGGCCTGACGCAGCCCCCGCATCAAGGCCCGGCCGCGCTCTCGATCTCCATGTCGATCTCGAGCGCGTCCAGGGTCTGGGTGCGCACCGCGCCGTCGGGCAAGGTCAGGCGCAGCTGCACCGGCAGCCAGGCCTGGCCTGGCGCCAGCCACACTTCCAGCCGCGGCGCCCCCTCGGGCGCCAGCTGCGCCAGGCGCAGCGCTTCCACGGCGCCGATCCCGGTGTCGACCGTCTCCATTTCCATTACCTCGTAGCGTTCCTGGCGCGCCCCGCCGGCGGCGCCGATCCAGAACGCCAGCACGCCGCGCAGCTGGTCCGGGTTGGCGCGTCCCATGCCCGCCAGCTGCAGCAGCAGCGAGGCGCGGTCCTGGGCGCCGCCCGCCAGCTGGTCGCGGCGCGCGCCGAGGTGCGAGACGATCACCCCGCGCTCGCGATCGAATTCGGTGCTCGCCCGGCCCAGGCCCGCCGGCTCGCTGGCGCGCAGCGGCGCCAGGCCGCCGTCGTCCAGGCCGCCCTCGCTGTCCAGCGCGCCCAGGATGCCGTCGAGCGCGAGCCGGTAGCTGCTGCCGTCGGTGCGCCATTCGAGGCGCGCCGCGCCCCCGCCGCTGACGCGGTAGTCGAGGCGCGCCGGCGGCGCCGGCGAGACGCGGAACTGGCCCGGCATCGCGCCCGGCAGCACCTCGCCTTGCCCGACCGCCTGGAGCGGCGCGAGCGCCGGCAGTGGGGGCGATGTGGCTTCCGGCCCGGCATCGGGCGCTGGCGCGGGCTGCGGGGCGGATTCAGGGGCGGATTCGGGGGCGGGCCGGGATGCGGGCGGCGGGCCGGGCGCCGGCCGGGGCGTTGCGCGCTCGGTCCCGGCGCGCGCGATGCGCAGCGTCAGCGGCGCAGGCTCGCGCACGCCCGGCGCGCGCTGGGCGGGGAATTCGAGCCAGGCAAGGGCGGCCAGGTGCAGCAACAGCGATGCCAGGCCGACGCCGAGCAGACGCCGGTGGCGCGCCAGGAAAGCGGGAAATCTCATGGGCGCTAGTGTAGCGCGCCCGTCCGCGAACGGGAGATCAGAAGCCGACGTTCAGGTTGGCCCTGACCCTGCTGCTGGAATTGGTCGCATTCTCGAAACGCTCGGCCGCGTGGCCGTGATTCTCGAAGGAGCCGTCGAGCGTGACCCGGTCGCTCACCTTGTACTGCGCGCCGACGCCGGTGTACAGGCCGGTATCGACGCCCCTGCGTACGCCGCGGCGGTTCTGGCTGTGCGCCACGCCCAGCTTGCCGTAGGCCGACAGGCGCTCGCCGAGCGGTTGCGTGACCTTGACGGCCGCGTGCAGGTTGAAGCCGCGCAGGCCGATCGCGCCGGTCGTGTCTTCGGGATCGCGCTCGTTCAGCGGGCGAAAACCCTGGTCGAGCAGGTTGACGTAGCCGGCCTCGAAAGCCAGCCCCGGCGTCGTCGCGACGCCCATCAGCAGCCTGGGGTCGGTCTTGAACAGGCCGGCGAACAGGCGGTCGTTGGGGTTGACGTTCAGGTTCCCGCCATAGACCCGGGGAAAGGTCTGGGAACGGGGATCGCGCGGGGCCGAGAACACGCTGCGCGGGCGGGTGTCGGCCAGCGCCACCGGCGCGGCCGCCTGTTCCACCAGTTGCGCCCGCGCCGGAGCGCCGGCAACGGCCGCAACGGCCGCCGCCAGGATCAAGGCCGGTTGTTTCATGTCGCGTCCTTTCAGAAGCCCATCTTCAGGTTGCCCTTGACGCCGTCGCGCACGCGGTCGAACTTCTTCGCCGCGTCGCCGTGGCGCACGAAGTCGCCGCTTACCGTGGTGCGTTTGTCGACCTTGTAGCTGGCGCCGGCGCCGGTGTACAGACCGGTATCGGACCCGGCCACGCCTTGTTCCTTCTTTTTTTCGGTATAGGCGATGCCGGCCTTGCCGTAGGCCGACAGGCGGTCGCCGGCCGGCAGCGAATATTTGGCGGCCAGATGGTTGCTGGAACCTTTTTCGCCCAGCGGGATCGAGGCGTCGGCGGGCTTGCCCGGCTCGACCTTGTGCAAGTCTTTGTCCGGCAGATTGAGGTAACCGCCCTCGATGGCGACGTTGGGCGTCACCTCGACGCCGGCGATCAGGCGCGGATCGCGCCGCATGCCGGTGAACACGTGGTCGTTCGGCTGGGCCGCCACGTCGCCGCCATACACGCGCGGATAGGGCTGGTGGCTGCCGGCGAACGGGTCGGGCCTGGCGGCTGCGTTCCGCTCGAGCTGCGCCGGCTGGCGCGGGGACGGGTCGGGCAGCAGCTGGGCCTGGACAGTGCAGGCCGCCAGCCATCCGAGCGTTAATACGAAGGCGCGTGCTTTCATCGGAGCTCCTCGAGCGGGGGATTTGGCAAGCATAGCGCGTTTGCGGGCGCTATGCTCATGCACGGCGCATGCCTTGGTAAGCAGTTGTTACCGGTATGCATACATTGACGACTGTGCCGGCCGGCGTGCTGTCGATGTCCAGGACGCCGCCGGCCAGGCGCGCCCGCTCGCGCATGCCGGGCAGGCCCCAGTGTCCTTCGCGCGCGCCGCTGGTCAGGATGTCGGCGGCGATGCCGTGGCCGTCGTCGCTGACCGCCAGGCGCAGGCGGTCGGCGCCGTAGTCGAGCGCCAGCGCGACCCGGGTCGCCCGCGCATGGTGGAAGGCGTTGGACAGCGCTTCGCGCCCGATGGTGAACAGCTCGTCCTCGATCTCAGGGTCGAGTGCGCGCGCGGCGCCCGTGACTTGCTGGGTAAAGGCCACGCCGGACGCCGCCGCCATGTCGCGCCCGGCGTCGGCCAGCGCCTGCAGCAGGCAGCCGTGGCGCACGCCCGGCACGCGCAGTTGGCGCACCCGCTGGCGGCCTTCCTCGATCACGTCCTCGGCGCGCACGAGCACCTCCTCGACTTCGGCCCGCATCCCGCTATCCGCCGGCAGCCTGCCCATCAGCACGTGCATGCGCAGCACCAGCGCCTGCACGCTCTGCAGGAAGGTATCGTGGAGGGCACGCGCGATGCGCTCGCGTTCGCGGGTACGCACCAGCATCTTCTCGCGCAGGCGCGCTGCCACGCGCGCCAGGCGCCAGCGGTGCAGCAGCCAGGCCGCGGCCAGCAGGCCCAGGGCGCACGCCAGCCGGAACCACAGGGTCTGGGTCCAGGCGGCCTCGATGCGCAGCGCCGCCCGCGCCGGCTGCGGGCTCCAGACGCCATCCTCGTTGGCGGCGCCGACCTCGAACAGGTAGTCGCCCGGCGCCAGGTTGGTGTACACCGCCTGGCGCGGCCCGCTCGCCTCGCGCCAGTGCGCATCCTGGCCGACGAGGCGGTAACGGAAGCGCACGCGTTCCGGCATCGACAGCGCGGTGGCGGTGAAGTCGATCTCGAGCCGGGTGGTGCGCGCCGGCAGCACCAGGCCGGGCGCGGGCGCATGGCTGCCCCCGTCGGTGCGGATGGCGCTCACCATGACCGTCGGCGGGCGCGGATTGCGCACGATCCTGGCGGGATCGACGTGGCCCACGATGCTGGACGTGGCGAACCACAGGCGGCCGTCGCCGGCCTGGACCAGTGAGGGCAAGGGCTGCATCTGGGCCGGCATGCCGCGGTGGCCGTCCAGGTGGTCGAAGCGCTCGGCCGCCACGCCGGCGCCCGGCGCTTCCAGCGCCCGCGCCAGGTCGGCGGCCGTGACGCGCGCCAGGCCGCCGGTGTCGTGCAGCCACAGCTCGCCGTCGGCGCGCTCGACGATGCCGGAGACGCCGCGGAATCCCCGGCCGCCGCGCTCGTCGAGCGCCACGAAGCGCTCGCCGTCGAACCAGGCCAGGCCGCGGTCGCCGCCGATCCAGACCCCGGCGCGGCCGGGCACGATGGCCAGCGTGTTGCCGATCGCCAGACCCTGGCGCGGACCGTAGTGGCGCAGCGTGTCCCCATCGAGGATGGCGATATGGTTATCGGTGTAGCCGAACCAGGTCCGGCCCTGGCGGTCGGTCGCCAGGGTGACCGCGGTCGGACCGGCCAGCGCCGCGCGCCCGCCACCCTTGCTCCAGGCGCCGTCGCGAAAGGCATGCACGCCGTGGCCGATCACCGACACCCACAGCGCGCCGTCGGCGCCGGTCGTCATCGCCTGCACGCTGCGTCCCGCCAGCGCGGGCGGCAGCGGCCAGCGCCGGGTGGCCCCGTCGCGCACCCGCCACAGGCTGGCGTTGTTGCCGAACCACAGGGTGCCGTCGGGCGCGCGGTGGCTGGCGCTCACGTCCGTGATCGCCGTGGTGCGGCGGCGGCCGTCCGGCGCGAGCACGAAGCTGGCGAAATCGAAGGCGCCGGTGCGGTCGGTGTTGCCGATCCAGACCGCGCCGCTGTCGCCCGGCGTGACGCTCAGCGCGGGAACGAAGCCCGGCGGCAGCGCGACGGTCGACAGGCGGGCCTGGCGCACCCGGTCGACGCCGTTCGCCGTGGTGAACCAGAGATTGCCTTCGCGGTCGTGGAGGGTGGCGTTGACGATGCCGTCGGTGAAGCCGGCGGCCGTCGAGAACAGGCGCACCACCTTGCCTTGGCCATCGAGCAGTTGCACCGCATCGCCGGTGGAGACCCACAAGCCGCCGCGCGCGTCGCCTTCGTAGCCGAGCAGCGGGGCGCCGCCGTTGTGCAGCGCCAGCGGCGCCGCCCTGCCGCTGGCCGGGTCGAACAGCCGCAGGCCGCGCGCCCGGGGCTTGATCACGACCTTGCCGTCGGGACGTGGGTAGCCGTTTCCCAGCAGCGGCTGGTCGAGCACCTTGACGAAGCGGCGCCCGCCGGCGTCCGAAGCGGGCGCGCCGCGGTAGATCCCGTCGGCGCAGTAGACCAGCAGGCTGCCGTCGGCCAGCACGCTGAAGCCGTGGGGCCGGCCGTTCGGCAGCCCGGCGGACGGTCCCACGTCAACCCAGCGCTTGCCCTCGAGCCGGTGCATGCCGGTGCCGCTCGAGGCCCACATGACGCCGTCGGGCGTGCGCCCGAAGCGAAGCACCGTGGTGGGCGGGGAATCCTCGCCGACGTAGTGATGGACGGCGCCGCGTTCGAAGCGGCTGACGTCGCCGAACTGGTAGCTGACCCAGATGGCGTCGCCATCGGCGGCCACGGCCATCGTCAGCGGCGAGCGCAGCTTGTGGCCGAAGACCTCGTCGTTACGCACGAAGCGCACGCCGTCGAAGCTGTACAGGCCGTCGTTGGCGGCGAACCACAGCATGCCGGCGGCATCCTGGGTCATCGAATACACCGCGGACGGGGCGCCGTCCTCGCGCGTCCATGAGGTGTGCTGTAGGTCGCCGGTCCAGGGCGGCAGCGGGGCGGCGCCGGCCCGGCCGCACAGGGCGAGCGCCAGTATGGCGAGCAGGAGGCAATGCGAAAGGCGTGCACATGGCAGGCGCATGGGGAGTTTTCCGTGTGGCTCATTATTCTTGGGTAGAAGGATTCTTGCCCGAAATTCCCCTGCGCGGCAAGTCGCCGCCGCCGCCGCGGACGGACATGGGTCTTGCGCCGTGACAAGTGCGATGTCCGTCTCCGGCGTACATTGTTGTATGCGCTGAGGAAATAATGCACCAAGACGAGAGGACGTCATGACCACGCCGCCCGCCGACCGCGTTCCCGGGTTCTCCATGCTGTCCCGCCTGCTGTCCCGGTTGAAAATCGGTCCCAAGCTGCTGCTCGCTCCGGGCGCCGTGCTGGCCCTGCTGCTCGTGCTGTCCTGGGTCGCCTATTACGCGATGGTGCGCCAGAACGACTCGCTCGAATCGATCGTGGGCCAGCGCGCGGCCAGCATGCGCGCCGCCAGCAGCCTGGCGGCGCAGACGCAGAAGGCGCATGCCGACATCTACCGCCTGCTGAGCTGGATGGGCGGCAGCTTCCCGCTGGCGCGCACCGAGCCGCTGCGCCAGGACATCCTGGCCCAGCACCGGCGCATCGCGGCGGGCCTGGAGACCCTGGGCAAGGCGACCCTGACCGAGGCCGAAGACCGCCACGTGCAGCAGGCCGCAGCGGCGCAGCTGCGCTACGCCGAGGCGGTGCGCGAGGTGATCGAGCTGGCGCCGCTGGACGGCTCGATCAGCGCGAATGCCATGCAGAAGGCCGAAAGCGCCTTCGCGCTGGTGGCGCAGCGCCTGGCCGACCTGGGCGCGCTCGAAGAAGCGCTGGCGCGCGAAGCCTCCGCCAGCGCGGAGGCCGACTTTCGCATGATCTCGGTGCTGATGCCGGCAGTGGTGCTGCTGGCAATCGGGCTGTCGCTGGCGATCACCTTCGCCGTGCGCCGCATCCTGCTGGACGAGATCCGCGGCATCGGGCTGGCCGCCAGCGGCCTGGCCAGCGGCGACCTGACGGCGCGCCCCCATCTCGACCACGATTACGGCGGCGACGAGATCGCCGACACGTCGCGCCAGCTGGACGCCAGCATCCGCAACCTGAACGGCACCCTGCGTTCGATCCTGGACTCGGCGCGCCTGATCGGCGCCGCTTCGCGCGACATCAAGCTCGGCAGCCTGAGCCTGGGCAGCCGCGCCGTGTTCCGCGCCAGCGCGCTGGCCCATACCGAAGGCGCGCTGCGCGAGCTGGCGGCCGACGTCAAGCTCGGCGCCGACCAGGCGCGCGTCGCCCACCGCCTGGCCGCCGGCGCCGGCGAGGTGGCGCACGAAGGCAGCGACCTGGTCGAACGGCTGGTGGCGACGCTCGAGGGCAGCCGCCGCGGCGCGCAGCGGGTGGTCGAGATCGTCGACGGGCTCGACCTGGCGGCGAGCGAGACCGGCACGCTGGCCCTGAACGCGGCGCTGGACGCGGCGCGCACGCACCTGGACGCCGACATGGACGCCGGCGCGCAGTCGCCGGCGATGGCCGCGGTGGCCGGCGAGGTGCGGGCGCTGGCGCGCCGGGTGGTGGCCGCCAGCCGCGAGATCCGGACCGTGGCGGCGCAGTCGCTGGCCGAGATCGACGGCGGCGCGGCCTGGGCCCTGCACGCAGGCAGCAGCATGGAGCGGATCGCCGGCACGGTGCGCGAGGTGGAAGACCTGGCCGGGCGCATCGGCGCGGCCGGCGAAGGCCAGGCCACGCAACTGGCCGACGTGGGCCAGGCGATCGTGCAGATGGACCAGGTGACGCGCCAGAACTGCACGCTGGTGGAAGAAGCGGCGAGCGCGGCGCGCACCCTGCAGATGCAGGCGCTGGCGCTGTCGCGCACGGTGGCGGGGTTCAGGCTGGAAGAAGAGGGGGCGCGGGAAACGGCCCCGCAGGCGCAGGACGCCGGCCGCAAGGACGACGGCGGCGCTTCCTGGTCGAAGCCCTTCGATCCGGCGCGCGAACGCCGGGGGGGCACCAGGGAACGCCGCCGTCACCAGGCGTCGCACTTGCGGCTCGCCTCGAGCCGCAAGTGACGATCCCGGTCAGTGCGTCAACCGATCACTCGTAATCGCTGATCGGCGCGCAGCCGCAGAACAGGTTGCGGTCGCCGTACACATTGTCGGCGCGGCCGACCGGCGGCCAGTACTTCTTCTTGCGCAGGCCGGCGACCGGGAAGGCCGCCACTTCACGCGTGTAGCCGTGGGCCCAGGCGTCGGAAGTGACGACTTCGGCGGTGTGCGGCGCGCCCTTGAGCGGGTTGTCCATGCGGTCGTACTCGCCGCGCTCGACCTTGACGATCTCGGCGTGGATGGTGATCATCGCCTCGATGAAGCGGTCGATCTCGGCCTTCGATTCCGACTCGGTCGGCTCGATCATCAGGGTGCCCGGCACCGGGAAGCTCATGGTCGGGGCGTGGAAGCCGAAGTCCATCAGGCGCTTGGCCACGTCTTCGTTGCTGATGCCGGTCTTGTCCTGCAGTGGACGCAGGTCGATGATGCACTCGTGCGCGACCAGGCCGTCGTGGCCGGCGTACAGCACCGGGTAGTGCGGGGCCAGGCGGCGCGCGATGTAGTTGGCGTTGAGGATCGCCACTTCGGTGGCCGAAGTGAGGCCTGCGGCGCCCATCATCGCGATGTACATCCACGAGATCGGCAGGATCGAGGCCGAGCCGAAGGCGGCGGCGCTGACGGCGCCGATGCCGTTCTCGTCCCGCACATAGCCGGTCGACAGCTGGTTCGGCAGGAATTTCGCCAGGTGGGCGCCGACGCCGATCGGGCCGACGCCGGGGCCGCCGCCGCCGTGCGGGATGCAGAAGGTCTTGTGCAGGTTCAGGTGGCTGACGTCGCCGCCGAAGGCGCCCGGCGCGGCCAGGCCGACCAGCGCGTTCATGTTGGCGCCGTCGACGTAGACCTGGCCGCCGTGCGCGTGCACGATCTCGCACAGTTCCTTGATGCCTTCCTCGAACACGCCGTGGGTCGACGGGTAGGTGACCATCACGCAGGCCAGGTCCTTGCTGTATTGCTCGGCCTTGGCCTTCAGGTCGCTGAGATCGACGTTGCCGTTGTCGTCGCAGGCGGTGACCACGACCTTCATGCCGACCATGCTGGCCGAGGCCGGGTTGGTGCCGTGGGCCGAGGACGGGATCAGGCACACGTTGCGGTGGCCTTCGCCGCGCGATTCATGGTACTTCTGGATCACCAGGAGGCCCGCGTACTCGCCCTGCGAGCCGGCGTTCGGCTGCAGCGAGATGGCGGCGTAGCCGGTGGCGGCGCACAGCATGGCTTCCAGCTGGGCGATCATCTCGCGGTAGCCGATGGTCTGCTCGTTCGGCGCCAGCGGGTGGACGTTCGAGAACTCGGGCCAGGTGACCGGCACCATCTCGGCGGTGGCGTTGAGCTTCATGGTGCACGAGCCGAGCGGGATCATGGTGCGGTCCAGCGCCAGGTCCTTGTCGGCCAGCGCGCGCAGGTAGCGCAGCATCTCGTGCTCGGCGTGGTAGCGGTTGAAGGTCGGGTGGGTCAGGTAGGCGCTGGTGCGGGCGAGGGCGGCCGGGAAGGCGTCGGCGACGCCGGCGTCCAGCTGGTCCAGGTCAACCGTCTTGCCATTGCCGAACACCGCGAACAGGTTGGCCAGGTCGTCGCGGGTGACCGTTTCGTCGAGCGACACGCCGACGCTGGTGGCGTCGATCTGGCGCAGGTTCAGGCCGCGCGCGGTGGCCTGCTGGTGGATCGCGCCGGCGTCCTGCACGCGCACCGTGAGGGTGTCGAAGAAGGTCTTGTTGGCCAGCTCGAAGCCCAGCTGCTGCAGGCCGGCGGCCAGGATGGTGGTCTGGCGGTGCACGCGGCGCGCGATGCGGGCCAGGCCTTGCGGGCCGTGGTAGACCGCGTACATGCCGGCCATCACGGCCAGCAGCACCTGCGCGGTGCAGATGTTCGAGGTCGCCTTTTCGCGGCGGATGTGCTGTTCGCGGGTCTGCAGCGCCAGGCGGTAGGCCGGGTTGCCCTGGGCGTCGACGGTGACGCCGACCAGGCGGCCCGACATGCTGCGCTTGAATTCGTCGCGGGTGGCGAGGTAGCCGGCGTGCGGGCCGCCGAAACCGAGCGGCACGCCGAAGCGCTGGCTGTTGCCGACCACGACGTCCGCGCCCCATTCGCCCGGCGGGGTCAGGACCGTGAGCGCCAGCAGGTCGGCGGCCACGATCACCATCGCGCCCGCGGCATGCAGGTGCTCACAAGCAGCGCGGTAGTCGCGCACTTCGCCGTCGACGCCCGGGTATTGCAGCAGCACGCCGAAGCAGGTTTCTTCGAGCTTTTCGATGTCGGCGGGTGCGATGCTGCGCACTTCGACGCCGATCGGCTCGGCGCGGGTCTGGATGATCTCGCGCGTCTGCGGCAGCACGTCGTCGGCCACGTAGAACACCTTCGAGGCCGACTTGCCGACGCGCTGGATCAGGGTCATGGCTTCGGCAGCGGCGGTGCCTTCGTCCAGCATCGACGAGTTGGCGATGCCCATGCCGGTCAGGTCGGTGATCGCCTGCTGGAAGTTCAGGATGGCTTCCAGGCGGCCCTGCGAGATCTCGGGCTGGTAAGGGGTGTAGGCGGTGTACCAGGCCGGGTTTTCGAAGATGTTGCGCAGGATGACCTTCGGCGTGTGGGTGCCGTAGTAGCCCTGGCCGATCAGCGACTTCAGCACCTTGTTCTTGGACGCCAGGCCCTTGAGCAGCGCCAGCGCTTCTTCTTCGGTGCGCGGTTCGGCGAACTGGCCCAGGTCCAGCTTGTCCTTGCGGCGGATGTTGGCCGGGACCACGGCGTCGATCAGGGCGGCGCGGGTGGCGTAGCCGAGGGTCGACAGCATGGCTGCCTGTTCGGATTCGGACGGGCCGATGTGGCGCGGGATGAACGAATCGCGTGCTTCAAGTTGGGTGAGGCTGGAGCGGGTCATGATAAGAAAAGAGTCCGGAAGGGTCTGGCGCCGATGCTGGCTGGATCAAGAAGGGGATGCGCAGGGCGGTGCGCCCGGGGAAGGGCGCACCTTGGACCATCAGTGGTCGGTGGTCTTGCCGTAGGCGTCGGCGTCGAGCAGCTTGTCGTAGGCGCCAGCGTCGCTCGGGGCCAGCTTGAACAGCCAGGCGCCGTAGGCATCCTGGTTGATCGAGTCGGGCGCGTCGGCGACCGGCTGGTTGACGGCGGTGACGGTGCCCGAGACCGGCGCGTAGATGTCGCTGGCGGCCTTGACCGATTCGACCACGGCGGCGTCGTCGCCCGCGGTGAATGCCTTGCCGACCTGCGGCAGTTCGACGAACACGATGTCGCCCAGCGCGTCCTGCGCGTATTCGGTGATGCCCACGGTCAGGCTGCCGTCTTCTTCGCGGCGCACCCATTCATGGGATTCGGTGTATTTCAGGTCGGTAGGGATGTTCATGGAAACTCCTGAGGATGGTGGGGTTATTAGTATAGGTGTTTGTTATCCGGTCCGGCGATTCAGGCGGCCAGCACTTTGCCGTTGCGCACGAACGGCAGCTTGACCACGCTGGCGGCCAGGTGCTTGTCGCGGATCGCGACCTGCACGGTGTCGCCGACGGCGACGTCCATCGGCACGCGCGCCAGGGCGATCGCCTGCTGCATGCTGGGGCTGAAGGTGCCGCTGGTGATCTCGCCGACATTGCCGGAGGCGGCGATCACGCGCTGGTGGGCGCGCAGGATGCCGCCTTTTTCGCGCAGGATCAGGCCGACGAACTGCGCCTGCTGGCCCTTGGCCTGCAGCGCGGCCTTGCCGATGAAGTCGCGCTCGGAGACCAGGTCGATGGTCCAGGCCAGGCCGGCGTCGAGCGGGTTGGTGGTTTCGTCCATGTCCTGGCCGTACAGGTTCATGCCGGCTTCCAGGCGCAGGGTGTCGCGCGCGCCGAGGCCGGCCGGCTTGACGCCGGCGGCGAGCAGGGCGTTCCACAGCGCTTCGGCCTGGCTTGCCGGCACGCCGATCTCGAAGCCGTCTTCGCCGGTGTAGCCGGTGCGGGCGACCATGGCTTCGCCGAAGGCGGTGTCGCCGACGATGGCGGCGTTGAAGGGCTTGAGGTTTTCGGTCGCCGCCTGGGTGGTCGGCAGCACCTGCCACACCTTGGCGCGGGCGTTCGGGCCCTGGACCGCGACGAGGGCGATCGGGTCGTTGCCGTCGCGGCGCTGGGTGATGCTCACGCCGCTGCTGGTGGCGGCGTTCTGCCCGTTCATCCAGGCCACGTCCTTGTCGGCGGTGCCGGCGTTGACGACGATGCGGAACCAGTCCTCGGACAGAAAATAGACGATCAGGTCGTCGATGACGCCGCCTTCCGGATTGAGCATGCACGAATACAGGGCCTTGCCCGGCGTTTGCAGCTTGTCGACGTTATTGGCCAAAAGGCCGCGCAGGAAGGCGCGGGTGTTGTCGCCCTTCACGTCCACGACGCACATATGGGACACGTCGAACATGCCGGCGTCGCTGCGCACCGCGTTGTGCTCTTCGATCTGGGAGCCGTAGTTGACCGGCATGTCCCAGCCGCCGAAATCGACCATCTTGGCGCCAAGGGCGCGGTGAGCGGAATTGAGCGGGGTCGCTTTGAGCGTCATGGAATCCTCGGGCATGAATAGGGTGTCGGCACGATCGTCGTGCGCTATCGACCCCTCTGTCCTTGGTACCTGAGAGATAGCGGCTGGCGCCGCTTGCCCCTTCGGTGGGCCGCATCGCGGCCGCTCTCCAGAGTTGACCGGCCGCGCCGTGCGCCGCCGTCCCTTGACCGGTCCTTTTGCCTGAGAGTTTATGGGTGAGTGCCCCTTCGGCGGCAGCGTCGCTGCGCTCTCCCGATCAAGACTGCGGAGGATATGCCAGCCCGCCAACCCTGTCAACCACGCAAGCCCCACATTAATTGCCATTGCCCCCTTACCCAATAATGAGGGTCAGATACCTTCTTGGATTGCAAGGTTTTTGTGAAGGTAATTGGCGTCAAATGGCTTGCCGGTTCGAACGACGCCGTAGATCAGATGCGCTAGCTTATGGGTAACAGCGCTGATCACTGCTCGCTTGGCCATGCCGTTCGCTAATAGGCGTTCGGCGAATTGATGCAGGATTGGATTGTGTCGGCGTGCGACCATACTGGGCATGAAAAGCGCTGCCCGTAGCGATGTGCTGCCGGTTTTGCAGAGCATTGTGCGGCCTTTGAGCGACGTGCCCGAGGTTCGCTGTTTGGGTGTGACGCCCAGGAAGGCAGCGAAGGCTTTCGCGTTTTTGAAGCGACGAATGTCGCCAAGATGGCCAAGTATGCGGGCAACCGTCGTCATCCCCAGCCCAGGGATACTGGCGATGAGTACGGCATCGTTCTTCAATCCTGGATGGCGATCAATGTGATCGTCGATATCATCCTGCAGCTTTCGAATCTCGGCATCAAGCCATTTGATGTGCTCAGCGACGTTGTCGGCAACGTCTTGTAAGCCTGCCACGATGTGCGCTTCTATGCGGTTCTGTTCCTGCTGCCGAATGTCCTTCAGGGACTGCACGCGCAAGGTCCATGCACGCAGCTGGCGCTGCTCAAGCGGCGGCGCAACCCAAGGCTCCGGATTCATCGCCGCGCAATAACGCGCGATCAAGGCAGCGTCGATTTCGTCATTCTTGTTGCGGATGTTCTCGCCCGATCCAAAGCCCTTGATACAGGCTGGATTAACCACGCTGACCTTGAATCCCTCAGCGTGGAGCGTCGTGGCGATCGCCTCGTAGTACACACCTGTCGCCTCCATACAGATGTGCAGCGTCGCCAGCGATGCTTTGGAGTCACGTAACCACTCCACCAGCGCACGATGCCCTGCGGATGTGTTATCGAATACCTTCGCCTTCAACTTCCCATTGATCAGCAAGGCCAAGTCTAGCTTCTTCTTGCTGACATCGATTCCCAGCACGTCATTACGTGTCGTGTTCATTTTTGGCCTCTCTCGTATGCGGGCTCCACGCCGTGTGCGATGGCCCAAGATACCGTTCGGACTAACAAAATGAAACGGGCAGAGGCACCTATCTGACCCACGTGCTCAACGGCACTCGAGTCGTTCGGCATCACTCCGCCCGACCGCTTCGTCGCCATCATAGACCAGCTCCGCCGCGGCACCTTCAATATACGAGAGTCGAATTCTTTGACAACTTTCGAAGTTGCTCATTAATTCTACTCCGACCCTATTTAATTTCTGACTGCTGTGGAAACAAAATGCGTTCATCTGGAAAACTATTTGACGTTGAGAATCTAACGCCGATTTTTATAGCGCTAAACGGTCCAAAATTAATGAGGGTCGGAGTCGAATTGTTTGACAACTTTGAGGAATTGCTCAATAAATCTACTCTGACCCTCATTGTAGAGTTCCATTGCAGAATTGCTTGAAAGTATTGCTGCGCACTATTGGTGCACGGGGTGTTTGTCGTGATTTGCTACACTTGTTCCACTTACTTTGTAGGCGGGAACAGACTATGAACGAAGAAAAAACTTTGCAGGAGAAAGAGGGTTGGTACACGCTGTCGGGCGACGTCAACAGCGATATGGTGCACCGGATGTTCGATGCGGTGGCGGCGATGACCGAGGACGGGATCGATACCGCCCACGTGCTGCTGCAGTCGAATGGCGGCTACGTCAGCGACGGCCTGTGCCTGTATAACTTCATGGCCAGCTCGCCGATCCGGTTCGTGATGTACAACGCCGGGGCGGTGGCCTCGATCGCGGTGGTGCTCTACCTGGCCGGCTCGCGCCGCTACGCCAGCGAGACCGCGCGCTTCATGATCCACAAGTCGCATGCGACCGCCTCGCCCGGCTCGCGGCCGGATGCGCTCAACATCATCGTCGAAGGCCTGCGCGCCGACGATGCGCGCACCGAGGCCATCCTGCGCAAGGAAATCGAACTCTCGCCCGAGCAGTGGAGCGTGCACCAGTACGGCGACCTGCACCTGACCGCGCGCGACGCCAAGAAGGCGAAGATGATCCACGAGGTGCTGGACTTCGCGCCGCCGAAAGGCGCCATCCTGCGCAATATCTGAACCGGGACGTTCCGCCGGCCGTCGCGCCGGCGGCCGATGGCGCCCCGGCCGGGATGTGTTTGGTCATTGCTGAGAGGTAAGAATATGGCAGAATAGGGCCTTGCCTCACTTCGCCGAACCGTCATGGCCACCCCACCCGCCCAGACCTTTGCCGCGCGCAAGGCCGCACCCGCCCAGCAGGCGGCGCTGGCCGAGCTGGTCGACATTGCGCGCAGCCATGCCGAGTCCGGCCTGGCGGACATGGCGCGGCGCATGGTGTCGGCGCTGCTCGACCTGACCGCGGCCGGGCTCGACCCCGCCACCGTCATGCGGCGCGTCAAATCGGGCAATCTTCTCAAGGACAACGGTTACGCCTTCACCCACCTGGCGACGAGCGAGATCGAGGCGGCCCTGCGCCGGGAAGTCGCGCGCCTGCTCCCGCACGCCGCTGGCGCCCCGGCCGAAGCCGCGCCCGCCCCGGTCGAACTGAGCCTGGTCCCGCTGGAACAGATCGACCAGCAAATGGCGCTCGGCGCCGTCAGCCGGCCCTTCGACCTGCAGCATTCCGAGGGCCTGGCCACGCTGGGCGTGCGCCTCGGCCTGCTGCTCGGGCGCGACCTGGTGCGCGCCGCCCACAACCCTTTCCGGCCCGACGTCTTCCTGGCCGCCGTGGATGCCGCCTGGCGCCAGTTCGAGCCCGATCCCGACGCCCACGGCCTGGTGGCGCCGCTGCTGCGTCCCGGCCTGATGTTCGACCTGGGGCCGCTGTACGAAGCCCTGGTCGCCAAGCTCAAGTCGCGCAAGGGCGGCGACGCCGACACCCGCTTCAGCAAGACCGACGACCGCGCGTCGCGCCAGTCCGAACGCGCACGGCGCGACGCCGCGCTGGCCCAGCAGCTGCGCCAGCTGTTCGACCCGGCCCTGGCCGTCCCTGAGATCCCGGACCTGCCGCAAGGCAGCGGCGGCTGGCGTCCGAGCGCGGCGTCCGGCTTCGGGGTGGCGCCGCTGGCGCCGCCCATGCCTGCGGCGGGCGCGGTCCCGTCCAGCGCCGCCGCGGGTTCTGGCGCCCATCCGGGCCCCATCCACGCGTCGGGTGGCGCCGGCAGCGCCGCAGCGCCAGTGGCGTCCGTTCAACCCTTGATCGACCTGCTGGCGCGCGCCGGCGCCGCCGGCCCGGACGCCGCGCCCGGCGTGCTGGTCCTGCCAGGCCTGCGCGCCAGCCTGCCGCAGGGCGCCCTGTCGCGCGGCGACGAAACGACGCTCGACCTGCTGTCGCGCGTGTTCGGCAGCGTGCTGCAGGACGACGGCGTCGCCCCCGAGACGCGCGAATTGATCGGCCACCTGCAGCTGCCGGTCTTGCGCACCGCGCTGCGCGACCGCAGCTTCTTCTTTCAGGAGGCCCATCCGGCGCGGCGCCTGCTCGACCTGCTGTCGCAGGCCGGCTGGGAGCGTCCCCTGGACCCGGACGACCCGGTCTACCGCGCCATGCGCCGCAGCGTCGAGCGCGTGCGCGACCAGGTCGACCCCGAGTTCGCCGCGGCCGTGGCCGACATCGAAGCCGGCCTGGCCGCCCGCGACAGGGTGGAAGAGGCGGCCATGGCGGCGCCCATCGCCCAGGCCATGCGCAATGAGAAGCGCGCCGCCGCCGAACGTTCGGCCCGGCGCGCGGTGGCGCTGCGCCTGGCCGGGGAACGCTTGACCCCGGCCGTCACCGGTTTTCTCGAAGGCCGCTGGAGCGCCGCGCTGGCGCTGGCCTACACGATCGAGGACAGCCGTCCGGGCGCCATCGACAATGCCACGCGCACGATGGAAGACCTGATCTGGAGCGTCAAGCCGAAGGCGACCCAGGAGCAGAGGAAGGCCCTGATCGCGCGCCTGCCGGCGCTGCTTGCAAGCCTGAACAACTGGCTCGACGCCACCCGCTGGCAGGACGCCGAGCGCCTGCAGTTCTTCGCCGAGCTGGCCGAATGCCACGCCTCGATCGTGCGTGCGCCGATCGAGCTGCTGCCGGAGCGCCAGCTCGAGCTGGCGCTCGAGGCGGCCCAGCAGGATGCGCTGCGCCGAGTTGCATACGAGCAGGCGCAGGAGCAGGAAGAGGAGCGGGAGCAGGCCCGCATCCAGGCCGAGGAAGCGCAGGCCGCGGCAAGCGATCCGGCGGCCGCCATCCTGGCCGGCCTGGAGCGCGGCATGCGGCTTGAATTGCACGAGGCGCACATCGTGCGCCGGGTGCGCCTGGCCTGGGTCAGCCCGCTGCGCACACTGTACATCTTCTCGGGCGCCGGACGCCAGGAAGCGTTTTCGCTGCCGGCCGCGCGCCTGATCGATCTGCTGCGCGAAGGCGCGATGCGGGTGGTGGCGGCCGAAGGCGTGGTCGGCCGCATCCTGAGCGCGGCGGTCAAGCCCATGCCCGCAATGGTATGATGCGCGCTTTACCTCTACAGCAATAGCCGATCCACGTGCGCCTCTCTTCCATCAAATTGTCGGGATTTAAATCGTTCGTCGATCCCACCAATTTCCAGGTGCCGGGTCAGCTGGTCGGTGTGGTCGGCCCCAACGGCTGCGGCAAATCCAACATCATCGACGCGGTGCGCTGGGTGCTGGGCGAGTCGAAAGCCTCCGAACTGCGCGGCGAGTCGATGCAGGACGTGATCTTCAACGGCTCCACCCACCGCAAGAGCGCCGGGCGCGCCTCGGTCGAACTGGTGTTCGACAACAGCGCCGGCAAGGCCGCCGGCCAGTGGGGCCAGTACGCCGAGATCGCGGTCAAGCGCACGCTCACGCGCGACGGCACGTCCACCTATTACATCAACGGCCAGCCGGTGCGCCGGCGCGACATCCAGGACATCTTCCTCGGCACCGGACTCGGTCCGCGCGCCTACGCCATCATCGGCCAGGGCATGATCGCGCGCATCATCGAATCGCGCCCGGAAGAACTGCGGGTCTTCCTCGAAGAAGCGGCCGGCGTCTCGAAATACAAGGAACGGCGCCGCGAGACCGAGAACCGGCTGTCGGACACGCGCGAGAACCTGCTGCGGGTCGAGGACATCCTGCGTGAACTTAACGCCAACCTCGAAAAACTCGAAGCCCAGGCGGCGGTCGCCAACCGCTTCCGCCAGCTGCAGGCCGACCAGGAAGAAAAGCAGAAGCTGCTCTGGCTGATGCGCAAGAACGAGGCCAAGGCCGAACAGGTGAAGTTCTTCCGCGAGATGGAAGAAGCGCAGACCAGCCTGGAAGCGCAGACCGCCAGGCTGCGCAACGTCGAGGTCGACCTCGAACACCTGCGCCAGGCCCATTTCGCCGCCGGCGACCGGCTGCACACGGCCCAGGGCGCCCTGTACCAGATCAATTCCGAGATCGGCAGCCTGGAGGCGCAGATCAAGTTCGTGGTCGAGTCGCGCACCCGCCTGCAGAACCAGATCGTCACGCTCACCGCGCAGCGAGATCAATGGCTGGCGCAGGAGCAGGAACACCGCGAGGGCCAGGAAGAAGCCGAGATGCAGCTGGAGGAACTGGCCGCGCGCGCCGAAGGCGCCCAGATCGCGGTCGAGGTCCACCATGAGCGCCTGCCCGAGCTGGAAGCGGCCTGGCGCGCCGGCCAGGAACGCCAGGCCGCCTCGCGCGCGCGCACCATGCAGGTCCAGCAGCGCATCGAGCTGGCATCGGCCCACGGCCGCAACGCCGCCGGCATCCTGGGCAACCTGGCGGCGCGGCGCGAACGCCTGCAGCAGGAGAGGAATGGCCTCAACCTGCCCGACAGCGCGACCCTCGACAACCTGCGCCTGCAGCTCGAAGAACAGCAGCAGTCGCTGGAAGAACAGACCATGCTGCTGGAAGAAGCGACCGGACGGCAAGAGGCGGTCGAACTCGAGCGCAAGGAAGCGCATGCGCAGGTGCAGGTCGAGAGCGCCGCCAACGCCCAGTTGGAGGCGCGCCTGAACGCGCTGCGCCAGATGCAGGAGCGCGTGCAGACCCAGGGCAAGGTCCAGCCCTGGCTCGAGAAGCACGAGCTGGCCGGCTTGCCGCGCCTGTGGCAAAAGCTGGACGTCGAAGCGGGCTGGGAGGCCGCGCTCGAAGCCGTGCTGCGCGAGCGTTCCGGCGCGCTGGAGGTGTCGAACATCGACTGGGCCAAGGCCTTCGTGCTTGACGCGCCGCCGGCCCGCCTGGCGCTGTACGCGCCGCAGGCGGGCGGCCACGCGGCGCCGCACGACGGCTTGAAGCCGTTCTCCAGCCTGCTGCGCGTGAACGACGCCGGCGTGCGCGGCGTGCTCGAGGACTGGTTGCACGGCGTGTACGTGGCCGGTGACGCGGCCCAGGCCTTCGCCGAGCGCGCGCGCCTGCCGCAGGGCGCCGCCTTCGTCACGCGCGAGGGCCACATGGTGACCCGTTCCAGCGTGCGCTTCCACGCGCCGGACGCCGAGCAGGACGGCATGCTGGCGCGCCAGCACGAGATCGAGAACATCGGTAAACAGCTCAAGGCCCAGGCCTTGCTGGCCGACGAGGCGCGTGCGCGCGCCGTGCGCGCCGACGCCGCCGTCACCGACCTGGCGCGCCGGCTGCAGGATGCGCGCGGCCGCGTGGCCACCTTGCAGCGCGAGGCGCATGCGCTGCAGATCGAGGTGCTCAAGCAGAGCGAGATCGAGGCCCGCTTCAACCAGCGCAGCGGCCAGATCGCGGCCGACCTGTCCGAGATCGCGGACCAGGAGGCCGAGCAGCGCCAGGCCCAGGCGGAGAGCGAACAGGAATTCGAGCAGCTCGACCTGGAACTGGCCGAGCTGCAGGAGGCGCACGAGGTTGGCCAGACCGCCTTCCTCGAACAGGAGCAGGCGCTTGGCCGCGCGCGCGAGCACCTGCGCGAACTGGAACGCAGCGCGCAAGAGGCGCAGTTCGCCGAACGCGCCCAGCGCAGCCGCATCGAGGAGTTGCGGCGCACGATGGCGACCGCCGCCACCCAGGCCGAACAGGTCGGCGCCAGCCTGGCCCAGGCGCGCCTGGAGCTGGAAGCGCTCGAAAGCGGCACCGCCCACGAGGGCTTGCAAGAGTTGCTGGACCGCCGCACGAAGCAAGAGGTAGCGCTGTCCGACGCCCGCCACGAGCTGGACCAGGTCGCCCAGCAGCTGCGCGCGGCGGAAGAGTCGCGCATGCAGTCCGAGCGCAGCCTGCAGCCGCAGCGCGACCGCATCACCGAGATGCAATTGAAGGAGCAGGCCGCGCGCCTGAACCAGGAACAGTTCGCCGAGGCGCTGGCCGCCACCGGCGCCGACGAGGCGGCGCTGTCCGAAAAGCTCGACCCGGACCTGAAGCCTCAGTACCTGCAGGGCGAGGTCACCCGACTGACGAATGCCATCAACGGCCTGGGCGCGGTCAACCTGGCGGCGGTCGACGAGCTGGCCCAGGCCACCGAGCGCAAGCGCTTCCTGGATTCGCAGAACGCCGACCTGAACGAGGCCATCACCACGCTCGAAGACGCGATCGGCCGCATCGACCGCGAGACGCGCGACCTGCTGCAGGACACCTTCGACCGCGTCAACGGCCACTTCTCGGAACTGTTCCCGATCCTGTTCGGCGGCGGCAACGCCAGGCTGGTCATGACTGGCGACGAGATCCTGGACGCCGGCGTGCAGGTCATGGCCCAGCCGCCGGGCAAGAAGAACGCCACCATCCACCTGCTGTCGGGCGGCGAGAAGGCGCTGACCGCGACCGCGCTGGTGTTCTCGATGTTCCGCCTGAACCCGGCGCCATTCTGCCTGCTGGACGAGGTCGACGCGCCGCTGGACGACGCCAATACCGAGCGCTTCTGCCGCATGGTCAAGCGCATGTCGGACCACACCCAGTTCCTGTTCATCTCGCACAACAAGATCGCGATGGAGATGGCCAGCCAGCTGATCGGGGTGACGATGCAGGAGCAGGGCGTCTCGCGCATCGTGGCGGTGGACATGGAGTCGGCCGCCGACCTGGCCGCCGCCTGAACGGGCGCGGCCTTCCCGGGCCGCCGTGCTACACTGGCCCGCCTCTGCCGGGGCACATGCCACTGTACGAATGCTTGCAATGACCGACCACTCCAGATCACCGCAGCCCGCCCCCATCCCTTCAGCACTGGAGCAGGGCGTGCGGCTGATCGGCGCGTCGCCGGCGCCAATGTTCATCGTGCGCGGCGAAAGCCGGATTGGCGGCGTCATGGCCGCAGCCAATCCGGCCTTCACGGCGCTGCTGGAAGGCGCTCGGACCGCATCTCCCGATGCCTGGACGCCGCTCGCAACGCTGCTGCCGGGCGCCATCGACCCGGTTGCGCGCATCCTCGACGGCAGCCTGGCCCAGGCCGGCGCCGAGCTGGAACTGCCCACGCGGGTCAAGCTCGCGCTGTCGCCGGTGTGCGAAGCCGATGGCGCCATCGTCGGCGTGCTGGGCGTGGCCGCAGCGCTGCCGCCGCAGGTCGACCAGGCCGCGCGCGAACTGGGGCGGCTGGTCGAACTCAGTCCGGTCGGCGTGGTGCGCTACACCGTCGACGGCGAGATCCTCGATTGCAACGACGCGTTTCTCTCCATGCTGGGGCTGAGCCAGGAGGACCGCCGCCGCGGCCTGTCCTGGCGCGCGCTGACGCCGCCCGAGTGGCGCGAGGTCGACGACGCCGGCCTTGCGCGCCTGCAGGCGCACGGGGTGATGCCGCTGATCGAGAAGGAATTCCTGCACCGCGACGGCCGCCGCATTCCGGTGCTGGTCGGCGCCGGCAACCTGCTGGCCGATGGCCGCCAGGGCTTCGGCGTGGTGATCGACATCTCGGCGACCCGCGCCGCCGAACGCGCGCTGGCCGAGAGCGAGGCGCGCTTTCGCGCCATCACGAACGCGATGCCGCAGATGGTATGGTCGACCCTTCCCGACGGCTTTCACGATTACTACAACGACCAGTGGTACGCCTTCACCGGCGTGCCGCCCGGCTCGACCGACGGCGAGGCCTGGAACGGCATGTTCCATCCGGACGACCAGGACGCCGCCTGGGCCAGGTGGCGCCATTCGCTGGCCACCGGCGAACCCTACGAGATCGAATACCGCCTGCGCCACCACAGCGGCGCCTACCGCTGGGTGCTGGGCCGCGCCTTGCCGGTGCGCGACGCGCGAGGGGTGATCCAGCGCTGGATGGGCACCTGCACCGACATCCATGAGCACAAGCTGACCGAAGACGCATTGCGCGAGGCCGACCAGCGCAAGGACGAGTTCCTCGCCATGCTCGGCCACGAGCTGCGCAATCCGCTGGCGCCGATCCGCAGCGCGGCGGCGCTGCTGCCCCTGGCCAAGGCCGATGCGGCCAAGGTCGAGCACATCGGCCAGGTGATCGCGCGCCAGGTCACCCACATGACCGGCCTGATCGACGACCTGCTGGACGTGTCGCGCGTGACGCGCGGACTGATCGCGCTGGTCCAGGAAGACGTGGCGGCGCGCCTGCTGGTCGACGAGGCCGTCGAGCAGGCGCGCCCCCTCATCGAGGCGCGCGCGCACGCGCTGTCGGTGGCCGACCACGCCGGCGGGGCCTGCATCCATGGCGACCGCAAGCGCCTGGTCCAGGTGCTGGCGAACCTGTTGTCGAACGCGGCCAAGTACACGCCGCCGGGCGGGCGCATCGTCGTCGCGCTGGCGCGGGTGGACGGCATGGTCGAGATCGCGGTCAGCGACAACGGCATCGGCATGGCGCCCGAGCTGGTCGACGGCGTGTTCGAACTGTTCCGCCAGGGGCAGCGCACCCCGGACCGCTCGCAGGGCGGCCTGGGCATCGGGCTGGCCCTGGTCAAGCGGCTGGTGCACCTGCATGGCGGCCGGGTCGGCGCGTCGAGCCCGGGGGAGGGGCTCGGCAGCGAAGTCGTGGTCGCCCTGCCGGCCTGCCGTGCGCCGGACGCGCCGGCGCCCGCATGATGATCGCGGTGGCGCGCCGGCTATCCATGGCGTCCGCGCGGGGGAGTTGGTATGATTGCACGAATTTCCGTGGGGAGAGCGCCCGCACGGATGCATTTCGATCGAATTAACCATTTCGCAGAACAAAGGACCGCGTGGCCCGCAAGGCAGGCGGATCCGGCGCGAATTTCGCTATTGAGGCACAAGCAGCATGACTGATTTCCAAATGAGCCTGATCGCAGCCGGCGGCGTCTTCGTCGTCGGCGTCATCACCTACAACAAGTGGCAGGAATACAAGGCCAGGAAGAGCGTCGAACGCGCCTTCGCCTCCGACCACGACGACGTCCTGATGCGCGATGGCGAGCAGGTTCCGGCCGTGGACCGTCACGAGCCGGTGCTCGAGGCCGGCCTCGACGACAAGGCGCCGGTGCTCGCCAAGGAGCCGGTGCTCGACGCCGACGCCTTCGCGCCGGCCGACGTCAAGCCCGAGCCGCAACTCGACACGCCAGCGCCGACGCCGGCCGCCGCGCCAGCCCCGGCCCCAGCCCCTGCAGCGCCGGTGGCGCCAGTCACGCCGACCGCCAGCGCGCCCGCCACCAGCTACCGCGCCAGCGGCGCCAGCGCCGCCCAGGATGCGGTGGCCGCCTCGCTGCCCGGCACCCGCCCGGGCATGCCGGCCGCCGAACTGGCCGAATGCCTGGTCGATCCGCTGATCGACTGCCTGATCCCCCTTTCGCTCGAAGCGCCTGTGCGCGGCGACAAGATCTTGCCGGCCCTGCAAACGCTGCGCCGCGTCGGCAACAAGCCGATCCACTACATCGGCTTCGCCGTCAGCGGCGAGTGGGAGCCGATCGTGCATGGCGGCGTGTACACCAAGCTGCAGGCGGGCGTGCAGATGGCGACCCGCACCACGGCGCTGAACGAACTCGAATACTCCGAGCTGGTCACCCGCCTGCGCGCGGTGGCCGACGAGATCGGGGCCGAGCCGGAAGTGCCGGACATGATCGAGGTGATGGCCGAGGCGCGCATCCTGCACCGCTTCGTGGCCGGCCACGACGCCCAGCTGGGCGTCAACCTGGCCGCGAATGGCGCGCCATGGGCGATGTCGACCCTGATCGGCGCCCTCGAGAACGCCGGCTTCGACGTGCGTCCGGACGGCCGCTTCGCGATGCCGGACAAGGAAAGCGCGGGCGGCGGCGTGCTGTTTACGCTGTCGACCAACGTCACCCTGGGCGCCGACACCACCTCGCGCCTGACCCTGCTGCTGGATGTGCCGTGCGTCGCCCCCGCGCGCGACGGCTTCGGCCGCATGGTCGAGACCGCGCGCGGCCTGACCCAGCGCCTGGACGCGACCATCGTCGACGATTTCGACCAGCCGCTGGTGGACGAGGCCCTCGACGAGATCAAGAGCCAGGTGGGCGAGTTCTACCAGGAGATGGACGCGGCCGACATCCCGGCCGGCTCGACCCGCGCGCTGCGCCTGTTCAGCTGAGGATTCCCGGTGACCGAGCAAGAGCAACAGAATGACCGCCAGCGGCGCATTGAACGAATGCGTTGGCTGGTCGCGGAACTGAACCGCGCCAGCTACAACTACCATGTGCTGGATGCGCCGACGATTCCTGACGCCGAGTACGACAAGCTGTATCACGAGCTGGTGGCGCTGGAGACGAAGCACCCGGAAGCCGTCGACCCCGATTCGCCGACCCGGCGCGTGGGCGACGCGCCTATTCCCGAGTTCGGCCAGGTCACCCATGCGGTGCCGATGCTGTCGCTGAACAACGGCTTCAACGACGACGACATCGACAATTTCGACCGCAAGGCGCGCGAGGGGCTGGAAGTGCGCCAGGTCGTCTACAACGCCGAACTGAAGTTCGACGGCCTGGCCATCAGCCTGCGCTACGAGGATGGACGCCTGGTGCAGGCGGCGACCCGCGGCGACGGCTACACGGGCGAGGACGTCACTGCCAACATCCGCACCGTGCGCGTGATCCCGATGCGGCTGCATGGCGGCGACGTGCCGGCCGTGCTCGAGGTGCGCGGCGAAGTGCTGATGTTCAAGCGCGACTTCGAGGCCCTGAACGAGCGCCAGCGCGCCAGCGGCCAGAAGGAATTCGCCAACCCGCGCAATGCCGCCGCCGGCAGCCTGCGCCAGCTGGACGCGCGCA
The DNA here is from genome assembly GCF_019443485.1 of Massilia sp. NP310. Taxonomy (NCBI): domain Bacteria; kingdom Pseudomonadati; phylum Pseudomonadota; class Betaproteobacteria; order Burkholderiales; family Oxalobacteraceae; genus Massilia; species Massilia sp. NP310. The sequence goes on along the minus strand of NZ_CP080379.1, from coordinate 1,647,688 downwards.
TCACCAATGAGCGCAGGCTGCGCTTCTTCGCCTATGGCGTGGGCCAGGTGGAAGGCGCCGACCTGCCCGACACCCATTCCGGATTGCTCGACTGGTTCGAGGCGCTCGGGCTGCCGATGGCGAAGGAACGCAAGGTGGTCGCGGGCCGCGACGGCCTGCTCGACTTCTACCGCGACGTCGGCGAACGCCGCAAGTCGCTCCCTTACGAAATCGACGGCGTGGTGTACAAGGTCGACCGCATCGAGGACCAGCGCGCGCTGGGCTTCGTCTCGCGCGCGCCGCGTTTCGCGCTGGCCCATAAATTCCCGGCCGAGGAAGCGCTGACCACGGTCCAGGCGATCGAGGTGCAGGTCGGCCGCACCGGCGCCATCACGCCGGTGGCGCGCCTGGTGCCGGTCTCGGTCGGCGGCGTCACCGTCACCAACGCCACCCTGCACAACGAGGACGAAGTGCGGCGCAAGGACGTGCGCGTGGGCGACACCGTGATCGTGCGCCGCGCCGGCGACGTGATCCCCGAGGTGCTGGCGGTGGTGCTGGAGCGCCGCCCGAGCCCGGAGCCGGCGGTCTATGAACTGCCGAAGCAGTGCCCGGTGTGCGGTTCGCACGTGGTGCGCGAGGCCGACGAAGCGGTCGCGCGCTGCTCCGGCGGCCTGACCTGCGCGGCCCAGCGCAAGGAAGCGATCCGCCACTTCGCCGGCCGCCGCATGATGGACATCGAAGGCCTGGGCGACCGCTACATCGACAGCCTGGTGGAGGCGAACCTGGTCAAGGGTGTGGCGGATCTCTACAAGCTCACGCTCGACGACCTGCTCAAGATGAAGCGCCTGGCCGACGAGCGCGACGGCACGACCCCGGAGACCGTCAAGCAGGGCAAGGTCGCGACCAAGTGGGCCGACAACCTGCTGGCCGCGATCGCCGCCAGCAGGCAGCCGCCGCTGGAGCGCCTGCTGTTCGCGCTCGGCATCCGCCACGTGGGCGAGTCGACCGCCAAGACGCTGGCCGACTGGCTCGGCAGCCTGGCCCTGGTGCGGCGCGCGCCGGCCGCGCTGCTGCGCGTGCTGCCCGACATCGGCGGCACGGTGGCCGAGTCGATCGCCGAATTCTTCGCCGAAGAAAAGAACCAGATCGCCCTGAACGCCTTGCTGGACGCCGGCGTGGCGCCGAAGGGCGAGCATGCGCCGAAGGCGCAGCTGCGCGAAAAGCTCGACGAGATCAAGCTGCTGGCCGCGCTCGACATCCCGAAACTGACCGAGCCGCGCGCGCGCCAGGTGGTGGGCGCCGGCCAGACGCTGGAAGACATCGGCGTGCGCACCGACTTCGGCATCTTCGGCCTGCCGGCAACGGTCGCCGCCGCGCTCGAGGAATGGATGGCGGTGCGCGCGAACCGCGAACTAGTGCAGTCGCTGGCGGCCCTGCGCCGCTCGCTGCTGGAATCCCTGCCCGAAGCCTCGGCCGCCGCCGCGCCCGAGGGACCGCTGGCCGGCAAGACCTTCGTCCTGACTGGCACCTTGCCGACCCTGAGCCGCGACGCGGCCGGCGCGCTGATCGAGGAGGCCGGCGGCAAGGTGTCGGGCTCGGTGTCGAAGAAGACATCCTACGTGGTGGCCGGCGCCGAAGCGGGCAGCAAGCTGGCCAAGGCCGAGGAGCTCGGCGTCACGATCCTGGACGAGGCGGCGCTGCTGGCGCTGCTGGCGCAGTCATAACAATGCAATAACAACCCTCCATACTGGAACACATGAACCTGATCCGCAAAGCCGTATTCCCCGTCGCCGGCCTGGGCAGCCGCTTCCTGCCGGCGACCAAGGCGCAGCCGAAAGAGATGCTGCCGATCGTCGACAAGCCGCTGATCCAGTACGCGGTCGAAGAGGCGGTGGCCGCCGGCGTCACCGAACTGATCTTCATCACGGGCCGCAACAAGCGCGCCATCGAAGACCATTTCGACAAGGCCTACGAACTCGAATCCGAGCTCGAGGCGGCCGGCAAGCAGGCCCTGCTCGAGACCGTGCGCGGGGTGATCCCGAAGAACGTCAACTGCATCTACATCCGCCAGTCCTCGCCCCTGGGCCTGGGCCATGCGGTGCTGTGCGCGCGGCCGGTGGTGGGTATTGAACCCTTCGCCGTGCTGCTGGCGGACGACTTCATGGACACCGCCGACGGCCAGAAACCGGTGCTGGCCCAGATGGCCGACGTCTACGCCTATGAGCGCAGCAGCATCCTGGCGGTGCAGGACGTGCCGCGCGAGCACACCCGCCAGTACGGCATCGTCAGCGCCTCGGCCTACCGCCAGGACCTCGAACTGGTGTCCGGCATCGTCGAGAAGCCGCAGCCGGCGGACGCGCCGTCGACCCTGGCCGTGGTCGGCCGCTACGTGCTGTCGCCGTCGATCTTCGACTACCTGGAAAACATCGGCAAGGGCGCCGGCGGCGAGATCCAGCTCACCGACGGCATCGCGGCCCTGATGCGCGACGAGCGCGTGCTGGCCTACCGCTACGCCGGCCAGCGCTACGATTGCGGTTCCAAGCTGGGGTATCTGCAGGCCACCGCCGCGATCGGCCTGAAGCACCCGGAAACGGCCGAGGGCTTCCGTGCCTCGCTGGCCGGTTTGCTGGAAGGAAGAGGCCCGGCATGACGGTGCGCGAGATCCTCAGGATGGGCGACCCGCGCCTGCTGCGGGTCGCGCAGCCGGTCACCGAATTCGATACGCCCGGGCTGCACGCCCTGATCGCCGACATGTTCGAGACCATGCATGCCGCCAACGGCGCCGGCCTGGCCGCGCCGCAGATCGGCGTCGACCTGCAACTGGTGATCTTCGGCTTTGGCAGCAACCAGCGCTATCCCGACGCGCCGCCCGTGCCCGAGACGGTCCTGATCAATCCCGTGCTCACGCCCTTGTCCGACGAGATGGAAGAGGGCGTCGAGGGCTGCCTGTCGGTGCCCGGCCTGCGCGGCAGCGTGCCGCGCTACACGCGCCTGCGCTACGAGGGCTTCGACCAGTTCGGCAAGCGCATCGTGCGTGACGCGGAAGGTTTCCACGCGCGCGTGGTGCAGCACGAAGTGGATCACCTGCTGGGCATCCTGTATCCGATGCGGATCCGCGACTTTTCCCGCTTCGGCTTCACCGAAGTCATGTTCCCCCACCTTGATCCCGGAGCCGACGATTGAGCCGCGCCGTATATTCCCTGGCGCTGCTGGGCGCCGCCTGTCTTGCCGCTCCGGCGGCACTCGCCGCCGACTTCTTCACGAAGATCGACCCGTCGCCGACCAGCGAACTGTGGATCGACACCGGCTTCTATACCGCGCACTTTGACGGCGACAAGGACCTGAACGACAACAACAAGGGCCTGGCGCTTGAGTACCGCTTCAAGGGCACGATGACGGCCACCGCCGGGCGCTTCTACAACAGCGACCGCGCCTGGTCGAACTACGCGGGCGTGATCTGGCAGCCGTATGCGGTCGGCCCGGTGCGCGTGGGCCTGGCGCTGGCCGCCTTCGACGGCTATCCGAAGACGCGCGACGGCGGCTGGTTCCCGGGCGCGATCCCGACCCTGACCTATGAATACAAGCGGGTCGGCGTGAATGTCGGGATCATCCCGAACTACAAGGACCGGCTGTATGGCGGCATCTCGTTCCAGCTGAAGTTCAAGCTGTTCGACCGATGAAAAAAGGGCCGCGCGATGCGGCCCTTTTTTCATGAAACGATCAGCTTTCTTTCGGATACGGACTCGGTCCGCCATCCGCGATGAACTGGTCGATGCGCTGCTGCAGCACCGGCAGCGGCACCGAACCGACCTGCAGCACGGTGTCGTGGAAGTGGCGGATGTCGAACTTCGACCCGAGCGCCTTCTCGGCGCGCGCGCGCGCTTCCTGGATCGCCATCTGGCCCAGGTAGTACGACAGCGCCTGGCCCGGCCACGAGATGTAGCGGTCCACCTCGGTCTCGACCTCGTGCTTCGACAGCGCGGTGTTCTGCAGCAGGTAGTTCTGGGCCTGCTCGCGGGTCCAGCCCTTGGCGTGGATGCCGGTGTCGACCACCAGGCGCGAGGCGCGCCAGGCCTGGTAGCTCAGCATGCCGAACACCTCGTACGGGGTCTCGTAGATGTCCATCTCGGTGCCCAGGCGCTCGGTGTACAGCGCCCAGCCCTCGCCATAGGCCGAGATGTAGGCGCGGCGGAACGGCGGCACGCCTTGCTGTTCCTGCGCCAGCGGGATCTGGAAGGCATGTCCCGGCGCCGACTCGTGCAGGGTCAGGGCCGGCAGGCTGTAGAGCGGACGGGCCGGCAGGTTATAGGTATTGACCCAGTAGGTGCCGGGGCCGCCGCGGCCCGCGGTCCAGAACGGCGCCTGGTCGTCCGGCACCGGCACGATCGCGAAGCGGCGGCGCGGCAGGTGGCCGAAGAACTGGTCGGCCTTGGCGTCGAACTTCTTGGACGTCCAGGCCGCGCTCTTGAGCAGCTCTTGCGGCGTCTTGGCATAGAACTGCGGATCGGTGCGCAGGAAGTGCAGGAAGGCCTGCAAGTCGCCCTTGAACCCGACCTGCTTCATGATGTCGTGCATCTCGGCGCGGATCTTGGCCATCTCGGCCAGGCCGATCGCGTGGATCTGGTCGGCCGTCATGTCGGTCGTGGTGAATTCCACGATCTTCGACTGGTAGTATTCCTTCCCGCCCGGCATGTCCTGGGCCGCCAGCGTGGTGCGCGCCTTCGGCACGTACTCGTCGCGGAAATAGGCCAGGGCCTTGGCGTAGGCGGGGCGTATCTTGCCCTGGATGAGGGCCACCGCCTGCGCGCGCAGCGCCTCCTGCTCGGCGGCCGGCATCGCGGCCGGCATCTGCCTGAACGGGGTGTAGAACACCACGTCCTGCGGCGTCTTCGCATCAAGCACCGAGCTCAAGGTGCCGTCGCGGCCGGCCAGGGTGACCTTCGGCGGGGTGAAGCCGCGCGCCAGGCCGGCGCGCATATTGTCCAGTTCCTGGTCGAAGTAGGCGGGCAGGCCCTCCAGCAGGCGCAGATAGTTGCGGTATTCGTCGGCGGTCTTGAGCGGGCGGCGCGCGGCATACGCGACGTCGGACCAGAAGGCGGTGTCGGCGTTGACCGGCTGTTCGTATTCGCGGAAGCGCTGGGCGTCATGCAGGGCGGCGATCTGGGCGCGGTAGACCGCGAAGTTGATGCGTTCGGCGGGCGAAAGCGCGCCTGGCGGGATCGCGTCGAGTTCTTTCAGGATGCCGGCCCAGTAGACGCGGCGCGCTTCCTGGGCGGCGGCATCGACCCGCGCATAACCCGGGCTCGCGTTGGGCGCGTTCTCGTCGCGCGCGAGGCGTTCGGCGATGCGCCACTTCCACTCCTTGGTGTAGATGTCCTTGAACCGCGCGTCGGCGGCGGTCGCAGTCGTATTCACCGCGGCTGCGCTCGTTGCGGCCACGGCCGCCGGTGCGAATGCCAGACCCATCACGACGGCGGCCGTCGAGACGGCGGCGCCCAGCTTGCTTATTTTCATTGATCCCCTGCTTGATAAAGAGCATTATTGCTCGGTGATACACATCTTAGCGGGGAAACAGGTGGATGCCTACCGCATGTTTGTATCGTCAATACGCGCATTGGCGCATCGTGCGCGGCAACTTTAATCGCCCGATCCCCGGAGAATGGCAGGAAGCCAAGATATAATGTTCGTCAACCTATCGCCGGGCGAGCGCACGACGATTTCCGCGCGAGAGTGTGCATGGACCTTTCATGAAGATAACGGCAGCAATTGCTATTCAACCTAGACATGATGACGAGTAAGGGCGGCCCCGGACGTTCTGAAGAGCATATCCAGCTCATCCAATCCTGGCGGCGCTTGGCCGACCAGTTGGGTCCGCTCATCGGTGACAGCGGCTTTTGCGCGCTGTATGGACGGGCATGCCGTCTGGTCGGTCCCGAATTCAAATGGCTGGCCGAGACGCCGCCATGCAAGACCCGCGACTCCCAAATCACCACGCTGGACGAGCTGCTCGCCAGCGTGGCACCCGACCACGCAAAAGCCGCGCATGCGGCGCTGCTCCAGACGTTTACCGAGTTGCTGGCGTCCCTCATCGGCCAGGCGCTCGCACGGCGCCTGCTCGATGCCGCCGCGCGGGACGGGGAAGAGAAGAATGCACAGGAGCACAAGTAATGAGCGATAAAGTATCCCTTGGAAAGCTGAGCACGGGCGTGCAGGGGCTCGATGTTCTCCTGGGGGGAGGGCTGAGCGAATTTTCCTTCAACCTGATCGCCGGGCCGCCGGGATCGGGCAAGACCACGCTCGCCCACCAGATCATGTTTTCGCTGGCCAGCAACGAGCGCCGCGCCCTGTTCTTCACGGTGCTGGGCGAACCGCCCCTCAAGATGCTGCGTTACCAGCAACAGTACAGCTTCTTCGACATGGACATGGTCGGCACCTGCGTGCGCTATGTCAACCTGGCCGAAGACCTGCGCGCGGGCGATTTCAGCGGCGTGCTTGCGCGCCTGATGAAAGAGGTCGAGGATTTCTCGCCGAGCCTGGTGTTCGTCGACTCCTTCCGCTCGGTGGCGCAGACGGCGCGCGCCGGCAACGAGGGCGTGGCCGACCTGCAGCACTTCATCCAGGATCTCGGCACCCGCATGACGAGCTGGCAGGCCACCACCTTCCTGATCGGCGAATACCTGCACGGCGACGCCGAGGCGAGCCCGATCATGACGGTCGCCGACGGCATGATTTCGCTGACCCCGGTGCACGAGGATAACTCGGTGGTGCGCAAGATGCGGGTGGTGAAGATGCGCGGCCAGGCCCACCTGGGCGGCTCGCACACCTTCCGCATCACCGACGACGGCATCCGTGTGTATCCGCGCATCCTGCCGCCGCTGGCGGCCGACCATCACCAGGGGGCGCGGGTCGACCGCGATGCGGCGCGCATCCCCACCGGCACGCCCGATCTCGACGGGCTGCTCCACGGCGGCCTGCCGCAAGGTCACTCGCTGCTGGTGTCGGGCCCGAGCGGCTGCGGCAAGACCATCCTCGGCACCCGCTTCCTGCAAGAGGGCGCCCGGCTGGGCGAGAAGGGCGTGGCGGTCTCGTTCGAGAAGGGCGCCTCGCGCCTGCGCAACGCCGAGCTGGCGGCGCTGGTCGCGAACGGCGACGTGCAGATGGTCGAAAGCCGCAAGATCGACCTCACGGTCGACGAGCTGCTCGACGAGATGAACGATGCGATCGACCGCACCGGCGCGCGCCGGGTCGTGGTCGATTCGCTGTCCGAGCTGGCGCTGTACCTGGCGCCGGAAGGCCGCAACCAGCTGCGCTCGACCGTGTTCCAGATGCTGTCCTCGCTGGCCAAGCGCGGTGTGAGCGTGCTGGTCACGATGGGCCTGGACGACGACTTCACCCAGCTCAAGTTCAGCCAGGCCGACATCGCCTACCTGACCGATGCGATCGTGATCATGCGCTTCGGCGAGAATGGCGGCCGGCTCCGCCGCTTCATCTCGGTGGTCAAGGTGCGCGGCAGCGCCCACAGCACCGACCTGCGCGAATTCCACGTCGGCGACGACGGGATCCATATCGAGCCGGTGGCGACCGAATACGAGGGCGTGCTGCACGGCTTGCCCATCGCGCGCGGGACACCCTGAATGAATCTCATGGCGGCGACACCAGGCAGCGACGACGGCACCCTGGCGCTCCGCCTGGCGGCGCTGGAACTCGAGGCAGAGCAGCTGCGCGGCGATCTCGCGGCCAGCCTCGCGCTGGCCGCAAGCCTGCGCGAAGCGAACGAGCACCTGGTGCTGGCCGCGGTCGACGCCCAGACCTCGCGCGACGACGCCGAGGAAACCAACCGCCGCCAGAACGAATTCCTCGCCATGCTGGCGCACGAGCTGCGCAACCCCCTGGTGCCGATCAGCGTCTCGGCCAGCCTGCTCGAACGCTCGCCGGTGAATACCGCCGCATTGGCCCGCCTGACCGGCGTGATCCAGCGCCAGGTGGGCCATATGGCGCATCTGCTGGACGACCTGCTCGACGCCGCCCGCCTGAGCAGCGGCAAGATCACGCTGGCGGTCGAGCCGCTGCGGCTGGCCGAATTGATCGAGCACGCGGCGGAGACCGTCATGCCGCGCGTGCGCGAGCGCGGCCAGGAGCTGGCGATCGCGCAGGCGGCGGATACCCTGGTGGTCGAAGGGGACCGGGTGCGCCTGACCCAGGTGTTCACCAACCTGCTCAACAATGCCTCGAAATACACCCAGGACGGCGGCCGCATCGCGGTCGCGGCCCGGGTCGGCGCCGACGGCCTTGTTACGGTCACCATCGACGACAACGGTTCCGGCATGTCCATCGAGACCATCGGCCGCGCGTTCGACCTGTTCACGCAGGGGCCGCGCACGCTGGCGCGCTCGGAGGGCGGGCTCGGGGTTGGCTTGAACGTGGTGCGCAATCTGGTCACCATGCACGGCGGCAGCGTCGGCGCCGCCAGCCCGGGGCTGGGGCGGGGCAGCACCTTCACGGTCTCGCTGCCGCTGTCGAGCGCCGCGGCGCCCAGCGGGGTCGCCGATGGCGCCGCGCCGGTTGGCGGCGGCATCAGGCGCCGGATCCTGATTGTGGAAGACAATGCCGACGCCTCGGACGTGCTGCGCATGCTGCTCGAAGTCGAAGGGCACCAGGTGGAAATCGCCGGCGACGGCCATGCCGGCCTGGCGCTGGCGCTGGAAGGCCGCTTCGACGCGATCGTGTGCGACATCGGTCTGCCGGGCCTGGACGGCCTGGAACTGATGGTGCGCCTGCGCGCCGCTGGCTCGGATGCGGGCACGGACAGCAACCGGCCGCTGACGATCGCCCTGTCGGGCTATGGCCAGCCGCAAGACCGCGAACGCGCGCTGGCGGCCGGCTTCGACCGCTACCTGGTCAAGCCGGTGGCGCCCGGCGTGCTGATCGAGGCGCTGGCGGGCGTGGCGCCTTAAGGTCGGCGGCTACGCACCGACCTTACACGAACAGGCGCCGCAGCCGCGCCACCGCTTCCTCGATCCGCTCGTACTTCGTCGCATACGAAAAGCGCACGTGGCGCTGCGGCGCCGCCACGCCGAAATCGTCGCCCGGCACGATCGCCACATGGGCATCCTGCAGCACCGCCATGCTGAACGCCGCGCTGTCGCCGTGCAGCGGGTGCGCCACGCGGTCGAGGTCGGCGTACACATAGAAGGCGCCGTCCGGCATCACGGGCACCCCGAAGCCGAGTTCGCGCAGCGCCGGCACCAGGTAGTCGCGGCGGCGCTGGAATTCGCGCCGGCGCTCCTCGAAGATCGCCAGCGCCTCGGGCTGGAAGCAGGCCAGGGCCGCGTGCTGGGCCACGGTCGGCGCGCAGATGAACAGGTTCTGGGCCAGCTTCTCGAAGGTCGGCACCAGGCTGTCGGGCACCACCAGCCAGCCCAGGCGCCAGCCGGTCATGTTGAAATACTTGGAGAAGCTGTTCACCGTGATGACGTCCGGGTCGAGCGCCAGCGCGCTCAGGGGCTGGTGGTCGTAGGACAGCCCCTGGTAGATCTCGTCGACGATCGCGAAGCCGCCGCGCGCGCGCACCGCCGCCAGCATGGCGCGCAGCTGCTCCGGCGTCATCGAGGTGCCGGTCGGGTTCGACGGCGAGGCCACCAGCACGCCGCGCGTGCGCCCGGTCCAGCGCTCGGCCACGTGGTGGGCGCCGAGCTGGTAGCGGTCCTCGTGGGAGGAAGGCACCAGCACCGGCCGGCCCCCGAAGCTGGCCACGAAATGGCGGTTGCATGGGTAGGACGGGTCGGGCATCAGGACTTCGTCGCCCTCGGACACCAGCGCGGCGCAGGCCAGCAGCAGGCCGGCCGAGGCGCCGGCGGTGATCACGATGCGGCGCGGGTCGATGTCCAGGCCCTGGGTCGCGGCGTAGTGGCCCGAGATCGCCTGGCGCAGCTCGAGGAGGCCGAGCGACTCGGTGTACTGGGTGACGCCGCCGCGGATCGCTTCCATCGCGGCGCCGGCGACGATGTCGGGCGCGGTGAAATCGGGCTCGCCGACGCTCATGCTGATGACGTCGTGGCCGGCGCGTTTCAGTTCGCCGGCGGCCTTGACCATCTCCATGACGCGAAACGGTTCGATCGCGTGCACGCGCTGGGCGACCTGGAGCTGGCGGTTGGGGGTAATGAGAGACATGCTGGATGGCAGGGATTAGAAACCCTGCCATCTTACTGGAAGCCGCGCTTACGCGTGAGCGTGATGCGCGGCGGTCAGGCGCCGCATCAAGGGCAGGGCGGCCAGCGCAATGAAAGTGCAGGCGATCGCCGCCAGCCCCAGCTTGTTGAACAGGCTCGTATAGATCGGCAGCGTCTGCAAGGGGTCGGTCATGCCTTCCGGCACGCTGGCCATGGTGGCCACCAGGCCGCCCAGGTATTGCGAGATGCCGACCGCGACGAAGTAGGCCCCCATCATGAAGCCGCCCATGCGCGCCGGCACGTAGCGCGCGATCATCGCCAGCCCCAGGCCGCTCACCAGCAGCTCGCCCAGCGAATACAGGCCGTAGCCAGCGATCATGATCCACGACGAGGTCAGGCCGTTCACGGCGAAGGCGCCGGCGAAACCGTAGGTGAAGAAGCCGGCGGCCACCACTGCGAAGCCGAGCGCGAACTTGGCGGCAATCGACAGGTCCAGGCGGCTGCCGCTGGAACGCGTGTAGATCCACGCCAGCACCGGAGAGAGGACCATGATCCAGATCGCGTTGAGCGCCTGGAACTGGGCCGGCGACCAGGTGAACAGGTGGCTGCCGAACAGGCTGAAATCGAGGTCGACGTTGCGCAGGGCGAACAGCGACAGCGAGGTCGACATCTGCTGGTAGAAGATGAAGAAGAACACCGTCTGCAGGGTCAATACCAGCGCCGCCACCAGGCCGGCGCGCTCGCTGGCCTGGCTGGTGCGGATCAGGTGGATGAAGATGCCCAGCACCACCAGGCCGGCGACGTAGACGAACAAGCGCGCCAGCCACTGGTATTCGAGGATGAAGGTCGAGGCGATGACGGTGAGCACGCCGCCGCCCAGCACCAGCGCAAGCTTGCCCCAGTTCAGCGGCAGTTCGTCCGGCGGCGAGCCGATATGGTTGACGGTGCGGCGCAGCACGCCGACCGTCAGCAGGCCCACCCACAGGCCGACGCTGCACACGGCGAACGCCATGTGCCAGCCCAGGTCACCGCCCGAGGTGGCGTTGAAATGGTCCTTGATCGCCGGCGTGGCCAGCATCGAGACGGTCGAGCCGACGTTGACCGCCATGTAGTAGATGGTGAAGGCGCTGTCGATCTTGGCGTCGTCGCCCTCGTAGATCTTGCGCACCAGGTTGGCGGTGTTGGGCTTGAACAGGCCGTTGCCGACCACGATCACGCCCAGCGCCACGAAGGTGAGCCAGGTGCCGCTGACCGGGATCCCCATCAGGGCGTAGCCCAGCGACAGGATGATGGCACCGATGATCATGCAGCGGCGGGTGCCGAGCACCTTGTCGCCGATCCAGCCGCCGATGGCCGGGGCCACGTAGATCAGGGCCGCGGCGGCGCCCCACACCAGGGTGGCGCGGGTATCGTCGAAGCCCAGTCGCTGCACCATGAAGTAGACGATCAGCGCCTGCATGCCGTAGTAGCCGAAGCGTTCCCACAATTCGATCAGGGCGATGGTCAGGAAGGAGCGGGTCTGGGTGACGGGCGGGTCGGCTTGAAGCCTGGCGCCGAAGTTCGGCTGGTGCGGCTGCTGCTGCATATGATTCCTTTGACAACGGCGCCGGGCGAGGCCGGCGCAAATCCGATGATTCTATGCCATCCGCATGCAATCCGCAGCCTTGACAGCGGGTGGTGACATTGCGCTAACATGGTCCGGATTTCAGACAACGAGGTTCGCATGAGGCGATTGAGCATCACCACCCGCGCCATGTTCTGCGCCGCCATGGCGGTGGCGGCATCCGGCCCGGCCCGGGCCGGCGAGGATGCCGCGCCGGCGCGCCTGGCGCCCGCGGCCGACCACCACCAGCACCTGTTCAGCCCCGCGGCGGCGGCCTGGATGTCGTCCTCGGTCGCGCTGGCGCCGGTCGACGCCGACGAACTGGTGGCGCAGCTGGACGCGGCCGGCGTCAAGCGCGCGGCGGTGCTGTCGGCGGCCTATGCCTATGGCCTGCCGGCGCGCACCATCGACCATGAATACGCCCGCGTGCGCGCCGAGAACGACTGGGTGGCGGCCCAGGCCGCGCGCCATCCGGAGCGCCTGGTGGCCCTGTGCAGCTTCAATCCGCTCAAGGACTATGCGCTGCTCGAACTGGGGCGCTGCGCCACCAGCCCCGGCTTCGGGCGCGGAATCAAGCTCGATTTCGCCGCCTCCGACGTCCAGCTCGACCAGCCCGGCCACGTCGAGCGCCTGCGCCAGGTGTTCCGCGCCGCCAATGCGCGCGGCATGGCGATCGTGATGGACATGCGCGCCTCGCGCGCCCTCGGGCGGCCGTATGGCGCCGCGCAGGCGCGCGTGCTGCTGGAGCAGGTGCTGCCGTATGCGCCCGACGTGCCGGTGCAGGTGTCGCACCTGGCCGGCAACGGCCCCGGCTTCGGCGACACGGCGGCGCGCGAAGCGCTGGCCGTGCTGGCCGAGGCGGCCGCGCGGCGCGATCCGCGCATGCGCCAGGTCTGGTTCGACGTGGCGACGGTGGCGCAGGCCGACCTGCCGGCCGACGCGGCGCGGCGCCTGGTGCGGCGCCTGCGCCAGCTCGGCCTGGACCGGGTGCTGTACGGTTCGGACCCGGGCGGCGACACCGGGTCGCCGGACGGCTGGGAGGCCTTCCTGCGCCTGCCGCTGGACGACGCCGAAACCGCGCGCGTGGCGCGCAACGTGGTGCCGTACCTGCGTTGACCGGCCTGGCGACGGCCAGGGCCAGCTGATGCAGCTGAACCTGGGCGGCCGAGGCGCGCTTACACAATCATGACATTCTGCCGACAATAATCCTCCAAACGCGGCAAGTGCCTTGCCTAGAATCCCAGTCTCCGGAACGAGGGCCGCAAGCGGCCGTCGGTCCATTCATCTGACTGGGATTCGCATGCACCGACACCTCTCCTTCACCATCATGGGCGCGGCCTGCGCGCTGCTGCTGGCCGCCTGCGGCGGCTCGGGCAACGACTACCAGACGCCGCCACCGCCCGTCTCCGTTGAGCCGGTGGCGACCAGGATCGATCCGCTCTCGAGCACCGCGCGCGCGATGGACAGCGTGGCCTTCTACGGCGGCAGCGCCTACCTGTCGCTGGCCAACAGCGCGACCGAGGGCTCGGCGGTCCTGAGCGCGAAGCTGCCGCTGTCGGCAGGCTCCACCTGGAGCCCGGTGGGCCTGGGCGCCTGCGCCATGGGCCCGGTCGGCGACTTCATCATGCGTTCGCCGAAGCTCAAGATGGTGGACGGCGACATGTGGCTGATGCAGCCATGGGCCGACACGCCTGACGCCAGCAACGGCCATTCGACCTGCACCCTGGTGGCCAATAGCGCCAGCTTCGTGCCGCGCGACGGCGACCTGCGCACCTGCAATCCCTACTTCTGCGAGACCCTGTCGATGCAGGACATCAAGGGCGCCAACAACCGCCTGTACAGTAATGCCGGCGCCGGCAACAACCTCCTGACCTCGAAGGACAAGGGCAATACCTGGCAGGTGATCCGCGGCTCGAAGGATTCGCAGATGTGCTATCCGTCCAAGTTCCACGTGCTGGGCGACCGCGTGCTGGTCGGCGGCGAATGCCCGCTCGACTTCGCTTTCGTGGAGGCCTATCGCCTGACCGGCGACGGCGGCGCGCTGGCCAGCGAGGACAAGCTGCCGATCGCCCTGCCCGAGATGGAGAACCGCAACGTCCAGTTCATCGAATCGGTGCCGGACACGCAGATGGTGTTCGTCGGCGTCGAGGGCGGCCTACTGCGCAGCGTCGACAACGGCAACAGCTTCAAGTTCGTGATCCACGAACCGCTATCAGGCGGCAAGGGCTATCCCTACATCGGCGCCTTCCTGCCGCTCAAGGGCAAGCCGGATACCCTGGTGGTCGGCGGCTTCGACAAGATGCATGGCCGGCCTTATCTGGCGTGGTCGCAGGACAGCGGCAATTCGTGGACCGATATCTCGGCGCTGGTGCCGGGCTACGAGCGCGCGACCGACGACGAGTACAGCACGCCGTCGGTGTCCGCGCTCGTCCAGGATCCGGACGGCCGCATCATCGTGGTGACCAACGAGCGCGCCGACGGCCAGGGCCGCCTGATGCAGCTGACGCTCGGCGCCGACTGAGGGGGCGAGCCGAGGGGGCGAGCCGAGGGGGCGAGCGCAGCTTCAGATTGGCTTCAGCGCCCCGCGCCTGCCCATGGCAACGCCGGGCGTTTCGTTTGCGTCAAGACTGTCTGTGAGGGCGGAATTCTGTCATGCTCTCGCCTGCATCTCACCACAACGATAATGAAGACATGACCAAAGCCTTGACGACCCGCCTGGCGCTCAGCCTTGCCGCCTTCCCGCTCGCCGCCAGCCCGCTCGCGTTCGCCCAGAACGCCGAACGCCAGCTGGCCGGCGTGACGCGCAACCAGAATACCCTCGAGATCGCGACCAACGACGGCCGCTACCTGATCAAGCCGTATTCGAGCACGATCGTCGAGACCACCTTCATCCCCAAGGGCGAGCGCTTCGATCCGGCTTCGCACGCGGTGATCCTGGCGCCGGTGCAGGTGCAGGCCACGCTCAGGGACGAGGGCGGCCGCCTCACCTACGCCGTCGACGGCGGCATCAGCGTCACGGTCGACAAGCGGCCGTTCCGTATCAGCTATGCTTACAAGGGCAAGCCGCTGGTGGCCGAGAAGCGTGGCTTCGGGCGCGCCGACGGCATGGATGCGATCGAATTCGCGCTGGAAGACGGCGAGGCCCTGTACGGCGCCGGCGCGCGCGCGGTCGGCATGAACCGCCGCGGCCACCGCTTCCAGCTCTACAACAAGGCGCATTACGGCTATGCCGAGCGCTCCGAGCTGCTCAACTACACGATTCCCGTCGCGCTGTCGTCGAAGAAGTACGCCATCCACTTCGATAATCCGCAGACCGGCTGGCTCGATTTCGACAGCCGCAAGGACGGCACGCTGCGCTACGAAGTGATCGGCGGACGCAAGACCTACCAGGTCGTGGCCGGCGACAGCTGGGACCACCTGATGGCCGGCTACACCGGCCTGACCGGCCGCCAGCCGCTGCCGCCGCGCTGGGCCTTCGGCAACTTTGCCAGCCGCTTCGGCTACAAGACCGAGGCCGAGACGCGCGCCGTGGTCGACAAGTTCGCGCAAGAGAAGATCCCGCTCGACGCCGTCATCCTCGACCTCTACTGGTTCGGCAAGACGGTGCAGGGCACGATGGGCAACCTGGCCTGGGACCGCGACAGCTTCCCCAACGCCGAGAAAATGATGGCCGACTTCAAGGCCAGGGGCGTCAAGACGGTGGTGGTCACCGAACCGTTCGTGCTGACCACGTCCAAGCGCTGGGACGAGGCGGTGGACAAGAAGGTCCTCGCTACCGACAAGGCGGGCAAGCCCTACACCTACGATTTCTATTTCGGGAACACGGGCCTGATCGACATCTACAAGAAGGAGGGGCGCGACTGGTGGTGGAGCATCTACCGCGACCTCAAGAAGGGCGGCGTCACCGGCTGGTGGGGCGACCTGGGTGAGCCCGAGGTGCATCCATCCGATCTGCAGCATGCCGCCGGTTCGGCCAACCAGGTGCACAATGTGTACGGCCACGACTGGGCGCGCCTGATTGCCGAGGGCTATAAGCAGGAATTCCCGGCCGAGCGCCCCTTCATCCTGATGCGCGCCGGCTACTCGGGTTCGCAGCGCTTCGGCATGATCCCGTGGTCGGGCGACGTCGCGCGCAGCTGGGGCGGCCTGCAGTCGCAGATGGAGATCTCGCTGCAGATGGGCATGCAGGGCCTGGCCTATATGCACTCCGACCTGGGCGGCTTCGCCGGCGCCGTGCTGGACGACGAGCTGTATGTGCGCTGGCTGCAGTACGGCGTGTTCCAGCCGATCTTCCGTCCGCATGCGCAAGAGGCGGTGGCGTCCGAACCGGTGTTCCGCTCCGAACGTACCAAGGTGCTGGCGCGCGAGGCGGTGTGGCTGCGCTATGCGATGCTGCCGTATAACTACACCATCGCCTTCGACAACGAGCAGACCGGCATGCCGCTGATGCGTCCCCTGATGTTCGTCGAGCCAGACCCGGCCCAGCCGGCCGAGCGTTCGACCACCTATCTGTGGGGGCCGGACTTCCTGGTCACGCCGATCGTGCAGCCGGGCGCCACCCGCGCCGAGGTCTACTTCCCGAACAGCGGCAGCGTATGGTTCGACTTCCATACCGGCCAGGCGCACCAGGGCGGCATCCTCGAGACCGTGAAGCCGGTCGAAGCCAACATCCCGGTCTACGTGCGCGCCGGCGCCTTCGTGCCGATGGCGAAGGTGGTGCAGACCACGCGCGACTACACCGGGCGCGAGATCGACCTGCACTATTATCACGATGCGTCGGTGAGCGCCTCGAGCGGCAAGATGTATGACGACGACGGCGAGACCGCGGGCGCTTATGAGCAGGGCAAGTACGAGATCGTGCGCTTCGACAGCAAGTATACGGAAATGAGCGCCGACAAGCGGCTCGAGATCGGCTTCAGGACAGAAACCGGCAAGGCGATGCAGGCGAAGGAACGGGCCTTCGCGCTCAAGGTGCACAATGTGCGGGCGAAGCCGCGTGGCGTGACGGTCGATGGCCGCGCAGCGCGCTTTGTCTTCAACGCCCAGCAGCACCTGCTCGAAGTGCAGGTCCCGGCGCGCAGGGGCCAGGCGGCGCAGGTCGCCATCGAGCTGTAAGGACGAACGGCGCGGTTCATCGAACCGCGCTTTTTTTCAGCGCGCCACGATCAGGCGCAATCCCAAGCCGATGAACACCGCCCCCGCGATCCGGTCCAGCCACATGCCGGCCGTGGGCGTGCGGTTGAGCCACTGGCCGATCGTCCCCGAAAAATAGCCGAGCGCGCCGAAGATGACGGCTGCCTGCAGGGTGAACACGATGCCCAGCAGGCCGATCTGCAGGTTGGCGTCGCCGCGCGCGGCGACCACGAACTGCGGCAGGAACGACAGGAAGAACAGCACCACCTTGGGATTGATGGCGGCGGCCACCAGCCCCTTGACGAACAGCCGTCCGGCCGGTTCGTCGGATGCGCCGGCAGTCGTCACGCGCGCGCCGCCGCGGCTCTTGACCGCGCCCCATCCCATCCAGATCAGGTACAGGCCGCCCGCCACCTTGAGCGCGGTGAAGGCCGCCGGCGAGGCCGCGATCAGCGCGCTGACGCCGATCACGGCCAGCACCGTATGGCTGATGCAGCCGAAGGCGCATCCGAGCCCGAAGGCGATGCCGCGCAGGCGGCCCTTGGCGATGCCGGTGCTGAGCACCATCAGGTTGTCGGGGCCGGGCGAGAGGGTGATCAGGACGGCGGCGGCGAGAAAGCCGAAGAGTTGTTCGGGCGAGAGCATGCGGGTGTCTGAAAATGAAACGGACGAACAGCTTAACGCATGTCCGTCCGTCGTGACAGAGCCGGGACAGGCTCCTGCAGGCTTACGACTTCTTGCAGCTCAGCTCCTTGGCATTGGCGCCCCATTTGATGGTGACCTTGCCCTGGTGTTCCTTGAATTCCTCGCTGCGGTTGCCGTAGGCGATGCCGCTGGCGGTCTTTTCGCCGCGCAGCAGCACGTGTTCCTTGTCGCGCACCGCGACCATCGAGGCCGGCGTGGTGTCGAGGAAGGTGGCGCTGATCTTGCTGCCGTCGCCGCAGGTGAAGGCGACCGGACCGGTGGTCTTGACCAGCTTGTAGGTCGATTGCAACTGCAGCAGGCGGCTGCCGTAGGCGTTGTTGAGGCAGCCGTTCATGTCTTTGGACTCGGCGCATTGCTTCACGCCGTCCCACCACTTGGTGTGCTGTTCCTGCAGTTCCTTGCCGGCGCCGGCGTCGAGTTTTTCGAGCGCGGCGCGGTACAGGGCGTAGACCATGCCTTCGGATTCGGCCGAACCCGGAGCCTGGCAGATCTTGGCTTCGGCAGTGCCGATGCCGCGCGCGCAGAAGCCGGGCATCGAGACGGCCTGGGCGCCCAGGGGCAGGGCCAGGACGGCGGCGGCGATGAGTAGTCGTTTCATGGTGTGCTCCTTGTTATGCGAGGGTGGGGCGGCGATGCGGCGTCATGCGCAAGCGCCGGTCAGGTAGTTCAGGTCGTTTACTCCGCGATCTTCGCCAGATCGAGTTCGACCCAGGTCGGCGCATGGTCGCTCGGCTTTTCGCGGCCGCGCACGAACTTGTCGACCCCGGCATCCTTCAGCGCCGGCTGCAGCCTGGGGCTGAGCAGCAGGTGATCGATGCGGATGCCGGCGTCGCGCCCGAAGGCGTTGCGGAAGTAATCCCAGAAGGTGTAGATCGTCTCGTCCGGGTGGATGGCGCGCAGCGAATCGAGCCAGCCCTGGTCGATCAGGCGCTCGAAGGCGGCGCGGGTCTCGGGACGGAACAGGGCGTCGTCGACCCAGCGCTCGGGCTTGTAGACGTCGCGCTCGGTCGGGATGACGTTGAAGTCGCCCGCCAGCACCGCCGGTATGCCCTGGGCCAGCAGCTCGAGGCCGCGCAGGCGCAGGCGCTCCATCCAGGCCAGCTTGTAGTCGAACTTGGGTCCCGGCGCCGGGTTCCCGTTCGGCAGGTAGAGGCCGGCAATGAGGATGCCCTTGTAGACCGCCTCGATGTAGCGGCTTTGCTCGTCGGTTTCGTCGCCCGGCAGGCCGCGCTGCACCTCTTGCGCGGGCTCGCGGGTGATGATCGCCACGCCGTTCCAGCTTTTCTGGCCGTGCCAGAGGGCGTGGTAGCCGGCGTCCTGGATCGCCTGCAGCGGGAACTTGTCTTGCGGGGCCTTGAGTTCCTGCAGGCAGACGACGTCGGGCTGGCGCTCGCCGAGGTACTGGACGAGGGCGTCCAGCCGGCTGTTGATGCTGTTGACATTGTAGGTTACGACGAGCATGGCTTCTCCGATCGGGTTGAGGTAATTATGACAACAATTTCTTGCGGTCGGCGCACGGCTAGCATCGCCGGCGCCGCTCTATATGAGTTTTTCGACATTTTCTTATGGCAAATTAGTCGTTTTTCGATATAAGCGTTTGTTCTATACTCGCAAGATCGACATCCTAGCCGGAGCATCAATGTTCACTCGCCGTCACCTTATCCTGAGCACCTTCGCCCTGGGCGTCTCGCTGTCTGCCGGCCTGGCGCACGCCGACCAGCTGGCCGACATCAAGAAGAAGGGGCAGATCGTGTTCGGCGTGCTCGGCACCGATGAACCGAACAGCTTCATCGACCCGACATCGCGCCAGCTGGTCGGCTACGAGATCGACATCGCCAATGCGGTGGCGAAGAAGCTGGGCGTGAAACCGGTGTTCAAGCAGATCTCGGTCGCCGCCCGCATTCCCGAGCTGCAGCAGGGCCACGTCGACATCCTGGCCGCTTCGCTCACCCACAACAAGGAGCGCGAATCGCAGGTCGATTTCGCGCTGACCCACTTCGTGACCGGTTCCAAGGTCATGGTGCGCGCGGCCAGCGGCATTACCGGCTTGCCGCAACTGGCCGGCAAGAAGGTGCTGACCGTGCGCGGCGGCACCCAGGAAACGAATATCCGCAAGGCGGTGCCGAACGTCGAGGTGGTGACGTTCGAGAACACCCAGCAAGCCTTCCAGGCGCTGCGCCAGGGGAAAGGCGTCGCCTACGTCAACGACGAATCCTCGCTGCTGTCCGACTACGGCAAGCTGGGCCCTGCCGCCAAGGGCTTCACGATCCTGGCGCCGTCGATCGGCAACGAGCCGCTCGCGCTCGGCCTGCGCAAGGGCGAGAAGGGCCTGAAGGCGGCGGTCGACCAGACCCTGCGCGAGCTGGAAAGCAGCGGCGCCGCCCAGCAGCTGTTCAATAAATGGTATGGCCCCGGCACCCGCACCAACCTCGCCAAGCGCAGCTTCAAGATCCACACCGACCAGATCTGAGCCTGGTCTTGTTCTTCGATCCGACCATCCTGCAGTCCGGCGAGTACCACGACTGGCTGGTGCAGGGATTCATCCTGTCGATCCAGCTGACCGTCATCAGCTTCGCCTTCGCGCTGCCCTTCGGCGCGCTGGTGGCGCTGATGCGCACCTCGACCTTCGCGCCGCTGCGCGCGCTCGGCGCGACGCTGGTCGAGGCGATCCGCAACGTGCCGCTGCTGGCGCACCTGCTGTTCTGGTACTTCGCGTTTCCCGAACTGCTGCCGGAGTCCGCGCGCGAAGTCCTGTACGCGAACAACCCCGAAGTGGTCTGCGCCGTCATCGCATTGACGCTGTACGCCGGCGTGCACATGGCCGAGGACATCCGCAGCGGCATCCGCGCCGTGTCCGCGATCCAGCTCGAGGCCGCGCGTTCGCTGGGCCTGGGGCGGGTGGCCGCGGTGCGCCTGGTGCTGCTGCCGCAGGCGCTGCGCGCCTCGGTGCCGCCGCTGCTGTCGCAGACCGTCAACCTGTGGAAGGACACGAGCGTGGCCACCGTCATCGGCGCCGCGGAGTTGATGTACCAGGCCGCGCGCGTGGAAACGGCCAGTTTTCGCAGCCTGGAGGCGTTCACCTTCGCCACGCTGGCCTACCTGACGGTCTCGCTCGTGATCTCGCTGCTCGCTTACCTGTTCCAGCGCCGCTATCCGGTGAGGACGGCCTGAAAGACGACGGATGCTCGAGCTGATCGATACCTACTGGCTGTACTTCCTGGTCGGCCAATATCCTGAAGGGCCGCTCGGCGGCCTGGTGCTGACCATCCTGCTGTCGGGCGCCGCGCTGGTGCTGGCGATGCCGCTCGGCCTGCTGCTCGGCATTGCCCGCGTCAGCCCGTATCGCGCGATCAGCCTGCCGGTGGCCGGCCTGGTGCAGGTGGTGCGCGCCGTGCCGCTGCTGCTGGTGCTGTTCTGGGTGTATTTCTTCCTGCCCGCCGTCACCGGCGTCAAGACCTCGCAGGCGACCACGATGCTGATGGTGCTGGTGGTGTTCGACAGCGTCTACCTGGCCGAGATCGTGGCCGCCGGCCTGCGCGCGTTGCCCAAGGGGCAGCTGGAGAGCGCCCGTTCGCTGGGCCTGGGCTATGGCGCCGCGCTGCGCCACGTGGTGCTGCCGCAGACCCTGCGCCATGGCCTGCCGTCGATCGTCAACCAGCTGGTCTCGACCATCAAGGCGACTTCGCTCGGCTACATCATCGGTCTGTCGGAAGTGTCGTTCATCGCCACCCAGATCAATACCCTGGTGTTCACCCGGGCGGTGGAGGTGTACCTGATCCTGGCGCTGACCTATTTCATCCTGTGTTTCGGCCTGTCCCGCCTGGCCTTCCTGCTCGAGCGGCGCCTGCAGCGCCGCACTGCGCAAGCTTCATGAAAGTCCACCAACGATGATCGTCCTCGATAAAGTCAACAAATACTACGGCGACTACCACGCGCTGGTGGACATCACCGAGCGCGTCGGGAACAACGAGGTGCTGGTGGTGTGCGGGCCGTCCGGCTCCGGCAAGTCGACCCTGATCCGCACCCTCAACCGGCTGGAAGAGATCGATTCCGGCCGCATCGAGATCGACGGCCGCGACATCCACGCCAGGGGCCTGGATGTCAACGCGCTGCGCGCCGGCATCGGTTTCGTGTTCCAGAGCTTCAATCTGTTCCCGCACCTGACAGCGCTCGAGAATTGCACGCTGGCGCCGGTCAAGCTGAAACGGGCGACCAGGGCCGAGGCCCGCGAACACGCCATGGGGCTGCTCGAGCGGGTCGGCCTGGCGCACAAGGCCGACGCCTATCCGAACGCGCTGTCGGGCGGCCAGCAGCAGCGCGTGGCCATCGCGCGCGCGCTGGCCATGCGTCCGCCGATCATGCTGTTCGACGAGCCGACCAGCGCGCTCGACCCCGAGATGGTGGGCGAGGTGCTGCAGGTGATGCGGTCGCTGGCGGGAGAGGGGATGACGATGGTGTGCGTGACCCACGAGATGGGCTTTGCGCGCGACGTGGCCGACCGCGTCTGGTTCATGGCCGAAGGGAAGATCCTGGAACAGGCCACGCCGCAGGAATTCTTCGCCCATCCACGACACCCGCGCGCGCAGCAGTTCCTGGCCGACCGCCGCCGCGATTAGGCGAGGTTAGGCGAGGTTAGGCGAGACGCGCCGCTGGTATGATGGAGCCCCACGGCTTTCATCACAGGACGGCAGCATGGCGCACCAGACCATCCTCGAATTTTCGACCAGCGGGCGCGGCACCCGCGACATCACGCGCGACGTCGCCGCCGTGGTCGCGGCATCGACGCTGCAATGCGGTCTGGTCCACGTCTTCGTGCAGCACACCAGCTGCTCGCTGCTGCTTACCGAGAACGCCGACGGCGACGTGCGGCGCGACCTGGAAACCATCGTCGCACGCCTGGCGCCGGACGGCGATCCGGCCTATCGCCACGACGCCGAAGGGCCGGACGATATGTCGGCCCACGGCCGCACCATGCTCACCGACACCGCGCTCACGGTTCCGGTCGGGGCAGGGCGGCTGTTGCTGGGCACCTGGCAGGGCATCTACCTGTGGGAACACCGCACGGCCCCGCACCGGCGCCGGCTGGTCGTCACGGTGCTGGGCGATTGAAACATATGCATATTATGACGGCGGCATGGAATCCGCTCCCGGCGTGGATCGGGGCCGCGACTTCTGGTAGTGTGAAGCGCTCGAGCTCTTCCACGTCCAGGACCCCATGAACGCCGCCTCCGCGAGCCGTCGCCGCACCCTCCTGACTCTGCTGGCGCTGTGCGCCGAACTGGCCCTGCTCGCGCGCGAGCATCTGCATGGCGGCGTGCTGTCGCATCACCTGCTGGCCAATCCCGAGTTGCCCGCGGTGTCCAACTGGTGGGGCCTGTTGCTGGTGCCGCTGCTGACCTGGTGGACCGTCGGCAGGGTCGAGCGCCGCGCACGGCTTGCCGCCACTGGCGGGCTTTCGCTCAGGCCGGCTCCCCTCGTCGCCTTCCTGTGCGCGCTGGCCTACGGCGCCACGCTGGCGGCGCTGTTCGCGGCCGGCAGTCCCCTGGTCGACTACGTCTTCTTCGGCCTGCTGGCGCTGGCCCTCGTGGTGCGCCTGTGGCATGCCGAATACCTGCTGGGCTTCGTACTGGCCATGAATTTCGTGGCTGGGCCGATCCTGCCGGCCATGTTCGGGGCCGTCATCGCGCTGTTTTCATGGCTGGTGCATGCGGCGGGGCGCGCGTTGTGGCGCCGGCTGCGTCCGGGCGTGGCCTGAGATAATCACTGGCTGCTACCATCTCGCACAAGACTGACCGCGTCGGCGTGATGGCCACGGCGCGGCGCTCGCGAGACGCGCGGCAAGCTTTCCAGGACGTTCCGTGTGGCCGCAAGCGCGGCTTTGTTCCTATAATTGGCGGCCAGCCGGCGTGTTGTCGGCCCGTTTTCGCCACCTCCGACCATCCATGACGTCCAGCACCGCCACCCTCGACGAAGAAGCGCGCCTCGCCGTCCTCGATTCCTACGGCATCCTCGACACTCCGCCCGAGCGTTCGTTCGACGACGTCGTGCGCCTCGTCAGCCAGTTGCTGGCCGCGCCGATCGTGGCGGTCAACCTGATCGCGCGCGGCCGCCAGTGGTTCAAGTCCGAGATCGGCCTGGGCATGCGCGAGATGCCGCTGGACGATTCGATCTGCCGCTTCGCGCTGCTCGAGGAGCAGCAGCTGATCGTGCCCGACACGCGCGAGGACCCGCGCTTCCGCTGCAATCCGCTGGTGACGAAGGACGCCGGGCTGCGCTTTTACGCCGGGGCCCTGCTCAAGACGCGCGACGGCGTCCCGCTCGGCACCTTGTGCGTGCTGGACAACAAGCCGCGGCCGCAGGGCTTGAGCGAGCAGGAGCAGTTCGTGCTGGCCACCCTGGCGCACCAGGTCATGAGCCAGATCGAGCTGCGCAAGGCGATGACCGAGCAGGAGGCCCTGATCGCGGCGCTGCGCCAGGCCGACCAGCGCAAGGATGAATTCCTCGCCATGCTGGCCCACGAGCTGCGCAATCCGCTGGCGCCGATCGTCTCGGCCGCCACCATGCTGTCCAATTTCAACCTCGACCCCGCGATGGTGCAGCGCGCCAGCGAGATCGTGGCGCGCCAGGCCGGCCACATGACGTCGCTGATCGACGACCTGCTGGACGTCTCGCGCGTCACCCGCGGCAAGGTGGAGCTCGAATTGCGCGAACTGGAATTCAAGGACGTCATCGCCGACGCCGTCGAACAGGTGCGCCCGCTGATCGAGAAGCACCGGCACCGCCTGACCGTCGACCTGCCGCCGGCGCGCGCCATCGTGGTGGGCGACCGCAAGCGCCTGGTGCAGGTCATGACCAACCTGCTCAGCAACGCCGCCAAGTACACGCTCGAAGGCGGTCACATCGAGGTGCGCCTGACGACGGACGGCGGCGCGCTGGCGGTCGACATCCGCGACGACGGCATCGGCATGTCGCCCGACCTGATCGCCAGCGCCTTCGACCTGTTCGCGCAAGGGGCGCGGGGCCTGGACCGCAGCCAGGGCGGCCTGGGCATCGGGCTGGCGCTGGTACGCAGCCTGCTCAAGCTGCACGGCGGCGCGGTCAGCGCCAGCAGCGAAGGTCCGGGGCAGGGCAGCACCTTCCACGTCAGCCTGCCGCTGTCGACGCGCGCCCAGGTCGAGCGGCGCGCGCGCGACCGCAGCCCGCCGCGCGCCAGCGTGCCGGCGCTGCGCATCGGCGTGGTCGACGACAACGAGGACGCGGCGGTCACGCTGTCGCTGCTGCTCGAAACCCTGGGGCACACGGTGCTGGTCGCCCACTCCGCGCGCGAGGCCCTGGCCGCGCTGCCGGCCTTTGGGCCGGATGTGTGCCTGCTCGACATCGGCCTGCCCGAGATGAACGGTTACGAGCTGGCCGCCGCGCTGCGCAAGCAGCCAGGCGCGGCGCAGGCGATCCTGATCGCGGTGAGCGGCTATGCGCAACAGAAGGACCGGGCGCAGGCGCTGGCGGCGGGCTTCCACGACCTGTTCGCCAAGCCGGTCGACCTCGACGTCCTGGGCGCCGCCCTGATGCAGATCGAGAGCCGGCGCGCGGCGTGAAGGCGGTGTTGCGCTGCAGCGCTGGCGTGCGCCGGCAAGGTCGCGGGGCAGGCAGAATCTGTCCGATCAGTCGAGAAAGGACAGAACGATGACTCAGCGTTACCAACCCATCACACGCCTGGGCCTGGGCGGCACCGGCCTGGGCGATATGTACCACAAGACCAGCGAAGAGGCTGCGCAAGCCACCGTCGACGCCGCCTGGGACGCCGGCATCCGCTATGTCGACACCGCGCCGCACTACGGTGCCGGCCTGTCCGAGCACCGTTTCGGCCAGGCGCTGCGGCGCCGTCCGCGCAACGAATACACGCTGTCGTCCAAGGTCGGCCGCATCCTGGTGCCGAGCGAGACGCCCGAGATCGCCGATCCCTTCGTGGGCGGCTTGCCGTTCCGGCGCGTCACCGACTACACGGCCGACGGCGCGCGCCGCTCGATCGAGGACAGCCTGCAGCGCATGGCGCTGTCGCACATCGACATCGTGTATGTGCACGACCTGTCGCCGGACCGCTTCAGCCAGGCCGAGTACGAGCACTACTACGCCATCGCGGCCGGCCGCGGCGGCGCCTTCGAAGGCCTGGTCAGGCTGCGCGAGGAGGGCGTGATCAAGGGCTGGGGCCTGGGCGTGAACACGGTCGACCCCTGCCTGCGCGCGCTGCGCGACTCCGATCCCGACATCTTCCTGCTGGCCGGCCGCTATACGCTGATGGAAACCACGCCATTGGAAGAACTGTTCCCGCTGTGCGAGGAACGCGGCGCGAAGGTGGTGCTGGGCGGGCCGTTCAATTCCGGCTTCCTGGCCGGCGGCCCGAACTACGACTACGGCCCGGCGGACGACGACAAGATCGCGCGGCGCGAGCGCCTGCGCCAGGTGGCGGCGCGCCACGGCGTCGACCTGCCGGCGGCGGCGCTGCAGTTCGGGCTGGCGCATCCGGTGGTGGTGGCGACCATTCCCGGCGCCAGCAGCGTGGCGCACCTGCAGCGTAACGCGGCGCTGATGGACATCGTCATCCCGCCGGCGTTCTGGGAAGAATTGAAGGCCGAGGGTTTGCTGGCGGCAGAGGCGCCGCTACCGAACGGCAAGCCGGCGCTGCAAGGCGCGGCTTAAAACTGCTCCTCCGGGGCCAGGTAGCGCCACTGGCCTTCCGGCAGGTTGCCCAGCTTGACCTTGCCGATGCGCACGCGCTTGAGGCCCACCACCTTCAGCCCGACCATATCGCACATGCGCCGGATCTGGCGCTTCTTGCCTTCGCGCAGGGTAAAGCTCAGCTGATCCTCGTTCTGCCAGCGCACCTTGGCCGGCAATAGCGGCTTGCCGTCCATCCACAGGCCGTGATTGAGCTTTTTCAGGTCGCTGTCGGGCAGCTTGCCCGGCCTGGTGTACTGCACCCGCACCAGGTATTCCTTGTCGACGCTGGTGGTCTCGCCGATCAGGTGCTTGGCGATGCGGCCGTCCTGCGACAGCACGAGCAGACCCACCGAATCGATGTCGAGCCGGCCGCACGGCACCAGGCTGCGCAGCTGGGTCGGGTGGAACTGCTCCTTCGACGGGTCTTCCGCCCAGCGGTTCTCGGGCTTGATCAGGGCGACGGCCGGCGTGTAGCCATCCTCGGCCTGGCCGCTGACGTAGCCGACCGGCTTGTTGATCAGGATGGTCACGCGTTTCGATTGCTCGGCCGCGGCCTGGCGCTCGACCGTGATGCGCTGGTTCGGCAACACCTTGCTGCCCAGTTCCGAGACGACCTTGCCGTCCACCCGCACCCAGCCGCGGGCGATCCATTCATCGGCTTCGCGGCGCGAGCACAGGCCGAGTTCGGACATACGTTTGGAGAGGCGGAGCGGTTCGGTCATCGAGAAAGCTTTACTGTAAAAAGGGGTGAATCAAATCTTGAGGGCGTCGAGAAGATCGGTCTCGAGCTGCACCTGGGTGCGTGGATTGTTCAGGGCCGGGCCGTCGATCAGGAACACGTCCTCGACGCGCTCGCCCAGGGTCATGATCTTGGCCGTGTGCAGGTTCAGCCGGTAGCGCGCCAGCACGCTGGCGATCGCGTACAGCAGGCCCATGCGGTCGTTGGCGGCGATCGACAGCACGTGGAACTGGCCGCGCTCGTCCGGCCGCAGCTCGACCGTCGGCGTGATCGGGAAGGTGCGCGCCACGCGCGACAGGCGTCCGCGCACCAGCGGCGGCAGCGCCTCCTGCGACAGCAGCTGGGAGCAGAGCTCGTGCTCGATCAGGCTGATGATGTCGCGGTAGCTGCCGGCGAAGTTCTCGTCCGCTACCAGGAAGCTGTCCAGCGCATAGCCGTGGCGCGTGGTGTGGATCTTGGCGTCCAGGATGCTGAAGTTCTTGCGGTCGAAGTAGCTGCAGATGCGCGCGAACAGGTCGGGCTGGTCCTTGACGTAGACCGCCACCTGCAGGCCTTCGCCGATCGGCGCCAGGCGCGCCTTGACAACCGGCTTGTCGCTGTCGACCTTGTCGACCAGCGCGCGCGTCTGCCAGGCGATGTCGGAGGCGTCGTGGCGCAGGAAGTAGGCCACGTCGAGCTGCTTCCACAGCGCTTCGTGGGCGTTGGCGTCCAGGCCGAACAGGCGCAGGGTGGCCAGCGCTTCCTTCTGGCGCGTGCGTAGCTCGCGGTCGGCCGAATGCGGCTCGCCGCCCAGCACGCGCAGCGTGACCTTGTACAGGTCTTCCAGCAGCTTGGCCTTCCAGGCGTTCCACACCTTGGGGCTGGTGCCGCGGATGTCGGCCACGGTCAGCAGGTACAGCGCGGTCAGATGGCGCTCGTCCCCGACCACGGCGGCGAAGGCCTGGATCACGTCGGGGTCGGACAAGTCCTGCTTCTGCGCCACCGTCGACATGGTCAGGTGCTGCTCGACCAGGAACACCACCAGCTCGGTATCTTCTTCATTGATGCCGTGGTCGCGGCAGAACGCGCGCGCGTCATCCATGCCGAGCTTGGAGTGGTCGCCGCCGCGGCCCTTGGCGATGTCGTGGAACAGGGCCGCCACGTACAGCAGCCAGCGGTCGTGGAAGTCGGCGATCAGCTGGCTGCAGAACGGATATTCGTGCGCGTGTTCCGGCATCGTGAAGCGGCGCAGGTTGCGGATCACCATCATGATGTGCTGGTCCACGGTGTACACGTGGAACAGGTCATGCTGCATCTGGCCGACGATCTTGCGGAAGGCCGGCAGGTAGCGGCCCAGGATGCCGAATTCGTTCATGCGGCGCAGCGCATGCACCAGGCCGCGCGGCGCCTGCAGCACACGCAGGAACAGCGCCTTGTTCGCCGGGTCGGCGCGGAAAGCCTCGTCGATCAGCGTGCGCGCATGCCACAGGGCGCGCGTGGCGCGCGCGCTCAATCCCTTGAGTTCGCGGCGCTCGGTCATCGCCACGAACAGCTCGAGGATGGCGGACGGGTGCTTTTCGAAGGTGTCGTCGGCCACCACGTCGATCAGGCTGCCCACCTGGGTGAAGTGGGCGCTGATCGGGAAGGCCACCGCCGGCTGCGGGAACAGCTGGGCTTCGATGTTCTGCAGCAAAATCGTATTCAACTGGGTCACGGTCTTGGCGGCCCAGTAGTAACGCTGCATCAGGAATTCGCTGGCGCGGCGCGCGTCCGGCCCTTCGCCGCTGGCGGTGAGGCCCAGCGTGCCGGCGATCGCGGTCTGGACGTCGAACACCAGCCGGTCTTCGCGCCTTTTCGTATGCAGGTGCAGCCGGATGCGGATGTCCTTGAAGGCGCTTTCCTTTTCCAGCAGCTGGCGCGCCTCCATGCGCGTGATCAGGCCGCGCGTGGCGAGCTGGCCGAAGGTGTCGGCCAGGCCCGCGGCCTTGGCCACCCACAGGATCACCTGCAGGTCGCGCAGCGCGCCCGGGCTTTCTTTCACGTTCGGTTCGAGCGCGAAGGCGGTGTATTCGTACTTGGCGTGGCGCAGCCGCATCTCGGCGGTCTTGGCCTGGAAGAAGGCCTGCGGATCGAGGGCGTCGCGGTAGCGCCGCTGCAGTTCCTCGAACAGCGGCGCGCTGCCGGTGACCAGGCGCGCTTCCAGCAGGCTCGTTTGCACGGTGATGTCGGCGGCGGACTCGCTCAGGCACTCGTCCACGGTGCGGATGCTGTGGCCGATTTCCAGGCCCAGGTCCCACAGCAGCTGGACCAGGCCTTCCAGGCGCGCCTGGGTGATGGCGTCGGCCGGCTGTCCCAGCAGGATCAGGAGGTCGACGTCGGAATAGGGGAACAGTTCGCCGCGCCCGTAGCCGCCCACGCCCACCAGCGCGGTGTCGTCGGGCAGGCCGGCGGCCTGCCAGGCGTCGAGCAGGACGCCGTCGACCACCTGGCGCAGGCCGCGCAGGAGCTTCTCGGGCTTGCCGTCTTCCTGGAAGGCCTGGAACGCCAGCTGGCGTTCGGCCTTCAGGCGCTGGCGCAAGGTGGTGCGGGCGGTGTCGAGCAGGGCGGCCTGTCCCATGGGCGGCTCCTTCAGGCCGCGGCCAGGGTCGGCACCGCGCCCGGGTTCAGGAGCGGCAGCACGATGGCCGGCGGCGGCGGGCTGCCGGCCGACATGGTCAGCACCTCGACCCCGGTCTCGGTGACCAGCACCGTGTGTTCCCACTGGGCCGACAGGCTGCGATCCTTGGTCTTGATGGTCCAGCCGTCCGGCATTTCCTTGATGTCGCGGCGGCCGGCGTTGATCATCGGCTCGATGGTGAAGATCATGCCGGGTTTGAGCTCTTCCAGGGTGCCGGGACGGCCGTAGTGCAGCACCTGCGGCTCTTCGTGGAACACGCGGCCCACGCCGTGGCCGCAGAACTCGCGCACCACGCTGTAGCCGGCCTTTTCGGCGTGCTGCTGGATCGCATGGCCGATGTCGCCCAGGCGCTTGCCCGGCTTGACCGCGGCGATGCCCAGCCACATGCACTCGAAGGTGATCTCGGACAGGCGGCGCGCCATGATCGACGGCTCGCCGACCAGGAACATGCGGCTGTTGTCGCCGTGGTAGCCGTCCTTGGTGATCGGCGTGATGTCGATGTTGAGCGCATCGCCCGATTTCAGCACGCGATCGCCCGGGATGCCGTGGCAGATCACGTCGTTGAGCGAGGTGCAGATCGAGCCGGGGAAGGGCGGGTAGCCGGGCGGGGCGTAGTTCAGGGTCGCCGGGGTCGTGCCCTGGACGTTGACCATGTATTCATACGCCAGGCGGTCGAGTTCGCCGGTGGTGACGCCGGGCTTCACGAACGGGGTGATATAGTCGAGCACTTCCGAGCCGAGGCGGCAGGCGACGCGCATGCCTTCGATTTCTTCGGGAGTTTTGGGAGTGGATGCCATAGGGATTCTTATCCTGCAGTAGTCGATGCCATAAGTCTGGGCAATAAGGGTTCATTATAGAGGAAACATTCCTTCCTCAGGGCGGACCCCATCGCCACTCCCACGTCACGCTTGAACAAAACGGCAAATCCCGCTAGAATCTCGGGTTGCTCGGATTCGCATCGAGCAATGTTGTAAAAAGCATCTTTTATTTTATTGAAATCGCGAATGTGGCCCTAAAAGGGTGCCTGACTGGTGACTGGCCACATTCAAGACCCAACCCTGGAGAATTACATGTCCGTTACTATGCGTGAAATGCTGGAAGCCGGTATCCACTTCGGCCACCAGACCCGTTTCTGGAACCCAAAGATGGCGCCGTTCATCTTCGGTCATCGCAACAAGATCCACATCATCAACCTGGAAAAGACCATGGCGATGTACCAGGATGCGATGAAGACCATCAAGCAGATCTCGGCCAACCGCGGCACCATCCTGATGGTCGGCACCAAGCGCCAGGCGCGCGACATCATCGCCGCTGAAGCACAGCGCGCTGGCGTGCCTTACGTCGACCAGCGCTGGTTGGGCGGCATGCTGACCAACTTCAAGACCATCAAGACCTCGATCAAGCGTCTGAAAGACATGGAAGCGCAAGTCGAAGACGGTTCGGTCGAGAAGATGTCGAAGAAAGAAGCGCTGCTGTTCTCGCGCGAAATGGAAAAGCTGCAAAAGTCGATCGGCGGCATCAAGGACCTGGGCGGCGTGCCTGACGCGATCTTCGTCGTCGACGTCGGCTACCACAAGGGCACCATCACCGAAGCCGGCAAGCTGGGCATCCCGGTCATCGGCATCGTCGATACCAACCACTCGCCAGAAGGCGTGACCCACGTCATCCCAGGCAACGACGACTCGTCGAAAGCGATCACCCTGTACGCACGCGGCGTCGCCGATGCGATCCTGGAAGGCCGCGCCAACGCCACCAACGAAGTCGTTGAAATGGTCAAGGCTGGCGGCGACGACTTCGTCGAAGTTTCCGAGCAAGCATAAGTGACGGCGAGCTTCGCTCGCTGACACATCGAAGGGGGCGCCGCACACACGAGCCCCCCTTTTTTTAAGCTGAATACCTGCGGGGCGTTGTCATAACGACCTGCAACCGGATAAAACATTTAGGAGAAATCAACATGGCAGCGATTACTGCAGCGATGGTAGGCGAACTGCGCGCGAAGACCGACGCGCCAATGATGGAATGCAAAAAAGCACTGACCGAAGCCGACGGCGACATGGGTCGTGCTGAAGAGATCCTGCGCGTCAAGCTGGGCGGCAAGGCATCGAAGGCATCGGCGCGCATCACCGCCGAAGGCGTGGTGGCAACCTACATCTCCGGCAACGTCGGCGCGATCGTCGAAGTCAACAGCGAAACCGACTTCGTCGCCAAGAACGAAGAATTCCTGGCCATGGTCAACCTGGCCGCCAAGCTGGTCGCCGAGAACAACCCGGCTGACGTCGCTGCCCTGGCAGCACTGCCGCACGACGGCAAGACCTTCGACGACGTGCGTACCGCCCTGATCGGCAAGATCGGCGAGAACATGACCGTGCGTCGCTTCCAGCGTTTCGAAACCACCGGCAAGCTGGCTTCGTACCTGCACGGCACCCGCATCGGCGTCATCGTCGACTTCGAAGGCGCGGACGAGCAAGTCGGCAAGGACCTGGCCATGCACATCGCTGCAATGAAGCCGGTCGCTCTGTCGTCGGAGCAAGTGCCAGCCGAAATGATCGAAAAAGAGCGCTCGGTCGCCGAACTGAAGGCCAAGGAAGACGCTGAAAAAGCCGTCGCCGAAGGCAAGCAGCCACAATCGGAAGAGATCGTCGCCAAGCGTATCGACGGTTCGGTGCAGAAGTACCTGAAAGAAGTGTCGCTGCTGAACCAGGCATTTGTGAAGAACGACAAGCAGTCGATCGAGCAATACCTGAAGGCATCGAACACCACCGTCAAGGCATTCACCATGTACGTGGTGGGCGAGGGCATCGAGAAGAAGGTCGACGACTTCGCAGCCGAAGTTGCAGCCCAGATGGCTGCAAACAAGCAGTAATCAAAAAGAACGGGCCGCAAGGTCCGTTTTTTTAAGGTGGGATCGTTTGTGTGCGGCGGCCATGCTGTATTTCCTGGCTGCACGACGAACTGGGGTTCCCGCCTGCGCGGGAACGACGTTCACGGGGTGCGGGCCGAAGAAGGCTCCGCAGTCCGCACCTTTCGCACGTCGTTCCCGCGCAGGCGGGAATCCAGGTCCAGCGCACACCGTAGCGCCCCGCGCGCAGCGCCCGCCTTACAATGCCATCGCCTCCAAGGCAGATGAGATCGCACCCTAGGGGTGTCGATCGGACCCGAATTCGCAACATCGAAACATCACATTAGGAGCCGCTTCATCATGTCAAAACCAGCCTACCAACGAGTCCTCCTGAAACTGTCTGGCGAAGCGCTGATGGGCGACGACCCGTTCGGCATCAACCGCGCCACCATCGAGCGCATGGTGGCCGACGTGGCGGAAGTGGCGAAGCTGGGCGTGCAGGTGGCGGTCGTGATCGGCGGCGGCAACATCTTCCGCGGCGTCGCCCCGGGCGCCCAGGGCATGGACCGCGCCACCGCCGACTACATGGGTATGCTGGCCACCGTCATGAACGCGCTGGCCCTGGCCGACGCCATGCGCCACGTCGGCATCACCGCCCGCGTCATGTCGGCGATCGGCATCGAGCAGGTGGTCGAGCCTTATGTGCGCCCGAAAGCGCTGCAATACCTGGAAGAAGGCAAGGTCGTCGTGTTCGCCGCCGGCACCGGCAACCCGTTCTTCACCACCGACACCGCGGCCGCCCTGCGCGGCGCCGAGATCTCGGCCGAGATCGTCCTGAAAGCCACCAAGGTCGACGGCGTCTACAGCGCCGACCCCAAGAAGGACCCGCACGCGACCCGCTACGAGAACATCTCGTTCGACGAAGCCATCGCCAAGCACCTGCAGGTGATGGACGCCACCGCCTTCGCGCTGTGCCGCGACCAGAAACTGCCGATCAAGGTGTTCTCCATCGTCAAACCCGGCGCGCTCACCCGCGTGATCATGGGCGAAGACGAGGGTACACTGGTACACGTTTAAAATATTACTGAACAACAAGGAGAGCAGCATGTCCCTGGCTGACGTCAAAAAGAACGCGCAAGAGCGCATGGCCAAGTCCATCGAGACCCTGAAGGCCGACCTGGCGAAGGTCCGCACCGGCCGCGCCCACACCGGCATCCTCGACCACGTGATGGTCGAGTACTACGGCACCCCGACCGCGCTGCCGATGGTCGCCAACCTGACCCTGGTCGACGCCCGCACCATCGGTGTCCAGCCGTTCGAAAAGAAAATGGCCGCGACCATCGAAAAAGCCATCCGCGACGCCGACCTGGGCCTGAACCCGTCGGCCCAGGGCGACATGATCCGCGTGCCGACCCCGCCGCTGACCGAAGAGCGCCGCAAGGAAATGGTCAAGCTGACCAAATCGGAAGGCGAAGACGCGAAAATTGCCGTGCGCAATATCCGTCGCGACGCTAACGAAGCGCTGAAGAAAATGGTCAAGGACAAGACCGCGTCGGAAGACGACGAGCGCCGCGCCTCGGACGAGATCCAGAAGCTGACCGACAAGGCCGTGGCCGACATCGACAAGCTGCTGGCCGAGAAAGAGAAGGAAATCCTGACGGTATAAGGTCCAGCTCAACGGCTTTCTTGCGGACCGGCCCCGGCAGCTTGCCGCGGCCGGTCCGCCTACCTTATGATTGTCCAATTCTAAATTGGCCATTTGCGCACCGCGGATACATCCCGGGCGCAGCCCTGCTGGATACAAGATGTTCAAAAGTTCGACCACCGCCGTTCCCGACACGCTCGCCGTGCCGCGCCACATCGCCATCATCATGGATGGCAATGGCCGCTGGGCCACTAAACGCCTGCTGCCGCGGGTCGCCGGCCACGTCAAGGGCGTGGAAGCCGTGCGCGGCATCGTCGAAGCCTGCGTGCTGCGCGGGGTCGAGTACCTGACCCTGTTCGCCTTCTCGTCCGAGAACTGGCGCCGTCCGGCCGACGAGGTCTCGCTGCTGATGCGCCTGTTCGTGACGGCGCTCGAGCGCGAAGTCTCGAAGATGCACGCCAATAATATTCGCCTGAAAGTCGTGGGCGACCTGAGCCGCTTCGATTCGAAGCTGCAAGAGATGATCGCCAATGCCGAGCGCCGCACCGCCGGCAATACCCGCCTCACCGTCACCGTGTGCGCCAACTATGGCGGCCGCTGGGATATCATGCAGGCAACGGGGAAGATGGTGCAGGCCAACCCCGGCGTCACCGATTTTACGGAGGAAATGCTGGCTCCCCACCTGGCGATGGCATATGCGCCCGAACCCGACCTGTTCATCCGGACCGGCGGCGAGGAGCGCATCTCGAATTTCCTGCTGTGGCAGCTGGCGTATTCCGAACTGCATTTCACAAGCACCTTCTGGCCCGATTTCACGCCCGAGGCGCTGGATGAGGCGATCGCCTCGTTCCAGAAGCGCGAACGGCGCTTCGGCCAGACCAGCGCCCAAGTAGCGAAGAAGACCAACTGATGCTCAAGACCCGGATCATCACCGCGCTCGTCCTGCTGGCAGTCCTGCTGCCGGTTCTGTATTCCAACAACCCCACGGCGTTCGCGGTGGTCGCCTCGATCTTCTTCGGGGCGGCGATCTGGGAGTGTTTCCGCCTGTTCAATCCGGGCGCGAAGAGCGCGGTCGCGATCGCGGCGGCCTGGACCCTGGCCTTCGCCTATGCCTTCTTCATGCGCGAGCAGGGCGACCCGACCTTCTGGTTCGCCATCGGCGCGCTGCTGTGGGCACTGCGTTTCGCGCCCACGCTCAAGCTCGGCCTGCCGCCGCTGGCCAGCACGCCGAATACCTTGCTCAGCCTGCTGTATGCGATTTCTCTGGTGGCGTGCTTCGCCGCCATCGTCATGCTGTTCCAGTATTCGGCCCTGTTCCTGCTGTCGGTGCTGGTCATCGTGTGGTCGGCCGACATCTTCGCCTATGTGTGCGGCAAGACCTTCGGCAAGAACAAACTCGCGCCGTCGATCTCGCCCGGCAAGTCGTGGGAAGGCGCCATCGGCGGCGGCGTCGTGACCCTGCTGCTCGCCTCGCTTACCGTCCTGTTCGGCGGCGAAGCGCTATCGAATACCTTCGCGGTGCGCGTGCAGGCCAGCTTCGGCTGGGCCGGCATGCTGGCCGTCATCGCCCTCATCGTCGTCGCCAGCGTGGTCGGCGACCTGTTCGAATCCCAGCTCAAGCGCCGTGCCGGCATGAAGGACAGCAGCAATCTGCTGCCTGGCCACGGCGGCGTGCTGGACCGGATCGACGCACTCGTGCCGGTCCTGCCGCTGGCGGCCCTGATCGCCACCCGGCTCTAGAAGGAAGTCTCCATGCAAGGCATTACCATCCTGGGCGCCACCGGTTCGATCGGCGCCTCGACCCTCGACGTGGTGGCGCGTCATCCCGACCGCTACCGCGTCTACGCCCTCAGCGCGCATGCGCGCGTGGAAGAACTGGCCGCCGCTTGCCGCCAATTCCGCCCGCAGCGCGCCGTGGTCGGCAGCTCCGAGGCTGCCGCCCGCCTGGCGGCCCTGATCGCCGACCTGCCCACCAGCGTCGAATATGGCGAAGCCGCGCTGTGCGACATCGCCTCCAGCGCCGACACCGACATCGTGATGGCCGCCATCGTCGGCGCCGCCGGCCTCGCGCCGACGCTCGCCGCGGCGCGCGCCGGCAAGAAGATCCTGCTGGCCAACAAGGAAGCGCTGGTGATGTCGGGCCAGCTGTTCATGGACGCCGTGCGCGAGCACAAGGCGA
This sequence comes from Massilia sp. NP310, assembly GCF_019443485.1. Taxonomy (NCBI): domain Bacteria; kingdom Pseudomonadati; phylum Pseudomonadota; class Betaproteobacteria; order Burkholderiales; family Oxalobacteraceae; genus Massilia; species Massilia sp. NP310. Next base: position 1,611,323 of record NZ_CP080379.1, on the reverse strand, counting down.
CCCTGCTGCCGGTCGACAGCGAACACAATGCGATCTTCCAGGCGCTGCCGTCCTCGTATGGGCGCGTGCCCGGCGCCTGCGGGGTGGCCAAGATCCTCTTGACCGCGTCCGGCGGCCCGTTCCTGAACCGCGCCGTCGAGACCCTCGGCAGCGTGACCCCCGACGAAGCCTGCAAGCACCCGAACTGGGTCATGGGCCGCAAGATCTCGGTCGATTCCGCCACCATGATGAACAAGGGCCTCGAAGTGATCGAGGCCCACTGGCTGTTCGGCGCGCCGGCCGACCAGATCGACGTCGTGATCCATCCGCAAAGCGTGATCCACTCGATGGTGTCCTACGTCGACGGCTCGGTGCTGGCCCAGTTGGGCAACCCCGACATGCGCACCCCGATCGCCAATGCGCTGGCCTACCCGGACCGGATCGATTCGGGCGTGGCCCAGCTCGACCTGACGCAAATGGCGGGGCTGCAGTTCTTCAAGCCCGACTTCGAGCGCTTCCCCTGCCTGGCACTGGCTTTTGATGCGCTGCGCGCGGGCGGCACCGCGCCGGCCCTGCTCAACGCGGCCAACGAGGTGGCGGTGCAGGCCTTCCTCGAGCGCCGCATCGGTTTCCGCGACATCGACCGCGTGATTCGTCACGCGCTCGACGTCGTGCCGCATGGCCCGGCCCCGTCGATCGAGGCGGTGCTGGACCAGGACGCGCGCGCGCGCGGGGCCGCCAACGACGCCGTATCGACCATCGCTTCAGGCTTGCAGCGCTGACCCCCTGGACCCCGCCATGACCATGCTTTACACCGTGCTGGCCTTCGTGCTGGCGCTCGGTCCCCTGATCGTGATCCACGAACTGGGCCACTACCTGGTCGCGCGCGCCTGCGGCGTCAAGGTGCTGCGCTTCTCGGTCGGGATGGGCCGGGTGGTCTGGTCGCGCCGCTTCGGCAAGGACCAGACCGAATGGGCGCTGTCGGCCCTGCCGCTGGGCGGCTACGTCAAGATGCTCGACGCGCGCGACCCCGAGACCGCGCCGACGGACGATGCCGACCTGGCGCGCGAGTTCACGCGCCAGAACGTCTGGAAGCGCATCGCGATCGTGGCCGCCGGCCCGCTGGCCAACTTCCTGCTGGCGATCGGCCTGATGGCCGCGCTGTATATGCATGGCGTGGACGAGCCGGCGGCGCGCCTGCGCGAGGCGCCGGCGGCGTCCGAGGCCGCCAGGGCCGGCGTGCGCGGCGGCGACACGGTGGTCGCGGTGAACGGCAATGCCGTGGCCTCCTGGGCCGAGCTGCGCTGGCAAATCGTGCATGCGGCGGTGGATAAATCGGATGCGCGCCTGGAACTGCGCGGCGTCCACGGCGGCACGTACGGCGCGACGCTGCCGGCGGCGGTGGTCGGCCGCCTCGACGTCGAAACCGACGTGATGGCCGAACTGGGCCTGGATTTGTGGCGCCCGCAACCGCGCATCGACAAGGTGCTGCCGGACGGGGCAGGGCAACGCGCCGGCCTGCAGGCCGGCGACCTGGTGCTGCGCGTGGACGGCCGGAAGGTCGACGACGGCATCGCCTTCATCGAGGCGGTGCGGGCGTCTCCGGCTAAGCCGTTGGCGCTCGAGGTCGAACGCGGCGGCCGTCCGCTGGCACTGTCGCTGGTGCCGGAGGCGGACCCGAATGGCCGCGGCGTGATCAAGGCCATGGTGGCCCAGGCGCCGGAAATGGTGACCGTGACGTCCGGCCCGTTCGAGGCGATCGCGCGCGGGGCCGAGCGCACCTGGGAAACCAGCGTGATGACCCTCAAGATGATCTGGAAGATGATTACCGGGGAAGCGTCGTGGAAGAATGTGACCGGTCCCATTACCATCGCCGACTATGCCGGACAGACTGCAAGAATAGGTCTCGTAAGCTATTTACAGTTCATCGCCTTTATTAGTATCAGCTTAGGAGTAATGAATTTGTTACCAATTCCAGTTCTGGATGGTGGCCATTTACTGTATTATTCGCTGGAAGTTTTGACCGGGCGTCCCCTTCCTGCGCGCGTCGGCGAGTTCGCGCAGCGCGCCGGGGTCGGCCTGCTGTTCATGCTGATGGCGCTCGCCGTCTTCAATGACCTGGTGCGGCTGCTCTAGCGGCCCGCATCCGCTCCCGGAACCTGGCGCGGAAATGCCCGGCACAGAATAATATGCAATCGTTGTCCAAATGACTGACCCTTTGATCCAGCCAATGAAATCACAACCAGATCGTTTTGCCCTGCCGTTCATTCGTCGCAGCTTGATCGGCGCGGCCGTGCTGGCCATGTGCGCCGGACCTGCGCTGGCCGTCAACCCGTTCGTCGTCAAGGATATCCGGGTCGAAGGCATCCAGCGGACGGAAGCAGGCACCGTGTTCAGCTATCTGCCGGTGCGCGTGGGCGAGACCTTCGACGACGCCAAGGCCTCGAGCGCGATCAAGGCGTTGTACGCCACCGGCTTCTTCAAGGACATCCGCCTCGAGGAAGAAAACGGCGTGCTGGTGGTGCTGGTCGAGGAACGTCCGGCGATTTCGTCGGTCGATTTCACCGGCACCAAGGAATTCGAAAAAGACATGCTGGTCAAGGCGCTGTCCGAGATCGGCGTGGCCCAGACCCGCATCTTCGACAAGGCCTCGGTCGACCGCGCAGAGCAGGAGCTCAAGCGCCAGTATCTGTCGCACGGCCTGTACGGCGTGAAGATCACCACCACCGTGACGCCGATCGAACGCAACCGCGTGACGATCATGTTCAACGTCGACGAGGGCGAGGTCGCCAAGATCAAGGGCATCAACATCATCGGCAACAAGGCCTTCAGCGACAAGCAGCTGCGCCAGCTGCTCGAACTGCGCCCTTCGGGCTGGTTCACCTGGTACTCGAAGGCCGACCAGTATTCCAAGCAAAAGCTGACCGGCGACCTGGAAACCATCAAGTCCTGGTACCTGAACCACGGCTACCTGGAAGCCAACGTCGAATCGACCCAGGTCTCGATCACCCCCGACAAGCGCGACATCTACCTGACCCTCAACATCACCGAGGGCGAGCAATACACCGTCTCGAGCGTCAAGCTCGAGGGCGAGATGTTCGGCCGCGAAGAGGAGCTCAAGGAGCTGATCGTGCTCCAGCCGGGCAAGACCTTTGTCGGCGACCTGCAGGAAGCGACCAACAAGCTGATCGCCGACCGCCTCGGCACCTTCGGCTACGCCTTCGCCAACGTGACGGCGAACCCGGAACTCGACCGCGAGAAGCGCGAAGTCGCGTTCACCTTCTTCGTCGATCCGGGCAAGCGCGCCTACGTGCGCCACATGAACATCTCGGGCAACACCGTCACCCGCGACGAAGTGATCCGCCGCGAATTCCGCCAGTTCGAAAGCTCGTGGTACGACGCCAATCGCGTCAAGCTGTCGCGCGACCGCGTCGACCGCCTCGGCTACTTCAAGGACGTGAAGGTCGAGACCCCGGAGTCGCCGGGCACCTCGGACCAGGTGGACGTGAACATCGCGGTCGAAGAAAAACCGACCGGTAACTTCATGATCGGCGGCGCCTTCTCGCAGTCCGAGAAGTTCACCTTCACCGCGTCGATCTCGCAGGCCAACTTCGCCGGCAGCGGCAACACGGTCGGCATCGAACTGAACACCAGCAAGTACAACCGCACGATCGCGTTCTCGCAGACCAATCCGTACTTCACGGACGACGGCATCTCGCGCGCGTTCTCGCTGTACCTGCGCACCTCGCGTCCGCCGGCGCTGAACATCGGTTCGTATACCGTGCGCCAGATGGGCGGCAACCTGACCTTCGGCGTGCCGTTCTCCGAATCCGACACCGTCTACTTCGGCGCCGGCCTGGAACGCACCGAGCTGGAAACCGACCTGACCTCGCCGACGATCTACCAGACCTTCGTGCGCCAGAACGGCGGCCCGGAGAGCGGCATCGGCAAGGCCACCACCAACGCGATCCCGCTGACCGCGGCCTGGGGCCGCGACACCCGCGACAGCGCCGTGACCCCGACCCGCGGCCGCTTCCAGCGCGCCAACTTCGAGATCGACGCCATCGGCGACGCCAAGTACTACAGGATGGTCTACGAGCACCAGTGGTGGAAGCCGCTGACCCGCTGGATGACCCTGGCCCTGCGCGGCGAGTTCGATTACGGCAAGGGCATCGGCGGCAGCGCCTACCCGGTGTTCAAGAACTTCTATGCGGGCGGCATCGGTTCGGTGCGCGGCTACGAGAGCTCGTCGCTGGGCGTGGTCGATCCGCGCTACTACGACGCGATCGGCGGCTCCAAGCGCATCATCGGCAACGCCGAGCTGCAGTTCCCGTTCCCGGGCAGCGGCACCGACCGCAGCCTGCGCTGGTTCACCTTCGTCGACGGCGGCCAGGTGTTCCAGGAAGACGCGAAGATCCGCTACGACGAGTTCCGCTACTCGGCCGGTATCGGCCTGTCCTGGATTTCGCCGGTCGGTCCGCTCAAGTTGAGTTATGCTAAGCCGCTGAATTCGCTGCCGGGCGACCGCCTGGAGCGCTTCCAGTTCCAGATGGGCACCGGCTTCTAAGCGGCCCACGGCGACCCGAAGAACGATTGCGAGAGACTTATGTTGAAAAATCTGATTGACTCGCTGCCTGGTGGACGCAGGTCCACGGTTCGACCCGCGCTTGGCGCCTCGCTGGTGCTGGCCGCGCTGTGCGCCGCGCCGCTGGCGCAGGCGCAGGCGAACAGCCGCATCGGCTTCGTCTACACCGAGCGCCTGATGACCGACTCCAAGATGGCCAAGGCGGCCGACGCCAAGCTGGCCGCCGAGTTCTCGAAGCGCCAGAAGGCGGTCGAGGAGATGGTCGGCAAGTACAAGCAGACGTCCGAGAAGTTCGACGCCGAAGCGGCGGGCCTGAATGAGCTGGACCGCACGCGCCGCGCGCGCGAGCTGTACAACATGCAGAAGGACGTCGAGCGCATGCAGCGCGAGTTCCAGGAAGACCTGCAACAACGCAAGAACGAAGAGCGCGCCGCGATCGCGCAAAAGGCCTACAAGCTGGTCGAGCAGGTCGCGGAACAGGAAAAGCTCGACGCCGTGCTGGTCGAGGCGGCGTGGGTCAGCCCGCGCGTGGACATCACCGACAAGATTCTCAAGCTGCTCGACAAGTAAAGCAGCAACGATTTTGACTCACACTGGAAAGACCGAGATGGGCATTCGACTGGGCGATTTGGTCGAGCGCTTCGGCGGACAGTTGGTGGGCGACGCGGACCTCGAGGTCCAGGCGATCGCCCCCCTGGACAGCGCCGGCGCTTCGCACATCAGCTTCCTCAGCAACAGCAAGCTGCGCGCGCTGGCCGCGCAAAGCCAGGCGGCGGCCTTGATCCTGTCGCCGCTGGACGATCCGACGGTGGCCGCGACCTATGAAGGCGCGCGCATCGTCACCACCAACCCTTACGCCTACTTCGCCCGCGCGGCGCAGTATTTCGTGTCGCTCACCGAGCAGGCCCCGGCGCCCGGCATCCATCCGAGCGCCGTGGTCGACCCCGGCGCCACGGTCGATCCGACCGCCCACGTCGGGCCGCACGTGACGATCGAGGCGGGCGCCGTCATTGGCGCCCACGCCGTGATCGACGCCGGCTGCTTCATCGGGCGCGAGGCCACGATCGGCGAGCACACGCACCTGTTCGCCAACGTGACCTTCCATGCGCGCTGCCGCATCGGCAAGCGCGGCATCCTGCATTCGGGCGCGGTGATCGGCACCGACGGCTTCGGCTTCGCCGTCGAAGCCGGCGCCTACATCAAGATCCCGCAGACCGGCCGCGTGCTGATTGGCGACGACGTCGACATCGGCGCCAACACCACGATCGACCGCGGCGCGCTGGACGACACCGTGATCGAAGACGGCGTCAAGCTCGACAACCAGATCCAGATCGGCCACAACTGCCGCATCGGCGCGCACACCGCGATGGCCGGCTGCGTCGGCGTGGCCGGCAGCGCCAAGATCGGCAGCCGCTGCACCTTCGGCGGCGCCGCCATGGTGCTGGGCCACCTGGAAATCGCCGACAACGTCCATATTTCCTCGGGCAGCATGGTGTCGCGCTCGGTCCTCGAACCGGGCCAGTACACCGGCTTCTACCCCTTGGCCAAGAACGCCGAATGGGAACGCAGCGCGGCGATCGTGCGCAATCTCGATTCGATGCGGGCCAAGATCCGCACGCTCGAGAAAACCATCAGAAACCTGACAGAAGAAAAATGACCACTCCAGAACTCAAGACCCTCGACATCACCCAGATCAAGGAATACCTGCCGCACCGCTATCCGCTGCTGCTGGTCGACCGCGTGCTGGACGTCGAACTGGGCAAGCGCATCGTCGCGATCAAGAACGTCACCGTCAACGAAGAGTTCTTCAACGGCCACTTCCCGCACAAGCCGGTGATGCCGGGCGTGCTGATGATCGAAGCGATGGCGCAGACCGCGGCCATCCTGTCGTTCATGACCATGAACGTCAAGCCGGACGAAAACTCGGTGGTGTATTTCGTCGGCATCGACAACGCCCGCTTCAAGCGTCCGGTCGAGCCGGGCGACCAGCTGCGCATGGAAATCGAGATCCTGCGCGTCGCGCGCGGCATCTGGAAGTACAAGGCGGTGGCGACGGTCGACGGCAAGGTGGCGGTCGAGGGCGAGCTGATGTGCACCATCCGCGGCGCCGCCGAAGCCACCATGAAGGGCCCGGAAGGCGCGGCGCAGTAAGACAGGAGCACCAGATGAGCAAAATCCATTCGACCGCGATCGTCGATCCGAAGGCGGAGCTGGACAGCTCGGTCGAGGTCGGCCCGTATTCGATCATCGGGCCGAATGTGCGCATCGACGCCGGCACCGTGGTCGGCCCGCACGTGGTCATCGAGGGCCACACCACGATCGGCCGGGACAACAAGTTCTTCCAGTTCTGTTCGATCGGCGGCGCGCCGCAGGACAAGAAGTGGAACGGCGAGCCGACCCGCCTCGAAGTGGGCGACCGCAACACGGTGCGTGAATTCGTCACCTTCAACCTGGGCACGGTCCAGGACGAGGGCGTCACGCGCGTCGGCAGCGACAACTGGATCTCGGCCTACGTCCACGTGGCGCACGACTGCCAGGTGGGCAGCAACACGATCTTCTCGAACAATGCGCAGCTCGCGGGCCACGTGCAGGTGGGCGACTGGGCCATCCTGTCGGGCTACGCCGGCGTGCACCAGTTCTGCAAGATCGGCGCGCATGCCTTCATCGGCATGTATACGAGCCTGACCCAGGACGTGCCGCCCTACGTGCTCGTGTCCGGCAATCCGGCCGGCGCGCGCGGCGTGAACCTCGAGGGCCTCAAGCGCCGCGGCTTTACGCGCGAGCAGCTCGACGGCATCCGCAGCGCCTACAAGCTGCTGTACCGCTCGAACCTGACCCTGGAAGAGGCGAAAGCCGCGCTCCAGGCCGAGGAAGAGCGCCTGCCGGCGGCCAGCGCAGACATTCGCCTGCTGCGCGAATTCCTCGGCACCGCCACCCGTGGCATCGTCCGCTAAAGACATGAACAACGACGTTTCGCTGGCGTTGGTGGCCGGCGAGGCGTCCGGCGACATGCTCGCCGCGCGCCTGCTGGCCGGGCTGCGCCCGCTGTTGCCCGATGCGCGCTTCCACGGCATCGGCGGGCCACGCATGATCGAGCAGGGCTTCGTGAGCGATGTCCAGATGGACACGCTCACGGTGCGCGGCCTGTTCGAAGTCATTCCCCGCTACCCCGAACTGAAACGCATCCAGAGCCGGCTGCGCGATCGTTTGATCGCCGAGCGTCCGGCCGCCTTCATCGGCGCCGACTATCCCGGCTTTAACCTCGGACTCGAAGAGCAGCTGCGCGCGGCCGGCATCCCCACCGTCCACTTCATCGGGCCGCAGATCTGGGCCTGGCGCGGCGGGCGGATCAAGAAGATCCAGCGCGCGGTCTCGCACATGCTGGTGATCTTCCCGTTCGAGGAGGCGATCTATCGCGCGGCCGGCGTGCCGGTGACGTACATCGGGCATCCGCTGGCCGAGACCATCCCGCTCGCTCCGGACGTCGGCGCGGCGCGGCGCGCGCTCGGATTGCATGCCGATGCGCGCGTGGTGACGGTGATGCCGGGCAGCCGCATGGGCGAGCTGAAGTACCTGGCCGAGCCGTTCGTTCGCGCCGTCAAGCTGCTGGCCGCGCGCGACCCTGGCTTGAGCTTCGTGGTGCCGATGGTCGGCGAACGCCAGCGCGCCTACTTCGATGAGCTCGTGGTCAAGGCGGGCTTGCAGGACGTCGAGCTGCAGGTGACCGCCGCCGGCTCGCACACGGCGATCGCCGCCGCCGACGCGGTGCTGGTCGCTTCCGGCACCGCGACCCTGGAGGTGGCGCTGTTCAAGAAGCCGATGGTGATCGCGTATAAAGTGATGGCGGCGTCGTACGCGATCATGCGCCACATGGGCTACCAGCCCTGGATCGGCCTGCCGAACATCCTGGCGCGCGAGTTCCTGGTGCCGGAACTGATCCAGCATGCGGCCACGCCCGAGGCAATGGCCGACGCCGTGTGGGCCCAGCTGCAGGATGCGGCCGGGCGCGAGCGGCTGGCCGGCCGCTTCCTGGAGATGCACCACAGCCTGCTGCGCGACAGCGCGCGCACGAGCGCCGAAGCGGTGCTCGGCGTCATTGGACGGGGCCACAAGGCCGCCTGAATCGAAATGAGAAAGAAGAAAGTCAACCTGTATCCCGGGCTGCCGCCCAGGCTCCGGCCGTTCACCGAGCTCGATATCGTGTGCGGCGTCGACGAGGCCGGGCGCGGTCCGCTGGCCGGGCCGGTGTTCGCCGCCGCCGTGATCCTCGATCCGCTGCGGCCGATCGAGGGCCTGCGCGATTCGAAAAAGCTGAGCGAGGCGCGGCGCGACGAGCTCGCGCCCCTGATCCGCGAGCATGCGCTGGCCTGGGCCATCGCCGAATGCTCGTGCGAAGAGATCGACAGCATCAACATCCTGCAGGCGACCATGCTGGCGATGCGGCGCGCGGTGGAAGCGCTGCAGACGGCGCCGACCCTGGCCCTGATCGACGGCAACCGCTGCCCGCAGATGGACGTGCGAGCGCATGCGATCGTGGAGGGCGACGACAAGGTCAACGCCATCTCGGCCGCCTCGATCCTGGCCAAGACCGCGCGCGACGCGGCACTGGTGCGCCTGCACGACCTTTACCCGCAATACGGCTTCGACCAGCACAAGGGTTACGGCACGCCGCTGCACCTGGAGCGCCTGCGCCTGCACGGCCCGTCGCCTGCGCACCGCCGTTCGTTCGCGCCGGTGCGCAACCTGCTGCAGGTCGACCTGTTTGCTGAACTCGGCGGCCACATGATTGAAGCAGAAGCAGTATGAAAACCATCAGCTCGCGCGACAACGCGTTCTACAAAGACCTGAAAAGCCTCGCCACCAGCTCGCAGGCGCGCCGCAAGGCCGGGCAAAGCCTGCTCGACGGCGTGCACCTGTGCCAGAGCTGGCTCGACCTGCGCGGCGCCCCGCGCCACTGCGTGGTGTCGGAGGGCGCGCTCGGCAACCACGAAGTGCAGGCGATCGTCGCGCGCTGCGAGGCGCTGCATGCGCCGGTGACGGCGCTGCCCGACGCGCTGTTCAACGCGGTCAGCCAGGTCGAGCGCGGTGTGCACCTGCTGTTCGTGATCGATTCGCCGCAGCCGTCCGCGGCGCCCGCCCTGGTGGGGCCGAGCGTGGTGCTGGACGGCGTGCAGGATCCGGGCAATGTCGGCTCGATCCTGCGCAGCGCGGCGGCGGCCGGCATCAAGCAGGTCTACTGCAGTCCCGGCACCGCTTTCTGCTGGTCGCCGAAGGTGCTGCGCGCCGCAATGGGCGCGCACTTCGTGCTGGAGATTTTTGAACAGATTGCGCTGGCGCCGCTGGTGCAAGGCGCTAAGGTGCCGGTGCTGGCCACCAGCGGTTATGCGGCCGAGCGCCTGTACGCGATGGACCTGACCCAGCCGGTGGCCTGGGTGCTGGGTCACGAAGGGCAGGGCGTGTCGGATGAATTGCTGAAGCTCGCCACGCACCGGGTCGCGGTGCCGCATGCGGGCCAGGTCGAGTCGCTCAACGTCGCCGCCTGCGCCGCCGTGTGCTTCTTCGAGGGGCTGCGCCAGCAGCACATCTAGCTTGGGTATGGACGGTTTCCCTCGCATCGCGTAGGCTGGCGGCTGGGAAACTGGAGCAACGATGGACATCGCGCATTTGCATTTTTTGGTGGCACAAGCCGACCCGGCCCAGCGCAGGGCGCTGGTGGACTTGCTGGGCCAGCTCGGCGCCAGCCGCGTCACCGACGTGCCGGACGGGCATCTCGCGCTGCAGACCCTGGAGGCCGGCCTGGCGCCGGCGGTCAACGTCGCCATCGTCGATCTCGCGCTGCCGGGCATGGATGGGCTGGAGCTGATTCGCCGCCTGGGCCAGATCCAGGTCCCCGCGCGCCTGGTGGTGACGGGGGCGCAGCCCGCCGACCTGCTGTTCTCGGTCGAGACCCTGGCCGAGGCCTATGGCGTCGAGCTGCTGGGCGTGATCGCCAGGCCGGTCAGCGCCGCCAAGCTCAAGCCGCTGCTCGACAACTACTCCCCGCTGGCGCGGCCACCGCGCAAGCCGGGCGGGCCGCGCTTCACGTTCCAGCAGATCGGCATCGGCCTGCAGAAGCGCCAGTTCGAGCCTTTCTTCCAGCCGAAGATCGAGCTCGCGACCGGCCAGGTAAAAGGCCTGGAAGCCTTCGCGCGCTGGCGCCATCCCGAGCATGGCGTGCTGGGGCCGGCGTCGTTCATGGAAGCGCTGGAAGAGAGCGGCCGCATCGACTTCCTGGACTGGAGCATGATCGAGCTGTCGGTGGAGCGTTGCCGCTGGTTCCAGGAGCAGGGCATCCCGGTCCCGATCTCGCTGAACATCGCCCCCGAAACGCTGGCCCATCCGGCCTTCGTGCGCCAGATCGGCGCCGCGCTGGAGCGCCACAAGGTCCTGCCCGACTACATCACCTTCGAGCTGCCCGAATCGTCGGTATTGAACACGAACCCCGATTTCATCGAACGCCTGGTGCGCCTGCGCATGATGGGCTTCGGCCTCGCCATCGACGACTACGGCACGGGCCGCTCGAACCTGCAGCTCCTGGCCCGCATCCCGTTCACCGAACTGAAAATCGACCGCAGCTTCGTCGACGGCGCCTCGAAACGCCGCCCGCTGGGCACGGTTCTGCGCAGTTGCCTGAACCTGGCCCACAGCCTGGATCGCATGTCGGTCGCGGTCGGCGTCGAAACCCGCCAGGACTGGGATTTCCTCCAAAGCCTCGGCTGCACCTACGCCCAGGGCTACCACATCGCCAACCCCATGGAAGCCACCGCCTTCCCCGCCTGGCTCGCCGACTGGCGCCAATTCTTCTAACCATCAATAGCCCAACAATTAGGGTCAGAGTATAATGCCGCTAAGTTAAAGATCTTTGCGGCATTTTTTCGTTGTAAACGTGGCTCAGAAATGTTAACTTTCGGCCATGCTTTCTGATGCCATCCCCCTCGTCATTGACCTACCTAATCCTCTTGAGTGGAGCCGCCTTGGCGAGCATCTGCCCTACGAATGGGTGGAAGCTGCGTTAGTAGCGAACGATAAAGCGACTATCCGCTCTCGGCGGTTACCCGCGCAGCAGGTCGTCTGGCTAGTCATTGCTCTGGCGATCTATCGACACCGTTCCGTCAAGGACATTGTCGACTCGCTCGACCTGGCATTGCCCGAGTTGGCAGACCGTTGCATCACCTCCAGCGCGACAACGCAAGCTCGACAACGCTTGGGCTCCGAGCCGCTTGAATGGTTGTTTCACAAGTCGTCGCGGCAGTGGATTGCGCACGATGAAGCGCATTATCTGTTCAAGGGCTTGCATCTGCTTGCCATGGATGGCACGACATTGCGCCTGGCAGATAGCCCAGACAATCGCGAGCACTTTGGTTCTCAAATCTACCCCAACAACAAGGTTGCCAGCTATCCACAAGCACGCGGCGTGACCCTGATGATGATGGAAACCCAACTGATCCGTGATGCCCGTTTTGGACGCTACGACATCAGCGAAACGACGCATGCCCACTCTCTGCTCGAGAGCATTCCTGACGACTCGCTCACTGTGTTTGACCGAGGCTTTCTGTCAGCGCAACTACTATGCAATCTCGTCAACCATGGAACGAATCGACACTTCCTTGTTCCCGCCAAGAGCAACACCAAATGGACTCTAATCCTAGGCACGGACGACGATGGCATCGTGGAAATGATTGTCTCGCCTGCTGCACGCAAAAAAGATCCCGCTCTGCCAGAGACTTGGCGCGTGCGCGCCGTAAGAACACCGGATGACGGATCGGGAAAACAGCGGTACCTGCTTACGTCGCTGATGGATAGCAAGAAGTTCAAGGCGGTTGACTTGATTGCTTGTTATCTCCGACGCTGGCGTATCGAAACAAGTTATAGGGAACTGAAGCAGTCAATGATGGGCTCGGAGTTGACTCTGCGCAGCATGACGGTCAGCGGTACCGAGCAGGAAATCTGGGGGGCGATGATCGCTTATAACCTGATTCGCGTTGAGATCGCCAAGGCCGCGCTGGAAGCCAAATGCGAACCGACGAGCATCAGTTTTACTACTGCCCTGATGACCATCCAGAACGAGTTGATGATGACCGGCCCAGCAACAGCACAAGGGAGGATACCGGAGATGCTTAAGCGCTTACGTGGACGGTTGGTACTCGAACTGAAAGCGCAACGACCCGGACGAAAATTTGACCGCGTCGTTAAGGCAGTAGCTCAACGGTATCCAGAAAAACGGCTATCGAGAAAACCTTAACTTAGCGGCATTAGGGTCAGAGTAGAATTTTTGAGCAATTTCCCAAATTCGGCCGGCAAATAAATAGGGTCGGAGTGAGATGCACCGGATTGGTGGACAGGGTTAATCAGGTACACCTGTGCATTTTTTCCACCTGAGCGGGCGTTCGGTAGCCGAGGGTTTGGTGGAGGCGCTGTTGATTGTAATACACGTCGATGTAATCAGCGATTGCAGCCAATGCTGACTCGTGATTATCGTAGATCGTGTGATGGGTTACTTCGTTCTTCAGGTTCGAAAAGAAGCTCTCTGCCACGGCATTGTCGTGGCAGTTTCCTCGCCTGCTCATGCTTGGTCGCGCCTGCTGATCCTTCAGATAATTTCTGAATATGGCGGAGGCGAACTGCGAGCCTTGATCGGTGTGACAGATCAGACCTGCTTGCGGTTTTTGCTGCTCAAATCCATTCTGCAGCGCTGCGATTGCCAGCTTCGCAGTTTGACTTGCACCGGTGGTCCAGCCGACGACGCGATGTGTGCATAGGTCGATGAATGCGGCCAGATGGAGGGGGCCGTTGCGGGTTGCGATCTGGGTCATGTCGCCTACCCACACCTTGTTTGGCGCCTTCCTGTCGAATGCACGCTTGACCAAGTCATCTGCTGGCGGTTCGAGTTTTTGGTAGGTGCGCATTTTTCTAAAGCGCGCGCTGCGACGCGTCTCAATGCCTGCGATACGACGCAACTTGGCCACGCGATTACGGCCGCAAGGTAGTCCTTCGGCTTGTAGCAGATGCCACATCTTGATCGTGCCAGGAGCATGGCGGTGGGCTTCGTGCAGTTCCTCGATGCGTGAACGCAGCGCCGCATCCTGGCTGCTACGCTTGCTTTCCGGGCGCTCGCGCGATGCATAGCAACCGCTACGGCTGACCTTCAACAAGCGGCACATCATGGCCACCGGATGTACCCCAATGTGCTCATGAATGAATGCGTACTTTACGGCTTGCGTCGCGCAAAGTACGCTTCCGCTTTTTTTAAGATGGTGTTCTCCAGCTTGAGGCGCTCATTTTCACGACGCAGCTTAGCAAGTTCATCTTCTTCCACTCCGGCCGGGCGACCAGGGCCCTTAAATGCCTTGTCAGTACCAGCTTCCTCGAGCCGTTTGGCCCACTTGTACAGCTGATTGCGCGGCACTCCAAGCTCAAGAGCGAGCGCCGTTGCGTTACCTTCCTGCTTGAGTCTGGCGACGGCACGCTTCTTGAAGTCGCTGGTGTGAATGGTGCGCTTTGCAGCTGGGGTCTTAGTGTCATCCATAGGCTCCATTGTCTCCTATTCTGGATGTCCACCAAACCCGGGCTACCTCAGAGTCGAATTATTGGCCAATTACTCAGCGAATAATTAGGGTCGGAGTCGGATTGGCAGCTCAGCCGTCAATATTGTCAAACAATTCGACTCCGACCCTATTTATTATTGGGTAGGTATAGCGCTAACATGTGGGGCGATCATCCTTTGCGGCATCTTATTTCCTGAACGCTCGACCGACGGCGCTAAAACCGCAAAAAATAATCAGGGTCAGAGTAGAATTGCCGAGCAATTCTTCAAAGTTGTCAAACAATTCGACTCTGACCCTAATGCCGCTAAGTTAAGGTTTTCTCGATAGCCGTTTTTCTGGATACCGTTGAGCTACTGCCTTAACGACGCGGTCAAATTTTCGTCCGGGTCGTTGCGCTTTCAGTTCAAGTACCAACCGTCCACGTAAGCGCTTAAGCATCTCCGGTATCCTCCCTTGTGCTGTTGCTGGGCCCGTCATCATCAACTCGTTCTGGATGGTCATCAGGGCAGTAGTAAAACTGATGCTCGTCGGTTCGCATTTCGCTTCCAGCGCGGCCTTGGCGATCTCAACGCGAATCAGGTTATAAGCGATCATCGCCCCCCAGATTTCCTGCTCGGTACCGCTGACCGTCATGCTGCGCAGAGTCAACTCCGAGCCCATCATTGACTGCTTCAGTTCCCTATAACTTGTTTCGATACGCCAGCGTCGGAGATAACAAGCAATCAAGTCAACCGCCTTGAACTTCTTGCTATCCATCAGCGACGTAAGCAGGTACCGCTGTTTTCCCGATCCGTCATCCGGTGTTCTTACGGCGCGCACGCGCCAAGTCTCTGGCAGAGCGGGATCTTTTTTGCGTGCAGCAGGCGAGACAATCATTTCCACGATGCCATCGTCGTCCGTGCCTAGGATTAGAGTCCATTTGGTGTTGCTCTCGGTGTTTGTCAACGTAGTTGTCGCGTCACCTCACGCGACCTGCCGTAGTTCCTCTGGTCGAATCCGTTCCGGATTCAGCCAGACCTGACTATCCAGATTCCAGTTCCTGACATCCCGCGACCAGCGCTGCGGATTACGGTTCTTCGCTTCTCGATATACCTGTTCGCGATACTCCAGAATCGCTTCAGCCTGGCCGCCATGACGTTGTGCCGGCGTCACGAATTTCAGGCCGCTGTGCTTATGCTCCTGGTTGTACCATCGCACAAATTTCTGCGTCCATGCCCGCGCGTCTTCCAGCGTCGCAAACGGCTGGCGCGGGTAGTTCGGTCGATATTTGCAGGTCCTGAATAACGACTCTGCGTAGGCGTTGTCGTTGCTCACACGCGGCCTGCTGAACGACGGTGCAACGCCGAGTTGCTCCAATGTGGCCAGCATGGTCGAGCCCTTCATGGCGCTGCCATTATCCGAGTGCAGTACCAGCGGTCGGCCGGCCAATCCCTCAGCCAGGCTGGCCCTGCGCATCAGCCGCGCCGCCGATTCTGCCGACTCCGCCTCGTGGACTTCGTGACCGACAATCTTGCGGCTGTAGATGTCGAGCACCATGTACCAGTAGTGGTACTTGCCTTTGATCGCAGCCGGCAGCCACGTAATGTCCCAACTCCACACCTGGTTCGGCGCTATGGCGCAATGGCTCGTGACCACGCGCTCACTCGGCTTTTTGGCCTTGCCACGATGGTGCTGCTGCGAGGCCGACTTCAAGACACGGTAGAAGCTCGACTCCGAAGCCACATAGATGCCTCGATCGGCCAGCGTCGGCACGATCTGACTCGGCGGCAGACTGGCAAATTCCTCGCTGTTGGCGACAGCCAGAATCTCGGTACGCTCGTCTTCGGTGAGCTTGTTGGCCGGCTCAGGCCTGACGCTAGTTGGGCGGCTGTCGACGGCTACAGCATCATCTCCGCCCCGCACCCAGCGCTGAAACGTGCGCAGGGTGATGCCGAGTTCACGACAAGCCGGTGACAGCCGGCTGCCTGCAGCTTCGGCTTCACGGATCAACGCAACACATGACAGGCGATCTGGGGCGCTGATCAGTCTTCCTCTTTGTCCCCCCAGATCGCCTGGGCTTTTTTTCGCAGGATCAGCAACGCTGCTGCTTCAGCCAGCGCCTTCTCCTTGCGTTGCAAGTCCTTCTCCAACTGCCGGATCCGCTTCTTGTCTTCCTTCGACTGGACCTGCTGCGCCCGGGTTTGCTGCACCACGCTCACGTTGGCGGCCATACATGCGGCTCGCCAGGTGGCGATCTGCTCCGCAAACAGCCCCTTCCGACGGCAATATTCCGACAGTTCGCTCTCGTTCAACGCAGCCGTTTCCAGCACGACAGCGAACTTGTCCTCTGAGGTCCATTCCTCAGCATTTTTCCCACTACCTGGCACCGGCATTCCTTGATTACGAAGTTGACGGCGCCAAGTATAAAGCGTCTGTTCGGTGATCCCACTCTCACGGGCCAGTTCCGACACCACGCGGTTCTGGGGCGGCATCATCTGCCGTAACAACGCCTCTTTTCGTTCTGCTGGATACTGCTTCACACGTTCTCTCTTGCCCGTCCCCGGTATGGCTTTACTCAATCACGTGACGCGACAACTATTCTGACACCGGGGGCTCTTGGCGGGAACAAGGAAGTGTCGATTCGTTCCATGGTTGACGAGATTGCATAGTAGTTGCGCTGACAGAAAGCCTCGGTCAAACACAGTGAGCGAGTCGTCAGGAATGCTCTCGAGCAGAGAGTGGGCATGCGTCGTTTCGCTGATGTCGTAGCGTCCAAAACGGGCATCACGGATCAGTTGGGTTTCCATCATCATCAGGGTCACGCCGCGTGCTTGTGGATAGCTGGCAACCTTGTTGTTGGGGTAGATTTGAGAACCAAAGTGCTCGCGATTGTCTGGGCTATCTGCCAGGCGCAATGTCGTGCCATCCATGGCAAGCAGATGCAAGCCCTTGAACAGATAATGCGCTTCATCGTGCGCAATCCACTGCCGCGACGACTTGTGAAACAACCATTCAAGCGGCTCGGAGCCCAAGCGTTGTCGAGCTTGCGTTGTCGCGCTGGAGGTGATGCAACGGTCTGCCAACTCGGGCAATGCCAGGTCGAGCGAGTCGACAATGTCCTTGACGGAACGGTGTCGATAGATCGCCAGAGCAATGACTAGCCAGACGACCTGCTGCGCGGGTAACCGCCGAGAGCGGATAGTCGCTTTATCGTTCGCTACTAACGCAGCTTCCACCCATTCGTAGGGCAGATGTTCGCCAAGGCGGCTCCACTCAAGAGGATTAGGTAGGTCAATGACGAGGGGGATGGCATCAGAAAGCATGGCCGAAAGTTAACATTTCTGAGCCACGTTTACAACGAAAAAATGCCGCAAAGATCGTTAACTTAGCGGCATTAGACTCTGACCCTGATTAATGTGCACGAGCTTTTAGGCAAGCCGCGGATGGCTTGTGCAGAATTAATGGGCGCACAATAAGCTTTCCCGATAATTCGACTCCGACCCTCGGTGGAGTCAGTACTCGCGGCGGTCGGGTTTGATTTCCTGGAGGATGGT
This sequence comes from Massilia sp. NP310, assembly GCF_019443485.1. NCBI lineage: Bacteria > Pseudomonadati > Pseudomonadota > Betaproteobacteria > Burkholderiales > Oxalobacteraceae > Massilia > Massilia sp. NP310. The sequence goes on along the minus strand of NZ_CP080379.1, from coordinate 1,593,642 downwards.
GGTCGCGATTTCTTCGATGGATTTCGTTGTCGACGAGAGCCAGCGGATGCCTTCGCGGCGCATCAGGTGTTCGGCTTCGTTGACTTCGTAACGGCAGTTTTCCAGTGAGGCGTATTTGCTGCCGGCGCGGCGCTCGTTGCGGATTTGCGAGAGGCGCTCGGGGGTGATCGTCAGGCCGAACAGCTTTGCCTTGAATGGCGGCAGCGAACTCGGCAGCTTGCCGCGTTCGAAGTCGTCGGGAATCAGCGGATAGTTCGCGGCCTTCAGGCCGTATTGCATCGCCAGGTACAGGCTCGTCGGCGTTTTGCCGGAACGCGAGACGCCGACCAGGATCACGTCGGCCTCGGCCAGGTTCTTGTGCGATTGGCCGTCGTCATGCGCCAACGAGAAATTGATCGCTTCGATACGGTTCTTGTATTCCTCGGTGTCCACCGCATTGTGGATGCGCCCGATCGTGTGCGTGGACTTGACGTCCAGTTCCTGCTCGAGCGGCGCGACGAAGGTCTGGAACAAGTCCATGTGCATGCCGTTCGCCGAGCGGATCACGCTCGACAGGTCGTGCTTCACCAGGGTCGAGAACACGATCGGCCGCTGGCCGTGCAGCGCGAAGCTCTCGTTGATGCGGCGCGCGGCGTCGTGCGCCTTTTCGATCGAATCCACGAACGGCAGGCGGATCTGGCGGAAACGCAGGTCGAACTGGCTCAACACGGCGTGACCGAAGGTCTCCGCCGTGATGCCGGTGCCGTCGGAAACAAAGAAGACGGTGCGCGAGGCGGTGACTGGGGAAGGCAGGGAATCGTCGGTCATGATGGCTGGATCGGTATGCTTTGCTGACAAAGTAACATCAAAAGTGCGCTGCACTTCACCCTGTCGCGGGGTAAAATGCTCGGCAACGGGTTTTGCATTGTGCTGCACGCGGGCCAGAATAACAAGAATACGTCCAGACGCCCCCGCTTCCGGCACCAATGCGCCAACAGCTTTCCATCATCAAGTAAGGGTGTTTTATCATGACCAACCTAGCTACTCCTGCATTGAAGCCCGACGCAGTGAATCCCGACGATTCGAATCGCGTCTACGTGGCCTCGTTCGAGGACCTGCGCATGACCGACGTCGAGTCGGTCGGCGGCAAGAACGCCTCGCTCGGCGAGATGATCAGCCAGCTGGCCGGCGCCGGCGTGCGCGTGCCGACCGGCTTCGCCACCACCGCCGACGCCTTCCGCGACTTCCTCGACCACAGTGCCGACGGTGGCCCGTCGCTGGGCCAGCGCATCGCGACCCGCCTCGAGAACCTGGACGTCGACGACGTGCGCGCGCTGGCGGCCGCCGGCGCCGAGATTCGCGGCTGGATCGTCGAGACCCCGTTCCAGCCACGCCTGGAACAGGAAATCCGTTCGTTCTACGAACGCCTGGTGGCCGGCTCGGAAACCGAAGTGTCGTTCGCCGTGCGCTCCTCGGCCACCGCCGAAGACCTGCCGGACGCCTCGTTCGCCGGCCAGCAGGAATCGTTCCTGAACGTGGTCGGCATCGACAACGTGTTGGAGGCGATGAAGCACGTGTTCGCCTCGCTCTACAACGACCGCGCGATCTCGTACCGCGTGCACAAGGGCTTCACCCACGCCGAGGTCGCGCTGTCGGCCGGCGTGCAGCGCATGGTGCGTTCCGACACCGGCGCCTCGGGCGTGATGTTCACCATCGACACCGAATCGGGCTTCAAGGACGTGGTGTTCATCACCTCGAGCTACGGCCTGGGCGAGACCGTGGTGCAGGGCGCGGTCAATCCCGACGAGTTCTACGTCCACAAGCCGATGCTGGCCCAGGGCAAGTCGGCGGTCATCCGCCGCAATATCGGCTCCAAGCTGATCAAGATGGAGTTCACCAACGAAGCCAAGGCCGGCCGCTCGGTCAAGACCGTCGACGTGCCGATCGAGCTGCGCAACCGCTATTCGCTGGTCGAGGAAGAAGTCATCGAGCTGGCCAAGTACGCGATGATCATCGAGAACCACTACGGCCGTCCGATGGACATCGAGTGGGGCAAGGATGGCCGCGACGGCAAGCTGTACATCCTGCAGGCGCGTCCGGAAACCGTGAAGTCGCAGCAGAAGGCCACCGACGCCCAGCAGCGCTTCCAGCTCAAGGGCACCGGCACCGTGCTGACCCACGGCCGCGCGATCGGCCAGAAGATCGGCGCCGGCCCGGTGCGCGTCATCACCGATCCGTCGGAGATGGAACGCGTGCAGCCGGGCGACGTGCTGGTGGCCGACATGACCGACCCGAACTGGGAGCCGGTCATGAAGCGCGCCTCGGCGATCGTCACCAACCGCGGCGGGCGCACCTGCCACGCGGCGATCATCGCCCGTGAGCTGGGCGTGCCGGCGGTGGTCGGCTGCGGCGACGCGACCGACGTGCTCAAGGACGGCACCCTGGTCACCGTGTCCTGCGCCGAAGGCGACGAAGGCATGATCTACGACGGCCTGCTGGAAACCGAGGTCACCGAAGTCTCGCGCGGCGAACTGCCGCCGATCAAGACCAAGATCATGCTCAACGTCGGCAACCCGCAGCTGGCATTCGACTTCCAGTCGGTGCCCAACAACGGCGTCGGCCTGGCCAGGCTCGAGTTCATCATCAACAACAATATCGGCGTGCACCCGAAGGCCATCCTCGAGTACCCGAACATCGACGCCGACCTGAAAAAAGCGGTGGAGTCGGTGGCCCGTGGCCACGCCTCGCCGCGCGCCTTCTACGTCGACAAGCTGGTCGAAGGCGTGGCCACCATCGCCGCCGCGTTCTGGCCGAAGCCGGTGATCGTGCGCCTGTCCGACTTCAAGTCGAACGAGTACAAGAAGCTGATCGGCGGTTCGCGCTACGAGCCGGACGAAGAGAACCCGATGCTGGGCTTCCGCGGCGCCGCGCGCTACCTGGCCGAGGACTTCGCCGAATCGTTCGCGATGGAATGCGCGGCCATGAAGCGCGTGCGCAACGAGATGGGCCTGACCAACGTCGAGCTGATGGTGCCGTTCGTGCGCACCCTGGGCCAGGCCGAGAAGGTCGTCGACCTGCTGGCCAAGAATGGCCTGAAGCGCGGCGAGAACGGCCTGCGCCTGATCATGATGTGCGAGGTGCCGTCCAACGCCATCCTGGCCGAGCAGTTCCTGCAGTACTTCGACGGCTTCTCGATCGGCTCCAACGACCTGACCCAGCTCACCCTGGGCCTGGACCGCGACTCCGGCATGGAGCTCTTGGCCAAGGACTTCGACGAGCGCGACCCGGCGGTCAAGGCGATGCTGTCGCTGGCGATCAAGGCCTGCCTCAAGCAGGGCAAGTACGTCGGCATCTGCGGCCAGGGTCCGTCGGACAACCCGGACTTCGCCGAATGGCTGGTGGGCGAGGGCATCGAGTCGATGTCGCTCAACCCGGACTCGGTGATCGAGACCTGGCAGAAGCTGGCCGGGGCCTGATCTCCGACATTCCCCGTCGAGGGCCGCCAGTGCTACACTGGCGGGAATGATCGCTTTCCAAGCCCTCACGACCAGCCGCCGCAGCCCACCGCGCGGTCATGCGAACCCTCGCTACCCACTTCGGGTAGCGAGGGTTTTTTCATTCCATGACAAGAAGGAGACCCCGACATGTCCGACTGGACGTACTGGCTCATCGGCGCCGGCATCCTGATCGTCGCCGAGCTGTTCATCGGCACCTTCTACCTGTTGATGATCGCCGTCGGCCTCCTGTGCGGCGCCGGCGTCGCCTGGCTGGGCGCCAGCGGCCCGCAGCAGACGCTGGCGGCGGCGCTCGTCGGCATCGGCGCCACCATGATCCTGCGCCGCACCCGCTACGCGCGGCACGGACGCGGCCAGGCCGCGAACGACCCCAGCATCAACCTCGACATCGGCCAGCGCGTCACCGTGCCGCAGTGGCAGGAGCGGCGCGCGCGCGTCATGTACCGCGGCGCGCTGTGGGACGTCGAGCTGCGCGCCGGCCTGGAGCCGGAGCCGGGCGACTTCGAGATCGTCGAGGTCCAGGGCAACCGCCTGATCGTCGCGCGCCGCCAGGCCTAGAACAATCACAACAGGAGGGATGCACATGGAACTGTCTTTCAGCGTGGTCGCGATCGTGATCTTCGCCATTGCCCTGGTCTTCGTGTTCAAGACCATCAACGTGGTGCCGCAGCAGAACGCCTGGGTGGTCGAGCGGCTCGGCAAATACCACGCCACCCTGGCCCCCGGCCTGAACATCGTGGTGCCCTTCGTCGACCGCATCGCCTACAAGCACAGCCTGAAGGAGATCCCCCTCGACGTGCCGCCCCAGGTCTGCATCACGCGCGACAATACCCAGCTGCACGTGGACGGCATCCTGTATTTCCAGGTGACCGACGCCATGCGCGCCTCCTACGGCTCGTCGAACTACATCCAGGCCATCACGCAACTGGCCCAGACCACCCTGCGCTCGGTGATCGGCCGCATGGAGCTCGACAAGACCTTCGAGGAGCGCGACCTGATCAACACCCACATCGTGAACGCGATCGACGAGTCGGCCGCCAACTGGGGCGTCAAGGTGCTGCGCTACGAGATCAAGGACCTGACGCCGCCGGCCGAGATCCTGCTGGCGATGCAGGCCCAGATCACGGCCGAGCGCGAGAAACGCGCGCTGATCGCGGCCTCGGAAGGCCGGCGCCAGGAGCAGATCAACATCGCCAGCGGCGAGCGCGAGGCGGCCATCGCGCGCTCCGAGGGCGAGAAGCAGGCCGAGATCAACCGCGCCATGGGCGAGGCGGCCGCCATCGTGGCGCTGGCCGACGCCAGCGCATCGGCGCTGCGCCAGGTGGGCGAGGCAATCGCTTCGCCAGGCGGCATGGATGCGGTCAGCCTGCGCGTGGCCGAGCACTACGTGGACGCGTTCGCGAACCTGGCCAAGACCAACAACACCCTGATCGTGCCGGCCAACCTGGGCGATATGAGCACCGTGATCGCCAGCGCGCTGCAGATCGTGAAGGCGCAGAAATGAGCCGGGTCATCGTCATCACCGGCGGCTCGGACGGCATCGGCGCCGAAATGGCGCGCCAGCTCGCGGCCCGGCACGGCGCCGGGGTCAAGCTCGTGCTGGCAGCGCGCAACCAGGGGCCGCTCGACCTGGTCGCCGGCCAGTGCCAGGCGCTGGGCGCCGACACGCTCACGGTGGCCTTCGACGCCGGCTGCCAGGACGATTGCCTGCGCCTGATCGCACGGGCGACGGAACGCTTCGGCCGCATCGATGTCCTGGTCAACAACGCCGGCCGTTCGGCGCACGCCCTGTTCGAAGAGGTCGAGAGCCTGGCCTGGTACGAAGAGCTGATGCGTGTGAACCTGTGGGGCAGCGTCTGGTGCACCCAGGCCGCGCTGCCACACCTGAAGGCGAGCCGCGGCGCCATCGTGGCCGTGTCGTCGCTGGCCGGCCTGGTCGGCGTGCCGGGACGCACCGCGTATTGCGCCACCAAGTTCGCGATGAGCGGCTTCTTCGAAGCGCTGCGGGTCGAACTGAAGGAGGCGGGCGTCAGCGTGACCACCGCCTATCCGGGCGTGGTGGCCACGCGCATCCGCTACCGCGGTTTCAACGCCAGGGGAGAAGAGGCCGGCGCCAGCGCGCTCAGGGAAGAGAAGGCGATGCCGGTGGAGGAGTGCGCGCGCCTGATCGTCAAGGCGATGGAGGCGCGCCAGCGCGAGGTGGTGATGACGGCGCAGGGCAGGATCGGGCGCTGGCTCAAGCTGATCGCGCCCGGCCTGGTTGACAGGATGGCGCTGGCCGCCGTGAAGGACGACCTGCGCCTGCCATGAATTCGGTTCAGAATCCGACCGTCGCCGACACCACCACGCTGCGCGGCGCCGCCAGCACCAGGTAGCCCGCGCCCGGATAACCGCCGGCCGAGGCCCAGTAATTCTTGTCCGTGACATTGTCCACGCGCGCGCGCAGTGTCAGGTCGCGGTCCATGAAGCGGGTGTTCCAGGTCGCGCCCAGGTCCAGGCGGGTCCACGACGGCAGCTTCTGCAGATTGGCGCCGTCGGCATACTGCTTCGAGGTGTACACGGTGCGCGCGTTCAGCGACAGGCCGTCCACGCCCGGTACCATCCAGTCGGCGCCGATGTTGAGCTGCGTTTGCGGCACGCCGATCGCGTCCTTGCCCTGGTTCACGCCGCCGGCCGTCACACGCTGCTCGGCGTCGATCAGGGTCAGGCCGCCCAGCAGCTTCAGGCCGCGCACCGGATTGCCGAACACCGACAGCTCGAGGCCGCGATTGCGCTGCTCGCCGAACACGCCGAACACGCGGTTCTCGACGTAGGCGCTCGGCTGGCTGGTCGAGAACACGGCCGCGGTCAGGCCGTAGCGGCCGCTGTCGTACTTGACGCCCGCTTCACGCTGGCGCGCGACGTAAGGCGCGAAGATCTCGCCCTGGTTGACGATGTCGGTGCCCGAGGCGACCGGGCCGCGCTGCAGGCCTTCGCTGTAGTTGGCATACAGCGACAGGTCCTTGCGCGGCTTGTAGACGATGGCGGCGAACGGCGTGTTCTTGCTCGATTCGTAGCCCGAATTCTCCAGCCCGGTGTTGTAGTCGTAGCCGAAGTCCTTGATGCGCTGGTGGCGCAGGCCGACATTGACCAGCACCTTGTCGTCCATGAACGACATGGTGTCGGCGATCGCCAGGCCCGACAGGATGGTCTTGGAGGTCACCAGCGGATCGTTCATGTCGCCGCCGGTGAAGAAGGTCGACGACGGCGCCGCCACGTCGCGCGGGCGGTACAGGTTCGACGCGAAGCCGGCGAAATCGGACATGCCATAGGCATTGCGCGACTTGGAATGGAAGCCCGAGGCCGATGCGCTCAGCACGTGCTTGACGAAGCCCGTGCGCAGTGAGCCGCGCACGCCCACTTCGCCGGTGCGCACCTGGTCCTTGCGGATATTATCGAAGCGGCTCATGGTGGCGTCGCCATCGACGGCGTTGACGTCGATGCCGGCCAGGATGTTGAATTCCTGGCCGTTGCGCAGGCCGGCCGCCGCCCACGCGACCGCGTCGGCGCCCAGGTCGACCTCGGCGCGCACGGTGCCGAAGGTATGGCGTTCGTTCGAGATGGTCCACGGCTGGGCGAAGTTGTGGCTCGCATCCGGCGCCGCGATCATCGGCAGGCCGGCGGCCAGGTCGACGCTCGGACGGGCATTGGTCAGCTGGTGGTCCTGCGCGCCGACGTCGGCCGACAGGCGGTAGCCGCGGCCGCGGTAGTCGACGCCGATCGAGTACACGGACAGTTCGCGTTCTTCGCGGTCGACCGCGGTGTCGCCGTTGCGGTGCGCCACGTTGACGCGCACGCTGGCGCGGCCTTCCTCGCCGAAGCGGCGGCCCAGGTCGATCGCGCCATAGCCCTGGCCGCCGGTCTCGACGCCCACGGTGACTTCGCTCAGTTCCTGGTTCGGGGCGCGCTTGGGCAGGATGTTGATCGAGCCGCCGATGCTGCCGCCGGCCGGCGCCGCGCCGTTGATGAAGCTGTGCGCGCCGCGCAGCACCTCCACCCGTTCCATCAGCTCGGTCGCCACGAACTGGCGCGGCAGCAGTCCGTACAGGCCGTTATACGCCGTGTCGTCCGAGCCGACCGCGAAGCCGCGGATCATGTACAGCTCCTGGTAATTGCCGAAGCCGCGCGCCACCCGCACCGACGGATCGTTCTGCACCACGTCGGCCACGCTGCGCGCCTGCTGGTCCTGGATCAGCGCATGGGTGTAGTTGGTGCTGTTGAACGGGGTGTCCATGATGTCGACGTTGCCCAGCAGGCCCAGGCGACCGCCGCGCGCCACCTGGCCGCCGGCATACGCGGCCGGCAGACCCTGGGCCGAGGCATCGGCCGATGCGGTCACGACCACGGTCGAGATCTTCTCGTCGGCTGGCGATTCGGCCTGCTGGGCGAACGCGGTGCTGGAGACGAAGAGGGCGGCGGCCAGCGCGACCGGGGTCGGGCTCAGTTTCAAGGTCGGGCGGAGGGTGTCCATGTGTCTTGCTCTTTTTATGCGTTAAAAGTAACGCGCATTCTATGCCTGATGCTTGCATCTGTAAATGAGAACGATTATTATTCATGGTCTGTATCTCTAGCTATAATGCATACCCAATAACATGTCACCCGTTTCCCTGCGTCGCTGGGGCTGGATCCACAAGTGGTCCAGCCTGGTCTGCACCATCTTCATGCTGCTGCTGTGCCTGACCGGCCTGCCGCTGATCTACCACCATGAGATCGGCCACCTGCTGGGCAACGAGGTCGAGCCGCCGGTGCTGTCGCAACCGACGCCGATGGGCAACGTCGACGCGGTGATCGCCTCGGCCAAGGAGCTGTACCCGACCAAGAAGCCGATGTTCATCTCCCAGGAAGCCGACGTGCCCGAGATCTGGAACGTGACCCTGGCCGACCACATGCACGACCACGACTACAAGCCGATCGCCGTCGATGCGCGCACCACGGAGGTGATCGAAGAGCCGGCGTTCGAGGGCGGCGTGTTCATGTCGACCATGCTGGCGCTGCACGTCGACCTGTTCATGGGCCTGGCCGGCCAGCTGTTCCTGGGGTTGATGGCCCTGTTGCTTTTGGTGGCGATTATCAGCGGCGCGGTCCTGTACTCGCCGTTCATGCGCAAGCTCGACTTCGGCACCGTGCGCAAGGAGAGAAGCAGCCGCCTCAAATGGCTCGACATGCACAACCTGCTGGGCATCGTCACGCTCACCTGGCTGTTCGTGGTCGGCGGCACCGGCATGATCAATACCTGGGCCGACCTGATGCTCAAGTATTACCAGCACAATGAGCTGAGCGAGATCCTGGCCCAGTACAAGGACAAGGCGCCGCAGCCGCACACCGCCTCGGTGCACGACGCGATCGAAAAGGCCAAGGAGCGCCTGCCGGGCATGCGGGTCGCCTTCGTGGCCTTCCCGGGCACCGACTTCAGCAGCGCCCACCACTACGGCATCTTCATGAACGGCAACGAGCCGTTCAGCTCGCGCATGTACCAGCCGGTGCTGGTGGACGCCCACACCGGCGAACTCACCGACGCGCCCGAACTGCCGTGGTACCTGAAGGCGCTGCTGGTGTCGCAGCCGCTGCATTTCGGCGACTACGGCGGCCAGTGGATGAAGTTCCTGTGGGCGGTGCTCGACATCGCGACCATCGTGATCCTGGTGACGGGCCTGTACCTGTGGGTCAAGCGCGGCAAGACCGCCAATGCGTCGGCCAAGGCCGCGGCCCTCGACAAGCACGCGCCGGCCCGCGGCATCGATGCGCCGGCGCTGGCGCGCGAGGGGAGCGCATCGTGAGCCGCAGTCCGATGCAAATCTGGGGCGCGCCGATCGTGCTGGCCATCCTCACCACCATCGGCCTGATCTCGGCCCTGCTGGGCGACGGCATCTGGGACGCCCTGTCCGCCGTCACGCTCGGCATTCCCTGCCTGGTCGGCGCCTGGCACTGCCTGCGCCGCCGTCCGGCCGCCCGCCAGCGCGGCTGAACGGCCGCATCGTACACCCCCGGCGCACTTTTCGCGCGCCGGGGTTGGTGGCGACCCGCGCCACGCTGTATACTTGGCCCTGCCGATCCCGCGCAGCATGAGCTGGCCGCGGGATTCGTCCATTTTCGAAAGGGCCTCATGTTTGCAGCAGTCGACCTCGGGTCCAACAGCTTCCGCCTGCACATCGGCGAGCCGCTCGGCGCCCGCATGCACATCGTGCGCACCGCGCGCGATCCGATCCGCCTGGCGGCGGGACTCGACAGTCACGACATGCTCACCGAGGCGGCGATGCGCGCCGCCATCGCCTGCCTGCACGACTTCCGCAAGATCCTCGACGAATACCACCTCGACGCCGTGCGCGTGGTCGCCACCAACACCATGCGCGTGGCGAAGAACGCCGACCAGCTGCTGCCGCAGCTCGAGGCGGCGATCGGCTACCCGATCGAGATCATCTCGGGCGAGGAAGAGGGCCGCCTGATCTACATGGGCGTGACGCGCGCCATCGAGCGCCAGGACGAGCGGCGGCTGGTGATCGACATCGGCGGCGGCTCGACCGAGGTCATCGCCGGCACCGGCGCCGAGATCCACCTGGTCGAGTCGTTCGGCATCGGCACCCAGCCGCAGGTGCGCGCCTATTTCCCCGACGGCCGCATCAGCGCGCGCAATTTCGACGCCGCCGTTACCGCGGCGCGCGCCCGCTTCGAAGACGCCGCCTCGCTGTACCACGCCCAGGGCTGGGACGCCGCCTACGGCTCATCCGGCACCATGCGCGCCATTTCGGAAGTCATCGGCCGCAACGCGATCGGCGACGGCACGGTGTCGCAGGCCAGCCTGCATGCCTTGCGCGACATCCTGATCGAGCTGGGCCACGTGGACGCCTTTCTGCTGGCGGGCGTCAAGCGCGACCGCGTGCCGGTGATGGTGGGCGGCCTGACGGTGCTCATCGGCGCGATGCAGGAACTGAAGGTCGAGCGCCTGCATGCGGTCAATGCCGGGCTGCGCCTGGGCGTGCTGTCCGACCTCGAGCTGCGCGCCAACCGGCGCGACCGGCGCGACGCCGCGATCCGCTCCTGCATGCAGCGCTTCCGGGTCGACACCCAGCGCGCGCTGCGCACCTGCGGCATCGCGACCCTGCTGTACGAACGCCTGCAGCCGCAGGCCGACAGCCAGCCGCACTATCTGGCCTGGAGCGCCATGCTGCACGAGATCGGCCTGGCCATCTCGATGAGTGGCGCCCACAAGCACGGCGCCTATATCGTCGAGCACGCCGACCTGGGCGGTTTCACCACGCGCGAGCAGCGCCTGCTGGCGACGCTGGTGCTGGGACAGAAGGGCAATCTGCGCAAGATCCGCGAGGCGTTGGTCGAGCCCGACCTGGCCAAGGCGGTGCTGGCGCTGCGCCTGGCGGTGGTGTTCATGCATGCGCGCGCCGACAACGACATCGGCGGCCTGCGCCTGCGCATGAAGGGCAAGATCGAGATCGAGCTGCCGCCGGAACTGCTGGCGCGGCATCCGACGCTGGCGCCGTGGTTCGAGAAGGAAGAGTGCAGCTGGAATGAAGTCGGCATCGGCTTCCAGGCGCGCTAGCGTTTCTTCTAACGCAGCTTGCCGATCACGTCCGGCCCCGCCACCAGCCGGATATACGGCACGCCATCCGGCTCCTTGTGCTCGATCCAGAACACGCCCGCCTTGCGGATGCGCCAATCCTGCTTGTTCCCGCACAGCGCCATCGACGCCACCTGGCCCAGCAGCGGCTGGTGGCCGACGACCAGCGCCGGCTGGCGGTGCTCGGGCCAGCCGCAGGCGGCGATGATCGCTTCCGCGCTCGACTCGGTGTTCAGCGCCTCGACCACTTCGTAGCGCCGCCCCAGCGCTTCCACCGTCTGGATGCAGCGCGTGGCCGGGCTCACCAGGATGCGGCAGGCCGGGGGCAGTTTGCGATCCAGCCAGGCGCCCATGCGCGCGGCGTGGCGTTGGCCCTTGGGCGTGAGTTCGCGCAGCGCGTCCGGCTCTCCCGGCTCGGCCTCAGCGTGGCGCCACAGGATCAGTTCCATTGTCGATCTCCTTGTCGTTGGTGTCGTTGGCGAGGCTGGCCGCGCCGAGCATGTCCATCAGCACCTGCTGCGCGCTGTACTGCCCCTGCTTGCCGCGCGCCTTGCGGCGGCGATAGCGGCCGTCGGGCGCCAGCTCCCAGGCGTTGACGTTGTCCTTCAGGTAGGGGTGCAGGCCCTCGCGCATCACGCGCCGCTTGAGCGCGGTCGAGCGGATCGGGAATGCCACTTCGACCCGGCGGAACAGGTTGCGGTTCATCCAGTCGGCGCTGCTGAGCACCACGTCGTGCTTGAGGTCGTTGCGGAAATAGAAGATGCGGGTGTGCTCCAGGAAGCGGCCGACGATCGAGCGCACCTTGATGTTGTCCGACAGGCCGTCCACGCCAGGGCGCAGCGAACAGGCGCCGCGCACGATGAGGTCGATCCTGACGCCGGCCTGCGAGGCCTCGTACAGGGCCTTGATCACCGACTCGTCGGTGAGCGAATTCATCTTGGCGATGATGCGTCCCGGGCGGCCCTGGCGCGCGATCTCGGCTTCCTGGCGGATCGCGCGCACGATTTCCTTCTGCAGCGAGAACGGCGCCAGCCAGATGCTCGACAGCTGCTTGGGCCGGGTCAGGCTGGTGAGGTGGATGAAGACCTCGTTGACGTCGGCGGTGAGTTCCGGGTCTGCCGTCAGCAGCCCCATGTCGGTATAGAACCTGGCGGTGGTCGGGTTGTAGTTGCCGGTGCCGAGGTGGGCGTAGCGGCGCAGTCCATTCGGCTCGCGGCGCAGCACCAGCGCCATCTTGGCATGCGTCTTGAGGCCCACCACGCCGTACACCACCTGGGCCCCGGCCTGCTCGAGCTTCTCGGCCCAGTTGATGTTGGCTTCCTCGTCGAAGCGCGCCATCAGCTCGACGATGACGGTGACTTCCTTGCCGCTGCGCGCGGCCGCGATCAGGGCGTCGACCAGTTCCGAATTGCTGCCGGCGCGGTAGATGGTCTGCTTGATCGCCACCACGTTCGGATCGGCCGCCGCGCACTGGATGAAATTGATCACCGGCTGGAACGATTCGAATGGATGGTGCAGCAGCGCGTCGTGCTTGCGCAGGGAGGCGAACAGGTCGGGCCCGGCAAGCTTGTTCGGGTAGCCCGCGACATAGGGCGCGAAGGTGAGGTCGGGCCGGTCGTTGCTGTTGACGATTTCCAGCAGGCGGCTCAGGTTGACCGGTCCGTCGACCTTGAACAGGCGGCTGCGGTCGATCTGGAACTGGTTGAGCAGGAAGTCCGACAGGTGCTCGGGACAGGAGCGGCCCACCTCGAGGCGCACCGCGAAGCCGTACTGGCGGCTGTGCAACTCGCTCTGCAGCGCCTGGCGCAGGTTCTTGACTTCTTCTTCGTCGACCCACAGGTCGCTGTTGCGGGTGACGCGGAACTGCGAGTACGAGACCACATCGCGGCCGGTGAACAGGTCGGCCATGTGGGCCTGGATCACCGACGACAGCATGCAGTAGGAGGCGCCTTTCTTGTCCGAGAGCTCGTCCGGCAGCCGGATCACGCGCGGCAGCACGCGCGGCGCCTTCATGATCGCGATGCCCGAACCGCGCCCGAACGCGTCCTTGCCGGCCAGCTCCACGATGAAGTTCAGGCTCTTGTTGACGACGCGCGGGAAGGGGTGGGCAGGGTCGAGGCCGATCGGCGTGAGGAGCGGGCGCACTTCGCGGTCGAAATACTGCTTGACCCAGGCGCGCTGGGCGGCGTTGCGCTCGCTGCGGTGCAGCAGGTGGATGCCGTGCTCGGACAGCTGCGGCTGGATCTCGCTATTGAACAGGCTGTACTGGCGCGCGATCAGGTGGCGGCATTCGGCGCTCGCGCGTTCCAGGTTGGCGGCCAGGCCGTCGGGCAGGGCGCCGCTGGCGCGGTCGAGCTGGTGCTGGGCCAGCAGGCTGGCCACCCGCACTTCGAAGAACTCGTCCAGGTTGCTCGCCACGATGCACAGGAAGCGCAGGCGTTCGAGCAGCGGAATCGACGGGTCTTCGGCCTGGGCCAGCACGCGGCGGTTGAATTCGAGCAGCGACAGTTCGCGGTTCAGATAGGCGCCGCCGTCGGAAAATTGTTTGAGCTCAGCCTCGATGGCCTTTTTCTTCATGTCCATATTCTGCGGTCGTAGTCGTCCCGCAGGCAGTGTAGATGTCAAATATGACAGCCCGGTGACACTTGCGCCGCCGACGCCGCCATTTCCTTAATGAACTGCTAAGCCTTCATTCGGAGGCGGCGGCTATGCTTGGCGCTCCAGTCACCGAGGAGTCGTCCATGAAAAACTTCGTCCGCGCCAACAAGGGCTTCCTGATGTTCCTGCTGTTGTTCGGCGTGTTCCGCAGCGCGGTGGCCGACTGGAGCCCAATCCCGAGCGGTTCGATGCGGCCCAATCTGCTGGAGGGCGACGTGGTCCTGATCAACCGCCTGGCCTTCGACCTCAAGATACCATTGACCGAGGTGAGCGTGGCGCACCTGGGCGAGCCGGCGCGCGGCGACATGGTCGTGTTTTACTCGCCGCATGACGGCACGCGCCTGATCAAGCGCTTGCTGGCGCTGCCGGGCGACCTGGTCGAGATGCGGGGCGACCGGCTGTTCATCAACGGCGAAGGCGCCAGTTATGCGCTGCTGGGCGAGGCGCGCGAGCGCAGCCGCGGCCTCGAGGTCGGCGCCATCCGGCTGGAAGAGCAGGTGGCGGGCACGCGCCAGCGCATCCAGGTCTTGCCGGGCGTGCCGGCGCCGCGCAGCTTCGATCCGCTGCGGATCCCGCCCGGCCAGTACCTGATGTTGGGCGACAACCGCAACGACAGCGCCGATTCGCGCGTGATCGGCCTGGTGCCGCGCGAGAAGCTGGTCGGCCGCGCCGAGCGGATCCTGGTGTCGGCCGCCTACCAGGAAAACTGGATGCCGCGCCTGGGCCGCTTCGGCATGTCGCTGCGTGAGGATCGGTGAGGATCGGCGGGATCGAAATAGCGTACAATCGCGTCCCCCCGACGCCCGCATCGTGCGGTGTCGGCAACGATCCCGAAAGCGTAGTACATGCAAAAGCTCCTCACCGTCATCCTCGCCTGCCTCGGCATGATCGGCGCCCTGGCCATCGACACCTACCTGCCGTCGATGCCGGCGATCGGCGCCGAATTCGGGGTCGGCCCGGTGGCGGTGCAGCAGACGCTGAGCGTGTTCCTGTTCACGTTCGCCTTCATGATGCTGTTCTACGGGACCCTGTCGGACTCCTTCGGCCGCCGCCCCGTGATCCTGGCCGCGTTGGCGGTCTATACGCTGGCCTCGGTCGGCGCGGCCCTGGCGCCGAGCTTCGGCTGGCTGCTGGTGTTCCGCGCGCTGCAGGGCCTGTCGGCCGGCGCCGGTTCGGTGATCGGCCAGGCGATCGTGCAGGACCGTTTTTCGGGCCCGCAAGCCCAGCGTATGATGTCGCACATCATGATGGTGTTCGGCCTGGCGCCGGCCATCGCCCCGATCCTGGGCGGCTGGCTGCACGTGACCTTCGGCTGGCGCTCGTCCTTCGTGTTCCTGGCCGTGTTCGGGGCGGCGATGATCCTGCTGGTCATGAAGATGCTGCCCGAAAGCCTGCCGGCCGAGAAGCGCCAGGCCTTCCACCCGGGCACCATCGGCCGCAACTACCTGATGGTGCTGCGCAATCCGCAATTCGTGTTCCTGGCGCTGTCGGTGGGCCTGGCCTTCAGCGGCCTGTCGCTCTACATCGGATCGGCCTCGAACTTTGTGATGGAGATCCTCGGCCTGCCCGAGACCGCGTTCGCGTGGATGTTCATCCCGCTGGTGGGCGGCATGGTGGTGGGCTCGGCCTGGGGCGGCAAGCGCGCCCACAGCGCGACCCCGGGCCGCATGATGTGGACCGGCTACGCCGTGATGGCGCTGGGCGTGGCGCTCAACGTCGGTTATCACGGGCTGTTCCCGGCCAGCGTGCCATGGTCGGTGCTGCCGCTGTTCGTCTACACCTTCGGCCTGGCGGTGGCGATGCCGGCGGTGCAGCTGACCGCGATGGGCCTGTTCCCGCGCAACCGCGGCCTGGCCTCGTCGATGGTCGGCTTCATCCAGATGATGTCGTTCGCGCTGGTGTCGGGCCTGGTGGCGCCGCTGCTGTTCGACAGCGCGCTGAAACTGGGGCTGGGCGTGGCGGGCGGCCTGCTGCTGAGCTTTGGCGCCTGGCGCCTGTCGGTGCGCAGCGCAGTCGCGCCCGCCTTGCCGGGCGCTTGATCGGTGCTGGCGAGTTGGCGCCGCCGGCTGCTGCCGCAACCCTTTCCCGCCCTGTTCGCGCTGCGCCGGCGCTACCTGCGCCAGGAATCGCAGGCACTCTATCAACGCTACGGCCACGCGCTGGGGATCTTCGGCGCCTTCTTTGCGCTGGTGCTGGTCGAACGGCCATCGCTGCTGGCCGCGCCGATCCTGCAGTTCTGGCGCGACCCGCTGGCCTGGCGCGACAACCTGGTCTATCTGGTCGGCTGGCTGACGGTCGTGGGCCTGTGGGCGCGCGTGCACCGGAGCTTCGTGCGCGGCGCCGGGTTTGCCGTATTCGCCCGCAGCGCCAGCCATGGCCACTATCTGGCGCCACGACTGGACATGGCGCTGCTGCTGGTGGCCCTGCAGTGGTTCATCGTCCCGTTCGCGATCGCGGCGTGGGTGGTGCTGGCCACCGGCGCCGGGACCGTCCTGTTCTGGGGCGCTTTCCTGGTGATCCTGCTCCTGACGATCGCCGCGGCGCGCGCCGTGGTGTTCGGGGCAGGGCGCGCATCACGCCTGCGCCTCCTGGCCGTGCCGGCGCTGTTGGCGGCGGCGCCGCTCGCCGATGGCTGGCCGCTCGTGGCCTGCCTGGCGCTGCTGGCGCGCGAGCTGGCGCGGCCGGCGCCGGCGCGCGCGTCGACGCGGCGCGACGCCGGCGCCAGCGGACGGCTGCGCGGCCCGGGCCCATGGTTCCTGTTTCAGCTGCATGGCCGCGCCCTGTGGCGCTCCCACCTGCACGTGGCCCTGCCACGCATCGGCGCGGCGCTGTTCCTGCATGCGCTGTGCTGGGCAATGATCCACCTGTTCGGCAAGGAGCAGGATGCTGCGGGCTTCGTCACGCTGGCCTGTTGCGCCAGCGCCTACCTGCTGGCGGGGCTGTACTACGCCTTCTGGCAGGCGCGCCAGCCGCTGCAGCCCTTCCTGCGCAGCCTGCCGTTCGGGACTGCCAAGACCATGGTCGCGGAACACCTGGTGGTGCTGGGCGCCGGCGCCGCCGTGTTCGGCCTGGCATGGCTGGCCCATGCCCAGGCGGCGGGCAGCCTCGACGTGGCGACCGTCCTGCTGCGCCGTGCCGGCTGGTCCTTGATGCTTCTCGCGCTGCTCGGCGCGCCGATCCTGCAACGCCACCAGTACGGTGTGGCGATGAAGGTGGCGCTGTGCGCCGCGTCGCTCATATTGATGTAAGGACGATCGATGACCATCCTGCTGGCCGCCGAGGGCCTCGGCATGCGCCATGGCGCACATATACTGTTTGCACACCTTGACCTGTCGTTCGGCCCGGGCGCGGTGGCGCTGCTCGGCCGCAACGGCGCCGGCAAGTCGACCTTGTTGGCCCTGCTGGCGGGGATCGAGGCGCCGCAAGAGGGGAAGGTCAGGATCTGCGGCCACGACCTCGCCACCGATGGGCAGGCGGGCCGCGCGTGCCTGGCCTATGTGCCCGACGAATCGGTGGCTTATGACTTCATGACCGGCGACGAATTCCTGCGCATGGTGCAGGCCCTGCGCGGCGGCCCCGGCCCCGAGACGGCGCTGCTGACCGGGTTCGGGATCGACATCTATCTTGGCCTGCCGTTCGGCGACATGTCGCTCGGCACGCGCAAGAAGTTCATGCTGGTCAGCGGCCTGATGGGCGAAGCCCCGGTGGTGCTGATGGACGAGCCGACGAACGGCATCGATGCCGATGCCAGGGCCTTTCTCGTGGAGCAGATCCGGGCGCAGAGTGGCAGCCGCCTGGTCCTGTTCTCGACCCACGACCGGGAATTGATCGCGGCCGCCGGTGCGCGCGTGCTGGAGCTGCCGGTCCGTGCCCCGCGCGACTGATCAGCGGCGGTTGGTCTTCATCGCCTGGTTGACTTCACGCTTGGCGTCGCGGTCCTTCTCGGTCGCGCGCTTGTCGTGCTGCTTCTTGCCCTTGGCCAGGCCGATCTCGCACTTCACGCGGCCTTTCTTCATGTGCAGGTTGAGCGGCACCAGCGTGAACCCGGCGCGCTCGACCTTGCCGATCAGCTTGTCGATTTCGGCCCGGTGCAGCAGCAGCTTGCGCGAGCGCAGCGCCTCCGGGTGGCTGAAGGTGGAAGTCGTCGTCAACGCACTGACGTGCGCGCCGAACAGGTATAGCTCGCCATTGCGGACGAGCACATAGGCTTCCTTGATCTGCACCCGCCCTTCGCGGATGGCTTTTACTTCCCAACCCTCCAGCACCAGACCCGCTTCGTAGCGGTCTTCGATGAAGTAGTCAAAAAATGCTTTTTTATTGTCAGCGATGCTCATGAAAAGGCGAAAATTCGCGTGTCGGTTAAACTACTGCCATTGCGCCAACAACTGGCGCATGCAAATGACCAACATCATAACAAACGGTTGACCAATGGCAGTAGTGCACAAATCAGTTTTCCTTGGCTATAGCGCAGAACAGATGTTCGACCTGGTCGCCAAGGTCGAGGATTATCCCAAGTTCCTGCCCTGGTGTGCAGGCGTCAAGGTGGTCGAGCGGACCGACGACAAGCTGGTCGCCAGCTTGCAGATCAATTTTCATGGCGTGAAGCAAAGCTTCACGACGTCGAACCACAACCAGCGTCCGACCCAGATGAAGATGCACCTGGTCGACGGTCCTTTCAAGATGCTGGAGGCGACGTGGAGTTTCAAGGCCCTGCGTGAAGACGCCTGCAAGATCGACTTCGACATGCAGTACGAGTTCTCGAGCGTCATCCTGGCCCAGATCGTGGGGCCCGTGTTCGGCATGATCGCCAACAGCATGGTCGACTCGTTCTGCAAGCGCGCCGAGGCGCTGTATGGCTGAGATGCTGGGCATTTCGGTGTGCTATGCCAGCGCCGAGGTCGAGTGGCTGCACCCCATGCGGGTCGAGGCGGGCACGACCATTGGCGAGGCGATCGAGCGCAGCGGCGTCCTGGAAGCCTTTCCGGACATCAACCTGACGACCCAGCCGGTCGGCATCTACGCCAAGAAGAAGACGCTCGACACCGTGCTGCGCGAGCGCGACCGCATCGAGATCTACCGGCCGCTGGTGGCCGATCCCAAGGAGTCGCGCCGCAAACGCGCGGCCAAGCGCGAGGGCGCGGCCAGCGCGAGCGACGGCGCCGCCTGAGCGTGGCGTCGGAGGCGCAGGCTGTTATATCTTGCGCAACTGCAACAATTGGATAGATTTCCCGGAGTTTCTTGGTATCATGGCGCCTCCCATGATGCCGGGATGCGCACGCCGTGACTGGCCGGTGCGCATCGTGTCCGGCATCGACGTGCTGCCACGCCGCCTGTGCGCCGCCGCATTTTTATGGCGACGCTCCGCCTGTCGCACTTCCATTTGCCGTATTGCTGCTCCGATGTTGAATGCCCTGAGTTTGTTATTGGTGACCACCGGCCTGTCTGGGGTCATGTTGCTGGTCCTGTCGTCGCTCGCCAAGAGCGAGGTGGCAGGCATCCGCGAATGGCGCCAGGCGAACCTGCTGGCGGTGGTGGCCTTGCTGCTGTTCGCCGCGCGCGGCGTGGTTCCCGATGTCCTGAGCGTCGAACTGGCCAATGCGCTGTACCTCGGCACGATCACCCTGATCTTCGCCGGCTTCCGGCGTTTTCTCGGACTGTCGGTGCCATGGCGCCTGTTGGCGGCCGGCGCGCTGGCCGCGATCTCGGGCATCGTCTTCTTTCACCATGCGGTCGAATCGGCGGCGCTGCGCATCGTCTCGGTATCGCTCTACCACGGCGCCGTCTGCTTCGCGATCGGGATCACCCTGCGCGCGCCGGGCGAGCCGCGGCTGCGCTATTCGTTCACCTTCACCCGTTGCGCCGCCCTGGTGCTGGGCGTGGGCCATGCCTGGCGCGCGAGCTTCTATCTCATCGATTTCTACCAGCCTTATTCGCTGCTCGAAGGAAGCGCCTACAACCTGGCGTTCTTCGCGATCGGCACCCTGGCGCTGCCGGCATTGACGCTGGGCGCGGTGATGATGGCCAATGCGCGCCTGATCGCCGCCAGCATCCATGCCGCCGACCACGATCACCTGACCGGGGCCGCGTCGCGCCGCGCCTTCTTCGCCTTCGCCGAGCGCGAGCTGGCGCGCGCCGAGCGCCACGGTAGCGCTCTGGGCCTGCTGCTGGTGGACGCCGACCACTTCAAGCACATCAACGACACCCACGGCCACGGCGTGGGCGACCTGGTGCTGCGCGACCTCGTCGAGCGCACCCAGCAGACGATCCGGAAGATCGATTACTGCGCCCGCTTGGGTGGCGAAGAGTTCGCCGTGCTGTTGCCCGACGCCGACGGCCGCACGGTGCTCTCGGTGGCGCAGCGGCTGCGCGCCGCGCTCGAGCGCGCGCCGCAGGTGGGAGCGGGCGCGGCCGGCGTGTCGTATACGGTCAGCATCGGCGTGGCCATGCTGCGGCCGGGCGAAGGCATCACCAGCCTGATGGCGCGCGCCGATGCGGCCCTGTATGCGGCCAAGGCGGGCGGACGCAACCGCGTTGAGGTCGCGATCGAACCGGTCAGCGGCACTCTTGCAGAGCCCGCTTGACATGTTCGCTGCGCGCAGCTTTCTCTTCGTCGCTCATATAGGTTTTCTCGCCATCGGGCCCGACCCGCGCGACGCGGATGCCCGAGGCAAGACTGGCCTGCGTCTCGCGCGCCGCGGCGCAATGCTCGGCCAGGCGCCGGCGGCGCTCGGCTTCTTGCTGCGTCTTCTGTTCCTGGTCGGCGCGCGCCTTGCTGCGTTCGCGGAAGGCGGCTTCCTGCTCGGCCAGGCTCGGCGGCCTGGCGGCGCCCTTGGTCGGGGCCGGCGTCGCGGCGGCAGTTTCCGATGAGGTCGACGGTTCCAGCGGCGGGCGGCCGGGCGCCTTGAGGATTTTGCTGGCCGGCGTGCCGGGCGGGGGCGGGCGGTCGGCATACTGGCGCGTGCCGTTGGGGCCGATCCAGACGTACTGGGCATGGGCGGCGCTCGCGGCGCACAAGAGCAGGGCGCCGAGGGCGTGTCTGGAAAGGGCGTGGCAAGAAAGCGGCATGACATGGTTCCTGATTGAATCGCGTCGATTTCGCCATGTCCTGGCTCGGCTGTCAATTGGCGGGCGCACCGTGCGAAAGAAATTTTGGCCTCCCGGGCGACGGGAATGGAGAGTTTCTGTATAATTTGCTTTTGCGCCTATAGGAAATACTATGCGTCTCCTCCAAAAAGCACTCACCTTCGATGACGTGCTGCTCGTCCCAGCCTACTCCAACGTCCTCCCGGCCCAAACCTCCCTGCGTACCAAGCTGACCCGGAACATCACGCTGAACATTCCGCTGCTGTCGGCGGCCATGGACACCGTCACCGAATCGCGCCTGGCGATCGCAATGGCGCAAGAGGGCGGCATCGGCATCATCCACAAGAACCTGCGCCCGGCCGACCAGGCGCGCGAAGTGGCGCGAGTAAAACGTTTCGAAGCCGGCGTGCTGCGCGACCCGATCACGATCCCGCCGACCATGAAGATCCGTGAAGTGCTGGCGCTCTCGCAGCAGCACGGCATCAGCGGCTTCCCGGTGGTCGAGGGCAGCCAGGTGGTGGGCATCATCACCAACCGCGACCTGCGTTTCGAGGAAGACCTGGAGGCCGAAGCGCGCGCCAAGATGACGCCACGCGACAAGCTGGTGACCGTGAAGGAGGACGCGGACACGGCCGAGGCCAAGCGCCTGATGAACAAGCACCGCCTGGAGCGCGTGCTGGTGGTCAACGACGACTTCGAGCTGCGCGGCCTGATCACCGTGAAGGACATCCAGAAGTCGCACGAGCACCCGCTGGCCTCGAAGGATTCGCAGGGCAAGCTGCTGGTCGGCGCCGCCACCGGCGTGGGCCCGCGCGACGAGGAGCGCATCGAACTGCTGGTCGCCGCCGGCGTGGACGTGCTGGTGGTCGACACCGCCCACGGTCATTCGCAGGGCATCCTGGACCGCGTGAAATGGATCAAGGATCGCTTCCCGCACGTGGACGTCATCGGCGGCAACATCGCCACCGCCGCCGCCGCGCTGGCGCTGGTGGAAGCGGGCGCCGATGCGGTGAAGGTCGGCATCGGCCCCGGCTCGATCTGCACCACCCGTATCGTCGCCGGCGTCGGCGTGCCGCAAATCACCGCGATCTCCAACGTGGCCAAGGCCCTGGAAGGCACCGGCGTGCCGTGCATCGCCGACGGCGGCATCCGCTTCTCGGGCGATATCTCGAAGGCGCTGGCAGCCGGCGCCCACACGGTCATGATGGGCTCGATGTTCGCCGGCACCGAAGAAGCGCCGGGCGAAGTGATCCTGTACCAGGGCCGCAGCTACAAATCCTACCGCGGCATGGGCAGCCTGGGCGCGATGGCCGACGGTTCGGCCGACCGCTACTTCCAGGAAGCCTCGAGCAAGGCCGACAAGTTCGTCCCGGAAGGCATCGAAGGCCGCGTCGCCTACAAGGGCAGCGTGCTGGCGATCATCTTCCAGCTGATCGGCGGCGTGCGCCAGTCGATGGGCTACTGCGGCTGCTCCACCATCGAAGAGCTGCGCGAGAAGGCGGAGTTCGTCGAGATCACCTCGGCCGGCATGCGCGAGTCGCATGTGCACGACGTGCAGATCACCAAGGAAGCGCCGAACTACCGTTCGGAATAAGCCATGCCGCGCGGTCGCCTGGCGGCCGCTGTGGGGTGGACGGCGTGGCCGTCCACGCGTTCAACCATCGTTCGCGTTGCCTGGACGCGTGGAAGGCGAAGCCTTCCACCCCACCGAATTGCTCTCCACGAATTCCTCACCATAGACGCATCCCATGCATTCCAAAATCCTCATCCTCGATTTCGGTTCCCAGGTTACCCAGCTGATCGCGCGCCGCGTGCGCGACGCCGGCGTGTTCTCCGAAGTCTTCCCCTATGACGTCAGCGACGCGTTCGTCCGCGAATACGGCGCCTCGGGCATCATCCTCTCGGGCAGCCACAACTCGACGCTCGAAGGCGACTCGCCGCGCGCGCCGCAGGCGGTGTTCGAAGCCGGCGTGCCGGTGCTGGGCATCTGCTACGGCATGCAGACCATGGCGGCCCAGCTGGGCGGCAAGGTCGAGAACGGCCTGAAGCGCGAATTCGGCTACGCCGAAGTGCGCGCCCGCGGCCATACGGCGCTGCTGAACGGCATCAACGACTTCGTGACCGATGAAGGCCACGGCATGCTGAAGGTCTGGATGAGCCACGGCGACAAGGTGCTGGACATGCCGGAAGGCTTCAAGCTGATGGGTTCGACCGACAGCTGCCCGATCGCCGCGATGGCCGACGAAGAGCGCCGCTTCTACGCGCTGCAGTTCCACCCGGAAGTCACGCACACGACCCAGGGCGAAGCCATCATCGGCCGCTTCGTGCACGAGATCTGCGGTTGCAAGTCGGACTGGAACATGCCGGATTACATCGGCGAAGCCGTCGCCAAGATCCGCGAACAGGTGGGGACCGACGAGGTGATCCTGGGCCTGTCGGGCGGCGTCGACTCGAGCGTGGCTGCGGCGCTGATCCACCGCGCGATCGGCGACCAGCTGACCTGCGTGTTCGTCGACCACGGCCTGCTGCGCAAGGACGAAGGCAAGATGGTCATGGACATGTTCTCCAAGAACCTCGGCGTGAAGGTCATCCGCATCGATGCCGAGGCGCAGTTCATGGGCCACCTGGCCGGCGTGACCGACCCCGAGCAAAAGCGCAAGATCATCGGCCGCGAGTTCGTCGAGGTGTTCCAGGTCGAGGCGGGCAAGCTGACCAATGCCAAGTGGCTGGCGCAGGGCACCATTTATCCGGACGTGATCGAGTCGGCCGGCAAGGGCAAGAAGGGCCAGACCATCAAGAGCCACCACAATGTGGGCGGGCTGCCCGAGACCCTGAACCTCAAATTGCTCGAGCCGCTGCGCGAGCTGTTCAAGGATGAGGTGCGCAAGTTGGGTGTCGCGCTGGGTCTGCCGCATGACATGGTCTATCGTCATCCGTTCCCTGGTCCTGGCCTGGGCGTGCGTATCCTGGGCGAGGTGAAGAAGGAGTATGCCGACCTGCTGCGCGAGGCGGATGCGATCTTCATCGAAGAGCTGCGCAATACCCCGTTCGAAGTGCCGCACGTGCCGGGCATCGATGCGGGCAAGGCGCCGGTGAACTGGTATGAGGCGACCAGCCAGGCGTTTGCGGTGTTCCTGCCGGTGAAGTCGGTCGGCGTGATGGGCGATGGCCGTACTTATGAGTATGTGGTGGCGCTGCGCGCGGTGCAGACGCTGGACTTCATGACGGCGCAGTGGGCGCATTTGCCGCATTCGCTGCTGGGCAAGGTGAGCAATCGCATCATCAACGAGGTGCGTGGGCTGAACCGTGTCGTGTATGACATTTCGGGCAAGCCGCCGGCAACGATCGAGTGGGAGTGAGTTTCTCGCTGGAAACTTCTTTTTCGCAGTTCAAGAGGCTCGCTTCGGCGAGCTTTTTACTTGCTTAAGCAATCAGTTGAGCTCACCCTGAACCTGTTCAAGGCGGTGTTCAGTTTTTCCGTGACCTGCTGGTCCCTATCAGGCGGCTCGCGGCGAGATGCGTCCGATTGAACCTGCTGCCATCGGCGAGGACGCCCAGCTGGTCGCACTGGTTGCGGGACAGGTCAATGCCACGGCAACATCTCATACGGGCATGCGATCAAATATCAACTGGTAGGAAACGTCCCGATGCCGTGGCCGTGCTATCATCCGGCACCGTCACCTGACCGCATGAGAGTCGTCCTGACATCTCATATCCCCTGAGACATGCCGAACATTCACAATCGGGACCTGGCGATGCAAGTGCCGAAGTCAGGGCGCTCTACACGGACTTCCAGCGCCGTATGGGTTTCCCCGCCCCCCCAAACTTCATCAAGGTCCAGGGTCATTCGGTTGCGGCCGCAAGCGGAAGCTGGGGACTCGTCCAGAACACCCTGGTCGGAGGCGTCCTTCCTCGAACGCTGAAAGAGATGCTGTTCTCCGCAATCTCCGCTGACAGGAATTGCCAGTACTGCGAAGCTGCGCATCTTGCCTGCTGTCGCATGCTTGGTGTCAGCGAAGAAGATCTGGCACAGCTGTCCGAGAATATCGATTCGCTCGATCCGCCCAAGACACGCGCAATCATCCGGTTCGGGCTGAAATGCGCACGTGATCCGCAAAGCCTGACTTCCGAGGACTTCAGCACCCTGCGGGGGCTTGGCCTGACGGAGTCGGAAATCATGGAACTCATCTCCATGTCGGCATTGGCGGTCTACGCCAACATCGTTGCCGATGCCACCAAGGTGGAAAACGACGAGATATTCAGCCAGCTTTGACGCATGGAGAAGGGCCGTGACATTGCGCAGCTGAACCTGGTACTCGAGCTGGTATCCGAGTTTGCGTCGGTGACCACGCTGAAGGAGCTCGAGCGTACGATCGATTCGCGGCTACGCTGGATTCTCGATTTCGAGGAGTGCGAACTGCGGATGATGCGTGGTAGTGACGCGTCCGATGATTCGGATGTGGAATCCGCGCTGCCCGGTCCCTTGCCGGGCAGCGTCGCTATATCGAAAGAAGCGCTTGTACGACAGGCGCTGGCGACCGGCGTACCTGCCTCGGTCGGGATGCCCATCACCGCTATCGTCTACCCGCTCGGACTGAGCGACAAACCGCTCGGCGTTCTCTACCTGGCCGCCGAAACAGCGGGCTTTTCGTACCGGGACCTGCGTCTGCTTCACCATGTTTGTTCGAGTCTTGGCGCGGTGCTGGCGCGCATTCACCAAGCCTCGATCGAGTCGGAATTGCGCGCAAACGAAACGCGCCTGCAAAGCATGAACATGCGTCTCGAGCAGCGTGTCATGGAACGCACCAGCGAACGTGACGTTCTCATTGCAATGTTCCAGGCAACCGATATGTCCATTCAGGTACTGGATATGGATTGCCGGCTCCTGGCCATCAACGACGCGGGTATCGCCCAATACAAGCGCATGTACGGCGCGAACGCCATGATTGGCGACAGTCTGCCGGAACTGTTGAAGGGCGCGCCAGCACAGATGGCAGCGATTGTTGGGCTGTGGCGCCGGGCGCTCGGCGGCGAGGCGTTCACGGTACAGCAGGAATTCGACGCAAGCGCGTCCCAACCGTGTAGCTATGAAATGCGGTTCGAGGTCTTGCGTGGATCCGACGACATGCAGATCGGCGCGTTCATGACTGCGGTCGATATCACGGACTCCGTGAGACAGCAGCGCGCACTGGCCGATACGCAGGAGGCGCTTCGACAGTCGCAAAAGCTGGAAGCGATCGGTCAGCTGACCGGTGGCGTGGCTCACGACTTCAACAATGTGCTTGCCGTGATCAAGGCAAGCACCGAGCTTTTACGCAAGACGAGCTTGAACGACGAGCGACGTCAGCGGTTTATCGAATCGATTGGAAACGCCGTCACACGAGGCGCCCGGCTAACCGGCCAACTACTCGCGTTCGCCCGCAGGCAGGCCCTGCAGCCTGAAGTGTTCGACGCCGGGGAGAATGCGCGCGCGGTTGCCGAGATGATCGGCAGCCTCACCGGCGCCGGGGTCGAGGTCAACATCCACGTGTCGGATCAGGAATGCCTGATCGACGCCGACCCAAGCCAGTTCGACACGGCCCTGGTGAACCTGGCGGTCAATGCGCGCGATGCCATGCGTGCGCGGGGAACCCTGACCGTGAGGGTTGAGGTCGTCGAAGCCATCCCGGCCACCAAGACGCGCGGCGCGGTGGAAGGCGAATTTGTCGCCGTCTCGCTTGCCGATACCGGAACCGGCATCGCGCCGGAACACCTGGAAAAAATCTTCGAGCCATTCTTCACAACGAAAGGCGTGGGGCATGGGACCGGGTTGGGATTGTCGCAGGTATTCGGTTTCGCCCATCAATCGGGAGGAGATGTCCGCGTACAGAGCGCACTGGGCGCTGGCAGTACGTTCACACTCTACTTGCCGCGCGCTCGCGCTGCAAGGGTGGCGCCGGCAGCCACGCGCAAGGCTGCCGATCTTCCCTCAGGGGATGGCGTCAGCGTCCTGGCCGTGGAGGACAATCCTGAATTGGCTGCCGTGGTCGACACCATGCTGCAGGAACTCGGCTACGCCAGTGTCGTGGTGCCCAGCGCCGAACGTGCGCTGGAATTGCTGCGCGAGGAACCCGACCGCTTCGCTGCGGTGTTTTCGGATGTGATGTTGCCTGGAATGAATGGGATCGATCTGGCCAATGCCATCGCCGAGTCGGGAATCGGGGCGGCGGTCGTGCTCAGCAGCGGTTACAGCCAGGCGCTGGTCCAGAATCCCAACCACGGTTTCGTATTACTTGCCAAGCCTTATGCGCTCGCGGATCTGGCGCGGGCGCTTCACGCTGCCGTGCACAGGCTCGATCCACCGGCAGGGCAGGAGCAGCCGGACATGGCGACCGTATACGACGGACGCCGGCTGGACGCCGAGGCGCGGGCCGAGCAGGCTCGGCTTGCCGAGCTGGCCGCGCTGCACATCATGGATAGCGAAGAAGACGAAGCCTACGATGAGCTCACGCGCATGGCAGCTTCCTTCTGCGAAGCGCCGATCGCGCTCATTTCGCTGGTCGACGAACAGCGACAATGGTTCAAGGGGCGCGTGGGTCTTCAGGCACGTGGGACACCGCGCGAGCATGCATTCTGTGCACACGCGATCAAGCAGCCTGAACAAATAATGCAAGTACCGGACGCGACGCTCGATGCGCGATTTGCCGTGAACCCATTGGTAACTGGTGAGCCCGGCATTCGTTTCTATGCAGGTGCTCCACTGCGGAGCGCCTCGGGCCATGCGCTTGGCACCTTATGCGTGATCGACAGGAAGCCCCGGTACTTGACACAAGACCAGCTCGATGCGCTCAGGACGCTCGCGGCGAGCGTGGTGGAGCGCCTCGAAGCGCGCAGGCTGGAACTAGGCCTGGCTGTAGACCCGAGCGAGAACCCAGCCCGGTAAGCGAGAGTCGGGCCGGGCGCGCTTGGCAAGCGTGAGCTGCGTTGCTCGTCGTGCATGGCCGGCCATGCGGCCGCCTTGCGCCTTGCTCATGAAAGCCGTAATGACCCCGGCTAAGCACCCCGGCATCGGGACATCGCGCAGCGCAGGCCGGTCATCCGCGCCTGTCACTGCCGAGCATTGCCTGTATCTGCGCCGCATCGACCGGTTGGCTGAACAGGAAGCCCTGGCCTTCGTTGCATTTGTGATTCTTGAGAAAAGCAAGCTGCACCTCGTCCTCGACACCCTCGGCGATGACACGTTGGTGCAGGTTCCTGCCCATGTCGATGACCGCGCTGACGATTGCGCCGTTGCGTCCAGCCCCTTTTTCGGATTCGATCGCCTTGACGAAGGATTGGTCGATCTTGAGCACATCGATCGGGAATTCGTTCAGGTAACTAAGGCTTGAGTAGCCGGTGCCGAAGTCATCGACCGCGATCTGTACTCCCATCGCCTTGAACTTCGCCAGGAGCAGGGCGCTGGCGGCGACATCGTGCATCAGAACGCTTTCAGTCAGCTCAAGCTGAATACGTGCCCGGTCCACGCCGGTGGCGTCGAAGATCGCCAGCGCGTTAGCCAAGAAATCCCGGTGCCGGAACTCCAGGGTCGAAATGTTTACGGCAACCGACACTTCCAAAATGTCAATTTCGCTCCAGCGTACCAGTTGCGCGCACGCTTCGCTCAATACCCAGCGCCCGATCGGGATGATCAGGCCGCACTCTTCTGCGACCGATATGAACCGCTCCGGCATGACCACGCCCCACTCGGGATGCATCCAGCGCAGCAGCGCTTCGACACCGGTAATGCGATCGGTTTGCAGGTCGACCTTGGGCTGGTAATGCAGCGCGAATTCGCCGTGTTCCAGCGCCCGCCGCAGGTTGGTTTCGATTAGCTGCCGCTCGACAGCACGCGTGTTCATGTCCTGGCGGAAGAATTGGTAGTTATTGCGTCCGCGTTCCTTGGCGTGGTACATGGCGGTGTCGGCGTTCTTGATCAGGGTGGCGGCATCGATCCCGTCGAGGGGAAAGGCGCTGATGCCGATACTGGTCGACGTATGCAGTTCGTGCGTCCCGATGACGAATGGCTCCGACAGCGCCAGCAGAATCTTGTCGGCCGCCAATGCGGCATCCCGCGCACGACGTTCGTTTGCCAGCAGAATCACGAACTCGTCACCCCCGTGCCTGCTTACAGTATCGGAGGTGCGAACGCAGGCCAGCAGTCGTTGGGACACCGCTTGCAGCAGCCGGTCGCCGACCGCGTGGCCCAGGGAGTCGTTGATGTTCTTGAATTTGTCCAGGTCGAGGAATAGCAGCACCGGAGAGGTGTCGTTGCGCCTGGACATGGCAATTGCCTGGGTGACGCGATCGTTAAGAAAAGCGCGATTGGGCAGGTCGGTGAGAAAATCGTGTTGCGCCAGATGCCGCATCTTGGTGGTCAGCGCCACAGTGTCGGAAATATCCCGAAACACCATTACGGCGCCAACGAGCTGTCGGTCCCAATCGCGAATGGGCGCGGCGGAGTCTTCGATCGGGATGCGCTGGCCGTGACGTGAAACGAGGACTGCGTCCCCGCTCAGGCTCGAGGCCTGATCCGTATGCAGGATATCGTCCACAGGACTGGCGATGGTGCGGCCGCTGCGCTCGTCGACGAGTTCGATCACTTCGGCAATGGGCCGTCCGCGCGCCTCTTCGCGCGTCCAGCCGCAGACCTGCTCAGCAGCGATATTCAGATAGTCCACGCGCCCGTTCATGTCGACGGAGACGACCGCATCGCCGATCGAGTTGAGCGTGATTTCCGCACGCGCCTGGGCAACGTATAATCCTCGCTCAACCTTCATGCGCGCGATGATGTTGCGCAGGGACTGCGGCACCAGATAATTATTGAAGAAGCCCTTCGTCAGCCAGCCCTGCGCACCTCGCTGGACCGCTTCGATGGCATCGGCTTCGTTGTCGAGCTGGGATAGGGTCAGGATCGGGATATGGCGTGCGGCTGCATGCACGCTATCGAAGCAATCCAGCCCTTGGCAATCGGGGAGCAGCAGATCCAGCAGGACCGCATCGATCGGTCCACTGTGGATTCGAAGTAGTCCGTCGGCCAAGCGAGCGACATCCTCCACATCGAACGGGCCATCGTGCGCGTTGCCGAGAGCCTCGTGCAGGATGCGGACATCATCCACGTCGGAAGAGAGGATAAGCACTCGGTGAGGCATGGCGTCTCCCGCTGGTGTTGCTGGTGGACTGGCGGGCATCGACCACGCCGCAACCGTTGACTGATGGAATAAACCCAGTATAACAACGCCTCATTAATTGTCAAATTAATAATAATCAACTGACTGACGGTATGATGCTGGCTCCGTGCCGACCGTGACGCTCAATCGGGCGTTCAGAATCCGGTGGCTGTTGCCGCAGATCGAGCGCCTTCATTCTGCATGGTCGGATACGGATGTTCGCCTGGATACGAGTCTCAACCCGATCTATATCGTAGCGCAGCATATCGACCTTGGCGGCCTTGTGGCGCAGGCATATGGACAGGACTTGTGGCAACAACATGCGTACAGGTTCGGCATCCATTTGAGATCTTTGTCGAGAACGTATCCGGCGTGCCAAGGCACTCGCATTTTTGACTGCGCGCGCACGGAGAAATTGGGGATCTCGATGGAACCAGGTACATGGTCAAGTGAAGGCAACGCACCGCCCGCCACCAAATATTTAATCGGCGCCCGCACGGATTTCACATAAAAAACGCGTTATGCTCGTTCCTTGACCCAAAGGCCAATGTGAGTATTTCCATGAACGATAACGAACGTAAAGTGTTGGAATTCCCTCCACCTGATCGCGATTTCATTCCGAGCACGCTGGAGTTTCCCGTTGTCGGCATTGGCGCCTCCGCGGGGGGGATCGAGGCGCTGAGCCGCTTTCTTGAGGCAATGCCAGCCGAAAACGGCATGGCATTCGTCGTCGTCCTCCACCTTTCGCCAAAGCACGAAAGCAATCTCGACAAGATACTGCAAGCGAAAACCAGGATGCCGGTCACACAGGTCACGGAAGTCACGCCCATCGAGGCTGGCCATGTCTATCTCATCTCGCCGGCGCTGGATTTATTGATGAACGACGGCTCGCTGCAGGTCGTCTCGGCCGCGCGTCCTCGCGGCCGCCATGTTGCCATCGACATGTTCTTTCGCACCCTTGCCGAAGTACATCGGGAACGGGCAATCGGCGTCATTCTGTCGGGGGCAGGCTCCGATGGTGCAGTCGGCATTGCAAGAATCAAGGAAAAGGGGGGCATGACATTCGTCCAGTCACCCGACGATGCCGAATACGACAGCATGCCGCGCAGTGCGCTGGAAAGGGGGACGGTCGACGTGGTATTGCCGGCAAGCGAGATGCCGCAGAAGTTGCTCGAATTAGGCCGTAACGCACGCGTACTGCAGCTGCCTACGGCAGGACATCTGGAGCGGAGCGTTTACATCGATAGTGCCGAAGCACACGCACAGCAAGCAGAACTTGCACTGCGCGACATTCTGCAGCTGCTGCACCAGCGAACGGGCCACGATTTCAAACACTATAAACGTGCAACCGTCCTGCGCAGGATCGAAAGGCGGCTCCAGGTTCGCGGCCTGGCCGATGTCGTCGCCTACCGGCGTTACCTCGAAGAGCACAGCGAGGAAGCGGCAGCATTACTCCAAGACATGCTCATCAGCGTCACGAATTTCTTTCGCGACCGCATCGCTTTTGACGCGTTGGAGCGCGATGTCATTCCACATATTTTCGAGGAGGTGAAGGAGACGGAACAAGTCCGTGCCTGGTCGGTGGGATGCGCTACCGGCGAAGAGGCCTACTCGATCGCCATGCTTTTCGCCGACCAGAACAGCTTGTTGGCCACACCCAGGCCAGTACAGGTATTTGCGTCCGACATCGACGAGCGCGCTATTGCCGCGGCACGCACCGGCAGGTATCCCGGATCGATCGTTACCGATGTCACCCCTTCCCGGCTGCGGCAATATTTCGACCGACAGGATGAGCATTTGTGCGTGAAACGGGAGATACGGGAAAAGGTGCTGTTTGCGATCCACAACATCTTGCGGGATCCCCCATTTTCGCAGTTGCACCTGATATCTTGTCGCAACCTGCTGATCTATCTCGATCGGGATATCCAGACCAAGGTGATGGAAATTCTGCATTACGCCTTGCGTCCGAACGGCTATCTGTTTCTGGGTACGGCCGAGTCGGCAGAGGCCGTCGCACGTTATTTCACTCCAGTCGACAAGAAAAACCGTATTTATCGGCCCGTAAACGCTCGGCCGGAACGGGCGTTTCACGTGCCGCTCCTCGTCGGTAGACCGGAAGGCGTACCCGCCAAGGCGACGACAAACAGCACGGACCAGCAGCGCGTCTCTCCGCAAGACTTATACCGTAAGCTCGTGGAAATCTCTGGCCCTCCCGGCGTACTCCTCGACCGGAGCCACCAGATCATCTATGCCACGAAACAAGCCTGGAGATTCCTTCGCCATTCAGGCGGCGAGCCCTCGCACGACATCATGGCGACCCTGCATCCGGATCTGCAGCTGGAATTTCGCGCCGCCTTGTTCCAGGCGACACAGAATCACGTGGATGTGCAGACGCGCTTCATGTCGATACGTGATGGGAATGCTGAAATTTTCGTCCGCATCAACATCCATCCCGCTCGCGACCGCGATGCCGCTACAGGCGTCATGCTGCTGGTATTCGAGGAACGCGAGAGTTCGATCGACACCAGTCCATCCGGTCTACAGAATGGCGACAACGTCGTTGCATTGCACCTTGAACAGGAATTAAAGCAGACGAAGGAACACTTGCATTCCGCGATCGAACAATATGAAACGACACTGGAGGATCTGAAAGGATCGAATGAGGAGTTGCAGGCGAGCAATGAGGAGTTGCGTTCGACTGCTGAGGAACTCGAAACCAGCAAGGAAGAATTGCAGTCGATTAACGAGGAACTCATTACCGTCAACACCGAATTGAAGATGAAGGTCGACGAGACGGCGAAATCCAACGACGACCTGCAGAACTTTCTTTCGGCAACCGAAATCGCGATCCTTTTTATCGGCCGCAACCTTAACATCAAGCGTTATTCGAAGCCCTGCACGCGACTGTTCAACCTGATCAGCGCCGATATCGAACGTTCTATCCTCGATATAAATTGTCGGCTGGATTATCCCTCAATGGAAAGCGACATAGAACAAGTGTTCTCCACGCTGCAGCCGGTCGAGCGTGAAGTGCGCGGCACGACCGATGGCACGTGGTACATCGCCCGCCTTTTGCCTTACCGCACGGCGGAAGACAGGATCGAGGGGCTGGTGTTGTCGTTCATCGATATTTCCCGTCGCAAGCTGGCCGAAGAAAGGCTGCTTGGCAGTGAGCGACAGATGCGCCTCATTGCAGCCAGCACCCGCGACTATGCGATTACCACGATGAACAACGATGGCATCATTACCAGCTGGAACGGTGGTGCCGAGCGGATGTTCGGCTATCCTGCATCCTATATCGTCGGCCATGGCGGCGATATTCTGTACACGCCCGAAGACCGCGATGCCGGCATATTCACTGAAGAACTGCACCGTGCAAGAATGGACGGCCGTTCCGAGGACGACCGCTGGCATGTGCGTCGCAATGGCACGCGCGTCTTCTGCAGTGGTATTACCTCGCCTTTGGTGGACGACGAAATCGGCGGTTTCGTCAAGATTGCCCGGGACATGACCGATTCCAAATGGCGGCACGATCAGCAGGATGCCAGGCTGGAATCGGAAAAACAGGAAAGAATCCGGGCCGAGGAGGCTGCGCGAGTGCGTGATGAATTCTTTGCCGTGCTCTCCCACGAGCTCAAACAACCGCTGAATCTGATTCAGCTGACCGCGGAAATGCTGAGCCGTCTTCCCGAGGCCGCCGCGCTTCCTGTGGTCGCGCGCGGGACTGACACGATCAAGCGCATGGTGAAGAGGCAAGCGCGGATCATCGATGACTTGATGGACCTGTCGCGCTTGCACACTGGCAAGCTGACCCTGACATATTCGCAGCTCGACCTCGCGGAAAGTGTAAGCCAGGTCGTCAAACTGATGGAAGACGAGGCGAAGCAAAAAAAACTGACGCTTCACACCGATGTCTGTACTGGCGAGCTGATCATCCAAGGCGACGTTGTCAGGATTGAGCAGATCGTGTGGAACTTGCTGAGCAATGCATTGAAATTCACCCCACAGGGTGGAACAGTGCGCGTGCAGGTTCGACGTGAATTCGATGATGTAGCATGCATCGAGGTCACGGACACCGGAAGCGGAATTGCCCCAGAACTCCTTCCCCATATATTTGACATGTTCCGTCAAGGGAACAACGGTACCGCCCGGCAGTACGGGGGCATGGGTATTGGCTTGGCGCTCGTCAAAGAGCTTATCGACAGTCACGGGGGCAGGGTAGAGGCCGAGTCCAAGGGAGTGGGGCTTGGCGCCACGTTCCGCATCTATTTTCCAGTTACGAACCCGCAGTCATCGCTGCCGTCGACCGATACCTTGAAAACAGGAGGCCTGGTCGGCAAGCGTATCCTGCTCGTAGACGATGCCACCGAGACGGTCGAAGCGCTTGCGGCGCTGTTGGAAACCGAAGGGGCGCAAGTGACATCGGCACCTGGCCCTTCCCAGGCCTTGGAGCTTGTGGATGGCGCCGCAGAAACCTTTCATTTGATTATTTCGGACATTGGCATGCCGGAGATGGATGGATACGCTTTACTGGCGGCGCTCCGTACATTGCAAGCCACTGCAAGCACCCCGGCGATCGCACTGAGCGGCTTCACCCGCCCCACCGATGTGAGCCATGCGCTCTCCGCAGGATTCGAGACGCATATTCGAAAACCGGTTGATTTTGATCAGTTCATTGCAACGGTAGCCAGGGTCAGCCGATAGACGGCGACGCACAGGTACCGGTGACTATTGTCAATGCTAGCTGGATTCCGCGTTAAGCCAGGATATTGAGACGTGTGAATCGTCATGACAATTGTAGACACTCTTGAACTGTGGAGGTCAAGTAATTTCAGACACGACGATATGTCCTTCCTCTGCCATTTTGCGTTCCTGGACGCCGGGCGGCGGATTGCCCGATACAGAATGCGAGCACTCGCAGTCGTAGAAGCCGGCAGTGTAATGGCAAACGTCCAACTTGGCTTCTGCATGGTTCGCATTCGCACGGCGTGAGGCCTATTTCGTCCAGAATGCAGCTGTACGTCAAACGGGTCGATGACCAAGCAAGACTGGACAGCTGGCTTTGGCGCGCGAGCCTGAGGAATGCGGAGCTCGATATTATTTACCGAACAACGATTCTATCGGGCGAGGCCACTGGGCAAGCGCCGGCGGCGAACTGAGCGAATGATTCCAAGGCCGGCAATCAGCGTTGCCCAGGATGCGGGTTCTGGAACCTCTGCGGGAGAGAGGACGACATTATCAATCGCAAACTCCGTGAATTCTTGTCCGCCGGTGATCGTCAGTGACGAAATGTTGACAAAGTCTTTAAAGTTAAAATTTGAAAATGATTCAGCCAGATTCTCTTCCACGAAGATCGTGTTCGTTACGACGCCATTAAGCCCCGTCGCAGTGAGCGTCAGGGTCAAGGGACGACCGTAGCCAAGAAAGGTCTGGGCGACATCCAATGATGTGAAGGAGAACAAGCCTTTGTTCTCGAGATTGAAGGTGATACTACTCCCATTGAAACCATAGAATGCAGTCGTTCCATTTGAAGCGCACCCGGTGCCGCACATGCCTAAATGGTCAGCGGGGTTATCCATCAGATAAAATCGGAATGGATCGATCGCTGAATAACTAACTCTGAATCCATCTTCAAGAAAGCTGTAGTCGTAGTATCCGTAGCCACCGTCCTGAGACTCAAAGTCGATTGTCGCAGCCATTGCGGAATTTGTTAACAGGGCAGCCGTGAAGGTCATTATTAATTTTCGGAGCATGGTTAGTTTATTCCTAAGATAAAAAATGAATGAACGAATCTACAACTCTACAACGCATCGGCTAACCTACCGACGAGGACCATTTCAACAGCAATCTGGGCAGCGAATTATCACTGAGCAACAGAAGGGTATTGAAGGAAATCACGGCCACGAAAATTATGTCTGGTATCCGATCAAGAATTGTCAAATAAATCTTATACCGATACGTTGTTTAAAATTGTATTAATCTGTATGCATAAGAAATTTCAGGCGCCACACGCATACATTAATTTCAGAAAACATTTATACGCATAGGGAAAGATGAATCCGCAATCGAAACAGCCTTCATGATTGGCCAAGAACAGAATAAGTGGGTGACGTGTGGCCGCGCCTGTATTTGACTGGTTAAATCGCTGCTCGGACCGATAACGGACGCACAAGGACGTCTTTTAAGAAATATCGCGGCCCTCTTTCTGGACGGACCTGTACCGCGGCGCGAGCGCTTTTTTCCCGAGTACCTTTGTTTGCTTGTGGCAACGCATCTGTCGACCCGCCATAGATCGGTAAGAGGAGGGGGGCGCGTCTCGATGCTCGCGCGACCCTGACAGGTATTTTTGCGTGTTTTGAAGATTGGGATACCATGGGAATATTTGCCGCGCTGCCCAGGTTGCGGCAGTGGGCTGACGCGTCGGCCCCGGTCCCACGAATGCATGCAAGCTCAGTGTGACAACGCGTCCAGGAGGCCGACCTGTGACGGCTGCGCGCGCGCCATCAGATCATCTGGGATCGCGCTTGCGTCGACGCTGCCAGCGTGCCCGTTTCCGCGAGTGGCGAGCATAGGGGCGGAAATGCCAGCGATGGTGGCAAACTCGGCTACCGCATGCAATCGCTTCAGCGCTAAAGTTGTATCACTAGTCAAGCCCGTGAGCCTCGTAAATATCGGACAAGCTGTTGGCGATCCAGGAGTTACCGGGGCTATCTACTTTGCCTACCGCTGAGCATGGCTCTCGCCATGGCGCTTCTGTGCCCAGCAAGAGCCCGCGGGGTGGCAATCCTCGCGATGACGCAGTGATTAGAGCAGAAAATTGGGCTTTAGCTCGCCATCGAGCGCAACCGTTCCAATGGTTTCGTCCTTGAGCCCCACGCCGGTCAGCTCCCGCCGGCGCGCTTCGGACAGCAGGTAATGGAGCCGCGCCGCGGCCTCGTCATAGGGTTGCCCCGCCGGCCGTACGTTCGAGATGCAGTTGCGCCGTTCGTCAGTCAGGCCGACGGCCGGCGCCCACGTGATGTACAGGCCCATGCTGTCGGGCGAACTCAAGCCTGGACGCTCGCCGATCAGGACGACAACGATCTTGGCGCCGAGCAGTTCTCCCACCTCGTCACCGACCGCCACGCGGCCCTGTAGAACAACGGATGGCGGTGCGACTGCCCAGCGCTGTGCGAGCAGTCGCGTGCGCAGCAGCTGCAAGAATGGCGCGGCGTTCTGTGCGACTGCCAGCGCGGAAAGGCCGTCCGTGACGACGAACGCGACGTCGTAGGGACGCGCTTCGACAGAGGGAGCCCGCGAGGCCGCCAGCGCAGCGCACGCGTCCGGGGCCAGCCGCCGCCCGAGGTCGGGCCGTTGCAGGTACACGTTGCGGTTGGCAGCGGCGCTGTGCAGTACCTTGCACGGGCCCGCTTCCGGCCATGCGCTCTCGATCGCCTGACTCAGCGTATCGGTGTCGAGCGCCAGGTGCACGGCGTCGCGCGCGCGCGCGTGCGCCAGCTGGAAATCGAGCTGGGCGGACGTGGGTTGGCTGACGCCGGTGTGACCGAGCGCAATGCGCGCGGCCGTGAACCGGCGCAGTGCCTGCCAGGGATCGGGGATGACGGTCTCCGACATGGTGTTCACCTCAGGTAATGCGCGACAGCGCGCGCTGGAACGGCGCCGGCAAGCCGCGCCCCAGCGCGACTTCGCCGTCGCCAGCAAAGATGCCCATGTCGCGCAGCCACGCATGGAATTCCGGCGCCGGCGCAAGACCGAGCGCCCGCCGCGCGTACAACGCATCATGGAACGAGGTCGTCTGGTAGTTCAGCATGATGTCGTCCGAGCCGGGAATGCCCATCACGAACGTGCAGCCAGCCACGCCGAGCATCGTCAGCAGCACGTCCATGTCGTCCTGGTCCGCCTCGGCATGGTTCGTGTAGCACACGTCGCAGCCCATGGGCAGGCCCAGCAGCTTGGCGCAGAAGTGGTCCTCCAGTCCTGCTCGGATGATCTGCTTGCCGTCATAAAGGTATTCCGGTCCCATGAACCCGACGACGGTGTTCACCAGCAGCGGCTTGAACTTGCGCGCCACGGCATAGGCGCGCGCCTCGCAGGTCTGCTGGTCGAGGCCGTGGCTGGCGTTGGCCGACAGCGCGCTTCCCTGGCCGGTTTCGAAATACATCACGTTGTCGCCGACCGTGCCCCGCCGCAGTGACAGGGCGGCCGCCTGCGCTTCGGCCAGCAGCTTGAGGTCGATGCCGAAACTGGCGTTCGCGGCCTGGGTGCCGGCGATCGACTGGAATACCAGGTCTACCGGCGCGCCCCGTTCGATGGCCGCGATCGTGTTGGTCACGTGGGTCAGCACGCACGACTGTGTCGGAACCCGGTAACGGGCGATGATCTCATCGAGCATCCCGACGATGCGGATCACCTGCTGCACGTTATCCGTGGCCGGGTTGATGCCGATGACGGCATCGCCATTGCCGTATAGCAGGCCGTCGAGCAGGCTGGCTGCAATGCCGAACGCGTCATCGGTCGGATGGTTCGGCTGCAGGCGCGTCGACAGCGTTCCCGGCAGGCCGATCGTGTTGCGAAACCGCGTGACCGACCGGCATTTGCGCGCGACCAGCACCAGGTCCTGGATTCGCATGATCTTCGACACGGCGGCGGCCATCTCCGGTGTGACTCCCGGGGCGATCTGGCTCAGGGTTGCCGTGTCGGCGTCATCGCCCAGCAGCCAGTTGCGAAAGTCGCCGACAGTCAGGTGGCGGATGCGCTGGAAAGCGCCGGCATCGTGCTCGTCGAGGATCAGGCGAGTCACTTCGTCCGTCTCGTAGGGCACGACGGCCTCGTTCAGGAAGGTCGTGAGAGGGAGAGAGGCCAGGGCCATCTGCGCGGCCACGCGTTCTTCCGCACTGCCGGCCGCGACGCCAGCCAGATGGTCTCCCGAGCGTGCCGGGCTTGCCCTGGCCAGGAGTTCGCGCAGGTCGGCAAAGGTATATGTCCGTTTGCCTACGGTATGAGTAATTTGACTCATGGCTGGTTCCGATCAGTTGCAGATGATGGACATGAAGGCTGTGTAACCTGGTCTATACCAATGACGATCCTGCCACATATTCATGATGAATGCGTGCATGATCAAGCAGCGTCGATGTAAATCGCCCCAAGTCTTGTGGAAACTCCAATTTGAAAAAAGCAAGCGATGAGGATCGGCTGCACCCCGGAGACATTGCGCCGCTGGGTACGCCAGCAAGAGCGCGATGCCGCCCAGCGCCCAGGCCCGACCAAGGTGTGGAGCGCGAGCTGGCCGATACGCGGCGCCAGCCGGCAATTCGGTGATGCCGATTCCCAGAAATCCCGCGCCAACTGCTAGAAATCAATTTGCATAGTCTAAGGACTAATAGACTTGCTGATACGTGTTTCGAAGGCGTGTGGATTCCGGAGGAGGCAGCATGGGCATCAACAGAGGCACGCCCCGCATGCGACGCGCTAGTCCCGTGGCTTTCAGGCGTCCGGGCCGCGAGCATGGCGCAATAGGAATCATGGGCGTTGCAGCCATCATCATCATATGCGGGTTCTGCAGCCTGGCACTGGACCTATCCCGCGTTTACAACCGGAAGATGGAACTCCAGAGCGCCGCCGACGCCGCTGCGGTGAGCGCCGCGATCGAGCTGGACGGCACCAGAGCTGGCCTGACCAAGGCGGCACAGAAGGCAGCCTCGCTGTTTGCGATACCCGTCATGTACGGCGGCCCCAGTTATGGCTACCTGGCGGCAGCGATGGACTGGTCCGACGACGCCATCAGATTCGGGGCTTCACCTGATGGTCCATGGCTCACGAGTGGCGAGGCAGCGGCGAGAAGCGCACCCAACGGCCTTCTGTACGTCCGCATCGATACCGCGGGACTGGATCCGGATTACGGGCAAGTGGAGACCCTGTTTCTGCCAGTTGTCGCGTCCGGCGATACCGTGACCTCGACAAGCGCACGTGCCGTGGCTGGCCCGACTGCGATCGGCGTCATGCCATTCGGGATATGTGCAATGCACGATGATGAGAAGCGTAACCGGAATGGCGAGCTGGAAGAATACGGTTTTCGGCGCGGTGTCGGCTATGACCTCATGCAACTGAACCCCGAATCGGCGGGTGCAGGGCAGACCTTCCTGATCCATCCGTTCGTCGGCCCCGGCGCCGCGTCGTCGGCGGCGGCCGACTTCAATACGGTCGCGCCGTCCGTCTGCACCGGGATGATGGGGATGGCGCGCATATCGGGAGGAAAGGTCTCGGTGCAGTCGCCATTCGCCCTCAGCGAATACTACCAACAATTCAATTCGCGCTTCGATGAATATACCGCGCCATGCACCCCCAGCACCGCGCCGCCCGACAGGAACATCAAACCTTACAAGTTCAATGATGGCAGCGTGCCGTGGATGACGACCACACCACAGGCCCAGGCGTCGGTATTGTATAAGGACCACGACAATCACAAGCGCTGGACCGTGGCGGGCCCTTATCCATCGCCGGCCGGGACGAGTGGCGCGCAGTATGGCCCGCTCTGGTCTTACGCCAGGGCAGTCCGGTTTGCCGATCCCATGCCGTCAGGAGGCTACGCCGCCTTCCCCACATCGAGCTGGAAAGACCTGTACACCCCGGGTGAGCCTGCCGCCAAGTCCAGTTATCCGTCCTCGCCCCCTTATACGACCGGCGGCGCGACGTATGGTCTGGCTCCCGTCAACGCTGGCGTGCGCGACCGGCGGGTGCTCAATATTCCCTTGCTCTCGTGTCCCGTCTCGGGGGGGCGTGCGACGGTGAAGGGAATCGGCAGATTCTTCATGACCGTGAAGGCCGACGATACCCATCTGTACGCCGAGTTCGCCGGCCTGGCGGATGAACAGACTTTACGTACGCGAGTGAGGCTTTATCCATGAAAGCACGATTCAACCGAGGCGCACGGCGTGCGCAGGCCGGCAGCGTCGCTGTCGAGGCGGCGATCATCCTTCCAGTGTTGATCCTGTTCCTGGCGGTTCCCCTTTTTATGGCCAGAATATTCTGGTACTACAGTGTGGCTGAAAAGGCGGCTCACGACGGCGCACGATTCATGTCCCAGGCGACCCGCATGGAAATTCAGGATTCCACTGGCGGCGCGGAACCTGCCGTTGCGGCGCTCGCGAAGGCGATTGTCAACGCCGAGCTCGATGAGATCAGGCCCGGCCTGGTCGGGGTGACGCCGTCGGTCCTGTGTGATGGTCTGATCTGTGGTGGATTGAGCATTCCATCCACGGTACGTGTGGCCGTCCAGATACGTGTTCGTGACGATATCTTTGGATTCGTCACCGCCCCGCTCTTCGGCGAAGACGGGCTGCTCCTGACCGCAGACGTCACGGTGCGCTATGCGGGCAATTGAGCAGCGCCGCACGGGGCCGGCGCGCAGAAGGAAGCAGCAGGGTGTTGCTGCCGTCGAGTTCTCGGTCGTGGGCATCGTCTTCTTTTTGCTGTTCTTCGGCATGGTCGAAATGTCGCGCGCGATGTACGTCATCAATACACTGCAGGAGGTGACGCGTCGTGCGGCCGCGCTTGCGACGAATACCGACTTCAGCAATGCCGCTGCCATGCAAGCGGTACGTCAGCGCGCCATCTTCCGCGACTCGCCGGGATTCCTGCTGTTCGCACAACCGGTCACCGACACGCACATCATCATCGACTACATGTGGATTCAGCGCAGCGGTGGGGTGATGACCATGGTGGCAATTCCATCCGGATCGCTGCCCGCAAGCCCGGCCGCCAATTTTGCGAACTGTCTCGGGGATCCGTACAGTGAAGGCTGCATACGGCTGGTGCGCGTGCGCGTATGCCAGACAGCCAGCGCGGACGACTGTGATCCGGTGGACTATCAGAGCCTGGTGTCGATGGTACCGTTCTCGTTCGGGCTGCCGGTATCGATGACGATCGCGACCGCCGAGACGTTGGGTATGCCGGCAGGCGTTCCTTGCGCGTGCCCATGATTGTCCGGGCGCGCGCCGGCGCCGCCAGCGCCCCGTCGGTCGCATTGCCACAGCGATATTCCAGGCTCCTTAGAACCCTTCCAGCGCCCCGGGTCTGACCAACATGGTTTGCATCAGGGAAATCCTCGCCGTCCTGCTGGCATCGAGCTGGGCCGGGATGGCCATCCCTTCGGCCGGGCCCATCGCTGCCGGGACTACCATCTGACCACGGCTGGAACTGCGGCCCGCAAACGCCATGGCCTGGACAGTCGCTGCCTTGCGTAGCTTTATATACGGATAAATATCTATCATCGGAAAAACATCGCCAGTATCACTAACACCGATATGGAAGACCTGTGGCTTGGCGAGCGCGCCGGCGGGAATGATCAAGGTT
This sequence comes from Massilia sp. NP310, assembly GCF_019443485.1. Classification (NCBI taxonomy): domain Bacteria; kingdom Pseudomonadati; phylum Pseudomonadota; class Betaproteobacteria; order Burkholderiales; family Oxalobacteraceae; genus Massilia; species Massilia sp. NP310. Next base: position 1,551,262 of record NZ_CP080379.1, on the reverse strand, counting down.
GCTCCGAAGGGTAATGCGGCCACTGTGCGCACGGTCGGCAGGTAACGCACTACATGGCCATCGGGATGGAAATACATGCTGGCGGCCCCGGTGGGAACATACCGCGTTCGCCCGGGCAATGCCAGCCTGTGCACGGCGATCATGAGTTCGAGCCCCTGGAATCCGTTTTCGACCGTGAGCGGCGTTTCCAGTTTCAGGTGGCCATGGACGGTCGACATCCCTGCCACATCGGTGAGATAGATATCCGTCACCGTTGTGAACGGTAGTTTCACATCGGCCAGGACTTCGGCAACGCCTCGGTATGTGCTTTCGACAGCGACGAAACCGGAAGTGCGGGCCCGGTAGCATGCCGAGCGGGAACATAACAGGATATCGCCGATACGCACGTTCCGCTCGGGCTGCTGCGCGTCGCCTGCGATGGTAATGCGCATCCTGATGGTGTCTTTATCTGCCTTGTTGCCAGCTGCAAAATTCTCCAGGACGGTGGTGTGCCGCGGTTCGATGGCGCCCACGGCGCCCAGGCCGAACATCAACATGAATGCTGCCCCAGGAATAAGCTTCCGCATGTTTGCTCACCAGGATCCCAATGTGCTCGAACGGCCGACCGACTTGATAGTCGGAAGAGCATAACCGGCCTTCGCAATCCCGGATTGACGGCGCGCAGCTGCCCGGACCGCCAGCACCAGGGGACGCGGGTTCGAAAGACTGCCTACTCCCGGTCCATCGCCTGCCGATCCAGCCACACCCCCAGCTGCGCCAGCAACTGCCCGCTATCCACCGGCTTCGACGCATAATCCGACGCCCCCGCCGCCAGGCACTTGGCGCGATCCTCCAGCATCGCCTTGGCCGTGAGCGCGATGATGGGCAGGTGGGCGAAGCGGGGATCGGCGCGAATCCGGCGCGTGGTCTCGTAACCGTCCAGGTCCGGCATCATGATGTCCATGAGGACGATGTCGATGCCGGGATGGATGTCGAGCTGCCTGAGCGCCTCCTTGCCCGATTCGACCGCATTGACCATCATGCCGGCATTCTCGAGCATCCCGGTCAGCGCGAACAGGTTGCGCACGTCGTCGTCGACGATCAGCGCGCACTTGCCGTGCAGGATCTCGGCGGCCTCCGGGCGTGCGGCCGGGTCGGGTGCGGACGCCTCGACGTCTTCCCTGATCCGTTCCAGGAAGGCGGATACCGCTGCCGTCTTCTCGGCCAGCGACTGCCCGTCATGGCCGAGCACCGCGGCATCCAGTTCGGCCAGTTGCTCGAGCGTGGCCGGATCGAGCATGCGCTCGGCGTACAGCACGGCCGGGATGTGCGCGAGGACCGGATCGCCGCGCATCTTGCGCAGTAAATCGATGCCGTTCGCGCCGGCCAGGTCGACGTCGATCACGATGCCCTGGTAGGCATGCCGTTCCAGCGCGGCCAGCGCCGCCGGGGCGTCGGCGACCAGGTCGAGCGCCCGTCCGGGCCCGGCCAGCACCTGGGTGATCGCCTCCCGGCGGGCGCGGTTGTCGGCCGCCAGCAGCAGGACCCGGATCGGCGGCGCCAGCTGGGCGGTCAGGTCGGCGAACACCTGGGCCAGCGTCGCCAGGTCGGCTGGCTTGGTGGTGTAGCTGGCCACGCCGTGCCGGGCGCCGCGTCCGGGGCGGTCGCGCACCGAGATCACGTGCACCGGAATGGCGCCCGTCGCATGGTCGGACTTGAGGCGGTCGGCGATGTCCCAGCCGTCGGTGTCGGGCAGCTCGAGGTCGAGCGTGATCGCATCCGGCCGGTTGCGCTGGGCCAGCATGAAGCCGTCCTCGCCGTTGTCCGCGACCAGCGTGTCGAAGCCGCGCTCGCGCGCCATGTCCTGCAGCGTGCGCGCGAACACCGGGTCGTCCTCGATCACCAGCAGCAGCGGGGCGCTCTGATGCGCCGGCGCACGCGGGAACCCGGCGGCGGAGGTGCCGCTGGTTTGGCCGGCGGGCGCGCCGTTGCCGCCGTTGTTGCCGTTGCCGCCATTGCGCATGCGATGGTTCAGGCGCTGGCGGATGGCGTCGCCATCCGGCGCAGCGGTCCCCGGGGCCTGCTGCGGCAGGAAGAAGGTGAAGGTGCTGCCCACGCCTTCCTCGCTCTCCACGCTCAGTTCGCCGTCGAGCAGGCGCGCAATCTCGCGGCTGATCGCCAGTCCCAGGCCGGTGCCGCCGTAGCGCCGCGAGGTGCTGGCGTCGGCCTGCTGGAATGCCTCGAAGATCATCTGGCGCTTGTCCAGCGGGATGCCGATGCCGGTGTCGGTGACGCTGAAGGCCACCACCCGCGGCGCATGCTCCAGCGCCGGCTGGTCGCGCGTCCAGCCGCTGCCGGCGATGCGCGCCGCCAGCGTCACGCCGCCCTTCGAGGTGAACTTCAGGGCATTGGACAACAGGTTGGTCAGCAACTGCTTGACGCGCTGGCCGTCGGTGCGCAGCAGCGGCGGCAGGTCGGGCGCGAAGTCGATCCGGAACGTCAGCCCCTTGGCCTCGAACTGGTAACGCATGCTTTTCTCGAGGTCGGCCGCCAGCGCGGCCGGCGCCACGTCGGCCAGGTCGAGCGAGACGCTGCCGGCCTCGATCTTCGACAGGTCGAGGATGTCGTTGATCACGTTCAGCAGGTCGCGTCCCGACGAATACATCACCTTCACCATCTCGATCTGCTTGTCGCTCAGGTTGCGCTCGCGGTTCAGGCGCAGCTGCTCGGCCAGCAGGAGCAGGCTGTTCAGGGGCGACCTGAGCTCGTGCGACATATTGGCCAGGAATTCGGACTTGTAGCGCGAGGTCAGGGACAGTTGTTCGGCCTTCTCTTGCAGGCTGCGGCGGGCTTCCTCGATCTGGCGGTTCTTGGCTTCGACCTCGGTATTCTGGTCGGCCAGCTGGTGCGCCTTGCGTTCCAGCTCGGCGTTGATGTCCTTGAGTTCGGTCTGCTGCGACTTGAATTCGTTTTCGAGCTTCTGCGCCTGCTGGCGCAGCAGCATCTCGGTGCCGGACGCCGTCTCGATCGAATTGAACACGATGCCCAGGCCGTCCGACAGCTGGTCCAGGAAGTTCAGGTGGATCGCCTGGAACGCCTCGAACGAGGCCAGCTCGATCACCGCCTTCACCTGGCCCTCGAACAGGATCGGCAGCAGCACGATATTGCGCGGACTGGCCTGGCCCAGCCCGGACACGATCTGAATGTAGTCGTCAGGCAGGTTGGCGACCAGGATGCGCTGCTTCTCGAACGCGGCCTGGCCCACCAGGCCTTCGCCGACGCGCCACTCGCGCGACAGGTTCTTGCGCTCCTGGTAGCCGTAGCTGGCCATCAGGGTGAGCATGGGAGTGGAACCTGAGGCGCCCGGCGCCGCCTTGCCGTGGCGCGGCGCCTGCATCAGGTACAGCACCGCGTGCTGGGCCGCGACCAGCGGGGCGAGCTCCGACAACAGCATGCGCGAGACCGTCATGATGTCGCGCTGGCCCTGCAGCATGCGGTTCAGGCGCGCCAGGTTGGTCTTGAGCCAGTCCTGCTCGGTGTTGCGCTCGGTGGTCTGCTTGAGGTTGCGGATCATCTGGTTGACGTTGTCCTTCAGGTCGGCCACCTCGCCGCGCGCCGCCACCGCGATCGAGCGCCCGAGGTCGCCCTTGGTGACGGCGGTCGCCACTTCGCCGATCGCGCGCACCTGGGTCGACAGGTTGGCGGCCAGCTCGTTGACGTTGTCGACCAGGTCGCGCCAGCTGCCGGCGGCGCCGGGCACGGTCGCCTGGCCGCCCAGGCGGCCCTCGACGCCCACCTCGCGCGCCACCCGCGTCACCTGGTCGCTGAAGGTGGCCAGCGTGTCGACCATGTCGTTGATGGTGTCGGCCAGCGCCGCCACCTCGCCCTTGGCCGGCACCACCATCTTCTGCTTCAGGTTGCCGACGGCGACCCCGGTCACCACCTTGGCCATGCCGCGCACCTGGTCGGTCAGGTTGGCGGCCATCAGGTTGACGCTGTCGGTCAGGTCCTTCCATACGCCCGAGACGCCCTTGACCTGGGCCTGGCCGCCCAGCCGGCCCTCGGTGCCCACCTCGCGCGCGACGCGCGTGACTTCGGCGCAGAAGGCGTTGAGCTGGTCGACCATGATGTTGACAGTGTTTTTCAGCTCCAGGATCTCGCCCTGCACGTCCACCGTGATCTTGCGCGACAGGTCGCCATTGGCCACCGCCGTGGTGACGGTGGCGATATTGCGCACCTGGCCGGTCAGGTTGCTGGCCATCAGGTTCACGTTGTCGGTGAGGTCCTTCCACACGCCGGCCACCGCCGGCACGTAGGCCTGGCCGCCCAGGCGCCCCTCGGTGCCGACCTCGCGCGCCACCCGCGTGACTTCGCCGGCGAAGCCGCGCAACTGGTCGACCATGGTGTTGATGGTCTGCTTGAGCTGCAGCACTTCGCCATGGACGTCGACCGTGATGGTCTTCGACAGGTCGCCGTTGGCCACCGCGGTGGTGACGGTGGCGATGTTGCGCACCTGGTCGGTGAGATTGCTGGCCATCAGGTTGACGCTGTCGGTCAGGTTCTTCCACACGCCCGACACGCCCGCGACCTCGGCCTGGCCGCCCAGGCGGCCCTCGGTGCCGACTTCGACCGCCACCCGCGTGACCTCGCCCGAGAAGCTCTTGAGCTGGTCGACCATCACGTTGATGACGTCCTTGATCTGCAGGATCTCGCCCTGGACCTCGACCGTGATCTTGCGTCCCAGGTCGCCGTTGGCGATCGCCGTGGCGACCTTCGACACGTCGCGCAGCTGCACCGTCAGGTTGCCGGCCATGGCATTGACGCTGTCGGTCAGGTCCTTCCACACTCCGGACACGTCCTTCACCTCGGCCTGGCCGCCCAGCTTGCCCTCGGTGCCGACCTCGCGCGCCACCCGCGTCACCTCGCTGCAAAAGGCGTTGAGCTGGTCGACCATGATGTTGACCGTGTTCTTCAGCTCGAGCACCTCGCCGCGGGCGTCGGCCGTGATCTTGCGCGACAGGTCGCCGCGCGCCACGGCGGTGGTCACCTCGGCGATGTTGCGCACCTGGCCGGTGACGTTGCTGGCCATGGCGTTGACGCTGTCGGTCAGGTCCTTCCATACGCCGCCCACGTCCTTGACCTCGGCCTGGCCTCCCAGCTTGCCTTCAAGGCCGACCTCGCGCGCCACCCGCGTGACTTCACCCGCGAAGCCGTTCAGCTGGTCCACCATCAGGTTGATGGTGTCCTTCAGGCGCAGGATCTCGCCGCTGACGTCGACCGTGATCTTGCGCGACAGGTCGCCCTCGGCCACGGCGGTGGTCACTTCGGCGATATTGCGCACCTGGCCGGTGAGGTTGCTGGCCATGCGGTTGACGTTGTCGGTGAGGTCGCGCCACACGCCCGAGGCGCCCTCGACCTGGGCCTGGCCGCCCAGCTTGCCGTCGGTGCCGACTTCGCGCGCCACCCGCGACACCTCGCTCGAAAAATTGTTGAGCTGGTCGAGCATGGTGTTGATCGTATTGGCGTTCTTGAGGAATTCGCCGCGCAGCGGACGGCCTTCGATCTCGAGCAGCATGCTCTCGGTGAGCACGCCGCGCGCGACGGCGCCGATCACCCGGCCGACCTCGCGCACCGGCTGCACCAGGTTGTCGATCATCGAATTGATGGCGTCGACCTCGTCGCCCCAGGCGCCATCGGTCTTGTCGAGCATCATGCGCTGGCCCAGGCGGCCCTCGATGCCGACCGCTACCGAGACCTGCTCGACCGCGCCGGCCAGCTTGCCGTGGGTGGCGACGATGTCGTTGACGGCGTCGGCGATCTTGCCGTCGATGCCGGTCCAGTCGTGCGGCAGGCGTACGCTGAAGTCGCCCGCGCGCAAGGCCATCAGCGCGTCCAGCAGCAGCGCCTGGGACGGCGCGCCGCCCGCGCCGTCGGGCGCGCCAATGCCCATGCCGGCCCCGGCGCGCCCGCCGCGGCGTTCGTGGGCGGCGGCGTCGAGCGCACGCCGGCCCGGCGTGCGACGCGCCTTGACGCGGCGCTCAGGCGCCGCCTGCTCGGTTGTCATGATGTTCCCTGGTGGCCTCGATGCGGAACGGTCCGCGCCTGAGCAGGCCGACCGCATCTTCGTTGGAAACCGCGGCGCTGAAGTAGTTCCCCTGCAATTCGTCGCAGCCGTGGGCGACCAGGAAGTCCACCTGTTCCCGGGTTTCGACCCCTTCGGCGATCACGGTCAGCTCGAGCACGTGGGCCAGGCCGATGATGGCCAGCACGATCGCGGCGTCGCTGGGGTCGGTGGCGATGTCGCGCACGAAGGAGGCGTCGATCTTGAGCTTGTCGATCGGAAAGCGCTTCAGGTAGGCGAGCGAAGAGTAGCCGGTGCCGAAGTCGTCGATCGCGATCGTCATGCCCAGCGCGTGGATCTGGTGCAGGGTCTCGATCGCCTGGGCCGGGTTGCTCATCACGCCCGATTCGGTCAGCTCGACCTCGAGCAGGGCCGGCTGGATGCGCGCCGCGTCCACCGCGGCGCCGAGGCTGCGCGCGACGTCCTCGCGCCGGAACTGCAGCGCCGAGACGTTGACCGCGATCGGGACGTCGGCGAAGCCGAGCCCGGTCCAGCGCTGCAGCTCGGCCGCCACCTGGCGGATCGCCCAGGCGCCGATCGGGTCGATGCGCCCGGTTTCCTCGGCGATCGGGATGAACTGGCTGGGCGAGATCGTGGCGCCGTCGGCCTGCGGCCAGCGGATCAACGCCTCGAAGCCGATGATGGCGCCGCTGGCGGCCCGCACCTTGGGCTGGTAGTGCATCACGAACTCGTCGTTGCGGATCGCGCGCTGCAGCGCGCTGCCGAGCGCCAGGCGGTGGCTGGCCACCTCTTGCATCTGCGCCGTGAAGAAGCAGTAGTGGGCGCCGCCGTCGCGCTTGGCGTGGTACATCGCGATGTCGGCGTTGCGCAGCAGCGTGTCGGGGTCGCCGCCGTCGCCGGGAAAGATGGCCATCCCGATGCTGGGCACGATGTGCAGCTCGCTGCCCTCGATCTGGCAGGCTTCCGAGACGGCGGAGATGATCTTCTCGGCCACCAGCGCTGCGTCGGCCAGCTGGTGCAGCTCGACCAGCATCACCACGAACTCGTCGCCGCCGACCCGCGCCACCGTATCGCCCTCGCGCACGCTGGCGGCCAGGCGCTCGGCCACCACCTGCAGCAGGCGGTCGCCGGCGGCGTGGCCGAGGGTGTCGTTGACTTCCTTGAAATGGTCGAGGTCGAGAAACAGCACCGCGACCTGTGCGCGCTGGCGTTCGCGCTGGGCCGTGGCCTGGCCCAGGCGGTCGAGCAGCAAGAGCCGGTTCGGCAGGCCGGTCAGGCTGTCGTGGAAGGACTGGTGCAGCACGTAGGCCTCCATTTCCTTGCGCTCGGTGATGTCGCGCGAGATCAGCACCAGTTGCGAGACGGCGCCGTTCGGTGCGCGGATCAGGCTGGCGTCGGATTCGAAATACCGCTCGCTGCGGCCCAGCACGCGGTACTGCAGGCGCCAGTGGGATTCGCCGGCGGGCGGGTGCTCGACCAGGGCGCGCACCCGCTCGCGATCGTCCACCTGCACGATCTCCAGGTAGCGCGCGCCGGGGCCGACGGCGGCGCCGAACTCGGCGCGGTAGCTGGGGCTGGTGTACAGCCAGGCCCCGGCAGGGTCGAGCAGCGCGACGTAGTCGCCCGCGTGCTCGAGGATCAGGCGTTCGATGCCGGCGTCCGGCGCCTCGCCGTGCGCCCCGAGCGCCAGGGCGCGCACGGGGCGCCGCTCGGGCGCGTCATCGAGGAAGGCCTGGACCTTCGCCTTGAGCACTTCGGGCGCCACCGGCATGAACACGTAGTCGCTCGCGCCCACCTCGAAGCCGCGGCTGCGATCGAGGTCGCTCGCGCGGTGCGAGGTCAGGAACACGATCGGCGTGGCGCGCGAGCGCGGCCGGGCGCGCACCAGGCGCGCGGTCTCGAAGCCGTCCAGGCCGGCCATCTTGACGTCCATGAGGATGACGCAGAAATCCTGCTTGAGCAGGCGCAGCAGGGCCTGTTCGCCGGAGCTGGCGGTGACGAGGTCGGCGTCGAGGTCGCCGAGCACGCTGCGCAGGGCGAACAGCGCGCCCGGGTCGTCATTGACCAGCAGGACCGCCGGCGCCTCCTGGTTCGCGGCGGGGGCGACGCGGGCTTGGGGGATGAGCATGGCAGGTACTCCGCGGTCCAGCGGGCGCAGGTGTGCACTTTCCGTGGACATCTGAATCAGGTACGAATGCCGGGTGATTCTATGTCACCTGGCCACAAATATCGACCGGGCGCACGATACGCGCTGTCCTGGACAGGACCGTGGCCGGCAAGGGCCGGGCGTGAGCGGCCATATCGTGGCGCTCTCGGCCAACCTTCGCGAAAAGGACTATCATGAACGCTTTACCAACCGGACCTTGATGCTCATGACGACCTCCAGCTATCCCGACATCCGCCTCCTGATCGCCAACGAATGGGTCGACGCCACCGGCGGCAAGACCATTCCCGTGGTCAACCCGGCCACCGGACAGCCGATCGGCAACGTGGCCCATGCCGCCATCGCCGACCTGGACCGCGCGCTGGCCGCCGCCCAGAAAGGTTTCGAGGCCTGGCGCTTCGTTCCCGCCGCCGAGCGCGCCGCCACCATGCGCCGCGCCGCCAACCTGCTGCGCGAGCGCGCCGGCGACATCGCGCGCCTCCTGACCCAGGAACAGGGCAAGCCGCTGGCCGAAGCGAAGATGGAAGCCTTGGCCGGCGCCGAGATCATCGACTGGTTCGCCGCAGAAGGCATGCGCGTGTATGGCCGCATCGTCCCATCGCGCAATCCGGCCGCCCAGCAGCTGGTGCTGAAGGAACCGGTCGGCCCGGTCGCCGCCTTCACGCCGTGGAACTTCCCGATCAACCAGGTCGTGCGCAAGCTGGCCGCGGCGCTGGCCACCGGCTGCTCCTTCCTGTGCAAGGCGCCGGAAGAAACCCCGGCGTCACCGGCCGCGCTGTTCCAGTGCTTCGTCGACGCCGGCGTGCCGCCGGGCGTGGTCGGCCTGGTGTTCGGCGACCCGGCCGAAATCTCCGGCTACCTGATCCCGCACCCGGTCATCCGCAAGGTCACCTTCACCGGCTCGACCCCGGTCGGCAAGCAGCTGGCCGCCCTGGCGGGCGCCCACATGAAGCGCGTGACCATGGAATTGGGCGGCCATGCGCCGGTGATCGTCGCGGCCGACGCCGACGTCGCGCTGGCCGTCAAGGCCGCCGGCGGCGCCAAGTTCCGCAATGCGGGCCAGGTGTGCATCTCGCCGACCCGCTTCCTGGTGCACAACGCGGTCAAGGACGAGTTTACCCGCGCGCTGGTCAAGCATGCCGAAAGCCTCAAGCTCGGTGACGGCCTGCAGGAAGGCACCACGCTCGGGCCGCTGGCCAATCCACGCCGCCTGACCGCGATGTCGCAGCTGGTGGACGACGCGCGCGCCAAGGGCGCGGTGGTCGCCACCGGCGGCGCGCGCGTCGGCGACGCCGGCAACTTCTTCGCGCCGACCATCCTGGCCGACGTGCCCCTGGAGGCGAGCGTGTTCAACGACGAGCCGTTCGGCCCGGTGGCGGCGATCCGCGGCTTCGACAGCCTCGAGGATGCGATCCAGGAGGCCAACCGCCTGCCGTACGGCCTGGCCGGCTATGCCTTCACCAGCTCGATCAAGAACGCCCAGCTCCTGATGAACCGCGTCGAAGTCGGCATGCTGTGGATCAACCAGCCGGCCACGCCAAGCGCCGAACTGCCGTTCGGCGGCGTCAAGGATTCGGGCTACGGTTCCGAAGGCGGTCCGGAGGCGCTGGAATCCTACCTCAACACCAAGGCCGTTTCGATGGTCGGAGTGTGATCTAGTTGTTGCAGCCCGGCGCCGGATTGGCCGCCGGGCCGGCGCGGGTCTGGGCGATGCGGGGAATCGCGCCGTCCTTCCCGTAGCTGAATTCCTCGACCGCGACCGAACGGCGGTAATCGGCGTTCGATACCATCTCGTTATGGTAGAACACATAGGATTTGCCGTTGAAGTCGGCGAACGCCTGGTGGATCGTGTGCGTCACCTTGTTCTTGTCCATGATCACGCCGCGATAGGTCCAGGGGCCGGTCGGGCTCGGGCCCGTCGCATAGGCGATCACCTCGGGCAGGCCGCTCGCATAGCTCAGGTAGTACACCCCGTCGCGCTTGTGCAGCCAGGGCGCTTCTTCGAAATTGAACAGGCCCACGGTCCGGATCGTGCCATCGAGCTCGATCATGTTCGGCTTGAGCCTGACGTACTTGAGCACCTTGTTTCCGAAGTACATATAGGCCTGGCCGTCGTCGTCCACGAACACGGCCGGGTCGATGTCGTCCCAGCCGTTCGGCGTTTCGCGCGTCATGTCGTTGGTCACCAGGGCCGAGCCGCGCGCATCCCTGAACGGTCCGGTGGGCGTGTCCGACACGCCGACGCCGATCGCGAAGCCGGGGATCGTGGCGTGCTTGACCGGCGCATACAGGTAATATTTTCCCTTGTGCCTGACGACGTCGGCGGCAAACGCATCGGCCTTGGCCCAGGCGAAGGTCTTGACCATGGCGGCGACGCCGTGATCGGTCCAGTTGCGCATATCGCAGGTCGAGAACACGCGCCACTCGTTCATCCTGTAGGTCGTCTCGCCCGGACTGGCTTCGTCGCGGCCCGTGTACAGGTAGAGGCGCTTGCCGTCGACCACCACGGCCGGGTCGGCGGTGAAGATGTCGGTCACGATCGGGTTGGCGGCATGTGCGCCGGCGGCGATGCAGAAGAGGAGGGCGGGCGGCAGGTGGCGCATCATGGCGGGCTCGCTTTGCTTGGGGCCGCAACGGCCCAGCGGGCCAGGAGCCGCCGGTATTCGTCGCTGCTGATATTCAGGATGGCGCCGTGGCGCTTCTTGCTGTGGCCATGGTCGATCCTGGCCGGGTCCGCGCGCCGGAAGCGCTCCGGTCGCGTCAGGTCGTCGCTGGTCAGCGCCAGGTAGCCGGCCTTGCGCGCGTACTGGTCGACCCACATCGCCCATTCGCCGCTCTGCGCGATCCTGAACAGGATCGGCCCTTCGACGTCCTTGCCGGTCAGGCCGAGCGGCCGCAGGTCGCCCAGGATGTCCCACTGGCCCAGGAGCTCGTTGGCGCCCTCCAGCGTCAGCTGGCCGTCGCCCGACGCACGCACGTAGCGGTAGCGCGAGCGCGGATCGTCGATCTTGACGATCTGGGTGTCGATCAGGCCATGCGTGCCGGGACGGTCGATATACAGCGTGGCCGGCGTGAAGCTGACGAAGTCGCGCGTGCGTGAATAATAGATGCGCGGCTTGGTGACGCCGTTGGCCGGCGAAATCGTGGCCCAGTAGACGAGGTAGTCGCCGCTGCGCTCGTCGTAGATGGCTTCGGGCGCCCAGGCGCAGCCGGCGTCGGGAATGGCGCCGGCCACGTCCACCAGGCGCGGCGCCGACCAGTCGACCAGGTTGGTCGATTCCCAGATCATCAGTTTCGTGCTGCCCTTGTGCATGGCGGCTTGCCAGCCCTTGCCGTTGGCGATGCGCAGATCGGTGGCGAGAATCCAGAACTTGTCGCCCCGCGGCGAGCGCACGATCGCCGGATCGCGCACGCCCTGTTCGCCGACGCTGCTGCGCAGGATGGGCTTCGAGCCGTTCAGGTCGGTCCAGCGATAGCCGTCCTGGCTGGTGGCAAAGTGGATCTGCTCGCCGTCGGCGGTCTCGCTGGTGAAGTGGACCAGCAGGTAGTTGGGGCGGTCTGCCGGCGCGGCGGCATTCAAGCCCTTGCCGTCGACGATCGGCTCGCCGACGTCGCCAGGCTGGAAGGCCGGTTGCATCGGGTCCATCGGCAGGATGTTGCCGTCGGCGTCGAAGCTCATCTTCGCCAGCACGGTCTGGCGCTGGTAGCCGTTGCCGTCCGGGATGGCATGGCGGTGGTAGGCCACATACCAGCGGTCGGTGCCGGGCACCTGGACCACGCTGTGGTGGGCGGTGCCGACCGCGGCGCCGTTCTTTTGCAGGACGATGAAGTTCGTCGTCGCCGCTTTCACCGGTCCCAACGGCGAATTTGCCGTGCCCCAGCCGACCCGGTAATCTGGGCTGCGCGCGTCGTCGATCGACCACATGAAGTAATACTTGCCCTGGCGCTTGAACACCACCACGCCTTCGCGGAAATCCTTCATCGGGATGCGATGCGCCTCGCCTTCGACGCTGACCATGTCCGGCTTGAGCTTGTAGGCGTTGGCCTCGATGCCGTTGCCCCAGTACAGATAGGCCTGGCCGTCGTCGTCGATGAAGGGGTAGGGATCGATCGTATTCGTCGTCATCGTGCTGGTGCGCACCAGCAGCGGCGCGCCGAGGGCGTCGACGAACGGTCCGCGCGGCGATTTGGCGGTGGCCACGCCGATCTTGTGGTCGGCGCTGAAGTAGAAATAATACGTGCCGTTGCGCTCGATGGCGTCGGGCGCCCAGGCCTTGATATTGGCCCACTTCACATCGTTGGCGACGTCCAGCACCATCCGCTCCTTCTTCCACTTGACGAGGTCCTTCGAGGACCAGACCGAGAAGTCGGTGGTCATCCAGTTCGGCTTGTCGGACGTCGGGTAAAGATAATACGTGTCGCCGAACACCCGGATCGACGGGTCGGCGGTGAAACCCTCGAGCGCGGGCGCGGGCGTCACGTCCTGCGCCTGTACCGGGAACAGGGCGGTGGCCGCGAATGCGATGATCGATGAGACGAGACGATGCATGCTGGGTCGGGTTCCGTACAGGATGGACAGACTGTCATTATGGGCGATGTGTCCCAGGCCCGAACGGCAAGCGGAGGATTGCTCAGCATGTTGATCGGAGGATCGTCGCCGCAGGCGGCAGGTGGCTCTTATACTGCCGGACGGAGCGGGAAGGCCCGCATGCCCGGCGCGTCGGGCGCCACACTGGAGAACCGATGATCGAGCATTTCCGCCGCAGCGGCTGGATCGCCTGCCTGGCCCTGGCCCTTGCTGGCGCGACGCACCAGGCAGTCGCCGCCGAAACCACCATCCGTAATGGCGTCTTCTGGAAGGACAGCGCCGGCACGCCGATCTACTCGCAGGGCGGCGGCATGCTCAAGGTCGGCGCGAAGTACTACTGGTATGGCGTGAAGTATGCCGAAGCGGTGCGCTACGCCGACGCGCCCGGACAGGCGTTCGCTCAGCCGCACTTCAGCGCGGTCACCGCCTATTCGTCGACCGACCTGGTGAACTGGACCTTCGAAGGCGACGTTCTCACGCCGCAGGGCCTGGGCGCGCTGCACGATCCGAAGGCCTGGCTGGGACGCATGGGCGTGGTGTACCACAAGGCGACCGGCAAGTACGTGCTGCTCACCCAGTACAGCAGCAAGGGCACGGGCGGCGGCGTGCTGTTCGCCACCAGCGACAGTCCCAACGGCCCCTTCGTGTTCGCACGCCTGCAGGCGAGCATCGAGAACGTCGCCACTCCCACCTCGGGCGACCAGACCGTGTTCACCGACGACAATGGCCAGCCTTACCTGATCTTCAGCAGCAACGGCGACCGGCGCCAGTTGTACGTGGCGCCGCTGCGGCCGTCCGACTTCCTGCAGGTCGACGCGGCCACGAACATCCACAGCGCGCCGGCCGGCGGGCGCGAAGGCAATGCGATGTTCAAGCACCGGGGCCTGTACTATTTCTGCTCGTCCGACCTGCACGGCTGGAACGCCTCGCGCAGCTTCTACATGACGTCGCCGAACATCACCGGCCCGTATACGCCGGAGCGGATCATCGAGGGCACCGAGGCGGATTTTTCTCACGTGTCGCAGAACGGCTTCTTCATCCCGGTCCAGGGCAGCGCCGGCGCCACGGTCCTGTATGCGGGTGACCGCTGGAGCAATTTTGCCGGGAACGGGCTTGGCTACCATGTCTGGGCGCCGCTGTCGTTCGAGGGCACGGCGCCGCGCTTCAACTCGCTCAGCGAATTCACGCTGGACGCCGCGCGCGGCGCCTGGGCCGTCGGCAAAGGCAATAATTACCTGCTCAACCCCGGCTTCGAGGCGGACAGGGTGCGCCAGACGAGCGTCGCCGGATGGATCAGCAGCTGGACCAGCATCAAGGGCGATGCGCCGTTCATGAACGCGCCCGATGGTCGCACCGGGCGCTGGGCCTTGAGCCTGCGCCATGCGGGACAGACGATGGGCAGCGCGATCCAGAACGTCACGCTGCCGAACGGCCGCTACACGCTCAGGGCCTGGGTGAAAAGCGGCGGCGGCCAGCGCGTGGCGCGCCTGTACGCGTCGGGCAACGGCGGCGCAGAGATCGCCCGCTCCTTGCCGGACAAGTTGGCGCAGTGGACCGAGGTGACGCTGTCCGGCATCCAGGTCACTACCGGCAGCGTGCAGATCGGCGTCTACTCGGAAGGGAAGGATGGCGATTGGCTCGCCCTCGACGACTTCAGCCTGGTGCGCGAATGATGAACATTTCCATGATCTTGTTTGGCGCGGCTCGTGCGGCCCTGCTCGTGCTGACGATGGCGCCCGTCGCGCCGGCACAGGCGGCGGAGCTGAACCTGAACGCCTCCTGGCAGTTCTTCCGCGACGAGGGCGGCCAGCTCGCCAGCGCGGACCAGGTGCCAAACGGCGCCTGGACCGAGGTGAACCTCCCGCACGCGGCGCGCATCGAGCCACGCGTGCCCACGGCGCCGTGGCAGGGCACGGTGTTCTACAAGAAGCGCCTGGACGTCAGGCTGCGGCCGGGTGAGCGCGCCATCCTGCGTTTCGAGGGCGTGATGAACGTGGCCGACGTCTGGCTGAACGGCCGCCACCTGGGACAGCACCTGGGCGGCTACCTGCCGTTCGCGTTCGACGTGACCGATGTTCTGCGTGATACGGGCGGAAACGAGCTCGTGGTGCGCGCCAATAACGAGGATAACCCGATCACCGGCCCCAAGCCGCTCAAGCAGCTCGACTACATCCAGCACGGCGGCATCTACCGCGACGTGCGGCTCGTGATCAAGCCGGCGGTGCACGTGACGGACGAAATGCTCTCGGCCACGCCGGGCGGCGGCGGGGTGTTCGTGACCTATCCGCGCGTCGCCAGGGACGAGGCGCTGGTAGAGGTCAAGGCCGAGGTCAGCAACACGTCGCAGAGCGCGCAGGCGGTCACCGTGCGCCACACGCTGGCATGGGACGGCCGGCCAGTGGCCGAGGCAGAGGAGCAGCTGCGCCTGGCGGCGGGCGAACGCCGCCACGTCACGCTGCCGCTCACCCTGCGCGCGCCGAGACTGTGGTCGCCGCGCTCGCCCAACCTGTACCGGCTGGAGACGAGGGTCTTTGCCGCCGGCAGCCAAGACATGGTCGCGACCCGCATCGGCGTGCGCCGCCTGGCTTTCGAGGGCGGGCGCCTGCTGCTCAACGGCGAGCCCATGCGCCTGCGCGGCGTCAACCGCCACCAGGAATACCCCTACGTCGGCTATGCGCTGTCGCCGCAGGCCGACGCGCGCGATGCGCTGCTGATCAAGCGCTACGGCTTCGACTTCGTGCGCCTGTCGCATTATCCGCAGTCGCCGGCCTTCATGGCGGCGGCCGACGAACTGGGCTTGCTGGTCTTGCCGGCCATCCCCGGCTGGCAGTTCCACAATCCCGACCCGGCGTTCGCGCGCCAGGTGGTGCGCACCTGCGCCGACCTGATCCGGCGCGACCGCAACCATCCCAGCGTCGTGGCCTGGGAATGCTCGCTCAACGAGACCGGCATGCCGGAGCCGCTGGTGCAGGCGCTGCACGCCGCCGTGCACCAGGAGTATCCGGGCGACCAGGCCTGGTCCGCCGGCTGGGTGCCGCAGACCTATGACCTCTACCTGCAGGCGCGCCAGCACAGGACCGGCAGCAAGCACGAGGCGCCGGCCAAGCCGCTGATCGTGTCCGAGTATGGCGACTGGGAATACTATGCGATGAACGCGGGCCTGAACCAGGACGCCTGGGCCGACCTCAAGCCGGCCGACCGCTCGAGCCGCCAGGCGCTGGGCAGCGGCGAAACGCGGTTGCTGCAGCAGGCCCGCAACGTGGCCGAGGCCCACGACGACAATGCCGCCACGCCGGCCTTCGCCGACGGCTACTGGGTGATGTTCGACTATGCGCGCGGCTATGCGCCGGACCTCGAGGAATCGGGATTGCTCAGCATCGAGCGTCTGCCCAAGTTCGCGGCCGAGTTCTTCCGCTCCCAGCGTAGCGCTTCGGAGAGTTCGCCGCGCTGGGGCGGCGGCCCGATGGTCTTCATCGCCAGCTACTGGCAAGCTGGCTCGAATCCGCGCGTCCGTGTGTTCAGCAATGCCGAGGAAGTGGAGCTGCGCCTGAACGGCAAGCCGATCGGCCGCCAACGAGTCGCACCCTCGAAAGCCCATCCGCGCCTGGCGCATCCGCCGCTCGAATTCGACACCGGCGGCTACGCGCCCGGCGAACTCGTGGCGCTGGCCTATGCCGGCGGGCGGGTCGTGGCCGAGCACCGGGTGCGCACGCCCCGGCAGCCGACGACGCTGGCCTTGGAACTCGACGACCTCGGCGTGCCCGTGGCCGAGGGCGACCTGGTCTTCCTGCGCGCCCGCCTGCGCGACGCCGATGGCAGCACGGTGCCTGCGAGCGGCACGCAGGTTGCCTTCTCCGGCATCGAGGGCGCCGAGATCGTCGGCAGTCAAGTGGTCGCGACCGAGGCCGGGATCGCCAGCGTGCTGGTGCGCGTGAACGGACCGCGCGCCGGCGTCGCCGCCACGGCGCAGGCGGGCGCCCTGCGTGGCGCGCTTGCCGGCGCGCCGGCGTCGACGAGGTGAAGTGGCAGGCCGCTTGGGCGTGAATCGATCCATTGCTTGATTATTTCTGGTCAGGAAGCCGCAGGCGCTGCTCACGGCCGCATAATCCATCGCACTGAAATATCGGAGACGCCGCTTGCCACCATTCCTCCCTTCCCGCAGGCGTTTCGTGCAGATGGCGGCCGCGCTGGCCGCCGTGCCCGGCGCGCCAATCGCCTCCAACGCTGCCACCGCGAATGTCGGCGGCAAAGGCAAGCCGGTCGCCGGCACCGCGCTGCGCTGGCTCGATGGCCAGCCGCCAGCGCGCTTCGAAGGCGCGACCCTGGGCGTGCCCTGGCCGCGCGGCGCCCTGCGCCTGCCGGCCGACAAGATCCTGCGCTTCACCCTGGGCAGCAGCGGGCCGGCGCTGCAATCGTGGCCGCTGGCCTACTGGCCGGACGGCTCGCTCAAGTGGACGGCGCATGCGGTGGCCGGCGGCGTGACCGCCTCCGGCTGGAATCTGGAAGCGGGCGCCGGCGCGGTGAAAGCAGGCGTTTCGGTCAGGCAGTCCGCCGGCGCGCTGACGGTGAGCGCCGGCGAACTGACGTGGACCGTGCCGACAAGTGGTGAATACCTGGTCGAACGCGCGACCCGCGCCGGCCGTGTGACGATGCAGCACCTGCGCCTGGTCGCGCTGCGCCAGGACGGCGCCGAGCCGGAAGGCGCGGGCAGCGTGCGCCGCGAACTCTTCACCAGCAAGGTCACGCGCGTCACGCTGGAGCAGGACGGGCCGGTGCGGGCCGTCGTCAAGCTCGACGGCGTGCACACGGCGCGCGCGGCGGCCGGGCGCGACTGGCTCCCGTTCTCGGTGCGCCTGTACTTCTATGTCGGTTCGGACAGTGTGCGCATCGTTCACTCATTCATCTACGACGGCGACCCGGCCCGGGATTTCATCGCAGGACTCGGCGTGACGGCGAGGGTAGCCATGCTCGACGCGACCCACGACCGCCACGTGCGCTTCGCCGGCGAAGGCGTCGGCGTGTGGGGCGAAGCGGTGCGGCCGGTGACCGGCCTGCGGCGCGATCCCGGCCAGGAATACAAGGACGCGCAGGTCGCCGGCAGGGCGCTGCCGCCACTGTCCGGCATGGCCAAGCCGGTGCAGGACGGCCTGCGCTGGATTCCCGAGTGGGGCGATTTTTCGCTCACCCAACCCACGCCGGACGGCTTCGTGCTGCGCAAGCGCACCCGCAGCGGGCATGCCTGGATCGACGCCAATGCCGGCGCTCGGACGAAGGGGCTGGTGTACGCCGGCGGCGCGACGGGCGGCGTGGCGCTCGGCTTCAAGGATTTCTGGCAGCGCACGCCCAGCCAGCTGGACGTGCGTAACGCTGCGACCGCCATGGCCGACGTCACCGCCTGGCTCTGGTCACCGTCAAGCCCGGCGATGGACATGCGCTCCTACCGCTCGGCCGACGGCATGGACACCTTCGAAGAACAGATCGCGGGCCTGAACATCACCTATGAGGATTACGAGCCGGGCTGGGACGCCTCGCCCGGTGTGGCGCGCACCACCGAGCTGCAATTGTGGGTGCTGGGCGCCACGCCCTCGCACCAGGATTTTTCGAACATGGCCGAGCAGGTGGCCAATCCGGCCCGGCTGGTGCTGGCGCCGGCCCGCATCCACGCCTGCGGCGTGTTCGGCGACTGGGACGTGGTCGACCGCAGCACGCCGGCGCGCAGGCTGATCGAGGATCATCTCGCATTCAGGCTGGACCAATACCTGCGCGAAGTCGAGCAGCACCGCTGGTATGGGTTCTGGTCGTACGGCGACGTGATGCACGCCTATGACAACGACCGCCACATGTGGCGCTACGATATCGGCGGCTATGCCTGGGACAATTCGGAGCTGTCGACCGACCTGTGGCTGTGGTACAGCTACCTGCGCACCGGCCGCGCCGACATCTTCAAGTTCGCCGAGGCGATGACGCGGCATACGGGCGAAGTGGACGTGTACCACGCCGGCCCGTTCAAGGGCTTCGGCACGCGCCATGGGGTGCAGCACTGGTCCGATTCGTCCAAGCAGCCGCGCGTATCGAACGCCGCCTATCGGCGCATCCATTACTTCCTCACCGCCGACGAACGCACGGGCGACCTGATGCGCGAGCTGCTCGATTCCGACGCCGACCTGCATAAGGTCGATATCGGCCGCAAGCTGCGTCCGGGCGCCAAGCCAGGCGCGCTGCCGACGGCCGGCAGGTCGGCAGGGAGGGCGGCGAGCGCACCGGCGCTGGTCGACGCCTCGTTCGGCACCGTCTGGGGTTCGCTGGTCGCGGCCTGGCTGGCCGAATGGGAGCGCACGGGCGACACCCGCTGGCGCGACAAGATCGTGAACGGCATGCGCACCATCGGCGCGCTCGAGCGGCGCTGGTTCGCGGCCGCGGCGCCCTACGATCCCAGGACGGGCAAGTTCAGCGGGCCGGGCGACCAGGCCCGCATCTCGCAACTGAACGGCGTGTTTGGCGTGGTCGAGATGAGTTCCGAACTCCTGACCCTGGTCGATGAGCCGGGCTACCGCAAGGCCTGGCTCGAGTACTGCCGCTACTACAACGCACCGAAGGAAGAGTTGATCGCGCTGCTGGGCAGCGAGCCGCGCGGCCGGGCCCAGCCCGATTCGCACTCGCGCCTCTCCGCCTACGCCGCCCACCACGAGCGCGACCGGGCGCTGGCCCTGCGCGCCTGGCGCGAACTGTTCGCGTCCAACTTCATGAAGTCGCACGCGCAGGCCAGAAAGGTCGGGGGCGTCGCGGTCTTGCGCGAGCTTCACGAGCTGCCGAACATCGGCACCAACGGCTCGGCGCAGTGGAGCCTGGCCGCGATCCAGAACATGGCGCTGGTCGGGGACGCGCTGGACGAGGCGGCGCGCGCCGCCGGCCTGGTGGGACCATGACACGCAAGGAGACAAGATCATGCCGCACACGCATTCCACTCGCCGGCGCCTGACGCTCTCGCTCATGGCTGCGCCATTCTGCGCCGGCGCCGCGCCGGCCCTGGCTGCGGGCGCCGGGCGGTCCGACGTCACGGCCTACGGCGCCGTGGCCGACGACAAGACCGTCAACACCGCCGCCATCCAGCAGACGATCGATGCGCTGGCCGCGCGCGGCGGCGGGACGGTGGTCGTGCCGCGCGGCGTCTTCGTCAGTGGGGCGTTGTTCTTCAAGCCCGGCGTCCACTTGCACCTGGCCAAGGGGGCGGTCCTCAAGTGCTCGACGGACCTGTCGCATTTTCCGGTCCGGCGCACCCGGATCGAGGGCCACTTCGCCGAGAACTTCAACCCGGCGCTGGTCAATGCCGACGGCTGCGACGGTTTCCATCTCAGCGGCGAAGGAACGCTCGACGGCGCCGGGCGTCCGATCTGGGATCGATTCTGGACGCTGCGCAAGGCCTACAAGGATCCGGGCAACTTCCCGAACATCAGCGTCCCGCGCGCGCGCCTGGCCCTGATCGAGCGCTCGCGCGGCGTGACGGTCGAGGGCGTGACCTTCAAGGATTCGCAGTTCTGGAACCTGCACCTGTACCGCTGTCAGGACGTGACGGTGAAGCATGCGCGCTTCGTGGTGCCGGACGATTACGAGCAGGCGCCGAGCACCGACGGGATCGACCTCGACAGCTGTCAGCGGGTGACGATCGACGGTTGTTATTTTTCGGTGACCGACGACTGCATCGCCGCCAAGGGCTCCAAGGGACCGTTCGCGCTGCAGGACAAGGACAGCCCGCCGGTGGTCGGCGTCCATGTGCGCAACTGCGAATTCCGGCGCGGCCACAGCGTCATGACCCTGGGCAGCGAAGCGACCCTGGTGCGCGACATCCTGGTCGAGGATTGCCGGGTGACGGGCCACGTGCTCAATGTGGCGGTGCTCAAGCTGCGCCCGGACACGCCCCAGCACTACGAGAACGTCCACCTGCGCAAGCTGAGCCTGCAGTCGGAGCGCGGCGCCATCGTCTCGGTGCAGCCGTGGACGCAGTACGTGGACCTGAAGGGCGCGCCGCCGCCGAAGTCGATCGTGCGCAATATCAGGCTGGAGGACATCAAGGGCCGCTACGGCGGCTTCGGGCGCATCCGGCCGAATCCCGGCCAGACCGAGATCAGCGACATCGTGTTCAAGGACATCGCGCTCGCACTGCGCGACCCCAGGCCCGATATCGCCGGCGCCAGCGGCGTCCGGCTGGACAACGTGATCGTCAACGGCCGGAAGGTCTCGTTGTAGCGCCTACAGGCTGCCCGCGCCGGCCGCCGCGCGGCAGACGTGCACGGTGGCTTGCGCGCCGTTCGGCGCCCGGTAGTCGCGCGCCAGCGCCAGCCGCGCGACCTCCACCAATGCTTCCGGCACCAGCGCCACCACGCAGCCGCCGAAGCCGCCGCCGGTCATGCGCACGCCGCCGGCATCGCCGATCGCGTCCTTGACGATGTCGACCAGGCGGTCGATGGCGGGCACCGTGATCTCGAAATCGTCGCGCATCGACGCATGCGAGGCCGCCATCAGCTCGCCCATGCGCTCCAGGTCGCCGGCGGCCAGCGCCTCTGCCGCCGCGACGACGCGCGCATTCTCGCTGACGACGTGGCGCGCGCGGCGCAGCGCGACCGGATCGAGGCCGGCGCCTTTCTCCGCCAGCGCGGCCAGGTCGACGTCGCGCAGGGCCGGCACGCCGAAGTGGCGCGCCGCTTGCTCGCACTGCGCGCGCCGCGTGTTGTAGGCGCTGTCGACCAGGCCGCGCGTGATGTGCGATTCGACGATCATGATCGCCGCGCCGGCCGGGATCGGCACCGGGCTGACTTGCAGTGAACGGCAGTCGATCAGCAGCGCGTGGTCCTGGACGCCGCAGGCGGAGCTGATCTGGTCCATATTGCCGCACTTGCAGCCGACGAAGTCGTTCTCGGCGCGCTGGGCCACCAGCGCCGCCTCGATCGGGCCCAGGCCCGGGTGGTCGGGCAGGGTGGAGAACAGCGTGCACACCGCCACCGACAGCGAGGCCGAGGACGACAGGCCGGCGCCTTGCGGCACGTCGCCGGCGATGACCATGTCCATGCCGGGCAAGGAGTGGCCCGAGGGCTCGCGCTGCAGCAGCTCGTGCACCACGCCGCGCACGTAATTGGCCCACATCGGCGCGGCCAGGCGTTCGATCGGGGCGTCGAGCGCATACTCGTCGATGGCGTCGTCATAATCGGCGGCCACCACCCGCATGCGGCGGTCGGCGCGCGGGCGCGCCACGATCACCGTGCGGTAACCGATGGCGCAGGGCAGCACCAGGCCGCCGTTGTAGTCGGTATGTTCGCCGATCAGGTTGACCCGGCCCGGGGCTTGGACCCGGATCGTGGCCGGCTGGCCGAAGGCGGCCAAGAAGACGTCGGCCGCTCTGGCCGTCAAAAGATCGCTCATCGTGCGCTCAAGGGTTGGAAGCGGGGGCATCGGGGGCGTCGAGGTAGTGCACCTCGTCGGAGACGGCGCGCAGCATGGCGGCCGCCTGTTCCGGCGTCAGGTCGCGCTGGGCCTCGGCCAGCATCTCGAAGCCGACCATGAACTTGCGCACCGAGGCCGAACGCAGCAGCGGCGGATGGAAGTGGGCATGCAGCTGCCAGGCCGGCCCGCCGTCGTCAGCGTCGTCTTGCCCGTACGGCGCGCCGTGCCAGCCCATCGAATACGGGAACGAGGTCTGGAACAGGTTGTCGTAGCGGGTGGTCAGGCGCTTGAGGGCGAGCGCCAGGTCGGCGCGCTGCGCGTCGTCCAGGTCTTCCAGGCGCGCGACCTTGAAGCGCGGCAGCAGCAGCGTCTCGAACGGCCAGGCCGCCCAGTACGGCACCACGGCCAGCCAGTGCGCGGTCTCGACCACCACCCGCTCTCGCGCCTGCGCCTCGCGCTCCGCGACGTCGAGCAGCAGCGGACGGCCGTGCTCGGCGTGGTAGGCGCGCTGGTGGCGGTCTTCGCGCGCGGGCAGGTCGGGCAGGAAGCTGGTGGCCCAGACCTGGCCATGCGGGTGCGGGTTGGAGCAGCCCATCGCCGCCCCCTTGTTCTCGAACACCTGGACCCAGCGGTACCTGGCGCCCAGCTCGGCGGCTTGCTCGCACCAGGTGTCGACCACCTCGCGCAGCGCCGGCAGGGGCAGCTGCGGCAGCGATTTGGCGTGGTCGGGCGAGAAGCAGATCACGCGGCTGGTGCCGCGCGCGCTCATGTTCTGGAACAGCGGGTCGGCGCCCGGCGGCGCCTCCGGGGTGTCGGGTGTCAGGGCCGCGAAGTCGTTCGCGAACACATACGTGCCCTGGTAGTCGGGATTGCGCTCGCCATTGACGCGCACATTGCCGGCGCACAGGTAGCAGCCCGGGTCGTGCGCCGGCTTGGGGGCGCGGTCGGGGGCTTCCTGCTGCCCTTGCCAGGGGCGCTTGGCGCGGTGGGGAGACACAAGTACCCAGTCGCCGCCGAGCGGATCGTAACGGCGGTGCGGGTGGTCGGTAGGGTTGAACATCGCTTTCCTCGTCATGGTCGGTTGGCCCCGAGCTTACCACCCGATGCCATAGATGGCGACCAGCAGCACGCAGATCACGGCCGAGCCCAGCGCGAAGCCGCCATCGACGCGGAACAGCGAACGGTCGATGTGCATGCGCTTGAGCGCGCCGTCCTGCTCGGCCATCTTGCTCATCACGACCATGCCGATGACCACCATGATGAACACGATCAGCATGCGGTCGAGGAACGGGATCTCGTAGACACCGGCGCCGTTGTCGACCGCGAAGCCGATCGGGGCCAGGAACGACAGGTCCATCGCCAGCGGCAGGAACTTGAGGAACACCGAGAACACCAGGCCGCCGATGGTGGCGAACATCGCGGCCGCCGCCGTGGTCTTGCGCCAGTAGAATCCGAGCAGGAACATCGCCAGGATGCCGGGCGAGACGAAACCGGTGTATTCCTGGATGTACTGGAAGCCACCTTTCTTGTCGATGCCCATCAGTGGCGCCAGCAGCACGGCGATGGCCATCGAGACCACCACCGACACGCGGCCGATCCACACCATCTTCTGTTCGCTGGCTTCGCGGTTGAAGTGCTTGTTGTAGATGTCGAGCGTGAAGATGGTGGCGATGCTGTTGGCCTTGCCGGCCAGCGAGGCCACCACGGCCGCCGTCAGCGCCGCGAAGGCCAGGCCCTTGATGCCGGCCGGGAGCAGGGCGAGCAGGGTCGGATAGGCGCGGTCGGGATTGAGTTCGCCGCCCGGGCGCATGGCGTCGCCCAGGGTGCCCGAGCGGTCGAGCGCGTAGGCGGCGATGCCGGGCAGGACCACGATGATCGGCATCAGGAGTTTCAGGAAGGCGGCGAACAGCAGGCCCTTGCGCGCGGTGTGCAGGTCGGCGCCGAGCGCGCGCTGGATGATGTACTGGTTGCAGCCCCAGTAGTTGAGGTTCACGATCAGCATGCCGCCGATGATGGTCGAGAGGCCCGGCAAGTCCATATAGCTCGGGTTGTCGCGCGAGAGCACCATGTCGAAATGCTCGCCGGCGCGCACATACAGCTCGCTCATGCCGCGCAGGGCGCCCTGGCCGCCGGCCAGCGCCGCCACCAGGTCGAGCGCGATCCAGGTGGTGACCAGGCCGCCGATCACGAGGCACAGCACCTGCACCACGTCGGTGTAGCCGATCACCTTCATGCCGCCCAGCGTGATCACGGTGGCGAACAGCGCCAGGAACAGCATGCAGGCCATCACGTCGAGGCCGGCGATGCTGCTGATCGCCAGCGCGCCGAGGTAGAGGATGGCGGTCAGGTTCACCACCACGTAGAGGCCGAGCCAGAACACCGCCATGGTGGTGGCCACCGCCTTGCCGTAGCGCTGCTCGAGGAACTGCGGCATCGTGTAGATGCGGTTCTTGAGGTAGACCGGCATGAAGAACACGGCCACGATCACCAGCGTCACGGCCGCCATCAGTTCATAGACGGCGATCGCCATGCCGATGCGGTAGCCGGAGCCGCTCATGCCGATGAACTGCTCGGCCGAGATGTTCGAGGCGATCAGCGAGGCCCCGATCGCCCACCAGGTGAGGGACCCTTCCGCCAGGAAGAAATCGTGGGTGGCCTTGCCGCTGCTGCGCTTCTTGCGCCAGTAGATCCAGATGCCATAGGCCGAGATGGCCACGAAGTAAACCAGGAAGACGAAGGTGTCGAGCGTGGTGAATGGGGTCATGGGTCGATGTCTCTGTGCCGCCGGGGTCTGATGTCCCGGTCGTGGTTGTCCGTCGAGCGCGGCGTCATTCGCCGTGCCGTCGCCGCCGGCTCCGTAAAGACGCCGGCTCAGCGATAGTACCGCACGGCCGGCCGCCGGTCTGTTCAATCTGGTGATTGATCAGCAGACGGGCGGCAGTTGATCGGCAGCAAGCCCCGCGGTTGCTCACTATACCGTGAAACCTTGTCATAGAACTAATACGATTTTTGCAAGGCGATTACGCTGGGAAGCAGGCCATTGCCGGAGACATGCCATGCGCGATGCAACCCGCATCCCCCAGCTTGCCAGCACGCTCAGCCAGCACAACCGCATCCTGCGGCTTTCCTTCCCGCATGGGGACGGCCCGGCCGCGCTGCTGCTGGTCGATACGCTGGAAGCGTCCGAAGGCCTGTCGCGGCCCTTCAGCTACACGCTCGGGCTGCTGTCCGACGACGCGCACATTGCGCTGAAAGACCTGCAGGGCAAGCTGCTGTGCGTGGAACTGGTGCGCCGCGACGGCACGCTGCGCCATTTCACGGGACGGGTATTCCGTTTCGCGCTGCTCAAGGTCGACGGTGGCTTCGCCTTCTACGAAGCGCGGCTGGGACCATGGCTCGATTTTCTGGCGCTACGCAAGGACAACTACCTGTTCCACCACGCGAGCCTGTACGACCAGACGCGCAGCGTGTTCGCCGACTATGGCGTGCTGGCCGACTGGGACTGGCGCGTGAGGAGCGAAGAGCGCGTGATGACGCAGGCCTGCCAGTTCGACGAAAGCGACTTGAACTACCTGGCGCGGCGCTGGGCGGCGGCCGGGATCTACTACTGGTTCGAGCATGGCGCCGACGGCCACCGGCTGGTGCTGGCCGACGATTCGACGCGCGCCGCCGCCATCGACGGCGATCCGGCCGTCCCCTACCAGCGCCACGGCGGCGCGGTCGAGGAAGACGGCATCGGCGAGTGGTCGGCGGCGCGCCAGCTGGTGCCCTCCAGCGTCGCCGTGAGCAGCTACGACTTCAGGAACGGCCGCGCGGCGCTGGCCTCGACCACGACGCTCAATCGCCAGGGCCAGGTGCCGGCGCTCGAATCCTACGACTATGCGGGAGCCTACGGCTTCGCCGGCCTGGCCGCGGGCGATGCGCTGGCGCGCCTGCGGATGGAGGAAGCCGAGGCGCGCGGCAAGCTGTTCGAGGGTGCGGGCAACAACCGCTGCCTGATGCCGGGCCGCTGGTTCCGCCTCGACGGCCACTTCGATACCGGCGGCGAGGGCGCCAGCGAGTTCCTCGTGCTCGACTGCCACCACCGCGCCACCAACAACTACCTGGCGCAGGACGAGGAACCGGCCTACGAGAACCGCGTCGCCTGCCAGCGCCGCGCGATCCCCTGGCGGCCGGGCCGCGGCTTCCATTGCGACGAGACCCGCATCTACGGCATCCAGAGCGCCACCGTGGTCGGCCCGCGCGGCGAAGAGATCCATACCGACGAATTCGGGCGGGTGCGCGTCCAGTTCCACTGGGACCGTGAAGGCCAACACGACGAGCGCAGCTCGGCCTGGATCCGCGTCGCCACCCCATGGGCCGGTTCCAACTTCGGCATGACCTCGATCCCGCGCATCGGGTCCGAGGTGATCGTGTCCTTCCTGGGCGGCGACCCGGACCGGCCGCTGATCACCGGCATGGTGCCGAACGCGCTGACGATGCCGCCGTGGGAACTCCCGGCCAACAAGACCCAGAGCGGCGTGCTGTCGCGCTCCTCGCCGGGCGGCGGCTACGACAACGCCAATGCGATCCGCTTCGAGGACAAGAAAGGCGGCGAGCAGCTGTGGGTCCAGGCCGAGCGCAACCTCGACACCGTGGTCAAGCACAGCGAAACCCGGACCGTCGGCGCCGACAGCAGCCTGCAGGTCGGCGGTACGCAAACGCAGGACATCGGCGGGGACCGCACCCTCACGGTCGGCGGCGCGCAGACCCATACCATCCGGCGCGACCTGACGCTCAATGTGAGCGAAGGGCGCCACACCAGCACCGTCAAGGGCGACGTGAGCATCACCTCGCTCGACGGCGCGGTCACTGTCGTCTCGCCGCGCAAGATCACCTTCGCCGTCGGCGGCAGCACCATCACGTTGACGCCGGACGAGATCGTGATCAACGCGGGCAAGATTTTCCTCAATCCCTGAACCAGTCGAGCGAGGCATCCATGAGCGAGACGACAGTCCGAATCCACCTGCACGAGGGCAGCGTCGCGCTGCCGCCCGGCTTCGCGGACCGCAGCGCCAACCTGTTCGTGCCAGGCGACCCGCAGCGCCAGCCCAACCTGAGCATCGCGCGCGACTGGCTGGAGCGCGGGGAAGCCCTGGCGGCCTACGTCGAGCGCCAGCTCGGCATGCTCAAGGCGCGGCTGCCGGGGCACAAGCTGCTGGCCCGGGACGAGGAGCGCCTCGGCCCGGGGCCACGAGCCCACGCCGGCATGCGCATCGACGCCCAATACCGCAGCGGCGCGCAACAGGTGCGCCAGCGCCAGGCCGCGTTCGACATCGGCGACGGCCGCGTGCTCGTGTTCAGCGCCGCGACGCCGGGCGCGTTCGACGAAGCCTTCGAGGCGCTGTGGCGGGCCTGGCTGGATAGCTTCCAGCTCCAGGTGCGCTAGCGGCTGGCGCCATGTTCGAAGCCGCCCGCCTGACCGACCCGATCGCGCATACCTGCGCGCTCGAAGGCTTCCTGGTCGGGGCCGTGATCGGCATTGCGCTGATCGCCGCCGTGGCCTTCGCCACCTTTACCTGCGGCTTCGGCGTGGCGCTGCTGGCCGGCCTGGCCGCCGGGATCGGCGCGACCGCCATTCTCGGACTCGGGGAAGCGATCGGCCGGATGTTCTCGAATCCCTCCGGAACGCTCGGCAGCGCCTCGCCCGACGTCTTCGTCAACCGCCTCGGCGCGGCCTGCACCACCATGAGCACGGCCATCTGCGACAAGCACAATCCGGCGCCACTGGTGGCGGAGGGTTCCGGCTCGGTATTCATCAACGGCTTGCCGGCGGCCCGCAAGGACGACGCCATCACCTGCGGCGCGAAGATCGACGACGGCTCGCACGACGTGTTCATCGGCGGCGGCCGGGTCGGCTACCTGCCGGTCGAGGACGAGGTGCCCGAGTGGCTGCGCACGACGGTCGGCTGGGCCTTCGCCCTGGCGGGCCTGGTCGGCGGGCTGGCCGGACTGGTCAAGGCGGCCGGCGGCCTGTCGCGTGCGGTCGTGCCATGCGCGGCGAAGTTTATCGGCGGCTTCATGCTTGGCGAGGCGGTCGGCCATTATGTCGCCGAACCGGTGGTCAGACGCGTGATGGGAGGACTCTACGGCAGGCCGGTGGAGGTCGCGACCGGCCGCAAGGTGTTGCTGGCCCAGGACGAAGTCGATTTCGTGGTGCCGGGGCCGCTGCCGATCGTGTTGGCGCGCTTCTATGCGAGCGACCTCGCGCTGGATGCGAGCCCGGGTGGCGGCCTGGGCGCCGGCTGGGTGCTGCCATGGGAACTGCGCCTGCAGCGGCGCGACGAGCGGCTCTGGCTGCGCGACGCGCAGGGGCGCGAGACGGGTTTTCCGCCCATGGCGCCCGGACAGGCGCTGTACAGCGCGGGCGAACAGCGCTACCTGGTCCGCGCGCGCGACGGCCGCTACCTCATGGTCGACCTGAACGAGCGCTACTACGACTTCGGCCAGCTCGACCAGAATCTGGATGCGGTGGCATGGTTGCAGCGCATCGAAGACCGCTGCGGGCAGTGGCAGGCATTCGCGCGCGACGACGCTGGGCGGGTGCGGGCGATCCGCGCCAGCGGTGGCCTGGACCTGCGCCTGGATTACTGCCCCGCGCACCCGGAGCGCCTGGCCGGCATCGTGCGCCTGGACGGCGACCCGCGCCAGCTGGTGGGCTACGACTACGATGCGCTGGGCCAACTGGTCGCGGTGACCGATGCGAACGGAGCGGTCGTGCGCCGCTTCGGCTACCAGAACGGCGTGATGACGAGCCATACGGGCGCCCTGGGCCTGGTCTCGCACTACGCCTGGGCCGACATTGGCGGGCGCCAGCGCGTGGTCGCCTGCTGGTCCAGCGAAGGCGAGCGCGCCGAATTCACCTATGACCTTGAGGCGCGCCAGACCACGGTGCGCGATGAACTGGGCCGCGAGGCGTGCTGGCGCTACGACGAGCAGTTGCGGATCGTGGCCTGCACCGACCTCGATGGCGGCGCCTACCGGATACGCTACGACGACGCCGGCCAGCCCACCCACATCGCGCTGCCGGGCGAACGCAGCGTCGCTTTCGAGTATGACGCGGCGGGCCGGATCGTCCTGGAAACCGACCCGCTCGGACGGCGCACCGCGACCAGCTATGACGGCGACAGCCTGCGCGTCACGCAGACGATCCTGCCGGGCGGCGCGCGCTGGCGCGCCGGGTATGACCATCTCGGGCGCTTGCTGAACACGACCGATCCGCTGGGGCGCGTCGAGCGACATGAGTACGCGCCGGGTCTTGGTCCGTGGCCGGTGGCGCATGTCGACGCGCGCGGCGCGCGCCGGACGATGGCCTGGAATGCGCTGGGACAGCTGACCGCCTACACGGACTGCTCCGGCAAGACCACCCGCTACGCTTATGATGCCGCCGGCTACCTGGAGACCGTGACGGATGCGTTGGGACAGCAAACGCGCTTCGAGCGCCTGCCGACCGGCGAGCCGGCCAGGATCATCCTGCCGGACGGCAGCGTGCAGGAGTTTGCGTACGACGCGGCCGGCCTGCCCGTCGGGCAGCGCTACAGGGAGGTCTCGATGCGCTGGCGCCGCAATGCGCGCGGCCAGGTGGTCGAGGCGCTCGATCCGGCCGAGCGGCGGCTGAGCTACCGCTACGATCCGCGCGGCCGCTTGGTCGAGCTGGCGTCCGGCCCCGACACCCGGTACGACTTCGCTTACGACAGCGGCGATCGGCTGGTGCGCGAGATAAGGCCGGATGGCGTGGAGCGGCAGCTGGGCTATGACGCCGCGGGCGAGCTGGTCGAACTCGAGAAGCTGGGCGCATCGGCGGGCGATCCGCTCGCCCGCGCGCGCCGCACCATGCGCTTCGAGCGCGACGGGATGGGCAGGCTGCTGCGCCAGACGTGCGCGACCTCGGTGTCCACCTATGCCTGGAACGATGCCGACCGGCTCGTCGCGGCGACCCGGGCGCCGCTCGCCGCCGGCAGCGCGCTTGGGGTGACGTCCAGCAGCGTCGGCTTCGACTACGACGTGGCCGGGCGCCTGCTGGCCGAGCACGGCGCCGAGGGCACGGTGCGTTATGAGCTGGATGAACTCGACAACCTCGCGGCCATCGACCTGCCGCATGGCCAGCGCATCGAGCAACTCTGTTATGGCGCGGGCCACGTGCACCAGGTGCGGGTGGGCGGGCGCGTGGTCAGCGACATCGAGCGCGACGACCTGCACCGCGAAATCCTGCGCACGCAGGGGCGCATCGTGCAGCGCACCGGTTACGACGTGCTCGGGCGGCGCGGCTGGCAGGCTGCGGGCCTGCTCGGTCAGGCGCTCGGCCCCGGCGATGGGCAGCTGTGGCGCGGCTACCGCTACGACCTGCAGGGGGAGTTGGGAGAAGTGCACGACAGCGTCCGTGGCCGCATCGACTATCGCTACGACCTCGCCGGCCACCTGCTGCGCCAGAGCCGCGCGGCCGACCTGGAAGACGAGCGGTTCGCGTGGGACGCGGCCGGCAACCTGCTCGACGGCTCAGGGAAGGCGGACGGAGACGGGAGCCGGGGCAGGGTCGAAGGCAACCGGCTCAAGGTCTGGCGCGATATCCGTTATGAGTACGACCCTTGGGGCAACGTCAGCCACAAGCGCAAGGGCGCGCGCCAGGATCAGCGCTTCACCTTCGACGCCGAGGACCGCCTGACGGGGGTGTGGACCGAGGATGCGCAGGGCGTGGTCGAGACGCGCTTCGAGTACGACCCGCTCGGCCGGCGCATCGCGTGCAGCGAAACACGGCGCGACGTCTCGGGACTGGCGCGCAGCCAGCGCCGGCGCTTCGTCTGGCAAGGGCTGCGCATGGCGCAGGAGGTGCGCGAGGGGAGCGTCAGCAGCTATGTGTACAGCCCGGACGCGATGTACACGCCGCTGGCGCGGGTGGATGCGCTCGTCGCCGGCGCCATCGCGGATGTGACGATCGACAAGGCGCGCTCTTCGTCGAGGGTGTATCACTTCCACACCGATCCGGTGGGGACGCCGCTGGAGCTGACCGACGAGGCGGGAGAGCTGGCATGGGCCGGGAAGTACAGCGCCTGGGGGCGGGTGGAGCGCGGGGAAGATGCCATGCTGCTGGAGCGCACCGAGCAGCCGCTGCGCTATCCTGGGCAATATGCGGACAAGGGGACGGGGCTGCATTACAACACGTTCCGGTATTACGATCCGGATGTGGGGAGGTTTGTCAGTCAGGATCCGATTGGGTTGTCAGGCGGTCTGAACCTGTACGCTTATGCGTCGAATCCGACTGCGTGGATCGATCCATGGGGTTGGATCTCCGAAAGTGCTCCAGGCTACGCGGTATATGGCCTGTATGCGCCGGGCAGCGACAAACCTTACTATGTTGGCGTTACGGATGATCTGCTTCGGAGAAGCCGCGAACATCGCTTGAGTGGACGAATGCCTGAGGGCGCCAAAATGAGTCCGATCGCAAGGAACGTCACTTATGGCACAGCCCGGGGCATTGAGCAGGCGCACATCGAGTACTTGGGTACCAAGACAGGAACCGTCGGATTTGATTTGCAACAAGCAGTGACTTATGAACAGCGCGGAAATAAAGTGGCTTCATTCGCGCACGACAACACGACACGGCCTCGCGGTCGACAGGCCTATTTCGAGTCGGCATATCGAAACGCCCGTTCGACACTTGGTGGTGGGTGTGGGTAACCGAATGACCGGCATGGCGTACCAATCACGGAGGGAGTATGGGATGGTGGAGCGCGCAAGGCAGTACGGATGTGGTCATTGGTGACGCAGTGCTGGATTCGGTACGCCACTTTCTACATGATTTCAGTCTGGCGTATCAAGAAGATCTGTCGAGGCGGCCGTCGTTACAGGAACTGGAATACGCATTGGATCTTGCATTCAAGGCAAACCTGGATAACGACGTACTTGCTGGCTTCGACGAACTCGAGGTCAAGCAAGTTTCGATCAAGACGGCCAAGCGAAGGAAGAGGCAGAAAGTAACGCCAGGAGATATTTTCTCTTATAGACTCGATGATGGCAGATTTGGATTCGGCAGGATCGTTGCCAATGTCTCGATCGGCGCGATTGCGGAGATCTTTGATTATTTCTCGCGCCAGCCCATTTTCGATCACAGTAAAGAGAAAACCTGGCTGGTGCCGCCGGTCCCGATCGAGAGCTATTCTTTGTTGGAGGTCGGTGACCTGGGAGACTGGCGGATCATAGAGCACCAGACTGATTTCGTGCCTGGGGACGAGTACGCCACATTGCGCTACGTGTATGGGACGCCGCCTTTCGCCCTGACCGTCACGGATATTTATGAGAACGAGAGGGACATCGATATCCGCGAGGCAGAGGGGTTACCGAAATACGCCGCGTATGACGACTTCAATTTCAAAAAAATGATAGTTGATCATCTGAAAAGGCCAGATGTTTGAACTCACCGTCGATGATGATTTAATCGAGTGCTTCTTGGAAATCAACGTCGGCGGTAATCTCGATGGCCGTCTTGTCAGGCGTGGGGCGAGCATGCTCAGGAGGAGTGCGGGATGCTGAAGACGACCGGTTGCAAAGAAAACGATGTCGTCGTTCTCGAGATCGGTAATGAAGCGTTCACGCTTGCGCAGATGCGCAAGAACGGCATCATGCAGTTCTTCGACATTGTCCAGTCCAGGAACGCATGGGATGGCGTCGATCTGAATGACGTCCCCTCACTATTTTTCATCTACGTCGCAGAGAAAAATCTGGATTCGCTGATCGTTGATAAGCTCGATCAGGCGGGAGTGATCCCGAGTTCCGCTCCGATTCCAATGGTGATGTTGAGCGCGGTGTTCAAGGGCGCCGGGACCTATGGCGCGGATCTGATCCGATTGACCGATCAGTTTTCGTCCTGTGGCGCCGCCATTATCAAGGCCGACCTCGATCCGAGAACGGATCTGGATGTGATTTATCGCCATGAGCTCAGCGGGGTGTATGGAGACGCCGGCAAGATCCGCAAGCGCCTGCGCAGATACTTCGCTACAGGGGTCAACTGGGATGATTCAAAGGAACT
Organism: Massilia sp. NP310; assembly: GCF_019443485.1. Classification (NCBI taxonomy): domain Bacteria; kingdom Pseudomonadati; phylum Pseudomonadota; class Betaproteobacteria; order Burkholderiales; family Oxalobacteraceae; genus Massilia; species Massilia sp. NP310. The sequence goes on along the minus strand of NZ_CP080379.1, from coordinate 1,517,952 downwards.
TCTGTTCAAGGGAATCGCGCTGCCCCCGCCGCACTATGGACAGTCGTCCGTGAGGCATACCAGTCAGTGAGTTCCTGCAATGGCAATGCAGGCAGAGGGCGAGGTGGCCGACGATGAGCCTTACACTGGTTCTAAATTGGGTGGTAAAGCGGGTCTTCTTCAGGCCGAGCCCCTCGGCTTGAATGACGAGTGTTTCGCGTTACAAATCTATGGAGCCAGGTTTCCTCATCCATTCCGGGGAGCTCTTGGCCTATCCGACGCAGTCGGCTATCTGTTCATCCGCCCGAAAGCAAGCCCGGGCGATCTGGGCAAGGACGCTGGAACATTCTTCGTCCAGACTACCTAGCCTAGTTGCTACAGCGAAGTCAATGTAGCCATATTCCAAAAAAAGGATGGAATCGGATGCAGAACTTTGAACTGATCGTCGACTTCAACGGGATTGTGATATTCGATCCCAGTGTCCTGGCGGGGTATTTTTGCGAGATTAATCTTGGCGATAATCTCTACGCGCGCTTCGTCGGATCGGATGAAGGAGAACGAGTGGTCGAGCAAGGGATCGTCCTGCCTGTTCTCGGCTTGGATGATGGTATCTACTCGATCATCCTGCGGACCGATAAGGAACCTCGAGGGATTGATCCGAAAACCATTATTGTTTCTAACGCTACGTTTCCATTAAAAATCGTCACCAAAGCCGTGATATCGGACATGGCAACGCTTCGAGAATGGGCCCCAGGAGAGAACTGGCGCGAAGTCATGCTCAGGCCAGGGAACTACGCCGTGACGGTCAATGGCTTTCGCGTGATCGCCCGGCGCGAAATCATCGACTTTGGTTTCGAGTTCGTGTTCGAAGAGACAGCAGAGCTACCGACATTGAGCGGAGCGCTCGAGAAGAACATGCAAGTGCTGGAACTGCCCGGCTGAAGCGATCGGTCCGACCTCGGCGCGCCGACACTGGCCGCCATGGTAGCCGCGATTGGCCACACTGCGCCATGCAGCGTCAGTCCATCGGCGGCATCCCATAGTACTCCGGCGCCCCATCCATCACCACGTCGACACGATCCAGCACCACGCCCGGATCGAGCGCATAGATGCGCACGGTGTGCACGCCTGGATCGAGCCGCGCCAGCGTGCTGCTGCGCACCGCCATATTGCCCAGCACATTGCGCTTCCATTCATCGCTGCGGCCGACCGTCGTGTAATCGAAGACCTCGAGCGGCCCATCGTCCAGCTGCACCGCGATGCGCAGGCGGTTCTCGGACGTCAGTGCATGCACGGGCACGGCGACCAGGCGCAGGGTAGCGCCGCCTTCGCTGCGGGTCTGGAAGCGGTACTCGAGCGGCGCCACGCCCGCGAGCGCGTCCACCCCGCGTGAAGGCAGCTCCAGGCGCGCGCGCATGGCCCTGCCGGACGTGCCGAGGCCGGGCAGGGCTTCCCAGTCGGATGACACCGGCACTGAAGCGCTGGCCGCCGGCAGCACGACGATGCGTTCGCGCTCGCCCGGCAGGCCACCGTCAAGGGCCTGCACCTGCAGGTTCACCTTCAGCGTCTGCGCGCCGCAACGCAGGGTGAGCGCGGGGTTGGCGCTTCCATCGACATGCAGGACCAGGCGCTGCTCGTGGCCGTTGCCGGCGTCGAGCCGGCCCGATGCAAGGTCTGGGCGTATTCCGCGCGCCTCGGGAGCGACCGACCAGGCCACATCCTGGCTGCCATGGCTGACCACCGTCAGCGTGCGGCTGACCGCACGCCCGGCCGGCACCACCAGCTGGTTTGCCTCGACCGAATGCGGCGCCGGGTACACCAGCCCGCAGCCGCGCCGCGTGGACGTGTCGTAGCTCGGGTACAGCGGTTCGGCGAACACCGGCAGCCGGCGCGGCGCGACGTCCATGAAATGGGCCCACTTGCCGTTGGCCAGCGTGTCATAGGCGGCGGCATCGGCCGCGATGGCGGCATGCGCCCGCCGCGCCTGGCGCACGTACAGGTTCGACGAGGGGCGCTGCTGGCGCGCGTACTCGGCGGCCAGATCGAGTTTCAGGATGCGCTCGTTCAGGCTGGCGCTGGAGCGCACCGGGTACAGCACCAGCTGGAAATAGGCGTCGTGCAGCAGCGACGGCAGCCGGGCCTGGAGCGCCTCGGCGCGGCGCACCAGCGCGCGGTAGGCCGCCAGACGCCGCTCGGCTTCCTCGCCGCCGGTGCGGATGTAGTCGGTCGCGCGCACCGGGCGCGTGGGTTCGGTCTGGCTCCAGCCCATGAATTCCGGGCGCCGTTCCCAGGCCAGGCGATAGTATTCGAGCTTGATCGCCGCGATCTCTTCGCCGTGAAAGGCGCCGAATTGCCGTCCGGCCCAGGCGGCCAGGTGGCGCGCCGGGTCCTGGCGCAGCACGCCGGCGTCGAAGGCGGCGTCGAGGAAGTACTCGGCCAGGTACTCGTTGGGCTTGATGTCGCCCACGTTCAGCATCCACAGGCGTTGCGCGCCGGTGGTCCAGGCGCGCTGGAGCTGGTCGCGGATCAGCGCCGGGTGGGTGGTGCCGAGCCACAGGTAGTCGTGCGGGCGGCCCCAGTACGACACGTGGTAATAGATGCCGTTGCCGCCGCCGCGCGCGCGTTCGCGCGCCGTGCCGAGCTGGTTCAGGTAGCCGTAGTTATCCTCCGGCCAGACCAGGGTGACGTCATCCGGCACCCGCAAGCCGCGGTTGTAGTAATCCAGCACCTCCTTGTACATCGTGAAGGCTTGCGGGATGCGCTCGGCGCTCCGGCCCAGCGTGTGCGCCAGCATGGCGCGCTGCGATGCGATGACTTCCTCCACCGTGGCGCGGGCCTGGTCCGGTCCGCTGGCGCCTTCCATGGCCGAGTCGTGCACGCCGCGCAGGCCGAGGGTGTAGACGTTCTCGAAGCCCTTCACCTCGTCCACACGCTGCTGCCAGTAGCCCAGCAGCGCATCGCGGTTGGTGAACCAGTTGAACTCCCCGAAGCCCGCTTGCCATTCGCCGACGTTATTGCGCATCATCGGCTCGGCGTGCGAAGTGCCGACCACGATCGCATGGTCGTCGGCCGCCTGGGCGTTGCCGGGGATCGTATAGAAGGCCCTGGTGCTGTCATGCATGGCCGGCCACAGCAGGTTGGCCTTCAGGCGCCACATCAGCTCGAACACGCGGGCATAGGTGTGCGGGCCAATGTCCTTCGCGGGGTCATGCGTCCTGGCGGCCCACGGCTGCAAGCCCCAGTCTTCGTCGTTGATGAAGATGCCGCGCCAGGCTACCGAGGGCGCGGCGGACAGGCGCGGCGCGCCGTCGAGCGCGAGCCCGGTCTTGCGCGCCGGCCTGACGTCGGCCCACCATTCCCACGCCGAGATCCCCAGTTCGCGCGAGGCGTCGACCACGCCATACACGGCGCCGCGCCGGTCGGCGCCAGCGATCAGCAGCACGTCGCGTTCGTCGGCGCGGCCCGTGGAGCGGATGTAGCGCTCGCGTTGCCCGGCCAGCGGCGCCAGGTCGGCGCCGATGGCGCTGGCGACTTCGCGCACCAGCGCGGTGTCGGCGCTACCGACCACGATGCAGCGTTGCGGGCAGTCGCTCAACCCTTCCACGCGCCGGCCGGCGATGCCGGTCAGCGCGGCCAGGTCGCGGATCAGCAGATCGGCCGCCAGGCGAGAGGTGGCGCTGCCGTCGGTGACGAGCACGGGCAGGGCGCCATTGCGGTCCAGCGCGAATGGCCTGGCATGGGCGGCGCCGCTCGCCACCAGTGCGCCAAGGGCGAGCAGGGCGAGTATCTTCATCGACGCCTTATTGCGGATATTTCGGGCCGGTGGTCACGAACGCGCCGCCCTGCAGGAAGGTGCTCAGGTCGTCCTCCGCCGGATAGGCGAACGGCTGGCCGCCATCCAGGGTGAACCGCGCCGAAGTGCAGCTCCGCGTCGACGCTGTCGCACATGCGCATCACCTGCGCGCGGTCGGCCAGGTCGCACTGCACCACTTCCTCGTTCGCCCCGGCGAGGCCGATGTCGGCCACGTCGGCCAGGCGCACGACGTCGGCGAAGTCGTGCAGGCGCTTGCGCAGATGGCGGCCCAGGTTGCCGCCGTGCCGGTGAAGAGGATGCGTTTGAAAGGTTTGCTCATGATCTCGGTGCCGGTAGATGAAAAAGCAGGTCGGTCGGAGCGCCATTACCGGATGATTCAGCGCGCCCGTCAATCCGGCCGGCGCGATCGGTCACGATGTTGAGTGATTCGCGCCCGGGCCGCACAGGCGGGGCCGGATGCTGAACAATACAGGCGCTGGCGTACGAAGACATCAGCTGGACCAGCATCGTCGGATGGCGACACGCATGGATCGCACCGCATTGCCCATCCCGGGCGCCTTGGCCCTGGCGGCCCCGTCGATCGCGGCATCGGCATGCCTGCCTGGGCCGCCCGCACCCAGTACGATTTCTCCCCGGCTGGGAGCTGACGGTCGGCGACCCGCCGGCGCCTACCAGCCCGGTTTCCACGACGGCGCCAACCTGGCCCTGGTGCAGGCGGAGGCGGTCGATGCCGCCGGACGGCGCAATCCGGTTAGCGCTCGACAGCGTGCGGTTCGAACTGGCGGGGTCGGCCGAATGGCGCGGCGGCATCGCGCAGAGCGCCGGCAACCACGCGCTGCGGGCGCGCGCCGACGGCCTGGCGCCGGCCGGGCTCGCGCTGGCATCGACACCGGTCGCGGTGCCGGTGGCTGGCAGCACGGCGGCCAGCATCGGCGAGCGCGCCGCGCAGTCGGTCGACGATGACGAAACCACCAGCTGGGCCAACGCGCCCGGTGCGCCGGCCGAGATCACGTATCGCCTGGCGCGCCCGGCGTTGCTGCGCGAGCTGGTGCTGAAGCTGACCGGCTGGCGCGAGCGCAGCTATCCCTTGCGCGTGTTTGCCGCTGGCGCCGAGGTGTACCGGGGCACGACGCCGAAGAACCTCGGTTACGTCACCTTGCCGCTGGCGCCGCGCCACGGCAGCGAGGTGAGGATCGCGCTCGACGGGCAGGCCGATGACGCGGGGGCGATCCGGATGCTCGAAGTGGCCAACCAGGCCAACGCCGACACCGGCGCGCGGCAGGTGGCGCGTTCGCAGCTGTCGATCATCGAGGCCGAATTCTACGAGCTGCCGTGATGCGGGCGGTGCGGCGCGTGCGCCATGCAAACCCAGGGAATCGCTCAATCGCTTGAGCGATTCCAGGTCGAATGCGCCCCTTTCGATCAGGTGCATGATTCTTTCAATGCCATATGGAATCAGGCGACTGTACGCACATAGAATGTTTTCAAGGCCAAGCAGTACACCTATAACAGAGCCCTTGGAGACGACGACAGATGAACCAAGCAACGACACGCACGCACGTGCTTCACCCGACCCGCTGCGCGCGGGCGGTAGCCGCAGTGATCGCCCTCCTGGCCGCGCATGGCGCGCTGGCGCAGGAAGCGGCGCAGACGCCGGCGAATCCAGCCCCGGCTTCGACCGCGCCATCGGCCAGCACCCCGCCAGCCACCATCAGCGACGGCGAGACCGCGCCGGCCGTGGTCTACATCGCCGGCACGCGCCGCTCGGTGGCATCGGCCATCGATCGCAAGCTGCGCGCCAGCACCGTGTCCGATTCGATCGTGGCCGAAGACATCGGCCAGTTCCCCGACAAGAACGTGGGCGAAGCCTTGTCGCGCGTGACCGGCGTGCAGCTGTCGCGCGATTTCGGCGAAGGCTCGCAGATCTCGATCCGCGGCGTCGAGCCGGACCTGAACCGCATCGAGATCAACGGCATGTCGGTGCTGAACACGAGCGGCACCGCGGGCCGCGGCGCCGAGCTGCGCGAGCTGGCATCGGAGCTGATCGGGTCGATCGACGTTTACAAGGGCATCACCGCGGACATGACCGAAGGCGGCGTCGGCGGCTCGGTGTCGATCAAGACGCGCAAGCCGCTCGACTTCAAGGAGCCGACCATCGGCACCAGCATCTCGGCCGAACACGCGACTTCGCGCGGCGGCATCCAGCCGCGCGGCAACCTGTACATGGCCGACAAGTACCTGGGCGGCAAGCTGGGCCTGATGGCCAACTTCGTCTACGACGAGGTTCACACCCGCAATGACTACGCGCGCAACACCTCGTGGCGCTTCATCCAGGACTGGGACAAGTCGCCCGAGAAGACCGTGGTCAGCACCGATCCGCGCCTGGCCGCGATCGGCGATGCGGCCAGCTGCGCCACCTCGGGCTTGAGCTCCGCCCAGGCGGATGCCTGCCGGCGCCAGTGGTTCGACTACTCGCCGGGCATTGCGCGCTACGGCATCTGGACCCGCGACCACAAGCGTTCGTCGGGCGAGGTCACTGCGCAGTACGAGTTCAGCAAGAACTTCAACGCCTGGGTGAGCTACCAGGCCAATACCCAGCGTCAGCGCCTGAACGATCGTAACTTCGGCACCGACTTCCCGGATGCGAATCGCCTGGCGAACGCCGGCCAGGCGCCGGTCTACAACCCGGCCACCGGCGTGCCGACCACGGTCGGCACGTGCGTGCCGGCGGCCACGACGCCGGACGATATGGTGATCACGAACCACCACGTCACCTCCTACACCGTCGGCAACTGCCTGTACGCGGCTGGCCGGGGCGGGCAGGGCGCCTTCGGCACCTCGGCGCGCGACTTCCAGCTCGACATCGATTCGCGCTATGCCACCTCGGGCTTCCTCTACAAGCGCGACCGCCTCGAGGTCGAGGGCCTGTTCGGCACCTCGCGCTCGCACTACGACAGCGACAGCAACAACATCGCGCTGACCCAGAATGCGCCGGGGCTGAAAGTGACCCTGGACGACCAGGGCCTGCCGCGCTTTACCTTCCCGTCCGGTTACAGCCCGGATGATCCGGCCTCCTACGTCCAGGCGCAGCTCCAGTACCGCCCGAGCGAGACCAAGAACCAGGAAGACCAGGCCAAGGTCGACCTGCGCTATCGATTGACGACGCCGTTCTTCACCAAGCTGTGGTTCGGCGCCCAGGCGCGCAAGGCCGAATCGACCCAGTACAACGGCGGCGGCTACCTCGCCAGCACTGGCGCCAACCCGGCGTCGACCGCCGACGACATCAATGTGCGCGGCGCCAACATCAACCAGACCGCGATCTACGATCCGTTCTATACCGGCGGCGCGCAGCGTCCGAACGACGCCCAGTCCTTCATCAATTCGGGCTATTCGACCCGCTACATCAACGCCGCGCAAATGGCGCAGCTGATCAGCGCCGTCAGCGGCCGTTCGCCCGGCACCTTCTTCGGCGGCCTGGGGGACGTCAAGGGCATGCCGTCCGGCTGGATGTCGCCGGTGTTCGCGAATGCATTGCCGTTCTTCGACACGTCGGCCTTCAACCACGACTACCTGTATGACTCGCCCGGCAGCGACGGCAACGTCTATCCGCAGATCCCGGCGTTCGGCGTGGAAGAAACGATCGCCGCCACCTATCTGCGCCTGGACTGGGCCACGCAGTTGTTCGGCTACGAGGTCGACGGCAATATCGGCATGCGATATACCCGCACCGACAACAAGTCCTCGGGCCTGCAGCGCTATTCGGTGCGTACCGAAACCTCCCCCGGCTCCACGACCTACACCGACGTCGTCATGAGCAACGGGGTCGTCACGGTCGACAACACCTACCACGACTGGCTGCCGAGCTTCAATGGCGCCTTCTGGTTCATCGACAACAAGTTCCTTGCCCGTGTCGGCTGGGCCAAGGCGATGGCGCGCCCGCGCATGGACCTGCTGGCGCCGAACGCCACCTGCGTCCTGGGCAGCGGCAACCCACAGTTCGGCGGCGAAGGCGTCGACACCTGCACCGCCGGCAATCCGGACCTGAAGCCCTACCGCTCGACCAACACCGACTTCAGCCTCGAGTACTACCCGACGCCGGACAGCCAGCTGTCGCTGGCCGTGTTCGAGAAGGACATCTCGAGCTACGTGATCGAGCGCGTGCTCACCCGTGACGTCGACCTGTTCAAGAACGGCCAGCGCTTCAACGTCACCCAAGCCGTCAACGGCGAGGGCGCCACCACCAAGGGCATCGAGCTGGCCGGCCGCACCGCGCTGACCTTCCTGCCGGGCTGGCTGAGCGGCTTCGGCATCGACGCCAACTACACCCGCATGGATTACAAGTACGCGCCGGGCAAGGAGCGCCTGAACCTGCTCGACGACACCGTGCTGCCATATCCCGGCATGTCGAAGACCGCCTACAACCTCTCGCTGTGGTATGACCAGGGCCCGGTCAATGCGCGCCTGGCCTATACCTACCGCGACCGCTTCTTCACCGGCGCCAACGACGTCTCGGGCAACCCGGTATTCCAGGAAAAGACCGGCTTCCTGGACGCGAAGATCCAGTGGCGCTTCAATGACCGCGTGTCGATCGCGCTGGAGGGCAAGAACCTGACCGACGAAGTGCAGCGCAGCGATGCGGGCGACCCGTTCCGGATCAACGAACTGGCCTGGTCTGGACGCCGCTACTTCCTGACCCTGGGCGTCAAGATCTGATCTCGTTCCCGATGTCTGCAGCCAGCCGACCTTGATGGGGTGGCTGGCTTTTTCGCTTGAGAGGACACCATGAAATCCCATGCATTGCCAATCCTGTGCATGCTGCTGGCGCTGGCCGGCTGCCAGGCCCCGGCCGCATCCGACGATGATGCCGGCTTCGCCAACCCCCTGGTGCGCCAGCGCGCCGATCCCCACGTCACCCTGCATCCGGACGGCTGGTACTATTTCACGGCCACGGTGCCCGAGTACGACCGCATCGAGCTGCGCCGCGCGCGCAGCCTCGCCGAACTCGGGAAGGCCGAGGCCCGGGTCGTCTGGCGCAAGCACGCCAGCGGCGAGATGGGCGCCCACATCTGGGCGCCCGAGCTGCACCGCATCGACGGCAAGTGGTATCTGTACTTCAGCGCCGGCCGCGCCGACAAGGTGTGGGAGATCCGGCTCTACGTGCTGGAGAACAGCGCGGAGAATCCGTTCGAGGGCGAATGGATCGAGCGCGGCCAGCTCAAGACCGGCTGGGAGAGCTTCGCGCTCGACGCCACCACCTTTGCGCACCGCGGCCAGCGCTACCTCTCATGGACCCAGGTCGCGCCGGACGGCAGCAAGGGCACCAACATCTACCTGGCGCGGATGGACGGTCCGCTGGCGATCCGCCAGCCGGCCGTGCTGCTGACGCGTCCCGAGCACGCCTGGGAAAGGATCGGCCACTGGGTCAACGAAGCGCCGGCGGTGCTGGTCAAGCATGGCCGCGTCCTGATGACCTATTCGGCCAGCGCCACCGACGCCAACTACGCGCTCGGCCTGCTGTGGGCGCAAGAGGACGCCGACCTGCTCGACCCGGCCGCGTGGACCAAGTCGCCGCAGCCGGTCCTGCGCAGCAGCGAGAAGACCGGCCAGTATGGACCTGGCCACAACAGTTTTACCACCAGCCGGGACGGCAAGACCGACATCCTGGTCTACCATGCGCGCGACTATCGCGACATCGTGGGCGAGCCGCTGCGCGACCCGAACCGCCACACGCGCGCGAAGGCGATCATCTGGCGCGACGACGGCATGCCCGACTTCGGCGAGCCGGTCGCAGACAGGGAGGCAGCGAAGCAATGAACAGCGTGGATATGCAGCAAAGGAGTGCGATATGAAGTGGTATCACTCGATGGCGGCGGCCTGCGCCGCCCTGTGCGCGGCAGGCTTGCCCTCGGCCCAGGAGCTCGGCATTCCCCAGGGTTCGGGGATGCAGGCGGCGCGTGACGCCGCCAAGGCAGGCGACAGCGATGGCCGAGTCGTCCTGATGCCGGCGCTGACGGCCGGCGCGGCCAATGCGCTGAGCATCCTGGTCTCGAACGACGGCGCCGATTTTACCTCGCTGGCTTCCGAGACCTGGACTCCGCCCGCCGGCGACCTGCGCGATCCGGCGCTGGCGCGTCACGCCGACGGTCGCTACTACCTGGCGTATGCGAACGGCGCAGGCGGCATCGGACTGGCCCGCTCGCCCGATCTGCGGCAGTGGGAGTTCTTGCGCGACATCCCGCTGGGCGGCGCCGGCCAGTCCGGCAAGCCCGGCTGGGTGCGCGAGCGCGACGGCACTCTCAAGCTCGTGTTCGCGAACGCCGGGGGCGTCCACATGGTCGCGCCGGACGCGCAACTGGCCAACTGGTCGGCGCCACGGCGGCTGGAAGGGCTGGCCGGCCACCTTGACGCGGCCGTTCTGCTCGATGGCGAAGGCTATGTGGCGGTGGCGCGCCACCAGGGCGGCCGGCTGGCGCTGGCGCGCGCCGCCTCCCTGGCCGGCCCATGGAAGGTCGAGGCCACCCTGGACAAGCTCGGCGCCGGCGTGACGGCGGCGGCCCTGGTGCGTCATGGCCCGGCCCTGCGCCTGTACGGCGTCGACGCCGGTCGGCGCGCATGGCACGCCGACAGCCTCGATGGCGGCCGCACCTGGGGCGAACGGCGGCGCCTGACCGGCACCGCGGCGATGGCGTCGGGGTTTGGCGCGTTGGCGGGCGATGCCGGGGAGCTGGTCGGCGTGTCGGCGCCCAAGGGAGCGCCACGGAAGGTGAGCTGGGATCAGTATTCCCTCAAGATCGATGGCAAGCGGGTGGTGGTGTGGTCGGGCGAGATCCACCCGTTCCGCCTGCCCAACCCAGCCCTGTGGCGCGACGTGATGCAGAAGATGAAGGCGCTCGGCTTCAATGGCGTGGCCTTCTATTTCGACTGGGGCTACCATTCGCCGGCGCCCGGGGTCTACGATTTCTCGGGCATCCGCAACGTCGAGCGCGCGCTGCAGATCGCAAAAGAGGAGGGCCTGTACGTCATCGCCCGCACCGGCCCGTACATCAACTCGGAATTGACCGGCGGCGGCTATCCGGGCTGGATGTTCCGCAACCGCGGTGAGGCGCGCACCGACGACCCGGTGTACCTGGCGGCGGTGGACGAGTGGATGACCCAGGTGAACGCGATCATCGCGCGCCACCAGGTCACCGATGGCGGCGGCAACGTGATCGCCTACCAGCTCGAGAACGAACTGGGCAAGGTGGAGCCCAAGCACGTGCGCCAGATGGAGCACCTGGCGCGCAAGGCGCGCCGTGACGGCATCACGGTGCCGTTCTTCCACAACGCCGCCGGCCGCCTGCCCGACTGGACGCCGAAGGACTCGAGCGCGGCGTGGGCCAATCCCGGCCCGACCGACATCTATGCCTTCGACGGCTACCCGGGCGGCAGCTGCGACGTGCACGCCAACCCCGCCGGCGCCAACAAGGCGCCCGACTGGGGCATCCATGGCGCGCCTGGCCCGCGCGCCGGTGCGCTGTCTTCCCCCGGCACGCCGGGCTTCGCGGCGGAACTGGGCGGCGGCTGGTTCGACTACTGGGGCTCGAACGGCACCTATGCCTGCACCGCCGAGCGCCAGGGCAAGGGCTACCAGCGGGTGTTCTATGGGACGAACCTGATCAACCGGATCACGATCCACAACGTCTACATGACCTTCGGCGGCACTTCGTGGGGCTGGCTGGCCGGTCCGGTGGTCTACACCTCGTACGACTACGGCGCGGCGATTGCGGAAGACCGCGGCCTGCGTCCCAAGGCCTATGCGCTCAAGCAGCAGGGCATGTTCGTCCAGGCCGCCGAAGCGGTGCTGGCCGAGATGGACAAGGGGCCGCCGCTGGCGCCGGCGGACGGCAAGGTCAGGGTTTACCACAACGTCAACAAGCGCCTGGGCGCCCACGTGGTGTTCGCGGCCCACAACCCCCTCGATGGCAAGGGCGAGGAGCGCTTCAGCGTCAGGCTCGCCACGCGCGACGGCGAGTACACGATCGCCTCGATTCTGCGCGGGCAGGACGCGCGCATGCTGCTGGCCTCCTACGACATGGAACGCCAGCGCCTGGTGTATTCGACCTCCGAGCTGCAGACGCACCTGCGCGACGGTGAACGCGACATCGTGCTGCTGCACGGACGCGACGGCCTCGAGGGCGAGACCGTGCTGCGCTATGCCGGCGCGCCGCAGGTCGAGGTGCTGGCGGGCCGGGTGCAGTCGCGCTGGGACGCGGCCAGGGGCGACCTGATGCTGAACTACGTGCACGAAGGCCTGGCGCGGGTGCGCATCTCGGGTGGTGGGCGCGCCCCGATGCTGCTCCTGCTGGCGGACGAACAGACCAGCATGCGGTTCTGGACCCAGGACACCGGGGCCGGACGCGCCTTGCAACTGACGCCGGCGCTGGTGCGATCGGCGCGGCTCGCCGACGGCCTGCTTGCCATGACGGGCGATGTCGACCAGGATGGCGCCATCGAGATCTGGGGGCCGGCGTTCGAGACGGCCAGCTTCAACGGACAACCGCTGGCGCTCACGCCCCAGCTGGACGGCAGCGTGCGCGCGGCCGGCCTGAAGGGCCCGGAGGAGGTGCGCGTGCCGGACCTGGCGCGCCTGGCCTGGACCCGGCGCATGGACAGCCTGGAGGCGGCGCCTCGCTTCGACGACAGCGCCTGGGTGCGGGCCGACCGGCGTCCATCGGCGGCCCAGACCTGGACCATGCCGGAACGCGGGCAGCCGACCCTGGCGATGAGCGACTACGGCTTCCACCACGGCGACGTGTGGTATCGCGGTCGCTTCACCACCTCAGACCCGAAGGCCAGCCGGCTCGAGCTGTTCTACGGGGCCGGCGGCGCCGGCATGATCCAGGTATGGATCGACGGCCGCTTCGTCGGCCAGCACGAGCTGGACACCGGGCGCTCGTTCCCGAAGACGACCGACAGCGTGAAGCTCGACCTGGGCACGCTCACGCCGGGCGAGCACATGATCGCGGTCATGGTGCGCAACAACGGCCATAACTGGAATCTGATGGCGGACGATTTCCATCGCGAGGCGCGCGGCCTGATCTCGGCCTCGCTGACGAGCCGTGGCGGCCAGCGCTTCGGCACGCCGATCGCCTGGCGCATCCAGGGCCGCCAGGGCGGCGAGGACTTGGTCGACCGCGTGCGCGGCCCGATGAACAACGGCGGGCTGTATGGCGAGCGCGCCGGCTGGCACCTGCCGACCGCGTCGTCCCAGGGCTGGCAGTCCGCTCGCCCGACCGACGCCCCGCCTGCCGCCGGCACCTATTGGCTGCGCACGCAATTCAAGCTCGACCTGCCGCGCGACCACGACGTCCAGCTCGCCCTGGCCTTCGGCGACACCGACAAGCCACGCTCCGAACGCGACAACCGCGCGCTGATTTTCGTCAACGGCTGGAACATGGGCCAGTTCATCGCCCACATCGGCCCGCAGCGCACCTTCGTCATCCCGCCGGGCATCCTGAACCCGAACGGCGAGAACACGATCGCGCTGGCGGTCACGACCGACGGCCGCCCCGAGAACGCGCTGGAACCCATAAGGCTGGTCACTTTGCGCACGACCCGCGGCGGCGTCCCCCTCGAGATCATGACCGCCCAGGATGGGCAACCCCAAAAATAGCGATCCTTATTCCACCAATAATGAGGGTCAGAGTCTAATGCCGCTAAGTTAACGATCTTTGCGGCATTTTTTCGTTGTAAACGTGGCTCAGAAATGTTAACTTTCGGCCATGCTTTCTGATGCCATCCCCCTCGTCATTGACCTACCTAATCCTCTTGAGTGGAGCCGCCTTGGCGAACATCTGCCCTACGAATGGGTGGAAGCTGCGTTAGTAGCGAACGATAAAGCGACTATCCGCTCTCGGCGGTTACCCGCGCAGCAGGTCGTCTGGCTAGTCATTGCTCTGGCGATCTATCGACACCGTTCCGTCAAGGACATTGTCGACTCGCTCGACCTGGCATTGCCCGAGTTGGCAGACCGTTGCATCACCTCCAGCGCGACAACGCAAGCTCGACAACGCTTGGGCTCCGAGCCGCTTGAATGGTTGTTTCACAAGTCGTCGCGGCAGTGGATTGCGCACGATGAAGCGCATTATCTGTTCAAGGGCTTGCATCTGCTTGCCATGGATGGCACGACATTGCGCCTGGCAGATAGCCCAGACAATCGCGAGCACTTTGGTTCTCAAATCTACCCCAACAACAAGGTTGCCAGCTATCCACAAGCACGCGGCGTGACCCTGATGATGATGGAAACCCAACTGATCCGTGATGCCCGTTTTGGACGCTACGACATCAGCGAAACGACGCATGCCCACTCTCTGCTCGAGAGCATTCCTGACGACTCGCTCACTGTGTTTGACCGAGGCTTTCTGTCAGCGCAACTACTATGCAATCTCGTCAACCATGGAACGAATCGACACTTCCTTGTTCCCGCCAAGAGCAACACCAAATGGACTCTAATCCTAGGCACGGACGACGATGGCATCGTGGAAATGATTGTCTCGCCTGCTGCACGCAAAAAAGATCCCGCTCTGCCAGAGACTTGGCGCGTGCGCGCCGTAAGAACACCGGATGACGGATCGGGAAAACAGCGGTACCTGCTTACGTCGCTGATGGATAGCAAGAAGTTCAAGGCGGTTGACTTGATTGCTTGTTATCTCCGACGCTGGCGTATCGAAACAAGTTATAGGGAACTGAAGCAGTCAATGATGGGCTCGGAGTTGACCCTGCGCAGCATGACGGTCAGCGGTACCGAGCAGGAAATCTGGGGGGCGATGATCGCTTATAACCTGATTCGCGTTGAGATCGCCAAGGCCGCGCTGGAAGCGAAATGCGAACCGACGAGCATCAGTTTTACTACTGCCCTGATGACCATCCAGAACGAGTTGATGATGACGGGCCCAGCAACAGCACAAGGGAGGATACCGGAGATGCTTAAGCGCTTACGTGGACGGTTGGTACTCGAACTGAAAGCGCAACGACCCGGACGAAAATTTGACCGCGTCGTTAAGGCAGTAGCTCAACGGTATCCAGAAAAACGGCTATCGAGAAAACCTTAACTTAGCGGCATTATACTCTGACCCTCATTGTTGGGTTAGTGAGCGTGGGATAGTTGTGGGGTGGCTGTGGAGAGTGCGGCGCGCCACGCGGCGCGGTAGGCGGACAGGCCGGCGACCGCGCGCGGCGGCTTGGGGTGGTGCTGGCCGGTCGGGGTGGCGTCGCGGTAGCGCAGAAGCCAGCCGCCGCAGGTGGTGCCGCTGGCGTCGTCGGAGTAGGCCAGCGCCTGGTGGGGACGCAAGCTGGCCAGCAAGGGGCCGAACCAGGGATTCGCCGTGAAGCTGCCTTCGACGGTGATCGGGCCGCGCGCGCCGAGCGCGTCGAGGCAGTAGTCGGTCATCAGGACACAGTACAGCGTGGCGAGCGCGAAGCGTTCGCCGACGTCGGCGGGGGGCGGTCCCTCGATATGGCCTTGCCGGCCTGCGAATGGGCCGCCGCCATCGGCGAAGCACGGCAGCGCCATCGTGCCGCGCGCGATCAGCCGTTCGAGCTGCTCGAATGAACAGGTGCCTGGCTGGTCGCCCGCCAGCGCGCCAAATTCGCGTCCGCCCATGAAACGCATGCAGGCCACTGGCTGGCCGAGGGCGTTGGTATTGGCCAGCATGTCGGCGTCTTCGCGCAGGCCGGCGAGACCGACGCCGAAGGCGGCCGCGATCAGCCAGGTGCCGGTCGACAGCACCGTGCGCGGCGCGCTGGGGACATCCGCGCCGTCGCGGCCCAGGTGGCGCAGCAGCGAGGCATTGCTGTCGTGGATGCCGCACAGGACCTCGCAGCCTGGCGCCAGCCCGGTGGCTTGCGCGACCTCGGGACGCAGCACGCCGAGCGCCGCCCAGGCGGGCGCCAATGGCGGCAGCTGGGCTTCCCAGCCCATGCGCGTCACCAGTGACGAATAGTCCTGGCGCACCGGGTCCCACATATCGGTATGGCAGCCGAGCGACGTCGCTTCGCCGGCGGCGACGCCGCACAGGCGCCAGGCCCAGTACTGCGGATACATCAGGATGTGGCGCGCCCGCGTGAAGGGTTCGGGGTGATGCTGCCGCAGCCAGGCCAGCTGGCGGCCCAGGTTCAGGCCTGCCGGCAGCAGCGGCGAACAGGTCTGCGCATAGGCCGGCCGCAGCGCGGCGTAGTCGAGCCCCGGCAGCGCCGCCTCGTAGTCGAGCACCGGCAGCACCAGGCCGTCGTCGTCGACCAGGGCGGCGGTGGCGCCGTGGGTGACGGGCACGATCGCGGTCACCCGCGCCTGGCCGGCGAAGGCGCGGCAGGTCGCCAGCATCCAGTCCCAGATGCCGTCGGTATCGTGGTGCGGATAGGGGCCGTCGTGCAGGATCGCATTGGGCCGGCGCCGTTCGGCCAGCAGCCGTCCGGCCGCATCGACCAGGGCCAGCTTGACGTTTGTCTTTCCGATGTCGAGTACGATCAGCGCGTCGTCCGGGGTCGCTTGCATGGGGGCGCGCTCCATCAATGGCGGGTCGGCTTGCCGCGCAACAGGCGCGACAACGCGATGGTCGCCAGCAGCAGCACGCCGACCACGATCGTCATGTAGATGCCGGGCACGTTGGCCAGCGCCAGGCCATAGGTCACCGCGCCCATCGTCAGCACCGCCAGCAGCACGCCGCCGATGGTGCCGGCGCCGCCGGCGATGCTCACGCCGCCCAGGATCACCATGGTGATGATCTCGAGCTCCCAGCCGGTGGCGATGTTCGGCCGCGTGCTGCCGATGCGGCCGGTCAGCAGGAAGGCCGCCAGGCCCGCCATCGCACCGGTGAGCATGAACAGGCCCAGGCGGTAGCGGTCGACCGCGATGCCCGAGAAGCGCGCGGCGTCCGGATTATTGCCGATGGCGTAGATGCGGCGGCCCGCCGTGGTGGCATGCAGCACCACCGCGAACAGCAGCGCGAAACCGAGCAGGATCACGAAGGCGCGCGGCACCACGCCGAAGAAGGTGCCCTGGCCCCAGTCGGCCATCAGCTGCGGGTAGTTGGTGAAAGCCTGGTCGCCCAGCGCCACGCTGGCCAGGCCCCGGTACAGGGCGATGGTGCCGATGGTGACGACGATCGAGGGCAGCATGAAGCGCGTGACCAGGAAGCCATTGAGCCAGCCGCAGGCCAGGCCGGTGCCGACCGCCACGAACAGCAGGGTCTCGGCCGGCAGGCCGGCCGTATGCGCCAGGCCCATGGCCACCGACGACAGCGCCAGCGTGCCGGCCACCGAGATATCGATCTCGCGGCAGATGATCAACAGCGCCATCGGCAGCGCGATCAGGGCCTTCTCGCTGAAATTGACCGTGCCGTCGAGCAGGTTGTAGGGATCGAGGAAGTGCTCGAGCGTGACGCCGCCGGCGACGAACACCGCCAGCAGCAGCAGGGCGAGCAGGGTCTCCCAGCGCGCCAGCACGTGGCGCAGGCCTGGCTTCTTGCGGTCGAGGATCGTATAACGCGATGTGTGTCTGGAGTCGTTCACGGTCTTGATATCGAGTGGGGGTTCGACCTGGGCGATGCTGGTCGCATTCATGCTGGGCTCCTTGCGGCCGGAACGTCGGTGCGGTGCAGCGGCAGGATCTGGCGGCTGCGCTTGCGGTTGCCGCCGGCATTGAGCAGCACGGCCACCAGGATCACGGCGCCGGTCAGCGCGCTTTGCCAGAACGGCGAGACCTGCAGCACCGGCAAGGCATTGCCGATCACCGACAGGAACAGGGCGCCGAGCACGGTGCCGAGCACCGAGCCGACGCCGCCGGCGATGCTGGCGCCGCCGATCACGCAGGCGGCGATCACGGTGAATTCGAAACCATAGGCGATCTCGGTATACGCGACCGCATAGCGCGCCACCCACAGGTAGCCGCACAGGCCCGCCACCATGCCCGACAGGCCATAGGTCCAGAGCAGGCGGCGCGGGGTCGGAATGCCGATGTAGGCGGCGCATTGCGGCGCATTGCCGATCGCGTACAGGTCGCGCCCGAAGCGGGTGTGACGGGCCAGGAAGGCCATCGCCAGCACCGCGCCGAGGGCGATCCATACCAGGTGCGGCAGGCCGAACAGGCGCTGCAGCGGGAAGCCGATGAAATTGGCCGGCATCTGGTGCGCCGACACCCAGGCGCCGCCCGAGATCACGAACACCAGGCCGCGGTACACGCTCATGGCGCCCAGCGTGACCACGATCGGCGGCAAGGCCAGGTAGCCGATCAAGCCGCCGTTGACGAGGCCAAGGGCCAGGCCCGTGCCGGCCGCGGCCAGCATCACCAGCGCCAGAGGCAGTTCCGGATTACCCGACGCCAGCATGGCCGCGACCATGCCCGACAAGGCCAGGTTCGAGGCCACCGACAGGTCGATGCCGCGGGTGACGATCACCAGCATCTGGGTCAGGGTCAGCATCACGAGCAGGGTGCTGTCGGTGAGCAGGTTGGCCAGCGAGGCGGTGGTGAGAAAGACCGGGGCGCGCAGGCCGACCAGCAGCACCAGCGCCACCACCATCACGGCCAGCAGGGCTTCGCGCTGCCTGAATACCTCGGTCATGGGGACACGCTTGATCATGGCGCCGCCTCCAGTCCCAGGTCGACCCCGGATGCG
The DNA here is from genome assembly GCF_019443485.1 of Massilia sp. NP310. NCBI lineage: Bacteria > Pseudomonadati > Pseudomonadota > Betaproteobacteria > Burkholderiales > Oxalobacteraceae > Massilia > Massilia sp. NP310. The sequence goes on along the minus strand of NZ_CP080379.1, from coordinate 1,499,508 downwards.
GCCGCGACCACGGTCTCGGGCGTGGCCTCGCCGCGCGCGAATTCGCGCACCACGCGGCCCTGGCGCATCACGACCACGCGGTCGGCCAGGCCCAGCACCTCGGGCAGTTCGGACGAGACCAGGATCACCGACAGGCCGCGTTCGACCAGGCCGCTCACGAAGCGGTGCACGGCGGCCTTGGAGCCGATGTCGATGCCCTTGGTGGGTTCGTCGAGGATGATGACCTTGGGATCGGTGGCCAGCCACTTGCCGAGCACCACCTTCTGCTGGTTGCCGCCCGAAAGCTCGTCGACGTTCTGGCTCAGGTGGGCGGCCTTCAGTTCCAGCTGTTCGGCGAAGCGGCGCGCCAGCGCGGCCTCGGCCCGGGCGCGGGGGAAGAAACCTAGTTTGGACAGGATCGGCAGCGTGATGTTGTGCATGATCGGCATGGTCAGGTGCGCACCATGGTGCTGGCGGTCCTCGGGCACATACGCCAGGCCGCGCGCGATCGCTTCGCCCGGGTTGGAAAATACCGCCGGCTGGCCCTCCAGCCGCACGCTGCCGGTCACCCGCGTGGTCAAGCCGAACAGCGCCTGCATCACCTCCGATCGGCCGGCGCCCACCAGTCCATAAAAGCCGAGGATCTCTCCCTTGCGCAGGGTGAAGCCGACATCCTGGAATTCGGTCGGATGGCACAATCCCTCGACCTCCAGCAGCGGCGCGCCGATTGCTACCTCGGCCTTGGGATAGGCCTGGTGCACGGCGCGCCCGACCATCAGCGCCACCAGCTCCGGCTCCCTGACGTCGGCCAGCCGGCCTTCGGCGACGAACTGGCCGTCGCGCAGCACCGTGTAGCAGTCGGCCACTTCATAGATCTCGTCGAACTTGTGCGAGATGAAGATGACGGCGGTGCCGCGCGCCCGCAAGCCGTCGATGATGCGATACAGCTCGCGGATCTCGCGCTGCGACAGCGCGGCGGTCGGCTCGTCCATGATCACCACGCGCGCATCCTGCGACAGGGCGCGCGCGATCTCGACGAAGTGGCGCTGGGCCACCGACAGGTCGCGCACGCGGGCGCGCACCGGCAGCGACACCTCCAGGCGCGCGAACAGCTCCTCGGCATCGGCTTCGATGCCGGCCCAGTCGATGCGCCGCGCCGGGCCGCGGGTCGGGTGGCGCCCCACATAGATGTTCTCGGCCACCGACAATTCGTCGAACATCACGGTTTCCTGGTGCACGGCAGTGATGCCGGCGGCCATCGCTTGCTGCGGGCTGCCGAAGGACACCGGCTTCCCGTCGAGCAGGATCGCGCCTTCGTCGGGACGGTGGATGCCGGTCAGGGTCTTGACCAGGGTCGACTTTCCGGCCCCGTTCTCGCCGATCAGGGCCATGACTTCGCCCGGACGGATGGACAGGCGCACGCCATTCAGGGCGCAGACGCCGTTGAAGCGCTTGGTGATGCCGGTCAGCTGCAGTACCGGCGTGGCGGGCGCGCCGTCGTGCGGGCGCAGGGGAGGGCTTGTCAGTTGGGTCACTGGCATATGGGTGCTGCAAACGGATGAAAGGCGCCGCGCGCCGATCATGCAAATCGCATCGATCGCGCGCGGCGGACGGGCCGGGTCAGAACAGCTTGGCGAACTTGTCGACGTTGCCGGCGTTGTAGGTGAACGGCGGGCCGAGGGCGGTTTCGCCGTTGGCGTCCAGGGTCACGGCGCCCAGGCGGCCGACCGCGACGGTCGCGCCAGCGCTGGAAGTCGCCTTGCCGGCCACGAACTGGTGGGCCGCATAGGTGGCGGCGTAGCCCAGGTCGATCGGGTTCCAGATCGCGAATTCACGCACCGCGCCGCTCTTGACGTGGCCGGCCATCTCGGACGGCAGGCCCAGGCCGGTGACGAACACCTTGCCCACCAGGCCCTCGTCGGCCACCGCCTTGCTGGCGGCGACGATGCCGACCGTGGTCGGGGCGATGATCGCCTTCAGGTTCGGGTGGCTGCGCAACAGGCCGATGGCTTCGCGGTAGCTCTTGTCCGACTGGTCGTCGCCATATACGGTCGCCACCAGCTTCAGGCCAGCGTATTGGGGCTGCTCGAGCGTCTTCTTCATGACGCCGATCCAGATGTTCTGGTTGGTCGCCTGGGCCGACGCCGACAGGATCGCCAGCTCGCCCTTGCCGTCCAGTTCCGCCGCCGCCATCTCGATCTGCTTCTGGCCGATCAGTTCCGCGTTGGAGGGATTGAGCTGCATCTGGCGCCCGTCGGGGGCCAGCGCGCTGTCGAACGAGATCACCTTGATCCCGCGCTGCATCGCCTTCTTGGCGATCGGCACCAGGGCGTTCGGGTCGTTGGCCGAGACCACGATCGCATCGACCTTCTGGCTGATCAGGGAATTGATGATCTCGATCTGGCCTTCCGCGCTGGGCGTGGTCGGGCCGGTATAGATGATCTCGACCCCGCCGATTTCGGCGGCGGCATCCTTCGCGCCCTGGTGGGCGGCGTCGAAGAAGCCGTTGCCCAGGCTTTTGACGACCATCGCGATGCGGGTCTGTTCAGGCGCGTCCGCGGCCTTCTTGTCGGCGCAGCCGGCCAGGCCGGCGAACACCCCGACGGCCGCCGCGGCGAGCAGGAGCTGTTTGATCTTCAATGCGAAATCTCCATCAGGGCTGCGGACTGGAAGTCATATTGGGGGCTGTAGCGCGTGGTGCGCAGCGCCGGCATCTCGCCGTCGGGTTCGACGGTGACGACCTTCACGCCATACTGTTCGAGCAGCTGCACCGCCTTGTCGGAAGCGTCGGTGTCGGTGATCACGGTGGACACGCGATCCAGGCCGCACAGGATCAGGCCGGCCTTGCGCGCGAACTTCGAGCTGTCGGCCAGCACCACCAGTTCCTCGGCCTGGCTGATCAGGCGCTTCTCGGCCTGGATCAGCAGCGGGTCGGCTTCCATCAATCCCAGCAGAGACAGGCCGTAGACGCTCATGAACATCTTGGTGGCATAGTGGTGCTGGGTGATGTCGTTGTCGAACGGCGAAAGGATGACGTTCTGCTCGCGGTACACGCGCCCGCCCGGCACGATGATCTCGTTCTCGCTCGAGACCAGCAGGCGCTCGGCCATCAGGAAAGAGTTGGTCAGGATCTTGAGCTGCTTCTCGGTGAGGAACTCGGCCATCATGAAGGTGGTGGTGCCACCGTTGATGATGATCGTCTCGCCGTCGTTGCACATGCCGGCTGCATGGCGGGCGATGGCACGCTTGCGCGAGGCGAAGCACTGGATATTGTTCTGGAACGTTTCGCTGGTCAGCGGGAACTGGCGCGTCTTGGGCAGCAGGTTCTCGGCGCCGCCCCGGGTGCGAGTGAGCAGGTTGCGTCCCGCCAGCCAGCTGATGTCGCGCCGGACCGTCGCCGGGGACGCATTGAGCCATTCGACAAGCTGCTGGACCGTCGCCGTCTGGTGCTCGGCAAGCAGTTTCAGCAAACGCTTGCGGCGTTTGTGATTCACCATATTGTGTCTCCTCCGTAAGCCGTCTGGTTGTGTGCGGCATGGGACCCGTCGTTCCAGGCCTCTTGTGGGCAGGAATCGCGGGGTGTTCGAAAAGAGTAGTTTCTAGATGCAATATCGTCAATCACCAAATGATCAATTGACTGATTATTTCCCGGCGCTGCAGCGCACAAATGCGCAAATCGCTCAAGTCGGTGATTGATTCTTACTTGGTCAGCAAGTTGATTGTTTCCGCGTTGACACCCCGTGGGCCGCTGCTTTCTACTGTCTGCCGATGCCGTAGCGCTGCCCGGGCAGCATGCGGACGCAGGACATGGATGAGACGCATCGATTCGATGACAAAACAATCAACTAGGAGATACAGATGGGCGCCTTGAGCGAAACGAAGCAGCGCGAACCGATCACCTCGCGCTGGGATGAAGCCGTTGCCGCCACCTTGAGTGAGCCGGAACTGCTGCTGTACCGGTCCAACCTGCTGGGTTCCGACCTGCGGATCACCAATTTTGGCGGCGGCAATACCTCGGCCAAGATCGACATGGTCGACCCGCTGTCGGGCGAGCAGGTCGAGGTATTGTGGGTGAAGGGTTCGGGCGGTGACCTGGGCAGCATCAAGCTCGATGGCTTCTCGACCCTCTACATGAGCAAGCTGCATGCGCTCAAGGCACGCTACCGCGGCCTCGAACACGAAGACGAGATGGTCGGCTACCTGCCGCACTGCACCTTCAACCTGAACCCGCGCGCGGCCAGCATCGACACGCCGCTGCACGCGTATATCGCGCGCCGCCACGTCGACCACATGCACCCGGACGCCTGCATCGCGATCGCCGCCTGCAAGAACAGCAAGGAGCTCACCGCGAAGATCTTCGAGGGCGAGCTGGGTTGGCTGCCGTGGCAGCGTCCCGGCTACGACCTGGGCCTGAAGCTGGAGGCCGTGTCGCAGGCCAATCCGCAACTGAAGGGCATCATCCTCGAAGGCCACGGCCTGTTCACCTGGGGCGACACTTCGCAGTCGTGCTACGAGACCACGCTGGCGATCATCAAGCGTGCCGAGGATTGGCTGGCGCAGAACGTCCAGCAGCCGGTATTCGGCGGCCCGGCCAGCCCGATCCTGCCGGCGCCCGAGCGCGCGGCGCTGGCGGCGCGCCTGATGCCGCTCCTGCGCGGCAAGATCAGCAAGGACGAGTACAAGCTGGGCCACTTCGACGACAGCGACGCCGTGCTCGAATTCGTGAGCAGCGCCCACCTGGCGCCGCTGGCGGCGCTGGGCACCTCGTGCCCGGATCACTTTTTGCGCACCAAGATCCGCCCGCTGGTGCTGGACTTCGACCCGGGCGCGCCCGATTTCGAGCGCCTGGCCGCGAGTCTCGACCAGGCCCTGGTCGACTACCGCGCCGACTACACCTCCTACTATGAGCGCTGCAAGCGCGCCACCAGCCCGAAGATCCGCGACGCCAACCCGATCATCTACCTGATCCCGGGCGTGGGCATGCTGTCCTTCGCCAAGGACAAGGCCACCGCGCGCATCGCCGGCGAGTTCTACGTCAACGCCATCAACGTGATGCGCGGCGCGAATGGCGTCGACACCTATGTCGGCCTGCCGGAACAGGAAGCCTTCGACATCGAGTACTGGCTGCTCGAGGAGGCCAAGCTGCAGCGCATGCCCAAACCGAAAAGCCTGGCCGGCCGCATCGCGCTGGTGACCGGCGGCGCCGGCGGCATCGGCCAGGCGGTCGCGCGCCAGCTGCTGCAGGAGGGCGCCTGCGTGATGCTGACCGATATCGATCCCGAGGCCCTCGAACAGGCCGGCAAGGACCTGGCCAAGGTGGCAGGCAAGGACAGCATCGGCACCGTGCGCGCCAACATCACGAGCGAGGAAGAAGTGGCCGGCATCCTGGAAGCGGCGGCGTTGCGCTTCGGCGGCCTCGACCTCCTGATCTCGAACGCCGGCATCGCCTCGGCGGCGCCACTGGACGAGACCACGCTCGACATTTGGAAGCGCAACCAGGACATCCTCGTCACCGGCTACTTCCTGGCCACCCGCGCGGCTTTCCGCATCATGAAGCAGCAGGGCCTGGGCGGCAGCATGGTCTTCGTGGGCAGCAAGAACGGCCTGGTCGCATCGGCCGGGGCCTCCGCCTACTGCACCGCCAAGGCGGCCGAACTGCACCTGGCGCGCTGCGTGGCGCTGGAAGGGGCCGAACACGGCATCCGCGTCAACGTCGTCAATCCGGATGCCGTGATCCGCGGCTCGCGCATCTGGGACGGCAAGTGGAAGGAAGAACGCGCCGCCTCCAACAAGATCGAGGCCGACGACGTCGAGGAGTTCTACCGCAAGCGCAGCATGCTGAAACTCTCGGTGCTGCCGGAGGACATCGCCGAAGCCGTGTACTTCTTCGCCAGCGACAAGTCGGGCAAGAGCACCGGCAACATCCTGAACGTGGATGCCGGCAACGCGGCCGCCTTCACCCGCTGACTACGCTGCCGACTGCGGTCGATACGCTAAGATAGCGGGACATCACAACAAGCCGGGACGCAAACCCTCCAGGGCGCGCGTCACCGGTCATCGGCGGCTTATGCCGCCTGCATCAAGGAGACGAGTATGACAAGCGTTATCGACGCCGGCCTGGTCGCGGACCAGAACGCCAAACTGGACGCGCAGCTGCAGGCCGACTACGAGGGATTGGGCGGCATGCTGGCGCGCCGCGGCCTGGACATCGACCGGTTGACCGCGCTGGCGCAGAGCTTCGCCGTGGCGGTGCCCAGCTGGGGCGCCGGCACCGGCGGCACGCGCTTCGCGCGCTTCCCGGGCCGCGGCGAGCCGCGCAATGTGTTCGAGAAGCTGGAAGACTGCGCCGTGATCCACCAGCTGACCCGCGCCACCCCGAGCGTGTCGCCGCACTTCCCGTGGGACAAACCGACCGACGCATCCGAGCTGCGCGAAACGGCGCAGGCGCTGGGCCTGGCCTTCGACGCGGTCAATTCGAACACCTTCCAGGACCAGCAGGGCCAGGCGCAGAGCTATAAGTTCGGCAGCCTCACGTCGACCAGCGCCGCCGTGCGCGCCCAGGCGGTGGCCCACAATATCGAATGCATCGAGATCGGCCGCGCGATCGGTTCGCAGGCGCTGACCGTGTGGGTCGGCGATGGCGCCAACTTCCCCGGCCAGCATAATCTGCGCGGCGCGCTCGAGCGCTACCTGGACAGCATGCGCGAGATCTACGCCGCGCTTCCCGCCGACTGGAACGTGTTCATCGAGCACAAGCTGTTCGAACCGGCGTTCTACGCCACCACCATCGCCGACTGGGGCACCAGCTTCGCCTGCGCCACCGAGCTGGGACCGAAGGCCAAGTGCCTGGTCGACCTGGGCCACCATGCGCCGAACACGAATATCGAGATGATCGTGGCGCGCCTGGCGCAGTTCGGTAAACTTGGCGGCTTCCACTTCAACGACAGCAAGTATGGCGACGACGACCTGGATTCCGGCTCGATCAACCCGTTCCAGCTGTTCCTGGTGTTTAACGAGCTGGCCGATGCGGCGCGGCGCGAGGGCGACGCCTTCAAGCCGGCCTATATGCTCGACCAGTCGCACAATGTGACCGACCCGATCGAGAGCCTGATGAGCAGCGCGGCCGAGGTGCAGCGCGCCTTCGTGCAGTCGGCCCTGGTCGACCGCGCCGCGCTGGCGGCTCTGCAGGAGCAGAACGACGTGCTGGAGGCCGCGCAGACCCTGAAGCGCGCCTTCCGCACCGACGTCAGCCCGATCCTGGCGATGGCGCGGGTGCGTGCCGGCGGCGCCGCCGATCCGGTGGCCTGCTACCGCGCCAGCGGTTACCGCGACCGCGTGGCGGGCCTGCGTCCGGTCAAGGCCGGGGCCAGCAGCAGCGGGATCGTCTGACCATGACCGTTCACGCCACGCGGGCGTTCCGCATGAAGCTCAAGGCCGGCAACGAGGCGGAATACCGGCGCCGGCACGACGCCATCTGGCCCGAGCTGGCCGCGCTGCTGTCTGGCGCCGGCATCCACGATTATGCGATCTTCCTCGACGAGGCGACGCTCGACCTGTTCGCGGTGATGAAGCTGCACCCGGGGCATGAGCTGGGGCCGCTGCCCGACCATCCGGTGATGCGCAAATGGTGGGATTACATGGCCGACCTGATGGAGGTCGAGCCGGGCAACCGGCCGAAGGAGTGGCCGCTGACCCAGGTATTCCACCTGGCTTGAACCCGATTGGTCCCGCGGCCTGGCATTGCCAGGCCGTTTTTCCGTTTGCGTCAGCGCGCCGGGAAGCTGCGCTCGAGCCAGGCCTTCGGCACCGGCACCACCACGATATTCATCGAGCGGCCGTCCTCGGACAGCATCGCTGACTGGATCTGGATGCGGGTGCCGTCGGCATTGAAGGTCGGGTGTGGATGGTCGGCCGCGGTGGTCTTGTGGCCGGTGGTGAGCAGCATCATCTCGCGGTTGCGGCGGTCGATCAGGTAGACGCTGCGGCTGAAGTCATCGCCCACCGCGAAGCGGCCATCGCTCGAGCCGTGCACGTGCCACAGGCCGCTGCCCGATTCGGTCTGGCCGACGATCTGCATCTGGCGCGTGCGCAGGTTGACGATCGCCAGGCCGGTCGGCTTTTCGCGGGTGCCGGTGGCGCCCCAGCCGTCGTCCTGGCCCGGATTGGCGCCGCCGACGTCGGTGGCCGGGCCGGCCACCGAGGCCGCCGCGCCGGGAATCGCGCGGTGGCCCATGATGGCCATCGCCACCTCGTCCTTCGTGATCACCGCCTCGTGCGTGACCCATTCGTACGGCGCTTCCGGATACAGCGGACGCAGGCCGCTGCCGTCGGCGCGCACGGTCCAGGTGCGCTGCGGCGACTTGCCGCCGGTCTCCCAGCAGAACACGATCTCGCCCGGATTCCACAGATTGGCCTGGATGTGGCCGACCTGGAACGGCACCGACACCACGTGTTTTATTTCGCCGGTGCGCACGTTGAGGCGCGCGATGCCTTGCGGGCCGGCGCCCATCTTGCGCGGGCCGAAGGCCGGCTCGATCTTCGTGCCCGGCGCCAGGTGCCTGGCCGCCTGGCCGGGGCCGACCTTGAAATAGACCCATTCCTCGTCGGCGTCGAGCGCCAGGTCGCCGCCGGCTTCCAGTTCGGCCGGCAGGTTCGAGACCACGCGCTGGTAGGTCGCCGCGGGCTGCATGCGCCTGGCGGCGCTGTCGGCCAGCACGCGCGCCAGGTCGGTTTCGACGATCTGCAGGCCAGCGTCGCCTTTGCGCATGTAGTACAGCTTCATCGACTTCTGCGCCAGGTTCAGCATGCCGGTGTAGCCGCCTTCGGTCACCTGCACCAGGTCGCCCGTCTCTTCGTTCACCGCCAGCGCCTCGCTGCCGGCCAGCCGCGAGCGGAACACCAGCCACTTGCCGTCGGCGGTCCATTGCGGGTGGGTCGGGTAGATCTTCGAATCGCCATGCGGTTTGCTGGTCAGGAAAGTCAGTTCGGTGCCGGTGACCGGATCCTTGACGAGCTTGCGCTCGGAAGGAAAGCGTTTGCCGATCTGGGCCGAGGCGTCGGCGCACAGCAGCAGCGCGACGGCCAGGCCGATCGCGGAATGGATGAGGGGTCGCATGAGGGTGTCTCCGTCTTGTGGATGTTGTCCGCTCATTGTTACAGTACGAGTTGCTCATTTCCAATCATATTGCTGATTCTTTCTGCGGTTTGACCGCCATGGCTGATCGCGCCGCATAGAATCTGCCTATAACAACGACCGACGGAGACCGTGGCAATGACTGTTTCGCGCGCCCTGCAGCGGATACTGGTATGGCTGGCGCTGGCCTGCGTCATGGCATCAAGCCATGCGCAAGGCCCGGCCGCCGCCGTGAATACCGACCCCGCGCGCGCCCGGGTCGTGCTGCCGGAACCGGCCAACCCGGCCCTGCCTTCGATCATCCTGATCGGCGACTCCACCGTGCGCAACGGCCACGACGACGGCCAGGGCAAGGGCGCGCAGGGGCAGTGGGGCTGGGGGAATCCGCTGGCGGCCCACGTCGATGCGGCGCGCGTCAACCTGGTGAACCGCGCCGTGGGCGGCCTGTCCAGCCGCACTTATATCAGCAGCGGCCATTGGGAGCGCACGCTGGCCCTGGTCAAGCCGGGCGACGTCGTCATCATGCAGTTCGGGCACAACGACGCCTCGCCGGTCAACGACGACAAGCGTGCGCGCGGCACGATCCGCGGCGTGGGTATTGAATCCACCGAGATCGACAACCTCCTCACCGGCCAGCGCGAGACGGTGCACAGCTACGGCTGGTATTTGCGCAAATACATCGCCGACATCCGCGCGAAGGGGGGAATGCCGGTCGTCGCCTCGCTGGTCCCGCGCAAGGCGTGGAACGACGATGGCGGCAAGGTGCGCCGCAACCGCAACGATTACGCTGGCTGGGCGGCCGAGGTGGCGCGCAGCGAACAGGTGGGCTTCATCGACCTGAACGAGATCGTGGCGGGGCGCTACGACGCGATGGGACGTGACGCGGTCATGGCACTGTTCCCGGCCACCGTGCCGGACGAGCGCGTCCATACCAACTGGGCCGGCGCGGTGCTCAATGCCCAAGTGGTGGCGCTCGAGTTGGCAAAGCTGGGCCACCCGCGCATGAAGACGTTCCTGAAACCGGTGGACGACGTGCGGCCGGTGGTCGATGCGCGCACCGTGCGCGACGAGGTTGCGCGCGATCCGACCTTGCCGACCCTGTTCCTGGTCGGCGATTCAACCGTCAAGAGCGGTGGACAGAACGGGGCGATCGGCTGGGGCGAGCGCATCGCGCCGTATTTCGACGCCGGCAAGATCAATGTGGTCAATGCCGCGATCGGCGGCCGCAGCAGCCGCACCTTCTTCACCGAGGGCCGCTGGGAGCGGGTCAGGGCGCAGCTCAGGCGCGGCGACGTGGTGCTGATCCAGTTCGGTCATAACGATGGCGGCCGCATCGGCGATCCGGCGTCGAAGAATCGCGCCTCGGTTCCCGGGATCGGCCCGGAGACGGTCGAGGACACCCGCCCGGACGGCAGCGGGGAAGCGGTGCACAGCTTCGGCTGGTATATGGGGCGCTACGTCGCCGACGCCCGGGACAAGGGCGCCATCGTGGTCATCGCCTCGCCCATTCCGCACCGCGACAAGTGGCAGCATGAACGCGACTTCGCCAACTTCGCCGACTGGGGCCGGCAGGTGGCTGCGGCCGGCGGCGCCCACTTCATGGACCTGACGATGCTGATCTCGGACGCCTACCGTGAGGTCGGGGCGGCCACCGTCGACACCTTTTTCTCGGACGCCCGCACGCATACCAACGCCGCCGGCGCCGAATTCAATGCGCGCCGGGTCGTCGCCGGCCTGGCCGCGCTGCCGGGCGATCCGCTGGGCGCCTATTTTTCGCCACGGGCCTGCGTGCGCTGGGGCGAGCGCGGCGCCTTGCTCCATCAGGACGATTTCAATGGCCCCTTGACCGGCTATGTGAGCGAGTATGCGCGCAAGCCCGGCAATGTCGTCGCCAACCGCGACGGACGGCTGTTGATCGACGTCGATTCGGGCGCCACCGTGTGGCTCGACAAGCCTTTGTCAGGCAACCTCCTGATCGCCTACACGCGCCGGGTAGTGATGGACGGCGGGCCGAACGACCGCCTGTCGGACCTGAACCAGTTCTGGATGGCGCGCGATCCGGCGCGCGACACGCTGTTCACCCGCTCCGGCAAGTTCGAGGACTACGACGACCTGGAACTGTACTACGCCGGCATGGGCGGCAACGGCAACACCACCACGCGGATGCGGCGCTACAGCGACGGCAAGCGCGAGCTGGTCGCCGAGCGCCTGGGCCGCGACTTCCTGCTCGAGCCGAACCGCGACTATCGCGTCGAGATCGCGGTGCGCGATGGCTGCACGCGCATGCGCGTGGACGGCCGAGACCTGTTTACGTATTACGACCCGCGGCCGCTCACGCGCGGGTATGTCGGTTTTCGCACCACGTGGTCGCGCCAGACCATCGCCGGACTGACCATCCACCAAATCCAATAAAAGGAGACACAAGCAATGCAATCATCCAAGCCGCGCCACACCCTGATGGCCATACTCGTGGCGGGCCTGTTCCCGTTTTCGCTGGGCGCGATCGCCCAGGACGCGCCGCCGCCGCAGGAAAAAGGGCCGGCCCCGGCCGACGCCATGCTGCATGCGCTGGAGGTCACCTATCCGACGCCGTACCGCGCCATGGAAGCGGCCGAGGTCAAGGCCGTGCTCGACCGCGTGTTCGCCTACCTCGACCGCACCACGCCGGCGGAGCTGATCGACAAGACCACGGGCGCCGCCATCACCGACGTAACGAAGGCCAACCCGAACGCGGTGCTCAAGCCCGGCGACTTCCGCCTGACCAGCTACGAGTGGGGCGTGACCTATATCGGCATGCTGGCCGCGGCCCAGGCCACCGGCGACGCCCGCTACCAGGACTACGTGACCAGGCGCCACACCCTGCTGTCCCAATTGACCCGCGCCTACCTGCCGGTAGTGAAGGCCGATGCGCAGAGCGCGCATGCGCCGATCAAGAGCTTCCTGAACCCGCACGCGCTGGACGACGCCGGTGCGCTGTGCCACAGCTTCATGAAGGCCAAGGTGGCCGGCTCCAAGGTCGATTACGGCCAGATGATCGGCGTGTGCGGCGACTTCGTCACCAACAAGGAATACCGCCTGAAGGACGGCACGCTGGCGCGCGGCGGCCCGGACGGCAAGGGCGGCCGCAAGATGCGTCCGCTGCCGGACACCCTGTGGCTGGACGATATGTTCATGGGCGTGCCGACCATGGCCTACCTGGGCAAGACCACGGGCGAGGCCAGGTACTACGACGACGCGGTGCGCCAGGTGCAGCAGTTCTCCAAGCGCATGTTCAACCCCAGGCTCGGCATCTACATGCACGGCTACGTCGAGGGCAAGCGCGATCATCCCGAATTGCGCTGGGCCCGCGCCAACGGCTGGGCGGTGATGTCGATGGTCGAGGTGCTCGAAGTGCTGCCCAAGACCCACAAGGGCTACAACGCCGTGCTCGAACAGCTGCGCGCCCACATCCGCGGACTGGCCGGCTACCAGAGCCGCGACGGCTTCTGGCACCAGCTGATCGACCGCAACGACACCTATCAGGAGACCTCGGCCACCGCGATCTATGCCTACGCGATCGCGCGCGCGGTCAACCGCGGCTATGTCGAACCGGAGATGTATGGCCCGATGGCCAACCTGGCCTGGAACGCCGTGGCCAGCAAGGTGACGCAGAATGGCCAGATCGAGGGGATTTGCGTCGGCACCGGCATGGCCTTCGACCCGGCGTTCTATGCTTATCGCCCGACCAGCGTCAAGGCGGCGCACGGATATGGTCCGACCCTGCTGGCCGGCGCCGAGATCATCGAGATGAACAAGAAGTTCAAGTTCGGGCTGAACGATAGCGGCCTGATGTTCCAGGGCGGCCGCGACTGACCCTCTTCCTCAGGGCGTCAGCGCCCTGAGCCTTTCCACCAGGCTGGCCGGGGCCGCGAACGCGGTCCCGTGGCGCATCTTGCGCGGAAAGCGCATGCGCGTGCTGACGTCTTCCCAGTGCAGCATGTCGCGCGAGCGCAGCGCGCCGTAGTGGCCTGCGGTGTAGGCGTCGAAGTACAGCAGCACCTCGTCGCCGACCTGCAGCGCGCTCGGCCCCTCGGCCCACAGGCCTGCCGGCGTGACCGGCGCGCTCAATGGCCCGAACGGGCCTTCCAGGCTGGCGGCCTGTGCGACCCGCAGGTATTTGCGCGGCGGATGGCGGGTCTCGTCCTTCACCACCAGCCAGTCGTGCCCGAGCGCCCGCACGAAGGTGGCGTCGATCACCGAGAAGCCAGGATCGTAGAACAGCCGCGTCGGCGTGAAGCTGGCGAAATCCTTCGTGGTGGTGGCGTAGATGCGGTGGTCGTACTTGTTGTCGCCGGCGGCCTCGCCGCCGGCCTCGGTATGCGGGAAGCGGCCCGGGATCGTCGACGACCACAGGATCAGGAAGTGGGCGCGTCCGGCGTCGTAGAATATTTCTGGCGCCCAGGCGTTGAGCGCGCCCGGTTCGTGCGCCATCACCGGCAGGCTGCGCTGGTTCGACCATCGCACCAGGTCGGGCGAGGAAGCGTAGCCGATGCCGGTATCGTTCCAGCCGCTGGTCCACACCATATGGAACATCCCGTCCGGTCCGCGGGCGATGCACGGGTCGCGCATCAACCTGGTCGGGCCGACGGTGGGCGCCAGGAAGCTGGCGCCGCCGCGCAGCGCCTCCCACTGGTAGCCGTCGCGGCTCGCGGCGAAATGCAGGCCGTCGGCGCCATTGCCCAGGAAGTAGGAGAACAGGTAGGCCTGGTCTTCGGTGGCCCGACTAGCCGACAGCGGGCCGGCGCATCCGCCGAGCAGGCCGCTCGCCAGCAGGGCAAGGGTGGTGCGGCGCCTCATCGAGCAGCCCCGGTGGTCACTTCGCGCTGCCCGTCGTCGCCGAGCGGCCGTGCTTGCGTGCGGCCGGGGCTGGGCGGCGCCCTGAAGCCGGACACCGGATCGGGATGGGCCGGGTCGAAACGGAAGTCGGGGACGAGGTGGGCGGCCAGCGCAAGCTTCGCCTCGCGCATGCCCAGCGCCACCGCCTTGGCCAGCAGGTAGCTGCCATATGGGTTGTGGTGGGTGTTGTCCAGCTTTCCAGGGGCGGGCGAGGCAAACGCCGCCTTGGAGCCTTCCACGCCGAGCGCGGCGTACAGGGTCTTGCTCATCGCATTCAGGTCGATGAAGGGCACATCCAGCTCTCGCGCCGACTGGCGCGCGGCTTCGGCGTAGTCGCTGAGCGTGGGCCTGACCTGGCCCGCCGCGTCGAAGGCGCGGCGCTCGACCGGCGAGACGATCACCGGCAGGCCGCCGCGCGCACGGGCCATGTCCACATGGGCCTTGATCTCGGCCTTGTAGGTCGTGAATGGGCCGCTGCGCCCGTCCTTGACCTGCTTCTGGTCGTTGTGCCCGAACTGCATCAGGAGCAGGTCGCCCGGCTGCATCATGCTCAGGATCTTGTCGATGCGGCGGCGCGCCAGCGAGTCGCGGTAGGTCTCGCCCGACTGCGCGTGGTTCGACACCGCGACCTGGGGACCGAAGAAGCGCGGCAGCATCTGGCCCCAGCTGTTGTACGGTTCGCCCGGCTGGTCGCTCACGGTCGAGTCGCCCAGCAGGAAGATGGTCGGCACCCTGGCCGGCACGATCTCGATGCGCTGGACGGCGTCTGGCTCGCCGTTCAATTCCAGGGTGAGGCGCTCGTCCCAGTTCCAGGCCTCGGACTCGGTCTCGCGCGGCGCCTTGAGGGCGACCGCGCCGGCCGCGACGCCAGGCACGGGGGCGATGCGCGCAGTGCGCACATTGGCGACGAAGGTGCGCAGCACGCGCTGTCCGGCCGCCGCCGGCACGTTCTCGAGCATCAGCCGGCGCAGCTCGGATTTTATCGTGGTCGCGGTCGGCTGCGTGGCATGGCCAAGCACGACGGTGACGGCATAGTTGCCCTCCGGGAGGCGGACCGAGAAATAGTGGCCGCCATCCTCGAAGCCGTAGCCGCGCGCCGCGTCGTAGGGCGCGCCAGGCGCGACGCGGGTGTGGCCGGCGGGCGCCTCGGCGTCGCCGAACACGAACCGGGTCGGCGCGGCGGCGTGCACTTGGGCGGCCAGCAGCGCGCCAGCCGCCAGGTAGCATGCATGGAAAGTGTGGGTCATGGCGAATCGCATCGAAGGGTCAGAGGGCGTCACCGATCAGCGCCAGGTTCTGGATCGCGGCCAGGCCCCATTGCGCGGTGTCGTTGGTCGTGGCCCACGGCACTTCCATGACCGGATTGAGCGTGGCCGCGCCAAGGACCCTGGTCGCCACGAAGGGCGGATAAGGGCGGGCGTGCGCGAACTCGGCCCAGGCGCGGCGCGCCAGCGCCGGGTCCTTGCGGCGCCAGGCCGCATACGCCGTCAGGCGCGAGTGGCCGATTACCAGCACGTCGGAGCCGCCATGCGGCTTGCCCAGGCGGCGCTGCTGCTCGTCCTTCGGCGCGTTGTACAGGGCGCAGTAGTCGAGCCAGGCGCGTTCGAAGGCCTGGTCGCCGGTAAGGGCGATCAGCTCGTCGAACACTTCCACCGCGCCAAACACGGCGTTCAGGTGCGAGGCCTTGACGCTGTCGCCGGCCATATTGTGCAGGCGACCGGTGCGGGGCTCGTAACCCATGCGTTCGCCGCTGAAGAAACCGTGCGGCATGGCCGCGATGTCGCGCATGCCGGTCAGGATCTTGTCGCGGTAGCGGGTGTCGCCGCTGCGTTCCCATTCGGTGAGCCAGTTGGCCGCCAGCGAGGCCCAGTCGGTGCCGAAGCTGGCGCGCACCGGATACGGGCCCTTGGACGGCTGGTTCGGGAGCTTGCGCACCGGGTCGACGGCGTCCAGGCGCAGGTCGGCGTCCAGCAGCTCGCGCATGACGTCGCCGGTGCGCTCGTCGGCCGTCAGGTAATAGTACATGCGGCGGTAGACCGCGGTGCTGATGCGCACCTGCTTGGCGCTGCAGCCCCAGTGCTGGACGTTGTGGCGCGTGCCCAGCCCGGCGAAGCGGCCCAGGTGGTAGGTGTCCACATCCGTGGTGTGGCGCACCATGGCTTCGCCCATGCGGAAGATGTCGGCGCGGCCGCTGCGCAGAAAAGCGTACCACAGCCACAGGTCGGGCGAGAGTTCCGAATTGGCCCAGGCATAGCCGCCGACGTCGTAGCGCCATTCGTGGCGATCGGTGTCGTAAGTGTGGCGCACGTCGCCATGGTCCCAGAAGCCGTACCAGCGGCGCTGCTCGACCTCGTCGCGGTAGAAGGCGAAGTTGGCGTCCAGCCTGTCTTCGATGTGCGCCTTGGCCGGGGTCGAGCGGTCCGGCAGCGCATACAGGTTGCCGAAGGCGCGCGTGGCCAGGATGTGGGCTGGCGCCGCGCACAGCTGCGGCGGCGACTGCACATGGGCCGCCATGCGCACCAGCTGCTCGCGCGCCGGCGTCGTGTCCAGCGCCCACAGCGTGAATTCACTGCTGCGCGCCACGCCGACCGGCGTGCCGAAGCCTTTTTCGTAATCCTCGTAGGTGACGTCCAGCGCCTGCAGCTCGTCGGCATGGGTCTGCATGCCCATGCCGTCGTGATAAAAGCGCAAGTCCATCGCCGGCGCATCCGGCGCCCAGATCCACAGCGTGACCTGGGCGGCGTCCGTCTGCGCGTTGCGGATGTCGAGCTGGGTCGGATGGCGCTGCCAGAAGTCGCGCATGCCGAAGGCCAGGCCGCCGCTGGCGCCGCCGATATAGCCCAGGCCCGGCGCGCGCCGGCCCCAGGCCGCGTCGATCCAGCCATGGCCTGCCTTGGTCCGCTTGCGGATGCGGAAGCTGTCGGGAGAAAGCTGCGCCAGGCTGTAGTCACCCCAGGCCGGGATCAGGTGCAGCGACTTGTTCACGCGCTCGGCGATCGGCGGCACCGCCTGGCCGGCCAGCTGCGCCTTGCGCACCGCTTCGCCGGGATCGCGCCGCAAGCCGGTGAGATTGCGCACGCCCTCGGCCCACAGGCCGCCAGCCTCGCCGCCGAAGCGCACGTGGCGGTCGTGCGGAGCGTCGACCAGCGGCACGTCGAAGCGCAGGCCGAGGCCGCGCACGAAATCCTTCTGCTCGTCGCCGTCGAACACGAAGGTGTGCATGATGCGCACCGATTCGGCGCCGGCGTAGAAATACAGGCGTAGCGTGAACGGCAGCCAGGAACGGTCGCCATCCCGGGCGCGGTGCATGCCCTCGACTTTTGCCACGCAGCGCACGGGTCCGCGCTGTTCGAGCGTGACGCGCTGCAGCCGGCTCTCGTAGGCCGTCTGCCGGGTGCTGCCGTCAGGGCTGTCGTCGCTCAGGGCGACCAGCTTGCCGGCGCGCGCGATCTCGCGCCCTCCACGGCGCAGGCTGCGCACGATGTCGGCGCCCTGGCGCGGGATGGCGCACTCGATGACGCCGGTGTCGATCACGATGGCGTCCGGGCTTTCCCTGACCGTCACTTGCTTGCCGCCCGTGGCGCCGGAACTGCCGGGCCGCAGGCGCAGGCGCTCCGGCGCCGCATCCATCGGCGGCAACGCGTGCGCGCTCCACTTCAGCGAACCGTCCGGCCAGTAGGCCAGGGGCCAGCTCTGGCAGGGCAGGTCTTGCCCGTCGCCGGACAGGACGAAGGCCTGGTCCCTGGGGAGCGCGCCGCGTGGCCAGGGCACGCCGAAGGTGGCGCCGGTCAGCAAGGCAGGCCTGCCTTCGAGCCAGGATAGATCCACGTTGCCCGGTGCGGCCGGCGCGGCATCGGCCTGGGCCGCGTTCAGGCCCAGCGGCAAGGCGGCGGCCAGGGCTCCGGTCTTGAAGAAGCTGCGGCGGGACAGCGGCGCCATGCTGTCAGCGTCCCGCGGCCAGGCTCACGCTCACCGGCGAACGCAGGCGCAGCGCCTCGTCGGCGACCTGCTGCTGCCACTGCGCCTGGGTCGCGAACGGGCTGCCGCGGGTCCAGGCGGCCCCGACATAGTAGCGCAGGGGCTGGCCCGATGTGACCGGCGCCGTCACCAGGCCGTTGCGCGCGTCGGCGGCGAAGCCCGAGGCCGACGGCACGATCACCGCCACGCCGAAGTCGCCGAAGCTGCGCTGGGTGACCCATTGCACCAGGCTGCCTTCCGCCTTGTTCTGGGCGAAGTCGACTTTGACTTCCTGGCCCTTGTCGCTCGGGTTCTTGTGCAGCCCGACGGCGGCGTCGAGCGTGGCCGGGCCGCTGAAGGTGAAGGTGCTGTCGATGCGGTCGAACCAGCGCCCGGCGTCGACCGTGAAGCGCTTGACCTCGGACACCTTGGCGCCGCCCGCGTCCCAGGCGTCGTAGTGCAGTTCGAACACGGTGCGGATCGGGCCGTTGGCCAGGATCCGCCACTCGCGGTAGTTGGCGCCGACGTGGAGCTGCTTGCCGTCCCAGATGCCGGTGCCGCCGGCGCCGCGGGTGGGGCCGACGTTGTACATGTCGATGCCTTCGCCCTGGTCGACGTGGTAGTGGTCGTGGCCGATGTTGTACCAGCGGTCGACGATCGGATACGGCACCCGCTTGAACCAGATATCGAGGCCGCTGGTGACCAGCACTTCCTTGTCGCTGCCGGGCGGCGCCGGCGCCTTGAGCGCCGGGCCATAGGCGCGGTGCGCCAGCTTGTCGTTTTCCCAGGCGAAGTCGTCGAGCCGCTCCTGCACGAAGCGCGCATAGGTCTTGGGCGGGAAGGGCGGCACGGTGGCCCCGGCCTTCTCGATGCTGAAGGTGGCCGATTTCTCGCCCGCCTTGAAGTCGTACTGGAACAGCAGCTCGCCATAGGCGGCGCCGATCATCTGCGGGTCCTTGGCGGTGGCCGCGACATTGGTCACCTGATAGGCCAGGGTGCGGCCGGCCCCGTCCTTGATCACGAGCTGCTGCGATCGGGCCTGCGGCAGGGCCTCGTTGATTCTAGCCCAGGGAATCGAGATCGTTTCGGCCGGCCGGGCGATGTCCAGCGCATGGCTGGCGGTCACGCTCAGGCGATCAAAGGCGCGGGCGTCGAAGGTGAGCAGGGTGGCGAGGGCGGCGAGGGGAAGGGAAAGGCGAACAGTCATGTCAAGGGCGTTATCTGGATTGATCGGAAACCTGCAGCGGCAGCGTCATGCCTTCGCCGAGGAAGAAGCTGGGATGGGGCGGCTGGTTGTAGGCGGCATTCTGCGCCGCCACCTGCACCCGGTACTGGGTGTCGTGCATCAGGGTCGGGATGCGGTGCCGGGTCGGCGCCGTGGTGGAGAACACCAGCAGCGCCGCGTCGTCGGCGCTGCGCCAGACCACTTCTTCGCGCCAGTCGCCGAACAGGTCGGCCGACAGCACGGGATTGGCCTTGGTGCCGTTGATCGAGGCCGCGCCATGCTTCGCCCCGTCGAGGAGCGGCTCGAGGCGCTGCGCCTGTGGGTTCCATTTTTCGATCCGGGTGCCGTCGAGCGACTCGCGCAGCAGGTCGCCATCCCACCACAGGCCGAAGTTGAAGGCGCGCGGGCGCACGGGCGAAATCTGCACGCCGGCAGCGTTCACCAGGCCGCCGGCCGGATTGTTGATGCCGCCGATCGCGGCCCAGCACTCGTTGCCCGGATGCGCGGGATCGATGTCCATGCAGATGCCGCGTCCCACGTCGATGCTGCTGGCGATGCCCCACAAGACCTTGCCGGTGGCGGCGTCGTGCATCTCGGCGCCGTGGCCCTTGTAGCAAGAGGGCGACTCATGCACCATGAATACCTGCAGGCCCGGCCGGCTCGGGTCGTGCTTGCCGACGTGCAGGGCGTCGCCGTGGCACAGGCCGGTGCTGTACATCAGCGCGCCGTCGCTCCTGATGGTGGCGGCGCCGTAGACGATGTCGTCGCGGCCGTCGCCGTCGGCGTCAACCACGGCCATCCAGTGCGCGCCCTGGCCGGCGGCGGCCGTGTTGGCGGGCAGGTCGCTGTCGAACACCCAGCGCCGGGTGAGCTTGTTGTCGCGCCAGTCCCAGGCCGCCAGCACGGCGCGGGTATAGTAGCCGCGCGCGAACACGGCGCTCGGACGCGCGCCGTCGAGATAGGCCACGCCGCCCAGGAAGCGGTCGACCCGGTTGCCGTGCGCATCTCCCCAGGCCGCGACGTCGCCGCGCGGCGGCGCGTAGTCGGTGCTGGCCAGGGCGGCGCCGGTGCGGCCGTCGAACACGGTCAGGAATTCCGGGCCGGCCAGGATGTAGCCGTCCTTGTTGCGGTGGTCCGCCGCCGGGTCGCCGATGGCCTTGCCGGCGCCGTCGACGGCGCCGTCGGCGGTCTTGGCCATCAGTTCGGCGCGGCCGTCGCCGTCGAAGTCGAAGGCGAGATAGGTCGTGTAGTGGGCGCCGGCGCGGATGTTCCTGCCCAGGTCGATGCGCCACATGAACGTGCCGTCCAGGCGGTAGGCATCGATGAAGGTCGAACCCGTGTAGCCGCGATGGGCGTTGTCGTGGGCGTTGCTCGGCTGCCACTTGACCAGCAATTCGTAGACGCCGTCGCCATCGAGGTCGGCGGCGGAACCGTCGTTCACGCCATAGGTATAGGCCTCGCCATCCGGGGTGTCGCCTCCAGCGGGTTTGCGCAAGGGGACGGTCTTGAACGGCTGCGGCCAGGTGGCGCCGGCGCGCCCGTCGACGGCGCTTTCGACCCCCTTGCTGACGGCACGTACGCTGTAGGCCGCGCTGGCGGAGGCGCCCGCATCGACGAAGTTGGTCGCGGTCAGCGGCGTGGTATTGATGCGCACGCCGTCGCGGTACAGGTTGAAGGTGGTGGCCGGGTCTTCCGGGCCGAGCGCGCGCCAGCTGACGAAATTGCCCGCGCCGGTGTGGATCGCGACGACGCCGCGATCGAGCGGCTCGAGCTGGCGGCCCGGGGTGGCGCAGGCGGCGCAGGCCAGCGCCAGCAGCGCGAGGGCCGCGCCGCGTTTCAGTTTCTGGTAAGGGGGAATGGATGCCATCGTTGTCCTGGTCTGCGTCCTGGTCTGCGCCCTGATCTGGTCAAGGCTTGCCCGGCCGAGTATTCATTTTCCGTTCGGGAAGTGTCAACGGGCGGGCGGCCTTGCGGTCCATTTAATCAGGCGCTTGAGCGTTTGCCCTGCATGTCAATACGGCGTGCGCGCTCAGGACGCTGATTATCCCGGGCCCCTGGATGGACGAGGATGCGCGCGACGGCGTAGACTGCGGATTCGATCCGCTCATCTGCTCATCCAGTATCCGTACATGATCATTTCGTCCGCCACCGACTTCCGCCAGGCCGCGCGCCGCCGGCTGCCACCCTTCCTGTTCCACTACCTCGACGGCGGCGCGGGCGCCGAGCAGACCCTGCGCAGCAACGTCGACGACCTGCAGGCGATCAGGCTGCGCCAGCGCGTGCTGCGCGGCTCCGAGCAGCTCGATTTGAACGTGCAGTGGTTCGGCGAAGGCTATTCGCTGCCGATCGCGCTGGCGCCGGTCGGCCTGACCGGCATGTACGCCCGGCGCGGCGAGGTGCAGGCGGTGCGCGCCGCCTGCCACCGCAACATCCCGTTCATCCAGTCGACCGTCTCGGTGTGCCCGCTGGCCGAGGTGGCGGCCCAGGCCGCGCACCCGATCTGGTTCCAGCTGTACGTGCTCAAGGACCGCGGCTTCATGCGCGACGTGATGCGCCGCGCATGGGATCTCGGCTCGCGCACCCTGGTGTTCACGGTCGACATGCCGGTGCCCGGCGCGCGCTACCGCGACGCCCACAGCGGCATGAGCGGGCCGAACGCGCCGCTGCGGCGCATGCTGCAGGCCGTGCTGCATCCGCGCTGGGCCTGGGACGTGGGGCTGTTCGGCCGTCCGCACGACCTGGGCAACATCACGGCCTATCGCGGCAGCGCCACCGGCCTGGCCGACTACATCGGCTGGCTCGGCGCCAATTTCGACCCCGGCATCGCCTGGCCCGACCTGCAATGGATCCGCGACGAGTGGCGGGGCAAGCTGGTCATCAAGGGCATCCTCGATCCGGAAGATGCGCGCGATGCGCTGGCCTTCGGCGCCGACGGCATCGTGGTGTCGAACCATGGCGGCCGCCAGCTCGATGGCGCGCCGTCGAGCGCTTCGGTGCTGCCGGCCATCGCGGCCGAGGTCAAGGGACGGATGACGATCTTCGCCGACGGCGGCGTGCGCACCGGGACCGATGTGTTCCGCATGCTGGCGCTGGGGGCGGACGGCGTCCTGCTGGGGCGCGCCTTCGTCTATGCGCTGGCCACGCAAGGCCAGGCCGGGGTCGAGCGCCTGCTGCAGATCATGGAAAAGGACTTGCGCACCAATATGGTCCTGACCGGCGTGCGCAAGGTAGACGAGATCGGGCCGCACCTGCTGGCGGCCTGACCTTGCTTCAGGCTCCGCTCACTCTTGCGGATCGGGGCGCACGCGCGTGAGCTGGTAGTCGGCGGCGGAACGTTCGAGCGCCAGGCCCAGCACGTCCTTCAGCTCGTCCGGGCTCGCGCCCGCGTCCAGCTGGCGCTTGGCGAAGGTGTTGCGCAAGGTGCGCCCGCCGGAGCGCGACAAGTCCATGCCGGCCCGTTCGAAGGTGGCCCGCATCTGCATGTACACGGTTTTCCTGGTTATCCTGGCGCCGGTCAGGTTGGCCGGGAACACGAATTCGCCCGGGATCGCCATCGCTTCGCGTTCCTCCATCCACGCGCGCAGCTCGTCGGCGCCTGCGCGGGGGAGGGCGACCTCGTGTTCGTGGCTGGTGTCGTGCTTTTCCTCCGGGGTGATCGTCAGCACGATCGCCCCGTCGATCGACGCCTGGCGTCCGACTTCCGTGGTCAGGAGGCCGACCGCTTCCGATACCTTCAGTCCCGCCAGGGCGATGACGACCTGCATGGCGCGGTCGCGCCGGCGTTTCCAGCCATCGAAAGGCGTGTTGCGCCGCCGCCGCGGCGCCTCGGCCGGCAGCGCGGCGAAAAAGCGCTGCAGCTGGTCTTCCGACAGGGTGCGCCCGGCCTCGTCCTTCGCCATGTGGGCGCGGTCGATGCCGAGGATCGCCTCCTGCGCCGGATTGGGCAAGACCCCGAGGTGTTCGTAGCAGCGTTCCAGCAGGCGCAGGTAGCGGTAGGCGATCTTGCTGTTCAGGACGCGCTTGCCCTTGACCGTGCGGCCGATGAAGCGCAACAGGTCGGCCTTCGACACCCTGGAGAAGGTGAGTCCCTGTTCCTGCAGCCAGCCGGCCAGGTTGTTGAACATGAAGAGATAGATCTTTGCCGACTCGGCCGACAGCACCCGCAGCGTGCCGTCGGCGCGCTGGCGCCGGCCGGTTTCGGCAAAGGCCGTGGTCGATATGAATGCCTTGAAGGATTTGACCGGGTCGGCGTCCCATGAAGTGGCGGTGTGCATGGCAAGACGGGTTGGGTGGAGATGACGTCACCATATCATAAAACGTAACTAACCAACATAGGACAACCACTCAGACGAATCAGCTAACGCTGACGACTACGGAAAAGTTAACACTACCCAACAAGGCTTGCAGGAAAGGAGGGACCTGTGGACGCTCCATGCGCAGAGAAGGCGGTTCTGACGCTCCTGAGATGGCGCCACGTGGGCGCCGTCAAGAAAAGGCGCGGATGTCGGCGGCCTTACGCACCGCTGGTCCGGCCTGTCACGATCGGGGCGACGCTCGCCTGGCGCGCCGGCGTCGCGCCCAGCACCGCGCCGAGGCCGAGACAACAGGCGATGCACAGGATGGCGACGGTGAAGGCGTCCGTGATCGCCGCCGGGTCGTCATGCACGCCGCGGACGGTGTAGAAGACGCCGCCGATCAGCGCCACGCTGAGCGCAGTGCCGACTTGCAGGGTCGAACTTGCGACGCCGGCGATCATCCCGGCATGGACGGGCGCCACGCGGCCGGTGATCATCCGCATCAGCGACGGCAGCGCCAGCCCCTGGCCGCAGCCGATGACGAAGAGCAGGGCGGCCAGCGTCGCCCCCGCCGGAGCGACACCCACCGGCGTCGCCGCCACCAGCGCGGCCAGGCCGACAAAGCCCGCTGTCAGCAATGCCATGCCGACCGGATTGAGCCACTCGCCCAGGAGGCGCCTGCCGAACGGCGTTGCCAGGGGCCCGAGCAGGTAGCCGAGGCCGAACGGCAGGAAGACCAGGCCGGCGTCCAGGGCGCTCACGTGCAGCGCGTTCTGCAGATAGACCGAGAACAGCAGGAAAAAGGCGGCAAGCGCATAGAACAGTAAGGCGATCGCCAGCGCGCGTCGCATGCCCGGTGCGCGCAGCGCGGTGGGATCGACCAGCGGCGCGCCGCCTGCGCGGACGAGCGCGCTTTGGTAGCGCCAGAAGCACCATGCCAGCAAGGGCCCGGCGCACAGACACAGCCAGGACCACCAGGGCCAGCCCGCCTCCCGGCCTTCGATCAGCGGCACGATCAGGGCGCCCAGTGCGAGCACCGACAGCGCCGTGCCGCCCGGATCCAGCCGGCTCGAGCGCGGCGCCCGCGTTTCCTTCAGCAAGGGCAGGCCGAATGCCAGGACCAGGATCGCCACCGGCAGGTTGACGAGGAAGATCATGCGCCAGCCCATACCGAACAGGTCCAGTGCAATCAGGATGCCGCCCAGCGCCTGTCCGATAACGGAGGCCAGGCCGAACACGGCGCCGTACAGGCCGAGGGCGCGCGGCTTCTCGGCTTCCGGGAAGATCGCATGGACCGACGCGAGCGCCTGCGGCGCCATGATGGCGGCCGTCACCCCCTGCAAGGCGCGCCCGGCGATCAGCGCCGCCGGCGACCAGGCCAGGCCGCACAGCAGCGATGCGGCGGCGAAGCCGGCCAGCCCGAAGAGGAAGATCCGGCCACGGCCGAACAGATCGCCCAGGCGTCCGCCGCTGATCAGGGCGACCGCATACAGCGCGGCGTAGGATGAAATGACGAGCTGCTCGGCCGAGGCCGAGGCGCCCAGTTCGGACTGGATCGACGGCAGCGCCACGTTGACGATGAAAAAGTCCAGCGGCGGCAGGAAGGAACCGACCAGCAGGACGGCGAAGATCGCCCAGCGGCGCGGTTCGGGTAAGGTCGTGTGAGTCATCGGATCCCCCTTACGGAACCAATCGGTTCCAAAGTAGACAAAAAAAATTCAGTCGAGAAGACGCATGCCGGTGTCGACGATTGCGACCATCTCCGCTTCGGGAACGCCGGTCTTTCCCAGCACGCGCATGCCCTGGATCTGGCAGACAAGAAAATGGGCCAGCACCTGCGGGTCGCGTGGCGCGATCTCGCCGCTCGCCTGGCCGCGCGCGATCGCCTGCGCATACAGTTGCTGCAGGCGGCGGAACATGCGGCCGGTGCGTTCGGCGATGTCCGGGTCGTGCGTGCCGACCTCGGTGGCCATCGCCACGATCAGGCATCCGCGCCGCCCGGCATCGCCTGAGGAGAGATCAGCAAGGCGCATCAGCGAAGCGCGGATCGCTTCCCTGGCGGAGCCCTGGCGGGAGAGGAGGTCGGCGGTGGCTTGCAGCCCTTTGTCCATGTACAGGTCGAGCGCGGCCAGCAGCAAGCCCTTCTTGTCGCCGAACGCCTTGTACAGGCTGCCGCGCGACAGGCCCGTGCCCTCGATCAGGTCGGGCAGGGAAGCCCCTTCGTAACCCCGGTCCCAGAACACGTTCATCGCGTCGCGCGCGGCGACATCCAGTTCGAATTCGCGGGGGCGACCGAGGCCGCTATGATTTGTCATCGATAATCCTGAGGTGCTGGTCAATATGTGAACCGATCGGTTCCTATATTAGCACCGCGCGCAAGAAGAATGCAACCGTGGGAGCTGCACGGCTCAACGACGCTCAGAGCGCGCGCAAAACACCCATCGCCCCCGACATTTTTTCCGACAGCAGGGAGGTGTCGCTATGCGTCATGACCAGTTCCTGCGTGGCGCGGGTCATCGCCACATACAGCAGCCGCGCCTCGTCGCGGTCATCCTCGCCCTCCCTGGCCGGCGCGCCGATGCCGGGGATGCAGACGAGCGGGAATTCAAGCCCTTTGCTGCTGTGCATGGTGATCAGTTTCACGCTATCGTGTTCCGGGACAAACGAGCCCTTGCGATCCTGCTGCCACTGGAAGGGGATGCCCTTGTGCGCCAGGGCGTCGACGAGCAGCTTGCCGATGCCGTAGCGGCGGTAGACGACCGCCATGTCGTTCCATGGCATTCCCAGGCGATTGGCTTCGGCCAGGCGATCGGCCAGGAACGCGGCCTCGTCCTTCAGCGTCGGCAAGGTAATGAGCAGGGGCTTCGGGCCGCGGCGCCCGGCGCTCATCGGCAGCACGGTCGGCGCTTGGTCCTCCTCGGCATCGCTTGGCGCCAGCAGGTTGTCGGCGAAGGCGCGCGCCACCGCCAGGATTTCGGCCGTATTGCGGTAGTTCAGCTTCAGGATGGTGGTGCGGCCCTTGGCCTGGATGCCGACGCTGGAAAACGAAAACCGCGGCTTCTTGCGGTCGCCATAGATCGACTGGGCGTCGTCGTACAGCACCAGCAGCGAGTTCGAGTCCGGGTGGACCATCTGGACCACGAGCTTGAACCATTCCGGCTTGAAGTCGTGGCCCTCGTCGACCAGCACGGCGTCGTACTGCCCCGACGGGATCAGCTTCTGGTCGACCGAGCGGATCACGCGTTCCACACAGGCTTCGAAGAAGGCGTTGGCATCGCCGTCGTTGACCGGCTTGCCCGCGTGATAGGCGTCGAGCTGGCGCACGCACCAGGCATGGAAGGTGGCCACGTGGACCTTGTCCTGCAAGCCTTTCGCCGCCATCACGCTGGCCAGCTTGGTCGCCAGCGTCTTGTTATAGCACAGCACCAGGATCGGTCGCGTCGAGGATTTCGCCAGGTGTTCGGCCCGGTAACCAAGGATCAGCGTCTTGCCCGAACCGGCGACGCCGTGGATGACGCGGTGCCCTTCGCCCAGGCTGCGCGCCAGCTGCTCCTGCTGCAGGTCCATCACGCGCAGGACGTCGGGCAGTTCGACCGTCATCTGGCCCGGTTCGTCGAACGCATCCGGCTGGGGTGGAATACGCACCTCAGGAAAGATGTGCCAGCGGATGCGATCGATCTGTGGCAACGTCAATTTCATCGTGAACTTGATGGGGAACATCTGCCACAGCCGCTGCTGGAAGGCTTCCGCGTCCACGGATTCGGTCATCTCGTCCTGGCAGATGACGAGGTGGGCCGGCAGGACGCCGCCCAGCTCGGCCTTGTCGAACTGCTTGCGGCTGATATTGGTCAGCACCACACCATGGCCATAGGGGAAGAACGGCTTGCCTTTCAGCGAGCCGCTCGGCCAGATCAGTTGCGGGTCGCGTTCGAGCTTGTTGAGAACGGCGAACATGTACTGACGCGCCTGTTCCAGGGGATTCTGCACGTGCTTGATGCCGTCGCCCGCCAGGATCGCGACGGCCTGCTTGTCGATGCTGCGGATCGTGTCGAGGCGCCAGTCCTTGACCTCCAGCACCAGCAGGCCGCGGTGTGGATGGAATACGACGAAATCGGGATGCTGGGTGCGATCGCCGATCGAGACGTCGTACCAGCACAGGTAATCGTCTTCCAGCTTGTCTTCCAGACGGGCCGCCAGGCGGCGCTCCCCTGGCGTCATGCGCGAGGCGCAGGCGCCGATCGAAGGTATCAGCGTTGCCATGTGCGCTCCTTGTTTCACTCAGAGAATCATTTTACCCGACGCCCTGAACACGAAAACTCGCCAATCTCCACCGCCTATTTCGCCCGGTCCAGCAAGCCACGCGCCTGCAACCACTCCTCGGCGCGCCGCGGCCACGCCGATGCGGTGCCCAGACTGGGCCGCATGCCCATGCCATGCTCGCCATGCTCGAACACATACATTTCGGCGGGCACCTTGGCGCGCGTGAGCGCCTGGTAGAACAGGATGCTGTTCTCGACCGGTACGGCGGCATCGGCCTGGGTATGGATCAGCAAGGTCGGCGGCGTGCGCGCCGTGACCTGGCGCGCGACCGACATCAGCTCCACGTCCGCCGCGCTCGGCGACGCTCCTAGCAGGGCGTTGCGCGAGCCCATGTGCGCCGCCGGTCCTTCGAGCGCGATCACCGGGTACATCAGCACCAGGAAGTCGGGCCGCGCGCTGACTGCGTCGAGCGGGGCGCCGGTGCGTCCGAGCGGATGGTCGAACAGGGTGCCCGCGCTGGCGGCGAGGTGGCCGCCGGCCGAGCTGCCCATCACGCCGATGCGCTCCGGCCGCAGCTTGTACTGGGCTGCCTGCGAGCGCACCAGGCGCACCGCGCGCAGCACGTCCTGCAGCGGCGCCGGATGGCCGAATTCCCGCATGCGGTACTTGAGCACGAAGGCGGTCACGCCCAGGCTCGACAGCCAGCGCGCATACTGTTCGCCTTCGCGCTCGATGGCCAGGCGTTCGTAGCCGCCGCCGGGACAGATCACGACGGCGCTGCCGTTGGCGCGGTCGACCGCGGCAAGATAGACGGTGAGGGTGGGCTCGGAAACCCGGCTGATCCTGCCGTCGACATAGCGTTCCGGCTCCAGTCCGGCGCGGGCGCCGGGCACGCCCTCGGGCCAGAGCGGGATCGTGGCGGGCGCCGGTGGCCAGCCTTCTACCGATGCAGGCGCGGCTGAAAGCGCGGCCCCCGATGTGGATGCGGCCAGCATGGCGGCCCCGACCTGTTTCAACATGCGTCTCCGTGTCGTGTGCATGGTTATCCTTGATTATTATTATCCTTATAGTAACCCAGTGACGGCTGAGCAAGCACTGGAATGAACCATCCGGCCGGGGGCGACGCAGCGCCTGCGTGTTAAAATACGCGCCTATCCTTGGCAGTAGCGGATCGAGCGAAGTGAGACGCTCCACGAGAAATTCGGTACTGTAATAAGCGACCATGAGCCCTGTCCCGACAGGGCTTTGTATTTTTTCCCACCGTATCTGGATTTTTCCATGGAAATTAAAGTCAACTTCCTCGACAAGCTTCGCCTGGAAGCCAAGTTCGACGATTTCACCGTCATCGCCGACCAGCCCATCCGCTACAAGGGCGATGGATCGGCGCCGGGGCCTTTCGATTACTTCCTGGCCTCGTCCGCCCTGTGCGCGGCGTATTTCGTGAAGTTGTACTGCAATACCCGGAATATCCCGACCGAGAATATCCGCCTGTCGCAAAACAATATCGTCGACCCGGAAAACCGTTACCAGCAGATCTTCAAGATCCAGGTCGAGCTCCCGGCCGATATTTCCGACAAGGACCGCCAGGGCATCCTGCGCTCGATCGAGCGCTGCACGGTGAAGAAAGTCGTCCAGGCCGGCCCCGAATTCGTGATCGAGGAAGTGGCCAACCTGGACGCCGACGCCCAGGCCCTGCTGACCCTGCAGCCGGACGCGCAATCGCGTACCTACATCCCGGGCAAGGACCTGCCGCTGGAACAGACCATCGCCAATATGTCGGGCATGCTGGCCAGCTGGGGCATCAAGATCGAGATCGCGTCGTGGCGCAATATCGTGCCCAATGTATGGTCGCTGCATATCCGCGACGCGCATTCGCCGATGTGCTTCACCAACGGCAAGGGCGCGACCAAGGAAAGCGCGCTGGCGTCAGCCCTGGGCGAATACATCGAACGCCTGAACAACAACCACTTCTACGCCGGCGTGTTCTGGGGCGAGGACATCGCCAACGCCGACTTCGTGCATTATCCGAACGAGCGCTGGTTCAAGCCCGGCCCGGACGATGCGCTGCCGGAAGGGATCCTCGACGAATACAGCCTGTCGTTCTACGATCCCGATGGCGAATTGCGCGGCTCGCACCTGATCGACACCAATTCGGGCAATGTGGAGCGCGGCATCGTCGCGCTGCCCTTCGTGCGCCATTCGGACGGCGAGGTCGTGTACTTCCCGTCGAACCTGGTCGAGAACCTATATGCCAGCAATGGCATGAGCGCCGGTAACACGCTGGCCGAAGCGCAGGTGCAGTGCCTGTCCGAGATCTTCGAACGCGCCGTCAAGCGCGAGATCCTGGAAGGCGAGATGGCCTTGCCCGACGTGCCGCAAGAAGTGCTGGCCAAATACCCGGGCATCGTGGCCGGCATCAAGGGCCTGGAAGAGCAGGGCTTCCCGGTGCTGGTCAAGGATGCCTCGCTGGGCGGCCAATACCCGGTGATGTGCGTGACCCTGATGAACCCGCGCACCGGCGGCGTCTTCGCGTCCTTCGGCGCCCACCCGAATTTCGAGGTGGCGCTGGAACGCAGCCTGACCGAATTGCTGCAGGGCCGCAGCTTCGAAGGCCTGAACGACCTGCCGCGGCCGACCTTCGCCAGCGAAGCCGTGACCGAGCCGTATAACTTCGTCGAGCACTTCATCGATTCGAGCGGCGTCGTGTCGTGGCGCTTCTTCAGCGCCAAATCGGATTACGATTTCGTCGAGTGGGACTTCAGCGCCCAGGGCGACAACGCCAACGCCGAGGAAGCCGCGACCCTGCTCGCCATCCTCGAAGAGATGGGCAAGGAAGTCTACACCGCCGTCTACGACCAGCTGGGCGCGGTGGCCTGCCGTATCCTGGTGCCCGATTATTCCGAGGTTTATCCGGTCGAAGACCTGATCTGGGATAACACGAATAAATCGCTGCTGTTCCGTTCCGATATCCTCAACCTGCACCGCCTGGACGACGACAGCCTGGCGGCGCTCCTTGAGCGCCTGGAAAACAATGAACTGGACGAGTATTCCGATATCGCCAGCCTGATCGGCATCGAGTTCGACGAAAACACCGACTGGGGCCAGCTGACGGTGCTCGAGCTGCGCCTGTTGATCAACCTCGCGCTGAAGCGTTTCGAGGACGCGCACGAACTGGTCGGCGCCTTCCTGCAGTACAACGACAACACCGTCGAGCGCGGCCTGTTCTACCAGGCGCTGAACGTGGTGCTCGAGGTGGTGCTGGACGACGAGATGGCACTCGACGACTACGTCGTCAACTTCCGCCGCATGTTCGGCGACACGCGGATGGATGCGGTGCTGGGCTCGGTCGACGGCAGCATACGCTTCTACGGCTTGAGCCCGACCAGCATGCAGCTCGAAGGGCTCGATCGCCACCACCGCCTGATCGACAGCTACCGCAAGCTGCACGCGGCGCGCGCCAAGGCGGCAGCCAAGTAAGACCAGCATGATCCAGCCCCTGTCCGCAGGGGCTTTTTTTT
The DNA here is from genome assembly GCF_019443485.1 of Massilia sp. NP310. Classification (NCBI taxonomy): domain Bacteria; kingdom Pseudomonadati; phylum Pseudomonadota; class Betaproteobacteria; order Burkholderiales; family Oxalobacteraceae; genus Massilia; species Massilia sp. NP310. The sequence continues at coordinate 1,468,266 of NZ_CP080379.1, read as the reverse complement.
TGGGCGCTGTCACCGTTATCTGTTGATGACCCCGAATGCTAGACGCAGCAATTGCTCGACAGAAGTAACTCGCCCGCCATCGCGCGCCCAGTGCCAGCCCAGATAATTGGGAAGCCGGTGCGACGCCACGCCATGGAAGCGCGCCAGCCATTCCTTGAAGCGCCGATGGTAGGCGTTCACATGCTGGACATGGATGGCGCCCTCGGCGCCGTTGCGGACCCGCTCGCCGGCACTGAGGTTGACCGCCTGGTGCGCGATGCCATGGGCAAGGGCGAAGGCGGGATAGGCGGCGTTGGCGTCGGTAACCAGCAGCGCCTGGGGATCGAGTTTCGGCAGCAGGTGTTTGACCAGCTGGGCGACCTTCAGGGCGCCGCGTCCGGTGACGGCATCGATGGTCTGGCCGCTGCGGTCGCGCGCCACCAGGATGCAGTCGAGATGACGCGAAATGCCACGGAGGGCAGCTGTGCCGCCGCGTTTGCGCGGTTTGCGATCGAGCTTGCGTGAACCTTTCTGCGATTCGAGCAGGAATGTCTCGTCGGCTTCGACGATGCCCGAGAGGCGCGCCGGCCGGTCGTCTTTGACCCGGTGAAGAAAGCGATGACGCCAGCGAAACGTCGTGTTGGGATGTACGCCGACAAGCTTGGCCGCAGATCTGACCGTGCGGGAATCGAGTACCGTGTCCAGATAATCGAGCCACTTGCCCTTGTGCCTGAGCCGCGCCAGCGGCGTGCCGGTCAGGTCGTTGAAAGTGCGGCCGCACGCACAACAGCGAAAGCGTTGCAGGTCGTTGGCCTGGCCGTGCCGGTGGCAATGCTCGCAGCCACAATCCGGGCAGCGCCGCCCCGGCGATCGGATTTCGCCGATGAGGGCGATTATCCGGTCGAGCCCGGCTGCCGGATGCAGGGCGGCGAGTATCTGCCGGCGCTGCGGCTGGTTCAGCAGCGGTAGCTGGGCGAACAGCTTCGCAAACTTCGGCGCTTTCATGGCGCGCTCCCGAGCGATGACCACGGGGGATTGGACCGCGAATTAGCTCAGCAGTTCAATACTCATCCATATCTAACGGTTACAGCACCTTTTTTTGCCTTCAAGCCATTCCCTCGCTAGAATTGTCGTGTTCGCTTGCACTCTCCGGGGAGACGCCAGATGCGCGACGCAATCATCATCGGCGCCGGCCATAACGGCCTGGCCTGCGCCTGGTACCTGGCCCGCGCCGGCTTGAAGGTGACGCTGCTCGAGCGGCGCGGCGTCGTCGGCGGCGCCGCGGTCACCGAGGAATTCCATCCCGGCTTTCGCAACTCCGTGGCCGCCTACACCGTCTCGCTGCTCAACCCCAAGGTGATCCGCGACATGGAACTGGGCCGGCACGGCCTGCGCATCGTCGAACGACCGCTGTCCAACTTCCTCCCATTCGAGGATGGCCGCTACCTGAAGGTCGGCGCCGGGCGGACCGCTCTTGAAGTGGCCAAGTTCTCGCAGCGCGACGCCGCCCGCCTGGACGACTACCACCGGCACCTGGACGACGCGGCCGACCTGCTGCGCGAGCTGGTGCTGCAGACGCCGCCGAACCGCGTCGAGGGCGGCTGGCTCGCTGCGCTGCCCGAACTGCTCAAGGCCGGCCGCATCGGCAACCGCATGCGCAAGCTGTCTCTCGCAAGCCAGCGCGAGCTGCTGGACCTGTTCACCAAGTCGGCCGGCGACGTCCTGGACGGCTGGTTCGAGAGCGATCCGATCAAGGCCGCCTATGGTTTCGACAGCGTGGTGGGCAACTACGCCAGTCCCTACACCCCCGGGTCGGCCTATGTGCTGCTGCACCACGTGTTCGGCGAGGTCAATGGAAAAAAGGGCGCCTGGGGCCACGCGATCGGCGGCATGGGCGCCATCACCCAGGCGATGGCGAAGGCGGTGCAGTCCCTCGGCGTCGAGATCCGCACCGGCTGCGGGGTGGCCGAAGTCGTGCTGCGCAAGGGCCGCGCCAGCGGCGTCGTCACGAATGAAGGCGAGCGCTTCGATGCGCGCGCCGTCGTGTCGAATCTCAATCCGCGCCTGCTGTATACCCGGCTGGTCGACCCTGGCGCGCTGCCGGCCGACTTCCTGCGTCGCATGGAAGGATGGCGCTGCGGTTCGGGCACCTTCCGCATGAACGTCGCGCTGTCCGAACTGCCGGACTTTCGCTGCCTGCCGGGCAAGGAGATGGCCGAACACCATGGCAGCGGCATCATCATCGCACCCAGCCTGCATTACATGGAGCGCGCCTACCACGACGCGCGCGCCGCGGGCTGGTCGCAGGCGCCGATCGTCGAACTCCTGATCCCGTCGACGCTCGACCCGACCCTGGCCCCGCCGGGGCAGCACGTGGCGAGCCTGTTCTGCCAGCACGTCGCGCCGAACCTCCCCGATGGCGCGAGCTGGGACGATCACCGCGAGCGGGTGGCCGACCTCATGATCGACACCGTCGACCGCCATGCGCCGAACTTCCGGCGCGCGGTGCTGGGCCGCCAGATCATGAGCCCGCTCGACCTGGAGCGCACTTTCGGCCTGGTCGGCGGCGACATCTTCCACGGCGCGCTGGGACTCGACCAGCTGTTCTCGGCGCGCCCGATGCTGGGCCATGCCGACTACCGCGGTCCCGTGCCCGGCCTGTACACCTGCGGGTCGGGCGCCCATCCCGGCGGCGGCGTGACCGGCGCGCCGGGCCACAACGCCGCGCGTGAGATCCTGCGCGACTTCAGGCAGCGGGCCGACTAGGCAGCTCAACCCAGGGCGCTTCGATCAACTTGGTGACTAAACCCGCCAGGCCGTTGTGCATGGTGGGTTGGAATCCTAATATATCACCGCAGTCGGCCGATCGGATTCTCTGAGGTAACCCTAGTCCGCTGCTGTCTCTTTGCTGGCTCGCCCGGTGCGAGCCAGTCCTTTTGAGATTCCCGATGGATGGCCGCGTGAGCTGAAATACTAGTCGATCACGCCGCTAGCAGCACGCATTCCACAATTATTATCAGGAGACACAATGAGTTTTCCATCCCCGCGCCGCCGCTCGGCGTTGACCGCGATCGCCCACGCCGCGGCCCTGCTGGCCGCCGGCGCCATGACCGCACAGGCCCAGGATTCCGGCGCGCAGTCGTCGGAAGGCCTGCAAGTGGTGACGGTGACGGCGCAAAGCGCCCGCAGGCGATGCAGGACGTGCCGGTCGCGGTCAGCACCGTGGACGAGCGCGCGATCGAGAACCAGCAGATCGTCGGTTTCTCGGACCTGACCCGCGTGGCTCCGGCCCTGACCATCAACGAAAACCCCAACAACAACAATATCGCGCTGCGCGGCATCGGCACCTTCGCCTTCAGCATCGGCATCGAATCGGCGGTCTCGGTGATCATCGACGACGTGCCCGTGATCCAGCAGTTGCAGGCGTTTTCGAACCTGAGCGACATCGCGCGCGTCGAGGTGCTGCGCGGCCCGCAGGGCACGCTGTTCGGCAAGAACTCGTCGGCCGGCGTCATCAACATCGTCACCAAGGAATCGAGCGAGGAGCGCGAAGGCCATGCCCAGGTCACCGTGACCAGCGACGGCGAGAAGCGCCTGGAAACCGGCATCTCGGGCCCGGTCAGCGACAAGCTGGGTTATCGCCTGAACGCCTACACAGGCAACCGCGAGGGCGACGTCACCAACCTCGAGTCGGGCGCCAGGCTGAACGGCGAACGCAGCAAGGGCGCGCGCCTGCGCCTCGACTTCAAGCCCGCCACGAGCCTCGACGGCCGCCTGATCGCCGACTACAACAAGCGCCGCATCGAAGGCCCGGTCACGACCTTCCTGTCGGTGCCGCCGGGCGCAAGCCTGCGCGGCGTGGCGCCGATCGGCCCGGCCCTGGTCGGCGTCACGCCGGGTCCGGACAACCGCGACGTGCGCATGGACGATCCGGGCTTCGCCGAGCACGAGTCGCGCAGCATCGCCGGCACCCTGAACTGGAAGCTGGACAACCATACCATCACCTCGGTGACCACCTGGCAGGACTGGCAGTTCGACTTCCTGGCCGACTTCGACGGCACCAATCTCGACCAGCTCGGTCCGCAATCGAACGGCCGCTTCCACGGCGGCGTCACCGCCGGCGGCCCATACCGCTCGCGCATGTCGACCCAGGAGCTGCGCCTGACCTCGAACGGCGACGGCGCGCTTACTTATCTCGGCGGCCTGTATTACGCCGATTCGCGCACCGAGCGCACCTATGTGCGCGGCCCGGTCTCGAACCTGGCCGACTGGGAGGCGCGCTCCGGCAACCAGACCGCCGCCGCCTTCGCCCAGGCCGAATACCGGATCACGCCCGCCACCCGGCTCAGCACCGGCCTGCGCTTCAACCGCGAAACGATCGAGGTCGACTTCACCAACCGCCTGCCGGCGGTGCCGGCCAGTTTCGACGGCCGCAGCCGTGACGACGCCACCACCGGCAAGGTCGCCCTGCAGCACGACCTGGCCAGGGACGTGATGGTCTACGGTTCCTTCGCCACCGGCTACAAGGGCGCCGGCTACGACGTCTCGACCGGCTTCAACGGGGCGCGCGTGCGGCTGCCGGTGGCGCCCGAGACGTCCGACTCGTGGGAGCTGGGCATGAAGAGCCGGTTCTTCCGCAACCGCCTGCAGCTCAACGCCACCGTGTTCCACACCGACTACGAGGACTTCCAGGCCCAGTCGCGCCGCCTCGATCCGCTCACCCAGGCGTATGAAAACGTCGTCACCAACGTCGGCGAACTGCGCACCCGCGGCCTGGAGCTGGAAGTGCAGGCCAAGCCGATCAACACGCTGCTGCTCGAAGCCTCGGTGGCCTGGGTCGACGCGACGATCAAGAAGTTCCCGAACACGAACTGCTATCCGGGCCAGACCGCGGCCGAGGGATGCGTCCTGATCGACGGCGTGCCGCTGCAAGACCTGTCAGGCAAGCGCCTGTCGAACGCGCCGCGCACCAAGCTCAACCTGGGCGCGACCTACAACTTCGCCGTAGGGGAGAGCGGCTACAGCGGGATCGCCAACATCAATGGCCAGTACCAGTCGAGCGTGAACTACGACCTGGCCGCCAATCCGCTGGCCGAGCAGAAGGGCTATGGCACCGTCAACGGCAGCATCGCCTTCTTCAATCCCGCGCAGGACGTGAAGCTGACCTTCTACGTCAACAACCTGTTCGACAAGAGCTATGCCAGCTTCGTCGGCGACAATTACAACGTGTTCGGCAACGTCCACGTGCTGACCCAGACCTTGCCGCGCAACTCCGACCGCTACTTCGGCGTGCGCATGAAAGTCGATTTCTGAGATCCACAGACATGAAAAAACTCATCACGGCATTCTGCTTATTCCTTGGCGCGCTGGCCTGCCAGCCGGCGCTGGCGCAAGCAGACACCCTGCGGCCCGCCTTCCTGCTCACCGGCGCGCTGCACCGCGACAGCCAGGACCTGTCCGGCCAGTGGACCTACTCGAAAGACCTGTACCGCACCGGCCTCACCGACATCAACGGCTGGGTGGCCAAGTCGCGCATGCAGCGCGCGCGCGACGTCGACGTCGCCGCCGTCGAAGCCAAGGGCGGGGTCGACTTCTACGAGTTCGACATGGACCGCGGCCCGCTCATCAATGTGCCCGGCGCCTGGAACGCGGCGGCGGCCGAGCTGCGCTACTACGATGGCCTGATCTGGTTCCAGCGCAAGTTCGATGCGCGCCCAGGCGCAGGCAAGCGCGCCTTCCTGCGCTTCGAGGCGGTCAACTACCGCGCCTACGTCTACCTCAACGGCAAGGAAGTGGGGCGTCACGAGGGCGGCTTCACGCCCTTCGTCCTGGAGGTGACCGAGGCCCTGCGCGCCGGCGAGAACCGGCTGGTGGTCGGGGTCGATTCGAGCCACGACGCCCAGTCGATACCGACGTCGATCACCGATTGGGACCTGTATGGCGGCATCACGCGCAAGGTCAGCCTGGTGACGACGCCGGCGACCTTCATCGACGATGCGACCTTGAGTCTGCGTCCGGATGGCCGCATCGCCGGCGAAGTGCGGCTGCAGGGACCGCAGGCGGCGCACCAGGCGGTGACGGTGGCGATCGGCGCGCTCGGCACGGCGCGCGCCACCACCGACGCCAACGGCCGCGCGCTGCTCGACCTGCCGGCGCCGAAGGGCCTGGAGCGCTGGACGCCCGAGAAACCGACGCTGTACGACGTGCGCTTTTCCGCCAACGGCGACCAGGTGCGCGACCGCATGGGCTTTCGCACCATCGCCGTCAAGGGCAACCAGATCCTCCTGAACGGAAAGCCGCTGTTCTTGCGCGGCATCTCACTGCACGAGGAGGAGTTCGGCCCGAACCCGGCGCGAAATATGACCGAGCAGGCGTCGCGCGCGCTGCTGCACGAAATCAAGCACGGCCTGAACGGCAACTATGTGCGCCTGTCGCACTATCCGCACTCCGAGACCACGGTGCGCCTGGCCGACGAAATGGGCTTGCTGGTGTGGAGCGAGATCCCGGTCTACTGGACCGTCGACTGGGACAACCCGGCCGTGCTGCGCAAGGCGCTCGTGATGCAGGCCGAGACCATCTACCGCGACCGCAACCGGGCCTCGGTGATCCTGTGGAGCGTCGGGAACGAGACGCCGGTGTCGCCCTCGCGCACGCGCTTCCACGGCGCCATGGCCGACAATGTGCGCGCGCTCGATCCGACCCGGCTTGTGAGCGCCGCGCTGCTGGTCGAGCGCAAGGGCGACGTGCTGGAGATCCAGGACTCGCTGATCGACAAGCTCGACGTGCTGGCGGTGAACGTGTATGCCGGCTGGTACGGTCCCGACACGCTGGACGGCATCGCGAACCTGCGCTGGGACGTCCCCGGCGAGCGTCCGCTGATCCTGTCCGAATTCGGCGCCGACGCGCTGGCGGGGCACCGCGGCCAGGGGCTTAGGAAGTTCAGCGAGGAATACCAGGCCGAGTACTACCGCAAGACGCTGGCCATGGCCGAGGGCATCCCGACGCTGCGCGGCCTGTCGCCCTGGATCCTGAAGGACTTCCGCTCGCCGCGGCGCGAACACCCGGTGTTCCAGAACGGCTGGAACCGCAAGGGCATCCTGTCCGAGACCGGCGTGCGCAAGCAGGCCTTCGACGTGCTGGCCGACTACTACCGCCGCAAATGAGCATCCACGCCGTGGCCACCGGCCACGCGCTTCGCTCATGATCTTGATTGATTGGCATAGGGCGCGGACAGCGGGCCGCCGATGGTGAACAATAGGGCACTGGAACATTGATATACCAGCGGCCCGCAGCGCCAGGAGAGACAAGGACATGAACCCCGCCGACGACAGCTTCCACCTCGACCGCTCGCGCAATGCGACCATCCAGGTGTTCGAGCATCTGCGCGAACTGATCGTCAGCTTGGCCATCAAGCCGGGCACGGTGCTGGCGCGGCCCCAGCTGTGCGACTACTACAAACTGTCGGCCAGCCCGGTGCGCGAGGCGCTGCTGCGCCTGGAAGAAGAGCACCTGGTCGACATCTACCCGCAGCACCAGACGCGGGTGCGCCGCATCGACCTGGCCCAGGCCAGGCAGGCGCACTTCTTGCGGCTGTCGGTGGAGCTCGAAATGGTGCAGGTGCTGGCCCAGGACGCCGACCCGGTCCTGGCGCGCACCCTCGCCGGGCTGGTCGAGCGCCAGCGCGCCAGCCTGGATTCGGGCGACCTGGGCACGTTCACCCAGGTCGACATGGAATTTCACCGCTGCCTGTACCACGCCGCGGCGGTGCCGGACCTGTGGTCCATGATGCGTAGCCGCAGCGGCAACCTGGACCGCCTGCGGCGCCTGCACCTGCCGCTCAATGGCAAGGCGCAGTCGATCCTCGACGAACACGGCGCGATCGCCCAGGCCATCGCGCGCGGCGACGCGCAGGCGGCCCAGCAGATGGTGCGCAGGCACCTGTCGGGAACGCTCAGCGCGATCGACGCGCTACGCACGCGCTATCCCGACCTGCTGCTGCCGCTCGACTACGGCGCGCCGGCGCTGGCCGCCTGAGGTTAGCGCACGTCGAGCAGTTCGACGTCGAAGATCAGGCTCGCGTTCGGTGGAATCGGACCTGCGCCGCCGGCGCCATAGCCCATCTCGGGCGGCAGGATCAGGGTGCGCTTGCCGCCGACCTTCATGCCTTGCACGCCTTCGTCCCAGCCGCGGATGACCTGGCCGGCGCCCAACTGGAAGCTGAACGGCGCGCGTCCGACCGAGGAGTCGAACTGCGTGCCGCGCAGCGTTTCCTTGCCCGGCTCGTACAGCCAGCCGGTGTAGTTGACGACCGCGGTGGCGCCGGCCACGGCTTCCTTGCCGCTTCCGGGAATGGTGTCGATCTTCTGGAAGGCGACCGCGGACGCGGCCGACTGCGGCGCCTGGGCGCGGTCGCAGCCGGCCAGCGCCAGGGTCAGGCCCAGGCCGAGGACGCAGGAGGACAGCAGGTGTTTCATAGTCTTCTTTCTTTGATGGTTGCCGTAAATGGGATGCCCGGGAGCATACATGGCGCCGCGCGCGCTGCCAACACCGGCGCATCCACGAGGCGAGCCCATGTTCGCGGCCGGAGTTGGCCACCCGGCCGGCGTGACGCCGTCGAGCGCGATTCCGGCGCGGCGAGCCGCGTGCGCGCGACACACTGGACCTTGCAACTGTCGCCAACAAGCCCGCTTCGGCGGGCTTTTTTTCGTATGTACGCCAATCCGGCGCGCCTTGTAAAAGGATGTATGAAATATTTTGTGTACTTATGTCAACGGAATGACATGCCAGAGCGTTAAGGCTGGTATCGAAGGGCGCGACCCGGCATGTCCGGAGCACGTGTACGCAAGCCCGAATCACAGAATTGGAGAGTGAATGACCCGATTGAAAGTCAAGCCGATCTGCGCCGCCATCATGCTGATGTCGGCCTACGGCGCGCCAGCCCTGGCGCAAACCGCCGCCGCCACCGACGCCACCGAACAGACCGCGCCGGCGGCCGAATCCTCTCCAGCCGTACCAGCCGCGCCGGCGCCCCAGGCCGCGCCAGCCGCCGCCGTGGTCCAGGTCACCGGCCTGCGCCAGAGCCTGCGCTCGGCCGAGGACATCAAGCGCGACGCCGCGCAGGTGGTGGATGCCATCAATGCCGACGACATCGGCAAGTTCCCCGACCGCCAGGCGGGCGACGCGCTGCAGCGCGTGGCCGGCGTGCAGGTGGGGCGCGACCGCGGCGAAACCAGCACCGTGATCATCCGCGGCCTGCCGGACGTGGCGACCACGCTCGACGGCAACGAGATCTTCACCGCCGCCGGCCGCCGCCTGTCCTACCAGGACTTGCCGGTGCAGTCGATCGCCGGCATGGAAGTGTACAAATCGGCCACCGCCAACCAGTTCGAGGGCGGCATCGCCGGCGCCGTCAACATCCGCCTGCGCGCGCCGTTCGACAACAAGGGCTTCACCGCGACCGGCTACGTCGAGGACCGCGTCAACCAGACCAATGGCAGCGGCAATACCTCGGACAAGCACAGCCCGGGCGGCGGCTTCCTGGTCAGCAACCGCTGGAACACCGACTTCGGCGAGATGGGGGCGCTGTTCGACGTCGCCGTCAACCGCGACAACTGGGCCTTCCCGGTGCAATACGTCGACCGTCCCGACAATGTGTTCTCGGTCAGCCCGGACGGCAGCGCCACGCGCCTGGGCAACGTCGGCCCGTATGCGCCGGCCGCGCCGGGCGACGTGCTGGGCCAGCTGCCGAACATCGGCGGCATCTACAACGCCGGCCAGCGCGAGCGCCAGAGCGTGCACGGCGCCTTCCAGTGGAAGGTCAATCCACGTCTGACGGCCAACGCCCAGTACCTGGGCATGGGTTACCAGGGCCGCAACAGCGTGAATTACGTGATGAGCAACGCCACCTGGGCGCCGCGCCTGACCGACGTGGTGCTGGCGCCGCAAGGCAGCGCCTGCGCCACGCCGCAGGGCGCGATCTGCCCGATCCTGGCCGCCAGCGCACCGGCCGCGCAGTTCGGCAATGCCTACGACTGGGATCCGTACACGGCGTCGAGCACCTGGGGCCAGAACGAGCGCACCACCACCCACTACCTGAACCTCGGCCTGAAGTACGCCGACGGTCCGCTCAGCGTCGATTCGCAGTTCGGCTATACCCGCTCCAAGTTCGTCAACGACACCGTGATCGTCGACCAGCAGGTGCCGGGCGCCAGCGCCAGCGTGTATTCGTACGGCGCCGACGGTCACGGCGGCTTCAATGCGATCACGCTGCCGGGCAGCGCCGGCAATGCGCTGCAGGACCCACGCAACTACGTGTTGCGCGGCATGGTCCAGAACTGGAACGAGCAGACCGGCAGCCAGCTGCAATGGCGCACCGACGCCACGTATCGCCTGGGCGGCGACGGCTTCTTCACGGCCCTGCTGGGCGGCCTGCGCCTGTCCTCGCGCAAGGCCAGCTACCACGGCGCCGAAGGCCACGCCGATTTCACCGGCGAGCGTCCTAGCGCCATCGGCGCCCTCGGCCCGTCGTTCCAGGCGAGGGTAGCCGGCCTCGACCGCCTGGGCGGCGCCTGGTACGGCCCGTCGGCCGACTACCTGATCGACAATGCCGACGCCGTGCGCAACCTGTACGGCGTCGCCAGCGGCCGCGTGCCGGACGACCCGGGCCGCCTGTTCGACCAGCGCGAACGCAACGCGACCCTGTACCTGGCGGCGCGCTGGGCGGCGAACCCGGGCGGCATCGACGTCAAGGGTGAAATCGGCGGGCGCGTGGTGCGCCTCAATCGTGAGCTGAGCGGCATGACCCGGATCGGCGACGAGGTGTCGAACGTCGACCTGTCGACCTACGAAACAAATTACCTGCCGAGCGCTTCGGCGGTGGTCGGCTGGACCGAAGACCTGCAGTCGCACTTCTCGGTCGGCAAGACCATCACCCGGCCGAACTTCGGGACGCTCAATCCGGCCCTGACCCTGGTGCCGTCGACCGTCAACGTGCCGGGCAGCGGCAGCGCCGGCAATCCCTACCTGGAGCCGACCCGCTCGACCAATATCGACGCCACGCTCGAATACTACTTCCAGAAGAACGGCTTCGCCCAGGTCGCGCTGTTCCACCGCGACATCGACGGCTACGAGCAGAGCTTCACGCGCGACGAAGTCATCGACGGCCAGGTGTATCGCGTGACGCGTCCGCAGAACTCGGGCAAGGGCCGGCTGCGCGGGGCCGAATTCGGGGTCCAGAAGTTCTTCGACTTCCTGCCCGGCCCATGGGCCAACTTCGGCGCCCAGGCCAACTACACCTGGATCGACGGCGAGAACCAGAGCCGCACCGCGTTCGACAGTGACACCTATACGACCACGCCGCTGACGGGCGTGGCCAAGAAGAGCTACAACTTCGCGCTGCTATACGAGGGCAACGGCATCACCGGCCGCCTGGCCGCGACCCGCCGCGGCGACTACGTGGAGCAGATCGCCGAGGCGCCGTTCAACCAGGACCGCGTGGTCAAGGCCGCGATCTTCGTCGACCTGAGCATCGGCTACGAGATCAACGACAAGGTCTCGCTGCAGTTCGACGCGATCAACCTGACGAAGGCCAAGTTCGAAAGCTCGCTGGGCGAACACATGCCGCGCGACGTGCGCTACAACCCGACGACCTATGGCCTGAGCCTGCGGTTCCGGATGTAAACGCCGTCCGGCGGGGCGGCAAAACGAAGGCGCCGGCGTCCTGATGGGAGGCCGGCGCCCTGCAGTGCAACGCTGGTGGATCGGCGTAGCGCGAAGGTCAGGACACCTTGCGCAATGGCGCGGCGTCGTCCACCATCTCCATCACCGAATTGCGCTTGTCCAGCAAGTGAAGCGACAGGATCGCCGCCAGGCGCTTGCCGTCGCGCGCCTCGAGCGCCTCCATCATCTGGCGATGTTCTTCGATCGCCTGGTCCCATTTCTCCGGCTTGATGTTCGACTTGAGGCGCAGCGATTGCAGCCGCCGGTTCATGTTCAGGTAGGTATGGTGCAGCACCGAGTTGCGCGCCGCTTCGGAGATCTTGTTGTGGATCGCCTGGTTGCGGCTGTAGTAGCCGGGCAGGTCTCCCTGTTCGCGGCAGGTCAGCATCGCATCGTGCAGCGCCCGGATCTCGGCGACTTCCTCGGGCGTGATCCGTGCGCACGCGTGTTCGCCCGCGAGGGCTTCGAGACCGCTGACGAACTCGAAGGTTTCCCATACTTCTTGCTGCGACATCTTGTAGACCGAGGCGCCGCGGTTCGGCGAGATCTCGATCAGGCCCTCCGCGGCCAGCGCCTTCAGGGCTTCGCGCAGCGGTGTGCGCGAAATGCCCATGGTTTCGCACAGCTCCCGTTCGTTGAGCTTCGTCCCGGGCGGAAAGACGGATTCGACGATCAGCCGGCGCAGGTGGGACACCACTGTTTCATGCAGGTGTTGCCGCGCGAGCTTTGGAAGGGAGGGCGCGGCGACGCCGGGCTCCGCGGCCGGTACAACTTCCGAGTTTTGCATCAATGTCTCCACTTCCATAATTTTGGAGGAATTCTATCATTCAGGCGTATTTGCATTGTTGAAACCAGGCTTAACCTCGTGAACCGGTCAACCCGTGTCGCATGGCGGACACGGCGCGGACGTTTCATTTGCGCAACAAGCGACCGCAGCGCCCGAAGGCCCCATCCACATGAGGGCAGGGTGACCAAGTTTCAGGCCCGACGCTGCGCGACAGTGCCTTCCGAATGCGCACATGGCGTGCGGCTGGTTTGGCGTCCGATCTCTCCACCTCGCTTTCGCGCCCGCGAACAGCGGATGGGCGCGTGCCGAAGCGCTGGCTAGGGTCCGTCAAAGCAGGCTACCGCTGTCGACCGAACCGTAAAATCAGAACATTCTAAAACTTCTGAACTTTCGAAATAGCCATTCTAGCACCTGCACGAGGCTTGTGGTGTGTAACTGCGGGTTGCAGCACCAATGTGCTTGGCGGTCGTTTTAACTTGCGCTGTTACTCGCGCTCAACCCTTTTGCGTCTCAAATTTTTTTTTGCGGAAATTATTGATCACCAATATTTCGATTTGGCATAGTAGGGCGGTTGTTGGTACTATGTATCTTGCATTTTGCATACAAAATACATTCTTCACATTGAGAGAGAGACTTCATGTCCGACGATCAGCAATCCCCATCGCGGCGGCGCCTCATCAAGAGCCTGGTGTTCGTGCCCATGGGCGCGGGCGCAGCGGCGGCAGCCATCCATCAGGGTCTGCCCAACGCCAATGCCACCGCCACCGCAGCACCGAAAGGCAAGCCGAATCCCTACACGCCCAAGTTCTTCAACGCGAAGGAATGGAAATTCGTGATCGCCGCGGTCGATCGCCTGATTCCGCATGACGAGCACGGCCCCGGCGCCGTCGAACTGGGCGTGCCCGAGTTCATCGATCGCCACATGCAGTCGCCGTATGCATCCGGCAGCATCTGGTACATGCAGGGACCGTTCCTGGAAGCGACCTCGGAGTTCGGTTACCAGGGCAAGCTGGCGCTGAAGGACATCATCCGCGTCGGCATCGCCAACGTGGATGCCTATTGCGCCAAGACCTACTCGGGCAAGGCCTTCGCCGACCTCGACGTGCGCATGCAGGAATCCGTCCTCAAGGAACTCGAAGGCGGCAAGATCAAGCTCGCCGACATCTCGTCGAAGACCTTCTTCGCCGACTTCCTGGCCGAGACCCGCGCCGGCTACTTCTCCGATCCTAGCCACGGCGGCAACAAGGACATGGGCGCCTGGAAGATGATCGGTTACCCCGGCATGCGGGGCGACTACCTGGAGTGGGTGAAGATTCGCGACAAACCGTATCCGCTGGGACCGGTGGACCTGGCTGGACGGAGGGGATAAGAGAATATGGCAATCGTAAAAGAGAAAAAAGACGTGGTCATCGTCGGCGCCGGCTGGGTCGGCGCCATCATGGCCAAGGAATTGACGGACGCTGGCCTGAACGTGGTCATCCTGGAACGCGGCCCGGACCGCGACACGCAGACCGACTTCGCCTATCCGCGCGTGATCGACGAGCTCGAAGGCTCGGTGCACCGCAAATACCTGCAGTCGCTGGCGCAAGAGACCGTGACGATCCGTCACAACCTGAACACCGTGGCGGTGCCGAAGCGCCGCATGGGTTCGTTCAAGCCGGGCACCGGCGTGGGCGGCGCGGGTTCGCACTGGTCGGGCGTGCACTTCCGTGCGCTGCCGGAAGACTTCAACCTGCGCAGCACGATGGAGCAGCGCTACGGCAAGAAAATCATGCCGGAAGGCATGTCGATCCAGGATTTCCCGATCACCTATGAAGAGCTGGAGCCGCATTTCTCGCACTTCGAATACGTGTGCGGCACCTCGGGCAAGGCTGGCGTGTTGAACGGCAAGGTGGTCGAAGGCGGCAACCCGTTCGAAGGCTCGCGTTCGCGCGAATACCCGCTGGGACCGAACCCGGACTACCTGGGCGGCGAAATGTTCTACAAGGCGGCGCGCGAAATGGGTTACCACCCGTTCCCGATCCCGGCCTCGAACACCTCGGCCAGCTATGTCAACCCGTACGGCTGCCAGATGGGCCCGTGCAACTTCTGCGGCTTCTGCTCGGACTACGGCTGCCTGAACTACTCGAAGGCCAGCCCGAACATCAACATCTTCCCGGTGCTGCGTGGCCGCAAGAATTTCGAGATGCGCACGCTGGCCCAGGTGCTGAAGGTGAACCTGACGGCGGACGGCAAGATGGCCACCGGCGTGAACTACCTGGACGCTGGCGGCCAGGAATGCGAACAGCCGGCGGACATCGTCATCCTGGGCGCATTCTCGCTGTATAACGTGCACCTGATGCTGGTGTCGAAGATCGGCCCGGCCTACGACCCGGTAACCAAGACTGGCACCGTCGGCAAGAACTACTCGTACCAGAACCTGAACCGCGTCTCGCTGTTCTTCGACAAGAACGTGCACGCCAACCAGTTCATGGGCATCGGCGGCGGCGGCACCACCTTCGACGACCTGAACGGCAACCGCAACGATCCGACCAAGTCGGGCTTCGTCGGCGGCGGCGTGATCTGGGCGCGCCAGCCAGGCGGCGGTCCGGTGCGCGGCATCGCCACCGCGCCGGGCGTGCCGAACTGGGGCAGCGACTGGAAGAAGGGCGCCAAGGACGCGATGCGTCACTCGTTCTACTACGAAGTGCAGGGTTCGTGCATGGCCTACGACGACGCCTACCTGGACCTGGATCCGAACTACAAGGATGCCTTCGGCCGTCCGCTGCTGCGCATGACCTTCGACTGGCATGACAACGAGATCGCGGCATCGGCCTACCTGGTCGACAAGGCGCAGGAGATGTGCAAGGTCCTGAATCCGCTGGCGACCAAGGGCGATGCCAAGAAACCGGGCACGCACTACAACATCAACCAGTACCAGAGCACGCACACGGTCGGCGGCGCGATCATGGGCGCCAATCCGAAGACCTCGGCCCTGAACAAGTACCTGCAGTCGTGGGATGTGCCGAACGTGTTCGCGCCGGGCGCCAACGCCTTCCCGCAGAACAACGGCTACAACCCGACCGGCATGGTCGGCGCGCTGGCCTACTGGTGCGCGAAAGCGATCCGGGAACAGTACATCAAGAACCCGGGCCCGCTGGTGCAGGCATAAGAGGACGAACACATGACCAAACAAAAACCTGTCAAGAAAATCGTCCTCGGTCTCGCCATCGCCGGCGCGGTGGTCCTTGCCGGCGCCTATGGCTATGCCGTGGCACCGACCGAGACCCGCAAGATCGAACCGGGTCCGCAGCTCGCCAATCTGGCCAATGGCGCCAAGCCTGACGCCGGCCTGATCGAGAAGGGCCGCTACGTCGCCACCGCGTCCGACTGTATCGCCTGCCACACGGCGCCGGGCGGCAAGGAGTTCGCCGGCGGCCGCGTGATCCAGTCGCCGATCGGCAATATGTACGCGACCAACGTCACGCCGGACAAGGAAACCGGCATCGGCAACTACTCGCTGGACGATTTCGATCGTGCGGTCCGCCACGGCATCGTGCCGAGCGGCGGCACCCTGTATCCGGCGATGCCGTTCCCGTCGTATGCCCGCATGAGCGACGACGACATGCGCGCGCTGTACGCCTACTTCATGCACGGCGTCGAGCCGGTCAAGCAGGCCAACCGCGACAACGAGATCAGCTGGCCGCTGTCGATGCGCTGGCCGCTGGGCATCTGGCGCAAGACCTTCGTGCCGGTGCAGGGCCCGATGGACCTGACGAAGTACGCCGACCAGAAGATCGCCCGCGGCGCCTACCTGGTGCAGAGCCTGGGCCACTGCGGCAGCTGCCACACCCCGCGTGCGGCGACGCTCAACGAACTGGCGCTGGACGAATCCGGTCCGGAATACCTGGCCGGCGGTCCGCTGATCGATGGCTGGCTGGCGGTCAACCTGCGCGGCGACAAGGTCGACGGCATGGGCAACTGGACGGCGCAGGACATCGTCGACACGCTCAAGACCGCCCGTAACAAGCACTCGGGCGTGCTGGGCGAGCCGATGCAGGACGTGGTCAAGCACAGCACCCAGAACATGCTTGATGCCGACCTGATGGCGATGGCGCTCTACATCAAGAGCCTGCCGGAGAGCGGCAACAAGAAGGCCACCTTCGCCGCCAGCGACGCCACCGTGCAGAAGATCATGCAGGGCAACGACAGCGAACGCGGCGTCCAGCTCTACCTGGACAACTGCGCGGCCTGCCACCGCGTGGACGGCAAGGCGGCCGGCGACGTGTTCCCTGCGCTGCCGGGCAATCCGACCGTGCTGCAGGAAGATCCGACCTCGCTGATCCGCGTGATCCTGGCCGGCGCGCGCCTGCCGTCGACCCACACGGCGCCGTCGGACCTGGGCATGCCGGGCTTCGCATGGCGTCTGTCGGATGAAGAGACCGCGCAGCTGGTGACCTTCGTTCGCAACAGCTGGGGCAACCAGGCTTCGCCGGTCGGCGCGGCTGACGTAGCGAAGGTGCGCAAGCTGGTCAAGGAGCACGAGCTGCACACGGCGGACAAGGGCGATACCAAGCACTGATCCGGCACCGGACGGCGGCGCCGTCGGCATTCGTCAGATCGACGGGTGCTGGCGGCGCCGTTTTTCGTTAACCGGCCGGAAAGACCGTCCTTGTAAAGAAGTGTAAGGCCCGGGTTCGGGCTCGAAAGGGTAAATTCCTGTCGAATCAATGACTTGGGCTCAGTTCTCCGACGCCGGGCAGGGCGTTGCGGCAGGGTGTTGCGCCATGCTAGGGTGAATCCGTCATGTCAAATGGAAACCCGCCGATGCCCCCTTCGACCACCTCCCGCAATCTCTCGATCGACGTCCTGCGCGGCCTGACCCTGGCCCTGATGATCGTCGTGAACACGCCCGGCAGCTGGGGCGCGCAATATGCGCCGCTGGTGCACGCGCCATGGCATGGCTACACCCTGACCGATCTGGTGTTCCCTTCCTTCCTGTTCGTGGTCGGCTGCGCACTGAGGCTGAGCATGAAGAAGCTGGGGAGCATGGAGGACGGCCGCTTCATGCGGACCGTGTTCCGACGCGGCCTGCTGATCTTCCTGTGCGGCTTCCTGCTGTACTGGTTCCCGTTCTTCACGCCCGACGGCGCCTTCATCCCTTTCGGCGAGGTGCGCATCATGGGCGTCCTGCAGCGCATCGGCCTGTGCTACCTGATCGCGGCCCTGGTCGTGCGCTACGGCGGCGTGCGCGGCGCGCTGGTCGCCGGCGCGGTCCTGCTGCTCGGCTACTGGTGGGTGCTGTGGCAGTTCGGTGACTATACCCTGGCGGGCAACGCCGTGCGCACGCTCGACCTGGCCGTGCTGGGCGCCTCGCACATGTACACGGGCGACGGCATTCCCTTCGACCCCGAAGGCATCCTGAGCACCTTGCCGGCTATCGTGAACGTCCTTGGCGGCTACCTCGCCGTCGCCTGGATCGAACGCGCGGGCCGCAGCCTGCGGACGGTGACGACGCTGCTCGCGGCGGGCGCCGCCTGCATCCTGTTCGCACACGGCTGGGACGCCGCCTTCCCGATCAACAAGAAGCTGTGGACCAGCTCCTACGTCGTGGTCAGCATCGGCTGGAATCTCGTGCTGCTGGCCGTGCTGGTGTGGGCCATCGACATGAAAGGACTGCGGGCCGGCACGTCGTTCTTCGACGTGTTCGGCAAGAACACGCTGTTCATCTACATGCTGTCGACGCTCGGCGTGGTGGCGCTGGTACGCCTGCGGGTGGGCGGGATGTCGCTGTATCAGTGGCTGTACCAGGAAGCGATCCTGCCCTGGAGCGAGCCGGTCCTGGCGTCCTTCCTGTTCGCGCTCGGGTACATGCTGGCCTGCTGGATCGTGGCGTGGGCGATGGACCGGCGCGGCATCTACGTCAAGCTGTAAGTCGGTTGTTGCAATTGCGGCACAGCGCTCTGTAATGAATTGTAAGGAATTGAATACTTGTCTCGCCTGAAATCCGATGCGCCAGGGATTTCCCGACGAAATATCCCGCGCAATGTAAAGAAGTGTAAGCGCCAGCTTATCGCTTGAGGTAAAAGCGCATAAAAATCAAGTGCTTATGAGTATTCCTACGCATCCGGTGGCCTCATTTGGCCTGTCCTGGTAACGGTGCTACTGTCAAAACATGCAACGAAGAAAGTGGAATAGACAGCAGCACACAGGCAGGTGGGATCAATCGAGATGACGGCATCACCGTCGCGCTACCAAAAGGAAAACAGCATGCTTGAATCGAACCGCAGGAAGACCTTGATCAGTTCGGCCGTCGCAGGCGCCCTGGCGTTGCTGGCGGCGCGGGCTTCAGCGCAGGAAGCTGCAGCGCAAGTCCCGCCGCCGGCTTCCGACACCATCCAGGAAGTGATGGTCACCGCCACCCGCTACAGCACCTCGCTCCTGAAGACCCCGGTCGCGGTGTCCGCCGTGACCCAGGAAGAGCTGACCCGCAAGGGCGTGGTCAACATCAAGGCGCTGACCGGCGACATCCCGAACCTGCAGCTGGGCGGTGCGGTCGACGGTAGCTCGGGCGTGCAGATCGCGATTCGCGGCGTGTCGAACTCGGACTTCACCGAGATCGGCAACCCGGCCGTCGGCCTGCACGTCGCCGGCATCTATTCGCCGCGGCCGCAAGGCGCGCTGGCGCTGCTGTTCGACCTGGACCGCCTGGAAGTGCTGCGCGGCCCGCAGGGCACGCTGTTCGGCCGCAACTCGACCGGCGGCAGCATCAACATCATCCCGAACAAACCGGTCCTCGATAGCGACGAGGGCAACGTGATGCTGGACGTGGGCAACTACAACCAGCGCCAGCTCTCGGTCGTGCAGAACATCCCGGTCAACGACCGCTTCGCGCTGCGCCTCACCGCCAGCGGCGTCAAACGCGACGGCTGGATCGACCAGACCCGCGACGACTACGACGTCGATATGCCGTCCAAGGGCTTCTACGCCGACGGCATTCCCGACACCGACCAGCGCCTGAATCGCGACGTCGACAAGAGCGACTACTACACCAACCGCGACCAGTGGGCGGCGCGCATCTCCGGCCTGTGGAAGGTGACGAACAATCTGCAATGGCTGCTGGCGTTCGAGAACTACCAGAACAACGATGCCGGCGACATCGCCATGAAGGATTGCGATCAGGCGGCCGGCACGCCGTATGCCTGCACCGGCGGCAAGTACAGCGTGGCGATCAACATCCCGGGCATTACCGACATGTCGATCCGCACCGCGCGCTCGAACCTGGTGTGGAACGTGAATGCGCAAACGGACGTCGAGTACAGCTATGCGCACGCGATCCAGCGCCGCTTCCAGCAGCAGGACAGCGACGGCGGCTACCACCCGATCGAGGCCGACGTGGACGCCACCGCCTGGGCTATCGGCGACCGCTGGCCGGTGTACGACAACGGCACCTATACGCTGGCCTCGAAATTCGCATCAAGCGTGCACGAGCTGCAGCTGCGCCAGAACTTCGGCGGCCTGCGCTACGTGGCAGGTCTGTTCTACATGAAGGAAAAGAACACCCTCGATTATGGCCAGGACTTCCGCGGCGGCGGCCCCAATGGCTACCCGACCGCGAACTTCTACCACCAGCCGCACCGCATCTCGGAGTCGAAAGCCGTCTTCGCCCAGGCCGATTGGGAATTCATCCCCAAATGGACGCTGACCGTCGGGGCGCGCGCAAGCCGTGACGAGCGCGAGGACGCCAACGGCCAGTTCTGGGAAGCCTACGGCACCGACTATTTCAACGGCCTGTACACGCCCGGTGCGCCGGGCACGCCGGGCTGGCAGGGCATCGATTCGAGCATGCTGTTGCCGGGCATGGGCGCCTATTACGGCAGCGGCGCCTTCCCGGCCGCGGCCTCGATCAGCAACCACAAGGATGCCTGGCGCAAGACCACCGGCCGCCTGGGCCTGACCTGGCAGCTTGATACCCGCACCATGTTCTACACCTCGCTGTCGACCGGCTACAAGGCCGGCGGCTTCAACGACCGCTTCAACCTGTGCGGCAATATGCTGGACCCGAACGGCGTGCCGTACGACTGCGCCACCGGTCCGAGCGGCCCGCAGTATTCCTTCTTGCCGTACAGCCCCGAGACCGTCACCAACCTGGAATTCGGCTACAAGGGCAAGATGCTGGACGACCGCCTGACCCTGTCGGCCACCCTGTTCTACAGCCGCTACAAGGACATGCAGATGACGGGCCAGCACACGGTCGGCCAGAACAAGCGGCCGTGCGCCGCCGACAACCCGGGCTGCAACGCGGTGATCAGCTGGTGGTCGACCCGCAATATCGGCCGCGCCAACATCAAGGGCCTCGAGCTCGAAGGCCAGTACCGCCCATGGCGCGACGCCCGCATCACCTATTCGGCTTCGCTGCTGTCGGCCAAGGTGGCCGCCTACCACACCTTCAGCGACGATTTGGGTTGCGGCTCGCGCCTGGCCCAGGGGATCACGCCTTGCCCGGACTATTACTCGGGTCCCGACACCTCCCTGTCGCAGCTGCGTCCCTACGACGTCGTCGGCAACCGGCTGCCGTACTCGCCGCCGCGCACGATGAACCTGAGCTTCTCGCAGGACTTCCACTTCAGTAATGGCTGGATGCTGACGCCGTGGATCCAGGCGCGCTGGCAGGACAAGATGTTCTTCAACCTGCGCAACCTGGACGAGGCCCACCTGTCGAGCGTGCAGGGCGCCTATGCCCAGGTGGACGGTTCGCTGCGCCTGAACGGTCCGGACGGCGACCGCTACCCCTGGTATGCGGAGCTGTACGTGCGCAACGCCTTCGACAAGCGCGCCAAAACCTGGGCCGGCATCGGCGGTCCGGACGAGCGCTTCCTGCTCGCGTCCTATAACGATCCGCGCATGTTTGGACTGCGGGTAGGTACATCCTGGTAATCTCTGGCAGCAGTAGATGGGAGGACGCAGCCGCGCGCCGGAGACCGCGCGGCCGCGCTCCTGGAACAAGAAGCATTGATCGAGGCGAAGGCAAGGAATGGCCAATCACAACAAACAACGCATGCACCTGTTCTTCCTGACGGCGATCTGCGGCCTTGGCGGGCTGCTGTACGGGGTCGACATCGGGATCATCGATCCCGCCTTGCCCTATCTGCACCGGGCCACCAGCCTGACCGAGGGCCAGTTGTCGCTGGTGGTGGCGGCCGTGATGGCCGGCTCGATCCTCGGCTCCGTGGTGGCCGGCATGCTGGCCGACTGGCTGGGACGCAAGCCGATGCTGGTGGTGAGCGCGCTGCTGTTCGTCGGCAGCGTCACCGTGATCTACCTGTCGCAATCCTTCCTGCCGCTGTTGCTGGGGCGCCTGCTGCAGGGCCTGTCCGGCGGCGTGATCGCGGTCGTGGTGCCGCTGTACCTGGCCGAATGCCTGCCGGCCGACCGGCGCGGCCGCGGCCTCGCCCTGTTCCAGTTTGCCCTCACGGCCGGCATCGTGCTGGCCGCCTTCATCGGCAACCACTACCTGGGCAATGCCGAGTTGGCGATCCAGGCCGCCGGCAGCGACGCCGCCGCCGCGACGGCCGCCGCCGACCATGCCTGGCGCAGCATGTTCATGGCCGTCGTATATCCGGGCGCGCTGTTCCTGCTCGGCTGCCTGTTCGTGTCCGAGTCGCCGCGCTGGCTGATGCGCCAGGGACGCGCCGACCAGGCGCGTGCCGTGCTGGGACGCTTGCGGCCGGCCAGCGCCTGCGCGCTTGAAGCCGACGAGATCCAGGCCTCGCTGGCCGAAGAACGCGCGCGCCCGAAGCTCTCGCGCGGTGCGGCGCTCACCGAAATGCTGACCGAGCGGCGCTACGTGCTGCCGTTCGTGCTGGCCTGCGTGATCCTGGGCTGCAACCAGGCGACCGGCATCAACTCGCTGCTGCAGTTCATGTCGACCATCCTGCAGCATGCCGGCCTCGATCCGGTGAGCGCGGCCAGCCACGGCACCGCGATCAAGATCCTGAACATGGTGATGACGGTCGGCGCCATCATGCTGGTCGAACGCAAGGGCCGCGTCTTCCTGCTCA
Source organism: Massilia sp. NP310 (assembly GCF_019443485.1). Taxonomy (NCBI): domain Bacteria; kingdom Pseudomonadati; phylum Pseudomonadota; class Betaproteobacteria; order Burkholderiales; family Oxalobacteraceae; genus Massilia; species Massilia sp. NP310. The sequence goes on along the minus strand of NZ_CP080379.1, from coordinate 1,445,742 downwards.
AGATCGGCACCGCCGGCATCATGGTCTCGCTATGCCTGCTGGCGCTGCTGTTCCACCGCTTCGAGTCGCAGCGGGTCGACGTGCACGCCGAGGTGGCGGCGCTGGTACGTCATAATGCGCTCGATCTCAATTTGGTCGACGCGAAGCTGGGCAATGCCGGCGGTCCGACGCAGCTGACGATCCTGTACCAGTACGGCGATGCGCAGCAGGTCGCCGAAGCCTATACGCCGACCGCCGAAGCCCAGGCGGTGCTGGCGCGCGAGGCGGCCCTGGCAGCGACCTTGCCGCCCGAGCAGCGCGCGCTGTTGGAGGCGGCACGCGCCGCCTGGGCCGGCCGCGGCGCTGCGTCGGCACTGGATGCCGCCCAGCAGATGATCGCGAGCCTGCCGGCCGAGGCCCGCGCCACGGTCGACGCCGCGCGCCGGGTGTACATGGCCCAGCGCGTGTCGGTGCAGCCGCCGAAGGGCGCGCCGGCCGGCGTGCCTCTGGAGATCGTGCGCGCCACTGTCGGTCCCACACCGGACGAGCGCAGCGGCCAGCTGGCGGCCCTGTTCATCGCCTTCTTCATCGCCTCGTTCTCGATCGGCCCCGGCGTGTGCGTGTGGCTGGCCCTGTCCGAGCTGATGCCGACCCGGATCCGGTCGGTGGGCATGGGCGTGGCGCTGCTGATCAACCAGGGGACGGGCACGTTGATCGCCGGCGCCTTCCTGCCGATCGTCGGTAACTTCGGCTATCACATGATGTTCCTGTTCTGGGCCGCCTGCACCGCCATCTACTTCGTCACCGCCACCTTCTTCCTGCCCGAGACCCGCGGCAAGTCGCTGGAAGAGATCGAGCGGCTGTTCGCGGCGCCCAAGGCCAAGCGTGGCGCGGCGGGACAGCACGGGTGAGAGGGATCCTGAATGGCATGCTCGGCGCGCTGCTGGCGGCTCTGGCGCTGCCGGCAAGCGCTGGCACACTCGTGATCGAGAGCTGGCGTGTGGACGACAAGGCCTTGTGGGAAAACGTGCTGTTGCCGGCCTTCGCACGCCACCATCCCGACGTCACGGTGAAGTTCGCGCCGACCGCGCCGACCGGCTACGACGCGGCCGTCGGCGCACGCCTGGCCAGGGGTACGGCGGGCGACCTGATCGCGTGCCGGCCGTTCGACGTGTTCCTGGCCTTGTATCAGAGCGGCCACCTCGAGCGCCTGGACGGCAGGCCGGGCCTGCAGAATTTCGACCGATCGAGCCTGGTGGCCTGGCAGACCGACGACGGCAAGGATACTTTCTGCATGCCGGTGGCTTCCGTCATCCACGGCTTCTTCTACAACAAGGACATCTTCCGGCGCCACGACCTGCAGCCGCCGCGCACGGTGGACGATTTCTTTCGCGTGCTCGACGTCCTGAAAGAGGCGGGGGTGACGCCGCTGGCGCTGGGAACGGCCGAGCAGTGGGAGTCGAGCCAGATCGTCTACACGAGCATCGGCCCGAACTTCTGGCGCGGCGAAGAGGGGCGCAAGGCCCTGATCGCCGGGCGCGCCAGGCTTACCGACCGGCCCTATGTCGACGCGCTCGATTTCACCGCGCGCCTGGGCCGTTACCTGCCGGCGGGCGCTGCAAGACAGACCTATGCGGCCAGCCAGGCCAGGTTCGCATCGGGCGGCGCGGCGATCTATCCGGCCGGCTCGTGGGACATCGCGCACTTCAGCCGCACGCCCGGACTCGCGCTGGGCGTATTCCCGCCGCCGCTGCCCCGTGAGGGCGCCGCCTGTCATATCTCGGACCACATGGACCTGGGGCTGGGCGTGAACCGTCATTCGAAGAACAAGGAAGACGCCTACAAATTCATCGCCTGGGTCGGGTCGCAGGAGTTCGCCGACCTGTACACCAACCGATTGACCGGCTTTTTCACGCTGTCGCACCACCTGATCGCAGTGCGCGACCCGGTGGCCAAGCAGATGGCCGAATGGCGCAAGCGCTGCGCGTCGACGATCCGGATTAACGCCCAGGTGCTCAATCGCGGCCAGCCGAGCATGGAAGTCGAAATGTGGGCAGTGACCTCGCAGGTATTGAACGGGAGCCTGGCGCCGGGTGATGGCGCCGTCAGGCTGCAGAACAGGGTCGAGCAAGGCCGACCAGGGCAAAAATGATGTGGACGAGCGCGCATCGGCGCAATAAGGAGACACTCTTGGGTAAGACAACGATGGTTGGCGGCGCCGTGGCGTCGACCCTGATGGCGGTCATGATGGCCTTCGCGCCGCCGGCGACGGCGCAGGAAGCACAGGCGGCGGCGACATCCGCCGGCGCCGTGGCGAGCGGCGCCAGGCTGCACCTGCAATGGGAGCTGCGGCGCCCCGTGGCGGACGCACAGCTGCCCAAGGGGACGTCGCCGGCGCGCTTCACCCTGACCAACCGCGACACCCGGGCCTTGCCGGCGCACGGCTGGTCGCTGTACTTCAATGCGATCGACCGCATGCCCAAGGGCGCGCAATCGAACGGCATCCTGCTCGAGCAGATCGCCGGTGGCCTGTTCCGCCTGTATCCCGCCCCAGGCTTCAAGGGGCTGGCGCCGGGACAGACAGTCGACTTCGATTACCAGCACTCGGATTCGGTCTACACCTCCTCGAAGGCGCCTTCAGGGCCCTACCTGGTGTACGACGCTGCGCCGGATACCGGCGTCGCGCTCGCCTACAGCGTCGTGCCGCTGGCGCAAGCGCCGCAGGCCGGCGTCAAGGACAGCCCGCACTCGCTGGTCACCCCGCAGGATACGTACCAGCGCAATGCGCGCGCCGCGCTGCTGCCCGCGTCCGCCGTGCCGAAGGTCTTGCCGACACCATTGCAGCTCGATGCCGGGAAGGGCACGCTGGCGCTCAAGGGCAAGCCAAACGTGGAGGCGTCATCGGAGCTGGCCAATGAGGCGGCGCTGGCGCGCTCCTTGTTCGCTGCAGACCTGCCGGCCAGCGGCGGTCCTTCGCTGCGCCTTTCCGTGGCCAGCGTGCCTGGCCAGAGCTCGCCCGAAGCCTACCGCCTGACGATGGCGGACGACGGCGGCATCGCCATCGTCGGCAACAGCGCGGCCGGCGTCGCCCACGGCCTGCAGTCGCTGCGCGACCTGATGCCGTTGCCCGGGACGAAGTCGCCGGCGCTGCCCGAGCTGACCATCGTCGACGCCCCGCGTTTCGGCTACCGCGGCTTCATGCTGGACGTATCGCGCAACTTCCACGGCAAGGAGACCGTGTTCAAGTGGCTCGACCTGATGGCGCGCTTCAAGCTCAACAAGTTCCACTTCCACCTCACCGACGACGAAGGCTGGCGCCTCGAGATCGCCGGCCTGCCCGAGCTGACCGACATCGGTGCGGTGCGCGGCCACGCCGCCAGGCCCGGCGTGCGCCTGCAGCCGGCCTACGGTTCCGGCCCCGACCTGAAGGACGCCAGCGGCAGCGGCTACTTCACGCGCGACGAGTACAAGGAAATCCTGCGCTACGCCCAGGCGCGCCATATCGAGGTGATTCCCGAGATCGAGATGCCGGGCCACGCGCGCGCCGCCGTGCAGGCAATGGAGTCGCGCTATCACCGCCTGAAGGCGGCCGGCGACAAGGACTACGCCAAATACCTGCTCAACGACCTCGATGACCGCTCGGTATACAACTCGCCGCAGCTGTTCGGCGACAACGTGATCAACCCGGGGCATGAATCGAGCTACACCTTCATCGAGCACGTGGTGAACGAGGTCGTCAAGCTGCACCGCGAGGCCGGCGTGCCGCTGTCGACCATCCACATGGGCGGCGACGAATTGGCCCACGGCGCCTGGGAAAAGTCGCCCGTCAGCGCCGCCATGATGAAGAAGCACAATCTGGAGACCGTGGTCGACCTGTGGGATTATTTCTATGACCGCGTCGATGGCATCCTGCGCAAGCACGGCCTGTTCATGTCGGGCTGGGAAGAGCTGGCCGCGCGCCAGACGATGCTCGACGGCCGTCCCAAGCTGATCCCGAATCCGCGCTTCCCGGAACGCGGCTTCTCGGCCTATGTGTGGAACAACACCACCGGCAACGAAGACCTGGCCTACCGCCTGGCCAACGCCGGCTACGACATCGTCCTGACGCCGGTGACGCGCATGTACATGGACATGGCCCACAACGCCAATCCGGACGAACATGGCGTGAACTGGGGCGCCTACGTGGAGCTGGACACCGTGCACGACTTCATCCCGCTCGACATCAACAGGAATGCGCCAGAAAGCGCGCGCATCGGCAAGGACCGCCTGACCGACTACGGCAAGCGCCGCGTGCGCGGCCTGCAGGCCAACCTGTTCGTCGAGACCGTGCGCGACCCGGCCCGCATCGACTACCTGGTGATGCCGCGCCTGGTGGCGGTGGCCGAGCGCGGCTGGGCGCCTGACCCGGCCTGGGCGCGCGAAAGCGATCCGGCCAGGGCGGACGTGCTGCAGCGCGCCGCCTGGACCGGCTTCGTCAACGCCCTTGGCCAGCGCGTGCTGCCGCGCCTCGACCTGGACGGCTCGAAGGTCGCTTACCGGATCGCGCCGCCGGGGATGGTCGAGGAGGGCGGACAGGTGAAGGTGAACCACGTCCTGCCCGGGATGCTGCTGCGCTACACCGTCGATGGCAGCACGCCCAGCGCGAGCAGCCCGGTCGTGAACGGCCCGATCGCGGCGCGCGGCACCATCCGCGCCGCCGCCTTCGACCGCAACGGCAGGATGGGCCAGGTCGCCACCATCGAGCGACGCTAGCGCCCTGGCCGCCCTTGCGATATAGTCGGTGCTTTCAGCGGGATCGTGGGTGATGGCGTCGATGAAGAAAGTGGCCTGGCCTGGTGTCATGAGGTGGGCGTTGGCCCTGGCCTGCACCTGCGCCGCCGTCCCTTCTTCCGCCACGCCATCCGCCGACGGGCCCGGCCTGCAGGTGCTGCACTGGTGGACCTCGGCCAGCGAGCGCAAGGCCGCCGACTTGCTGGCGGCGCGCCTGGCCGACGAGGGCATCGCCTGGCGGGACGCCGCCATCCCGGGCGGCGCCGGGTTGGGCGCCGGCAAGGTCCTCAAGGGCAGGGTGCTGGCCGGCGATGCGCCCGAAGTCACCCAGCTGATCGGCCCGTCGATCGTCGAATGGGCCGACCTGGGCCTGCTGCTCGAACTCGACAAGGTCGCCGATTCTGACGATTGGGCCGGCTTCCTGTTCCCGACCATCCGCCAGCTCGTCGTGCACCGCCGCCACGTGGTGGCCGCGCCGCTCGGCATCCATCGCGTCAATACCCTGTACTACAACCGCCCGCTGTTCGCCCGCCTCGGCTTGACGCCGCCCGTCACCTGGCGCCAGTTCGAGGGCGTGGCGCGGCGCCTGCGCGCGGCCGGCGTGGCGCCGCTGGCCCAGAGCAGCGAGGCCTGGCAGGTCGCCGCCCTGTTCGAGAACCTGGTGCTGGCCGAGAGCGGGCCGGCCTTCTACCGCGAACTGTTCGTGCAGCGCAGCCCGGCCGCGGCGGCGGACCGGCGCACCCACGAGGCCTTGCTGCGCCTGCGCACCATCAAGGGCTGGCTGCAGGGCGAGATCGACGAGCGCCCGTGGCCCGAGGTGGTGCGCCGTTTCGCGCGCGGCCAGGCCGGCATGATGATCATGGGCGACTGGGCCAAGGCCGAGCTCAGCGAGTTCAGGGCGCTGCCCGACCGCGACTTCGGCTGCGCCGCGGCGCCGGACACCGCCGGTTACCACTTGTACAGCGTCGACACGCTGGCCATGTTCGCCGGCGACTACCGCCAGATGGCGGCCCAGGAAAGGATGGCGCGGCTGATGGTGACCCCAAGCGTGCAGGCCGGCTTCAATGCGCTCAAGGGCGGCGTGCCGGTGCGGCGCGACGCCGACCCGGCCGCCATGGACAGCTGCGCGCGCCAGTCGTGGACCGTATTCGCGCGCGGCGCGGCGGTGCAGGCGCCCAGCCTGGTGCACCGCATGGCGCTGGACGAAGCGAGCCGCGACGCCGTCATCGCCGAGGTGCACCGCTTCTTCCTGGACGACCGGGCGCCGCCGTCCCAGGCGCAGCGCCGCCTCGGCGCGCTGTTCCGGCTATTCAATCTTAAACCTCTTGGAGTGGCAGGTGCGCAAGATACTGATCGTGGACGATGACCAGAAGACCCGGGAACTGCTCAAGACCTACCTGGAGAAGAACCAGTACGAGGTGATCCTGTCGCATGACGGCGAGAGCTTCCTGGCCGCGCTGCAGGCCCAGCTCGAGGATTTGTGCCTGGTGATCCTGGACGTGATGCTGCCCGATACCGACGGCTTCATGCTGTGCCGCCAGGTGCGCCAGCGCTCCAACGTGCCGATCATCATGCTCACCGCCAGCTCGGACGAGACCGACCGCATCGTCGGCCTCGAGCTGGGCGCCGACGACTACATCGCCAAGCCCTACAGCCCGCGCGAGCTGCTGGCGCGCATCAAGGCGATCCTGCGCCGCTCGGCGCAGGACGCGCCAGCCGCGCGCTATTACCGCTTCGTCGGCTTCACGCTCGACCTCACGGAGCGCAAGGTGCTCGATCCCGACGGCGTCCAGGTGGCCCTGACCGGGCTCGATTTCCAGCTGCTGAAGTATTTCGTCGAGCACCCCGGCATCATCCTCGACCGCGGCCTGCTGTGCGAGGAAACCCGCGGGCGCGACGTCGGGCCGACCGACCGCTCGCTCGATGTCCAGGTCAGCCGCCTGCGCCTGCGGCTGAACGACGACGGCAAGCAGCCGGCGCTGATCAAGACCGTGCGCGGGGCCGGCTATGTGTTCTCGGCCGACGTCAGCGTGTCCAGTGCATAGCCGGCTCCAGCGCTGGCTGCCGGCGTCGCTGCTGGGACGCCTGATGCTGGTGATGGCGGCCGGCCTGCTCGTCACGCAGGTGGCGGCCAGCGCGATCTGGGCCAGCCAGCTGCGCTACAAGTCGCAGGTCGAGACCCAGTCGGCCGCCAGGTACGTGGCGCACAGCGCGGCCGGCGCGATCCGGTTCTTTCGCAGCTTGCCGCCGGCCTATCGCGCGCTCATCATCCAGCAGTTGCGCGAGATGGGCGGGACGCGCTTCTTCGTCAACCTGAACCACGCCTACGTGCCGATCGAGCAGATCGCGCCGCATCCGCTGGCCGACAAGGCGATCGCCACGGTGGCCGCCACGCTGAGAAGCGACCTGCCGAATTCGCCGGGCTTCCGGCTCGCCTTCGCCTGGCCCGACCGGCTGGTGGTGGCCGAGCACGACGTGCGCCTGGAAGACTTGCCGAACGCCTGGGTCCAGCACGTGCTGCTGCTGCAGCCCGATCCGGCGCCGATCCTGGTGATCCAGACCGAGATCGAGCCGGGCAACTGGCTATACCTGGCGGCGCTGATGCCGAACCCGTACTTCCTGAGCGGCAGCGACCCGTTCAGCTGGGACCGCTTGATGCCCCAGGCGCTGTCGCTGGCCGTCGTGCTGCTGCTTTGCCTGCTGGTGGTGCGCTCGATCACGCGCCCGCTGGCCGCGCTGTCCGACGCCGCCGCCGCCGTCGGCCAGGGCCAGGACGACGCCAGAGCGCCGCTGCCCGAAACCGGCAGCCGCGAATTCGTCAACACGGCGCGCGCCTTCGGGGCCATGCGCGAGCGGATCGCCCGCTACATCGAGGACCGCGAGCGCCTGTTCATCTCGATCTCGCACGACCTGCGCACGCCGATCACGCGCCTCAAGCTGCGCGCCGAACTGCTCGACGACGAGGCCTTGCGCAACGACTTCGAGGAAGACCTGGATGAACTGGACATGATGGTCAAGGGCGCGCTGCAGTGCGTGAAGGACAGCGACATCCACGAGAACCCGGCCCGGATCCGCCTCGACGCGCTGCTGGGACGGATGGTCAGGAGCGCGCGGCTGGCCGGCCACGAGGTGCTTTACCAGCCGTCCGGCGTCGACGTGCGCGGCAAGCCGCTGGCCCTCAAGCGCGCCTTGGGCAACCTGCTCGACAACGCCCTGTACTACGGCGCCCGGGCCGAGATCGCGGTGCGCGAGGAGCCGGGCAGCGTCGTGGTCGAGGTGCGCGACCACGGGCCGGGCGTGCCCGAGGACGCGCTGGCCAGCCTGTTCGATCCCTATGTGCGGCTGGCCCATGGGCGCGAGCGCAACGATGGCGGCATGGGCCTGGGGCTGGGCATCGCGCGCGGCATCATCGAGGCCCACGACGGCCAGCTGGAACTGCGCAACCATCCCGAAGGCGGCCTGGTGGCGCAGGTACGGCTGCCCGCGCGCAGCCAGGCGGCCGTTGCCGCCGCGTGACAGAACCAGACATTATTTGACGCCCGCGCGCGCAATGCTTTAGGATTAAAAAAACGACAATTGGCCATGCGGCATGCGCGACGCATCCTCGACCCGGTTCATCCGTTTCCACCTCAAGACGCGCCATCTGGTGCTGCTGGTCGAGCTGGGGCGCCACGCATCCATCCTGCATGCCGCCGAAGCGGCGGGGCTGACCCAGCCCGGCGCCTCGAAACTGATCGGTGAGCTCGAGCACGCCCTCGGCGTGCCCTTGTTCGAACGCCTGCCGCGCGGCGTGGTCGCCACCTGGCACGGCAAGATCCTGATCCGGCGCGCCGGCGCGGCGCTGGCCGAGATGGACGCCGCCCACCAGGAAATCATGCAGGGCCTGGCCGGCGTCGACGGCCGCGTGTGCGTCGGCAGCGTGCTCACGCCGGCCGTGGCCTTGCTGCCGCAGGCGGTGAAGCTGCTCAAGGAGCGCAGCCCGCGGGTGCAGGTGGCCTTGACGGTCGAAGCCAGCGAGACGCTGGTCGAGACGCTGCGCGCCGGCGACTTCGACATCGTGGTCGGCCACGTGCTCGATCCCGCGGCCGGCGCCGAACTCGACTTCGAGCCGCTGGCCGACGAGCCGCACGCGCTGGTGGTGCGCGCCGGCCACCCCTGGCTGGCGCGCGCCGACCTGGCGCTGTCCGACCTGGCCGGCGCGGCCTGGATCCTGCCGCCGCCGTGCCGCCTGCGCGAGCAGCTGATGGCCCTGTTCATGGGCAATGGGCTGGAGCCGCCGCAGGACGTCGTCGAGACGGCGTCGCTGCCGCTGGTGCCGCAGCTGCTGGCCGACGGCGAGCGCGTGGTCGCCTTACCGCCGGAGCTGGTGCGCGCCCAGCTCGACGCCGGGCAGCTGGCGCTGCTGCCGTTCGACCTCGGGCTGCGCGCCGACGTCTACGGGATCGTCACCCGCAAGCGCCATCACCTGTCGCCCTCGGCCGAGGCGATGCTGGCGGCGCTGCGCGAAGCGGCCGGCATGGCGCGCCGCGCGCGCCAGATGAATACGGAATTGGCATATCTCCCGCGCGTTTCGTTATAGGAAACGGGCGGTGGGCGTTCGTATGATTCCTGTCACCACACGAGCAGCCGCCCACGGCGCCGAGGAGACAGCCATCCATGGACTACCGCTTGCCACTTTGCCTGGCCGGCCTGTGCGCGGCGCTTTTGCCGCTGCCGGGCCAGGCCCAGCGCCACTCCCAAGGCGCCAGCTCGCTGGGCGACTTTCCCGACCCATTCGTGCTGCCGCACGACGGCGGCTACTACGCCTATGCGACCAATGCCAACGGCAAGCACGTCCAGCTGCTGCATTCGGCCGACCTGCAGGCCTGGCGCGCGCTGCCCGATGCGATGCCGGCGCTGGCGTCCTGGGTGCGCCAGCCGGTGCCGCACGTATGGGCGCCCGAAGTCGTCAAGCTCGGCGAGCGCTACGTGCTGTACTACACGGCGCACGACCGGACCACCGACCGCCAGTGCGTCGGCGCGGCGCTGGCGCGCTCGCCGCGCGGCCCCTTCGTCGACAGCGCCGCCGCGCCGCTGATCTGCCAGGCGGCGCTGGGCGGCACCATCGACGCCAGCCCGTTCCAGGACGGCGGGCGGCTCTACCTGTACTTCAAGAACGACGGCAACTGCTGCAAGCAGCCCACCCATATCTTCGCCCAGGAGCTGAGCCCGGACGGCGTGGGGCTGGTGGGCCAGCCGGTCAGGCTGCTGACCAACGGGCGCGCATGGGAGGGCAAGGTGATCGAGGCGCCGACCATGGTCCTGCGCGACGGCCGCTATACGCTGCTGTATTCGGCCAACGATTTCGGCGACGGCTCGTATGCGGCCGGCCACGCCAGCTGCGCCGGTCCGCTGGGGCCGTGCCAGCCGGTGGGCGACGGACCGTTCCTGAAAAGCCGCCCCGAGGTGGCGCTGATGGGGCCGGGCCACCAGTCGGTGTTCCGGGCCGGGGGGCGCGACTACATCGCCTATCACGCCTGGGAACTCGAGCCCGATGGCAGTCGCGGCAAGCGGCGTTTCCTGTATATCGACAGGCTCGATTGGGTCGACGGGGCGCCGGTGGTGCGGGGACCGACCCTGGTGCGGTGAGCACGCGCCCCAGGCGTGCCGCGGCGCCGGGCGATTGCGGTCCATAATGTCGGCAGTGCGCAACCAGACGACAGGAGACAGGGTGACAGAGCGAAGGAGATTTCTCGCGGCTTCGATCCTGCTCGGATTGCCGCCGGCGCGGGTAGCCGCGCAGGCGCCGGTCGAGATCCGCATGTGGACGCTGCTCAGCGGCGGCGACGGCGCGCGCATGCGCGCGCTGGTCGAGGCCTTCAATGCCAGCCAGGGCGCGGCGCGCGTGGTCAGCACCACGCTGAAATGGGGCGAGCCGTTCTACACCAAGCTGATTACGTCGTCGGTGGTGGGCGAGGGCCCGGACATCGCCACCATCCACCTGTCGCGCCTGCCCAACCTGGCCGGCGGCGGCGTGCTGCGGCCGATCGGCGAGCACGAACTCGCGGCCGCGGGCCTGAAAGGCAGCGATTATTTTCCGCGCCAGTGGGAAAAATCGCGCCATGCCGGCGCCAACTATGCGATCCCGCTCGACCTGCATCCGCTGGTCCTGTACTACAACAAGACCCTGGCGGCCAGGGCCGGGTTGCTCGACGACGCCCGCCTTCTGAAGCCGATCGAGGGGTATGCGGCCCTGAGCGCGGCCTTTCGCGGCGTGAAGGAAAAAACCGGCAGGGCGGGGCTGGCGATGGAGGCCAGCCAGAGTTCCTACGCGATCTGGCGTCTGTGGGTGTCGCTCCTTGCGCAGCGCAAGGCGCCGCTGATCGAGGACGGCCGCTTCGCGTATGGCGCGGCCGGCGTCGAGGAACTGGCCAGGGTCAGCGCCTGGTTCACCGGCGGCTATGCGCAGGCCGGGCTGGATTACCCCGCCTCCACCAGCCAGTTCATGGGCGGCGGCGCCGGCTTCATGATCAACGGCGTGTGGGAGGTGCCGGAACTGGTGCGCGCCACGCGCCAGCGCACGCTCGGCTTCGAGTACGGCATCGTGCCGCTGCCGCGCCTGTACCAGGACGCCAGCGTGTGGACCGATTCGCACGCGTTCGCGATTCCCGCCAACGAAGGCAAACCGATGGCCGCCGCCAAGGTGCGCGCGGTGCTGGCCTTCATGGCCTTCGTGAGCCGCAACTCGATGGGCTGGGCCGAGGGCGGCCACGTGCCGGCCTACCGTCCGGTGGCCGAGTCGCCCGCGGCGCGCACCCTGATGCCCAACGCCCTGTATGCCGGGGCGACCGCCAACGTCGTCTATGATCCGGACGGCTGGTATATGGGCGCCGCCGGGCCGGTCGAGGCGATGGCGTCGAAATACCTGCCCGGGGCCTTGTCCGGGCAGCTGGCGCCGGCACGGGCGCTCATCATGTTCGAAAAAGAGGCGTCGCGCCTGCTGCGCAAGCGGCCGCCCCGTTACTGATAAAAGAGAAGGCAATCCGATGCTCAAACGCGCAGCGAGTACAGACCTGTCCCGGGCCGCGCCGCCCGGCGCCGGGCGCGCCGAGGGCCTGCCCGCGGCGCTGCTGCTGGCGCCCTTCGTGCTGGTCTTCCTGCTGTTCTTCCTGGGCCCGGCGGCCCAGACCTTCTGGCTCAGCCTGACCGAGAGCAGCCTGACCCGCACCAGCGCCTTCGTCGGCCTGGCCAACTATGCGACCCTGGTGCGCGACGAGGCGTTCTGGGCCTCGCTCGGCCACACCTTCTATTTTTCGCTGCTGACCGTGATCCCGCTGACCGCCCTGGGTCTGGTGATGGCGCTGCTGGTGCACCGCTTCGTGCGCGCGTCGAGCTGGCTGCAGGGCGCGTTCTTCCTGCCCTATGTGCTGCCGATCTCGGTCATGACCCTGATCGCCGACTGGATGCTGCAACCGTCGTCGGGCGTCATCAACCACATCGTCGGCGGCCAGCGCGCCTGGCTGGCGGACGTCGACTGGGCCATGCCGATGGTGGCGATCGGCACGATCTGGTGGACCGTGGGCTTCAATATGCTGATGCTGCTGGCCGGCCTGCGCAACATCCCGGCCGAGCTGTACGAAGCGGCGGCGCTGGACGGCGCGCGCGGGTTCACGCTGTTCAGGGCGATCACCTGGCCGGCCCTGCGGCCGGTGGTCGGCACCGCGCTGCTGCTGCAGCTGATCGCCTCGCTCAAGATCTTCGGCCAGACCTATATCCTCACCACGGGCGGCCCGTTCAATACCACCCGCGTGACCCTGCACTATATGTATGAAACCGCGTTCACCCAGAGCGACGCCGGCTATGCGGCGGCGATCGCGATGGCGTTCATGGCGGTGGTCATCGCGCTGTCGCTGCTGCAGGTGTGGCTGGGCCGCTCGTGGCAGCGGGCGCGCAGCGGGAGGGGGACATGAAGCGCGGCATGAAGCATCCGTCCCAGCTTGGCTGGAGCATCGTGGCCACGGCGTCGGCCTGCGTGCTGGCGGCGCTGTGGGTGTTTCCGCTGCTGTGGGCCCTGTCCACCGCGCTGCGGCCCGAACTCGAGACCGTGTCGGCCACCTTCCACTGGCTGCCGCGCACCTGGACCCTGGAGGCCTTCGCCAAGACGCTCGGCGCCGGCAACCTGCCGCGCTGGCTGTTCAACAGCGCCCTGGTGGCGTTGCTGGTGACGGTGGTGACGATGGCGATCAGCCTGATGGCGGCCTACGCCTTCTCGCAGCTGCGTTTCAGGGGGCGCTCGCTCCTGTTCGGCATCGCCATGCTGGCCTTCCTGCTGCCGTTCGAGGCCTTGCTGGTGCCGCTGTTTCGCACCATGCACCAGCTCGGGCTGATCAACAGCTACGCCGGCCTGGTGCTGCCGCAGGTGGTCTCACCGGTGGTGATCTATGTGTTCAAGCAGTTCTTCGACGCGATTCCGGCCGACTTTCGCGAGGCGGCCGTCATGGATGGGGCAGGGCCCTTGCGGGTGCTGTGGAGCGTCTATCTGCCGATCTCGGGCAACATCGTGTGGGCGATGGCGATCGTGACCTTCATCGGCGCCTGGAACAACTTCCTGTGGCCGTTCATCATCGTGACGTCGAACGACATGATGACGATTCCGCTGGGCCTGACCCAGACCTACGACGCCTTCGGCGTGCGCTATGCCCAGCTGATGGCGGCGGCCCTGCTCGGCGCGCTGCCGGTGGCGCTGGCCTACGTGGCGTTCCAGCGCCGCGTGACCCAGGGCTTCCTGGCCGCCAGTGGCCTCAAGGGTTGAACGAAAGAGAATGATGAGCAGAGGCAGAACATGGCATCGGTAAGCCTGCGCGGCATCCGCAAGCGCTTCGACGACAACCTCGTGATCAAGGGCGTCGACCTGGAAATCCTGGACGGCGAGTTCGTCGTCTTCGTCGGCCCGTCAGGCTGCGGCAAGTCGACCCTGCTGCGCATCATCGCCGGTCTCGAAGACGTCGGCGAGGGCACGCTGGAGATCGGGGGCGTCGTCAGCAACGCGATCGAGCCGGCCCGGCGCGGGATCGCGATGGTGTTCCAGAGCTACGCCCTGTATCCGCATATGAGCGTGTTCGACAATATGGGCTTCGCGCTCAAGCTGGCCAGGGTGCCGAAGGCCGAGATCCGCGCGCGGGTGGAGCGCGCCGCCGAGATCCTGCAGATCGGCCATCTGCTCGAGCGCAAACCCAAGGCGCTGTCGGGCGGCCAGCGCCAGCGGGTGGCGATCGGGCGCGCCATCGTGCGCAAACCCGAGGTTTTCCTGTTCGACGAGCCCTTGTCGAACCTGGACGCCGCGCTGCGCGGCCAGACCCGGGTCGAACTGGCGCGCCTGCACCGGGAGCTGGGCGCCACCATGATCTACGTCACCCACGACCAGGTCGAGGCGATGACGCTCGGCCAGAAGATCGTCGTGCTCAATGGCGGCCGCATCGAGCAGGTCGGCAGCCCGTTCGAGCTGTATGAACGTCCGGCCAACCGTTTCGTGGCCGGCTTTCTCGGGTCGCCGCGCATGAATTTCTTCGACGCGACCCTGGTCGCGGCCCAGGCCCGTGGCGCAACCGTCGAGCTGGCGCACGGCGTGAGGGTGCAGGTGGCGGCCGACGCCACGCGCGCCAGGGCGGGCGACAAGGTGGTGCTGGGTGTGCGTCCCGAACACCTGCAGATCGTGCGCACGGGCGAGGGCGGCGGCATCGGCGCCAGCGTGGCCCTGGTCGAGTACCTGGGCGACGTGACCCTGGTCTATGCGCACCCCGACGGCGGCGGCGACATGGTGGCGCTCAAGTGTGACGCCGACACCGCGCCCCCTAGTCCCGGCAGCCGCGTTGCGCTGGCATTCCCGGCCACCCGCGCCTTCCTGTTCGACGCCGACGACCGGGCCTTCACGCCCGCCTGGGCCGACAGCGCCGCCGCCACTGGCGCGCGCGAATCCATGCCATGACGATTTCGGATAGCTCCCGCGCGTTTCGTTATGGGTGACGCGGGTGGCGCGCTCTTAGTATGTGTCACGGCCCCAAGCCGGCAGCGACCGGCGGGGCGGGCGACGGGACCAACGAGGCCCCGCGACCACTACAACAGGAGACAGGCATGAACCGATCGAACATCAAGCCGATCTGCGCGGCCATCATGCTGCTGTCGGCGCACGCCGCGCCGGCGCTGGGGCAGTCGGGCCAGGAAGAGACAGCGGACACCGTGGCGCCGCCCGTATCCGAACCGATTCGCGGCGCTACGGCCGTCGTCGAAGTCACCGGCCTGCGCCAGAGCCTGCGCTCGGCCGAGACCATCAAGCGCGACGCGGTGCAGGTGGTCGACGCCATCAATGCCGACGACATCGGCAAATTCCCCGACCGCCAGGCGGGCGACGCCCTGCAGCGCGTGGCCGGCGTGCAGGTCGGGCGCGACCGCGGCCAGACCGATACCGTCATCATCCGCGGCCTGCCCGACGTCGCCACCACGCTCGACGGCAACGAGATCTTCACCGCCGCCGGCCGCCGCCTGTCGTACCAGGACTTGCCGGTGCAGTCGATCGGCGGCATGGAGGTCTATAAATCGGCCACCGCCAACCAGTTCGAGGGCGGCATCGCCGGCGCCGTCAACATCCGGCTGCGCGCGCCGTTCGACAGCAAGGGCTTCACGGCCAGCGGCTACATCGAGGACCGCCTGCAGCAGACGAATGGCAGCGAGGCGACGAAGGACCGGCACAATCCGGGTGGCGGCTTCCTGCTCAGCAACCGCTGGCAGACCGGCGTCGGCGAGATGGGGGCGCTGTTCGACGTCGCGGTCAACCGCGAGAACTGGGCCTATCCGGTGCAATGGGTCGACCGGCCGACCAATGTGTTCGCGGTGCGGCCCGACGGCAGCGCCACCCGGCTGGGCGAGCGGCCGCCGTTCGCGCTGGGCGCAGGCGAGGTGCTGGGCCAGCTGCCCAATATCGGCGGCATCTACAATAGCGGCCAGCGCGAGCGCCAGAGCGTGCACGGCGCCTTCCAGTGGAAGATCAATCCGCGGCTGCAGGCCAGCGCCCAGTATCTCGGCATGGGCTACCAGGGCCGCAATGCGGTCAACTACATCCTGAACATCGTCACCTGGGCGCCGCGCCTGACGAACGTGGTGCTGGCCCCGCAGGGAGACCACTGCAACACGCCGATGGGCACCATCTGCCCGATCCTGGCCGCGGACGCGCCGGCGGCCCGCTTCGGCGGCGCCTATGACTGGGATCCCTATGCCGCCACCAGCACCTGGGGCCAGAACGAGCGCACCACCACGCATTACCTGAACCTGGGCCTGAAGTACGCCGACGGACCATTGACGGTCGATTCGCAACTGGGCTATACCCGCTCGAAATTCGTCAACGACACGGTGATCGTCGACCAGCAGGTGCCCGGTGCGAGTTCGAGCGTGTTCGCCGCCGGCGCCGACGGCCACGGCGGCTACAACGCGGTGACCACGCCGGGCAGCGCGAATGCTTTGCGCGACCCGGGCCAGTTCGTGCTGCGCGGCCTGGTGCAGAACTGGAACGAGCAGGCCGGCTCGCAGTTCCAGTGGCGCTCGGACGCCACCTGGCGCCTCGGCGGTGACGGCATCTTCAGCGCGTTGCTGGGCGGCGTGCGCCTGTCGACGCGCAAGGCCAGCTACCACGGCGCCGAGGGTCATGCCGATTTCACCGGCGCCGTGCGGCCGACGCCGCTGGAGGCTTTCGGGCCGTCGTTCCAGCACCTGTCGCCGGGCCTGGACCGCCTGGGCGGGCCGTGGATGACGCCCTCGGCAGACTTCCTGATCGACCACGCGAACCTGGTGCGCGAAGGCTATGGCGTGGGGCCGGGACGGGTGCCCGAAGACCCGGCGCGCCTGTTCGACCAGCGCGAGCGCAGCGCCACGCTGTACCTGGCCGCGCGCTGGAGCACCAAGCTGGCCGGCATCGACATCAGCGGCGAGGCGGGCGCCCGCGTGGTGCGCGTGAATCGCGAGCTGCGCGGGCAGACCCGCATCGGCGACGCGATCTCCGACGTTGACCTGTCGACCTACGAGACCAACTACCTGCCGAGCGCCTCGGCAATCATCGGCTGGACCGACGACTGGCAGTCGCACCTGTCGGTCGGGCGCACCATCACGCGGCCCAACTTCAGTTCATTGAACCCGGCCCTGTCGCTGGTGCCGCCGACCGTGAACGCGCCCGGCAGCGGCGGCGCCGGCAATCCCTACCTGAGCCCGACCCGCTCGACCAACCTGGATGCGACCCTCGAATACTACTTCCAGAACAACGGCTATGCCCAGCTGGCGCTGTTCCATCGCGATATCACCGGCTACCTGCAGAACTTCACGCTCGACGAATCGATCGGCGGCCAGGTCTACCGGGTGACGCGCCCGCAGAACTCGGGCCAGGGCACGCTGCGCGGCGCCGAATTCGGCATCCAGAAGTTCTTCGACTTCCTGCCCGGCCCGTGGAGCGGGTTTGGCGCGCAGTTCAACTATACCTGGATCGACGGCGATAACGAAAGCAAGACCGCCTTCGACAGCGACGCCTTCACCACGACCGCGCTGGTGGGCGTGGCGCGCCAGAATTACAATGTGGCGCTGCTGTACGAAGGCCACGGCATCACCGGCCGCCTGGCGGCGACGCGCCGCGGCGACTATGTGGAACAGATCGCCGAACCGCCGTTCAACCAGGACCGGGTGGTCCAGGCCACCACCTTCGTCGACCTGAGCATCGGCTACGAACTCAATCCGCGGCTGTCGCTGCAGTTCGACGCGATCAACCTGACCCGCGCCAAATTCCAGAGTTCGCTCGGTCCCTATCAGCCGCGCGACATCCGCTACAACCCCACGACCTATGGCGTGAGCCTGCGCTTCAAGATGTGAGCCGCACAGGAGAGACGATGCAGCGAACCTACCAGAACCCGGTATATCCGCACCCCATGGCCGATCCCTTCGTGCTCAGGCACGAGGGCGTCTACTATGCCTACGGCACCGCTCCCGCCGGCGCCGACGGCCGCCAGGTCCCGGTGCTGCGCTCGAACGACCTGGTCGCGTGGGAGTCGTTGGGCCATGCGCTGGCGCCGAACGGCGACACCGACTACTGGGCGCCCGAGGTGGCCTGTCACGAAGGCCGTTTCTACATGTACTACTCGTCGGGGAGCGCGCCCGAGGGAACCGACCAGCGGCTGCGGGTGGCGCTGGCGGATCACCCGGCAGGCCCCTTCGTCGACAGCGGCGCGCTGCTCGTGCCCGACCAGCCGTTTTCCATTGACGCCCATCCTTTCCGCGACCGCGATGGCCGGTGGTACCTGTTCTACTGCGTCGATTTCCTGGAGCCCGACGGTGACCAGCGGGTCGGCACCGGGATCGTGGTCGACCGCCTGCTCGACATGCGCACGCTGGCCGGAGAGCCGCGCGTGGTGGTGCGGCCGCACCACGACTGGCACCTGTTTCGCAAGGGCCGCCAGATCCATGGCGCGGTGCGCGACTGGCACACGGTGGAGGGCGCCGCGGTGCAGGCGCGCGACGACGCCATCTACTGCTTCTACAGCGGCGGCGCCTGGGAGCGCGAGAACTACGGCATCAGCTGGGTGACGGCCGACCATCCGCTCGGTCCCTACCGCCGTCCGGCGGGCGGCACGGATGCGCTCCTGATGCGCAGCCGTCCGGGACTTGTGGTCGGCCCCGGACACAACAGCTTCACCAGTTCGCCCGACGGCAGCGAGAGCTGGATCGTGTATCACGCCTGGGACGTCGGCCAGAGCGCGCGCCGGATGTGCATCGACCGCCTGGAGTGGGATGGCGGGCGGCCGTTCACGGATGGCCCGAGCTCGACGCCGCGGGCCGCGCCTTCAGTGGACGCAGGCGACGTCGGCACATAGGCGCCCTCGGGCGCGTGCTTGCCCACGGCGGCGCGCCCGTCGCTGCCCGCGTCGTGCATGGTCAGATCCATTGCACCGGATGGTCGAGGGTATCGGGCAGGTAGGTCAGGTATTGCACCATGCGCGGCAGCGCGCCGCGGTTCGGCGTGGCGCAATGGGGCAGCGCCTGGTGCCACAGGATGAAGTCGCCGGCCTGGCCCGGCACCGGCGCCGGCTCGAGGTCGCGCAGCGCCCAGTCGCGTGGATGAACGCCCGCCGGCACGCGCGCCAGCCAGTCGGGAAGGCGCCGGTGAAAGCCGGGAACGCAGTGGAAGGCGCCATCGAGCGGCCCGCAATCGCCGAGGTACAGCAAACCCTGCAAGCGAAACGGCATCGGCAGGCACAGGCTTGCGTCCCAATGCAGCGGGCTGCCGTGGAAACGCCAGGAGTCCGACTCGGGCGGGTTGAAGCTGACCTTGTCGATCGACGGATAGATCGCCGTGGCGCCATACAGTTGTTCGCAGACCCGGCGCACCAGCGGCGCTGCGCGGTTGGCGGCCAGCGCAGGATGGTCGTAGAAGTCGAGCATCATGCCGCGCTTGCCGGGATGCTCGCGATACCAGGAACCGGGATCGTCGGCGCTGGCCCCGAGAAAATCCCAGATCGCCTGGCGCGCCGCCTCGCACTGCGCGCGCGGCACGACGCCCGGCAGCACGAGGTAGCCATGGCGGTCCCAGAATTGCCGCTGGTCCGCCGACAGCGGGCCGCCGTCCGCGCACGCGCTTGGCTCGGGGGCGGCAGGCGGTGAGCGGCCGTGCGCCAGCAACCAGGACTGGAACGCTGCGCGGCCGGGGCGCTCGTGATACAGAAACTGCAGAGCGGTCTCGATCGAGATGCCGCGCCGGTACAGTGCCCGCACCTGGCGCTGCCAGTCCGGCCCGCTGGCCGGGCCATGCATGCCGACGCTGTTCTCCCGCAACGCTTCGAGCGCGGCCTCGTCGTCGTCCAGCTGAGTACAACAATTTGTCTCGAGATACTCTTGCAAGGTCATCAGTCCAGTCCAGGAAGTCCCGTCCCACCCCGCCAGCGCCGTCGGCGCAACGGGATGGCCACGCAGCAAGTCGATCTGAAGCTTAGCAAAAAAAACAGTTCCAGGACAGGAAATCGTCGACCCGCTTTACAAGCCTGCTGCGTGCCGGCCGGTGCCTAGAACACTTCCGGCACGATGATCTCCGGCGGCACCGGCCGCCGCACGTAATCGTCGTGATATTCGCGTTGAGGCAGCTCGATCGCCGGCCGCTCGACCTCGACGTAAGGCATCTGCTGGAGCAGGTGATGGATGCAGTTCAGGCGCGCGCGCTTCTTGTCCACCCCTTGCACCACCCACCAGCGTGCCTCCGGGATATGGGTGCGCTCGAGCATGATTTCCTTGGCCCGCGTGTATTCTTCCCAGCGCCGGCGCGATTCCAGGTCCATCGGGCTCAGTTTCCACTGCTTCAGCGGATCGTGGATGCGGCTCAGGAAGCGCGCATTCTGTTCCTCGTCCGAGATCGAGAACCAGTACTTGATCAGCTGGATGCCGGAACGCACCAGCATGCGTTCGAATTCCGGCACGGTCTGGAAGAACTCCTCGTACTGGGCGTCGGTGCAGAAGCCCATCACGCGCTCGACGCCGGCGCGGTTGTACCAGCTGCGGTCGAACAGCACGATCTCGCCCGCGGCCGGCAGGTGCGACACGTAGCGCTGGAAATACCACTGGGTGCGCTCGCGGTCGTTCGGCGCGGGGAGCGCCGCCACCCGGCACACGCGCGGATTGAGGCGCTGGGCGATGCGCTTGATGACGCCGCCCTTGCCGGCGGCGTCGCGGCCTTCGAACAGGATCACGACCTTGTGGCCTGTGTGCACGACCCAGTCCTGCAGCTTGACCAGCTCGGCCTGCAGGCGGAACAGCTCATGGAAATACTGGCGCCGGGCTTCCTTCTCCTGCTCGCTGCGGGTGGGCGCGGGCAGCAGCGTGTCGGCATCGAGGTCGCGGTCGTCGAGTTCCAGTTCGAGCTCTTCGTCGTAGCTGTCGGTGAGGTCGCGCTGCAGGCGCTGGTTGAGGTCGGTGGATTGGGCGCCAGGCATGGCGGCCTCCTCTGGAAACGGATGGTGGACGGTGAACGATCCATTCCAGTCTAGCGTCGTTCCGTGTCACCGGCATGACAGGCGTCTGCAGGGGAGATCGGGAAGGGCGGAGCGATGGAGCCGAAACGACATGCTATACTGGCGCCGTTCCGACTCTCGCACCGTATATGAGACGATTTTTCGTCATCTGCCTGACCCTGTTGCTCCCCCTGAACATGTTTGCCCTGGCCATGGCCGCGTCCGCGATGCAGCCCGCCGCAGCGACGGAACACGTCACACCTTCCGAAGTCCTCATCCACACGGCTGCGCTCGAGACCGATGCCGCCGTGCCGCTGTTCGCCGACGCCTACCTGGCGGGCGGCTACGATTGCCAATCCGCCTGCGACATCGATCCCGATGAACCGCCGGCCGGCGCCGACGTCCACGACTCGGTGCACGAAGAGCTCGGCCTGCAGCTGTCCAGCCTGCCGGGCGGGGCGATCGCGCCCCGGTCGCCGCCGCGCGCCAACCATTCCTCGTTCCCGCCGCTAAAACCCCCGCGCGAGGCCTGAGGGCCTGCCTTCGCCGCAGTCGCGGCGCCCCTGGCCGATCACGATCCTTGCATCGCGACGCGCGTCGATCCGACCGCGCCGCCGTGCCCGCGATCGCGGCCGCGACACACTTTTAGCAAAATAACGAGGTAACACCATGGAATGGCTATTCGACCCGGCAATCTGGGCGGGTCTGCTCACACTCGTTGTCCTGGAAATCGTCCTGGGCATCGACAACCTGATCTTCATCGCGATCCTGGCCGACAAGCTGCCGCCGCACCAGCGCGACAAGGCGCGCCTGATCGGCCTGACCCTGGCCATGCTGATGCGCCTGGGCCTGTTGACCATCGTGTCCTGGCTGGTGACGCTGACCACGCCGCTGTTCGCGCTGGGGCCGTGGTCGCCCTCGGGGCGCGACCTGATCCTGCTGCTGGGCGGCGTGTTCCTGCTGTTCAAGGCCACGGTCGAGCTGCACGAGCGCCTGGAAGGCGTGACCCACGTCCATACCCAGTCGAAGGTGTATGCCAGCTTCGGCGCCGTGGTGGCGCAGATCGTGGTGCTGGACGCCGTGTTCTCGCTCGACGCCGTGATCACCGCGGTCGGCATGGTCGACGAACTGGGCGTCATGATGGCGGCCGTGATCATTTCGATCGGCGTCATGATCCTGGCGTCCAAGCCGCTGACCCGCTTCGTCAACGCGCACCCGACCGTGGTCGTGCTGTGCCTCTCCTTCCTGTTGATGATCGGCCTGTCGCTGGTGGCCGAGGGCCTGGGCTTCCACATCCCGAAAGGCTATCTGTATGCGGCGATCGGCTTCTCGATCCTGATCGAGACCCTGAACCAGTTCGCGCGCCGTAACTTCCTCAAGAACGAGGCGCGCCTGCCGCTGCGCGACCGCACCGCCGACACCGTGCTGCGCCTGATGGGCGGCAAGCGGCGCCAGGATGCCGAGCCGGACGGCCAGGACGAGCAGATCGACGAGGCGCAGGCCTTCGGCGTCGAGGAGCGCAATATGGTCAGCGGCGTGCTGACCCTGGCCGACCGCTCGATCCGCTCGATCATGACGCCGCGCTCCGAGATGTCCTGGGTCAACCTCGACGATGAGGCCGACGCCATCCTGCGCCAGCTGCAGGAGTCGCCGCACAGCCGGATGCCGGTCGGCCGCGGCCAGCTCGACAACCTGGTCGGCATCGCCCGCACCAAGGACCTGATCAGCCAGCTGGTGCTGCAGGCGCGCATCGACGATGTCGTCGACGACGGCAATGGCGCCACAGGACCAATCCGCAAGCCGATCCTGCTGCCCGATACCGCCGGCGTGCTCAAGGCCATGGACACGCTCAAGCGCGCCCACGGCCAGCTGGTGCTGGTGACCGACGAATTCGGCATCGTCCAGGGCCTGTTGACCCCGGTCGACATCCTGGAAGCGATCGCCGGCGAGTTCCCCGACGAGGACGAGCAGCTGGCGATCCAGCCCAAGGGGCCCGGCGAGTGGGAAGTCATCGGCACCGCCGACCTGCACCAGCTGGAGCAGGTGCTGGAGACCGGGGGGCTGGTCAGCAGCGACGACGACTACACCTCGCTGGCCGGCTTCCTGCTGGCGCGCTTCGAGAGCTTGCCGGAGCCGGGCCAGGAGATCGACATCGACGGCCTGCGCTACCGCATCCTGAGCGTCGAGGAGCGCCGCATCGCCAGGGTGCTGGTCCGGCGCATCGCGGCCGACGATCCCGCGCAGGCCGCCTGAACCCGTTTTTTACCGTAACCGTACCAAGAAGGACATCATGAAACGTACTCTGTTGTTTATCGCGACCAACCTGGGCATCATGCTGGTGCTGGGCATCACCGCCAGCCTGCTGGGCGTCAACCGCTTCCTCACCTCGAACGGCCTGGACCTGCCCAAGCTGCTGATGTTCGCCGGCCTGATGGGCTTTGGCGGCGCCTTCATCTCGCTGCTGCTGTCCAAGCCGATCGCCAAATGGTCGACCGGCGCGCGCGTCATCGCCCAGCCTTCCAACCCGACCGAGCAGTGGCTGCTGAACACGGTGGCGGCCCAGGCCCAGCGCGCGGGCATCGGCATGCCTGAAGTGGCGATCTACGAGGGCGAACCGAACGCCTTCGCCACCGGCGCGACGAAGAACTCGTCGCTGGTCGCGGTGTCGACCGGCCTGCTGCAGTCGATGACCGAGCAGGAAGTCGAAGCCGTGCTGGCCCACGAGGTGGCCCACATCGCCAACGGCGACATGGTCACGCTGACCCTGATCCAAGGCGTGGTCAACACCTTCGTGATCTTCCTGGCGCGCATCGTCGGCTACTTCGTGGACGGCTTGCTGCGCAAGAATGACGAGGAAAACACCGGCCCCGGCATCGGCTACATGGTCACCGTGATCGTGTGCGAGATCGTGTTCGGCATCCTGGCCAGCATCATCGTGGCCTGGTTCTCGCGCCAGCGCGAGTTCCGCGCCGACCGCGGCGCCGCCAGCATCATGGGCCAGCCGCAGCCGATGATCGCGGCGCTGCGCCGCCTCGGCGGCATGGCCGAAGGCGAGCTGCCGAAGAACATGAGCGCGTTCGGCATCTCGGGCAAGGGCGGCGCGCTGGCGCTGTTCTCCAGCCATCCGCCGATCGAGGAGCGGATCGCGGCCCTGCAGGCGCGCTAATCGTTCGGGGCGATGCCCGGCACGCCGGCGCGGATGGCGCGTGAATAGTCGTCGGCGTCGCGGTCGGACTTGCGGGCGCGGGCATTGATGTGGCCGCGTTCGCGCAGCATCGCATACGGCAGGCCCGGGGTAAGCGCGCCCTGGTCGTAGGCATACTCGGCGAAATGGCCGGAGGCCAGCAGCCGGTAGTCGAGCGGCAGCGTCGGGTCGATATGGCGCGCCAGTTCGAACAGGATCGTGGTGCAGTTGCTGGTCAGGGTGTTGTAGAACTCGGGCTGGCCGCGCAGCCGTTCGGCGCGCGCCAGGTAGTCGAGCAGCACCGAGCGCAGCTGCGCCGGCGTCGCGCGCAGCCGGTACAGGTAGACCTGCTCGCCGCGCGCATTGCTGCGCGTGCGGATCAGGTCGCGCTCGTCGGCGGCGACGATCACCTGCTCGAACTTACGGAAGAATCCGCCGGGCGCCGAGAACGTTTCGTCGCGTTCCTTGCGGATCTCGAGCGAGAACACCAGTCGCTGGCCGTCGCTGAAGCCGAACGACACCAGCGTGTGGGCGATGTGCGGCCCCATCCAGTACGACAGGATCAGGTCGGCCGACTCGAGGCGCGACAGGTCGTAGCGCCGGGTTTCCCAGCGCGGCGTGTAGTCGGTCTCGGTGCGCCACTCGAAGGCGCGCACATTGCGCAGTTCCAGGCGGTCGCCGTCCACCGTTGATTCCAGCAGGCGCGCCACGTCGTCGGCCCATGGGCGATCGTGCGACGGCGCGAGCGACTGCCACCATCCCAGCAGCGCGAGCGCCGCCAGCGCGCCGGCCAGCAGCAGCCTGCGTTCGTGCCGCCAGCCCGGCGTGCGCGCCAGGACCAGCGCCACGGCCAGGCCGAGCAGGGTCCAGGCGCCGCCCAGGGCCAGCGCGAGCGCCGGCGCCAGCTGGAACCACAGCGCGAGCGCGCCCCAGGCCGTCGCGGCCACGACCGCCAGCGCCGCCAGGCTCCTGGCCAGCCGCTTCCAGTTCACCGCGCTTCCTTCGCCGCCGCCGGCTCGGGCAAGAACCAGTTCAGCAGCAGCGCGCACAGGCCGCCGGTGGCGACGCCCGATTCGAGCACATTGCGCACCGCGCCCGGCATATGGGCCAGGAATTCGGGCACCTGGGACACGCCCAGCCCCAGCGCCAGCGAGACCGCGATCACCAGGAGCGCGCGGCGGTCGAGCGTGACGCTGGCCAGGATGTTGATGCCGGCCGCGGCGACCGCGCCGAACATGACCATGGCGGCGCCGCCCAGCACCGGTTCGGGCACCGCCTGGATCACGCCGGCGACCGCGGGAAACAGGCCCAGGATCACCAGGAACAGGGCGATCCACATGCCGACGTGGCGGCTGGCGATGCCGGTCAGCTGGATCACGCCGTTGTTCTGGGCGAAGATCGAACTCGGGAAGGTGTTGAACATGCCGGCCAGCAGGGAGTTGGCGCCGTTGACCAGCACCCCGCCCTTGATGCGCGCCATCCACAGCGGCCCTTCGACCGGCTGGCGCGAGACCTTGCTGGTGGCCGTCACGTCGCCGATCGCCTCCAGCGAGGTGACCAGGTAGATGACGATCATCGGGATGAACAGCGACCACGAAAAGCCCAGGCCGAAGTGCAGCGGCGTGGGCACCTGGAACAGCGGCGCCTCGTGCATGCCGCTGAAGTCCAGACGGCCCATCCAGCCGGCCAGCGCGTAGCCGACGCCGAGTGCAATGACAATGGCGGCGCTGCGCATCCAGACCACCGGCACCCGGTTCAGGATCACGATGATGGCCAGCACCACGCCGGACAGCAGCAGGTTCTCGCCGTTGGCGAAGCTGCCGCCCGCCATGGCCGCGTAGCCGCCGCCCATGCTGATCAGGCCGACCTTGATCAGGGTGAGGCCGATCATCAGCACCACGATGCCCGTCACCAGGGGCGTGATCAGGCGCTTGACGACGGGCAGCACGCGCGAGACGCCCATCTCGATGAAGGAGCCGGCCACCACGACGCCGAAGATCGCCGCCATCACCGCCTCCACCGGCGTGCCCTGCTTGACCATCAGGGCGCCGCCGGCGATCAGCGGGCCGACAAAATTGAAGCTGGTGCCCTGCACGATCAGGAGGCCCGCGCCGAACGGACCGAAGCGGCGGCATTGCACGAAGGTGGCGAGGCCGGAGACCACCAGCGACATCGAGACGATCAGATTGGTGTCGCGGCTCGAAACGCCCAGCGCCTGGCAGATCAGCAGGCCCGGCGTGACGATGGGGACGATGATGGCCAGCAGGTGCTGCAGGGCGGCCAGCATGCCGAGCAGCGGGGGCGGGCGGTCGTCGAGGCCGAGGATCAGTTCCGGGTGGGTCTGCTGGGAGTGCGGTGTCGACATGGGGACGGCTGGCTGAGTAAAGAGGCGATTCTACAGGCAGACGGGCGGCGCGGGCGGCCGGCGTTGTAGAATGCCCCCTTTCACGGGGAGAGAGCAGGGCATGGCGGAGCTGACGATATCGAGGATCCTGCACGCGGGGTATGTCTTCGAGTGCGAGGGCAGGCGCATCGCCTTCGACCCCATCTTCGAGAACCCGTTCAGCCGCAACTGCCATGCCTTCCCCGACGTGCGCTTCGACCTGGAGGCCATCCGGCGCCAGCGCTTCGACGCCGTGTTCATCTCGCACTTCCACGACGACCACTGCTCGCTCGACAGCCTCGACCTGCTGGAGCGCGCGACGCCGATCCACCTGTATTGCCAGTTCGGGGCGCTGTTCGACATGCTGCGCCAGCTGGGGTTCACCAACGTCCACGCGCTGGCCCTGGACCGGGCGGTCGAGGTCGGGCCGTTCACGGTGATCGCGCGCGAGGCGATGGATATCGACGTCGACTCGATGTTCCAGGTGCGCGCCGCCGGCATGAACGTGCTGAACGTGGTCGACTCCTGGATCGACGACGACACGCTGGGCCAGCTGGTCGCGCAGGGGCCGTGGGACATGGTGCTGTGGCCGTTCCAGACGATGCGCGAGCTCGAGGTGCTGGCGCCGTCGCGCCACGCCGCGGCGCCGCCGGGCCTGCCCGAACAGTGGCTGGTCCAGTTGCGCGCGCTGGCGCCGCGCTACATCGTGCCGAGTTCCTGCCAGTTCCGGCAGGAGCCGTGGTCCTGGTATAACCGCGCCTTCTTTCCGATCTCCTACGCCCGTTTCGCGCACGAGGTGGGAGCGGCCTTGCCGCAGGCGCGGGTGGTGCGCCTGAACCCCTCGGTGTCGGTGCGGCTCGACGCCGCCGGCCTGCATCCGGCGCCGCCGCTGGCGTGGGTCGTTCCGGTGGGCGAGCAGGACGTCGACTACGCCTATGCCGGCAATGCCGCGCCCCCGTCCACCGGCGAGATCGCGCGCCATTTCGCGCCGTTGAACGCGCAGGAACAGGCGCGCGTGACCGAATACTGCCGCCGGGAACTGGTGACCAGGTATGGCGACATCGAGGCCGGGTCGGCCTATTTCGACCGGCCCCGCATCTGGCGCCTGTCGCTGTTCGACCATGCCGGCCAGGCCCGCCACTATCACTACCGCCTCGAAGACGACAGCGCGGAACTGCTGGACGGCGCCGCCGGCCCGCTCGGCTGGAGCACCGAGGTCCCGGCCGCCAAGCTGTATGCGGCGCTCGCGCTGGGCGAGTCGCTGACCTCGATGTACATGCGCATCAATGACGAGCGCTTCGCGCCGGATGCCGAGCGCGAACTGATCGATGCCGACGTGGTCGACGATCCCTTGATCCGCTGCCTGTTCGGCGATACCTTCGGCGCCTACCAGGCGGCCCAGCTGCGCCGCCTGCTGGCGCGCTAGCTCACTCGCCCACCGCGCTCGACGCCACCCGGGCCAGCGACTGGCCATGGGGGTTGCTGACGCTGTGCGAGACCAGGATGTCGACCGGCGTCGCCGCCCGGCCGTAATAAGCGTGGTTGCGGCCGTCATCGACCGAGATGACGGTGCCGTCGAGGTTCAGGCCGCCGTACAGCCCTTTCGAACGGGTGTACACCACCATGTCGGCATTGATCGGCGCCCCCGTGCCGGCGCCGACCGGGCCGGCCGCGACGCTCACGTCGCCGCCCAGCTTGAACGACGTCGACAGCAGCGAATTGACGCCTTTCTCGCTCATTATCAGGGCCACCATCTCGGACGCCTGGGCGCCGGCCTGCAATCCCACCGAGCCCGCGGCGATCCGGTAGAAGGCCGGGCCGGCCCAGGTTTCGCCATCGCGCGAGATGAGCACCGCCGAACCGCCCGAGCCGCCCACGATGAAACCGGCCTGCACGATCTGGGGGCTGATCAGCACCGCCTTGGCGCTTCCCACGTGCTCGCGGAACCAGGTCATGTCGGGGTCGCGCACGAAGTTGGCCAGGGTGGCCTGGGCCGCGTCGACCTGGGCCTGGGTTTCGTCGCGGGTCGGCTGACTCGAGCAGGCGGCGAGCCCGAGCGCGGCAACGGCGGCGAATACGCAGCTGCGCCGCGTCGTGTTGTGCAATGATGTCGGCATGATCACCTCGCAGGTGGCGGTAGGGTGGGGAGCGGCTCGAAGTCGCCCGGCTTCCAGGCGCCGTCGAAGGCGGCCGGTTCGGGCCCATAGATACGGAAGTAGGCGAACCAGCCCTGGCCGGGAATGGTCTGGATCCACTGCGCCTCGTGGCCGGGCGGGGCGTCGGGGCCGAAGCGCAGCTCGGCCACGTCGTCGCGGGCGGCGCCGGCCAGCTCGAACAGCGAGCGCAGCGCGGCCTTGCCCTGGGCGGTGGCGACCTGGCTGCGGGTGCCCGCGTCGTACACGGTCACCGACCAGAACAGCTTGCCGGGCACCGGCTGCGGCACCCGCAGGCGGTAGTGGCGGCCGCCGTCCAGCGAGGCGCCGCCCGCATCGCGCAATCCAAGCCAGTACACCGAGCCGCCGCCGGCGCTGCGGCGGAACATGGCCGGCGAGGCGGCGATGGCTTGGAAGAACCATTTGTCGCGCGCATGGGTGTCGGTGTAGTCTGGCGTGTCGAAGGAACCGTTCTCGAAGCGCAGCGCGGCCCATTCCCACTGGCGGTCGGGCCAGACCACGCGGTCGGGACGGCGGTCGGCGAAGGACAGCACCCGCATCTGGGCGCAGCCGGCCATGGCGGCATCGATCAGTATGCCGCGCATGCGCGCGTCGGGCGCGAAGGGCGCGCCGCGCGTGATGCCGAGGGCGGCCAGCTCGCCATAATGTTCGCGCCAGGCGGCGAGCGGCGGCTCGGCGCGCACCACGGCGGCCAGCGTTTCCCAGAAGCGCAGCGTGTCTTCCCAGGCATGGGGCGTCGAATCCTGCGGTGCGGGCGTCATGTCGATCCATTCCGGCGTGCGCCATTGCGCGTCTGCCCGCAGCGGATGGACCTGGATCCGGCGCAGCAGCGCGAAGGCGCCGGCGACGTCGCCATCGACCGGCAGGGCGCGCGCGGCGCCGATCACGCTGAACGAGGTGGCGCTGGCCACGTGGTAGCCGTCCGGGATGTCGCCAGCGTAGCCGGGCGGCAGCAGCAGGTGGCGGCCGCCCATGCCGGCGTCCGGTCCGGGGATGCCGATATCGGCGATCGGGCGCTGATTGATGTCGATCACGGCGCCGACCAGGGGGCCGGGCGGCAGTTCGAGCACCAGCGGGCCGGCGCGCAGGTCGAGTGGGATCGCGCCGTAGGGCGTGTCGGAGTTGAGCGTATAGCCCACGTGGCGGGGCTGGGTATCCATCAGTCCGAATACCCGGTTCGGCGCGAGCCCGATCCTGGCATTGCTCTCGACGATGGCGGCGCACGACACCGTTGGGTAGAACACGCGGTACAGTTGGAGGGCACGCGCCGTGTCCATGTCGTCATAGGCCTGGCGCACCGTCTGTGGCGTCGGATAGCCGCCGTCGAAATCATAGGCCGACGCCATCAAGCCTGCCTTGCGCTTCAGATCCATCGTTCATCCTTTCGCGGCGGATTGCCCGGGCAGCACAGCCTAACGCCACCGCGCACGCCGGCGCTATTGGACTTTCGTCCAACACGGTCATTCCTTGGGACCATGGTCCAATGCCGCCGCGCGGCCGCCGCGGCTAACATCGATGGACGGTCGGGGCACCGGTGGCCGGGCGCTGTATGGGAGACGATATGGACATGCTGCACGAACTGGTGGCGCTGGCCCTGCACGCGAGCCTGCTGTTGCTGGCGCTGGGCATCGGCCTCGATATCGCCAGGGGCGACGGCCTGTACGTCTTGCGCCGTCCGCGCCTGCTGCTGCGCGCCCTGCTGGCGGTGGTGGTCGTGGTGCCGCTGGTCGCGGGGCTGCTGGTGGCGCTGCTGCCGCTGAAGGAATCGGTCGAGATCGCGATCGTGCTGATGGCGGTGTCGCCGCTGCCGCCGATCGTGCTGGCCAAGGAGATCCGCTTCGGCGGGCGCAAGCCCTATGCCTATGGCCTGCTGGTGGCGGTCGCCTTGCTGTCGATCGTGACGGTGCCGGCGGCGGTGGCGATCCTGGCCTGGCTGTTCGACGCCCACGCCGCGGTGGCGCCGCTGGCGGTGGCGCAGCTGGTGTTCGTGTCGCTGTTCGTGCCGCTGGGGCTCGGCCTGGGCCTGCGCGCGCTGGCGCCCGGCCCGGCCGTGCGCGCGGCGCCGCTGGTCGGCAAGTTCGCCATGGGCTTGCTGGCGCTGGCCTGCCTGCCGGTGCTGGTGACCGCGGCGCCCGAGCTGGCGCGCCTGGTCGGCGACGGCACGGTGCTGGTGATCCTGGCCGTGGTGCTGGCGGGCCTGGTGGCCGGCCATGTGCTGGGCGGGCCGGAGCCGCACGACCGGGTCGCGCTGGCGCTGTCGTGCGCGACGCGCCATCCCGGTATCGCGATGCTGGTCGCGAGCGCCAATTCGCTGGGCGAGGAGGTGCGGGCGACAGTGCTGCTGTTCGTGATCGTCGGCCTGCTCGCGGCGCTCCCTTACC
Organism: Massilia sp. NP310; assembly: GCF_019443485.1. Lineage (NCBI taxonomy): Bacteria > Pseudomonadati > Pseudomonadota > Betaproteobacteria > Burkholderiales > Oxalobacteraceae > Massilia > Massilia sp. NP310. Next base: position 1,414,867 of record NZ_CP080379.1, on the reverse strand, counting down.
AGCTCTGGCTGCGGCGCCACGCGCTGGTGCCGCAGTGAGGAGAAGACGATGACGCCCGTGCTTCCTTCCTGGACCGACGGCCCCGCCCGCGACGAGATCATCGATTTCGTGCGGCGCGTGACGGACGAGGAATCGAGCGCCCATGTGCCGCCGTCTGGCCGGATCGCCGTGTTCGACAACGACGGCACGCTGTGGTGCGAGAAGCCCGGTCCGATCCAGGCCGAATTCCTGTTCCGCCGGCTCGCGCGCATGGCCGAGCGCGACCCTGCGCTGGCTGCGCGCCAGCCGTGGAAGGCTGTGCTGGCGCGCGACTATGCCTGGCTGGGCGCCGCCATCGAACGCCATTACCGGGGCGACGACACTGCCCTGCATGCCATGGTCGACGGCCTGTTGCAGTGCTATGTCGGCCTCAGCACCGACGACTTCGCGCGCGCGGCTGGCGACTTCCTGCGCGGCGGGCGCCATCCCGAGCTGGGCCGGCCCTATCTCGAGTGCACCTACGCGCCGATGACGGAGCTGCTGCACTATCTGGCGGGGCACGGCTTCACCAATTGCGTCGCCAGCGGCGGCACGCGCGACTTCATGCGCACGGTGACCGAGGAGGTGTATGGCATCCCGCCCGAGAACGTGGTTGGCAGCTCGGTCGCGCTCGAGTACCGCGAGGACGTGGGCGACATCGTCCACACCGCCGCGGTCGAGGTGTTCGACGATGGGCCGATGAAGCCGGTGCGCATCTGGAGCCGGCTGGGACGGCGTCCGATCTTCGCCGCCGGCAACGCCAACGGCGACATCCAGATGCTCGATTACTGCGCGCGCGGCCCTGGCGCCTCGATGTGCCTGCTGATCCACCACGACGACGCCGAGCGCGAATATGCGTACACCGGCGGCGCCGAGGAAGCCTTGCTGCGCGCGGCGCGCGATGGCTGGACCGTGGCGGGCATGGCCGGCGCCTGGCGCACCGTGTTCGCGCCGCCCGCGGGAGCGTTGCAATGAAGCCCGGCTCCAGGCCCTGGCCGACCCTGGCGCTGCTGGTGGCGCTGGCGTCCAGCCTGTCGTGCGCCGCGCAGGGACCGACCGCGTCGCAGGACAACCCGCAGGCGCGCGTGGGCGATGCTGCGCCGCAGGAGCCCGCGCGCTGGCCGCGCCAGGTGCGCGCCGGCGCCGTCACGCTCACCATGTACCAGCCCCAGCTCGACGCCTGGGATGGCGCGCGGCTGCAGGCGCGCGCCGCCGTCGGCGCCAGCGCCGGCGAGCCGCCGCGCACCCGCTACGGCGTCGTCACGCTCGAGGCCGACACCCTGGTCGACAAGGGCACCCGCAGCGTGACCCTGGTGCGGGCCCGCATCGTGCAGTCCGAGTTTCCGTCCGCCTCCGCCGCCGAGAAGGGCGCCTGGGAGGCGGCGATCCGCGCCGAACTCGAAGGCCGTTCGCGCACCATCGAACTCGACCGCCTGGAGGCGGACCTGCAGGCGCTCGGCGCCGGCCGCGCGAGCGCGCAGGTAGCCCTGCGCAACACGCCGCCGCGCTTCGTGTTTTCCACCGTGCCTGCGATCCTGGTGGGCATCGACGGCGCGCCGGTCTACCGCCGCCTGGCGGGGCTGCCGCTCGAGCGCGTGATCAATACCCGGCCGTTGCTGCTGCGCGATGCGCGCAGCGTGCACTACCTGAAGATCTTCGACGGCTGGATGAGCGCCCCAAGCCTGGACGGCCGTTGGAGCGTGCTGGCGGCGCCCAGCGCCGACCTCGAACGGGCCTGGCGCCAGGTGGCGGACGCGCACCTGGCCGATCCCTTGAGCGGCCAGGCGTCGCCGGACGATCCGGCGCCGCGCCTGGCCGCCGGCGCGCCGGCGCTGGTCTTCGCCACCGCGCCGACCGAGCTGGTGGTGACCGAAGGCGCGCCGCGCTATGTGCCGATCGCCGGCACCCGCCTGCTGTACGCCGACAACACCACCGGCAACGTGTTCAAGTCGACGCTCGACAGCCGCACCTATGTGCTGGCCTCGGGGCGCTGGTTCCGCGCCGTCGACGAGGGCGGACCGTGGGAATACGTGGCGCAGTCCGCGCTGCCGCCCGATTTCGCGGCGATTCCCGACGACAGCGCCAAGGAAAACGTGAAGGCCTCGGTGGCCGGCACCGCCCAGGCGCGCGAGGCGGCGATCGCGGCCGCCATTCCACAGACGGCGACGGTGCAGGTCGCGCAGACCACCTTGCCGACGCCGGTGTTCGACGGGCCGCCCCAGTTCCGGCCGATCGCCGGCACCGCGCTGCGCTACATCGTCAATACCGCCACCACCATCATCGAGGCCGGGCCGGCCAGCTACTACGCGGTGCAGGACGGCGTCTGGTTCACCGCCAGCGCGCCCGCCGGCCCGTACCGGGTGGCGACCAGCGTGCCGTCCGAGATCTATGCGATCCCGCCCGAGTCGCCGCTGTACTTCGTGACGGCGGTGCGCATCTACGGCGTCGACGACGGCAGCGTGACGGTCGGCTACACCCCGGCCTACCAGGGCACCCTGGTCGATCCCGGCAGCGGCGTGGTGGTCTACGGCACCGGCTATGCCTACCAGCCCTGGATGGGTAGCTACTGGTATGGCGTGCCGGTCACCTACGGTTATGGCGCGTCGGTGGCCTACACACCCTGGACCGGCTGGGCGGTGGCCTTCGGCCTGGGCTGGGCCTGGGGCGCGGCAGTCTCGTCCTGCGGCTGGGGCTGGGGCCCGTATCCCTACTGGGGCGCCTGGGCGGCGCCGGCATGGGGCGGCGCCGCTTATGGCGCGCGCGGCGGCGCCGTGGCCTGGGGCGCGCGTGGCTGGGCCGGCTATACGGGCAATATCTATTCGCAGTGGGGCAACCGCGCCAGCGTGGGCCGCGCCGCGGGCGGTTTCGATGCCTGGAGTGGCAACGCCTGGGCCAGCCGGGTCGGCTCTTCGTACAACTCACGCACCGGCGTGGCCACCGCCGGCCAGCGCAGCGCGGTGCGCAATGTGTACACCGGCGAGTTCGCGGCCGGGGCGCGCGGCGTGCCCCAGGGGCCGCGCGGCGCCGTGGCCGCCGGCGCAAGGGGAATCGCGGCCGACCCCGCGCGCGGCGTCGCCGCCGCCGGCCGGCGCGGCGTGATCGCCGACCCGGTCAGCGGCAGGGCGGTGCAGGGGGCAAGCGGCGTGGTGGTCGACCGCGCCAGCGGCCAGGCCGAACGGGTGGCCGGCGCACGCGGCGCCGGGGGCGGCGCGGTGGCGCGGGTCGGCAACGACGTGTACGCCGGGCGCGATGGCCAGGTGTATCGCAACACGGGCGGCGGCTGGGAGCGGCACGGCGCCCAGGGCTGGAGCGCCGCCGAGGGCAGGGCAAGCCAGGGCGCCGCGACGATGCGCCAGCGGCTCGACGGCGACCGCGGCGCGCGCCAGTTCGGCGAAATGCGCACCCGGAACTTCGAACGCTCCTCGATGAACCTGCAGCGCAGCTTCGGCGGCCATCGCGGCGGCTTCCGGCGGCGCTAGCCACGACCAAGCGAGTGCGGAGACATCCATGAACAAGCCAGTCACGCCCAACCTGACGCGCGCCCAGCCGTTGGCGGTCACGATCGACAACTTCACGCGCGCCGAGAGCGATATGTATTTCGCGTCGACGATCAAGCTGGCCGGCGGCATCGGCCGGTTCGACCACCGGCGCGAGCTGATGCCGATCGATGCGCAGACGGTGGTGCGGGCCAACCGCGACACCCTGTATTCGGCCGCCGTGATCGACCTCGATGCCGGGCCGGCGACGGTCATCCTGCCGGATGCCGGCGCTCGCTTCATGTCGCTGATGGCGCTGGACGAGGAGCAGTACGCCTTCGGCGTCTGGTATGGCGCCTGCGCCGTGACGTTTAGCCGCGAGCAGGTCGGCACGCGCTACATGATGGCGGCGGTGCGCACCCTGGTCGACCCCACCACGCCGGGCGACTTCGAGCGCGCGCACGCGCTGCAGGACCGGATCGCGATCGAACAGCCACGCACGGGACGCTTCGAGGTTCCGGACTGGGACGCGGCCAGCCAGGGCCGGGTGCGCGACGCCCTGGTCGCGCTGGGCGCCAGCCTGCCCGATTCGCGCCGCACCTTCGGCACCCGCGAGCAGGTCGATCCGGTGCGCCACCTGGTCGGCACCGCGGTCGGCTGGGGCGGCAATCCCGAACGGCACGCGCTCTACCTCGGCGTGACGCCGCGGCGCAACGACGGCCGCACCGTGCACGAGTTGCGCCTCGGCGAGGTGCCGGTGGACGGCTTCTGGTCGATCAGCGTGTACAACGCGCGCGGCTATTTCGAGCCGAACGCGCGCGACGCCTACACGGTGAACGGCTACACGGCGCAGCGCGAGGAGGACGGCACGGTGCTGGTGCAGTTCGGCGGCTGCCCCGACGGCAATGAACATCGCAATGGGAGGGCCGCCAACTGCCTACCGGTGATGCCGGGCTGGAACTATACGGTGCGCCTCTACCGGCCGCGCGCCGAACTGCTGTCCGGGGCCTGGACCTTCCCGGCCGCCGAGCCGGTGACGTGAACGGCGCGCCGGCCATGGATACCGTCAGCGCGACCCCATTCGAGGACCCGGCGGTCGAGCTGTCGGCGCGCCGCACCGGGATGTCGTTCCAGCGCACCCGCATGAGCGCCGACCGCACCCTGATGTCGGTGATCCGCACCTCGCTGTCCCTGATCAGCTTTGGCTTCACCATCTTCCAGCTGTTCCTGAAGCTGGCCCAGGCCGAGGTGCTCGACGAGGGCAGCGGCGCGGCGCGCGGCTTCGGCGTGTCGCTGGTGGTGCTCGGAATCGCCATGCTGGTGTGCGGCATCGGCTTTCACGTGGCCTTCATGCGCGGCCTGCGCAGGGAGCGCGGGCAATTGAAGGCCCAGGGGCTGATCCACGGCGAGAGCGCGTTCCCGGTGTCGCTGACCCTGATGGTGGCCCTGGCCATGCTGCTGATCGGCCTGTTCGCGATCGGGGACATGGTGATCGGCTTCGGGCCGGTGGCCTGAAGCCGCAAGACATTTCTGAGAGGGAGGCTAGCATGGCAAACACATCACGCCGCGGCGCGAAACCGAACATCCTGGTGATCTGGGGCGACGACATCGGGATCAGCAACCTGAGCTGTTACTCGGACGGCCTGATGGGCTACCGCACGCCGAACATCGACCGCATCGCCAACGAAGGGATGCGCTTCACCGACTGCTATGGCGAGCAGTCGTGCACCGCCGGCCGCTCGTCCTTCATCACCGGCCAGAGCGTGTTTCGCACCGGCCTGTCGAAGGTCGGCATTCCCGGCGCCCCGATCGGGCTGCGCGCCGAGGACGCGACGATCGCCGAGCTGCTCAAGCCGCTCGGCTATGCGACTGGGCAGTTCGGCAAGAACCACCTGGGCGACCGCAATGAGTTTTTGCCGACCGTGCATGGCTTCGACGAATTCCTGGGCAATCTCTACCACCTCAACGCCGAGGAAGACCCGGAATCGCCCAATTACCCGAAGGTCGAGGAGTTCCCCGAATTCAAGGCGCGCTTCGGCCCGCGCGGGGTGCTGCATACCTGGGCCAGCGACACCGACGACGCCACCGTGCAGCCGCGCTGGGGCAAGGTCGGCCGCCAGCGCATCGAGGATACCGGGCCCTTGACCACCAAGCGCATGGAGACCTGCGACGATGAGTTCATCGCCGCCGCCAAGGACTTCATCACCCGCAAGCATGCCGACGAGCAGCCGTTTTTTTGCTGGGTCAATACCACCCATATGCATGCATTCACCCATACCAGGCCCGAGAGCCTGGGGCAGGCGGGACGCTGGCAGTCCCCTTACCACGACACCATGATCGACCACGACCGGCACGTCGGCCAGCTGCTCGACCTGCTGGACCAGCTGGGCATCGCCGACGATACCTTCGTCATGTACAGCACCGACAACGGGCCGCACATGAATACCTGGCCGGATGGCGCGATGACGCCCTTCAGGAGCGAGAAGAACACCAACTGGGAAGGCGCGTTCCGGGTGCCGATGGCGGTGCGCTGGCCCGGCCGCATCGCGGCCGGCAAGGTGTCCAACGAGATCGTCCAGCACCACGACTGGCTGCCGACCTTCCTGGCGATGGCCGGCGAACCCGCCATCGTCGACAAATGCAAGGCCGGCCACCAGGCCGGGGACAAGCGCTTCAGCCTGCACCTGGACGGCTACAACCTGCTGCCCTACCTGACCGGAGACGAGGCGAGCTCGCCGCGCAAGGGATTCATCTATTTTTCCGACGACGGCGACCTGGTGGCGCTGCGCTACGACCACTGGAAACTGGTGTTCATGGAGCAGCGCGCGAGCGGCACCCTGCGGGTGTGGTGCGATCCCTTCGTGCCGCTGCGGATTCCGAAGCTGTACAACCTGCGCACCGATCCCTACGAGCGCGCCGACGTCACCTCGAACACGTACTGGGACTGGTTCATGCGCAACGGCTACCTGTCCCTGGCGGGGCAGGCCATCGTCACCGAATTCCTCGAAACCTTCAAGGACTTTCCTCCGCGCCAGAAGGCCGCCACCTTCACGATCGACCAGGCGCTCGAAAAGATGACCGAGGCCGCCACCGGCGCCTATCACTGACGAAGGAGCGGAACTCTAGTCACAATTCCGGTGTCTGAATCTACGTAAGCGTACATGAGAGAACACCATGGAAATGATGCTGAAGACCGGAGCGGCGGCGCGCCGGCTTGGCGTGACACCCAAGACGTTGCAACGCTGGGATCGCTGTGGCACGTTCTCTCCATTGACGCGTAGCCCAACTGGCCTGCGCCTCTATAGCGAAACGCAGATTGCTGAGCGAATCGGCCTGCAGTCACGCCCGGCTCCATACCGCATCATCGCTTACTGTAGGGTGTCTAGCGCTGCGCAAAAGCCTGATTTGCGCAATCAGCGCCGGGTTCTGGAAGAATTTTGCACAGCCCGTGGACTGGCGAATGTCGAGTTCATCGAAGAGATCGGCGGCGGGCTCAATTTCAAGCGTCCGCGCTTGCTGGAGCTGACCGACGCGCTAGGGCGAGGCGAGGTCCGAACCCTGGTGCTGGCGCACCGGGATCGCCTGACGCGCTTCGGGTATGAATGGTTCGAACACATCGCGCACGAGCATGGCTTCGAATTCCTCGTACTGAATCAGGAGCGCTTGTCTCCCGAACAGGAAATGGTGCAAGACATGATGACCATCGTGCATTGCTTCTCAAGTCGTCTATATGGGTTGCGCAACTATCGCCGCCAGTTGGATGTTGCATTGAATAAGGATGTGCGCAATGTTGATGTCCCATCGCATCCGGCTTGAAGCCACGTCCGAACAGCGCGACTATTTCGCGCGAGCGGCAGGGACGGCGCGCAAGGTCTGGAACTGGGCGCTGGCTGAGTGGCAGCGGCAAGCCGCGCTGGGCCAGCGGCCAGATGCCATGAAACTGAAAAAGCAGTTCAATGGGATCAAGTATGCCCACCCGGATTGGCTCGATGCCGAAGGCAGACCGTGGCTGCGAATGATCCACCGCGATGCGCATGCACAGCCTTTCGCGCACCTTCAGCGAGCTTGGCGTCGCTACGTCGAGCAACAGCAAGCCGGCAAGAAAGCCTATCCACCGACGTTTAAACGGAAAGGCCGCTGCCGGGATTCGTTTTATATTGCCAACGACAAGATTCGTTTTGAGGGCAAGCGCGCCGTGCTGCCAAAAATCGGCGAGGTTTTGCTGGCCGAGGTTCTGCGGCTCCCCGGCAAGATCATGGGCGCCTGCGTATCACGCGAAGCCGACCATTGGTATCTGGCCGTGCAGGTCAAACTACCGGAACAACTGGCCCGCATGCGGCGCCGCGGCGATGGCGTGGTCGGGGTCGATCTCGGCGTGAGCGCCGCGGCCGCTCTGTCCAACGGCGAAAAGATCGCGGCCCCACGGCCGCTGCGCGCAAGCCAGCGGCGCCTGCGCATCCGGTCGCGGCGCCATGCACGCAAGCTGAAAGCAGCGAAGGCCGGTGCCGGGATCACGGGCGCGATCCCGAAAGGGGTACGTTTGCCGGTTTCGCGTAACCGACAAAAGGATGCGCGCGCACTGGCGCGCCTGCATGCGCACATCACCCACGTACGCTCCGACTTCATCCATAAGCTCACGACTCGCCTGTGCCGCGAAAACCAAGCGGTGGCGATCGAAGACCTGAACGTGAGCGGCATGCTGGCCAACCATCGGCTGGCGCGTGCGATCGCCGACGTTGGGTTTTACGAGATCTGGCGTCAGCTCCAGTACAAGGCACAACGCTACAACACGTTATTGGTGCTGGCGGATCGCTGGTATCCGTCTAGCAAATTGTGCTCGATATGCGGCGCGCACTACACCGGGTTGAAACTCGGTGAGCGTCACTGGACTTGCATCTGCGGCGCCCGTCACGATCGTGACGTGAACGCCGCAATCAATCTGCAACGGCTCGCCACCGGCGCCCTTGTGGCGAGAACGGCGCTACCCGAGGCGAGTCATGCGGCAACGTATGGCACTGCCGCTGGAGTGGTTCCAGCGGCAGGCGGGAAAGTCACGCCTGTCAGGTACGAGCACGGTCAACAGGACGGCTCGGGGCAGGAAGAGAACGGTGCGCACCTATGTGCACCTTTTCGATAGCAGGGCGTATGCTGGAAGCAGGGAGCACGACGGCGGCCGGCGCCGACCGCCGCGCCGCCTACCTGGAAGCGGCGCCGGCCCCTGGCCAGGCGCCGCAGCCGGGCCTGGCCTGGATCCCCGGCGGGCAATTCCAGATGGGGTCGGACCGCCACTATCCCGAGGAGGCGCCGGCCCATCCGGTGCGCGTGTCCGGCTTCTGGATGGCCACGACGGCGGTGACCAATGCCGAATTCGCCCGCTTCGTGGCGGCCACCGGCTACCTCACCCTGGCCGAGCGCGATCCCGATCCGGCCATGTACCCCGGCGCCTTGCCCGATATGCTGGTGCCGGGCGGCATGGTGTTCTTCAAGCCGCCGGGACGGGTCGACCTGCGCGACATCGGCAACAGGTGGGCCTATGTGGGCGGCGCCGACTGGAAACATCCGCGCGGGCCGGACAGCTCGCTCGATGGCCTGGAGGAGCATCCGGTGGTGCAGGTGGTGTACGAGGACGCGCTCGCCTATGCGCGCTGGGCCGGGCTGGAATTGCCGACCGAGGCCGAATGGGAATTCGCCGCGCGCGGCGGTCTGGACGGCGCCGACTACGTATGGGGCGCCGACTTCATGCCCGAGGGGGCGCCCCAGGCCAATACCTGGCATGGCGAATTTCCCTGGCAGCGCCTGCCGCCGTCGACCGCCCATGGCACGCTGCCGGCGCGCGCGTTCGCGCCGAATGGCTACGGCCTGTACCAGATGGCGGGCAATGTCTGGGAATGGACGGCCGACTGGTACCGCGCGCGCCATCCGGCGGCGGCGCACAAGGCCTGCTGCGTGCCGCAAAATCCACGCGGCGGTCCGCAGGACGGCAGTGTCGAGGCGGGCCAGCCCGCTGGCCTTCCCAGGATCGCGCGCAAGACCATCAAGGGCGGCTCACACCTGTGCGCGCCGAATTATTGCCGGCGCTACCGGCCGGCGGCGCGCTACCCGCATCCGCTCGACACCGCCACCTGCCACCTGGGTTTTCGCTGCATCCTGCGGGCGTAATTACTCGACCGTATAGCCACGGCCCCGCATGCAGGCATGGTAGGCGCGCCGGTATTCGTCGATCGCGGCCTGCTGGGCGCCGGCGCTGGCCGCATTGCGGTCGGCCTGGTTCTGGCGGGTGCGGTGGCCGCCGGCGATGGTGCCGACCCCGGCGCCGATGGCCGCGCCTTCGCCGGCGTCGCCGCCGATCGCGCCGATGGCCGCGCCGCCGAGCGCGCCGCGCAGGGCGCCGCGCACCCGCTCGCCGCCGCCGACGGCCGGGCCGGTCTCTTGCGGTGGCGGCTGGGACGCGACCGCGGCCGGATCGATCCCGGTCTGCTTCCTGGCCCAGGTGTGGCACTCGCCGTCATCGCGATCCTGGCGCGCCTGGCTCTGGCCCTGGGATGGATAGGCGATCGGCCGCTGGGCCTGGGCGACTGTCGCAGTGACGGCCAACAGCAGCGCCCAGGCAAGATGTCGCGTGATTGCCATGGCGCGCTCCTATTCGTCCGCGCTGACCCCGGCCGCCGCCGGGCTGCGCACCTCGTCGAGCCGGCGGCGGAAGCTGCCCGCCCAGTAGTCGCTGATCGATTGCAGCTCGGTCCAGGTGATCTGTTCGCCCTGCGGCAGGGTCTTGTCGCCGCGCCGGGTGGCGGTGGCGGCGATGACCCGCCGGCCGTCGGGCGCCAGCGCCTCCATTTCGGCCGTCATTTCGACCAGGCGCGGCGAGGTGCCGGCGACGGCGCGCCCGGCGTTGTACAGCGCCTTGATCGGGATGAAGTCGCTGGCGCCGGTCGGCGGCTTGACCGCCTGCACATTGGTGATCGCGATGCGCACGCGCAGCACGTCGGGGCCAGGGGTGGTCACGACCTGGTAGGCGGGCGCCAGCGCCCGCTGCAGCGACTGCTGGAAATCGGCGCTCATGCGCGCGATCGCATCGGGGGCGGGCGGGGGCTGGCCGGGCGCCGGCGCGGCCAGCACCTGGATCGGATCGAGCAGCAGCTTGGTGTAGCGCGTGTAGTCGACCGAGCGGTCGACGTACAGCTCGACGCCATCGCGGTCGGGCGCCGGCTTGAGCTGGGAATAGTCGCCCAGGAAGCCCGAGCGCTGGGCCTGGGCCGTGCCGACCTCGCCAGGTTCGGTGGTCTGGCTCGATTGGCAGCCTGCCAGCGCCATGGCCACGAGCACTGTGCCGATGGAAGTTTTCATTTGAAAGATCCCTCAAAAGTCTGATGGCCATCGTTATCTTGGGCGAATCGCGGGAACAAGCCTATAGTCCTTTGGTCCTACCGCAGGGTCGATCTACGGCCTCTACAGTGCAAAGGATATGCGGACAATGACGGCGAGCACCTGCCTGCGCCTGGCGTTCCTGCTGGCGCTCTTCCTGAATCCAGCCTGGTCCGCGGCCTGGTCCGCGGCCTTAGCCCAGCCGGGGCCGCGCATCGGCCTGGTGCTGGGCGGCGGCGGGGCGCGCGGAACGGCCCACGTCGGCGTGCTCGAGGTGCTCGACGCCTTGCGGGTGCCCGTCCATTGCGTGGCCGGCACCAGCATGGGCTCGCTAGTGGCCGGCGCCTGGCTCGGCGGGCTCACGCCGCCGCAGATGCTCGAGCGCATGGGCAAGGTCGACTGGCACGACCTGTTCGACGACGAAACCGCCCGCGGCCAGACCAACTACCGTGAGCGGCGCCTGGCGCAAAGCTATTATCCCGGCCTCGAGGCCGGCGTCACCCCGGACGGCCTGCGCATGGCGCGCGGCCTGGTCGGCGGCCAGAAGATCAAGCTGTTCTTCAACACCCTGGTCGGCGCCGACCGCGGCGAGCGCACCATCGAGAGCCTGCCGCTGCCGCTGTCGATCGTGGCCACCGACATCGGCACCGGCGAGCGCGTCGTGTTTCGCAGCGGCGAGCTGGCGGCCGCGATGCGCGCCAGCATGAGTGTGCCGGCGGTGCTGGCCCCGGTGGCCTACAAGGGACGCTACCTGGTCGACGGCGGCCTGGTCGACAACCTGCCGGTGGAAGAGGCGCGCGAGCGCTGCCAGGCCGACGTCATCATCGCGGTCGACGTCGGCTCGCCGCTGCTGCAGCCGCAGCAGGTACAGTCGCTGGCCAGCGTGTCCCTGCAAATGATTAATATCCTCACTGAGCAGAACGCCCAGGCCTCGCGCGCCCGGCTGGGGCCGCGCGACATCTATATCCAGCCCGACCTGAAAGGCATCACGGCGGCCGATTTCGCCAGGTTCCGCGAGGGCGCCGCGCGCGGCAAGGCGGCGGCCGAGGCGGTGGCGCCGCAGCTGGCGCGGCTCGCGCTGCCGGCCGCCGACTACGCGGCCTGGAGCGCGCGCCTGCGCAGTGCGCCGCAGCCGGCGCCACCCGTTGCCGGCGTCGAGATCGCCGGGCTGCGCCATGTGAACCCGGTGCTGGTGCGTGAACACCTCGATATCGCGCCCGGCCAGCCGCTCGATACGCTTCGCCTCGAGCATGGCCTGGCCCGGGTGTATGGCGAAGGCGACTTCGAGAGCGTCGACTATGCGTTGCTGGGCACCCGTGAGCGGCGCATCCTGCAGGTCACGCCCACCGAAAAGAGCTGGGGCCCCGACTACCTGCGTTTCGGCGTCGACCTGCACGCCTCGAACAAGGAGAACGACTTCGCGCTGCGCATGGCCTATCACCGCAAATGGCTCAACCCGCTGGGCGGCGAATGGCTGTCCGGGGTCCAGGTCGGCGAACGCGCCACGCTGTTCACCCAGTTCTACCAGCCGCTCGAAGCGCGCCAGCGCTTCTTCGTCCAGCCGGCGCTGGCCCTGGTGCACGACCGGCTCAATGTCTACCAGGATGACCGCCGCATCGCCGAATACCAGTTGCGCAGCCGCGGCGCCAGCCTCGGGCTGGGCGTGAATGCCGGCACCGTCGGCCAGCTGCGCCTGGAGCGCACGGTGCGCAAAGTCGACGCCACGGTCGAAACCGGGCCGGCGACCCTGCCGACCGGCGAGACGACCCTGCGTGGCTGGCAGGTCGTGGCCGACCTCGACCAGCTCGACAGCGCCTTCTTTCCCAGCCAGGGCTGGTCGGCGCGCGCCGCCTGGTTCCGCCACGACCACGGCGACTACAGCCGCCTGGCGTCCGAGCTGCGCGCCGCGCGGGTCTGGGGCGATTACGTGATCAACGGGCGGCTCCACTACACCGCCTCGACCCAGGGGCGGCTGCCGCTGGCCGACGCCGCCGCGCTGGGCGGCTTCCTGAACCTGTCCGGCTATGTGCGCAACCAGGTCCTGGCCGACGACGTGCGCTTTGCCAGCCTGCGCGGAGAAAAGATCATCGGCCGTATGCCGCTGGGGCTGAGCGGCGACCTGCGCATCGGCCTGTCGCTCGAGGCGGGCAGTGCGCGCAATCGCTACACCGAGACGCGGCTCGACGGCTGGCAGGCTGCTGGGTCCATCTACCTGGGCGGCATGACGCCGGTCGGCCCGCTGTACTTCGGCGCCGGACTGGCGCAGGGCGGCCGTTCGTCGCTGTACCTGTTCATCGGTTTGCCTTGACGCGCCGCGATCCTTCCCAACTTTGGCTGATCACAATCGGAGGCTGGCATGAACATCGGTTCCACGAGCAAGATGGCAGCGGCGCTGGCAAGCTGCGCGGTGTTGGCGGGACTGGCGATCCCGGCCGCCGCCCAGGCGCAAGAGGGCGAGCGCTGGGAATATGCGTTCGCGCCCTATCTGTGGGCGGCCGGCCTGGACGGCACCACGACGGTGGGCGACCTGTCGGTCGAGAGCGACCACAGCTTTTCCGACCTGGTCGACAAGGTCGACTTCGGCCTTACCGGCGCCTTCGAGGCGCGCAAGGGGCGCTGGGGCATCCTGTTCGACGCCATCTACATCAAGCTGTCGGACGACGTCGGCTCCCCCCGCGGGCCGGTGGACGTGGAAGCGGTGCAGCAGATGTATACGCTGGGCGGCGCCTGGCGTGCGCTCGAAGGGCCGGCGCCGGTCGACCTGATCGCCGGCCTGCGCTTCAATTACCTGAAGCCGACGCTCGAACTGGGCGGCGTCGAGCGCGGTCAGAGCAAGGATGCGCTCGATCCCTTTATCGGCGTGCGCGGACGCTATCCGCTCGCCCCGGGCTGGACCCTGGACGGCTACCTCGATGTCGGCACCTTCGACGGCAGCGATTACGCCTGGCAGTTGCTGGTGGGCGCCAGCTATGACTGGCGGCCGGACCGCTCGATCAAGTTCGGCTACCGCCAGCTCAAGACCAAGTACAGCGGCGAGCGCATCGAAGTCGGCACCACGATGCAGGGCCTGTATATCGGCGTCGGCATCCGCTTCTGACGGGCGATTTCTACAGGAGAGGTGCGGCCAACACCGCGTCATATGGAAACACCGATGCTGTGCGACCGCCTTACTCAAGATTGGTTTCGCAGGAGTCTGGCTAAGCGCGCTTGATGTTTGTGACATATCAAAGATGCCATCTGTGCTCCCGTGCGTGGGTAGGCGCCCATCTAGAATCGACTGCACCGCGCTCGCATGCGCAGGATGATGGTTGACAGCGGAAGGCGCAGTCTTCGAAGTACGGCGGCGGCTTCCGGTGCATTCTTGCAGCGGGAGTTGCCTATGCATACGATCGAACCCCTGACCTATCTTGTCGATGGCGATGCCGGGGCGCTGAAGGACATGGCGTGCCTGCTGCAGGCCGCGGGCCTGCGCGTCGCCGCCTTCGACCGCGCAGACGGTTTCCTGCAGGCCCACGATCCGGCGACACCCGGCTGCGCCGTGATCGATGTGCGCAGTCCAGGCCTGAACGGCCCGGACGGCCTGGACGGCCTGGACGGCCTGGCGCTGCTGGGCGAATTGCAACAGGGCGGCGCCGAGCGCGCCATCGTGTTCGTCACCGGCGGCGGCGACGTCGAGCTGGGCGTGCGGGCCATGAAGGCCGGCGCCGTCGACTTCCTGACCAAGCCGCTCGATGCGGTCGGTTTCATCGCCGCGGTGCGCCATGCGCTGGCGCGCGACGCCCACGAGCGCGCGGTGCGCTGCGAGTTGCAGCGCATCCGCGCCCACCTCGACACCCTGACCAGGCGCGAGCAGCAGGTGCTGCGCCATGTGGTGTCGGGGCGTCTGAACAAGCAGATCGCCTTCGACCTCGGCATCGCCGAAAAGACCATCAAGGTGCACCGCGCCCGCGTCATGGAAAAGATGGGCGCCACGTCGCTGGCCCAGCTGGTGCGCGAGACGCTGGAACTCGAGGCGGGCGCGGTGTTCGCTGCCGACGGCGTGGACAAGGACGCCGGCTGAGGGCGGGGGCGTCCGGCCCCGGTCCCATGCGCCGTATCGCCCTTTGGTCCAATAGGCGCTTGCCATCGGCCAGCGCAGGATGGCGATCCGCAGGCGCGCGCCGTACGTGCGCCCGGCACGATGGGGGAGGAGCGTCATGTTGAACAAACTCTTGGCCGAGTTCATCGGCACATTCTGGCTGGTGCTGGGCGGCTGCGGCAGCGCCGTGCTGGCCGCCACCTTTCCCGAGGTCGGCATCGGCCTGACCGGGGTCTCGCTGGCCTTCGGCCTGACCGTCCTGACGGCGGCCTATGCGCTCGGCCCAATCTCGGGCGGCCATTTCAATCCCGCCGTGTCGGTGGGCCTGTGGGCCGGCGGACGCTTCCCGGCGCGCCACCTGGCGCCCTACGTCGTGGCGCAGGTGGCCGGCGCCGTGCTGGCCGCGGCCCTGATCTATGTGATCGCGAGCGGCAAGGCGGGCTTCGACGTCCAGGCCGGCTTCGCGGCGAATGGCTATGGCGAGCACTCGCCGGGCGGCTATTCGCTCGGCGCGGCCTTGGTGTGCGAACTGGTGATGAGCTTCATGTTCGTGCTGGTGGTGCTGGGCGCGACCCATCAGCGGGCGCCGGTCGGGTTCGCCGGCATCGCGATCGGCCTGGCCCTGGCCCTGGTGCACCTGATCAGCATCCCGGTGACGAACACCTCGGTCAACCCGGCGCGCAGCACCGGCCCGGCTCTGTTCGTCGGCGGCTGGGCGATGGCCCAGCTGTGGCTGTTCTGGCTGGCCCCCTTGCTCGGCGGTGCGCTGGCCGGGGTGCTGTACCGCAAGGTGCTGCAGCGCGAACCGGTCGAGCCGTCGGTTACCGGCCAGCTGGAACCGGGCCTCGGTCTCGGGGCGCGCACCTGACTTGCTTTCACTTCCGCTCTCACTTTTTAGCCTAGGGGAAATAGCGCCGAAAATATTCCTGACATTGACGCAGATTAAGCACTACAATCGTCATGCATCCTGTTATGACGATGCACCGTCAGCGCCCGCCCTTGTGCGGGCGCTTGTTCGTTGTGCCTCGCATGCAGCTGGCATATCCGCCCCGGCGGATATGGCATCGCGGGTCTGGCTCGAAAGGAAGCGGCGTGCAATCCGAGATCAAGTCATCTGTCATGGAAGCGATCGGCAACACCCCGGTGGTCAGGCTCGGCCGCGTGTTCGCGGCGGCCAATGTGGTGGCCAAGCTGGAATTCATGAATCCCGGCGGCAGCATCAAGGACCGCATGGTGCGGGCCATGCTGCGCAAGTTGCCGCCGGAGGCCGGGCGCGTGGTCGAGGCGTCTTCCGGCAATACCGGCGCGGCCCTGGCGATGGCCAGCGCCGTGCTCGGCCTGGACTGCGAGGTCGCGGTCCCGGTCGCCACCAGCCGTGAAAAGATCCGGCGCATCGAAGCCTACGGCGCCACGGTGCGCGTATGCGACGCCGAACGCGGCCCCGACTACCAGGAGACGGCCCTGGACATCGCGCGCCAGGGCGGCGCCCACCACCTCGACCAGTATCGCTCGCGCCTGAACAGCCAGGCGCACTACGGCGACACCGCCCCCGAGCTGTGGTCGCAGATGAAGGGCGAGATCGACGTCTTCGTGTGCGGCGTCGGCTCGGGCGGGACGATCTCGGGCATCGGGCGTTACCTGAAGGAGCGCAATCCGGCTATCCGCGTGATCGGGGTCGAGCCGCTGGATTCGGCCTACCGGAAGCTGGTGACCGACCTGCCGGCGAACGGCGAATTCTCCAGCGCGATCGAGGGCGTCGGCAAGAGCTGTCCGTCGCCCGTGTTCGATCCGAGGGTGGTCGACGACGTGGTCCAGGTGCCGGACGAAGAAGCGTTGGCCTGGATCCACCGGCTGGCGCGCGAAGAGGGCATCCTGGCCGGCGGTTCGAGCGCCTGCGTGGCGGCGGGGATCGCCCGCCTGCTGCCGCAGCTGGGCAATGCCCGTGTGGTGACGATCTTTCCGGACTCCGGCGCGTTCTACCTGTCGAAGTATTTCTAGGCTCAGCGGCCGTCGCGGCCGGCGTCCTTGTCTGCGTCAGCCGGATCCGGCGCGCGCGCCGTCGGCAGGTGCCAGCCGTAGCGGATGGCGGCCAGGCGCAGGCCGAAGCACAGGGCGGCACCGGCCAGTGCGGTCGGGGTGCTGGGCAGCCCCAGGGCGTCACCAAGCACCACCACGGTGGCCCCGGCCAGGGCGGCGACGGCGTAGATGTCCGACCTGAACACGGCCGGCACGTTCGACAGCAGCACGTCGCGCGCGACGCCGCCGCCGATGCCGGTCAACATGCCGAGCAGCGCCGCCATCACCGGCTCCAGGCCGAACACCAGCGCCTTCTGGGCGCCGGCGACGCAGAACAGGGCCAGCCCGGCGCCGTCGAACACCAGCACCGGGTGGCGCAGGCGGTGCACGGCGGGCGACCAGAAGAAGATCGCCACCCCGGCCAGCAGCGACACGCCCAGGTAGCGCCAGTCGGTGAAGGCGGCCGGCGGCGTGGCGCCGATCAACAGGTCGCGCACGATGCCGCCCGAGGTGGCGGCGACGAAGGACAGCACCAGCACGCCGAACAGGTCGAGCTGGCGCCGCAGTCCGGCGGTGGCGCCGCTCAGGGCGAACACGAAGGTGCCGACCAGGTCGAGCGTCAGCACCAGGGTCTTCATGGCGGCGCCCATGTCGAGGGCGGAAACGGGGAACACGGCGTACCTCTAAACATGAAAGGTGCAATCCGCACCGAGGATGCGGATTCTATAGCACCGCGCCCATCCGCGCCCGTCAATGCTCAGCCGCGCACGAAGGCCAGCAGGTCGGCATTGACCTGGTCCTTGTGGGTGTCGGTCAGGCCGTGCGGCGCGCCCGGATACACGATCAGCTGCGCGTGCGGCACCAGGCGCCTGGAGGCGCGTCCGGCGGCGTCGATCGGCACGACCTGGTCGTCGTCGCCGTGGATGATCAGGGTCGGGATCGTGAATTTCTTCAGGTCTTCGGTGAAGTCGGTCTCCGAGAACGCCTCGATCGAGTCGTAGGTGTTCTTGTGGCCGCCCAGCATGCCCTGCATCCACCACGACTGGATCAGCCCTTGCGAGACCTTCGCCCCGGGCCGGTTGAAGCCGTAGAACGGGCCGCTCGGGATGTCCAGGTAGAACTGGGCGCGGTCGGCCAGCTGGCTGGCGCGCAGGCCGTCGAACACCTCGCGCGGCAGGCCGCCCGGATTGGCCTCGGTCTTGAGCATCAGCGGCGGCACCGCCGAGATCAGGCCGGCCTTGGCGACGCGTGCGGTGCCGTGGCGGCCGATATAACGCGCCACTTCGCCGCCGCCCGTCGAAAAGCCGAACAGCACCGCGTCCCTGACGTCCAGGTGGTCGAGCAGCTCGGCCAGGTCGTCGGCGTAGTGGTCCATGTCGTTGCCGTCCCACGGCTGGCTCGAGCGGCCGTGGCCGCGGCGGTCGTGGGCGATGCAGCGGTAGCCCTGGCCGGCGAGGAAGATCATCTGCGATTCCCAGCTGTCCGAGTTCAACGGCCAACCGTGGCAGAACACGATGGGCTGGCCGCTGCCCCAGTCCTTGTAATAGAGTTCGACGCCTTCCCTGGTGGTGTAGATGGCCATGTGGGTTTCTCCTTGGTATGAATGGTGGTGAACGGGAAAAGTGGGCGACTGGGCTTGCCGCTCCTGCAACACTGAGTAGACGCGAATTCACACCGCGGCGATACCTGTCTGAAGGAAGAGCCGGCAGCCACACGATCGGTGGTGGCGGACGCAGGCAGCACCGCCGGGGTGGTTGCGCAGCCCTGTGCCGCAGGCCCGTGTATTTACTTCTTGTCACGCGGCCGGCGAACGCTCAAGGTAGCGAAGGATGGATTCTTTACTGGCGCAGCCGCCCGCGCTGCACTACATTGAGACAAGGCGGGCGCCGTGGGCCGGCCGCATCGAATGGAGCGAACCGATGAACATGTCGAAACCCGGGGCGAACCAGCGCGGGACATCGTCGCGCCGGCAAACCAGCGGCGCCATGCCTGGGCGCCCGGACCCGCACCAGGAAGCCGCGCTCGACGAAGCGCTTGCCGAATCCTTTCCCGCCAGCGACCCCGTGGCGGTCTCGATCAGCACGGCGGCTCCGGACGCAAAGCGGCGCATTGCACGATCCTCCGAACGCCCATCCTGAGCCCCAAGCGTGCGCCTTTTCGGCACGGCTGACTCTACACTTGGTACTCGCTATCGGAGCACCTACGGTTACTTTCCCGCATGTTTTTCAGCACGATGTGCAGGCAGGCGACCGCCACCCGAGAAGGAGTCTCTACCGTGTCGACCACCATCACCATCAACGGAAACGCCGTCGCACTGCCAAGCGACCCGCGCGTTTCCCTGCTCGACTTCCTGCGCGAGCACCTGCACCTGAGTGGCACCAAGAAGGGCTGCGACCAGGGCGCCTGCGGCGCCTGCACCGTGTTGCTCGACGGCGAGCAGCGCATCCTGTCCTGCCTGGCCCTGGCCGTGCAATACCAGGGGCGCGCGATCACCTCGGTCGAGGGGCTGGCGGGCGACGGCCAGCTGCACGCCCTGCAGCAAGCGTTCATCGACCATGATGGTTTCCAGTGCGGCTATTGCACGCCAGGGCAGATCTGCTCGGCGCTGGGCATGGAGGCCGAGCTGCGGCGCGGCGTGCCGAGCTACGTCACCGACGACCTCGGCCTCGAGACGATCGCGCTCAGCGAAGAAGAAGTGCGCGAGCGCATGAGCGGCAACCTGTGCCGTTGCGGCGCCTACAACGGCATCGTGGCCGCGGTGACCGAACACCATGTGCAGCTGCACGCCAGGGCGCCGGCCGGGGAGGCGTCATGAACCCGTTCACCTTCGCCCGCGCCCAGGACGTGCAGGACGCCGTGCGCCAGGGCGCGGCGGCGGGCAGCCGCTATCTTGGCGGCGGCACCAACCTGGTCGACCTGATGCGCGAGACCATCGAACGGCCGGCGCAGCTGGTCGACGTCAGCGGCCTGTCGCAGCAGATCGACGAGCGTGCCGACGGCAGCCTGCTGGTGGGCGCCGCCGTCAGGAACACGGCGCTGGCCGAGCACCGCGCGGTGCGTACGCGCTTTCCGCTGCTGGCGCGCGCCATCGCTTCCGGCGCATCGGGCCAGATCCGCAATATGGCCACCGTCGCCGGCAACGTCCTGCAGCGCACCCGCTGCACCTATTTCTACGACCGCGAGGGCGCCCACTGCAACAAGCGCAATCCGGGCGAGGGCTGCGACGCGCTCCAGGGCGTGCACCGCATGCATGCGGTGCTGGGGGCCTCCAGCGCCTGCATCGCCACCCATCCTTCCGATATGTGCGTGGCGCTGGCCGCGCTCGACGCCGTGGTCCACCTGCAGGGCGTGGGCGAGGCACGCCAGGTGCCGTTCACCGGCTTTCACCTGCTGCCGGAAGACCATCCCGAGCGCGAAACCGTCCTCCAGCCCGGCGAACTGATCACGGCGATCGAGATCCCGGCGCTGGCCTTCGGCGCCAACTCCACCTACCGCAAGGTGCGTGACCGCGCCAGCTATGCGTTCGCGCTGGTGTCGGTGGCGGCCGCGCTCGAGGTCCGGGACGGGGTGGTCAGCGACGTGCGCCTGGCCCTGGGCGGCGTGGCGCACAAGCCGTGGCGCGCGGCGACGCTGGAGCAGATGCTGCGCGGCCAGCCGGCCGACGCGGTCCATTTCGAGGCCGCGGCGCGGGCCGAGATGGCCGACGCCAAGCCCTTGCGCGACAACGCGTTCAAGATCCCGCTGGCCCAGCGCACGATGGTGGCCGTGCTCGACCGCCTGGCCACCGTCCATTCCTGAGGAGCTCGAGTATGAAAATCGTACAGAACATCCAGAAGGCCGGCCAGGCGATCATGCAGAAGGCGGTGGCGCTCGCGCCCGACCGCTACGTCACTGGCGGCAAGCCCGATCCGCTCGCTTCCAGCGACGATCCGCTGATCGGCGCGCCGGTGTCGCGCCTCGACGGCCCCGTCAAGGTCAGGGGCGAGGCGAAATATGCCGCCGAGTTCGCGCCGGCCGGCATGGTGCATGGCGCCCTCGTGTACAGCACGGTGGCGAAAGGACGCATTGCCGCCATCGACGTCGCCGGGGCCGAGGCGGCGCCCGGCGTCGTGCTGGTGATGAGCCACCTGAATGCGCCGAAGATGCAGCCGCCGCCGCTCCTGATGCGCGAGCCGTTGGGAGGCAGCGGGGATGCGCTGCCGGTGTTCCAGGACGACCGCGTGCACTGGAACGGCCAGCCGGTGGCGGTGGTGCTGGCGGAGACGCGCGAGCAGGCCGACCATGCCGCGTCCCTGGTGCGCGTGCGCTACGCCGCCGAGGACGGGGTGACTTCCATGGAAGCCGCGCGCGCGGCCGGCGCGACAGTGGCCGGGTTCATGGGCGCGCCGCTGCAGGACATCATCGGCGACGCCGAGGCCGCGCTGGCGTCCGCGGGGCAGCGGGTCGATGTGGTCTACCGGACCCCGCGCCAGAACCATCACGCGATCGAGCTGCACGCGGTGACGGTGGCCTGGGAGGGCGACGTCCTGCGGGTCCACGACTCGACCCAGGGCGTCGTCAATGCCGCCTTCACGCTGGCCCAGGTGTTCGGCATCGCGCAGGAACAGGTGCGGGTGACGTCGCCCTTCGTCGGCGGCGGCTTTGGCGGCAAGCTGGTGTGGCGCCACCATCTGCTGGCCGCCGCCGCGTCGAAGCTGTCCGGCAGGCCGGTGCGCATCATGCTGTCGCGCGAAGGCGTGTGTCGCGCCGTCGGCGGGCGCACGACGACCGAGCAGCGGGTGGCCATCGGCGCCGACCGCGACGGCCGCTTCGTTTCGCTGATCCACACCGGCGTGGCCGTGATGACCGAATACAATGCCATGCCCGAGCCGTTCATCCACAACGCACGGGTCATGTATGCGGCCCCCGCCATGAAGCTCGAGGTGCAGAAGGTGACCATGAACATGGTCGCCAACGTCCCGATGCGCGCGCCGGGAGAATCGGTGGGGTCGTTCGCCCTCGAGAGCGCGGTCGACGAGCTGGCCGACCAGCTGGGCATCGACCCGATCGTGCTGCGCCGGCGCAACGAGCCGGTGCAGGACCCGATCGAGGGCACGCCGTTCTCGTCGCGCCACCTGATCGAAGCCTATCGCGCCGGCGCCCAGGCCTTCGGCTGGCAGGAGCGGCACACGAAGCCGCGCATGCGGCAAGAGGGCGAATGGCTGGTCGGCCTGGGCTGCGCCAGCGCGGTCTTTCCCTACTATCGGATGGAAGGCGGGGCGGCCCGCATCGTGCTTTCTCGCGACGGCCACGCACGGGTGTCGGTCGGCGCGCACGAGATGGGCATGGGCACGGCCACCGCCCAGACCCAGCTGTGCGCGGTGCGGCTGGGGCTGCCGATGGAAAAGGTGAGTTTTGGCTACGGCGACTCGGCGCTGCCGGGCGCGGTGCTGGCCGGCGGCTCGCAGCAGACGGCCGTGGTCGCGGCCGCGGTCAAGGCGGCCCACGCGGCGCTGTGCGCCGAGCTGCTCAAGCTGGCCGGCCGCGAGTCGCCGCTGGCGGGCTTGAAGCCGGAACAAGTGCGCTCGCGCGACGGCGGCCTGTGCAAGGTCGACGATGCCGAGCGCTGGGAAAGCTACGCCGACATCCTGGCCAGGGCCGGGCGCGACGAAGTGGAGGTGACGGCCAAGGCGCCGCCGTCGCAGGAAAGCGAGCACTGGTCGATGCATTCGTACGGCGCGATCTTTTGCGAGGCGCGGGTCAACGTCGTTACCGGCGAGCCGCGCGTGACGCGCCTGCTCGGTTCCTTCGACGTCGGCCGCATCCTCAACGCCAAGACCGCCGCCAGCCAGTTGCGGGGCGGGATGATCATGGGCCTGGGCGCGGCGTTGATGGAAGAGACGCATCTCGACGAGCGTAACGGGCGTGTGGTCAATGCCAGCCTGTCGGAGTACCACGTGCCGGCCCACCTGGACGTGCCGGAGGTCGAGGTGATGTGGCTCGACATTCCCGATCCGCATGCGCCAGCCGGCATGCGCGGGGTCGGCGAGATCGGCATCACCGGCACCATGGCGGCGATCGCGAATGCGATCTACAACGCCTGCGGCAAGCGGGTGCGGGAGTTGCCGATCACGCTCGATAAACTGATGTGATCGGGCGGCGAGGGCGCCCCGGTCGCTTCCGGGGCGCCGCGGCGCTTACTTCGAAATGCGCAGGATGGCCGAGGCCAGGCGCGAGAAGCAGGGCGTCAGGTCGGCGTCGGTGGCGGCGTAGCAGTACATGCCGACCGGTTGTTCCGGCCTGTAGCAACGCTTCGGCGCATCGGCCACGTTGGCCATGCACTTCAGGATCATTTCTCCCGTATTGGCCTTGTCGTAATCGCCGGTCGTCTTCAGCGCCGAGCCCATACCGAGCGTAAACACGAAGATGCCCTCCTCGCGCGCCTTCGCGGCGACCGCTTCCGCGAGGTTGCGCGAAGCGAGCTCGACGTTTCGATCGATGACGTCGAGCGAACTGATATCGGCAGTGACTGTACGCGGATGGCTGCCCACGATGGGAAATTCCCGTTTGTCGTCATGGGCGTTGTACCAGTCCGGCAAGCGCCGCGTCTGCCATGCGCCACTGCGATAGATCTGGCAACCGGTGCTGACTGGGGCCAGGTCGCTGGTCCCGATCTTGTTGAGGCCGACACCGGCCGCATCGATGGCGCCGGCGCTGGTGCAGTCCAGCGGGTTGCGGAAAGTGAATTTCGAGGCGAGGCCGGTCGGGGCGCCGTCCGAGAAGAAGACGATCACGCGCATCGACGAGCGGTTGCTAAGCGGAATAGCGTTCAGTTCATCGCGGGCGTTCCACATCCCCTCGACCGAAGTGGTGCCGCCGTCGAACACATAACCGTCGATATTCTTGGTCAGCGCGCTACGGGTGAACCCCCGCGCCGAGCGGTTGATTGGATTATCGACCTCGGCGCCGTAAGCGAAATGCACCAGCCCGACCCGATCCTGCGTTACATTGAACTTGTTCAGGAAGCTTTTCGCCGAGGTCTTCACGGTAGAGGCCGAACCGAGCAGGGAGCGCGATGTGTCGACCACCAGCATCATGTCGAGGTCGTTGCGGATGGTCTGCGCCGTCGCCACCGGGGTCAGCGACGCGAAGCCCATCACCTGCATGATCGACACCGGCATCTTCGCATCGGCGTCGACGTCGATGATCGCCTGGCCACCCTTGAAGGTCACGTTCGTGCTCAGGATCCTCGGCGCGGAGAGCAGGTAATTGTCGGGGATATTGGCCGCGAAGAAATCCGCTGCTGCGGCGCGCGCGCTCGCGGTCTGCTCGGCCTGGTTATTGCCGGTGGTGACGGCGCGGGCGCCGGCCAGGGCGGCCGAATCGACCGCCGCGTTCAGGCGCGCCTTGATGAGGTAAGCCAGGCCGGCGTCGATGGTCAGGCCCACCACGCCGAGCAGGACGAGCATGGCGATGGCCACCATGATGGCGACAGCGCCGCGCTGCCGGTGAAGAATCGGACGCATATCAGAACACGCTCATGGAATACAGGTCGGGCCCGAAGGTGGGCAGGGCATCCTTGCGGAAGGTAAATGCGCTGACGAGCATGTCGAACTTGTAGAAAGTCTCGACCACGTAGACGATTTCTCCATCGTCGAGTTTGCCCGTCAGTACGGACACGGCCGGTCGCGACGCGCTGCTGATGCTGCTGCACTTGCCGGCGCTGTTCCACGAGCCGCAGGCATAGACGCGGCTGGTGGGCTGGTAAGTGCTCTTTCGGGCGCCGAGGTTGCGCGCGGCGTCGTCCCAGCGGTACTGGTCCAGCACCACGCTGCGCGTTCCGCCCGTCCCGGTCACGCCCATCACGCGCGTAATGTACATCATCCCTTGCTGATTGACATTCAGTGGCGGCGCGCTGGACATCACCGCGTAAATGATGTCCTGGCTGCCGTCCTCGAGGTCGGTGCCGCCGCGCGCCACCAGGTTGGCGCCCTCGCGCCCGATATTGGTCATGATGATGTTCGCCTGCAGTGCCCGGGCGCCGTCGATGGCGCACAGCGCCAGGATCACCAGCATGGGCAGCAGCAGGGCGAGCTCGACCGCCGCAACGCCGCGCTCGGATTTGCGGATTTTCGGTACAGTCATGACGGATTTGCGCATTCTAAATTGCGTCATGGGAATATCTCATTACGCATGGTGGCTGCGACGGAGAAGCGGTAAGTGCCATCGGTGAAAAAGCTCGACAAAATCGGTGTCGTCACCGGCCAGCCGCAGTCGAGCTGGATGACGAGGATATCGCCGGGTGCGCCGAACATGCCCTTGCCGTAGGTCGCATATTTGGTGCCGTTGACCGAGACCTGGGCCGAGGTGCGTTCGAACATCCCCATCGAGTTGTCGCGGATCCTGGCGATGACGACATTGGGATCGGCAGTCTGGCCGGTGATGGCGTAGCGGCCGCCTTCGCGCACCGCATACTGCATCGTCAGGGTCGCGAAGAACATCATGCTGAGCTCGATGATCGCGACCAGCACCAGCAGGAACACCGGTGCAATGATCGCCATTTCGACGATCGTGGCGCCGGACTGACGTCGGGGAAGGGAATACATCGTCATCCAGGAATTTTTACGGAAAGTATGACTTGGCATGCGGTAAGCTTCGGGGATTCTACAGGGCAAAAATCATTTCCCGCATCGCTTTTAGAAAGGATTCAACGCCGCTGTCGGCGCCGCACAACATGAATTGGCTAGCTAGCATCGTCCCTTCCTTCCTTCGTTCAACGGTCCGCGCGCGCACGGGCCAGTCGAGCGCCGAGCAGCGTGTGGCCTCCGCCGACGCCGAAGTGTGGATGGTGTTCGGCATGCGCGTGCTGCTGGCCGTGTCGGCGCTGCTCACGCTGTATATCGGGCCGGGCGGCGTGACGGTCTCGGGCGAATGGACCTGGGCCGTGTTCGCGGCCTATGTCCTGCACAGCCTGACCCTGCTGGCGATCGCCGGCTACCGCGCCGGCTTTTCGCACGGCCCGCTGGTGTACTGGATCGACATCGCCTGGTATGGCGTGATCGTCTGGGCCAGCGGCGGCAGCGCCAGCCCCTTCTTTTCGTTCTTCTTCTTCGCCATCCTGGCCGCCTCGTTCCGCCACGGCTTCGACGCCGGCGCCAAGCTCACCCTCGGTTCGGTCGGCGTGGTGGCGCTGTCGGTGCTGGCGGCGCAGGGCCTGGCGTCGCTGCACATCCTGCTGCTGCGCGCGACCTTCGTGCTGGCGCTCGGCTATATGGTCGCGTTCTGGGGCGGATTGGCGGTCGACCAGCGCCGGCGCCTGGCGTTGCTGCGCGACGTCAGCCGCCTGTCCAATCCGCGCTTCGGGGTGCAGCACACCCTCGACTCCCTGATGGAAAAGATCCTGCGCTTCTACGGCGCCGACAGCTGCGTGCTGCTGATGCAGGACAGCCATGAGCGCTGGGTGATGAGCACCGCCCACCATCCAAAGAGCGCGCGCGCGATCAGCCGCAGCCGGCCGGACGAGGCCGACATCGAGCCGCTGCTCGGGCTCGAGGATGGCGCCAGCCTGTACCAGGCGCCGCCGCGCCACTTCGGCCTGTTCGTGCTGGGCCGGGCCACGGCGCTACACCAGGGCAAGGACACGCGCGAGTGGCGTCGGGCCGATCCCGATGCCTGCGGCCACGTCGCCGACCTGCTCGATGCCGAGGGCTTCATCAGCGCCACGCTGCCTCTGCGCAAGGGCAGAGGCCTGATCATCGTCACCGGCGCGCGGCTCAAGCGCAGCGATGCCAGTTTCCTGAAACACATCGTGCAACAGGCGTTCCCGGTCATCGAAACCATCGACCTGCTCGACCGGCTGGCGTCGGAAGCGGCGTTTCGCGAGCGCCAGACCATCGCCCGCGACTTGCACGACAGCACAATTCAGCCGTATATCGGCCTGCGCCACGCGGTGGCCGCGATCCGCAACCAGGCCGGCGACGACAGTCCGGTCGCGCCCGAGCTGGACCGCCTGATGGCGATGTGCTCGGGCGTGATCGGCGACATGCGCGACTTCGCCCAGCGTTTTCGTAGCGGGCGCCAGGAAGAACCGGAACTGCTGATCGCGCTGCGGCGCCAGCTGCGCCAGGTGGAAACCTTCTATGGCCTGGACGTGATGCTGGAAATGCATGCCGACAGCGGCATCAACGACCGCATGGCGGCCGAGGTGTTCCAGATCGTCACCGAAGGCATCAGCAACATCTGCAAACATACGCGGGCGCGCACGGCCGGCGTGGTGGTCGAAGAAGAGGGCGGTCTGCTTGCCATCGATATTTTCAACCCGGCGGCCGTGGCCGGACAGGCCGCGGCGCCTTTCGTGCCGCGCTCGATCGCCGAGCGGGTCCAGGGCCTGGGCGGCAAGCTGGAGGTCGAGGCCGACGGCCGCCAGACCCTGCTGCGCATCCGCATTCCGATCTGAACACGCCAAGTTTCAAGGAGAACCATGACCATTCGTATCTTGCTGGTCGACGACCATAAAACCATGTTGTGGGGCCTGGAGCGCCTGATCCAGGCCGAGGGCGACGCTTTCCAGCTGGTCGGCAGCGCCAGCGACGGCATCGAGGCCAAGGCCTTGTGCACCGAGTTCAAGCCCGACATCGTGCTGCTGGATCTCGACCTGAAAGGCAGCAGTTCGATCGACTTCCTGCCGGCGCTGATCGAGAACGGGACGAGCAAGGTCGTGATCCTCAGCGCCAACCGTGACCAGGCGACGCTGGCGGCGGCGGTCAAGGCCGGCGCGCGCGGCGTGGTCAGCAAGGAGGCGCCGACCGACGACGTGCTGGCGGCCGTGCGCAAGGTGCATGGCGGGGAATTGTGGCTCGACCAGACGCTGATGCAGGCCCTGCTGGGCCAGCTGGTGGCCCCGAGCACGAAGGCCGATCCGGAAGCCCAGCGGATCGCCTCGCTCACGGCGCGCGAGCGCGAGGTGATCGGCATGATCGTGCAGGGCAAGGGCGCCCTGAACAAGGACCTGGCCGAGCGCGCCTTCATCTCCGAGCGCACGCTGCGCAACCACCTGACGACGATTTACCAGAAGCTGGACGTGGCGAACCGCCTCGAATTATACGTCTACGCCACCAAGCACGGCCTGTCCTGACCGTACCCGTCGGCGCCCCACCCGGGGGCGCCCCACATCCTGTCGTCCCCCTCCCACACGGCGTCCAGGACATATGTCCTAGACCGCCACGGCAAGAAGTCCCCCTCAAAAAGGTAGTTTTGACGGATGGCAACGAAAGTGCCGATCCGTAAGATTCAACTCATGCGCTGCGTATCGTTTCATGCGGTACGGCGGCAAGAGGACAGGAGCGAACGTGTACGACAAGGAAGATAACCCGGAGCAGCATTACGAAAGAAGCGGCAGCCCGGCGATGTCGTACCTGGTCCTGAGCGTCCTGCTCGCAGTCGTCTGCTTCATTGCGGCGCTGGCCGTGTGGACGAGCGCATAAAGCCCAACTCATTCATATCACTGAAAGGAACCACCATGAACTTCATCGCCAACCTGATCAAAGAAGAAGACGGCGTCACCGCAATCGAATACGCACTGATCGCCTCGCTGATCGCCGGCGTCATCATCGCCGCTGTCAGCCTGCTGGGTGGCAACATCAGCACCCTGTTCAATACCCTGGCCGCCCGTATTTCGGCGAAGACCCCGACCGGCGCCTGATCGTCGTTTAGCGGCCGCCGCCAGTCGGCCCCCATCCGGCACGGAAGTTTCGTGCCGGATTTTTTTTGACCGGAGCCAAACTTGACAACCCTGCCACTCCTGCTGCTGTTTGCACTGCTCGGCGCTGCCGTCTGGCACGACGTGCGTGCGCGCCGCATCCCGAATGCCATCGTGTTTCCCGGCATGCTGGCGGCGTTCGCGCTGCACGCGCTGCTGCCGCAGGGGCAGGGCCTGTTCGGACCGCAGGCAGGTAGCCTGGGCCTGCTGCAGTCGCTGGGCGGCTGGGGCCTGGGCCTGGCGCTGCTGCTGCCGATGTATGCGCTGCGCCTGATGGGCGCCGGCGACGTCAAGCTGCTGGCGATGGTGGGCGCTTTTGTGGGCGCCGGCCAGATTCTGACCGTGGGCCTGGTCACGCTGGTGGCCGGCGGCCTGCTGGCGCTGGCGTTCGCGGCATGGCAGGGCAGTCTGCGCCGTCTGGTCGGCAATGCTTACCACATGGCCATGCACAGCGCTTTTTCGGCACTGGCAGGCAGCATCGCCGCGCCGGTCACGCCGCCGGAGGCAGCCAGCGGCCGCCTGCCGTACGCGGTGGCAATCGCCGTCGCCACGGTCGGCTGCGTGCTGTGGATCCGTGTGCACGGGGAGCTGCCGTTGTGAACCAGACCGTGAGCGACAACCTCCTGGCCCCGGCCGACAATCGCGCCCCGCGCACCGTCGACGAGACCGGCCTGCCGTTCCTGTTCCTGGCCGAACTGATCTCGAAAGTGCTGTTCCAGCGCGGCCAGCTGCGCCTGGCCGAACTGGCCAGCCACCTGAAACTCAATGTCAGCGTCATCGATCCACTGCTGGCATTCCTGCGCGCCGAGAAGCTGTGCGAGATCGCGCGGGTGGGAAGCAGCGGCACCGACGCCGACCTGTCGTACATCCTGACCGACGCCGGCCGCGCGCGCGCCGCCAATGCGGTCGCCCGCAACGCCTATGCCGGTCCGGCGCCGGTGACCCTGGCGGCCTATACCGCCCAGGTGCAGGCCCAGAGCGTGGCGGCGATGCAAGTGACGCGCGCCGCCATGGCCGCCGCCTTCGAGGGCGTGGTGGTCAATCCGCTGGTCCTCGACCAGCTGGGCGCGGCGATGAATTCGGGCCGCGCGATCTTCTTGCACGGCCTGGCCGGCAGCGGCAAGACCTACCTGGCCGAGCGCCTGCGCGACCTGCTGGTCGGCACGATCGCGGTGCCGCACGCCCTGATGGTGGACGGCGAGGTGATTCCCTTCTTCGACGCCGTGCAGCACGTGGCGGCCGACGAAGGCGTGGCCCCGGGCCTGGGACTGGATCGCGGCAGCGCGCCGGACGCGCGCTGGGTGCGCGGCGTGCGCCGTCCCGCGGCGCTGGCCGGCGGCGAGCTGACCCTGGACATGCTGGACCTGCGTTTCGACCCGCATACCCGCCTGTACCAGGCGCCGCCGCACCTGAAGTCGAACAACGGCATCTTCATCATCGACGACCTGGGGCGCCAGCGCTGCACCCCGGAAGCCCTGATGAACCGCTGGATCGTGCCGATGGACCGCAGCGTCGATTACCTGACCCTGCACACCGGCCACAGCTTCCAGATTCCGTTCGACGTGATCGTCGTGTTCTCGTCGAACTTCGTGCCGCAGCGCCTGTCGGACGGCGCTTTCCTGCGCCGCCTGGGCTACAAGATCGAGGTGCCGGCGGCGTCGCTCGATGAATACGCGACACTGTTTCGCCAGGCCTGCGCCGGCGCCGGTGTGACGTTCGACGCAGCGGCGTTCGACTACCTGCTGGCGCGCCACGGCGAGCGCAAGGTGCCGCTGCTGGCCTGCTATCCGCGCGACCTGGTGCGCCAGCTGCGCGACCTGGCGCGCTACGAGGAGCGCGCACCCGAATTGAACCGCCAGACCATCGACTGGGCCTGGGACAACTATTTCGCTGCCGGCGCCGCCGGCCGCCCCTTGGAGCTTGAGCGCCGCGAACGCGGCGCCGTGGAGTACGACAATGCGTAAATCTGTGACAAGTTCGCGAGCCTTCCTGATCATCGGCGTGGCCCTGGTGCTGGCGCTGGGCGCGGTCGTGATGGCCGCCAAATGGATGGGCGAGCAAGGCCCGTCCGGCACCCGCGTCGTGGTGGCGGTCGCCAACATCAACCAGGGCTCGCGCCTGGCGCCCACCAGCCTGCAACTGGCCGACTGGCCGGCGACTTCGGTGCCGCCGGGCGCGATCCTTGATCCCAAGGCCCTCGAAGGCCGCATCGCGCGCGCCGAGATCCTGGTCGGCGAGCCGGTGACCGAATCGAAACTGGCGCCGAAGGGCACCCTGGGCGGCCTGTCGGCCGTGGTCAGCGCCGGCAAGCGCGCCATGACGGTGCGCGTCAACGACGTGGTCGGCGTGGCCGGCTTCGCGCTGCCCGGCAACTACGTCGACATCCTGGTCAACCTGCAGGCCACCGGCAGCGACCTGGCTGCCTCGCCGTCGATTTCGAAGATCGTGCTGGAACGGATCCTGGTGCTGGCCGTGGCCCAGGAATCGACGGTCGACGACAGCAAGCCGCGCGTGGTGAACGCCGTGACGCTCGAACTGACCCCGGAAGAGGTCGAAAAGCTCGACCTGGCGCGTTCGATCGGCGAACTGTCGCTGGTGCTGCGCAACCAGGTCGACCCGCAGCCGGCGGCCACCACCGGCGCCACCCGCGAGTCGGTGCTGGGCCTGCCCGAGCGCAGCCCGGCGCCGGCGCCTGCGGTCGCCCACGAACCTGCCCATGAACCGGCGCCGCGTGCGGCAGCCCCGGTGCGCCAGAGCGCCCCGCGCGGCGACGGCGTGCTGGTGATCCGCGGCCTGGACGCCGCTTCGCAAAGCTTTTGATTGAAGACCCCATCATGAATCCATCGTTCAATAAAACCCTGCTGGTGTCGAGCCTGACCCTGGCGCTGGCGGTACAGGCCGGCCTGGCATCCGCCGCCGACTGCATCGACCTTCGCAGCGACGCCGCTCCGCGCCTGGAGCTGGTGCGCGGCAAATCGGTCATCAAGCGCTTCTGCACGCCGGCCAGCCAGGTCACCGTGGGCGACCCGCAAGTGGCCAACGTGGTGGTCCCGAATTCGGGCGAGGTGGTGATCGTGGCGCGCAGCGTCGGCACCACGAACCTGATCGTGTCGGGCCGCGACAAGAAGTCGACCGTGATCGACATCGCCGTCGGCGTCGACACCTCGGCCCTGCGCAGCCAGTTCGACACCCTGTTCCCGCAAGAGAAGGACGTGCGCATCGGCAGCAGCGGCAACGCCCTGATCCTGTCCGGCATGGTGAGCGACGCCGCCGTGGCCAGCCAGCTGGTGGAGCTGGCGACGGCCTTCCAGGCGATCGGATCGTCCGGCGCCGACTCCAACAGCGGTGCGGGCAGCCCGTCGCCGGCCGGCGTCGGCGCTCCCGCGGCCGCAAGCGCCGGCGGCGCGGCGCCGTCGGCTGGCGCCAAGGTGCTCAATATGCTGTCGATCGCCGCCCCGCAGCAGGTGATGCTCGAAGTGAAGATCGCCGAAGTGTCGAAGTCGCTGGTCGACCAGCTGGGCGCCAAGGCGGGCTACACCAAGACCAACGGCAGCTGGACCTATGGCGTGGTTTCGAGCCTGCTGAGCGGCGGCGCCGGCTCGATCGGCGGCGTCGGCGCCGGCATCAAGGAACTGACGATCGACGGCGAAAAGCGCGACGGCCTGGTCAAGATCCTGGCCGAGCCGAACGTGATGGCCGTCAGCGGCCAGGAGGCGAGCTTCCTCGCCGGCGGCAAGATCTTCATTCCGGTCGCCCAGTCGTCCGGCGGCGGCACGCCCACCATCACGCTCGAAGAAAAAGAATATGGTGTCGCCGTGAAGTTCACCCCGACCGTGCTGGCCGGTGGCCGCATCAACCTGCGCGTGGCGCCCGAAGTGTCGGAACTGAACCGCGAAGGCATCGGCATCTCGACTGGCGGCAGCGGCAACGCGAGCGCGATCCTGCCGTCGTTCACCACCCGCCGCGCCTCGACCACGGTGCAGCTGCTGGACGGCCAGAGCTTCGCCATCGGTGGCCTGATCCGCAACAACGTGACCAGCAACATCAAGCGCTTCCCCTTCCTGGGTGAAGTGCCGGTGCTGGGCACGCTGTTTCGCAGCAGCGACTTCCAGAACGACCGCACCGAGCTGGTGTTCATCGTGACGCCGCGCCTGGCCAAGCCGATGGAAGCCGTGCCGGCCCTGCCGACCGACCACTACGTGCAGCCGAGCCGCACCGAGTTCCTGCTCGGCGGCCAGCATGAAGGCAAGCGCGCCACTTCCACTTCGAAGGAATGATCATGAAAACCATCCTGTGCGCCAGCCTGCTGGCCTCCCTGGGCATCCTGGCCGGCTGCGCCACCGAGGGTCCTGCCACCAATGGCGACAGCGTGCGCGCCATGATCGCGAGCCAGACGGTGCCGCCGCAGCCGCGCGTGGAGCGCGGCAGTGACGCCCGCGCCGCGGTCGCCGCCTATGCCAATTACCAGAACTCCTACGTGACGCCGACCTCGCAGGGCGACGCCAGCGCGTTCGGCAAATAAGAGACCAGAGAGCCACCATGAAGATCGCAGTCCTTTCGCGCGACGAGCGCCACCTGATCGAGCTGTCGCGCCAGTTGCGCGCCCGGCCGGGCAGCGACGAAGTCGACATGATCGCCGGCACCGCCGCGCGCCTGTCGACCATGGCCGACGAGGCCGTGCCCGACCTCCTGATCGTCGATGCGCCGCGCGCCGACGAAGGGGAGCTCGACCAGCTGGAGCGCCTGGGCCACCTGTTCCCGCGCATGGCCTTCATCGTGCTGTCCGAAGACCAGTCGCAGGACTTCCTGCTGCGCGCGATGCGCGCCGGCGTGCGCGAGGTGCTGGCGGCCCGTCCGCAGCCCGCCGACCTGATCGCGGCGGTCGACCACGTCGCCGAAAAGCTGGGCAGCCAGGGCGCGGCCCAGGGCCGGGTGCTGGCCTTCATCTCGTGCAAGGGCGGCAGCGGCGCGACTTTCCTGGCCACCAACCTGGCCTATGCCCTGAGCGCCGGCGGCGCCAAGCGCGTGGCGCTGATCGACATGAACCTGCAGTTCGGCGACGCCTCGCTGTTCGTCTCGGACAGCAAGCCGCTGGCCACGCTGTCCGACGTCGCGACGCAGATCCACCGCCTGGACCCGTCCTTCCTGTCCTCGAGCATGGTCAGCGTCACGCCGAACTTCAGCGTGCTGGCCGCGCCGTCCGATCCGGCCCACGCCAGCGACGTCAAGCCCGAGCACATCGACGCCATCATCAAGCTGGCGCGCCGCCAGTACGACTTCATCGTGCTCGACGTCGGCCGCAGCCTGGACCCGGTCAGCATCCGCGCGCTGGACCATGCCGACACCATCTACCCGGTGCTGCAGACCACCTTGCCCTATATCCGCGACGGCAAGCGCCTGTTGACGGTGTTTCGCAACCTGGAATACGGCAGCGACAAGGTGGAGCTGATCGTCAACCGCCACGACAACAACAGCGACATCCGCCTGAAGGACCTCGAAGAGGCGTTCGACACCACGCAGCTGCGCACGATGCCGAACCACTACGACGCCGCCGCAAAGTCGGTCAACCAGGGCGTGCCGGTCACGCGCCTGGCGCCGGACAGCCAGCTGAGCCTGGCCTTGATGACCATGGCGCGCGGCCTGACCGGCGAAGCCGCGCCGGTGCAGAGCGCGGGCCTGATGGCGCGCCTGTTCAAACGGCGCAAGACCGACGTCTGAGATAGAGAAAGACCGACATGAACCCGATGCCCCCAGCCTCCCTGCGTGAACGCCTGGCCAGCATGAACGGCGGCGCCGCCACGAGCATTGGCGCCGGCGCCATCGCGCGTCCGGTCGCCCAGCGCGGCGGCCCGATCGACAACCGCGCCTACCACCAGCTCAAGGCCCGCATCCACGAGGCGCTGCTCGACCGCGTCGACCTGGAAAGCATGCAGCGCCTGAACCAGGACCAGATCCGCCAGGAGCTGCGCCTGCTGGTCGAGCGCCTGCTCGAAGAAGAGATGGTCGTCATCAACGACGCCGAGCGCAAGACGCTGACCCGCGACATCCAGAACGAGATGCTGGGCTTCGGTCCGCTGGAGCCGCTGCTGGCCGATCCGAGCGTGTCGGATATCCTGGTCAATACCCACAAGCAGGTCTACGTCGAGCGCCGCGGCAAGCTGGAACTGACCGACGTCACCTTCACCGACGACGCCCACCTGATGAAGATCATCGACAAGATCGTCTCGCGCGTGGGCCGCCGCATCGACGAATCGAGCCCGATGGTCGACGCTAGATTGCCGGACGGCTCGCGCGTGAACGCGATCATCCCGCCGCTGGCGATCGACGGTCCGGTGATGTCGATCCGCCGCTTTTCCGCCGATCCGCTGCGCCTGGCCGACCTGGTCTCCTACGGCAGCATGACGGCCGACATGGCCGAGGTGCTGCAGGGCCTCGGCAAGGCCAAGGTCAACATCCTGATCTCGGGCGGCACCGGCAGCGGCAAGACCACCATGCTCAACGTGATCTCGGGCTTCATCAGCCATAGCGAGCGCGTGGTGACGGTGGAAGACGCGGCCGAGCTGCAGCTGCAGCAGCCGCACGTGGTGCGCCTGGAGACCCGTCCCGCGAATATCGAGGGCAAGGGCGAAGTGAGCCAGCGCGCGCTGGTCAAGAACGCGCTGCGGATGCGCCCCGACCGCATCATCCTGGGCGAGGTGCGCGGCGAAGAGGCGATGGACATGCTGGGCGCCATGAACACGGGCCACGAAGGCTCGATGGCGACCATCCACGCCAACACCCCGCGCGACGCCCTGACGCGCCTGGAGAACATGATCAGCATGGCCGCGCCCAACCTGCCGCCGAAGGCGATGCGCCAGCAGATCGCGTCCGCGGTCGGCGTGGTGGTGCAAGTCTCGCGCCTGACCGACGGCAAGCGCAAGGTGCTGTCGATTTCGGAAGTGACCGGCATGGAAGGAGAGGTGATCACGATGCAGGAGATCTTTACCTTCCGCCAGACCGGCGTGGCCGACGACGGCGCCGTGATCGGACAGTCGAGCGCCACCGGCGTGCGTCCGCATTTCGCCGAGCGCCTGCGCACCTTCGGCGTGAACCTGGCGCCGCACATCTTCGAGCCGCGCTTCTAAGCCCGCTGAGCGAAAACCGACATGGACACCACCTTCATCCTGTTCATCCTGATGCTGTTCGCGGCCATCATGCTGCTGGTCTGGGGCGTGTACGCCGCCTGGCAGGCCAGCCGCGACCCCGAGGCCGAGCGCGTCGCGCGGCGCCTGCGTAGCGTCATCAAGAGCGATACCCGCCAGGAAGACGTCACCATCACCAAGGATCGCCGGCTGTCCGACAATCCCGAGCTCGAGCCGCTGCTGCGCCGCCTGCCGCTGGCGCGCCGCCTCGACCGCATGCTGGTGCAGGCCGGCAGCGGCCAGCTGGTGGCATCGCTGCTGGCCGTGTGCGCCGCCTGCTTCGGCGCCGGCCTGGTGGCCGCGCTGGCGCTGCGCCTGCCGCTGCCCGCGGTGCTGGGCTGCGCGCTGGGCGCAGCCGGCCTGCCGCTGCTGCGCCTGGTGCGCGCGCGCGACCAGCGCATGGTGCGCTTCGAGCGCCAGCTGCCCGAGGCGCTGGACATGATGGGCCGCGCGATGCGCGCCGGCCATGCCTTTCCGACCGCGCTCAAGCTGGTGGCCGATGAAGTGGCCGCGCCGTTGGGCGAGGAATTCAAGACGGCCTTCGACGAAGTGAACTTCGGCGTCTCGATGGCCGACGCGCTGAACAACCTGGCGCAGCGCGTGCCGAGCATGGACTTGCAGTACTTCGTGGTGGCGGTGCTGATCCAGCGCGAGAGCGGCGGCAACCTGACCGAGCTGCTGTCTTCCATCGCCACCATCGTGCGCGACCGCCAGAAGCTGGCTGGCCAGGTGCGCGTGCTGTCGGCGGAAGGGCGGATCTCGGCCTGGGTGCTGTGCCTGCTGCCGTTCGGCGCCGGCACCATGATGTACGCGGTCAATCCGGAGACGATGGGCGTGCTGGTGAACGATCCGGTGGGGCGCCAGCTGACCGGCGCGGCGCTGGGCATGATGGCTTTCGGGGTGCTGGCGATCCGCAAGATCGTGCGCATCCGCATGTAAGAACTCTCAGGATCAACAAGATGACGATGCCTCAAATCGTGATGCTGGCGGCGATGTTCGTGCTGGTGTTCGGGATTGCCGTGGCGGCCATGCTGCTGCTGACGCGCGATCCGGTGAAGGCGCGCCTGGTGGCGCTCGACGAACGCGACACGCCCCGGGCCAGCCGCGCCGACGGCTGGCGCGAGCGCCTGGCGCACCTGGCCGAGCCGCTGGCCAGGCTGTCGGTGCCGGCCGAGGGCTGGGAAACCTCGCCGGTGCGCCTGCGATTCATCAACGCCGGCTGGCGCGCGCCGTCGGTGCCGGGCCTGTTCCACGCCGGGAAGACCGCGCTGACGATCGGCCTGCCGCTGATGGTGTATATCGCTCTGCCGCACCATAACGAGCGTCCGCTGGTGCTGACCTTCCTGTACTTGGTGGGCTCGGCCGCCATCGGCTACTACGTGCCGGACATCGCCCTCAAGCGCCGCATCGCCAACCGCCAGCGCGAGATCTTCGAGAGCTTCCCGGACGCGCTGGACCTGATGACGGTGTGCGTCGAGGCGGGCCTGGCGATGGATGCCGCGCTGGCGCGGGTGGGCAACGAGATCGGCCTGAAAAGCCCGGTGCTGGCCGAGGAGCTGCAGCTGGTGACGCTGGAACTGCGCGCCGGCAGCAGCAAGGAAAAAGCGCTGCGCAACCTGGCCCTGCGCACCGGCGTCGAGGACGTCGACGCGCTGGCCAAGATGCTGATCCAGGCCGAGCGCTTCGGCACCAGCATCGGCACCGCGCTGCGCGTGCAATCCGAACAACTGCGCACGCGGCGCCGCCAGCTGGTCGAGGAAAAGGCGGCCAAGATCGCGACCACGCTGCTGTTTCCACTGATCTTCTGCATCTTCCCGGCGCTGCTGGTGGTGCTGCTGGGACCGGCGGTATTGCAGATCATGCGGTCGGTGATGACGGTGGCGACCTGATCGCAAGATAGATGATTTGTGAATGGCGATCATCATGGATCGCAATTTGATTTCTATCTCAGGGAGCGCATACTGGAGTCATACCAGATCACACACGAAAGAAAATCATGTCGACCCTGTCGCTCCGCCCAAGTTTCGTTGCTCAACTGTCCGCCTTCGCTGACACCCTCGCCAACTTCGTGCGCGCGAAAGCAGCTCCTGGCGCCGTCGCCCGCAGCGCCGATGCCGGCGACGTCTGGGCCCTGTACCGCATGACCCGCGGCGCCGATGCCGTCTCTCCGGCCGTCGCCCGCCGCCTGGAAGCGCACGCGCAAGCGAAGTAATCGCGCTGCGCCAGCTTGACGACGCCCCGCCTCGAGCGGGGCGTTCTGTTTATGGCGCTTCCGACGGTTCGTGGAACTCGTCCGCCCGCGAGAACAGGTCCCAGGCCGCGATGAACAGCGCCGCGATGACCGGCCCGATCACGAAACCGTTCAGGCCGAACAAGGCCATGCCGCCCAGCGTCGACAGCAGGATCACGTAGTCCGGCAGCTTGGTGTCCTTGCCGACCAGGATCGGGCGCAGGATGTTGTCGACCAGGCCGATCACCAGCACGCCATAGGCGGCCAGCACGACACCCTGCCAGATGTCGCCGGTCGCCAGGAAGTAGACGGCCACCGGCGCCCACACCAGGGCCGCGCCGACCGCCGGCAGCAGCGACAGGAAGGCCATCACCACGCCCCACAGCAGCGCGCCGCTGACATCCAGCGCCCAGAAGATCAGGCCACCCAGCGCCCCCTGGGCCATCGCCACCAGCACATTGCCCTTGACCGTGGCCCGGATCACCGTGGTGAAATTCTGGAACAGGCGGCCCTTGTATTCGCTTGACAAGGGCACCGCGCGCTGGATGCGCGCCGCCAGGATGCGGCCGTCGCGCAGCAGGAAGAACAGCAGGTACAGCATGATGGTCATGCTGACCACGAAGTCCAGCGTATTGCGGCCGATATTGAGGGCATAGTGCGCCGTGGCCTGGCTGATCTGGGCCGCGCCTTCGGTGATCTTTTCCTGCAGCGAAGCCAGGTTCGTCAGTTCGAAACGTTCGAGCAGCGAGATCGCCCAGTCCGGCAGCGCCCGGATCACGAGGTTGAAGTAAGAGGCAAAATTTACCTGGCCGGCGCTGACGCGGGCGTAGATGGCGGTGACTTCATTGATCAGCGACGAGGTGATCAGGGCCAGCGGGAACAGCACCATCAGGACGATCAC
This sequence comes from Massilia sp. NP310, assembly GCF_019443485.1. Classification (NCBI taxonomy): domain Bacteria; kingdom Pseudomonadati; phylum Pseudomonadota; class Betaproteobacteria; order Burkholderiales; family Oxalobacteraceae; genus Massilia; species Massilia sp. NP310. Next base: position 1,375,865 of record NZ_CP080379.1, on the reverse strand, counting down.
CAGCAGCGAAAGCAGGGCGGCGGCGGTTGGCCGCCCTTTGGTCGCGCGCAGCAGGCGCGATTGCAGCGGTGCGAACAGGATGGCGAACACCACGCCCCAGAACACGGCCCCGGAATAGGGCAGCAGCACCCAGAAGAATGCGATCGTCACGATCGCCAGTAACAGGAGGAAGGAGTTCTGCGGCAGCGTGTATTGCTTCATCGGCGGGGTGGAAGTGGTTGATGTTTCCTGATGATAAACCATGCCATCCCCTATATGACCGCCTTTTGCGTGGCGCGGTACGCCAGCTAACATATGTTTCGACTTTTGGTGAAGTGTCGCTTGTTGACCACGAAGTCATTTCAATCGTGCGCATTGTTTAAATGACATCTTGCGATAATAAATGTCGCCGCGTCAAGACGTAGTCTGGCGGGCCTTGAATAACATTTTTTATCGGAGAGCTCCATGTCCCGCACCGCGTCGCGCACCACCCTGTCCACCGTTCACACCACACTCGTCTCGGCCCTGAAGGGCGCCATCCTGCTGGGCGCGGCAAGCGCCGGCATGGCACAGGCCCAGCAGTCGCCAGCCCTCGACCGCATGAGCATCTCGGCCGGCGCCTTCTACGCCGAGCCGAAGATCCACCTGGGCGGCGACACCGACTACGGCCGCATCGACACGCCCGACGAAAAAATCGACGACGTCACGCTGCCGCGCGTGAAGGCCGAGATGCTGATCGGCGACAGCCATGGCCTGTCGTTCGACTACTTCCGCTTCGACGAAGACTGGGCCGGCAGCGCCAGCGGCGACACCGTCTACGAGGGCCGTCCGGTCAGCGGCACCATCACCGCCGACGCCGACCTGCGCCTCGAAATCGCCCGCTTTGCCTATAAATGGTGGATGGGCAAGGAACGGAATGCCTTCGGCGTCGGCCTGGGCGCGGCCTACCTGCGCGCCAAGATCTCGGGTTCGGCCGAGGCCAACCTGAGCGCCTCGAATCCGGTCGAGAACTACGCGTTCAGCGGTTCGGCCTCGGGCAGCGACAGCGTCTGGGCGCCGACCGTCGAGCTGGCATGGCGCCATCAGTTGAATGAGCAATGGCGCTTCTACGTCGACGCGTCCGGCATCAAGAAGAACGGCGGCACGGTCGAGGGCCATATCTGGAACGGCGCCGTCGGCGTCGAATGGTTCCCGCACAAGAACGTCGGCCTGGTGCTCGACTACAACGTGCAGAAGATCGACCTGCACCGCAACGGCGACCGCACCGCCGACCTCGACCTGAAACTGAAGGGACCGTCGGCCTTCGTCAAGGTCCGCTTCTGACCCACCGGACACACGCGATACGATCGAAAAGACACGCTCAATTGCTTCCGGTCATAATACATAGTGCGAAAGCACTAATGTAGCAGAGCGAGGAGAACGATTGAGCGCGGAGCATCTGATCGGCTGTCATGACTGCGGTTGCCTGTACCACCGGGAGCCGCTGAACTCGTGCGAGCGCGCGCGCTGCACGCGCTGCCGCCACGAACTCTACCGCTGGCATGCCGGCGGGCCGTTGCGCCGCGCCGACTCGCTGGTGGCGCTGACCCTGGGCGCCGTGCTGGTCTACCTGCTGGCCCAGAGCTTTCCGATCGTCACCCTCGAACTGGGCGGCATGGCGACCGGCGCCACCCTGCTGCGGGCGGTGGCCGTGCTGTGGGACGCGGGGATGCAGGTGGTCGCGGCCATGGTGCTGTTGTGCGCCATCGTGTTCCCGGGGCTGGAACTGGGCGCGCTGCTGTACGTCGCCATCGGCCTGCGGCGCGGCCGGCGCGTTCCCGGCTTCGATCTCGTGCTGCGGGTGGTCCAGGGCGCGCGCTATTGGGCCATGACCGAGGTGCTGATGATCGGCATCCTGATCACGGTCATCAAGATGACCAGCCTGGCGCGGGTCGTGCCGCATCCGGGGCTGTTCGCCTTCGGCGTACTGACCATCCTGTGCGCGCTCGTGATGCGCTACGAACCCAAGGCGCTGTGGGAGCTGGCCGACCGCCTGGCGCCGCGCCCGCGGCAGGAAGCCGGGGCCTACTCCGTCGCCCACGCGCCGGACAGCCTCGTATCCTGCCGCGCCTGCGGCCTGGTCAACGGCCACCCCTGGCAGCGCTCGAAGGACGGTGTTTGCCACTGCCGCCGCTGCGGCGCCGCGCTGCACCGCCGGATCCCGAACAGCATCGGCTGGACCTGGGTGATGCTGGCCGCGGCCACGCTGCTCTACATTCCCGCCAACCTGCTGCCCGTGATGTACTCGCGCATGATCGGCGGCGGCGCCGAGGGCGACACCATCATGAGCGGCGTGCTGCTGTTCTGGAACACCGGCTCGCCCGGCCTGGCCATCATCATCTTCATCGCCAGCATCGTCGTGCCGGTGTCGAAGCTGGTGGCGCTGGCCTGGCTCAACGCCACCGCCCAGCTGCGCTCGCGCGCCGCGCCGCTGGCGCGCACCCGCGCCTACCGGGCGGTGGAATTCGTCGGCCGCTGGTCGATGCTCGACATCTTCGTGGTCGCGCTGACCGTGGCCCTGGTGCGCTTCGATGCGCTGGTCACGATCACCGCCGGCCCCGGCGCGATCGCTTTCGGCTGCGTGGTGATCCTGACCATGGTCGCCTCGCACCAGTTCGACCCGCGCCTGATCTGGGACCCTATTGAATCGAATGGAGAACGACATGTCTGAACCGGACGGCGCCCGACCGCCGCAGGGGCCTACCTCGCCCGACGTCGACCGCCCGAGCCGCTGGCTGCCGTCGCTGATCTGGCTGATCCCGCTGCTGGCGGCCATCATCGGCGCCTGGCAGGTGGTCGAATGGGTGACCAACAAGGGGCCGACCGTCTACGTGTATTTCGCCACCGGCGAAGGCCTGGAGGCCAACACCACCCGGGTCAAGTACAAGGACGTCGACATCGGCCGGGTGGTGTCGGTGACGCTGGCCGAGGACGGCAACCGGGTGGTGGCCAAGATCGAGATGGCCAAGGAGGCCGGCCGCTTCACCGCCAAGGATTCGCGCTTCTGGGTGGTGCGCCCCCAGATCGGCGCCAGCGGCGTGTCGGGACTCGGCACCTTGCTGTCCGGCCCCTATATCGGCGCCGCGCCCGGCACGTCCGAGGATTCCAGCAATGCCTTCACCGGCCTGGAGACGGCGCCGCCGATCCCGATCGGCCTGAAGGGCCGTGAATACCTGCTGCACGCCGACAGCCTGGGCTCGGTGGCGCCCGGCTCGCCAGTCTACTTCCGGCGCGTGCGCGTCGGCCAGGTGGCCAAGGTCGAACTGGACAAGGCCGGCCAGGGCATCGACATGTCGGTGTTCGTCGAGGAGCCGTATATCGGCTTCGTTGGCATGGACACCCGCTGGTACCACGCAAGCGGCGTCGACCTGCGCCTGGACGCGAGCGGCCTGAAGCTCAATACCCAATCGCTGGCGGCGCTGGCCACCGGCGGCATCGCCTTCGAGTCCACCGACGGCAGGAAGCCGGCCGCGCCCGCGCCGGCGGGCAGCCGCTACCGCCTGGCCGAGGACCGCGCCGCGGCCTTGCGCCCGCCGGACGGCCCGGCCACCAGCGCGGTGCTGTACTTCGACCAGACGCTGCGCGGCCTGGCGCCCGGCGCGCCGGTGGACTTTCGCGGCGTGGCGCTGGGCGAGGTGCGCACCGTCGGCATCGAATGGGATCGCGAGCGCCGCCGCTTCAATATGCCGGTGACGATCGATATGTACCCGGGCCGCCTGGGCCAGGACTTCATGAACGCCCTGAACCAGGGCCGCGAGGGCAAGGACATGATGGGCATGATGGTGGGCCGCGGCCTGCGCGCGCAGCTGCGCAACGGGAACATCCTCACCGGCCAGCTGTACGTGGCGCTCGACTTCTTCCCCAACGCGGCCAAGGCCACGATCGGCCAGCAGGGCGAGCTGGTGGTGCTGCCGACCGTGCCGGGCCAGCTCGACGAGCTGCAAAGCCAGGTGGCGCGCATCGCCAACAAGCTGGACAAGGTGCCGTTCGACGAGATCGGCGCCAACCTGAACCGCACGCTGGCGCAGGCGAATACGACCCTGTCGCGCCTCGAAGGCGAGGTGCTGCCGGAGATGACGGGCACGCTCAGCGCCGCTAAAGCTACCTTTGCGCGCGCCGAGAACCTGCTGGCGCAGGACTCGCCGCTGCAGTCCGACTTGCGCCAGGCGCTGCAGGAAGTGACGGACACGATGGCCAAGCTCAATGCACTGGCCGACTACCTCGAACGCAATCCGCAGTCGATCATCCGCGGCAAACCCCAGGAGAAGAATTGATGATGCCGTATACCAGCCCATGGCGCCTGATTGCGACCGCTTCGTTCACGGCCGCGCTGGCCGCCTGCAGCAGCACGCCGGTCGACCGCTTCTATACCCTGGGCGGCGGTTCGGCGACGGTCACGCCGCCGGCGGCCGGCGCCGCGCCGTTGTATTTCGAGATGCGGCCGGTGACGGTGCCGGCCCAGCTGCGCCGGCCGCAAATGGTGGTCAGCACCGGCGAAGGCACGATCGACCTCGAGGAACACCACCGCTGGGCCGGGCCGCTGGCCGAGGAGATCGGCAACAGCCTGTCGCTCAATATCGCGGCCCGGCTGGGAGGAGTCGACGTCTATCGCAGCGCGGCGCCGGACGACAGCGCGGTGTACCGGATCGGCGCCGACGTCCAGCGCTTCGAATCGCGTCCGGGCGCCTATGCCCTGGTCGACGCCGTGTGGAGCGTGCGCCGGCTGGATGGCAGCGCGGTGCAGACCTGCCGCAGCGTGTTCCAGGAGCCGGTGGGGACAGGTCACGACGCGCTGGTGGCCGGCCACCGCGCGGCGTTGGACAAGCTGGCCGCGGCGATCGCGGCCAATGTGCGCGGCCAGGCGGAAGGACGGGCGCCGGGCTGCTGATCTGCAGTCATGCCGGATGCATGATTTGCGCCCGGATGGCGCCGAATCATGGACAGGGCGTATATGGGCACGTAGACTGCGCCTAGTTTCCACTAGGCAAGCTCTTCAGATTGCATGCGTCGTCGTCGGCACACCGAGTCTCGTATCACCTTCCGTATCCAGGGTCGTCTGCGCCGGCGCGCCCTGCAGGCGGCGCTCCTCGCCAGCCTTGCGGCTTGCCAGACGGCGCCGCCTTCCGGGCCGCTGAATGCGCCGCCCGGGACGCCGGATGCCGGGGCCGGGCTGGCGCCGTTTTCCACGGATGGCTGCAGCCGTTTTCCCGACCGTAGTCCGGGAGGAGGAGCCGACTGGTGCGGGTGCTGCGTGGCGCACGACCTGGCCTATTGGCGCGGCGGCAGCGCCGGCGAACGCCTGGAAGCCGACCGCGCACTGCGGTCCTGCGTGAGCGCGGCGTCGCACAGCCCGCTGCTGTCCCGGATCATGTATGCGGGCGTGCGCCTCGCGGGCGGCCCCTATCTGCCGACGTCGTTCCGCTGGGGTTACGGCTGGCCGTATGGCCGCGCCTACCAGCCGCTGGACGAGCGCGAGGAAGCGCAGGTCACGCCCTTGCGCGACGCCTATCTGGCCCGGAACCGGACGCTGACGTGCAGCCGGGACGCCCACTGAATTCATTTCACCACCACCAGGACGATCATCCATGCACCTCACTTACAAGTTCGCCTGCCTTGCTGCCCTGGTCGCGCTTGGCGGTTGCGCATCGCAATCGGCGTCGCGGATGGGGCAGGCGGCCACCGCGCCGCTGGCCGACCTGAACATCTCGAAAGCGGATATTCCGGCCGTACTGGTCACGGCAAAGGAAAACCCCTATCTGATGCCGGCGGCCCGCAACTGCGTTGCGCTGGCGCTGGAGATCAGGGCGCTCGACGAGGCGCTGGGCGCCGACCTCGATACCCCGGTGACGGAGGGCGATCCGTCGCTGATGGACCGAGCATCGGGCATCGCCCATGACCAGGCGGTCGGCGCGGTGCGCCGGACAGCCGAGGGCCTCGTGCCGTTCCGTGGCTGGGTGCGTAAGCTGAGCGGCGCCGAGCGCCATTCGAAGCACCTGACCGAGTGCGTCATGGCCGGCTCGGTACGGCGCGCTTTCCTGAAAGGCATCGCCGCGTCGCAGGCCTGCGCCTGGCGGGATGCCGCGCCGGCGAGCCTGTAGCGAGGAGCCGGCATGTCGACCTCTTGCGTCTTTCCCGTCCTGCGCCAGTCGGTGGCCGGAGCGCTGCTGATGGTGACGATCCAGGTAGCCGCCGGACCGCTCGACCTGGACGATCCCAATCAAGCGATGTCCATGGCGGGACTGGTCTGTCTCGACAGCCATCCTGGCGCCGAGCGCACGCCCGTGGGCAGCCGATCGATCGGACACCCCGAGTTCAACGAATGGATGACCGCCTTGAAAGCGCATGTCGGCAGTTGCTTCAGCGCGCGGCGCTGGGTCACGCCGCCCATGTGTAAGGTTTTGCTGGACAAGACGATGTCCGAAATGACCGACGAAGAGATCACGGACTTCCAGAAGAGGTTCCGCGCCGAGCTGGGCGCTATGACGGAAATGCGGGCCTGCTGGGACAGGCAGCAGGCTGCTTCCGGCGCCCAGCGGGAAAATTGACGCTGTTTCTTGCCGGTTAACCGTACAGCCCGGCAGCCGACGTACGACCGGCCGCCGGACCGTTCAGGGAATCAGGCGTGCGGTGCGCAGGCGTGCGAACAGGTCGTGGAACGAATCGTCGGTGGCCTGGTAAGCCGTAAAGCCGAGGCGCCGGCTGTTGGCCATATCGGTCATCACCTCCAGCGGCCGGCCCAGGTCGAGGTCGGTATGCCAGGGCGAGGCCAGGCGATCCAGGTCGGCCTCGACCAGGCCGTGGCGCGCGGCGATCTCGCGCCACACGGCGTGGTCGTTCGCCATCGCGGCCTCCAAAGGCTGGATGGCGCCGTTGAAGCCGGCCGCTTCCACGCCGAAGAAGGCGGCCAGTTTGGGCCACAGCCAGCTCCAGCGGAACACGTCGCCGTTGACGATATTGAAGGCTTCGTTGCGCGCGGCGTCGGTATCCGCCGCCCACACCAGCTGTTTGGCCAGCATGCGCGCATCGGTGACGTCCGACAGGCCATTCCACTGCGCGCTTGACCCCGGAAACTGGAAGGGGCGCCCGGTCTCCTTGCAGATGGTCGCGTACACGGCCAGGGTGGTGCCCAGGTTCATCGCATTGCCGACCGCCAGGCCGATCACCGTGTGCGGACGGTGCACGCTCCAGGTGAAGCGGTCGCGTTCGGCCGCGGCATAGACTTCGTCTTCCTGCGCATAATAGAAATTCTCGAGCGGCAGGCGCGGCTGGCTCTCGCGCAACGGGGTGTCGGGCAGGGTGCCCGAGCTGGCATAGGCTTCGAACGGCCCCAGGTAGTGTTTGAGGCCGGTGACCAGCGCCACGTGGCGCACGCTCTTTTTTGGCGCCAGCGCATCGAGCAGGTTGCGCACCAGGCCGGCATTGACGCGGATGTTCTCGGCTTCGGTGTCCTGGCGCATCCAGGTGGTGATGAAGACGTGGGTCGGCGCGACGTCGGCCAGCGCGGCGCCCAGCGCTGCCGGGTCGAGCAGGTCGGCCGCCACGTGGCGTACGGCGGGCAGGTCTTGCGGCGCGCGGCGCGACAGGCCGAACACGTCCCAGCCCGCGGCCAGCAGTTCGCGTGCCACGTGGTTGCCGCCGATGCCGGTGACGCCGACGACCAGTGCGGTTCGTTTCATGTGTTGACTCCCGATGTGACAATTGGCCCTCATTCTACCGGCTGGCGGAAATCGACGTTGCAGGCTCAATGCAAACGGGGCGCCGCATCGCTGCGGCGCCCCGTCGGGGTCAGCGCTTCAGGACATCAGAAGCGGTAACGCAGGGTCAGCGAGGTGTTGCGCGGCGCACCGTAGGTGAGCTGGTTGAAGGCCGAGAACATCGCGAAGTGGGTCTCGTCGGTCGCGTTGCTGACGTTGAGCTGGGCCGACAGCTGCTTGGTGAAGTCGTAGCGCGCCATCAGGTTGACCAGGGCGAACGAATCCTGCTCGATGCGGCCGTCGATGCCAGGGGCCACGGTGCCGTCGATCGTGTAGGTGCTGCCTTCCCAGTTGACGCCGCCACCGATGGTGAGCTTGCTCCACGCGCCCGGCAGGCGGTAGGAAGCGAAGGCGCGCAGGGTTTTGCGCGGGTAGATCGAGTTGAAGTCGATGCCGGTCGCATCCTTGGCGCGGAAGATCGCGTAGCCGATGCTGGCGTTCAGGCCAGAGACGATCTCGCCCGAGACGTCCAGTTCGATGCCCTTGCTGGTGGCGCCGTCCGCAGCGCGGTAATAGGTCTCTTCCAGCAGTGGGCCGGTGGGGCCGTCACGATCGATACGGCCGGCGGCCTGGCCCAGCTTGTCCTGCTTCAGGTGGAACACGGCCAGCGAAGCGTTCACGCGGCGGTCGAAGAACTCGCCCTTGATGCCGGCCTCGCTCGCCTTGCCCTCGATCGGGTCGAGCAGGTTGTTGGACAGGTCGCGCAGGTTCTGCGGCTGGAAGATGCTGGTGTGGCTGGCGTACAGCGAATAGGTGTCGTTCAGGTCGAACACCAGGCCGGCGTACGGCGTGATCTCGTTCGAGTGCTTGATCTCGTACGAGGCTTCCCACGCGCCGCCGCCTGACTTCTCGTACTTGGTCACGCGCGCGCCGACGATGGCCTTGAGGCGGTCGGTAAGCGAGAAGCGCGCCATGCCGTACAGGCCTTGCTGGGTCGTTTCGCTGTCTTGATAACGGGCTTGTGCGCCCCAGGTCGGGACCGGGTAGGCAGCCGGATTCCAGGTGTTGAAGTTGTCGACCGGCGGCGCCACGCCTTCGGGCAGGCCAGGGAACTGCGCCAGGCGGTTGTTCGAATAGAAGTCGGTCTTGGCATGCAGGTAGCCGATGGCTGCCTGGTGCTCGCGGCCGAAGGCCGAGAACGGGCCGCTGGCGTGGATGCCGAAGTCCTTCTGCTTGGTCTGGATGACGTAGGAGCCGGCGAAGGTGCCGATGCCGGCGCCGGTCACGCGATCCGGCACGCCCGACAGGTACAGCAGGCGCGAATCGCCGTCGCGGGTGGCGTCGGTATAGGTGAAGCGCAGGTTCCAGCCGTTGTCGAAGCGGTGCTCGTAGTCGGCGAAGAAGTTGTCGTACTGGTTGTCGTAGCCGGCCCATGGGGTGCCGGTGGTCAGGGAGCGGTCTTCAGGGATGACCGAGCCATCGGTGTAGCGGTACGGCAGGCCGCCCCACATCGGGCCACGTGGGCTCATCTTCTGGCGGCTGAAGCCGGCCGAGAAGGTGCCGTCGCGGCCGATGTCGGCTTCGATCGTGCCGTAGAAGGTGCGGTCCTTGTTCTCCAGGTGCTGGACCCAGCTTTCGCCTTCGCCGTATTCGCCGACGAAGCGGCCGCGTACGCTGCCCGATTCGTTCAGCGGGGTCGAGACGTCGGCCATGATGTGGCGCTGGTCCCAGCGGCCGACGGTGGCTTCGATACGGCCGGCCAGCTTCTTGCTGAAGGCGCGCTTGCGCACCAGGTTCAGCGCGGCCGATGGCGTGCCGGCGCCGGTCATCAGGCCGGTCGCGCCGCGCACCACTTCGACGCGGTCGTACAGGGCCAGGCTGCCCAGCACCTCGCCGGCGCTCCAGGCGGCGTCCCAGGTGGTCGGGATGTTGTCGATCTGCAAGTTGGTGACTTCGAAGCCGCGCGCCGTGAAGCTGCCGCGGTGGGTCTCGTACTGGTTGACCGAGACGCCGGTGACGTTGTTGACGACGTCGGTGATGGTGAGCAGGCCCTGGTCTTCGATACGCTGCTGGGTGATGACCGAGACCGATTGCGGGGTGTCGCGCAGCGACATGTCGAGCGGGGTCGCGGTGCGGGTGCGGCCGATGGTGTACGAGCCGACGTCGTCGGCCAGTTTCTGGGCCTGCACCTGCACCTGGGGCATCGAGGTGGTGCCGGCGGCGGTGTTGCTCTCGGTGGACTGCGCTTGAGCGATGAACGGGAGCGCGAGGCCCACACAGACCGTCAGGGTCTTCAATTTACGGCTTCCGTTGGCGCTGACCTGCTTTTCCATCTTTTTTCCTGTTTTTAACGATGAGTGGGTGGCTGACCAGCGCTCGAGGAGCACATGTCTACCTATGACGAATAAATGCGACTACGAATGATAACGATTCTCATCTATTTATGTCAATGTATGGCGATTGCATTGTTTAGTTATCGGAAGAATTGTGCAGTTGCGTGGATAGTATTGGCAGCGATCGGGGCTGTATCTGGATGAGCGAAGGGGCTAAGCTGGCGTCACTTCAGAAACCGAAAGGACATCAAATGGACAAACCAGAATTCTTCGTCACCCCGGGCTACGGCGAGATGTTCTACAAGAAGCTGGGCTATTCTCAGGCCGTGAAGGTAGGGAACCGCGTCGAGATATCGGGCCAGGGCGGCTGGACCGACGAGCTGCAGTTCCCGGACCGGCTCGAGGACGAGATCGAACTGGCCTTCAAGAACGTCGAGCGCGTGCTGGCGGCGGCCGGCGCCAGCTGGGAGCACGTGATCCACGTGAATTCCTACCACGTGGGCGGCTTTCCTCCCGAGACCAACGAGACGATGGCAAGGCTGTTCCGCAAGTACATGCCAAACCGGGCGCCGATCTGGACCGAGCTGGGTGTGGCCGAGCTCGGCGCCCCAGGCATGCGGATCGAGATCCGGGTGACCGCGATCATCGAGTGATCGTCATGGCGCCAGGGCGCGTTAGTCGCGGAAGGTGTCGATCAGCCAGTCGACGAACACCGTCAGCCGCGCGTTCTGGTGGCGGTTCGGCGGGTACAGGATGTGGAAGGGCATGGCGGGACGGTTCCAGTCCTGCAGGATCGGCACCAGCTCGCCGGCGTCGATCGCAGGCTGCACCATCCGCGTGAAATGCTGGCCGATGCCCATGCCGGCTCGCAGCAATGCCAGCAGGCCATTGCCATCATTGGTGGCCAATTCGCTGGCCTCGATGTCCAGGCGTTCACCGCCGCGTTCGAAGACCAGCGGATTCGGCTTTGTAGTGGCTGCAAAGAAGTAACCAAGGCGCACGTGCTGATCGAGGTCGGCCGGTGTGCGTGGCGTCCCCGCCCGTGCCAGATAGGCGGGCGACGCATAGGTGCCGTAGTGCAGGTCGAGCAGCTTGCGGCCGACCATCGACCTCTCTTGCAGTTCGCCGGCGCGGATCACGCAGTCGACGCCTTCGCCGACGATATTCGCGGGGCGGTCGCTGACGCCGAGCGCCAGGGTGATGTCCGGGTATTCGTGGTGGAAGGCGGGTAGTGCGGGAATCAGGAGCGAAGTCGAGAACGAGGCCGGGGCGTCGATCCGGAGATGGCCGTGCGGCTTGCGCTTCTGACCGCGCATGGCGTGGTCCATCGCGTCCAGCTCGACGAGCAGGCGGCTGGCTTGCTGGTAATACTCGACGCCTTCGGCGGTCGCGGCGACCGTGCGCGTGGTGCGGTGGAGCAGTTTGTTGCCGAGGTGCGTTTCGAGGTCGCCGACCAGCTTGCTGACCGTGGAGCGAGGCAGGCCCAGCTGGTCGGAGGCGCGGCTGAAGGAGCCGGTGTCGATCACGCGGACGAAGGCGCGCATGGCCAGGAGCTGGTTCATGGGTGGCGATGGATTTTAGGGATGTCCATGGGGGGATTATCCACGAAGCTGGATAGTGTCAGGAATCTCCGTAGCATGCACGGAAAGGTGCGTCCGCGATTGCATGAGTTTTCTCAAGAGCACCTTCTCGCATGTCGCGTGTAATTCCCGATGTTTCCCGCGCTCCATGTAGACATCGGAAGTTCTCCGCGGTCATGGGCGCTGCACGGAGGGCTCATGCCGAAACCTGGGAATGCCGCGCTTGCCTCACTCATTCGCTTCACACAAGATACCCGCCTGCTCGCGCTGCACACGCCGGCCGGTCCCGAACTGCTGGCCGAATGCGCGCGCGGAGAGGAAGCGATCAGCGCCGGATTCCGTTTCAGAATCGATGCGCTGTCGACTGATTCCCATTTGTCCTTGCGTAGCCTGCTCGGTCAGCCGGTGCTGTTGCAGTTGCTCACCGCTGAATCGCGCGACAGCCATCGCGCCTTTCATGGGCACGTAACGGCGGCCGAGCTGGCCGGATCGGATGGCGGCTTTGCACGATACCTGTTGACCGTTGAGCCATGGACCGCCTTCATGGCGCTTGGGCGCGACAGCAGGGTCTTCCAGGATATGGACGTCATCGAGATTCTCGAAACCATATTCAGGCGATACCAGGGCAAGGCAAGACTGGATCCTGCGTGGAGGATCGAGGTAGCCGATCGGGCTGTTTACCCGAGACGGAGCCTGACCACCCAGTATCAGGAGAGCGACCTGGCGTTCGTCGAGCGCCTTCTGCACGAGGAGGGGCTGTTCCACTACTTCGAGCACGAAGGCAATCCAGGCAGCCCGTCGCGCGGGAAGCATACGATGGTCATCGCCGACCACAATGGGACATTCCGGCGCAACAGGCGGGCGCGCGTGGAATTTACCCAGCCTGGCGCGGTCATGAAGGCCGACAGCATCGATCGCTGGCGCACCGAAGCGAGAATGCTTGCCAATGCGATCGACCTGGATACCTGGGATTATCGCGCTGCCCAAACCCGGCCGGTGAACGCCGATGAATGGAATGCGGATGGGCCGCCGCTTCGCAGTCGCGATATGCCGGGGATGTATGCGTATCCGAGCCGCGTCCAGGGCAATCGCCTTGCCGAGATCCAGCTGCAGGCCCTGCAGGCGCGCCGTGTCGTGCATGTTTGCGCCGGGACAGTGCGCACCCTGATGCCGGGAACGACATTCACCTTGCGCGGTCATGCGCTATTCGATCGCGAGAGGGATGATGAGGCGCGTACCTTTCTTGCAACTCGTGTTGTACACCTGATGCACAATAATCTGCCGGCGGAACTCCTTGGCGAGGTCACCGACCTGCTCGGCCCCGGTCCTACCGCGCGTACATTACTCGCCGACCGCGAGCTGCAAGCCGTGGGCGCCCGTAAGGTCGAGCGGCCCCTGTATCGCAATTGCGCTGAAGCGATCCTGTCCAGCATTCCGTATCGGAAAAGTAGCAAGGATGACTCCGGCCAGTCGCTACATCCACGACCAACGGTCCAGGGGCAGCAGACGGCGATCGTGGTCGGCCCGCCGGGATCGTTGGTGCATACGGATCGGGACCATCGCATCAAGGTTCAGTTTCACTGGCAGCGTGGGACGGTCAGCCATAGCCGCCTGGAACACCCTTCTCCCGAAGGGCATACGGGAGCGCCTGGGAACGACTTGGCAGGCACCTGGGTAAGGGTGGTGGCTCCGGTAGCTGGGGCCAACTGGGGCGCCAGCTTCATTCCCAGGGTGGGGCAAGAGGTATTGGTCGATTTCCTGGATGGGGATATCGACCGGCCGGTGGCCATTGCGAGCCTGTACAACGGCCGTGGCCAGACGGATGCGCAGCATAACCAGGTGCATTGCGGAGCCGGACCTGCGACCGGCAACGCGCCGCCGTGGTTCGCCGGCGAGGAAGGTGGACATGCCCATCCAGCGGTGTTGTCTGGGTTCAAGTCGCAGGCGATGGGCGCCAGCCAGCTTGGTACGGATGCCTATAGCCAGCTCGTATTCGACGACAGTCCGGGCCAGTCCGGTCTCGGCCTGCAGCGGCACCAGCGCGCGCATGATGGCATGGCCGAGCTCAATCTCGGCCATTTGCGGCACCGGGCCGACAACCAGCGCCTGGCAACGGTTGGCGCCGGCGCCGAGCTCAAGACCGCGCATGCCGCCGCACTCAGGGCAGGAGACGGCCTGCTGCTCGCCGCCGGTATGCAGGACGGCGCACGCCAACAATTGGGTTCGGCCGCGAGCGGGCAGATCGAGCAGTGTTGCCAGTTGCAGGACGATTTGGCCGAGCGTGCCCGCGGCCATCAGGCGGTGCTTTCCGGTGAACCGTCGCGAGATGCCTTGCCGGCGCTGGCGGCGATGCGCCAGACCGCCAAGGCGCTGGCTGGCACGGCGGCGGGGAGGTCCGGTTCCGATGGCGGCGACGCGTGCCGCGCGACGGCCTATGGTGAAGCCCTCTTGCAGGTCTGGAGTCCGGCGGGCATTGTCGCGGTCTCGCCAGCGAATGTCATTCTGGCGGCGGAGCAGACGGGATCGCTGACAGCGGGAGGAGACGTCGGCGTCGTCGCGCAGGGGAATATGTCGGTCATGGCGGTCGCCGGCATCAGCCTCTTCAGCTACGGCAAGGTGGACGACAAGGCGCGCCCGCTTCAGGAAACGGGAATGAAGTTTCACGCGGCTAGTGGTCGCCTGAGTTTGCAGAGTCAATCCGCGGCGAGCCGGTTCGTTGCCGATAAGTCGATCTCGGTCGCCAGTATTGCCAAGTCGGTGACGGTGCGCGCACCGAAGAAGCACGTGTTGTTGACAGCCCAGGGCGCCTGCATCCGCCTGGAGGGAGGAAATATCGAAGTGCATGCCCCCGGCAAGGTCGAGTTCAAGGCCGGCAAGAAGGAGTTGGGCGGCCCCCAGAAAGCAACCTCCGAGGTGAAGCTGCCGCAGCCTGGGGAGCTGAAACTGTGTGAGATGCGTGCGGCGGGCGCCGCTTCGGCAGGGGACGGCATCGTGCCGGTCTCTTGATTTGAACGGCGCCATGGCTACGCATATGAATGACTTGATCGGAGGGCATGCGTACGGCGTGGTCGACGCCACGATGCGCGCCCTGGTGCCAAAGGGGGTGCGTGTAGCACCGCTGGTGCCGCGAAGGTTGGCTGGCAGCGCCCATCTGATGCCTGCCTTGGTCGAGCTGAAATCAGCTCGGGAATCGGCGCTGGGGGAACTTTTTGGCGGTACCGATGACACTGCCCCCGGGATGAACATCCCCGTTGTGGCGGTAATGCTGAAGACGGCGATCGGCATGGACGAAGTCGAGCGTCGCTGGAATGCCGGGCAACTCGCGTCCCCTCATAGTGGAAATCTTGTCTGGTTAAGGATGCATGACCCACGCGTCCTCCATCAGCTACTCCGTATCCTTTCGCCTGCCCAGTGTCGCCACTTGTTCGGACGGATCGACGCCATCACTTATCGGATCGGCGGCGCATGGGTGGAGCGGAAGATTGGAGGGAGCATTCCCCAGCCTCGCCCGGACCGTGCTAATGAAGCGCCCGCGTACAGGGACTGGGCACGTATCGCCAGAATCGGGATTGTGAATCGCGCACTACGACGTGCGGACATACGGGACGCCGCTCAGCTGGATATTTGCAGTGAAGCAGCCGAAGCGGCGCTGGATCGTGGCGCCTCGCGATATGGACTGCTGGGGGCTGAGGATCTGACCGAGTTCGCGTTTCGCGCCCTGGTGTGCCGCCCCGGCTTCGATGAAGACCCCTGCGTCGCGGCCGCTATAAGGCAATACGCCTCGAACCGCAACGATTCCTATTTATCAGACCATTTCGCACTGATCGCCCCAGAGGTCTGGCGCGCCTTGCGCGAGGGCGCCTTGGTGGAAGATCGGAGAATGTCATGCTAGCGTCAAAGAAATGCGAGTTCTGCGACAAGCGCGGTTTGCCTCTATTGCTTGTGCGTGACGCGGTGGTTCCCGCGCGCTCAGGCGCTCCGGAGACAAAAGGCCCGCCGATAGCATTGCCGCCCACCACTGCCCACTATACCAAGCGGCTGCTGCGTAGCGGTTACGTCAACGTATACGACGAAGCCCGGCAGAGATGGGACTGCTATTTCGTGACACCGGAAGCGCTTCTCTACAAGCTCTCGCTGACGTCGATTCTCTCGTCTCTGCTCACGCCAACTGGACCTTTTAATTGCACGATCGAGGGACATCGTGAAGCGGCCGGCTGTATCACGATTTCTGATCCGGCCAATGCTACCTCGGTGTGGATCGGATTCAGCGACACGCTGTGGACCCCGAATGTGCGCAAGGCGAATGAGGAACGGGAACTTCGCAGGCGCCATATGGTGGAGGTGGATGTCCGCAGCATCATGGCGGCAAAAAGCGGGCCGCACGAACCGATTCGGCAGGTGGAGGCGGTTGTAACGGAGTATGCGCTGCCGTCGCCTCGTATCAGGCCGCTGATCGATGCGAGTCCATTCCGATATTGTGCTTGCTTCGGCGGCGGCGAGAAGCTGGTCAAGGAGTTCGAGAACATACGGGCAGGAAAAGGATTGATTGTTACCGTGCCTGACCCGGCCGGCATAGTACAGGAGCTGGCGTTCCTGATGACGCATCTGCTCGAGGCGTTCATTGCAAAAAATCCCACCGACCAGAGGAATCTTGCTGCAAGTGCGGGAATCGATCAGATAAAAGCTTCGATCGTTGGCAAGGCCGAAACGGAAGAGATCGAGGCCGCACGGATGGCGGCATCGAGAATGGAAGCAATAGACCCTTTAGGACATGTTCTGTCTGAGTCAACACGTAACAAGACCGCGAACGTGCGAGAGGTAACGGCGGCTGAGCTTGATCGAGCCACAACGTCTGCATGGTCTAAATACGGCAGGAAGTTCGATGACGCTGCCCGGCAGAAATGGAGGGCGGAATTCGATGCGAAGCTCAAGGCATTCGATGAGCAATCGATCGCACCGTTGGCTCTGCGCCATGTGGAATGGTTCAAGAGTGCAGCATTCACGGATTATCTTGAATTTAATTATGATCCGTCCAACGCCCTGTGTGGGATGGCTTATACCAATGTCGTGACCAGCTGTATCGCCGGGACACAGGATAAAACCTGCTGCAGTAAATTGTATGTAGAACTCCTTCAGGGAAATTTTCAAGATAAAAAGAATGTTCTTTTGAGGGCGTCTATCCTTAACCAGTCTGCAGTTGCTGAGTCGATAGAGGAAGCTTCAAGAGTCGCTCTCAATAGTCGGCAAATACCATGGGACAGTCTGTTCGAAGTGTACAAGGCTGCAATGGAAGCGCTGGATGATAATTCTACAAATGGGCTTGCACTGTATATTGCGCAGATATCTGGCCCAGTGGCCCGGATCCTGGGAAAAGTCGTGGATGGCCGACCCGGCTTTCATAAGACGCTGATGATGTTGGGGTTCATCTCTGGAGATGCCGTCACCGTTTTCGAAATTAGTGGGAAGCGTTCGCAGTTTGTAAGGTATCTAGCAAAGCAGATGATACGGACGAGTGGTGCGGTGATCAGCGAGAACCAGCTGCGCGCGGCAGTAAGCCTCGAGTTGGAGCGCCTGCGAATACGCGGCATGAGGGTCGAAGGAAGCAGAAAATTGCGTTGGGTGGTCAGCGCCGATCGCGCCTCTATCGAGAACCTGCCCAGCGGTATGAGTCGAGTTGCACAAGAAACACAGCTGAGGTCGAGTCTGCGATCGGTGGAGCAACTGGAGTCGCTTCGTTTAGAACGCTGGAGATCGGTAATTAACCAAAAAGTTCGATGGGGCGTGGTCACTGCGATCTTACAGGCTGTTTGCTTGACGAAGGTGTATGAAGATGAGGAGACGAGCCTTGCAAATGAAAAGCAAGATGCTCGTTGGCGGCGAGTGGCTGCTATCAGTGGTTTAGTTGGTACTACATGTGAAGTTATCGGCGGCGCATTGCGGGCACGAGCTTCACAGGGGATGCTCTATGGGCAACGCTTTTTGTCGTGGTCGGGATGGGCTCTGATGCAGCTAGGTAGGAGCGCGGGCGCGGTGGCTGGCCTTCTGATGGCAGTACTGGACATGTTCAAAGCGGCAGAAACGGTGAAAGAGAATGGTTTAGGTTTGCTATTTGTGGCTTATGTAGGGTCGGCGTTTATAGGTCTTCTCTTGGCCTTGGCAATACTTTTCGGGGCGGCGTTTCCAGTAACCCTCATGCTAGTGGCGCTATACGTCGCAGTCGGGCTATTGATCGAGTTTATTAAGGATGATCGGTTACAGGATTGGCTTGAAAGATGTCCTTGGGGAGTGTTGTTGAACCAGCGCTACATTAGCATGAAAATTGAACAAGAGCAGTTGGCTCAAGCGTTCAAGTGAGGATACCGATGAACTATTTTGGATTGCTTCCTAAATATCGTGTCAATCGACCTCTTAGTAAGGAGGAGCTGGATAATCGGCTAGCGCAGAATGAGAAGTTGGATATTGAGCCATACAGCCACCTTTGCGTGATAAAGATGAATTCTACTTTTCTCGAATCTGTAGATAAATGGTATGGTTGGCGAGGCAGCCTTTCAGTATTCGCTCTGCCAGCGATAGTGACTGTTTTAGTAATAGTTGGGACAGCGATCATGGAAGCTCTCACTAAGAGTGATGGGTTGAAATTACAACCATCCGGTATCGAGACTGTATTGATACTAACATCAAGTCTCATGCCAATGTTCCTCATTGGAATATGGCTTTTACGTAAAGATTGGTTCTCGTTTACGCATTATCCAGTAAGATTTAATCGCAAGAAGCGGCTTGTCCATGTTTTTCACACCGACGGAACAGTGAGTAGCACACCTTGGGATGAAATATTTTTTACGCTAGGTCATATGCCGCGGTTGCATGAGTGGGAGATTCGTGGTCATATTCTTGATCCGAAAACGTCGCTTATACAGAGAACATTTTCCCTGAGTTATACTGGCCTCTTGTATCTAGACCATAATGGTCAACGTCCTAGCAGGCTATCAGAGTTCGACTTCCTCCGAGCACATTGGGAATTCATAAGACGGTACATGGAGGAAGGCCCCGAGGCAGTTTCTAACCAAGTCCAGTTCTGTATGCCACTGGATGAAAAAAAAGAAAGCATTCGAATCGGTATCGAACGAATGCTTGCAAATATTGCAGGCGTATATGTTCCGATCTACTTAATGACGTTGCCGCTTTGTGCAATTTTCAGCTTGAATCGGATCTTCGCAATGTGGACCAGTAAAATTCCTGAGTGGCCAAGCGAAGTCGAGGCAGATTGTAAAGTCGAGGTTGATGACCCGTTTGCTATAACTGGCAATCGGAGCGGCGATCGGGTTGCCGTATATCCCGAAGCTGCTGCGGCAGCCGGAGTGGAATTCCGGCCGCGCAAGATCAGCGACGGCAGACTGAAGTTGAGGCCCAGCTATCCCTCGACTCAATTGATGAGATGAAGGCTGGTTTCTTGCGCCGCATATGGATCAGCGGTCTCAGTCCGATTATTAGGGCACTCTTCTGAAAATTACATCAGGCCACCTCTTTCTTGTTCGCCTCAGTAATGGTCCAGTAATAAATCGTCCGGCCATCCACCTCGACCGTCTTCTCCGCCGGCCATTCCGATCCCATATCGAAGGCATGCGACACCACGCGCGTCCCAACCTTGAGCTGCTTCCACAGTTGCGGGCGCAGCCTGGCATTAATGGTCGGCAGCAGATACAGGGTCACCACGGCGGCCGTCGAGAAATCGGTCTTGAACAGGTCGCCTACGCGGAACTGCGCTCGATCGGACACGCCAGCCTTCTTGGCGTTTTCCTTGGCTTCCGCGATGCGGGTCGGATCGATGTCGATGCCGGTGCCGCGCGCGCCGCGTTCCTTGGCGGCGGTGACGACGATGCGGCCATCGCCGCAGCCCAGGTCGAACAGGGTGTCGTTCTTGCCGACCTTGGCCAGGTCGAGCATCTTGTCGACCACTTCTTGCGGGGTCGGCACATAAGGCACGTCGAGGCGCGGCGTGGCGGCGGTGGCCGCGGTGGACTGGGCCAGCGCGCGGCCGAACGGGAACATCATCAGGCCGGTGGCGGCGGCGGTGGACAGCAGCAGGGTACGACGGCGAGGTTGCGGGTTCATCAGCACAGCTCCTTGGGTCAAGTGGACTCGGGGGGATAAAACGCTTGGTATTTATTGTTTGCTCTTCGAGCGCAGCAGCAACAACAGCACGACACCAATGGCCAGCACGGCGACGCCGATCCAGGCGGCGTTGAGGCCGCCGAGCTGCTGGCTGTACACGTAGGACAGGCTCGACCACAGCATATAGGCGCAGCTCGCGCAGAACAGCAGCGGCAACACCGGATACAGCGGCACCTTGAACGGCCGCGGCGTATTCGGCTCGCGCCGGCGCAGCACGAACAGCGAGATGCCGGTGAGCAGGAAGAACAGCCAGAACACGGGCGCCGTGAACTCGACCATGGCCTTGAAGCCGCCGCCCAGCGCGGCGCCGGTCGCGACCAGGGCCAGGGCCGCCACGCATTGCACCGTCATGGCCACCGTCGGCGTGCCGCGCTCGCTGTCCCACTCGGCCAGGCGGCCCAGCTTCTTCCAGTCGAGGCCGATGGCGTAGCTGGTGCGGGCGCCGACGATCATGGTGGCGTTGATCGATGTGAGGGCCGAGACCGCCACCAGCACCGAGATGATTTTTTCGCCGGCCGGGCCGAAGACGACCTTCATGACGTCGGCCGCGACCGCCTCGGAGGCCGACATGCCTTCCATGCCGAGCACCTTCCAGTACGCCCAGGTCACCATCAGGTAGAGCACGGTGATGACGACGATGCCCATGGTCAGCGCCTTGACCATGTCGCGCGGACCGCCGCGCATCTCGGCGCTGATGTAGGCGGCCTCGTTCCAGCCGCCATAGGTAAGCAGGACGAAGACCATCGCCATGCCGAGGGCGGCAGTGGCCGGGCCGGATGCGGCGGCGGCCGTCGCGCCGGCTGCCGGTGCGGGCGCCGGGTCGGTGAACAACGCGGCGGCGCCGACGATGAGCAGCAGGCCGAGGATTTCCGCGACCGTCAGGAAGGTCTGGGTGCCGGTGCCGGTGCGGATGCCGCGCAGGTTGAGCGCAGACAGGCCCACGATCACGGCGACCGCGTACACGGTGCTGCCCCAGCCGGCCGGCAGCATGCTCAAGGGGACCGCCTGCTGCATGTAGTCGCCGAAGACGAAGCCGAGCAGCGCGATCGAGCCGGTGGTGATCACCGAGAAGCGCGCCCAGCCGAACAGGAAGGCGACCGAGCGGCCATAGGCGCGGTGCAGGTAGTGGTAGTCGCCGCCGGCATGCGGATACGAGGTGGTCAGTTCGGCGTAGCACAGGGCGCCGATGAGCGAGACCAGGCCGCCCATGATCCACAAGGTAAACATGGCCGTGGCCCCGCCGCTCATGCTGGCGACCAGGGACGGGGCCTTGAAGATGCCGGCGCCGATCACGACGCCGACGATGACGGCGACCGCTTCGCGCAGGCCGATGGTGGGGCGGGGGCGGGTGTCGTGAGGGGCTGAGACAGAGCGCTGCGCTTCTATGGCATCCATGTCGTGATCGGTTGGGCACGTCGGCGGCCGGGGGCCGCGTCGCGCTTGGTTGCACATGGGGAGCCTATAAATACACTATCGCTCACCCGCTTTTCGGTACTGGATGTTATCCAGACCGCAGAGCAGATGGCGCGCGATTGAATTGCTACAAAGATAAATAGAGTGTGGTCCGCAGGGTGTGGCGCGCTGGTCGATGCAAGGGCGCGGCCGAGGGCCGCGCCATGTCATCAGTCCGCTGCCGGAGAGGTGCTGGACATCTCCGCCGGCAACGCCGGCTTGCGTCCTTCATTCGAGGCATTCGCCAGCGCGGGCGAGCCGAGCCACTCGAAGATGGCCGGCCAGATCGCGGCGTGCGCGCTGCGCCCGACCAGCACGCCGACGTGCTGCAGGTTGACGCCGACGTCGCCCTGGTATTCGAGCACGTGCTTGCGTTCGCTGCCGGCGGCCTCGTGAAAGGGCAGCACGGACTCGGGTGGAATCACCTTGCTGCGGAAGTCGACCACGCACAGCAGCGGCGCGCGCAGGTCGCGCGGGCCGATCGTGCGGCCCCCGATGTCGAGCCGGCCCTGCATGAACTCGTCGTTGCGGTACAGCGACTCGACGATGTCGGTGAACAGCCGGCCGGGCAGCGGGAATTCGTCATGGGTCCAGCGCTCGACCCGCATATGGGTGGCCAGCGCCTTCGGGTCGAGCAGCGACAGCCAGCGGTCGGCGATGCGCTCCCACTGGAAGGCCTGCGGTTCGGCCATGGCGCTCATTATGTTCAGGTAGACGCCCGGCACGTGGCGGAAGGCGTCGGCGATGCCGCGCGCGTGCGGGGTCGCGTTGACCAGTGGCGAGAAGCAGCAGCTGGCCTGCTCGAAGTGCAGCGGCGACTCGAGCAGGATGGTCGCGGCCACGCGTTCGGGGTGCATGCAGCTGTAGATGGCGGCCAGGATGCCGCCCAGCGAGTGGCCGGCGATCGTCAGTCGTTCTTGCCCGCTGTCTTCCGCGATCGCGCGCTGGCAGGCCGACAGCATGCGGTCGCCGTAGTCGTCCAGGCCGACGTCGCCGTCGTCATCCGGCATCGGCAGCCATTCGGCCAGGTAGACCCGGTAGCCGCGTTCGTTCCAGCGCTGCACCACGCTGATGTCGGGCGCCAGGTCCCAGATATAGGCGCGCTTGATCGGCGCCGGCACCAGCAGGACCGCCGGGCCGCCGCCCGGGGCGTCCTGGAAGCGGTGCAGCCTGAGGCCGGGCTGCTCGAGGATCACGGTGGACGGAGTCTGTTGCGGCCCGTAGCCGGCGCGTTCCAGCATCTTGCCGCGCGCCTGGCGGCTGCGGTCCATCTGCTTGAGGGCCTGTGTTCCGAGGTCTCCGAAGGCCCCGAGGTTGTTCCAGTTGCTGGCGTACATGGATGGCGATCCCGTCGAATTGGCGATCACGAGACTCTACGCCAACTACTGCCCGGCTCCAACCGCGCACGCTTCGAATCGCGAGCCTGTTTGCGCTAGGTAAAACTTTGCGCGAACAGAACTAGCCGGACGGAATCGAACCAGCTTCACAGATACTTGACCCAAGCCTTGCCGCTCACGCGCTTGTATTGTCCGAAGCGTTTCGTCGGCCAGTACAGCAGCGCCGCCAGCGCGACGGCGCCGAGCCAGACCTGCCATACCTGCGTAAAATCCGCGCGCGGCACGCCCAGCACGCCGGCCGCGATCCTTTGCGCGGCCAGCAGCAGGTACAGGTGCAGGATGTAGAAGAACAGCGGCGCGCCGCCGAACACCGCCGCCACCCGCACCCAACCAGCATCGACCCGCTCGATCCAGGCCAGCACCAGCACGCCGACCCCCAGGGTCAGCAGCAGGAAGTCGAGCGAGGGCGGGTATTTGGTGAAGTTCAGCCACGCCATCGCGCTGCGCAGCAGCTCGTCCTGCGGCGCCCACGGCAAGGTCTCGCCATAGACGTTCCAGGTGCGCAGCACCAGGAGCAGGGCCAGGCAGGCCAGGCCGCCGGCCACCAGCCGGCGCCGGCGCAGCGCGGGGTCAAGGGCGCGCGCGTACAGCGGGCCGCAGGCATAGCCCAGCAGGATCACGCCGATCCAGGCCAGCAGCGGATAGCTGATGCGCACCCGCACCGGCTCCTCGAGCAGGTAGCCGCGCTGTTCGAGGATGGTCCAGGCGGTAGCAAGCCAGGAGCCGGGTTCGAACGACAGTCCGGCCAGCGCATTGTGGCCGCCGACGATGGCGACTCCGAGCGCCGCCAGCAGCGCCAGGGGCAGGCGGTGCAGCAGGGCCAGCGCCAGCATCGACAGGCCGATGGCCCAGATCACCTGCAGGTAGACCGTATGCGGCGTGAAGCTGCCGGTCCAGGCGCAGTTGATCACGACGATCTCGAGCAGGATCAGGAAGGCGCCGCGTTTGGCGAGAAAGCCCGTGGCGCTGCGCGGCCCGCTCGCCGGATTGGCGTACAGCCAGGCCGACAGGCCGGTCAGGAACACGAACATCGGCGCGCAGAAATGGGCGGTCAGGCGCGAGAAGAACAGGCCGGGATCGGTCGCAGTGACGTCCATCGGGTCACTGACCTGGTGCTGCAGGAAGAAGGTCTCGCGGACGTGGTCCACCGTCATCAGGAGCATGACCAGGCCGCGGGCGACGTCGATGGAGGCGATGCGCTTGCTCGCGCCGTGGAGCGGAAGGGGGGAGGCACTCGGATTCATATCGGTCGGGATTGTACGGGAAGCCGGCCACAGGCGAGAAAAAAAGCGACCGGCGCATGGCTCGCTCCTCTGGCATACTGGACCCATCCATATTCAGTGACGAGGCAGGATACTTACCGATGAAGCCAGAGATTCTCGTGTTGGGCAGCGTGTGGTCGCCGGAGGTGCGCGCGCAAGTGGCGCAGGCATTCCAGTGCCATTTCGTGCCAACGATTCCGGTGGCCGGGGACCCGTCCTTCGGGCGCATCGCCGGCGGCATCCGCGCCGTCCTCACCACCGGCACGGTCGGCGTCACGCCGGAGCTGGTGGCCAGCCTGCCGGCGCTCGAGATCGTGTCGGTGCATGGTGTCGGCGTGGATGCGGTGCCGCTGGCGCTGCTGGCGCAGCAGGGCATCCACGTGACCAACACACCCGACGTGCTGACCGACGACGTGGCCGATTTCGCCGTCACCCTGCTGTTGTCGGCCGTGCGCCGCCTGCCGCTGCTGGACCGCTACGTGCGCGCCGGCGAGTGGCCGGCCAAGGCGCCATTGACCCAGGCGCGCAGCTTGACGGGCAAGGTGGCGGGCATCGTCGGATTCGGCCGCATCGGCCAGGCGGTGGCGCAGCGCCTGCAGGGCTTCGGGATAGAGATCCGCTACCACCAGCGCAGCGCGGGGCCGGCGCCCGAGCGGCGCAGCAGCTCGCTGCTGACGCTGGCGGAAGAAAGCGATATGCTGGTGCTGTGCATGCCGGGCGGTCCCGAGACCCGGCACATGATCGGGCTGGACGTGATCGAGGCGCTGGGGCCGGAAGGCACGCTGGTGAACATCGCGCGCGGCTCGGTGGTGGACGAGGCGGCGCTGGTCGCGGCCCTGCAGGACGGGCGGCTCGGCGCGGCGGGGCTGGACGTGTTCGAGGATGAGCCGAACGTGCCGGCGGCGCTGTTCGCGCTCGATAACGTGGTGCTCACGCCCCACGTCGGCAGCTTCACCGTGGAAGCGCGGCGCGCGATGGGGCGGCTGGCGGTGGCCAATCTGCTGGCCCACTTCAATGGCGAGCCGTTGCCGACGCCGGTGCTGTAGTCGACGCTCAGTCCAGGTGCTCGTGGTGGTCGGCCACGCCCTGTTTCCAGTAGGCCGAGATGCGGCCGGCCTGGCGCGGCAGCCCCTTGTCGATCAATAACTGACGCACCTGGGCCATCAGCGAGGCCTCGCCGCCGCCCCAGGCCAGGCCGGCGCCGCTCTGCAGCGGCAGGTCCTTCAGCGCCTGCAGCAGTTCGTCGTTCGACGCCACCCAGTGGACGTCGGCATTGGCCTGGGTGGCGAGTTCGCGGCGGTCGGCCACGTCCACCAGCAGCACCACCTGGGCGCGGGCCTGCGGCGGCAGCTCTTCCAGGCGGCGGCTCACCGCCGGCAGGGCGCTGGCGTCTCCGACCAGCAGGTGCCAGTCCATCACCAGGGGCAGGATCATCGAACCGCGCGGGCCGCCGATGATGGCTTTCGAACCCACCTGCGCATTGCGCGCCCACTCAGCGGCGCCGCCATGGCCGTGCAGGGCGAACTCGAGGTCGACTTCGCATGCCTGGCGGTCGAAGCGGCGTGGCGTATAGTCGCGCCGAACCTGCTGCCCATCAGGGCCGTCGAACATGAACTTGACGTGGTCGTCGAAGGACAGCGAGTTGAAATCCGAAAGTGCAGCGCCCTTGAAGGTGATGCGGGCAAAGCCGGGGCTGATCTGCTCGATGCGCGCGACTTCGACCTCGCGTATCTTGAGGTCGTGGCGCACGCGCTCGATGGAGGGAATCAGCGCCGGAATATCTGTGGGAATGTGGGATTCAGACATGCTACACTCCAGAATTAGTTGATAGTATCCACCATTATGCGAAAAGAAGTTGATAGAGTCAACCAAAACCATGGCAATCGTGCGGACGATCCCCTGGAGGCGATGCACGCGATCGTGCATCTCTACCGTTCACGGCAGCTGCGCGGTTTGCGCAGCGGCCCGCACGAGCTGGCGCATATGGAGATGAAGGCGCTGGGCTATTTTGCCCGCCATCCCGGCGCCACACAGAGTGATCTGGTGGCGCATTCGGGAAGAGACAAGGCCCAGGTGGCGCGTCTTATCCGGGTGCTGCGCGAAGCGCAGCTGCTGGAGGCCGCCGCCGACGAGCACGACCGGCGCAGCACGCGCCTGACGCTCAGCGCGGACGGGCAGGAAGTGTTTGCAGGATTGCACCGCCAGAGCGGCGCATTGGGGGAGGCGGCGCTTGCCGGCCTGTCCGAAGATGAACAGGCCCAGCTGATGGCGCTGCTGGCGCGGGTGCGCGCCAATCTGGAAGAACAGCGGGCGGACTAGCCCGCCCGGTCGTCCGGCGATTACTCGACCCAGCCGAAGCCGTCGCGCGCCAGCAGCGCGAACGACTCGGCCGGACCCCACGAGCCGGCCGCATACGGATGCGGCTTCTCGTTCAGGGTTTCCCAGCCGTTGATGATCGGCTCGACCCATTCCCAGGCCGCTTCCAGTTCGTCGCGGCGCATGAAGTGGGTCAGGCGGCCGCGCACCACGTCGATCAGCAGGCGTTCATAGGCCTCGGCGCGGCGCTGCTGGAAGGCCGATTGCAGGTCGAGGTTGAGCGCGACCTGCTGCATCTGCATGCCGCTGCCGGGCTGCTTGGCGAAGATCTGCAGCTTGATCGCTTCCTCGGGCTGCAGCTCGATCACCAGGCGGTTGGCGACGCCGCCCGGGGTTTCCGGGAACAGCGGGAACGGCGGATTGGCGAATTCGATGACGATCTTGGACGAGCGGCGGGCCATCCGCTTGCCGGTGCGCAGGTAGAACGGCACCTTCGACCAGCGCCAGGTGTCGATGCGCGCGCGCAGCGCCACGAAGGTCTCGGTGTGGCTCTGGGCCGGCACATTGCTCTCTTCGTGGTAGCCCTTGACCTCCTGGTTGCCGCTCACGCCGCGCGTGTACTGGCCGCGCACGGTGTCGCGCGCGATGTCGGCCAGCGTCATGCGGCGCAGCGAGCGGATCAC
This sequence comes from Massilia sp. NP310, assembly GCF_019443485.1. Lineage (NCBI taxonomy): Bacteria > Pseudomonadati > Pseudomonadota > Betaproteobacteria > Burkholderiales > Oxalobacteraceae > Massilia > Massilia sp. NP310. Next base: position 1,348,958 of record NZ_CP080379.1, on the reverse strand, counting down.
TTTCAGCTTTTCGTCGCGCACCGCGTCCGGCGACAACGAGGTCGGCGGCTCCATGGCGACGATGCACAGCAGCTGCATCAGGTGGTTCTGCACCATGTCGCGCATCGCGCCGGCGCTGTCGTAGAAACCGGCGCGGCTGCCCACGCCCACTTCTTCGGCCACCGTGATCTGCACGCTCGAGATGTTCGGCGCGCGCCACAGCGGTTCCAGGATCGAGTTCCCGAAGCGCAGCACCATCAGGTTCTGCACCGTCTCTTTACCCAGGTAGTGATCGATGCGGTAGATCTGCGATTCGGCGAAGTGCTTGCCGACCGCCTCGTTGATCTCGACCGCCGAGGCCAGGTCGCGGCCCAGCGGTTTCTCGAGCACCACGCGCGCGTTGGCGTCGACCAGGCCGGTGGCGGCCAGCTTGTCGCAGATGGTGGTGAACAGCGCCGGCGCGGTGGCGAGGTAGAACACGCGCTGGGCGCCGTCGCGCGACGCATCGCGCAGGGTGTCGAAGATCTCGGCGTTCGAGACGTCCAGGCGCACGTAGACCAGCAGGTCGAGAAAGCCGGCCCAGCTCTTTTCGTTGAAATTGGCGGCGCTGATGAAGGAGCGCGAATGTTCCTCGACGAAGGCCAGATAGGCGGCGCGATCGTAGTCCTGGCGGCCGGTCGACAGGATGCGGGTCGACGGCGGCAGGTTACCGTGCAGGAAGGCCATGTACAGGGCGGGCAACAGCTTGCGCATGGCAAGGTCGCCCATGCCGCCGAAGATGGTCATGTCGAGGGGAAGGCCGTCATTGTGCTGATTCGCTTGCTCGTTCGAGGTGCTCATGTCTCTTTCGCTGACAGGTTGTATAGATCGCTTGCGTCGTGCGCTCGCCTGAAATGGTCTTTGATTGTAGCCTACATGACCGAATAAAGTCTGGCAAAAGCGGCAAGCTTGCCGGCGCCGGCGGGTGAACGTACGGCGGAACGAAAAAAGCCCGCGCAAGCGCGGGCCGCAAAGCCACCAGGATGCAGGACTCAGAACTTGTAGCGCAGGCCGAACAGGTACTCGCGGCCGGTCACGTTGTTCACCACCACGCTGTCGCGTGCGCGGCTGATGAACTGGTCGTTTTCCTCGTTGGTCAGGTTGACGCCTTCGAGCGTGAACTCGAGGTTCTCGTTGACCTTGTACGACAGCGACAGGTCGACGTTGAAGGTTTCGTTCTTGCCCTCGACGTCGTTGTTGTTCTGGCCCGGCACGCGGGTCACGAAGCCCGAGCGCTTGGCGCCCGAGATGCGCGCGCTGAACTTGCCGTCGTCATAGAAGAAGGTGGCGTTCCACGATTTGGGCGACAGGTTCAGCAGGTCGTCGGTGATGGTGGCGCCGCCGGTCGGCGAAACCAGGTACTCGATCTTCGAGCTCACCTTGGTGTAGTTCAGCAGGGTGCCGAAGTTCTTGCCCCAGCCCGGCAGGAAGGTGAATGGCTGCTGGTAGCTCAGCTCGAAGCCTTTCAGCTTGCCGCCATCGGTATTGACCGGCAGCGTCTGCTGGAAGACTTCCTCGCCCGTGAAGTTCGCCGGCAGCAGCGACAGCGGCAGGCCCGAATCCTTGAACGCCACGTTGGTGCGCAGGCTCTGGATATAGGTGTCGATGTTCTTCTGGAACAGGCCCAGGCCGACGAAGGCCTTGTTGGCGAAGTAGTACTCGAAGCTGCTGTCGAAGGTCTTAGCGCGGAACGGCTTCAGGAACGGGTTGCCCGAGTTGATCGACAGGTTGCCGGTGGTGGCGATGCTGCCGCCCGGCGACAGGAAGCCCAGTTGCGGACGGGTCATCACCTTGGCCGCGCCGAAGCGCACGATGAACTCGTCGGTCACGTTGGCGGTCAGGTTGAACGATGGCAGGGTGTCGGTGTAGTCGTGCTCGACCTTGACCTGGGTGCCGCCGCCGGCCGCCTGGTAGCCGATGGTTTCGAGGTCGGTCTTCACGTAGCGCACGCCGATGTTGCCGCGCACCGGAATATTCCACAGGTCGTGGCGGAACTCGCCCATCAGGTAGACGCCGTCGCTCTTCTCGGTCACCGAGCGGTTGTTGCCGCGCGCATTGCCGTTCTCGATCGACGACAGCGTGAAGTCGCCCGGGCCGCCGGCAGGGCCGCTCTTGATGCAGTTGCAGTAGATGTCGTAGGCGGCGGCGATGGCCTGCAGGTTCGGCACCACCCAGCCGGTCGCGTTCCCGGCCGGCATGCCGAGCTGGCTGCCGAAGCCGGTCATATTGGTGGTCAGGCCGGTCGCGCCGGCCGGCGGCGCGAAGATCGTGTCGTTCTGGTTCACGCGGCGGAACTCATAGGTGTCCGACGTGTACTTCTTGCTGTTGACGCCGCCCTTGAAGGTCAGGTTGTCGCTCGCTTCCCACGCCAGGTCGAACTGGGCGACGTTGTTGACGTTGTCGGTGCCTTGCGGACGGATGCGGATCTCGCTGGTGGTGGTGTTCGGCACGGTGGTCGGCTGGGCGCCGCTGGCGACCTGCGGCACGCCGATCAGGCCCAGTTGACTGCCGTTGACGTCGAACGGATAGCTGATGACCGGGCGACGGCTGTCGCCCCGGAAGTCGATGCTGTAGCCATCCACGTTCAGGGCGTCGAGCGTGACCGTGGTCTGGACTGGATTGCGGAACTTGGATTCGGCGCGCCCGTACCTGGCGCTCATGCTCCAGGTGTCGCTCAGCTTGTGTTCCAGGGTCAGCGTCGGCTGGGTGAAGGTGGTCTTGAGCTCGTCGAAGCGCTGCTCGGAGCGGATGTCGACGTTGTCGTAGCGGCCGTACAGCAGCGAGCCGTTCGGCGCGTACTGCGCTTCGAGCACGCCGACCTGCGGTTTGCCGCCCTGGCTGGCGCTGCGGCTGAACGACGTCGCCTGCAGAAAGTCTTCCTGGCGGGTCGCATCGAGCTTCGAGTACAGCATGTCGAAGGTGAGCAAGGTGCCGCGTTGCGGACGCCATTGCACCGAGCCGGTCAGGCCCAGGCGGTCCTGGTCGTGGGTCAGGCGGCCGTAGCGCGGCAGGCGCGGATGGAAGTTGTTCGGGTCGCTGGCGGCGTTGTAGGCGGCGATGTTCTCTGGTGTGCCGGGCAGGCGATCGGCGCCTTGCGCGGCCGGGCCGCAGGTGGTCGCGGTCGAGTTGCTCGGATTGGCGGTCACGCCTTGCGGCGCGCACCAGCCGCCCGAGGACGGGCCGTTATCCCAGCGCACGGTGCTGAAACCGTCTTCCAGCACGCGGCGCTTGGAGTAGGCGCCCGAGAACAGCACGCCGACCTTGCGGTCGAAGAAGGTGTTCGAGACCATGAAGGCCGCGCGTGGGTCGGTTTTTTCCGAGCCGTCGTTGTACTTGCCCTTCAGGGCGACGGTGGCGTTGAAGCCGCGCAGGTCGAACGGGCGCAGGGTCTGCAGGTCGACGGTGGCGCCGAGGGAGCCTTCGTCGACGTCGGCCGAGGAGCTCTTGCGCACCGTCAGGGCGCTGAACAGTTCGGACGCGAACACGTTGAAGTCGAAGCCGCGGCCACGGTTGGTGCCGCCCGAGCTGTCGGTGCCGCCGGTGGTGGCCAGGCCTTCGATGCCGTTGATGCGCACGCGGGTAAAGTCCTGGCCCAGGCCGCGCACGGTGATGCTGCGGCCTTCGCCGGCGTCACGATCGATCACGACGCCCGGCACGCGCTGCAGCGACTCGGCCAGGTTCGTGTCCGGGAACTTGCCCATGTCTTCCGACTTGATGACGTCGACGATGCCGTTGTCCTGGCGCTTGGCGTTCAGCGCGCTCTCCAGCGAGGCGCGCAGGCCGGTCACGACCACGGTCTGGGCGTTGACGGTGTCGGCGCCAGTCGGCGTCGCGGCTACCTCCTGGGCAAAAGCCGGGCCGAGCGAGAGCGCCGATACCGAGGCGGTGCCGAGCAGGCACAGGGTCAGTTTGCGCAGGACTGCGCGGTGCGGGGTGTGATTCATCTTGTCTCCGTGCGTTTTTATAGCGGCGCGTTCAGGTGATCGGCCGGTGTTGCATCTGGGATCTGGTCAGGCCAGTTTTGTAATTCTATGGCAACTTAACGACTTTTGGTCAGGCCAAAGTAAAAATATTTACGAATTGGCCTGACCTGATGACACTTAACCCTGGGTGGATAGGGTTTGCTTGTAGCGTTTGCCTGCGATGGTGACGTTATCGAGCGTGACGTCGACGGCGTTGTGCAAGAACCACGGTTTGGCCGTATTGCGCGGCGTGCCGAAGTCCGAATCGCTGATGCGCACGCGGGCGATCGGCGGGATGGCGGTGCCCGGCTTGCCGTTGAAGCTCGACGCGACCGGTCCCAGCAGCACGAAGGCCTGGTAGCACGAGAAGCTGCCCTTGCCGGTATCGACGTTGGAGGTGCGCACATTGCTGATCTCGATATCCGACACTTGCGGCGGGCGGATGCGCATGGTGTCGTCGCCCGGCACGTAGTCGCAGTCGATCGTGATGATCGCGCCCGCCGTCGAGGCCACCGGTTCCTTGATCTCGCGCGCGCCGGGCAGCGGCTTGTACAGCATCGGCTCGGTCGCCACGCCATGCGGCAGCGTGACGTCGCGCACGTACAGGTGGCGCAGGAAGCCGCCCCGGTTCATATTGGTCTTGAGCCGGATCGCGGTGTTGAGCGGGTCGTCTTTCCAGTGGATGTTGCGAAACTCGAGCTTCTCGGCATACACGTGCTCGATGCCGCCGGCCATCTCGCTGCCGAGGGTCACGCCGCCATGGCCGCTGTTCATCACGCAGTTGCGGATCACCACATTGCGCGTCGGTCCGTGGCCGGTGTCGAGGTTCTTGCCCGCCTTGATCGCGATGCAGTCGTCGCCGTTGTTGAACAGGCAGTCGTCGACCAGCACGCCGTCGCAGGACTCCGGGTCGAAGCCGTCGCTGTTCGGTCCCAGGCTCTCCATGTTCACGCGCCGGATTAACAGGTCGCGGCAATCGACCGGATGGTGCAGCCAGAACGGCGCCGCGTTCACCTGGTAGCCCTGCAGCAGCACCTTGCTGCATCCGATCAGTTCGATCATGCACGGGCGCAGGAAGTGGCCGTGGCCGAACACGCGCTGCTCGACCGGCACGCCGGCTTCGGACAGCGCCGGCAGGTAGCGCGAATCGGTCTGCCAGCGGCCGCCTTCGCCCTGGATCGCGGCCTGGCGCTGCGCATCGATGCCGGGAACCACCTGGTCCAGCGGCGGGTTGTTCGGGTTCGCATGGACCTCGGTGCGCTTGCGCACCGGCTTGCCGCGGCCCTTCCAGTCCCACCAGCATTCCGGCTGGTCGGCAAAACCCGCCTCGAACGGCACGCCGCCCTGGCCGTTGAGGATGCTGGTCCAGTCCTCGCCGGTGAGGGCGATATTGGTCTGGTTGAGCGCATACACCATCGGCGAGTAGTTCAGGCAGTCGTTGCCCTGCCAGCGCGACAGCACCAGCTTTCCGTTCGCGCCGCAGTCATGCTCGCCGTGGCGCGCGTAGTGGGCCGGGTTGGCGGCGAAGTGCACGCGCGCGCCGGCGGCCAGGTGCACGTGCACGTTCGAACGCAGCACGATCGGCCCGGCGCAATACCACTCTCCCTTGGGGATGACGACCCGGCCGCCGCCCTTGGCGTGGCAGGCCGCGATGGCGGCGGCGATCGCGGGATAGCAGTCCGGGGAGCCCGGCGCCGGCGTGTCGAGGGTCCCCTCGACCAGCGATTCGGTCTGGCCCTTCACCTTCACCAGCGCGCAGGGCCTGGCGCCATGCGCCGTGATGGGGAAGTCCTCGTCGCGAAACGCCAGCGGCGTGGCGAAGCGGGCCACGATGTCGGCCGCGCGCCGCCATGGGTCGGGGCGGGCAGCGCCGGGCAGGGCACGGGCGGCGCCATCCTGGTGGGCACGGGCGATGCTGGCGGCGCCGAGGCCGGTCATCATCAGCGAGGCGGCGGGGACGGTGCGCAGCAGCGCGCGTCGTTTGGCTTGGAATGGCATGTCGGTCCTTATCGTTGTTGCGCCAGGCTGACGCGCACCGGGTTGGCGTCGCGCGCGGCCTGGTCTTGCGCCACCTGCTGCCACCTGGCGCGGGTGGTGATCTCGCCGGCGCGGCTCCAGGCGCCGCCGGCGTAGTAGCGCAGCGGCTGGCCGGGCGTGGCCGTGGCATAGATCAGTTCATTGAGCGGGTCCTGGGCGAAGCCCTCGGCGGCCGGCAGCACGACGGCGGTGCCGAAGGCGTCGTTGCTCTTCTGCTCCACCCACTGCAGCAAGACCTTGCCGTCGCGGCCGACCTGGATCTTCGGATCCTGGCCCTTGTCGCCCGGCGTCTTGTTCAGGCCGATGGCGACGGTGAGCGCAGCCGTGTCTCCGGCCGCCGTGGTGAAGGTGCTCTCGATCCGGTCCAGCCAGTGGCCGGCATCGACCGTGAAGCGCTTGACCTCGCTGACCTGGCGGCCGCCCGCGTCCCATGGCGCGTAGTGGAGCTCGAACACGGCGCGGATCGGTCCGTTGGCCAGGATCTTGTAGCTGGCCCAGTTCACGCCCGTGTGCAGCGTCTCACCGATCCAGATGCCGCTACCGCCGGCGCCGCGGGACTTGCCGACGTTGTACATGTCCATGCCTTCGCCCTGGTCCTTGTGGTAGTGGTCATGGCCCTTGTTGTACCAGCGGTCGACGATCGGATAGTCGACCCGCTTGAACCACAGGTCGAGGCCGCTGGTCACCAGCACTTCCTTGACCACGCCCGCGGGCGCCGGCGCGGCCAGCGCCGGGCCATAGGTGCGGTGCGCCGCCTTGTCGTTCTCCCAGGCGAAGTCGTCGAGGCGCTCCGGGACGTGGCGCGCGAACGCCTTGACCGGGAATGGCGGCGCCACGCCGTCGATGCGCTCGATGGTGAAGCTGGCGCTCTTCTCGCCGGCGGCGAAGCTGTGCTGGAACAGCAGCTCGCCATAGGCGATGCCTTCGTTGTTCGGGTCTTTCGCCTGCGGCGCGATATTGGTCACCTGGTGCGGCAGCACCCGGCCGCGCGCGTCCTTGACCGCGATCTTCTGGATCATGGCGCCGGGCAGGGCGGCGTTGACGTCCTTCCAGGCAATCGCGATGGTTTCGGACGGGCGCGCGATCGCCAGGTCGTGCTGCACGCTGACGTCGACCTTGTCGGCCGCCTGCGCGGCGCAGGTGGACAGGACGAGCGGCGCCCCCAGCAGGCTTGCCAGTACGAGTCGTTTCATGGTGTCTCCCGGATCAGTGGTGTTCGCGGTAATCGGTCTTCCCGCCCTTGGGCAGGTAGTGGTAGGTGCGGACCTTGTGCTGGATCTCGAACGCCGGGTTGCTCACCAGGCGGATGATCTCGGCGCCGGCCAGCAGCATCGGGCCGTAGCCGTGCAGGGCGTCGACGCTGGTCGGGCGATGGTAGTAGTAGACCATGTCGCTGGCCAGGGTCGTGCCGACGCAGGTGCCTTCGACCTGGCCCAGCGAATTGATGCGGGTCGACAGCGCGTTCCAGCCGGTCTGGGCGATCGAGCCATAGGTGGTGGCGCTGATCCAGCCTTCGTTGACGGCGTGCGCGAACACATAGGTGAAGATGGCGCTGGCCGAGGTCTCGAGGTAGGAGTCGTTCCGGTCCAGCATCTGGTGCCACAGGCCGCTGCCGCTTTGCAGCTCGGCGATGCCCCTCAAGGAAGCGCGCAGCTGGGCCAGCACCTTCGGATAGCCGGGGTGGTCCTTCGGCAGCACGTCGAGCAGGTCGGACATCGCCAGCACCGCCCAGCCGTTGGCGCGCGCCCAGTAGAAGCGCGGCGCGTCGGGGTGATTCGCGTGCCAGCCGTGGGTGTACAGGCCGAGCTGCGGGTTGAACATGCGGCTCGACATCCCGATCACGTTGTTGACGGCGTCGTCGAAGTAGGCGCGCTCGCCGGTCAGGCGGCCCATCTCGGCCAGCGCCGGGATGCTCATGTACATATCGTCGGCCCACAGCGAAACCTCTTGCGGACGCTTGCGCGCCATGGTGCCGTCTTCCAGCCGGAACTGGCGCTTATATACCCAGTCGCTGCAGGTGTCGATCATGTTCTTCAGGTCGGGGCCGACCTTGGCGAAGCGGGCCCGGATCAGGGCGGCGCACATCGAGCCGCTGTCGTCGAGCGAGCGCGGATCGAGGAAACGCGAGAAGCTGTTGGCGCGCTCGAGCTTGAACTTCTGTTCCTGGGCGCGGAAGTAGGGAAGGGTGTCGCTGAAGAACTGGAAGTGACGGCGGGTCATGCTGGTGAAGCCGGCGTCGCCGGTGACCTGCGCCGCCTTGAGCAGGCCCGAATGCACCACGCCCATCTCGTACACCTGGATGCCGTAGTCGCCGGCGCTGCGCTCGAAGATGGCATCCGCGACCGGGTTTTTCATGTCCGTGATCGGCTGGCCGGTGCGCTTGCTGACGATGCGCGTCGGGGTGGCGCGGTCCATGAAGGCCCGGATCGACTGCAACTGGGCGGTGACTTCGGCCACCACCGGCTTTTTATACGGAATCGGGTAGGTGCCTTCGCCCGGATCGCCCAGGTTGCCGTTGTCGGGGTTGCGGTACTTGCCCTCTGCCAGGGCGGGTCCGCAGGCGAGCGCGCAGCCCAAGAGCGCTGCAAGCAGGTGCAGGGTGTGGCCTTTCATGTGTCTCCAATCGCTTTGTTGTATTACCGGATATCGGCATGTGCTTCAGCTACCGTACTTCTAGTATTGCTGGCTTGCATGGTGCAGGTCCAGGACTGCGTGATCGTCTTGACACTGCTTATCTTGCGTTTTGGTCAGGCCATTCTAATTTGGTCCGGCCAAAATCGCAAGGTGGACTAGCCGCATTCGATTTATTTATGGCATACTAAAAATGACCCTCCCCAATCAGCCAAAAGACAGGCAAAGAGACATGAACCACCAAGTTCCGCGCACCATCCGCATGCAGGCCAGCGACAACGTCGCGATCGTCGTTAACGACGGCGGCCTGCCCGCCGGCACCGCATTCCCGGACGGCCTGGTGCTGCTCGAAGGCGTCCCGCAAGGCCACAAGGTGGCGCTGGCGGACCTGCAGGATGGCGACGCCGTGATCCGCTACGGCGTGACCATCGGCTACGCCGACGGCGCGATCCCGCGCGGCAGCTGGGTCTCGGAACGCGTGCTGCGCATGCCGGCCGCGCGTTCGCTCGACGACCTGCCGATCGGCACCCACGCCGTCGATGCCGGGCCGCGCCTGGAAGGCTATACGTTCGAGGGCTACCGCAACAAGGATGGCTCGGTCGGTACCCGCAACATCATGGCGATCACCAGCACCGTGCAGTGCGTCTCGGGCGTGATCGACTACGCCGTCAAGCGCATCCGCGAAGAACTGCTGCCGCGCTACCCGAACGTCGAGGACGTGGTGGCGCTCGAGCACGTGTATGGCTGCGGCGTGGCGATCGACGCCCCCGGCGCCGACATCCCGATCCGCACCATCCGCAACCTGTCCAGGAACCCGAACTTCGGCGACAGCGTGATGGTCGTGAGCCTGGGCTGCGAGAAGCTGCCGCCGGCGCGCCTGTTCCCGGCCGGCGCGATCCCGATCGGCAACGCCGCGCCGTCGGTGGTGACCCTGCAGGACCAGCAGCACGTCGGCTTCATGTCGATGATCGATTCGCTGATGCGCACCGCCGAGCAGCACCTGCAGGAGCTCAACGCGCGCCGCCGCGAAACTTGCCCGGCGTCCGACCTGGTGGTCGGCGTGCAGTGCGGCGGCAGCGACGCCTTTTCGGGCGTGACGGCCAACCCGGCGGTGGGCTTCGCCACCGACCTGATCGTGCGCGCCGGGGGCGCCGTGATGTTTTCCGAAGTGACCGAGGTGCGCGACGGCATCGACCAATTGACGGCGCGCGCGTCGAGCCCCGAGGTGGCGCAGGCGATGGTGCGCGAGATGCAGTGGTACGACGATTACCTGGTGCGCGGCGGCGTCGACCGCAGCGCCAACACCACCCCCGGCAACAAGAAGGGCGGCCTGTCGAATATCGTGGAAAAGGCCATGGGCTCGATCGTCAAGTCGGGCAGCACCGCCATCACCGGCGTGCTGTCGCCGGGCGACCGGCTGCAGCAGAAGGGCCTGATCTACGCCGCGACGCCCGCCAGCGACTTCATTTGCGGCACGCTGCAGATGGCCGCCGGGATGAATGTCCACATCTTCACCACCGGGCGCGGCACGCCCTACGGCCTGGCCGCGGTTCCGGTCATCAAGGTGGCCACCCGCACCGAGCTGGCGCGCCGCTGGCACGACCTGATGGACCTCGACGCCGGCAGCATCGCCAGCGGCGACGCCACCATCGAGGACGTCGGCTGGGAGCTGTTCCGCCTGATCCTGGACGTGGCCAGCGGCCGTAAAACCTGGGCCGAGCACTGGAAGCTGCATAATGCGCTTGCGCTGTTCAATCCGGCGCCCGTGACCTGAACACCTATTATTGGAGACCCGAATGACCGCTGCAGTACAAAACAAGACCGGCAAGCCTTTCAAACGCATCCTGCTGACCGGCGCCGCCGGCGGCCTGGGCAAGGTGCTGCGCGAGCGCATCAAGCCCTGGGCCGAGGTGGTGCGCCTGTCCGACGTGGCCGAGATGGCCCCGGCCGGCCCCGGCGAAGAGGTGGTCCAGTGCGACCTCGCGGACAAGGAGGCCGTGCTGGCCTTGCTCGACGGCGTGGATGCGGTGCTGCACTTCGGCGGCATCTCGACCGAGAAGCCGTTCGAACCCATCATGCAGGCGAATATCCTCGGCGTGGCCAACCTGTACGAAGCGCTGCACAAGGCCGGCACCCGGCGCGTGGTGTTCGCCAGCTCGAACCACGCGATCGGCTACCACCCGGTGACCACGGTGCTCGACGCCGATTCGCCGACCCGTCCCGACAGCTACTATGGCCTGTCCAAGGTCTTCGGCGAGCAGATCGCCCGCTATTACTACGACCGCTTCGGCATCGAGACCGTCTGCGTGCGCATCGGCTCGAGCTTCCCGGAGCCGGCCAACAAGCGCATGATGAGCACCTATCTGTCGTACGACGACCTGACCGAATTGCTGCGCTGCTCGCTGTTCGCCCCGCGCGTCGGCCACACCATCGTGTATGGCGTGTCCGACAACGACAGCACCTGGTGGGACAACCGCCTGGCCTCGCACCTGGGCTACAAGCCGAAGGACAGCTCGGCGAAGTTCGCCCACCTGTTCCCGGATTCGTCAGAGTTCCCGGCCAAGGACGACGTGACCACGATGTACCAGGGCGGCAAGTTCCTGCTCGACGGTCCGCAGTATTGAGCCGATGATCGAGCGCCTGGTCTTGCGCAATGCCAGCCTGGTGGCCGAAGTCGCGCCCCAGGTGGGGGCGGACTGGCGCGGCTGGACTGGATTGCCGGTGGCGAGGCAAGCGCGCTGCTGCGCGCCTTGCCATCCGACGCAAGCGGCGTCCCGACGCCCTCGCAGCTGGCGTGTTTCCCGCTGCTGCCATGGTCCAATCGCATGGCGTCGTCGGGCTTCGCCTTCGAAAGCCGACAATACGTGCCGGCGCCGAACCGGGCCGGCGAGCCGTGTCCGATCCACGGCGACGGCTGGCAGCAGGCCTGGCAGGTGGCGCATCACACGGAGTCGGTCTTGACGCTGACCCTTGCGCGTCCCGATGCTTCGCCATTTTCCTATGAAGCCGAGTTGCACTACACGCTCGACGACGCAGCGCTGGTGGTCGATCTCGCGCTGCGCAACATCGGCGCGCTGGCACTGCCGTTCGGGATCGGCCTGCATCCCTGGATGCCAGACCCGCAAGGCGCGCAGCTCGAAGCTTGCGCTGACGGAGTGTGGTCGAGCGGTCCGGATAAACTGCCGCTGACCCGAGGCGACATACCCGATCACTGGCGTTTCGACACGCCTGCCGCGCTGCCGCAAGACGGTGTCGATCACGTGTTCGACGGCTGGCCGGGACGGGCGCGCATCGCCTGGCCGGCGCGCGGCGTGGCGCTCGAGATCGAGGCCGACATGGACTACTTCATCCTCTATATTCCGGCGGGACGCGATTTCTTCTGCTTCGAGCCGGTGGATCACCCGGTCAACGCACACAACCTGCCGGGCCAGCCCGGCCTGACCGTGCTCGCGCCTGGTGCGACGCTGCGCCGGCGCTTCACCTTCCGCGGCGCGTGCCTATGAAACTCACTCATCTTGCCGCCGCACTGGCGCTGGCCGCGGTGCTGACGCCGGCCAGCGCGCAGTCTCCCTATAACGCCGAAACCACCTACCGCAAGCTGGTGCGCGACTACCCGCAGATCCGCATCGCCAGCGCCGAGGCGCCGGCGCCGGTGCGGGTCCGCAAGGACCTGGTCTATGCGCGCCGCGCCGACCTGGCGCTGGCGCTCGACCTCTACCTGCCGGCACCCGATGCAAAGCCCGCGCCGCTGGTGCTGCTGGTGCACGGCGGCGGCTGGGGCGGCGGCGAGCGCACGAATATGGCGCCGCTCGCGGCGCGCCTGGCGGCGCGCGGCTATGCCGCCGCCACCGTCAGCTACCGCCTGTCGGGCCAGGCCCGGTATCCGGCCGCGATCGACGACGTCAAGGCGGCGCTGGACTGGCTGCGCACGCGCGCGGGCGAGTTCGGCGTCGACGCGGACCGGATCGCGCTGGCGGGCGGTTCGGCCGGCGGCCAGATCGCCGCCCTGGTCGGCATGACGCGTCCGCAACACGTGGGCGCCGTGGTCAATATCGATGGCCTGTCCGATTTCACCTCGCCCGAGGCGCTGCGCCATGAGGACGATCCGGCCAAGAAACCGTCGGCAGCCGGCGCCTGGTTCGGCGGCCGTTACGCCGAGAAAGCCGCGCTGTGGCGCGCCGCCTCGCCGTTGACCCACGCCGGCAAGGACAGCCCGCCGGTGCAGTTCATCGTCAGCAGCGTGCCGCGCTTTTCCAGCGGGCGCGAGGCGCTGGCGGCCAGGCTGGCCGCGCACGGCATCGCGACCGACACCGTGGCGCTGGCCGGCGCGCCGCATTCGTTCTGGCTGTTCGATCCCTGGCTGGCGCCGACGGTCGACGCGATGGACCGTTTCCTGGGCCAGCAGCTGGGCCCCATGCCGGCGCGTGCGCCGTGGTCGGCCGACCTGGGCGACGGCCGCTACCGCAACCCGATCCTGCATGCCGATTATTCCGATCCGGACGCGATCCGGGTCGGGGAACGCTATTACATGGTCTCGTCCAGCTTCGCCAACGCCCCCGGCCTGCCGCTGCTGACCTCCAGCGACATGGTCAACTGGGAGCTGGTCGGGCATGCGCTGCCGCAACTGGCGCCGCAGGCGACTTTCGCGACGCCGCAGCACGGCACGGGAGTGTGGGCGCCGAGCCTGCGCCACCACGACGGGAAATTCTGGATCTTCCATCCCGATCCGGACCATGGCGTCTACGTCAGCACCGCGACCGACTTCGCCGGACCCTGGAGCACGCCGCACCTGCTACTGCCCGGCAAGGGCATCATCGACCCGGCGCCGCTGTGGGACGACGATGGCCGCGCATGGCTGATCCACGCCTGGGCCAGGAGCCGGGCCGGCTTCAACAACGTGCTGACCCTGCGCCGCATGGCGCCGGACGGCCGCAGCCTGCTCGACGGCGCGGGCCGGGTGATCATCGACGGCAACCGCCTGCCGGGCTACCGGACCCTCGAGGGTCCCAAGCTGTACAAGCGCGACGGCTGGTACTACGTGTTCGCGCCGGCGGGCGGCGTCGAGCATGGCTGGCAGTCGGTGTTTCGTGCGCGCCGCATCGAAGGCCCGTACGAAGACCGGATCGTGATGGAGCAGGGCGCCACCGATATCAACGGCCCGCACCAGGGCGCCTGGGTCACGACGCCGCAGGGAGTCGACTGGTTCTTCCACTTCCAGGACCGGCGCGCCTATGGCCGCGTGGTTCACCTGCAGCCGCTGCGCTGGATGGACGGCTGGCCCCTGATCGGCGAGCCGTCCGCCAAGCCGGGCGTGGGACAGCCGCTGCGCGAGCACGCCAAGCCGGTGCCGGGAGTCTTCGCCCGGCGCGAGCCGGCGGTCGGCGACGAATTCGACGGCCCGGCCCTCGGCCCGCAATGGCAATGGACGGCCAACCCGCAAGCCGGCTGGCATGCGCTGGACGCGCGCCCCGGCTTCCTGCGCCTGCACGCGCAAGCGGCGGCGCCGGTGCGCCAGCTGGCGTCGGTGCTGACCCAGAAATTCCCGGGTCCGGCGTTCGGCGTCACGGCGAAGGTGGAGTTGCGCGCGCGGCAGGATGGCGACCAGGTGGGGCTCGGCGTGATGGGCCTGGCCAGCGACTGGTTCGGCGTGCGCCGCGTCGGCGGCCGGCCGCGCATGGTCGGTGTGCGCTGCGGCCAGGACGGCGCCTGCGCCGAGACGGTCGGCCCCGTATTGCCTGCTTACGCGGTCACGCTGCGCATGCACGTGACGCAGGGGGCGCGGGTGTCGTTCTCGTACAGCACGGACGGCCTCCAGTACACGTCCCTGGGCGAGCCCTTCGACGCCACCATGGGCCGCTGGGTCGGCGCCCAGGTCGGCGTGTTCGCGACCGGAACGCCGGGCGCCTACGCGGACCTGGATTACCTCCGTATCAATCCCTGATCACTTGCCGGCGCCCGCGTGCCCGCGCACATGCGCCGGGACGGCGGCCGCCGGCAGCGGCGCGAACGCATAGGGCACCTCGAACGCTGGCGCGGCATCCACGCCGCAGCCGGCCAGCGGCGCGCCGTTCAGCAGCGAGCCTGTGTCGCTGAAGCTCCCCGCGTCCGGCCCCTGTGCGAACGGCTTCACGGCGTCGGTGCAGCCGCGCGCATTGGTCACCTCGAAGACGTTGGCGTGGGAAACGATGCGCGCCTGGCGGGCCACCCCGACGCTGTAGTCGTGGCGGTAGGCCGCATGCTTGCGGTCGCCGACGTGGTAGTTGTTGAACAAATGGACCTGGCCGAAGCACACCCGCGGCGCGCGGCTGGCAATGAATTCGAACAGGTTGTTGCTGACGGTGATGCGCAGATGGCCGGCATCGCCTTCGGCCCGGTCGCTGGCGCCGATCAGCGTGTTCTTGGCATGCAGGGCGAAGTGGTTGTACGAGACCGTGACGTAGTCGCTGGCGTCGCGGATGTCCAGCGCGCCATCGTGGCACTGCCGGGTCTTGCCGTCCACGACCGGCAGCGTGTCGTCGGTCAACGGGGCGTCGGTGAAGCTGTTGCGGTCGACCCAGACGTGGGTGGAGGCGACGATGGCGATGGCGTCGAACTCGACATTCCAGTTACCGTCGCCGTCCTTGGGGTCCCAGCGCGGCGCGACGTCGCAGGGATTGCGCAGGTTCAGGTTGCGAATGATGACCTGCGACACCCTGGTCACCGTCAGGTGGGCGTTGACGAAGCCGGATCGTGGCCCGAGCCCGACCAGGGTGGTGTCGCCCGGCAGCGCGACCCGCCCACGCCTGGACTGGTCCGCACGGTCGGCAAAGGGCCGGCCTTCGCTCATGTCGATCACGCCGTCGACCTGCACGATGCGGCTGCCTTCTACCGACTTGCCGAGCGCCCGGCGCAGCTGGGCGGCGTCGGTGACGGTGAAGACGTTGGCGGTCGGTGCGTCGGCGCCGCCGCGGGTGCCGCCGGCCTGGGCCGCCCAGCCGTCGGGCGGCGCCGCCTGGCGCGACATGGGGGCGAAAGAAGCGGCGCGCGGCGCGTCGCTGGCGCAGCCGGCACTGCTTGCGGCGAGCCACAGGATCAGGAACTTGGACAGGTGCTTCATGGCGCTCCAGGATACGTCGTTACCCCCACCGGAGGTAACGACTTTTCGCGCAGGCGAGAACGACGGGCTTAGAACGTGTAGTCGGCGCGCAGCGTGAAGGCGCGGCCGATCGGCTTGGCGATGTTCTGCGCGAACACGACGCGCGAGGACAGGCGCTGGTTCGACAGCGGCGGATCGGTGTCGAACAGGTTGTTCACGCCGGCGCCGAGCTTGAAGTTCTTCGACACCTTGTAGGTGGTCGACAGGTTGTACACGCGATAGGGCTCGATCACGTTGTAGAACGGCTGGCCCGGTTGCTGGGTCGGCAGGGCGTTGGTGTCTTCGTAGCTCGACGTGTACTGCTGCGTCAACTGGGCGAAGAACGGGCCGTAGCTCCAGTTCACGCGCGCCTGGTGCTTCCACTTGAAGATATACGTGTTGGCCGAGGTCGAGCCGGTGGACAGGGCGCCGATGCGGCCGACGCTGTCGACCCATGGGCTGCCTTCGTCGTTCTGGCCCTCGTAGCGGTCGGTGTAGGTGCCGTCCATCGAGAAGCCGAAGCGGCCCCAGTTCGCGGTCGGCACCAGGTAGTTCAGGCCGATGTCGACGCCCTGGGTCTTCAGGCCGCCCATGTTCAGGCGGGTCTTCGTGATGTACGCCAGCGTGCCGTCGGGATTACGCACGAACAGGTCGCCGTAGCGGTCCAGGTTGTCGAAGATCGAGTCCTCGTTGATCTGGGCGATCGTGCGCTTCATGTCGATCTTCCAGAAATCGACGGTCGCCACGAAGTTCTTGACCGGTTCGATCACGAAGCCGACCGTGTAGGTCTTCGACTTCTCCGGCTCCAGGTCCGGATTGGCGCCGACCAGCGTCGTCAGGCGCGTGTTGCAGACACGTTCCGCGTCCAGGCCCAGGCCGGCGAAGCGCGGATCGGTGGTAAGAGAGCCGGAGCCGGCCACGTTCGGGGTCGGGCCAGGGCACAGCAGCGGGTCGTCCCAGCTCGAAGTCGACGGCTGCAGGCTGCGCGGCACGCCGTACAATTCGGGCAGGGTCGGGGCGCGGAAGCCCGTGCTGACGGTGCCGCGCACCATCAGTTCCTTCATCGGCTGGTAACGGAAGCTGGCCTTCGGATTGAAGGTCGAGCCGAAGTCGCTGAAATGGTCGCCGCGCACCGCGAAGTTCAGGTTGAGCGCTTTCGTGACCGGCGCATCGAGTTCGGCGTACAGGCCTGAGACGCGGCGCGCGCCGCTCGGGTTGTTGCCCGGCGTGCCATTGACGCGCCATACCACCTCGTCGCCGATCATCGGCACGTTCTCTTCGTAGGTCTCGCGGTGCCAGTCGCCGCCGACCGCCAGTCCCAGGGCGCCGCCCGGCAGGTCCATCAGGGTGCGGCTCAGGTTGAAGTCGACGCCGTAGTAGCGCACGTCGGCCTTGCGGAAGACTTCACCGTCGGCCGAGATGCTCTCGAGGTAGGCGCGGCCGGCCTCGTCCTGCGCGCCAAAGGGGTTCAGGATGCCGTTGGCGACGCCCGCATACACGGCCGGCGTGCGCACGAAGTTTTCCTTGAAGCCGCTGTCGCGATGGCTGTAGCCGTAGGAGGCGCCCACGCGGTAATCCCAGGACGCGACCTGGCCCTCGTCGGCGATCACCAGGCGGTGGTTGGTCTGCACGTCGTGCAGCTTGACCGGGCCGAGTTCGTCCAGGCTCCAGGTCAGCGCCAGGTCTTCGCCGTTCAGGCCGGCCACCGCCGGCACGCCGCCGCTGCCGCCCGGATACCATTTGCTGGCGGACGTCATCATCAGCGGGCGGCGCGAGGCCGTCAGGCGGTCATAGTCGGTATTGTTGCCGAAGGGCTGGGGACCGCTGACGGCATCGATGTACGAGCGCGCCAGGTTCAGCTCGACGGTGAGCATCTTGCCTTCGCCGTGCGCCAGGCTGGCCTTGGTGAACAGGGTGACCTGCTGGTTCTCCGGCAGCAGCTCCGGGTAGATGCTCGGATCGGTGATGCAGGTGTTGCCGCCGTTGGCATTGGTGCGGGTCGACGGCACCGTGGTCTGGGCCAGGCCCGGCGCCACGCAGCCGTTCGCGAAATAGGGGTTGCCCGTGATGTTGGCCGAGCGCCCGTTGCGATAGATGGTGAAGTTGGCCGGCGAGGCGGAGCCGCCCGAGGTGTTCGAATTGAACGGCGTGCCGCCCAGCGAAGCGAGCTTCGCGGCGTCCCAGATCTGCGGCCGGTCACGCTGCAGCAGCGAGTCGCGGCGCTGGGCGCTGAATGCGGTATAGACGTTCCAGCCATCCCTGGCGATGTCGCCCTTGCCGGCCACGATGGTCACGCGCTTCTGGTCGCCGCCGCCGGATTCCTGCGGCTGCACGGTGCTGGCATGCAGGGTCACGTCCTGGACCGAGCGTTTGGTGATGAAGTTGACCACGCCGGCGATGGCGTCGGTGCCGTACAGGGCCGAGGCGCCGTCGCGCAGCACTTCGACCCGTTCGATGGCGGCCATCGGGATCACGTCGACGTTGACCGAGCTCGCGCCCAGCGCCTCGTTGGCCAGGCGCCGGCCGTTGAGCAGCACCAGCGTGCGGTTGGTGTTCAGGCCGCGCATATTGATCATGGTGCCGCCGCCTCCGCCGCCCACCGGTTCGTTGGTCGCGGCCACGGTCAGGGCCACCGCGACTTCGGACATCGTGGTCAAGCCCTGGTTGACCAGTTCCTCGGCCTTGTAGGTGGTCAGCGGCAGCGCGTTCTCGGTCGCCAGGCGCTTGATCGAGGAGCCGGTCACCTCGATGCGCTGCATCGGCGCTTCCTGCGCCGTGGCGAGGTTGGCCAGGGTCATCGCGGCGAGCGCGACGGCTGAAAGGATGAAGCGGGGTTGATTGGTCGTGCGAAGGTTGTTCACTGCGTGTCTCCTGCCTGTAGTCGTCGAATGCGTCCGGATGTGCCCCCGGCTCGCCCGCATGTGTGCCCCGGTTCCGCCGGGTCGTCGATGATTGGTATGGAAACAATTCTACTTTGGTCAGACCACTTTGGCAATCTGGACGTGCCGAAATTTAATCCGGTCTAACCTTTGTGGGTGAGATGGGCGAGCGCAGGCCCGCGCGGAGCGCGCGGGGCAGGAAGTGGCCGCGCAGGAAAGGGCGGCGCAGGTAAGGGTGGGGAAGGGCGGGTCAGCCGCGCGAGAAGGTACGGGTGACGCGGTCGAGGTGGGCGCGCATGGCCTGGCGCGCGCCGGCGACGTCGTGGGCAGCGATCGCGGCAAAGATGTTGCGGTGGTCGATCAGCGTCTGCTGGCGCAGTTCCTCGGTCTGGAAGTGTTCCTTCAGCTTGTGCCACAGCGAGCCGCGCTGGCTCCACAGGTATTCGATCACGCCGACCATCGCGCTGTTGCCGGTGGCGCGCGCGATCGCCAGGTGGAAGTTGCGGTCGGCCGATTCGTTGCCGCTGCGGTCTTCGTGGTGCTGCTCCATCTCTTCGACCGCCACCAGGATGGCGTCGATCGCCGAATCGCTGGCGTGCTTCGCGGCCAGCGCCGCGACCTCGACCTCGATCAGGCGACGCGCGGCCAGCACCTCGAACGGGCCGGGGCCGGCGGTCGGCACGTCGGCCTTCGGCGCGACGTCTTCGCTGACGTACACTCCCGAGCCGCCGCGCACTTCGACCTTGCCGCTCAATTCGAGCGCGATCAGGGCCTCGCGCAGCGAGGTGCGGCTGACCCCGAGCTTGGCCGCCAGCTCGCGCTCGGCCGGCAGGCGTTCGCCGGCGCGGATGTTCTCGGCGCGGATCAGCTCCTCGATCCTGGCCGAAACGACCCGATACAGCCGCGGCTCGGTGGTGCTAGGTTCATTCAGCGCTGGGGTCTTCTTCATCGATCGGTTCGTCCTGGATTATTGGCAGCGGGCGCCAAAACTAGCGAATCTTAGTTTGGTATGGTTAATGTTGCAAGTGGACGGGCAGATATTGTGGCGCGCGCCGGCCGCCTAGGGCTGCGGGTTCCAGCCGCGCCCCGCGAACACGGCGGCCCGGGTCGAGAGGCGCGCGGCCTGTTCGCGCTCGAGCATGAAGCCGCCATAGCTGCGCGCTTGGCCGTCCGGCCCCCGGTTGCCGTATTCGCGCCATCCGCCTTCGGCTGGATTCGGCGCCGGCCGCCGCAGCCAGCCGTCGGCGGCGATGTGCGGGCCGACGCTGCAATCGATGAAGGCGACGTTGTCCCAGGTGTTGGCGGTGCCGGGCGAGCGCGCCAGGTAGGCGCTGCCGTCCGCCGGCAGGTTGCCGGCCGGCCCGGCGCCGCGGGTGAGGCGCGAGCGCAGGAAGACGAAGCCCGGTTCGGCGGCGCCGACGGTGCGCGCCTGCACGATGTAGCCGCCGCTGTCCGGGCGGGCGCTGTCGCCGATGCTGCGGATTTCGCTGTCCTCGAACAGCGTGGCGCGGTTGTTCCCCCAGATGAAGTCGACGTTGCCTTCCACCAGCGACTTGTGGAACCAGGCATAACCGGTCAGCTGCAGCGTATCCTGCTCGCTCAGGAAGTGGGCGTTGCGCACCATCAGGCGGCCGTCGCGGCTGCTGAAGAACAGCGTCTCGGCCTGCGGCGAGTGGCCGTCGGTGCGCAGGGTGCTGTTGTGCAGGGCGATGTCGCGCAGGTCGAGCAGGTCGCTGTCCTGGGCCAGGAACAGCGCGCGCCCGCCCAGCAGCCCGGGCGTGCCGGCTTCCTGCCCGGCGCCGGAGCCGGGATTGAGGGTGTCGCTGTTGGCGGCGCGGATGACGGTCGCCTCGCGGCTGGCGCCGCGCAGGGTGAGATTGTCCTTGTCGCGCAGGTACAGCAGCTCGGGATAGACGCCGTCGGCCACATTGACCGTGAGCGCTTGCGCGCGCGGCAGCGACATCGCGTAGTCGAGCGCGCCCTGCACGGTGCGGAAATGCGACCGTCCCTCGGTGGCCACCGTCACGCTGTCGCCGACCGGGCGGTGCGGCGTGGTGCGAAAGCGCCAGCGTGCGCCGTGGAACGCCGCGCCGCGCACCAGGCGCGCCTCGGCCAGCGCCTCGTACTCGGTGTCGTATTCGAGCGCCTGCGGCAGGCGCGCGCGCAGTTCACCGTCGACGATGCGCAGATCATGCTGGCGCACCAGGCGCCGGCGCGGCGCGGGGCCGATGGCGGCGACCGTCTCGCCCGGGCGCACCACGGCAACCAGCAGGCCGTCGCGCTTGCGCAGCACCCGGATGCTGCCTTCTCCGGTCAGTTCGGCGCCAGGCGCCACGGCCAGGCGCAGCGGCGTGTCGGGCGGCACGCCACGCTCACCGGTCCGCGGATGGGTAGCGACGCTCGTGGCGCCGCGCGGCGCGATGAAGCGTTCGCCGACCACGACGGCGAAACTGGCCTGGGCCCATGGATCGCCGGCGCTGCGCACGGTGACCGCGGTGCGGCCGGCCGTCAGCGGCGTCACGCGCACGGCGCCGTGCGCGATGGCGACGCTGGCGATGTGCGGATCGGCGCTGACCGCCTCGAAGCCAGCGGCCCCGCCAATCGGGACGTCGGCGGCCGGGTCGCCGGCCTGTAGCAGGATGCGCCCTTCGGCGACCTGGGCGTAGAGGCGCGCCGGCGCCGCGTCGAAGGGGCCGCCGCGCAGGTCGAGCAGCCGGTGCGCGCCTGCCTCCCAGTCGAGCGGCCGGGTGGCCGCCAACGGCTCGGCCAGCGCGGTGGTCACGCGCTCGCCATCGACCAGCGCCGCCAGTTGGCCGGCGTCGGCGGCAAAGCCCAGCACCAGCGGCATGCCGCTCGGCACGGTGCGGCGCCGTATCTGCTTCAGGCGCTGCACCTGGCCGCCGCGTGCGGCGAGCAGCTCGACCTGCAGCGTCTTGCCGCCGTCGAGCAATTGCAGGCTGGCGCCTTGCCAGTCGCCGTTGGCGGCGCGTCGGGCGCGCAGCACGAATGGCGCGCCGGTCGACGGCGCGATGCGCGCCTCCACGAGGGCGCCGGCGGCGTCGCTGGCGCCTGGCCGCGGGCCGGCATTGGCGCGCACGTGGGCGGGCACCTGCAACGCCGGCAGCGCCGTGTACGAATACGGGACGCGCCAACCGGCTTCGCCGCCGTGAGGGCAGCCATCCAGCGGCTGGCCATTGAGCAGGGAGCCGGTGTCGACGAAGACGCCGGGGCTGTGCGCCGGGTCGCGCACCAGCTGGCTGCAGGCGCTCGCGCCGGCCACGTCGAAGGCATTGGCGTCGGAGATCAGGCGCGAGGCATGCGCCACGCCGATGCTGTAGCCGTGGCCATAGACCGCGCGACCGCGCTCGCCCACATAGTAATTGTTCAGCAGGTGGACTTGCCCATAGCGCACCCGCGGGGCGCGTTCGGCGACGTGCTCGAACAGATTGCCCTTGAGCGTGATGCGCAGCCGCCCCCGGTCGCCGGTGAAGCGGTCGCCGGCGCCGATCAGCATGTTCTTCTCGTGCTGGGCGAAATGGTTGTAGGTGACGCTGACCAGGTCCGATCCCTGGGTGATGTCGAGCGCGCCATCATGGCATTGCTTGCGCTTGCCGTTCTCGACCGGGGCGCGGTCGTCGGTGTCGGGCGCGTCGGTGAAGCTGTTATGGTCGATCCAGACGTGACGCGCGTCGCGCACCGTGATGCCGTCGGATTCGGAGTTCCAGTTGCCCTTGGCGCCGTCTTGCGGATCCCATTGCGGCGCCACGTCGCAGGGATTGCGGATCGCCAGGTGGCGCACGATCACCTGTTCGACGCCGGCGACGATCAGGCTGGCGTTGACGAAGCCGGCGCCCGGCGTCACGCCGACCAGGGTGGTGTTCGATGGAATGCGCACGGCGCCGCGCCGGGCCTGGTCGTCGTGGTCGCGGAAAGGGCGGCCCTCGCTCATGTCGATGGTGGCCGCGACGCGCACGATGCGCGCCGGCGCCGATGTCTCCAGCGCGGCCAGCAGCTGGGCGCGGTCGGCCACCGTATATACGTGGGCCGGACTGGCGAGGGCGCCGCCGCGGGTGCCGCCTTGCTGGGCGGCCCAGCCGTCCGCAGGAGCGTGCTGGCGCTCGGCGATCGGGCCCGGCATGGGGGCTGCGGCGGAGGCGGCGCCTGGCGTCAGCGAGGTGAACGCGAGGGCGAGGGCCGAGGCAAAGGCCGGGGAAAGTGCGCGCGCGCCGCTCATTGCGCGCCCCGCGCGGCGGTGCGGACGCCCGGCGCGAACGCCGGGGCGAGGTCTGGCACTTGCCGCAGGAGTTCGCGCGCGACGATGTCGGAGAAGCGCTGCGCGCCCAGCGGGCCGACGTGGGTATGGTCGAAATTGGCGCCGGCGCGCGCCAGCTTGTCCGCTTCCCGCGGCCCCATGGCCTGGACCGCGGCCAGCGACAGCGCATTCAGGTCGACCAGCGGCGTGCCGGTGGCGGCGGCGATCCTGCGCACCGTGCCGGCCCATGGCGCGAGGTCGTTCTGTACATAGCCCTGCCTGAAGCTGCGGCGCGTGAGCGGGGTCACCAGCACCGGCACCGCGCCGAGTGCGCGCGCTTCCTCGACGTAGCGGGTCATATTCGCAGGAAACTCGGTCGCATAGTCGGTCGAGCGCCCGGGTTTGCCCGGCTGGTCGTTATGGCCGAACTGGATCAGCACATAGGTGCGGCGGTAGCCGGCCCCCTGGCGCAGCAGGCCGGTCACCTCGTCCCAGCGGCCTTCGGCCCTGAAGCTGCCCGAGCTGCGCCCGCCGCGCGCCAGGTTCAGGCAGGCCGTCTCGGGAGTGAGGCGGGCGCACAACGCATCGCCGTAGCCGGTGCTGCTGGCCATGGTCGAGTCGCCGATCAGGATCACGCGGTCGTGCGCCGGAGGCGCCGACCAGGCGGCGCCGGCCAGCAAGAGGGTAAGCAGGGGGAGCAGGCGGATCGACGGCATGGAGTCTCCAGTTTTTTTTTTGATACCCGATTCTAGTTTGGTCGGACCAATATCGCAAGGTGGTTGTACCACGAGCCGGTCTTGCGCGGCGCTATGCAGATAGGATGTCAGACAACTGATATAGGTGGCAACCCACCCTTCGCGTATAATCGCGCCATCCCATCCAATCCATCGAATGACCATGACTCTTCCCCAACGCAAGCACCGCAGCCTCGCCCAGGGCGTGGTCGAGCACATCAGCGGCACCATCCGCCAGGGGACGCTCAAGCCGGGCGACAAGCTGCCCACTGAATCGTCGCTGATGACGCAGCACGGCGTCAGCCGCACCGTGGTGCGCGAAGCGATCTCGCACCTGCAGGCGGCCGGCCTGGTGCAGACCCGGCACGGCATCGGCACCTTCGTGATCGAGCGGGCGCAGGCCGGGCTCGGGCTCGACGCCGAGCACATCCTGACCCTGCGCGACGTGCTGTCCATCCTCGAGCTGCGCATCGGCGTCGAGACCGAGACGGCAGGGCTGGCTGCGAGCCGGCGCAGTGAGGACCAGGTCGACGAGCTGGCCGGCGCGCTGCTCGAGATGCAGCAGGCGATGGCCGAGGGCAGGTCGGCGGTGGATGCCGACAAGCGCTTCCACCTCCTGATCGCCCAGGCGACCGGCAACCGCTATTTCGTCGACATCCTCGAGCAGCTGGGCAACGCCATCATCCCGCGCGCGCGGCTGGACACGCCGAAGCTGGAACAGGACAAGCCGGCCGACTTCCTCGAGCGTGTCAGCCGCGAGCACGACGATATCTTCCGCGCCATCGAGCGGCGCGATTCGGAAGCGGCGCGCGCGGCGATGCGCACCCATCTGTCCAACAGCCGCGAACGCCTGGTGCAGGCCCAGCGCCGCCTGGAGGGAACCCTCAACTAAGCATTTGCCGCACATTTTGCTTGCGGTCGACCCGACTAGGTTGTACGATGACTTACAACTTGATTTTAGCGAATGACTTATCGCTACTCTTTTTCGTCCAACACCTAGACCCACGGAGACCTCAGCAATGCAACCAAATGAACTCAAGCAAGTCCTGTCGCACGGCCTGCTGTCCTTCCCGATCACCGACTTCGACGCGCAGGGCGAGTTCGATCCGAAAGGCTATGCCGCGCGCCTCGAATGGCTGGCGCCGTTCGGCGCGACTGCGCTGTTCGCGGCCGGCGGCACCGGCGAATACTTCTCGCTGCACGGTGAAGAATACGGCCAGATCATCAAGACCGCGGTCGACACCTGCGCCGGCGTGGTGCCGATCCTGGCCGGCTGCGGCGGTCCGACCCGCACCGCCATCGCGCACGCCCAGGAAGCCGAGCGCCAGGGCGCCAAAGGCCTGCTGCTGCTGCCGCACTACCTGACCGAAGCCAGCCAGGACGGCCTGATCGCCCACGTCGAGGCGGTGTGCCGCTCGGTCAAGATCGGCGTCGTGGTCTACAACCGCGCCAACTGCCGCCTGACCCCGGATTCGCTGGCCAAGCTGGCCGACCGCTGCCCGAACCTGATCGGCTTCAAGGACGGCAACGGCGACATCGAACTGATGGTCGCGATCTGGCGCAAGCTGGGCGACCGCTTCAGCTACCTGGGCGGCTTGCCGACCGCCGAAGTGTATGCCGGCGCCTACAAGGCCCTGGGCACCCCGGTCTACTCGTCGGCCGTGTTCAACTTCGTGCCGCAACTGGCGATGGACTTCTATCACGCCACCGCCGCCGGCGACACCGACACCACCAACCGCCTGATCGACAATTTCTTCCTGCCTTACCTCGAGATCCGCAACCGCAAGGCCGGCTACGCCGTCAGCATCATCAAGGCCGGCGCCCGCCTGGTCGGCCACGGCGCCGGCCCGGTGCGTCCGCCGCTGACCGACCTGACCGCCGAAGAAGACGCGATGCTGCTCGACCTGCTGAAGAAGAACGGGGTGCTGTAATCATGACGATCCTCGGTGAAATGATCATTGGCCAGCAGTGCGTGCGCGGCACTGCGGGCGAGGCCTTCGGCTTCAACCCGTCCACCCGCGCCAACCTGGAGCCGGGCTTCGGCCAGGCGACCGGCGACGACGTCGAGCGCGCCTGCGCGCTGGCGGCCCAGGCCTTCGACCCATACCGCGCCTTGCCGCTCGAGCAGCGCGCGCGCTTCCTGGAAGCGATCGCCGAACAGATCCTGGCCGTCGGCCCGGCACTGATCGAGCGCGCCATGCTCGAGACCGGCCTGCCGCAGGCGCGGCTGGAAGGCGAGCGGATGCGCACCGTGAACCAGCTGCGCCTGTTCGCCAAGGTGGTGCGCGACGGTTACTTCTTGGATGCGACCATCGATAGCGCGCTGCCGGACCGTGCGCCGCCGCGTCCCGACCTGCGCCTCTCCAAGATCGGCCTCGGCCCGGTCGCCGTGTTCGGCGCCAGCAACTTCCCGCTGGCGTTCTCGGTGGCCGGTGGCGACACCGCATCAAGCCTGGCGGCCGGCTGCCCGGTCGTGGTCAAGGCCCATGCCGCCCACCCGGGCACCTCGGAACTGGTCGGCCGCGCCGTCCAGCGCGCGGCCAGGGAAGCCGGCATGCCGGAAGGCGTGTTCTCGATGCTGTATGGCGACGGCCGCACCGTCGGCCAGCAGCTGGTGGCGCACCCCGCGATCAAGGCGGTGGGCTTCACCGGTTCGCGCCAAGGCGGCACCGCGCTGATGCGCACCGCCGCCGGCCGTGCCGAGCCGATTCCCGTCTACGCCGAAATGAGCAGCGTGAACCCGGTGTTCCTGCTGCCGGCCGCGCTGCAGGCCGGCGGCGCCGGCCTGGCGCAGGGCTTCGTCGATTCGCTGACGCTCGGCGTCGGCCAGTTCTGCACCAACCCGGGCCTGGTGTTCGCGCTCGAAGGCGCCGACCTGGACGCCTTCGTCAAGGCGGCCGGCGAGGCGCTGGCGGGCAAGGGCGCCGGCACCATGCTCACCGCCGGCATCCACGAGGCGTACAACAGCGGCGTGGCGAAGTTCGGCCAGGTCGAGGGATTGCAGCTGGTGGCGCAAGGAAGTGAACAGGGCGCGGGCTGCGCGGCGCGCGCCGCGCTGTACCTGTGCGATGCCGACACCTATCTGGGCAACGCGGCGCTCGAAGACGAAGTGTTCGGCCCGGCCGCGGTGCTGGTGCGCTTCAAGGACGCCGATCAGTTGCTGCGGGCGGCCGAGGCGCTGCACGGCCAGCTGACCGCCACCGTCCACGCGCAAGCCGCCGACCACGGCCTGGCCGGCGCGCTCTTGACCATCCTGGAACGCAAGGCGGGCCGGGTGCTGTTCAATGGCTTCCCGACCGGCGTCGAAGTGTCGCACGCGATGGTCCACGGCGGCCCGTTCCCGGCCACCAGCGACAGCCGCACGACCTCGGTCGGCGCCAGCGCGATCGACCGCTTCCTGCGGCCGGTGTGCTACCAGAACGTGCCCGCCAACCTGCTGCCGGAAGCGTTGCGCGACGAGAATCCGCTGGGTCTCGCGCGCCTGCTGGACGGCGCCTTGCAAGCTGGAGGGAATGCGTAACGCCGTAAGTTTCTGTCGCAGCACCAGCCGGGGGAGACACCGGCTGTTTTAACTTGTAAAGAACTGATCACCATGAATCAGCAAGTCATCGACCTCGCACCGGCACGGACGGTGGTGGGCAAATATCGCTGGACGATTTGCGCACTGCTGTTCTTCGCCACCACCATCAACTACCTGGACCGCCAGGTCCTCAGCCTGCTGGCGCCGATGTTGTCCGCCGAATTCGGCTGGTCCAACACCGACTACGCCAACATCGCGGCCACCTTCCAGTTCGTCTACGCCATCTCGATGCTGTTCGCCGGCCGCGTGATCGACCGCATGGGCACCAAGCGCGCCTACGTGCTGGCCATCGTGGTCTGGTCGCTCGGCGCCGTCGCCCACGCCTACGCGATCTGGCTCGGCGAGGCGGTCAACACCGTGTTCACCGCCATCGGGCTGGCCGTGGTGCCGGTGTCGATCGCCGGCTTCATGATCGGCCGCGCGGTGCTCGCCATCGGCGAAGCCGGCAACTTCCCGGCCGCGATCAAGGCCACCGCCGAATACTTCCCCAAGCGCGAGCGCTCGTTCGCGACCGGCATTTTCAACTCGGGCGCCAACGTCGGCGCCATCCTGGCGCCGCTGACGGTGCCGGTGATCGCCGAGTTCTGGGGCTGGCAGGCTGCCTTCATCGTGATCGGCGCCATCGGCTTCGTCTGGATGGGCGCCTGGATCTGGCTGTACGACGTGCCGGAGCGTTCGGCGCGCGTCGGCGCGGCCGAACTGGCCTATATCAACAGCGACGCCGGAGTCAGCCCGGCGGCGGTCGACAACACCCGGGTGGCCAGGACCTCGTGGTTCAAGCTGCTCGGCTACCGCCAGACCTGGGCCTTCGTCGCCGGTAAATTCCTGACCGACGGCGTGTGGTGGTTCTTCCTGTTCTGGCTGCCGAAATACATGTCGGCGCAATACGGCATGTCGGCCACCGCCATGATCCTGCCGCTGGCGGTCCTGTACAGCATGACGATGGTGGGCAGCATCGGCGGCGGCTGGCTGCCGACCTACTTCCTGAACCGCGGCGCCGACATCTATCACGGCCGCATGCGCGCCATGCTCCTGATCGCCCTGTGCCCGCTGGTGGTGCTGCTGGCGCAGCCGCTGGGCTACCTGGGCTTCTGGATTCCGGTGATCCTGATCGGCATCGGCGCCTCGGCCCACCAGGCGTGGTCGGCCAACCTGTTCACGACGGTGTCGGACATGTTCCCGAAACATAGTGTCGGCTCGGTGGTCGGCATCGGCGGCATGGCCGGCGGCCTGGGCGGCGTGCTGCTGACCAAGCTCGGCGGCTGGCTGTTCGACTATTATGGCGCGCTGGGCCAGCTGTCGACCGGTTACATGATCATGTTCTCGATCTGCGCGCTGGCCTATCTGGTGGCCTGGTGCGTGATGAAGGCGCTGGTGCCGCAGCACCGTGAAATCAAGGACCTGTAAGGATGGCGATGGAAATGGACATCGTCGCCGGCGTGCACTGCGCGACCGGCGAGAGCCCGATGTGGCATGCGGGGGAGCAGGCCTGGTACTGGGTCGACATTCCGGCCCGCCGCATCTGGCGGCGTGACCACGCCAGCGGGGAATTGCGCCGCTGGCTGGCGCCGGAGATGGTGGCCTGCATCGCGGCCGGCAGCGGCGGCGGGCTGGTGGCCGGGATGGAGAGCGGGATCTTCCACCTCGACCTGCACGACGATGGTTCGGTCGGCGCTCGCCGGCTGGCCGCGCCGGCGGCAAGCGAGCTGGGTGAGGGCATGCGCTTCAACGACGGCCGCTGCGACCGCCAGGGGCGTTTCTGGAGCGGCACCATGTTCATGGACATGGGCGCCGCGCGCGCGATCGGCGGCCTGTATCGTTATTCCGGCCGTGGCGGCCTGCACGGGCCGGTGGTGTCGAACATGCTGACCCAGAACGGATTGGCCTGGTCGCCGGACGGGAAGACGATGTACCTGTCCGATTCCCATCCCCTGCGCCGCATGGTCTGGGCCTACGACTACGACGTCGACGCGGGCTTGCCGCATGGCCAACGGGTGTTCCTCGACCTGAACGGCCAGAAGGGCCGGCCGGATGGCGCCGCGGTCGACGCCGACGGCTGTTACTGGACCTGCGCCAACGATGGCGGCGTGGTGCAGCGCTACACCCCGGCGGGCAGGCTCGATCGCGAGATCGAACTGCCGATGGCCAAGCCGTCGATGTGCGCCTTCGGCGGGCCGGATCTCGACCTGCTGCTGGTGACGTCGATCGACCCCGCAGGCGGCGGCAACCCGGGCGGGGATGCCGGCGCCGTGGTGGTGCTGCGCCCTGGCGTCAAGGGCGTGGCCGAGACGCCGTTCTCACCGGATGCCTGATATTCCGAGCTGCGCCGCTTGCCGGCGCAGGAATTCCAGGTGGCCGTCGCGGGTGGCGGGACCGTCGTAAGGGATGATGGTCCATAGCTCGGACGCCCGCATCGCCTGGCCCGGCGCCAGTTCGACATGGGGCGCATGCACTTCCAGCTCCAGCATGCCCTTGGCCGGGGCTGCGGCGTCGATGTCCTGGTACAGCTCCACCTGGCCCTGGGCCGGGTGGATCGCGGCGCGCGGCTGGTGGGCGAACTGGATCACCAGCAGCTGGCCGTCGCGGAATGCCGCCAGCCAGCCGCTCGAGGGCTGGACGAACAGCTTGCCTTTGCGCGCGGGGTCACCCGGCGCCGGGAGGTCCAGCGACAGCAGGCCGCCTTCGAGCGTGTAGCGCAACGCACCGGCCGGCTCGATCCGGACATCGTCCGGCGCCGCCACCGGCACATAGGCCATCGTGTGCGCCGGCACGCGCGTATTGAACCAGATGTCGCGTCCGGCCTGTTTGCCGCTGCGGTTGGTTGCTTCGGCTTCCAGCCGCAGGCTGTGCGATTTGTCCGCGACCAGCGCGTAGCGCTTGCGCAGCTGGATGCCGGACACGGGACTGGCCGGGCTGTCGAGCACGATTTCGTCGCGCTTGCTTTCCGCCAGCGTGTAGGTCGCAAGGCTCAGCCAAGGGTCCGGAGGCCAGGCCGCCTTCGCGGCGGCGCGCGCCGGATTGACGTCCTGATGCACCCACCACTCACTTTGTGGCCCGATCCAGACTTCGTGTCCCTGGTAAGGCACGTGGCCGGACGCCGCATTGGGTATGGCGTCGGGTGCGCCGGCGGTTTCGTCGACGAGCAGGAAATTGGGTTTGCCTGCCAGTGCGAACGACAGCAGCCGGCCACCGGCCGACTCGGCGATTCGCGCCTGGACGACGCCATTGTCGAGACGGTGCGAGAGCAGCTGCGAGGCAGCGTGCGCGGACGCGAGGGAGATAACGCAGAGACAGGCGAGACGGATCGCCTGGACGGACAAGAACAAGCCGCGCAGCCGGTTACCCGGCCACGCGGCTAGTCTGAAACGATGACGCTGGACGATTATTTCGAAGCGTCCTGCATTTTTTCGCCGGCGCGTTCGACGCTGCGGCCAGCAGCGGCGGTGGTGTCGCTGACGGCTTCCTTGGCTTCGGCGGCGGCTTCACGCGACTCCTGGCGCACTTCGGCGGTGGCGTTGTCGATGCGGTCGCCGGCGCGCTCGGCAGCGGCTTCGGCGCGGTCGCCGGCGGCTTCGATGCGGTCGCCCGCACGTTCGGCGGCGGCGTCGGCGGCGGCCACGCCTTCACGGGTTTCTTCGGCCACGGCGCGGCCGGCATTGTCGACAGCGGCGCCGGCTTCTTGCGCTGGGCCCATATTGTCGTTCTTGTTGCAGCCGGTGGCCAGGACGGCGACGGACAGCATGATGGCGGACAGGGCGAAGGTGGTTTTCATGGTGTGCTCCTTAAAATAAATGTTGTCGTTTAGCTTACACCTGCTGCTAATTTTTGACTCACGCCACGACCGCAATCGTGCGCGACGAAGCCATTACAACATTTCCAACACTCATCCGCTGTGCGCTAGATAACGTAACAACGTTTCCGCATGCGGACTCAGGGTATTCGGATCGGCGAAGCACACCCGAAGTTCCCGGTTGGCCCAGGCGTCGTCGAGCGACACGATGCTGACCGGCAGCTCGCGGGCGAAGCGGCTGGCGGCGGCCTCGGGCAGCATGGCGATCCCGGCGTCCTGCGCCACCAGCTGGGCGATGGCGTCGAAGCTGGGCGCGCGCACCCGCACCTTGAGCGGGCGCCCGCTCTGCACTGCGCGCGACTCGACGAAGTGCTGCATCGGGCGCTCGGCGGGCAGGCAGACGAAGGCGAACTCGAAGGCGTCGCGCAGCCGGGTGGCGGGGCGCGCTCCCAGCGGGTGGCCGTTCGGCACCAGCAGCACCAGGCGGTCGGTGCGAAACGGCAGCGAGATCACGTCGCCGGTCGCCACGTTGCCGTCCAGGATGCCGATCTCGATCTCGCGGGCGCGCACCGCCAGCAGGATGTCGCGGCTGGTGCGTTCCTCGAGCTGCAGGTCGACTTCTGGATGGTCGCCCAGGAACACGCCCAGCGCAGCCGGCAGGAAGGTGCTGATCGCCACCGTGGTGCCGGCCAGGCGCACCGCGCCGCGCTGCGGCCCGCGCAGCTCGCGCACGGTATCGCGCAACTGCTCGACCTCGCTGACCACGCGCGCCGCGCGCTCCAGGATGAAGCGGCCGGCCGGCGTCGGCGCCATGCCGCCGGCGGAGCGGGTGAACACCACGATGCCGCAATCGTCCTCGAAGCCGCGCAGGCGGTTGCTGGCGGCCGACAGGGCGATCGGGAAACGCTCGGCCGCCTTGCTGAGGCTTCCGGCGTCGGCGATGGCCAGCAACAGGCGGAGATCGGTCAGGTCGACGTGCATGGGGTTTCTCGAATCGCGAAGGCAGAGTCCAGGATTGACGCATTCTAGCGCGGATGCTTTCGCGGCAGAATAAGGTCTTTGCCGCCAGCATCCGATCATGAGTTCAACCCAAGCAGTTCTTCGCAGCTGGTCCCAGGATGGCCGCCTGTATGCGGTGCTCGCCGCCGCCGGCTTCAGCATGAAGGCGGTGTTCGTCAAGCTGGGCTATGCGGCGGCGCCGGTCGATGCGCTCACCCTGCTGGCCTTGCGCATGGGCTTCGCGCTGCCGTTGTTCCTGTGGCTGGCCTGGCTCGCGCGCGACCGCGACGCCGAACCGCTGTCGGTGAAGGACGGGCTCCACATCGCGGTGCTGGGTTTTCTTGGCTACTATCTTTCCAGCCTGTTTGACTTCTATGGCCTGGAAACCATCACGGCCGGGCTGGAACGGCTGATCCTTTACCTGTACCCGACCCTGGTCTTGCTGTTCCAGGTCTGCCTGACGCGCCAGCGGCCATCGGGCCGCACCTTGCAGGCGCTCGCGATCTGCTACCTGGGCCTGGGCATTGGCTTCGTGCACGACCTGCAGGTGACCGGCTGGAGCCGCGAGGTGATGGTGGGATCGGCCTGGGTGTTCGCCAGCGCGGTCACCTACGCCGTGTACTATCTCGGCACCGGGGCGCTCGTGGGCCGGATCGGCTCCATGCGCCTGGCCGGCCTGGCCGGCAGCGCGTCCTGCGCGTTCGTGCTGGGGCACTTCGTGGCGGCTGGCGACCTGGCCGCGCTGCCGGCGCTGCCGCCCGCGGTCTGGCTCAATGCCGGCTTGATGGCACTGGTGTCGACCGCGCTGCCGATCTACTGGCTGGCGCTGGCGATCGGGCGCATGGGCGCGCCGCAGGCAGCCGCGGTGGGTAATCTGGGGCCCGTGCTGACCGTGTTCGCTTCATGGCTGCTGTTGGGCGAACCGTTGTCGTTATATCAGTTGGGCGGGCTGGCGCTGGTGATTCTCGGGGTGGCCCGGCTCAAGCCGGCGCCGAACAAGGTCGCCGCCTAGTCGAACAGGCCGGCGCCGTTCCAGCGCGGAAGCGGGCAAGCGGCGCGCGCCGGGATGGCCTTGGCCGCATGGACCGATCCCAGTGCGCGCAAAAGGCGCGGAAAGGCGCGGCAATAGCTGGACTGGATGCCCGCCAGGCGCGCCAGCTGGGCGTACTCGACCACCGCGCCAGGCGGGACGGCGTCCAGCACCTGGGCGATGCGCAGGCGCCAGTCGTCCGGCCACGACGCGAAGCCTTGACCGAGATTGCGCACCGGATCGCCCGGACGGATGACCCCGCCCTCGACCACGCGCGCCAGCACGCCGCGCCGGGCGCCGATCCTGGCCGCCAGCCGCTCGGCGTGCAGGTCGAGCCGGCCGCAGGCTTCGCAGGCGAACATCAGCCGCACCTTGGCCTCGGCCCCGATCTGCAGCACGGTGCCGGAAGGCAGACGTTCGACGTCGTCGTCGAGCAGGAGGTTTTCGCGCAGCGCCTGCGGCGCGAGCGCCAGGGCGGCATAGCCGGCACGCGAAGCCAGCAGCAACTGGCGCGGGGACAGCGGATCGAGATGGCGGTCGCCTTCGGCGCCGCTGCCCGCGATCAGCCGCATGCCGTCGACCCGCATCGGCGCGGGCGCGCCGGGAGGGCGGATCGATAGGGCGGCGATCACAGGGCCGGCGCCAACGCGGACGCCGACATCACGGCGCCGCGT
The DNA here is from genome assembly GCF_019443485.1 of Massilia sp. NP310. Taxonomy (NCBI): domain Bacteria; kingdom Pseudomonadati; phylum Pseudomonadota; class Betaproteobacteria; order Burkholderiales; family Oxalobacteraceae; genus Massilia; species Massilia sp. NP310. The sequence continues at coordinate 1,315,258 of NZ_CP080379.1, read as the reverse complement.
GCAGCGCGCGCGCCGCCTCGCGGTACTTGGCGGCGTTGGGAACGTCGGTCCACGCCGGCTTGGCCGCGTCGTTGGCGATGTCCTGCAGGGCCAGGGCGATCATGCGGTTCACGCGCGCCATATTGTCGTAGTCGATCTTGTCCCAGGTGTCGTCCTTGCCGTGGTAGTCGGGGAAGCCGAAGGCCACTGCGAGCGTGTGCGCCGGCACGCCGGCGTCGGCCAGCGCCTGGTTGTCGCTGCGCGCGAAATAGCGGTCGCTGTTGGTCGGATGCTTCCAGAAGCGGATGCCGGTGCGCCCGGCGGCGCGCTGCAGCGTCGTGCCCACGGTGGAGTAGTCGAAGCCGGTCATGGTCGCGGACGAGACCTGCGCGCCCTCGCTGTCGTCGGTGCGGCCCAGCTGCTCCAGGTTCAGGTTCATCACGGTGTCCTTCAGCGGGAACACCGGATGCTTCGCATAGTAGCGCGAACCCAGCAGACCGAGCTCTTCGCCGAACAGGGCGACGAACACGATGCTGCGGCGCGGACGTTCCTTCTGCGCGGCCATGGCCGCCGCGATCTCGATCATCGACACGGTGCCGCTGCCGTCGTCGTTGGCGCCGTTATAGATCTCGCCGTCGCGGATGCCCAGGTGGTCGTAGTGGGCGCTGAGCATGACGTAGCTGTTCTTCAGTTGCGGGTCCGATCCGCGCAGGACGCCGATCACGTTGCGCAGCTTGACCGGGCTGACGGTTGGCGCCACCACCTTGGCCGCGATGCTGGCGCCGCCCTGTTCGAGCGTGGCGGCGACGTCGGCCGCGTGCAGCAGCACGACCGGCGGGCCGTTTTTGGCCACCGGCTGGCTCGGGTCGATCAACCAGCCGCCCTGGGTGCGGCCATGGCGGCGTTCGCGGTCGATCATCACCACCAGGGCGGGTTTGCTCTGCAGCTTCGATTTCAGCACGCCGGCCGCGCCCGGGATCGCCGCCGCGGGCACGACCAGCACCTTGCCGTCGGCCGCGCCCTTGTCGTCCAGCGCCGCCTGCCACGGCATGAATACGGCCGGCGTGTTCCCGAGGGCGACCGGGTCGACGAAATTGGCCGAGGCGCCGCCGACCGGGACCTCGATCGTCTTGCCGCCCGCCGTCACCGTGAGCGTGATGTCCTTTTCGCCGCGCTTCGCGTACTGCCAGTTGGCGGTCTGGTAGTAGCCGTCGTCGCCGGCCGCTTCGAGCCCGGCGCGGCGGAACTGGGCGGCGATGTACTCGGCCGCCAGGTCGACGCCGCGCGACGGCGTGCCGCGGCCTTCGAGCAGGTCGGACGAGAGGAAGGACAGGTGGCCGCGCAGCGAGTCCGCCGAGATGTGGCTGGTGAGCGCATCAGGGGCGGACGCGCGGGGCGCGTCAAGCTGGGTCGCGCAGCCGGCGAGGGCGAGGCTGAGGCCGAGGACAGAGACAAGGTGACGCATGCGTTGACTTCCTTGGGTGGAAAAAATGGCAATATGACATGTCGGGCTAGTGCGGTCAATCGCCCGGTCGACAGGGCGTTTCGATGGCGATTTGCATAAGCTTGTATTTATTTATTCGTTTGGCATGCCATTTCTGCCCGGTATTATGCGTCTTCCACAGCAATTCAACGATTATTCAGTCATGACACATTCGCAGCATCCTGCTTCACGAACCCGCACGGCGCACCTGCCGGGCAAGGCCGGGTCGTGCTGTCGAATGTCGCGCAACTGATCGCCTGATCCATACCGCCGTCTTCCGCACCCGTCCCTCGCGGATGGGGCAGGAAGCGCACGCCCGCTGCGACGCCTGGAGCGCCGCCGCGGGAAGACCACTACCAGGAACACCATGCACAAACCACTCGCTATCGTCGTGGCGCTCGCCGCCGCATTCTCGCAACACGCCGTCGCCCAGGACATCGAAAAAGTCGTCGTCACCGGCTCCAACATCCGCACCACGCAAAAGGAAGGCGCCAGCGCGGTCCAGGTCATCTCCGCCAAGGAGCTGGCCGCCACCGGCAAGGCCAGCATCGCCGACGTGATCCGCTCGATCTCGGCCAACAGCGGCAACAGCTACAACGAACAGTTCACCGGCAGCTTCTCGGCCGGCACCGCCGGCCTGTCGCTGCGCGGCCTGGGCCAGAAGAACACGCTGATCCTGGTGAACGGCAAGCGCGTCAGCCCCTACGCCACCGCCCAGAACCTGCAGGAAGTCTTCGTCGACCTGAACAGCCTGCCGATGGCGGCGGTGCAGCGCATCGAGGTGCTGAAGGACGGCGCCTCGTCGGTCTACGGTTCGGACGCCGTTGCCGGCGTGGTCAACATCATTCTCTACAAGGAGTTCAAGGGCACCGAGATCAGCGCCCAGGTGGGCCGCTCCACCGAAGGCACCGGCCAGGACGACAAGAGCGTGACCCTGCAGTCCGGCTTCGGCTCGCTGGTCGAGGATGGCTACAGCGTCGTGTTCTCGCTTGATGCCCAGTGGCGCGACAAGCTGCAACAGGACCAGGTGGGCTGGATGGCCGGCAGCGACTTCCGCGGCAATCCGAACGGCACCCTGGCCTGGGTGCCGACCAACTACGTCAACAACGACCCGACCCAGTGGCTGGGCGGCGCATCCGGCGCGAATGCGGGTCCGCTGGCGGTCCAGCCCTACGGCGAGATCACGCCTGGCCGCAGCGGTAACGTCCTGGCCTACAACCCGGCCACCTACAAGACCCTGATTCCGGGCATCCAGCGCGCCCACGCCTCGCTGCGCGGCACCGTCAAGCTGGGCCAGGACCACGAGGCCTATGCCGAGGTACTGTACGGCCGCTCGCGCGCCGACCAGACCTTCAGCGCGCCCCTGACCGTCGGCACCGGCCTGCGCGCCTGGAACGACGCCACCCAGCAGCTCGACAACATCAACGTGGTGCTGCCGGTCGGCCATCCGAACAATCCTGGCGCCACGCCGCTGCCGTTCAACGCCACCCTGTTCGACCTGGGCCCGCGCATGAAGCAGGGACGTGTGGAGTTCTTCCGCGTGTTGACCGGCGTGAAGGGCTATGCCGGCGGCTGGGAATACGACGCCTCGGTCGGCCACTCCGGCAGCGAGCTGAAGGAAACCGTGCAGAACTTCGTCAACCGCTACGAGTTCGAGAAGGTGCTCGCGGACGGCAGCTATGACTTCGTCAACCAGGCCAATAACAGCGAAGCAGTGCGCAACCGCCTGCGCCTGTCGACGCTGCGCCCGGCCGAGTCGAAGCTCACCACGGTCGACCTGAGCGCGACCCGCGAACTGGCGCAGCTGCCGGCCGGGGCGCTCGGCTTCGCCGCCGGCGCCCAGTGGCGGCGCGAAGAGATGGATTCGCAGACCTCGACCGCGGTGCTGTCGGGCACCGAGCTGCGCCCGGCGATCAACATCATCGACGGCAGCCGCGACGTGGCGGCGCTGTTCGCCGAGCTGAACGTGCCGGTGCTGAAAGACCTGAGCGTCAACCTGGCCGGGCGCGGCGACCATTACGACGACTTCGGCAGCGCCTTCTCGCCCAAGGCCAGCGTGCGCTGGCAGGCGGCGCCGTGGCTGCTGGTGCGCGGCACGCTGTCGCGGGGCTTCCGCGCGCCGTCGCTGCCCGAGATCACCAACTCGACCTCGGTCAGCTACGGCAACGTGGTCGATCCGCGCGATCCGATCTCGCCGACCCAGGCGCGCGGCATCACCAACCTGACGATCGCCAACCCCGACCTGTCGCCTGAGCGCTCGACCAATGCCAACTTCGGCATCGTGCTGGCCCCGAACAACCGCACGAGCCTGGGCCTGGATTTCTACCGCATCCGTACCGAGGGCGTGATCGGCACCGAATCGGCCGACAACATCATCGCCAACGAAGCGTCGGCGCCCGGCAAGATCGTGCGCGACGCCCAGGGCCGCATCCTGACCCTGTACCGCCAGTATGCCAACCAGGGCAACCGCGTGGTGTCGGGCTTCGACATTGACCTGCGCCACGTGCAGCCGCTGGCCGCCTACGGCAAGCTGACCCTGAACGCGCAACTGAGCCGGGTGCTGTCGTTCGAACAGCCGCTGGCGGTCGGCCTGCCGCTCACGGAAGGCGCCGGCAACAACTACTTCGGCTCGATTCCGAAGTGGCGCGGCGTGACCGGCCTGAGCTGGGATATCCAGGACTGGAGCAATACGCTGGTGTGGAACTATGTCGACGGCTACGACCAGACCACCCGTCCGGGCGAGCGCGTCAAGCCGTACGGCACCTTCGACCTGAACCTGGCCTGGAAGGCGACCCAGGCGGCCACCGTCAGCTTCATCGTGCACAACCTGGGCGACAAGCGTCCGTCATGGGATTCGTCGACCGCCTTCTTCGACTATACCCAGGGCGATCCGCGCGGCCGGGTGGCGTCGGTGAAGGTCAATTACCGCTTCTAAGCGCTGCCGCGAAGCGGTTTCGGCCGCCCCCGTAGCCGCTTCGCACCGTGCTTTCTCCGGTTCGTCGCAGGACGGCTTGCCGGGCGCTCGCCCCCTCATTGACTATGCGGTCGAGGCTTTCGAGCGGGCCGCAGTGGACTACGTGCTCAAGCCGGTCAGCGCGGGCCGACTGGGCAAGACGGTGGAGCGCCTGCGCGCGCTGGTTGAGGCGCGCCGGGAGCAGGCAGCGGGCGTGGGGGGGGCACGGACTCGCTGGGCCAACTGCTCGGCCAGCTCCAGGCGCTGCTGCCGGCGGCAGCATCGATCGAGCGCTTGACGACGGTGCGGGCGGCGGTCGGTAATGTGGTGCGGATGATCCCGGTGGCCGACATCGTGTTCTTCCAGGCGGTCGACAAGTACGTGAACGTGGCGACGGCGGACAGCGAGGCGCTGATTCGGGTGCCGCTGAAGGATTTGCTGCCGCAGCTCGATCCGGACCGGTTCCGACAGGTCAGCCGCAGCATGGTGGTGAATATGGCGTGCGTGCTGAGTGCGGTGCGGGATGACATGGGCAACGTGACCCTGAACCTGCGCGGGCGGGCGGACAAGCCGCGGGTGAGTCCGGTGTATGCGCATTTGTTCAGGCAGATGTCGGCTACTTGTGACGCTACTCGACCTCCGGGAAGAACATCACGCTGTCGACGTCACCATTGCTCTTGTCTGTCAAAAAGACCAGTAGATAACCCTTGCCATACATACTTTCGACCGTAGTGGGTCCAACGAAATAGGCAGGGTTGGTATCGTAGTCGTAGTAGCCGGTGGGTTCACCCAGCAGCGCTACAATCTCTTTTCTATGGTACGAGGTCACATCGTGTTTTTTCAGCAGCGATGCAGTCATTTCTCCGCGCTGCAGGTCCGTGGCCTTGGCCCACGTTTCAGGGGTGAACTCGCGCGTTCCCAGCCTCCGGGCCTGGTCCTCGACAGTGTTCCAGCAACTCGCGAGGGATGCTGCCAACAGTGTCAATATAAATAAAGCTCGCACTCTTGCCTCACGGTTTGATGACTTTGAGCTGGCCCGAACGTAAAGCTGCAACGGAAAGGTTACTGAGTATTGCATTCGAGCTCAATGTTCTGCCTAGCTTCAATCCAACCGAATTATTGTGCAGATCCATCGCTTTCTCATTCGGTGGGTTATCAGAGAACTCCTCGTGAGCCGAGGTGTATCGCAGGGCTCCCATATAACCGATGTCTCTGCAGAGCATGGCGGACCATAAGCAATGCCGGAATGCATCGCCGTGACCATTATGATCGTGCCTACCGAAGCGTCGTTTGGTCTCGTTAGAAGCTTGCTCAGCGGCGTCGCTGATCAACGACACGTGCTCGGGATACATCAACAAATATACCTTTTCGCGCGACACCGCCGCCGGTTGCGAGGTCGACTTCTGGATCGCCACCGATTTTGGTGCGACTGTATTTGATTTACCTCACTTCACATCGGGAACGAAATGAACGCGTTCGATCCGACCATTATTCTTGTTTGCCTCAAATACCCATAAATAGCCTTTTCCATGAATACTGGTGACGGTATCTGGCCCGACAAAATAGGCCGGATTATTATCGTAGTAGTAGTAGCCTGTGGATGGACCCAGTATCTTTTCGATCTGGCGCCGGTCGAGGGTGGTAGCATCATACTGGCGCAAGAATGACGCGGTCATCCGGCCACGCTCGATCCGCGATGCAGTGGCCCATGATTCGCGCGTGAACTCTCGCTCTCCCAGTTTGATTGCTTGATCAAGGGCTACGTCCGGCGAGCACGCTGAGAGGAAAAGCACTGCAGAAAGCGCGGTGAGGAAGGGTCGCATGGTTTCATCCTAGCGTTCGATGATCTTGAGTCGGCCGGTGCGGAGTGCATCGACGCATCGCAAGATCAGTATCTGATTCGGACCTCCGTAGCGGCCGATACTCAGTCCGACGGCGTTATTATGCAGATCCATCGCCTTCTCATCCGGTGGATTATCCGGAAAAGCTTCGTGCGCATTCGTGTACCGCAATGCGCTGGCATACCCGATGTCTCGCGCGAGAAGTGCGGACCAAAAACAGTGTCGAAACGCGTCCCCCGGCGTATTGCGGCGGCTTCCTGGAAACCGCAGTTCGCTTTCGAGCAGTGCGCGCTGCGCGGATCGCTTGATTACCGCCGCCTGCTCGGGAAACAAGGCGAGATGAATTTTTTCACTTGCCGTCAGCTTCTGGAACAGTTCCGCATACGTCGTTGTCATATGAGTTTCCCTCTATGATAGGCGGTAAGAGTGTTTCATGTTCTGTCGTATTCACTCTTGGTCATGCTCAATCCGTACGCTGGCCCGGCGCTACCGTCAGAAATCAGCGGCACAGGCGCTAAACGAATTGAGTAAAATGCCGTCTTTCGCCAGAACAGATAGCACCATGGAACTCCGCGCCGCGGCGCTGCACGCGCTGCTCGAAACCGATCCTGCCACCAAGGCCCAGGCGGTCGCCGCCTTGAGCGCCGCCTGCAAGGCCGGGACCGTGCGCATCGACACCGCCACCGCGCTCGCCGCGCCCGCCGGCATCCCCGGCCGCCCGGCCCGCCCCGAACTGGTGCCGCCGCTGCAGGTCGGACGCCGCTCGATGGCCACGCCCGAGGGGCGGGCCATGCTGGTCCACGCCCTGGCGCACATCGAATTCAACGCCATCAACCTGGCGCTCGACGCGCTGTGGCGTTTCCATGGCATGCCGGAGCAGTATTACCTCGACTGGCTGCGCGTGGCCGACGAAGAGGCGCTGCACTTCACGATGCTGAGCGCGCACCTGGGCACGCTTGGCCACGCCTACGGCGACTTCCCCGGCCACGACAGCCTGTGGGAGATGGTGGCCAAGACGGGCGACGACGTCATGGCGCGCATGGCGCTGGTGCCGCGCACCCTGGAGGCGCGCGGGCTCGATGCGATTCCGCCACTGCGCAAGAAGATCGCCCAGGCCGGCGACCTGGCCGCGGCCCGGATCCTCGACCGGCTGCTGGTGGACGAAGTAGGGCACGTCGAGATCGGCAACCGCTGGTACTTCAGCCTGTGTCATGAACGGGGACTGGAGCCGATCGCCACCTACGACGAACTGACCTTGCGCTACAAGGCGCCCGTCCTCAAGGGACCGTTCAACATCGAAGGCCGGCGCCAGGCCGGCTTCACCGAGGCCGAGCTGCAGCGCTACCGCTGATGGACACTGGTGTGGAAACAGGCTTCTTGTTGACGCGCCACTGGCGCGACACCGGCGCCGGCTGCGAGGTCGAGTTCTGGCTCGCCACCGACGCCGGGCCGCGCCGCCTGCGCCTGCCGGTGCAGAAGTCCGTGGCCTTCATCCCGGAAGAGCAGCGCGCCACTGTCGAGCAGTTGCTGAGCGATGAACGCGGCTGGGAGCTGCGCCCGCTCGACCTGCTCGATTTTCGCCACCGGCCGGTCGCCGGCCTGTACTGCCGCAAGTACCGCCAGCTGCTGCGCATCGAAAAACAGCTGCGCCAGCACGGTCTCGACGTGTTCGAGGGCGACGTGCGCCCGCCCGAGCGCTACCTAATGGAGCGCTTCATCACGGCGCCGGTGAGCTTCGCCGGCACGCCGGTCGATCGCGATCCCTTGCTGCTGGTCGACGCCGTCCTGAAGCCGGCGCCGGGCTACCGGCCGACGATCCGCACCGTCTCGCTCGACATCGAAACCACCTTCCAGGGCGAGCTGCGCTCGATCGCGCTCGAAGGCTGCGGCCAGCGCCAGGTCTATATGCTCGGGCCGCCCAATGGCGAGGACCGGGAACGCGATTTTGAACTCGACTACTGCGACACCCGGCTCGAACTGCTCGACCGCCTGGAAGAATGGTTCATCCGCCACGACCCCGACGCCATCATCGGCTGGAACCTGATCCAGTTCGACATGCGGGTGCTGCAAAAGCATGCCGATCGTTTCAACCGCCCGCTGCGCCTGGGCCGCGACGGCAGCGCGATCGAGTGGCGCGAGCATGGCGGCAAGCAGGAGCATTACTTCATCTGCATCGCCGGTCGCCTGGTCATCGACGGCATCGATGCGCTGCATTCGGCCACCTGGAGCTTCCCGTCCTTCAGTCTCGAGAACGTGTCGCGCGCCTTGCTGGGCGAAGGCAAGGCGATCGACAACCCGCACGACCGCATGGCCGAGATCGACCGCATGTTCGCCGAGGACAAGCCGGCGCTGGCCTGGTACAACCTCAAGGATTGCGAGCTGGTCACGCGCATCTTCGACAAAACCAGGCTGATGGCCTTCCTGCTGGAGCGCGCCAGCGTGACCGGGCTGGCGGCCGACCGCAGCGGCGGTTCGGTGGCGGCCTTCGAGCACCTGTACATGCCGCTGCTGCACCGCCAGGGACGGGTGGCGCCGAACATCGGCGACGTCGCCGGCGCCGACAGTCCCGGCGGCTTCGTGATGGATTCGCGCTCCGGCCTGTACGACTCGGTGCTGGTGCTGGACTACAAAAGCCTGTATCCCTCGATCATCCGCACCTTCCTGATCGATCCGCTCGGCCTGGTCGAAGGCCTGCGCGAGCCCGAGGACGCCACGGTGCCGGGCTACCGCGGCGGGCGCTTCTCGCGCACCAGGCACTGCCTGCCCGGCATCGTGACCCAGGTCTGGGCCGGCCGCGAAGCCGCCAAGCGCGAGCACAATGCGCCGCTGTCGCAGGCGCTGAAGATCATCATGAACGCCTTCTATGGCGTGCTCGGCACCACCGGCTGCCGCTTCTTCGACCCGCGCCTGGCCTCGTCGATCACGATGCGCGGCCACGACATCATGCACCGCACGCGCGAGCTGATCGAGGAGCAGGGCTACCAGGTGATCTACGGCGACACCGATTCGACCTTCGTCTGGCTCGGGCGCGAGCACGCCGAAGGCGATGCGCGCCGCATCGGGCAGGCCCTGGTCGACCACGTCAACGGCTGGTGGCGCAGTCACTTGCAGGCCGAGTTGGGCATCGAGAGCGCGCTCGAACTGGAGTACGACGTCCACTTCCGGCGCTTCCTGATGCCGACCGTGCGCGGTTCGGACGAAGGCAGCAAGAAGCGCTACGCCGGCCTGGCCGCGAGCGCCGATGGCGGCGAAGAGATGGTCTATAAGGGCCTGGAGACGGTGCGCACCGACTGGACTCCGCTCGCGCAAGCCTTCCAGCAGGGGCTCTACGAACGCATCTTCAAGGGCCAGCCCTATGAGGACTATGTGCGCGAGCTGGTCGCGCGCATGCTGCGCGGCGAATGCGACGACGATCTCGTCTACCGCAAGCGCCTGCGCCGGCCGCTGGAGGAGTACCAGCGCAACGTCCCACCGCACGTGCGCGCCGCGCGCATGGCCGACGAGCACCACCTGCGCCAGGGCCGCCCCGCGCTCTACCGCAAGGGCGGCTGGATCCGCTATGTGATGACCTTGAACGGCCCCGAGCCGATGGAAGCCCGCCACGGCGCCATCGACTACGAACACTACCTCACGCGCCAGCTCGAACCGGTGGCCGACGCCATCCTGCCCTTCCTGGGCGACAGCTTCGCCAATCTCACCAGCCCGCAGCAGACGCTGTTCTAGCAGTTCTTGTCGCCCTGTCACGCGTTGGAAACATCGGCTCGCTAGACTGCCGTCACGTTTTCAACAGGAGGGGGACCACGTGGACCGTCGGGGCTTTTTACGTAGCAGCGCATACTTCACCGTCGCCGCCGCAGGCGGCTTGCTTGCCGCCTGTGGCGGTTCGGACGACACGCCGCCGCTGGGCAGCTTCACCTTCCCGCTGGGCGTAGCCAGCGGCGATCCGAAGGAGGGCAGCGTCGTGTTCTGGACCCGTTGCGCGCCGGAGAGCGGCAGCGAAGCGGTCGAACTGCGGCTCGAAGTGGCGATGGACGCCGCCTTCACCCAGGTCGCCGGCGTGGTCGAACTGAACGCGCTGCCGACCTATGACCATACGGTGCGCGCCAAGCTGACCGGCCTCGCCCCAGCCACCCTGTATTACTATCGCTTTCGCGCCGGCGCCGACCTCAGCCCGGTGGGAAGGGCCAGGACCGCACCGGCCGCCGCCAGCACCCCGGCGCAGATGCGCTTCGCCTGGATGACCTGCCAGGACTGGAGCGTCAACCACTGGGCCGCGATGGGCATGATGGCGGCCGAGGAACTCGATTTCATCGTCCACCTGGGCGATTATGTCTACGAGACGATCGGCGCCGACTTCCAGTCGGGACGCGCCGAGCCGGCGCATACGCGCATCGACCTTCCCGACGGCGTGACGATCGCAGGCGGCGCGCGCTACGCCAATACCCTGGCCGACTATCGCACCTTGTACCGCACCTATCGCAGCGATGCGCGCCTGCAGGCGCTGCACGCCAAATGCCCGATGATCGTGATCTGGGACGACCACGAGTTCTCGGACGATTGCTGGCAAGACCACCAGACCTACGACAACGCCAACCAGCAGCAGACGTCGCGCCGCCGCAATGCGACCCAGGCCTGGGCCGAATACATGCCGGTCGACTGGGGCGACGTCTCGTTCGACCTGAACAAGGCAGGCCACGACAATATCCGCATCTACCGTGACTTCCGCTTCGGCGCCCTGATGCACCTGGTGATGACCGACCAACGTTTGTACCGCGATGACCACGTGGTCAATGAAGCGGCCTACGCCGGCATGCTGCAGGGCGACCCGGTGGCCGGTGACGACTCGATCGGCTCGCGCTACTTCGTGCCGCAGCCGCTGCTGGCCCAGTTCGAGGCCGGCGCCAGGACCGCGCTGGGCCGCAATCCGGGCCTGCTGGGACCGACGCAGACGCAGTGGTGGAAGGACACCATGCAAGGCTCGACGGCCACCTGGAAGGTATGGGGCAATGAAGTGACCCTCAACCGCATGTGGCTCGACATGCGCACCATGGCGCCGCCGCCGTACGACAACCTCTATATCGTCAATGCCGACGGCTGGGATGGTTATCCTTCCTATCGCGCCGAGATGCTGGGCCACCTGGCCAGCAACGACGTCAAGAACGTGGTGGCGATCACCGGCGACCTGCACGCGTTCCAGTGCGGCGTGATCTACGACAGCAACGATCCGCGCAGCGGCCGGCCGGTGGCGGTCGACTTCGTCGCAGCCGGCATCAGCAGTTCCTCGTTCTACCAGTACCTGCGCGCCGGCGCCGGCAACACGCCGCTGGCGCCGCTGGTGGCCACGCCGCAGGGCTTCGACCAGGTGCTGCGCATGAACAATCCCGCCTTTGCCTACGCCGACCACGACGCCCAGGGCTATGCGGTGGCAACCGTCACGCCGGCGACGTTCAGCGTCGTGTTCACCAAGGTCAAGCCGCTCGATGCCAATGGCGCGGCGCCGACTGCGCCGCTGGCCAAGCGCACCCGGATCACGCTGGCAAACGGCTCGACGACGCCGCGCGTGGAGGACAACGTCGCCTGAGCACAGCGTGCCGATGCCGCCTGCATAAACGCACGCGATATCGGCGCAAACGCTGTCCCACGGCCGCGCTCCCTTTCTATAATGATGACGTCCTTACACGCCATCGCCATGGAGTCGTCTTGTCCTTCCTGATCGTCCTGGCCGCTCTGGCCTTCCTGATGTTCGCCGCCTACCGCGGCTACAGCGTCATCCTGTTCGCGCCGGTTGCCGCCCTGGGCGCCGTGCTGCTCACCGACCCGGCGCAGGTGGCCCCGGTCTTTTCCGGCATCTTCATGGAAAAGATGGTCGGCTTCGTCAAGCTGTACTTCCCGGTGTTCATGCTCGGTGCGGTGTTCGGCAAGGTGATCGAACTGTCGGGCTTTTCGGAGGCCATCGTGGCGGCGGCGATCCGCTACATCGGCGCCGCGCGCGCCAACGCCGTCATCGTCGCCGTCTGCGCCTTGCTCACCTATGGCGGCGTGTCGCTGTTCGTGGTGGTGTTCGCGGTCTATCCGTTCGCGGCCGAACTCTATCGGCGAAGCGACATCCCCAAGCGCCTGTTGCCGGGGGCGATCGCGCTGGGCGCCTTTTCGTTCACGATGGATGCCTTGCCCGGCACTCCGCAGATCCAGAACATCATCCCGACCACCTTCTTCCAGACCACCTCGTGGGCCGCGCCGGTGCTGGGCACCCTGGGAGCGCTGTTCATCCTGGCGGTCGGGCTGACTTACCTGGAGTGGCGGCGCCGCGCGGCCGCCGCCAAGGGGGAGGGCTATGGCACGTCGCTGGTGAACGAACCGGAGCGGGTGGAGACAAGCGCCGGCGGCTTGCCGCATCCGCTGCTGGCGGTGGCGCCGCTGCTGCTGGTGGGCGTGGCCAACTTTGTCTTCACCCGCATGATTCCGGTCTGGTATGGCGGCGACAGCCACACGGTGCCGCCCGAGATCCTGCCCGGCATCGCCACGCCGGTAACGACGACGATCAAGACCGTGACCGCGATCTGGGCGGTGCAGGCGGCGCTGCTGCTGGGGATCCTGTTCGTGGTCGCGACCGCGTTCACGCGCGTGGCGAGGCGCTTCGCCGACGGCAGCAAGGCGGCGGTGGGCGGCGCGCTGCTGGCGGCGATGAACACGGCGTCGGAGTATGGCTTCGGCGGCGTGATCGCGGCGCTGCCCGGCTTCCTGGTGGTGAGCGACGCGCTGCGCAGCATCCCGAATCCACTGGTGAACGCGGCGGTCTCGGTCAGCGCGCTGGCCGGCATCACCGGCTCGGCCTCGGGCGGCATGAGCATCGCCCTGGCCGCGATGTCCGACGTCTTCATCCGCGGCGCCGGGAATGCCGGGATACCGCTCGAGGTGATGCACCGGGTGGTGGCGATGGCCAGCGGCGGCATGGACACCCTGCCGCACAACGGCGCCGTGATCACCTTGCTGGCGGTCACCGGCCTGACCCACCGCGAGGCCTACCGCGACATCTTCGCCGTCACCCTGATCAAGACGGCGGCTGTCTTCTTTGTCATCGGCGTATATTACGCCCTCGGTCTCACGTGACAATTCGTGGTTTTTTTGCACCTGTTCCCGCAAAATCAGCAAGGCTTATGGCTTGTATTGACCCAAGAAAGAGCCGCGCGACTACAATGAGTTCCGCAATGGTTTCCGTGCAGCACTATTAATCCAGGATGGAACATGAAATCGGTACAACAAGAAGTCGACGAACGCAGCAACCTGACCGGCACCAACAAATTCGAATTGCTGTTGTTCCGCCTGGGCGGTGACGAGCAGGGCAACCATAACGAGCTGTTCGGCATCAACGTCTTCAAGATCCGCGAGATCGTCGCCATGCCCGAGATCACGGCGGTGGCCGGCGCGCCGCAGCACGTGCTGGGCGTGGTCAACCTGCGCGGCCAGATCATCCAGGTGCTCGACCTGCCGGGCATCACCGGCGTCAAGCCCAAGACCGGCCTGAACATCATGCTGGTGACCGAGTTCGCGCGCACCACCCAGGCCTTTGCCGTCGAGAGCGTGGAAGAGATCGTGCGCCTGGACTGGAGCCAGGTCATGACCGCCGAGCACAGCGCCGGCAGCGGCATGGTGACCAGCATCGCGCGCCTGCCCGAGCAGGATGGCCAGCCGGCGCGCCTGGCCCAGGTGCTGGACGTCGAGACCATCCTGCGCAACCTGAATCCGAACCAGGAGCGCGAGAACATGGAGCAGGCGGTGGGCGCCAAGATCACGATCAAGCCGGGCGCCGTGATCCTGGCGGCCGACGATTCGGTGGTGGCGCGCGCGCTGATCGAGCAGGGCCTGGACGCGATGGGCCTGCCCTACATCATGACCAAGAGCGGCAAGGAAGCCTGGGACCAGCTGGGCACGATCGCCGCCGCGGCCGAAGCCGAAGGCCGCACCGTGTACGACCGCGTGGCCATGGTGCTGACCGACCTCGAGATGCCCGAGATGGACGGCTTCACGCTCACCCGCAACATCAAGTCGAGCAACCGCTTCGGCAACCTGCCGGTGGTCATCCACTCTTCGCTGTCGGGCACCACCAACGAAGAACACGTCAAGAACGTGCGCGCCGACGCCTACGTGGCCAAGTTCTCGGCCGAAGACCTGTCGCGCACCCTGCGCAAGGTGCTGGGCGGCTGATCCTGCCCCCGGGGATCACATGCCAGTTGCCGCAATGATATGATGCGGGCGTGATCCCCGACCTTTCCCACTTACTCATCCTCGACAGCCTCCTGCGCGAGGGCAGCCTGACCCGCACCGCCGAACTGCTCGGCATGACCCAGCCCACCGTCAGCCGCGCGCTGGCGAAACTGCGGCGCCATTTCGGCGACCCGCTATTCGTGCGCTCGGGCCAGCGCATGCAGCCCACCTCCCGCGCCCTCGAACTGGCCGGCCCGGTGGCGGCCGTGCTGGACGCGGCGCGCCAGCTCGAAGGCGGCCCGGCCGCCTTCGATCCGCTCAGCGCCACCCGTTCCTTCGGCCTGTACATGGTCGACGGCGCGGTGGTGAATATCCTGCCCCAGCTGCTGGACGGGCTGGCCAGGCTGGAGAACGGCGCCGCCGGCCTGCAGCTGCGCAGCGTGCACATCGATCCCGGCTCGCTCGAGGCCCAGCTCGAACGCGGCCATATCGACCTGGCCATCGGTCGCTTTCCGCACCTGCTCAACAACATCCGCCAGCGCAAGCTGTGGGACGACGAATACGCCTGCCTGATGCGGCCCGGCCATCCCTGGGCCGGGCAACTCGACCGCGACGCCTGGCTGACCCACCGCCACGTGCTGATCGAGATGGAGCACACCAGCCACCACAACGTGGCCGTGACCCGCAAGCTGGAAACGCTGCTGGAGCCCACCCGCATCCTGTGCCATGTGCCGAGCTTCACCTCGGCGGCGCACATCGCGCTGCATACCGACGCCATCGCCACCATTCCGCTGCGCCTGGCGCGACCGCTGGCGCGCGACCTCGGCCTGGTGCTGGCGCCGATGCCGGTCGAACTGCCGCCGCTGCAGCTGGCGCTGTACTGGCACGAGCGCAGCCACCGCGACCCGGCCAACCGCTGGCTGCGCGAATTCGTGCTGACGACCCTGACCAATACGCTGGGAGCCGAGACTGGTTATGCAGATTCTGCATGATGTCCATGCCGCTTATGGCATGGCCTAAATAACTCAGAGCAACTATGCTTCGGCTATCCCTGTATTTTTGCCGAGGCACACCATGCTTCAATCCCTTCCCGCGCCAGGCCGGTGTCCGACCCGCCTGGCGCTTGTTTCTGCGATGCTCGTACTCAGCGGCTGCGTGTCGATGGGCGCGCAGCCGCAATTGGCGCGCCTGAACCAGGACGCGGCTACAAATTCATCGCGCGCTATTGGGTCGTTGGCGACCGAGACCGCCGCCTGGCCGACCCAGGATTGGTGGCGCGCCTATGGCGACCCCCAGCTCGACCGGCTGGTGGAGGGCGCGCGCGATGCCAGCCCGACGATCGCCGGCGCGCTCGCGCGGGTGCGCCAGGCGGCGGCCCTCGAAGGCCTGGCCGCAGCGAGCCTGGGGCCGCAGGCCAACGCCTCGGTCCGTTCCGCGCGCCAGCGCTACAGCGAGAACGGCAGCGTGCCCAAGCCGCTGGCCGGTAGCTGGCAGTGGGTCAACGACGCCAGCCTCAACCTGGGTGTCGAACTCGATTTCTGGGGCAAGAACGCGGCCAGCGTGGCCGCCGCCGCCGGCCGCGTCAATGCGCGCCAGGCCGAAGCCCAGGCCGCGCGTCTGGCGGTGTCGACCGCCGTGGTGCAGGCCTACCTGCGCCTGGACCACCTGTATGCGCAACGCGACCTGGCCGAGCAGGAGCTGCGCCAGCGCAGCCGCATCCTCGAGCTGGTGCAGCAGCGCGTCTCCGCGCAGCTCGACAGCAAGGCGGAGCTGAAGCAGGCCGAGATCGGCGTGCCAGCCGCGCGCGGCCAGATCGCGGCGCTGGACGAGGCGATCGCGCTGACCCGCGGCCAGATCGCGGCCCTGGGGGCGCAAGGCCAGGACGCGGCCGAGTCGATCGCCCGTCCACGACTGCGCCTGGACCGCCCGGCGCCGGCGCCGGCCGACGTGCCGGCCGCGCTGCTGGGCCGCCGTCCGGAACTGGTGGCGCTGCGCTGGCAGGTCGAGGCGGCCAGCGGCGAGATCGACGTCGCCAAGGCGCAGTTCTATCCGACCGTGAACCTGAGCGTGTCCGGCGGCCTGGCCAGCCTGGGCTTCGACCGCCTGCTGCAGGGCGGCAGCCGCAGCTTCGCGGCCGGCCCGCTGGTGACCCTGCCGCTGCTCGACGGCGGCCGGCTGCGCAGCAATCTCGCGGCGCGCAACGCCGAATTCGACGTCGCGGTCGAGAACTACAACGCCGCCGTGATCGATGCGCTGCGCGACGTGACGGCGCAACTGACGTCGCTGCGCTGGCTGGGCGAACGGGTGCGCGAGCAGGACCAGGCCCTGGCCGCCGCCGAGCAGGCCTATGAGCTGGCCGAGCAGCGCTACCGCGCGGGGCTGGGCAACTTCGTGCAGGTCCTGATCGCCGAAACCCAGGTCGTGGCCCAGCGCCGCGCCCAGGCCGAGCTGGACGCCCGCGCCTACGAGCTGGACGTGAACCTGGTGCGCGCGCTGGGTGGCGGCTACCAGGCCCCGGCCGCCAGGCCCGCGCTGGCCGCACATTGAAGAATCGAGAGAACGCTATGGACACCAATAATACGAACAACGCTCCCCAGGGCCGCCGAAAGCTGGCGCTCGGCCTTTCTGTCGCCGTGCTGGCCGCCGCCGGCGGCATCGCCTGGTCCTCGCCCGAGGTGCTGGGCATCGGCTGGAACAGCCAGCACACCGAAGACGCCTACGTCGAGGGCAACCTGGTGCAGGTGACCCCGCAGGTCGCCGGCACCGTGACCCGCATCGCGGCCGACAACACCGATTTCGTGCGGCCCGGCGACGTGCTGGTGCAGCTTAACGAGGTCGACGCGCGCCTGGCCCAGGACCGCGCCGAGGCGGCGCTGGCCAAGTCGGCGCGCCAGGTGCGGGCCCAGTTCGCCGGCGTCGAGCAGCTGCGCGCGACGGTCGCCCAGCGCGAGGCCGATCTCGGCAAGGCCACCAGCGACCTCGAACGCCGGCGCAAGCTGGCCGACACCGGCGCCGTGTCGGGCGAGGACATCCGCCATGCCGAGGATGCCGTGGCCGCCGCCCGCGCAGCGCTCACCGCCGCGCGCCAGCAGGTCGGCTCGGCGCTGGCCCTGGTCGACGGCACCACGGTCGAAAGCCATCCCGACGTGCAGGCCGCGATCGCCCAGCTGCGCGACGCCTCGCTGGGTCTGGCGCGCACCACGCTGGCCGCGCCGGTGGGCGGCATCGTGGCGCGCCGCAACGTCCAGATCGGCCAGCGCGTGGCCCAGGGCACGCCGCTGATGGCGATCGTGCCGCTGGACCAGATGTGGGTCACCGCCAACCTGAAGGAAACCCAGCTCAAGGACGTGCGCATCGGCCAGCCGGTGGCGGTGACGGCCGACGTGTACGGCAAGGACGTCGTCTTCCATGGCCGCGTGGTCGGCCAGGAAGCCGGCACCGGCAGCGCCTTCGCCGCCGTCCCGGCCCAGAACGCGACCGGCAACTGGATCAAGGTGGTGCAGCGGGTGCCGGTGCGCATCGCGCTCGACCCGGCCGACCTGGCGCGCCATCCGCTGCGCCTGGGCCTGTCGATGAAGGTGGCGATCGACACCAGCAGCAAGCAGGGCCTGAGCCTGATGCAGGCCGGGGCCGCGCGCCAGCAGTACAAGACCGTCGTGTTCGAGACCGAGTCGCATGGCGCCGACGAGGCGATCCGGCGCGCGCTCGGTCACCCGGGCGCGGTGGCGTCGCGTTGATGGAAAGGGCAGGCGATGAACGCCCCCGCTAAGCTTACGATTCCACGTCCGGCGCTGCTGGCCGCGATCTTCGTGTTCAACTTCATCGAGTTCCTCTCGACCGGCATGACGGTGTTCGCGGCGTCGGCCATCATGGGCCACGTCGGCGCCTCGCCCGAGGAATACGCCACCGTCTCGGCGTTGTACGCGGCGGTGGCGGTGCTGTCGATCTCGCAGCTGACGGTGATGGTGCAGCGCCTCGGTTGGCGCAACTACCTGCTGGGCGGCGTGGTGTTCTACATGGTCGGCGCCTGGATCTGCGCGGGCAGCGGCAGCGTCGCCGCCTTCGCCGGCGGCCGGCTGTTGATGGCCATCGGCGGCGGCGTGTTCATGACCGCCTCGCGCATGATGGTCAACCTGATTCCGCCTTCGCCCCAGCGCCTGCAGGGCATCGCGGCATTCGGCAGCGCGCTGTCGCTCGGCCTGGCGCTCGGCCCCCTGGCCGCGGCGAAGTTCATCGGCCACGAGGCATGGGGTGGGATGTTCCTGCTGCTGGCGACGCTGGCCGCGATCGGCGCCGGCATCGCGGCGCGCTGGCTGCCGCTCGGCGCCGACACGCTGGACGGCACGCCGACGCGCCTGCACGTGCCGGATGCGATCCTGCTGGGCGGCGGCGCCGCGATCACGCTGTTCGCCCTGCAGCACCTGACCTACGACTGGCATGGCGGCCAGCGCGGCGCGCTGCTCGGCCACTTGGCGCTGGGCCTGGCCTTGCTGCTGGCCTTCGGCCTCGTCAAGGCGCGCCGCCACGAACCCTTCCTGCACCTGAACATCCTCGCCAGCGCACGCTATCGCCTGGGCCTGGTCATCTTCGCGGTCTGCTACGCGGTGCTCGGAATGGTCAATACCCTGTTGCCGCAGGCGGTGCAGAAGGGCCTCGGCATGGGGCTGGAGCAGGCCGGCGTGCTGCAAGGCGTGGGGCTGCTGTCGACCTTCGTCGTGTTCGTGGTGATGCTGCAGATGGTCAAGCGCAATCCGCATCCGACCAGGTTCTTCGTGACCGGCTTCCTGATGCTGGCGGCGCTCGGCTGGCGCTTCGCCACCCTGGATCCGCGCGCCAACGCCTGGGACACGGTGATGTTGTGGATGGGCCTGTTCGGCGGCTTCCTGACGCTCGGCATGGCGACCGCCGCGATCCACTCGTTCAAGGATCTGCAGGCGGACAACGTGGTGTTCGCGCACGCCCAGCAGCTCAAGAACATGCTGGGGCAGGTGGGCCTGGCGCTGGGCGTCGGCGTGACCAATATCGCGCTGCAGGAGCGCACGGCGCTGCATTCCTCGCGGCTGGCCGAGAAGGCCGGCCCGATCGGCGACGGCGGGCTGGAGCTGGCGCGCCAGGCCGGACTGCTGGCGGGCCAGGACCTGTTCTGGGTCGTGATGTGGGTGGGCCTGGTCGGGGCCGTGCTGCTGACCATGCAGCGCCGGTTCGACTAGGGGGGGGCAAGCGTGCGCCCGGGTGTAAAACGATCGTTTTACACTGGGGCCATGGATACCAACCCAGCACTCCTTGCCATTGCCGAGCGCCTGTTCTACGAACACGGCTACATGGCCACCAATATGGACACCCTGGCGCGCGCCGCCAGGATGTCGAGCCGCACCCTCTATAAACATGCCGGCAGCAAGGCCGCCCTGGTGGGCGAGGTGCTCGCCGCGCGTGACCGGCGCTTCTTCGAGCAGGTCGATGGACTCGACGTGCGCGCGCTGTTCGCCGCGCTGGCCGGCTGGATCGCGCACGAAGGAGCGCGCGGCTGCCTGTTCCTGCGCATCCTCGGCGAAACCGGCGGCGCCGAACCGGCGATCGTGGCGGCGGTGCAGGCGCACAAGGCCAGGCTGCGCGAACACGTCGCGCGGATCGTCCACGCTGATCTCGGGCGCGCCGACGAGGTGCTGGCCGGGCGCATCGTCCTGCTGTTCGAAGGCGCGGTGGCGGCCAGCGCCTGGCAGGGGGCGAGCGCGATCGAGGCGGCGTGCGGGGCTGCCGTGGATCTGGTTGCGATGGCGCGTGCGGCGTGAAACAGACCCTCGCTCTCGGCGTCACCGGCTTTGGCCTGATCGCGGTCTGCTACGGCTTCGCGCGCTTCGCCTTCGGCCTGTTCCTGCCCGCGATCTCGGCCGATTTCGAGCTCTCGTCCTCACTGGCGGGGATCATCTCGGCGGGGTCCTTTCTCGGCTTTTGCCTGGCGATCGTGCTGGCGGCCTGGCTGACCGAGCGCCGCGGGCCGCGCTTCGTGGCGGTGGCGGCAGGCGTGGCCGGCGCCGCCGGCATGATCGGGCTCGCCAGCGCCGCGTCGCCCGCCTGGCTCGCCGCCGCGGTGATCGTGGCCGGCTCGAGCACCGGCCTGGCGTCGCCGGCGCTGGCCGCGGCCGTGACGGCGATGCTGCCGCCCGCCAGGCACGACACGACCAACACCTTCATCAATGCCGGCACCAGCGCCGGCGTCGCCCTGTCCGGCCCGGTGGCGGCGCTGATGGGGGCCGAGTGGCGGCTGGCCTATGCCGGCTTCGCCGGCGCGACCCTCCTGATGGTCGGCGCGACCCTGAAGGTGCTGTCCGCCGGCCGGCCGCGGCCCGCCGTCGCTGCGCCGTTGCTGCCCCGGCTTTCGCCCGACCTGATGCGGCTGGCCGCGGCCGCCGGCCTGAGCGGAGCGGCGAGCACCGTGGTCTGGAGTTTCGGCGCCGACCTGCTGGAGGCCAATCTCGGCTGGAGCGGACGCCAGGTCGGCATGCTGTGGACCGTCATGGGGTGCGCGGGCGTGGCCGGCGCCATGGCCGGATCGCTGATCGCTCGCTACGGGATGCGCGCGGTGCACCTTGTGTTCCACGTCGCGCTGGGGCTGGCGGTTGCCGCCGTCGGCCTGGATGGCGCGCCGCCGTGGCTGGTGTTCATGGGCGGCGGCCTGTTCGGCGCCGCCTACCTGATGCTGACCGGTGTCTATCTGGTGTGGAGCATCGCAGCGCTGCCCGCGCGGCCCGCGACCGGCGTGACGCTGGCCTTCCTGGCGCTGGCGGTGGGTCAGACGCTGGGCGCATTGGGCTTCGGCTTTCTGATGGAGCGCGCCTCGCCGAACGCCGCCGTGGCGTCGTTCGCGGCGCTGGCCCTCGTCGCCGGCCTCGTTCGGCGCGGCCCGGAATGACAACGCCCGGCGCCAGCCTGGAAAGGCCGGCGCCGGGCGGCGCACGGGGTTCGCTCCGCGTTCAGCGCATCAGTCTTCCTGGAACGCCTCTTCGCGCTTCTTGCGCAGCGACGGCAGCAGCACGACGATCATCGCCGCGGCGGCCAGGCCCAGCATCACGCCCGAGATCGGACGCTCGATGAACACCATCGGATCGCTGCGCGACAGCAGCAGGGCGCGGCGCAGGTACTCTTCCATCATCGGTCCGATGATGAAGCCGAGCAGCATCGGCGCCGGTTCCAGTTCCAGCTTGGCGCACAGGTAGCCCAGCAGGCCGAACAGCGCCATCAGGTAGACGTCGAAGTTGCTGTTGTTCAGGCTGAACACGCCGATCGCGCAGAACATCAGGATCGCCGGATACAGCAGCTGGTAA
This sequence comes from Massilia sp. NP310, assembly GCF_019443485.1. Taxonomy (NCBI): domain Bacteria; kingdom Pseudomonadati; phylum Pseudomonadota; class Betaproteobacteria; order Burkholderiales; family Oxalobacteraceae; genus Massilia; species Massilia sp. NP310. The sequence continues at coordinate 1,293,475 of NZ_CP080379.1, read as the reverse complement.
GGCACCATGATCATGCGCACCCAGATGCCGATCATCGGCAGGTTCAGCACGACCAGGAACAGGTTACCGATCCACATCGAGACGATCAGGCCCCAGAACAGGCCGGGCTGCTCGGTCATCACGGCCGGACCCGGCTGGATGCCCTGGATGATCATCGCGCCGATCATCAGCGCCATCACCGGGTTCGACGGGATGCCGAGGGTCAGCATCGGGATGAACGAGGTCTGGGCGCCGGCGTTGTTGGCCGCTTCCGGGGCCGCCACGCCTTCGATCGCGCCCTTGCCGAACTGCGCCGAGTTCTTCGACACCTTCTTCTCCAGCGAGTAGGAGGCGAACGACGCCAGCATCGCGCCGCCGCCCGGCAGGATGCCGAGGATGGAGCCGAGGCCGGTCGCGCGCAGGACCGGGGCGATGATGCGCTTGAAGTCGTCCTTGCTCAGCATCAGGCCCTTGACCTTCTTCATCACCAGGTTGCGCGACTCGTCGTGCTCCAGGTTGCGGACGATCTCGCCGATGCCGAACATGCCCATCGCGACGATCACGAAGTTGATGCCGTCGGCCAGCTGCGGCAGGTCGAAGGTGTAGCGCGCCGAGCCCGAGTTGACGTCGGTGCCCACCACGCCCAGCAGCAGGCCGAGCAGCACCATGCCGATCGCCTTGAGCAGCGAGCCGCTCGCCAGGACCACCGAGGCGACCAGGCCGAGCACCATCAGCGAGAAGTATTCGGCAGGGCCGAATTCGAGGGCCATGTCGGCCAGCGGCGGCGCGGCCAGGGCCAGCAGCACGGTGGCGACCGAACCGGCGAAGAACGAGGCGATCGCCGCGGTGGCCAGCGCCTTGCCGGCGTTGCCGTTGCGCGCCATCTGGTAGCCGTCCAGGGCCGTCACGACCGACGAGGATTCACCAGGCAGGTTGACCAGGATCGCGGTGGTCGAGCCGCCGTACTGGGCGCCATAGTAGATGCCGGCCAACATGATCAGCGCCGATTCCGGCGGCAGGCCGAAGGTCGCCGGCAGCAGCATGGCGATGGTGGCGATCGGGCCGAGACCCGGCAGCACGCCGACCGCGGTGCCGACGAAGACGCCGACCAGGCAGTAGAACAGGTTTTGAAGCGTGAAGGCCGTTTCGAGGCCGAGGGCGAGATTGCTGAAGAGTTCCATATTCTATTAATTCCCACCGAGCCAAGGACCAAAGATAGGCATCGGCAAGCCGAGCAGCTTGACGAACAGGCCTACCGCGAACAGGGCGCCGCCGACGGCCAGCGCCACGGCCTTGCCCAGATTGAATTTCTGGCCGGCGTAGCTGCTGATCAGGATCAGCAGGAAGGCCGCCGGCACCAGGCCCGCGTCGCGCACCAGGAAGCCGAACAGCAGCACGGCCACCAGCACCAGCGACAGCTCTTTCCAGTACAGGCGGCCGATCGGCTCGCCCTGGCGGAAGAAGGAGCGCAGCAAGGAAGCTGCGCCGACCAGCGACAGCAGGCCGCCGAGGGCGGTCGGGAAATAGGCCGGGCCCATGCGTCCGGCCGTGCCCATTTCATAGTCCTGGCCGATGACGATGGCGCTCAGGCCGAAGAAGAGAAAGACGATGCCACTCCAAAAATCCTTTGGGTGGCGTATGAATGCTGGCACGTGGTGGTCCCCTTTTTTTGTGATGCAAATGCGGTGGTACAGATGCAATGGTTCGAAGTGTGTTTCAACGACGGTGCTGCGGGTGCGGCAGGTACGACAGCTACAACAAAACGCACCGTCCCGGTGGAGCCGGCACAGTGCGTGATATCAGATGCTCATGCTCAGTCGGCGAAAGCGCCGGCTTTCTTGATGATCGGACCCCACAGGTCGATCTGCTGCTTGAGGTGGGTGCGCAGCGCTTCCGGCGTCGCCTGGTTGGTCGGCACCGGCTCGGTGCCCAGGTCGCTGAAGCGCTTGATCACGTTCGGATCGCGCAGCGAGGCGCGCAGGGCGTTCGCCAGCGCATCGACGACCGGCTTCGGCGTGCCCTTCGGCGCGTACAGGCCGTGCCAGACGCCGACTTCGAAGTTCGGCAGGGCGCCGGACGCCAGGGTCGGCAGGTTGGGCAGCGACGGCACGACGGTCTTGGTGGTCACGCCATAGGCCTTGATCTTGCCGCTCTTGATCTGGCTGGTGGTGTTGGTGGTCTGGTCGCACATGAAGTCCACCTGGCCGCCCAGCAGGTCGTTCATCGCCGGGCCGGTGCCCTTGTAGGGCACGGTGGTCAGCTCGACGCCCATCGCCGTCTGCAGCAGCATGCCGCACAGGTGCGAGGCCGAACCCAGGCCGGCGTGGGCGTAGGTCACCTTGTCCTTGTTGGCCTTGACGTAGGTGATCAGCTCCTTCATGTCCTTGGCCGGGAAGTTGCCGCGGGCGACGACGGTCATCGGCACGTCGGTGATCAGGCCGATCGGCTCGAAGCTGGTGATCGCGTCGTACGGCAGCTTGCGGTACAGGGCAGGGGCGGTCGACTGGCCGATGTGGTGCAGGAACAGGGTGTAGCCGTCGGGAGCGGCCTTGGCCGCGCGCGCCGCGCCGATGGTGCCGCCGGCGCCGCCGACGTTCTCGATGATGATCTGCTGCTTGAGGGTGGTGCCCATCGACTGCGCCACCAGGCGCGCGACCGTGTCGGTCGGGCCGCCGGCCGCGAACGGCACGATCATGGTGATGGTCTTGTTGGGGTAGTTCTGGGCCTGGGCCAGGCCGCTGCCGAAAGCGGCCAGGCACGCGACAGCGCACAGCATCTTGAGCTTCATGTTTGTCGTCCTCGTTATCTCGTTCTTGGTATGGGATGGCAGTGCGCACCTTTGCGGTGCGTCACTGCGCTCTAGCGTTGTCTTACGCAGCTAGGGTTGTACCAGTAAACATATTGATATGCAACTACGTGGAAATACGTATGTCGCATGGGTGTGACGAGGTTCAGTAAAAGCTGTACAGCCGAAGGCGAAAATTCGAAAATGACAACGCCGACGGCGGTGGCCGTCGGCGCTTCGATGCCGTCGAGAGAATCGGATTACACCGGCGCCTGCACCGGCAGTTCGCGATCCCCCATCAGCAGCTTGGCCGGGGTCATCGGCGTGGTGCGCAGGCGCTTGCCGGTCGCGTGGAAGATGGCGTTCGACACCGCCGCCGCCACGCCCACGATCCCGATCTCGCCCACGCCCTTGGCGCCGAGCTGCTTGCTCACGATGCGGTCGTCCTCTTCCACGAAGATCACGTCGATGTCGTGGATGTCGGCGTTCACCGCCACGTGGTATTCGGCGTAGTTGTGGTTCATGAAGCGCCCGTACCTGTCATCGGTATGGGTTTCTTCATGCAGGGCCTGGCTGATGCCCCACACCACCGCGCCGCTGATCTGGCTGGCCGCCGTCTTGGCGCTGATGATGCGCCCGGCCGCGACCGCGCTCACCACGCGGGTCACGCGCACCATGCCCAGCTTCTCGTTGACGCGCACCTCGCAGAACACGGCCGAGTGCACCGCGCGCGTGTACTTGCGCTGCTTGAGCATCTGCGGCGTCATGAAGAATTTCTCCTCCAGGCGGTCGAGGTTGGCGTCGCGCAGCACGGCGGAGAGTTCGACCCGCTGCGCCGGATCCTTCTTCAAGAACACTGCGCCGTCGCCGAACTCGACGTCGCGCATGCGCGCCTTGGCCAGCGGCGAATCCTGCATCGCCGCCGCCATCTTGAGCAGCTGCTTCTTGAGCTTCTCGCAAGCGCCATGCACGCCCGAGCCGACCGTGGCCATGTGCGACGAGCCGCCTTCGATCGGCGCCATCGGCAAGGTCGAATCGCCCAGCTGGAAGGTCACCTGCTCGAGCGGCAGGCCAAGCTGTTCGGCGGCGACGATCGACATCGCGGTATAGGTGCCGGTGCCGATGTCGGTCGCGGCGCTGCTCACCACCAGGCGGCCATCGGCATGCAGCACGGCGGAGACGCGCGCCACCATCACCAGCGAATCCCAGATCCCGGTCGCCATGCCCCAGCCGACCAGCTCGTCGCCGTCCCGCATCGAGCGCGGCTCGAGCGGACGCTGGTCCCAGCCGAAGCGCTCGGCGCCCTGGCGGTAGCATTCGCGCAGCTCCTTGGTCGAGAACGGCTTGTCCTCGATCGGGGCGACGTCGGTGTAGTTCTTCAGGCGCAGGGCCAGCGGGTCCATCTTGAGTTCGTACGCCAGCTCGTCCATCGCCACTTCGAGCGCGTGCACGCCGTGGGCGGCGCCGGGCGCGCGCATGTCGATTGGCGTGAATCGATCATGCGCCACCACCTGGTAGCCGAGCTTGATGTCGGGACAGGCGTACAGCTGGCCGGACCAGTTGACGATCACTTCCACGTAGTCCTCGAGGCGCGAGGTTTCCTGGATCGCCTCGTGCCAGATCGCCTTGAGCGTGCCGTCATGGTCGGCGCCCAGGCGGATGCGGTGCCAGGTCTCGGGGCGGTGGCCGAAGCTGAACATCTGCTGGCGCGTGAGCACCACGCGCACCGAGCGTTTCAGCTGCAGCGCGCCCATCACGGCCAGCGGCAGCTGGTACTGCGGACGCAGGCCGGAACCGAAAGCGCCGCCCACGTAGGGGTTGCGCACCGTCACCTTGTCCTTCGAGATGCCGAAGCCGTGCGAGACGTACCAGCGGCTGTTCTGCGAGCTCTGGGTCTTGTCGTAGATGGTCAGGTGGCCATCCTCGCCATAGATCACGGTGGAGGCGAACATCTCCATCGGATTGTGATGCTCGACCCCGTTGTAGTACTGCGAGTCGACCTTGACCGGGGCATTCGCGAACGCCTTTTCGCCGTCGCCGGTGCTGCTCGGCGGCGTGAAGCCGGCCTTCATCTTCTTCGGCTCATAGGCTTCGCCCAGGCGTTCCAGGTGGTTGGTCTCGTGCTCGTCGACGTCGTAATGCACGCGCACCAGCTGGGCCGCGTGGCGCGCCGCCTCGAAGGTGTCGGCGATCACCAGGGCCACCGGCTGGCCGCTGTAGAAGATCTGGTCCGAGAACAGGGGCCGGAAGGGCGAGCCGACGGGAGCGGTCATGTCCTTCCAGGCGATGTCGAGGGAGCGCATCTTGGGGCGGTTCTCGTGGGTCATGACGGAAATCACGCCATGCGCGGTGAGGGCGTCGACGGTGTCGATGCGGGTGATGCGGCCCTTGGCGACGGTGCTGCTGACGACGACGCCATAGCACAGGTCGGGCGCGAACACCTCGGCCGCGTACTGGGCCTGGCCGGTGACCTTGGCGCGGCCGTCGACGCGCGAGACGGCCATGCCGCTCTTGACGCGGCCGGTGCCGGCCGGCGCGCTCGGCGCTCGCAGTTCTGGAATCAGGTCGGTCATGCTCGGTCTCCTTCTGGATGGCGGTCGCTGCCGCTGGCGATATCGGTGCCGCGGGCGGCGCTGGTCAAGGCCTGGACGATGGCGTTCTTCGCCAGCGCCGGCTTGAAGTCGTTCTGGCCGAAGCTGCGCGCGCCCTGTAGAATGGTGTCGGCGACGGCGGCGAAGGCTTCCTCGCCGGCCGCCTTGCCCACCAGTTGCGCTTCTGCCGCTTCGATCCGCCACGGCTTGTGGGCGACGCCGCCGAGCGCGATGCGCGCAGCCTTGATCGTGCCGTCGTCATCGAGGTCGAGGGCGGCCGCCACCGACACCAGCGCGAACGCGTAGGACAGGCGGTCGCGCACCTTGATGTAGGCGCTGTGGGCGATGAAGCGGTCGGCCTGCGGGACGGTGATGTGGGTGATCAGTTCGCCCGGCTGCAGGGTGTTGTCGATCTCGGGACGGTCTTCCGGCAGGCGGTGGAACTCGGCGAAGGGGATTTGCCGCTTGCCGCTGCTGGACTGGACGTGCACGGTCGCATCCAACGCGCGCAGGGCCACGCACATATCGGACGGGTGGGTCGCGATGCAGGCTTCGCTGGTGCCCAGGATCGCATGCTGGCGGTTGACGCCATCCCTGGCCGGGCAGCCGGTGCCGGGCTCGCGCTTGTTGCAGGCGGTGCCGACGTCATAGAAGTAGACGCAGCGGGTGCGCTGCATCAGGTTGCCGCCATTGCTCGCCATATTGCGCAGCTGGGGCGAGGCGCCGGCCAGGATCGCGCTCGACAGCAGCGGGAAGCGTTCGCGCACCAGCGGGTCGTAGGCGGTGTCGGCGTTGCGGGCGAGGGCGCCCAGCAGCAGGCCGCCGTCGTCGCCGACCTCCACCTTGTCCAGGCCGAGGCCATTGATGTCGACCAGTTGCGAAGGGCGCATCACGCCTTCCTTCATCAGGTCGAGCAGGTTGGTGCCGCCCGCGATCGGGCGCGCTTCGCCGGCGCTCAAGGCCGCCAGCACGCCGTCGAGGTCCTTCGATTGGGTGAAGGTGAATGGATTCATGCGAGCACCGCCCCGGTCGTGAAGGCGGGCTTGTCGCCGCTATCTTTCTTGCGCAGGTCCATCACCTGGACCACGGCGTCCGCGATCTGCGGATAGGCGCCGCAACGGCAGATATTGCCGCTCATGAGTTCGCGCACGTCGTCGCGCGACCTGGCCTGGTCCTCGTTCATCAGGCCCACGGCCGAACACAGCTGCCCAGGGGTGCAGTAGCCGCACTGGAAGGCGTCGCAGTCGATGAAGGCTTGCTGGATCGGGTGCAGGTCTTCGCCGTTGGCCAGGCCTTCGACCGTGGTGATCTCTTTACCGTCCTGCATGACCGCCAGGGTCAGGCAGGAATTGATGCGCTTGCCGTCCACCAGCACCGTGCATGCGCCGCATTGTCCCTGGTCGCAGCCCTTCTTGGTGCCGGTCATGCCTGCGCGCTCGCGCAACAGGTCAAGCAAGGTCACCCAGGACTCGACGTTGAATTCGCGGTCCTGCCCGTTGATACGCAGGCGGACCGGATACTGCTGGTGAAGTTCCATGGTCATTCCCCTCTATGAGAAGCCATGATCTTACCCGTGCAGCCGGGTGCGTCACGGTTAGGTGACGCACCTATTCTTGAGGTAACTTGTTATTTTGCTCAGGGACCGCGGAATACCACTGTTTTGTTGCCGTCGACAAAGACGCGGCGTTCGATGTGGAATTTGACCGCCGCCGCCAGCGCCAGGCACTCGTTGTCGCGGCCGACGCGGGTCAGCTGGTCGACCCGGTAGTTGTGGTCGACCCTGGTCAGCACCTGCTCGATGATCGGGCCCTCGTCGAGATCGGGCGTGGCGTAATGGGCCGTCGCGCCGATCAGCTTGACCCCGCGGTCGAAGGCTTGCTGGTAGGGTTTGGCGCCCTTGAAGCCGGGCAGGAAGGAGTGGTGGATATTGATGCACTTGCCGGCCAGGCGCCGCGCCAGCTCGTCCGACAGGATCTGCATATAGCGCGCCAGGATCACGAGTTCAGAGCCGGTCTCCTCGAAAATCTCGAACAGGCGCGCCTCTTGCTGCGTCTTGTTGTCCTTGGTGACCGGCAGGAACACGAAGCGGATGCCTTCGCGTTCGACCATCGGGCGCAGGTCGAGGTGGTTCGACACCACCGCCGTGATCTGCATGTTCAGTTCGCCGTTACGGCGGCGGTACAGCAGGTCGTCCAGGCAGTGGTCGGTCTTGGAGACCATGATCACGGTGCGCACCGGATCGAGCGGGTCGAACATCTTCCACTGCATCTCGAGGCGGCCGGCGACCAGGTCGGCGAACTCGCTGCGGATGCGGTCGATCGGTGGGGAGTTTTCTTGCTGGCGAAACACGGCGCGCATGAAGAAACGCGCGGTCGAATCGTCGTCGAACTGTTCCAGCGCGCAGATATAGCAGTCGCGCTCGGCGAGGAAGGTCGCCACGGCGGCGACGATGCCGGTGCCGGCCGGGCAGCTGGCGTTGAGGATGTATTCGATGCGGCCGGCGGGCGCCGGGGCGATGCTGCTCATGGGTGATTCCTGTCGGTTAGGGGCTGGATGCGAAGTGCCCGTCCGTCACGCGACACCGGCCAGGTGGGACGGCGGCAGCTCTGGTTTCCGGCGCCGCCGGGTCGGCAGCGCTGGCAAGGCGATGTTGTCAGAATGTATAGAATGATGGATGTGGCCGATGTCGTCAAGCGTGCATGTCAGGCGTGCTACCATGCGCGCTTTTTTCCAGGGTTCCGATGCCGACGCCAACGCATATCCGTCCAATGCTGTTCGCCGATCTCGATGCCGTGCTGCGCGTGCAGGCGGCCTGCTATCCACCGGCGATGCAGGAAGCGGCGCCCGTGGTAAAGGCGCGGCGCGATGCGGCGGCCGCCACCTGCCTGGTCGCATGCGACGCCGACGGCGTGTGCGGCTACCTGTTCGCCTACCCGTCGCGCCTGGGGCGGGTCACCGACCTCGGGGCGGCGTTCGAGATCGCGCCGGACGCCGACACGCTGTACCTGCACGACCTGGCGGTCGATGCGCGCGCGCTCGGACGCGGGCTGGCGCGATCGCTGGTGGAGCGCTTGCTGGACCTCGGCCGCGATCTGGCGTTGTCCCATGCCGCGCTGGTGTCGGTGCAGGACAGCACGCGCTTCTGGAGCGGCTTCGGCTTCGCGGCGCGGGCCACCGGCGATGCGGGCCTGCTCACGTATCCGGCGGGAGCGCTCTACATGGCGCGCCCGCTGGCCTGACGCGCTGGATCATTCGACGCGGCGCACCTTGGCCGAGGCGTTGGTGCCGTCCACGCGCATGAAGATGGTGCCGAACAGATTGCGTTCCATGCTGACCTTGACGTCGGTGCGCGGTGCCAGGACCGCGTCGCTGCCGTCGATGACGCGCCACACCTGGCCGTTGGCCAGGCGGATCCGCGAACCCGGGCCCCAGCCTTCGAAGCTGCCCACGATGGTGCTCTGCACCGACTGGGGCTGCTCCTCGCGCTGTTTCACCGCTTCCATGCCGAAGTTTTGCTCGGCGCGGGCCGCCGCCACCGGCGCACCGGCCGCCTGCGCGGCTGCCGCGGGACTTGCCGCGCCAAGGGGAATCGCGTCATAGCAGGCCACGCGCGCCGCGACGTCGCTCACGGCGCGGCATTTCAGGAGCGCGGCGTCGTTGGCGAGCGCGGAACCGGAGGCAAGGAGCAATACGGCAAGAGGCAGGGCTTTCATCGGAATCCTAGGTAGTGGTGGAAGCTCGCCCGCGGGCGGGGCCGGGGCGGCTACGATTATAGGGGATGAGCATGCCGGAGTGGAAATCGCGGGCCGGCCGGCAGATGCGCGCGGTTCATCCTATACTGCAGGGCGGCGCCAGGCACTCCCAGGCCATGGCGCCCTCGACACGAAGGAAGAACATGAACCAGCAAGTGACGATCATCGCCACCCTGTACGCCAGGGCGGGCCAGGAAGCCGCGCTCGCGGCGCGCATGCACGCGATGACGATGGAAACCCGCAAGGAAGCCGGCTGCATCCTGTACGAGCTGCAGCGCTCGAACGAAGACCCGCGCGAGTTCATCATGGTGGAATACTGGCGCGATGCCGAGGCGGTGGCGCTGCACGACGCCAGCGCGCACATGGCGGCCCTGGTGGCCGACCTGCCGGCGCTGGTCGAGCGCCCGGTGGCGGTGCGCAAGTACACGCCCGCCGGCTGACGGCGGGAGGGCCTCACCCGCAGCCACGCTTCGGACCTGGTCCGAACGGATGAGCTGTCGAGATATTTAACACTGGCTGCTTGCGTATTGACAATCGGCGAAAAATCTTTCGTCAAATCAAGGAGTTGCTGAGGCGAAGGTGACAGGCCCGGTTCTTGCTCATCCATAGTGAGTAACCATGAGGAGCATGTCGATGTTGCGTATCACCCCGTTGCTGTTCGCGGCCGCACTGCTGGCCCAGCCGGCGCAGGCCGCCGTGACCTATTCCTGGCAACAGGTCGAGGCATCCGAGTCGATGCCGCCCGGCCTGAACCTGGAGCTGGTGTTTTCCGATGCGGCGGTCGCGCAGGGCAGCCTCTACCTCGATTTCACGAATATGTGCGACCTGGACGGGCCGTGCCTGAATCCCCAGGACAGCCTGCTGTCGCTGCGCTACTGGTACGAAGAGCCGTTCTCGGGCGAGTACCGGCACAACTACATCGACTACGGCTACCGCCAGCTGCCGCAGCACTACTATGACAAGATCAGGCTGGACGTGACCTTCCTGCCTGGCGGCGCGCTCAGCGGCGAGATCTTCGCCACCGACGGCAATTCGCACTTCACCCTGGGCAGCACGGGCAGCCTGTTCACGGTGCTGAACGCGCACAGCGACGAGCCGTTCGGCTGCGCCTACGAAAGACCGGCCTGCTCGGGCTCCACCGGCCTGCTGGTGGGCGAGCCGCTCGAGGGCGAGGTGCCCGAGCCGTCCAGCGTGCTGCTCGCCGGCCTGGGCCTGGCCGCGGCCTGGCTCACCCAGGGCCGGCGGCCAGGGCGCTGACTCAGGCTGTCGGCGCCAGCAGCGCCGCGGTGTCGGCCGCGCCCATGCGCTGCGCCGTGTCGAAGGCGCTGACGCCGTCGGCATCGCGCCGTGACGGGTCGGCGCCGCGCTCCATCAGCAGGCGGGCGATCTCGACCCGGTTGAACATCGCGGCGAACATCAGCGCGGTCTTGCCGGACGGTCCCGCATGGTCGGCGATGGCGCCGTGGTCCAGCAGCAGCTTCGTCACCGCCAGGTCGCCCTTGAAGGCGGCGCCATGCAGCGGGGTCTGGGAAGCGTCGTTCATGAGTTGCGGATCGGCGCCGTGCTCCAGCAGCACGCGCGCGGCGTCGTGGTGGCCGTGGTAGCAGGCCAGCATCAGGAGGCTGTCGCCGCGTTCGTTGCGCAGATTGGGCGGCAGGCCCTGGGCCAGCAGGGCGCCGAGCGGTTCGGCTTCGCCGGCGCGGGCGTGCTGGAATACCTTGCGCACCCATTCGAGGGTGGCTTCGTCGAGTTCCGCCGGCGCGGCCGGCGGGGTGGTGTCATTGGCTTGCATGCGTGTTCCTGGTGTCGGTGCGATGCTTGATTAAATCACATCCGGCTGCGACACGCAGGCGCGCTTCAGGCTTGCTGGCGGCTGGCCGTGTGCTCGGCCGCTTCCCACAGCCAGGCCGGCAGGGCCAGCGCCGGCAGCAGCATGCCGGTCACCAGCGCCGCATGCCAGCCATACTGGGCATAGACCCAGCCGCCGAGCGCCGAACCGAGCGCGCCGCCGGCGAAGAACAGGGCGAAGTACAGGCCGTTCAGGCGGCTGCGGATCTCGGCGCCGAGGGCGAACAGCGCGCGCTGGCCCAGCACCAGGTTGGCGGCGACGGCGGCGTCGAGCACGATGGCGGCCACGGCCAGCAGGCCGAGCGCCAGCGGCTTCGAATGGGGAGCGAACAATGGCAGCAGGAAGCTCAGCGCGCCGACCGCCAGCGCGATCGCGGTGGCGCCCAGGGTATGGCCGGCATCGGCCAGGCGGCCGGCGATCGGCGAGGCCACCGCGCCGGCCATGCCGACCAGGGCGAACAGCGCGATCCCGTTCTGGCTCAGGCCGAAGTCGGGGCCGGACAAGGCTTGCGGCGCCACGGTCCAGAACAGGCTGAAGGCGCCGAACAGGCCGGCGTGGTACAGCGCCCGGCGCCGCAGGACCGGGGTGTTGGCCAGCACCGGCCACAGCGAGGCGATCAGCGCGCCGTAGCGCTGGGTGGCGGCCGGCCGGCGCTGCGGCAGCTTGAAGTGCAGCACCACGGCCAGCAGCAGCACCAGCGCCGCGGCGATCCCGAACACGGCCTGCCAGCCGCCGAAACCGGCCAGCACGCTGGCCACCGGACGCGCCACCATGATCCCCAGCAGCAGCCCGCTGACCACCTTGCCGACGGTCTGGCCGCGCGTCGCCTCCGGCGCCAGGTGGGCCGCGAACGGCACCAGCACCTGGGCCACCACGGCGCCCAGCCCGATCGCCAGCGCCGCCAGCAGGAACTGCCAGGCCGTGTCGGCGTTCGCGGCCAGCGCCAGCGCGGCGCCGGTGGCGACCAGGCCGCTCACGATCAGGCGCCGGTTTTCGAACAGGTCGCCCAGGGGGACGATGAACAGCAGGCCGAGGCAGTAGCCGATCTGGGTGAGGGTGACGATCAGGCCGGCGGCGCCCGGGGGCATGCCGAGGGCGGCCCCGATCGGGCCGACCAGCGGCTGGGCGTAATACAGGTTGGCGACGATGATGCCGGCGGCGGCGGCCAGCAGCCGCGTCATGCCGCTCGATATCCGTGCTTCGGTGTTAATTGTCATGGCTTGCTCCTCGATAGGGTAGTTGAACAGTTCCATTCTAGGCAGGCATGAGGCAAAGATAATTAGTGCATAATGCCCACATACAATTCATATAATGTGAACAATCATGGACAAGGTGAAGGCGATGCAGACCTTCGTGCGGATCGTCGAGGCGAACAGCTTCACGAAGGCCGCCGAATCGCTCAACCTGCCGCGCGCCTCGCTGACGACGACCATGCAGAACCTCGAGCGTCACCTCGGCGCCCAGCTCCTGCAGCGCACCACGCGCCGGCTGTCGCTCACGCAGGACGGTGAGCGCTACTATGAACAATGCGCCGCGATCCTGGCCGCGATCGAGACGGCGGAAGCCGATTTCCTGGGCGCCGACGGGCGCCGCATGCAGGGACGGCTGCGGATCGACCTGCCGGGCGCCCTGGGCCGCGCCATCGTGCTGCCGCGCATCGCCGAGTTCCGCCGCGCCTGGCCCGGCATCGACCTCTCCATCGGCATGGGCGACCGCCTGGTCGACCTGACCGGCGAAGGCATCGACTGCGCGCTGCGGGTGGGCGAGCTGCAGGATTCCAGCCTGGTGGCGCGCCGCATCGGCCTGATGCGCTTCGCCGTCGCGGCCACGCCCGACTACCTGGCGCGGCGCGGCGTGCCGGCCTCGCTCGACGAGCTGGCGGGGCACGAGGGCATCGTTCACTTCTCGGGCCGCACCGGGCGCGCCTTCGAGTGGGAATTCCAGGAAGCGGATGGGGTGCGCAAGGTCGCCGTGAAAGGGGGGATCGCCATCAACGACGCCGACGCCAACCTGATTCTCGCCCTGCAGGGCCTGGGGCTGACCCAGCTGGCGCGTTACCAGCTGCGCGCGCATGCGGACCGGCTGGTCGAGGTGTTGCCGGGCGTGCCGCCGACGCCGATGCCGGTGTCGCTGCTGTATCCGCAGGGGCGCATCGCCAATCCGCGCCTGCGCGCCTTCGCCGACTGGCTGGCGGGGGTGTTCGCGGCCGACCCCGACCTGCGGCTGGCGCACGATTGAGGGTCCGCAAGCGGCGGCAGGGAGCGGCGCAGCACGATGGAAGGCCGAATGTTTGTCAGGAGCGGCAATGACAGCGTGCGCCTGGATCGCGATCGCGGCCTGCCTTCCCTTGTGGGCGCAGGCATCGATTCCCTACGTTTACCCATTCAATGCGATGAGCGGCCAGGAAGTGATCGAGCACCGGCTCAAGGAACCGAAGAGCCAGCTCGACTACATCAACCGCGAGAAGGTCGAAGCCTACCTCAATGGCATCAAGGACGGCGCCCACGGCCGCGAGTGGTGCCTGGCGCGGCCCGTGCTGCCCGATGAACTGAACCTGGCCGTGGTGCGCCGCCTGAAGGCGACGCGCAAACCGGCCGAACTGAAAGAGAACGCGGCGCCGCTGGTGCTGGCCGAGCTGCGCCGGCGCTTCCCCTGCCCGAAGCCGGGCAAGAAGAAGCGCTGACCGGTGTGCGTCAGAAGTCGACGTTCATCGACACCCACAGGCGCCGGCCATCCATATTGTTGACGTACACGCTGCTGTAGGTCGGCGCCGCGGTCGGCGACGACTGGTAAGGGCGGTAGTCGACGAAGTCCTTGTTGAGCAGGTTGTAGATCGCGGCATTGATCGAGATGGTCGGGCTGAGCTGGTAGGCGGTGCCCAGGTGCAGCATGCCGTAGGCCTTGTAGTCGCCCAGCGTCGCCTTGGCAGCGCGGGTGGCGGCCGAGGTGCCCGGGTCGCGATAGCGCTCGCTGCGGTACTCGGCGCGCAGCCACGTGTTCCATTGCTGCGTGATGTCCCAGGTCAGGCGCGCATTGAACGCGTGCTCGGGCGTGTCGGACAGCGGCTTGCCGGCGCTGGCGCCGCTTTTCTGCTCGCTTTCGGTATAGGTATAGTTCGCGCTCGCGGCCCAGCCGGCGGCGATGGGGAAGCGGGTGGCCAGCTCAACGCCGCGGGTCACCGCCTCGTCGACGTTGATCGACTGGCCGAAGGCGTCGACGTTCGGCCAGTTGCCGAAGCTGACGCAACCCGGGCGGTTGGGCGCCAGGCGGTAGGAGCAGTTCAGCAGGCCGGTGCCGCTGGTGATCTTGTCCTCGAACTCGTTGTTGAACACGGTCGCGTTGGCGGTCCAGCCGGCGCCGTTGTCGAAGTAGGCGCCCAGTTCGGTGGTCACGCTGGTCTCGGGTTTCAGGTTCGGGCTGCCGACCAGCGGAATCGTGCCCTGGCCGCCGAAGCCGTTGATGCCGGGCGAGAGCTGTTCGACGCGCGGCGTCTTGTAGCCCTTGCTGATGCCGCCCTTGAAGGTCCAGCGCGGCGACGTCGTCCACACCAGGTAGGCGCGCGGGCTGGTCTGGCCGCCGAAGATGCTGTGGTCGTCGTAGCGCGCGCCAAGGGTCAGGGCCAGGCGCTCGTGGAAGCGCCATTCGTCTTCCACGAACAGCGCTTTTTGGGTGAAAGCGAATGCTTCGGGCGCGACGCCGTCGATCATCTCGGCATCCCAGTGCTGGGCGCCGATGGTGGTCAGGTGATTTCCCCATGGGACCATCAGCTTGGTGTCGAACACCTTGCTTTCGACTTCCAGCGTGCGCGCGCTGCCCGCCACCATGCCCGGGGTGCCGGGCGGGATGGTGCGGCCGATGGTTTCGGTCTGGTTGACCATATAGCTGCTGTCCCAGGTGCCGAACGGCAGGCGCGCCTTGTAGGCCAGGGTCGCCTGGTCGCGGTTGTACTTCTGTTCGGGGCCGTAGCCGCCTTGCACGCTCTGGGTGCCGACCTGGCCGCGCGAATTGTCGTAGGTCTGGCGGGTGCGGTCGGCGTCCAGGGTGAATTCGTGGTAACGGTTGGGCGTGAACGCCAGCCGCGCGCCGACGTTGTCGACCTCGGCCTTGACCGGGTTGGAACCCATGTTCAGGTTCACTTCGCCGTTCTGGTTGTCGTAGCTGAGCGTCGCTTCGTCGCGGCGTAGAACGCTGCCGCGCAGCGCCAGGCCCAGCACGTCGCTGGCGATCGGACCGTTGAGGTAGAACCTGGCGCCCTTGACGTCGCCGAACCTGGATTCCTCCTGCAGGGTGTAGTCGGCCGACACCGTGCCGCCCCACTGCTTGCCGACCTTGCGCGTGATGATATTGATGACGCCGCCCATCGCATCCGAGCCGTACAGGGTCGACATCGGACCGCGGATGATCTCGATGCGTTCGATCGCGCTGACCGGCGGCATGAAGCTGGTCGAGGTGCCGCCGAAACCGTTCGGGGTCACGTTGCCGGCCGCGTTCTGGCGCCGGCCGTCGATCAGGATCAGGGTGTAGTCGCTCGGCATGCCGCGCACGCTGATGTTCAAGCCGCCGGTCTTGTCGCCGGCGGCGGCGACGTCGATGCCTTCCACGCTCTCCAGGGCCTGGGCCAGGTTGCCGAAGCGTTCCTGCTCGAGCTGTTCGCGGGTCAGCACGGTGATCGAGGCCGGCGCTTCGCGGATGGTCTGCTCGAAGCCCGAGGCCGAGACGACGACGGTCGCCATGTCGGCCGGGACCGCATTGGCATGCGCGGCGAAGGGCAGGGCGCCGATGGCGAGGCTCAGGAGCGAACGTTGCAGCAGCGGGGCGTGGAGGGTTGGGGTAGGCATCGGTTATCCGTAGTTGTGGTTGAGATTTCGTATTTACACGTGTAAAGATATGTAAAGAGGTCAGAACGGCAAGATTCTAAACACAAATACGAATCATTCCTATTCTTATTTGTAATCATGCCGGATGGATGGTGGAATCAGGTACGGCTATCTCTGCCGGTGGTCGCAATGAAGACCTGTTGTCGGCTATCATGCCGGGTGCGCCAGGGACGAGGCTGTCGGTCCCGGCCACAGCGCCCCATTGTCATTACAGCCCATCGAGGAGTACACATGAAGAAGACCATGATCCTGGCCGCGAGCCTTGCCGCCGCTGCCGCCATCCCTTCGGCCCATGCCAGCGCCGACCTGGCCAAGGCCAAGGCCTGCATGGCCTGCCACACCGTTGCAAGCAAGCTCGTCGGCCCTTCGTACAAGGACGTCGCCGCCAAGTACGCGAAGGATGCCGGCGCCGAAGCGCGCCTGGCGCTGAAGATCCAGAAAGGCAGCAGCGGCACCTGGGGCCCGATTCCGATGCCGGCCAACCCGCAGGTCAGCGATGCCGAGGCAAAGAAGCTGGCCAAGTGGATCCTGGCGCAGAAATGACGGCGCTGTTCGCGTTATTTCGGCATGCGGCGCGGATCAGTCCGCCTTGACAGCGGCCTTCAGTAATTGATGCGGCGTGGCCGGGCTGCCCACGTCGAGCACTCGCCGCCAGCCCGAGTAGTGGGCCAGATACCGGCTGGCGACGCCGTTGAAACGCGCTAGCCAGCGCTTGAAGCGGCTATGCCAGCCATTCACATGGTTCAGGTGGACCGCACCGCGCGCCCGTTCGCCAGCGCGCAGGTTGATGGCTTCGTGGCGGATGCCATGATGCTTGGCAAATGCACGATAAGCGGCGGCGCCGTCGCTGATCAGCCAGGCGTCCGGCGCCAGCACCGGCCCCAGGCACTGGTCGAGTTCGGCGAGCGAGACCGGCCCGCGCCCGCAATGGAAATCCAGCGTCGGGCCGTCGCGCTCGCAAGCGACCAGCTGGCAGTCATGGTCGCGGCCGACGCCGCGGTGGCGAGCCACGCCACCCCTCTGCCGTGGCGGCCTGGTCAGCTTGCGCGACCCTTTTTGCGACTCCAATAGATAGGTCTCGTCCGCTTCAACCACGCCACCCAGGCGCGCCGCGCGCTCATGGATGAACCCGGCCACCATCCGGTGACGCCAGCGAAAACTGGTGGTACGGTGCACCTGGACGGCATCGGCGCTGGCGCGCACGGTGCGTGAATCGAGCAGGCACTGCAGGTAATCGAGCCAATGTTCTTTCTTGCGCAGGTGTGCGAGCGGGGTCCCGCTCAGGGCGTTGTAGCTGCGCCCGCAAGCCAGGCAGCGCCAGCGCTGCAGGCCACTGGCTTGCCCACAGCGGTGGGAACGTGCGCCGCCACAGCGAGGACAGCATTTTCCGATGGCCGCCTGTTCGATGAGCGCGATGCAGTCAGCCACGGCGTCTGCTGCGTCGTCGACCGTAGCCAGCCAGGCACGTAATCGTGAGCGTTCTTGAAGGTCCAGCGAGACGCCGCGCAAGGCGGCAAACAAGGTATCGAAATCCAGACTGTCCATAGCCGCCTCTTCGGGATGACTCGACAGTGCTGAGACCGGGCTGGGCCAGGAAGGTTCGCTGAAATAACGCGAACAGCGCCGAAATGACCGACCGGGGGCGCCGTCCGGCGCCGCCACCGCGACCGCGCCACTGGCGCGGTCCTTGCATACGGGCGAGGCACCTGAACGACGGGACCCGCCCATGTTCCTCCCCAACGACGTCATCGAGTACCTGGACGCTCCCGGCCCGCCGCTCCGTATCCTGTGGATCGACCCGGCCGGCATCCTGGCCTATACCTATGCGCTGGGCAGTCCGGGGGCCGTGCCCCGGGCCGGTGTCCCTGCGCGTCCTGTACGCAGCGGTGCGCGGGCGGCGCGCGCGCCTGCTGCTGCCCGATCCCTGGCGCGCCGCCAGCCCGCCGGCGGCGCCGTCCGACAGCCAGCGGCGCCGGCAGCTGAAGGCCTGGGACGTGGTGCGCGCGCTGCACCTCGACCTCCCGGCGCTGTACCTGCCGCGCGAGCGCGCCGCCATGCTGGCGGCATGCGGCATCCAGCACGGCGTCGCCCCCGCCAGCATCATGCGCTACCTGCGCCGCTACTGGGAGGTCATCAAGATCAACCAGGCGCCGCCGCAGCTGCAGCCGCAGACCCTGCTCGACGAAACCGCGATCTCGCACCTGGAGACGGCCTCGCCCCGCATGCGGGTGAACCTGGGCGCGCGGTGGAAGGTGGGCGCCTGGACCGTCAACCTGCGCGAGAAGTACTTCGGCAAATCGTCGGAACAGTTCTCGTCTGACGGCTCGGTCTACTATGAAAACAGGATCAAGCCCAAGCTGCTGACCGACCTCGAGGTGAGCTACCAGTTCAGCAAGGCGTGGACCCTGTCGCTGGGCGCCAACAACCTGTTCAACGAGTACCCGGACATGGTCAATCCGCTGGTGCTGGCCGAGCAGCGCGCCAACCTGGACAACGGCGCGGTGACGATCTACCCGGCGTTCTCTGCTATCGAAAAGGTGCACACAGGTACGCACCGTTCTCTTCCTGCCCCGAGCCGTCCTGTTGACCGTGCTCGTACCTGACAGGCGTGACTTTCCCGCCTGCCGCTGGAACCACTCCAGCGGCAGTGCCATACGTTGCCGCATGACTCGCCTCGGGTAGCGCCGTTCTCGCCACAAGGGCGCCGGTGGCGAGCCGTTGCAGATTGATTGCGGCGTTCACGTCACGGTCGTGACGGGCGCCGCAGATGCAAGTCCAGTGACGCTCACCGAGTTTCAACCCGGTGTAGTGCGCGCCGCATATCGAGCACAATTTGCTGGACGGATACCAGCGTTCCGCCAGCACCAATAACGTGTTGTAGCGTTGCGCCTTGTACTGGAGCTGACGCCGGATCTCGTAAAATCCAACGTCGGCGATCGCCCGCGCCAGCCGATGGTTGGCCAGCATGCCGCTCACGTTCAGGTCCTCGATCGCTATGGCTTGGTTTTCGCGGCACAGTCGAGTCGTGAGCTTATGGATGAAGTCGGTGCGTACGTGGGTGATGTGCGCATGCAGGCGCGCCAGCGCATGCGCATCCTTTTGTCGGTTGCGCGACACCGGCAAACGTACCCCTTTCGGGATCGCGCCCGTGATCCCGGCACCGGCCTTCGCTGCTTTCAGCTTGCGTGCATGGCGCCGCGAGCGGATGCGCAGGCGCCGCTGGCTTGCACGTAGCGGCCGTGGGGCCGCGATCTTCTCGCCGCTGGACAGAACGGCCGCGGCGCTCACGCCAAGATCGACCCCGACCACGCCATCGCCCTGGCGCTGCAGGCGGGCCAGTTGCTCCGGTAGCTTGACCTGCACGGCCAGATACCAGTGGTCGGCTTCGCGCGACACGCAGGCGCCCATGATCTTGCCGGGGAGCCGTAGAACCTCGGTCAGCAAAACCTCGCCGATCTTTGGCAGCACGGCGCACTTGCCCTCAAAACGAATCTTGTCGTTGGCAATATAAAACGCGTCCCGGCAGCGACCTTTCCGTTTAAACGTCGGTGGATAGGCTTTCTTGCCGGCTTGCCGTTGCTCGACGTAGCGACGCCAAGCTCGCTGAAGATGCGCGAAAGGCTGTGCATGCGCATCGCGGTGGATTGTTCGCAACCACGGTTTGCTTTCGGCATCGAGCCAGTCCGGGTGGGCATACTTGATCCCATTGAACTGCTTTTTCAGTTTCATGGCATCCGGCCGCTGGCCCAGCGCGGTTTGCCGCTGCCACTCGGCCAGCGCCCAGTTCCAGACCTTGCGCGCCGTCCCTGCCGCACGTACGAAATAGTCGCGCTGCTCGGATGTGGCTTCAAGCCGGATGCGATGTGACAGCAACATTGCGCACATCCTTTTTCAATGCAACATCCAACTGGCGGCGAAAGTTGCGCAGCCCATCTAAACGACTTGAGAAGCAATGTACGATGGTCATAGTCTCTTGCACCATTTCCTGCTCAGGGGACAGGCGCTCCTGATTCAGTACGGAAGCTCACAGCCATGCTCGTGCGCTATGTGTTCGAACCATTCGTACCCGATGCGCGTCAGGCGATCCCGGTGCGCCAGCACCAGGGTGCGGACCTCGCCTCGCCCGATCGCGTCGGTCAGCTCCAGCAAGCGCGGACGCTTGAAATTGAGCCCGCCGCCGATCTCTTCGATGAACTCGACATTTGCCAGTCTACGGGCTGTGCAAAACTCTTCCAGAACCCGGCGCTGATTGCGTAAGTCAGGCTTTTGCGCAGCGCTAGACACCCTACAGTAAGCGATGATCCGGTATCGAGCCGGGCGTGACTGCAAGCCGATCCGCTCAGCAATCTGCGTTTCACTATAGAGGCGCAGGCCAGTTGGGCTACGCGCCAATGGAGAGAACGTGCCGCAGCGATCCCAGCGCTGCAACGTCTTGGATGTCACGCCAAGCCGGCGCGCTGCCGCTCCGGTCTCAGCATCATTTCCATGGTGTTCTCGCATGTACGCTTACGTAGATTCAGACACCATCATTGTTACTAGAGTTCCGCTCCCTTCGGCATCAACGGCGGCTATTACCATGCGCGCGCCAGCCTGAAGTTCTGATAGAGATGTAGCCCAGCGGATGGCACCATCCGCTGGCTCCAAACCCATGTTCGAAAATTTCGATGAAAGGCTGTGAAATTATCCGTTTTTCAAGTCCTCGTGGCGCGAGCATAATGACTCCATCGCATCGAACACAAGACGGATCGGCCGGCGGATTCCCCGCCCTGGCGATCGAGTGGATCGATCATCACCACCACGAAAGGATGACACCATGTTGAACGTACGTAAAAGCAATGAACGCGGCGGCGCAAGCTTTGGCTGGCTGGACTCGAAGCACACCTTCTCCTTCGGCCACTACCACGATCCCAAGCACATGGGCTTCGGTCCGCTGCGCGTCATCAACGAGGACAAGGTGCAGCCCGGCCGCGGTTTCGATTCGCACGGCCACCGCGACATGGAGATCATCTCCTATGTGCTCGACGGCGCGCTGGAACACAAGGACAGCATGGGCAACGGCTCGGTGCTGCGCTACGGCGACGTGCAGATCATGAGCGCGGGCTCGGGCGTGGTGCACAGCGAGTACAACCACTCCAGGACCGAGGGCGTGCACTTCCTGCAGATCTGGATCATGCCGAACGTGGGCGGCGCCGAGCCGCGCTACGAAGAGAAGCACTTCGACACCGCCGACAAGACCGGCAAGCTGCGCCTGATCGGATCGCCCGACGGCCGCGACGGCTCGGTCTCGATCCGCCAGGATGCCGCCCTGTATGCGACCATCCTCGATGGCGACGACAAGGTCGAGCATGCCCTGGGCGCCGGCCGCCAGGCCTATGTCCACGTGGTGCGCGGCCAGGTGACGGTCAATGGCATCGCCCTGGAAGGCGGCGACGCGCTGAAGGTGACCGGTGAAGAGGCCGTGACCCTGGCCCAGGCCGCCGGCGCCGAAGTATTATTGTTCGACCTGCCGCAATAAGCAGCCGCGTCATACGCCGCCCCGCCAGCGGGGCGGCGCCGGGAACACCACGATAACAGGAGATAACCATGCAAGTGACGACCACCCGCGGCAACGACAAGCTTCAATACAAGATCCGGATCGGCAAGCACGAGCTAATCGCCGACGCTCCCGAAGCCTTCGGCGGCGACGCCAGCGGTCCCGAGCCGCACGATCTCCTGGCCGCCTCCCTGGCCGCCTGCACCGCGCTGACCGTGACGATGTATGCCAAACGCAAGGGCATGCAACTCGACGACGTGCGGGTCGCCATCGACCATGGCCAGCAGGACGGCGCCTACGAGCTGCGCCGCCACATCGAATTCGTCGGCCAGCTGAGCGCGGACGAACGCGCGCGCCTGCTCGACATCGCCAACAAGTGCCCGGTCCACAAGACCCTGTCCGGCACGATCCACATCCACACCGACGCCGTTCAAGCGGCAAACTAAGCCCCTGCGGGCCCCGCGCAGGGATCGGGCAGCATGCGGGCGAACGCAGCGCCGGTCCGCATGCGCTCGATCCACCACTTGAGCGCGGCGCCATCCTCGCCGCTGCGCCAGGCGAGATAGAAGGTCTCGTCCGCCTTCGGTTCCACCACCTGTTTTTCGACCAGCAATCCCTGGTCGATGGCCGGTCGCGCCCATGCCTCGGGCAGGAAGCCGAAGCCGAGGCCCTGGACCTGGAACTCGTACTTGGTGCGCATATCGGGCACCGCCAGCGTCTCCTGCCCGAACAGCAGGCCGACGGTGCGCGCGCCGAGCAGGCGCGCCGAGTCCGAGACCGAGATCGCCCGGTAGGGCAGCAGGTCGGTCTTGTCGAGCGGATGCGCGAGCCGCGCCAGCGGATGGTGCGGGGCGACGGTGAACACGAAGGCGCTGGTGCCGAGCGGTTCGGCGGTATAGCCGCCGCCCGACGGGCCCTCGCCGGCGGCGCCCACCAGCAGGTCGACGCGGCGGTCGAGCAGGGCGTCCCAGGTGCCCGACAGCGACTCGCGCACGATGCGCAGCCGGGTCTGGTCGGCCACGCCATAGAAGGCTTCGATGTCCGGCTGCAGGGCGCCGCTCGATAACACCGAATCCATGCCCAGGGCGATCTCGGTCTCCCAGCCCGAGGCCACGCGCCGCACCCGCGATTCGAGGTCGCCGGCGGCGCGCAGCAGGTAGCGGCCCTCCTTGAGCAGTTCCTGGCCGGCGGGGGTGAGCGTCACCTTGGGGCCGAAGCGGTCGAACAGGCGCACGCCCAGGTCGTCCTCGAGCTTGGAAACGGTGTAGGAGATGGTCGATGGCACGCGAAACAGTTCTTTCGCGGCCCCGGCGAAGGAACCGCGGCGGGCGATGGTTTCGATGATCTGGAGGGCGTCGAGGCTGAGCTTGAGCAATTGTCTGTCCCATGGTGCGTGATGGCGCCATGGTAGCGCCAAGGCCCGCTCCGCACCAAGCCCCCGGCTGCTGAAAATAGCAATCTGATTCTATCGCCGCGGCGATGGTCTAACGATACTGGAATGAATGGGCGCCGGTGCGGCGTCACCCGCGACTAGGAGCTGAACATGTATCTGATTTCACTGGGCGCCGGCATCCTGGCCGGCCTGTTGTACGGCCTGATCAACGTACGCTCGCCGGCGCCGCCCGCCATCGCGCTGATCGGCCTGCTGGGCATGCTGATCGGCGAACAGATCGTCCCGGTGGCCAAGCGCCTGATGGACGGCGCGCCGGTCACCGCGAGCTGGTTCGCCAGCGAATGCAAGCCCAAGATCACCGGCGTCGCCGCCAAGGCGCCGGAGCCTGGCGTCGATGACGGCCGGCGCCAGGGCTGATCCGTCAAGTTTCATCACCAACAAGGAGAACATCATGAGCAGTCCAAAACTCGAAGTCCTGACCCCACAGAATTCGCAGCTGATCATCATCGACCATCAGCCGCAGATGGCGTTCGGCGTGCAGTCGATCGACCGCCAGACCCTGAAGAACAACGTCGTCGGCCTGGCCAAGGCGGCCAAGGTGTTCGGCATCCCGACCACGATCACCACGGTCGAAACCGAATCGTTCTCCGGCAACACCTATCCCGAGCTGCTGGACGTGTTCCCGGGCCACCAGATCCTGGAGCGCACCTCGATGAATTCCTGGGACGACCAGAAGGTGCGCGACGCGCTCGATGCCAGCGGCCGCAAGAAGGTCATCGTGGCCGGCCTGTGGACCGAAGTGTGCAACACCACCTTCGCCCTGTGCGCGATGCTCGAAGGCGAGTACGAGATCTACATGGTGTCGGACGCCTAGGGCGGCACCAGCAAGGAAGCCCACGACATGGCCATGCTGCGCATGGTGCAGGCCGGCGTGGTGCCGGTGACCTGGCAGCAGGTGCTGCTCGAGTGGCAGCGCGACTGGGCCCACCGCGACACCTACAACGCGGTGATGAAGATCGTCACCGAGCACTCCGGCGCCTACGGCATGGGCGTCGACTACGCCTACACCATGGTGCACAAGGCGCCGGCGCGCGCCCAGGGCACGCACGAGGTGCTGGCGCCCGTCCCGGCCCGTTGATCGGCCCGCAAGCATAGAAGTTCTCGCCGCCGCACGCCCTCCAAAGCGCGCGGCGGTTGCCGCAAACCCGCCGGACGCGTCGCGCCCGGCGACATTTGGAGTACACGCATGAACCAAGCACAGTCCAGCGCGGGCGCGCAATCGACCCCGCCGCTCATCCTGATCAACGGTTGCTTCAACACGATCGACCGCGAACAGCCCCAGGCCAGCGCGGTCGCCATCCAGGACGGCCGCTTCCTGGCCGTGGGCGACACCGACTACGTGATGCGCCACCGCCGCGACGGCAGCCAGGTGATCGACCTCAATGGCCGCACCGTGGTGCCCGGCCTGAACGACTCGCACCTGCACCTGATCCGCGGGGGGCTCAACTACAACCTCGAACTGCGCTGGGAAGGCGTGCCGTCGCTGGCTGACGCCCTGCGCATGCTGAAGGAACAGGCCGACCGCACGCCGCATCCGCAATGGGTAAGGGTGGTGGGCGGCTGGAACGAATTCCAGTTCGCCGAGCGCCGCATGCCGACCCTCGACGAAATCAACGCCGCCGCGCCGGATACGCCGGTGTTCATCCTGCACCTGTACGATCGCGCCTTGCTCAATCGCGCGGCCCTGCGCGCGGTCGGCTATACGAAAGACACGCCGAATCCCCCGGGCGGCGAAATCGTGCGCGATGGCGCCGGCAACCCGACCGGCATGTTGATCGCGCGTCCGAATGCGATGATCCTGTACGCCACCCTGGCCAAGGGCCCCAAGCTGCCCTATGACCTGCAGCTGAACTCGACCCGTCAGTTCATGCGCGAACTGAACCGCCTGGGCCTGACCAGCGCGATCGACGCCGGCGGCGGCTTCCAGAACTACCCCGAAGACTACGCCGTCATCGAGGAACTCGACAAGGCCGGCCAGCTCACCATCCGCATCGCCTACAACCTGTTCACCCAGAACAAGGGCCAGGAACTGGAAGACTTCCAGCGCTGGACCGGCATGGTGACGCCGGGGCAGGGCAGCGACTACTACCGCCACAACGGCGCCGGCGAGATGCTGGTGTTCTCGGCGGCCGACTTCGAGGATTTCCTGGAGCCGCGGCCCGACCTCGATCCCGGCATGGAAGACGAGCTGGAACGCGTGGTGCGCCACCTGGTGGCCCAGCGCTGGCCGTTCCGCCTGCATGCCACCTATGACGAATCGATCTCGCGCATGCTCGACGTGTTCGAGAAGGTCAACCGCGACATCCCGTTCGACGGCCTGCACTGGATGTTCGACCACTGCGAGACCATCACCCAGCGCAATATCGACCGCGTCGCCGCGCTCGGCGGCGGCATCGCGATCCAGCACCGCATGGCGTTCCAGGGCGAGTATTTCGTCGACCGTTACGGCGCCGACGCCGCCAGGGCGACGCCGCCGGTGAAGAAGATGCTGGAAACCGGCGTGCCGGTCGGCGCCGGCACCGACGCCACCCGCGTGGCCAGCTACAACCCGTGGACCTCGCTGTACTGGCTGGTGACCGGACGCACCGTCGGCGGCCTGCCGCTGTACGGCAGCGCCGGCCACCTGCCGCGCCAGGTCGCGCTGGAACTGTGGACCGCGGGCAGCGCCTGGTTCTCCAGCGAGCAGGAGCGCAAGGGGCGCATCCGCGAAGGCATGCTGGCCGACCTGGCCGTGCTGTCGCGGGACTTCTTCAGCATCGACGCCGAAGAGATCAAGGCGATCGAATCGGTGCTGACCGTGGTCGGCGGCCGTATCGTGTACGGCGCCGCCGAATTCACCAGCCTCGGACCGCCGCCGATTCCGGTGTTGCCCGAGTGGTCGCCGGTGAGCAAGGTGCCGGGCCATTGGAGGAAGGTCGAGCCGCAGGCGCAGCAGAAGGCGCTGCCGCACCAGTGCAGCGGTCCATGCGGCGTGCATGCCCACAGTCATGACACGGCGCGGCGTTCGAACATGCCGGTATCCGATTTCAGCGGCTTCTGGGGCGCGCTGGGTTGCAGCTGCTTCGCGTTCTGATGATGGCCGCTACTCCAGTTCCATCGCGCCTGCAGGGTTTCAATATGGGCTTCCTCGGCGGCTATGTCGACACCCTGGGCTTCATCGGCCTGTTCGGCCTGTTCACGGCCCACGTCACCGGCAACTTCGTGCTGCTCGGCGCTTCGCTGGCCGATCCGGCGAACATTCCGTCGCTGCTGAAGATCCTGGCCTTCCCGGCCTTCATCCTCGGCATCGCCGCGGCGCGCCTGCTGGTGGCGTCGTGCGAGCGGCGTGGCGTCGATGCGCACCGGCCCTCGTACCTGCTGCAGCTGGTCTTGCTGATCGGCTTCATGGCCTGCGGCATGCTGTCCGAGCCGGTGGCGCGCGACATGTCGGCGCTGGCCATGGCGGCCGGCCTGCTCGGCACCGCGGCGATGGGCGCCCACAGCGCGGCCAGCAAGCTGCTGCTGGCCCACCTGGCGCCGACCTCGATGATGACCGGGAACGTGACCCAGCTGGTGATCGATACCGTCGACCAGCTGCGCGGCGCCGGCGATGCCGCCACCACGGCCCGCTGCAGCAAGTTCTTCTGGCCGCTGTTCGGCTTCGCGATCGGCTGCGCGGCGGGCGCCTTCCTGTTCCTGGCGGCCGGCTTCGTGGCCTTGACCGTGCCGGTGGCGATCCTGTGCCTGCACCTGCTGCGGCCCGGCCTGGACGGCGCTCGGGCAACGGCATGACCAAGACCCGCCTGGAGGCGTTCAGCGACGGCGTGATCGCCGTCATCCTCACCATCATGGTGCTGGAGCTGACGCCCCCGCACGGCACGGCCGTCGGCGACATGCTGGCGGTCGTGCCGGGCTGGTTGCGCTATGCCCTGAGTTTCGTCTACGTCGGCATCTACTGGGTCAACCACCATGCGCTGTTCGAGCGCGTGGAACGGGTCGACTGGGCGACGCTGTGGGCCAACCTGCACCTGCTGTTCTGGATGTCGCTGATCCCGTTCGTGACCGCCTGGGTGGCCGAACACCCGACGGCCCCGGCGCCGGTGGCCCTGTACGGCGTGGTGCTGTTCCTGTGCTCGGTGTCCTTCATGCTGCTGTCGTGGCGCCTGGGGACGCTGGCCGGCCTGGATCACGCCCACACCTGGCAGAACGCCAAGAACCGGCTGTCGCTGGCCATGTACGCGCTGGCGGTGGTGGTGGCGCTGTGGCACCCGCCGCTGGCGGCGGTGATCCACGTGCTGCTGGCGGCGCTGTGGCTGGTGCCGAACCGGATCGAACGCGGGCAGTCCTGACTGGACGCCGCGTGGCGGCGCTGGCATGATGCCGTCGCCAGCCAAGAACAAGAAGAGGAGCACCGTGAACAGTCAACAGCGCACCATCGATGTCCTGATCGCCGACGACCATCCCCTGATGCGTGAGGGGATCGCGGCGGTGATCTCCAGCCAGCCCGACATGCGGGTGGCGGGCGAGGCGGCCGACGGCCTGGAGGCCGTCGCGCTTTACCGCAAGCTGCGGCCCGACGTCACCCTGATCGACCTGCAGATGCCGCACCTGAACGGCATGGATGCGATTGCCGCGATCCGCGCCGAATTCCCCCAGGCCTGCCTGGCCATCCTGACCACCTTCCGCGGCGACGCCCGCGCCATGCAGGCGATCAAGAGCGGCGCCCAGGGCTACCTGCTCAAGAGCTCCCTGCGCAAGGAACTGACCGACGCGATCCGCATGCTGGCCGCCGGCCACCGTTACATCCCCTCCGAGATCGCCGGCGAGCTGGCGCGCCACCTGGGCCAGGAAAGCCTGACGGTGCGCGAGCTGCAGGTGCTGGAGCTGATCGCCCGCGGCAACGGCAACAAGCAGATCGGGGCCGCCCTGAACCTGTCCGAAGACACGGTCAAGGGCCACCTGCGCAGCATCATGGACAAGCTGGGCGCCAATAATCGCACCCATGCGGTGACCATCGGCATCGAGCGCGGGTTCCTCGAAATCTGACCGGGACTGACCGCGACAGCAGATTTCTGCAATACGGCCGGGCACTGCGTTTGCCAGAATCGATGACGGTTGCGGCGCCGGACTGCCCGGTGTGCACACCGACTTCGATAACGAACCTGGAGCACGCAGAATGAGCAAGAACCCTACGCTTAGCAAGAAAACCGCCAATCATGGCGTCCCATGGGAATCCATCTACGGCTACAGCCAGGCGGTGCAGGTCAAGGACGTGGTCTACCTGTCCGGCCAGCTGGGGCACGACAAGGGCGGCCAGCTGGTCGCGCCTGCGCCGCTCGACG
Organism: Massilia sp. NP310; assembly: GCF_019443485.1. Classification (NCBI taxonomy): domain Bacteria; kingdom Pseudomonadati; phylum Pseudomonadota; class Betaproteobacteria; order Burkholderiales; family Oxalobacteraceae; genus Massilia; species Massilia sp. NP310. The sequence goes on along the minus strand of NZ_CP080379.1, from coordinate 1,265,335 downwards.
CCCTTGGCCGGCCAACTGATTTTGGCGGCATGGAAGAACAGATGCGCCAGACCTACCGCAATGCGGTCGACCTGCTGGCCCGATTTGGCGCGACCCTCGACGACGTCGTCGAGGAAACGCTGTACGTGCTGGACGTCGCCGCTGCCTTTGCCGTGGCAGGCAAGGTCAGGAAAGAATTCTACGGCATGGACCAACCACAATGCGCGAGCAACCTCATCGGCGTCACGCGCCTTGCATTGCCGCCACAACTGATCGAGGTAACCTTCCGAGCGGTACTCCCGGACGCCGGCGCGGCCTGAACCCGCCCCCCCCACTTTAGTGGGGGTAGGCGGGGGCCCTATCTTGTCTGTGCAACATCTCCAGCGGGCGGCAACATTCTGCCCAGATCGTCTCGAACACGACCACCATGGAGAGCACCATGCAGACCGCGCTATCGATCCCCGTCGCCCTTTCTTTCCAGCCCGCCGCCGGGGGCCAAGCCGCCAAACCCTGCCACGGCGGCCTGCCGCGCTGGCAGGTCAGGCGGATCACCGACTACATCGACGCCAACCTGGGCGCCACCCTGCGCACGGCCAGCCTGGCGGCGACACTGGGCCTGAGCGTCAGCCATTTCACGCGCGCCTTCAAGCACAGCGTCGGCGTGCCGCCGCGCATGTACGTGATCCGGCGCCGGCTGGCGGCGGCCTGCGAGGCGATGGTCAGCTCGGACACGCCGCTCACGACCATCGCCCACGCCCATGGTTTCTGCGACCAGTCGCATTTCACCCGCACTTTCCACGAGGTGATCGGCCTGTCGCCCCACGTCTGGCGCTGCCTGCACCGGCCGGGCGTCGGCGTCGATCCGTACGAAAGCGAACAGAAGCGCACGATCGAAGCGGATATGGTGGAGACTGCCTAACCAGTGGGAGTGCCCCGTGTTCGATTTCATCACCGAATTCATGCAGAGCGGCGGCTATCTGGCCGTGTTCGCCTTGATGGCGCTGGAAAATATCTTCCCGCCAATCCCGTCCGAGCTGATCATGCCGTTCGCCGGCTTCGTGGCGGCGCGCGGCGACCTGAACGTGATCGGCGTGCTGATCGCCGGCACCGCCGGCTCGGTGGCCGGGGCCTTGCCCTGGTATTACGCCGGCAAGGTCTACGGCAAGGAGCGACTGGAAAAATTCGCCGACAAGCATGCGCGCTGGATGACCGTCACCCACGGCGACATCGAGCATGCGATGGATTCATTCGAGAAACATGGGCGCAAGGTCGTGCTGTTCGGACGCCTGATCCCGGCCATCCGCACCCTGATCTCGGTCCCGGCCGGCCTTGCCGGCATGCCGATGGGGCAGTTCCTGCTGTATTCGACCGTCGGCTCGCTGGTCTGGACCGGCATCCTGACCGGCGCCGGCTATATGCTCGAAAGCCAGTACGAACGGGTGGCGCAGTATGTCGATCCAGTGTCGAAGGCGATCCTGATCGGCCTGCTCGGCTGGTACCTGTACCGGGTCGCGACCTTCAAGAAGCGGGCGAAGGCCCAGTAATCTTCAGACGGCGGCGCCGCCGTCGCGCCACCAGACCTGGTTGCGACCGTTCTGCTTGGCGCGGTACAGCTCGGCATCGGCCGCCTCGAACAGCTCGGCTTGCTGTTCGTCGCTGTCCGGATCGACCGTGGCGCCGCCGATGCTCACCGTCACCAGCGGCGCCACGCTCGACGCCTCGTGCGCGATGTTCAGGGCGGCCACCGCCTCGCGCACCCCTTCGGCCACCCGGCGCGCGTCGAGCGTGTCGGTGTCGGGCATCAGGAGCAGCAATTCCTCGCCGCCGTAGCGCGCCGCCAGGTCGCCCGGGCGGCGCATGGCGGCGCCGGCCACCCGCGCCACCGAGCGCAGCGCGCGGTCGCCGGCCGGGTGGCCGTAGCGGTCGTTGAACTGCTTGAAGGCGTCGATGTCGAGCAGGGCCAGCGACAGCGGCCGGCTCGAGCGCCGCGCGCGCTGCCATTCGAGGTTGTACATCTCGTCGAAGCGGCGCCGGTTGGCCAGTTCGGTCAGGCCGTCGATGTTCGCCAGCCGTTCCAGCATGCGGCGCTGGCGCACCACCTGCAGGTGCAGCGCCACGCGCGCCATCACCACGGTCTGGTTGAAGGGCTTGACGATATAGTCCGAGGCGCCCATCTTGAGGCCGTTGGCCTCGTCTTCGGGGCGGTCGAGGCCCGAAATGAAGATCACCGAGATCTGGGCCGTCCGCGGGTCGTCGCGCAGGCTGCGCAGCACGGCGTAGCCGTCCATGTCGGGCATCATCACGTCCAGCAGGATCAGGTCGGGCAGGTGGCGCGCGGCGCGCTCCAGGGTCTGGGCGCCGTTACGGGCCAGCAGCACCGTGTATTCGGGCTTGAGCAATTCGCCCAGCACTTCGCGGTTGATGGCGTCGTCGTCCGCCACCAGGACTTTCTGCGTCTCCACTACGTTCATCGGCTGCTTTCGAGGCTGAGGCTGGGGCTCAGGCTATGACTGAGGTCGAGTTGCGTCGCCAGCGCGGACAGCGGCGCCAACGCGGCAGCATACTCGATATCGGCGACCGCGCGCCGCACGCCATCGAGCGCGGCGTCGTACAGGTTCGGGTCGACGCTCACCGCGAGCAGGGCCTCGAGCTGCGCCAGCGCGTCCTCGGCGCGCGCGTCGTCATTGCGCAGGTGGCGGTCGAGGCGCGCGATGACGGCCGCCAGCGCCTCGGGATCGCTCGGTTTCGGCAGGGTGGCGGCGGCCAGCTGGGCCAGGCCCGCCAGCACCGATTCGGCGGCCGTCACCAGCGCCGGCACCTGGGTGCCGACCCGTTCCAGCTGGCCGGCGCGCAGGTCCTGCTCGAGCCGGCTGGCGGCGCCGGCCAGTTCGAAGGCGCCGACGTAGGCCGCGCTCGACTTCAGGTTGTGCGCCAGCGCCTGCAGGCGCGGGTGGTCACCGGCCGCCAGCGCATCGCGCAGGATGCGCGGCGCGGCGGCGTATTCCCGCACGAAGCTGCCGGCGCGCTTTTCCAGGCGGCGGCGCTGGCCGTCGACCTTGTCCAGGGCCAGGCGCCAGTCGATGCCGGGCACCGCCGGCAGCGCCGCCGCCGCGGGGTCCGGCTCCCGGCCCGCGGCCTGCGGCGCGGCGGCGCCCTGGCTGCCCTCGGGCGCCGGGCGGCCCTCGAGGCGCGCCGGATCGATCCACTTGAGCAGGGTGCAGAACAGCAGGTCGGGATCGATCGGCTTGGTCACGTGGTCGTTCATGCCGGCCAGCCGGCTCAATGCGCGGTCGCTGGCCAGCGCATGCGCCGTCATCGCCACGATCGGCAGTTCGCGCAGGCGCGCGTCGAGGCGGATCTCGCGGGTGGCCGTGAGGCCGTCCATCTCGGGCATCTGGATGTCCATCAGCACCAGGTCGTAGTCGCCGGCGCGCGCCATGCGCACCGCCTCCACGCCGTTGAAGGCGACGTCCACCTGCATGCGGGCGGCGGCCATGAATTCGAGCGCCACCTCGCGGTTGTTGGCATTGTCCTCGGCGAGCAGGATGCGGGCGCCGTCCAGGCGCGGCAGGTCGGCCATGGCCGGCAAATATTTTTCCATAGGTTCGAAGGGGCCGAGCTGCGGGTGCAGGGCTTGCAGCAGGCTGTGATAGAGCAGGGCGGGACCGACCGGCTTGTGCAGGAAGGCGTCGACCGGCAGTTCGCCTTCCTCTTCCATCACGGTCTCGCGGGTGCAGGCCGAGATCATCAGGATCGCGGGCGGCGGGCAGTCGTGCCCGTGTTCTTGCGCGCAGCGGCGGATGCGGCGGATCGTCTCCATCCCGTCCAGCCCCGGCATCAGGTAGTCCATCAGCACGACCTGGTAGGGCTGGCCGGCGGCCTCGGCGCGGCCCAGCAACGCCAGGCAATCCTCGCCCGAGGCCGCGGCGTCGGCGCGCATGCCGAGGCCGGCCAGCATCTCGGACAGCGCGTCGCGGGCGCTGGCGCTGTCGTCCACCACCAGCGCGCGCACGTCCTGCAGCAGGGCCTGGCGCACGGTGGAGGCGGCGGCGGTCGCCTGGCCGTCGGCGATCCCGAGCGGCACGCTGAAGGTGAAGCGGCTGCCCTTGCGCGGCGCGCTGCGCACCGCGATGTCGCCACCCATGAGCTCCACCAGTTGGCGCGAGATCGACAGGCCGAGGCCGGTGCCGCCATACTTGCGGGTAGTCGAACTGTCGGCCTGGCTGAACGACTGGAACAGGCGCCCGATGGCTTCCTCGGTCATGCCGATGCCGGTGTCGCTGACCGAGAACGCCAGCGTCACGCGTCCGGCCACGGTCTTGACCGCTTCGACCGCCACCACGATCTCGCCATGCTCGGTGAACTTGACGGCGTTGCCGGTCAGGTTGATCAGGACCTGGCCCAGGCGCAGCGGGTCGCCGACCAGTTGCGTCGGCACGCCCGGCCCGACCCGGAACACGAGTTCGAGGCCCTTGGCCTCGGCCTTCACCGCGGTGAGGCTGGACAGGTGTTCGAGCAGCTCGTCCAGGTCGAACTGCACTTCCTCGAGGTGCAATTTGCCGGCCTCGATGCGCGAAAAGTCGAGGATATCGTTGATGATGCCCATCAGGTGCTCGCCCGCGCCGAGGATCTTGCCCAGGTAGTTGCGCAACGCGGGCGCGGGCTCGCTCATCAGGGCCAGCCGGCTCATGCCGATGATGGCGTTCATCGGGGTGCGGATCTCATGGCTCATATTGGCCAGGAATTCGGACTTCATGCGGGTGCTGGCTTCGGCGCGCAGCATCGCTTCCTGGATCGCCTTGGTGCGCAGGCCCAGGATGCGCATGAACACCAGCATGTCGAAAGTGCTGCCGAACACCAGCGCGTGCATGGTCCAGAAGTTGGCCGGCAGCCTGCCGTTGATCAGCAGGGCGGTGATCAGCGCGCAGGCGAAGGCGCCGGCCCAGCCGATCAGGAAATAGGTGCCGACCATGTCGCCGGAACGGGCGCGGCGGAAGGCGCCGGGCAGGCCGAGCAGCATCGGCATGATGCCGAGCGTGCCGACGATCATGACCAGGTAGCGATGGCTGATCAGGCCGAAGCCGAAGCCGAGCGCCGTCACCACGCACAGCGCCGCCAGCGTCTTCATCAGCACACTGAAGATGCGGTCGCGCCCGGAGCGGGCCAGCGACTGCTCGACGAACAGGTAGGCGCCGCATGACGCCAGGATCGAGGCGAGGCCGGCCCCGTGTTCGAGCAGCCAGGCGTTGCCGGGCCAGACGTACTGGCCGGCGATGCCGAACCAGGCGGCCGAATACACGGTGACCCCGGCCGCCAGCAGCGCGTACTTGCCGAACAGGTGGTCGCGCAGCGTGATCCATTGGCCGATCGCGTACAGGAACAGGGTGATGCGCAGGCCCAGCAGCATCCCTTGCAGGATCTGCTCGCCCAGCGCCTCGGGCAGCACGGCGTGCGGCTGCATGAAGGTGATCGGCAGGATCTTGGGGCCCACCGAGCGCACGCGCAACAAGACCGTGTAGTCGTTGCCCGGCGTGAGGCGCAGCAGGGCGCCGGGCACCCGGCCGGCGAGCGATTCGCCGGATGGCGCCTGCTTGCGGCCCAGGCTGGCGATCTTTTCCAGGCCCGCCGGGCGGGCCAGGTAGACGTCCAGTTCGTCGAGCAGCGCGTAGTCGACCTGCAGCACCCAGCCATTGGTGGCGTCCTGCGGCACCGTCACCGGGATGCGCAGCCAGGTGGCCCCAGGCAGCATGCCCAGGCTGGCATGGGCGGTGCGCGGCCGCTCGAAGCGCTGCGGCGCCGCCAGCGCGGCCGCCGCGTCCAGGCGGCTGTCCGGGTCGTGGAGGACGGTCACGGCGGCCCAGGCGTCGATCACCTGGGCGTCGCGCGCCAGTTGCAGCGGCGCCGCCTGCGCCGGCCGCGCGCAGAGCACCAGGAGGGCGAGCAACAGCGCGAGCGTCAACGCCAGGCGCGGGAAGGCGCCAGGGACCGGGCGATGTGCGGCGGATGACGTGGAGGCCATGGATCTTTCGGTAGAGGCGGCGGGCGAACCGCCCGGCAGTCTAGCAGGAAGGCTCTGCCGTGGACAGTGATAATGCAACCCCGGGCCGGCGCGCCGCGGCGCGCGGTAGCGCGACCCGGTACCGCGCCCGTGGCCGGCGCGCCGCCGGGGCCTCAGGCGCGGCTCCCGGCCCGGGGCGCGAGCTGCCCCGCCAGGCGCGCCAGCGGCGCCAGCGCGGCGCCGTATTCCACCTCGTCGATCGCGCGCCGCAGCGGCGCCAGTTCCTGCGCATAGGGGCCGCCGGCCAGCAGCGCCTCGAGCTGATCGAGCGCGTCCTCCGCCCGCGCGTCGTCGGCGCGCAGCCAGGCTTCGAGGCGGGCGCACACCTCGGCCAGCGCCTGCGGATCGACCGGCTGCGGCCGGCCGCCGCCCGCCACCTGGGCCAGGCCGGCCAGCACCGGTTCGGCGGCGGCGATCAGCGCCGGCACCTGGACTCCGATCCGTTCATGCAGTCCGGCGCGCAGGTCCTGGTCGAGGCGGCCGGCGGCGGCGGACAGCGCGAAGGCGCCGATATAGGCCGCGCTCGACTTGAGGTTGTGCGCCAGCGACTGCATGGGCGCATGGTCGCCGCCGTTCAGGGCCTCGCGCAGGATCTCGGGCGCATTGCCGTACTCGCGCACGAAACTGCCGGCGCGTTTCTCGAGCCGGCTGCGCTGGCCGTCGACGTTGTCCAGGGCCAGGCCCCAGTCGATTCCCGGCACCGCCGGCAGGGCGCGCGCGGTGGTCGCAGGCGCTGCCGGCGCCTGTGGAACGTGCGCAATGGGGCGGCCGACGAGGCGGGCCGGGTCGATCCACTTGAGCAGGGTGCAGAACAGCAGGTCGGGGTCGATCGGCTTGGTCACGTGGTCGTTCATGCCGGCCAGGCGGCTTTGCTCGCGGTCGCTGGCCATGGCGTGCGCCGTCATGGCCACGATCGGCAGCGCGCGCAGGCGGGGATCCTGGCGGATCGCGCGCGCGGCGGCGTGGCCGTCCAGCTCCGGCATCTGGATGTCCATCAGCACCAGGTCGTAATCCCCCTCGCGCGCCATGCGCACCGCCTCCACGCCATTGAAGGCGACGTCGACCTGCATGCGCGCCGCCGCCATGAAGTCGAGCGCGACCTCGCGGTTGTTCGCGTTGTCCTCGGCCAGCAGGATGCGCGCGCCGTCCAGGCGCGGCAGGTCGGCCATGATGTGCGGCGGCATACGCTCATCGGCGCCGTCGTCGACGCCGTCCGGCGCTGGCGCGGCGTGCGGATGCAGCACCTGCAGCATGCTGTGGTACAGCAGCGCCGGGCCGACCGGCTTGTTGAGGAAGGCGTCGACCGGCAGTTCCCCGGCCGTCTCCAGCACCGCCTCGCGGCCGACGGCCGACACCATCAGGATCGCCGGCGGCGTGGCCCCGGCCACGCAGGCGGGGATGCGGCGGATGGTGGCGACGCCATCGAGGTGGGGCATCAGGTAATCCATCAGCACGATCTGGTAGGGGCGTCCTTCGGCCTGGGCCGCGGCGAGCATGCGCAGGCACTCCTCGCCCGAGGCGGCGCTGTCGGCCTGCGCGCCGAAGGTGTCCAGCATCTCGCACAGCGCGGCGCGCGCGCCGGCGCTGTCGTCGACCACCAGCGCGCGCAGGTCGGTCAGGATCGCCGGGCGCAGCGCGCCGGCGTCGCCCTGGCCGTCGTCGAGCCCGAGGGCGACGGTGAAGGTGAAGCAGCTGCCGGCGCCGGGCGTGCTCTGGACCGAGATCCGCCCTCCCATCAGCTCGACCAGCTGGCGCGAGATCGACAGGCCCAGCCCGGTGCCGCCATACTTGCGGGTGGTCGAGCTGTCGGCCTGGGTGAAGGAGTCGAACAGGTGTTCTAGCTGGCCGGCGGTCATGCCGATGCCGGTGTCGCTGACCGAGAACGCCAGCATGACCCGGCCGTCGCCCGCCGCGCCCGGGCGGACTTTGACCGCGACCACGATTTCGCCGCGTTCGGTGAACTTGACCGCGTTGCCGGTCAGGTTGATCAGCACCTGGCCCAGGCGCAGCGGATCGCCCACCAGCCGTTGCGGCACGCCCGGCCCGACCCGAAACACCAGTTCGATGCCCTTGGCGTCGGTTTTCACCCCGACCAGGTTCGACAGCTGCTCGAGCATCTCGTCGAGCGAGAACGGCGCCGCCTCCACCGACATCTTGCCGGCCGCGATCTTCGAATGGTCGAGGATGTCGTTGATGATGCCCAGCAGGTGTTCGCCGGCGCCCAGGATCTTGGAGACGTAGTTGCGCAGCCTGGGGTTCGGATCGGCCATCAGGGCCAGCCGGCTCATGCCGATGATGGCGTTCATCGGGGTGCGGATCTCGTGGCTCATATTGGCCAGGAATTCGGACTTCATGCGCGCTTCGGTCTCGGCGCGCTGCATGGCCTCGCGCAGCGCCTTGGCGCGCAGGCTCAGGATGCGCATGAAGACCAGCATGTCGAAGGTGATCCCGAACTGCAGCGCGTGAGCGGTCCAGAAATTGACCGGCACCTCGCCGGCGGCGATCAGGGTCTGCGTGATCGTGCCGCCGTAGCTGGCCACCCAGCTGATGAGGAAATAGGCGCCGATCGCGTCGCGCTGGCGCATGCGGCGGAATGCCGCCGGCACGCCGAGAAGCATCGGGACCGCGCCGATGGTCGTGGTGATGAAGATCATCGGAAGGTAGCTGATCCAGTCGAAGGCCCACCCCACGCCGGTCACCGCGCAGATCGCCGCCCCGCTGCGCATGATGATCCTGAAGATGCGGTCCTTGCCGGGCCGGGCCATGATCTGCTCGACGAACAGGTAGGCCCCGACCGAACCGATCATCGACGCGATTCCCATCATGTGCGCGCTGAACCACAGGTGCTCGCGCCACAGGAACTGCTCGGCGGTCCCGTACCAGCTCGCGAGGTAGACGGTCAGGCCGCCGATGAACAAGGCATATTTGAGGAACAGCGCGTCGCGCAGGGTGGCCCACTGGCCCAGGCTGTAGACGACCAGGCAGGCGGCGATGCCGAACAGCAGCCCTTGCAGCATCTGCTCCTTGAGCGAGGCGCGGTGGAAGGCGTCCTCGTGATAGAAGGTCACCGGCAGCACCTTGGGGCCACGCGATTCGATCCGCACCAGCAGCGTGTACTCCTGGCCCGGGACGAGCTTGAGGGCGACGGCCGGCACCCGGCCCTTGAGCGTCCCTTCCATGTCCTGGCGGCGGCCGGCGGCGGCCAGCTTTCTCGGCTCCCCGCCTTCGACCAGATAGACGTCGAGGTGTTCGATCACGGCGACATCGAACTCGACCACCCAGGCCGAAGGCGCATCCGGCGCGACCCGGAACGGAATCCGGATCCAGCTCGGCGCCGGATTCAGGCCCAGCGTGGCGTACGCCTTGTCGGGCGCCGTGAAGCGCTCCGGCGCGGCCAGGACGGCGGCCGCGTCCAGGGCCTTGCCGGGGTCGCGCAGCAGGCTGGCCGCGGGCCAGCCTTCGACCGCCGGCTTGTCGGCGGCCAGGATCGCCGCGCCGGCGCCGGCAGCGCCGGCGCCGGCGCACACGAAGAGGCAGAGCGCCAGGCCGAGGAAGATGGACAGCGCGCGCATGCTCAGGCCGCCCGTTTGTCCGCGTCGGCGCCAGCGCCCGCCGCCGGCGCGGCGCGGTGCCCGGCCAGCCTGGCTTCGAGCCGGTTCAGCCAGCGCGGCGCGCGCGGGTCGTGGCGCCACTGGCCGAGCGCGTCGTTCAGCGTTCCCAGCAGCGCCTCGGGCAGGCGCAGGGGCCGGGTCTGGTCCATCAGGAAGCGGGTCACCAGGCGGTAGCCGAAGGCGCGCGTGAGCATGCGACTGATCGAGAAGCCGGGCACGGCCAGGCGCACGAGGGCGTCGACGGCGCGCACCAGGCCCAGGCCAGCCGTGAACACGAGCCGCGACAACAGCGGCTGGCGCCGGTTCAAGCCGAGGTCGGCGCTGGCGTCGCGCCCGCACAGGTGGCGCGTGAGCAGGGTCGGGAAGGGCTTGAACAGGCGCAGGGGGATTTCGTCCTCCATCGCGCGCATCAGCGCCGCCGCCAGCGCCGGGCGCGGATCCGGCGCGCGCGCCAGCTCGCGTCCGCGCGCCTGGATGTCCAGGAACGCCTGCTGCGCCTGTGCCATGGTGTCGGGCATCAGGGAGCGCTCGATGCCGAGCATGTGACCCAGGACGTTCCAGGCATGCAGGTAGTCTTCTTCGTCCTGGCGCTCCAGGCCCAGGCCCAGCTTGCGCAGGCTGCGCAGGAACACATAGTGGAAGGTCAGCAGGGTGTAGGCCAGCTCTTCCTGGTTGCACGGCAGGCCGTTGCGCGCGGTGTCCCAGCCGTGGGCATACAGCGTGTGATAGATGCCGCCGCCGGCGGGGAGCAGCGGGCGCACGGGGCCGGCGCCGAGCGAGTCGTCGGGCGAGCCGCGCAGGATCAGGTGGCGGATGGTGGCGTGGATCAGCCTGACCTTCAGCGCCTGGGCCACGCCGGCGCCCTCGCGGCCGGTCAGCCCGCCGGCGAGCATGACGGGGAAGATCATGGCGGCGGTGGAGCGCACCCGGTAGTCGGTGTGCGCCTCGAGCTGGCCGGCCGCGTGCAGCACCGCCGACAGGTCGGGCAGCACGTAGCATTCGGGCAGGCTGGCGCAGAACAGCAGGGTGCAGGACAGCATGCTCATGTCCATGAACAGGCTTTCCGCGCGCGCGATGCGCGCCGGCTCGGCCCACCCGGGCAGGGCCAGGCAGGCGCCCAGGTAATCCTTCAGCGCCGCCCCGGCGCGCGGATCGAGGCCGTGCCCCGGCTCCCAGTGCGCCAGGGCGCCGTTGCTGTCCCAGCGCGCCAGCTCGCGATTGACCGCGGCGATGCGCTCGGCCAGCTGGTGCGGACCTTCGGCCCCGGCCAGCATGCCGGCGACGGCGAGATCGGCGGGCGGGTCGGCCCGCATGGACGGGGACGGCGGATGGGGTGCATCGCGGTGCATACGGTCTCCTGGTGCGGCGGTGGGAAGCGTCGGAACGCGGCCCCGGGTCAGAATCGCCAATCCAGGCGCAGGTCGGCGGTGCGCGGCGCGGTCGGCGTGGCCATCCCGAAGCTGTCGATCAGCGACGGCCGCACCGAGTTCTCGAGATTGCGCACGCGCGCCAGCAGGCTCCAGTTCGCGGCCATCGGCTGGTAGCGCAGGGTGGCGTCGGTCGTGGTGTGGGCCGGGATACGGTATTCCAGCAGGTTGCTCGGGATCGTGATCGCGTATTCGGCGCTGCGGCGCGCGAACACGCCGGCATGCAACTGCCCGCCCAGGGCCTGGAAGCGGTGCTCGTAGCCCAGGGTGTAGACGTGGCTCGGCGTGCGGTCCAGCTTGCGGCCGGCCCAGGACACGCCGGCGGTCGGCCTGTAGACGGCGTAATGGGCGTCGAGGAAGGTGGCGCCGTAGCGCAGGCGGCCGTTGGCCCCGACCCGCAGCTCGCCGTCGAGTTCCAGGCCGCGCGAGCGGGCCTGGCCGGCATTGCCGGTCAGGAGGCGCGGCGCGCCCGAGACGATCGCATTGCTGCTCAGCTGCAGGTTGGTGTAGTCGTAGTAGAAGGCGGCGGCATTGAAGCTGAGGCGCCCGTCCAGCAGGCGCGACTTGAGGCCGGCCTCCCAGGCGCGCAATTCCTCGGGCTGGTAATACAGGTAATCCGGATCGACCGCGGCGGCGGCCGGGCAGGCGACGCCGCCAACGTCGGCGCCGGCCACGCAGCCGTCGTTGAAGCCGCCGGCCTTGTAGCCGGTCGCCAGGCTGCCGTACAGCAGCGTGGTCGGCGCCAGGTCGACTTCGACGCCCAGGCGCCAGGTGGTGCGCGCGGTGGACAGCGCGGCGGCGTTCGGCAGGCGGCGGTCGGTGGCCGGATTGAACACCGGTCCCTGCTGGAAGTCGGTCGAGCCGACGCGGTCCTTGTCGTCCTCGGTGCGGCGCGCGCCGGCGGTCAGGCGCAGCGCGTCCAGCACGCGCCAGGTCAGCTGGCCGAACACGGCGCGGCTTTCCGCCCGGGTGTGCAGCGGGAAGGAGTAATACGGCGGCAAACCGACCGGCCGCAGGCCCTGGAACGCATACGAGGTGTTCGAGTCTTCGCTGAAGTAGTACAGGCCGGCCTGGGCGCTGAGCGGACCGCTGCCATTGGTGGCGACGCGCAGCTCGTGCGAATCCTGTTCGTTGTGGCCGTCGTAGTCGTTGACCACGCCGAGGGCGACGGTCGGGGCAACGCGGTAATAGTAGTTCTGGCGGATCGCCTGGTCGAGCTTGCGGCGCGAACCCAGGTAATACACGGTGGCCGGACCCAGGTTCCAGCTCAGGTCGGCCGACAGGCCGCGTGCGCGGCGGTCGTGCCAGCCCTGCACCGGCGTCATGTTCGGCGGGCGGAAGCTGTTCGTCAGCCGCTCGTCGGTGGTGCTGTCGCGCCAGAGCGGCCGGCCGCTGGCCACGCCGGTGAAGAAGTTGGTGTCGGGGACCATGCGGTCGTTATTGCCCTCGGTCTCGCCATGGTCGTAGCGCATCACCAGGGTGGCGTCGCGGTTGAGCTGGAGCCTGGCGCTCAGGCGCGCATCGCGTTCGTCGCGGTCCATCCCGGGGCGGTGCGGCGTGCCCTGGCCGTTCTTCAGGAACGGATCCTGGCGCAGCTGGCTGACCGCGGCGCGCAGCGACAGCGCATCGTTGACGGGAACGTTGATCACGCCGTCGACCTTGCGCCTGCCGTAGGTGCCGGCCTCGAGGCCGAGCGCGCCTTCCAGGCGGTCGGTCGGCGCATTCGAGATCACGTTGACCAGGCCGGCGGTGGTATTGCGGCCGTACAGCGTGCCCTGCGGGCCGCGCAGCACTTCGATGCGGTCGACGTCGAGCAGGTTGGCGCTCTGGCCGGCCGGGCGGGCGATATAGACGCCGTCGAGCATGAAGGCGGCCGACGGGTCGCCCTTGTCAGTGGTGTCGTTGTTGCTGATGCCGCGGATCGTCACGCGCAGGCCCGAGAAGGCCTGGTCGATGTGCACGTTCGGCCGGCGCGGGCCGATATCGGCCGGGCTGATGGCGCCGAGGTCGCGCAGTTGTTCGCCGCTGACGACGCTGACCGCGACCGGGGTGCGCGACGCCAGCGCGGCGGTGCGCTGGGCGGTGACCACGACCTCCGGCACGGCCGAATCGTCATTTTGATTGGGGGGGACCTGCTGTGCGTGAGCGATGCTGCAGACGATGCCGGATACCGCCGCGACCAGCAGCTTCCGGGCTGGTCGGACCTGCTTTGCTTTCATGTAAAACTCCCTGTCTGGACCGATACTCACCCGTCCTGGGTAAGCCATCCTCAATTGTTCTATTTTGGCAAATAAAATTGCGCCAGAGGATGCAAAGTCTGCCAGTCTAGCAGCACATGATTACAGGCAATAAGCCCGGAAAGAGATATTGAACAGAATGCGACGAGAATGCAACGCTCGCCTGTCGGGGGTCTGGTCAAGAAGCCAACGGAATGCGCCGGACAGTCTTGCGTGGGCTGCATCGCGCGGTCGGCCCCGGCAGCGCCGCGGACCGACCGCCGGCCCAGTCAGGCTGCCAGGACGGGACGCGCGGCAGGCGCGGCGCGGCGGGCATGCGGCGCCGCGGCGGCGCCTTGCTCCAGGCGGAAGGTGCCGACCACGGCCGACAGCTGCGCCGCCTGGTCGCGCATCGCATCGGCGGCCGCCGCCGCCTCTTCGACCAGGGCCGCGTTCTGCTGGGTCACCCGGTCCATCTCGACGATGGCGGTATTGACCTGTTCGATGCCGGCGCTCTGTTCCTCGCTGGCGGCGGCGATCTCGCCCATGATCACGGTCACCTGCTCGATGCTGTGGACGATCTGTTCCATGGTGGCGCCGGCGCGCGCCACCTGTTGCGTGCCTTGCTGGACCTGGCTCACCGAGTCGTCGATCAGGCTCTTGATTTCCTTGGCAGCGGCGGCCGAGCGATGGGCGAGGGTGCGCACCTCGCCGGCGACGACCGCGAAGCCGCGCCCTTGCTCGCCGGCGCGGGCCGCCTCGACCGCCGCGTTCAGGGCCAGGATATTGGTCTGGAAGGCGATGCCGTCGATGACGCCGATGATGTCGACGATGCGCTGCGAGGCGGCGTCGATGCGGCCCATGGTGCCGACCACGTCGGCCACCATCTTGCCGCCTTCGCCGGCCACGCCGGCGGCGTTGGCGGCCAGGCCGTTGGCGCGGCGCGCGTGTTCGGTGTTCTGGCGGACGGTCGAGGTGAGTTCTTCCATCGAGGCCGCGGTTTCTTCCAGCGAGCCGGCCTGCTGCTCGGTGCGGCTCGAGAGGTCCTGGTTGCCGCTCGCGATCTCGCCGGAAGCGGTGGCGATGGTGGCGGTGCCGTCGCGCACCTGGCCGACGATGGCGGCCAGGCTGGCGTTCATGCGCGACAGCGCCGCCATCAGCTGGCCGACCTCGTCGCCGCGCTCGAGCGCCTGGCGGCTGAACCGGCTGGTCAGGTCGCCGCCGGCCACGCGTTCGGCCACATCGAGCGCCTCGCGCAGCGGCGCCGTGATCGAGCGGCTGATGAACCAGGCGCAGGCTGCGCCCAGCAGCAGGGCCGCGCCGCCCAGCGTGAACAGGATCACGCGAGTGCTGGCATAGGACGCCAGGATCGACTGGGCGACGCCGTCGGCGGCGCTGATCTGCATGGTGGCGAACTTGTCGACCGTGGCCAGGTAGGACACGGTGCGCGGGCTCAGCTGCTCGCGGTAGATCTCGTCGAGACGGGCCTGGTCGCCTGCGCGCTTGGCCTGGAACAGGGCGTCGCGCGCGGCCATATACGCCAGGCGCTGCTCCTTGACGAGCATGAACTGCTCGCGCACGGCGGGATTGCGCAGCGACTCCTCGATTTCCTTTTGCAGTACGTTGGAGCGGCTGGTGATCGCCTGGCGGCGCGGGCCGATCACGTCGAGGATGCCGGCGTCGACCGCGTAATAGACGGTCTCGTTGATGGCGCTGTTGATCTCGATGTTGCGGCGCCATTCGGCGACGCTGCGCTGGTTCTTGATGCTGGTATTGACCAGGCGGTCGGTCAGGTCGGCCGCCGACTGCATGCGCGTCAGGGCGGTGGCGCTCATGGCGAGCAAGAGCACGAGAACGATGGCAAAGCCGATGCCCAGGCGGGCGCCGATATTGAGTTTTTTCACGAGGGTAGTTTCCAGGCGGCTTAGGGATCCAGGCTGAGCGCGCACGCGGCCAGGCCGGACTGGCGCCCCGCATGCGCTCCCGTGAGGAAGCCCACATGCGGCGCCAGATCGAAGGCCCTCAGTATAACCCGCAAATCCAGCAAAGCAATTGCTGTGCGGCAAATTTGCAACATACGGGATTTCCGACGTTGCAATTGCATGTACCCGGCTGGTCAGCTGAGTGCCGGCAGCGCGGCGCGCTCCTGCCGCTGTCGCGGCGCGGTCCTGGCGGCGTCACCGTTTCCGAGGCGGAAAGTGCCGACCACGGCCGACAGCTGCGCCGCCTGGTCGCGCATCGCATCGGCCGCGGCGGCCGCCTGTTCGACCAGGGCGGCATTCTGCTGGGTCACCCGGTCCATTTCGGCGATGGCGGTATTGACCTGCTCGATGCCGGCGCTCTGTTCCTCGCTGGCGGCGGCGATCTCGCCCATGATCACGGTCACCTGGCGGATGCCGTCCACGATCTGCCCCATGGTGGCGCCGGCGCGCGCCACCTGCTGCGTGCCTTGCTGGACCTGATGCACCGAGTCGTCGATCAGGCCCTTGATTTCCTTGGCGGCGGCCGCCGAGCGGTGGGCCAGGGTGCGCACCTCGCCGGCGACGACCGCGAAGCCGCGCCCTTGTTCACCGGCGCGGGCCGCCTCGACCGCCGCGTTCAGGGCCAGGATATTGGTCTGGAAGGCGATGCCGTCGATCACGCCGATGATGTCGACGATGCGCTGCGACGAGGCGTCGATGCGGCCCATGGTGCCGACCACCTCGTCGACCATCTTGCCGCCTTCGCCGGCGACGCCGGCGGCGCTGGCGGCCAGGCCGTTGGCGCGGCGCGCGTGTTCGGTGTTCTGGCGCACGGTGGAGGTGAGTTCCTCCATCGAGGCCGCGGTTTCCTCGAGCGAACCGGCCTGCTGCTCGGTGCGGCTCGACAGGTCCTGGTTGCCGCTGGCGATTTCGCCGGACGCCTGCGCGATCGCCGCGCTGCCGTCGCGCACCTGGCCGACGATGGCGGCCAGGTTGGCGTTCATGCGGCCCAGCGCCTCCATCAGCTGCGCCACCTCGTCGCGGCCCTGCGCGTCGACCCGGCTGCCGAGGTCGCCGTCGGCCACGCGCTCGGCCACCTCGACCGCCTGGCGCAGCGGCGCCGTGATCGAACGGGTGATGAACCAGGCGAAGCCGGCGCCGAGGATGATCGCGGCCACGGCGAGCACCAGCAGGATGATGCGGGTCTCGGCGTAGGAGGTCAGGATGGTGGTGCCGACCGCGCCGGTGGCGGTGCTCTGGCGGTTGGCGAACTCTTCCAGCGCGGCTTCGAAGGCCCGGGCGCGCGGCACGAACTGGGCGTTATAGGCCTGTTCGAGGCGGGCCGGGTCGCCCGACAGCTTGGCTTCGAGCACGGCGTCGCGGGCGCCGTCATAGGCGCCGCGCAATTCCTTGGCGCGGTCCAGGAAGACGCGCACCTTCATGTTGAGCAGGTTGGCGTCGACGTCGGCCTGCAGGGCTTCGGCCCGGCGCACGTTGTCGCGCAGGCGCGGCGCGAGTTGCGCGACCACGCCAACGTCGCCCGCATGGTAGACGGCGTCGATCAGGGCGTCATTGACCTCGACCGCCTTGCGCCATTCGGACACCGTCTGCTGGTTCTTGGTGCTGGTATTGACGAGGCGGTAGGTCAGGTCGCCGGCCGTCTGCATGCGGGTAAGCGAAGTGGCGGCCATGGCCAATAGCAGGGCAAGCACGACGGCAAAGGCAAGCCCCAGGCGGGCGCCTATCTTCAGGTTCTTCACTGGATCAGTCTTTCGTGGTTGGCGGCGCGACCGTCGAGCCGCTCGCGTGAAGCGAGACGGAGGCGGGGCCGATGCATAACAAGCATCAATCGAGATGCCGAAACCAATAGTGTATCGCAATAATCGGATGCATGTTGCCGTGCAGCATCAATTTGTGACCAATCCGTATCGGAACAGTTGCACGCCCAGTCCTACAGGCTGCGAGGTCGCCCGCCTATTGCCGTCACGAGCCCACCGGCTAAGATGGGCCGACATGATTGAACATGAGGAGATCGCCATGTCGACGCACAACGAAAGCAAGGATGTGAAGGGACGCAGCTGGGATCAGGTGACCGACGGCACCACCAGCGCGGCGACGATGGGCGCCGGCGCGACCGGCGAGGTCGGCGCCAGCGCCGAGCGCAAGGATCCGGCCGCGCGCCAGGGCGATGGCGCAATGCAGCAAGGGGGCCAGGGCAGTCAGGCCGGCCGCACCGACGACCTGCTGGCGGGTGGTTCGAACGACGAACAGTCCGACCAGGGCTTCCAGGGTGGGGCCAACCGCCAGTCGGGTCCTGCGGGGACGCTTCAGACTGCGGGCCAGACTGAGGCAGGCGCGGCCGATGCCGACGATGACGAGTACGACCAGGGGACGGCGCGGCGCGGTTAGTCGGCTGGATGCGTCAGGTGCGCAGCAGCGGTCGTTCGGCACAACGCCATGGCCGCCTCGCGCCGTCGGGCGGCGCGCTTACCGACATTCGTCGCTTTTTGATAACTTTCGGCAAGTTTGTGTCAAAATGTGGCGATGAACCACGAGCTTTCCAATATGCCCGCGCTGACGCGGTCCTACCGCGGCCAGTCGCAGGAGCAGCGCCGCGCCGAGCGCCGCGCCCGCCTGATCGAGGGCGCGATCGCCGTCTACGGCGAGCGCGGCTACCACCAGGCGACGGTGAAGGCGGTCTGCGAGGCGGCCGGCCTGACCGAACGTTATTTTTATGAGTCCTTCGCCAACAGCGAGGCGCTGCTGATCGATTCCTACAATACCGTCACCTACGCGGTGCTGGGCGAGATCCTGCGCGCCGGCGAAGCGGCCGGGCGCGGCCGGGTGGCGCGTTCGCGCGCCATGCTGCACGCGTATTTCGCGGCCCTGCAGCGCGAACCGCAGTCGGCGCGCGTGTTCCTGGTCGAGATTCGGGGCGTGAGCCGCGCCGTGGACCAGGCGTTCGACACCTCGCTGCGCGCCATCGGCCGCGACGTCGCGCGCCTGCTGGACTCGAGCGCCGCGAACGATGAATTGCTGCAGGCGGGGGTGATCGGCGGGGTGATCCACATTGCCCTGCGCTGGATCGAGGACGGCTACCAGCCGCCGATCGAGCGCGCGGTCGAGACGGCGCTGCGCCTGGGCACGGCCCTGGCCGCGCCGCCGCGCAGGCGCGTCCGGCCGGCCTGAGCATGAACGCCGCCCCGAGCGGGGCGGCGCGCCGGTTCAGATGTGCAGGGCGTGGCCGAGCGCGCGCAGCGCGGCTTCCTGCACCGCTTCGCCCAGGGTCGGATGGGCGTGGATCGTGCGCGCGACGTCTTCCAGCTGGGCGCCCAGCTCGATCGACTGGGTGAAGCCGGCCGCCAGCTCCGACACGCCGACGCCCACCGCCTGCCAGCCGAGGATCAGGTGGTTGTCCTTGCGCGCGACCACGCGCACGAAGCCGTCCGTGCCCTCGATCGTCATCGCGCGGCCGTTGGCGCTGAACGGGAAGCTGGCCTGGATGGCGTCGATGCCGGCGGCTTGCGCCTCGGATGGCGACATGCCGGCCACGACGATCTCCGGGTCGGTGTAGCACACCGCCGGAATCGCCGCCGGCTGGAACCAGCGGCGCTTGCCGGCGATGATCTCGGCCACCATCTCGCCCTGGGCCATGGCGCGGTGGGCCAGCATCGGCTCGCCGGTGAGGTCGCCGATCGCCCACACATTGCGCATCGACGTGCGGCATTGCTCGTCGACCTTGATGGCGCGGCCCGCCATGTCGAGCATCAGGTTTTCGAGGCCCCAGCCGGTGGTCGCCGGCTTGCGGCCGACGGCCACCAGCACCTTGTCGGCTTCCAGGTAGGCCTCGACGCCGGATGCGTCGCGCACTTTCACCCGTTCGCCCTCCATCCCCAGCACCGAGGTCGCCAGGCGCAGCTCGACCCCGAGTCGTTCGAGCGACCTCGCCACCGGCTTGACCAGGTCGGCGTCGTAGGCCGGCAGGATGCGCTCGGCCGCTTCGACCACCGTCACCTGGCTGCCCAGCTTGCGGTAGGCCGTGCCCAGCTCGAGGCCGATGTAGCCGGCGCCGACCACCACCAGGCGGCGCGGCACGCTGTCCTGGGCCAACGCCTCGGTGGAGGAGATCACCGGCCCACCGAACGGCATGAACGGCAGCTCGACCGCCTGCGAACCGCTGGCCAGCAGCAGGTGCTCGCAGCGGATGCGCACCGTTTCCTGGCCGTCGGCCTCGACTTCGACGGTCTTGCCGTCCAGGACCCGCGCCCAGCCGTGCACCACGCGCACGTCCTGTTTCTTCAGCAGGGCGCCGACGCCGCCGGTCAGGCGCTTGACGATGCCGTCCTTCCAGGCCACGGTGCGCGCCAGGTCGATCCTGGCGCTGTCCACGGTAATCCCGAGCGGCGACTCCTGGGCCGCGTAGGTGGCGGCCTTGTGGAACTCGTCGGCGGCGTGGATCAGCGCCTTCGACGGGATGCAGCCGACGTTCAGGCAGGTGCCGCCGGGGTTCGCGCCCTCGACCACGATGGCCGGGATGCCCAGCTGGCCGGCGCGGATGCCGGCCACGTAGCCGCCGGGACCGCCGCCGATGATCAGTAAGGTCGTGTTGATCGTCTCCATCGGCTCACTCCACGAACAGGGTTGCAGGGAACTCGAGGTAGCCGCGGATCGCCTGCACGAACTGGGCCGCCACCATGCCGTCGATTACGCGGTGGTCGAACGAGGACGACAGGTTCATCATCTTGCGCGCCACCATGGCGCCATCCCTGATCACCGGGCGGTCGACGATGCGGTTGACGCCGACGATCGCGACTTCGGGGCGGTTGATCACCGGCGTGGTGACGATGCCGCCCAGGGCGCCCAGGCTGGTGATCGTGATGGTGGAGCCGGTGAGTTCGTCGCGCGTGGCCTTGCCATTGCGGGCGGCGTCGGCCAGGCGCGTGATCTCGGCCGCGCTCGACCACGGGTCGCGCGACTCGGCGTGGCGCACCACCGGCACCATCAGGCCGTTATCGGTCTGGGCCGCGATGCCGATATGGGCCGCGTCATAGGTGGTGAGCAGATTGTGCTCGTCGTCGTAGCGCGCGCTCATCATCGGGAACTCGCGCAGGGCCAGCACCACGGCGCGCATCAGCAGCGGCAGCAGGGTGAGTTTGCCGCGCTCCGCCCCGTAGCGGGCGTTGAGCTGCAGGCGCAGCGCTTCGAGTTCGGTGACGTCGACTTCTTCCACGTAGGTGAAGTGCGGGATGTTGCGCTTGGCTTCCTGCATCTTCTCGGCGATCTTGCGGCGCAGGCCGATCACCTGCGTCGCATGTTCGCCATGCTGCTCGGCGTAGCGTTCATCGGGGCCGCCATTGGCCGCGCCGCCGCGGTGGCCGGCCACGTGGGCGTCGAGGTCGGCGTGGGTGATGCGGCCGGCCGGGCCGCTGCCGGCCACGAACTGCAGCTCGACGCCCAGGTCCCAGGCGCGCTGGCGCACGGCCGGCGCGGCCAGCGGTTTTTCGCCCTCGACACGCAGCTGGGGCGTGCCCTTTGACACTGGTGCCGGACGTGCGGCCGGCGCCGGCCGGGAGGCAGGGGCGGAGACAGGGGCAGAGGCGGGCGCCGATACTTCATTGGCCGCCACGGCCTCGAGCTGCGGCTCGGCGACTTCTTCGGCCGGCGCGGCTGCGGCGGCCGTCTTGACCGGCTCCTGGACAGCCTTGTCCTTCTGGTTGCCGGCGCCTTCGACCTCGAGGCGGATCAGTTCCGCGCCCACGGCGAGCGACTGGCCGATCGCGCCGCCCAGGCTCGTGATGGTGCCCGCGACCGGCGACGGGATCTCGACCGTCGCCTTGTCGGTCATGACGTCGGCCAGCACCTGGTCTTCTTTTACGACGTCGCCTGGTTGGACGTGCCAGGCCACCACTTCGACTTCGGCGATGCCTTCGCCGAGGTCGGGCATCTTGATGACGTGAATACCCATTGAATCAACCCTCCATCACGCGTTTCAGGGCCGCGCCGACACGGTCGGGACCCGGGAAATAAGCCCATTCCTGCGCATGCGGATACGGGGTGTCCCAGCCGGCGACGCGCCCGATCGGCGCTTCCAGCTGGCAGAAGCAGTGCTCTTGCACGAGCGCGGCCAGTTCGGCGCCGAAGCCGCTGGTCTGCGTCGCTTCGTGCACGATCACGCAGCGGCCGGTCTTCTTGACCGAGGCGACGATGGTGCCCAAGTCGAGCGGCCAGATGCTGCGCAGGTCGATGACCTCGGCATCGACGCCGGACTCGCGCGCCGCCGCTTCGGCGACCCAGACCATGGTGCCGTAGGCCAGCACGGTGACGTCATTGCCGGGGCGGACGATGGCAGCTTTATCCAGGTCGACGGTGTAGTAGCCCGTTGGGACTTCGCCCTTCGGATGGCCGGACCAGGGCACGACCGGACGGTCGTGGTGGCCGTCGAACGGACCATTGTAAAGACGTTTCGGTTCCAGGAAGATCACCGGATCGTCGTTCTCGATCGAGGCGATCAGCAGGCCCTTGGCGTCGTACGGGTTCGAGGGCATCACGGTGCGCAGGCCGCACACGTGGGTGAAGAAGGCTTCGGGGCTCTGGCTGTGGGTCTGGCCGCCGTAGATGCCGCCGCCGCAGGGCATGCGGATCACCATCGAGGCCGTGAATTCGCCGGCCGAGCGATAGCGCAGGCGCGCCGCCTCGGACACGATCTGGTCGGTCGCCGGATAAAAATAGTCGGCGAACTGGATCTCGACCACCGGGCGCAGGCCATAGGCGGCCATGCCGACCGCGGTGCCGACGATGCCGCCTTCCGAGATCGGCGCGTCGAACACGCGCGACTTGCCGTACTTTGCTTGCAGCCCATCCGTGACGCGGAACACGCCGCCAAAGTAGCCGACGTCCTGGCCATACACCACGACGTTGTCGTCGCGTTCCATCATCACGTCCATGGCCGAGCGCAGGGCCTGGATCATGGTCATCGACATCGATGCGATGTCCTTGGGTTGATCGTCTCGTGCCATCCTCATACTCCCAACTGCTGACGCTGACGGCGCAGGTGCTCCGGCATGTCTTTATAAACGTCCTCGAACATGGTCGCGGCGCTCGGCGCGCGCTCGTCGCCCAGGGTGCCGTGGCTTTCGGCTTCCTTTTGCGCGGCCAGCACTTCGGCTTCGAGCTCGGCGTGCACGACCTCGTGCTCGGCATCCGACCACCAGCCCAGGTTCGTCAGGTACTGGCGCAGGCGCGCGATCGGGTCGCCCAGCGGGAAGCGGGCATAGTCGTCGGCCGGACGGTAGCGCGATGGATCGTCCGAGGTCGAGTGCGGGCCGCCGCGGTAGGTGACCCATTCGATCAGGGTCGGACCGAGATTGCTGCGCGCTCTTTCGGCGGCCCAGCGCGAGGCCGACAGCACGGCCAGGAAGTCGTTGCCGTCCACGCGCAGCGAGGCGATGCCGCTGCCGATGCCGCGGGTGGCGAAGGTCACGCTCTCGCCGCCGGCGATCGCCTGGAAGCTCGAGATCGCCCACTGGTTGTTGACCACGTTGAGGATGACCGGCGCGCGGTACACATGGGCAAAGGTGAGGGCGGTCGAGAAATCGGATTCGGCGGTGGCGCCGTCGCCGATCCAGGCCGACGCTATTTTCGTGTCGCCCTTGATGCTTGACGCCATGGCCCAGCCCACCGCTTGCGGGTACTGGGTGGCGAGGTTGCCGGAAATGGTGAAGAAGCCGGCCTCGCGCACCGAATACATCACGGGCAGCTGGCGGCCCTTGAGCGGATCGCGCTCGTTGGACAGCAGCTGGCAGATCATGTCGACCAGCGGTACCTGGCGCGCCATCAACAGGCTTTGCTGGCGGTAGGTCGGGAAATTCATGTCGCCGTCGCGCAGGGCGAGGGCGTGGGCGGTGCCGATCGCCTCTTCGCCGAGCGAGACCATGTAGAACGACATCTTCTTCTGGCGCTGGGCGATCACCATGCGCGCGTCGAAGATGCGGGTCTTCATCATGGTGCGCAAGCCGAAGCGCAGCAGCTCGCGGTCGGGTTCCTCGGCCCAGGGGCCGACGGCGTTGCCGTGCTCGTCGAGCACGCGGATCAGTTGTTGGGCGATGTCGCTTGTCTCCAATGGAGCGACATCGATCGGTGGACGCCGGACCGAACCGGCAGCGCTCACCTGGAGAAACGAAAAATCGGTCTTGCAGCCCGGGCGGCCGGTAGGCTCCGGTACGTGCAGCGACAGAGGATTGCTCTGGCTCATATTATGCTTTCCCTTTTGAGGTGTTTTGCAGCAAGAGGCATCATAGACCTTCACTTGACGTTTACGTCAACTGCGCGAAACTATTTTCATATTGCTGTGCAACATAGAAAGCCGCCATTTTTGTCATCGAGGTTGGGGTTGCCTGGATTGGCGCGACTGCGGCGGTTCATGCGGCATGGGTGCGCCGCACAGCGCTGGGGTGCACGGATGACAATAGAGCATTGAGCGGGCAGGTCGTTGGGCTTGGCTAAACGGACGCACACATATGCGTGCCCGGGCGGCGTTTGGCCGCATTCGTCGCACCATCGTGCATTTCGTCGCAAACCGCATGCCGTGCAGAAGGGGCGGCGCTAGCATCGTGCATTCGCGATGAGCTGACCGACAGGACCATTGAAAGCACGCATGCATCCACGACTGCTGTCCAGGATTTCCCGATTTAGCCCGCTACTGGCGACCTTCCTCCTTGCCTGCGGGCCGGTGGCTGCGGCGGATGGCGCGCCGCAGCCCATCAGCGCGGCGCAGTTTCGCGAGGATATCGCCTTCGTCCGCGCCATGATCGCGCGCATGCATCCGGATCCCGGCTTCTCGACCGATCCGCCGGCCCTGCACCGCGCGCTCGACCGGATGGCGCACGAGGCGCCGCTCACGCTCACGCGCGACGAGGCCTGGCGGCGCCTGGCAGCGGTCAATGCGCTGCTGGCCGACGGTCACTTCTTGATCGGCTATCCGGACTGGCGCAAGGAAACGCGTGCGTGGCTGGCGCAGGGCGGCGGCCTGTTTCCGGTCGAGGTGAACGTCGATCCGGATGGCGCACTCCATCTGTCGACAGCGCCGGCCCGGGTGGTCTCGGTCAATGGCGTGGCCGCAGGGGAGCTCGTGTCGACCCTGTCGTCCATGGTGCACGGCGATACGCCGCGATTCCGGGCAAACCTGCTGGGCCAGCGCTGGTGGCTGTACTACTGGAAGCGGTTTGGCGCTCCCGAGACCTACGAACTGGTGCTGGAAGAGGAGGGTGTGCGGCGTACGGTCACCATGTCCGCACGACGCACGCTCCCGCGCGTCCTGGAACAGGAGGCACGCCAACCCTTTGATCTCGCGATCGACCGGGATGGCCGCGCAGTGCTGACGGTCGACACCTTCGGCCTGGCCGATCCCGCGCCATTCCTGGCGTTTACGCGCGACGCCTTCGCCCGCATCCGGGCGCAGGGTGTGACCAGCCTGGTGATCGACGTCAGCAAGAACGGTGGAGGCGACGACGTGGTGTGGCTGGACGGCTTGATGCCGTATCTGGCCACGCAACCCTACCGGACCGGCTCGAGCTATCGCGGCCTGGCGCGCGCTCTAGCGGGTGCGCCGGCCAAGCCCATGCAGGGAGAAATCGCGACCTGGCGCCAGCCGCAGCCGGATAATCCGCTGCGCTTCGCGGGCAAGACGTACGTACGGATCGGACCCGGCACCTATTCGTCCGCCATCCTGTTCGCCAACGTGATGCACGATTTTGGCTTCGCGACCCTGGTCGGCGCGGGCGGCGCCGCCAGGCGCTCGCAATCGGGCGGCATCCGCGACGTCGTCCTGCCGCACAGCGGCCTGGCGCTGACCCTGCCGCGCTTCATTCTGGACCCGCCTTCCGGTCGTGCGCCGGAGTCGCTTCTCGAGGAGAATGCGGCAGGTTCGGGCAACTAGCGGGTCTTGCGCCGCTCGCGCAGCCAGTAGCCCAAGCCCAGCACCGCCAGCCATACCGGAATGAGGAATACCGAGATGCGCAGGCCGGGCGTGAGCAGCATCACGACCAGCAGGAGGGCGACGAATCCCAGGCAGACGTAGTTCGACAGCGGGAACCAGGGGCTGCGAAAGCTCGTCTTCGCGCCGAGCTGGTCCTTGCTGCGGCGAAAACGCAGGTGGCTCCACGAAATCATGGCCCAGTTCAGGACCAGGGCGGTCGTGGCCAGCGTCATCACCATGCCCAGCGCTTCGCGCGGCAGGAAGTAATTGATCAGGATCGCCGAGCCGGTGGCCACGGCCGACACGCCCAGGGCCACCAGCGGCACGCCGCGCCGGTTGGTGTACTTCAGCGACGCCGGCGCGTTGCCCTGTTCGGCCAGGCCGAACAGCATGCGGCTGTTGGCATACACGCAGCCGTTGTACACCGACAGCGCGGCGGTCAGCACGACCAGGTTGAGGACGTTGGCGACCCAACCGCTGTCGAGCGCCTGGAAGATCAGGACGAAGGGGCTGCCGCCCGTGACCACCTTCTGCCACGGGTACAGCATCAGGAGCACGGCCAGCGCGCCGATGTAGAAGATCAGGATCCGGTACAGCGCGTTGTTGGTGGCGCGCGGGATCGTGCGCGCCGGGTCGTCGGCTTCGGCGGCGGTGATGCCGATCAGCTCCAGGCCGCCGAAGGAGAACATGATCACCGCCATCGCCATCGCGAGGCCGGCCACGCCGTGCGGGAAGAAGCCGCCGTGCTGCCACAGATTGGCCACGCCGGCCTCGGGGCCGGCGCCACCGCCCACCAGCAGGTAGACGCCGAACACGATCATGCCGACCACCGCGACCACCTTGATCACGGCGAACCAGAATTCCATTTCGCCGAAGGCCTTCACGTTGAGCAGGCTGATGCAGTTGACCAGCACGAAGAAGCCGAGTGCCGAGACCCAGGTCGGCAGGTCCGGGAACCAGTACTGCATATAGATGCCGAGCGCGGTCAGCTCGGCCAGGCTGACGAGGATGTACATCACCCAGTAGTTCCAGCCCGAGACGAAGCCGGCCCAGCGCCCGCAATACTTGTCGGCGAAGTGGCTGAAGGAACCGGCCACCGGCTCGTCGACGATCATTTCGCCGAGCTGGCGCATGATCAGGAAGGCGACCGCGCCGGCGATCGCATAGCCCAGCAGCACCGAGGGGCCGGCCATCTGGATGGTGGAGGCGATGCCGAGGAACAGGCCGGTGCCGATGGCGCCCCCGAGGGCGATCAGCTGGATGTGGCGGTTCTTCAGCCCGCGCTTGAGTTCGTTGTGCCCGTCGGCCATGGTCCGTCTCGTGGTCTTGCCAGAAAGACAGGGATTCTACTGCATCCTTTGGGCCAGGCAAACCTGCGCCGCGAAGTGCGGGCTCGGGCTATGCTGGCGGCAACGGCATGTCGCCGATCACCAACGAGGAGAAACCATGCGCAAGATGATCATGATGGCCCTGGCCGGGCTGATCTGGAAACAGTTTCAAACGAAGGTAATGAAGCGTCCACCGGCGCCCAAGCGCACCTGGCGCTACTGATCCGTCGCGTTTAATCCGTCATACGCTGTGCGGCAGGCCGAGGTTGCGGTTTGCCGGCACGGCGACGTCCATCATGCGCGGGCGCGGCAGGTCGAGCGCGGCCATCAGCGCGATGAAGTCGTCGCGGCTGCGGTTGGCCAGGCGCGCATTGTGGCGCCGCTCCCAGCCGATGGTCGACACCGACTGGCCCTTGTAGTCGTGGCCCGGCCACACCCGCACGTGGTCGTCCAGGGCGAACAGCTTGCCGGTGACGCTGTCGTACAGGCTCTCCGAACTGCCGCTCTGGAAGTCGGTGCGACCGCAGCCGTCGATGAGCAGGGTGTCGCCGGTGAACAGATTGCCGCGCCACAGATAGCACATGCTGCCGGCCGTGTGGCCGGGCGTGTGGATCACGGCGATGTGCTCGTGCAGGCCGAAGCGGACCTGGTCGCCATCTTGCAGCTGGACTTCGGCCGGCGGGATGTCGCAGCCGCTCGGCACGCAAGCCTTGGCTCCCGTCTGCGCGCGCAGGCGGCCGGCCGAGGTCACGTGGTCGGCATGGGCATGGGTTTCCAGCACGTGGGTCAGGCGCAGGCCGAGGCGCTCGACATGCGCCAGGTCGCGTGTGAAATGGCGGTCGACCGGGTCGATGATGACGGCATCAATGCTGCCCGGCGCGGCCAGAATATAGGTGAAGGTCGACGATTCGGCGTCGAACAGCTGGATCGGATTGACTTGCATGGATAGCTCCTCGGTTGCCGCGCTGTTGTACCACAAGTCGCCGGCGGCGGGTAGGCGCTTCAGGGCCGCAGGCTGGCCAGCTTGTCCTTCAGCGTCGCCTCCGACAGCTCGCCGACGTGACGCAGGCGCAGCTTGCCGTCGGCATCGTAGAACAGGGTGGTGGGATAGCCGGCGGCGCCGGTGCGCGCCGCGACCTGGCCGGCCGGATCGATCACGACGTTCTGCAGGCGCAGCTGCTGGGTGGCCAGGAAACGCCGCACGACCACGCTGGACTCGCCCTGGTTGACGAACACGAAGCCGATGTCCGGGTTGGCCTGCTGCGCCGCCTGCATGGCGGGCATCTCGCGCCGGCATGGTGGACACCAGGTGGCCCACAGGTTGACCACCAGCGGGCGACCCGCCAGGCTGCGCAGCAGCACCTCGCTGCCGTCGAGCCGGCGCACCATCAGGTCCGGCATCGGCGGACGCGGCGGCGCCAGCGCCTGGGCCGCCACCAGCCCGCCGATCCAGACCGCGCCGCCGGCCAGCACGCTGGCCAGCAGCGGACGGCGCAATTCGGCGCGGCGCCGGGTCAGTTCGGCGCCGATCACGCAGGCGACGATCAGGCCGGCCACCGGCTCGAAGCCGCCGTCGCGGATGTCCAGCGCGCTCCATGGCGCCTTGATGTAGATGTCGTGGTGCTTGAGGACGAACACGGCGCGCGCGGCGACGAAGCCCGCCACGATCATCCGCCACAGCACCGTGCCGGCGTCATGGCCGCGCCGGCGGCGCAACCAGTCAGCCGTGGTGGTCGCCGCCAGCAGGGCCAGCACGACCAGCGCCGCCGACAGGGGAATGATGAGGGGGCCGAGCCTGACGACGTCCATGCCGATCCTTGTGCGGTTCAAAGCATGAGTATACGTGGATGCCGGGCGCGGCGTGCGAGCGACTGATCAGGTCTCTTCGGCGACCGGTTCCGGCGCGGGCAGCTGCGCCACCAGGATGCGGTCGATGCGGTTGCCGTCCATGTCGACCACCTCGATCCGGTAGCCGTCCCATTCGAAGAACTCGGACGTCTTGGGGATGTAGCCGAACTGGTACAGCACGAAGCCGGCCAGCGTGTGGTACGCCCCGGTGCCTTCGTCCGGGAAGCGCACGTCGGTGTTCATCAGGTCGCGGAAGCGGTCGAGGTCCACGCCGCCGTCGAGCAGCCAGCTGCCGTCCTGGCGCTGCACCGCGTCCGGATCGTTCTCTTCGCCGATCACGGTGACGTCGCCCACCAGGGCGCTCATCACGTCGGACAGGGTGACCATGCCCTGGATGTCGCCGTACTCGTCGACGATCAGGGCCAGTTCGGCGCGGTTCTTCTTGAACAGCTCGAGCAGCACCATCGCGCTCACGGTCTCGGGCACGAACAGCAGATCGGACACCGCATCCTCGATGTTCACCGCCTCGAGCGAGCCATGGCGCACCGACTGCGCCAGCAGGTCGCGCACCTTCACGTAGCCCAGGATCTGGGCGCGGTCGCCGCGGTACACGGGGAAGCGGCTGTAGGTGTGGCAGCTGATCAGCTCCAGGATGTCGCGCCGCTGGGCGTCGAGGTCGATCATGACCAGGTCGACCCGCGGCGTCATGAGCGCCTTCAGGTGGCGGTCGTCCAGGCGCAGCGCGCGCGAGACGATGTCGTACTCGGTCTTTTCGAACAGGCCGGCGTCGGTGCCTTCCTTGAACATGCCCGTGATGTCTTCCTCGGTCGGCGCTTCTTCCTTGGCGTCGTGGATGCCGAACAGGCGCACGATCGCCTCGGTGGTCAGCGACAGCACCTTGACGAACGGCGACATGATCACCGACAGCATGTTCAGCGGCGGGGCGATCAGGGTCGCCATCGTCTCCGGATGGCGCATCGCGATGCGCTTGGGCACCAGCTCGCCCAGGACGATGGAGAAGAAGGTGATCGCCAGCACCACCACGAACAGCGCGATCTCGTAGGCGTAGGGCGCCAGGAAGCCGATGGTCTCGATCTGCGGCGTCAGGCGCGACACCAGCGAGGCTTCGCCGAAGGCGCCGGTGAAGATGCCGATCAGGGTGATGCCCACCTGGACGGTGGACAGGAAGTGGCTGGGATTGTCGGCCAGCGCGATCGCGGTGCGGGCGCCGCGGCTGCCTTCTTCGGCGCGCCGTTCCAGGCGCATGCGCTTGGCGGAGACGAGCGCGAGTTCGCTCATCGCGAACACCCCGTTCAGCAGGATGAGAACGAGGATGATCAATATGTCTGACATGCTGGGCTCTTGCCCCATGACCGGTCGTGCCGGGCCGTGGCCGGGCAGGCCACCATGGCCTGCCCGCGAATCATGGCATAAATGACAAAATCCGGGAACACCGCTGCGTGCGCTGCGCGCTTCACTGCCGGCTCAAGGCTCCAGCCGGAAGTGCTTGCGGATGCCGGCCCAGCACTGCTGGTAATCGCCCTGCAGCTGGGGCGAGGCCAGCGCCTGCGCCGTCGGCGCCAGGGCGGCGCGGGTCTCGAACATGAAGGCCATGGTGTCGCCCACCTTGTGCGGACGGCTGGTATCCAGGCTGCTGGCCTTGTCGAAGGTGGCGGCGTCCGGGCCATGGCCGCTCATGCAGTTGTGGATGCTGGCGCCGCCCGGCACGAAGCCCTCGGCCTTGGCGTCGTAGGCGCCGTGGATCAGGCCCATGAATTCGCTGGCCACGTTGCGGTGGAACCAGGGCGGGCGGAAGGTGTCCTCGGCCGCCAGCCAGCGCGGCGGGAAGATCACGAAGTCGATCGTGTCCACGCCCGGCGTGTCCGACGGCGACTGCAGCACCAGGAAGATCGACGGATCGGGGTGGTCGTAGCTGATCGAGCCGATCGTATTGAAGTGGCGCAGGTCGTATTTATAAGGCGCGTAGTTGCCGTGCCAGGCCACGACGTCCAGCGGCGAGTGGCCGATCGGCGCGCGCCACAGGCGGCCGCCAAACTTGCTCACCAGTTCGAAGTCGCCTTCCAGGTCTTCGTAGCGCGCGCTCGGCGTCAGGAAGTCGCGCGGGTTGGCCAGGCCGTTGGAACCGAGCGGGCCGAGGTCGGGCAAACGCAGGAGGGCGCCGAAGTTTTCGCAGATATAGCCGCGCGCCGCGCCGTCGGGGAGCAATACCTGGAAGCGCACGCCGCGTGGGATCACGGCGATTTCCTGCGGCTCCACCTCCAGCAGGCCCAGCTCGGTCGCGATCGACAGCCGGCCAGATTGTGGTACGAGCAACAATTCCCCGTCCGCGTTATAGAAATAGCGGCCATCCATGCCGCGATTGGCCGCGTACAGATGGATGGCGCAGCCGCTCATCGACTCGGGCGAGCCGTTGCCGGCCATGGTCACCCAGCCGTCGATGAAATCGGTCGGAGCATGAGGCATCGGCAAAGGGCTCCAGCGCAGCTGGTTCGGCGGCACCGGCGTATCGAAACGGCCCACCAGGCGCGGGGCGTCCAGCGGCGCGAAGCTGCCGTGCACCGCCGCCGGACGGATGCGGTACAGCCACGAGCGCCGGTTATGGCTGCGCGGGGCGGTGAAGGCGGTGCCGGACAGCTGCTCGGCGTACAGGCCATAGGCCACGCGCTGCGGTGAATTGCGGTGCCGGGGCAGGGCGCCGGGCAGGGCTTCGGTGGCGAACTCGTTGCCGAAACCGCTCATGTAGGCTGACGGATGGCCGGGTTCGTGGCTCATGGGGTCTCCTGGACGGTGGATAGCATCTTCGATGGCGCCACTCTAGAATAATCCGCCATGTTTTACGAGATGAATAGATAAATGTAGACTATTCATATTATCAATATTACTGTCGGGCGAGCACCGGGATGTGGACAATGCGTGTCACGCCGGTCCGGCCGGCAGCCCGGGAAATCCATGATCGAAGCACACGATATAGACCTGAACCTGCTCTCGGTGTTCCAGGAGGTATACAGGGAGCGCCAGATCTCGTCGGCCGCCCGGCGCCTGGGGCTGTCGCAGTCGGCCGTGAGCAATGCGCTGGCGCGGCTGCGGCGCAGCTTCGGCGACGAGCTGTTCGTGCGCACCGCCAGCGGCATGCAGCCCACGCCGCTGGCCAGCCAGATGGCCGAGCCGATCGGGGCGGCGATGGCGCAGGTGGCGCTGGCCCTGAACCAGCGCAGCCGCTTCGAGCCGGGCACCAGCAACCGCCGCTTCATGCTGGCCATGACCGACGTCGGCGAAGTGTATTTCATGCCGACGCTGATCGAGCGCTGCCGCCAGCTGGCGCCCCACGTCGAGATCAGCTCGGTGCGGGTGGGAATGCTGTCGCTCAAGGAAGAGATGGAAGGCGGGCGGGTCGACCTGGCGGTCGGACCGTTCGAGGACGTGTCCGAGGCGCTGTACCAGCGCCACCTGTTCCGCCAGCCGTTCGTGGCCATGTTCCGCAAGGGGCACCCGCTGGCGCGGGGCGAACTGACGCTGGAGCGCTTCGCGCAAGCCGAGCATCTGCTGGTGGACGCGGCCGACAGTCCCTACGACCGGGTGAACGCGGCGCTGGCCAGGGCCGGGGTCGGACAGACAACGAAATTCCGGGTGCCGCATTTCACCGCGGTGCCGTATATCGTGAGCACGAGCGACCTGGTCGTGACGGTGCCGCAAAAACTGGCCGAGCGCGCGGCCGTGCCGTTCGGGCTCGAATGGGCGACGCCGCCGCTCGACCTGCCGCCGCTGCAGACGAATATTTTCTGGCACCGCCGCTTCAACCAGGATCCGGGCAACCAGTGGTTGCGCGGACTCCTGGCCGACGTGTTCGCGGAAACGTGAGTCAATAACAATGCTTAACTAAAGGAAGAGACAATGGCAGACCTGTTCGACAATCCGATGGGCCTGATGGGCTTCGAGTTCGTGGAGTTCGCATCGCCCACGCCGGGCGTGCTGGAGCCGGTGTTCGAGGCGCTGGGCTTCACCAGGGTGGCAACCCACCGCTCCAAGGACGTGGCCTTGTTCCGCCAGGGCGGCATCAACTTCATCGTCAACAACGAGCCGAAGAGCTATGCCGCGTATTTCGCGGCCGAGCACGGCCCGTCGGCCTGCGGCATGGCCTTCCGCGTCAAGGACGCCCACAAGGCTTATGCGCGCGCCCTGGAACTGGGCGCCCAGGCGGTCGAGATCCCGACCGGCCCCATGGAACTGCGCCTGCCGGCCATCAAGGGCATCGGCGGCGCGCCGCTGTACCTGATCGACCGCTTCGACGAGGGCAAGTCGATCTATGACATCGACTTCGAGTTCATCGACGGCGTCGACCGCAACCCGGTGGGCCATGGCCTGGCCATCATCGACCACCTGACCCACAACGTCTACCGCGGCCGCATGTCCTACTGGGCCGGATTCTACGAGAAGCTGTTCAACTTCCGCGAGATCCGTTACTTCGACATCAAGGGTGAATATACCGGCCTGACCTCGAAGGCGATGACGGCGCCGGACGGCAAGATCCGCATTCCGCTGAACGAAGAAGGCAAGGCCGGCGGCGGCCAGATCGAGGAATTCCTGATGCAGTTCAACGGCGAGGGCATCCAGCACATCGCGCTGCTCACCGACGACCTGATCGCCACCGTCGACAAGCTGCGCGCGGCCGGCGTGCCCTTGATGGCGCCGCCGCCGGACACCTATTACGAAATGCTGGATGAGCGCATCCCGGGCCATGGCCAGGATGCCGAGGCGCTGAAGATGCGCGGCCTGCTGCTGGACGGCGCCGTGAAGGACGGCCATGCGCGCCTGCTGGTGCAGATCTTTGGCGTGCCGCAACTGGGGCCGGTGTTCTTCGAGTTCATCCAGCGCAAGGGCGACGACGGCTTCGGCGAAGGCAACTTCAAGGCCTTGTTCGAGTCGATCGAGCGCGACCAGGTCAAGCGTGGCGCGATCGCCGGGGCGCAGGCGACGGCCGAAGCCTGACGCTTTGCGCGGCCAGCGTACGCACGCACGGCCGCGGGATTTGCTATCCTGTACACTTTTCGGCGGCCGGGTGCGCTACGCGGCCGCCGTCCTGCGTCAGGAGTAGAGGTATGCTGGCTGCGTTCGCGGTCCTGTTGTTGTTCCAGTGCCTGGGCGAAGGCATCGTATTCGTCTTCCATCTTCCCTTGCCGGGGCCGGTCGCCGGCATGCTGCTGTTGATGGCGGCGTTGCTGGCCATGCCGAAGCTGCAGGCGCTGGTCGAGGGGGCCGCCAACACGCTGCTGTCGCACCTGTCGCTGCTGTTCGTGCCGGCCGGCGTCGGCATCCTGGTCGCCGCCAGCAGCGGCAGCGGCCACTGGATCGCGATCCTGGCCTCGCTCGTGGTCAGCACCGTTCTGGCCCTGGCCGTGACCGGCCTGATCCTGCGCGGGATGGACAATCCAACCAGGGATGGCGATGCCTGATTTCGCCGAGTTCAGCCATTTCTGGGTCTATCTTTCCGCCTCGCCGCTCCTGGGCCTGACCATGACCCTGTGCGCCTACCTGGCGGCGCAGCGCATCTTCGCCCTGTGCAAGGCCTCGCCGCTGGCCAATCCGGTGGCGATCGCGGTCGCCCTGATCGTGGCGCTGCTGTGGCTCATCGGCATGTCCTACGAGCGCTATTTTGCCGGCGCCCAGTTCGTCCACTTTTTACTCGGCCCGGCCACCGTGGCGCTGGCGGTGCCGCTGGTGCGCCAGTTGCCGCGCCTGCGCCGCGCCGCCTTGCCGCTGGGCGCCGCGCTGCTGGCCGGCAGCGTGACGGCGATCGTGTCGGCCGTGGTGGTGGCGCTGCTGCTCGGCGCGACGCCGGAGCTGGCATATACGCTGGGACCGAAATCGGCCACCTCGCCGATCGCGATGGCGGTGTCCGAGCGCCTGGGCGGCATTCCGGCGCTGACGGCGGCGCTGGTGATCGCGACCGGCATCTTCGGCGCGGTGTTCGGGCGCTACGTCTTCATGCTGCTGGGCGTGCGCTCGGACGCCGCCTGCGGCTTCGCGCTGGGCCTGGCCTCGCACGGCATCGGCACGGCGCGCGCCTTCCAGGTCAGCCCGGAGATGGGCGCCTTCGCCGGCCTGGCGATGGGCCTGAACGGCGCGCTGACCGCGCTGCTGGCCCCGTGGCTGGTGCCGCTCGTGATGGCCTGGATGTCCTGAAGCTACGCTGCGCCGCAACATCGGGCGCCGCGTTAAGCTCGCTCCATCAATCACGATGGAGCAGATCTTGACGACTTACAAGACGATCAGCCTCGCCATCCAGGGCGGGGGAACCTACGGCGCCTTCGGATGGGGCGTGCTCGACCGGCTGCTGCAAGAGGACGACCTGCTCATCGACGCCCTGAGCGGCTCGAGCGCCGGCGCCATCAACGCAGTGGTGCTGGCCGACGGCTACGCGCGCGGTGGCGGCCGCGAGGGCGCGCGCCGCGCCCTCGACCGGTTCTGGCGCACCCTCGGCAGCGCGGCGGTCCTGAGTCCGCTCCAACGCACGCCGCTCGACCGCATGGCGCCCACGTTTACGATGGAATTCTCGCCGGCTTACCACCTGCTCGAGATGATGGGGGCGCTGATGGGACCGGTGCGCGAAGGTCCGCTCACCCTCAATCCTCTGCGTAACTTCCTGACCACCATGATCGATTTCGAGCGGGTGCGCGACTGCGAAGAACTGCAGCTGTTCATCGCCGCCACCAATGTGCGCACCGGAACCGGCAAGCTGTTCAGGCGCGAAGAAATGGACGTGCAGCGCCTGGTGGCCTCCGCCTGCCTGCCGACCGTATTCGCGGCGGTCGAGGTGGAAGGGGAGATGTACTGGGATGGCAGTTATGTCGCCAATCCGCCGCTGGATCCGCTGATGCGGCACTCGACCGCCAGCGACCTGATCATCATCCAGAACAACCCGATCGCGCGCAGCGACATGCCGACCAATATCGCCGACATCGCCAACCGCTCCAACGAAATCGCGTTCAACATCAGCTTCGTGCGCGAAGTCAGCGCGCTGCGTTACCTGAACGGCTTGCCCGACGAGGTCCGCGGGGCCGGGGCGGCGCCCAACAGCAAACACCTGCACCTCATCAGCGGCAACGAATTCCTGCAGGATCACGGCATCTCGGCCAAGATGAATGCCGAGATGCCCTTCCTGCAGATGTTGCACGACCAGGGCGTCAAGACTGCCGACCTTTGGCTCAGGGAGCAGGGCGCCCATCTCGGGGTCAAGTCGACGCTCGACCCGATGCCGGTGTTCTTCCCGGATCAGATCTGAATGTAAACACGCCGCCGGTCTTGCGAGCGGCGGCGTTATCAGTCAGCGCAACAGCCGATCAGGTATTCGCCGGCTGCGTCTTCCAGGTATTCTTCTTCGGCTTGAGCGCGAACGCCGCCAGCAGGGCGCCGGCCACGCCGACCACCATCGCCGCGGTGCTGCCCGAGAAGCCGACGATGTGTTCCTTGGCCAGCTTGCCGGCCTTTGGCCCCACCAGCTGCATGCGGCGGCGCGTCATCTCGGCGCCCATCTCGGCCAGGCGCTGCTTGCCCAGGATCGCCTCGGCGTCCGGCAGCAGCTTGGTTTCTTCCTCCGCCACGTGGTGCATCACGTCGCGCATCAACTCCATCACCAGGTCGTCGTGGCGCGGATCGGCGCCCGAGGTGGCGCGTAGCTCGGCGATCAGGCGGCGCATTTCATCGTGCTCGGGCTCGGCCTCATGGATGAAGGGCTCGCTGCCGTCGCGCCGGCGCATCACCGGGTAGAAGATCTCTTCTTCGAGCGTGGCGTGGATTTCCAGGCCATCACAGATGGTATCGGCCAGCGCCTTCTTGACGGTCGGGCTCTTGTCCTTCGAGTACTGGTGGAAGGTGACCATCACGTGCGAGTGGTCGAAGCGGATCATGTCTGTAATGCTTGGGCTCAGTTGCTTGAGATTCATGGTAATACCCCCGTTCGTGATTGTTTGAACAATATGGTAGACCGGCCCCGCCACCGATGACTGTAGGAGCGCGTGCCGGAGGCGTGTCAGTGACCGGCCCACCCGGGCGCACGCATGAGACGGCAGATGGACTTGATTCGGGGATTGTTTATTTGGAATAACAGATTGTCACATTTGTCCTACAAGGACACGGGAGTGCTCCTGACGGTCAATCCATTGTCGACCTGAGAACATGGGGTCATTGAGCTACCGATCCCGGCGGTAGCCTATCCATTGGCAGTGCACGCAGGTCGCGTGGCTGCCGAGGTTGATACGAACCTTCCACTTCAATCGGAGATACCTGTCATGTTTGCACACAACAAGCGCTTGCAATATACAGTCCGTGTCAGCGAGCCGAACCCGGCCCTGGCGAACCTCATGCTCGAGCAGTTCGGCGGACCGCAGGGCGAGCTGGCCGCGGCCATGCGCTACTTTACCCAGGCTGTCGCCGAAGACGATCCAGGCCGCAAGGACATGCTGTTCGACATCGCGACCGAGGAGCTGAGCCACCTGGAGGTGATCGGCCACATCGTCGCCATGCTGAACAAGGGCGCCAAGGGCCGCCTGGCCGAAGCCATCGACACCGAGGCCGAAATGTACCGCGCCATTACCGGCCCGGGCAACGACAGCCACATCACGCAAGTGCTGTATGGCGCTGGCGCTCCGCTGACCAACTCGGCCGGCGTGCCATGGACCGCCGCCTACATCGACTCGATCACCGAGCCGACCGCCGACCTGCGCTCGAACATCGCCGCCGAGGCGCGCGCCAAGATCGTCTATGAGCGCCTGATCGCGCTGACCGACGACCCGGGCGTGAAAGAGGCGCTGGGCTTCCTGATGACGCGCGAAGTGGCGCACATGAAGTCGTTCGAGAAGGCGCTGTACGCGATGGAGCCGAACTTCCCACCGGGCAAGATGCCCGTGGTGCCGGCCTTCGCCAGCGTTTACTACAATATGTCGCAGGGCCCGGGCGAGGTGCGCGGCGCCTGGAACCAGGGCGCCGACTGGGACTTCATCAGCGACCGCGAGAAGCAGATGGCCGTCGACGGCGGCTCGGGCGAGGCCGAAGTGGCCCTGCCGACCGGCGACATCGACGTGCTCAAGCAGATGGCGATGCGCACCATGTCCGACCCCTCGGCCACGCCGCGTACCGGCTCCGAATTGGGCATGATGCAATCGGCAACTGGTGGTACGATGGGTGGATCGGGCGGTAATGCCATGGGCGACGCCAACGTCGGTTCCAAGGGCGGTCCGCTCGACGACACCGGTGTCGGCAACCCGATGGGCAGCGGCAAGCCGCTGAAGTAATACCCGCCTCGTAGTACGGCCGCGCCGGCGGCCGCCCACGCGGGGAGCGGGGCGGCCTGGCGCGGTCTTTGACAGGAATATGCATGGATATCCAAACCGACAAGAGCAACCACCCTCGTGGCCTTCCGCGCTGGCTGACCCCACGCCGCGCCATCGGTTTCGGCATCTGCGCCATCGGCTTCCTCGTCCTGCTCGGCAGCATGATCGAGCAGATCATGAATGCCAATCCCAAGATGCTGGCGGCGCTGGCGGGAGGCAGCACGGCGGCGGCGGCGACCGCACTGGGCACCCTGCCGGTCCTGTTCGCACAGAATTTCACCAAGCGCACCTACGATTGCTTCCTCGGCTTCGGCGCCGGCGTCATGCTCGGCGCCACCGCGTTTTCCCTCGTGATTCCCGCCCTGAGCGCCGCCAAGACGGCCGGCGCCGGCAACTGGGAATCGAGCCTCATGGTCGGCGCCGGCATCATGTTCGGCGCCGGCGCCATCCTGCTGCTCGGGCGCGCGGTGCGCACCGAGGGCATCCTGTCCAACGAGCCCGACAAGGTGTCGCTGCGGCGCGCCTGGCTGTTCGTGTGGGCCGTGGCCCTGCACAACCTGCCCGAAGGCCTGGCGATCGGCGTGGCCTTCGCCGGCATCGACGTCGAGAAAGCCACCTCGCTGGCCACCGGCGTGTCGATCCAGGACGTGCCCGAAGGCCTGGTGGTGGCGCTCGCGCTACACGCCGTCGGCTACAGCCGCCTGACCGCGGTCGCCATGGGCGTGGCCTCGGGCCTGGTCGAGCCGATCGCCGCAGTCTTCGGCGTGGCCCTGATCGGCATCTCGGCCGGCCTGCTGCCGTATGCGCTGGCCGCCGCCGCCGGCGCCATGCTGCTGGTGATCGTCAACGACGTGATCCCCGAATCGCGCCAGTCGG
Source organism: Massilia sp. NP310 (assembly GCF_019443485.1). Lineage (NCBI taxonomy): Bacteria > Pseudomonadati > Pseudomonadota > Betaproteobacteria > Burkholderiales > Oxalobacteraceae > Massilia > Massilia sp. NP310. Next base: position 1,226,711 of record NZ_CP080379.1, on the reverse strand, counting down.
GCAACGGCACCCAGGCCAGCATCGCGCTGATCTTCGGCTTCATCCTGATGACGGTGCTCGACACGGCGCTGTCGTGAGATCCGGCGACCGTTGACCGCTGTAGTGGGATGGTCGTAGGATAAAGATCATCCCATCCCTGCAAGTACGGCATGACCATCCCCTCCAAACGGGAACAAACCCATCAGCGCATCCTCGAGGTCGCGGCGCGCGCGCTGCGGCGCAACGGTTTCGCGGGCGTCGGCGTGGCCGACGTCATGAAGGGCGCCGGCCTGACCCACGGCGGCTTCTATGCCCACTTCGACTCGCGCGAGGCGCTGCTGGTCGAGGCGCTCGAGCATGCCGATGCGGCGTCCACGGACAATCTCGATCGCCGCACAGCTGCCTTGCGCGCGGACGGTGCCAGCCCGCTGGCCGCGCTGGTCACGGCCTACCTGTCCGAAGAACACCTGGCTGCCCGTGAGTCGGGCCTGGGCTGCGTGGTCGGCGCGCTCGGCTCGGAAATGGCGCGCCAGGAAGCGCCGCTGCGCGAGGTCGCGCGCAGCCGTATCGAGAGGCTGGTGCGGCAGGTCCAGGCGGCGCTGGAAGAAGAAGGGCGCACCGACGCCGCTGGCCAGGCCCTGGCGTTGGCCGGCGCGATGGTCGGCGCCCTGCAGATCGCGCGCACCTTCGGCCCCGACCCGCAGGGCGGTGCGATGCTGGCGGCCAGCCGGCAAGCCTTGCTGGCCCAGTACCTGCGCTAGCGTCGCCAAATCCAGCCCTGTCAGTACGCAGCCCATTTTTCTGGACTAGAATATGATGATCGTCATATTCGATGACGCCACCGACCAGAAAGGGATAGCCATGCAACTCGACAATGCCACCGTCCTCGTCACCGGCGCCAACCGTGGCCTGGGCCTCGAATTCGCGCGCCAGGCGCTCGCGCGCGGCGCCAGGAAGGTCTATGCGGGGGGGCGCGATCCCGCCAGTGTCACCCTGGCCGGCGTCACCCCGGTCCGGCTCGACGTCACGGATCCAGGCAGCGTGGCGGCGGCGGCGCGCGAGCTGGGCGACGTCGGCCTGGTCATCAACAACGCCGGCATCGCCCATTTCCAGCAGGTGCTGGCGGACGGCGTCGAGGATTCGCTGCGGGCGATGCTGGAGACGAACGTGTTCGGCATCCTGGGCATGAGCCGGGCTTTCGCGCCCGTGCTGGGCCGCAATGGCGGCGGCGCCATACTGAACGTGCTGTCGGTGGCTAGCTGGATCAGCTCGCCTGCGCTGGCAGCCTATGGGGTCTCGAAGTCGGCGGCCTGGGGATTGACCAATGCGCTGCGCAACGAGCTGCGCGGGCAGGGCACGCAGGTGCTGGCTCTGCATGTCGGCTTCATCGACACCGACCTGACGCGCGACATTGCATTGCCCAAGCTGGCCCCGGCCACCGTGGTGGACCGCGGCTTTGCGGCGCTGGAAGCGGGCGCGGACGAAGTCATGATCGACGAACTCACGCAGACGGTGAAGGCCGGGCTGTCGCGCGTTCCAGGCATCTACACCGAAGAGGTCAGGCGCAACAATGCGTGAGTAATGCACGGTCCGGCGCCGGGTATACTCGGGCCATATGCCCCGAACCCGACCACCGCGCCACGATGCGAACAGCCGCCTGGAGGGCCTTGCCCTCACGCTGTTGCTCCATGCGGCGCTGGTGGCCGGCTGGCAGCAGGCGCGCAAGATGCGGCTGCCCGTGCAGCCCGAACCCGAGTTCGTCCAGTGGGTACGGGTGGCGCCGCGCCTGCCCGAGGCGGTGGTGGCCGAAATCATCCCTGACCGGCCGCGCGCGCATGCCGCGCCACGACCCATGGCATCTTCCGCGCCGCCTGCGCCGGCACGAGAAGCCATTGCGGCCCCCGTTCCGGCCGAGGCCGTGGCTGCGCCGGCGCCGACTACCGAGCCGGCTGCCGGCGCTGCGCGCCAGATGATCGAACAAGCCATGCGCGACGCCGGCGCCATGGACCGCGCCGTGCGCAAGGACAGCAAGCCGACCATCGTCGCGCCGCCGGACAGCCCGCAGATCCGCATGGCGAACAAGTTCAGGGAAGCCGCCGCGCTGGCGCCGAACAAGTGGTACGAGGCGCCCAAGATCGTCGAACTGGTCAACGATGGCGGCGATGGGGCGCGCCGTTTTCGCGTCCTGACGGCCCTCGGCATCTATTGCATCACGGAGCGCTCGCCGGCCACCAGCATCGACATGATCGAAGAGCACGGCAAGCAGCGGATCACCAACTGCGGCCACGAACACGAGCAGCCGGCCAATCCCCAGGAATGGCGTACGGCGCGCGACTGAGTCGCCCCGCGATGCGCCCCCCCATAAAAAAACGACGGCCCCGCAGGGCCGCCGTCATATCACGTCAAGCGACAGGCATCAGTCGCGAATCTCCAGCTTGCGGTTCAGGCTCAGCGCCGCCAGCGAGACGACCGCGCCCGACAGCAGGTACAGGCTGACGTAGCCCAGGCCGAAGTGGGCCGACAGGCCGAGGGCGACCAGCGGTGCGAAGGCCGCGCCGACCAGCCATGCCAGGTCGGACGTCAGGGCCGCGCCGGTGTAGCGGAAACCCTTCTGGAAGTTCGAGGTGGTCGCGCCCGCCGCCTGGCCGTAGGAGAAGCCCAGCAGGGTGAAGCCGATCAGGATGAAGGCGTTCTGGCCGCCGGTGCCGCTATTGATCAGGAACGGGATCGAGGCCGAATACAGGGCGATCAGCGCCGCCGCGGTGCCGAGGGTGGTGCGGCGACCGAGCTTGTCGGCGACGATGCCCGAGATCAGCATGGCGACCGCTGCGAGACCGGCGCCCCACATCTGGATGTGCAGGAACTCGTCCATCGGACGGGTATCGTAGAGCTGGATCCACGACAGCGGGAACACGGTCACCAGGTGGAACAGGGCGTAGCTGGCCAGGGCAGCCATGGCGCCGATGGCGATATTGCTGCCTTGCTTGCTCACCAGTTCGCCGACCGGGGCTGGATCGAGGTGATGCGAGTCGAGCAGGCGCGAGTACTCGGGCGTGCTGGCCAGGCGCAGGCGGGCGAAGGTGCCGACCACGTTGATGGCGAAGGCCACGAAGAACGGGAAGCGCCAGCCCCAGGTCAGGAAGTCTTCTTCGGCCGTATAGGTGATCAGGAAGGCGAAGATGCCGGCCGCGATCACGAAGCCAAGCGGTGCGCTCAATTGTCCGAGCATCGCGTACCATCCGCGCTTGTTCTCGGGTGCGCTGAGCGCCAGCAGCGACGGCAGCCCATCCCACGAACCGCCCTGGGCGAAACCCTGGGCGATACGCAGGGCCGCCAGCAGGATGATCGCGGTGGCGCCGATTTCACTATAGCTCGGGAGCATGGCGATGACGACGGTGCTGGTACCCATCATGAGCAGCGAGATGCCGAGTTTCATGTCGCGGCTCCAGCGCTTCTGGATCGCCATGAACACGACCGTGCCGATCGGGCGTGCGATGAAGGCGAGGGCGAAGATGGCGAAGGAATACAGCGTGGCGTCGAGCCGGTCGGCCCATGGGAAGAAAATGGCAGGGAAGACGAGCGCCGACGCGATTGCGTACGTGAAGAACTCGAAGTATTCCGCCGCACGGCCGATGACCACGCCGACGGCGATGTCGCCGGGACTGACGTGGGCATCCCTGGCATTGATGTTGCGAGCCCCGCTGTGCGGGTGTGTGATTGGAGCGGCCCCTGCGCCGCCGTACGTCGTCGTGCTTTGCATATTGTGTTCTCCAGAGAAGTCGACGGTCGCCACTGTTGTTGAAATTACATTTCGGCAAAGGTGGGACAATGTGTCCAATGTTCTTCGGCGACCGTTGGCATTACAGTAGCATGTTCTCCTTCCATGTAACGTTAGATACCTAGCATGATTCCTAAAATTGTCCGCCGCGGACTCCCATTACTTCCGCTTGCAGCGCTGGCCGGCTGCAACACGGTCGTCATGAATCCCACCGGCGATATTGCGAAGCAGCAGGCCGATCTGATCACCATATCGGTTGTGCTGATGTTGTTGATCATCGTCCCTGTGATGATCCTGACTGTCCTGTTCGCCTGGCGCTATCGCAAGAACGCCAACGCGAAGTACGAACCCGATTGGGACCACTCGACCAAGCTCGAGCTCATCATCTGGGGCGCTCCGCTCCTGATCATCATCGTCCTTGGCCTGATCACCTGGGTCAGCACCCACAAGCTCGATCCTTACCGTCCGCTCGAACGCCTGGACGAACACCGTCCGATCCCGGCATCGACCAAGCCGCTCGAAGTGCAGGTCGTGGCGCTGGACTGGAAATGGCTGTTCATCTATCCGGAGCAGGGCATCGCCTCGGTCAACCAGCTGGTGACCCCGATCGACACCCCGGTGCGCTTCAAGATCACCGCTTCGACCGTGATGAACACCTTCTATATCCCGACCCTGGCCGGCATGATCTATGCGATGCCGGGCATGGAGACGGAACTGAACGCGGTCCTGAACAAGACCGGTGACTACCGCGGCCTGTCGGCCAACTTCAGCGGCGACGGTTTCTCGCACATGAAGTTCGCCTATAAAGGCGTCACCAACGAAGAGTTCAACACCTGGGTGCAGGAAATGAAGGCCAATCCGGCCGTCCTCGATCGCGCCGACTACCTGGTGCTGGAAAAGCCGACCGCCAAGGAGCCTGTGCGCCACTATGGCCAGGTCGAGCCGGCGCTGTTCAACCGTGTCGTCAACCGCTGCGTGGCGGAAGGCAGCATGTGCATGAACCAGCAGATGCACGAAGACGAGAAGCGCAACCAGATGGCCGCCGCCATCCGCCAGCAATCGCAGGGCGGGAAGTCGCAGTTGGCGGAAGCGCTGGAAATGTGCGTCGCTCCTATTAATACCTTGATGAAGTAATCATGCAAGAATCATTCGACTTGACGAAGTTCATCTTCGGTCGGCTGGGCTGGGACGCGATCCCGCTCCATGAGCCGATTCTGATCGCTACCTTCGCAGGCGTGATCGTCGGCGGCCTGGCCCTCGTGGCCATCCTGTCGTACTTCCGCCTGTGGGGCACCCTGTGGAAGGACTGGATCACCAGTATCGACCACAAGAAAATCGGGATCATGTACATGATCCTGGGCCTGATCATGCTGCTGCGCGGCTTCGCCGACGCCCTGATGATGCGCGCCCAGCAGGCGATCGCCTTCGGCGACAACGCCGGCTTCCTGCCGCCGCACCACTACGACCAGATCTTCACCGCCCACGGCGTGATCATGATCTTCTTCGTGGCGATGCCGTTCGTGACGGGCCTGATGAACTACGTGGTGCCGCTGCAGATCGGCGCGCGCGACGTGGCCTTCCCGTTCCTGAACAACTTCTCGTTCTGGATGACCACCATGGGCGCCGTGCTGATCATGGCATCGCTGTTCGTGGGTGAGTTCGCACGCACCGGCTGGCTGGCGTATCCGCCGCTGTCGGGCATCCTGGCAAGTCCGGGTGTCGGCGTCGACTACTACATCTGGGCGCTGCAGATCGCGGGTGTCGGCACGACCCTGTCGGGCGTCAACCTGATCGTCACCATCATCAAGATGCGTGCGCCGGGCATGGACCTGATGAAGATGCCAGTCTTCACCTGGACCTCGCTGTGCACCAACATCCTGATCGTGGTCACCTTCCCGATCCTGACCGCCGTGCTGGCCATGCTGGGCATGGACCGCCTGCTCGACACCGCGTTCTTCACGAGCGACCGTGGCGGCAACCCGATGATGTACGTCAACCTGATCTGGATCTGGGGTCACCCGGAAGTCTACATCCTGATCCTGCCGGCCTTCGGTATCTTCTCCGAAGTCGTCTCGACCTTCTGCGGCAAGCGCCTGTTCGGCTACACCTCGATGGTGTACGCGACCTGCGTCATCATGGTCCTGTCGTACCTGGTGTGGCTGCACCACTTCTTCACCATGGGTTCGGGCGCCAGCGTCAACGCGTTCTTCGGCATCACGACGATGATCATCTCGATCCCGACCGGCGCCAAGATCTTCAACTGGCTGTTCACCATGTACCGCGGCCGTATCCGCTTCGAACTGCCGATGATGTGGACCGTGTCGTTCATGCTGACCTTCGTGATTGGCGGTATGACCGGCGTCATGCTGGCCATCCCGGCGGCCGACTTCGTGCTGCACAACTCGCTGTTCCTGATCGCGCACTTCCACAACGTCATCATCGGCGGTGTCGTGTTCGGTATCTTCGCCGGTATCAACTACTGGTTCCCGAAAGCCTTCGGCTACAAGCTGGACCGTTTCTGGGGCCTGGTCTCGTTCTGGCTGTGGTCGATCGGCTTCTGGGTCGCGTTCACCCCGCCGTACATCCTGGGCTTCATGGGCTACACCCGTCGCGTCAGCCATTTCGACGATCCTTCGGTGCAGTGGCTGTTCCAGATCTCGTTCGTGGGCACCCTGATGATCGCTGGTGGTATCGCCGCGCTGCTGATGCAGGTCTATGTCAGCTTCCGTGACCGCAACACCGCTCGCCTGCGTGACTTCACCGGTGATCCGTGGGAAGGCCGTACGCTGGAATGGTCGACCTCGTCGCCCCCGCCGGACTACAACTTCGCGTTCACCCCGGTGGTGCATGACAACGACACCTTCGCCGACATGAAGAAGAACGGCTATCGTCGTCCTCTGAAGGACTTCGTGGCGATCCACATGCCGAAGAACACCGGCGCCGGTTTCGTGATCTCCGCGATCTCGTGCGTGGTCGGCTTCGGCATCATCTGGCACATGTGGGCGCTGACCGTGGCTTCCTTCGTCGTCATGATGGCCGCGATCATCATCCATACCTTCAACTACAAGCGCGACTACTACATTCCGGCCGAAGAAGTGGCCCGTACTGAAGCAGAGCGCACCCGTATGCTGGAAAGCCATGTCTGAACTTAAAGCAACTGTAACCGGCGGCAGCGTCGCCGACGACGTGAGCGGACGTTACTTCGTCCGCGACCACCACCCGGAGCAGGGCACGCTGCTGGGCTTCTGGCTCTACCTGATGAGCGACTGCCTCATCTTCGCGTCCCTGTTCGCGACCTACGCGGTGCAAGGCCGCTCGTACGCCGGCGGTCCGACCGGCGCCGAGCTGTTCGAGCTGCCGCTGATCGCGCTGAACACCGCGTTCCTGCTGGTGTCGTCGCTGACCTTCGGCTTCGCCATGATCGCCGCGCAAGCGAAGAACCTGGCCAAGACCCGCATGTGGCTGGTCGTGACCGGCATCCTGGGCCTGGCCTTCCTGTGCGTGGAAATCTATGAGTTCCAGCACCTGATCCACATGGGCGCCGGTCCGCAGCGTTCGGGCTTCCTGACCGCGTTCTTCGCGCTGGTCGGCACCCACGGCCTGCACGTGACCTTCGGCTTCATCTGGCTGGTGACCCTGTTCTTCCAGTTGGGCAAACACGGCCTGACCCCGGAGAACTTCCGTCGCCTGTCGTGCCTGTCGCTGTTCTGGCACTTCCTGGACCTGATCTGGATCTTCGTCTTCACCTTTGTCTACCTGATGGGAGTCCTGCCATGAGCGACCACCACGACCACGGCCATCATGGCCACGACGTCTACGTGACGCACTACAGCGCCAAGGACTACATGATCGGCTTCGCCCTGTCGGCGATCCTGACGATCATTCCGTTCTGGCTGGTGATGGGCAACGTGCTGGCGCCAGAGACCACCAAGTGGGTCATCCTGGCCTTCGCCGGCGTGCAGCTGATCGTGCAGATGATGTACTTCCTGCACCTCAACTCGAAGTCGGAAGGCGGCTGGAACATGATGGCCGCCATCCTGACCATCGTCATCCTGGTCATCGTGCTGGCCGGTTCAATCTGGGTCATGCATCATATGAATTCGAATATGATGCCTGGCATGGGTCCGAACAGCACCCACGACATGACCTAATGGCAGCAGTGCACGAACAGCCGGCGGCGCCGGCGCATCCTCAGCGCTCCGCCTTCGCGCGGCGCGCCCTGGCGGTGGCGGCCCTGCTGCTGTTCGTGCTGTTTGCCGGTCTGGGGACCTGGCAGGTGTTTCGCCTGCAATGGAAACTGGACCTGATCGAACGCGTCGACGCACGCGTTCATGCGGATCCCGTTGCGCCGCCCCTGGCGTCGCAATGGCCGCAAGTCTCACGCGAGTCCGATGAATACCGGCGCATACGCCTGTCGGGCCGCTATCTCTACGAATTGACCACACCGGTGCAAGCGCTGTCCGAGCTCGGCGCCGGTTTCTGGCTGCTCACGCCGTTCTGCACGGAAGAGGGCCACATCGTTCTCATCAACCGCGGTTTCATCCCGTCGAGCGGCAATATCGCGCAGCAGTACCCGCCCAACAAGGCCGCTGGCGACCCGTGCGCGGCCGCCGCTGGCACGCCGGTCGCGGTCACCGGCCTGCTGCGCATCGCCGAACCGAAAAGCGGTTTCCTGCGCGACAACGACCCCGTCAACAACCGCTGGTATGCGCGCGAAGTCGGCGCCATCGCCGCCGCGCGCGGCCTCGACCCCGCGAAGGTCGCGCCGTTCTTCGTCGACGCCGGCAAGGGCCAGGACCCGAAGGACGCGCCGGAAACGGCGGTCGGCGGCCTGACCGTGATTTCTTTCCCAAATAATCACCTCGTCTACGCGCTCACTTGGTATGCTCTGGCCCTGATGGTGGCCGCCGCCACGTGGTGGGTCGCCCGCTACGAGGCCAAGCGCGGCGCCACCGACGATTGAGGCGGCCGGCGCACGCCGAACCGCCGCACGGACCGCAGCTCAGATATAACGGGTTTTGATGCAATCTCCGCTGGATTTCTTCGCCAGGGCGGCGCGCTCGTCGCCGTCCGCCGCCGCCGCCAACGTCGAGTTCGCGGCCGGCCACAAGAACATGCTGCAGCTGATCGAGCTGCGCTGGATCGCCGTCATCGGCCAGATCACCACCATCGCCTCGGCGATCCTGATCTTCCGCATCGAGCTGCCGCTGGTGCACATGCTGCAGGTGCTGGCCTGCCTGATCGCCTTCAACGTCGCCAGCCACCTGCGCTGGCACGAGCGGCGCCCGGTGTCGAACGGCGAGATGTTCCTGGCGATCCTGGTCGACGTCTCCAGCCTCACCGTGCTGCTGTACCTGTCGGGCGGCACCACCAATCCGTTCGCCTTCCTCTACCTGCTGCAGGTGATCGTCTCGGCCGTGCTGCTCGACGTGCTGTGGACCTGGAGCATCGTGCTGGTCACGATCGCCTGCATGGCAGGCCTGGCCATCTACGCCCAGCCGCTCGCGCTGCCGTTCGACCATGCGCGCGGCATCGGCAGCCTGTATGTGCAGGGCCTGCTGGTGTGCTTCGCGCTCAACGCCGCGCTGCTGGTGATGTTCATCTCGCGCATCTCGGACAATGTGCGCGACAAGGCGACCCAGCTGGCCGCGCTGCGCCAGCGCGCGGCCGAGGAGGAACATATCGTGCGCATGGGCCTGCTCGCCAGCGGCGCCGCCCACGAGCTGGGCACGCCGCTGTCGACGGTCTCGGTGATCCTGGGCGACTGGAAGCGCATGCCGGCCTTCCGCGACGACCCCGAACTGCTCGAAGAGCTGACCGAGATGCAGACCCAGCTCAAGCGCTGCAAGGCCATCGTCAGCGGCATCCTGCTGTCGGCCGGCGAGGCGCGCGGCGAGTCGGCCGAACGCACCACGGTCAGCCGCTTCCTCGACGAGCTGGCCGAAGGGTGGGAGGCCAGCCGTCACGTGCGCACCTTCATCTACAATAACCGGATCGCCGAAGACCTGCCGGTGGCGAGCGACTCGGCGCTGCGCCAGACGGTCGACAACCTGCTCGACAACGCACTCGAGGCCTCGCCCGACTGGGTCTATATGGACGCCCACATCGACGAGCGCACGCTGGTGCTGACCGTGTTCGACCGCGGCCCGGGCTTCGCGCCCAGCATGCTGGCCCACTTCGGCAAGCCGTATCACTCGACCAAGGGCAAGCCCGGCGGCGGGCTGGGGCTGTTCCTGGCGGTGAACGTCGTGCGCAAGCTCGGCGGCACGGTCACGGCGCGCAACCGGCGCCACGACGAAGGCGGCGGGGCCGAGGTGTCCGTGCGCCTGCCCCTGGCCGCGATCGAACTAGAGGAAACAGACGATGCAGAATCCTGAGCCGCTGCTGCTCATCATCGAAGACGACGAAGCCTTCGCCCGCACCCTGAGCCGCTCCTTCGAGCGGCGCGGCTACCGCGTGCTGGGCGCCACGGGCCACGACGAGGCGCAAGCCCTGCTGGCCCACCACAACCCCGGCTACGCCGTGGTCGACCTGAAACTCAAGGGCAATACCTCGGGCCTGGCCTGCGTGCAGCTGCTGCACGAGCACGACCCGGACATGCTGATCGTGGTGCTGACGGGCTTCGCCAGCATCGCCACCGCGGTCGAGGCGATCAAGCTGGGCGCCGTGCAATACCTGGCCAAGCCGTCCGACGCCGACGACATCGAAGCCGCTTTCGGCCACGTGGCCGGCAGCACCGACGTCGAGGTCACCAATCGCTCGACCTCGATCAAGACGCTGGAGTGGGAGCGCATTCACGCGGTGCTGGCCGAGACCGATTTCAATATCTCGGAGGCGGCGCGGCGCCTGGGCATGCACCGACGCACGCTGGCGCGCAAGCTCGAAAAGCAGCGGGTCAAGTAGGTGCGTACCCCCATGGCCATGCTGGGCCTGGTGCTCGCCCTGGGCGGCTGTGGCCGCAGCGATACCGCAGCCGATGCAAGCGTGGCTGCCGCCGGCGCGCCGTCACCGGCCCGGATCGAGGCCGGACGCAAACTGTTCGCGCGCTGCGCCGGCTGCCACCAGGTCGGGCCGAACGCGGTCAATATCTTCGGTCCGCAACTCAATGGCGTACTGGGCCGCGAGGCGGGCGGCGTGGCCGGCTATGCTTATTCGCCGGCGCTGAAGGCGTCGACGCTGGTGTGGGACGAACGCAACCTGGCCGCGTTCATTCGCGATTCGGAGGCGGTGGTGCCCGGCAACAAGATGCGCTTCATGAACTTCATGAGCGAACAACAGGCAAGCGACATCGTCGCCTACCTGGCCACGCAGGGCAGTCGCGAGGGCCGCTAGCCCAGCTTGCTGAGCGCGAACGCGGCGAGAAAGCCGGCGGCCACGATCAGGCCGGCGAAGTCATGGGTCTCGTCGAACGCTTCGGGAATCATGGTGTCGACCACCATTGCCAGCACGCCGCCGGCGGCCACGGCGGTGGTCGCGGCCAGCATTTCGGGCGGAAAGCGGTGAAACACCGTGTAGCCGAGCAGGGACGCCAGCCCCGACGCCACCGCGATGCCGGTCCAGACACCATAGATATGGGCCGCCGAGCGGCCCGCATGGCGCATGCCGGATGCGCTCGACAGGCCTTCCGGCAGGTTGGACAGGAACACCGCCGCGACCACCGCCACGCTGACGCCTTTGCCGCCCAGCAGCGACAAGCCGATCACGATCGATTCCGGGATGCCGTCGAGCAGGGCGCCGACGGCGAGGGCGGCGCCGCTGCCTTCCTGCCGCGCGACCGTCAGGCGCGCCGCCGAGCGTTTGCGATGGCGTGCGCCTTTTCGCGCCAGCCACCAGTTCGCGGCGGTGTAGAACAGGGCGCCGAGCAGGAAGCCGCCCGCGGTGGAAGCGAAACCGCCGGTCTCGATCGCCTCGTCCATCAATTCGAACGACAGGGCCGAGATCAGCACGCCGCTGCCGAAGGCCATGACGGCCGCGACCAGCCGTTGCGGCACCTTGAAACGCACGCCGATGAAGGCGCCCAGGAGCAGGGCGGCGCCCGCCAGCAATCCCCAGCATCCTGCCTGTAGCCACCCCGGCAATGTCTCCAAAGCACCTCCAAATATTTCATCCATGATAATATTTTCGCGCACATATGGTGCGCACGAACGACTGAACAAAGGGATTCCCACCTTGACCGGCGGGTAGGGTCGCCTATCGCCTGTCTGTACATTCGCACAAATAGGGTTGCCACGATTATATTTTTCGTGCAGTATAGCTGTGTGGCAACCGGTAGCGTCCGGATGCCCGATCAGCGATGAGGCGGCTCAACCCGTTTCTTTTCGCCCCCCGCGTCCGTCGGGGGGCATTTTTCGATACGCGGCGCAGCGTTCCCACATCTGCCGCGTCTGGCGCTCCCCGCGCCGAATCGGACCATCGTGCCTGCGCGGCTCCCTGCCGCCGGTTGGCGCGTCCCACCGGAGGATTGGATGAGCGAGCTGCTTTCACTCACGCATGCGCTGGCCTGGCCGCTGGCGCTGACGCTGGCCTGGATGACGGGCGAACTGCTGTACCGCTGGGCCAACGTGCCGCGTATTTCCATCTATGGCTTGTGCGGCTTCGTGTTCGGCAACCTGTCGAGCGGCTATCTGCCCCCGGCCCAGGCCGACAATTTCATGATGCTGGCCAACCTCGGTTTCGGCCTGATGCTGTTCGAGCTCGGCTACCGCATCAACCTGCGCTGGCTGCGCACCAATCCCTGGCTGCTGCTCACCTCGGTGCTGGAAGCCGGCCTGACCTGGGCCGCGGTGTATTACGTCTCGCGCATCTGCGGCCTCGCCGTGCTGCCGGCCTGCCTGCTGGCGGCCCTGGCCATGGCCAGCTCGCCGGCCGGCCTGCTGCGCATCGTCAACGAGCAGGGCGGCGGGGGCCAGGTGACCGAGCGCGCCATGCACCTGACCGCGCTGAACTGCGTGCTGGCCGTGTTCGTGTTCAACGTGACGGTGGGCTTCGGCGTGTTCCAGACCTCGGGCGACGTGGTCCACGCCAGCTGGACCGGCCTGGTGGTGCTGGCGGCATCCAGTGGCCTGGGCGCGGCGCTGGGCTGGCTGCTGCCGCTGTGGCAGCGCGTGGCCGGCCACGTGCGCAGCAATTCGACCCTGACGTTCGCGGTGTTCGTGTTCCTGCTGGTGGCGATCACCCATGTGCTGAAACTGTCGCCGGTGCTGGCGGCGCTGACCTTCGGCCTGGTGGCGCGCCACCGCCGCGTCACCCTGAGCCCGGCCCAGCGCAATTTCGGCGCCCTGGGCGACCTGCTCACCGTGCTGCTGTTCTTCTTTGTCGCCACCACCATCGCCTGGCAGCCGACCGCCGAAGGCCTGATGCTGGGCCTGTTGCTGCTGCTGGTGCGCGCGCTGGTGAAAGTGGCGGTCTGCACCGCCACCGCGCGGGTGTCGGGCATTTCGGCGCGCAAGGGCGCGCTGACCGGGGTGGCGATCATGCCGCTGACGGTGTTCGCCATCATCCTGATCGAGCAGACCCGGCGCTCGGGCGTCGACCTGTTCGACACCCTGGCGCCGCTGGCGCCGCTGGCCGCAATGGCCATGATTCTCGAGGTGCTGGCGCCGATCCTGACCCAGATCGCGCTGACCGGCGCGCGCGAGTCGGGCTTTGCCAAATCTAAGAATGTCGTGAAGGAGGACAAGGATGCCGCTGCCTGAATTTGCGCGCTCGGAACCGCTGACCATGGGCGTCGAGCTGGAGTTGCAGCTCGTCGGCCTGTCGGATTTCGACCTGGCCCCGGCCTCGCCGGACATGCTCGACCTGCTGGCGCGCGCGCCTTTCCCGGGCGCCGTCACGCCCGAGATCACCGAGAGCATGATCGAGATTAACAGCAGCATCCACACCGGCTACGCGCCGCTGGTGGACGAGCTGCGCCTGATCCGCGACACCCTGCTGCGCGCGGGCGACCGCCTGAACGTGGGCGTGTGCGGCGGCGGCACCCATCCGTTCCAGCAATGGACCGAGCGCCGCATCTACGAAAAGCCGCGTTTTCGCGAAGTGTCGGCGCTGTACGGCTACCTGGCCAAGCAGTTCACCGTGTTCGGCCAGCACGTGCACATCGGTTGCGGCAGCGGCGACAACGCCCTGTTCCTGCTGCACGCGCTGAACCGCTACATCCCGCACTTCATCGCGCTGTCGGCCTCGTCGCCCTTCCTGCAGGGCAGCGACACCCAGTTCCACTCCTCGCGCCTGAATTCGGTGTTCGCCTTCCCGCTGTCGGGCCGCGCGCCATTCCTGCTGAAGTGGGAGGACTTCGAGCGCGATTACTTCAAGCGCATGGAAGACACCGGCATCGTGCGCAGCATGAAGGACTTCTACTGGGACCTGCGCCCCAAGCCGGAATACGGCACCATCGAGCTGCGCGTCTGCGACACCCCGCTCACGGTCGAGCATGCCGCGGCCCTGGCGGCCTACCTGCAAGCCCTGTGCAGCTACCTGCTGGCGGGTGACGAAGCGCCGCCGCGCGAGGACGATTACCTGGTCTACAACTACAACCGCTTCCAGGCCTGCCGCTTCGGGCTGGACGGCAATATCGTGCTGCCGCAGGAGCACCAGCAAGTTAGCCTGCGCGACGATATCCTGGCCACCCTGGCGCGCATTGCCGCGCATGCCGAGCAGCTCGGCTCCAGCGCCGCGCTGGCCCATCTGGCCCGGGTGACGAAGGCGGTCGGCGACGCCGAACAGCTGCGCATCGTGCATGAGCACGAGGGCAGCGTGGAAGCGATGGTCAATCTGGCGCTAGGGAAATTCCGCGGCGAGGTGTAGACGCTAGGATTGGCTCAGCGGGATCTTGCCCGCCGCCTCATCCGCATCCAGGCGGGCGATGAGGGTCGCCAGGTCCTGTTCCAGGCGCAATAGGGTCGCTTCATCCAGCGTCGCCAGCGCGCTCGGCAGCACACCGGCCGCCGGGCCGGGGACGCGGCGCAGCACTTCCTGACCGGCCGGCAAGATGCGCAGCGCGACGTTGCGCCGGTCCGCGCCTTCGCGCGCCGCCGCCACATAGCCGCGCTCGACCAGGCCGCGCACCAGGTTGCTGGCGGTCGACTGGTGGATGTCCATCGCGCGCCCCAGGCTGGTGGCGCCGATGCCCGGCTGGCTCTCGATCACCGACAGCGCCCAGACCTGGGCCCCGCCCAGGCCGGCGTCGCGCTCGAGCTGGCGAAAATGCGTCTTGACGGCATTGAAGACGATACGAAACTGACGCAGCACGCGCTGCGGCGGGGCGTCGCTGGGTGCGGGCAGGGATTCTGGATGGGGTTCGTGCGGCATGGGCGAGATGATAATGCAACAGGCCGCATAGCGGGGCCGGCCGCACCGTTTTTTTGGGTCCGGGATTCACCCTAAACCGCTGTTCTGCGCTAGCATCGATTCATGCGCAACGCATCCGCCAGCCCTGGTGTTCCGGAACGCGGCCTGTCTCGGGCCGCGATAGGCACCTGCCTGCTCGGCCTGGTGCTCACGTCGCTGCTGTGCGGCACCGTGCGCAAGATGGAATACGACCGTGCCCATGCCGAATTCGACCAGCGCGCCGTGGTGCGGGTCGCGGCCGTCACCCGCGCCTTCGCCGAGGCCACCGACGCCGCGCGCGCCGTCAACCTGTTCTTCCGCGCCTCGACCGAGATCACGCGCGCCGAGTTCGACGCCTTCGCCCAGCCGCTGGTGGCGCGCCACGGCTACCTGCAGGCGCTGGTGTTCCAGCGCTTCGTCAGCCATGGCGAGCGGGCCGCCTTCGAGGCCGAGCGGCGCGCGTTCTGGCCCGGCTTCGAGATCCGCGAACGCCTCAAGACCGGCGCGTCCGTTCTGGTTCGGGCAAGCATGCGCTGGCGCTACCTGGTGAACGACTACGTGGCGCCGATCGTCGGCAATGAGGTCATCTTCGGCTACGACACCTGGTCCAACGCGCCGCAACGGGTGTATACCCAACGTGCGATCGACACCGGCGAGCCGGCCGCCAGCCCCATCGTCGACTTGCTGCAGGGCGGCGGCACCCGCCACGGGATCCTGATCCTCCTGCCGGTTTACCGGCCCGGCACCCAGCCTTTGGCGCCGCCGGAGCGGCGCGCGGCCGTGGTCGGCACCACCGAGGTGGTGATCGACGTCGCCCAGCTGGTGGGCGGCACCCTGGAATCGGTGCGCCTGCTGGACGACGACAATTTCGCGCTGTCGCTGCGCGGTCCCGACGCCCTCGGCAACCTGGTCACCGCCTACCAGCACGGCAGCCTGGCCACTCCGGAGGGTTGGTGGGAGCGCCTGCTGGACGGCATGAGCCTGCGCCACGTGGAAGAGTTCGAGATCGCCGGCAGTCCATGGCAGGTGGTGGTCGAGGAACAACCGCTGGCGCTGGGCAACCACATGGCCGAGCTGGTGGCCATGGTGCTGGGGCTGATCCTGAGTTTCGCCGCCGCCGGCCTGGTGCAGCAGCGGGTGGCGCGTACGCGCCGCATCGAGGCCCTGGTCGAGCAGCGCACCGCGGCGCTCGAGCGCGCGACCGGCTCGCTGCGGCTGTACGAGCGCGCGATGGAGGCCAGCGCCAATCCGATCCTGCTGGTCGACGCACAACAGCCGGGCTACCCGATCGAATACGCCAACCCGGCCTGCGAGCGCACCTTCGGCTATCCGGCGCGCGAACTGGCCGGCCAGCCCCTCAAGCTGCTCGCCGGCCTGGACGCCGACCAGCCGTCAGTGGAAGAACTGCGGCGCGCGCTGCATCAGCAGCGCGAGGAACACGCGCTGATCACGGCCCACACCCGCGACGGGGTGGAGCTGATCAGCGACGTCTACGTGGCGCCGGTGCGCCGCGCCGACGGCCAGGCCGGGCATTTCGTGGTCACCGTCTACGACGTCACCACCGCCAAGCGCTACGAAGCCGAGCTCGAACGCCATGCCCACTACGACACGCTCACCGGCCTCGCCAACCGGTCCTTGCTGTCCGACCGCATCGAGCGCGCCACGGCCAACGCCGGCGGCATGCCGGTATGGACCGTGCTGCTCGACTTCGACCACTTCAAGCTGATCAACGACACCCTCGGCCGGCGCGCCGGCGACGAGGCGCTGCGCATGCTCGCGGCGCGCATCAAGGGCGCGCTGCGGCCGGTGGACACCGCGGCCCGGGTCGGCGGCGACGACTTCGTGCTGGTGCTGGTCGGCGTGGCCGACGAGCGCCAGGCCGCGGTCCGCATCCAGCAGGTGCGCGAGGCGGTGGGCGAACCGATCCACCTGGCCGGCCAGCGCCTGGTGCTCAGCTGCAGCGCCGGCGTGGCGGCGTTCCCGGTCGACGGGCTGGACGCCGACACCCTGGTCAAGCACGCCGAGATCGCGATGTACCGCGCCAAGGCCATCGGCCGCAACGGCGTGCAGTTCTACGCGCCGCACATGAACGCCCAGGCCTTCGACCGCCTGGCCCTGGAGAGCGCGCTGCGCCATGCGCTGCAGGAAGACCAGTTCGAGCTGCATTTCCAGCCGCAGGTCGACCTGGCCACCGGCTGCGTGGTCGGCAACGAGGCGCTGATCCGCTGGCGCCATCCGCTGCTGGGCACGGTGCGCCCCGACCGCTTCATCGCCCTGGCCGAAGAGACCGGCCTGATCGTGCCGATCGGCGCCTGGGTGCTGCGCACCGCCTGCCGCCAGAACCGGCGCTGGCAGCGCGCCGGCCTGGGGCCGCTGCGCATCGCGGTCAACCTGTCGGCGCGCCAGTTCGCCGAGCCGGACCTGGTCGACACCGTGGCCCAGGTGCTGGTCGAGACCGGGCTGGCGCCGGCTTCGCTCGAGATCGAGCTGACCGAAAGCATGATGATGGCCGACGCCGACGCCGCCATCCGCACCATGGAATGCCTCAAGCGCATGGGCGTCAAGCTGTCCATCGACGATTTCGGCACCGGCTATTCGAGCCTGCAATACCTCAAGCGCCTGCCGGTGGACGTGCTCAAGATCGACCGCTCCTTCGTGCAGGACATCGTGGGCAACCCGGACGGCGCGGCCCTGGTCGACGCCATCATCTCGCTGGCGCACGGCCTGCGCATGCAGGTGATCGCCGAAGGGGTGGAGACGATCGAGCAGCTCGACTACCTGCGCGGCTGCGGCTGCGACGAGGTCCAGGGCCACGTCTACAGCCGGCCGCAGCCGGCCACGCGGGTCGAGGCGCTGCTGCGCGCGGGGAGGGTGGAGCCGGCTGCCAGCACCGCCTAGGCCGCTCGCGTCAGCGCGCGTCCCGTGCCGTCGCGGCGGTCGCGGTCAGCTATACTTGCCCACATTGTTACCTTGATCAGGGCAGGAATAGCGAGTGGACCAGAAACAGAACAACGAGAACACGGAAACCGCGGACAGCGCGCCCACCGTGCAACAACGCATCAAGCAAGTCTCGCGGCGCCTCGCCCGGCGCCTGCTGGCCGGCGCCTCGACCCGGGCCGGCGCCCTCAAGAGCGGCGCCCATGCGCGCCTGCACGGCCGGCCGCTGCCGGTCAAACTGGCGCTGATCTCGCTCTGGAGCCTGGCCGCCGGCCTGATGGCGATCCTGGCCTGGCTCCTGATCCTGATCCCGTTCACCCCCGGCATCGACGACCTGGAACAGGTCAGCCGCTCGCGCCCGACCGTGATCCTGGACGCCGGCGGGCGGCCGCTCGGCACCTTCGAGAAAGGCCTGCAGGAACGCGTCAGGCTGTCGCAGGTGTCGCCGCACGTGGTCGAGGCGCTGATCTCGACCGAGGACCACCGCTTCTACCAGCACCACGGCGTCGACTTCAAGCGCGTGGCCGGCGCGCTGTGGGCCAGCCTCAAGGGCGACCCGCAGGGCGGCTCGACCATCACCCAGCAGCTGGCGCGCAATATGTTCCCGCAAGAGATCGGCCGCGCGCGCAGCGTGAACCGCAAGATGAAGGAACTGATCACCGCGATCAAGATCGAGAACACCTACAGCAAGACCCAGATCCTCGAAGCCTACCTGAACACCGTGCCTTTCCTGTACAACGCCTACGGCATCGAGATGGCGGCGCGCACCTATTTCGGCAAGCCGGCTTCCCGGCTCGACGTGCTGGAGTCGGCGACCCTGGTCGGCATGCTCAAGGGCACCCATTACTACAATCCGGTGGCCAATCCCGAGCGCTCGCTGGCGCGCCGCAACGTGGTGCTGGGCCAGATGCGCAAGCATGGCGCCTTCGACGACAAGCGCTACGCGCAACTGGTCAAGCGCCCATTGCGCCTGCGCTTCGCGCGCCTGCCCGACCGCAGCGGCAAGGACGACCATTTCACCCATCACGTGCGCAAGTGGCTGCTCGACTGGGCCGACGAGAACGACTACAACCTGCAGCTGGACGGCCTGGTGGTGCGCACCACGCTCGACCCGGAACTGCAGGCGGCGGCCGAGCGCGCGGTGCGGCGCCAGGCCGACATCCTGCAGGCGATCGCCGACGTCGAATGGGCCAACCCCAACGTGCCGCGTTCGACCGCCACCGCCACCTATACCGCGATCCGCCCGAACATCGCCCCGTTCTCCTACTACTGGATCACCAATGCGCGCGTGCTGGACGCTTTCGTGCGCGAGAGCGGCGCCTACCGCAACGCGGTCGAGGAGGGCGAGGAACCGGCCGCCGCGCTCAAGCGCCTGAAGGCCGATCGCGGCTTCATGAACGAACTCAAGAGCGCCAAGTCGCGCCTGGAAGCCGGCTTCGTCGCGGTCGACCCGGCCAGCGGCGAGGTCAAGGCCTGGGTCGGCAGCCGCGACTTCGAGCGCGACCAGTACGACCACGTGGCCCAGGCCGCACGCCAGCCGGGATCGACCTTCAAGCCCTTCGTCTACGGCGCGGCGCTCGAGCGCGGCATCCCGCCCGACCAGGCCTACCGCGACGTGGTGCTCGAATTCAAGGGCGACGACGGCAGCGTATGGAAACCCACCGACATGGACGGCAACAGCGGCCGCTCGATGCCGATGCGCGACGGCCTGGTGTTCTCGAAGAACACGATCACGGCCCAGGTGAGCCAGGATGTGGGCATCGGGCCGATCGTGCGCCTGGCCCAGGGCCTGGGCATCCGCCAGAGCCGGCTGGAGGCGGTGCCCTCGCTGGCTCTGGGCACCAGCCCGGTCACCCTGCTCGAGATGGTGAGCAGCTACGCCACCATCGCGGCCCTGGGCGAGTACCGCACGCCGATTTTCGTGCGCGCCATCGAGGACCGCGAAGGGAATGTGATCGCCGATTTCGGCGTCGGCCAGCCAGAGCGCGCGATGTCGCGCGAGTCGGCCGAAGCGCTGATCGACATGCTGCGCGGCGTCGTCACCCGCGGCACCGGCAACGGGGTGCGCAGCCGCTTCGGCATTCGCGGCGACCTGGCGGCCAAGACCGGCACCAGCCAGAACAACCAGGACGGCTGGTTCATCATGATGCACCCGAACCTGGTGGCCGGGGCCTGGGTCGGCTTCAACGACAACCGCGTCACTATCCGCAGCAGCTATTGGGGGCAGGGCGGCCACAATGCGGCGCTGGTGGTGGGCGACTTCTTCCGCGGCGCGTTCGATGCCGGCAGCCTGGACGCCCAGGCCACGCTGCCCGGCTGGCGCGCGCCGGAGCCGCGCCGCTACGTGGAGGAAGAAGAGCCCGAGGAAATCTATCTCGACGAGGCGGTGGAGGTGGCGCCGGAAGGCGGCCCCGAAGAGATCGAGATTCCCCTTCCGCTAGAGCCCAGCGAGGTCATCGAGCCGCTCGAGGCCGCGCCTATCGCGCCGCCGACCTCGGCGCCGGTCCCGGTGCCGCTTCCGCCGGAGCTGTAGCCGAGGCCGGAGCGGCGATCAGGGCCGGATCGGCCTTCAGCAGCGGATAGGGGTTGATGGCGCCGCCGGTGTCGTACACGCCGTAGTGCAGGTGCGGCGGCGTGCCCTTGGCGTTGCCCGTATCGCCGACATAGCCCAGCACCCGGCCGGCCTCGATGCGCATGCCGGGTTCGACGTCCGAATAACCATCCAGGTGGGCGTAATAGTGGCGCTGGCCGCCGGGTCCCAGCACCCAGACCACCAGGCCGCCGAGGCGGTTGGTGCCCACCCGGGTCACGATGCCCTCGGTGCTGGACACGACCGGCGTGCCGCGCCGGGCGAAGATGTCGATCCCTTCGTGCTTGCGGCCCTCGCTGCGCGCGCCGCCCCAGGTGTCGCGCAGCGCGCGTGGACGCACGCCCTCGACCGGCACCGGCAGCGCCTGGGGCTTGGGCATGGCCGCCAGGCGCATGGTGTACAGGGCGCGCTCGATGTAGGGCTCCAGCAGGCCATACGCCAGCACCAGAAAGACGGCGAGGAACAGGGTACGCAGGAGAGTGGCCATCGAGCGCCCGTCTACAGGATCGGCGTGCCGCCAGTCACGGCGATGCGCGCCCCCGAGATATAGCTCGCTTCATCGGACGCCAGCATCACGAACACCGGCGCCACCTCCTTGGGCTGGCCGGCGCGCTTCATCGGCACCTGGCTGCCGAAGTTCTCGACCTGGTCGGGCGGCATGGTCGACGGGATCAAGGGCGTCCAGATCGGGCCCGGCGCCACCGAGTTGACGCGGATGCCCTTGTCCGCCAGCAGCTGGGCCAGGCCGGCGCTGAAGTTCGCGATCGCGCCCTTGGTGGTGGCGTACGGCAGCAGGGTGGGCTTGGGATTGTCCGAGTTGATCGAGGTGGTGTTGATGATCGAGGAGCCGGGCGACATGTGCTTCACCGCGGCCTTGCAAAGGTGGAACATCGCGGTGATGTTCACCTTGAAGGTGTAGTCCCACTCGTCGTCGGGGATTTCGTCGAGCGAGTCGTGCGACATCTGGAAGGCGGCGTTGTTGACCAGCACGTCGATGCGGCCGAACTCGGCCACCGCCTTGTCGATGATGGCGCGGCAATGCGCGGGGGCGGCGATGTCACCCGGCACCAGGATCGCGCGGCGACCGGCTTCCTCGACCAGGCGCGCCGTTTCCTTCGCGTCGTCGTGCTCGTCGAGGTAAGAGATCAGGACATCGGCGCCTTCGCGCGCGAAGGCCAGCGCAACCGCGCGGCCGATGCCGCTGTCCCCGCCGGTGATCACGGTGGCCTTGTCCTGCAGGCGGCCGGAACCGCGGTAGCTCGTTTCGCCGTGGTCGGCCTGCGGGGTCAGCTCGGCTTCATGGCCGGGCGGTTGCTGCTGTTGCTTCGGAATATCCATCGTGTGCTCCATGTCTGGGTGCAAAGGGTAGGGAAATGAACGGGCAATAGAGAGCGCGGACCGGCCGGCGGCTGGTCCGCGCGATCGAACGGGAAGCGGTTCAGCGGCCGAGGTGTTCGCGCACCGCGCTGGCGCTCACGCCGACCTGGTCGACGGCGCGCTGCAGTTCCTCGCGGGTCACGCCCAGCGCGTCGGTCCAGTAACGCACCTCGTGCTCTTCGTGCATATTGATGCGGGAACGGTCCTGCTGACCGCGTTTGTTCAAGTCATCCGACATGATGTGCTCCTGATAAGACGATGAGTCACAGGGTGACAGCCTCGGGAGCCAGGTTCCGTTAGGTGCCACACGCTAGAGGGAGATCGGGCAGGCAAGAGCGCGGCCTGGCGCGCCGGCATGCCAGGCGGCGCGTTTTGAGGTACGCTTGCGGTATTCGAATAGCAATAAACCAGGAGACTCCATGGCTGCCCCCTACGCTAGCAACCAACCCGAACGCAGCGCCATCGACGCCACCCAGGGCCTGGTCGCCCTCGACTTCGGCGCCAACTGGTGCGGCTATTGCCGCGCCGCCGAGCCGCTGATCGACCAGGCGCTGGGCGACTATCCGGCCGCCCGCCACATCAGGGTCGAGGACGGTCCCGGCCGCCCGCTGGGCCGCTCGTTCCGCATCAAGCTGTGGCCGACGGTGGTGGTGCTCAAGGATGGCCAGGAAGTCGCGCGCGTGGTGCGTCCGGTCGACGCCGACGCGGTGCGCCAGGCCCTGGCCCAGGCGGGTGCATGAGCGAAGCGACGCTGGAAAGCCAAGCTGCGGGCAACAAACCCCGCACCGTCCTGTTTGCAAGCCTGATCGGCACCACGATCGAGTTCTACGATTTCTACATCTATGCCACCGCCGCGGTGCTGGTGTTTCCGCGCCTGTTCTTCCCGGCCGCCGACCCGGGCGCGGCGGTGCTGCAGTCGCTGGCGACCTTCGCCATCGCCTTCTTCGCGCGGCCGGTCGGCTCGGCCGTGTTCGGCCACTTCGGCGACCGCATCGGGCGCAAGGCGACCCTGGTCGCGGCCCTGCTCACGATGGGCCTGTCGACCATCCTGATCGGCCTCTTGCCCACCTATGCCCAGATCGGCGTGGCGGCGCCGCTGCTGCTGGCGCTGTGCCGCTTCGGCCAGGGCCTGGGCCTGGGCGGCGAGTGGGGCGGGGCGGTGCTGCTCGCCACCGAGAACGCGCCGCCGGGCAAGCGCGCCTGGTACGGCATGTTCCCGCAGCTGGGCGCGCCGATCGGCTTCTTCCTGTCGGGCGGCGTATTCCTGCTGCTGGGCGAGCTGATGAGCGACGAAGCCTTCTTCGCCTGGGGCTGGCGGATTCCCTTCCTGGCCAGCGCCCTGCTGGTGGCGGTGGGCCTGTACATCCGCCTGAAGATCACCGAAACGCCTGACTTTCAAAAGGTGCTCGATCAGAAGGCGCGGGTCAAGGTGCCGATGGTGGCGGTGCTGCGCGACCACCGCCGCGCGCTGCTGCTCGGCACCCTGACCGCCTTGTCGACCTTCGTCATCTTCTACCTGATGACGGTGTTCGCGCTGAGCTGGGGCACCGCGCAGCTGGGCTACACGCGCCAGGAATTCCTGGTGCTGCAGCTGTTCGCGGTGGTGTTCTTCGCGCTCACGATTCCGCCGTCGGCGCTGCTGGCCGACCGCCGCGGACGGCGCAGCGCGATGATGCTGGTGAGCGCCGCGATCGCCGTGTTCGGCCTGCTGTACGGGCCGCTGTTCGGCGCCGGCGGCTGGGTCGCGGTGACCCTGTTCATGGTCCTCGGCATGTGCCTGGTCGGCTTCACCTATGGCCCGCTCGGCACCTTGCTGGCCGAGATGTTCCCGCCCGAGGTGCGTTACACCGGCGCCTCGCTCACCTTCAACTTCGCCGGCATCCTCGGCGCCTCGGTGGCGCCCTATATCGCCCTGTGGCTGGCCACGAACCACGGGCTGGAATACGTCGGCTATTATCTGAGCGGCGCGGCGCTCATCAGCCTGGTCGCCCTGGCGCTGGCCAGGGACCTGGCGCCGTCGCCCGCCAGGTGAGCGGGCGCAGCTTCGGACGCCTCGCGGCGCGTGCTCCCGCGGCCGACGACGAGGCCTTCCTCGAGGCGCTCTACCTCGACTCCCGTCCCGACCTCGGCGCGCTGCCGGTCCCGCGTGGCGTCATCGAGGGCATCGCGCGCCACCAGCGCGCCATGCAGGTCGACGATTATGCGCGGCGCTTTGCCGCGCTCGAGACCTGGCTGGTGACCGAAGAGGAGCGCCCGGTGGCGCGCATCGTGCTGGCCGAAGAGGCCGGCGCGCTGCGCGTGGTGGACCTGTCGGTGGCGCCGGCCGCGCGGCGCAAGGGCATTGCCCGGTGTATCCTGCGCGCGCTGCAGGAGGAACACGCGCGCGTCACGCTGCGTGTGCGCAGCGGTAACCTGGCCGCACGCCGGCTGTACGAGGCGCTGGGCTTCACGCTCCTGCACGCCGACGACGCCGCCATGGAACTCGAGTGGCGCAGGTGGGGTATCGCTTAGAACGAATAGACCATCGTCAGCGAGGTTTGGGTATCGGTGTTCTTCTTGTCTTCCGGGACGTCGCTGTCGTTGCGCACGCTGAAGCCGGCCTTCATCTGCATGCTGCCGTTGATCTTGGTGCTGAGCGACGTTTCGGCCACCGAGTGGGTGTTGCCGGTGCCTTTCTCGACGCTGACGGTCTGGGCGAAGAAGGCCGATGGGCTGACCTGCCAGCGGAACTGGGCCGCGCTGCGCACCGTCATGCCGCGTTCTTCTTCCTCGTTGTCGCGCTTGCCGACCGAGTAACCCGGACCGATCTCGACGTCGAGCGTCTTGTCGGGCGCCGTGTACCAGCGCGAGCCGTAACCGATGCCGACCGTCGAATACTTGCGATAGGCGCCGAACCGGTCGTCGGTGTGGGTGGCCAGCACGAAGGCGCGGCGGCCGTCGCCCAGCAGCTTGAGCGAGGCCTTGGCCGAGGTGGCCCAGCGCTGCGCCGAGCGGCTCTTCACGGGCTCGCCGAACTCGTCCTCGTACTCGTCTTCCTTGAAGTAGCCGCTGGCGATGAATTCATGGCTCCAGCGCGCGGTCTCGTGACGGGCGTCGATCTTGCCCGTGACCGAGGTGCCGTTGGTATTGCCCGAGGTCGTGATCGCGCCGAGTTCGGCGGAGGTGAACCAGCCGCCGTCGGGAATCGCCGGCATCGCAACGGTGAGCGGCGCATGGACGTCGCCGACTTGCGGAAGGTCCGGAGCGGCGAGCGCCACACCGGGGAGGCCGGCCAGGGCCAGCGCCAGGATCGAAAATGGTTTCATCAGCATCTAAGCGGTCGCATGGGCTGCGCCGTACCGCGTGGCATGCGCAGGGCGACCGGCCCATCGTTCGTGGATCGTGCGCGACCGTGGTGATAGCCGCGAGTTGGCGGACATTGTAACGCAAAGACAGCGCGATGCGATGCAATCGGGCATGAATGGGCGCTTGTTTAGTCGATGCCGGCGCGAACGACCGGTCACTTTTATCGAGCGACTCAAGTGCCGACGTAGACGATCTTGAAAGCGAACAGCGCCGCGATCACCCACACCACCGGCTTGACCTCGCGCGCGCGGCCGGTCAGCAGCTTGAGCACCGTATAGCTGATGAAGCCGAAGGCGATGCCTTCGGCGATCGAATAGGTGAACGGCATGCCCAGGGCGGTCACGGCGGCCGGGATGCTCTCGGTGCTGTCGCCCCATTCGACGTCGCCCAGGTCGGACAACATCAGGCAGGCCACGAACAGCAGCGCCGGCGCGGTGGCGTAGGGCGGCACCACGGCCGCCAGCGGCGCGATGAACAGGCAGGCCAGGAACAGCGCGGCCACGGTCAGGGCGGTGAGGCCGGTGCGCCCGCCGGCCTGCACGCCGGACGCGCTTTCCAGGTAGGCGGTGGTGCTCGAGGTGCCCAGCACGCTGCCGGCGACGATCGCGCCGCTGTCGGCCAGCAGCGCCTTGTTCATCCGGTCCATCTTGCCCTCGACCAGCAGGCCGGCGCGGCGCGCCACGCCCATCAGGGTGCCGGTGGCGTCGAACAGCTCGACCAGGAAGAACACCAGCACCACGTTCAGGATGCCGGCGGCGAGGGCGCCCGGGATGTCGAGCTGGAACAAGGTCGGTTCGATCGACGGCGGCAGCGAGAACAGGCCCTGGTAGGTGTTCCCGCCGAAGAAGAAGCTGAGCACCGTCACCAGCACGATGCCGATCAGGATCGCGCCGCGCACGCGCAGGCGGTCCAGCGCCACGATGGCGAAGAAGCCGACGATCGCCATGATCGCGGCCGGCTGGTGCAGGTCGCCGGCCTTGACCAGGGTGGCTTCGTTGGCCACCACGATGCCCGCGTTCTTGAGGGCGATCAGGGCCAGGAACATGCCGAGGCCGACCGTGATCGCGACCCGCATCGAGCGTGGGATGCCGTCCACGATCATGGCGCGCAGGCCCACCATGGTGACCAGGATGAACAGGCAGCCCGAGATGAACACGGCGCCCAGCGCCGCCTGCCACGGGATGCCCATGCCGAGCACCACGGCGTAGGCGAAATAGGCGTTGAGCCCCATGCCGGGCGCCATCGCGATCGGGTAGTTGGCGTACAGGCCCATGATGGCGGTGCCGCCGGCGGCCACCAGGCAGGTGGCGACGAACACCGATTCCTTCGGCATGCCGGCGTCCCCCAGGATCGAGGGGTTCACGAAGATGATGTAGACCATCGTCAGGAAGGTGGTTAGTCCGGCCATCATCTCGGTGCGGATGTTGGTCTTGTTTTCGCTGAGTTTGAAGAGTCGTTCGAGCATGGGGGACTTTCTGGATTCGTTTTTTGCCCGAAGCATAACACCGGGACACGTCGCTTGCAGCCCGCGGCGCTACGCCGGGCCGCGCGGCGGTGTTACCATGCCGGCTCGAACCTCCATCTATTTTGTCCACACTATGCCGAAGAACAAGCGTCCCGCACCCCGCACCTCGAACAACACGCGCGAACCCGACACCGATGCCCAGGCGCGGCTGATGGCCGACATGGCCCTCGAGATCGCCGAGCGCGAGGACGAAGCGGCGCAAGGCGACGAACAGGCCGAGGCCCTGGCCAGCCTGGTGCGCAAGGCGATCCGCAAGAAGCACGACGAGGTGCTGTACGAGGCCATCGAACTGGCGCGCTACACCGATCCGCTAGCCTGCCGCCTGCTGCGCGCGCGCGTGGAAGAAGAAGCCGCCACCCTGCGCATCCGGCGCGAAGACGGCCCGGAAGTCGAGATCGACGCGTTCCTGGTGCCGCTGTTCGTGCGCAGCCGCGGCGGCCTGGACGGGCGCGAGAACTTCCAGGACCCCGAGGCCTTCGAGCGTCTCTCGGCCAGCTTCCAGGAGCACGGCCTGGACAGCAAGGGCGCGAAAGTGGTGCTGCTGCAGCATGCCTACGACCTGGCCGAGATCGATCACATCGCCTACGGCACGCTGCACCAGATGCTGCGCGAAGCCGCCGCTTCGCTGCTCGAAAAAAAGCTGCAGCCGGCGCCGACCATCGAGGCCAGCATGCGCGGCTGGACCGGCGAGCCGGTGGCGCCCGACGAGACGGCGCTCGAGCTGCGCTTCCTGCTCGGCTTCTCGCTCAAGCGCGCCGACGATCCGTTCTACCGGGTGCCGCAGGACGAAGCGGGCAGCGACGCCTATTTCGCGGCGCGCATGGAACGCTACCGCGCCTGGACCGAGGCGGTGGCCCCGCTGGTGGCGCGAGCCCTCGCGCGCGAGCCGGACCGCCTGGAGCTGAACTTCCTGTACCAGGACCTGTTCTACGGCGCCAAGGAGCAGGGCGTGGCCGAACTGGCGACGCTCGGCGTGCTGGCCGAGGCCAAGCGCCTGCTGGCGGCCAAGGACCTGACGCCGGACGCGGTGCACGCCGCGGTGGCGCCGCTGGACATGGGCGAGCACGTGGTTCTGCGCGCCAACCTGTATGCGCTCGACGGCGGCCAGCCGTGGGGCACCGTCGAAAAGCCGGTCGACCTGGCCGCCGACCTGGCCGCCGAGGTGGACGAATTGTGCGATGCACTACTGTCGCTCGGCCTGGAAGGCGTGTCGATCGCGGCCGGCTTCAGCGCCGACGGGCACGCCGAGGGTGCCGAGCCGTATCACGCGGCCTGAAGCGCCGCTGACGTCCCGCCGCCGAACCGTCCATAGCGCCCCGCCGCAGGCCGCATTTCGGCCGCGAGGGCGGTAAACCGGCGATTTCGGCCCCCGATTTCAGTGCAAACAGTAAAGTTTTTGCCGTTTTTTCGTAGTGGATTTTCCTGTGTTGGTGTAGGAGGTCCCTTACAAAAAATTGCTTCCCAGACGGACTCTCCCTATGAGGCCCAGCAGTAGGGCGGCAATATTTAGTTACATCTGGTGCAATGTTGCTCTGCACAACTGAAAATATTAGGAAAATTGCATGATACGATTCCGTGGTCAGACCGGCTTCCCGGGCGCCGCCACGGCCTTGAGAGAGAGAGAGGAACCGGTCCGGTTTTACTTGCCAACTACTAGAACGCCGCCGAGGCGAAAGGAAATCGACATGCCGACCCTGATCGTGTTTTGCCACCTCCGCTGGGATTTCGTGTTCCAGCGCCCCCAGCACCTGATGACCCGCCTGGCCGAACACTACAACATCCTCTTCATCGAAGAGCCGATGCACACCGAGGGCGAGGCACGTCTGGAAAAGACCGACGTCGCACCGAACATCACCGTCTGCCGTCCGCACACGCCGATCCAGCAGTTCGGCTTCCACGACGACCAGCTGCCGACCCTGCAGGCGCTGCTGGCCAACCTGGTGCCCAAGGACGAGGCGCCGATCGTCTGGTTCTACACCCCGATGGCGCTGCCGCTGCTGCAGGTCTTCAAGCCGTCCAAGGTGATCTATGACTGCATGGACGAGCTGGCCATGTTCAAGAATGCGCCGAAGCAGCTGCTGCAGCGCGAAAGCGCGCTGCTGAACATCGCCGATGTCGTCTTCACCGGCGGCCCGAGCCTGTACCAGTCGAAACGCGACCGCCACGCCAATGCCCACTGCTTCTCGAGCAGCGTCGACGCCAGGCACTTCCGCCAGGCCCTGGATCGCGCCATCTCGCACCCGGACCAGGCCCATATCGCGCATCCGCGCCTGGGCTTCTATGGCGTGATCGACGAGCGCTTCGACGTCGACCTGGTCTCGAGCATGGCCGACGCCCATCCGGACTGGCAGATCGTGCTGATCGGCCCGGTCGTCAAGATCGATCCGGCGACCCTGCCGAAGCAGCCGAACGTCCATTACATGGGCCAGCGCACCTATGACCAGCTGCCGCAGTTCCTGGCCGGCTGGGACGTCTGCCTGTTGCCGTTCGCCATGAACGATTCGACCAAGTTCATCAGCCCGACCAAGGTGCTCGAATACATGGCGGCCGAGCTGCCATGCGTGTCGACCCCGATCACCGACGTCAAGGTTCCGTATGGCGACGTGGTGGAAATCGCCGAGTCGCACGGCGACTTCATTGCCGCCTGCGAGCGCCAGCTGGCGCTGAGCGACGACCAACGCCAGGCCATGGTGCAACGCATGCGCGAAGTGGTGGCCGGCACCTCGTGGGACCTGACCGCCAGCCGCATGCACGAGCTGATCGGCAACGCCGTCCCGGGCAACAAGGTCGAACGCTTCTTTGCCAACAGCCAGGAAGCGGCGCGCATGCCGGCCGAAACGCTGCCGGTGGCCCAGGTCGGCTGATTGGATCCAGGCCGCTTGAACCCGGCCTGGCCCCTGACACGTCGTCCCCGCACAGGCGGGGTCATACCCGCCTGAGCACTTCCTCGATCGCCTCCACCGTCGCCGGCTTGGTCAGGTGTTGGTCGAACCCCGCCGCCTTGGTCCTGGCCCGGTCGGCTTCGCCGCCCCATCCCGTCAACGCCACCAGCCGGATGCCCGCCAGGCGGGCGTCTTCCCGGATCGCCGTCGCCACCTCGTAGCCGGACATGCCCGGCATGCCCAGGTCCAGAAACACCACGTCCGGCATCAGGCTGGGCAGCATGCGCAGCGCCTGGCGGCCGTCGTTGGCCACCGGCGCGCGGTGGCCCATCATATTGAGCAGGGCGGCCAGGGTCTCGGCCGCGTCGCGGTTGTCGTCGACCACCAGCACGCTGCGGCCGGGCGGCGCGGCCTCGGATGCTGTCCCGATCGTTCCGGCCTCGTCCGCCGGCAGCGCCGCATGCGCATCGGGCATGAGCGGCAGCCGCACCGTGAAGGCGCTGCCGGCATTGGTGCCGGCGCTGGCGGCGCTCACGCTGCCGCCATGCAGCTCGACCAGGCTGCGCACCAGCGACAAACCGATGCCGAGCCCGCCCGATCCGGGCTGCTGCGCCTGGCCGACCTGGGTGAACATGCGGAACACGTCTTCCAGCGCCTCGGGCGCGATCCCGATCCCGTTGTCGGACACCGTCACCAGCGCCTGCTCGCCGTCGCGCCTGGCCTCCAGCGCGATGCGTCCGCCCTTGGGCGTATAGCGCGCCGCATTGTTCAGCAGATTGCTCACCACCTGGGTCAGGCGGGTCGGATCGGCGTCGAGCACCAGGGCTTCGTCAGGGAGGCGCAGGTCGAAAGCGTGGCGCCCCGCCTCGATCAGCGGCATGCTGGTCTCGACCGCGGCCGTCAGGACCGTCGCCAGCTCGACCCGCTCGCGCCGCAGCTCGACCTGGCCGCGCGTGATGCGCGCCACGTCCAGCAGATCGTCGACCAGGTTCACCAGGTGGTCGAGCTGGCGCTCCATGATGCCGTGCACGCGGGTGACAGCCTCGCGGTCGGCGGGCGAGCGCCGGATGAACTGCAGCCCGCTGCGGATCGGCGCCAGCGGATTCCTCAGTTCGTGCGCCAGGGTGGCCAGGAACTCGGTCTTGAGGCGGTTGGCTTCGGACAGGTCGGCCGCCATGCGCCGCAGCGCGGCGTCCGACCGGCGCCGTTCGGTAATGTCGGTAAACAGCACCGCGACCCGGCGCCGTTCGGGCGGCCCCAGCCGCGTCGCGTGCACGTCGTACCAGCGGTGCAGGCCGCGCGCCTCGTTCTCGAAGCGCACCGCCTCGCCGGTTTGCGCCACCCGGCCATAGATGTCGAACCAGTGCTGCTCGTGGTTGGGCACCAGCTGGCGGATCGTCTTGCCCACCGCATCGAGCAGGCCGGTATGCTTGACGAAGGCCGGATTGGCCTCGACGAACAGGTAGTCGCAGGGCTGGCCTTCACTGTCGTAGATCATGTCGATCACGCACAGGCCTTCGTCGATCGAGTCGAACACGGTATGGTAGCGCTCCTCGGTGGCGCGCAGCTGCTGCTCGGCCTCGCGCTGGCGCGTGGCGTCCATGACCACCCCGTGCACCTCGCACGGCGCGCCATGGTCGTCATACTCGACGTGGCCGCGCGCGATCATCCAGCGCCAGCCGCCGGCGTCCGCCCGGATGCGGTAGGTGGCGGCATAAAGGCCTTCGCCGTCGATCGCGGCATTGATCTGCGCCACCGTCGGTTCGATGTCGTCCGGATGGAAGGCCGCCAGGTAGGTGGCGAGCGGCGCGTCCAGGCGCCGCTCCTCTGCAACCCCGAACAGCGCCGCCATGCGGGCGTCGGCCCGGACCCGGTCTTGCAGGATGTCCCACGACCAGATGCCAAGCTCGGCGGCCTCGACGATGCGTTCCAGGCGCGAACGGGTCTGCTCCAGTGCCGTCTCCGCCCGCTGCCGCTCTTCCTGGCTGTTGAAGGCCTCGATGTAGAAACGCGCCTTGGCGCGCAGGATCGTGGGGGAGAGCGGTTCGGTAAGCACGGCGATGGCGCCGGCGTCGTACAGCAATTCCTGGGGGAAGGGCAGGGGTTGCGGCAGGCCGAGCGCCACGATCGGCGTGCGGCTGGAGCGCGGGTTCGCGCGCACCGCGCGAATGGTGTCGAGCATGCCCTCGGCGTCGCCCGAAAAGCCGACCAGGATCAGGGCGAAATCGCCCTTGCGGGCCTGTTCCAGGCCGTCGGACTGGGTGGTCGCCCGCACGATGGCCTGGTCCAGTTCGCGCGAGACCTGGTTGACGATCGGGTCGTCGATCGCGCGCTTGCAGATGAAAAGAACACGCCTGTGGCTGGCGTGCGGTATGGTGTCAGTCAGGGACATCTTGGCCCGGAAAATTGGTTATGGTTATTTCGGCAATCTAAGTGTGTCGCCGGGCCATGTCAACGATTTTGCGCTTTTTCGGTGCGCCGGCGCCCCCTGTCAGGATTTGTCCGGCACCTGCTGCGAGGGCACCGGCGTGCGCAGCGCCTCGGGAACGGCGTCGGCGATGCCCTGCGACGGCGCCTGGCCGATGCGGCGCGCCTCGTCGGAATGCTGGTCGAGGTTCACTTCTTCGGCCACGTCGAAGCGGCCGTCTTCGGCGCCTTCGTCGCCCGGCAACAGGTTGTCGGAACGGTTGTCCTGGCCTCCGGCGGGAACCGGAACGTCCTGCTTGCGGTCAGAGTGATCGGGAGCGCTCATGTGGACCTCCATGGAGTGTTGAACATGGTCCGATTATGGCGCAGCGCCACCGCCCCGGGCGCACGCCAGCGTCGCATGCGGGCGCTCACGGGCCCCGCTTTTTGCGCGGCAGATTCTTTTCCAGGATGGCCCACAAGATCAAGCCATAGGCCAATAACCGGATCAGGTAGTGCAGCGGCGAATCCTCGCCGCCGCCGTCGCGCAATACCGCATACACGCGGTGCAGCCCTTCGATCGCGAATGACAGGGCGAAATACAGGAAGAAACGGTCGCCGCTGGCGCGCCAGAAGCGCAAGAAGAACAGGGCGATGGTGATGGAAGCCATGGCGATCGCGCCGGCCAGCAGATGGGTCATCGCCTCAGTCCTTTTCGTAGATCAGGCCGTACAGCAGGAGCAGGCAGGCCACCAGCGCGCTGGCCAGACGCCACCACAGCAAGTCGACCTGGGTCGGGAACACGACCTTGTCCAACAACAGCAACAAATTATTCAAGGTCATGCCCGTGAAGCAGGCGCCGCTCCAGAACACGAGGCGGTGGCGCGTGCGCCGGTAGCTGGCGAACAGCAGCACGGCGCACGTCAGCGAGGTCAGCATGCAAAGGGTGTAGATCACTTCGCCCATATATCACATCGTCCCGAAGGGTATGCTCATTATTCTTGTCGGCGCCTGGCGCCCGCTCATTGCGTCTGATTTTATGTCTGACTATTGCGTCTAGTGTATTGCATACAGCCCAGCTGGCCACGTCTTCCGCTCATTCGTCCTTGCGTAGTCGGAAGGCGTCGGCAAACTGCTGGGCCTGACGCTCGAGGCTGGAGTGGATCAGGTGGGTGACCTCCACCAGGTGCCGGCCATACAGCTCGGCCAGGCGATCGATCCGCTCGCGCAGGGCGTCGCTCACGGGCTCGTAGCGATAACAGTGGGCGGCCGGCGGATCGCAGGGCTGCGCGATGCCCGCCTTGCATAAATCGGACAGCAGCTGGCCCGCCACGCGCTCACGGATATAGAGCCGGCTGGCCAGCATGGCGCTTTCCCACTGCTGGGTGGGGTCGGCGCGCAGCAGCAGCAAGGCTTCCAGGAAGGGCACGGAAGGAACGCTCGTCAGGACGAAACGGCGTAGATCTTCCGGGATTGGCGGGTGGGTCATTCGTGGCGAACTTGTTTCCCAAATGGAAAATCTTATTGAGAAAGCGATAATTTTAAAACATTCCGTGAGGAATTGCTCATGCAATCGTGCGCACCCGGTGCGCAGTGTCATGGGTATCGCCGCGCGCGCCGATCAATGCAAAGTTAATGCTCAGGAGCACCTGCTCAGCTAAAATGCCCGCTTTCTTCACCATTGCCGTTCAATCATGCTTCGCTCCACCCTGGGCAGACTTCTTGCCCGCCTCGCCGTCGCCGGCGCCTTGCTGTCCGCCGGCGCGGCGCAGGCCGACAGTTGTCCTGTCCACTACCTCGACGGCCGCGCGCCCGAGATCCACAACCAGAAATTGGCGAAATCCACGCGCGAGCTGTGCTACGGCGTGTTCGGCGTCATGCATTCAGGCGTGACCCGCACGCCGCTGTGGTCGGCCGAATACGTGCGCGCCGATAACCTCAAGCGGGCCCAGGGCCTGGACCGCGACGACAAGTTCCACGCCGAGGGGCGCCTGCCGCGCGGCCAGCGCGCCGAGCTGTCGGACTACGCGCGCAGCGGTTTCGATCGCGGCCACCTGGCGCCGAACGCCAACATGCCCGACCGCCGCACCCAGCGCGAGAGCTTTTCGCTGGCCAATATGGTCCCGCAAGACCGCGACCACAACCGCCACATCTGGGCGCCGATCGAGGGCGCGGTGCGCACCATGGCGAAGAAGGAAGGGGAGCTGTACGTGATCACCGGCCCGGCCTTCCTCGGCGCCAGCCTGAAGAAGGTCGGCAACGTCATCGTGCCGAGCCATCTGTACAAGGTGGTGTACAGTCCGCGCCAGAAGCTGGCGGCGGCCTGGTTCACCGAAAACCGCGCCGATGCGCCGATCAATGTGGTGCCGGTCGCCGAGCTGGAGCGCATCGTCGGCATCGAACTGCTGCCGTCCCTGTCGGCAAAGCAGAAAGAACGCATGCTGCGCCTGCCCAAGATCAAGCAGCGCAAGAACCGATCGTAAAGGAACGCCATGAGCAAGAAGAAACCAACCTCGTTCACCCCGTTCGCCAACGAAGCCGACGTCGCCGGCATCGGCGACCTGATGCTGGAAAACCGTGTCGACCGCATCACGATCTCGGGCGACGTCGACCTGACCGCCGACGTGCCCGGGCTGGACAAGGCGCGCCGCCTGCACGCGCTGCTGGGCGAGATCGTGGCCGCGCTCGAGGCGCGCGATCTGCCGGACGCGCTGCCGCCGCCCGAGGTCAAGACCATCGACAACCCGTTCGCCTGAGCACGGCCCACCGGCTCCGGTGCGCTATCCATGCCGGGCGCCCGCCCGGTGTTCCTCCCCCTGTCGTCCTGCGCCTACGTGCTCATCCGTAGGTGGTCCGACGCCGCATTTCGCCTTGTTCTGACATGATCTTTCCAACGGTCAATGGTGTGCGAGCCCCATCAGTATTGGAGTAATCTTGACAACAAAGCGCAAACGAGCGGCAGTCTCGTCGCCGGCGCCAGTACCACCATTTTTCGGAGGAACGACCATGCAACATACCCTTGTCGCGGTGTTCGACAACCGCACCGATGCGCAGAACGCCATGAACGAACTGCTGTCGTCGGGCTTTACCCGTACCGACGTCCGCCTGTCCAACGCCGACCCGACCGGTCAGACCGACAGCGTGTCCGGCCGTTCCGACCTCGACACCGAACGCAGCGCGGACGGTGACACCGGCATCACCGCCAGCATCAAGAATTTCTTCAGCGACCTGTTTGGTTCGGATAATGCGGAACACGTGAGCCGCTACGAGGGCGCCGTCACCCGCGGCCACCATGTGCTGACCGTGGTCGCCGCCTCGCTGCCGGAAGTCGAGCGCGCCGCCGACATCGTCGAGCGCTACGGCCCGACCGACATCGACGAGAACGCCACCGGAACCCCGGACCTCGCAACGGGCGGCATCAGCGCCGGCGCCATGCGCATGGGCAGCAGTGCCGGCATGCAGCAATCGTCGTCGATGTCGGCCCAGTCGGGCTCGCTCGGCAATGCGCAGGCGGCGCCGACGCCCACACTCGACAATCCGGGCGACCGCCCGCTGTTCCAGCAAGGCTCCCTGAACCAGGGCCAGACCGTCGGCGGCACCCACCAGGAATCGCTGGGCAGCAGCGGCCTGACCGCCACCGGCGGCACCTCGCTGCAAAGCTCGACGCTGCGCGACGACCCGCTGCAGAACGCGCCGCTCGACGGCAGCCAGCAGGGCGGCCTGGCGGCTGGCAGCGCGCAGCTGGACAACGACCGCATCGCCGCCCAGGGTTCGAACCTGGGCAACACCGCATCGGCGGGCAGCACCTCGTCCATCCAGGGCTCGGCCCTGGAAGGGTCGATCCGCAGCGACTCGCTGCAGCGTGACACCCAGACCGGCTCGCTGGCGGGCGGCAGCGCCAGCCTGGACAAGCAGCGCAGCGGCGTGCGCATCTTCTCGCGCGGCCAGTCGGACGCCGCCCTGGGCCTGGGCGGCAGCGCGGGTTCGGCCTCGAGCACCATGGGTTCGTACGACGACGATACCTACTATCGCAACCATTTCAACACCACCTACGGCGCCACCGGCGCGTCCTACGACGACTACCTGCCGGCCTACAGCTACGGCAGCGAAGCCGCGCGCAGCGGCCGCTACACCAACCGCGCCTGGGACGACATCGAAACCGACCTGCGCAGCGACTGGGACAGCCGCCACGCCACCGGCGGCGAGCCATCGACCTGGGAAAAGATGAAGGCCGCGGTGCGCCACGGCTGGGAACGCATGACCCGCGACGACGACGACGACCAGTACCGCAGCCACTACGACAGCACCTATGCGAGCAGCGGCACGAAGTTCGAGGAACTGAAGCCGGCCTACGCCTATGGCAGCGAGATGCGCCGCAGCGAGATGTATCGTAACCAGCCATGGGACGACGTCGAGGGCACCCTGCGCACCGGCTGGGACAACCGCATCGACGGCACCCGCGACTTCAGCACCACCGGCAGCGACACCAGCGAACCGTCGACCTGGGATCGCGTCAAGAACGCCGTCCGCCACGGCTGGGACCGCATGACGGACGACAACGACGATGACGTCTACTACCGCAACCACTGGAACTCGACCTACGGCGCCGCCGGCGGCTCGTACGACGAGTACCGCCCGGCCTACAGCTACGGTTCGGAAATGGCGCGCAACGACCAGTACCGCGGCCGCAGCTGGGACGCGGTCGAGACCGACCTGCGCAGCGACTGGGATCGCCGCTATCCGGGTGAGCAATCAACCTGGGACAAGATGAAGTCCGCCGTGCGTCGCGGCTGGGACCGCATGACCGACGGCGATAACGACGCCTACTACCGCAACCACTGGAACTCGGTGTATGGCGCCACCGGCGAGGCCTATGACGAATACCGTCCGGCCTACAGCTACGGCTCGGAAATGGCGCTCAACGACAAGTACCGCGGCCGTCCGTGGAACGACGTCGAGACCGACCTGCGCAGCGACTGGGATACCCGCTATCCGGCCGACCAGTCGACCTGGGAAAAGATGAAATCGGCCGTGCGTCACGGCTGGGATCGCATGATGCGATAAGCCCGCACCGCGGGAAATGAACGCGGCGCCCTCGGGCGCCGCTTTTCATGGCACTACACCTGTTGCTCTACCGGTTCACTTGGCGAAGACCTGCGCCGCCGGCGTGATGGTCACCGCCTCCGGCCTGATGTTCAGCTTCATCGAGCCGATCTGCTGGTCCTCGTCCAGCAAGGCCTGCGGCTTGTTGGCGTCGTACTTGATCGGCGAGAAGGCGTCGCTCACCAGCGCCTGTTTCAGGCCGGCCGCATCCTTGGTGATGATCACCACCGACAGGTTCCTGGCCGACAGGTGCTTCCTGATCGCCGTATTGACGTCGGCCGCGCTCAGCTTCGACAGGGCGTCGCGCATCATGGCGGTGAAGTCCGGCGTGCCGTACCACTGCGAATCGAGCGCATAGCCCAGCTGCTGGTCCTGGGTCGCGGTCATTACGAACACGTTCTTCAGCAGATAGTCGCGGGTGGTCTCGAAGTCGGCCTGGCTGATGCCCCCATCGACCATCTTGCCCAGTTCGTGCAGCGCCACGCGCAGCGCGAAGTGGCCGTTCTGCGGCGCCACCGGGCGGATCCAGACCTCGAACAGCTGCGCCTTGCGGCCCAGGTTGGGGTTCGGGAAGAACTGGAACATCCCGCGCGGGAAGGCTTCGATATACGCGTAGTCGCCATAGTTCATGCCGCGCTCTTCGCGGATGCGCTGGTACAGGTGGGCGCTCGAGGAGCGGTGTTCGCCGAACCAGGTCTTGGCCAGCCACAGGGCGGCGAAGTCCGGGTGCTTGCGCGTGACCTCGAGCGGCAGGCCGAACGAGATCGCGGTGGCGCGCGTGTTCTTCTCGACGATCTCCACTTCCAGGCCATTCGGCATGCGGCCTTTCGGCACGCCCGTCACGGGGAGGCCCGCGCCTTGCGGCAGGCGCGCCAGCTGCGCCTTGAGCGAGGCCGTCATCGCTTCCGACACGTCGCCCGAGATGCCGACCTTCACCGCGCCGCGGGTATAGGCCTTGGCGTAGAAGGCCTTCACGTCATCCAGGGTGATGGCGTCGATGCCGGCGACGGTGCCGAGCACAGGATGACCGTAGCCGGTGCCGGCGAACACATTCGCGTGCAGCCTTTCCTTGCCGAATTCCTCCTCGTTGTTGTCCTTCAGGTCCAGCACCAGCGCATTGCGCTGGGCGTCCTTCAGGCGCCGGAAATCTTCCTCGCGGAAGCCCGGGTCCACCAGCAGGGGCATGGCGATGCCGAGGAATTGGTCCCAGTTATCCTTGTGGATGGTGCCGGTGAAGGTCGTCATCTCCTTGTCGGTCTGCTCGGTGAAGCTGCCGGCCATCGGGAACAGCGACTTGGTCACCTCGTCGATCTTGCGCTCGCGCGAACCGCTCGCGGCCACCATCGCGGCGGTGAGGGCGGCCAGGCCTTCCTTGCCCCTCGGGTCGTGGCTCGATCCGGCGGCGAACAGCAGCTTGAAGCGGATCTGCGGCAAGGCCGACTTCTGCACCAGCACGTCGAACTTCGCATCGACCGCCTGCGGCGCGAACGATGCCAGCTTCGGCAATTCTTCGATGCCCTTCGGCAGCGCCTCATGCGACAGGGTGGTGACCACCATGCTGTCGTCGACCAGGTATTTGCGGGCGGCGGCCTGCAGGTCGGCCGGCGTCAAGCTGTCGATCGCGCGGTAGTACCCGTTCAGGGTGCCGTAGGAGCGCTCGAAATGCACATAGGAAGCCAGCGTCGAGGCGATCGCCTCGGTGTTGTCGAGCGAGCGGATCAGGCCATACTTCTGGGCCGACTTGGCCGCTTCCAGCTCCTGGCTGCTGACCGGTTCGTCGCGCAGTTTCGCCACCGTCTGCAGGATGGCGTCGCGCACCATCAATGCGTCGGCTGGATTCTTCACGCGCGCGCCGATGGTGGCCAGGGTCGGATCGACCCGGTTCGGGGTGAAGTCGAACAGCTGGTCGACCTTTTGCTCGTCCTGCACCAGGCGCTTGTACAGCGGCGAGGTGCGCCCGAACGACAGCGACAGCGCCATCGACAGCGCCGCCTGCTCCTTCTGCCGGGCGACGAAGCTCGGGGCGCGCCAGGCGACCGTCACCAGCGGCAGGGTCGGCGTCTGCCAGGCCACGTGGCGGTACTGGGCGCCGCGCGGGGCGGGTTCGACCGGCACGTTCGACTCGAAGGCGCCGCGCTTCCAACCGGCCCAGTACTTCTCGACCATGGCGATCGCCTTCGACGGTTCGACGTCGCCGGCGATGATGATGGTGGTCTTTTCGGGACGATACCAGCGGTCGAAGAAGACCTTCGAGTAATCGTACTGGTTGGGCATGTCCTCGATGTCCTTGAGGAAGCCCATCGTGGTGTGCTTGTAGGTGTGGGTGGTGTAGGCGGCGTCGCGCTGCACCTCGAACAGCTTCGACATCGGGTTCGCGCTGTTCTTGTTGTATTCGCCCAGCACGGCGCGCGATTCGGTCTTGAAGGCCGCGATCGGATACGACAGGTGCTGGAAGCGGTCGGCCTCGACCTTCAGCACCGTTTCCAGGTCCTGCTTGGCGAAGGTGGTGTAGTAATTGGTGAGATCGTCGCTGGTATACGCGTTCTGGCGCGCGCCGGCCTTCGTGATCACTTCCTGGTATTTTTCGGGCGGGTAGGTCGGCGTCCCGCGGAACATCATGTGCTCGAAGAAGTGGGCGAAGCCCGACTTGCCCGGTTCGACTTCGTTGCGCGACCCGGTCTGCACCGGGATGTGCACCGAGACCAGGTTGGGGAAGCCGGTCGGCACCACGATGACCTTCAGCCCGTTGGGAAGCAGTTTTTCGGTTGCCTTGAATGGCAGCACGTCACCACCGGTGGCGGCCTTGGCGGCCGTGGGGGTGGCCGACGCCGCATGGACGGCGCCCGCCACCAGCACGCCGGAAATCAATGTCGCGAGCGTGGTGCGCGACAGGGTCGATTGAAACACAATGTCTCCTTGGGAAATAGACAATCGCGAAGGATAGTCTATCCACCAAGGAATGAACAGCCGTAGCAATACCCGTCTTTACGCGGCTTCCGTCATCGGCAGGCTGATACGGTTGCGACCCAGGTGCTTGGCGCGGTACAGGGCGGCGTCGGCGATCGCGACCAGCTGGCTGGCATGGTTGTCGGGCCCGGCGATCGCGGTGGCGGCGCCGATCGACACCGTCACGTGGCCGGCGGCGAAGCGGCACGGCAGTTGCAGCTGTTCGACCCGGCAGCGGATGCGCTCGGCCACGATGGCCGCGCCTTTCAGCGACTGGTTGGGCAGGATCACGGCAAATTCCTCGCCGCCGTAGCGCGCCACCAGGTCGTTGGCCCGCATCTCGCTGGCCACGGCGCGCGCCACCCGCTTCAGGCACTCGTCGCCGCCCAGGTGGCCATGGGCATCGTTATACGCCTTGAAGTTGTCGACGTCGACCATCAGCAGCGACAGCGGCTGCATCTGGCGTAGTGCGCGCGTCCATTCCGCATGCAGGGTGTCGTCGAAGCAGCGCCGGTTGGCCAGGCCCGTCAAGCCGTCGCGCGTGGCCAGCTGCTCGAGCGCGATCTGCGCCATCTTGGCGTCGGTGAGGTCGCGCAGGGTCTCGACCACCGCCGACAGCTGGCCCCTGGCATTGAAGATCGGGCTGGCGTCGGCCGCCAGGTAGCGGCGCCGGCCGGCGCGCGGCATGTCGCACCAGCTCTCGATCGACAGCGGACCGGGACAATGGCCCTCCACGCCAGGGGGCGGCCGGACCTCGTCGCGCCGGCCCTTGAGCACCAGGTCGGCCAGGGTGGGGCGCTGGATCTCGTAGAAACTGCGCCAGTGGTCGCCGGTGCCGAGCACTTCCGGCGCCGGCACACCGGTCAGCTCCTCGCAGGCGCGGTTCCAGATCATGACGCGGGCGTCGGTGCCCAGCACGAAGACCGGCACCGACAGGCTTTCCATCAATTGCCCCACGAATGCCACGTCCTGGACCAGGGCTGTCGGGCCTGTGCCGGTGCTGGGTGCGCTCATGAGCCGTCCTCTGTGGTTGCGGTGTCGGAGAGCGACAACCGGTGAGTTGCCGCTAGGGACCGATTCTGCAACCTGCGCAGGATCGCGCCATTGATTTTCAGCAAGGACAATGGCGAGGTGGCATTTTGCAACGCTGGGCGCGTCAGGCAACCTTCGCCATGATGGCAGGCGCGCCCAGCGCCGGGTCGTGGACCGGATCATGGAGGGAGTTGCGTAGTGGATCTTGCACCACACTGCGCACCGGCACCGAGAGCAAGCAGCGGGCGCGCCGCTCGCCGGTGGCGACCATCCGCAGCATGCCGCCCATGGCGCGGATATGCTCGACCAGCTCGGCGGGCAGGGCGGCTACGTCGTCCACCGAGCCGGCGCAACCGTCGATCTCGAGGCCGAGCGTGCTGGCCCCTTCGAGCAGCCGCACATGCAGCTCGCATTTCTGCTCACCCTCGTGCCCGCGCTCCTGCGCATCACCGCCATGTCCGACGCTGCGCGCGGCGCCGGCCAGCACGTCCTGCAGCACGCGGAACACGGCCAGGCGCGCCGCGCGGTCCTGGCCGGCGCGCGAACTCGGATCGACGCCGGCCTCGAAGCGGTAGCGCAGGCCGTGGCGGTGCGCATGCTCGGACAGGCAGCGCTCCAGCGCCTGGCGCAGGCGGTCTTCCGGATGGGCGCCGCGCAGGCCGCCGGCGACGGCGCGCACCGCCTGGATGGCGCCGTCGATGCCGGCCAGCGCGCGGTCGACGCGGGCCAGCAGGAGCGGCGCGGGCGTCGCCTGGGCGCAGTCGCGCAGGCTCGCCATGTCGTCGCGCAGGCTCGACAAGCGGCGGCCCAACTCGGCCTGCAACTCGCTGCCGATCCGGGTCCGCTCGCCTTCGCGCACGCCTTCGTGCTGGCGCACCAGGCGGCACAGCACGTCGTGGTTGTCGGCCAGCGCCTGGTCGGTTTGGCAGCGCGCCTCGCGCTCGGCCTCGAGCTGGTGCTGCAGCGCGCGCGCCCGTTCATCGCTGGTGACGCTGCGGCGCAGGCCGATATAGGCCAGGACCAGGGCGGCCAGCGTGACCATGATGCAGGCCAGCACTTCCGGCGCCGCGCTGCGCCAGGGCAGCGGCACCAGCGCATGCGCGTCGCCGGCCTCGGCGCGGTGAGCAAGCAAGCACATCGACACTAGGAGAACCGAAGACTTTTTCATGAGTCGCCCTCTTACCGGATTCGGAACATTCCGTAGGACCATACCGCCGTCCTGCTGTAGGAATATTGTTTCTTCTCAAGCAGCTGTTATGCGACACGTTTTGTGGAACGGCAGCAACCGCAGCGTCACGGCGCCCGGCGCGCTATAATGGAAGGTTGACGAGAGGCTTACCGTGACTTACAGCATCAAAGAGATCTTCTACACCTTGCAGGGCGAGGGCGCCCATGCTGGGCGGCCGGCCGTGTTTTGCCGGTTTTCCGGCTGCAACCTCTGGACCGGGCGCGAAGCCGACCGCTCGAGCTCCGTGTGCCAGTTCTGCGATACCGATTTCGTCGGCACCGATGGCGAACGCGGCGGCAAGTTCAAGGAAGCGGACCTGCTGGCGGCCGAGATC
The DNA here is from genome assembly GCF_019443485.1 of Massilia sp. NP310. NCBI lineage: Bacteria > Pseudomonadati > Pseudomonadota > Betaproteobacteria > Burkholderiales > Oxalobacteraceae > Massilia > Massilia sp. NP310. Next base: position 1,183,924 of record NZ_CP080379.1, on the reverse strand, counting down.
GACAGCCTGTGGCCGGCCACTTATCCGGCCAGCAAATACGTGGTGTTCACCGGCGGCGAACCGCTGCTGCAACTCGACCGTCCCCTGATCGACGCCATGCATGCGCGCGGCTTCACCATCGCCATCGAGACCAACGGCACCCTGCCGGTGCCGGAAGGCGTGGACTGGATCTGCGTCAGCCCCAAGATGGGCTCGACCCTGGCGGTGCATAAAGGCAGCGAGATCAAGGTCGTCATCCCGCAGGTCGGGCAAGACCTGGCCGCCTATGAAGGGCTCGACTTCGAGCATTTCTACGTGCAGGCGATGGACGGCCCGCTGGCCGCCCGCAACCTCCAGCTGGCGATCGAGACCTGCCGCGCCAACCCGAAATGGAAGCTCAGCCTCCAGACCCATAAACTTCTTCAGATTCCTTAAAGATCCACGCGCAGCATGTTGACCATTACCCGCAAGCTCGAATTCGATGCCGGACACCGGATTCCCGACCACAAGAGCCAGTGCCGCAACCTGCACGGGCACCGCTATACCCTTGAGATTACTCTGACGGGCCAGGTGATCGATTCCGATGGCAATTCTGACAACGGCATGATCATGGATTTTTCCGACGTCAAGGCGCTGGCAAAGCAGCACCTGGTCGACGTGTGGGATCACGCCTTCATCGTGTACGAAAAGGATGACAAGGTGCGTGAGTTCCTGGCAAGCCTGCCGGACCACAAGACGATCGTGATCGACCGCATTCCGACCGTCGAGAACCTGGCCCAGGTGGCGTTCGACATCCTGAAGGCCGTGTTCATTGACCGCTACGGCACGGGCCTGCGCCTGCACAAGCTGGTGCTGCACGAAACCCCGAACTGCTGGGCCGAGATCACCGAATGATGCCGGACCAGACCGTCCAGGCCCTCCAGGAAGCGCCGACCGAGAGTGCGGAAGGGCGCTATATGGGCTTGGCCCTGGCCCAGGCGCAGCTGGCCTGGGACCGGGGCGAGGTTCCGGTCGGCGCCGTCGTGGTCAAGGACGGTGAGGTAATCGCGACCGGCTTCAACCAGCCGATCAGCGGCCACGACCCAACCGCCCACGCCGAGATCGTCGCCCTGCGCGCGGCCGCCGAAAAGCTGGGCAATTACCGGCTCCCGGGTTGCGAGCTGTACGTGACCCTGGAACCCTGCATCATGTGCTCGGGGGCGATGATGCATGCGCGCCTGGCCCGGGTCGTCTATGCGGCGACCGACCCTAAGACCGGCGCCTGTGGCTCTGTGGTCGACCTATTTTCTTTGAGAGCGTTAAATCATCACACCCAAGTTATGGGTGGGATTTTGAGTAGTGAGGCAAGTGCCTTACTGAAGGCTTTTTTTGCCGAGAGGCGAGCCGAACTGTCAAAACGACCTTAATGTGTAATTGGCGATGGTGAAGTCTTACTCAGAACGAACGTCGTTGTAATTAGGCTCAACCTAGAGCCTCTGTTTAAGCGTCGATTATAGAAGGTGGCAATACCTACTTGGCACGGCAACTCTTTCTGTGCGGAGTGTATATTGGGATGACTAGCGATTGCATACGACTAAGTTTTCTGGCTATTATTAAACAACGCACTCTAGACGGCTACAATTTTAGATATTGCCGCTCTGTTACTGGCTTATGCCCCATACCGAATTCCGTAGCACCTCTCAGCTAGATAATTTATTTACTAATATGGTTAAATAAGCTATGAGAATAGAAGAACTTCATTTAAGTAATATAGGGCGCTTTAGAAATCTTAGCATTTCGCTGCAAAATACTAACCTCGAGAACTCGAGTGTTACCGTTTTCATCGGCACCAATGGTGGCGGAAAAACGACGATACTTCGCTCTATCGCGACGTCCCTTAGCTGGCTTACTGCTCGCATACGAAGTGAACAAGGTAGCGGCAGTCCGATTCCGGAAGATTGGATAACAAACGGCACAAATTCCGCGGCTATTGCTGTGCGTGCTAAGGAATTTGGTGCGCTTACTTGGGGTATTTCAAAGACGCGTGCGGGAAGGAAGGGTGACCATTTTTCCCACTTGTCTGAGCTGTCAGAACTCGCGGAGAAGCATCGCTATCACCTGTCTTCCGATGAAAACACTAGCTTACCGCTTATTGCCTTTTACCCGGTCGAACGCTCTGTTATTAACGTACCGCTTAAGATAAGTTCAAAAAAAGGGTATTCTCATCTAGATGGGTACGAAAACTCTTTGAGCCAAGGGGTGGATTTTCGCCGTTTTTTTGAATGGTTTCGCGGCAGAGAAGACATGGAGAACGAAATTGGGCGACCACAGGCAGTTTTAAACATGATTCGGCAGGATCCGGATAAGGTCGCGAAATTTATCAATTTAGTTGAAGGCGCGGAAAGTCGCATTGACAAGATCGAACCTTTAGATCTTAAATCACTATCTACTGAGATGAAATCGATCAGTTATGCAATTAAGTTTGTAGAAGCGATCGAGCGCTCATCGAAAGACAAACAATTGACCGCTGTACGACAAGCGATAACAAACTTCATGCCGAATTTCTCAAATTTGAGAGTCCGACGCAAACCGAAGTTGCATATGCTAATTGACAAAGATAATTCGCCATTAGATGTTAGCCAATTATCTCAAGGCGAGAAATCATTAATGGCTTTGGTTGGCGATATTGCAAGGCGTCTAGCAATACTTAACCCCGGATCAAGTAATCCATTGGAGGGTCGAGGAATCGTCGTTATCGACGAGGTCGACATGCATTTGCATCCGCAATGGGCGCGAAAAATAGTAGCGCAGCTCACCAATACATTCCCAAATTGTCAGTTTATATTGAGTACCCATTCGCCACTGGTAATTAGCGAATGCAAGGATATTTTGATTTATAGTTTGGAAGATGGACAATTAACCGAGATACCATCTCAATACGGCCAAGACGCAAACAGTGTTTTGCTCGAGGTAATGGATACAGACATTCGCAATTCTGATGTTGCTCTTGCATTAGGAGATCTAAGTGATCACATTCAAGACGGGCGATTTGATGCCGCTCAAACCTTACTCGAGAACTTGCAGAATGATTTGCCAGATGGCAACATTGAATTAGCAAAAGCTAGAATCATGCTGCGAAAGGAGCAACTAAGGCGTGCGAAAGATTAGCAAAGGTGAAGAATGCGCTCAATTGCGGACCTGGAAGAGAAAAAACCCAAATGGAGACTATAAGGACGTCGATGATATCACCCGACGCCATATTCGACAGTCACTCTTGAGTGAGCAGTTCGGGCTATGTGCCTATTGTTGTCAACAAATAAATTTGGAGAATAGTCATAACGAACATTTGTTAGCTCAATCTGTCCGGAACAGTATAACTCTGGAGCATAAAAATCTTATAGCCAGTTGTAATATCAAGCGTCAATGCGGCGACGCTCACGGAGCTGCGATTCTTGAGTTAACTCCGCTAATGGACGAATGCGAGGAGGAGTTGCGATTCAAGTTCAGTGGGAGGGTTGAGGCAATCACGAAACGCGCTGAGGACACGGTTCGCATTCTGAACTTAGGCGATACCGAAAAAAATAATAAAGCGCTGATTTCTAGGCGCAAGGCAGTATGCGAGGCATTAATCTGGAAGGATTTTTCTGTGCCACCCGATCAGCTCAAATCGGAGGATGAAGATTTAATAGAGCTTTTATACACGGATCTTTCTGATCCAAAAGATGGGAAACTGCAGCCGTTCGCTCCTATTCTGCGCAACATCCTGCGAAACCGCTAAGATAATTTGAGTGCTTTCACTTTTCGCAGCACGGTTTCCATGGGACGACGCACGCCTGAAATCGCTTCCGATGCGGTGGATAGCTCTATTGACCACGTGTGCGCCGCGGCGCTCGCAAAGATGCTATTGTTTCTATCATTGAATACCCTTGGTCAAGCATAGATTCTTTACCGCCGTCACGCATTGTCAGCGCATCAGATCGCTATTTGCTCATGCCTACCCTCCACGCCAACGGACTGCGCGTCGCCTTCGACACCGCGGGCGACCCCAAAGCCGCGCCGCTGCTCCTGATCCACGGCCTCGGCATGCAGCTGACCAACTGGCCCGACGACTTCGTCGAAGGCCTTGTCGAGCTCGGCTTTTACGTGATCCGCTTCGACCACCGCGACTGTGGCCTGTCGACCAGGTTCGAGCAGGCCGGCAGGCCGAACCTCACGCTGGCGCGCATCAAGGCCGCCCTGGGCTGGCCGCTGCGCTCGCCCTATGGCATCGAGGACATGGCGGCCGACGCCCTCGGCGTGCTGTCGGCGCTGGGCGTGGCCCGGGCCCACCTGGTCGGCGTGTCGGCGCTGGGCGGCATGATCGCCCAGCAGCTGGCGGCGCGCCACCCGCAGCGGGTGCTGAGCCTGACCTCGATCATGTCCACCAGCGGCCGGCGCGGCCTGCCTGGGCCGGGCGCGGCGGTGCGCAAGGCGCTGGCCAGCCATCCCGCCGACCCCACCGATCTCGACAGCGTCATCGAGCACGCCGTCGGGCTGCTGCGACTGCTCGGCGGCCCATCCTATCCGACCCCGGAGCGGCAGTTGCGCAAGCGCGTCACGCGCTCCATGCGGCGCTGCTATTGCCCAAGCGGCAGTGCGCGCCAGATGCTGGCGCTGCTTGCCGCCGGCGACCGCAGCACGCTGCTGCCGGCGATCTCGGCGCCGACCCTCGTCATCCACGGCGCCGCCGATCCGCTGCTGCCCGTGGCCTGCGGCCGCGACGTGGCAAGCCACATCGATGGCGCGCGACTCGAGATCATCGAAGGGATGGGGCACGATTTGCCGCCCCAGCTGGTCGAGCGCATCCTTGCCTTGATCGACTCCCATGCGCGGGGTAAGATGTTGCCAGATTCAACACCCCGGCTCTTCGTCAAACAGTGATCACTTCCCGTCCCGGCATCGCCATCGTGGCGCCAGCCGGCTGCATTCCCGAACCATCGGCGCTCGAACGCGCCATCGCGCGCCTCGAAGGGCAGGGCTTCCTGGTGCGTAATTACTACGACCATAGCTGCACCCACCAGCGCTTCGGCGGCACCGATGACGCACGCCTGGATCAATTGCACGCCGCCGTGGCCGATCCAAGCGTGCACCTCGTCATTGCCCTGCGCGGCGGCTATGGCATCAGCCGCCTGCTGCCGCGCATCGACTTCGAGGCGATCGCCGCCAGCGGCAAGATCGTGGTCGGGTTTTCCGACCTGACGGCCCTGCACATGGGCCTGATGGCGAAAGCGGGCGGCCTGAGTTATGCCGGGCCGATGATCGCGGGCGACTTCGGCGCGCCAGACCCGGTCGCGTTCACGCTCGACGATTTCTGGGCCTGCCTGGCTGGCCCCACACACACCATCAGCGAGCGCGCGGCCGGCAATCCGGCGCTCGACGTGCGCGGCGCCGTCTGGGGCGGCAACCTGGCCATGATCGGCGCGCTGGTCGGCACGCCGTATTTTCCGCGCATCGACGGCGGCATTCTGTGGCTCGAAGACATCGCCGAGCATCCGTACCGCATCGAGCGCCTGCTGCTGCAGCTGATGCAGGCCGGCGTGCTCGAGCGCCAGCAGGCGGTGGTGCTGGGCGACTTTTCGGGCTATCGCCTGGGGCCGATGGACAATGGCTATGACTTCGACGCCATGCTGGCCTATTTGCGCCAGACCCTGCCGCTGCCGGTATTGACGGGCCTCTCCTTCGGCCACATCGAGCGCCGCGTCACCATTCCGTTTGGCGCCCAGGGCCACCTGGTGTCCGATGCCGACGGCTTCCGCCTGACCTTGTCCGACTATCCGACCCTGCGCCGCATCTGATCCGCGCGCCACTGTCCGGAATCCACCCTTATTCGCCTGGCAAGGCGCAGAATGGTAGAATAGCCGGTTAATCAAATATGCTTTTTGGGGTAATACAGTGCTATCCACAGCCAATATCACGATGCAATTCGGCGCCAAGCCGCTGTTCGAGAACATTTCCGTCAAATTTGGCGAGGGCAACCGCTATGGCCTGATCGGCGCCAACGGCTGCGGCAAGTCGACCTTCATGAAGATCCTGGGCGGCGACCTCGAGCCGTCCGCAGGCAACGTCAGCCTCGATCCGGGCGAGCGCCTCGGTAAGCTCCGCCAGGACCAGTTCGCCTACGAAGACGTGCGCGTGCTGGACGTCGTCATGATGGGCCACACCGAACTGTGGAACGCGATCGCCGAACGCGATGCGATCTACGCCAACCCTGAAGCCACCGACGACGACTACATGAAGGCCGCCGAGCTCGAAGGCAAAGTCGCCGAATACGACGGCTATTCGGCCGAGGCGCGCGCCGGCGAACTGCTGCTGGGCCTGGAAATCGCCACCGAGCTGCACCAGGGCCCGATGAGCGCCGTGGCGCCGGGCTGGAAGCTGCGCGTGCTGCTGGCCCAGGCCCTGTTCTCGAATCCGGACATCCTGCTGCTCGACGAACCGACCAACAACCTGGACATCAACACGATCCGCTGGCTGGAAAACATGCTCAACGAGCGTAACTCCACCATGATCATCATTTCCCACGATCGTCACTTCCTGAACCAGGTCTGCACCCACGTGGCCGACATGGACTACGGCACCCTGAAGGTCTATCCAGGCAACTACGACGACTACATGCTGGCCTCGACCCAGGCGCGCAACCAGCAGCTGGCGAACAACGCCAAGGCCAAGGAAAAAGTGGCCGAACTGCAAGATTTCGTGCGCCGCTTCTCGGCCAACAAATCGAAGGCGCGCCAGGCGACCTCGCGCGCCAAGCAGATCGACAAGATCAAGATCGAGGAATTCAAGCCTTCTTCGCGCGCCTATCCGTTCGTGCGCTTCGAGGGCGAGAAGAAGCTGCACCGCCTGGCGGTGGAAGCCGAGAACATCTCGAAAGCCTATGATCGCCAACTGTTCAAGAACTTCTCGATCATGGTCGAGGCGGGCGAGCGCATCGCGATCATCGGCGCCAACGGCGCGGGCAAGACCACGCTGCTGCGTTCGATCGGCGGCGACCTGTGCGGCCTGCAGCCGGACACCGGCCGCGTGAAGTGGGCCGAGAACGCCAATCCGGGCTATATGCCGCAGGATCCGACCGAGGAATTCGCCAGCGGCGAAACGCTCACCGACTGGATGGGCCGCTGGACGCAAGAGGGCGACGACGACCAGGCCGTGCGCTCGATCCTTGGCCGCCTGCTGTTCGGCGGCGACGAAGTCAAGAAATCGGTCAAGGTGCTGTCGGGCGGCGAGAAGGGCCGCATGATGTACGGCAAGCTGATGCTGGGCCGTCACAACGTGCTGCTGCTGGACGAGCCGACCAACCACATGGACATGGAATCGATCGAGTCGCTGAACATCGCGCTCGACAAGTATGCCGGCACCCTGATCTTCGTCTCGCACGACCGCGAGTTCGTGTCGTCGCTGGCCACCCGCGTGATCGAGATCCGCGAGAACGACGTGGTCGACTTCCAGGGCAACTACGAGGAATACCTGCGCAGCCAGGGCATCGACTGATCGACAGGTAGACATCGATTCGAAGGAGGGCGGGGCCTCGGCTCCGCCAACGCGAGGAGACGCGCGAGCATGAATGCCGTAACAGTACCAATCAAGACCTATGAATACGACCGGCCCCAGGCCGGCATGGCCTGCACCGCCGAGGCCTGGGCGAAAGTCCCGAGCGCGCCGGAAATGGCCGAGCGCGCCGAACTGAAGGAACGCATCCGCCGCCTCCTGAAGGAAAAGGGCGCGGTGCTGGTGGCCCACTACTACGTGGACGCCGACCTGCAAGACCTGGCCGAGGAAACCGGCGGCTGCGTCTCGGATTCGCTGGAAATGGCGCGCTTCGGCCGCGACCATCCAGCCCAGACCCTGGTGGTGGCCGGCGTGCGCTTCATGGGCGAGACCGCCAAGATCCTCAGCCCCGAGAAAACCATCCTGATGCCCGACCTCGACGCGACCTGTTCGCTCGACCTGGGTTGCCCGGCCGACGAATTCGCGGCCTTCTGCGACCAGCATCCGGACCGCACCGTCGTCGTGTACGCCAATACCAGCGCCGCCGTGAAGGCGCGCGCCGACTGGATGGTGACCTCGTCGATCGGCCTGGACATCGTGGCCGAGCTGCACGCCCAGGGCAAGAAGATCCTGTGGGCGCCCGACCGCCACCTCGGTTCCTACATCCAGGCCAAGACCGGCGCCGACATGCTGCTGTGGCAGGGCTCCTGCCTCGTGCACGACGAGTTCAAGGGCGTCGAGCTCGACCTGCTCAAGGCCGAATACCCGAACGCCAAGGTGCTGGTGCATCCCGAGTCGCCCGCCAACGTGGTAGCGCAGGCCGACGCGGTCGGCTCGACCACCCAGCTGATCAATGCGGCCCAGACCATGGACGCGACCCACTTCATCGTCGCCACCGACAACGGCATCCTGCACAAGATGCGCATCGCCGCCCCGGGCAAGACCTTCATCGAGGCGCCGACCGCCGGCAACAGCGCGACCTGCAAGAGTTGCGCGCACTGCCCGTGGATGGCGATGAACGGCTTGCGCAACCTGGCGGAAGTGCTGGAAACGGGCGCCAACCAGATCCACGTCGAGCCAAGCGTCGGCCTGCAGGCCAAGCGCGCGATCGACCGCATGCTCGACTTCGCCGCGGCCAAGCGCACCAAGGCGCTGCCGACCGGAAAACTGGAAAACAATGCCCCGATGTTCTCGGGGGTAGGACCGGCATGACCACACTGAAAAATCCCCACGCCCAGTTCGACGACAGGCTGCAGGCCGCCTTCGAGCAGAACATCCTGGCTGCGCTGCTGGAAGACGTCGGCAGCGGCGACCTGACCGGCAAGCTGGTGCCCGACGACACCCGGGTCACGGCGCGCGTCATCGTGCGCGAAGCGGCCGTGCTGTGCGGCGCGCCATGGTTCGAGGGCCTGATGCTGGCGGTCGACCAGGATACCGAGATCGACTGGCACTATGCCGAGGGCGACCTCATGGCGCTTGACTCGACGGTGTGCACGATCCGCGCCAATCCGCGCTCGCTGCTCACCGCCGAGCGCGGCGCGCTGAACTTCATGCAGCTGCTCTCTGGCGTGGCGACCGCCACCCGCCGCTACGTCGACGTCATTGCCGGCACGAACGCCGCGATCCTCGACACCCGCAAGACCTTGCCGGGCCTGCGCCTGGCGCAGAAATACGCGGTGCGCGTCGGCGGCGGCAAGAACCAGCGCATGGCGCTGTATGACGGCATCCTGATCAAGGAAAACCATATCGCGGCGGCCGGCGGCGTGACGGCCGCGCTGCAGGCGGCGGCCAGGCTGGATTCCGGCGCGCCGGTGCAGATCGAGGTCGAGACCATCGCCCAGCTCGAGGAAGCGCTGGCCGGCGGCGCGAAGTCGGTCCTGCTCGACAACTTCGACCTGGCGCGCATGCGCGAGGCGGTCAAGGTGAATGCCGGCCGCGCGCTGCTGGAAGCCTCGGGCGGCATCAATCTGGAGACCGTGCGCGCGATCGCCGAAACGGGCGTCGACCGCATCTCGATCGGCAGCCTGACCAAGGACGTGCGCGCGACCGACTACTCGCTGCGCATCCTGTAATCCCTCATCACGACATCCATGACGACTACCAAGTTGAAACGTTCGCTGGGCTTTCGCCTGTTCTGGCTCGGCTTCGGCCTGCTGTTGGGCGTGCCCCAGCTCCTCGACGGCATCATGTACGGCATGAAGGGCGAGCTGTTCTTCGGGATCGGCATGCTGCTGGTCGGCATCCGCGGCTTCCTGCGCCCGGTCGTGCTGGGCCGCGCCATGGCGCTCAAGCGCGACGATTCGGCCGAGGCGTCCTCGATCGGCTCGACCACGGTGCACGCCGTGCTGTCGCTGGCCATGGCGGGCAGCCTGATCGCCGGCCTGGCGATCAAGCTGGGCAATAGCTGATTCTACGCCCGCCTTCTACACCCCGCTCTCGCCGGCCGCCGCGGTGGTGTTCTCGCGCGCGGTAGGCAAATGCGCCGGCACGCCGACCTGGGACGCGATCGCATCGATCGCTCCCAGCACCTTGCCCGGTTCGGCGTAGTGCAGCATATGGCCCACGCCGGGCGTGACCGACAGCTCGCTGTGGCGCAGCGCCGCGTGCAGCCGCTCGGCATTGTGGGCGCAATCGCAGACGCCATCCTGGGTGCCCGACAGGATCTGTACCGGCACCTTCAGCCGGCCATAACGCCGCGCCAGCGACATCGCGGCCGGCACCATCAGGCTCGAATCGGCGGCGTTCGCCCGCAATTGCGCCGGCCGCAACACCATCCACGGCGACATCTCGCGGAAGCGCTCCGATACGGGTAATGGCGCGAACGCGCGTCCGATCGCGGCTGGCCAGATCAGCCGTCCGGCCAGCGGCGCCACCGTATAGCGCAGTGCGTCGCCCACCAGCGGCAGGGCCGGCGGCGCGCCGACCATCACGTCCATGCGCACGCTCGGATAGTAGTAACCCGAGACCAGCACCAGTCCGCGCACGAAATCCGGCACCTGCAGGCCCATGGCGAGCGCCACCAGCGTGCCCCAGGAGTGGCCCGCGACGATCGCGCTGTCGACCTGCAGTTCCTGCAAGGCGTGGTGCAGCAGGCGCGCTTGTCGGTCGGGTGTCCAGACCGTGCTGCGCGGCCGTTCGCTGTAGCCGAATCCGGGGCGGTCGAAGGCGATCACCCGGTAATGCTCGGCGGCGGCATCCAGCACGCCGCTGTGCTCCCAGTCGGTGGCGTCGACGCCATTGCCGTGCAATAGCACCAGCGCCGGGCCCGTTCCGCGCTCCAGGTAATGCAGGCGCACACCGTCGACCGTGATGAAGCGGCCGGCGGGAGGATGCGCCTGTTCGGCGCGCTGGGTCCTGGCGCGCACGAACAGCCACGAAGCCAGGAGGCCGATGCCGGCAAGCGCGGCCCCGGTCGACAAGCGGCGGCCGGAGCTTGCGCCGCGAAGATTCGATGTCACATGGTCCCCCTATGGTCGATGAGGTCGGATGGCGGCGCAGGCCGGTGCGCGTCCAGCAGTTGAGCCACCTGCGGCAGGATGTGTTCGGCCGAGGCTTCGAGTTTCAGCGCCAGCATGTCGTCGGCGCGGGTGCGGCCGAGGTTGATGGCGGCGATCGGCTTGCCCGCCGCCTGCGCCAGCCGGCAGAAGCGAAAGCCCGAATACACCATCAGCGACGAGCCGACCACCAGCAGCGCATCGGCCGCCTCCATCTGGGCCAGCGCGCAGGCGGTGCGCGCCGGCGGCACGTTGTCGCCGAAAAAGACGACGTCGGGCATCAGGACCCCGCCGCAGTGCACGCAGGCGGGAATGGCGACGCCGGTGACGGCGTCGGGGTCGAGCGCCGCATCGCCATCCGGCAGCGGCGTGGCCATCGCCTGCAGCAGGGCCGGGTTGGCGAACTCCAGTTGGGTCTGGACGAAGGCGCGCGGAAAGCGCGCATCGCAGGCGAGGCAGGCCACGTGGTGGATATTGCCGTGCAATTCGAGCAGCGCGTGGCTGCCGGCCTGCTGGTGCAGGCCGTCGACGTTCTGGGTCAGGATGAAACCGAGCTTGCCGGCCGCCTCGAGGGCGGCCAGCGCCCGGTGCCCGTCGTTGGGCCGGGCGCGCGCCAGCAGCGGCCAGCCGACCATGCTGCGCGCCCAGTAGCGGCGCTGGACCGCCACGTCGCGCCGGAATTCCGGCCCCTGGATCGGCAGGCGGCCTCGGCGCACGCCGTCACGGTCGCGGTAATCCGGGATGCCGGAAGCGGTCGACAGTCCGGCGCCGGTCAGGACCAGCGTGCGCGGGTGCCTGGCCAGGAACGCGGCCAATGCCCCGACGCCCTCGTGAATGCTGAGACCTTCTGCCATGCCGCTCCTTCCTCCAATGCTTTCCTCCCATGCATGGGATCGTAACATCGGCCATCCGGACGCCACACACGATTCCCCGGATCAGCGCGCCGCGCTCATCTGGCGGATACGGCGATCCCGCCGACGATCATGCCGAATGCCAGCACATGATACAGGTGCGGCGCCTCGCCGAGAAACGCGGACGACAGCAGCGCCGTGAACAGCGGCGTCAGGTTGATGAAGAAGGCGCCCAGGCTCGGCCCGGCGCGCTGCACGCCCGCGCCCCAGCAGCGCATGGCGATGATGGCCGGGCCGATCGCCACGTACAGCAGGGCGGCGGCGAGCGGCCAGCTCCAGGCGATGTGCACGTCCTTGACCGCCCATTCGCCGCCGGCCAGCGCGCCCGACCACAGCACGCCGAACCCGACCTGGGCCAGCAGGAAGGCGGCCCAGTCCGCGCGCAGCGCCGGCGCGTCCTTTTGCTGCATCAGGAGCCAGCTGTAGAAGGACCAGGCGATGGTGGCCAGGATCATGTACAGGTCGCCCGCCACCAGCCGCAGCGCCGCCAGCTCGGCCAGCGAGCCGCGGCACATCACGACCAGCACGCCGGCGATCGACAGCGCCGCCCCCACGACCTGCTTGCGCTTGACCGGCACGTTGAAGAACAGCCGCCCGACCAGCAGCATCCACACCGGCACGCCGGAGGCGACCAGGGTCACGTTGATCGGCGACGAGCTTTGCAACGCCAGGTATTGCAGCGAGTTGTACAGGCCGACGCCCAGCAGGCCGAGCATGCTGTAGCGCTTCCAGTTGGCCAGCACGCCGTAATCGGCGCGCAGCGCGGCCCGGCCCAGCGGCAGCAGGACGGCGAGCGCGATCGACCAGCGGATCAGGTTGAGCGTCATCGGCGGCACCGCGTCGCGCACCAGGCGTCCGACGATAGCGTTGCCGGCCCACAGCACGGGCGGGACGGTCAGGAGCAGGGCGGTGGCCGGGGTCAGCCGATAGCCGGGCGTCGACATCTCAGCCGCGCCGCGGCGTCAGGACGCTCGGCAGCGCCTTCGGCAGCGTGTCCGGGAAGTCGCGCGAGTAATGCAGGCCGCGGCTCTCGTGGCGCGACAGCGCGCTCTTGACGATCAGGTGCGCCACCTCGACCAGGTTGCGCAGTTCCAGCAGGTCGGGCGTGATGCGGAAGTTGCGGTAGTACTCGTCGATCTCTTCCTTGAGCAGCTTGATGCGGTGCTCGGCGCGCTCGAGGCGCTTGGTGGTGCGCACGATGCCGACGTAGTTCCACATGAAGCGGCGCAGCTCGTCCCAGTTGTGGGCAATGACCACTTCTTCGTCGGCGTTGGTGACGCGGCTCTCGTCCCAGGCCGGCAAGGCCGGATGCTCGACCGGGCTGCTTCCCGCGATGTGCTCGGCGCAGGCGCGCCCCACCACCACGCATTCGAGCAGCGAGTTGCTGGCCAGGCGGTTGGCGCCGTGCAGGCCGGTGCAGGCGGTTTCGCCCACCGCATACAGGCCGGGAATGTCGGTGCGCCCGGCCAGGTCGGTGACCACGCCGCCGCAGGTGAAGTGCACGGCCGGCACCACGGGGATCGGCTCGCGCGTGATGTCGATGCCCAGTTCCAGGCAGCGCGCGTAAATCGTCGGGAAGTGCTCCTTGAGGAACTCCGGGTCCTGGTGGCTGATGTCCAGGTCCATGTGGTCCAGGCCGCGCTTCTTCATCTCGAAGTCGATGGCGCGGGCGACCACGTCGCGCGGCGCCAGCTCCCCCCGTTCGTCATGGGCCGGCATGAAGCGGGTGCCGGCAAGCACCCCGGCCTCTTGCGGCAGCTTGAGCAAGCCGCCTTCGCCGCGGATCGCCTCGGTGATCAGGAACGATTTGGCATAGGGGTGGTACAGGCAGGTCGGGTGAAACTGGATGAATTCCATGTTCGACACCCGGCAGCCGGCGCGCCACGCCATGGCGATGCCGTCGCCGGTGGCGGTGTCGGGATTGGTCGTGTACAGGTAGACCTTGCCGGCGCCGCCGGTGGCCAGCACCGTGTGTTCGGCCTCGAAGGTCAGCACCTTGCCGCTCTCGATGTCCTGCACGTACAGGCCGTGGCAGCGCGGCTGGCCGACCAGCGACGGCGCGCCCGCATGGATGCCGTCGGGGCCCAGCTTGTCGGACGTGATGACGTCGATTGCCACATGGTGCTCGAACAGCGCGATGTTCGGGTGCGCGCGCACCTTCTGTTCGAGGGTCACCTGCACCGCATGGCCGGTGGCGTCGGCGGCGTGGATGATGCGGCGCTGGCTGTGGCCGCCTTCGCGGGTCAGGTGGAAGCCCAGTTCGGCCGTGGCGTCGCGCGTGAACGGCACGCCCTGGTCGATCAGCCATTCGATGGCGGCGCGGCCATGCTCGACGATATAGCGCGTGGCGCCTTCGTCGCACAGGCCAGCGCCGGCGACCAGGGTGTCGTCGATGTGCTGGTCGTGACTGTCGCCCGAATCGAGCACGGCGGCGATCCCGCCCTGGGCCCAGCTGCTCGCGCCATCGAGCAGTGCCCGCTTGGAGATGATGGCGACCTTGCGGGTCTGGGCCAGGTGCAGGGCAACGGACAGGCCGGCCAGGCCGCTGCCGACGATCGCGACGTCAAATTTCATGGCAATGTCAAATTTGTACAGAGGCATCACTATAAGCGATTTGTCATCCTCACGTCAGGCTCGCCGTCAGGCTTGCCGAGGGCCGCCACTGTACGGCTGCGCACCGAAAGGCGCGGCCCGGCCGTCTAGGATGGGGTTTTACTCATCCATCAAGGACACGCCATGACCGCAGACCGCCACCACGCAGCCGCGCTCGCCGACCGGATCGGCTCGATGCGCTTCGCCATGTTCACCTTCCGCGACGGGTATGACCACCTGGTCAGCCAGCCGATGACCAAGCAGGACGTCGACGCCGAGGGCGGCCTCTGGTTCTTCGTGAATTCCACGACCGAGCTGTGGGACAGCATTGCGCACCAGCCCGAGGTCAACGTCAGCTTCGCCGACAACGAAAACAGCACCTATGTGTCGGTCAGCGGCCGCGCCGAGCGCGTGGTCGACCGCGCGCAAGTCCAGGCCCGTTGGAACCCGATGGTCCAGGCCTGGTTCCCGGCCGGCCCGGAAGACCAGCACGCGGTGCTGGTGCGCGTCGATCCGCACGCGGCCGAATACTGGGATTCGAACGACAGCAAGATGGTGCGCCTGTTCGCCATGGCCAAGGCGGCCGTGACCGGCACCCAGCCGGACGTGGACGGCGAACACGGGACCATCAAGCTGTAGTTCTTGCAGTAGGGCACGAGCGTGCCTTACAGTAGCGCTCCCGAATCCTGGAGCGCACACGATGACCAGCCCGCTCGAACTCGCGGCCAACGCCTTCACGGCCGCCGCCATCCTGCTGGCCGGCCGCAACAACGTCCATACCTGGTGGACCGGCATCGTCGGCTGCGCGCTGTTCGGCCTGCTGTTCGCCCGGAACCGGCTATATGCCGACGTCGTGCTGCAGATGTTCTTCGTCGGCACCGGGGTGTTGGGCTGGTGGCGCTGGTTGCGCGGCAATAACGGGGCGCCGCTGCCGATCACCCACGCCGGCTGGCGCAGCCTGGCGTGGATGATCCCGGCCGGGATCGCCGCCACCGCCGCCTATGGCGCCTTGCTGCACTTTTACACGAACGCCTACGCGCCCTTCATCGATTCGGCGGTGCTGGTGTTCAGCGTCATCGCCCAACTCCTCATGATGCAGCGCCGGATCGAGAATTGGCCGGTCTGGCTGCTGGTCAATACGATCGCCGTGCCGCTGTACTACAGCCGCGGGTTGCACCTCACGGCCTTTCTCTACCTGTGCTTCTGGGTCAACGCAATCGTGTCCTGGGTCTGGTGGACCAGGCTGGCCAGACGCGAAGCCGGCGCCTGATCAGGGCTGGGTCGGCGGCAAGTCCCTTTCGTCCTGGTTGCCGCCCGTCTCGCGCGCCCCCAGCCCGGTTTCCCTTGGTCCCGCCTGGCTGGCGCGGGTATCCTGGGCGCCCGGATTGGCATGGGTCATGGCCGCATCCACCGACTCGGTGCGCGGCGCCGCGTCGCGCGTCTCGACGTTGGTGGCGGCCACGTCCGGCGCCGTGTCTGCCGTGCCGTCGGGCGCGTTGACGTAGGGTCCCGATTGGTTGCGGGTGAGGCCCGGCCCGCCGTTGCCGCCGGTCTCGGTCTGGCTCTCGTGGCTGGGCGTGGCGCCTTGCTGGCCGCTGGTCAGGCCGCCGACGCCGACGGTCACGCTGCCGTCGTCGGGTTTACCCTGGGATGTCGATGTGGACTGGGTCATCTGCGCCTCCTGTCGAGTTGGTGTGTGATGCGCCAATTGTGGCGCTCCGGGAGCGGTGCGGGTATCGGCGGCGGTGGGCAGGCGCTGTAGGAGGGTGGCGCATGAGCATGCCCGCAGGTATCGTGCGCGAGCGCCGCGGGTCGAATGCTAGGGTAGCTCCATCGACCATTTTCTGGAGACTGCCATGGAAAAACCTGACTACGCCGCCTGCATCGCGGCCTGCAACGCCTGTGCCGACGCCTGCGACCGCTGCGCCGCCGCCTGCTTGGGCGAAGAAGACGTCAAGATGATGGCGCGCTGCATCGCGCTCGACATCGATTGCGCCCAGCTGTGCCGCCTGGCGGCGGCGGTCATGGCGCGCGGCGGCGAGCTCGCCGCCGCGCTGTGCGGGGTGTGCGCCGAGGCCTGCGAGCGCTGCGCCGGGGAATGCGCACAGCACCCGATGGACCACTGCCAGGCATGCGCGGCCGCCTGCCGCGCGTGCGCCGACGCCTGCCGGCGCATGGCTGCGGCCGCTTGATACGGATCTGTCCGATATCCCTTCCTGAGCCGGAGACGTGGTGCTATACTGTATATTCATACAGTTCTTTATCGCACCACCATGCCCGTCTTCCTGCCGATCGACCTCGACCCGCTGCCCACGGAACATCCGGACCGGGCAGCGGCGAGTCGTCCGGACACGGGCATCTTCTCCGGCGTGCACGACGAACCGGTCACCTCGGCCCGCAACGACGCCGAACTGGCGCGCGAATACATCTCGCATGGCGAACTGAGTGCCAAGTCGATCGCCAACCTGCAGAAAGAACTGTACCGCTTCCTGACCTGGTGCCGCGAAGAAGCGCAGAAGACCTTCCAGCAGCTGAACGTGGCCGACCTGAACGCCTACAAGGAGTTCATCCGCAACCCGCCGCCCGAGTGGGTATGCACGACCAAGTGGCCGCGCAACGACCCGCGCTACCGCCCGTTCTCGGGCCCGCTGTCCGACACCAGCCGGCGCCAGTCGATGATCGCCATCAAGGGCTTGCTGGCGTTCGCCGAGCACACCGGCTACCTGCGCCGCAATCCGGCGCGCCTGGTGCGCAATGTGCGGGCGCCGCATGCCGGCCGCATCACGCGCTACCTGACCCCGGCCGCGCTGGCCTATGCGCTGGCCGCGGCCGAGGCGCGCGACGCCGATTCCGACGCCGCGGCGCGCCAGCGCGCCCGCGACCGCTTCCTGCTGATCGCCTTCGCCCAGACCGGGGCGCGCCTCAATGAAATCGTCGGCGCGCGCATGGGTTCGATCTACAGCGAGGGCGACGGCCGCTGGTGGCTGGACGTCCTGGGCAAGGGCAACAAGCCGCGCCGGCTGCCGGTGCCGCCGGCCACGCTGGCCGCCTACCGCGATTACCGGCGCGCCTTCGGCCTGCTGGAACAGACCAGCCGCGGCGACCACATGCCGCTGGTGCTGTCGAGCCGCACGCGCGACCACGTGCGCGTCACCGACGAAGCGGCCTCCGAGGCGCTGAAGGCGATCTTCCAGCTGGCCGCCAGCGAGGCGGCGGCCCGGGGCGACGGCGACAGCGCCGCCATGCTGCGCCAGGCGTCGCCGCACTGGCTACGTCACAGCATGCTCACCAACCACGCCAACAGCGGGGTGCAGCTCAAGACGCTGCAAGACACCGCCGGCCACGCCAATATCGCCACCACCGCCGGCTATCTGCACAAGACCGATAAGGAGCGCCACGACGAGATCCTCGGCGCGGACGGCAAGGGCATTCTGTAGGGTCAGACCGGGATCGACGAGGTCCCGCCGTCCGAGCTGCCGTAATTCTGCAACTCGTCGAGTGACAGACGGCGTTCGTTGAGCGCCGTCACGATCGAACCCAGCTGTTCATCGTCGGGCTGGATATAGACGATGCGTTGCTCGAGCAGGTTATCCCAGTAGGGCGTGTAGGGCACGGCGGTTTCGGTCATCACTTTTGCCTTGAAGCTGCCATCCTGCAGCTCGCCGACCAGGGTAATGCGCGCGGTATCGGGGACGGTATTCTGGACCGTGATGTTCATGCTCATCCTTTGAGTGATCAGTTCGTGTGAAGCCATTGTGACGCAGCCACGGATTGCATGCACGCCGCCGGGCGCCTGCCGTGCGCACCCTGGCCGGGTGGAACGATCGATGGTATCGAATGCCATCGTCAAAATTATCCGCTTTTCAACATTGGCGACGGCGACCGATACTGGACGCTGCTCAACCAACAAGGAGTCAAGCAATGAATCCACTCGCGCTCGCACTGTTCGCCGCCGGACTACTGACCGCCGCGACTGCCGAGGCCCAGGCCGACCTGATCGTCACCAACGGCAAGATCGCCACCATGGCCGCCGAGGGCGAATTTGTCCAGGCACTGGCGGTCAAGGATGGCAAAATCGCCGCCGCCGGCAGCAACGAGCGCGTGCTGCGCCTCAGGCAGAAAGACACCCGGGTCGTCGACGTGGGCGGGCGCACCGTGATTCCGGGCCTGAACGATTCCCACACCCACGTGATCCGCGCGGGCCTGAACTACAATATGGAAGTGCGCTGGGATGGCGTGCGCAGCCTGAAGCGGGCGATGGAGATGCTCAAGGAACAGGCGGCGCGCACGCCCGAGGGCCAGTGGGTCAAGGTCGTGGGCGGCTGGAGCGAGCACCAGTTCGCCGAAAAGCGCCTGCCCACCCTGGCCGAGATCAATGCCGCGGTGCCCGACAGGCCGGTCTTCATCCTCTATTTATATGGCAAGGCCTTCCTGAACCGGAAAGGCATCGAGACGCTCGGCTATACCAGGCAGACGAAGTACCTCGACGGCGAGCTGGAACTCGACGCCGCCGGCAAGCCGACCGGCCTGCTGCTGGCCAAGCCGAACGCCATGATCCTGTACTCGACCCTGGCCAGGACCAACAAGCTCGATCGCGCCGACCAGCGCAACTCGACCTTGCACTTTTACCGCGACCTGAACCGGCTGGGAATGACCAGCGCCGTCGATGCCGGCGGAGGCGGCCAGGCCTATCCGGACGACTATGGCGTGACGCTCGAACTGGCGAAAGAAGGCAAGCTGACGGTGCGCACGGCGTACTACCTGTTCGCGCAGAAGGCCGGCAAGGAACTGGAAGACTACGAGCGCTGGATCAGGATGACGAAGCCGAACCGCAACGACCACCTGTTCTATGCCAATGGCTTCACGACCGAGGGCGCGGGCGAGAACCTGGTCTCGAGCGCGGCCGACTTCGAGAACTTCCTGGAGCCGCGGCCCGACCTGCCGCACCATATGGAAGACGAGCTGGAGCGGGTGGTCACCCTGCTGGTCAAGAACCGCTGGCCGTTCCGCATCCACGCCACCTATGGCGAAAGCATCGAGCGCGACCTGGCCGTGGTCGAGAAGGTCAACCGCAGCACGCCGCTGGCCGGCCTGCGCTGGATCGTCGACCACGCCGAGACGGTGACCGACGAGCAGCTCGAACGCATCAAGGCGCTGGGCGGCGGCGTGGCGGTGCAGAACCGCATGTACTTCCAGGGCGAAGCCTACCGGGCGCGTTATGGCGCCCAGACCCGGCAACTGCCGCCGATCCGCAAGATGCTCGAGCTCGGCCTGCCGGTGGGCCTGGGCACCGACGGCACGCGGGTGAGCAGCTACGGCCCCTGGCCGTCGATCTACTGGGCGGTCACCGGCAAGACCGCCGGGGGGCTGTCGACCTGGCAGGCGAAAGACGTGCTGTCGCGCCATGAAGCCTTGCAACTCATGACCCGCGGAAGCGCCTGGATGAGCGGCGAAGAAGACGTCAAAGGGCGGCTGGTCGTGGGCCAGTACGCCGACTTCGCTGTGTTGCCGCAGGATTACTTCACCATGGACGCCGAGAAGATCAAGGACCTGGAAAGCGTGTTGACGGTCGTGAACGGCCAGGTCGTGTATGGCGCCGGCCCATTCGAAACCCTGTCGCCGGCGCTGCCCGCGGTGTCGCCGGCCTGGAGTCCGGTGAGCCGCTTCGGCGGCTACCAGAACCGCTGACCCTGCTTGTATCGGGAGGCGCGGCGGCGTAGGGTGGAGGCACCAGGAGGGCACATCCATCGCCCCGTACACCTTCCGCCGCCGCGCGCCGACCGTCCGTCAATGGCTGGCCTTGCTGCTGGCGGCCTTCATCGTCCCGACCACGATCGCGGTGGTCGCGCTTTTCCTGCACTCCTATGGCCGGGAGCGGGCCGGCATCGAACGCGCCTCCCAGGACGTGGCGCGGGCGCTGATGCAGGCCATCGACCGCGAGCTGAGCAGCGCCCAGGCCGCCCTCCAGGCGCTGGCGACCTCGCCCAGCCTGGACGCCCACGACCTGCGCGCCTTCCACGCCCAAGCCATCGAAGTGCTGCACGCCCGTCCCGGCAATGTGCTGGTGGCGGCCGCTCCCGACCTGCGCCAGGTGATCAATACCGGCCAGCCGTTCGGCGCCGCGCTGCCGCGCCACGGCAATGCGGACCAGGTGCGGCAGGTGTTCGCGACGGCCCGGCCGCAGGTCTCCGACCTGTACGTGGGGCCGACCGTCAACCGCCTGCTGAGCAGCGTCGACGTGCCGGTGGTGCGCGACGGCCGGGTGCGCTACGTGCTGTCGATGCAATACTTCGGCGAGCGCCTGGGCGCCATCCTCGAGCGCCAACAGGCGCCGCCGGGCGCTACTGTGACGATCTACGACGGCAAGGCGCGCATCGTGTGGAGCAGCCGGGCCCGCCGCGCCGAGGTCGGCCGGCGCGCCAGTTCGGCCCTGGCGGCCGGTTTCGCGCTGGGTCCGGAAGGCACGGTCGATGAACCCGGGCAGGATGGCGCCGGCCTGGTGACCGTGTTCAGCCACTCGTCGCTATCGGACTGGACGGTGGCGATCGCCCTCCAGCGCAGCGTGCTCAACGCCAGCCTGTGGCGCGCGCTGGAATGCATCGTGGTGGGCGGTTGCGGCTTGCTGGCGCTGGGGGCCGCGCTGGTGGCGCTGATCGGCACCCGCATCGAGGCGGCGTTGCGCGGGCTGGTGCGTCCCGCCATCGCCCTCGGCCACGGCGAACAGGTGGTGCTGCCGCCGCTGCCCCTGGACGAGGCGCTGGACGTCGGCCATGCCCTGGTCCAGACCGCGGCGCTGCTGCGCGAACGCACCATCCAGCGCGACCAGGCCGAGCACGCCGAACGGGTGCTGCGCGAAGCCAAGCGCGCGGTCGAGCGCAGCGAAGCCTTCCTGCGCGGGATCTTCGAAGAGACCCCGGGCGGCATCCTC
The DNA here is from genome assembly GCF_019443485.1 of Massilia sp. NP310. Classification (NCBI taxonomy): domain Bacteria; kingdom Pseudomonadati; phylum Pseudomonadota; class Betaproteobacteria; order Burkholderiales; family Oxalobacteraceae; genus Massilia; species Massilia sp. NP310. Next base: position 1,162,514 of record NZ_CP080379.1, on the reverse strand, counting down.
CTGGTCGGTCCCGGCGGCCGGGTGACCCGCGCCAACGTCCAGGCCGAGCGCATGTTCGGCTACGCCGCCGGCGCGCTGGAAGGGCTGGCGCTGGATGCGCTGCTGGTGGAAAGCGGGGCGACGCCGGCCTCGGTGTACGAGCGCATGCGGGCCGCCCCGGCCCGGAGCGGCATGGCCGGCACCACCCACCTGCGCGGCCTGCGCCAGGACGGCCTGGCCTTTGCGGCCGACGCCATGGTCAATCCGCTGCCCGAGCGTGCGCTCCTGATCGTGACCGTGCGCGACGTCAGCGCCGGCTGGGAACAGGAGGAAGCGCTGCGCCAGGCGCTGGACGACAAGAGCACCTTGCTCAAGGAGCTGTACCACCGGGTCAAGAACAATCTGCAGCTGATCATCAGCCTGTTCAACCTGCAGGCGCGCACGCTCAGGGATGGTCGCGCCCAGCGCGCCCTGTCCGAGGCCGCCAACCGGGTACGCGCCATGTCGCTGGTGCACGAGCGCCTGTACCAGTCGCGCACCCTGGGCACGATCCGCCTCGACGACTACGTGCGCGACCTGTGCGACCAGCTGGCCAGCGCCAATGGGGCCGACCGCCGCGGCATCGCCCTGGTGCTCCAGGTGGCGCCGGTCGACGCCGGGCTGGACCTCGCTGTGCCGCTGGGCCTGCTGCTCAACGAACTCGTCTCGAACAGCCTCAAGCACGCTTTCCCGGCCGGGCGGCGCGGCACGATCCGGGTGACGCTGGCGCTGGACGCCGGGGAGGGCGCCGATGCCAGCGAGCAGATGCTGCGGCTGACCGTCCCGGCCGGGCGGCGCGGCACGATCCGGGTGACGCTGGCGCTGGACGCCGGGGAGGGCGCCGATGCCAGCGAGCAGATGCTGCGGCTGACCGTCCACGACGACGGCATCGGCCTGCCGCCCGAGGCCGATCGAACTTCTCCCCAGACGCTGGGTCTAAGACTAGTTGCCGCCTTGAGCGAGCAGTTGCATGCGGAGCTCGTGTTCGAGAACCGCGACGGCGCCTGCGTCATGCTCGTCTTTCATGCCCCGGCCAACGGCAGGCGCGGCCTCGACCACGCTGCGAACACCTTGTCCCGGCACGCGCCGGCCACCCATCGCACCCATGATCGCACCTATACAGCGGCGCCCGAATAGGCCGCCACCGACCCAGGAACCCGTATGCTGCAATCCCTCCCCGGCGCCGCGCAGGACGCGCCGGCCCTGCTGGTGGTCGAGGACGAAGCCGTGGTCGCCATGGACATCGCCGGCCAGTTGCGCGACATGGGTTACCGGGTCTGCGGCTGCGTCGACAATGGCCGCGACGCCATCGCGCGGGCGCGCGCCGACTGGCCCGACCTGGTGCTGATGGACGTGGTGCTCAGGGGCGACATGGACGGCATCGCGGCGGCCGCCGCCATCGGCGCCGAGCTGCAGATCCCGATCCTGTTCCTGACCGCCTACAGCGACGACCAGACCGTCGACCGCGCCGCCGGCGCCATGCCTTACGGCTACCTGACCAAGCCGTTCCAGGGACGCGAACTGCGCGCGGTGATCGAGGTCGCGCTGCGCAAGGCCGAGGTCGAGCGCGCGCTGCGCGACAAGGAGCGCTGGCTCAGCTCGGTACTGCACGGGGTGGGCGACGCCGTGATCGCCCTTGACGCCGACGGCCTGGTCGGCCTGGCCAACCCGGCCGCCGAAAGCCTGCTCGGCACCGAGATCTTGCGCGGACGCAGCGCCGCCGAGGTCGTGCGCCTGGAGGACGATACCGGCGGCACGGTTAGACTGGCGCACCACGATTGCACGGCCCGCAGCGGCGCGGCGATGCTGGTGACCGGCGCCGGCCAGCGCATCCCGGTCGATTATTCGGCGGGCCCGATCTGCGACGAACGCTCCCATCCGATGGGCACGGCGATCGTGCTGCACGACGAGCGCGAACGGGTGGCGGCCGAGCTGCGCCTGGCGCACAGCGAGCAGCGCTTTCGCAGCGCCTTCGACAATGCGCCGCTCGGGCTGGCGCTGGTGGACCGCGACAACCGCTACGCGCGCGTCAACCGCGCCATGTGCCGCCTGCTGGGCGCGCCGGCCGAGGCGCTGGTGGGCGCCGTCCAGGACGCTTTCGGCGACAGCGGCGACAATGCGATCGAACGCGAGTACCAGCAAGACCTGCTGGCCGGGCGCAGCGACGCGGTCCAGTACGAGCGGCGCTACCGGCCCAGGGACGGGCGCACGGTATGGGCGCTGGTGTCGGCCACCTTGCTGCCGGCCGACCACGAACCGCAGCACTTCCTGATCCAGGTGAACGACGTCACCGAGCGCAAGCGGGCCGAGGAAGAACTGGCCCACCTGGCCCACCACGACGCCCTGACCGGGGTCGCCAACCGCGCCATGCTGAGCGAGCAGGTCGAGCGCGAGCTGGCCGTGGCGCGCCGCCGCGGATCGCGCCTGGCGGTGGTCTTCATCGACCTGGATTATTTCAAGCACATCAACGACACCTATGGCCACGAGACCGGCGACGTGGTGCTCAAGGAGCTGGCGAGCCGCCTGGCCCACAGCGTGCGCGCGATCGACATCGTCGGGCGCCTGGGCGGAGACGAGTTCGTGGTGGTGTTGTCCGAGGTGTCCGACACGCGCGACGTCATCGCGCTGACCGACAAGCTGCGGCTCGAATGCGGCCGTCCGCTGCACTTCAACGGCCACGAGGTGCGCCTGGCGGTCAGCATGGGGGTGAGCCTGTTCCCCGAGGACGCCCGCGATTTCCGCACGCTGCTGCGCTTCGCCGACAGCGCCCTGTATCAGGCCAAGGGCGAAGGCCGAAACAACGTCCAGTTCTACCGGCCCGAACTCACGGCGCGCATGGAAATGCGGGTCCGGCTGGGGGCCGGCCTGCGCACCGCCCTCGAGCGCGGCGAGCTCGAAATGTTCTACCAGCCGATCGTGACCCTGGCCGACGGCCGTCCGGCCGCCGCCGAGGCGTTGCTGCGCTGGCACCATCCCGAACTGGGCCTCTTGATGCCCGACCTGTTCCTGCCGATGCTCGAAGAATCGTCGATGGCCGAGGAGATCGGCGCCTGGACCATCCGCGAGGCCTGCCGCCAGGCCGCGCGCTGGAACGCGGACGGCGGCGCCGGCCTGCGCATCGGCGTGAACGTGACCGCGTCCCAGTTCAAGTCTGGTCGCCTGGTGCCGGTGGTGGAGGCGGCGCTGCGCGCCACCGGACTGGCGCCGGGCCGCCTGTGCATCGAGATCACCGAGCAGAGCCAGCTGGCCGACACCGGGCAGACCCGCGCCACCCTGGCCGCGCTGAAAGACCTGGGCGTGCTGGTGGCGATCGACGATTTCGGCACCGGCTACTCGTCGCTGGGCTACATCAGCCGCCTGAAGCCCGACGAACTGAAGGTCGACAAGTCGCTCGTGACCGACGTCGACACCGACGCCGAGCGCGCCGGGGTGGTGGTGGCCGCGCTGGCCATGGCGCGCAGCCTGCGCGTGCTGGTGGTGGCCGAAGGCGTCGAGACCGAGGCCGAGCAGGCCTTCCTGCAAGCCCACGGTTGCGACATGGCCCAGGGCTTCCTGCATGCGCGGCCGATCCCGGCGCCGGAGTTCGAGGCATGGCTGGCGGCGGCCGGCCGGCCGAGGGGCGCCGGCGGGGAGCCGGCGCATTGATCCTCAGTCTGCACCCAGGCTTACCTTGCTGCCGGCGATGAGCGGGGCGCCGGGTGTGCTGGCTGCCGCACGCGCGCCTTCAACCGCATTGTCGTAGTCGAGCACCTCGGGTCCGGTCACGGCGTCGCGGTGCGTGATGCGCACATGGATGCGGCTGGCGTCAGCAGTTGCCCCGTCCCGCACCACGCTCAGGGCGAAGCGGTAGCCATGCCGTCCATTCAGCACCCCGCTGCCTTCATAGCGCACGCCTGCCGGATCGTGGGCCAGGGCGTCGTAGCCGCCGCTGTCGAATTCGATGCCCGGCGCGCTGAAGCGGATCGCGGCCTTGCCGCCACCGTGGGAGGCGTCGCCTGCGGAGTGGAAAGAGAAGCGGGCGATGCCGGCGTCGTGGGACGCGAGCCGCGACGCGCCGCGTGGCGACAAGAAGCGGCCATCGCCGGCGAGCACGATGCCGGACTCGCCCACGACGACCGTCGACTGCGCCACGCTGCGCTCGCCCCCGCTGTCACTCACCGTCAGGCGGACCTTGTACACGCCCGGCGTGCTGTACGTATGTTGTCCGCTGACGCCGCCGCGGCCCCGCGCCGAGGCGACACTGCCGGCGCTGGTGTTCCCGTCGCCCCACGACCAGCTTGCCGTGTGGGCATCGCGCAGATCGCTGTCTTTGAACCCGGCCGCGAACGTCAGCAGGGCGCCGGGCCGCGCCACGCCCTGGGTCTTGATGGGCCCGATCACCGGCGGCGCCTTGCGGCAATCGCCCGGCACCAGCAGCACCAGCGCCCTGGTAGTGGTGCTGGCGACGATCGAACCGTTGTCCGAAACCGCGAGCGCCTCATCGAGTTCAAACCCGTCCGGCGCGTCCCTGAGACGGGTGTTCAGATCGACCAGGCCCCCGGCACGGGTCCAGACGAAGGCGCGGGCGTTGAACCGGCCCACGACCTGGCCGTGCTTGTTGACGTCGCGGGCGCTCGAGTCGTCGACGCCCGGGGTGCCGAGCAGGCGCGGACCGCCTTTGGGGGTCCACACGAAGGCAATGACCTTGCCCGGCCCAACCTCGCTTTCTCCTACTACCATGTCCTTGTCGTTCATTTTCAAGGCCCAGGCATCGCCGGGCACCTTCAGATCGATCGTGCCGGTGGCGGACGTCCAGAAGAATGCGGAGCGAGAACTGGATTGGCTGGGTGCAAACGCGCCGTTGCCGACAATGTGCCCGGCCGCGTTGATGTCGGCCGCGCGCGACCACGGGAACTGGTTCAACAGTAGCGGCTGCGGCGCCGGCCCCAACGTCCAGCGTGTCGGGACGAAGTAGTTGTAGTCCAGTGGCGCCGGGATGTTGCTGAAGCCGACCACGACGCCGGAATCGTTCATCGCGGTCACGCGGGCGCGGCTGTTCAGCGTGCCCAAGCCACGCATGCCGAGACCGGGAATCCAGCGAAAGCCCTGGTCGGGGCTGTCCGCGGAAAACCGGGCATCGCCCGCGACGATGCCCAGGTTGTTGATCGCCCGACCCTCCGAGTAGTACATCCCGGGCGGGTTCAGGTTGACCATCCCCGTCGACTCGCTCCAGCGATAGGCATAGTATCCGGCGCCCATCGGTTCCAGGAAAGAGGTGCCGGTCACCTGTCCGCGATCGTTCAGCGCGCGAGCGCTGGTGTAGATCGCACCGTTGTTGCCGACCAACGTACCGAGGTCGCGCACCCTGACGCCATCGTACAGCCTGGCGCGCGTGACGCCGATCGCGACAACCTCGGTGAGCGCCACCTGGCCCTTGGCATTGATGTCGGCGTAGGAATGGGCTTCCGCGGACAGCGGGATGATCCGATAGAGGACCTTTGCCGAAGGGGGAAGGGCACCGGCGCTCAGCGCCGTCGAGATCGACAGGCACAGGATCGCGACCGGATAGCGCAGCCGGCGTGTGCGGCTGCGGCGCTGGTGGCGAATGAACCGGACGGCATTGGTGTTCGCTTGCATGTGATCCTCCTGATAAGTAAAGTTCGCACCGTTTGCGATGCGGGCGCTATCGGGGCGAGACCGCTAACGGGGCGAGACCGATAAGGTGCTTCCACTTTCCACGACACTGCCTTCGACCGGTCCGGCCCCCGCCGCCCCGTTGTCATAGACCACCACGTCATCGCGCGCACCGTTCTTGCGCTGGACGATCCGGATGTGGAACCGATCCCCCACTCCGGCAGCCCGCTTGCCTGCGCTCATCGTGAAGTCGTAGCCGTTCTTGCCGTTGACGGCGCCGCTGCCCTGGATGCGGACCTGGCCGCCCTCGACCGACTGGGCCAGGATGCGCGTGCTCTCGAACTGCAGGCCGACGGTGTTGAAGCGCACGCTGGCGCGTTGCGGCTGGGCGGGGTCGCCGAGGAAGGCATAGGTGGCGCGTGCGGCGTGTTTTTGCGCAGCGGCGGCAGCGTCCGGCGCGGACACGAAGGCGCCTTCGCCGGCGATATGGGCGCCGGCGCCGCAGACCACGATCCTGCGCTCGGCCGCCACCGTCTTGCCGCCGCTGTCGCGGATCACCAGGCGCACCGTATAGATGCCGGCCTTGCGATACACGTGCTGGCCGCTGACGCTGCCCGCGCCGTGCTTCGCGCTCACGCTCCCGGCTTCGCTCGCGCCGTCGCCCCAGCTCCAGGTGGCGCTGTGGGTGTCACGCGGGTCGGCGTCCTTGAAGTCGACCGAGAACGAGAGCAGGGCGCCAACCCGCGCCGGGCCGGCCACCTGGATCGGTCCGGCCACCGGCGCGGCGTTGTGGCCGCCACGCGGCACCAGCAGCACCAGGCCGGTATTGGCCAGGGCGACGATCGCGCCGCCGTCCGAGATGCTGCGCGCGCTGCGCAGCACCAGTCCCGGCGGCGCGCCGGGGATGCGGGTATTCAGGTCGACCACGCCGCCGGCGCGGGTCCAGACGAAGGCACGGCTTTCCAGGTCGCCGACGACCTGGCCGGCATTGTTGACGTCGCGCGGAACGCCGTCGACCCCGGCCCCGGCGAATTCGACCAGGCCGCCGGCGCGGGTCCAGGCCAGCGGCCGCGTGGACTCGAACGGGTCTTCGACGACGCCGATCACCAGTCCCTTGTCGTTCAGGCGGCCAGCCTCGGATTGCTGGCCACTGCCGCTGCCCAGGTTGACGATGCCGTCCTGACGGCTCCAGAAGAAGGCGCGGTCGCCATCCTGGCCGGGGAAGGTCGACGTGCCGGTGATCTGGCCGACGGCATTGATGTCGGTCGCGTCCGATCCGCGGCTGGAGAAACTCGTGAGCGGCACCACGCCTTCGCTGCGAGTCCAGCGAAATGGCAGGCCTTCCGGGTCGCCGCTCGGCACGCCGACGAAACCCACCGCCGTGCCGGCGTCGTTGATGTCGTTGGCGCTCGAGACGCTGGCGCCCGGCGTCAGGTCGACGATCCCGGTCTGCGGCGTCCAGTGGAATGCATGCCGCGCCGTCTGGCCCGGCTCGCCGAACCACGCGCGCCCGACCACATGGCCCTTGTTGTTGACCGCGATCGCCACCGAATCGGCGCTGCCGGCCGGATCGAGGTCGATCATGCCGGCGCCCCTGGTCCACCTGAAGGCGTGGGTGGTGGCGCTGCCTGGGCTGAACTCCGACGCGCCCACGACCTGCCCGTGGTCGTTGAGGCCCACCGCATAGGCGTTGCCCCCGCCCAGCGTGCCCAGCTCGCGCACCTGTCCGGCATCGTACAGGCGGGGGCGGAACACGCCGTCGCGAGTCTCCGTAAAAACCACCTGGTCGCGGTTGTTGATGAAGCCGGTCGCGCCGAGGTCCGGGGAGAGCTGGATCACCTGGTAGCTGGTGCGCGCCGCCGGCCCGCCGGCCGCGGACCCGGTCGCCACGGCAGCGACAGTGCCGGCAACGACGACAAACAGCACTCCCAGGCGTCGCGGCCAGGAACGCAGGGGTGACGCGTCCTTGCGGCAAGCTGCAACACCGCCTTTGATATTGTCAGTGCTCATGGAACTCTCCTGAATGGTTGGGAGGGTAAAACCGAGATGCGCTCGCCAGTCAACCTCTCGTCAGCGCGCTCCCTGGCGGCCCGTGGTTGTCTCGGCAGTGGCGACCTCGACCTGCCGTCTTACCGACGAAATGCGGCCCTTGTTGTCGGTGACGGTGAGCGTGACGGTGCGGAGTGTGGCGGCACCGCTCGTCAATATTCTTGGTTGCATTGTTCCTCCTGATCAGTTTGATGCGTCAGGTCAAGATGCAGCCTGGGAAGAGGTGCTAGAGGGGACGTACCGGATCAGCTTAGGACGTTCGACGAGGTCGCCTCTGGCCGATATCAACTGCTGTGCTGGTCGGCGCTGGCCTGGTGGAGGAGCCGTTGACGCAATCAGGGTGCCGTTCGACGCGTATTTCCGGCCGAGGAGAACTTGCTCAAAAATGCCTTCCTCTACGACGGGACCACGGTCACCGACCTCGATCCAGACGCGGGGAACACCTTGGGCTACGACATCAACAACGCGGGGGAGGTCGTCGGCGTCGCTGACGACCGCGCGGTCCTGTACGCGGACGGTGGGCTGTTCGACCTGAATACGCTCATCGACCCCGAGGCCGACTTGCTGCTGAAGTCCGCCGACGACAGCAACAACCAAGGGCAGATCCTGACGCATAGCTGCGACCGTTCCGGCGTATTCTGTTACGGGTCCGTGTGCTGAGTCCCGTGCCGGTTGTTGCCGAGCCTTCGGCAGCCGTGCTGCTGTTAGCGGGGCTGGCCCTGATGGCGGGGCGGCGACGCAGGATTGCGCGGCAAGCCATCTACGACATTGCGGCACGCCGTGCTGCTTGACAAATTCAGCGACTAACTCGTGGCAAATGCGACAGCATGCAGGCTTTAATCTAACTCGACATTAGCATATATATTGTCGAGTTAAATGCGGGCGAGGATCGATGCACTTGTCTTCCGCTTCCCGCGCGGGTAGAGTCCTCCGACAAATAATAACCCGGCCACGTCCGTGAAGATCACCTATATCTCTGCAGGAGCAACATCCCACCGTAACGACGACCATGTGGCCGTCTTCGAGCATGCCGGCGCCACCGACATCCTGGTGATCGATGGCGGCACCTCGGTGGCCGAGCGCGATTACCTCGATCATGTTCACGGCGACGTCACCTGGTTCGTGCACGCCTTCACGGCGGCGCTGGAGCAGGAACTGGCGCCCGGGCGCAGCCAGCAGGAATGCGTGCATGCCGCGATCGACGCGGTCCGTGCCAGGTTCGAGGAAATAATCGGGCAAGACGCGATGCCGCTGCATGCATGGCCGATCGCGGCCATGACCTGGATGCGCATCGACGAGCGTGATGGCATCCAGCGCGCCGCGTTGTACAGCCTCGGCGACTGCACGAGTCTGCTGCGTACGGCGGACGGCAGCTGCAGCGATCTCGATCCGTTTGTGAATCCACAAGATGCCGTACTGCAGGCCGAGATCGCGAAACTGCGCAACGAAGGCGTCACCGATCCCGAACGACGCCGCGAACGCATGCTGCCGATGCTGCGTGCGCGACGCGAGTTCCAGAATACCCAGCCGGCGCCGACCGTCCTGTGCCTGCGTCCGAACGGCGCATTCCGGGCGCGCGTGCGCAGCCTGGACCTGGCGCCCGGAACGAGCCTGTTGATCATGACGGACGGCTTTTATCGGCTGATCAGTCCTTATGGCCGCTACACGGATCGCGCGCTGGTGGATGCCTGTCTCGAACGGGGATTGCTGGCGATGCTGGACGAGCTGCGGACGCATGAATCGGTCGCCGGCGGGACTGGGGTACGTGCGGTCAAGGTGGCGGACGATGCGTCGGCGGCGATTTGGACGGTGTAGCAGCTGGTGGATTCCAGGCCGTGGGCGTATTGACGCAGGAGTGGGTGCCCCGGCTTTTGACGTCAATTTGCACAAAGATGTAGCCACGGGTCTCCTGTTGCAAAGAGCAAAAAACTACAACTGTTTGCAAAGACTCTTTGCAGAAAATTGTGCCCTGTCCGAACATCTTGCATAAATTTGGAGGAAAACCACCTAAGTATGTTGTTCCCCGACAAACAGCGTGTTATGTTATAGACAAGTTTCCAATCGCGGGGACACAATGGACAGCAAACAGAGTGAGGATTCGAATTATTCGAATCGGGTAGTGGCTGGTCAGAACCACGACATCTCGTGCTGGCCAACCCCAGACGAGGGTGCACTAGTTGGCAACTCCAGGACGCTGTATTTTGCCCGCAAGAATGCCGTTACCCTCTATCTTGCCGGTGCCTCTGCCACACTAATCAAAGCTTCGACTGGAGTCGCGGCAAAGTATGCGTATCGCCTTATTCGAGAGCGGTGCTTGGAACTGCACCCGGACGGGCAACCTTACGGTTGGCGGGGCCTCATCCCACACTTCAGGATACGTCCATTCAAACGACGAAAAAAAGTCCGAATTGATCAGTTCGGGAACGGTGGCGCCGGTGCAATGGAGCACTTGCTGGACAGCCATCCCGACATAAGGTTGGCCTTTGACAAAAGAATCAAAACAAGTTCCTCCGCAAACAGACTACAAGAGACCAAGCTGTCGATTGGGCGCCACTGTACGTGGTTATTGGACGAACTTCGAAAACGCGGGTATGAAGAGCGGAATGACTGGCCATTCAATACCGCAAGCTTAGGCTACTACTCCGTCCGACGATACATTGAGAAGGTCCTTTCGTCGGAGAGTAAGGTCCTTGCAGCTGTGACAGGTGGGCCTGAACTAGTCCGAAAGCTCCGGACGGGTGATGGCACCAATCGTCCGGTCATGAAGTTCCTCCAACGGGTGGAGATGGACGCCCATAAATTAGACGGGCGGTTCTGCGTATCGATACCGAATTTTGACGGCGACTCCACCGAGCGAATCGTATATCGGCTATGGGTGATTTCGCTTATTGATGTGGCGTCAAGGGTAGTTATCGGATACTACTTCAGCATCGCCAAAGAAGTCTCCGCCGACGATGTTCTACGGGCAATCAAAGCGTCACTTACAAAATGGACACCCAAGAAGATCTCTTTTTCAAAACAGCCCTACAGTAGCGGCGCCGGATTCCTATCATCGCTGGGCGAAGAGTATATTGGGCTGTGTTGGGACGAAACGAGCGTTGACGGTGCATTAGCTGAAACATGTAAGCGCGTAGAAACCGCCTTAAGGGACGCGGTGGGTTCCATTTTATTATCGCCCAATAATTCGTTCGCTAAACGGAGAAGTCTGGACGATCGCCCCTACATCGAGGCGTTCTTCCGGAACCTAGCAAGTGGAGGATTTCAGCGATTATCTAATACTACGGGTGGCAAACCTGAGGATCGTAAAGGACTCAACCCAGAGCAAGTTGCAATAACGTCGCGGTTTCAATACGAATATGCAGGAGAACTTCTAGATGTTCTAATTGCCAACTATAATAATTCTCCGCATAAAGGCATCGGCAGGCGGACGCCCTTAGCTTATGCTAGGTTTCTGTTCGAAAATAGTCAGGAACCTAGAAGACGCGCTAAACTTGACACCGTTGAGTCATTGTTGAGTGTACGAAAGCTGTGCCAGGTCCGTGGCGGTGCAAAAGTTGGACGGGCAGCTTATGTGGAATTTTTTAATGCCCGTTATACCAATGAAATTCTTCAGAACCGTCAGGACCTTGTTAGCACAAAGATTTGGGTTGTACACCATAAAGAGGATGATGGAAGGGTCGCACTTGCTTCAACTCAAGATGGCACCTCTTTAGGTGTTTTAAGGGCAGCGCCCCCATGGCACATCACGCCACATAGCCTTGCTCTACGGCGTGGAATATTAGCGGCTCAGTCAAAAGGAAAATTTCATATTGCACCAGGGGGCGACGGTGTTGATACATTCATCAATTTTGTCGAAGCTCAGCCGCATAGCAAACTACCGATACATCCAACATATCTCGAAGCGAGACGGATTATTTCAAAGGCTGCAGATCAGTTCGTAGGGGAAACCGTCTTGCAAGCTGCGCAAGAGCAATTCGAGCGGCGGCAAGACAATCCAAATAGCACCGCTTCCAGCGTCGACACAGCGCCGGCAACCACGCCGGCCCGCATTCCGACATCACGCACAAAGCCAGCCAACACCGGAGTAACACAACTGCCACCTCGCAGAATTGCTGCAACGAGAGGCAGATAATATGCAAGGTGCTTACCCGGATCCGTCACATTGCATTCTAACTAGGCAATATGCTATCTACACACCACCCATTCATGAGATGACAGCCATGATTGGAGACTGGGTTGATCAAAGGCGCCCTGGAGGATTTATTTATGGAGCGTCACGACTCGGTAAAAGCCGCGCAGTTCAATGGTATTTAGCAGAAGTTCTCGAAGAACGGTTTGGCGCGGTAATTCCATTGATTGTCTGGAATAGACGCCCTGACCAGCAAGCCACAGAATCTGCATTCTGGCATGCATTACTCTTAGCGAGTAAATTTCAATTCGTTAACCCTGCAAAGCCACCGAAGAGATCAGAGGGATTTTATCTGTGCGTCCAGAGATTTATCTCTATCGCGCAGAGTGCAGGGCGAAATCACCTTGTATTGTTGATTGACGAGGCTCAAGACGTCACCTTGCGCGAGTGGAAATGGCTTGTAGGGCTGCAAAATCAATTGGACTATGAAGGTTTTTTGCTCAGTGTCGTATCTGTCGGAACTCATCAACTTGGATACCGGCACGAGTACCTGGCTAATACAGGAAATGCGCATGTCGCTGCGCGATTTATGTCGGCACATTGTCGCTTTCACGGGATACGCAGCGTAGAAGAAGTCGCATATGTGCTAAACGGATACGATATCGATTCCGAATGGCCTCCTGGAAGCGGGAAATCATTTTTGCAATATTTTTCTCCAACGAACTTTAGCCGAGGACGTCGCTTGAGCGATTGCGCTGATTTGTTGTGGGAAGCGCTAGTCGCACTACTTCCATCGAGTGCCCGAAATTATACCGAGTTTCCAATGGAGCATATTGCATTTACTGTTGAAGAAATGCTAAAGCAATTGTCTTCGGGAGAGGATTGGGATGCTACTACGAAGTATGAAAGTTGGCTCCGAGGGTTAGCTCGAAATAACTTCCCTGATCATATGCGGATCATTGCAACAGCTGGATAACATGAAATCATTCCCAACGGTAAACTGGTGGCGCAACAACCTACGTATTCACGAGTCAACGTACTCCTTTGTCGCTCGTTTTGCGTGGCTTAACGGCATCAAAATCGGGGAGAGTAACGTGTTCTTAGGCCGTCTATTGGACCAAACGCCTCAGGCCGCTCAGAACAACATCCTTCATCTTTCAAACGCGTTGAATGAAGATGTGGAGACACTGAAGTCCGTACTTATGCCACCCATTCAGTTGCCAGGTGGCTACCAAAACTTTTACACAACAAAGCGCGATCACGGTTCAGTGCGGTATTGTGAAGACTGTGCGGCGGTTGGTTACCATAGCTATCTTCACGAGCTAGAGTGGCTTGCTCAATGTCCATTCCATAACTGCGATCTAAAAGTTCAACACCCAACAAAATACTCGTCAAATAAGCAAATAAAAAAATGTGAGACGCTCGCCGCGATAATGCAAACTAAGTGCAAGGAATGGCCAAGAGCAACTAGGAGCGTTGTTGCTGGAGAGTTCCCGAGATTTTTATGGCTGTCAAAGTGGCTACCTCGCGTCACCGCAATATCTGAGGAATTCTCCCAGAAGATTATCTGGAAAAGCTACGAACAGCCCTTGCCTGAGACAAGAACTCCTGAGCAAGTGCTCGGGAGGCTACATTCCTTCGCTCCAATACCACCTCAAATGAAATCGATGTTCTCAAACATTGAAGAGGGTTGGAAAGCTGAGGTAGTAAATTTTCCTAAAGAGGCGCGCGCTGAGTTCGCCCGTATTACCTCTACAGGAATTAACAATTTATACGTACTGTTCAAAAGAATTTCTGCTTACTCGGATAAACAGTTTAGATTCGTTACCGAAATGCGCACTCGTTTGGGTGCGCTAGCATCGAGTCATCCAAACTGCCAGTGTGTGTGGGGAAGCGAGGAGACCAGGTATGGACAGCGCTGGATACGAGTCCATCCTGATGAGTGGCCGCACTGGAACATGATGTGCCCCTATGACTTTGTTGCTAGGGAAGTGCATATGGCAGTAGGTGAGCGCTTTGAGCGCCTAAGCTATCGAAGACGGGAAGTAGAGCAAACGAGTCTTATTGAGCAATCTCGAGAACTCAAAGCAAGATGCCTAGTAGAATTCACTGCCAACGCGCAGGTGTCGCCCGAAGGGCATCTTTACATGTTTCCGCAGAACTGGCCGCCGCTTAGTTGGGTCGGCACACCTTGGGTAAACCAAATATTTGATACCGCTGCACTATTTGAGTTTCGAGCAATCTATGATTCGTATATCACGCTATTGGAAGAAATTCGAATCGGCGAGAATCCTGGGAACTATGATGCCCCCCCTGTTTTACTCTGGCTATCAGAAACTAAAAAAGGCCTGGTTCTTATCAGATGGCACAAACCTGATTCGCCGCGATTGGATTGTGCATTACGCGTTCAGCTCGGCCCGTCCTAGTGATGACTGATCCCAAATAACGAATCTTGCAGCCGAAGCCTTCTTATCAGGAACAATAAACGCAATGCTATAGCGTGCACGTGTAATAGCAACGTACATCTTGTTTTGTGCTATAGAGGCGTTTGACGGGAAGGGAACTGCTCCGTTCCAGACAAACTGCATCTGGCTCTCAGCAGGCAAGATCAGTACCCGATCGAACCCTAGCCCTTTGCTGCTACCAAAATTGTAGCAACGCACGTGTGGGGGAAGAATCTTTGCTCCCGATGCGACTTGCCATCGTAACACCGTAGGGTTGTAAGCTTCGATATAGTCGGTAACTTGCGATTCTCTAACAGTAAATGCACCTACATGATGTGCGAACTCAGGCGGAACATCCACAACAGCTGAATCGGTTTTCCCGTAGCTCCCTAAATGCACCGAATCAGCGATATTGCATATTGTCTGGATCGATCTCCAATTTTGAGTTAGCTCTTGCTCGACAAAACGCATAGCTTTAAACGCTGAAATTTTTTCGACCGCAGTTAAAGGAGCCTTTTGACCAAATGCCGTGTCATACACCGTTTGCCTGAAATCACCGACACACGTGATCGTCGGCTTGGCCCGTTTGTTGAGGATCTTTAGCACATCGTAATCCCACCCGACTAGATCCTGCACTTCATCGAAGTACACATGGCTGTAGATTTCGCCTAAACGATCCGCAGCAGCGTTCTGTGTTGCTTTTGCAATTCTCACTGCAAGTTTTGCGAGGTACCCCGAGTGCGCTTTTGTTTCGCACAATGTCAAAAAGTGTCGTGGATTGAACGAGGAATTGTCTAGGTATTCAGCGCGTCCAGGAATAAAAAATTTTGAATTTTCCTGGAGGTGTGGATTTCTTTCATTAAAGAATATTTCGTTAATGCGATTCTTGAAGAGCGCTTGTTGATATGGCCTCACCATGTCCTCAAGATAAAATGAAAAGATGCCTTTTACAACAAATCTATCGCTCGATTTACCATAAGCCTGAAGAAATCGGTTGCGGAGCTCGTGCTGATTGTTAATTGTATATGTGACGACGAGCACCTTTCCACCGCGATCGATCTCGGAAATCGATTCAGCAATGATTTTTCTGGTCTTCCCTGAGCCAGCGCCGGCTATACAAAGTGTATTAGGCAAAATTCAGTACCTCATCAAGGAAAGAAGGATACTTAAAGGCGGCGCTGGACTCAAATAGCCTTATAGCGGAATCAACCTTCTTCTTACCTTTGCCGTCTCCGTCTAAGCTTCTAAACCACGCAATTACAAAAGCAACCTTATCTTCAAGAGATTGCTCCGCCATCAATAACGTAAGAGTTTGCGGGGATAGCACAATTTTTGCAAAACTTACGAGTTCCGCCTCGGTAGCTGCGTTTGCTAGTATCAACGCTGGCTCTAGAGAGAACTCGGAATCTACTTTAGATGATATAATATTAATATTCTTATGTAGCGAATATTCATTCTGCGCCTCTAGAATGTTTTTATTATAATTGCCATCGTTATCGCGAAGTACATTTACTGCGGTACCAATCTCCTTTCCTATCTCGATAAAGGTCTTAAACCCCACCCCACGCACTACAATGATGTCGATTCCGTCATGCTCTGGTAAACGACCCTTGTGAGTATCACGGTAAATCCTTTTGAGGACCAGCTCATCGGATGGCCCTTCAACTAGGATCACTTTTTTTGAAAGTGCAACACGTAAGGTATCGAAACCGGGCAGCCGCTTAAGAGTTCGTACAACCTCTTTGTCTAACAGATGGAGGCGTTTGCATGTGTTTTGGAGCAAACATATTTTATCGATGCTAAGCTTATTTAACACATACGAGCTATGCGTCGACAGAAACAATTGCTTACCATCACGTTGATCTTCAATATCCTGCACGAGTCTACTGAGCTCAATATGGGAGAGATGATTTTCAGGTTCTTCCATCATAATAAGGTCAATATCTTTCGACTTATTATGAAGAGCTAATTTAATTTGAACCTTGCTTTGCTCACCTTTGCCGATCATATGAAACGGTACCGAGTCGACTTCTAGTTGTAATCCGTTTTGCAACGCTCCCGCCGGCATAGTGTTCGCGCAGATAGTAAGCTTCTTTGTAGTAATTTTGTTATCCGAGTCAAGGTCCGCGTTGACCGTCTTAACCTCTGCCGTGTCGTTAAATGACTGAAGAGTTTCTCGATAATTGAGGCTAAGTCGAAATTCCTCATCTTTTCTTAGCGCCGTACTCAATACATTCGAAATATATTGGTTTTTTCCAAAAGTCGGGTGGATTCTTGTTGGGTCAATGTAAAGCGCTCGAAATTGTTTGGTCATCGGCTTAATGATGTTCCACGCAAAATCCATCCACTCGATCTTGTAGAACTCGACAGGGATACTTGTTATACGAGCGCCCGACGCTAGGTATTCGTTATACGCATCGGTAAAGTCCGGATCGAAGCTGGCTTTTACTTGAATACCCTGAGCGTCTCTTTGCAGGCTATTGTTCGTGCCTTTGTAGGCAGGAACATCGGTTATATACGCTTCAATCGCGAGCACCGGTAGATCGGCGATTCTTTTGCTAGTCTCTAGAAACTTAGTTACGGTTTCCGCCGTGAATAAGTCTGGTGAGAACTCAGCATTAAACGGTCGGTTACGATATTGAAAGTTAAGAACTACTTCAAGCGCTTCTAAGATTGTACTTTTGCCCGCGTTGTTGTCTCCGACGAAGATGTTCACATCGTGATTGAAGTCGAAAATTTGATTTCCGAATTTCTTGAAATTGAGTAAACGTAGTGAATTAACCAGCAATTTTATATCTCCGCGTGGACGCAGCCGCCTGAGCTAAAGCCGCCAAGAATTATGTTTCCATAATACTACGGCACGAGACAGGTTTGCCAGCGGGAAATTTCGGTCCGTGATTTTGTTAGTTGAGGCGCTGTAGCCGGCGAATTAGCTACCTGGCGACGAGCTCACGTGCGATCGCATTTGTGCAAACGGATCCTTTGACTCGACGTATCTCATCGCTGACTGAACGTCACGCCATCCAACATAGCCCATTAGCGTTTTGATGTCCCAGCCGTTTGCTGTGGCCCAATTTGCGAAACCGCGTCGTAGCGAGTGACCGCTGTACTGCTCAGGGAATGGAACGCCTGCGGCATCGAACAACTTTCGCAACAAAGGAACAAGGCTGTTGATATGTAGACCCACGTCGCTGACGTTGCCCCAGCGGTCAATAGCGCGAAAAACCGGGCCGTGTCTGAGGTTCGCGACCTCGATCCATGCAAGGTATGCATCGACAGGACAAAGCTCTATTAGTGCCGGCGTAGTGAACGTTCGCCCGCGGGCTTCGCGATCACCTTTGGATTGCGCAAGGAAGCACTTCATGCCCTGGCCAGCAATCGCCTGTATATGTTCAACTTGCAGCCGTGCTAACTCGTCGCTGCGAAATCCGCGCCAGAACCCGATCAAGAGCAGGGCGCGATCGCGAGTGTGCCGAAGCTCGTCAGTTCGGCGCCCGTGGGTTCTTGCAAGTGCTATTACGTGACCCAGCCAGTGAGTAACCGTGGCAATTTGCGCGAGCTCAAGCGGCCGCGCCTGCTTCGGGAGCGTCGAGTGAAGCGTACGGATGCCTCGCATCACCTTACGAACTAACCGGGACTTCGTAGGATCAGGGAATCCATGGGACTGGTGCCAGTCGGCAATCGCGGCTAGTCGTAACCTTAGCGTGCTTATTGCAGCCATTTCCGCGTGTTGTGCAAGGTAGCGCGCCACCGATTCTGTAGATGCAGGGAGCAGACCACCCCACTCAACTTCGAAGTGCTGCAGAGCCAAGCGATAGGCACGCACCGTGTTCGCCCGGGTACCTGCCTGAACATAGTTCTCGATCGTACTCATCGCCAAAGCTTACCGTATCCGCATTCATAAATCACTGACTACATGAATGCTACGCGGGCGTTTGCTGTCGTCTATCGGGTAACAAGGTCGGTCGACGTCCGCGCATGCGTGCTGCTGGTTGTAATTAACGACGTTGCCGTCCGCTGTGGTGACTTAAGCTTGCGAGGCGCGTCGGAGCGAGGAAGTGATGAAAACTCGCAGGAGAGGGCGGCACCCATTGCCTTCCACCTAAACCAAAGTGTCAAATCAAGCAGCCTTTTTTGCAGGTTTATCCACCGTAGCCGAGTGCGGATGTTTCTTATAAAAGTCCTCTAATGCTAGAGTGATGTTGTCGAGCAACGAACTAAACCGGGAAAAATCAATGTCTTCAGCATTCGGCCTAATTACCTTGTGGGCAAATACCTTTTTCCCAAAATACTTGCTGTTATCCGCTTTGTTAGCAGGGTTGAATACTTTTCCATCTATATCTCTTGAACGAGTCTTGTCGTCGAAGAAATCTTCGATCATCGATTCTAATTTGCCGTCTAACAAGGGTGTTGGAACTAAGTAAAGATTGCCTGCAACATAAAGAAAGGGCGCGCTCCGATCCATCTCTTTACCAACAACCTTCTTGACCACGTCAGGTGGCCTACCTCCGCCTATGGCTCCTTTGTCATTATCAACAAGCAGGATAAAGGGATGCTGATTAGCCGGTCGAATGAATCTGTTAATCTCAGCCAAATAGCTTCGAATAAGTTTTCCTAGATCGCCAGTTCCACCACTGTTGAGTCCTAGGATCCGACCGGTGCTGGTATCGACATACTTGTAAATTCGAGGCAGTATTTCTAGTTTTTCGTTTTGAAGCTTTGCCAGTAGCGGATACTTTGCTGATAAGCTGCGAATCGCATGAATGAGATAGATGTTATCAGTATCACCTTCGCAGAGGATTACCGGCCGGGAAGGGGCAAAGAATTCTTTATAGATTAAAAACCGCCGATATAGATGATCTTTGCCTGTTAAGCCAGGCCGAGTATTTTTTTCGTCAGCTGCAGCTTTTTTCTTTTCGTCGTGAACTTTGCCACCCGCTGGTATTGACAAATTTAGGTTGTATCGATCGACGCTGTCGATGAAGCCTAGCATTCCATGTAACTCATCGGTTTTGCCAGGAACTTTTGTTAACACCAGATTGCCTTTTTCATCGCTAAGACGTTTTTCTCGCTCGAAATGTCCAAGGGTCAATAACCTATTAACCATCGCGCGTACTAGGCGACGGTATTCCGCCTTAACATTAAGTTTCTTATTAACTACCAAGCCGGTTACGTCTTGTCGAGAATCCCGATATTGCATCCGCGTTTTCAGCGAGTTTATCGAAAAGCGTGAATTGTCTATTAATCTGCTCAGTTCACTGCCCGGAGTCCATGCTTGAGGATCGATTGAATCTGGCGACGCGATCTGATGTGGGAAGCTAGGTTTGTTGGTCGAGAACGTTAGATCGTCTGCGTAGCGTGAATAGTGGCAGCCGAATTTTGCGGCAAGCTTAGACAGGTGAATGTCAAGTATGTGACCGATGAGGTTGGATATGGCTGGAGAGGAGGGAGCGCCCTGTGGAAGGCAATTTTTATGACATGCTATCTGAGCGATAATCGTTGCGACAGTAGGAGAGAGTTGAAAATTTCGATCTTTTATAAAATACCCTCGTACGCGACCGAAGTTGATCGTACCGAAGAAATTCTCCAAATCTATATTAAATACCCAACGTTTGTTGCGATGCCCCTTCGCATTCGAGAAAATCGACTTACCCTTCTTAAATCCATGCGAAGACTTGTCGTCATGCTTACCCGCCTCGGTCAATTCAATAGAGCAATTTTCCAGTAACTCTGCCAATTTTCGTTGTAGAGCCTTTAGTTCTGGTATTGGTGCACTGACTAAACGCTTCCCTCCACTACGTTTTGGGATTTCGAAATTGGCATATTTCACTTCGTCATCAATTTTATATAAGATATACGCCAGTGCGGAGGGCTTGTATCCCAGTAGATGAGCTATGTCGATTAGCGACGTTGAGGCCTTAAGGGCGGCGAGTTGAGTCATCCGGTTCCTTCAGAAGGGTAGAGGTAGACCCACGGAAACTCATTGGCAACGCATGGTAACAGTCAAGCTCCCATGCAAGGACATCGACGAGGGCATAGCCCTAAGCAATTGAAACACGTATCGCGAATCGCGATACAAAGTCTTTCCGTAGGTCTGTTGCAATCATACCATGTATGGTGATTGAGAGCATCCTGCATGCGGTATCGTGAACGAGCAACGCCTCAGCACGGATCAGTGCCACCGCTATTGCCTTCAGAGCAACTAGTTGGTTTTGTCAGGCATTCTTAAGCTACTGCATCGTCTAAACGAAACCATCTCGTGATGGCCAGCGAACTCCATCCATTCTCAGTCCTGGGAAAACGAGATTTGTACCGGATCCAGAGGCTATATACGCCGGTACGCACTGCTGACATGGGATAACTCCATATTATCCAGTCTGTTTTTTGAAGCAACTAGAACAACTTTTGGCTACCAAAATAGAATGTAATATGACAGTATGTAACCGGTACGATATTTCGCTGGAGGACACTATGGCACGTACAGGTGTGTATTTTTCCGATGTGAAGCGGGCTCGGGACAGCCTAATCGCGAAGGGCCGTCGACCATCGATCGACGCCGTACGTGCGGAGCTGGGCGATACAGGGTCGAAGACTACGATTCATAAATATCTAAGGGAACTGGATGCAGAAAAAAGCACCCAAGTCGCGCCGGTCAGTGACGCGATCCAGGCGCTGATCACCCAGCTGGCTGAACAGCTAAGAGCCGAAGCGGACGTAGTCGTCCAAGGGATACGTGAACAGCTAGTGTTAGAACGCGGGCAACATAAGCAAGAAATCGCCACGGGCCGAACTTTACTCGCGGAAGCACAACAACGCAATTTAGCAATAACTGACGAGCTTAACGGAGTACGCGAGCAACTTGATGCCACCCAGCAGCGCGTGCATGAGGAGCAAATTGCCCGCCACACAGCTGAACAGCGCAGCGCCGATCTGGCCGAGCGCATGGTCGACGCACAGCGACATCAAGCCTCCCTAGAAGATAAGCACAAGCAGGCACGCGAAGCGCTCGATCACTTCCGTACGGCGTCGAAAGAGCAGCGTGACCAGGAGGTCAGAGGGCACGAACACCAGATCCAGTCGCTACAGGCGCAGTTGCGCGAAGCTCAGCAGTCTTCGGCACTCAAGCAGGAGCAACTAACCCAGCTAAACAAGGAATCTGCAAGCCTCGTCGCAGATTTAAGAACAGTCAAGCATGCTCTATACAGCGAGAAGGAGTTTGGTCATAGCCTCGCCCGGAAAGTTGAGCATTTGCATGCGGTTGAATCGCGAGCGGCAATGGCCGAAGCGCAAGCAGCATCAAATCAAGCTCGGGCAGTCGCGGCCGAAGATGCATTGGTGAAAGCAAACCAACATTGTGGCGAACTTCGCCAGCAGCTGGCGGGCCTGGAGGCCCAGTTGAAAAGCATGCATGATACAAGCATGTTGGAACAGCGGATCGCCAAACTACAGCAGGCCGTGTTCGGCACCGATGCTCCCAAGCCCATCAAAGCGAGCCAGCCCAGGCCTGTCGCCGAAGGGGAGAGTGATTAGGAGTCAGCCACAGAGGCGCGGCTGTACGACAACCGCAAAGCAAGGATGCGCCGTACTCCTCGCGTACGGTAGCTGCAATGATCGCTCACCCGGCCGGCAATAACTACCGCCAGGTCAAAGCCCAGCAGGCCCAATTGCAATGGTCGCTATGCCCGTGCCGGCGAGGTCGCCGACCTGGGCTAGGAACAGGTGCCGATAGGACGTTCAGCATGAGGTTCGATAATGTTGGGTAGGCGACATTGCGGCGCGTAAGTATTCCACTGGCATGCGCGGGCCTGCTGCGAGTACATTACTTAATCATGAATTCTTCGGACACGACCTGCTTGTCGGCCAATGTTACGGTGACGCGGCTGCTGACGCCGTGCTCGATGGGCCCGTTCGGCCTGACCCTCATGCCGTTGATTCCGGTCGGCACGAGTTCGATGTCGCGCGTCTTGTCACCGAGGCGAACCGTCAGGAAACCGACGGCGCCTGCAGTTGGCACCTTCTGTCCGCCCATTAAGACGTAAAACACCGGAGTCTTTGCGGTATTGTCCATTTCAAGCTCTAGTACCCGGATTACGTCTTGATGCTCAAGATGCGCCCAAGCGGCGTCGCCTGCGGACAGGGCCGCGACGAGTGCGAGTATGACAGTGACTTTCTTCATGGGATTCTCTAGTTGTTCGCCGATACAGGCCTCGCGGCTGTAGCTAAGCTTACTTCTCGACATCGAAACCGGCAAAAACTAGCGTTTTTTTCGTTTCGGTCGCACGCTTTTTTTTCTATCTTTTTTTCTGGCTCCTTATTTTTATGCCGGCCCCGCCAGCTCAGCCAAGCTAGAACTGCAAGTACGGTCACGAAAGAACATACAGCGACCGCTACTGTTATAAAATAAATTTCTCCATTATGGGTATGAAAGTTCATGTATTTTACTAAGCGAAGATTTGATTACTGATTTCATTAAGAAACAAGTTTTGTTTGGTGAGCTTATATATATCACTAATTGAATATTTCGTTTATAAATGAAATATCTTCAGCTATCGATGGAACAATTTCTATCCGTCTGCAGTTGGATCCAGCTAAATCATATCCGGCTTTATGCATACTGTGATTTTGCTGCGCGCTGCAAAAAGACAACTGGCAGTCCAAACCTATTGTTGGCCCTTGGACTGCCAGCTGTGTCATGCTACAAGCATGCTATGGTCAATCTTAATAATACGGTTCCGTTCACCAAAGTCGACAAAACTTAGAGCGACGGCTTACCGGTTCTACTATTTTTTCTGTGCGATGCTCTGGTATTGACCGCTAACCTTCAATGTAATTGTGACCTCACGATCGTTTCGATTTCTCCAGAACCAGCCGTGTTCGCCATCAAACGCAGCAACCAAGGTCCCATTGTTCTGAGCAACTGCAACGCCCTTGCTGTAGCGATGTACGGTCTTGCCATCACCCGGTGGCTCGCCATGCGTGTCATGATTGACCGGACCGCCTTCGGTCTGCCAGGAATAGTCGATCTTCTCGCCTTTCTTCATGGCCATCTTGATTTCAGTTCCCTGGTTGGGCTGCAGCGTGACCCGAACTTCGTCGCTGCGAATACCGGAATCACTCGCAGGGGTTGTGCTTGTCGCAGGGGCAGCATTGGCTACGGTGGCGACCACGGCCGCATTTGCTGGTGCAGCTCCGTCGTGGCTATGGCCGTGACCACCTTCTTTCATGCATCCTGCCAGCGTGAGCGCAAGCATGACCGGAACGGCAAAAGTGAGGTGGGATTGATATTTCATTGAGAGTCCTTGTGATCTAATGTGATTGAAGTTTTATAAAGCCTGCGGGCGTTATCTCAGGATTTCTGCTTGAGGTTCTTGAAGTCGCCGCTGACTTTGACGGTGATCGTGACTGGTTCGGTGCCGCGGTTGCGCCAGTACCAGCCGTGAGAGCCGGCAAACTGGGCCGTAAGTTCGCCGCTACGGCCGGTCACGTCGTTTTCCTTAAGGTAGCGGTGGAATGCGTTTGCAGGACCGTTCAACGGCTCACCATGCGTATCGTGATTGACCTTCCCACCGCTCGCTTCCCATGCATAGCTGACTTTGTCGCCACCATCCATGTCCATCTTGACTTCGGTCCCCGCACCAGGCGATAGGGTGACCGTGATCTCGTCGGCTTTCGCCGACGGTTCCGCAGCGGCGGGCTGGCCGACTTGGCTCGAGGCAGAAGGTTCAACAGCAGGTGCAGCGGCGAGGGCGTCTGCCTTGGCATCGGCAAGTGCCTCGGCCGCAAGCTGTGTCTTAATCTCGCCCATTGCTTTCAGCCCCAGCGCCTTACCGATTCCGGTGGGATCCACACCGTATTCGGCTGGGAGGACAATGGTGATGAGTACAGCAGCTGCGGTCAGGATGGCAAGCACGGTAGAGCGAATGAGTTTCGCGGAGCTTGGCAGGTCGGCGCGTGCCGGCATATCAGTGTTGTACATGAAATATTCCTAAATTAAGCGATGAAATAGCCGGTGAGCTGATAACCCACTAGCATGAACCCTGCCGACATCATTGCGATGTTGGCGGTATAGGCATGGCGAAAGAAGCTTGCGGAGCGCCGCCAGAATCCCATGCCGATGAGAATTGCTGCCAAGGCCAGCAACTGACCGATTTCAACTCCAATATTGAAGCCGATCATGTTCGCGAATAGCCCATCCTGCGAGAGCTCGTACTCTTGTATCTTGGTGGCAAGACCGAAGCCGTGGAACAGACCGAACACCAAGGTCGCAATCTTAGTGTTCGGCTGAACGCCTAACCAGCGTTGGAATGCACCGACGTTGTCCAGCGCCTTATAAACCACCGACAAGCCGATAATGGCATCGATGAGGTATCCATTGATGGTGATACCTGTAAAGACACCAAGTAACATGGTGCTCGAATGGCCGACGGCAAACAGGCTGACGTACAGCCCGATATCCTTCAGCTTGTAAAGGAAGAAAATTACTCCGAATAGGAACAGGATATGATCGTAGCCGGTGAACATATGCTTCGCACCGAGATACATAAAGGAAATAAAGTGCACACCTGTTATTTCTGCGATATAGCCCTTATCGCCCTCGGCGATTCCATGCGCTTGAGCTGAGGCCATGAGCATCAGGTATAGAAACAACGAGCAAACTATTAATCCGCTCCATCTGGCAAGCGATGTCTGCGTGGAGGCAGTTCCGTCGAGGAACTGAGTGTTTGAAAGCATAATTTCTCCAAATATTTAAAATGCACGGCCAAGCCGCAAAATTAATCAAGCGTCCATAAGGTCTTTGGCGGTCGCTCGGGAGGAGGCATGAAAGCAGAACGCACGATGTCCGAGTCTTCACGACTTCTGCCGGCCCACTCCGCTAACACCAGTTGTGCGGCTGCCGGTTGCAGCGGAACGTCGTGCGAATGGTCTCCCGCATTGTGGGTGTGCGCATGTTTCTTTACCGAGTGCCCTGATGCGACGGTTTTATTGGAATCGTCAGCTTTCTCAAGCTTGGAGTCGGCGGCATGCACGTGCACCAAGCCGGTGTGTGACATCGACTGACTGCTCCAGGCCAAAATCCCAAGCATCGATAGGAGCAATGCCATAGCCAGAAAACGAACGGTTACGTTACGCAATTTCACGTTGAGTCTCGCCGAACAAGAAAATGCATGCCACGTAGTCAGTTTGGCCACTTCGGATGTTGATCATCGATAATGAATACATGCCGGTGCCTTCCTGGCGTTGCTTGTTCGCCGTCCACGAGATGCCCGCGCGCAGCGTCAGGATCGTGCGGATGTTCGAGCGCGTCTGGATCCTCTGAAGGCCATGACAGTGCTGCGGCGCCAAGACCGGCTGCAGCGACGATAGCGAGCACGACGAAAGTGATTGGCATCCCAAGGAGGCTACCCAGCGTGCCTGCAATTGGATAAGCGATCAGCCAACAGACGTGCGAGAGCGAGAACTGCGCGGCGAAAACCGCAGGGCGATCGTCGGCGTGCGCAGAGCGTTTCAAGAGCCTCCCGCTAGGGGTCAATGTGGTGGAGTAGCCAAGACCGATGACGAGCCAAGTGAGCAGAAACGCGGGCCATTCGTAGGGGCCGCCAACGGCGGCAACGATGGCGCCGACTACCAATCCGAAGGTCATGACGGCCGCGCCAAGCAGCATTACTGGCCGATCGGCGCGGCTCTCCAGCAGTTTTGGCAATACCAATGCCATTAGCATTGAGCCGAAGCCGAATGCCGCTAAGCCGAGTGGTACGTCCGATGCGGGACGGCCCAGTCGAGCCTGTACGTACACAACTGTATTCACAATTACCATCGAGCTGGCTGCTGCAGCAGCCAGGTTCAGGCCCAGCAGGCCGCGCAGCCGCGGCGTGCGTAGATAGATCGAGATGCCACGGAAGGTTTTTGTGAAAATGCCCCCAGTGGTGGCTGACCCGCCTGCACGCGGCAGTCGTACCGAAACGACCAGGGCGGCGGAGCAGATAAAGCCTACGACGGTGCCACCGAACAGCCAGTGGAACGAAATTACCGTCAGCAGGGCTGCCGTCAGCATTGGGCTGAGCAGGTTTTCCATGTCATAAGCCATTCGCGAGAGCGAAAGGGCTCGCGTGTAATCCTTTTCATCGGGCAGGACGTCGGGAATCGTTGCCTGAAACGTTGGCGTAAATGCCGCGGATGCAGACTGCAGCATGAAGATCAGCACATAGATTTCCCACACCTGCGTCACGAACGGCAGCGATAGCGCAACTCCAGCACGAACAAGGTCCATCGTCACGAGAAAAGCGCGACGCGGCAGGCGGTTTGCATAGGCTCCAACCACCGGCGCTATCAGTACGTACGCAATCATCTTGATTGCAAGCGCCGTGCCGAGCACGCTGCCGGCCTGCGCCCCAGCAAGCTGATACGCGAGCAGTCCTAGTGCGACCGTGAGCATGCCTGTTCCAAGCAACGCAACTACTTGGGCGAGGAATAGATGCCTGTACGTCCGGTTCGATAAAACGATCGACATGGTTTGTCCGTGATTAGTTATTGGCTGAATACGTCGGCCGTAGTCAGCCGTTCATTACTTCAAGGCCGTATGGCCGTCTCGACAGTGTCAGGACGTTGGCCCAGCGTCGCGCTCCAAGCCGTAAGGGCGATGACGTACGCGACACTGAAAGGGATCAGTTGACCGTCACATCCACGATAGCCATGCTTTCGTCAGCAAAGGTAATGCTCGCCTGGCCCTTGGTTCCGGCCGCGATCTTGCTAGCGGACTTTGCTTCCAAAACGTTCTCGCCTGCAGGCTTCAGTTGGAGGACCTGACGCCCAGCCGCACTCGCCAATGTCAGCGTACCGGTAGCGCCGGTCGTAGGGACAGCCTTACCCGCTTCAGTGACTTGGATCGTTGCGCCCGATGCGCTACTCTTCGCGACCAACGAGACTGGCTTCACAGTCATTGGCGCCGCGTCGTGGTCCGGATGCGCATTCGCGAGAGCAGCGGCCATAAGGCCAACGATACCCATCGTTGCGATCAATTTTTTCATTGCATTCTCCATGTGTGCGGCGGTGTTGCCGGCCCCGCCGCAGATGCCGTTGGGGCCTCGCCCCGTATTGCTACTTTGGGATAGTCGATCAGGCTGGCTGTGTCTCGACCGGCTTGGCATTCGCCGGACCGACTTTGCGCCGCTTCAGCACAATGCCCGTGAGCGCTGGAAGAACGAATAGCGTCAGGATGGTCGATGTGATCAGGCCGCCGATGACGACCGTGGCCAACGGTTTCTGCACCTCGGCCCCTGTGCCTGTCGCGATCGCCATCGGCACGAAGCCCAGCGATGCCACCAGGGCGGTCATCAGCACAGGGCGCAGTCGTTCCATCGCACCGTCGATAACGGCGCGTTCTGCCGCGATTCCATCCAGTAGTCGCTTGTTAATCGCAGAGATCAGGACCAGACCGTTCAGCACCGCGACGCCTGACACGGCGATGAAGCCCACTGCGGCTGAAATCGAGAACGGGATGCCGCGCAAGACCAGTGCAAACACGCCGCCCGCAAGAGCGAGCGGTACGGCTGTTAGTACGGTTGCCGTCAGCAATACGTTCCCGATCGCCATATACAGCGCTGCGGAGATCAGCACAAAGCAAGCAGGCACAATGATCGCGAGACGTTCCGTTGCAGCGCGCAGGTTCTGGAATTGTCCACCCCATTCGATCCAGGAACCGGCTGGAAGCTTGACTTCCGCAGCCAGGCGTGACTGGGCATCGTCCACATAGCTGCCCAAGTCACGGCCCACCACGTTGGCCTCGACATAAATGCGCCGCTTGCCGTTGTCGCGGCTCACCTCGTTCAAGCCTTGCGTGAACCGGAACTGCACCAGTTCGCGTAGCGGCACCGATCCCCGTACCACGCCGTCAGTGACTGGCAACATCACTGGCAGAGCACCCAACTCATCAAGATCATTTCGCATTTCACTGGGCAGGCGAACCACGATGTCGAAGCGGCGGTCACCCTCGAATATTTGGCCTGCTACGCGCCCGCCCAGAGCAGTCGACACGGTATCGGCGACTTCCTTGACGGTCAGGCCATACCTGGCGATCGCCGCGCGATCGAAGGCGATGTCAAAGGTCGGGAAGCCTTCGGTCTGCGCGACCCGCACATCCGCGGCGCCCGGCACCTTGCGCAGCACGGCTGCGACACGTTTGGCCGTATCAGCGAGCTGGTCAAGATCTTCACCGTAAATCTTCACTGCGACATCGCTGCGCACGCCACCAATCAATTCGTTGAAGCGCATTTCGATTGGTTGTGTTACGTCGTAGTTATTGCCGACCAGGAAAGCCGTCTTCTCGCGAATGCGCTCGATCACCTGTTCTTTTGTGGTGACGCCCTCCGGCCACTCGCTCTTCGGCTTCAAGATAATGTAGTTATCTGAAGCATTTGGCGGCATCGGGTCGGCGGCCAGGCTGGCTGTACCGGCTTTCGAATAGACGGTCAATACTTCTGGCAGCGTCAGGACGGCTCGTTCCAGCGGCAAGTCCAGCGCAGCGGACTGCTCAATCGTGGTGGAGGGAATGCGTACTGAGGACAGGTTCAGGTTCTGCTCGTCCAGGGTGGGCATGAACTCTCGGCCGACGAATCCGAAGGCAACGGTTGCCAGCGCGAGCACCGCAACGCCGGCACCGATGAACGGCGCAGGACGTGCGACAGCGCGCCGCAATAGTGGCTCGTAACGGCTCTTGGCCAAAACGATCGCCTTGACCTCTTTCTCCGACACGGGGCCTTTCATCATCACCGCGATCAAAGCCGGCACGAAGGTCAGCGACAACACGAACGCCGAGCCGAGCGCGAGCATCAGCGTGATGACCATCGGCGAAAACATCTTGCCCTCGACACCTTGGAACGTCAGGCAAGGCAGGAAGACGAGGAAAATCACCAATTGGCCGTAGATGGTCGGCCGCAGCATT
The DNA here is from genome assembly GCF_019443485.1 of Massilia sp. NP310. Lineage (NCBI taxonomy): Bacteria > Pseudomonadati > Pseudomonadota > Betaproteobacteria > Burkholderiales > Oxalobacteraceae > Massilia > Massilia sp. NP310. The sequence goes on along the minus strand of NZ_CP080379.1, from coordinate 1,133,323 downwards.
TCACGAGAGGACTCAACAACTTCTTCAAGCCGTTCGCGAAGAAGGAGGGTACGTCCTTCGTGGTGTTGGCGTTCGGCAAGGCGCCGGAGTGTGTTTTCGACGATGATGACGGCGCCGTCGATGATCAGACCGAAGTCGAGGGCGCCAAGGCTCATCAAATTGCCGGAAATCCCAAGCGAATTCATGCCGATAGCACTCATCAGGAGCGACAACGGAATGACAAGTGCTGCAATGACGGCAGCGCGCCAGTTGCCCAGCAGTGCAAACAGGATGGCAACGACAAGTAGCGCTCCTTCCGCCAGGTTCTTTGCAACCGTGGAAATCGTCGCCACGACCAGCTGCGACCGGTCCAGCGTTGGCACCAGCGTGATCCCCTCGGGCAGGGTGGTCTTAATTTCTTTCAGCTTTTCGCCAACGGCGGCTGCAACGGTTCGGCTGTTTTCGCCCACCAGCATCAGCGCACTACCGACGACAGTTTCATAACCATTGCGGCTGGCTGCGCCGCGGCGCAGCTCCCCGCCAATCGTCACCTTGGCGACTTGGCCAACCGTGATCGGCACGCCGTCGCGCGTCGTTACCACAGCTCGTGCGATCTCATCCTGGTTGCGGATGCGCCCATCGGCCCGCACCAGGTAAGCTTCACCGGAACGGCGAATGTAGTTGGCACCGACCGAAACGTTCGCAGCTTCCACCGTTTCAGCCAGCTGAGCGATCGAAATCCCCAGCGCAGCCAGCCTCGCCGAATCCGGTTCGATCACGTATTCCTTTACGTAACCGCCCAGGGAGTCGACGTCAGCCACGCCGGGCGTGGTCCGGAGCTGTGGCCGGACGATCCAGTCCTGTACAGTGCGCAGATAAGCCAGCTTCGACACGTTATCGACCAGCCGCTCGCCCTGTTCAGTCAGGAAGCTGCCGTCTTTCTGCCAGCCAGGCTTGCCATCTTGCACAGGCGCTCCTTTGCCGTTCGGATGCGCGTACTCCACGCTGTAGTGAAATACTTCACCAAGCCCGGTTGATACGGGGCCCATCTGCGGCTCGGCACCTTCAGGAAGGTCAGGCCGCGCACGGGCAAGGCGTTCCGAAACCTGCTGACGCATGAAATACAAGTCGGCATCTTCCTTGAAGATGGCGGTGACTTGGCTAAAGCCGTTGCGTGAGAACGAACGGACGTTCTCGACGCCATTTAGGCCGGATAATGCCGTCTCGATTGGGAATGTGACTCGCTTTTCGATTTCTACGGGGCTCAGCGTCGGTAGCACCGTATTAATCTGCACTTGTTTGTTGGTGATGTCCGGCGTCACGTCGATCGGCAGCAGGTTGAGCTGCCAGCCGCCGATGATGGCAACCACCATCGTCATGAACAGGATCAGCCAGCGCGAGCGGACTGATGTGGTAAGGATGGCGTCGATCATTATTCGTCCTTCTCGGCCTTGATCATGTCGGCCTTCACCAGGAACGCATTGCGTGTCGCGACTTGGTCACCCGGCTTCACGCCCGAAACGATCTGTGCCATACCACGGCTGCGGTTACCGACTAGCACTGGCGTCGGCCGGAAACCATCCTTGGTTCGCACGAACAGCACATCGCGGCCTTCAATGTTCTGAACCGCGTCTTCCGGTACGGTCATGTCGGCACCACCATCCTTAATGTGCAGGCGGGCTTGCACGCCTTCACCTACGATAAGTTGTGCGCCCTGCGCCGGCGATAGCAACACAGTAGCCGCACGTGAGGAACCGCTGACGGTCGGTGTAACAGAACGTACAGTAGCCTCGACCGGGGTGCCGCTCGTGCGCACCAGGGTAGCCTTGTCGCCAACAGCGATGCGGCCAATGTCTGCAGCAGGCACGGATACTTCGATCAGCGGCTGGGCCGCGCTAGCGATACGGAACAGTTCGGTCTGTGGCTGGACATAGCTACCGAGCGTTACTGTCTGCGCCGTTACCTTGCCGCTAATCGGGCTGACAACCGCCACTGATGCGCCGTCGGAGGAGACCTTGGCAGACCGTGCCACATCTGCTGCCCGCTTAAATTCAGCGTTTGCAACAGCCAGAGCGGCTTGCGCGGCTTCCATCTCCTGGCGCGGCGTGATCCCCTGTTCAAACAGGGTCGATTCACGCGCGAACGTCTTGCGAGCCAGTTCAGCCCGTGCGCGCGCGACGTTGCGCTCTGTCGACATTGCTGCGGCTTCCTGGCTTTCGACGCGAGCCACCACGTCGCCCGCTTTGACAGCGTCGCCTAGTTGACGCTCGATGCGAGTCACGTTGCCAGGCGCGCGAGCAACCAAAATAGCTTCACTATTCGGCGCTGCAGTCACGGTGCCAGCAGTCAGGATTTCGGCTTCCAGCCCCCCGGAGGCGACGGGCTCGACCGCGATACCTGCAATCGACAGGTATTCGGCTGGGATCGTCACCTCGTCAGCAGGCTCTGTTGCGTTGCCGCCGGCGGCAGGCACAGAGGCGGACGCGGCTATCGTCTGCGGAGGAGTCTTCGGTTGCAGAAGATTTGCGGCGCCAAAGCCAAGCGCCCCGGCGATAGCGAGCAGTAAAGCCGCTACTGGCCACGTTGGCCTGCGGGATTGTTCATTCATTGTGTATCTCCAAAAGCGATGCGGCCTTCAGCCGTAGAAAGAGTGGCGATGGCGCGGATACGCTCTAATCGCGCCTCGATCGTGCGTTGTTGTGATTCAGCCAGCGCGCGACGGATCGCCAGCAATTCGAGCAGGGAAGCTTTGCCGGCATCGTAGGCAAGGCGCCCGAGGCGGTAAGCTTCCGTTGCCGCGAGCTCCCCCTGTTCGAGGGCGCGCACGCGCATGTCGGATGCAAGTACTTGGGCTGTTGCTGAGCCGTGTGTTGCAATCGCTTCCAATCGTGCTGCTTCGACGCGCTGGGATGCCCCTTCAACGCGTTCACGCGCCGCATTAATGCCAGCCTTGTTCCGATCGAACAAAGGAATCGTCGCGCTTAGCCCTACGGTAGCCGCCTTCTCGTCAGTCCAGCCATATCTCCGCATACCTAGCGAAACTCCGATATCCGGCAACCAACGTTTTTCTTCAATTCGTACTTGCGCCGTCAATGCCTCTCGCTCGGCTACTGCTGTGGCCAGTGCCGGAGTATCAGCAGCGTTCCAAGCCGATGCTGGAGTCGGCGCCGTAGCCGAAAGTAGGGGGTGGGTAATCCTGGTCAATGGCTCGGTAGCGCCGACAAGCGCGGTCAGTCGTGCCAGTGCGCTAGTGGATGCGGCCGATGCGGCTAGCACATCGGACTGAGCTGCGGCCAAGCTGGCTTGAGCCTGGACAAGTCGCAATTGCGCCTCGCGTCCGGCCTTGACCAAAGCCTGCGCCGCACGTAAATCGTCTTCCGCACGTGCCGCTTCGGCATCGGCGACTTCCTTACGGCGCTGCATCGCTTCGGCCGTTGCATAAACGATGGCCAGTTCGGCAGCGTAAGCAACGCGGGCCTGACGCTCGCGTGCCCCGGCAGTCATGGCCTTCTTGCGTTCCGCCGTGACCCGCGCGTTGCGCTTACCTCCGACCTCGAATACTTGAGTCACCGTATAAGTGTCTTGCCGCTGGCTGGAACCGCCTTGCTTTGGCGCGCCGAGATCTTCGGCGGTCGCGGTGAGGGTGGGGTTCAGCCAGGTCTGCGACTGCCGTACGTCGGCTGCGGCAGCCCGAACATTTGCAGCCTGCTCCAATAGCAACGGTGCGCTGGCTTGCGCTTGGCGCAACAAATCACCAAATGACGGACTGTCAGCAGCGGAAGCAACCGACAGCGTCGAGGCCAGGCAGAGACTGATGAGAAGGCGTAGTACACGCGTGTTCGTTTCGGTGCCATGGCACCTCGCTCGCCGAACGGACGAGTTCAGCGAACGGCCACGCGACGAAGCGCATGGACCTTGAATATATTTGTGCATAAAAATCCCGCGAATTGTCTGAATGCAGAAATAGCGGGCCGCGTCACGGCAGCGTGCCATGACAACTCAGCGGACCCGCGAATCAGAACGAGGCGCGAGGGGGGCGGATAGGAGGGAGGGTAGTGCGGTTATAGAATGTGTCGGGCCTCATCGAAGGCGCGATGCGCGCTTCGATGGGTACAGCCACCGCAGGGGATGCTGGCAGCAACACATTTATACTGAAGCCATGATCGACATCAGCAAGATGTTGAAGAGATTTCTTGGTGTCGTCTTGATGCGATCCGCCGCTATCATCGTCGTCATTGTGATGATGCAGGATCTGGTCAACATGCTCTGTGAAGTGCTGGACAAAATACACCGTACTCTGGCCGCTGCCGATCATATGCTCGAAATTACGCTCCGCCGCAGAAATCGTCTGCCACGGAAGTAAAAACATTAACAGGATGAGAAACGTGTTCTTCATCAGCACATGAAAGTTGGAGGGGGTACGGCTCAGTTTGGAGTAGTATATCCCCATAGGAGGATAACATCAACATGTCTCAGCACGAATCCCACGCGGCTGTCGTAAAGCGGCTCAAACGTGCTAACGGTCACTTGGCAAGCGTCATTGACATGCTACAGGGTGACCGCAGCTGCATTGATATTGCTCAGCAACTGCAGGCCGTCGAGAGCGCCATCCACTCCGCGAAGAAGACCCTGATCCTGGATCATATCAGCCATTGCCTCGTGCACGAACGGGATCCCGAGCAAGGCATGAGGGAGCTGCAAACGATAACAAAATTTCTGTAGACGATTCGAGTTTTCGACACTCTGCCTACTTTGCTGCGACTCTACTGCAATATTCAGCCCCAGAAGCAGCAACTGGTTTAACATGTTTCGCCCAAAGCTCGCACGTTTGAGATCGCTTCATCTTTCTGAGCCAGGGTTGCGAGTGAAACTAGCACGTCGCACTCCAGTTCTGGAGGCAGCAGCAAGCGGGCGAGGTCGCGGCGATGTTCGAGTGCGAAATCCTGCTGCTCCTCATACGCGCCCCAGTTGCCGCTGGCGAAGCGATGTCGGGAGAGGATGACGATATACATCTCAATGCTCCTGGTTCGGAAGACCATCTTTTCAAATGAATTGTCAGCAGGGGGCCAGGAACACAGCACGACTTGGGGCGAGTACTTTGCAGCGCGGTGACGGCATCAATTTGCACTCCCGAGGCCGGATAGCTGATCTTGTCGGCCCAGCTGTAATCGTCGGTGGCCGTCGCCCGCACGCCGAGTTCGCTCAGGAACCGAGTCAGGGTACCGTCGCCGGCGCCGATTTCAAGGCAGGTGCGTTGCGCGATCAGGCTGCGCAGGTGGAGTATAAACGGCTGGGAATAGAAACAATAAATTCCCTTGCGCTCCACGAGCGGCATGAGCAGGCGTCTTTGTCACAGCAGGGGCCACAGCAGGCGAAACCAGAAAAGTGAGACCGGCCTCCGTTCGAAGTCGCGTTTGAAGAGCAAGCGCTGTGCAATAACGCCATTGAAGAGGTTGAAGCGAACTTTGCCGGACTTCTGACCAGTCGCGATCGCGAGGCTGTAGCGACGCATAGCCAGCGCCGCCATCCGTTGCCGGATCGCCGCCTGCAACACGCGCACTTGATCAGCCTTTGTCATCGGCGACAGTGTGCGCTTAGCGGACTCGTCATCGGGGTGAAGAAGGCGGTGCAGGCGTGCCGGGTCGCGCGCGGCAAGGGCCGCCGCTAGTTCGGCCTCCATTGCTTCCCGCTCTTTCGGGAAGGTTTTTTTCAGAACTTCCTCGGAAGGTCGCCGCCGTAGCCAGGCCAGCACTTTAGCGGGGTCGTTCAACTGCATGCTGCATCCTCTCTAGAATGATCGAATCCTCAGTATCGAGCTCGCATAGAGACGGATAGCGGGGGCACAGCTAGAGAGCGAGGATTAAGATATGGCCGTGTTTGGCTAGAGTAGACTATGCGAAGTAGTTCTCCAAACGATCCCACCGTCGCTTATATCTTGTCATCCGGACACGACCATGCCTAATCACCACGAAAAGCTCGACAGGTTGAAACTCCTCAGTGCTATGGCGATTCTCAAGGAGCACGATCTGCCAACGATTCGCAAAACGAGCTTAGCCAACTTGGATCGATGGGTTGCCAAGGGCACATGGGTTTCAGCTTTCGATGAGTGGCGCAAGTTGATGTCCACCGGTTCGGACGCGGAAGTGATCTCTAGGATGACCGGCCTTGATGAGGACTCTAACCGTTTGCGTCAATCTCCGCCATACGCGGGTCTCATCAAGCCAGAGACGCGAAAGGCACTTCTAAAATCGGTGGGGCTGAAGCCACCGTCGACGAAGGCTGTTGCAGCGGCGGAGCGGTTCTTAGCTGAAGAAGAGTCAAAGCCCTACGGTGAGTAAGAGGGAAATGACATTGCTGTGTCTACTGGTGGCGCCACGTACCTAGTCCAAATAATTTAGAAGCGCATCTCAGCGCTTAGTTCGCTTGCGAAGGGCGTCTTCCAAGAGCTCCACCACGAGGCCTGGAACACTAACGCTTCTGCGCTGTAAGAGGGTGGCTGCTGCTGAGAGATTTAGCAGATCCTCATACATATTTGTGGGTATCCGTACGAGTACTGCCTTTTTGCTGACCGCGGGGGAGGAGTTATTCATGTGAAGGGTAGGGGAGTGTTATCAAGCAGATAAAAATGGGCCGCAAATGCCGTGGCCTATTGTGCCCGAAGAACGGACCATACCACAATGGATATCGTTCAAGGGCAGCCAGATGACGTGGGAGTCTTGTTAGCCATCGGCGCCGCAATTCGCTCTATGAGAAAAGAGATGGGGATCTCGCAAGAAGAACTGTCTTACCGCTCTCGTCTTGACAGAAGTCACATGGGTCGGATCGAGCGAGGCGAACGAAACCTGTCTCTTGTGAACCTTGTCCGTATATCACGTGGTCTGTCCTGCGCCCCATCTGAAATCCTCCGTACAGCTGGCTTCTAGCAACAACATCAACAAATCGTTAAATCGACATTACATAATGTAATGTCGAGTTGACAATTACACTACGGCTTGTCCTGTTTAGCCTTAACCCTACCGATATGCTCTGTAGGATTGCTTAGGGTCCAGGCCGACAGCGTAAGTGGTCGCCTACGGCTAGTAGAGATAAAAATCAGTTCATCCCCTAACACAATTCCACCATTGAGAGTGCGCCGAAACCGAGTCGGCCTTGTCGTAGCACGTCTACAGAAATTTTTACGCACAATTCGGTCTCCGGGTGAGCCTAACGTGGCCGCCCCTGGGACTGCTGACTGTGCAGAGGTGGAGATTTTCAAAAACTTGCTGGAGATGGCTGACCAGATAGCTGCTCACAATCCGGGTGGGGTCTTACAGCTCGTAAGCGCGATTTTGCGGCCGCTGCAGGCCGAGCAAATGCTATCCGTAGCAGAGCGCCCAAGGCATGCTGCGCTTAGCCCCGTCGACTTTGAGCAGCTTTTTTCACCAGACTATTTTTTTTCGTATTTCAACCCAGAAGACTGCTTGCAAGTCCCCGTTGAGGGGCATCAAGTCGATCTTGGACGCGACGTCGTCTTGCCAACACCATGGGCTAAAGAGCGCTTTGCGGCGTCGCTAGCATTTGTAGGAGCTGGGAAGCAGCTAGGGATCTGGCGTCAGGATTCAAACCACGGGATCTTGCTTGTACTACCGTGGAGGATTGGAATTGTCACAGGCGGCAATCACTCAATTACTGCAGGGATCCTGGCCAATGAAGGGAAAGTATCTCCCACAAATGTAGTGGATCTCGGTCCACTACTGGATAGAGTGAAATCGGACGGCGTACACTTCATCTGCCGCCAGTCCGGCAGGCGCCTCGCGAAGGTTCGCGATGCAAGGATGGCTGCGCTGTTCGAGCTAGGCCGGTATATCGGGCCGGCCTGACCAGGCAGCAGCACTGTTTCCAACTGGGCATTCCCGTTAGATAGCAGCTGGGCTGTCGTCTGACACTTTGGAGCACTGTCATTCGTGTTCTGCCTAGAGTGATGCGAATTGGATGCGCAAGTCAAATGTCCTGATCCGCCTGTAGTTCCTTGTCTGTGCCTTCTCTGACGTCTATGCTGAATAAGACGGGACTAGGGGGTGGATACAAATTTGTGCAAAAAACGGGAACAACTTTCTGCAAACTGACGGCTTTTGAATGCACGTGGTCTTGGCCGCCACGGAGCGCATTTAACATAATATAGATTATGCGAAGTTTGCCCTGGGCAGCCTTCCGATCGACGTGCAGGCCTGAGCGCTCGTACCTAAAACTCCGTACTCGGGGCACCTTAATCTACCGACTCGGCGTCAAAGCCCCGTTTTCCCCGTCGAGTCTATATGTTTAGGTAAATCTTCATGGCCTACTCATCACGTCAATAGCTTTAGGTACAACGGAAGTATTTATGGATACGGAATCGCGTCGGATGTTCAGTGATGACAGACGAGACAACTGGCTGCAGCTCGCGGATCGGCGTGTGGGACTCGGGCCGCTGGCGTCAGGCCTGGCCCGTTCCCTGAGATCGCTCCAGAACCGCCTTAGTGCTTCGTTAGGCACAGACATGCTTCCCTTGCGGACGAACTGGTAGAGCGCATTCGTGGTCGGCGTTAGGCCGTATCTGAAAAACATGATGCTGCAGGCTTCCCGATACAGATCCGAGGTTCGCGGAAAGCGTTCACGAAGAGCGTCGATGTCGGCCTGCACGGCAACCGCTATCTGGGAATTGTCGGGCATGAAGGCCTCCATAGGTGTCGAGTAATACTACGTAAACCATATCTATTCTGTCGCCCTCTTCCGTAATTCTGACATTATTATCATTATGTCGAATGTTTCCGTCGTGGCCGCGGCACTCGTTAGCCCGCCAAATCTTTTGCGTCCTAGTCGGCGATAAAAGCATGGCTTTGGTGGAAAGGATGGGATAAAATCAATGTATAGATATTTACCAAATGCTGTAACTAGTTGATACATAAGGATTGTTGTGGAAAGTTTTCCGAGAAAAGAGTTGGTAAAGGTTGTTCAGTCGGGAATGACCGGTTCGCGTAGCGCGTTCGCGCTCGCCGTCGGTCGGTTTGCTTCGAAGCTTAAACAGACTGACTTGGCGCTAGCCCAAGAGCTTGCCCAGTTCCTCTCGGTCGACAATGTCATGCGCGGCACCGGCGACTTCGTCCCGACGCCAGTGGATGCTGACTCGCGAATGGAGCTTGTAGAAACCATTTTCCCAGTGGTTTTGCCAAAACGGCCTGTCTTTAGCAACACGGTTGACAGCGTGCTGTCAGGCGTCATGAAGGAATGGCGCAGCCTCGAACTGCTAATGCAGGAAGGCCTGGCGCCGGCAAGAATGTTACTTTTTTGCGGCAAGCCAGGCGTCGGCAAGACGCTTGCTGCGCACTGGCTGGCACAAGAACTCAAGCTGCCTTTGCTGACGTTGAATCTGGCGACGGTCATGAGCAGCTATCTTGGGAAAACTGGCAACAATGTACGCGCTGTCTTCGATCATGCCATCTCTCGACCATGCGTCTTGCTACTCGATGAGTTCGATGCGATCGCAAAGCGGCGCGACGACGACAGCGATGTTGGCGAACTCAAGCGCTTGGTCAACGTGCTGCTGCAGGCCCTCGACGACTGGCCGGCGAACTCGCTGTTAATTGCGGCAACGAATCACGGTGAACTCCTCGACCCTGCAGTGTGGCGCCGGTTCGATCACGTCGTCCAGTTCGAGCCCCCTTCACCCGAGTTGATCGTGGAGTATTTGCAGGATCTGCCGATGGGCGAGAACATCCGCCGGAATCTGGCTGCGCTGCTGCACGGGGAATCGTTCAGCTCGATTGGCCACCTCATCCATTCGTCTCGTAAAAGCGCCCTCCTCGAGCAATCGGCGCTCGTACCGATTCTGGTCAAGAATGCCTTGCAGCTCAGGATGAGGAAAGGCGACATGGTTAAACCGCACGAAGGCGAGATGCTTCTGCTGCATCTGGAAGGCCTATCGCGACGGGAAATCGCATCTCGGCTGGGGAAAACCCATCCTACAGTGAGCAGTGTCATTAAACGTTACCTCGGGGAGTAATCAGGAATGGCGGCAACGAACATCATTTTGGGATACGGCGAGACGCTCACGCAACCATTCACACTCAAGCGCAGTTCCGGGCCAAAGAAATACCCGTATAACATCGCGCAGCAGCGAGAATGCCTTGGCAAGCAACTTGACCTCTTGCTAATCAACTATCATGCACAGCCGCCGGCTCTCAAGCCTCGCGGCGAGTCCGTTGCCAGGTTCACGTTACATCCCGCCTTCCTCGCTAAAACACATCACCCCAATAACCTGCTCAAGGCAAGCGGCTTGCGTTGCGTAGGAAGCCGGTCAGCCCGCGTAGTGCCGCGTGACGTCGCGAGCAGCCGCCAGCGTGCGGGTGAAGAGACCTTCACCGCAGCGCTGTATGTCGCAGGTACCGAAGTGGCATTCAGCAAATTGAAGAAAATGCTTTTTTCGGAAGAAATGTCCGAAACGCAGCAGAAGGCATTTTGTCGCTTCGAACTCATGGAAGAGTTCAGCGCTGCAGACAAGAACTTTGCCACGAATTCGGATCAAGCGCTGGCCTCGCTTGAGGTTGTCCTGCATGCCGCTGTCGAAGATGCCGACATCATCAAAGCGTTCGCATCCTACGTCGCCTCGCTAGGTGGAGCAGCTGAAGTATCACGTGCACTGAGCGTATCTGCCCTGACATTCATTCCAGTGCGCCTGGCGGCCGCTCAAGCGCAGGATCTGGCCGCGTTCCAATTTGTGCGGGCGGTGCGGGTGATGCCGTCATTACGTATCGGCGGCAGGGACATGCGTAGCTCGAGCGTCGTCGCGCCCGCTTTAACTGAGCAACCTGCGATTGACACCAAGCTGAAGGTCGCAGTGTTCGACGGCGGCATCGGTCACACCGACCTGGGCCGGTGGGTACAAGAGACAATCTTGCCAGGTGCAGAGACGACCTCGGCAGCCTATCTCAATCACGGCAACGGTGTGACAAGCGCTCTGCTATTCGGACCACTTGACGAAGAGAGTGAGCAGTTCCCGCGTCCTTATGCAAACGTGCATCATTACCGCTGCATCAGTCCATCGTTGCAGCTCTCGGATAATGTGCCCGACGTCGACCTCTACGACGTACTCAAGAATATCGACCATGTTCTGAAGACCGAGAAATATGACTTCCTGAACTTCAGCATCGGGCCATATATGCCGATGGACGATGATGAAGTTCACCCGTGGACAGCACTGATAGACAGTCACCTTGCCTCGGGCAACACATTAGCAGCTATCGCGGTTGGTAATGATGGCGAGAAGGGATGGCCCGAGTGCCGGGTACAGCCCCCGTCCGATATGGTCAACGCGCTGGCCGTGGGCGCGTGCGACGTCACATCGTCGTCCTGGGCGCGTGCGCCCTATAGTTCACACGGCCCCGGCCGCAGCCCGGGCATGATCAAACCTGATGGCGTCGCCTTTGGTGGCTCGGAAGAGGAGCCCTTCACTGTCTACAATGCTCTCAGCGGGCAATACGCTCACACGACAGGCACGAGTTTCAGTTCTCCAGCGACCCTGCGAACGGCGATCGGCGTGAAAGTGTCGCTGAACTCACCACTGAGCGTTCTGGCTGTTCGTGCGTTGATGTCGCACCACGCCAGCCGACCTAAACAGATGTTGATGAGCCATGTCGGGCATGGCCGGTTTCCCCAGAGTGTCGATGAAGTCCTGACGTGCGAGGACAACGAAGTCAGGGTTATTTACCAAGGTACCCTGCAGGCTGGTCAAAACCTGCGGGCGCTCATCCCGTTCCCTTCCCTTCCGCTAAATGGGAAGGTAACTCTTCGCGCCACGCTGTGCTTCGCAAGTCACACCGATCCAGAACATGCGGTGAATTACACCCGCGCCGGACTGACGGTGTTGCTGCGTCCGAAGAAGACATCGAAGAAGACGATGCCGTTTTTCTCGTCGTCGAAGATGTACACGACCGAACTGGAGGCGCGCACCGACGAGCAAAAATGGGAGACGACGCTCAAGCATGAACATCGCTTTAACGTCGACACGCTAGACGATCCGCTTTTTGACATCACGTACGGCGCTCGGGAGGACGGACAAAGCGTCGACAACGCCTCGCTGCCGCCACTACCGTACGCAATGGTTGTAACAGTCGCCGCTGAAGACACGCCTGGCGTCTACAATAATATTCGACAGCGCTACCAGACGCTGCAACCTGTCGAGATTCGTCAAGAGGTGCGTCTTCAGAGCGGCACCGGCAAACCTCGATCTAGCTAATTCCCGTGTCAGAGTAAGTTTTTGATGTCCGAACAGATCGCCACCGTCCTTGAAGCAATTCCCGTTTCGCCCATGGAGGTGATATCGGTGTCATGCGATCTGGATGGATCACTTGGCACCAACCGCGAGTGGAATGTGCCGAGGCAAATTGGTGCAAACACCGACGTTGCTGCGGTACTGGCCTGGCTCGCGAATTTTACCCACAAGCAAACAACGTTCGATGCCTACCGAAAGGAGGCTGAGCGGCTACTGCTATGGTGTGTGCTTGAGCGTGGCAAACCCTTATCTTCTCTGGCGCACGAGGATTGGTTGGCCTATCAGAAATTCTTGGGCAATCCCATGCCACGGGACATGTGGGTGAGTGAGCAGAATCGGCGCCATCCTCGAAATGACCCGCGCTGGCGCCCATTCGCAGGACCGCTGTCGGTGTCAAGCCAACGACAGGCCGGTATCATCCTCGCATCGATGTTCTCCTGGCTCGTCAATGCAGGATACCTTGCAGGCAACCCGCTTTCACTTTCCCGCCAACGAGGCCGTGCGCGGGCGCCGCGCATTGAGCGCTATCTTGACGATGAATTGTGGTTGGAAGTCAAAGCCACGATCGACGCCATGCCGCGCGAGACGCCTCGAGAGCGTGAGCGATATCTTCGGCTGAGGTGGCTGCTCACCTTGTTCTATGTTTGCGGCCTGCGTATCTCGGAGATTGCCGAGAACAATATGGGCAACTTCTTCTGCCGGCGTGACCGCGACGGCGCCGAGCGGTGGTGGCTTGAGATCCTCGGCAAAGGTAGCAAGGTGCGACTGGTACCGGCGACCCATGAGTTAATGATTGAGCTCGGTCGATATCGGCGTGAACTGAACTACCCTGCTCTGCCTGTATCTGGCGAGTCAACGCCGCTGCTGCTGCCCATCGGTGGCAAGCCCAAAGCAATGAGCCGCGGCGGGATCCACGACATCGTCAAGTCAGTTTTCGCGATGACGTCCGAGCGCATCAAGCTCAAGGGACCAGAGTTTGCGCATGTTGCGCATCGAATCAGCCAGGCATCGGCGCATTGGCTGCGGCATACGGCGGGATCACATATGGCCAATAATTCCGTAGACTTGCGGCACGTCAGGGACAATCTCGGCCATGCTTCGATCAGCACTACCAGTGGGTATCTACACGCGCCCGATGACAACCGACACAACGATACGCAAGACAAGCACCGGGCAAACTGGTAAGGACCAAGGATAGTCAGCCAGGCTGCCTCTGATTCCCACAAGCTTATAGGCCGGACTCATGTTCTTTCGATGCTACCGGCGAAGTTGCCCCGGGCGTCGGTAAGGAAGCGATACCTAGCTTGAGTTCGATCCGTTCCCTGATCGCCAGTAAATAGACCACAAGGGACAGTACCGCCACGCCCAGGAGGATCGACAATATGATCGAAGGGTCTGACTGCCTGGCCATGATCAGAGCTGCTACGACGGGGCCGGCCGCTTTGGCCAGCAACGCCGGCGCCGCCATGGCACCTGCGATGGAACCATAATTCTCACTGCCGAAGAGCGCTTGAGGCAACGTGCCACGCACGATCGTAATTATCCCATTACTCAGTCCGTAAATGACACAGAAAGCCGCAACGGCCCACGCTTGCTCACCAAAAAGCACAATAACTGTTAGTGCGGCAGGGAGTGTCGCAAAGCAAAAGATACCCACCGTTTGAGGAATGCAATTGCGCCCGACCGTCCGCTCCAGTACCCGGCCGGCGACTTGCATGGGCCCAATCAACATGGCCATCATAACGGCCAGTTCGGCGCTATGCCCGAGCTCCTGCAACAGGGGCAACAGATGCACCGACAGGGCCGCAAACACGAGCACATTGGCAGCGAAAGCGATCGCGAGCTTCCAGAACGCGGGATGGCGTATTGCTTCAACAAGCGTATGTCCACGGTGTGCGTTCTGGCGCGAAATCGGCCTTGCCTGCTCTTTACCGAGCAGCATATGAAGTGGTAGGCAAATTATCAGGTGAAAGGCCCCGTAAAGCAGATAGGTATCGCGCCACCCGAGCGACGTATCAAGCACCTGAGTGAGCGGCCAGAACACCGTGCTCGCGAAGCCGGCAAACAGTGTGAGCATCGATATCGCTTTGCGACCTTGCAGGGCAAAACGACGATTGATTGTGGCAAAAGCCGCCTCATACGAGCCTGTCAGAATTTCTGTGTGGAACGGGGTCATGAAATAATCCCGAAAGGACTGTTCCATGACCGAAGTGATGACCACCAAGAAGCCCAAAAAACAGAAAGCAGCGTACCCGTTTCCCGTTGAGCTGATCGACCAGTTGCTGGCCCAGGTTGAGAACAAGGACGCCGAGTCGATCCTTGGCGAATCGGGCCTCGCCGGGCAGCTCAAAAAAATGCTGGCCGAGCGTATGTTGTCGGCCGAGTTGAACCACCACCTGGCCAACGAGGAAGACGGCAGCAGAAACCACCGCAACGGTAGCAGCCCGAAGAAGGTCTTGACGCCAGGCGGGGAGCTCCACCTGGACATTCCGCGCGATCGTCTGTCGAGCTTCGAGCCCAAACTGGTGGCCAAACATCAGCGCCGGATGTCGGGCTTCGACGATCACGTTATCAGCATGTACGCTCGTGGTATGAGCGTGCGCGAGATTCAGGCGCATTTGCTGGAGTTGTACGGCACCGAGGTGTCGCCAGACCTGATTTCGACCATCACCGACGAAGTGCTCGAGGAGGTCGCGCAGTGGCAGCAGCGGCCGCTCGAGGCGATGTATCCGATCGTGTATTTCGACGCGTTGCGCCTGAAGATCCGGGACGAAGGCACGGTCAAGAACAAGGCCGTATATCTGGCCTTGGGCATTCGTGCCGACGGCCGCAAGGAAGTGCTGGGTCTGTGGATCGAACAGACCGAAGGCGCCAAATTCTGGCTGAAGGTTTTCAACGAACTCAAGAACCGCGGACTGGACGATATCCTGATCGCCGTCGTCGATGGCCTGCGCGGCTTCCCGGAGGCCATCGAGGCCGTTTATCCGCAAGCGCAGATCCAGACGTGCATCGTGCACCTGATCCGCAATTCGACGACGCTTGCGGCCTGGAAGGACCGGAAGGAACTGGCAGCGGCGCTCAAGCCGATCTACCACGCTGCCAACGCCGAGCTGGCCGAAGCGGCGCTGGATGCCTTTGCAGAAGGCCCATGGGGCACCAAGTTTCCGACCGTGGCCGCGATGTGGCGGCGCCAGTGGCAGCAGGTGATTCCGTTCTTTGCCTACCCACCTGAAGTGCGCACGATCATCTACACGACCAACGCTATTGAAAGCCTGCATATGCGTCTGCGGAAGATCGTCAAGAACCGTGGTCACTTCCCCAGCGACGAAGCCGCGACCAAGTTATTGTTCCTGGCCTTGCGCAATATCGAGAAAGATTGGAAGATGCCACAGCGTACCTGGAAGCAGGCTGCCAACCAGTTCGCCATCATGTTCGGCGAGCGCTTCACGAACGCGATTATCTAACTACGAATTCTGGCCCCGCACACAGAATTTCTGACAGGTCCCCTCATACAGCGTCAAGCTCATCGCCAAGCCAATGATCGTCCATGCAGCGATATAAGTGGCAGGCGTCTTACTCATGCCAAGTGCGAACAAACCGATGGCGGAAACAACCGAGCCAATGCTCATGATTGAACGGCCACCGTATCGGTCGAGCAACATGCCCACAGGTGTCGCGGCAACGCCAGCTGCGAGCAAGCTCCAGGAATAAGCCCCGAACACGAGCGCACTGCTCCACCCGGTCTCTCGCTCGATCTCGGGCGCGATGACGCTGAATCCGTAGAACATCGAGCCCCACGAGATAATTTGCGTGCATGCAAGGATGCCGATCATACGCCATTGCGCTGTCACGATTTCTCCATAGCTTTGCCTACACCGCAAGCTGCTGTCAGGTGGCAGAGTGTGTCTGTCAGGACCAGCTCCATGTGCCCATTTTCTTACAACATCGCCAGTTTCAGGATGATCACGTGATCGACCAGTGCTCCGCTCTGCCGAGAGCCAGGCCGTTCCCAGCCATCCGCCGCACATGCTGGATTTGCACAAGAATAGTTCAATATACGTTGAATCTTCCCCAAAAACCATGCAATAATTAAAAAGTTGTTGAACATTTGAAGGTTGCCTAGGCATGCAGAAAAAATCCGCACTCGGCGCGCTGGCTGCGCTTGCCCAAGAGAGCAGGCTCGACGTCTTTCGCCTGCTGGTTCAGGTCGGTCCAGAAGGTCTTGCCGCACGCAAGATCGCCGATCACCTGGGCATCACGCCGCCGGCGCTCTCGTTTCACTTGAAGGAACTCACGCATGCCTGTCTCGTCAGTCCTCGTCAGGCGGGTCGTTCAATTATCTATACGGCAAACCTGGACACGATGGGTGGCTTGGTTGAGTACCTCAGCGAAGATTGCTGCAAGGGTATTCCCTGCGGACCAGTAGGCGCCGCTCTTTGGACAAATAGCGCGGCTACCTCAGCTTCGCTCATGCAAGCAGTTAATCGACCTGGAGAGATCATGGAAGACAAGATCTACAACGTGCTGTTTCTGTGCACGGGCAATTCGTCTCGCAGCATCATGGCAGAGGCACTGCTCAATACCATGGGCAAGGGGCGTTTTCGCGGGTACTCGGCTGGCAGTCACCCGACCGGCGCCGTCAACCCAATCGCTCTCGAGCAAATACGCGGTACCGGTTACGCCGTGACTCAAATGCGTAGCAAAAGCTGGGATGAGTTCAGCCAGGCCGACGCGCCGCATATGGATTTTGTCTTTACGGTGTGCGACAACGCGGCAGGAGAAGTTTGCCCAATCTGGCCTGGTCATCCCATCTCGGCACATTGGGGTTTCGAAGATCCCGCCGCTGTCACAGGTACTGATGAGCAAAAGCGAGCCGCATTTAACAAGGTGTACAGGCAGATCCTGACCAGGATGAATCTGTTCACGAGTCTGCCGCTCAATATGCTCGAGAAAAATGCAATCCAGGCGCAGGTCAGCGGCATTGGCTCTACGCCGGTTTGACCCTTTTTTTGACCCATCGACCATTCTCACATGAACATCCTATTTCTTTGCACTGGCAACTCATGCCGCTCGGTCTTGAGCGAAGGCGTTTTCAACCATCTCGCACCGGCTGGCCTAAAGGCCATCAGCGCAGGCAGTCAGCCTGCCGGGCAGCTTCATCCGCGCGCGGTGGCGCTACTCCATAAGAAGGGCATCTCGACAGAAGGCTATTACAGCAAGTCTTGGGATGATCTGCCGGTCACTCCGGATGTTGTCGTGACCGTGTGCAGCAATGCTGCTGGCGAAACCTGCCCGGCTTACTTGGGACAGGTGATCCGGACGCACTGGGGACTGGACGATCCCGGCCACGTTGTCGGAACCGAGGAAGAGATCGAGTCAGCGTTCGAGCAGACCTACGACATCATTAATGCACGCATCAAGGCATTCTTGTCGCTTCCGCTGGAAGAGCTGAAAGATGACCGGGTTCGCTTCAAAGAAGAACTGGACCGCATTGGCACCATCGGCACCTGACCGATTAGTAACCGCAGGCCGGCTGTGGCAGTTCGCCCTGGCCTGCCGCGCAACCATCAACCAGACCATTACCTTTTCCGGGACCACCCGTGCTGATCGCATTCCTGATTTTTCTCGTTACTCTCATCTTTGTCATCTGGCAGCCTCGTGGTCTTGGAATCGGCTGGAGCGCATCAATTGGCGCCTTAGTTGCGCTTCTGGCGGGTGTCATTCACCTCGCCGACATTCCAGCAGTCTGGAATATTGTTTGGAATGCGACCGGCACTTTTGTAGCAGTCATCATCATCAGCCTGCTGCTCGACAAGGCCGGGTTCTTCGAATGGGCGGCCTTACATGTCGCGCGGTGGGGTGGCGGGAACGGCAAGCGACTGTTCGTGATGCTGGTGCTACTTGGGGCTGCCGTCGCGGCGCTCTTTGCCAATGATGGGGCAGCACTGATCCTCACGCCAATCGTGATCGCCATGCTCCGTGCGCTGCGCTTTAATGCACGCTCGATGCTTGCGTTCGTAATGGCTGCGGGCTTCATCGCCGACACCGCCAGCTTGCCGCTTGTGGTTTCTAACCTGGTCAATATCGTCTCGGCCGATTATTTCGGCATCAGCTTCGCGCGATATGCGGCCGTGATGGTGCCAGTCAATGTGGTATCGGTCATCGCAACGTTGGTCGCTCTGCTACTGTTCTTCCGACGCGATATTCCGGCCAACTACGACCTGGCGCAATTGAAACGCCCACATGACGCAATTCATGACCGGGCAACTTTTATTACTGGCTGGTGGGTCCTCGCACTGCTATTGATCGGTTTCTTCTGGCTTGAATCGATCGGAGTGCCGATCAGTGCTGTAGCTGCAGTGGGCGCAGTGATGCTGTTGGCAGTTGCAGCGCGCGGTCATCGCATCTCCACGCGCGAAGTGCTGCGCGACGCGCCGTGGCAGGTCGTGGTGTTTTCGCTCGGTATGTACTTGGTCGTCTATGGCTTGCGTAACGCGGGTCTCACCGACTATCTCACGGCGTTGCTCGAGCGTTGCGCGAGTCACGGCGTGTGGGGCGCAGCCCTGGGTACGGGCTTCATTACAGCAGGCCTCTCCTCCATCATGAACAATATGCCTACTGTGCTGATCGGTGCACTGTCGATCGATGCTACGGCCACTGAAGGAGTCGTGCGAGAGGCAATGATCTATGCCAACGTCATCGGTAGCGACCTTGGCCCCAAGATCACGCCGATCGGAAGCCTAGCGACTCTGCTATGGCTACACGTGCTCGACAGTAAAAATATTCACATCTCCTGGGGCTACTACTTCCGTGTCGGCATCGTTCTTACGCTACCCGTGTTGCTGCTCACGTTAGCCGCTTTAGCGATACGCCTAGCATAAGGATCGATCAGTGGTCGGTGTCGATACTGCCAAAAGTGTGTTCCAGGTGTATACCGTTGAGCAGGCAACAGGCGAAGTGATCAACAAGCCCATCAAGCGCGCGCAGTTCCTGCAGTGGTTCGCCAACCGGCCGCCTTGCCTGATCGGCATGGAGGCATGCGGCGGTTCGCAGCATTGGGCGCGCAAGCTTCAGGAATTGGGGCACGAGGTAAAGCTGATGAGCGGGAAGATGGTCAAGGCTTTCGTCAGCGGTAACAAGAACGATGCAGCCGATGCGCGTGCGATCTACATGGCTGCGCAACAGTTGGAAGTGAAAGCCGTGGCGATCGAGACCGAAGCGCAGCAGGCTGTGCTGGCAATGCACCGGATCAGGCAGCAACTAGTGAAAATGCGCACGGCACAAATGAACGCCCTACGCGGTCTGCTGGCGGAGTACGGTGAAGTGTTTGGTACGGGCAGGAAGTCCTTTGATGCCGGCACCAAGGCGGCGCTCGAGCGGTTGGCCGAGAGGCTGCCGATGCCGCTCATCGACACGCTGCGCGACCAGTGGAACGAGCTGGCCCGGCTGGATGACCGCATCACCCGCATCGAGGTATCGCTACTGACATGGATGCGGCAAGACCGCGCCGCCAAAGCGATCTTCGCGATTCCAGGCGTCGGCCTGTTGACCGCGACCGCCGTGGTGGCTGCGATGGGAGATGCGAAGGCATTCCGGTCTGGCCGTGAGTTTGCGGCCTGGCTTGGGCTCATACCGGGCCAGACCGGTAGTGGAGGAAAAGTGCGGCTGCTGGGGATGAGCAAACGCGGCGACACCTATCGGCGCACCCTGCTGATGCATGGTGCGCGAGCAGTGCTGCGGCGCCCCAGGACGCTCAGTCCTTGGTTGCAGCAACTGAGCCAGCGGCGGCCACTGAACGTGGTAATCGCAGCGCTGGCCAACAAGATGGCGCGTACAATCTGGGCGGTATTGGTCCATGACCGAGCATATGACAAGGATCACGTCAGCATGCGGCCAACCACGGCGACAGCGGCGTGAAGAGTGACTTAACTTACGAAAGGATTACTCGCCACCAGTTGCGTTAGGTATCGACAGCGATGACAGACAGGTCAGACCGGGATTCACCAAGCCTGAATGGAGCCTGGGGCTTAGCAGCCCGTGCAGAGAATGAGGCGTGGATCAGCGGATTTCATCGGGGCCAGCGGCGATGCCGCGTACCAGGCCGGATAAAGAACTGCGACTTTCCTCGTCTGAACAGCGCTGAAAATGCCTTGCAAAAGGAGGGCGTCCATATAGGCTCCATTCTTTGAGAAAAATGGAATGGACGCCTCCCTTCTTTTCAAATCGAAGCGATGCTTTAAACGCTGCAAGAGGACAATCGAGGCTCTGTAGACCAGAGTCGCGGCCCCCGCCGATGAACTAGTTCTTTGACCAGCCTTCAGAGAGGAGCGCACCATGAGCAATGCACCGATTGTCTACGGCGTGGACTTGGCCAAGAGCGTTTTCCAGATGCATTGGCGGTGTTTGTCAACGTAGTTGTCGCGTCACCTCACGCGACCTGCCGTAGTTCCTCTGGTCGAATCCGTTCCGGATTCAGCCAGACCTGACTATCCAGATTCCAGTTCCTGACATCCCGCGACCAGCGCTGCGGATTACGGTTCTTCGCTTCTCGATATACCTGTTCGCGATACTCCAGAATCGCTTCAGCCTGGCCGCCATGACGTTGTGCCGGCGTCACGAATTTCAGGCCGCTGTGCTTATGCTCCTGGTTGTACCATCGCACAAATTTCTGCGTCCATGCCCGCGCGTCTTCCAGCGTCGCAAACGGCTGGCGCGGGTAGTTCGGTCGATATTTGCAGGTCCTGAATAACGACTCTGCGTAGGCGTTGTCGTTGCTCACACGCGGCCTGCTGAACGACGGTGCAACGCCGAGTTGCTCCAATGTGGCCAGCATGGTCGAGCCCTTCATGGCGCTGCCATTATCCGAGTGCAGTACCAGCGGTCGGCCGGCCAATCCCTCAGCCAGGCTGGCCCTGCGCATCAGCCGCGCCGCCGATTCTGCCGACTCCGCCTCGTGGACTTCGTGACCGACAATCTTGCGGCTGTAGATGTCGAGCACCATGTACCAGTAGTGGTACTTGCCTTTGATCGCAGCCGGCAGCCACGTAATGTCCCAACTCCACACCTGGTTCGGCGCTATGGCGCAATGGCTCGTGACCACGCGCTCACTCGGCTTTTTGGCCTTGCCACGATGGTGCTGCTGCGAGGCCGACTTCAAGACACGGTAGAAGCTCGACTCCGAAGCCACATAGATGCCTCGATCGGCCAGCGTCGGCACGATCTGACTCGGCGGCAGACTGGCAAATTCCTCGCTGTTGGCGACAGCCAGAATCTCGGTACGCTCGTCTTCGGTGAGCTTGTTGGCCGGCTCAGGCCTGACGCTAGTTGGGCGGCTGTCGACGGCTACAGCATCATCTCCGCCCCGCACCCAGCGCTGAAACGTGCGCAGGGTGATGCCGAGTTCACGACAAGCCGGTGACAGCCGGCTGCCTGCAGCTTCGGCTTCACGGATCAACGCAACACATGACAGGCGATCTGGGGCGCTGATCAGTCTTCCTCTTTGTCCCCCCAGATCGCCTGGGCTTTTTTTCGCAGGATCAGCAACGCTGCTGCTTCAGCCAGCGCCTTCTCCTTGCGTTGCAAGTCCTTCTCCAACTGCCGGATCCGCTTCTTGTCTTCCTTCGACTGGACCTGCTGCGCCCGGGTTTGCTGCACCACGCTCACGTTGGCGGCCATACATGCGGCTCGCCAGGTGGCGATCTGCTCCGCAAACAGCCCCTTCCGACGGCAATATTCCGACAGTTCGCTCTCGTTCAACGCAGCCGTTTCCAGCACGACAGCGAACTTGTCCTCTGAGGTCCATTCCTCAGCATTTTTCCCACTACCTGGCACCGGCATTCCTTGATTACGAAGTTGACGGCGCCAAGTATAAAGCGTCTGTTCGGTGATCCCACTCTCACGGGCCAGTTCCGACACCACGCGGTTCTGGGGCGGCATCATCTGCCGTAACAACGCCTCTTTTCGTTCTGCTGGATACTGCTTCACACGTTCTCTCTTGCCCGTCCCCGGTATGGCTTTACTCAATCACGTGACGCGACAACTATTCTGACACCGGGGGTTGGTTCGACCCGGAGACGGGTGAGGTGATGAACAAACAGTTCAAGCGCGCCGGCTTTCTATCTCACTTCGCAAACCGCGCTCCATGCCTGATCGGCATGGAGGCATGTGGTGGGTCCCATCATTGGGCACGGCAGTTGATAAAGATGGGCCATCAAGTCAGGTTAATGCCGGGGGAGTTTGTGAAGGCGTTCAATATCCGCAACAAGAACGACGCCGCTGATGCTCGGGCAATCTGGCTCGCTGTCCAGCAGCCGAGTAAGGCAATCGCAGTGAAAACCGAACTGCAACAAGCAATGTTGGCATTACATAGGATACGCCAGCAACTGGTGAAGTTTCGAACGATGCAGATCAACGCCCTTCGGGGGTTGCTGACTGAGTACGGAGAGGTAGCTTCCCAAGCTCGTATGTCACTCGACAAGGTGATGCCGGAAATCCTGGCTCGAATTGCGGAGCGTCTGCCGACAGCACTGATCGATACGTTGCGTGAACAATGGAACGGACTGACGAAGCTGGACGAGCAGATTGCAGCAATTGAACGGCGAATGCGTGAATGGAAGAAGGATGATTGCGCCGTGAAGGCGATCAGTGAAATCCCGGGGGTAGGCTTGCTGACCGCGACTGCAGCGGTCGCGATGATGGGAGACGCAAAAGCGTTTCGATCAGGGCGAGAGTTTGCCGCGTGGGCGGGGCTCGTGCCAAAGCAAACTGGTTCAGGCGGCAAGGTGAAGCTTCATGGCATCAGTAAGCGCGGCGACACATACCTGCGAACGTTGTTGATCCATGGTGCTCGTAGTGTACTGATCAACGCTAGGGATCCGAGTCCATGGGTCCAGCAGCTGAGACAGCGGCGACATCCAAATGTGGTGATTGTGGCGCTTGCGAACAAAATCGCGCGAACGATCTGGTCAGTTCTTGCTCATAACCGACCGTACCGAAAGGAATACATCAGCATGAAGCCGACGTAGGCAGCAAAGTGGGCAAGAGCGGCCCCGCGAAGTTAGAACGTCAAAGGTTGCGAGGATGAAGAGTGATGGCGAAATAGGTCAGACCGTGATCTGCTAAACCTGAATAGCTCCAAGAGCTTCGAGCTCGAGAGAGAAATGAGGAGTAGATCAGCGGATTCCATCGAGGCCCGCAGCGGAAGACCCGACTGCAACAAGGCCGGATATAAAGCTGCGAACTGTTCCTGTCACGTCAGACACTCAAATCCCTTGCAAACGGGAGGCGTCCATATAAATGGAGCTATGAAAAAGCAACCCAAGTATTCCCCCGAAGTCATCGAGCGCGCCGTACGCATGGTCAGCGAAGCCGGCAACCAGTACGAGTCACAGTGGGCCGAAATCACGTGGATCGCCGCCGCCTAGCTGGAGCCGGCCGCGCTCACTTCCGGCCGATGCTATGTTGCGGAAGACGAAAACGCTGGACAATCCCGTCGCCCCTGTGGCCAAGACCAGCGACTGCGAACGTGTAGCTTGAACCCGTGCATTTATCGTCCCTTGTCTTTGCGACGAGACCGCGACCGCTTGCCCACACCGCTTGTGGACAGTGCAGGCTGGCTCCGCTTTTGACGGCGCCGCTGTCGCCACTGCGGCAGTTTGCAGTAAATATAGAATGCTGCTACACACACGGCTATCACCGCGCCCCCACCAACCGTTGTGTCGAGCATCTCGCTCGTGACTACTATGGGCATGATTGACTATTTTGTTCACGGCAAGCTACATGGAGGAGGCTCGAAGCCGAGCCTCCCGGTTAGCTCGACATTATTACACGCACCGCTTAAACCGATTAGTTCGATTCTGCCCTTGCACCGCGTAGTCGTAGGGCATTCCCGATTACCGATACGGAACTCAAGCTCATCGCGAGCGCTGCGATCATAGGCGACAGCAGTTGCCCAGTGAATGGATACAGAACGCCTGCAGCAAGCGGGATCCCGAGTGCGTTATAGACGAATGCAAAGCCGAGGTTCTGCCGCATGTTACGCACAGTCTCGAGCGACAGCAGGCGGGACCTTGCAATCGCTCGCAGGTCACCTTTGATCAGGGTGACATGGGCAGAGTTGATTGCGACATCCGTACCCGTTCCCATTGCGATGCCGACGTTCGCTTTTGCCAGCGCAGGAGCGTCATTGATGCCGTCCCCGGCCATCGCTACCACTCTGCCCTGCTGTTGCAGCCGCTCTACCAGGGCCAGTTTATCCTGGGGCTTGACCTCACCATGAACCTCAGCGATCCCCAACCTTGCAGCCACTGCTTGCGCGGTGGTGACACCGTCACCCGTTGCCATCACGACCGTCATTCCG
The DNA here is from genome assembly GCF_019443485.1 of Massilia sp. NP310. NCBI lineage: Bacteria > Pseudomonadati > Pseudomonadota > Betaproteobacteria > Burkholderiales > Oxalobacteraceae > Massilia > Massilia sp. NP310. The sequence continues at coordinate 1,108,700 of NZ_CP080379.1, read as the reverse complement.
GCGTCCCGAAGCGTTGCCAAAGCTTCCGGCGTAGTCTGCTTGATTGGGTCGGACACGGCGATAAGTCCGACGAGTTTGCCTTGTAAAGCCAGGTACATGACGCTCGCCCCTATTTTCCGAAGGTCTTCAGCAGCGGACTGCAATGGTTTCCAGTCGACCTTTTCGATGTCCATGAGCGCAGTATTTCCCAAGGCTACCTCGTGCCCCTTCAACTTTCCTCGAACGCCAATCCCACTGGAAGACTCGAAGGATTCAGGCTTATCCAATGCCAGATTGCGCCGGCGGGCTTCGGCGACGATCGCATGCGCCAATGGGTGTTCGCTGCCCTGGTCGATGCTGGCAGCGATGTGAAGAACGTCTTCTTCCTGAAATCCTGATGCGGCAATAGCGCGGTCGAAGGCTGGCCTGCCTTCCGTGAGGGTACCTGTCTTGTCGACGATGATGGTATCAACCTTGCGCATGGCTTCAATCGCTGCAGCGTCACGGAACAGGACCCCTTGCGTGGCCGCGCGGCCGGTGGCCGCCATGATCGACATCGGCGTCGCCAGGCCTAGTGCACAAGGGCAGGCGATGATCAGGACCGCAACGGCATTGACGAATCCGTAGACCCAGCTCGGCTCTGGCCCGAACAGCCCCCACCCAATAAGGGTGAGCAACGCAACGAGCACAACAACTGAAACAAAGTATCCAGCGACGACGTCGGCGAGCCGCTGCATCGGCGCGCGGGAACGCTGGGCGCTGGCGACCATCTGAACAATCTGGGACAGCATTGTCTGCGAGCCTACCCGCTCGGACTGGATAATAAGGCTGCCGCTGGTGTTGATTGTCGCCCCAATGACCTTGTCGCCGGGACGCTTGGTTACCGGCAGCGGTTCACCGGTAAGCATGCTTTCGTCGATCGCGCTCTCCCCTTCGACGACGGTACCGTCCACAGGCACCTTTTCGCCTGGACGCACCCGCAACTGGTCGCCGACATGCACATGCGACAGGTCGATGTCTTCCTCAGTGCCGTCGCCGCGTATCCGCCGGGCGGTCTTCGGTGCGAGGCCCAATAACGATTTGATCGCGGCCGATGTCTGTGAGCGTGCGCGTAGTTCCAGGATCTGCCCAAGCAGAGTCAAGGAAATGATAACGGCTGCAGCTTCATAGTACACACCGATCCGGCCATGCATGGCAAACGTGGCCGGGAACAGGCCCGGGGATACTGTGGCAACTACACTGTACCCATAGGCGGCAATCACGCCAATGCTGATCAAGGTCCACATGTTGGGACTACGGTTGCGAATCGACTGTGCGCCACGTACAAAGAATGGCCAGCCTGCCCACAATACGACAGGCGTACTGAGAACGAGCTCAATCCAGCTCTGATAGGGCATGCCACCCGTGAACAGTCGATGCCCTACCATCGCAAGCACGGTAACGATCACGGTTAATGGCAGCGTCCACCAGAATCGGTGCCGGAAGTCAACCAGTTCAGGATTCTCATCCTCTTCCAGGGAGGGCATCATCGGCTCAAGCGCCATGCCGCAAATTGGGCAGGTCCCGGGACCCGGCTGCTGGATTTCAGGGTGCATTGGACACGTGTAAAGCGTGCCAGCAGGACTGACCACAGCCGGCGAGATCTCGTGATCTCCGATATAGACAAGTGGATCGGCGCGGAACTTGTCCATGCATTTTGCGCTGCAGAAGTGATACAGGATAGCGTCGTGTTCGATGCGACGGTCTGGATTGTCGGCGACCTTCATACCGCACACAGGATCGGTGAAAGGCTTGTCCCCGATGGGGTCGCCATGCGACGCGGCCACCGTAGCGGCAGTCCCTGGGCCATGCTCGGGGACGGCATGCGAATGGTGACAGTGTCGGTTGGCATCCTCGTGATGCGAATGCTCGTGTGCTTCTTTTTTCATGGCAGCTCCGTCAACATTTAAAATTATGTTCCTCCGTTCGCGACTCGAACGGTCGCTTGGTCGTGAACAGTTCTCCAGACATGCCAATGCTTGACTGCGTGACAAGTACACTGCACCAACAAGCGCAGGGGATGCTGGGACACGCCCGATGAAATCACTGTAAACCTTCCGAGCATGGGGAGGTCAAGAAGATAATCTGATCGGTGCTCGGTAATGTCTTCGGGCAGACTGCCGCACGTCGGGCATATACCGTGCGGCGGTCACAGGCAGGTAACAGGCTTGCACGAAGCCCCTCTTCAGTTTAGAACTCGTTATCTTTGCGCTTGTCGCCAGTCATCGGCACAAACCCGCAGTCCGAGTACTGCTTGCATAGCATTTCCCTCATATCGTTGATGCCGTTCTTTTGAACGATCACGATGTTCTCGCAATACCGACGAAGTCCGTCGTGGTTGATGTCGCTCTTGACCGTGCAGTGCAAACTCGGGGCGAGTGCGCTTAAGTGATGATTGCTGAACGAACGCAGGAAGACTTGGTTGAACTGCGAACCAGCTGGTGTGGACTCCAGCATCGCGATCATGCGGCGCGCATCCGATGAGAGCTGTGGCTGGTGCCTGATGCCGTACCAGTCTGCGAGCATTTGCTGCGCACGTGCAATTTCCTCGCGTTGCTCGCGGTTTCCCATGCGGGCCATCGACCTGATCTCGTCGTCGCTTGCCTTGGCTGGGGTCGCGCCAAACCCGGGCGTCGGCGACGTTCCTTCCTGAGGCGAGACGACTTGAGGATCGCGCATCGGGTCCGTGCCAGCTGCCAGCTCGGTCATGCGTAACGCAGAGTAGTGGTGATTGATGATGAAGACCAGATAATTCTTCTCGAACTGTGCGGTGCCGCCCCGCCCCGGCCGATCCGCGTGCGCCAGGCCTGTGGTAGCCGCAAGCAAACCCAAACCCAAGACGACCCGGCTTGCAGCCTTACGCGACTGATGCCGTACGGAAAACCGCTTGAACTGCGTACTCTGTGCTTTCATGACATGCTCCTTGATCGTAAATGTTGAATAAAATTCGAGGGCTTACGCGCAGCGTCGACGCCGGCGTGCCACGCATGCTGCGGCACCCAGCCCTGCGAACAGAGTTGCCACAGATGATGGTTCGGGTATGGGTTGCGGCGCCGGATTAGCCATTGCAAGCACGATATCGTTGGCCGTTGCCCAATAGACATTGCCTTGCTCGTTAATTGTTCGCAGAGAAACCTCGGTAAGGGGGTTAGTCGAGACGAAACCCAAAAAAGAGCTCGGCATTGCTCCATCAAGAAGGTAGTTTGTTGTCGCTACTCCGTCTGTCGCGCTGAGGGCAATGCTGCGCCCGGGCGAAAATGCGCCGTAGGCATCGGTGGCAAAAAAACTGCCGCCGAAGGCGAAGATATTTGGTCCGAAGTTGGCGAAGGTAATGGTATCGTTGGCCAGCGTTGCAGTCAGATAGGTATCTCCCTCCCACAGCGCTGGGTAGAATCCGCCCCCACCCGGGCCGGCGGTAATCAGATAGGTATAAGCACCGGCAGAGCGCGACAGTTGGGCTTCCAATTCTGTCGCTTCCAGGTCGTCGAAGTCATCGGTTCCCTGCATTATTGTCTCAACTTCGAACGCTGACCTGTCGGTAAATACAATGATGCCGGCGTGGGCGGACATCGCGAACGGGAATAGCAATGCGGCCACGGCGGCTGCCCTGGATAAAGCGTAGCTGGGTGTCATGTTAAACCCCATTATTCGTAATTGTTGTTGACGAGCGAGTCGGCAAACGTGCGCGTGCACGCGAGCAGGCCGCTTCCGAGGTCTTTCATTTGCTTGCGACGATGCCGGCGTCGCTCCGCGTTAAAGGCAGAGGGACGGGGCAGGGTGATAGGCCAGGCGTGGGGGCGGATCGAGGAGAGGTGGGATGTAGCTAGCGAAAGACAAACTTGAAACCGTCCAGTCCCTGGCCGGCGTGAAAAATGGCTGGGGTTGCGATATCGACGACGTCGGAGCGGACGGTACGGAAAACGCTGCACAGCACTGTGTCTTCGCGCCACAGCAGCATTCATCATCGCCTGCGGAATTCGTCTTGCCCATCTCTGCACATGCTTCGGCCGTGGCGCCGCGCCCCGCATCGAGCATACGACACGTCACTGACGCGGCGGAATACCCATGGTATCCAAGCATCAGGCAAAGCAAACACAAAGCGAGTTTTCGCAGTGAGACCATGCAAAAACTCTAACAGGACTTCAAGTGGCGGTGTGCACGATACCAATCAGAAATAGAGTCGGGGCACTCCGAACGAGGTCTCAAGAGCGTCATAACGCCCCGTACCCTGTCATGGCGCTCTGAAGAGTTATGTTACTTGCCCGATGCCTGATGCTTGGCCAACCAGTCGTCAAGTTTCTTGATTTCCTTGGTCTGGTCATTGATCACTTTCTGCGCCATCTTCTTCATCTGTGCATCCTTACCATTCTTGAGCTCAGCTCGCGCCATCTCGAGGCCGGCCTGATGATGAGAGCGCATCATCATTGCAAAATCATGGTCGTGGTCACCTGTCATCTTCATGCTCGACATTTTCTGGTGCATATCTTGCATGCTCTCCATCATTTCATGCCCACTACCGCTGTGCTGCTGCGCGCTTGCTGGGGACGCTGCGCCATGCTGGGCATGCCCTTCCTGCGCAGAGACTGAACCTGCAAAGCCCAGAACGAGCGCAGCAGCGCTTGCTACGGCAACGAAACGTGATTTAGCGTTTTTCATGTGTACCTCCTTGATGTTATTCAACATCGCGCTGCGACGGCTGCCGCTGCACGGCCAGTTCACATCATCGTACAGGCGTCTACATCAGTGCTGTGCGTTGCCACACGCAAGCCATCGAGCGCGCTTGCGTATGGTCAGCGGGGCGGCTAGCGAGTACAGCTCGCAATGGGCGGCAATCTAATCGATCGCAGCCAAGATCGGCTGCACACCTGAAACGCTGCCTCGCTGGTTATGAGATAGCCCTTTGATCCACCAGACACAGTCAATGTGGGATCCTTACGGATAGGAATACGACTGTGAATATGACTAGGAATAACCAAACCATTGAAGTAGTGACGGTGTCGGAGGAGCGGCGTCGTCGCTGGTCAGTGCAGGAAAAGGCTGCGCTCGTCAAGGAGACGTACGAGCCGGGCATGAGCGTATCGCTGGTCGCCCGCAAGCACGGCATCAGTGCAAGCCAGCTGTGCAATTGGCGCAAGCTCGAGCGCGAAGGCGCCCTGGTGGCCGTCCAGTCCGGCGAATCGGTGGTGCCGGCAAGCGAACTGGCTGCCGCGCGCGTCCGGATCGCACAACTGCAGCGCATGCTCGGCAAGAAAACGATGGAAGCGGAAATCCTGCGCGAAGCGATCGAGGTGGCCCGCGGAAAAAAGTGGATTGCGCGCTCACCCTTATTGGGCAAAGATGGCCAGTGAAGCCGGTCTGCGCTGTCCTTGGTGTAGCGCGCTCGAACGTGATTAAGCGCCTTGCACGTCCTGCAAACTGCATCGACGGTCACAGATTGGCCAAGCTTGATCCAGTTGCTGACGCAATGATTGCCGACGCCGTGCGTGCCGAGATCACGGCATTGCCGCCCTATGGCTATCGCCGCGCTGGCGCCCTGGTGAGCCGTACTCGCAGCCTGATGGGCCTGCGTCCCGTCAATCACAAGCGCATGTATCGCGTGATGAGACTCCGGGTTTGCTGCTGCCGAAGTCGCCCAAGCGGCGGGACAGCGGCCGAGCGCATGATGGCAGGGTAGCCGTCGAGGAATCGAACCAGCGCTGGTGTTCGGACGGCTTCGAGATCGCCTGCGACAACGGCGACGTCGTGACGGGCGTATTCATGAAGGATTGCTGTGACCGCGAGATCATCGCCTGGCGTGCCTGGATCGGCCGTGGGCTGCCTGGCGAACCAGTGCGCGACATGATGATCGAGGCGGTGGAATAACCTTACGACGTCCGCCTGGACGGCGCGCTTGAACCAGTCGTCCAACGACGGGAATGCGGGCAACACTCCAGTCCTCACTGCCATCATAGCTGGCGGCACTTCAGCCAGAACGTGCAAAATGGTTCCCGGCACCACGCAGGTCTGCAATGCCAGCTACGGGAACAATGGCTGGCTTGGCCTGGCGTGGATCACCCTCAACGGCGACCATATCACGCAAGGTACGGCCAAGATGAACGACACGTACTTCAACACGGCCACGTACACCAACGTCAACGAACGCGAGCACGTGATGTGTCAGGAAGTGGCCCACATCTTTGGCTTGGGACACCAGTCCGAGGACGGCAGCTCGCAGAACTCGTGTATGGGCGACTTCTCCAACATGGGGGAAAATGCCGGCAGCTCCGTGAGTACGAAGCCTAACGCTCACGACTTTTCCTTGCTGAACAGCATTTATTCGCACCTCGACTCGACCAGCACGGTCGCCGCGATACCAGGGACGGTCGGTCCGGCGGCGAAAGGCGGTGCTAACGCCGACATCAGTGACGATCCGAACAGCTGGGGTGCATTGATGAAGCAGTCCGCCAACGGTCGCGCGTCCACGTATCAGCGCCACAATGACGACGGCTCCGTCACGCTTACCCACGTGTTCTGGACAACCGAGGCAGCGGCCAGCTGCCCGAGCTGCAACCACGGCCGCCAGTACTGGGACAGCCATTTAATTCTCCGGGAAGCCTGTAACTGAAGGGGTGAGCGAGGCGATTCTGCCTCGATTTTTTATTCCTTTCCCTGCCGTGGGTGCGGCCGGGGCATCAATTCCTGCGCCCTTGTGCCTGAACCAGGTCCTTCCCAGCGGTCGGCCGCGGCAGGCTTGCCGCAGGCCCCTGCTCTTCGGCCCTGTCCCCCAAGGTGGCGAGGATCGGACAATCCGGCCGCTCGTCGCCTGCGCAACAGTCGCTGAGGGTCTGCAAGGTATCGGCCATCAGACGCAAATTTCTGATCCGCTCTTCAAGGTCAGCGATGTGGCCTTGCGCAAGGCGCTTGACGTCAGCGCTTTTCCGCGATCGGTCGCCCCACAAGCTGAGCAGTTCCACGATTTCCGTTACCGGGAAGCCGAGGTCCCGCGCACGCCGAATAAACCGCAGGCGATGCACATCGGCCGAGGTGTAAGCCCGGTAGCCAGAGTCGGTGCGTGCCGGATGCGGAATCAGTTCGATCTCTTCATAGTAGCGAATCATTTTGGCCGATACCCCGGATGCGTTCGATGCTTCACCGATATTCATGTATTTCTCCCGTCTCATTCATGTAATGGTGGCTTGAAGCCGCGCAGCCGCAACGCGTTACCGAGAACGAACACGCTGGACAAGGCCATCGCGCCGGCGGCAAACACGGGGGACAGGAGTACGCCGTATGCCGGGTACAGGATCCCTGCCGCAACAGGGACAAGGGCGGTGTTGTAGGCAAAAGCCCAGAACAGATTTTGGCGGATGTTGCCGATTGTTGCTTTAGACAGGGCAATCGCATTCGGGACGCCCTGCAGGCTGCCGGACATGAGTACCACGTCCGCTGCTTCTACCGCGACATCGGTACCGGTCCCAATCGCCAGGCCGACGTCAGCCTCGGCCAGAGCAGGTGCATCGTTGATGCCATCACCTACGAACGCGACAGGACCATATGCGTCCCTGAGTCTCTTGATTGCCTCGACCTTTCCGGCAGGCAGCACTTCTGCGACAACCTCGTCAATGCCCAGGCGTGCCGCGATTGCGTTGGCAGTGCGCCTGTTATCTCCGGTGACCATGGCGACCTTCAGGCCCAATTTGTGCAAGGCAGCGATGGCGATGGGGGTGCCCGGCTTGACTGGGTCGGCCACGGCGACAATCGCGGCCAAGCGACCGTCGATTGCAGCATACAGTGGGGACTTTCCTTCCGCCCCCAGCCTCTGGGCCGTTTGCTCGAAGCTTTCCACGTCCAGGCCGAGCAAGCGCATGTAGCGGTCCGCACCCACTTCCACACGAATGCCATCCACCAGCGCCCGCACTCCCATGCCTGTAATGGATTCGAACTGCGTAATGGCCGGGATGTCGATCCCCTCTTTCTCAGTCGCCTCGACTATTGCACGGGCAATCGGATGTTCCGAGCGCGACTCGACCGCGGCGATTCGTGCCAGCACGTGAGTGCGCTCGAAGCTCGTGCCGAGCTCCAGATCCGTCAGAACCGGCCGCCCTTCGGTCAAGGTCCCGGTCTTGTCCAGCGCCACTACCCTGGCGTCTTTTAGAATCTGCAATGCCTCGCCCTTTCGAAACAGGACGCCCAGCTCCGCCCCGCGTCCGGTACCGACCATGATTGAGGTAGGGGTTGCCAGTCCCATCGCGCATGGGCAAGCAATAATCAGGACCGCCACCGCGTTGACCAGGGCGAAGGTCAGCGCTGGGGACGGGCCGAACGCAAGCCAGACCAGGAAGGTCGCCGTGGCAGCAGCCATCACTGCCGGCACGAACCACATGGTTACCTTGTCGACGACCGCCTGGATCGGCAACTTCGAGGCCTGCGCCTGTTCTACCAGGCGAATGATTTGAGCGAGTACCGTTTGTCCACCGACTGCGGTGGCGCGCAGGGACAGCGCGCCCCTCTGGTTGACGGTGCCACCCACGACGCCATTGCCACGCTCTTTCTTTACTGGGACCGGTTCGCCTGTGATCATGGATTCGTCGACATAGCTGACGCCCTCGACGACCTCGCCATCGACCGGAATCCGTTCTCCCGGGCGTACCTCGAGCACATCACCGGCGACAACCTCCCCGACAGGTATGTCGGTGGTGCGGCCGCCGCGTACGACGTGGGCCACTTTTGCTTGCAAGCCAACCAACCTCTGGATGGCCTGCGAAGTGCGCCCCTTTGCCTGCGCCTCCAGAAATCTTCCCAAAAGAATTAGCGCCACGATCACGGCCGCCGCTTCGTAATAGACGTTGACCGTACCTGTCGGCAGCAGGTGGGGCATGAAGGTGGCGACAAGCGAATACGCATAGGCAGCCAGTGTGCCGACCGCCACGAGCGAATTCATGTCTGGTGCCAGCCGCAGCAATGCCGGGAGACCCTTGGTATAGAAGCGGCGGCCGGGCACGAGCAATACCAACGTCGTCAGCACGAACTGCAGTTGCCAGCTCAATCCTTGTCCAACGTGCTCCATCACCCAGTGGTGCATGGACGGTAGCAAGTGCGAGCCCATTTCGAGGATGAAGACCGGCAGTGCAAGAGCGGAGGCGATCAGCAGGTCGCGCTTGAGCGCCGCTCGTTCAGCATCTTTCCTCGCTTCGGCGTTATCATCGCCGGAAACGGTACTGGAATCGAGGTTGCTGGCTTCATAGCCAGCCTTGCCGATTGCGGCCAGCAGCGCTTCGGTCGCCGCGACGCCGTGCACCGTGGCACGCTCGGTTGCCAGATTAACTGTGGCCTGGCTGACGCCTGGCACGGCCTGCAGTGCACGCTCGACTCGCCCCACGCACGATGCGCAAGTCATGCCCTCGACCGACAGCTCGATTGTCTGCGCAGTAACATCGTATCCGGCCTTTTCAACTGCCTGCACAAGAGCAGCACGGTCGACTGAACCGTGTCCGCTCGGCCGTATCTCTGCCCGTTCAGTAGCGAGGTTAACGGCGACGCTGCCGACACCGTGCACCTTGCGAAGGGCTGCCTCGACGCGGCCAACACAGGATGCGCACGTCATCCCCTCGATTGGCAAACTGATGGGTGATATGTTCGTGCCAAGCACCGTTTTGTTAGAAATGTCCATGTGTGGTCCTCTACCTTTTCCTCAACATGAAGACACGATGCGCCCTCCCATCATGGGATGGTCAAGTAGATTCCGAAAGATTTTTTGAGTGTGACTTCGGGGGCTGATCCAGCATCAATAGACCAAGCTATATGGCATGACGAACGTAGTGTCTCGTACTGCCGGTAGCGGCGCAGTCTCCAAGCTGAACCAATACAAGCTAGCCTGCTCCAGACTCGCCAGGCACACGTGCCGAGCATAAAACAATAACGGCAATGGCGGCGTCACGATCTGCCGAAATTGGTCGTTGGAGCATGATCCGGCACGGACCGGGCGTGCCGGATCTTCTTTCTTGCGTTATGCGATTGTGCTCGCACTCACGGGGTACCCCGCCTGCACCACGGCCGCCTTGACCTGATCGATACCGAGATTGGTGTCGATCCGGACCTTTTTGCTGCCCAGGTCAACTTCCACTTTTGCAGCGTTGTCGACTGCCAGCACCGACCTCTTAACGCTATTGGCGCAACCGCCACAGGTCATGCCTTCAACTTGCAATTCATACATTTGACACCTCCATTGGTTAACTGTAGGTCCACCTTAATCCTTCCCATGGTTGGAAGGTCAAGTACTTTTTTTGACGTTCGATGAAATGGTGTTCTGCCGTGCGCCCGGGAAGTTTGGGCCCACGAGACGACAACAGCCCTCTACAACCAGGTGCGGACAATTTGGACGAGCTCAAGGTGTATGTTCGAAATGAACCGTCCCCGCCGCCAGAACGATACGTTCTTTTTTCATCCTATTCTCCTCGTTCAAATTGATCAGCGTGCCCCAACACCGCACAGATGCGCTCGATGGTATGCCGGCCCACGTACAGGCTGTCTTTAATCAACCTTAAGCTCATGCTTGGCCGAAAAATTCGTGTTATACTCAGCACGATCATGAACCGGACCCTAAAGACCTTCCTGCTTTGGCTGTTAATAGCCTTGCTACCGCTCAACGCGGTCGCTGGCAGCCTTGGCTTGGTTTGCTCGCCGGTTCACCAGCAGTCGCAGGATCCGACTAGCGCCGGTGTGGTTCATCAGGCACGCATGGTCAACGCACACGCTGACACAGAGCACGCAGGTCATGTGGCCGATTCGAACGCTGCAGCCGATTCGCTTGTCCCGGATGTCGAGAAGCACCCGCACACTTCCTGCAGTGCCTGTTCGGCTTTCTGCCTCGGCGTCGTCGCACCACCCTCAACTGATCTCACTGTTCCCTCATTCGACGGATCCGACGTCGCTCTCCCCTCGCCTGCCGCGTTTGCCGTGGGCTTCATCCAGGATGGCCCTCAGCGCCCTCCCCGGCACTAATCCGCTTAATCGAAACAAGAGCTGACCCGGCTATTTCAAGCTGCCGGCGTCGCATCTCTTGAGCATCAGCGCGTGCCTACGCACGCCCCTGTTTCCGATTTTAAGGATTGACAATGAAACTCAAGCTTTGGGCCGCCGCCATTGGCGCCCTGCTGGCTGTGCCCATTTCTGCGCTGGCCCAGCAATCCCCGCACGTGCCTGACCCTGCGGACCCTCGCGTTGCCGTTCCGCCTGCGCAGTATGAATCCGCCATCACGAGCACAGCCCAGCCTAGAACGCAACAGAGCGATGTTACGCCTGACAAGGTCTGGCGAACCGCAAACGACACCGTAGCCGGAGCCCCCGGACATGCCGGGCATGGCGCCGATCCCGCGCCAGCCAGCAACCAAGCACACACCGGGCATGAGGCGCCGGTATCCGACGCGAAGCCGGTCGTTCAGCCGGCTGCGGACCACAGCAAACATCACTAAGCAAAGGCAAACCAATGACAATAAAGCCACCAATTCCTTCACTACGTACCATAGCTGCAGGCGTTGCGGTTCTTGTTCTGAGCGGTTGCGCTACCTTCTCAAAGGACGGCGGCCTCGATGCAGTCTCGGCCTTGACGGCCGAGCGCACCGGACAGGAAATCCGCCTTCCAAACGCAAGCGGCAATAACGAATCAACCCATGCCGAACTTGCCGACATGTTGAAGCAGCCGCTCTCGGCCGACAGTGCCGTCCGGATTGCCCTTCTCAACAACCGGGGCCTGCGCGCCTCGCTCGCCGAACTCGGCGTGGCCGAAGCCGACCTTGTGCAGGCGGGTCGCATGAGCAACCCAAGCTTCAGCTTTGGTCGCATGTCCGGTGGCGGGGAGACCGAGATCGAGCGCAGCGTCATGTTCGACTTGGTCGGCCTGGTGACGATCCCGCTACGCCGGGATATCGAATCGCGTCGTTTTGAGGCCGCCAAGCTCGTTGCGGCCACTGAAGCGGTCAGCATGGCCGCCGAGACGCGCAAGGCTTACTTCCGCGCAGTGGCGGCAGTACAGGAGGCACGCTATGCTGAACAAGTCCGCGAGGCAGCCCAGGCAAGTGCCGAGCTCGCGCAGCGCATGGCAGAGGTCGGCAACCTCAGCGCCCTGGACCAGGTACGCGAACAGGCCTTCTCCGCCGAGGCCACTGCGCAACTCGCTCGCGCACGCCACAACGCCACGGCGGCGCGCGAGCAGCTGACCCGGCTGATGGGTGTGTGGGGCGCAAACACGGCTTTCCAGCTGCCCGACAAGCTGCCGGAATTGCCGACCTCACCTCGCGACACCGCCAATATCGAGGCGCTTGCGATGGAACAGCGCCTCGACGTGCGCCTGGCAAAGCTGGACGCCGAGGCGACCGCGCGGGCTCTGGGTCTGACCAGGGCGACCGGATTCGTAAACGTCCTTGACACCGGCTATGTTAACTCGAGCAAGTCAGGCTCTCCCCGCGAGAACGGCTACGAGATCGAGCTGGCCCTGCCGATCTTCGACTGGGGTGGCGCACGTGTGGCGAAGGCCGAGGCAATCTATATGCAGTCGGTCCACCGCACTGCAAATACCGCCACTGTCGCCAGGTCGCAGGTGCGAGAAGCCTACTCGGCGTACCGCACGAGTTACGACGTCGCCAGGCACTACCGCGACGAGGTCGTGCCGCTCCAGAAGAAGATATCCGAAGAGACCCTGCTCCGCTACAACGGCATGCTGATGGGCGTCTTCGAGCTACTGACCGACGCGCGTGCCCAGATCAACGGCGTGACCACTGCCATCGAAGCGCAACGCGATTACTGGATCGCCGAAACGGACCTGCAGGCCGCCATTAGCGGCAGCGGCGGGTCGACCGCCACGCTGGCCGCAAGCGCTTCCCCCGAAGCCGCCGCCGCACACTAACAAGGAAATACTAATGAGTACTCGTCGAGATTTCTTCACTGGCGCAGCAGCGCTGGTCGGTGCCGGGCTGGTAAGCCGCGCAGGCGCCGCCACGCTGCCGGAAGCGCCCATCATGACTACCGCTGCGACGCAACCGCCGCTTTCGCCGCCTAACGGTCGGCCCTACAACCCGGTCGTGACCCTGAACGGCTGGTCGCTCCCGTGGCGCATGAATAATGGCGTCAAGGAGTTCCACCTGATCGCCGAGCCGGTGGTGCGTGAAATCGCCCCCGGCATGAAAGCCAACCTGTGGGGCTACAACGGCCAAAGCCCAGGGCCGACCATCGAAGTGGTCGAGGGTGACCGTGTCCGTATCTTCGTGACCAACCGCCTGCCTGAACACACGAGCATCCACTGGCACGGCCAGCGCCTGCCGAACGGCATGGACGGTGTGACGGGCCTGAACCAGCCCGGCATCCAGCCGGGCAAGACCTTTGTCTATGAATTCGTGGCAAAACGGCCCGGCACCTTCATGTATCACCCGCATGCCGACGAGATGGTGCAGATGGCGATGGGGATGATGGGGTTCTGGGTCACCCATCCAAAGAATCCGAAGCATCACGCGGTGGACCGGGACTTCGTCTTCCTGCTCAACGCCTATGACATCGAGCCTGGCAGCTATACGCCACGGGTCAACGAGATGCTCGACTTCAATCTCTGGACCATCAACAGCCGCGCCTTCCCGGGCGTCGACACGATGAACGTGCGCCAGGGCGACCGCGTGCGCATCCGCACCGGCAACCTGACGATGACGAACCATCCGATTCACCTGCACGGACACGAGTTCGAAGTGACGGGCACCGATGGCGGCTGGACCCGGCCCGAGTCGCGCTGGCCCGAGGTGACAACCGACGTCGCCGTGGGTCAGATGCGCGCCATCGAGTTCGTAGCAAGCGATCCGGGCGACTGGGCGTTCCATTGCCACAAATCGCACCACACGATGAACGCCATGGGACATGACGTCCCCAACCTGATCGGCGTGGACCACCGTGGTATCGCCGACAAGATCACGAAGCTGATACCGGACTACATGGTGATGGGCGACAAGGGTGGCTCCATGGAGGGCATGGAAATGCCGATCCCGGCAAACACCTTGCCGATGATGGGCGGCCAAGGTCCCTTTGGTGGCGTAGAAATGGGCGGGATGTTCACTATTCTGAAAGTACGCAAGGATCAGAAGCCGGGCGACTACAAGGATCCCGGCTGGTACAAGCACCCGGCAGGCACGGTTGCCTATGAGTGGAAGGGAGAGCCCCCGGCTGCCGTGCGCAGCCAGACGGCCGGCGGCCAGGCCATGCCCGCCGCAAAGGCTACGAACATCGAGGTAACCGTTCGTAAGCCGACTGGTCACCAAGGTCATCACTAACTACAGTACATCACCAATCACAGTACGAGAGGACTATCTCATGAGCCGACGATTACTCCGCCAGGCCGCACTCGCGGCGGCCCTGTCCGTGCCAATGTTTGCAATAGCCGCCGCACCGGTCATCGACGTCTATAAGAGCGAGTCGTGCGGCTGCTGCAGCGCCTGGGTCGATCATCTGAAAGCGAATGGTTTCGCTCCGCGTGTCGTCAATGTCGAGAACCCATCCGACCACCGGGAGCGTGCTGGCATTCCGGACAAGCTCGGTTCGTGCCATACCGGCATGATTCAGGGCTACGCCATCGAAGGCCATGTTCCTGCCAGCGACATCAAGCGCTTGCTCGTACAGAAACCCAAGGCGAAGGGCCTGGCCGTGCCGGCGATGCCGCTCGGCTCGCCTGGGATGGAAGGGCCGCGCAAGGACCCCTATGACGTCTTGCTGGTACAGGCCAACGGCAGCACCAAGGTTTTCAAGCACTACAACTAACCGACTTTAATCGAACGAAAGGAAACATCATGAACGCATTTTCGAAACTGACCATCGCCATCGCCTTGAGCGCAGCTGCTTCCATCGCAACTGCCCAGGAAAGCGGACACGGTAGCCACGGTTCCCACGACGCGCATGCCGCGCACTCGAGCAGCCAGACTGCGGCACCCGCCGAACTGACGGATGGCGAAGTCAAAAAGATCGACAAGGAAGCCGGCAAGATCACGCTGCGCCACGGTGAGCTGAAAAACCTCAACATGGCCGCGATGACCATGGTTTTCCGCGTCAAGGATCCAGTCGTGCTCGACCAGGTCAAGGTCGGCGACAAGGTCAAGTTTGCGGCTGACCGTGTGAACGGCGCCGTGACGGTCGTGCAGCTTCAGGCGGCCCAATAAACACTACTACTCATCGAGCCCTTGTGCGCTGTAAAAGGCCGGGGGCCTCAACCGGAGAATCAAATGAAATCTAAAAATCTGCTCGTAGCAACTGTAGCCGTATTTGGCTTGGTGTTCACCTCCGCAGCATTCGCCCATGCGAAGCTGGAATCTTCCATGCCACAGGCGAATTCCGTTGTCAGCCCGGCGCCGACGCAAGTGCGCCTGCAGTTCAGCGATCCGCTTGAGCTACCGTTCAGCAAGGTCAAACTGGTGGACGAGAAAGGCACCATCGTTGAGCCTTCGAAAATTGCCGTCGATGGCGCCAATCCCAAAGCCCTGGTTGCCACCGTCCCTGCACTGCACTCCGGCACATATCGGGTCCAATGGTCCTCTGTCACGCGGGACGGCCACAAAGTCAAGGGCGAGTTTGCGTTCCAGGTAAAGTGACGTGGAACCGGATTTCGCACTGGTCCAGCGCGCCGCAACCGCTGTCCTGAACCTGTCGGTCGCCACACTAGTTGGCGCCGGCGCTGCAACACTCTGGCTGCGCGGTGCAAGCTCAGCATGGGCAACTAACATGCTGCCGCGCCTGCGCAAAGCTATGCTTGCTTGCGTTGTGGCGGCAATGGCGGCGTACCTTGGCGTGCTCTGGCTGGAAGCGGCATCGATGGCGGAGGTGCCGGTGACCGAAGCATTCCCTGCCGTACAGGCTGTCATCACGGCAACGCACTTCGGGTATGCGTGGATGCTCGGCGCTGCCGCGCTAGTCGTGGTTGCCATTACTGCAGCGCTAAGGCTGAACGCGGTCGCGGCTAGTCCAGCCACTGTAATTCGGCTGGCAGCGCTCGGGCTGTTCCTGTACAGCCGCAGCATCGTCAGCCACGCCGGCGCTTCGGGAGATTTCACCTGGGCAGTGGCGGTCGACTGGGTACACCTGGTCCTGATCAGCGTCTGGGTAGGCGAAGTGATCGTGGCGGGCTTGATCACCTTGCGTGGGGAGGCGCCGCACGAGCCCGACGGTCGCGTCGAAGTTGCGCGGTATGTCGAAGCGCTGTCGAACTCGGCGACGATTGCACTGATCGGCATCTTCGCGACTGGCGTGCTGAGCGCTTGGCGGGGCCTTGGAAGTCTTGATAACGCGGTCGGCAATCCATACGCCACCGCCTTGCTGATCAAGGTTGCACTGGTGCTTTGTGCCGCGGCACTCGGGGGGCTGAACCGGTTTGTCGTGATGCCCGCACTGCTGGCACAGCTACGAATCAAGGCAGCGACCGGTCAAGATGCAACCCAAAAATTCGCACGCATTTTGCACGTTGAGGCAATCATCCTGCTGGCGGTGATTATCACGGCCGCCGTCCTGAGCTCGACCCCGCCGCCAACGGCATCGTAAGGCTTCCACTAAATAAGGAAACAAAAATGAAAAAGCCATCTTTGGCAGGACTCCTGCTCACTACCGCGCTTTTCGCGGCATCGGCCAGCAGCCTGGCCGCCTCGCCGAAAGAAACACTCGCCGCCTTTCATGATGCCCTGACCAGCGGTGACAAGACCAAGGCGGCGAGCTTGCTCGCGCCGGACATCGCGATCTACGAGTCGGGTTATGTAGAACGGTCACGCGACGAGTACGCCAGCCACCACCTCGGTGGCGATATCGAGTTTGCGAAAAACTCGACCCGCAAAGTGCTGAAGCAGACCGAACGCATCGACGGCAAGACGGCCGTGGTATGGGAAGAATCGGAAACGACAGGCGTCTCCCGGGGTAAGCCTGTGCACGTGTTCGGAACGGGGACCGCGGTTCTCGAGAAAAATGGCGATAACTGGTCGATCGTGCACGTCCACTGGTCGTCGCGGAAAGCGAAGTAATCCACAGTTGTTGGTATTCGCGGTATCAGTAAGTGCAAGGGGCGTCGCCCCTTGCGCTGCCGCGGAGGCCAGCAACAACTTTGTGTCGCTCCAGTCACTCTCGAGTGTTAGGGAGGCGCTGATCAATTCATCCGCACTACGTGTCACAGGGTCTGCTCATCTGCGATAATTTTGGCTCCTCCAACGTCACGGTGTCGATCATGCAGAAGAGCTTCTCTGACCTTGAATACGCGAGCAAGAAGAAGCTGACGCGGCGCGACCGCTTCCTTGCAGAGATCGAAAAGATCACGCCGTGGAAGCAGCTGCAGCAGGCAATCGAACCGTTTTATCCCAAGGTCGTCGGTGCTGGCCGCCCGCCAATCGGCTTGGCACGCATGCTGAGGATGTACGTGGCCCAACAGTGTTTCGGCTTGTCGGATGAGGGCATTGAAGACGCGATTTATGACAGCCAGGCCATCCGCGCTTTCGTTGGCATCGACCTCAATCGGGAGTCCGCGCCGGACGCGACGACGCTCCTTAAATTTCGCCATCTGCTCGAAGCCAAGGGACTCACCAAGAAGATCTTCGACACGATCAACGGCCATCTTGCCGAGAAGGGTTTGATGATGCGTGAGGGGACCATCGTGGACGCCACGCTGATCGCTGCGCCACCTTCGACCAAGAACAAGGACGGGAAGCGCGACCCAGAAATGCACCAGTCGAAGAAGGGCAACGACTGGCATTTTGGGATGAAGGCGCACGTGGGCGTGGACGCCGCGTCGGGCCTGGTGCATACCGTCATCGGCACTGCCGGCAACGTCTCCGACGTTACGCAAGCGGGCTCGCTGTTGCACGGTGATGAATCTGCTGCGCTTGGCGATGCAGGCTACCAAGGTGTCGAAAAGCGCGCAGAGAATCTCGGCAAATCGGTGACCTGGCACGTGGCGATGAAGCGCTCCAAGCGCAAGGCGCTGCCCAAGAACAAGCTCGGCCGCATGCTCGAAAAACTGGAGCATCTCAAGGCGAGCGTGCGGGCGAAAGTTGAGCATCCGTTCCATGTCATCAAGAACCTGTTCCGCCATCGGAAGACACGCTATCGCGGCTTGGCCAAGAACACCGCTCAGCTCTTTACCTTGTTCGGCTTCGCCAATCTGGTGCTGGCCGGACGGCGATTTACGATCACAGAAACCCGAAGTGCGTCCTGAGTGCCGAAAGGCGCAAGGAAAACTGCCAATTCGCTGAAAAGTTCGCCGTAGCGGCGTCAAGAAACCTATCGCAACGTGCGAGGCGACCACGTCACCAAAAACTGCGGATGCGCCGAAAAATCGTTAATTGATCAGCGCTTCCTTAGCAAACTCGTAGCGATTCAAAGTCACCGTGCATGACAACAGAAATTAGGCCAATGTCGGCTGAAACTCCGTTGGGTATAAGCATGGTCACTGACGAGAAACCGGATGACCAGCCTGGGTAATCCCCCCATTTTTAGAACACGCTAAAAGTAGAGGTTAAGCAGCGAGCGCCAATTTCTGTTTTGGCGTAATACCGCCGAGCGCCATGTTGGGCCGGTCGTGATTGTAGGTCCACAACCAGTTGGTGGCAAATTCCTGGATTTCGTCGAGCGTCTCAAACAGGTGATGGGCGAGCCAGTCATAACGAACGGTTCTGTTATATCGTTCGACGTAAGCGTTTTGCTGCGGCTGGCCTGGCTGGATGAAATCGATGCGGATGCCGTGCCTGGCAGCCCACGCGAGCTTCACAGCACTGATATATTCCGGGCCGTTGTCGCAGCGGATCGCATGCGGTTTGCCGCGCCATTCGATGATCCGGTCGAGCGATCTGATGACACGTTCGGACGGCAGCGAGAAATCGACTTCGATGCTCAGGCCCTCGCGGTTGTAGTCGTCGATGACGTTGAACAGCCGGATGCTGCGGCCGTCGGCCAACTGGTCATGCATGAAGTCCATTGACCAACTCTGGTTGATCGAGGTCGGCACGGCCAGGGGCAGCGGCTTCTCGCGCACCAGGCGATGGCGCGGCTTGATCCGCAGGTTCAGCTCGAGCTCGCGGGATTACCGTGCCATCAAGCGTCCGCGTGATTCGCCATGTCCGGCCGAAGATGGCGTGTACATGCTGCGACTGCATTGTGCAGGCGTCGGCGCCGACGCGTCCCATCGCGCGGGGAATGGCCGGCCCAGGTCTGCTGGCCCACATCCTGGTCGCCAAGTTCGCCGACGATCTGCCACTTTACCGCCAGTCCGTGATCTATGCACGTGACGGCGTCGAGCTTGACCGCGCGCTGCTCGGAGACTGGGTCGGGTCCTCATGCGCGCTGCTGCGCCCCTTGGTGGATGCGGTGCGCCGCCATGTGCTGGCAGCGAACAAACTGCATGCGGACGATACGCCAATCCCGGTGCTCTCTCCAGGTAACGGCAAGACCAAGACAGCCCGCCTATGGACTTATGTGCGTGACAACCGCCCATTGGGCTCGCCCACGCCACCTCCGGTGTGGTTCGCGTGTACACCCGATCGCAAAGGCATCCACCCGCAAACGTACCTGGATAACTTCAGCGGCGTTCTCCAGGCAGACGCCTATGCAGGTTTCAACGCGCTACTTGAGACAAAAAAATTCAAGAGGCTGCTTGCTGGGCACATGCACGCCGCAAGTTCTATGACCTGCACGAAGCAAGACCCTCGGCGATGACTATCGAAGCGCTGCAGCGCATCGTCGAGCTGTATGTCATCGAAGCCGACATCCAGGGGAATCCACCGGATCAACGTTTGCTGGCGCGACGTGTCAGGACGCGACCCCTGCTCGACGACTTCGAACTTTGGCTGCGCACGACAATGGCAAAGCTATCGCGTTAGTCCGAAACGGCGGTGGCGATCCAATACAGCTTGATCCAATACAGCTTGAATCTGTGGCCAGCCCTTGCTCGCTTCTGCGAGGACGGCGCAATCGAGATCGACAACTCGGCCGCAGAACGTGCGTTGCGCGGAGTTGCCCTTGATTGTCGCAATTATCTATTTGCCGGTGCGGATAGCGGCGGTGAACGCGCTGCCACCATCTACTCGCTGATTGGCACAGCGAAATTGAACGGCGTCGATCCGGAGGCGTGGCTGCGCCATGTGCTTGCGCACATCGCAGACCATCTAGTCAACCGCGTCGAGGAGTTCTTGCCTTGGAACTGCGCCGAAACACTGCAGCCGGCACGAGGAGCACTCTAACGCCCGCGTTGGCCGCAGCAGGAACGGTCCAACTGGATCGGTGGACACTTGACCGTGCCGTACGAGCAGAACACGCAGCAGTCGCCGGCCGTCGGGCGCAGCACGACAGCACAGCCCTTGCACTCGTAGAAGAACCGGTGTTTGTCAACGTAGTTGTCGCGTCACCTCACGCGACCTGCCGTAGTTCCTCTGGTCGAATCCGTTCCGGATTCAGCCAGACCTGACTATCCAGATTCCAGTTCCTGACATCCCGCGACCAGCGCTGCGGATTACGGTTCTTCGCTTCTCGATATACCTGTTCGCGATACTCCAGAATCGCTTCAGCCTGGCCGCCATGACGTTGTGCCGGCGTCACGAATTTCAGGCCGCTGTGCTTATGCTCCTGGTTGTACCATCGCACAAATTTCTGCGTCCATGCCCGCGCGTCTTCCAGCGTCGCAAACGGCTGGCGCGGGTAGTTCGGTCGATATTTGCAGGTCCTGAATAACGACTCTGCGTAGGCGTTGTCGTTGCTCACACGCGGCCTGCTGAACGACGGTGCAACGCCGAGTTGCTCCAATGTGGCCAGCATGGTCGAGCCCTTCATGGCGCTGCCATTATCCGAGTGCAGTACCAGCGGTCGGCCGGCCAATCCCTCAGCCAGGCTGGCCCTGCGCATCAGCCGCGCCGCCGATTCTGCCGACTCCGCCTCGTGGACTTCGTGACCGACAATCTTGCGGCTGTAGATGTCGAGCACCATGTACCAGTAGTGGTACTTGCCTTTGATCGCAGCCGGCAGCCACGTAATGTCCCAACTCCACACCTGGTTCGGCGCTATGGCGCAATGGCTCGTGACCACGCGCTCACTCGGCTTTTTGGCCTTGCCACGATGGTGCTGCTGCGAGGCCGACTTCAAGACACGGTAGAAGCTCGACTCCGAAGCCACATAGATGCCTCGATCGGCCAGCGTCGGCACGATCTGACTCGGCGGCAGACTGGCAAATTCCTCGCTGTTGGCGACAGCCAGAATCTCGGTACGCTCGTCTTCGGTGAGCTTGTTGGCCGGCTCAGGCCTGACGCTAGTTGGGCGGCTGTCGACGGCTACAGCATCATCTCCGCCCCGCACCCAGCGCTGAAACGTGCGCAGGGTGATGCCGAGTTCACGACAAGCCGGTGACAGCCGGCTGCCTGCAGCTTCGGCTTCACGGATCAACGCAACACATGACAGGCGATCTGGGGCGCTGATCAGTCTTCCTCTTTGTCCCCCCAGATCGCCTGGGCTTTTTTTCGCAGGATCAGCAACGCTGCTGCTTCAGCCAGCGCCTTCTCCTTGCGTTGCAAGTCCTTCTCCAACTGCCGGATCCGCTTCTTGTCTTCCTTCGACTGGACCTGCTGCGCCCGGGTTTGCTGCACCACGCTCACGTTGGCGGCCATACATGCGGCTCGCCAGGTGGCGATCTGCTCCGCAAACAGCCCCTTCCGACGGCAATATTCCGACAGTTCGCTCTCGTTCAACGCAGCCGTTTCCAGCACGACAGCGAACTTGTCCTCTGAGGTCCATTCCTCAGCATTTTTCCCACTACCTGGCACCGGCATTCCTTGATTACGAAGTTGACGGCGCCAAGTATAAAGCGTCTGTTCGGTGATCCCACTCTCACGGGCCAGTTCCGACACCACGCGGTTCTGGGGCGGCATCATCTGCCGTAACAACGCCTCTTTTCGTTCTGCTGGATACTGCTTCACACGTTCTCTCTTGCCCGTCCCCGGTATGGCTTTACTCAATCACGTGACGCGACAACTATTCTGACACCGGGGGATCACGAGTGTCTTATCCAGCAATTGTCTCTCCTAAAACTATAGTCCGGTCATCGCTGCGGGGCGTTTGAGTCTTGGCTGAAGTAGCTGCACCGGCCGCCATTTCATTCAAAGAGGCCTCGACGACAGTCAACTCTGTTCGGCGCACGTCGATCTTCCATCGCACGCGCTCGACGCATCGGTCCAGGCTTTCGCTATCGTCTGCGTCCAATGCTTTGCAAAGTCGCGCCAGTTCGTCGAGCCCAATTCCGGACTCGAAGGCTGCGCGGAGAAACCGCAGCCTTCCGAGCGTTTTGTCATCGAAAATGTTGTAGCCACCTTCGGTTCGCCGGGTGGGGTGCAACAGGCCGCGGATCATATAGTCGCGCACGACATGCACGCTGACGCCAGCATCTTCAGCCAGCTTCGATATTGAGTACGCATTCATGCTGTGCTTTGATTGCTGTGTTCTAGCAGGGTATGCGCGGTCTCATATCCGAGGCCGAATGCACTAGCCGGCACAGCACGAGAGCTGTGTCACATCTTTCGAGAACGTCTGCGCCACCAGTTTGAGACCCTCAACCATGGTCAGGTATGGGAAAAGCTGGTTGGCAAGATCCTGGACGGTCATGTGAGCTCGGATAGCAATTGCGGCAGTCTGGATGATTTCTCCTGCTTCCGGCGTTACAGCCTGAACCCCGAGAATTCGTCCGGACCCAGCCTCAGCGACAAGTTTGATAAAGCCGCGGGTATCGAAGTTGGCAAGTGCGCGCGGCACATTGTCGAGCGTGAGCGTACGACTTTCGGTTTGCAGGCCGATGCGCTGGGCATCCGCTTCGCTATAGCCAACCGTTGCAACTTGCGGATCGGTGAACACGACTGCAGGCATTGCGTCGAGATCGAGCATTGCGTCGCCACCGGTCATATTGATGCCCGCCCGGGTGCCAGCCGCGGCTGCAACGTAGACATACTGAGGTTGGTCAGTGCAGTCGCCCGCTGCGTAAATGTTTGGAGCACTCGTGCGCATGCCCTTATCGATGAGGATGCGATGTTGCGAGTCAAACGTTACACCTGCTCGCTCGAGATCCAGGCTTGCGGTATTCGGCGTGCGACCGGTAGCCACGAGCAATTGATCCACATTTAACTTGCCCTGTGGGGTCGCCAAGGTGAACTGGCGGTCCGAATAGGTGACGGCACTTGCCTGCGTCTGCGTCAGCACCGTAATGCCCTCTGCACGAAAGGCGGCGGTCACCGCCTCTCCGATGGCAGGGTCGTCACTGGCAAACAAGGTGCGCCGCGCCAGGACCGTCACCTCGCTGCCCAACCGCGCAAACGCCTGTGCCAGTTCGAGTGCTACCACCGAGGCGCCAATTACGGCCAGCCGTTTCGGAATGGTTTCGCTTACCAATGCTTCTGTGGACGTCCAATATGGCGTGTCTGCAAGACCAGGCAATGGCGGAATGGCAGCGCTTGCACCAGTGGCAATGAGACAGCGATCGAAGGCCACTTCGCGAGTGCCACCTTCTGCCGCTTCCACGATAAGCGTTTGGCCATCTTTAAAGCGAGCGCTGCCTCGCACAAGATTGATCGACGGATTGCCTTCGAGGATACTTTCATATTTAGCATGACGCAGCTCGTCCACACGTGCCTGCTGTTGAGCTAGCAGACGGTCACGCAGGACAACCGGAGGCGTTGCTGACAGTCCCGCGTCAAAAGGACTTTCACGGCGCAGGTGAGCGATATGCGCGGCCCGAATCATGATCTTGGAAGGAACGCAGCCAACGTTGACGCAGGTACCTCCGACGGTTCCCCGCTCGATCAGCGTGATCCGGGCACCATTTTCAGCTGCCTTCAGCGCTGCTGCCACAGCGGCGCCGCCGGTACCGATAATCGCCACATGCAGCTGGTCTGCCGGCTTCTCCACGGCGCCCTCGCCGCTCAACCACTGGGTAGCTCTGCCAAGAAGTCCCGGCCGTTCGGAACTGCGCTTTTCGCTGTCAACTTTGCCCGCAGGCGTAGCCCGATAACCAAGTGCCCC
This sequence comes from Massilia sp. NP310, assembly GCF_019443485.1. Classification (NCBI taxonomy): domain Bacteria; kingdom Pseudomonadati; phylum Pseudomonadota; class Betaproteobacteria; order Burkholderiales; family Oxalobacteraceae; genus Massilia; species Massilia sp. NP310. The sequence goes on along the minus strand of NZ_CP080379.1, from coordinate 1,084,661 downwards.
CACCGCCGTTACGAGTGCCAACACGTCAAGGCTATTGCCCGTGACCTGAGCCCTGTTCGCCGGGTAATCGACGGACGCTCCTGTCACGCCAGGAACTGCGAGCAGCGCGTCCTCAACGTGCTTTGTGCAACTTGGGCAGGTCATCCCTGCGACACTCAGACCGATTTCGTTTAACTCTTGCATTCTGCTCTCTCTTTAATCCCGTTGTGCCCAAGCCGGCCGGTACAACGCCTCGGTATCTGACTTAGTCATTCGCATCAGCGAACAGGCGCCGTGGGCCATTTACAGGCTGTGCACGCAATGACGGCCAGTAGAATCGCCGGAAAGGTATCGCTACCTGGTTCTAGCGGCGCTGCCGTCTATGCCGCCTTATTTCTTCAGTTCAGACGGATAGCCTACGTCGGTCGTCGCCTTGCTCAGTGCCTGAACGTTGGTCTTCTTATCGTCGAACGTCACAACGGCCAGCTTGGTTGCGTAATCGACCTCAGCCTTTTGAACACCGTCAACCCTGCTCAGTGCCTTCTTCACGGTGATCGGGCAAGTTGCGCAGTTCATACCAGGAACAGTCAGCGTGACCGTCTGAGTGGCCGCCCAGGCAGGGGCAGCGAAGGAAGCGGCGATGGCAAGGGTGGCAAACAGTTTTTTCATGATTTTTCCTAATTAGTAAAACAAAGGCATTACGTACGGGAACGTCAGTGCAACGACAACAAGCGCAGCCACAATCCAAAAGATGACTTTGTACGACGTCTTGGCTTGCGGGGCAGCGCATACATCTCCAGGCTCGCATGCTCGCGTAGTCCGGAAGATGGCGCGATAAGCAAAAAGCATCGCGACTAGTGCCGCGCCAAGAAACACGGGCCGGTAAGGATCCAGGGCTGACAAATTACTCATCCAAGCGCCGCTAAAACCCAACATGACCAACACTAGTGGCCCTAAGCAGCAGCCAGAAGCAAGAATTGCAGCTAAACCACCAGCAACCAGCGCAGCGCGGCCTTTTTGCGGCTCAGACATAGATACTCCTCTGCAGATCTATCAAAACATCATCGTAAGCCCGGAGTTGAGTACGGAGTCAAGCATCTTTTGAAGAGGCACTTCTGTAGCACCGTCAGATTGAGGTGTACCCTAAGCTGGCGTCAGGACAGCTCGGCAAAGTGCGTCAGATTAGGGTTGAAAAACCAATTTATTGACACCTGACTAGAAAGCTCATAGATTTCAGCCTGACATGGACAACAGGAGGTTCCGTGAAAGGCCAACGAATCGGTTACGTCAGGGTTAGCAGTTTCGACCAGAACCCGGACCGGCAGCTCGAGCACGTACAAGTGGATAGAGTGTTTACCGACAAGGCATCGGGCAAGGACACGCAACGTCCGCAGCTGGAATCGCTGCTGAGTTTCGTGCGCGAGGGCGACACCGTGGTCGTGCACAGCATGGACCGTTTGGCTCGCAACCTGGACGACCTTCGACGCCTTGTGCAGAGTCTGACCAAGCGCGGCGTGCGGATCGAGTTCGCCAAGGAGTGTTTGGCCTTTACCGGCGAAGACTCGCCAATGGCGAACCTGATGCTGTCAGTGATGGGCGCCTTTGCCGAGTTCGAGCGCGCCCTGATCCGTGAACGGCAGCGAGAGGGGATCGCGCTCGCCAAGCAACGCGGAGCCTACCGCGGCCGTAAAAAAGCGCTCGCGCCCGAGCACGTGACCGAGCTGTGCGCTCGGGTCGCGGCCGGCGAGCCAAAAGCGGCCGTGGCTCGCGACTTCGGCATCAGCAGAGAAACCCTTTACCAGTACCTGAAGACGGACGCCGCATGAACATTCATGCCCTCATGAGCGTGTGGTCCTGAGCCCGGACTTTCCGCTCCACCCTGTGCTTCCCGTTTATCAAATTTCGAGGAAATCGAACGAATGCCACGCCGCTCACTGCTCTCCGACACTGAACGCGATAGTCTGTTGGCCTTGCCGGAGAGTCAGGATGAACTGATACAGCATTACAGCTTCACCGAAGCCGATATGGCTCTGATCCGGCAGCGCCGTGGCGACGCGAACCGGCTCGGGTTTGCTGTCCAGATGAGCTTGTTGCGCTACCCTGGCTGCGCGCTGGCCAGTGACACCAAGTTGCCAGAGCCGGTGGTTAATTGGGTTGCCAAACAGGTGCGTAGTGCTGCGGTGTCTTGGCCGGAATACGGCGAGCGGGCAAAGACACGGAACGAGCACTTACATGAACTGCGTGCCTACTTGGGGCTGTCCGTGTTCGGACTGTCCGACTTCAGGGAGCTGCTGCACAGACTGACGGATCTCGCTATGCAGACCGACAAGGCAATGATCCTTGCCGCGCATGCCCTCGAAACGCTGCGCCAAAAACGGATCATCCTGCCAGCGCTGGGCGTCATCGAGCGGGTCTGCGCCGAGGCCTTGACGAGGGCCAACCGGCGCATCTATCGCGGGTTGATCGGCCCATTGGAGCGTCATCACAAGCGCGCCTTGGACAACCTGCTCAACGTGGCACCGAAGATGAGCATCACCTGGCTCGTCTGGTTGCGGCAATCACCGCTCAAGCCCAATTCCCGCTACATGCGCGAACACATCGATCGGCTCAGGGTATTTCAGTCGCTGGCCCTGCCCGACGGACTAGGCCGCCAGATCCACCAGAACCGGCTGCTAAAGATAGCGAGGGAGGGGGCACAGATGACGCCGCGCGACCTTGCAAAGTTCGAGGACGAGCGGCGCTACGCCACTCTGGTCGCAGTGGTAATCGAGGGCATGGCCACTGTGACGGACGAGTTAGTCGACCTGCACGACCGGATCATGATCAAGCTGTTCAGCGCTGCCAAGAACAAGCATCAACAGGACTTCCAAAAGCAGGGCAAGGCGATCAACGACAAGGTGCGCTTATATTCGAAAGTGGGCCGCGCGCTGGTCGAAGCCAAGGAATCGGGTGGCGATCCGTATGCCGCGATTGAAGCGATCCTGTCCTGGTCAGACTTCGCTCAAAGCGTCACCGAGGCTGACCAGTTGGCGCAACCGGAATCGTTCGACCACCTGTCCTTGGTCGGCGAGCAGTACAGCACGCTGCGACGCTACACGCCAGAGTTCCTGGATGTGCTCAAGCTGAAGGCGGCGCCGGCCGCGCAAGCTGTTCTCGATGCGATCGAAGTGCTGCGCGAGATGAATGCTACCGGGGCGCGCAAGGTGCCCGACGTCGCGCCAACCTCCTTCGTCAAAACCCGATGGAAGTCGCTGGTTTTCACAGACGAAGGATACGATCGCCGCTTCTATGAAATCTGCGCGTTGTCGGAGTTGAAAAACGCACTGCGGTCCGGCGACATCTGGGTACAGGGCTCGCGTCAGTTCCGTGACTTCGAAGAATACCTACTGCCAGCGGAGAAATTCGGCGCCATGAAGGCAGCGCGCCAGTTGCCGATCGCGGTCAACCAAGACTGCGACCAATACCTCCATGACCGTTTGCTGCTGCTCGAAGAGCAGCTGGCGACTGTCAACCGCCTCGCGTTAGCCAACGAGCTGCCCGACGCGATTATCACCGACACGGGGTTGCGCATCAGCCCGCAGGACGCGGTGGTGCCGGACAAGGCGCAAGCGCTGATCAACCAAACAAGCGGGCTACTTCCCCGCGTCAAGATCACCGAGCTGCTAATGGACGTGGACGACTGGACCGGGTTCACTCGGCATTTCGTCCACCTCAAGAGCGGCGAGCAGGCCAAGGACCGCACTCTGCTGTTGTCGGCTATCCTTGCCGACGCGATCAATCTCGGCCTGACCAAGATGGCGGAGTCAAGCCCTGGCGCGACTTACGCGAAGCTGTCCTGGCTGCAGGCCTGGCACATTCGGGACGAGACCTATTCGGTCGGCCTAGCCGAACTGGTCAACGCCCAGTTCAAACATCCGTTCGCGGGGCACTGGGGCGACGGCACCACGTCGTCGTCGGACGGCCAGCGCTTCCGAGCCGGCGGCCGGGCCGAGAGCACGGGCCACATCAACCCGAAATACGGCGCCGAGGCGGGCAAGCTGTTCTACACCCATATTTCGGATCAATACGCCCCTTTCAGCACTAAGGTGGTCAACGTCGGCGTGCGCGACTCGACCTACGTGTTGGACGGCTTGCTGTACCACGAATCAGATCTGCGTATCGAAGAGCACTACACTGACACTGCCGGCTTTACTGACCACGTTTTCGCGCTGATGCACCTGCTGGGGTTTCGCTTCGCGCCACGCATACGCGACCTGGGCGACACCAAGCTGTACGTGCCTGGCAAGGTGACCGATCACCCAGCACTGCGGTCAATGATTGGCGGCAGCTTGAACATCAAACACCTGCGCGCGCACTGGGACGATGTGCTTCGCCTGGCTGCATCAATCAAGCACGGCACCGTAACTGCCTCTCTCATGCTGCGCAAGCTCGGCAGCTATCCTCGCCAGAACGGCTTGGCGATCGCGCTGCGCGAGCTAGGCCGCATCGAGCGTTCGCTATTCATCCTGGACTGGCTGCAAAACGTCGAGTTGCGCCGGCGCGTGCACGCCGGGTTAAACAAGGGGGAAGCGCGTAACGCGCTGGCCAGGGCCGTTTTCATCCACCGGTTGGGTGAGATCCGGGACCGGACGTTCGAACAGCAGCGGTACCGTGCGAGCGGCCTGAACTTGGTGACGGGCGCCATCGTGCTGTGGAATACGGTCTACCTGGAGCGGGCTACACAAGCGCTACGCGAGTCTGGCAGGCTAGACGACAACGGCATGCTGCAATTTCTCTCGCCGTTAGGCTGGGAGCACATCAACTTAACCGGGGATTACGTTTGGCGGCAGAACAGGAGGGTCGACGAAGGAAAATATCGGCCGCTGCGAGACCTCAAGGACCAGGCATAGAGCTTTAGCGCCCGATTTTTTCCGTTTTCCCTGTTTGCCCCATAAAGAGCACGGTCAGGCCGGTGAGGTTGGGGCTATATGGCTCGAATGTGATAAGGTGAGTCGCCCAGCCGCCGCCCACACCGAGCAATAGAAGAATGAGCGGACCGGCGCAACAAGCCGACGCGCCAAGCGCCGCCAAAACGCCTGCGACTAGAGATCCCTTCGTTCCGAATGCCATGCCCACTCCAACTGGTTTTACACAAGTATAGGATAAACTCCGTACACATATACGGAGTCAAGAGCATGACTGAAAAAATGACCATCAGCCGCCTCGCGGGTGCCGCCGGCGTGAATGTAGAGACGGTCCGGTTCTATCAACGAAGTGGACTGATCGATGAACCGACGCGGCCGTACATCGGCTATCGCACCTATGCGGACGACGATGTACGCCGAATTCGATTCATCAAACGGGCGCAGCTCCTTGGCTTTACGCTCGACGAAATCTCAAGCTTGCTGAAGCTTGAGGGCTCCCAGACTTGTGCAAGCACGCGCGACCTGGCGGCGAAAAAGCTCGCAATGGTCGAAGCGAAATTAAGCGATCTGCTCGCAATGAAAGCAGCTCTGGCAACAATGGTCTCCCGTTGCGACAGCGAACATCCCAGTGCCGGTTGCCCGATCATTCAAGCACTAATCGACGACTGATATCTGCCGGGATCTATGATTGGGAAGTCAACCACGGTACGGAGACGACGCTTACTACCTATCTCCGCCATTCACCTTTAAAACGAAGAAATCGTCGATTACAGGGTTAGTCGTCGGCCTGAATTCTTTCTGGTGATGAGTATGCTCAAGAAAGGGAAATGCAGAGGATGGACGGATCGCTGCCCATTTCGACCAGAGCTAGCACTACCGAATGCAGCCGTATAGTGCAGCCCTGGCGCGCTACAGGGTACCGGTCAGATCTTGAAGTCGTCGTAAGCGATCTTAGTGTCGTTCACCCCCAGCTCGCGTAGCATCGTCCGTGTAGCTGCTAGCATCGCCGGCGGACCGCACACGTAGAACTCAAGCGAGCCCAGGTTGGGGTGCATGCGCAAAAGACCATCTTTGACCTTCTCATGCACCAGTCCGCTAGGAATGTCGTTCTGCCCGCTCTCCTCCGATAGCACAAGATGCCAGTGAAAGTTCGGATACTTCGACGCAAAGTCGCGCATCTCGTCCATGTAAGGCGCATCGCGTCTGCTGCGTGCGCCGTACCAGAAGTGCAGCGGCTCCGTTGCGCCTTTTGCCAGCAGCTCATGGATCATTGCACGTAACGGGGCCATGCCGGCGCCGCCACCAATGAACACCTTTTCACGCCCGCCCGGTTTCAAAGCGAAGTCGCCAAACGGACCGCTAAAGCGCAGCTCGTCGCCGACCTTCAGCGTGTACATGTAGCCCGATCCCCTGCCCGGCTTCGGACCAGGTACGAAGCGGACCAGGAAAGTCAGTTGCCCGTCGCAGCGCTCGAGCGGCACGGCCACCGAATACGAACGGCGAACCGGCGCATCGTTCGCGAGCGCAGCCAGGGTGCCCGCAGTCCGCCAGTCCTCATGATGGTCCTCGGGGATCTCGAGATGGCTGGCATCGCGCTCGTACGCGGGAACATGGACCTGAACGTATGCCCCGGGACGACACGCTACAGGTGCGTTCGGGCGCACCGTTATCTCACGCAGGAAGGGCGACAAGGGTTTGACGCTTGTGACGACCCCTGCCCGCTCGGCGGCCAAGGCCATGGTGTCCCCGACGTCGATGTCGAGACTGCGTTTCACCGGAAGGTTGCAGGCCAGCCGGTAACCCGCCTCCAGTTTAGCGGGCGACAGCAGCGCGCGGTCGGCACTTGTCGGTACCGGTACATTGCCGACGCACCGGACTTCGCACAGGCCACAGCTTTGCCCGCCGCCGCAATTCGATGGCAGTTGCAGGCCGGAACGGGCAAGCGCCTGGAACACCGTATCGCCCTGTCCGGCATCGATTGAACGCTGCCGCGTCCCGCGACTGTCGACCAGGTTGACGGCGCGGCTCCGACGCCAGCGGCTCGGGACGAACTCCGCCAGGCGGACGCTGACAAAAAGTAACCAGACCCCTGTCAAGGCCATCCATAAGCCACCGATCGCGCTCGACACCAGCAGTGGGTTGTTGAAGTTGGTCCGCTCGCTATAGTCCATGATGTGGAGCATCCAGAACAGGTCGAACAAGCGCCAGGTACTGTTCCGGTGTTCCAGCACTGCGCCAGACTTGCTGGACACGTAGACCGTCGTGTCCTCGGCGTCATCGAAGTCGATGCGCCAGACCGGCTCGTCGTGTTTGCGCGTTTCCAGAGTGGATTCCTGGAGGCGGGGGGCGCCGGCCCTTCCAGGACCTGAGTACGATGCCTTCGCGACCCTTGCGGCGAGCCGCGCGTCGACTACGATAGCCGTCGCGTCGCTTGCGCGCACAAGCCAACTGCGCTTGTCGTTCTGGAGCCGATAAACAGGCTGGTCAAGCAGCCAGCCGGAGCTGATGGTCATGATGCTTTCTTTTGTGGCGGCCAGCACCGCATCCGTACTCAGGACATCGCGCGGCCATGCCGGCGGTGTCGGCGCCTTGATACGAAACTCGCGTCCAGCCACCTTGTCCCCGTCGAGCAGGCTCATCACAACCCCACTCGACATCCACAGCACAAACTGGATGGCCAGGATCAGTCCCACCCACTTATGAATTCGTCGCATCCAATGGCTCATGCGTGCTTCCTCCGCTTGAAACTGTAGAAGAGCAGCCAGGCGCCGCTCAGCGCGAAAGCCAGTCCGGAGATCGAAGCGACGCGCAGCAGCGTGTTGTTCACGTCCGCACGCGTTTCGTAGTCCATGATGTGGAACATCCACAGGAAATCGAACCACCTCCACAGCTCATGGCGCCGCGCGACGAGGTCGCCGCTAAAAGGCGAAAAGTACAGCGTCGTCTTGCCCGGCTCGTCGTAATGGACCGCCCAAAGAGGCACGGACCGCGTACCGACTTCCTGAGGTGCCTTGGTGACCCACTCCACGCCACGAATGCTGCCCTCGCCCACATAAGCCGCGTCGGCCAGTGCGACGACCTCTTCCCGCCCGAGCGGACTGAGCTTCCTGCCATCGGCTGCTTCCACCAAGGTGGTCTGCTGGCCCTGCTTGATTTCGTAGGTTTCCTTCCCGAGCAGGCTTTTCATCCGCACCGAGGTAATACCTGGGTATAATTCGTGGAGGCGTGCCTGCGTAATGCGGGTTGCCGACGGGTTGAGTCGTTCGGTCGGCACATGTGCCAGATGGTCCCCGTGGATGACCTCGAGCGGGACGACGACCATGTACAGGCCGCTGATCATCCAGAGCAGCGCCTGCACTCCGATGACAAGGCCGATCCATTTATGGGCGCGCCGCACCCAGAAAGCTAGTTGCATAGTGTTCGTGTTTGAGTTGTTACCCGGCAGGGAAAACCGGCCGCCGCGCATTATGCATGCACAACGGCCCACCTGGCATCATCCGATGCTTAGAATTTATAGCCGAGGCGCACGTGCCAGCGGCGACCAAGCAAGTCGTAGGTCATCGTGTCCGTATTTCCATCTGTCCAGCTCTGGATATACGGAGGACGCTTATCGAACAGGTTGTCGATGCCAACCGCCAGCGTCATTGCCTTGTTAAACGCATACTTCAGGCTGGCGTTGTGGTAAGCGACGCTCGGTGCGCGGGAGCCGATATCGCTTGGCGCGGCATTGATGTCCTCAGCGTTGCCGATGTACTGGACCGTATATGAACCGGACCATGGGCCGTTCGACGTGGTCAGGGAAGCCGTCGAGCGCCATTTGGCGTAGCTGCCGCGGCCACCCGTGATCTTGCCGGCATACTCGATGACCTCCCCGCCAGGGAATGGCGTGACATCGAACTCGCTGAGACGGGAAACATCTGCCGTCACCGACGACGACCAACCGAACAGGTTGAAGTCATACATGGCACCGAGGTCGATCCCGGCGACGCGCTGCTGCGCCGCGTTCTCGGGCTGGGATGAAAGGAAGTTGATTTCGCCGGTGCGCGGATCGCGCGTGAAGCTCTGCGGCCCGCAGAAAATGTGTGCCAGCCCTGGCGAGTTGTAGCACACCGACAATTTGGTCGAACCCGGTACCGTTTCGATCGCGTTGTTGATCTTGATGTTGAAATAGTCGAGCGTCAGCGTCAAGGCCTTCGACGGCGTCCAGACGGCACCGACCGTGAACGTGTCCGCCTCCTCCGGTTTGAGGTTCTGGTTGCCGCCGCCTGTCGTCAGGATCGATGGTCCGAATTGCCTGAATCCGGCAGGCAAACCAGACGCCTGGCAGTTCTTGTAGACCGCAGAGTTCGGATCAAGTGTATTCCAGTTGTTGCACGGATCGGTCGTGGTCAAGTTGCCTTCCGAGACACCGCCGAACAGTTCCGGCACGTTCGGTACGCGGAATGCCGTCGAGCGGTTTGCTCGCATCTTCAGCGAGGGGATGACCTGCCAGTCGAGACCGAGCTTGTAGGTGCCTTGCGACCCGAACAGGCTGTAGTCGGAGTAGCGCGCCGCTGCATTCAGGGTCAACGAATCCACCAGGGGCAGCTTGGCCAACAGGGGCACAGCCAGCTCGGCAAACACCTCCCGTGCGCTGTACTCACCGGCGATCGGGTCCTGGGCGGGGGTATTGGCCGCGCCCGACACAATCATGCTGTCCGGGTCGCGCCAGCCGCGCTCGCGGCGGTACTCGAAACCGGATGCGAAACCGAGTGGGCCAGCCGGCAGGGTGAACAGTTCGCCGCTGATGCTCGCATTAAAGCTCTTCTGGTCGTTACCGCCGTGGTCGCGCGTCGTGAAGTGAATGTAGTCGAGGACCGCCGGACTGAGATTGCCGTAACCAAGGTAGTTGCCGCACGGCGCAGCGCCTGCCCTGCCGCAGGTAGCGGCATTGAGTGTGGCGTCGACGCGATCAAGGTTGATGATGTTCGTCATCCCGTCGACGCCGGTGTTGCGGCCCCAGTTGAGGGATGCCGACCAATCCCATTTCTCGCCGATAACGCCCTTCAATCCGGCGAGTACCCGGAAGGTATTCGTCTCCTGGAAGAAGTAGCGCGGGCCGACTTCTGCCACCCTGCGGCGCTCCAGCGTCAGGTCCTGCCCAGTGGGGTTGGTCGGATGGCTGGCAGCGATGTTGATCGGGCGATAGACTCCGATCGCACCGGGTGTCGCGAGCTGCTTGGACTTGCGGTTCGTGAACATGACCTCGCTGAACAGGTCGACCTGGTCGGTCAGACGCACATTGCCGAAGGCACTCGCGCCGATGCGCTTGATCGGATTGACCGCGTTCAGGAAAGGATTGCTGTTATAGGCATGCCGTGCCGCGCTGTAGGTCTCAAAGCCCCGTGGGTTGCCGTTCGGATCCTGGTTGAAGTTGACGCGACGGCCGTCGGCAAGCCGCGCCCGTCCGCCGATGGTGGACGAGCTGCCCGAGCACACCAACTCACCGTCTTCCTCGAACAGCGAACACGGTGCCCGGGATGCCAGGTTGACTGCTTCGCTTTCGGAGTAGTTCAGGGACCCCATCAGGGATCCACGCTCACTCTTGGTGCCCCACACGATGTCCGCAGACTTCTCCGCGCCGTCACCACGCTCGGTCTTCCCGTAACGCGCTGAGGCTTCGACGCCGTCGATGGCCTTCTTGGTGATGATATTGACGACCCCGGCCACCGCGTCCGCGCCGTAGATCGCCGATGCGCCGTCCTTCAGTACTTCGATTCGTTCGATCATCGCCACCGGAATCATGTTCAGGTCGACCGCGCTGTTGGCGCCCGTCCCGCCGGAGACAACCCGGCGCCCGTTCAGAAGCACCAGCGTCCTGTCGATGCCCAGGCCGCGCAGGTTGACTTGGGTGGTGCCGTAGCCGTTGCTGGTCCAGTACGCACTGGACTGGCTGCCCGCCGTGCCAGCGGAGGACGGAAGGCGCTGCAGCAGGGTTTCGATCGAAATCGCGCCTGAGCGCTGGATGGTATCCGCATCGATCACGGTAACCGGTCCCACTCCCGACACTTGTTCCTGCCGCAGGTTGATACGGCTGCCGGTGATCTGGACGCGCTGCATTGCTCCCGGTTCAGCGGTCTCACCTGTGGCTGGCTGTTGTGCATATGCGCTCTGCTGCAAGACCATCAATGCAAGCGCGGCTGTCGTTCTTGGGACGTACCTGTAAGCCATTTACCCTCCGGGTTGTTTTTGTAATTGCTGCTGGACTGAAGCCGACTGTCCGTACAAGCTTCGGCGCTGAATTGGGCTGCAGACCAAAACGTACCTGTCTATACATCCTTGCCACGAATCCAATGTAGCCAGAAGTCTACAATTTGGCAATAAAAGTGTGTTTTTACAACACTTTGCAGTACAACATTTTTTTCCATGCAAAAAGGCCAATGCATATTCACGTCGATCGCTCTGCTGTTTTACTTTGCTTGCCGACGCCGTGTGTTGGCCCAAGAGGTCGAGTTCGGTTTAGAACCTTACGCGCCCTGCCCCATTATTAACCGCGAAATCTTTCCTGCAGATAAGGCATTGCCGTAATATGATTAATAACCGTTCTCATTCTCATTTACATTTCTCTCGACGATCATGCGTTCTTCAACTTTCTTCCGTCCGGCTCCCATTACCCTTGCCGTGGCAGGTACTCTCCTGAGCTGCACGGCGTTTGCAAACGACGACCAGCAGCCGGGCCCAGTGGCCGTCGTTGAAGTGCTCGGCTCAGCCGACCGTGGCTATGTCGAAAAATCGACCGTCAGCGTGATGAAGACCGATACGCTGCTGCGTGACACGCCGCAGTCGGTGACGGTGATCACGCGCCAGTTGATGAACGACCAGGCCATGCAGAGCATCGCCGACGCGATCCGCTACGTGCCAGGGATTGTCACAGCCCAGGGCGAAGGTAATCGCGACGCAGCCGTGTTCCGTGGCAATAGCTCGACTGGCGATTTCTTTATCGACGGTATGCGCGACGATGTGCAGTATTATCGCGACTTCTACAACATCGACAGCCTCGAGGCCATCAAGGGCGCCAATGCCATGATTTTCGGCCGCGGCGGTTCGGGTGGCGTGATCAATCGCGTCAGCAAGCAGGCGCGCTGGGCGCCCGTGGCGGATGTCAACCTCTCCGTCGGCTCGTATGGCCACAAGCGCGCCGCCGTCGATGTCGGCGGGGCAGTGAGCCCGGACCTGGCGCTGCGCGTCAATGCCATGGCCGAACGGTCGGACAGCTACCGCGATGGCGTCACGCTCGAGCGTAAGGGCATCAATCCGACCATGAGCCTGCGCGCCGGCAGGAACACCCGCATCAGCCTCGGCTACGAGCACTTCCGCGACGACCGCATCGCCGACCGCGGCGTGCCTTCGTTCAATGGACGTCCATTCGACACCGACGTGTCGACCTTTTTCGGCAATGCCGAGCTGAGCCCGACTGGCGTGCGCGTGGATGCCTTCTCGGCGTACGTCGAACACGATGCCGGCAATGGCCTCATGCTGCGCAACCGCACCCGTGTCGCCAAGTACGACAAGTTCTACCAGAACGTGTATGCCAACAGCGCCGTCAACGCAGCCACCGGCCGTCTCGCCGTGGGCGCCTATCTCGATACGACCGAACGCAACAATCTGTTTAACCAGACCGACCTGAGCTACGCGCTGGCGACCGGCAGCATCACCCACAAGATCGCTGCCGGCATCGAGCTCGGGCGCCAGGAAACCGATAACGCGCGTCGCGGCGGTGTCTTCGCGGGTACCCCGAGTGTTCTCGCCAGTAACCCGATCTATACCGGCGGCGTCAGCTTCCCGACGGCGACCACCAGCAACTACAGCGAGGCCAAGGTTGCGTCCGTATATCTGCAGGACCAGATCATCTTCTCGCCCCAGTGGCAGGCAGTGGCGGGCTTGCGCTACGACCGCTTCAGCGTCGACTTCAACAATCGCCTTGCAACCAGCAACGGCCAGTTCGAGGTGACCGATACGCCGGTCTCCCCACGTTTCGGCCTGATCTACAAACCGATGGAAGCGATGTCGCTGTATGCCAGCTATAGCCGCGCCTACCTGCCGCGCGCCGGCGATCAGCTCACCTCGCTTACCGCAAGCAACCGTGCTTTCGATCCCGAGAAATTCGACAATGTCGAACTTGGCGTGAAGTGGGACGTGACCCCGCTGCTGGCCGCTAGCGCCGCCGTCTATCAGCTCGACCGCAGTAACGTCGTCGTGCCGGGCGCGGTGGCCGGCACCAGCATCCTGGTCGACGGCCAGCGCAGCAAGGGCGTCGAACTGGATCTGACGGGACGCGTGACGCAAGCACTCAGTGTCATGGGTGGCTACGCTTATCAGGATGCGGTGCTGACCGCCGACCAGTCGGCTACCGTGCGTTCCGGCGCCATGCTGGCGATGGTGCCGAAGCACACGTTCTCACTGTGGAGCCGCTATGACTTCAGCGCACCGCTGGCCGCGGCCCTGGGCGTGGTGTATCGCGACAGTCTCTACACCTCGACTTCGAACACGGTGATGCTGCCCTCGTTCACCCGCATCGATGGCGCCGTCTTCTACCGTTTCAGCAAGCAGTACCGCTTGCAGTTGAACGTGGAAAACCTGTTCGACAAGAAGTACTGGGCATCGGCCCACAACGACAACAACATCACGCCGGGCGCGCCGCGCAGCGTGAAACTGTCGCTGTTCGCCAGCTTCTGAACCTGTCCGGGCACCTGCCGCCGGCCTCGCAAGGGGCCGGCAGCGGTCAATCGGGGAAGGCGACCACGTGGTCGACGTCGAGGCGGATGCCGATCCGTTCGCCCGGCGCATGGTCGTGGTGGCTCGGAACCAGCGATAGTACTTCCTGTCCGCTGCCGAGCTTGAGCGTATAGAGAAATTCCGCCCCGCGAAACGCCTTCGCCACCACCTCGGCTGTCACGGGGCTGGCGTCGTCGTGCACGACGTCGTCCGGGCGCAGCAGGACGGCGACGGCGTCCCCAGGCTGCCACGCCCGCGCGCTGCCTGCTGGGGCGTTGCGCAGTGCGCCGAGCTCGATGCCGATGGCACCGCCCGCCAATACCTGGCCGGGTACGAATGCGCCCTGGCCGATGAAATCGGCCACGAAGCGGTTGGCCGGACGGTGATACAAGTTGTAGGGCGTGTCCCACTGCTGGATGCGGCCCTGGTGCATGACACCCACCTGGTCGGCCATCGCAAACGCTTCGTGCTGGTCGTGCGTGACCAGGACCGCCGTCGTGCCCTCGGCGCGCAGGATGGCGCCGACTTCGGCCGCCAGGCGTTCACGCAGATCCACGTCGAGGCTGGAAAACGGTTCGTCGAGCAGCAGCAGGCGCGGCCGCGGGCCCAGGGCGCGCGCCAGCGCGACACGCTGCTGCTGGCCGCCCGACAGCTCATGCGGATACCTGTCGGCCTGGCTCGGCAGTCCGACCAGTTCCAGCAAGGCATGCACACGGGTCTTGCGCTCGGCGGAGGGCAGGGCCTGCAAGCCGAAGGCAATATTGGCCGCCACGCTCAGGTGCGGAAACAGCGAGTAATTCTGGAACACCATGCCGATGCGGCGCCGTTCGGGGGGCACGTGGGTGGACATCGCGCTGACCACCTCTCCGCCAACCCGGATGGTACCGGCATCGGGGCGCTCGAAACCGGCGATGCAGCGAAGCACGGTGGTCTTGCCGCAGCCGGACGGTCCGAGCAGGCAGCCGATCGTGCCGGGCGCCAGCTCGAGCGACAAGTCGCCCACGACAGGGTGGCCGCCGTAAGCATGAGAAAGCTGCTGGAGTTCAAGAAGCGCCATGGTGGTCCTACGAAATAAAGGACCCATTATAATTGCTTTATTTCTTTAGGTTATTGTGGCGAAATCGGCATTCAACCCCCTGCAAGCGGCGGCACTGGTGGTCGCGGCCCTGGTAGCGGTGCCCTTGCTGACCGTGGCGGCGTCGCTGCTGCCCGGCGCGGGCGGCGAGACCTGGGCCCACCTGGTCGACACCGTGCTCGCGTCGTATATTCTCAGCACCCTTTACCTGTGCGCGGTCGTCGGCACTGGTACGGTCGTGATCGGCACGGGCGCCGCCTGGCTGGTCACGATGCACGACTTTCCAGGGCGGCGCCTGTTCGAGTGGGCGCTGGTGCTGCCGCTGGCGGTGCCGACCTACGTGATGGCCTATACCTATACCGACTTGCTGCAGTTCGTCGGGCCGGTCCAGACCTGGCTGCGCGCCACGTTTGCGCTCACGCCAGGCAGCTACTGGTTTCCCGACATACGCACCCTTGGCGGCGCGGCCGTGATCTTCACCTTCGTGCTGTATCCGTATGTGTACCTGCTGGCCCGCTCGACCTTCCTGGAACGGGCCGGCGGCATGCTCGACGTCGGACGTTCTCTGGGACTGGGACCATGGCGGCGCTTCTTCACGATCGCCGTGCCGCTGGCGCGTCCCGCCATTGCCGCCGGCGCCGCGCTGGCCTTGATGGAAACCCTGGCCGACTATGGCGCGGTCTCGTATTTCGGCGTTCAAACGTTCACGACAGGCATCTACCGCGCCTGGTTTTCCCTGGGCGACCGCGAGGCGGCGGCGCAGCTGGCTGCGGCCTTGTTGGGCTTCGTGGCGTTGCTGCTCCTGATCGAGCAACTCAGCCGCGCCCGCGCCCGCTTCGACGTCGCCGGCGGTCGCCAGGCCGGCCATCCGGGCGACCGCCTGAAGGGCCTGCGCGCGGCTGCGGCCGTCGTGTTCTGCAGCGTCCCGCTCGGCGCCGGCTTCCTGCTGCCCGCCGCGGTCTTGCTGCACATGGCGATCACCAGCGGCGACGCCCAGTTCGGCGAACGCTTCCTTGTGCTTGCCCGGAACAGCTTCATGCTGGCCGCGCTGGCGGCGGTCCTGGCCGTGGCGATTGCGGTGCTGCTGGCCTATGCCGCGCGCACCGCGCGCGGCAGCCTGCACCGCAACGTCAACCGCCTGGCCGGGCTTGGCTACGCGCTGTCAGGCACGGTCATCTCGGTGGGCGTGCTGCTGCCGGTGACCAAGCTCGATACCTGGCTGGCCTCGTCCTGGATGCAGCTGACCGGTACTAATCCGGGCTTGCTGCTGACCGGCGGCATCGCAGCGCTGGTGTACGCCTACCTGGTGCGCTTCCTGGCCGTCTCGCTGCAGACGGTGGAGGCGGGCCTGGGCAAGATCACCACGTCGATGGATGACGCTGCGCGTTCGCTCGGCCACGGCGCGCCGGCCACGCTAAGGCGCATCCACATCCCCATGCTGCGCGGCAGCCTGCTGACGGCCGGCCTGCTGGTGTTCGTGGAGGTCATGAAGGAATTGCCGGCAACCCTGGTCATGCGACCCTTCAATTTCGATACCTTGGCTACCCAGGCCCATGTGCTGGCCTCGGATGAACGCCTGACCGAAGCCTCGACGGCGGCGCTGGCGATCGTCGCCGTCGGCGTGCTGCCGCTGATGGTTCTGACCCGCGAGATCGCGCGCAGCCGCCATGGGCGCTGAGCGGCGCAGCGCTTGAAACGAGCAATGCCGTCCAGTGCGAACCGGACGGCATTGTCGACGTACTGCCAGTCTGTGAAGAAGGCGGATCAGCGCCAGCCGGCGCGGTCGTAGATCTTCTGGACTTCGGCTTGCTTCGCAGCCAAGGCGCCAACTTTCACGGTATCGGCCTTGAAGTTGCCCATCGCGGCCAGACCGGGATTGTTGGTCTTGACGCTGGCAACGACAGGCCACTCGTTATTCCCGTCAGCAAAATACACCTGTGCCTGGTTCGATGCCAGGTATTCCAAGAACTTGACCGCGGACTCCTTGTTGGGCGCGGTCTTGAGCATGCCGCCGCCGGAAATGTTTATATGGGCGCCCGTGGTCTTCTGGTTCGGCCAGATGACCGTGACGTTTTCCATGACCTTCTTGTCTTCCGGCTTGTCCGAGCGCAGCATGCGCGCGACATAGTAGGAATTTGCCAGAGTAACCCCGCACTCGCTGGCAGCGACGGCCTTGATCTGGTCGGTGTCGCCACCCTTCGGCGCGCGCGCAAAGTTCTCCACCAGGCCCTTGGCCCAAGCCTGCGTCTTTTGCGCGCCGTGGTGATTGAGCATGGCGGCGCCGAGCGACAGGTTATACGGATGGGCACCCGAACGCACGCACACCTGGCCCTTGAGCTGCGGATTGGCAAGGCTCTCGTAGGTCTGGACATCGGCCGCGTTCACGCGCGCCTTGTTGGCGACAATGACGCGCGCGCGCTGCGAAAACGCGAACCAGTTGTCCGTGCGCAGATGCGCCGGGATACGCTGCGTCAATACCGCCGACTTGACCGGTGCGAACAGGCCCATTTCCTCGGCCTTGCCCAGCCTTGCCGCATCGACGGTCAAGAAGACGTCGGCCGGGCTGTGGGCACCCTCGTTGCGCAGACGCTCGAGCAGCTCGTTGTCACCCGCTTCGATGCGGTTGATCTTGATTCCGGTCTGCTTCGTGAAATCCGTGTACAGCGCTTCATCGGTCTGGTAATGGCGTGCGGAATACAAGTTCAGTACTTTGTCTTGACCAATGGCGGGCAAGGTCACCAGCGAGGCTAAGGTAAGGGCTGCGATTTTGTTCGGGCTCACGATCATCCTGTAGTTAATTAAAACTGCAGGGTAACAAAACGAGCGGGCAGATGCAAATGACTCTCATTTACTTCATCGCTGAAAAACCAGATTCAGATAAACTGAATACCGCAAGCATAGCGGCAAGGTGGGCGATGGCGGACGTGCAAGATGTCGGAAGGGCAGTCTCTAAGACCAAGTGCAACATTCTTTCCTGTAGAGTGTTGCGATGCCAAAAATTTATACCCATCTGGCGCAAGAGCGTGCCGTCGTGATGACCATGCGGGATGACCAGTGCAGTGTCCGAGCCATTGTTAACCGCCTTGGCAGTGCCCCGAGGCAGTCGGGGCGTCGACCGCCGAGGCCAGATCAAGGGCATGCAGAGCATCCACATCCGTCCGCCCGCGGTCGAGGACCGCCTCATCCCTGGCGATTAGGAGGGTGACCTAATCAAGGGCGGAGGCAATCGTTCCTTGGTCGGCACCCTGGTCGAGCGAACCACCCGCTTCGTGGTGCTAGCCAAGATGGGACAATGCCGGGACCTGTACGGTGGTCGAGAGTTTCTCGGCCGTGCTCAACCGTCAGCCGGCGGGAATGCGCAATCGATGACCTACGACCAAGGCCGCAAAATGCACGGCCACAAAATCGTGACCAAGCGTACCGGCGTGTAGATTTACTTTGCCGACCCGCACAGCCCGTGGCAGCGCGGTTCCAATGAAAACACCAATGGCTTGCTGAGGCAGTACATGCCAAGGGCTCGGACCTGTCGATCTACTCCACGACGATCTCGACGCCAAAGTGCTCTCGCTTAATACCCGACCGCGAGAAACGCTCGGCTGGAAAACGCCGCTTGCCGTCTATGCCGAGCATATGGCTCGACTACAATTGCAAGCCGATTTGATCCATTGACCCGGTGTTGCACTTGGATCTTGAGACTGCCCCCGTAGTCGACATACGCGCGGTCGGCCAACCGATTAATAAGCGGTTGGCGCGCTGCTGGCCACCGCTTAAGGTAGCGAGCCCTCAGCTTAACGTCGATATCGGACTGACTCAAATTGGCCGAGCTCCACGAAAGCCGGGCGGGTCAGCCCCCGAATAGTCACTGATTCACTTGCCCAACCAAGGCCGCGAGTGTCTGCGAGGCCAGGCGCAGTGACTACAGCGATATCCCCTTGCACGGAGTTCGGGAACAGGACATCGGGCGCATTTACTAGGGAGATCCGGACAACGGTCAACCATATCGATCTCGTCCAAGGAGCAAGCGCGTAAACCCAATAATTTGGGCGGTTCGCTCAACACGGCGGTAGCGCCAAAACCGAAAATACTCAGGCAGGTGCCGGTGGCTCAATTACACGGTACAGCAATCGAAAAAACGGTTCCATCGTGACTCGATTGCGCGCTAATTTCACCACCATGGCTCGTGACAATTGCTTGGGTAATCGCCAGCCCGAGTCCGGCCCCTTCGACATTTTGCTGCGTATGGCTGCGATTCGATTCCGCCCGATAGAAGCGTTCAAAGATATGTGGCAATACCTCTGGATCGATCCTCGGCCCCGGATTGTGTACGGCCACGATTACTCGAGCACGCTCGGGTCGGATGGCTATGTGGATCGCCTGACCAGCTGGCGTAAAGCGTAGCGCATTCGACAGCAGGTTGCTGATAGCGCGCCGTATCATCAAGCGGTCACCCATGATCTTGCCACGACCAGACAACTCCAGGGCAACCCCCTTCTCCTCAGCCAGCGCTTCATAGAAATCAAACAGTGCCTCGACCTCCTGTTCCAGTGCGATTTCTTCACGCGATGGCAGCAGCATGCCCTGCTCTGCGCGGGCCAGGAACAGCATGTCAGACACCATTCTCGCCAGCCGGTCAAATTCCTCCGCATTCGATGCCAGTACCTCGCGATATTCTGTACCACTTCGGGTTTGGCTGAGCGCGACTTGGGTTTGTGTCATCAAATTGCTGATGGGTGTGCGCAGTTCATGCGCGATATTTGCTGAAAACTCAGACAACCTGCGAAATGCATCTTCCAGTCGATGCAACATCTGGTTGAGTGTAGCTGCTAGTTCCGCCATTTCAACGGGCACCGACTCGATCGGCATACGCAAATCCAGCTTCCCTGCAGTCACGCTGGATGCCCGTTCTTTCATCGCGTACAGTGGCATTAATCCGTGCCGGACCACCAGCCAACCAAGCAGCCCGCATCCAAGGGCTGCCAGCACCACATAGCTTCCCAGGGCACGGCGAAATTTCACCATGAAATCAGTATGATGATTGATTTCAATGGCAATCGCGACTCTTACCGGCCGCGACGCCGGCATCTGGGTCGGAATGGCCACCGCTATACCGTAGAGTTGTCGCCTCCCATCCTGCCATGTGATTGGCTCAGAACGGCTGGGGACTGTCTGCTTGAACAAAGCGTCGAGAAACCGTGCTCCACTATTGGCATACAACGTTGCGCCATCCGGGCCGAACGCAGCGACCGCAAGATCATTTTGCCCCCCGAAGGCATCCTGGAACTGGCCCGGGAGCGCGGCAAGCGAGACAGGCGAATCGATCCGCGACACCAGGTTCCTGGCCACTTGCAATTTGCCGAGCAAGGCGTCGCGGTCTTGCGCTGCGAAGTGCCATTCCAGTGCGATCAGAGTCACCCCACCCAAAACGGCCAGCGCCACACTGGCGACAATGGCAAACAAGGTCGTTAGCCGGGTAGTGAGAGAAAAGCGCCGCATCATGTATTCACGTCCGACTCCAGCACATACCCCATCCCACGCACCGTCTTGAGCAGTTTTGGCTCGAACGGATCATCAATTTTACTGCGCAATCGGCGCACGGCGACTTCCACCACATTAGTATCGCTATCGAAATTCATGTCCCACACTTGAGAAGCAATCAAAGAGCGCGGCAGCACCTCGCCTTGCCGGCGCAGCAGCAGTTCGAGCAATGCAAATTCCTTGGCCGTCAAATCGATACGCCTGCCCGAGCGCGTGACGCGTCGCCGCAACAGATCCAGTTCCAGATCGGCCACAGACAATGAGGTGGCCTCGGTGCTGCTGCGGCCGCGCCGAAGCAAGGTGCGCACGCGGGCCAGCAGCTCGGAAAACGCAAACGGTTTGACCAGATAGTCATCCGCTCCCAATTCGAGCCCCTTGACCCGATCTTCTACCCGGTCGCGCGCAGTCAGGAACAGTACAGGCAGTTGCTTTCCCATTTGTCGCAGAGTTTGCAGGATCTGCAAACCATCCATTCCTGGCAGCATGATGTCCAGCACTAGCAAGTCGTATTCGGAAGTGAGCGCCAGGTGCAGTCCGTCCGGACCGTTGCGTACCAGATCGGTGGCATAGCCCGCTTCATGCAAGCCCTGCCGCAGATACTCACCTGTCTTGATCTCATCCTCAATAATCAACAATTTCATCCATTGCCCCTTCTCTGATCACGCTAGTGTGCCTGCAAAAAGCACCCATTGCCAAGATTACGGAAATGTAATCTTGGTGTCATCTTGGTGTTGGCCTTCCCCTGCCAAAATTCCCCTGTGTCAAAAGATTCGTGTCCTGCACTTGGATTGTTCAACGAAGTACAACAGAGGAAATAATGAACAAAAAGCTCTCCAATGGCTTGCCAGCGCCGCTCGCCTTGTCCCGCCGACGCTTTGTGCAAGGTTTGGTCGCCGGCGGCGTGCTGACGGGTATGTCTGGATTTTCGTCGCTCGCACAGGCCGGCTTCGATATGCCTTCCGCAGCCAGAACGGGATCCGCACCGGAGTTGCGAGGTACCGAGTTCGATTTGGTGATTGCTGAAACGCCAGTCAATTTCACCGGAAACCCGGGCATGGCAACCACAATCAATGGCTCCATCCCTGGTCCTACCTTGCGCATGCGCGAAGGCGACACGGTAACGATCCGTGTCACCAACAAACTGCGCGAATCAACATCCATTCACTGGCACGGCATCATCCTTCCGTTCCAAATGGATGGTGTGCCGGGCATCAGCTTCAAAGGAATCGCACCAGGCGAAACCTTCACATATCGCTTCACGGTTGAGCAAAACGGCACTTACTGGTACCACTCGCATTCCGGCTTCCAGGAACTGACTGGTGTTTACGGCGCACTGATCATCGAGCCTCGCGAAGCGGAAGCCGTACGCGCCGATCGCGACTATGTGATGCTGCTTTCGGACTGGACCGACGATGATCCGATGCGGGTGTATTCGAAGCTCAAGGCGCAGGGGGACAATTACAACATCAACCGTCCTACGGCTCCGGACTTTTTCCGCGATGTCTCCCGCGACGGCATGAAAGCCGCCCTGGCTAAGCGGAAGATGTGGAACGAAATGCGCATGAATCCGACCGACCTGGCGGATTTGTCTGGCGCAGTACTGACTTACCTGCTCAATGGCACCACGCCGGCCGGTAACTGGACAGGCCTGTTCCGAAATGGGGAACGCGTGCGCCTTCGTTTTATCAACGGCGCGGGCAACACGTTCTACGACGTTCGCATTCCCGGCTTGAAAATGACCGTTGTTCAGGCTGACGGAGTCAACGTGGAGCCGGTCACTGTGGATGAATTCCGCTTTGGCCCAGGCCAGACCTACGATGTAATCGTGCAACCCAAAGACGACGCCTACACCGTATTCGCCCAGTCCATGGAACGCACCGGCTATGCCCGCGCCACGCTGGCAACACGCGCTGGCCTGACCGCTGCAGTGCCTGCGCTCGATCGCGTGGAATGGCTCACGATGGGTGACATGATGGGGGACATGGGCGGTATGGAGCACGGTAATGGCGCCATGCACGGAACGATGGCTGGCATGAATCACGGGACCATGCCCATGCAGCACAATATGGCAGGCATGAACCATAGTGCCATGGCAATGGATCATCGAGAGCATGGCGTGGCTGCTGCTGCTGCCGCTGCCGCTGGCTTGGGCAAGCCGAGCCGCAAAGTACGCCACGCCCGCAGCGAGTATGGCGCCAGTACCGATATGCGTGTGGACACGCCACGGACCAACCTGAACGATCCCGGCATCGGGCTGCGCAATAACGGCAGGCGCGTATTGACCCTGTCCGACCTGTCGACGATTGGCGGGGCTCTGGACCAACGCGGTGCCGAGCGTGAAATCGAGTTGCACCTCACCGGCAATATGGAACGGTACGTCTGGTCGCTGGACGGCATTGAATTTGGCAAGAGCAGCCCGGTGCATTTCAGGTACGGCGAACGCGTCCGGGTGATATTGCAGAACGATACGATGATGACGCATCCAATGCATTTGCACGGTATGTGGAGCGAACTGGAAACCGTGGATGGCCAGTTCCAGGCCCGTTTGCATACCATCCCGGTCCAGCCTGCGCAGCGCATCAGCTTCCTCGTCACTGCCGATGCGCTGGGGCGCTGGGCCTGGCATTGCCATCTGATGTTCCATATGGATGCGGGCATGTTCCGCGAGGTGGTGGTTGCGTGAACATCGTCAATTTGAAAGGAAACGAAGTGAAGGGTCGTAAACATATCGCCATCGCCTGCCTAGCTGCCACCATAGCCGGCATGGCCGTGCCGGCAGCCAATGCGCAGTCGGACCACGGCAGCCATATTGGAATGGCAACAGGTGCAGCATCGCATCCTCAGACTCATCCTGCACCGGCCAGCCCCAAGAGCGAGCAACCGGAGACCGCATCGCATGAGGTACACACGTCCACGACCGCGCCGATGGATCATGGGGCTATGCGCATGCAGGGAGGTCCTGCCCCTGCGGACGCCCGCGACCCGCACGCCTATTCGGGCGGCTATCAACTGGGGATCGGCAAGTATGCGCCGGGTCCGCAGCGGCTACTGCGACTGAACGATGAACACAGCTTTGGTAGCGTGCTTATCGACAACCTTGAACGGAGTCGCGGCAAGGATGGCAACAGCGCGAATTACGGCATGCAGGCGTGGTTTGGTCGGGATTACGACCGCGTGGTGCTCAAGGCCGAGGGCGATGTCACCGGCGGCAAGCTGGAGGAAGCCCGCACCGAGCTTCTGTGGGGCCATGCCTTTGCCAGCTACTGGGACGCCCAGGTAGGGCTGCGGCACGACAGTGGCGAAGGCCCTGACCGTACCTGGCTCGCTGTGGGCGTGCAGGGGCTGGCCCCCTACTGGTTCGAAGTGGATGCGACCGCGTACGTGGGCAATGGCGGCCGAACTGCACTGCGCCTGGAAGCAGAGTACGAAGTGCTGCTAACCCAAAAATTGGTTCTTCAGCCGAGCACGGAGTGGGCTTTCTACGGCAAGGCAGACCCGGCAAAAGGTATTGGAAGTGGTCTGACCGATGCCTCGGCGGGGGTGCGCCTACGCTATGAATTCTCGCGCCAGTTCGCCCCGTACGTTGGCGTGGAATGGAACCGCAAATTCGGGTCCACCGCGTCACTTGCAAGAACCGCCGGTGAACGTACCAGCGATACGCGCTGGGTGGCGGGAGTGCGCTTCTGGTTCTAACGCCGGCCATGTCTGGTGCACGGTGGGAATCATCGTGCACCAGACATGCTCCAGGCTCCATCCGGTGCAATAAGGGCTCATGACGGTATACGCTCCGGACCGGCACGGGGGGATACTGATGATAGGCCAGTCGACCGCGACAGTATGCAATCGAAAAGCGGACGTCCAGGCGATGCCGGAGTAGAACGTAGGGGCATTGAAGTCGCCCTGCAGGCCTAAAACATCCCGTCAAAACCATCACAGATGTCTTACGAAGGAAATATCCCATGATGCGAGTACTTTCCCATGCTGCAGTGGCAGCGGCCCTGTGCTTTCCGGCCGTTGCGATGGCTGCCACACCTGTCATCAACGTCTTCAAAAGTGCCTCGTGCGGATGCTGTAGTGCATGGGTCGAGCATTTGAAGACGAACGGCTTAAGCACCCGTGTGACCAATGTCGATAACCCTTCCGACTATCGCGAGCGCGGCGGCATACCGACTGCACTTGGCTCCTGCCATACCGGGATGGTTCAGGGCTATGCAATCGAAGGGCACGTCCCGGCAAAGGAGATCAAGCGCCTGCTGAGTGAAAGGCCGAAGGCAAGAGGGGTGGCGGTTCCCGCAATGCCGCTCGGATCACCCGGCATGGAGGGACCTCGCAAAGATCCGTACGATGTATTCCTCGTGCACGCCACAGGTCGCACAACGGTATACAAGCACTACAACTGAACAAGGCTTCGTCCTCGTTGCTGGGCTCACCAGGCGTGTACTTGTCGAAACGCGCTATCGAAATGAGGACAGTCACTTTAACGTAATATTGCGGATCAAAAGCACGGTGGACGCGAATGGCGTTGCGCAGGTCAACAAGCCAGCGCCGCGCCTGAAGTGACCGATGACGAGGCAGGAAAGGGAGAAGTCACGAAGCGGGTCCTCACGCGATTTTTAATAACAACGTGTTCAGCGTTTGCGTCATCCTGCTTGTCCGTAACATCTCGCTGATCGAAAGGGTCGTAATTGTGAAAGTGTCAGTTTTGTTTCTGTCGCTGAAATATGGGAACCGATCAAATGCCGGCAGCTAATGCATTTGGTGTTCCGGATGCGGTTATGGATATGCTTGTGGCCTTTTCCGCAATTTCCGTTTTCTTTTCTACCTGCCTCGTTGCCTACGGCTTTATCCGTCGCCGCCAGAACAAGCGTTCTCTATCAAAAAAACCGAGTATGATTCCGCCACGACACAGAACTGCCACCCGTATTGCCACTCGCCGAAGGAAAAGAAAGTGAAAATACTATTTTTAACGTCTCTATCGATTGAAAAACTATGTCTATAAAACGGTCTTTGAAGTATCTATTCTTGCTATCTCTATCTGCAGGAGTAATGCAGAACAGTCTGGCGCAACAATCGACACCAGCCTCAATCCAAAAGGGAATCGGTAACATCTTCTCGAATTCGGACGAAAACGAATTGCTTGAGCCAGAACAAGCGTTCAAGTCTAAGCTCACCGCCAAAGCGCCCGAGACGCTTGTGGTCGATCTGGTTCCGGCAAAGGGGTATTACATTTACAAAGACAAAATCCGCTTTGCGCTGAGTGACACTAAGGGAGTGTTGATCAGGAAGGTCATGCTTCCTAAAGGGGAGATCAAGATGGACGCAACTTTCGGAAAAATGGAGGTCTACCGATATCCAATTCAAGCGATTATCACGCTGGACCGTATGGCCACGACCAAGACTGTGACGGTTGTAACATCCTATCAAGGCTGTCATGAAAAAACGGGAGTTTGCTATCCACCAGTCGTAACGTCAGCGAGTGTCGCGTTGCCAGGAAGTTGAGAACACGCTGTCGTGGTGTAATAGATCGTTCCGGTTCATTCGGACCCGTTAGCGAGACGATGCAGTGCAATATTCCCAGCTATTGCATACCGTTATTTGTCGCACTACCAGAGGCTCACGACTATTGCACAATTTTTGAAACTTCCATCGAGCGCCAGTTTGATCGGCGCAATTTTCCTGACTGTGGCATACCGCCCAATACCGGAAATGGGCGCTGACGAGCGATCGGAAGGCAGGTCTGTGGCAGGTGACGCGTTTATTACTGCCACGCTGTATGACTATTCGGAAAGATGAAGAAAATATGATGGGTTCAATGAGTATTTCGCACTGGCTGATCGTTCTAGCCGTTGTTATGCTGGTTTTTGGCACAAAAAAGTTGGGTAATGTGGGGACAGACGTCGGAAAGGCGATCAAGGGTTTCAAGGATGGTATGAAGGGCGAGGAAGACAAGGCAAATGTGAATGCCGGCGCTAACGCTCTGCAGCACCTGCCACAGGTTACCGACAGGTCGACCGCCCCCGTGGGAGCCCACGACAAGCACCGTCCGTAATCGCAGTGCCATGATCGATCTCGGACTGTCGAAGGTGGCGATCATCGGCGTTGTCGCGCTAATGGTGATCGGCCCTGAAAAGCTGCCGAAGGTGGCGCGCATGGTGGGCACCCTGTACGGGCGCGCCCAGCGCTACCTGCACGACGTCAAGTCCGAGGTCAGCCGCGAAGTTGAGCTCGACGAACTGCGCAACCTGCGCAAGGAAGTGCACGAGAGCGCAGCTTCGTTCAAGGAAGAGGTCGAGCGGTCCATGTCCAGCCACGTCGACGAAGTCGAAGCGCTGTGGGACGGAAGGGAATCCGCTTCCTCGTCTTCATACTCGTCGTCCTCGTACCTCAGCAACACCGCTATCGACCGCAAGGCGCGCGGCTTCCGGCGCAAGAAGCTGGTGCGCACATCAAGCGTCCCGGCCTGGTACAAGCACCGTAACGGCGGCAAGACCCATGTGCTCTCCGGCGCCGCGCGCGTGCGCAAGTTCCGGCCGGGTTCAAGCAAATCCAAGACTTCCTTTTTCTAGATGACCGAAGAAGCCGCAGGCGAAGAAACCTTCATCTCCCACCTCGTCGAACTGCGTGACCGCCTGGTCAAGGCGTCGATCGGGATCGCCATTGCCTGCGCGGCCCTGTTCATCTGGCCGGGGCCCTCGCACGTCTATGACCTGCTGGCCGCGCCGATGGTGGCCGCGCTGCCGGTCGGCTCCTCCATGATCGCCACCGGCGTCATCTCGCCCTTCCTGGTGCCGATGAAAGTCACGCTGCTGCTGGCCTTCATCCTGTCGCTGCCCTGGGTGTTCTACCAGCTGTGGGCCTTCGTTGCCCCCGGGCTGTACGCGCACGAGAAGCGCCTGGTGCTGCCCCTCGTGATCTCGTCCTCGCTGCTGTTCATCGCCGGCGTGGCCTTCTGCTACTTCTTCGTGTTCGGCCGCGTGTTCCAGTTCATCGGCGAGTTCGCGCCATCCTCCATTGCGGTGACGCCCGATATCGAGAACTATCTCGACTTCGTCATGTCGATGTGCCTGGCCTTCGGCGCCACTTTCGAGGTGCCGGTGGTAGTGGTGATCCTGGTGCGCATGGGGATCGTCAGCATCGAGAAGCTGCGCGAGATCCGCTCCTACGTGATCGTTGGCGCCTTCGTGATCGCCGCTATCGTCACGCCGCCGGACGTGGTCAGCCAGCTGGCGCTGGCCATCCCGATGTGCCTCTTGTACGAACTGGGCATCTTGATGGCCCCGATGTTTGCCCGAATGACTAGAGCGCCGGAAAAGTTGGCATAAGGGTCGTTTCTGCGAGAGTCAGCCGTCTGAGACTGCAGCACTGGGCCTCTACACGCACCTCATCGGGACGTGCGTGAAGTTCAGCAGTAGAGCCGACTTCCCGCGAGGACAGGGATTCCATTCGCTCGAATACCTGAAGAACCTATTCAAGCAAGACCATTGCGATCTGTAGTGGAAGCTGGACGCATGATCGGCCGGGAGAATTTCGGGCGTGCCGCTGAACCTCAGGGAACTGGTCTATAGATGGCGCGTCGGGTGCCTAGACGTGTTGGTCACGGCGACATTGAGAGCGCCGCCGTAACCTGTCCATTGGTCTCTTCTTTTACGCGTTAGCGAGCCGTTGCTGAAGAGCCCTTACGCGAGTTTAGAAGGTTGATCCCGAAGCCTGTCAGTGCGATTGTCAATACAAGCATTTGCGCCATGACCGTTTGCGCGGTCGGATAGATGCCGAGCAGGTCAACACGAGGAATCCCGATTGGATTCGCCCCTACCAGTCCAGCTTCTTGTAGCGCACCGGTGCCTTTACCGATCAAGATCACTGCCAGTACTGCCACAAACACGGATGTGATCGAAAAGAACTTACCGATCGGCATGCGCGCACTGGTCCGCAGTAGCGCCCACGCGATAATCGCTAGCAGCGCCAGCGCAGATAAGAAAACCTGCCATCAGAGCGCCACTGTTGCCGTCTACTGCTAACGCGGAATAAAACAGCACCGTTTCGAAGACTTCACGGTACACAGCGATGAAAGCCAAAGCAAATAGGCTAAAGCCTGCACGGCGTGTCAATGCTGCAGTCAACTTCTCACTGATGTATGCCTGCCAACGGTCAGCGCTGCTCTTTTGGTGCATCCACATACCGACGCTCAATAATACAATTGCTGCGAATACGGCACCGACGCCTTCAGCCACTTCCCGGCTGGCACCGCTGATTGTCACCAGATAGGTGGCCACCGCCCAAGTCACCGCGCCGGCCCCCAAGGCGCTGATCCAACCTGCGTGGACGTGCCTGAGCACATCGTTGCGGCCTGCCTTTTTCATGAAGGCGATAATACCGACTACGATCAGCAGCGCCTCGACGCCTTCGCGCAGCAGGATGGTAAGCGCGCCCAAAAACGTGCTCATGGGCGTTGCTCGGGATTGCCCCAGTTCTGCATCGACGCGCGCGAACAGGTTGTCCAACCGTGCTGCTGCTGCTTCGGCCTGTTCCTCCGTGCCATTGGCAACTGCTGATCGGAAACCGAGAATTGCATTTTCAACCGCAGTCATCAAGGACTGGTCACGCGCACTTACGATCGGTTCCAAGGGCTCGAAACCATCGAGGTAAGCAGATAACCCCAACTTGATTGCTGTTGCCCTGTCGCCGGCATGTACTGCGGCCAAGCTTTCCCTCAAACACAAACGAGCCAGTACGAGGCCTGTTGGCTTGCTCGCCTCGATAACGCCAGGATTGCTGCGCAGGTAGGCAACCACATCCCTTGCGGTTCTCCCCGGCATCAATTTCGCGCTGGCAGCTTCGGTCATCGTGCTGACAGTCGCCAGATCCGGAAAGTGGCGTTTTACACTAGCATCCTGGCGCCACAGTTTCTCGCCCCGGCCTCGCATAGCCCCGTCGTGCGACATGGTGCCGATATAGAATGCGAGCGCCCATCGGTCCTCCTCCGATAACGAGGAGAAGCTTGGCATAGACGTACCTGCAACGCCTTGAGTCACGACTTGATACAGTGCCATCAGACTGCGCGAACGAGCGCGCTCAGGATCGGGGAACGCAATCGGCTTGGGTTCCAGGCTTGCGGCCAAGCGCCCGTCACCGCGGCCTGCCGCGCCGTGGCAGGAGGCGCACTGCGCTATGTATACCGTTTCATGAGATTTCTCCTCAAGGTAGGTACAGTAGATTTTTCGTCCATGGCCGGACAACATCCTGGCGCGGTAACCGATCGCCGTCTCATGCCGCTTATTGACCGAGTTCCTGTTTTGGTTTGGTCATCATCTCCATGCAGGCCTTCATCATTCGATTCTTTTTGGCTTGGTTATCCGGCTGTTGCAGGTTTTTCTGCTGCTCATCGTGGGCTCGCTGAGCCTGTTCCTGTCGCATACGCTCTGCCGTGACCTTGCGTCCATGCTCGATGATTTGCCAGTCGGGCCCTGCGAACGCCGGTAAAGCCGTAGCAAATGAGATCACGCTGACCAGGTCCAACATTATTATTTTCATAATCGACTCCATTGATGATTGCAAAGATACGACTTAGAACGAGACAGTTGGCGTCGATGTCTTAGCACTGGCCTCGCGCATCAATGGAGGCCTGGACGACTCGTGCTGCCCCGTCGTAGTAACTCATGTATTCTCATAAACAGCCTCATTGGTCTCGGGTTTCCGGACGTTCTCTGGTTGTAGCTCCCGACGGCGAATCAACATGTAGACCACTGGGACTACAAACATCGACAGCAATGGGGCGGACAGCATCCCACCCACCATTGGCGCCGCAATACGCTGCATGATTTCCGAACCTGTGCCATGGGCGATCATGATCGGCACCAAACCGGCAATGATGACTGCGACAGTCATGGCCTTTGGCCTCACACGTTGAACCGCTCCCTCCCGGATGGCATCCAACAGATCAGCTTCCGACGACTTTCCTGCCGCTAGGCGGGCTTCCCAGGCATGCTTCAGATAGAGCAGCATGATCACCCCGAATTCGGCCGCAACGCCCGCAAGTGCAATGAAGCCGATCGCGCTGGCGACCGAAATGTGGTGTCCAAGTATCCAGAGCAGCCAGATACCGCCGGCCAGTGCGAACGGCAAGGTCGCCATGATGAGGACGGCCTCGTCAAAGCGCTTAAATGTCAGGTAGAGAAGAATGAAGATCACCAAGAGCGTTGCCGGCACCACAATTTTGAGCTTCGCACTGGCGCGCTCCAGGTATTCGAACTGCCCCGACCAGGAAACCGAGTACCCCGGTTGCAGCTTGAGTTCCTTTGCAACAGCCTGCTGCATGTCGCGTACCGCCGAATTCATGTCGCGTCCTCGAATGTCGACGTACACCCAACCAGACAGGCGTGCGTTTTCACTCCTGAGCATGGGTGGGCCGTCATTGATGCGAATCTCTGCCACATCACCCAAGCGAATCTGTGCCCCGCGTGGCGTCAGGACGGGCAATTGCCGCAGGTTTTCGATCGAGTCCCGGATTTCCCGCGGATAGCGGACGTTGATCGGGAAGCGCTGCAGGCCTTCGACCGTCTCGCCGATGTTGTCGCCTCCAATCGCCGACGACACCACGCTCTGCACGTCGGCGATATTCAAACCGTACCGAGCTGCCTGGTCGCGGTTGATGTTGACGTCCACATAACGACCACCATTGAGACGTTCAGCCAGTGCTGACGACACGCCCGGTACTTTCTTGACGATCCGTTCGATTTCTCCGGCAACGCGATCAATCTCCTGAAGGCTGGCACCGGCCACCTTGACGCCGACCGGGCTCTTGATGCCCGTGGCCAGCATGTCGAGGCGGTTACGGATCGGCGGTACCCAGATATTGGAAAGCCCAGGCACCTTGACCACGCGGTCCAGTTCCTCCACCAGCTTATCCGTGGTCATTCCCGGCCGCCATTTATCCTTGGGCTTGAACTGGATCGTGGTCTCGAACATCTCCAGCGGCGCAGGGTCGGTTGCCGTCTCAGCCCGCCCCGCTTTCCCGAATACGCTTTGCACTTCAGGCACGGTTTTGATCAAGCGGTCCGTCTGCTGGAGCAGTTGCGACACCTTGCCCGCCGAAAGCCCTGGCAGCGCCGAAGGCATGTACAGAAGGTCGCCTTCATCAAGAGGCGGCATGAATTCTCCGCCGAGCCGCGTCATCGGCCAAACGGTGACAAGAGCAATCACGGCGGCTGCGACCAACGTCGCCTTGGGAAAGCGCAGCACCCCATCGAGCAAGGGGCGGTACACGACGATGAGAAAGCGATTCAGTGGATTCTTGTGCTCCTCGGGAATACGTCCACGGATCAGGTAACCCATCAGCACCGGGATTAAGGTCACAGCCAGCCCTGCCGCCGCTGCCATCGAATAGGTCTTCGTGAACGCAAGCGGTGAGAACAGGCGGCCTTCTTGCGCCTCCAGCGTGAACACTGGAATAAACGACAGCACGATGAACAGCAGCGAGAAGAACAGCGCGGGGCCAACTTCGGCCGCTGCGTCTCCGATGACGCGCCAGCGCTCCTCCCCTTCCAGTTTCGCACCTGGATGGGCGTGGTCCCACGCTTCGATATGCTTGTGCGCGTTTTCGATCATGACCACGGCGGCGTCCACCATCGCGCCTACCGCGATCGCGATACCGCCGAGCGACATGATATTCGCGTTCACCCCCTGGTAGTGCATGACGATGAAGGCGACGAGGATACCGATCGGCAGTGTGACAATCGCAACCAACGCCGAGCGCAAGTGGAACAGGAAGATTGCACACACGATGGCAACGACGACGAATTCCTCGATGAGCTTGTCGCGCAGATTGTCCACCGCTCGTCTGATCAGGTGCGAACGGTCGTAGGTTGGAACAATCTCCACTCCAGGGGGTAGACTCGACTTGAGGCCGGCCAGTTTGGCTTTGACCGCGTCGATGGTCTCCAGCGCATTTTTTCCGGAGCGCATGACGATGACGCCACCCGCGACCTCGCCTTCGCCGTTGAGCTCGGCGATGCCGCGTCGCATTTCTGGGCCCAGCTGAATTCGTGCGATGTCACCGAGGCGGACGGGAATACCGGCCTCCGAGGTCGTTAGAGGAATCTTGCGGAAGTCGTCGAGCGATTGCAGGTACCCGCTCGCCCGCACCATATATTCGGCTTCACCCAGCTCGAGCACCGAACCGCCGGCTTCCTGGTTCGCCTTCTGCACCGCGTCGATGACCATGTTATGTGCGATGTTGTAGGCTCGCATCTTCGCCGGATCGAGCACGATCTGATATTGCCGCACCATGCCGCCCAGGCTTGCGACTTCCGACACATTGGGTACAGTTTTGAGCTCGTACTTGAGGAACCAGTCTTGAAACGCGCGCAGCTGCGACAGGTCCATTCTGCCGCTACGGTCGATCAGGGCATACTCGTACACCCAGCCAACACCGGTAGCGTCCGGGCCGAGCGAAGCTTTGGCTTGCGGGGGTAAGCGCGACTGCACCTGGTTCAAATATTCCAGTACGCGCGAGCGCGCCCAGTACGGGTCGGTGCCGTCCTCGAAGAGGATGTAGACGAAGGAATCGCCGAAGAAGGAATAGCCACGCACCGTTTTCGCGCCGGGCACTGACAACATTGTCGTAGTGAGCGGATAGGTGACCTGGTTCTCGACAATTTGTGGCGCCTGGCCTGGATAGGATGTGCGGATAATGACCTGCACATCGGACAGATCAGGCAAGGCGTCGAGCGGAGTACGCTGCAGCGCGTAGATGCCCCAAGCCGTGATCCCCACTGTTGCCAGGAGCACCAGGAAGCGATTCAGGATCGACCAGCGAATGAGTTTGGCGATCATTTCTTTGCGTCTTCCGTGGCGGCAGGAGGTTGGGTAGCATGCTTTGTAGCGGCGGCGCCCATATCAGTCATGCCCTGCGTCGACGGTCCGGCAGGGGAAATGCTGGTGATCTGGAAGGAGCCGTCCTGGGTCTGCTGGAATTCAAAGTTTACGATTTCGCCGACCGCCAGACCTTTCGGGACGCCTCCTGCCGGAGTTTTGAACCCCATTGTCATTGCCGGCCACTGCATGCTTGGGATCGGATCGTGCGAGAACGTGATTTCATCCTTGTCGATATTCTCCACCTTGCCGTGAGCACGATGGGTCGTCAGCCCTGCAGTTTGCTTGCCGCCGTCCGTCGGCGCGGGGCCGCTTAGCCGAGTCGTGGTGCCTCTCAGGCTGGCTTCGGAATCAATCAGGAATTGACCCGAGACGACAACTTTTTGTCCAACGTCGAGACCCTTGAGAATTTCGGTCTGGCCATTGCTCTCGCGGCCAGTTTCGACGTCGATGGGGCTGAATTTGCCCTGACCTTGCGCGACCATGACGACACTGCGTGTACCGGTCTGGATCACTGCTTCCGTCGGGACAATCAACGTTTCCACGCTGGTCGCTGGCGTGAAGCTCACGGTCGCGAACATGCCCGGCACCAGGCGTTGCCCCGGATTGGACAGTTCAACACGCGCCTTCAATGTGCGCGTCGTCGCCTCAACTTCAGGCAGAATTGCGCTGACCCTGCCTTGCAATACTTCGCTGGGCAAGGCCGGCGTACGGGCCTCGACCCGGGCGCCTGGACGTACTTTGGCCGCCGCCGCTTCGGGCACCTCGGCGTTGACCCAGACAGTACCGAGCCCATTGATCCGGAACATCGGTGCGCCGGAGGCGATCGTCATCCCTTCACGGACTGCGAGGTCGCCAACGACGCCACTGATGGGCGAGCTGATGGTGACCCGTGGCTGCACTTTGCCGCTGGTCTCGACACTGCGGATTTGCGCATCGGTCATCCCTGCCAGGCGCATACGCTGCCTCGCGCCGTCGACCAGTCCGTCAGTTCCTGGCCCTTCCATTTGCCGGGCCGTCAGGTACTCTTCCTGGGCCGCGACCCAGTCAGGCACATACAATGCAGCCAGCGGCTGCCCCTTTTTAACCGGATCGAGGGGTGCGCGCACGAAGAGCCGCTCGACGTAGCCGTTACTACGTGCCTGCACGACGGCAACGTCACGCTCGTTATATGCCACGTTGCCGACAGCCTCCACGCTGGAGGTAAGCCGGCCCTTCGTAACGTCGGCGGTACGGATACCCAAGTTCTGTTCCACTCGTGGGCTGATGCTGATATTGCCCGGATCGCCAGCCTCGTCCGCATACATGGGCACAAGCTGCATATCCATGAACGGCGACTTGCCCGGCTTGTCGAATTTTTGTCCAGGGACCATCGGGTCATGCCAATAGAGCACCTTGCGTCCAGTGGCTTGATCCACACCTGTTCCCTGGGCCGAGGACGCCGCCTGCGCGGGGGCGGACATCCCCATCCCGCGATTCATACCAAGCTTGTAGAGGCCGTACCCACCGGTGCCCAGTGCAGCAGCCACAAGCAGGGCAATTATTACTTTGTTCGTATTCATTTAAAAATCCTTGTTGGCCCTGTTTGTTAGTGGCTAGATATGCCGTTTTGCGGGAAAAGAAAATTCAGTTGCGCCCACAGGCGGTCGGTTTCCTGCCCAAGCTGCAGAGCCTGCAAGCGCACATCGATTTCACTGCGTCGCGCGGCGAGGACATCTGCCAGCGTGGCCTTGCCGCCGCGGTAAGCGGCCAGCGACGCTGTAATCCTGGAGTGAGCGAGAGGGATCAACTCTTGCTCATAGCGGGTCTGTCGTTGCCTGTCTGTATGCCAGTCGTTCAACATGCCCCGCACTTCTGCAACATGGGCGCGCAACGCGTCCTCGCGTTCCGCCCTTGCTTGCTCGACCTGGGCCAGCTTGGACGACAGCTCGCGATCCTGGCGATTTTTCTGATCCCACTGCAGGGGAACCGAAAGGCCAATCGACAGCATGTCCGAATACCCCGGACCGCGTTTTTGCACTGCCACCTCGACGCTCCAGTCCCCCTTCTTGTTCGCCTTCGCAAGGTGCGCTTCAGTTGTTGCGATGTCTTCCTGCTTGGTCAGTACGGCGAGTTCTGGATGGTGTCCAAGCTGGGTGTCGAGCGTTGCTTCGTCGAGGCGGATGGCATCTACTGCTGGCTTGGCGCCCAAGGGCAGCTGAGCTGCATCACCGACCCAACGTGCTAGTGCAATTTTGGCGTTGCCGATGCGGCGGTTGATATCGCTTGCCTTGTCTTCCAAGCTCACCAGTACGCTTCGTGCACTGAAGATGTCTGCCTGGTTGCCCCGACCGGACCGGTAAGCTGACTCCGCCGCCTGGATTTCAAGTTGCGCCTGGCTTATCTGTTCCGCGATTACAGCAGACATGGCTTCGGTGTAATAGCGGTCCAACCAGGCCAGTGCGGTCGAGCGTTCGATTTCTGCCGTCGTTGCCGCCTTCTCTGCAATCGATTTTTCTGCTTCATGCTCAAATCGTTCCGCACGCAGACGACGTTTATCGGCCCTCGTCAACTCTTGCATCACACCGATTCGCTGCTGCGTCATGGAGTCGCGCGTCAAGCTAAAGCGATCTCGGCCTTCGATCGGCAGGCTATCGACACCGACCTTCAGAAGTGGATCAGGGAGCTGACCGGCAGCGACTGACATCTCCCTCGAAGACTGCGCAGCATAGTCCTTCGCCGCCAACAGTCGCGATCGCTCGACGGCCCGCTGCTGAGCTTCAGCCAGCGTCAGTGCCCTTTCGCTGGCAAACGCAGCAGTGGAGATGGCGACAGATATAAGAATTACAATAAACAGGACTGCTCGGGAGGACCGAACAGCCGGACGAGGCGCCACGCGCCGCGCCGTGATATGTGGGGAAAGCATCAAACCTCCAGAATGCATTGAGTAACATCGCCCGCGCAAAAGCGCAGCGATGGGGAATCAATCAAACCGAAGGATTAAATGCGGAAGCAGCAGTTGCGAATGGCTATAGGCGGTGCCGTCGCATGCGTGAGGAAAGCAGGAGGTGGTGCGCCGAGAAAACGCTCGAACGAAAGCCGATCCAGGCTTATTGGAAGACCGTACCCGATAGCGACATACGGTGCCAGTGGCGGCGTAGCCGGCTTGTCGAGTGACTGCTTATCTGCCTGATAGTAGGCATGGCAGAGGTTGGGCTGTTCCATATCCATGTCCGGACATGGGACTGTGTCAGCTGACATCGGCTGCACGGACGAGCTCATCTGACCACCAGGTCCCAAGTTTAAACCTGGACACGCATATGCCGAGATAGCAAGTTGCATGAACAATATGCTGACCAGCAGTATTGTTGCAGCAATAAGTCGGGATGTACGTGGAGGTCTCATGGATGAATGGAGTCTAGGACTGCCAGGAGTAATTGTCAATTGCGCAGACTTCAACAGACCACGCCTCCGGGATTTAGGCACGCTGCTCAACAAGGACGTTTTGGCTTTTACAGATCTGCGCTTGACGATAACAAGGCTTTAACGCCCCGTTTTGCCGGCTCCTCCTCACTTCGGTTACGTCCATCTGAACTCCTTGTGATGCGCCGCTTTTCGTTCGATGAATGGCCCCTTAAGTAGAAGTATTTTCCGTTCGTTTGTTTGTAAGAGCTATCGCCTTGTGGTTCACTTGTAATGATCACTGGACGTTATGCGAGCACACAAGCGCAGTGCCAAGTCAATTGACCACAAGCTGCCGACGACATACCAAAAATAGCATGCGTTGTCGGCAGCCTGGACCATTAGCGCCGACGCTTACGCGGCAGGGGCAGACTGGCTCATGTTGCGGCACGCCTCGGCGCAACGCCTGCATGCTGCAGCGCAATCCTGGCAATGCTGCGCATGATGCTGCGCGCACTCGTCGGCGCACGCTTCGCAGATAACTGCGCACAGCTGGCATACCTGCATGGCATGTTCGCTCGACCGGGCCATCAGTTGCGCAGCAAGGCGGCAGACGGCAGCGCATTCAATGTCTAGCTCGATGCACCGGGCCATCATCTTCGGATCCGGCTCCCGCAAGCACGCGGCAGCGCAGCTGTCACAGGCCTGTGCGCATTCGTAGCAAGCCTGAATACATGATTGAAGTTGCTGTTGGTTCATGGTCACTCTCCTTAAAGGTAAATTGAACAGGTGGCTCTTTCAGGACTGGTGCACACCTTCTGGCGTGTCTGAAATCGCTGCAATTGCTTCGGACGACACGTTTTGATTAGAACCAGAATCGGACGCCGGCAACGGCCTGCATCACGCTCCTGTCCCCGCCACGCATGCGCGTGAAATCGGCGGTCCTGCCGAACTGCCGGTTCCACGTCACCCCGATGTACGGTGCAAACTGACGTGTGACCTCGTAACGTAGCCGCAGGCCGGCGCCGATATCGGACAGGCCGCTCCCCGTTTCGCGCTCAGGATCACTGCGGCTGTACAAGTTCGCCTCCACTTCGGGCTCGAGGATCAGTCGCGAGGAAAATAAGACCTCGTACTTGGCGCTCAGTCGTGCTGCCCAGCCACTGCCGGGGCGCCAATACGCTGTCGCCTCGGTCTCGAACCAATATGGAGCCAGGCCCTGCACGCCAAAGGCTAGCCAATTGCGGCTTTCGCCCTGGCCGCTGTCGTGCCGAATACCTAGTTGCGTGCTCCAGAATGTCGCGAAGGCCCGGTCCCACAGAAGTTCGGTGCGGGCTGCCTCGAGTGACCCGCCGCTTCGTTCGCCTTCCACCTTCACCCAAGCCTTGTTGTAGTCGTTGCCGTACCAGGCCTCGAGTTCTACGCTCTGGCCGCGCTCGCCGTCGCCTTTCGCTGCCTCGGCCTTGTCAAAGAGAACTCTCCAGAACGGCGCGTTGTCGTTCATTTCATGGTTGCCAAGATGTGCGAACTTCGCACCCTCGTTGTACGCACTCGGATCGCGCGCATCGGCCGGAGGCGGACCGCCTTGCATACGTCCCATCTGCATACCCTGCTCCCCGGCACTGTCGTCTTGAACTGCCTGTTCCTGGGCAGGATGGGACATCCCGGCATGGCTAGGGGCAGGCATCGTTGCTGCAGTTGGGGCATGGCCCATGGCAGCGTGGTCCATTC
Source organism: Massilia sp. NP310 (assembly GCF_019443485.1). Taxonomy (NCBI): domain Bacteria; kingdom Pseudomonadati; phylum Pseudomonadota; class Betaproteobacteria; order Burkholderiales; family Oxalobacteraceae; genus Massilia; species Massilia sp. NP310. Next base: position 1,046,432 of record NZ_CP080379.1, on the reverse strand, counting down.
CAGACGACTGGCTTGCCGCCTTCTGCTCTTGCACAGGTGTTGTCTGTGCCGATGTCGCCGGTCTCCCCTGCGTGTTCCCGGGGTCTTGATGTTGGCTGTGCTGTGCCTCAGGCGCTGCTTGCTTCGAGCCAGTTGCGGCGGAGGCGGCGGCGCCCATTGGTTTCTCCGGCATGGCGTGTCCAGCATGTGCAGGCGCACCTTGCTGGGCCTTGTCTTGCTGGACAGGCATGGTCGACTGGGTACCCTGGGTACCAGCGGTAGCGGGCGTGCCATGTCCCATAGCTGCATGGTCCACTGGCGGTTGACCATTCCCCGCAGGCGTTGGCACAGGCTGCGCTGTTTGGCCGGAGCTCATGACGGTCTGCGCTATGCCGTTCTGCGAAACGAGCGAGGCGATGACCAGGACATAGGGAAGTGAGTGCTTAAACGGTTTTTTCATGATACGACGACCTCCCTGAACATGCCCGCTTCCATGTGGTACAAAAGGTGGCAGTGGAACGCCCAGTGCCCCAGCGCATCCGCAGTCACGCGGAAGCTCACGCGCTGCGCGGGCTGGACATTAATTGTGTGTTTGCGGACCTGGAACTGACCGGTTGCCGACTCAAGCTCGCTCCACATTCCGTGCAAGTGGATCGGGTGGTTCATCATCGTGTCGTTCACGAGCACGACGCGCAGGCGCTCGCCGTACCTGAAGCGAATCGGGAGCGACTCCGAGAACTTCTGGCCGTCGAACGACCACATGAAACGCTCCATATTCCCGGTCAGGTGCAGCTCGATCTCGCGAGTCGGTTCCCTCGGGTCGACCGGTCCGCCAACAGTACGCAAATCGGCATAGGTCAGCACCCGCCTGCCGTTGTCGCGCAGGTTCACGCCCGGATCATCCAGGTTCGTCCTTGGCATGTCCACCCGCATGTCAACGCCCGGTCCGTACTCGGTACGCGCATGCGTCACCTTCGGCTGCTGACCCGGCTGGGCAGGTGCAGCCGCCATCGATTGCCCGTGACCGGCATGGGCATCGGATGGTGGCATGGCAGGTTGCACGTGCCCCTCGTGCCCTGAAGCCGCAGTCGGGCCAGCCGTGGCCGAAGCCGAACCGTGCTCCATTGCAGCCTGGCCTGTGCCATGCCCGGCGTGCGCACCCGTCATTGCCATGGCTCCCATCATGTCGACCATTGTGAGCCACTGCGCCTCGTCGATTGCCGGTACCGGAGCCTGCATGCCGGCGCGTGTCGCCAAGGTGGCGCGCACTGCACCTGAGCGTCCGATCGACTGGGCGAAGATCGTATATGCCCCGTCCTCGCTCGGCTCTACAATGACATCGTAGGTTTCCGCAACCGAAATGCGGAACTCGTCAACCGTCACCGGTTCGACGTCCTGGCCGTCGGCCGAGACCACGGTCATCTTCAATCCTGGAATACGCACGTCGAAGATCGTGGTTGCCGAACCGTTGATGAACCTTAGGCGAACTTTTTCGCCCGGACGAAACAGTCCCGTCCAGTTGCCCTCGTCAGTAGCGCCATTGATCAAAAATCGCAGCGCGCCGCTGATGTTGCGGCTGGCGGTTACGTCACTGAAATCGTTAGGCATCATGCGCATCTGGTTCCACATCTTGCGTTTCTCGACCGCCGCCGACCACCCCATGCTCTGCACATCGCGGGCGAATTCGCCAAAGGTAGGTTGCTTGTTGTTGAAGAAGTCGCTCATCTTCTTCAAGTTAGCCATCACGCGCTCCGGCTTTTCGTCCGTCCAGTCCGAGAGCAGGACCACATGGTCGCGATCGGTCCGGATACGCTCGCCGCCTTTCGGGATGATGACGATTGGGCCGTACAGCCCGGTTTGCTCCTGGAACGCAGAATGGCTGTGATACCAATAGGTCCCGGTTTGCTTTACCTCGAACCGGTAAGTGAAGGTCTGGCCCGGTTCAATCCCCGAAAAGCTCAGCCCCGGTACGCCGTCCATCTCCGCTGGCAGCAAGATGCCGTGCCAGTGGATCGAACTGACAGTCGGCAGCCGATTCGTCACGCGGATGGTGACGGTATCCCCTTCGCTCCAGTACAGGGTCGGGGCCGGCACTTGGCCGTTGACCGCCGTCGCGATCCGCGGAGCACCAGTAAAGTTGACGGGCGTAGGCCCGATGACGAGATCGAATTCGGTGCCGCGCAGCGCTCCTCGCTCGGCTGGCTGTGCGAATAGCAGCCGGGGACTCATTCCGGCAAGACCGACTGCTGCACCGACTCCTTGCAGGAAGCGGCGGCGCCAACTGCTTGTGCAATTAGCGTCGATATCAGACCCATTCATGTGATTCTCCAATCAGGTAATAATTTATGCGTTCGATGCCCGAGCAGGATGCTGGACTACCGTAGGGTCCAGTTCGCTTCGAGCTTTGTGGAATGTTGCAATAGGGTCAGAGCGGCGAACCTCAGTTGGGATTGCAGGAACCGATATCGACGCAACTGCGAATGGCAGTATCAAGCCAAACCCAGCTTTGTCTGAAAAACGTGTTCGATGCAGCTAGCACAGCTTTGCCATTTCCCATTGCAACAGCGTCAGGAAAAGGTTCGCGGCGGCCGATCGAGGCGGGTCGGAAACGGTCCTGCGAAGGACGAGATGGGTTCTGGGCGCGTCACTTGTGCAGGTTCTTGCACAAGATTGAGTAGGGCAAATGGAAGCGGAGCGTAGCTGCCAATGCAGCAACTAGCGCATGTTCCGCAGCTTGCTCGTTTCTGGTTGCTCATGGCTTCGCAGTCTTCATCGGCGGAACCCGTCGAGCCTGTCGCGGTGTCGATCGTATCGGCATACGGCGCTTTGGGAGCGGCGTTTTCTATCGTGCCATCGTCCAGATGTTGTGCGAAACTAGGCCCAGCAGACTGATGCGCCATGCTGCACTGATACATCATCACCCTGGCGATACTTTGTACCGGCAGGGTAATGAAGAGGAAGCACAGGAGAAATGCTCGGAACCGTTGGCGCATGTGATGAATTTAGCATACGCGGCGCGCAGGGGGCACACGTTATACCCCAGACGCCAGAACATGAAGGTAAAGCTTTCAGTCAGCTCCCGATCAGCTGCCCTGCCTTGACCCTTGAGCAGTCATCTACTCCTCCTATAGCATATCGGTTTTTGGCATCGCCACAGCTGCTTCAGCTACAATTGCCTTTCCTAGAAGACATGACGGAGCCGTAGTTGGAGATTACAAACTCCCCATCCATACACCAACAACAAGCCTTGATCGAGCAATGGAAATCTGACTCTGGCGGGACCTACCGGAGCTGGTTTTTCTGGAACGAACGACTGAAGAATTTTCGATCGATCCGGCGTGGTCTACAAGAGGTCGTGCGTGAAATCCGTGAGGATGAATTCGGCGTTCAGTACCGTGGCTCGTCGCTTGAAACAGTAGTTCATTCGATTGCAGAGCAGCGTCAGATGTTCAAAGGAGCTGACCATGCATTTCTGTGGAAGCCAAAGCTGCGTATTCCCGATATTTATGAGGACAGAGGCAACCAACTCGCCTTCGGTCGATTTCTTGACACTTGCCTGTGTTGCGGGAGCGAAGCAGAACTGGTCGATGCCATCCGAACTTTGGATGCGCGAAAAATTAAAGGCTTAGGTCCCGCCTGTGCGAACCTGCTGTACTTCCTTCACCCTACATTTGTTCCACCGAACAATACGGCAATCGTCAACGGTTTCAATAAATTTTTCGGTGCGAAGGTCAAGTTAGGACGCTGGGAGGAATATTTGGCCATGCGCAAGCATCTGGTGGAATTTAACCGCGTCCATCGATCACTGCTCTCTAACGATCTTGGGGCAGTTGCTGGGCTCATGTTTGATATCGGGACGGAACGCTATCCGTTCATCACCCAAAGCGGCACGCCTTTGGATTGGGCATCCGATCTACAACAGTCTCATCTTGAAAGCACCGCCGCCGCAAAAGCGCGTCAGTGCGCTGCCGAAAACGATCACTCCCACACCCAAGTCCAGGGGTGGTTGCGCGATCTCGGCTTTGCGCTGGGCTATAAGGTCTGGATCGCCATTAATGACAAAAGTCGTCCTTACGGCGATGGCAAGCTCGCCGATGGTTGCCTAGCTCAACTTCCATCGGCCATTCGAGCAAGCGCCGCATGTGACACCGTAAGTCTGATTGACGTGCTCTGGATCGACGGTGCCACCGAAAAAATCGACATGGCGTTCGAAGTCGAACACAGCACCAGTATTTACTCAGGGATCGTCCGTATGCTTGACCTGGCACTCGGCATCCCAGAGCACGACGGTTCCACTTTCTTCCTGGTGGCACCGGACGCTCGGGAGAATGACGTACGGGCTCAGTTCGCCCGTCCGGCATTCTCGCGCGTTAGCGAACTCGATGTGCGATACATCGGCTATGGCGAACTGGCAAAGCACCGCGAGGCGATTACCCGTTTTGGCAACGGAAGCAAAGCGATACTTGCCATTTCCAAAGCGCTCACGACATAAGCTTACCTTAGGGCGCTTTAGTGTTGCTCGCCATCTTTGTGAGGATGGGCTGGCTCACTTCGAGGCGTCGACGTCTCGCTGCCCTGCTCTTGTGCATGCCCATTGTCCTGTTCCGCATGCGACATCCCTTGCATTTCCTCATCAGCTGTACCCGCATGCGAATGACCAGAACTGCTCTTGACCATTGCACTGTATTGCGTCGCATTAAGTTCGGGGAGCTTGCGGACAAATGCGACAAGATGCCAGATATCTTCATCGCTCATGCTCTTACCCCAGGCTGGCATGCCGGATGCCTTGACGCCGTGTTTGATAATCCAGAATGCTTCGGCCGGTTGCACGGCGACTTTCGACAGGTTCGGCGGACCTGGGTATAGCCCCCGGCTCAGCTCAGTTTCGGCTTTGCCGGGCACTAAATGGCACTGCGCGCACATAGCTTCGTAATTGCCCGCGCCTTTCACCAGCGCTGCCTCATCATTTAGTGGTGGTACTTTGATGTCAGCGGCCCGAACGCTGATCGACCGTTCGCGCGCAAACTCAATCGCAGAAAATACCGGTCTGGAATGCTGGACGTCAGCTCCAAAATTATAGGCACCCATCCAGGCGAGCAAGAGAATGAGCGCAAAAAGCGCTGCAGCAGTCGCGATGATTAGCATCGCGACCTGTTTTGTCATGATTTTCATTTTGATCTTTCTAAGTTTGTTAAACGCCCGGAGGTGTGCGCGCCTGGATGCCGTCCAGGCAACCAAGTCGCGCCAACACAAGTTTTCTTCTTCTCACCGGTGAGGCAACGGTGCCACGCCTGAAAAGAACCGGTATCGGAAATCGATAGGTCAGGCGGGACGTGGGGGGCGTTCGATGCGAGCAGGAACGTGCCCGCTAAACGAAGAGAGAGAGGGTTCCGGGACGCCATTTGCTCCCTCGTGAGCCGTCGTTAAACCGGTTCCAGGTGGGGGAGCATACGCGGCGATGCAACAAGTTGTGCATGTCCCACAACGGAAGGGCTCGGGACCGTCCGTATTCTCGCAATCACTTTGCTTAGGGTTAGCGTCGGGCGTCCGTCCCGGCGTATGATGCTTGACCACTTCAGCGGTATCGAAAACGGCTGTCAAACGTGCAAGCATCTTCAGATTTGGCTCCTTGCCGACCGTGGAAGACTGATGCGCCAAAGCGCACTCAAACCTCGCTACTGCCGCGATACCTTGCATTGGTAGCGAGGCGATGAGCAAGCACAGAAGAAGTCGTCGAAGCCGATTGCACATGTGACCAATGTAACATGCTATGTGTTAAGGGGCACGCACTTGAGTGTCCGCGAATGTGAATGCCTGCGTGTGCTCATGTATGGTACTGGTCGCTTGATTTGGTTAGGATGCGATCCTTTGTTTAAACTGACTAGGTATAGGCATGAGTAAAATGTATCGCCCCAAGGCCATTCTGGCTGGATTTTTGAGCGTTCTGGCGCTGGCCGGCTGCGGTGGTGGCGATGGCGGTGCTGCAGCCGAACCCAACGCGACTGGCAACGTGCCGAATGCACCTGCAGGGTTACCGCCCATAGCTCCAGCGGCCCCGATCACACCGGACTCAATTAGTCTGGCACCGTCATCAACGAACCCTACAACCGGGCCGAGCGAGCCAAATGCGCCATTTATAACCGGTGACATCGCGCTTGACGGTTTAGCATGGATCAATTTTCGACGGGGTCAAGCGGGGATGTCGACGCTCACACGCAGCTCCATCATCGACATCGCAGCGCAAGGGCACTCTAGGGAAGCGCTGAACAAATAGGTTGCGCGGCCGTTCCGACGTAACAAAACCGGCGCCAGGCCGAACGGTGGTCGAGATCAGTTGTTTTTCGCGCTCCAGCTTGGGCGTCCGGCTCGTTTTTGCGTGCTGTGGCACGCATTTCCCCGCTCAGCACGGAGTTCGGGCGTGCGCGCTCCCAAAGGTTCGGCCAGCCAGCACCAGGTTTGCGAACGCGAACAAGGTGTGCAACTGCGCGGTGTTCTTCGCTAGACCGCGGTAACGCGTCTTGCGATGCCTGAACAGGTTCTTCAGCACATGAAACGGATGCTCAACCTTCGCGCGCACGCTGGCCTTGGCCTTCTCCAGTTTCTCTTTCATCCGGCCCAACGGGTTTTTCTTCATGGCTTTGCGGACGCTGCGCTTCATCGCGATGTGCCAAGTCACTGCCTTGGCCGCGTTTTCGGGCCGCTTGTCGGCGCCCTGGTAGCCGGCGTCACCGAACACCATCGTTTCATCGCCGTGCAGCAGCTTGTGGGTTTGCGTCACGTCGGACACGTTGCCGGCAGTGGTCACCAAGGTATGCGCCAGGCCCGACTTGGCATCGACGCCGATATGGGCCTTCATGCCGAAGAACCAGTTCTTGCCTTTCTTCGACTGGTGCATCCCCCCGGTGTCAGAATAGTTGTCGCGTCACGTGATTGAGTAAAGCCATACCGGGGACGGGCAAGAGAGAACGTGTGAAGCAGTATCCAGCAGAACGAAAAGAGGCGTTGTTACGGCAGATGATGCCGCCCCAGAACCGCGTGGTGTCGGAACTGGCCCGTGAGAGTGGGATCACCGAACAGACGCTTTATACTTGGCGCCGTCAACTTCGTAATCAAGGAATGCCGGTGCCAGGTAGTGGGAAAAATGCTGAGGAATGGACCTCAGAGGACAAGTTCGCTGTCGTGCTGGAAACGGCTGCGTTGAACGAGAGCGAACTGTCGGAATATTGCCGTCGGAAGGGGCTGTTTGCGGAGCAGATCGCCACCTGGCGAGCCGCATGTATGGCCGCCAACGTGAGCGTGGTGCAGCAAACCCGGGCGCAGCAGGTCCAGTCGAAGGAAGACAAGAAGCGGATCCGGCAGTTGGAGAAGGACTTGCAACGCAAGGAGAAGGCGCTGGCTGAAGCAGCAGCGTTGCTGATCCTGCGAAAAAAAGCCCAGGCGATCTGGGGGGACAAAGAGGAAGACTGATCAGCGCCCCAGATCGCCTGTCATGTGTTGCGTTGATCCGTGAAGCCGAAGCTGCAGGCAGCCGGCTGTCACCGGCTTGTCGTGAACTCGGCATCACCCTGCGCACGTTTCAGCGCTGGGTGCGGGGCGGAGATGATGCTGTAGCCGTCGACAGCCGCCCAACTAGCGTCAGGCCTGAGCCGGCCAACAAGCTCACCGAAGACGAGCGTACCGAGATTCTGGCTGTCGCCAACAGCGAGGAATTTGCCAGTCTGCCGCCGAGTCAGATCGTGCCGACGCTGGCCGATCGAGGCATCTATGTGGCTTCGGAGTCGAGCTTCTACCGTGTCTTGAAGTCGGCCTCGCAGCAGCACCATCGTGGCAAGGCCAAAAAGCCGAGTGAGCGCGTGGTCACGAGCCATTGCGCCATAGCGCCGAACCAGGTGTGGAGTTGGGACATTACGTGGCTGCCGGCTGCGATCAAAGGCAAGTACCACTACTGGTACATGGTGCTCGACATCTACAGCCGCAAGATTGTCGGTCACGAAGTCCACGAGGCGGAGTCGGCAGAATCGGCGGCGCGGCTGATGCGCAGGGCCAGCCTGGCTGAGGGATTGGCCGGCCGACCGCTGGTACTGCACTCGGATAATGGCAGCGCCATGAAGGGCTCGACCATGCTGGCCACATTGGAGCAACTCGGCGTTGCACCGTCGTTCAGCAGGCCGCGTGTGAGCAACGACAACGCCTACGCAGAGTCGTTATTCAGGACCTGCAAATATCGACCGAACTACCCGCGCCAGCCGTTTGCGACGCTGGAAGACGCGCGGGCATGGACGCAGAAATTTGTGCGATGGTACAACCAGGAGCATAAGCACAGCGGCCTGAAATTCGTGACGCCGGCACAACGTCATGGCGGCCAGGCTGAAGCGATTCTGGAGTATCGCGAACAGGTATATCGAGAAGCGAAGAACCGTAATCCGCAGCGCTGGTCGCGGGATGTCAGGAACTGGAATCTGGATAGTCAGGTCTGGCTGAATCCGGAACGGATTCGACCAGAGGAACTACGGCAGGTCGCGTGAGGTGACGCGACAACTACGTTGACAAACACCGTCCATAAAAAGGCCACGTTCGACGCCTATCGAAAAGAGGCTGAGCGGCTGCTTCTCTGGTGTGTGCTTCAGCGTGCCAAGCCGCTGTCTTCCCTGACGCACGAAGATTGGTTGGCCTATCAGGCATTCTTGGGCAACCCCTTGCCCCGAGACCGATGGGTGAGTGAACAGAGTCGCAGACATCCTCGCAATGATCCGCGTTGGCGCCCGTTCGCAGGGGCATTGTCAGCGTCAAGTCAAAGGCAGGCGGGTATCATATTGACGTCGATGTTCGCCTGGCTTGTCAGTGCAGGCTACCTGGCAGGCAATCCGCTCTCGCTTTCCCGCCAAAGAGGTCGCGCACGGGCGCCTCGTATTGAACGCTATTTTGACGATGAACTCTGGCTAGAAGTAAAGGCCACGATTGACGCCATGCCGCGCGAAACGCCGAGGGAGCGTGAGCGATATCTGCGACTGCGGTGGTTGTTCACATTGCTCTATGTGTGCGGTCTACGCATCTCGGAGATTGCCGAGAACAATATGGGCAGTTTCTTCTGCAGGCGCGACCGCGATGGCAGCGAACGGTGGTGGCTCGAGATCCTCGGCAAAGGAAGTAAGGTACGCCTAGTGCCGGCGACCAATGAATTGATGAACGAACTCGGCCGATATAGGCGTGAACTAAGCTTCCCTGCGCTGCCTGTACCTGGAGAGTCGACGCCGCTGCTACTGCCCATCGGCGGGAAGCCTAAGGCGATGAGTCGCGGCGGGATCCACGATATCATCAAGGCTGTTTTCGCGATGACGGCCGAGCGAATCGAGCTCAAGGGACCACAATTCGTGCATGTTGCTCATCGAGTCAGTCAGGCATCGGCGCACTGGTTGCGGCATACCGCGGGGTCACACATGGCGAACAACTCCGTAGACTTGCGGCATGTCAGAGACAATCTGGGTCACGCTTCGATCAGCACCACTAGTGGTTATCTGCACGCACCGGACGACACGCGGCACAACGATACTGAAGACAAGCATCGAGCGAATTGGTAGCGTCGGCAGAAAAGACACAGCGATTCTTAGCTTTGGCAGCATTAGCCGACGTTCTTAACCAGGACAATGACCCCCTCATGCTCAAGGCGTCCGTTCGCCTCGGCAGCGGGACGCGCTGTACACTCGCGTTGGCCCTGGAACTCGCCCATGCCTACGCTAGTAATTGGCCGGGTACAGTTCGCGCTCGACCAACTCGATCATTATATGGATGATCTTGATGTGTAGCTCTTGAGTACGGTCAGCAAAATTACCGCCCGGGCAGCTGATGCAGACGTCTGAGAAGTCCTCCAATGGCGAGCCAGCAGTCCCTGTCAAAGCGATCACGACCATACCAAGCTTTTGCGCCATCTGGGCCGCGACCAGAATCGAAGGGCTTTTCCCGCTCGTACTGATCGCGAGCAGTACATCGCCCGGACGACCATGGGACTCGATGTAACGGGCGAACACCTGATCGTATCCATAGTCGTTTGCAACGCAGGTGATATGAGTTGGGTCGCTAATTGCGGTTGCGGCGATCCCGGGCCGATCACGACGGAAGCGTCCTGTCAGTTCTTCCGCGAAATGCATGGCGTCGCACATTGAACCGCCATTCCCGCAAGAAAAAGCCCTTCCTCCCTTGCCGAACGATGTCACCAGTACCTGTGCGGCGTCAGCCACGGTTTGCAGCTTGGTTGCGTCGTTCACGAACAAGTCCAGAGCGTGCCGCGCTTCGGTCAGCCCATTCTTGATATGTTCAATCATATGCTCTTCTCTATAAAATCAGTGACTTGCCGATGGCTCGAAGCCATGGACCTCGGTGGCCTGCTCGCAAGGCGTGCGCTCGACTTGCACTGTCGAATGGTAGATGTGAAATTCATCTGCGATTTCATGACGGACCGAGATCAGTAACGCTTCGAGATCCACATGCCCCGGATCGCAAACGATGTGCACGCTCAAGCTCACCTTGCCGCTTGTGATGGCCCACACGTGCAGGTCGTGGACGCTTGCAACGCCTGGCACTGCAAGAATCTTGGTTTTCACATCAGCTAAATCGATGCCTTCAGGTACACCTTCGAGCAAGACGTTCAAACTTGCTTTGAGCAGAATCCAAGTGCGCGGCAACACCCACAGTCCGATGGCCACAGCGATCAACGAATCGACCCAGGTGGCGCCGGTCCAGCGAATCACAAGCGCACCGACGATCACGCCAATCGATCCGAGCATGTCGCTCCATACTTCCAGATAAGCGCCTTTCACGTTCAGGCTAGCATCCTTACCGGCAGAAAGGAGCCGCATACTGATCAAGTTGATCACCAGGCCGAGCACCGCCACGATGAGCATGGCGCCAGAGGCTATCTCGGGCGGATCCTGCAGCCGCTTCCAGGCCTCAACAAGAATGTAAATGGCCACCATGAACAACAGAATCGCGTTGAGGGCTGCTGCCAGGATCTCGAAACGATAGTACCCAAAGCTACGCTTTGCGTCGGCCTGACGTCGCCCGATGTGAATTGCGGCCAGCGATATCGCGAGTGCGGCGGCATCTGTGAACATATGCGCCGCATCGGAAATCAAGGCGAGGCTATTCGTCATGATCCCGGCAATGAGCTCAGCGACCAGAAACGACGATGTCAGCCCTAGTGCTATCCACAGAGGACGAGCGTTCTGTGTAGGTGAAATGGCGTGCGAATGTGAATGCCCTGAACCCATGATATCTCCTCAATATCTTACATTTTTAAGTTGGCACTGGACCGACCGCCGGTCTTTGCATCGCATCGCGCAGCGGCGCGCAATTATTTGCGTACAGGCCAATCCTTACCTCAGTAGAAAAGCCGCCTGATGTGAACCACTTGCGGCGCAAGCACGGCCAAGAGCAGGATCAGCACCAGAGCAATGCCAGTTACGGCATCTACGTTGTCGAACCCTGCTGCAATCAAACCTACCGCCACCAGTGGGGCGATAAAGGGTAACAAAGCGACCGCTGCCTTGATCACGAACATCGCACCGTGCTGTTCGCACAATAAACAACTGTATAGCGCACGCAATGCGCCGGCCGTGAACGCGCACATTGCAAGCGGCATCAAATCGCTTGGCAAGAGGTTAGAGGCATGGTTAAGAGCATGTATGGCCCCTCCTGCGATAAACGGACTTGGAATTAGCAGAACGACGACAACGGCGAATCGCATATTTTCGTCCCGACCTGCCTCCTCTTCTTTGCCAACTGCGCGCTCGCATTTATTGCTATAAAGCATGATGACGGCAATTTGGTACAGGGCACTCGCAGCGAGCGAAAAGCTCTCCCAAAATATGGCGCCGTAAGCGGTCCACGCCAGTGACAGGACATTCGTTCCCAGCACAAGATGCGGCAAAACCACTTCAATCCCACTTGGTGTCAAACGCATAATCGACCTCTCCCTGATGGGCCGCACGAAGTGCATGGGCGAGCCAAACATGAGTGCCGGCACATACCGCTGACTCGCCCCTCAAGAGGCGGTGTGCTGTTCACACCGCCGGATACACAGCTTCACGCGGGTTTTAGACGGGGGTGACCACGCGCGTCTCACGCAGGGGGCCATCTGGATCCTTACGATGCGCCAGTCGATATAGAAGAGGCAGTACCAACAACGTTAGCGCCGTGGACGACAGGATGCCGCCGATAACCACCGTCGCCAGCGGGCGTTGTACCTCGGCGCCGGTGCCAGTGGCAATCGCCATTGGCACAAATCCCAAGGACGCAACTAGCGCCGTCATAAGGACCGGCCGCAGACGCGTTAGCGCTCCATGGGTGATCGCTTCGTCGAGCGACATGCCGTCTTCTCGCAGCGAGCGGATGAACGAAATCATTACCAGCCCGTTCAGCACGGCCACCCCAGACAAGGCGATGAAGCCGACCGCAGCGGTAATCGACAGCGGAATGCCTCGTAAAGCCAAGGCCGCGATCCCGCCGGTCAAGGCAAACGGGATGCCGGTGAACACCAACAGCCCGTCTTTGACGTTTCGGAACATCATAAATAGCAACATGAACACCAGGAACAACGCCAGCGGCACAACGATCTGCAAGCGCTGGGTAGCCGACTGAAGCTGTTCGAATGTCCCGCCCCAAGTGGTCCAATAGCCTGCAGGGATCTTCACGCCCTTGGCCAGAGCCTCCTCCGCTTCCGGCACGAAGCTGCCGATATCGCGGCCGCGTACATTGGCACTGACCACGATACGGCGTTTGCCGTCTTCGCGGCTGATCTGGTTCGGACCCGGTGCTAGATCGAGCGTTGCCAGTTCACCTAAGGGAATGAAGGCGGGAACGTCTTCATTGCCTCCAGCGCTTGTGCCTGAGGGTGGTGGCACTGCGATCGGCAGGCGACGAAGTGCATCCAAGTCTGCGCGTTGCACCTCTGGTAGCCGTACCACGATGGCGAAGCGGCGATCGCCTTCGAACATGGTGCCGGCCTCGCGTCCACCTGTGGCCGCAGAGATCGTGGCCTGCACATCAGTGATGTTCAGCCCGTAGCGCGCTGCCTTGTCCCGGTCAATATTGACTGTCAGCATCGGCAAACCGGTAGTCTGCTCTACCTTAACTTCAGCTGCGCCCGGCACGCGTTGTAGCACCGCGGCGATCTGAGCACCGGTCGATGCCAGCACTTCCATGTCGTCGCCATACAGCTTGACTGCGACGTCGCTACGCACGCCGGAGATTAGCTCGTTGAAACGCAGTTGAATAGGCTGCGAGAACTCATAGGCATTGCCGGTGTATTTTTCCGCCTCCTCTTGGATGGCTTCCACAAGTTCGGCGTGGCTGCGTTTCGGTTTCGGCCAGTCGGCCTCCGGCTTGAGCATGATGTAGCCGTCCGAGATGTTTTGCGGCATCGGATCGGATGCAATCTCGGCGGTACCGGTGCGGGCAAATATCCGTTCGATCTCGGGGAACTTCGCTTTGAGGCCGACCTCCAGCTTCTTCTGCATATCGACTGATTGGGTGAGGCTGGTCGCGGGAATGCGTAGCGCCTGGATCGCAATGTCGCCCTCATTCAAGTTGGGAATAAATTCGCTCCCGAGTCGTGTCGCCAGCAGTCCAGACAGGACCACGGTGACAATCGATGCCGTCAGCACGATCGGTCCGTTACGCAGGACAGCGCGCAATGCAGGCGCATAGGCATTACGCGCCATTGTCATTAAGCGGTTCTCCTTTTCGGCCACGCGCTTGCCGATGAACAGGGCAACGGCCGCGGGCACGAACGTGATCGACAGAATCATCGCGCCAAGCAAAGCTATGACGACAGCGAACGCCATCGGGTGGAACATTTTGCCCTCGACCCCGCTCAAAGCGAAAATCGGCAGGTACACAACCATAATGATCAACTGCCCGAACAGCAGTGGCCGGCGCGCTTCCTTTGCGGCCGCAAACACTTCACGGAAGCGCTCTTCCAAGGTTAGGTCACGTTTGGTCTGTTCTTGCGCGTGCGCCAGGCGCCGCACGCAGTTCTCCACGATCACGACCGCGCCATCGATGATGATGCCGAAGTCGAGAGCACCCAAGCTCATCAAGTTGGCACTGACCTTGTAGGTCACCATGCCGGTGAAGGTGAATAGCATCGACAGTGGAATGACCATCGCGGTAATAATCGCTGCGCGGATATTGCCCAGGAATAGGAACAAGATCACGATCACCAGGATCGCACCTTCGAGCAAATTCTTACGTACCGTGGAAATCGCCTTGTCGACCAGCACCGTACGGTCATACACGGGGACGGCCTTGACGCCAGCAGGCAAAGTCTTGTTGATCTCGACCATCTTCTCTGCAACGAGCTGCGAGACCTGCCGGCTGTTTTCGCCGATGAGCATGAATACGGTACCGAGCACAACTTCGGCACCGTTGTCGGTCGCGGCGCCCGTGCGCAGTTCGCGGCCGACGGCGACGTCCGCGACATCACGAATCCGAACCGCGACGCCATCGGTATTTTTCAGGATGGTGTTTTGGATGTCTTCGATGGTTCGCACCTGCCCCGGCGCGCGGATGAGAAGCTGTTCGCCCGAGCGCTCGATGTAGCCTGCCCCGGTGTTATCGTTATTGCGCTCAACCGCAGTGACGACGTCGGCCAGGGTCAGACCATAGGAACTGAGCCGGTTCGGATCCGGCGTGATGTGGTATTCCTTAGCGAAGCCACCGATCGAATTGATTTCGGTCACGCCCGGGACCTGACGCAACTGCGGCTTGATGATCCAGTCCTGCACTTCGCGCAAGTCAGTTGGCGTATAGGCTGTCCCGTCAGGCTTCTTTGCGCCTGCTTCTGTTTCGACCGTCCAGAGGTAGATCTCGCCCAAGCCAGTGGAAATTGGCCCCATCATGGGCGTTGCGCCCTCCGGCAGCCCTTCACGGGCTTCCTGCAGTCGCTGGTTGACCAGCTGGCGCGCGAAGTAGATGTCAGTACCATCCTGGAAAACGACTGTGACCTGCGACAGCCCGTAACGCGATAATGAGCGAGTCTGCTGCAGTCCAGGCAGGCCCGCCATCACGGTCTCGACCGGATAGGTAATGCGCTGCTCGACCTCGAGCGGCGAATAGCCTGGTGCCGAGGTGTTGATCTGAACCTGCACGTTAGTAATATCTGGCACAGCGTCGATCGGCAGACGCTGATAGTTGTAGACGCCAATTGCCGCCATGGCCAGGACTAGACCCATGATCAGCCATCGGCTGTCGATGGCGAAACGAATGATGCGTTCAAACATGGAAATCCCCTATTAGTGGTCGTGCTCGGCGCTGCCCTTGCCAAGTTCGGCCTTGAGCACGAAGCTGCCGCGATTAACGTAGCGCGTTCCTGCTGCCAGGCCCTTCAGGATTTCCACCCCTTTGCCGTCACTAATGCCGGCCACGATCGGCTGCGTGCGAAAGCCCCCTTCCGTCACTACAAACACTACTGGCTTGTCTTCCACCGTCTGGATAGCATCGGCCGGAATCGCCACAGCAGCCTGTTTAGTCCCTTGCACCAGTGCGACGTCCACGAACAGGCCAGGGCGCCACGCGCCGCCTGGGTTGTCGATCACGACGCGCGCTGTGGCGGCGCGGGACTGTGCCCCGACTAGTGAGCCGACATAACTTACCTTCCCAACGGCTTTCATATCAGAGCCGGTGGCACTGACAACCGCCGTTGCGCCGCTGCGCACGCTTGCCAAGTCTTTCGGTGTGACTGCGACATCGACCCAGACGCGCGAGAGGTCGGTTAGTACGAAAACATTGGTGTTTTCCTGCACCGCTTCGCCCCGCGTGATGTGCTTTTCAACGACGACAGCGTCGAACGGCGCACGCAACTCGTACCGGTTCAATGCGCCGCCTCCGGAGCCCACTTCAAGAGCTGCCAATTTCGAGCGCGCTGCCTGCAAGGTAAGCTCGGCCTCGCGAAGTGCCTGTTCGGCCTGCTGAAAGTCCTGCTGGGCAGAGATACGGTCCTCCCACAGTTTCTTTTCCCGCTCATAGATGGTTTTGGCCAGGCCGAGCCTTACCTGTGCCGCGCTCGCGGCGCTACGCAGGTCAGCCAGCTCCGGGCTTGAAATGACGGCTAGCACCTGGCCCTTCTTGACCGTTTGCCCCAGCTGCGCCGGCACTGATTCGGCGACGCCGCCCAGGCGCGGCACTACGTGAGCTGTCAGATCGTCGTTGACACGGACTTCGCCAGGCAGTTTGACAATGTTCTCGATCGTGGCCGCACCGGCAACGGCGGTCGTAATTCCGGCCTTTTCTGCCTGCATGACCGGCAGCTTGACCACTCCTTCGTCCTTGTGCTCATCCTCGGCGCGTTCGTCGCCTGCTCCACCGGCTTCTTTTGCGCCCTCCTTCTGACCGCTCTCGGCATGGCCATGGGCATCTTCGCCGGCGCTACCTTCAGCGCTTCCCTTGTTCCAGAACAGGATGGCCAGGGCCAGCACGACACCGACGGCCACGATTGCGGCAATGATTGGCAGATTTTTCTTACGATGATTTTGCAGGGGCGTCATTGCAGGTGTTCCTTGAAGATGGTGGTGCTCTCGGCATTAGTAGCCGGTGCGATTCGTTCGATATCAGTTGCTGCTCGATACCGATCGGACAGAGCGCGCAGATACAAGCTGCGTGCCTGAATTAATGCGCGCTGGGTGTCAAGAACGTCGAGAAACCCGAATTTTCCGAGTTCAAAACCAGTCACGGCAGCGTCATAGGCTTGCTGCGCCGCTGGCAGCATCTCGGACTTGAGGCTGTCGATCTGAAGCTGAGCGACCTCTGCACGCTGGTGAGCGTCCGCGATTTCCTCATACACCCGAAGCTGCTCGGCGCCTAATTCGTCGCGAGCCTGGTCGGCTCGTCTAAGTGCTGAGAGCATGTTCCCCTGGTTGCGATTGAAAAGTGGCAGCGGTACGGAGATACCAAAGACGGCTTCGCTCCCGCTGCGTTCACGATCCCGCTGGCTACCCACGGTCACCGTCACATCTGGTACCCGCGCCGAACGTTCCATGCCGACCAAAGCATCCTGCCGTTTGACTTGCGCTTCGGCCTGACGCAGTTGCGGCGACATGGTTAGCCGCTGCTCGAGCTCGTTCATCGTCGGTACGGCAGCGAACTCGACGGCTGGCATCTGGAGTGGCTGGGCAATCGCTCGCGAGCTGCCCATCAGTATCGCTAACTTGCGTTTGGCTGACTTCAGGTCGGCTGTTGCTTGGGTGAGGTCAAGACGCACGGCCGACTCTGCAACACTCGCACGGGTTTGTTCGACTGGCGATATCTTGCCGGCAGCGACGCGCCGACTCGCGGCATTCGTCGCCCGGCTTGCGACCTCAATGGCCGCCTCGGCCAGACCGACCCGCTCTTGCGCTGTCAAGGCCTCCAAATAGGCCGCCATAACGTCGGCACGCAACATCGCTCGTCGCACGTTCACTGCTTGGACGGCGAGTAGACGCTCTTGTTCGGCGACCGCGATGCGGGCGCTTCGTTTGCCGCCGAGCTCGATGAGCTGGGTAATCTGGGCGGTCTCGACCCTGGACCGACGGTCGGTTCCTTCGGTGGATAGAGCCAGCTCAGGATTGGGTATGACGCCTGCCTGAAGCCTCCCACCCTCGGCAATGCCGATCGCCTGTGATGCGGCTCGTAAGCCTGGGTTGCCTGCGTACGCAGCCTGCAACGCCTGCTGCAGGGTCAGCGGCAGTAGCGACGTATTCCCGGCGAGCGGCGGACTGTTTGGATCGCGCAAAATTTCCGTTTGCGCGTAAAGGGACGTCGACTGTGAAAACAGCAACAGCGCGCCCATGATCAACGATCTGGATTGCATAGATAACTCCGAAGTTAACGAATCGAAAGCTATCCGGCGACAGCGAGCACACCGGCCGAGTGCGTTGGCACACGGTCGGAAGGCTCGGGGATTACCTGGTAAAAGAAGGTATAGCCGCCGGAATTACACGGCGGCGGGCCACTGGGGGCGTTCGGGAGGGACTTGAGTGACTGAAACGTAACTGACGTTTGAACCAACCGGCGCGAAGTGCGCCATCGTCAGGTAGGGGGCGTTTTGAACGGCTGCGGGAGCGAGCACTGCGTGCGCGCACGAAGAACAATGCGAGTGCTGCGCGATCTTCTTCGTCGACGCAGGCTTACCGTCATCGGCGGCCGCCACCTGATCGTGAGCGCCGGTCTTATGCTGATGATGTCCAAGGTGCTGTGCGGCTCGTCCAGTCTCATGCATGCAATAGGCGCTGATCGCACTCCAGGTAAACTGGAATGCGAGCATCATCAGCATGCAAGTGAGAAAACGGCGCATCATGGTCGCGAGTATAGCATCGGTGCGGTTACACGTTGCTGCCATGCAGACGTACGCGAAGCAGACGCATGCCATTAAAGATAACCAGCAGGCTGGCGCCCATGTCCGCGAACACGGCCATCCACAAGGTGGCTGATCCTGCGATAGCGAGCACCAGGAACACGGCCTTGATCAGCAAGGCTGCAACGATGTTCTGCTTGAGGATGGCGGCTGCCTGCCTGCTCAGGCGAATGAACTGCGGGATCTTGCGCAAATCATCATCCATCAGCGCGACGTCGGCTGTTTCGATGGCGGTGTCGGTGCCCGCTGCGCCCATCGCAAACCCGATATCGGCCTTGGCCAGCGCCGGGGCATCGTTGATGCCATCCCCTACCATGCCGACGGTACCGAATTGCGCCACCTCGTCATTGATGGCAGAGAGCTTATCCTCGGGCAGCATGTTCCCGCGGGCGTCATCGATGCCAACCTGCCGTGCGATCGCTTTGGCCGTCACCGCATTGTCGCCGGTGAGCATGACCGTCCGGATTCCCAGCCCATGAAGCTGGGCCACCGCTTCGCGACTGGTTTCACGAATGGTATCGGCCACCCCGATAACCAGCAGTGGCGACGTCTCATCGCAGAGGACAACCGCGGTCTTTCCTTCACCCTCCAGTGTCGCCAGGACACTTTCCGTCGCGGTATTGCAGATGCCGAGCTCCTCGACCAGGCGGTGATTGCCGAGGTAGTACCACTTCCCGTCGATCCGCCCTTTCGTGCCGCGGCCGGTCAAGGCCTCGAACTCGGTCACGGATGCGAGGAGCAGGTCCAGGCCCAAGTTTTGCCAGTGGCGGCTCACCGCGGTCGATACCGGATGGTCGGAACGGTCCGCGAGCGCGGCCGCGAGCTGCAGATGAGTCTGTGCATCGCCTTGCAGGGGCAACACGTCCGTCACTTCGGGTTTACCCTGGGTGATCGTGCCGGTCTTGTCCAGTGCGAGCGAGCGCAGCTTGCCGCCCTGCTCCAGGTAGACGCCGCCTTTGATGAGGATGCCGGCCCGCGCCGCCGCAGCCAGGCCGCTGACGACGGTGACCGGGGTCGAGATCACCAGGGCGCAGGGGCAAGCGATCACCAGCAGGACAAGCGCCTTATAAATCCATGGCATCCATTCGGCGCCCAGCATGAGCGGCGGCACCAGGGCGACGGCGAGCGCAATGGCGAACACGATGGGCGTGTAGATGCTGGAGAAGCGGTCGACGAAACGCTGCGTGGGCGCGCGGCTGCCCTGCGCGTCCTCGACCGCGCGGATGATGCGCGACAGGGTCGAGTTGCTGTGGCCGGCGGTGACACGGTATTCGAAAGAGCCCGTTTCATTGATCGTGCCGGCAAACACCTTGTCGCCGACCGTCTTCGGTACCGGCATGCTCTCGCCCGTGATCGGCGCCTGGTTGACTGACGACTGGCCAGTGGTCACTTCCCCGTCCAGGGCGATCCGCTCGCCGGGTGCGACACGGGCCAGGGCGCCGATCGCGACCGTGGTGGCGTCCTGTTCACTCCAGTTGCCGTCGTCAAGGCGCACGCTTACCCGTTCGGGTGTCAATGCCATCAGGCCCTGGATGGCGTTTCTCGCACGGTCGAGCGAGCGGGCCTCGATTATCTCGGCAAGCGCGAAAAGGACCATGACCATCGCCGCTTCGGGCCATTGCCCGATCAGTACCGCGCCGGTCACGGCGATTGACATCAGGGCATTGATATTCAAATTGCGGTTCTTGACCGCAATCCAGCCTTTCTTGTACACCCCCAAGCCCGTCGTCGCGATCGCAAGCAGCGATAGCAGGATGACTGGCCACCAGTTTTCATCGCCCGTCGTCCATGCGACGACCTCGGCACCGACTGCTGCGGCCAAGCCCAGGGCAAGGACTGAATACTGCCGCTTTCGGGAGACCGATGGGACCGCAGCGGCTCGTCCTTGCCCAGCTGCAACGAGCACCGCCTGCATACCGATGGACGTCAGTGCATCCAGGATCGCCATTGCCGGCCCACTATGCCTGACGACCAAGCGACGCTGGACGAGATTGAAGTCGAGCTGTTCGACCTGCGGCATGCCGGACAGCTTGTTACGGATGAGCGTCTCCTCGGTGGGGCAATCCATGTTCTCGATGCGGAAAACAGTGCCGGCTGCTGACCCGCTTTGCTCCTCGGTCTGTTCAATCACCGGGTCCATGCCGACCGCGCGTACTGCTGCAAGGATCGCCTGTGGATCGCCGAGGCTGTGCTCCACCCGCAAGCGGCGCTGGACAAGATTGAACTCGAGCTTTCCGACGCCTGCAACGCGTCCGAGCGCTTGCCGCAGCAGTCCCTCTTCTGTCGGGCAGTCCATCTGGTCGATGCGAATGAGAAGAGAATGGTCCAAGGCTGCAGATGAGGCACCCGCGGTCTCGATCGGTGCAGATTTTTCGCAACATGATTTCGTCTGGCATTCCGACATGACGACTCCTCGAGAACTGTGTATAGTTCACATTGAACACCCTGTAGCGGGTACGGGGTCAAGCACTAAGTTAACGTACCGGGATTTTTCTTGAAGATTGGCGAATTGGCAGACCGGTCAGGCTGCTTGGTTGAAACCATCCGCTACTATGAGCGCATCGGATTGCTCGCTCCGCCTGAAAGGTCGGCAAACAATTATCGAGCTTATAACGAGCTTCACGCTGAGCGCTTGCTGTTCATTCGGCATTGCCGCGCCTTGGACATGACACTCGATGAGATCCGGACGCTGCTCGATTTTCGCGAGGCGCCCGGAAAAAATTGCGAGAGCGTCAACGCGTTGCTCGACAAGCACATCGGGCACATCGTCGACCGTATAGCAAATCTGTCAGTACTAGAAGCGCAGCTCAGAGACCTCAGGAGCCGTTGCATCGCCACCGACAGCACAAATCCATGTGAAATCCTGCAGGCGCTCGGCGCTGCGGACGTTTGCGACGAGCCAGTAAGGCCTGGGCGCCATTGACTAGCCCTGGACTTTCCGCGCCATCACTGCATTGCTGAACCAGCGAACAGCCGGAACAATGCGCTTGACCTTCAAGTAGCTTGAAGGTGTTTAATATCAGGTTCTCGAACCTGAAGACAAGTATCCCGATATGACGTACCCCATTTGGCGTCGGCTAATCGCCTTCGTAATGTTCTGCTGCTGCGTGATCGGTACGACACACGCTAGTCCCACATCATCGGAAGCAGAAGTCCGCCAGCTCTGGCAGTTGCTCGATTATGTCGCCGTCGATTACGCCGGCGCGGTCCAGAACGGAGCGATTGTCAGCGAACTCGAATACGGCGAAATGCAGGAGTTCTCGACGCGCGCACAGAACCAGGTGACGGCATTGCCTCCGCATCCTTTGCATGCAGAACTGGCAGCTGCCACCACCAAGCTGAAGCAGGCGGTCAAGCGCAAGGAAGCGCCGCAACAGGTTTCCCTGCTTGCGCGAGAGGCAAACCGTTTGCTGCTGCAGGCCTACCCCTTCCCTGTTGCGCCGCGCGCCTTGCCCGATCTGGCCAGCGGTGCGGCGCTGTACCAAGCGCAATGCGCTTCATGCCATGGAGCGGCCGGCGCCGGCGATGGGCCACTCGCGGCCAAGCTCGAACCTAAACCAATCGCATTTACCGATGAGGAAAGAGCCCGCTCCCGCTCTCTCATGGCCCTATATCAGGTCATCAGCCAGGGTGTCGAGGGCACATCGATGCCGGCCTTTGCAGGCTTGTCCGAGCATGACCGCTGGTCTCTGGCGTTCTATGTCGGCAGCCTGGCGTTCAAGGACACGGACGTCGCAGTCGGAGCGTCTGCGTTTGCACAGAACACCTCCGCGGCCGCCACGATTCCCGACATGAACACGCTCGTGACGGCGACCGAAGAAGAACTGGCGAAGGCTGGCTCACCGTCGACCGCGCGGGCGGTCCTGGCCTACGCACGCACCCACCCCGAGGCCGTACAGGAGCAGCAGGAACGCAAGGGCATCGTCCTTGCGCGCAAACTGCTGCAGGACAGCCTGGATGCCTTGAAGAATAAGCAGCGGGCGAAGGCCACCGAGCTTGCTTTATCGGCTTACTTGGACGGCTTCGAGCCGCTCGAGGCGAGGCTCGACGCGACGGACCGCCAGCTCCTGGTGGACGTGGAGCGAACCATGCAGCTATACCGGGGCGCGGTTGCACAAGGCAATGTGTTGCGTGCGACCGAATACGCCTCTCAACTCGACGCGTATTTCGTACGTGTCGAGGAGCTTACCGGCGCGAACAAGACCGACGCGACGACGGTGTTCGTGGGCGCGTTGACTATTCTCCTGCGCGAAGGTGTCGAAGCCCTGTTGATCGTGATTGCGATGGTTGCGTTCCTCCGCAAAGCGGAGCGTCCACAGGCCTTGCACTACGTGCACGCCGGCTGGATCTCGGCGCTGGCGGCAGGCGCCTTGACATGGGTAGTGGCCACCTATGTGGTCAGCATCAGTGGTGCAAGCCGTGAAGTGACCGAAGGCCTCTCGTCGCTCTTCGCCGCCGCGGTGCTGCTGTCGGTCGGGCTATGGATGCACCAGAAAGGCCAGGCCGGACAATGGCAAGCCTACCTGAAGCAGCATTTGACAGCGGCGATGGAAAAACGCTCCGCATGGGCGTTATTTGCCCTGGCATTCATCGCGGTATACCGGGAAGTCTTTGAAACGGTTTTGTTTTACTCGGCGCTCGGCGCCGACGGCAACGGCCCTGCGCTGTTGGCAGGATTCGTTACAGGCCTGGTCCTGCTGTCGATAATTGCTGTCATTTTCCTGCGTACCAGCGCACGCATGCCGATCGGTAAATTCTTCTCGTTCAGCTCCGTGCTGGTGGCCGCCCTGGCAGTTGTCCTGGTCGGAAAAGGAATCGCAGGGCTGCAGGAAGCCGGATGGCTGACGGCCACACCGGTCACGGGACCGCGGATGCCGGTCCTCGGCCTCTACCCGACGATAGAGACTTATGCGGCGCAACTGGCCCTGCTCTTGGCGGCTGGTCTTGGCTTCGGCTTCAATCTGATGAAGGTCCGCAAATAGTTATTGAATGGCTCGCAGCAGGCGTCGCGGCTGATGCCTGCCGGGTAATCATCACCTTATCGCCGAGAGGGAAACAACTTGAACCGCGAAAGCCTGGAACGGAATCAGATTCCAGTCTATGTTGTAAGTGCCGCCTTGGCCGTGCTCGGGGGGATCCTTGCGCCTGATGCTGCGGCCAGGCTTGATCTGTTGGTGACACCTGCCATTGCGGTCCTGATGTATGCGATGTTTCTGCAGATTCCCTTTCTCGAGCTAAGGAAGGGGTTGGGTAATCGAGCGTTCATATCTGCAGTTTTGGTCGCCAATTTTGTGCTGATACCGCTTCTGGTATGGGTCTTGACGCGTGGACTGAGCGATCGTCCTGCGCTGTTAATCGGCGCTCTCCTGGTTCTGCTGACGCCATGTATTGACTACGTCGTCGTATTCACTCATCTCGGGAAAGGCGATTCGCGCCTGACCCTGGCTGCCACGCCAATCCTGCTCCTGCTTCAGCTGCTCCTACTGCCCATCTACCTCAGCGTAATAACTGGCGGCGAATCTGGCGTCGTCATCGCTGTCGCGCCGTTTGTCGACGCATTCCTGCTGCTGATCGTGGCTCCGCTGTTGCTTGCGGTGGCTACTGCCGGACTCGCGAAGCGATCGTCCATCGTCGAGAAATGGAATATCGGATGGGCCTGGCTCCCGGTCCCAGCCATGGCCGCAGTGCTGGTGGTCGTCATCGGTTCGCAGATCGGAGCGATCATCAGGGAGATCGAACAATTGGTGCCGGTCATTCCGGTTTATATTGGCTTCATGGTGCTTGCCCCACTGGTAGGAGCTTTCACGTCGCGCATGTTCAAACTGCCGGTAGCAGCGGCTCGCGCCGTGACCTTCAGCGCGTCGACGCGCAATTCTCTGGTAGTGCTGCCGCTCGCGCTCGCGTTACCCGACGATTTGCGTGGAATTGCGGCGGCGGCTGTGATCACACAAACCCTGGTCGAACTGGGCAGTGAACTGGTCTATGTGCGTGCAATTCCTGCCCTGGTCAAGTGAGCTGTACTGTCAATAGTGGACACGTCCGTTTCAAGCAGCCAGCTGCCATCTGCTGATCTTTTCGGCAAACAATGCTGGCGATAGATAGCCGAGACGCGAATGGCGCCGCTGGTGGTTCCAGAAGATCTTGATGTATTTCGTAATTGCCGGTTCAGCGTCGGCCCTGGTCGCATACCACTGGCGATGGATCAATCCGCCCTTCAGGCGTCGCCAGACGCGCTCCATGCGTGCGTTGTCATGGCAGTTTACTGCAAGTGCTCGGCAACCCTAATCCAAGCTTCTTACCTGGCTCGTGTTTGATATGTGCGCGCTCGCTTTGGTAACTGACGTATTCTGTGTTCATCCAAGCGCGTCCGGTAGAGAAAAGCGCTGGGCGCGTTCTTCCTGCAATCTTTTGGAGATCCGATGTCGGATATTGGCAAGGACAGCGATGACGAATCAGGTCTGGACGGTTCCAACGAGCGTGATCGTGGCATTTTATGGAAGGTCTTGCTAATCAATCTGGGCCAGTGTTTGGCCGGGGTGACTGTCGGAATATGGGCATCTTCAACTGCCGTGGTTGGCGCTGGCCTTGACAACCTGGGTGACGCTGCAGTCTATGGCGTCAGTCTGTACGCGGTCGGTAGATCCAGCACAATCAAGAAGCGTGCGGCGCAATTATCTGGCTGGCTCCTCATTGGTTTCGCCTGCCTATTGTTGGTTGAAGTTGTCCGTCGTTTTCTTGGCGGTGAGGCACCGCTGGGACCAGCCATGATGGCCATGGCTGCAACAAATGCCCTACTGAATATCTATTGCATTCGCCTGCTGAAGCAGCATCGCGGCCAGGACATCAATTTCAAGGCCTCGACTATATTCACGAATAACGATTCGCTTGTGAACGGCGCAATCGTGCTTTCGGGCGCGTTAGTAATGTGGACAAATTCAAACCTTCCTGATCTGCTGCTTGGAACAGTGGTTTCGTTCATTGCTGGGAAGGGAGGTTATGAAATCCTCTCAGAGGCAAAAGGACATCAGTCGTGATACGAGGTATTCCATTCGAACCCTGCACGCGCAACAGAGATACATCCAGTGTGGTATACGACTAAGCTGACGGAAAGCGCCTTATGGCGGCTGGCCGTCGTAACATGATCGAAATCGCGGGCGGAAACGCAGTTGTTGAACCAAGTGCGAAGCAGGCACTGGTATTTTGCTAACCCGAGTTCTCTGTCTGGTCGGAGCATTACTGGCAACGCAAATCAGAGAGGTCTGACGCGGAACTCCGGACATTCTCATCAGGCAGGTATTTCCCTTCCCTCAGGTGATCAGATTTGTACATTACCAATCACAAAACGGCTGGACAGCAACGCCGGTATGCGTGAGAGGCTCATCCGCAAATCCTGCTGAGGTACGCTGTACCTTACGCTGGTGCTGAGAAACACAACGGCAACTTTCATCAGTTCGACGGTGATCCACTCGCCAGGGCAACGGTGACCATCGAGATATTCCCCCCCTCCCTGTGGAATGAAGCTGAAAGGGCTACGCTTCCATTGACGAAAACGTTCGGGCATGAATGTATGGGGCTCGTCCCAAAGCCTCGGATCGTGATTCGTCCCATACAAGTCGAGCAGGACCCTTTCTCCTTTCGGAAAACGATAGCCCTTCGATTCGAACTCCCGCCGCGTGCGCGCAGCTACCACCGGGAAAAACGGATAAAACCTGCGGACTTCTTCAACGAAATAATCGAGGTAGTGCGCTTCGGCAGCCAGCAAACGCTCACCGCATTGCGGGTGCTGATGCAAAGCCATGGCCGCGAACATGATATACCAGGCGACCGCGACCGTTGGCCTTGCAACGTTGATGAGTTCCACCGCCACAGTTCGCTTGTCGAGCAATTACCCAGACAAATCGCGATGCCATGAGATCGCATATAGTGCGCAGTCTTCATCCACCGTTAGCCGGTGATGACGCACATCTTCTACCAGACCCTCGATCCAGCGCTCAGCGCGGTTTCGCGCCCATCTTCCACGCCAGTGTCTTGGACCGATCGCCGCGCCAGCATCGATCATCGCTACGAAGTCATCCGTTCTATTCCTGACTTCGGACTCAACCAGCGGGATTCCTGTCCAGGCACAGACGGCCCGGCACAAGCTTTCACACGCTTGGTCGAATAAAACCACCTGGAAGCGGCGCTCCCAATTTGCCGCGGACCTGTGCCATTGCGCGGCACTGAGCTCCGCCAGTTCCGCAATACGCTCGGCGCTCATCAAGGAGAGAAACATTTCCTTTCGGCACCGATGGGAATTACCGTCCAGTCCTTGCACGCCTCCTCGGCCAAACAGTGTTTCCTGGAGTCTCGATGGAGCAACACCGGTGCGTTTGAACCTCTCATTGTCATAAAATAGTCTGGCCAATTCTTCGCCGCGCATACAAACCGTCGATTGAAGCATCAGTCGTGGGCGAAACAGGTCGGTCCCCAGGCGCGTACAACGTTTAGTAATGAAAAGATAGCCGTCCCGGGCGAACGAAAGAGTACTGTCTGGAACACCATCTCGCGGTATCTCATGCATGAGCGTCTCCGTCAAATTGAGCCGTCTTCATACTGCCCGAGCACGTAGTTAAGCGGCGCTTGTTTCAGCACTGCTCATATCAATAGCGTCGCACGTGGGGTACGTGCCCCCGGCTTGTATTCGCCCGGTAGATTGCATATCAGGCTTCACACTAGCTCGAAACCGCGGGCGGCTTCGAACTAGTGATAGCGCCCTACCAGAACGCCAAATGGCGAAGCTTAGTTGGCGTACATTGGACTTTCCTCAACATAGATTGTTACGTTCGTTGCGTTTGGAAGGATGTTCGCCAAGGAGATCGGCGACAGGCCGAGCGTATCGAAGGTCCAGGTAAGGTTTCTTGGACCGTCTACAATACGGACAGTCTCGAGTCGCTTGACGTGAATCGATCTGGTCTTGCCTTCCACTATTGTGATAACGCGGTCAGGCGCTGCATTGGAGGAGTAGCCGAACGGTGCTGCTCTACCAGTCTTCGCTTCTGCGGCGCTCTCTGAGGGCATGCCCCCCTCATTGGCCCGCGAGTCGAGTGGAATGAACATGCACGCGAGAAGTACCGCGGATAAGAAGTTGATGTGAGTTTTCATTGAATTTTCCTGTTGAATGTTTGATTTTTCAAGCGCACTGACTCTCGACGTGGCCGATTGTGGGCCGCCATGGTCGGGAGTAAGTCAGTTGCGGCTGCATTATTTGTAGAGACGGATGGGGTCGTGCAGTGCTTGTGCACGATTACCCATCAAGCGCAGGCGGTAGTTGCCGGCTTCGATGATCAGTGCCATTTCGGCCGAATCGGGCCGTCCAGTATTGGAGACTGGTAATTTAGCTGATTGAGTCTGCCGGGATAGGAGCGCGACAGCCCTGACCATTCGATCACGGAAGAATCGCTGCCGAGGGGCTGCAAGTCGCATGCCGATACACAAGTTGCGCTGCAGCCAGCTTCGAGCTGCACGTCTATCGGATTTGCAGCCCCGGTTACGTCGGATACCGCTGCGATGGCCGACGCGTCGTCGGAAATCACGCACCATCCTGCCGCCCAGCCAGTCTGTAAGGGCAAAAGCGCGAACAATATGATCAGAAACAGGCGCTTCATGGAGTCCTTGACTGCTCGGTTACGGAAGAGAACACTGGAGTATGGCAAATTTTACAACGCCCGCCGGGCAGAAACATGGGTCTCGAATTGTTGTAGATCTGATTATGTTTGTTCTGTATGGGCTGGATCGTCGCCCTGTTCAGACCGCCCCGCGCGACTGGCCATGCTTCGGGTGGCAGTGCGCGTCCAGGGGGCGATGACTATCGGGTCTTGTCGGATACCGGAGGTGCTGCACGGCCACCGAACAGCGCGTGCAAAACGATGAGCGTGGCGCCGACCGTGATCCCGATATCGGCGATGTTGAAAGCTGGCCAGTGATGCGCTCCTGCATGCACATCGATCCAGTCAACGACGCCCATCCGCGCAGTTCGGTCAACGAGATTGCCAACCGCTCCGCCAAGGATCATCGCCAGAGCGATCCTTTCCGCGGAGCCTGTTTCAGGTTTCCGGATCATCCGGACGATCAGGATCGACGCGAGTACGGCTACAACAATGAAAAGGTAGCGTTGCCATCCGCCGGCCGTGGCCAGAAGACCGAACGCCGCTCCCTGGTTGATCACATGGACGATGTTCAACAAGGGTAACAACTCGATCTGCTGGCCGTAGGCCAGATGTTCCACGATTGCGGCCTTGGTGACCAGGTCGGCAAGTGCGATAAGCCCGGCGACCAACACGGCAGCGAGCGGTGAAAAGGGTTTGGCCACTATCGGTTCCTATACAGTTGACGGTCAGATGTTCAGCGCACGCTTGTCGACAGCGAGCGACGCTTCCCTGATTGCTTCATACAATGTCGGGTGCGCGTGGCAGATCCGGGCAATGTCCTCCGAAGACGCCGAAAACTCGAGCGCCATTGCCGCTTCACCGATCATTTCCGACGCGAGCGAGCTGACGATATGCACGCCCAGCACAAGGTCCGACTCGGCATCGGCTAGGACCTTGACAAACCCCTGTGCGTCGCCGTGGCCGAGTGCGCGCCCGTTGGCCGAGAAAGGGAACTGTCCCGACTTGAATGCGCGGCCTTCGCGTGCCAGTTCCTGCTCCGTCTTGCCAACCCACGCGGCTTCGGGACTCGTGTAGATGATGAAGGGGATGGCGGCGTAATTCACCTGCCCGGATTGCCCTGCGACGATCTCGGCGACCATGATTCCCTCTTCCTCGGCCTTGTGCGCAAGCATTGGCCCGCGCACGACGTCACCGATGGCAAACAGGTTCGGCAATATCGTGCGGCAGTGTTCATCGACCGGCACATAGCCGCGCTGGTCAAGCTCCAGGCCAATTGCCTCGATTCCCAACCCATCCGTATTGGGCACGCGCCCGATCGCCACGATCACCTTGTCGCAAGCGAGCTCCTTGGCGGCGCCAGCACGGTCGCGATACGAAATCTGCACCCCGCCGCCGCTGAGCGCGATGCTGTCGATGCTCACGCCAAGGTCGAATTTCAGCCCTTGGCCAGACATCAGCTTGAGCATTTCCTTGGACACGGCGGTGTCGCAGCCGGGCAGGAAGTCCGGCATGGCGTCGAGCAGGGTGACATCCGCACCCAGGCGCCGCCACACTGAGCCTAGCTCGAGACCGATCACGCCGGCGCCAACCACACACAGGCGTTTCGGCACCTCGCGGAAATCGAGCGCTCCGGCGTTGTCGCAGATGATTGCATTGTCGATCCGGGTGCCTGGCAGCTGGCGCGGCTTCGACCCGGTGGCGATGATCACGTTACCCGCGCTGATCTCCTGCACGGAATTTTCGGCCGAGACTTCCAGGGAATATACCCCGTCCTGCATCCCGACGAAGCGCGCGCGCGCCTTGATAAAGTCGACCTTGTTCTTCTTGAACAGGTATTCGATCCCTTTGGCCATTTTCGAGACCACCCCGTCCTTCCGATCGATCATCTTGTCGACCTCGATCGCCGCGCCGCCAGTGGTGATACCGTGCTCGGCGGTGTGGTGGACGACCTGTTCGTACAGGTGGCTCGACGCAAGCAATGCCTTGGATGGAATGCATCCCACGTTCAGGCAGGTTCCTCCGGGGCGCGCCTGGCCGTCGGGTGCGGCGTAAGGATTCGATTCAATGCAGGCCACGGACAAGCCGAGTTGTCCGGCGCGGATTGCGGCGATGTACCCGCCTGAACCCGCGCCAACGATGACCAGGTCGTATTGCGCTTTCATGTGATTCCTTCCAATGTTCGAGTCCTTGCGTTCACTCTACTGGACTGTTCAAATTCCCTCCGCCACGTTCTCGGGCGGACGGGCGAAGCGCTGGTAAAGCGTCGGCAGCACGAACAGCGTCAGGATCGTAGCGGAGATCAGGCCTCCGATCACAACGGTGGCCAACGGCCGCTGCACCTCGGCGCCGGCGCCGGTTGCCAATGCCATCGGGACGAAGCCCAGCGATGCGACCAGTGCCGTCATCAAGACGGGGCGCAGGCGCCGCAGCGCACCTTCGCGCACCGCTTGTGCCCACGGAAGCTGTTTCGCCACGTCGTCGATCGAGCCCACCATTACCAGCCCGTTGAGGACAGCGACGCCGGACAGTGCGATGAATCCAACGGCCGCCGAGATCGAAAACGGCATGCCACGCAGCCAGAGTGCGGCGATACCCCCGATCAGGGCGAGAGGCACGCCCGTAAACACGACCGCGGCCGAACGCCAAGACCCAACAGCCGAGTACAGCAACGCGATGATGAGCGCGAAGCAGGCTGGTACCACGACTGCCAAACGCATCCGCGCACGCTCGAGGTTCTCGAATTGCCCGCCCCAGGTAATCCATGCACCGGCGGGCACCCGTACGTCCGCGTTGATGCTTGCGCGCGCTTCGCTGACCACGCTGGCGATGTCACGTCCGCGCACGTTGGCCTGTACCACGACGCGACGCTTGCCGTTCTCGCGACTGATCTGGTTCGGTCCCTTGGCCGTCTCCAGCGCGGCCACCGACCCCAGCGGCACGAAACTGCCGCTTGGCGTCAGCACTGGCAACTGGCGCAAGGCTTCCACATCGTTCCTGCTGGTCTCACCCAGTTTCACCACCACGTCGAAGCGCCTGTCGCCTTCATAGATGGAACCAGCCTCCCGGCCCGCGATGGCTGCCGCCAGTGTGTCGTGCACGTCCTGAGCGGATAATCCAACCCGCGCCATGGCGTCGCGGTCCAGCCGCACATCGAGCAGCGGAAGCCCCTGCACCTGCTCTACCCGGACGTCCTCCGCGCCCTCGACCGCACGCAGTTTTTCGGCAACCTGCTCGGCGGTGCGGATCATGGCGTTGAAATCGTCGCCGTAGACCTTGACGGCAATGTCGCCCCGTACGCCGGCCAGCAGTTCGTTGAAGCGCATCTGGATCGGCTGGGTCAGCTCGTAGTTCTGGCCCGGGATGCCTGCAACCGCCTTCTCGATCTTCTCAACCAGCTCGGCCTTGCTCATCCCGGGTTCCGGCCATTCCGAACGGTCTTTAACGATGACAAAGGTGTCCGTGATATTCGGCGGCATAGGGTCGGCGGCCAGTTCAGCCGTACCTGTTCGGGAGAAGACCAGCTTTACCTCGGGCAGCTTGCCGACCGCCTTCTCGACAGCGAACTGCATCGCCTGGCTCTGGTCCAGGGAGGTTCCGGGAATGCGGGCGACCTGCAGCAACACGTCTTTCTCGTCGAGGGTCGGGAGAAATTCCTGGCCCAGCGTTGTAAACAGACCCAGCGCGCCCGCAAAACCGACGGTCGCTAGTACGCCGGTCAGCTTGGGCTTCGCGAGTGCACGGTCCAGCCAAGGTGCATAGGACGTGGATACGGCTTTGACCAGTCGGTTTTCCTTTTCATTGACATGGCGCGAAAGCCATAGCGCGATCGCCGCCGGCACAAAGGTAAGAGAAAGAATGAAAGCGAATACCAGGGCCAGAATCACCGTTACCGCCATCGGTGCGAACATCCGGCCTTCCACCCCCTGGAACGTCAACAGGGGGACATAGACGAGAATGATGATCGCCTGGCCATAGACGCTTGGCCTGATCATTTCGCGCGCGGAGGCCGCAACGGAATCAAGGCGCTCCGCTTTGGTAAGAGTTTTGCCAGTCGCATGCTGGTGTTCGGCGATGCGGCGCAGCGCGTTCTCTACGATGATCACGGCGCCATCGACAATCAGGCCGAAGTCCAGCGCGCCCAGGCTCATCAAATTTGCCGAGAGTCCCGCCTCGAGCATGCCCGCCGAGGTCAGGAGCATGGTGACCGGAATAACGGCTGCGGCGATCAGCGCCGCGCGCAGGTTTCCGAGTAGCGCGAACAGGACGGCGATCACCAGAAGCGCGCCTTCGGTCAGATTGGTTGCCACGGTCTTGATGGTGGCATCGACCAGCCGAGTGCGGTCGAGGACTGGCCGGATGAGCAAGTCGGGCGGCAAGGAATGTGCGATTTCCTTGAGTCGGACATCGACGGCGGCGGCAACGGTCCGGCTGTTCTCGCCAATGCGCATCACGGCCGTACCGACGACGACCTCTTGGCCGCCTTCGGACGCCGAGCCGAAACGCACCTCCTGCCCCAGGCCGACGCTAGCGACGTGCGACACCAGCACTGGCGTGCCGTTACGGGTGGTGATGACGGTCTTTGCCAGTTCTTCGGATGAGGTGATGCGCGCATCGGCCTTGACGGTGAGGGCCTCTCCGTTCTGGACGACGACGCCGGCGCCGGCGCTCGTGTTATTGCGCTCCAATGCCTCGCCCAGCATCGTCAGGCTGATGCCCAGGGCCGCTAGTCGTTGCGGATCCGGCGTGACCACATACTGCTTGACGTAGCCCCCGATGACGTCGACGCCCGCCAGCCCTTCGGTATTCTTGAGCTGCGGTGCGACGATCCAGTCCTGCACCGTGCGCAGGTAGGTAGCCTTCTCAACAGCGCCGCGCAGCACTTCCCGTTCCGGGGTGATATAGCTTCCGTCCGCCTGCAAGCCGGCCGACGTACCGACTTTCTGGGCCGGCTTGGAGGCGTACTCCACCGTCCACATGTAGACGTCGCCAAGCCCGGTCGCGATCGGACCCAGGCTCGCAGTAGCACCCGGGGGCAAGTTGCGCTCGACGGCGCGCAGCCGCTCCGCTATCTGCTGGCGAGCAAAATAGATATCCGTGCCGTCCTTGAAGACCGTCGTGACCTGTGCAAATCCATGCCTGGTCAACGAGCGCGTGGATTCCAGTCCGGGAATGCCGGCAAACGCCGTCTCGATCGGATAGGTGACCTGTCGTTCGACGTCGGCCGGCGCGAGCGCCGGTGCGACGACGTTGATCTGCACCTGCGTGTTGGTGATATCCGGTACCGCGTCGATCGGCAGGCGCGTCAGTGCGAATGCGCCGAGGATCGACAGCAGGATGGTGGCGATGAGGACGTGCCACCGCCGCGCAACGGAAAAGTTGACGATGCGAGCAATCATGGTTGGGTATCCTTCAGGAGCCGTTGAACGAGGAAATCAGTCATCGTCCCCTGCCTCTCCCTTGCCATGCTCCGCCTTCAGCAGATAAGTATTGCTGACCGCAATCTGTTCCTTGCCGTCGAGGCCGGACACCACCTTGACGTAGCCGGCCGCGTTACCGCCGAGGACGACGCGCTTGATCGCGAACCCTTCTTTCTCCCGGACGAACACGCTCGGCTTGTCCTCCGCCGTCTGCACGGCGGTCCGTGGAATGGCCAGCTGGGTGCCGCCGGTACCGCCCTCGAGCGCGATCGATGCCCTGACCGTCTCGCCGATGCGCCAGCTTCCCTCCCCGTTCGACAGCCGTGCAATGGCGCGTACCTGGCGGGTGGCGGGATCGAGGACGCGCGATACGTGGGTGATGCGGCCTGCGCCGGTGCGGCCATCAATCGACACGTCCACCGCAGTGCCGACGGTGACGCGGGCGGCGTCGTTCGGCGACAGCGAAAGCTCGACGGCCAGTTCGTTGAGGTCGGCCACTTCGAACAGATGTGCGTCCGGCGCGACGATGTCGCCCAGGGCGATCTGCCGCGCCGTGACGTTGCCCTTGATCGGGGAGCGCAGCATCAGCCGGTTAAGCTGCCCTCCGCCCGTTCCCCCGGCGGCGGCGAGTTGTTGCTCGGCCAGGCGAAGGCGGGTGCGTGCTTCTTGCGCGGCATTGCGCGCAATTTCGAATTCCTGTCGCGAGGTGACTTTTTCGCCAAACAGACGTTCTTCGCGCGCGAACGTGGCTTGCGAGAGCTCGTACTGCCGCTTGGCGATTTCAACGTCGGCCCTGAGCTGGGCTACGTCACGGCTTTCGATTACAGCCAGCACGTCGCCCCGAGCGACCGGGTCGCCCAGGTTGCGCCGGACCTCGACAACCCGGCCGCCAACGGCGCTCGAGACGACGGCTGCATGCTTCGGGTCTGCCGCGATGACTGCAGGCGCCTCGACCGCCCCAGCGAAGGACTGTCGAACCGGCATGATCTCGATACCCGCGGCTTTGATTTGCTGGTCCGATAGCGATACAAAATCTTCCTTGGCTTCGGCTTCGCCTTCTCTCTCCGCAGCTTCGCCCCGCTCGCCGGCTTCGCCGCTCTTCTCGGCCTTCTCGGCTTTCTCGCCTGAGGCGGTCGCCGTTTTTTCACCCTGTTCGGCCGCTACTTTAGGGGCTGTTTCTGGCTTGGGGGAGCATGCGCTCAACAGGATCATCGCGGCGCACAGGCCCGATCGGAATACCGCTTGCATGGGTCAATCCTTATAAATTGGAGAGTTGGAACCTTGGAGCCGAGCCAGACGTGCCCGGGCAGTATGGAGTGCTGCGAGCGCGTCGACCGAGCTTTCGCGGGTTTCGGCCAAAGAGCGCTCGGCCTCGATCAATTCGAGTTGCGGGAATTTTCCTTCGGCGTATCCGATCCTCGCGATGCGCGCCGCTTCTTCTGCGGCGGCGAGCGCGGGGCCATTGGCGGCCCGTGCGGCCGCCAATGCGTCGGCCACCTCGGCTTCCGCCTGCGCGCTGGATTGCTCGAATTGCAGTGCGACGCCGCGGCGCGCGGCGGAAGCCCGATCGAATTCCGCCCGCGAGCGCGCCAGCGCGGCCGTGCCCTGATTGAACAATGGCAGTGGGACCGACAGGCCGAGCACAGCGGCCTTGTCGGACGATTCGCCGTAACGGCGCATGCCTGCGGTCAGCGTTACGTCCGGTATCCGGTCGCGCCTGGCCGCATCGACGCGAGCTTCCGCAGCGGCCACCTCGGCCTCTGCTGTTGCGATCGCCAACCCCTGCCCTGCTGCCGGCGTCATCTCGCTGCGTTCTATTTGCTCGAACCACGTGGACGCGATCGTGAGCGGCATCGCCGTGCCTGTCAGCCGTGCGACCGTTTTCTGGGCCAGTTCGGCGGCGCGTAGTGCTTTGCCCAGACGAACCTCCGTATTGATTCGCAGCACGTCCGCCCTTTGCTCCTCTATTGGAGATGCTTTTCCGACGCGCACCCGTTCGCGTGCTGCATGGTGAGCACGCGCAGCCAGTTCATGACCAGCTTTTGCGATCGCGACATAGCGCTCGTTGGCAGCAAGGGTAACGAACGCCTCGGTAATCAGAAATGTCAGCTCCGCTTCCGCGGAGCGCGCCCCAATACCGGCGGCGGCCCGTTCAGCCTGGGCCACGCGCATCCTCGCGCCGCGTTTACCACCGAGCTCCAAGGGCATTGACAGCGCGACCGTCTTTTCTCCCCCACCGAAACCGGAGTAGCGTCCCGATCCCAAGACATTTTCAGCCTCAAGGGAAAGTGTCGGGTTCGGTCGAAGTCCAGACTGGCGTACATTGGCATCGGCGATGCGCAAGGCTGCGTCAGCGCCCTGCAATTGCGGCGCGTGGAGTCTAGCCCGTGCGACGGCCTCGGCAAGCGTCAGTGGAGTGCCCTCAGCAAAGGCAGAGCCTGCGGCCATACACATGACCAACAGGGTCGTGGCGACAGAAGCATTGATCTTGATGCGCATGATTGGATTTGCTTGACGGATTAATAAATGAGCTTTATAAACCTTGAAGCCACTTTAATGTCAAGCATATGTCACGCACATTTACGATAGGACAGCTGTCCGCTGCGGCGCAGATGCCCCCAGCGACGATTCGCTATTACGAGAAAATTGGGTTGCTCGACTCTCCATCCCGCTCCGGCAGCAACTACCGGCTGTACGGGAGCGAGGATGTAGCCCGCCTGAGCTTTGTTCGCCGTGCACGGGAGATCGGGTTCACGGTCGACCAAGTTCGAAGCCTGTTGGCCTTCTCCGACCAGCGAGACGGCGACTGCTGCGCCGTGACAGCGCTGACAGAACAACACCTTGCCGAGGTCGAGCAAAAGATCAGAGACCTCAACTTATTGAAAGAACATCTTTCCCGTCTGCTGGTTTCATGCCGGGGCGGTCGATTTGCCGATTGCGGCATCATTGATGCCCTCGCGCCGGCGGGACAAGCCGGGTAGCTCACTCAGCGTGGTGCCAATCACAGGTCCTGAGCACACTTGACCTTGAAGCTGGTTGAAGGTTTACCCTCCAATAACCAGCCATCAAAAAACTCACTTTCATGACACAAAATCAGACCACGCCTTCTAGCGGCCTTGAAACCGAGCTGTTCGTCTCCAAAATGGACTGTCCGTCTGAAGAAAACTTGATTCGGATGGCTTTGGACAAAGTCGACGGCATCGATCATATCGCCTTCGACCTAAATACCCGAACCGTCAGAGTGCTCCACCGTGGGAGCGCAGATATCCTTTTCGACGTCCTTCAACCATTGCGACTGGGGGTGGAGCTTCGCAGCTCACGTCCGGCTGAGCCACGCTCTACCGTACAACGCACGATCAGCACGCTCGCAATACCGAAGATGGACTGCCCGTCTGAGGAGAACATGATCCGCATGGCGGTAGCTGATGTCGAAAGCATACATTCGCTCAACTTCGATCTCTCGGCAAGGCAGCTCCACGTAGCACACTCGGGAAACATCGATCCTATATTGTCGAAGCTGACACGATTAGACTTGGGCGCCCACCTGATCAGTTCCCGTCCAGACCTGTCCCAATCGACTAGCGGCTCCGATAAAGCTGGAGACGCGTCAGAGGCGAAGACGTTGCGGCTGCTGCTGGCTATAAATGCTGTGATGTTCGTGGTCGAACTCACATGGGGGTTAATCGCAGAATCCGCAGGATTAGTAGCCGATTCGCTCGACATGTTCGCCGATGCAGCAGTCTATGGTTTAGCGTTATACGCTGTTGGGCGCGCGGCTGCGCTAAAAACTCGTGCGGCCCACGTGGCTGGGTGGCTTCAACTCGTGCTCGCACTAGGTGCGCTGAGTGAAGTGGTTCGACGTTTCTTCTTTGGCAGTGAACCCGAATCTGTTTTGATGATGAGTGTCGGAACCGTAGCCCTCATTGCTAACGCTGCCTGCCTGATTTTGATCGCCAAGAAACGTGATCGGGGTGCGCATATGAAGGCAAGTTATATATTTTCCGCCAACGACGTTATCGCCAATCTCGGCGTGATCGCTGCTGGAGTGTTGGTTACCTGGACTGGTTCGCCTTACCCCGATCTTGTTGTGGGCACCATCATCGCCGTCATCGTGCTCACTGGTGCGCGCCGGATCCTTAAACTGAGGTAGCGGTAAAGCGTTTTTGTTGCATGAATGGCTGACCGGTAGGTGGCGAGCTGCCACCACCGGTCATGGAAGCTACTTTATTATCCGGTTTCACCCACCTATGGCATCAGGGAGACAGACTAAGCCGAAGTCCATCAACAGCTGGGAAGGCGACCTTACCAATAATATAGTCACCATTACTTCCGTCGAACTTCACATCAACATGACTCATTGTCGCGGTTTCTCTTCTGAAGTCGCCAACTCTTTTCCTCCCATCCCGCACAGCGACTAGCCACCAATAGAACGCTGCATACTCAGCGATAAACTGCGCCCGCCAACATATCCTTACCCGCTGTGCAAACTCGTTCCCATAAGGGAATCCCACATTCCAGTCCTGGAAATCTGCTTGGTCTGGCGATGCATGCATCACACTAAAATAGGTCTCGTAGCTATTTCTGAGCATGATGAAGGCTAATAATTTCATGTTGCAGCCGCTCGGAGAATTCAGAAGGTCTTTGATGGATTCGGCTCGATGACGAACATAGTCCTCATCGTCGAACGGTTCCGATTCTGCGATTACGCGAAGTAACCGTCGTAGCGTTGCACGATAAACCTTTATTGCAAGACTAAGTTTTTCAGTTTTCCAACGCTTCGGAAAAAGGACGCTTTTCATAGGGTCGCATCGTTCAAGAGCGATTTTCCAAGTCAAGACCACGAGTTGGGGAACTTCGCGTGTCGTGAAAGGTAGCGTTGCCGGCGGGGGGACTTGGTGAATAACCCACTGTAGCCATGTAGTTTCAGGCCTCAACCACGGCGAGAAATGATATGCCCGTGAAGACAAAAATGATTCCAGCTGATTGCGTACTGCTGTCGACTCCTCCCACCAATGATCAAGACTTTCAAAAGCTCGCGCGTATTCCCTTTTGCTTTGCTGTATCTCCAACCGAGCATCCACGCTCAATCCAACGCCTGAGATGGGACCGTTGCAGTGCGGGCAGACGTATGGCCTGCTTAGGATCTCTTGATGAAATCCATAAGTGGGCAAATGCTTGCCGCACGAGTAACAAGTATCGCGCAGTGCTGCTCCATCTAGCGGGCAGTGGGAGAGAAACTTCGATTGATGCCAGAAGCTATGATAAAGATGCCCTAGACATAGGGGACAATAGCGAAACGCAGTATTCCACCATATAGACCTATGTTTTTCAGATGATGATCCGAATACCTCTTTTTCACTCGGCTCATCAATCCACCAGCTGCTGTGGCTGAACACGTCCGGGTCGAAACCACGCTTATAGGAAAAAGTGGCATGCTCTTTCTGATAGCCCGCACCGTGCGTGCAATGGGTAAGCAGTTCTTTTACTCCGAGGCCGTTACGCCATGCGAATCGCCATATTGAGGAGACCATCGATTCTTCCGGCAAGGGAACCAAATCGAGCGCGGCGTTGGAAGGAAACTCTCTAACGGCGTTATCGTAAATCTTCATCGCGGTCTCCCTTGTGCCCGCTTGGCCTCACCTTTCATTTCGGCAATTGAGTCCGCCAAAAGTGCAAAGTCAACAGCGTCGTCCCAAGCTTCCGAGCTTGGAAAAACCCCCGGTGCGTCGCGATGGTGCTGGACCGTGAGATAGCGCCGTAGTGCCGTGAAGAATTGTCGGGCTGGAAAACCCACTTTGTGGACCGAATGCGGGGAACATTTTTTCACAGCGTCGAAAAACCTTGTGGTTTCGTTTTCCAGCCGAAATCCAGCGTCCCAGGCAGTCGGCATAAAGAACTGGGTCCAGGTCTGGGAAGTTTCAGCGGGCCAGACGGAACTATCATACTGAGCAAAAATTGACGCCACATCTTCCTTATACGAGAATGCTCGAAACGATTGACGGCGCCGTGCAAATCTAGAGATGAGGTCAGACTTGCCCATCTCCCGAAGGTGGCCAATAACGTCGGAAAAATCTGGGTCCTGTCCCATCATGATCGTTACCAACTGGACGCCTTCACGGTCCAGCTCGTTATAGATATCTTTCAGGAAGAGGAAATCTTCGAGACGCATGGCATTTGCTTCATCGATAAGGAGCACGACAAACGGTGACTGATATACTCGAGCCAGATCAATGAGGCGTCGCACAAGTCGGTGGCGCAGGTCGAAGGTCTCGCCACGAAGTTCCGGGTGACCTACCGCAGTAAGAAAATGTTTGAAGAATGCCCGGATCGATGAAACCTGCTGGTTCCAACTGTTATGCCGGATCACGACCAACTCGGGCATGCGGTCACGCAGTAGATGTTCGAGTAGTACAAGCGCGCGAGTCTTTCCTACACCGCTTTGCGCAGTGAAACAGCAACCGCTTTCGCGCACGAGCAGGATGTGGCGGACGATTTGGTAGAGTTCCTTGATTGGTTCGGTCAATAGGACAGTATTTCGATTAAATGCAGGATGGTCGATCGTCAGTAGGTTAGCGAATGCAGTCAATTTAATCTCCTAAATAAGTAGGACCAGTCTTGGGAGCTTCGAAATCGAAGAAGCTACCGGTCTTTGGCAAGATTGAAGGTGGGGAAGGTATCAGTGAGTCCCCTAGCGCCGCTTTATCACCGATGCGCTTTTGATCGGCCTGGACCTTGGAAAGGGAGAGCGCTTCCTTAGAAGCGCGCTTGGCGTTTCGAGCACGCTTGCTGCGTTCGCGCAGTTCGTCCGCCTTGCCATCGCACCAGCGTGCCGCCACTGACGTCGAATTCTCATGCAGGCGTTGCGACAGACCTGCCTGGTTCATAAGTGCACGGTTACGCCAGGAAATATGGTGTCCTTGCTTGTTCGCCGGGCCCTGCAGAGCGCCGAGCTGTTCGCCCGTCTCGAGTACGGTCGCATTTGCGACCTGGACATCGCGTCGATCGCAGTAGACGATGAGTTGCCGGTCGATGAGGTCGTAGGCGTTCGCAAGCGCGGCGTTTGTATATTTCCATCGCCCGAGAGTCACATGAGGCCGGATGTTATTCTTGCGGCTGCCGCAAACCTTAACAACTTCGACATGAGAAAGAAGCTTCAAGTCTTGCTGCGCCGGAATGGGTAAAGGCTGCAGAAACACTCCCGAATCGGAGCGATTCAAGCCATGCTGGAGCGCTCCTATCGGCGAAGAGAAATTGTTACCCTCATTCCCTTCCTCGTTGTGCTCTCTGATGCAGGCATAAATGACATCAATGAGGTCACGTATGGTGATCTCGAACTTCACGGCCTGCTCGACGGGCTTATTGCGGCGCGTGTCTTTTGGCCCAGACCCGAATGTGGAAGGCAGTCTTTTTAAACCACGCTCGCTCAGTTTGCCAAAAATCCTTTCAACTGGATGCCTACGCCACCACGCCTTGACCGGACCGAAATTGATCGCACAACCGAGTGTACGGATTATGTTATCGACGACTTCGGTCGCCGCATTCGACCATGCGTTATCCATTTTCAGGACGCCGAAGCCCTGGAACGCTATCTCGGGCATGATTTGTATGGGGAAAACCTTGCCGTCAACAGTTAATGGGCAAGTAGCCGCATCGCTTTCTTCGGCCGGTGGACGTATCGCGGACTCGACCACCTCTAGCACACTGTCCCCGCTCGGGTTCCCCTCGAGCGCTACAAACGCGCCCAGCACAAGATTCCATCGCTCCTCAATAAGAAAGCCGATGTGCCAGCGAGCAAGCGGTACTGGCAAGCGTCCGCCATCTTCGGTCTCCAGGATCAGAACTGAAGCTGCGTCGACTTTATGGAAATCTAATTGGCAGGCGCCATAGCCGCGAAGCTGCGGAAAAAGGCTGCGCCTCCCAGAACCGACCCCATGTCGACGCGCCGCTTCCTCTCCAGAGCGAGCCGAGAACCAGCGCGTTGCGTTCTCGCTCAGCAAACCGATACAAAATTGCCGAAGAGACTTGTATCCGCAATTCTTCGTACTGAATGGCCAGTCCTCCGACGTAAAACCCAGTGAGCGTAGCTGGTCAAGAAATTCACCATGAAGCTCGGCGTAGCTGATCCGAACTACTCGAACCGAACGCTCTCCAGTGCCAAGAAAGCGGTTCCGAATGTGTAGCTCCACTTCGGGAAATCGCGCGAACAGCTGCGATAGAGCACCTGCACACCCACCCGATCCTTCACCTCGCTCATGGACAACTGGAGCACGTCGCTCGTAGCCGCGCAAACGCTTCCAAGGCACCAGCGCACGAAAGCCGGCGATCGTGCCGTCCTCACCACCAGCCATGCATCGGCCAACCAGGTAGAAAATCTTCTGGCGCGGTATCGCCGTAGCAGCTGTGATCTGTTCGTGCGCTACTCCGTCCGCGTACATTGCGACAGCCAGCTTACGAGGTCGGTAAATACGCAGGATTTCTTCGTTCAGGACTTCCTCATCAGGTGCTGGCCACTGCGACAAGTTCGCAAAGGCAGCAGGAATAAGGGTCCGGCTACGTGGGACACTCATGACCGCACCCGGTCGAGTTGCGAGTGAGTTCCGAATAGGCGGCGAGTCAGATCGGTATGCACCGTGCCTTCCTGGAGCGCCCTGGCCACCACGGCAAGCATGATGCTCCGATCGGCCCGGGCGTCGGCCAAGACATCCTGTACGCGCAACGCGCCATGTCGAGACATTAATGCCAAGAACAGCTCGGTTTCGCGATACGTGGGATAAGCTTTGACACGGGTCATGATTGCGCAGAGCATGAGCCAGTTGTCCAGGAAGACTTCTTTCCCAAGCAGTTCAAGTTCGCTGCGCGCATGAACTTCTACACCGGCCGATGATGCCTTCTCTCGCAGACCCTCCGGAATCGAGGGATCACTTTCCTTGCCTGATGAAGAGCGCCCAGAACGAGCTATGACGATCCAATGCTCAGCGCCGTCGCGGCTGCGTACCCTGACATAGCCGGCATCACTGTTTGAAGCAACTTTAAAAGGATCATCGACGAGTTCGTAACCAGCAACGCCCGTATCACCTTCAAGTAGCATCAAGTGCATGAAGGGCACGTCACCGGACACGGTAAGGCGGCGATTGTTCTTGGGGGAATCGAAGATCCAGAGATTCGATACCTTGGCCGCGCGTTTGCGTATCACGGACAAAGGCGTAAAAGTTTCCCGCGCATGTGCACTTGCGCAAACGGGTTCTAAGACTGCTTTCACCATTGCTCTACCCTCCAGTTAATAGACGGATGCAGCTTTTTTGAAAACAACAGTTGACCGTCCGGCCGGAGAGCGATATCTTAGAATTTCCACGTTCGAAGATACTATCTCGGCCAGAAAGCGGCGGATCTCAGTTGTAGGGGGTTCGTCGTTTTCTACATTTATTCCTCCTTAAGGATCGCTGCGATACGCGCCGCTTGCTCGTGTGTAATCCTGGGCGCCGATTGAATCAATGACTTCACGAGTGGTGCTATAGAGGTCGAGGCCACAGAACTGTGACAAGTCGCGGCGCACCGATCTGCAACCG
Organism: Massilia sp. NP310; assembly: GCF_019443485.1. Taxonomy (NCBI): domain Bacteria; kingdom Pseudomonadati; phylum Pseudomonadota; class Betaproteobacteria; order Burkholderiales; family Oxalobacteraceae; genus Massilia; species Massilia sp. NP310. The sequence goes on along the minus strand of NZ_CP080379.1, from coordinate 1,003,441 downwards.
CGACAGCGAACAAACGGTGCGACTCAGCGTCGCTCAGTTCCAGCGCCTCGACGATGCGGCACAAGAGGAGCGTCGAAGGCGGCCCCTTTCTTGAATTCTCCAGCTGCGAGTAGTAGCCTCTACCCAATCCGGCACGAGAGGCAACGTCTGCTTGCGTCACGCCTGTGCGAATTCTTAGGGCATACAATTCACTGCCAAAGTTAGTTTCGGCTGCTCGCATGTTTTAAGGCGGAAGCTGATTTTGAGTGCGAATGCAGTTTATACAACTGCTTTCGGTATTCCGCAAGCAAAATATTCCCTGGGTTTAGATAATGCTGGCGATACTGCTTTCTCTGCTACGACGACCGCCCCAGATAATATCTGCGTTGGTGTTCCAAAGGCTGCACCACGTATATTCAGTTGCGAGACAAGAACGCGGTGCTCGTAAGGGCAGATGTCTAGATAACGCCTGGTCGATTCGCCAAAAACTAACTTTTTAGGGCGCCGTTGCTTGGCCCGAGGGTGCCGTTTCTCCATCTCTACGAGGACAGAGCATCTGTGTGGCAAAGCGCCTTCGCGCGCAAACCTGAAAAGTAACTTTTTGCGACGTCAACAACCAACTACGGATTATCTAGATAACGTCTAGACGAATCGCTCAAAACTAACTTTTAAGGCGACGCTGCTTGGCCTAGGGTTCGGTTTTGCCATGCCTACGAGGACAGTGGGTCGGTCCCGTAGCGATCCTCCGCGCCAAGCACCTGAAAAGTAACTTTTTCCGACATCAATAACTAACTATGGATCAAATCGGCGTAGCCGAGTCGGCAGCTCTACCAAGGAGCATTATGATTACTCCTGGAAATTGGTATTTCGATAAGGAAAATTGAATGCGATTGATGCTCGATGTTTTGCTAAATCCATGAAGCTTGAACTTCGTACGGAGGGTGACTATTGCGAGGATATTTGAAAGCTGAGCTGGTTTCAATTTGCCCAGTGCTGCCAACGTCTTGCTAACTAGCAGGTCAAGGAAAATGCGGGGATGTGCGCTAAGTCTACATCTATAGGTTTGAATTCGATCCCATCAACTAAGTCACCATATTTAGGTACAATGTTGCCGACGAGAGAAATGCCGAAGTACTCAAAATAGATGACTCTTGCACGAATCCCAAACAATTCAGTCACTTAGTCGAAAATTACGTCACCTGATTTAGGTACGAGTACTGCCTGACTACTCGCGCCGATCCTGCTGTTCATGGCAGCAATTTGTTCGAGGCGCAGCTGGTCCTTCAGGCTTGCCAGGTTCTGCTTAGCCGAGGCCTATTTTCGGAACACGTCCTCCATGGTTGCCGCACGTCGCCCAGCTGCGATTCCAGCGCAGCCTGGGCATGCTCATGCGCTTCCTGCAGTTCCGCCGTTCGCGCGCGCACAACTTTAACCTCAGTGTCGGCTTCAGCTTGAAGTTGATCCGCAAGCTGGGTTACCAAGACAAAACGGCGTCACTCTCGCGAGCTTTGTGACCGTTCTCCGCGGCCTGAATCCCCACGAATCGTTGTGGATTGCTGTCAATAAACATCCACGTCCGAGTGCTAGGTAACCTCATCTCGGCCTACAGGATTGGAAACGTCAGCTCCGCTCCATTGACGTCGAAGATCCGGCACCCACCAACGGTGATGCTCCATTTCTCTTTCACGCTCAGATAGCTATTCATTGCAAACAGCAATTGGCGCCCCGGATGCAAGGGATTCTCATTGTCCTGCTTCCCGACCAGTTCCATCAGTACGCTTGACAGCCTATTCGGATCATCAAGGGGCAGACCGTCAAGATCGAGATTCATGATGTCAATCCTCTCTTTCGAATAACTGGTAAGCTGGCCACGTAACAGATTGCGGAAGGTATTCCATTCATAGAATGCCACACCATTTTTCAACGCAAAATCGAGGTTTTCAATCGTATGAATAACGATAAATCCCGTGTTCTCTGCAAGGAACCGGTGGTCGACCTTTGCCAAGAACGTAGACGACACTCCAGACTCTTTCAGGGATGCGCGAATCCGTTCTAGGAAAACCGGATCGCCGAACTGCGCCCTGCTACCGAGTAGCTGATCTACGGCCTTGTTGAGCTGCTTGTTTTTCGCATATTCGTCGAGCTCATCGCGGAAGTATGGCAGCAGACTTGCAACCCGGTGCTTGATCTGGCAAAAGTAGAGCCGCTCAAGGGTTTCATCGGCGACGATCAAGTCGATGTCATACTTTCCTTCCTTCTCCGATTTCGCTGTGACCTCTTGTCCATACCGATAGCACGCAGTACCCACCCGCTTGTTCAGGTAGGCGGGTAAGTATTTTTTGTCGAACCAGTCGCCGCGTTTCGTCATCTTGGCGAGCATGGGATTCAAGGACGAAATCAGCCCATACTTCAGGCCCAGCATGCCCATGCGAAGTGTGTCTGGGCCGGATCGAACGATGAGCGCTTCGCCCTCGCGAGCACTCTCAGACTCGGCGAAAAGTTCGTCCAGTTCGCTGTGCAGGAAACCGGCCGCGTAGATGGACGCGACCGGATAGTCCTGAGGTAAGGCGGTGTGGTTGCCGGCGATGACATCCGAAACCTTTAGCTTCTGGAAGTCGGCATAACTCATGAGATACAGATAGCAGATCAGTTCCGTCCGTCGCGCCAGCCGCTTGTAGAGGGCCTTGTCGACGGAGTAAATCAAGTCCACAAAATCCCCATGAAATGAAATGGTTTTGTCGAGCGTATTCTCGACAAAATCGACGAACGCTGGGTGACGCGCCCGAACGCCCTGCTCTAATGAGGCGCCATTCGCGCATAAGGCCGAGTGCACCGCCGTCCGGAGCATGATGTCCGCAATATTGCTGTGAAAGCTCCAATGGTGCCCGAACCAGTACAGACGAATGGCCTCCAGGATCGGCTCCTCGTCGGCAAGCTGATAAGGAATGATGCCTTTGCGAGGAACGACGATGCCTGCGAGCACCCATAGACAAAAACACGATAGCGCGTAGAGCGAGATGAAGGCTGCCTGATCCTGAGCTGAGAAAGACTGGAACGATTGTCCTTCCTTTAAAAGGTCTTCGATGGCTTGGCCGACGAAACTGTCGTGCATTTCCAGGAGCCGTGATTGAGCATGCTCCATTTGAGTGGGGCTGGTCACAACGAATGCGTCAAGCGCGACATAATGAAATCGTAGCCCCAGAAATCGTGCTTTGGTGCCGGGTTGGATACGCGACCGGCAGTAACGCTGCACTTTCGCAAAACGGACGAAAACATCATGCGGAATGTGTGGTTTCAGAAGGTCAAGGTCGCAGTTCCAAGGCAAATACATCAGCTGCCGACCGATCGTCCAGGCATCACCGGTCAGGCGTTTTTCCAGATATTCAAGCAAGTACATGAACCAGAGCCGTTTAATTGAATGAGGGAACCCGACAGTCCCGGCCACTCGGGATGCCGTTCCCGCATTCTACTTTTTTTGTCTGCAATGACTATCGGCCAGGGTGCGGCAGGTATCCTTATTGGTGGCATGTTGGCGAGAATTTGCGCGGCATTGCGCAGCCGATGAACTCATGCGATGAACTGCCAGGCATTGTCAGTGCCAGTTGGTCACGTACTTTTGGCAATCGGGGCGAGTAGCTGCTCCTTGAATCTGTCCTTGACCCACTCGTTGTAAATGTGGACAAACTGCATGGTCAAGACCTTGAACTTATTGGCATTCGCACCCGAGGCCACGTAGTGCATCAGCTCATGCTGCCCGGGGCCGAATTCCGATTCCCGTGGACTGCGTTCCGTGAGTCCCAAGTTAATGTCCCGGGTCGCATGCTCGCCAAAGATCGCCTTGAACAGGAAGTGATGTGCCTCGGGCGGTCGCCCGCTGACAGCGTGCAGGACGTCGCTGAAGTCCACGCTACTGCCGCCTCCGTGAACCTCGCGGAGATCATGCGTTAGTTTCGTGCGCATTACTCCGTACAAGGCTGTGCCCTCCTTGCTGCCAGAATAGTCAGACAGGTTCTTCTGCCAGGCCCCGGAAAGGAAGGGATTGGCGCCGAAATGCAAAGGCAACTGGGCGTCGAGGACCTGGTACACTTCGTTGACCAAATCCTGGTCGAGCAGCACGTTCGGTTTGCTTTTCACAGCGGCGGCAATCCTCTGGCCCAGTGTCTGGTACACGGCGGTCACCGCCTGGGTGGGGTGTCCGAAGTTACTCACGACCGACTGTATGCTGGCGTCGGCGGACGTGAATGCAGCCTTTTTTAACACCTCCCACGTATACGGATTCGGGGCATCGGCAGGATCGGACGTTTCTTCTTCCATCTCGCTATCGTCATCGTCCCCGCTGTTACGGTGTTCAATGGCCTCCGCCCGCGCGTCCTCCACCGTATAGATTTCATCTTCTTCATTGTGCAGCTCCTGGACGTATTTCCGCTGTTTGCCCGTCAGGCCATTCATGACCTTCGTGGTTTTTGCCAGCGTTCCAGGCTTGTAGCCTTCAACGACCCGTTGAACAATAGGGCCCCCGCGAACGGCGTCGCCCAGCGCCCGTTGCTGTAGCGCGCGCGGGCTGTTATCGATCATTTCGCCGAGTTTGCGTTGCGCCACCGCCGTAGGCCGGTTGTCGACCAATCTCGCCATCGAAGCGGTTTTGATTTGGACGGCATCAGGGTCACTTCTTGATTGGAGTGGTGCTCGCATGTGGCGACCTTGGATGAATGGACTTATCGATCAGATTACTTGATGATAACCCCATTTTGCCTTTACTCGGCCTCGAATCAACTTCTCGCGTGTCGTCGAAACAGCCTTTCGTCCTTTCCCCCTGCAGACAATCTGTCGTCAGCGCCAAAAATGCGCTTGTTCAATGTTGTCGCTAACGGGATCCATCGTACGCTGCACCGGGACAAATCGTCACTTCAGCAGTTGCGATTCAAAATCGAGAAGCGTGGTCTGACGGAGGGTGACGCCTGCATTTCTCGCTGGCCCAACTCAGCCGCTCGGTGCCAACAGCAGTATCAAGGCTGTGGAATTCAGCCATTCAGCCGGCATGAAAACGCATCTACACCCACATCCCATTCTCAGCACATTGACGCTCACCGTATGTGCATGAGATTTTCAAGAATATCTGAAGCCCGAGGCGCCCATGCTTGCGAAGACATTCAAGTCAGGGTTGGCGTATGCGCTGATATTTGCAGCAGTCCCCCGTCGAGCATCAACCTCTTCAAGGAGCAATGGATGAACAAGAAACTGGCTACCCTGCTGTTTGCTATTGGTATCGGCGCCAGCACTTCGGTGTTTGCGTGGCAGGACGTTGAAGCGTGCGTCCGCGGCTGCGGCCAGGTACTGGACGCCTGCCTGCAATTGAGCACGAACGCCGAGGAATCGGCGCACTGCCGGCAAGAGTTCAACGAGTGCAGGGACTGGTGCGGCTTCTAAGGTCGCTGGCAAGACATGCCGTCCGGATGGGCGGCATTTTCCGGCACACGTTTTCGACTATCGTCGGATGCGCCCTGCTCCGCTAGGAACCAGGATGCAGAATCACCTTGGTCCAGCCGTGATCTCGCACGTCGAAGTGCTTGTAGGCGTCCGGCGCCTGGTCCAGCTTCAACTCATGCGACACGATGAACGAAGGTTTCGCTCGGCCGGCGTGGATCAGGTCGCGTAGCTGCCGGTTGTAGGCCTTGACGTTGCACTGGCCGGTGGCGACGCGCTGCCCCTTGAGCCACAGCTTGCCCCAATCGAGCGCGATCTTTCCTTCCTTTTCCAGGGCGTCCGGGCCGTTCGGGTCCTCCGGCACGAACACGCCCACCACGCCGATCCCGCCGGTGAACTTGACCGAATTGACCAGGTTGTTCATCGTGAGATTGGGCCGCTCTTGCCGGTGATGGTGGTGGTCGTGGCACTGGTAGCCGACGCACTCACAGCCCACGTCCGCGCCCTGCCCATGGGTCAGGTCCATCACCCGCTGCACCGGGTCTTCCCTGGAAAAATCGATCGCGATCGCGCCGATCGACTCGGCCAGCTTGAGCCGGTCCGAGTGGCAGTCGACCACCATCACACTGCACGCCCCCTTGATCATCGCAGAATGCGCGGCCATGAGGCCGACCGGTCCGGCGCCGTAGATCACCACCGCGTCGCCGGGCTTCATGCCGGCCAGTTCGGTCGCGTGCCAGCCGGTCGGGAAGATGTCGGCGCACATCACGTAGTCGGACTGCTTTTCCTCGGCGTCGGGCGGCAGCTTCAGGCACATGAAGTCGGCCCAGGGCACGCGCAGGTATTCGGCTTGCCCGCCCTGCCATGGTCCCATGTCGGCGAAGCCGAAAGCGCCGCCGGCCACGCCAGGTTCGTTCGCCTTGAGGCAATAGGCGGTCAGGCCGCGTTCGCAGTTCCTGCAATGTCCGCAGCTGATATTGAAGGGCATGCAGACCCAGTCGCCGGGCTTGAGCCGCTCGACCGCGGGACCGACTTCCATGACCACGCCGAGGTTCTCGTGGCCGAAGACGCGGCCCTGCTCGAAGTCGGTCCGCCCCTCGTACATGTGCAGGTCGGAGCCGCAGATGTTGGTGCTGGTGATTCGGACGATGGCGTCCGTCGGACGTTCGATCTTTGGATCCGGCACATCTTCGACGGCCACCTGGTTGGGGCCTCGATAGACAACAGCTTTCATAATCCACTCCTTGAGCTGCCAGGAAATAGCCTGCCCTGCGTGCCCAATGACGACACGCGGCAATCTGTTCCGGCAGTGGTTGGCGATATCCGCGAAAGGCGCCCGCGGAACCATCTGCCTGCCGCCGACGCATCGATGGTCGGTGGCAGAAGCGACACAGGTTAGACACGCGTTCGCCCCGCCGCAAGCGGCGATTCGATTGAAGCGAGCACAGCCGAGTCGCTTTATTTGGACGTCTTCACAAACTCGCGAAGCAGCCTTGCGGGGTGGTGGCGATCGGTGTAGCTTTGCGCATTCCATGTTCCGCCGGCGATCGGCGGCGTCCAGTTCTCGGGGTTCTTGCAGCGCACGCTGCTGTCTTCAGAAAGGAAGCGTCATGCGAATCACTGCCACGTTTCTCGCACTCGTCCTTGCCGGCGCCGGCTGGTCCGCCGCCACGGCAACGGCGCAAACCGAGGTGTCCGCCGCGCAGTCCGAGCACCGCCGCACGGGTGCGACGTTGCAGCAGGCTGCCCAGTTCGAACACCAGGTGACCGGCGTGACCGTCAGCGAACGGGGACGGCTGTTCGTCAATTTTCCGCGCTGGACAGAAGATGCGCCGGTCTCGGTCGCCGAAGTCATGAAGGACGGCAGCCTGCGTCCTTATCCCAACGAGCAATGGAATGCCTGGCGCAACGTCCGGCGCGACGAGCTCGATCCCGCGCAGCACTGGGTCTGCGTGCAAAGCGTGGTCGCCGACGGGCGCGGCAGCGTGTGGGTGGTCGATCCCGCGGCGCCCGCCGTGGACGGCCTCGTGCCGGGAGGACCGAAGCTGGTGCGCATCGATCTGGCGACCGACCGCGTGGCGCAGGTGATCCGGTTCGGCCAGGACGTCGCGATTCCCGGCTCCTACCTCAACGACGTGCGCTTCTCGCACGACGGCAGGCATGCCTTCCTCACCGATGCCGGGCAGCGCGGCGCCCTGGTCGTGGTCGACCTGGCCAGCGGCAAGGCGCGCCGGGTGCTGGACGGCCATCCGTCCACCCAACCCGAAAAAGGGGTGGTGGTGCGCACCGACGGCAAACCGCTGCGCTATCCGGACGGACGCCCGGTGCTGTTCGCGGCCGACAGCATTGCCCTGTCGTCCGACGGCGCCTGGCTGTACTGGAAAGCGCTGACCGGCACCACCCTGTATCGCATCCGGAGCGCGGCGCTCATCGGACAGGGCCTGGCCGGAGAAGACCTTTGGAGCCAGGTCCAGCGCTACGGCCAGGTCGGGCCGACCGACGGCCTCTGGATCGGGCGCGGCGCCGACATCCTTTACCTCACCTCGATCGAGGACCACGCCATCAAGGCGCGCAGATTGTCCGAAGGCCCGGCCGGCGTCGTACGCACGGTGCTGCAGGATCCGCGCCTGCGCTGGCCCGACACCTTCAGCGAGGGGCCGGACGGCAGCCTGTACGTGACCACCTCGCGCATCCAGGATTCCGCCTTCTTCAACCGGGAGGCGCCGCTGGCGCTGCCGACCCAGCTGTGGCGCCTGCCTGCGCCGCGCAAGTGACATCCTCATGCGGCGCTCCGGCGCCGCCAACCTGCAACCAGTCCGCTCGGTGGGCAATCAGCAAGGGAGCTCAATCATGGCAAGCAGACACTCTGCCGCACCACCGGGCACGGCATCGCGAGCGGGTTCACACGCTGGGCCGTCGCACAATCTTGGCTGGATTCCCATCGCGTTGGGGGGCGCGGCCATCGTGGCCGGACTCGGCGGCCGCAGGAGAGGCGCCGCGGCGCTCGCGCTGAGCGCGGTCGCCGGCGCGGGCGCGCTGGGCGCGCTGCGCAGCACGCAGACCGGCCAGGCGAATACCGGCGGCGCCCCGGAGGTCGAGCGTTCGATCACGATCGGCAAGAATCAGGAAGAATTGCGCCAGTACTGGCAAGACCCGCGTACGCTGCCGCAGATCATGTCCGGCTTCGCGACCGTGCACGCCACCGGCGAAGGCCGGATGCACTGGAAGATCGAAGGTCCGCTCGGCCGCGCCTGCGAATGGGACACCGAGACGGTGGGCCATTCCGGCGCGGGCATGGGTTGGCGCGCGCTGTCCGATGGCGCGGTCTCGAACGAGGGGTGGATCCGCTTCCACCCCGCCCCGGCCGGTCGCGGCACCGTCGTGACGCTGCGCCTGCGCTTCGAGCCGCCTGGCGGCGCGCTCGGCGAGTGGCTTTTCGAATTGCTGGGCACCGTACCCCTGCGCCTGGTCGCCGATGGCGCGCTCAGGCGCCTCAAGAACCTCGTCGAAACCGGCGAGATCCCAACCACCGCGCGCCAGAGCGCTGCTCGCGCCGACACACACTGAAGGACAGGCCATGCGAGCACTTTACTGGAACGGCGTGAACGACCTGCGGGTCGGCACGGTGAAGGACCCCGAGATCGTGAATCCCCATGACGCCATCCTGCGCGTCAGCCTGTCGACGACCTGCGGCTCGGACCTGCACTTCATCGACGGCTATATCCCGAGCATGAAGGCCGGGGACGTAATCGGCCATGAGTTCATGGGCGTGATCGAGGAAGTCGGCCCGGCGGTCAAGCGCGTCAGGAAGGGCGACCGCGTCGTCGTCCCCTCGTTCATCGTTTGCGGACAATGCTGGTACTGCCAGCATTCCCTTTACTCCCTGTGCGACAACACGCACCCGAAGCCCGAGCTGCAGGAACCGCTCCTTGGCGGCTATCCGACGGCCGGCATCTACGGCTACACCCACGCCTTCGGCGGCTACGCCGGCGCGCACGCGCAATACGTGCGCGTGCCGTTCGCCGACAACGATTGCTTCAAGGTCCCCGACGGGGTGGCCGACGAGACCGCGTTGTTTCTGTCCGATGCGGCGCCGACCGGCTATATGGGCGCCGATTTTTGCGACATCCAGCCAGGCGACACGGTCGCCGTCTGGGGTTGCGGCGGCGTGGGCCTGATGGCGCAGCAAAGCGCGCGGTTGATGGGCGCCGAACGGGTGATCGCGATCGACCGCTTCCCCGAGCGCTTGCAGATGGCGCGCACGCACGCCGGTTCCGAGACCATTGACTACACGCAGGTCGACAGCGTGCTGGACGTGTTGAAGGAAATGACGGGGGGACGCGGCCCCGATGCCTGCATCGACGCGGTGGGCATGGAGGCGCACGGCACCGGGCCCCAATACGCCTATGACCGCGTCAAGCAGGCGCTGCACCTGGAGACCGACCGTGGACAGGCCCTGCGCGAAGCCATCATGGCCTGCCGCAAGGGCGGCACGCTGTCGGTGCTCGGCGTCTATGGGCTGATCGACAAGTTCCCGATGGGCGCCATCATGAACAAGGGGATGACGGTGCGCACCGCCCAGCAGCACGGGCAAGCCTATATGGAACGGCTGCTGGCGCATGCACAGAAAGGCGAGCTGAACCCTGCCTATCTCGCCACGCACCGCTTTTCGCTGGAAGACGCGCCGCGCGGCTACGACATGTTCAAGCACAAGAAGGACGGCTGCGTGCGCGCGGTGTTTGCGCCGTAACGGCCGACCTGGCCTGATTGCCACTCGTGGAGTGCCGGAATCTTTATCTCAAGGCACTTCACGGGCGCAGCGATCGGTTTTCCCGGCGCGAGGCGGCAACGCGCGGATACCGTCACTCGACGAAATGCAATACCACTTAATCGCCACTCCACCAGTGGCGATTTACTCTTGACGCCAGCGACCTGCCCCGGCGATCCAGTCAAGCATTCTGCGGCGGCATGAAAGCCGACAGCTTGACCTGGCTGAACTCCCGCAGCAAGGCGCCCGCCGCCTGCGCCATCGCCACCTCGAGCGCGCCATTGATCGCTTGCTCCTGGGCGCAGCCCGGATGGTCGACATTGGCCCCGATGGCGAAGATCACCGGCTCCTCGAGCGCCTCGTAGACATCCAGCATCGTGATGCTGTCCGGGTCCACCGACAACACCCAGCCACCATTGCGTCCCGCCGTCGATTGCACATAACCCGCATCGCGCAAACCACCCATCATGCGGCGGACCAGGACCGGATTGGTGTCCAGCACGACGGCCAGCTCTTCCGAACTCGTCGTGCCCTTGCGTCCGTGTATATGAACCAGCGCATGCAGCATGCGCGCCAGCCTGAAATCAGCTCTCATCGATATCCTCCTCACGCCAGCATACCGCAACTCCGAAAGTATCGGAATAGCAGGCCGCAATCGCTACTCCAGAAGTTCTTATTTATCAGAGTGCGTCGCCGCGCCCCTCCCGCCCGGTCGCCTCGATTGCCGCCTCTTTTTTGGTGGCCATGGTGGGTAGTGTTACTTCGTCCGTAGTTCGCGGCTATGAGGATAATTTGGTGGGTTGGTTATTATGTTGGTTAGTTACGTTTTTCAATACGATGAAACAGCGCACCCTTTCAAGCCACACCTTTTAGATGCCTAAACATTGCAGTCTGGTATTTATTGAACGACAATGATTGCGCAATCATGCGGCACCGATCCGTTTTCGCTCTCTCCGTCCGCTTTACGAGGCCCACCCACGCGGGGCCACTTTTTTCAAGGTCATCATGATTTCTCCACGTACCCTGGCAGGCCTGGCATCGTTGGCCGCACTGGCGGCCTGCTCCGCTCCGGGCGGCCAACCCGATGTCGACGCCATATCGCCACAGGCCGCCCTCTTCGAACGCTTCAGCTACGAAGGACGGTCGCAGGAAACGGCGACCCCTAGCGCCACCCAGTACCGCAACCCGATCCTGTCCGGCTACTACCCCGACCCTTCCGTGCTGCGCGTGGAAGACGACTTTTACCTGATCAACTCCTCGTTCACGAACTTCCCCGGCCTGCCGCTGTTCCACTCGCGCGACCTGAGCACCTGGACCCAGGTCGCCAACGTGATCACCCGCCCCTCGCAGGCGAATTTCCAGGGCCTGCGCTCGTCGCGCGGCATCTACGCCCCCGACATCTCGTACCACGAGGGCGTGTTCTATGTGGTCACCACCTGCGTCGATTGCGGCGGCAATATGGTCATGACGGCCTCCAGGCCGGAAGGCCCCTGGTCCGAGCCGGTCAAGCTGGCCTTCGGCGGCATCGATCCTTCGCTGTTCTGGGATGCGGACGGCAAGGTCTACCTGGTCGGCAACGACGCGCCGGCCGGGAAGCCGCGCTACGACGGCCATCGCGCCATCTGGATCCAGGAATTCGACCCGGCCGCACTGGCGGTCAAGGGCGAGCGCACCCTGCTCGTCAACGGCGGCGTCGACATCGCGGCCGAGCCCAGCTGGATCGAAGGACCGCACATCTTCCGCCGCGGCGCCTACTACTACCTGATCGCGGCCGAGGGCGGCACCGGCGACAACCACTCCCAGGTGGTGTTCCGCTCGACCAGCGTGCGCGGCCCGTTCACGCCCTACGCGCACAATCCGATCCTCAGCCAGCGCAAGCTCGATCCGGCGCGCCCGAACCCGGTGACCTCGGCCGGCCACGCCAAGTTCGTCCAGACCCCGGATGGGCAATGGTGGGCAACCTTCCTGGCCACCCGCCCCTACCGCGACGGCATGTACAACATCGGACGCGAAACCTTCCTGCTGCCGGTCAGCTGGAAGGACGACTGGCCGCTCGTGCTCGAGGACGGCAAGGCGATTCCCTTCGTCGCCGCCCGGCCGGCGCTGCCGGCGCAAGCGCGGCCCGCCTTGCCGCTGTCCGGCGACTTCGCCTATGTCGACGAATTCGACGGCGCCCGCTTGTCCGACGCCTGGATCGGCGTGCGCACCCCGGCGGCGCCGTTCCACCGCCTGGAAGCGGGCCGCCTGATGCTGGAGCCGCGCGGCCGGCTCGGCGACCTGGACGCCACGCCGGCCTTCCTCGCGCGCCGCCAGCAGCATCACATCGCCACGGTCGCTACCCGCCTGCGCTTTCGTCCCGCCGGCGAAGGCGACCGCGCCGGACTGGTTGCCTACCAGAGCGACGCTTCGCACCTGTTCTACGGGATGGCGCGGATGGGCCAGCGCGACGTGCTGGCCCTGACCGTGCGCGACAAGGGCGACGCCGACCGCCTGCTGGCCAGCGCACCCGTGGACGGCGACGCGATCGACCTGGAGATCCGCTTCGATGGCGGCCGCATGGACTTCTTCTACAGCGCCGGTGGCGTGCGGCGCGTGCTGCGCGCCGGGGTCGATGCAAGCTTCCTGTCGACCAGCAGGGCCGGCGGATTCACCGGGACGATCGTCGGCCCTTACGTCTGGCGCTCCGGCGCGACAGGTCCAGACTAGCCGTATTGACAGGCTCCACCGAGTTCTAACATATCTTGTTATGCGCTACCATTTTAAGTTAAGCAATGGTAGGCTTATCGGATAACATGCCTCGAGCATAACAATATCGACAGGAGGAGACTTGGAACGACATCCGCCAACATTCATGGCAGGCAGCCGCGCGCCCCGCGCCCTTGACGCTGCCTTTGCCGCCTGCCTGCTGGCCGCGGCGCTCGGCACGACGCTGGCGACACCCCCGGCCGCCGCCCAGCCGGCCACGCAGGTCGCGCCATCCGAGGGACGCCAGCGCATCGACTTCAACGACGGCTGGCGCTTCACCCTGGGCGACCCGGGCGGCGACTCGGCGCCCTACCTGTATGACGTGCGCCCCGAGGTCAAGAAGTCGGCCGACGGCAAGGACGCCGACGCCAGGCCCGATCAGGCGGTCCGGGTCGAGCGCGGCGGCGTGGCCCTGCTCAAGCCATGGATACTCCCGAGCGGCAATGCCTTCATCAAGGATCCGGCGCGCCGCCATGCGCGGCCGGCGCTTGACCCGGCCATCGATGCGCCGTACGCGCGCCTGGGCTTCGACGACAGCGCCTGGACTCAGGTGCGCCTGCCGCACGATTGGGCGATCGCCGGCCCCTTCCTGGAAACCGGACCGTATGGCGGCATGGGCCGCCTCAAGACCTGGGGGCCGGCGTGGTATCGCAAGACGCTCGCGCTGAGTGCGGCCGACCGCGGCAAGCAGATCTTCCTCGACGTCGACGGCGCCATGGCCTATGCCAGCGTCTGGGTCAATGGCCGGCTGGCCGGCGGCTGGCCCTATGGCTACAACTCGTTCCGCATCGACCTGACTCCCTACGTGACGCCGGGCGCCAGCAACCAGGTCGCGATCCGCCTCGACAACACGCCCGAATCGGCGCGCTGGTATCCCGGCGCGGGCCTGTACCGCAACGTCTGGATCACCAAGACGGCGCCGCTGCACGTCGGCCAGTGGGGCGTGCAGCTCACCACGCCGCGCGTGTCGAAGCAATCCGCCCAGGTGGCCTGGCGCGTCACCCTCGACAACAAGGGCGCCGCGCCGGTCAAGGCGGAGGTCATCACCGAACTGCTGGAGCTCGACCCCCAGGGCAGGCCCACCGGCCAGCCGGTGGCGCGCGTGACGTCTCCCGCGTCGACTGTCATGCCGGGCGCCAGCGCCAGCGTGGACGGCACGGCGACCCTGGCCAGGCCGCGCCTGTGGGGGCCGCCGCCGACCCAGCAGCCCAACCGCTACCTGGCCGTGACCACGGTGCGCCAGGATGGCCGCGTGGTCGACCGTGTCGAGACGCCGTTCGGCATCCGCACGCTGCGCTTCGACGGCAAGGAGGGGGTGTTCGTCAACGGCGAAAAGATCGTGCTGCGCGGCGTCAACAACCACCACGACCTCGGCGCGCTCGGCGCCGCCTTCAACGTGCGCGCGGCCGAACGCCAGCTCGAACTGCTGCGGGAGATGGGCGCCAACGCCGTGCGCATGGCCCACAATCCCCCCGATCCGCAACTGCTCGAACTGACCGACCGCATGGGCATCCTGGTGGTGGACGAGGTGTTCGACTCGTGGCAGCGCAAGAAGACGCCGCTCGACTTCCACCTGATCTTCGACGACTGGCACGAGCAGGACCTGCGCGCGATGATCCGGCGCGACCGCAACCACCCGTCGATCATCATGTGGAGCATCGGGAACGAGGTCGGCGAGCAGTACACCGACCACGAGGGCGCGGCGCTCGCGCGTCGCCTGCATACGATCGCGCGCGACGAAGACCCGAGCCGCCCCACCACCTTGTCCATGAACTACGCCAAGCCGCACATGCCGCTGCCGGCGGAGGTGGACATCATCAGCCTGAACTACCAGGGCGAAGGCATCCGCCAGGATCCGGAGTTCGAGGGCACCGACCGCATCCGCACGCCGCCGCAGTATCCGGGCTTTCACCAGGCGTTCCCGGACAAGGTGATCCTCACCAGCGAATCGGCGTCGGCGTTCAGCAGTCGCGGCGTGTATTTCTTCCCCGTCCATCCAACCGACAGCTCGATCGTGCGCGATGGCCGCGGCGGCGACTCGACGCTGCAGCAGGTGAGCTCCTATGAGCTCTACGCGGTCGATTTCGGCTCGTCGGCCGACAAGGTGTTCGCCTCGCTCGACCGCCATCCCTACGTTGCCGGCGAATTCGTCTGGACCGGCTTCGACTACCTGGGCGAACCGACCCCGTACTACGGCGCGCGCAGTTCCTACACTGGCATCCTCGACCTGGCCGGCTTCAAGAAGGACCGCTTCTGGCTGTACCAGTCGCGCTGGCGTCCGGACTTCAGGATGGCCCACATCCTGCCGCACTGGACCTGGCCGGAGCGGGTCGGCCAGGTGACGCCCGTGCACGTGTTCACCTCGGGCGACGAGGCCGAGCTGTTCGTCAACGGCAAGTCGCAGGGCCGCAAGAAGAAGGCGCCGTTCACCTACCGCCTGCGCTGGGACGAGGTCAGGTACGAGCCGGGCGAGGTGCGTGTGGTGAGCTACAAGGCCGGCCAGGAATGGGCGCGCGCGAGCGTGAAAACGGCGGGCGCCGCGGCATCGCTGCAGGCCGGCGCCGATCGCACGACGATCGCCGGCGATGGGCGCGACCTGGCGTTCGTCACCGTGCGCATCGCCGACAAGGCTGGCGTCGATGTGCCGCGCAGCATGCAGCGGGTGAGCTTCACGGTCGAGGGCCCGGGCGAACTGGTGGCCACCGACAACGGCGACCCGACCAGCTTCGAACCGTTCCCGTCGGCGGAGCGCGCCGCCTTCAACGGGCTGGTGCTCGGCATCGTGCGCGCCAGGCCGGGCGCCAGCGGCCCGATCACGGTGCGGGTGACGGCCGAGGGGCTGGCGCCGGCGTCGGTGACGCTGCAGGCACAGCCCGCGGACGGCCCGACCCAGGCGCACCGACGGCCGTGATCACCCTGCAAGCGCGGCCTCCCGCCAACCGCAACGCGTGCAGTTGCAATCAGCGCTGCACGCCGCCGACTCAAGCCGTGGCGCGGGTGCGCTTGCGAAACTCGGCCGCCTTGTGCCGGTTGCCGCACAGCGCCATGCTGCACCAGCGCCGGCGGTGCGATTTGGTGCGGTCATAGAACCACAGCACGCAATCGGGATGTTCGCACTGGCGCACGTACTCGAACTGTCCGGTGGCCAGCAACTGCGCCACCGACTCGGCCACCTGGCCCAGCGCCTGCCGCGGCGACGGCGCGGGTAGCCGGCGCGCGAGCCGGGGGCCGTCCTCGCCCCACTCCAGCACCGGCGCCGACTGCATCGCCGCCAGGTAACGATTGATCCGATCCGGACTCCCCCGCTCTCCCTCCTTGCGCCGCTCGACGAGTTCGCGTGCGATCGACCTCAACTCCCTGGCGTCCCGTAACAGGCCGTCCCTGGCCGCCTGGTCGCCCGCTTGGCCCGCATCGATGCCGCAGCGCGCCAGCCAGCGCACGACATCATCCCAACTGCCCCAGAAATCGACGTACTGCCCGCCCTTGCCGGCTTCGGTATTGAGCAGATCGAGCGCCGGGTGATCGGCGATGAGCAGCGGTTCGCTCAAGGCCGCCTCTTGTGTGTTGTCAGCCATGGTCTTCCTTTTGCAATAACCATCAACATTATACTTGAATGGTTACTTAAAGCATGCCATACTGGATTCATAACCCCTTAAATCCATCGTTGATGGTTACTTAAATAACCCACCTCATACAGGGAGCTCGTCATGAAAAGCATATTGAATCCACTCTTGATGGCAGCCGCAATCGGCAGCGCCGGCGCTGCCCCGGCTGCGGAACAGGCGCCCGTCGTGCGCTACGACACGATCCAGGCCGGGGGCGCCGACGTGTTCTACCGCGAAGCCGGCCCGAAAGACGCGCCCGCCGTCTTGCTGCTGCACGGCTTCGGCGCCTCGTCGCACATGTTCCGCGAACTGATCCCGCAGCTGGCCACCGGCTACCATGTGGTCGCCCCCGATCTCCCCGGCTTCGGACTGACGAACACCGGCAAGTCCTTCAGGTACACCTTCGACAACCTGGCCGACGTGATCGACGCCTTCACCACCGCCAAGGGCCTGCAGCGCTATGCGATCTATGTGTTCGACTACGGCGCGCCGGTCGGCTGGCGCCTGGCGGTGCGCCATCCCGAACAGATCACGGCGATCGTGAGCCAGAACGGCAATGCCTACGAAGAAGGCCTGAGCCCGGGCTGGGCGCCGATGCGGGCCGCCTGGGCCGATCCGACGCCCGCGAATCGCGAGGCGTTGCGCAAGTTCAATACGCTCGACATGCTCAAATGGCAGTACGTGGAGGGAGTGAAGGACACGTCAGGGGTGGCGCCCGACGGCTATCTGCTGGCCCATGAGGCGATCGAGCGCATCGGCGTGGATCCGCAGATGGACCTGCTGGTCGACTACGGCACGAACATCAAGCAATACGCGCAGCTGCACGAATTCTTCCGTCGCCATCAGCCGCCGACCCTGGCCATCTGGGGCAAGAACGATCCCTTCTTCCTGCCGCCCGGCGCCGAAGCCTTCCAGCGCGACAATCCGAAGGCCGAGGTGCGTTTCCTGGACACCGGCCACTTCGCGATCGAGACCCACGGCGCCGAGATCGCGGGCGCGATGCGCGACTTCCTGGACCGCCACCTGGGCGGGCGCCGGTAGACCAACGCGCCGGCCGGCCCTGGCCGCTACTGCGCCGCAGCGCCGCAGCCGGCCAGCGCCTTCAGCTGCTGCGCGCGCATGAAGCTGCAACAGGTCACGATCTCGCGCACCGGCGCGATCGCCAGCTGGATGGATTCCCCGATATCGCTGAGTTAGGCAGCCCGCTGCCCGAGCCGGGCCAGGGCCGGACGTGCGCCGCGGCCGGCCGCGATCCGCATGCCGTCGCCCAGCAGGCGGGCTGCCCAGCCGAAGACCGTGTTCTGGCTCACCACGCCGCGCATGGCGCGCATGCGGGTCATCTGTTCCTGGGGCGACATGTCCAGCGCGCGTCCGATGGCGCGGGCGATGCCGGCGATGTCGCGCGGCTCGACCAGCAAGGCCTGCTCCAGTTCGGCCGCGGCCCCGGCCTGGCGGCTGAGCACCAGCGCGCCGCGCAAGTCATTGCGCGCCGCCACGAATTCCTTGGCCACCAGGTTCATCCCATCGTGCAGGCTCGTGACCAGGCACACGTCGCTGGCGCGGTAGCAGTCGCTGACGGTGGCCGCATTGGCGCTGGCGGCATGCAGCACCACCGGCCGCCAGGCGCCATGGTCGGCATGATTACTGAAGCGGGCATTGATCCTGTCGGTCAGCGCGTTCACCTGGCGCGCGATCTCCTGGTAGGCGGGCAAGGCGCCGCGGCATGGCGCGCCGATCTGCAGCAAGGTCACCTGGCCCAGCAGTTCCGGGCGCTCCTCCAGCAGCAGTTCGAAGGCCTGCAGCCGCTCGGGAATGCCCTTGGTGTAATCCATGCGGTCGACGCCGACCAGCAGGCGCACCCCCGGCGCGATGCCGAAGCGGCGCCGGACCTCGTCGCCCAAGCCGGGCGCGGGCAGCTCCTGGCGGCCGGGCCAGGCGATCGAGATCGGATAGGCGTCGACGTGGGCGGCGCCAACATCCTGGGCGCAGGCGGCGCGCGCCAGCTGGAAGTTGGCCAGGTCGGCCGGGGTCTGCAGGCCGACCACGGTGCTGGCCAGCAAGCCCGCCATCACCTGTTCGCGCCATGGCAGGCGTGCCAGGCGCTGCGGCGCCGGGAACGGAATATGCCAGAACAGCACGATGACCGCCTCCGGCAGGCGCTCGCGCACCATCTGCGGCACCAGCGCCAGGTGATAATCCTGGACCAGCACCACCGGACGCGCGCTCGCGGCTTCGGCCACCACGGCCTCGGCGAAGCGGCGGTTGACCCGCACGTAATGCTCCCAATCGGCGGCGCGGAAGGTCGGCTCGACGTCGGTGCGGTGGCATAGCGGCCACAGGCCTTCGTTGGACAGGCCGTCGTAGTAGCCGGCGACTTGGTCCTCGTCCAGCCACAGGCGGCGCAGACGGTAGGGTGCGTCCAGGTATGGCTTGCGCACATGGTCGCGCTCGTCGCAGGTGGCGCGGTCGGCGTCGCCGCTACCGTGGGCGATCCAGCAGCCGCCCTCCTTGGCCAGCACGGCTTCGAGCGCCGTGACCAGGCCGCCGGCGGGACGCTGGGCCGCGATGCCGTCCGGCGTATGGGAATGGATGCATGGCGCCCGGTTCGAGACGACGATCAGGTCGTCGCCACAGCCCAGCTGCTCGAGCAGGCGCGCCAGGTCGGCGCTGTCGCGCACGTCGTCCGGCGTGAGGAGGCCAGCCGGCGGTTGATGGTTGCGGCCGTGGCGGCCATCGCCGGGCAGCTGCTCTGGAAGATGCGTCGGTAGATGCGCTGGATTGCCGCGCACCCGCGTGGTGGGGTGGGTTTGGTATCTCGCTGTCATGCAAACAGCTTAATATGTTAACGTTCCAACCCACCGTGCGCCAGCGTACTCAAACTGACAATTTACCCAGAAGCAACTCAGAGTCGGAAATTCAGACCGGAATGTAATGGTCCAGCAGCAGCGCCGCGAATAGCAGCGCCAAGTACATGATCGACCAGGCAAAGGATTTACGGGCGATCCGGTCGCTGTAACGCTTGTGGACCAGCCAGCCGTAGCGCAGGAACACGGCGTTCAGCGCACAGGCGGCCACCAGGTAGACCACGCCGCTCATCCCCACCGCCCACGGCAGCGCGGCGCCGGCCGCCAGCGCCAGGCTGTAGCGCCACACCTGCAGGCCGGTGTGCGCCATGCCGTGCGTGACCGGCAGCATCGGCAGGCCGGAGCGCGCGTACTCGTCGCGGCGGTACATCGCCAGCGCCCAGAAGTGCGGCGGCGTCCACAAGAAAATGATCAGGACCAGCAGCCAGGCTTCCAGCGGCACCGTATTGGCGACCGCGGCCCAGCCCAGCGCCGGCGGCATCGCGCCCGCGAAGCCGCCGATCACGATGTTTTGCGGGGTGTTCGGCTTGAGCAGCAGCGTGTAGATGAAGGCGTAGCCGACGAAAGTCGCCAGGGTCAGCCACATCGTCAACGGATTGACCCGGGTATACAGCAGCGCGGCGCCGGCGCCGCCCAGCAGCAGCGAGAAGACGACAGTGTGCAGCGGGCTCAGGCTGCCGCTGGCGGTCGCGCGGCGGGCGGTGCGCGCCATGCGGGCGTCGATCCGCGCTTCGAGCAGGCAGTTGACTGCGAAAGCAGCGCCGGCCAGCAGCCAGATGCCGGCGCCGCTGAACAGCAGCACGCTCCAGCCGGGGAATCCCTCGCTGGCCAGCAGGCTGCCGATGACGGCGCAGAACACGGTCAGCATCGTGACGCGCGGCTTGGTCAGCGCCCAGTACTGCGAACAATGGCGGGCCAGGCCGGCAGCGGCGCGGTCGCCCAGTTCCGCCGTTTCTACATCTACAACTTTAACGTTCGACATGATCGCTCGACCGCGGTGCGACAATGGCGGTCCTTTACCCAAAACCCGACATCCTAGAGGAAATCGCGGCGCAGACAAACGGGCAAAATGTCTCAGTTGCCGTACATGCCATGCAATTCAGGCCGGCTAAGCCGCTTCTTCGGGCACTGCCGCGGGCGCATGCACGACGCCGGGAACCGGTTTTGCCGGCATCTGATGCATGAAAACCACATGCTGGACCATGCACAGCGCGATATAGCCAAGCAGCTCGCACCATTCTTCGAACGTCTGGGCGGTGGGAATCACCCTGTCGAGATGACAAGACATATGGCCCTCGGCGCAGGTCGATCCCAGGGCGGCCGCAAACATGACGACCAGGAGCACCCAGGGCAGGCGGTGGGAGAAGGCGGCCCGCAGCGGCCCGTCGATCCGGTAGTACAGGGCGCTGAGCACCAGCCAGGCCAGCAGCACGGCGGCGCCGGGCTTGACCAGCGGCTCGATCTGGAGCGCCGTCGCGGCCATGGTCTCGCTGGCAGGGCCGGACAGCCATGCCCTCCCCCAACTGAGTTCGCGCCCCGCCAGCAGCAGCCAGACCGGCGCGGCCCACAGCGCCAGCATGGCGACGCGCGCCGGCCGCGCGCGCAAGTACATCAGCAGCGCCAGCACGCAGCCGGCCCCCAGCACCAGCACCTGCAGGCTTTCCAGCAGCCCGCCCTCGCGCGACCAGGTCGCCGGCAGCACCAGGCTGGCCGGATAGCAGGCGGCCAGCGCCGCCAGCAGCGCCCATTCGCCGCGTCCGGCCGGCAACCAGGAAAGACTTCGTCGCATAAGCGCTCCATTCGCATGAGGCCGCGGCTCCCTGTCGGGAGACCCGTCGGCAATCAGGCGATTGTACGAAGCAGCATCACGCGCACGATTGGTTTACGTGAAAATCCTACCGGTGGTTGTTGTTTTCAGGTCAAGTACCGCTCAGTGGCCTGCGTGGGCTGGCTTGGCGGCGCTGTTCAGGGCTTTCACGGGCGCCTTGATCTCGACCTGCTCGCGCTTGCCGTCCTTGCCCTCGAATACCAGCGTCAACGGCACCGTATCGCCCTCCTTCACCTGGGCTTTCAGGTTCATCATCATGATGTGATGGCCGCCCGGCTTGAGCTCCACCGTTTTGCCGGCGGGCAGCTCGACCGACTGCACCTGGCGCATGCGCATCACGTCGCCCTGCATCGCCATCTCGTGCACCTCGACCGTCGGGGTCAGCGGCGAGCTGACCGAGACGAACTTGCTGTCCTTGGCGGCCTGGAGCTGCATGAAGGCGCCGGTCGCCTTCTGTTGTGGAACGGTGGCGCGCACCCAGGCGTCCTTGACGGTGACGTTGGCCTGGGCTTGGGCGGAACTTGCGACGGCGGCCAGCATGGCGGCGGCGGCGACGGTGCGGATGAAGTGCTTCATGGTGTTCTCCTTGAATGGTCTGGATTGGCGGGGCTCAGGCGGCATGCAGCAGCTTGCGCACGTCGGCAGCGTACTCGATCGCCGACTGGCTGTGCGACAGTTTCAGGCGCAGCTTGCCCTTGGTGTCGTAGGCATAGGTGACCGAGGTATGGTCGACGGTGTAGGAATCGCCGGTCGGCACTTTCTGGTAGATCACCTTGAATTCCTTCGCGGTCTCGGCCAGCCGTTCCTGGTCGCCGTACAGGGCGAGGAAGGTCGGATCGAAGGCCGCCGTATAGGCATGCAGGACCTCGGGCGTGTCGCGCTCCGGATCGACGCTGATGAACAGCACCTGCAGGCGGTCGCCGTCCGGCCCCAGCAGGGCCTTGACCTCGGCCGCGCGCGCCAGCGCGGTCGGGCACACGTCCGGGCACTGGGTAAAGCCAAAGAACACCAGCACGACCTTGTCCTTGAAGTCGGCCAGCGTGCGTTCCTGGCCGCTCGGATCCTTGAGGCGGAAATCCCGGCCGAAATCGGCGCCGGTGATGTCGGCGCCGTTGAAACTGACCGAACTGCCCATGCTGCAGCCGGCCAGCGCGCCCAGCGCGAGGACCGCGCCGGACAGCACGAAGGCGCGGCGCGAGGGATGACGTGAAACTCGTTGATGCATCTTGCTACTCCTGACTACTTGTACGTTGAGCGCGACCTGCGGGCGCGCCCCCATGGGGCACGCCGCGCTGCGCGCATAAAGACTGCGCCGACCTTGTCGCCGGCGCGAGAACGTCAGGAGTGCGCGGGCGGCCCGCGTGGCGGAAGCGGCGCGCCGACGGTGGCGGCGACGTGGAAGACGGCGGGCACATGCACCACCGCGGCGGCCGGCTGCGGCGGCGGAACGCATGGCGTCGCCAGCGGCGGCGGTGCGGCGGCGGGCAGGCACAGCGGGCAATCGAGGGTATGCCCCCTGGGGTGCACGGCGGCGCCGTCGCGGTCGACGAGCACGACCTTGACGCCACCGTCGGCGCATACCAGCGCCATCGAGACTGGCTGCACCATGGGTGCGGCGCTGGCGGCGCCCAGGGTAAGGACGAACCAGGCCAGGACCAGACGGACCAGCATCGACGATGTGCGCAGGATGTGCATGACCTTCGATTATTGGTGATGACTTCCACTCCCGTCAACGGCAAGCTGCATCCAGGATCGCTTTCATCGTGTGGATCATGACGCATGCGCTTGACAGGTATTGACGTGCCGGATATCTTAACGGCAAAAAGTTGCCTTAGAGCAATTAACCCTTGGTATCAAGGGGGAGGTACCAGAAGACGGCCGCAAGGCACGCGGAAAAGGCAAGGCCTGCGCGGTGCGGATGGCGGTTGCCGCCGGCGCAGGATTCCCAATCAAGAATGGATAACCAAGGAGTATCAAATGAACCTACTGCCTCGCGGGCAGTCCTCAGGCCGTTACCGCATGCCCGGCCTCGCACTCGCGCTCACGGTATTGCTTGCCGGTTGCGGTGGTGGAGATGGCGAATCGCCCATGTCTTCCATGCAAAGCGCCAGCAAGAGCCTGTTCAACGCCTTTTCCGCAGCGGCCGAGGGCCCGGAAATGCCCCTCACCCCGAAAGCCGCCACCGCCACGTCGCGCGAGCGCGACGACCTCGACGCCAGGTTCGCGATCGACGGCGACCGCAACACCCGTTGGGGCAGCCGGTTCACGGATGACCAGGACTTCACGCTCGAGTTCGCGCAGAACGTGGTCATCACCCGGGTCCGCATCGACTGGGAGAACGCGCACGCGCGCAAGTACGCGCTGCAGGTTTCCGAGGACGGCGACAGCTGGACCACGATCAAGACCGTGAACGACAGCCAGGGCGGCGTCGAGGACCTGACCGGCTTCGCCGGCGAGGGCCGCTACCTGCGCGTGAAAGGCATCGAGCGCGCCGGCCAGTATGGTTATTCGATCCTCGAGATCCAGGCCTTCACCGGCACCCCGTCCAACCCCGACGCGCCGACCGAACCCGCTCCCGGGATCCCGGTCGACCTGAGCAAGCCGGGCGTGCCCGTCAAGCCGGCCGGCGCGAGCTCGTCGCGGCCCGAGAACGGCGGCCTGGGCGCCTCGATGGCGATCGACGGCAAGCCGAACACCCGCTGGGCCAGCCACCAGGACGATGGCAATGGCGGCTGGATCCAGTTCGACTTCGCCGCGCCGACCCCGATCGGCTACATCAAGCTCAATTGGGAGAATTCCTACGCGAAGCAGTACAAGCTGCAGACCTCGAACGACAACGTCAACTGGACCGACCTGCGCATCGTCGACAAGGGCCAGGGCGGCGTCGAGGAATTCTTCAACCTCAATATCGTCGCCAGGCATGTGCGCCTGCAGGGCCTGATGCGCGCCACGCAGTATGGCTACTCGCTGTGGGAGGTCGAGTTCAAGACCCCGGGCAGCGACAACACCATCCCCGCGCAGCCGACGTCGGCGCACGCATTCCCGGCCAACGGCAACGGATGGACCCCTCTGCCGGGTTCGAACGACGCCCTCGAGTCGCTCCAGTTCACGCTGGCGGACGGCACCCTGGTGACCCGCTTCGGCGTCCGCGTCCAGGACCGCCATGGTCGCGAACGCGGCGAGGAGTGGAACGAGATCGGCTACGGCCCCAACGAGACGGTCGACCTCGCCACTGGCCTGCCGCGCGACAAGGGCCCGGGCCGGCACCTGACCTTCGTGCCGCAGTATCACCAGAACCGCACCTGGGGCGTCGAGATCATCGACCGCAGCCGCGTGCCGAACAACACCCGTCCGGTCCTGATCGTCAACCAGTACACGCAGGTGGACTTCCGGCCGGGCGAAGTGGCATTCTTCCGCGGCTTCGACCGGCCGGGGGTCACCGGTTTCGGCTGGATGAATCCGGGCCAGCTGGTCAACGACAAGGTCGCGATGTGCCCGGCGACGCCCTACCCGCGCAACAATACGCTGTACAACGCGAACCTGGCCAACGGCGACTGCGCCCTGCAGCACTGGAACTATCCGGGCCACGCCGAACTGAACGCCGACGGCTTCCCGAACGGCCGCAGCGTCCCGGCCAGGCCGCTGGTGGCCGGCGACATGGTCGAGATCTCGCCCTCGATGTTCTCGACCACCGCGGCGATGCAGGCCAAGGGCGACTTCGGCGGCATCCGCTACTACTCGAACGAGTGGACCTATGTGGTCGGCCAGGGCCTGCGGCCGTGGTATGGCGTGCGGCCGCGCCTGATGAACGCGCCGCTGCCCCTCGACACCCTGTCGGGCGGCATCGGCTCGGTGTCCTATAACTACAGCGACAACGGGAGTTTCATGTTCCAGCAGCCGCACAACAACACCGGCATGCAGAACATGCAGCGCTTCGTCGAAGGGCGCCGCCTGGTGCACACCAACTTCACCACCGGCAAGCACAACGAGCCGGGCAACGATCCGCATCCGAACATCTCCGGACTCCAGGGCCAGCGGTTCAACCAGGCCGCCTGTATCGCCTGCCATACGAATAACGGCCGCAGCCCGGCGCCCGAAGTGGGCCGGCGCCTGGACACCATGGCCGTGCGCGTGGCCACGACCGCGGCCGACGGCGCCCAGCTGCCGCACCCGACCTATGGCACGACGGTGCAGATGAACGCCTCCACTGCGGCCGGCACGCCGCAGAACTGGGGCGGCGTGCGCGTCAAGGAGTTCGACACGCGCACGGTCAAGCTCGCCGACGGCACCGACGTGCAGTTGCGCAAGCCGGTGCTGGTGTTCGACGGCCCGACGCCGGACACGGTGTCGCTGCGCGCGGCCCAGCCGATGATCGGCGCCGGCCTGCTCGAAGCGGTGCCCGAGGCCGACATCCTGGCGCGCGTGCGCAGCACGCCCGACCAGGACGGCGTCAAGGGCGTGGCCAACTTCGTGTTCGATCCGGAGACCGGCGCGGTGCACCTGGGCCGCTTCGGCTGGAAGGCCTCGAAGGCGACGTTGCGTCACCAGACCGCCAGCGCGCTGCTGCAGGACATGTCGGTGACCTCGCCGGTCTATCCGAACCGCAGCTGCGACAGCAACCCGGCAGGCTGCGCCACGGCGCCCAAGGAACGCGGCATCTCGGAAGCCGACCTGCAGCAGATCTCGAACTACCTGGCCCTGCTGGCCGTGCCTGCCCAGCGCAGCCTGCCGAGCGGCTTCCCGAAAGGCGTGTCGCCGATCGAGGAACTGGACGTCGACACCCGCCAGGTCGCCGCCGGCGCCAAGCTGTTCGAAGCCATGCGCTGCGTGGCCTGCCACACCGCCTCGATGAAGACCGGCTCGAACCACCTGTTCGCGGAGCTGCGCGACCAGACGATCCGACCTTACACCGACCTGCTGCTGCACGATATGGGGCCTGGCCTCGCCGACGACTACAAGGAAGGCCAGGCCAGCGGCCGCATGTGGCGCACGCCGGCGCTGTGGGGCCTGGGCTACACCGAAAAGGTGCTGGACCGCGAAGGCGCCGTCGGCTACCTGCACGACGGCCGCGCGCGCAACCTGACCGAAGCGATCATGTGGCACGACGGCGAAGCCGCCGCCGCGCGCAACCGCTTCGCGAAGTTGAACAAGGCCCAGCGCGACGAGTTGATGGCCTTCCTGCGCTCGCTGTAAGCTGAACGCGGCAAGGCCAGGATGAATGGCGCCGGGAGCGATCCCGGCGCCATTTTTTACAGCAACCGCATTGACGGAATATATGGAACGTATATACTCAACATACGATTCATATATTGGAGTATCGCCATGGGCATCGTCAACATCGAGGACGACCTGCACGACCAGGTCCGCCTCGCCACCAGGGTTTCCTGCCGCTCGATCAATGCGCAAGCCGCATTCTGGATCAAGGTCGGCATGCTGTGCGAAACCAATCCCACCCTCAGCTTCAACGAGATCGTCGCGCGCGAGCTGGCCGCCGCCGGCGTGTCGGCGCCGCCCCTCACCCTGAGCGCGGCATGACCAAGCAACCGCATGAGCTGGCGCTGATGGCCGAGTCGGGCCGCCTGCTGGCGTCCGTGTTCGGGATGCTCGACCAGCTGTCCCTGGCCGGCATGACGACCCTCGAGGTCGATACGCTCGTCGAGCGCTTCATCGTCGATGAACTCGGCGCACGGCCCGCCAGCAAGGGCCAGTACGACTACGGTTTCGTGCTCAATTCCTCCATCAACCACGTGGTCTGCCACGGCGTGCCGTCGACGACCGACGTGCTGAAGGATGGCGACATCGTGAACTTCGACATCACGCTCGAAAAGAACGGCTATATCGCCGACTCCAGCAAGACCTATCTGGTCGGCCAGGTTGGCCTGGACGCGCGCCGGCTGGTGCAGACCACCTACGAGGCGATGTGGAAGGGCATTCGCGCGGTGCGGCCCGGCGCCACCCTGGGCGACGTCGGCTGGGCCATCGAGCGCCATGCCAAGCGCAATGGCTGTTCGGTGGTGCGCGAGTATTGCGGCCATGGCATCGGCCGCGAGATGCACGAGGAACCGCAGGTGCTGCACTTCGGATCAAAAGGAACCGGGCTGAAGCTGCGTGAGGGCATGGTGTTCACCATCGAACCCATGCTCAACCGGGGTGGACGCAGCGTGCGCACCGAGGAGGATGGCTGGACGGTGGTGACGCGCGACGGGTCGCTGTCGGCGCAGTTCGAGCACACGGTGGCCGTCACGGCCACTGGCGTCGCGGTGCTGACGCTGCGTCCCGAAGAGCGCGCGATGGTCGCCGCCGTCGCCGCTTAGAACACCAGCATGCGCCAGCCCGGCGCGCTGCCCTGCTCGACGAAGGACACCATGCCTTCGACACCGGCGCACTGCGGTGCGAGCAGGGAGCGGTCGGCGCCGCTGGCATGCAGCGCCTGGGTGCAGGCGCGGATCTCCACGTCCAGATCGAAGCTGGCCTCCAGGTGACGTGCTATCGTCCACTGTTCGGCGCCGAAGCCGGTCAGGCGCGCCGCATTGTCAGCCAGCAGCCACTGCACCGACTGGCTGGAAAACAGCATCTTGACCCGCATGTCGAGCGCCGCCGCGGCCTGCGCGGTCATGAAGGGCGTCGCGAGCAGTTCGGGCCGTGTCAGGTCGCACGACCAGACCAGGATGGCCAGCCCGCGCTGCTCCTGGCTCACGGCTTGATCCAGTCGTCGATCGGCTCGAGCCGCATGCGGCGCTCGGCCTGTTCGACCAGGGTGGCGCCATGCGCCAGCCGCGCGCGATCCTGTTCCCAGTCGCTGGCCTGGACCACGGCGATCCAGCCCTTGCCGTACGGGTCCTGGTTGATGAGTTCGGGCTGGTCTTCGAGCAGCTCGTTGATCTCGACCACGGCGCCGGAAACCGGCGTCTTGATCGTCACCACCGTCTTGCTCAGCTCGACGACGCCCATGGTCTTGCCCTGCTCGAGCTCGGTGCCGACCGACTTCGGCCGGCACATATAGAAGTAGTTGCCGCTGATCTTGACGCCGAAGGCGCTGACGCCGATCTGCATGCGGCCATCGCCCAGGTCGCGGCACCACATATCGTTCTCGAGATCGAAATAGCAGTCGTCCGGATAGTCGAAGCCGAGAATGAGCATGGTGTTGGTCTGGGGAAGGATCTAAGGGGCAACGGCATGGCGGAAGGATGCGGGAGTCGAACCCACCCGGCGACGCATGGCGCCACCAACTGGGTTTGAAGCCCAGCCGCCCCACCAGGGACGATTTCCTTCCGATGAGCACGCATTTTACCGCGTGCGGGCAATTCAATCCAGTGCCGGGCTGGAACGACGCTCCAGGATCTGCAGTTTGCCGAGCACGCTCGCCACCTTGGTGGTGATGACGTCGATCGCCGGGCCGTTGGCGCCGTGCGGCAGGATCATGTCGGCCTTGCGCCTGGTCGGCTCGATGAACTGCTTGTGCATCGGACGCACCGTGTCCAGGTACTGGCCGACGATGCTGTCCAGCGAACGGCCACGTTCGGCGACGTCGCGCTGCAGGCGGCGGATGAAGCGCACGTCGGGCGCGGTGTCGACGAAGATTTTCAGGGACATCATGTCGCGCAGGTCGGCATCGTACAGGGCGAACAAGCCCTCGATCACGATCACCGGGGCCGGCTTGACGGGAATGGTCTGGTCGGTGCGGTTGGACACGGTGAAGTCATAGATCGGCATCGCGATCGATTCGCCGTTGCGCAAGGCGCGCACGTGCTCGACCAGCAACGGCCAGTCGAAGGCTTGCGGGTGATCGTAGTTCTGCTCGCGCCGCTCTGCCATGGTGAGATGGGTCTGGTCGCGGTAGTAGTCGTCCTGCATGACGACAGAGACGAGATCGGCGCCGAACGACGACAGCACTTGCTGCGTCACCGTCGACTTGCCACTGCCGCTGCCGCCGGCGACGCCAATGACGAAGGGTACAAAAGGTTGCGAAGGGTTCTGATTCATCCCGCCATGATACCGGAGCGGCGGGGGTTTCGACAGGGGCGACGCGGGTTCGCGCGCCCGCGTGTCATGACATCGTCATGCACGTCGCTTACCTTGGCGAAGTTGCAAGCCATGTCGGCACGACAACACACAGCGGCACAGTTTGTTGCCCAATCGCAATCGAACATTTCCGGACAGATCTCATGACTTCACGCCGCAGATTCCTGAGCAGCAGCGCCCGCGCCGGCATCGCCGCCGCCACCTACGCCGCCTTCCCGCCCGCCATCCAGCGCGCGCTGGCCATCCCCGCCAACAATGCCACCGGCACCATCCGCGACGTCGAGCACGTGGTGATCCTGATGCAGGAGAACCGCGCCTTCGACCATTACTTCGGCACGTTGGCCGGCGTGCGCGGCTTTGGCGACCGCTTCCCGATTCCCCTGCCGGAAGGCCGCACCGTGTGGCAGCAGCGCATGGGCAACGGCAACCTGATGATGCCCTTCCACCTCGACGGCAGCAAGGGCAATGCCCAGCGCGCCAACGGCACGCCGCACGACTGGCTCGACAGCCAGCTGGCCTGGGACAACGGCCGCATGGACCAGTGGCCGCGCTACAAGAATCCGATCTCGATGGGCTATTTCAAGGAAAGCGAAATCCCTTTCGCCTTCGCCCTGGCCAATGCCTTCACCCTGTGCGACGCCTACCACTGCGCGATGCACACCGGGACCGACGCCAACCGCTCGTTCTTCCTGACCGGCACCAATGGCGCGGTGCCGACCGGCCGGGCCTTCGTCACCAACGAGTGGGATGCGATCGACGGCCTGCCGGGCGGCGTCAATACCGGCTACACCTGGACCACCTATGCCGAACGTCTCGAAGCGGCCGGCATCAGCTGGATCAGCTACCAGAACATGCCCGACGAGTGGGGCGACAATATGCTGGGCGCCTTCCGCCAGTTCAGGCGCGCCAATATCGCGTCGGGCTACCCCGTCTCGAGCGGCGGCGCGCCTGGCCAGCCCTACACCAATACCGGCCAGTCGCTGCCCTATAAAGCCTATGACGCGGCGACCGACAACCCGAACAATCCGCTCTACAAGGGCATCGCCAACACCTTGCCGGGGACCCGGCCCGAGCAGTACCTGGACGCCTTCAGGCGCGACATCCGCGAGGGCAAGCTGCCGCAGGTATCGTGGATGAACGCGCCATCGATCTACTGCGAGCATCCAGGCCCATCGAGCCCGGTGCAGGGTTCCTGGTTCCTGCAAGAGGTGCTGGACGCCCTGACCGCCAACCCCGAGGTCTGGAGCAAGACCGTACTGATCGTCAACTTCGACGAGAACGACGGCTACTTCGACCACGTGCCCTCCCCCTCGGCGCCGTCACCCGACGGCAAGGGCGGCTACGCCGGCAAGTCCACGCTGGCGCCCGGCGACCTGGCGCACGAGTACTACACGCATCCACGGCCGCCCGGCAGCACCAAACAGCCGGCGCCGGACGGCCGCGTGTACGGCCCCGGCCCACGGGTGCCGATGTACGTGATCTCGCCGTGGAGCCGCGGCGGCTGGGTCAACTCGCAGGTGTTCGATCACACTTCGGTGCTGCGCTTCCTGGAAGCGCGTTTCGGCGTGAAGGAGCCGAACATCAGTCCGTTCCGGCGCGCCGTGTGCGGCGATCTCACCAGCGCGTTCAACTTCGTGTCGCCCAACGACGAGGCGCTGCCCGTGCTGAAAGGCCGCAAGACGAAAGGTGAAGCGGACGCCCTGCGCGCCGCCCAGCAAAGGCTGCCGCAGATCCCGGCGCCGTCCGCGCCGCAGATGCCCGTCCAGGCCACGGGCACGCGTCCCTCGCGCGCGCTGCCATACGAGCTGGCGACCACCTGCGAGGTCCAGCCGGGCGCGACGATGGCCGCGGCGCGGTTGGCGCTGAACTTCATCAATACCGGCCGCCAGGGCGCCGTGTTTCACGTCTACGACCGCAAGAACCTGGCCGCCATCCCGCGCCGCTACACGGTCGAAGCGGGCAAGTCGTTGTCGGACGTATGGACGCCGGCGGTGGGCGGCGCCTACGACCTGTGGGTGCTGGGACCGAACGGCTACCACCGTCATTTCACCGGCAGCGCGCTGCGCGCCGTGGCGGCGGGCCAGCCGCGGCCCGATGTGCAGGTGCGCTGCGACGCCGCTGCCGGCGAACTGGTGCTGCGCCTGGTGAACGCCGGCGCCGCGCCCTGCACCTTCAACCTGGGCGCGAATGCCTATGCAGCGCTACGGCAGCAGCACACGCTGGCGCCGCGCACCGAACTCACGGTGCGCATCCCGGTCGCCGGCAACGATTACTGGTACGACTTCAGCGCCACCGTCTCCGGCCAGCCCGACTACCTGCGCCGCTTCGCCGGCCGCGTCGAGACCGGCCGCCACACGGTCAGCGACCCGGCGCTGGGCCGCATCTAGACAACCATCGAAAGGAATTCTCATGCAATCGATCATTCGCAACTTGGCGGTCGGCGCCGCCATCGCGCTGTGCGCTCCGTTCGCCGCGGCCGCGGTGCTGGACTTCGACGACATCGTTGGCCCAGACGGCTTTGCCGCCGTGCCCGGCAACTATGGTGGCCTGGACTGGTCGGCGTCCGGCCTGAATGTCTTTACCGCGCAAGGAGCGCCTTTCACGCCGCACTCCGGCCTGGGCCAGGTCACGACCGACTGGATCGACGGCGGGCCGATCGCGAGCACGATCCGCTTCCTCGCGCCGACGGTATTCAACGGCGCCTGGTTCTCCGGGTATGAGGACGGCAGCGTGCACTTCGACCTCTACTTCGGCGACCGCCTGGTCGCCAGCTCGGCGTCCCTGCAACTCTCGGGCGTGTCGGCCTTCCTCGACGCCGGATGGGATGGCGCGATCGATTCGGTGGTCGTGCGCACCGGCGCCCAGGGTTCATACGCGATGGACGACTTCACTTTCGCGGATCCGGCCCAGGTGCCGGAGCCGGGCATGCCGGCCCTGATGCTGGCCGGCCTTGGCGGCCTGCTAGTCCTTCGGCGGAAACAGCAAGGTCCCCGGCCGTAGCAGGTGCACGTCGCCGACCCGGCGCAAGAAGCCGATCCGGTCGAAGAATTCCAGGATCTGGATCGCGCGCTTGCGGCCCAGGCCGGTCTCGTCGCGGAAACGCCCTGCCGTGACCTGACCCTGGGCATCTTCGCGCGCCAGGCGCCGCACCAGGTCGGCGGCCTCCTGCATCACGGCCGGGTGGTAGAACAGGTCCTTGACCACCTGGTACACGTCGCCGCCGCGCGCCATCCGGCCCAGCACCTGGCGCACCTGGACTTCGGGCAGGCGCGCGGTCTGAGCGATGTCGCGCACCCAGGGTGGATCGAAGCGGCCGTCCAGCAGTTTCGGCAGCGCGTGTTCGGCCACCACCTGCTCGGCCGCGCGCAGCGCCACGCCATGCTCCGGCAGGTGCAGGAAGCCGTTGCGGCGATTGAGGCTGCCGGTCGCGATCATGTGTTCGGTCAGCTGCAGCCACAATGCCTCCGGCATGCGCGGGGCGGCCAGGCGGCGCGCGCGCAGCAGGTCGGGGCCGATCTCGTCCGGGTATTTCGCGTGGAAGTCGCCCAGCGCGCGCAGCAGGCCGGCCTCGTTTTCCTGCAGGCGAGCGCGTGAAATCAGCCATTCGCCGCCGGCGCCGACCACGATGTCCGGCACCGCGTCCAGGTCGAACGGCCAGCGCGCCAGGCCGCTGCTCCTGAGCCAGGTCGCGCCGTTGACACCATACGGCGCCTGGGCCAGCGCGCCCAGCAGGCGGGTCATCGGCTCGATGGCGCGCTGGGTCTCCAGATAGGCCAGGCGTTCCGGCGTCTGGCGGTAGCGCACGGGTCCCAGCGGATCGAGCACCGAGCCGCCGGCGATGGTGCGGATCGCCGAGGCGTCGCGCAGGATGAAGCGGTCGCCGTGCCAGACGTTGGCCGGCTTGTGCAGCACCAGTTGCGCCGGCGCCGCCGCGCCGGGCGCGATCGACGGCTGGCCCAGCACCGCCACGGTGGCCAGGCAATCCTGGGTCGCGGCGTGCAGGTGCACCAGGGTGCCCGAGCGCAGCGCGCGCTCTTCGGTGGCCGCCACCTGCAGCCAGACGTCGATGCGCTGCGTCGTCAGCGCGATCGCCGGGTCGCACAGCACCTGGCCGCGCAACTCGTCGCTGCGTTCCAGGCCGGCCAGGCCGACCGCGCAGCGCTGGCCGGCGTGCGCCTCCTGCGCCGCCCGGCTGTGCACCTGCAGGCTGCGCACCCGGTATTCCCTGTCCGGCGCAGCGGCCAGCGCAAGGCCGTCGCCGATGCCGACCTTGCCGCTCGAGACGCTGCCCGCGACCACGGTGCCCACGCCGTCAAGGGTAAACGCGCGGTCCAGGCCCATGCGAAAGCCCGCGCCAGGCACGCCGTCGATGGGCGCGGCATGCAGCTCGCGCACCAGCAGCGCGCGCAAG
Organism: Massilia sp. NP310; assembly: GCF_019443485.1. Classification (NCBI taxonomy): domain Bacteria; kingdom Pseudomonadati; phylum Pseudomonadota; class Betaproteobacteria; order Burkholderiales; family Oxalobacteraceae; genus Massilia; species Massilia sp. NP310. The sequence goes on along the minus strand of NZ_CP080379.1, from coordinate 969,795 downwards.
GCATCGATGCCGTCGCCGCGGATGCTCGACACCTGCAGCACCGGATACTCGTCGAGCCCGGCGCTGGCCAGCAGGCCGGCGACCGCCGCCTCGGTCTCGCGCAGGCGGGCCTCATCGACGCGGTCGACCTTGGTGATCACGGCGGCGCCGCGCCGCACGCCGAGCAGCGAGAGGATGGTCGCATGCTCGACCGTCTGCGGCATCGGGCCGTCGTCTGCCGCGATCAGGAGCAGGCCGAAATCGATGCCGCTGGCGCCGGCCACCATGGTGCGCACCAGCTTTTCGTGGCCCGGCACGTCGACGAAGCCGATCCGGGCGCCATCCTCGAGCGGCATCCAGGCATAGCCCAATTCGATGGTGATGCCGCGTTTTTTTTCTTCCGGCAGGCGATCGGCGTCGATGCCGGTCAGCGCGCGCACCAGCGCGGTCTTGCCGTGGTCAATGTGTCCGGCGGTGCCGACGATCATGCGAAATCCTTTAGGTTCTTACTCTTCGACGAGCGCCGCCCGCAACGCGGCCAATTGCCCCAGCAGCTCGGCCGGGTCGTCGATGCAGCGGCAATCGAGCAGCAGGCGGTCTTCGGCGATGCGGCCGATCACCGGCAGCGGCAGCGCGCGCAGCGCTTCGGCCAGCGCGTCCAGGGCGGTGCCCATGCCGCGCTTGCCATTCAGGTTAGGCGCGATCGCCAGCCCGCTCGACGGCAGGCGATCGATCGGCAGCGAGCCGGAACCGATCTGGCTCAGCATCGTCTCCAGCGTCACCGTATAGCGCGGCGCCAGCGCCTCGCGCAGCGGCGTCAGGATGGCGGTCGCGGTGGCGCCCACCTGTTCCTGGGTGCGCGTCAGCCAGCGCAGGGTCGGCAAGTCGCGCACCAGCAGCTCGGGCTGCAGATACAGCCGCAGGGTGGCTTCCAGCGCCGCCAGCGGCAGTTTCGACAGGCGCAGCGCACGCTTCATCGGGAATTTACGGATGCGGGTGACGAATTCCTTCGAGCCGACGATCAGGCCGGCCTGCGGCCCGCCCAGCAGCTTGTCGCCCGAGAAAGTGACCACGTCGCAGCCGGCCGCCAGCATCTGCTGCGGCGTCGGTTCCTGCGGCAGGCCGTACTTGCCCATGTCGATCAGCGAGCCGCTGCCCAGGTCGCTGACCAGGGCGACGCCGCGGGCGCGCGCCAGAGGAGCGAGCTCCGCCTCCGACACCGCGCTGGTGAAGCCCTGCACCGCGTAATTGCTGGTGTGAACCTTCAACAGGAGCGCGGTGCGCTCGTTGATGGCGCGTTCGTAGTCGGCCAGGTGGGTGCGGTTGGTGGTGCCGACTTCGACCATGTGGGCGCCGGCGCTGGCCATCACGTCGGGCATGCGGAAGGCGCCGCCGATTTCCACCAGTTCGCCGCGCGAGACGATCGCCTCGCGTCCGCCGCCCAGCGCCGCCAGCGACAGCAGCACGGCGGCGGCGTTGTTGTTGACCACGGTCGCGGCTTCGGCGCCCGTGATCTCGCACAGCAGGTCTTCGACGATGCTGTCGCGATCGCCCCGGCTGCCCCTGGCGAGTTCGTATTCGAGGTTGTTCGGGCCGGCCATCATCGCCACCAGGTGGTCGATTGCCGCTTGCGGCAGGACGGCGCGTCCGAGATTGGTATGGATGACCGTACCGGTCAGGTTGATCACCCGGCGCATATTCGGCGCCAGGCGTGCGGCGATGCGCCCGGCCAGCATGTGGCCGAGCGCCTCCGGCAACAGCGCGCTCGCGGGGAGCGCGCCGGCCAGGGCCTGCGCGCGCAGCTTGTCCACTTGCGCGCGCGCTTCCAGCGCGACCAGGGTATGGCCGTGGCTGGAAACCAGCGCCTGCACGGATGGCAGGCGCAGCAGTTTATCGATCGAAGGCAGATCCTTGACTGTCGCCTTCGAGCCGTGGACCACGGACTCGTCAAGCGACATGGTCAGTTCCTCGTTCGTTCGTCGGACTCGCCAGCGTCCTCTTCGCCGCCCGTGAGCAGCAACAAGTTGACGCCATGCGGCTGGAAGCCTGCTTCGGACACCAAAATATCCAGTGTCAGCGTGGCCACGTCGTCGGCCACCGGATCGACGTGGAGATCTCGCTCCATGCGCACGATCTTGAGGTAGTGGCCGCACTCGTCGCAGGTTTCGGCCTGGACCGATGCCTGCGCCGTGTCTTCCTGCGCGCCATCGGTGGCCACCGCCTGCAGCGAGTGGTAGTGGATGCCCTTGGTCGACTGGCAGTGGCTGCACTTGACCCGCACCATATGCCACTGCGTCGAGCACAGTGCGCAGTTCAGGTAGCGGAAGTTGCTGCCGCTGGCATCCAGCCTGGTGATCGACGAAGTCGGCAGGCTGCCGCAGCACGGGCACAAGGTCACGTCGAGCGTACGCCCGAACGGTTCCTGGCGCGCCGCGCCGTGGGTCTGCTGGACCGCCAGCACCATATGGGTCCAGTAGACCTGCAGGCCGGCCGCCACCAGTGGCGCCGCACTCATGTCCAGGCCGGCCGCGCCTTGCAGCAGCAGTTCGGCCTGGCCTTCGAGATGGTCGTCACTGGCGGCCAGCAAGGCCTGCACGGCCGCCTGGGCCGGGCTGCCCGCGAGGCGCGGGACCAGGAGCTCCAGCATGCGGCGGAATGCCGCACGCCAGGCCGGGTCACGCGGCCACAGCGGCGCCGGCAGCGGCGCCTGGGCGGCGCGGCCGGCGGCCAACAAGTCGTCGCTGCTGGGCAGCGCGACTTCCGGATAGTCCTGCAGGACTTCATGCTGGACGTGCGCCAGTTCGGCGGCGAACAGCAGGAAGTCGCGCATCGCATGCCCGGCCGCCAGCTCGCGCAGGCGGGTTTCACGGGTGGCGAACAGCTCTGCCCGCACCGGGAGGTGCAGGTAGGGCATCTGCTGCCCGGACCGGACCGCGATTTCTTCCGGGCTGAGCAGCGGTGTTGCTTTGGTAACACTCATAGAGCAGTGAAGTCCTTAACGTTTCTTGCGCGAGGCATTGTCTTGCGTGACTTCCTTATACCACAACGGATGGTGCGACTTCGCCCAGTCCTCGTGCACGGTGCCACGGGTCATGGCGCGGAACGAGCCCTTGACCCAGATGGCGGCGTACACGTGGATGATCACGCTCAGCACCAGCGCGAACGCTGCCACGGCATGGACCAGCATCGCGGCGCGGCGCAGCGGAATCGAGAAGAAGTCCGCGAACCACGGCTGCCAGAACATGAACCCGGTGATCAGGAGCAGCACGAGGCTGATCGCGAACACCCAGAACACGCCCTTCTGGCCGGCGTTGTACTTGTGCACCGGCGGCATGCCGTGCTCGTCGCCTGTGGTCACCATGTGCGGCGCCTTCTTGACCCATTCCGTGTCGGACTTGGTCCAGAAGTTGTCGCGCACCACGGCGAAGAACAGGAACACGAAGCCCAGCACCATGAACAGCCCGAAGAACGGGTGCAGGATGCGGGTCCACTGTCCACCGCCGAAGAAGGCGCTGAAGAAGTACATCGAAGGATGGAACAATGCCAGCCCGGTCAGACCGGCGCAGATGAACAGCAGGGCCACGGCCCAGTGGTTCATCCGCGTACGGTCGCGATAGCGAGTGATAAACATGTTCTTCTCCTTAAACGCGTGTGTCTTCACGCTGGTCTGCGTCGGGCGTCGGCTGCACCGGCGGTTCATCCACATGGGTCTCGATCGGACCCACTTTCATGTAGTGGAAGAAACCGGCCACGGCGGCGCCGATCATCGCGGCCACGCCCAGCGGCTTGGCCACGCCCTTCCACAGCGCCACGGTCGGGCTGATGGTCGGGTTTTCCGGCAGGCCCGAGTACAGGTTCGGCTTGTCAGCATGCTGCAGCACGTACATGACGTGCGTGCCGCCGACGCCGGCCGGATTGTACAGGCCCGCGTTCTGGTAACCGCGCTCCTTCAGGTCGACCACACGGTCGCCCGCGTATTCGATCATGTCTTCCTTGGTGCCGAAACGGATGGCGCCAGTAGGACAGATCTTCACGCAGGCAGGCTCCATGTTCACTGCCACGCGGTCCGCGCACAGCGAGCACTTGTAGGCCTTCGAGTCCACCTTGCTGATGCGTGGCACGTCGAACGGGCAGCCGGCGACGCAGTAGCCGCAGCCGATGCAGTTCTCGCTGATGAAGTCGACGATGCCGTTGGTGTACTTGACGATCGCGCCCGGCGCCGGGCAGGCCTTCAGGCAGCCCGGCTCGTCGCAGTGCATGCAGCCGTCCTTGCGGATCAGCCACTCGAGGCGGTCACCTTCGTCAGGCGTCTGGGTGACGACTTCCGAATACTTCATGACCGTCCACGACTGCGGCGTCAGGTCGCGCGGGTTGTCGTACGTGCCGTGGTTTTCGCCGACTTCGTCGCGCAGGTCGTTCCACTGCATGCACGCCACCTGGCATGCCTTGCAGCCGATGCAGCTCGAGACGTCGATCAGCTTGGCGACCTCGGCCTTGTGGGTACGCGCCACCGGCGTCGTCGCGGTCGTCGCCGACCGCTTCGCGATATCGAGAGATTGAAGCGAAGACATGGTATTAAGCCCTTTCGATATTGACCAGGAACGACTTGAACTCAGGCGTCTGGGTATTCGCGTCGCCCACGAACGGGGTCAGCGTGTTCACCAGGAAGCCCGGCTTGGTCAAACCGACGAAGCCCCAGTGGTTCGGCAAGCCCACCGTATCCACCTTCATGCCATCGCAGTCGAGCTGCGGAATACGCTTGGTCACGACGCACTTGGCCTTGATGTAGCCGCGCATCGACGAGACCTTGACCATGTCGCCATTGCTGATGCCCTTGGCCTTGGCCAGCTCTTCGCCGATCTCCACGAACTGCTGTGGCTGGATGATCGCGTTACTCTGGACGTTCTTGGTCCAGTAGTGGAAGTGCTCGGTCAGACGGTAGCTGGTCGCGACGTACGGGAAGTCCTTCGCGGTGCCGAATGCTTCCATATCGCCCTTGAACACACGCGCCGCCGGATTGGCGCGGGCTTTCGGGTTCTTCGGGTGCATCGGGTTGACCGGGAACGGCGACTCGAACGGCTCGTAGTGCTCAGGCAGCGGACCTTCGGCCATGCCGGTCGGCGCGAACAGGCGCGACACGCCTTCGGCCGTCATGATGAACGGCTGCACGCGGTCTTCGTCGCCCGGATTCGCATCGGGACGGATGTCCGGAATGTCGGAACCGGTCCAGCTGCTGCCGTTCCATGCGATCAGGTTGCGGTGCGGATTCCACGGCTTGCCGGTCTTCGGATCGGCCGAAGCGCCGTTGTACAGCACGCGGCGGTTCGCCGGCCATGCCCAGGCCCAGCCCAGCGTATTGCCGATGCCGTACGGGTCGGCATTGTCGCGGTTGGCCATCTGGTTGCCGGCCTCGGTCCAGGCGCCGGCATAGATCCAGCAGCCGCTGGCGGTCGAGCCATCGTCGCGCAGCACGCCGAAGCCCGGCACCTGCTGGCCCTTCTTGAGCAGCAGCTTGGACGGATCCTTCGGATCGTACAGGTCGGCCAGCGCCTTGCCGTTGAACTCCTTGGCGAGTTCCTCGGCCGACGGGCTGTGCGGGATCTTGTACGGCCAGGACAGGTTCACCATCGCGTCAGGGAATGCGCCGCCATCCTTGATGTAGGCATTCTTCATGCGGGTGAACAGGTCGGCGATGATCTCGATGTCCGGCTTGGCCTCGTACGGCGCCTCGGCGCCCTTCCAGTGCCACTGCAGCCAGCGCGACGAGTTCGACAGCGAACCGTCTTCCTCGGCGAAGCAGGTGGTCGGCAGGCGGAACACGGTGGTCTGGATCTGGGTCGGATCGACGTCGTTCGACTCGCCGAAGTTCTGCCAGAATTCCGAGGTCTCGGTGTTCAGCGGATCCATCGTCACCAGGAACTTCAGCTTCGACAGGCCGGCGATGATCTTCTTCTTGTTAGGGAAGGAACCAACCGGGTTGAAACCCTGGCAGATGTAACCGTTCAACTTGCCTTGGCCCATCAGCTCGAAGGCCTGCAGCACGTCGTACAGCTTGTCGATCTTCGGCAGGTAGTCGAAGGCCCAGTTGTTTTCCGCGGTCGCGGCATCGCCCCACCAGGCTTTTTGCAGGCTGACGAAGAACTTGGGATAGTTCTGCCAGTAGCTCATCTGGTTCGGACGCAGCGGCTTGAGCGCGCGCGGCTTGTAGTAGGTCTCCAGGTCCTGCTCGTTGTCGGTCGCCAGGGACAGGTAGCCCGGCAGCGAGTTCGACAGCAGGCCCAGGTCGGTCAGACCCTGGATGTTGGAGTGGCCGCGCAGTGCGTTCAGGCCACCGCCGGCGACGCCGACGTTACCCAGCAGCAGCTGCATGATGGCGCCGGTACGGATGATCTGGCTGCCCTGGCTGTGCTGGGTCCAGCCCAGCGCGTACAGAATGGTCATGGCGCGGCCCGGAACGGCGGTCGACGCGATGTATTCGCACACTTTCAGGAACTGCTTGACCGGGGTGCCGGTGATCTTGCTGACTTGCTCGGGGGTATAGCGCGAGTAATGGCGCTTCATCACCTGCAGGACGCAATTCGGGTCTTGCATGGTCGGATCGACCTTGGCGTAACCGTCTTCGCCCATGGCGTAGCCCCACGACTTGTTGTCGTAGCGGCGCTTGGTTTCGTCGTAGCCCGAGAACAGGCCATCCTCGAACTTGAAGTCCGGGCCGACGATGAAGCTGGCGTTGGTATAGCTCCGGACGTATTCGGTCTGGATCTTGTCATTGCTCAGCAGATAATTGATGACGCCGCCCAGGAAGGCGATGTCGGAGCCAGCGCGGATCGGCGCGTAATAGTCGCTCATGGCGGCCGAACGCGTGAAGCGCGGGTCGACCACGACCAGCTTGGCTTTATTGTGATGCTTGGCTTCGATCACCCACTTGAAACCGCAAGGGTGAGCTTCGGCGGCATTGCCGCCCATAATCAGTACTACATCGGCATTCTTGATGTCAACCCAATGGTTGGTCATCGCGCCACGTCCGAACGTCGGGGCCAGACCGGCCACCGTAGGTCCGTGTCAAACGCGAGCCTGGTTATCGAAGACGAGCATGCCCATCGAACGCATCGCTTTGTGCGTGATGTAGCCCGTTTCGTTGCTCGCCGCGGACGCACACAGCATACCGGTGCTGGTCCAGCGGTTGACGAGTTTGCCTTCGGCGTTGTTGACCACGAAGTTCGCATCGCGGTCGTCCTTCATGAACTTGGCGATGCGCGACATCGCTTCGTCCCAGGACACGCGCTTCCATTCCTTGCTGCCAGGCTCGCGCACTTCCGGGTACTTCAGGCGGTTCGGCGAATGCACGAAGTCGAGCAGACCCGCGCCTTTCGGGCACAGGGTGCCGCGGTTCACCGGATGGTCCGGGTCGCCTTCGATATGGATGATGTCCGAGGTGACGTTCTTTGCGCCGTCGCCGATGCTGTACATCAGCAGGCCGCAGCCCACCGAGCAGTACGGACACGTGTTGCGCGTCTCCTTGGCCTTTGCCAGTTTATAGTGCCGGGTCTCGGCCATTGCCGGCAGCGGCGAAAAGCCGAGCGCGACGATAGTAGACGCGGCCAGTCCCGCCCCGCTCACGCGGAGGAACTGCCTACGATTCATGCCCATCTAGGTTCTCCTACTAGTAATGGATTGCGCACGCCGCAAAAGGATCTGCCGGGGTCTAGGCCCCGGCATCTTTGCCGATCGCGACGTTGCCACGGTCAGTGGCGTGCGCGCCTTGCTACGTCGCCGGTCGTGTTACCTGGCCGGCGGCGTCGTTGCCTGGGTGGCGCCATCGCCACCGGTCGGTTCCGAAGCACCGCTGTCGCGGGGCTTTTCCGCATCCTGGCCGGCGACCACGCCGCCGATCGCGGTGCCGCCTTCGCCCGGACCGGTGCCCGGGACCGTCGACGGCGCGGTGGCCGGCTCGGCCACGATAGCGGCGTGCGGATCGGGATTCTGGGTGGCGACAGCTGCGGGCGACGCGGGATCGGTCGGGGCCGGGGAGGCCTCGACGTCCGACTTCTTGCCACAAGCGGACAGGGCGAGCACGGCGGCCAACACGCCGGTGCTCAACAGGATGCGATTCTTGCTATATGAGTTATGTTGCATTGCAATATCCGTTGACCTTGAGATATATCGGGAATATATATGAATTCATGAACGCTACAAATAAGTATTTTACGCAATGTATACAATTTCTGCGTGACATTAGGTGAGAATTGTCCCGCGATTGTCGTGCTAATCTCAGCGCGCCTGCTAATGTAAAGACGCCTCGCCGCCATCGCCCTTGCGCGCGGCGCGCCGGCGCGCCGCGGACGGCAGGTCCGCCTGCGGCCGTTCGCCCTCGTGTGCGCCGGCCGGTGGCGCCGTCCTTGCGGCGACATCGAGCAGGCGCGTCTCGCCCAGCCGCCACCCCTCCTCTCCCATGCGCAGCAGCGTGCGCCCCTTCATCCGCACCAGTTGGCCCTCCACCTCGGCTTCGCTCGCATGCCAGCGCAGGCTGGCCTGGCCGGCGCCCTCGATCGTGATCACGTCCGGCGCCACCAGGCCGCCGGCCATGCGCGCATGGCCCGGCAGGTACGGCATGGCCTGGGCCAGGCGCTCGCTGGGCCTGGCTCCCATCATGCCCACCTGTTCGGCCAGCGCCTGCCACAGCGCGCCGGATTGCGCGCGCAGCGCCAGGTAGCGCCGGGCCTGCTCGCGTCCGTGCGCCAGCAAGGCCTGGGCCAGCTGCGGATCACGGTCGAACTTCGAGAACAGTCCCAGCTCCTTGCGCACTGCGGCGCCGACCGCCTCGCCGTCGAGCACGATGCGCACCACCTCGATCGGCTTGTCGTGGGGACGCGAGCGCTGGCCCGGATCGTCCAGCCGCCCGTTCACGGCTTCGATGAAGGCCACTTCCTGGTTCAGCGACAGGTTGCCGGACAGGGTGTCGCGACGATGCCACAGTTCGTCGCCCGACTGGGCGTTGCCCGGGCCGGCGAACTTGCCGCTGAAGTCGTAGCGGTCCTGGTTGATCTGCAGGATCCACAGTCCGTCCGGCTTCTTGGCCGGATCCACGCCCGACGAGATGAAATTCTTGATCGGCGGGTTTTGCGAGAACAGGCCGTCCCAGCACGCCATGCGGCGCGGCTCGTGGGTTTCGGGGTCGAGCGCCTGGATCGATTGCGCCATGAAGACCCACGGCAGCGAGGCCGAGGCCACCACCGCGTCGAGGGTGATGCCGGCGTCGATTGGCGCGCGCTCGGAGCTGAAGGCAACGAAGGCGCCGCTGTCGATGTCCACCGCGCCGACCAGCAATTGCGGCAGCGCCCGGGCGGCGTCGCGCACCGCCTGCGCCAGGCGGCCCAGGGCGTCCGCCTCGAAGCGCAGCTCGGGCAGCTCGAGGGTCTCGAAGGTGGTGCGCAGCAAGGTGCCCGGCGCCAGCCGGTGCGCCCGCGACCAGGCCGCGATCCAGCCGCTGGACGCCAGCCGCGCCCGCAGGTCGTGCTCGATCGCGGCCTGGCGCGCCTGCAGCCGTTCGCGCTCGCGCGCGCTATCGGCCATGCGTTCCTCGAGGGCGATCGCCTGCCAGCGTTTGATTTCTTGCGGAATGCTGCAAAAGTCGCCGATGGCCCCGACCAGGTCGAAGTCGACGTGCGGCGCGATCGACTCGCGCAGCTGGAAGTAATGACCGCGGATCCAGCCGCCCAGCGGCGGATACATCGTGGTCAGCATCGGCCAGGTGGCGGTGGCGAAGCGCTCGATCTCGCGCAGCGGCGACAGGTAGGGACTCAGCTTCAGGTCGACCTGGGTCAGGCCGCCGACCCACTGGCCGATGTCGTTCAGCAGGCGTTCACCGGGCGCGCTGGCGCAGTTCGCATCCCAGAAGCGCTCGAGCCCGGCCCTGGCGGCCTCGGGGCCGCCCAGCAGGTAGCCATACCAGGCCAGCAAGGCGCTGATGGCGCCGCCCGAGGTGCCGCTGATGCCGGTCAGCTGCAGTATGTCGGCAGCCCCATCCGCCAGCGCCCGCCCCTGTCCGGACGCCAGCTCGGCATTGTGAAACTGCGGCAGCAGCGCCGGCAAGGCGCCGGCGGCATAGGCCGCGTGGCTGCCGCCGCCCTGGCAGGCGATGGCGATGTTTTTGATAGGCATGATCTCCTCCCTCGTCCAGATCGACAATCGAGGCAGGCATTCGCCCATGGATGAAGTGCCAGGCACCGGTAAACGCCGGCCTGTCGCTTTTAGGCAGTTGGCGGCGCGCACAGTTCCATGTCCGGCCCGGCGCCAGCCCGGAAACGTCGCGTCATGATAACGATTTCATCAAAACCGCAACGTTATCAATAAATATTTACGACAAGCCCATTCAGCCAATGATTGCGCCTAACATTAGGTGTTATATTTACTGACAGATTGCGCGATTGCCATCGTCCGGCGGTCGCCGATCCCGGCAGCACCAGATAAGGGACCCCATAGATGGGTTCTTCAAACAAAGACGGAGACACAATATGAGACAGTTGAACAAGTCGGCCATTGCCGTGGGCGTCGCACATCTGTGCTGCTTGTCCGCGGCTTTTGCTCAGCAAGCAGCGCCAGCGGCGAGCGCGGCTCCCCAGGTGGTCACGGTCACCGGCCAGCGCGCCGCCCTCGACAGCGCCCAGCAGCTCAAGAAGAACTCGGACGAAGTGGTCGATTCGATCGTCGCCGAAGACATCGGCAAGCTGCCCGACAAGTCCATCACCGAAGTGCTGCAGCGCATTCCCGGCGTGACCATCGACCGCACCATGTCGCGCGCCGACCCCGAGCACTTCTCGGTCGAAGGGTCGGGCGTGTCGATCCGTGGCCTGAGCTGGGTGCGCTCGGAGCTGAACGGCCGCGATTCGTTCTCGTCGACCGGCGGCCGGGCCCTGAATTTCGAGGACGTGCCGCCCGAGCTGATGGCCGGCGTCGACGTCTACAAGAACCCGTCGGCCGAGCAGATCGAGGGCGGCATCTCGGGCCTGGTCAACCTGCGCACCGCCCTGCCCTTCGACATCAAGGGCCAGCGCATCTCGGGCAGCATCGAAGGCACCTACTCCGAGCTCAAGAAAGGCAAGACCCACCCCGCCGGCTCGCTGCTGTACTCGAACCGATGGCAGACCGGCATCGGCGAGATCGGCGCGCTGGTCAATTTCGCCAGTTCGCGCAGCGTGACCCGCACCGACGCCTTCCAGGTCGAGCCGTATTATCCGGTCGCCGGCGCCGAGCCGGGCCGCACCGTCTGGATCCCCAAGGGAGCGCAATGGCGCACGCTCGACTTCGACCGCAAGCGCCAGGGCGCCTATGGCGCGCTGCAGTGGAAGAAGGACAATACCCTCAAGAGCCACCTGACCTGGTTCCGCTCCAAATACGATATGCGCTGGGACGAGAACGCGCTGTTCTCGGCCGAGGGCACCCCGACCAACCTGCGCGTGACCAACGGCGTGTATGACGCCAACGGCGCCTTCCTGAGCGGCACCATCACCAACCCGGCCGCCGGCAGCATCGAGTACGCCAACAATGCGCGCACCGCGACGCGCGACTCGGTCACCACCGACATCGCCTGGAACGTCGAATGGAAGCCCTCCAGCAACTGGACCTTCACTTCCGACTTCCAGCACGTCAAGGCGCGCTCGGAAGGCTTCGATTCGACGGTGGCGCTCGGCACCCTGATGCCGGAACTGAACCTCGACGTGACGGGCCCGCTGCCGCGCATCACCTTCAGCCCGGCGCAGGCCGCGGCGATGAGCGACCCGAATCACTTCTTCTGGGCCCTCTCGCAAGAGCACCTCGACCGCAGCGTGGCCGAGCAGAAGGCGTGGAAAGGCGACGTCAAGTACGACTTCGACCACCCGGTGCTGCGCGACCTGCGGGTCGGCGTGCGCCTGACCGACCGTGACGCCAAGACCATCAATTCCAACCCGAACTACCACTGGGTCGGCATCTCGCAGCGCTGGATGATGCCGTGGCAGATCAATAACCTGGCCTACCTGAGCGACCCGCGCTTCCAGGCGCCGACCACGGTCAACCAGTTCAACAACTTCTTCAACGGCGACGCCAGCGTCCCGGCGATCATCTTCCCGGCGGCGTCGGTCACCGCCGGCTTCCCCGGCAGCTATGCCCAGCTGCACGGCTTCCACGACATCCTGTGCGCGGAGGCAGGCAACAGTTGCACGCCGTGGACGCCGGCCGCCTTCGGCGAAGCCAACCCATCGGGCGACAACGAGCAGGCAGAGAAGACCAAGGCGATCTATGGCCAGCTGCGCTTTGCCTTCGACGACCTGCGCTTCCCCATCGACGGCAACGTCGGGCTGCGCTACGTGAAGACCGAATCCGATTCGTACGGCTACACCGTGTACAACTCGACCTTCATCGTTCCGCCGGGCGGCACCACCGGCCTGCCGGTACCGGTGATCGCGCCGTTCGCCGGCCGCGAGGACTATGAGAACAGCTACCACAACTGGCTGCCGAGCCTGAACCTGCGGCTGAAGGCCAGCGACGAGCTGCAGTTCCGCTTCGCCATCGGCAAGGGCATGTCGCGGCCGAACTTCGACCAGCTGCAGGCCTATACCACCCTGAGCCAGAACGTCAGCAGCACGACCACCGGCACCGGCGCCGGGCAGGTCACCAACGTCACTTCGGTCGGCCATACCGGCGAGGCGATCGGCAATCCCATGCTGCGTCCGGTCACCTCGCGCAATATCGACCTCACCGCCGAATGGTATTTCGCCAAGGCCGGCTCGCTCACCGTCGGCCTGTTCGACAAGCGCCTGCGCGACATCATCATCAAGCAGAGCCGGTCCTATCAATTGATCGACTCGGCCGGACGTGCAATCGATTTCACCGTCGCCACGCCGGTGAACGGCGCGCGCGGCAGCGCCCGCGGGGTCGAAGTCGCCTACCAGCAGTACTTCGACCGCCTGCCGGGCTGGCTGGCGGGCTTCGGGGTGCAGGCCAACTACACCCACGTCAAGACCAAGCGCGACCTGTACAGCCCGGTGTTCTCGCCGTGGTGCACGGCCGGCAACAACGCCGCCAACCTCAACCTGAACCTGAACGGTTGCGATACCGACGGCCGCACCTTCGGCGACCTGCCGCTGGAATACATGTCGCGCAACTCGTATAACCTGGCGCTGCTGTACGACCGCGGTCCGTGGTCGGCGCGCCTGGCGTGGAGCTGGCGTTCGAAGAGCCTGCTGGGCAATAACAACAACGGCACCAACGGCACCAATGGCGTGGACAGCAATCCGGACAGCCCGACCTTCGGCCAGAGCGTCGTGGCCTGGGGCTTGCCGATCTGGGCCGACGACTATGGCCAGCTCGATGGCGGCGTCAGCTACAAGTTCAACGACAACTACCGCATCGACTTCCAGGCCCAGAACCTGACCGACGCCAGGTACAAGCAGATCATGACCCACCATGTCGGCGACAAGGGCCGCGCGTGGTTCGTAACGGGGCCGCGCTACAGCGTGCGTCTCGGCGTGACGTTCTGAGGTCGCGAACCGGCCGCGCCTCCGTCCAGGGCGGCGCGGCCATCAAACAAGAAGACAAGGAGACAAGAGTATGCAGCATGCTTTGCCGAACGCCCGCTGGGCCATTGCCCTCGCCGCCGCCTGCGCCGTCCAGTGCGCGCAAGCCGCTCCCGACGCCGCCCAGCAACGGGCGGCCAAGCTGGTGAGCCAGATGACCATCGACGAAAAGATCGGCATGGTGTTCGGCCAGTTTGGCGCCGAATTCCAGGGCAAGCAGCCCCCTGGCGAGGCGCTGGCGCAGTCGGCCGGCTACATCAAGGGCATCGAGCGCCTGGGCATCACGCCGCAGTGGCTGACCGACGCCGGCATCGGCGTCGCCTCGCAGCCGGGCAAGCAGACCCGCGCGCGCACCTCGCTGCCGGCGGGGATCGCCACCGCCGCCACCTGGAACCCGGCGCTGGCCTTCAAGGGCGCGGCCATGATCGGCAAGGAGGCGCGCCTGTCGGGCTTCAACGTGATGCTGGGCGGGAGCGTCAACCTGGCGCGCGAGCCGCGCAACGGCCGCAACTTCGAATACACCGGCGAAGACCCGCTGCTGGCCGGGATCATGGCCGGCGAGCAGATTCGCGGCGTGCAGTCGAACCACGTGATCTCGACCGTCAAGCACTATGCCTACAACGACCAGGAAACGGGCCGCAACCACCTGAACGTCAAGATCCAGGACGCCGCCGGGCGCATGTCCGACCTGCTGGCCTTCCAGATCGCCATCGAACGCGGCAACCCGGGCGCCGTCATGTGCGCGTACAACCGCATCGGCGGCGTGTACGGCTGCGAGAACGACCACCTGCTGAACAAGGTGCTCAAGCGCGACTGGGCCTATAAGGGCTATGTGATGTCGGACTGGGGCGCCGTGCATTCGACCATCCCGGCGGCGCTGGCGGGCCTGGACCAGCAGTCCGGCTACCCCTTCGACAAGTCGCCCTACTTCGACGGCGCCCTCAAGGAAGCGGTGCAGAACGGCCACGTGCCCGAGCAGCGCCTGGACGACATGGTGGCGCGCATCCTGTGGGCGATGGGCACGCATGGCGTGCTGGACCACCCGGTCAAGGTGCGCGACAAGGAGATTGACTACGCCGCCCATGCCCGCATCTCGCAGGAAGACGCCGAGGAAGGCATCGTCCTGCTCAAGAACGCGGGCAATCTGCTGCCGCTGGCCCCGGGCTTGAAGCGCATCGCCATCATCGGCGGCCATGCCAACAAGGGCGTGCTGTCCGGCGGCGGCTCGGCCCAGGTCTATCCGCGTGGCGGCATGGCGGTGCCGAACGAGGGACCGCAGGCCTGGCCGGGGCCGATGGTCTATCTGCCGGGTTCGCCGATGCAGGCCCTGGCGCGCCGCAGCAAGGCCAGGCTCGACTGGCACGATGGCAAGGATACAGCCGCCGCCGCGAAGGTCGCCGCCGGTGCCGACGTGGTGCTGTTGTTCGCGACCCAATGGACCTCGGAGGCGAACGACGTGCCGAACCTGTCGCTGCCGAACGCCCAGGACGCGCTGATCGCCGCCGTGGCCAAGGCCAATCCGCGCACGGTGGTGGTGCTGCAGACCGGCACCCCGGTGACGATGCCGTGGATCGACGCCGTGGCCGGGGTGGTCCAGGCCTGGTATCCGGGCACGAACGGCGGCGAAGCGATCGCGCGCGTGCTGAGCGGCGAAGTGGATGCCTCGGGACGCCTGCCGCAGACCTTCCCGCTGGCCGAGAACCAGCTGCCGCGGCCCAGGCTCGATGGCCTCGACCTGCCCAAGGACAGCCGCTTCGACGTCGACTACGACGTCGAGGGAGCGGCGGTCGGCTACAAATGGTTCGACCTGAAGGGGCACAAACCGCTGTTCGCCTTCGGCCACGGGCTGTCGTACACCAGCTTCACCTACACCAATCTGAAGGCCGAGGCGGCGGACGGCGGCATCCAGGTCAGCTTCGACACACTGAACAGCGGCGCGCGCGCCGGCAAGGCGGTGCCGCAGGTGTACGTGTCGAAGGTCGGCGCCGGCTGGGAGGCGCCGAAACGGCTGGGCGGCTGGGACAAGCTGGCCCTGAACGCCGGCGAGCGTCGCGCCAGCAAGGTGGCGGTCGACCCGCGCACGCTGGCGGTGTTCGACGCCGCATCGAACCGCTGGAAGATCGCGGCCGGAGAATACCGGGTGATGCTCGCGACGGCGGCCGACGCTCCGGTGCAGACGGTGACCGTGCGCCTGCCGGCGCGCGAGTTCGCGGCAGGCGCTCGCTGACAGTTCGCCATGCATGCCTTCCAACGCCGGGCGCTGCTGGCCCTCCTGGCGCTGCTCGCGGCTAGCCTGGTGCTGGGCACTGCCTGCTACCGGCGCAGCTTCCTGGACGTCGCGCTGTTGAGCGGCCCGGGCGACGGCCAGGCGGCCTGGCGCGTCCACCCGGGTGGCGACGCCTCGGCCGGCGGCGCATCGAACGTGCGGGTGCTCGACGACGGCCGGCGTCTGCGCATGGCGCTGAACGTCGCCAGCGGCACGACCTATCCCTACGCGGAAGCCAACCTGTTCTTCCTTGGACCGAACGGTGAGCCGGCGCACGCCGACCTGACGCGCTTTGCCTCGGTGTCCTTCATCGCCACCTGCGCGCCACAGAACACCTTGTCGCTGGTGGCGCCGACCTTTGAGGAGGGCCTGTCCCGGCGCGGCGACCCGGCCAGCTACCGCGCTCCATCGAGCTTCTTTTCCTGCAACGAGCAAGGCAGCCGGGTCGAACTGGACCTGACGCGCATGGAGACGCCGCAATGGTGGTTCGCCCATGCGGGACTGCCGCTGTCGCGCCAATCCTACCGCCTGGACCAGGTGCCCAAGCTGGCCATCGGCAGCACCTTCCAGACACCGCGCGACGTGGCGCTGGTGGTCGACGTGAGCAGCCTGACCCTGCATGGCCGCGACCTGCGCTGGATCATCATGCCCGGCGCGTTTCTTCTGCTCGCCTGGGCCGGCTTCGGCCTGTGGCTGTTCCGCGCCCACGCGCGCGCCCTGCGCCGCGAGCTGCAGGACAAGCTGCAGAAGGACTTGCCGATCGTGGCCTACCAGCAGCTGTCGCTCGAACTCCCGCTGGCGCCGCGGCGCGACCGCGAAAAGGCGGCCATCCTGCAGGCGATGGCGAGCCGCTATGCCGAGGCCGACCTGGACCTGGACGCCGTGGTGCAGGCGGCCGGCGTCAACCGCAACAAGGTCAACGAGATCCTCAAGGCCGAACTGGGCTTCACCTTCACCGGCTACCTGAACAAGCTGCGCCTGGCCGAGGCGGCGCGGCTGCTGGCCGAGAAGGGATCGGCCACGGTCTCCGAGGTCGCCTACACGGTCGGCTACAACAACGCCTCTTACTTCAACAAGCTTTTCAAGGAGGAGTATGGCTGCACGCCGAAGGCGTTCCGCGCCACGCTGGCCGGCGCGCCCTGCATGGCGCCTGAACCTGACACGTCCGGCACGATTGCTTCAACTATCCGCATGGCGCATGCCATGGCGGGTGGCGCACCGTATGCTGGGGCTTCACCAGGCTCACCACGGGAATTCGATCCATGAGACACACGCCATTCGCCCAGGCCTTGATGGCCGCGGCGCTCATCCTGCCTCTCGGCGCGCTCGCGCAGCAGCGCAACATCGACGTCGACGTCACCCAGGTCCAGGGCAAGCTCGACCGCATGTTCACCCTGTCGGTCGGCGCCGGGCGCGCCAACGAAGGCTTGCGCGCCGACTGGCAGCAGCAGCTGGCCGAGATCCGGCGCGACGCGGGCTTTCGCTACATCCGCTTCCACGGCCTCCTGACCGACGACATGGGCGTGTACAAGATCGACGCCCAGGGCAAGGAACAGTACAACTTCCAGTACATCGATGCGTTGTTCGACTACCTGCTCTCGATCGGCATCAAGCCCTTCGTCGAGCTGGGCTTCATGCCGAATGCCATGGCCAGCGGCGCCAAGACCATCTTCTGGTGGCGCGGCAACGTCACGCCGCCACGCGACTACGGCCAGTGGGAGCGCCTGATCGAGGCCCTGACGCGGCACTGGACCGAACGCTATGGCAAGGAGGAAGTCGCGAGCTGGTACTTCGAAGTATGGAACGAACCGAACCTGGACGGCTTCTGGGCCGGCACCCAGGACGAGTACTTCCGGCTGTACGCCCACGCGGCGCGCGCCATCAAGCGTGTCGATTCCTCCTACCGGGTCGGCGGCCCGGCCACCGCCGGCGCGGCCTGGATTCCCGAAATGATGGCCTATGCCGACAAGAACAAGGTGCCGCTCGACTTCGTCAGCACCCATTCGTATGGCGTCGGTGAAGGCTACCTGGACGAATTCGGCACCAAGGGCACGGTCCTGAGCCGCGACGAGATGGCGGTGGCCAGCGACGTGCTCAAGAACCGCAGGGAGATCGCCGCCTCGAGCATGCCGAAGCTCGAGCTGCACTATACCGAATGGAGTTCGTCGTACACCCCGGCCGACCCGACCCACGACAGCTATCACCAGGCCGCCTACATCCTGAAAAAGCTCAAGCAGAGCAGCGGCGCGGTGCAATCGATGTCGTACTGGGTGTTCACCGATATCTTCGAAGAGCCCGGTCCGCGCTTCGAGGCCTTCCACGGCGGCTTCGGGCTGATGAACACGCAGGGCATCAAGAAGCCGGCCTATTTCGCCTACCAGTTCCTGAACCAGCTCGGCCACACGGAGCTCAAGAATGCGGACAAGGATTCCTGGGCGACCGTCGACGACAAAGGCAATGCCCAGGTCCTGCTATGGGACGTGACCCAGACGCTGCCCGACAAGGTCAACAACCAGCAGTTCTACATCAAGGACTTGCCGCCGAAGGCCAAGGGCCAGGTCGCCGTGACGCTGCGCGGCCTGAAGCCGGGCGCCTACGCCATGACGGTGTCGCAGGTCGGCTACAAGCAGAACGACGCCTTCACCGCCTATATCGGCATGGGCTCGCCAAAGCAGTTGACCCGGCAGCAGGTCGCCACGCTCAAGGCGCAAGCCACCGGCAAGCCGTCGCAGCAGAAGACGGTCACCGTCGGCGCCGATGGCCGCCTGGCCACCAGCCTGCCGCTACGCGAGAACGACGTCTACCTGCTGCAGTTCGCTCCAGCGAAATGATGGGTCAGCCTTTCGCCAGGATGGCGGCGATCGCCGCATCGGCGCGTTTGTAGAACGCCGGCCATTCCTGGTCATAGCTTGCCCGCGCCTTTTGCGTGAGCGCGCTTCGCGAGGTGAACATGTGCAGCACGCTGCCGTCGCGCTGGACGACGACCTCGGGCGTGACGATCTCTGACTCGATGACCTTCTCGCCCGGGTTCTTCACGATCGGCGCGAAACGGTTGGGCACTTCATAGACCTGGACCCGGCCGTCCGCCCCCTGCTTGACGTGGATGATCTTGGTCTCACCCGGTCCCATCGCGTCGCGCAGCCGCACCACGCCGGCATGCGCCTCGCGCGCGGCGCGGACATCGAAGCCTCTTTGCAGCATGTCGACCACGACGCCGAAACCGCCAAGGTATTTCCCGATGGCCGGGTCGATCGGTTGCGGCCGCTGGAGGCCTTGCCACGCCATGCCGAGCATGTCGACGACGGTCGCGCTATCGAGCCCGGCCGCGACGACGGCCGCCGGCGCCTTCGCCAGGTCGGGCGTGGGAGCGGGAGCGGGAGCGGGAGCGGAAGTGTCGGCCGGCCCGGCGGGCGCTGTCTGACCGGCCCCGCCAGGCCCGACATCGGGGATGCGCGGGAATGTTTCCGGACCGCCTGCGGTATTGCTTGATGACTGCTCCCCAGGCTTTCCGCCCGCATTGGCCGTTGACTGCGGCCACCAATCGAATGCTGCGCAACCCGACAGCCCGAGGATCGAGCCGACAAGCATTGTGCGCGCCAAGAGCAATTTCATCGCGACCTCCCTGAATCTGCGTCGATAGAGAGCGTATGATGACGCGCACCGCGGGCGGCTTTTTATATCTATAACAAGCCGCAGACCGGTTAGCCCGTCCTCGCCGTGAAGCATTGGCGTCGATATACGGCTACGTTAGAATCGTGCAACGCTGCTCGCTCCAATCCAGCGTTCACTGATCACGCAACATTACGGGAATCGATATGGCAAAGAAGGAAGAAGAACTGGACGAAGAAACCTTGGCGTTCATCCAGTGGTGCATCGAAGTGGAAGGTTTCCTGGTCGCCGGCGGCGCCACCGTCAAGCAGGCCCAGGATCACATCGAAGAACAGATCGAGTGGTTCACCGACCAGTTCTACGATTCACTGACGCCCGAAGAGGCGGCGAAGGAAGCGCTGGCCTGAACCCGGTTCAGCGCGGGTAGGTGAAGCCGGTGCGGATATCCATCGGCGCCAGGCTGTCCCGGGTGCGCACCATCAGGCGCTGCGGCGGCTCCTCGCCGGCCAGGGCGCCGGGCGCGAACGGCAAGCCTTCGGCCTTGCGCACCAGCGCGTCGCAGCGCTCGTAGACGTTGGGGCAGCCGGTGGCGGCCAGCAGCGCCTGCACCACCGGCACCTTCCACAGGTCGACGCCCCCGGCGTTGAACTGGCAGACCAGGTAGCCGTCCGGGCCGCCATAGCCCTGCACCACCAGGCCGGGCAGGCCATCCTTTTCCCCGTCGACCAGCTGGACCAGCGCATCCGGTCCGACCGCGCGCCAGGTGTCAAGCCGCCGTTCGATGGCGGCCTGCACCCGGCGCTTGATGAGCGCATGGTCGACCGCTTCATCCTCGCGCAGGGTCCAGACGCGGGCCGCGATCTGCGACCTGGCGTTGTAGGCGGCGCGCGCCAGGAAGCGGCGCGACGACGACTGCACCAGCGCGGTCACGCCGATCTTGTTGCGCTCGTGCGGCTTGCCGTCGACTTTGTCGATCGCGGACTGGTAGATCCAGGGGTCGCCGGCAAGGATAGCTTGTTCCTTGCCCTGCTTGATGGTGATGATGAGCATGTGCGGCTTTCGTAACGAAGCCCGGCATGATACAGCACCGCCCTACCACCCCACTCTTTGGCGTACGAAAGTGGTCAGCAAGTCCGCGTTCGCCTGGTGCTGCGCCACGCGCGGGTGCTTGCCATAACCGGTGAACGGAAAGAACAGCGTGTCGATGCGCGCGTCACCGGCCGAGCGCAGGTTCGTGACGGCGGTCTCGACATACCCTGGCCAGGGCGATCCGGCCCTGGTCGCGTCCATGCTGCCGAGCGCGCACACGATATACGCCTTCGGGTACAGCGACCTGACGCGCGCGACGAAAGCCTGGTAGGCCGCGATCCGCTGCGCTTCATCGGGCTCGGGCTGCAGCTTGTGGTCGCGGCCGATCAGCCAGCTATCGTTCTGCATCAGGTTCACCACCACCACGTCGGGCGTCCAGCGCGAAAAGTCCCAGCGGCTGTCATTGTCGCCGACCGCGCTCAGCTGGTCGTAAAAGTCCGGCATCGTGAACGGGAACCAGCTGATCATGATGCCGATGCCGCCCTGCGAGGTGAAATGCGCTTCGGCGCCGAGCTGGCGGGCGGCGATCGCGGCGTAGGACCGATAGTTGTTCTTGTCCTTGCCGTGATGATCCTCGCCATCGTCAGGCGCCTCGTTGCCCATGCCGCTGGTGATGGAATCGCCGAAGAACTCGATCCTCCGGCCCGGCCTGGCCGGCGGCGCCTGCAATGCCGCCTTGTCGTCCAGCGCCAGGCCGAGGAACACGGTGGCGCCCTCCTCGCCCTCGGTGCGCTTGGTGAGCAACACCCGATGCACGCCGGGCGCGAGCCCGTTGGCCACGAGGTAGCTCTTCTTCCCCTTGTCGAGCTGCAGGATGATCGGCCGCTCGGTGTCGCCGTCGAGGAAGACGTTGTAGTAATTCTTGCCGTGCTGGTCGTCGAGGACGATGGACAGCGAGGTGCCGGTGAAGGTGGCCGCCACCGACGTGCCCGGCCAGCTCAGCACCGGCGCGCGGCGGTCGCTGAAATCGATGCGGCCCGTGTACTGCAAGTGCTGGTGGTCGGGCGCGACCGTCTCGAGCGCATGGGCGGGCGCCAGGTGGAGCAGACCGGCCAGGGCCAGGCAGGCCGCGTAAGAGAAGATGTTCATGGGTGTCGACTGAAAATGCCGGGCACGCGCACGTGCCCGGCGGGTAATCACAGCTTGATGCTCACCGGCTTGCCCTCATACACCACCGACTTGTCCGACGCATCCATATCGGCCGCGGTCGACACCCCCGGCTTGATCACGCGCACCCGGAACTCGCGCTTCTCGACCATGCCCTGGTAGCGGCCGACGCGCTCGCCGATCTGCACCACGCCGGCCTTGTCGTCGTAGCTGATCGGGATGCGGCTGGCTTCGCCGCGCTGGTAGGCGTTCGTCACGCCGTCGTCCTCGTACAGGGTCGCGAGGCCGTTGGCGCCGGCATACACGAACAGCGTCAGCGGCGCATCGGGCTTCTCGTCCACGTACTGGGTCACGGGACCGGCCGTGATCACCGAGCCGGCCTTGACGAACAGCGGCATGCGCTCGCGCGGCGCCTGGATGGTGCGGGTCGCGCCGCCCTGGTGGCGCTCGCCGGTATGGAAGTCGTACCAGTCGGCGCCGGCCGGCAAGTAGACCTGGCGCTGGCGCGCCTTGTACTCGTACACCGGCGCCACCAGGAACGAAGGCCCGAACATGTACTGGTCCTTGACGTTCTTCGCCTTGTCATCGAGCGGGAAGTCCATCGCCAGGCCGCGCATCATGGTGCCCGAGCGGTAATGGGTGTCGGATGCGATCGTGTAAATATACGGCATCAGGCGGTAGCGCAGCTTCAGCCACCAGACCATATTGTCGCGCATGGCGTCGTCGCCGGCGGCGATGTTATAGATCTCGCGCTTGACCACCTCGCCGTGCGAACGGAACAGCGGCGTGAAGGCGCCGAACTGGAACCAGCGGTGGTTCAGCTCGCGCCACTCTTCCATGTCTTCCGGATTGGCCTTGGCGCGGCTGGTGGCGCGGTTTTCCTGGGCCGAGCCGACGTCGCCGCTCTGGAACCGCACTTCCTGGGCATAGCCGCCGATATCGTGGGTCCAGTTCGGAACGCCCGACATCGACATATTGGTGCCCGACGCGATCTGGTCGTACAGATTGTTCCAGCGTCCGACCGTGTCGCCGCTCCACACCGCCACGCTATTCCTCTGGATGCCGGCAAAGCCCGAGCGCGACAGGATGAACTGGCGCTTGTCGGGCTGGTCGCGCTTGAGGCCATCGATCATGGCGCCCGTGCTCACCAGGCTGTAGGGATTGAAGGTGATCTCGCCGGCGCCATACACGGTCGGTCCGATCAGCTGCTTGAAGTCTTCGAGGCGACTGTTCGACAGAACGTCGGGTTCGGTATTGTCCATCCACCAGGCGTCGAAGCCCAGGTCGACCAGCTTGGTCTTGAGCTGGCGGTAATAGATCTCGCGCGCCTCCCTGGTGTACGGGTCGTAGTGGCTGTTGAGGTAACCCTTGCCGACCCAATCGCGCGAGCCGTTCTCGACGTTCTTGGTCCACATGTATCCTTTGGACGCGAGCTCTTTGTAGTTGTCGGTATTGGCGTAGAACTTGCCCCACACCGACAGCATGATGCGCGCATTCTGCTTGTGGACGGCGTCGACCAGGCCCTTCGGATCCGGGAAGCGGGTCTTGTCGAAGTCGTGCGAGCCCCAGCCATCCTCGGGCCAGTAGAACCAGTCCTGCACGATGTTATCGAGCGGCCAGCCGCGCTTGCGGTATTCGCCCAGGGCGTCGAGCAGCTGCTGCTGGGTTTCATAGCGCTGGCGCGACTGCCAGAAGCCGTAGGCCCATTTCGGCATCATCGGCGCCTGGCCGGTCAGGTGGCGGTAGCCGGCGATCGCACCGTCCATGCTGTCGGCGCTGATCACGTGGTAGTTGATGGCCTCGGCGATCTCGGACGACATGGTCAGCGAATGGCGCTCGGGCGCCGGGAGCGGATTGTTGTGGGTGATGGCCACCATGCCGCCCGACGGCTTCCATTCCAGGTGCAGCTTGACCGGCTTGTTCTTGTCGAATTTGACCTCGAAGTTGTGGTACCACGGGTTCCAGCCCATGCGCCACACGTCCATCACTTCCTTGCCGTCCACCGTCAGCCTGGCGTAGTCCGAGGAATAGAGCTGCATCTTGTGCACGCCCGGCTTGTCGCTGCTCATGGTGCCTTCCCATACCACGCGCACGTTCTTGAGGTCCTTGGCCGGCTTGAGCTCCTTGGGCCAGTTCTCGTCCACGTCCTTCAGGTACTGGTAGTCGATGTCCTTCTCCTGGCGCGTCAGCGCCAGCTTGCCGTCGACGTAGTAGCGCGCGGTCAGGCCGGCCTGCTTGCCATCAAGGCTGCGCAAGACCAGGTCGCGCGACATGTGGTCGTAGGGCGTGGCGTCGCCGAAGCGCGAGATCGAGTTGTTGTCCCACAGCAGGCCATAGCCCTTGTCCGACACCACGAAGGGCACGGCGGCGATCATATTGTGCTGGGCCAGCAGCACGTCTTCGCCGTTGTAGTTCATCTGGTTGTTCTGGTGCTGGCCCAGGCCGTAATAGGCGTCGCGCGTGCCATGATTGAAGCCCTGCTTGATCGCCAAAAACGGCTTGCCGCCGACATCGACCGGCTGCATCGACTCGGACGCCTGGGCCAGGAAACGCTTGCCGGCGGCGTCGAAGAACTGGACCTGGCCGTCTTTCAGAGACACGGTGGCCGAGATCTTGCCCGCCTTGAGCTGGACGTTGTCCGTCGCGGGCGTGACCGTGAACGCGCATTTGTCGGCGCACGGCGTCGCCACCGTCATGAGCGAGGGCGTGAGCGTCCTGTTCTCCTCGGCGAGCTTCACGACCTGGATGATGTTGTCGCTCATCAGGTTCAGGCGCACCACCTTGGCGCCACTATCGGGCCGCACTTCGATGCCGGTGGCGGTCTGCTGGAAAGTGCCCGCATGGGCCTGGAGCCCGGAGGCGAGGAACAGCGCCGCGGCTGCCACCTGTGTCATACGCATTTGCATATCTCCTGTCTTCATCGTTGTTATTCCTGGTACGTCCCGAGCCTGACCTTCAGCACCACCGGCGCCGCCGGCAGGTTCAGGCCATAGTCGGTCTGGTCGCCGTTCCAGTTGCGCTCCATGACCCAGCGGCCATTGGCGTCGAAACGGCCTTCCTCCACCCGCCCCAAGAGCGAGGGCTTGCCCGCGTTCGCGCCATCGCCCGCGAACTTCACGCGCGCCTGCTGGCCGACGAGCACGAACTCGTTCTCGCCGACCTGGGCGATGGCCACGCCGCCGCCGGGCTTCTCGGTTCCTTCCTTGAACTCGCTCTTGTCCTTCAGGTACTGGCGCTCGCCGAACTGGAATTCGCGGAACGACACGGTCGCCTTCCAGCCCTCCAGCGCCACCGTCTGCGGCGCACGGTCGTCGCCCTCGGCCACGCCGTGGGTGCGGCCCTCGAAGGCCCAGCGCGCCCACTGGCGCTGCATCGGCGCGAACACGCCATACACGGTGGCGAAGGGCTCGACCATGCGGCGGTCGGTGAACTTCGAGCCCAGCGGGTAGTTGCTGTAGTCGAAGTAGTCGAGCCCGAACGGCGCCACGCCCAGCGCCCCCATGCCGAGGATCTGGTACACGTAGCGCGCATAGCCCGCCGCATTGCCCATCTCCGGCACCATCAAGGCGTTGTCCGGCCGCTGGTACGATTTCAGCACCGCCGTCACCTTGTTCGACTCGGGCATATAGATGTCGGGCGCGGCCAGGTCGATGTGCGGCGCCGCCGCCTTGTAGATGTCGATCACGTCCCAGGTCGGCCCGCCGCTGGCGAAGTTCGCTTTCCACGGCGCCGCCGGCTTGCCGTCGAGCGAAGGCTCGCGCAGGGCGGCGTTGACGAACATCGGCAGGTCGTACACCGCGCGCCCCGCGCTGGCGATCGACTCGATATAGCTGGCGATGGCCCAGGAATGGAAGTACTGGTCGGCGTAGTCGCCATACACCTGGCGCCAGCTGCCCTGGGTCACGCCCGCCACCTTCGGCTTCTGGCGCGCCAGCACCGCGGCCGGCACCTGCTGGCGGAAGGCCGCCTCGGCGCGTTCGCCATGGTCGCGCGGGACGCCATAGGTGCCCACCTCGTTCTCGACCTGCACCATGATCACGGTGCGGTGGCCGCTGTCGATCTTCCTGATGTGCTCCATCATCCTGACGAAGGCGCGCCGGTCGGCCGCCAGCGTCTGCTCGCCGAACGGCGAATGGCTGTAGACCGTCTTGCCGTCCTTGTCCTTCATGCGCGGGAAGCGCCGGTTGTCGAACTTGACCCATTCCGGCAGGTAGCCCGGCCCCGTGTTCTTCCAGGTGCCGAACCAGACGATGACGAGCCTGATATCGTTTTCACGCGCCTGCGAAACGAGGGTGTCGAGGAAGCTGAAGTCGAACTCCCCTTCCTTGGGCTCCACCTGTTCCCAGGCGACCGGCATCTCGAGGGTATTGGCGTGCGCGTCCTTCAGCGCCGCCCAGACCTTGGGCAAGGCGCCCGGATAGTTGCTGGAGTTATGGGCCTGACCCGCGAGCATCAGGAACGGCGCGCCGTCCACCATCAGGGCGTGCCGGCCATCCTTTTCGACGAGGCGCGGCAGCTCGGGATCGGCCGCCGCCGCGCCGGCGCTGGCCAACAACAGGCAGAGGCGCGCGAGCCGGCGGGCGAGTGGTTTCAGGGTCATGCTGTTCGTCTCCTTCGTTGTCATTCTTGTCGTTAGCGCAACTGCGCCGGGTCCAGGCTGCGGCTTTGCCCTGCCGCCAGATCGATCTCGATGAGTTTCGCGCCGTAGCGGACCTTGACGGGACCGCCGTTACCGGCCACCGCACGCACCGTGGCGCCCTGCAAGCGTCCGTCAGCCCAGCGCAGGTCCACTTCATACCCGCCACGCGCGCGCAATCCCTTCACCGCGCCGCGCGCCCATGCCGACGGCAGCGCCGGCAGCAGGTGCAGTTCGCCTCCCTGCGATTGCAGCAGCATCTCGGCGATCGCCGCGGTGGCGCCGAAATTGCCGTCGATCTGGAACGGCGGGTGGGCGTCGAGCAGGTTCGGATAGGTGCCGCCGGCGTTGTTATGTTCCGAAAAGACGCCGGCCTGTTCGGCCGCGCGCGCGCCCGGCGCCGCCAGCAGGCCGCGCAGCATGCGGTGGGCGCGCTCGCCGTCGTGCAACCTGGCCCAGAACGCCATCTTCCAGGCCATCGACCAGCCGGTGCCGGCGTCGCCGCGCGCTTCCAGCGTGCGGCGCGCGGCGCGGGCCAGGTCCGGCGTGCGCACCGGATCGATCTGGCGCCCCGGGAACAGCGCGAACAGGTGCGACACGTGGCGGTGGGTGTCGCGCGGCGTGTCGAGCACCGGGTCCTTCTTTTCTTCCAGCCATTCGAGCAGCTGGCCCCAGCTGCCGATGCGCGGCCCGGCCAGGCGGTCGCGCATGGCGGCTAGCTGCGCGCGCAGCTCCGGATCGGCCCGCAGGATGCCGGCCGCCTCGACCGTGTTGTTGAACAGGTCCCATACGATCTGCTGGTCGTAGGCGACGCCATCCTCGACCGGGCCGTGTTCCGGCGACCAGCCCTGCGGCGCGACCAGCCGCCCGTCCGGCAGCTCTTTCAGATGGTCCTGCCAGAAGGCGCTGGCCTCCTTCATCACCGGATAGGCGACCTCGCGCAGGAAGCGCTCGTCGCGGTTGAAGGCGTAGTGTTCCCAGAAGTGCTGGGCATACCACGCATTGCCCGTCTTGTTCCACAGATAGTCCATGGCGCCGAAGGGATTCGACTCGGTGCGCAGGGTCCAGCCCCGGACCGGCTGGCCATCGGCGCGGCGGAATTCTTCGGCGGTGGCGCGCCGCCATACCGGGGCCATGCCGTTGACGAAATCGAAGAACGGCAAGGCCAGCTCGCCCAGGTTCGTCACCTCGGCCGGCCAGTAATTCATCTGGATGTTGATGTTGGTGTGGTAATCCGCATTCCACGGCGGCGTGAGGCTGTTGTTCCACAGGCCCTGCAGATTGGCCGGCAGCGAACCGCGCGAACTGGAGGCCAGCAGGTAGCGGCCGTACTGGAAGTACTGGGCCTCGAGTTCCGGATCGCCGCCCGCTTTCGTGTAGGCCAGCAGGCGCGCATCGGTCGGCAGTGCGCGGCGAGCGGCCGGCGTCTCGCCCAGGTCGATAGCCACCCGCTGCATCAGGCGTCGGAAATCCGCGACGTGTTCCTCGAGGAGTGCCGTTGGCGCACGCGCCGCGGCCTCGTCCACCTGTGCGGTCACGCGCGCCAGCGGATGCCCGCCTTCGAAGCGGCGCGCGGCGTCGAGCACGTAGCTGGTGCCGGCGCCCAGGATCAGGGTCAGGCCGTCGGCGCCCGCGAACGCGATGCGCTGGCCGTCGGCGACCAGCTTGCCGCCATCGCTGATCACCTGCGCCTGGCTGGCGTAGGACATCACGTTGCCGCTCGGCGCCTGGTCGGGCAGCGCGAAGCCGGCCAGCGTGCCGGTCGCATGCAGCCGGCCGTTGGCCACGGCGAGATGGGCGCCATGACGGTCCGTCAGGGACACGGCGCCGCTGTAGCGGCCGGGCCGGTCGGCAGTCAGGCGCAGCACGATCACCTGGGCCGGGAAACTTGCCCAGGCTTCGCGCCGGTAACGCACGCCGCCATGCGTATACGTCACCGTGTGCACGCCGCGCCCGAGGTCGAGCGTGCGGCGATAGTCGGTCACCCCGCTTTCGTGGCCGGGCAGCTCGACCAGCAGGTCGCCGAAGGGCTGGAAGGCGCCCATGGTCTTGTCGTCGCCGGTCCACAAGGTGATGTCGTTGAACTGCAGGTGTTCGCGGCCCGGCTGGCCGAACACCATGGCGCCGATGCGGCCATTGCCGATGGGGAGCGCCTCTTTTTCCCAGCCCTGGTCGTCGTCCCGGGCCGGCCGATCGTAGCGCAGCATCATCTCAGGCGCGGCGGCGCTGATTGCCGCCAGCGAGAAGGCGCAGGCGCCCAGCAGGATGCGCAGGCTGGAGAACATCTTCATATCGGTCCCGGCCTTCCATAGACGATGCCGCGGCCGGCGGTGCTCATGTAGACCACGCCAAAGCGGTTCATGTCGCCGACGATGAAGTGGCCGTCGCCGGGGCCGCCGTACTGGTGGGCGTCGTCGTTGATGCGCTGCCAGCTGCGCCCCAGGTCGAGCGAACGGTGGACGCCGCGCACGCCCTTGACGCTGCCCCAGATGTAGACGGTCGGCTCGCGCTTGCCCGGTGCGGCCTTGCCGAAACCGACCGCGCCGCAGTAGCCGACGCCGGCCAGCGGCGCGAAGCTGGCGCCGCCATCGCGCGAGCGCACCAGGCCGCCGTCCTTGAGCGCCACCCACAGGTCGCCGTCGCGGCCCGGCAACGCACGAATCAGTCTGGAGCCGCCCGGCGGCAGGCTGGCGCGCGGCGCGAAGCTGGCGCCGCCATCTACGCTTGCCATCAGCGCCTTGTCGTCGTAGGCGTAGAACGCTTTCGGGTTGACCGGATCGGCGACCGCGCGCAAATCGCGTCCCGCCAGGCCCGCCACCGGCGTCCAGCTGGCGCCATCGTCAGCCGAGCGGTACAGGGTCGCCGATCCCTGCGGCGCATGCACGAGGGTCGCCCCGTCGCTCGACATCGCGACCCGCCCGCGCTTGCCCTGCAGCGTCGGCGTCCGGGTCCAGGTGTCGCCGCCGTCGCGCGTGATGAGCATGGCATCGCCCACCCGCACCATGCTGCCGGGACGGCGGGCGGCGCCATCGAGCCCGGTGGTGGTGCCGATCTCGGGCTGGTGGATACGGCCCGGGCGCGCCGGGTCGTCGTGCACGAAGCCGTCGTAGTCGCCGATGGCCGAGACCAGCGGCGCGCCCGGCAGGCTGACCAGGCCGAGCGGCACCGTCTCTTCCAGGCCCTTCACGGTGAAGGTCCAGGTGGCCGGCGTGGCATCGATATCGGGCGTGCGGAACACGCCGTTGCCGGACGTGACCCATACCGCGCGCGGATCGAGCGGATCGAATTCGACCGAGCCGGCCCAGTGGATCGCGTGACCCTCGAGCCAGGGCACGCCGGCCGCGTCGCGCCGGAAGCCGCGCGCGATGACGTCGACCCAGTTGGCGCCGCCATCGTTCGACACGAAGACGCGGTCGCCGCGCGCATCGCCCTGCGTGATGAAGGTGTTGATGGTGGAAACCACCAGCCGCCTGGGATTTCCAGGATCGACGCTGACGCCGGCGAACGGGCGGCTCTCGCCCACCGGCGTCACGTTGCGCCAGGCGCCGCTGGCGATCTCGTATTGCCACACCTGGCCGCGGTCGATCGGCTCGCTGCCGCTTTTGTCCGGATGCGGGCCGGCGCCGTTGGCATAGGTGATGTACAGCTTGCCGGCGCCGTCGAAGGCCGCGCGCTGCGGCATCAGGCCGGCCGGGCTGCCCGCCACCGGCACGAAGCTCGCGCCGGCATCGTCGCTGCGGTACAGGTTCGGGCCGACGCTGCCGAAGCGCGACACGCCCACGAACAGCCGCTGCGCGCGGCCCTGCCGGACGCTGGCGGGGTCGGGCAGCACGATGTTCAGGCCCACGTCGTTGGGCGTGGTCGTCACCGCCAGCGCCTGGTTGCGCTGCCAGCTGCGCCCGCCATCGGCGCTCTCGAACAGGCCATCGCGGCGCGAGCCCAGGTACAGGCGCTTGCCGGCCCCCGGATCGACGGCCAGCCGTTCGCCGCCCTGGCGTCCGAAGCCGTTGCCGTGGGTCTTGAACTGGGCGCTGACGTCGACCACCTCGAAGCTCTTGCCGTAATCGCGCGAGCGCAGAATGGCGGTGCGTCCGCCGTTCAGGTAGGCGATCCCGGCCAGCAACCACACGTTGGCGGCGTTGTCGGGGTCGATCGCCAGCGCGTCGATGCCCAGCAAGCCCGTCTGGTCCTCGGCCACCCAATCGAGCAGCGGCGTCCAGCGGCCCTCCGTGGCGCGCCACAGGTAGGCGCCGCCGACGTCGGTGCGGGCGTAGGCGATGCCCGGTTCGCTGCGGCTCGGCACGATCGCGGTCACGAAACCGCCGCCGCCGATGGCGACGCTGTCCCAGACATAGCCCGCGCCGTTCGGGACGACGGGGGCGGCCATGGCAGCGGCGGCGACGCACACGGCCGCAACCACACCCAGGACCCTGCGCCAACCCATGCCGGGTCGACGGGCGATCGTGGTACGCATCATGTCTCCTGCCTGTATTTATTATTGGCTTGCTGGCAACCATGCTAATCAATACAGGGGGCGCTTGCAACTAAAATGTTCGCGCTAACAGAAAACGTTATCATTTGGGCTGAATGTTTTATCGCCGATCCCGCAGCAGCGTCTGATTGCGTATGACATCAACGACCCCATCACATCCAACCAGGAGACCCACAATGAATATCAGCGGCGAAATGATCATCGGCCACCAGATCCTGCGCGGCGGCGCCGGCGCCGTGCGCGCCTACGACCCCGCAAAGAAGCAAGACCTGGAGCCCGACTTCGGCCTGGCGACGCCGGCCGACCTGGCGCGCGCCTGCGAACTGGCCGATGCCGCCGTCGATCCCTATCGCGCCCTACCCCTCGAGCAGCGCGCGCGCTTCCTGGAGACGATCGCCCAGCGCATCCAGGACCTGGGCCCGCTGCTGATCGAACGCGCCTCGCAGGAAAGCGGCCTGCCTGCGGCCCGCCTCGAGGGCGAACGTGGCCGCACCGTGAACCAGCTGCGGCTGTTCGCCAAGGTGGTCCGCGACGGCCACTTCCTGGAAGCGACGCTGGATTCGGCCTTGCCCGAGCGCACGCCGCCGCGCCCAGACCTGCGCATGCGCAAGATTCCGCTCGGCGCGGTCGCCGTCTTCGGCGCCAGTAACTTCCCGCTCGCGTTCTCGGTGGCCGGTGGCGACACCGCATCAAGCCTGGCCGCCGGTTGCCCGGTCGTGGTCAAGGCCCACAACGCCCACCTCGGCACGTCGGAACTGGTGGGCAAGGCGGTGCTGCAGGCGGCGCTCGAATGCGGCATGCCGGAAGGCGTGTTCTCGCTGCTGATCGGCGAAGGCAACGGGATCGGCGGCGACCTCGTGAGCCATCCGGCGATCCGCGCCGTCGGCTTCACCGGCTCGCGCGCGGGCGGCCTGGCACTAAGCCAGATCGCCGCGAAGCGCAAGGAACCGATTCCCGTGTACGCCGAAATGAGCAGCATCAACCCGGTCTACCTGCTGCCGGGCGCGCTGGAGGCCGGCGGCGCAAAGCTGGCCGGCGCCTTCGTCGATTCGCTGACCCTGGGCGTCGGCCAGTTCTGCACCAACCCGGGCCTGGTGATCGGCCTGGCCGGCCCGCAGTTCGACGCCTTCCGCGACGCCGCCGCCGCCGCGCTCCAGCTCAAGCCCGCCGGCACCATGCTCACGGCCGGCATCCATCAAGCCTATGACAACGCCATCGGCAAACGCGCGGGCGTGGGCGGCGTGCAGCTGGTGGCGAACGGCAGCCAGGAAGGCCCGGGCTGCGCCGCGCGCGCCGCCCTGTATCAGTGCGACGCCGCGACCTTCCTGGCCAACCCGGCGCTGGAAGAAGAGATCTTCGGACCGGTTTCCTTGATGATCGCCTGCCGCAACGAGGACGAGATCCTGGCCGTGACGCGCCACTTGGAAGGCCAGCTGACCGCCACCGTGCACGCCGTCGAGAGCGACCATGCGCTGGCCGGCGCCCTGCTGCCGCTGCTGGAGCGCAAGGTGGGCCGCATCCTGTTCAACGGCTTCCCGACCGGCGTCGAGGTGTCGTACGCGATGGTCCACGGCGGGCCGTTCCCGGCGACCTCGGATGCGCGCAGCACCTCGGTCGGCGCGACCGCGATCGAGCGCTTCCTGCGGCCGGTGTGCTACCAGGACGTGCCGGCCGGCCTGCTGCCGGACGCGCTCAAGGACGGCAATCCGCTCGGCCTGGTGCGCCTGGTGGATGGTGAAGTGAAGCTCGCGTAATCACCAACGACGTGGCCGCGTGTCAGCGGGTATTGCTGCGCGTGGCCACGTCCAGCCACACGGCCAGGGTCAGGATCAGGCCCTTGACGATCATCTGCCAGTAGGCGTCGACGTCGAGCATCGACATGCCGTTATCCAGGCTGGCCATCACCAGCGCGCCGACCAGGGCGCCATGCACGGTGCCGGCGCCGCCGCGCATCGAGGTGCCGCCGATGAAGCAGGCCGCGATCACGTCCAGCTCCGCCGACACGCCGGCCGAGGGCGAACCGGCCGCCAGGCGCGCGGTGTTGATCAAGCCCGCCAGCGCGCACATCAGCCCCATGAGGCCGAAGATCCACAGCTTGACCTTGCGCACGTCGATGCCGGACAGGCGGGTCGCCTCCATATTGCTGCCCACCGCATAGATGCGGCGGCCGAACACGGTCTGGCGCGCGATGTAGCTGAACACGCCCAGCAGGGTCAGGAGGATCAGCACCGGCAGCGGAATGCCTTCATAGCTGTTGAAGGTCGAGATCAGGCCCACCAGCACCACGCCAACGAGAAGCACGCGAAACACCGAACGCCACAGCGCGATCACCGGCAAGCCGTGGCGCGCCTGGTTGACCCGCTGGCGCCAGGCCAGCACGCCGGCCAGCGCGAACAGCAGCACACCCAGCCCGATGCCCCATGCCGGCGGCAGATAGGCCTGCCCGATCTGCTCGAAGCCGGGCGAGACCGGCGCCACGGTGGCGCCGTCCGTCAGGCCCAGCACCACGCCGCGGTAGGCCAGCATGCCGCCAAGGCCGACGATGAAGGACGGTATGCCCGCATAGGCCGTGAGGTAGCCGTTGAGGAAGCCGCACAACAGGCCCGCGCCGAGCACCACCGCGATCGACAGCGGCAACGGCATGCCATGGATGACGTCGAGCACCGCCGCCATCCCGCCCAGCAGGCCCAGGAGCGAACCGATCGACAGGTCGATCTCGCCGGCGATGATGACGAACACCATGCCGCAGGCCAGGATGCCGGTGATCGACATCTGGCGCATCAGGTTCGAGACGTTGCGCGCCGAGGTGAAGCCGCCCTCGGTCATCCAGTGGAAGAAGGTCCAGATCAGCGCGACCGCCACCAGCAGCGCCAGGATTTTATATTGGGTGAACAGCCGCTTGAGTGTCGTTGTATCCATGGGGTTATTTGCTTGTCAGGCCTGGCCCAGGGCGGCGGCCAGCACCGTCTCCTGGCTCAGGCCATCGTTGAGAAAATCGCCGCGCAAGCGGCCCTCGCCCAGCACCAGCACGCGGTCGGACACGCCCAGCACCTCGGCCAGCTCGGAAGAGACCATGACGATGGCGATGCCCTGGGCCGCCAGTTCCAGCATCAGGCGGTAGATCTCGAACTTGGCGCCGACGTCGACGCCGCGCGTCGGCTCGTCGAGGATCAGCACCTTGGGGCCGGTCAGCAGCATCCTGGCCAGCACCGCCTTCTGCTGATTGCCGCCCGAGAGCGCCGTGATCGGCAGCGCGGGGCTGGCCGTCTTGAGCGCCAGGCGCGCGATCTGTCCGCCAATCGCGCTGGCTTCCTCGCCGTCGTCGATGCGGCTCAGGTGCGCATAGCGCTGCAGCACCGACAGCGTGATGTTCTCGCCCACCGACAGGTCGCGCACGATGCCGTGGTGCTTGCGGTCCTCGGGCACCAGCGCGAAGCCGGCGCGGATCGCCTTCAAGGGGTCGGCGGTGTCGACCCGCTGGCCTTCGAGCCAGACCTCGCCCTCGTGGCGGCCCGGATAGGCGCCGAAGATCGCGGTCACCAGCTCGGTGCGGCCGGCGCCGACGATGCCGGCGATGCCGAGAATCTCGCCGCGCCGCACCTGGAACGAGACGTCGTCCACCTTCTTGCGCCTTGGATTCTCAGAGTCATAGCAGGTGATGTGGCGCGCCTCCATCACCACGTCGCCGATGTCGTGTGGCAGCGACGGATACATCTGGTTCATCTCGCGCCCGCACATCTGGGCAATGATCCGGTCCACGCTCATTTGCGGCATCGGCGTAGTGGCGATGTGCTTGCCGTCACGGATGACGACGATGGTGTCGCAGATGGCCGCCACTTCCTCGAGCTTGTGCGAGATGTAGACGCAGGCCACGCCACGCGCCTTCAGGTCGCGCACCGTCTCGAGCAGCACGTCGATCTCGGAGGCGCTGAGCGAGGCCGACGGCTCGTCCAGGATCAAGAGGCGCGCGTTCTTGTTCAGTGCCTTGCCGATCTCGATCAGCTGCTGGTGGCCGCCGCCATAGTGCTTCACCGGCAGCACCACGTTCACGTCCGGCAGGCGCAGGCCGCGCAGGATTTCCTCCGCACGCCGGTTCATGGCCGGATAATCGAGCCGGCCGCCCGGCAAGGTGATCTCGTTCCCCAGGAAGATGTTCTCGGCCACGGTCAGCTCGGGCACCAGCATCAGTTCCTGGTGGATGATGATGATCCCGGCCTCTTCGGTCTCGCGCACCGAGCGCGCACGGAGCGGCCGGCCGTCCCACACGATCTCGCCATCCCAGCTGCCGTGCGGGTAGACCGCCGACAGCACTTTCATCAGGGTCGACTTGCCGGCCCCGTTCTCGCCGCACAGGCCGACGCATTCGCCCGGCCGGATCGCCAGGTCGATGCCGTCCAGCGCCGGCACCCCGTCGAATCGCTTGGCGATTCCCTTCATTTCAAGCAGATAGCCCGACATCGCACCATTTCCCAAGGCGTGAAAAAATCCCCGCACCACCGAAGCAAGTACGGGGAAAGGAGAGATCCGCGCTTATTTGCCGGCCAGCTGGCCCTGGGTATAGAAGCCGTCCTTCATCAGCAGGTCGACGTTCGACCTGGTCAGCAGGATGGGCTTGAGCAGGACGGTGCTGACCTGCTTGTAGCCGTTATTGAGTTGGGCGTTATAGGCCGGCTTCTCATTGCGCACCAGCTGCACCGCCAGGGTGGCGGCGCTGGTGGCGATGGTCTTGAGCGGCTTGTAAACCGTCATCGCCTGGGTGCCGGCGATCACGCGCCGCACCGCCGCCAGGTCGGCGTCCTGGCCGGACACCGGCACCTTGCCGGCCAGCTTCTGCGCGGCCAGCGCCTGGATCGCGCCGCCGGCGGTGGCGTCGTTGGACGCGACCACGGCGTCGATCTTGTTGCCGTTGGCGGTGAGCGCATTCTCGACGATGGACATCGCCTCCGATGCGCTCCAGTCCTTGACCCACTGGCGGCCGACCACCTTGATGTCGCCCTTGTCGATCAGCGGCTGCAGCACCTTCATCTGGCCTTCGCGCAGGATCTTGGCGTTGTTGTCGGTCGGCGCCCCGCCCAGCAGGTAGTAATTACCCTTCGGTTTCAAGCCGACGATCGACTGCGCCTGCAGCTCGCCCACCGCCTTGTTGTCGAACGAGATGTAGGCGTCGACGTCGGCATTGAGGATCAGGCGGTCGTACGACAGCACCTTGATTTTCGCCTTCTTCGCTTCGCGGATCGCGTTGTTCAACACCGTGGCGTTGTAGGGGACGATCACCAGTACGTCAACGCCGCGCGAGATCAGGTTCTCGATCTGGGCGATCTGGCGCTGCTCGCTGGCGTCGGCCGACTGCACATAGACCTTGGCGCCGAGCTTTTCGGCCGCGCCGATGAAGTAATCGCGGTCGCGCGTCCAGCGCTCCAGCCGCAGGTCGTCGATCGAGAAGCCGATCTTGGGGTTCCTGGCGTCGGCCATGCTCGGCGCCGATGCGAACAGCAGCGCGCTGCCGAGTGCGATGGCGATGCCCATCTTCGTGAAGCCTTGTTTCATCGTTGTCTCCTTTATTGTCGGCGCGCTCGCTTGCGCGGCGCGCCGTATTGACATTCTATTCGAGTCAGGCGCCGTACCAGCCCGCGTCGACGAAGTATTCGCGGCCGCTGCAGCGGCGCGCATTGTTCGACGCCAGGAACAGCGACAGCGCCGCCACGTCCTGCATTTCGACTCTCGCCGGCAGGCATTGGCCGGCCAGGATACGGTCTTCTTCGGCCGGGGTATGCCACAACGCTTGCTGGCGCGGGGTGCGCACGGCGCCCGGCACCACGGTGTTGACGCGGATATGGTCCGGACCCAGGTCACGCGCCAGGGCGCGACTGAGGCCCTCGATCGCGGCCTTGGCCGTCATGTACAGCGCCAGCTCGGTGTGCGGCAGGTGCCAGGAAATCGAGCCGACATTGAGGATCACGCCACCCTGCTGGCGCCGCATCGAACCGGCTGCCGCCTGGGCGCAGAAGAACTGGTGGCGCAGGTTGACCGCCATCCGGTTTTCCCAATACGCCGGCGTCACGTCTTCGATGCGGTGGCGGTCGTCGTTGGCGGCGTTGTTGAGAAGGATGTCGATGCCGCCGGCCTCCTGCTCGATGGCGGCGAAGCTCGCGGCGAGCGCATCGAGGTCGGTCAGGTCGCAGTGCAGGAAATGCGGCGCATGTGGGGCGGCGTGGAGCGCGCTGGCCAGCGCCTGGCCCGGGGCATTCGCGATATCGAGGAACCAGACCCGCGCTCCCTGGCCGACGAAGGCCCGGACCAGTTCGCTGCCGATCCCCGAGCCGCCCCCGGTGATCACGACCCGCTTGTCGCGCAGGTCCGGATAGGTCGCGTAGACCTGCGTCGGGGCGCCCGGCGTAGGGTCGGCATGTGCCGTCATGGTCGTCTCCAGATTATTCTGAGTATTATGGATGCGAAGAACACCCCTTTAACAGGAGTGTTAGCGCAATCATCCCAGTCTAATGGGCGCCTTCGACGGTTGTCAACGAATTATTGAAATGGATTTCACAGCGGCCGGATTTGCCGGATGTCAGCGCGCTTTCGCCACCGACGGCAGGCGTGCCGGCGGACGGATACGGGGGGCGGCGTCGGACTGGCGGCGCACCAGCTCGAAGTCCATGTGGGTCTGCTCCGGCTCGGCCGGTTCGTCTTCGCGCAGCGCGCGCACCCGGCGCACCAGGGCCTGCACCGCCTCGCGCGCCATGCCGGCGATCGGCTGGCGCACGGTGGTCAGTTCCGGCCAGATCGTGGTGGCCAGAGCGGTATCGTCGAAACCGGTGACGGTCAGGTCGCCCGGCACGTCCAGGCCCAGGCGGTGCGCGACCGCCACCGTGGCCGCCGCCATGTCGTCGTTGCTGGCAAAGATCGCCGTCGGCCGTTCCGGCAACCCCAGCAACTGCTCGGCCGCGTCCAGGCCCGAGCGGTAGGTGAACATGCCCTGCACCACCAGCTCGTCGGAGGCGTCGGCGCCCTTCTCGGCGATCGCCGCGCGGTAGCCGTCCAGGCGGCGCGCGCTGGCTGTCTGGTTCGGATGGCCGACGATGAAGCCGATGCGCTGGTGGCCCAGCGCGATCAGGTGCCGCGCCATGTAGCGCGCCGCCTCGTAGTCGTCGATGCTGACCGCGCCGACGCCGGGGGCCGGCGAGCCGCAGGCCACGACCACCGCCGGAATCCCTGCCTTGGCCACGCACTCGAGCACGGCGACGCTGTCGCACAGCGGCGGCGGCAGGATCACGCCATCCAGGCCGTTATTGATCAGGCGCTGGGTATGCTCGATCTCGTGGTTGCCGGCCTCGCACTTCTCGACGAACAGCTGGACGTTGTTGAGGCCGGACTGGTTGAGCAGGCCGACCAGGAATTCGCTCAGGTAAGCGGCGCTCGGATTGCTGTACAGGAAGCCGACGCGGATCGGCTTGGAGCCGGCCAGGTTGCGCGCTTCCTGGTTCGGGGTGTAGTTCAGCGCCGCGACCGCCTCGGCCACCTTGCGCCGCGTGCTTTCGCGCACCAGGCTCTTGCCGTTCATGACCCGCGACACGGTCATCGCGGACACGCCGGCGAGCCTGGCCACGTCCACCATGGTGGGCTTGCCCTGCTCCATCGATTCGCGGACGGCCTCGATGCTCGTTTTACTCATGTCGGTGAATTTCTTTAGAAGTTAGTAATGTTGGTCGATGTTAGCATAGTTACGGATTTGCCATCGGGACCTGTTCCGATTTTGCCGGTAAGGGTTGATTCCTAAGCGAAACAGGGAGAATGTGCGCGGCGTTTGCGCTAACATGCGCGCCACGAGTTGCGATCATATCGCTAGCCGCGCTGCGCCGCGAGCGCCTCGCTGGCCGCCGCCCGACCCTCTTCCATATGGCGCGCGATCGACAACGCCGAAAAATCATAGTCGCGCGCCGCCGTCTCGCATTCGCTCCCCTTGCGCACGATCCGGGTGATGCTGGGCGCGGCATCCTTGTCGCCCATCAGCTGGATATAGGTGGGCCACTGGCGCACCTGCTCGGCCTGCTCCGGCGAGGTGGCGTAGGCCAGGATGCCCTCGACCAGCTTGCGAAAGTCGCGCACCAGCGATTGCTCGGCGCTGTCGCGCCGGATGCGTTCGGCGAACACGATCTCGTCGCGCCGCCCCAGCACTTCCATCAGGCTGGTGGGCAGCAAACCTGTCTCTGGGTACAGGTCGACGATGAAAATGCGCTTGCGCGCCGTGCCCGAATGCTCCAGCAGCAGTTCGAGCGGCGAATTGCTGATGATGCCGCCATCCCAGTAGTGCTTGCCGTCGATGGTGGTCCAGGGAAAGCCCGGCGGCAGGCTGCCGCTGGCCAGGATGTGGTCGGCGCTCAGGTCGTCGACGTAGCTGTCGAAGATTTCCAGGCGCGCCGTCTCGACATTGACCGCGCTGACCAATAGTCGTACCGCACTCGATTTCAGCGCCCCGAAATCGACGTAGCGTTGCAACAGTTCCTTGACCGGGGTCGGGTCGTAGAAGCTGGTCCAGGAGAGCGGCTCCATGCCCGCGAACATACTCGTCAACATGCCGCTCCAGCGCGGCCTGAAGAAGGCCGGCACGCCGAAAGCGAGCGTCTGCCACGAACCGAGCAGGCGCCGCGCCCGGTCGTCGAGCAGCGCCTGCGCCGCCTGCGGCACGTCGAGCGACAGGCGGCGCCAGAAATCCTCCAGCGCGGCGGCGGCATGGCCTGGATTGGCCGCCATGATGACCCCATTGAAGGCCCCGATCGACACCCCGGCGATGACGTCGGGCTGGATGCGCGCGTCTTCGAGCGCCCGCGCCACGCCGCATTCGAAGGCGCCCAGCGCGCCGCCGCCCTGCAGGATCAGCGCGGTCTGGCTGGGGATGCGCGTGATGGAAAAGTCGGGCTCGTGCAGGCGCTTGCAGGCCCAGCCGATATTCGTGCGGTAGCGGATCAGCGACTCGATCGCGCGCGTCTCGATCGCCGGCCGCCCCGTGGAAAACAGGGCGCGCGGCACCTCGTGGTCCAGATACAGGCAGGCCCAGGAACGGGTTTCGGGAAGGCCCAGGCGGGCATGCTGGTGGCCGGCCTCGGGATGGCCCAGGAACTGGAAGCCCTGGCCGAGCAGCTCGCAAGAGAAATACGGCACCTCGTCATAGCGCAGCCGCATGCCGAGCATATTGCGCGCCGCAAGCCGCCCCTGCTTGACCGCATTGTCCCAGTGCTCGATGCGGT
Organism: Massilia sp. NP310; assembly: GCF_019443485.1. Taxonomy (NCBI): domain Bacteria; kingdom Pseudomonadati; phylum Pseudomonadota; class Betaproteobacteria; order Burkholderiales; family Oxalobacteraceae; genus Massilia; species Massilia sp. NP310. The sequence goes on along the minus strand of NZ_CP080379.1, from coordinate 929,819 downwards.
GGCGCAGGCGAAACACGGGGTCGGTGAAATTGGCGACGTCGCCCGCCGCCCACACCAGCGGATGCGAGGCTTGCAGGTACTGGTCGACGCACACGCCGTCGTCCAGCGCCAGGCCGCTGCCTTCCAGCCAGCCGAGATCGGGCGCGACGCCGATGCCGACCCCGACCAGCTCGCACGGCAGCCGGCGCCCGCCCTCAGTGACGACCATCTCGACCTGCCGCTCGCCATGGAAGGCGGCGACCGTATCGGCCAGCACCTCCACGCCCTGGCCGGCGTACAGCGCGCGCAGGTAGTCGCTGATGCCGTGGTCGTGCAGCTTGTCGAACAACATGCCGTGGCGCGCCAGCACGGTCACCCGCATGCCCTTGCGCGCGAAGGCCGCCGCCATCTCGAGGGCGATGAAGCCGGCGCCGACCACCACGGCCCGCGCCGCGCCCTCCATTGCGCCGCGCAGAAGGCGCGCGTCGCTGGCCGTGCGCAGGTAGTGGATGCCGGGCAGCCCGGCGCCCGGCACCGCGAGATGCACGGGACGCACGCCGGTGGCGACCAGCAGCCGGTCGTAGCGGATGGCGCCGGCGTGGTCGGTGCGCACCAGCTGGGCGTCGGCATCGAGGCTTGTCGCGCGCACGCCGGACAGCAGGGTCACGCCATTGTCGTGAAAGTATTCAAGCGGCAACACCGTCGCCAGCGGCGGCGCGGCGTCGCCCTCCAGGAAGCGGGTCGAGAGCTGCGGCCGGTGATAAGGCGGGTCGCGCTCGTCCGCCACGATGACGATGGCGCCCTGCGCGCCCTCCTGGCGCAGCGTCTCGGCGGCAGTGGCGGCGGCCAGGCCGCCGCCGAGCAGGAGGTAGCTCGCATGCCGCGCGTGATCCTGCACGGCCGGCTCCGGGGTATGTGGCTGATCGGCCATCGGCCATCCTTTCGCAAGCGGCGTCGATGCGGGTTGGACCGCGGCCGGGCTGCGGCGTTCGCTCGACCGCGAACGAAGATGGTTCCATGCTGACAACGCGCCACGCGAGGCATGACGCGCAGGCGCCATCTCGCTATAATCTCGTCCTTCGCCCCAAAGGAAAACCCATGTCCCTGCTTGCCCACGAGCTCGAATTGCTCTCGCCCGCCAAGACCGCCGAGATCGGCCGCGAGGCAATCCTCCACGGCGCCGACGCCGTGTACATCGGCGGACCGGCCTTCGGGGCGCGCCACAACGCCAGCAATCCGCTGGAAGATATCGCCGCGCTGGTCAAGTTCGCCCACGGCTACCGCGCGCGCATCTTCGTGACCATGAACACGATCATGCACGACAGCGAACTCGATCTGGCGCGCAAGCAGATCTGGCAGCTGTACGAGGCCGGCGTGGATGCGTTGATCATCCAGGACCTGGGCCTGCTCGAACTCGACCTGCCGCCGATCCAGCTGCACGCCAGCACCCAGTGCGACATCCGCGGCGCCGAGAAGGCGAAATTCCTGGGCGACGTCGGCTTTTCGCAGCTGGTGCTGGCGCGCGAGCTGACGGTCGAGCAGATCCGCAAGATCCACGCCGCCACCGACACGCCGCTCGAATACTTCGTGCACGGCGCGCTGTGCGTGGCTTATTCGGGCCAGTGCTATATCTCGCACGCCGACACCGGCCGCTCGGCCAACCGCGGCGACTGCTCGCAGGCCTGCCGCCTGCCCTACACCCTCTCCGACGGCCAGGGTCGCGTGGTGGCCTACGACAAGCACCTGCTGTCGATGAAGGACAACGACCAGAGCCGCAACCTGGAAGCGCTGGTCGATGCCGGCATCCGCTCGTTCAAGATCGAGGGCCGCTACAAGGACATGGGCTACGTCAAGAACATCACCGCCCACTACCGCCTGCTGCTGGACGAGCTGCTCGAGCGCCGTCCGGAGTTCGCGCGCGCCGCCAGCGGCCGCACCCGCGTGATGTTCACGCCCGACGTCGACAAGAACTTCCACCGCGGCCACACCGAATACTTCGCCCAGGGCCGCCTGCCGGACATCGGCGCCTTCGATTCGCCCAAGTATGTTGGCGTGGAACTGGGCATCGTGGCGCGCCTGAACGGCGACAGCTTCGACATCGTCACCAATGCGCCGATGGCCAATGGCGACGGCCTGAACTACATGAACAAGCGCGCCACCTGCGGCATCCAGGCCAACCGCGCCGAGAAACTGGGCGAGGAACCGGACGGCCAGCGCTGGCGCGTGTTCCCGAACGAGCCGATGCCGAGCCTGGCCGGCCTGAAGGTCGGCACCGTCATCCACCGCAACCGCGACCACCAGTGGGAAGCCACGCTCAGTAAAAAGTCGTCCGAGCGCAAGGTGGCGATCGACCTGATCCTGAGCGAAGTGCCGGGCGGCCTGCGCCTGGACGTCGTCGACGAGGACGGCATCGCGTCCAGCGCCGAAGCCATGCTCGCACTGGAGCCGGCCCAGCAGGCGGCCCAGGCCGAGGCCGGGCTGCGCGCCAGCCTGGCCAAGCTCGGCAACACGATGTTCGAGGCCGGCCACGTCGCGCTGCAGCTGAGCCAGCCGTGGTTTGTGCCGAGCGCCGCCATCAACGCCCTGCGCCGCGACGCCATCGCCGCGCACGAGGCCGCGCGCCTGGCGGCCTGGGAGCGCCCGCAGCGCAAGGCGCCGGTGGAACCGCCGCCGGTCTACCCGGAAACCCAGCTCAGCTACCTGGCCAACGTCTACAACGACAAGGCGCGCGCCTTCTATCACAAGCACGGCGTGCAGCTGATCGACGCGGCGTATGAAGCGCACGAGGAAGCCGGCGAAGTGTCGCTGATGATCACCAAGCACTGCCTGCGCTTCTCGTTCAACCTGTGCCCGAAGCAGGCCAAGGGCGTGCAAGGCGTGCAGGGCCAGGTGAAGGCCGAGCCGATGACGCTGGTCAGCGGCGACGAGAAATACACGCTGCGCTTCGATTGCAAGCCGTGCGAGATGCACGTGGTGGGCGCCATGAAGACGAACATCCTCAAATCGCCGCCGCCGTCGAACGTGGCCTACACCCCGCTGACCTTCCACCGCCAGCGTCCGCGCGACCCGGCAAAGGCGTAAGCGGCGTCGTTGCGGCGGCCCGAAGCCGCCGCTTCCTGGATGGCGCCTGCGGGCGCCATTGTCATATCCGGAGGATCGTGCAATCCGCGGCGTTTTTTCGGCGTGGGCGGCGCGGGCGTGCGCGTCCATACTGGCTCCACTGTCCACACAACGGAGCCCACCATGAAAGACCAACTGTCCAAAGTCGTCCTGATCACCGGCGCCAGCAGCGGCATCGGCGAAGCCACCGCCCGCCATCTCGCCGCGCTCGGCCACCGCGTGGTGCTGGGCGCGCGCCGCACCGAACGCCTGGTGGCGCTGGCGGCCGACATCCGCGAAGCCGGCGGCAAGGCCGACGTCGCCCAGCTCGACGTGACGAGCCTGGAAAGCATGCGCGAATTCGTCGACTTCGCCCGCGAGCGCCATGGCCAGGTCGACGTGTTGATCAACAATGCGGGCGTGATGCCGCTGTCGAAGCTCGATGCGCTCAAGATCGACGAATGGAACCGCATGATCGACGTGAACATCCGCGGCGTGCTGCACGGGATCGCCACCGTGCTGCCGGGAATGCAGGCGCGCCGCAGCGGCCAGTTCATCAACATCGCCTCGATCGGCGCCTATACCGTCAGCCCGACGGCGGCCGTCTACTGCGCCACCAAGTTCGCGGTGGCCGCCATTACCGAGGGCCTGCGCCAGGAAGTGGGCGGCGACATCCGCGTGACGCTGGTCTCGCCCGGCGTGGTGGAGTCGGAACTGGCCGATTCGATCTCGGACCCGCTGGCGCGCGACACGATGCGCGAATTCCGCAAGGGCGCCATCAAGCCGGAAGCGATCGCGCGCGCCATCGCCTTCGCCATCGAGCAGCCGGCGGACGTCGACGTCAGCGAAATGATCGTGCGGCCGACGTCCAGCCCCTACTGATCCGAAGCCGAGTCAGGACGGGATCTTGAGTCCCTTCCTGACCGAGGGGCGCGCCAGGAAACGCTCCAGCGCGTCCCTCACATTGCCGAAGTCTTCGGCGCCGATCAGGTCTTCCGCCTCGTAGAAGTTCAGCAAACCATTAATCCAGGGGAATACCGCGATGTCGGCAATGGTGAAGTCGTTGCCCGCGATCCAGGTGTGCTGCGCCAGCTGGGCGTCGATCACGCCGAGCAGGCGGCGCGATTCGGCCACGTAGCGGTCGCGCGGGCGCTTGTCCTCATAATCCTTGCCGGCGAACTTGACGAAGAAGCCGAGCTGCCCGAACATCGGTCCGACACCGCCGATCTGGAACATCACCCACTGGATGACGCGGTAGCGTCCCGCCGCATCCTGCGGAATCAGCTTGCCGCTCTTCTCGGCCAGGTAGAGCAGGATCGCGCCCGATTCGAACAGCGCCAGCGGCTGCCCGTCCGGGCCGTCCGGATCGAGGATGGCGGGAATCTTGTTGTTCGGGTTCAGCGACAGGAAGGCTGGCGAGTTCTGCTCGTCCTTGGCGAAGTCGACCTTGTGCGCCTCGTACGGCAGGCCGATCTCTTCGAGCATGATCGGGATCTTGACGCCGTTCGGGGTCGGCATCGAGTACAGCTGCAACCGCTCGGGATGGGCGGCCGGCCATTTCTGGGTGATGGGAAAATCGGAAAGCTTGGTCATGTCGTTGGCGCCTCATCGAGCACCGCCGTGGCGGCAGAGTTCCACGATACCAAAGATTCAATGCGCCCGCTGCGCACTTGGCTGCAGCGGGCGGCATCGCATCGATCAGCCGAACAGCTTGTTGGCGGTCTTGGCGATGAGTTCGCCCTGGTGGCGGGCGCCGCCCAGGTCCTTCTCGCTCGGCTGGCGCTGGCCCTGGCCGCCGGCGATGGTGGTGGCGCCATAAGGGCTGCCGCCAACGATCTCGTCCAGCGTCATCTGCTCCTGGTAGCTGTACGGCAGGCCGACGATGGTCATGCCGAAGTGCAGCAGGTTGGTGATGATCGAGAACAGCGTGGCTTCCTGGCCGCCGTGCTGGGTCGCGGTGGAGGTGAAGGCGCCGCCCACCTTGCCGTTCAGGGCGCCACGCGCCCACAGGCTGCCGGTCTGGTCGAGGAAGGCCGCCATCTGGCCCGGCATGCGGCCGTAGCGGGTCGGCGCGCCGACGATGATGGCGTCGTAGTGCTCCAGCTCGGCGACGGTGGCGATCGGCGCGCCCTGCTCGAGCTTGAAGTGGGCGCCCTTGGCGACGTCCTCGGGGACGGTCTCGGGAACCCGCTTGACGTCGACGGTCGCCCCCGTGCTGCGCGCGCCCTCGGCGACGGCGTTCGCCATCGTCTCGATGTGGCCATACGTCGAGTAATACAGTACCAGTACTTTTGCCATCGACTTCCTCCATGTGTGGGATTCGGGACGGCCATTGTAGCGACAATGGCCGAACGCCCGTTTTCGGGACCACATGGATTGTGCAGGCGCGGCTGCCCGCGCGCACTATGGCTTAAGTGGGATCAGATCCAGTAGATGAAGGCGGCCAGCGCGACGACGAGCAGCACGCGGGTGATGTTGTAGGCGGTCTTGTTCCAGGCCTTGAAGCGGCGGCGGTACTGCCCGGCATAGAAGGAAATGCGGAACAGCTTGCTCACCAGCCCGACCTGGTCGCCGGTTTCATTCGGCGAGGCGGCGGCGGTCATCACGGTGCGGCCGAACCAGCGGTTGAAGGCCTGCATCCAGCGGTAGCGCATCGGGCGCTCGACGTCGCAGAACAGGATCACGCGGTCGCTCTCGCTGCCGTTGATCGCCCAGTGGATGAAGGTTTCGTCGAACACGACGCCCTGGCCGTCGCGCCAGCTGTGGCGCTCGCCGTCGACGTCGATGAAGCAACGGTCGTCGTTCGGCGTGGCCAGGCCCAGGTGGTAGCGCATCGAGCCGGCAAACGGGTCGCGGTGCGGGTTCAGCTTGCCGCCCGGCGGCAGCTCGGCGAACATCGCCGCCTTGACCGAGGGGATCGATTGCAGCAGCGCATAGGTTTGCGGGCACAGGCGCTCGGCCGACGGATGGCTGGCGTCATACCACTTGAGGTAGAAGCGCTTCCAGCCGTTCTTGAAGAAGGAATTGAAGCCGGCATCGTCGTTCTGCTCGGCGGCCTTGATCTTCTTGAGCGCGAGCAGGTTCTCGGCTTCGGCGCGGATGATCGGCCAGTTCTCTTGCAGGCGCGCCAGTTCGGGGAACTCGCTCACCGGGATGAAGGGCGTGTTCGGCACCTTCGAGAACTTGTGCATGAAAATATTGATCGGCGCCATGAACGACGAGTGGTCGAAGATCTGGCGACGGAACGGCAGGCGCACGCGCCCGCGGAAATGGATGTGCAGGATAGACAGAATATAGAAACCCACAACGACCCACTTCATCACATCCTCCATCGCAGCCATGGGAGTGGCCGACCTACTTGATCAAGGACGCAGGATACCACATCGGCTGCTGGGCCGTGGCGGCCCCGCCGACTCGCTGGAGAGGGAGGGTGGCGCCGGCGCACGGGCCGCATGGCCCGCCTGCCGGCGCTGGCGGTGGCAATACCCGCCAGGAAAATGTCAGTGCAGTACCGACGTCATCGCATAACCTTTTTCGGCGATCTGGCCGTTGAGGTTATCGATGTCGAAATCCGCGATCTGGTCGGCATTGTCGTCGACCTCGAAGGCGCGTGCTTCGATCTCCCAGTCGGTATTGGTGGCTTCTTCGGGAATGTTCTTCGCTTCGGGCACGGCCAGGTACGAGAACTTGCCGTCGTGTTCGGCTCTGCGGTAAATATCCAGGCGCATAGTCATTTTCCTCTATTCAATGCGCGCTTTCCGGATGAAAGCACGCAGCTCCACAGTAGAAGATCAAGTGGCCATAGTCTGTTATCTGCCGAACACTTTGCCGAATACCCGAGCAGGCGCGTCAGCGCGCCGGATTGTGTCCAAGCACCCGCGCGGGCAGCATGACGATCGCGCGCAACAGGCCGAACACGGCGTCGACGCCGATGCCAAGCAGACGGAACGGCAGCAACAGCAGCCACACCACAGGATACAGCACCAGGGCAAGCAGCGCGATTGGCCAGCACAGGAACAGCAGCACCAACCATACCAGGAAACTCAGCATTGTCATTCTCCATGAAGAAGCAGCATGGTGAATGTATGCCGAAAGAGGCAATGGGGACAGCGGCGTGCGATAAACGGGGGAAATGGCGGCCCGAACGGTCGCCGGAAAGGATGAGCGGACCGACCGGTCCGCCCATGATTGCCGCATCAGGCGTAGGTGGCCGCTTCCTCGACCGCCGGCGCGTGCGCCCCGGTTTCCGCCTGCTCGGCCACCACCTCGACCTTGATCGAGGCCTGCAGCGACGGGATCGAACCACCGGCGCGGTAGGCGAAGGAGATGCGCAGCAGGTCGCCGGCCTTGACCTCGACCGGACGGTACAGCGGCAGGGTCATGTAATGGTTGAGCCAGTCGATGGTGGTCGCCTGTTCCTGGACGATGGCCAGCACGTTCTTGGTGACGAAACGCATCGCGTTCAGCGTGCCGCCCTGCTCCACCAGCAGCGAGCCTTCCCAGGCGATCAGGCTGTCGACCGGCTGGCTGAAATCGAGAATGCTGTACACCGCGGGCTGGGCCAGCTCGACCGTGCCTGGCTGGACCACGCCGGTTTCCTGGAACTGCACGATCGGGGCATAGAAGCCGTCGAAGTCATACGCCTGCTGGATCGGCTGGGCCGCCATGATCACGGCTTCCGGCATGAACAGCGGCAGCGGGCCGCCGAACTTGGCCAGGTAGCGGCGCTTGAACGATTCGATTACTTCGACCTGCTTTTCGCGCAGCATGCCGACGTGGATCATCTCGCAGATCACTACGTCGACCGGCTCCGGCGGCAGGTAGTCGAAGGCGTCGGCATGGATCACTTCAACCTTGTGGCCGTTCGGGTTCATCGCCAGGAAGCGGCGCGCTTCCTGCACCATGTCCGGGTTGAACTCGACGCAATACACTTTCGAGGCGCTCTGGGCCGCGAAGAAAGACAGCACACCGGTGCCGCCACCCAGCTCCAGCACTTTCGCGCCGGGGAACACGGAATAATGGATGGCATTCTTGAAGCTGTGCATCCGGTTCTGGTCCATCAGCATATTGTGATGGTAGTGGACTGGAATGAACTGCCCCAGGTAGCAGCTTTCGATTTCGCGTTCGTTGAGCATGGGTATCCTTGTTGGTCGGTGGTCGTTAAACCGTAGACACATTATGGATACCGTTGCCCTCACGCAATTGGTCGAGCTAAGCGCGTTTTACCGTCCAATTCACGAGCGAATTGTCACGCGGACAAAATCAGCGGGCTGAAGCAGTGAGCTCCCTGGCCAGTTCGTCGCGGCCCGCCTGCCTGGCGATCTGGGCCGCGGTATGCCCTTCCGTGTTCTTCAGCGCGGTATTGGCGCCGCGGGCGACCAGCAGCCGCGCCGTCGCGTCCTTCCCTTCGCGCGCAGCGAGCATCAGCGGCGTGAAGGCGCCGCTGGGGCGCGGCGACACGGCGTCGAGCTTGGCGCCATGTTCGATCAGCAATTGCGCGATCTTGTCGTCGCCGCTGGCGGCGGCGTAGTGCAGCGCGGTCCAGCCCGGCTGGTTGACCTTGGCGCCTTTTTTCAGCAGCGCGCGGACGACCTCTTCATCGCGCTTGAAGGCGGCCATCATCAGCGCCGTATTGCCATTCACCGCCTTGCGCTCGAGGTCGGTGCCCGGATGGCGCAGCAGCTCAAGGATCACCTCGCGCGCGCCTTCGCGGATCGCCAGCACCAGGGCCGGCTCGCCGCCCAGGGGATTGAGCTCGTTGGCATTGACGACCGCGCCGACCATCTTGCGCACCGTGTTGGCGTCATCCATCTGCACGGCGCGGAAGAAGGAACTCACCTGCTGCGGCGTGGGCGGCAGGGCGGCGTGGGCGCCGGCAATTGCGGCAAACAGCAGGCTGGCGGCAAGCAGGCGGCGGATCGGCATCGGTCAGCTCCTGGCGGTCTGGAACAGATTGAAGAAATTCTCGCTGGTGCGGTCGGCCACCTCGCGCAGCGAAACGCCCTTGAGCGTGGCGATGTACTCGGCCACGTGGGCCACATAGCCCGGCTCGTTCATCCTGCCGCGGAACGGCACCGGCGCGAGATACGGCGAGTCGGTCTCGATCAGCATGCGCTCGAGCGGCACCGCTTGCGCCACCGCCTGCAGTTCCTTGGCGCTTTTGAAGGTGACGATGCCCGAGAACGAGATGTAGAAGCCCTGGGCCATGGCGGCCTCGGCCACGGCCAGCGATTCGGTGAAGCAGTGCATGACGCCGGCCACGCCACCGGCGTCCGTGCCGGCGCCCTCTTCCTTCATCAGGCGGATCGTGTCCTCGCTGGCGGCGCGGGTATGGATGATCAGCGGCTTGCGCGTCTCGCGCGAGGCCCGGATGTGCACGCGGAAGCGCTCGCGCTGCCATTCCAGGTCGCCTTCGAGCCGGTAGTAATCCAGGCCGGTCTCGCCGATCGCGACGATCTTGGGGTGGTTGGCCAGCTCGACCAGCTGCTGCACGGTCGGCTCGGGGGTGTCTTCATAGTCGGGATGGACGCCGACCGAGGCGAAGATGTGGGGGTGTTGCTCGGCCAGGGCGAGCACTTGCGGGAAGTCAGGCAGGTCGACCGACACGCACAGGGCGTGCGTCACCTTGTTCTCGGCCATCTTGGCCAGGACTTCAGGCATGCGGGCTGCCAGTTCCGGGAAATTGATGTGGCAATGGGAATCGATGTACATCCTGCCATTGTAAAGGCAGGCGTCGGGGAGCGCCATGCGGGCCACTCACCGGACAGGAGCATCACTCTTTGCTCCTGACAAGGGCGGGGAATCAGGTTGTCGAGGCGGGAAGCGTGGATAACTTGCAACAACGTGAAAAATTGAATCGTGCGCGCAACAAAATTCGTCGCTTATCTTAGTATGTGCAATATCATTTTTTTAACAGCCAAGGAAATATTGTAATGAAGACTGTCTCACTTCGCCTCCTGTCCAGCCTGGTCCTGATGGCCGCGTCTTTTTCGGCCTCGGCCGGTCCGACCGTTGGCAAAGCGCTTGAAATCAATGGCGTATTCAATGAAAAGGTTGGCCCTGCGCCGCAATGTGCGTCCACCCTCGGCGGCAAGCTTGCCGGCCACGGCCAGACGGCCGAAGGCACGCCAGTCGCGTTCGTCGGCGGAGACTGCTTCGCCCAGTCCGGCACCACATTCACCTTCAGCAATGGCAAGTTCATCGTGCTGTATCCGAACGGCGACCAGATTTTCGCCAACTACGGTGGCCAGTTCGTTCCCACCGGCGCAGGCACTGCCTACGTCATGAACGGCGGCACCTTCACCATCACCGGCGGCTCCGGCACCTATGCTCGCGCAACCGGCGGCGGCTATTTGAGCGGCACCGAAGACTTGTCCAACGGGGCCGGTACGATCAAGTTATCGGGTCATGTGTACTACAAGCCGAAAAAGTGATCGCTGAAGCAGCACCAGGCTGCGCTGACACGGCAACGTAACGGCCCGAAAAAAAGAGCGGTATGCATCCCGCTCTTTTTACATCAGTCTACGACGCGCTTGCCCAGGATGATCAGGTCGCGCTCGATCCCGTCGAGATTGGCTACACGTGGGAAATTGGCCCAGGTTTCGAAGCCGTATTTGCGGAACAGTGCCAGGCTTGGTTGGTTATGCCCGAAGATGAAGCCCAGCAAGGTATGCACCTTGACCTCGGGCGCGAACGCCATCGCCACCTCCAGGCAGTAGCGACCAAGTCCCTTGCCGCGCGCGCTTTCGGCGATATAGATCGACACCTCGGCCGTGCCCGAATAGGCCGGACGGCCGTAGAAGTTCGAATACGACAGCCAGCCCAGCACTTCGGGATGCTCGCGCTTGTCCTCGGCATCGTGAATCACCCACAGCGGACGACGGTCCGGCGTATGGTCGTTGAACCACGCTTCGCGCGATTCGACCGTAATAGGTGCGGTATCGGCGGTGACTTCGCGCGAAGCGATGGTGGAATTGTAGATGTCGACGATGACCGGCAGGTCGTCGCGTCGAGCCAGGCGATGGACGTAGGATGGCATGAAACGGGTGTGGTGGTTACAGGGTATGGGTTGCGCGCGACGACCGCAGCGCCGCGCCGAGAATTTCTTCGATGCGGGCCTTGGCGCGCTGTCCGGCCTCGTCGGCCGGAAAATGCACGCCGATGCCCTGCGCCTTGTTGTTATTGGCGCCGCTCGGCGTGATCCAGGCCACGGTGCCGGCGATCGGGTATTTGTTCGGGTCGTCCATCAGCGCCAGGATCAGGTAGATCTCGTCGCCGATTTTATAAGGTTTGTTGGTGGGCACGAACATACCGCCGTTTTTCAGGAACGGCATGTAGGCCGCGTACAGCGCCGCCTTTTCCTTGATCGCCAGCGACAGCACCGAAGGCCGCGGGGCCTGGGCTGCATTCGTCTCTGGCTGGGTGACGCTCATCGTGGTCCTTTCATGTGCAGCACGCAGTGTACTCAAGCAGCATATCTTCGACAAACAATTTTGCCGACAAAGGATGATCCGCCACAGCCCGCCGCTCGTTCACGGCCTTGATGACGCGCAGCAGGCCCGGTGTATTGACGCGACCGGCCAGCGCCGCCAGCTCCTTCTGGTAGCGCGGGTAGTAGCGGATATTGCCCGACAATTTGTACGAAAACACATCGTACAGCCAGCGCTGGGTCCAGGACACCAGGGCCGGCAACTCGGCCTTGGCCAGCTTCTCGGCGGCGCGCAGCGCAGAATCCGGCGCCGGCCGCGCCAGGAATTGCAGCAGCGCCTCCATGTCGTCGCGGTTGCCGTTGCTCGATTCGGCCAGGGCCGCCAGCGGCGCGCCGCCCTGCTCGCGCAGCCAGCTTTCGGCGTCCGGCACGCCCTGCTCCTTGAGCCAGGCCAGGGCTTCGTCGTGCGACGGCATCGGCAGCGCGAACTTGCGGCAGCGCGACAGGATCGTCGGCAGCAGGCGGTCGAGGCTGTTTGAAGACAGCAGAAACACGGTGCCCGGCGGCGGTTCTTCCAGGGTCTTGAGCAGCGCATTCGACGCCGGCATGTTCAGCGCCTCGGCCGGATACAGCACCACCACCCGCAAGCCCTGGCGGTGGGTCGAGATGTTCATGAAATCCGACAAGTTGCGGATCTGCTCGATCTTGATCTCTTTCGACGGCGCCCTGGTCGATTTCGACTTGGCGCCCGCTTCGCCGTCCTCGCCGTCGGCCGGCAGATCGTCTTCGAATACCTCCGGCCGCACGCGGCGGTAATCCGGGTGATTGTGCTGCACGAACCAGCCGCAGGACGCGCAGGCCCCGCAGGCATGGCCGTCGGGCCGCGGGCTCTCGCACAGCAGGGCCTGGGCAAACGTCTCGATGAAGTCGGCCTTGCCGGTGCCGGCCGGGCCATGGAACAGGATCGCATGCGGCATGCGCGCGCGCATCTGCTGCAGCTGGGACCAGGCGGCCCCTTGCCACGGGTACATCGTCACAACAATTTCTCCAGAACTTGGGCCAGGTTGGCCTGGATATCGGCAATGCTCCTGGTCGAGTCGACCACGACGAAACGCTCGGGGAATTGCTCCGCGCGGCGCAGGTATTCGGCGCGGCATTTCGCAAAGAAGTCGGCCTGCTCGCGCTCGAATTTATCCAGCGTGCGCGTCGCGTCCAGGCGCTGGCGCGCCACTTCGAGCGGCACGTCGAACAGCAAGGTCAGGTCGGGCTGCAGTTCGGGATGCACCCAGGCTTCCAACGCTTCCATCTTGGCGCGCGGCAGGCCGCGGCCGCCGCTCTGGTAGGCGAAGCTGGCGTCGGTGAAACGGTCCGACAGCACCCATTTGCCTGCGGCCAGATTGGGAGCGATGACTTGCGCGATGTGCTCGCGCCGGCTGGCGAACATCAGCAGCGCTTCGGTTTCCAGGTGCATCTTTTCGTGCAACAGCAAGTCGCGCAGCTTTTCGCCGAGCGGCGTGCCGCCCGGTTCGCGCGACGAGACGATCTGCTTGCCGCGCGACGTCAGGTAATCGGTGACGAAGCCGATGTGGGTCGATTTCCCGGCCCCATCGATGCCTTCGAATGTAATGAACTTGCCCTGCATGTGCTGCCCTGCTTCGTGTTAATGGGATTCGGTAAGTGGCTGGTTCATGATGCCACGCTGGAAACGGTTGACCGCCCGGTTATGGTCCAGCAGGTTGTTCGAGAAGTGGCTGGTGCCGTCGCCGCGCGCGACGAAATACAGCGCCGGCGTCTCGGCCGGCGCGAGCGCCGCGTTCAGCGACTGCAAACCGGGAAGCGCGATCGGCGTCGGCGGCAGCCCGCTGCGCGTATAGGTATTGTAAGGGGTATCGGTCAGCAGGTCCTTCTTGCGGATCTGGCCCGCAAACGCCTCGCCCATGCCGTAGATCACGGTCGGGTCGGTCTGCAGGAGCATGCCGGTGCGCAGGCGATTGACGAACACGCCGGCGATCATGTTGCGCTCGCTCTTCTGGCCCGTTTCCTTCTCGACGATCGAGGCCATGATCAGCGCTTCGTACGGGGTCTTGTACGGCAGCTCCTTGTTGCGCTTTTCCCAGGCCGCGTTCAGGTGCTCCAGCATCGCCTGGTGTGCGCGGCGATAGATCTCGATTTCCGACGAGCCCTTGGCGAACAAATAAGTATCCGGGAAGAACAAGCCTTCCGGCTCCTTGAACTCGGTCGAGATCTTGCCCATCAATTCCTGGTCGGACAGCTTGACCGTGTCGTGCTTGAGGCGGTTGTGCGAACCGATCGCCTGGCGCATCTGGCGGAAGGTCCAGCCTTCGATGATGGTGATCGCTTCTTGCGCGAACTCGCCGCGCACCAGCTGGGTCAGCAGGCCGCGCGGACTGGTATTCGGTTTCAGTTCATAGCTGCCGGCCTTGATGCGCGCGGCGTCGCCCGTCAGGCGCGCCAGCAGCACGAACATGGTCGGGTTGATCGGCACGCCGGCCGCCACCATCTGCTGCGCGCTCGCTGCGACACCGCTGCCGGGATTGATCGTGAATTCGATCGGTTCACCGCTGGTCGTGAGCGAATGCTTGGTCCACCAGGAAAATCCGCCTGCGGCTGCCAGCGTGACCACGACGCCGGTAACGAGTAATTTTTTTATGAATGCCATGTGGTGTGTGCGGGTACGAACGTGGATGCTGGTGCGGATTGCGGCGCTCCCGGCGCGATTTCCCCGACAACTCTATAATGAGGCCGTAATGATAAAGCCTAATTGCCAAAATATTTCGGATTTTCATGAGTAACTGGACTGATCACCTCGCCACGCATGGCGCCCGCTTCCATCTCGACGAAGCCACCCAGGTCGAGGACTTCGGCCAGCCCCTGGAGATTGACGCACTCGCGGCCGGCTTTGTCGCCACCGTGACCGACCAGGGATTGATCGCCGTCGCCGGCGAAGAAGCCGCGAAATTCCTGCATGCGCAGCTCACCAACGACGTCGAGCACCTGCGGCAAGACGAAGCCCGCTTCGCCGGCTTCTGCACGCCGAAAGGCCGCCTGCAAGCGAGCTTCCTGATGTGGCGCGACCTTGATACCGTCTATCTGCAGCTGCCGCGCGCGATCCAGGCGCCGCTGCAAAAACGCCTGTCGATGTTTGTGCTGCGCAGCAAAGCCAAGCTGCGCGACGCCACCGACGAAGCGCCGTTCGCGGCCGTGCTCGGCCTTGGTGGCGCCAGGGCGCAGGCGGCGCTCGGCCGCTTCGTCAATACGCTGCCAGGCGCGCCGATGGGCAAGACCAGCGGCGAGTTCGGCACCGTGCTGCGCCTGAACGACGCCTTCGGCGCGCCACGCTACCTGTGGCTCGCCTCGACCGAGGCAGCAAGCGCTGCCCTGCCGGTATTGAAGGAAGAACTGGCCCTGGGCGGCAACCAGGCCTGGCGCCTGGCCACGATCCACGCCGGCGAGCCGCAGGTGAGCGCCGCCACGCAGGAGCAGTTCGTGCCGCAGATGGTCAACCTCGAGCTGCTGGGCGGCGTCAATTTCAAGAAAGGCTGCTATCCGGGCCAGGAAATCGTCGCGCGCACCAAATACCTGGGCAAGATCAAGCGCCGCACCGCGCTGGCCGGCATCGAGAATGCCGCCGCCCGCGCCGGCGATGAAGTGTTTTCGGTGGCCGACCCCGACCAACCCTGCGGCATGGTCGTCAACGCCGCGCCGAATGGCCGCGGCGGCGCCGATGCCCTGGTCGAGATCAAGCTGGCCGCGCTGGATGACGAGGTGCGCCTGGGCTCGGCCGCCGGCGCGCCGCTGCGTTTCCTGCCCATGCCCTACAGCCTCGACGCGATCGACGACTAGCGATGGTCGACTTCTACGTCTACTACAAGGTGCGCAGCATCGATGCCGCCCGGCTGGCGCCGCTGGTGCATGCCATGGCGCGCCGCCTGGAGCAGGATGCCGGCGTGCGGGTGGCGCTCAAGCGCCGCCCCGAAGACAAGGACGGCCTGCAGACCTGGATGGAAGTCTATCCGGGCGTGACGGAGGGCTTCGAAGCGGTATTGGCGCAGGTCGTCGACGATGCCGGCATCTCGCCGTATCTCGCCGGGCCGCGCCGCCTTGAAATTTTCACGGACCTGCCATGTGCCTGATCGTCTTTGCATGGCACGTCGTCCCCGGCGTGCCCGTCATCGCGGCCGCCAACCGCGACGAGTTCTATGACCGCCCCGCCACGCCGGCCGGCCCCTGGCCGCAGGCGCCGCATGTGATCGCGGGCCGCGACCTGCAGGGCGGCGGCAGCTGGATGGGCGTCTCGCTCACCGGCCCCAACGGCCCGCGCTTCGCGGCGCTGACCAATATCCGCAGCCCGCAAGAACGCCGGCTGGATGCGCCGTCGCGCGGCGCGCTGGTGGCCGACTACCTACGCGGCGAACTCGATGCGGCGGCCTACGTGGCCGAACTGGCGGCGCGCCCCGACCTGTACAACGGCTACAACCTGGTGCTGGGCGACGGCGAGACCTTGTACTGGTACTCGAACCGCGGCAAGGACGATCCGCGCAACGGCCAGCCGCTGGAGCGTGGCCGCATCTACGGCATCTCGAACGGCCTGCTGGACACGCCCTGGCCCAAGGTGCTGCGCACCAAGGCGCAATTCGCGAGCCTGCTGTGCCAGGGGGCGCCCGAGGATGCGTACTTCGAGATGCTGGCCGACACCACGCGCGCGCCGGACGTGCGCCTGCCCGAGACCGGCGTGCCGATCGAGATGGAGCGCATGCTGTCGCCGGTATGCATCGAGTCGCCCGAGTATGGCACGCGCACCTCGACCGTGGTCAAGCTGTATCGGGATGCGGCGCCGGAGTTGCATGAGCGGGTGGTGCAGCCTGGCGTCGTCGCTGCAGCGTGAGACGTGGGGTGGACGGCCTCGCCGTCCACGCGTTCAACTTAGGGCGATGTTGCGATAACCCTTGCCTGGATTGAACGCGTGGGCGGGGGACCCGCCCACGCCACGACCTCGTGCCAGTCGATCTCGCCGCCAACGCTACCGCCTTCCTTTCATCCCCGCCTTCAAGATCTCCTTCAAATGCGGCGTCGCCGCATACGGATCGGCCGGCTGCCGTGCATGCACCAGCGCGTCCATGCGCTCGGCCACCGCGCCCAGCGCCTGCGGGTGCGAGAACACATAGAAGCGCTCTTCGCGGATCGCGTCGAACGTCAGGCGCGCGACGTCCGCCGCCGACACCTTGCCGGAGCCGACCGCTTTTTCGGTGAGCGCCTGCGCCGCCATCTGGCTCGCGGTCATGATTTCGTCGGTGCGCAGTTCGTCCGGCCGGTGGCGGTGCGATTGCGCGATCGCGGTCGGGATGAAATACGGGCACAGCACCGAAGTCCCGATCGGCGCGTCGACCAGCTTGAGGTCGTGGTACAGGGTTTCGGTGAGCGAGACCACCGCATGCTTGGAGACGTTGTAGATGCCCAGCGCCGGCGAATTGAGCAAGCCCGCCATCGATGCGGTATTGACGATCCAGCCGCGATAGCCAGGGTCCTGCGCGGCGCACTCGAGCATCGTGCGCGTGAACGCGCGCACGCCGTGGATCACGCCCCACAGGTTTACGCCCAGCACCCACTCCCAATCTTCCTCGGAGTTCTCCCACACCAGGCCGCCGGCGCCGACGCCGGCATTGTTGAACACCAGGTGCACCACGCCGAAGCGCGCCATCGCCGAATCGGCCAGTTCCTGCACGTGCTCGCCCTTGCGCACGTCGCACACCATGGCCAGCACCTCGGTCTGCTTCGCCAGTTCATCCGCCGCCTTTTCGAGGGCCTTGGGCTGGACGTCGGCCAGCACCAGCTTCATGCCGAGGCTGGCGGCCAGGTTGGCGAACTCGCGCCCCATGCCGCTGGCGGCGCCCGTGATGGCCGCAACCTTTCCGTGAAACTCGTCCATTTAGCCCCTCCCTAAACTAGACCGCCGTCACCCCGCCATCCACCGCCAGCACCTGCCCGGTGATGTGCTTGCCGGCATCCGAAGCGAACAGCACCACGGCGCCCTTCAGGTCTTCATCGTCGCCCAGGCGCTTCAATGGCGCCGCGGCCGCGAGCCCATCGACGCCATAGGCGGCGAGCACGCCCTTCGTCATCTTCGACGGAAAGAAGCCCGGCGCGATCGCGTTGACCGTGATGCCGTAGCGCCCCCACTCGCCGGCAAGCGTACGGGTGAAATTTACCACCGCGCCCTTGGACGTGTTGTACGCCAGCGTCTGCATCGCATCGGGCGGGTTGCCGGCCAGGCCGGCGATCGACGCGATATTGACGATGCGGCCGTAGCGGCGCGGGATCATCGACAACTTGCCGACCGCCTGCGACACCAGGAAGACCGAGCGCACGTTCAGGTTCATCACCTTGTCCCAGGCCTCGAGCGGATAGTCCTCGGCCGGCGCGCCCCAGGTGGCGCCGGCGTTATTGATCAGGATATCGACGTGGCCGAGGCGCGCGATCGCCGCCTCGACCAGCGCCTGCGCCTGGCCCGGGTCGGACAGGTCGCCCGCGAAGCAGCTGGCCTCGATGCCGAGCGCGTGCAGCTGGGCCACGGTGGCGTCGAGCTCCTCCTGCTTGCGCGACGAGATCACCAGGCGCGCGCCCTGCTCGCCGAGCGCCTGCGCCATTTGCAGGCCAAGCCCGCGCGAGCCGCCGGTCACGATGGCGGTCTTGCCCTTCAGTGAAAACAGCTCCTGGGTGGTGCGCATGGGGTCTCCTGGTTGTCGTTATCGGAAAGCTGTGCGGCTCAGACCTCGTAATCCATGCACTGGCGGCCTTCGCGGATGGCGCCGATGAACGGCACCACGGCCTGGTGGGTTGGATGCTTGATGTAAGCCTCGAGCGCGGCGCGGTCGGCGAACTCCGAATACAGCACCACGTCGTAGGTCGCTTCGAGGTCGGGCTGGGCCAAGGTCACCTCGAAGGTCAGGATGCCCGGCACGACCGTCGCGCACTCGTCCAGCCGGCGCTTCATCTCGCGCGCATTGGTCGCGCGATCGGCGCCTTCGGCCTGTTCCTTCAGTTTCCACATCACGATGTGCTTGATCATTCCGTTTCCTGTTCTATTCATTGAGGGCGGGTGCCTTCCCGGACGTTGCCGCAGAGGGAAGCCGGTCGAGCATAGCATAGCGGCAGCACGACCGTTCGCGAAGAAATGTCGATTTCATCATGGGGATTAAATAGGAGGATTCTCTCCTATGAACGGGGAGTAGTCCGACACGGAAAAGCGGAGCACGAGAGCGGGCTTGTAAGCCATGTGTAAGCTGGATGCAAGATTCGCGTAAGGTTTCGGGCGCACAGTGAAGTTAGCTGACCAACAATCAGCATTTCCGGTTACACAAAATTAATTACGGAGACACCCATGGCTATCACACCCGGCAATACTGTCGGAGGACAAGCTGCACCGACCTCCGCCGGACTTACCAAGGAAGAGCGCAAGGTCATCGCCGCTTCTTCCCTCGGCACCGTTTTCGAATGGTACGACTTCTATCTCTACGGTTCGCTCGCTTCCATCATCGCCAAGCAGTTCTTCATCGGCGACCCCAGCACCACCTTCATCTTCGCCCTGCTCGCCTTCGCCGCCGGCTTCATCGTGCGCCCGTTCGGCGCGCTGGTGTTCGGCCGCCTGGGCGACATGATCGGCCGTAAGTACACCTTCCTGGTGACCATCCTGCTGATGGGCGCCTCGACTTTCCTGGTCGGCATCCTGCCGAGCTACGCCCAGATCGGCATCGCGGCGCCGATCATCCTGGTCACACTGCGCATCCTGCAAGGCCTGGCGCTGGGCGGGGAATACGGCGGCGCCGCCACCTACGTGGCCGAGCACGCGCCGCACGGCAAGCGCGGCCTGTTCACGGCCTTCATCCAGACCACGGCCACCATCGGCCTGTTCCTGTCGCTGCTGGTGATCCTGGGCACCCGCACCCTGACCGGCGAAGAGGAGTTCCAGGCCTGGGGCTGGCGCATTCCCTTCCTGATCTCGGTGATCCTGCTCGGCATCTCGGTCTGGATCCGCCTGTCGATGAACGAGTCGCCGGCCTTCGCCAAGATGAAAGCCGAGGGCAAGACCTCGAAGGCGCCGCTGTCCGAAGCCTTCCTCAAGCCGAAGAACGCCAAGATCGCCCTGCTGGCCCTGATCGGCCTGACGATGGGCCAGGCCGTGGTGTGGTACACCGGCCAGTTCTACGCCCTGTTCTTCCTGACCAAGACGCTCAAGATCGACGATCCGACCGCGAACATCCTGATCGCGATCGCGCTGCTGCTGGCGACCCCGTTCTTCATCATCTTCGGCGCGCTGTCGGACAAGATCGGCCGCAAGTGGATCATCCTCGGCGGCTGCGTGATCGCCGCCGCCACCTACTTCCCGATCTTCAAGGCCATCACCCACTACGGCAACCCGGCGCTCGAAACCGCGATCAAGACCTCGCCGGTCGTCGTCGTCGCCGATCCGAACACCTGCAGCTTCCAGATCGACGCCACCGGCACCAAGAAATTCCCGTCCTCGTGCGACATCGCCACGCGCATGCTGACCGCCGCCTCGGTGAGCTACAACCGCGTCGACGCGCCGGCCGGCACCGTCGCCACCATCAAGATCGGCGACACCGAGTACCGTTCGTTCAACGCCGTCATGACGCCGGATAACCTCAACTTCGACAAGGCCTCGCTGGCCAGCGAAGCGGCGCTCAAGTCCGAAGTGACCGGCGCCCTGAAGGCCGCCGGCTATCCGGACAAGGCCGATCCAACGCAGATCAACAAGCCGATGCTGGTGGTCTTCCTGTTCATCCTGGTGCTGTACGTGACCATGGTGTACGGCCCGATCGCGGCAATGCTGGTCGAGATGTTCCCGACCCGCATCCGCTACACCTCGATGTCGCTGCCGTATCACATCGGTAACGGCTGGTTCGGCGGCCTGCTGCCGACGACGGCCTTTGCGCTGGTGGCGTTCAAGGGCGATATTTATTACGGCTTGTGGTATCCGATCGTCATCGCGCTCATCACCTTCGTGATCGGCGCACTGTTCGTGCGGGAGACCAAGGACAACAATATCTACGCCAACGACTGAGACCGCGCGCGCAGAAAGAACAATGCCGCTGGCTATCCAGCGGCATTTTTTTCGAATCGACCGACTCCCGCAGGCTACTCTCAGCCGTTGAAGCCCTGCCCCAGCGACGCCAGGCGCGCCAGCAGCGGCGCCGGCTCCCACGCCTCTCCTTGCCGCCCCCGCGCGAAGCCCTCGACCGCCGCCAGCACCTTCGGCAAACCGACGCTGTCCGCGTACAGCATCGGCCCGCCCCGATGCAAGGGGAAGCCATACCCGCTCAGGTACACCATGTCGACGTCGGAAGCGCGCAGCGCGATGCCCTCCTCGATGATCCTGGCGCCTTCGTTCACCAGCGCATACACCAGGCGCTCGACGATCTCCTCGTCGGCAATCGCGCGCCGCGTCACGCCGATGTCGGCCGAATGGCGCACGACCATGTCGTTCACCGCCTCGGACGGCAATGCCTTGCGTTCGCCCGCGCGGTAGTCGTACCAGCCGGCGCCGGTCTTCTGCCCGAAACGCCCCTGTTCGCACAGCAGGTCCGGCAGCTTCGAATAGGTGAAGCCCGGCGACTCCAGCGCGCGGCGCTTGCGGATGTGCCAGCCGATGTCGTTGCCGGCCAGGTCGCTCATGCGGAACGGACCCATCGCGAAGCCGAAGGCCTCGATCGCGCGGTCGACCTGCTCCGGCAGCGCGCCTTCTTCGAGCAGGAAAACCGCCTGGCGCAGGTACTGCTCCAGCATGCGGTTGCCGATGAAGCCATCGCACACACCGGAGACCACGCCGATCTTCCTGAGCTTTTTGGACAATGCCAGCGCCGTGGCCAGCACATCCTTGCCGGTGCGGGCGCCGCGCACGATCTCGAGCAGCTTCATCACGTGCGCCGGGCTGAAGAAATGCAGGCCGATCACGTCCTGGGGGCGGCGCGTGAAGGCGGCGATCCGGTTGACGTCGAGCGTCGAGGTATTGGTGGCCAGGATCGCGCCCGGCTTCATCACCTTGTCCAGCTCGCGGAACACGAGTTCCTTGACGCCGATGTCCTCGAATACCGCCTCGACCACGATGTCGGCCTGGGCGATGGCGTCATACGACAGCGTGCCGGTCACCAGCGCCATGCGCTGCTCGAGCTGCTCGGGCTTGAGCTTGCCCTTGCTCACGCCGCTCTCATACAGCTTGCGCATCGCGGCCAGCCCCTGGTCCAGGGCGTCCTGCTTCGTTTCGAGGAGCGTCACCGGAATGCCGGCGTTGGCGAAGTTCATGGCGATCCCGCGGCCCATGGTGCCGGCGCCGACCACCGCCGCGCGCGCGATGCTGCGCAACGGCGTATCGGCCGGCACGTCCGGCACCTTGCCGGCCGCGCGCTCGGCGAAGAAGGCATGGCGCAGCGCCTTCGATTCGCTCGTCGTGGTCAGTTGAATGAAACGCTCGCGCTCGAAACGCAAGCCGTCCTCGAACGAATCGGCCGTCACCGAGGCGGCCACCGCCTCCACGCAGGCGCGCGGCGCGGGGAACGGGCCGGCGGCGGCATCGACCTGGGCCCGCGCGGAGGCCAGGAAACCGGCGGCGTCGGGGTGCTCGACCACGCGGTCGCGCACCTTCGGCAGCGGACGCAGGTCGGCAATGCGCTCGGCGTAGGCGATGGCGGTCGGCAGCAGCTCGGCGCCCGCCTGGAACACCTCGTCGAACAGCGGCGTGCCGGCCAGCTTTTCGGACGGCATCGGGATCCCGCCAAGAATCATGCCCAGCGCCTTTTCCAGGCCGAGCACGCGCGGCAGGCGCTGGGTGCCGCCGGCGCCCGGGATCAGGCCCAGCTTCACTTCGGGCAGCGCGATCTGGGCGCCCGGCAGCGCCACGCGGTAGTGGCACCCCAGCGCCAGCTCCAGGCCGCCGCCCATGGCCACGCTGTGGATCGCCGCCACGACCGGCTTGGAAGAGCCCTCGACCACCCGGATCAGCGAGTGCAGGGTCGGCTCGGTGAGGGCCTTCGGAGAATTGAATTCGCGGATGTCGGCGCCGCCCGAGAAGGCCTTGCCGGCGCCGGTGAGCACGATCGCCTTGACCGCCGGATCGCTTTCTGCCGCCTGCACGCCCTGCACGGCGGCGCTGCGGGTCGCGAGCCCCAGGCCGTTGACCGGCGGGTTGTTCAGGGTGATGACGGCAACGCTGCCGTGGACCTGGTAGTCGGCGCTCATGTCTCTCGTTCTCCTTGTAGGTGGTGCTGGATGAGCCATCCACTATACCGCAGAAAATGCACGAGCGTACTATTCAGGCAACGGCCGGCCGGGATCAGAAATCGCGCTGCTGGCGCGCCCGCTCGATCTTCTGGTCGGTCTTGTACTGGCTCAGGGCGTAGACGGCCCAGATGGCGGCCGGCAGCCAGCCGATCAGGGTGATTTGCAGGATCAGGCAGATGATGCCGGCGATCGGGCGGCCGATGGTGAAGAAGGTCAGCCAGGGAAGAATGAGGGCGATGAGCAGGCGCATGGAGAATCCTGTGAGCGAAAGTTGTCAAAAGTGATAACAGTCTACCTGTCCGTGCGCGCTCGCCGCGCCCTGTTGGCGCCGCCCGCACCGCATGCGGCCGAGACCTGCCATCGCGTCAGGCAGCCGGCAACCGATGTCCCGCATACGCCTCGCGCAATTTGTTCTTCTGGATCTTGCCGGTGCCGCCCACCGGCAGGCTGTCGGCGAACACGACGTCGTCCGGCGTCCACCACCGCGCCACCTTGCCGGCGAACCAGCCCAGCAGCTCCTCGCGGCTGACCTCCATGCCGGGCCGGCGCACCACCACCAGCAAGGGCCGCTCGGCCCATTTCGGATGCTGCACGCCGATGCAGGCCGCCTGCAGCACCGCCGGGTGCGACATCGCCACGTTTTCCAGGTCGATGGTGCCGATCCACTCGCCGCCCGACTTGATCACGTCCTTGCTGCGGTCGGTGATCGCCAGGTAGCCATCGGCATCGATGGTGGCCACGTCCCCGGTCGGAAACCAGCCGTCCTGCAGCACGTCGCCGCCCTCGCCCCGGAAGTACCCGGACACCACCCACGGCCCCCGGACCAGCAGGTGGCCACAGGTCGCGCCGTCCCACGCCAGTTCGGCGCCGTCGTCGTCGACGATCTTCATGTCGACGCCGCAGATCGCGTGGCCCTGCTTCCTCAGCAGCGCGCGCTGCGCCTCCTGCGGCAAGCCGGCATGCCGGGCCAGCGGGGTACAGGCGGTGCCGAGCGGCGACATCTCGGTCATGCCCCAGGCGTGCACCACCTGCACGCCCAGCCGGTCGATGAGCAGGTCCATCAGCGCCGGCGGACAGGCCGAGCCGCCGATCACGGTGCGGCGGAAGGTCGAGAACCGCAAGCCGCCCTCCAGCACGTGGTTCACCAGGCCGAGCCAGACCGTGGGCACGCCGGCCGAGAAGGTCACGCCCTCGGCCTCGAACAGCGCGTACAACGACTTGCCGTCCAGCGCCGGTCCCGGGAACACCAGCTTCGCGCCCACCAGCGGCGCCGAGTACGGTAAACCCCAGGCGTTGACGTGGAACATCGGCACCACCGGCAGCACCACGTCGGCGCTCCCGATGCCGAGCGCGTTCGGCAGCGCCGACGCGTAGGCGTGCAGCACGGTCGAGCGGTGCGAGTACAAGGCGCCTTTCGGGTTGCCGGTCGTGCCCGAGGTGTAGCACAGGGACGCCGCCGAACGCTCGTCGAACTGCGGCCAGTCGTAGTCGCCGGAGGCGGCCCCGATCAGCTCTTCGTAGCACAGCAGGCCGGGAATCGCGCCGGCGGGCGGCATGTGCTCGCGTCCGCACAGGGCGACATACGCCTTGACGGTCTTGCACTGACGCGCCATCGCCTCGATCGCCGGCAAGAACGTGAGGTCGAAGAACAGGACGCGGTCTTCGGCGTGGTTGACGATATAGGCCACCTGCTCGGGATGCAGGCGCGGATTGATCGTATGCAGCACCGCGCCCGAACCGGACACGCCGTAATACAGTTCCAGGTGCCGGTAGCCATTCCAGGCCAGCGTCGCGATACGCTCGCCCATGCCGATCCCCAGCGCCGCCAGCGCATTGGCCAGCTGGCGCGCGCGGCGTGCGCAATCGCGGTAGGTATAGCGGTGCAGGTCGCCCTCGACGCGGCGCGAGACGATCTCGGTGGCGCCGTAATGGCGCGCCGCGAACTCGAGGATGCCAGAAATCAGCAGCGGTTGATCCATCATCTGGCCTTGCAACTGACTCATTGGGTGCATTGGGTCTCCGTGATCAGAATGGCAGCGTGGAAAGTGTCGTCCCCGCATCCTGCGCCCGTCAACCGGATTCGATGATGCACCGCATCAACCCCTTGAGCCAGATCGGCAATGAGCGGTTACCGGATGTAACGCCGGCCCACACCGCACCGGTGCGCGAATAGAATCGGCCGGGTGCGGTAAAATCCCGCCAATCTTGACCACTTTGCCACGGACACTGCCATCACTGCCGACGAACTTCCACTGAACAATTCGTTCAGCGAATTGCCACCGGCGTTCTACACGCGCCTCATGCCGACGCCGCTGCCCTCGCCACATTTCATTGCGGCGAGCAGCCCTGCTGCCGCCCTGATCGGGCTGGATGCGGCCGATCTCGCGCGCCCCGACTTCGTCGACGTGTTTACCGGCAACAAGGTCGCGGCGCGTTCGCAGCCGTTGTCCGCCGTGTATTCCGGCCACCAGTTCGGCGTCTGGGCCGGCCAGCTGGGCGACGGCCGCGCGATCACGCTGGGCGAGATCGCCACGCCGACCGGCCCGATGGAGCTGCAACTGAAAGGCGCCGGCCGCACGCCGTATTCGCGCATGGGCGATGGCCGCGCCGTGCTGCGCTCGTCGATCCGCGAATTCCTGTGTTCCGAGGCCATGGCCGCGCTCGGCATCCCGACCACGCGCGCGCTGATGGTGACCGGCTCGCCGCAACAGGTGGCGCGCGAGACCATGGAAAGCACCGCCGTGGTGACGCGCATGGCGCCCACCTTCGTGCGCTTCGGCTCGTTCGAGCACTGGGCCTCGCGCGGGCGCGAGGCCGAGCTGAAAACGCTCGCCGACTACGTCATCCGCCAGTTCTACCCGGAATTCCTGGGCGCCGCCAATCCGTACAAGGAGCTGCTGGCCGAAGTCACCCGCCGCACCGCGCGCATGATCGCGCACTGGCAGGCGGTCGGCTTCATGCATGGCGTGATGAACACCGACAATATGTCGATCCTGGGACTGACGCTGGACTACGGCCCGTTCGGCTTCATGGAAGCGTTTGATGCCAAGCACATCTGCAACCACACCGACCAGGGTGGCCGCTACTCCTACGCCAACCAGGTCCCGGTCGGCCACTGGAACTGCTATGCGCTGGGCAATGCCCTGCTGCCGCTGATCGGCGAGCCCGAAGTGGCCGAAGAGGCCCTCGACGTCTACCGCCCCGAGTTCGGCCGCCAGCTCGACACCCTGCTGCATGCCAAGCTCGGCCTGAAGGAGACGCGCGACGGCGATGCGGCGCTGTTCGACAATATGTTCACGCTGCTGCAAGACAACCACGCCGATTTCACGCTGTTCTTCCGCCGCCTGGGCGAGCTGAAGGTCGAGGAGCCGGCCGCCGACGAACCCCTGCGCGACCTGTTCATCGACCGCGCCGCCTTCGACGCCTGGGCCGCCGAGTACCGCGCCCGCCTGCGCCAGGAAGGGAGCAGCGACGCGGCCCGGCGCGAGGCCATGCACGGGGTCAATCCGAAGTACATCCTGCGCAACTACCTGGCGCAGATCGCCATCGAACAGGCGCAGAACGGCGACTTCGGCGGCGTGCACAAGCTGCTGGCCGTGCTGGAACGCCCGTTCGACGAGCAGCCCGAGAACGCATCCTATGCGACCCTGCCGCCGGACTGGGCGGCCCACCTCGAGGTGAGCTGCTCGTCCTGAGCCCGCCCCGGGCCTCATTTGAGCCTGGCCTCTCACACCACGAAAGAGAATCATGACCGACAAAGTGACCAAGACCGACGCCGAGTGGCGCGAGCAGCTCGACCCGATCGAATACCAGGTGACGCGCCACGCCGCCACCGAGCGCGCCTTCACCGGCAAGTACTGGGACCACCATGAACACGGCATCTATCACTGCGTGTGCTGCGACACCCCGCTGTTCGAATCGGACACCAAGTTCGACTCGGGCTGCGGCTGGCCCAGCTACTTCACGGCCCTCGACCCGGAAAATGTGATCGAGAAAGTCGACCGCAGCCACGGCATGGTGCGCACCGAAGTCATCTGCGGCGTGTGCGATGCCCACCTGGGCCACGTGTTCCCGGACGGCCCGCCGCCGACCGGGCTGCGCTACTGCATCAACTCGGCCGCCATGCGGTTCGAACCGATCTGAGGGTGGCGCGGTGAAGAAATTTCTGTTCGATCTGTTCCCAGTCATCCTGTTCTTCGGCGTCTACAAGTACGGCGACAGCAACCAGGACTGGGCGCACCGCATGGCGGTCGAGTACCTGCGCGGGCTGATCGCGGGCGGCGCGGTGCCGCCGGCGCAATCGGCGATCCTGCTGGCCACCGCGGTGGCGATCGTCGCCACCGCGCTGCAGGTCGGCTACCTGCTGGTGCGCGGCCGCAAGGTCGACAATATGCTGTGGCTGTCGATGGCCGTGATCCTGGTTGCCGGCGGCGCCACGATCTATTTCCATGACGACCTGTTTATCAAATGGAAGCCGACCATCCTGTACTGGGCCTTCGCCGTCGCCCTGCTGGTGGCGCAGGTGTTTTACAAGAAGAACCTGATGCGCTCCGTGATGGAGGCCAATATCAAGCTGCCCGATCTGGTGTGGAACCGGCTCGGCTACAGCTGGATCCTGTTCTTCGCCGGCATGGGCCTGCTGAACTTGTTGATGGCCTTCGTGGTCTTCCGTAACGATACCAGCGCCTGGGTCAGCTTCAAGCTGTTCGGCTTTACCGGCATCATGTTCGGATTCATCGTGATCCAGATGATGATGCTCTCAAAATACATCAAGGAGGAAGAAGCATGACCACTGCAACCAGCAAAGGCGACCGCGAAGCACGCCTGCGCGCGATCCTCGAGGCCGAGCTGGCCCCGGCGTCGCTCGAGATCATCGACGACTCGCACCTGCACGCCGGCCATGCCGGCGCGGCCTCCGGCGGCAGCCATTACACGGTCAAAATCGTGTCATCCCGCTTTGAAGGCCTCAAGCTGGTCATGCGCCATCGTCTTGTGTATGATGCCGTTCACGATATGATCAACAAGGCGGAAATCCACGCGCTCGCCATCAACGCGACCGCGCCTTCCGAGCTGTCCTGAGTGTCGGCTTCAGGCAGTTTTAAGTAATGTGCCCGACAATTGTCACTGCTAGTCATAAGAACTAATCCAATCTCGTCCAGCAACTATCCCCGCTACAGGAACACACATGACCTTTAAGCCAGCTCGCCTGCTGTTAGCCCTTGTCGCCGTTGCATCGGCTCCCGCTTTCGCCCAGAACCTCGCAGTGGTGAACGGCAAGGCGATCCCTTCGTCGCGCGCCGATGCCGTCGTCAAGCAGGTCGTGGCCCAGGGCCAGGGCCAGGATTCGCCGCAACTGCGCGAAGCCGTCAAGAACGACCTGATCGCCCGCGAAGTGCTGATGCAAGAAGCCGTCAAGCAAGGCTACGACAAGAAGCCCGAAGTGCGTGAAGCGCTGGACAATGCCCGTCAGTCGATCGTCGTCAACGCCCTGGCCCGCGAATACATCACCAAGAATCCGGTGAGCGACGCCCAGATCAAGGCCGAGTACGACAAGTTCAAGGCGCAGACCGGCGACAAGGAATACCATGTGCGCCACATCCTGTTCACGACCGAAGACGAAGCCAAGGCGGCCATCGGCAAGCTGAAAGGCGGCGCCAAGTTCGAAGACCTGGCCAAGACCTCGAAGGACACCGGCACCGCCAACAATGGCGGCGACCTGGACTGGGTGACCCCGAACGCCCTGCCGCCGGAATTCTCGGCCGGCTTCACCAAGCTGCAGAAAGGCGCGATTACCGACGTGCCGGTCAAGACCAACGCCGGCTTCCACGTGATCAAGCTGGACGACACCCGTGCGGTCAAGCTGCCGTCGCTGGAAGAAGTCAAGCCGCAGATCGCCGACACCCTGGCGCAAGAGAAGCTGCGTGACTACCAGGAGCAAATGGTCAAAAAGGCAAAGGTGCAGTAATATGTGCTGTCGCCGGCGCTGAGCATGCGCCGGCTTTCGTCGCCTGCGGCGATACTTTTCGTGTTTATATAGGATCTCAACAATGATTTTGAAGCCAGCCCGCCTGTTGTTAGCCATGACCGCATTGGTTGCCCTGCCTGCACTCGCGCAAAACGCTGCAACCGTCAATGGCAAGGCGATCCCGCAAGCGAGGGTCGACCAGCTGGTCAAGCAAGTCGTCGCCCAGGGCCGCGCCACCGATTCCCCTGAGCTGCGCGATGCGATCAAGAAAGACCTGATCAGCCGTGAAGTGTTGATCCAGGAAGCCGACAAGCAGAACATCGGCAACCGCGCCGACGTCAAATCGGCCATCGACAACGCCCGCCAGAGCATCATCATCAATGCGATGCTGGCCGACTACGTCAAGAAGAACCCGGTCAAGGATGCCGAGATCAAGGCCGAGTACGACAAGCAGAAGGCCATGATCGGCGACAAGGAATACCACGCCCGCCACATCCTGGTCGATTCCGAAGCCGACGCCAAGGGCATCATCGCCAAGCTGAAGGCCGGCGGCAAGTTCGAAGAGCTGGCCAAGCAGTCGAAGGACGGCAGCGCCCAGAACGGCGGCGACCTGGGCTGGGCAAGCCCGGCGACCTACGTGCCTGAGTTCTCGAAGGCCATGGTCGCCCTGCAAAAAGGCGCCATCACCGAGACCCCGGTGAAATCGCAGTTCGGCTTCCACGTCATCAAGCTGGAAGACGTGCGCGCGACCAAGATCCCGCCGCTGGACGAAGTCAAGCAGCAAGTCGCGGAAGGCCTGCAGCAGCGTCAGCTGGCGGCATACCGCGAAAGCCTGGTCAAGAAGGCCAAGGTGCAGTAATCGCTGTCCAGCCGTCTCGAAGAGCGCTCCTGCGGGGGCGCTCTTTTCTTTTGTGCGAGTACGAATGCGCTCATCTGTTCCCGTTTTCCGGCGCGCGACCGCCGCCGATATCCCGCAGATGTCCCGCGTCCGTTTATCAGTGTTCGAGAACCGGTTGCGCGACCCGGCGCGGGTCACGCCGCGGATGTATGAAGATTTTCTGGAAAAGGATGGCCGCGGCTGGATTGCGCAGGTCGATGGCGTCACCGTCGCGTTCAGCTATGCCAACCGGCTCGATGGCTCGATCTGGGCGCTGTTCGTCGATCCCGCGCACGAGGGAAAGGGGCTGGCGAAAGCCCTGCTCGGACTGGTGACGGCGTGGCTGTTCGAGCAAGGCTTCGCCGAGATCACGCTCGACACGGGCGCCGGCACGCGGGCCGACCTGTTCTATGCGCGCCAGGGCTGGACCAGGGACGACGCCGGCGCCGCCGACGTACGTTACACCCTGGCGCGTCCAATACCCTGACTGCCCGCCCTATCCCTGCTTGTCGACTTCGGCCAGGCGCTTGCGCAGCAGGTCGGCATGCATGGCGTCGCGCGGCTTCTCCAGCAGCGCCTTCAATGCCAGGCGCTGGGCCGTACGCAAGGCTTCGTCCGCCGCGACCGGCACGTCGGGGATGACGCCCGTGCCTTCCCAGTTCGATTTGCTGATCGGATTGACCGCCCGGCCGCTCGGAATGAAGACCGAGAGATGGGGATGCAGGCGACGCATGCCGCCCGGGTGGGCGCCGCCGCCGGTCGTCTCGCCGATGAGCGTTCCACGCTTGAGCTGTTGCATGTTGTAGCTGAATTCTTCCGCGCCCGAGAAGGTCTTCTTGCTGGTGAGGACATAGATCTTCTTCTGGCCGCCGAAGCGCTTGCCCGGCACCTCGTCCTGGGTCCAGAACGACTCAAGGCGCCCTTCGTGGCGCCAGACCATGTCGTTGAGGTGGGTGCGGTTGTCGAACAGGTAGCTCGACATGAAGGCGACCGTGTTCGGGTCGCCCCCGCCGTTATTGCGCAAGTCGACGATCAGGGCGTCGGTGTCGGCGACCACCTGCATCGCGGCGCCGATGATGTCCCTGGCGAAGTCGACCGGGGCAAACGTCCTCAGGTCGATGTAGCCGATATTGCCCGGCAGCGCTTCGATCTTGCGTACGCCAAAGTTCGAGGCCTTCAGGTGACCGAGCATCATTTTTTCGATCTCGGGCGTCGGCTCGGGGGGAATGTCCGGAAGCGGCTGCGCGCTGACCCTGACCCTCAGGTGCAGGTCCTTGGTCGGCGCGCGCAGGTCGTCGGTCAGGACGCTGGCCAGTTCCTCCATCGTCGAGATGCGCGCATACGCGCCGCTCTTCTCCTTCGCCTGCAGGCGCTCGGCAATCAGTTTCGCCTTGTCGGGGAAAACGTACTGCTCGTCGATCGCCTGCGCCAGCTCGCGGACGATGCCTGAGCGTGTCGCGGCGTCGATCTGCCTGCCGTCGGGAGCCGCATTCGCGGCGGTGGAAAGCACCATGATCAGTGCGCATAAGGGACGAACGACGATCGGGTTCATGGTCTCCAATCCTTGTTGAGTTCGACACAGTGTATATCGCGCCGGCGAAAAAAACGCCTCCGGAGAGGCGTTTATGATTGCTGCATCAAACCGTCAGACCTTACGCTCGATCCATGACCTTGACCGTTATTGACGGATGAGCGGCATCAGTTCTTCCAGCTACAGTTCCGATCTGCTTGTCGTTAAGATAGAAATTGAAGTTGGTCCCAGATGAGCTACTATTTTGTTTTGGCGCCAACACTAGCCCGATGACAATGCTAACGATGAGAAGGACCGAGATGCCTAATGCGCTGAGACCCGCCCACCGGGAGCTAGGCTCGCCTCTCTTGACATCTTCCCAGACGCCTTTCACGACGTTCGCAGCAGCGGTATCGACTATACGAATCCCACGCTCAATCTCTGGATAATGCTTCAACACGGTCTTGTAGTCGCCGTGCGCCAGCTGACGCGTTGCGAACGCCGCAAGCAGCAGGATCGAGCCGAAATCGGTACAAGATTCTCGCAGTTTCTCCTGCGCTGTCGTTAACGCAGCGACGGTAACTTGCTCAGCGGACGGGATTTTTTTAAATTTCTGCCTTCGGTTCCAACGCGACTTCCGATGCCTCGGAACCTCGCCAATTCGCGCATCCGCCAAGCTCAAGCACCAGCACAGGAAGCGGAAAACTTGCGCGTCTTTCGTCCCTTGTGGGAACTTACTCTGCCAGGATTCGGACACCGCCCTCTCGGCGATTAAATAAGACTCGTGTTCTGCTGGGTTCAAGTGAAGGATAATGGTGTTGTACGACACCCTCAGCTTGGACCAATACGGAAGGAGTTCGCTGGCAAGCTCTTCCTCAAGTGACTTTGAAGGAGTTTTAGCCGGTACCGGGGCGGGGGTCGCTTTTGACTTGATCGAAATCCTTCCGACAATCAAATGGATGCTGCCGCCAAACTCCGCGACCGCCAGCCGGAGTGATTCAACCCATGCCTTCCTGAACTCGGTAACCTTGGCTGCTTTGTCAGAGTAATATTTGAGCGCGGCGAACAAAGCCGTCACTGCCGCGACAAATGTTGCTGTAGCCGCAGGGATATTCGACGCGATAATCGACAAAACAGACATCCGGATCTCCGGCTAAAATCCAGATTATTTCATAGAAGCATACTCGAACCACTGCCAGAAATGTCAGTAGATAAAATTACCCACCTTGAATAAGCGCCAGAATGCCAAATCCCCGTGATTTCCGGAATTCGAAATGAGACGGTCAGCGGGCCAAATAAAAACGCCTCCGAAGAGGCGTTTTCCATATCATTTGAACCGATCAGCCAACCCACTTGCGCGCATTGCGGAACATGCGCATCCATGGCGACTCGTCACCCCACGATTCCGGCGCCCACGAATGCGTCGCGGCGCGGAACACGCGCTCGGCGTGCGGCATCAGCACGGTGAAGCGGCCGTCATCGGTGGTGACCGAGGTCAGCCCGCCCGGCGAGCCGTTCGGGTTGAACGGATAGACCTCAGTCGCCTGGCCGCGGTTGTCGACGAAGCGCATCGACTGGTTGACGGCGCTCAGGTCGCCGGTCAGCGAGAAGTCGGCGAAGCCTTCGCCGTGGGCGATGGCGATCGGCGCCTGGGTGCCGGCCATGCCCGCGAAGAAGATCGACGGCGAATCCAGCACCTCGACCATGCCGAAGCGCGCTTCGAACTGTTCCGACTTGTTGCGGGTGAACTTCGGCCACGCATGCGCGCCCGGAATGATGGATTTCAGGTTGCTCATCATCTGGCAGCCGTTGCAGACACCGAGGCCGAAGGTGTCCTGGCGCTGGAAGAACTTCGCGAACTGCTCCGAGAGCTGCGGGTTGAACAGGATGGTCTTGGCCCAGCCCTCGCCCGCGCCCAGCACGTCGCCATACGAGAAGCCGCCGACGGCGATGATGCCGTGGAAGTCGTCCAGCTTGGCGCGGCCGGCGATCAGGTCGCTCATGTGGACGTCGATCGCGGCGAAGCCCGCCTGGTGCATCACCCACGCGGTTTCGATATGCGAGTTGACGCCCTGCTCGCGCAGGATGGCCACGCGCGGACGCACGCCGGTCGCGATGAACGGCGCCGCGACATTATCCGCCAGGTCGAAGGTGATCTTCGGCTGCATGCCTGGGTCGGTTTCGTCCAGCAGGCGGTCGTATTCCGAATCGGCGCACGCCGGGTTGTCGCGCAGGCGCGCGATGCGCCAGCTGGTCTCACTCCACAGGCGGTGCAGGCTGCTGCGCGACTCGTTGTAGATCACTTTCGCATCACGGGTGAACTCGATCGCGCCGCGGTCGTTGAGCTTACCGATGATGTGGCTGCAGGCGCCCAGGCCCTGGTCGCGCAGCACGTTCATCACCGCACTCTTGTCGTCCGCGCGCACCTGGATCACGGCGCCCAGCTCTTCGGAAAACAGCGCGCGCAGGGTCATCTCGTTGCGGCGCTCGGCCACCTGGCCGGCCCAGTTCTTGGCGTCGCCCCAGTCGGACGCGTGCTCGCCTTCCATGGTCAGGATGTCGAGGTTAACCGACACGCCGGTGCGGCCGGCGAAGGCCATCTCGGTCAGCGTGGCGAACAGGCCGCCGTCCGAGCGGTCGTGGTAGGCCAGCAGCTTGCCGTCCTTGTTCAGCTGCTGGATCGCGACGAAGAAGGCTTTCAGGTCTTGCGGCGAATCGACGTCCGGCACCGAGTCGCCCAGTTGCTGCGTCACTTGCGCCAGGATCGAGGCACCCAGGCGGTTCTTGCCGCGGCCCAGGTCGACCAGGATCAGGGAGGTCTCGCCGCTGTCGGTGCGCAGTTGCGGGGTCAGCGAACGGCGCACGTCGGTAACCGGCGCGAACGACGACACGATCAGCGACACCGGCGAGATGACGGCCTTGTTCTGGCCTTCGTCGTTCCAGGTGGTGCGCATCGACAGCGAATCCTTGCCCACCGGGATCGACACGCCCAGCGCCGGGCACAGTTCCATGCCGACCGCCTTGACGGTGTCGAACAGCGCCGCATCCTGGCCAGGCTGGCCGCAGGCGGCCATCCAGTTGGCCGACAGCTTGATGTCCGAGATGTCGTCGATGGCGGCGGCGGCGATGTTGGTGATCGCCTCGCCGACGGCCATGCGGCCCGAGGCGGCGGCGTCGATCACGGCCAGCGGGGTGCGCTCGCCCATCGCCATCGCCTCGCCCACGAAGCCTTCGAAGGCCATCGCGGTGACGGCGCAGTCGGCGACCGGCACCTGCCATGGGCCGACCATCTGGTCGCGCACGCTGGTGGCGCCGACAGTACGGTCGCCGATGGTGATCAGGAACGATTTATCGGCCACGGCCGGGTTCAGCAGCACGCGACGCGCGGCTTCCGGCAGCTCGATGCCGGTCAGGTCCACCGGCGGGAAGACGTGCTGGACGTGTTCGACGTCGCGCAGCATCTTCGGCGGTTTGCCGAGCAACACATCCATCGGCATGTCGACCGGCGAATTACCTTCTTGCTGATCGATCAGCTTCAGCTGGCGCTCTTCGGTGGCGGTGCCGACCACGGCAAACGGGCAGCGCTCACGCTCGCACAGCGATGCAAATTTTGTAAGGCCATCAGGCGAAATTGCCAACACATATCGCTCTTGCGACTCGTTTGACCAAATTTCCTTCGGCGCCAGACCACTCTCTTCCAGCGGCACCTTGCGCAGGTCGAAAATCGCGCCGCGCTTGGCGTCGTTGACGATTTCGGGGAAGGCGTTCGACAGGCCGCCGGCGCCGACGTCGTGGATCGAGATGATCGGGTTGTCCTCTCCCAGCTGCCAGCAGCCGTTGATGACTTCCTGCGCGCGGCGTTCCATCTCTGGATTGCCGCGCTGGACCGAGTCGAAGTCCAGGTCGGCGGTGTTGGTGCCGGTCGCCATCGACGAGGCGGCGCTGCCGCCCATGCCGATGCGCATGCCCGGGCCGCCGAGCTGGATCAGCAGGCTGCCGACCGGGATCTCGTCCTTGTGGGTGTGCCGGGCCGAGATGTTGCCGATGCCGCCGGCGATCATGATCGGCTTGTGGTAGCCGTAGACCGCGTTCGCGGCGCCGACGTTCTGCTCGTAGGCGCGGAAGTAGCCGCCCAGGACCGGACGGCCGAATTCATTGCTGAAGGCGGCGCCGCCGATCGGGCCGTCGATCATGATCTGCAGCGGCGAGGCGATGCGCTCCGGCTTGCCGTAGACGGCGTCAAGACGCTCGCCCTTGGTCACGTCCGATGCGTTTTCCCACGGACGCTGGGCGTCGGGCAGCACCAGGTTCGATACCGTGAAACCGGTCAGGCCCGCCTTCGGCTTGGCGCCGCGGCCGGTCGCGCCCTCGTCGCGGATCTCGCCGCCGGCGCCGGTCGAGGCGCCCGGGAACGGAGAGATCGCGGTCGGATGGTTGTGGGTCTCGACCTTCATCAGGGTGTGCACCAGCTCGGTCGACGCGCCGTATTCCTGGCCGTCGCGCGGGAAGAAGCGGGTGACGGTGGCGCCTTCGATGATCGACGAGTTGTCGCTGTAGGCGACCACGGTGCCGCGCGGATTCAGCTGGTGCGTGTTCTTGATCATGCCGAACAGCGATTTGTCCTGCTTGACGCCGTCGATGATCCAGTCGGCGTTGAAGATCTTGTGGCGGCAGTGCTCGCTGTTCGCCTGGGCGAACATCATGAGCTCGACGTCGGTCGGGTTGCGCTGCGCCTTGGTGAAGGCGTCGTGCAGGTAGTCGACTTCGTCTTCCGACATCGCCAGGCCGAGTTCGGTGTTGGCGCGCACCAGCGCGTCGCGACCAGCGCCCAGCACATCGATGCTTTCCAGCTGCTTGCCTTCGAGTTCGTTGAACAGGTGCTGGGCGTCGTCGGCGCTGCGCAGCACCGACTCGGTCATGCGGTCGTGCAGCAGCGCGCTGACGGCTTCCAGTTCCTCGCTGCTGAGCTTCTTGGCGGCGCCGATGCTGCTGCCCAGGATGCCGCTCTTGAGGACCACGGTGTAGCCGACGCCGCGCTCGATGCGGTGCACGTGAGCCATGCCGCAGTTGTGGGCGATGTCGGTCGCCTTCGAGGCCCACGGCGAAATCGTGCCCAGGCGCGGAATGACGAAGAACTCCTCGGTCACGCCCTCGTACAGCGTTTCGGCCGCCGGCTCGCCATAGGTGAGCATGGCCGATAGACGTTGCGTATCGTCAGTGGAGAGCGGCGCGCTGGTGTCGATGAAGTGGTAGAAGCGTCCCTGGACGGCGGCGATCGACGGGGCGACGGCTTGCAGTTGGCTCAGGAGGCGTTGGCTACGGAAGGCGGACAGGGCATTGGAACCCGGCAGAATCAACATGGCTTGGACAGTCGTTGATGCAGCGTGGCTGCTAGGGTGGAAGATAGCCCGCTATTATACAGTGTTGCACTATGGTCGGGCCCTCGGCCGACTGACAATATGGCACTGCAGTTTCCTTGATCGGATTGAAACTTGCCGGTATCTTTACGGTAGACAATATTTAAACGCGCCCTTCCGCGTGGCGCCGGATGACCTGGACGAGAGCGACGATGCAAGAGAATGGAAACCTGGCGGTGCTGGTGGTCGACCCGAACCCGGGAATGCGCACCAGCC
Organism: Massilia sp. NP310; assembly: GCF_019443485.1. Lineage (NCBI taxonomy): Bacteria > Pseudomonadati > Pseudomonadota > Betaproteobacteria > Burkholderiales > Oxalobacteraceae > Massilia > Massilia sp. NP310. The sequence goes on along the minus strand of NZ_CP080379.1, from coordinate 893,015 downwards.
TGCAGAACATGCTGAACCTGGCGGGCATCAACAAGGTCGAGTATGCGATCAACGCCAACACGGCCATCCGCCAGCTGCAGCGGCGCGCCTACGACGTCATCCTGTGCGAGTACGACCTGGCCGGCGGCAGCGGCGAAGGCCAGGACGGCCAGCAGTTGCTGGAAGACTTGCGCCACCACCACCTGATCTCGGCGTCGACGATCTTCATCATGCTCACCTCCGAGGGCGTCCACGACAAGGTGGTGAGCGCGGCCGAACTGACGCCGACCGACTACGTCCTCAAGCCCTTCACGGTGGAGATGCTGAGCGGGCGCATCAAGCGCGCACTGGAGCGCCGCGCCGCCCTGCTCCCGGCCTGGCAGCTGGCGGCCCAGGGCAAGCCGCGCGAAGCGATCGCCGCCTGCCGCGACGGCGCTGGCGCCCAACCGCGCTACGGCGCCGACTTTGCCCGCATCCGCGCCGAATTGCACACGAGCCTGAACGAGCACCACGAGGCCGCCGCCGTCTACCGCGAGGTGCTGGCCGAGCGTCCTCTCGGCTGGGCGGCATTGGGCATGGCGCGCACCCTGTTCGCGCTCGACCAGGTGGACGACGCCCGCACCATCCTCGAAGAACTGCTGGCCGCCAATCCGCGCCTGATGGCCGGCTACGACCTGCTGGCGCGCTGCCTGGAGGCGAGCCACGAGCCGGAGCTGGCCAAGAAGGTGCTCGAAGACGCGGTGGCGATCTCGCCGCACGTGGTGCGGCGCCTGCGCAAGCTCGGCGAAGTAGCGCTCGCGGCGGGCGACGTCGATGGCGCCGAAAAATCGTTCCGCCAGGTGGTGACCAAGGCCCGCTATTCGGAGTTTCGCAATCCCGAAGACCACGTCAACCTGGTCAAGGCGCTGGTCACGCGCGACGACCTGCTCGGCGCGACCGGCGTGGTGCGCGACCTGGAGCGCTCGATGCGCGGCAACCCGGCGGCGGACGCCTGCCGCGCCTATGCCAACTCGCTCGTGCTCGACAAGAGCGGCAACGCCGGCGCCGCGATCGCCGAGCTGCAGGCGGCGGTGACGGCGGTGCGCGCCGGCGGCGCGACCTCGCCCGGCCTGCGCATGGACCTGGCCAAGGCGTGCCTGGATCACCAGCTGGACGAGCAGGCATCCAACGTCATGCTGACGGTGATGAACGAGTCGGGCAGCGGCGTCTCGGTCGACCAGGCGATGCACGTGTTCGTCAATGCCGGCCGCACCGACATGGTCGAGGGCATGGGCCAGCAACTGCGGGCGCAGGCGCAGATCCTGCTCGGCGTGGCCGACGAGAAGCGCAATATGGGCGACGTGCGCGGCGCGGTGCAGACCCTGCTCGAGGCGCTGCACATCGCGCCGCACAATCTGCAGGTGATGGTGGCCACCGCCGGCGGCATCCTGCGCCAGGTGAACGAGCTGGGGTGGGATCACCCGCTGGGCGACACGGCGGCCCAGCTGCTGGAAGGGATTCGGGCGCAGGATGCGCAACATCCAAGGTTGGTGGCGTTGACCGATGAGTATCAGGCGGCGCGCAGGAAGTATGGTATTGCCACTGTCTAGATCACGTCACGGGTCGGGCATGCCGCGATAACTGGATGGGACCGCCATTCCCGGCCAATGGCGGTCGTCCCTGACCAGGCCGTGGCACATGCTGGTCGAGACGATCTCGCCACTGGCCAAGTCCCGGCACGCCCACATATTGCCACGGTGATTGAAGTTGTCCCAGGCAACGCCGACCATGGCGAGCGGTGCTGCAGCGCCGGGCGCCCGGGCACCCGCATTGGCCGCAGACGGCATTTCAGGCTTCGTAGTGCCACACGCACCCAACAAGCCGCATACGGCGAGCAGAGCGAATCGTGGGATTGATTGCTGCGACATGCATTTCCTCTATGTCCGGAAGCGTTTATCGGTGCGGCTGAGTTCAAATCATCGCCTTCCCGGCCCGCCGCCCCTATCGTCGTAGCAATTCCTTACAACTCCACCGCCAACGCCCGTCCGGCAAGGGACTAGAATGAATCATCGTCCCCGATGAGGGTCTGCCATGAACTTGCAGATCAAAGGCGCGGCGAAACGCCTGACTTTTTCGCTCTTGCTGGCATGCGGTCTCGGAGGCTGCGTGGCCTACGGACCTCCGTATGCGACCTACGATGGCGCCTACGTGCCCGCCTATGGCTACTCCAGCTATTCGGCCTACCCCTATTACGGCGCCTATCCCTACTCCAGCCCTGCCTACGCCTATCCGCCAGTCACGCTCGGCCTGGGATTCTCGTACTACGACCGCGGCCCACGCCACTACGGGCACGGCCATCACCACGGCAGGGGCCACTATCATGGCGGCCACGGGTGGCGCGGCCACCATGGCGGACATGGCGGCCACCGCCACGGCGGCCACGGTCGTGGTCACCAGCGGCGCTGAGCAAACCGGGCAAATCGGATCAGGCGGGTTCCCCGTACCCGCCCCCGCCCGGCGTCTCGATCACGAACACGTCGCCCACGCCCATATCGGTCTTGCCGATATGGCCCAACTCCTCGACCCGGCCGTCGGCACGTTCGACGCGGTTGCGCCCGCGCTGGGCCGCCTCCCCGCCCGCCATCCCGAACGGCGCGTGAATCCGGTTGTTTGACAGGATCGCCGCCGTCATCGGCTCCAGGAAGCGCACCTTGCGCACGCCGCCATTGCCGCCATGCCAGCGCCCCGCTCCCCCCGATCCGTGCCGAATCTCGTAACTCTCCAGCCGCACCGGAAAACGGAACTCCAGGATCTCCGGATCGGTCAGGCGCGAGTTGGTCATATTCGTCTGCACGACGTCGGTGCCGTCGAAGCCCTCGCCCGCGCCCGAGCCGCCGGAGATGGTCTCGTAGTACTGGTAGCGCGCGTTGCCGAAGGTGAAGTTGTTCATCGTGCCCTGCGCCGCCGCCATCACGCCCAGCGCGCCGTACAGCGCGTTGGTGATGCAGGTCGAGGTCTCGACGTTCCCCGACACCACCGAGGCCGGATAATGCGGGTTGAGCATCGAGCCGGGCGGGATGATGACCTTCAACGGTTTCAGGCAACCGGCGTTCAGCGGAATCTCGTCGTCCACGAGCGTGCGGAACACATACAGCACCGCCGCCATGCACACGCTCGACGGCGCATTGAAGTTGTTCGGCAGCTGGCCTGACGTGCCCGTGAAATCGACTTCCGCGCTGCGCGTGGCCTGGTCGACCCGGATCGCGACGTCGATGTGGGCGCCGTTATCGAGCTCGTAGTGGAAGCTGCCGTCCTTGAGCGCCGAGATCACGCGCCGCACGGCTTCTTCCGCATTGTCCTGCACATGCCCCATGTAGGCGCGCACGACGTCCAGGCCGAAGTGCGCGACCATCTTGCGCAGCTCCTCGACGCCCTTCTGGTTCGCCGCCACCTGGGCGCGCAGGTCGGCCATGTTCTGGTCGGGATTCCTCGCCGGGTAGCGCGCACCTTGCAGCATCGCGCGCGCTTGCGTCTCGCGCAGGACGCCATCGAGGCCGTCGACCAGCTTGAAATTGTTGATCAACACGCCCTCTTGCTCGATGTGATCCGAGTCGGGCGGCATCGAGCCCGGCGTGGTGCCGCCGATGTCGGCGTGGTGGCCGCGCGAGCCGACGTAGAACAGGATTTCCTGCCCCGCTTCGTCGAACACCGGCGAGATGACGGTCACGTCCGGCAAATGGGTGCCGCCGTTATAGGGATCGTTGAGCACGTAGACGTCGCCCGAGCGCATCCGGCCCGCGTTCTCGCGCATCACGGTCTTGATGCTCTCGCCCATCGAGCCCAGGTGCACCGGCATGTGCGGCGCGTTTGCGACCAGGTTGCCGTCGTGATCGAAGATCGCGCAGCTGAAGTCCAGGCGTTCCTTGATGTTGACGGAATAGGCCGTGTTCTGCAGCCGCAAGCCCATCTGCTCGGCGATCGACATGAACAGGTTGTTAAAGATCTCGAGCATCACCGGATCGGCCGTGGTGCCGATCGCGCGCCGTTCCGGCAGCGCTTCCACGCGCTGCAACACCAGGTGGTTGTAGCTGGTGACCTGCGCCTGCCAGCCCGGCTCCACGATCGTGGTCGCATTGTCTTCGGCGATGATCGCCGGGCCGCGCACCACGTGTCCCGGCTGCAGCGTGCGGCGGGCGTAGATGCCGGTGTCGTGCCACTGCGCGCCGCTGTACATGCGCACGGTTTCCTGCGGCGCCGGCGCGGCATCGGCTGTCATCGCGTTTGCCGGCTGCTCCGGCGGCGCGTCGGACTGGCCGATCGCCTCCACCGACACCGCCTCGACGATCAACGCACGCGACGGCATCAGGAACGAGTAACGGCGTTTATACGCCTGCTCGAACTGCGCCTGCATCGACGCCACGTCGTCGAACTGCACCACCAGCGCCGAATCGGTGCCCTCATACCGCAGGTGCACGCGCTCGACCAGGGCGATGCGCCCCGGCTCCACGCCTTGATGCAGCAACTGGCCGCGCGCCGAATCGCCCAGCGCCGACAGGCGCGCCGCCAGCGCATCGAGCGCCGCATCCGACAGCTTCTCTTCGACCGCCTGCTCGCGCATCGCGGTCTGGTCGGCCAGGCCCATGCCATAGGCCGACAACACGCCGGCCAGCGAATGGATGAAGACCGTCTTCATGCCCAGCGCATCGGCCACCAGGCAGGCGTGCTGGCCGCCGGCGCCACCAAAGCTGGTGAGCGCGTAGTCGGTGACGTCATGGCCGCGCTGCACCGAGATCTGCTTGATCGCATTGGCCATATTGCCGACCGCGATCTGGATGAAGCCTTCGGCCACGGCCTCCGGCGCTGGACGTTCGCCGGTAGCGGCGCCGATCTGGTCCGCCATCTCGTCGAAGCGTGCCCGTACAGCGCTCGCGTCAAGCGCTTCGTCGCCACCCGGTCCGAACAGGCGCGGGAAGTAGTTCGGCTGCACCTTGCCCAGCATGACGTTGCAGTCGGTGACAGCGAGCGGTCCGCCGCGGCGATAGCTGGCCGGCCCCGGATTGGCGCCGGCGCTGTCCGGTCCCACGCGATAGCGGCTGCCGTCGAAATGCAGGATCGAGCCGCCACCGGCCGCCACGGTATGGATGCTCATCATCGGCGCGCGCATGCGCACGCCGGCGACCTGGGTCTCGAACACGCGCTCGAACTCGCCGGAGAAGTGCGACACGTCGGTGGAGGTGCCGCCCATGTCGAAGCCGATCACGCGCTCGAAGCCGGCCAGCCGGCTGGCGCGCACCATGCCGACGATGCCGCCGGCCGGGCCGGACAGGATGCTGTCCTTGCCCTGGAAGGCGCGCGCATTGGTCAGGCCGCCGTTGGACTGCATGAACTGCAGGTTCACGCCCGGCAGCTCGCCCGCTACCTGGTCGACGTAGCGGCGCAGGATCGGCGACAGGTAGGCGTCGACCACGGTGGTGTCGCCCCGCGCGACCAGCTTCATCATCGGGCTGACCTCGTGCGAGCTTGATACCTGGGTAAAACCGATCTCGCGCGCGATGCGCGCCACTTGCGCCTCGTGCGTCGTGTGGCGGTAGCCGTGCATGAACACGATCGCCAGCGAGCGCAGGCCGGCGTCGAAGGCCTGCTGCAGGCCGGCGCGCGCGGATGCCTCGTCCAGCGGCAGCACGACGTCGCCGTGGGCGCCCATGCGCTCGTCGATCTCGATCACCTGCGCATACAGCAGCTCGGGCAGCACGATGTGGCGGTCGAACAGGCGCGGCCGGTTCTGGTAGGCGATGCGCAGCGCGTCGCGGAAGCCCCGCGTGATGGCCAGCGCCGTCGGCTCGCCCTTGCGCTCGAGCAGCGCATTGGTGGCCACCGTGGTACCCATCTTGACGGCTTCGACGCTGGCCGCCGGCAGCGGCTCGCCCGCCGCCACGCCCAGCAGGTGGCGGATGCCGGCCACGGCGGCGTCGCGGTACTGTTCTGGATTCTCGGACAGCAGCTTGTGCGTGACGAGTTGCCCGTCCGGGCGCCGCGCCACGATGTCGGTGAAGGTGCCGCCTCGGTCGATCCAGAACTGCCAGTCCATGCCTTGCTCCTGCTGTAACGGTGAAACGCCTATTGTAGATCGGACGGCGCGACAACGTTGGCGGAAATGCACGACAATCAAACCTGTCCCTCACGACCAGACACGAGCATGGAACGACATCTTTACACGGTCGCGCAACTGCGCGCCATCGAACAAGCAGCCTACGCCGGCCTGGCGCCGGGCATCCTGATGCAGCGCGCCGGCAAGGCTGCCGCCGACTTCGCCCTCGAGCTGCTGGGCGACCGGCGCGACCGGCCGGTACTGGTGCTGGCCGGCCCCGGCAACAATGGCGGCGATGCGCTCGAAGCCGCGGCCAACCTGGCCGAGGCCGGCGTCGACGCCACCGTCCTGCACCTGCCCGGCCGGCGCGACGCCTCGGCCGAGACGGCGGCCGCCTACGAGCGCGCCCGCGCCGGCTCGGTCGGCTGGATCGACATGCTGCCGCCCGGCGCCGAATGGGGCCTGGTGATCGACGGCCTGTTCGGCATCGGCCTCGAGCGGCCGGTCGACGGCGACTACCGCGAACTCGTGGTCGGGCTCGAGACGATCCGCTGCCCGATCCTGGCACTCGACGTACCGAGCGGGCTGGACGCCGACACCGGGGCCGTGATCGGCCCGGACGGCATCGCGGTGCGCGCCACCCACACGATCACCTTCCTCGCCGACAAGCCCGGACTGCACACGGCCGATGGCCGCGACCATGCCGGCCAGGTACGGGTCGACATGCTCGGCGTCGGCGTCGATGGGCTGCCGCGCGCGACGGCGCGCCTGAACGGCTTGCCGCTGTTCGCCGGCCGTTTCACGGCGCGCCGCCACAACAGCCATAAAGGCAGCTTCGGCGACGTCGCCGTCGTCGGCGGCGCCCACGGCATGGCCGGCGCGCCGGTGCTGTCCGCGCGCGCCGCGCTGTATGCCGGCGCCGGCCGCGTCTTCGTCGCCGCGCTGGGCACGCCGCCCGGCTACGACAGCAGCCAGCCCGAGATCATGTTCCGCGCGGCCGACGACTTCGATTTCCTTGGCCGCACCCTGGTGATCGGCCCCGGCATGGGCGACTCGGCCAATGCGATCCGCCTGCTGGCCAAGGCCCTCGACAGCGACAGCCCGCTGGTGATCGACGCCGATGCGCTGAACCTGATCGGCGCGAGTCCCGACCTGCAATCGCGCCTGGCGCAGCGCACGGCGCCGGCGGTCTTGACGCCGCATCCGCTCGAAGGCGCGCGCCTGCTCGGGATGACCGCGGCGGTCGTGCAATCGGACCGCCTGGAAGCGGCGCGCGAAATGGCGCTGCGCACCAACGCGACGGTGATCCTGAAAGGGTCGGGCACGGTGATCGCGCGGCCCGACGGCGAGGTGCTGGTCAACCCCACGGGCAACGCGGGCCTGGCGACGGCGGGCAGCGGCGACGTGCTGGCCGGGATCTGCGGCGCCTTGCTGGCGCAGGGCTGGCCGGGATGGGAGGCGGCAGCGGCGGCCACCTGGGTGCATGGCGCTGCCGCCGACGCGCTGGTCGACGAAGGCGTCGGCCCGATCGGCATGACCGCCGGCGAGCTGCCGGCGGCCGTGCGCAAGGTAGTGAACCGGCTGGGGAAGGACGCCGCCGCCGGTTGACGGTGTTACTCGACCAGGCGGCCGGCAGCGATGGTGATGGTCCGGCCGCAACGCGCCGCCATGCCCGGATCGTGGGTCACCAGCACCAGGGTCGAGCCGCGTTCGCGATTGAGCTCGAACATCAGCTGGATGACGGATTCGCCGGTGGCGGCATCGAGGCTGCCGGTCGGTTCGTCCGCGAACAGCAGCGGCGGCTCGGTGACGAAGGCGCGCGCCAGCGCGACGCGCTGCTGCTCGCCGCCAGAGAGGAACTTGGGATAGTGCTTCAGGCGGCTCGACAGGCCGACGCGGCCCAGCATCTCGGTCGCCTTCTCGCGCGCCCCGGCGTCGCCGCGCAGTTCGAGCGGCAGCATCACGTTTTCGAGCGCGGTCAGGTGGGCCAGCAGCTGGAACGACTGGAACACGAAGCCCAGCTTGGCCTTGCGAAAGGCGGCGCGGCCGTCCTCGTCGAGGGCGAAGATATCGGTGCCATCGAGCAGCACGGTGCCGGACGATGGCGTGTCGAGACCGGCCAGCAGGCCGAGCAGGGTCGACTTGCCGGAGCCGGAAGCGCCGACGAGCGCGAGCGTCTCGGCCGGTTGCACGGTAAAATCGACGTTTTGCAGGATGGTGAGCTCGCCGCTGGCGTCGGCCACCTTCTTCGACAAACCGCTTACCTGGATCGCGGGCGGACGGCCTGCATGAACGCCGGCGTCGCTGACGCCGTTTTTGAATGCCTCGGGATGATCACGCATGCTAGCTTTTCTTAAAAATTTGACTGTCGTCGCTTTCCTCACCTTGGCCGCGACGGCGAGCGCCTATTCTGCACCAAAAACGGTGCTCGTGGTGGGCGACAGCCTGTCGGCCGAATACGGCATCGCGCGCGGCGCGGGCTGGGTGGCCCTGCTGGAGCAGAAACTGCAACGCGAGAAAATCGACGCCAAGGTGGTCAACGCCAGCATCAGCGGCGAGACCACCAGCGGCGGCCGCGCGCGCCTGCCGGCCCTGATCAAGCAGCACCGGCCCGACATCGTCGTGATCGAACTGGGCGCCAACGACGGCCTGCGCGGCTTGCCGGTGCCGTCGGCCGAAGCGAATCTGCGCGCCATGATCGCCATGGCGCAAGAGACCAGGGCGCGCGTGCTGCTGGTCGGCATGCGCATGCCGCCGAACTACGGGCGTGCATACACCGAACGCTTCTTCAATATGTTCGAGAGCGTCGCCAAGTCCACCAAGTCGCCGCTGGTGCCGTTCATGCTCGAAGGCGTGGCCGACAAGCCGGCGCTGTTCCAGCAGGACCGGCTGCATCCGACGGCCCAGGCGCATCCGATCATCCTCAACAACATCTGGCCGCAGTTCGCGGCGCTAATCAAGAAATAAGCTTTTTCAATGAGCATGAAGTATCCGGAAGTCCTGGGGTTCGACGCCCTGCTGCCGCAACTCGACGGATTCGATGCGATCATCGACGCGCGCAGCGAGGCCGAGTACGCCCTCGACCACATTCCCGGCGCGATCAATTGCCCGGTCCTGAACGACGAGCAGCGCATCCAGGTCGGCACGCTGTACAAGCAGGTCGGCGCGTTCGAAGCCAAGAAGGTCGGCGCGCCGATCGTCGCCCACAATATCGCGCGCCACATCGAAACGCTGTTCGCCGACAAACCGCGCGACTGGCGTGTGCTGGTGTATTGCTGGCGCGGCGGCAACCGCAGCGGCGCGATGGTGCATATCCTGGCGCGCATCGGCTGGCCGGTGGCGCAGCTCGAAGGCGGCTACAAGGCCTATCGCGCCCACGTGAGCACGGCGCTGGAGAATCCGCCCGAACTGAATTTTCGCGTCGTATGCGGCACCACCGGCAGCGGCAAGAGCCGCTTGCTCGAAACGCTCGACGGCATCGGCGCCCAGGTGCTCGACCTGGAGAAGCTTGCGGCCCACCGCGGCTCGGTGCTGGGCCACCTGCCGAACGAACCGCAACCGACTCAGAAGATGTTCGAAAGCCTGGTGTGGGACAAGCTGCGCCGCTTCGACCCGAGCAAACCCGTGTTCGTCGAGTCCGAGAGCAAGAAGGTCGGCAACCTGCGCGTTCCGGGCCTGGTGATGGAGCGCATGCGCGCCTCGCCCTGTATCGCCGTCAACCTGTCGCGCCCGAACCGCGTGCGCCTGCTGATGGAAGACTACGAGCACTTCTGCGCCGATCCGTCGGCCCTCAACACCCAGCTCGATCACCTGGTGCAGCTGCACGGCCGCACGCAGATCGATGCCTGGCATGCGATGGCCAACGGCGGCGAAATGGCGGAACTGGTCGACCAGCTGCTGGCGCAGCACTACGATCCGGCCTACCTGCGCTCGATCGACCGCAACTTCGTGCGTTACCCGCAGGCCGACGTCCTGACGCTGGACGACATCGCGCCGGACGACTTTCTGCAGGCGGCGCGCCGGCTGCACGCCGCCTAGCTAACTGGGTGCGCGACTGCGGTAGAAGTCGTCGCCGACGATCGCCCGCACCCGCTCGAGATTCCAGTACTCGGTGATGGCGTCGGCCGTGACGATCAATCCCTCGGGAGGGACCGCAGCGCCTGCCTCGCCCTGGAGCTCGAGCTGGATCATTACCTGCGCCCCGGGAGCGCCGGCCTGCCTGACGCAGCGCTGGATCGCCAGGGCGACTTCTGGTGTGAGAAAGGCCTGGGAAGACACGCAGAGCTTCTGGTTGTGGCATCCCCAGTCGTCGTCGACCACCCAGAAGTCGGCGCGCCCGAAAGCGTTTTCGTCGCCGAACCACTTGCAGGTGAGGACCAGGGCGTCATACAGGCGCTGCCAGCCCGGGTCGACCGAGTCCTCGTCGTCGTCCACGTAGTTCTCCTTTCGGCGTCAAAGAGTTTGTCTCGTCATCATGGCGCAGCCAATCATGTTATTGACCTTCGACTTTTTGCAGAGTTCCTTCGTACACTATCGTTCGCTGTCAGGACGCGCCTGACCGGGACAGGCCGCTACAACGCAAAAAGCCCGGCTGCTCGCGCAGCCGGGCTTTTTGTCGTCCGACGATCTACTTACTGACCGTCGGTATTCGCGCCGAGTTCAGTCGGCTTGACGTTGATCTTCACCTTGGCCTTGGCCTTGAGCGCTTCGACGTAGTCATACATCTGCTGCTGGCCCACCAGGTTGCCGATCTGGTCGGATTCCTGCTTGCGGCGCGCCGTATCCGGCTGGGCCGGTTGCGACACCTTGCCGATGCGGTAGACGCCATACCCCTGGCCCGGCACCTCGACGCCGACATAGGCCGGCAGCTTGGTCACGTCGGCCTTCAGCACGGCGATAGCGGCGGTCTGGTTGATGGCCGGCTCCTTGGTGCGCGACACGCTCACAGGCGCGCCGAAACCGGTGGCGTCGCCCGACGCCTTGGCGGCGTTCAGCTTCGCTTCGCCGGCGGCGCGCGCCAGGCGGCCCGCTTCTTCAAGGGTCACGCGCTGGCGGATCTGCGCTTCGACTTCAGCCAATGGACGCTTGGTGGCCGGACGGAACTCCACCACGCGGCCCGACACCAGCACGCTCGGCGCCACTTCGACCGCTTCGGTATTGCGCTTGTTCTTGATCGCGTCGGCGCTGAACAGGGCGGCCAGGAACTTGGCATTGTTGATCGGCGAGTAGCCCAGCGCCGGATTCGGCGTGCGGGTCAGGTTGTCGGCGGTCTGGATCTGCAGCTTGAGCTTGTCGGCGACCGGCTTCAGGCTCTCGGACTGGTCATACGCGGTCTCGCTGAACACGCCGGCCAGTTCGGTGTACTTGGCCGCCATCTTCTGCTTCTTGAGGTCGGCGGCGATGTCGCCCTTGGCGTCGTCCAGCGAGCGCTGCGACGACGGCTTGACGCCGGTGACCTTGATGATGTGCCAGCCGAATTCCGACTGCACCAGGCCGCTCGTCTCGCCCTCTTTCAGCGCGTAGATCGAATCCTCGACCGACTTCACGAACAGGCCCTTCTCGACCACGCCCAGGTCGCCGCCCGACTGCGCCGAGCCCGGGTCTTGCGAATTGGCCTTGGCGATGGCGGCGAAGTTGTCCGGATTGGCGCGGACTTCGGCCAGCACCGATTCCGCCTTCTTCTTCGCGGCAGCCTGGTCGGCGGCGCTGGCGTCGCGCGACACGGTGATCAGGATGTGGCTCGCGCTGCGCTGCTCGGGCGTGGTGTAGTTCTTGAGGTTCTTGTTGTAGTAGTCGGTGACTTCGGCGTCGGTCACCTGCACCTGGTTCTCGACGGTCGACGCATCGAACACGACGTACTCGGCCTTCACCTGTTCAGGGATCTGGAACAGCTGCGCGTTCTTGTCGTAGTAGGCCTTGACCATCTCGTCGGTGACCTTCACCTGCGGCAGATAGGTCGACAGCGGGAACAGGACCTCTTGCACTTCGCGTTCCTGGTCGTTGATGTCCGACAGGCGGTTGGCCACGGTGCGCGGCGCGAAGGCGGTAGCCTGGATCGAACCCGACAGCTGCTGCACGGTCAGGTCGCGGCGCAGGCGCTGGTCGAACATCTCGGGCGTCATGCCCTGCGCCGCCAGCGCGGCCTTGTAGCCTTCCATGTCGAAGCCGCCGTCCGGCAGGCGGAACTGCTGGATGTCCATGATGGTCTTCTGCAGGGTCGCATCGCTCACGCTCATGTGCGCGCGGTTGATCTCGGCGTTGATGGCGCGCTCGGCCACCAGGTTGTTCAGGATCGCCTGCTTGGCTTCCGAGGTCTCGAACAGCTTCTGGTCGAACTGCGCGCCCATCGCCTGGCGCGCCTGGTCGATCTGGCGGCGCTGCGCGTCTTCCCATTCCTGCTGCGTGATCTTCTGGCCATCGACGGTGGCGACACCGGCGCCGCCATCGTTGCTCTGGTAACTTTCCATCCCCACGAACACGAACGAGGGAATGATCAAGAGCAGCAGGATCCCGTACATCCAGCGCTTGTGGGTCCGAATAAATTCAAACATGGTCAGCCATTCAAGGTTGAGAATGCATTAACAGCACAGTTAAAAAAAAAGGCGAACTTGCGTTCGCCCCTTCTTGCGGAGCTACCCTTCAGGGCACTCCATACTACTCGAATTCTGGCGGAGCGGACGGGGCTCGAACCCGCGACCCCCGGCGTGACAGGCCGGTATTCTAACCAACTGAACTACCGCTCCAGACTTTCGTCATCGCGTTTATTTGGTGGCGGAGCGGACGGGGCTCGAACCCGCGACCCCCGGCGTGACAGGCCGGTATTCTAACCAACTGAACTACCGCTCCAGCAAATAAACACTACAACAAGCATCAGGATGGATACGACGTTATCCTGTTGCTTTCTACGCTTGTCATCGCGAAGAAGGCATTAGTTTACAGCATCTTTCAGCGCTTTACCAGCCTTAAATTTCGGAACCTTCGCAGCCTTGATCTTGATGGGTTCCTTGGTGCGTGGATCGCGGCCGGTACGCGCTGCGCGCTCGCCCACGGTGAAGGTGCCGAAACCGACCAGCGTGACGCTGTCGTTCTTCTTCAGGCTTTCGGTGACCGCTTCGATCATGGCGTCGAGTGCACGCGTCGCCGAGGCCTTCGTAATGTCCGCGGACTTCGCGATTTCTTCGATCAGTTCTGTCTTGTTCACTCGTTTCCTCGTTTTCGTTCGTGACGCACACCGCGCCATTGCTGCAAAAGTGCAAGCACATATTAAACAAGGGCAACATAGGGATGTCAAGCGAGGCGGGTCGAGGGCGGCTTCGGTCGATCGGCAACGGCGCCCGTCAATACAGGCGGTACGGGCAAAAAAACAGGCGCCGCATGGCGCCTGTTTCGTGAACTGCTTGCAGTGTTTAGTGCTTGACCACTTCGCCCTGCCCTTCGCTCGGGGCCGGCGCCACGGCGACCGCAGGCACATCGGACAGCGCTTCCGGCTGGCGTTCCAGCGCCACCTCGAGGACCTTTTCGATCCAGCGCACCGGCACGATCTCGAGCTTGTTCTTGACGTTGTCCGGGATCTCGGCCAGGTCCTTCACGTTCTGCTCGGGGATCAGGACCGTCTTGATGCCGCCGCGATGCGCCGCCAGCAGCTTCTCTTTCAGGCCGCCGATCGGCAGCACCTCGCCGCGCAGCGTGATCTCGCCCGTCATCGCCACGTCGGCGCGCACCGGGATGCCGGTGAAGGCCGAGACCAGCGCGGTCGTCATGCCGATGCCGGCGGACGGACCGTCCTTCGGCGTCGCGCCTTCCGGCACGTGGATGTGGATGTCGGTCTTCTCGAACACTTCGTTCTTGATGCCGAAGCGCTGTGCGCGCGAACGCACCACGGTGCGGGCGGCCTCGATCGATTCCTTCATCACGTCGCCCAGCGTGCCGGTGCGGATGATGCCGCCCTTGCCCGGGACATTGACCGCTTCGATGGTCAACAGGTCGCCGCCGACCTCGGTCCAGGCCAGGCCGACCACCTGGCCGATCTGGTTGTCCTTCTCGGCCACGCCGAAGTCGTAGCGGCGCACGCCCAGGAATTTATCCAGGTTCTTGGCGCTCACGATCACGCGCTTCTCGGCCGCGGTCGAACCCTTTTTCAGCAGCAGCATCTTGACCACCTTGCGGCAGATCTTCGACACTTCGCGCTCGAGCGAGCGCACGCCGGCTTCACGGGTGTAGTAGCGGATGATGTCGCGGATCGCCGACTCTTCGACCTTGATCTCGTCTTCCTTCAGGCCGTTGTTCTTCATCTGCTTCGGCAGCAGGTAGCGCTGGGCGATCGAGGTCTTCTCGTCTTCGGTGTAACCCGACAGGCGAATGACTTCCATCCGGTCCAGCAGCGCCGGCGGGATGTTGAACGAGTTCGAGGTCGCCACGAACATCACGTCCGACAGGTCGAAGTCGACTTCCAGGTAGTGGTCCGAGAAGGTGTGGTTCTGTTCCGGGTCCAGCACCTCGAGCAGGGCCGACGACGGGTCGCCACGGAAGTCCGCGCCCATCTTGTCGATCTCGTCGAGCAGGAACAGCGGATTGCGCACGCCGACCTTGGCCAGCGACTGCAGCACCTTGCCCGGCATCGAGCCGATATAGGTGCGGCGGTGGCCGCGGATCTCGGCTTCGTCGCGCACGCCGCCCAGCGCCATGCGCACGAACTTGCGGTTCGTGGCGCGGGCGATCGACTGACCCAAGGACGTCTTACCAACACCAGGAGGACCGACGAAGCACAGGATCGGCGCCTTCAGCTTGTCGACGCGCTGCTGCACCGCGAGGTATTCCAGGATGCGTTCCTTAATCTTGTCGAGGCCATAGTGGTCCTGCTCGAGCACGTTCTGGGCGTTCTCGAGATCGGCGGTGACCTTCGACTTCTTCTTCCATGGCAGCGACACCAGGGTATCGATGTAGTTGCGCACCACGGTGGCTTCGGCCGACATCGGCGACATCAGCTTGAGCTTGCGAATCTCGGCCTGGGCTTTTTCCAGGGCTTCCTTCGGCATCTTGGCGGCGATGACTTTCTTTTCGAGCTCCTCGATGTCGGCGCCCTCTTCGCCTTCGCCCAGTTCCTTCTGGATCGCCTTGACCTGCTCGTTCAGGTAGTACTCGCGCTGCGATTTCTCCATCTGGCGCTTGACGCGGCCACGGATGCGCTTCTCGACCTGCAGGATGTCCAGTTCGCCTTCCAGCTGGCCGAGCAGATGCTCCAGGCGCTTGGCGACGTTGAAGATCTCGAGGATCACCTGCTTTTGCTCGAGCTTGAGCGGCAGGTGGGCGGCGACGGTATCGGCCAGGCGGCCGGCGTCGTCGATGCCGGCCAGCGAAGCCAGGATCTCGGGCGGAATCTTTTTATTTAGTTTGACGTACTGGTCGAACTGCTGGACGATCGCACGGCGCATCGCTTCGACTTCGGAATCGTCGCCGATTTCCGAATTGAGCGGCGTGAGGTCGGCCACGAAATGGGTGGCGCCATCGGTAATATTATCGATGCGCGCGCGCTGGGAACCTTCCACCAGCACCTTCACGGTGCCGTCCGGGAGTTTCAGCATTTGCAGAATATTGGCCACGCAGCCGATCTCGTAGATGTCCGCGGCTGAGGGTTCGTCCTTGGCGGCGGCCTTCTGGGCAGCCAGCATGATGCTCTTGCCCTGCTCCATTGCGGCTTCGAGCGCCTTGATGGATTTTGGACGGCCGACGAACAGAGGTATCACCATATGCGGGAACACAACCACATCGCGCAACGGCAGAAGCGGCAGCGTCGTTTGCTCGGTTAATTTCGAAGTTGTCATGGCATACCTTATAGAAAGCGTGTTGCTGAACTTGGGCGCTGGGCAGTGAAAACACAAGGGCCACCCAGCGAAAATATTTTCTACAAGTAAAAAAATTTCAACTTGCCGAAGAATATAGCCGTTCTAATAAAAGCGCCGTTAAAAACGAAAAAGCCACCGCGCGGCGCGCCGCGAGTGGCTTTTCGATTGAAGCCGAAGTCTTTTATTGAGATTGATTGTACCTAGTTAAGTCCGCACGGCAAGCCTTTTTGTAGCGTGCGTGCGCGCTTTTTTCAGTTCTCTCCCGATGCCTTCGCGGTTTCGCTATAAATCAGCAAAGGTTTCGCGCCATTCGTGATCGTATTTTCATCGATGACGACTTTCACGACATTCTGCTGGCTTGGCAATTCATACATCACGTCCAGCAGCGCGTGTTCGAGGATCGAACGCAGGCCGCGTGCGCCGGTCTTGCGCGCCAGCGCCTTCTTGGCGATCGCGTGCAGGGCGGCGGGACGGATTTCCAGCTCGGCGCCTTCCATCTCGAGCAGCTTCGAATACTGCTTGATCAGGGCGTTCTTCGGCTCGACCAGGATCTGGATCAGCGCTTCCTCGGTCAGCTCGGAGAGTGCGGCGACCACCGGCAGGCGGCCGACCAGCTCGGGGATGAGACCGAACTTGATCAAATCTTCCGGCTCGGCTTCGAGCAGGATCTCGGCGTTGTAATCGTCGTTCTGGCTCTTGACCGTGGCGCCGAAACCGATGCCGCTCTTGATCGAACGGTTCTGGATCACCTTGGCCAGGCCGTCGAAGGCGCCGCCGCAGATGAACATGATGTTGGTCGTGTCGATCTGCACGAAGTCCTGGTTCGGATGCTTGCGGCCACCCTGCGGCGGCACCGACGCCATCGTGCCCTCGATCAGCTTGAGCAGCGCCTGCTGCACGCCTTCGCCCGAGACGTCGCGGGTGATCGATGGGTTGTCGGACTTGCGCGAAATCTTGTCGATCTCGTCGATGTAGACGATGCCGCGCTGCGCCTTTTCGACTTCATAGTTGCAGCTCTGCAGCAGCTTCTGGATGATGTTCTCGACGTCCTCGCCGACATAACCGGCTTCGGTCAGCGTGGTCGCGTCGGCGATCACGAACGGCACGTTGAGCATGCGCGCCAGGGTCTGGGCCAGCAGGGTCTTGCCGGAGCCGGTCGGGCCCACGAGCAGAATATTGCTCTTGGCCAGTTCGACTTCGTCTTTCTTGCCCAGGTGCTTGAGGCGCTTGTAATGGTTGTACACCGCCACCGACAGGATACGCTTGGCCGTTTGCTGGCCGATCACGTACTGGTCGAGCAGTTCGGTGATTTCGTGTGGCGTCGGCAGGTCGGACTTGGCGCCCGCCACCGTTTCGACGTTCGACGTTTCATCGCGGATGATGTCGTTGCACAGGTCGATGCATTCATCGCAGATGAACACCGACGGTCCCGCGATCAGCTTCTTGACTTCGTGCTGGCTCTTTCCGCAGAAGGAGCAGTACAGAAGTTTTTCGCCGCTGGAGGATTTTTTGTCTGACATGGGGGCAGGACTCTATTGAATTGCTGTGAATATAACGCTTATACACGTACGCAACAAGTGCGAATGTTACACGCTGACGAGGCAGCGCAACTTGTGCACGTACGAACATGCTACCCGAAATAAAAAACAAACGCCCGAACGTGATCGCGTCCGGGCGTTTTTTTCCAACACCTCTAAGAGGTTCAGGCTTGGCCGCGGCTGGTCAGGACCTTGTCGATCATGCCATATTCGACGGATTCTTCCGCGGACATGAAGCGGTCGCGGTCGGTATCCTTGTGGATCTGCTCGATGCTCTGGCCGGTGTTGTCGGCCATGATGCGCGCCAGGCGCTCGCGCAGGTACAGGATTTCCTTGGCCTGGATTTCGATATCCGACGCCATGCCCTGCGATCCGCCCGATGGCTGGTGGATCATGACGCGCGAGTTCGGCAGCGAGAAGCGCTTGCCCTTGGCGCCGGCGGCCAGCAGGAAGGCGCCCATCGAGGCGGCCAGACCCGTGCACAGGGTCGAGACGTCGGGCTTGATGAAGTTCATCGTGTCGAAGATCGCCAGCCCCGCCGAGACGGAACCGCCCGGGGAATTAATGTAGAGCGAAATATCCTTGTCAGGATTTTCACTTTCCAGGAACAGCATCTGGGCGACGATCAGGTTCGCCATCTGGTCGTTGACAGGACCGACCAGGAAGATCACGCGCTCCTTCAAGAGGCGCGAATAGATGTCATAGGCGCGCTCGCCGCGGCCACTCTGTTCGATCACCATCGGCACCATGCCGAGTGCTTGTGTATCCAATGCCGGATTACGAATCATACCTGTCTCGTTCCTTATAAAGAGGCCATTGAAAAAAATGCCGGCCCTGGAGGCCGGCAAGTTCGATTCTTTAGGCCTGTGGGACGCTGCCCATCAGTTCATCGAAAGCGATGGTCGTGGTCGACACTTTCGCCTTGCCGAGTACATAGTTGACGACGTTTTCTTCCAATACAAGAGCTTCGACTTCACCCAGGCGACGACGGTCGCTGAAGTAGTACTTCAGGACTTCTTTCGGATCTTCGTAGCTTTGCGAGAAGTCTTCGATCTGGGCCTTCACCTGCTCTTGGGTAGCTTGCAGGTTGTTGTCGGCGACCAGTTGCGACAGGATCAGGCCCAGGCGCACGCGGCGCTCTGCCTTGTCCTTGAACATCTCGGCCGGGAATGGCAGCTTGGACACGTCCATGCCGCGCTGCGCCATGTCCTGGCGGGTCATTTCGGCCAGGCGCTCCGAATCTTGCTCGATCATGACTTGCGGCACGTCCAGTTCGGTCGACTTGACCAGGGCGTCCATCACGGCTTCCTTGTTACGTGCTTTGACACGGGCGCGCACTTCGCGTTCCAGGTTGACCTTGATGTCTTCGCGCATTTTGTCGATCGAGCCGTCTTCGATGCCCAGCGATTGGGCGAATTCGGCGTCGACTTCCGGCAGGTGCGCCCACTCCAGGGCTTTCAGGGTGATCGTGAACTCGGCGGTCTTGCCGGCCACGTCCTTGCCATGGTAATCCTCCGGGAAGGCCAGCGGGAAGGTCTTGCTTTCGCCGACTTTCAGGCCCACGGTCGCGGCTTCGAATTCCGGCAGCATGCGGCCTTCGCCCAGCACGAAGGCGTAGTCTTCCGCCTTGCCGCCAGCGAATTCGACGCCGTCCAGGGTGCCGACGAAGTCGACGGTCACGCGGTCGCCATTGGCAGCCACGGCTTCGCCGCCGGTGCCGTGCTCGCCTGCCTCACCCTTGGTGTGGTAGTGCACGCGCTGCTTGCGCAGGATGTCGATGGTCTTGTCGATCTCGACGTCGCTGACGTCGGTCGAAACGGTTTCGACTTCGACGGCAGCCAGGTCGCCGATCACGACTTCCGGGTACACTTCGAAGGTGGCGTCGAAGGACAGGGTGCCTTCAGGCGCATCTTGCTTCGGTTCGATTTTCGGGAAACCGGCAACGCGCAGTTCGTTCTCGACGGCGGCGTCGTTGAAAGCGCGGCCGACCTTGTCGTTCAGCACGTCGGTTTCGATCTGGTAGCCGTACTGGGCAGCAACCATCTTCAGGGGCACTTTACCTGGACGGAAGCCCGGCGCGCGGGCCGTCTTGGCCTGCTGTTTCAGGCGCTTTTCGACTTCGGTACGGACGTCAGCGACCGGAAAAGAGATCGTCAAGCGACGCTCGAGTTTACCCAGGGTTTCGACTGCAGTTGCCATTGTAAAAATCGTCCAAAAAAATAATTATTCGTGGTGCGAGGAGGGGGACTCGAACCCCCACACCATTGCTGGCGTCAGGACCTAAACCTGGTGCGTCTACCAATTTCGCCATCCTCGCTCAGGATTGCATAATTGCCACAAAAACAAAGGACGACCGACAGTGAAACCGGCCGCCCTGCACTCCAATGTTTAGGGGCTACAACTTCAAACGATTATTTTACTGGAATTTCTGACACTATTGGGCATCATTTTTAGGAGTGCGGGGTATCGCGCAATGAATCTTGCAGCTCATTCGTATATCGGACGCGTGGACGGCGAACCTCCCACCCTGCCCCGTCCACCCTGCCCCGCCCACGCCAGTCACGACTCCGGCTTCTTGACGCGGAACCAGGTCGCATACAAGGCCGGCAAGAACAGCAAGGTCAACGCCGTGGCCACGATCAGGCCGCCCATGATCGCCACCGCCATCGGCCCCCAGAACGTCGACCTCGACAGCGGGATCATGGCCAGCGCCGCGGCGGCGGCCGTCAACAGGATCGGCCGGCAACGCCGCACCGCCGATTCCACGATCGCATCCCATGGATGGCTGCCATTCGCGATGTCGTGCTCGATCTGGTCGACCAGGATCACCGAGTTGCGGATGATCATCCCGAACAGCGCGATCACGCCAAGATTGGCGACGAAGCCGAACGGCCGGTCCAGGATCAGGAGCGCCATCGCCGCACCCGCCACGCCCAGCGGACCGGTGAGGAACACCAGCAGCGAACGCGAGAAGCTGTGCAGCTGCAGCATCAGCAAGGTAAAGGTGATGAACAGCACCAGCGGCACATTGGCCATGATCGAGGCCTCCGCCTCGGAGCTGTCGGCTGCGGCGCCCTCCACCGTCACGCGGTAGCCGGCCGGCAACTTGGACCGGATATCGGCGAGTTTGGCATCGACCTGGTCGGTCACGGTCGGCCCCTGGATGCCCTCCACCACGTCGGACTGCACCATGATCGCCCACTCGCGGCCCTCGCGCCAGACCACGCCCGGCTCCCACACGAACTGCACCCGCGCGACCTGGCTGATGGTGACGGCGCGTCCGCCGGCGGTCGGCACCAGGGCTTCCTGCAAGCGGGTGATGGTCGAACGCTCTTCCAGCGGCTGGCGCACCACCATGTCGATCAGGCGGTTCGATTCGCGGAACTGGCCGATCGGGGTGCCGCTCAGGGTGGTCTGCACCACGCGCCGCACCTGTTGCGAGGTCACGCCCAGCGCGCGCAGCTTGTCCTGGTCGAGGTCCAGGCGCAGCACCTTGACCGATTCGTTCCAGTTGTCGTTCACGCCCAGCGTGTTCGGGTTGGCGGCCATCACTTCCTTGACCTGGTCGGCGATGGTCCGCACCATGCCGATGTCCGGCCCCAGCACCTGGAACTGCACCGGGTACGGCACCGGCGGCCCGTTCGGCAGCAGTTTCACGCGACCGCGCACCTCGGGGAAGTCGGCCTTGAACACCTCGATGATCTTCATGCGCAGGCGCTCGCGCGCTTCCGCATCGACGGGCAGCACCACCAGCTGCGAGACGTTCGACTGCGGGAAGATCTGGTCCAGCGGCAGGTAGAAGCGCGGACTGCCGGTGCCGACGTAGCTCGTCACGCTCTGCACCCCCTCCTGCTTCGCCAGGAAGGCCTCGAAGCGCTTCACGACGGCTTCGTTGGCGGCGAAGCTGGTGCCTTCGGGCGACCACATTTCCACCATCAGCTCGGGGCGGCTCGAATCCGGGAAGAACTGCTTCTCGATGAAATTGAAGCCGAACACGCCCAGCGCGAACACGCCCAGGCTCAGCGCGATCGTGGTTTTTCTCCACTCGACGCAGCGGTTCACCAGGCGCCGGAAGCGCTGGTAGCCGGGCGTGTCGAACACGTCGTGATGACCGCCCTCGCCGGCAGCATGCGGCTTCACCTTCAACAGCAGGAAGCCGATGTACGGGGTGAAAGTCACCGCCACCACCCACGAAATCAGCAGCGCCAGCCCGTTCACCGAGAACATCGTAAACGTGTACTCCCCGGCGGCCGATTCGGCCAGGCCGATCGGCAGGAAGCCCGCCGCCGTGATCAGGGTGCCGGTCAGCATCGGCATCGCGGTCGAGGTATAGGCGAAGGTGGCCGCCTCGAAGCGAGACAGACCCTCTTCCATCTTGCGCACCATCATCTCCACCGCGATGATGGCGTCGTCCACCAGGAGGCCCAGGGCGATGATCAGGGCGCCCAGCGAAATCTTGTGCAGCGAAATGTCCAGCATGCGCATGAACAGGAAGGTGATCGCCAGCACCAGCGGGATCGACAGCGCCACCACCAGGCCCGGATACACGTCCACGCGCCACTTCGGCTTGGTATGCAGGCCCAGGGCCAGGAAGGACACGATCAGCACGATCACCACCGCCTCGATCAGCACCTTGACGAACTCGCCGACCGAGGCCGTCACCGCCTGCGGCTGGTCGGCCACCCGTTCGAGCTCGATGCCGACCGGGAGCTGGGAGCGGGTGCGCGCCACCGTCTCGCTCAAGCCTTCGCCCATGGTGATGATGTTGCCGCCCTTTTGCATCGACACGCCCAGGCCGATCACTTCCTTGCCGTTGAAGCGCATCTTCTCCGCCGGCGGATCCTGGTAGCCGCGCTTGACGGTGGCGAAGTCGCCCAGGCGGAAGGTGGTGCCGCCGGCGCGCAATTGCAGGTCCTCGATCTGGCCCAGCGTGC
The DNA here is from genome assembly GCF_019443485.1 of Massilia sp. NP310. Taxonomy (NCBI): domain Bacteria; kingdom Pseudomonadati; phylum Pseudomonadota; class Betaproteobacteria; order Burkholderiales; family Oxalobacteraceae; genus Massilia; species Massilia sp. NP310. The sequence goes on along the minus strand of NZ_CP080379.1, from coordinate 870,655 downwards.
GCAGCGCGCCCGTCACCCGCACCTGCAGGTTGTCGCTCGGCGTCACCAGCACGCCACTGGCTTCGATCTCGTTCTGGGTCGCGATCTGGTTGACGATCTGCTCGAACGGCACGCCCAACTGGGCGAACTTCTTGCTCGAGAACTCGATGTACACCTTCTCGTCCTGCACCCCGAACTGCTCGACCTTGGCCACCAGCGGCACGCGCAGCAGCTGCTGGCGCACGAAGTCGGCATAGTCGCGCATCTCGGCGTAGGTGAAGCCGTCGCCCGACAGCGCGAAGATGGAGCCGTAGGTGTCGCCGAATTCATCGTTGAAGAACGGTCCGATCACGCCCTGCGGCAGGGTGCCGGCGATATCGCCGATCTTCTTGCGCACCTGGTACCAGGCCGGCGAGGTCTCGGACGGCGGCGTCGATTCGCGCAGTTCGAGGATGATGGTGGTCTCGCCCGGCTTGGAAAAGCTGCGGATGGTATGGATGTAGGGCGTCTCCTGGAGCTTGCGTTCCAGCGGGTCGGTCACCTGCTCGGCCATCTGCAGCGCGGTGGCGCCCGGCCACACGGCGCGCACCACCATCGCGCGGAAGGTGAAGGGCGGATCCTCGTCCTGGCCCAGCTCGAAGTAACTGAGGATCCCGAACAGCATGCAGGCGGCGATCAGGAAACGCGTGAGCGGAATGTGCTCCAGCGCCCAGCGCGACAGGTTGAAGCCCTTCATTTGCGGCCCTCGCCGGATACGAGCGCCTCGGTATCGGCGCGGCGCGAGACGTCGGCGGTGAGGATGCGCACCTTCTGGCCATTCTTCAGCAGGTTGACGCCGGCGGTGACGACTTTCTGGCCGGCGGCGACCTGGCCCGCGACCAGCACGTCATTGCGCACCTGTCCGACCACCTGCACCGGCACCAGCTTGACGGCGCCGTTCTCGACGACCCAGACGGCGCTGGCGCCCTTCTGCTGCACCAGCGCGGTCAAGGGCAGGCGCAGGCCGGCCGCGCCATTGCCGCTCGTCGCCAGTTCGACGGTCGCGGTCATGCCCAGCCGTACTTCGGCGCTCTCGGGAATCGCCACTTTCACCGTATAGGTACGGGTGGCAGGATCGGCCACCGGCGACACCTCGCGGATCTTGCCGGGGATCGCCACGGCCTCGTTGGCCCACAGGCGCACGGTGACGTCGCTGGCCGCGCGCAGCTGACCGACCTTGTCTTCGGGGATGCCGATCACCACTTCCTTCTCGACCGTGCGCGCCACGCGCACCACCGGGCTGCCCGGTTGCACCACCTGCCCCACTTCGGCCTCGATGGCGGTCACCACGCCGTCGGCGTCGGCCGTCAGGCTCGTATAGTTGGACTGGTTGGCCTGGCCGCGCAGGCCGGCGCGGGCGGCGTCGACATTGGCCTGGGCCGCCTTCAGGGCGCTCTGCTTGGTGTCGAGCACGGCCTGGCTGACGAAATTCTGGGCGCGCAGGTCGACGTGGCGCTTGTAGTCGGCGCGCGCCAGATCGCGCTCGGTCTCGGCCGCGCGCAGGGTGGCCCTGGCCTGGGTTTCGGCCAGGCGCAGGTCTTGCGGGTCGAGCCGCATCAGCACGTCGCCGCGCCTGACCGTGGCGCCGACGTCCACCTTGCGCTCGACGATCTTGCCGCCGACCCGGAAACCGAGCTGCGACTCGTAGCGCGGGCGCACGTCGCCGGAGAACTCCAGGCGCTCACCCGCGCTATCGACGGCCAGGGTAGTCACGCGCACCGGACGCACGTCTTCGGGCGGCGGGGCGGGCTTGGAACAGGCGAGGAGCGCGGCGGCGGCAAGCGGCGCCAGCACGGCCGCGCGCAGGGCGGAAGAAGAAAATCGGGAAAACACAGTGGCAATCCTTTGGCTGATCTTGCGGCGTCTCGGGCCGGAGCTGGCTGCGCATGAGGGGTACATAAGCGCCAGTTTGTATTCCAGCAATTATAATCATGCAAATAGATAAATCAGATGACTTTAGAGTCATCCGTCCAAAATGGCCGTAGACCACTACGAAAACTTTCCTGTCGCCTCGATCCTGCTGCCGCGCCGCCTGGTGCCGGCGGTCGAGGCGATCTATGCCTTCGCGCGCAGCGCCGACGACCTGGCCGACGAAGGCCATGCCACGCCGGATGAGCGGCTGGCCGCCCTTGAAGCCTACGAACGTGAATTGGACCTGATCGATGTCGGCGCGACGTCGTCGCATCCGATGTTCGCCCGCCTGGCCGGCGTCGTCGCCCAGTATCGCCTGCCGCTGGACCCGATGCGCGACCTGCTGTCGGCCTTCAAGCAGGACGTCGTCACCCAGCGCTATGCCGACTATGCCAGCCTGCTCGATTACTGCCGTCGCTCGGCCGATCCGGTCGGGCGCCTGATGCTGGCGCTGTACGGCGCCGACGACGCCGATAATCTGCGCGACGCCGACGCCATCTGCAGCGCGCTGCAGCTGACGAACTTCTTGCAGGACGTGGCGATCGACCTCGAGAAGGGCCGCATTTATCTTCCGCTGGAGGACCTGGCGCGCTTCAAGGTGAGCGAGGCGGCGCTGCGCGCCGGCACGGTCGACGCCCCGTTCCAGGCCCTGATGCGCTTCGAGGTCGAGCGCACCCGCGCGCTGATGCTGTCCGGCGCTCCGCTGGCCAAGCGCCTGCCGGGCCGGATCGGCTGGGAGCTGCGGATGGTGGTCCAGGGCGGCCTGCGCATCCTCGACCGCATCGAACAGGCCGGCTACGACGTGTTCCGGCGCCGTCCGGTGCTGTCGGCGCCCGACTGGTTCATGGTCGGCTGGGGCGCATTACGTATGTAATAACCCTTCGGGCAACCCCGATTTCACGTTCATCGGATAAGATAGCGGATTGACAGCGCGCCGGGACCCGATCCGGCCGCGCCCCGACCAGCATTTCACGACGATTTCATGTCTCCAGACGAATACTGCCAGCAAAAGACCGTCCAGAGCGGCTCCAGTTTCTACTACAGCTTCCTGTTTCTTCCGCCCGAGCGCCGGCGCGCGATCACGGCGCTGTACGCCTTCTGCCGCGAAGTCGACGACACCGTCGACGAGGCCACCGACGGCTCGGTGGCGCGCATCAAGCTGGCCTGGTGGCGCACCGAGGTCTCGAAGATGTATTTGGGCACCCCGACCCACCCGGTGATGCTGGCCCTGCAGCCGCACGTCGCCACCTATCAACTGGAAGAAAAACACCTGCTGGCCATCGTCGACGGCATGGAGATGGACCTCGACCAGAGCCGCTACCTCGACTACCCCGGCCTGCAGCGCTATTGCTGGCACGTGGCGGGCGTGGTCGGCATCCTGTCGGCCAGCATCTTCGGCTACACCAATCCGCAGACCCTGGCCTACGCCGAAAAGCTCGGCCTGGCGTTCCAGCTGACGAACATCATCCGCGACGTCGGCGACGATGCGCGCAAGGGCCGCATCTACCTGCCGGTCAACGACCTGCAGCAGTTCGGCGTCACCGCCAACGACCTGCTCAAGCTGCAGCACAGCGAGAAGTTCGAAGCGCTGATGCGCTTCCAGGCCGAGCGCGCGCAAACCATCTACGACGAGGCCCTGGCCCTGCTGCCGAAGGAAGACCGGCGCGCCCAGCGTCCCGGCCTGATGATGGCCGCCATCTACCGCACCCTGCTGGACGAAATCCAGCGCGACGGTTTCCACGTGCTCAACCAGCGCATCTCGCTCACGCCGCTGCGCAAACTGTGGCTGGCGTGGAAGACCTATGTCCGCACCTAGCATGCGGGTCGCGGTTGCCGGCGGCGGCTGGGCCGGCTGCGCGGCGGCGGTCGAGCTGGCGCGCCAGGGCTGCCAGGTGACCTTGTACGAGGCTGCGCGCAGCCTGGGCGGGCGGGCGCGCGGCGTCGAAGTGCGCGGCGTGGAACTGGACAATGGCCAGCACATCCTGCTGGGCGCCTACCGCGCATCGCTGCGCCTGATGAAACAGGTGGGCGTCGACGAAAAGACAGCATTCCTGCGCCTGCCGGTCCAGATGCGCTATCCCGCGGGGGGCGACGGCATGGACTTCGCCGCGCCACGCCTGCCGGCGCCGCTGCACCTGGCGTTCGCCCTGCTGCGCGCCAAGGGCCTCGAGCGCGCCGACAAGCTGGCCCTGGCCCGCTTCAACAGCGCCGGGCGCTGGATGGGCTGGCAGCTGAACGACGACTGCACGGTGCTCGAGCTGCTCGAGCGTTTCGACCAGACCGAACGACTGACACGCTTGATGTGGCGCCCGCTGTGCATCGCGGCCCTGAACACGCCGCCGGAACGCGCCTCGGCCAATGTGTTCCTGGCGGTGCTGCGCGACAGCCTGGGCGCCAGCCGGCGCGCGGCCTCCGACATGCTGCTGCCGCGCCTGCCGATGGGGGCGCTGTTCCCGAAACCGGCCGGCGCCTGGCTCGAGCGCCAGGGTCATGCCGTGCGCCTGGGCGTGAAGGTCGCGGGCATCAAGCGCGAGGGCGACGGCTGGCAGGTGGAGCCCGGCGGCGACCTGCCGGCCGAGCGCTTCGACGCCGTGGTGCTGGCCACGCCGGCGCCGGTGAGCGCCGCGCTGCTGGCGGGGCTCACCGAAGCCGCCGAGGTGGCCGGCCTGCTCGCGGCCTTCACCCACGAACCGATCGCCACCTGCTACCTGCAATACGCGCCCGGCACCCGGCTCGCGCTGCCGTTCTACGCGCTGCTGGACGACCCTGCGGCACACCGCTGGGGCCAGTTCGTGTTCGACCGCGCCCAGCTGGATGCGGCCCAGGACGGCCTGCTGGCGGTGGTGGTCAGCGCCGCCGGCGACGCGGCGAACCTGCCGCGCGAGCAGCTGGCAGCAGCCATCGCCTCTCAACTGGCCCAGGATTTCGGACGGCCGGAACTGGCGAATCCGACCTGGACCCAGCTGATCACCGAGAAACGCGCGACCTTCAGCTGCACACCCGGACTAGTGCGGCCAGGCAACACCACCGCCCTGCCCGGCCTGGTGCTGGCCGGCGACTACACGGCCAGCGACTACCCGGCCACCCTGGAAACGGCGGTGCGCAGCGGCCAGGCGGCGGCGACGGCCATCCGTGCCTACGGCGCCCTGCCCCGCGAAAAGCGCAGCCTGTCGCACACCCATGGCGCCGCATCAGGCGATTCCGTAAGGTAGCAGCATCAAAAACCGTCTTATGGAAATGACTATGAAACCCCGTCTCGGCCTGCACGCCGTTGCCATCCTTGCCATCGTGGCGCTGAGCACCCTGGTGCTGGTCAAGCCAGAACTGATCGGCGGCTCGGCGCATGCGACCGTCCTGGCGATCGGCTCGATCCCGGCCCTCGGCCACCATTGACGGAGCGCCGCAACGACATGGGCAAGCTGGAATACCTCGACGCGCTCAAGCGGGCCCTGATGGGCCTGCCACCGGAAACCCAGGCCAGAACCCTGGCCTGGTACGAGCAGCGTTTCGTCGACGGGAGCGCCGCCGGCCGGCCGGAACACGAGGTGGCCGCCGAGCTGGGCGATCCGCGCCAGGTCGCGGTGACCCTGCGCACCAGCGCCCACCTGGCCGACCTCAAGGATGGCAATAAAGACAAGAAACCATCTGGCAATGTCGCGCGCACCGTCGTCTCGGGCATCGGCCTGTTGATTTTTAATCTGTTCATGCTGATCCCGGCCGCGGTGTTCGCGTCGCTCTTGATGTCGCTCTACCTGTCCGCCTTCGGCGTCTACGTCTCGGGCATCGCCGTGACCGCCAGCGGACTGGCCGGCTCGAACGAACTGATCCTGAGCGCCCCGCTGACGCGCATGGTGATCAGCGACGATGGCGAGCCGGTCGAGTCGCAGACCCGGGTCACAATCGGCGCCAACGGCATCCATGTGTTCGACGAACCGGCGCCTGCTCTTGAAGAGGACAACCCCGAGACGCGCACCGAGCGCGACGACCGCAACTCGCGCTTCATGCGCGGGGCCGAGGCGGTGGCGGAGCGCAAGATCCAGATCACGACCGAGATGGACCCCGGCTCGCGCAGCACGCAAGTGGCCTTCGGCTGCGCGCTGATCCTGGGCGGCATCGCGCTGTTCCTGCTGTCGATCGTCCTCACCAAATACACGCTGCTGGGCATCCGCCGCTACGTGAACATGAACCTGTCGCTGCTGAAGGGATAAGGACACCATGCGCGCCTTGATGAAAATCGGACTCGCCCTGCTGCTGCTGGCCGCCGTGCTGGTGGCGCTGAGCTACAGCATGCTGCGCGCCAACGGCACCACCAGCATCACGGAGCGCCGCGCTGTGTCGCAGGACACCCGCAGCGTGCCTTCCGGCGTCGAGGTCGTCGAACTCGACGGCCCGATCGACCTGAACCTGCGCTACGGCGCCACGCCTGCGCTGCAAGTGAGCGGCGAGCAGCGCATGCTGGGCAATGTCGAGGTGACGGGCGACGGCAACGTGCTGCGCATCGGCATCCGCGGCATGGTGCTGCGCCACCGCGAACCGCTGGTGGTCGACCTGACCTTGCCGGCCCTGAGTTCGGTCCGGATCGACGGCAGCGGCGACAGCAGCATCAACGGCTTCTCGGGCGACGAGATCGAGGTGCAGTTGAATGGATCGGGCAGCGTGCGCTTCAACGGACGCTTCCGCACCGCCAAGGTGGGCCTGACCGGCAGCGGCGACCTGGACGTGAATGGCGGCGCCGCCATGGACCGGGTCGAGACACGCCTGATGGGATCGGGCCGGATCACCGTGGTCGGCACCGCGCGCGAGCTCGACGCCAGCACCACCGGCTCGGGGCACCTCGACGCCGAGCACCTGCGCGCCGAGGAGGTCACGGTGAGCCAGAGCGGCTCGGGCGACAGTGCGGTGCAGGCGCGCAGCAAGGTGAAGGTGTCGCTCAGCGGCAGCGGCGATGTCGAGGTGTATGGGAATCCGGGGGAGCGCAGTATCAGCCGGGCGGGGAGCGGGAGCGTGAGTTATCACGATTAGCCGGCTGAACTACCCTGGAGTTAAGCCGAAGCGCCTTCCGAAGTCAGCATGAAAACGTCGTTCCCCCGGAGGCGAGCTTTTGGGCTGGCGGCTGCTCACACTTGGGTTCCCGCCTGCGCGGGAACGACGTGGTTTGCCCTATGAAGTGGCTTGTTTCAAGTTCCCGAAATTATTCCGGACACTAGCGCGCGGCGGCGGGAGGGACGGACAAGACCGATCAGCAACCGCCCAGCTTCACCCGCTCCACTTCCAGCCCGAACAACGGCCGCAAGCGCGTGCCGACCACGTTCCCGATGAACGCGACCACCAGCCACAGCCAGCCATGCAGGCTGCCCGAGATGATCCCGCTGAAATAGGCGCCGATATTGCAGCCGTAGGCCAGGCGCGCGCCGTAGCCGAGCAGCAGGCCGCCGACCACCGCCGCGACCAGCGAACGCAGTGGCAGCTTCCACACCGGCGCATAGCGGCCGGCCAGCGCCGCCGCCAGCATCGCGCCGAGCACGATGCCGATGTCCATCACCGAAGTCACATCCTTCCACACCGGCGCGGCCAGCGCGGCGGCGTTGGCGCCGCTCGACCAGTAGGTCCAGCTGGCGACGTCGATGCCGGCCGCCGATGCAGCTTTGGCGCCCCACAGCGCGAACGCCGAGGTCACGCCCCACGGCCGGCCCGACAGGGCCAGGGTGGCGAAGTTGAGCACCACCAGCGCCAGCGCGCCGGCCACCAGCGGCCACGGACCGCGCAGCCAGCGCGCGCCGCCGGTCGGTTGCGACTGCGCCGCGACCAGCCGGCCGTGACGGCGCTTCTCGACCACGACCGTGACGGCCGCGATCAGGGCGAACACGAGCAGGTTCAGCGCCAGCGCCGGGGCCAGGCCCAGTTCCTTCACCGCCGACAGCGGCGGCAGTTGCGGCATCGCGGTCCAGAACGGCATGTGGGCGGTGCCGATCAGCGAGCCGACGATGAAGAACAACAGCGTGACGATCATGCGCGTGCTGCCGCCTCCGACCGTGTACAGCGTGCCCGAGGCGCAACCGCCGCCCAGCTGCATGCCGATGCCGAAGATGAAGGCGCCGACGATGACGGACGTGCCGGCCGGCTGCACCAGCCCGGTGACCGGGTTGCCGAACAATGTGCCGCCGGCGAGCGCCGGGAAGAACAGCACGACGCCGACGGCCAGCATCAGCATTTGCGCGCGCAGGCCGGCGCCGCGGCCGTCGGCGATGAACACGCGCCAGGCCGAGGTGAAGCCGAAGGCCGCGTGGTACAAGGCGACGCCGAGCAGCGCGCCGACGATGTAGAGCGCGGCCTGGCGCGGACCGACGACCTGCGTCAGGTACCAGGCGCCAAGCACGATGAGCAGGAATGCGACGCCGAAGGGCCGCAGGTTGATGTCGGCGCGTCGTGCGCCGGACAAGGATGCAGAATTGGTCATGAGTGACGAAGAAGTTGAGACGGAACCCTCTATTCTCTAATATCTTCACTTTGTTTGCAGGCCGCCGGCCGGTTTACAATGACGCCATGGCCGTCATCAATCCTCTCGAAGTCGAATTCAGCGCAATCCGGGCCCAGGGTCCGGGAGGCCAGAACGTCAACAAGGTCTCGTGCGCCGTGCATGCGCGGTTCGACATCGGCGCCTCGTCGCTGCCGCAACACGTCAAGGATCGCCTGCTTGCCACGAGCGACGCGCGCATCACGCAGGAAGGCGTGCTGGTGCTCAAGGCGCAGCAGTCGCGCAGCCTGGAACAGAACAAGGAGGACGGCCTGCGCCGCCTGCAGGAGCTGGTCGACAAGGCCGCGGTCGTGCCGCTGACGCGTCGCCCGACCCGGCCGACGCGTGGGTCGCAATTGCGGCGCCTGGACGCCAAGGCGCGCAGCAGCCAGACCAAGGCCTTGCGCGGCAAGGTCAGCGACTGATCTTCGCCTTCAGGCCTGGAGCGACGCGAACCACGCTGCGTAAGGCGTATTCGCCACCATCCGCCGATTGAGATCCGGCGCGCCATCGGTCCACCATACCGGCCCACGCTCTCCCAGGGCGCGCTTGGCTGCGTCGACCGCCTGGCGCGCGGCCCGCTCGGCATTGCCGTCGCGCGCCTTCAGGGCGGCGCCGACGTCCCGCCGAGCCTTCATGAGCTGGTCGACCAGCTGCTGGCGCTCGTCCGGCGCAAGGCCGGGATTGCTGGCTCGCCACAAGCGGCCCGAGACGACGAAGTACCTTCCGTCGGGCGTAGTGGGATGTTTGTCAGGTGAAGGCATGGCCGCACTATACCTAAAGGCGACATGCGCGGCCGTTCGCTTCCTGCCAATCGATCAAGGCTGCAGGCCGTAGCGGTCGATGAACCCTTTGACGCCGCCTGGATTGGCGGCCAGCCAAGCGTTCAGCGCCGGCCGATACGACTGGCGGAACAGGAGCAGCAGGATCGCCGGCTCCAGCTGCCCATCCTTCGCCAGCGCCTGCATCTGCAGCAAGGCGGGGTCGGTCACGCGCTGGTCGCCGAGCGCCCTGGTCTCGTCCATCACCTTCAGGGCGGTGCGCCACGCGCCCAGTTCGATCTCGTACGGCGATTTGTCGGCGGCGCTCTCCGACTGGCGCTGGTTGGATTCGCTCATGCCGAGCAGCAGCCGCATCGCGTAGTTCGGGGTATCGGCCTGGCCGGCGGCCGACTCGTCGATATGGATCGTGAACTTGCCGTCCGCCTCCTGCGCCACGCGCACGCCACGCCTGAACGCCAGCGACTTCAATGGCAGGCCGGCGGCGGCGCGCAGCCTGGCCAGCTTGCCCCAGCTCGGACGTTGCGACGGATCGGCCGCGATCGACGCATACAGGGCTGATTCGGCCTGGGTGCGTTGGCCCTGCGCCAGCAAGGCGTCGGACAGGAAGCGCCACGCCTGCGCATTTTGCGGTTCGATCTCGGTGGCGCGCCGGAACAGCGCCTCGGCGCGCGGCCAGTCGCCCTGCATGAAGTGGCAATCCGCCGCGCCCACCCAGGCGCTCGACGCCTTGGGGTCGGCCTCCATCGCCGCTTCGTACTTGAGCAGGGCTTCCTTCGGCTTGCGCTGCGCGAACAGGGCCGAGCCTTCGGCCAGCAGCTTCGCAGCGCGCGGATTCGGCGTATGCAGGGGCGACGCGCCGTCGTCGTCCAGCATGCGCAAGACCTCGTGCGCGATCGGATCGTCGGCGGCGAGCGTGGTCGCGCGCTCGGCCAGGGCGCGCGCCGCCTGGCGCACCTGCGCCGCCTTGTCCTTCGGGGCCACGCTGGACAGTTTGAGCATCAGGCCGGCCTGCAGCGACACCGGCAGCGAGGCGTTGGGGTCGGCCTGCTGCGCGGCCTTGTACTTGTCGAGCGCTTCCTGGTACTTGCCCTGCCCCTCGAGCACGTGGGCGTCGCGCACCAGGGTGTGGCATGGCTCGCCGCATTGCATGGCGGCCGACGCCGCGGTGGTGAAGAACGCCAGCAGCGCAGGCAATAGCAATACACGGATGGATGTCATGGGCGGCCAGGCGACAAAATACCCATGTTACCGCGCCGCCCGCCCCATGTTATTCACCGAATGTCACGGCTCATGCGTCGTATTTGCCCGTCATGCGGTCCCACCCGTGTCGTACGGCCGACTTTATCTTTTCCCAGGTCGAGGCGCCGCCCGGGCGCGCTTCCCAGTCGGTACGCAGCTCGGGCTCGATCTCGTCCCATTGACGGCCCGTGTACCTGCCGCTGCCCGCCACCTGCGAACCGTAGAGATAGGCCGGCGCATAGTCGTCGTACGCCCCGCCGCTGGCGCCATAGGTGAGCTTGAAATGCTCGCGATAGTAGCGCTCGTCGTCGGACATGCCCGCGCCAAGCCGCTCGACGTCGACCTCGGTGTGGCGCACCGTGTCGTCGATCTGCTGCTGGCGTTCGCTGACCTGCTTGCCGATCGAGACTTCCTCGGTGATGCGGGCGGATTTCTCGACCACGGCTTCCTCGGCGCTCTCGCGCATCTCGATGGTCTGCTCCTTGAAAGCCGCCGCGTCGCTCGGGCTGATCGGCTGGTCCACCTTGCGCCGCTGGACGTCGACGTGTTCCTCGCGCAGGCCGATGGTTTCGTGCACCGGGACCTCGACGATGCGCGAGAAGATGCGCATGCCGCCGCGCTGGACTTCGCGCTTGCCGACCCGCAGCTGCTCTTCGACCACCGGGATGGTCGCGCTGGCCGCGCTGGTCGATACGTCGCGCTGCAGCGAGGCGCTGCCCGATGCGCCCTGCAACTGGCCGGATGCCGACTGGCTCGATGCCGCCGCACCCGGCGTCGCCCCTTGCCGTGGCCCGGCGCCCGTCAGCAATGCCCCGGCGGTGCCGACGCCATCCGAATGCTCGTCGATGTCGACCGGCCCGAAGGCCTCGACGACGTCGGCGGCGCGCTCGACGTCGGGCAACGTCTCGGCGCTGAGCGTCACCACGTGCTGGCCCCGCGCGAGCGCGCCTTCGTAGCGGCTCGCGTGGTGCTTGTCCTCGTCGCCGAACAGGTCCTGGAAGAAGTGCTTGACGCTGCTGCCGATGCCTTCGGCGGTGGTGGCGCCGCCAGCATTGGCCTCGGACAGCCGCACGCTCTCGCGGCTGAAACCGGAAGACAGCAGCTGGTCGTACGCGCTTTGCGCGTCGGTACGGTTGTCGAAAACCGCGACTAGCGTATGATGCATGATGAGCCTCCTTGGGTGATGACTTCAGGCGCCCGAATCGCCGGCCTCGTCGAAACGTTCTACCTCGACCCGTTCCGCCTTGAGCGAAACGGTATCAAGGTGACGCTCCTCGTGCCGGACCCGGGTGATGTGCAGTTCTTCCTTGATGCGGACCTTGCGCTCCACCACCAGCACTTCCTCGAGCACGGGAATGACCAGGGTGTCGCCTTCGTGGCGGTGACCGGGCGCCTCGTCGGCGCCGACGATGCGGTCCACCGGGACATGTTCGACGCGCAGCTCCTCGCGCAGCAGGCGTTCGTCGATGGCGACGGGATGTTCGGTGACGGTCTTGTGGATGCGTACGCCGCGGCCGGTGTCGACCATGCGGGTGCCGACCGCGAGCTGCTCCTCGACGACAGGAATGCGCACGGGCTCCTGTTCGCTCGGCTCGGTAGGCGTGCTGGACATGGTCCACTCCTGGGCAAGGCTGCGAGAAGAACGATCCAGCCTACGCCAATCCACGAACGGCATGCGCACCGTTGGCGTTCAATTACCGGCTCAGGCGCCGGCGCGCTCCAGCCAGGCCAGCGCATCGCGCCCTGCGGCGCGGCCGCTGGCGAAGCAGGCGGTGAGCAGATAACCGCCGGTCGGCGCCTCCCAGTCGACCATCTCGCCCGCCACGAAAGTGCCCGGCAGCGCGGCCAGCATTGCGGTGTCATCCGCCAGCGCATCGAAGCGCACGCCGCCCGCGCTGCTGATCGCCTCGTCGATCGGGCGCGCGCGCAGCAGCTTGACCGGCAGGCGCTTGATGCCGGCGGCCAGGCGAACGGGGTCGGCGTATTCTTCGCGCGACAGGCATTCGTGCAGCAGCCCGGCCTTGACGCCCTTGATGCCGAGCCGGCTTTGCAGGTGGCTGGACATCGAGCGCGACCCGCGCGGGCGCGTCACTTCGTCGAACACGCGCCCGGCATCGTGGTCGGGCGCCAGGTCGAGCCAGAGGGTGGCGCCGCCAATACGCGCGATCTGGTCGCGCAGCGGCGCCGACAGCGCGTACACCAGGCTGCCCTCGACGCCGCCCCCGGTGATGACGAACTGGCCCTTGCGCCAGGCGATGGCGCCATCCTGGTCCTCGCAACCGGCGGCCACCGTAAGCAGCGGCGCGCCGGCGTAGCGGCTGCTGAAATGCTCGCTCCAGCCGACATCGAAACCGCAGTTGGCGGGCGCCAGCGGGGACAGCGCGACCCCGCGCTCGGCCAGCAGCGGCTGCCAGGCGCCGTCCGAGCCGAGCCGCGCCCAGCTGGCGCCGCCCAGCGCCAGGATCGTGGCCTCGGCCTCGACCAGCAACTCCCCTTCCGGCGTGGCAAGGCGCAGCCGGCCATCCTGCCAGCCCAGCCAGCGATGGCGCATGTGAAAGCGCACGCCGGACTCGCGCAGGCGGTGCAGCCAGGCGCGCAGCAGCGGCGCCGCCTTCATCTCGCGCGGGAAGACCCGGCCCGAGGTGCCGACGAAGGTCTCGATGCCGAGCTCGTGGATCCAGGCGCGCACCGCACCGGCGTCGAATCCTTCCAGCCAGCGCGCCACCTCGTCCTGGCGCGCGCCATAGCGCCGCACGAAATCGGGATAGGGTTCGGAATGCGTGATATTCATGCCGCCCTTCCCCGCCAGCAGGAACTTGCGGCCCACGCTGGCCATCGCATCGTAGACGTCGACCTGCGCGCCGCCTTGCGCCAGCACCTCGGCCGCCATCAGCCCGGCGGGGCCGCCGCCGATCACGGCGACACGCTTGGAGGAAATGGAAGACTGGGTCATGACGGTGCGGGGGACGGAAAAGATGGACCCGCATTGTAGTCGAGTTCGGGCAGCCAAAGACGATGTAAAGGTTGCTTGACATAGCGTCCCGGCAAGCCTACGATGTAAAGTATCCTTTACTACTCGAGGGCGAGACGATGACAGCAAACACGCATGAACGACGGGTCGGCAAGGCTTATCTGAGGGAGCTGGGCATCTCCTTCGCGGTGTATGTGATCCTGCTGGTGGCGTCGATCCTCTACGGCCGGCCGATGGCAGAAGGCGTGCCGCGCACCGTGGTCCTGCTGTCGCCGATGCTGGGATTCTGTCTGATGCTGTGGGCCATCGCGCGCCACCTGGACCGGGTCGACGAATACCTGCGCCGCTACCTGCTCGAATCGTTCGCGCTGGCCGCCGCGCTCACCGCCGGGCTCACCTTCAGCTATGGCTTCCTCGAGACCGCCGGCTATCCGCGCCTGTCGATGTTCGCGGTCTGGGTGGTGTTGTGCGCGGCCACCGTCCTGGTCTGCACGGTGCGGGCGCTGCGCCGGCGATGAAGAACCGCATTCGCGCGCTGCGCGCCGAACACGGCTGGAGCCAGGCCGACCTGGCCGAACGCCTCGACGTCTCGCGCCAGAGCATCAACGCGATCGAGACCGGGCGCTACGACCCCAGCCTGCCGCTCGCCTTCGCCATATCACGGTTGTTCGGCCTGCCGGTCGAAGCCATCTTTTCACCCGATCAGGAGACCGCATGAAGAAAGCTTCCCTGTTGTTCGCACTCGCCGCACTGGCTGCCAGCGCCGCTTCCATCGCCCAGGCCCAGGCGCAGGCCGCGCCTCCAGCGGCGCCAATCGTCAACCGTTTCGCCGCCACCATCGAACCGGCCGAGCGCTTCGAATCCGGCGGCCTGCTGGTCGAGCGCCACGGCAGCCGCGGCCGGCCGGTGATCCTGGTCCCTGGCCTGGCCAGCGGTCCCTGGGTATGGCAGGAAACGATCCGCCAGTTCAAGGACGAGTTCACCCTGTACGTGGTCACCCTGCCCGGCTTCGATGGCCGCCCGGCGCCACGCGCAACGTCCGACTGGGCGCCGTTCGAAGGCGCGCGCGCCGCCCTGCGCGGCCTGATCGCCGAGCGCAAGCTGGACAAGCCGGTCATCGTCGGCCACAGCCTGGGCGGCACGCTGGCCTACGCCGTGGCGCAGGACCTCGGCAACGGCATCGGCGGCGTGGTGGCGCTGGACGGCCTGCCGGTCTTCCCCGGCACCGAGAACATGCCGCCGCAGCAGCGCCCGCAGGCCGCGATCAACGTGCGCAACCGCATGGCGGCCAGCCGGCCGGATGCCTACGCCGCCGAGCAGCGCCAGTACATGCGCGGCCAGGGCGTGCTCGACATCGGCAAGGCCGACGACATCACGCCGCTGCTGCTGCGCAGCGACCGCGAGGCGGTCGGCGCCTACGTGGCCGACCTGCTGGCGCTCGACCTGCGCCCGGGCCTGTCGAAGATCAGCGCCCCGGTGCTGGTCGTGGCGCCGTTTTACCAGTACGATGCGGCTCAGGATGCGCTGACGGTGAACGACAAGGTCGAGCATTACCGGATGCTGGTCGAAGGGATTCCCTCGGTCGAGGTGGTGCCGATCGCGCCGTCGCGCCACTTCCTGATGATCGACCAGCCGCTGGCGCTGGCCGGCATCCTGCGCCGTTATTTCGACCGCCGTTGAAAGGAGTCATTCCATGCGTCCTGGGTCACAGTCATACCTCCACTGGATCGGCCAGTACCTGCTGGCCGCCGGCACCATGTTCCTGCTGCTGTGCGCAATCGACCTGATGCGCGGCGACAGCCTGGCCCGCACCTGGGGCCCGACCCTGCTGTGGTCGCTGGCCGCGGCCGCCATCTTCGTCGCCGCGCGCTGGCGCTCGGCCAGCCAGGCCATTACCGACAAGGCCCGCTGACGCGGCTATTCTCCAGGATGGATCAAGGCCGGTTCCACCAGCGTGCGCGATACTGCCGCGTTGGCGCCGGTCTACGTTAACCGCATGCCTTTGTCATAGCTGCAATATTCCGCTTGACATGCGGTGTGGCAGGAATATTCTTGTACACGCCAGCGTGAACGATGGCGCCCGCTCGACGAGGTCAGCCACGATTCGCCCGGCAGTCCGTTAAAACATCTTGGAGGATGTATATGTCGGTAATCAACCGGTCGTTTACGACCCGCAGGGCAATGCTGGGCGCGATCGCGACCAGTCCCCTATGGATGCAGTCCGCCTGGGCCCAGGCCAGCAATCTCAGGATCTCGCACCAGTTCCCCGGCGGCAGCATCGCCCAGGGCGATTTTCGCGACCGCCTGTGCCGCATGTTCGCGGCCGAGGTCGAGAAGCGCACGCGCGGCAGCCTGAAGTTCTCGATCCACCCGGGGTCGAGCCTGATGCAGCCGAACGCCCAGTTCGGCGCGCTGCGCAGCGGTTCGCTCGACATGGCCCTGGTGCCGCTGTCGTATGCGGGCAGCGAAGCGCCGGAAGCGAATATCGGGCTGATGCCGGCGCTGGTCACGTCCTACGATCAGGGCTATGGCTGGAAAAACGCCCCGGTCGGGCGCGAGCTGGCGCGCATCCTCGGCGAACAGGGCCTGGTGATCGTCAGCTGGATCTGGCAAGCCGGCGGGGTCGCCTCGCGCGGCGCTCCGATCCTCAACCCCGGGGACGTGCGCGGCCTGAAGGTGCGTGGCGGCTCGCGCGAGATGGACATGCTGCTGCAGGACGCCGGCGCGACCGTCGTCAGCCTGCCGTCCAACGAGATCCACGCCGCCATGCGCAGCGGCGCACTGGATGCGGCCCTGACCTCGTCGACGTCCCTCATTTCCTTCCGCCTGCAAGAGACAGCCCGCTCGCTGACCACGGCGCGCGGCGGCTCGTACTGGTTCATGTTCGAGCCGCTCCTGATGTCGCGCACCGTGTTCGAGCGCTTGCCCAAGCCGCAGCAGGAAGCCATCCTCAAGGTCGGCGCCGACCTGGAGCAATTCGCGATGAAGATGGCGCGCGTCGACGATGCCGAGGTAGTGTCGGTCTACCGCGGCGCCGGCGCGCGCGTGGTCGACCTCACTCCGGAAGCCCTGCGCGGCTGGCAGGCGGTGGCGCGCAATACGGCGTGGAAGGATTTCGCGGCGCGTAACAGCAATTGCGCGAAATTGATGGCGTTGGCGGAGCAGTCGATCGCGGCCTTGTGATGGAACAGCCGGCCGCGGCGGCCGGCCGCTGTCAACCGCCGGTCACCGGCGGGAAGAATGCCACTTCGGCGCCTTCGCCGATTGGCGTATCGGCGCCGCACATGACCTGGTTGCACGCCATGCGCACCGCACGTTCCGGCGCCAGGGCCTCGGCCCACACGCCGCCGCGTGCGCGCAGCAGTTCGCGCACGCCGCCCACCGTCGCGACATCCGGCGGCAGGTCCAGTTGCTCCTGCGCGGCGCCCACGGCTTCGCGCAGCGCGGCGAAGTATTTCAAACTGATCTTCATGTCTTTCCTAATACTGTAATTCGGCGAACGGAATGAAGCGCACCAGGTCGCCCGCGGCGATGCGGTTGCCCGCCGGGTTGTCGACCAGGCCGTCGCCCCACACCGTCGAGGTGAGCACGCCCGAACTCTGGTTCGGGAACAGGTCCAGTCCCCCGGCCGCGTTCAGGCGCGCGCGCAGGAATTCGTTGCGGCGGTCGCCCTTGGGCAGGTCGAAGTCGGCGCGCACCGTATATCCCTTTGGCTCGACCTGGCCCGTCACGCCCTGCAGGCGCAGCAGGAAAGGCCGCACGAACAGCAGGAAGGTGACGAAGCTCGACACCGGATTGCCGGGCAGGCCCAGAAAAAACGCAGCGCCATCGTCACGGCGCACTTCACCGAAGGCCAACGGTTTACCCGGCTTGACCGCGATCTGCCACATCGACAGGCGTCCTTCCGCTTCCACGGCAGGCTTGATGTGGTCTTCCTCGCCGACCGAGACGCCGCCCGAGGTGATGATCAGGTCGTTCTCGCGCGCCGCCTCCCGCAAGGTGGCGCGGGTCGCCTCGAGCGAATCGGGGACGATGCCGAAGTCGCTGATCTCGCAGCCGAAGTTCTCCAGCAGGCCGCGCAGGGTGAAGCGGTTCGAGTTGTAGATGGCGCCCGGTTTCAATCCCTCGGGTGGCACGTCGCCCGGCATGGTCAGCTCGTCGCCGGTGAAGAACACCGCCACGCGCAGGCGCCGCCGCACCGGCAAGCTGGCCAGGCCGACGGATGCCGCCAGCCCCAGTTCCTGGCTGCGCAGGCGGCTGCCGGCCGGCAGGATCACGGCGCCGGCGCTGATGTCCTCGCCCTTGCGGCGGATCCACTCGCCGGCGCGCGGCGCATGGTGGATGGTGACGCTGTCGCCGACCGCCTCGGTCTGCTCCTGCATCACGACCGCATCGGCGCCCGGCGGGATCAGGGCGCCGGTGAAGATGCGCGCCGCGGTGCCGGGCTCCAGTTCATGGCCGACGCTGCCGGCCGGGATGCGCTGGCTGACCTTGAGGGTGGCGCTGCCGCCCGCGCAATCCGCCGCGCGCACGGCATAGCCGTCCATCTGCGTATTGTCGGCCGACGGCACGTCGATCGTCGCCAGCTGGTCCGCGGCCAGCACGCGGCCGTTGGCCTCGAGGGTCGCGACGGTCTCGACCTGCTCCACCGGCCGCGCGGCTTCCAGCAGGAAGTCGAGCGCTTCGCGCACCGACAGCATGGGGGCTTTCTGTACCGGTGCGTTCATCACAGCCCCGTGTGCTCGGCGATGTAGGCCTTCATGCGGACGACGTCGGCCGGCATGACCACGAAACGCTGCGGCAGCGACTCGATGTCCTCGAAGCCGGCCGGACGCTCGGCGTCCTGGCCCAGCGCTTCGAGGATGGTTTCGTTGAACTTGGCCGCCAGCGCGGTCTCGAGCACGATCATCGGCACGCCCGGCTGCATGTGTTCGCGCGCGACCTTGATGCCGTCGGCGGTATGGGTGTCGATCGTGATGCCGAAGTCGTCGGCGACGTCGCGGATCGTGGCCAGGCGATCAAGATGGGTCGAGCGGCCCGACAGGAAGCCGAACTTCGCCACATCCTTGAATTCGTCGCCATCGCTGCCCGGTGCGCCGGACAGGTCGAAGCCGCCATGGGTGTCGACCTTGCGGAACAGCGCATGCGTGCGCTCGGCGTCGCGGCCCACCAGTTCGTACACGAAGCGCTCGAAGTTCGAGGCCTTGGAGATGTCCATCGACGGGCTGCTGGTGTGGAAGGTCTCGGCAGGTTTACGCACGCGGTAAACGCCGGTGCGGAAGAATTCGTCCAGCACGTCGTTCTCGTTGGTGGCGGCCACCAGCTTGTCGATCGGCAGGCCCATCATGCGGGCGATGTGGCCGGCGCAGATATTGCCGAAGTTCCCCGACGGGACCGTGAACGACACTTTCTGATCGTTGCTGGTGGTGGCCGCCAGGTAGCCGCGGAAGTAGTACACGACCTGGGCCACCACGCGCGCCCAGTTGATCGAATTGACGGTGCCGATCTTCTGGCGCGCCTTGAATTCGAGGTCGTTCGAGACCGCCTTGACCAGGTCCTGGCAATCGTCGAACACGCCTTCCACCGCGATATTGAAGATGTTCGGGTCCTGCAGGCTGAACATCTGGGCGGTCTGGAAGGCGCTCATCTTCTTGTGCGGCGACAGCATGAACACGCGCACGCCGCGCTTGCCGCGCATCGCGTACTCGGCGGCGCTGCCGGTGTCGCCCGAGGTGGCGCCGAAGATGTTCAATTCATCGTCGTTCCTGGCCAGCGCGTACTCGAACAGATTGCCCAGCAACTGCATCGCCATGTCCTTGAAGGCCAGGGTCGGGCCGTTCGACAGCGCCTGCAGCACCAGCTTGCCCTGCACGCCGTCTTCCAGCACGCGCAGCGGGGTGATGTCCGCGCTCGATTCGTCGGCGCGGGCGTTGCGGTAGACCTCCGGCGTGTAGGTGCGCGCGGTCAGCGTCTTCAGGTCGGCGTCCGGGATGTCGGTGGCAAACTTGCGCAGGATTTCATAGGCCAGTTCGGCGTACGAGAGCTTGCGCCAGGCATCGAGCTCGGCGCCAGTCACCTGCGGGTATTCGGCCGGCAGGTAGAGGCCGCCGTCCGGGGCCAGACCACCTAACAGGATGTCGGAGAATTGCTGGGGATTGCGTGCTGCGGACGCGCTCGTCGCGCGGGTGGACACATAATGCATACAGTTTGAAGATCCGGTTGGCTCACATTGAAACTTTATTATAGTGGGAGCGGGCGGAAATGTATGCTGTGCTGCAAAAAACGGGGTTGTGGCGCATACGCCACTACCCCGCCCCCGCGCAGGCGGGGGGCCAAGTTTGTACGAACGGCCGTATCAGCAGGCCGCGTGATTGACCGTCACCACATGAATCGCCAACCCGCCCAGCGAGGTCTCCTTGTACTTGACCTGCATGTCGGCGCCAGTCTGGCGCATCGTCTCGATCGCGCTGTCCAGGCTCACGAAATGGGTGCCGTCGCCCTTCATCGCCAGCGAGGCGGCGGTGATCGCCTTGATCGCGCCCATGCCGTTGCGCTCGATGCATGGAATCTGCACCAGGCCGCCGATCGGGTCGCAGGTCATGCCCAGGTGGTGCTCGATGCCGATCTCGGCCGCGTTTTCGATCTGTTCGTTGCTGCCGCCCAGCGCGGCCACCAGGCCGGCCGCCGCCATCGCGCAAGCCACGCCCACCTCGCCCTGGCAGCCGACTTCGGCGCCCGAGATCGAGGCGTTCTTCTTGCACAGCATGCCGATCGCGCTCGACGCCAGCAGGAAATCGCGCACGCCCCGCACTGGATCGATCGGCCGGCAGTCCTCGGCGTAATAGCGCAGCACTGCGGGAATGATGCCGGCGGCGCCGTTGGTCGGCGCGGTGACGACCCGGCCGCCGGCCGCGTTTTCTTCGTTGACCGCCATGGCGTACAGGCTCACCTGCTGCACCGCGTCATGCGGCAAGGCGTTCAGTGGTTGCTGTTGCGCTTGCTGTGCCTGCTTCCACAGGCCGGCCGCGCGGCGGCGCACGTCCAGGCCGCCCGGCAGGCGGCCCTCGGTTACCAGGCCGTGGCAGATGCACTCGCGCATCACGCGCCAGATATTGTCCAGGCCCGCATCCAGTTCTTCGTCGCTCATGCGCGTGCGCTCGTTGGCGCGCAGCATGTGCGGAATGCTCAGGCCATGGCGGCGGCCATGCTCGAGCAGCTGGGCCATCGTGTCGAACGGGTATGGGACCGGCGCCGCGTCCGTTTCAGGCGCGCGCGCCTGGCTCTCGCCGGCCGCGGTGATGAAGCCGCCGCCGACCGAATAATAAATGCGCTCGATGATGCTGCCGTCCTGCAGATGGAGCACGAAGCGCATGCCGTTCGGGTGCTCCGGCAGGGTCGAGGCCTTGTGCCAGACCAGGTTGGTCTTGGCACTGAACGGCACCGGCTTGATGCCCAGCAGGTGCAGCACGCCGTCGAATTCCGCTTCCGCCAGCTTGTCCTCGACCGCGCTCGGGTCGACGTCCTGCGGGGTCTCGCCCATCAGGCCGAGGATCACGGCCTTGTCGGTCGCGTGGCCGACGCCGGTCAGCGCCAGCGAGCCATACAGGTGGGCTTCGACGCCGACCGCCTGTTCCAGCATCCCGCTCTCGAGCAGGAAGCGGCGCGCCGCCACCATCGGGCCCACGGTGTGGGAGCTCGAGGGGCCGATGCCGATCTTGAACAGGTCGAAAACACTCATGTCCATGCTTGTCTCACTTTTCGGTTCTTATAATGATTGCGGCCTGGCGCGTCGAGGCGGCAGGCCGTTGGATGCGTGTCCTGGCAAGGCGGGGCTTACGCCGCCACGCCCAGGCCCACGTCGATATTCTTCAGCATCGAATCGACCATCTCGTCGACGCCAATGCGCGATTTCCAGCCCCAGTCGGCGGTGGCGCGGCTGTCGTCGAGGCTCTTCGGCCAGGAGTCGGCGATCTGCTGGCGGCTGTCCGGCTTGTAGTCGATGCGGAAAGCCGGCAGCGCCTTCGAGATCGCGGCGGCCAGTTCGCGCGGGTTGAACGACACGCCCGCCACGTTGTACGACGAACGGATCGCGACCTGCTCGGCTGGGGCTTCCATCAGCTCGATGGTGGCGCGGATCGCGTCCGGCATGTAGATCATCGGCAGGGTCGTTTCCGGCCCCAGGAAGCACTCATAGGTTTCGCCGCGCAGGGCCGCGTGGAAGATCGCGATCGCATAATCCGTGGTGCCGCCGCCCGGAGGCGATTTGTAGCTGATGATGCCGGGGTAGCGGATGCTGCGCACATCGACGCCATACTTGCTGTGATAGTACTCGCACAGGCGCTCGCCGGCCAGCTTGCTGATGCCGTAGATCGTGGTCGGATCCATGATCGTGAACTGCGGCGTGTTCTCGCTCGGGGTGGTCGGACCGAAGGCGGCAATTGAGGATGGCCAGAACACCTTCAGCGGCTTGCCCGCTTCGCCCCGTTCGCGCGCGATCTCGAGGATGTTCAGCAGGCCGTCCATGTTCAGCGACCAGGCCTTCAGCGGGGCCTTTTCGCCGGTGGCCGACAGCATGGCGGCCAGCTGGTAGACCTGGGTGATGCCCTCATCCGCGACCAGGCGCGCCAGGCTGTCCTTGTCCAGCACATTGAGCACGGTATAGCGCGCGGCGCCGTACAGGTTCTTGTCGCCGATGTCCGAGGCGATCACGTTCTGCGCGCCGTGCTTGTCGGCCAGCGCGCTGACCAGTTCACTGCCGATCTGGCCGTTGGCGCCGATGATGAGGATGCGTTCCATGCTGTCTTCCTTGCTTCTATGTATATTGGTCTTGCTTAGTTCTTGATGATGCCCAGCTCTTTGCCGGCTTGCTCGAAGGCCTTCAGCACGGTGTCGAGCTGCTCGCGGGTATGGGCCGCGGACAGCTGCACGCGCACGCGCGCCTGCCCCATCGGCACCACCGGATAGAAGAAGCCCGACAGCAGCACGCCCAGCTCGAACATGCGCGCCGCGAATTTCTGCGCGACCGGCGCCTCGAACAGCATCACCGGCACCACCGGGTGGGTGCCCGGCTTGATGGTGAAGCCGATGCGCTCGATCTCCTGGCGGAAGTAGGCGGTGTTCTCGTGCAGGCGGTCGCGCAGCTCGGTCGACTTGGAGATGCGCTCCAGCACCGCCAGCGAGGCGCCGGCGATCATCGGCGCCAGCGTGTTCGAGAACAGGTAGGGACGCGACTTCTGGCGCAGGGTTTCGATGACTTCTTTTTTCCCCGACGTGAAACCGCCCATCGCGCCGCCCAGGGCCTTGCCCAGGGTGCCGGTGATGATGTCGATCTTGCCGATCACGCCGCAATGCTCGTGGGTGCCGCGGCCGGTCGCGCCCATGAAGCCGGAGGCGTGCGATTCGTCGATCATGGTCAGGGCGCCGTACTTTTCCGCCAGCGCGACGATCTTGTCCAGCTGGGCGATGGTGCCGTCCATCGAGAACACGCCGTCGGTGACGATGATCTTGTGGCGCTTGCCGGCGTCAAGGGCGGCGATCAGCTGCTTCTCGAGGTCGGCCATGTCGTTGTTGGCATAGCGGTAGCGCGCGGCCTTGCACAGGCGTACGCCGTCGATGATCGAAGCGTGGTTGAGGGCGTCCGAGATGATGGCGTCGTTCTCGTCGAACAGCGGCTCGAACACGCCGCCATTGGCGTCGAAGGCGGCCGCGTACAGGATCGTGTCTTCGGTGCCCAGGAAGTTCGAGAGTGCCTGCTCCAGCTCCTTGTGCACGGTCTGGGTGCCGCAGATGAAGCGCACCGACGACAGGCCATAACCGTACTTCTCAAGGGCGGCGGCGGCGGCGTTCTGGGTCTCGACGTCGCCCGACAGGCCCAGGTAGTTATTGGCGCACATATTGATCAGGGTACGGCCATCCTGCGCCACCACCTCGGCGCCCTGGCGCGAGGCCAGCACGCGCTCGGGCTTGAACAGGCCATCAATCTTCAAGGTCGCGAGTTTTTGCTGCAGGCTGCTGTAGAAAGCTTGATCGCTCATGGTGTTCCCCTGTTCCCTGTTTAATGTGGCTGAACTCGTGGCAAGACCGGCGGCTTGACCGGCGGTCGGCGGATGTTGTACCGTTGGTTCGTTCGATGTAGAGAACTAGTTCGCTATCTCGAACAAAAATTC
Source organism: Massilia sp. NP310 (assembly GCF_019443485.1). Lineage (NCBI taxonomy): Bacteria > Pseudomonadati > Pseudomonadota > Betaproteobacteria > Burkholderiales > Oxalobacteraceae > Massilia > Massilia sp. NP310. The sequence goes on along the minus strand of NZ_CP080379.1, from coordinate 847,054 downwards.
GATATATTGAATCTTACGCCCAGCCAATGAACTTGGCAAGCGGCTTCCCATATACTTATTAGCAATTTGCATTAGGCAATACCCAGACAGGCAGCCAACGGAAAATGAGTACCACTCTAACAAACAATGCCCCGCCAGAAGTTGGCGCCACACTACAACGCCTGCGGCTGGCGCGTGGCCTGACGCTCGAGGACCTGTCGCGTATCGCCGGCGTGTCGAAGTCGATGCTGTCGCAGATCGAGCGCGAGAAGGCGAATCCGACCATCGCCATCACCTGGCGCCTGGCCAATGCGCTGGGCGTTCAGATCGGCGAACTGCTGTCGTCCGAGGTGAGGACGAGCGACCTGATCCGGGTGGTCGACGCCCACGAGATCCCCACCCTGCCCGGCGCCCACGCCGGCTATTCGCTGCGCATCCTGGGGCCGATGGACCTGGCGGGCAAGTATGAATGGTATGAGCTGACCCTGGCGCCTGGCGGAGAGCTGGCCTCGCAGGCGCACGATCCGGGCACTGGCGAGCACCTGACCGTGATCACCGGCACCGTCGAGCTGGAGGTGGGGAACGAAAAGCGCAAGGTGCGGCATGGCGCGACGGCCAGGTATCCGGCCGATCAGAACCATGTGATCCGCAATACGGGCAAGACCGAGGCGAAGGCCGTATTGGTGGTGGTCCACCGGTAGGCCTGCAAATCAGGCACGAAAATCAGGCATGAAAATCAGCGGCCGCCGGGTTGCCCTGGCGGCCGTTGTCTCGTTCACCCGGCGCAGCGCCGGGTGATCGTTACTACCTAGTGCGAGCCGCCAACCGTCTTGGCAGCATCCTGCATGTGCAGCTCACGCGACAGGAAGCCCCAGCGATCGGCGACTTCCTCGATCTGCTTGCCGGTCGGCTTGCCGGCGCCATGGCCCGCCTTGGTGTCGATGCGGATCAGGATCGGCGCCGAGCCGGCCTGGGCAGCCTGGGCCGCGGCCGCGTACTTGAAGCTGTGCGCCGGCACCACGCGGTCGTCGTGGTCGGCGGTGGTGACCATGGTCGCCGGATAGCAGGTGCCCGCCTTCAGGTTGTGCAGCGGCGAATACTTGACCAGGGCCTTGAACTCGTCAGGATTTTCCGACGAGCCGTAGTCCGAAGTCCATGCCCAGCCGATGGTGAACTTGTGGAAGCGCAGCATGTCCATCACGCCCACGCTCGGAATCGCCGCCGCGAACAGGTCCGGACGCTGGGTGGTGGCCGCGCCGACCAGCAGGCCGCCGTTGCTGCCGCCGCCGATCGCCAGTTTCTTCGGCGAGGTGACCTTGTTCTGCACCAGCCACTCGGCCGCGCCGATGAAGTCGTCGAACACGTTCTGCTTTTGCAGCTTGGTGCCGGCCTGGTGCCAGGCTTCGCCGTATTCTCCGCCGCCGCGCAGGTTGGCCACTACATAGACGCCGCCCATCTCCATCCAGGCCAGGTTGGCCGGCGAGAAGCTCGGGGTCAGCGCGATATTGAAGCCGCCATAGCCGTACAGATAGGTCGGGTTCGAGCCGTCCAGCTTGAGGCCCTTTTTGGACACGATGAACATCGGCACCTTGGTGCCGTCGCGGCTCGTGTAGAACTGCTGGCGGGTCTCGTAGTCGGCCGGGTTGAAGGCGACCTTCGGCTGGCGGAACACGGTGCTCTCGCCGGTCTTGAGGTTCAGGCGGTAGATCGTGGTCGGATTGGTGAAGCCGGTGAACGAATAGAAGGTCTCGGCGTCCTGGCGCTTGCCCGTGAGGCCACCGACGGTGCCGATGCCCGGCAGCGCGATCTCGCGCACCGGCTTGCCTTCGAGCGACACCACGCGCACCACGCTCTTGGCGTCTTTCAGGTACTCGAGCACGAGCTGGTTGTTGATGATGTCGGCGCCGGCCAGGGTGTCGGCGGTTTCGGCGGCGATCTCTTTCCAGTGATTCTCCGACGGCTTGCTGATGTCGATCGCGACGATGCGCTTCTTGGGCGCGTTGCGGTCGGTGCTGAAGTAGAACACGGTGCCGACGTTGTCGATGAAGTCGTAGCCGGCGTCGAAGTTGTCGATCAGGTCGACCACCTTGGCATCGGGCTTGGACAGGTCCTTGTACGAAACGCGGTTCTTCGGCGCGGTGCCCTTGGTGGTGGTGATGATCAGGTAACGGCCATCGTCGGTGGTCTGGCCGCCGAACCCCCATTCCTTCTGGTCGGCGCGGTCGTACACCAGGGTGTCGGCGCTTTGCGGCGTGCCGATGCGGTGGAAGTACAGCTTCTGGAAGTAGTTGACGTCGGCCAGCTTGGTCGCTTCTTTCGGCTCGTCGTAGCGGCTGTAGAAGAAGCCCTTGCCATCCTTGGTCCAGGCGGTGCTCGAGAACTTGACCCACTTGATGTGGTCAGGCAGGTCCTTGCCGGTGTCGATGTCGCGCACCTTGATCTCGTTCCAGTCGGAGCCGGACGCGGCGATGCTGTAGGCCAGCAGCTTGCCGTCGGGGCTGACCTCGGCGCCGGCCAGGGCGACGGTGCCATCAAGCGCCAGCGTGTTCGGGTCGAGCAGCATGCGCGGCTGGTCGTTCAGGTTCTTCAGGGTGTACAGCACGGCCTGGTTTTGCAAGCCATCGTTGCGCGTGTAGAAGTAGCGGCCGCCTTCCTTGCCCGGCACGCTGTAGCGCTCGTAGTTCCAGAGCTGGGTCAGGCGCTGGCGGATCGCCTCGCGCTGCGGGATCTGCGCCAGGTAGGCCTGGGTGACCTTGTTCTGGGCGTCGACCCAGGACTTGGTGTCGGCGCTGTTCGCGTCCTCGAGCCAGCGGTAGGGGTCGGCCACCACGGTGCCGTGGTAGTTGTCGGTCTGGTCGACTTTCTTCGACACGGGATAGGTCAGCGAAGGGCCGGCAGGCGAGCAGCTCTGCCCCATCGCTGGCGCGGCGAAAGCAGCGGCCAGGACGGCGGCGAGCGTGGCGAGTCTCATGTGCATATTCTTCTCGGGCTGTTGAATGATGGTGTGGGCTTGTGGCCGCAGGGCATCATAGCGCGAAATGACATGCTTGAGTATGGCGTAGCTGCCCGGGCAGCCGCTCGCGGCCGGACGCGTATTGACGATGCATGCCACGCGCATGCCAGGATGCGGCGAGTCTAAGGAAAACCTCGCGAAACCCCGGCGGAACACGCAGCGCCGTGAGAACACGCTCATGCGCCGGTGCGCCCGAGCAGCCGGCGTGGACTCGTCTTCGAGGCCAGCCAGCGCTCGACCAGGGTCCGCGCCCGGCGCCGCTCGGCCGGGCTCAGCAAGGCGGTAAAGTCGTTGGCCGCCGTGCTGGCGGCCAGCGCGACGTCGGCCGGCGCCGCCTTGTCGAGGCCGCGGCCCTGGCGCGCCAGCCAGGCCCACATGCAGGCCCGCACCGGATTCTTCGCGACGCCGCGCCCGGCGGCGTACAGCCCGCCCAGGTTGTGCTGGGCCGGCGGGTGGTCCTGGCGCGCCGCGAGGCGGTACCAGTGGGCGGCCAGATTGTCGTCGCGCGGCACGCCTTCGCCGCAGGCATACATGGCGCCCAGGTTGTTCTGGGCGCTGGCGTCGCCCTGCTGGGCGGCGCGCCGGTACCAGGCCGCGGCCAGGGCCAGGTCGCGCGGCACGCCCTGGCCCTTGGCGTACAGCAGGCCCAGCGCGAACTGGGCATTGGCGGCGCCGCCCTCGGCGGCCTGCAGGTAGAACTCGAGCGCGCGCGCCGGATCGCGCTGCACGCCGCAACCGCCGGCCAGCATGCGCGCCACCCGGTACTGGGCCTGCACGTGGCCCCGGGCCGCCGCCTGCATGTAGCAGCGCAGCGCGCGTGCGCTGTCGCGCGGCATGCCGCCGCCCGAGAGCAGCCCGCCCAGCACGTACAGCGCCTCGCGTTCGCCGCCGGCCGCCGCGCGTTCGAGCCACTGGATGGCCAGGGCTGGATCGGGGCCGGCGCCGCGGCCTTCGGCATAGGCCACGCCGAGCTGGCGCTGGGCGGTGGGGTCGCCCGCCCCGGCCGCGTGGCGGAACCAGTACAGGGCCTGGGCCGGACTGGGCGCCACGCCCTGCCCGCGCGCATACATTTGCGCCAGTTGCACCTGCGCCGGCACGTGACCCTGCATCGCGGCCTTGCGGAACCATGCCATCGCCAGCGGGTGGCTGACGTTGACGCCGAGGCCGTGCAGATAACCCTGGGCGAGCTGGGTCTGGGCGCGCGCCATGCCTTGTTCGGCGGCCCGGTAGAACCAGCCGATCGCCGCCTTGTGCGAGCGCGGCACGCCGCGGCCCTTGCGGTACAGGAGTCCCAGATTGTGCTGGGCCGAGCGGTCGCCCTGCTCCGCGGCGCGCTGGAACCAGTGCGCCGCCCGCGTGTGATCGCGGCACACGCCGCGGCCGTTGTAGTACATGGCGCCCAGGTGGTTCTGGGCATAGGCCAGCCCCTGCTGGGCGGCGCGCGCCAGCCAGGCGGCCGCCTTGGCCTCGTCGCGCGCGACGCCGTCGCCACGCAGGTACAGCTGGGCCAGGTTGAACTGAGCGTAGGGATTGCCGCCGCTGGCGGCGCGGTGGAACCACTCGTAGGTGGCGGTGCCCTGTCGGGCGGCATCCTCGCTCATCGAAGTCCTCTCGGCGTTCTCAATCCCGTTGTTAAAATTTTAAGGAGAGCGAGGGATTCGGGATTTGCGACCGCACAATCGGACGGTCAGCGGCGCGCGCGCCGCCACGGTTGGGTCAGAAGGCTCAGGCAGCGACGGCGGCCGCGGCAGCGCGGCGCTCGCGCACGGTGGCCGCGTACTTGTCGAGGAAGGCGGGAATCTTGGCGGCCGCGACCTTGTTGATCAAGACCAGCAGCGCCGGCTCGACCTGCTCGATGCCGCAGGTGCGGCCGAGGTGGCGTGCGGCGTGCAGCAGCACGTCGGCGGCCACCTGGGCGTCGGCCTCGGCCCGGTGGGCGGCGCCGCGGAACTCGATGCCGAGCTGGCGCGAGAGCAGGCCCAGCTTGTAGCTGGCCAGGCCCGGGAACAGGCGGCGCGACAGCTTCAGCGAGCACACCAGGCCGGCGTGCGACGTGGCGCGGCCGAAGCGCGCGCCTTCGGCCTTGAGGAACTTCTCGTCGAAGCTGGCATTGTGGGCCGACAGCACGTCGCCGCCGATGAAGTCGAGCAGTTCCGGCACCACCTGGTGCGCCGGCGGCGCGCCGTCGACCATCGCTTGCGTGATCCCGGTCAGCTGGGTGATGAAGGATGGGATCCGCACGCCGCAGTTCACCAGCGAGACGTAGCGCTCCGTCACTTCGCCGCCGACGATGCGCAGCGCCGCCACTTCGGTGATGCGGTCGCCCATCTCGGGCGACAGGCCGGTGGTCTCGAAGTCGAGCATCACCAGCGGTCGATCATAAACACTCATCGTTCCATCCTCTATTGTATGTGCGCGGTCGGGCCAGACCTTCAGCCGAACCTGCGCAGCGCGTCCAGCGCCAGGCCGGTGCCGATGCTGCCGAACAGGTCGCCCTCCACGCGGCGCGCGCCCGGCACCATGGCGCCGATGCGCTCGCGCAGCAGGCCGACGCCGCTCGAGCCGCCCGTGAAGAATACCGTATCCACGTCCTCCGGCTTCACCCCGGCATCCGCGAACAGTTTACTCACCGTGGTCGCCACCTGGTCGACCAGGCCGGCAATGGCCGCCTCGAACTGCGCGCGGGCGACGTCGAGGGTCTCGGGCGGCGCCAGGCGATCGAGCTGCAGGCGCACCGTGTCGGCGTCGGACAGCGCGATCTTGGCGCCCTCCACCTGGATCGCCAACCAGTGGCCGGCGCGCTCGTCGATCAGGTTCTGCAGGCGCCCGATCTTGCCTGGCTCGGCCGCGTCGCGCGCCAGGTCGGCCAGCTGCGTCACGCTCTTGCGCGTGTAGGCCTGGTTGATCGTATGCCAGGTCGCCAGGTTGAAGTAATAGCTGGACGGGATCGCCGCGCCCGAACGCAGGCTGCTGCCGTAACCGAGCAGCGGCATCACGCTGGCCAGGCTCAGGTACTTGTCGAAATCGGTGCCGCCGATGTGCACGCCGCCATTGGCCAGGATGTCGTCGCGCCGGTCGCTGCGCGCGGCGCGCTGCGGGCCGAGGCGCAGCAGCGAAAAGTCCGAGGTGCCGCCGCCGATGTCGGCGATCAGGACCAGTTCCTCGCGCTCGATCCGCGCCTCGTAGTCGAAGGCGGCGGCGATCGGCTCGTACTGGAAACCGATCTCCTTGAAGCCGACCGCCTGCGCCACCTCGCGCAGCGTGTCCTCGGCCAGCTGGTCGGCCTGCGGGTCGTCGTCGATGAAGAAGACGGGACGGCCGAACACCGCGCGCTCGAACGGCACGCCGGCCTGGCTTTCGGCGCGGCGCTTCACCTCACCGATGAATTGCGACAGCAGCGCGCGGAACGGCAGCGCGCGGCCGGCGACCTCGGTCTGGCCGTCGATCAGGCTGGTGCCGAGCAGGCTCTTGAGCGAGCGCATGAGGCGGCCCTCGTAACCCTCGAGGTATTCGGCCAGCGCCGCGCGCCCATAGCTGACCCGCTCGTCGTCGGCATTGAAGAACACCACCGACGGCAAGGTGGGCTTGCCATCCTCGAGCGTCAGGAGCGCCGTGGGGGCGGAGTGGGTCGTGCCTGGCCGGAGCCAGCCGACAGTGGAGTTGGACGTGCCGAAGTCAACGCCGCAAGCGTGCGCCATAGGAACCTTTATATCGAAGGGGCGGTATGTTACCAGATTTGGATTGCCCTGTAAGCGGCCTCTTACATACACACGGCGGCGCTACCGATATGGTTCAGACGGTTGCTTTTGCATAATGTCTGCTGGTCGCACACGGAGCTGCGCGACCAATGACGATAACAATAATGCAAAAGGATTGGACGAGATGAGCAAGCCTCAACAAGCTGGCGCCGTCGTGGTACACGGTGGCGCCGGCGCGTCGCGCGAGAACGAAGATGGCTGCGTTCTCGCCGCGCGCCGCGCATTGGCGCAGCTGGAAGTCAACGGCGAGGCGCTGGACGCCGCCATCGCCGCAGTCAGCGCCCTCGAAGACGATGGCCGCTTCAACGCCGGCAGCGGTTCGGTGCTGTGCCTCGACGGCGCCACCGTCGAAATGGATGCCTCGATCATGGATACCCGCGGCCGCCTTGGCGCGATCGCCTGCGTGCAATCGGTGAAGAACCCGGTGCAGCTGGCGCGCGCGGTGGCCGACACGCCGCACTGGCTGCTGGCCGGCGACGGCGCCACGCGCTTCGCGCGCGCGATCGGCATGCCCGAGAGCCTGCCGACGTCGGAACGCCAGCGCGCCGCGCATCGCAAGATCATGACGCAGCTGGCCGGCTCGGTGCCGGTCATGCCGGGCGTGAACAACGCGCTGTTCGAGCGCTTCTGGAACTACAACACCCCGTTGAACCTGCCCGAAGGCGTCGCCTGCGACACGGTCGGCGCCGTGGTGCGCGGCGCCGACGGCCACTTCGCGGTGGCCTGCTCCACCGGCGGCTCGGCGCCGTCGCTGCTCGGTCGCGTCGGCGACACCCCGATCATCGGCAGCGGCTTCTATGCCGGGCCGGAAGGCGCGGTGGCGGCGACCGGTATCGGCGAACACATCGTGCGCCACCTGCTGGCGCGCACGGTCTATGGCTGGATCGGAGACGGCATGCCGCTCGACCGGGCGCTGCAGCGCGGAATCGACCTGTTCGCGCCGGAGATCAAGGTCGGGCTGATCGCGGTCAGCCGTCATGACGCCGGCGCCTGCAGCAACAGCGACATGCCTTACTCGAAAATGGTGCAACGATGAGCGAACAAGCGAAACAGAAGAACGGCCACCTGGTCATCATCGGCGGCGGCGAAGACCGCAAGCACGACATGGAAATCCTGTCGCGCTTCGTCGAACTGTCGGGCGGCGCCAGCGCGCGCATCGTGGTGATCACGGCGGCCAGCCAGATCGCCGATGAAATGTGGCAGATCTACGACGGCGTGTTCGGCACACTGGGCGTGAAGGAACGCGCCCACTGCGAGATCACCAGCCGCGAAGACGCCAACAGCGAAGACTTCGTGCGCAAGGTGGGCGAGGCCGACGGCATCTTCATGACCGGCGGCGACCAGAAACGCCTGCTGGCCCTGATCGGCGGCACCGCCATGGACGCCGAGATGCACAACGCCCTCAAGGTGCGCGGCGCCACCATCGGCGGCACCAGCGCCGGGGCCTCGGCCATGTCGGGTCACATGCTGGCGCAAGGCCGCACCGACCTGCTGCCCGAGAAAGGCTCGGTGAGCCTGGGCGCGGGTCTCGGATTCCTGCACCGCGTGGTGGTCGACCAGCACTTCTCGGAACGCCAGCGCCTGTCGCGCCTGTTGTCGGTGGTGGCCCAGAACCCCTATCTGCAGGGGATCGGCATCGACGAAGACACGGCCCTGATCGTCGAGCGCGGGGTCGGCATCGAGGTGGTGGGCGAAGGCGCGGTGACCGTGGTCGACGGTCGCTCGATGAGCACCAATGTGGCCGAGATCAAGGACCGCGCCACGCCGGAGCTGATCGACGTGCGCCTGCACCTGCTGCCGGCCGGCAGCAAATATGCACTGCCCGATGGCCAGGAGCAGACCGGCAAGCGCGTGCCGCCCCAGCTGCTGGACTTCCTGGAAAACGTCACCAAACGGACGACACTGTCATGAGAATCAAGGAAAAACGCCTGCTGCGCGGGCCCAATCTGTACGCCGCCAGTCCGTGCCTGATGGCGCTGGTGGACAACGGCGGCGCCAAGGGCCGCGGCTTTTCCGCGCGCCTGCTCGCACTGCTGCCGGCGCTGCCGCTCGAGGCCGCGGTGCGCCTCGCCGACGACGCGCTGCTGGTCGACGCGCTCGAACCGGTGGTCATGGAGTTGCAGCGCCTGGCCGGCGCCCCGGATGAGCACAGCGCCACCCTGCCGGTCCTGGGACAGCCCGAGCGCCGCCGCGTGGTATGCGGCTACGCGATCGAGCAAGTGGCCGAGGAAGCGCTGCGCACCGCGATCGCCCTGCTCGACGCGCTGGCGCTCGACCAGGCCTTCGACCTGGACGCCGCCGTCGCCGAATTGCGCGACACCGCCGAGCACCATGCGATCGGCACCAGCACCGGCGCCGTCGTCAACGCCGCCCTGCGGCGCGGCATCCCGGCCCTGCGCCTGCTTGATTCGGCAAACCTGTTCCAGCTGGGCTGGGGCAGCCGCCAGAAGCGGCTGCAGGCGACCATCACCGGCGCCACCAACTCGATCGCGGTGGGCATCGCCAGCGACAAGCAACTGACCAAGGCGCTGCTCGACGGGGCCGGCGTGCCGGTGCCGGAAGGCGACGTCGTCACCACGGTCGAAGCGGCCCAGCGCATCGCGCGCCGGCTCGGGCGGCCGGTGGCGATCAAGCCGCTGGACGCCAACCAGGGCAAGGGCGTGACCGTCGACTGCGTCGGCCTTGACGCCGTGGCGCGCGCCTTCGAGTTCGCGCGCAAGCATGGCCGGCGCGTGATCGTCGAGGAATACCTGCGCGGCCGCGACTACCGCGTGCTGGTCACGGGCGGCAAGATCGCGGCCGCCTCCTGGCGCCGTACGCCGCACGTGACGGGCGACGGCAAGTCGACCATCCGCGAGCTGGTCGAGCTTGAAAACCGCAACCCGGCGCGCGGCGATGGCCACACCAACATCCTCACCAAAATTCCGCTCGACGCCCTGGCCGACGAGACGCTGGCCCGGCAGGGATATGACCTCGACACGGTCCTGCACGATGGCGTGAGCGCCGACCTGCGCGGCAACGCCAACCTGTCGACCGGCGGCACCGCCGAGGACGTGACCGACCTGCTGCCGGAAGAGACGCGCGACATCTGCATCCGCGCCGCGCGCACCATCGGCCTGGACGTGGCGGGCATCGACATCATCTGCGAAGACATCGCGCTGCCGCTGCGCGCCCAACGTGGCGGCGTCATCGAGGTCAACGCGGCGCCGGGCATCCGCATGCACCAGTACCCGAGCCGCGGCACGCCGCGCGACGCCGGCGACGCCATCGTCGAGGCGCTGTTCGGCGGCTGCAACGGACGCATCCCCCTGGTGGCCGTCACCGGCACCAACGGCAAGACCACCACCAGCCTCTTGATCGAGCACACGGTGCGCATGGCGGGCCTGCGCACCGGCGTGACCACCACCAGCGGCGTCTACCTGAACGGCCAGCTGGCCTATGAAGGCGACTGCACCGGCTACCATTCGGCGCGCAGCGTGCTGGGCGCGCCGGACGTCGACTTCGCGGTGCTGGAAACGGCGCGCGGCGGCATCCTCAAGCGCGGCCTGGCGTACGACCGCTGCGACGTGGCGGTGGTGCTGAACGTCTCGGCCGACCATCTGGGGCTGGACGGGATCGACACCATCGACGACCTGGCGAGGGTGAAGGCGGTGGTGGCCAAGCGCGCCTCGCGCGCGGTGGTGCTCAATGCCGAGGACACGTATTGCGTGCGGATGGCGGCCGAGCTGGCCGACGGCGTCGAGATCATCTATTTCGCGCTGGACGCCGAGGATCCGGTGCTGCTGCGCCATGTGGAGCACGGCGGGCGCGGGGTCTACCTGCAGGATTCGACGATCGTGATCGCGAGCGGCCTGCGCCACGAAGCGCTGATGGACGTGCGCGAGATGCCCTCTTCGCTGGGCGGGCGCGCGCGCTACAACATCGCCAACGCGATGGCGGCGGCGGCGGCCTTGATCGCCTGCGGCTTCGCCAACCACGAGATCGCCGACGGCCTGCGCGGCTTCGTCTCGGACAGCAAGCACAATCCGCTGCGTTCGAACCTGTTCGACGTGGACGGCGTGACGGTGGTGGTCGACTACGCCCACAACTGCGCGGCCTACGCCGCCCTGGCCGAGATGGCGCGCGCGATGACGCCGGGCCGCCTGGTCGGGGTGGTCGCCGCCCCTGGCGACCGCCGCGACGCCGACCTGGTCGACATCGGCCGAACCTGCGCCGCCGGCTTCGACGAACTGGTGATCTACGAAACCGAGAACCGCGGCCGCCCCGCCGGCGAAACCGCCACCCTGCTGGCGCGCGGCGCCAAGCTCGGCAAGATCGACGCCGAGCAACTGCAGGTGGAACTGGACGTGCACCGCGCGATCCGCCTGGGCCTGTCGATGTGCCGTCCGGGCGACGTGCTGGTCTTCGGCTGCGGCTCCTCGATCTCCGAACTGACCGAGGCCCTGCGCCCCACCCGCCCCGACCTCGCGCGCCGCATCGACGCCGCCACGATCTGACCCAACGGCCCTCCCGGGCCGTTTTCTTTCCCCATCTCCAATCAGGGTCCAATCAGGGTCAGTGTCGAATCCAATCAGGGTCAGTGTCGAATTGTTTGACAACTTTTGCTGATGAGCCGTTAAATCGACTCTGACCCTAATTATCTGCGGAGCAATTGGCCAATAATTCGACTCTGAGGTAGCCCGGGTTTGGTGGACATCCAGAATAGGAGACAATGGAGCCTATGGATGACACTAAGACCCCAGCTGCAAAGCGCACCATTCACACCAGCGACTTCAAGAAGCGTGCCGTCGCCAGACTCAAGCAGGAAGGTAACGCAACGGCGCTCGCTCTTGAGCTTGGAGTGCCGCGCAATCAGCTGTACAAGTGGGCCAAACGGCTCGAGGAAGCTGGTACTGACAAGGCATTTAAGGGCCCTGGTCGCCCGGCCGGAGTGGAAGAAGATGAACTTGCTAAGCTGCGTCGTGAAAATGAGCGCCTCAAGCTGGAGAACACCATCTTAAAAAAAGCGGAAGCGTACTTTGCGCGACGCAAGCCGTAAAGTACGCATTCATTCATGAGCACATTGGGGTACATCCGGTGGCCATGATGTGCCGCTTGTTGAAGGTCAGCCGTAGCGGTTGCTATGCATCGCGCGAGCGCCCGGAAAGCAAGCGTAGCAGCCAGGATGCGGCGCTGCGTTCACGCATCGAGGAACTGCACGAAGCCCACCGCCATGCTCCTGGCACGATCAAGATGTGGCATCTGCTACAAGCCGAAGGACTACCTTGCGGCCGTAATCGCGTGGCCAAGTTGCGTCGTATCGCAGGCATTGAGACGCGTCGCAGCGCGCGCTTTAGAAAAATGCGCACCTACCAAAAACTCGAACCGCCAGCAGATGACTTGGTCAAGCGTGCATTCGACAGGAAGGCGCCAAACAAGGTGTGGGTAGGCGACATGACCCAGATCGCAACCCGCAACGGCCCCCTCCATCTGGCCGCATTCATCGACCTATGCACACATCGCGTCGTCGGCTGGACCACCGGTGCAAGTCAAACTGCGAAGCTGGCAATCGCAGCGCTGCAGAATGGATTTGAGCAGCAAAAACCGCAAGCAGGTCTGATCTGTCACACCGATCAAGGCTCGCAGTTCGCCTCCGCCATATTCAGAAATTATCTGAAGGATCAGCAGGCGCGACCAAGCATGAGCAGGCGAGGAAACTGCCACGACAATGCCGTGGCAGAGAGCTTCTTTTCGAACCTGAAGAACGAAGTAACCCATCACACGATCTACGATAATCACGAGTCAGCATTGGCTGCAATCGCTGATTACATCGACGTGTATTACAATCAACAGCGCCTCCACCAAACCCTCGGCTACCGAACGCCCGCTCAGGTGGAAAAAATGCACAGGTGTACCTGATTAACCCTGTCCACCAATCCGGTGCATCTCACTCCGACCCCAATTAATTCGCCGGCGTATTTGAGCAATTGCTCAATAATTCGACTCTGACCCTAATGCCGCTAAGTTAAGGTTTTCTCGATAGCCGTTTTTCTGTATACCGTTGAGCTACTGCCTTAACGACGCGGTCAAATTTTCGTCCGGGTCGTTGCGCTTTCAGTTCGAGTACCAACCGTCCACGTAAGCGCTTAAGCATCTCCGGTATCCTCCCTTGTGCTGTTGCTGGGCCGGTCATCATCAACTCGTTCTGGATGGTCATCAGGGCAGTAGTAAAACTGATGCTCGTCGGTTCGCATTTCGCTTCCAGCGCGGCCTTGGCGATCTCAACGCGAATCAGGTTATAAGCGATCATCGCCCCCCAGATTTCCTGCTCGGTACCGCTGACCGTCATGCTGCGCAGGGTCAACTCCGAGCCCATCATTGACTGCTTCAGTTCCCTATAACTTGTTTCGATACGCCAGCGTCGGAGATAACAAGCAATCAAGTCAACCGCCTTGAACTTCTTGCTATCCATCAGCGACGTAAGCAGGTACCGCTGTTTTCCCGATCCGTCATCCGGTGTTCTTACGGCGCGCACGCGCCAAGTCTCTGGCAGAGCGGGATCTTTTTTGCGTGCAGCAGGCGAGACAATCATTTCCACGATGCCATCGTCGTCCGTGCCTAGGATTAGAGTCCATTTGGTGTTGCTCTTGGCGGGAACAAGGAAGTGTCGATTCGTTCCATGGTTGACGAGATTGCATAGTAGTTGCGCTGACAGAAAGCCTCGGTCAAACACAGTGAGCGAGTCGTCAGGAATGCTCTCGAGCAGAGAGTGGGCATGCGTCGTTTCGCTGATGTCGTAGCGTCCAAAACGGGCATCACGGATCAGTTGGGTTTCCATCATCATCAGGGTCACGCCGCGTGCTTGTGGATAGCTGGCAACCTTGTTGTTGGGGTAGATTTGAGAACCAAAGTGCTCGCGATTGTCTGGGCTATCTGCCAGGCGCAATGTCGTGCCATCCATGGCAAGCAGATGCAAGCCCTTGAACAGATAATGCGCTTCATCGTGCGCAATCCACTGCCGCGACGACTTGTGAAACAACCATTCAAGCGGCTCGGAGCCCAAGCGTTGTCGAGCTTGCGTTGTCGCGCTGGAGGTGATGCAACGGTCTGCCAACTCGGGCAATGCCAGGTCGAGCGAGTCGACAATGTCCTTGACGGAACGGTGTCGATAGATCGCCAGAGCAATGACTAGCCAGACGACCTGCTGCGCGGGTAACCGCCGAGAGCGGATAGTCGCTTTATCGTTCGCTACTAACGCAGCTTCCACCCATTCGTAGGGCAGATGTTCGCCAAGGCGGCTCCACTCAAGAGGATTAGGTAGGTCAATGACGAGGGGGATGGCATCAGAAAGCATGGCCGAAAGTTAACATTTCTGAGCCACGTTTACAACGAAAAAATGCCGCAAAGATCGTTAACTTAGCGGCATTAGGGTCAGATACCGTCTTGGATTGCAAGGTTTTTGTGAAGGTAATTGGCGTCAAATGGCTTGCCGGTTCGAACGACGCCGTAGATCAGATGCGCTAGCTTATGGGTAACAGCGCTGATCACTGCTCGCTTGGCCATGCCGTTCGCTAATAGGCGTTCGGCGAATTGATGCAGGATTGGATTGTGTCGGCGTGCGACCATACTGGGCATGAAAAGCGCTGCCCGTAGCGATGTGCTGCCGGTTTTGCAGAGCATTGTGCGGCCTTTGAGCGACGTGCCCGAGGTTCGCTGTTTGGGTGTGACGCCCAGGAAGGCAGCGAAGGCTTTCGCGTTTTTGAAGCGACGAATGTCGCCAAGATGGCCAAGTATGCGGGCAACCGTCGTCATCCCCAGCCCAGGGATACTGGCGATGAGTGCGGCATCGTTCTTCAATCCTGGATGGCGATCAATGTGATCGTCGATATCATCCTGCAGCTTTCGAATCTCGGCATCAAGCCATTTGATGTGCTCAGCGACGTTGTCGGCAACGTCTTGTAAGCCTGCCACGATGTGCGCTTCTATGCGGTTCTGTTCCTGCTGCCGAATGTCCTTCAGGGACTGCACGCGCAAGGTCCATGCACGCAGCTGGCGCTGCTCAAGCGGCGGCGCAACCCAAGGCTCCGGATTCATCGCCGCGCAATAACGCGCGATCAAGGCAGCGTCGATTTCGTCATTCTTGTTGCGGATGTTCTCGCCCGATCCAAAGCCCTTGATACAGGCTGGATTAACCACGCTGACCTTGAATCCCTCAGCGTGGAGCGTCGTGGCGATCGCCTCGTAGTACACACCTGTCGCCTCCATACAGATGTGCAGCGTCGCCAGCGATGCTTTGGAGTCACGTAACCACTCCACCAGCGCACGATGCCCTGCGGATGTGTTATCGAATACCTTCGCCTTCAACTTCCCATTGATCAGCAAGGCCAAGTCTAGCTTCTTCTTGCTGACATCGATTCCCAGCACGTCATTACGTGTCGTGTTCATTTTTGGCCTCTCTCGTATGCGGGCTCCACGCCGTGTGCGATGGCCCAAGATACCGTTCGGACTAACAAAATGAAACGGGCAGAGGCACCTATCTGACCCACGTGCTCAACGGCACTCGAGTCGTTCGGCATCACTCCGCCCGACCGCTTCGTCGCCATCATAGACCAGCTCCGCCGCGGCACCTTCAATATACGAGAGTCGAATTGTTTGACAACTTTCACGGATGAGCCGTTAATTCGACTCCGACCCTAGTTGTCCGCCAAGCTATTGGCCAATAATTCGACGCTGACCCTCATTGATTGCGGGGCGAATTTGGGAAATTGCCCAACAATTTTACTCTGACCCTCATTGAGGGACGGCCAGGGCGACCGAGTCAGGTGGTTTGGGCGGCGATCAGGTCGGCGCTTTCGGGGTCGGTGGCGCGGATGGCGTCGACGAAGACCTGGAGCGACGAGCCGCAGGCGAAGACCAGGACGTCGCCTGGCTCGCACAGGCTCAGGCCCAGGCGGATGGCGTTGCCTACTTCCAGTTCGCGGTGCAGGGTGTCGGTCAGGCCGACTGCTTCTTCGGCGCCGGCCAGGATCAGGTCGACCGCTTCGCCCACGGCGCGGCCGCGGCTTTGCGATTCGTAGACCACCAGTTCGTCAAAGCGGGCGCCGCATACTTTGCCCACTTCGCGCAGGTCGCTGTCGCGGCGGTCGCCGGGGGCGGTCACGATGCCGACCAGTTGGCCCGGGAGCATGCCGCGCGCCATGTCGGCCATGGCGGCGTATGCCGCCGGGTTGTGGGCGTAGTCGACGATCACCGTCACGCCGCGCACGTCGAACATGTTCGTGCGCAGCGGGTTGGTGCGGCCGTTCGACACAAAAGTGGACAGGCCGGCGGCGATCTGCAGGTGGCTGAAGTCGGACGCCATCAGGGCCGCCGCAGCGGCCAGCGCATTGGCGATGTTGAAGCGGGCCAGGCCGCCTAAGGCCACCGGCATGCTTTCGACCTTGATCACCGCCTGCTGGATATGGCCGTCGGCGATCACCACTGCGCCGTCCTGCAGGTAGGCGCCGCGGCCGCCGTCTTCCAGGTGCTTGAGCAGCACCGGGTTTTCGGCATCCATCGAGAAGAACAGCACTTCGGCGCCCGGCTTGACGCGGCGCGCCATCTGCACGCACAGCGCGTCCTCGGCGTTGAGCACCACCGCCTTCGACGCCGATTGCGCCACCACCGCCTTCACCTGCGCCAGGTCCTCGACCGTGTCGACGCCGTCCAGGCCCAGGTGGTCGGCCGCGATGTTCAGCACCACCGCCACGTCGCAACGGTCATACGCCAGGCCGCGCTTGAGGATGCCGCCGCGCGCCGTCTCCAGCACCGCGATCTCCACTTCCGGCGCGTGCAGCACCGTGCGCGCCGACCAGTAACCGGTGCAGTCGCCCTTCACCACCTGCTTGCCGTCGATGAAGACGCCCTCGGTGGTGGTCACGCCGGTGACGCGCCCCGCCATGCGCGCCGCATGCGCGACCAGCAAGGTGGTGGTGGTCTTGCCATTGGTGCCGGTCAGCGCGATCACGGGAATGCGGCCATCGGACGCGCCCATCAGGCCATCGACGATCGCCTCGCCGGCGTCGCGCGCCTCGCCCGCGCTCGGATACTGGTGCATGCGGATGCCGGGCGCCGCGTTGACTTCGATGACGGCGCCGCGCTGCGCCGCCAGCGGCTGGCCGATGTCCTCGCACACGATGTCGATGCCGGCCACGTCCAGGCCGATCTTGCAGGCTGCACGCACGCACAACAGGCGCGTCGAATCGGGCAGCAGGTCGGTCACGTCTTCGGCGGTCCCGCCGGTCGACAGGTTGGCGTTGCCGCGCAATTCGGCCACCACGCCCACGGGCAGCACGCTGTCGAACTCGAAGCCCTGGCGCGACAGCATGTCGGCCGCATGCTCGTCGAGCGCGATCCGGGTCAGGATCGTCGCATGGCCGGCGCCGCGCGCCGGATTGGCGTTCTCGATTTCCACCAGCTCGCGGATGGTCTTGATGCCGTCGCCCACCACGTGGGCCGGACGGCGGCGCGAGGCCGCGGCCACGCGCCCGCCGGCGACCAGCACGCGATAATCGCACCCCTTCACATGGCGCTCGACGATGATGCGGCGCCCGTACTGGCGCGCGAACTCGAACGCGCGCGCGACGTCGTCCGGCGTATTGCAGTCGACCGTCACGCCCTTGCCCTGGTTGCCGTCCAGCGGCTTCAGAGTCACCGGCCCGTTCAGGCGGCGCGCCACGCGCTGGGCCGACTCCACGGTAGTGACCACGTCGCCCTCCGGCACCGGCACCCCGGCTTCCTTCAGCAAGGCCTTGGTCAGCTGCTTGTCGCTGGCGATCTTCACGGCGATGAAGCTGGTGTCGCCGGTGGTCGTGGCCTGCAGGCGTTTTTGCCGGACGCCCCAGCCCAGCAGGAACAGATTGGCTTCGTCGGTGATGCGCTGCACCGGAATGCCGCGCTCCTGCGCCGCCGCGATCACCGCGGCGGTGCTGGTGCCGATCGCATAACGTCCGGCGATCTCGCGCAGCTCCTCCAGGCGCGGCCCCAGCTCGAAACCGTCGCCGTGCGCCAGCGCCGTGACCAGGTCGAGCGCCAAGTCGAACGCCGGCTCGGCCAGCTTCTCGCAGCTGTAGGCGCACACGATGCGGAACTGGCCCGGACGGCCGCTCACCGGGCGCGTGCGGCCAAAGCTGGCCGGCGCGCCGGCCAGGGTTTGCAGTTCCAGGGTCACGTGCTCGATCACGCGGCCCAGGTAGGTGCCTTCGCGCAGGCGCTGGGCGAAGCCGCCGGGCTGGCCGGCGGGCAGGCGCTCGCCGTGCAGCGACGGCAGCAGCTCGAGCAGCGCGTGGTTGAAGCCGGGCAGGTCCTTGGTGGACTTGCCGTACAGGTCCTGCAGGTCGACCACCGACAGCAGGCATGGCGAATCGGCGTGGACGTTCGGTCCGCGCAGGAAGCGTTGTTCGAGGATTTGCACGTGTGATTTCCTTGTAATAGTCTTATTTGTAGCCACGGCCGGCACGCGCTCTCTATCGCGTGCCGGCCGTTTGTCGCAGTGCGGGCGCTTCAGGCGTCGAACAGTTGCGTGTACATGCGGGTAGCCATCAGGCCCACCGCCGTATGGTGAATCTCGGGCGACAGCAGGCGGCCGAGCAGCTGCATGGCCTCCTGCTTGCCGTTGGCCGCCGCCACCTGCTGCTCCAGCAGGCGCAGCTCGTTATCGGCGTCGGCATCGTCCAGGTTGGCGTGGCGGCGGATTAGGCCGCGCACTG
Source organism: Massilia sp. NP310 (assembly GCF_019443485.1). Taxonomy (NCBI): domain Bacteria; kingdom Pseudomonadati; phylum Pseudomonadota; class Betaproteobacteria; order Burkholderiales; family Oxalobacteraceae; genus Massilia; species Massilia sp. NP310. Next base: position 828,578 of record NZ_CP080379.1, on the reverse strand, counting down.
GATGCGCATGGCTGCGCTGCGCCCCCTGCCCCAGTTGGTCGAGGGTGCGCTGGCGCGCGCGCGCGGTCAGCACGCGCTGGGCGCTGGCCGGCTTGCCGTCGGCGGTGGAGGTGATCCAGTCGCGCAGCACCTGCAATTCGTAGGCGTTGAACACGCCGAACATCTCGGCCCGCTCGCCTTCGACCAGGCGCCAGAAGCGGCTATGCTCGACGTCCTCGCCGCGCTTGATCCAGCCGGCGCCTTCGAGGGCGGCCAGGAAGGCCGGGATCTGCGCCGGGTCGGTCAGCCAGTCGTTGACCGAGCGGCCGGCGACGCGGCAGTAATCCGAGTGCATGTTCTTGCCCACGCCGCTCTTGGCGGCCAGGATGCCGACCAGTTCAGATTGCAGGTCGAACTCGCCGATCACCGAGGTCGTGCTGGCGCCCAGTTCGTTCAGGCGGTAGCCGTCGACCACGCGCTGCCAGAAGGCTTCGCGGTCGCCGACCTTCGGCATCAGGTCGTGCACCGCCTGCACCGCCTTGCGCGCATGGCCGCTGGCGGCGTTATCGACCGTCACGTGCAGGGTGAAGTAATACGGGTCGATGCCCAGTTCGTTCAGCTCATAGGACGTGATCAACAGATGCAGCGGCAGCTGTTCGTAGCCCAGGTTGTAGCCGACGACTTCGGGCAGGAAATGCTCGGCGTGGTGGCCCAGCGCCAGCTGCAGCGCGCCTTGCAGGAAATGGTCGTCGCCCAGGTCTTCCCAGCTTTCGCAGCCGTGGGTGGCCAGCAGCTTGCGGTACAGCGTCACATGGTTCTTGTCCGGCAGGCCGTCGCCCAGTTCTTCGAGATAGGTCTTGATCAAGGGGTGGAAGGCGACGTCGTCCCACTGGCGCGTCAGGCCATACAGCCAGGCGCCGTCGACCAGCTTGGTCGGGGCCACGCCCTTGATGAAGTACAGCGCATGCGCGCGGCACGAGAAATAGCGGCGCGGCGCACCGTTCTTGCGCGCCGCGAGGTAGTCGCGGTACTGCTGGCCGACGATCTCGGTGCGCTGTTCGATCCACGCCTGCAGCTGGTCCAGGTTCGCGGGCAGGTCGGACGGCAGCTCGCGCGCGACCGCGATCTGGGCGGCCACGAAGTCCTTGGCCTGTTGGGGCGTCGCTGACGGATCGGCGTACAGCGAAAAGTACAGGTCCTTCGCGCCTTCTGCGGTGGCAAGGGGCGCGGTCTCGACGCGCGGCGCGTCGGCTAACAACATTGGTGTCATGTCTCGCATCGTGAAGTGTCCCATGGACGATTACCGACATTATCCAAGCTGGACCATGTTGCGAAAATCGGTAGGCGCGCTGCGAGGATGTAAGAGAGGGATTACAAAATAATATCTCGCAGCGCAGCAATCGCTTGCCAATTTGCTTACGCCGATGCGTCGCCACCCTGCTGGCGCATGCCGCGTTCGACGTCGGCCGCCTCGGGATCGCCCTTCTCTTGCGCCTGCCGATATTTCTCGGCCTGGGCATCGACGATGTGCGGCGGGAATGGCGGAATGTTCGGATCGGCCAGCACTTCGAGCACGAAGGGCCGGCCGGCCGCCAGGGCCTGGTCCCAGGCCGCTCCGAGCGCGTCCGGATCGTCGACCCGCACGCCGTCCAGCCCCAGCATGCGCGCGTACTCGGCATACGAGAAGTCGGGCAGTTCCTGCGACGCCTCGTACTTCGGCTCGCCCTGCATGCCGCGCTGTTCCCAGGTCACGAAGTTCAGGTCGCGGTTGTTCAGCACCAGCACCACGAGCGTGGGATTGGCCCAGTCGCGCCAGTGGCGCGCGATCGTGATCAGGCCGTTCATGCCGTTCATCTGCATGGCGCCGTCGCCGGCCAGGGCGATCACCGGCCGTCCCGGATGCGCCATCTTGGCCGCCATCGCATACGGCACTGCCGACCCCATGGTCGCCAGGCCGCCCGACAGCGACGCCATCATCCCGCGCCGCAGGCGCAGGTGCAGCGCATACCAGGCCGACACCGAGCCCGAATCGCCGGTCAAGATCACGTCTGACGGCAGGCGCGGCGACAGCTCGCTGAAGGCGCGCTGCGGGTTGACCGGCTTGCCCGGCTGACGCGCGCGTTCGTCCAGCACGCGCCAGCTCTCGGCCACGTTCGACTCGATGCGCGCACGCCAGGAGCGATCGTCCTTGCGCCGCAACAGCGCAATCAAAGCGCGCAGGGTCGCGCGTGCGTCGCCCGCCAGATTCACGTCCATCGGATAGCGCAGGCCAAGCATGGTCGCGTCGACGTCGATCTGCACCGCCTTCACGCTGCCTTCCTGCGGCAGGAATTCGGCGTACGGGAAGCTGGAGCCGACCATCAGGAGCGTGTCGCATTCCTTCATCATCGCGTCGCTGGCCTGGGTGCCGATCATGCCGATGGTGCCGGTGCAGAACGGCAGGTCGTCCGGTACCACGGCCTTGCCCAGCAGCGCCTTGGCGATGCCGGCGCCAAGCAGCTCGGCCGCCTCGACCAGTTCGTCCAGCGCGCCGTGGGCGCCGGCGCCGGCCAGGATCGCGACCCTGTCGCCGGCATTGAGCAGGTCGGCGGCGGCGCGCAGCGCTTCCGGGGGCGGCACCGCCGCCTCCAGCGCGGCGCCGACGCCCGAGAAGGTGTTGCCGTGTTCGCGCGGCGGATGCGGCACCGCGTCTTCTTCCTGCAAGTCGTTCGGGATGATGATGCAGGTCACGCAGCGCCGCGCCCCGGCGATCCGGAATGCGCGGTCGATCAGGTGACGCACCTGGGCGGCGTCGGTCGCCATCTGCACGAACTCGCCCGCCACGTCCTTGAACAGCGTGACCAGGTCGACCTCTTGCTGGTAGTGGGCGCCGAGCGCGGAGCGCTGCTGCTGGCCGACGATGGCGACCACCGGCTGGTGATCGAGCTTGGCGTCGTACAGGCCATTGAGCAAGTGGATGGCGCCGGGACCGGAAGTCGCCAGGCACACCCCTACCTCGTTGGTGAACTTGGCGTGGCCGCAAGCCATGAAGGCCGACATCTCTTCGTGGCGGCACTGGACGAACTCGATCGCGTCCTGGCGCCCGAAGGCGGCCAGGATGCCGTTGATGCCGTCGCCCGGATAGCCATAGACGCGCTGCACGCCCCATTGCCCGAGACGCTCGATCAGGAAATCTCCTACGGTGCTGGTCATGCCGGTGTCCTTTCGCAAAGATGGAAAGGCGATCCTAGGACGACCCTGCAGGGACTACCGTGCGCCAGCGTCCAGAGGGACGCAATCGCGCGGCGTCAAAGACGCGCGCCCAGCTCCACGTCGGCCACCAGGCCATGCTCCGACAGCCGCACCGGCACCGCGCCGGCGCCCAGCATGCGGGTCATCGCGTGGTCGCCGTCGCCGGGCTGGACGTCGACCGCGCGCATGGCCTCGGCGACGATCAGGATCTCGAAGTCGGCCAGGCCGTCGAGCACGGTGTTGAGCACGCAATAATCGGTGGCCAGGCCGCACACCGCAAGACGCCGGATGCCGCGCGCGCGCAGCGCCCGCGCCAGCCCGGTGCCGCTGAAGGCGGAATACGCATCGACCTCGACCGTGTCGGCCTTGGACACCACGATGACGTCGTCCGGCAGCGTCAGTTCGGAAGAAAAGCCGGCGCCTTCGGTGCCGGCCACGCAATGCGGCGGCCATGGGCCGCCCTGGCCGGCGAAGGAGCAATGCAGTTCGGGATGCCAGTCGCGCGAAGCATAGACCGGCAGCGCACGCGCCCGGTACAGGTCGATCAGGCGGTTGATCGGCGCGATGACCTGGTCGCCATGCGGGACGCCCAGTTTGCCGCCGGGAAGGAAGTCGACCTGCAGGTCGACGATCAGGAGGGCATCGCCCTGGCCGAGCACGATGGCGCTCATGAGACATCTCCACTTCGAGGACGCGCACGCGGCGTCAAAGATGGCAGATTAACATGAAGCGCCGGCGGGGGCGATGCGGCGGGCCGGAATGGCCCGCCGTGTGGAGCGCGATTACTGCGGCTTGTTCAGCAGCGAGCGCTGGCGCGCATAACCGAAGTAGACGGCGGCGCCGATCGCCAGCCAGATGGCGAACGCCAGCCAGGTATGCCAGCTCAGGAAGGACATCAAGACCAGGCAGAACACGATCGCCAGGCCCGGGATCACCGGCACGCCAGGGCAGCGGAACGCGCGCGGCAGGTCCGGACGCTTCTTGCGCAGCACGATCACGGCGATCGAGACCAGGGTGAAGGCGGCCAGGGTGCCGATGTTCACCAGCTCGGCCAGCACGTTCAGCGGCACCACGGCGGCGATCAGGCCGAAGATGATGCCCACCAGCCAGGTGGCGAAGAACGGGGTCCCGTATTTCGGATGCACGGTCGACAGTTTCGACGGCAGCAGGCCGTCGCGCGACATGGCGAACAGGATGCGGGTCTGGCCATAGGCCATCACCAGGATCACGGTGCTCATGCCCAGGATGGCGGCCAGGTCGACGAAGCCGGCGATCCAGTTCTCGCCCGCCACCTGCAGCGCCAGCGAGACCGGGTGGTCGACGCCCTTGAAGTCCAGGTGCGGCACGATGCCGGTCATGATCGCGGCGACCACGACGTACAGGATGGTGCAGACCACCAGTGAACCGATGATGCCGATTGGCAGGTCACGCTTCGGGTTCTTGACTTCCTCGGCGGCCGAGGTGACGGCGTCGAAGCCGATGAAGGCGAAGAACACCAGCGCGGCGGCGCTCATCACGCCACCCATGCCGTAGGGCATGAACGGCTCCCAGTTCTCCGGACGGACATGGCCGACGCCGACGGCGATGAACAGCAGCACGACGCCGGTCTTGATGATGACCATGACGTTGTTGACGCGCGCCGATTCGCGCATGCCCAGCGACAGCATCGCGGTCAGCGCGATCATGATCAGGAAAGCCGGAAGGTTGAACAGGGTGTCGACGCCGGGGCGGGCGCCCGGGGCGGCGGTCAGCGCGTCCGGCAGCACCAGGCCGAAGCCCGACATCAGCGACTGAAAATAACCGGACCAGCCAACCGCGACGGTCGAGGTGGCCAGGCCGTACTCGAGCAGCAGGTCCCAGCCGATCATCCAGGCGACGAATTCGCCCAGGGTGGCGTAACTATAGGTATAGATCGAGCCGGCAACCGGCACGGTCGAGGCGAACTCGGCGTAGCACAGGGCGGCGAAGCAGCAGGCCATGGCGGCCACGATGAAGGAGATGGTCAGCGCGGGGCCGGCGGTGACGGCGCCCGTGCCGGTGAGCACGAAAATACCGGTGCCGACGATGGCGCCAATACCGAGCAGGATCAGGTCGGTCGGGCCGAGCACCTTTTTGAGTCCGCCCGGCTTGGCGCTGGCCGCCAGCATGGCATCCAGATTCTTGGTTCTAAAAATACTCACTACGTGTTCTCCAATCAAATAGGTGTGTGGTCCCGCGTCTTGTCATTGCGCCGTGCCCGCAGGTCGTGCGGGCACGCTCTCGAGATCCTGCCTGTTGGGCCGGCATGCCTGACTTGAAACCGCTTTTGCTGCACCTGCAAACCGTCAACTTTTTGCAGACGTGCAAATATAACCAGAATGCTGTTGCGAATCAAAGCAATCTGACAAATCTTCTGCAATTTACATGCCGGCAGGGAATTTCTGCTTCTTGAACACAGCCGTTGCGTAAACATCGCAGCCCGGGTCCCTGTGCTTGATTTCCTCAAATCAACATTCGATAATGGGCTGACCCGTCCCGCCCCGCCCTCGCTGCCACGCCCTCGATCCCGCCACCATGACTCTTCCCAATGGACGCCCGTCCCGATTCACGCTGGCGCTCGCGAGTGGCGCACTGCTGGCCATGCTCGCCGGGCCGGCGCCGGCGGCATTGCAGCCGCATGCGCGGCTGGACGAGATCGCGGCCATGGCCGAGCACGATAATGCGCAGGCACGCGCCATCCTGGTGCAGGAAGGCCCGAAACTGATCGCCGGCGCACCCTACGCGGTGCGCATCCATTACCTGCGCCTGTTGCGACGGATGCAGGCCGATGCCGGGAACTTCCGCGACGCCTTCGAAACCAACGAGCTTATCATCGGCCTGGCCGAGGCCGAACGCGATCCGCTCAATCTCGCGCTGGCCAGCCTGGCGCGGGTGCTGCGCCTGATCGAGAACAACGATCCGGCCGCGGCCCTCGGCCAGCTCGAGGCCCTTGACGCACGCTACCGCAAGCTGGGCAGTCTCGAATTCAGCGCCAGCTCCGAAGGGCTGCACGGCATGGCCTACAGCGCGCTCGGCCAGCACGACCGCGCGTTGCGCCACTTCCTGCGCGCGCTCGACATGGTGCGGCGCCATCCGGACCTGTGGAGCCCGCGCGATGCCGACATCCGGCTGGCGCTGGCGCGCATGTACGTCAACGCGCGCGATCCGGTTCGGGCGCTCGAGACACTGCGCGAGATCCGCGCCGGCGCGACCCGGCTGCCGCCGCGCACCGCTGCCGCCGTTCACTTTTTCGAGGGTCGGGCCCTGGTGGTGCAGGACGAGCTCGAGGCCGCCCAGCAAGCCTTCGGGCGCGCGCTCGAGCTGGCCCATGCCCACCAGTTGATCGCGCTCGAAGCGAATGTGCTGGGCAATATCGCCGGCGCCCACCTGAAAGCAGGCCGCTACCAGCAAGCCGAGGAAGCGGCGCGCGCCGCCCTGGTCCCGGCCGAGCGCAGCGAAGACCGGATCAGCCTGCAGATGGCGAAGGCCAACCTCGGCTTCGCCCTGTTCGGCCAGGGCCGCCAGCGCGAAGGCTTGCAGCAGGTCGACGCGGTGATCGCCGCGATGCGCAAGGCCGGCGCCATGTCGACCGTCGGCCGCTTGCTGGCCGAGAAGAGCCAGGCGCTGGAAACCGCCGGACGCTTCCGCGAAGCCCTGGCCACGACGCGCGAACGCGAAGCCGTGATCCAGGAACTGGCGCTCGATGAACGCAACAAGGCGATCTCAGCGCTGCAAGAACAGTTCAAGGCGCGCGAGCGCGCCGCCCAGATCGCCGCCCTGCGCCAGGAGAACGCCGTCAAGGATGCCGAGCAGCGCCACCGCAGCCTGCTCCAGACCGCCGCGTCGCTGGGGGCGTCGCTGGCATTGTTCCTGTGCGCCGGCGTGCTGTGGATGTACCGCAAATCGGTGCTCACCGGCCGCCGCCTTTCCGAACTGAACGACGAGCTGGCCTACCGCTCGGCCCACGATCCGCTCACCGGTCTGTTCAACCGGCGCTCCTTCCTCGACCGCATGCGCAGCCGCACCGGCGAAGCGCCGCCGCGCCTGGACTCGGCCGACTGCTTCACCCTGCTCGACATCGACCACTTCAAGCGCATCAACGACGAGCATGGCCACGCGGCAGGCGACGCGGTGCTGGTCGAAGTCGGCAAACGCCTGCGCGCCGCGATGCGCGAATCGGACATGGTGCTGCGCTGGGGCGGAGAAGAATTCCTGGTGTATTCGCAGGGCGTGACCCAGGAGCAGCGCCCGCTGCTGGTCAAGCGCATCCTGGACGCGATTGCCGCCACGCCGATCATGCTGGAAGACGGCAGCGCGCTCCGGGTCAGCGCCACCGCCGGCGCGGTGTCGCTGCCGTTCGCGCCGGATGGCGAGCGGGCCGGCGCGCAAGCCGCGGTCCAGCCCGACTGGGAGCAGGCGATCGCGCTGGCCGACCGCGCGCTGTACAAGGGCAAGGAGGCGGGCCGCAACCGCGGCTATCTGGTGGCCGGCCTGCGCCGTCCGGAAGGCGGCCTGGAGCTCGACCTGGTGCTGCCGGGCGTTTAAAGCGACCGCAGCAGGTTGCGGCGGGCGACGATCGCCGCAACCGTCTGCAGCAAGGTCGCCGGGGCCACCGGCTTGGCCAGGTAGTCGTCGAATCCCGCTTCCAGCGCGCGCTGCTGGTCTTCGCGCCGCGAGAACGCGGTCAGGGCGATGGCCGGCACGCCCGCGATCTCGCGCTCCGGCAGCGAGCGGATGCGGCGGATCATCTCGAAACCATCCACCAGCGGCATGCCGATGTCGCTGATGACGAGGTCGGGCCGGCGCGCCTCGACCAGGCGCAGCGCCTCGCGCGCGCCGGTGGCGGTCAGGATCGTGGCGTCGCTGGCGGCCAGCACCTGCTGCACCAGTTCCAGCGAACCGAGTTCGTCGTCGATCACCAGCACCGTCATGCCGGCCAGCTCGGGCGGCGTCAGCGGCAGGCCGGCGAGGGGCTCCAGCCGCGCCGCCGGCGCCGCGCCGGGCGCGGCCAGCGGCAGGTGCAGGGTGAAGGTGGCGCCCTGCCCTTCGCCGCGGCTGGCCACGCTGATCGCGCCGCCCTGCAGCTCGACCAGCTGGCGCGCGATCGCCAGGCCCAGCCCCAGGCCGCCGTGACGCCGCGCCGACGAGGAATCGGCCTGGCGGAAGCGATCGAACACATAGGGCAGGAATTCGGGCGCGATGCCGGCGCCGGTGTCGGCCACGTCGATCGCCACCGCGCGCTCGTCGCCTTCGCCGTCCATCCGCAGCGTGACCGTCACCACGCCGCCCGGCTCGGTGAACTTGATGGCGTTCGACAGCAGGTTCGATATCACCTGCTGCATGCGCGCCAGGTCGCCGCGCACCGGGCGGGCGCCGTGGTCGATGCTGGCGTTCAGGGCGATGCTGCGCGCCAGCGCCGCCGGACGCGCGGTCTCGAGCGCCGCGTTGACGAAATCCTGGGGCTGGATCGGGGCCGCGTCGATCCGCACCTTGCCGGCCAGCAGGCGGCTCATGTCGAGCATGTCTTCGATCAGCTGCGACTGGGCGCGCGCGTTGCGCTCGATGGTTTCCAGGCCGCGGCGCAGCATGGCGCCGTCGCGGTGGCCCTGCAACAGCAGTTGCGACCAGCCGAGCATGGCGTTGAGCGGCGTGCGCAGCTCGTGCGACAGGGTGGCGAGGAACTCGTCCTTCATCTGGCTGACGTGCTCGGCCTCGACGCGGGCGCGCTGCTCGTCGAGATACAGTTGCTGGCGCTCGGCCGCCGCCTGCAGCGATTCGGCGATCGTGCGGTTGCGCGCATCCAGACGCGCGTCGAAGATGGTGGCCAGCAGCGCGATGCTGAGCAGGGCCACGGTGGCCACCGTGACCAGGGCCGCCAGGTGATCCTGGTCGACGCCGCCGAGCGCGGCGCGGCACACGCTGCCGGCCTCGAAGTGGGCGGCGGCCATGCCCGTATAGTGCATGCCGGAGATCGCGCCGCCCATGATGACACTGGCCGCGAGCTGCACGGCGCGCCGCGCGCCGCCGCGGCCGTGATCATCCTCGCGCAGGCGCAGGCCGAGCTGCAGCGCCAGCGCCGAGGCGCCAATCGCGATCGCGACCGACAGCGCGAACAGCCAGGGGGTGTAGGTGATGGCGGGGTCCATGCGCATGCCGGCCATGCCGGTGTAGTGCATGGCGTTGATGCCCAGGCCCATCAGGATGGCGCTCCAGACCAGCTGGCGGCGCCGGAATTCGCGGTGCCGCACATGCCACAGCGCCAGGCCGGACGCGACCACCGGCAGCAGCCAGGAGACGAAGGTGATCAGGGGATCGTAGCCGACCGGGATCGGCAGGCGGAAGGCCAGCATGCCGATGAAGTGCATGGCCCAGATGCCGCTGCCCATTGCCAGCGCGCCGCCGGCAATCCAGAAGTATGGCGCGCGGCCCTGGGCCTGGCGCACCCGCATCGCCAGGCTGAGGGCCGTGTACGACGCCAGGATGGCCACCATGATCGACACGACGACCAGCAGCGGCTCGTAATACCCGTTCACCATGCTATCCCGCTCTTTTTGGATTCCTGTTTTATGATCGGCCTGACGGCGCGCCGCATGCCGGCCGGAGCCAGTGTACACGACCTGGCGGTCGATATCGGGTACGCTTGCACGGCCCGTTCAACGCCTCTTCAGAAGGAAATGCCTTGTCCGACGAACCGACGACCGCCGGGCCTGTCGCCCATGAGCGCCGCGCCCTGCTGCACGGCGCCGCCGTGCTGGCCGGCCTGGCGCTGGCCCCGGCCACGATCCGGCCCGCGCTCGCCGAGCGCCCCCTGCCCAAGGTGCCGTATGTGACGACCCTGCAGGACATCGTCGACCGCATGCTGTCGATGGCGAAGGTCGGCCGCGGCGACGTGGTATACGACCTCGGCTGCGGCGACGGCCGCATCGTGATCTCGGCCGCCCGCAAGTATGGCGCGCGCGGCGTCGGCATCGATCTCGATCCCGACCGCATCCGGGAGGCGCATGCCAACGCGCGCGCGGCCGGGGTGCAGGATCGCGTGCGCTTTCGCCAGGCCGACCTGTTCCGCACCGATTTCAGTCCGGCCAGCGTGGTCATGCTGTACCTGCTGTTCGAGGTCAACCTGCGGCTGATGCCGCAGCTATGGCGCCAGTTGCGGGTCGGCGCGCGTGTCGTTTCGCACGATTTTCACATGGGCGCGCAGTGGCCGCCGGAGCAAATCGTGCGCGTGCGCGACAAGACGGTGTATGCGTGGACGATCACCGAGGAGCTCAAGCAGGAGATCGAACAAAAGCGTCGAGCGCAGCCTTGACCAGCGCCAGCCGGCTCGCCACGACTTCACGGCCTTACTGCGGCGATATGTCGGTCGGGCCGCAGCGATGACGAAGACGACGGCCGCACGCCTACTTGCACGAAATGGCCGACATGGCATACGGCGGGTTGGCTTTCGTGTCTGTTTCACGCCGATAGGTAACGGTACATTCCTCTGTCGCGCTCGGCAACTTCTGGGCCAGATATACATTGCCTCCGTACGTACAGACCATCCATTTGTCCAGCTGGCCGGCGACGCCCCCGGTCAGCGAGAACTTGTGCTCCACCGTGTCGCCCTTCTGGATAACATCACCCTTGAGCACGCCTTCCTGCTCCAGTGGCCCAAGGCGGGCGCCTGCACTGTCGAGCTTCAACTTGATGTCCGGCAGGTAGGCTCCAGCCCAGCCAGGGGGGCCTTGGACTTTAATCTGGTCGGACATGACTGCAGGAGGACAGACAATGCGCTGTTCAGCTTTCGCCGAACCACAGGACATGCCCACAGCCACACAGGCTACAACGTATAGCAGGTTCAGGTGCATTGGACTCTCCGGTCAGCGTGCAATGGTGTAAAGGGCTTCGGCATTATTGGAGATATCGGGGAAGTCCCCGTTCGAATACATACCACCCCGCCGATACACCGTACGCCTTGCGATCCTGGGCTTTGCCCGCCACTGATCCATCAGGACTATGCCCATGACACTACAACGACCTGCACTTGTCTTTGCGGCGCAGCTGGTAACCACGCCGTCGTAGAAACCCGCATGCTTGTGGGCGCCAGTGGGATACCTGCCATTCACAAAGGTAGCGACGGCAGTTCCCTGCTCAATATGCCCACCGCGTTCCAGTATGTCGATAACGCGCTCCCCAGGCCTCCAGGTCGATGTATGACCCACGTGCGGAAGAAAGTGTTGGACGAGACGGACACATTCCCCGTTCTCTACTTGATCCTTGCCCTGAAGGTCAGAAACGTTCTGATAAACGTGCGGCATTGAAGTCCCCGACGTCGCAATACGTCGATGCTATCTGCCGACAGGAAACCTACTTTGAGCCAGTCGACGTTGACCTGATTTTGGTGGCGCTGTACCCGCGATCTGTTGATGGCCCCGAGCGCAATACGCTGCAGCTGCTGGATAGAAGTGGCTCGCCCGCCGTCGAGCGCCCGCTGGCGCCTTCGGCGCCGGAGCGCCCCGTTCGACAGCGCTGGGACAACGACCCGGTGCGCGCTGCCTGGGCGTGGATCAAGCCGGGCTGGGCAGCCCTGCGCGTTGGTCGCTCAGGCAGATCGCTCAGTGGCCGAAAGACAGCTCACTGCCAGCAAACTCGCAATACAGGCGCTGCAATGAGGAAGCACATCTGACCGCTGGAACAAGGCCGCGACGGGGGATAGGAAGGTGGACCGGGATTCATGGCAACGGGTACAGCACAAACGCAAAACGCCCGCATGGCGCGGGCGTTTCGAAGAATCCTGTTGGTGGGAAGTGCAAGTTTCGAACTTGCGACCCCTGCAGTGTGAATGCAGTGCTCTACCCCTGAGCTAACCTCCCAACGAGGCCGTATTATGCCATAGAGTCTTGATTATTCCAAATGGCAATCGACCAACTTATTTGTACCGATGCCGTGATCTCGAAAGAAACACGGCCAGGCAGCGGTACCTGCCACGCTCGCGGAAAACAAAAGGCCAGCATTGCTGCTGGCCCTTGCGAATTCTGGTGGGAAGTGCAAGTTTCGAACTTGCGACCCCTGCAGTGTGAATGCAGTGCTCTACCCCTGAGCTAACCTCCCGAAGCGAGGCGTATTATGGCACAGAATCACTGTCTCGTCACCCCTGCGGAGAATAATTCCTCCACACGCAGCTGCCTTTCACGTTCTTGTCGAGGCCGACCAGCACGTCGTCGTGCGCCGCGAGTTCGTCGGCGCTGGCCGCGACCACGATGATCTCGCCCAGCGGCACCACTTCGAGCGCGTCGCCGGCGTTCGCGCTTTCGACTTCGACGTCCATCGTCAGCGAGTTCTGGCCGCGGGTCATCGCCAGGTAGACGTCGGCCAGCAGCTCCGAGTCGAGCAGCGCGCCGTGCAGCTTGCGGTGCGCGTTCGAGATCTCGTAGCGGTCGCACAGCGCGTCCAGCGAATTGCGCTTGCCCGGATGGAGTTCCTTGGCGTGCACCAGGGTGTCGATCACGCCGCTGCAGTGTTCGACGAACGGCGGGAGGCCGATGCGGGTGAATTCGTGGTTCAGGAAGCCCAGGTCGAACGGCGCGTTGTGGATGATGACCTCGGCGCCCTGCACGAACTCGCGCAATTCTTCGGCGATCTCATGGAACTTCGGCTTGTCGCTCAAGAACTCGGTGGTCAAACCGTGGACGGCGAGCGCCGCCTCGTCCGACTCGCGTTCGGGATTGATATAGCGATGAAAATTATTGCCGGTGAGCTTGCGGTTGAAGATTTCGACGCAGCCGACCTCGATGACGCGGTCGCCCGTGCGAGGATTCAGGCCGGTGGTTTCAGTGTCGAGGACGATCTGGCGCATGATGTTCTACTTAATGAAATGAAGCGGACCGAAGTATAACAAAGCCCGCCCTTGCCTTCCGGCGATGAAAGGCTCAGCGCCGCACCGAGGCGGCGCCGCGATTGGCCAGCACGTCGGCCCGCTCGTTGCCCGGGTGGCCGTTGTGGCCGCGCACCCAGCGCCATTCGACGGCGTGCTGCTGCTGCGCCTGGTCGAGCGCCTTCCACAAGTCGTCGTTCTTGACCGGTTCCTTGGCCGCCGTCTTCCAGCCGCGCGCCTTCCAGCCGTGGATCCATTCCGAGATCCCCTTCTGCACGTACTGGCTGTCGGTGTGCAGCACGACCTTGCACGGACGGTTCAGGACGCCCAGCGCCTCGATCACGGCGCGCAATTCCATGCGGTTATTGGTAGTGTTCGGCTCGCCGCCGAAGATTTCCTTCTCGTGGCCGTTCGAGACCAGGAGCGCGCCCCAGCCGCCCGTGCCCGGATTGCCCTTGCAGGCGCCGTCGGTGTAGATCTCGACCTGGGTCGGGGTTGCTGCCGTCGTGTTTTGTTGTTCGCTCATTCCCTGTTCGCGGCCGGCACTGCCGCCGGGCGCTTGCTCGCTTTCTTGTTCCATGCGGGACCGATGATGTGCATGCCCTTGACCCGCTTGATCGCATGCACCACGTAGACCGCGCCGAGATACGGCCACCAGCGTGCGCCCGCCGATTCCATCATCGCGAAGCGGCTGAGCCAGTGGGCCGTGCGGCACGGCGGGGCGTAGCAGCCAAAATGGCTGCGGGTCACGCCCAGGTTCAGCAATTTTAGCCAGTCTTTGAGGCGCGGCAAAGAAATGAATTCGCCGGACTCGGGCAGGTAGTCGCTCTGCGTGACGCGCCGGAAGCCCTGGCGCATGCCCCACAGGCTGGCCGGGTTGAAGCCGCAGATGATCACCTGCCCCTCCGGAATCAAGACCCGCTCGACTTCGCGCAAGACCTGGTGCGGCTCGAGCGCGAACTCCAGCACGTGCGGCAACACCACCAGATCGATGCTGCTGGTGGCGAACGGCAGCTCCTCGAAGTCGACCGCGACCGCGATCTGCTTGCCGCCCGCGGCGAACGCGAGTTCGTCCGCATGCGCCGTGCGCGTGGCCGCCTGCCATTTATTGGGCATGCGGCTGGCCGCCAGCGCATCGAGCTGGGGCACGCCGATCTGCAGCGCGTTGAAGCCGAAGATATCCACCGTGAGCTCGTCCAGGCAAGCCTGCTCGAACGCGCGCACGTAGGCGCCCGCCGGCGATTGCAGCCAGTTGTCGAGCGCTATAATGGATTTTTCGGATGCGCTATCCATGCCACCTCTTTGACCCACGGTTCACCATGACGACTCTTCCCCGCACACACCTGGCGGTATTGACGCTTCCTGCCTTTAAAGACAATTATCTCTGGCTCATTCACGACGGCAGCAACGCGGCCATCGTCGACCCTGGCGAGGCCGGACCGGTCAAGGCCGCCCTGGCCGCGCACAAGCTGCGCCTGACCGCCATTTTACTCACCCATCATCATGCTGACCATATCGGGGGTGTGCCGGGCTTGCTCGAGGAGTGGGACGTGCCCGTGTTCGGACCGCGGGACGACGGCATCGCGCTCGTGACGCATCCGCTCGGCGAGGGTGAACGCATCGCGGTGCCGGGGCTGGATCTTGCCCTCGACGTGCTGGACGTGCCGGGCCATACGCTGGGCCACATCGCCTACGTGCGGCGCGACGAAGACGCACCTTGGCTGTTCTGCGGCGACACGCTGTTCGGCGCGGGCTGCGGGCGGCTGTTCGAAGGCACGCCGCGCCAGATGATGGAGTCGCTCGAGAAATTCACGACGCTACCGGACGAGACGCTGGTGTATTGCGCGCACGAATATACGCTGTCGAACCTGCGCTTCGCCCAGGCGGTCGAGCCGGGCAATGCCGCGCTCGATGCGCGCGTGCTGGCCGATGGCGCCCGGCGCGAGGCCGGCCAGCCGACGATCCCGTCGACGATCGCGATCGAGAAGGCGACCAATCCCTTCCTGCGCTATCGGCTGCCGCGCATCGCGCACAGCCTGGTCGACGCCGGCCGCCTGCAGCCGGCGGCGACGCCGGTCGACACTTTCGCGGCGCTGCGCGAATGGAAGAATACGTTCTGAGCGAGGCCGCCCCGACGCGTGGACGGCCAGGGCCGCCCACGCGGATGCATCAGATCTCTTCGTACAGCGGCAGGGTCAGGAACTCGGCGAATTCGTCCGAAGTCGACATCTGTTCGAAGATCACCGCCGCGCGCTCGTAGCTCGCATGCGTGCCGTCGGCCGCCACGACCTTCACCTTGTCCAGTTCCTCGGGAATCATCGCCCGCACCATGTCCGTCGTGACCTTGCGGCCATCGTCCAGCACACCCTTCGGCGAACGGATCCACTGCCACACCTGCGAGCGACTGATCTCAGCCGTCGCCGCGTCTTCCATCAGGTTGTGGATCGGCACGCAGCCATTGCCGGCCAACCAGGCGCCCAGGTAGTGGATGCCGACATTGATGTTGTAGCGCAGGCCGGCTTCGGTGATCGGCGTCTCGGGCTGGAAATCGAGCAATTGCGCGGCTGTCACCTCGACATCCGGACGCTGCTTCTCGAACTGGTTGGGCCTGTCGCCCAGCACCTTGGTGAACTCTTCCATCGCCAGCCCGACCAGGCCCGGGTGCGCGACCCAGCCACCGTCATAGCCATCCGTGGCATCGCGCGCCTTGTCGGTGCGCACGCCGCCCATCGCGATCTCGTTTTTCTCGGGATCGTTTTTGATCGGAATCAGGGCCGACATGCCGCCGATGGCCGGCGCGCCGCGCCGGTGGCAGGTCTTGAGCAGCAGGAGCGCATAGGCGCGCATGAACGGCGCCGTCATCGTCACCTTGGCGCGGTCGGCCAGGCAGAAGTCGCGGTCATGCTTGAACTTCTTGATGCACGAGAAGATGTAATCCCAGCGGCCGGCGTTCAGGCCGGCGCTGTGCTCGCGCAACTCGTACAGGATCTCGTCCATCTCGAAGGCGGCCAGAATGGTCTCGATCAGGACCGTGGCCTTGATCGTGCCCTGCGCCAGGCCCAGCGCGTCCTGGGTCATCACGAACACGTCGTTCCACAGGCGCGCTTCGAGGTGCGATTCCAGCTTCGGCAGGTAGAAATACGGACCGGCCCCGCGCGCCAGCAATTCCTTCGCGTTGTGGAACATGAACAGCGCGAAATCGACAATGCCGCCCGAGACGCGCTCGCCGTCGACCAGCACGTGCTTTTCGTCCAGGTGCCAGCCGCGCGGACGCACGATCAGGGTCGCCACCTTGTCATTGAGCCGGTAGGACTTGCCGTTCTGCTCCAGCGAAATGGTTTTGCGGACAGCATCGAACAGGTTGACCTGGCCCTGGATCTGGTTGTCCCAGTTCGGCGTGTTCGAATCCTCGAAGTCGGTCATATAGCTGTCGGCGCCCGAATTGAGGGCGTTGATGACCATCTTGCGCTCGACCGGGCCGGTGATTTCGACGCGCCGGCAAGCCAGCGCAGGCGGGATCGGCGCGATCCGCCAGTCGCCGTCGCGGATATGGGCGGTCTCGGATAAAAAGTCCGGACGTTCGCCGGCGTCGAGCCGGCGCGCCCGCTCTGCGCGTGCGGCCAGCAATTCCTGGCGGCGCGGGGCGAAGGCGCGCGCCAGCCGGACCACGAGTTCGAGGGCTTCGGGGACCAGGATGTTTTCGTAGCCGGGCTTGATTTCGCCCGTGATCTGCATGCCGGCGGGGATGGTGAGGGACATAGGGCCTCCTGAGTTTGATGAACAATGCATGCGACGCCGCGCCCGCCACGGGCGCTTCTTGGCGTTTGTCTTTGCATCAAGTATATTCACCTGAATAGCGCTAAACCATACAAATTCTCACAGCATCCGTGTGTTTTTGTATCAAATAAGAGGCGGGAACGGGTAAAGAACATGGGCAAATTCACCCAGATGGCGACCTTCGTCGAGGTCGTCGCGCGCGGCAGCCTGTCCGCCGCGGCGCGCGCCGAGGGCATCGCCCCGGCCATGATCGGCCGCCGCCTCGACGCGCTCGAGGCCCGGCTCGGGGTCAAGCTGCTGCAGCGCACGACGCGGCGCCTGGTCCTGACCGACGAAGGCAGCGCCTTCCTCGAGGATTGCCAGCGCATCCTGGCCGAGGTGGGCGACGCCGAGTCGGCCATTTCGGAGCACAGCATGCGCGCCTCGGGCCACCTGACGGTGTCGGCGCCGGCCGGCTTCGGGCGCCAGCACGTGGCGCCGCTGCTGCCCTCGTTCCTGGCCGAACACCGCGACGTCAGCATCAACCTGAACCTGTCCGACCGCGTGGTCGACCTGGTGGCCGAAGGCGTGGACGTGGCCATCCGCATCGCCAGCCTCGACGACTCGAACCTGGTCGGCGTCAAGCTGGCCGACAACCGGCGCGTGGTGGTGGCCTCCCCGGCCTATCTCAAGCGCCACGGCTGGCCGCGCCAACTGGCCGACCTGGCGCGCCACAACTGCCTGCCGATCAGCAGCGAAGGCAGCCAGCGCGGCTGGACCTTCATCGACGACGGCAAGCCGGTGACCCTGAAAGTGGGCGGCAATATGGTGTGCAACGACGGCGCCGTGCTGCATGCCTGGGCGCTGGCCGGCAAGGGCCTGGCCTGGCGTTCGATGTGGGAAGTGGGCGGCCAGATCGCGAGCGGCGAACTGGTGACCGTGCTGGACGACTTCGCCGCGCCCGGCAACGACGTCCATGCCGTGTTCGCCCAGCGTCGCCACCTGCCGCTGCGGATCCGCGCCTTCGTGGATTTCCTGCGCCGCAGCTACGCCGCGCCGGATTACTGGCGCCATTCCTGAGGCCGCCGCTACCGCCCGGGCCAGGGAAGGCCGGAGGAAGATTCGAGGAGTACAGGCAAAAAAAATCCCCGGCAATTCCGGGGATTTTTATCTCGTAAAGCCCTTGGGCTATTACAGAGGCTGGATGTTCGAGGCTTGCTTGCCCTTCGGACCGGTGGTCACGTCGAACGAAACGCGCTGGTTCTCCTGCAGCGACTTGAAGCCGGTGCTCTGGATAGCCGAGAAGTGCGCGAACAGATCTTCGCCGCCTTCATCAGGGGTGATGAAGCCGAAGCCCTTCGAGTCATTGAACCATTTAACGATGCCAGTTGCCATTACAATTTCCTATTTCGGTTAGTTGGGCTTGCGCCCGTTTCAGATCGTTTGAAGAAGCAAGAAAGAAATGACAGACAGACTGCACTACTACCTCGAACCCAACGATCCCGTATTATACCGAATAAAACCGGCGCGCACCCTCTTCGTTAAATAAAAAAACCGCCTGGCTGCAACGATTCTAAAATTCAATAAATAGGAGAGCGCGCGTTTTTATCCCGTACGAGGGAAAATATAGGCGTAAGACCCGACCAAATGTTTGCGATGAATCAAATTCCGCTCTGCCGCGAGTTTGCGCATGCCGCTTGCGTAGCGCCGCGCGCGAGTGAGCGACCTGGCGAGCGCTCAGCCAAGGGATTTTGGGTCGCGATGCGCGACGCGGACGTATTCGTCGAGTTCCGCGCGCCAGGCTTGCCACTCCGTGGCGGCCACCACATCGAAAGCGCGCAACACCCTTAGCCGCTGTTCCAGCAGGCGCGCATGGTGGCCCAGGCCGCGAAAGCCGAAGGTGGCCGCCGAGCCGGCCAGCGTGTGCAGCATGGCCTGCACTTCGCCGGCCGCCGGCGCGACGTCGAAGCCCGGCTCGCCGGCGCGCTCCAGTTGCTGCGACAGCGCCGCCAGGCGCTCCATGGTCGACGGCAGCCGCGCCGCGAACTTCTCGTTGAGTTCGGCGAGGCGCGCGAAGAACTGCTGGTCGGCCGGCTGCACGGTTGCCATGGGCGACGCTTACTTGGTGCCGAAGATGCGGTCGCCCGCATCGCCCAGGCCCGGGATGATGTAGGCATCCTCGTCCAGGTGCGAGTCGAGCGAAGCGACGAACAGCTTGACGTTCGGATGCGCGTCCTGGAATACCTGCACGCCTTCCGGCGCCGCCACCAGGGCCAGGAACAGGATCTGCTCGTCCGGCACGCCGCGCTTCTTGAGCACGTCGATCGCGTGCACCGCCGAGTTACCCGTGGCAACCATCGGGTCGCACAGGATGAAGGTGCGCTCGGTGGTGTCGGGCAGGCGCACCATGTACTCGACCGGCTCGTGGGTTTCCGGGTCGCGGAACACGCCGATGTGGCCGACGCGCGCCGACGGCACCAGCTCCAGCAGGCCGTCGCTCATGCCGATGCCGGCGCGCAGGATCGGCACCACGGCCAGCTTCTTGCCTGCGATGACCGGCGCATCGATGGTCACCAGCGGGGTCTTGATCGAGCGCGTGGTCAGCGGCAGGTCGCGCGTGATCTCGTATCCCATCAGCAGCGTGATCTCGCGCAGCAGTTCGCGGAAGGTGCGCGTCGAGGTGTCGTGCTCGCGCATATGCGACAGCTTGTGCTGGATCAGCGGGTGGTTCAGGATATAGAGATTCGGGAAGCGCGGGTCTTGTTTCATGGCGGGATTCAATGGATTCTGTGTGAAGCATGCAAGCGCGCATTATCCCAGCCACACGGCCGTTTGTCCCGGCCTGCACGTGAAAAAAATGCATTTCATACCACGAGGGCGCGCGCCAGCATCGCCTCCAGGTCGTTTCCGGCAGGCAACCGGCCGTAGGCCCCGCCCACCGGCTGCAGTATACGCGTGAGCAAGAACGCCTCGCCAACATACGGCGGCGCATGGCGCAGCAGGAGCGCGGCCTGCACCGCCACCACGATCTGCTCGGCCAGCACCCGCGCGCCGGCTTCGTCCGACAGGCGCGCCGCCAGGCCGTCCAGCAGCGCCGCCGCGTGGTCGGCGAAACGCTCGTCCAGCCCCGCCGCCGGCGCCAGCTCGGCCGCCAGCGCCGCGCGCGCCGCGTCCGGCGACTTGCCGAGCGCGCGCAGCAGGTCCAGGCACATCACGTTGCCCGACCCTTCCCAGATCGAATTGACCGGCAGCTCGCGGTACAGGCGCGCCAATGGGCCGTCCTCGACATAGCCGTTGCCGCCCATGACTTCCATCGCCTCGGCGCCGAAGCCGGGGCCGCGCTTGCAGATCCAGTACTTGCCGGCCGCCGTCAGGATGCGGCCCAGCAACGCCTGGGACGGCTCCTGCCCCTCGTCGAAGCAGCGCGCCAGGCGCAGGGCGAAGGCGGTGGCGGCCTCGGATTCGAGCGCCAGGTCGGCCAGCACGTTCTGCATCAGCGGCTGTTCGGCCAGCGGCCGGCCGAAGGCCATGCGCCCGCGCGCATGGTGCAGCGCATGGCACAGGGCGGCGCGCATGATGCCGGCGCTGCCCAGCACGCAATCGAGGCGGGTATGGCTGCCCATCTCGAGGATGGTCGGGATGCCGCGCCCCGGCTCGCCGATCATCCAGCCGAGCGCGCCGCAGAATTCGACCTCGGACGAGGCGTTCGAGCGGTTGCCCAGCTTGTCCTTCAGGCGCTGCACCCGCACCGCGTTGCGCCGGCCGTCGGCGAGAAAGCGCGGCACCAGGAAGCAGCTCAGGGCGCCCGCGCCCGGGTCTTCAGCCGACTCGTCGCAGCGCGCCAGCACCAGGTGGGCGTCGGCCTGCGGCACCGAATAGAACCATTTGTGGCCGACGATGCGCCAGGCGCCTTCGCCCGCAGGTCCTTCGTCGCGCAGCTCGTCCGCCCCCAGCGGCGTGGCGCGCGTGGTGTTGGCGCGCACGTCCGAACCGCCCTGCTTCTCGGTCATGCCCATGCCGACCAGGGCGCCGCGCTTCTGCGCCACCGGCAAGGGCCGGGGATCGTAGTCGCGCGACAGGATCCTGGGCAGCCACACCTGCGCCAGCCCTGGCGCGCGCCGCAGCGCCGGCACCGCCGCATAGGTCATCGTCACCGGGCACTGGGCGCCGTTCTCGGCCTGGCCGAACAGCAGGTATTGCGCCGCCCGCGCCACCTGGGCGCCGGGGCGCGGATCGCTCCAGGGCGCGCTGTGGGCGCCGGCGCCGATCATCAGGCTCATCAGGGCATGCCAGGCGGGGTGGAATTCGGGCTCGTCGATGCGGCGCCCGGCGCGGTCGAAGCTCGCCAGCAGCGGGCCATGGGCGTTGGCAAGGCGCGCCAGCTCCTGGACCTCGGCGCTGCCGAGCCGCTGTCCGAGCGCCTCGAGCTGCGGCGCCGCCCAGCCGCCGCCCTCGCGCAGCAGCGCCTCTTGCAGCGCCGGATCGCAGGCATACAGATTGATGCCGCAGAACGCGGGCGCCTGGTTTTCGACCTCGTGGGTGGCGAACCTGTCCATCATCCCTCCTGTGCGCACATCTGCTCGTTGTCAAAGTTGCGGTAAAATGTTGCATTGCGGCATCATAATTGCACGTTATTATGTCGTTACAATCAAGAATAAGCGACAATACATCGTGAGAACCTTGATCCTCCAACAAGCAGGTTAGCGCCAACATGCTTGCCGGGCAAGCAGGCCGCTCAGACCCGATAAGGATGAAATCACCGCATGACTTGTGCTTTCTAATGCTTTGCGGAATTTTTCAGTGATAGAGTCATCCCTGATTTGGTAGACTTGCACGGATTCACATGTGACATCGGCATGACGTGCACGTGCCGCAACGATAAAGCAAGAAAGCTCCTGGACAACATGCACACCAGTTCCTCCGCCGTGCCCCCGCCCCAGCCGGCCGCTCATGTGCACACCGCGGCGCTGCCCGCGGCGCTGCTCGACGGCTTGCTGGAGACGGCCGGCGACGCCGTGTTCCGCGTCGCGCCCGATGGCGCGATCCACGCGGCCGGCACGCGCGCGAAGCAGCTGTCGGGCTTCGAAGCCGGCTGTTCGCTGCTGTCGCTGGCGCACGAGATCGACCAGCCGGCGCTGCGCAATGCGCTGGCCGGCGCCGCCGCGGGCTTTGATGCGGTGCTGGTCGAGACCCGCTTCCGCTCGGGCGAGCGCGACATCTGGTTCGAACTCAGGATCGCGCGCCTGGCGACCGGCGACGCCGCCCCGCTGCTGGTGATCGGCCGCGACATGTCGGTCCAGCATGCGACCGAAGAACGCCTGCGCCACATGGCGACCCACGACGCCCTGACCGAACTGCCCAACCGGGTGCTGCTGTCGGACCGGATCCGGATGGTGATCGCCAACGCGCGCCGCTCGGGCCACGGCTTCTCGGTCGCCGCCATTGGCCTGGACGGTTTTAAAAAGGTCAACGACGGCCTGGGCCACCCGCTGGGCGACACCGTGCTGCAGATGGCGGCCGCGCGCCTGCGCCGCACCCTGCGCGACAGCGACACCCTGGCCCGGGTCGGCGGCGACGAATTCGTGGCGGTGCTGCCGGGGACCTTCACCGAGCCGCAGATCAAGCTCGTCACGGGACGCCTGATGGCGACCCTGCAGTCGCCGTTCGAGGCCGGCGGCCACACGATCTACCTGGGCGCCTCGATCGGCGTGGCGGTCTACCCGGACCACGCCGAAGACGAGGTGCGCCTGGTGACATTGGCCGACGCCGCCCTGTCGCGCGCCAAGGAAACCGGCAAGGGCCGCGCCGTGGTCTACAGCCCCGGCGACCAGGGCCCGCCGCAGCACGACATCTCGCTCGAGGCGGCCATGTTCAACGCGGTGCGCGAGGGCGAGTTCCTGCTGTATTACCAGCCGATCGTGAACGCCAAGAGCCGCATCATCGAGGGCTTCGAGACCCTGATGCGCTGGAAGCACCCGACCCTCGGCATGGTGCCGCCGGTGCGCTTCATCCCGATCGCCGAGAACAACGGCCTGATCAACCTGCTCGGGGCCTGGGCCCTGAAGGCGGCCTGCATGCAGATCCGCCAGTTCCAGGAAGTGGCCGGGCGCGAGCTGTACATCTCGGTGAACATCAGCCCGCGCCAGTTCCGCAGCGACCGCTTCCTGACGGTGCTGGACGACGCCCTGGCGCTGTCCGGCCTCGACGGCCGCCAGCTGGTGCTCGAGATCACCGAAGGCACCCTGATGGTCGACCCCGCGCACGCCGAGGACATCCTGGCGCGCATGGTGGAGCGCCATGCGCGCATCGCGATCGACGATTTCGGCACCGGCTATTCGTCGCTGGCCTACCTCAAGCGCTTCCCGATCTCGGTGCTCAAGATCGACCGCGCCTTCGTGAAGGACCTGCCGGCGTCGAACAAGGACGCCGCCATCTGCAACGCGATACTCGACCTGGCCGGCCACCTCTCCCTGTCGGTGGTGGCCGAAGGCGTCGAAACCCAGGAGCAGCTGGCCTGGCTCGACGACCAGGGCTGCCATTACGTCCAGGGCTACCTGACGGGCAAGCCGATGCCGGCCAACGTGGCCGTCACGGCGCTCAAGGAAAATCTCTATACCGCTCTTCTGCCGGCCGACCACCGGACAGGAAAATCATGACCACACAAGCCAGCATCACGGCCACTGCGCCGGCCACCAGCCCGCACTCGGCGAAGTCGCAAGCCACCCTCGCCCTGCTGTGGGAGCGCATCCGGCGCCAGGGCGACATGCCGGGCTTTACCAAGGCCATCAGCGCCATCCTGGCCTCGATGCGCGGCGAGGACGAGCGCGACTTCTCGATGACGCAGACGGTGCTGTCCGACCCGGTGCTGACCCAGAAGGTGCTGCGCCTGGCCAACAGCAGCATGTATGCGGCCTTCGGCCAGCACGTCAACACCATCTCCAAGGCGGTGCTGGTGCTGGGCACCGAGTCGATCGGCCACCTGGCGCTCGGCCTCAAGCTGATCGAGGAGCTGAGCCGCAGCAGCCCGGACACCGAGGCCGCCCACGTCGAGATGGAAAAGGCGGTGCTGGCCGGGATGGTGGCGCAGCAACTGGCGGCCGACGCCCGCTCGCGCGACCCGGAAGAAGCCGTGGTGTGCTCGATCCTGCACTCGCTGGGCCGCATGATGCTGACCTTCTACATGCCGGAGCGCTGGACCAGGATGCGTGAAGCGGCCGGCGAAGGCCGCGAAGAGAACGCCGCCCGGGAAGTGCTCGGCCTGTCGCTGGAAGAAGTCGGCCGCGCCACCGCCGCCCATTGGGGCCTGCCGCGCAACCTGGTGGCCGGCATGCGCCGGGTCGAGCCGGGCGAGCGCTTCGAAGGCTTCGCCCACGAGGACTGGCTGGCCGCGCTGGGCAGCATGTCGACCCAGGCCGCCGACGCCCTGTGGGCCGACGACGCGGCCGGCGCCGAAAAGGTCGCGCAACTGGCCGAGCGCTTCGCCCCGATGCTGGGCCTGCCGGCGAGCGGCATCCTGGCCTCGATCGACAAGGCCAAGGTGGAAGCCGCGTCCGACCTGTCGATCGCGCCGCTGGCCAAGCCGGCCGAAAAACGCGCGCAACAGGCCGCGGCCACCAGGAAGCGCATTGCCGGCAACAAGGTCCTGATGAGCGGCGTGGCCGACATGCGCGACGCCGGCGCCACCGCCACCGCCGGCCAGATGATCTCGATGGCCCTCGAGACGATGCACGAGGGCCTGTCGTTCACGCGCTCATTCGCTTTTCTTCGCAACCGGCGCGAAGGCCGCTACTCGGCGCGCCTGGGGCTGGGCGAGGACGTCAAGGCGATGCTGCCGAAACTGGCGTTCGACGACGTCTACGAGCCGAACGTGTTCCACGCCGCGCTGGGGAGCGACCGCGTGATCTTCATCGAGAACGCGCACGACACCAAGTTCGCGACCAAGCTGCCGGGCTGGTGGAAAGGCACGCTGGCCGAGGCGCGCTGCTTCGTGATCATTCCCCTGTCGGCCCACGGGCAGCCGGCGGGCTTCATCTATGGCGACTGGGACGGCACCTTCCCGCAGGTGATCCTGAGCCAGACCGAGTTCTCGCTGCTGAACGACCTGCGCGCGCTGGTGGTGCGCACGGTCGAGCGGCGGCATCAGATGGAAGCGATCGTCACCCGCGTCTGACGCGGCCGCGCGACATGGCGGGGTTGGACGGCGCAGCCGACCAACCCACCCCGCTCATGTCAATTTTGGCGTGGCGACCTGCACGTCGCCGCACTGCGCCCGGTTCATCAGCGCGTGGTCGATCAGCACCAGCGCCAGCATCGCTTCCGCGATCGGCGTCGCGCGGATGCCCACGCAGGGGTCGTGGCGGCCGAAGGTCTCGACCGTCGCCGGATTGCCGGCCTTGTCGATCGAGCGGCGCGGCACCCGGATCGAGGACGTCGGCTTGATCGCCAGCGACGCCGTGATGTCCTGGCCGGTCGAGATCCCGCCCAGCACGCCGCCCGCGTGGTTGCCGACGAAGCCCTCGAGGGTCAGCTCGTCGCCATGCTCCGAGCCGCGCTGCGCCACCGAGGCGAAGCCGGCGCCGATTTCCACGCCCTTGACCGCGTTAATCCCCATCATCGCATACGCGATGTCGGCATCGAGCTTGTCGTAGATCGGCTGGCCCAGGCCCACCGGCACCCTGGTGGCCACCACGTCGATGCGCGCGCCGATCGAGTCGCCGTCGCGGCGCAGCTGGTCCATCGCATCCTCCATGCGCTGCAGCAGGGCCGCGTCGCCGGTGGCGGCGAAGAAGGGATTGGCGTGCACGTGTTCCCACCCCTCGAACGGCACGGCGATATCGCCGAGTGCGCGCATGTATCCCATGACTTCGGTGCCGTACTTCTCGCGCAGCCACTTCTTGGCCACGGCGCCGGCGCCGACCACCGGCGCGGTCAGGCGCGCCGACGAACGGCCGCCGCCACGCGGGTCGCGCACGCCGTATTTATGCCAGTAGGTGTAGTCGGCATGGCCGGGGCGGAAGCTTTCGGCGATATTGCCGTAGTCCTTGCTGCGCTGGTCTTCATTGCGGATCAGGAGCGCGATCGGCGTGCCGGTGGTGACGCCCTGGTAGACCCCGGACAGGATCTCGACCCGGTCCGCCTCCTGGCGCTGGGTGACGTGGCGCGAGGTGCCGGGCTTGCGGCGGTCGAGCTCCGGTTGGATGTCGGCCTCGCTCAGGGTCATGCCGGGCGGGCAGCCGTCGATGACGCAGCCGATCGCGGGACCATGCGATTCGCCGAAGGTGGTGACGGAAAACAGCTTGCCAAATGTATTGCCGGACATGGTAATGATGAGTTCGGATTGATCGAATTACCATTTTAACAGGCCGTCTGGCAAGCAGAAACGAACATCGAACGATCGACTGTCGCAAATATGTTTCCTCATGGATATATTTTTCGCTAACAGCCCCGGAACGGGCTCTTTCCTTTTTACAATTGCATATATACTGAAGTTATCCATGCCGAGCCAACCTGGAGACGTAGCACATGCCCGCATCGATTACGCCATCAGGACCACTGAAGGATGACAGCGTTACCGACGACCTCGTCTTTGCCGACGAAGCCGCCGCCGCCGCATCCCCGAGTCCAGCATGGCGGATCCTGGTGGTCGACGACGATGCCGACGTGCACTCGACCACCACCTTTGCTCTCGGCAACGTCGAGATGCAGGGCCGCCCGCTGGTCTTCCTGCACGCTTATTCCGCCAGCGAAGCCTTCGACCTGCT
This sequence comes from Massilia sp. NP310, assembly GCF_019443485.1. Taxonomy (NCBI): domain Bacteria; kingdom Pseudomonadati; phylum Pseudomonadota; class Betaproteobacteria; order Burkholderiales; family Oxalobacteraceae; genus Massilia; species Massilia sp. NP310. The sequence goes on along the minus strand of NZ_CP080379.1, from coordinate 801,980 downwards.
GGCGCGTGAACACGATATCGCCGTCATCCTGCTGGACGTGGTGATGGAAAGGGCCGACGCCGGCCTGCTGCTGGTGCGCCGCATCCGCGACGAGCTGGGCCTGCACGACGTGCGCATCATCCTGCGCACCGGCCAGCCCGGCTATGCGCCCGAGATGGAAGCCATCCGCGGCTACGACATCAACGATTACCGCACCAAGTCCGAGCTGACCCGCACCAAGCTGTATACGACGGTGGCGGCCGCGATCCGCTCTTACCAGCAGATCCGCGCGCTCGAGGCCAACCGCATCGGCATGGAACACATCGTCTCCGCCTGCGCCGAGCTGATGACCCTGCACGGCGTGCGCGACGTGGCGGCCGGCATCCTGGCCCAGGCCGGGCGCTTGGTCGGCCAGCCGCCCGAGGGCGTGCTGTGCACGCGCGACAGCGGCCATGGCCGCCCCGAGACCCTGCGCGCGGTGGCCGCCGCCGGCGCCTGCCGCAACCTCGACGGCCGCGAATTGACCGGCCATTTCGCGGTCGCCGCCGAGCGCACCCTGCTCCAGCGCCAGTGCGGCGCCGAGGACGGCCTGCTGAATATGTACTTCCCGGGCAAGGCCGGACGCGATTTCGCGGCCTGCATCCCGCTCGAGCGGCCGATGGACGAGGTCGAGCGGCGCTTGCTGAAGGTGTTCTGCGGCATGGTGGCGGTATGCCTCGACAACTGCGAGCTGGTCACCAGCCTGAACAAGTCGGCGTTCCACGATCCGCTTACCGGCCTGCCGAACCGCACCCGCATGGTCGAGCTGCTCGAGGCCATCCTGGCCGGCCCGGGCCGCGCGGGCGCGGTGCTGGCCCTGGTCGACCTCGACCATTTTGCCGAAACCAACGACGCCCTCGGCCACCATTTCGGCGACCTGCTGCTGGTGGCGGTCGGCCAGCGCCTGACATCGCGTCTGGCCCCTGGCCTGGAGATCGGCCGCATCGGCGGCGACATCTTCTGCGTGCTGGGCGACGCCGACGCGGTGCAGCCGGTCCAGATCCAGGCCCTGTTCCGCGAATCGTTCCGCATCGACGGCCAGGACGTGCTGGTGTCCGCCACCCTTGGCCTGGTGCGCCTGCCGGAACACGACGGCAGCGGCGCCGACGCCCTGAAGGACGCCGACATCGCGCTCAAGCGCGCCAAGTCGCAGCAGCGCGCCGGCCACTTCTATTTTTCGCGCAGCATGGGCGTCGAGATCCGCGAGCGCGTGCGCATGATGCACGCGCTGCGCAGCGGCTTCCAGCGCGGCCAGCTGTTCCTGCACTACCAACCCCAAGTCGACCTCGCCACCAACCGCCCGTTCGGCGCCGAGGCGCTGCTGCGCTGGCGCCTGGATGACGGCCGCCTGGTGCCGCCCGACCGCTTCATCCCGATCGCGGAATATTCGGGCCTGATCGTCGAGATCGGCGAATGGGTGCTGCGCCAGGCCTGCGCCGAACTGATGCGCCTGCGCGCGGCGGGTCACCGCGAGTTCACGATGTCGGTGAACGTCTCGCAGGTGCAGTTCCGGCATCCGCACTTCGTCGACATGCTGCAGCGCGCGCTGGCCGACACCGGCGCGCCGCCCGACTACATCGAGCTGGAGATCACGGAATCGATGGCGATGGAAGAGCCGGCGCTGCTGGTCGAGAAGCTGGCCCAGGTCAAGCGCACCGGCGTGTCGATCGCGATCGACGATTTCGGCACCGGCTTCTCGTCGCTCTCGCATCTGCAGCGCCTGCAGGTGGACCGGCTCAAGATCGACCGCACCTTCGTCACCGAGATCACCGGATCGGCGCGCGGCAGCAGCATCGCCCAGATGGTGGTGCAGCTGGGCCGCAACCTGGGATTGTCGGTGATCGCCGAAGGAGTCGAGGACGAGCGCCAGGCGCAGATCCTGCGCCAGCTCGGCTGCCCGCTGGCGCAGGGCTTCCTGTATGCGCGGCCGCTGTCGCCGGAAGGGTTGCTGGAGTGGCTGGCGGGGAATCCGATGACGCGCGCGGCGTGAACGATGCCGCGATCGGCATCGTCATCGATACATCAAACCAGCGTCATTCCCGCGGAGGTTCAATCCGGCGCGTTCTGCTCCGCCGGCCAATCGCGGATATACGCCTTGAGCATGCGGTTCTCGAAGCTTTGCGCTTCGAGCACGGCGCGCGCGACGTCGTAGAACGAGATCACGCCCAGCAGGGTGCGGGCGTCCATCACCGGCAGGTAGCGCGCATGCTTTTCGAGCATGATGCGGCGCACCTCGTTGACTTCGGTGTCCGGGGTCACGGTGATCGGGCTGTCGTCCATGTGGCGGCGCACGGTGCCGGCGCCGACCGAGCCGCCGTTCGCGTGCAGCGCCTTGAGCACTTCGCGGAAGGTCAGCATCCCGACCAGGTCGCCGTACTCCATCACCACCAGCGAACCGATATCGTTCTCGGACATCGTGGTCACCGCGTCGACCAGCGGCTGGTCAGGCGTCACGGTGTACAGGATATTGCCCTTCACTTGCAGGATTTCCGAAACTTTCATGTTCGCCACCCCCGCTTCGTCAATATTGCTGATACTGGATAAATTTGTATAAGGCATAACACCGACTGTAGCCTATGCCCGCCAAAAAATCCAGCGTTGCGCTGCATCATGGTGCGCGCTCAGTGACAAGATGGTGCAGCGCAGATTGCGCAAAGACCCATAACTGCTAGGATGCGCCATCCCTTTGATACGAGTCCAGCATGAGCGCTCCCCGACCTCCCGGTTTCGACACCCTGTCCCTGCACGCGGGCAGCGCACCCGATCCCGCCACCGGCGCGCGCGCCACGCCGATCCATTTCACGTCCTCGTTCGCCTTCCGCGACTCCGAGCATGGCGCGGCGCTGTTCAATATGGAACAGAGCGGCCATGTGTATTCGCGCATCTCGAATCCGACCAATGCGGTGCTCGAAGAGCGCATCGCGGCGCTCGAAGGCGGCGTGGCTGGCATCGCCACCGCCAGCGGCCAGGCGGCCATGCACCTGGGATTGAGCACGCTGGTGGGCGCCGGCGACCATATCGTGGCCTCGCGCGCGCTGTACGGCGGTTCGCACAACCTGCTGGCCCATACCCTGCGCAGGTTCGGCGTCGAGACCACTTTCGTCGACCCGCGCGACCTCGATGCCTGGCGCGCCGCGATCAAGCCATCGACCAAGCTGCTGTTCGGCGAAACGCTGGGCAATCCGGGCCTGGACGTGCTCGACATCCCGGCGATCGCGGGGCTCGGGCACGCGCACGACCTGCCGCTGATGGTCGATGCGACCTTCACCACCCCTTACCTGCAGCGCCCCTTCGAGCTGGGCGCCGACCTGCTGTTCCACTCGGCCACCAGGTTCCTGTGCGGCCACGGCACCGCGATCGGCGGCCTGCTGGTCGATGGCGGCACCTTCGACTGGCAGGCCGCGCATGAACGGAGCGGCCGCTTCGCCACCCTGTGCGAGCCATATGACGGCTTTCATGGCATGGTGTTCAGCGACGAGTCGACCGTCGGCGCCTTCGCCCTGCGCGCGCGGCGCGAAGGCTTGCGCGACTTCGGCGCCGCAATGAGCCCGCACAACGCCTTCGCCATCCTGCAGGGCGTCGAGACGCTCGGCCTGCGCATGGAGCGCCACGTCGCCAATACCCGGCGCGTGGTCGAGTTCCTCGCCGCGCAGCCGATGGTGGCGTCGGTGTCCTATCCGGAGCAGGACAGCCACCCGGACCATGCGCTGGCGCAGCGTATCCTGCCGAAAGGCTGCGGCGCGGTCTTCACCTTCGAGCTGAAAGGCGACCGCGCGGCCGGCCGCCGTTTCGCCGACGGCTTGCAGGTGTTCTCGCATCTGGCGAACGTGGGCGACGCCAGGTCGCTCGTCATTCATCCGGCATCGACCACCCATTTCCGGGTGCCGGCCGAGCACCTGGCGGCCAGCGGGGTCACTGAAGGCACGTTGCGCCTGTCGATCGGGCTGGAAGACCCGGACGACCTGATCGACGACTTGAAGCGCGGCCTGAAGCTGGCCGCGAAGGGGGCCTGAGATGCTGCTCGACGTTCATGGTCATCAGGCCTATTGCTACACCGGCGGCAAGGCATTCGACCCAGGCCAGCCGGCCGTCGTGCTGCTTCACGGCGCGCAGAACGACCATTCCGTCTGGGCCCTGCAGAGCCGCGCCCTCGCCCATCGCGGCTACGCGGTGCTGGCGCCGGATCTGCCGGGGCACGGCCGCAGCAGCGGCCCGCCCTTGCAGCGCGTCGAAGCGATGGCGGGCTGGATCCTGGCTTTGCTTGCCGCGGCCGGCGTGGAGCGCGCCGTCCTGGCCGGGCACAGCATGGGCTCGCTCATCGCCCTGGAGGCGACCCACCGCGCGCCAGAGCGCGTGAGCGGCCTGGTCCTGCTGGGCGCCACCTACCCGATGCGGGTATCGGACGCGCTGCTGGAAGCCGCGCGCACCGAACAGGACGCGGCCATCGACATGGTCGCCGCCTGGTCGCATGCCTCCTGGTTGCCCGGCCCCTCGACCGCCGGTCCGGGCATCTCCGTGATCAACACGGCGCGGCGCCTGATGCAGCGCATGGCGGCGCGCGGCGCGCCGCAGCTGTTCCATACGGATTTCGCCGCCTGCAATGCGTATGCGAATGGCGAGACTGCCGCCGCCTCGGTTGCCTGTCCGACGCTGTTCGTGCAGGGCATGAAGGACATGATGACGCCGCCGCGCTCGACGAAGCTGCTGACCGGTGCGCTCCGGCACGGCAAGATCGTCACCGTCGACGCCGGCCACGCGATGATGAGCGAAGCGCCGGATGCGGTGCTCGACGCCTTGCTCGGCTTTGTTGCAATGAGCCGATAACAAGGGAAAATTTATTTCCGGAGGATGTTCTTTTCCTGTTTTTAGGGGCAATACAAGGCGATTCTTTCCTATTCGGAAAATGACGATGAAATGGATTCGCCGCCTGTCGATCGTCTTGCTCGCCGGGGCCACTGCGTTCGGCATCGTCCTGGTCGGGACCGCCTTGCGCGCCGAGCGCCCCGTTGGATTCGATCTGGTCCGCGTGAACGACACCGATGGCCAGGCATTCGCGGTCGCCATCTGGTATCCGACCGAAGCGCGCGCCTGGCCGACCACCTGGCTCGGCCTCAGGCTGATGGCAGTGGCGCGCGATGCGCCGGTATCAGGACGGAACTTGCCGCTGGTGGTGATTTCACACGGAAATGCCGGCGGTCCGGGCAGCCACGCAGACCTGGCGCTCGCGCTGTCCGATGCCGGCTACGTCGTCGCGGCGCCCATGCACCCCGGCGACAATCACATCGACCAGAGCGCTGCCGGCACCGTGCCCTGGATCAGCGGACGCACCAGGCAGGTCGGCATCGCCATCGACCATCTGTTCACGAGGTGGAGAGGCAGCGCAGCCATCGACCCGGGCCGGATCGGGGCGTATGGGTTCTCCGCGGGCGGCGCCACGTTGCTGGCCTCCGCCGGCGCCCGGCCGGACCTGCGCCAGATTGCACACCATTGCGCCGAGACGCCCGAGTTCGTTTGCCAGCTGTTCCGGGACGGGCACTCTCCGCTGCTGGACCCCGAGGCAGCGCAACTGGGCAACAACTATTCCCATGATCCACGAATCAAGGCCCTGGTCGTGGCGGCGCCCGGCCTGGGCTTCCTGATGGGACCGGATGCCTTGCGGGACGTCCGCGTGCCCGTCCAGCTGTGGAGTGGCGAGCAGGATCGGCTCGTCAGCTATGCCAGCAACAGCAAGCCGCTGCGCGATGCGCTGGGCGAGCGCGCACAATTCCACTCGGTTCCCGGGGCCGGACATTTTTCATTCCTGGTGCCGTGCGGCGTCCTGGGACCACCGGCGCTGTGCGACGATGGCGAGGGATTCGACCGGCCAGCCTTCCATGCGCGCATGAACGCCAGCGTCATCGAATTCTTCGACCAGCATCTGAAAGCCACCCCGGCTTCGCTTTGACCAGAACGCCAACCCAGCTGCCCACTCAGTCGAAAGGCTGAGGCCGCTTGGTCGCGTCGCTCGACGGCGGCAGGATCGGCAGCACGACCCGGGGCTGCTCGCCGGTCAGCGTCTTCAGGAAGGCGACCACGTCGGCGATCTCGGCCTCGCTGAACTTCCTGCCCAGTTGCAGGCGGCCCATCGTGTCCACGGCCTGGCCCAGGGTATCGGCCGCGCCGTCATGGAAATAGGGATAGGTCAGCTCGACGTTGCGCAAGGTCGGCACCTTGAAATAGAAGCGGTCGATGTCCTGCTTGGTGACGGCAAAGCGGCCTTCGGCCGTGCTGGTCGTCTTGCAGGCTTCGATCAGGCCCATCTTCTGGAACGAGACGCCGCCGACGTTCGGGCCGTTGTGGCAGGCGATGCAGCCGCTGCTCTTGAACAACTCGTAGCCCCGCAACTCCTGCGCATTGATCGCCGTCTTGTCCCCCTGCAGCCACTTGTCGAAGCGCGCATTGGGCGTGACCAGCGTTTCCTCGAAGGCGGTGATGGCGGACGTGACCTCGTCGATGGTGAGCTTGTCGTGGCCGAATATCGCGTGAGCGCCATCTCGCCGGGGTTGGCATCCGCATGGTGTTCATCATCACTCCTGGCTGGAAAAACACGCCCGGTATTGATTTCCGGACAGTGTCTTCAGCCTAAGCGTGAGTGTCGCCGGAGGCAATATCGCCGGCCCGGCCAACGCGTCAAAACATAGCGTGAGTCAAGAAAGCGCCGTCACGACGGCGAGCTCAGCTGGTAGCGCGCGCCTCGATGTCCGCCAGCACGGCATCTTCGGGATCGCCGAAGTGCGCCGCCAGCGTCTGCTCCAGCCCCGCCTCGACCGCCTCCTCGACCTGGCGCGCGAGGTTGCCGACGTCGAGCGCCAGCGGCGTGTCCGGCCCGCCCTCTTCGCGCTGCGCGCCTTCCGCCGCCGCGCAGTCGAACACGAACAGCCGGTAGACGTCGGCCAGGCGCAGGCTCGCCGGATCGGCCAGCAGCACCCAGTTCTCCTGGCTGCCGCCGCGGTTGAAACGCCAGCCGGCCCGCGCCGGGGCGTCGTCCTGCACCCGGCCGACCCAGCCCTCGGTCACCATCCGGTCCAGCAGGCGGCCCAGCTCGTCGTAGCCGATCCGGGTGTGATCGCGGATCGTGCTGCTCGCCACCAGCGCATTGCCGCTCAGCTTCGCGCTGCCGTACAACACCTTGAGCACCGACATCGCGTCGACGAAGGCGCCACCCGGCGCCGGCTGGTACCACCAGCGTTCATGCTTGACCACCGGCAGCGCCGCCGTCAATACCGCGCCGACCAGCGTGATCATCCAGGTGACATAGATCCAGACCAGGAACAATGGCAGCGCCGCCAGCGCGCCATAGATGATGGCGTAGGTCGGGAACTGGCGGATGAACAGGCCGAAGCCGCGCTTGGCGATCTCGAAGGCGATCGCCGCCGCCAGCGCGCCCCAGAACGCGTCGCGCCAGGCCACCTTGCGGTTGGGCACCACGACGTACAGCAAGGTGTAGCCGGCGGTGGTGACCGCCACCGAGGCCAGGGTGAAGAACAGGGTGCCGAGCAGGGAGGCGCCCTGCTCCAGGCCGCCGGTCACGTCCACCAGTTGCGAGGTGAAACTGATCGACAGGCCGAACAGCAGCGGCCCCAGCGTCAGCAGGGCCCAGTAGACCAGCAGGCGCTGGGGAAGCGGGCGCGGCTGGCGCACGCTCCAGATCTGGTTGAACACGCGCTCGATCAGGCTCATCGTGGCGGCCGTGGTGAACAGCAGCGCCACCGCCCCGAGGGCCGACAGCCCCTTGGCCTTGTCGGCGAACTGGGTCAGGTTGCCGCTGATGGTGCTGGCGATGGCCTTGGGCATCAGGTTCTGCACGAACCAGGCGTCGATCATCTCGCGCACCTGGCCGAAGGCCGGGAACATGGTAAAGATCGCCAGCACGATGGTGAGCAACGGCACCAGGGCCAGGGTCGTGGTGAAGGTCAGGCTGCCCGCCACCTGCGGCAGGCGCTCTTCGCGCAGACGACGCACGGCGAAGCGCACCAGGTCGCGCGCCTCGGGCCAGGTCAGGCCGCGCTCGGCGCCGCCACCCGCGAACTCGCCACTCGCGCGCGACACGCCACTCACCGCCCCGGTCACCGTCTTGTTCACCATGGTGTTGGATTTACCGTATTCGTCATCGTCGCCAGCATGTCATTTCAACAAACCGCACTATAATACCAAGGATGAACATGACCCCACTGAGCATCCTCGTCCTCTACTATTCGCGCCATGGCGCCACGCGCAAGCTGGCCGAACTGATCGCCCAGGGCATCGACAGCGTGCCGGGGGCCGAGGCCCGGCTGCGCACCGTGCCGCCGGTGTCGTCGGTGGCCGAAGCGACCGCGCCCGGGATTCCCGACCAGGGCTCGCCCTATGTCGAGCTGGACGACCTGCGCGAATGCGCTGCCCTGGCGCTGGGCTCGCCTACGCGCTTCGGCAATATGGCCGCGAGCATGAAGTACTTCCTCGACGGCACCGCGACCGAATGGGTCAACGGGTCGCTGTCCGGCAAGCCGGCCGTCGTCTTCGCCTCCACCGGCAGCCTGCACGGCGGCCAGGAAGCGACCCTGCTGTCGATGATGATCCCCTTGCTGCACCACGGGATGATGGTGATGGGCCTGCCCTACACCCATCCCGAGTTGATGAACACCGCCAGCGGCGGCAGCCCCTACGGCGCGACCCACTGGGCCGGCGTCGATGGCAAGCGCCCCGTTACCGAAGAAGAGCGTACGCTGGCGATAGCGCTCGGTCGCCGCCTGGCAGAGGCGGCCCTGAAACTGCAGGGAAACCGCTGATGGGAACAGGGAAAAAAGTCTTTCACGTGGGAGCGATCGCCAGCCTGATCTGGCTGATCGGCTGGCTGGTCGCCTGGGAAGCCTACGTGGCGCCCCTGCAGCCTGGTAGCTGGCTGCTGGCCCTGAAGGCTTTGCCCCTGTTGTTGCCGCTGCGCGGCGTCATCAAGCGCGACCTGTACACCCTGCAATGGTCGTCGATGCTGATCCTGATCTATTTTGCCGAAGGCGTGGTGCGCGCCTGGGCCGACCAGAGCCCGGCCTCGCGCCACATGGCCATCGGCGAGATCGCCCTGGTCGTGGTGTATTACTTCTGCGCCCTGCTCTACCTGCGCCCCTACAAGAAGGAGGCGCAGCGCCTGGCCAAGGAATTGCTGGACAAGGTCAAAGTGCCGCATGGCTGAGCCGTGCCCCGATGCCCTGCTGGCGCGCTGCCGCGCGATCGCCGGCGACCCCCACGTGATCACCGACGAGGCCGCCATGGCGCCGTTCATGGCGGACTGGCGCGGCCGCTATAACGGACGCGGCCTGGCGGTGGTCCTGCCATCCGACACCGCGCAAGTGGCGGCCATCGTCGCCGCCTGCGCCGCCGCGCGCGTGCCGATCGTCCCGCAAGGCGGGCGCACCGGCCTGGTCATGGGCAGCGTCCCGGACACCTCGGGCCGGGCCATCGTGCTGTCGCTGCGGCGCCTGAACCGCATCCGCGCCATCGATCCCCTGAACCGCACCATGACGGTCGAGGCCGGCTGCATCCTGGCCGATGTGCAGGCTGCGGCGAGCGAGGCCGGGATGCTGTATCCGCTGTCGCTGGCGGCCGAAGGCAGCTGCACGATCGGCGGCAACCTGTCGACCAATGCCGGCGGCACCGCCGTCCTACGCTACGGCAATACCCGCGAGCTGTGCCTGGGCCTCGAAGTCGTCAACGCCCAGGGCGAGATCTGGGACGGCTTGCGCGGCCTGCGCAAGGACAATACCGGCTATGCGCTGCGCGAGCTCTTCATCGGCGCCGAAGGCACGCTGGGCGTGATCACGGCGGCGGTGCTGAAACTGTACCCGGCGCCGCGCGCCGCCCTCACCGCCCTGGTCGCCCTCGACTCACCGCGCCAGGCCGTCGATCTGCTCGGCCTGCTGCACGCGCGCTGCGGGGCGGCGCTGACCGGCTTCGAGCTGATGTCCGCGTTTTGCCTGGACCTGGTCGCGGCGCAGTTTCCCGACCTGCCGCGGCCGTTCGCGGATCGGCATCCGCAATACGCCTTGGTCGAGCTCTCGAGCAATGAATCCGATGAACACGCCCGCGGCCTGCTGGAATCGGGCATAGGCGAGGCGCTGGAAGCCGGCACCGCGCGCAACGCCGTGGTGGCGACCTCGCACAAGCAGGCCCTGGACCTGTGGCGGCTGCGCGAACACATCCCGCTGGCGCAGGCGGCGGCCGGCAAGAACATCAAGCACGATATTTCGCTGGCGGTGTCGCGCATTCCCGACTTCATTGCGCGCGCCGACGCCGCGCTGCAGCAGGCGTTTCCGGGCTGCCAGCCGGTGACCTTCGGCCACCTGGGCGACGGCAACCTGCACTACAACGTGGCGCCGCCGGCCGGGGAATCGCATGCGGCCTTCCTGGAACACCAGGCGGACGTCAATCGCATCGTGCACGACCTGGTCGTGGATCTCGGCGGCTCGATCTCGGCCGAACACGGCATCGGCATGCTCAAGCGCGAAGAACTGGCGCGCTACAAGTCGCCGGTCGAACTTGGCATGATGCGTGCCATCAAAACTGCGCTCGACCCGCTCGGCATCATGAATCCTGGGAAGATATTATGACCAGGAGTCGCGCATGCATCGCTTGCTCTCCATCGCCACGGCCTGCATCCTGTGCCAGGCCCAGGCCGCTGGCGCCATCTACAAATGCCAGGAGAGTGGGCACGTGACCTACGCCGACCGTCCCTGCCCCGGCGCCGGCGCGGAGTTGCCCGTGCGCGCCGCGCCGCCGCCCGATCCCGAAACGCTGGCGCGCCTGGATCGCGCGCGCGACCTGGCCATGGGTATCGACAAGCAACGCGCTGACCAGACCCTGCGCGAAGAACGCGACGGCGAACGCGCCCGGCGCGCAGCGCTGGCCCTGCGCAAGCGCTGCGACAAGCTGCGCCTGCAGCGCCAGTGGCTCGAGGAAGACCTGGCGCGCACGCGCGGCGACGCCAAAGAGGCGGCGCGGATCAAGGCGCGGCGCCAGGCCGAGACGCTGGCGGTGGAATGCCCGGCCTGAGCCGGCTGTCGCGCTGGCTGCTCCTCGGCGAGTGGCGCGCGCATCCGGTGCGGGCGCTGGTCGCCATCGCGGCGATCGCCGTCGGGGTGGCGATGGGCTTCGCCATCCACCTGATCAACGCCGCCGCCTTCAATGAATTCTCGGCCGCCGTCAAGAGCCTGTCCGGCCAGGCCGACATACGGGTAGAGGGCCGTGAGCCGCTGTTCGACGAATCCGTCTACCCCTTCCTGGCCGAACATCCAGAAGTCGCGCTGGCCTCGCCCATCCTCGAGGTCCAGGCCGGCGTGCCGGGCGCCGACGCTCCGCTGCGCATCGTCGGCATCGACCCGTTTCGCGCCGGCGCCATCTCGCCCGACCTGCTCGGGGTGACGGACGAGGGCCGCCGGCTCGACATCCTGGCCGACGACGCCTTGTTCCTGTCGCCGGCGGCCGAGGCCTGGCTGAACAAGCGGCGCGGCGACACCCTGGTGCTGCGCGCCGGCACCGGCGAAGTCGCCCTGCGCGTGGCCGGCCCGGTGCAGCGCGCCCGCGCCGGCCAGCGCCTGGCGGTGATGGACATCGGCGCCGCCCAGTGGCGCCTCAACCGGCTTGGCCAGCTGTCGCGGGTCGACCTCAAATTGCGCGACGGCGTCGACCGCGCCGCCTTCCAGCGCAATCTCGCCGCCCAGCTCGATCGCACCTGGCCGGGCCGCTTCACGGTCGGCCAGCCGAACGACGCCGACCAGGAAAGCCGCACCGCCAACATGAGCCGCGCCTACCGCGTCAACCTGACCGTGCTGGCGCTGGTGGCGCTGTTCACCGGTGCCTTCCTCGTGTTTTCGACGCAGGCGCTGTCGGTGATGCGCCGCCGCAGCCAGTTCGCGCTGCTGCGGGTGCTGGGCCTCGAACGCGGCCAGTTGCTGCGCCAGGTGCTGCTCGAAGGGGGCAGCCTGGGCGTGCTGGGCGCGCTGCTCGGCATCGGCGCCGGCTACGCTCTGGCGGCCGCCGCGCTGCATTTCTTTGGCGGCGACCTTGGCGCCGGCTACTTCCCCGGGATTCGCCCGCAGGTCGCGTTCACGCCCGGCGCCGCCCTGGTGTTCTTCGCGCTGGGCCTGGGCGTGGCCCTGCTGGGCTGCCTGGCGCCGGCCTGGGAGGCGGCGCGCGCGCGGCCGGCGGTGGCCATCAAGTCCGGCGCCGACGAGGCGCCGCTCACGCGCCTGGCGCGGGTCTGGCCCTCGCTCGTGTGCCTGGGGCTGGCCGCGCTGTTCGCCTTCGCGCCGCCGGTGTTCGAGCTGCCGCTGTTCGGCTACCTGGCAATCGCCCTGCTGCTGGTCGGCGGCATCGGCCTGATGCCGCGCTTCGCGGCGCTGACCTTCCGCGCGCTCGAAGCCTCTCTCGGGTGGCGCCAGCGCAGTCCGGCGGTGCTGGCGCTGTCGCTGGCGCGCCTGGCCAACGCGCCGGGCCAGGCCTCGATCGCCCTGGGCGGCATCCTGGCCAGCTTCAGCCTGATGGTGGCGATGGGGATCATGGTGTCGAGCTTCCGGGTCTCGGTCGACGACTGGATGGCCCACATCCTGCCGGCCGACCTGTACGTGCGCACGGCCGATGCCGGCGCCGCCGGCTTCCTGAGCGGCGCGCAGCAGGCCGCGCTGATCGATCTTCCAGGCGTCGAGAAAGCGCAATTCTTGCGCACCCGGCGCGTGTCGCTCGCGCCCGAGCGGCCGCCGGTCGTCGTCATCGCCCGCGACATTGATGCCAGCGATCCGGCGCGCCTGCTGTACCTGGTCGGAGAGTCGGCAGCCATCCCATCCGGCGCCCGCCCGGCCTGGGTGTCGGAAGCGATGCTCGACCTGTACGGCGCCCGCGTCGGCCAGCGCCTGGCCCTGCCCCTGGGCGGCGCGCAGGTGGAGTTCTTCGTCGCCGGCGCCTGGCGCGACTATGCCAACCAGGGCGGCTCGGTGGTGATCCAGCTGCACGACTACCGCCGGCTGACGGGCGAGCGCGACGTCACCGACGCCGCCTTGTGGAGCGCGCGCGGCGTGGACGCCGCGACGCTGGAAGGCAGCCTGCGCGCGCTGCCGTTCGGGACGTCGCTGAGCATCTCGCGGCCCGGCGACATCCGCGCCGCCAGCCTCAAGATCTTCGACCGCAGTTTCGCCGTCACTTACCTGCTCGAGGCGATCGCGATCGCCATCGGTCTGTCGGGCATCGCGGCGAGTTTTTCGGCCCAGACTTTGGCAAGGGCGCGAGAATTCGGTATGCTGCGCCACGTCGGCGTCACCCGGCGCCAGGTCTTGCAACTGCTCGCCTTCGAGGGCGGGTTGCTGACAGGCCTCGGCGTCGTCGCCGGTTTCGCGCTCGGGCTGGTGATCAGCCTGATCCTGGTGTACGTGATCAACCCGCAGTCCTTCCACTGGACCATGGGCTTGCACCTGCCCTGGCCCCTGCTCGGCAGCGTGGCCGCGGTGCTGGTCGCTGCATCGGTTGCTACCGCGCTCGTCTCGGGACGCCAGGCATTGTCCGGCGGCCCGGTGCGCGCGGTCAGAGAGGATTGGTAATGCGTTTTATTCTGTGCCTGTTGGTCTTGCTGTCGCTGTCTGCCCATGCCGCGGCGCCCGTGTATGCGCCGGTCACCCCGGGCGCCGGCCTGTCGTTCCCGCGCGACTACGGCGCCCATCCGGAGTTTCGCACCGAGTGGTGGTACGTCACCGGCTGGGTCGAGACGCCCGACAAGCGCCCGCTCGGCTTCCAGGTCACCTTCTTTCGCAGCCGCACCGGCGCCGACAACGCCAACCCGAGCCATTTCGCGCCGCGCCAGCTGGTGATCGGCCACGCGGCGCTGTCCGATCCCCAGGTCGGCCGCCTGGTGCACGACGAGCGCAGCGCGCGCGAGGGCTTCAGCATGGCCTGGGCGCGGCCCGGCAACACCGACCTCAAACTCGACGACTGGCGCATGGTCCGCGATGCGGGCGGCGTCTACCGGGTCACCGTCCGATCCAACCAGCTGACGCTCGAACTGCGCCTGCGCCCGACCCAGCCGGTGCTGGTGCAGGGCCAGGGCGGCTATTCGCGCAAGGGTCCCAGCGCCCAGCACGCGAGCTACTACTACAGCGAACCGCACCTGGAAGTGAGCGGCACGGTCGGCCGCGCCGGCATGGCGGCCACGCAGGTGAGCGGCAGCGCGTGGCTCGACCACGAATGGTCGAGCGAGGCGCTGCAGCCGGACGCCGTGGGCTGGGATTGGGTCGGCGCCAACCTCGACGACGGCGGCGCCCTGATGGCTTTCCAGATCCGCGACCGCCAAGGTGGTAAACTATGGGCGCACGCCACCCGGCGCGACAAGGCCGGCAAGGTGCTGCACTACGCGCCCGAGCAGATCACCTTCGCGCCGCAGACGCACTGGAAGTCGCCGCGCACCGGCGCCACGTATCCGATCGCGACCACGATCAGCACGGGCGGCCAGGCCTGGCAGGTGGTGCCGCTGCAGCAAGACCAGGAACTCGACTCGCGCCGCTCGACCGGCGCCGTGTACTGGGAAGGCGCGGTCACGATCCAGCAGAACGGCCGCCGGGTGGGCCGCGGCTACCTCGAGATGACCGGCTATGTGCAACCCATGAAGCTTTAATAACAATAACGATAACAAGAACGACCGACACGCCAAAACACGATGACCACCCGTAACACCAGCAAGACCGACCCAGAATCATCCCGCAAGAGCAGCCTGGCCACCCTCAGGGGCTTGAGCCCCTTCCTGCGTCCCTATCGCCGCCAGTTCCTGCTGGCCGGCATCGCGCTGCTGTTCGCCGCCGGCGCCACCCTGGCGATCCCGGCGGCCTTCAAGCAGATGATCGACCTGGGCTTCGGCGCAGCTTCAGCCAGCGCGGCCGCCGGCGCCGCGATCGAAGGCGGCAGCCTGGAACACATCAACGCCACCTTCCTGGCCCTGTTCGGCGTCGCCGCGGTGCTCGCGGTGGCCACCGCGGCGCGCTTCTACATGGTGTCGTGGCTGGGCGAGCGCGTCACCGCGGATATCAGGAGCAGCGTCTACGGCCACGTGGTGCGCCAGAGCCCCGAATTCTTCGAGACCACCCGCACCGGCGAAGTGCTGTCGCGCCTGACCACCGACACCACCCTGATCCAGACCGTGGTCGGCACCAGCATCTCGCTGGCGCTGCGCAACACGCTGCTGTTCTTCGGCGGCCTGGTGATGCTGTTCGTGACCAGCCCGCGCCTGACCTCCATCATCCTGGGCCTGCTGGTGCTGGTGGTGCTGCCGATCGTGCTGTTCGGGCGCCGCGTGCGCAAGCTGTCGCGCGATTCGCAGGACCGCATCGCCGACGCCTCGGCGGTGGCCGGCGAGATCCTGAACGCGATGCCGACCGTGCAGGCATTTACCCGCGAGGGCCATGAATCGGGCCGCTTCTCGAGGGAAGTCGAAGGCGCCTTCAGCACCGCGATGCGCCGCATCCGCGCCCGCGCCACGCTCACCATGCTGGCCATCGTGCTGGTGTTCGGCGCCATCGTGTTCGTGCTGTGGCTCGGCGCACACGCCGTGCTCGAAGGCACCATGACCGGCGGCGACCTGGGCCAGTTCATCCTGTACGCCGGCATCGTGGCCGGTTCGGTCGGCGCCCTGTCGGAAGTGATGGGCGACGCCCAGCGCGCCGCCGGCGCCACCGAACGCCTGCTCGAACTGCTCGGCGCGCAATCCGAGATCCAGGATCCGCTGCAACCCAAAAACCTGCCCGCGCGCACCGAGAACGGCGCCCGCGTGACGCTCGACGACGTGACCTTCGCCTATCCGTCGCGCCTGGACGAAGCCGCCCTGTCGCATCTCGCGCTCGAGATCCGCCCCGGCGAGACGGTGGCCGTGGTCGGCCCTTCCGGCGCCGGCAAGACCACCCTGTTCCAGCTGCTGCTGCGCTTCTACGATCCGCAGGCCGGCAGCATCCGCCTCGACGGCGTGGACGTGCGTGACCTGGCGCTGCAGACGCTGCGCGGCGCGGTCGGCATCGTGCCGCAAGATACCGTGATCTTCTCGCTCGACGCCATGGAAAACATCCGCTACGGCCGTCCGGACGCGAGCGACGACGAGGTGATCGCGGCGGCCAGGATGGCCGCGGCCCACGATTTCATCGAGCGCCTGCCGCAAGGCTACGCGTCGTTCCTGGGCGAGCGCGGGGTGCGCCTGTCGGGCGGCCAGCGCCAGCGCATCGCGATCGCGCGCGCCCTGCTCAAGAACCCGCCGCTGCTGCTGCTGGACGAAGCCACCAGCGCGCTCGACGCCGAATCCGAACGCCTGGTCCAGCGCGCGCTCGAAGCGGCGATGGTCGGCCGCACCACCATCATCATCGCCCACCGCCTGGCCACCGTGCAGCGGGCCGACCGCATCATCGTGCTGGACGAAGGCCGGATCGTCGAATCCGGCACCCACGCCGAGCTGATCGCCCTGCGTGGCGTGTATGCCAACCTGGCTGCGCTGCAGTTCCAGACCCATGCGCCGGTGGCAGCATGACGAGGCGCTCCGGGCAATCCGTAGTATCACGTAGCAATCCATCAAGCTGTTGTTACAGAGCGACCAGGTAGCATTCCAAAACTTACTAAATATTGCGGTAGGAAAAGTTTGCGAGGTATGATCGCGGCTTATATCCCTCTATTTTTCCTCGCTATAAATGAGCAACCGCAAATTTAGTCCAGCCAGCTGGAATGTTGGCACGCGCATCAGCGCCGTCACCTTTTTGCTGGCCGGCGCCATCATTGCCGCCCTGATCGCGACCATCACCGTCCTGACCTCCGGCATGCTGGAACGGCGCGCCATCGACAGCGTGAGGAACGAGCTGCACGGCGTCTCCAGCACCGTCGAGCTGTTCAACAAGACCGTCAGCAGCCAGGCGGTCAGCTTCGGCCGCATCTTCCGCGCCGGCCTGCCGGGCGACTTCGCGCTCGACGAAGCGACCACCGTCGACATCGGCGGCCGCCAGGTGCCGACCCTGAGCGTGGCCGGCCAAGCGCTCAACCTCGACTTCAGCGCCCCGGACGCCTTCACCGAACGCACCGGCGGCAACGCCACCATCTTCGCCGCGTCCGGCGAAGACTTCGTGCGCGTGTCGACGTCGGTCAAGAAGGAAAACGGCGAGCGCGCGGTCGGCACCGCCCTCGACAAGGCCTCGCCGGCCTACCCGGCGCTGCGCGCCGGCCGCAACTACGTGGGCCTGACCACGCTGTTCGGCAAGCAGTTCATCACCCAGTACGAGCCGGTGCGCGACGCCTCCGGCAAGGTGGTCGGCGCGCTCTACGTCGGCGTCGACATCACCGCCGACGTGGCCGCCCTGAAGGAGCGCATCCGCGCCGTCAAGGTCGGCGAGACCGGCTACTTCTTCGTGCTGTCGTCGGCGCCGAAGACCTATGGCGACCTGATCGTCCACCCGAGCAAGGAAGGCGAGAACATCCTCGACAGCCAGTCGGCCGACGGCCATGCCTTCATCAAGGAAATGCTGGAGAAGAAGGAGGGCACGATCAGCTACGACTGGCAGAATCCGGGCGAGCTCCAGGCACGCGAAAAATTCGCGGCCTATTCCGAGATGAAGGACTGGAACTGGGTCATCGCCGGCGGCACCTACCGCGACGAGATCACCGCCGCCGCGACCGAGCTGGGCAACCGCTTCATCCTGTTCGGCCTGGCGGCGCTCGCCGTGCTGGCCAGCGTGCTGTACTTCCTGGTGCGCGCCACCGTCACCCGCCCGCTGGCCGAAGTGCAGGCGGTCGCCGCCCGCATCGCCGACGGCGACCTGACCGCCCAGGTCAAGGCGCGCCGCGACGACGAGATCGGCCGCCTCACCGGCGCCATCAACGAGATCGGCGCGCGCCTCTCGAGCGTGGTCGGCCAGGTGCGCGACGGCGCCGAGCACATCGCCACCGCCTCGCAGGAAATCTCGACCGGCAACCTCGACCTGTGCAGCCGCACCGAGGAACAGGCGGCCAGCCTGGCCACCACCGCCTCGTCGATGGACCAGCTGACCACGACCGTGCGCCAGAACGCCGACAATGCGCGCCAGGCCGACCAGTTGGCCCGCAGCGCGTCCGAAGTCGCCCAGAAAGGCGGCAGCACGGTGTCGCAGGTGGTGGCGCGCATGGACTCGATTTCCCAGGCCTCGCGCAAGATCTCGGACATCACCAGCGTCATCGACGGCATCGCGTTCCAGACCAATATCCTGGCGCTGAACGCGGCCGTGGAGGCGGCGCGCGCCGGCGAACAGGGCCGCGGCTTCGCGGTCGTGGCGAGCGAGGTGCGCAACCTGGCCCAGCGCTCGGCCGCCGCCGCCAAGGAGATCAAGGTCCTGATCGAAGCGTCCAACAGCGAAGTCGATGCCGGCAGCCAGCTGGTCGCCCAGGCCGGCGTCACGATGCAGGAAGTGCTGGACAGCGTGCAGCGCGTGACCGACATCATGTCCGAGATCAGCAGCGCCAGCCAGGAACAGACGCAGGGCATCGAAGAGATCAATCGCTCGGTGGTCGAGATGGACACCGTGACCCAGCAGAACGCGGCCCTGGTCGAAGAGGCCAGCGCCGCCGCCCAGGCCATGCACGAGCAGGCCGACGCGCTGGCGCGTTCGGTGCGCCGCTTCCGCCTGGCCGACGAACGCGAGGCCGCCGCGCTGGCGGCCCCTGCGCGCCGCGCGCTGATCGCGAACTGAGTTTCTCAGAGCTCGCCATGCGGTTCTTTGAACCGCGTCGGCCGCGGTGTACAGTAACGGGCTCGCCTTCCAGGAGCCCCTTTTGTCCGACACCGACCTGCAGCGCCGCTGCCACACCATCTTCCCCGGCCATCGCCAGCGGCGTCCGGCCGAACTGTTCGCCGCCATGGCCGCCTGGTGCGAGGAGCACGACGTCGACCACGACGTCTATGGCAACGGCGCCCTGATCCAGGAATTCGAACGCAAGGTCGCCGCCCTGCTGGGCTTCGAGGCGGCCGTGTTCTGCATCAGCGGCACCATGGCCCAGGTCACGGCGCTGCGGCTCGGGGCGTCGGACCGGGGCAGCCGCCTGGTGGCCCTGCATCCGACCTCGCACATCTTCGTTCACGAACGTTCCAACTACCAGATGCTGGACCATTTCCAGGCGCTGTCCGTGGGCGACCGTCACCGTCCCTGGGTCGAGGCCGACCTGGCGGCGGTGCCGGACCGCCTCGGCGCCGTCGGCCTCGAAATCCCGATGCGCGAGATCGGCGGCCAGCTATCAAGCTGGGACGAGCTGGAAGCGATCAAGCGCCACTGCCGCAGCCGCGGCATCCACCTGCACATGGATGGCGCGCGCCTGTGGGAGACGCAAGCCGGTTATGGCCGCGATGCCGCCGAGATCGCGTCCGGCTTCGATTCCGTTTACGTCTCGCTGTACAAGGGCATCGGCGGGCTGGGCGGCGCCATGCTGCTCGGCAGCCGCGCCTTCGTGGAACGCTGCGCCGAGTGGTTCCGGCGCCAGGGCGGCAACGTCATCCATCGCTCGCCCTACATCGTGGCGGCGGCGATGCAGTTCGACGCGCGGCTGGCGGCGATGCCCGCGTATTTCGAGCGCACCCGCTTTCTTTACCAGGCCTTGCGCGCGCATCCCGAACTGCGCGTCAATCCCGCCGCGCCTCAATCCAATATGCTGCATGTCCACCTGCCGGTGGACCGCGAACGCGCGCTGGCGGTGCGCGATGCGCTGGCGCGCGAGCACGGCATCTGGATGTTCAACCGCGCCGTGCATGGCGCGCTGCCGGCGTCGAGCGTCGTCGAGATCTACGTCGGCGACAACCTGCTGTCGATGGCCGACGAAACGGTGCGCGAAGCGCTGCGGCGGTTTGCCGCGGCACTGGTGGCGAATGCTAAAATGACAGATTCTCCGAAACCGTAACGCAATGCGCCAATATCTCGAATTCATGCGCCATGTGAAAGAGCATGGCGCCATCAAGACCGACCGCACCGGCACCGGCACCCGCTCGGTGTTCGGCTACCAGATGCGCTTCGACCTGCAGCAAGGCTTCCCGCTCCTCACCACCAAGAAGGTGCACCTGAAGTCGATCATCCATGAACTGATCTGGTTCCTGCAGGGCTCGACCAATATCGCCTACCTGAAGGAGAACGGCGTCAGCATCTGGGACGAATGGGCCGACGCAGAAGGCAACCTGGGCCCGATCTATGGCTACCAGTGGCGCAACTGGCCGACCCCGTCGGGCGAACACATCGACCAGATCGCGCAGGTGCTCGACCAGATCCGCACCACGCCCGACTCGCGCCGCATGATCGTCTCGGCCTGGAACGTGGCCGACGTGCCGCAGATGAAGCTGCCGCCCTGCCATGCGCTGTTCCAGTTCTACGTGGCCGACGGCAAGCTGTCCTGCCAGCTGTACCAGCGCAGCGCCGACATCTTCCTGGGCGTGCCCTTCAACATCGCCTCGTACGCGATCCTGACCCACATGATGGCGCAGCAGGCGGGCCTGGAGGTGGGCGACTTCGTCTGGACCGGCGGCGACTGCCACCTGTATTCGAACCACATGGAGCAGGTCGAGCTGCAGCTGTCGCGCGAGACCCGCGCGCTGCCGCGCCTCGAGATCAAGCGCAAGCCGGACTCGCTGTTCGACTACCGCTTCGAGGACTTCGAGATCACGGGTTACGATCCGCATCCCGCGATCAAGGCGCCGGTGGCCGTATGAACAGCGCGCCCCGCCTGACCCTCGTGGTCGCGGTCGACGCCAACAACGGCATCGGCCTGGACAACCAGCTGCCCTGGCACCTGCCCGAAGACCTGGCGCACTTCAAGCGCGTCACCCTGGGCAAGCCCATCATCATGGGCCGCAAGACCTTCGACTCGATCGGCCGCCCGCTGCCCAAGCGCCGCAACATCGTGGTCACCCGCAATGCCGGCTGGTCGCACGAAGGCGTCGACAGCGCGGCCTCGCTGGGCGCCGCCATCGCGTTGCTCGATGGCGAGCCGGCCAGCATCATCGGCGGCGCCCAGGTCTTCATCGAAGCCATGAACGTCGCCGACGCCATGATCGTCACCCACATCGACCACGCCTTCCGCTGCGATGCCTTCTTCCCGCCGATCGACCCGGACGTATGGGTCGAGACCGCGCGCGAAACCCACCGCGCCGAAGAGCAGGGATTCGACTATGCCTTCGTGACCTACGAACGCAGGGCCGCCTGATGAGCGAAACCGCACGCCCACCGGGCTCGCGCGGCGGCGACGGATTCGCCGCCCGCGTCGCGGTATTGATCGCGGTGCTGGCCACGCTCGGCACCCTGTTCGCCTTCCTGGGCACCTCGTCGCACAACGACGCCAGCCTGCACAAGACCCAGGCGGCGATGGAAAAGACCAGCGCCGCCAATGCCTGGAGCCACTACCAGGCCAAGTCGAGCCGTCAGAACCTGGCCGAGCTGGCCGCGACCCTGCCCGGGGTCGACGGCGCGCGCTACCGCGGCGAGGCCGAGCGCTACCGCGAAGAGAAGGACGTCATCCGCAAGGAAGCCGAGCGCTGGGAAGCGGCGTCGAGCGAGTCGAACCGCCGCTCCGAGGAAGCCCTGCACCGCCAGCGCCAGTGGGCCGCGGCCTCGGTGGCCCAGCAGATCGCGATCTCGCTGGCCGCCGTCGCGCTGCTGGCGCGCCGCACCTGGCTGCTCACGCTCACCGGCGCGGTGGCGGCCTTCGGCATCACGCTGGGGCTGTTCGCCTTCGTGCACGGCAGCGTCACCGCGCTGTCGCCGATCCCGCTGGTCGGCGCGCTGGCGGCGGCGCTGCTGACCGAGGGCATCCGGCGCGCGGGCCGAAGAATCGACTAGAGTGCGCCACCCTTCCGGAACAGTGGCTAACCTAGCAAAAAAACTTGCACCGGGACCCGCGTTTTCTGCGAAAATCCGCTTCTCATTTTTCTACGGTGCCGTGCGCGGCGGCCAGCTCCCCCGGAATGACCGGCGGACCTGCCGCTTCCACGGCGCTTCGTTTTGGAGCTGTCCATGAAATTTCGTTTCCCTATCGTCATCATCGATGAGGACTTCCGCTCGGAGAACACCTCCGGTCTTGGCATTCGCGCCCTGGCGGCCGCGATGGAACAGGAAGGCATGGAGGTCGTCGGTGTGACCAGCTATGGCGACCTGTCCCAGTTCGCCCAGCAGCAATCGCGCGCATCGGCCTTCGTCCTGTCGATCGACGACGAGGAATTCGGCGGCGGCTCGCTCGAAGAGACCGATTTCGCGCTGACCGGCCTGCGCGCCTTCGTGAAGGAAATCCGTCACAAGAACGCCAACATCCCGATCTATATCTACGGCGAGACCCGCACCAGCCGCCACATCCCGAACGACATCCTGAAGGAGCTGCACGGCTTCATCCACATGTTCGAGGACACCCCGGAATTCGTGGCGCGCCACATCATCCGCGAGGCCAAGGCCTACCTCGACAGCCTGGCGCCGCCGTTCTTCCGCGCGCTGGTCAACTACGCCTACGACGGCTCCTATTCGTGGCACTGCCCGGGGCACTCGGGCGGCGTGGCTTTCCTGAAGTCGCCGATCGGCCAGATGTTCCACCAGTTCTTCGGCGAGAACATGCTGCGCGCCGACGTCTGCAACGCGGTCGAGGAACTGGGCCAGCTGCTCGATCACACCGGCCCGGTGGCCAAGTCCGAGCGCAACGCCGCGCGCATCTACAGCGCCGACCACTGCTACTTCGTGACCAACGGCACCTCGACCTCGAACAAGATGGTGTGGCACTCGACCGTGGCGCCGGGCGACATCGTCGTCGTGGACCGCAACTGCCACAAGTCGATCCTGCACTCGATCATCATGTGCGGCGCGATCCCCGTGTTCCTGATGCCGACCCGGAATCACCTGGGCATCATCGGCCCGATCCCGCTCGAAGAGTTCACGCCCGAATCGATCGCCCGCAAGATCGAGGCGAATCCGTTCGCGCGCGACGCCGTCAACAAGAAGCCGCGCATCCTCACCATCACCCAGTCGACCTACGACGGCGTGGTGTACAACGTCGAGACCCTGCGCGAAATGCTGGACGGGAAGATCGACACCCTGCACTTCGACGAAGCCTGGCTGCCGCACGCGACCTTCCACGACTTCTACAAGAACATGCACGCGATCGGCCAGGACCGCCCGCGCGCCAAGGAGTCGATGATCTTCTCGACCCAGTCGACGCACAAGCTGCTGGCGGGCCTGTCGCAGGCGTCGCAGGTGCTGGTGCGCGAATCCGAATCGGTCAAGCTCGACCAGGATGCCTTCAACGAGGCCTACCTGATGCACACCTCGACCTCGCCGCAGTACTCGATCATCGCGTCGTGCGACGTCGCCGCGGCCATGATGGAAGCGCCGGGCGGCACCGCCCTGGTCGAGGAATCGATCCTGGAGGCGCTGGACTTCCGCCGCGCGATGAGGAAGGTCGACGAGGACTTCGGCGACGACTGGTGGTTCCAGGTCTGGGGTCCGGATAAGTTCTCGGAAGAAGGCATCGGCACCCAGGACGACTGGATGATCCGCGCCGAAGAGAACTGGCACGGCTTCGGCAAGCTGGCGCCGGGCTTCAATATGCTCGACCCGATCAAGGCCACCATCGTGACCCCGGGCCTGGACCTGTCGGGCCAGTTCGGCGAGACCGGCATCCCGGCCTCGATCGTCACCAAGTACCTGGCCGAGCACGGCGTCATCATCGAGAAGTGCGGCCTGTACTCGTTCTTCATCATGTTCACCATCGGCATCACCAAGGGCCGCTGGAACACGCTGGTGACGGCGCTGCAGCAGTTCAAGGACGACTACGACCGCAACCAGCCGATGTGGCGCGTGATGCCGCAGTTCGCCTCGGCCAACCCACGCTACGAGACCCGCGGCCTGCGCGACCTGTGCAACGAGATCCACACCTTCTACAAGTCGCGCGACGTGGCGCGCCTGACGACCGAGATGTACCTGTCGGACATGGTGCCTGCCATGAAGCCGTCGGACGCCTTCGCCAATATGGCGCACCGGAAAATCGAGCGCGTCGCGATCGACGAGCTGGAAGGCCGCATCACGGCGATCCTCTTGACGCCTTACCCGCCGGGCATTCCGCTCCTGATCCCGGGCGAGCGCTTCAACAAGACCATCGTCGACTACCTGCGCTTCGCGCGCGACTTCAACGAACGCTTCCCGGGCTTCGAGACCGACGTCCACGGCCTGGTCAAGCGCGAAGTCGACGGCAAGCGCGGCTACTTCGTCGATTGCGTGATGCAGGACGCGTAAGCGGGGGGCGAGCCCTCCGCCCGCCGAGAGAGGCCCGGAGCGATTCCGGGCCTTTTTTTTCGCGTCTTCGCTCAGGAAAAGGTGCTGCGCTTCCTGCCGGCGCGCGCGGCGCGCCAGGAAGACTGATGACCGATCAGGTCTTCGGCAGGGTCACGCCGTGCTGGCCCTGGTACTTGCCGCCACGGTCCTTGTACGAGGTCTCGCAGACTTCGTCGCTTTCGAAGAACAGCACCTGGGCGCAGCCCTCGCCTGCGTAGATCTTGGCCGGCAGCGGGGTCGTGTTCGAGAACTCCAGGGTCACGTAGCCTTCCCACTCCGGCTCGAACGGCGTCACGTTGACGATGATGCCGCAGCGCGCATAGGTCGACTTGCCCAGGCAGACGGTCAGCACGTTGCGCGGGATGCGGAAGTATTCGATGGTGCGCGCCAGCGCGAACGAGTTCGGCGGGATGATGCAGACGTCGCTCTTGACGTCGACGAAGGAGTTCGAATCGAAGTTCTTCGGGTCGACGATGGTGCTGTTGATGTTGGTGAACACCTTGAATTCGTCGGCGCAGCGGATGTCGTAGCCGTACGAGGAGGTGCCGAAGGAGATGATGCGGCGGCCGTCCTGCTCCCGGACCTGCTTCGGCTCGAACGGCTCGATCATGCCGGTGCTCTCCGCCATGCGGCGGATCCATTTATCGCTCTTGATAGTCATTATTGGTATTCCAGCAGGAAGAAAATCCCGCGATTTTACGCGAAATGCCGGCGCCGGTGCGGGTCGGCGCGCATGCGCCAGGAATATTTGATTGCCCACCGACGCGATGTTGAATACCATAAGTCAATACACTACATGGAGATTCATATGTTCGTCTCGAAAGTCCCGTTGGTACTGCTCCTGGCCGCCCTCGCCGGATGCGCTTCCCCGCCCGCCACCGAGCAGGCGCCCGCGTCGCCCCCGGCCGCGGCCGCGCAGCAAACCGCCGCCAATGCGCCGCTCGACGAACCGATGACCGGCTCGCGCATCCGCAAGCGCAATGCGGATGGCGGCGACCGCACCGTCAAGACCGTCGGCGCGCAGGACGCGCGCAATGCGCTCGACACCTCCGTCAGGCCGCTCAACAGCAACTGAGATAGCGGCTAAGCCAGCAGCCGCTCGATCATGGCGTGCGCCAGGCGCGCCGTCTCCTGCGGCTTCTCCAGCGGATACAGGTGGCCGCCTTCGATCATCACCAGGTTCTCTCCCACCAGCTTGCGCGTCGAGCCCATGCCGGCCTGGCGCATTTCTTCCGAGCGGGTGCCTGCGATGAAGCCGACCGGCACCGGGAACGGTGCGCGCAGCACCGCATCCATGTGGTGCGGGAGCGTCTGGTAGATGGCCGATTCGACGTCGCGCCGGAAGCGCAGGGTGACGCCGTCCGGGTGCGGCGCCAGGCCGTGTTCCAGGTAGTCGTCCAGTGCGCCCGGGGCCCAGGCCTGGAAGATCGGCTTGGCGCTGAAATGCGCATACGCGGCTTCGCGGCTGGGCCACAGCTCGCGGCGCTTGCGGGCGAAGCGCGCCGGCGACAGGCGTTCGCCCCAGCCGGCCAGCTTGGCCAGGCGCCAGCCCAGCGCGCGCCAACCCGCCACCACCGGCGAATCGAGCATCACCACGCAGCGCGCCAGGTCCGGGCGGCGCTTGGCCGCCAGCATGCACAGCATCCCGCCCAGCGAATGGCCGACCAGGATCGCCGGCTGGCCATAGCCTTCCAGGTGTTCGACCAGTTCGTCGACCAGCGCGCCCCAGCCGTCGGCGACCGGATGGCGCGGATCGTGGCCGTGCATGTCCAGGGTGCGCACGTCGTAGTGCTCGCGCAGTTGCGCCAGCAGGCGGTTGTAGGTGCCGGCCGGGTAGCTGTTGCCATGGGCGAAATGAAGCAGGGGTCTGGACATGGGGCGCGATCGAATGCGGGAGCGCCCCATTGTAATGTCCAGCGCCGCCGGGCGCTCCGCCTTTAGAAGGAAACGCCTACTACCAGCTCGGCGGTATAGCCCTGGACCGCATTGCCTGTTACGCTCGCCATCTGCAGCGCCGTGCCGTCGCTGAAGACGTTGTCGGTCGCGTAGCTGATGCGGGCCAGGTTGCGCACGCTGCTGGCGTAGCCGCTGCTGGCGTAGGCATCAATGAGCGTCGCCTGCGGGAAGGCGAACTGCGAGGTCTTGATCCGGTTGGCCGCGCTGCTGGCCTTGGCCAGGCTTGGATAGACCTCGAAGTGCACGTGCGGCATGCGGCCGTCATAGCAGCCCGGGAAGATGGTCGTGAACGTGAGCCAGCCTTCGCTGTCGGCTTCCTGCACGCCGCGCAGGTAGTTCTCGTCCACGATGCCGCTCGAGTACATCGAGTAGCCGCCTTCGCGCGTGCAATGCCACAGATAGACGGCCGCGCCGCCGGCCGCGGCGCAGCCCTGGGTCACGTTCTCGATCTTCAGCCGGATCACAAGCGGCACGCCCTGGGCCACGCCGCTGGCGCCACCCACGCTGGCGCGAATATCGCTGCGCACGATGCCGGACAGGATCAAGGCGTTGGCCACGCCGTTGGCGTTGCGGTTGGTGCCGTCGCCCGGATAGGGGCCGCCGGTCTCCTCGGGGATGACGGAACAGGCTGCATTGCCTCCCCCCGTGCCGCCGCTCGTGCCGCTGCCGGTCGTGGTGGTCGAGGTCGAGATGCCGTAGCCATCGTCGACGCTGCCGCCGCCGCAGCCGGCCAGCGGCATGGCCGCCGTGCTCACGCCGAGACCCAGCCAGCGCAGCGACTGGCGGCGCGTGGCCGGCCGCGCCAGCAGGCGCGCCAGGTCGGCGCCGAGTCCGAGATGGTGATCGTCGTGCTGGTCGTGATGCTGGTCCGACCCAAGGATGGTGGCCGGGACGCTCATTTGGCGGCCTCGCGCTGCTTGGCGCGCGCGCCCTTCTTGTCGGCCCTGCCCTTGCCGCCTTCGCCGCGCGGCCGGTCGAGCCGTGCGCGCTGCTCGGGCGTGAGCACCGCCTTGATCTGGGCGTCGGTCCGCAGGCGCAGCAATTCCTGGTCGGCGATCGCCTGGCCCAGGGCCTGGGCGCTGGCGGAGGCGCGCGCCTCGTCGAGTTGGGGCGCACGCGCCAGTTCGCCCAGCGCCTGGCCGGCCTTGCGCTCGGCCTTCTCCAGCTCGCGCCGCTTTGGCGCCTGGGCGTGCAGGATGGCGAACACGCGGTCCTGCTGCGCCTCGCTCAGGTCGAGACCGCGCAGGAAGGGCGGACCGGCGTGCAGGCCTGGTCCGAATGGCGGGAACGGGTCCCTTGGCTCGAACGGGCCGTCGGCGCGGCCGTCCGCTTGCACGACGCCCGGGCCGGCGTCGTGGTCTTCAGCGGGCGGCATCGCTTGCGCCAGGACGGCGGGGGCGGCCAGCAGGCAGGTGGAAAGCAGCGCGGCGGCGCGCAGCGTGGTCAATCTGGTGTGCAGGGTCATCACGGATCCTCCGGTGTCTTGGAGCAGCCATTGTGTGGCGGGCAAGTGTAAAACGCGCCTAAGAGAGGTAAATCCGGGTAAAGCCGCGCCTTGCGGAAAAGACCGCGGCGCGCGACTGCGCTATCCTGTCGCCATGAACCATGTATTGCTTATCGACGACGACGTCGAACTCGTCGGCATGTTCGCCGAATACCTCGAACAGGAAGGTTTCAGGGTCACCTGCGTCCACAACGGCGACGATGGCGCGCGCGAAGCGCTCAGCGGCCGCCACGCCATCGCCATCCTCGACGTCATGATGCCCGGCGCCAGCGGCATCGACGCCCTGCGCCAGATCCGCGCCGCCAGCCGCATCCCGGTCTTGATGCTGACCGCGCGCGGCGACGACGCCGACCGCATCCTCGGCCTCGAACTCGGCGCCGACGATTACGTGGCCAAGCCCTGCACGCCGCGCGAACTGACGGCGCGGGTGCGCGCCATCCTGCGCCGCACCCACGCGCAGCCCGAGAGCAGCCCGGGCGCGACGCTCACGGTCGGCAAGCTGACCATGCATCCCGAGGGGCGGCGCGCCACCTGGGATGGCCAGCCGCTGGACCTGACCAGCACCGAATTCAACCTGCTGGAAGTGCTGGCGCGGAACGCCGGAAAGCCGGTGAGCAAGAACGAGCTGTCCGAGCAGGGCCTGGGGCGGCCGCTGGCGCGCTTCGACCGCAATATCGACGTCCACCTGAGCAGCCTGCGCCACAAGCTGGGACCGCTGGCCGACGGCCGCTCCTGCCTGCAGACCATCTACCGCCAGGGCTACCAATTGATCAAGGAGTAGCATGGGGCGGCTGTTCTGGAAGTTCTTCCTTTGTATCCTGCTGGCGCAGCTGACGGCCACGATCGCCATCGGGGGCGCCTTCTGGCTGCGCGACCAGGCGCGCCAGAAGGCCAGCTCGAGCCTCGATTCCGGCCCGCCGGCCGCGGTCGCCCTCGACGCGGCATCCGCCACCCTGCGCCACGGCGGCGAAGCCGCGCTGCGCGGCCTGCTGGCCGACCTGCGGCGCCCGCAGTTGTACGTGCTCGATGCGGCGCGCCGCGACCTGCTCGGGCGCGCGGTGCCGGCCGAGCTGCTGAAGGAAGCCGAGCGCCAGCTCGGCAACGGTGAACCGCGCGGCGCCTGGCGCGGCGCGCGGCATCTGGTCGGGCCCGGCGGCGAGCAGTACCTCGCCTTCGTCGCGCGCCAGCCGGGACGGCCGGACGGAGCGCGCGGCGGCCCGCCAGACCCGCTGACGCCGGCGCTCGACCCCGGCGCGCGCCGCCGCCTCGGCCAGACCGTCGTGATCGGGGCGGCGGTCGTGGCCAGCCTGCTGTTCGCGGCCCTGCTGGCCTGGTATTTTTCGCGTCCGATCCGCGCCCTGCGCAGCGCCTTCGAGGCCGCCGCCGCCGGCGACCTGGCGCCGCGCTTCGGCCCCGCCACCAAGGGCGGCGACGAACTCTCCGACCTGGGACGCGACTTCGACCGCATGAGCGGACGCCTGCGCGCCCTGATGGATGGCCAGCGCCGCCTGCTGCACGACGTCTCGCACGAGCTGCGCTCGCCGCTGGCACGCATGCAGGCCGCGGTCGGACTGGCGCACCAGCAGCCGGACAAGTTCGCGACCACGCTCGAACGCATCGAGCGCGAGAGCAACCGCATGGACAAGCTGGTCGGCGAGCTGTTGACCCTGTCACGCCTGGAAGCCCTTCCCGACGCGCTGCGGCGCGAGCCGGTCGACCTGACCGAGCTGGCGGACGGCATCGTGGCCGACGCCCGCTTCGAGGCCGCGCAGCACGAGGGGCGCGAGGGCCAGTCCAGCGCCACCCGCATCCTGATCGAGGCCGAGGGCAGCGTCGGCGTGACCGGCGACCCGGACCTGCTGTGGAGCGCGCTGGAGAACGTGGTGCGCAACGCCGCCAAGCACGGCGCCGACGGCGGCGTCGTGACCGTCGCGCTGAGCGCCGGCGGCGGCCTGGCGCGCATCGACGTGCTCGATCGGGGACCGGGCATCCCGCCGGCAGACCTGGCGGCGGTGTTCCAGCCCTTCTTCCGCGCCGGCGCCTCGCGCACCGGCGTCGACGGCCACGGCCTGGGCCTGGCGATCGCCCAGCGCGTGGTGCAGGCCCATGGCGGCGAGATCGTGGCGCGCAACCGCGAGAATGGCGGGCTGCGGGTGACGATCACGCTGCCGCAGGCCTGAAGCTGGAGGGGCATCACCGCCCGTGCCAATAGCGCGCGTGGGTCTCGCGATGGGTCTCGACCTGCAGTTGGGGACCGAAGCGCAGCGTGACGGCGCCGCGCTCGTCGGTGCGCAGGCGCCGTATCCCGTGCTCGGCGTAGCGCTCGTAGACCGCTTTTTTGGGATGCCTGTAACGATTGCGATGGCCAACCTGGAAGATGCCCAGCGACGGCCCCACCGCCTGCAGGAAGGCGGCGGTCGACGAGGTGCCGCTGCCGTGATATGACTGAAACACAGTGTTGCACCGAGTGTCGCAGGGCCGTGTTATCGTGTTCTGAACAGCAACCTTCGCGCGGGGAGTGGATGCATCTGTTCTTCACAGACGAGAATTTCTTATATCACGGCATCAACCGGCCAAAGATCCCGTTCATCTGCGACGACCAAATGAGACTGGTCGATGCTCCAAATAAGTACCTGCGATACATCGCGACCATCAGCGGTCGCACATCATCCCCTCGGACGTGGGAAACATACGGCAACCATCTATACGAGTTCTTCAGCTTTCTAGAAGCCAACTCTCTATCTTGGAAATTGATTGGGTTAGAAGAACTAGCTGCATGGCGCGACAGTATGCTTCATCGTGAGTGCTCTCGCACGACGGTTAATCAGCGGCTACGATGCGTTCAGTCGTTTTTCAAATGGGCTGACAATGTGAAGCTGATTAAAGGACATCCATTTGTTTCGCAAAGAGTACGAGCTGCGAAACATAAGGGCCTGCTTGCTCATCTCGATTGTGCTGCCAATTCCACCGTAGCCAGCGTTCTCACACTTCCTACGCATCAAACACTACCTAAATTCCTAAGGCTGGAGGAAGCACTTGAAGTCGTCGCAGCAATAGAATCTCCAACCTTAAAATTGAAGATCTATTTAGCGCTATTATCTGGAATGAGACGAGAAGAGATAGTCCACTTATCGTACACTGTTTTACCGAACCCATGTGGTCGCGATATCAGTAAGCTCGTCCCTATGACCCTAGACAACAGACTTACTCCAACCAAAGGTTCGAAAACAAGAACAGTAATGCTTCCTTACGACCTTGCGGCCGCGCTATGGAATTATTTTTGTATAGAATGGCCATTGCGGAACCTAAAGTTCCAACAACGTGAAGGCCGAGATTCGGAAAAACTATTTTTATCGAGCCACGGATACGAATATTCAATTCGATACTTGAACAACGCCTTATCTACTATATCGAGTAAAACCGGAATAACATGCAGACCGCACATGCTACGACATACATATGGAACATATGAGTTCCTCAGAGTTCACCGAAAGTATAATTCTACGCAAGCGCTGTTATGGTTGCGAGACCGCATGGGACACTCATCCATTTCAGATACCGAGAAGTATGTTCATACAGCAGCTTTGCTTAGCAATGACGAATTAGACCAGTATCAATTAACAATCCTTGGAGCGCTATCCAATGCCAATAAAGCGAAAAAAAATCGATAGAAGCGCTCCGATAAAAGACCTCAATTTATCGGAAATACCGCCTGGCTGGACCTTTTCCGTGAAATTTGACAACGGCGAGATCGTGAACTTTGACTTTCTACCGTACTCACGGTCCGACCGCGACGAAATAGCTCTTCAGTTTCGCGATGCAATATGGAGCATGAGATTTTCGTCTACCGCAGCAAGCCTTGTAAGTTATATGAACGCGATAAAAACCTTCTGGCGGTTTTTAGATGACCTACAAGAGCGCGCTTCCCCGATTTCTCGATTTTCGCAAATCGATCGCAAAACAGTCGATACTTTTCTCAGCTGGTTGTCAATGAGAGTAATCTCCGAGCCGCACAGAAACGCAGGGAAGCCTTTTTCAGTAACGCACCAGAGAAATATATTCTCGGGAATAAAAGGTATTCTCGTTAATCGTCAACGGCTCTCCCCGACAAGCGTTTCGACTGACCTTAGCTTTCCTTCAAATCCATTCCCATACTCTAATCGTGCCGCGCCCCCCCGAAGAGAATACTCACAGGACGAACAAGATAGAATTGTAGCAGCACTCGGCGCCGATCTTAAGATGCTCCACGAAGAGGGCTTCGATTCCCTCTCAGCGCTAGAGATATTGATCATTCACATACTCGCCTTAGGTCACCTCACAGGCCTGAATCTCCAGCCATTACTCGAGCTTAAGCGTGATAGTTTACGATCCCATCCCATGCCCGATCGCGAAATGCTTATAACTGAAAAGCGAAGAGGCTGGACTACTCATGCGGCATCAATCAAGTCGATGGACCGTAGTCCAGACTCGAGCAAGAAGGCTGACTTTGTACCTCGCTTTATCGGCGACCATATCAGGGCTTTAAGCGCATATACCTCTAGATTCACAGAGCAAGCCCCCCCGAATCTCCGCGAATATATTTTTCTCTATCGAATAGCAAAAGGTCCAAAGCAGAGCAATGTTGAACGGCTATCACGCCAAGCGGTCAAAGCAGGCTTGCAACGATTCGCGAAACGACATAAACTTTTCACGGAATCAGGCACTTCTTTCTCGCTTTCGTTTGCAAGATTGCGCCCAACTTTCGGAACAGAACTCTACAAGAAGACAAAAGATATACGACAAGTATCTTTAGCTCTGGGGCACGCTAGTGTCGATACAACTGCTCGTTATTACGTCACAAATTCTGCAGACTCGACAAGAGACCATGCGATCGTGCTGGACGCAATGAGTTTAGCGTTCAGTAGCACAACGACGCCAGGCGGCGTAATTATCGCGGCAGATGGCAGTGTACCGGCATCCGAACTGAAGAACCTCCTTCATTCTGGATATTCCACGGGAATTGCTCATTGTAAGAACCCGTTTAGAGATGACGAATCTGTCTGCAAGAAATTCTTCACATGTTTTCGATGTCCAAATATGCTGGTTTTCGAAGATGATCTGTGGCGACTCTTTAGCTTTTATGAGAAACTGCTCTCTGAGCGCCCAAAGTTAAGCACCGATCACTGGCTGAAAACATATGGCCCAATTGTGCGGCGAATAGATGAGGACATAGCGCCACTCTTCCCACCAGAGAAAGTAGTTGCAGCTAGAGTTAAAGCTAAAGAAAATCCACATCCAGCCTGGAGAGTATAGTGGACTTGAATTTTCAGCGGACCATACTTGAATCTTTACATGATTCAACGCGGCAACATAAATCAGATATGCCAGTCTCTGTGATCGCAACTGAAAACTCTAACGTTCAAGTTATAAGCCGCTACTCTGATTCGATTTGGGATTTTTACCCTTACATCCCTCAAGAAAATTTGAAGAGATGTCATAAGCGATTAGACTGGAACATTAGATTGAACAATGGGAAGCGCCTGACCGACCCAGGCTACGCCCGGCTTCTTGATTCTTCAAAAGACTTTATCTGGTCCCTTTTCTATAGCCCTGCGGACGGTTACCAGCGGCTTGGCATGTCGACATTGATCGCTAAGGCAGGATTACTACAGCCACTTTTAAGTTGGATGGTAGATCATGGCATGGATCAGTTCCACCAGCTAGACGGGCACACCTTGGAATACGCCGCAGTGGCTAGGTACAAAGGCACAACTAGCGAACTGGTCAGCAAGAGCACAGTGCACTATAGGTTGCACATTCTAGAGTTTCTTTACCGCCAACGTGAGAAACTTGCTGATTCGCTCACTGAGCATCCGTGGCCGCTTGAGACCGCACTCTCGCTTAGCGGCAATCGCCGAGGCGGTACCAACCGTAAGCCTTCTACAGAGGTTATTCCTGATCATATCGCCAAGAATTTAATTGCGCTTGCCTATGATTACATTTATAAGCGCTCGCCACTGATCCTTTCAGCTCTAACCGCGCTAACGAATATCCCGCGGGATAGTCTGACCAAGCGCGATCAAGTTTGGTCAGATGCTAGGACAGCGACTGCGAGATCACTAGGATTTTCAGGAGCAAGCGCACTTCGTACAGAAACTGTGCGCCTCAGGACAGCATGCTATGTCGTAATCGACCTTTTTTCAGGCTTACGTGACAGCGAACTGCTTTCGCTTGAAGCGGGGTGCATTTCACGTGGGCATACGACCGACGCAGGGACCGAAGCTTACTGGCTTCATGGCACAATTTATAAGTTAGGAAGACGACCAAAAAAGTGGCTCGTGCCGCAACCTGTTGTTGACGCGATTGGAGTGCTAGAAAAACTTTCCGCGCCTCTCCGAGACAAGCTTCGCGAAGAGCTTCATGAGCTGGAATCGCTTCTTGCAACACCTGGGGTCAGCGAGCAGCCAACATATCTTGGTCTCTTGCGCCGGCTCCACACCACGCGAGCTCAGCAAGGAAAGCTTTTTTTGTCCGTAGCGAGAAAGTACGGTAACGAAATTTCTGTTATATCTGGCACGAGAGTAGGCAATGATCTAAAAAGCTTTAGCGCCTCCTCAGCAATGAACGAAGCTGACCGAAAGTATAGACTTCACGCCCATCAGTTCCGCAGGAGCTACGCCTGCTTTGTTGCCCGAGCTGAGTTAGGAGACCTTATTACGCTGCAGGAACACCTAGGGCACTGGACGTTAGATATGACCGTCTATTATGCCGATGGAGCTAGCGACGAATATGAAGTCGATACCGAGCTCGTTGAAATGGTTGGAAACGAAAAGTTGCTACGCCATGAGGAAATTGTAAGCTCATATCTGCTTAGCGACTCACCCGTAGCGACCGGCGCCACATGGCTTAAGCAATGGAGGCAGACGGTTCGTACGGCTCAAAGCAAAGAGGAACTAATCAAAAAATATGCAGGGACGATTACGCTGAACGGGACCGGTCATTCCTGGTGCACAGGAAATTCACGAGGTAGAGGATGCGGCGGACTCTGTGTCTTCGAGGCACAAACATGCGTCGATTGCCACTACGGGATCATCGGCCAGGAGCATCGTCCAGTTTGGAATGGCATTAGGGAACAACAATTAGACGCTTTAGCGCTTGACGACATGGGCCCCGGCGGCAAAGAACTTGCCAATGACATTTTGCGGATTGCAGAGAAAGTACTGAAACGCCTCGACGGAGGTGCGTCGTGAACTCTTCGACTGAGGATAATACGCTAACACCGATATTAAGCTTTCGGGACAAACAGCTCGAAGATACAAGGCAAAGATTGTGGGCTGCCCTCGACCGGCTACGTTCAGGGAATACAAACATTGTCCCAATTGGGACGAAACTTTCAGCTAAAGCATTAGCTGAGGAGGCGTGCGTAGACAGAGCAACCTTGTATCGGTCTCATTCAATAGTGCTAGAGGAGGTCCGCTGCTCTTTAAAAGAAATTACTCCAAAAGCGCCGCGCCCCGCCCCGAAAGTCAGACGAACCGATGCTAGTAAAGTGAGTGAATACCGGACTCTCGCCGAACAGGCCCAGCAGCAGGTAACCATGCTTGCCCGACAACTTTATATGCTAGATGCGCAGATATCAGAGTTGACTCGCACGATCGAGATGAAGAACTCGATAATAAAGGAGCTGACAGAGCGTGTTGAACATCAAATACGGATCGTCAAGTAGCGTTTCAGTTGATAGGCGCCTAGGCATCTTTCTGACGTCAGAAGTTTGCCTCAGACACCGCTTAACGCAGCAAGACAGCCTAGGATTTCAGCGTACCTTTTCTAACACATCAGTTGGACTTCAATGTCCAGTAAACTTCTGACGTCAGAAGAAGCGCCGCGTTTTTCGCATTTTTGCTAACTTGTTATCGGACTAGAGCGATGCCTACATCAGTGGAAATTCGACGTCCAGTAGAGCTTCTGACGTCAGAAGAACCGTCTATGTTTTCACTCTTTTCCCGATCTACAGATCAGGTCGAGACATTGAACTACCGGGACGTTACGTACCACTTAGAACTGGCTCTGGTCACCGCAGCCGCGCTCATCGGCGGCATTGCTATTCCATCAAAAAAAATTGGATGAAAAACACACTGGAAGCGCTGCTCAATCAGCACGACAAAATCGACCGCTTCAAACTGCTTTCGTCGAAGGACATTCTTGCTAAGTTTGAACTAGCAACTATTCGCGCGCGAAGTCTTTCAAATCTAGACCGATGGAATTCGAATGGAGTCTGGTGTAGCGCGCATGATGAGTGGCGAACTCTCATGCAATCAGGATCGGACGAAGAGATCATTCTTGCAATGACCGACCCCGGTGAAAACGCCAACCGTCTCAGGCAATCTCCTCCCTACGTTGGCTTATTAAGTCAAGAGCGGCGTAACGAATTAATAATCGAAGCGGGACTTTCACCTCCATCCGCTGAATCGATGGAGAAAGCGTCGGCTCTTCTTGCAGCCGGCTTCATTTGAATTTTGGAATCAAAAAGAGAAAACGGTCATGCCTGCTCGCTGCCCAGATATCTTGGCTTCTTCCTTGCGGTCAACTCTTCAAATAACTGCGGATAGTAAACCCAAATAGTCTGATAAGGCTCACTGAGCCACGAGCGGAAACATAGAACTAATAATGCAAGCACAGCGATAGCGAAGGCGAAATCGAAATTTGCTGGCACAAATACGGCTCTCGCGCTCATGATCGTTGATAGATTCTTTTCTGTACTGAAATAAAGATTCAAACTCAACATAACTAAGATCCGAAGCGCACCGGTGCCCATGTTACTCCGTAAGCGCATCGCGTTTGCAGAACGTGTTATTGATTCTCGATACTTTTCTAGAAGATAGGTACTCTGCTCTGCATCTGCCTTAATAAGTAACTCGTTGTCAGTAACGCACCCTGTCGGCCTGCGCTTTGCTTCTCTTTCATCGAAGGTAATGAAAAATCGGCGAAGAGGGTACCACCTGAGGATTGCAGTTATTGAGGCATCTAAAATTGGAATCAATACTGACAGTAAGATTGCATACAACAGTCCTGCCACCATAATCTCGCCAACCTCTGCGGACCATTCTACCGAACCCCATGAAAACGAAAGCAAATTCTTCCCTTTAAAAGCGAGCAAAAGGGTATCAAGGAAGAAGGCGAAAGCCGCAACCTGCATCACTAGAGATAGGTCGCCAGCATTCTCAATTACACCGAACGGATCGGGCAGCTTTTTCTCTTTGAGTTCCACATCAACACTTGTCATAACAATTAATCACAAAAGATTGGCTTGCGCACGTTACTACGAGCAGAATAGCGATGTATCATTGAGGAATAAAGCCGGCGCGGTCCCCCTCGTTCGCATCATCGCCAGCAAACCACTCATAGTGCACTGCACTAGCCACATCGGCCGGTGGCTCCTTATTTTCGATCACAATAACTTGAATGCCCTTAGGGATATTTTTTAATGACTCCCAGAACGCAGCTTCCACGCCAACAGGAATCTCCCCGTCCGCTCCACGTACGCTTTTCGCGCCTTTTTTCTTGTAGCTGGTTAGCGGCGAGTCGATTACGACAACCCCAAAATGGGGCTTGCCATTTTTTGCGCAATACCTCAAAAGACCGATCGTAAATGCGGAGTACAATATCGCCCGTACACCTTTACCATGAGAATTACGCGGTTGCCCATCTACTATAATATCGTATTCTTTCTCGTCAAATTCAACTCTTGGATTATTTCCCCATGCCCAGTCCCGAAGTACGCCCTCGATCTCGACACATAAACCGTGCTGTGCGACCGAAGAGATGCCGCCCCAGTCTTGCCTATTCTCAACGCTCGCGGAGATTTCGATTTCGAGTTCGTTTTTTACTTTATGAAGGCTGATCCAATGCTCTCGGTCCGAACGGTTTGCTTCTCGGTCCGCCCGGCTCTTCAATTGATTCTCATAAGCTCGTAGTAGATCCGACATCTGCAGCTCAATATCAGTATCAAGGCTATGCTGCAAGTTTGCAATTTTGGATATTGCGTCTGACTTCTCGTTGATTACCGTTTCCCTCTTCTGATCCAGGTCCGCTATGGCTTCCGCCAAGTCACGCCTATGCGCTTTGATCTTCGCAGCTTCAGCGACTGCCGATGCACGGATATGAGAGTTGTTGCTTGTAATATGCTCGTGGTCAGGCATATTTTGGTCGCACAGTGGACAATTTACATCCTGAAGAGCAGAGATGAAATGTGCTCCTTCAGCAATAAAATCTAAACGCTGCAGATCCGAACTGTATCGTTCGTCCAAAAGAGTGTATCTGGTACGAAGTTCGCCAATTCCGAGCAGCTGTGAATCTGCTTTTATACTCGACTTAGTGAGATCCTGTTGAGATTGAAGTATACTGCTTCTTGTCCTCCCAACATCGTTAATTGCTTCAGCCAAATCGTCTATAAAAGCATCCGCCTCATCTTCTTCATCCAAAAGCTCGGTATCGGCGTTTTGGTAGCGAGCTTCGAGCGGAGCAAGCAAGTCAACAATCAATTCAAGCTTTGCTTTAAGACGAGATTTGATCACCTCATTTGCTTCTGAGGCAATAATATCTCTATCATCAGTGCCCGTCAGTACATATGATAACGTGCGTTTTAACGCAGTCGTATCGAAACCAGGACGCCCCAGAACTGGAGAAAACTCGTCGATGACCGTTACTTCCCCGACAAAGAATAGCGGTGCGAGAGTACGTACAGTTAAGCGTTGCGTTTTTCCGAGGGCATTCTTACGTAGCTGCGCATCATTAATTCCGGCGAAAGGAAGGACCACGGACGTGATATCTGGACGGATGCTCTTCCCAGATCGCTTCGGGTCAATGATGTCACCGCTTCCTGATATCTCCTTTATGGAAGAATGATAGGCGCGGAGTTTCCCACCGTCAATCGGTCGAACTAAGGTTAGAAATTCGCCCCTTGAATTTTCAAATTCAACAAACAGCATTTTGTAATTTGGCGTGGCTTCTTTCAAACGCTTTATTTTTTCTGCGCCAAATATAAAATCCAAACACTGCAATAAATAGCTTTTCCCGGTATCGGACTCGCCGGCTAAAACATTTGCACCAGCTTCAAAAACAACTGACGCGTCCTTTACGCCGTCACCCCGTAACGTTATTTTTCTGATCTGAAGCATATTTACAATTCTAAGGAATCGATAGCAGTAAGCGTTTCAAACTCCGCGCCCCACTTACCAACGTTTTGGGTTATATACGCGTCGAGATCTCCGTCTGTGAAAGATCGGAAATGATTTGCCACCCACTCTGCGCGACTCTTTAACGCAATTGCATATGGAGACTTCAATAGGCTCACAAAAGCTGCAGTGAGTTCAGTGGCGCCATACAAGAATCCCTCTGGAACAAACTCGATCCTCACGAGTTCCTTTGAAATAAGTTGATTAAGACCAGCCCGTACTAAATCACGCTTCACAAGAAGTTCAACACCCCTGTAAGGCACTGCCGGATGTAGACTTTCTGGGCCGAAATCAATATCTCCAGAGTGCACGAGAAGATAGTCGTACGCGACGATACGTTGGAGATCCATACGCATATGCTGCGAAGCATTCAACACGAATAAGGTCCTGAGTCCGCATTCGAGGGGCGAGTTGAATGGTCTCATCGCCAACCTCCACTTAAATAGGTAATGTCATTAATAGGCACACCAGTCAATTGTGCCTTTATTCGCAAGTTGATGGCAGATTCCTTCTCGATCTTTAGTGTTCATATGTGGAGCGAGAGGATGAGCGCCTAACTGGAGGCTCTGCGCGGCCTTTACTGTATTTTTGAGTCTCTCGATGGGCTCGTCAGCTGGCTCGGTATAAGAAAAAACCAAGCCATCCCCGAACTCCTCGGCTAGGGAATCAAAAAGTTCGGTACTTGCAAACTGATCACGGGCAAGCTCGAAGAGTCCTTCGGCACTGTAAAAGGTGAGTCGAGATCTAGTAAATAATGCAGCATGGTATTTACTAATCTGAAAGTCAGCCGCGGACTGAACTGACAATTTGAGGTGCGAGGCAATTACAGCATAAAGCTGCTCAATATATCTTGCCTCAGACGCCGCAACGTCTGAGGGTGGCTCTGGAGGTGATGGGCGATCAATTAAGGGGGCACCGAAAACCACTAAGTGATATTTAGTTTTAGCATGCTCGCTAATCAGTTCCTCTGGCTGCTTTCCCCTGAAGATGCTAAAGTCAAACTCCTCAATATACATCTTCAAGCTATCGCTTAAATCAATTTTTTTGGACGAGGTGATTGAAGTAGCGTAGTCGTCCCAGGTCGCCAGCATTTTCGCCCTTAGCTGGTCCGGATCATCCAGCAGATCTTGAAATGGCGACGTCAGACCGCGGTGAGTCACGAAGTGGTAGCTTTCTGGAACTGAGTAATCTCCAATGGAAGTGTAATAAAGTAATTTGGCGATTTCTATCCCGGCCTTGGACAGACCGAGGTTAGCGTCATAACGCTTACATTGGTAGAGACGCCATCTACGTGGCTTGATGTTAGGTGCGTCAAGCCAAACGATAACATCGCGGCCTTTATCGCCTGCTCCTCCGCGCCATTGCACTTCGAAGACCTCTTCCTGTTCGCGAAGATATCCAGATGCCCACTCAAGCGTGAATCTCTCGAACTCGTCAAAACTAAAATTTGCCAGACGCGCTAACTTATCTATCGGGAGTCCGGCTCCTACACCAAGAAGACGTGCGTTCGCTCCTGGCCATGGCGTAGGCGCTGGCAGGGAAATCGGTACATGGGTGTTGCTCTTTTTAGCCAAACTACGCCTCTACAGTAGCCGTTTGTCAACAATGTATTATCGGTTACATCTTGAATATTATCGGATAGCAGCCCTTAAATCGCGAGCGGAAACCTATAGCTTTCCGCTCACTGACCATTGTCCACTTCTGACGTCAGAAGTACGTTATCGTTGTCCAGTAGACTGCATCGACGTTAGAATAACTTTAGATATTACTTTTTTACCGCTCGCTTCCTAGGGGGCTTCGCTTTGGCAGGGCCTGGCAGTTCAGGTGCTGGGAACATGTCTTCTTGTGTCAGCCCATGAACCGATTCGTTTCTTAGCCCTTTAAGCTCCCGTAGAACATCAAGCAACATTATCTCGATTGAGGCAACTTTCTCATCGGCTTGCACTTTTCGAGGAGTTTCAACTATCTTCACACTTCGAGTCAGTGGACGTACATGATTTACCTGACGGTCGACATCTTCAGCATCGCCAAGTCTAAATTGGCATGTCGCCCCTGGGATGACCTCGACTGAAACAAGCCTCGGGTAAAGCTTCGGCAATTCTTTTAACCATGGCAAGCTTTGGC
The DNA here is from genome assembly GCF_019443485.1 of Massilia sp. NP310. NCBI lineage: Bacteria > Pseudomonadati > Pseudomonadota > Betaproteobacteria > Burkholderiales > Oxalobacteraceae > Massilia > Massilia sp. NP310. The sequence continues at coordinate 760,833 of NZ_CP080379.1, read as the reverse complement.
GTTGAGAGGCTATCCATTCGTACTCCGCCCAGCAAATGTCTGCAGTGGGGGGGTCATACATCGAAAATCCAGATCGTAAGAGTTTCTCGACAGAAGTACTAGTTCTAGCCCATTGTGCGTCCCAAGTGCCAGGACCAGCTAAACCAGCCAGCAACCCGAACCATGCGTAAACCGTTGGGAAATCGCTTGCAAACTCATCTAGTAAGCTAATATGACTTGTGCCGCCGCCTACGAGAAAACAAAGCCCAGCCACGATAAGTGGGATATTGGACCGCATGTCATTATTAGATGAGACGGCATTAAACGATAGAGAAATCGCCCTTTCAAACTCCAGCACACGTACTTCGATAGGCCCGCTTGCCATCTTGCGTGCGTCAATTCCTATGCGCTCCAAGACGGCAGCTGAAGCATAGTTAGGTTCGACGCCCGTTTCTACTATAGACAAAATCGCTTCGATCCATCCTTTTTGAAATGGGGTGCATTTAGCGTACTCATCGACAAATGACCAGATTGCTAACATATCATGGACATTGACTAAGCGCTGGGTAAACGATCGCTCATTTTGCAATTGATGCAAGCGGGCCGTCGTTACCTTATTTACTTTCGAATTAAGAGGATATAATAGGGAAGCGCGGGCCTGGCAAAAGCTGAAGCTTGCTGATGCACGTGAAAGAGGCAGAGTTGCTAGATTTGGAGCTGGCTCCCCTTGTGCCAACATTTCCCCCAAAATGATAGATGGCCAGACCAAGTCTCGACGATGCGGTTCGCCGTTATGCATCTCGCCTTCGATTCCTGAATAATCGCTTCGCGTCAATACTCGGACACTTTGACTAAGTGGAAATAGTTCAGGTGCGAACGTAGATAGCCAGGCTAGCAATTCAGTGAGCTGCTTATCCTCAACCACAATCAACGTCAAGATTGGGTGATCATCTTCGTCCGTATATATGCCGATTGATACTTCAGCGGTAGGTGCTTGTAGCATTGAACTTGCCACGGGGATGCGGCCCTCTAGCACAGCGGGTAAATCGCTGCGAGTCGCACTGAACCACCTGACCGACTCGGTCACAATATTAGAATATGGCATCAATATCACCAACCTTCTCTTCAGCAAAAGCTGATTCGATAAACGATTGAATCCTACCAGCATGATACATTCGCAAGGATGTCTTCGCGCGTGTAACTGCAGTAAAAACGAGAGTACGTTTCGCTAAATTCCCGGAAAAACGCTCAGCAGTTATTATGTGCACTGCGCGGAATTCAGTACCTTTCGCAGAATGGCAGGTCATAACAAACACGCGCTTCCCATCGGGGAATGTTCGGGCGTCCGGAGTATGATAGCTTACAAGACTAGCAAATTCTGAAGCGTCCAAACGGCTTTGAATTTCATCAAGCACGCCGTTTTTGTACGAAGGCACAAAAATACCAATAGACTCACCGACGAAAGCCTTCAATTGCGTCCGCAGAGCAGCGATTAGGTTATCTAACTGCTCTCCAAGTGTTGCGCATGGCACGCAAGTGGCACTAGACGGATTCTTTTTCTCGGGATAATTACTGGTTTCAGCGAGCATCCGAGCTCCATCGTACGGAGGAAGAATTTTATCAGCTACTTTGCATATTTCTAACCCGATGCGATAATGGTAGTGTAGCCGGATCAAATTAAATCGCAGGGAGTGAGCTTTTGTAATTCCATCTCCATTGAAAATAGACTGACGCTGATCTCCTGCAACATTCAATCGCGTCGTAAGTCGTCCAAGAATCTCCAGTTCATCACCTGTAATATCTTGAACTTCGTCTACAAAAATTGCATCGTAATAATCTTTTGGTGCGGATTGCAATGCTTGTCGAAGCTGCTCGATATACCATGATCGAACTTCGTCGTAAGGCTGGTCCGGTTCATTTCTAAGCACTGCGGGAGCAAAGTCACCAAGAATTTTCTTCGCCCACCAACGGAATGTCATGACATTGGCTGGGTCGATGAGCTGTTTTGGGCCAATCCCCGTCTTGATGAATTCAGCGAGCGTGCGACCGTACGTAATAAACAGGACATTCTTTTTACCGCTACTGCTCAAGTACTTTGCTCGCAGTAGCAGTAAGTTTGTTTTCCCGCAGCCCGGCGGCCCGACGAGCAAATGATTGCCGTCTGGCTCCAGAACGATAACACGTTCCTGATCCTCGTCTAGGTCTTTTCGATCTTTCCACCAGCTCTCTTGCATTTATTTGACCTTTAAAATGTTAGCGAACATCCGTGTTCGTTCAACTGACCGCTATCTCCGATGTCCAAAGCATTCAACACCGCATTAGCTATAAAGTCGCGCAGGTTAAAGATAGGAAGAGACAAATCCATACTTTCGGCGTCTAGAGCGCAGATCGTATTTTTAGGGGCGTGAAAAGCAGCAACAGTGGTTTCGGTTCGCGCAAACGCATGTACTGTGACCAGCCCTTGGAGCGGCGTTGGATCTTCAGGCCAGTTAACCTGTATTGAAATATCAACAAAGATTCCCACTTGAGGTACACGAATCGTAAGCAAACCAGCACTGTCGGGGACGTCGTTTGATACACGCTCGCAATACACTTCTTCAAACTGTTCTTTAACTTGTGACCGCGTTTCAGTTAGCAGTTGCGAAACGCATTGCTGCCGCGTCATTCGCAGACGATTTTTTTCAAGCTCAATTTCCGCTGGTCCAGCGTATGCTACGCTCAGCTTTTGCAATCGTTGCTGCAACCTATCGGCCGCGCTTGTAGAATTTGGCCGGAAATCTGCCCACGTCACGAGCTTGAGTCTCTGGCTAAGATCTTTCGTTAGGCATCTTGCAGCGAGCGCGCGAAGAGAGGTTTCTACAATGTCATCTGGATTCAGCGCTGGGGTCTTCCGAAGCACCGCCATGGCTACTATGTACCTGTTTGCTGAGCTAACTTCGTCCTGGAACAGAGCTCTGCGCATGATGAGGTCGTGTAACACCCCCCCAACTTGATAGAAAGTTAGACCACGCCAAAAATCTGGGCTTGGCTCAACGAGCCTGAATAGGTATTCAGGGGAACTGTACTGGGCGGTTGCAATGAAGGGACGGCGACGGCCGTGATCTGTGCCGGCATAGTCGCCCGCAGTATTCGTTTCGCGGACAACACCTAGATCTATTAGCGTAAGTGTCGAAAAGTCTTCTGACACCATGATGTTATGCGGTTTGATGTCTCGATGGACTAAATTGCGTTTGTCGAGAAAGATTAGGGCGTCAGACAACTGTCCAATCAAAGACCAGATTTTGTCGCGAGGAACCTCAGCTAAGCATTTGCTAAGCTCTTTCCCTGGGACGAATTGCATACACATGAAACACGTACCAAACGCAAATTCGACGCTTTCGATTCCGACGAGTTGCGGACATTCGTGACCGATCAGTGCTGCTTGAAGTTCGATTCGCTGGCGTTCTGCCGGACCATCTTCTTCGTCGAAAAAGGTTGGGTCATATACTTTAAGTGCTAAAACAGCGTCACCACGGCGCCATTTGAATACCGCAGCAGACCCACCCGATCCTAAACATGCGTCCAGGGTACCGCCGTGAGGTTGGATATACTCTTCAGCCAGCACGCGCATCTGCTCTAGCAGCTCAGGACTCATTTCAGACATCGCTTGCTTTCTGATTCTGTGGGAGCAACTAGCTTATCAGAATGAAACTTTTCGTCAACCAATAAATTTCTTCCAGGCAATATTTTACGTAACTATCGCTAAATCTACTCTTAGTGCATAATTGAGTTGACAATGTAGGCCGCTCGGTCACTGCGACACAGACTTTGCAACACGCTTGCTTACATAATCCTTGGTGCGGCGCCAGCAACACGTCGGCGCGCAAGCGCTGCGCGCCCGTGCGCAGCAATGCCGCCTCTTGCGCCGCCTCGATGTCGCCGGCCAGCAGGATCGCCTTGCCATCGGCGCTCACCCGTAACACGCAGCTGCGCGCGTTGGCTTTCAGGCGCGGGTTGGCGTAGCTGGCGGCATCGGGCGCGAGCATCTCGAAGCGCACGCCGTCCCACTCCCAGGCCTGGCCAGCCAGGCAGCGCTGCCGGCGCGCCGCCATGCGCAGCAAGGGGTGCGCCGGCGGCAGCGACGATCTGACCTCCCCTACTTCCAGCGTTTCCAGCACGGCGTCGGCGCCGCCGACGTGATCGAGGTCGCTGTGCGACACCACCAGGGTGTCCAGACGCCCGATGCCGCGTCCGCGCAGGTAGGGCAGGATGACGCGTGTCGCGCCGCTGGCGCCGGGCGCATACTGCGGGCCGGTATCGTACAGCAGGCGGTGGCGCCGGGTTTCGACCAGGAGCGCCATGCCCTGGCCGACGTCGAAGGCGGTGACGCTGAACGCGCCGGCTGGCGGCGCCGTCGGCAGCTGCGTCAGCAGCGGGGTCCAGGCAGCGAGGCCGGCCCAGCGCAGCGGCCAGCCGCGCGGCGCCAGCATCCATGCGGCGCCGAGCAGCGCCAGCGCGAGGATCCATGGCGACGGCGCCGGCGCGGTCCATACCGCCAGCTCAGGCGCCGCCAGCCGCTGCAGGGGCCAGGCCAGCCATTCGATCGCCAGGTGGGCCATGCCCAGGACCAGGCTGGCCAGCGGCGACGGCAGGATGCTGCCGACCAGCGCCAGCGGCGTCACGAACAGGCTGATGACGGGGATCGCCACCGCGTTCGCCACTGGACTGACCAGCGAAATCTGGCCGAACAGCAGCAGCGTGAGCGGCGCCAGTCCGATGGTCACGGCCCACTGCGTGCGCGCGGCCACCAGCAACCCCGCGCGCCAGCCACGCGTGCGTTCGCCTAGCCGCCCGCTGCAGGCGTACAGGATGGCGGCGACGGCGCCAAAGGACAGCCAGAAACCGGGCCACAGCATGGCCCAAGGGTCGAGCAGCACCACGATGCCGAGCGCCAGGCACAGGACGTGGGAACTGGATGCGATGCGTCCGCACCAGAGCGCGGCGGCCACCACGGCCAGCATGTAGAAGGTGCGCTGGGCCGGCACGCCGAAGCCGGCCAGCAGCACGTAGATCAGCGCCACCGCCGCTCCCGCCAAGGCGGCGGCCTTCTGGGCCGGAAGGCGCAGCGGCAGCTGGGCGTCGGTCCAGAACGAGCGGCGCCACAGGCTGGCGACGATCCAGGCCGCGAGGCCCGCCACCATCGTGATGTGCAGGCCGGAAATCGACACCAGATGGCTGATGCCGGTGCGGTTGAAGACGTCCCAGTCGTCCTGGTCGATGCCGCGCTGGTCGCCGATGACCAGGGCCACGATGACGCCCGCGTAAGGCTCGCCGTCGAGGATCGCCAGGATGCGCGTGCGCAGGTAACCGCGCGCGCGTTCGATCGCGTAGCCGACGCCAGGTGTCCAGTCGTCCAGACGTTCGTTCCGGCTGCCTGCGGGGCGGACGTAGCCGGTGGCGCGCACGCCCTGTTCCAGCAGCCAGGCTTCGTAGTCGAAGCCATGGGGGTTGGCGTTGCCGTGGGGGCGCTGCAGGCGCACCACCAGGCGCCAGCGTTCGCCGGGGTGGATGAGGGCGGGATCGGCGGCGGCGGCGCCGTACCAGGACAGCACGATCCTGGGCGGGACGGTGGCGCCGCGCGTCTCGGTGTGGGCGACGTCGAAATGGAAGCGCACGCCGCCGTCGAAGCGGTGCGGGAGGCTGGCGATGGCGCCGATGACGGTGATGTCGCGGCCTTCGTCCCTATGTGGCAAGGCATTGTGCAGGGCCAGGTGGGCGGTCAAACCTGCCCAGGCAAACCCAAGAAGTGCGCCCGCGCAGATGACCGTCGGCGCGCGGTCTCGCCATCGGCACGCCAGCACCGCGGCAAGTGCGCACACGAGCAGGTTCGGCGCCGAGGGCAGCGCCGCCTGCAGCTGCATCCAGGCGGCGCCGGCTGCAAACGCGAGGATGGCCAAGCGCATGGCTGAGTGTCTCGATCCTCGTCGCTGTCGACAGGACGGGAAAACCTGGTGGCCGCAACGATCTAGCTGGCCGAGGCAGAATCCGCCGCGCGTACGAGTTGCCAGGCGCTGCGTCGACGGATCAACTAGGTGTGGGCGACGCCATTCCGGCGCGGCAGCGCCTGGAATGTCGCAGCTGGCAGCAGGGCGCCAGCCGCGAACCAGCGGGTGCCGTCCAGCGCCTGGCTGTCTTCACAGCGCCACCAGCCGCTCGCCGGGCACTGCCATCCAGTCTTCGCCACACTCCCGATTGCCATGTCGACATGATTGAAAGGCGCCGCCCCTGCGGGCATATTGCCACGCTCGGAAACGCCCAGTGCCTGCTCCAGCCCGGGCAGCTGCGTCTTGCGCTCGCTGTTGCGCTTGTCCACCAGTGCCCATAAAGTCGCGTTCGCACTCTCGTAGCTGGGCTGCACGCCCCGCAAGCGCTGCCACATGGTTTGCTCAGGGAGCAACAGGGCCTGCGGCATGGTCTGGCCCTGCTTCAGGAACTGACGCTGCCCGCCCAGAACGGAAATGCCATTCCCTCCGTCGCCACAGTGCCACCATCCGGTCTGGGGGCAGGTCTCCCCTGCCAGGGCGCTCGTTCCCAGCGCTACCGCGGGACGGTCAGGCTTTGTATTGGCCGCCGGGGCAGCCGGTCTGGGCCGGATACTGGTGACGATGCTTTCCCATAATTCGAACATGGCCTCTTCGGTCAGCGTCGACTGTACCGGCTTGCCGCCAGAAACCGGGTTGACGCCCGACTCCAGTTCGAGCTTCAGGCGCGGCGCGTGGACATCGTCCTGGTTGCCGGCCATCTCCCATTGAAATGAATAGCCGGTCGTGAAATTCGGCTCGCGCGCGCGCAACACCAACTCTTCGCCCAGCAGTCCATTGATCGTGCGCTCGTGCTCACGTAGATGCGAAAACGCGAGCCGCATGAACATCGGGAAACGGGATACCGCTCTTTCGTGGCGTGCCAGCAGGCCAGGCGCCGGGCTGGTTCCCGACATCGACGACAGGGCGATGTTGACGTCCGGATGACCAGGGATTCCGGCGAACATCACGACAGTCTCGACATTGTCGTGTTCGTAGGGGTCCTGGAGAATGACATGTCCAAGGCAAAAGCCGCTCTCGCTCGGTATTTCCTCGTCAGCAAGTGGCCGGATGCGGCTGAGTATCCTGGTCAAGCGATCGATATACCGGGGTGCGACCCACTCGATCTCGCCGGTGACGCTCACCCCGGGAAATCGGAGCATGCTGAGAAATTGGACATTCTCGCTGAAAAAAAAACCTTCGTCTCCCAGTATTTTCGTGCGTTCCCGGTTATACACGAAGGTTTTTCCACGCCCCGCGCCAACCGTGATCTCCTTGCTCGCCTCCAGGCTGGGTTGACCGTCCTCGTTGACGGCGCCCGCTATCTCGTGTTCTTCCTTGCGCAAGCGCTCGGCAAACTCCTCCTCGGATTCGGCGTTGGAAGTGGAGATATCAAAACCCCCTAATGCGCCGTACCGCATGGTGACCTGTGCATCTGCCGGCAAATCGATCAGGAAACGGCCCACGCAGCGTGTCTTCATTTTCTCGGTCATTTTTGCCACCTTCTGCTTGTCGTAGTCCGCCTGTACCGAACTGGCGATGAGCGACGTGAGCGCCAGCACGAACGCTGTCAGCCCACACACCCATCGCACTCGTCTGCCGCCGAGCCGCTTCATTTGATTTCCTGAACGATCTTGACGATAAGATGGCGTACCAGGAGGCGCATCGCCTCGGGCTCGAGGCTTTGCTGATGCCGGAATCCGGCCGGCGCGAACGTCTGCCGTACATGCGGAGAAGATCCAGCGCCGGATTGGACCGGCACGGTCTCGTCGCCATGGGCGTCTTCCGGCCAGACGAAGAAGCGCAGTTGTAGATCCCGCCCCACACGTACCTCGCGGTCGCCGTTGCGCGTCGCCGACACAAGTGTCGCGGCGCGAATCAGCGACGGGGATAACGCGGTAGGATTGATCGACGGTTCGCGGGCCACCCATCGGATTTGTCCAAAGGCTTTCAGTTCCTTGTCCGCACCGTAGAATACATAGGTATGCGGATGGTAGTAAGGTTTCGAAGACGAACTGCCTGCGCCCCCAGTCATCAGCAATGTCGTATGTAATCGCTCGGCGGCACCAATTGCCTTGCTAATGCGATCGACAACCGATTCGTCCATGTTGTCATGGCGCTTGGCTGGATCGGCAAGTGTCGGATCGATCATGCGATACCAGGATTTCATATCACGATAGAAATCGTAAGGATTACCATCCGGTAGCGATAGCAGATCGCGCACCTCATCACGGCGATTTACCGACCGCATCGACTTGATGACAATCCAGGGCCGGGGATACAGATGGTTCGGCAACAGTTGCAGGGCGCCGGGGGAAACGGCCATGACCGGCGTCGTTTCGGCACTGCTTTCGCCGATGATGTCAGCGATGGCGGACGCCTTGCGATTATCGCCAAAGCCGTTCGCGAAACGCCCGCCTTCGGTGCCGCATGCAATGCGCCGGTAGGCGACTGGCGCGCCCAGTGCCGGCATCGTCGCGTGGATGATCCCGGCAATATCCGGCGCGCTCCCATCCCCGGGGGGGCTCAGCCGCGCGCAGGCACGCGCGACCAGGCCTCCCATCGAATGGGTTATCAGGATCACTTTTTCGCACTGGTGCTTGCGTTCGGCCCAGAATGCCTTGATCGCGTCGATGCGAGTGCGCAGCCGGCGCGCCGAGTCTTCACATGAATTGAGCCAGTTGTAGCCGAACGCGTACACCGGGTATTGGTAGGCGGCAAATTTCTCGAGCTCAGCTTCTGTCACTTTCTCAATATGGCGTACACCCCACGACGACGCCTCGGTCTGCATGACCCTGCGCCAGAAGTGACGTATCTCGCGCGTACCACGAGGCGATACCTGGAAGGTCTTGTCCAGATGGCGCTGCAGATCGATGAGGAGCGCACCATAGGATCCGGCGTGCACTTCGCCCCAGCCACGCTCACGCAAAACCCCTGGATCGAACACATTCGGTGCGAATGCCAACTCGCCGCCTGGGTCCACTTCGAGAGTGCTTGCGTCCAGGATCCGCTGCCGTTCGGAAGGACTGCGCACAGACCATTTCAACGATTCGAGATAGCCGTCGATATTGCCGCTTGGCGGGCGCCAGGCCGATTCACCCGGCCTCAGGATGTCATCCGCCCTGGGTTTCATGTCGGCCCTGGCCCGCAGATTGGACCCCATGATTCCAGGCACGAGAATCACCGGAATCACCTTGCGCGACCCAATAGTGACCCGGGCCCTCACCTTGAAGGCCGTCGGCGTCGCGACCGTATGCGCTACCAGGCTTCCATCGCGATCGATAGTTGGCTGGGGAATTGGACGGGTCGGCTCCTTCATGCCCGGCCCGCACCGGGATCGTCTGGTTCGTCGTCGGGCAACACGCGGATTTCGATGTCGCCCATCGCGTAGCTGCTCAGGATGCTGGTGCGTCCCTCGTCGTCAGTGACGCCCTGGATGCGCGTGCCGTCTTCGTGGCGCGCGACGTAGCGCTTGCCGCGGGCCGGCAGATTGGTCTGGCGGTCGATCAAGACCACCCGCTCGTCCGTCTCCAGTTCGGTCGCCGGCAGGCGCAGGCCGGCGGGCGTGCCGCCGCCCGGAGACAGATGCTCGACCGAGGCCGCCCTGACCACGTGCTTGCCGCTGCTCTGGTGTGTGATGGTGCCGCCGTCCCAGTCGGTCTGCGTGCCCTGCGATACCACTTTCACCGACGGCGCTTCGAGCTCGATGCCGGTGGCGGCGATCAGGCGGATACGGTTAGAGGACTTGATCTCGATGTCGCCGCGGTGGGTCTCCACCACGATGTCGCCGCGGGCGGCGATCAGCTTCATGCCCAGCTCATAGGCGAACATGCTGAGCGCGCGCGAGGCGCGCAAGAAGAGGCTGCGGCCGGTCGCCATTTCGGCGTCGCCGGTCGAGACGATGTCGACCTTGGTCTGGGCGCCGAGGGCGATGCTGTCGTCGCTCGCGATCACCACGCCGGCCGGCGCGTTCACGGCCACCAGTGGCTCGCCCCCCGTTCCGGAACCCGGCGCGACATTCGAGCCGTCATGCCAATGGCGCAACCGTTCGGCCAGCGCATCCAGGCGCGGCTTGGCTTCTTCGCTCTCGCCATGGTCGCCCGCCAGCCGCCCAAGCGTGTCCAGCACGCCATGCATCGCCTCCGCGATCCCGACCAGGCTGGCGCGCTCCAGCTGGACGCCGCCATCAATCTGCTTGCCCCCCGCGCTGAGCAGGATGCCTTCGCCGCCGCGCAGCGCCACCGCCTTGTCGCTGCGTAGTTCCGCTCCTTCGCCGCGCGGGCCGGCCTGTCCGTTCGCGCGCGGCTCGGACAGCCAGCCGAGGTTGAGTTCAGAAGCCGCATGTTCGCTGGCCAGCTGCACCGCGATCTGCCCCGGCGTGTCGTCGAACAGCAGCTGGCCGCCGCGCGCGCCGCCAATTTCGCGGCTGCGCATCCCCGACAAATACCGGTTGCCCGGCAATTCCCCCGCCCGGCTCAGCGCCGGCGGCTGCGCACGCTGGTTGTACAGCTGCGACAGGATCACCGGCCGATCCGGGTCGCCGCCCATGAACGCCACCAGCACCTCGGTGCCGACGCGCGGCAGGCCAAGCGTGCCGGCTTGCTGCTGGCTGCCCGGCCCGGCGCCGGCCCAGTTGGACGCCACCCGCACCCAGGCCGAATCGGCCGGCGTGTCGGACGCGCCGGCGCCATGCGCGTGGCGGTGGTCGCTGGTGCGCATGCCGGGAAAGCGGATCTTGACCCGGCCCAGCGCGTCGCAATGCACCTCTTCGCCCGGCGGGCCGGTGACGATCGCGCTTTGCAGCTGCGGATGCGGCAGGTCGACCCGCGGGTCGAAGCTGGGCACCAGCGGGATGCCGCGCCGGACCGCGTCGAAGCTGACCCGCACCCGCACCGCATCGAGCGATGGCGGCGTGTCCGGAAAGGCGGCGTCGTCCATCCAGGCACCCATCAGGCGCCGCACGCGCGCCGAGACATCGGCCGGCAGGTTGTTCTCGGCCTCGACGTGCAGTGTGGTGATGGTGAAGTCGCGCTCGGCCGCCGGGTGGGTGTCGATCTCGGGATGGCCGCTCAGGGTGAACCATTCGCCGGCGCGCAGGTCGCGCACGCTGCCCTCGCCGTGGAAGCACTTGGTCTCGAACTCGTGCCGGTTCATGCGCACCTGGCCGAGGCGCCAGTGGTCTTCGACGTCGTTGCCGGCATGCGGCATTTCGACCTGGTAGTCGTCGAGGCTGGCGGCAAGCTGGTTGCCGCTGCGGCCCTGGTCGGCCATGCTGCGCGCGGTGGCGGTCATGAACTGGGTGCCGAGCGGGTTGCGGTAGTCCCAGCTGTGGCGCGTGGTGCTGCCCGCCTGCAGGCGGCGCGCGGCGCTCCAGGAGACGATGGTGTCGCGTTCTTCGCTGGCGCCGCCGCGGTGGTAGCGCACGGTGCCGGCGCCGTTGCGCGGCAGCGAGTTGGAGTCGGCGAACAGCACCAGCGTGTGCACCGGCGAGGTGTCGCGCTCGACCTCGAGGTTCCGGGTGCGCGCATGGCCGGGGCGGAAGGTCCAGGCCACGCCGCGCCGGCGCAGCAGGCGGCGCACGAAGGCGGCGTCGGACTCGTTGTATTGCATCGTCTGTTCGCGCGGCGGGAACTGGCGCATGTCGAACAGCGGATCGAGTTCGTATTCGAAGGCGCTGGCCAGCACGCCGTTCGATTGACGCCATTCGTCGAACAGCACCTGCACGATCTCGAGTTCGTTCTGGTAGCGGAACACGCGACTGTTGACGCGCTTTTCCATGATCGCCAGCGCGTCGCGGATCACCAGCTGGTAAACGCCCAGGCCGCCGTCGTAGTCGCCGGCGCGGGCTTCGGCCACGATGCCGCAGGCACCGCGCAACTGGCCGCGGTCGGTGACGAACTGGATCTCGGCCGGCAGCGCGATCAGTTCCTTGAGCGGCAGGCGCGGCGTGGAAGCGACGCAGGTGACGACGTATTCGAGGCTGCCGCAGACGGACTCGTTGCCGCTGACCCGCTGCGGCAGCAGCACCTCATCGGCAAGGTGGTCGGCGTGGCCCAGGCGCAGCCGGATCGCCCGATGGGCGGTCGTCAGCGATTTCTCGTGCTGCAGCATGCGCAGGAATTCGCTCGCGCTGTCCAAGTGTCTCTCCCGTCCGGTTTTTACTCATGAGGAAGCACATCTTGTCACAGCGGGTAAATACGGGATTTGGGGCGTGTCAGCAACTGTCGAGTGAGATCGATTGAACTTCCCGCAGGGCTGATGGTCATCTAAATGGCGCCACACAGCCCGGAAAGACGGGGAATCGCGGCGAGCGAAGCACGATATGCCGCAACACGCACCTCGTCGACGCTCATCCCGCGCAATTCGGCCAGGGTGGCGCCGATGCCCGGGAGTTGATCGGGACTGTTGCGTCCCGGATGAATCCAGCTCGGTGCGATGTCGGGCGAGTCGGTCTCCAGCACGATCGATTCCAGTGGCAGCTCGGCCGCCAGGCGCCGGATCTGCAGCGCGCGCGTGAAGGTCATGTTGCCGCCGAATCCCAGGTGAAATCCCAGCTCAATGAAATTCTGCGCCTGCTGGAAACTGCCGTTGAATGCATGGGCGATGCCCCCTGGCGGGCGAATCTGGCGCAGGTGCTTGAGCACCTGGTCTTGCGAGCGCCGCACATGGGTCAAGACCGGCAGGCCGAAGTCGCGCGCGATGCGCAACTGTTCGCGGAAGAACCGCTCCTGCTTGTCGCGCATGGCGGGTTCCTTCAGTTCGGGAATGAAGAAATCCAGCCCGATCTCGCCGATGCCCACGAAGCGCGGGTCGCTCATCGCCTGCTCGACCCGCGTGCGCATATAGGCCAGGTCGTCGTCCCGCGCCTGCGGCACGCAGATCGGGTGTATCCCGAGCGCATAGCAGGCATTCGGGCTGCCGTGCGCCAGGCTGGCCACGGCGTCGAAGTTGCCCCGCTCGACCGCAACGATCACGATCATCGACACGCCGCTTTCCTGCGCCTTGCGCGCCACGCCAGCGCCGTCACCGCCGTACTCGCGCGCATCCAGATGGACGTGGGTATCGATCCACATGGTTCAGCCTTGCGCCGGCTGCAGGCCGTGTTCCGTCATGCGCAGCACGCGGTCGCAGCGGCGCGCCAGTTCCATGTCGTGGGTGACGATCACGAAGGCGGTGCCGAGGGTGCGCGACAGTTCGAGCATCAGGTCGAAGATGATCTGCGCCGTGGTGTGATCGAGGTTGCCGGTCGGTTCGTCGGCCAGCACGCATGCGGGCTGGGTCACCAGCGCGCGCGCCAGCGCCACCCGCTGGCGCTCGCCGCCCGACAGTTCGCCCGGACGGTGCGCCACGCGCTTGCCCAGGCCCACGCGTTCCAGGATCGCCTGCGCGCGCTCCATCGCGACCGGGCGCTGCTCGCGCCGGATCAGGAGCGGCATCATGACGTTGTCGAGCGCCGTGAACTCGGGCAGCAGGTGGTGGAACTGATAGACGAAGCCCAGCGCCGTGTTGCGCAGCTCGCCGCGGCGCGCCTCGGACAGGTTGGCGAAATCCTCGCCGTGCAGGGTCACCGAGCCGCTGCTCGGCGTATCCAGGCCGCCCAGCAGGTGCAGCAAGGTGGATTTGCCGGAACCGGAGGCGCCGACGATGGCGACGCGCTCGCCGCGGTGGACGGCGAAATCGATGCCGTCGATCACACGCACATTGGCGTCGCCCTGCTTGAAGGTTTTGCCGAGGCTGCGGCAGGCCAGCACCGGGGCGCCGTTGAATGCATCACTCATAACGCAGCGCCTCCGCCGGTTTCACGCGCGAGGCGGCCCAGCTCGGATACACGGTGGCGGCAAACGCCAGCAGCACCGAGATGACGCCGATGACGGCGACGTCCGGTCCATGCAGGTCGGACGGCACGGTACTGATCAAATATATATCTTTGGACAAGAACTCCACTCCCAGCAAACGTTCGATGAACGGAACGATGACATCGATGTTCAGGCTCACCGCCACCCCCATGCCGACGCCGGCCAGCGTCCCCAGCACGCCGATCGCCCCGCCCTGCACCATGAAGATCTTCATGATCGATTGCGGCGACGACCCCAGCGTGCGCAGGATCGCGATATCGGCCTGCTTCTCGGTCACCGTCATCACCAGGCTCGAGACCAGGTTGAAGGCGGCCACCGCGATGATCAGGGTGAGGATAATGAACATCATCTTTTTTTCGGTCTGTACGGCAGCGTACCAGTTGGCGTTGAGCTTGGGCCAGTCGCGCACCGTGAGGTTACCCTCCTTCGCGCCGCTCATCTGGCCCTTCAGCTGCTCGGCCACTTCGGGCGCCTCGCGCATGTTCGCGATGCGCAGGCGCAGGCCGGACGGCGCCGGCAAGCGCTCCAGGCGCTGGGCGTCTTCCACGTGGATGAAGGACAGCGCCGCATCGAAATCGAAGTGGCCGGCCTCGAAGATGCCGGCGACGGTGAAGCTGCGGGTGCGCGGCACCATGCCGGCCGGCGTCACCTGACCCTGGGCCAGCACCATCGTGACCTTGTCGCCCAGGCCGACGCCGAGCGCGCGCGCCAGCGCGTAGCCCAGCACGATGTTGAAACTGCCGGGCTTCAGGGCGTCGAAGCTGCCGGCGCGCACCTGGCGCGCCACGGTCGAGACCTTGTCTTCCTCGCCCGGCAGCACGCCGCGCACGATCGACGGACGCATCACGCCGTCGCGCACCAGGAGGCCCTGGGTCTCGACGAATGGCGCCGCGCCCAGCACGTTTGGATTGCGCAGCGCCTCCTGCGCGGACGCGCGCCAGTCGGGCAGACTGCCGGAAGCGTCGAATACCTCGATATGGGCCAGCACCGACAGCATGCGGTCGGTGACCTGTTTCTGAAAGCCGTTCATCACCGACAGCACGATGATCAGGGCCGCGACGCCGAGGGCGATGCCGGCCACCGAGATCAGCGAAATGAAAGAGATGAAGCTGCTGCGCCCGCTGCGCTTGCCGGCCCGCGTGTAGCGCAGGCCGACCTGCCACTCATACGGCAGTTTGTGGATGATGCTCATGTGTTCCCATGATCGGATTGGTGATGACTGCTACGGTGTTATTCATACCTGAGCGCCTCGGCCGGCTTGACGCGCGACGCCGCCCAGCTCGGGTAGATCGTGGCCAGGAAGGACAGCAGCACGGCCACGCCGCCGATCCAGCCGACGTCGCGCCACAGCAGCTCGGACGGCATCTCGCTGATCAGGTAGACCTCTTGCGACAGGAAGTGCACGCCGAGCACGCGCTCGATGGCCGGCACGATGACATCGACGTTCAGCGCCACCAGCACACCCAGGCCGACGCCGAGCAGGCCGCCCAGCATGCCCACCAGCGTGCCCTGCACGATGAAGATCTTCATGATGCCGCGCGGCGAGGCGCCCAGGGTGCGCAGGATGGCGATGTCGGCCTGCTTGTCCTTGACCGTCATGACCAGGGTCGAGACCAGGTTGAAGGCGGCCACCGCCACGATCATGGTCAGGATAATGAACATCATGTTTTTCTGCGACTGCACGGCGGCGAACCACACGGTGTTTACCTTGGTCCAGTCGCGCATGATCAGGTCGCCCCCCATCGACTGCTGCAGCTCGTAGGCCACGCGCGGCGCCTGCTGCAGGTCGGCCAGGCGCAGGCGCAGGCCGAGCGGCGCCGTGGCCCCGGTCGCGGCCTCGGCGTCGACAATGTTCACCAGCGCCAGCGTGGAATCGAATTCGAAGTGGCCGGCCTCGAAAATGCCCGACACCGTCAGCGCCCGCGAGCGCGGCAAGGGATTTTCGCCGGGCGAAGCGGCGCCACCCAGGATGCCGCTGCTGGCCACCAGCAGCGACACGCGGTCGCCGACGCCGACGCCGAGCGACTTGGCCAGCGCACGGCCCAGCACGACGTTGAAGGATCCGGGACGCAGCGAATCGAAGCTGCCTTCCTTCATCTGTTTGGCGACGTCGGATACCCTGGCTTCCTCGGTCGGCTCGACCCCGCGCAGCAGTGCCGGCTTCATGACGCCATCGACCAGCAGCATCGATTGCGCATCGAGGAAAGGTGCGGCGGCGCGCACTTCGGGATGGCGCAGCGCATCAGCGCTTGTCGCGCGCCAGTCCGGCAGCGCGCCGCGCGCATCGAAGATCTCGACGTGCGCCAGCATCGACAGCATGCGGTTGGTGACCTCCTTCTGGAAGCCGTTCATCACCGACAGCACCACGATCAGGGCGGCCACGCCGAGGGCGATGCCGGCCACCGACGCCATCGAGATGAACGAAATAAAACTGTTGCGGCCGCTGCGCTTGCCGGCGCGGGTATAACGCAGGCCGATCTGCCATTCATACGGAAGTTTATGGGTGATGCTCATACAATCCTGTCGGTTCTTGTTCTTTTGGCTGCGCCAACCCGGCAGTTTGCCAGACAAACCACTTTTGTGGCGCGGATTAGCAAAAAACCATGTGCAAACGCTGTGCGGCAAGCCAAGATCAAACCCGCCGGCCGGCCGATTTTGGCCTAAAATAGCGGGATGGCTCATATTACGCTTGTCCTGCCGTTCTCCCTCCCGCTCCCCGAATTCGCTCCCGACCTGGTCCGCGCCCTGCAGGCGCCGGCACTCAGCGCGCTGCTGTCGCGCACGTCGAGCGACCGGCGCGCCCCAAAGGCCGACATTGCCCACGCCCTGCCGCATGAAACCTGGCTGGCGCGCGAGCTCGGCCTTGCCGACGATGGCCATACCCCGTTCGCCGTGGCCGCCATGCGCGGCTTCGGGCTCGAACCCGGCGCCGGCCGCTGGCATCTCGTCACGCCGGCCCACATCCAGATCGCGCGCAGCCACCTGATGATGGCCGACACGCGCCAGGTGAGCCTGGACGACGCGGACGGCCGCGCGCTGTTCGAGGCCGCCCGGGGCCTGTGCGAAGAGATCGGCCACGAACTGCGCTACGGCGACGCCCACACCTGGTTCCTGCGCGCCGACGACTGGACCGGTTTCGAGACCGCCAGCCCGGACACGGTCGCCAATATGGACCTGACCGACTTCATGCCGAAGGGCGTCGGGGCGCAAGCCTACCGGCGCCTGCAGAACGAGGTGCAGATGGCCTGGCACGCGCACCCCGTCAACGCCGCGCGCGAGGCGCGCCGGCTGCCGGTGGTGAACGCGTTCTGGGTGTGGGGTGCAAGCATGCAGGCGCAGCCGCCTTCGACAACGATGGCCACCTATGCCGTCCCCGGTTGGCTGGCCGCCCTCGGCCAGCAGCGCCTGACGTCGCTCGAACGCCTGGACGGCATCCTGGCGCAGGATGGCCTGCTGGTCGCCGGCAACCTGGGCGAGGCGGCGCTGGCCGCCGACTGGAACGGCTGGCTGCAGGGCATGCAGCACCTCGAAGACACACTGTTCGCGCCGCTGCTGGCTTCCCTCAAGGATGGCCGCGTGCGCGAACTGCGCCTGGTCCTGAGCAGCCGCGAAGGCCTGGCCGAGCACACGACGACCGCGATGGCGCAGCGCAAATTCTGGCGCCGCCCGACATTGGATTCACTGACTTGACCCAGAAGACCCGTATCTCCACCCGCCCCTGCCCGTTCCGCATCTCGGAACTGCTGCGCCAGGATGGCGTCCACCCGGTGCTGGCGCGCATCTATGCCGCGCGCGGCCTGGAGCACGTGCGCGAACTCTCGAGCGAGCTGGCGGCGCTGTCCCCACCCTCGGGCCTGAAGCACATCGACGCCGCCGCCGTGTTCCTGGCCGACGCCATCCAGGCCGGCAAGCGCATGACCATCGTCGCCGACTACGATTGCGACGGCGCCACCGCCTGCGCGGTCGCCCTGCGCGGCCTGCGCGCGATGGGCGCCGAGGTCGACTACTTCGTGCCCAACCGCGTCGTGCACGGCTATGGCCTCACGCCCGGCATCGTCGAGATCACCGCGCGCGAAAAGAATCCCGACATCATCGTCACGGTCGACAACGGCATCGCCAGCATCGAGGGCGTGCTCGAGGCCAACCGGCTCGGCATCGAAGTCGTGGTCACCGACCACCACCTGCCGGGCGACACGCTGCCCCCGGCGCGCGTGATCGTCAATCCGAACCAGCCCGAATGCGGCTTCCCCAGCAAGAACCTGGCCGGCGTCGGCGTGGTGTTCTACGTGCTGCTGGCCCTGCGCGCCGAGCTGCGCCGGCGCGGCGTGTTCGACGCCCAGACCCAGCCCAAACTCGACAGCCTGCTCGACCTGGTTGCGCTGGGCACCGTGGCCGACGTGGTCAAGCTCGATGCCAACAACCGCATCCTGGTCGCGCAAGGCCTCAAGCGCATGCGCGCCGGCCGCATGCATCCGGGCGTGGCCGCCCTGTTCCGCGTGGCCGGCCGCGAAGCGCGCTGCGCCTCGCCGTTCGACCTGGGCTTTGCCGTCGGCCCGCGCCTGAACGCCGCCGGCCGGCTGGAAGACATGGCGCTCGGCATCGAGTGCCTGACCACCGACGACGAGGGCCGCGCCTGGGCCATCGCCCAGCAGCTCAACGAGATCAACCTCAAGCGGCGCGAGATCGAGGCCGAGATGCAGGACACCGCCCTGCTGCACCTGGATACCTTCGAGCCCACCAGCGCCAGCACCATCGCCGTGTTCGACGAAGGCTGGCACCAGGGCGTGATCGGCATCGTGGCCTCGCGCCTGAAGGAAAAATTCTATCGGCCGACGATCACCTTCGCCCCGGCCGGCGACGGCTGGATCAAGGGCTCGGGCCGCTCGATCCCGGGCTTTCACTTGCGCGATGCGCTCGACCTGGTGTCCAAGCGCGTGCCGGGCCTGATCGACAAGTTCGGCGGCCATTCAATGGCGGCCGGCCTGTCGATCCGCCACGACGCCTTCGAGCATTTTTGCCAGGCCTTCGAGGCGGTCGGCCAGGCCTGGCTGACCGAGGCCCAGCTCGAGCGCATCGTCGAGACCGACGGGCCGCTGGAAGATGAGTTCTACTCGACCCAGTTCATCGAACTGATGGATGGCCAGGTCTGGGGCCAGGGCTTCGCGCCGCCGGTGTTCTGCGACGAGTTCCGCGTGATCAGCCAGCGCGTCCTGAAGGAGCGCCATTTGAAACTGCTGCTGGAGAAAAACGGCCGCCGTTACGATGCGATCTGGTTCGGGCATCCCGACAGCCTGCCCGAGCGCGCGCGGGTGGCGTTCAGGCTCGATGCGAATGAATACAATGGGGTGACCAAGGTGCAGTTGCTGGTGGAGCATGCCGAAGCGGCCTAGCTCGACTTCAGCCGGTACCAGGCAATCCCGATCAGCTCATACGAGGCATACCACGCGCGCCGCATGCCTTCGGCACTCGGCGCCCAGGCGCCCGCGCCGCGCGCCTGCTCGCCGAAGAACATGGTCGGCGCATCCGTCACCTGCAGCCCGCCGCGCTGGAATACGGTGCGGGCGCGCTCCATGTGCATCGCATCGGTCACCAGCAGCACGCGTCCGACCTTCTCGGGACGCAGCAGCGCGGCGCTGAACATCGCATTCTCGGCCGTATTGCGCGAGCGTCCCTCGACCCAGCGTACCGGAACCCCGAAGTCCTCGCGCAACGCGGCGGCCATCGCATCGGCGAGGCTCATGGCGCCTGGACCTGGCGCGCCGCCGCTGACCAGGATCGGCAGCCCGGTGCGCCGGTGCAGGTGCGCCGCGTAGCGCAGGCGCGCCAGCGCGATATGGTCGGGGATGTCGCGGTCGCCGTATTCCGGCGCCGCCCGCAGGCGGCCGGCCGCCAGCACCACGATCGCCTGCGCCCCGGCCTTTTCCGGCTCGCGCAGCGGGGTCGCCATCGCTTCCAGCGGCCGGACCAGGAAGCCCGCGCCGGCGCCGCTCGACAAGAAGACCAGCAACGCCAGCGCCGCGCCGGCGACGATGCCGCCGGCACGGCGCCAGCGGTGGCGCAGCAGCAGGCCGATCGCGATCAGGAGGAGCAGGCTGGCGGGAGGAAGGATCAGGTTGCGCGCGACCGCGTTAAGCAGTTCTGTCACTGGGGCGATGGTTCATGAACGGGAACAACGCAGTATAAACCCGACACTGACCTAAGGATAATTCCTGGCGACATGCAGATTGCATTCCCGCTATGATTGCCCGGTTCTGGACTACGCTCGCCGGCCCGAACCGGTGTAAGTACGCATGTTTTCACTCATCCTCAACGGCATCGGCACACTGATGCATTTCTACGTGGCGCATCGCCTGTATGCGCTGGCGCCGATACGCACGCGCGTCAAGGCGCGCTGGTGGTGGCTCGGCGCCGTGGTGGTCTGGGCCGTCTACCTGCTCGGCGTGCGCCTGGGCGACGCCGCCCTCGACTGGCGCTGGTGGCCGGGTCAGTTCGCCATGACCTGGCTCGGCATCCTGTTCGTGATGACGCAATACCTGCTGCTGGCCGACCTGGCGACCGGCTTCGGGCTATGGCTGCGCCAGTGGGCGCCAGGGATCCTGGCGGCCGGCGCCATCGCCGGCGTGTCGGTCAGCGCCTTCGCCATCTTCCAGGCGGTGCGCGCGCCCGGCATCGTCGAGCACGAATTGACGCTGGCCGGACTGCCGCAAGCGCTCGACGGCACGACCCTGGTCGCGATCAGCGACACCCACCTCGGCGCCCAGCGCCGCGCCGCCTGGCTCGGCAAGCGGGTCGACCAGATCAATGCCCTGGAACCGGCCGCGGTCGTGATGCTGGGCGACCAGGTCGAGGACGAGCCGATCAACGACGACCAGCTGGCGCCGGTGCTCAAACGCCTGCGCGCGCCGCTGGGCGTGTGGGCGGTGACGGGGAACCACGAATACTACGGCGACGCCGGCGGCACGATCGCCGAATTCTCCGCTGGCGGCGTGCAATGGCTGCGCGACGAGCGGGTCGAGATCGCGCCCGGCCTGCACCTGGCGGGCCTGGACGACATCGGTCGCGCCATGCGCGGCGGCGGCGATATTTACGCCGGACTGGAGCGCACGATTCCGAGCCGCGCGCAGGGCGCCACCATCCTGCTGGCGCACATCCCGGCGCCCGGCCTGGTCGAACGCGCGGCGCGCGAAGGCGTGAGCCTGATGCTGTCCGGCCATACCCATGGCGGCCAGATCTGGCCGTTCAGCTACCTGGTCAAGCGCGAATTCCCGCACCTGGTCGGGCTGCACCGCGAAGGCGACATGCAGCTGGTGACCAGCCGCGGCGCCGGCGGCTGGGGGCCGCGCATGCGGCTGTGGCAACCGGGCGAGATCCTCAAGCTGACCCTGCGCGCGCCACAACCGTGAGTGTCAGCGCGGACCCGACGCGCGGTAGGTCTCGCCGATCTTCATGACGAAGAATTCGTCATCGGCCACGCCCTGCGCCTCGCGCGCGGTGGCGAGGTCGATCGCGGCCTGGTCCAGCCGCTCCTGCCCCATCGGATACGTCCCCCAGTGCATGCCGACGCTGCGTTTGACGCGCAGCTCGCGGTGGATGCGCACCGCTTCGTCCGGACTGACGTGCGAATTGCGGTACCAGACCGGCTGGTAGGCGCCGATGCCGATCGCCGCCAGGTCGAAGCCGTCGAAGCGCGCCGCGATGTCCTGGATGTCCTTGGAATACCCCAGGTCGCCCGAGAAGAAGAAGGAATGCCCCGGGCGGGTCACCGCGAAGCCGCCCCACAGGGTCTCGTTGCGGTCCCACAGCGAGCGCGCCGACCAGTGGTGCACCGGCAGCAGGTGCAGCTCGAGCCCCTGGAAGACGGTCTTGTCCCACCAGTCCAGCTTGACGATGCGCGAACGGTCGCCGCCGGTGACGTTCTTTTCCAGCCACAGGTCCACGCCCAGCGGCGCCACTAGCAGCGGCGGGCCGCCGGCCTGGCGGTACAGCCGGCGCAGCGAGTCGCGCGACAGGTGGTCGTAGTGCGAGTGGCTGATCAGGACCACGTCGATGCGCGGCAGGTCGGCGAGCGCCACGCCCGGCGGCTGGTGACGCTTCGGCCCGGCGAAGGACAGCGGCGAGGCGCGTTCGTCGAACACCGGATCGAACAGCAGGTTCACGCCCGTCCCGGTCTGGAACAGGAAGGTCGCATGGCCGATCCAGGTCAGCGCCGGGGTGCCGCGGTTGGCGTGGATGAAGGCCAGGTCGGGCGCCACCGTCGGAATCGGCGCGCTCGGGGCGCGCACGGATGCGTCCTCGGTCCAGTTCCTGATGCGCGCCGCCCAGCCCTCGAAGAAGCCGAGTGTCGGGCGCTGGTAGGCGGGGTTGTTCGGGTAGTTGTTGGCGAAACCTTCGGGCCGGTGGTGCGGCTTGCTGGAGTCGAAATAAGGATGTTGGTTCGCACACCCAGCCCCAAGCAAGACAAGGATCAGGATGAGTAGTACGGGTAAAGTACGCATGCAGCAGAGTCCGGGCTGTCGAAATCGCAAGTATAGGGGCAGTTGCAGGCGGAGTTGTGGGCTTGTTATCGAGAAATTGCCGATAACTTGGCAAGCTTGCCATGATCTGCCCTTACCTGGCGGTATCCAGCGTGTCATGACGCCTGTCCAGGCATCGATTTCGGACCGATATCGCCTCTGACTGATGTGTTTTCCGTGGCTTTCCGGTACGATAGCGCCTTTTGCTGGCTGGCCATTTAGCGCTAGCAACCCCGCAGCGACATCCTCGCCTCCCGGGACGTTCAATGCTCGAACCCGCGGTGCAGGACGCAAAGCTGGGTTCCCTCTACTGGAAGCGAATGGAGAATCCCCAGATCCCTCAGCCGCGCCCCCGCAATCTCGTCTTGCTCGGCTGTGTGCTGCTCGTGCTGCTCATGATCGGCGCCGAGGGCCTGCGCTGGAGCCGCAGCGCCCACGCCGCCGGCCAGCCGAGCCTGGCCGGCGCCATGCGCGGCGGCCCGGTCACGCTCACCGAACTGTCGAGCACCCATATTCCCGCGCCGCAGGGCATGCCGTCGGCCCACGCCAGCTCGATGACGCCGCTGCCGGGCAACCGCATGCTGGCCTTCTGGTGGGCCGGCAGCCGCGAGAGCGGCCCCGACGTCAAGGTGTATGCCTCGACCTGGGCCAATGGCGCCTGGAGCGCGCCGTGGATGGTCGCCAGCCGCGAGTCGCTCGGCGCCGCGCTCGGCTTCGGCGTGCGCCGCATCGGCAATCCGGTCGCCTGGACCGACCGCGAGGGCAAGATCCACCTGTACGTCGTCGCCACCGGCCTCGGCGGCTGGGCGGCGTCGCGCATCGCCCACATCGTCTCGAACGACCAGGGCGCCAGCTTCCGCATGCGCCGCGTGCTGCCGACCTCGCCACTGTTCAACACCAGCGCGCTGGTGCGCACCTCGCCGCTGGCGCTCAGCGACGGCGGCTGGTGGCTACCAGTCTATTTTGAGATCGGCAACAAGTATCCGATGCTGATGGCGTTCGACGCCCAGGGCAACCCGACCTCGCTGGCGCGCATCGGCCAAAGCACCTCGACCCTGCAACCGGCCATCGTGGCGGTGTCGAAGACCGAGGTGCGCGCCCTGCTGCGCGACGACAGCGACGCGCGCCGCATGCAGCACGCGGCCAGCCTCGATGGCGGCGCCACCTGGCAAGACCTGCCGGCGCTCGACCTGCCCAACCACAATACCTCGATGGCGGCCATTCGCCTGTCCAGCGGCCAGTTCCTGATGCTGCACAACCACGCCGCCGACGACGCTTCAGCGCGGAGCGTGCTGCGCCTGTCGATTTCCGACGATATGCGCGCCTGGCGCACGGTGGCCGACATCGCCAAGGGCAAGGCCGGCGACGAGTTCTCGTATCCGACCCTGCAGCAGGTTGGCAACGAACTGCACGTGACGTACACCTGGCAGCGCCAGGCGATCGCCCACCACCGCTATCGCATCAACGCCGGAGGATCGATTTGATGAACCTGCCGGATCTCTCGCTGCAAATGCTGTACGGCCGCCTCGGCTGGGCGATCGTCCTCGCCACCCTGGTGTGCGCGCTGTGGCGCCGCTCGGCGCCGATGTCGCGCGTGGCGCTGGCCGCGGTGCTGGCGCTCGCGCTGGCGGCGATGGCCCTGCCGGGCGAACTGTCGCCGGCCTGGTGGCTGGGCCTTGCCTTCCAGTATCCGAGCGGCTTGCTGGTCGGCTGCTGCCTGCTGCGCCTGGCCGAGCGCTGGCATGGCATCCGCCGCAGCCAGGTGATGCCGCAGGCGCTGGCCGGCGTGCTGGTGGTCAGCGGCGCCCTGCTGTATCTCGACGCCGTCGGCTTCCTGGCGCGCGGCTTTTATTATGCCGGCTTCGGCCAGGCCGGCGCGCCGCTGCTCGGCATCGCCGCCGCCATCGTCTGCGTGGTGGCCATCGTGCGTGGCCATGCGCGCGGGCCGGCGGCGAGCCTGCTCGGCGCGCTCGCCCTCTTCGCCCTGCTGCGCCTGCCGACCGGCAACCTGTGGGATGCCCTGATCGACCCGCTGCTGTGGGCCTGGGCCGTGGCCGTGCTGCTGGCCGCCGCGCTGCGCCGCACCGGACGCCGCGCTTCCGACCGCCTGGCGGAACCCGAACCCGATCCGGTCCCGGCGCCAGGGTCGGCCCCAGGACTGCGGCCGCTGGCGGCCGAACATTTTTCGTCTTTGAAGGAGTAATTTAGTGGTAGATAACAAATGGTACAAGCATCCGGTGATCATCTCGGCCACCATCATCAACGCGTTCTGCCTGCTGCTGGCCCTGATCTGGGCCAACAATCCGCATGAGCTGTCGCGCCTGCTGGTAGAAGACGGCATCGTCGAATGGATGCAGTTCCTGGCATTCTCGCTGACCTCCGGCCTGCTCGGCTATGTCGCGCTCGACCGCTGGAAGACCGAGGGGTTCAATCTCGGCGTGCTGGTGCTGGCCGGCCTGACCGGCCTGGTCGCCCTGGCCGCGCTGGAAGAGATCAGCTGGTTCCAGCGCATCCTGCAGATCCAGTCGCCGGAATGGTTCCTGCAAAATAACCGCCAGGCCGAGACCAATCTGCACAACCTGGGCTTTGGCAAGGAAAGCCTGCACAAGGCCGTGCTGCTGAAGGTCATCGTCATCACCGGCCTGATCCACAACCTGTTCCTGCCGCTGCTGGCGCTCAAGCGTCCGGCGATCCGCGCCTTCGTCGAGCGCTTCGGCCTGTACCTGCCGCCGCTGGCCGCGTCGGTGCCGTACCTGATCCTGGTGATCCTGTCGCACCTGCTGGTCGACCATCCGCGCAAGGGCGAGCTGGGCGAGACCTTCGGCGCGGTGCACTATATGGCCACCGTGTTCGGCGCCTATTTCGTCGGCGTCGCCTATGGCAAGAAACCGCTGTTCGAAGGCATCAACGCGCGCCGCGTGTCGGTGCTGTTCACGCTGCTGATGTTCTATCTCCTGATGACGGGCTGGATGCTCAGCGCGGGCGCCGGCGCCGATGCGGCCATCGCCACGGGCCTGGGCGCAGACTAAAGCGTCAACGGGGCGGCGCACGCGTCGCCCCAACTTCTCCTCACGACTACTTCCTGCAGTCGCACCCGCGGTCGAACACGACCGCCCATCTCCCCGGCGCTTCCAGCCGCCACACCGTGTTGAAGCTGCCGATGCGGCGGCCGGCCGCATCTCGGATCGGGCCGCTGCTGTAGGCCAACGTGCCCGACTCGACCACTTCCACCTGCTCGGGTTCCCACGAGAACGGCGGCTGCTGGCCGTCGTAGTAGCGGCGCCAGGCTTTCAGCACCGCGTCCTTGCCGCGCTGGGCGTCGCTGCCCGTCATGAACACCGCCTCGCGCGACAGGTAGCGGCCGAAGCCCTCGAAGTCGCGCCCCGCCATGGTGGCGGCGAAGGCGCGCTCGTGCGCCATCACCTGGTTGCGCAAATCGTCGTGCGAAACACGCGCACGGCCGGCGGCGATGGCGGCCACCAGGCAGACGACGATCAATGATAGCGAGCTGAGGCGCATTCCGCGAGGTCGAAACTTTGCTATTTGGCAATTGAGCGATTCTGTCACGGGGCGGCCCGCTTGACAACCGCTCCTTGCGCGCTATCCTGAAACGGAGTATAACCACTCCATAACCGGAGGAATCATGAGCCTAGCCTACGCCTACCCCAAGAGCCGCTTCGAGCCGGCAACCCTGGTTGACCTCCATTCGCGGGCCGAGCGCGAGCGCTTGTCGCAGTCGGCGCTGAAGGGTTTCTTCCGGCTGGCGACGGCCTGGAACCTGCGCGACGACGATGCGCGCGAACTGCTCGGCGGCCTGTCGTCCTCGGCGTTCTACGACTGGAAGAAGAACCCCGACCGGGTGCTCGAAGTCGACCGCATCACCCGCATTTCTTACCTGCTCGGCATCTATAAAAGCCTGCACATCCTGTACGGCGACAAGCTGGCCGACGAATGGGTCCAGCTGCCCAACACCAACCCCATCTTCGCCGGCCGCACGCCGCTCGCCTTCATGCTCGGCGGCGGCCTGCTCGCGATGCAGAGCGTGCGCCGCCTGCTCGACGCCCGCCGCGGCGGCCTGTAAACGATGGGCAATCTACGGCCGCGCCTGACCCTGCTGCGCCAGAACGATACCTGCCGCCTGATCCCCTCGCGCTTCGCCGACATGGAAGAGTCGGTGCTGGCGCCGCTGGCCGACGGCGACGACGTGCTGCGCGACCTGTTCGACCTCGATAACGCCACCAACGACCGCCTGCGCGGCGAGTCCGGGCTGTTGCCGGGCATCGGCATGGACGAGCTGGTGTTCGGCGTGCCGAACTTCCGCATCATCAATGCCGCCTTTACCTATGCGCGGCCCGAGGGCAGCCGCTTCAATGACGGCGACCGTGGCGCCTGGTATTGCGGCTTCGATGCCGAGACGTCGCTGGCCGAGGTGATCTTCCACAAGACCGTGGAATACGCCGAGATCGACCGCTTCGACGACAGCGTCACCTACCAGTGCCTGCTGGCCGACTTCAGCGCCAGCTTCCATGACGTGCGCGGCATCGCCGCCTACGAGGGCTGTCTCGACCCGGGCAGCTACGTCGCTTCGCAGGCGCTGGCCAACGAACTCCTCGACGGCGGATCGATGGGCGTCATCTACCCCAGCGTGCGGCACCCGGGCGGCACCTGCCTGGCCTGCTTCCGGCCGGCGCTGGTCGGCAATGTGCGCAAGGCGCAGACCTATCGGTTAACATGGGCGGGTTCGCCGCATCCTGCGGTCGAGATTCTTTGAACAGATTCACGATGAAAACCAAACCCGAGAACGACACCGAACTGCACGACAAGATCAACCGCGAGACCGGCCGCATCAAGTGGAGCGAGTTGCAGCGCCACTTCGCCAGCGGCTCGGTGATCTGGGTCAGCGAAGCGCTGGACCTGATCGACGTCGCCCTGCGCATCGCCCACGACGACCGCGACAGCGTGACGCGCTGGATGAACGAAGGCAGTGTGGCCAAGGTCAGCGATGCGCAGGCGCAGGGCTGGTCGGAGGCCGACGAGGTCTTGTGGGCGTCGGTGGTGAGCCCGTTCGTGCTGGTG
Source organism: Massilia sp. NP310 (assembly GCF_019443485.1). NCBI lineage: Bacteria > Pseudomonadati > Pseudomonadota > Betaproteobacteria > Burkholderiales > Oxalobacteraceae > Massilia > Massilia sp. NP310. Next base: position 733,350 of record NZ_CP080379.1, on the reverse strand, counting down.
CAGCCCGAGAAAAAGCAGCTGCATTAAAAAAAACGCCGGCAGTCGCCGGCGTTTTTGCTTAACGTTGTTGCTTCGCTTACTTCGACAGGTCCACCGCGTACAAGGCCGTGCCCTTGCCGCTGCCATCGTCGGCCTTCAACTGGCTGACGTTGTCGATCCCCGCCTCCCGCGCCAGCGCGACCAGCTCCGGCGCCGAATGGAACACCACCGGCCCGGCAGTCTTCACCTGGGCAAAGCGCCAGCTGCGCGCCGCGCCCTGGGCCTTGCGGCTCAGTTCCCTGGCATTGCGGATGTAGTCGATCAGGATGTCGCGGTTATTGTCGGGCGAAGCCAGCACCACATTGCTGCCATCCAGGCCCGGGAAGTCGCCGCCGCCGCTGGCGCGGTAGTTATTGGTCGCCACCAGGAATTCCTGCGTCGGCTCGACCGGCTTGCCCCCGTAGGACAGCTTGCGGATGCGCTCACCCGGCGCACGCGTCACGTCGATCTCGTAGCTCACGTCGGGCGAGGTGATGGTGTCGAAGTTGAAGCTCGGGAAGCGGCTATTGACCAGCTCCTGCGCCTCTCGCTGCGCGGGATCGATGGTGTTGAAGCGCCCCGCCGCCGTTTCCAGCCACGCCTTCAGGCCCGCGCCGTCGACCTTCACCGCATACAGCGAGTTCGGGAACAGGTACAGGTCGGCCGCGTTGTTCAAGGCCAGGTCGCCGGCCGGCACGTCGGTGTAGTCGGCCACGGTCGGAAAACCGGCCTTGAATGGCGCCGTCACCGACAGCACCGGCAGCGTCGCGTACTGCGGCAGGTTGGCCTGGACGTATTTACGGACATACTCGGCCTGGGCGCGGTTGACCACTTCCAGCGCCGATGGATCGCCGACGTCGGCGAAATAGGTCGTCATGCGGAACGCCGACCTGCCGACCGGCGTCTTGACGTAGGCGATGGTCGCCTCGTGCTCGGCGCGCACCAGCGCCGTCACTTCAGGGTCCGGCGCGGCGAAGGTCTTCGGCGCGGTCTGGGTCGAACGCGCCTCGACCACGGTCTTGTCCTTCTCGACCGTCCAGCGCTTGCCGTCCGACTTCAGGTGGAGTTGAACGACCCCCAGGTGTTTCCCCCACTGGCTCGGCATCACGGCCGGCACGCCGTTCACCAGGCCGCGCGCCTTGTCCACGCCCGGCAGGTTGAATTGGGGCACGCTGCTGTCCTTGTTCGGAAACAGCTGGTGCGAGTGACCCATCAGCACCACGTCGACGCCCGGCACCTTGGCCAGGTGCCAGTTGGTGTGTTCCATCTTCGGCGAATAGGCGGCGTCGTCGAGGCCCGAATGGCCCAGCACCACCACCAGTTCCGCGCCCTTCTTACGCATCTCGGGGATGTAGCGCTCGGCGCTGGCCTTGACGTCGACCGGCTTGACGCGGCCCTCGAGCCAGCGCTTGTCCCAGGCCATGATCTCGGGCGGCGTGAAGCCGATGATGCCCACCTTGACGGTGCTCTCGACCTGCTTGCCATCCTTGCCGGTCGCGACGATCTTCTTGTCGATGATCTTGTAGGGCGCGAACAGCGGCCCGTTCGTCTGCAGGCTATGGATGTTGGCCAGCACGATCGGGAAGTTCGGGCCGGCGCAGGGCTTGGCCTGCGGCGCGACGTCCTTGACCTGGAAGCTGCTGCCCGTGATTTGGTTCAGGAATGGCAGGCCGTAGTTGAACTCATGGTTGCCCACCGTGCCGCCCTCGTAGCCGAGCGCGTTCATGATTTTATAGATGCCCAGCACCTGGTCGCAGGCCGGCGGCTTGACCAGCGCCTGGTAGTCGGCGAAGGCCGTGCCCTGGATCGTGTCGCCATTGTCGAGCAGCAGCGTGTTGGCGAATTCCTTGCGCGCCTGGCGGATCAGCGTGGCGGTGCGGTCGAAGCCGATCGAGGCGTCCGGCGCCAGCTTGTAGTAATCGTAGCCGACCACGTTCGAATGCAGGTCGGACGTCTCGAGCACGGCCAGCACGGCGGTCGCACCGCTCGGGGCCTGGGCGGCGTGGACGGGAAGGATGAGCAGCAGCGGCGCGAAGGCCATGCCAATTTGGTAACGCAAAATGCGGTTCATGGGGAATCCGGGAAACAAGACCGGGCCGATGATACGGCAGTGGCTACCAGCGTGGCAATCCATACGGCCACGTCGGGTATAATCCCCGGTTCGATTCAACCAACCAATGAGACTGCCGAGACCATGGAAGCCGAACGCATCAACGCCATTTCCGCCCTGCTGAACGACCTGACCGGTCGTGAGGCCGAACTTCGGAGGTATCTTTGACTTCGATAAGAAGTCGGAGAAACTAGAACAGGTCAACCAGGAGATGGAAGACCCATCCATCTGGAACGACCCGAAGAAAGCCCAGGAAATGGGCAAAGAGAAGAAGGCGCTGGAAGGCGTCGTCCTCGTGCTCGAGAAAGCCAAGGGCGACCTGGCTGACGCCCGTGACCTGTTCGACATGGCGCGCGAAGAAGGCGACGACGATACGATGGAAGCGGTGTCCGGCGACCTCGATGAAGTGCAGAAGGTCATCGAGGCGATGGAATTCCGCCGCATGTTCAGCAATCCGATGGACCATGCGAACTGCTTCATCGACATCCAGGCCGGCGCCGGCGGCACCGAAGCCCAGGACTGGGCCTCGATGCTGCTGCGTCAATACCTGCGCTACTGCGAACGCAAGGGCTTCAAGGCCGAGATCCTCGAACAGTCCGAGGGCGAGGTCGCGGGCATCAAGACCGCCACCATCAAGGTCGACGGCGAGTATGCCTATGGCCACCTGCGCACCGAGACCGGCGTGCACCGCCTGGTGCGCAAGTCGCCGTTCGACTCGGCCAACGGCCGCCATACCTCGTTCACCTCGCTGTTCGTGTATCCGGAAGTGGACGACTCGATCGAGATCGAGATCAATCCGGCCGACGTTCGCATCGACACCTACCGCGCATCGGGCGCCGGCGGTCAGCACATCAACAAGACCGATTCTGCGGTGCGCCTGACGCACGCCCCATCGGGTATCGTGGTTCAGTGCCAGAATGACCGTTCGCAGCACCGCAACAAGGCCGAGGCCTGGGACATGCTGCGTGCGAAGCTGTACGAGCTCGAACTGCGTAACCGCATGAGCGAGCAGCAGAAACTGGAAGACTCCAAGACCGACGTCGGCTGGGGCCACCAGATCCGCTCCTATGTGCTCGACCAGTCGCGCATCAAGGACCTGCGTACCGGCTTCGAGACGGGCAATACCAAGAACGTGCTCGACGGCGATCTGGACGATTTCATCTCCGCATCCCTCAAGCAGAACGTTTAATAAGGTAGAGCCCCGATGACCACTCCCGCCCGCGCGCTGATCTTCGACATGGATGGCACCATCGTCGACAATATGGACTTCCACACCAAGGCGTGGATCACCTTCTTCGCGCGGCGCGGGAAAGTCATCGAGCCCGATGCCTTCTTTCGCGACACGGCCGGCCGCCAGGGCAAGGAAATCCTGCGCCACTACATCCGCGAAGACCTCACCGACGACGAGCTGGCGACGCTGAACCACGAGAAGGAAGATCTGTACCGCGAGCTGTACGGCCCGCACCGCGCGACCCTCCCCGGCTTCGATGCCTTCATCGAGGCCGGCCGTGCCCGAGGCTGGAAACTGGCGGTGGCCACCTCGGCTTCGCCCGGCAGCGCGCGCTTCATCCTCGACGAGATGGACTTGCGCCCCCGCTTCGACGCGGTGGTCGTCGGCACGGTCGACGTCCCGCGCGGCAAGCCGCATCCGGACGTTTTCCTGAAGGCGGCCGACCGCTGCGAGACGATGCCGGCCGGGTGCATCGTGTTCGAGGACGCGCCGCTGGGCGTGGAAGCGGCGCGCCGCGCCGGCATGCGCGCGGTGGTGCTCACCACCACCCTGCCGGCCCAGGCCTTCGCCGAGTTCGACAACGTCATCGCCGTCGTCAACGATTTCACGCAGCTGGACGTTGAGACGCTGCTGGCCTGAACCAACCAAAACTAGAAACAAATTACATGAACACCGAAAACCAAGAACAGGCTCCACTGCTGGCGGCCGACGAAAACAAGATCATGGCCGAGCGCCGCGCCAAGCTGGGTGCGATCCGCGAGAAAGGCGTCGCCTTCCCGAACGACTTCGTCCCGCAGCACAAGGCCGCCGACCTGGTCGAAATCTATGGCGGCAAGACCCGCGAAGAGCTGGAAGCCGAACCGGTCGCAGTAAGGCTGGCCGGCCGCATGATGCTGCGCCGCGAAGCGGGCAAGAAAGCCGCCTTCGCCACCCTGCAGGATAGTTCCGGCCCGGCGGCATCGGGCCGCATCCAGGTGTACATCGCCCTCGACAACGCCGGCGAGGAAGCCATGGAAGCGCTGCGCAGCTACGACCTGGGCGACATCCTGGGCGTCGAAGGCACGCTGTTCAAGACCAAGACCGACGAGCTGACCGTCAAGGTGACCGCGCTGCGCCTGATCACCAAGGCGATCCGCCCGCTGCCGGACAAATTCCACGGCCTGGCCGACCAGGAGACCAAGTACCGCCAGCGCTACGTCGACCTGATCATGAACGAAGAGACGCGCCGCACCTTCAAGGCGCGCACCGCCGCGATGTCGTCGATGCGCCGCTTCATGGAAAAGAACGGCTTCATGGAAGTCGAGACCCCGATGCTGCACCCGATCCCGGGCGGCGCCGCGGCCAAGCCCTTCATCACCCACCACAATGCGCTGGACATGGAAATGTACCTGCGCATCGCGCCGGAACTGTACTTGAAGCGCCTGGTCGTGGGCGGCTTCGACCGCGTGTTCGAGATCAACCGCAACTTCCGCAACGAAGGCGTGTCGGTCCGTCACAACCCGGAATTCACGATGATGGAATTCTACGCGGCGTACACCGACTACAAGTGGATCATGGACTTCACCGAGCAGGTGATCCGCCAGGCCGCGATCGACGCCCAGGGCAGCGCCGTGCTGAGCTACGGCGGCCGCGAGCTGGACCTGTCGAAGCCGTTCCAGCGCCTGACCATCGTCGAGGCGATCGACAAGTACGCCCCGGGCTACACCCCCGAGCAGCTGAACGACGCCGAGTTCATCAAGACCGAGCTGAAGACCAAATTCGGCGTCAAGCCGTTCGCCACCGCCGGCCTGGGCGCGCTGCAGCTGGCGCTGTTCGAAGAGACCGCCGAAGCGCTGCTGTGGGAGCCGACCTTCATCGTCGACTATCCGGCCGAAGTCTCGCCGCTGGCGCGCGCTTCGGACACCCGCGAAGGCGTGACCGAGCGTTTCGAGCTGTTCATGGTGGGCCGCGAGATCGCCAACGGCTTCTCGGAGCTGAACGATCCGGAAGACCAGGCCGCGCGCTTCCTGGCCCAGGTGGCCGCCAAGGATGCGGGCGACGACGAGGCGATGTTCTACGACGCCGACTACATCCGCGCGCTGGAATACGGCATGCCGCCGGCCGGCGGCTGCGGCATCGGCATCGACCGCCTGATGATGCTGATCACCGACTCGCCGAATATTCGCGACGTGCTGCTGTTCCCGCACTTGCGCAAGGAAGACTGATGGATGAAAGCCGCCGAAAGGCGGCTTTTTTGTTTGTGGCGATGTCGTGGGGTGGACGGGTCTCCCGTCCACGCGTTCAAACATCGTTTGAAGGATGCTCGGTCAATCGACGCCGGTTGAACGCGTGGACGGCAAGCCGTCCACCCCACGGATATTCCACCGTTACTGCACGATCGTATAGCACGGCGTATACGCCTTGCCCGGCAATTTCATGCGGCTCTGCTCGACGAACGACGCCAGCAGCGCATCCATCGGCCCCATGATCTCGGCCTCGCCTTGAATCTCGTACTTGCCGTACTGCTCGATCGCGCGAATCCCCTCTTCCTTCACGTTCCCCGCCACCACGCCCGAGAAGGCGCGGCGCAGATTGGCCGCCAGCAGGTGCGTCGGGATGCCGCGGTGCAGGTCGAGGTTGCGCATGTTCTCGTGCGTCGGCTTGAACGGTTTCTGGAACTCGTGGTCGATCTTGAGCCGCCAATTGTAGTAATAGGCGTCGCTGTGCGCCTTGCGGAAGGCGCGCACCTCTTGCACGCCGGCCTGCATCGCGCGCGCCACCGCATCCGGGTCGTCGATGATGATCTGGTAGCGCCGCTGCGCCTGTTCGCCCAGGGTCACGCCGATGAATTGATCGATCTGGGTGAAGTAATCGCGCGCGGACGCCGGCCCGGTGAACACCAGCGGGAAGGGGATCTCGGCATTGTCCGGATGCAGCAGGATGCCCAGGATGTACAGGATCTCTTCGGCGGTGCCGGCCCCGCCCGGGAACACGACGATGCCGTGGCCGGTGCGCACGAAGGCCTCCAGGCGTTTTTCGATGTCCGGCATGATCACCAGGTCGTTGACGATCGGGTTCGGCGACTCGGCCGCGATGATGCCCGGCTCCGAGATGCCCAGGTAACGCCCGCTGCCAAGACGCTGCTTGGAGTGGCCGATGGTGGCGCCCTTCATCGGGCCTTTCATGGCGCCCGGTCCGCAACCGGTGCAGATGTCCATCTCGCGCAGGCCGAGCGCATAGCCGACCTTCTTGGTGTAGTTGTACTCGATGCGGCTGATCGAGTGGCCGCCCCAGCACACCACCAGGTTGGGATTGCGCTGCGGCTGCAGCACGTTGGCGTTGCGCAGGATGTGGAAGACGGCGTCGGTGATGCCCTCGCTGCGGGTCAGGTCGAATTTGGGATTGTCGGTGACGTCGAAATTGACGAACACGATGTCGCGCAGCACCGAGAACAGGTGCTCGTGGATGCCGCGGATCATCTTGCCGTCGACGAAGGCATTGCCCGGCGCGTTGCGGATGTCGAGCTTGATGCCGCGCTCGCGCTGCAGGATGCTGATGTCGAAGGAGGCGTAGCGCTCCAGCAGCTCCTTGCCGTCGTCGATGTCGCTGCCGGTATTGAGCACCGCCAGCGCGCATTTGCGGAAGACATCGTACAGGCCGGCCTTGCCGGTCTCGAGCAGCTTGGCCACTTCGGCCTTCGACAGGACTTCCAGCCGTCCCTGGGGCGAAATCAGGGTATCGACCAGTTGCAGGCTTTCGGGTGAAACGAGTGTATCGACTACGTCGTGGGTCATGGTGGGGTTTTCCTCTTCTCTTCTTAGAAACGTTACGGCCTTTACAGCAATATACGCCAAACCGCCGCGATTCGCGCTCGCTGCTCGCCCCAAAATCGTGAGGCTTGCACAGTGCGGTGCACCATCTTCGAACCGTAATAACACATCCGGAAAAAACTTTCTTGCGATGAAGAATATGCACTAGAATGCCTGCCTATTGGAATGTTCGGGCTTCGAACCGCTCCATATAACTATTACTCAGTCATTACATTTTCGGGAGGAACCGCATGAGCGGTGCAGCTACTACACCCGCCAGCCGACCTCTTCCAGAATTCAAGCAGATCATGGGCCACCCAGCACCGCTGTGGATGCTGTTCATGACCGAATTCTGGGAGCGCTTCGCTTTCTACGGCATTCGTTGGGCACTCGTCCTTTACATCGTCGCCCAGTTCTACGGCGGCGACGCGGCCGGCCAGGCCGACGCCAACCTGACCTACGGTTCCTACCTCGCGCTGGTGTATGCCGGCGCCGTCTTCGGCGGCTATGTCGCCGACCGCATCATCGGCTACCAGCGTTCGATCCTGGTCGGCGCCATCTTCATGGCGGCCGGCCTGTTCATGATTTCGATCCCGAACCATGACGTCTTCAAGCTGGGCCTGGCGACCATCATCGTCGGCAACGGCCTGTTCAAACCGAACATCTCGACCATGGTCGGCCAGCTGTATGCGCTGAACGACACCCGCCGCGATTCGGGCTTCACCATCTTCTACATGGGCATCAACGTCGGCGCCTTCTTCGCGCCGATCCTGACCCAGATCCTGGCCGAGAAGGTGTTCGGCACCCAGGCCATGCCGTCGTACAAGATCGTGTTCCTGGCCTCGGGCATCGGCATGCTGATCTCGCTGGTCTGGTTCTACATCGGCCGCAAGTCCCTGAAGGGCATCGGCGCGCCGATCGGCGACCTGGCCAATCCGAAGCGCCTGATCTTCACGGTCGTCGGCGCGCTGGTCGTCATCCCGGTCATGTACCTGCTGCTGCAGGCCGGCGCCAACAACCTGCAGATCCTCCTGACCGTCCTGTTCGTCGGCCTGGCCGCGATGCTGGTCATGGAAGGCATCCGCGAAGGCAAGGTCGCGCGCGACAAGACCTGGGCCATGATGATCATCTTCTTCTTCAACATCCTGTTCTGGTGCTTCTTCGAGCAGGCCGGCAGCTCGTTCACCTTCCTGGCCGATAATATCGTCGACCGCGACTTCGGTGGCTGGATCTTCCCGGTCGCCTGGTTCCAGTCGGTGAACTCGGTCGCCATCATCGTGTTCGCGCCGATCATCGCCGCGATCTGGGTGATGCTGGGCAAGCGCAACGCGAACCCGTCGATTCCGCGCAAGTTCGGTCTCGGCCTGGTGTTCAACGCGCTGGCCTTCGGCCTGCTGATGTACGCGCTGTCGCAGCTGATCAATGACAACGGCAAGATCCCGTTCTGGACTCTGTTCGCGGTCTACGTGATCCAGTCGATCGGTGAGCTGTGCCTGTCGCCGATCGGCCTGTCGATGGTGACCAAGCTGGCCCCGACCCGCCTGGTGGGCTTGGGGATGGGCGGCTGGTTCCTGTCGACCGGCATCGGCAACAACCTGTCCGGCATCTTCGCCTCGCACGTCTCGGGCGAATCCGGCATGTCGGTCGCGTCGGCACTGGGCGGCTACAGCTTCGGCTTCTGGTCGCTGCTGGGCGGCGGCGTGCTGCTGCTGCTGCTGGCGCCGGTGATCCAGAAACTGATGCACGGCGTGAAGTAAGCGCGTCCTGCTTCATTGAAAACGGCGGCCCGCGGGCCGCCGTTTTGCATTCCAAGCCGCTTATCGGTAATCGAGATGCGCGCTCATGGCCGCCATCTCGGCCACCATCCACTCGCGGAAACGCCGCACCTTGAGCATGTGCTCCTTGTGCGGATTGGCGAGAAAGCGGTAGCCGTTCGCGAACGGCACGCTGCGGCAGGGGATCAGGCGCAGCGCGCCGGAAGCGATGTCCTGGAACGCGATCCCGTACGGCACCAGGGCCACGCCCTGCCCGGCCACCGCGGCCTGCACCAGCACGCCCCAGTGGCTGTAGGCGCGCGAGAAATCGTAGTCCCCCTTGAGCGCCCGGTTCTCGTTGAGCAGCTGCAGCCAGGCTTCGGGCGAGTGCACGATCAACAGGCGATGCTCGGTGAGGTCGGCCAAGGTCAGCGCCGCCTGGCCGGGCGCCAGCAGCTCCGGGCTGTAGGCCGGCACCAGCCGCTCGCGGAACAGCACCGTCGGATCGCCGTCGGTCACGGGTCCGTAGCGGATCGCGACGTCGGTGCTGTCGGCCTGCAGGTCGACCGGGGCGTCGTTCGAATCGAGCCGGATGTCGAGCTCCGGATACAGTTTCGTGAAACGGTGCATGCGCGGCACCAGCCACTTGATCGCGAACGAATGGGTGGTGGCGATGCGCAGCACCGCCTCTTCGTCGCCGCTCTGCAAGGCGGTGACCTTGGCGCGCAGCTCGCCCAGCATGCGGGCGGTGGCGATCGCCAGTTCCTGCCCTTTTTCGGTGAGCGCGATGTGGCGCGGATGCCGCACGAACAGCGCGAAGCCGATGCTCTCCTCCAGCTGCTTGACCTGGAGGCTGACCGCGGCCGGCGTCTTGTGCAACTCGTGCGCGGCCAGCTTGAAACTGCCCCAGCGCGCGGCGCATTCGAAGTCGATCAGGCCGGAAAGACTGCGTAAGGCCTTCATTTGGCTTCCATGACTAAGTTTTTCTTATTCATTGACCTGTCTTTTTCTCGTTTGATGAATTGTACTGCCGCTAGGAAAATAGTGGTGATCACACAAGGAAGCGCCATGCCCAAGAATATTCTCGTGATCGGTGGAACCCGGTTTTTCGGCAAGCTGCTGGTGCAGCGCCTGGTCCGGGCCGGCCACCACGTCACCATCGCCACCCGCGGCTACGCGCCGGATCCCTTCGGCGCGCGCATCACGCGCGTCCGGGTCGACCGCCGCAACGAACACGCCATGCGCGCCGCCTTTGGCGGCGTGAAGTTCGACATCATCTATGACCAGATGTGCTATTCGCCGCTCGACGCGGCGATCTCGAGCCGCGTCTTCGGCGGCAACGTCGGGCGCTACGTCATGACCTCGACCATCGACGTCTACCGCGCGCTGGAACCGCAGTCGCAGGCCTTCGACGAGGAATCGCTGCATGTCGACGCCCAGCGGATCGATACCGCCTATCCATGGCACGATCCGGCGCACGCGACGGGCAGCTATGTCGCCGGCAAGGTGCAGGCCGAGGCTTATCTGTACCGCGCCGGCAGCATGCCGGTGGTGAGCGCGCGCCTCGGCCACGTGCTGGGAGGACCGGACGATTTCACCGGCCGCCTGGCCCATTATGTCGACCTGGTGCGCCAGGGCGCCGTGCTGCAGTACACCAGCGCCAGGGCGCGCACCTCCTTCCTGGAGGCGCGCGAGGCGGCCGACTTCCTGGTCTGGGCCGGCGCCCAGGACTTCACGGGGCCGGTAAACGCGGCGTCCGACGGCGCATTCTCGGCCTACGAGCTGCATGGCCGCGTGGCGGCGGCGCTGGGCGTCGCGGCGCGCACACGCAAGGTCGCCGCGGGCAGTCCGTCGCCGTTCGACCTGCTCACGCCGCTGACGCTCGACACCGGCCGCGCAACAGAACTCGGCTACCGCTTCAGCCATGCCGACGACTGGATCGACAGCGCGATCCGCCAACACGACCTGGCCTACGTCTGATCGACTGACCACCCAACACAACGCCGGCGCGAAGCCGGCGTTGTCGTTTTGGGTTCAGGCCTTCTTCGCCTTCTCGCGCGCCACCCACCACAGCAGCAGCACGATGGCGCCATACGGAATCATGCTGAGCCAGTTCGCGCTCTCTCCGGCGAAGAACGGGTTCGAGGCCTGGGCCCAGGCGCCGATCGCGGCGTCGAAGTCGGTGAACACGCCGGCCGTGATGGCGATGATGATGCCCGCCAGCGCGCCGCCGGCGATATAGCCCGAGGCCAGCAGCACGCCCGCGCTGCGGTCGCCCGCGGCCTGGCGCTCTTCCTCATTGAGATGCGCGTTGTGCGGCAGCTTGTTGTTGCGGCGATCGGCCAGCCAGCGCACGGTGCCGCCGATCGCGATCGGCAGGGTCGCCACCAGCGGCAGGTAGACGCCGACCGAGAACGCCAGCGAGGCGATGCCCGCCATTTCCAGCACGATCGCGATCATCACGCCGAACAGCACGAGGGTCCACGGCAGTTCCTGGTCCAGGATGCCCTTGATGATGTAGGACATCAAGACCGCCTTCGGCGCATCGTACTTCTTCACCTCGGTGCCGTCCGGACGCGTGCTGTGGTGGCCGTTGATGCCCGGGTCGACCAGGTACACCACCTTGCCCGCGGCGTCGACGAAGTACTTGCCGGCCGGGCCGCCCACGGTGTCCGTCTTGTGCCAGACTTTATAGGTGTTCGGGTCGTCCTTGGCCTGCGGGCCCTGCAGCTGCGCGGTGTCGGTCAGTTGGGAGGCGTCGACCGTGAGGCCGGGCGCCACCTGCGCCGCCGGCACGTAGACGGTGCCGGCTTCGTTCAGCTTGAGCAGGATCGGTCCCAGGATCAGGGCCGAGGCGAAGGCGCCGCACAGGATCGCATACTGCTGCATGCGCGGCGTGGAGCCGACCAGGTAGCCGGTCTTGAGGTCTTGCGAGGTGGTGCCGGCATTGCTGGCGGCGATGCAGACGATGGCGCCGACCGACAGCGCGGTCACGTAGTACTGGCCGCCGGTCCAGCCCATCACCAGGAAGATCAGGCAGGTGAACAGCAGGGTCGCCACGGCCATGCCCGAGATCGGGTTCGACGACGAGCCGATCTCGCCGGTCAGGCGCGACGAGACGGTGGCGAACAGGAAGCCGAACACCAGGATCAGCACCGCGCCCAGCACGTTCATGTGCAGCGGCGCGGCCAGCGAAATGATGGCGATGATGGCCAGGCAGCCGATCATCACCCACTTCATCGGGATGTCGCGGTCGGTGCGCAGCGACTCGTCGCCTTTCGAACCCTGCCTCACGCCTGCGAGGCCGCCGCGCAGGCCGTTCCAGATCGTCGGCAGCGAGCGCGCCAGCGAGATCAGGCCGCCGGCCGCCACCGCGCCGGCGCCGATATACAGGATGTACGAGGCGCGGATGTCGTCGCCCGTCATGTCGCGGATCGGGATCGTGGCTGGCGACAGCGGCACGGTCGCCAGCTCGCCGAAGAACTTGATCATCGGGACCAGCAGGAGCGAGGCCAGCACGCCGCCGGCCGCCATCGTGTAGGCGATGCGCGGGCCGATGATGTAGCCGACGCCCACCAGTTCGGGCGAGACTTCGGCGCCGATGCTGCCGGTCTTGAGCGGCGCGCCGAACTCGAAGTTGATGGTGTCGCGCCAGCCCTTGAACGACACGCTCAGGGTCTTATACAGGATGCCGATGCCGAAGCCGCCGAAGATCAGCATCGCGCGCCGCTTCGCCGTCTTCATGGCCTCGCTGCCTTCCGCGCTCGCCGAATCGCGCACTTCGCCGGCAGCCTCGCGCGAGACGTCGGTGGCGGCGGCCTTGAGCACCTCGGCGCAGGCCGTGCCTTCCGGGTATTTCAGTTCGCGGTGCTGGTCGACGATCAGCGTGCGGCGCAGCGGGATCATCATCAGGATGCCGAGCAGGCCGCCCAGCACGCCGACCAGCATCACGCGCGAGATCTCGAGGTCGAAACCGAGGATCATGATGGCCGGCATGGTCACGCCCAGGCCGAAGGCCAGCGATTCGCCGGCCGAACCGGCGGTCTGGGCCACGCTGTTCTCGAGGATCGTCGATTCGCGCGCGCCGAGCTTCTTCGCCATGCCGAACAGGGTGATCGCGATCACCGCCACCGGGATCGATGCGCTGACCGTCAGGCCCACTTTCAGCACCAGGTAGAGCGAGGACGCGCCGAAGATCATGCCCAGGATGACGCCCATGATCAGGGCGCGCGGGGTCATCTCGGGCAGCTGGGCGGTGGCGGGGATGTAGGGCTTGAAGCCCACCGGTTTCGAGTCGAATGGCATGGAATTCCTTCGTTACGGATGCGGCCCGCCATGCCGGCGGCGGACCAAAGCGAGAATATCGCACATGCACGAACGGAAAGAAAGCGCCGATTGAAAGCGATTATAATCGCCCGCTCATGGCCGTAAATATGGCGCAATAGCGAGAGTAAGGCAGTGAGCGACACCGACAAGAAGTCTGGACACCCAATCCGCATGAAACACATTCGTGCGTTCATCCTGATCGTGCTGGCAGCCGTGCTGCTGGTCGGCGCCGGCGCCGTGGTCTACGTGATGACGGCGATCCTGCCCAAGGTGCCGCCGATCGACGCCGTGACCGACTACCGTCCCAAGATCCCGCTGCGCATCTACACGGCCGACAATGTGCTGATCGGCCAGTTCGGCGTCGAGCACCGCGACTTCGTGCCGATCGCGAAGATCCCGCCGATGATGAAGACCGCCGTGCTGGCGATCGAGGACACGCGTTTCTATGAACACGGCGGCATCGACTTCATCCGCGCGCTGGGCGCGGCGCGCGCCAACCTGCGCGGCGGCTTCCGGCAAGGCGCGTCGACCATCACGATGCAGGTGGCGCGCAACTTCTTCCTCACCAACGAGAAGACCATCGCGCGCAAGCTCACCGAGATCGCGCTGGCCTACAAGATCGAGGACTCGCTCACCAAGGACCAGATCCTCGAGCTGTACATGAACCAGATCTACCTGGGCCAGCGCTCGTACGGCTTCTCGAGCGCGGCGCGCAGCTATTTCGGCAAGACGCTCGACCAGCTCACGCTGGCCGAGACCGCGATGCTGGCCGGCCTGCCCCAGAACCCCGCGCGCACCAATCCGGTGTCCAATCCCAAGCGCGCGCAGGCGCGCCAGCACGCCATCCTCAAGCGCCTGCTGGAACTGGGCGAGATCGATGAAGCCCGGTACCGCCAGGCCCTGGCCGAACCGCTGCGCGTCAAGCACGACGCCGGCCAATCCTTCGACACCCGCGCCGAATACGTGGCCGAGCTGGCGCGCCAGGCCGTCTACCAGCAATTCGGCGAAGACTCGTACACGCGCGGCATCACCGTCACCACCACCATCCTGGCGGCCGAGCAGAACGCCGCCTACGACTCGGTGCGGCGCAACGTGCTGGCCTACGACCAGCGCCATGGCTACCGCGGCCCGGAAGCGCGCATCGTGTTGCCGCTGGAAGCCGAGGAACGCGAGGAAGCGATCGTCGACGCGCTGCAGAAGCGCCCCGGCAGCGACGGCCTGCTGCCGGCCGTCGTGCTCGAGGCGAGTGCGCAGGAAGTGCTGGTCGATACGCTGGAGGGCGAAGAAGTCGCCATCCGCGGCGCCGGCCTCAGGTTCGCGGCCAATGCCTTGTCCGCCAAGGCGCGCGAGAACGTCAGGATCACCCCGGGCGCCATCGTCCGCATCAGCAAGCGCACTGACAAAGACAGGGATGGCGACTGGGCGATCACCCAGGTGCCGCAGGTGGCCGCGGCTTTCGTCGCGATCGACGCCGACACCGGGGCCTACCATGCGCTGGTGGGCGGCTTCGACTACAACCTGCAGAAGTTCAACCACGTGACCCAGGCCTGGCGCCAGCCGGGATCGAGCATCAAGCCCTTCGTGTATTCGGCGGCGCTGGAAAAAGGCTATTCGCCGACCACCCGCATCCTGGACGAGCCGATCGAGCTGCCCGGCGCCACGCTCGACACGCCCTGGACGCCGCAGAACGACGACGGCGTGTTCGACGGCGAGGTCACGCTGCGCCAGGCGCTGGTGAAATCGAAGAACGTGCCGACGGTGCGCGTGCTGCGCGCCGTGTCGGTCGACTTCGCCCATCAGTACCTGGAGCACTTCGGCTTCGACCTGGCGCGCCACCCAAAGAACTACACGATGGCGCTCGGCACCGGCGCCGTCACGCCGCTGCAGCTGGCTGGCGGCTATGCGGTGTTCGCCAACGGCGGCTACCGGGTCAAGCCCTACCTGATCGCGCGCATCCAGGACGGCAACGGCGCCGTCATCCTCGCGACCGCGCCGCCCCAAGCGAAGAACGAAGCCAATCGCGCAATCACCGCGCGCAACGCCTTCGTGGTCGACAGCATGCTGCGCGACGTGGCCCGCTTCGGCACCGCCGCCGGGGCCACCAGACAGCTGGGCCGGCAAGACCTGGCCGGCAAGACCGGCACCACCAACGATGCCGTCGACGGCTGGTTCGCCGGCTATGCGGGCAATGTGGTGGCGGTGTCGTGGATGGGCTATGACGAACCGCGTTCGCTGGGCGGGCGCGAGTTCGGCTCGACGCTCGCCATGCCGATCTGGATCGACTACATGCGGGCGGCGCTGGCCAAGGCGCCACCCGTGGAACGCACCCCGCCCGAGGACGTGGTGCACGACGGCGAAGACTGGATCTACCCTGAATTCATCGACGCCGGCGAGACGCGCACGATCGACATCGAGCAGGCGCCCGTCGAGCAGCCGCTGGACATCCCGCCCGGCAGCCAGGAAGTGCCGCCCGACGCCTCGCCGTTCGACGAACGGCCGGCCATCGAGGCTCTGCCGCAGGTGGCGCCGCAGGTAGGTCCGCCGCTGGCGCCGGCCCCTGCGCCAGCGGCCGGGCCAGCGCCGTCAAATCCACCACCCGCGCAAAACCCCATGTGGTAATCCATGTGGTAATCCATGTGGTAATCTCACCAGTTCCCGGCCAGCAGTCCGACGGCCGGCACGGGTGCGGTTCGCACAATTTCTCAGCAACACCTTCTCAGCAACACCTTCTCAGCAACACCTTCTCAGCAACACTCTCTCAGCAACACCTCACGCATCACTTCATGCATCACCTCACAGGAGCGGAACTCTAGTCACAATGATGGTGTCTGAATCTACGTAAGCGTACATGCGAGAACACCATGGAAATGATGCTGAAGACCGGCGCGGCAGCGCGCCGGCTTGGCGTGACACCCAAGACGTTGCAACGCTGGGATCGCTGTGGCACGTTCTCTCCATTGGCGCGTAGCCCAACCGGCCTGCGCCTCTATAGCGAAACGCAGATTGCTGAGCGGATCGGCTTGCAGTCACGCCCGGTGCCATACCGGATCATCGCTTACTGTAGGGTGTCTAGCGCTGCGCAAAAGCCTGATTTACGCAATCAGCGCCGGGTTCTGGAAGAATTTTGCACAGCCCGTGGACTGGCAAATGTCGAGTTCATCAAAGAGATCGGCGGCGGGCTCAATTTCAAGCGCCCGCGCTTGCTGGAGCTGACCGACGCGATCGGGCGAGGCGAGGTCCGCACCCTGGTGCTGGCGCATCGGGATCGCCTGGCGCGCTTCGGGTACGAATGGTTCGAACACATAGCGCACGTGCATGGCTGCGAGCTTCTCGTACTGAATCAGGAGCGCCTGTCCCCCGAGCAGGAAATGGTGCAAGACATGATGACCATCGTGCATTGCTTTTCAAGTCGTTTAGATGGGCTGCGCAACTATCGCCGCCAGTTGGATGTTGCATTGAACAAGGATGTGCGCAATGTTGCTGTCACATCGCATCCGGCTTGAAGCCACATCCGAGCAGCGCGACTATTTCGCACGTGCGGCAGGGACGGCGCGCAAGGTCTGGAACTGGGCGCTGGCAGAGTGGCAGCGGCAAACCGCGCTGGGCCAGCGGCCGGATGCCATGAAACTCAAGAAGCAATTCAATGGCATCAAGTATGCCCACCCGGACTGGCTCGACGCCGAAGGCAAACCGTGGTTGCGAACAATCCACCGCGATGCGCATGCACAGCCTTTCGCGCATCTTCAGCGAGCTTGGCGTCGCTACGTCGAGCAACGGCAAGCCGGCAAGAAAGCCTATCCACCGACGTTTAAACGGAAAGGTCGCTGCCGGGACGCGTTTTATATTGCCAACGACAAGATTCGTTTTGAGGGCAAGTGCGCCGTGCTGCCAAAGATCGGCGAGGTTTTGCTGACCGAGGTTCTACGGCTCCCCGGCAAGATCATGGGCGCCTGCATATCGCGCGAAGCCGACCATTGGTATCTGGCCGTGCAGGTCAAGCTACCGGAGCAACTGGCCCGTCTGCAGCGTCAGGGCGATGGCGTGGTTGGGGTCGATCTTGGCGTGAGCGCCGCGGCCGTTCTGTCCAGCGGCGAGAAGATCGCGGCCCCACGGCCGCTACGTGCAAGCCAGCGGCGCCTGCGCATCCGCTCGCGGCGCCATGCACGCAAGCTGAAAGCAGCGAAGGCCGGTGCCGGGATCACGGGCGCGATCCCGAAAGGGGTACGTTTGCCGGTGTCGCGCAACCGACAAAAGGATGCGCATGCGCTGGCGCGCCTAAATGCGCACATCACGCACGTACGCACCGATTTCATCCATAAGCTCACTACTCGACTGTGCCGCGAAAACCAAGCGATAGCGATCGAGGACCTGAACGTGAGCGGCATGCTGGCCAACGATCGGCTGGCGCGTGCGATCGCTGACGTTGGATTTTACGAGATCCGGCGTCAGCTCCAGTACAAGGCGCAACGTTACGACACGTTATTGGTGCTGGCGGATCGCTGGTATCCATCCAGCAAACTGTGTTCGACATGCGGCGCGCATTACACCGGGTTGAAACTCGGTGAGCGCAATTGGATTTGCGCCTGCGGTGTCCGTCACGACCGTGATGTGAACGCCGCGATCAATCTGCAACGGCTCGCCACCGACGCCCTCGTGGTGAGAACGGCGCTACCCGAGGCGAGTCATGCGGCAACGCATGGCACTGCCGCTGGAGCGGTTCCAGCGGCAGGCGGGAAAGTCACGCCTGTCAGGTACGAGCACGGTCAACAGGACGGCTCGGGGCAGGAAGAGAACGGTGCGCACGTTTAGGCACCTTTTCGATAGCAGATCATCATGGCGTATGTCGACGGTTTTGTTCTTCCCCTTCCCAAATCGAAACTCGACCAGTACCGGGCCCAGGCCGAGCTGTCGGGCAGCGTATGGCGCGACCACGGCGCGCTCGAATACCGCGAATGGATCGCGGACGACGTCAAGCCGGGCGAACACACCTCGTTCCCGCAGAGCGTCAAGCTGGAGGACGGCGAGACCGTCATCCTGGCCTGGGCGGTGTATGAATCGCGCAGCCACCGCGACGCCGTGCTGGAAAAAGTGATGCAAGACCCGCGCATGGCCGACATGATGAAGCCGGGCGGCGTGCCCTTCGACGGCAAGCGCATGTTCTTCGGCGGATTCGACAACCTGGTCGATCTGTAAGTACCGGGTGTGTCGGAACGGCACACCAACCGAAAATGTGACGCGACGAAGGCGCGCACGATTGACACCGCGCCTTTTCACATGCCAACATCTGTTTCTCATATTCAATAGCCGCGTCGCGGCTTCCGACACCATGACCGTTACGCCCCTCGCGTTCGACGCGCCCGACCTGGCTGCGCGCCTCGACCAATGCACGCCGGAACAACTCGACGCGCTCGACTTCGGCGTCATCGGCTTCGGCGCCGACACCAACGTCACGCTGTACAACGCCTTCGAATCCCAGGCGGCCGGCCTGTCGCCCCAGCGGGTGCTGGGCCAGCCCCTGTTCACGAACGTCGCGCCCTGCATGAACAATTTCATGGTGGCGCAGCGTTTCGAAGACGCCCAGGAAGACAACAGCGTGCTGGACGCCACGATCGACTACGTCCTGACCCTGCGCATGCGTCCGGTCAAGGTCGCGCTGCGCCTGCTGTCGAACCCGGGCGGGAGCCGGCGCTACGTGCTGGTCCAGCGCCAGCCACGGTAAGCCTGGATGAGCCGCGATGCACCCGATTTCGGCGCCGAGCACGAGGCGCTGATCCAGTTCCTGTACCTGGCGCCGGTGGGCCTGGTGCAGACGAACGTCCAGGGCGACGTCACCATGATGAACCCGGTCGCGGCCCAGCTCCTGATGCCGCTGTCGCACGACGGCGGCCTGGACAACCTGTTCACGGCACTGGCCCGGGTGGCGCCCGAGCTGCGCGAGCGCACTGCCCAGCATGGCGAACCCTACGGCAAGATTTGCGACGGCCTGCACGTCTACCTGGAAGCCGGCGCCGGCGCCAGGCGCGCGCCGCAGATCCTGGCGCTCACCCTGCTCAAGCTCGATCCCGAACGCGTGATGGCGGTGATCAACGACATCACCGAACAGGTGCGGCGCGAGCGCCGGCTGCGCCAGAACGACGCCTGGCTGAGCGCCATCCTGGCCGGGGTCCAGGATTACGCTCTGGCGAGTCTGGACCTGCAGGGCCGGCTGTGCGACTGGAACGCGAGTGTCGGACGCGTCACCGGTTTCGGCCCCGAGGCCGTCGGCCGGCCGTTCACGATCTTCTACCCGCCTGACACGATCGCGCTCGAATACCGCCAGGACCGCCTGCGCGAAGCCGACGCCAGCGGCTGGTCGTTCGACGAGGGCCGCCGCCTGCGCGCCGACGGCGCCGTGTTCTGGGGCAGCACGCTGGTGGCGCCGCTGCCCGAGCGCGAGCCGCTGCCCGGCGAGCTCGATGGCGCCGCCTGCTGCCCCGCCTATTGCCTGATTCTGCGCGATCTCGGCAAGCCACAAGACACGGCTGCGCGCCGCCAGGAGGACGCCCATGCAGCATGAGCCAGGCGACGCGTACGAAACACTGGTGCAGTTCCTGTACCGGGCCCCGATCGGCCTGGCGCAGACCACGCTCGACGGCACGGTCGAGATGCTCAATCCGATGGCCTCGAACCTCCTGATGCCGCTCGCCACCGACGCCGGCCTGGACAACTTGTTCGACCTGCTGGCGCCGGTCGCGCCGCAGCTGCCGGCGATGGTCGAGGCCTTCATCGAACCTTCCGGCATGATCTGCGAAGGCCTGCGCCTGCCGGTCGGCGTGCACCACGCCGCCAGCGGCTCGCTGCAGGTGCTGTCGCTGAACCTGACGAAGCTCGACCCCGAGCGCCTGATGGCCACCGTGGCCGACGCCACCTTCGAAGTCCAGCGCGAGCAAGAGATGCTGTCGCGCCGCCTGCGCAGCGCCGCCCGCACCGACAGCCTGACCCGCATGCCCAACCGCGCGGCGGTGCGCGACGAGCTGCAACGCCTGCTGGCACGGCCGCAGGACGGACTCGGCTTCGCGGTGCTCACCCTGAACTGCGATCGCTTCCGCCAGCTCAACGACAGCCTGGGCCAGGCCGGCGGCGACCAGCTGTTGATGCACATCGCCGACCGCCTGCGCGGCGCCCTGCGCCCGCCCACCACGATGATCGAGCCGGCCGCCCGCAGCGGCCAGCTCGCGGCGCGCATCGGCGGCGACGAATTCGTCGTGGTGCTGGACGGCCTGCGCGCGCGGCACGACGCCGAGCGGGTCGCGCTGCGCCTGCTGGAAGCACTCGCCCATCCCTATGTGATCGGCGGCCACGAGATCGTGTGCAGCGCCAGCCTGGGGCTGGCCTGGGGGCCGGATGCGGCGGCGCTCGATATGCGCGATGAGCACGATCCCGACAGCCTGCTGCGCGACGCCGGCATCGCGATGGTCGAGGCCAAGCGCGCCGGCGGCAACCGGCATGCCGTGTTCGAAGCCTGCATGCGCGAGCGCGCGGCGCGGCGCGCCGACATCGAGGCCGACCTGCGCCAGGCCCTGGCCGAGGAACAGCTGTTCGTGGTCTACCAGCCGGTGGTGCGCCTGCTGCCGGACGGCGGCGTCGATCGCGCCGCCGGGGTCGAGGCGCTGGTGCGCTGGCGCCATCCGCAGCGCGGCATCGTGCCGCCGATCGAATTCATCCAGGTGGCAGAAGAGTGCGGCCTGATCGGCGCGCTGGGCGACTTCGTGCTGGCGCGCGCCTGCCGCGACTTCATGGACTGGCAGGCCAGCCTTGGCGCCGCGGCGCCGGGCCTGATGGCGGTCAACCTGTCACGCGCCCAGCTCGGCCAGGCCGGCTGGGTCGACAGCGTCGCCGCCGTGCTGGCCGCGACCGGCATGCCGGCCGCCAGCCTGCAGCTCGAAGTCACCGAAAGCCTCGCGGCCCAGGACCAGGACACGCAACTGCGCCTGCACGAGCTGAAGGCGCTCGGCGTCAAGCTCGCGCTGGACGATTTCGGCACCGGCTACTCGTCGCTGTCGAGCCTGCACCTGCTGCCGGTGGACACGGTCAAGATCGACCGCTCCTTCGTGTGCCAGGCCGACACCAGCTCGCACCACCGGGTGCTGATCGAGGCCACCGTGAAGGTCGCCCAGAGCCTGGGCATGACGACCGTGGCCGAAGGCATCGAGACCCGCTCGCAGCTCGACGTGGTGCGCGACCAGCGCTGCGACAAGGTGCAGGGATATTATTTCAGCCGGCCACTGCCGGCGGCGGAACTGCTCGACTGGCTCGCCTTGGAAACAGCCACAGCCTGATAAGATGGATTCCTACAGGGGTATCCGATGTGTTCCTATTCTCGCGTCGCGGCGGCGTTGCGAGAATACAAACATTCAAGCACCCAAGGAGAACACCATGAAACGCACCGTTCAAAGCGCAGTTCTCGCCGGCATGATGGCATTTGGCCTGGCCGCCTGCAACACGACCGACACCACGACCGATTCGATGCGCGGCAGCACCGGCACCGGCGCGACCACCGGCAGCGGGGTGCAAACCCCGAGCACCAACGGCGGCGCAAACAGCTGGAATTCGGGCGCGAACGGCGCCAGCGGCGTCAATGCCGCCGCGGGCACCACCAGCAACAACCAGCAGACCACGGACATGCCTGTCAGCCGCTGAGTCGCAGCGCCTGAATTGGGCTCACAATGCGTGAGCCTGATCCTACAGGTATTGACGTTGTCTTCCTATTTCATGTGTACGGCTGACCTCGCATGATGAGCAACCTCACCAATCAAGGAGAAGCACGATGAAGACGATCCAGACCGTACTGCTGGGCGGCGTGATGGCCTTTGCCCTGGCCGCCTGCAACACCACCGACTCGACCGGCACCACCAGCGGTTCCTCGTCCATGGGCACGACCCAGGCTGGTTCGACCGGCAACCCGACCGTCGATGCACAGATGGGCATCAGCCCGAACGACGTGCAGAATACCGGTCCGGCCAACGCCACCGGCAGTGCCTCGACCCCGACCAATACCGGTCACACGACCACCGGCTCGAACAACGGCCAGTAAGCGTTGCAACAGCAAACGGCCCGGCGCCGCGCAAGCGGCGGCCGGGCCGTTTGCTGTTCGCTGTAGAATGGAATCATGCCCACTTCGCTGAACTTCGCACGCCCATGAAACGCTGGCTCGCCCGCCTGTTCGGCACGCGCGACGCGGGCGTACCGATCGCCGTTCCTGCCGACATCGCGGGAAATCGTCCCGGCGCCGCCGCCGACGATCCGACACTGGCGGAACTCGACCTCGATCTCGCTTTCTTCCACTGGCTGGCCGGCCCGCACGTGACAGGGCGTCCCGCCCCCGACGGCCCCGTGCTCGACGAGCTGGCGCGCCTGGCGCGCGATCCGCACGGCGCGGCGGCGCTGGTGCCGCGGGTGCCCGCCGTGATTCCGCAACTGCTGCGCAGCCTGCGCTCGGATGCGACGGGCGCCGGCGCGCTGGCGCGCCAGGTGGCCCAGGACCCGGTGCTGGTCGCCGAGGTGATCCGCGAGGTGAACAGCCCTTATTACCAGCCCGCGTCCCCCATCCGCAGCCTCGAGGGCGCGGTGCTGCTGCTGGGGCAGAACGGCTTGCGCATGTTGCTGGCGCGGGTCGCCTTTCGACCGATCATCAGCCAGCAGGCCGGACCGCTGCTGCGGCTGCTCGCGCCGCCACTGTGGCGCCAGTCCGAACTGTGCGCGCAGGCCGCCGGCCTGCTGGCGCCGCGTCACGGGGCCGATCCCTTCGAGGCCTATCTGGCGGGCCTGATGCACAACGTCGGGCTGATGGTGGCCTTTCGCGTGGTCGAGCAGCTGGTGCCGCCGGGCGCCCTGCCCGACGCCGATGACTTCGGCGCGCGCCTGGTGGCGGCGGCGCGCCTGATCTCGGCCCGTATCGCCGACGAGTGGGAACTGCCGCCGGCGATCGGCCACGCGATCGCGCACCCCGGCGACGCCGGCGCCCTGCCGACCCTGCTGCAGGACGCCGACCGGCTGGCCAAGCTGCAGATGCTGGCCATGGGCAGCCAGCCCCTGTTCGTGCGCGCCGTGCTCGCGCTGCCGCCCGAGGCGCGCCACGTCTACGACCGACTCCTCGAACAATCCGACCGACAGGACGCCTGAATGCCCTTTCCCATCGAAGAAAAACTCGTGATCGGCGTCGCCTCCAGCGCGCTGTTCGACCTGTCCGAATCGCACCAGGTCTATCTCGAACATGGGCCCGACGAGTACCGCGCCTACCAGGAACGCCAGCGCGACGTCGTGCTGGCGCGCGGCGTGGCCTTTCCGTTCATCCGGCGCTTCCTCAGCATCAACAAGTGCTTCCCGCAGCAGGCGCCGGTCGAAGTCGTCCTGTTCTCGCGCAACTCGCCCGAGACGGGGCTGCGCGTGATGCGCTCGATGGCCCACTACGGGCTCGATATCTCGCGCGCAGTGTTCATGACCGGCAAATCGCCCTACCCCTACCTGCCGGCCTTCAACGCCGCGCTGTTCCTGAGCGCGAACGAGGAAGACGTCAAGAGCGCGATCGACGTCGACTATCCGGCCGGCCTGGTGCTGCCCTCGCGCATCGCCGACGAGGAAGACGACATCGAGCTGCGGGTGGCCTTCGACTTCGACGGCGTGCTGGCCGACGACGAATCCGAGACGGTTTACAAGCGCGACGGCCTGGGCGAGTTCCACGCCCACGAGACGCTGCACGTGGCGCGCCCTCACCAGCCCGGCCCGCTGGCCGGCATGTTCCGCAAGCTGGCCATGCTGCAGCAACTCGAAAAGGCCGCCGAGCGCGACGACCCGGACTACCGCCGCATCGTGCGCATCGCCATCATCACGGCGCGCAGCGCGCCCGCGCACGAGCGCGTCGTCACCACCCTGGGCAGCTGGGGCGTGTCGGCCGACGAGACCTTCTTCCTGGGTGGGATGGACAAGAGCCGCGTGCTGTCGGTGTTCAAGCCGCATATCTTCTTCGACGACCAGCTCGCCCACCTCGACTCCGGACCCGGCGCCACGATCCCGATGGTGCACGTGCCGTTCGGGATCGCGAACCGGCGCGCGGCCGATACGGTGTCCGCAGCGCCTACAGCCGAGGCAACGCCAGCAGGCGATCCAGCTCCGGCTGCATAGCCCTGGCCCAAATGGCATAGCCGGCTTCGTTCGGGTGCAGCCAGTCCGGCATCACGTTCGCCGGCAGGCTGCCGTCCGCTCCCAGGAAAGCCTTGTTCACGTCCAGGAAGAACACGCGACGCCCGTCCGCCAGGGCCGGCAGACGCGCATTGACCTGCTCGTTGAGGCGCCGCAGCGGACCGTCGGCCGCCGCATCGCGCGGGAAGATCGCCAGCAGCAGGATCCGCGTGCGGGGCAGGCGCGCCTTGAGTTCTTCGAGATTGCGTTCGATGCCGGCCGCCGTGATGGCGGGGAAGTCGCGGCGATGCCCGGTGTTGTTGGTGCCGATCAGGAGCACCGCCACCCTTGGATCGATGCCGTCCACTTCGCCGTGCTGCAGGCGCCACAGCACGTTCTCGGTGCGGTCGCCGCCGAAACCCAGCGCCAGCGCATGGTGGCGCGCATAATGCTGCTGCCATACCTGCGCGCCCTCCTTTTCCCAGCCCTGGGTGATCGAATCGCCGATGAAGACCAGTTGCGGGCTGCGGCCCTCAAGCACCATGCGCCGGGCCTCTTCCAGCTTTTGCCGATGGCGCGGCAGCCACCAGGCGGTGGACCACGATTCGTTGAGGGTGTCGGGCGTGACGGCCACCGTGCGCCAGTCGGGGCATGGGGTATTGGGCGTGCCGGCCTGGGAGAATGCCACGTTGGCGATGGCGACCTGGCCGCTGCCGGTGCCTTCGAGCAGGAAGGGTCGCTTCACGGCGCCAAAATCGTCGCCGTCGCGGGCGAAGCACGACATCGACAGCACGATGCGCTGCCATCCCTTGCCCTCGGCGGCGCGTCCCGGCAGCACGTAGGACACGTGGCGCTCGCAGTCGTCGCCGCAACCGACCCGGAACAGGATCCCGCCCTGGTCCAGCGCATCCACCTTGAGGTCGAAGGCCAGGGTGCCGGCCGCCAGGTAGGGCCGCAGGTCGAACGGCGGACCGGCAAAGCGCACGCCGCTTTTCCAGATCCTGTTCCAGCGCAGGGTCAAGGCCTTGCCGCCGCCCGGCCCTTCGCCGCGCGCCAGTTCGATCGCGCTGCCGGGGAATGTGTCGCGGATGCCCGCAGCGGCGTCGACGCGTTCGCCCAGCAGGACATGCTCGGTATCGGGAGCGACCGCCGATATGGTCACGCCCTGACGCGGCGCGCCGTCGAACAAGACCAGGTCGACGGGCGGCGCCGCATGCGCCAGCGCGGGCAGCATGGATGCGATCGATAGGGATACGGCGGCCAGGCCTGCGCGCATGAAGGTCTCCTGTATTTATTTTGTGGAAACAGGATCATGCGCGACTTTCAGCCCGACCACAACCACTGCGCTTCTTCAGGCGCGGCAGATCCAGCCGCGGAGCACGCCCCCGAGGCCAGCACCGCCAGGCTGGCGCACCCGGTCGCCGTGCGCCGCGACCAGTTGCCGCGCCAGCTCGATCATCGCGGCCGACGGATCGACGCCGTCGAAGGTCCACGCCGGCTGGCCGTCCGCGAACGCCTTCAGTTCCAGGCCGCCGCCGGCGTCCAGCACCAGCACCCGCGCATCAAACGGCGCGCGCTCGGCCAGCAGGACCCGCGCCATGCGCTGCATGTCGGCGAAGCCGGGGACGAATTTCGGCGGGCCTTCGTGGTAGCGCGCCACCATCGCCGGATCGTGAAAATGGGACATTGGATTCCTTATCGGGCTTTTTCGTAACTTAGAATATTACGTTAACGGGGTCGATGCAAGCGTCGGGGCGCACGTGAAGGCGATCCATTGCGCCTTCGTCTATAATTGACGCCTACTTTTGACGCGAACGTAACAGCACGCTGCATGCCCTTCGATCTCAAGAAGCACCTCCCCAAGCCAGGTCACCGTTTCGTCCTGCCGCTGGCGCACGGCTCGTCCGACGCCTATGCCCTCGCCACCGCCGCGCTGGCCCTGAAGGCCAACGGCCAGATGCTCACCGTCGTCGTCGCCAATGCGAGCGACGGCCAGCGCCTGCTCGACGAAATCCCCTGGTTTGCCGACGGCAAGCTGTCCTGCCACCTGCTGCCCGACTGGGAAACGCTGCCTTACGACGCGTTCTCGCCGCACCAGGACCTGGTGTCGGAACGGCTGGCCACCCTGCACGAGATCCGCAACGGCCAGTGCGACGTGCTGGTGGCGCCGGCCACCACGGCGCTGGTGCGCCTGGCGCCGCCCTCGTTCCTGGCCGCTTACACCTTCTTCTTCCGCCAGGGCGAACGCCTGGACGAGGCGAAGCTCAAGGCCCAGCTGACGCTGGCGGGCTATACCCACGTGTCGCAAGTGATGTCGCCCGGCGAGTACTCGGTGCGCGGCGGCCTGATCGACCTGTTCCCGATGGGTTCCGTGCTGCCGTACCGGCTCGACCTGTTCGGCGACGAGATCGAATCGATCCGCACCTTCGACGCCGACACCCAGCGCTCGCTGTATCCGGTGAAAGAGGTGCGCCTGCTGCCGGGCCGCGAGTTCCCGATGGACGACGCGGCCCGCACCGCCTTCCGCGGCCGCTGGCGCGAGCGGTTCGAGGGCGACCCGACCCGCTCGCCGATCTACCGCGACATCGGCAACGGCATCGCCTCGGCCGGCATCGAATACTACCTGCCGCTGTTCTTCGAAGAGACGGCCAACCTGTTCGACTACCTGCCGGGCGATGCTCCAGTGGCCCTGGTGGGCGACATCGACGCGGCGATCCAGCGCTTCTGGCTCGACACCGAGTCGCGCTACCGCTTCCTCAAGAGCGACCGTGAGCGTCCGATCCTGGAGCCGCACGAGCTGTTCCTGGGCGCCGAGCAGTTCTTCACCTGCATCAAGCCGCACGGCCGCTGGAATATCGCGCGCGATCCGGCCGCCCCAGCCTCGGAGCTGTCGGCGCCGATCCCCGACATCGCCGTCAACCGGCGCCTGGACGATCCGCTGACCAATCTGCGCGCCTACCTGCAGCGCAGCGACACCCGCGTGATGATCTGCGCCGATTCGGCCGGCCGCCGCGAGACCCTGCAGCAGTACTTCGGCGAATACAGGCTGGAGCTGGCGCCGGTCGAGGGCTTCGAGGGCTTCCGCCAGAGCGACGCCAGGCTCGCGCTGGGCGTGGCGCCGCTGCAGGCCGGCTTCGAGCTGCTCGACGCCGAATCGGGCCACCTGGTCTTCATCACCGAAACCGAGCTGTATGCGGGTTCGGGCCGGCGCGCCGGCAAGAAGAAGCAGGAAGCGACCAGCCAGGTCGAGTCGATGGTGCGCGACCTGTCGGAGCTCAAGATCGGCGATCCGGTGGTCCACATCAACCATGGCATCGGCCGCTACATGGGTCTGACCAGCATGGACCTGGGCGAAGGCGAGACCGAGTTCCTGCACCTGGAATACGCCAAGGACACGAAGCTCTACGTGCCGGTCTCGCAGCTGCACGTGATCTCGCGCTATTCCGGCACCTCGCCCGAGGACGCGCCGCTGCATACGCTCGGCTCGGGCCAATGGGAAAAGGCCAAGCGCAAGGCCGCCGAGCAGGTGCGCGACACCGCCGCCGAACTCCTGAACCTGTACGCGCGGCGCGCCGCGCGCCAGGGCCACTCGTTCGAGTACTCGAGCATCGACTACGAGAACTTCGCCCAGAGCTTCGGCTTCGACGAGACCCCGGACCAGGCGGAGGCGATCAACAACGTCATCAAGGACATGACCTCGGGCCGGCCGATGGACCGCCTGGTGTGCGGCGACGTCGGCTTCGGCAAGACCGAGGTCGCGCTGCGCGCCGCCTTCATCGCCGTCATGGGCGGCAAGCAGGTCGCGATCCTGGCCCCGACCACCCTGCTGGCCGAGCAGCACGCCCAGACCTTCGCCGACCGCTTCGCCGACTGGCCGGTCAAGATCGCCGAGCTGTCGCGTTTCCGCACCGGCAAGGAGATCAACAACGCGATCAAGGGCATGGCCGACGGCACGCTCGACATCGTGATCGGCACCCATAAACTGCTGTCGCCTGACGTGAAATTCACGCGCCTCGGGCTGGTGATCATCGACGAGGAACACCGCTTCGGCGTGCGCCAGAAAGAGGCGCTCAAGGCCCTGCGCGCCGAGGTCGACGTGCTGACGCTGACCGCCACGCCCATCCCGCGCACCCTGGGCATGGCGCTGGAAGGCTTGCGCGATTTCTCGATCATCGCCACCGCGCCGCAGAAGCGCCTGGCGATCAAGACGTTCGTGCGCAGCGAAGACGGCTCGATCATCCGCGAAGCCTGCCTGCGCGAACTGAAGCGCGGCGGCCAGATCTACTTCCTGCACAACGAAGTCGACACCATCGAGAACCGCCGCGCGATGCTGCAAGAGCTGCTCCCGGAGGCGCGCATCGGCGTGGCCCACGGCCAGATGCACGAGCGCGACCTCGAGAAGGTCATGCGCGACTTCGTGGCCCAGCGCTTCAACATCCTGCTGTGCACGACCATCATCGAGACCGGCATCGACGTGCCGACCGCGAACACGATCATCATGCACCGCGCCGACAAGTTCGGCCTGGCCCAGCTGCACCAGCTGCGCGGCCGCGTCGGCCGTTCGCACCACCAGGCCTATGCCTACCTCCTGGTGAACGACCTGTCGAACCTGACCAAGCAGTCGCAGCGCCGCCTGGACGCGATCCAGCAGATGGAAGAACTGGGCAGCGGCTTCTACCTCGCCATGCACGACCTGGAAATCCGCGGCGCCGGCGAGGTGCTGGGCGAGAACCAGTCCGGCGAGATGCTCGAAGTGGGCTTCCAGCTGTATTCCGACATGCTCAACGAGGCAGTGCGCGCGCTCAAGGCCGGCAAGGAGCCGGACCTGGCGGCGCCGCTGTCGTCGACCACCGAGATCAACCTGCACGTGCCGGCCCTGCTGCCCGCCGACTACTGCGGCGACGTGCACGAGCGGCTGTCGATCTACAAGCGCCTGGCCAATTGCGAGAGCCAGGACCGCATCGACGGCATGCAAGAGGAGTTGATCGACCGCTTCGGCAAGATGCCGGATGCGGTGAAGGCGCTGGTCGAGACGCACCGCCTGCGCATCGCGGCCAGGAGCGTGGGCATCGTCAAGATCGACGCCCATGGCGAGGCGGCCAGCCTGCAGTTCATGGAACAGCCGCCGATCGACCCGATCAAGATCATCACGCTGATCCAGAAGAACCGCCAGGTCAAGCTGGCCGGCCAGGACAAGCTGCGCATCACGGCCAGCATGCCCGACCTGGCGGCGCGCGTGAACCAGATCAAACAGACCATCAAACAACTGCTCGCCTGACGAGAACGACATTCATGACCACGAACCTGGTGCTGCAAGGACCGCAGGCTGACCAACAGACTCTCGAACGCCTGGCGCGGCTGGCCAAGCCGCAACGATTGACCGCGCTCGGCGCGCGCTGCCTGCGCGCCGAAGGCGTCGAATACAGCGCCGCGCTCAGGCAGGAGATCGACGCCGCCGCCTTCGAGGCCGGCGTCGACGCCACCTTCATCGCGGCCGGCCGCACATTGGCCGACTTCAGGCTGGTGGCGATGGACATGGATTCCACCCTGATCACCATCGAGTGCATCGACGAGATCGCCGACATGCAGGGCCTCAAGCCGCAGGTGGCCGCGATCACCGAGGCCGCGATGCGCGGCGAGCTCGATTTTTCGGAGAGCCTGACGCGGCGCGTCGCCTTGCTCGAGGGCCTGGACGCGGGCGCGCTGCAGCGCGTCTACGACGAACGCCTGCGCATCTCGATGGGCGGCGAAGCGATGCTGCAGGCGGTGCAGGCGGCCGGCCTCAAGACCCTGCTGGTGTCGGGCGGCTTCACCTTCTTCACCGACCGTCTCAAGCCGCGCCTGGGCCTGGACCACACCCACGCCAACGTGCTCGAAGTCATCGACGGCAGGCTGAGCGGCCGCGTGCTAGGCGGCATCGTCGACGCCGAGGAAAAGAAGCGCACGGTGCTGCGCGTGTGCGCGGAACTCGGCATCGATCCAGCGCAGGCGATCGTCATGGGCGACGGCGCCAACGACCTCAGGATGATGGGCGTCGCCGGCCTGTCGGTGGCCTTCCGCGCCAAGCCGGTGGTGCGCGAGCAGGCCAATGTCGCCCTCAATTTCTCGGGCCTGGACGGCTTGCTGAACATTCTCGCCTGACCTTTCTGCATTGCTGTTCCTGGGCATCTGCTGATTTTTAGCTGGCAACCCTGCCCATCAGAAATCCGCACGACGCAGCGCAAACAATATAAGCGACCGTACCCGCGTCGCATGCGCTCTGCGCTATCGTGGACTGGCGCGCGTACCGCGACCGCCAGTTCTCGACCTTACTCAGGAGCCCGCCATGTCCCTTCCGGATTCCAGTGCTTCCGACTCCCCTGTCACTCCTTCCCCGTCGCAGCTCGAGGCCGGCCATGGCGTCGACCAGAGCCGACGACGCATCCTGCTCGGCGCGCCGGCCCTGGCGGGCGCGCTGGCCGCGCCGATGGCCGACGTGCAGGCCCAGGCGGGCCTGCCCGAGCGCTGGAGCGCGTGCTGGGGCTGCGCGCCGGCCGGCCCGCCGCCGTCCGCCTCGCTGCTGACCTTCACCAACCAGACCTTGCGCCTGATCGTGCGCACCAGCCTCGGCGGCAACCGCATCCGCATCCGGCTGTCGAACGAGATGGGCGATACCGCGTTGCGGCTGACCGGGGCCCACGTCGGCCTGCGCGCCGGCGGCGCCGTCGTCACCGCCGGCACCAGCCGCCAGCTCACCTTCGGCGGGCGCACCGCGGTCACGATTCCAGCCGGCGCGCCGGTGGTGTCCGATCCGGTCTCGCTGCCGGTGGCGCCGCTCACCGACCTCGCGATCAGCCTGTATTTCCCCGGCACGGTGCAGGCGAGCACGATCCATAACGCCGCCTACCAGGCCAGCTATGCCTCGACCACGGGCGACTTCGGCGCCCAGGCCTCGCTCCCGGTCCAGCGCGCCTTCGCCTCCTGGCCCTTCCTCACCGAAGTCGACGTCGACCGCGCGGCGCCGGTGCTGGTGGCGGTGGGCGACTCCGTCACCGACGGCGTGGGCAGCACCTCGAACGGCAACCGGCGCTGGCCCGACTTCCTGGCGCGCCGCATCCAGCTGGAGCTCGGCAGCAATCGCATCGGCGTCGTCAACCGCGGCATCTCGGCCAACCGCATGCTGGCCGATACGCCCACCGCCCTGTTGGCCGGCAAAGACTTGCTGGAGCGTTTCGACCGCGACGTGCTGTCCACCGCCGGCGTAGGCGGGCTGGCGGTGCTGATCGGCATCAACGACATCGTCTACAGCCCGTCGTCGGCGCCGATCCCGGTCGACGACCTGATTGCCGGCTACTTGCAGCTGGTGGCGCGCGCCCACCTGCACGGCATCCCGGTGCTCGGCGCGACCCTGCCGCCCTTCCTCGGCTTCGTCTACTACACCCCGGCGCGCGAGGCGGTGCGGCAGGCGGCCAATGCCTGGATGCGCAGCGCGCTGCCGTTCGACCTGCTGGCCGACGTCGACCTGGCGCTGCGCGATCCGAACGATCCGCAGCGGCTGCGCGCCGCGTACGATAGCGGCGACCGACTGCATCCGAACGACGTCGGGTACGAGGCGCTGGCCGCGGCGGTGCCGCTGGCGGCGCTGTCGTCGCTGATGGGCGCCTAGCGCCCTGCCGCGACGGGGCGCCATGTAACAGGGTGTAATTGCATAAGCACACTGCCAGGGTAGCCCGTATGATGGCAATATCAGGAGGACCGCCATGAAAAATATCGCCATCATTCTCGGGTCACTCGGCCTGCTGGCCGGCTGCGCCGCGCCCGGCCCGACGTATACCTACGCGCAACCGTCCGATCCCAGCCAATGGCGGGTCGTGTCCGTCACCCCGGTGCCGGTCGGCACCGGCGCCCAGGTCGCGGCCTCCGGCCAGGGCGGGGTCGTCACCTCGACGCCGATCGCCACTGCGGCGCCAGGCTCGGGCTGGACGACGACGTCGGTGACGCCGGTCTATCGCACCCAGCAACCGGTGGTCGTGCAGCAACAACCGGTGTGGGTGCAGCAGCAGCCGGTCTATGTGCCGCAGCCGGTGGTCGTCGAGCAGCCGCGCTACTGGTATCCGCCGATCTCGATCGGCCTGGGCTTCGACTTCGGCCGCAGCAGCTGGCATGGTCACCGCCATCGTGGCTGGGGTGCGAGTATCGGGACGCGCTGGCCTTACGGCTGGTAAGCAACAAAGAAGAAACAAAGCCGGCGCATGCCGGCTTTGTCGCCTTTATGCCCGGCTCAATGATCGTTGTTGCCTGGGCAGTCAAACCACGGCAGCGCTGAACGACTCCGGCCGCCGCGCAAGCAGATGAGACAGCCGTTGAAGACCCGCCTGCAAACGTCCACGGTCCTTGATGCTGCCCAGGGAAATGCGGATCGCGTTCACGGCTGCGCCGCCGGTGGCGAATGTTTCCGCCGGCGTGACCGCGATGCCCTCGCTGTCGGCCGCCCGCGCCAGCTGCGAGGAGCTCCAGTACGACGGCAACTCGAGCCAGACGTGCAGGCCGTCACCGAGGCCGCGATCGCGCCCCGCCAGGATATCCCGCGCCATCCGCTGGCGCAGGCGCGCCTCGTTACGCACGCCGTGCATCAATCCCTCGGCCGAACCGTCGAGGATCCACTGGGTCGCCAGCGCGGCGCTCAAGGGGCCGACCATCAGCGCGAATGATCTCAGCGCGGCCAGGAAACGTTCACGTTCGTGCGGATCGCGAATCAGCACGAAAGCGACACGCAAGCCGGGCGTCAGGCATTTCGACAGGGTCGAGACGTAGACCACCTGTTGCGGGGCGAATGTGGCGACAGGCGGTGGCGCAGCGTCGGCCAGGAGCCAGTAGGGATCGTCCTCGAGGATGCGCACATTGCAGCGCTGCGCGATCGCGGCGAGTTCCTTGCGCCGGCGTTCCGGCATGGTGATGGCGGTCGGATTCTGCAGCGTGGGATTGAGGTAGACCAGCCCGGGCCGATGCCGACGGCACGCCTCCTCGAGCATCCCGGGCACCATCCCGTGCCGGTCCGCTTCCACCGCGACGATATGGCGGCCGAACTGGGTCGCCGCGGCGCGCAAGCCGGGATACGTCATCGGCTCCGCCAGGATGACGGCGCCGGGCTCCGTCAGCGCCAGGATGGCGGCGGCGATGGCCGCTTGCGCACCCGGACAGACGACGAGCTGGCCGGGATCCAGCTGCCCAAACATCGGTGCGAGCCATGTCGCGCCGGCCTTGCGGTCGGCGTCGCTGCCCCCGCCCAGGTGATACGTCATCAGCAATTCACTGTCCGCACTCATCAACACCTGGGACAACCCTTGCTTCATCAAATCGTCGAAGTCCACGCCAGCCGGCGGCGGCGGCGTGTTCATGCTCAGGTCGAGGATCGGATTCAGTTCGACTTTCGGCGCCGCGACATACGTGCCCCGGGCGCCCCGACCTTCCAGCAAGTTGCGGCGCCTGGCTTCATCGTAGGCGCGCGTGATCGTCGTCAAATCGACGTGCAACTGCGCTGCCAGCTGGCGCTGCGGCGGTAGACGATCGCCCGGCTTCAGCGATCCATCCACCAGCGCCGCCTGCAAGGCATCGGCAATCTGTAAGAACCGGGGTCCGCCGTGCACGGCCAAGCGCGGCAACCAGCCTGGCGCCTGATCATCTTGTATGGCTTTCAACTGGGACATTTTGTCTCGATGTATGGAGATTGCTTTCAAGTAGTATGCCTCAACATGCTGGCACCTACGCCATACAAATCAACGACCCGAGGCCGCGTTCCTCGATTCAGTGTCAAGTAAATAGCCGGGAAGTACTCAACATCATGGAATGGATCCCTGTCGTCTTCGTCATCTTCAAGGGACTCGTGCTGGGCACGGGCATGTTCTTCGCCATCAAGTGGCATTACGACCAGGGGAAGAAAGGGAAGATCGAGGAGAGGCGCGCGGTGCTGCGCGCGGCGGCCAAGGTAGCCGCCATCTTCGTGCTGTCGCTGCTGGGGCTGGCACTTCTCACCTACGTCATTGTCACCAGGCTCAGTCTGGACCTGGGCCTGTCATGACGACGAGGGCGAGCGCCGGGAGCGGCTCGCTGCCCTCCCGGTGTTCTGTCGCCTACTGAGCATCAATGCCCGTGCTGGCGCTCGTACTCGTCCGCTTCGGCCTTGGTGGCGTGGATGATGCCATCCGGGTGCTCCGGCGGGGTGTACAGGGTGTACAGACGCATCGGCTCGGTCTTCGAGGTATTGATGACGTTGTGCTCGGTGCCGGCCGGAATCACCACGGCGACGCCGTCTTCCAGCTTGTGCTCTTCGCCGTCCAGCAGCGCCACACCCTCGCCCGCTTCGACGCGGATGAACTGGTCGTGGCCATCGTGGTGCTCGAGGCCGATCTCCTCGCCCGGCTGCAGCGTCATGATGACCAGCTGGCTGCGCTTGGTGGTGTACAGCACTTCGCGGAAGTTGTTTCCTGCAAGCGTTTTTTCTTCAATATTGATGCTATAGCCCGACATGGGATTCTCCAGGATGCTGCGCGCAGGAACAAAACCGCGCGCGGTGGTTCACGGGCGGCCGATGCCGCTCTGTCATCGATTGTATAAGAGCCGGACGGTTCGCGTACAGGCCAGGCCCGCAGCGCACCCATTCCGCGTCAGCCTGCGCCAAACAGGTCATGGGCATCGAGGATCGCCCAGGCGATCTCGGGCCGCTCGGCCAGGCGCCGCCGCACCGCCGCCGGCACCGACTGGCGCAGCTTCTTGCACAGGCCCGGACGCTCCTCGAGCACGATCAGGATGCCGCGCACGGTGCGCACCTCGTTGGGGCCGGGCGCGATGCGCAGCTCGCTGCCGACGTTCTTGCGGATCAGGTTTTGCACGTGCCGCAGGTCGGCATAGCTGTCGACGCGTTCGATGCGCTCGATCAGCTTTTGCTCTTGCTGGCGCGTGATCAGGAGGGGACGCTGGTCGGCCGCCGGGTCGGCCAGCACCCGTTCGCGCTCGCACACGCAGGCGCCCGGCGGGCATTCGACCCGCAGGGGCATGCCGGCGGTCAACGCCGGAGAATGGGATGAGGCTGCGGCAGAGGTAGTCACGCTCACGGATGGAAGTCGGATTCCTCCGGCGATTCTACATCGGCAAAGTCGTCCAGGGGGCCTTCGCTGCGCTGGCCGAGCGCCGCCAGCAGCGCCGCCATGCGCTGGTAGTGCGAACCCTTCCAGTAGACCCGCAGGCAGTTGTCGCAGGTGGTGAAGCTGTCGTGCAGCGCGCGCACCGACGCCGGCAGGCGATCGAGCACGCTCGCCTTGTCGACCGCGCGCAGCGGCAGGTTGCAGTGCAGGCAGAGCGAGAACGGGCGCGCGCCGCCGGCCAGGTCGAGCCGCCCGAACAGCTCGCGCAGCTGCTGCGGCGGATCGAGGGCGTGGATATAGCAGCCGTGCACGATCGAGCGCCGCTTGAGCAGCTCGCGATCGCGCGTCAGGACGATGCGGTCGTCGTTTTCGGCCAGGTCCGCGACGTCGTCGTCGTGGTAATGGTTGTCATACAGCGTGTCGTAGCCGGCCATGCGCAGCAGGCGCGCCAGGCCGCCCAGGTGCGCGTCGGCGACGAAGCGCATGCGCTCGCGCGCGCGCTCGCGCAGCCGCTCCGGCCCCACGCCGCCATGCGGGCCGACTTCCAGCAGCGCGAAGCGCGCATACACGGCAACGTGGTCGCCATCTTCCAGCATCCGGTCGAAACCGCTTTCGGCCCCATTGACCAGCACCATCTCGACCTCGGTATGCGGCACGCCGAGCGCCTCGATCATGTGCTTGGTGGTCGACCGGCGCGCGCAATCGGCGGCGAAGGTGCGGCCGCGCCGCTCGCGCGGCAGGAATTCGCTAAGTTCCTGATAGAAACGAAAAGTCGCGGTCACCATGATGCCAGCAGTATCGCAAAATCCTAATTTACCTGCACGACCTATCCGTGCATCAATTCCAACGCATTCGGGACGGACGCGCCTTCCGCCGTATTATCGAAGATGCACCATACCTTGCGCCCCTGGGAAACCAGCGCATCGAATTCGGCGCGCCAGCGTGCGATCTCTTGTTGCGGATAGCGCGAGTAATAGATGCGCGGCGTGCCGTGCAGGCGCACGTAGACCTCGCTGTCGCTGGTGGGCTCGTGCGGTCCCGGCTGGCCGGCGGCCGGATCGGCGATCACGCGGATCACGCCGCACTCGCGCAGCAAGTCCGTGGCCGGCTGCGAGAACCAGCTCGCATGGCGCGCCTCGAAGGCGATGCTGCAGGCAAAGCGCGCGCGCAGGCCATCGAAGAAGGCATGCGCCGGCGCGTCGGTGAAGCCGAAGCGCGGCGGCAGCTGCACCAGCAGGCAGCCGAGCTTGTCGCCCAGCATGCCGGCCTCACGCTGGAAGCGGTCGAGCTGCTCGTCGACCTCGAGCAGGCGCGCCTCGTGCGTCATGGCGCGCGGCACCTTGACGGCGAAGCGAAAGTCGTCCGGGACGCTCGCGGCCCAGCGGGCATAGGTTTCCGGCTTGTGCGGCTTGTAGAACGAGGAATTGATTTCCACCGTGGGGAAAACGGCGGCATACCGTTCCAGGTGGCTTCCCTCGACGGGAAAAGCGTCGGCGCAAGCCTTGGGCAGGCTCCAGCCGGCGCAGCCGACGAGCAGGCGCCCGGGCGATTCGGTTTGAGGCATGGGACTATCGTGGTCGTGTCGTTTCCCCGATTCTATGCAAGTCGGGCCGGGCGCGGCGCATGGCTGGGGCGGCGACGGGATTGCGCGGCGCCGCTTACAATACCGTCATCGCACACCGAAGGAGAACACCCATGAGCGACCCGCTCCACGTCGTCTGCCCGCACTGCGATGCGGTCAACCGCATGCCGCAGGCGCGCCTGCAGGACGCCCCTACTTGCGGCAAATGTTCGCAAGCCATCTTCAGCGGCCGTCCGCTGGACGTCGACAGCGCCCGCTTCGAGCGCCACGTGGGCCGCAACGACATCCCGGTGCTGGTCGACTTCTGGGCCGAATGGTGCGGCCCGTGCAAGATGATGGCGCCGGCGTATGCCCAGGCCGCCCAGCGCCTGGAGCCACAGGTGCGCCTGCTGAAGGTCGATACCGAGCGCTCGCAGGACCTGTCCGCACGCTTCGCGATCCGCAGCATCCCGACGCTCGCGCTGTTCAAGGGCGGACGCGAGATCGCGCGCCAGTCGGGCGCCATGGATGCGGGGCGGCTCGCGGCCTGGGTCCAGCAACATGTAGGCTGAATCCTTCGTGATTCCGGCCGGCATGACCCGGGCCTGCGCGATCGACGCTGCTACAATGGCAACGAACGGGGCCGATCCCGTCCTTATGAGGAGCCATTATGTCGCAAGAACTGGTTTTGGAACGAGGCGTCGAGGACAACAAGCAGTGGGCGCGCATCCTGTACGTCATCCATGCGCTGACGTTCTTCTTTTCGCTCGGGATGCTGTCGATCGTCCCGGTGATCATCAACTACATCAAGCGCCCGGAAACCGCGGGGACGATGGTCCACAGCCATCACACCTGGATGATCCGCTCGTTCTGGTGGTACGTGGCCTGGATGGCGGTCGGCGGCGTGCTGTTCATGACCGTGATCGGCATTCCGATCGCCTACCTGCTGTGGTTCGTGGTCTGGGTATGGAAGGCCTACCGCCTGGTGCGCGGCTTCCTCGACCTGAACAGTAACCGGGCAATGCCGGTTTAAAAACGAATGGGGCCGACCAGGCCCCATTTCCAGTTTACAGCTGGCCGAACGCCCGTTCCAGATCGGCGATCAGGTCGCCTGGCTCTTCCAGGCCAACATTGAAGCGCACCAGCACGCCGGGATCGACCCACTTGTCGCGCAGGCTCTTGATCCGGTACGGCATCACCAGGCTGTTCGGTCCGCCCCAACTGTAGCCGATGCCAAACAGCGTCAAGGCGTCGACCATGCGGTCGACCTGGGCCTCATCAAAGCGCGGATCGAACACGACCGAGAACAGTCCGCCGGCGCCCGTGAAATCGCGCTTCCAGGACGCGTGACCAGGGCAATCCTCGAACGCCGGATGCAGCACCTTGCTCACTTCGGGGCGCGCCTTGAACCAGGCCGCCAACTCGCGCGCGCTGGCGTCGTGGCGCTCGAAGCGCAGCTTCATCGTCGGCAGGCCGCGCTGCACCAGGTAGGCGTCGTCCGGGCTCACGCCCATGCCGAGCCGCATATGCGCCTGGGCGATGCGGTCGTTCAGCGCCCTGTCACGCGTGATCACGGCGCCCATCAAGAGGTCCGCGCCGCCCGACTGGTACTTGGTCAGCGCATGCATGACGATGTCGACGCCGTGGTCGAAGCCGCGCAGCGCCAGCCCGGCCGCCCAGGTGTTGTCCAGCGCGACGACCACGCCGCGCGCATGGGCCGCCTGGCACAGGGCCGGCAGGTCCGGCACTTCCATCGACACCGATCCCGGCGCCTCGGTCCACAGCAACTTCGTGTTCGGCCGGATCAGCTCCGCGATGCCGGCCCCGATCATGGGGTCGTAGTAGCGCGCCGACACGCCGAAGTCCTGGGTCAGCCAGCGTCCCAGCTCGCGGTTCGGGTTGTAGACGTTATCCGGCAGCAGGACGTCGTCGCCGCTCTTGAGCAAGGCGAAGTCGACCATCGCGATCGCCGCCAGGCCCGAGGGCGTCAGCAAGCAATGCGCGCCGCCTTCGATCTCGGCCAGCTTGGCCTCGAGCGTAAACGTGGTCGGCGTGCCGTGCAGGCCATAGGTATACGCCTGCTTGTCGCGCCACTCGGTCGAGCGCATCGCCGCGGTGTTCGGAAACAGCACCGTCGACGCGCGGTGGATGCCGGGCGGGAAGGCATCGAAGCCGCTCGGCGCGACGTAGTCGCTATGGATCAGGGTGGTCTGGATCGACTTCTCGTTCATAGGACTCGCGCG
The DNA here is from genome assembly GCF_019443485.1 of Massilia sp. NP310. Taxonomy (NCBI): domain Bacteria; kingdom Pseudomonadati; phylum Pseudomonadota; class Betaproteobacteria; order Burkholderiales; family Oxalobacteraceae; genus Massilia; species Massilia sp. NP310. Next base: position 694,042 of record NZ_CP080379.1, on the reverse strand, counting down.
CCGGGGTTGTGATGAATGCTTCAGAGCGGGTTGGCCCACAGGTCGTGGGCATCGGCGCGGGTCACGACCACGTCGGCGAACTGGCCGACCGCCAGCTTCTGCTTGCCCGGCACCAGCGGACGCTTGATGTGGACCACGCCGTCGATTTCCGGCGCATCTGCGGCCGAGCGACCGATCGCTTCGCGCGGGCCGACTTCGTCGACCAGCACGCGCAAGGTCTTGCCGACCTTCGCCTGCAGGCGCTTGGCCGAGATTTCCTCTTGCAGCAGCATCACGCGCGCGCGGCGCTCCTCGCGCACTTCTTCGGGCACCGGATTGGCCAGCTCGTTGGCGGTCGCGCCTTCGACCGGCGAATAGGCGAAGCAGCCCAGGCGGTCGATCTGCGCTTCCTTCAGGAAGTCCAGCAGGTATTCGAACTCGGCCTCGGTCTCGCCCGGGAAGCCGGCAATAAAGGTCGAGCGGATCGTCAGGTCCGGGTTCATCTTGCGCCAGTTGAGGATGCGCTCGAGGTTCTTCTCGCCGCTGGCCGGGCGCTTCATGCGCTTCAACACATCGGGATGCGCATGCTGCATCGGGATGTCGAGGTAAGGCAGCACATGGCCGTCGCCCATGAACGGGATCGCCTGGTCGACGTGCGGGTAAGGATAGACGTAGTGCAGGCGCACCCACGCATCGTACTGGCGCGCCAGCTGGCCCAGCGCTTCGACCAGCTGCGTCATGTGGGTCTTGATCGGACGGCCGTTCCAGAAGCCGGTGCGGAACTTGACGTCGACGCCGTAGGCGGACGTGTCCTGCGAGATCACCAGCAGTTCCTTGACGCCGGCCTTGAACAGGTTCTCAGCCTCGAGCAGCACCTCGTCGATGCGGCGCGACACCAGGTCGCCGCGCATCGACGGGATGATGCAGAAGCTGCAGCGGTGGTTGCAGCCTTCGGAAATCTTCAGGTAGGCGTAGTGCTTGGGCGTGAGCTTGACGCCGTGGTCCGGCACCAGGTCGATGAACGGGTCGTGCGGTTTCGGCAGGTGCAGGTGCACCGATTCCATCACCTCGGTCACGGCGTGCGGGCCGGTCACGGCCAGCACCTTCGGGTGCACCTTGGTGATGATGTCGTCGCCCGCGGCATCCTTCTTGGCGCCCAGGCAGCCGGTGACGATCACCTTGCCATTCTCGGCCAGCGCCTCGCCGATCGCGTCGAGCGACTCCTGCACCGCGGCGTCGATGAAGCCGCAGGTGTTGACGATCACCAGGTCGGCGCCGTCGTACGACTTGGCGGTCTGGTAGCCTTCGGCGCGCAGCTGGGTCAGGATCTGCTCGGAATCGACCAGCGCCTTCGGGCAGCCGAGCGAGACGAAGCCGACCTTCGGCGCAGTCACACCCGCGGCTGGCGTCGGGATGACGATGGCTGGGGCTTTCGCGGCGGCCGCGATGCTGCTGGAGTTGGCAGAAGGATTACGACGGAGTTCAGGCATGGGCGGACAACAAATGATTTGGGCAATCCGCGATTGTACCTGAACCCGGGGGCCCGGTGGGAGCGCCGGGCCGCTGTGTTGCAGCGCTGTGCGACGCGCTTATTTCTTGTCGGTCGGATTGGTCGGCATGCCCGGGAACGGGAAAGCGCCGAACATTGCCTTGCTCTGGTTCTGCATCTGCTCCTGCATCTGCAGGAACAGGTTCTTGCTCTGGTCGATGTAGTTGTTCATCATGCCCTGCATCATCGGGCCCTGGACGTTCATGAACTGGGTCCACATCTCGGGGCTGAACGGCTTGCCTTCGAGCGCGCCGGCGGCGTTGCTGGTGAACTTGTTCTGGATGTCGGTGAAGGCTTGCACGTTCTTTTCCAGGTAAGAACCCATCATGCCCTGCATCGCGTGGCCGTAATAGCGGATGATCTGGGCCAGGACCGAGCTCGAGAACATCGGGACGCCGTTGGCTTCCTCTTCGAGGATGATCTGCAGCAGGATGCTACGGGTCAGGTCTTCATTGCTCTTGGCATCGACCACGGTGAACTCGTCGGCGTCGAGCACGAGCTGTTTGACGTCGGACAGCGTAATGTATGAACTGGTCTGCGTGTCGTACAGGCGACGGTTCGGGTATTTCTTGATCAGGCGTTCCGTACTTTTCTTCACACTGCTCATCTCTCGTTCCATAGGTTGCGCCGCGGCTTCGTGAGCCTCGTACTTAGAATTGTGTGCGCCGGCATGGCCGGTTCGTCTCCTGCCCCCCCCGCTGCCAGGTCGGCAGTAAACGGACAGCAGACACCATACCATGCAATTGACGCAGGTGCAGCAATTACCAGTTTATTCACTGTATTAGCTTTTCTGTCAACAAACCACTCCCGCCGTCAATCGGCACGCGCCTTGACGTAGCGGCCGGGCGCCGGTTCCAGCGCCGTGTATTGCGCATTGCCGGGCGTCTCTGGCGCCGGCACCTCGGCGCCGCCGTGTTGCGCCAGGAATTTTGCCCACTCCGGCCACCAGCTCCCCTTGTGCTCGACCGCGCCGTCGAACCAGGCGGCATCGTCCCTGGGTCGCGACTTTCCGCCGGCTTTTCCGCCCGCTTTGCCAACCTCGTCGTTGACCCAGTAGCTGCGCTTGTTCTTCGCCGCCGGATTGATGACGCCGGCGATATGGCCCGACGCGCCCAGCACGAAACGGTTCGCCTTCGGCTTCTTCGGATTGAGCAGCCCCATCGAGGCATACGCCGCCTGCCATGGCACGATATGGTCTTCCTTCGAGCCGTACATGAACACCGGCGCATCGATCTTGCCGAGGTCGACCGGCACGCCGCACACCGTCAATGCGCCCGGATTCTTGAGCTTGTTTTCCAGGTAGGTGTTGCGCAGGTACCAGCAGAACATCGGCCCCGGCAGGTTGGTGCTGTCGGCATTCCAGTACAGCAGGTCGAAGGCCAGCGGTTCCTTGCCCTTCAAATAGTTTTGCTGCACATAGTTCCATACCAGGTCGTTTGGACGCAGGGCCGAGAACGTTGTCGCCAGGTCGCGTCCCGGCATCAGGCCGCCGCCGCCCAGGGTCTGTTCGCGCAGCGCCACCTGGGCCTCGTCGACGAACACTTCGAGCACGCCGGTATCGGAAAAATCGAGCAAGGTCGTGAGCAGCGTCAGGCTGGCGGCCGGCTGGCGGCCGCGCGCGGCCAGCACCGCCAGCGCGGTGGCGGCGATCGTGCCGCCGACGCAGAAGCCGAACACATGGGCCTTTTCTTGCCCGGTGATGTCGCCCACCACGTCCAGCGCGCGGATCGCGCCGGTTTCGACGTAATCGTCCCAGCGCAGGTTCGCCTGGCTGCGGTCCGGATTACGCCAGGACACCATGAACACGGTATTGCCCTGCTCCACCGCGTAGCGCACCAGCGAATTCTCGGGCTGCAGGTCGAGGATGTAGAACTTGTTGATGCACGGCGGGATCATCAGCAGCGGCACGCTGCGCACGGTCGGCGTGCCAGGGGTGTACTGGATCAGCTGGAACAGCTCGTTCTCGAACACCACCTGGCCTGGCGTGTTGCCGACGTTGCGGCCGACCTCGAAGGCGGATTCGTCCGATTGCGAGATGCGGCCCTTCTGCAGGTCGGCCAGCATATTCGCCATGCCCTTGGTCAGGCTCTCGCCCTTGGTGTCGATCATCTTCTTCTGCGCTTCCGGATTCGTCGCGAAGAAATTGGCGGGCGACATGGCGTCGACCATTTGCTGGACCGCGAACCGGATCTTCTGGCGCTCGCGTGGGCCGGCCTCGACCGCGTCGGCCAGCGCCAGCATGAACTCGGAATTGAGCAGATAGGAGGCGGCCGAGAATGCCGACAGCGGATGCGCCGTCCATTCGGAAGCCGAGAAGCGCCTGTCATGCAGCTCGGGCGTCTTGCCCGACACAAAATCTTGCCACAGCTGGGCGCCCTTTTTGAGATAGTCGTCGCGGATCGATTCGAGCTTGAGCGGGTCGATGCCGGCGCCGACGTCTTTCAGGAAACCGGTTAGCGGATTGGCCGAGGCCGGCGGCGGCGTCATGGGCGCCATCTTCATCCAGCCCTCCCAGGCCTTGGGATCGGTGAATTGGGACAGCCAGGTTGCGGCGACAGCTTGCGGGTCAGGCATGTTCATGTGGGCATCCGTTGTTAGAATCTCGTCTCTTCAACCAAAAAAACAGAACATCATGTGGATCGTCGCCATCGCCTGGATATATGTTGTCGTGCTCATGGCGGCGACCGAACCGACGGTGGTCGGCGGGATCATGACCTTCGTTTTTTATTGCGCAGTGCCATTATCCATTCTTTTTTATCTCACTGGCGCAAAGCGGCGTCGGCAGCGTAGCCGAACGGCGGCGCAGGGCCCGCGCAAACCGGGGGAGAACGGTGGAACCGGGGATGCCGCCGCCCCATCGGATGCGGATGGTGACGGCGACTGAGCAGTATCGGCCAGGATGCCGATCTGTCACTTGATCCAGATCAAACTGGCCTGACGGCCGGTGACGCCGTCGCGGCGGTAGGAATAGAAGCGCTCGGGCGCGCTGGCGGTGCACAAGCCGCCGCCATGGACGCGTTCGACGCCGTCGCGCGCCAGCATCAGGCGCGCCAGGGTGAACATATCGGCCAGGTATTTACCCGGACGGTCAGGATAGTCACGGAAGCAGGCGCGCGTGGCCTCCCCCGGGATCGCCGCCACGAAGGCGTCCACCACGTCCTGCCCCACCTCGAAGGCGTCGGGACCGATGGCCGGACCCATCCAGGCGGTGATTTCGCCGGCGCCGGCCGCGCGCATGGCGCTCACGGTCGCGCCCAGCACGCCGCCGGCCAGGCCGCGCCAGCCGGCGTGGGCCGCGCCCACCACCTTGCCATCGAGGTCGGCGAACAGCACCGGCAGGCAGTCGGCGGTCAGGATCGCGCACACGATGCCCGGCGCCGTCGCCGTGCTGGCGTCGCCGGTACACACCGGCCGCTCCGGCCCCACCTTCACGGCATCGACCACGTCGGCGCCATGCACCTGGGCGATCCAGGCCGGACGACCAGGCAGCCAGGCTTGCAGGCGCTCGCGGTTGGCGCGCACGGCGTCCGGGTCGTCGTTCACGTGCAGGCCCAGGTTCAGGCCACCGCCGCCCTTGCCGTCGTCATACGGCGCGGCGCTGATGCCGCCATCGCGACTGGTGGCCAGCGCCCCGATCGAGGCCGGCAGGTCGGGCCAGTCCGGCCATACCAGGTCGGCGGCGCCAAGCGCTCGATGCGTCATACGCGGTAGGTGACGACGCCGTCGTCGTCATCCTCGTCGTCGATCTCGTTCTTGACGTCGCCGTCCTGCGGCTCCTCGATGCCCGCCTGGGCGATCAGCGCGGCGAAGTCGTCGGCCAGCGGCACCGTCCATTCGCATTGCTCGCCGGTGCCCGGATGCACCAGGCCGAGGCGGCGCGCCTGCAGCGCCTGGCGGTGGAAGACCGGCGTCAGGTGGCGCTTGCCATAGACGGCGTCGCCCACCAGCGCGAAGCCCAGCGACTGCATATGGACGCGGATCTGGTGGGTGCGGCCGGTCTCGAGGCGGCAGCGCACCAGCGACACCGGACGACGATCGAGCTCGCCGGTGACGACGCGCTCGTAATGGGTGATCGCCGGCTTGGCGAACGGGCTGTTCGAGACCGCCATCTTGACGCGGTCCTTGGCGTCGCGCCCCATCGGGCTGTCGATGGTGCCCGAGGCGCGCGGCGTGCCCCAGACCAGCGCGAAGTATTCGCGCTTGACGGTGCGCGCCTGCAGCTGGCGCACCAGGTCGGTCTGGGCGGCCAGGGTCTTGCCGACCACCATCAAGCCGCTGGTATCCTTGTCCAGGCGGTGCACGATGCCGGCGCGCGGCACGCCCACCAGTTGCGGGCAGTGATGCAGCAGGCCGTTGAGCAAGGTGCCGCTCCAGTTGCCCGAGCCGGGATGCACGACCAGGCCGGCCGGCTTGTTGATGACGATGATGTCGTCGTCCTCGTGGACGATGTTCAGGTCCATCGGCTCCGGCGCGAACGCCGTGTCCTCGGGCGCGGCCTGCGGTTCGACGACGATCGTCTCGTCGCCATAGGCCGTGTCCTTGCCGCGCGCCGGCTTGCCGTCAACCGTGATGTGGCCGCTTTCGAACCATTGCTGCAGGCGGCTGCGCGAGAACTGGGGCACGAGGCCGGCCACCACCTTGTCGAGGCGCTGGCCGCAGTGTTCCTCTTGCAGCGCCAGCGTGATCGGCGACAGGTCGATGCCGGGCGCGGGGGCGAACCCGGCCTCCAGTTCATCGTCAAAGTCAGGGTCAATAGGTAAATCCGCCGAATCCGGCGCAGGAGTTAATATCACGTCAGTCCCATCGGCTATAATCAGCCGTTCGTTGAATCTAGGTAAAACTTCTCTGCAAAAAGCTATGCAAAAAAAATTGTCTGTGTTGGTCGCAACTTGCGCCCTCGTCGGCCTCTCGGCATGCAGTGTTCTGCCGAAGCCTGCCGACGAATCCAAAAACTGGTCGGCGGAGAAATTATACGCTGAGGCGCGCGATGAGATGGCCGGCGGGCACTACGAAGCCGCAATTCCGCTGTTCCAGCGGCTCGAAACCAACTTCCCGTTTGGCGTCTATGCAACGCAGGCGCAGATGGAGATCGCCTACGCCCACTACAAAGCGGGCGACCAGGCCGAGGCGCTGGCCGCGGTCGAGCGTTTCATCAAGCTGCACCCGAACCATGCCCAGGTCGACTATATGTATTACCTGCGCGGCCTGGTCAACTTCAACGACCAGCTCGGCTTCTTCAGCTTCGTCTACGAACAAGACCCGACCGAACGCGATCCGCGCGCGACGCGCGAAGCCTTCGCCGCCTTCAAGGCCCTGGTCGACAAGTTCCCGAACAGCAAATATGCGCAAGACTCGATCGAGCGCATGAGCTACCTGATCAACGCGATGGCGCAGTACGAAGTGCACGTCGCCAATTACTACTATCGCCGCGGCGCCTACCTGGCGGCGCTCAACCGCGCCCAGGATGCGGTGACCAACTACAGCGACGCGCCGGCGCGCGAAGAAGCGCTGTTCATCATGATGCGCAGCTACGACAAGCTCGGCATGCCGCTGCTGCGCGACGATACCCAGCGCGTGTTCCTGCTCAACTATCCGAACAGCTACTTCATCAATCCGAACGCGCGCGGCGAGGCGCCATGGTGGAAGTTCTGGGCCAAGAGCGGGCCGAAGCCATCGCCGAAGGACGCGGTCGAATAAGATCACAGCGCCGGCGCCGTCCAGCGCCGGCGGTCCTTTCGGCCCGGGCCTCGCTCAGGCGTCGATCCGGCGGCGGAACACCCACGCGCGCTCCTTCGAAGCGCCCGGCTCATAGGCATAGCCGTCGACGTCGAATTCCTTGAGCTGCTCCGGATCGGTGATGCCGCGATCGGCCGCATAGCGCGCCATCATGCCGCGGGCGCGCTTGGCGAAGAACGAAATGATCTTGTACTGGCCGTTCTTCCAGTCCTGGAACACCGGCTCGATCACCGGCGCATCGAGCAGCTTCGGCTTGACCGACTTGAAGTACTCGGTCGAGGCCAGGTTGACCAGCGCCGTGGACCGGGTCTCGGCCAGCTGGCGGTTCAGCGCCCGGGTGATGGTCTCGCCCCAGAACGCATACAGATCCTTGCCACGCGCGTTGGCCAGCTTGGTGCCCATCTCGAGGCGGTAAGGATGCATCTGGTCCAGCGGCCGCAGCAGGCCGTACAGGCCCGACAGGATGCGCACATGGCGCTGCACGTACTTGAGCCCTTGCGCGTCCAGGCTCGGGGCGTCGAAGCCGGTGTACACGTCGCCGTTGAACGACATGATGGCCGGGCGCGCCTCGGCATGGTCGGGCTGCCAGTGGGCGTAGCGGCCGACGTTCAGCACCGAGAGGGCATCCGACAGGTCCATCAGCTCGCTGATCCGGGCCGGCGAATAATCGCGCAGCACCTCGATCAGTTCCGCGGCCTGCGGGATGAAGTCGGGAGTGGTATGTTGCTTGGTGGTCAGGGGCGATTCGAGATCGAGCGACTTGGCGGGGGACAGGACAATCAGCATGAACGAACAAAAATTTTCCGCAAATAAACAAGCTACATGATAACCGCTCCAGCAGAATCCATCGTCATCGACACCAACGTCTTGCTCGACCTGTTCGTGTTCCACGATCCGCGCTGGGCCGAGCTGCTGGCGGCCATCGAGACGAAGCAGGTCGACGCGATCACGCGCGCCGAATGCCGCGATGAATACCTCGCCGTGCTGCGCTACCCGCATCTGCCGCTGGACGAGGCCGGCCGCGAACGGGCCGCGGCCCGCTTCGACGCCCTGCTGCGCCTGGTCGCGCCGGAAGCGAAGCCGATCCGCCTGCCGGTGTGCACCGACCGCGACGACCAGAAATTCATGGAACTGGCGCGCGACGCCGGCGCTGCGGTCCTGATCAGCAAGGACAAGGCCTTGCTCAAGCTGGGCCGCAAGACGGCGCAGGCCGGCCTGTTTCGCATCATGCTGCCCGAGGCCTGGCTCAAGGCCAGAGCCGAAGGCAAGCTAGAATAAGCTATCCAACATCATCATCACCACCCGCCTACGCCCATGAGCCTCCCTCCCCTGGTCTCCCGCCTGCCCCAAGTGGGCACCACCGTGTTCACCCAGATGTCGCAACTGGCGCTCGAGCATGACGCCGTCAACCTCGGCCAGGGCTTCCCCGACTTCGCCTGCGACCCGAAGCTGGTCGAACTGGTGGCCGAGGCGATGCGCGCCGGCCATAACCAGTACGCGCCCATGACCGGCATGCCGGTGCTGCGCCAGGCGATCGCCGCCAAGATCGAGGCGACCTACGGCCACCGCTACGACGCCAACACCGAGATCACCGTCACGGTCGGCGCCAGCCAGGCCATCCACACGGCGATCCTCGCGGTCGTGCATCCGGGCGACGAGGTGATCGTCATCGAGCCGGCCTACGACTGCTATGCGCCGGCAATCGCACTGGCCGGCGGCGTGGTGGCGCCGGTGGCGATGCGCTTCGACGAGGCCGGATTCAGCGTGCCGTGGGATGAGGTAGCCGCCGCGGTCACGCCGCGCACGCGCATGATCGTGGTGAACACGCCGCACAACCCGACCGGGACCATCCTGCGCCAGGCCGACCTCGATGCGTTGGCGGCGATCGTCGACGGCACTTCCATCCTGGTGCTGTCCGACGAGGTCTACGAGCACATGGTGTACGACGGCGAGCCGCATGCGTCGGTATCGCGTGACCCAAGGCTGGCCGAACGCGCCTTCGTGGTGTCGAGCTTCGGCAAGGCCTTCCACGTCACCGGCTGGAAGATCGGCCATGTGGCGGCGCCAGCGGCATTGATGACCGAGTTCCGCAAGGTCCACCAGTACAACGTATTCTGCGTCACGGCGCCGATGCAGCACGCGATCGCGGCCTACCTGCAAGACCCGGCGCCGTGGCGCGACCTGCCCGCCTTCTACCAGGCCAAGCGCGACCTGTTCCGCGCCGGCCTGGCCGGCTCGCGCTTTACCCTGCTGCCGTCGGATGGGACGTATTTCCAGTGCGTGCGCTATGACGCCGTGTCCGACCTGTCCGAGGCGGATTTCGCGCGCTGGCTGACCACCGAGATCAAGGTGGCGGCGATTCCGGTGTCGGCCTTCTACGGCCAGCCGAAGGAATCGCGGGTGGTGCGTTTCTGCTTCGCGAAGAAGGACGCGACGCTGCAACTGGCGCTGGAGCGCCTCGGCCGCCTGTAGGACTCAGTAGCCGCGCTGCGGCTTGGTGGCCATCGCCACGATCGCGGCGCCGGCGGCCACGACCAGCGCGTCCTCGATCAAGCCGCTCCTGGTCTGGCCGATGCGCGCCATCGCCTGCTTGCGCCCGGCCAGGGTCAGGTAGGCCAACGGCACGGCGGTGGCCACCGCGGCCGCGGCGCCCGCCTTTTCCCTGCCTTTCGGCGCCAAGGCCGCGCCGGCGATCCCCGCGCTCATCACGCGCGCCAGCAGGCCGAGAAAGACGGTGCGGTCGGGCGCGCTCTTCATCTTGTCGCCGAGCAGCTCGCCGACGCCCATCGCCAGCGCGCCATACTTGAAGGTCGGGCGGTCCAGCAGGAACAGGTCGCCCGAGGTGCCGCGGCCGGCCAGGCGCGCGGTGGCGATGGTGGCCATGGGCGTCATCGAGCGCGCGCTGGCGACGGCGCCGATCAGGATCGAAGAAAGCAGGTTGCGGATAGACATGTAAGGGCTCCTGTGGTTGGTGGCGGCCCGCATCCACGTGCGAGCCGGACCAGCTCAGGCTACCAAAGCGCGCGATATATTGACGCACGGCTCAGCCGTGACGCCGGCGCCCCTGCCTAGTCGGTCAGCGAACCCACCGACAGGGGCGACGTGTCGGCGCGTTCCAGGCGCTTCACCAGCAACTGGTCGATCCGGTAGTGGTCGACGTCGACCACCTCGAAGCGCATGCCCTCATGCTCGACGCTGTCGGTCGGCTTGGGCACCTTGCGCAGCATGTACATCATGAAGCCGGCCGCCGTTTCGTAGCGTTCTTCCTCGGGCAGCGACTGCAGGTCGAGCACCCGCTTCATGTCGGCCACCGGCGTGCTGCCGTCGATCAGCCACGAGCCGTCGTCGCGCTGCAAGGTCTGCTGGTCGGCTTCGAGCGGGCTGCCCCAGCGGCCCATGACGGTGACCATGATGTCGCTCAGCGTGATCACGCCGACCACGAAGGCGTATTCGTTGATGACGATGGCGAAGGTTTCCTTGCTCGACCTGAAGCGGTCGAGCATCTCGGACAGGGTCAGCGTGTCCGGGATGATCAGGGCCGTGCGGATGGTCAGTTCGCTCAGCTGGAACCTGGTCTGCTTGCTCAGCAGGCGCACCAGGATGTCGCGCGTGTCGACATAGCCGACCACGCGGTCGATCACGCCGTCGCACACCGGGAACTTCGACAGCGAGTGATTGGCGATCTTCTGGCGGATGCTTTCCTCGGGCTCGGTCAGGTCGAAGAACACGACGTTCTCGCGCGTCGTCATGGTCGAGGTGACCGTGCGCGATTCGAGCTCGAACACGTTCTCGATGAAGTGCTGCTCCTGCTTCTGCAACACACCGGCCTGGGCGCCGGCTTCGACGACGGCCGAGATCTCGTCGAAGGTGATGCGGTCTTCGCGCGTCATGTCGACCCCGAACAGGCGGAACAGCATATTGGCGATCTTGTTCAGCGCCCAGGAAAATGGCCGGAACAGGCGGATCACGAACAGCACCGGGCGGATCACGGCCATCGCCGTGGCCTCGGGGGCGATCATCGCCAGGCGCTTGGGCATCAGGTCCGAGAACAGCACGAACAGGGTCGTGACGAACACGAAAGAGAGCGCGAAGGCCACGTTGTCGCGGCCCGGGCCGCTGTAGAACAGCGACAGCCAGTCGAGGAAGAACGGCCGCAGGGCGCCCTCGCCCAGGATGCCGCCGAGGATGGCGATGGCGTTCAGGCCAAGTTGCGACGCGGCGAAAAAGTCGGCCGACTGGGCCTGCAGCGACATCACCTTCTGGGCCCGCTCGTCGCCGGCCTCGGCCAGCAGTTTCAGCTTGATCTTGCGTGCGCCGGCGAGCGCGATCTCGGTCAACGACAGGAAGCCGGCCGCCAGCACCAGCAGCGCCAGGACAGCCAAATGTTCGAACAGATTCATGGGACACCCGGGGTTTATTATTTGGGTCGCTTTGACCGGGGGAATACGCGCCGCCTCGTCCGCCATGCGCGGATCAAGGCGTGCCGGTCGCGTCCGCAACCAGCAATCATGTCACTTTAGCACATGGCTGCCCTCTTGACCGCTCTTGCCCGGCGGGCGGGCCGCCGCCGCAGCTCAGCCCCCGGCCCGTTTCGGCGCGTGACCCAGCCTGGTCAACGTATCCATCACCAGCTCGCAATGGTCGCCCTGGACTTCGATCACGCCATCCTTGACGGTGCCGCCCGAACCGCAGGCCGTGCGCAGCTGCTTGCCCAGCAGCGCCAGCGCAACCGGATCGAGCGCCACGCCCTTGACCAGCGTGACCGTCTTGCCGCCCCGCCCTTTCGACTGGCGCGAGACGCGCACCACGCCGTCCCCGACCACACGCGCCGCGGCCGAGCAGGCGCAGGCGGCGACCGGCTGCCGGCAGTCGGGGCACATGCGCCCGCTCTCGGTGGAATAGACCAGGCCACCGCTCGAACTACGTTTCATCTTCACCACTTCTGGTCTTTGCTTCCCCGACTTTCACGCCGCGGCGGGCCAGGCTCTCGCGCAGCAGGAACTCGATCTGCGCGTTCACGCTGCGCAGGTCGCGCGCCGCGAGACGCTGCAGTTCCTCCCACAGGGCTGGATCGATCCGCAGGGGGAACGCTTTTTTGCCGGGACTTGCCATGCCGTTTCGCTGCTAGTTGTACAGGGTGCCGGTATTCACGATCGGCTGGGTTTCCTTGTCCGAGCACAGCACGACGAGCAGATTGCTGACCATCGCCGCCTTGCGCTCGTCGTCGAGCTCGACGATGCCGCGCTCGGACAGGCCTTTCAGGGCCGTCTCCACCATGCTCACGGCGCCATGCACGATTTTAGCGCGGGCGCTGATGATGGCTTCGGCCTGCTGGCGGCGCAGCATGACCTGCGCGATCTCGGCGGCATAGGCCAGGTGCGTCAGCTTGGCGTCGAGCACCTCGACGCCGGCCGCCTCGAAGCGCGCCTGCAGCTCGCCCTTGAGCGTATCGGCCACCACGTCCATGCCGGCGCGCAAGGTGGTCTCGCCCGGGGCCAGGTCTTCGCCTTCGTCGTAGGCATACTGCGACGCCAGGTGGCGCAGCGCTGCTTCGGCCTGGATCGACACATAGCGCTCGAAGTCGTCCACCTCGAACACGGCCTGGGCGGTGTCGCGCACGCGCCAGACCACCGCCGCGCTGATCTCGACCGGGTTGCCGCGCTTGTCGTTGACCTTGAGCGTCGGCGCATTGAAGTTGCGGGCGCGCAGCGACAGGCGGCGCTTGACGTAGAACGGGAAGGCCCAGCGCAACCCTTCGCTGCGGTCGGTGCCGATGTACTTGCCGAACAGGGTCAGGATCGCGCTCTCGTTCGGCTGCAGCATGTAGAGGCCGCTCAGGAGCAACAGGCCCCCGATGCCGACCACCACGCTGGCGAGCAGGAACCACAAGCCGTCCGACGACTCGGCCATCCTCTTGAAGAGATAGGCGGACAACAGCAGCAGGACGATCCCGGCGCAGGCCGCCAGATAGCCATTTGCCGACGAAAACGCCGATTCACGGCGCGTATGTGCTGCGTGCATGCTTGTCTCCTCGTGTAAATAACATCAAAGTGATATCACTTTAGGATCACGGCGAGTTCTTGTCAAGCAACTTTATGACATTTATTGCAAGCGTACGGCGACGTCGAACAGCCAGGTGCGCCGGATCTCGACCACGTCGTACTGCCGCGCCAGCGCCGGCGGGAACGGACCGTATGGCGCCTGGCTCGCGATGATCCTGCGGATGCCGTCGTCGATCGCCGGCACCCCGCTCGACGTCTCGAACGTGACCTTCTCCACCGAACCGTCGGCGCGTACCGCCACCGTCACGACCGGCTGCGTATGCGGCTGCTTCACCGCTTCGCGCACCATGTCCAGCGTCCGGTTCAATTCGATCTTGCGGCCCATGGCTTGCGCATACAGGACCAGGTCCTGGTTGGGGTCGGCGCGTCCGAACAGCCAGCCACGGCGCAGGCCGCTGACCGTGGGTGGCGGCACACCCGGCGCACTGCCCGCACGGTCGCGCCCGGCGGCTTCGCGTGAGAGCTGTTCGGCGATCGCGCGCAGCCGTTCGGCGCGTGGCGCCAGTTGCGCGGGAGGGCCCCGATCGCCCGGCCCCTGTTGCGCCGCCGCCTGGCTGGCCTGGGCCTGGGCCTCGCTTGCACGTTCCTGTTCGCGCTGCGCTTGGTCAAGCCTCGCTTGTTCCTGCCTCGCTTGTTCCTGCCTAGCTTGTTCCTGCCGCGCCTGCTCTTGCTGGATTGCTTCCTGGCGCGCGGCCTCGCGCTGCGCCGCCGCCTCCTGTTCCGCCTTCTGCGCCTGCTGCAAGGCTTCGAGACGCTCGGCTTCGAGACGCGCCTCTTCCCGCCGACGCGCTGCGATCCGTTCGGCCTCCACGCGCGCGCTCGCCTCGCGTTCGGCCTGCTCACGCGCGAGCGCGATCAGCTCGACCTCGCGCGCCTGCTCCGCGGCGTCGCGATCGGGTTCGGGTTCGGGTTCGGGTTCGGGTTCGGGTTCGGGATCGGCTGCCACCCTTGCAATGGCGTCGCTGCGGGATGGCGCTGGGGCGGGGGGCTCGGCTGCCGGCGGCGGGACCGGCGCGCTTGCTGGCAGCGCAGCCGCCGCCGGCTTGCGTGGAACAGGGGCGGATGGTGTCGGAGGCGCCGGGATCGGCGCTGGCGCGGCAGCGGGCGCCGCGGGCGCCAGCACGATCTGCAGATCGCGCGCCGCCAGCCGCCGCTCTTCCCACGGGAAGCGCAGGCCGGACAGCCCGAAGACTTCCCCTTCCATGGGAATGCCCAATAACAGCACATGAAGCAGCACGGACAGCGCTAACGCCATGCGCATGCGCCATGGCGCCGCTGGAGGGACGAACTGCGTCGATGTGGCCACGTGAGTTTGCAAATAAATGCCAGGGATGAAACGAACCCGGCGATGCTATCACAACAACATGAATGGCCGGCCGCTAGCGCTCGAGCTGTCCCAGGCGGCGCTCGACGAAGGCCGTCAGTTCGGGCGACAGCGTCCCGCTGCCCAGCGCCTGCCAGAACGCCGCCACCGCTTCCGGATCGCGCTTCTCGGCCTGCAGCGAGATGCCCAGGCCCATCCACCACACGCCATTGCCCGGCGCGGTGCGCAGCGCGGCCTGGTAATGCCCGGCCGCTTCGCGATGACGGCCTTCGCGCTGCAGCACGCCGGCCAGGAAGGCGTGGTACTCGCCATTGCCTGCCGCATGCGGCAGGGTGCGCGTCAAGGTGTCGAGCGCAGGGCCGCCCCGCTCCAGCTGCAGGCGCGCCAGCAACATCGCCAGCGAAGGCTGGCGCGCATCGAGGGCCAGCGCCGCCTGCAGCTGGCGCATCGCCTCGTCCGGCCGCCTGGCCTCGATCAGGAGGCCCACCAGCGTTTGCCGCGACGCCTCATGGCGCGGATCGAGCTTCAGGGCGGCCTGCAGGGTCGCGATCGCCTCGGTGACGCGGCCGTCTTCCAGCGCCAGCAACGCGCGCCGGTAGGTGTTCTCGGTGCGCTGCGCCGCCGTCTCGCTGCGGCCGCCCACGACGGCGGGCGCCGCCGGCTTGCGTGGCGCGGGCGCGGGCGCGGCCCTGGCCGACGCACGCGCGGTGTCCCTGGGCGGTGCTGGCGGAGCCTGCGCCGGTTCCGGCTCGGGCTCCGGCACGGACTGCGGCGCAGGCGGCGGTGGTGGCGGCGCAACGTCCACCACTGGCACCGGCGCCGCCACCGGCAGCGCGAGCGCCGCAGGCTGCGCCGGCGCAGCCGCAGCCACCGGCGCCTGCGGCTCGCCCATGTCCTGCCAGCCGATCACGCCGGCAGCGGCGGCGGCGATCACCGCCCCGCCCGCCAGCGCGCCACGCATCCACCTCGCCCTCGGCTCGGGCGCCGGCGCCAGGCGCACGTCGGCCGGCAGCGGCGCGGCGCCGGGCTGGCCGGCGCGCGCATCGAGGTCTTGCAGCATCTTGTTGATCAGGCTCATAGCGCCAACGCCCAGGCCAAGCCGGCCGCCGCCCCGGCGACGACGGCGCCCGCTAGCAACCAGGTCCAGATCGTGCGCGTCACGCCCACCGTGTCGCGCGCGGCGATCGCCACGTGGCTTTTGATCACCTGCTGCTTGCCCTGGCCGTAGCTGAGCATCAGCGCCTTGTGCGCCATGATGTTGACCAGGCGCGGCACGCCACCGCTGGCTTTATACAAGCCACGGATCGCGGCGCCCGAGAACAGGCGCGCGCCGGTAAAACCGGCCACGCGCAGGCGGTGCGCCACATAGAAATCGAGGTCGTCGCGGCTCAGCGGACCGAGGTGGTAATGAAAGGTGATGCGCTGGGCCAGCTGGCGAATCGACGCGAGTTCGAGCTTGCGGTTCAGTTCCGGCTGGCCGAACAGGACGATCTGCAGGAGCTTTCTCTTCTCGGTCTCGAGATTGGTCAACAGGCGCAGGGCCTCCAGGCTTTCGACCGGAATCGCCTGCGCCTCGTCGAGGCACAGCACCACACGCAAGTCCTGCCCGGCCAGCTCGAGCAGGCGCAGGTTGATCGCCTTGAGCAGCTGGTGCTGGTCGACGTCGCGCTCGAGCGGGATTTCCAGCTCGTCGGCCAGCGCCAGCATCAGGGTGCGCGGCTCCAGGTAGGGATTCGGGATGTAGGCGGTGACGAAGCCCTCGCCCAGCGTGGCCATGAACTTGCGGCACAACAGCGTCTTGCCGGTGCCGACTTCGCCGGTGATCTTGATGAAGCCTTCGCCGCCGCGGGTCGCCACCAGCAGCGTGTTCAGCGCTTCCTGCGAACGCGGGCTGCCGAAGAAGAAGCTGGTGTCGGGCGTGATCCCGAACGGCAGCTCGCGCAGGCCGAAGTGCGCCGCGTACATCAGTCCGCGTCCAAAGTACGGCCGCGGCTGCGCGGATCGAGCTGTTCGATGCGGCGGCCGGCGTCGAGCATGTCCTGGCTCCAGTCGCTCGCCCCTTCGACGATGGTCGGCTTGATCAGCACCACCAGCTCGCGCTTCTGGCTCGTGCGGTTCTTGTTGCGGAACAGATTGCCCAGCAGCGGGATCTTGTCGGCGCCCGGCAGCTGGTCGGTGTCGCCGCTCGAGGCCTGGCGCATCAGGCCGCCGATCGCGACCACCTGGCCGTCGCGGCCGCGCACGATGCTGTCGAGCTCCGAGGTGCTCGACGCCGCCAGCGGCAGGCGCAGGGTGCCGCCAGAACCGAGGTCGACGTCCTTGTTGACGGTCGTGACCTGGCTCACCGACGGGTGCACGTGCAGCAGAATATTCCCTTTATCGTCGATCTGCGGCGTCACGTCCAGCACCACGCCCGAGAAGAACGGCTGCACCGTCACGCTCGGGCTGACGATGGTGCTGCTGTTGGTGGTGTTGATGTTGTTGGTAATGCCGGTGACGAAAAATTCGTCGGTGCCGATCTTGAGCACGGCCTTCTGGTTGTTGATCGCCGCGATGCGGGGGCTGGACAGCACGTGCACGCTGCCCTGCGACTCCAGGAAGGTGATCAGGGCCGCGAAGTTATTGGTCTGGAAGGCGAAGCCGAACAGCGAACCGGCCGCGCTGGCCGCGTTCGACAGCGAGAAGCCGGTGCTGGCCGACAGGCCCGAGCCGTTGTTGATCACGGCCGGCTGGCCGCCGCCGTAGGGCAGCGGCGCCAGGTTCGCGCCGGGCGCGATCATGCCGCCCGAGACGCGGTTGGCGGTGCCGCCGCGGAACGAAGCGAACGAGGCCCAGTTGATGCCGCTCTGGTAGCTGTCGGACAGTTCCACCTCGAGGATCTTCGCTTCCAGGATCACCTGGCGGTCCACCGACAGCTGGGTCGCCTTCAGGTAGGCATCGACGTTGCGCAATTCGTCCGGCATGGCGCGGATCACCAGCACGCCGGACTGCGGGCTGACCACCACGCTGCGTCCGCCTTCGAGCGTGCCGACGATGGCGACGATCGATTCCTTCAGGTCTTTCCAGAAGTCGTTGTCGGAGCGGGTCTGGACGTCGGTGCTGTTGAGCTGGCGCTGGCCGTTCAGGTTGTTGCCGTTCTGGCCGTTCTGGCCGTTCTGGCCGTTCTGCCCGTCCTGGTTGCCGAAGCCCTGCCCCATCCCGCCGCTGTTGTTGCCGCCGTTGTTACTGTTATTGCCGGCGTCCGCCACCGAGGTCGAGGACACGCGCGTGTTCGACATCCCGCGCCGGCTGGCGGTCAGGTAGTTCACCTGGAACATCCGGGTCTGCATGGTCAGCGGACGGATGCTGATGCGCGCGCCATCGATCCTGTAGTCGTAGCCGTACATGTCGCGCACCGCTTCCAGCGTCTCGACCAGGGTCACGTCCTTCAGGTTGGCGCTGATATTGCCGCTCACGTCCGGGTGCACCAGCATGTTGTAGCGGGTGCCGGCCACGATCGAGCGGAAGAACTGCTGCGCCGGCACGTTGTTGAAGGCGACATTGAAGCGCTCCTCGAGCGCCGGCCGCGCTTTCGGCAGCTGGCTGGCCAGGGTCGCGGCCGGCGGCAGCAGCGCATTGGCCACCGCATCGTCGACCGCCGGGCGCGGCGCCGGCTGGCTGTTGGCCTTGGCCATCTCCTGGGCGATGGCGTCGTAGGTGGCGTTCGGCGGCGCGCTCTGGCAAGCGGCCAGCAACAGCGCCGCGGCCAGCGCGCAGGGAGTCGCGAAAAGCTTCGTCATGGTGGAATCCCTTGTCATTTGGCGGCCGGCGTCATGCCCGGCAGCGGCGCGTCCATGCGCAGCACCTGGCGTTCGCTGCCGCGCACCAGCACGACCTCGTTGGCGCTGACGCGCGCCACGCGCGCGCCCTTGAAGGTCTCGCCCAGGCGCACCGTCTCGCCGTCGATCACGGCCACGTGACGGCCGCCCGCATGGCGCGCGATCAGCACCGATTGCAGGCGCGGCGCATCGTCGGCGGCGGTGGCCTGCGGCGCGATCCGGTCCATGCCCGGCGGCGGGCGGGTCGGGTCGAGCAGCGCCTGCGCGCTCGCGGGTTGGGCCAGCGCCAGGCAGGCCAGCACGGTCAGGAACAGGTTCTTCACAGCTTCATCCATTGTCGGTCCAGGCTCAGGGTATGCAGGGTGAGCGTCAGGCGCGCGGCGGGATACTCCTCCACGTCGAGCTGGGCGCGGCCCCAGAACATCCGGGTCGGCATCGCATCGAGTGCGCTCATGTAGTCGACCATGTCGAGATAATTGCCGCGCACCGTGACTTCGATGCCGTGGCGGTACAGCAAGGGGGCGGCGGCCGGCGCGGGCGCCGGCGCCGGCGTTCCCGGTCCCGCCAGCGGCTCGACCGGCAAGGTGCGCATCGACACCAGTTTCAGGCGCCCGTTGGCGCGCAGGATGCCGTCGATCAGCGGCCCCATGCGCTCGGGCGGCACCAGGCCGTGCTCGATGGCCAGCAGCTGGTCGCCAAGCTGGCCCATCTCCTGGCGCAGCGCATTCAGGCGCGTGCGCGCTTGCGCGTCGGGGTCGTGCTGGAAGGCTTGCACGCGGCCGGTGATGGCCTCGTCGATGGCCGCCATCCCGCTGCGCTGCTGGGCGATCTGGGCGCGCAGCGCCTCCTGGGCCGCTTCCATCGGCGCCAGCACCAGCGCGTGGCCGAGGAAGGCCAGCAGCGCGCACGCCGCCAGGCACACCAGGGCGCGTTCGCGCAGCGACAGCGCGTCGATGCGCGCGCGCAGGGTCAGGATCCGCTCCTTCATTTGCCCTGCTCCTCAGGCACCGATTGCAGGCTGAATTCGATGTAGGGCGCCGGGCGCGTGGCGGGCTTGCCGTCCGCATCCGGCACCTGCAGCGGCGCGGCTTCGCCGATCTGCAGGCTGGCGAACGACTTGCCTTGCATCAGCGGCTCATGGGTCAGGCGGTTCAGGTAGCCCGGCACCATGGCCGGATCGACCGTGCGGCCCTTGATCCCGATCTGCGCGCCGCCGGCGCCGACCGTCACGCCGGTCAGCCACAGGCCTTGCGCGCTCTGGCGCGCCAGCGCCCTGAAATAGCCGGCGAAGCCGCCCGTGTCGCCCAGTTCGCCGCGCGACAGCGCACCGGAGATGTGGCGCATCGCGGCCAGTTGCGTGTTGGCCTCGGCGATCTGCGCCTCCAGCGTCGCATCCTTCTGGCGCGGGACGAATTCGCGGTTGGCCGACGCCAGGCGCGCCTGGCGTTTCTCGAGCTGGACGGCGCCGCTGTCGGCCTGGCGCCGCAGTTCGGCCGTTTCCATCTTGCCGATGACGGCGAGGATGGCGACGCCGGCGAGCACGGCGCCGACCGCCAGCGCGATGGTGGCGCTCGACAGTACCTGCTTCTGCGGCTGGAAGGCCGGATTGAACAGGTTGATCTGTTGCTTCATGCGGCCCCGCCTTCGCGCAGCGCGGCGCCGATCGCGAGAAAGAAACGCTGCTGCTGCGCCTGGTCCGCCAGCGCGGGCGTGCGCGACAGGTCGAATAGCGTGGCCAGGTCGAGCGTCTCGACCGGCGTGTACAGATTGCTCGACAGGTATTCGTCCAGGCCGCTCACGGCCGACGGTCCCAGCACCAGCTTGGCAACGCTGATGAAGGAGTACTGGCGCTCGAAATGGTCGAGCGAGCGTTGCAGCTCCAGCGTGATCTTGTCGAAGGCCTGGTGCTTGCGCTCGTGGTCCGGCTCGAGCAGCTGGGCCAGGGTGACGTCGAAGCGGCGCGACAGGTACAGTTCGCCGCGATACGACACGGTCAGCAGGCCGCCGTCGTCGCCGAACGAGAGCATGGCGACGCCGCGCCCTTCCGGCTCCAGCATGGCCGACACGTTACGCTGGGCCATCTCGGGGATGTCGATCGCGTGCAGGTCGACTTTCGCGTCGAGGAACAGCTTCTGGCGCGGCTGGATCACGGTGTTGCGGGCGGCGACCGCGAAGATCGATTGCTGGGCGCGCGCGTTGGCGTCGAGCGGGATGTCGAGCACGTCGATGGTGGCCTCGAGCGCCGGAAAATCGAGGATGTCCTTCAGGCGCCAGCGGATCGCCGTCTTCATTTCCTCGCGCGGCACGTTCGGCGCTTCGACGTTGAGGATCTGGTATTCGCCGCCGGACAGCAAGGCGATGCAGTGGCGCAGATGCGCCTGCACGTCGCGCCCGGCCTTCTCGAGCGCGTCGGCTCCGGTCGATCCCGGAAGGAACTGGGCCAGATGCACCAGCGGCTTGCCATCCGGATGACGCTCGACGCTTGCAAGCGCCATGCCATCGCGATGGAGCGCCACGGTCAGCCAGCCATCCCTTCTTTTCGCTTTCTTAAACAAACGCATGCAAGCTGTGTCGGTGATCGTACATTGTCGGCTTTTGAAGACTTGATTATAGACAAGACGCACGCGCCGGAATCGTAAAAAATCGCTGATCCAGCGCAAGTTGGCCGCCGAGTGTGGTCAGAAAGCACAAGCACGCGGGCTGTCCATAAACAAAAGGCGCTGCAATCGCAGCGCCCGTCGTGCATCAGGCGAAACTTACTCGCACTTCAGGTTGCTGGCGAGGGCGATGACCGGCGCGGCATTGGCGCTGGCGGCTTCCGTATAAGTGACATGGCAGGTCGTCGCGAGCGCGGAAGGCACGCTCTTCGGCGTGATTTTCAGCACCGTGTCTTCGTCGGCGACGGTGTAGTCATCGGTGCTCAATCCGGCGGCGGCAGCGAGCTCGGTCGATGCATTCGCGTAGCCGGTGGTTCCCATCGGAACGTTGATGCCGCCTTCGACCTGGAACACGCCGTTCTGCGGATTCGGGTTGATCAGGGCACGGCCATGCAGCATGGCCGAGGTCGACGCCAGCGAACCCTTCACCGCATTCAGGCTCGCGATGCGCGCATCGCCGTTCAGGCCGGAAAACTTCGGCAGCGCGGTGGCGGCCAGGATGCCCAGGATGACGATCACCACGATCAGTTCGATCAGGGTGAAACCACTCTGCGCCTTTTTGTTGAAACTGGTTTTCATTCTTTTTTCTCCGTTACGGTGGTGGGGACGAGTGGCCGTCCTGCTGAACATGTACTTGCTGCTCAATTCTACCGTGAGAAACTGCAACTTTGATGTCTTGAGAGCAAAAGGATCGCTTAAAGGCAATGTTTCATTGATGGAATTTTAAGTTTGCTCAAGCCGATGCGTTCTTTTTGCAACAGCGCGCACCGCGTGCGCCTATTTCGGATGGATCGCCGCCTGCCCCAGGTCCCACATCGGCATGAAGATCCCCAGCGCCAGGACCAGCACCATCGCCCCCAGGAAGGTGATCAGGATCGGCTCGATCTGGCTCGACAGCGTCTTGAGCTCGTAGTCGACCTCGCGCTCGTACATCTGGCCGATCTCATCCATGAGGTCGTCGATCGACCCGGTCTCTTCCCCCACCGCGATCATCTGCAGCACGATCGGCGTAAACACGTTCGCCGCCGTCGAGGTGCGCAGGATGCTGTCGCCGCGCTCGACGCCGTCGCGCATCTGCTCGATGCGCGAACTCAGATAGGCGTTGTCGGCCGTCTGCGACACCACGGTCAGCGCATGCACGATCGGCACCCCGCTGCGCATCGACAGCGCGAAGCTGCGCGCGAAGCGGGCCATCGTGCCCTTGTGGATGATCTTGCCTGCGATCGGCAGGCGCAGCTTGTAGCGGTCCCACGCCAAGCGCCCCTGCGCGGTGCGGGTCCAGGCCCTGAATCCGAACCAGGCCAGCGCCACGGCGCCGGCGATGGCCGGCCACCACTTGACCGTGAAGCCCGAGGTGGCCAGCAGCACACGCGTCATCAGCGGCAATTCGGACCCGAACGACTTGAACACCGAGGCGAACTGCGGAATGACGAAGATGTTGACCACCACCATGGCGATGACCATCGCGATCACCACGAAGCTCGGATAGCGCAGCGCCGTCTTGACCCGCTCGCGCATGTCGCGGTCGAATTCCAGGTGGTCGAACAGGCGCAGGAAGACTTCTTCCAGGCGTCCCGTCATCTCGCCGACCTTGACCATCGACAGGTAGAACGGCGAGAAGCAGCGCGGATGGCGCATCATGGCGGCGGACAATTCCCTGCCCGCGTCCAGCGACTCGCGCAGGTCCTTGATCACGCGGCCGAACGCCGGACTGATCGCCGACTCCTGCAGCCCGGCCAGGCCGCGCATGATCGGCACGCCGGACTTGAGCAGGGTATGGATCTGGCGGCTGAACAGCTGCACGTCCATCGACGTGACCTTCTTCTCGAACAGGCGCTCGCGCCAGCCCGGGCCACCGGTCGTGGCGCGCTTGCGGGTGACGGTGATCTCGGTCGGCGTCACGCCGCTGCCGAACAGCTGGTCGGCCACGGCCCCGCTGTCGGCGCCTTCGAGCACGCCCGTTACCTGCTCGCCGCGTCCGTTGCGGCCCTTGTAGGCGAAATATGGCATGGGCTTCTAGATCAGTCGTCCATCTGGTTACTGACCCGCATCGCCTCGGCGATGGTCGAACGCCCTTGCACCGCCAGGCTCACCGCGTGGCGGCGCAGGGTCTCGCCGCGCATCTCGGTGTGGGCGACCTTGAGGAAATGCCCCGGATCCGGATGATTGACCGCGTCGGTGACGGCGCGCGTCATCTCCAGCAACTCATAGACGCCGGTGCGGCCGCGATAGCCGGTGCCGTTGCAGTGCGAGCAGCCCTTGCCGTGATAAAAGCGCGTGGTCGCGGCATGCTCGCCCAGTTCGGCGCGCAGCCAGTCGACCTCGTTGGCGGCCGGCTGGTAGTCGACGCTGCAGCTCTCGCAGATCACGCGCACCAGGCGCTGCGCCAGCACCGCCTGCAGCGAACCGCTCACCATATAGCGCGGCACGCCCATGTCCATCAGGCGCAGCGGGGTCGAGGCGGCGTCGTTGGTGTGCAGCGTCGACAGCACCAGGTGGCCCGTCATCGCGGCGCGCAGGCCGATGGCGGCGGTTTCCTGGTCGCGCATCTCGCCAACCAGCACGATGTCCGGGTCTTGCCGCAGCGCCGAGCGCAGCACGCGCGCGAACGACAGCTCGATCTTGTCGTTGACCTGCACCTGGTTGATGCCCGACAGGCGGTATTCCACCGGATCCTCGACCGTGATGAGCTTTTTCTCGACCGAGTTCAGTTCTGACAAGGCGCTGTACAGCGTCGTGGTCTTGCCGCTGCCGGTCGGCCCGGTCACCAGCACCAGGCCGTTGGGCCGGGCGACGATGGCGCGAAAACGCTCGACCAGCCGCGCCGGCATGCCGATCGCGTCGAGCCGCAGGTGGGCGGCGACCTGGTTCAGCAGACGCATGACAACCGATTCGCCGTACTGGGTTGGCATGGTCGAGATACGCACGTCGATGCGCTGGTTGCGCACCTTGACCGCGAAGCGGCCGTCCTGCGGCAGGCGTTTCTCGGAGATGTCGAGATCGGCCATCAGTTTCAGGCGCAGCGCCAGCGG
Source organism: Massilia sp. NP310 (assembly GCF_019443485.1). NCBI lineage: Bacteria > Pseudomonadati > Pseudomonadota > Betaproteobacteria > Burkholderiales > Oxalobacteraceae > Massilia > Massilia sp. NP310. Next base: position 669,885 of record NZ_CP080379.1, on the reverse strand, counting down.
CGTGGCCACCTTGAGGTCGGCCTCGGTCTGCAGGTGCAGCACGCCGTCGATACGGAAGCGGATCTGCAGCCGGCCTTCCTGCGGCTCGATGTGGATGTCGGATGCGCGCACCTGGGCCGCGTCGTCGAACACCGATTGCAGCAGCTTGACGATCGGCGCTTCCTCCAGTCCCGGATTGGCGGCCAGCGCGCCGAAGTCGATCGAGGCGTCGCCCAGGTCGGCCTCGACCTCGCGCGCCAGGCCCGTGATCTCGCCGGTGCGGCGGTAGATGCGGTCGATCGCGCCCAGGACCTCGGTCTCGTTGACCACCGCCAGCTCGACGCCTTTTTTAAGCAGGCGCGCGATCTCGTCGTAGGCGAACAGGTCGGTCGGGTCGGATACGCCGACCAGCATCGTCTCCCTGCGGTCTTCCAGCACCAGCGCGCGGAAGCGCCGCGCCGCGGTCTCGGGCAGCAGGCGCACCAGGTCGGCGTTGATGTTGTAGAACTTCAGGTTCAGGTAAGGGATGTCGAGCTGGCGCGCCAGCGCGCCCGAAATCTGGTCTTCGGTGACGAAGCCGCTTTCGACGAATACCCGGCCGAGCTTGCGGCCGGTGCGCTTCTGGTCGGCGAGCGCCTGCTGCAGTTGCTCTTCGCTCAACAGTTTCTGCTGCATCAGCACTTCGCCGAGGCGGACTTTCTCTGGCCTTGCCATACCATCCCTTGGGTTAATTCTTGCAAGAGGGATTTTAATGCCTGAGGGAACAATAGTGATTATCGGCATCGTGCTGGCGCGCGATACTGTCTCGATTTCGCCTCGTTGCCCACGCCTTACGGTAACAATCCGCCATCGACTGACCGGTTCGCGACATTCATTCAGGACAATATGGCCGATCCGGCATGTTGCAGCGTAAAGACGATGCGTGGCGGCAATCAAAACCGACGCTATGCGGTATGGATGGGGCCAGCTAACATGAGGCCTGCGTCCATTACCGTGTTTAAACCAGGAGTCGTCCTTGCCATTTGTCCGTCTGTCGCTGCCCTCGATCCGCGTCAAGCTCTACATCCTGGTGTTGGCCTGCGCGCTGCCGATCCTGGTCGGTTACATCGCCCTGGCGCGCGATGCCGCGCTGCGCGAACGCGACCACGTTTCACGCGACGCCCAGACCGTGGCCGAGGTGCTGGCGGCGGCGGTCGACCGCGACATCGAAAGCGGCGAGACGGCGGCCCGGGTCCTGGCCAACACGGCGATGATGGCCAGGGGCGACATGGTCGCCATCCACGAGGTGGCCAAAAGCCTGCTGCGGCCCGACTTCCCGGCGCAGGCCTTCGTCCTGAGCCTGCCGAACGGCATGCCACTGATCAATACCCGTTATCCCATCGGCGTGCCGCTGCCGCGCGCCGGCAACGAGGACGACATCCGGCGCGTGGCCGAGACCGGCAACACCGTGGCATCCGGCCTGCACAGGCTGGACGGCGGCGGCCAGCACGCGCTGTCGGTCGAAGTGCCGATCTGGCACGAGGGCGAGGTGCGCTTCGTGCTGTCGGTGCATCTGCGCCCGCGCCGCATGGCCGAGCTGCTCGACAGCCAGCACCTGCCGGAGGGCTGGATCGCCGGCATCTACGACCGCCACCTGTTGACCATCTCGCGCAGCGCCGATGGCGGCCAGCACCTGGGCTTGCCGATGGAACCGGCGCTGGCCACGGCCGTGACGCGCAGCAGCGCCGGCATCGTCGAACTGCCGCGGAGCAGCGACGCGCCGGGCTACGCGGCCTTCGCGCGTGCGCCCGAGCACGGCTGGGTGGTGACGATCCGCTATCCGTACAACGCGGCCGGCGAACTGCTGGGGCAGTCGATGGCCAAGACAGTGGCCGTGATCGCCGTCCTGCTGGCGATCAGCCTGGCCCTGGCCTGGGCCCTGGGCGGCTCGATCGCGCGCGCCGTGCAGGGCCTGGCCGGTCCCGCCGAGCGGCTCGGACGCGGCGAGCCGCTGGTCTTGCCGTCTTCGAGCATCCGCGAGGTGGAGACGGTGGCGCACGCGCTGCGCCGGGTCGACGCCGAGCTGCAGGAACACCGGCGCGGCCTCGAGACGCTGGTGGCCGAGCGCACGCAAGAGCTGGAGCGCTCCAAGGCGCAGCTGGAAACGGTGTATGCCTCGATCCCCGTCGGCCTGTGCTTCATGGACACCGAACTGCGGGTGGTGATGGTCAACGACTACCTGGCCGACATCAACGGCCGCCCGGCGCGCGACCACGCCGGCCACAGCCTGCCGGAGCTGCTGGGACCGATCGGCGAGGAATTCGAAGCGAACTACCGGCGCGTGATCGCCAGCGGCCGGCCGCTGGTCGAGATCGAGGCCACCGGCGACGCCCCATCGGCGCCGGGCAGCACGCGGCACTGGATCTCGAGCTACTTCCCCGTGTATGGGCCCGACCACGAGCTGATGGGCGTGAACGCGGTGGTGCTCGACGTCACCGAGCGCAAGCGCCAGCTGCAGCGCGAGCGCGACCACCAGGAGATGTTCCGCGCCCTGTTCGAGGCCGCCGGCGACGCCCACCTGCTGCTGGCCTACGGCGCCAGCTACGTCAGCGCCAACCAGGCGGCGGCCGACCTGTTCGGCTTCGCCACCCCGGCCGCCCTGCTCGAGGAATCGCCGGCCAGCCTGTCGCCGCTGCTGCAGGCCGACGGCCGCCCGAGCAACGAGGTGGCGCTGGAGCACATGCGGCGCACGCTGGAGGAAGGCCGCGACGCCTTCGAGTGGCTGCACCTGCGCGCCGACGGCAGCGTGTTCCATGCCGACATCCTGCTGACCCGGGTCGACATCGGCGGCGTCGGCATGATGCAGGCCACGATCCGCGACATCAGCACCCGGGTCGCGGCCGAGGCCGCGCTGCGCGCGACCGGCGTCCAGCTCGAGGCGGCGCTGCGCCTGGCCGAACAGGCCAGCCGCGCCAAGAGCGAGTTCCTGGCGAACATGAGCCACGAGCTGCGCACGCCGATGAACGCCATCGTCGGCCTGGCGCGCCTGCTCGAGGAAGGCCAGCTGGGCCAGCGCGAACGCGGCTACGTGGCGCGCATGCGCACCGCCGCCCGCTCGCTGCTGGGCATGCTGAGCGACCTGCTCGACTTCTCGCGCATCGAAGCCGGCCAGCTGACCCTGGAGCGCATCCCGCTGCGCCTGGACGCGATCCTGGCCAGCATCGCGGTGCTGCACGGCCCAGGCGCCTGGGCCAAGGGCGTGGAGCTGGCGTTCGCGGTCGATCCGCGCCTGCCGCCATTGCTGGAAGGCGATCCGGTGCGGCTCGAGCAGGTGCTGCTCAACCTGGTCGGCAATGCGGTCAAGTTCACCGAGCGCGGCGAGATCGTGCTGTCGATCGCGCTGCGCGGCGAGGCCGACGGCCAGGCGCGCCTGGCGTTCGAGGTGCGCGACACCGGCATCGGCATCGCCCCCGAGGTGCAGGCCGGCATCTTCGAAGTGTTCTCGCAAGCCGACAGCTCGACCGTGCGCAAGTATGGCGGGGCCGGCCTGGGCCTGTCGATCGCGCGCCGGCTGGTGGAGCTGGCCGGCGGCGCCCTGCGCCTGGACAGCGTGCCCGGCGCCGGCGCCGCCTTCCGCTTCGCGCTGTCGTTCCCGGTGCTGGAAGCCGCGCCCGAGGCGCCGGCCCCCGAAGACGACGCCCTGCGCGTCCTGGTGGCCGACGACAACGCCAGCGCGCGCGCCGCCCTGGCCGCGGCCTGCGCCGCCTTCGGCTGGCGGGTGGACACAGCGCCGGATGGCGCCGCCGCCCTCGAGGCGCTGCGCGGCGCGCGCTACGACATCGCCTTCGTCGACAGCGCCATGCCGGGCCTGGACGGCCTGCCCCTGATCTCGGCCGTGCGCGCGGCGCAAGTGCCCGCGCCGCGCTTTTGCCTGCTGGCGCCCGACCCCGACACCGAGCGCTATGCCGAGCTGGCCGACGACCCGGCCAATGGGCTGGGCGTGACGGCGGTGCTGGGCAAACCCTTCACACGCGCCAGCCTGGGCGCGGCCGTGGAGCGGCTGCTGGGCGGCGCCGGAGCGGCGCATCCGATCACCGCCAGCACGCCGCTGGCCGGCGCCCTGCGCGGCCTGCGCGTGCTGCTGGTCGAGGACAACCAGATCAACCAGGAAGTGGCGGGCTTCATCCTGGCCCACGCCGGCGCCACGCTCGAGATCGCCGCCAATGGCCGCGCCGCGCTGAGCATGCTGCAGGAAGACGCCGCCTTCGACGTGGTGCTGATGGACTTGCAGATGCCGGTGATGAACGGCTTCGAGGCGACCGCCGCGATCCGCGCCGCCGGCCTGGACCTGCCGATCGTCGCCATGACCGCGAATGCGATGGACGAAGACCGCCAGCGCTCCCTTGACGCGGGCATGCAGGCCCACCTGGCCAAGCCGATCGACGTCGATGCGCTGGTGGCGACCTTGTCGCGGGTAACGCAACGCGGACAGCACACGCCCGCGACGGCAAACGCCGAGCCGGCGCCGCCTGCGTCGCTGCCGCATCTGCCCGGCATCGACCTGAAATCGACCCTGCCGCGTTTCGCCGGCAGCGTCGAGCGCTTCTGCGAGCTGTTCATCCGCTTCGCCGACGGCCAGGCGCAGACCTTCGGCGAACTGCGCGCGCACGTCGAGGCCGGCGAACGCGGCGCCGCCGGCCAGCTGGCGCACCGGCTGCGCGGCGTGAGCGCCAATCTCGGCGCCACCGAAGCGGCCGAGGCGGCCCATGCGCTCGAGCACGCGCTGCGCGACGCCGACGACGGCACGGTGCGCCTGCGCCTGGCCGACCTGGCGCGCGCGCTCGATGCCGTGGCCGCGACCGCGCGCGAGCTGGCGCCGCCTGCCGCCCACGACCTGACCCGGGAGGCGGCCCACGACCTACCCGACATGGATGACGGCGCCACGCTGCACGCTCCGCTGGCGCGCCTGCTCCACTTACTGGAGAATAACAATATGAGGGCGATCGCCGCCGAAGGCGCCTTGCGGCCGGCGTTGGCGCTTGCCGCCGGGCAGCCGGCCGCGGCCGCGCTGGCCGATGCCGTCGCCACCCTGCGCTTCGACGAGGCGGCGCGCCAGGTGGCAGACCTCATGAAGCGAAAGGGAAATCCGTGAGCTGGACCGAGATGGCACTCAATGGCCGCATCCTGGTGGTCGACGATGCGATGGAAAACATCCAGATCCTGCATGCGGCGCTGCAGGAAGAGCAGGAAGTGCTGTTCGCGCTGGATGGCGAGCGCGCGCTCGAGCTGGCGCGCACCCAGCACCCCGACCTGATCCTGGTCGACGCCATGATGCCCGACATGGACGGCTACGCCGTGTGCGCGGCCCTGCGCGCAGCCCCCGAGACGCGCGACATCCCGGTCATCTTCGTCACCGCGCTCAAGACGCCGGAGGACGAGACCCGCGCATTGGAGGCCGGCGCTGCCGACTTCATCACCAAGCCGGTCAATGCGGCGGTGGTGCGCGCCCGCGTGCGCACCCAGCTGACCGTCAAGCGCCAGGCCGACGCCCTGCGCGCGCTGACCCTGACCGATCCGCTGACGGGCGTGGCCAACCGCCGCGCTTTCGATGAGCGCCTGGAAGCCGAATGGCGCCGCTGCGCGCGCGCCGGGCTGCCGGTGGCGCTGATCCTGGCCGACGTCGATCATTTCAAGGCCTATAACGACCACTACGGCCACCAGGCCGGCGACGCCTGCCTGGTGCAGGTGGCGGCGGCGCTGCGGCGCGGCGCCGGCCGCACCCACGACCTGGTCACCCGCTATGGCGGCGAGGAATTCGCCATCCTGCTGCCCCAGCTCGATGCGCTCGGCGCCGAAGGCGTGGCGCATCGCCTGCAGGCCGAACTGGCCCAGCTCGGCCTGCCGCATGCGGCGTCGCCCACGGCCCCGCACCTGACGATGAGCCTGGGGCTGGCGAGCCTGGTGCCGGGCGATGCGCAAGGCGCCGACGTGCTGGTGGCCAGCGCCGACGCCCTGCTCTACCAGGCCAAGGCGGGCGGGCGCAATCAGTACCGGATGGGCGGCGTGGGCGCGCTCGGCAATGCCGGCGGCCACGTTGCATGATGATGCGTCAGGCGTAGCAGCGGATCAGGAACTCGGCCACGCACACGGGCTTGGCGGCCCCGTCGGCCTCGATCGTCACGTCCCAGCTGAATTGCCAACCGCCGGCGACCGCATCGGCGCCGCGCAGGGTCCAGCGCCCGCGCACCCGGCTGCCGGCCGGCAGCGGACTCGGGAAGCGCACCTTGTTCAGGCCATAGTTGACGCCCATCCGCATGCCCTCGATCGCCAGCGCGCTGGTGAGCATGGCCGGCAGCAGCGACAGCGTGAGGAAGCCATGCGCCACCGGCTGGCCGAACGGCGACTCGCGCTTGCAGCGCTCCGGATCGAGGTGGAGCCACTGGCGGTCGTCGGTGGCTTCGGCAAAGGTGGCGATGCGCTCTTGCCCGACCTCGAACCAGTCGGACACGGCGACTTCGCTGCCGACCCGCGCCGGCAATGCATCGAGTGCGATCGTGGTGGCCATCATTGCTCCCTGGCGGGCCGGCGCCCGTAGAGTCCGATGCCGTCGACCGTGCACACCGGGACGCCGTGCTGGTTGGTGGCGGTCCAGGTCGACCAGACGACGCCGCGATCGGGTTTGCTGGCGGACGCCTTGACCTGGCGCGTGAGATAGCGCACGCGCAGCGTGTCGCCGGCGCGCACCGGCTGCAGCCAGCGCACGCCATCGAGGCCGGGCGAACCCATGCCGTCGGCCGCGCTCAACAGGCCGTCGACCACCATGCGCATCATCATGCTGCAGGTATGCCAGCCGCTGGCGATCAGGCCGCCGTACGGCGACGCTTGCGCCGCCTGGGCGTCGACGTGGAAGGACTGCGGGTCGAACGCGCTGGCGAAGGCGAGGATCTCGGCTTCGGTGACGCTGCGCTCGCCCAGGTCGATTTCCTGGCCGGGATAAAAATCTTCGAAATACCAGCGCTTGCCGGCCGGCGCATCGGCCTGGACGTGCGCGCGCGCGTTGGCCGCCATGCCCGCTCCCTCGTCTGGTCCTGCCGTCATGCGGCCTCCCGGAATCCCGGCTGCGCGATGAAGCGCTCCAGGTGGTGGTCCATATCGCCCAGCGTCAGTTCGATCATCGACAGGCGCTTGAAGTAATGCGAGGCCGGCAGCTCGTCGGTCACGCCCATGCCGCCGTGCAGCTGGATGGCGCCCTGGCCGATGAAGCGCGCGGCCAGGCCCACGCGGTACTTGGCGGCCGACACCACGCGCCGGCGCGTCTCGATGTTCGCAGCAGCATCGCGACTGACATTGGCATCGGCCCCGCTACCCGAACGCGCCAGCGCCAGCGCCGCCAGCAAGGCCATCGACCGCGCCTGCTCGAGGTGGATCGCCATGTCGGCCATCCGGTGCTGCAGCGCCTGGAACTTCCCGATCGGCGCGCCGAACTGCTGGCGCGTCTTGAGGTACTCGAGCGTCGTGTCGAACAGGGCCTGCATCGCCCCCAGCGCCTCGGCGCACAGCAGGCCGGCGCCGTAATCGAGCGCCGCATCCAGAATGGCGCCGCCCTCTTCCACGGCCCCGATCACGGCGTCTGGCCCGACCACCACGCCGTCGAGCACGACGTTAGCCGCACGCAAGCCATCGAGCGTGCGGTAACCGGTGACGCGCAGCCCGGCGCTGTCGCGCGGCACCACGAACAGGCTCACGCCATCCATGCCCTGCCCATTGTCCCTACTACCCACACTGCCCACATCGCCTGTGCTCCCCGAGCTCACCGCGCCATGCGCGCCGCGTGCCGATACGATCAGGGCATCGGCTTCGGCGCCATGCAGCACCACCCGCTTCTCGCCATGCAGGCGATAGCCGCCGTCGACGGCCTCGACCCGCGTGGCGATCTCGAAGGCGTCGTGGCGCGATCGTTGTTCGCCCAGCGCGCAGGCGAGCTTGACGTTGCCGGCGGCGACCCGTTCGAGCAGCGCACCGTGCCCGCCACCCCGGCGCAGGAATTCAACACCGAGCACCGTCGCCACATACGGTTCGACCACCAGCCCACGGCCGAGTTCCTGCATCACGCCGAACATGGCGAGGGCGTCGCCGCCGAAACCGCCGTGTTCCTCGGGCACCGGCAGCGCCGTCAGGCCGAGTTCGACCATCGTGGCCCAGGCGTCTGGCGAGACGCCCGGCTCGGAATGGACGATCGCGCGCCGCGCCTCGAAGCCGTAGTCGCGGCCGATCCAGCGCCGGATCGCATCGGCCAGCTGCTGCTGTTCCCCGTTCAGTTCGAAATGCATGCCGTCCTCACAGTCCCAGGATCATCTGGGAGATGATGTTGCGTTGGATTTCGTTCGATCCGCCGTAGATCGACGTCTTGCGGTAATTGAAGTAGTAGCCCGCCAGCGGAGCCGCATCGTCGTCGCCCGCGATGGCGTGTTCGCTCGCGCCGGACAGGTAGGCCGGATCGAAGGGCAGCGCCAGCGGGCCGGCCGCTTCGATCATCAGCTCGGTGAGGGCCTGCTGGATCTCGGTGCCTTTGACCTTCAGCATCGACGCTTCGGGACCGGGCGCAGCCTCGCCCCTGGCCAGCACGCGCAGCACCGTCATCTCGAGCGCCATCAATTCGATCTCGAGCGCCGCCACTTTCGCGCCGAACAGGGGATCGTCCAGCAGCGCCCGTCCGCGCTTGCGTTCGCGCAGCGCCAGGCGCTTGACGAAGGCCAGCTCGCGCTTGGAGCGGCCGACGGCGGCGATGCCGGTGCGCTCGTGCCCGAGGAGGTATTTGGCATAAGTCCAGCCGCGGTTTTCCTGGCCCACCAGGTTGGCGACCGGCACCTTGACGTTGTCGAAGAAGACTTCGTTGACTTCGTTGACTTCGTGGTCTTCGTCGAGCATCGCGATCGGGCGCACGGTGACGCCGGGACTGCGCATGTCGATCAGGAGGAAGGAAATGCCCTCCTGCTTGCGCACGCCGGGATCGGTGCGCACCAGGCAGAAGATCATGTCGGCGTGCTGGGCCAGGGTGGTCCAGGTCTTCTGGCCGTTGACGATGTAGTGATCGCCCGCACTGTCCTGCTGATGGACGGCGCCCGTCTTGAGCGCGGCCAGGTCGGAGCCGGCGCCGGGTTCGGAATAGCCCTGGCACCACCAGTCCTCGCAGGACAGGATGCGCGGCAGGTAATAGTCCTTCTGCTGCTGGCTGCCGAAGGCCATGATCACGGGCGCCACCATATTGACGCCGAACGGCAGCACCTGCGGCGTGCCGGCAAGCGCGCATTCCTCTTCGAAGATGTGGCGCTGCAGCGGCGTCCAGCCCGGACCGCCGTATTCGACCGGCCAGCCGGGCGCGGCCCAACCCTGTGCGGCCAGGACGCGGTGCCAGCGGACGTAGTCGTCGCGGCTCAGGCGCAGGTGCTGGCGAACCTTGTGCTGGAGTTCAGGGGGAAGATGGGAAGCGAGAAAGGCGCGGACCTGGTCGCGAAAGGCCAGGTCCTCGTCGGAGTAGTACAGGTCCACGTCGTCTCCTTGTTGTTGTCGTCATGAATAGCACGATCGTTCACAAGGATTGTACCTGAAACGGCCGCGCCGCCAAGCGTGGGCGGCGCGGCCGATCGGGCTGGACGCCGGGCCCAGCCCGAAGGCGATTACTGCTTGGCGTTGCGGCGACGCGAGAACGCGCCGGCGCCCATCAGGCCAGCCAGCATCAGCGCGATGGTGCCTGGTTCCGGCACGGCGTTGACCTGATCCGGCAATGCGCCGACCTGGTCCTGGACTGGCAGGGTGAAGATCGGATCGGCATCCGGCGCCGGCACGGTCACGTTGCCGCCACCGCTGTCGCTGCCCGAATCCGGCACGGCCGGGCTGCCGCTGCTGCCGCCTGGCGCCGCGCTGCCGCCGCCCGATGTCGCACCGCCACCGCCAACCGCGGCGCCACCGCCACCGCCGATCGCGGCGCCGCCGCCGGCACTACCACCGCCGGCGACTGGCGCGGCAGGCGCCGCGATGCCGCCACCTGCATTCTGGCCAGGCACGATCTTCACGCCGTCGCCGTCGTTGATGACCGACACCGAGTTGCCATAACGGGCTGCGAGCAGGCCATTACCGGCGCTCAGCACGTAGGAGGCGTCGATGCCTTGCTGGACGAAGAGTTTCTGTGCGTCGGCGGACGACAGACTGGCGCTGGCCTTGCCGATCAGGCTGTCGGTGGTACCGTGCGCGACGCCGCCGACCAGGCTGACGTCGCTACCGAGCACACCCGAACCGATCACGCTGGTGCCGTTACCGGCGGTCCAGCCATTTTGGAAGCCTGTCGTGGAAACGACATCTGCCTGGGCTGCGCCGGCGCACGCCAGGAGGGCAGCAACAACGAGGTGACGTGTTGACATGAAGATAACTCCTAAGATAAGTAAGGATTATTATTTTTACAACTACATAGTTATCGTATCACAAACTAAAAAAACTTAAGTTTTGACCCACCGCAAATCGTGCATGCGATTTTACTGTTGAGTACTGGTCATTTCATGCCATCTTTCAGCTATTTACAGCATTCATGTTTTACTCTTCAGCTTGCCTAAGGAACATCGACTTTTGAGAGGGCCGTGCCGCGGCTGGTCGCGGCCTGATAACTTTGCTAGTTATTCCAGCAAGAAACGCGGTGAGACGCACTGCTATGAATGCCGATAAAAAAGGCGCTGTACTCGTTAGACATGGATGAGCATTGAACTGCTGAGCTGACGCGCAGTCCAATCCCGGTCGCCATCGACCGGGGAGCACGCCATGCAAGCGCCGAAGTTTGAAGAGCTGTTCGCCCAGCTAGCGCTGCTGAACCAGCCGCAGCGCCAGCAGGTGCTGGCTGCGCTGCATCCGGCAGCCGGGCTCGACCGGGTGATCGCCCTCATCGGTGAGATCCGATCAAAGGGGCGACGCTGCCCCGACTGCGCCTGCGATCGATGCCACCGGCACGGCCAGGCCAACGATTTGCAGCGCTTTCGCTGTTGTGCATGCGGCCGCACCTTCAACGACCTGACCGGCACGCCGCTGGCGCGGCTCAGGCACAAAAGCAAGTGGCTCGATTATCTGGAAACGGTGCTCGACTCCCGCACAGTCCGCTCCGCGGCCAAGCGTATCGGCGTGCACCGCAACACGACCTTCCGCTGGCGTCACCGCTTCCTCGACCGGGTCAAGGACGACCGGCCTGAGCGCCTTTTGGGTATCGTCGAGGCCGACGAAATGTTCCTGCTCGAATCGCAGAAGGGTTCGCGCAAGCTCGACCGCCAGGCGCGCAAGCGCGGTGGCAGGGCCGCCCTGCGCGGCATCTCGCATCACCTCGACTGCATCCTGGTGGCGCGCGACCGCAGCGGCCAGACCATCGACGCCGTCACCGGCCGCGGCGCCCTGAAAGTGGCCCAGCTGGTCAGGCACCTTCTGCCGAAACTCGATCCGCAAGCGCTGCTGGTCACCGACACCAACGCCGCCTATCCCGCCTTCGCCCGTGCCCATGGCATCGCACACCAGGCTGTCAATCTCAGCGCCGGAGAGCGAGTCCGCAATGGCATCGAGGGCGCCATCCATGTGCAAAACGTGAACGCCTACCACCGGCGCTTCAAGGGATGGCTGGCGCGCTTCCATGGCGTGGCGTCACGCTGGTTGCCAAATTATCTGGGCTGGCAATGGGCGCGCGATGGCGGGCGGGTCACTTCTGTCGAGCAATTGCTGCGTATTGCATTCGGGGTCATCAACAGCTAACGATGACAGCGCCATAAAAAAAGGCCGCACCTGTCACGGTGCGGCCTTTCCCAGTGCGGCCTCGCGCCGCGGTGCTGCGTGCTTACTTGCTTTGAACCACCGTCATATACGGCATCACGCGCGACGCCATCCGGGTATCGGTCTTCAGCATGCCGACCTCGTCCGCCAGGATGTTCGCCGCCTCTTGCAGCAACACGTCCTTGGCATCCTTGGCCGCTTTCTCGGCCGCCAGCTCGGCCTGGAGATCGCGCTCGTCGCCTTGCAGGCCATCGTCCTGGCGCGGGGTGCCGCGCACGGCGACCACCGATTTCTTGGGCTTGGTCGGATCCGGGCCTTCGGCGCGCTTCTCGGCGCTGCCCGGACCGCTGGCCGGCTCGTCCTGGTTCACCGAGACGCCCGCCAGGCGTGCTTCGCGCAGTTTCGAGCGGGCGTCCTGGGCGTCACGCTCCTTGCGGCGCACGGTCTCGTTCAGCGAGATGACGTTTTCCTTGCGCAGCTTCAGCACCTCGTTGATGTCTTCCTGCAGGAACTGGAAGTCCTTGTCGTTGGCGATGCGCTCCTCATGGCGCTTCTGCAGCGGTGCGACGAGTTCCTTCAGGTCGCCCAGCGGCATGTACTGCGCCGGCTTGATCGCCACCCACGGCAACGCATTGTCGTAGGACGATTCGCCAAAGGTGTCCATATCGGTCAGCACCGGGAGCTTGATGTCCGGCGTCACGCCGCGCAACTGGGTAGTGCCGCCATTAATGCGGAAGAACTGGGCAATGGTCATCTTCAGCTCGCCGTAGCGCATCTTCTCGTTCGGCGCAAAGCGGTCGAGGTCGATCAGGGTCTGGACCGTGCCCTTGCCGAAGCTCGGCTCGCCGATCACGAGGCCGCGGCCATAATCCTGGATCGCCGCCGCGAAGATCTCGGACGCCGAGGCCGAACCGCGGTTGATCAGCACGCCCATCGGACCGTCCCAGGCCAGGCCCGGCTTGGTGTCGCTCTCGACCTCGACCCGGCCTTCGGCGGTGCGCTGCATGACGACCGGGCCCTTGTCGATGAACAGGCCGGTCAGTTCGACCGCCTCGGTCAGCGAGCCGCCGCCGTTGTTGCGCAAGTCGATCAGGACGTTGTCGACCTTCTCTTTCTTGAGTTCGGTCAGGATGCGCTCGACGTCGCGGGTCGCGCTGCGGAAATCGCGGTCGCCCTTGCGGCGCGCTTCGAAATCCTGGTAGAAGGTCGGCAGGGAGATCACGCCGATGCGGCGCTCGACGCCGTTTTCCTTGACCTTGATGATCGACTTCTTGGCGGCCTGCTCTTCCATGCTGATCTTGTTGCGCACCATCGCGACGGTCACGTGCTTGGCATCGACGCCGCCGTCGCCCGGGATCACGTCCAGGCGCACGGTGGAGCCCTTCTCGCCGCGCACCAGCGCCACCACGTCGTCCAGGCGCCAGCCCAGCACGTCGACGAACGGCTTGTCGCCCTGGGCCACGCCGACGATGCGGTCGCCGACCTTGAGCTTGCCGGACTTGTCGGCCGGGCTGCCCGGCACGATCTCGCGGATGATGGTGTAGTCGTCGCGCGACTGCAGCACGCAGCCGATGCCTTCCAGCGACAGGCGCATCGCGATGTCGAAGTTGTCGGCCGAGCGCGGACCCAGGTAGTTGGTGTGCGGCTCGATCGCGGTGGCGTACGCGTTCATGAACATCTGGAACACGTCCTCGTTGTTCAGCTTGCGGATGCGGTTGACGTAGTTGTCGTAGCGCTTATCGAGCGTCTCGCGGATCGATTTGTCGTCCTTGCCCGCCAGTTTGAGGCGCAGCCAGTCGTTCTTGACGCGCTTGCGCCACAGGTCGCGGATCTCGTCCTCGTTCTTGGCCCAGGCCGCCTTCTCGCGGTCGAGCTCCATGGTCTCGTCGGAGGTGAAGTCGAACTTGGTCTTGAGCAGGCCGCGCGCATAGGCCATGCGTTCGGCGAAGCGCTTCTGGTACAGGTTGTAGATGGCGAACGGCGCGGTCAGGTCTTCGTTGTTGATCGCGTCGTCCATCTGGGTGCGCAGCGCGGCGAAGTGATCCAGGTCGGCCTGCACGAAGTACAGCTTCTCGCCATCGAGCCCATCGAAGTAGCTGTCGAAGATCTTGACCGACATCGCGTCGTCCAGCGGCACCGGGCTGTAGTGATAGCGCCCCAGCACGCGCGAGGCCCACAGGGCGGCCTGGGTCTGGGCGGCGATCGGCTTCATCTCGAGCGAGGACGGGGCCGGGGCGGCTTTCTTGGAGTCCGCCGGCTTGGCAGGCGCCGCGGGCGTTGCGATGGCAGCCGATTTCTCGGGCTGTGCGGTCACCACATGGGCGGACATGGCGAATGCCATGGCGGCGATGAGCACGTGCTTCTTCATTCTGCGTTTCTCCGTACGGGATTCCTGCGGATTGCGACATGACCAATATCGATAAGCCAGCCATACCGCGCTTTGCGGTCCATTCTACAGGATAGAACCACGTGCCAGAGGCGGCTTGTCCCGCTTGAAGCGCCGGAATCGCCGGAAATTAAGTCTGCCGTAAGCGATTTTTCGCCAAGTATTTACGCCTTGATAAGCCCCAGGGCGGCATCCTTGAAATACCAGCATGCCAGGACCAGCGCCAGCAGTGGCGCCCAGGGCCAGGAACGGGCCGCCAGCTTCCAGTCGACCGGGGATGGCCAGAATGACAGGAACTGGGGCGCGAGGAAGAACATGATGGCCAGGTCGACCGGCTCGAAGGCCAGGCCCCCACGCGTGCGCCACCATGCCACGCCGAGCGGCACCAGCAGCACCAGCAGCGGCGCCAGCGCGGCCGGGGCGGCGTTGTACCAGCGCAGGTTGGCAAAGGTGACCGAGCCGAGTTCCCAGTTATGGCCACCTTTGGGGCGTTTGATCCGGCGCGGGAACACGCTCATCCCGACCGGCTCGGCATTGGTCAGCAAGCCCACTGAGAAATGGGCGAGCTCATGGCACAGCGTGCCGGCGGCGGTGAAGACGAAGAAGGCGGGGTGGGCGCTGGAGGCGATCCACAGCAACACGGCCAGCGCGGCCGACGGGATCAGGTACAGAAAGATGTCGAGCGCGGGCCCGGCCGCGGCGCAGGCGGCGGCCGGAAGCCAGGCGCCGCAAGCGAACGCCATGGCCGGCTCAGGCCGAGTAGAAGCAGCGCCCGCAGGCCTGGCGGTAGCGCTCGTTGCCGCCGATGCTGACCTGTTCGCCTTCGCGGATGCGGCGGCCCTGGTCGTCGACGCGGATATTCATGGTCGCCTTCTTGCCGCAGGTGCAGATATTCTTGATTTCCTCGATATCGTCGGCCAGCGCCAGCAGGTAGGCCGAACCGGGGAACGGTTCGCCGCGAAAATCGCTGCGCAGCCCGTAGCAGATGACGGGCACGCCGCGCACCTGGGCCAGCTGGTGCAGCTGGCTGACCTGTGCACTGGAGAGAAATTGCGATTCATCGACCAGCAGGCAAGCCACGCCAGACACTTGTTCAAGGAAATTAGTGTCGCTATCGAACACCTCGGCATTACGCTGCGCGCCCAGGCGCGAGGTGATCAGGCCGACGCCATAGCGGTTGTCGATCGCCGCCGTGTAGAGCTTGACCTGCTGGCCCTGCTCCTCGTAGTTATGGGCGACCTGCAACAGGGCAGTCGATTTGCCGGCGTTCATCGCCGAGTACCTGAAATAGAGTTTGGCCACTGCCCTGTCCTGCCTTGCTGTGCTTTCGATGCGAAGCTGCGATTATAGCAAGCGGGAAACAGGCGCCGCCAGCCATTCGGCGCCGGACAGGGCCGCGATCAGCCCGAAATCGGCTGCGCCGGATTGCCCGCGACCTGGGTGCCGGGCGCCACGTCATGGGTCACCACGCTGCCGGCGCCGACGATGGCATCGTCGCCGATCGTCACGCCGGGCAGGATGATGGCGCCGCCGCCGATCCAGACGTTGCGGCCGATGGTGACCGGGCGCCCGGACTCGAAACCGGCGCGGCGCAGCGCCGGGTCGCGCGGATGGTCGGCCGTATAGATGTGCACGCCCGGGCCGATGCGGCAATCGTCGCCGATCGTGATCGGCGCCACGTCGAGGAACACGCAATCAAAGTTGACGAAGACGCGCGCGCCGAGGGTGACGTGCCAGCCGTAGTCGCAGTGGAAGGGGGGACGCACGGTCGTGCCCTGCCCCGCGCGCGCAATGCGCTCGCCCAGCAGCGCCTGCCAGCTGGCCGGTTCACCCAGCGCCGCGTTGTAGCGCGCCAGCCAGGCGGCCGTGGCGTTCTGCTCGGCGCGCAGCTCGGGATCGCTGGCGTGGTACGGCATGCCAGCCAACATTTTCTGTTTTTCGCTCAGTTCCACGCGGTCCTTTCAGTAGCGGGCGCAGCGCCTGCGGCGGCAGGCCTTACTGCCCGGGATGGTATTTGCGCTCCAGGTTGCGCTCGATGTCTTCCTTGTAGAACAGCACGTCCTTGAACTCGCCGCGCGCATACATCGCCGCCTGGTCATTGAAGTGCGGCGAGCGCGGATCGCCGCTCTGGCCGCCGGCCAGGATGCTCTTGGCCTTGATGCGTGGGCCGAACTCGACCGCCGCGACGAAGCTGTTGCCGCGATCGCCATAGATGCGCTTGGTCTTCTGCTTGGCCGACATGCCGAACGAGGCCAGCGAACCCCAGTTGGCCGAGGCGAAAGCCACCGGGATGCTGGGCTTGCTGTCGTCGTACTGCTGGTCGACGTCGCCGCTGATGCGCTGGAAGCGGTTGATCTCGCCCCACGGCGTGCGCCAGTTGCCGAAGTCGGCCTGCAGCCTGTTCGAGGCGCGCACCAGCGCATCAAGACGGTCGGCCGGGCTCAGGCGAGTAGCGATGTAGTCTACCGCCGGAATGTGTTCGGCACGCGCACGCGCGCCATGCTCCGCCACCATCTCTTGCCCCCAATAGACCGCGAGCGACGTCGGCACCGAATCGATCGCGTAACGCAGGTTCCAGTCGCGCAGCACGGCGATCTGCTCGAGCAGCGCGGCCTTGCGCGCATCGCTTTCGGGCAGCGCTTCGTAATCGGCCACCACGGCCGGCACCAATGGCTCGAACGCGGCCAGGCGCGTGTCGTAGGACGCCGCGATCAGCCCATCGACGTCGAGCCCTTTCGCTTCCTTGAACACGCGATCGGCGTTGCGGCCACGGGCATTCTCGGGCAGCGACCACATATAGGCCGGGTAGCGGGCGCATTGAGGACTGCTGCCGGCGCCGGCCGCATTACACGGCCAGTTGTTGGTATTGGAGATGTAGCCGCTGGCCGGGTTCAGCAGGGTGATCGTTTCCTTGATCTCGTGCAGGCCCTGCCACTCGGTGGCCGGATTGCTGCCGTCGACCGGCTTGGTCCAGTCGAAGCGCGGGTCACGCTTCGGAATGAAATTGCCGTGGAAGTAGGCAATATTGCCCTGCGCATCGGCATACACCGTGTTGTTCGACGAATTGGTGCGCAGCTCCATCGCCTTGTAGAAAGCGTTGTAGTCGCGCGCCTTGGTGCGGGTATAGGACTGGGTCAGCGCGTTGAGCGGGTCGTCCATCATCTTGACCGACACCCATTGTTTGCCCTCTTGGCGCACGACCGGGCCGTGGTGGGTGAAATAGGCGGTGACGGTGCGGCTGGCCATGCCGCCGTTGGGCGTCTTGTACGGCAGGTTGATCTGCGCGGTGCGCATCCGGCCTTCGTGCTTGCCGTATTTATAGAAGAACTCGCCATCGCGCTCGACCACGGTCTCGAGGTATTCGTCGATCACGTCGCCACCGCCCGACGTGTGCATCCAGCCCAGCTTGTCGTTAAAGCCCTGGTAGACGAAGAACTGGCCCCAGGTCACGGCGCCATAGGCATTGAGCCCCTCGTCGCTGACCATGTGCACTTCGGGACGGAAATAGAACGAGGTGTGCGGGTTGATCATCAACAGCGCATGGCCGTTGGCCGAGCGCCTGGGGGCGATGGCGAAGCCATTCGAACCGCGTGGCTCGGGATCGAAACCCTTGTCGACGCCGACGCTGGCGAGCACCGGACGTTTGCCATAGAAACGTTCCAGTTCCTTGAGGTCGATCGACTCGATGTCGCCGCCGATGCTGCCTTCACTGAACGTCAGGGCCATCCATGGCTCGAAGCGGGTCAGCAGCTTCGGTTTTACTTCGGGATGGGTGTGCAGGTAATAGTTCAGGCCATCGGCGAAGGCATTCATCAGGTTCTTCAGCCACACCGGGCTGGCGGCGTACTTGGCCTGCATGTCGGCCGGCTGGATGTACATCTTCATGCGCAGGTCGCGCCAGATTTCCTTCTCGCCCTCGACCTCGGCCAGGCGCCCCATCGCATTGATGTAGTTGAGCTCGATGCGGTTGAAGTCGTCCTCGGCCTGGGCGTATAGCATGCCGAACACGGTGTCGGCGTCGGTGCCGCCATAGATGTGCGGAATGCCCCATTTGTCGCGCAAGATCGTCACCCGTTGCGCGGTCGCCTTCCAGCGCGCGACGTCGGCGGCGCTGAAGGCCTGGGCTGCGGGCGCGGCGCTGGTCGCCGCCTTGCCCTGGGCAACGGCGAGTCCGGGAGCGGCCAGTCCAGCCAGGAGAGCGCCGAGCAGGACCGGCGTGAACGAACGGGGCATGCGCATCTTTGTCTTCCTTCAGGTCGTGTTATTCGTCGTCCAGGCCGGCGTTGGCCAGGCGCTGCTTGAGTCGCTGGTTATCGGTCAGCAGCGTCGCCATGCGGTCCTTCAGGCTTGCCACTTCCTTGCGCAGGGCCGCCAGCTCGTCTTCCGGGTCGAGCTCGACCTTCTCCTTTTTCGGACGGCTGGCCATCTTCTGCTCGCGCACCTGGCGCGCCGCCTGCTGCAATTCCTTGCGGCCACCGGCGACGGCGGCGATCTGCTGCTCTTCGGGCAGCTGCGCCACGTTGGCGGCGGCGTTGATCGAGATGGCGCCGGTGCGCACCGCCTCGCGCAGCTGCGGGGTGGCGGCCTTCTGGATGCGTTCGATCTGGCTGATGGTATTGCTCGAGACGCGGGCCGCGCGGGCGACGTCCTCGCGCGTATTCCATGGCGGCGAGGTGTCGTCGGCCGGGGCGTTCTTGTCGCCCTCTTCCGCCGGCGGATTCTCGGCCATGCGCGCAGCGACGATTTCCTTCTTGCGCAGGGCGAACACGCCGCGCTGGAAGTCCGACACGCTGCGGCGCGCCAGGTGGTTGTCGATCATCCACAGCATCACGTCCTCGAGCGAGGCGAAGTTGTTGTTGTGGACGGTGCGGAACGGAATGCCGTGCTTCTTGCAGATCTCGTAGCGGTTATGACCGTCGATCAGCGTGTCGCGCCAGAGCACCAGCGCGTCGCGGCAGCCTTCGGCCTGCAGGCTGCGCTCGAGCGCGGCGTATTCGATGTCGGTGAGCGGGTCGACGAAGGACCGCAGCTCGTCATTGATCTTGATGTCCAATTCTTGTCCTTGCGTGGTCTTGCCTGGGGTGGCGCCATGGGTGACGCCGGTTGGCATGCTACACCATCCGGGCGGGGGTTCCAAAGATGCAAGAGATCGCCAGGGTGGTATGCGCGGGCGATCATGCCGTGACAATGGGCTTATCAGGGGGATAAAGTTGCCGAACTGCTCCGAATTGAGCACGCTTGTGCTAGAATCGCCGGCGTTGCCCGGATGGTGAAACTGGTAGACACCGCAGACTTAAAATCTGCTGCCAGCAATGGCGTGCCGGTTCGATTCCGGCTCCGGGCACCAGTTCCTATGCGGATAGGAGCTCACTCTCGCAATCGGGAGTAGTGCCGCAAAAACGAAGTAGTTGCGCAAATCTCGCTCAACTGACCGGCGGCCTCAATGATTTCGCGCGAACCTTCAACTCGATCCCGTAGCTTTCTTGTGCTTACTGTGGGGCGCACGCTGAACAAACTTGCCCCTGCTCGCGGCGCCAGCCATTCGACTACGCTGGGCGGATGCGCATCCAAACCGACCATATGACCGCCAGCCGCGTCGACGTCACCCTCATCCTGCTGCCGATGATCGGCGTCGAGGAGGCCGAGCGCATGACGGCGTGCGCCGATGTGCTCCAAACGATTATCGAACGCGTGCTCACGTAACCGTCGGGCGGCGGGCTATCATGGTGGGCGCGAGCTCGCAGTAGCGTGCCAATCCGAAGCGGCGCGGCCTATACTCGCCGCTTGCGTGCATGCGCCCACAGTGCCAGTGCTGTGACGATTCCGGAGGCGATCGAAGGATAAAAGATGATGACAAACGCCGTCTCGACGTACAGCATTGGTGCAAGCACTGCGATGGTCAGCCATATCGAAAACGCCACGAAAACGGCAGCACCGAAGGAAATAAGAGCGCGGCTCATGCGAACGCCTCCGCTGACGGGCAGTTGAAATACATCCCGGCCTTGCTGCCACCAGCCCGAACAACCTCCTTCACAAAAGACACACAATTATTAGGAATGCCCAACCAGAGCCACTTGCGCGCGAGTAGCTCCTGCAGCTTCCGATGCGCGCCATGCGGATCCGGCACCTTGATAGGCCAGCGTCGAATCTCGCGCATGCTGTTTTCCCGGAGATAGCGTTTGTACCCTCCTTCGCTCATGAACCTAGGGACAGTGTTTTCGCAGGCCACGTGAAGATACCATCCGCCGCCAGTGTGCAACAGCGAATGACCGCAGGGGTTGCCTGGGTCGCCACTGACGATCACGGCGCGGCAATGCGTGAAGGCTGATGGGCTCACCACGCAGTTGAGCATGACGTCGCCGACGTAGCGCTGTACATTTTTCGCGCTTGCCTGCAACGCGCTGTTCGGCTGCGCCTGCATGGCGCTATTGGTGGCGCGGCCCATCAGCACACCTTGTTGGCGGAGCAGTCCCAGCCACCCGACGTATTGCCCTGCGTGCCGCCACGGATGGACTGGCGGAGATAGCTCCACTTGATCCTGGCGTACGCAACGTGCACCCGCTCCGTGATGATTCCGCCCTCGCCGCTGTCGGGCGAGATGTTCGAGAACATCAAGTTTTCCAGCTCGATCTTAAAGTACGGGATCGGCTTGCCATCGCCGTCGGCGCGCATGAACTCGAACGTCGCTTTCGGGATGGTCTTGCCTGTCGCGCAGGTTTGCAGCAGGACGGGCGACGCGATGTCGGCCAACTTCGTAAAGCTGAGCGGAAACAGTTCTGCCCGTCCGCTTGAGTGGCCGCCGGCCGTTGACACTGTTTCAGCCCTCGACTGGTGCACGGCGTAATTGACGTTCGCAACTTCGATCCAGTCCTTGTGCTTGTCATCCGTCGACTCGCCCGCGATACCTTCGATTTTGAGATAAACGTCGCTTGCCATACTGACCTCGTAGATGGTTGCCAAATAAATATCATTCTTGTTCGGCAGCACCTAGCGGGCATTGGCTTCACGCATCGCAACACAGGAAGCAAATCAACGGGCGCGCGCGGCGGCGGCCTTACTTCGGCCAGCCACCGATGGTGTCAGGTCCGACATTCGGACGATATCCAAGCACCTTTCGCAGAAAATTTTGGAATGTGAATAGTTCCGCAAAAGCGGATTACTTCCGCAATGCTCGCTTGATTCACAGGCGACCCGATTTTCGCGACCTTCGGTTCGATCCCATCGCTTTTTCCGTCTCTATTGCAGAGACGCCTCTGGATCGATTACGGTCTCTCAGGCACTCATCCGTCGCCTATACTGGTGACTATCCCGACGATCGCAAGCCGAAGCTGGAGATAAATCCCGACCATCTGAACCGTAAGGTCAGCACGGTGCACTGCAGTGCTCCTGCTTTCATTGAGGAAATTATGAAGCTTCCTTGTGTATCGATAAGTGTAGACAACGACAGCCTCGTGATTACGCACCAGAAAGAAGGTAGAACCGATCCCTTGAGCGTCCTCATCGCGCTTCAAGACCTGGATCAGGATGGCTTCGACGTTGCAGCCAAGAAAATAGGATCGCTTACGCTTCAACTGCTTAGGAAATGGTATCCGTCAGAGTTCGCACAATGTGACAATTTAAACGATCCTCCTAATCCTGACGTGTAGTTCATCAATGCAGGCCTGCTGGACGACGACTCTCGCCAGCGGCGACCTCGGCCGCGCCGAACTGGCGCCCGTGTCCAGATGTCAAACTTGAGACCGCTTCTGACACCGCTTGCTGGTCCCGAACGCAATCAGCGTCGGGTCGATGATCGTCTTGACCATGCGTTTCTTCCACTTCTAAGTTGACCTCCCCAAATTTGCGGCGCGCATACTACAGCGAACATGGGTGGCCCACAAAGGAGATCAGATGGAAAAACGGAAAGCCATAGTCCCAAAATTGGGTATTGCAGGCGCGCTCAGCGTATTGGTGCTAGCTTGGGCCGCGTCGGCCGCCGGGGCGCCCCAATCGCCGCATGTACCCGCGATGACCGGCGAGCAATTCGTGCGCGATATGCGCCCCCTGCCCGACAGCGATCTGGCGTCGATCCGCCGCAAGCGGGCGATGGGCTATATGGATGGTGTAATGGACGGAACGGCTGGCGTGCGGTGGTGCCCGCCCGTTCATCCATTTCGCAACACTCGAGTGACCGTGATCAAGAACCCGGTGCATTTACCCGTTCGAGATCTTGCGCATTTACAAGTTCCGTAATACGCTGACCAAGTTAACTTCTGGTGAGCATCATGGGATTTTTCTCGGCATCAAAATCGGTCTTGTCCGCCATCGCAAGCGCGCTGACGACGACCCATTCCTGGCAGTACAACGCATCCCGAGACCAGCGCACCTGCACCTGCTGCGGCCGGCAAGAAGAAATGGTCCTCGACCTGGTCAGCACGAATTGGGAAGTGCTTGCGCCCGGCGACCCGAGCGCGCATGCCACCAGGCCGGCGCCCGCCGAGCCGCGCCCTGTCGCCGCGCCGGACCTGGTCGCGGCACGCACCCCAGGCGCCTCCACCTGAGCATAAAACATAAAAAAAGGCCGCTGCCGCACGAAGCAGGCAACGGCCAAGTCCTCGGCAGGGCCGAGATGGAGACACAAGAGAACCGACCACATCGCCGGTAATGACATAAGTATGCGGCCACCCCGCACAGTCACAAGGCCTGAAGGAGGTAATCGCCACCGCGTCCTTGCGTCAGAACAGTCGTACGCACAGAAGACAATTCCGATTCGCGTTCCTCCGTCCTTCTTTCTTGCTTTTTTGATTCACATCAACCACGTCCCTGACACGCTCCCAGTCCGGGAATAAAGTGGACTTCGAGTAATCCAAGCGTATAGGCCAGATGCCATCCAGGGTCCGCTCCGGTGGCGGATACCGGCACGCCTATCCGCCCGAGTCCGCTTTTACCGAGAAGAAAGGAACGAGCATGTACAAGACCATCGTGGTTCACGTCGACGGCAGTCCCGAGCAAGAGGCGCGCCTGCGCGCCGGTGCGCAACTGGCCAATGCCTTCGACGCCCACCTCGTCGGTAGCGCCGCCACCGGCATTTCCTGGTTCGACTATTCCCTGCTGGTCGGCTCGATGGGCGCGCCGATGATGCCCGAATCCGATTTCAACGGCGTGCGCGAGGCGGTCGAGGCGCGGCTGGAAGAATTCAGCACCGCCGTCCAGCGCCATGGCGTGGGCAGTTTCGAAACCCGCATGCTCGAGGACGACGCCCGCTACGCCCTGCTGCTCGAATCGCGCTACGCCGACCTCGTGATCGTCAGCCGCGACGCCGAACCGATCGCCGTGCCGGGCATTCCAGCCCAGACGCGCGGCTTGCCCGAATACATTGCGCTGCACGGCGCGCGCCCCGTGCTGGTGGTGCCGCCCGGCTGGAAAGAACGGCCCCTGCCCGGCACCGCCGTCGTCGGCTGGGACGGCAGCATGCAGGCGATCCGCGCGATTTCCGCCGCCCTGCCCCTGCTGCGGCAAGCCGATACGGTCAAGCTCACGCTCATCAATCCCGGCGCCATGGCCGAGATGCATGGAGAAGAACCGGGCGCCGACATGGCGCTGCACCTGGCGCGCCACGGGGTCAAGGTCGACGTCCTCATCGAGACCACGCGCAGCAGCACCGGCGAGGCGCTCCTGAAGGTGGCGCGCGAGCACGATGCCGGCCTGCTGGTCACGGGCGCCTTCGGCCACAGCCGCTACCGCGAGTTCGTCCTCGGCGGCGTCACCCGCTCGTTGCTGGCCGGCAGCACGACGCCGCTCCTGATTGCGCACTGAGCGCAAGCGCTAGCCGCGAGCCTCCGCCATGGCGCCCGATACCCGGCCCGGTCCCCGTCCCGATCCCCGCCCGGATGCCGTCGGCAGCACGCGCCGGGTCGAAGGCAGCGCCTGGCTCGGCGGCACCCACCGCCATGCGCGGGTCGCCGGCGGCGGCCAGGTCCATGCCGACCTGGTGCTGTGGGCCTGGCTCGGCCGCCTCACCGGCAACCTGTCGCCGGCCGCGCTCGGCATGGCCTGGTTCGACTGGGCCTGCCACCTCATGATGTCGCCCGACAAGCAGCACGAGCTGGCCACCGACGCCGTCATCGGCTGGCAGCGCTGGCTCCAATACCTGGCCACGCCGGCCGACGACGCGGTCGACCCGGTGCGGCCATTGGCTCAGGATAAACGCTTCGTCGATCCGGCCTGGAACGCTTCGCCCTGGCGCCAGCTCAGCCAGGGCTTTTTGCTGAGCCAGCAATGGTGGCACCGCGCCACCTCCACCGTGCGCGGAGTCGCGCCGCACCATGCCGACGTCGTCACCTTCGTCGCGCGCCAGATGCTCGACTGCGTGGCGCCGTCGAACTTCGTCACCACCAACCCCGTCGTGCAGCGCGCCGTGCTCGCCAGCGGCGGCATGAACCTCGTCAACGGCGCCATGCGCGCCTGGCGCGACGCGCAAGGCCTCCTCGCGGGCAAGCCGCGCGCGGTCAACTACCGGCCCGGGCGCGAAGTCGCCATCACGCCGGGCAAGGTCGTGATGCAGAACCGGCTGATCGAACTGCTGCGCTACGACCCCGTCGGCCCCGTCGTGCACGAAGTGCCGCTGCTGATCG
Source organism: Massilia sp. NP310 (assembly GCF_019443485.1). NCBI lineage: Bacteria > Pseudomonadati > Pseudomonadota > Betaproteobacteria > Burkholderiales > Oxalobacteraceae > Massilia > Massilia sp. NP310. The sequence goes on along the minus strand of NZ_CP080379.1, from coordinate 645,132 downwards.
TGCCGGCCTGGATCATGAAGTTCTATATCCTCGACCTGTCGCCGCACAATTCCCTGGTGCGCTACCTGGTCGAGCGCGGACATACCGTGTACATGGTGTCGTGGAAAAATCCGCAGGCCGACGACCGCGACCTCACCATGGACGACTACCGCCAGCTGGGCGTCACCGCCGCGCTGGACGCCATCGTGGCCCAGACCGGCGCCAGCAAGATCAATGCGGCAGGCTATTGCTTGGGCGGCACCCTGCTCGCGATCGCCGCCGCCGCCATGGCGCGTGACCACGACCGGCGCCTGGCCAGCATGTCGCTGCTGGCGGCCCAGGTCGACTTTACCGAGCCTGGAGAGCTGTCGCTGTTCATCGACGACAGCCAGGTCAGCTTCCTGGAAGCCGCCATGTGGCAGCAGGGCTACCTCGACACGCGCCAGATGGCCGGCGCCTTCCAGCTGCTGCGCTCCAACGACCTCATCTGGTCGCGACGCCTGCGCCATTACCTGCTCGACCTGCCCGAGCAGGAGAGCGACCTCATGTCCTGGAATGCCGACGCCACCCGCATGCCCTATCGCATGCATGCCGAATACCTGCACCGCCTGTTCCTGCGCAACAGCCTGGCCAGCTCGCGTTACCTGGCCGGCGGACGGCCTGTCTCGCTGAGCGACATCGACGTGCCCATCTGCGCGGTCGGCACGCTCACCGACCACGTCGCGCCATGGCGCTCGGTGTACAAGATCATCCCGCTGACCGACACCGAGATCACCTTCATCCTCACCAGCGGCGGCCACAATGCCGGCGTGGTCTCGCCGCCGGGCAGCGCCAACCGCAGCTACCAGGTCGCCGTGCACCGGCATGACGATCCGTACATCGATCCCGACCGCTGGCTGGCGCGCGTGCCCCAGCTCGAGGGCAGCTGGTGGCCCGCCTGGGACCAATGGCTCGTACGCCACGCCGGCAAACATGTGCCGCCGCCGGCGCCGATCCCGGACACGGCGCCCGCGCCGGGCGACTACGTCCTTCAGCAGTAGACCGGCCTCCTCCTAACGCGCCAACGGCTGGTCCGCCCCTCCGACCAGCACGCGGGCCGCCTGTGCCGCCTGTGCCGCCTGTGCCGCCCGTGCCGCCCGTGCCGCCATGCCTGCTCGCGTGCTCGCCTGCCGGGGTACCCATTTTGCCGGCTGATATTTACAGTCAACAAGATACTTCAGGTTTCAAGGGAACGCGGCCTTCCCGACAGCTGACTTAGAATCATTTCGACAACTCCGCAAGCCCTTCCACACCTGCTGGCGCCGCCAAATCGACGCCGGGTACGGGCGTGGGCAACGCACTCTAGAGAAGGAAGCCACAAGCATGGACCAATTCAGCGACGTCAAGCTCACCCGGCGCGACCTGTTGATCGCCGGCGCGCTGTCGGTATCGACCGCGGCCGTACCGGGAGCGCACGCCCAGGAGGCCGCACCGACGGCTACCGCGACCACCACTCCCGAGCCGGTCACCACCGGCGTCACCTTCACCGTCAACGGCAAGCAGGTCACCCTGCAGCTGGACACCCGCACCAGCCTGCTCGACGCGCTGCGCGAGCACCTGCACCTGACCGGTTCCAAGAAGGGTTGCGACCAGGGCCAGTGCGGCGCCTGCACCGTCATCATGGATGGCCGCCGCATCAATTCCTGCCTGTCGCTGGCGGTCATGCACGAAGGCGCCGAGATCACCACCATCGAGGGCCTCGGCACGCCGGAGAAGCTGCACCCGATGCAGGCCGCCTTCATCAAGCACGATGGCTACCAGTGCGGCTACTGTACCCCCGGGCAGATCTGCGCCAGCGTGTCGGTGATCGAGGAAATCCGCCAGGGCATTCCGAGCCACGTGACCGCCGACCTGAATGCGAAGCCCCTGCTCTCGGTGGAAGAGATCCGCGAACGCATGAGCGGCAATATCTGTCGCTGCGGCGCCTACTCGAACATCATCGACGCGATCACCGAAGTGGGAGGGGTCAAGGCATGAAGGCATTCACCTACCAGCGCGCCACTTCGCCGGGTCAAGCCGCCCAGCTCGTCGCCCGTACCCCGAACGCCCGCTTCATCGCCGGCGGCACCAACCTGCTCGACCTCATGAAGCTCGAGATCGAGACCCCGACCACCCTGGTCGACGTCAACGGCCTGGGCTTCGACAAGATCGAGCCGACATCGGACGGCGGCCTGCGCGTGGGCGCCCTGGTGCGCAACACCGACCTGGCGGCCGACGCGCGCGTGCGCAAGGATTACGCCGTGCTGTCGCGCGCCCTGCTGGCCGGCGCCTCGACCCAGCTGCGCAACAAGGCGACCACCTCGGGCAACCTGCTGCAGCGCACCCGCTGCCCCTATTTCTACGACACGGCGCAGCGCTGCAACAAGCGCCAGCCGGGCAGCGGCTGCGCCGCCATCGGCGGCTTCACCCGTCACCACGCCGTGGTGGGCGCCAGCGACGCCTGCATCGCGGTCCACCCGAGCGATATGGCGATCGCCATGCGCCTGCTCGACGCCGAGGTCGAGACCGTGAAAGCCGACGGCAGCATGCGCAGCATCCCGATCGCCGACTTCCACCGCCTGCCGGGCAACACCCCGCACATCGAGACCGTGCTCGAACCGGGCGAATTGATCACCTCGGTCAAGCTGCCGAAGCCGCTGGGCGGCGTGCACGCCTACCGCAAGGTGCGCGACCGCGCTTCATATGCTTTTGCTTTAGTCTCGGTCGCCACCGTGATCCTGCCCGACGGCAGCGGCCGCGTGGCGGTCGGCGGCGTGGCCCACAAGCCATGGCGGGTCGAAGAGGCCGAACGGCAGATGACGCAAGGCGCCAAGGCGGTTTCCGATCGCCTGATGGCCGGCGCCCGCACCACCGGGGACAATGCCTTCAAGGTGGCCCTGGTGCACCGCACCCTCGCGGAAGCGATGAACGCAGCGAAGAAAGGCTGACCCCATGAAATTCACCACTCCCGCCACCATTAATCCCATCGACCGCCAGCGCTACGTCGGCCAGCCGCTCGATCGCATCGACGGCCCGCTCAAATGCACCGGCACGGCGCCCTACGCCTACGAGCACCACAAGGAAGTGCCGAACGCCGCCCACGGCTTCGTGGTCGGCTCCAGCATCGCCAAGGGCCGCATCGCCTCGATCGAGATCGAGGCCGCGCGCCGCGCGCCCGGCGTGCTGGCCGTGGTCACGGCCGCCAATGCCGGCAAGCTGGGCAAGGGCGACAAGAACGTCGCCCACCTGCTGGCCGGCCCCAAGATCGAGCACTACCACCAGGCCGTGGCCCTGGTGGTGGCCGAGACCTTCGAGCAGGCGCGCGCCGCCGCTACCCTCGTGCGCGTGAAATACGTCGAAGAGAAAGGACGCTTCGACCTGGCCGCCGAGAAGGACAAGGCGGTCAAGCCGGACTGGGAAGACGACCCGTCCGACTCCAGCGCCGGCAACTTCCAGCGCGGCTTCGATACAGCGCCCGTGAAACTCGACGCCACCTACACCACCCCGGACCAGTCGCACGCGATGATGGAGCCGCATGCGTCCACCGCGCTCTGGGAAGGCGACAAGCTGACGGTGTGGACCTCGAACCAGATGATCAACTGGTGCGTCCAGGACCTGTCCAAGACGCTGAACATGCCGAAGGAGAAGGTGCGCGTGATCTCGCCCTATGTCGGCGGCGGTTTCGGCTCCAAGCTGTTCCTGCGCGCCGACGCCCTGCTGGCGTCGCTCGGCGCGCGCGCGGCCAAGCGCCCGGTCAAGGTGGCGCTGCACCGTCATCTCATCTTCAACAACACCACCCACCGCCCGGCCACCATCCAGCGCATCCGCATCGGCGCCGGCCGCGACGGCCGCATCATGGCCATCGGCCACGAGTCGTGGAACGGCAACCTGCCCAAGGGCAGCTCGGAAGTCGCGACCCAGCAGACCCGCCTGCTGTACGCGGGCGCCGACCGCATGACCGCGACCCGCGTCGCCCTGATCGATCTGCCCGAAGGCAATGCGATGCGCGCGCCAGGCGAGGCGCCGGGCATGATGGCGCTCGAGATCGCGATCGACGAGATGGCCGAAAAGCTGAACATCGATCCGGTGCAGTTCCGCATCCTGAACGACACCAAGGTCGATCCCGAAAAGCCGATCCGCACATTCTCCGAGCGCCGCTTCGTCGAGTGCATGCGCATGGGCGCCGAGAAGTTCGGCTGGAACAAGCGCAATCCCAAGCCCGGCCAGACGCGCGAAGGCCGCTGGCTGATCGGCTACGGCGTGGCTTCGGCCTTCCGCAACAGCCCGGTGATGAAGTCGGCGGCCCGGGTGCGGCTCGCGAAGGACGGCAAGGTGATCGTCGAAACCGACATGACCGACATCGGCACCGGCAGCTACACCATCATCGGCCAGACCGCGGCCGAGATGCTGGGCGTGCCGCTCGAGCGGGTCGAGGTGCGCCTGGGCGATTCCACCTTCCCCACCTCCGCCGGCTCGGGCGGCCAGTGGGGCGCGAACAGCTCGACCTCGGGCGTGTATGCCGCCTGCGCCAAGCTGCGCGAACTGGTGGCGAAGGAGCTCGGCGTGGTTGAACGCGAGGCCGAGTTCGTGGACGGCACGGTCCGTGCGGGCGGGCGCAACCTGCCGCTGGCGCAAGCCGCCGCCGGCGGCGAGCTGGTGGCCGAGGACACGATCGAGTTTTCCGGGGGCCTCGACAAGAAGAACCAGCTGTCGACCTTCGGCGCCCACTTCGTCGAAGTGGCGGTCGACGCGGTCACCGGCGAAACGCGGGTGCGGCGCATGCTGGCCGTGTGCGCGGCCGGCCGCATCCTCAATCCGAAGCAGGCGCGCAGCCAGGTGATCGGCGCCATGACCATGGGTGTCGGTGGCGCGCTGATGGAACACCTGGTGGTCGACAAGCGCCTCGGCTTCTTCGCCAACCACGATCTCGCCACCTACGAGGTGCCGGTGCATGCCGACATCCCTCACCAGGAAGTCATCTTCCTCAAGGAAGAAGACGAGCTGTCCTCGCCCATGAAGGCCAAGGGCGTGGGCGAACTCGGTATCTGCGGGGTCGCCGCCGCGGTCGCGAACGCGGTCTACAACGCCACCGGCGTGCGGGTGCGCGAATATCCGATCACGCTCGACAAGCTGATCGAGAAGATGCCGCTGTCCGCTTGACCGCAGGCGGCCTGGTTCAGGCGCGCATTCAGGCCGACATTCAGGCCGACATTCAGGCGACGGCGTCCACCTGGTCGCCGTCGGCGACCACGCGATTGCGTCCGCCGCGCTTGGCCGCGTACAAGGCCTTGTCGGCCGCCTCGATCAGCGCTTCCGGCGCGTTCAGGCGCGCGCGGTCGAAGGCGGCGACGCCGATGCTGAGCGTGACCTCCGGATGGTGGGCGGCGGGCGCCTGCTGCAGGCCCAGGCCGGCGACGTGGGCGCGGATGCGGTCGGCCAGCACGCGCGCCTGCTCGAGCGTGGTGTCGGGCAGCACGGCCGCGAACTCTTCGCCGCCGTAGCGCGCCGCCAGGTCGGCCGGGCGCTTGAGCATGCCGGCCAGCTCCTGGGCGACCATGGTCAGGCAGCTGTCGCCCTGCTGGTGGCCGAAGTGGTCGTTATAGGCCTTGAACGAATCGATGTCGACCAGCAGCAGCGCCAGCGCGCCATCGGCGCGCTGCGCGCGGCGCAGTTCGCGCTCCAGCGCCACGTCAAAATGGCGGCGGTTGGCGATGCCGGTCAGGCCGTCGATATACGACCGCGCACGCAGCGACTCGGCGTGCTCCAGCAGGCGCCGCTCGCGCACCGCGACGCCGCTCACGTCGCGGATCTCGACCAGGCAGAAGCGCTGGCCGCCCTCGTCGAAGGGCGTGACCGCGACCGCCTGGTCGATCAGGGCGCCGTCGAAACTGCCCGGTTCGCGCAGCGGGAATGGCGCGCGGTTATGCGAGGGCGGCACGTGCTCGGTGGCGACGCCTTCGAGCAGCGCGGCGAGGATCGCCGCCTCGACGCGCGATCCGCGCAGGTCGGGAAAGACGTCGATCAGCGCATGGCCCTGCATGCGGGCCACGCCGCGGCCGGAACGCGGCACCAGCCAGCCGTTCCAGAGGACGATGCATCCTTCCTGGTCGAGCACGATCACACCGCAGTCGACGAGATTGAGGACCCGCGCGGGCAGGCTGCTGATGGATTCTGGCTTTTGAGTCACGGATCGGCAGATGTTGAATTTAGGAAACAATTCAAATCATACCGGAATTTCCTGGGCCACCGAAAGAAACGCCGATTGCCGCAGCCGCGCCGGCCGGGGTCAAGGCGGGCTTTGCAGCATGTGCCAGGCCATCGCCACGCAGACGATCGCCACGAAGAACAGCAGGCCGAACACGAAGATGCGCATCGAATTGGCCAGCCCCGTCACGGCGCGGTTGGCGCTCTCATTGAGCTTGCCGCGCCGACGCGCCCCGTTCAGCAGCATCGAGATGAAGATGAACAGGGTCGCACAGATCAGTACTACTTTCATTCAGGTTCGCACCGCCACCAGGATCAGGGCCACCACGGCGAGCAGCGCCGACAGGCCGGCGGTCACACCGAGCCAGGTGAGCTTCTGGCGCTGCACGTCCATCTTGGCGATCAGCTGGGCGTTCTGGTCGGCCAGGTTGGCGATCAGTTCGGAGGCCGAGCGCATCTGGTTGCGCAAGTCGTTCAGCTCCGCGTCGTTCTGTTCGGAACGCGCGATCAGGAGGCCGATGATGTCGTCTTCTTGCGCCGCCATCTCGGGGCTCAAGCCGGTCGCCGGGTCTACCGCGCCCGGCTTGCGATTGACCGTGTCCCACAGGCGGCGCGCGCCGGTCGCCACCTGGGGCGCGGCGCTGATCACCTCGCTCCACGGGACGGTCTTCAATACGGTCCACCAGCCTGCTGCCATACCTGCTCCTTGTCAATCGTGTGAGCCCGGAGCATACCATTGCCGGACGGCGCGGCCAAACGCCGCACGCCTGGCACGCCTGCCGCGTGCTGCCTTGCAGCGGCTTGCGCTAGTATCAAGCCATGTGTGGACGATTTGACCAGAGCCAGACGGCTCGCAACTACGCCAGCGCCATCGGCTGGCTCGACGCGGTATACGACAGCGAATCCGCGCCGGCCTATAACGTGCCGCCCGGCACTTACCGGCCCGTGCTGCACATCCAGGACGGCGAGCGGCGGGTGGACGACGTGTACTGGAGCTACCAGGCGCGCTGGGCCAAGGGCAAGGTGCCGGTGACGATCAATGCGCGCATGGACAAGCTCACCAACCGCTACTGGCGCGGCCTGCTCAAGTCGGGCCGGGCGCTGGTGCCGGCCGAAGGCTGGTATGAATGGACCGGAGAAAAAGGCCACAAGCAGCCATGGCATATCCACCGCCGCGACGGCGCGCCGCTGTTCATGCTGGCCCTGGCCAATTTCGGCGGCTTTACCGAGAACCGCGCCGAAGCCGGTTTCGTGCTGGTGACCGACGACGCCTCGGGCGGCATGCTCGACATCCACGACCGGCGGCCGGTGGTGCTCGATGCGCGCGACGCCGAGACCTGGCTCGATCCGGCGCTCTCGAGCGAGGAAGCGCTGGCGTTCGCGCGCCGCGCCGCCCTGCCCTCGGATGCATTCGAATGGCACGCGGTCAGCACGCTGGTCAACCGTGCCGGGCTTGGCGGCCCCGAGGTCGTGCAGCCGATCGATACCGAAACCGAATAAAAAATGGCCCGGACGCTTCCACGTCCGGGCCATTCACCTGGCAGCGATGAACGCTGCTTATCGCTGATACGCGCCCAGGTCGATGCTGCTGCCACGTGCCTTGCCGTCGATGTCGGTCTTCGGCGCGTAGGTGGCGATGCCGCGGCCGACGGCCGGCGAGCTTGCCGTCAGCTTGTAATCCGGCGTTGCCGCGGTACGCGAGTAGCCGGCGAACAGCGGTTCCGAGCTGATGGTGCCGGTATGGGTCAGGCCATTGCGCAGCTGGAAGTTGTAGGTCGTGTTCTTGGTGACCAGGTTGTTTTTATAGGTGTTGCCCTTGCCGGTGGTGCCTTGCTCCGAAATGCCGTACTTGTTGTCATACACGATGTTGTTGTGCACGTGGACGTTGTTGGCGCCCGCCTTCGTGAAGTAGAAGTCGCCGCCGCCGACGATGATGCCGAACACCGACGAACTCACCGTGTTGTTGACGATCTGGAGGTCGGTCGCATCGTGCCACAGGTGGATCGCAGCCGAGCCCACGCGGTAGACGATGTTGTTCTTGATCGTGCCCGAGGTGCTGTGATAGATGCCCTGGACGTAGGTGCAGCCGGCCGGGCCGATATCGTGCACGACGTTGCCGATCACGTCACCCTTGACGCCCTTGTAGTAGCTGTCCACGCCGATCGCCGAGCCGCCGGCGCTGTTGCACGGAATGGTCGTTGCCATGTGGTGCACACGGTTGCCCTCGATGACATTGTACGAACCGCCGGTGTAGATGCCGAGCACCCATTTGGTGCCCTTGCCGATCTTGCTGCCGTCGACGTCGAAACCGATGATGCTGACATAGTTGCCGCGGTTGTCCCAGGCGGTCTTGTTGGTCGAATTGGCAGGCGGAACGATCTTGGCGCCCCACTTGGTGGTCGAGACCCAATAGATGCGGTTGCTTGCGGTGCCGCTGGCGGTGGTCCGGATGCCGCCGGCATAGGTGCCCGGCGCCACGAACACGGTGGTGCCGGCCTTGGTCGCGACCTGGGCGGCGCGCGCCAGGGTCTTGAACGGCGCGGCCTTGGTGCCGGCGGCGCTGTCCGAACCGTTCGGCGAGACATAGTAGTTATACGGCGTGGCCGGGATGCTCGGGCCGGCGACAGGAGCTGGATTGCGCTTCGTATACTCGGCGCTGCGCTTGATCTCCGCTTCGACGGTCGCCAGGCTGACACCGCGGCTCACGGCCTGGGTCCAGTACTGCAGCCCGCCCGCATCCGGCTCACGGCCGAGCAAGGTCAGGTACAGCTGGCGCACTTGTTCCTGGGCCGAGGCGGCGGCGGTGGCGGCTGGCGCCGCGCTTTGCGGGGCCGTGGCGGCTTGGGCCGATGCGGTGGCGGCCAGCAGCAGGGTTGCTGCCGCGGCGACGCGGGTCAGGTTGGTACGGAGGTTCGAGGCGATCATGGTGCTGCTTTTCATCTGAGGTTTCCTTCTAGTCCGGAAAAAAGACCGGGCAATGGAGGGGCCACGCGCAGGGCGCGGCAGTCCACGCGGGACGTGGGCTTCTCCTGATGTGTCGGAGCGGACGGGGCGCATGCGCCCGTCCACGAGATCCGCCAGCTGGCGCTGGCGCGGGTGACGCCGGATGAAGCTGGCCGGGGCTGGCTTCGGTCCGGGTCGGTACTGCAGGGGTTACTGCAGGGGTTGCTGCATGACGCTGCTTAGTGCTGCTTCGTGCTGCTTAGTGTTGATAAGCGCCGAGGTCGATGGCGGTGCCGCGTGCCTTGCCGTCGATGTCGGTCTTCGGCGCATAGGTCGCCAGGCCGCGGCCGATTGCCGGCGAGCTGGTCGTCAGCTTGTAGTTCGGCGTTGCGGCGGTGCGCGAGTAGCCGGCGAACAGCGGTTCCGAGCTGATGGTGCCGGTATGGGTCAGGCCGTTACGCAGCTGGAAGTTGTAGGTCGTGTTCTTGGTGACCAGGTTGTTTTTATAGGTGTTGCCCTTGCCGGTGGTGCCTTGCTCCGAAATCCCGTACTTGTTGTCGTACACGATGTTGTTGTGCACGTGGACGTTGTTGGCGCCCGCCTTGGTGAAGTAGAAGTCGCCGCCACCGACGATGATGCCGAACACCGACGAGCTCACGGTATTGTTGACGATCTGGAGGTCGGTCGCATCGTGCCACAGGTGGATCGCAGCCGAGCCCACGCGGTAGACGATGTTGTTCTTGATCGTGCCCGAGGTGCTGTGATAGATGCCCTGGACGTAGGTGCAGCCGGCCGGGCCGATATCGTGCACGACGTTGCCGATCACGTCACCCTTGACGCCCTTGTAGTAGCTGTCCACGCCGATCGCCGAGCCGCCGGCGCTGTTGCACGGGATGGTCGTTGCCATGTGGTGTACGCGGTTGCCCTCGATGACATTGTACGAACCGCCGGTGTAGATGCCGAGCACCCATTTGGTGCCCTTGCCGATCTTGCTGCCGTCGACGTCGAAACCGATGATGCTGACGTAGTTGCCGCGGTTGTCCCAGGCAGTCTTGTTGGTCGAATTGGCAGGCGGCACGATCTTGGCGCCCCACTTCGTGGTCGAGACCCAGTAGATGCGGCTGCTTGCGGTACCGCTGGCGGTGGTGCGGATGCCGCCGGCATAGGTGCCCGGCGCTACGAACACGGTCGTGCCCGGCTTGGTCGCGGCCTTGGCGGCGCGCGCCAGGGTCTTGAACGGCGCGGCCTTGGTGCCGGCGGCGGTGTCCGAGCCGGTTGGCGAGACGTAGAAGTTGTTCGGGGTGGTCGGGATGGTGGCGGCGTTGGCCGACATGGCGGCTGCCAGCAAAGCGACGGCGGCAGCGCCGCGGGTGACGTTGGCACGGATCGAAGCGAAGGTAGCGAAGGTCATGAATGTGTCTTACCCTAATTAAACAATGTAACCCTTTGAGCGCAGGAAACTTCCTAAGTTCAACTTTTTTTAGGAAATTTTTTCTGGGAGTATTAAATTCTAAAGAACAATTTCCCTATGGAAATTGCATACTCGCCAGAAGTGCCCACGCGAGGCGCAGGAAGAGAATGCTCTTGTTGAGGTATGAAAGCAGACCCGCGCTCGGTGCGCGGTGTCCGCGAGACGCGCATGCACACGCATACGCAGGGCGGCAATCCCGGCTCTGTCGACGAGGACTGGTCGAGCCGGAACAGCCTGGTGCTGCCTGGTGCTGCTGAGTGCTGCTTAGTGTTGATAAGCGCCGAGGTCAATGGCCGTGCCGCGCGCCTTGCCGTCGATGTCGGTCTTCGGCGCATAGGTCGCCAGGCCGCGGCCGATTGCCGGCGAGCTGGTCGTCAGCTTGTAATCCGGCGTTGCTGCGGTGCGCGAGTAGCCGGCAAACAGCGGTTCCGAGCTGATGGTGCCGGTATGGGTCAGGCCGTTACGCAGCTGGAAGTTGTAGGTCGTGTTCCTGGTGACCAGGTTGTTTTTATAGGTGTTGCCCTTGCCCGTGGTGCCCTGCTCCGAGATGCCGTACTTGTTGTCGTACACGATGTTGTTGTGCACGTGGACGTTGTTGGCGCCCGCCTTGGTGAAATAGAAGTCGCCGCCACCGACGATGATGCCGAACACCGACGAGCTCACCGTGTTGTTGACGATCTGGACGTCGGTCGCATCGTGCCACAGGTGGATCGCAGCCGAGCCGACGCGGTAGACGATGTTGTTCTTGATCGTGCCCGAGGTGCTGTGATAGATGCCCTGGACGTAGGTGCAGCCGGCCGGGCCGATATCGTGCACGACGTTGCCGATCACGTCGCCCTTGACGCCCTTGTAGTAGCTGTCCACGCCGATCGCCGAGCCGCCCGCGCTGTTGCATGGAATGGTCGTCGCCATGTGGTGCACATGGTTGCCCTCGATGACGTTGTACGAACCGCCCGTATAGATGCCGTGGACCCACTTCGTGCCGCTGCCGAGCTTGCTGCCGTCGACGTCGAAACCGATGATGCTGACGTAGTTGCCGCGGTTGTCCCAGGCACTGTTGTTAGTCGAGCTCGCTGGTGGCACGATCTTGGCGCCCCACTTCGTGGTCGACACCCAGTAGATGCGGCTGCTTGCGGTCCCGCTGGCGGTGGTCTTGAAGCCACCGGCATACGTGCCCGGCGCCACGAACACGGTCGTGCCCGGCTTGGTCGCGGCCTTGGCGGCGCGCGCCAGGGTCTTGAACGGCGCGGCCTTGGTGCCGGCGGCGGTGTCCGAGCCGGTTGGCGAGACGTAGAAATTGTTCGGGGTGGTCGGGATGGTGGCGGCATTGGCCGACATGGCGGCGGCCAGCAAAGCGACGGCGGCTGCGGCGCGGGTGACGTTGGTACGGATCGAAACGAAGGTAGCGAAGGTCATGAATGTGTCTTACCCTAATTAAACAATGTAACCCTTTGAGCGCAGGAAACTTCCTAAGTTCAACTTTTTCTGAGAAATTTTTTCTGTGAGCACTAATTTTTGCGAGGCAATGTATCTATAGAAATGGAATACTCAGCAGTTTCCTACCGAACACGACAAGCACAGCGCTGCGGGTTTGAGCGAAGCCGGGAATATGCGCGCTGCGGCGGCATCAGATACGCCAGCGATGCGCCAGCTCAGGAGGTGGGCCGCGGCGGGCCCGAGGAAGATTGCTGATAAGCGCCGATGTCTCGGCTGCGCCTGCTGTCGCAGGCGCAAGGGAATGTGAAGTGGTTCTACGCTGCCGGTCGCTGCGTGGCTTGCTGGCCGTCGCCGCCGGCTGCCGCCGGCGCGCCCTGCATTGCAGGATCGGATGAGGACGCTGCCTCCTGGTAACCGTTGAGATTGAACTCGTTCGATGCCGGGGCATTGCCATCGGCAGTCTGAGCGGCCGGCGCGGCATTGGCGACGCCGTTGTCCATCGGCGCCGGTTCCGGGATGGCCGGCGCTGCGCTGTCGGCCGCCGGTGTGGCGGCGCCAGGCATGGCCGTATCCTGCGCGATGGGCTCCGGCGTTGCCGGGTCGGCGTCGATCGCGCCCGTGGTCCTGGCGCTCGATGCCTCCGTGGTGTCAGTGATCACGGTGGCAGCCAGCAACTGCTGATGGCGAACTCATCGGTCGTACCGCCGCAGGCGGTGAGCAGGACGGCGACGCTGCAGCACAGCGCGGCCTTGACACGGAATGACGAAGCGAAGGTCACAGGTTTTTTCATCAGGAAGTTCCTTACCTCAATTAAACAATGTGCCCTTTTGAGTGACGCTAACTTCCTTAGTTCAAGTCCCTCCAAGAAATTTTTCCACGTGATATCAAATCCCCACGAGACTCATCCTTTTAGAAATTAAACACTCCCATGATCTAGATCGAACCCGGCACGAAACCAAAAGTCGCGCTCAGCAGTCTTATCCCACGGCTACTTAACGCGAGGAGATTTCAATGGGCGAATACATGCAAATCCGGGGCATGCTGCAAGACGGAGAGGAATATGCCGGTCTGATCTTGGGCAAGGAAGAACCCGACTACCACCTGGTCCTGCTGCCAGGCGACTCCTCCGACGTCAGCTGGCCCACGGCCGTGGACTGGGCCAGCGGCCACGGGGGGGCGCTGCCGACGCGGCGCGAACTGGCGCTGCTGTTCGCGAACCTGCGCGAATCGTTCGAGCGCAACTGGTACTGGTCGAGCGAGCCGCACGCCACCCGCGCGCAGCTGGTCTGGGGCCAGAATTTCGCCAGCGGCATCCAGACCATCTATGGCCGGCCCTACCGCGGCCATGCGCGCGCGATACGCCGCATCAGCACAGCGGCCTGAGCCGGCAGCGCGGGCACACGGGGTCAGGGCTTCGGCACGCTGGAGCCGCCGATGTCCTGCTCCATGTTTGCCAGGTACCAGGCGGTGGCGGTCATCAGCGCCACGTGACGGCGCAGGATGTCGGGATCGACCTTGTCCAGGGTGTCGGCCGGCGTGTGGTGATAGTCGAAATAGCTCGAGGTGTCGACGACCGGCGCGAAGCTCGGCACGCCCGCGCGTTCCAGACCGGCCAAGTCGCCGGTGGCCAGCACGTCCTGGCGCTGGAACACGTTGGCGCCGATCGGCTGCAACGCCGCTTGCAGCGGCGCGAACAGCTTGACCGACTGCGGCATCACGCTGGCGCGCAGGCCGAAGGGGCGGCCGACGCCGTTGTCGCTCTCGATCGCGCCGAAGTGCTTGCCTGCGTTCGCCTGTTCGGCGGCGAGGTAGGTGCTCGCCCCGCGCTGGCCGTTCTCTTCGTTCATCCAGGCGACGAAGCGGATGGTGCGGCGCGGACGGTAGTCGAGCTTCTTGAGCACGTCGAACACGGCCATCGCGCTGGCGACGGCCGCGGCATCGTCGTGCGCGCCCGGCGACAGGTCCCAGGAATCGAGGTGGCCCGACACGATCACGATCTCGTCCGGTTTCTCGGTGCCCGGCAAGTCGGCGATCACGTTGAAGCTATCGGCATCCGGCAGGTTTTGCGGGGTCAGCACCAGCTTCATGCTCAGCGGGCCGCGCTTGGCCAGGCGCGCCATCAGCATCGCGTCTTCCGCCGTGACGGCGGCGGCCGGGATGCGCGCGTTCTCGAGCAGGCCCGACGAACCGGTATGCGGCAGGCGATAGGCGGCGCCGCCGACCGAACGCACCAGCGCGCCGACAGCGCCGAGCTCGGCCGCCATGCGCGGGCCGTTGCGGCGGTAGGCCGAGCCCTGGCCATAGGCGTGGCCGGCCAGGCCGCGATCGGCCATGTGCTGGTCGAAGGCCACGTCGAACAGGACGATCTTGCCCTTCACTTCGGCGGCGCGGCTCTTGAGTTCATCGAAACTCTTGAGCACCAGCACCGGCGCCACCAGGCCCGCGGCCGGGGTCGCGCCGGAACCGCCGAGTGCAGCCAGCACGACGCGCTGGGTCACGCCCTGCGGACGCCCCGTGTACTCGACCAGCTCGCCGGTCTCGATGCCGCGCACCCAGTGCGGCACCTTTACTGGCTGCAAGGTCACCTTGGCGCCGAGCTTGCGCATCGCTTCCGCCACCTGGGTCACCGCCGCCGCCGCGCCGGGCGAGCCGGACAGGCGCGGACCGATCAGGTCGGTCATGTCTTCGGTGCGTTGCCAGGCGTAGTCGCTGCTCATCGCCATGTCGCGGATCTTGGCGAGGGCGGCGGGATCGTTGCCGGGGCTGGCGGCCAGGGCCGGGACGCTCAGCAGTGCGGCGGCGATGACGCCCATGACGGGAAGGCGGTGGAGACGGAAGCTGCGTTTCATGCGGGGAAACCCTTGCTAGTTCGAAAGGATTCAAACGATAGCGCATTCGGCAACTTTTCGCCCCTGTTTTTTGCCGTACGTACAAGCAAACAATGCGGGCGCCGCGCTGCGCTCAGGCCCGCACCAGGCGCACCAGCGTGATCTCGGACGGCGCGCCGAAGCGCTTCGGCGGCCCCCAGTAGCCGGTGCCGCGGCTGGTGTACACCCACATATCGCGCACGCGGTTGAGTCCGGCAACGAAAGGCTGCTGCAGCGGCACGAACAGGTTCCATGGGAAGAACTGGCCGCCGTGGGTATGGCCCGACAATTGCAGGTCGAAGCCGGCCGCGGCGGCCTCCGGCGCGCTGCGCGGCTGGTGCGCCAGCAACACCTTCACGCCGACCCCGGGCGGCGCGCCATGGACGGCGCGCTGTGGATCGCTCTTGTGCTCGGGGTGGAAATGGTGGGCGGTATAGTCGGCCACGCCGGCGATCATCAGCGCGGCGCCGCCGCGCCGCCGCACCACGTGTTCGTTCATGAGCACCGTCAGGCCCAGGCGCCGCACCTCGGCGATCCACTCCAGCGCGCCGGAATAATATTCGTGGTTGCCGGTGACGAAGAACACGCCGTCGCTCGCCTGCAAGCGCGCCAGCGGTTCGGTATGCATGGCCAGGCGCTGCACGCTGCCATCGACCAGGTCGCCGGTGACGGCGATGGCGTCGGCTTCGAGCTTGTTGACCTTGTTGACGATGGCGTTCAGGTAGGGCCGCTTGATCGTCGGGCCGACGTGGATGTCCGAGATCTGGGCGATGGCATAGCCGTGCAGGTCGGCCGGCAAGTCCCGGATCGGCACGTCGACCTTCACCACCCGCGCCACCCGCCGCGCATTGACGTAGCCGACCACGGTCACGGCCAGCGCCACCAGCGGCACGGCCAGCGCGCTGCCGTGGGTAATCGCCGGCGTCAGCGCGCCGAAGGGCAGCAGCGCCAGCAACACCAGGTCGCGCAGCAGGGTGGCGACCAGCAGCGACGAGAACAGACCCATCGACAGCAGGCCGAGCCAGGCGACCAGGTTCGACCAGCGTCGCCGGCGCAGCGAGGACGACATCAGGCCGACCGGCACCAGCGCGCCGATCAGGCCCAACAGGAGGATGGCGAAGGCATTGCCGGACAGCGTCAGCCCGAGGTCGGGCAGCAGGCGCATGCCGATATAGACCAGCAACAATACCAGCAGGGAGAGGACGATGACGAAGCTTCGGCTGGGGCGCATGGCGGGATCGAATGAGGATGGTCGTGCCTAGATGGGGCGCCAGACGCTGCTTGCAAGGCAGAATGTTACCGGCTGAGATGCAGTTTTAAAAAAACTGTATTAACGAATGGCACAATCGTGCGCCGGGAATATAGTACGTCCATACCCGGTGTCGCAGTCATCATCCCGATCTCCGCCAGGGTACGAGGAAAAACCATGTTGAAATCGACAACCCTTGGTGCTGTGCTGCTGGCCGCTGTCGCGGTATCGCCGGCGGCAATGGCCGGTGATCGTGGTACGAACACGGCCGTTGGCGCGGTGCTCGGCGCCGTCGTCGGCCACACGGTCGGCGGCACCGGCGGCGCGGTCGCCGGCGGCGTGATCGGCGCGGCGGTGGGCAATTCCATCAACACCCGCGACGATCGCCGTCATTATGGCCACCACAATGGCTATAACAACGGCTACTACCAGTCGCAACCGGTGTACGTGCAGCCGCGCCCGGTCTACGTGCAACCACGCCCGGTGTACGTGGAATCGCGTCCGGTCTACGTCCAGCCGCGTCCGGTGTACGTGCAACCGCGCCCGGTCTACGTCGAACACCGCGGCCGCGGCTGGGACCGCCATGACCGCCACGATCGCCATGACCGCTGGGATCGCGACGACCGTCGCGGTCACCACCACGGCCACGGCCGCTGATCCACGCCGAGCCAATGAGCCGCGCACCCCGCGGCTTTTTTTCGTCTCCCCTCCGCTAGTCCCACGCATCGGCGCCATGCGCCAGGTTCGGGGGACACCATGTACGAAGCAGGCACCGTCATTTCGCTGGCCGGCGGCCAGTACCGCTTGCGCGAGGCGCTGGCCGGCTCGGCCTATGGCGTCGTGTGGCGCGCCGACAGCCTGCACGCCAACGGCGCCGTGGCCCTCAAGCTGGTCAACCTGGAACAGATGGCGCGCGCGCCCTCGAGCCTGCGCGCGCGCTGGCTGGCCAGCGCCAGCACCGAGATCGCCTTCCTGCGCGGCCTGGCGCCGTGGGACGGCCGCCACATCGTGCGCCTGCTCGACAGCGGCGAACACGCCGGCATGCCGGCGATGGCGCTCGAGCTGCTCGACGGCGACCTGGCCGGCCACCTGGCCCGCGAGATGGCGCTCGGCCGCACGATCGCCCCCGCCCGCGCCCTGGCCTGGATCGGCCAGGTCAACCAGGCGCTGGCCAAGGTCCACGCCAGCGGCTGGCGCTACCTCGACCTCAAGCCCGGCAACCTGTTGCTCGACGCGGCTAGCGATTCGGTCAAGCTGGCCGATTTCGGCACCAACCGCCGCCTCGACGACCTGCGCGCCCACACCTACGCCGGCACCGCCAACTGGCAAGCCCCGGAACAGTTCTTCCCCGACGCCGACGGCTACGCCACCGAGGCGCGCACCGATTATTTCGCCCTCGGCGCCCTGCTCTACTACCTGGTCTGCGCTCGCCTGCTGCGCTACAGCAGCGCCTGCGGCCAGGCCTGGCAGGCGCACGGGCGCGATGCGGCGGCCAGCCTGCTGGCCGAACGCCAGGGACGACCGGCCGTGCTGCAACCGGACGAAGCGGCGCTGTTCGCCAGCCGCCTGGGCTCGGCCGCCGCGCCCGGCCTCGCGCTGCTGCGCGCGCTGGTGGCCGAGCGTCCCGCCGACCGTCCGCGCCACGCGCTGGACATCAGCCGCGCCCTGGCGGACGCCATCTCCGCCCTGCATTCCGAATCGCTGCGGAGCGCGGCATGAAGTCCGGCACACAGCGCCCGTTCCTCGGCGCCGGCGTGGCCTGGACCCTGCTCGCGCTGCTGTGCGCCGTGCAGTTGCTGGCCCTGGTCAAGGCACCGGCCGCCTGGACCCCATCCGCGATCGCGGTGACCCTCGCGCCGGGCGAATCGGTCATGCTGGGCCGCCAGGAACTGGGCGCGCCGCGCGCCGCCGCGCGCCAGCTGGTGCTGCGGCGCGACCATGACGGCGCCTGGCTGCTGCGCAACGCCGAACCGCGGCAAGCGGTCGTGCTGCGCCGTGGCGATGCGCGCGAGCGCAGCAGCGACCTGGCGCTCGTGGTCGGCCAGCGCATCCAGGCCGGCGCGCTGCGATTGCAGGTGGTCGCGGCGCAGGCGGGACGCGTCACCCTGCATGACGGCGAACAGTCCTGGGACTACGACGGCGCCGCCGTGCGGCGCGACGGCCGGCCGCAGCCCGCCTGTCCCGACACCGGCCTGTCGGCGCGCGCGGTGGCGGCCTGGAACCGCTGGCTGCCGCAAGGCGCGAGCCTGGCCCGCCCATTGAGCCTCGGCGGCCTGCTCTACTGCGGCAACCGCATCGCCGCCGCCGCGATCGAACCGGGCGACGCCGTGCTGCTGCGCCAGGAAGACGGCCGCATCGCACTGTCGGCGCGCGGCGCCCAGCCGGTGCTGGTGTCCAGCGGCGCCGGCTGGATCGATGCCGCCCAGCGCGAGCTGCCGCTGGCGGACGTGGATGCCTTCGCCGTCGGCCGCACCTTGTTCGCGCTCGAGCACGATGGCGCCACCCTGCGCCTGGCGCCGTCGCGCCAGGTCGCATTATCGGCCGCCCCCTCCAGCCAGTTGCCGGCCGCGGTGGCCTGGCGCTGGGAACGGCGCGACCATCTCGCCCTGCGCGCGCCGCCGCCGCTGGCCTGGGCTGCGGCCGGCCTCGTCCTGCTGATGGGCCTTGCGTGCATCGCGCCCTCCCTGCGCCAGCGCAGCATGCGTTCCGATCTCGCACGCCCGCTCGCAGCCAGCCTGCTGGCCTCCGGCGCCATGCTGCTCCTGGTCACCCAGCGCACCGTCGCCGCCCCCGGCGCCGCCATCTCCCTGCTGCTGGCCTGGGCCACGCTCTGGCTCACCCTGCTTTATCCACGCCGCGCCTCGCTGCTGGCCTCCAGCGCCGTGCTGCTGCTCGGCGCCGGCCTGCTGGTGCAGCTCGAGATGGGCCTGGGGGCCGCCGACACCGCCTGGCTGCGCCACTTCCAGAACACCACCGCGCTGCTGGGCCTTGGCCTGCCGGGCGCCCTGCTGCTGCTGTCCTGTTTCGCGCGCGGCGCCGTGTCGCGCCCGGTCACCGAGCGCGTGCTGCTGGCGTTCGCCGCGCTCGCGCTGGGCGGCCTGCTGCTGCAGGTGTGCTTCGGCAGCGAGACCGGCGTGTTCGACATCCAGCCCTTCGAATTCGCCAAGTTCGCCCTGGCCGCGCTGAGCGCGCACTGCCTGGCGCTGGCCGCGGGCGGCGCGCCCCATGGCCGGCGCGACTGGCGCTTCTGGCTGCGCATGGCGGCGCCGGTGCTGCTGTTCATGTTCCTGCTGGCGGCGGCCCTGGTGCGCGTCGACGATTATTCTCCGCTGGTGCTGCTGCTGGTATGGAGCGGCGCCATGCTGCTGGCCTGGTGCGCCAGCCACGGACGGCGCGCCGCGCTGGCCTCGATCCTCGTGGCCGCCAGCCTGCTGGCGGCGGGCGGCGTGACGATGCGCGCCGGCGGCGAGCTGCTCGGCGCCTTCGGCTTCTATCCGGAGCGCTTCCAGGTCTGGAGCGAGCCGACCATCCACCCGCACACCGGCCAGCAGATGCTGCAAGGCAGCCGCGCGATCGTCCAGGGCGGCTGGCTGGGCGCCGACGGGCTGCTCGGCCTGGCGGGGCTGGGCGGCGCGGCCGGCGAGGCGCTGGCCATTCCCGCCATCCAGGACGACTTCGCCCCGTCGTTCCTGCTGCACCGCCACGGCCTGGCGGCGGGCCTGGCCTTGTGGAGCCTGCAGGCGCTGTTCCTGGCGGCGCTGCTGCGCGCCGCCGCCGGCGCCTGGCGTTGCTCGAACGAGGCCAAGGACTTCCGGCGCGCCTGGATCGGCCGCTTCCAGTGCTTCGCCCTGTGCGGCGGCGCGGCCTTCATCGCCGGCCACCTGCTGCTGTCGTGGGGCACCAACCTCGCCATGTTCCCGATCATGGGCCAGCCCATGAGCTTCCTGTCGGCGGGCGGCTCGCACCTGCTGTTTTTCATCTGCCCCCTGCTAGCGTTCGGCATGGCGAGCACCCAATTCAACGAGGAGAGTCAATCATGCCGGTCTATGTCCAACACGAAGTCCTAGGCAAGGTCCAGGATGTGTTCAACGCCGAGGCCCTGTGGCAGGCGCCTGGCCTGGCGCTGTTCTCGCGCCGTCCGCTGCTGCGCGACCTGCTCGAGCGCTCGCCGCGCGAGCAGCGCGGCCGCGCGGCCACCCGCTGCTTCTCGCACGTGACCCTGGTGCTGCCGCAGGACGAGGTCGACGACGACCGCCACCTGACCCGCGGCGCGCGCGTGCGCGACCTGGCGCAATCGCTGGCCGCCCTGCACCAGAAGGATTTCGGCGACCTGCTCGGCGGCGACGAAGTGCGCTACCACGTGCTGGGCAGCGACGACCTCGATCCGGGCGAAGTGCAGGTCAAGTTCGGCCACGCCGTCTACCTGCCGGCCCCGGGAGAACAGGTCCAGTACACGGTGACCGCCTCGCGCGACAGCGCGATCTGGCAGCAGGTGTGCGCCATCTATCCGAACCAGCGCCTGACCCTGGTCGGCCTGGACGCCGCCAACGCCACCTTCGCGGCGCCCGGCTGGCCGTTCGGTCTTGACGCCGGCCTGCTGCTGGTGAACGACGGCCCGGGCGCCCCGCTCGAACTGCAGGTGCGTCCGAAGGACAGTTTCGAATGCCGCTTCGACGCCGCCAACGGCTACTACGTCCTGCGCGGCAAGGGCGCCAGCGCTCAGCGCCTGCTGTTGAAGATCAGCCGCGCCGGCGCGGGCGCCGCCGCCCGAGCGCAGCCTGCGCCGGCCGCCAGCGCCGCGCCGGTCATGCCGAGCGCGCAGCCGCAGCGCAGCCCGGCGGTGTGGAAGTCGCGCAGCGCCACGCCGCCGGCGGCGGACCTGACCGCGATGCCGCTGGCCGCTTCGAGCCTGGTGGCCAGGCCGGCGCCGCCGACGGAACTCGACGCCACCTACGCCCCGGTCGCGCGCCACCGCATCACGCTGGCCGCGCTGGCCATGCCGCGCCTGAGCCGCTACCGCGAGACCGGCGCCCAGGCGCTCGAGGTCGGCCTGAACGCCCAGTTGCTGCCCAGCGCGCCGGGCAAGGACAGCGTCATCCGCTTCGCGGTCGACGACGCCGACGAGCTGCACGCGATCACCCCGGCCGGGCGCCAGCGCATCGCCGTGCCGTCGCAATTCGCGCCGCTCGACAACGCCAGCATTCGCCTGCTGGCGGTCCAGCAGCAACTGGCCGAGCGCTACAGCGCGCTGCTGCTGCTGCCGGACGGTCCGTCGCAGCCGGCGGCGTCGGGCACGCGCCTGACCTTCGGGCGCGGCATGCCGTCGCTGGGCGCGCTGCGCGTGCTCGACACGCCCCAATTCGTGCGCCAGGGCGACGGCGCCCCGGCCGCCAGCGCCGACCGCCTCGGCCTGTCGCGCAACGCCTTCAGCTGGGAAGCTTCCAGCGACGGCTTGCGCATCGCGCGCCTGTCGCCCACCCAGGCGCTGTACCACCTGGACGAGCAGCTGGCGCTGGTGGCCCAGATCGAGGCGGCGACCCAGGAGCAGCCTTATCTGATCCCGCCCGGCCATCACCTGGTGGCCGGACACTACGTGCTGCGCTTCGACGCCTGAGGACCGCGATGGTCACCTGGACTCAAGCGGCCGCCTACGCGCTGGCGTTGGCGCTGACCCTGTGCCTGTGCGCCCGGCTGACCCCGCGCGCCTGGTGGCGGCGGCCGAACGCGCGCGCGCTCGGCGTGCTGGGCGTCGGCACCGCGGCCGGCGGGACGTTGTTGCTGGCCATGTTCGGGACGCCCGCACCTGCGCCGCAACCCGTGCGGGCGGCCCAGGCCCAGCAGGTCTCAGGCACCGACGTGCCGGTCCCCGGCGCGCGCTACCGCGTGCACGATGCGCTCAACCTGCGCGTGGCGGGCGGGATCGGCGCCGAACGGCTGCTGGTGGTGCCGGCGGGCGCGCGCGTCGAAGCGACCGGGCGCCGCGACGGCGACTGGTGGCAGGTGCGGGCGACGGTCGACGGCGAGACGGTCGAGGGCTGGGCCAGCAGCCTGTGGCTGCGGCGGGCCGACGAGGGCCGCGTCACCGGTTCTTGATCAGTCGCGCGCGGTGCGCCAGACCTGCTGCTTGGGCGGCTCTTCGTCGCTGGGGCAATTGGTGAAACGTTGGCGGCCGTGCATCTCGATCATCTCCACATTGGTGGTCGGCGCCCGGTTGGTGATGCAATAGGTGCGCCTGCCGGTGATCACCCGCGTGCGGCGCGCGCCGTCGCCGGTGTTGTTCACCAGTTCCTCGACCTTGGGCGCTTCCCACAGCCGCGGCGGCGCCATCGCGCGCGCGTGTTCCATGCCTTCGCGCATGCGGATCTGCGGGCTATCCGGCGGCAGGACGATCAGGGGCTTGTTTTCCTTGCGCAGGGCGCGGTCGATCTCGCCAACGCTGCGCCGCGCATTGGCGAGAATCTCCGCGGCGCCTGGCGGCGCGGCGGGCTGCTCGTCCGCCGCCGCCGGAGCGGCCGATGGCGCCTCCTCGACCGGCGACGCCGACGATACCGGGGCGGGAAGGCTCCGACCTGCCGGCGTCGGAGCGGCCGCCGGTGCAGGCAGCACTTCCTTCACCGGTTCTGGCGCAGCCGGCTCGGCGCGAGGCGGCAGCGTGGGTAGCGCGGGTAAAGATACCCACTGCATCGCCTCGTCACTCCCTTCCTGCGCCGTCGAAGGCAACTTGCCGGCCATCTGCCAGGCCAGGATCAGGACCAGGTGGACCGCCAGGGTGACGCCGATGCCGGCGAGGCGATCATTGGGCGTGCCGGTCGTCGGCGCGTACGCTGGAAAGATACTGGACATAGGCCAGCAGTATAGCGAGCCAGCCAGCACGCATGCTCACCAATTCTATCCAGCGCCGGCGAATGCCCCGACCGCCGCCAGGTGCATCGGCACCGACATCACCTCGAGCAGCAGTTCGCGCAGGCCGTCCCAGACGATCTGCACGCCAAGGCACAGCAGGATGAACGCGGTCAGGCGCAGGAAGACCGCGGTGCCGGCTTCGCCGATCAGCCGCAGCAGGTGTTCGCCATAGCGGAACGCGAGATACAGCAGCACGCCGATGACCGCCAGCGCCAGCAAGGCGCCGCCCATGCGCGCCAGCGAGAACACGATCTGCACGTCGTGCAGCGCGACGCCCACCGTGATCGCCACCGCGATCGATGCCGGGCCGCAGCTGATCGGAAACGTCAACGGATAGAAGGCCTGGCGGTAGGCATGGTCCTGCGTATAGGCCTCGGCCAGCGCGGTCCGGCTGTCCAGCGTCGAAGGCGTGGCTCCCAGCAGGCGCCAGGCCACCGAGGCGAGGATCAGGCCACCGCCGACGCGCACGATGGGCAGCGAGATGCCGAAGAAGTCGAGCACATACGAGCCGACCAGCATCGATCCCGTCATCAGCCAGAACATATTGCGCGCGATGCGGCGCGCCAGCAGCGCGCGGGTCGCGGGCGACGCGCCTTCGGTCATGCTCAGGAAGATCGGTGCGGTGGCGGCCGGATTCAGGATCGGCAGCATCGTCACCAGGACGAACAGAAAACTCCTGGCCGCGGCCAGTATCAACTCGATGGTCATGAAATAGCGTATTGAAGCCCGGCCGGCGGTCGACGATTGCCGCTGGCGGGCCGGGCCACAGGCCCGGACCGCCACTGTACATCATGCCCTGGCGCCGCGGGCACACCGCTGACCAGCGCTCAACCGTGGCCGTCGTCCGCCCACCCCAGCCGCATCGGATTGAAATACAAACCCTTGACGCACTGGGTCGGCGCCACCCGCACGAAGCCGAACGCCTCGTATGCCGGCACCGCATGATTCGACGAGTTGACGGTGAAGTTGCCGTCGCCGCCACGCGCGATGGCCGCCGCCCGCGCCACGTTCCACAGCTTGCGCGCCAGGCCCCGTCCCTGCCAGCGCTTGCCGACGAACAGGTGGAACAAATGGCTGTTGTCGCGGATCGCGATGAAGCCGGCGAGCTGCCCATCGTCCAGCGCCACGTGGTAGACATGCCCCAGCGCCAGGAATTTACGCACGCCCATCTGGTCGTTCTCGGCCAGGAAGGTGGCGGCGCCCTCGCGCGTCGATTCGTGCACGATGAATTCCAGCGCCAGCTCGCGCAGCTGGGCGGCGATGGCGGGAACGAGCAGCGGAATATCGGTGTCGACCAGCGGCCTGATGTCCATGGCATGTATTGACAGTGTTGCGTGGAGCGTAAACATACCACAGCGTTGATTTTCCATAATGCAATTTCATTGACGAGCGAGCCGGCCCCGTCCTACCATGGTTCGACCATGCCGAAAGCCAGCTTCTTCGTCTTATTTTCCCCTGCCGCCGGCACGGTTCCCAGACGCCGCAAGGTGCCCCTGACGCAGCCGCTGCGCCACGCCCGCTACCGCCGCATCTGGCTCGCCAACCTGGTGTCGAACCTCGGCACCTGGGTCCAGACCTTCGCCGCGGCCTGGCTGGTGGCCTCGCTGTCGCAGTCGGCCTCGATCACTTCGCTGGTGCAGACTGCCACCTATGTGCCGGTGTTCCTGTTCGCCCTGCTTGCCGGGGTGCTGGCCGACGCCGTGCACCGGCCCAAGTTCCTGTTCTTCTGCAACCTGTTCAATGCCATGTGCGCCGGCGCGATGGCCGTGCTGGTCTGGAGCGGCAAGGTATCCAGCGGACCCGTGCTGGCGATCACCTTTTGCCTCGGCATCGGCACCGCCTTCATCTGGCCGGCCTGGCAGGCGGCGCTGTCCGGCCTGGTCGAGCCCGACGAGGTCGAAGCCGCCGCCACGCTCAACAACCTGTCGTACAACCTGTCCGCCATCCTGGGCCCGGCGCTGGGCGGCCTGCTGTTCGGCTGGATCGGGCCGGGCGCCCTGTTCCTGGCCAACGCGGTGTCCTTCATCGGCCTGCTGGCGGTCTACTGGCACTGGTGGCGCGAGGGCGCACCGCAGCCGCGCGCGCGCGAAGGCTTCGGCGCGCGCCTGCGCCTGGGCTTCGCCACCGCCTTCGGCTGCCCGCGCTATCGCCGCATCCTGCGCAATGTGTGTTCGGTCTTCTTCGCCACCATCGCCTTTGCCAGCCTGCTGCCGGTGTTTGTGCGCGACGTGTTGCACATGCGCGCCGGCGTGTATGGCACCCTGATGGGCTGCCTGGGCGGCGGCGCGGTGGCCGCGGCCTTCTTCCTGCCGCAGGTGCGGGCCCGGGTCGACCGCACCGGGCTGCTGGCCGGCGCGCTGCTGGTCTACGGCGCCATGCTGCTGGCCATGCCGCATACCCGCTCGCTGGCCCTGCTGGCGCCCCTGATCGTGTGCGGCGGCATGGCGTGGTCCGCCACCGTCTCGACCCTGAACGCGGCGGCCCAGCTGTCCTTCCCGCCGGAGGTGCGCGCGCGCACCCTGTCGATCTACCTGTTCGTGATGTCCGGCGGCTATGCGGCCGGCAGCGTGGTGTGGGGACTGGTCGCCGACGCCTGGGGCGTGCGCGCCGCGTTCGCCGCCGCCGGCGCCTGCGTGGTCATCAACGCCCTGGTCTTGCTGACGGGCGGCAGGAAACATCCGATCTGATCGTGGCTTTCATCCGTCCCGCGAGCGTGTAAAGTGGCGGTATTATCCTGATCATTCTGCCAATGCCAGTCACGCTCGCCGATTTCCGTTTCGCTCCCTGCTTCGACGTCGCGGTCGCGAGCCGCATCGGTTGCGGCCCGTCCACCCGCGCCGAGAACCAGGACAATTTCGTCGTCATCGATTTCGACGGCCGCGCCTGCCGCCTGCAAGACCAGCAGCCCTGTCGCCTCACCGTGGACGGCTGGCCGGCCGGGCACGGCCGGCTGGCGGTGTTGGACGGCATGGGCGGCCACGGCCATGGCCGCGAGGCGGCCGAGGCGCTGGCGGCGGCCTTGCTGGCGATGCCGGCCTGCTCCACGCCGGAAGAACTGAGCGAGCGCCTGGACGCCATCCACGCCGGCCTGCAGGCGCGCTTCGCCCAGGGCGCCAGCGGCGCCGGACGGCCCGGCACAACGCTGACCCTGCTCGAACTGCGGGCCAACGGCGCGCCGCTGCTGTACCACGTGGGCGACTCGCGCCTGTACGAACTCGACCCGGCGCACGCCACGCCCCTCACCGTCGACCACGTGCCGGCCACCGTGGCCGCCCTCGCCGGCCGCCTCGACGAAGCCGACTGGTGGCGCCAGGTGCACGGGCGCCATGCGCCGCAGATCGCGCAGGCGGTCATCCTCGGCAATGCCTTCGCCGACCCGACGCGCCTGTCCGATCCCCTGTTCGCCCTGACCCAGGACATTTTGCCTTGCTGGCTCGCCCACCTGGCCGACCGCCGCGCGCTGCCCCTGCGGCCCGGCGCGGCTTACCTGCTGGCCACCGATGGGTTCTGGTCGTGCGCCCAGCCGGACGGTTTCGTGGCCGGCTGGCCCAAGCTGATGCAGGGCGACGCGGATGCGGTCACCCTGGTCGAGCGCCTGTTCGCCATGTTGGAAAACGATCCACCTGCCGGCCTGCAGCCCGACAATCTGACCGCGCTGGTCGTGCGACCGCTGGCCCGCCATGCGGACGAAACCGTATTGCCGGTGGAAGCCCCCACCAACGCCACCAACTGATCTCATGCTTTAAGAAAATAATGTTGTTAATCAACGAACTTGGTGCGCCGTACGGTTCAAAAACAGCGTAAGCTTGCAATATTGATTTCGACCATTATTTAACTTGTCGCCCTGACATGAACCGCTGCCGCAATCCCGAGCATCCGCACTGCACCGTCTGGGTCATGCCCGGCGACGCCATGTGCGCGCACGGGCATGCCCAGCCCGAGGTCGACACGCAGCCAGCGCCAGTGGCCGCTGCGCCGGCAGTCGGCCTGCCGTCGAGTTTCGACGCCATCACCGCCCTGCGCAGCCGGCGCCCGACCGACATCGGGCCGGCGCCGACGCTGCCCCGGGCCAACCTGCAACGCCCGCAGCTGCACATCAGCGGTTTCGACCCGCGCGCCGCCGGCGGGCGCCAGGCGATCCGCCTCGAGCTGCGCGGCATGCCGATGGATTGCGCGCCCGAAGTGCGCATGCTGGTGCGCTCAGCCCTGCGCCTGCACGGCGGCGAAAGCTATGCCTTCCAGCGCACCTCGCGCGGCGACTGGCGCCCGTTGTTCCTCGAGTTTTCCTCGCGCGGCCTGGAACACGGCCAGTACCGCATCGAAATCGAGCTGCACAGCCATCATCGCCAGGCGCCGGAGTCGAACCGCACCTGGACCTGCTCGCCCGTGATCCTGGTGCCGCGCCAGGACGCGAGCCTGGGCGAGATCCACCAGACCTTCCTCGCCACCCACAAGAACGTGCGCGTGACGGCCGACGACGCCGGCATCGCCCGCGTGCATGCGCCGGGCGGAGGACGCATCGACATCGACGTCAGCGCGCGTAACGCCTCGATCGCCCAGCTCGACCTGGACGGCGGCAGCGGCAAGATCGACCTCGGCATGTCGACCATCGCCTGGGACGAAGACCTGATCGAGATCGACATGCCGGTCGAGGCGGCGCTGCATCCCTGCCCCGCCGCCAAGGCCTGCCTGGTGCACGCCGAGGCCGACTCGGCCACCCAGCGCCACGTGCGCCTGTTCGCGCTCGACGAGTGCGTGCTGGGCCGCTTCGAGACCATCGCCCCCGAGGCCGACCTGCTGCTGGCCCACCATGGCGAAGCCGGGGCCGACCCTGGCGGCCTGACGCGCCGCCTGTCGGGACGGCACGCCGTCATCCGCCGCAGCCGCCATGGCTTCGAGATCGAGGATGTGTCGCGCTACGGCCTGCTGCTGGACGGCGTCTGGCCCGGCAAGCACATGCCGGTGCAGCTGCGGCTCGGCATGCGGATCGAACTGACGGCCAGCATCAAGGGCATCGTCACGCTCGAGGTGACGGCCTTGATGGCGCACGCGGTGGTGCTGCACCGGCTGGACGCCGGCGCACGCGCCGAATGCTTCTACCTGATGGCGCCGGACTGCCTGCCGTCTTCAAGCAGGCACCAGCAGGCGTCCAGCATGCCGCGCGCCGCCGCGCTGCCGCTGCTGTTCCATCGCGACGGCGGCTTCTGGCAGTGCGACCGCGACAGCGGACGCGAGACCCCGCTGGCGCCGCAGGCCCAGCTGGGCCGCCTGCAGCAGGCCGGCCTGGGCATCGCGGCGCGCTTCGTGGCGCAGGCTTATCCCGAGGCGCACGGCGGCCACCGTGGCGGCGGCGAACGCCACCATCACGCGCTCACCGTCGCACTCGACGCCTGACGCCGCCTTTCGGGCGAACGCTCAACCGTGCGGCGGGATCAGGATCAGGAAGACCAGCGCGGCGCCGGCCAATAGTGCGGCCTGCAGGGCGAACACGATCGCCGGCGCCCGCAGATGTTCAGGAATCTTCATTGCTCACCTCCCGTATGCAATAAGCCCACGTTGGTGACCCCAGCTTACGCCTGCCCGCACCGCGTGCGCGCCCGATTGAGCCAAATGAGCCACGCGGCAAGTCAGTCGTGGCGCCAGGCCGCCGGCAAGGGCGGCAGCGGAATGCGTTCCGTTTCTCCGGGCACCGCCACGAAGCGGTCCGCTTCCCAATCGTGCGCCGCCTGCTCGATGCGCTCGCGGCTGGACGAGACGAAATTCCAGAAGATGAAGCGCTTGCCGTCCAGCGGCGCGCCGCCGATCACGACGAAGCGCGCGCCCTCGCGCGAACTCACCCGCACCGCCGCGCCCGGCTCGAGCATGGCCATCGTGTTGGCGGCGACCGCTTCGCCGTCGATCTCGATGGCGCCGATCGGCGCGTACAGCGCGGCCTCATCCGGCAGGCGGTCGAGCTCGATGGCGGCGCCGGCGTCGAGGTGCACGTCGAGATACAACGTGTCGGCGAAGGTCGGCACCGGCGAGGTCCGGCCCAGCGCCGTGCCGACCAGCACCCGCACCCTGGCGCCGTCGAGCTGCACCTCGGGAATCCGGTCGGCCGGCGTGTGGCTGAACGCGGCCGGCGCTTCCTCGTGTTCGCGCGGCAGCGCGGCCCACAGTTGCAGCCCATGCGTGCGGCGCTTGCGCTCGAGCAGGTCTTCGGGCGTGCGCTCGGAATGCACGATGCCGCTGCCGGCCGTCATCCAGTTGATCGCGCCCGGCTCGATGCGCTGCTCGGTGCCCAGGCTGTCGCGGTGCATGATCGCGCCCTCGAACAGATAGGTCACGGTAGCCAGGCCGATATGCGGGTGCGGGCGCACGTCATGGCGCGCGCCGGGCTCGGCCTCCACCGGCCCCATATGGTCGAAGAACAGGAAGGGACCCACCGACTGGCGCGCCGCGGCCGGCAGGATGCGGCGCACGGTGAAGCCGCCGCCCAGGTCCTTGTCGTGCGATTTGAAGAGGTGTGCGATGGTCATGGCGGACTCCTGGGCGAGAAGGCAATGCCCGACTGTACACCGGAGCTACAATTCGCGCACCACCCGAAAGCCGACGATATCGTTCGACAGCACGGACGAGAAGCCGTTGCGCAGCGCCGAGCGCAGGTAGCGCGGGTTGTACAGCCAGGAGCCGCCGCGCAGGATGCGGCGCACCTGGTCGCCGCCCAGTTCCCAGGCGCTGCCGTCGATCGGGGCGCCTTCGTAGTTGTCGTGCACCACGTCCTGCACCCATTCCCAGACGTTGCCGTGCATATCGTGCAGGCCCCAGGCATTCGGCGCGAACAGGTCCACCGGCGTAGTGCCGTGCCGGAACTCGCCGCGCGGGCCGCCGTTATAGGTGAAGCTGCCGTCGAAGTTGGCTTGCAGGGTCGAGATCGTGTCGCCGACATTGAACGCGGTCTTGCTGCCGGCGCGGCAGGCGTATTCCCATTCGGCTTCGCTCGGCAGGCGGTAGCGCTTGCCCGTCGCCTCGCCCAGCCAGGCCACGTACTGCAGCGCGTCGAACCAGGTCACGCCGACCACCGGATGCATATCGGTCTGCGGGAAACCCGGGGATTCCCAATTGACGTCGCCATGCTGTTCCCAGCCGCTGGCCTGCACGAAGGCGCGCCACTCGCCGACCGTCACCGGATAGCGGCCCATGGCGAACGCGCGCTCGATGCCGACCCAATGCTGCGGGGTCTCGCGCGCGATCCAGTTCTTTTGCGAGCCGGCCGCCATCGCGATGCGGCGTTCGTGTTCCGGCGAGCCCATCTCGAAGCGGCCGGTCTCGATCAGGACCATGGCCGGGCCGGCGCCGCTGCCGTCGACGAACGGGTCGCGCAGGATGCCGCCGGGGTCCAGCGCCGGCAGGGGCGCCGGCGCCGGTTGAGCCGGCGCGGGCTGCACGGACGCCTCCTGCTCGGCCGCGCGCGCCTTCTTCTGCTGCGCGATATACGCCGCCGCGGCCTTGGCCTGGGCCAGCTTGCGCGCGGCTTCCTCCTTGGCCGCCTGCGCCTTCGCCACCTCTTCGTCGCGCTTGGCCAGCAGTTGCTGGCGCAGTGTTTCCTTGCGCGCCAGCCGCGCCTCTTCGGCCGCCGCCCGTTCGCGCCGCTGCTGTTCGCGCAGCTGGATGCGACGCTGCTCGTCCAGCTGGGCCTGGGCCGCCGCGGCGGCTTGCGCCTCGACCTTGCGGCGCGCCGCCAGTTCGCGCGCTTGCCGCTCTTCTTCGACGCGGCGCGCCGCCTCCTGCGCGGCCAGTTCCTCGGCAGAGGGGCCGGCCGCGGCGCGGATCGCGTCCAGCAGCGCGTGCACCGTGGCCGGACGCCGCGCCGGATCGGCGGCGAAGCCGGCGCGCAGCACGTCCCACTGGCGCGCGCCGAGCGTCTCGGGCACCTGCCCGCCCGGTGCGCCGGGCAACACGCCGGTCAGGAGCTGGTGGATCATCACCGCCACCGCATACACGTCGAGCGTCGGCTCCGGCACCCGCCCCTCGAGCGCCGCCTCGGGCGCGCGGTAGCCGGCGGTGCCGGACGTCGCCGGCGCATCGAGCGGCGACATGGCGCCGCTGGCGCGGGCGCGCGCGGCGATGCCAAAGTCGAGAAGCTTGACTTCGCCCTTGCGCGTGACGAACACATTGCCCGGCTTGATGTCGCGGTGGACCAGGCGGTGCTTGCCCCAGGCGTAGTCGAGGGCGTCGGCCACCGGGTCGAGCAGCGCCAGCACGCGGGCCAAAGGCAGGCGCGACTCCCGGGCCAGCACGGCGTCCAGGTCTTCGCCTTCCAGGTACTCCATGATGATGAAGTAACTGGACGTGGCCGGATCCTGGGCCCATTCGTAGACGCGCACGATGTGCTCGTGCGCCAGGCGGCGTGCGCGCGTGGCTTCCTGGATCAGGAGTTTCGCATGGCTCGCGGCCTGGGTCAGGTGCGGCGGCAGGATCTTGAGCGCGACCTGGGCGCTGTGTCCCAGTTCGGCGTGGGTGGCGAGGTCGGTCGCCTGCCACACCTGGCCCATGCCGCCGTGGGCGATCAGGCGCTCGAGCCGGTAGCGGCGGGTCTGCGGGCCGATTTCCTGGCCCGCCATCAGGCCGATTTCGGTGCCCGGACGCGTCGTGAAATCATCGGGCGCGGGACCAATTTGCGTGCCGGGCGCCTGGGGTTCGGCGCCGGCGCGCTCGGCCGGCGTATAGGCCGCGTCCAGGATCGCGTTCTTGCGCTGGTCGAACTCCTGACGGCTCAACAGGCCGTCTTCGTGCAGCGCGCGTAGTTCGCGGATCTTGTCGATGGCAGTCTGCATTGCTATTGGATCACGCCGGCAGCGTCGCTCCGCAAGCGGCGCAGAAGCGGTCGTCGCGCCCGGCCGGGTGGCCGTGGACGCACTGGCGCGCGCCTGCGATGCCGGCGGCCAGCGCCGCCTGCGAGGTCAGCGCCGCCTTGTTCACGTCGTTCTGCATGGCCAGCAGGTCGAGCTGGTGGCGCCGGTCCTTGTCGACCTCGAGCTCGCGCCGCGCCTGTTCGGCGGCCACCCGGGCGTCGGCCAGCGCCGCGTCGACCTTGCCGGCGCCGGCCACGCCGGCCAGCGCCGTCAACTGGTCGCCATCCATGGTCGCATGCACGCGCGTTTTCAGGTAGTCGGCCAGCACGGCCGCATTCGGCGCCTCGCTGAGCGCCAGCTTGGCGGTGTCGTCCATCGCGCCCAGCGCTTCGGCACGCGCCATCGCCAGCCGCGCCAGTTCGAGTTCGTGGGCGCGGTCGGCCGCGCGCGCCGCCTCACCGATGCCGGCGCGGCGCTCGTCGGCTTCCAGGGTGACGTCCTGCATCCGCCGCGCATGCGTGGCGTCGGCCTCGATCGTGCGCAGCAGCTTTTCGTGCTGGGCCTGGGCATCGGCGCGGCCGGCGCCCCGGCGCACGCTTTCGATGCGCTGGCGCGCCTGTTCGTCTTCCCATTCCTGCGCCCGCTCGGCCTCGCGCCGGCGCGCTTCATTGGCCAGCTTCAGGGACTGGAACGTGGCCTCGTGCCCGGCCTCGTCGATGTCGCGCAGGCGCCGCGCCGCTTCTTCTTCGCTCGCGCGCAGCCGTACGAGCTCGGCGCGCTGGCGCGCCGCGTCCTCGATCTGGCGCGCCTGCTCGATCTTGTTGCGGATCTGCTGTTGCAGCAGTTGCTGGGAAAAGCGCTGCTGCGCCAGCTGGCGCGCCTGGGTGGCTTCTTGCTGCGCGCTCGCGATCTCGGCGCGCATGCGCACGCCGGCCAGCGCCCGCAGGTGCCGCCACTCGGCCGCCTCGTCGGCGCGCTGCGCGTTCTTGTGCGCCATCTCGTGCTCGAGTTCGGCCAACACCTCGGCCGCGCCATTGGCCAGCGCCTGCTTGCGCGACCCTGCCTCGAGGATGCGGCCGTATAGTTCGATCTGGCGCGCCCGCACGCCATGCGCGCGGTCGGCGCCCTGCAAGGAAAGTTCGGCGCGCGCGATGGCGTCATCCTGGCGCAGCTCGGCGCGCCGCAGCCGCAGCCGCCCTTCTTCTTCGCTGCGCTTGATGCGCTGCCATTCCTCGGCCGTGTACAGCTCGTCGAGGTGGCGGCTGTGCGCCAGCTGCACGTGCTTGTCGTCCGCGGCCAGCCACAGGCTGCCGATGCGGGCCCGGTTGGCGTCGTATTTGTCGTGGCGCAGCTCGAAGGTCTCGACCGCTGTCACCGCCAGGCCGTAGCCGGCGAGAAGCGTCTTGAGGCCGCCCTGCAGGCGCTGGTCGAGCTGCTCGCGCAACTGTCCATTGGCCGCCAGTTCGCGGATCGAGCGCGCGCCGATGAACTCGAGCGCGAGCTGGCGCACCGGATGCGACAGCAGCTCACGCAGTTCGGCAGCGCCGATCGTGCCCGGCATGGTCATGAAGTGGCGCGCGAAGGCCGGCACGTTCTCGATCCTGACACTCACCGAGAAGCGCAGGGCGACGTCGAGATGTTCGCAGGTCGGGATGTCGTCGAACTCGAACGGCACCGCCAGCGCGCCGGTGCGCGTGACGAGGATCTCGGCGTGCTGGTCGCGCAGCAGGTGGTTCAGGCGGGTGAAGAAGCCTTCGATCTCGTATTCGCCCTGCGGCACCTCGGTGGCCTTGTCGCCTTGCAGGATGAAGCCGCGCGCCGTGGCCGGCACGCGCAGCGTCTTGACGAACAGGCCGGAGAGTTCACGCACGCCGAAGAACACGGCCAGTTCGTCGGGGCCGGGCACCCAGCGGTTCTCGACCAGCACCGGCTTGTTGCGCGGCGCGCCCAGGATCACGCCGCAGCCGGCGCAATAGCGCGCCTCAGGCGCGTTCTTGCACTCGCAGCGCGGGCAAGCGGCGCTTTTTACTGCGAACATCTGCAACATATCCGACTCCGTTCTGTCCTGTACTTCTTGTCACTACCAAAGCAAACCTGCCGGTCCAACCATTGGATTTTAGCAGGGCCATGCCTGCGGCACGGATCGCTCCCGTGCGCAGGGTGCGATCCGGTCAAACAAATCAACACGCCTGCTAGATGATCCCGATCCGCTCGACGCAGGCCAGGCTGGCGCCGCGCGCGCGCAGGGCTTCGCGCAAGCCCTGCGGCAGGGCGGTTTCCCACTCCTTCGGCAGCAGGACGCGGTCGCCCGGGCCGGCCTCGCGCGCGATCAGCGCGCATTTCGGCGCCAGCGCCTCGACCGCCTCGACCCGTCCCGCATGCCAGGCGCTGGAGCTGCCGGTGGCGATCACCCGGCCGCGCGCCAGGAATTCGCGGCCGCGCGCCATGCGGTCGGCCATCACCAGCGCCAGCTGGTAAGAGTCGCCCGAAAAGCGCGGCTCGCCGAAACGCACCGTGGTGCGCCACTGGCCCTGGCCGCGGCCGTCGAAGTGGCGCGATCCGGCCAGCACCGCCGCCACCTGGGCCTGGCGCACCGCATCCACGTCCGGCACGCTGACCGGATCATCGTCGTCGCGTCCGGCCCTGGCCAGCGGCCGCACGCTGACCTCGACCCAGCCCAGGCCATCGTGTTCGCCGCCGCTGTGCAGCGGGAACCAGGCGCGCGCGCTCGAGATCCCGGCGCCAGGATCGGGCTGGCCGTTCAGCGCGCCCAGGTGCGCCAGGGCGTCGGCGCCGCCCAGCAGCACGCCGTCCGGGGCGCCGGCCAGCCTGCGGCCGTCGATCCGGCCCAGGTGCCAGGCGTCCGACCAGCCGTTGGCCACGACCTCGCGCCTCGGCGCAAAGACGTCGCGCACGACGCGGTCGGCCAGCACCGCCGCCAGTTCCCAGTCGCGGTCGCCGTCGGCCGGCGCCCGGTCCAGGCTCAGCACCACCTGGTCGCGGCTGTCGAAGCGCGGCTCGGTGTGACGCGCCAGGCGCACCACCTGCTGCATGCGCTCGGCCACGGCGGGCGCGCCCGGCACGCTGCACTTGACGTCGGCGCGCCCGGCGCGCGGGCGGCGCGTGGCGGTGATCGTCAGCATGCCGCCGTCGGCGGCGATGCTGCGGCACTGGACCGCGTTCGCGTCTGCGCTTGCGCTCATGCCTCCTCCAGCTCCACGTCGCGCGCCGTGACGGCGCGCCGCGCGCCGGCCTCGGTCTCGAGATTGGCCACGATGCGGTCGGCCTCGTCGAACAGGGCGTCGAGCGGGCCTTCGCCGGCCACCTTCAGGCGCGCCAACAGCGCCCATGCCTCGTCGAGCGCGGCGGCGGCGCGCCGGCTGTGGCGCGCGCGCCGCAACTGCTCTTCCTGCGCCAGCGGCTGGCCGGGGGCCGCCAGTTCCAGGGCCGGCATGGTGCCGACCGCCAGGCTGACCAGGTCGAGCCGGCGCAGCAGTTCCTGATGCTGGCGGAAGCGTCCCTGGTCGGCCGGCATCACCGCCATGCGCACCGCGCACATCAGGCACGGAAGCTCCAGGAACAGGCGGCGCAGCGCGCGCGCATCCTCGCAGGCGGGAACGAACGCTTGCTGCGGCGCCGGCGCAGCCGCCAACTCTTCCCTGGCCGCGGCGGACGGATGGACTGCATCGAGCCGCGCGGCCAGGCGCGCGTCGAGCGTGGCCGCATAATCGCGCGCGGCGCCCAGGTCGACCGGCACGCAATCGTCGACCGTCACGCCGAAACGGGTATACATCAACTGGTTGAAACCGGTGCGGAAGGCATTCCACTCTTCCAGGGTCGTGCAGGGAGGCAGCTCCAGGTTGCCCTGGGCCAGCTCGCGCTGCAGCGCGGTCTGCGCCAGTTCGACGAATCCTGTCAACTCGACCATGCAGCCGGCCTCGCTGGCCAGGAACAGGTCGAAGCGCTGGTGCGTGGCGCGCGGGTCGCTGGCGTCGATCGCGAAGTGCACCCGCAGGCCGATCTCGGGCGCGCCGGCGAACGGCACGAGCTCGCACGCATAGGGGCCGGGATGGACGCACCATGCGGTTTCACCCTCGATGGCGGCGATGCGGCTGCCGGCCGCCTGGCGCCGGCTGCGTCCACCCCGGTCGACCAGCACGGCGGCGCAGCCCGGCGGGACGGTGAGGCCATTCGGCGCCGGCAGCGCGATCGCCGCGCTGCCGAGGCGCGTCGCGTCGAATTCCGGTTGCCGCAGCGGCCGCAGCGTGTTCTGCAATGTACTCTTGAACAGCGAACCTAGCATCATCGTCCTTCCGGGTATGTCCGAACTACTATGTGACTGGATTCACGCCGGGGATGACCTCGAAGCGTGCTCCATGCTGCTGAAAATGCGCCGCGGGCGACGCCGCGAAAGGCCACCGGCCTTCGCACTCGCCGTCGGCATCGAGTTGTCCTTCCAGTACCAGGGCGCCGCGGCCATCGCGCACCTGGATCGCCGGCCGCGCCGCCATCACCCCGGCCGCCCCCGCCGCTTCCGGGTCGAGCTGGACGACCACGGCCAGGCTGCCTGCGGCCTCGACGAAGTGCAGGCGCCACATGCCGTCGTCGGTGCGCAGCAGGTCCAGGGCATTGCCGCTGTCGGCGGCCCGCAACAGGCCGCGGCTGCCGCGCCAGTTGCCGGGTTGCGCCTGCGTGCGCCGGCTGTCCGCCAGGTGGCGCAGGCGGCGCAAGGTCAGCGGCGAGGCTTGCAGCGCGGCGCGTTCGCCCGCCGTCAGGGGTCGGCTGCCGTCCAGCGCCTGCGCCAGCACCGCGTCGGCCAGCACCAGGCGGTCGCCTTCCACCCGGCGTCCCAGCAAGGCGCCGGCCTGCAGCTTGCGATCCAGTTCCGTCATGCCCATCGTCTTTCCTCCTCCATTCCCGCCATCTCGTTAAGGCGCGCAATCGCGGCGTCGCGCCGCTTGCGCAGGGTCGGCAGCGAGATCCCGTCCAGCCCGGCCAGCTGCTGCATCGTCGGCAACTCGCCGGTCTGCGGATCCAGCCATTCGGACGGATAGCTGTCGTCGAATGGGCCGAGCAGCTTGAGATACACCGCCAGCCGCACCGGCAGGGAGTCATGCGCCATCCGGCGCGCCGCCCAGCTGGCGCGGTCCTCGGCCAGCGCCGCCAGCAAGGAATAGTTGGGGGGGAGTGAAACCTGTTGGGCGACCAGCGCCAGGCGTGCGGCTTCGCGCGCCTCGAGCGGATCGCCATCGATCGCGGCCTCGGGTTCGGCGCCGACGCTGGCGTCCAGCTCGTCCTGCCGCGCTTCCAGGATCAGGTCGGGGCCGGGCGTGCTGCCGCGTTCCGATTCATCCAGCACACGCCAGTAGTCGTCCAGCCAGGCATGGGCCTGGCTCGCGTCGTGCAGCCAATCCTGGTCGCGGTTGGCCGACAGCAGCTCGTATTCGCCGATCTCGCGCAGCATGGCGCCGATCTTGTCAGGACTGTTCTTGAGGCTGGCGAAGCGCTTGGACCTGGTGTGCAACGGGCCCGGCGCGCCGGTATGCACCTCGAGGCTCTCGCTCCAGCGCATGATCCATTCGGGCTTGCAGTCGCCGCTGGTGCGCAACTGGCGCGCCTCGATCGGCATCGCCACGACCTCGCGTCCCAGGATGGCGCCGACTTGCGGCGCGTGCTCGCGCCAGAGCTCGAACAGGCGCGCGACCTCGTGCCAGGCGGTATCGAGCATGCGGTAGGCATACATGCGGTTCGGGCTGCATGGACGGCCGCAGGCGGCCTGGTAATTGTCGCTGTCGACCTTGTCGCGCAGGACGGCATACAGGTCGTTGAATTTCTTGCGCAGCAGCGCCTCGCCGCCGGCTGCGTTCCAGAACGCGCCGATGCGCGCATGCTCGGCCGTCACCGCCGCGCACAGCGCGCCCCAGTCGGCCGGGCGCGCCTGCAGTTCGTAGACCAGGGTCAGCGCCAGCTCGCCGCAGGTGTCGCCATAGCTGTTGCCGTCGCTTTTGCTGTACATCTCTGCGCGCGCGCCGGCCGCATCGAGGGCCTGGGCGACCGCGTCGACATAGGCGCCGAGCGACTGTTCAGGATCGGGGTCGAGCAAGGTGGCCGGCCCGAGGCGGGCGCACGCCTGCAGGGAACAGTGTCCCAGCAGCTTGCGGACCTGCTCCCAACCGTGCTCCTGATACCGGGTTCCCGGCAAACGCATACCTACCCCATCCTCTGTTTCGCCCCGCATTTTTTGCGGATTGAAATAGATGATGCCATACAAACACGGCCTTGAGGCGCGCAGAAGAACCTTATTTGTGCCTCTTTTCCAACGACTGCCCTTCTGTTGCCGATTGCATCGATTGCAACAGGGCCGCCACGACCGGGGCCGCATGGCCGCCGCCGGTGGCCGCCGAATGGCTCACGAAAGCGGCGAAGGCTAGCCGCCCGGCCTGGCCCGGCAGGCTGCCCGGCTCGAGCCAGCCCATGAACCAGACGGTCGCCAGCTCGTCCTGGCCGGCCGGCGCCGTGCCGGTCTTGCCGTACAGTCCGGGACGCAGCTGATCGAAGCCGGCGGCGCGAAATG
This sequence comes from Massilia sp. NP310, assembly GCF_019443485.1. NCBI lineage: Bacteria > Pseudomonadati > Pseudomonadota > Betaproteobacteria > Burkholderiales > Oxalobacteraceae > Massilia > Massilia sp. NP310. Next base: position 606,653 of record NZ_CP080379.1, on the reverse strand, counting down.
CCCCGGCCGCGGTGCCGCCGTCGATCACGCCCTTCATCCCGGCGCGCACGCGGTCCAGGCGCACGCCCAGGGCCTGGCCCGGCGTCGCCTGCGCCGCGCGGCCGTCGAGCGACAGCAGCAGGCGCGGCGCCACGGTGCGGCCCTCCCCGACCGCCGCCGCCACCAGCGCCATCTGCAGCGGCGTGGTCTGCATGCGCAGGCCGATCGCCATCTGGCGCAGTTCGTGGCGGCTGTGGACCGGGTCGAGGCGCGAGGCGCTGGCCTGCAACGCGTCCCACTCGCCCCAGCGGTAGTCGGGCGGCAGCAGGCCGCCGTCGAGCCGCAGCGGCTGGCCGAAGCCGAGCCGCGCCGCCATCGCCGCCACCGGCCGCACCGTGTCGAGCGCGCCCGGCTCCAGTTCGCGCGCGCCCGGCATGCCGCCGTCCGGCTGTCCCATCAGCGTGCGGTCGCTCAGTTCGGCGCTCCAGGCGAACCAGGTATTGACGCTGTGCGCCATCGCCTGCGCCAGGCCCAGGCGGCCGTCCTGGGCGCGGGTGCTGGTGATCTGGTCGCGGAAATTGGTGATGCGGGCGCGCTTGCCCTCGAAGGGATAGCTGGGCGCGCCGGTGCGAAAGCCGTAGCCGCCCTCGTGCGCCAGCCGGTCCACCTCGCCCAGCGGCAAGCCCTGCAGCAGACCGTCCAGGCCGGCGTCGGCGCGCGCCGCGCCCTCCAGGCCGAGCGCGGTAATCACCTTGAAGGTCGAGCCTGGGGCGCGGTGCGCGCCGCCGTCGTGCTGGAAGGCGGCGCTGCGCAGTGGGCTGCGCGCCGGATCGGCGCGGTCGAAGTCGCGCAGTTCTCCCCAGCGGCTCGGATCGGCCTGGCCGCCGCCGCTGGAGGCCGCGGCCAGGATGTCGCCGCTACCCGCGTCCAGCAATACCAGGCCGGCGCGCCGCTCCGGCTGGGCATCGACACCGCCGACGCAGGCCCGGCCGTCCCAGCGGCCGCCGCGCAGGCCGATGCAGTCCAGGAGCTGCTGGGCCCTGGCTTGCAGGCCCAGGTCGAGGCTCAGTTGCGCCTCGTGACTGGTCCCTTTCATCCGCGCCAGCATGCCGGCCACGCTGCCGTCGTGCTGGCGGTGCACGCCCAGCAGCGGCGCCAGGCCGGCGCGCAGCGCCGCGTCGGCCGGGGCGCCGTCGGCCCACAGCGCTTCGCCATGGCGGTCGCGCAGGCGCACCGGCACGGCGGCGGGTTGCGTCCCACCGGCGACGGCCGGCAGCGCCTGCCACGCCAGGCGTCCCTCGACCATGGCCAGGTGGCGGTAGGCGGCGTCGGCGCTGCCCGACATCGCCGCCAGGTCGAGCGGCTCGACCTGCACCGCGATCGCGGCCGCCCCGGCCAGCGGCGCCAGTACCAGCCGCTGCACCGCCTCGCGGTCCGGGCAGGCGCGGCCGTCGCAGGCGCCCTGGGCCAGCACGCGCGCGCCCGTCACGCCGCGCACCCGGCCCGCCACCAGCAGCTCGACCGGCCGGCCGTTGACGGGCGTGTTCAAGGTCACCAGCGAGCCCTGGCGGCCGCCGTCCCAGCCGCCGACCCGCTGCCACGGTTCCCAGCCTTCCGGCAGGCGCGCGAACAGGCGCATCGCGGCCACCGGCAGGCCGGCTTCGCGCGGCGCCGGCGCGCCGCCGACGAGCGCATGCCAGAGCGCGTCGGCGCCGGGCCGGGTGCGCCAGGCCACCAGCCGCCGCTCGCTGTTAAAGATGCGCACCTGTTCGCGCACATAAGCGCCGTCGGCGCGGTGATGCAGGCGTTCGAGCAGGCGGCGGTCGCCGACGTCCAGCACGTGATCTTCCCAGCCCGGCAGCGGCGCGCGCGCCTCCTGGCCGGCCTGCTGCCAGGCCAGCAGGTCGCGCGGCGCCAGCTCGACCAGGCCGTCGCGCCCCTGGCGCAGCAGGCCGCGCGCGCGCAGCGCCTCGAACAGCGCCTGGTCTTCCATGCCGGGGCCAGGCCGCAGCGGCACCTGCCACGCGCCCGGCGCCAGGCGCAACTCCACGCTCGCGCCGTGGGCCGGAAAGGCCTGCACGAGGGCCGCGCCGCCAGCGGCGCCTGGCTGATAGTGATGCAGCACCAGCTCGCCCGCCTGCGGGCAGGCGGCGCTGGGCCGGCGCGTGAAACGCAGGGCCTCGCTGCCCCACAGCAGCCAGCCGCTGTTGCCCAGCACGGCCTGGCCCTGGCGCGCGCGCGTCACGTTGCCGCCGCTTGCATCGCCGATCCAGCCCGCCGTTGCGGCGCCGGCGTTCCAGGCGAGCGTCAAGCCAGTCGCGCCGGCGCCGGCATTGCCGGCGATGTCGATGCGTGGCATCGTCGAGCCGGATCGGGCCAGCAGCACGCTGCGCGGCGGTGCATTGGCCGCGCCCGCGATGCGCGCCGCCTCGTCGAAGGGATAGCCGATCCGCAGCGGCAGCATGCGCGGCCGCGCCGGGTCGAGCATCTGGGTGCACAGGTCGATCCGCAGCGCCGGGCCGGCGCGCATGCCGCTCGCCACCAGCAGGGCCAGTCCCCCGTGCTGGGTGAGCGAGACGCCGCTCTCGCGCGGGACCACGAAGTCGAGCCCCGGCGCAAGCGGCTGCAGGGCGCCCAGCGCGACCGCGCCGGGCGTCTCGGCGGCGCCGTCCGGCAGCGCGCGCGCATGCATCGCCAGCGCGACGGCGCCGCCCAGGACCACGACCAGCACGGCCCACAGCCAGGCAGGGCCGATGGACAGCGACCGGTCGGCATCGGCGCTCGCCGGACGGGCGCCTGCGCGCAGGTTGCGGGAGCGCCGGCGCGCCGTGCGCGAAGCGGCCAGTTGGTCGATCAGGGTGGCGAGCATGCCTGTCATCCGGTGGTTACGTGGCGCCCACGCGCCCTTCGTGCTCATCTAGCCGGGGGAGCGTGAAAGACAGCCTGTCCGGGGATTTATCCGCCTCCCGATGCAGCTCATTCCGCGTTTTCTACGGCTCGTCGCATGTCGCTGGAGACGGGGCGGCGGCTGGCCTACAGTGGACACATCGACACACCGACCACCCCTCACTACTCACTAAACGGAGCCGCAAAATGAACGTCCTCAAGCACATGGAAGCCCTCTTCATCGCCGCCGCCCTGGTCGCCGTCCCGGCCGGTTACCTGGCCAAGATTCCCGACGCCCATGCGAGCAGCTACCACGTCAGCGATGCCGCCATCGCCAGCGGCAACAAGATGGCGGTCGTCAAGGTCAGCGCGAAGCGCCTGGACCCGGCCGAAAAATCGCAGCTGCTGGCGGCGGACACCGTCACCGTCGGGAGCCGCATGTGAACGCCGCAGGTCGGATCGCCTGCGCCGACGCGCCGCCAGGATGCGGCGCGCGGCGGCCCGAAGCTGCGCCGCCCGCTGATCTGTTTCAGTTGTAAGAACTTGCTTCAAACGCCACGTTTCGTTTCCCGGATTGCTATATTGCAGCGCATCCGCTCAAGGATCTGGAGACGAACATGAAATCCCCTATTTTGATTGCAGCCCTGGTCGCCATCGGCGCCGCTGCCTTCACCCCGCAGGACTCGCACGCCCAGCCGCATATCTCGGTCGTGATCAACACCGCGCCGCCGGCGCCCATCTATGAAGTCGTGCCAGCGCCGCGCCGCGGCTACGTCTGGGCGCCCGGTTACTGGGAGTGGCGCGCGCACCGCCACCACTGGGTGGGAGGCCACTATGTCGCCGCCCGTCCCGGCTATGTGTACGCCCCGCCGAGCTGGCACCATCGCGGCGGACGCTGGGTGATGGAGCCGTCGCGCTGGAACCGCGGTCCGGCCCACCATTACGGCCCGCCGCCGGGCCACTACCGCGACCATCGCGACCGCCATCACTACAAGCACGACAAGCACGACAAGCACGACCGCCACCATGGCCGCGACCGGGACCGCGACGGCATCCGCGACCGCCATGACCGCGACCGCGATGGCGACGGCGTGCGCAACCGCCACGACCGCCGCCCGGACAATCCTCACCGCTACTGACTCACGGCGCGGCCGGGATGCGGCTCAGGGCTTCAGGTGCTTGTCGAGGAAGGCAAGGATCTTCGCGTTCGCCACGGCCGCATTCTTTTTCTTGGAGAAGCCGTGGCCCTCGTCGTCGAACACGACGTACTCGACTTCCACCTTGTTCTTGCGCACCGCCTCGACGACCTCGTCGCTCTCGGCCTTGATCACGCGCGGGTCGTTGGCGCCCTGGATCACCATCAGCGGCTTGCGGATGTGATGGGCGTGAAATAGCGGCGAGGTCGCGACCAGGAAGTCCTTGTCCTTGACCGGGTCGCCGATCTCGTCATACAGCGCCTTGCGCTGCGCTTCCCAGTACGGCGGGATGCTTTCCAGGGTGCGCACCCAGTTGCTGACGCCAAAGATATCGATGCCGACCTTGAACGCCTCGGGCCGGAAGGCCAGCGCCGCCAGGGTCATGTAGCCGCCGTAGCTGCCGCCCATGATGCCGATGCGCTCCGGATCGATATCGCCCTGGCTGGCCAGCCAGGTCTTGGCCTCGACGCAATCCCACAGCGGCTCCATGCCGTGCTTGCGGTCGTCGGCGCGGAAGAAGGTCTTGCCATAGCCCGAGCTGCCGCGGTTGTTGATGCCCAGGACCGCATAGCCGTGGTTGACCAGGTACTGGATCTGGGCGCTGTAGCCGCGCATGGTCTGGCCGCCCGGCCCGCCGTGCACGAACACCACCGCCGGCGCCTTCGCGCTCGGCGACGCGCCCTTCGGCCGGTAGTAGATCGACGGGATCACCATGCCGTCGAAGGACTTGAAGCGCACCACCTCGGCCTCGACCAGGTCGTTCGGATCGATCTCCGGGTTCAGGCTGCGCGTCAGCTGGGAGGTCTTGCCGTTCCTGAAGTCGTGCACGTACAGGTTGCTGGGCGAGCGGTCGCCGTTGAGGTAGAACGCCATCAGGTTGCCGCTCTCCGAGAACGTAACCTGGCGCATCTCGCCGCCCGGCAGCTTGGGCAAGGTCACCGGGTTGCCGGCATCGTCATACAGGCGCACTTCGATGCTGCCGTCGCGGTTGACCATGCTGACGCGGTGGCGGCCGTTGCGCGAATAGCCGGTGCCCAGCAGGTCCCAGTCGGCTTTCTCGACGTCGCTCGTCGCGCCGCTGGCCAGGTCGTAGGCCTTGATGCGCGCGAACTCGCCTTCCGCATTGCTCGTGAACAGCAGGCGCTTCGACGCCGGGTCGAAGGTCTCGGCCGAATGACTGGCCGGCTCCTTGTGCGGCGTGACGTGCTTCATCTCGCGCGTCTGCACGTTATACACATAGACGTCGCTGTCCGACGTGGTGGCGGGCTTGTTGAAGGCCAGCCAGTTGCCGTCGCGGCTGATGCTTGACACGTTCATGCCGCTGTCGTTCTTGTACACCATCGTGCGCGCATAGGTGGCGGCGTCATACAGGTACAGGTCGAAGAACTTCGGATCGCGCTCGTTGGTGACGACGTAGAAGCCGCTGCCGTCCGGCTTCCAGCCCGCGAACGAGGCTTTCAGCTTGTCGCCTGGCGTGAGGTCGCGTTCTTTGCCGTCGAGTTCACGCACATACAGGTGGTTTTGCTCGTTGCCGCCGCCATCGCGGGTGAACAGGATGCGGTCGTCGTTATAGAAGTAGCCGATGGCGTAGGTGGTGTCGGTCTTGGACGCGGTCAGCGCGCGCGGCTTGCCGCCGCCGACGGGCACCGTGTAGGCATTGAAGATGCCGGACTCGTTACTGCTGAACAGGATCTGCTTCTCGTCCTTGCTGAACGACGCGCCGGTGAGCGAGGTCGTCGCCATGAACTGCTCGATCGTGTAGCGCTTTACTGTCCTGGAGGTCGTCTTGACCGGCGCGGCCTTGTCGACTTTGGCGGCCTGGGCGATTGCCTGCATCGGCGCCAGGCCGGCGCCGGCGAGCATGGCGAACAGGGACAGACTGACAGCACGGCGATTCTGACGCATACCTACTCCTGTGGTTGAGTTCGACAGGATGAGTGTTTCAAAAGTCTTAACACCTGTCAACAATCGCGGATCGGTTATGCTCTCGCCATGATCGACCTCGCCACCCTGCAAGCCGCCGCCTTCAAGGCCGAGCTGTCCGCCGCCCGGCGCCTGGCGGCGCGCACCGGCATGGCCGAGGCCGAGGCCCTCGAACGGACCTTGACGCTCAGCGGAGGCAGCGCCGGACTGGCCAGCCTGTTGTCCGCACGCCAGGCCCAGCGCCTCCACGCCGAACTCCAGGCCGCGCGGCGCCAGGCCAGCGTCGCCGCCGCGCGCACCCGCGGCGCCGGGCCGGAGACCAGCGCCTGGCGCGCCTGGTTCGATGGCTCGGCGCGGCCGAACCCGGGCCGCTGCGGCCTGGGCGCCGTGCTCGAAGGGCCGGCCGGCCAGCGCCATGAACTTTCCGTCGACGGCGGCCACGGCAACAGCAGCGAAGCGGAGTACCGCGCCCTGAACGCCGTGCTGCGCGCGGCCGTCGAGCATGGCGCGACCGACCTGCTGGTGCTGGGCGACAGCCAGGTCGTGATCGACGACGTCAACGCCCCCGATGGCGCCAATGCGCCGGCCCTGGGCCTGCTGCGCAGCGAGGCGCTGGCCCTGCTGGCCCGCCTGCCGCAGGCGCGGCTGCGCTGGATCCCGCGCCACAAGAACACACGGGCCGATGCGCTGTCGCAGCGCGCCGTGCCGCCTCTCACACTGGAACAAGAAACATGACCGACACGAGCAATACCGATCTCGCCGGCTGGCGCACCAAACTGGCCGCCATGGCCGCCGGCAGCGCCGATACCGACGGCGCCCACGACAGCGCCCACCTCGACCGCGTGTGGCGCACTGCACAGGCGCTGCTGGAACACCATCCCGAGGCCGACCGCCTGGTGGTGCTGGCCGCCTGCTACCTGCACGACCTGGTCAACCTGCCGAAGAACGATCCCGAACGCAACCAGGCATCCACCCGCTCGGCGCGGCTGGCGCGCCACCAGCTGGCCCATTTAGGCTTCCCGCCCGACAAACTGGACGCCGTGGCGCATGCGATCGAGGCCCACAGCTTCTCGGCTGCGATCCCCGCCGAGACGATCGAGGCGAAGATCGTGCAGGATGCCGACCGCATGGACGGCCTGGGCCTGGTGGGCCTGGCGCGCATGTTCTACATCGCCGGCCGCATGGAAAGCAGCCTGGCCCACCCGAGCGACCCGCTGGGAAAGGAGCGCGACTTCGACGACCGCCGCTATTCGCTGGACCACATCATGGTCAAGCTGCAGAAGCTCCCGGACATGATGCAGACCGACGCCGCGCGTGCGCTGGGCCGCGAACGGCTGGGCAAACTGCTGGCCTTCCGCGAGGAGTTCGCGGCCGAGTGGAATGGCGCCTAGACTACTTGCAGCAATGCTAAGATAGACGAACTGTATTGACCGAGGTGTCCATGACCAGTTCGACCGCAGCACCGCAAGCTGTCCCCGGCAAACTCAATTTCGTCCTCGTCTGCATCTTCATCGACATGCTCGGCATCGGCCTGATCGTCCCGGTCCTGCCGCTGCTGCTCGACCAGTTCGTGGACGGACCGGACAGCCGGGCCTTGTGGTACGGGGTGCTGGCGGCGACCTTCGGGATCCTGCAATTCCTGTTCATGCCGGCGCTCGGCGCGCTGAGCGACCGCATCGGCCGCCGTCCCGTGCTGCTGTATTCGATGGCCGGCATGTGCCTGAACTTCCTGGTCACGGCCTGGGCGCCGACCCTGGCCTGGCTGTTCGTCGGCCGTATCATCGGCGGCATGTCCTCGGCCAGCATGTCGGTCGCCTCGGCCTACGCTTCCGACATCTCGACCCGCGAGAACCGCGCCAAGGCCTTCGGCAAGATCGGCGCCGCCTTCGGCCTCGGCTTCATCTGCGGCCCGATGCTGGGCGGCATACTCGGCGACGCCAACCTCCACCTGCCCTTCTACGTTGCGGCCGCGCTGTCGGCCGCGAATTTCGTCTACGGTTTCCTGCTGGTGCCCGAGTCGCTTCCGGCCGCGCGCCGCGAACCGTTCAGGCTGGCGCGCCTGAATCCCTTCTCCGCCCTGCTGCGATTGGTGAAACGCGAAGACATCCGCGGCCTGGTGATTGTGATCACGCTGGCCACCTTCGCCCAGATGATGCTGCAGTCGACCTGGGTGCTGTACACCACCTTCCGCTTCGACTGGACGCCGCGCGACAACGGCATCGCCCTGTTCTGCGTCGGCCTCGGCTCGGTGGTGGTCCAGGCCTGGCTGCTGGGCAAGCTGATCCACCGTTTCGGCGAGGTGCGGCTGTCGCTGATGGCGCTCACCTCCGGCATGCTGACCTTCCTCGCCTACGGCCTGGCGACCCAGGGATGGATGATGTACGTCTTCATCCTGGCCAATGTCTTGGCCTATGCCACCGGTCCCGCCCTGCAGGGCATCGTCTCCAAATCCTCGCCGCCCGAGCAGCAGGGTGAGGTGATGGGCTCGTTGCAGTCGATCGGCAGCCTGGGCGTGATCGTCACGCCGCTGCTCGGCACCGGCATCCTGAGCGCGGTCAGCCACCTACCGCCTGGCGACTGGCGGGTCGGCAGCAGCTTCTTCCTGTGCGCGGCGATGCAGGCGGTGGCCTTGATCGTGGCGTGGCATTACTTTCGCAGCCATCGATATGCCGGCGTGAAGGCCTGACCCGTGTCGGCGTCAGTACTTGCCGCGATCCTGTTCGCGGCCTTCCTGCACGCGGCCTGGAATGCCGCCCTCAAGTCGCGTACCGACACCTTCATGGCGGCACTGGCCGTGATGAGCGGCGCCGCCCTGATCGGTGCGCTGGCCCTGCCCTTCCTGGCGGCGCCCGCCCGCGCCAGCTGGCCATTCATTGCTGCATCCGGCCTGATCCACATTGCGTATTACTCGCTGCTGGCCGCATCCTACCGGCATGCGGACATCGGCCACGCGTATCCACTGATGCGCGGCGTTGCGCCGGTCCTGGTGGCCGTCGCAGGCGTGTTCTTCACCGGCGAGACGCTCCTGGCGGCGCAGTGGAGCGCCATCGGCCTGATTTGCGCCGGCGGCGCCGCCCTGACCTTCGGCGCCCGCGGTCATGCCTCGGGCGGCGTGCGCCCGACCGTGCTGGTGCTGCTCACCGCCGTGACGATCGCCGCCTATACCCTGGTCGATGGCCTCGGCGTGCGCCGCTCCGGCTCTCCTGCCGCCTATACCGCCTGGGTCTTCATCGCCAGCGGAATCGGCATCGCCATCGTATCGTGGCGCCGTACCGCCGGTCGGCTGCCCGGCTACATGCTGCGCAACCCGACGCTGCCCCTGCTGGGCGGAGTCGCCACCACTGTTTCCTACGGCCTCGCACTGTGGGCGATGACCCAGGCTCCGGTCGCGGTGGTCGCCGCCCTGCGCGAAACCTCGATCGTGTTCGCCACCGCGATCGCGGTGTTCGTGCTGCGCGAGCGCGCCACGCCCGCGCGGCTATGCGGCGCCGGCCTGGTCGCGCTCGGCGCGGCGGCGGTACGCCTGGCCTGAATCCGGGTCGCGCCGTCCCACCCGGGAAGCCGCGCCAGCGTTCGCCACTATGGCGCTACCTGGAGTACACTCGGCCAAAGGCTTGCAATGAAAATACCATTTCCATTCGGCACTCCTATATTGTACGCCCGTTATAATGCGCACTTTTCGAAGAAAGGCGATCGTCCGTGTCCCGTATAAAAGTCTTGCCGCAATACGTCATGCCGAAGCAGGCGATCACCAACCTCGCCGGCCGTGTCGCCGGCCACAAGGGCGGGTCGATGACGACCAGCCTGATCCGTTGGTTCGTGGGCAAGTACGGGGTCAACATGGACGAGGCGGCGAATCCGGACATCGCCAGCTACCCCAGCTTCAACGAGTTCTTCACCCGCCCGCTGCGCGACGGCGTGCGTCCGCTGGCGGCCAGCGATTACGTGTGTCCGGTGGACGGCGCCATCAGCCAGTTCGGCGACATCGACGACCACCAGATCTTCCAGGCCAAGGGCCACAAGTTCACAACCAGTGAACTGGTCGGCGGCGACGCGTCGCTGGCCGCGCATTTCCAGCACGGCCACTTCGCCAACGTCTACCTGAGCCCGAAGGACTATCACCGCATCCACATGCCGTGCGACGCGCGCCTGACGCGCATGATCTATGTGCCGGGCAAGCTGTTCTCGGTAAACCCGACCACGGCGCGCGGCGTGCCGGGCCTGTTCGCGCGCAACGAGCGCGTGGTGTGCGTGTTCGAGAACGATGAATTCGGGCCCTTCGTCATGACCCTGGTCGGCGCGACCATCGTCGGCAGCATGGCCACCGCCTGGCATGGCGTGGTCAATCCACCGCGCATGCCGCGCATCTGCGAATGGCATTACGAGCCGGGCCAGGTCACGCTGAAAAAGGGTGAAGAGATGGGCCGCTTCCTGCTCGGCTCCACCGTCGTGATGCTGTTCCAGCGCGGCGCCATCGCCTTCAGCCCCACCTGGACCCCGGAAGGCAAGGTGCGGCTGGGCGAACCGATGGGCGAGCGGCCGCTCAAGTCCTGAGCTCGTCCGCCAGCGCCGCGCGCGCCCTGAATGCGGCCACCGCGGCATGCGGGCTATGGCCTTTCTCGGTGCACGCCGATTCGATCATCTCCAGAAAGGCCCGGGTCTTGGCCGGCATCAGCTTACGGCTCGGGAATACCGCCCAGCCACTGGCGGTCGGCATATCCCATTCGGGCAGCACCCGCACCAGTTCACCGGTCTGCATATAGGGCTGGGCGAATAGCGTCGAACTGAGCGCGATGCCGGCGCCGCGCGAGGCGATGCGCGCCAGCAGGTCGGGAGAATTCGCCGTCAGCCGCGCGTTGAGCGCGCGCTCCCAGCGCAGCTTCCCGCGCGTCAAGGTCCACGGCATGGCCCCGCCGCTGCGGCTCAGGATGCACAGCACGTCGTGCGCGTCGAGATCGTCGGGATGCTCGGGGATGCCGCGCCGCGCCAGGTAGCTCGGCGCCGCATACAGGCCGGGCTGCTCGAGCGTGATCGGACGCGCGCTCAGGGTCGCGTCGTTCGGCAGGTCGCCCATGCGGATCGCGATGTCGAAATTCTCCGCCACCAGGTCGACCCGGCGCGGCGTCAGGTCCATCTCGAGCTTGACCGCCGGATAGCGCTCCAGGAAGCGCGCGATGACTTCGTTCAGGCCGCTGTTGGCGAAGTCGCCCGGCGCCGAGATGCGCAATTTACCGCTCGGTTCTCCCTGGCGGTGCTGGGCCAGCGCACCGGCGGCGTCGACTTCATCGGCCAGGCGGCGCGCGTGCTCGTACAGGCTGGCGCCGAACTCGGTGACCACCAGCTTGCGGGTCGTGCGCTGCAGCAGGCGTTCGCCCAGGGTCGTCTCGAGCAGCGCCAGGCGGCGCGAGACGGTCGACTTGGGCAGGTGGACGCGCTCGGCGGCGCGGGTGAAGCTGCCCGACTCGACGATCCGCGCGAACAGCAGCAGGTCATTCGGTTCCACGTCCATGATTGTCCCATCAGCAGAATAATGTTATCCATTTTACTGGCTTCCGGACCGATTTTGGAATTGCTAAAGTGTCCCCATCGAAACTCTCTACCAAACGAAGGGGCTTGACCATGAACATCCTGCACATCACCACCAGCGTTCGCGGCGACGCATCGGAATCGACCCGCGTCACCCAGCAGATCGTCGACAAGCTGGCCGCCGCCAACCCGGGCGCGAGCATCGTGCGCCGCGACTTCGGCGCCCAGCCGCACCCGCTGCTGGACGGCGCCACCGTCGGCGCCCTGTTCACCCCTGCGGACCAGCGCAGCGCGGAACAAGCGGCGCGCGTCGCCCTGGATGATGCGCTGATCGCCGAGGCGCAGGCTGCCGACGTGATCGTGCTGGGCGCCCCGATGTACAACTTCGCGATGCCGGTGCAACTGAAGAGCTGGTTCGACGCGGTGGCCCGCGCCGGCGTGACCTTCCGCTATACCGAGACCGGTCCGGAAGGCCTGCTGAAGAACAAGAAGGTGTACGTGGCCGCGGCCCGCGGCGGCGTCTATGACGAAGCGGCCGACCCGCAAGTGCCGCAGATGCGCGCCCTGCTGAACTTCCTCGGCCTGAACGACCACACCTTCATCTATTCGTCGGGCATGGCGATGGGTCCGGAAGCCGTGGCCAAGGGCCAGGCGGCGGCCAATGCAGCGATCGAGGCTGCACTGGCGTAATTTTTGCCGCCCGCCAGGCGGCGCAACCAACAGGAGAACAGCATGAACACCGCAGTTGCCACCACCCCAATCCAGAAAACACGCGGCGTCGAACGCATCATCAACGGCCAGTTCGTGATGGACGGCGCGGGCGTGAAGATCAACCGCGTGCTGACCGGTCCCCTGCAGCGCCGCCTGGATCCATTCCTGATGCTCGACGCCTTCGGCAGCGACAAGCCGGGCGACTACATCGCCGGCTTCCCGGAGCACCCGCACCGCGGCTTCGAGACCATCACCTATATGCTGGCCGGCCGCATGCGCCACCGCGACAGCGCCGGCAACGAGGGCATGATCACCGATGGCGGCGTGCAGTGGATGACCGCCGGCCGCGGCGTGATCCACTCCGAGATGCCGGAGCAGAACGAGGGCTTGATGGAGGGCTTCCAGCTGTGGCTGAACCTGCCCGCCAGCGACAAGATGATCGAACCCTGGTACCGCGACATCCCGCTCGAGGAAGTGCCGCGTTTCACGCTGGACGATGGCGTGACCGTCCAGGTGATCGCCGGCAGCACCCACGGCGTGGATGGGGCCGTGCAGCGCGCGCATACCGAGCCGCTGTATCTCGACCTGGAGATCCCCGAAGGCGTGAGCTTCGAGCAACCGATCCCGGCCGGCCACAATGCCTTCGTCTACGTGTTCCGTGGCGAGGCGGTCATCGAGGGCAAGGGCGTCGGGCAGGCGCGCATGGCGATCCTCGATAATGCGCCCGGCGCCGACGGCGTGCGCATCAAGGCCCTGGCGCCGACCCGCCTGTTGGTGCTGGCCGGACGGCCTCTGAACGAACCGATCGCGCAGTACGGTCCGTTCGTGATGAACACCCAGGCCGAACTGCAGCAGGCAGTGGAGGACTTCCGCGCCGGCAGGTTCACTTGAACGATCGGCAGCAGGGCGCCCCAAACCGCCCTGCTGCCCCCCTATGCGAGGTTCCCGGCCATGCGCTACACTCGCGGGATGACACAAGCGCAAGACATCTCGTAATGGCACTGCTGGACACCCTCGGCGACCTGTGGTCGCGTGCAAGCCGGGCCATGGGCCTGGAAAATGCCGACCGCTTCCCGCCCGGCCACGCCTATCCGCACACCCGCTGGAACAAGGCGTATTTCGACATCCCGTCCGACTACAAGGCCGACCGGATGGAGAGCATCGTCTGCGCCGCGATCGCCAACACACCCTATGTGTTCGGCGAGATCCGCAATCCAACCCCGCGCATGCAGCGCGCGCTGCTGTCCATCATCGAATCGCGCCTGCGCCGCGCCGATGCGCCGGCCGACCTGGTGCACCTGTTGATCAAGGCCTACCGCCAGCCGCACACGCCGGACATCGTGCCGGGCCTGCGCGCGGCGATCGCCGCCAATGCCCAGTACGATGCCAACATCCAGGCGCATGCGGTGCTGGCCTACCTGGGCGACGCGCCGGCCGGGTTCGGGGTCATCGAGGCGCAGGGCTGAGCCGCTCCTCGACATAGGCCAGCCATTTGTCGGCGGGATTCGCCCGGCCCTCGATGGTCGCGACGTGCTCGTAGCTGCGCGCGATGACCGGATCCCCGACGAATACCAGATACCGCTCGCCGACGACGAACCAGGGCTCGATGCTGCAAAAGTGCATCCGGGCGTAGCGGCCGCCTCCGGCCTCCCAGAATTCTTCGCGGCCCTGGTTGGCCTCAGGCCCCGGGTCATGGAAGGTGGTCGGCGGCGAGACACCCATGAGCGTGAAGGTCGCGCGGTCCGCGCCGCGCCAGCGCTTCTCGACCACGAATTCGTACTCGACCGGGTATTGCGCCAGGTATCGTTCGTCGTCCCGATTCGCGGGGCCGCTGTGCCCGGTCGCCGGATTCCAGCCCAGATAGGGCAGCATCCAGGCCGGCGTGTCGCGCGGGCGGTCCGGCGCCGGCCCGGGCCTGGGCGTCGCGCGCACCACCTTGACGAGCGAGACGTCGCCGGCACGCGCGACCTGCTCCTGCGCACTGAGCCGCTGCGGCAGGAAACGGCAGGCCAGGGCCGGCTGGGCCGCACCCGCAAGCAGCAGCAACCCAAGCAGCGCCCTGGTGTTCCATCGCTTCATATGGCTCCCTCCGGATCGGCAGCGACACCGAATATCGGCCTCGCCCCAGGGGATAGTATCACTTGCGCTTTTACCGATAGAATATCGCCACCTTTTTTCTCCAGCCTACGCTACCCATGACTTCCCCCCGCCAGTATCAATTCAAATCCATCAACTACACCGGCCTGCAGGCCGGCCCGCGCGTCATCATCATGGGCGCGACCCATGGCAACGAGGTGTGCGGCACCAAGGCGATCCAGCGGGTCATGGAAGAAATCGACAGCGGCAAGCTGCACATCGCGGCCGGCAGCGTGACCTTCGTCCCGATCGTCAATCCGCTGGCCTACGCCCAGAACACCCGCAACGGCGACCGTAACCTGAACCGCGACCTGTTCCCGAAAGAGAAGCCGCTGGACTTCGAGGACCAGGTCGCCAACTGGCTGTGCCCCCTGCTCGGCCAGCACGACGTGCTGCTCGACCTGCACTCCTTCGCCGCCACCGGCGAGCCGTTCGTGATGGTCGGGCCGCTCGACAACGACGGCACGCTGCAGCCGTTCCGCCACGCCGCCAAGGAGCGCGCCTGGGCGCGCCGTCTCGGCGTGCGCCGCTTCGTCGACGGCTGGCTGGCCACCTATGGCGACGGCGTGCAGCGCCGCAGCCGCAGCGTCGACGAACTGGAAACCGTGCTGCGCTACGGCGTCGGCACCACCGAGTACATGCGCAGCACCGGCGGCTACGCGCTGACGCTCGAATGCGGCCAGCATGACGATCCGGCGGCGCCGGACGTCGCCTACCGCGCCATCATGAACACCCTGGCCCACCTGGGCTTGACCACTGCACCCGATCCGCAACCGGTGGCATTCGAGGAGATGGAAGCGCTGTCGATGGTCGTGGTGCACGACAAGCTGCACGCGGACGACGCCTTCGTGCGTCCGTGGAAGAGCTTCGACCCGGTGATCGAAGGCGAACTGCTCGGCCATCGCGCCGACGGCACGCCGGTGGTGGCCGAATTCGGCGGGCGCATCCTGTTCCCGGCCGCGAACGCCGCCGCCAACACCGAGTGGTATTACCTGACCCGTCCTAACGCGACCTTCGGCCGCGAGTAAGGCTGCCAAGCACGCATTTCGATCCGTCGCCAGCAAACATTTCCTGAATATCGTAAGATGACGATATTCGGATCGAAAGAACCCGATATAAGGAAAACCATGGACATCGACGCGATCCACAAGGCCCTGGCCAACCCGGTGCGGCGCCAGATCCTGCAGTGGCTCAAGGAGCCGCAGCAGCACTTCATCGAGCAGGAACATCCGCTCGAGATGGGTGTGTGCTGCAAGCTGATCGACCAGAAAACCGGACTGTCGCAATCGACGGTGTCGGCGCACCTGGCCACCCTGCAGCGCGCCGGGCTCGTGAACACGCGCCGCGTCGGGCAATGGATTTTCATCCAACGGAACGAGGAGGCGATCCAGGCCTTTCTCGCACAACTGAACGACGGACTTTAGGAATAACCCGATGACTACAATGTTTGACCCGATCAAGGTGGGCGCCCTCGAATGGCCGAACCGCATCGTCATGGCGCCGTTGACCCGCTCGCGCGCCGATGGCGGCGCACGCGTGCCGAATGCGCTGATGGCCGAATACTATGTGCAGCGCGCGTCGGCCGGGCTGATCCTGTCCGAAGCGACGTCGGTGACCCCGATGGGCGTCGGCTACGCCGATACGCCGGGCATCTGGTCCGACGAACAGGTCGAGGGCTGGAAGATCGTCACCGAGGCCGTGCACAAGGCCGGTGGCCGCATCTTCCTGCAGCTGTGGCACGTGGGCCGCATCTCCGATCCGTCCTTCCTGGACGGCGAGCTGCCGGTCGCGCCGTCGGCGATCCAGCCGGAAGGCCACGTGAGCCTGCTGCGTCCGAAGCGTCCCTACGTCACCCCGCGCGCGCTCGAACTCGATGAAATCGCCGGCATCGTCGCCGCCTACCGCAAGGGCGCCGAGAACGCCAAGAAGGCCGGTTTCGACGGCGTCGAAGTCCATGGCGCCAACGGCTACCTGCTCGACCAGTTCCTGCAGGATTCCACCAACAAGCGCACCGACGCCTATGGCGGCCCGATCGAGAACCGCGCGCGCCTGATGCTGGAAGTGACCGACGCCTGCATCGAGGTCTGGGGCGCCGACCGCGTCGGCATGCACCTGGCGCCGGCGCGCGATTCGCACGATATGGGCGACTCGACCCCGGCCGAGACTTTCGGCTACGTCGCGCGCGAGCTGGGCAAGCGCAAGATCGCCTTCATCTTCACCCGCGAAGGGCAAGGTCCGGACGCGCTGGGCCCGATGATCAAGAAGGAGTTCGGCGGCGTCTGGATCGCCAACCAGCAGCTGACCCGCGAACAGGCCGAGGAACTGATCGCCAGCGGCAGCGCCGACGCGGTGTCGTGGGGCCAGCTGTTCATCGCCAATCCGGACCTGCCGAAGCGCCTGCAACTGAAGGCGCCGCTCAACGAGCCGAACACCGACACCTTCTACCATCCGGGCGCGGTCGGCTATACCGACTACCCGACGCTGGAACAGGCCGCCTGATTTTTCGTTTTCGCCACCGCTTCGCTGCCCTGTCGCCGGCGAAGCGGCGGCGCCTCTTTCGACGGGACCTTCGCGGTCCCGTTTCTTCGTATTGACACCGGCATCGAATCCGCATGCCGAGAGTACGCAATCTCTCCAACAGGTGTCCAGCGTGGAACGTTAGTGCTATTCTTGCGCGATTGACATTTCGCGCACCCAGATGCGCCCACCCGAGAGAGGATATTCAGTGAACTTTCCCGCACACCGCGTGATGGCCGTTGCCATCGCTTCCGCCTTCGTCTTCGGCGGCGCCGTTCACGCCGCACCGGCACAACAAGCCCCGGCCCGCGCCGAAACCGCCTTCCTCTCGCAGGCCGATGCGTTCGCCCGTTCCGCGCGCATCGCGAACGTGGACTATGTGCTGGACTTTACCCTGACCGGCAAGGAAACCTTCGCCGGCACCACGACCGTCACCTTCGACCTCAAGGACACGCATTCCGCGGTCACCCTCGACCTCAACAAGGCCACCGTCAAGTCGGTCAGCGTCAACGGCAAGCCGGTCCAGGCGCGCTACAACAACTGGTTCATCACGATCGACCCGGCGCATCTGGCCAAGGGCCGCAACACCGTCACCGTCGCCTACGAGCGCCTGCACAGCACCAATGGCGAAGGCCTGCACCGCATGGTCGACCCGGCCGACGGCCGGGTGTACACGTATTCGCACTTCGAGCCGGTGGCGGCCCAGCAGATGTTCCCGCTGTTCGACCAGCCCGACCTGAAGGCCAGCTATACCGTCAGCGTCACCGCGCCGAAGGATTGGCACGTGGTCACCACCACCCGCGAGACCAGGATCGATGACGCCGGCGCCAACCGCCGCTGGAGCTTCAAGCAGACGAAGCGCCTGAGCCCCTACAACTTCTCGCTGCACGCCGGTCCTTACCAGGTCTGGGAAGACAATAGCGGCAAGTACCCGATGCGCCTGTTCGCGCGCCAGTCGCTGGCCAGGCAGGTGGTCCCGGCCGACTGGTTCCGCCAGACCAAGGCCGGCATGACCTTCTTCGAAGAGTATTTCGGCATCCCCTACCCGTTCGAGAAGTATGACCAGCTGATCGTGCCCGACTTCCTGTACGGCGCGATGGAAAACGCCGGCGCCATCACCTTCGCCGAAGCGCGCTACGGCGTGGCCAACATGACGGCCGACCAGAAGCAGTCGATGACCGAAGTGATCATGCACGAGATGGCGCACCAGTGGTTCGGCAACCTGGTCACCATGAAGTGGTGGAACGGCCTGTGGCTGAACGAAAGCTTCGCTTCCTTCATGGGCATCCTGGCCACCGCCGAGTCGACCGAGTTCAAGGATTCGTGGCAGAAGTTCTACCAGACCGGCAAGCAGCGCGCCTACATCCAGGACCAGACCGCGAGCACCCACCCGATCGAGGTGCCGGTGCCGTCGTCCGCCAACGCCTTCGACAATATCGACGCCATCACCTATTCGAAAGGGGGCGCCGCCCTCAAGCAGCTGCGCCACCTGCTGGGCGAGGAAGTGTTCCGCAAGGGCGTGCACAACTACCTGGTCAAGTATTCGTGGCAGAACGCCACCCTCGATGACTTCATCAATACGCTGGCCAGGACCGCCGGCCGCGACCTGTCAGGCTGGACCAGGGAATGGCTGTACCACGCCGGCGTGAACACGATCGCCGCCAATTACAGCTGCAGCAACGGCAAGATCAAGGACTTTACCCTTACCCAATCGGCGCCGAGCAAGGAGCTGCCGACCCTGCGCGAACAGCGCGTGCAGGTGGCCGCCTTCAAGATCGACGGCGGCAAGCTGTCCCTGGTCAAGAACGTGCCGGTGACCTACAAGGGCGCAAAGACTGCGGTCAAGGATCTGGACGGCGCGGCCTGCCCTGACCTCGTCTACCCGAACTACCAGGACTGGGGCTATGCGAAAGTCCAGCTGGACGCCCGCTCGTTCGATACCGCGCGCACGAAATTGTCGCAGGTCGATGATCCGCTGCTGCGCGCCATGCTGTGGCAAAGCCTGTGGGACAGCGTGCGCGACGCCCAGCTGCCGCTGAACGACTTCATCACCGTGGCCCTGAACAATGCGCCGCAAGAGAAGGACTACACCCTGCTCGGCGACGTGCTGGGCAAGGTCGTCCAGTCGAAGGCCTACCTCGACGCCATGCGCCTCGACAGCGCGTATGCGAAGCAGACCTATGCAGCCCTGGAGAAGATGGCCTGGGACGGCGTGCTGGCGCACAAGGCCGACGCCGACGTCCAGCGCCGCTGGTTCAATCTCTACGTGAGCGTGGCGTCGAGCCCCGAGGCGCTGGCGCGCCTGGCCGGCATCCTCGACGGCAAGGTCGACGCCGCCGGCCTGCAGCTCACCCAGGAAATGCGCTGGTCGATCATCGCCCACCTCAACCGCTACAATCACCCCGGCGCCGACGCGCTGGTCGCGGCGGAAAGCGCGCGCGACAAATCCGACGCCGGCCAGGTGGCGGCGGTGGCGGCCACCGCATCGCGTCCGGATCCGAAGGTCAAGGCAGAATGGGTCGGGAAGATCGAAGACCTCAAGACGCCGCTGCCGTTCTCGCGCATCCGCACGGCGATGGGCAGCGTGTTCCCGGCCGAACAGGGCCAGCTGAGCGAGCTCGAGGCCGATGCGCGCCTGGCACGCCTGCCGGCGATCGACAAGGCGGCCGGCCCGGTCTATATGCGCGCCTACGCCACCACCATGATCCCGACCGCGTGCACGCCGCACAGCGTGCAGCGCCTGAGCCGCGCCGCCGACGGGATGAAGGACCTGTCGGCGTTCACCCGCCGCTCGTTGCTGGACACCCTGCAGGACGAACAGCGCTGCGTGGCGATCAAGGCGGCGATGACGGCGCCGAAGTAAGCGCTCGATGCGCGCGGACGCCGGCCTGATGCCGCGCCGCGCGCCGGGTTGGCCGCTGGCGGCCACGCTCGGCGCGCACCTGCTGCTCGCATGGTGGTGGTTTGACGCCACCAGCGTGCGGGCGTTACCGTCCATCGTGCCGGCGCTGCGTGAAGTCCTCGTGGTGCCGGTGCTGGTGCCGCCGCCTGCCCCCGAATCCTCACCACCCGCTCCGATTCCCCGTTCCTCTGCTCGCTCGCCGGCACGCCCTTCGGTCGAAGCGCAGCCTGTCACGACCGCTCCTGCCATTGCCCCGTTAGCGGAGTCTGCCGCTGAAGCCTATCCCGACCCGCTGGCGCAGCCCGCGCCGCAAGACGATGCCGCATCCGAAGAAGCGACGCTGGCCGGCCGCGCCAGGCGTGCCGCCGGCAGCGCCGATCACGACCTACGCAAAGGCAAGCTGGCTCCACTCGAACCGACCGACACGCCATGGAAGCGCTTTGCCAGCGCCGTCGAGGGCGCCCGCAAGGACAGCTCACTCACGCAGACCTCGGAGAGCTACACATCCCCCGACGGCACCATCGTCTACCGCTTCCGCAAGAATGGTAAATATTACTGCCGCACGGGTGGCGGCGTGCGTCCGAGCATGTTCGGCGCCGAGGGCGGCGGCGCGGTCCTGTTCGACAAGCCCGGCGGCGGCGGTATCGCCGGCCTCGTGCCCTGTCCCTCCCAGGCCGAGTTCAAGCGCGACTGAACTCCGCTCGTCGGCGTCGACGGTGAAACGCACAGTTCCGCCACCCTGCGCCAGGCACCGTCGGCCCCGCACTCTGCCGGCGGATGTTCGCGCAGCAGCGCGCCCAGGTCGAGCGGCGCGCCCACACGCACCTTGACCCCGCGCGCGATCGGCACGCACAGCGCGTCATGCCAGGCCGCCGCATGGCCTTCGGGTGTTGGCAGTGGGCCGCGCAGCCTGACGGCGGCCTCCTCGCATGCGGCGCTGCTGGCGAACTCGCCGCGCAGGCTGCTGCTCGCCAGCGTGACGTCGAGGTTCTGTTGCAGGTACAGCAGCAGGATCATCGTGAACATATAATGCCCAGGTTCGCGGCCCCGGCCGCGCTTGCAGAGGACACACTTTGGACTGGGATTATCCGCAACCGTTCATCCTGCCGGTCATGCCGCAGGCCGGCGACATCGATGGCCTGAACCACACCAACAACGCCGTCTACGTGCGCTGGTGCGAACAGGCCGGCTGGGCCCATTCGGAAGGGCTGGGCCTGTCGCTGGACGACTACCGGCGCCTGGACCGCGCGATGGCGATCCGGCGCGGCGATTACGCGTACCTGCTGCCCACCGTGGAAGGCGAGGCGCTGAGCCTGGCCACCTGGCTGGTCGGCGGCGACGGCAAGCTGACGATGGAGCGCCGCTTCCAGCTGGTGCGCGACAGCGACGGCGCCACCGTGCTGCGCGGGCGCTGGGAACTGGTCTGCATCGAGATCGGCAGCGGCCGGCCGCGCCGCATGCCGGCCGCGTTCCTGGACACGTATATGCCGGTGGTGGTCGCTGCGCCGACCGCTTGATTTCGACGTCCCGCGGCGTGCGCGCATTGCGCATGCTCAAGGACGAGTTTGATCGATCCGGCATCCCCCTCGCATGGGCAGGCTCAGACTGGTTCCGTCACCTGCTCTAATGACGAGGACGCAATGCGCCGGATTTTGCCCGAGGTCTTGACCGCCGTTCGCCTGCTGATATACCCGCTCGTGCGCCGGCGCATGCAGCTGGGCGTGTTCTGGCTGCTGGCCTGCCCGCTGTTGGCGGGGCAATTGCTGGCCGGCTGCCGGCTGCGCGACGGCGGGCACGAAGAACTCGTGGTGCCCGAACTGGTGCGCACCCACCTCCATGTCGCGCCCAACGGCTCGGACAGCAATCCCGGCACCCGCGCCGAACCCTTCCGCACCCTCGCGCGCGCGGCCCAGGTGGTCACGCCGGGTACGACCGTGCACGTCGCGCCCGGCATCTATTCGGGCGGCGTGCGCACCACCACCAGCGGCACGCTCGAGGCGCGCATCATCTTCCAGAGCACCGAGCGCTGGGGCGCCAGGATCGTGCCGCCGCTCGACGCGCGCCAGAGCGCGGCCTGGGACAACCGCGGCAACTACGTCGACATCATCGGCTTCGAGATCGACGGCACCCAGTACCAGAGCGGCATGAAATGGCTGAGCGGCATCTACAACGGCGGCTCGCACAACGGCGTGCACGGCAACCGCATCCACCACATCGGCAACGACGTGCCGTGCGAGTCCAAGGGCGGCTCCGGCATCGGCATCGACAGCTATTACAAGGGCGTGGACGTGGTCGTGACCGGCAACCACGTGCACGACATCGGCCCGCCCGGCTGCCGCTACATGCACGGCATCTACGTCAGCACCACGGCCAGCGTGCGCGGCAACGTCGTCTACCGCGTGTCCGGCGCCGGCATCCATCTGTGGCACGACGCCAACCGCGTGACCGTGCGCGGCAATACCGTGGCGGCCTCCGGCACCGGCATCGTCGTCGGCGGCGGCGACTTTTATCACAGCAAGGGGCCGAACGACCACACCCACGTCAGCAACAACATCGTCTACGACAACAACAACGGCATCCTCGAACAAGGGGCGATCGGCCGCCACAACAGCTTCCGCAACAACCTCGTGTACCAGAATGCCGGCGACGACTGGAAGCTGTCGCCCGGCCGCGAGCATGTCGGCAGCATCAGCGCGCCGCCTCAGTTCGTCGAGTACAGCGCCAGCGGCACGCCGGACTTCCGCCTGCGCCCCGGGTCGCCGGCGATCGGACAGGGCTTGCCATCCGAATCGGCGCCGCCCGGCAGCGGCAATACCGGGGCGCGGCCGATGCGCAAGGCGGACATCGGGGCGCTGCCGGCGGCGCCGCCATCCTGAGGTTTACAAGACTTCGCGCACCCGCTCGAACGGCCGGCACAGGCGCACGCCGTTCGGCGTGACCACGAAGGGCCGCTCGATCAGGATCGGATGCGCGGCCATCGCATCGAGCAGCGCCGCATCCGTCACCTCCGGCCGGTCGAGGCCCAGCTCGGCGTACAGGGCTTCCTTGCGGCGCACCGCGTCGCGCGGCTGCAGGCCGGCATCCGCGATCAGGCGCGCCAGTTGCTCGCGGCCCGGTGGATTGGCCAGGTACTCGACCACTTGCGGTTCGTGGCCGGCCTCGCGGATGGCGGCCAGGGTGTTGCGCGAGGTCCCGCAGCGCGGGTTGTGATAAATCGTGATATCCATTGTCATTACACGTAGTGGCGGATTGTCATTGGCTTGTCGTTCAGACAGCGGCATGATAACCACAGCGCATACCCGGCACCAGCATTTTTGCTTGTCCCCCCTCTCCGCTCCGGCTAGAATCCCACGCTTCATTTTCTAGAGCGTAATCAAAAATTCCCGTAGCAACATGCCATTACGCCCAACCGGAGACCCGATGAACGATCACCTGCAGCGTCCCGAGGCACTGCCCACCCTGCGCCAGCGCACCGCGCTGCGCGTGCTGCAGCTGTTCGGCTGGAAGCTGTATTTCAAGCCACTGCCCGGTCCGCACGGCATCGTCGTGGTCTATCCGCACACCTCGAACTGGGACTTCCCGATCGGCCTGGTCGCCAAATGGGCGCTCGACCTGCCGTTTCGCTGGCTGGCCAAGGATTCGCTGTTCCGCGGCGCGATGGGTCGCCTGATGCGCTACTGGGGCGGGATCGCAGTGGACCGCAGTTCGCCGATGGGCGCCACGCGCCAGCTGGCCCAGAAGATGCTGAAGGAAGACTGGTGCTGGGTCGCCATCACCCCGGAGGGCACGCGCGGCTACCGTCCGCACTGGAAGAGCGGCTTCTATCACCTGGCGCGCACCGCCAACGTGCCGCTGCTGCTGGTCAGCTTCGATTACAAGAAGAAGGAGCTGCGCGTGACCGCCACGCTCGATCTCAGCGGCGACGTCGAAGCCGACATGGAAGCGATCCGCGGCGTCTACCGGGACGTCACCGCCCTCTCTCCCGAGAACGCCGCGCCGATCCGGCTCGCCCCGCGCGACGACAACGAAGCGCAGCGCAAGCGCGCCTGAACTCAGGCGCCCGGCTGCGGCCGGCCCGCCGCGCTCGACCCCGCCAGCCTGTCCCAGGCATTCGCCGCGCTCAGGAACACCTGCCCGCTGAGCTGGCCCAGCAGGTCGCTGTCGCGCAGCCGGTCCATCACCGGCCCCTTCACTTCGGCCAGGTGCAGGGTCACGCCGCGCTGGCGCAGCGACGCGTTCAATTCGCCCAGGCCGAACAGGGCCGAGGTGTCGATCGCATTCACCGCCGACAGCACCAGCACCAGGTGGGTTGTAGAGGCACGCTGCGCCAGTTCCTCGTCGATGCGCTCGTTCACCGCGTCCACGTTGCCGAAGAACAGGCCGGCGTCGATCCGCAGCATCAACAGGCCGGGCGTGGTTTCGGCTGAATAACGGTCGACATTGCGGAAGTGTTCGGTGCCGTGGATGCGGCCCAGCACCGCGATGTGGGGCCGGCTGGCGCGCCAGATCAGCGCGCCCATCGACAGCGCCACGCCCACCAGCACGCCCGCCTCCACCCCCAGCACCAGCACGCCACCGGCGGTGGCCAGCAGCGCCAGCGCGTCGGCGCGGTCGTAGCGCCAGGCGGTGCGCAGGGTCGACCAGTCGAGCATGCCCAGCACCGCCACGATGATGGTCGCGGCCAGCGTCGGCAGCGGCAGCAGGGCCAGCCAGCCGGTGGGCGCCACCAGCGCCAGGGCCAGCAGGCCGGCCGTGATCATGCTCGCCAGCTGGGTATTGGCGCCGGCCGCGAAGTTCACCGCCGAGCGCGAGATGCTGCCGGTGACCGGAAAGCCGCCGGAGAGGGCGCTGCCGACGTTGGCCGCGCCCAGACCGACCAGCTCGCGGTTGCTGGCCAGCTTCTCGCCGCCGCGCTTGAGCGCCAGCGCCTGCGCGCCGGACATGCTGATCAAAAACACCATGAAGCCGATCAAGAGCGCCGGCTGCAGCAAGGCCTGCCAGTGGCCGCTCGAGGTGGCCAGGTTCAGGCCCGGCAAGCCGGCCGGCACCGCGCCGACGGTGGCCACGCCCAGCGCCTCAAGGCCCAGCAGCGGCACCAGCGCGGTCGCGCCCAGCACCACGAACATCGGCGCCAGCTTGGCCGCGATGTCGGCCACGACGGGCTTGACGCGCAGCCGGCGCAGCAGCGGCGCCAGCCACTCGCGCGCCATCACCAGCAAGGCCAGGGAGCCCAAGCCCAGCGCGATGCTGGGCCAGCGCGCATACCAGTCCCGGGTCGCGTCCAGCGTGAGCGGGCCGCCGACCAGGGTGCGCAGCTGGCCCCAGGCGATGACGATCGCCGAGCCGATGGTGAAGCCGCTCATCACCGGGCGCGAAAAGAAATTGGCGAGAAAGCCGATGCGCAGCAGGCCGCAGGCCAGCAGGACCAGGCCCGACATCAGCGCCAGCTGGGCCGCCAGCACGCCATACAGGCCGGTGCCGGGCGTGGCCAGCGGCGCGAGCGTCGACGCCGTCATCAGCGACACGATGGCCATCGGCCCCACCGACTGGGTGCTGCTGGTCCCGAACAGCGCGTACAGCAGCGGCGGGAAGATGCTGGCGTAGATCCCGACCACCGGCGGCAGTCCGGCCACCAGCGCATAGGCCATGCCCTGCGGGATCATCATCATCGCCACCACGATGCCGGCGCTGATGTCGCCCGGCAGCGCGGCGCGCCGGTACTCGCGCAGCCACTGAAGCATGGATTACCCTGGGAGGTCTTGCCTGTTTGAAAGGCCGCTAGCGTAGCATAAATACCGCATATCGATATTCGGTTTGTGATCGTCCGGTCGCCGCGATGGGCGCGACACCGGCCGCACGCCCTCAGGACATCGCCAGTTCCACGCAGTTGCGCCCGGCCCGCTTGGCGCGCGCCAGTGCGGCATTGGCCCGCACCGCGAGCGAGTCGCCGCTCTCGCTCTCGCCCAGCTGGGCCACCCCCAGGCTGATGGTCACGTGGTCGCAGCCCGGGATCTCGACCTGTTCGATGGCGGCGCGCAGCTTCTCGGCCATCCTGAGGCCGTCGATCGCGCTGGTATGCGGCGCGATCACCAGGAATTCTTCTCCGCCCGCGCGCACCAGCACGTCGCTGGCGCGCAGCAGCGCGCGCGCGGTGTCGGCCACGGTGCGCAGCACGATGTCGCCGACCGGATGCCCGAAGCTGTCGTTGACCTGGCTGAAGCGGTCGATATCGAAACTCACCAGCGCCAGCGGCAGGCGGTAACGGCGGGCGCGCTTGATCTCCTGCTCGAGCAGGTGTTCGCCGTGGCGGCGGTTGGCGACCTCGGTCAGGGCGTCGGTCGTGGCCAGGTGGGTCACGCGCGCCAGCAGGGCCTCGTTCTCGCGCGTGACCTCGGCCATGCGCAGGCCATGCGCGGCCAGCTGGGCCAGGTCGTCCAGCGCCTGCAGCTGCGCGCGCGAAAAGGCGCGCGCATGGTCGAACATCAGGCACAGCGAGCCACGCGGGCCGCCCGGGCCCGGGCCCGGGATCGGCAGGCCGACCGCCATGCGCACGCCGAAGCCCTCCAGGCTGGCCGCCAGTTCGGGCTCGCCCGCCTTTTCCGGCGCGTCGAGCAGGGTGAACTCGCCGCTGGCGGCGGCCAGCAGGCCGGGAAAGGCGTGGCGCAGCGGCGACTGCAGCAGGCGGCCCTCGACCTCGAGCAGCGCCATCAGGTGCAGGCCGGCCACACCCTGCTCGGCTTCCAGGTGCAGGTCGCCGTCGCGGTGCTGGAACAGCGCCGCATGCACCAGGCCCGGCCAGCCCGACAAGGCCGCGCACAGGCGCTCGGCGAAGCGCACGCTGTCGTCGGCGTGGTCCAGCGCCTCCTGGCTGGCGCCGCGCAGCGCCAGCAGCGTTTGCAGCGCTTCCTCGGCCGGGCTCGGGGCCGGCGCGCGCGCGAAGCCGGCGCGCAGGCGCGCGTCCAGCAGCGCGCGCGTCTGCTGCGCGCGCAGCGGGCCGATCGCATAGTCGATCGGGCCGAAGGCCATCAGCGCCGGCAGCCAGCGCGCGTTGGTGAAGGGGCACAGCACCAGGATCGGCTTGCCGGCCCGTTCGGCCACCAGGGCGCCCAGGGCCGCCAGGTCGATGCCCAGCTCGCAGCGTTCGAGGTCCAGCACCACGAGGTCGGCCGGCTCGCGTTCCAGCAGGCCGCGCGCCTGGGTCGCGCCGGAGGCCACCCGCAACTGCGCGAAGACCCCGGCGCAGGCGCTCTGGAAATCGGCGCGGCGCTGGCCCACCGGGTTCACGAACAGGCAGCTGTAGTCGATGTTCACTTCATCGGCGCGCGCGCCCTCTTCTCCCATTCTCATCCTCCAAAACGTTTCCTGGCATTACCGATTCGACATGTTTGCCTCGCGAGTGTGCCATAACCGCGGCGCTGTGTGTGGAACCGCACCGTCGCGCCGCGCCGCGCGTCCAATACTCTCCAGATCGAACGTACATTCATGGGAGAAGCACGATGGGACAGCAGGACGACGTGGCAAACAAGCAGAAGGCCATCCAGAACCGCCAGGACCAGATCGATGGCAGCATGCAGAAGGCCGAGAGCCGCGACGAGGCGGTGCAGACCGGCGTGCGCCAGCCCGAGACGCCAATGCCCGCCCAGCACCTGGCCAAGCCCGGCATCGAGGCGCAGATGGAACTCAAGCCGAAGTTCATGGCCGAGGGCTACAAGGGCAGCGGCAAGCTGGAAGGCATGAGCGCCATCGTGACCGGCGCCGACTCCGGCATCGGCCGTGCGGTCGCGGTGCTGTTCGCGCGCGAAGGCGCCGACGTGGCCGTGATGTACCTGAACGAACACGAAGACGCCGAGGAAACCAGGCGCTGCGTCGAGGCCGAGGGCCGCCGCTGCGTGACCATCTCGGGCGACGTCAAGGACGCCGCCTTCTGCAACGAGGCAGTGGAAAAAGTCGTGGCCGAATTCGGCCGCCTGGACGTGCTGGTGAATAACGCCGCCTTCCAGGAACATGCGAATTCGCTGCTCGACATCACCGAAGAGCGGCTCGACGAGACCTTCCGCACCAATATCTACGGTTACTTCCACATGGCGAAGGCATGCCTGCCGCATCTCAAGCAGGGCGCGTCCATCATCAACACCGGCTCGGTGACCGGCCTGCAGGGGTCGAAGAAGCTGCTCGACTATTCGGCCACCAAGGGCGCGATCCACGCCTTCACGATGTCGCTCGCCTCGAGCCTGATCGA
This sequence comes from Massilia sp. NP310, assembly GCF_019443485.1. Classification (NCBI taxonomy): domain Bacteria; kingdom Pseudomonadati; phylum Pseudomonadota; class Betaproteobacteria; order Burkholderiales; family Oxalobacteraceae; genus Massilia; species Massilia sp. NP310. Next base: position 578,638 of record NZ_CP080379.1, on the reverse strand, counting down.
ACAGGGCATCCGCGTCAATGCGGTGGCGCCGGGCCCGGTCTGGACTCCGCTGAACCCGGCCGACCAGCCGCCCGAGCAGCTGAAGGAATTCGGCGCCCAGACCGACTACAAACGCCCGGCCCAGCCGGAAGAACTGTCGCCGGCCTATGTGTTCCTGGCCTCGCCAGTGTGCTCGGGCTACATCACCGGCATCGTGCTGCCGATCACCGGTTCGGTCGGCTGACCGGCCGGCCTGCGAACGACAAGGAGGACATCCATGCGCAGCATGTGGAAGGGGGCGATCAGTTTCGGGCTGGTCCATATTCCGGTCGATATGTATACCGCGGTCGAAAGCAAGGGGCTGGACCTGACCATGCTCGACCGGCGCGACTTTTCGCCGGTCGGTTTCAAGCGCTACAACAAGGGCAACGGCAAGGAGGTGGCGTGGGACGACATCGTCAAGGGCTACGAATATGAAGACGGCGAGTACGTCGTCCTGTCCGACGAAGACCTGCGCCGCGCCAACCCCGAAGCGACGCAGACCATCGACATCCAGGCCTTCGTGGATGCCGAGGACGTGCCGCTGATCTACTACGACCAGCCGTATTACCTCGCGCCGGGCAAGGGCGGCGCCAAGGTGTATGCCCTGCTGCGCGAGACCCTGCGCGAGGCCGGCAAGATCGGCATCGCGCGCGTGGTCATCCGCGTCAAGCAGCACCTGGCGGCGCTGGTGTGCGTGGGCGACACCATCGTGCTCAACACGCTGCGCTATCCGGACGAGATGCGCGATGCGGGCGAACTCAAGATCCCGTCGCCCGACTCCAAGACCGCCGCCGTCACCGTCAAGGAACTCAAGATGGCGATGGCGCTGGTCGAGGGCATGAGCGAGGACTGGGCGCCGGAGCAGTACCACGACACCTACCGCGAGGACGTGCTGGCCCTGGTCAAGAAGAAGATCAAGGCCAGGCAGACCAAGACCATCACCCAGCCCGAGCCCGAGAAAGAAAAACGCACGAGCGGCAAGGTCATCGACCTGGTCGCCCTGCTCCAGGCCAGCCTGGGCAAGAAGCCGGCCAGGGCCGCGCTGGCGGCGGCGCTGGAAGATGACGACGACGATGACGACGATCCGCCGCCGCGCAAGTCGAAAAAGCCGGCGGCCGGCGACGACGACGACGACGAGGTCCACGTGCCGCGCGCACGCAAGACGGCGGGATCGGGCAGCCGTGCGGGCGCGAGCGCCGCCAAGTCGACGCGGGCTACGGCGAGCAAGACCGCGGCCAAGCCGGCGGCGAAGAAAGCGGTCGCCAGGAAAGCGTCCGCCAAGGCGCCGGCACGCAAGAAGGCGGCGTGAGGATGGAGGGACTGATCGACCTCCTTCAATGGCCGGCGATGCTGGTCAGCCTCTACGCCGCCTTCCTGATCGGCTCCAAGCGCGCCGAACGCCGGGTGTTCGGGTTCTGGATGTTCATCCTCAGTAACCTGCTGTGGATCGTGTGGGGCTGGCACGACGAAGCCTGGGCCCTCATTACCCTGCAGCTGGCGCTGATGGCGATGAACGTGCGCGGCATCTTCAAGAACGGCGATTGAAGAACTTGACAATGGGAAACGCCGCGCATATCATTTTTGCTGAATTTATAAAATCTATCGCGGCAATAAATTCACAACACTTTCGGATTTGCTAGTTTCTTGATAGAATCTCTTCATTGATTTTTCATCAGTGATAAGGAGATTCTATAATGACACAAGCACGCCTCACCACCGCCTCCGGCATCCCGGTCGCCGACAACCAGAACTCGCTGAGCGCCGGCCCGCGTGGCCCGCTGCTGCTGCAGGATTTCCACCTGATCGAAAAGCTGCAGCACTTCAACCGCGAGCGCATCCCTGAGCGCGTCGTCCACGCCAAGGGTTCGGGCGCCTATGGCAGCTTCACCGTCACCCACGACATCACCGGCCTGACCAAGGCGAACCTGTTCGCCCACGTCGGCAAGCAGACCCCGGTCTTCCTGCGCTTCTCGACCGTCGGCGGCGAAAAAGGCAGCGCCGACACCGAACGCGATCCGCGCGGCTTCGCGCTGCGCTTCTATACCGAGGAAGGCAACTGGGACCTGGTCGGCAACAACACGCCGGTGTTCTTCATCAAGGACCCGATCAACTTCCCGGACTTCATCCACACCCAGAAGCGCGATCCGCAGACCAACCTGAAGTCGGCCAATATGATGTTCGACTTCTGGAGCAATGCGCCGGAAAGCCTGCACCAGGTGACGATCCTGTTCTCGGACCGCGGCACCCCGGACGGCTACCGCCACATGGACGGCTTCGGCAGCCACACCTATAGCCTGATCAACGAACAGGGCGAGCGCGTCTACGTGAAGTGGCACTTCAAGACCCGCCAGGGCATCAAGAACCTGAGCGCCGCGGACGCCACCCGCATCGCCGGCAGCGATCCGGATCACGCCCAGCGCGACCTGTTCAATGCGATCGCCGCCAACGACTTCCCGCAGTGGGACGTGCAGGTGCAGGTCGCGACCATCCAGGAGCTGGAAGCCTGGAGCGCGCGCACCGGCTGGAATCCGTTCGACCTGACCAAGGTGTGGCCGCATGGCGACTTCCCGGTGCAGCCGGTCGGCGTGCTGGAACTGAACCGCAACCCGCAGAACTACCACGCCGAGGTCGAGCAGGCTGCCTTCTCGCCGGCCAACGTGGTGCCGGGCCTGGGCTACTCGCCCGACAAGATGCTGCAGGGCCGCCTGTTCGGCTACCACGACGCCCAGCTGTACCGCGTCGGCACCAACCACCAGCACCTGCCGGTGAACGCCCCGCGCTGCCCGGTCCACAACCACCAGCGTGACGGTTCGATGGCGATCGCCAACGGCGGCGCGGCGCGCAATTACTACACGCTGAACAGCGTGGGCGCCGGCGCCACCGGCATGGGCCACGGCGAGCGCGAACTGGCCCTGGAAGGCGATGCCGGCCGCTTCGACTTCCGCGGCCAGGAAGACGATTACACGCAGGCCGGCAACCTGTTCCGCCTGATGGACGCCCAGGCGCGCCAGAACCTGTGCGACAACCTGGCCGGCCCGCTGAGCCAGGTGGACGAGGACATCCTGCAGCGCCAGCTGGGCCACTTCGACCTGGCCGACCCGGCGTATGGCCGCGGCGTGCGCGCCTCGCTCAAGGCGCTGGGCAGGAACGTCGACTAAGCACTCGCCCTCAAGCTTCTCCCTCCTTGCCGCCACCCGGACCGCCAGTTCCGGTGTGGCGGTTTTTTTATTCAGGGCTCGAAGCCGAGCGCCTTCATCGCTTTTGTCAGCGTCTTCGCCGCCCTGGCATAACCGTCCCACGGCGCATTGCCCTCGTCCAGCCGCGTGTGCACATTGGCCACCGTCCACTGCGTGCTCGACCTCAGGCCAGGCAACTCTTCCCAGCGCAGCGGCACCGAGATCCCGAGCCCCGGCCGCACCCGGGCCGACCAGGCCGCGACCGTGGTCGCGCCCTGCCCGTTGCGCAGGTAGTCGATGAAGATCTTGCCGACCCGGTTCTTCGGGCCGCTCTTGAAGGCGAAGCGGTCGGGCAAGGTGTCGGCCATATGGCGCACGATCGCCTGCGAGAACGCCTTCACCGTATCCCAGTCGTGACCACCCTTGATCGGCACCACCACGTGCAGGCCCTTGCCGCCGCTGGTCTTGAGGAAGGCCGGCAAGCCCAGTTCGTCGAGGAAGGCATGCATCAGCTGGGCCGCCTCCTGCATCGCCGGCCACTCGACGCCCTCGCCCGGGTCGAGGTCGAACACCATGCGGTTCGGCTTCTGGTAGCTGCCCTTGAACGCGTTTTGCGTGTGGATCTCGACCACGTTCCACTGCGCCGACGACAGGATGCCTTCCACGCTTGCCACTTCGAGCATCGGCGGATGGTCGGGGTCGAGCGCCTGGTCCAGGTGGCGCAGGCCCGGCATCTTGCGCACGTCGGCGTGCTTCTGGAAGAACAGTTCGCCGCCCACGCCCTCGGGCGCGCGCACCAGCGATACCGGACGCCCCTTCAGGTGTTCCATCATCAGCTCGCCGACCAGCGCGTAGTAGCGAATCAGGTCGAGCTTGGTCGCGCCGCTCTCCTTGTCGATCACGCGGTCGCCATTCGTGATCTTCATCGTCGCCGGGAGCCTGCCCGGCGCCGAAACAGGGTCCGCAGCGTCTGTCGCGGATGCGTCGTCCATATGCTGTGCCTTTTCACGTGTGATGCCCTTGGCCGGCTTGTCTTCGCGCAAGCCCTGGAATACCGGGTGGCGCACCGCGCCGGCGCTGGTCCATTCGGAGAAGCTGACCTCGGCCACCAGCACCGGCTTGACCCAGTGGTGCTTGCGGCCGGGAACGGCGCGCGGCGGGAAAGGACTCTCGTCGCTGCGCAACTTTTCCAGCCGCTTGGCGATCGCGGCCAGCGAGGAATGGTTGAAGCCCGAGCCGACGTTGCCCGCGTAGCGCAGCACGCCTTCTTCGTCATACGTTCCGAGCAGCAGCGAGCCGATGCCGGTACGCGAACCCTTGGGGTCGGTGAAGCCGCCGATCACGAATTCCTGGCGCAGCCCGCACTTGAGCTTGATCCAGTCGGGCGAGCGCCGCGACACATAGCGCGCACCGCGCCGCTTGCCGATCACGCCTTCCAGCCCGATCTTGCAGGCCGCGACCACCAGCTCGTCCGGCTTGTTGCCGAACTCGGCCGAGAAACGGACCTTGTCCGACTTCTTCTTCGCGAGCAGCTGTTCGAGCAAGCCGCGCCGGTCGACCAGCGGCAGCTCGCGCAGGTCGTGGCCGTCGAAGTATGGCACGTCGAACAGGAAGAATTCGATGTGTTCGGCATGCTTGCCGTCGAAGGCCAGCTGCAGCTTGCCGAAATCGGGCTTGCCGTTCTCGTCGTGGACCACGATCTCGCCGTCATACCAGCCGTCGGGCAGCTTCATGCGCTCCAGCTCGGCCTTGAGCGGCAACAGCTTGTCGGTCCAGTCGTTGGCATTGCGCGTGATCAAGCGCACCGCGCCGTCCTCGATGCGCGCCAGCATGCGGTAGCCGTCGAACTTGACCTCGAATACCCAGTTCTCGGGGTCGGGCGGCGGCGCGTCCACCAGCGTGGCCAGCTCGGGCGAGAATTTTTCAGGCAAGGCGACCAGGGCGGAAGCCGGCGCCGCCCTGGGCTTGGCGGCGGCTTTTTTCTTCGCCGGCGTTCTTTTTTTCGACGCCGGCGCCTGCTCCTCCTCCTCTTCTTCGCGCAGCGCCTCGACCTTGCGCTGCACCCGCTCGGGCATCGGCAGGTCCTTGACGCTGTCAGGCATCTCGTCGACCAGCGAGAATTCCTCGGATGAGCGCGCGTACTCGTCCTTCTCCTTGATCAGCAGCCACGGTTCCTGCTTGTCGTCGCCGCGGCCCTTCATGCGCACCAGGGTCCAGCGACCGTGCATCTTGTGGCCGTGCATCTCGAACTTGATGCTGCCCTTGGCGAATCCCTTGTGCGGGTCTTCCAGCGGTTCCCAGGTGCCCTTGTCCCAGATGATGACTTTGCCTGCGCCATATTGCTTGGCCGGAATCGTTCCTTCGAAATCGGCATACGAGATCGGGTGGTCCTCGACATGCACCGCCATCCGCTTGTCGTGGGTGTCGTAACTGGGGCCTTTCGGCACCGCCCAGCTCTTCATCGTGCCGTCCAGCTCGAGCCGGAAATCGTAGTGCAGGCGGCTGGCCCAATGCTTCTGGATAACGAAGGTCAAGGCGTCCACGCCGGGCGTGCCGCCTTCGGCCGGCTCTGACGTGATCGTGAAGTTGCGCTTGGCTTTATAGACTTTCAGTGCGTCCGGCATGGCGATGCTCCAGGAACCTATTGATCACAGCCTATTCCTGCCTCGCGTCGGGGACTGTACGGCAGCGAACGCTGACCGGGGTCGTTGAGATAAATGTAAGTGGATGTAAATGCCGTCAACTGGACGGTAACGCGCCCCGTTATCTGCTCAGTAACACGACGCAGAAACACCTGGATTGCTCTACGGAGCCCCACGAGATCAACCGAGTTTCAAACCACTATAAAGGAATGACACCATGAGCAAAATCGCCGCTACCCTGATCGCTGGTCTGTTCGCTACTTCCGTGTTCGCCCAGACCCCTGCCACCACGCACGACCAGGCGCACGCCACCAAGGACGCGGCCAAGGCCGACGCCAAGCATGCGAAAGAAGCCGCCAAGGCCGACGAGAAGGTAGAGAAGGCCACTGCCGAAGCGAAGGCCGACGTGGCCAAGGCCGAGGCGAAGGCAGCCGAGAAGAAGGCTGAAGCCAAGGCCGACCAGGCCGAAGCGAAGGCCGACAGCGTCGCGCGCTCGCAGTAATCCCCGGGCTCAGGGTCCTCATCAGAAGCCGGCTCGAGCCCCACCATATCGCGGCATTCCCCACGCCGCCCCCGTGCAAAAGACAGGCCATCCTGTCTTTTGCCACGCCTGCTCTACAATAGGATTTTGCCCGCCACTCCAAAGGACACCATGGACCGTATCGTCTTCCTCGACCGCGACAGCCTGCAGGCCAATGTCCGCGTGCCCGGCTTTGCGCATACCTGGCAGGACTACGCGGGCACCAGCCCCGACGAGGTCGTGGAACGCCTGGCCGGCGCCACCGTCGCGATCACCAACAAGGTGCCGCTGCGCGCCGCGGCGATAGCGCAACTGCCCGACCTGAAACTGGTCGCCGTCGCGGCCACCGGCCTTGATAACGTCGACCTGGCTGCCTGCCGCGAACGCGGCATCGTGGTCTCGAACATCCGCGACTACTCGCTGGTCTCGGTGCCCGAACACTGCGTCACCCTGATGCTGGCGCTGCGCCGCAACCTGCGCGCCTACGCCCTCGACGTCGAGGCCGGCAAATGGGAGACCTCCAGCCGCTTCTGCCTGCTCGACCACCCGATCGGCGACCTGGCCGGCAGCCGCCTGGGCATCGTCGGCTACGGCGCGCTCGGCAAGCGGGTCGCCGGCATCGCGCGCGCCTTCGGCATGCGGGTGGCCGCCACCTCGCGTTCGCCGATCCCGGATCCGGACGTCACCCAACTGGCGCTGGACGAGCTGCTGTCCACCTCGGATATCGTCAGCCTGCACCTGCCGCTCACCGAAGACACCCGCGACCTGATCGGCCGGCGCGAGCTGGGCCTGATGAAGCCGGGCGCGCTCCTGATCAACACGGCGCGCGGCGGCCTGGTCGACGAGGCGGCGCTGGCCGAGGTGCTGATGGAAGGCCGCATCGGCGCCGGCTTCGACGTCCTCTCCAAGGAGCCGCCGTCGTCCGGCAATCCCCTGCTCGGCCTGCGCCTGCCGAACTTCATCCTGACCCCGCACGTGGCCTGGGCCAGCGCCGGCGCCATGCAGACGCTGGCCGACATGCTGGTCGATAATATCGAAGCCTGGCAGGCCGGCGCGCCGCGCAACGTGGTCTGACGTCTAGTCCGGCGCCCGTAGCGGCAGGTCGAGCACGAACAGCGTGCCGGCCCCTAGCGTGCTCTCGACCCGGATCGTCCCGCCCAGCAGGCTGGTGACGATGTTGTAGACGATGTTCAGGCCCAGCCCGGTGCCGCCCTGCCCCATGCGGGTCGTGAAGAAGGGATCGAAGATGCGCCCGAGGTGGGCCGCCTCGATGCCGCGTCCGTCGTCGCGGAAGGTGATGGTCACCCGGCCGTCGTGCGGCGCGGCGGCGATCGTCATGGCGCCGCCCGGCCCCTCGAAGGCGTGCAGCATGGCATTGTTGACGAAGTTGATCAGGACCTGGCCCAGCGGACCCGGGAATCCATCCATCGCGATCCCGGCCGGCACGTCGAGCAGCAGGCGGTGTTCGGCCAGGCGCACCGTGTTCATCAGCGTCGCGACGATCTCGTGGCAGGCCTGGGCCAGGTCGAAGCGGCGGCGCTGGGCGCTGGCCTGGTCGACCGAGACCTGGCGGAAGCTGCTCACCAGTTCGGCCGCATTGTGCAGGCTGCGCACGATCAGCTCCGATGCCTCCCTCGAGGCGGCCATGTAGTCTTCCAGGTCCGAGCGCTTGAGCGTGGCTTGCGCGAAGCGCGCCGCCACCGCGTTGGTGCGCTCCTGCAGGGTGCTGGCCATCAGCAGGCTGTTGCCGATCGGGGTGTTGAGCTCGTGCGCCACGCCCGCCACCAGCGAACCGAGCGAGGCCAGTTTCTCCTGGGCCGCCAGCTGGGCCTGGGTTTCCTTGAGGCGGTGATAGGCTTCGGCATTGTCCATCGCCACGCCCACGTAGGCCGCCAGCGTCCCCAGCATGTCGAGGTGGACCTGACTGTAGGCGCCGGGCTGGCGGCTCTGCACCGTCACCGCGCCCAGCACCCGCTCGCCCACCGTCACCGGGACGCACAGCAGCGAACGCGGCGCCTGGACGGCGGACTCCGACACCGCCACCGCATCGAGCGCGTTGGCCGCCTGCGAAAGGCACGAAGGAAGCTCGGCCTGCACGTCGGCCAGCAGGAACTCGCGGCCTTCGGCCACGCAGCACGACAGCAGGTGGCGCGCCGGATCGAAGCGCAATTCGCGCGGCGCCATGCGCCGTCCGACCACCATCGCATACGGCAGCTCGAGCGTCTCGCGCTCGGGGCGCCACAACGCGACCGCGAACACCGGCGCGTCCATCAGCGCCACCACGTGCTGGTAGAGCGTGTTCATGATGGCCTCATTGTCCAGGTTCGCGGTCAGCACCCTGCCCATGTCGGACAGCAGCGCGATATTGCGGTGCGCGCGCTCGACCGATTCCTTCTGGCGCTCGACTTCGCGCTTGCCGCGTTCGGCCGCTTCCTTCTGCAGCAGCAGTTCGGCGGTGCGGGCGTGGACCTCGCGCGCCAGCAGCCCTTTCTGCTCGACCAGCGCACGCACCCGCAGCCGGTAGACCAGGTAGGACAGCGCCAGCACCACGCTTGCCGCCAGCGTGCGGAACCACCAGGTCTTCCAGTACGGCGGCGTGATCGTGATCGCCAGCGCGGCGGCGTCCTGGCTCCACAGGCCGTCCTTGTTGCTGGCCCGGACCCGGAACACATAGCGCCCCGGATCGAGGTTCGTATAGGTCGCGAAGCGCCGGCTGGCATTGGTGTCGACCCAGGCCTGGTCGAAGCCTTCGAGCTGGTAGGCATAGCGGTTGCCGTGCGGGTCGGCATAGTGCAGGGCCGCGAATTCGATGGTGAACACGGTGTCGCGGTGCGACAGCGTGATCTCGCGCCGCGTCGGCAGGTCGGGGATGGAGCGGGTCTTGTTCAATACCAGCAGGTCGGTGATCGCCACCGTCGGCGCAAACGGGTTGTCGCGCACCTCGGCCGGAAAGAACGAGGTCATGCCGCTGATGCCGCCGAAATGCAGCTGGCCGTTGGCGCCGCGCCAGCCCGATCCGACGAAGTAGGAACCGTCGATCAGGCCGTCCTTGGCGGTGTAGCTCTTGGCCTGGCCACCCACCGGATCGACCCGCGTGATGCCGGCCGTGGTGCTGACCCACAGGTTGCCGTCGTCGTCCTCGAGGATGGCGCCGATCGATGGCGCATCCTCGCCGTCGGCGAAGGGATAGAAGCGGAACCAGGTGCGCTCGCCGTCGCGCATCATGCGGTGCAGCCCGCCGGCGGTGCCGACCCACAGCTCGCCCCTGGCCGATTCGTACAGGTAGTTGACGCGGCTGTGGCGCAGGCTGCCCGGATCGGCCGGATCGTTGCGAAAACGGGTAAACGTGTCGGCGGCGCGGTCGTACCGTTCCAGGCCCGACTCGGTGCCGATCCACAGGATGCCGTGCCGGTCTTCCAGCAGCGCGCGGCCGTAGTTGTCGCCCAGGCTGGTCGGGTCGAGCGGGTCGTTGCGCCAGCTGCGCGTGGTTTCATGGCCGGGGGCCAGCGCCGACAGGCCATCCCGCGTCGTCACCCACAAGGTGCCGTCGCGGCCGGCGAGGATGGCCTGCACGTGGTTGGCGCTCGGGCCGCGCCCCAGTCCCACCCGCCCCATGCGTCCATCCGGCGTGCGCCACAGCAGGCCGGTCGGGGTGCCGATCCACATCCGGCCGCGCGCCGGCGCCAACGCCGTGACGCGCTCGCCCAGCATGCCGGAGCGCAGGCGCGTGGCCTGGCGGGTGGCCGGATCGAGCAGCATCAGGCCGTCGCTGACGGTGCCGACCCACAGGCGGCCGTCGGCTTCGCCGGCGATGGCGCGCACCCGCGCGCGGCCGATGCCCTCGGTCTCGCCATAGCGCGCGAAGCCGCCGCTGGCCAGGTCGGTGCGGTTGATGCCGCCGAAATAGGTGCCGACCCACAAGGTGCCGGTGCGGTCGACCAGCACCGCCGGCACCTGGTTGTCGGACAGGCTGTGCGGATCCTGGGCCGCGTTGCGATAGCTGATGAACTTGCCGCTGGATGGGTCGCGCCATTTGAGGCCCTGGTTCTCGGTGCCGACCCACAGCTGGGCGCCACTGTCGTGGTACAAGGTTCTGACGTGCACCTCGCCCATGCCGTCGGCCGCGCTCATGCGCTGGCGCCGCGGCGGGCCTTCGTCGAGGCGCCAGGCTTCGAGCCCGGAGGCGGTGCCGACCCACAGCGTGTCGCGCGGCCCCATCGACAGCGCGAGCACGGTATTGCGCCGGGCGTCCGCCGGTGGCGCGAGCGCAAAATGTGCAAAGCGGCCGCCGCCCGGCTCCATCCGGTCCAGGCCGGCGGCCGTGCCCACCCACAGCGCGCCCGCGTTGTCGAAGGCGAGCGCATTGACCCGATCGTCGCGCAGGCTGGCGCGGTCCTCGGGGTCATGCACATAACCGCGGTGCCGGCCGGTGGCCGGATCGAAGCGCACCACGCCGTCGGTGGTCGCCAGCCACAGCGCGCCATCCGGTCCCGGCACGATGGCCACCACCGAACGCATCACGCTGCGCCCTTCGTCCGCCAGCGCATGGCGCTGGAAGCGGCCGGTGGCGGGGTCGTGACGCGCAAGCCCGCCCTTGGTGCCGAACCACAGGGAGCCTGCGGGATCTTCGTAGGAGGCGGACACGAAATTGTCTGGGATGCTGCCGGGATCGTTGGTGTCGTTGCGGTACACGGTCATCCGGTAGCCGTCGAAACGGTGCAGCCCGGCCTGGGTGCCGAACCAGATGAAGCCGCGCCGGTCCTGCAGGATGTTCATCACCGAATGCTGGGACAGGCCGTCGTCGACGGACAGCCGCTCGAAACGCAGGCTGCGCTGGGCGGCGCCCGCGTCCTTGGGCAGGCTCGCGGCGAGCATGCCCAGGACGCTCAGCAACAGGATGAACATGCAGCGGCACGATGTGGCGCGGACAGTGGCGAAACCCGACATGGCGATCCAATTAATTATCCTGCTATCAAATCTACCAGAGGAGTTTGCTTAAGTGAAATATTTTGAGTCTTCCAGAAACGACAACCCGCTGCTATAATGCGTGCTTCGGGCGGCTGTAGCTCAGCTGGATAGAGTACTTGGCTACGAACCAAGGGGTCGTGGGTTCGATTCCTGCCAGCCGCACCAGAAAATACGAAGGGCCAGATCGCGAGATCTGGCCCTTTTTCTTTGCTCCGGGCATTTGCCGCGGACGGTTTTCGCGGGCCGTTACGCGGTTCGGCAATGAACCTTGTCAACGCTAAATAGAAATGTCCCCTGTTGCGCAAAGTAGAAATGTCCCTCTTGCCAATTTGATCACGGATTGGTGACAGGGGCCAGATGCGATTTCGTATGGGCGAACTCAGCACGTACAGGGACGGTGCCCGGTTGCGTTTCCATGCGTTTTTTCCAGGGGTGTCCGATAGGCTGTGGCGGTTGGCGTCGGGCGAGTGCCTGCTCGACCTTGCCATTGATGTCCTTGCCGTCGATCGCCTCATGCTGCTTGATTGGCTTGCTGCTGCATGTGTGCTGCAAAACCCGGCCTTGCCAGACGACCTCGGTCGCACTTTCCGGATGGGTGACGATAGTAACGCTGGCGCCACGCAATGCTCGCCCCTGGTCGGCAATTTGGATCTGATACAGCAAGCCATTGAACTGACAGCTCAGGTTGCTAGACAGGCGGCGAGGTATATGCACCGAGAGGATTCGGCGTAGAGCAGCTTCGGTTCCGCCATACGGCACATGAGCGTCTTCAGGCAGCACGGCCGTGACGGCAAAGCGCCGGTTGAAGGCGCGAATGAACTGCGGTAGCCAGGCATTGGCAGCCTGCTGGCTACTGATGCCCTGTAACCGCATCTCCTTTACCAAGCGGTCCTGCAAGGTCTGATTGGCTCGCTCGACTCGTCCCTTGGCCTGCGGGCTGTTAGCCTGGATGCCCTCGATACCGAGTTGTTCCAATGCGCGTGCAAACTGCGTTTGCCCTTCACCGACGCCACTCTTGTCGCCCGTGCTGATCCGGAAGATGCTATGACGATCGCTGTACAGGGCCGCTGGCAGGCCATGATTTCTGATGTGCTCCTCCAGCAAACTCATGTATCCAAGCGTCGTCTCGGCATCGACGAAACGCAATGCCATCAGCTCGCTCGTGGCATCGTCGATAAACACCAACAGGCTGCAGCGGGGCGCGCGGCCCTCGAACCAGTCGTGCGGCGATCCATCGATCTGGATCAGCTCTCCGCGCCGCGCCCTGCGCTCGCGCATTGCGTGTGTCCGCGCTGTTGCGCCACGACGCGGTTTCCACAGTTGCGCCGCAATCATCGCCTTGCGCACCGTTTCCACTGATAGGCGGATCTCATGCAGTTCGTCGAGCTTCTCGCATGCCAACGTCGGACCGAAATCCGCATAGTGCGCCCTGATCAGGTCCAATGCCTTGGACAGCTTCTCTTGTGGCGTGCGTCGATTCGACGGTTTGCCCCGGCTCTTGCTCAGTAGCCCTGCATTGCCCTCGTCGAGCATACGCCGCTTCAGACGTTTCACCTGGCGCGTGCTGATGCCCAGCCTCCTGGCAGCACTTTCCTGATCCAGCTTACCCTCAACTACCTGTGCCATCACCTGGCTACGCAACACGTCTTTGGCTGTCATCTTGAGCACTGTCCCGTCCCCCTTCAGGGCATCCTAGGGGACATTTCTACTTAGCGGAGAGGGGACATTACTACTTTGCGCTAACAGTTCGGCAATGAACCTTTGCCAAGACGCCCGCCTCCCGCTATAATGCCTGCATTGGGCGGCTGTAGCTCAGCTGGATAGAGTACTTGGCTACGAACCAAGGGGTCGTGGGTTCGATTCCTGCCAGCCGCACCAACCTTCTTCAGATAAGGGCGCTTCGCAAGAAGTGCCCTTATTGCTTTTGGCCCGCACGATCATTTCAGCCGCCACCGTCCCATGAACGACGCCGCCGTCCATCATCCCCAGCCTGACGAGCACGGCAAGCCAGTGCTGATTGCCCGGCCTTCGCAGCCGAGCGCGCCCGGCACCTGGCACGACCCTGCCCGGGTCGCCACCGTGATTCCCCTCGGCGCCCTGCCCCCGGCGCTCAATGGCCTGCCCTTCGCGCCATGGCTGGACGTGCCGGCCACGCAGGCCGACTGGGCCGACGTTGCGGGCCAGGCCGACATCGCCGAACCGGCCTTCGAACCAGCGCCATCGAAATCCCCCGCGGCCGGCGTCGTCATCGTGGAAGACGATGGGCGCGTCTGGGCGGTGTCGCCGTCGAACCGCTTCGGCGGCTATGACGCGACCTTTCCCAAGGGCCGGGTCGATCCCGGCATCAACCTGCAAGCGACGGCGATTCGGGAAGCGTTCGAGGAATCGGGGCTGCGCGTGGAAATCCTGGCTCACCTGATCGACTCCGCGCGCACGCTGACCCATACCCGCTATTACCTGGCGCGCCGGATCGGCGGCAACCCGGCGCTGATGGGGTGGGAAAGCCAGGCCGTGCACCTGATTCCGCAGGCGGATCTTCCTTCCCTGTTGTGCAATCCGAACGATCGGGCGGTCATCGACGCACTGACCCGATCACTTACGAAATAAATTTCCCGATAACCCTTTGCCAAGACGAACAAGCATCGCTATAATGCGTGCCTCGGGCGGCTGTAGCTCAGCTGGATAGAGTACTTGGCTACGAACCAAGGGGTCGTGGGTTCGATTCCTGCCAGCCGCACCAACTGTTTCAAAGAGAATGGCTCAGAAGAAATTCTGAGCCATTTTTCTTTCCGGCTCGCCAAACGCCTGCGCGAAGCCGACCTCGAGATGACCACCGACCGGCACCGCCGCCCACCTTGCAGTCAGCTCGGCGAGCGCGCAGCGCACCGCATCGATGGCCGCCGCGTCGATATCGAGCATGGGGCACGATCTCGCATGGCATGTGACCCGGTACAGGTCGATGAGATCCGTTGCGGGGGCATCGCCGCCGGACCACTGGTCGCCCTGGAAGACTTCCACCAGACGCTCGACCGCGTCGCTGCATGGCTCGCCCTGCATCCCGAAGCTGGCCGCCTCTCCCTCGCCCACCCTGGCGAGAAATCCGCGCACGGCCAAGGTATGCTCCACGGCGTAATGCACCATATCGTGCGGAATGATTCCTTGCTTTGGGCAGTCGACCTGCTCTGGCGGGCGCCCCGGGCGCACGATGGTCATCCGGTCGAACTTCCCGGCGCCCTTGGTAAAGACGAGTCGCATGTGAATAGCTCCAGACTGCGCGCATGGCGCATGATCGAACCGTGCCTGCCAGTGTATTCACATGCTGACAGGCAAGCAAGGCCTGGCGCCGGCCGATCCGGCGCACAGCGCCCGGCTTGCCCGGCGCCAACAGCCGCTTGGCGAACTTGCCACATGCCGCTATAATGCGTGCCCCGGGCGGCTGTAGCTCAGCTGGATAGAGTACTTGGCTACGAACCAAGGGGTCGTGGGTTCGATTCCTGCCAGCCGCACCAACCGTTTCACAGAGAATGGCTCAGAAGAGATTCTGAGCCATTTTTCTTTGCTGAACACGGTTTCTGCAATGCAGAATCCTTGCTTGGCGTTCTGGCTGATTGCCGTTATAATGCGTGCCTCGGGCGGCTGTAGCTCAGCTGGATAGAGTACTTGGCTACGAACCAAGGGGTCGTGGGTTCGATTCCTGCCAGCCGCACCAACTGTTTCAAAGAGAATGGCTCAGAAGAAATTCTGAGCCATTTTTCTTTTCTGCCTGCATTTCATTCTCGCGCGCTCAGTCGTTTGAGCATAAGTTCACACGCGCCATTGTCGCTCATCCCTTTCGCCCTGTTCAGGACCCTGCGTCGGGTGTCAACGGCCTCTGCGCCGGATCATCACCGCAGTTCTTGTAAGACCTGCCCTACATAGGTTGAGCAAACCCACGTGATTTTCTGCTCTACAACGCCAGATAGCGACGCTCTCCTATGACACGTTATCCGATAGCTATCTCCCCAGAAAATAGTTAGCCTCGAGCACACATTTCCTGCTCCATAAGCCACATAGCGCAGGGGGATGCTTTTCTTTGCTCTTTTGTTAGCATGAAGTTCCCCTTCTTGAAACCATGGCTGCGGGTTGCGGCTGATGTCGCGGCAGATTTCGCGGCTGACCTTTTGCGAGGAAAGACATGAAACGATCTCTCATTGCTGCAATGGTGCTGGCTGGCGCGTCGTCGTTCGGTTCTTCCGCCGTGATGGCGCAGGACGTCATCGGAGACTCGCCGCAAGCCCTGGACCTGGTCGATCTGACCGCCTACTTCGGCGACACCTTCGACGCCGACAACCAGGGCAACACCTTCGCCGACCAGTTCACCTTCACGATCGCGAGCACGATCGGCCACAATCTCGACGCCGTGGTCGCCTCGAGCAGCCGCAGCGGCGACGTCGGCCTGGACATTACCGGCCTGGCCCTGTACGGCGCCGATGACGTGCTCATCAGCGCGGGCGAAGAAGTGCAGGCCGGCGCGGTCGACCTGTGGACCCTCGCCAGCGACAACCTGGGGGCCGGCGACTATTACCTGCAGGTGAGCGGCGAACTGTTGTCGGCCGACGGCGCCAGCTTCGGCGGCGCGGTGGCGCTGGCGCCGGTGCCCGAGCCGGGCACCTACGGGATGATGCTGGGCGGCCTGGGCGTGCTGGGTTTCCTGGCCCACCGCCGCCGGGCGAAGCAGGGCTGACGCCCTGCCAATCTGCAGCAGCACGAACGGAAGCGTTGCACACGCTTCCGTTTTTTTTATGTGCGCAACTTCTTGACGACGCTGCGCGTGCCCAGGATTTCCTCGATCTGCTCGAAGCGCACCGGCTTGACCATGTGGTGGCCGAAGCCGGCCTCGAAGGCCAGCTGGCGGTCTTTTTCCTGGCCCCAGCCGGTCACCGCGATCAGCACCGTCAGGGCGCCGGTCGGCAGCTTGCGGATGCCGCGCGCCAGGTCGTAGCCCGACATGTGCGGCAGGCCGATGTCGAGGAAGGCGTAGTCAGGACAGAAACGCGCCGCCGCGGCCAGCGCGTCCGGGCCGTTGTGGGTGATCACCACGCTGTGGCCCATCGCGGTGAGCAAGGCGCCGATGCTGTTGACGAAGTCGACGTTGTCGTCGGCCAGCAGGATGCGGTAGCTCTCGGTGCTGATGAAGGCGGCCGGGGTCGGCTTGGTCGGCGGCTCGGGCTCGACCACGATCGGCAGGCGCACCAGGAAGCGGCTGCCCAGGCCCAGGCCTTCGCTGTGGGCGGTGATGGTGCCGCCGTGCAGCTCGACCAGCTTGCGCGCCAGCGACAGGCCCACGCCCAGGCCGGCATTGCTGCGCTCCAGGGTCGAATCGACCTGCACGAACATCTCGAACACCGAATCGAGCATGTCCGGCGCCAGGCCGATGCCGGTGTCGGCCACTTCGAGCACCAGGGTCTTGTCTTCCACCGCGCCCTTGAGCATTACCTTGCCGCCGCGGTTGGTGTACTTGGCGGCGTTGTTCAGCAGGTTCGACAGGATCTGGGCCAGGCGCGTGGCGTCGCCGTGCAGGAACACCGGACGGTCCGGCAACTCCAGCACCAGCTCGTGCCCGTGCAGCTCGATATACGAACGCACCACTTCCAGCGCGTCGTTGACGACGGCCTTCAGTTCGACACGGCCCATCTTGATGGTGAACTTGCCGGTGTTGATGCGCGAGACGTCCAGCAGGTCGTCCACCAGGCGCACCATCTGGCGCAGCTGGCGTTCCATGATGTCGGTGGCGCGCTGGGTGGCCTGGGCGTCGCCGCTGCGGATGCGCAGGATGTCGAGGCCGGTGCGGATCGGCGCCAGCGGGTTGCGCAGCTCGTGCGCCAGGGTGGCCAGGAATTCGTCCTTGCGGCGGTCGGCCACGATCAGGGCGCCTTCGGCGCGCTGGCGCACTTCCATCTCGTGTTCGAGCGTGCGGTTGGCCGCCTGCAGCGCGTCCGAACGGCGCCCGATCTCGGCCAGCATGTCGTTGAAGGCCTCGACCAGCACGCCGATCTCGCCTTTCTCCTTGCCCGGCACGCGCAGCGAGAAGTCGCGGCGCAGCATCACCTGGCGCGCGACGTCGGTCACCGCCTCCAGCGGCCGCGTGATCGACGCCTGCAGGCGCGAAGCCACCAGGGCCGCGATCACCAGCGCGCCCAGCAGCACGCCGCCGAGGATGGCGCCATAGCTCAGGGCCCGGTCCAGCACGCCATAGCGCGAACGCAGGTAGACGGTGCCGATCCGCTCGCCGTTCTCGACGATGTCGCGGTACAGCACGACTTCGCCGCGTTCGATGCGGTAACCGGCCGGCTCGGGCCGCTCCGGCAACTGGGCGCGCACGTCGGGCCGCACATAGGTGGCGAAACGGGTGCCGCCCGCGGTGTAGACCGCGGCCGCCACGATCTGCGGACGCACGCGCAGCAGGGTCAGGCTCTGGGTGACGTCGGCCGTATCGTTGAACGAGACCGCGGGCGCGGTCACGCTGGCGACGATGTCGGCCTGGGTGGTGAGGTCGTCGATCCAGTAGCGCTGGAAGGTGCGCAGGTCGAGCAGCAGCATCGCCACGCCCGCGGTGAGCAGGGCCACCACGGTGGTCGCCACTGCCATCAGGATCAGTTTGCTCCGGACGGAGCCGGTATCGTGCATCGGCATCAGGAGGCTCCTTTCTGCACGCGGTTCGCGACCGTCAGCAGGCGCGAACTGAGCTTCACATTCTTCTTTTCCGCCGCATCGAGCGAGACGTCGAAACGGACGCGCTCATCGACGATCGTAAAATTGATCACGCTGCCGTGCTGCAGGCAGCCCTCGCATTCGGTCACGGTCAGCCAGGCCGGCGAGGCGCGCAGCAGGCGCGCCGTGCGCGCCCCGTCCTGGCCGGCCACGAACAGCAGGTGCACCGGCTGGGCCAGGTCTTGCTCGCGCAGCACGCGCACGGCGATCGTGCGTCCCGCCACCATGCGCCCGGTGGCGATCCGCGTCAGCTCGGCCGCCATGTCGTCGGCGCCGAACACGCCCAGGGTGAGGGGCGTGGCGGCGTCGGAGAAAGCCTGCGGCGGAAATTCGGCGTAACCGAGGAATTTATACAGGAAAGCCGCCTTCACGCGCCGCTCGAGCGCCGGCGCCGCGGCCTGCGCGGCCAGCGGCAGCAGGGGCGCGCCGACGCCGGCCAGCAGCAGGGGCAGCGCCAGGGCCCGGCATGCCAGGCGGCGCTGCGGGCTTTCAGGTTGAGTGATTGTCATGGAATCCATTGGCCAGTCAAAAACGCAGCGCCGCGCTGGCGAACACCGATCGCTCGATCAGCTGGCGGCTGCCGGCCGCGCCGTATTCGGCGTGGCGTCGGTGCAGCAGGTTACGCCCGACAAGGGCGATCTCGAGATCGGGGCGCACCTGCCACGCCAACCGTGCGTCGAGCTCATGATAGCTTGGCAGGGCCGCCTGCGGCATGCTCGCTACGTAACGAAGCGCCAGATCGGCGCGCAGGTGCGGCCCCAGGTCGTGCGCGCTGCGCACGGTCCAGGTCATGCGCAGATCGTTGCCAGCAAGAAAACTCAGGCCGGTACTGTCGCGACTGGCAGGCTCGCGCCCGACGTCCACGTCCTGGACCACCGCTCCCGCATGCAGGCGCCAGCCGCGCGCGGCCTGCCAGTTGGCCCACAGCTCGACGCCGCGCAGCGCGCCCTTGCCCAGGCTTTGCAGGACGTAGGCAGCCGGCGGAATGGCGCCCACCGACGCCCGTTCCAGCGTGCGCAGGCGCTCGAAATCCGTATAGAAGACGGTGGCCGACCACGACAGCGCGGGGGTGGGCTGGGCACGGTAGCCCAGCTCGGCCACGCGCGCCGTTTCCGCCACCACGTCCGCCCCACCCCCGACCAGATAGGCGTTCGGGTCGAGCGGGTCGACGACGTAGAAATCGCGGTCGAGGCGCGACGGCGCGCGCACCGTGCGCGACAGTGCCGTCCACAGCATCGAGCGCGCATCGACGTCCCATGCCAGGCGCAGGCTGGGCAGCACCTCGCTGCCGGTATACACATTGTGTTCGATGCGCACGCCGGCGCTGGCGCGCAAGTCGCGCGCCAGCTTGAATTCATCCTGGACGAACAGGTGCGACCAGCGCAGGCTGCGCCGCGCCGGCGTGAAGCGCAGCAAGGGACCGTTGTCGATCCGGTCGCGGCTGTAGCGATAGCCGCCGCCCCAGGCCAGGCTGTGGCCATCCAGGCGCAGCAGGTGCTGGGCCTCGACGTCGACCGTGTCCAGGCGCTGTGCGCCGACGCCCTGCTGGTCGCGCCGCGCATGGTCGATCCAGGCCTGCAGGCGCACGCTCTGGTTCTCGTCCAGCCGATGCTCGACCCGCCCCAGCAGGTTGGCGCCCGAGGTCTCGGTGCGCGCCTGGTCGGCGCCGGCGCGCTGGCGGCCGTCGTGGACGTCGCCGCTGAAGGTCAGATCAAGGGCCTCGGCTTCCCGGTCGAGACGAAAGCCCGCCTGCTGGCGCCGCATGCCGCCGGCGCCCGGCCCGCCCCCATCGAACGCCAGCCCCTCGACATCCATGCCGCGCGCATAGGCGCGCCAGTGCGCGCCGCCGGCGAGCTGCCCGCCATACCGCACGCTGGCGCCCTTTTCGCCGGCGCCGGCATGCGCCGTCGCCAGGCCGCCATGGGTCTCGGCGGCGCTGCGGGTAATGATGTTGATGACGCCGTTGACGGCATTCGTGCCCCAGGCGGTGCCGCCGGCGCCGCTGACCACCTCGATGCGGTCCACGTCTTCCAGCGCCACGTCCTGCATTTCCCAGAACACGCCGGAAAACAGCGGCGAATACACGCTGCGGCCATCGACCATCACCAGCAGCTTGTTGGCCAGCGGCGAGACGAAGCCGCGCGCGCTGATCGCATACGACCCGGCGCCGATGCGCGCCACCTGCAGGTTCGGCGCCAGGCGCAGCGCCTCGGGCAAGGTGGTGGCGCCGGAGCGGGCGATCTCGGCGCCCTGGATCACGTAGACCGAGGCCGGCGCGCGACCCAACGCTTCGTCCTGGCGCGAGACCGAGGTCACCACGATATCGGAGAGCTGTTCAAGGGAATAGTCGGCGAGCGCCACGGCCTGGCCCGGCGGCGGGTCGACTGGCCGTGCATGTGCCTGCGCGGCGCAGGCGCAGGACAGCAGCGCGATACCGGCGCGAGCGAACAACGAAGAAGATGACATAGTTGCCATCGTAGAACATTTTCTCGCACCCACCAAGTGCGCACACGCTACAGTGCGCACTTGACAATCCGCCCGGGATATTTATTGAGGCTATGACTGGTATTGGAAATATAAATTGGACTGATTTGACGCAATGCAGCATCATTCACCTGTCTCCTCTATTCTCCTCCTAGGAAATAGATTCAACCCGCTTCCGACGAAGCGGGTTTTTTTTTGCCTGCTGCAGGGCCGCGATAGCGGCCTCACAGCCCCGCAATCGGCTCATTCGTTGGTTAGTTACAAATCGTGCTATGCCGCCGCGCACGCTTGTTGAAGCAAACGACAGGCTTTTGGTGTACGATGCCGGCCATATTTTCGTTTTTACAACTAGCTTGCCCATGCCCGACCTCGACACTTCCGCCCGGAGCACCGCATCCTACGACTGGTCGGCGACCGCGCTGGGCGACGCCGCCCGCTGGCCCCTGCCGCTGCGGCTTGCCAGCGACCTGCTGCTCAACGCTCCGCTGCCCACCCTGCTGGTCTGGGGCACCGAGACGATCACGGTGTTCAACGAGGCGTATGCGCTGCTGGCCGGCCCCGGCTACGGCCGGGTTCCCGGCGGTTCGGTGCCGCCGGTGCTGCCGCCCCCGCTGGCGGCGGCCGGCAAGGCGTTGGAGGCAGCCTGGCGCGGCGAAGCCGGCGTAGTGCAGGACGCCCCGCTCACCTTCCGCCGTCTCGACGGCAGCCAGGAGTCGCGCTTCGACCTGCGCCTGACCCCGCTGCGCGACGAGACCGGCGCGGTGCGCGGCGTGCAGGTGGCGCTGGCCCCGGCCACCGAGGCGCCGGCGCAGGAAGACGCCGGCGGCGGCGCCATGCGCATCCTGGTGGTCGAGGACAACGTCGATTCGCAGTACCTGGTGTGCGAGATGCTCAAGGCCTTCGGCCACGAGGCCGACGGCGTGGCCCATCCGGACGACGCCCTGGCCCTGCTCGCGCGCCAGCGCTACGACGTGCTGTTCTCCGACGTCAGCCTGCCCGGCATGTCGGGCGTCGACCTCGCCACCCGCGCGATCGCGGACGATCCGTCGCTGCGCGTGATCTTTGCCTCCGGCTACGGCGACACCCTGCTGCGCCACCTGTCCTTCCCTTACCAGTCGCTGCAGAAGCCCTACGAGATCGACCAGTTGCAGGACGCCCTGTCGAAGGTCGCGCGCCAGGCGGGCAAGTCCGGCTGAACAGCGCCGCAAGGAGCGCTGCACGGAAACGCCGTGAAGCGCGTTTGAAACGCGGACCGGCGCCAGGCGCGCATCAAGCGTGTGTGTCGGACCCGCTTGTCTGGTCTACAATGAAACACATCCTGCCCGGTCTCGGGCGTTCCGCACCCCCGGCATGAACACTCCCTCCGACCTATCCAGCAGCAGCACTCCCTGCCACGTGTCCGAGCAAGACCTGGCAGCCACCCGGCAAGAGCTGCAGCGCGCCAACGAGCGCATGGAAAACATGCTCGAAAGCCTCACCGACGGCTTTTGCGCGGTCGACCGCGACTGGAACATCACGTATATCAACGGCCGCGCGCTGCAGATGGTGGCGCCGCTCAACAAGAGCCGCGACAGCCTGGTCGGGCGCCGGCTGTGGGATGAGTTCGAAGACCTGCACGGCACCTCGGTCGCCGCCGACTGCCGGCGCGCGATGGAGCAGCGCATCACCGTCAACAAGGAATTTTTCTACCGCCGCCTGCAATGCTGGCTCGACATGCGGGTGTACCCCTCGCCCGACGGCCTGACCCTGTACTTCCAGGACATCACGGCGCGCAAGCTCGACCAGCAAGCGCTGATCGACAACAACAACCGGCTGCAGCTCGCGATCGCGGCCGGCCGCCTGGGCGACTGGCGCTGGGACGCGGCCAGCGACCGCGTCACCTTTGGCGCGCGCGCGGCCGAGATCCTCGGCCTGCCCGCGGGCGTGGCGCTCGCGTGGCCGCTGCTGCGCGCGCGCCTGGTCCAGGAAGACCGGCCGCGGGTACGGCGCGCGGTGCTCGCGGCTTTTTCGCAAGGCAATGACCTCGACCTCGAATGCCGCCTGCTGCCGCTCGACGGCCACGCCGGCGGCGCCCTGGAGAACCAGGCCGCCGCGCGCTGCGTGGCCCTGGTCGGCCGCCCCGACCATGCCAGCGCGGCCCAGGGCGGCGCCGTGCTGGGCATGACCGGCATGGCCCAGGACATCAGCGCCCGGCGCGAAGCCGACGACCACCTGCGCCAGAGCGAAGAAGAACTGCGGGCGCTGGCCAACACCATCCCGCAGCTGGCCTGGATGGCCGACCCCAGCGGCGCCATCGTCTGGTTCAACCAGCGCTGGTACGAATACACCGGCATCACGCCGAGCGAATCCACCGGCTGGGGCTGGAAAGCGGTGTACGATCCGGCGGTGCTGCCGGCCGTGCTCGAGCATTGGGACGAATCGGTGCGCACCGGCGCGCCGTTCGAGATGGAATTCCCGATCCGCGGCGCCGACGGCAACTTCCGCTGGTTCCTCACCCGGGTCGAGGCCGTCCACGACCGCGACGGCCGCGTGGTGCGCTGGTTCGGCACCAATACCGATGTCGACCAGGTCAAACGCGCCGAGCAGGCGCTGCGCGAAGAATCGCACGTGCTCGAACTGCTCAACAGCACCGGCGCCATCCTCGCTTCGACGCGCGACCTGCGCTCGCTGATGCAGGCCGCCACCGACGCCGCCGCCGGCGTCTGCGGGGCCCGTTTCGGCGCCTTCTTCCACTATGGCGAACAGGGCGCGGGCACGCTGTTCTCGCTGTACACGCTGTCGGGCGCCACTTCGGCCGAGTTCCAGGACTTCGCCGAACCGGGCGCCAGCGCGCTGTTCGGTCCGGGCTTGCGCGCCGACGGCATGGTGCGGATCGGCGACCTGGGCGACATCGGCAACGCACCACAGTACGCCGCCAAGGCGCCGCAGTTCGGCCTGCCCGCCGGCCATCCGCCGGTGCGCAGCTACCTGTCGGTGCCGGTCACGGCGCGCTCGGGCGAGCTGCTGGGCACGATGTTCTTCGGCCATCCCGAGCCCGGCGTGTTTACCGAACGCAGCGAGCGCATCGTCAGCGGCATCGCGGCCCAGGCCGCGATCGCGGTCGACAATATCCGCCTGGTGGAGGCCGCCAGCCGCGCCGCCGAAGAGCGCAAGGTGCTGCTCGAGAACGAGCGCGAGGCGCGCGCCGAGGCCGAGCGCACCAGCCAGATGAAGGACGAATTCCTGGCCACCCTGTCGCACGAGCTGAGGACGCCCTTGTCGGCCATTCTCGGCTGGTCGCAGGTGCTGCGCCGCGGCAGCCGCGACGGCGCCGACCTGCAGCGCGGCCTGTCGACCATCGAGCGCAATGCGCGCGCCCAGGCCCAGCTGATCGAAGACCTGCTCGACATGAGCCGCATCACCTCGGGCAAGGTGCTGCTCGACATGCAGACCGTGGCCCCGGCCGCCTTCATCGACGCCGCCATCGAAACCGTGCGCCCGGCGGCCGACGCCAAGGGCATCCGCATCGAGCGCCATTACGGCAGCGAGACGCCGGCGGTGGCGGGCGACCCGAGCCGGCTGCAGCAGGTGATCTGGAACCTGCTGTCGAACGCGATCAAGTTCACGCCGCGCGACGGCCTGGTCACGATCGAGGTCGGCCAGCGCGACGAACAGGTGGCGATCACGATCCGCGACAACGGCGCCGGCATCGGCCCCGAATTCATCACCCACGTGTTCGAGCGCTTCCGCCAGGCCGACGCCTCGATGACGCGCAGCCACGGCGGCCTCGGCCTGGGCCTGTCGATCGTCAAGCACCTGGTCGAGCAACACGGCGGCACGGTGCGCGCGGAGAGCGCCGGGGTCGGCCAGGGCGCCAGCTTCACCATCGAGCTGCCGCTGGCCAAGGCCGCTCCCGCCGCCAGCGCCGATGCCGCCCGCGCCGCGCCGCGCCAGCCGGCGCCGCCGCCGGCGACGTCGTCTGCCGTGGAGGCCGACGCACAGGCGGCCGAGGCCGCGGTGCGCGACCTGCGCGGCACCTCGGTGCTGGTGGTCGACGACGACCGCGATGCGCGCGAGCTGATCGCCCGCATCCTGGCCGATTGCCAGGCCAGCGTGCGCCTGGCCGCCAGCGCGCGCGAAGCGTTCGAGCTGCTGCGCGCCGCGCCGCCCGACCTCCTGATCAGCGACCTCGGCATGCCCGAGGTCGACGGCCTGGAACTGCTGTCCTGGGTGCGTGCGCTGCCGCGCGACGCCGGCGGGCTGGTGCCGGCCATCGCCCTGACCGCCTTCGCCCGCTCCGAAGACCGCCTCAAGGCGCTGGAGGCGGGTTTTTCGGCCCATGTCTCGAAACCGGTCGAGCAGACCGAGCTGATGGCCGCGATCGGCATGGTGATGGCGCCGCCCGCGGCGCCGCTGGTCAATGGAGGAAGACGCGTGGTCAGCCGTTGAGCGTTGGCCACTGATGGATGGCCAATGAAAGTGGGGCAATGAGGAGCAGCCGTTGTCCACCGATCGTTCATGTTCCTACCCACGCACGCGGCGCTGTCCTACAAGAAATTTTGAGCTGTTTGCTAGACTAAGTAGTGATGGGTTCAAGCCCGATTCCACCCAGAAGGGAATCCGCTCCATACGAGAGAAGAGAAAAGCATGCCGAGCAGACAAGACATTTTGAACGCGAAAATCCTGGTAGTGGACGATTCGCCCGACAATATCGAACTGATGGAAGAGATATTGCGCGAAGAAGGCTACGCTTGCGTCAGCTCGACCATGCTGCCGGAACAGGTCTGCCCGCTCCACCGCGAGCACAACTACGACCTGATCCTGCTCGACCTGCAGATGCCGGGCCTGAATGGCTTCCAGGTGATGAAGGGGCTCAAGGAGATCGAGCAAGGCGGTTACCTGCCGGTGCTGGCCCTGACTGCCCAGCCGAGCTTCAAGATCGCCGCGCTCGAAGCCGGCGCCCGCGATTTCATCAGCAAGCCCTTCGACCTGCTCGAAGTGCACAAGCGCATCCACAACATGCTCGAGGTGCGGCTGCTGTACAAGGAATTGGCGCAATACTCCAAGGCGCAACAGGAACTGGCCCTGCACGACGCCCTCACCGGCCTGCCCAACCGGCGCCTGCTCGAAGACCGCATCGAGACCGCGCTGCAGCACGCCAACCGCAGCCATGCCAAGGCGGCCGTCATGTACCTCGACCTGGATGGCTTCAAGGCGATCAACGACACCTACGGCCATGCCTACGGCGACGAGATCCTCAAGATGGTGTCCCAGCGCCTGCTGTCGAGCTCGCGCAAGGAAGACACCGTGGCGCGCCTCGGCGGCGACGAATTCATGGTCGTGCTGGGCGACATCCACAGCCTGGCCGACGCCCAGGGACCGGCCTCGAAACTGGTCGAGGCGCTGTCCGAGCCCTTCTTCATCAACGATCTCACGCTGCGGCTGTCGACCTCGATCGGCATCAGCATCTATCCGGACGATGCCGAGTCGGTCGATGCGCTGATCAATATCGCCGACTACGCGCTGTACGAAGCCAAGCGCGCCGGCAAGAACCGTTTCTGCTCGCCGGCGGCGAACCGCCAGGCGGCGGCCAAGACCTCGGCGGCGCCGAGCCAGGCCAGCGCCCCGGCCAGCCCGCCGGTCGAGCTGGCGACCCACCACCGCTGAAGCGGGCGCTGCTTCTTTCGTTTGCACGACGGGTCCGGCCTTCCATCTGATTGGGACGCCGGGCCCGCCTCATTTGGGAAAGCGCGCACGATGACCCTTGGCGAATCCATAAAGCAACAGGCCATGCGGCTTGCGCCGCATGGCCTGTCGTCTCCCGCCGTGAAGAAAATCTCAGCGCTTCTCTTCCACCGGGCACTCGCGAATCTTGCTCTTTTCTTCGATCGACTGCGCGTGCTGGTGGTCGTGGCCCGCGTCGACCATGTCCGGCGCCACCTCGATGCGGGTGATGCCGGCGTCGACCGAGATCGGGTCGCTGGCCGGGAAGGTCATCTCGACCGCGTCGTCGAGCAGCGTTTCCTCGGCCTTTTCCTTGTTGGACAGGCCTTCGCAGCCGGACAGCGCCTTGATGGCGATCGCATAGCGGATGACTTCCAGGTTGGCCAGGTCGCCGATCGTCTTCACGCCCAGCGTGTCGGCCAGCGCAGACGCCTGCTGCTCGCCGATGCCGCGCAGCGCGGATAGCGGCGCATCGGCCAGCTCGCGGAAGGTTTTACCGTGAAATTGCTCATTTACAATGGTGTCGATATTCATATTATGTCCTTTCGTATAGGCGCCCCGTCCGCCAGCGAACCGGTTCGATTCCACTATGGCATAGCGCTGTACCGACGTATGTGCGGCAGCGAACACCCTCACCTGCCGCACGATTGATTTATTTGCCTAGTGGCACTTATGTCACATGATATGATGGCTTGTTTTGCAAGGTATTTACTCAGGCGTAATACAAGTTTAGACTCCATTTGGTCGGGCAAGCACGGCAATGTTGACGGAATCCATCGTGGCGAACAGCGATAAACCCAAGATCCTGGTGGTCAACGACGACCCCGCCAGCCTGCTGGCGCTGACCAGCCTGCTCGACGGGCGCGCCGACGAGGGCAACTACAGCGTGCTGTCGGCCCGCTCCGGCCAGGAAGCGCTGCGCCAGGTGCTGCTGCACGATTTCGCCGTGATCCTGCTCGACGTGAACATGCCCGGCATGGACGGCTTCGAGACCGCCGAGGCGATCCACCAGCGTCCGCGCTCGGCCGACATCCCGATCATCTTCGTCACCGCCTTCCTGGCCGACGAGATCGACCGCCTCAAGGCATACCAGCGCGGCGCCGCCGATTTCCTGTTCACCCCGGTGATTCCGCAGATCCTGCACGCCAAGGTGTCGGTATTCGTCACCCTGGCCATGAAGAACGAGGAACTCAAGCGCCAGGCCGAGAAGCTGTCGCAGCACGCGTCGGAACTCACCGCCACCAACCGGCGCCTGGTGCGCGAGATGGAAGAGCGGCGCGCGGCCGAGAGAAAGAGCCATGCCAAGGACGAGTTCCTGGCCATGCTGGGCCACGAGCTGCGCAATCCGCTGTCGGCGATCACCAGCGCCTCGAGCCTGATCGGCCTGCCCGGCGCCGCGCCCGACACGGTGCTGCGCGCCCGCTCCATCATCCAGCGCCAGAGCCAGCACCTGTCGCGCATCGTCGACGACCTGCTCGACCTGTCGCGCGCGATGTCGGGCAAGATCCTGCTGGCGCGCCAGGCCACCGACCTGTCGACGCTGGTGGCCAGTTGCCTGGAGACCTTCCGCGCCACCGGCCGCACGGCGGGCTACCGCATCGCGGTCGACCTGGCGCCGGGCTGGGTCGATGGCGATCCGACCCGTCTCGAACAAATCGTGTCGAACCTGCTGGACAATGCGCTCAAATACACGCCCAGCGGCGGCGCCATCGACATCGCCCTGGCGCGCGCCGGCGACGAGGTCGTGCTCAGCGTGCGCGACTCGGGCGTCGGCATCCCGCCCGAACTGCTGCCGCAGGTGTTCGACGTGTTCGTGCAGGGCGCGATCTCGATCGACCGCTCGCAGGGCGGCCTGGGGATCGGCCTGTCGCTGGTGCGGCGCCTGGTCGAGCTGCACGGCGGCAGCGTGGCCGCCGACAGCCCCGGCGCCGGACTCGGCTCCAGCTTCACGATCCGTCTTCCCTACGCCAGCCAGGCCGAGCCGGCCGAACGGAGCGCGCCGGCGCTGGCGCCGCTGGAAGCGGGCAAGCCGTCGGTGCTGCTGATCGAAGACAATGAAGACGGGCGCGAAATGATGGCGACCATGCTGGCCGCCTTCGGCTACCCGGTGTTCCAGGCCGCCGACGGCCTGCAGGGCGTGAGCCAGGCGCATGCCTGCCGGCCGGACGCCGCGCTGGTCGACATCGGCCTACCTGGCATCGACGGCTACGAGGTGGCGCGGCGCCTGCGCGCCGACGCCGCCACGCGCGCGATCCGCCTGATCGCCGTGACCGGCTACGGCCTGCCGGACGACCAGCGGCGCGTGATGGAAGCCGGCTTCGACCAGCACCTGGTCAAGCCGGTGCAGATCGAGCGCCTGCTGGAAGCGCTGGCGCCGGTGACGGCCCCAGCCCCGGCCGGCACCACCGCCGCCTGACGCCGCGGCAGTTGCGGCAGCGGCGGCGCGGTCAGGCCGTGGCGAGCAGCTCGTCGCGGCGCGCCGCCATCTCGGCCCCCAGGGCGTCCAGGTCGAGCTTGAGCTTGCGCACTTTCGGGAACATGTCCTCTTCTTCCTCGTCGACGTGGTGTTCGATGTATTCGCCCAGCACCGTGACCTTGGCGTCGTACAGGTCGTCGCCCGGCTCCATCTCCTGGATCTGCGAGATCAGGTCCTTGGCCGAGGCGTGTTCGACCACGGCTTCGTCCAGCATGTCTTCCATTTCCTTCGACACCGAGCGCAGCGCCGGATAGAAAATCTCTTCCTCGATCTGCGTGTGCATGATCAGCTGCTCGCAGATTTCGTTCGCCAGCTTCTTCTTGCTGGTGGTGGCGCGCTCGCCCAGTTCGTCGAATTGCTTGAACAGCGCCTTGACTTCGTCGTGCTGGCTGATCAGGAGTTCGATGGCGTCTTGTGGCTTGTCGTTCTTGCTCATGGTAATACCCCCGTATTCTGTATGGTGTGAGTGGCTCGTTGACCACGTTTCCAGCATGCGCCGTGCGCGCCGCGCAGACTGTACGGGAGCGCACGCTGTGCAGGAACAACGCCGGGATGACTTGCCATGCGGGGCGCGCGCCGCCGAATTGCCAACTGTTGTATGATTTGGGAAACATTTAACAGAGCCTACGATGACCGCACCGGCACCATCGCCCCCCGACCCGGAACTCGAGCGCCAGGTCGCGGCGCGCACCGCTGAACTCACCGAGATGCTGGCCTGGCTGGCCAACTGCTGGGACCAGGAACGCCGCCAGCTGGCGCGCCAGCTGCACGACAGCCTGGGCTCGTCGATGACGGCCCTGACCATGCACCTGGCCCTGCTGACCCAGAACCTGCCGGCCGACAGCAAGGCGCGCGACCGCGCCGCCCAGATGAAAACGCTGCTGGCCGGCATCATCGAAACCAACCGCAAGATGCAGCTCGAGCTATGGAACGACAAGCTCGAGTTCCTGGGCCTGCGCGCCGCGCTGGCCGAGCTGGTGCCCGCCTTCGGCGCCGAACGCGGCCTGAAGGCGCGCGCCAGCCTGCCCGACGACGACGGCGCCTGGTCGCGCGAACACGGCGTGCTGCTGCTGCGCTGCGCCGAGGAAGGCCTGCGCAACGCCGCCGCCCACGCCCAGGCCACGCGCGTGGACGTGATCCTGGACGACGACGGCGACATGGCCATGCTCACCGTGCGCGACGATGGCGTGGGGCCGAGCGCGGATGCGCTGGAAAAATCGTCGAAGGGCTGCCACGGCCTGCGCCTGCTGCGCGAACGCGCGCGCTACCTGGGCGGCAACCTGACCCTGGCGCGCGGCGAGAGCGGCGGCGCGATATTACAGATGACCTTGCCGCGCGAGCTGGCGGCCTGACGCGCAGGCGAACTAAAAACGACAACGCGGAAAACGACAACGCGAAAAACGACAACGGCGGCCATCGGCCGCCGTTGTCGTTGGTACTGGTACGCTCAGTGCAGCTTGACCAGCGGCGTGCTGCGCCGGATCAGGAAGCGCGCCACCGCCAGCAGCGCGGTGCGGGTGATGCCCATCACCGCCCGGTGGTGCATCAGGTGCAGGCTGGCGTACATCGTGCGCGCCAGCGCGCCCTGCACGAACCAGCTGGCCCCGCGCAGCGAACCCATCAGGCTGCCGACGCTGGTGCTCTGCCCGACCGAGACCAGCGAACCATAGTCGCGGTACTCGTACGGCGTGTCTTGCGGCGCCTGGCCCTTGTCCATGCGCAGGAAGGCCGTCACCAGGTAGTCGGCCTGCTGGTGCGCGGCCTGGGCGCGCGGCGGGACCGGCGCGCCGTTGCCGTCGATGCAGACGGCGCAGTCGCCCAGCGCCCAGATATTCGGCACGCCCTTGACGCGCAGGTGGGCGTCGACGTCGAGCCCGCCGCCGCGCGCGGTCGGCAGGCCCAGGCCGGCCAGCAGTTCGGGCGCGCGGATGCCGGCGGCCCACACGCACAGGTCGGCCGGGTAGACGTTGCCCTTGCCGTCGATGACCTTGTCGGCCTCGATCGCGGTGACGCGGCAGTCGGCCACCACATTGATGCCGCGCTTGCCGAGCAGGTCGTGCGCCGCGGTCGAGACCCGCTCGGGCAGCGGCGCCAGGATGCGCGGCGCGCCCTCCAGGATGGTAATGCGCACGTCGCGCTTGACGTCCATGCGCGCAAAGCCATAGCGCGCATAGGCGCCCGACGCTTCGCGCAGCTCGGCGGCCAGCTCGACGCCGGTGGCGCCGCCGCCGATGATGACCACGTCCAGGCCGGTTTCCTTGCCTTCTTCGCGCTGCTGCTCGACGGCCAGCATCAGGCGCAGCATGCGCAGGCGGAAGCGCTCGGCGTCCTCGGTCGCGTTCAGCGAGATCGAATGCTCCTCGGCGCCCGGCACGCCGAAATAATTCGAGGTGCTGCCGATCGCCATCACCAGCGAGCCATAGCCCAGGCGCCGCACCGGCAGCACTTCTTCATTGTCGCTGGCGGCGCGCACCGCGCCGATCTCGATCGCCTGGCCGGCGGCGTCGAGCCCCGTCATCGGGCCGAGCACGAAATTGAATCCATTGTCGTGGGCCAGCATGGCGTACGACAGTCCTTCCTGGTGGATGTCCAGGGTGCCGGCCGCGACTTCGTGCAGCGACGGCTTCCAGATATGATAAAGGCGGCTGTCGACCAGCGTCACCTTGGATGGGCCCAGTTTGCGGCCCAGTTTGCAGGCCAGCTCGAGTCCGCCGGCGCCTCCACCCACGATCACGATATCGCTATGCAAGTTGCCTCCTTCACAATGCCCTGTCCGGCAACGGCGCCGGATCCTCGGACAATGTCGATTTTACTATGGCGGCGTGAATAACGTAGCGCTTGTCAATATAGTTGACTACATATTACGGAAGAGCCCCATGAAGGACTGACTGACAGTCAGCGTCTCGGGCCGGTTCCTGAGCCGGATCGTGCCGCGCCCGCTTTCGTCGCGCGCCACGCCGGCTACCGCGCGCAGGTTGACGATGGTCGAGCGGTGCACCTGCTTGAACATGGTCGGGTCGAGCACCTCGAGCAGGTCGCGGATGGGTTTACGCAGCAGCGATTCGCCGTCACGCGTCATCACCACCGTGTACTTGGCGTCGGACTGGAAATACACCACGTCGTCGACCAGGATCAGGCGCGTCTCGGCGCCGCGGCTGGCCGTCAGCCAGACCAGGGGCTGCGCGCGCGGCGCCGGCGGAGAAACCAGCTGCAGGCGCGCCAGCAGCTCGGCCAATTGGGTGGCGTCGACCCCGCCGCGCGCCAGGCGCTCGCGCACCCGCGCCACGGTCGCGTTCAGGCGCTCGCGCGCCACCGGCTTGAGCAGGTAGTCGACCGCGCCGCGATCGAAGGCGTCGAGCGCATACTGGTCGTAGGCGGTCACGAACACGACCTCGGTGCGCAGGCCCGCCGCCAGCAGGTTCGACGCGACTTCCAGGCCGGACAGCCCCGGCATGCGGATGTCGAGGAAGGCGACCTGGGGCCGGTGGGTCTCGATCGCTTCCAGCGCGCTGCCGCCGTCCTCGCACACGGCCACGATCTCCAGCCCGGGCCAGGCTTCGAGCAGCAATTTGACCAGTTCGTCGCGCAGCAGCGCTTCGTCTTCGGCGACCACGCATTTGACGGCATCAGGCGGCATGGCGGCCTCCGCTTCCCTGCAGCGCCAGCGGCACCGTGATGGTCGCCGCCACCCCGCTCGGGAAGTTGGCGACGATGGCGAAACTGGCGCCATTGCCGTAGGCCAGGCGCAGGCGCTCGCGCACGTTGCGCAGGCCGACGCCGGTGCCGGCGCCTTCGCTCGAAAAGCCGCGGCCGTCGTCGGCCACGGTCACGGCCACCGCCTGCGCCTGTTCGCCGCCCACCGCCCGCGCCAGGATCCACACCGTGCCGCCGCCGGGCTTGGGCTCCAGCCCGTGCTTGATCGCGTTCTCGACCAGGGTCTGCAGCATCATCGGCGGGAACACCAGCCGCTGCAGCTCGTCCGGCACGTCGACCTGCAGCGACAGGCGCGGCCCCATGCGAATGGCCAGGATGTCGAGGTAGGCGCGCGATCGCTCCAGCTCCTCGCCCAGGGTCGACGGCGCATCCTCGGTGCGCGGCAGGGAATGGCGCAGGTACTGGATCAGGTTGCCCAGCATGGCGTCGGCGCGCGCCGGGTCGCTGCGGGTGAGCACCTGGGCGCTGGCCAGCGTGTTGTACAGGAAGTGCGGCTCGACCTGGGCGTGCAGCAGGTTCAGGCGCGCCACCGTGAGCTCCTTCTCGGTCACGCTTTCGCGCACCTGATTCGCTTCCACGCGGCGCCGCTCGGCGATGCGGCGCGCGATGGCGCGCACCACGGCCTCGGCGTTCTCGAGGTTGGTGCCGTGGTCGACCAGGAACCAGTCGAGCCAGGCCGGCGCCTCGGGCTCGCAGATGAGGGTGACGCTGCCGGCCACGTCGCCGTTGGGCGTGACCGTCGCCAGGATCTGGTTGCGCCGGTTCGCAAAGATGTCCAGGCCCCACAGCTGGGAAGCCTCCTTGCCGTAGGGGTCGATGCGCGCGACCTTGGCCCGCACCTGCAGGCTGTCGCGCGCGCTGTCGACGACGGTGGCGCCCGGCAGTTCGCGGATCGCCGCATCGATCATGTCGAAGGCCTCGCCCGCTTCGAGCGGAATCTCGATCTGGCGCCGCTGGCGGTTCGACAGCGTGCTGGCGTCCAGGTGGCCAATGACCAGGCGCACCCGGCGCATGTGCGAGAACACTTCCAGCAGCACCCAGGCGCACACGCCGAAGCCGAGCAAGGGACCGATCGGGCCGAGGTCGACGTCGACCCGCTCCAGCCAGGTCTCGTTGAGGGTGATGCACAGGGCGAGATAGACCGCCAGCCAGGCCAGCAACAGGCGGAAAACGTGGAACAGGCTTGCAAACATGATGTGCTCTCAAGGGTTGGGAATGGGCCCACCATAGGCTATCCATTCCTTGCAAGACAGCATTATGCGACGGAGCCGGGACTGGGCCGACGAAACCGGGGCCGGGCGGCATGGAGCCGGTGCATGGCCGGGCGAGCAGACTGTTGCTTTCTACCTCTCGTTACAATTTTCAGACATGCCCTCCCCCGCCCCTGCCCGCTACAATCCCGCCTTTCCGATCAAAAGGTTTTACAGATGGTACTGAAACGCATCGTCGTCATGCTGGCCGCCACGCTGGCCGCCGCCACCGCCCACGCCGAGATCGGCGCCGCCGTCACCGCCACGCTGGGCACCACCGGCGCCGGCCTGCACCTGGTCGTGCCGATGGAGAGCAATCTCAACGGTCGCTTCGGCATCAATTACTTCCAGCACGATTTCGACAAGCGCACCGGCGGCATCGACTACGACGCCAAGGGCAAGCTGCAGACCTTCGACGTGCTGTTCGACTGGTACGTGATCGCCGACAGCCCATTCCGCCTGACCGGCGGCGTTCTCTACAACGGCAACGAGATCAAGGGCCGCGGCCGTCCGAATGCCAACGGCCAATACCTGATCAATGGCCGCGGCTACACGGCGGCCGACGTCGGCGCGCTGGACGCGGACGTCGATTTCCAGAAGGCCGCGCCCTACATCGGCATCGGCTGGGGCAATGCCCTCACGCCGAGCAAGCGCTGGCAGTTCAGCGCCGACCTCGGCGCCTTCTACCAGGGCAAGGCGCACGTGAACCTGGTCAGCCGCGGCTGCACCAGCTCGCGCGTGACCTGCACCGTGCTCGCGACCGACGTCGCGCGCGAAGAAGCGCGCCTGGCCGAAGAACTGTCGGACTACAAGTTCTTCCCGGTGCTGCGCGCCAGCGTGTCGTACAGCTTCTGATCGACCCTGTCCAGCCGGCCATGCCGAACGCGCGCCCTGGCTGACGCGGCCGGCGTATGATGGGCTTCCACCATCGGGAGGGAGTCCATCATGTTGCCACGCCGAATTCTCGCCGCAGCGCTGACCGCGAGCTGCCTGCTGCTCGGCGGTTGCCGTGAACACAACGAGCCGGTCAAGCCGATCGCCGACCTGAGCCTGGGCCTGTCAAGCCAGCCTGCTCGCGACTGATTTTGCGCCTGATCCGCCGGCGCCGGCCGTCGGCCAGCCGCCGTTCTCGCCATGCCGGCCGCGGCAGGGTAAACTACGCGCTGTCCATTTTCGTCCCAAGGTTGTCCCACCCATGTCGTTCGCATCCCTCGGCCTGATCGACCAGATCGTCCGCACCCTCGACGCCCTCGCCTACCACACTCCCACCGCCGTCCAGGAACAGGCGATTCCCGCCGTGCTGGCCGGCCGCGACGTGATGGCCGCGGCCCAGACCGGCACCGGCAAGACCGCCGGCTTCACCCTGCCGACCCTCCAGCGCCTGGCCAGGAGCGGCACGGTGGGCAGCAACGCGGTGCGCGCGTTGATCCTGGTGCCCACCCGCGAGCTGGCCGAGCAGGTGCACGAAAGCGTGCGCACCTACGCCGAAGGACTGCCGCTGCGCACCATGGTCGCCTACGGCGGGGTGAGCATCAATCCGCAGATGATGGCATTGCGCAAGGGCGTCGACGTGATGGTCGCCACGCCCGGCCGCCTGCTCGACCTGCAGCGCCAGAACGCGGTGCGCTTCAACGAAGTCAAGACCCTGGTGCTGGACGAAGCCGACCGCATGCTCGACCTGGGCTTCGCGCGCGAGCTGGACGGCCTCATGAAACTGCTGCCCAAGAAGCGCCAGACCCTGCTGTTCTCGGCCACCTTCTCGGACCAGATCCGTGCGCTGTCGAACCAGATGCTGCGCGATCCGGTGCGCATCGAGGCCTCGCCGCGCAACACCACCGTCGCCGCGGTGAAGCAGTGGATCATCCCGGTCGACAAGAAGCGCAAACCCGAGCTGTTCGTGCACCTGCTCGAGCGCCATGACTGGACCCAGGTGCTGGCCTTCGCCCGCACCCGCAAGGGCGTGGACGAGCTGGTGTCCCTGCTCGAGGCCAAGCGCATCACGGCCGACTCGATCCACGGCGACAAGCCGCAGCCGGCGCGCCTGCGCGCGCTCGAACGGTTCAAGGCGGGCGAGGTGCGGGTGCTGGTCGCGACCGACGTCGCTGCGCGCGGCATCGACATCGACGACCTGCCGGCCGTGATCAACGTCGACCTGCCGATCGTGGCCGAAGACTATGTGCACCGCACCGGCCGCACCGGCCGCGCCGGCGCCACCGGCGAGGCGGTGTCGCTGGTGTGCGCCGACGAAGTCGAGCAGCTGGCGGCGATCGAGGTGCTGACGCGGCAAGCGCTCGAGCGGGTCGAGGAACCGGGCTTCGCGCCCGACCACCGGGTGCCGATGACGGACGCGAAGGGGCAGATCGTCAAGAAGCCGAAGAAGCCCAAGAAGCCGAAGGGCGACGCGCCGGTGGTCAGCGAGGACGTGCGCTTCCGGCGCTAGGGCGCGGGCTCAGTCTGCGCTATCCGGTTCCAGCGCCTTGCGCAAGGCATGACGCGCGCCGCCCGGCGGGAAGCCGTCGAGGCGGCTGAATACCGTGTAGCCGAGCTTCTCGTAGAAACCGAGGGCCTGGAAGCTGAGCGTCTCGAGGAAGGCCTGCGTGCAGCCGCGCCGCACGGCTTCGCGCTCGGCCGCGAGCATCAGGGCGCGGCCCATGCCCCGCCCACGCAGCTCGTCCGCGAGCCACAGCGCATGCACCTGCAGCCAGCCGACCCAGGTGTCGCCGGACAGGCCGCCCACCACCTTCCCCTGCGCGTCGCGCAAGGTCACCAACAGGTCGAGCGGCGCCGCGCCGCCGGCATGTGCGGCGTTGTAGTCGATCAGGCCCTGGATGACGACGTTGGCATCGCGGTAGTCGGGCGTCGATTCGACCGCGATTGCGAGGTTCGGGATATGGTCTGGCATGGCGGATCCGCAAATGAAAGCGATTCTACGGCAAGGGCCGCATCGCCCAGCGGACGTCAGGGGCGCGGCGCCCCGTTCTTCGCCACATGGCGCCGGTATTGCCACTCCGAGATATGCCAGGTCAGGACGCCGAACACGGCGCCGGCGATCAGCCAGGACGGGATGTTGTAGACGAGGGACGGCACGAACCGTTCGGGATTGCTGAACCAGGCGGAGATCACGAAGAAGAGGTACATCGGTATGCCGTACGCGAGCAATCCCCGCTTGACGATCCACGATGCCATGCCGGCTTCACGAAGCGTGCGCCATCTGATCGCATGCGCTTCGCTCATCAGCCTGCCGCCTTTCGCTTTGCGGCCATCTTCTTGCCTGCGCCTCGTTGACCGATCGCGTCCGCGAGCCCGCGCCGCCGATCGAGCCTGCGCTCGAGCGCCGCACCCACCGCGTACAGCAGGATGAAGACCGGCGTCATGAACAGGCCGTAGGCGTCGGGCCACGAGATGAATTCCAGCGCCCGGCCCAGGCCCAGCCAGTGCGCCAGCGCCAGCTGGGCCGCGATCGGCAATTCGAGATACGCGAATTGCGACTGGTAATCGACGTAACCCAGCGAGACGAAGCCGAGGCAGGTCGCAATGAATAGCGCGTAGGGAGCGCAAAAGAAAAGACCGAGTCGGGACATCGTGATCGATACGAGGTTCGGGTTGCAAATGCTGTGGCGGATCGTCACGACGTGACAGGGCGACAAGTACGGCTTGGATTGGGCGCTACGATACCACCGTGGCCGCATGCAAAATTCACCCTTTGTCACGAAACGCCGGAAAACCCTAACGTAATGCAAGCCGCATTTTACGGATGCCCTCTTCGCCGTCGATCGTCACCTCGAAACCCAGCTTTTTGACCATGGCGACGATGCGCGAGTTCTGCGGCAGCGCCTCGCCCACGATCTCGCCGGTGCCGCGCGCGCGGCAGTAGCCGATCAGCTTTTCCATCATGATCCGCCCCAGCCCCATGCCCTTCAGGTCGGAGCGCACGGTGACGGCGAATTCGGCGCTGGTGTTGTCGGGGTCGGCCACCACGCGGCCCACCGCCAGCGTCTCGTTCACGCCGTCGGCATTCTTGCGGGTGGCGATGAAGGCCATCTCGCGGTCATAGTCGATCTGGGTGAAGCGCGCCAGCTGCGAGGGTTGCAGCTCCCGGATGCGCACGAACATGCGGTAGCGGATGTCGTCCGGCGTGAGCGCGTCGAAGAACGCCAGGTGGGCCGGACCGTCCTCCGGACGGATCGGGCGCAGCAACAGCGGCGCGCCATGCCAGTCGATGGTCTCTTCGAGCTCGCGCGGATAGGGACGGATCGCCAGGCGGTCGAGCGTGCTGCCCGAGCGGTCGGCCAGCGCCAGGCGCATCCGCGCGTCGAGCACCGTCGCGCCACGGCTGTCGGCCAGCAGCGGGTTGATGTCGAGTTCGACGATCTCGGGGATGTCGGAGACCAGGCGCGAGACCTGGATCAGCACCGCCAGGATCGCGTCCAGGTTGGCCGGCGGACGGTTGCGGTAGCCGGCCAGCAGGCGCGCCACCCGCGTGCGGTCGACCAGGTCGCGCGCCAGCACCAGGTTCAGCGGCGGCAGGGACACCGAATGGTCGTCGGTGACCTCCACCGCCACCCCGCCCTGGCCGAACACCAGCACCGGCCCGAACACCGGATCGGTGGCGGCGCCGACGATCAGTTCGTGGCCGTTGGCGCGCCGGCACATGGCCTGCACCGAAAAGCCGTCGAAGCGCGCCTGCGGGAACAATTCGTCCAGGCGCTTGCGCATCCGCTGGGCGCTGGCGCGCACCGCGTCGTCGGAATCGAGGTCGAGCGTCACGCCGCCGAAGTCCGACTTGTGCATCACGTCGGGGGTCAGTATCTTGACCGCGACCGGATAGCCGATGGCGCGCGCCGCCGCCACCGCGGCCTCGACGTCGGGCGCGGCGCGGGTCTCGACCAGGGCCAGGCCATAGGCGCGCAGGATGGCCTTGGTCTCGGGATCGGACAGCAGCAGGCGTTTGTTGGCGATCGCCTCGCGCACCAGCGCCCGCGCCGCGCTGCGGTCGGGCGCCATGTGGCCGACCATCGAGGGCGGCACTTCCATCAGGAGGTTCTGGTTGCGGCGGTAGTTCACCAGTTGCAGGAAGCCGGCCACGCCGTCTTCGGGAGTGCGGAAGGTCGGCATGCGCGCGCTGGCGGCGATGGTGCGCGCCTCGAGCACCGAGGCGCCGCCGAGCCAGCACGACAGGATCGGGCGCGAGGCGGCGCGCGCCAGCGGCGCGATGGCGTTCGCCACTTCGCGGCTGTCGACGGTGGCGGTCGGCGAATGCACCACCAGCACGGCGTCGACCTGCGGATCCTTGAGCAGGATCTCGAGCGCGGCCGCATAGCGTTCGGGCGGCGCGCCGCCCAGCAGGTTGACCGGCAGGTTGGCCGCGCCTGCGCTGGCCGCACCCGGCAGCAGCGCGTCGAGCCGGGCGACCGAGTCGGGCGACAGCATGGCGGCAGTGCCCCGGCCATGGCGCAGCGCGTCGCGCGCCAGCACGCCGGGACCCGCGCCGTTGCTGACGATGGCCAGCCGCTCGCCATGCAGCGGGCGGGCATAGGCCAGGGTCTCGACCGCCGCGAACAGCTGCTCGGTGGTGTGTACCCGCAGCATGCCGGCGCGCCGCACCGCGGCGTCGAACACATCGTCCTCGCTGGCCAGGGCCCCGCTCTCGCTGGCCACCGCGCGCACGCCGTCGTCGAGGGCGCGCGACTTGAGCACCAGCACCGGCTTGCTGCGCGCCGCGGCGCGCGCGGCCGACATGAACTTGCGCGCGTAGCGCAGCTGGTCGACATACAGCAGGATGGCGCCCGCGTGGCCGTCGCTGGCCAGGTAATCCAGCACGTCGCCCAGGTCGACGTCGCTCGAGTCGCCCAGCGAGATGAAGTGAGAGAAGCCGATGCCGCGCGTGCGCGCCCAGTCCAGCACGCCGGTCATGAGGGAACCGGATTGCGAGACGAAGGCGATCCGCCCCGGCAGCGCCCCGCTGTGGGCCACGCTGGCGTTCAGGCCGAGGCCGGGCGCCAGCAGGCCGGCGCTGTTCGGCCCGAGCAGGCGCAGCAGATAGGGATGGGCCGCATCGAGCGCGGCCTGGCGCAGGCTGCGCCCGCGGCCATCGCGCGCCCTGGCCATGCCGCTGCTGAGCACCACGGCCGCGCGCGTGCCGCGCTCGCCCAGCTGGCGCACCAGCTGCGGCACGGTCGCCGGCGGCGTGCAGATCACGGCCAGCTCGGGCGCCTCGGGCAGGTCGGCCACGCTGTCGTAGCAGGGCAGCTCGCCGACCTGCTCGTACTTCGGGTTGACCGCGTACAACTTGCCCTTGAAGCCGCCGCCCAGCAGGTTCTCGAGCAAGGTCGTGCCCATGCTGCCGGGACGCTCGGAGGCGCCGATCAGGGCCACCGATTTCGGCGCGAACAGGTAGTGCAGGTTGCGGACGCTCATTGATGGGGCCTTTCCAGCGGCAAGTAGTGACTCATCGTATCAAACGCCGTGACCCGACGGCGCGTCGAAGCCGGGGCTTGCCGCCCGGGGCGCCGGGCGTGCTAGAATCGCCGCGTGAAATATTCCGTCCGTCTCCTGTTCGTATGGCTGATGCTGCTGGCGATCCCGTTCCAGGGAATCGCTTCGGCCGCCATGCTCGCGTGCGCGCATGATGCGCCGCAAGGGACGCAGCAGGCCGCGCATGCGACGCCTCACCACGATGCCGCAAGCAGCCCTTGCCACGAGACGCAGAAGATGCGCGACGGGGCATCCGACCTTGCCCAGGATACGCACGATCACGATGGCAATTGCAGCGCCTGCACCGTATGCTGCATGGGCGCCGCCATGGCGCCCGCGGCAAGCCTCGACCCGCCGGCGCCATCGCTGGCCAAAGCCCTGCTCGTGGCCGCGACCGGCCGCCTTGCCGCGGTCGACCTCGCTCTGCCCGAACGACCGCCCCGCTTCCCGCTCGCCTGATTTCGCCCGCCGCGCGCACCGCGCGGTCCGACGCATTTCATCCGAACGAGGACACCATGTTTACCCACACCGCCGCGCCATGGCGCGCGGCCGCCCTGCTGAGCGCCATGCTTGCGGCCATGCCCGCCGTCGCCCAGCACACCGCCGACAATCCCGCCGCCGGCGTTCCCGAGACGCGCTACCAGAGCGCCCACGTCCAGCGCCCGCCCGTCGCCGCCGCGACCACGCCGGACCGCAACTGGCAGGAAAGCAACCGCATCGTGGCCAGCCAGCCGGCGCATGCCCATGACGCCACACATGCCGACCATGCCGACCATTCGGCGCATGCCGGCCACGCCAAGCCTGCGCAGAAGGAACAACCGAAGGCCGACCACCAGGGCCACCACGGGCATGGAGAACACCACTGATGGCCGCCCCGATGATGACGCGCAGCGCGCTGGCCGCGGCTGCCGCCCTGCTGCTGGCCGGCTGCGCCAGCACCGATCCTGAAGCCGCATTCCGTGTCAGCGCCGACGAGGCGCGCGAGCGCACCGGCGTCGAGGCGCGCCTGCTGAGAAGCGACGACGACCGGCGCGCGCTGGCGCGTGAAATCGACGCCCTGCTCAGGGAGCCCCTCGGCCTGGACGCCGCCGTGCGCATCGCCGTCCTGAATCACCCCGGCCTGCAGGCGAGCTACTGGGACGCCGGCATCGCCCAGGCCGACCTGGCCCAGGCCGCGCGCCTGCGCAATCCCTCGTTCGGGTTCTCGCGCATGGATGGCGGCGGCAGCCGCGAGATCGAGCGCGGCGTGTCGCTCGACCTGGCGGGCCTGCTCACCATGCCGCTGCGCCAGCGCATGGCCGAGCGGCGCCACCAGGAGACCACCCTGCAGGTGGCCGCCGCCATCGAGCGCCACGCGATCGCCACCCGGCGCGCCTGGATCGAGGCCGTGGCCGCCGGCCAGGCGCTCGAGTACGCGCGCCAGGTCGCCGCGGCCGCCGACGCCTCGAGCGAACTGATGGAACGCATGACCCTGGCCGGCAATGCCAGCGCGCTCGACCTGGCGCGCGAATCGGCCTTCCATGCCGAAGCCGGCGCCGCCGTGCTGCGCGCCGGCCGCGCGCGCGACGCCGCGCGTGAACACCTGACGCGCCAGCTCGGCCTGTGGGGCGTTCATGCCGGCTATGCGCTGCCGGAACGCCTGCCCGAACTGCCCGCCCGGCCGGTGGAACTGGCCGGCATCGAGCGCCT
Organism: Massilia sp. NP310; assembly: GCF_019443485.1. Taxonomy (NCBI): domain Bacteria; kingdom Pseudomonadati; phylum Pseudomonadota; class Betaproteobacteria; order Burkholderiales; family Oxalobacteraceae; genus Massilia; species Massilia sp. NP310. Next base: position 536,771 of record NZ_CP080379.1, on the reverse strand, counting down.
GGCGCTGGAACGGCGGCTCGACGTGCGCGCCGCGCGCGCCGCCGCCGCCGGCACCGCCGCCGACCTGGGCCTGACGCGCGCCACGCGCATGGTCAACGTGCTCGACCTGGGCTATGCCAGCAAGAGCGAGACCGGCGAAGCGCGCAGCGAAGGCTATGACATCTCGCTCGAACTGCCGCTGTTCGACTGGGGCGGCGCCCGCGTGGCGCGCGCGCAGAGCGTGTACATGCAGGCGCTCGGGCGGGTCGCCGAGACCGCCGTGAATGCGCGCAGCGAAGCGCGCGCCGCTTACCTGGGCTACCGCGCCAGCCATGACGTGGCGCGCCACTACCGCGACCAGGTGATCCCGCTGCGCCAGAAAATCGCAGGCGAGACCCTGCTGCGCTACAACGGCATGCTGGCCAGTCCCTTCGAGCTGCTGGCCGATGCGCGCGAGCAGGCGGCGGCGGTGCACGCCACCATCGACGCCCTCAAGGATTTCTGGCTGGCCGAGGCCGACCTCGAAGCCGCGCTGGGAGGACGCCTGCCCGCCCCCGCCTCCGCCCCAGCTACCAAGCACGGCCACGCACACGACCACAAGGAAGCACAATGACCAATCGCAGATCGTTCCTGACCGGCGCCGGCGTGACCATGCTCGGCGCCTCGCTGGTGAGCCGCGCCGGCGCCGCCGCGCTGCCCGAAGCCCCCGTCCACACCTCCGCCGCCACCGCGGCCCCGCTGGCGCCGCCGGGCGGGCGTCCCTACAACCCGGTCGTGACCCTCAACGGCTGGACCCTGCCCTGGCGCATGAAGGACGGCGTCAAGGAATTCCACCTGGTGGCCGAACCCGTGGTGCGCGAGCTGGCGCCCGGCATGCAGGCCAATCTGTGGGGCTATAACGGGCAGAGCCCCGGCCCCACGATCGAGGTGGTGGAAGGCGACCGGGTGCGCATTTTCGTGACCAACAAGCTGCCCGAGCACACCAGCGTGCACTGGCACGGCCAGTTGCTGCCGTGCGGGATGGACGGCGTCACCGGCCTCACGCAGCCCGGCATCCAGCCAGGTAAAACCTTCGTCTACGAATTCGTGGCGCGCCACGCCGGCACCTTCATGTACCACCCGCACGCCGACGAGATGCAGCAGATGGCGATGGGCATGATGGGCTTCTGGGTCACGCACCCGAAGAATCCGCGCCAGCACGCCGTCGACCGCGATTACGTGATGCTGCTGTCGTCCTACGACATCGAGCCGGGCAGCTACACCCCGCGCACCAATACCATGCTCGACTTCAACCTGTGGACCATCAACAGCCGCGTGTTCCCGGGCCTGGATCCGATGGTCGCACGGCTGAACGACAAGGTGCGCATCCGGGTCGGCAACCTGACCATGACCAACCACCCGATCCACCTGCACGGCCACCGCTTCGAAGTGGCCGGCACCGACGGCGGCTGGGTGCCGAAGTCGGCGCGCTGGCCGGAGGTGACCACCGACGTCGCCGTGGGCCAGATGCGGGCGATCGAGTTCGTGGCCGACGCGCCCGGCGACTGGGCCTTCCACTGCCATAAATCGCACCACACGATGAACGCGATGGGGCATGACGTGCCGACCCTGATCGGGGTCGACCACCGCGGCGTGGCCGAGAAGATCAACAAGCTGGTGCCGGGCTATATGGTCATGGGCGACAAGGGCGGCTCGATGGGCGACATGAAGATGGCGCTGCCGCACAACACGCTGCCGATGATGAGCGGCGACGGCCCCTTCGGCAACCTGGAGATGGGCGGCATGTTCACGGTGCTGAAGGTACGCGAAGGCTTGCAGCGCGGCGACTACCGCGATCCCGGCTGGTACAGCCATCCCGCCGGCAGCGTCGCGCGCGAATGGACCGGCGACGTGCCGGCGCCCGCCAGCGCACCGGCGGCCACCCCTGCGGCGCCGGCCGGCCCGGCACTCAACGCGCGCAAGCCGGGCCCGAAGGACCACGGCGGCCACCATCACTGAGCGCGCGGCTGCTCCTGCGCCACCTTGCGCAGCAGCTCGAGCAGCTGCTGCGGCGCGACCGGCTTGGTGCAGTGCTGGTCGAAGCCGGACGCCAGCGAAGCAGCGCGGTCTTCCTGCCGGCCGCGTCCCGTGACCGCGACCAGGTAGGGCCGCGGACGCCTGGCCGACAGGATGGCCGCCACTTCGAGTCCGCTCATCTCGGGCATGCCCAGGTCGAGCACGGCGATGTCGGCGCCCTGTTCGTTATACAGTCGCAGCGCCTGGGCGCCGTCGTGCGCCACCGTCACGCTCGCGCCTTCGGAGCGCAGCAGCCAGCACAGCGACTCGGCGGCATCGAGGTTGTCGTCGGCCACCAGGATGCGCTTGCCGACGACGGCGCCGCCGGCCGCCTGGCCTTCGGCCTGGGCCTCGGGCGCGGCCGCCTCGCACAGCGGCAGGCGCACGATGAAGGTGGCGCCCTGTCCCGGCCCCTCGCTGTCGGCGTGGATGCTGCCGCCATGCAGCTCGACGAAACCCTTGGCCAGCGACAGCCCGATCCCCAGGCCGCCCTGGGCCAGGTGGCGCGCGCTGCTGACCTGCACGAAGGCATCGAACACGCGCTCGATCATGCCGCGATCCAGGCCGACCCCATTGTCGGCCACCCACGCCACCGCCTCGCCGTTCTCCGAGCGCAGCCCGATCTCGAGCGCCCCGCCGGGCGGCGTGTACTTGGCCGCATTGTTGATCAGGTTCGCGAACACCTGGGTCAGGCGCAGCGCGTCGGCCTCGACCCACAGGGGTTCGTCGACCAGCCTGAGCGCCACCTGGTGACGCCCGCTCTCGATCAGCGGCATGCTGGCCTGCAGGGCGTCGCGGATCAGGCGTCCCAGTTCGACCCGCGCGCGCCGCAGCTCGATCTTGCCGCGCCCGATGCGCGAGACGTCCAGCAGGTCGTCCAGCAGGCGCGCCATCTGGGCCGCCTGGCGCCCGACCATGGAGGCGATCCACTCGATGCGCTCGGGCGGCAATGACTTGACGCGCAGGAGCGAGGCCGCGTTGGCGATCGGCGCCAGCGGGTTGCGCAGTTCGTGCGCCAGCGTGGCGATGTACACGTCCTTGCGCTGGTCGGCTTCGCGCAGGCCATCCATCGCCTGTTCGCGCTCGGTCACGTCCAGCACCAGCGAGAACACGGTCAGGATGTCGCCGGCCTCGTCGACCAGCACCGAGTTGTACCATTCGCAGCACAGCACGCGGCCGTCGCGGGTGCGGTTGCGGTTGCTCGATTTGGCGTGGCGGGTGGGCGAATCGAGCAGGCGCCGGATCATTGCCCCGACCTGGTCGGCGTCGCCCTCGTGGATCAGCGGCAGCGCATCGATGCGCTCGCCGATCACTTCGTGCTGGCGCCAGCCGAACAGCTCTTCGGCGCGCCCGTTCCACAGGGTGACGACCAGCTCGCGGTTCCATTCGATCACGGCCAGCGGCGTATGTTGAATCAGGTAGCGCGTCTGGTCCAGCGCACGCGCCAGGGCCGCGCTGGCCTCGGTGCGCTCGGTGATGTCGTCCACCACGATCACCGCCGCCGCCAGTTCGACCGCGCCGTCGCGCAGCGGCGCGCCGCTCACCGTGTAGGCGCGCCGTACGCCGTTGCGCTCGCTTTCCAGCAAGGCCTCGCGAAAGGTCTCGCCGCCGATCGCACGCGCCACCGGATCGCGGATCAGCTCCAGCATGGCTGTCATGCCGGCTTGCGCCACGGATGGCGCCACGGATTGCGCCACATCCTGCGCGCCATCGGCGTCCCCGGGCTGGAAGCAGGCCGCCATCCGGCCGGCCTGGTCGTTGGCCATCACGCAGCGCCCCGCCGCGTCGACGATCAGCACCCCGTCCGGCAACTGCCGCAGCACCGTCCCCAGCAGGCTCTGCCATTGGGCATGGGCGCGGGTTTCCATCATTTCCTGGAAAGTCGCGTGCAGGCGCGCGTGCAGCGCGATATTGTCGATCGCCAGCGCGCCCAGCACGAACAGCGCGGCGGCCAGGCCGTACAGGCGGCCGGCATAGAAGCCCAGGTCGAACATGCCGCCATTGAGCACGCACGACAGCGCCACCTCGAACACCCAGGCCGCCAGCGCCACCGCCAGCCAGGCATCGAGCACGGTGCGCGGGTGCTTGCGCACGATGGCCCACAAGACCCCGACCGACAGCGCCAGCACCGCCCCCGCGATCCAGTGGTACAGCGGCAGCGTGCGGGTTCCCGCCATCACCGGCGGCAGCCAGGCCGCGCCCGAGGTCGACAACAGCACCAGCAGCGCCGCGACCAGCACGATCAGCAAGGCGCCGAAGCGCATGAAGTGCGGCGGCAACGGCGCCGCGTGGGTGCTGCGGGTATAGCCGAGCACGAACAGCGGGAACAGCGCATGCCAGGCGATGTGCAGCCAGGGCGTGGTCTGGTTGTTCCCGCCGAGCACGCCCTGGTCGGCGAACAGGCCAGGAAAGGTCAGCAGGTGGGCGCTGGCGATCAGCGCCGTGAGCAGATACCCCAGCACCAGGATGCCGAGCGCGCGCGAGCGTCCCGTGTGCACGTGACCCAGCAGCAGGATGCCGGTGAGCAGATTGGCGCCGATCAGCACCGCGCCGTAGAGGGGAATGAATTCCGGCGCCCGCGCCAGCGGCACCCCGGCGGCCGGCGCCAGCAGCGCGAAGGCCAGCGCCAGGCAAGCCAGCACCCATACCACGTGGCGCAACTGGGCGCCGCTCGGAGGATGCCTTGCCAGATCCGTCGGTTCCGCCAGAACGCCGTGTCGCATAGATGTCCCCGTGCAGGATCCGGCGGGGCAGCAGGGGTTTGCGGCTGTCCGGGCGGCGCCTGGTGTTATTGTCGTTTCAATAAAATATAACGCAATTCCCACTGCATAGGGGGCAGATTCAATATCTAATCGTCCACATTTGATACTGCGTGGCGAAAAAGCCCTAGGCCGGGGCGCGCGCGGTGACCGGATAGCCGGCGCCGTCGATGGCGGCCACGATGCGGTCGAGGTCGGCGTGGCTGTCGATCCGCACGCTGGCCTTGTCGAGGTCGATCGCGACCTTGGCGTCGGCGTCGACCGCCTGCACCGATTTGGTGACGCGGCCCACGCAGTGATTGCAGCTCATGCCTTCCACGGTCAGTTCATACATGCTGTGTTCTCCTGTCGGATGGGACATCGATGTCCCGGTGGTTGAAAAGGGTTCGGATGCGGATACGGTGGCAGCCTCGGGCGTCGCGGCGGCCGGCGCCGGCGCCCAGCGCCGCAGCAGCAGCGCGTTGGCGACCACGCTGACCGAGCTGAGCGCCATCGCGGCGCCGGCCAGCACCGGATCGAGCAGCCCGAAGGCCGCCAGCGGCAGGCCGATCACGTTATAGATGAAAGCCCAGCCCAGGTTCTGGCGGATCTTGCGGTAGGTGCGGCGCGACACCGCGATGGCGTCGGCCACCAGCCGCGGATCGCCGCGCATCAGGGTCACGCCGGCGCTGTGCATGGCGACATCGGTGCCGGTCGCCATCGCCATGCCGACGTCGGCCGCCGCCAGGGCCGGCGCGTCGTTGATGCCGTCACCGACCATCGCGACCTTGCGCCCGCCCTGGCGCAGGCTGGCGACCACCTGCGCCTTGTCCGCGGGCAGCACCTCGGCATGCACGCGCGCGATGCCGAGCGCCTGCGCCACCGTGCGCGCGGCGCCGGGGCTGTCGCCGCTGAGCAGGACCGGCTCGATGCCGGCTGCCTTCAGGCGCGCGACGGCGCTTGATGCGCCCGGCTTGATGCGGTCGCCGAAGGCGAGCAGGCCCAGCACCCGCACCCGGCCGTCGCGGCGCTCGGCCAGCCACGACACGGTGCGTCCGGCCGCTTCATGGCCCTCGGCGCCGGTCGCCGGCACGCCGAGCTCTTCCATCAGGCGCCGGTTGCCGAGCACGATGGTGGCGCCGTCGACCTCGGCCTCGACCCCACGACCCGGCAAGGCACGCGCGGCGCGCGCCGCTGGCAGCGCCAGGCCCTGGCGCGCCGCCTCCTCGAGCACGGCGCCGGCCAGCGGATGCGAACTGCCCTGCTGCACGGCGGCGGCCAGCGCCAGCAGCCGCGCCGGCTCGCGGCCTTCGTGGGCCACCAGCTGCGGCCGGCCCTCGGTCAGGGTGCCGGTCTTGTCGAACACCACGACGTCCAGCGCATGCGCGGTCTCGAGCGCCTCGGCGTCCTTGATCAGGATGCCGTGGCGGGCGGCCGCGCCGGTGCCGACCATGACCGCGGTGGGCGTGGCCAGGCCCAGCGCGCACGGGCAGGCGATCACCAGCACCGCCACCGCATTGAGCAGCGCCGCCTGCCAGTCGCCGCCCGCCAGGCCCCAGCCCAGCAGGGTCGCCAGCGCGATCGCCAGCACGACCGGCACGAACACCGCGCTGACCCGGTCCACCAGGCGCTGGATCGGCGCCTTGACCGCCTGCGCATCCTCGACCATGCGGATGATCTGCGACAGCATCGTCGCCGCGCCGACCGCCGTCGCCTCGACCAGCAGCAGGCCGTCGGCATTGACGGCGCCGCCGGCCACCCGGTCGCCCGGCTCCTTCGCCACCGGCAGGCTCTCGCCGGTCAGCAGCGACTCGTCCAGGTGGCTGCGGCCGTCGACCACGACGCCGTCGGCCGGCACCCGCGCGCCGGGCTTGACCACCATCAGCTCGCCCACGCGCAGCGCGGCCAGCGCCACCAGCACGTCGTGGCCGTCGCGCCGCACCAGCGCCTCGGCGGGCCGCAGGCGGCCCAAGGCATCGAGCGCGGCCAGGGTCTGGCGCTTGGCGCGGCCTTCCAGCCACTTGCCCAGCAAGACCAGGGTGATCACGACCGCCGACGTTTCGAAATACAGGTGCGGTTCGGGATGGGCGCCGTGCGCGCCCGCGCCCAGCAGGAGGTAGACCGACAGGCCATAGGCGGCGCTGGTGCCGAGCGCCACCAGCAGGTCCATATTGCCGCTGCCGGCGCGCAGCGCCTTCCAGCCGGCGCGGTAGAAGCGTGCGCCGAGCCAGAACTGGACCGGCGTGGCCAGCGCCAGCTGCAGCCAGCCGGGCAGCGCCAGGCGATGACCGAACGCCGCGGCCAGCATCGGCAGCACCAGCGGCAGGCTCAGCAGCATGGCGGCGGCCACCGGCCACCAGGCCGGCAGCGTCGCGCCGGTTTCCTTGCGCCGCGCCGGGGCCGCGCCGGCGGCGTCCGGCAGTTCGAGCTCAGCCTCGTACCCGGCCGCGTGCACGGCCGCCATCAGGATCTCGGGCGCGGCCTGGCCCTGCACGCTGGCCTTCTCGGTGGCCAGGTTGACGCTGGCGCCGCTCACGCCCGGCACCGCGCGCAGCGCCTTCTCGACCCGCGCCACGCAAGAGGCGCAGGTCATGCCTTCGATGTTCAGGACAGTGTTGTTCATTTGCTTGTTCTTTGAATCCATACCAACAGCATAGTCCTTCCCACCATGGGAAGGTCAAGCGTTTGTTATTTAGTTCGCGCGAAGGGCTTGCGCCGGTCGCAGGCACGGGCCCGCCAAACGGAATACAAAGGAGCTGGGCCTCGTTTCGAGGATTCGGCACCGACCCGCGGAGGATCGATGAACGCGCTGATGAAGTCGCCAACCACGCTATTGCTCTGGATACTGATGACGGTCTTGTTGGCCGCCTGCGGCAGCGACGACGACCGGTCCCAGGCCGAACGCGCCGGCATCGGCGCCATCGACCAGGCCGCCGGGGCCACGCCTTTCGTCGCGCAGCTGAGCTATACGCTGGACAACTTCGCCCACCTCGACAGCGTGCGCTACACGATCGCCGGCCGCCCGGGCTCGCATTCGCTGCCGGTCGCGGTCACCTACGACCACGCCTGGCTCGGGCGGCGCGCGGCCTGGGACGCATCTGCCAGGCGCATCGCCTTCCCCGTCTTCGGCCTGTATGCCAGCCACCTCAACGAGCTCACGCTCACGACGCGCTTTCGCGATGGATCCACCCACGTGGCGCAAGTGGCGCTGGCCACCGGCCCCTACACCGGCCCGGCCACCGTCTACGCCACGCCCGAAGTGCGCACCGCGCGCGGGGCGGCTTCGCCCGGTGTCGAGTACATGCTGATCAAGAACGGCGTCACGATGCCGGTCATCCTCGACAGCGACGGCCAGATGCGCTGGGCCGGCGCCGCACCTGGCAGCTCGTTCTCCTCGCTGTTCGGCGACGACGCCTTCTATGTCGGCGACCAGGACGCCCCGCTGCTGCACCAGGTCGACGTCGATGGCAGCGTGCGCAGCAGCCGCCTCGACGACACGCGCTTCACCAACTTCCACCACGAACTGGCGCGCGGCAAGACCGGCTTCCTGGCCGAGCTCGACGCCCTGGTCGGCGGCGTGCAGCTGGTGGAGTCGATCCTGGCCGAGATCGACATCTCGGGGCGGGTGCTCAAGGAATGGGACCTGGGCCAGATCTTCCGCGCGGCGATGCGCGCCGGCGGCGACAATCCCGACAACTTCGTGCGCGACGGCATCGACTGGTTCCACATGAACTCGGCCATCTACGACGCCCACGACAATTCGCTACTGATCTCCAGCCGCGAGAACTTCGTCGTCAAGCTCGACTACGAGACGGGCGCCATCCGCTGGCTGCTGGGCGACACCAGCAAGCACTGGTACGTCAACTATCCGTCGCTGCGCGCGCTGGCCCTGCGCGTCACCGAAGGCAAGGCGCCGATCGGCCAGCATTCGCTGTCGGTCGCGCCGAACCGCGAGCTCATCATGTTCAACAACGGGCTGGCCAGCCTCAACCCGCCCCCGGGCGCGCCAGCGGGCGAAAACCGCAGCTACAGTACGCCGTCGCGCTACGCGATCGACGAAACGGCGCGCACTGCGCGCGAAGTCTGGACCTGGGATGGGGACCACAAACTCCTGTCGAACGTCTGCTCATCCGCCTACGAAGGCGCCGCCGGTCGCTACCTGATGGCCTACGCAGCGCTGGAGACGAACACGCTGGCGCGCTTGATCGCCGTCGACAGCGCCGGCCAGGTGGCCTTCGATTACGCCTACCCGACCACGGCCTGCAACACCGTCTTCATCGCCCAGCCCTTGCGCCTGGAAGACCTGCGCCTGCGCTGAGAGCCTGTTCCGGCAGGTGGGCGTCGCGCCTGGCGCGGCCGGCTTCAACTGCCGACGTTGAACAAGACGCCGACCGCGAGTTCGACCCACAGCGCGGCGAATCCCAGCGCCACCGCACCGACGACGGCGAGCCGCCGCCAAGGTTGCCAGTGCGCCAGTCGGCGCGCCGTGCGCAGGCAGGCCAGCCCCGCGCCCGCAAGCAACAGCGCGGCGGCGCCGAAATCACGGCCCGTCCAGGCGACTTCGCGCGTGAATTGCATGGCGACCAGCGGCGCCAGCAGGATCAACGCGGTCGCCAGGCCGACCCGCAGCAGATCGATGCGCAGCGTGGCCTTGTGCGCGAGGGGCTTCTGTGAGCCAACGGTATGCATTTTGCTCTCCTGAATGAATCTGGTGGACAGCCTGCGCCCGGCAAAGACCCGGCGCCGGTCGGCGCGCATGGCATGTCGGCTATCCTAAACCTGTTGCGGCGCGGGCGGAAGCGGCAGGACGCAGCCGCGTCCCGATTTCTTGGCCTCGTACATCCAGTGGTCGGCTTCCTTGATCAATTCTTCCGGCGTGGGCGTCTGCCCCGGCGCCTGCACCGCGATCCCGATGCTGGCCCCGACCCGGACCGTCACGCCGCACAGCTGCACGGGGAGGGAGACCGCCTCGACCAGCTTGCGGCCGACCCGGTGCGCATCGACCAGGCCACCGGCCAGGTCGGCGAGCAGCACCGTGAACTCGTCGCCCGCCAGTCGGAATACGCTGTCGGTGCGCCGCACCGCCTGGCGCAGGCGCTCGGCGATGGCCCGCAGCAAGGCGTCGCCGCCGTCGTGGCCGAGCTGGTCGTTGACCGCCTTGAAGCCGTCGAGGTCGATGAACAGCAGGCCGAGCCGGCCCTGGCCGCGGTCGGCGCGCGCCTGCGCCAGCGGCAGCGCCTCCATCAGCGCGCGCCGGTTCTGCAGGCCGTTCAGCAGGTCGTGCCGGGTCTCGTATTCGCGCTGGGCGTCGCGCTGCCGACGCAGGGTGACGTCGTGCAGGAAGGCGCTGAAGACGGGTTCGCCGCGCACCTCGTGGCGGCGAATGCGCACCTCGACCGTGAGCCGGCTGCCGTCGCGCCGCAGCGCCGGCAGCTCGACCCGGCGGTCGAGGATGCGCGAGGTGCCGGTGCGCAGGTAGAGCTGCATGCCGTCGCGGTGGGCGCCGGACAGCTCGGCCGGGATGATCAGCGCCTCGAGCGGCCGGCCCAGCGCTTCCTTCGCGCTCCAGCCGAAGGTCTGCTCGGCCTGGCGGTTCCAGGCGGTGACCCGGCCTTTGCGGTCCAGGCTGATGTAGGCGTCGTTGGCGTTGTCGATCACGCTGCGCAGTTCTTCCTCGCGCTCGCCGAGCTCGCGCGTGCGCGCCTCGACCCGCCGTTCGAGATCGGCGTGCAGGCGCGCCAGTTCTTCTTCCGCCAGCTTTTGCGCGTGGATGTCCTTGATCACCGACACATCGTATTCGGGACGCCCGGCGGGGTCGCGCTTGCGCTTGACGTCGACCTCGACCCACACCGGCGAACCGTCCCTGCGCAGGTAGCGCTTCTGGCGCCGCAGCGCGTCGATCTCGCCCCGCGCCAGGCGCCCCATCAGGGCCGCGTCTTCGGCGCGGTCGTCCTCGTGGGTGACGTCGGCGAAACCGCGGCCCTGCAGCTCGTCGGCGGTATAGCCGAGCAGCTCGCTCAGCGCCCGGTTGATGCTGATCCAGCGCCCGTCCGGCGTCGTCAGCGCGATGCCGACGCTGGCGATCTCGAACACGGCGCGAAAGCGGGCCTCGCTCGCGTCCAGCACCGCGTCGCTGTGCTGCAGCCGCGAGCGCGCCGCCGCCAGCCGCTCGCGGTACTGCACCTCGCGCATGATGATGGCGGCCAGGTCGACCAGCACCGCCTTCTGCTCGGCGTCGAGCTGGCGCGGCACGACATCGATCGCGCACAGGGCGCCCAGCGCCGGCCCGGCGCTCGAACGCACCGGCACGCCGGCGTAGAAGCGGATGGCGGGCGCCCCGGCGACCAGCGGATTGTCGGCGAAGCGCGGGTCGTGGCGCGCAACCGGCACCACCAGCGGCTCGTCCTGCAGGAGCGTGTGGGCGCAGAAGGCATCCGCGCGCTGCGTTTCGCCGGCCTCGATGCCCACCCGCGACTTGAACCACTGGCGCTCGGCGTCGATCAGCGAGAACGCCGCCATCGGCACCTCCAGCAGGCGGCTGGCCAGACGGACCACCCGGTCGAAGACGAGCTCGGCCGGCGTGTCCAGCAGGTCGAGCTCGCGCAGCAGCGCGAGACGCTCGTGTTCATCGGGAGGCGGGGCGGCTGCAATCATGGCTCAAGAAAGAATCATCTCCAGGTCGCTCGCCGAATGGCCGTACCTTACTGTAGCAGAGCAGACACCCGATCCCCCGCACATGATGGCTGGAGCGTCCCGCCCGGCGGGATGGCAAAAATTTGTTACAAGTTTACGCGCAAGAATTTATATACTTGCGCCGTGCGAACATTCATTTGTCTACCATGCGAATCCTGCCCTTCCTGCCGTGCGCCCTGCTCTGCCTCGCCGTGTTCCAGCCAGCCGCCGGCATGGCGGAAGACGTCACCCTGTCCGGCGCGCCCAAACCCGCATCCGCCGTATCCATGCCGGGTATGACCGGCGCCGCGCGTGATGTCGAGGCCATGCGCGAGGCCATGCGCGCGGCCGTGCGCGCGGCCGAGCAGCGGCGCGCCCAGGCCGTGTCCAGCCGCGACGTGGCCACTCTGCGGCACCTGATCAGCCGCGACTATTACCACGTCGAGACGCGCGGCCGCGCCCGCACCAGGACCGAGTTCCTGCAACTGCTGACGCGCGACGAATACGAGTTCCGCTCCTACGAAGTCGACGATACCGAGATCCGGATGCTCGACAATGGCCAGGCGGCGCTGGTCACGGGCCGGTTCCGGGCGGCGGCGCAGGGCGCCGACGGTCCCCGCGACCTGCGCGGACGGTATGTCCGCATGTGGGTGCTGGGGCCGGAGGGATGGCGCAATACCATGCAGCAGACCACCGAAATCCGCCCGCTCGCGGCCCAGCGCGACCTCCGGACACAGCGCTGAGCCCTCGCCCCTTCTCCTGGCCGGCCAGACGGGCCGGCACGGCCTCCGATGCTTGTCGGCCACGGCCACGTTCAATTTCCATGTGACTGCTTGTCAAGGCGACGTGATGCATCTATCATGAGAATGATTATCATTTGCTGTCTCATTTACAGCTTCCATCATTCTTGCCACGCCCAACCAGCGCGACCATGACCTCACTCACTCTGACGCCCCGCCACATCGCCTCGCGCACCGCGGTGGCCATCCTCGGCGGCTACGCCTTCACCTGGGGCGTCGTCGCCCTGGGCATCGCCCTGCTGTACAGCGCCGGCATGGAATTCCACGATGCCGAGCACCTGTCTTACATTATCGGTTTCCTGGTCTTCCTGACCGCCTTCCTGGTGGCCTTCGCCACCCAGGGGCTGCGCAAGGTAGCGCTGGTGCTGGTGGGCGGCGGCGCGCTGATGAGCGCGGTGGCCTGGTGGCTGCAGAGCCTGATCATTGCGTCGGGGGTCTGACATGTTTCCCAACTTCCGCCATACGATGGCCTGGCTGCACACCTGGTTCGGCCTGGCGCTGGGCCTGGTGCTGATGGTCGTGTTCTTCTTCGGCTCGCTGTCCGTGTTCGACCGCGAGATCGACCGCTGGGCCATCCCCGACACCCGCTACGAACCGCAGCCGATGCCGTCGTTCGACAAGATGCTGGCGCCGATCTTCAAGGAGATGCAGCCCGACGCCGCGGCCCGCGCCATGACGGCGCCGCTGGCCGACGGCCCGCTGCCGGCCCACTTCGACACGCCGCGCAGCTGGGGCGCATACACCACCCACCGCGATCCGGTGCTGCTGCTGTTCGCCGGCTACGAAGTGCCGAATGCGAAAGACCATGAAACGTCGATCTGGGCCAACCGCACGGTCGATCCGCGCACGGGCGAGGCCCTGCCGGTGGACCGCCTCAAGATCGGCAGCGAATTCTTCTATCCGCTGCACTACAGCCTGACCCTCGACTGGAAGAACGTCGGCTACTGGATCGTGGGCTTCTCTGCCCTGATGATGCTGATGGCCCTGGTCACCGGCGTCATCATGCACCGCAAGATCTTCCGCGAACTGTTCACCTTCCGCCCGAACAAGAGCACCCAGCGCAGCATGCTCGACCTGCACAACCTGACCGGCGTCGTGGCCCTGCCCTTCCACTTCTTCTTCGCCTTCACCGGCCTGGTGATCTTCGCCTATATCTATTTCCCGGTCACGCATACCCAACTGACCCCGCTGCACGACCGCCATGAAATGATGGAATCGAAGGAAACCGGCCTGCCGCACGACCGCGCCGGCGTGGCGGCCCCGCTCGCCTCGGTCGACGCCATGGTGGCCGAAGCGCAGCGCCGCTGGGCCGCCAAGGGCATGGCCGGCGACGTCGGCTACCTGAACATCCAGCACGTGGGCGACGCCAACGGCTATGTCAGCGTGTACCGCGCCGGCACCGACCGCGTCCAGCTGACCGGCGAAGGCATCCACTTCAAGGCCTCCACCGGCGAGCTGCTGCGCGAGGATCCGCCGCCGACCGTGGTGGCGCGCATCAATGAATTCCTGACCGGCCTGCACCTGCAGCACTTCAAGCACTGGCTGCTGCGCTGGCTGTACGTGCTGGGCGGCCTGTCGGGCGCGGCCTGCATCGCCACCGGCCTGTTCTTCTTCGTCGAGAAGCGCAAGCGCCAGCACGCCAGGCAGGGCGTGAGCGGCGCGCGCGTGGTCGACGCGCTGGCCGTCACGGTCGTCACCGGCATGCTGGTGGCCACCCTGACGATGCTGATCGCCAACCGCCTGCTGCCCGACGTCATGCCGGCCGGCTGGCCGCTGCGCGGCGCCATGGAGAAATACCTGTTCTGGGGCAGCTGGGTGGCGGCTGGCGCGCACGCCTTCTGGCGCACCGCCGCGGTCGCCGAGGGCCGCCTGGCCCCGGCCTGGCGCGAGCAGTGCCTGGCCATCGCCGTGCTGGCGGTGACGGCGCCGGTGCTCAACTGGATCACCACCGGCGACCACCTGCTGCGCACGGTCGCCTCCGGCTACTGGCCGGTGGCCGGCGCCGACCTGTTCATGCTCACCAGCGCCGCGCTGGCGCTGCTGGCCGCGCGCAAGCTGCGCCAGCGCGCAGCGCGCCCGCTGGCGCTCAAGAACGTGACCCTGGAGGCCGGCCATGCCTGACGCGCTGCTCCTGCTGCTGGCCCTGCTGGCCTGCGTCGCCGGCATGGGGTGGCTCGCCCTGTCGATGAACGTGCACTGGACCCAGGCAAGGGGCGCGGCGCCTCTTTCCCCGGCCCTGGCCAAGACCCTGCGCCTGGGCGGCGCCGCCGCCCTGCTGCTGTCGCTGGTGCTCTGCCTGACGGTGGATTCGCCGTCGATCGCGGTGCTGGTATGGTTCATGGCGCTGGCCGGCGCCACGCTCACGATCGCCTTCACGCTCACCTGGCGCGCCAGCATCCTCGGGATGCTGGTATTCTGGACAGGATCAGGCGCCCGGTGAGTCATCCCTGGGGTGCGCGGCCGCACGCCCCGTCCTGCTTGCCGGTTTTGCCCGCATGGCACGTCGCTGGAACGGCGCGATCGAGAGGGTCGCGCATTTCACTTGACCTCAAGCACGCTTGAGGTTGTGTAATACGACCTGACCATGCAAACCGCGGGACCGACCGGTCCCGGTGCAACGTTTCATGCCGGAACAGTGTTCCCAACCATCTGAACGGAGAATGATCATGCCTTATGCACTGCCGCCACTGCCGTACGCCTACGATGCCCTCGAGCCGCATTTCGATGCGCGCACGATGGAAATCCACCACACCAAGCACCACCAGACCTATATCACCAACGTCAACAACGCCCTGGCCGAGGCCAGCGTGGCCGAGGTGCCGGTCGAAGAACTGATCAGCAATATCGGCGCGCTGCCGCAGAACATCCACACCGTGGTGCGCAACAACGGCGGCGGCCACGCCAACCACGCGCTGTTCTGGACCGTGCTGAGCCCGGATGGCGGCCAGCCTTCGGGCAAGCTGGCCAAGGCCATCGAGGACGACCTCGGCGGATTCGACCGGTTCAAGGACGCCTTCACCAAGGCCGCCCAGACCCGCTTCGGTAGCGGCTGGGCCTGGCTGACCCTGGGCAAGGACGGCAAGCTGCTGGTCGAAAGCAGCGCCAACCAGGACAATCCGCTGATGGGCGAGTTCGCCGGCATGTCGGGCGGCACGCCGATCCTGGGCCTGGACGTGTGGGAGCACGCCTATTACCTGCAGTACCAGAACAAGCGTCCTGACTATATCGCGGCCTTCTTCAACATCATCAACTGGGCCGAAGTCGAGCGTCGTTACGATGAGGCGTTGGGCAGCCAGGCCGGCTAAGTCGACCGGCTGCTGAAAAAGGGCGCGCCCTCCGGCGCGCCCTTTTGCATGCGACTGTCGATCCAACCGCCCGCCGCGGACTTACAGTTTCACGTTCAGCGATACATACGCCGCGCGACCGTTGCCCGACGAATACATCGGTTGGGCCTGACCGGCCGGCCACCAGTACTCGTCGTACCACGCATATTCGTAACGACGGTCGGCCAGGTTCTTGACCTGCAGGTCGATGCTCACGCGTGGCGTGATTGCATACGACACATTGGCATCGAACAACACGAAGCCGCCGTACTTGCCGAGCTGGTTCGCACGGTCGATGTAGTAATCTCCCTGCGCCCGGCCCTGCAGGCCGAGGTGCCAGCGCTCGGACGGATGGTAGTCGAGGCCGACGTTGCTGATGTAGCGCGGCGTCGAAAACAGTTCCTTGCCGGCCAGCGAAACGCCGGCGTCGGTCATGGCGCTCACCGCCTCGGCCTTCTGGAGCGAATGCGACGCCCAGACCTGGAGCCGGTCCGACAGGCGGCCAGACAATTGCAGGTCGATGCCCTCGCGCCGCGTCTCGCCGAGCGCCACCGAGGTGCCGGTGGCCGGCATGTTCGCCGCCTCGCCGGAGGCGTCCTGGCGCCAGATCGCCAGGCGCAGGTCGGAACGCGCGCTCGGCTTGAGCTTGATGCCGATTTCCTTGCCGGTATTGCTCGAGGCGTCGAACGGCCCCTGCCCCGGCAGCAGGTAGGCCGGCATGACCGATCCGGTCAGAATCTGGAAGGTGCGGCCCCAGTTGGCGTACACGCTGACGTCCTCGGCCGGGGAGTACACCATGCTCAGTTTCGGCTGCTTGATCCAGCCGTAGTCCTGCAGGCCGGCCGATCCGCCGCCGGGCAGCGGATTGCTGCCGGTGAAACGGTCGACCCGGTAACCCGGCACGATGCGCAGCGTGTCGGTGGCCTTGATCACCGCCTGGGCGTAGGCGCCAACGTTGTTCAGGTAATAGCGGTCGTCGTTTTGCACCCGCGCCGGATTGCTGAAATCGGTCGGCATCGCATACGCGTAGCGTGAACGCTTGTAGAAATTGTTCTGGCGCTCTGTGTTCACGCCGCCGTCGACCGTGACACGCTCGCTGGCGCGCCAGGTCAGCGTGCTCATGAAGCCGAACTGGTGCTCATCCCACTCGCGGCGCTGGCGCGGCCCGTTGCCTTCCGGGTTGCTGGTGAAGGTGACGCGGCGGTCGTCGTGGTAATCGTTGTAGTACAGCTTGTTGCTGAGGAAGGCGTCTTTCGAGATTTGCCAGTCCAGGTGGGCACTGGCGTGGTTCATCTCGCGGTAGGTGATGTCGTTGACGTTCTTGGCCGGCGACTGGCGCCGGTCGGCGGCCAGTTCGGTGGCGGTCAAAAAGCCCGGCTCGTCGGCGTCATGCTTGTAGGTGCGCAGCACGATGCCGCCGGTGAGCGACTTGTCCTTCGACGTGAGGAACCACTTGCCGGCCGCCGTGTAGCGCTCCGAATCGCCGTGGCTGCGGCGGTAGCTGTTGGCATCCTGTCTTGCCAAGACATAGTTCTGGGAAAAGCCGTCGGCCTCGCGCCCATAGACCAGTTGGGCTTCGCGCGTGTCGAAGCTGCCGACGGTGAAACGGCCGTCGAAGTAGTTGCCGCCCTGGCGCGTCCCGAGGTTGATGTTGCCGCCGATGTTGTGCAGACCGTAGCGCGGGTCGTTGGTGCCGCGCACCACTTCGACATAGTCGACTTCGAGCGGGAAGATCATATCGATGAAGCGCTGGTTGCCGCTGTTGACATTGCTCGGAATGCCGTCGATCAGCACCTTGATGGCGTTGATATACCCTTCGCCATTGAAGGCGCGGAAGGTCGCCTTGCCCGACTCGGCGCCCATGCGGGTTTCGGTCATCTGGGTGCCCGGCAGCTGCCCGACCAGTTCCCAGCTGCTGGCGACGTGCTTGTCCTCGATCTTGTCGGCGCCGAGCACGTCGACCGAGGTCAGCACGGTGCTCGGACGCAGCGCGCCGGCGTCGCGCTGGGCGCTGACGCGCACTTCGCCCATCACGATCGTGGGGTCGGCGGCGTGGACGGCGGACGCGAGCGAGGACAGGCCCAGCGCCAGGGGGAGGAGCTTTGTTTTCATTATTGAAGTAGAGGAGTACGACGGGAAAGGATGCCAGGGCATCGATTCGATAATGATATCCCATTCTCAATAATTCGGGCAAGCCACACCAGCTTCCGGCTGCGTCTCCTGCTCAGAACGGGCGACCCCGGTAAGCCATGCGCGCCGGCAGCGTCAGCGCCACCCGCGTGCCGCGCCATCCCTCCCGACCGCCGCCGCTGTGGATGTCGAGCCTGGCGCCGATGCGCTCGGCGCGTTCGCGCATGCCGCGCAAGCCCCAGTGGTCGGGGCGGCCCTGCTCGCGCAGCCAGGCCGGATCGATGCCGCGGCCGTCGTCCGTGACCGTCAGCACGAAGGCGGAGCGCCGGTACACGACCTCGATCCTGACCTGCGCGGCCCGGGCATGGGCGAAGGCGTTGCGCAGCGCCTCGAGACCGATCCGGCAAACCTCGTCCAGGACGGCCGGCTGCAGGCGTCGCACCGTCCCACGCACCGCGAATGCGAAGCCGCAGGCCCATTGCGCGGCCAGTTCCTCGCCGGCCGCCGCCAGCGCCTCGTGCAGCTCGCGCGTGTCGAGCGGACCGCCACGCAGCGCGCGCACGCGCTCGCGCCCCTCGACCAGCACCTGGTCGGCGCGCACCAGGGCTTGTTCCAGGCGCGCGCGGGCGGGCGCGTCCGTGGGCAGCGTGTCGGCCGCCGCCTGGAAGCGCAGCACCAGTCCGTGCACGCCCTGCAGCAGGGTGTCGTGCAGCTCGCGCGCGATGCGCTCGCGTTCGCGGTGGCGTTCCTGCAGGCGGTCGCGCACGCGCTCGGCGGCGCGGCGCGCCGTGGCCCGGTAGGCCAGCCGCAGGGCGGCCAGCGCCAGCACGGCGGCGCCGGCCAGGAACAGCGGATGACGGTAGAACGCCTGCGCCACCCTGAACGGCAACACCGCCTCGCGCGGGCTTGGCACGCCATCCTTGTTCAGGGCGATGACGCGAAAGCGATAGGCGCCCGGCGCCAGGCCGGTATAGATGGCCTGGCGCGCACGGCCGGCGTCCACCCAGTCGGTGTCGAAGCCATCCAGCCGGTAGCGAAACCCCAGGCGCTCCGGCGCGGCCAGGCTCGGCGCCGTGTAGTCGATGGCGATGCGCTGCGCCTGTGGCGCCAGACCGAGCGAGGCAGCGGGGTCCACCCGGGCGCCGTCCACGCTGACCGCCTCGATCCCGACCATCGGCCCGGGCTCGGCGGGCGGCAGGCGCGCGGGGTCGAGCGACACCACCCCGCCGCTCGTGGAAAACCACAGCCGGCCATCGGCGCCGCGCACGGCGGTCGGCAACGGCAGCACCTGGTGCGGATCGTTCGCCAGGCCGCCCAGCGCGTCGAAGGAACGATAACGGATCCGGTGGCCGGGCCTGGCCATCGCGCGCCGCAGCTCGGCGGCGCCGATCTGGAAAATGCCCGCCCTGGCATGCAGCCACAGGTCGACATCGGCAGCCCCGGTGGCCGCCGCGACCGGGACGATGGCATAGATGTTGTCGAACGCGCCGTCGTCCGGCAGCGGCAGGCGGCGCAGGCGGCCCGCTTCGACATACGCCAGGCCATGCTGGCCGCCGACCCAGGTGCGGCCCGCGTGGTGCGCCAGCGCGGTGACATGGCCAAGGTCGTCGGACGCGCTCCAGCGCAGCGTCTGCCCGCCGCGGCGCGCTTCGAGCAGGCCGTCGCGGTAGCCGAACCACAACCAGCCGTCGGGCGCGGCCAGCGCGCTGACCGGCATGCGCTGGCTGCCGCGCCCTGGCGCCACGGGCGCGCGCACCCATCCTTGCGCCTCGCGCCGGAACAGGCCCACCTTGTTGATCGAGACCCACAGCACGCCCTGCGCATCGCGCGCCATCGCGCGCACCGGCGCCTGGCCGGCGGCGCCGGGGGCAGGTCGGCCACGAATTCCAGCCGGGCGCCGCGCGCGCGCCAGATGCCGGCCGGACCGGCCATCCAGATGCCGCCTTCGGCGTCGCTGATGGCGCTGTTGACCGGCGCCGGCATTGCCAGCGCCCGCACGCTGCCGCCCTGCAGCCGCAGCGCCGAGCCGCTGCCCGGACCGCCCCACAGGCTGCCGTCGCCGCCGGCGGCCAGCGCCACGTTCAGCGCGCCGGGCGGGAACGCCGACGGCGCCAGGATGCGCGGCCGAAAGCGGTCCAGGCCGGCATTGGTGCCGACCCACAGATTGCCGGCGCGATCCAGGTGCAGCCGCCACACGAAGTCCGAGCTCAGGCCGTGCCTGGCCGTGAAGCGGCTGGCGCCGGCCAGCGCCGCCAGGCCGTCCGGGCGCGCCACGTGCAGCAGGCCGCGGCCGGCCGTGCCGAGCCACAGGCCGCCGGCGCCGTCGAACACGAGGCTGGTTGCGGGCGCATCGAGCGGCGCCGTGCCGGACGACAGCCCATTCTCGTGCAGCACCACGCGGTGCATCCGGCCGCCCCGGCGCTCGGCCAGCCACAGCGCGCCATCGGGCGCCTGCGCGATCTGGCTCACGCCATCGAGCCGCAGGCCGGTGTCGGTGAAGCGCCCGGCGCCCTCGCGCAGGTAATGGAGCTTGCGTTCGCCGGCAACCCACAGCACGCCGTCGCGGTCGACGAACACGGCGCGGGCGCCGGCCTCGTCGACACCCTGGTCGCGGCCGATGCGCCGCCAGGCGCCGTTCACCCGCCGCGCCAGGCCGTCCTCGGCGGCGGCCCAGATGGCCCGGCCCCGGTCCAGCGCCAGCCCGTACACCACCCCGGCCGGGGCGCCGGGGCCGCGCTCGCGCGCGAGGGCGGCCCCGGGACGGGCCAGCGCCACGCCGCCGCTGCGCAGGCCCACCCACAGGGCGTCGCCCTGGGCCAGCAAGGACGACACGATGGCGGGCGCCCCGCGCGCGCCGGGTGGCTGGCGCCGGAAGCGCAGGCCGTCGAAACGCACCAGCGAGTCGTTGGTGCCGAGCCAGAGATAGCCGTCGGCGCCGTGGACGATCGCGCCGACCTGGCTCGGCCCGCCGTCGGCCGACAGCCAGCGCCGGTGCTCCAGGCGTTCGGGCGCATGCTCCTGCGCCGCCGCCGGCATGGCCATGCCGACGGCCACCAGCAAGGCGAGCGCGCATGCCGCCAGCGCGGGCGATCCAGGCCGGCCCGGCCACCGGCGAAAGCCTCGATGTTGCAGGATTTCCATTGCCCGATCATAGCATCGGGACTGACTGCGGCCGCATCCGTCGTTGCGCTATCCGCCCCCGCCGGACCGACATGCGCCCGCTCCCACCACATGAACCGGCCCGCAGGACGGAACCACCGCGTCCGGCGCGGCTCGAACGGAAGATGCCGGCGCCCGTGCCCGGCGAGCACATCCCACATCCACCCATCCGCATGGACACGAGGTCCACACCGTGAGCGCCGCCCCGATCGCCAGCCGGCAGGCCGGACTGCGCAGCTGGCTGCCGCCGCTGGTCGCGGCCGTGCTCCTGTGCGCGGCAGTCTGGGTCCTGCACGGCGAACTCCAGCAGATCCGTTATCGCGACCTGCAGGCGGCGCTGGCCCGCCTTGGCGCCGGGCACCTGCTGCTCGCCCTGCTGTGCTGCGCGGCCAACTACCTGGTCCTGAGCTGCTACGACCAGCTGGCCTTCGTCTACATCGGCAAGCGCATCGCACGCGCGCGCATCGCCCTGACCGCTGTCATCGGCTACGCGATCAGCAACAGCGTCGGCTTCGCACTGCTGTCGGGGACGGCCGTGCGCCACCGCTTCTATTCGCGTTGGGGCGTAGGCGGCGCCGACCTGTCCCGGATCGTGGCGCTGAATGGCATCACCTATTGGCTTGGCCTGCTGGCTTTGGGCGGCTGGAGCCTCGTCAATCACCCGCATGCCTGGCTCCAGGGCGAACTGGCGCAACGCGGCGCGCAGTGGCTCGGCCTGGCCTGCCTGGCGCTGGTGGGCAGCTACCTGTTCCTGCCGCTGGCGCGCAAGACGCCGCTACGGGTGCGCGGCTTCGATATGCGAATCCCGCCGCTGCCGCTCACGCTGGCCCAGCTGCTGGTGTCGATGACCGACTGGATGCTGGCGGCCGGCATCCTGTATGTCCTACTGCCGGATGCGCCGCCCTACCCCGTCGTGCTTGGCGCCTTCCTGGCAGCGCAACTGGTGGCGCTGGCCAGCCACGTGCCCGGCGGGCTCGGCGTCTTCGACGGCATCGTGGCGCTGCTGCTGGCGCCGTACCTGCGCGCCGACCAGATCGTGGCGGCGCTGCTGCTGTACCGCCTGGTCTATTATCTGCTGCCGCTGAGCCTGGCGCTGGTCCTGCTGGTCGGCGACGAGACGCGGCGCCGGCGCGGGCGCCTGCAGCAGCTCGGCCAGTCGCTGGGCCAGCACTCGGTGCGGCTCGCGCCCAGGATCCTGGCGCTGTTCACCTTCATGGGCGGCCTGCTGCTGCTGGTCTCGGGCGCCACGCCGGCCGCGCACGAACGGCTGCACTGGCTGTCGCGCCTGTTTCCGGTCGGCCTGTTCGAAGCGTCGCATTTCATCGGCAGCGTCGTGGGCGTGGCCCTGCTGCTGCTGGCGCAGGCGATCGCGCGCCGCATCCGGCTGGCCTGGCAGCTCGCCGTCGGCGCGCTGGCCGCCGGCATCGCGGCCTCGCTGCTCAAGGGCGGCGACTGGGAAGAAGCGACGCTGCTGGCCTTGCTATTGCTGGTGTTCGCGCCGAGCCGCCGCCTGTTCGACAGGCGCGCGGCGCTGTTCGACACCCGTTTCTCGCCCGGCTGGATCGTCGCGATCGCGGCCGCCTTCGGCGCCTCGCTGTGGATCGGCATGTTCGCCTATCGCCACGTCGACTATTCGCACGAGCTGTGGTGGCAGGTGGCGCTGCACGGCGACGCGCCGCGCTTCCTGCGCGCCAGCCTGGGCGTCGCCGTGGCGCTGTTTGCCGTCGGGGTCGCGCGCCTGCTCCGGCCACCGCCGCACCTGGCCGAACCGCCATCGAGCGCGGCGCTGGCCGACGCCGAGCGCATCGTGCGCGCCCAGGGCGCGACCTTGCCCTACCTGGCCTGGCTGCGCGACAAGGAACTGCTGTTCAACCCCGAGCGTACGGCCTTCATCATGTACGGCGTGCGCGGCCGCACCTGGGTGGCGCTGGGCGATCCGGTCGGCCCGCCGTCCGCCGCCGCGTCCTTGACACGCGACTTCGTCGAGCGCGCGGATGATGCCGGCGCCACCCCGGTGTTCTACCAGGTGCATCCGGAGCAGCTGCACTGCTACGCCGACCTGGGGCTGGCGTTCGCCAAGTTCGGCGAGGAAGCGCGCATCCGCCTCGAGGGGTTGTCGCTGGCGGGAGGCCGCTTCAAGGAATTGCGGGCGGCCATGCAGCGCCTGAAGCGCGAGCACGTGGATTTCCGGATCGTGGCGCCGGAATCCGTGCCGGCGATCCTGCCCCAACTACGCTCAGTGTCGGATGACTGGCTGGCCGGCAAGGCGGGCGGCGAAAAGGGATTCTCGTTGGGTTTCTTTGCCGATGATTACCTGAAGCGGCAACCGGTCGCGGTGCTCGAACGCGAAGGCCGCATCGTGGCCTTCGCCAACCTGTTGTGCGGGCCCACCGGCGAGGAACTGTCGATCGACCTGATGCGCTTCATGCACGCGGCGCCGCGCGGCCTGATGGATGGCTTGCTCACCCATGTCTTCCTGTGGGGCCAGGAGCACGGCTACCGCTGGTTCAATCTCGGCATGGCGCCGCTGTCCGGCGTGCGCCCGTCGCGGGCCACGCCCATGTGGAACCGGCTGGCCGGCTTCGTGTACCGGCATGGGGAGTCGTTCTACAAATTCCAGGGGCTGCGCGCGTACAAGGAGAAATTCCATCCGGTGTGGGAGCCGCGGTATATCGCCTATGCGAGCGGGAAGTTTCTTCCGGCGCTGCTGGCCGATGTGGCGGCGCTGTCGGCACGGGGGTATGCGCGGATTTTTCTGTAGATTGCTGGGCCAGCACACCGGTGGCTTTGGGCAGATATTCGCCCGACGGACCCAACAATGAAAAAAGCCACCTTGCGGTGGCTTCTCTCTTTGAAACTTGGCGGAGACGGTGGGATTCGAACCCACGATACGGGTATAAGCCGTATGCTTCCTTAGCAGGGAAGTGCCTTCGGCCACTCGGCCACGTCTCCCATCAGAACCGGCGTTTGCACGTCAGCGCTGAGTGCAGGCATCTTAAGGGCTGGACCTCATTGCGTCAAGGACGCACGCCCAAAAATTTTGAAATTTGTTAACCTTGCTCCAGGCCAAATGCCTTGTGCAGCGCGCGCACTGCGAGCTCCATATACTTCTCGTCGATCAGCACCGAAATCTTGATTTCGGAGGTCGAGATCATCTGGATGTTGATGCCCTCTTCCGACAAGGTGCGGAACATCTGCGACGCCACGCCGACGTGGCTGCGCATGCCCACGCCCACCGCCGACACCTTCGACACCTTGGCGTCGCCCAGCACCTTGGTGGCGCCCAGCGCCTGCTGCTGGCTCTCCAGAACGCCCATCGCGCGCACGTAGTCATTGCGCGGCACGGTGAAGGTGAAATCGGTCTTGCCGTCCACCGACTGGTTCTGGATGATCATGTCGACTTCGATGTTCGCGTCGGCGATCGGGCCCAGGATGTGGTAGGCCACGCCCGGCTTGTCCGGCACGCCCAGGACGGTGATCTTTGCTTCGTCGCGATTGAACGCGATGCCGGAGATGACGGCTTGTTCCATATTGCTTTCTTCCTCAAACGAAATCAGGGTGCCGGACTGGGCTTCTTCTTCCAGCGGCATCAGGGGATCGGTCAGCGACGACAGCACGCGCGTCGGCACCTGGTAGTTACCGGCGAACTCGACCGAGCGAGTCTGCAGCACCTTCGAGCCCAGCGAGGCCAGTTCGAGCATTTCCTCGAACGTGATCTTCGACAGGCGGCGCGCCTCGTCCACCACGCGTGGATCGGTCGTGTAGACGCCGTCGACGTCAGTGTAGATCAGGCATTCCTCGGCCTTCAGCGCGGCCGCAATCGCCACTGCCGAGGTATCCGAGCCGCCGCGACCCAGGGTCGAGATATTGCCTTCTTCATCCACGCCCTGGAAGCCGGTGATGATGACGATCTTGCCGGCCGCGACGTCGCGCAGCACGCGGCTGTCGTCGATCGACTGGATGCGCGCCTTGGTGAACGAGGAGTCGGTGCGGATGCCCGCCTGCCAGCCGGTGTACGACACCGCATCCTTGCCGATGGCCAGCAGTGCCATGGCCAGGAGGCCAACCGACACCTGCTCGCCGGTCGAGGCGATCATGTCCAGTTCGCGCGGGTCGGGTTGCGGCATGATTTCCTTGGCCAGACCAATCAGGCGGTTGGTCTCGCCCGACATCGCGGACGGCACAACGACGATTTGGTGACCTGCGTCATGCCACTTGGCCACCCGGGCCGCGACATTCTTGATACGGTCCGTCGAGCCCATCGACGTCCCGCCATATTTGTGGACAATTAAAGCCATATCAGGAAGGGTTCCAGCTTGTGTAAAGAGAAAAGAAGACTATTAATGTAGCATGCTGCAACGCGGCATCACAAGGCTTGGAGATCGAAAAAGCTATATGGAAAGAAAATAACCTAATGCGTTTTCGGAATACACTTGCTTATACAATCTAGCTTCAGTTCACTTCCCAGCGCAGCGCGATCAGCTCCTGCCCGACCGCCGACCAGTGCCGGCAATCCATGCCGATGCCCGCGGCGAACAGCAGGTCGAGGTCGCGGCTGACCGTCGGCAGCCGCTCGCGTTCCCACGCCGGCACGCCCAGCGCCTGGTAATGCGCCTTCAGGCTGCGCGACGGCCGGTTGGCCGCGGGTTTCAGGCGCTCGCCGCCCTTGCGGAAATCGATGGTCAGGGTTTGCGCGCGCAGCCAGGCCGCATCGAAGCCCTGCTGCGCCGTCTCGAAGTGCAGCACGCCGCCGTAGTCCGGGAAGGCGATCGACGCCTCACCCTGCCAGCGGAACGCTTGCCCTTCCCTGTCGAGCACGCCGATATCGTCGGGATCGCGCATGCCGGCCAAGTCCGGCAAGTGCGGCGTGAGATACAGCTTGCCGCGGTGGCGGCGGATATGGCAGCCCGGATGCGTGACCTTCAATTGCGCATCCTCGCGCGCCGAGAACAGCTGCGCCACCATCTCGTTCAGCCAGGCGGTCGACGGCATCGCCAGGCCGCGCACCATGAACAGGTGGCGCATGAAGTTGTCGATGCGGTCGGCGCTCAAGCTGCCAAGACAGGCCAGGTCGATGGCGTCGCCATCCTGGCAGGCCGCCAGGTCCTGGGCCGCCAGCTCGTCGAGCAGGCGCTGGGCCGAGGCCACGTGGGCCGCGCCGCGCGCCAGTCGCGCCTGGAAGCCGGGGAAGTTCGCCGCCAGCGCCGGCATCACCTGGTGGCGCAGCGCGTTGCGCGTATAGCGCGGGTCCTGGTTCGACTCGTCCTCGACCCACTGCAATCCATGCTCGGCCGCATACGCTTCCAGGGCGGCGCGCGGCTGCGACAGCAAGGGCCGCGCCATCGGCAGGCCGGCGACACCCAGCAATCCTGGCGCGAGATTGTCGGCATCCATGCCCGACAGGCCGGCCGGCCCCGAACCGCGCAGCAATTGCAGCAGCACGGTCTCGGCCTGGTCGTCGAGATGGTGGGCGGTCAGGAGCAGATTGGCGCCATGCGCGCGGCACATCTCGCCCAGCGCGGCGTAGCGCAGCTTGCGCGCCGCGGCCTCGACGCCGGAACCGTCATGCCCGATCGTCACCCGGCGCTGGTCGAAACCGATGCCGAGCGCCGCCGCACTGCGCTCGCAATGCGCGCGCCAGTCGTCGGCATGCGGGCTCAGTCCGTGATGAACGTGGAAGGCATGCAGCCGCACGCCATGCTGCGCGCACCAGTCGTGCGCCAGCCGCAGCAAGACCATCGAATCGAGGCCGCCGCTACACGCAACTGCGATGGATTGGGGGGAGTATTTGGCGCGCAAGCCGGACATGGCTTGCGCGAACGATGCCGGGACCAGCCCGGCCGGGTTGGCCCCGCTGTTGGAACGGCTCAGAGGATTACTCCTCGCGCGGCAGCGTTTCCTTGAACTTGCCATAGCTCATCAGCTTCGCGTGACGGGCTTCCAGCAAGTCCTTGGTTTTCATGCCCTGGAACTGGCGCAGCGAATCGGCCAGCGCGCGCTTGAGCATTTGCGCCATCTGCGCCGGATCGCGGTGGGCGCCGCCGAGCGGTTCGGTGACGATCTTGTCGACCAGGCCCATCGCCTTCAGGCGGTGCGCGGTCAGGCCCAGGGCTTCGGCGGCGTCGGCCGCGCGTTCCGAGGTCTTCCACAGGATCGAGGCGCAGCCTTCCGGCGAGATCACCGAGTAGGTGGAGTATTGCAGCATCAGCACCGCATCGCCGACGGCGATCGCCAGCGCGCCGCCCGAACCGCCTTCGCCGATGATGGTGGCGATCAACGGCACCTTCAGTTCGGCCATGACGTACAGGTTGTGACCGATCGCTTCGGACTGGCCGCGCTCCTCGGCGTCGATGCCGGGGAATGCGCCGGGCGTGTCGACAAACGTGAAGATCGGCAGGCCGAATTTTTCCGCCAGCTTCATCAGGCGCATCGCCTTGCGGTAGCCTTCGGGCTTCGGCATGCCGAAGTTGCGCATCGCGCGCTCTTTGGTGTCGCGGCCCTTCTGGTGGCCGATCACCATGCATGGCTGGCCGTTGAAGCGGGCCAGGCCGCCGATGATCGACTGGTCGTCGGCGAAGGTGCGGTCGCCATGCAGCTCATGGAAATCGGTGAAGATCGCGTTCACGTAGTCCATCGTGTAAGGACGCTGCGGGTGGCGCGCGATCTGCGACACTTGCCACGGAGTCAGCTTGGCATAGATGTCCTTGGTGAGCTGCTGGCTCTTCTTGTCCAGGCGATCGATCTCTTCGGAGATGTCGACAGCGGAATCGTCTTGTACGAAACGCAGCTCTTCAATCTTGGAATCGAGCTCGGCAATCGGCTGCTCAAAATTGAGGAAAGTTGTTTTAGTCATTGTACCTCCGGGGTAATGTCTTGGCCGCGCTCCGTTATGCGCGGCGGATCAGGGCGCTATTCTACCGTAAGCCGACAGCATATCGAACGCCTGAATTGCTCAGTTGGCGGGCGATACGGTGGATGCAACCGGGTCCAGGCTGCGCCACAAATACCATGTAGCAACCGTGCGCCAGGGTTCCCAGTTGGCGGAGACCTCGCGCGCATCGCTGCGCGAGACCGGCTCGCCCGAGAAATAGTTTTGGCTGATGCCCTGGATCAGGCCGGGGTCGTCCAGTGGCAGGACGTTCGGCCGCAGCAGATTAAATATCAAAAACATCTCGGCTGTCCAGCGCGTGATGCCGCGGATCTGGACCAGCTCGGCGATGACGGCTTCGTCATCCATTTCCGACCACAGGTCGGCATGTACCCGCTTGGCCTTGAAATGGTCGGCCAGGTCGAGGATGTATTCGGTCTTGCGCTTGGACAGGCCGCAGCCCGACAGCTGCGCCGCCCCCAGCTTGAGCACCTGGCTCGGCGCCAGTTTCGGGCAGACGGCAAGCAATTTGCCCCAGGCCAGGTCGGCCGCTTTCGGCGTCACCTGCTGGCCGACGATCGACCGCGCCAGCGTGATGAACGGGTCGGGCTGGCCGCGCAGGTGCAGGTCGCCGAACTGGGGGATCAGCTTGTTCATGATGCGGTCGCGCTGCATCAGTTCGCGCTTGGCCTCGGCCCAATAGATCGGCACCGCCAGCGCATCCTGCGCCGGCAGCGCAGGCGACTCCACGCTGGCGCCTGCGGCGGCGCCGCCGGCCTTGTCCTTGTTGGCTGCCATTATGCGCGGCGCCAGGTCGTTCCGTCGGCCTTGTCTTCCAGGACGATGCCGGCTGCCGTGAGTTCCTTGCGGATCGCGTCGGCCTGGGCGAAGTCGCGTGCGGCCTTGGCGGCCGCGCGGCGCGCGATCGCATCGAGGATCGCCGCTTCATCGAGCCCGCCACTGCCCGGCGTGCCCGCCTGCAGGAAGGCTTGCGGCGCGCGCTCGAGCAGGCCCAGCACGGCGGCCAGCGCCTTCAACTGGCGTGCAGTCTCGACCGACTTGCCGCGATTGACTTCGCTCGCCAGGTCGAACAGTTCGGCCACCGCCAGCGGGGTGTTGAAATCGTCGTCCATCGCGTCGCGGAAGCGCTTCGCGTGCGCTTCGTCCCAGTCGACGGCCAGTTCGCCATCGCCCAGGTCGACGTCGGCGAGCGCGGTGTACAGGCGCGTCAGCGCGCCCCTGGCGTCGTCGATGTGCACGTCCGAGTAATTCAGCGGGCTGCGATAGTGGGCGCGCAGGATGAAGAAGCGCACCACTTCGGCGTCGTACTTCGCGAGGACTTCACGGATGGTGAAGAAGTTGCCCAGCGACTTGGACATCTTTTCGTTATCCACGCGCACGAAGCCGTTGTGGATCCAGTAGTTGACCATCGGGCCGCCGAAGGCGCCTTCGGATTGCGCGATCTCGTTCTCGTGGTGCGGGAACTGCAGGTCGGCGCCGCCGCCGTGGATGTCGAAGTGCTCGCCGAGCGTGGCGCACGACATGGCCGAGCACTCGATGTGCCAGCCCGGACGGCCGCGGCCCCACTGCGAATCCCATTTGGCCTCGAGCGGTTCGGATTCCTTGGCGGCCTTCCACAGCACGAAGTCGAGCGGATCGCGCTTGGCCGTCTTGACGTCGACGCGCTCGCCGGCGCGCAGGTCGTCCAGCGACTTGCCGGACAGCTTGCCGTAGCCGTCGAAACCGCGCACGGCGTAGTTGACGTCGCCATCCTCGGTTTGATAGGCCAGCCCTTTTTGCTCGAGCTTCTCGATGATCGACAGCATGTGCGGCACGTATTCGGTGGCGCGCGGCACCACGGTCGGGGGCAGGATGCCGAGCGCGTCCGTGTCTTCGTCCATGTATTTCTCGAAGCGCTTGGTCAGCGCGCCGATGGTCTCGCCATTCTCGACCGCGCGCCGGATGATCTTGTCGTCGATATCGGTGATGTTGCGCACGTAGTTGACTTCGTAGCCGGATGCCATCAGCCAGCGGTACACGACATCGAAAGCCATCATCATTCGCGCGTGGCCGACATGGCAGTAATCGTAGACGGTCATGCCGCATACATACATGCCGACCTTGCCTGCGACCTTGGGAACGAATACCTGCTTGTCACGCGCGAGCGTGTTGTAAATCTTGAGTTGGCTCATTGAGTTCCGTTTCGGAAGAGGAGCGCCGGGCGCAGCGCAAGCCGCAATAGCCACCCGGCGCAGCAGTGGGCGCGCATCGGGCGGGTGCGGCGTCGGGTTCGCCTGGCTCCTCGGTGTTGTTCTTATTTGATAGAATGGGGCGCTTGACTACGAACGCCTTTCGTAAAGTATAGCATTGATAAAATCCCGGCTGGCCGCCTACGGTCCAGCTTTATTTTTCGGGAAAACCCTTGACAGCGCCTTGCGCGAGGTCCATCAGAGGAAGCCAGATGTCGTCATCGATCACCCGCCGATCCCTGCTCGCCCGCATGACGGGCGCCACCGCCCTGCTCGCCTGCGGCCTGCTGTTCGCAGGCGCCGCGCCGGCCCAGGAAGCCTTTGATCCGGCGGCAGCGCCCGAGGCCAGCTCGGCCCCGGCCATGGTCGGCCCGCAGTATGCGATCAAGACCACCATGGGCGAGATCGTCGTCCAGCTCGACCAGGAAAAAGCCCCCAAAACCGTCGCCAACTTCGCCGCCTACGCCAAGTCGGGTTTTTACAAGGGCACGATCTTCCACCGCGTGATCGACGGCTTCATGATCCAGGCCGGCGGCATGAACGAGAAATTCGAGGGCCGCAAAACCCTCAAGCCGGTGAAGAACGAGTCGGATAACGGCCTGTCGAACCAGCCCTATACCATCGCCATGGCGCGCGAGGACAACCCCGACAGCGCGACCTCGCAATGGTTCATCAACGTGGCCGACAATTCCGGCATCGACCATCCCTTCGTCAAGGGCTCGGGCTATACCGTGTTCGGCAAGGTCGTGAAGGGCCAGGAGGTGGTCGACAAGATCAAGGGCGTGGTCGTCGACGACGTGCGCGGCATGCAGAACGTGCCAGTGGTGCCGATCAAGATTACGAACGTCACCCTGCTGAAGGGCGACAAGCTAGTAAAATAACGGTTTTGCCGCAGTTGCAATACCGGGCAAACAACAACCCATAGAACAGGACAAGCCATGACGACCATTCTCATCACCACCAACCAGGGCAATATCACCGCCGAGCTGGACGCCGAAAAAGCACCGAAGACCGTTGCCAACTTCCTCGACTACGTGGGCAAGGGCCACTTCACCAACACCATCTTCCACCGCGTGATCAAGGACTTCATGATCCAGGGCGGCGGCTTCGAGCCAGGCATGAAGCAAAAAGCCACCGAAGCGACCGTCGAGAACGAAGCCAAGAACGGCCTGAAGAACGACAAGTACACGCTGGCCATGGCCCGCACCTCGGCGCCGCACTCGGCATCGGCCCAGTTCTTCATCAACACCAAGAACAACGCCTTCCTCGACTACCCGGGCCAGGACGGCTGGGGCTACGCCGTGTTCGGCAAGGTGACCGAAGGCCAGGACGTGGTCGACGCGATCAACGGCGTCAAGACCACCCGCAGCGGCATGCACTCGGACGTGCCGGTCGACGCGGTCATCATCGAAAAGATCGAAGTGCTGTAATGCGCGGCGCGCACTGGCACCGGTCAATCCGATGACGTGTACTGGGCGCCCGTTCGCGCTGTTCATCTCCGACCTGCACCTGCAGGTCTCGCACCCGCGCACGCTGGAGGCCTTCCTGGCCTTCATGAAGGAGCGCGCGGTGCAGGCCGAGCGGCTCTACCTGCTCGGCGACATCTTCGAATACTGGGCCGGCGACGACGACCTCGCCGACCCGTTCAACGCGCAGGTGGTCGCCGCGATCCGCACGGTGGCCGACGCCGGCACCGCCGTCTACTGGATGGCCGGCAACCGCGATTTCCTGGTCGGCGACGCCTTCGCCCAGGCCGCCGGCCTGCAGCAGCTGGCAGACCCGCACGTGATCGAGGCCGGCGCGCGCCGCGTGGCCCTGCTGCACGGCGATGCCCAGTGCACGCTCGACACGCAATACATGGCGTTTCGCGCCCAGGTGCGCCAACCCGCCTGGCAAGCCAACTTCCTCGGCATGCCGCTGGCCCAGCGCAAGGCGATCATCGCCGGCCTGCGCCAGGGTTCGCGCGACGCCCACACCGGGAAAGCGTACGAGACCGTGGACGTCACGCCCGATGCGATCGACGCCGTGTTCCTCGAGACCGGGGCCGACGTCATCATCCATGGCCATACCCACCGCCCCGCCGTGCACGAGCATGGAAAGAAGCTGCGCTACGTGCTGCCCGATTGGGAACTCGACGCCGAGCCGATGCGCGGCGGCTGGTTCGCGCTGCACGCCGACGGCAGTATCGTGCGCCACGACTTTACCGAACTGACGCAGTAGGAACGGCGATGTCGGGATGAAACCCGACGTCTGCATCTTTACATTTACGCCTATGGTGTTATAGTTCACTACAACACCACCGCAATACATCACCAAGGAGGCATGCATGAGCATTACACTGCAAGGCGCCGTGAGGGAGGCCACCGATGAGCGCCGACTGGAACGATAGCACCCCGATCTACCGCCAGCTCAAGGAGCGGGTGGTCGGCATGATGCTCGACGGCGTGTTGAAAGCCGGCGACGCCCTGCCCTCGGTGCGATCGATCGCCGCCGAGTACCAACTGAACCCGATAACAGTGTCGAAGGCATACCAGGAACTCGTCGACGAGCGCCTGGTGGAAAAACGAAGGGGAATAGGCATGTACGTCACCGAGGGAGCAAGCGAAAAACTGCTGGCAAGCGAACGCGAACGTTTCGTCCGCGAAGAGTGGCCGGCCATGGTCGAGCGCATCCGCCGCCTGGGGCTGGATGTCGAACAGCTGCTGCGCGACAGCGGCAATCCACAGGGAGGTGCGGCATGAACACCGTTCAAGACGCGGTCCATGACACGTCTGCGAGCCCGGCCTCCGGCGCCGTCCTGTCCGCACGCGGCTTGACCAAGCGCTACGGCAAGCAGGTGGCGGTCGACGGCATCGACTTCGAGATTCCGGCCGGGCGCATCGTCGGCCTGATCGGCCCCAATGGTTCGGGCAAGACCACCACGCTCAAGGCGGCCCTGGGCCTGATCCCGTTCGAGGGCGAGCTGTCCGTGCTGGGCCTCGATCCGCGCACCCGGCGCGACGACCTGATGAAGGACGTGTGCTTCATCGCCGACGTCGCCATCCTGCCGCGCTGGCTGCGGGTCAAGGACGCGGTGGACTTCGTGGAGGGCGTGCATCCGCGCTTCGACCGCAGCAAGGCCGAACGCTACATCGCCAACACCAGGCTGAGGCCAGGCATGAAGGTCAAGGAAATGTCGAAGGGCATGGTCGTGCAGTTGCACCTGGCGCTGGTGATGGCGATCGACGCCCGGCTGCTGGTGCTGGACGAGCCGACGCTCGGACTCGACATCCTGTATCGCAAGCAGTTCTACCAGCACCTGCTCGAAGACTACTTTGACGAACAAAAAACCATCGTCATCACCACCCACCAGGTGGAAGAAGTCGAGCACATCCTGACCGACCTGCTGTTCATCCGCGACGGCAAGATCGCGCTGGCGGCCTCGATGGAAGAGATCGGCCGGCGCTACGTCGAGGTGATGGTGCCGAACGAAAAGGCCGCCGCGGCGCGCGCCCTGCAGCCGCTCGACCAGCGCGCCATGTTCGGCAAGTCGGTGATGCTGTTCGATACCGAGCGCGCGGGCGGCCTGTCGCGCAGCCAGCTCGAAGCCCTCGGCGAAGTGCGCCACCCGAGCGTGGCCGACCTGTTCGTCGCCACCATGAAAGGAAGCTACGCATGAACACGCACATGAGCACGATGAAATGGCTGATCCGGCGCGAACTGTGGGAACACAAGGGCGCGTTCGTCTATGCGCCGCTGGCGGTGGCGGCGGCCCTGGTGCTGCTGCTCGGCGGCGGCTTCCTGTACGCGTTGTCCTCCTCCGCCTTCCATATCCAGCACAATGGACAGCAGATGATCACGATCGAGGGCGTCCCGCCGGAGATGGTCGCCAAGGCGGCGGCGATGGCGGCCTCGAGCTACCTGGCGATCACGGCGCCGCTGTTCCTGGTGCTGCCGGTGGTGGTGTTCTTCTACTGCCTGGCCGCCCTGCACGACGAACGGCGCGACCGCAGCATCCTGTTCTGGAAGTCGCTGCCGATGTCGGACGGGCAGACCGTGCTCTCGAAGGCCGCGGTCGCGCTGGTGGTGGCGCCGTTGCTGACGGTGGCGATCGGCATCGCCACGTCCCTCGTGCTGCTGGTGCTTGGCCTGCTGGCCAGCGCGGTCAAGGGCGTCAACCTGATCGCCCCGGTGCTGGCCAACGCGAACTTCTACCTGTCCCCGCTCTACCTGCTGGCCTTCGTGCCGCTGTACATCCTGTGGGCGCTGCCGACGGTCGGCTGGCTGCTGCTGGTGTCGAGCTGGGCCCGCTCGAAGGTGTTCCTGTGGGCGGTGGGCGTGCCCCTGGTGGCGCTGGCCCTGCTGGCCTGGTTCGACTTCCTGGTCGGCCGCTTCTCGGGGCTGAGCCTGAACGTCAAGTGGTTCGGCGAAGAAGTGGTGGCGCGCATCCTCGGCGGCCTGATGCCGGGCATCTGGTTCGGCGAGGTCAATGGCAGGGCGCTGGCCGAACAGAATGCCGGCTTCGACGCGCCGATGCTGCTCGGCCTGTCCTACGGCACGCTGGCCTCGCCCGCGGTGTGGATCGCCGCCGTCGCCGGCTGCGCGATGATCTACGGGGCGATCCGCCTGCGCCGCTGGCGCGACGAAGGCTGAGCGCGATGCGCGTCCTGCCTGCGCTGCTGGCTGGCGCGCTGTTCGGCGCCAGCCTGGCCAGCGCTGCCGATCGCAGCGCGCCGGACAATCCGGATACGATCAACGTCAATGCGGTGCGCGATCCGGAAGTCCGGCGCTACACGTCGATCCTGGCCGGACTCGACGCCTTCGACCATCACCATCACCTCGCGCCTGGCGTCGACGCCCTGCGCTTTCGGGTCCAGCCACCGCGCGATCCCGCGTCCGACGCCACCGTCCGTGTGCGGCTCGAGGGCGATGGCGGTTTCGTCTTGCCGATCGCGCCGGATGCGCGCGGCGAGTACGTGGTGCCGCGCAGCGAAGAAGCGAAGGCCGCGAACAGTGAGCTGGTGCTGAACCAGAAGAGCAGCCGCTATCGCATCCAGCCGCATGTGCGCACCCCGGGCCTGCCGGAAAACGTGCGCCGGCTGGGCGACCTGCGGCTCGAGTGCAAGGTGTGGGTGGCGATCTCGAAGAACGAGATCGGCCTGATGTGGACGCTGACCATCAACGGTCTGCTGCGCACCCGCGACTGGTGCACCTTTCTCGACAAGGGGAAGGCAGGCTATGCCTTCCACGTGCGGGAACGGCTCGTGCGCGCCATACTGCACGAGGGAAACCGCAGCGCGTTGCTCGAATCCCGCCGGCGCAGCTTCATGGCGCCGCTCCATGACATGTCGTGGAGCGACGAGGCGCTGGTCGAACTGGAATAAGAAACGCCTACTGGAACTGCTGGCGAAACGCCTCGAACTGGGCCTTGAGCTCACCCATCTGGCCGCGCAGCGACGCCACTTCTTCTTCGAGCTGGGCGATGCGGCCGCCCTGGGTCAGGCCGCTCGCGCTGCTGGACGTCTGCTCGCTGCCGGCGACGATGGTGATCTCGCCGCCCAGCAGGTGGCCGTAGCGCGATTCCTTGGTGCCCGGCGCGCGGTCGAGCTTGACCACCAGCGGCGGGTATTTGTCGATCAGGAACTGCAGCGCCGTCTCGACATCCTGCACGCTCTTGAACTCGTGCAGGCGCCCGCTGCGGGTGCGGATTTCGCCGGCGGTCTGCAGGCCGCGCAGCATCAGGACCGTGAGCACGGCCAGCTTGTCCTGCTCCAGCGTCCACTTGATGCGCATCCGGTGCTCGTACTTCACCACGCGGGCGCCGGCCTGCGAGATGGCACCCACCAGCTTGCGTTCGGTGAGGCGCTGCAGGGTGTCGAGCACGATGTCGTCCGACAGCTGCATCACCGGATCGCGGCTCGACAGCTGGTTGCAACCGTTCACGATCGCGTTCAGCGACATCGGATAGTTATCGGGGGTCAGCGCTTCTTTTTCGGCCAGCACGGCCAGCACGCGCAGCTCTACCGGGTCAAGCACGGCTGCGGCGTCGGCGCCGCCAGTCGCTTCGTTCGTCATGCGATTCCTTCATCTACTTAATCTACTTAATCGACCAACCGGTTCAGTTGTTCCGAGTCGAGTTTATCACCCTCCTGCACGCGCGGGCAGCACAGGCCGGCCGCGCGCACCGTCTCGGTGAGGCGCTCGATCTGCTCGTCCTGGCGCGCGGCATGGTCGATCAGGCCGCGCAGGGCTTTCGACAGCGGGTCGTCGCCGTTGGGCGTAACGCCATAGGCGGCGAACATGCGCGCGCTGCGCGACTGGTCTTGTTTCTGGATCAGGTGGGCCGGATTGCCGACCGCTGTGGCGCCGGCCGGCACCGGCTTGACCACCACCGCGTTGGAGCCGATCTTGGCGTATTCGCCGACCGTGAAGGCGCCCAGCACCTGGGCGCCGGCGCCGACGATCACGCCGCGCTCGAGCGTCGGATGGCGCTTGGTGCCGGCCACCAGCGTGGTGCCGCCCAGCGTGACGCCCTGGTAGATGGTGCAGTCGTCGCCGATCACGGCGGTCTCGCCGATCACCACGCCGAAGCCGTGGTCGATGAAGACCCGGCGGCCGATCGCGGCGCCGGGGTGGATCTCGATGCCGGTGACGATGCGGGCCAGGTGCGCGATGAAGCGGCCGAGCCATTTCAGGCCCATGCGCCAGCAGGCGTGGGCCCAGCGGTGGGCGACGATGGCGTGCAGGCCCGGATAGCAGGTCAGCACTTCCCAGCCGTTGCGGGCGGCGGGATCGCGCTCGATGATGTTGCGAATGTCTTCGCGCAGTCGTGAGAAAAACATGGTGACGCTCAGGATGGAACGGCTTTCATGGTAGCCGATCCGGGAATGGAATGCTCGTGGGGATGTTGCTGCGAAGGGAAGCGGCCTGGACGCGATGCCAGGCCGTTGCAGCCATACTACTCGGGCGAGAACATCAGCCTTCGCGCGCGATGCGCTGGCGGCGCGCCTCGTACAGGCAGACGCCCGAGGCGACCGACACGTTCAGGCTCTCGACCGAGCCGAACATCGGGATATTGACCAGCACGTCGCAGGTCTCGCGCGTCAGGCGGCGCATGCCCTCGCCTTCCGAACCCATGACCAGGGCGGCCGGGCCGGTGAAATCGGCTTCGTACAGGCCGCGTTCGGCGTCGTCCGAGGTGCCGATCAGGAGGATGTCGCGCTCCTTCAGCTCGCGCATGGTGCGCGCCAGGTTGGTGACGGTGATGTAGGGCACGGTCTCGGCCGCGCCGCTGGCGACCTTGGCGGCGGTGGCGTTCAGGCCGACCGCGCGGTCCTTCGGCACGATCACCGCGTGCGCGCCGACGCCGTCGGCCACGCGCAGGCAGGCGCCCAGGTTGTGCGGATCGGTGATGCCGTCCAGGATCAGGAGCAGCGGCGGACCCTCGATGGCGTCGAGCAGCTCGTCCAGGTTGCGCGCCAGCGCCAGCTGGCTGGCGAAGGCAATCACGCCCTGGTGGCGGCGGGTGCCGGTGATCTTGTCGAGGCGCGAGGCGTCGACCGGCATCACACGCACGCCGGCCGCCTTCGCATTGGCGATCAGGTCCTTCATGCGGCCGTCGTTGCGCTCGGCGTCGACGAAGATCTCTTCCACCGACTGGGCCTCGTGACGCAGGCGCGAGGTCACGGCGTGGAAGCCGAAAATCATTTTATTTTTCATTCTTTACTTCTTCTCTTACTTTCTCTTACTTCGTCTTGCTGGTTTTGGATGCGGTCTTGGCCGCCTTGGGTGCGGCTTCTTTTGTCGTGCTCCTGGCGGCGGTTT
Source organism: Massilia sp. NP310 (assembly GCF_019443485.1). NCBI lineage: Bacteria > Pseudomonadati > Pseudomonadota > Betaproteobacteria > Burkholderiales > Oxalobacteraceae > Massilia > Massilia sp. NP310. The sequence goes on along the minus strand of NZ_CP080379.1, from coordinate 498,995 downwards.
TCGCTACCGGTTTCGCTGCGGCCTTCTTCGCCGCCGGCTTGGCTGGCGCCTTCGCTGGCGCCTTCACTGGCGCCTGCGCCGGGGCCTCGGCGACAGGGGCCGCGGCCACTGCCTTCTTCGCCGCCTTGGCCGGGACCTTGGCGACGCCGGTGGCGGCGGTCTTGGCCGCGCGCGGCTTGCGTGGCGGCGGCACGAAGACCACGTCTTCCTCGGCCTCGTCCTCGATCGCCGGAGCCGGAGCGGGGACTGGAGCCGCAGCGGGCGCCGCCGCGCTCAAGAGGCCCTCGGCCACGGCCTTGGCGCGCGCCTTGCGCGACTTCGGCGGCTTCGTTTCGGTGGCCTCGTGCGCGGCCTGCAGCGCGCGCTCGAGCGGCGACGGCAGGGCCGCCGGCGCGGATGGCGCCTTCGCCTGCGGCGCCCGCTCGGCCTGGGCCTGGGCGCCCGGCGCCGCCAGGGTCAGGTCGATCTTGCGCGACTCCAGGTCGACGCGGGCCACCTTGACGGTCACGCGGTCGGTCAATTGGTAACGCTGGCCGGTGCGCTCGCCGCGCAGTTCATGGCGCGCCTCGTCGTACTGGAAGTAGTCGGCGCCCAGCTCGGTGATGTGCACCAGGCCCTCGACGAACAGCTCGTCGAGCTGCACGAAGATGCCGAAGGTGGTCACGCCGGCCACGGTGCCGGTGAACTCTTCGCCGATCTTGTCTTGCATGAAGAAGCACTTGAGCCAGTTCTCGACGTCGCGCGAGGCTTCGTCGGCGCGGCGCTCGTTGGCCGAGCAGTGCACGCCGAGCGCGTCCCAGACGGTCAGGTCCTTCTCGCTCTTCTGCGGCTTTCCTTCGGCCTTGTCCTTGGCGGCCTGCTTGCGCGCGGCGTTCGACTGGGTCGTGTTCAGCTTGCCCAGCTCGATGCCCTTCGGCTCGTAGCGCTTGCCCAGCAGGATCGCCTTGATCGCGCGATGGGTCAGCAGGTCGGGATAGCGGCGGATCGGGCTGGTGAAGTGGGCATAGGCCTCGTAGGCCAGGCCGAAGTGGCCGACGTTGTCGGGGCTGTAGACCGCCTGCTGCATCGAGCGCAGCAGCATGGTCTGCAACAGGGCCGCGTCGGGACGCTCGCGGATTTCCTGCATCACAGCGGCGTAGTCGCGCGCGGTCGGCTTGCTGCCGCCGCCCAGGTTCAGGCCCACCTGCTTGAGGAAGGTGCGCAGCTGGTTCAGCTTTTCCTCGGTCGGCACCGCGTGCACGCGGAAGGTGCCCGGATGCTTGTGGCGCAGCAGGAAGTCGGCGGCGCACACGTTGGCGGCCAGCATGCACTCCTCGATCAGGCGGTGCGCGTCGTTGCGGGTGCGCGGGATGATCTTCTCGATCTTGCCCAGCGCGTTGCAGACGATATAGGTTTCGGTCGTTTCGAAATCGATCGCGCCGCGTTCCTGGCGCGCCTTGAGCAGCGCGCGGAACACCTGGTTCAGGTTCAGCAGGTGCGGGACGATGGCCGGACGCTTCTGCGCTTCCTCGCCGTCGGTACTGGCCAGGATGTCGGCCACCTGGTTATAGGTCAGGCGCGCCGCCGAGTGCATCACGGCCGGGTAGAACTGGTAGGCGGTGACTTCGCCGTCCTCGGTGACGACCATGTCGCACACCAGCGTGCAACGGTCGACCGCCGGGTTCAGCGAGCACAGGCCGTTGGACAGCTTCTCGGGCAGCATCGGGATCACGCGGCGCGGGAAATAGACCGAGGTGCTGCGCTCGATCGCGTCCGCGTCGAGCGCGTCGTTCGGCTTCACGTAGTGGCTGACGTCGGCGATCGCGACCAGCAGGCGGAAGCCGCGGGCAGCGCCGATCTTGACCGGCTCGCAGTAGACCGCATCGTCGAAGTCGCGCGCGTCCTCGCCGTCGATGGTCACCAGCGGCACGTCGCGCAGGTCGACGCGGTCCGCCAGGTCGGCGTTCACGACTTCGTTCGGCAGGCGCGCGGCCTGTTTCAGTGCCGGCGCCGAGAACACGTGCGGCACGCCGAACTTGCGCACCGCGATCTCGATTTCCATGCCCGGGTCGTCCAGTTCGCCGAGCACTTCAGTGATGCGGCCGGTCGGCTTCTGGAAGCGGCCCGGCTGCTCGAGCAGCTCGACGCTGACCACCTGCCCGGCGCGCGCCTTGCCCGGCGAACCAGAGACCAGGATGTCCTGGCTGATGCGCTGGTCTTCGGGCGAGACGATCCAGACCCCGCCTTCGTTCAGGAGGCGGCCGATGATGTGGGTGTTGGCGCGCTCGACGACTTCGACGATCGAGCCTTCCTGGCGGCCGCGGCGGTCCTGGCCGGTCACGCGCGCCATCACGCGGTCGCCGTGCAGCACTTTCTGCATCTCGCGGTCGGACAGGAACAGGTCTGGGCCTGGCTCGTCCGGGATCACGAATCCAAAGCCGTCGCGATGCGCGCTGACGCGGCCGGCGATGAAGCCGGAGTGGTCGGCCAGCATATAGGTGCCGCTGCGGTCGGAACGGATCTGGCCGTCGCGCTCCATGGCGTTCAGGCGGCGGCCCAGGACTTCCTGGGCGGCGGGCTTGACCTTGAGGGCACGCGCCAGGCCGGCCGCATCGAGCGCTCCTGAAGCTTCGCGGAAGACTGCGAGGATTTCCTCGCGGCTTGGAATGGTATGAGTAGGTTGCTTCAAATCGGTTCTTTTTTCTTTTGGCCAGTAATTGCGCCGCTCATGAATAATAGGCGGCGTCATGCTTGATTGACACCTTGACAGGCGTAGTGTAACGGAGGTCCATCCGATTCGCCTAACGTGGCGTGCTGCGGGACATCGCGCGAAGTTTATTCATTGCCCCGATCGGAACTTCATCGTGGGTCTTTGACTATTGAAAATCATCCGCTATAATCTCGCTCTCTTCAGCAACGGCGGCAACGACGAAGCGAAGAAAGCAGCAGTGGCAAGCGGTGTAGTTGGCGTGACGATCTGGAAATGTTGATCTAGCGGAAAATGACAAAGCCTGCTATTGTAGCAGAGTTGGTTTGCAGTGCCCACGTGGCGGAATTGGTAGACGCGCATGGTTCAGGTCCATGTGCCGCGAGGTGTGGGGGTTCGAGTCCCTCCGTGGGCACCAACAGATTGACTGGTTGTTTGTTGTACAGAAAACGCCCACGTGGCGGAATTGGTAGACGCGCATGGTTCAGGTCCATGTGCCGCGAGGTGTGGGGGTTCGAGTCCCTCCGTGGGCACCAACGTTTTCTGGTTGTATGGTTGTGCGGTTGTTTCAGTGCCCACGTGGCGGAATTGGTAGACGCGCATGGTTCAGGTCCATGTGCCGCGAGGTGTGGGGGTTCGAGTCCCTCCGTGGGCACCAAAATCTACCTGATCGTTGTAGGGTGGACGGATTTCCGTCCACGCGGAAGTAAGCGTAGTGTTTGCAGTAATCAGTGCCCACGTGGCGGAATTGGTAGACGCGCATGGTTCAGGTCCATGTGCCGCGAGGTGTGGGGGTTCGAGTCCCTCCGTGGGCACCAAAATCTACCTTGTTTTTCGGACGCATCGTCCCGCAAAACGCCGTAGCCTTCTCATGAGGACTACGGCGTTTTGCGTTTTTCTCCCTTCTTGCGCCCTGCTTTCAATGCGTCGCCAGGTCGTCCAGGATCGGACAATCCGAACGATCGTCGCCATGGCAGGAAGCGGCGAGGCTTTCCAGCGTCCTGCGCATCGCTGCCATTTCCGCGATCTTGCGATCCAGCTCGGCGATATGCGCCAGCGCCATCGCGCGCACGTCGGCGCTGGCCCGGCGTTTATCTTCCCATAGCGCCAGCAAATCCCTGATCTGGTCCAGCGAAAACCCGAGCGCGCGACCGCGATGGATGAATTGCAGCACCCGCACGTCCTGTTCGCCGTACAGGCGATAACCGGCCTCGGTGCGGTGCGGCGCTTTCACCAGGCCGATCGATTCATAATGGCGAATCATCTTCGCCGTCACGCCGGACGCGCGCGCGGCGTCGCCGATGTTCAGCTTGGGTGTGGACTGCATGGCATTTCTCCCGTTGTTTTCCGACCTTTTTCCCGAGCAAGCATACACCTTCCCACCGTGGGAAGCTCAAGCGACGCTTGACTTGCGGTCGAGAACGTCCGAGCATGGAGCCATGCAGATTCTCCGACCCGCGGCCCTCGGGCTGGCACTCGTCCTCATCCTCTCCTCCGCCCTGGCCGGACCGGCGCCTTATTACCAATGGCGCAGCAAGCTCACCGGCGAGCTGGCCTGTTCCCAGACCCCGCTGGGCGAAGGCTGGGAAAAATCAAACGGCCCCTATCGGGACATGCGTTGCGAAAAACTCATTGTTGTTAAATAATGAAAGTGGAAGGCGCGGCGTGTTGACAAACATCGCCGTTCGATCTCATACCATAACAGAGCAGCCACTGAGGAGACGACCATGTTCACCAACCCGGAGCAGTTCGCAAACGCCACGAAAACCCTGTTCGACCTGCAGATGCAGACCTTCAACGCCCTGGCCGGCAAGACCGTCAAGGGCGTCGAGCAGGTCGTCGCCCTCAACCTGAACGCCGCCAAGACCTCGGTCGACAGCACGATGGCGGCCGGCCGCAGCATGGCCGAAGCCACCCAGGCCGGCAATCCGAAAGCGGCGTTCGACACCCTGGCCGCGCGCATGCAGCCGGCCGCCGGCGTCACCAATGCCACCGAATACGCGGCCCAGCTCAAGGCCATCATCGACGAGATGCACGACGAATTCCGCGGCGCCGCCGATGCCCACGTGGCGGAAGCGAAAAACACGCTGTCGGCGCTGATCTACGACGTCACCCAGAACGTCAAGCCGGGCTCGGAAAACGCGGTCGAGATCATCAAGGCCGCGATCGAGAATGCCTTCAAGGGCTACGAGCAGGTGACCCAGGCCACCCGCCAGGCGGTGCAGACCGTCGAAGCCCAGTTCGAGCGCGCCAGCGCGATGGTGACGCCGGGCGCCGCCAGGACCGAAAAAGCCGAGTAACCGGCCCCATGGACGTCCGGCGTCACGGCGCCGGATGTTCGATCCCCAGCAAGTCTTCCAGCCGCGCCAGCGAGGCGTCATCCTTGATCACCGAACGCAGCCAGGCGTGCAGCGGCTGCTCGCCCCAGCGCGCGGCTTTCTCGGCCAGGTAAGCCACCGGGCTATGCGGCTCGGTGCGGCGGAAAAATTCGGCGACCTGGCGCAGCTGGGCCAGCGCCTGGTCACGGTGCGCCACCTGTCCGTCGACCCGCGCCGGCAGCGCCGCCGTCGACGCCATACCCGCGCCGCCGGCCGCCGCCGCCTCGGTCGGCGCCGCTCCCGCCATCGCCACCGGCTTGATCAGGTCGTCCACGTCGCGCAGCGCGGCGCGCCCGACGCTGAATCCCGGCCCATCGGCGCCGAGCTGGGCGTCGACCACCCGTTCCAGCTCTTGCAAGGCGGCCTGGCAGGCTTCGCAATCGGCCAGCAGCGCCTGCACGACATCGCCCTTGATCCGCGCGCGCGCGGTCTCCAGTTCGGCCACCGCTTCCGGTCCCCTGGCGCGCGCGACTTCCCATGCCTGCAGGGTCAGCACGCCGTTCTCCGCCAGCGGCATGGTCTTGACCAGCGGCGCGATCCGGCCCGCCAGCCAGGCCAGGACCCCGATGCGGCGCTCGAAGCCATCCTCGTCGGCCTGCGGGTGCAGGCCTTCCCAGTAGCGCTCGCACAGCGCCGCCACCAGTCCCAGGCCCTCGGCCAGGCCGCGCATGCCGCCGGTCTTCGCGTTCGCCTCGGCCAGCCACACGGCCAGTTGCAAGTCCTTGCTGCGGGTTTGCAGCAAGCCGGCGCAGCGCTTGCCGACCAGCTTCCAGTCGGCTTCCTTGAGCGCCGTGACCCAGGCACCCTGCTCCAGCGACGGGTCGTCGGCCAGGCGCGCGCGTGCGATCTCGTCGACCTCGGGCGAGAAAGCCAGGTCGTCGCCGCAGGGATTGTCGGGCGCGATCGGCGCCAGCAAAGCATCGGTGTCCAGCATGGCGCCCTCCTCAGGCTTCTCTCGGTTCGATCGCGTACTTGAACTTGCCGGCCTTGGTGGCGCCGACTTTCACGCGGGCGATGCCGCCGCCGTCGGCCATGCGCGCCAGCACGTTGTCGGCGATCTCCGGCAGCAAGGTGCCGTTCAAGACATTGTCGACGTTGCGCGCGCCGGAATCGACTTCGGTGCAGCGCCGCAGCACGGCCTCCACCAGCGCGTCGTCGTATTCGAAGCTGGCCTTGTGGTTGTCCAGCACGCGCGCGCCGATGCGCGCCAGCTTGAGACGGATGATGTTGGCCAGCACCTCGTCGCCGATCGGGTAGAACGGCACCACCGCCAGGCGGCCCAGGAAGGCCGGCTTGAAGTGCTTCATCAACGCCGGCCGCAGCAGTTCGGCCAGTTGCTCGGGCGTGGGCAGCTCGCTCGCCGCCTTGTTCAGGCAAGCCGCCATCAGCTGGCTCGAGCCGGCGTTCGAGGTCAGGATGATGATCGTGTTGCGAAAGTCGATCTGGCGTCCTTCGGCATCGTCCATCACGCCCTTGTCGAACACCTGGAAGAACATCTCGAGCACGTCGGGATGCGCCTTCTCGGCCTCGTCGAGCAGCACGACGCTGTAGGGATTGCGCCGTACCGCCTCGGTCAGCACCCCGCCCTCGCCATAGCCGACGTAGCCCGGCGGCGAGCCTTTCAGGCCGGAGACGCTGTGCGCTTCCTGGTATTCGCTCATATTGATGGTGATGAGCTTGCGTTCGCCGCCGTACAGGATGTCGGCCAGCGCCAGCGCGGTCTCGGTCTTGCCCACGCCCGAGGTGCCGACGAACAGGAACACGCCCTTGGGCTTGTTCGGATCATCGAGGTTGGCGCGCGCGGTGCGCACGCGCTGGGCCACCACATGGCTGGCGTGGCCCTGGCCCAGGATGCGCTCGTCCAGCATCGATTTCAGGTTGACCACGGTGCGGATCTCGTCCTTGACCATGCGGCCCAGCGGGATGCCGGTCCAGGCGGCGACGATCTCGGCCACCGTATGGCCATCTACCTGCACCGGCACCAGCGGCGCCTCGCCCTGCAGCGCGCGCAGGGCTTCGTTCAGCGCGCGCAGATCCTTCGCGCCGCTGTTCTCGTCGCGGCTGCCGGAGGCTTCCAGTTCGGCGCGCAGCTTGCCGATCTGGCCGGCCAGCGCCTGCTCTTCTTCCCACCTGCGCTGCAGCATCTCCTGCTCGGCCGCGGCGCTGGCGCGCTGCTGGCCCAGCGCCGCCAGCACCTCGGCATGGTTCGAATTTGCGTCACTCTTTGCGCTGCCGTCGCGGTTCAGGGCGCTGATCCGGGCGTCGAGCCGTTCGATGCGGCGCACGCAGTCTTCCAGCAGCGCCGGCGTGGCGCTTTGACCCAGCGCCACCTTGGCGCAGGCGGTGTCCAGCACGCTGATCGCCTTGTCCGGCAGCTGGCGGCCGCTGATGTAGCGGTGCGACAGGCGCACCGCCTCGGTGATGGCGTCGTCGTAGACGCGCACGCCGAAGTGCTGTTCCATCAGCGGCGCCATGGCGCGCAGCATGGCCGCCGCCGTGTCTTCGTCCGGCTCCTCGACCTTGATCACCTGGAAGCGGCGCGCCAGCGCGGCGTCCTTCTCGAAATACTTCTTGTACTCGCCCCAGGTCGTGGCCGCGATCGTGCGCAGCTCGCCGCGCGCCAGCGCGGGCTTGAGCAGGTTGGCGGCGTCGTTCTGGCCGGCCGTGCCGCCGGCGCCGATCATCGTGTGGGCCTCGTCGATGAACAGGATGATCGCGTGTGGGCTCTTCTTGACTTCGTCGATGACGTTCTTGAGGCGGTTCTCGAACTCGCCCTTCACGCTGGCCCCGGCCTGCAGCAGGCCCATGTCGAGCGTATGGATCTCGACGCCCTTCAGCACGTCCGGCACGTCGCCCTGGGCGATGCGCAGCGCCAGGCCCTCGACCACGGCGGTCTTGCCGACGCCGGCCTCGCCGGTGAGGATCGGGTTGTTCTGGCGCCGCCGCATCAGGATGTCGATCGCCTGGCGGATCTCCATGTCGCGGCCGATCACCGGGTCGACCTTGCCGTCGCGCGCGCGCCCGGTCAGGCAGGAGGTGTACTGGTCGAGGGCCGGCGTGGCGCGGGTGGCGGCCTGGCTCAGTTCCGAGGCGGGGTCCGGTCCGGCGCCGACCGCTTCCTCGGCCTTGAGCTCGGGCGCCTCGACCGAGCCGCGCGTCAGGCGCTCCAGGTCGTGTTTCAGGCGGTCGAGCGGGAAGCGTCCGAACAGCGGCGATGCGCGCTGCGCCAGCTGGGCCAGCGACGGCTCGGTCAGCAACGCCAGCAGCAGATGGGCGCTGCGGATCCGGTTCGGCTGGCCCGAGCCCAATGATGCGATCAGCCAGGCATGTTCGAACAGCAGCGGCAGGTGGCGCGAGAACACGGGCGTGCGCGCGCTGCCGGTGGCGAAACGCCCCACTTCGCGCCGCAGGTCGGCTTCCAGGCCGGTCAGGCTGATGTCGCACTGGCGCGCGATCGCGGTCAGGTCGCTGCCCGGCTGTTCGATCAGGCCCAGGAACAGGTGCTCGACGTCGACCTCGTACTGGCCCAGCCCCATGCAGATGCTGGCGGCGCGGCTGGCGGCGGCGCGGGTGGTGTCGTTCAGCTTGGAGATGAGCGTCTTGAGGTTGATGTCCATCGTGGCTCCCTTGTCATGGTGGCGTGGTGGCGCCGCGTCTTCAGCCCCGGGGCGGCCGGGCGGCGCGGTTGATTTCGTAGTGCAGCGACGACGGCTGCAGCACCGCATTGAAGTTGACCGGCTCGAGCAGGCCGTCGACCGCCAGCCGGGCATGGATCGCGAAATGCAGGCGGTTGACGTCGCCCGCCTCCGGCTCGAGCACGGCGCGCGCGTCGAGCAAGCGCGGCTCGTGGGTGGCGATCGCATCTTCGATGCTGGCGCAGACGGCGGCGCGGTCGATGCTGCTGGTCAGGCAGAAACCGGCGAAGTCGATCAGGCCGTAGTGCAGGATCGAGGTGCGCGCCGCCGGATAGCCTTCGAGGTGGGCGACGTCCAGCGCGATGCGGGTATTGAGCAGAGCTTCCAGGTCGCGCGCGACGCTGTCCTTGAGCTGCTCGACGCCCAGCGCGGCGCCGGCCGCGCCCTCGTCGACCATCAGGCGGTCGAGCAGGCCCGGCGTGAAGCCTTTCATGGTGCCTCCCGGGGATGTCGGATGCGCGGCGCGCTGCAATGCAAGACGTGCAGCCGCCGCGCGAACGGGAACGGCGACGCCGCTCAGACAACCTTATTGGCCGCCAGGTCCCAGCCGCCGGAGGTGTTGCCGCCGGCGCCGCCGGTGACCTTCTGCTGGGTGTACTTCCACTTGATCTTCGAGAACTTCAGGCCGACCTGCTCCTGGATGATGCTGCCTTCGGATACGCTGGGGCTGATGCCGCCGATCAGGACGTTCTCGAGCTCGATCTCGAAATACTTGATGCGCTCGCCCTGGCCGTCGGCGCGCATGAATTCCAGCTTGGCTTTCGGGATCGTCTTGCCGGCCGAGCAGGTCTGTAGCAGGATCGGCGACGACAGGTCGGCCAGCTTGGTCAGCGCGATCTCCTGGTGCTCGCAGCGCTCGGCCGTGTGGCCGCCGCCGGTCGATGCGGTGGCCGAACGCGGCTGGCTCACGCCCCACGCCACCGAGGTGCACTCGATCCAGTCCTTGTGCTTGTCGTCCATCGATTCGCCCTTGATCCCGTCGATCTGCAGGTACACGTCAATTGCCATGTTCTACTCCAAGTAAGTTAAGAATAAGTGCTAGCTTTTGGTCGACTGCGGCAGCTCCGCGACCAAACGGAGCGAAACGGAAAGCTCATCGAGCTGGAAGTGCGGCCGCAGGAACGACACGGCGCGATACACGCCGGGGCGGCCCGGCACCTCGGACACCTGCACGCTGGCTTCGCGCAGCGGGAATTGCGCCTTCTGGTCCTGGCTCGCGTTATCGTCGAGCAGGACGTACTGGGTCAGCCAGCGGTTCAGGTAATCTTCGACGTTGGAGGCGGCGGCGAAGCTGCCGATCTTGTCGCGCATCATGGACTTCATGTAGTGGGCGATGCGCGACACGGCGAAGATGTACTGCAGCTGCGACGACAGCACGGCATTGGCATTGGCCGCCTCGTTGTTGTACTTGCGCGCCTTCTGGGCCGACTGGGCGCCGAAGAAGGCCGCATACGAGGTGTTCTTGCAATGCACCAGCGAGATGAAACCGAGATCGGACAGCTCCTTCTCGCGGCGGTCGGTGATCGCGACCTCGGTCGGGCATTTCAGCGCCACTTCTCCCTCGTCGGTCTTGAACGTGTGGGTCGGCAGGTTCTCGACCAGGCCGCCGCCCTCGACGCCGCGGATCGCGGCGCACCAGCCATAGTCCTCGAAGGCGCGCGTCAGGCGCGCGCCGAAGGCATAGGCCGCGTTGCACCACAGGTATTTGGAGTGGTCGCTGCCGTCCACGTCCTCGACGTAGTTGAAACCTTCGGTCGTCATGCCGTCGGCCGGGTGGTATGGCAGGCGCCCCAGGAAGCGCGGCAGGCACAGGCCGACGTAGCGCGAATCCTCGGATTCCCTGAACGCCTTCCACTTGGCGTATTCGACGGTGTCGAACACCTTGGCCAGGTCGCGCGGCTTGCCCAGGTCGCCGAAACTCTCGACGCCGAACAATTCGGGACTGCTCGAGGTGATGAAGGGCGCGTGGCTGGCCGCGGCCACATGCGACATCTGCTCGAGGAAGTAGATGTCCTCGGGCTGGCGCGAGATCTCGAAGTCGCCGATCAGGGTGCCGTACGGCGCGCCGCCGAAGGTGCCGAATTCTTCCTCGTAGATCTTCTTGAACATCGTGCTCTGGTCGAACTCCATCGCCGACTGGAAGTCCTTGACCAGCTCGCGCTTGCTGGCATTGAGCATGCGGATCTGCAGGTTGGCGCTCGTGGTGCTGTTCCTGACCAGGTAGTTGAGGCCAGTCCAGCTGCGCTCGAGCTTCTGGAATTCGGGCGCATGCATGATCGCCGAGAGCTGATCGGAGATCATGCGGTCCAGTTCCGCCAGGCGCGCATCGATGGTGGCCGACAGGTTGGACGAGATCACCATCGTCCCCTGCATCACCTGGGTCACCAGTTCCGAGATCAGGTCGCGCGCGCGTTCGTGCTCGCTGCTCGACGCCGCCACGCGGCTTTCTTCGACGATCTGGTCGAGCAGCGAAGCGTCCAGTTCCGGCGCCGCCGCCGCAGCTTGGGTGGATTCGAATACCGCCGCCATCTCACTCTCCCTTGCCCGATTTGCGCAGGCTGTCGAGTTTTTCGGTGTTGCCCAGCACCTCGGTCAGGATGTCTTCGAGCTTGTCGTTCCCGGCCAGCTTGTTGCGCAGGTCGGCCAGCTTGGTGCGCGCATCGAGCAGCCCGGCCAGCGGCGCCACCTAGCGCACCACCGACTCGGGCCGGAAGTCGTTCATCTCGCGAAACTGCAGCTGCACCCCGAACTGGCCGCCGTCCGGCGACAGGTGGTTGTCGACCTTGAAGGTGGCCACGGGCGCGACGGCGCCCAGCACCTCGTCGAAGTTGCCGGCGTCGACATTGACGAACTTGCGGTCCTTGAGGCGCTTCTTCTCGGCCTTGGGATCCAGGCCGAAGTCGCCGACCACGCCGACCACGAAGGGCAGCTCCTTGTTCTCGATCGCGTCGCCGATCTCGACGTCATAGGTCATCTGCACGCGCGGCGCGCGCACCTTCTGCAAGCGTTTTTGTACGCTTTCGCTCTTGGCCATGTCGACTCCAGTGGGGGAAGATGGATTTATTGCAGCACGTCGAACGGACTGCCGCTGCTGGCCGCCGGACGCGGCGGCGCCGCCACCGCCGGCTGGCTCGGGGTCCTGCGGCTCGACGCCGGGCGCGCGGCCGGGCGGGTCGTGACCAGCACCTCTTCGCCCAGGCTGGTGCGCAGCAGCTTGGCCAGGTCTTGCGCTTCGCTGCGCACCGAACCCTGCAGATTGTTCTTGCGCGTCAGGTCGGCCAGCGCCTTGCTGGCCACGCGCAGGCCGCTGACGGCCAGGATGCTGTAGGCCAGCGTGTCGTCGGGGTCGCGCGCCAGCGCTTCCTGCGCGCTGCTGATGGCGTCGCCGTACTGGGTGGCGTCGAAGCGGATCTGGGCCATGCGCACCCAGGGCTTCTTGTCGACCGGATGCGCCCTGCTCGCGTCCTTGAGCAGGCTCACGGCCTTGTCGCTCTGCCCGGCCGCGAGGGCGGCATCGGCTTCGGCATAGATGTTTTCGGACACGGCGGCGCGCTTGGCGGTCGTGCCCGTGCCGTCGGTGGCGCACCCGGCCAGGGCGGCGACCCCGACCAGCAGGGGTAACAGGCGTTTGCGGATCATGTTCGTCTCTCCAGTGGGTGAACAAGCCCCCATTATTCGCATCGTGCTTGCCAAGAAGTTGTGCACTGTCAATGAAAAGCGAGTTCAAGCAAGGGGTGTTGGATGTCGCTTGCGTTTGCGCGGTGTCAGTGTGCACTGGCGGGGATCGGGTTCAATCCAAGCCTGGTGCCTTAGGACAATTGCGAGGAGATCGTTGATGGGGACGCCCAACCCGTTCAAGCTGCCGGTCGTGGTCATCGTGCCGGCGATCGTGCTGACAACGGCGCTCGCCGGCTGCGGCGGCGCCGCGCTGGCGCCGCTGGCCAGCGTGGCCCTGGAGGCGGCCGGCTTGCGCAAGCCGGCCGAACTGCCCGAGTCGCAAAAGCCGCCGCGCAATGTGCCACTCAAGCTGCACGCCGCCACGCGCCTGAACGTGGACGCGCGCGGCCAGCCGCTGGCGCTGGCGGTGCGCCTGTACAAGCTGCGCCAGAAGGATGCCTTCGAGGGCGCGCCCTACGCCACCTTCCTCGATCCGCGCCTGGAGCGCGAAAGCCTGGGCGCCGACCTGGTCGAGGTGCGCGAGATCATGCTGGTGCCGGGCCAACGCTACGAAGTGACCGAAAAAGTCGCGCGCGAAGCCGGCCACGTCGGCATCGTGGCCCTGTTCCACACCCCGGCCGCCGGCCGCTGGCGCACCGCGGTCAGCAGCCTGGATGCCGAGCGCGACGGCCTGAACGTCGGCCTGCACGCCTGTGCGATGAGCGTGGGCTCCGCCGCCGCCAAAGACGGCGCTTCGGCACTGGGCTCTGTGCGCTGTCAATAATCGTTTGCAACTTTCCTGCAAGCTAGTCCTTTCTGAACGGCGAGGAGGCGATCGTGAGCATGCCATCCAAGGTCTTATGGGGCGAGGGACTGTTCCTGCGGCCCCAGCATTTCCAGCAGCAGGACCGCTACCACGAAGCGCGCCTGAACCAGACCGCCTGCGCACTGCACCCGTATTGCTGGGGCGTGCGCAGGCTGGCGGTCGATCTCGACGCGCTGCGCAGCGACATCCTGCGCATCGACGAACTCGCGCTGCTGTTCCCGGACGGCGAAGTGGTGCGTGCGCCGGGCGACGACGTGCTGCCGCCGCAGGTGCGACTTGGCGACCTGCCGCCGGCGCAGCAAACGGTCACCTATCACGCCGCCCTGCCGGCGCTGCGCACGCACGGCGACAACTGCGCCAATGGCCCGGACGGACCGGAGACCATCGACGTGCGCTTCGGGCGCATCGACCGCGAGACCCAGGACTTGTATACCCAGGCCGCCGACGCCCCCGTGACCTATCTGCGCAAGGCGCTGCGCCTGGTGGCCGACAGCGAGCCGCTGGAAGCCTATGAAAGCTTCGCGCTGCTGCGCCTGCGGCGCGTGGCCACCGGCGGCTTCGAGATCGACCCCGGTTTCATTCCACCCAGCCTGTCGATCGACGCCGTGACGATGCCCGGCGCCGGCCTTTACGTCGGCCTGGCGCGGCTGATGGAAAAGCTGCTGGCCAAGGTCAATGCGCTGTACGGCGATCTGCGCGAGCCGAGCCGCAACGTGGTCGAGATCCGCGGCGGCGACGTGTCCTCGTTCTGGCTGCTGCACACGGCCAGCGCCGGCTATGCGGCGCTGGCCCACTACCTGCACCACCGCGAGCTGCATCCCGAGCGCCTGTACGGCGCCATGCTCGAGCTGGCCGGCGGCCTGATGACCTATTCGCGCAGCTACCGGCTCGAAGACCTGCCTTCCTACGTCCACGCCGATCCCGGCCCGCAGTTCGCGCGCCTGGACGGCATCATCCGCGACCTGTTGGATACCGTGATCTCGTCCCGCTACTTCACCATCGCCCTGCACAAGGACCGCCCGTCCTACTACCTGGGCGCGCTCGATTCGGGCCGCATCAATGCCCAGACCACCCTGTACCTGGCGGTGGCGGCCGACATGCCGGCGCTGCGCCTGGTCGAGGCGGTGCCGCTGCAGTTCAAGGTCGGCGCGCCGGAAGACGTCGACAAGTTCGTGCTGTCGGCGCTGCCCGGCGTGAAGCTGGTGCATGCGCCCCAGGTGCCGAGCGCGATTCCGGTGCGGCCCGACACCTATTACTTCGTGCTCGAAGGCCGCGGCGCGCTGTACGAGGCGATGCTCAAGACCCAGGCGATCTCGGTCTACGTGCCGAACGGCGTGCGCGAGCTGCGGCTCGAACTGATCGCGGTGTCGGCATGAGCGCCTTCGTCGAGCGCCGCGCCGCGCAACGAGGCGAGGATGGAAAACCCGGCAGCCGCCGCCAGCGCCTGGTCGACATCATGTACGAAGGCTTCCACGCCCTGTTCCTGCTGAAAAACGGCTGCGGGCCGCAGGACAAGGGCGCCTTCGCCGACAATATGACCGCCTTCCTGGCCGACGTCGACCGCAGCGCCAAGGCGCTCGGCATCGCGGCCGAAGACGTGACGGCGGCCAAGTACGCCTACTGCTCGGCGGTGGACGAGATCATCCTGCGCTCGAGCTACGAGGTGCGCGAGGCCTGGGAAACCCGTCCGCTGCAGCTGCGCGTGTTCGGCGACCAGCTCGCCGGCGAGCACTTCTTCCACCGGCTGGAAGACCTGCGCGCCAAGGGAGCGCAGCAGGTCGAGGCGCTGGAGGTCTTCCATATGTGCCTGCTGCTGGGCTTCCAGGGCCGCTATGCGCTGGACGGCAAGGACAAGCTGGACTACCTGGTGGCGCGCCTGGGCGACGAGATCGCGCGCATGCGCGGCCGCACGCGCGGCTTCGCGCCGCACGCCGAGCGGCCGGACCAGGTGGTCAACCGCCTGCGCAGCGACCTCTCGCTGTGGGTGCTGGCGGCGGTGTTCACGCTGGCCGGGCTGGGAGCCTACCTGGGCTTTCGCACCGTGCTGGGCAACGAGTCCGAGCTGGCGCTGGCGCACTACAACGACCTGGTCAAGCTGCCGCCGAAAGCCGCGCACGTGACCATCACCCTGCCCTGAAAGCAGAACAGCCCCGGGATCGTGGTTCCCGGGGCCGCCGGTCCTGCTACCCAGGTCTTATTGGATGACCTTGAACTCGATGCGCCGGTTGCGCGCCTTGCCTTCCGGCGTGCGGTTGTCGGCCACCGGCCGGTCCGGACCTTCGCCCGACACCGCGATCGACGCTTCCGCGATCCCCTGGCTCACCACGTAAGCCTTGACCGCCTCGGCGCGCGCCTGGCTCAGCGACAGGTTGCCGGCGCGCGAACCGGCGTTGTCGGTGTGGCCGATCACCTCGACCTTCACGCCATTGAGCTTCTTCAGGGCCGCCGTCATCCCATCCAGCACCTCGGTGCCGGCCGGGGTCAGGGTCGCCTTGCCCGACTCGAATTCGATGATGCGGTCGGCCAGCGCCGCATCCAGCACGCTCTGCTGCGAGACGGTCACCCGCAGGCCGTTGTTGACCGTATAGGTCGGATTGAGCCGGGCCGCGATCTCGCCGGCGATCTGCTGGCGCTGGGCTTCGCTCGCCACGTCACCGCGCAGGCTGACGCTGTTGCCCTCGACTTTCAGCTGGCCGCCCTTCACCAGGCGCAGGTTCGGCCCGATCAGGCTGCCCACGTAATTGTTCCAGTTGGCAGGCGTCGAGACGGTGCCGACCGACAGCTGGTCGACCACGCGCTGCGCACCGTACACGGCGCGCAGGCGCTCGAGCAGCGCGGCCTTGGCGGCTTCGTCGGCCACCATGCCGCTGACCACGACCGGGGCCTCGGCCGCGCCTGGCGCCGTCTGCGCGGCCAGCGGCAATCCGGCGGCCAATCCGGCGGCCAATCCAAGCAACAGGGTCAGGGTGCGAAGTTTCACGTCAGGCTCCGATGAAGGTCTTCATGAACAGGTCGCGCGCCAGCGACAGCGGCAGGTCGGGCTGGGCCAGGTGGCTGGAGAGCTGGCGCACGTCGGCGTCGAACTGCAGCTGCTCGTCGATCCAGTCCGTGTCCAGCAGGCGCACCTGCAGCTCGGCGCCGACCAGGGGATCGATCACGGCGCGCAGGGTTTCGGCCAGCGCCGCGCAAAAGCCCACCACCAGCACCGGCCGTTCTTCCTGGCGCGTGATGAACAGCGCCAGGTCGAATTGCGCGCGGCGCAGGAAAGGCGTGATCAGCTCGAGCCAGAAGGCGGCCACCGGATAGCGCGCCGACGCGTTGTGCGGCAGCGGCAGCACCAGGCTCTTATGCAGCTCGGCCGGCTGGCTGTGCATGACCGGCTGCAGCAGCAATCCCAGCGCCAGCACCAGGCGCGCCGCGCTGGCATTCGCGCTGGCGCTCGACACTGCGCGGCCCAGCAGGCCGTCGAGCGAGGCGATCGTGCCGTGCTCCATCCAGCGCGCCAGCGCCGCCTCGTCTCCCAACCCGATCGCGCTGTCGGCGATCGCCTGCAGGTAGGCGGCGGGGTCGCCCTCGCCCAGCACCTTGGGGCAGATCTCTTCCAGGAACACCCAGAGCGGCGCGAACGCCAGCGGACAACGCGCGACGAAGGCGGCGGGATCGCTCACCGCCAGCGTGCGGGTGGCGAGAAAGGGAAAGCGCCGCCCCGACTGGTCGTGGCTGGCCAGCAGGTGGCCGGCCACCGCGTGGTGCCGCGCCGGGCCGACCAGGGCGAAGCTCACCGGCGCCATCGCATCGTAGTGAAAGCGCCAGCGCGCGTCCGACGGCAGCAGGGTCATCACCTGCGCCAGCCAGGCGTCGAGCATGCCGATCGCGGCCGGGTCGTGGGCCAGCTTGACGAAGTCGGCGCGCGCCGGGACCTTGCCGAAGTAGCCGATGCGGTCGGCGCGCATCATTGGCCTCCCGCGCTGGCCAGCGCCGGCGCCGCGTCCTGGGCTTCATGGCGGCCGACGATCGCCGGCGGCAGGCGCAGGCCGCGGAAACCCTGGGCCTGGCTCTGGCCGCCCCCGGTGGACTGCGGGCTGCTGACGATCTTCAGGTCGACCGCCACCGAGACGTTCTGCGCGCTCCAGCGCAGCTCGAACACCCCGCCGTCCTTGCGCTTGCGCTGGGCCGCCTCGAACAGGCGCTGCAGGCCGAACTGGCCCGGCTGGTTGAACAGCTCCACCGTGCGGCCATCGAAGGTGACCGCCGAGACCCGCGCGCCCGAGACGCCCTGCGGGCCCGGATGGACCATATTGTTCCAGCTGGGCGGCGTGTTCCGGTAGCGCAGCTGCTGGCCGTCGATCTCGAGCGTGTACTCGAGCGTGCCGGGCGCGCTCAGGGGCAGCACCTGGAACACGGTCTGGGCCGCCCCGCTGGCCGCCACGCCGTTGTTCGACAGCGGCGCCACCCAGCCGGGGAAGGCGGCCACCGCCTGCGGCGCCAGCGAGATGCCGATGTCGGCCCAGGTGCGCGCCGCCAGTACGTCGCCGCGCCGCACCACCAGCGGCCCCATCGCCGTGCCCACGAACTTGGCCACTGCGCCTTCGGGGCCGAACACCTGGCCGATCTCGCCGGGCGTCGCCTCGACGCTGGAATCCTGGGCGAACGGGTACTTGGCGGCGAGCGTGCGGGTAAACGGCTCGACCACCTGCGCCTGCCAGGTCTTGTTGATCTCGGCCTCGGACGGCAGCACGATCATGGCGAAGGTCTGGGTGAGCGGGCGCACCAGCAGCGGGCGCAGCGCCTGTTTCTGGCTGTCGCTCATCCCGGTCAGCATCTGTTCGTCGACGTAGCGCAGCGCGTCGGCCAGCTCCGAGCCGCTGCCCTCCAGCGTCTGCTGCATGAACTGCTTGGCGCCGGGACCCGGATCGCCCTGGTTCTTCAATGCGTTGAGCCGCGTGCGCAGCCGCGACAGCGCGTCGAGATAGCCGGTCATCAGCGACGCTTCCTTTTCCCTGGCGCCGACCAGGCGCGCCACGCCGGCGAACTCGCGTCCGATCGGGCCGACCCCCTGTTGTTGCTGGGCCAGCAGCTGGGACGGGTCGACGCTGTCGGCCAGCGTGCGCGCGTCGGACGGCGCCCGCCGCAAGACCACCTGCTTGAACCACTCGATCACGCCGCGCTCGGTCTTGCCGATGGGCGCGCGCAGGCCGCCCGGATTGTCCCAGGCCGTCTCTTCATAGATGGTGCGCAGCAGCTTGGCGATCGGCGAGGATTGCGGGTCGCCCAGGCGGTTCATGGCCTGCACGCTGGCGTCGAAGCCGCGCAGGTCGGCGATCGCCACGCCCTGCACGAACTTCGACCATTCGCGCGCATAGTCGGCCTTGTACAGGTCGATCAGCGCCTTCTGGATCTGTTCGGGGCTGCCCTCCAGGGTCAGGTCGTCGCGCGCGGTGGTCTTGAGCACCCAGTCGACCGTGTTCAGTTCCTTGTTCGAGGCATCCCGGATGGCGCCGAGCACGAACTTGTCCCAGGCCGCGCGGGTGAAGGCGCCGCTGACGGCGTGGCTGCCGGCCACCAGCGCCGCATCCTGCTCGCCGACGATGCGCGCCACCGTCACCGCCGGGAAGCGGGTGGCGGTGCGGGTCTTGATGTCGGCGTACACGCGCTCGCGCGCCGGCGTGCCGCGCACCACGCGGCGCAGGTGCTCGCGCGTGGTGTCGAGCAGGCTCAGTTTGGGCGAAATCTGCGGCCAGGCCGGGTCGTCGATGTGGGCCAGGTGGAAGGTCATCAGGCGCTCGGCGCTGCGGATCATCTGCTCGCGCGGCATGCTGCCGCGGTTCGCCTCCAGCCAGCCGCGCCAGTAGCGCGTGAGCTGATCGTTCAGGTGGCCCGGCTCGGCATACGATTTAGTGCCCAGCATCAGATAGGTCTTGAGCGCGTTGTAGGCGTCGCCGACATCCGTGGGCGACGCGTCCTGGTAAGGCTGGCCAAGCCTGGGCGCGCTGGCGGACACGGACGCGGGCGCGGCCACCTGGCGCCCCGGATCGAGGGCGGCTGCATTGTTGTTGACCTCCGTGAGCATGGTCTCGAGCGCGCCGGCGACCGGTTCGACCATCACCGCGCGCACCCCGGCGAAGTATTCGTCGCGCAGCTTGCGCGCCAGAATATCGCCCTGGTACAGGCCGAAGCCCAGCGCCCACGGCTTGTCGTCGGCATAGCGCTCCAGTTGCTCGATGCGGTCCTGCAGGATGTCGAGGGCCTCCAGGCGCGACTGCAGGTCGATGCGGCCCGCCTGCAGCTTCATCACCTTGTCGAGATCCGACTGCACGTTGGCGACCAGCTGGCGGTTGCCCATGTACGACCACGACCAGCCGCCCATCGCGCAGCCCAGCAGGATGGTGGCGGCGAAGAAGGCGCCCAGCTTCCAGCGCGCCGCGGCCGGATTCGTGTAGCGCTTGACCAGTTCGCGGTCGGCGAAGACCACCTTGCGGAACAGCTCGAGCAAGAAATAACCGGATTGCGCCCCCGCCTGCGAACCTGCCGGCTCCCCGGCACCCTCGCCCCCCTTTCTCTCCTGCAGCGCCAGGTCGAAACGGCTGGCCACGCGCCGGCTCGACAGGTCTTGCACGCTGCCTTCCTGCAGCGCGCTGGTGAAATAAAAGCCGCGGAACACCGGCTTGAACTGATAGGTATTCTCTTCGAACAGCGTGGCCAGGAAGGCGCGCAGCGGCGTGCGCAGCGCGGCGAATTCCAGCGGGAAGGTGAACACGCCGGAACGCAGCGTCGTGCTGCGGTTGGCGCCCATGCCGGCCAGGCTCATTTCCTTCAGGCCGTCGACCAGTTCGTCGAAGTGCTCGTCGAAGAAGGCCAGCACGTCCTGCGGCGCGGCGCGCCGGTTGTAGCGCAGGGTCGCGCCCCAGATGCGCTCGCGCTCGGCCTGTTCGCTGCCGTGGAAGAAGTCGAGGAAGCCGGCGACCAGGTCGGCCTTGGTGAACACCACGTACACCGGCGCGTGCACGCCCAGGCGCTCGGTCAGTTCCTGCACCCGGGTGCGCAGGTTCTTGGCCAGTTCGTGCGAGGCGGTAGCCGGGCCGGCCATCAGCTCGGCCACGCTGACCGCGATCAGGATGCCGTTGATCGGCGCGCGCTGGCGGTATCGCTTGAGCAGGTCGAGGAAGCCGAACCACTCGGCGCGGTCGTCGTCCTGCACCGAGTAGCGCCCCGCGGTGTCGAGCAGGATGCCGTCGGTGGTGAAGAACCAGTCGCAGTTGCGGGTGCCGCCCACGCCCTGCAGCGCCTTGTTGCCGGGGATCGGGAAGCTCAGCCCCGAGTGCACGATGGCGCTGCTCTTGCCGGCCGCCGGGTTCCCGATGATCATGTACCAGGGCAGCTCGTACAGGGCCGCGGCGCCGCGCGTCAGGCCCAGCTTCGAGGTCTTGATGGTGCCGACCGCCTCCAGCAGGTTCTTGCGCAGCACCGCGACTTCGTCCTTGCCGCCGTCCTCGCCGGCGCCTGCCCCGGCGATGGCGCCCGCCAGCTTGCGCGCCTGGCGTGCGCGCCAGGCGCGGCGCAGCATCCACCAGATGCCCCAGCAGGCCAGCAGCGCCAGGGCGCCGATCGCGGCCCACACGAGGCCGACGCCGAGCAGGCCGGCGCCGATTACCAGGATGGCCGCCAGCGCGGTGAGACCGATCGCGGCCAGCACGCGGCTGTCGGTCAGGAACTTCCAGAGTCGTGCCATGGCGGGGTCTCTTGTAGAAAGATCTCACAGGAAATGGTCGCACGGGCATACGGCACGCTGCTTGACTCTGCGCAATGCGGCCAAAATCCGAAAAACCGCGCAACAACCCACCGACGACGACGCCTCAGCGCCCCATCACCCCGCGCATGCGCAACTCGATGTGGCCGAAATCCATCATTTTCCAGCGCCCGCCCCAGGTCAGGCCCAGCGATTCGGCCACCTGGCCATACAGCTGGTAGCCGCGCATGGCCCACGGATCCTTTTCCGAGATCACCAGCTTGCCGTCGCGCAGGAAGGCGCAATCGGCCGCCAGGCCATACTGGTGCCAGCTCTGGAAGGCGCGCGCATTGGTGACGTGGCCGCCGGTCGCGGCCAGCTCATCCTGGCGCGCCGGACTGCGGTAGCCCTCGAGCAGCGCCATCTCGTAGCCATGCTGTTCCTTCATGATCTTGAACGCCAGCAGCAGGCGCTGGCTGAAGTCGGGATGCAGCAAGCCCCAGTTACGGCTGGCGCCGACCAGCATCGGCCGCACCAGCTCGACCTCGGCCGTGGTGAACACGCTGGGCGGCAGCGCCACCGGCGGCACCAGCTGCTCGCCGGCCAGCAGCGCCGCCACCTGTTCGTCGGGCAAGGCGCTGCTGCCCTCGTACACCGGCAGCATGGCCGGATTGCTCAGCGCCAGCGCCAGCAGCGAAGGAATCAACACCGCCGGCGCGCCGATGGCCAGCAGCACCTGGTGGCGGCGCACTCCCTGCACCACCCGCTCGCGCAGCGACAGGGTGACGCTGTCGCGCATGGCGCCGGCGGCGCGCGTGCCGGCATGGCTCCAGGCACCGGCGCGGCCGGCCAGGCCACGCATGGCATGCATCCCGCGCGCCATCCAGGCCCGTCCACTTGGAAAAAGAACAAGCCAAGCCAGGCCTGAAGCGAGACAAACGTACAGAAGGGCGATCAAGATCAGCATCGGACTCCCCAGGATTGTTTCTAATCAGAACAGGAGAAGCCAATCTTAGGAGTAATGTCGTGCGTCCATCAGACGAAAATCAAGACAACCGCATGCATGCCCATATGCGTCCCAACCTGATGTCGTCGGCGCGCCGCGGCGGCCGCGAAGACAGCATCCTCGCCAAGCTCGAGCGCGAGCCGGCGCGGCGCGCGGGCGCCGGTCACGGCGCGCGCCTGGCCTGGTATGGCGCGGCGGTGGCGGTCGCCGTCGGTTTGACGGCGACCCTGGCCTGGCTGGCGGCCGGCGCCGGTCCCGCGCCGATGGAAGTGGCGCGGCACGATGCGGCGCCCGCCCCGATCGCGAGCATGGACCCGGCGCCGGTCGAGACGGCCTTGATCGTCGACACGGCGCCCCAACCGGAGCCAGACCCGGTGCTGGCGGCGGCGCCTGCGCCCGTTCCGCCGCTGCGCCTGCTCGAACCGGCCGCCGCGCCTACGACGGCCCCAGCCAAGGCCGCGCCGGCGTCCGTCAAGACGGCCCCGGCGCGCCGTCCGGAAGCGCGCGCCGCCGCCCCAGCCCGTTCTCGGGTCCAGTCGCCACGCCAGGCCGCGCGTCAGGCCCGGACGGTGAATCCCGCACGCGCCGGCGAGGCCCAGGACGACAGCGACGTCGCCCTGATCTCGGCCGTGATCTACCATGCCAACGGTCATGCCGCGCCGGCGGAAGATGAAACCCCTGCCCCTCCTGCACGCTAGGCGTGGCAAATAGGCCGCACCTGGCGGGCGGCCGCCGCCAGAAAACGCTATACTGTATATAAGTACAGGTGGGCGTTCGGTGATGATCAGGGTGTTGGAAAACGAGTTTTATTATCTGGATAACTTCCAGCGGGTTCTCGATTGGATCGGCGAACGCTATGGCGATTTGCTCGACGACGGCGAACAGGCCTTCCTGGCCCGGTTCCCGACCTTGCCGCACAATGCGCGCGCCCTGTTCGTGCGCATGGTCATGCGCAAAGGTAACCTGTTCCGCGCCAGCAAACTGAGCTATGCCGAGATCGGTTGTCCGGTCGAGGCTGCCTCCCACCTGCTCGGCACCGGCTGGATCGAACCCGACCCCGAACTCACGCTCGACGAATTGTTCGACCTGCTGTCCAAGCCCGAGATCCTCGACGCCTTCGGCGCGCAGTTGCCGCGCAAGACAGCGCGCAAGGACGAACAGCTGGACGCCCTGCGCCCCGCATTCCCCGAGGCGCGCCGCTTCTCCGGCTGGCATCCGGCCTGTCCCGACGTCGCCTGGCGCATCCTGGTCAAGCCGCTGTGCGACCGCCTGCGCCTGGTCTTTTTCGGCAACCTGCACCAGGGCTGGACCGACTTCGTGCTGTCCGACCTCGGCCTGTTCCGCTACGAGAGCGTGGACATCTCGCCCGCCTCGCGCGGTTTTCGCCGCCGTGCCGACGTCGACCACTACCTGCAGCTGCATGCCTGCCGCGAGCGCTTCGCCGCCGGCGAAGACGTCGACGAGGTGGTGCGCGACCTGCCCGTGCACGCCTTCGACAACGACTGGCTCGAGAGCCGGCGCGAAAAACTGACGTTCCAGATCGGCCAGCACTACGAAAAGCTGAAGGACTGGGACGGCGCCTACGCCGCCTACGCGCGCTGCCGCTTTCCCGGCGCGCGGGCGCGCGCGATCCGCGTGCTCGAAAAACACGAGCGCTTCGAGCAGGCCCATGCCCTGTTGCTTGCAGCTCAGTGCGCGCCCGAGAACGAAGCCGAGCGCCAGCACCTGTCCCGCATCGCGCCGCGCCTGGCGCGCCGCCTTGGCCACGCGCGCCTGGCGCCGCGCGCCAAGACGCAGGTAGAGCGCATCGAGCTGTCGCTGGCGCCGCCGAACGGCGAACGCTGGGTCGAGGGCGCCGTGCGCGGCCACCTGCACGGGAGCGATGCGCCCGTGTTCTACGTCGAGAACGCGCTCGCCAACACCCTGTTCGGCCTGCTGTGCTGGCGCGCCGTGTTCGCCGCCATTCCCGGCGCCTTCTTCCACCCTTTCCACCGCGGCCCGGCCGACCTGCACAGCGCCGACTTCCACCAGCGCCGGCAGGCCGAATTCGCCGCCTGCCTGGCGGAGCTGGACAGCGGCAGCTACCGCGACACGATCCTGCGCACGTACCGCGAGAAAGCCGGCCTGCAATCGCCGTTCGTGCACTGGGACGGCGTCACGCTGGACCTCATCGAGCTGGCCCTGGCCTGCATCCCGGCCGCCCACCTGCGCAAGTGGTGCGAACGCATCCTGGCCGACGTCAAGGAAAACCGCACGGGCTTTCCCGACCTGATCCAGTTCTGGCCAAGCGAAGGCCGTTACCTGATGATCGAAGTGAAAGGCCCGGGCGACCGCCTGCAGGACAACCAGCTGCGCTGGATCGACTACTGCGCGGCGCATGACATGCCGGTCGCCGTGTGCTACCTGCAGTGGATCGAGCCTACCGAGATGGCGGCCTGAGATTACGTGAGCTACACCATCGCCGTACGCGCCCTGTGCGAGTTCACCGCCAAGCAGGGTGACCTCGACCTGCGCTTCACCCCCTCCCCCAGCGCCCAGGAAGGCATTGCCGGCCATGCCGTCGTGGCCGGCCGCCGCGGCGACGGCTACCGCAGCGAGGTCGCGCTGTCCGGCCAATGGAACGAATTGCACGTGCGCGGCCGGGCCGACGGCTACGACGCCAATGAAAATCTGATCGAAGAGGTCAAGACCCATCGCGGCCGGGTGGACGCCATTCCCGACAACCACCGCCACCTGCACTGGGCCCAGCTGCGCGTCTATGGCCACCTGCTGTGCCAGGAACAGGGCATGGAGTCGGTCAACCTGGCCCTGGTCTACTACGACATCGTCAGCGGCGTCGAAACCGTGCTGCGCGAGACGCGCGACAGCGCCTGGCTGCGCGCGCACTTCGAAGAGCTGTGCCAGCGCTTCTCGGGCTGGGCCGCCAGCGAAGCGGCGCACCGCGCGGCGCGCGACGCCGCATTGCAGTCGCTGTCGTTCCCGCATGCCGACTTCCGCCCCGGCCAGCGCCAGCTCGCCGAAAGCCTCTACCGCGCCAACGCCAGTGGGCGCTGCCTGCTGGCGCAGGCCCCGACCGGCATCGGCAAGACCGTGGGCAGCCTGTTCCCGGTGCTCAAGGCCATGCCGCGCGAGAAGCTGGACAAGGTCTTCTTCCTGGCCGCGAAGACCCCCGGCCGGCGCCTGGCGCTGGACGGCGCCGCGACCCTGTGCGCCGGCAGCAAAGCCCCGTTGCGCGTGCTCGAACTCACCGCGCGCGACAAGGCCTGCGAGCATCCCGACAAGGAGTGTCATGGCGAATCCTGTCCGCTGGCGCGCGGCTTCTACGATCGCCTGCCGGCCGCCCGCGCGGCCGCGACGGCCGTGCCCGTGCTGGACCGCGAGGCGCTGCGCGAGGTCGCGCTGGCGCACGAAGTCTGCCCCTATTACCTGGGCAGCGAGATGGCGCGCTGGTCCGACATGATCGTCGGCGACTATAACTATTATTTCGACGGCAGCGCCATGCTGTACGCGCTGGCGCTCGCCAACGGCTGGAAAACCAGCCTGCTGGTCGACGAGGCCCACAACCTGGTCGGCCGCGCGCGCTCGATGTACAGCACCGAGCTCGATCGCGAGCTGCTGCGCCTGGCCCGCGCCGGCTCGCCGCCAGCCGTCAAGAAGGTGCTGGAGCGCGTGGGCCGCGCCTGGACCGCGGTCGACAAGACGGCGCCGGCGCCCTACCAGCTGCTCGAGAAGATTCCAGCGAAGCTGGTCGACGCGCTGCAGGAAGCGGGCAGCGCCATCAACGAACACCTGGCGGCCTTTCCCGGCCCGCTCGACCCCGACCTGCAGCGCTTTTACTTCGACGCCATGGGGTTCGTGCGGCTGGCCGAATCGTTCGGGCCACACTCGCTGTGCGACCTGAGCCGGCACGCCGACCGTCCCACCGTACGCGATTCGACGATCTGCATCCGCAACGTGGTGCCGGCGCCCTTCCTCGGGCCGCGCTTCGCCGCCACCCATTCGAGCACGCTGTTCTCGGCCACGCTCGGGCCCTGGCACTACTGCCTCGACACCCTCGGCATGCCCGAAGACACGGCCTGGGTCGAGGTCGACTCGCCGTTCAAGGCGAGCCAGCTCGAGGTCCACGTCGCGCGCGGTATCTCGACCCGCTACCAGGTGCGCGCCGCCTCGGTCCAGCCCATCGCCGAACTGATCGCGCGCCAGTACCGCGAACGTCCCGGCAACTACCTGGCCTTCTTCAGCAGCTTCGACTATCTCGACAAGGTGGCGAACGCGCTGGAGCGGCTGGATCCGGCCATCCCGGCCTGGCGCCAGGAACGCCGCATGAGCGAGCACGAACGCCAGGGCTTCATCGACCGCTTCGACGTCAAAGGCGCGGGGGTCGGCTTCGCGGTGCTGGGCGGCGCCTTCGGCGAAGGCGTGGACCTGCCGGGCGAGCGCCTGATCGGCGCCTTCGTCGCCACCCTCGGCCTGCCCCAGGTCAATCCCGTCAACGAGCAGCTGCGCGAACGGATGCAGGCGCTGTTCGGCGCCGGCTACGATTACACCTATCTGTATCCCGGCATCCAGAAGGTGGTGCAGGCGGCCGGGCGCGTGATCCGCACCGAGCAGGATCGCGGCGTGGTGTGGCTGATCGACGACCGCTTCGCCCAGCCGGGCATCCGGAACCTGATGCCGGCCTGGTGGGAGCTCGGGTCCCGGTGAACCTCACGCCAGCCGCTCGCGTATCTTCTGGTAGCCGCTGCGGCTGATCGGCAACTTGACGCCGCCCTTGAGCACCGCGCAATGGTTGTCCTTGCTGACCGGCTCGATGCGTTCGACCGCGCAGACATTGACGATGAACGAGCGGTGGATGCGCACGAACACGGCGCCGTCGAGCTGCGCCTCGAGCTCGGACAGGCGCTGGAGCTTCAGGTAGCCCTTCCCGCCCGCCATGATCCGCACGTAGTCGTCCTGGGCCTCGATGTAGTCGACGCTGCCGGCGGCGACCACGTGCACGCGGGCGCCGTCGCGGATCAGGATCCGTTCGAGCGGCTGCTGGCGCGCCTGCGCATCCTTCACCGCCGCGGCAATGCCGTCCCGGGCCGGCTGCGGCGCGCGCAGGCGCGCCTGCGCCAGCGCCTCGGCCAGGCGCTCGCGCGAGAACGGCTTGAGCAGGTAGTCGAGCGCGTGCACCTCGAAGGCGCGCAATGCAAACTGGTCGTAGGCGGTGGCGAAGATATAGTGCGGCCTGGCGCCGGCCAGCTCCACCACCTCGAAACCGTCCAGCCTGGGCATCTGGATGTCCAGGAAGACCAGGTCGGGATCGTGCTCGGCGATCGCCTTGACCGCCTCGAACCCATTGGCGCATTCGCCCACGATCTCGACGTCGGGATGGGCCGCCAGGTACTCGCGCAGCAGCGCGCGCGCCAGGTGTTCATCGTCCACGATCAGGGTTCGCATCCCTCATTCTCCTGTGTCGGCGGGCAGCACCAGCTCCACCCTGAAAATATTGTCGACGCGCGCCGCATGCACGCTCGCCTCGACCCCGTACTCCGCCAGCAGGCGCGCACGCACATTGGCCAGGCCGACGCCGCCGCCCGCGGCCGCATTGGCCGCATTGACTGCATTGGCCGCAGCGGCGCCATCCGGGTCGACGTCGTTCTCCACCCGCAGCCTGAGCCGCGAACCGGCGCGTTCGACGTGCACCCGCACCACACCCCCATCGAGCAGCTGGCCGATGCCGTGCTTGACCGCGTTCTCGACCAGCGGCTGCAGGATCATGGGCGGCAGCAGGCAAGCCTCGGCCTCCCGGTCCACGTGGCGCTCGACGCCCAGGCGCGGTCCGAAGCGCACCTGCTCGATCGCCACGAAACGCCCGACCAGCGCCACCTCCTGGGCCACGGTCACCTTGCGGTGCGCCTCCAGTCCCAGCGTATGGCGGAAAAACTCCGCCAGCTGCAAGCTCATGTCGCGCGCCGCGCCGGCGTCGATCGCGGTCAGCGCGCTGATCGAATTGAGGCTGTTGAACAGGAAATGCGGATCGACCTGGGTGCGCAGCATGCGCAGTTCGGCGTCCTGGGCCAGGAGCCTGAGTTCGAGCTCGCGCCGCTCGAGGCCGCGCGCGCGCTCGAACTCCAGCGCCAGGTAGTGGGCGCAGGCGGTCATCCCGTACAGCAGCACGCCGACGCCGAACATCACCGCCGTCAAGGGCCGCGACATCGTCACGCCGTCGTCGGCCGGCGCCAGCCACTGCCACCAGGCGGCCCAGCCGGACGCTGCGGCGCACCACAGCAGGGCCGCGCACACGGCGGTGAGGAAGAACACGCCCAGCACCGCCGGCGTCGACTTGCGCGCCAGCGGATAGGCGCGGCACAGGTAATACGCCGAGAAGCCGCACACGGCGGCGTAGACCAGCACCAGCGGCAGCGCGAACAGGAGACTGGGCGCCAGGCCGGCGCCGCCGGTGGTGGACAGCAGCCCGGCCAGCATCAGCCCCAGCATCAGCCAGGCCGCCAGGTACAGCGCGGCGCCGCGCCGCGCCCAGAATCCGCCGCCCATCAGTTGCGGATTTCCACGCCACCCATGATCGCGTAGCCGCGGATGACCAGCCGCTTGGCGTCGTCCGGCGGCGCGATGGTCTTTTCCTCGAAGCCGCCCAGGATCGGCGTGCCGTGCAATACGATGGCCCAGTCGGGCGGGCACTTGATGGTCACGCCGCCCCAGAACGCGAATACGTTGATCACCGCCTCGCCCTGGATCGACGCGCCGCGCATATCGAGTTCGCAGCCGCCCATCACTGCCGTGATCTCGCCGCCCCGGAAGTTCCGGGTCGTGACGCGGCGCTCGTAGCCGCCCAGGATGGCGGTGATGTCCAGCACCTCGCCGGCGCCCGCGGGCGCCCCGTCGGTCATCGCTATCCCGTGTTCCAGCGCGCGCTTGCCGCGCACCGCCTTTGCCACCAGCAAGGCGCCGAAGCCGATCAGGACCAGCGGCCAGATGGTGCGCCAGCTGAAGTCGATGATGTCCATCCGGTCCAGCATCAGGAGGATGCCGACGCCGACCAGCCCGGCCCCGAGCAGCGTGCCGCCCTGGGTGCGGGTGTCGCACAGCTTGACGGCGCCGACGATGACGAACACCATCGGCCAGAACGAAAACGCGCGGTGCATGTCGACGAAGCCCAGGTTATCGAGCAGGAACAGCAACCCCATCCCGATCACGAGCAGGCCGAGCACGACCTGGCTCGTCACGCCTTTGGCATGCGGATCATTTTTCATGGCGGTTCCTTTGGTAGTTGGCGAAGCGGCGCGCGATGAATGGATCCAGCACCAGCTTGACGCCCCACATCAGGATGAACAGCGGCCAGCTGTTGCGAAAGGTCAGGCCGAAGGCGTTCTCCAGCACCGCGAACAGCCACAGGCCGGTGAACACGGTCCACAAGCCGCTGCTGAACTCCTTCGGGCTCGGGTAGCCGATGGTCTGGCCGATGCCGACCACGACCAGCAGCAAGGGGGCGTAATGCCAGTAGTCCTGGGCATCGATATAGTGCAGGCGGTCGAGCAGCACCACCGCGCCCACCACGATCAGGAGCAGGCCCCACAGCACCTGCTTGCGCCAGCGATAGGCGTCTTCAGCATCCATTGCGTCACTCCTCTCGTTATCGAACTGGATACACGATAACAAGCGGGAAGGCAATCGCGAAAGCGCTATTCGGCGAATGGCGGGTGGAAGGCGGCGAATGGCGAGCGCGCGCGGCGCGCGGCGGCGAATGAAGAAGATCGGGGAGGATGGACGTAAAAAGGCCCGCCTCGCGGGCGGGCCGCAGGCGGGCCAAATAAGGCGTACGGGGTGGATCAGGCGGCCGTCTGCGCCTGCTCGCGCTGGGCCTGGCCTTTCGGCTGGTTGCGGTACTTGGCGCGGGCTTCAGCCTGGCGTACCGCTTCGCGCGCCACGTTGGCGCGCTTGATCTCGAGGCGTTCCTTCTTGCCACGGTGCTGGGCGATGTGTTTGCTGCCGATCTTGCTGGTCATGGATGTCTCCTGTGGTGGGGCTGGGCGCCGCGTCCTCGCGGGACGTCGGCGCGGAAAAAGTGACATTCAGGAGCGGTTGGTGCCCAACTTGAGGTCGGCCGGCATCAGCATGCCCCAGCCAAGCTGGCGCCGGATTTCTTCCGGGGTCGGCGGCGGTTTCGGGTCGCGCGAGCGACGTTCGAGATAGGCGCGCACCAGGTGCTTGGGTGGATGCTTGACATCGTACATGGCAACCTCCGCTTCCGTTACGGGCCGCGCCTGCACCAGCGGCGGCGCGGCCCTGAAATTGGTGCCGATCCTCGAGGCGACCGGCTAACCTGTTGAGGTTTCGGATGGCAGCGAATCGAATCGCGCGTTCCTCACTCAGACAGGTGCATCTTATCGAAACCGCAGCCATTGCACCGTTAGGTGACGCACACTGTGCGCGTCAATACGGCCGAGCAGGCCATGTCATGCGCGCGGCGGGACCGTCACGCACGAAAAAAAAAGGGAAGCCGAAGCTTCCCTTTTACCGTGCCCTGCCCGATCAGAACTTGTAGCGCAGGTTCAGGTAGTACTGGCGACCGCTGACATCCAGCTTCTGCTGCTCTTCTTCGCTGTAGCGATACTGGGCGCGCTTGGCATTGGTCAGGTTGGTCGCGCTGAACGCGAGTTCCAGGTTCTTGGTGAAGTAGTAGTTGGCGGAGAACGCCAGCGTGGTCACCGCGTCGGCATAGGTCGGCGCGGTCGGCATCGCGATGCCGTTGATCACCGAGAGGCCCTGGCTGTTGGCGGTCGGCGACGGCGCGGTGGTGCTGTTCACGTACTCGCCACGGTAGTTCGCCACCAGGCGCGTCGACAGCTTGTCGTCTTCGTAGTACAGGCCGACGTTGCCGGTCCATTCGGATGCGCCCACCATCGGACGGCCGTCGTCGACCTTTGTCTTGGCGCGGCTGACGTTGGAGGTGAAGCCGAAATTGGTCTTGCCGAACGGCTGCTCGTACTGCAGCTCGATGCCGTTGATCCTGGCGCCCTGCTGCGAGGCCGTGTTGATGAAGAAGGTCTTCACGGTCTGGTCGCGCGGATCGAGCAGGTCGACGGTGGCGCTGCCGACCGCGCCGGTCTTCGGATAGCCGTCGATCGACGAGTGGAACACGCTCACCGCCACGATCGAACGCGGCGCGAAATACCACGACCACGACAGGTCGACGTTGTCCGAGGTTTGCGGTTCCATGTCCGGGTTCGGACCGGTCACGCGGCAGCCGTTGGCGTCGCAGCCCGGCGTGCCGAAGCCGCTGCCCAGCAGGTTGTAGTTCTGGCGGCCGATGGTGCGGCTGACGCCGAAGCGCGCCAGCATGTCGTTGCCCATGTCGTAGCGCAGGTTCATGCTCGGCAGCCAGTTGTCGAAGGTGCGCTTGGTCGGCGTCTTGTAGTACAGGATGCCGGCATTCGGATTGAACGGCGCGCCGTCGAAGTAGGCGGTGGCGTCGCCGGCATCGGTGATCGCGCCCGGATAGGCGGCGCAGGTGATCGCCGGCTGGCCCGGCTCCACGCGCTGGCAGGCGCCGGACGGGATCGGGGTGGCGATGTTCGCCTTGACCTCGGTGCGGGTGAAGCGCACGCCGACGTCGCCCGACCAGCGCTCGCCTTCCAGGTTGGCCATCACGTAGGCCGCGCTCTGGCGCTCCTGCATGTCGATCTCGGAGTTCACGCGGCGTTCCCAGGCGTCGCTGGTGACCTTGGTATTGCTGGCGATGTAGTCCTTGATGCCTTCCGGGGTGTAGGTGAAGCCGGTGTTGTCCCAGCCGGCCGGGCCGTCGAGGTCCTTGCCGAAGTCGCCCGGGAATGCCTGCCAGCCGGTGAGCGGCGTCGGCGTGTTGGAGATCACGCGGCCGGTGACCGCATCGAGCGTGATGCCGTTGCGGAAGGCGGGGCCGCGGCGGCCGCTGGTGCGCTTGTGATCGGCGAAGCGCACGCCGCTTGCCAGCGACTGCAGGAAACCGCGGTCGACGCGGTATTCGGCATCGAACTGCGCGCTCCACTCCTTGTCGACGGTCTTGACGCCCGACGCGGCGCGGTCGACGATGGTATAGCCGCTGCCGTCCGGGTTCAGGCCGGGCTGGTTGCTGCCGGCGTTATGGTACTGCACGAACGGCGCGTCGTGCAGGTCGCCCAGCGCGTACGAGATGCCGGTGCCGTAGCGCGCCAGGGTCAGGCCCTGGTCGAGCCGGGTCTGGCCGACGCCGCGCGTGGTCGACAGCAGGGTCTTGACGGTGAGGTCGTCGTTGACGCGGTACTTCGCATCGAGGTCGAGGAAGGAGCTCTCGGCCTTGGCGCCGTCGCGGTAGAAGCCTTCCGAATTGCCCACGTACTGGGGGCTGGTGCCGTCGGCGAAGACGATGTCGGCGGCCTTCAGCACCTTCAGCGGGTGGCCGTAGACAGTGGTTTCGTCGACGATGACCGGGTTGCGGATCTGGGCGAACACCTGCTGGCCGTTGTGACTGGTGTTGACGGCGGCGGCGGTGGTGCCGCCCAGCGGCGCGTTCTTACCGAGCAGCATGGAGTAGATGGCGCTCGACGTCAGGCGGCCGTGGTTGTTGGCCTCCATCGCGGAGTGGAAACCGGTCATGGTGACGTCGAGGTCGCGGTTCGGCTTGAACTGCAGCGACAGCATGCCGCCCTTGCGGTCACGCACGCCTTCCACGAATTCCGAGCTCATCGAACCCGGGAGGCGCACGCCGTTCAGGTCCGCCGCGGTATAGCCGGTGCCGGCCAGCGATTCGTCGGTGATGCCCTTCATGGTGCTGGTGTTGATCACGTCCCAGCCGCTGTTGGTGCCGTAGGCGAAGCGCGACACCGAGTCGCGCCGCACATGGCGTTTTTCCGCGAACAGCGCGGCCAGCACGCCGAAGGTGCCCGCCTCGTTCTTCCAGGTGACCGAACCGTTCATGTCCGGCGCATAGCGGCCCGGCAGGTCGGCGTAGCTGGCGCCGACGCTGACCACGCCCGAGAAGCGCTCTTTCTGCGCCAGCGGCTTGCGGGTGCTGACGTTGATGGTGCCGGCCAGGCCGCCGTCGACGATGTTCGCCTGCGAGGTCTTGTACACGACCGCCTGCTGCAGCACGTGCGACGGCATCAGCGACAGGCTGGTCGAACGCGAGCTCGAGGCCTGGTCGGCGACGTACCAGTCGGCGCTGCTGACCGCATGGCCATTGAAGATGATCAGCGACATGTCCGGATTGGTGCCGCGCATCGACACCTTTTCCGCTTCGTCGTAGTCGGTGCGCACCGCCACGCCCGCCAGGCGCTGCAGGGAGTCCGCCAGGTTCTTGTCCGGCATCTTGCCCACGTCTTCGGCCGTGATCACCTCGACGTTGGCCGAGGCGTCCCGCTTGACCGACAGGGACTTGGCCAGCGAGGCACGGATGCCCGTCACTTCCACGGTCTGCATCGGCACCGGCGCTGCGGCTTCCTGGGCCATGGCCGGCAGGGCTGCGAGGCTCCAGACTGCCATCGATACGGCCGCTGCGAGCGGCTTCTGCTTGAACATGCTCTCTCTCCTGGGAATAGTGCTATCGTTATTGCTTAAGGCAGGCTGAAGGCTGCCATGCTCGGAGTATTCATGTTCATTTCACCGGTGAATAATCACTTGTGTTCGCTTCTATATAACTTGAAGGAATGTACATAAATGGCGCCCTTCCCGCGGTTATGGCTGGGCGAAGAAATTTCATTACCCAAGCCGGGCGCACCAGATTAGCTTGACGTTTTTACCCCACATTGATGAACGCCATGCGCCTTGCCTGCCTGCTGCTTGCCAGCGCCGTCCTGACCGGGTGCGCGACCGCGCCCGCCACCAAACCCATCCCGGGCGCGCCGCCGCCGCCCACGCCCCTGGCGGCGCTGCTGCAAAAGCAGGTCTACCAGATGACGCCGTTCGAGGCCGGCCAGTACATCGCCCACATGCAGGGCGCCGAGCCGGACCTGCGCAAGCGTATCGCCGCGATCGGCCGCCAGAACATCGGCCAGCCCTACTCGCTGCACCTGCTGGGGGAATTCCCCTACGAGATCCACGACAGCCTGCCTTTGTATAGCCTGGCGCAAAGCGACTGCGTGGTGTTCGCCGAGCACACCTATGCGATGGCCTTGTCCGGCTCGTGGGAGGAGTTCTTCTGGATGCTGCAGCGGATCCGCTACCGCGACGGCGTGATCGGCGTGGCCACGCGCAACCACTACACCGAGATGGACTGGAACGTGGCCAACGGGTGGCTGGTGACCGACGTCAGCGGCGAGCTGGCCGGAGCGGGCGGCCCGTGGTACGACATGAAGGTCGACCGCGCGCGCTTCCTGGCCACCCGCCACAACACGGTGCGCGACATCCCGGTCGAGACCAGCCGCCAGGCCTATGTGCCGAAGGAACAGGTGGCGGCCATCGCCAGCCAGTTGCAGGAAGGCGATTTCGTGAACGTGATCTCGACCCGCGACGGCGAGTACTGGGCCTCGCACGTGGGCCTGGTGGTGCTGGGACCGAACGGCGAGCGCCACTTCCTGCATTCGTCCGAACCGCAGGTGCGCGAGGAAACGTTCGAATCGTATATCGGGCGCACGCTCGAACGCCAGGAACGCAATGCGCGCGCGGGCAAGCGCGGCCAGGCGCTGGCCGGCTTCAAGTTCCTGCGCCTGAACGAACCGATCACGGTGCCGCCGATGGCGCCGCAGCCGCGTCCGGGGCGTCCCGCGGCCTGAGGCCCGGCCCCGGCCTGACAGCGTCGCCAGCGTTCCGGCCTGCCGGGTCGGGACGCCTTGTTGTTTCCGCCATTCCCGTCGGCATTCGCCGATCCCGCCTTTGCCTGAATACGCCAGATTAAATAAATAGTAGCTGGAAATTGTTATTCAAGGCCATTTCTTATATTCACTTCTTCACTTCAACTTCTCTATTCACGCATTATATCCCTGACCGCTGTTGAGTGACCTCAAGCCTGCCATTCAATCGCAGACAGATAATAAGCTTATACACACAAAACCAATCGGCTCAGCCCCATTCAACACAGCACGTTATTCAAAACGACTGGTCGTGCAGTAAACCACTATTTTGATTGCAGCAGCATGTCGTTCTCTTTCAGCGAGAAGCCGATTGCCATGTCAATTCAACGCCACACCCTGTCTCACCAGTTTTGCGCAAGAATCGTCTCCATGCATCGTACTGCGAAGGCCGCCCTGGCCATCGCGGTCGACCTGGTCGCGCTTCCCATGTGTTTTTTAATCGCAATGATATTGCGCGGTGGCGATTTACAGCTTGCAAAACAATTTAGCCCCGACTCTTATTTACTGGTGGCGGTGCTGACGATAGCGGCTTTCTGGCTATCCGATTTATACCGGGCCGTCATCCGCTTTATCGACCATCGCCTGCTCACCCTCACCGGGCTGGCATTGGGCATTGCCGTATTATGCGCCTATCTCACTTTGGTATTCCTCAATGAGGCGCGATTTCCGCGCAGCGCGCTGGCAATATATTGGTTCATCGCTTTTTCTTATGTCGTCATGTCGCGTATCGGTGTGCGCAAGCTGCTGCGCAGCAAGCGCGGCCCCTGCGCCGGCAAGGCGCTGGCGGTCGCCATCTACGGCGCCGGCGAGGCCGGCGCCCGGCTGGCCCAGACCATGCGCGACGGCGACGAATACCGTCCGCTGTGCTTCTTCGACGACAAGCACGCGCTGAACGAGCGCACCGTGGCCGGCCTGCGCGTGTTCCACACCTCGCGCCTGGTCGAGCTCGGCGCCGCGCTCGGCATCCGCACCATCGTCATCGCCCTGCCCGCCGCCGCGCCCGAGCGCCTGCGCGAACTGATGCAGCGCCTGGGCCAGGCCGGCGTGCCCACCAAGATCCTTACCCGGCTGGTCGATCTGGCCGACGACAAGGCCAGCGACAAGTCGGTCCTGCGCGACGCCATCCGCGAAATCAAGTTCGAAGACCTGCTCGGCCGGCCGCCGGTGCCGCCGCGGCTCGACCTGTTCGCGCGCTGCGTGCGCGGCAAGGGGGTGCTGGTGACGGGCGCCGGTGGTTCCATCGGCAGCGAGCTGTGTCGCCAGATCGTCACCCTGAGCCCGGCGCGCCTGCACCTGATCGACCATTCCGAATACGCGCTGTACACCATCCGGCAAGAGCTGGCGGCGCGCTTTCCCGACCTGCCCATCCACGCCCACCTGGGCTCGGTCTGCAATGCCGACCTGGTCGAGCGCGTGCTGGCCGCCGGCGGCATCGACACCATCTACCATGCCGCCGCCTACAAGCACGTGCCACTGGTCGAAACCAATATCGTGGAGGGCCTGCGCAACAATGTGCTGGGGGCCCAGATCATCGCCGCCGGCGCGGCGCACCACGGCGTCCAGACCTGCGTGCTGATCTCCAGCGACAAGGCGGTGCGGCCGACCAATATCATGGGCGCCAGCAAGCGCATCGCCGAGCTGATCTTCCAGGCCGCCGCCGCCCGCGCCGCCGGTGGCTGCGCACCTGGCGACGGCGCCGGCACTGGGGCCGGCAATGGCGCCGCCAATGGCCCGGCCCATGGGACAGGCAACCGGACGGGCACGACCTTCTGCATGGTCCGCTTCGGCAATGTGCTGGGCTCCTCGGGGTCGGTGATTCCCCTGTTCCAGCGCCAGATCACGCGCGGCGGGCCGGTGACGATCACCCATCCCGAGGTGTCGCGCTACTTCATGCTCATTCCCGAGGCGGCCCAGCTGGTGATCCAGGCCGGCGCCATGGCCAAGGGCGGCGACGTGTTCGTGCTCGACATGGGCGAACCGGTGCGCATCCTCGACCTGGCGCGCACCATGATCGCCATGCACGGCCTCACCGAGCGCACGCCCCAGCAGCCGCGCGGCGACATCGAGATCCAGTTCATCGGCCTGTTCCCGGGCGAAAAACTGCACGAAGAACTGCTCACCGACGGCACCGTCTTCCCGAGCGAGCACCCGCGCATCATGCGCATGAAGGAAAGCGCGCTGCGGCCCAATGTGCTCGAGACCTGCATCACCTGTCTCATGATGGCCTGCGAGACCCACGAGCGCGGCCCCATCGAGTCGATGGTCAAGGCGATCGTGTCCGAATACCTGCCATCGACGCCGGCGCCGTTGCCGCAGGCGCCCGCCGAGGAACCCGCGCCTGCCGGCCTGATCCGCAGGTTCGTGCCGTTCCGGATCTAGGGCCTGTCAGCGCCGCCGTCCAACGTCGTCACCTTCATATCGTTGCTGTCATACCTGCCGTCATACCGTCACTGTCGAGGAAACCCATGCGAGACGAGAACCAATCAGTTCACCTGGAGCAGCTGCTGGCCCGGCTGCGCGACCGCCATGCCGTGATCGGCATCATCGGCCTCGGCTACGTCGGCCTGCCGCTGGCGCTGCGCTATGCCGCCGAGGGCTTCCGCGTCCTCGGGATCGACGTCGACGCCGAGAAGGTCGCGCGGCTCAACCGCGGCGGCAGCTATATCGCCCACATCGGCGCCCCCGCCATCGAGGCGGCGCGCGCCGCCGGCTTCATGGCCAGCACCGACTTTGCGCGCACGGGCGAGGCCGACGCCCTGATCATCTGCGTTCCGACCCCACTCACCGCCTACCGCGAACCCGACCTGTCGTTCGTGATCGGCACCGTCGAATCGCTGCTGCCGCACATGCGTCCCGGCCAGCTGCTGTCGCTCGAGAGCACTACCTATCCGGGCACCACCGAGGAAGAGCTGCGCCCGCGCCTGGAGTCGCGCGGCCTGCGCGTCGGCCAGGACGTGTTCCTCGTGTTCTCGCCCGAGCGCGAAGACCCGGGCAATCCCGATTTCCATACCCGCACCATCCCCAAGGTATGCGGCGGCTCCACCAGCGCCTGCCTCGAAGCCGGGCTGGCCCTGTACCGCGCCGCCATCGACACGGTGGTGCCGGTCAGCTCGACCCGCGCGGCCGAGCTGACCAAGCTGCTCGAGAACATCCACCGCGCCGTCAACATCGGCCTGGTCAACGAAATGAAGATCATCGCCGACCGCATGGGCATCGACATCCATGAAGTGATCCGCGCCGCCGCCACCAAGCCGTTCGGTTTCACCCCGTATTACCCCGGCCCCGGCCTGGGCGGGCATTGCATCCCGATCGATCCCTTCTATCTCACCTGGAAGGCGCGCCAGTATGGCCTGCACACCCGCTTCATCGAACTGGCCGGCGAGATCAATAGCGACATGCCGGGCTGGGTGGTCGGCAAGGTGGCCGACGCCCTCAACGAACGCGGCCGCGCGGTGATGGGCAGCCGCATCCTGGTGCTGGGCATCTCCTACAAGAAGGACGTCGAAGACATGCGCGAATCGCCCTCGGTGGCGCTGATGGAGCTGCTGCGCGCGCGCGGCGCCGCGGTCGACTATTCCGATCCGCACGTCCCGGTCTTCCCGCGCATGCGCGAGCACCGCTTCGAACTGTCGAGCGTGCCCTTGAACCCTTCCTCGCTCGCGTCCTACGACGTCGTGCTGCTGGCCACCAGCCATAGCGCCTTCGACTACGACCTGGTGCGCCAGTACGCCAACCTGATCGTGGACACCCGAGGCGTCTACCCGAACCGGCTGCCGAACGTGGTGCAGGCCTGAGCGGCCGGCCGATCGTCCATGTCCCACATCATCGATCCCACCGCCACGCCCGGAGCCCGCATGCGCCACTACCCTCCCCCCATCCTCGACCGCAAGATCCGCTTCGCCCTGGTCGGCTGCGGCCGCATCGCCCGCAACCACATGAACGCCATGCGCGAGCACGCCGACCGCTGCGAGCTGGCCGGCGTCTGCGACATCGACCCGCGCGCGCGCGAAGAAGCGGCCGGCATCACCGGCGCCCGCCCGTATGCCAGCCTCGACCGCATGCTGGCCGAGCTCGACGCCGACGCCTTCGTGCTCGCCACCCCGTCCGGGCTGCACCCGGGCCAGGCGATCCGCATCGCCGCGGCCGGCCGCCACGTGATCACCGAGAAGCCGATGGCCACGCGCTGGGAAGACGGCAAGCGCATGGTCGCCGCCGCCGACGAGGCCGGGGTGCGGCTGTTCGTGGTCAAGCAGAACCGCCGCAACGCCACCCTGCAGCTGCTCAAGCGCGCGGTCGACAAGAAGCGCTTCGGCCGCATCTACATGGTCAACCTCAATGTGTTCTGGACCCGCCCCGACGAGTACTACCGCAGCGCCGGCTGGCGCGGCACCTGGGAATTCGACGGCGGCGCCTTCATGAACCAGGCCAGCCACTACGTCGACCTGCTCGAATGGATCGTCGGCCCGATCGAAAGCCTGCAAGCCTATACCGCCACCCTGGCGCGCGACATCGAGGTCGAGGACACCGGGGTGATGAGCCTGCGCTGGCGCAATGGCGCGCTGGGCTCGATGAACGTCACCATGCTGACCTGGCCGCGCAACCTCGAAGGCTCGATCACCATCCTCGGCGAGCATGGCAGCGCGCGCATCGGCGGCGTCGCCGTCAACGAAGTCCAGCAATGGGAATTCGCGCAAGGCGATCCCGACGACGCCCTGGTGGCTGATGCCAGCTACCAGACCACCTCGGTCTATGGCTTCGGCCATCCGCTCTACTACGACAACGTGATCCGCGTGCTGCGCGGCGAGGCCGAGCCCGAGACCGACGGCCGCGAGGGCCTGAAGTCGCTCGAGGTGCTGGTCGCCGCCTACCGCTCGGCGCGCGACGGCCGCCGCGTCGCCCTGCCGCTGGAGTACTGACCATGGCCATCATCATCCATTCCAGCGCCATCGTCGACCGCGGCGCCCAGCTCGGTGATGACACCCACGTCTGGCATTTCGCCCACGTCTGCGCCGGCGCGCGCATCGGCGCCGCCTGCTCGCTGGGCCAGAACGTCTTCGTCGGCAACGACGTGAGCATCGGCAACGGGGTCAAGATCCAGAACAACGTGTCGATCTACGACGCCGTGACGCTCGAAGACGATGTCTTCTGCGGTCCCAGCATGGTGTTCACCAACGTCTACAACCCGCGCGCCGCGGTGCCGCGCAAGCACGAATACCGGCGCACCCTGGTGCGGCGCGGGGCCACCATCGGCGCCAACGCCACCGTCGTGTGCGGGGTGACGATCGGCCAGTACGCCTTCGTTGCCGCCGGCGCCGTGGTCAACCGCGACGTCGCGCCGCATGCGCTGGTGGCGGGCGTGCCGGCGCGCCAGATCGGCTGGGTCAGCCGTTCCGGCGACCGCCTGGCCCTGCCTTTGCGCGGCAACGGCGCAGCCCGCTGCCCGCTTTCCGGCGAATCCTACATTCTGCAAGACGGCGCCTGCAGCTCGGCCGACGGCCCGGCTGGCAGCCCGTCAGGCGCGCGCGACCTGACGGCCAGCGACCCGAATCCAAGCCCGAGCCAAAACGCCGCACGAGGATAATCCATGGAATTCATCGACCTGAAATCCCAGTATCTCGCCTCGCGCGAGCTGATCAACAGCCGCATCCAGGCCGTCCTCGACCACGGGCAGTACATCCTCGGCCCCGAAGTCGCCGAGCTCGAGGCGCGCCTGGCGGCCCGCACCGGCGCGCGCCACTGCATCACCGTGTCGTCCGGCACCGAGGCCCTCATCATCGCCTTGATGGCGCTCGGCATCAAGGCCGGCGACGAGGTGATCACCACCCCGTTCTCCTTCATCGCCGCGGCCGAAGCGGTGATGCTGGTGGGCGCCACCCCGGTGTTCGCCGACGTCGAAGCCGCCACCGGCAACATCGACGCGCGCCTGGTCGCCGAGCGCATCACGCCGCGCACGCGCGCCATCCTCCCGGTCTCGCTGTACGGCCAGCCGGCCGACATGGACGCCATCAACGCCATCGCCGAACCCTACGGCATCGCCGTCATCGAGGACGCCGCCCAGAGCTTCGGCGCGACCTACCGCGGGCGCCAGAGCTGCCACCTGTCCACGATCGGCTGCACCAGCTTCTTCCCCAGCAAGCCACTGGGCTGCTATGGCGACGGCGGCGCCCTGTTCACCGACGACGACACCCTCGCCCAGGCCATGCGCGAAATCCGTGTCCACGGCCAGTCGCACCGCTACGTGCACGCCCGGCTGGGCGTGGGCGGACGCATGGACACCCTGCAGTGCGCCGTGGTGCTGGCCAAGCTCGAACGCTTCGAATGGGAAGTCGGGCAGCGCCAGCGCGCCGCGGCCACCTACGACGCCCTGCTGCGCCACCATATTCCCGTCCTCGCCGTGCGCAACGACCGCAGCAGCGTCCACGCCCAGTACACGGTGCTGGTCGACGACCGCGAACGGGTGCGCGGCGAGCTTGCCGCCGCCGGCATCCCGACCGCCGTCCACTATCCGGTGCCGATCCACCGCCAGGCCGCCTATGCCCACCTGGCGCCGGACGCCTATCCGGTGGCGGAAGGACTGGCCCGGCGCGTCCTGAGCCTGCCGATGGGGCCGTTCCTCGACAACGCCGGCGTGCAGCGGGTGGCCATGGCCCTGCTCCAAGCCTGTCGCCAGACTGGCGGCGCGCTGCCGGCCGTCACGACGGACGCGGTGGCGCCCGCGCCGGCTGCCGCCGCTGTCGCCGCTGTCGCCGCCGCCTCAGCCACTGCCTCGACCTGCGCAACGACCGTTACGCCGGCCGCGACTTCATGAGGCAACTGCCGCCATTCTGGCGTCACGTCGCCACCGTCCTCGGTGGCGCCCTCGGCGCCCAGGCCCTGCCGCTGCTGGCGGCGCCGCTGCTGACGCGCATGTGCACGCCGCAAGAGCTGGGCGCCTACAGCGTCTGGCTCGGCGTGATCGCGCTGTCGGCGATCGGCGCCACCCTGCGCATGGAGGCGGCGATGATCCTCGACCACGAAGAACAGCACCAGCGCACCTGCTTCCGGGTCGTGTTCTACAGCGCCACCATCGCCGCATTGCTGCTGACCCTGGTCGCCACCGCGGCGCGGCTGGCCGGCTTCGAACCGGCCCTGCACCTGCCATGGGCGGCCCTGCTCACCATCGGCGCCGGCGCCTGGCTGATCGCCTGCATGCAGACCACGCTCGCCTACGCCACCTCGCACAACGCTTTCGGCAAGGCGGCGCGCGCCAAGGTGGTGGCGGCCGCCGTCATCGTCCTCACCCAGCTCACGCTGCTGTACGTCGGCCTCGGCGGGTCCGGCCTGATCGCCGGCCACCTGTGCGGCCTGCTGGCCGGCTACCTGTACGCGCGCCGCCTGCTGCGTCCGCCGCGCGCGCCCATCGCCTGCCTGCCCGACCCCGACCAGCGCGCCTACCTGCGGCGCCACCAGGCCTTCTGGCGCTACTCGCTGCCGTCCAACCTGCTCAACGGCGCCGTCAGCCAGTTGCCGCTGTTCCTGATCGGGATGCGCCACGGCGCGCTGGCCGCCGGCCTCTACGCGCTCACCCAGCGCGTGCTGTCGGCGCCGGTGTCGCTGCTGGCGGCCTCGGTGCTCGAAGTCTTCAAGCGCGAATCGGTGCTCGAATTCCGCGAGCACGGCAATTGTAGCCGCACCTACCGCCATACCTTCAAGGCGCTGCTGGTGATGGGCATCGGCCCGGCGCTGCTGCTGATGGCCTTCGCCCCGACCCTGTTCGCCACCGTGTTCGGCCCCTCCTGGCGTGAGGCGGGCGAGCTGGCGCAGCTGATGGCGCCGCTGTTCCTGCTGAACTTCGTCGCCAGTCCGCTGAGCTATGTGTTCTTCGTGGCCGGCCGCCAGAAGGCCGACCTGCTGTGGCAGGTGACGCTGTTCGCCACCACCCTCGGCGCCTTCCTGCTGCCGGGCAGCGTGCACGAGAACGTGCTGTGGTACGTGATCGGCTACTCGTGCCTCTACCTGGTCTATTTGCACATGTCCTGGAACTGCTCGCGCAACGGGCTGGCCGCCGCATGAATCCCTCGTCCACGCCGCATCTTGCTCCGCCTCTCGCGCCGCCTTCCGCGCCTCCTTCGGCCCTGCATGCCGGCGGCTCGCCCGATACCTGGCAACAAGCGCTACTGCGCGACCCCGCCCGGCAGCGCGGCGCGGCGCGCGCCCGGCGCGAGCAATGGCTGATGATCGCCTGCTTCTTCATGCTGTTCCCGGGCTTCTTCTTCTACCATACCCTGCTCGGCACCGGCACCACCGGCGCCTTCCTGGGCGGTTACTTCGCCCCGGTGGCGCTGGCCTTCGCCGGCCCGATGTGCCTGGTCTACCTTGCCCGCATGCGGCGAGATGCCAAGCGCCTGACCCTGGTCGACGTCCATTACGGCGTCTTCTTCGCGTACTTCGTCGGCGTGGTGGTGGTCAATGCGGCGGCCGGCGCTAACCGCGCCATCGTGGCTTACCACATGCTGGCCATCCTGTTTATGGTGCTGGTCTACCTGCAGTTCTGCTTCATCGACTTCGACAGCCGCCGCTTCCGCGTCGTTGGCCTGCTCAGCCTGGCGGGGATGTCGACCATCGTGTTCTCGTACTCGGTCGACGGCGTGTTCTACCTCGGGGCGCTCGGCATCGCCAAGGATGCCAATTCGCTCGCCACCTACCAGGGTTTCTCGCGCTCCTACCTGTTTACTTACCTCGCGGTGGTCACCTTCACGCGCAATCTGCCGCTGCGCCTGGTCCTGCATGCCGTGGGCGCGGCCACCCTGTTCGTCAACACCGCGCGCAGCGAGTTCGTGGCCCTGCTGTTCGCGATTCCCCTGATCGAATTCTATTATTCGCGCCACAAGCTGTACTTCGTGCTGGCCGGCGTGTGCATCGCCGCCGCCATCGGCCTCTACCTCGACCAGATCCTGGCCTCCCTGCCCTCGAACCGCATCCTCGAACTGTTCGACCTGTCGCACTCGACCTCGGCCAACAAGCGACAGCAACTGACCGTGCATGCGGTGCAATCGATCGCCGCCCATCCCATCCTGGGCGACTATGGCAGCTACAAGCCCGGCCACTACTCGCACAACGTGCTGTCGGCCTGGGTCGACCTGGGCCTGTTCGGCATGCTCTACGTGGCCGCGCTCGCCATCGTCCCGATCACGCCGATGTTCTTCCACGAGTATTTCGCCGCGCGCCGGCGCCCGCTATTCCTGCTGGCCTTCGCTTTCGCCTGCGTGACCGTGCTGTTACTGCTGTCGTCCCATTACTTCACCGATATGCTGCTCAGCGCCACCCTCGGCGCCTGCAGCCGCTATGCCTACGAGAGGAAACATGCCGCGCATCGTCCACCTGACCTCGGCGCACCCGCGCTACGACACCAGGATCTTCGTCAAGCAATGCCGAACGCTGGCCAGCCACGGTCATGAGGTGATCCTGGTGGTGGCCGACGGCCTGGGCGACGAGCTGCGCGACGGGGTTCGGATCGTCGACGCCGGAAAACGCGCCGGCGGGCCATCCGGACGCCGTCCAGGCGCCCTCGTGGGGCGCTTGGACCGCATGCTGTGGACCACGCGCCGGGTCGCGGCGCGCGCGCTGGCGTTCGATGCCGATGCCTACCAGTTGCACGACCCGGAACTGCTGCCGGCCGGCCTGCGCCTGCGGCGCGCCGGCATGCGCGTCGTGTTCGATGCCCACGAGGACGTGCCGACCCAGTTGCTCGACAAACCCTACCTGGCACATAGCGTCGCCCGCGCGATCGCGGGCCTGTACGCGCGCTATGAACGCTACGCCTGCAGCCGCCTCGACGGCCTGCTGGCCGCCACGCCCCCTATCCGCGAGCGGCTGGCGCACTGCAATGCGCAAACGATCGACGTCGCCAACTATCCGCTGCCCGAGGAATTCTCTCCCGAGCGCAGCTGGGAGGCGCGCACCGATATCTGCTACGTCGGCAGCATCTCGGCGATCCGCGGGATCCGCG
This sequence comes from Massilia sp. NP310, assembly GCF_019443485.1. Lineage (NCBI taxonomy): Bacteria > Pseudomonadati > Pseudomonadota > Betaproteobacteria > Burkholderiales > Oxalobacteraceae > Massilia > Massilia sp. NP310. Next base: position 454,224 of record NZ_CP080379.1, on the reverse strand, counting down.
AGATGGTGCAGGCCTGCGCCGTGCTGCGCACCCCGGTCCGGCTGGCCCTGGCCGGCGGCTTCGCCGACCCGGCGCTTGCGCGCGACGTGGCGCTGCTGCCGGGCTGGGCCCGCGTCCGCGCGCTCGGCCACCTCGACCGCGCCGGCGTGGGCCGGGTCATGGAAAACGCGTTCGCCGGCCTGGTCACCCTGCTGCCGACCGCGAGCTACCGCGATGCGCTGCCGGTCAAGATGTTCGAATACATGGCGGCCGGCATCCCCGTGATCGCGTCGGACTTCCCGCGCTGGCGCGCCATCGTCGAGGCCAGCGATTGCGGCCTGTGCGTCGATCCGCGCGATCCGGCCGCGATCGCCGCCGCCATCGACCGCCTGGCGCAGGACCCGGCTCTGGCGCGGCGCCTGGGCGCGAATGGCCGACGTGCCGTCGAGCAGACCTATAACTGGAAAAACGAGGCGCAGAAGCTGGTGCGATTTTATGCCGACCTGACCCGGCATCCATTGGCACACCGCCTGGAGCTGACCTAGCAATCAGCACTGAACTTCCAAAAATACATGAGATGGCATAAATGAATTCATGCTGCGCCGGTGCCCATCATTTAATCGGTTTCAAGGAATTGCACGGCAATCCACCTTATCGTGTATTGCAGACTTATAGGTGAGAATATGTTCTTGCAACACTACAATACATTTATTCAAGCGATTAGTTTGCCGGTAGCAAAACTCTGCTTTCACGAGCATATCGATCCGGCGGATATCCGCACCACCTACCGCGCATTTACCCGGCCGCATCCGCGCTTTCGCATCATTCGCGCCAAGACCGTCGGCGCGGCGCTGATCGACCTGTCGCGCTTTGCCGACCGCCATGCCTACCAGGAGCAAATCAAGGCCAAGAACCACGGCGGCTATCACGCGAAACGGGCACGCAACCGCGGCTACCGTTTCGTCGACATCGACCGCAACGATTATATCGACGACATCCACGCCATCAATACTTCGCTCGATACGCGGCAAGGCCGGCCAATGGACCATAAATATACCGAGAAATGCGAGGCATTCGACACGCTGCCGCATTTCCGCCATCACGGCATTCTCGATCCACAGGGAAAACTGGTCGCATATGCGAGCCTGGGCATCTATGGCAATTTCGCCGCCTTTTCGCAAATGCTGGGCTATCGCAATAACCACGGCATCATGCACCTGCTGCTGGTGGAAACCATCAGCCGCCTGATCGACGAACAGCAAGTGCGCTACGTCATGTACGACACTTTCTTCGGCGCCCAGCCCGGCCTCAAGACATTCAAGACCATCCTGGGCTTCCAGCCCTACCGTGCGCAGTATTCGCTGCAATGAAGACGTTCATCAACCGGGTGTATGCCGACTACCTGATGCCCAGCCGCCTCGGCGAGTACGCGGCGCTGCTGCAGGCGGCGAACGACGCCGGTTACGCACAGGTATCGGTACGCAGCTTCTTCCGCAACCTGAACCGCCAGGAGGCGCCGCGCAAGACGCTGGTGCACCGCCATGACATCGACAGCGACCTGCGCACGGCCAAGAAGATGTTCGCGCTCGAGGCGCGCCACGGGGTACGGGCCAGCTATTACTTCCGCCTGTGCACCCTCGACTACGGCTTCATGCGCGAGATCGAAGCGGCCGGCAGCGAAGCCAGCTACCACTACGAAGAGGTCGCCGATTTCGCCAAGCGCCACCGCATCCGCAAGGGTGACGAGCTGCGCCTGCGCTTTCCCGAGATCCGCGAGCTGTTCGCGCGCAATATCGGCCAGATCGCCTCGCGCCTGGGCGCGCCGCTGGCCACCGTGGCCAGCCACGGCGACTTCGCCAACCGCCGCCTGAACGTGATCAACCACGAGCTGCTGCGCGATCGCGCGCTGCGCACCCGCTGCGGCATCGAATGCGAATCCTACGACGCCGAATTGCTGCGCGGCTTCGACCTGTACATCAGCGACCGCAAGCATCCCGTCTACTACACGCCGATGTCGCCCTTCGCCGCCCTCGGCCACTACGAACGCATCTGCATGCTCACCCACCCGGTGCAATGGGAGACCAACTGGATCGAGAACACCCGCTGCAACTGGCGCCGGCTGGTCGAAGAAATGGCGTGGCGCATATGACGAGCATGACGCATCTGCATATGAATATTCTGCTCATCAACCACTACGCCGGCTCGGTCCACCACGGCATGGAGTACCGCCCCTATTACCTGGCGCGCGAATGGGTACGCGCCGGGCACCGGGTGCACATCGTGGCCGCCTCGCATTCGCACCTGCGCCGCCAGGGTCCCGCCATGGCCGGCCGCGCCCGTCTGAGCGAGGACATCGACGGCATCCACTACACCTGGCTGCGCACCCCTGCCTACGCCGGCAACGGCGCCGGCCGCGTGCGCAATATGCTGGCCTTCGTGACGCGCCTGTGGCGCGAGGCGCCGCGCCTGGCGCAGACCTTCGCGCCGCAAGCCGTGATCGCCTCCAGCACCTATCCGCTCGATATCTGGCCCGCGCACCGGATCGCCCGCCTGGCGGGAGCGCGCCTGCTGCACGAAGTGCACGACCTGTGGCCGCTGTCGCCGATGGAACTGGGCGGCCATTCGCGCCACCACCCGTTCATCATGCTGCTCCAGGCGGCCGAGAACCACGCCTGCCGCCACGCCGACGCCATCGTCTCGATCCTGCCCCGGGTACGCGAACACCTGGAGGCGCGCGGCATGGCGCCGCACAAGCTGCACCTGATCCCGAACGGCGTCGATCCGGACGAATGGCCGGCCGCCGGCACGCCGCCACATGCGGATGCGCCATCCCGCTGGCCCGATCCATTGCCGCCCGCCGCCGTCCCCATCCTTGCCCTGCTCGGCAGGCTGCATGCCGAGGGACGATTGATCATCGGCTATGCCGGCAGCCACGGCCTGGCCAATGCGCTCGACACCCTGCTCGACGCCGCCCACCTGCTGCGCCAGCGGCCGCTGTCCTTCGTCCTGGTCGGCGCCGGGCCCGAGAAGGAGCGGCTGCGGCGCCAGGCGCGCTCGCTGGGGCTCGACCACGTCCACTTCGTCGATCCGGTCCCGAAGCGCGCCATCCCGGCCCTGCTGGCGCGCTTCGACATCGCCTTCCTCGGGTGGCGGCGCCAGCCGCTGTACCGCTTCGGCATCGCCCCCAACAAGCTCCTGGATTACATGATGGCGGGCTGCCCGGTCCTGCATGCGGTCGAGGCCGGCAACGATCCGGTGGCGGAAACCGGCTGCGGCGTCAGCGTGGCGCCCGACGATCCGTCCGCCCTGGCCGAGGGACTGGCGCGCCTGATGGCGCTCGATCCACGCACGCGCCGCGCGCTGGGCGAGCGCGGCCGGCGCCATGTTCTGGACCAGCTGAGCTATCCAGTCCTGGCCCGACGCTTCCTTGCCGTACTCGCACAGGAGACCCACCATGCCTGACCACACCGCATCCGCTTCCGCTGCCGACACTTTCCTGCCCTTCGCCCTGCCCGACATCGGCGAAGAAGAGATCCGCGCGGTCGAAGCCTGCCTGCGCTCAGGCTGGGTCACCACCGGGCCCGTCACGCGGCGCTTCGAAACGGCCTTTCGCGACTACCTCGGCGGCGAGGTCGAGGCGATCGCCGTCAATTCCGCCACCGCCGGCCTGCACCTGGCGCTGGAAGCGGCCGGCGTCGGGCCGGACGACGAAGTCATCGTGCCGACCCTGACCTTCACCGCCAGCGCCGAGGTCGTGCGCTACCTCGGCGCCCGGCCGGTGTTCGTCGATGCCGACCCGCACACCCTCAACCTGGACCCGGCCGCGGTGGCCGCCGCGATCACGCCGCGCACGCGCGCCATCGTCGCCGTGCACTTCGCCGGGATGGCGGCCGACATGGACGCCATCGGCCGTCTCGCGCGCCGCCACGGCCTGCGCGTGATCGAAGATGCCGCCCATGCCTTCCCCACGCGCCACCGCGGCCGGCTGGTGGGCACGCTCGACAGCGACGTGGCGGTGTTCAGCTTCTATGCCAACAAGACCATGACCACCGGCGAGGGCGGAATGGTCGTCACGCGCGACCCGCGCCTGGCCGAACGGATCCGCTGCATGCGCCTGCATGGCATCAGCCGCGACGCCTTCGACCGCTACACCGCGCGCACACCATCGTGGTACTACGAGGTGGTCGCCGCCGGCTTCAAGTACAACCTGACCGATATCGCGTCCGCGATCGGCATCGAGCAGCTGCGCAAGATCGACCGCTTCCAGCAGCGCCGCACCGCACTGGCCGAGCGCTACGACGCGGCGCTGGCCGGGCTGCCCTTGACCCTGCCGGCGCGCCCGGCGCCGGGTTCCGGCTCGACCCACGCCTGGCACCTGTACGTGGTGCGCCTGGACCGCGCGGCGGCGGATGGCGCGGACAGCGCGAGCACGGCGCAGCGTGAACGCGACGCGCTGATCGCCAACCTGGCCGAACGCGGCATCGGCACCAGCGTGCACTTCATCCCGCTGCACCGCCAGCCCTACTGGCGCGACAGTTGCGGCCTGCGCGCGGCCGACTTCCCGGTCGCCGAGGCCGCCTTCGGGGCGATGCTGTCCCTGCCGCTGTACACCCGCATGGGCGATGCCGACCAGCAGCGGGTGATCGCGGCGCTGCACGATCTGCTGTCATGAGCAAGCGCCTGTTCGACCTGGCGGCGTCGCTGGCGGGATTGCTGCTGCTGTCGCCCTTGCTGCTCGCGATCGCCTTGTGGATCAAATGGGATTCGCCGGGCCCGGTGTTGTATCGCCAGCAGCGCGTCGGGCGCGGCGCGAGCTTGTTTACGATCTATAAATTCCGCACCATGCACCAGCGACTGGACGGCGGTCCCGAACTCACGATCGGCGCCGACCCGCGCATCACCCATGCCGGCGCCGTGCTGCGCCGCTACAAGCTGGACGAGCTGCCGCAGCTGTTCAACGTCGTCAATGGAAGCATGAGCCTGGTCGGGCCGCGGCCCGAAGTGCCGCGCTACGTGGCCCACTATCCGGAGCCGCTGCGCCGCATCGTGCTGTCGGTCGCACCCGGCATCACCGACTGGGCCTCGATCCTCTACAAGGACGAGAACGCGGTGCTGGCGCGCGCCGGCGACCCGGAACGCGCCTATATCGACACCGTGCTGCCGGCCAAGCTGCACTACTACGTGCGCTACGTGCGCGAACGGACGTTCTGGATCGACATGAAGATCATCCTGCGCACGCTGGCCGCGATCGTTCGCTGAACATGTCACTGGACGATCAAGCGATGCTGCGCGTGCTGCACCTGGGCGACCTCGAAGTCGCGCTGCCGCTGGGAGCGGCGCTGGCGGTATGGTTGCTGGCCGCCGGGGCATGGCGCACGGCGCTGCGCTGGGGCGCGTGTTTCGGCGCGGCGGTGGTGCTGGTCGGCGGCAGCAAGATCGCGCACCTGGGCTGGGGCACCGATTTCTCCATGCTCGAGTTCAAGGCGATCAGCGGCCACGCGACGCTGGTCGGCGCGCTCTATCCGTTCGCGGCCTGGGTGTTGCTGGTACGCCAGGGCCAGGTCGCGGCGCGGGTGGGCCTGGCACTCGGCCTGCTGCTGGGCCTGGCCGTCGCGGCGCTGCTGGTGGCGACGGGCGAGCATACGACCGCCGAGGCGCTCAGTGGCTGGCTGCTGGGCGCCGGCGTCAGCCTGCTCGGCGCAGCCTGGTCCGGCGACCTGGAGCGGGCCCGGCTAATGCCGGCGATCTGGTGGTCGCTGCCGGTCTTCGCGGTCGGCGCCTGGCTGATGGAATTCGCGCACGTCGGCTACTGGATGATCCTGGTGGCCCTGGCGCTGTCGGGCAACAGCCATCCCTATCCCTGGGATGCCTGCTAACACTGCAGAAAGGAGTTTCACCATGCCGTCCCTCTCGCTTCCCACGATCCGCTGTCGGGCCCAGTCCAACCTGCACGACCATCCGCTGCAATCGCTGGCGCTCTCGCTGCTGCGCGGCGTCGCCGCGCTCGAGGTCGCCGCCGGCCACCTGCGCTCCGAAATCTATCCGGGCCTGCGCTCGCTGCAAGACCCGACCTTCGCTTACCAGGTATTCGCCTTCGTGACCGGTTTCGCCCATCAAGCGGTGGTCGTGTTCTTCCTGATCAGCGGCTGGCTCGTCGGCGGCAGCCTGATGAACCGCCTGCACCAGCCGCGCGCCCTCGCCAACTACACGATCGACCGCGTCACCCGGCTGTGGACCGTCCTGCTGCCGACCCTGGTGCTGATCCTGCTGATCGGCCTGGCCATCGGCGTGGCGCAGCCCGGGGCGATCGATCTGTCGCCGTCGAATAACTACTCGGCCTCGAGCTTCGTCGGCAACCTGCTCGGCCTGCAGACTTTCCTCGTCCCTAATTTTGGCGGCAACTACGCCTTGTGGAGCCTGACCTACGAGACCTGGTACTACGTGCAGTTCCCGCTGCTGGCCCTGGTGCTGTTCGGCCATGGCCGCTTGAAGCGCCTCGCCTGCGCGGCCGCCTTCGTGGCGCTGGTGATCGTGCTGCCGAAGATGATCTCGATGTACTTCATGCTGTGGCTGCTGGGCGCGGCATTCTCGCGTATCGAGCTACATTGCGGGAACGGCTTGCGCGTGGTGCTGGGCTTGCTGACGGTGGGCTTGTTCAGCTATTACCGCCTGACCGGCAGCAATAACGAACTGGTGCCGGAATCCTTCGTGCAAGACATGATCTGCAGCGTCCCCCTGCTGCTGTTGCTGTCCTCGCTGCACCAGCGGGTCGATCCTTCCGCGCCGCGCTTCCTGCGCATCAATCACATCGCCAACTTCTTCTCGGAGTTCTCGTTCACCTTGTACGTCACCCACCTGCCGCTGATCTTCCTGGCGATCCACATCGGCGGCAAGACGTTCGGACGCGAACAGCTCGATCCCTTCGTGACGCTGGATTACCTCTGGTACGGCGCGCTCCTGCTTGGCCTGGTCGGCTTCGCCTATGTGTTCTACCTGGCGTTCGAGCGCAATACCTTCCGCATCCGCCGGGCGATGAAGGACTGGCTGCTCGCTCCACGCACCAACCGTCCCTCCGTCACGGTCCTGTCGCCGGATTGAGTGGGCCGGTGTCGGCCAGTGAGTGCGCCCGCCGGTGCCTGCGCTGGTCGGTGCGTGCGCTGGCCAGTGAGTGCGCTGACCGGTGCACTCGCTGGCCCGTGTATTTGCAAGCCGCAGTAGTCGCTGGCCGGCGCAATCGCGAGCTGGAACGCTCGCTGGCCGGTACGCCGCCTGATGAAAAAGATGCCGTACTTGCGCCGCGATGCGCCAGGTATGTCAGGTCCGCCGGGCCTCTTGCGCTTTGCCCACTGCGGCGCACCCGATGCGGCATGGTCAATGCAAGCTGCTATCGAAGATGTGGGCAAATGTGCTCAGCGTCCTCTTCCTGCCCGAGCCGTCCAGTTGACCGCGTTGGTATCTGACGGGCGTGACTTTCCCGCCTCCCGCCGACAAGGTTCGGCCGCAGTATCTGACGTCACGGCCAGACTCGCCACGGGTAGCGCCGTTCTCGCTGCAGGAGTGATGGTGGCGTGCCGTGGTTCATATGCCACCTCGTTACTGACCGCATGCCATGCACATCCAACGTCTTCGATCTCTGTCGCATGGTTTTCGCGGCAAAGATGAGTCATATGATGGCGTGCCTCTTGCAAGAGTACGCGTCATCAGACACCGGGATAGGGCTAGAGTTCGCTCCGCGATGCCTGTCGATGCGACACGGGACATGACAGCCCGGATGCGGCGCCTTCGTCACCAGGAATGGACGCACCACACCTCTCAGGAAACGATCTCGCCCCACCAGCCCCTGCGGCGTGGCAGCCGGCAAACACGAGCATAAACGGCCCCGCAGGCACATCATGGCAACCGGACGCCGGCCGCCCTCGCTCTCCCCCTTGCCCTTGCCCTTGCCCTAGCCCTCGCCCTCGCCCTCAGGCCGCGTACCCCAATTGCGCCGTCCCGTACTGCGAGCGATATTCGCCCAGACGCAGCGCCATGTCGTTGAACAGCACCCCGCGCGGCGAGATGCCGGCATGGTTGAGGCGCTTGATCGACTCGTTGATGTGGTTCTCGGTCGTCACACCCGAGCGGGCCACGATGAACACGGCGCCGGCATGGGTGCCGATGATGAGCGCATCGGCCACCGCCAGCAATGGCGGCGGGTCGAGCAACACCAGGTCGTAGCGCTCACTGACCAGCTCGAGCAGATTACCAAGGTTCAGTTGCAGCAGGAACTCAGAACGGTTGGTCGGCAACTCTCCGGTCGGAATGAAGTCCAGGTTATCGAGCACGCTCCGGTGGATGACCTCGTCGACCGGCATGGCGCCCACGATTGCCCGCGACAGGCCGCGCGAGCGATCGACGCCGAAGTAGCGGTGCAGGTGCCCGTTGCGCAGGTCGGCGTCGATCAGCAGTACGCGCATGCCGCTGGCCGCCATCACCGCCGCGAAATTGGCGGTCACGAAGGATTTGCCCAGCCCGCGCGTGGGGCCGGCGATCATGACCACGTTGTTCTTGAAGTGCGGCATGGAAAAGCGCAAGGCGGCGCGGAAGCTGCGCAGGCTCTCGACGGCGGGGTCCTCGGGCAAGACCTGGGCCAGCAGCGGCAGGCCGCCGTCCGGCTTGACCTTGCGCATGAGCTTGTCCTCGTTGCCGCTGTGCGGAATGGAGGCATACACGACCCGCGCCCGCAGCAGCCGCTCGATCTTGGCCGGGTCGTCGATCCCGCCGCGCATGGCCTTGCGGGTGAAGGCGATCAGGGTGCCGAGGAACAGGCCGGTGACCACCGCCAGCGCCACGATCAGCGGCCGGTTCGGCTTGATCGGCCGCTCGGGCTCGATCGGCGCATCGACCAGGCGCACGTTGCTGACCCGGCCAACCGAGATCAGGCGCAGCTGCTGGGCCGTGTTCGACAGGGCCGTGTAGAGGTCGGTGTTGACCTTGATGTCACGGGTCAGGCGCGCCTCGTCCTGCTCCATTACCGGCAAGGTGCGGATGCGGGCCGCGATCGCCTCGATCTCGGCATCGACCTCGCGCCGCTGGCGATTGACGGCGGCGACCACCGGATGGTCTTCGGTGAAGCGGGCCAGCAATTCGGTCTTTTTCTGCATCAGTTCCATGCGGCGCGCACGCGCGGCCGCCGCCTGCGCCAGGCTCATGCGCGCTTCTTCGCGCAGGTCGACCGTGCCGTGGGCATTGCGGAACTGGTTATAGCGGTCTTCGGATTGCTCCAGCTGGCGCTTCAGGATCGGCAGTTGCTGGTTCAGGAAAGCCAGCGACTTCTCGGCTTCCTCGGTCTTGCGCGCCAGGTTCTGGCGCATGTATTCACGGCCGATCTCGCTCAGCAGGCTGTTGATGCGGTCGGCGTCCTGGCCCTGCATCTTGACCTCGATCACGCCCGACTGCTTGCCCTGCTCGGTGATGACCATGGAGCGCTGGATGCCCTGGATCGTGCCCAGGCGCGACTTCCGCTTGATCTTGAAGCGCGCGCCGGGATTGGCTACCAGCCGGTCGACCTTGATCTCGACCAGCCCGTCCGGCGTCTGCACCCGGTAGCGCTGGCCGACGCTGGCGTCGAAGGCGATGCGCTGGCCGCCTCCGGAAAAGCGATAGCGGTTGTTGGCGCGCGCGGTGATCACGAACTCGCGGTTGAGCCAATTGTCGGGGACTTCGAAGACCGATACCGCGGCGCGCTCGCCACCCCAGACGAAGCCGCCATAGCCGAACAGCCCGGGCTTGGACAGCGCGCCGCCGTTCTGGTTCGCGAACCACGAGCCCAGCACCGGGAAGTACTTCGGCTGCACCTCCACGTACAGCTGCAGGTTGTCGACCGCGCGCGAAACCACCATGCGCGAGCGCAGCAACTCCATTTCGGCGATCGCCGCCTTCTTGGTCTCGAACAGCGACGACGCCTCGCTCAGGATGTTCTTCGAGGCGTTCGGACTTTCTTCCTCGACGTGGATCATCAGGTTCGCTTCGTAGACCGGGTTGGCCACCAGCGCATACAGCACGGCGACGATCGTGATGATCGCCGTGATGCTGCCGATCAGCCAGCGGCTGTCGTACAGGGTATTGAGATAGCCTTTCAGGTCGACCGTGGATTCTTCTGGCAACGGTTCGGGCGGGCGTGGGTCGAACGGCACCGACAGCACCGGCGGGCTGTGCGAGACCTGTTTCAGCGAATGCGCCTCGTGCGGGCTGGTCATGGCGAGACTCCTCGGGACAGCGGTGGCAGCTGCTCAGGGACGATTCGTGACGCCGACGGCATTCGTCAACGCGCCGGGGAACAGCAGGCTCAGGTGGCGGTTCCAGTTCGCCAGCGGCGAGGCGGCGACGTAGACGACGTCCTTGGGCCGCAGCTCGAAGGTCTCGGCCATCGCCAGCGCGCCGGAGTCGCGCGCGTCGAGCCGGAACACGCGGGTGCGGTCTTGCGCCTTGCGCACCACGTACACCTGGCGCGCATCGCCGCTCAGGGGGCTGATGCCGCCGGTCTCGCCCAGCGCTTCGTTGAGCGTGAGCCGGCCGTCGTGCATGGTGAGCGCCTTGGGCGAGATCACCTCGCCCGACACGAACACCTTGCTCTCCTCGCGCGAATGCACGCGCACGACGTCGCCATGGGCCAGCAGGATGGCGCCCGGATTGACGCCCTTCTGCACCAGTTCGCGCATGTTGACGTGGTAGCGGTCGTCGCCACGCTCGATCACGATGCGGCTCTGGTCGGCCGCCGGCTGCATGCCGCCGGCGCGGTTCAGCGCCTCGACCAGCGTCATCGGGATGTCGTCGATCGCCTGCAGGCCGGGCGTGCGCACCTCGCCGTCGACGTACACGCGGCGGCTGCGGTAGGCCTGCACGCGCAGGGTGACGTTCGGATTGGCGATATAGCGCGCGAGCTTGCCGGTGAGCAGGGCGCGCGCTTCTTCCTCGGTCTTGCCGTCGATGCTGAGCAGGCCGATCAGGGGAAACTGGATGCGCCCCTGGTGGTCGACGACGAAGCCGGGCGGCGTCGCGTTCGGCTGGACGACGCCGCTGTCGGCCGCCGAGGTGGCCATGGTCATGCCGCCGGCAGCCAGCTCGGGATGGTCCCAGACCACGATCGACAGGATGTCGCCGCGCCCGATGGTGTAAGGCGGCGGCCGGGACACGAACAGCGGTGTGAGGTCTTGCCGGGCGACGCTGGCCTGCGCCGCGCGCTCTTGCTCGATCAGGGTTTCGGTGATCAGCTCGGCGGTGGGCGCCGACGCATTGCCGGGACCGCCGGAGCGCGCTGCGTCGCCGAACCCGATGCCGGTCGCACAGGCCGACAGGGCGAGACATAGCGCAAGCAGCAGGGCGATGGTGAACGCAGACACTGGCGCGCGAGGCGACTGCGGTCCACACCGTAGAACCCGCAACAAATCCCTTATTGCAACTGAACGAAGCCAAGCCATGATTGTTGCCTATCAAAAATAGTCGCAGTAGGTGAACGATTCAGTTCAGAGTACGGCGTCCATCGGGCTTGGCTTTGCAGCGCATCAAATGGCGAACGGCGGCGTCAGGTCGGGTGCGATGGGCAACTGCGTGGCGGGCTTCGCACAGGGCTCAGCGCATCTCTTCGATCAGCTTGAGCCCATCGGCGAAGCGCCAGATGCGGCGGATCTCGATGATGTCGAATCGTGCGGCGACATTCGGCGGAAACGCGGAATAGCGGGCATTCAGGCGCACGAAGCGGCGCACCGCGTCGTCCATGTCGGCCCGCCCGCTCGAGCGGATGATGGTGACGTCGTCGATGCTGCCGTCGCTGCGCAGCGACACGCTGACCAGGGGATCGATGCGCACGTCGTGCAGCGACAGGCGCGCGCCTCCCAGCACCGCGTTGCGCTCCAGCTTCTGGCGCACGCTGTCGACATAGAGGCGCAGAGGCGCGTCACGCTCGCCGCCGTCGGCCAGCACCCGGCGCCCGCCCATGGCGCGCTCGGCCGGCGCGGCGGGCGCATTCACGTTGGGGATGGTCACGCCGCGCAGCAGCTCACGCGCGCGATTGCCGGGCAAGCCGGCCAGCGATCCGGCGCCGGGCTGGCTGCCGCCGCCGCTGCCGGCGCCACGCCCCGCGCCCTGCCCCGGCCCGACGGGCATCGATTCCATGGCCGCCGCGCCCGCGTCGGGGCCGGGCGCCTGTGCCTGCATCCGCTGCGCCGCCGCCTGGCGCGCCGCGTCTTCCGCCTGCTGGCGGGCCAGGCGTTCGGCCTCGGCGCGCGCCCGCTGTTCCGCTTGCTGTTGCGCTTGCTGTTGCGCTTGCTGCTCCGCCTGCTGTTGCGCCAACTGGCGTGCGCGCTCCTGCTCCTGTTCCTGTATCTGCGCCTGGCGCAGCGCTTCTTCTTCGGCGCGCTGGCGCGCCAGCGCCTGTTCTTGCATCCGCTCTTGCAGCGCCTGCTCGGCGGCCTGCTGCGCCAGCCGCTGCTCGGCCTGCTCGCGCGCGGCCTGTTCCTTGGCCTGCAAACGCTCGGCCTCGCGCAGTTGCGCGATCCGGGCCTCGTCGTCGGCCACACGGCGCTCCTGCTCGCGCCGCTCCTGTTCCAGCCGCTCCTGTTCGACCCTTTCCTGCGCCAGGCGCTCGGCGGCGTCACGCTCGGCCTGGGCCAGCCGTTCCAGCTCCTGCTGCTCTGCCGACAGGCGCTGGCGTTCTTCCTCGGCCGCCTGCGCAACGAGATCCGGACCCGGGTCGGGCAACTCGGCCGGCTCCGCCGGCGCTTCTTGTGCGACCGCGTCGGCCAGCGCCGGCGCATCGAGCGCCGGTTCAGGGACGACGTCCGGCAAGGGCACGGGAACGGTGAATTCCGATTCCGGATCCGGGGCGGCCACGATCACCGGGGGCGGCACCTCGCGCAGCCTGCGCTTCGGCGCGGGCGGCTTGGAACGCTTCGGCCGCCGTGCCTGGGCCGGTGGACGCGCCTCGGCCTGGACGATCGGCGGCGGCGGCGGTGGCGGGGGCGGTGAGTCAACCAGGCGCAGGCCGCGCGCCGGCGCCGGGGCCGGCGGTGGCGCAGGCGTCGTGGGTGGCGCAAGCGGCGCCGGCGTTTCAGGCAATGGGGGAATCGACGCGGTCGCCGGCGGCGCTGCCGGGGAAGGCGCCAGGGTGACGTTGATCGGTCCCCCGCCGCCAAAGTCGAGGCCGGGAACACCGAACTGCAGCGACAGCAACAGGCCGTGCAGCACGACCGACATGACAATGCCCACGCCCAGGCGCCGGTCACTGCGTGCCTGGTCGTATCCGCGCCTGCCAGCGGTCGCTTTGGTCATGTCATCGCTTGAGCAATATTGTCAAGCTGGCATCTTAGCGTTTACTCAGCAGTAACGCGAGACGCGCACGATTCAAATCCGCCCTGTGGCGAAAAAGCTCGTGCTCAGCGCTTCGCCCTGGTGAACGTATACGTTTCGCCGTGTGCCAGGTACACCACTTCCTGTTCGAGTCCCGCGGCCTTCACCTCGCGCGCGAAGTCCTCGAGCGGCGACTTGAAGACGTCATAGTCGTTATAGTGGATCGGGATGGTCTTTTTGGGGCGCACCACCTGCATCATGCGCACGCCGTCCTTGCCGTCCATGGTGACCTTGACGACGCCCAGGATACGCGTGCCGCCCAGGTGCAGCAAGGCCAGGTCGATGCCGGGAAAGCGTTCCGGCACGGTCTTGATGTCGTCGATCACCAGCGTATCGCCACTGATGTACATGCGGTAGTCCGGCGCCGCCGGATCCGCCCCGAAGTCGAGCACCGAACCCATCACCTTGGGCAGCAGCGCGGCCACGCCGGCCGGTCCGTGGCGGCCGGGCGTGGCCGTCACCCGCAGGCGCGCCTCGCCTTTCGAGACGTCCAGCCGGTCCCACGGACTCAGTCCGGTCACGCGGGTGAATCCCAGTTTCTCGAGACTGGCCGCGGCCTGGCGGGTGCTGACGATGGGCACCGCACGATTCAGGCGTTTCTGCACCAGCTGGTCGAAGTGGTCGCCGTGAAAATGCGACAGCACCACCAGGTCAATGGGTGGGAGATCGTCGAAAGCGATCGCCGGATTCGTCTTCCGTTCGGAAGTCAAGCCATAGCCCAGGTGCACGTGGTCGCCCTTGTGCAAAAAATTGGGATCGGTCAGGATGGTGAAGCCCTGGTAGCGGATCAGCACGGTCGCCGTGCCGATGAACTGCACGCTGCCCTGCGCCGCGTCGAGCGCGCCCTCGCCTGCCGGAAGCTGCAGCGTCGACACCTGCCCTTGCTGTCGGGTGTCCGGCGCCTGGGCCTGGGCGCCGGCGGCGAGGCCGCACAGTGCGGTCAGGAAGATGGTGGTGAACAGCAGGCGGGGCAAGCGCATGAAGGATCTCCGGGTGGCTGCGAACCAGCCGGTCCGCCTGCCTTCACGTTAACACGAAGGCCCGGGCGGCGCCGCTCACTTGCTCGATGTGCCCGGCAGCGCGCCGACCAGCGCCCGCAGCCCGGCTTGCGCCTGGGCCCAGGGCGTGCCGGCCAGCTGCTCCATGCAGCTGGGGCAAGCCTGCATCGGATTGCAGTCGTGCGCCAGTTCGATGTAGTGCAGGCCGACCACGGTCTTGCCCTGGTAGCTGTCGACCCGGCCCGGCTTCGCGGACGGGGCGTCCCCGCCGGGCGCGCCGTCGAGCCACTTGGCGAACGGCTCGGTGGCCACGCCGTCCGGCACGTACCAGCGTTTGCGGGTCGGGTTCCAACGGGCGCCGAGCGCCTTGGCGGCGTCCTTTTCGGCATAGGGGACGGTAAGGAAAACCATGTACGAACGTGCTCCGGAATCAATGTCAGTGCGGCCCGCTATTCTACAGCGACCCTGCCCGGGCGGCGGGTGTCGCGCCGTCACTTTTCCTGGCGGCGCCGGGCCCACGCGGCGTCGCTTTCGCGCTGCTCGCGGCGGTCCTTGCGCCAGGTGTACACCAGGTTGACGAGCGCCCCCAGCAAGCCGGTCAGGATGCCGACCAGGATGCCCAGGTCAGACAGCGTCAGCGGCGTGGCCTGGGCGGCGCCGAGAAGGCGCAGGTAAGTATCAATGATCATCGTGTCCCCCGTGCTTCGCCCTGAAGCGGCGCATGGGGAACCGTGATGGTCCCTGAGCCACGTCAACGCGGTGAATGAAAGTTTAGGAAAACTATACCACATCAGTAAATAAAAACTATACTCTTGCGTATAGTTTTCCTATACCATGGCGATATGGATCTCCAAACGATGATTGCAGGCTGGGTGAGAGAAGCGCGCACCGCCGCCGGCCTGTCCGGCACGGCGCTCGGCGCGCGGCTGGCGCTCGAACTCGGCACCGAGCGCGGCAACACCAAGGCCAATATCTCGCACTGGGAAAACGAAAAGCACAGCCCGAACCTGAAGCAGCTGCTCGCCATTTCGCGGGTCACCGGCCGCAGCCTGCCGCCGGAAATCCTGGCGCCCATGTCGGGCGCGCCCGCGACCGACGCGCCGCCCCACGGAGGGGTGAGCAATGCCCTGCGGGTCGTGGCGGCCGAAGGCGACGACGACGGCTTCGTACAGATCCCGATGGTCAAGCTGCGGCTGTCGGCCGGCATCACCGGCTACCAGACCGAGCCCGAACGGCGCGACGGCGGCACGCTCGGCATGCGCCGCACCTGGATCGAGCGCAACCAGTACAACCCGTCGCACCTGATCGCCATCTACGTCAAGGGCGAGAGCATGGAGCCCTCGCTGTACGCGGGCGACATCGTGGTCATCAACACGCTCGACACCAAGCTGGTCGACGGCGCCGTGTACGCCTTCAACTACGAGGGCGAAGCCGTGGTCAAGCGCCTGGCGCGCGATGCCGGCCAGTGGTGGCTCACCTCCGACAACGTCGACGGGCGCAAGTACCACCGCAAGCTGTGCCAGGGCGGCGAATGCATCGTCATCGGGCGCGTGGTGCGCAAGGAAAGCGACCGCATTTGAGACTCACAGGCGGCATCGTCACCGTGCGCGGCGTCCGCATCGCGCTCGTCTTCGCCGACCCCGACTGCCTGCGGCCCGGCGTCGGGGACGCGCTGCTGGCGCGGCTCGGGCCCTGGTTCCCGCGCCTGCCGATCATGCTGGCGGCGCCGCGCGCAAGACCGTCGCGGGCGTATGCGGCATTCGATACGCATCAGCTGCTGGCCGAACTCGACCTGGCCGGCATGGTCGAACAAACGATCGACCTTGACCTCGCGCCGCCTGACGACGCCGCGCCGCCGTTCTAGGCGGCTCGGTCGCCAAAGGCGCTCGCGGCCCGCTCCAGTATCCGCCGCAACGCCGGATGGTGCACGCGCCGCTCGACCGTCACCGCATAGATCTGCTCGACGATCGAATCGATCACGCCCACCTGCTCCAGTCCATACTGCGCGCACAGCGCGTCCGCCAGCACGGTCGGCGCCACCATGAAGCCGGCGCCCGCGCCGGCGAAGGAACCGAGCAAGGCGCCGTCGTCGAACTCGCCCACCACGATCGGCCGCAATCCATGCGCCTCGAGCCAGGCCCTGAGCTGGCTGTGCAGGGCCGCATCCTCGCCCGGCATCAGGAACGGCGCATCCTTCAGGCGTTGCGGGAATGGCCCGGCCCAGCGCCGGCAGACCTCGGGATGCGCCACCACCGTCACCGTGCTCGATCCCAGCAGGTGGCTGTGGCCGCGCACCGCGCCGCCAGGCGGCAGGCCCTGGTCCGAGATCAGCAGGTCGAGCCGGTGCGCGCTCAGGTCTTCCATCAGGTCGGCGAAGCGCCCTTCCCTGCACACCAGGTGCATGGCCAGGCCGGCATCGCGCGCCGGCTGCAGCAGGCGAAAGGCCATCGTCTTGGCGATCACGTCGCACAGGCCGACGCGCAGGGTTTCGGTCTCCGTGAACACACCGCGCCGCACCGCCTGTTCCAGCTCGTTGCCGAGGCTGAAGATCTGGTCGGCATAGCGCAGCACCGTCTTGCCGGCCTCGGTCAGCGCCAGCCCACGTCCCTTCTTGCGCAGCAATTCCTCGCCAAGCTGGTCTTCCAGCACCTGCAACTGGGTGCTGATCGCCTGTGGGGACACGTGCAATTGCTCCGCGGCGCGCGCGACGCTGCCCACCGTCGCGACGGCATGAAAATATTGCAGATGCTTGTAATTGATCATTTAATACCACCAAAAAACGGAATGATTTCGAAAGATTATTCGATTTTACTTTCGTTTTGCAGCACCGTATATTGATGACTCCCAGTTCTTTTGAAGCGAGGAATACAATGAGAAGTTACCCCACCAACAGCCCGAAAGCCATGTGCCGCCTGCTGGCGCTGGCCATGATCGTCGACGGCCGCATCGCGCCGCAGGAGCTCAAGAGCCTGCACCGCAGCGGCGTGCTCGGGGCGTTGCGGGTGAGCGAAGACACCTTCGGCGACACGGCGGGCGAGCTGACCCAGGACCTGCTGGCGACCAGCGCCGACCGCGAGGGCGGCATGGTCGAGATCGAACCCGCGACGATCGACCGCCTGCTCGACGAAGTGCAGGACGAGCTGCTGCGCGCCACGGTCCTGAAAGGCATGCTCGAGATCGTGCGCGCCGACAGCGTGATCGACCACCGCGAGCGCCGGCTGCTGCGCCGCGCGATGCATGCCTGGGCCGAGGCGGGCGTCGAGGCCGGCAGCACGGTGTAACGACAGGGGCGGCGCCTTCGCATGCATACGTTGAAAGACATGCTTGCAATTGAGGCGCCGCCGTTACAAAGCGACACTATTTGCACACATTACCGCAATAGCCCAGCCATACAATGAAGACCTCATATCGCGCGAGGTCCGTCATGTCGAACTATTCCCAGGATCACCGGTACACCCTGACGCCGTCCGAGATGGACTGGGCCTGGCGCCTCGAGCTGCGGCCGGTGCACGACCCGCAGCTCGGCCAGCACTATGGGCGCACCGCCCACTTCGGCACCCATGACCCGTATGCCGGCCAGGACGATATCTTCGTCTTCCACGGCACCAGGGGCATGGCTTACACGGTGCAGAGCGGCAGTTACTTCGACCCGGTCGTCCTGCGCGTGTTCGACGACCTGGGCAAGGAAATCGCCAGCGACGACGGCAGCGGCGCCTACGGCTATGACTACGCCTCGTTCGTCGCCCCCTATACCGGCTGGTACTACATCGACGCCGCCTGGAGCCAGGACTACTACGACACCTACGCCAGCGTGAACGTCTACGAAGACCGGGCGCCGGTCTATCCGATCACCAATACCATCGTCGGCGGCGCCGGCCACGACATGCTGTACGGCACGCGCTCGGACGACGTCGTCGACGGCGGCGCCGGCATCGACACCTTCGTGCTGGAAGGCTATCGCGAGGAATACACGGTGAGCGTGAAGAATGGCGCCATCACGGTCACCGACCTGCTGGGCCTCGATGGGATCGACACGCTGCGCAACGTCGAGCGGCTGTCGTTCGAGGGCGGCGACTACATTTCCTACGAGACCACGGGCTTTCCGGCCGAGGCCTATCGCCTGTACCAGGCGGCCTTCGACCGCACGCCGGACAAGGGTGGACTCGGCTACTGGATCGGCCGGATGGGTGACGGCACGAGCCTGCACGCGGTGGCGGACGCTTTCGTCCACTCGGCCGAGTTCGGCAAGCTGGCCGGCGCGGCGGCGACCAATGCCGACATCGTCACCCTGCTCTATGCGAACGTGCTCGACCGTGCGCCCGACGCCGCAGGATTCGCCTACTGGAAGCAGGCGCTGGACAGCAAGACGATCACCGTGGCCGACATGCTGGTGGGCTTCAGCGAAAGCCCGGAAAACCAGGTCAAGGTCATCGGTTCGCTGCAGGCCGGTTACGAATTCATCGTGAGCTGACGGGCTCCGCCAGCCCCGCGCGCAGCGCATGGGCGTCGACGATGGCTTGCGCGCGCAGGATCACGGGCCGGTCGATCATCTTGCCGTCCAGGGCCACCGCGGCGCCGTCGGCGTGCGCCGCCGCCTCCAGCACCCGCCCGGCCCACGCCAGCTCGTGCGCGCCGGGCGTGAAGCAGCGGTTCACGGCGTCGACCTGCTTCGGATGGATGCACAGCTTGGCGCCGAATCCCATCTGGCGCGCATGCCGGGCATCGTCGGCCAGCCGCTCGGCGTCGTCGAGCGCCGTGCTGACGCCATCGACCGGCGCCGCGAGCCCGGCCAGACGCGAAGCCAGCACCAGTTGCGAACGGAAGAACAGCAGCTCTTCGCGTTCGCCCGGGATGCCCAGGTCGAGCTGGAAATCGATCGAGCCGAACATCAGGCGCTGCACGCCGCGCGCCGCGGCGATCGCGCGCAGATGGTCGATCCCGGCCGCGCTTTCGATCAGCGGCAGCACCGCCGTGGCCCCGGCCGCGCGCAGGCGCGCGATGTCGCCGGCCTGCTCGGCCTTCGGCAGCACCACGCCGGCCACGCCGGGCATGCGGCACAGGGCCAGGTCGTCGGCGAACCAGTCGGTGTCGGCGCCGTTGATGCGCACCAGCACCGGCTTCTGCGCCGACAACCAGGCGGCGACGGCCTCGCGCGCGGCCGCCTTGTCGGCGAACGGCACCGCGTCCTCGAGGTCGACGATCACGGCGTCGGCGCCGGCCGCGTACGCCTTGTCGAAGCGCTCCGGGCGGTTGCCGGGCACGAACAGGTAAGACCGGGGCAATGGGGCTGGCGGGTTCATCGCGTCTCTCCGGGCGCGAGGAAGTGGCCGACGACCGGCGTGCGGCCGATGTGCCAGATGCGCTCGAACACGGCGCGCATCTCGTCGTCAGTCGCGGCGGCGCTGAAACGCGCCAGCCGCAGCGCCTTGTCTTCCAGCTCGCGCCGGCTCAGGGTATTGCCCGGGTCGCCCTTCGGTTCGTCGACCCGCGCCTTCAGCACCCGGCCGTCGGTGGTCGTCACCGTCACCTTGCCGATCCAGCGCGCCGGGTAGGCGCCGTCCACCTCGTCGTCCAGCGCCATCGTCACCTTGTCGCGCAAGGCCACGATGCGCGGGTCGGCGTAGGCCTCGTCGAATTCGTTCAGGCCGGCGCTGCGGAACTGCGCGATCAGGCCCAGCACCGTCCCCATCGAGAATTTCGCCTGGTGGACCGTGCGCGGATCGACCACCGGGCCGAGCACGTCGAGCGCGCCCTGGTGCACGTGGGCCGTCACGGCGGCGATCTGCTCGGGGCGCAGGTCTTCGGCGACGATCACCTGCAGCAGCGCGTCGGCCGCCGGATGCGTGTGGCGGCACGAGGCGTGGAACTTGAACGAAGTTTCGGCCGTCGCCCAGCGCGTGCCCAGGCCATTGGTGAGCCGCGCCGGATCGGCGTCATGCGACATGCCGGCCGCCATGCCCTGCTTGCCCTCCAGGATCCGGCGCGCGCCGGTGAAGCCCTCGGCCGCCAGATACGCGGCCATCAGGCCGTCGCTCGCGGCCTTGGCGGTGTGCAGCTGCTTCGAATCGGCGGCGTCGCGCAGGAATTCCCACAGTCCGGCCGCTTGCGTGCCGGCCGAACCGAAGGCATCCAGCATGCGCTCGGGCGTCAGGCCCAGCAGGCGGCCGACGGCGGCCGCCGCGGCGACGGTGCCGGCGGTGCCGGTGGTATGGAAGGTCCGGTAGTGCGAGCGGCCGAGGAACTCGCCGACGCGGATGCCGACTTCGTAGCCGGCCACCGCCGCCGTCATCAGCTCGCGTCCGCTGGCGCCGTTCGCCTGGGCCACGGCCAGCACGGCCGGGAACACCACGGTGGCCGGGTGGAACACCGAACCGTTGTGCACGTCGTCCTGCTCGGCGTAGTGCGAGGACGCGGCATTGACCATTGCGGCGAACAGCGGCGTCGTGGTGCGGCGCGAGATCAGCACTTCGGCGCCGCCGCCGGGGCCGGCCCCCATCGTGCGCGCGAACGATTCGATGCACTGGACCGGCCGGCCGTTCCTGCCAGCCAGCGCCGATCCGAACCAGTCGAGCATCAGGTCTTCGGCGCGCGCCATGACGGCCGGCGGGATGTCTTCGTAGCGCAGCTGGGCGGCAAAGGCGGCAAGCGCCTGGCGTGGGTGGTCGCTCATGTTCTTCCTTTTTATTGCTGTCATTCAGATGGCGCGCTCGGCGCGCAGGGCGGCGATGTCGGCGCTGGCGTAGCCGAGCCCGGACAGGATCGCCTCGGTATGTTCGCCCAGCGCCGGCACCGGGTCCATGCGCGCCTGCCAGGTGTTCGGGACCGCCGGCGGCAGCAGCGCCGGGATCGCGCCGTCCGGGATGCCGACGTCGACCCAGCGTCCGCGCGCCGCCAGTTGCGGGTGCCGCCAGAGGTCGTGCATATCGTTCATGTGGGCGTTCGCGATCTGCGCCTCGTCGAGGCGCGCGACCACCTGCTCGGCCGTGAGCTGCGCGAACACGTCGACGATGATGGCGCGCAGTTCCTGGCGCGCCCCGGTGCGCGCCGCGTTCGAGGCGAAGCGCGCATCCGCGGCCAGTTCGGGCTGGCGCAACACTTTGGCGCAGAACTGTTCCCACTCGCGTTCGTTCTGCAGCCCCAGCATGACGGTCTTGCCGTCGCCGACCGGGAACGGCCCATACGGATAGATGGTGGCGTGGGCGGCGCCGGCGCGTGGCGGCGGCGCGGCGCCGTCGATCGCGTAGTACAGCGGATAATTCATCCACTCGGCCATGCTCTCGAGCATGGAAACGTCGATGTGGGCGCCCTCGCCCGTGCGCCCGCGCTGGATCAGGGCGGCCAGGATGTTCGTGTAGGCGTACATGCCGGCCGCGATGTCGGCGATCGAGCAGCCGGCCTTGGCCGGCTCGTCGGGCGAACCGGTGATCGACAGGAAGCCCGATTCGCTCTGGATCAGCAGGTCGTAGGCCTTCTTGTCGCGGTAGGGGCCGTCGGCGCCATAGCCCGAGATGTCGCACACGATCAGGCGCGGAAAGCGCTCCTTCAAGGCTTCCCACGACAGGCCCAGGCGCGCCGCCGCGCCCGGCGCCAGGTTCTGCACCAGGACGTCGGCCCCGGCCAGCAGCCCCTCGAGGATCGGCGCGGCCTGGCGGTGCTTGACGTCCAGCGTCAGGCTCTCCTTGGAGCGGTTGGTCCAGACGAAATGCGAGGCCATGCCGCGCGCGCGCGTGTCGTAGGCGCGCGCGAAGTCGCCCACGCCGGGCCGCTCGACCTTGATCACGCGGGCGCCCAGGTCGGCCAGCTGGCGGGTGCAGAACGGCGCGGCGATCGCGTGTTCCAGGGTGACGACGGTGATGCCATCCAGAGGTCGCATGATCAGTCTCCTAGTAGGAACGCGGCAGGCCGAGCACGTGTTCGGCCACGTACGACAGGATCATGTTGGTCGAGATCGGCGCGACCTGGTACAGCCGGGTCTCGCGGAACTTGCGCTCGACGTCGTATTCGGCGGCGAAGCCGAAGCCGCCGTGGAACTGCAGGCAGGCGTTGGCCGCTTCCCACGAGGCGTCGGCGGCCAGCATCTTGGCCATGTTCGCCTGGGCGCCGCAGGGCTGATTGGCGTCGAACAGCGCGCAGGCCTGGTAGCGCATCAGGTTGGCCGCCTCGATGTTGACGAAGGCCTTGGCGATCGGGAACTGCACGCCCTGGTTCTGGCCGATCGGGCGTCCGAACACGACGCGCTCGTTCACATAGTTGGTGACCTTGTCGATGAACCAGTAGCCGTCGCCGATGCATTCGGCGGCGATCAGGGTGCGCTCCGCGTTCAGGCCGTCGAGGATGTACTTGAACCCCTTGCCCTCTTCGCCGATCAGGTTCTCGACCGGGATCTCGAGGTTCTCGAAGAACAGCTCGTTGGTCTCGTGGTTGACCATATTGAGGATCGGCTGCACCGCCAGGCCCTTGCCGATCGCTTCGCGCAGGTCGACGATGAAGATCGACATGCCCTCGGATTTTTTGGTCACCTCGGCCAGCGGCGTGGTGCGCGCCAGCAGGATCATCAGGTCGGAGTGCTGCACCCGCGAGATCCAGACCTTCTGGCCATTGACGACATAGCGGTCGCCCTTGCGCACGGCCGTGGTCTTGATCTTGGTGGTGTCGGTGCCGGCGGTCGGCTCGGTGACCGCCATCGACTGCAGGCGCAGCGCGCCGCTGGCGATCTGCGGCAGGTAGCATTCCTTCTGGGCTGCCGAACCGTGGCGCAGCAAGGTGCCCATATTGTACATCTGGCCATGGCAGGCGCCGGAGTTGCCGCCGGCGCGGTTGATCTCTTCCATGATGACGGAGGCTTCGGTCAGGCCGAGGCCGGAGCCGCCGTATTCCTGCGGGATCAGGGCGGCCATCCAGCCGGCCTGCGTCAGCGCGTCGACGAACTGCGCGGGATAGCCGCGCTCTTCGTCGATCTTGCGAAAGTACTCCGGCGGGAATTCTTCGCACAGCGAGCGGACCGCATCGCGGATATCCTGGTGCGGCAGTTCCAAGTGGATCATGTGGGTCTCCTGGATAGTGTAGGGATGATGCGCTCAGCGCAGGGTCGCCTCGGCCTGCATGGCGAGTTCGCCCCGGTCGTTCTGCGCCCATAAGGAAATGGTCTTGCCGTCCGGTCCCGGCTTGCCGCAGACCGCGAACGGCGCGGTATCGAACAGCGGACTGACGGCGCGGAAGCTGAAGCGCGCGATGTCCGCGCCCGGCAGCTCGCGCCGCACCAGGTCGACCAGCAGCGTGGCGATGAGCGGGCCGTGCACGATCAGGCCGGGATAGCCTTCCACCCCGGTGACGTAGCTGCGGTCGTAGTGGATGCGATGGCCGTTGAAGGTCAGGGCCGAATAGCGAAACAGCAGCACCGGATCGGGGTGGATGGTGCGCGACCAGCGCGCGTCGGCCGGGGCCGGCCGGGGCGCCGGCGCTGCCGCGCCGGGCGCGGGCAGGTCGCGGTAGACGATGTCGTGTTCCTCGGTGATGACCGGCGCCCCGCCCTGGCGGATGTCATGCCGCACGGTGACGAACACCAGGCTGCCGCTGGCGCCTTCCTTGGCCTGCACGCTGCGGATGGTCGAGGTGCGCGTCACGAGCTCGCCGATCCGCGCCGGCGCATGGAACTCGAAACGGCCGCCCGCCCACATGCGCCGCGGCAGCGGCACCGGCGGCAGGAAGCCGCCCCGTTTCGGGTGACCGTCGTCGCCCAGCTGCGACTGCTGGGCGATCGCGTGGAAGTAAATCCAGTGCCACAGGGGCGGCAGCGCCTCGCCCTGGGCGGGCGCGTCCGGATAGTCCAGCGTGGCGGCCAGGGCCGCCACCGCGTCGGGCCGCAGCACATCGTGCAGCACTTCGGTCTTGCCTGTCCACTGCTGGAGCAGGCTTGCATCGAATTCGTTGGTAGTCATCGTTCGCCGTGAAAGGAATCGGATGACTCATCATAGATTTGAATGGATTGCCCGTAGAAATAGAAAAACGTGATTCCTCCATCACGCGCCGCGATAGCTGTGGCCATCATGAATCGCGATTGCCAAGCCGCGTGAAAGAGCATATGTTGATGGCTCATCCATTACCGGAACGTTCATGGACATCAAGCAGATCCGCACCCTGATCGCGATCGCCGAGACCGGCAGCGCCACCCGCGCAGGCGAACTGCTCCACCTGGTCCAGCCGGCCGTCTCGCGCCACATCCGGCTGCTGGAAGAAGAATGCGGCGTGCCGCTGTTCGAGCGCGAGCGTCACGGCATGGTGCTGACCGACGCCGGCCGCACCCTGGTCGAGTATGGGCGCCGCGCGCTGCGCGAGCTGGACAAGGCGCGCGCCGAGATCGGGCCGGCGACCACGAGCGTCTCCGGGCGCTTGACGATCGGCCTGCTGGCCAGCACCAGCCGGCTGCTGGCCGGCGAGCTGGTGGCGCGGGTGCGTGCCCGCTACCCGGCGGTGACGGTCAGCATCACCGTCGGCTATGCCGGCAATGTGCTCCAGTGGCTGGAAGCGGGCGACATCGAACTGGCCCTGCTGTACGACACGCGCTCGTCCAACGGCCTGCAGGCCGAGGCGCTGGTCGACGAGCGCCTGTACGTGCTCGGCCCGCCGGGTGAATTCACGGGAAACGAACCGTTTCCCCTGAAAGGGCTCAAGGACCGGCCGATGGTGATGCCGAACGCGTCGCACGGGCTGCGCAGCATCATCGAGCACGCGCTGGCGGTGGCCGGCATCAGCGTCGACGTCGTCGCCGAGACCAATGCGCTGGACCTGCAGAAGTCGCTCGTGGCCAAGGGCTTCGGCTACACGATCCTGCCCACCTCGGCCGTGCTGGAAGAACTGCAGGCAGGAACGCTCTCCGGCGCCCCGGTCGGCACGCCGGACCTGTCGCGCCGCATCGTGCTGGCGCGCGCCGCCGCGCGCCGGCCCTCCCCGGCCAGCGCCGCCGCGGCCCCCATCCTGACCGCGCTGATGAAGGAGATGGTCGACCAGCAGGCCTGGCCGGGCGCGGCCTGGATCGGACGCTGAAACGAGCTATGCCGTTCCCTGATGCTGGCATCACAAAAAGGTATTTCGTGCGCCCTCCCATAAGCTCTTAGGATGGTTCAAAACAACGGGACCACCCGTCACAACGAGCACAGGAGACGACGATGCTGAAAAAACTGATGTTTGCCGGCCTGACGCTGGCCGCCGCCGGCGCCCACGCGGCCGATTACCCAGCCCGGGCAATCACGATGATCATTCCCTTCTCGGCCGGCGGGCCGACCGACGTCATCGGCCGCATCCTCGGCCAGACCATGGCGAAGTCGCTCGGCCAGTCGGTCGTGGTCGAGAATGCCACCGGCGCCGGCGGCACGATCGCCGCAGGCAAGGTGGCGCGGGCCGCGCCCGATGGCTATACCATCTTGCTGCACCATAATGGCATGAGCACCAGTCCGGCGCTGTACCGCAAGCTGGCCTTCAATCCGATGACGGATTTCGAATACGTGGGCCAGGTGGCCGACGTCCCGATGGTGCTGCTGGCGCGCAAGAACCTGGCGCCGAACACCCTGCCCGAACTGCTCACCTATATCAAGGCCAACAAGGACAAGCTGACCATGGGTAATGCCGGGCTCGGCGCGGTCTCGCACCAGTGCGGCATGCTGTTCCTGAGCGCCATCGGCACGCCGCTCACCACGGTGCCCTACAAGGGCACGGCCCCGGCGATGAACGACCTGCTGGGCGGCCAGATCGACCTGCTGTGCGACCAGACCACCTCGACCACGTCCTACATCAAGACCGGCAAGGTCAAGGTGTATGGCGCGACCACCAAGGCGCGCATCGCCTCGCTGCCGCAGCTGCCGACCCTGGCCGAGCAAGGCATCGCCGGCTTCGAAATGTATGTGTGGCACGGCATGTATGCGCCCAAGGGAACGCCGAAGGCCGTGGTCGACCGGCTCGGGACGGCCCTGCGCGAGGCGCTGAAGGATCCCAACGTGAAGGCCCGGTTCGCCGAGCTCGGAACGGAACCGGTCCCGGCCGAGAAGGCCACGCCGGAAGGCTTGCGCACGCATCTGAAAGCGGAGATCGACAAGTGGGGGCCGATCTACAAGAAGGCGGGGGCCTACGCCGATTGACGGCGTTCGTATGCGCGATGTGATTGGCCCGCCCTGAGGGAATCGAACCCCCGACCCACGGCTTAGAAGGCTTCGCCCCATTCGTGAAAAGCGCGCTAAAATAAGGGCTTCTGGCAAACGGCTCGCCCATTTGCCCAAATTTTGCCCAAATGAGGTAGACATGGCCGCCATTCGCAGGCGCGGAGAAAGTTACGAAGTTCGGATTTTTCGTCAAAACGGGAATGATCCGATCAAGCTGACGAAGACTTTTAAGAAACACGCCGAGGCTCTGGCGTGGGCGCGCGTTACAGAAGCGAAGCTGGACCGGGGCGAGCGCGTCAGCACCAAAGCCGAGCAGTTCATGTTTTCGCGGGCGTGCGATGAATTCGCTGCGCATTACCGCCCCAAGGGCGCAGCGGCCGAAGGCGAGCTAAGCAAGCGAGAAACCCAGCTCCTCGCGGGCGTGCGGGCGTTTCTGTGCGGTGATGATCTCAAACACGACAAAACCATCGCCGGCATCACCCGCGACACGCTGCAAAAATTCATTGATGCCATGCTTAAAGCGCGCATCAGCGAGGCGCCGGGACCGATCAAAAAGCGCAGCATTTACTACGACGGCGGGCGCGAGAGATTCTACGCGCCAAGCACCGTTCGCCACCACTTCTTCCAAATCAAGAAAGTTTTGGAGTGGCACAGCCGGCGCGAAAAATACTCGCTCGACCCCGACTTGTTTAAAGGGCTGCACATTCCCAGCGCGTGGGCCGGCAAGCGTGAGCGGCGCTTTGAGCACGGCGAACGCGACGCGATTGAGAACGCGGCGCGAACGAGTCGCAAGCTCGGCGCGGAGTGGCTGCTGTTGATGCGCTTCGCGCTCGCTACGGGAGCGAGGGCGCAGGAGATGATTAAAGCGAAGTGGAGCGACATCAGCATCGAGCGGCGAACGTGGGACATTCCGCCCGAGAACGTCAAGACCTCGACTTTTCGGCAGGTGCCACTGCCCCGCGACGCGGCCGAGGTGCTGCGCGAACTGCGGGAGCGAGACACGCGCAGCGAAGTCGAGGCGGCTGCTGACCCGCGCCCTTTCCATTTTTGGAAAGACACCTCAACGCTGTCGAAGGGATGGCGCCGGCTCTGCGTTCGGGCCGGAGTCAAAGACTTCCATTTTCACGATTTGCGCCACGAGGCCATCTGCCTTCTCTTCGAGCGCACGGCGCTGACCGATGCCGAGATCATGAGCATCACTGGCCACACGAACATCAGCACCCTGCTTGGCTACATGAAGCTGCGGCCCAACCTGCTGGCCGACAAGATTGACGCCGGATTCGCGCGCCACGCCACGGCCGGCTGACGCCACGCATCAGGAGAAAAGGCGCGGTTGCCCGCGCCTTCCCTCCCCCCTTACTTGCCCGGCTTTCTGGGCTTTTCCTCCATTGTCGCCCCCCTACCTTCGGCCGCGCCTTGCGGCCCCGGCTTGCCGTCTCCACGCCCCGCCTTACGCGCGTCAAGCGCCGCCTTAGCGGCCATGGCGCTCATCGCTTGGCCGGTTACGCTGCTCACGCTGCGCCCGGCGCTCTGCGCGCCGGCTTCGCCCGTGCGCGACATCGCTTGCGCCGATTCGCCAAGCTGCTCGCGCCCGCCGCCGATCCAACGCAACAGCTTGTCAGGGATGGCCGAGACGAAGCCGAACACGAAGTGAAAGAGGAACAGCATCGCGCCGAAGTAGATCACGACCATCACAAGACTCGTCCCAAGCCCGATGACGCTTCCGGCCATCGCCATCTTGAACGCCGGGAAAAAGATCGAGTTGAAGCCATGGACGAGCAAATCCAGCGCGGTCAGCGAGCAAATGAAGCCGAGGATTAGCAGGGTTGGGCGCAGCAGCACGCCGAGCAGCATCATATAGCCTTGGCGCGCCCCGCCTGCGATGCCGTCGCCGTCCGGGGTCAAGTGCATGAGCGCGAGAAGCGGCGCGGCGATGACGGCCTCGCAGCAGAGCAAAATCCACCCCGCGAACGCTCCGAAAAACAGCAGGAACGGCGCGAAGGGCAGATAGACAGCGATGCCGGCAGCGAACGCGAAGAGCGCGCTTGAAACGAAGATGATGAGGATGCCGACGACGTGCATGGCGCCGGAAGCCCCGCCCGCGAGCGCCTTGCTCGCGCCCAGCGTAACGACACCGGCCGCTTCGCCAAGCCAGCTTTCATTTGCCGCCTTCGTCGCCGATGCGCCGCCAGTCATGAGCACGCCAACAGCGATGCCGGCCTCGGCCCCCGTCATCAAGTGGTCGCCGAAGTCTTTCACGCTCATGAGCGCGCTGCGATTTTGATCCGCTTGGATTTTTGCCGCGATCCACTCTCCGCCAAAAATCGCGTTCATGACTTTCTGAGCGCCGCGAGCGAGCGGGCTGCCGCTGTTGCCAATGTCGCTTGACGCGGCCTCAGCCAACGGAGCGGCCCCGTCGTCTAGCAGCGTGTCGAGCCGCGCAAAGTAAGGCGTGAGGTCTTTCGGAAGCCTGCGGGCGTCGGGGCGCGTAGCGGTCGGGGTGCGCGCAATCGCGTTGGACAATGCGTCTTGCATCTGCGCCGCTTTCGAGTAGTAAGCGCCGGCGAACATCCAACCGTCCTTGGCCGCGTTTTCGATGAACGAATCAAGCGCCACTTGGTTGCTGAACACGCCTTCCGCGCTCTCCGCGACGCGCTCCTGGTATGCGCCGATGGCCTGCGACATGTCCGCCGAAACGTCGATCTGTTCGCCGCCTTGGATCGATTCGGCCAAGCGCTGCGCGGTCTGTGTGAGCTTGGTTTCCAGCTCCGCAAGCGCTGCCATGTGCGCCTTCTCGACGTTGCCCAGCGGCGCCGCGTCGAACGTGATGCCGACCCATCCGGCGATTTCCTGGGACTTGGAGCCGGTGGCGTAGCGCACCGCCCCGCACTCGCTGCCGCCGTTCAGACCGTAGGCGCGCACGCCCGGCGAGGGGGTGGCGGCGGCCATGGGCGTCGGGTAAATGCCCGCTCCGGCCTGCGCTCTGATGTCGTTGAACGCGGCGACACACACTTGCGAGACGAGCACGCTCTGCGCGAGTTCTGCGACGTTTGGCAGCCGCGAGCGCGGCGCCATGCCCTCGGGCTTGGCGAAGTCGCCAAGCCAAGCGCTCCACGTTTGGTTAGCGAGGCCCACGCCTTGCCCGATCAGAAAACCGACAATGAGCTGGGCCACGCAGTATCCGCCAGCCAGTGGCACGACAAGCCCGATGCCAAGCACGGTGCGGATGGGCAGCCACATGCTGCTCCAACGCTTGCCCAACATTTCGCCGTCTTGCGCGGTCTGCATCACGCCGACGATAAGCACATAGGCAAGCATGATGCCGGCGATAGTCAGAACGCCCGCATTGACCACGCCAAGCGCGGTTTCGAGCGCGCCCTTGGTGCCACCGCACTGCTCGAACAGCGAGCCGAAGAGCGGGACGAGGTAGTTGCTCATCGAACGATCAGAGCATGACACCTCGAAGAGATCGGGGGCGGCTTGCACCCCGGCGCTTGCAAGCATCCCAAGAGCGGCGGCAAGGAGATGGGCGCGCATCACTCGTCTCCCTCTTCTTGTTCCTGGTGGTGGCGACGGGTCAGCTTATAGAGCCGCACGCGCCGCGCCTGCTCCCGCTCTTCTTCGAGCTTTTCGAGCCGGCGGCGCTCTTCGCTTTCGCGCTCGCGGCGGCGCATGCGGCAGCCGTTCGCGCGATGCCAATGCTTGAAGAAGTGGACGAGCAGGGACCAGTCGCGCGGCGCGCCCTTGTAGATCGAGATGAGCGCGGCGGTTCCCATGATCGCCGACACGACGACAGGGATGACCGATTCAATCGGACCCAGCGCAGCTCCTGCGGCGGCGTAGAAAAGCGAGCTTGAAATGAACGAAAGCAACGCGCTTTCAGTCCAAACTCGGACCGGCGCTTGCATGCTCTTGACGGCTTTTTGTAGCGCTTGCTGCATGATATTGCCCCCTCTTTTGGTTTCGTCTCTCTTGTTTTATCAAGACGAATCAGAGGGGGCAACGAGATGCCACTGCTGCGCGCCGGGCGGTGCGGGTTCAGTCTAAACGGAAGCGCTGGCGGTCCTGCAACCGCTTCATTTCCGCGACATTGAGGCGCAAGCAGCAAGCCGAGGCCAAGCGCATATGCCTCGATGCCCACGCCTCAAAGACGCGCTCCGGCCACTCGCGAGGCAACGATTTCAGGACGATAAATCGCCCATCGCTGTGCACGAGCCTCACGCTCGCCCGGTGCTTCTCGCTAGGCGTCTCATCGAGCGCGACATACCATTGGCCCTCTAACGGGTATGCCCGGAAGATGGCGATTCCGTCGAGCGCGCTGCGCATCATTGCTCCCCAGCGATTTTTGCCGCCGCCTCGCGCTTCGCCTTGCTCGCCGCGCGCTTTGCGTTGTTGGCTTTCACGCGCTCGGTGTTGAAACGCGCAATCGCTCGCTTTCCCTGCTCGCGCTCCCTCCGCTCGTCTTCGTCCTCACGATGGCGCGCATAGAAAACAAGCATGGTTCCGGCGTAGGCGGCTCCGATGGTCAAGCAGAGCATGGCCGTCAACAGCCCCCATTGCATGCCATGATTTAGCGCGATTGGGCCGGCGACGCCGATAGACACGCAGCCCCACGCGGTGCCAAACGTTCCGTCACTTTTGTCGCTGTGCATGACGAGCTTGCGCATCAAGACGAATAGCGCGGCGAGGCCGAAGGTCAAGGCGCAAAGTTCCAAGGCCAAGCCGCTGTTGTAGATTTCATATCTTGGCGCTGCGATGTTCATGCTTCCTCCGGTTTGGTTGTGGTCGTTCTCGTATTTCTTCTCACATTCTGCGGCGCTCGGCAATCGCCAAGCGTCAGCGCATCGCCATCGCTCGCACCTCGATACGCTGCCGCAAAACGTCCACTTTTTTCGCGCTCTCGGAAATACTCGCGGGTTGCATCTCCGGCGATTTCTCCATGGCCTTCTTGATGCGTTCGAGCTGTTCGGGCGTCGCGTAGTCGAGCGTCCAATCTTTCGAGCCGTCGCGGCTAAGCGCTCGCCCCATCATCGCTAATGCGTCTGCGGCGTCTTCGCTGTCCGCGCTGGTCATGTAAGCTTTGGTCTCTTGCTTCGAGCGCGACAGCAGCACATAGCCCGCTTGCTTGTTCATGCTGTCGGCGTCCAAGAACGCGTAAGCGTGATGCTTGCTCGCGCCTTGGTTTCCCATCGCGGTCCCGCAATAGCCGTGCTCCATGGTCGCGTATTCGCTGAGCCTGAATTTGACCGTTTTGCCGTTGTCGTGAGCAAGCGTCAGCTCAGCATCGCCGCCGCGAAGTCGGTCAATCTTCGAGACCGTCGCAAGTTCTCCGTTGAAGACGCCTAGCACCTTGTCGTTATTCGTGAAGCGCAGGCGGTCGCCTTCGCGCAGCTCGCGCTCAAACGTCGCCGCTCCGTCTTTGGTCTTGAACTCAGCCCAGAAGCCCTCCTCGCCCAGTTCGCCGCGCTCAATTTTCAGGCGCCGAATTTCGTCATTGACCTGGTGCGCATGGGCGTGGGTCGAAGTCATCGCGATCTTATCTTGGGCCGGCGTGGGGTCGTCGGTGTAGTCGCGCGCCATTTGCTTCAATGCCGCCTCGGCCGTCTCGCCGATGACGACCTGCCCGTTTTTTTGAAAGGCTTCGAGGGCCACGGCGCCGCGTCCGTCTTTCAGATTAAGCACGGCTTCGCGGTGCCAATCGATCCGCTGCCGCTCGATGTCATTGAGCTTTGCGGCTTGAAAGCCCAAGTCCTGCAGCCCGCCCATCCACGCGCCGCGCTCGATGTTCTGAAACTGCAATCGGTCGCCGAGAATGACGATTTTCGACTCTGGGGCGAGGCGTTGAAGCTCCCGAAACTGGCGCGCCCCGACCATGGCCGCTTCGTCAAGGATGATGGTAGTCTTGGCGTCAAGCGTCAGCTTGCCCGCGCGCGCTTGCTGCAAGATGCTAGCAAGCGTCCCGCCATCGGTGATCGCCGCGCCGTCTTTGAGTCCTGCCGCCGCTTGCCCGGCCAAGGCGGTGCCGATGACGCGCTGCCCGGCCGCTTCTTCCATAGCGCGCACGGCGCCCATGGTGAAGCTCTTGCCGGTGCCAGACAAGCCGTTGATGAGAACTTGACGCCCAGCCGTGGCGACGTGCTCCAACGCCGTAACCTGCTCGCCTTTCATCTTCACGGGCTTGCCGATCTTCTCCGACATCTCGGCCTCATACGCGCCGCGCGCCGCCGCTATCGCGCCGGCGCTCCGGTCGTGTCGATGGTCTTCGCTCGCCGTCTTGAAGTCGTCGCGCAGGGCCATCTCTTCGCGCAACGCCTGCGGCGTAGTGAACAAGTGGCGGGTTTTGAGTTGCTGCGCGGGCCGGCCTCGGTTCTTCTGCAACGGCTGGACGGACCCGAGCTTAATCGGCTCGTTCTGTCGCAGTTCGCTCGTGATGCGGTCGGACTTGCGAACGTGATGCCCAAGCTCGAAGGCCTGTCCATTCAAGATTCGGTCGGTCGTCTTCTCGATCTCCTCGCGCGTCATGCCGCCAGCCCGGCCGGCGGCGATGGCAACAGCTTTGAACAAGTCTTTGTGCTCAAAGACAGATTGCTGCTCCGTAAGCTGCGCCAAGATTTCCTCGGCGTCGATGGCCTCGGCCGCGACTTGCTGGGGGGCGTTGGCGATGCTCTCGATGAAGTCGGGGCCAAGGCCCAGCGGCTCGCCGCGCGCTTCCCAGACTTTCAAGAGGTCTCGGAACGCTGGCTCGCTTTTTTCGGTGCGCGTCGCCCGCGCCGCGCGCTCGGCCGCGTCGCGGTCGTTCGGGCTCAGGTTGCGGTCTTTAAGCCATTTAAGCACCTCGCCTCGGCGCTGCGAAAAGGCATCAAGCTGCGACTGCTCGAAGCCTTTGACCGAAAACGCGAAGTTGTTCGACTTGTCTGCTTCGATGCCGAAGCCTAAGGCGTTCATGCGGTGCGCAAGCTCGGCTTGGAAGATGGCCCCAGCCGTTTGGTGCAGCGCCATCAACTCCGCGCGGTCGATGTTGCCCCAAGTGCCATCTTGCCGCATCGCGGCGGAGCAGATCGCGTTGTGGATGTGCTCCTGGGGGTCGAGGCTCCGCGATGTTACGTGTCGAAAGCTTGCAATCGCAAGGCCCGCCACGGGTTGAAGCTCGGCGCCGCCCCTGCCTGTTCGGATGGTCAAATTCGCTTCAAGAAACCGCATCGACGCGGCGTTGGCCTCTTCGGTCGCCGCCACAATCTGGTCGCGAAGTTCGGGCTGTGCGAAGGCCATCGCAAGCGAGACAGACTTGGGCACGCTGTTGACGCAATCGAAGCCGAGTTTCTCGCGCTTCTGGCTGCCGGCGTTGGCTGTGAGCCGCTGACCATTGGGGCCACGCCCGTCCAGCAATTTCTCGAACGCGCTCGCATCCACCGGCCTGCCCGCGAGGCCCAGCGCCTCCGCGCCTGCGCCTTGCCAATGGGTCGCATCGCGCGCTTCGTCGCTCGCGTTGACGTAGTATTCAGTCGCTTTCAAGTAGTCCACCGTCCGCCCCCCGGCGGTGATGGTGTAGGGTCTGCTCATCATGTCGGCGCGCTCCGGCGGTTGTTCTTGATGTCAGCTTCCCAAGCCAGCACGCGGCCGGCTAGGCCGCTGGGCGCGGCGGCGATTCACGCGCCGGACGGTCATGCACAAACGACCATCACCGCCGCATTTCCTTCGTTCTTGGTCAGCCATCCATCTGCTGAGCAAATCATCGTCATGCCGCGCGGGCGTGGCTGCCCGCCCCACCCCGGCACGTTGCAAACGGGGACGATGGTTCCGATGGGGACGGACTGTTGGAGGACAGTTTCGCAACCGGTCGCAGGCGGCGCGGGAGTTGGAGTAGGCGCCGGAGTCGGTGCTGGGGTTGGTGTTGGCGTGGGTGTCGGCCACGGCGTTGGGGCTGGCGTGGGCGCCGGAGTCGGTGCTGGGGTTGGCGCCGGAGTCGGTGCTGGGGTTGGCGCCGGAGTCGGTGCTGGGGTTGGCGCCGGAGTCGGTGCTGGGGTTGGCGTCGGCGTCGGGGTGGGGGTCGGTGCTGGCGTGGGTGTTGGTGTTGGCGTCGGAGTGCCAATCGGTGCTGGGCGCTGCGTGGTCGAGTCCGCAAGACTTCCTGGGCTTGCTGTCGCCGCTGGCGGCGGCGCCCACGCGGGCAACGTGGGGGCCGGGGCTGGCCCCCATGCCGGCGCTACAAGCGCCGCGCTCGTGCGCATGTTCCGGGCGATCAGCTTGACGCTGTTCGATGTATGCGCGCACAAGTCGGCCGCGATCTCAGGCGCCACGGGCCAGCCGCTCACACTCGCCGCCTCGCCGTTGATGAACGTTCCCGCAAACTGCCCTGACACGCGCGCGACGAACTCGGCGCAGGCGGTGCGGGGAATCCGGTCGAGCGTCATGCTCCAACCGTCGCCCGGCCGCTGGCCCGACTCGGAGGCGAGCACGACAGCGCCCCACGGGCTGCGCACGGCGCCGCCGTCGATCTCAACGCCTTCGATGTAGTCCGGCGCAAGGCCTGCGATGGTCGCGTATCCAGCGAACATGGCATAGCGCGCTTCGACGCCCGCAGCCACTCGCTGAGTGATGTCGGCAGCCTTCGCAACATCAGAATGGCGCGCCGCCGCTGGGTAAATCAGATACGCTGCAACGGCGATGACCGAGACGCCTGCCCCGGCCAGCATCAACTCAATGAGCGAGAATCCCGCCGACCGTTTCAGATTGAATGTTCTGCGCTTCATCATGCCCCCCTCTTCTTATTGTTGGTGCCTGCTCAGCGTTATCGCTTGATGGCGCGAGGCGCCAGAAGCTTGGCGCGAAGCGCTTCGCGTTTGGCTGCTTCGCCGTCGCTTGGCGCGTTGCCGATTCGGGTTTCGGTGGCGATGGGCGCCTGCTTCTCTTCGAGCGCTTCGAGCACTTCGACCGCGACTTTGCCCAGCTCAACCGCATGCGCTGGCGCGCCCATCTTGCCGAGGGCTGCAACTGCCGCAAGGTCGCTTAGCGCATCGGCCTCAGGCGCCGGCCGGGGCTGCTCTTGGCCTTCAAGCCCCTCGAAAACTTTGGCCCCGCTCTCGTCGCGGTGGCCGGTGATGAGTTCATCAATGCTTGGCGATTTGGTTTGGGTGGTGGCTGAGGCCATCGGGTGCTCCTCATGTTTTCTCGGGCTTTCCGCATCGTCTGCGAGCGCTGCATTGGTCGAGCGTGGCAAGCTTTCAAGCAATGCCTTGGCGTTCTCCTGCGCCCTCTTCCACTGCGCTACGCTGAGAATTCGGTCGGAGAACATCAGCTCGGCCAGCTCGCGCGCGGTCATGCCGGAGTATTTGAGCGCCGCCAATGCCCGGTCGCCGATGACGATGCTTTGGTCGCGCAAGAACGACCGAGCAAGTTCCGCGTCGGGATGGTGGCTTGGGAGTAGGCTTGGCGCTTTGCGAAGCTCGCGGAAGCGAACCACGGGCCAATCGAGGAAGAAAAGATTGCCGCTCATGGGCCGCAAGATCGCCCGAATCTGCGTCGGTATTTTCTCTCCCTTGGGGTCGGGATTTGGCACGAAAGAGTGCGGCCCCAGCTCGCTTTCAAGCTCGCCGGGCAAGACGTGTTCGAGCAACTTCGTTTGATAAGTCTGCGAGATGCTCGGAGCGCTCGCGCCGCTCCCGCTGCTGTGGCTCTCGCTTCTGATTGCGATTTCACGATGGCCCATACGTTTCGCTAGCGCCTCTTGTCCGTGGCTCGCTGATGTTCGCGCGATCACTTTAATCGACGCGTTTGAGAAGATGATGTTGGCGAAGTGGTCGCCGTAGGTCTGTATGACCTGCTCCCAGTCCTGGACCGCCAGCAGCGTATTTAGCCCCTTGCTTCGCCCGATCTCGTAGAGCTTGGCGACATAAGCAATCAGTGGCAATTGCGCGAACTCGTCAAGAATGATGTTTTTTGGGTCGCCGCCGCCATCGGGCATCCTGCCAATTTTGGTGGCGATGTAGTTGATGATGAATGGGACGATGAAGCCAACGACTGATCCGTATTCGTCCGATGAACAGAGGACTATTTGCCGGATATCGTAGTCTTTCTCCGCGATCCATCGCCGCAAGCTGAAACGGCGCCCACCGAAGCGCTCGGCCTCGGCGAACATGTCAGCGACGGTGCGAAGGTTTTGCAACTCGGTGATGACATTTAAGGCGACGCTTGCCGAGGTCTCCGCCGCCCCTTCCAGAATCTTCGCGTTCTGTGGCGTGTGTTTCGCCATGAGCGCACCCCACTCTTCCACGCTTCTATCGAGCTGCTCGGCGAGGTCTCTCCAATCCCAATTCTGGGCCTTGGTTTCTACAAGGTTGAGGATGAGGGCAAAACAAACCGCGTTTGCGGCTGCCGCCCAAATTTTATCTTTTCCAGACTCAGGGACGCGGATCAGCACGCTTGCCAGCGCCTTGGCGTCTGCCTTTGTCGTAACGTCCTTGCCAATGTCGAGGATAAGCGAGCCGCGAAGCCAAGGCGCTAAGAAGTGGACATGGCCAAGCTTTTGGATTTGTTCGTTCTTAACGTCGAGCGTCATGAGTTTCTGATTTACCCGCAGCAGAGTTTGCACGTAGGGCAGAATGATCGATGTTTTCCCGCTTCCTGGTGATCCAAGCACCAAATAGCCGTTGCCGAGCTGAGCGCGTGCCACGGTTGTGAAGTCGGGATGGATGAAGATCGATTCGCACGGCGCTCCGCGTCCAGCTTTTGTAAAGAGCTGCGACGCTGCGTTGGCGATTGGCAGAAGTGATGTCGTCATTTTTTTCCTTGCTTCAGCTCTCGCATCAGGACTCGTTTGGCGTCGTCGCCGTGGTAGACTTTTGTCCCTCGGATGTGCTCGTGTCCGTCGCGTGGAGCAATCGCCGTCTTCCAAATTTTCAGCGATGCCATGGTCGCGAGGGAGAGAGCTAAGAGCGCTTTGAGGATCACTGCCCAGCCGCTCATGGCGGCGAGTAGCTGAGGAGCTTGGACTGGAAAGAGATGGCCTTTGGTGCAAGCCCATGCGAGCGTTTTAAGCGAAGCGAGGGCAATGTGAGGCGGGCTTGCTTTGAGTGATGCCGGCGGAATCGCGGCGAGAATTGCGAACGCTGCTAGAAAGACAAACGCGCCGCCGATGGCCGACGCGCCGATGGCGGTAAGCGGATAGACGCGGAGTTGGTGCGGGGCGATCTGCCTCGCGTTCGACCATATCCACACCGGCCTCCGGTCTTCCATCCTAGCCTCTTCTTAAAGATCGCCTCGGTGCGCGTTAAAGAACGCATTCGCCCGCGCTTCGTCCAGCTCATACATGATCTGCAAAGCGGCGTCTTGAAGCGGAACGTCAGCATACAAACCCAGCACGAGCTGTTCCAGACGGACCATGGCATGGTCAACTTTGCCGGAGTAGTAGTTGCGCTCCCTCTCCATTTCTTCGAAGTTCTCCAACGTGATCTCGGCTTCGGTGAGGTGGTTTTCAAAGAGATGCTTGTTCATTTTTTTTGCTCCCTGAGTCTGGTTAATTCATCCCAAATTTCAACAAGTGCCTGCTTGACTGGGCCAAGCGCCTGCTCGTTCTCTTCAATAATCTGATCTCGAAACTTCGCCATCCGCTTCTCGATGGCTGCTTCGATGCGCTGCTCGCTTTCGTAGAACTCGAACGCTTCGCGCATGATGCTGGCCTTGGTTTTTCCAAGTCGCTTCGCATGTGCTTCCACACTGCGGCCCATTCCTCTGCTGATGCGAAAGCTAAACGGAATCGTGTTGTCGCTGCTCATGCGTCTCCCCTCCTTCGTTACCTTAATAAAGCCTTGACCCGGTCCGTATCTGATTTGTAGTCGCTCTTGGACCTGTTTTTTTATCTCAGATTAGCGGCTTGCATGGCAATAGCCGCCGACTACAAATCGGATACACGGCTGCTACATGTAGCCGCTTTTGGATGTAGCGACCATGTTTCGCCCGTATCTACGGGCGATATGGTGTAAACAGTGGGGTGTCTTGTAGCCGTTTGGTGTAGTGGCGTGAAACGTAGCAGGCATGCGGGTTTGAGGCCGTTTAGCAGTGCTTTTGTAACACCGCTAGGTGGGCCATGTGTCCGACTTAGCTTTTGACCTTAGCCCTTGCTCTCCCGCGCGAAGCGCGGGCCGCGCTCTTGACGGCTTTGGCTGCCGGCCTTGCTGCTGATCTTGCCGCGCTTTTTGCATCGTTCTCGCGCAACTCCGCTTTTGCGCTTCGAGCGATTTGAGGGGGTCAAGGGAGCGTGGAATAGCGCAGGCCCGAAGGGCTGAGCATATGCCGCGAAAGTCCTTGACGCCTTCATGTCGCGCCTACGCTCACGGCTGGGGCTGGGGTGGCTTCACCTCCCCGGCCCCTGACGACTGCGGGCGACGCGTTCCCCTTCGGGGCGGAGGGGGGCCTTACTCGTCTTCGCGCAGCGGGCATTGTTCCAGGTGTGGACAGCCTCGCGCCTCATGCTCGCACCGCTCGGCAAGCACCACGCGCCCGCCGTAGTCTCCGCCTATGCCGCTCACATGCTGCACAAGCCGCACCACTCGCACGGTGGCGCCGCGTGGCTTGCATGCTTCTCGCTGGATGACCTTATCCATTTTTGATTCTCCTTGATCGTTGACGCCTCGGCAGGGTGCCAAGGCCTAGTGTCATGGTGGCGTCACGACGCCGGCCGCCGAGCGCCTGCGGAGAAAAATATTTTGGATTCTGCCGAGCGGCGGTGTCGGCCAATTGCTGGGCGCTTGGCGTTGCGCGAAGCTTTCAGCAGTCACCCACCTCGCACAGGAGCGAACAAAAATGATCTCAAATCGCATGCAAGCATCGTTGAAATATCGTCGCAATAGCGGCGGCTTCACGCTCATTGAGCTGGTCATGGTCATCGTCATTCTCGGAATTCTTGCGGCGGTTGCTATGCCTCAGTTTGGGAAGACGAGCGAGCAAGCGAAGAGCGCCGCCGCGAAGTCAATGGCGGGCGCGCTGTCGAGCGCCTCCACGATTAACTTCGCTACGAAAGAAGCCGGCGCCGGCGGCTTCGCGCTGCTCGACAACACGTCGGTTTGCACGACGACTACGCTTCAAAAGATCATGTCTTCGCCGATCGATGACAACTTCACTTTCTCAAATGGCACCGGCCCCGGCCCCGGCGGCTCGGGCGGTGGAGATTGCAGCGGCAACGTGGTTAGCACGAAATGCAACGTGGGTTATCGCGGAACTTCCATTGCGCACCCTGCTAACATTCTCTGCGTGAAAGAGTGATTCTTTTCTTGATGCGGGCATGGATAGCGCGCTATTCTGTGCCTGTATTTTTTTGACAACGCAACCAAACGAAGGGGAAAGAAATGGCACGCAAACCAGCACAACAACAAACCAAGCCCGCCGCCGTGGATCATGCGGGAATTTCGGAACGATTCAAAAAAATGATGGATTCACCCCAAGATTATCGCCCTGCTACGCTTTCCGATCACTTGAAAGTGCATTCCGATGAAATCTCGCAATTAATCGGGCGTGGCTATACCAGCTCCCAAATCGCGGTGCAGCTCAATGACTTTGTCGAGGTCAGCGAACAAGCGCTCCGCAAGTTCATCAAAGAAAATGGCTTGGCCGCGTCCAAGGCGAAAGCCTCGACGGACGCGCCAAAACAAGCCCCTGCCGCTGTCGCAGCGTCGCCGAAACCACACGCCGCCAAAGCCGCCTAATCGCGGCGCGCATCAACAGGAAGACGCCCGCGGGCGTCTTTTTTTCGTCTCAAAGCCGGCCGGCTTTGCGAGTGTGCGCGGCGCCGGATTGCGGGGTGATGGCGGCCAGCTCGGCGGCTTCCGTGCGTGCTGTGAGCGCGGCAGCAACAAGCGCAAAATCCTTGGCAGCCTCCTCAACGATGGCAGTTAGCGCAAGATCGAGTGGCGAGCCTTCGGGAGTGTTTTTGATCTCGTCATCCATACGATCAAACGTTGAACTTCTCAACCACAAGTCACCGGGATCTTTGCATCGCGTGGCGTGGTGCGCCACCTCCTTGCGCGACTGCTCAGGCAATTGCGTAAAGAGGCTTGGCGCGATTGGTGCGACCCAAGAAAATGCCCAGAGGGTCGCTAGGCCGTTGTCGTCGCAACGTGCGCGGGCAACGAAGGCACGATCGACGGCAGTGATATAGATGGAAAATCCCGCCGATTTCATCAAGCAATAGTTGTTCATCTCCCTGTCTCCTCTGGTTTGTCATCAGAAAGAGCGCCCTGCCGGCGCTCTTGGCGCGGCTCATTATTTGAGCTGGCATGCCTTCATCACGTCCAACCCGAGGCATCGAACGGCCCGGCCGGCGTTGGTGGCGACCACGCGCTCATCGGTATCGCTCACGCAGCCCGCGAGTCCGTGCGCGTGCAGCTCTGCCAAAACTACCTCATCAAGCATTGCCGCCGCCTCGGGACCGGGCGCGCAAAGCATTTCAAGAGCCTCCCACGCGTCTGGGCTTAGCACGCCTGTTGCCTCCGAAACCATCTCGGCGTAGCTCCTGCGAGCGCGTTGAAATTTCAGGATTTTTTCGTCGTTGTTTTCCATGCGGCCTCCGTCTGTGTTTTGATGTTACCTCGTTCCTGATGTCTTCAACTTCTCAAAAGGATAGACAAACCGCAAGGCCGTCTATCGTTCCGAGTTACGCCCCTTGACCTCGGGCATTGCTGTAAGCGGCAAGCAGGGCATCCGCCGGAATGTCCCCGTTTTTGACCGCTCTGACGTTCTGAGCAAGCGTGGTGCGCGTCAGCTTTTGCCCCCGCTCCGCGAGCTTGCTTGCAACGTTCGCGGTCGCGTGAAGAACTTGCCCAGCGCCGCCAGATTTGGCGAGGATGATGCGCGCAGCATCAACCAAATGCACCTCGGTCAACCGCATGGCCCACTGCACATCTTCAACGTCGATTTCGGCCGTTGCAGCCTTGCCGAGAATGATGTGATACAGCAGCGCGAGGCGGTGGGCGCGTTGCAGAGTGCGCCGGAAGAACGAGACGTTAACAACTCCATCGCGCTCGATCAGCTCCGCATACTCGAAGAATGCGGCATCGTATGCAGCAAGCGCTTCCGGGGTATAGACGTAGCGCTCGGCTGGTGCGATAGCGGTGAGCTTGGCCCACGCGGCCTCGGTAACTGCCTCGATCTGCGCATTGTCGTAGCGCGGGAAATGCTTGAAATGACGCTCAGGGTCGCGCTTGGCGAGAACGAAAGTGAAGCGCTGGCAAAAACCGTCGAGGAAGCTGGTAGGCGTCAGAATGTTCATCATCGTCTCATCGACATTCAAGCCCAAAAAAGTCATGGTCGAATCATTGATGGTGCGCTCCCCGGTTTTGACCGTTGCGCGGGTGATGGGGCTGCCGCCGTAGGCGTTCAAAAGCGACTCTTTGAGCGTCGCAAGCGGGCTGCCGATCTGCTCGATTTGCTGAATCATCTGCCCTACTTCGTCAACGAGCATGGCGTTGGCGCGGCCCATTTCCTCGTTGGTTTTCATCGCATCGAAGAACGCAGCCTCGGATTTAATGCCCATGATGTTGGCCTGAACCGGTGCGAATTTTTTGAGGCGGTCGAGCGAGTAGGTTTTGCCGCACCCCGAAGCCGCGAGGATGATCGTCCACAGCTCGGGAGTAATCGTCTGTCCCGCGCACTCGATGACCGTCTTGCTTTGCAAGAGCCAAGTCGAGAGATAGAAAAACAAGCTATGCATCGAGAGGTCAAGCGGCAAGTCCGTGTGGCGCTTGAACGATTGCAGCACATCGAAAAGAGGCGTTCCTGGTGGGACGGTCTTGTCGCTTTCCCACTGATAGCGCTCAATGCTGCTTGCGAAGTTCGCCGCGCCAGCGTGATTGCGGGCCGCCTCTTGCGACTGCGACAGCGCCAGAATATATTCAAGTGGGTGATCGCTGACCGAGCTGGCTTTTGCTTTTTTCTTCGTTGCCATGATGCCTCCTAGTAAAGTGGTAGGCGCCTTGGCGGCGCCTCGGGTGTCTTGTTAGATGCGGGCGACATGGACTTTCGAGCGGGCAGGAATCATGGCGGCAAACTCGCTGGCCTCCTGCTTTGCGAGGATTTTTGCGTGAGCTTCGTGGGCCTCTGGGATGCGTGCTGCGAGGTCTGCAAGTGCGCGGCCAAGGTGCGTCCCCTGACGAGCTTCGGGGGCCATTGCAACCGCCCACTCTTTCGGGCGGCGATTGTCGCGGAATTCTTCAAAGATGGCTCCGACATAGACGCGAAGCCAGTTGTTCGAGCCGCAAGCGAAGCGGATCGGGAGGCCGGTCGCTGCGAGGGCTGCGTAGTCTTGGTTTTTCATTTTCTCGCTCCTTGGTTTGGGTTGTTGTTTCCTTCCTGATGTCTTTACCTTCTCAAAGCGATAGACAAACCGCAATGCCGTCTATCCTCAATTCACGGACTATCGTTAAACCGATTTGGTTTCTATCGGCCGATGAGCGGCGCAGCGGCGTGGCAGATTACATAAAAAGAAATTGCGAGCGACGAGGGGGGGGGGTGGTATTTCACGGTAACGCCAACAGATTCATCAACCGGCCATAGGAGGGCGGCATCCGAATCAGCTAAAAACAAGGTGTCTATTTTGCGTCTAGTTTTTCGCCGGAACTTCGACACGACGCGCGGAAGCGTGGCGCATAACCGGCCGGAGTGCATAGCGCACGATCTCCGTCGGCAATGACGACTCCGGCTTTCTCGCCCCCGCTGGACGGCCTTGACGGCGCGCTTACCCCAACTTGAAAGACAAGGGGCGATTGACTTCGCGGCCCAATCCCAGCATCGTAATGGAGCGTTGCTAACGCCACTTCATTTGACGACGGGAACCGTATCGCGTCGCGCCTCACGCTCTCTGCAAAGAGCTTGGGGCGTTCTTTTTTACGGGCGCGCCGCTGCTTTTGGCCATGTCGGCCTTTGCGCGAAGCGTCGCGCAAGTGGAGCCAAAAAAGAACGCCCCGGCCGGGGCGTTGGGGTTGAACGCTGCCAGCGTCATCGCCGCGTCAAGCGGTGCCACGCGCCCGGCGGCATGGCCCGCGCGCCCTGCTTCGCCGCTGCTAAAAAATCGACAGCTTCGAGCGCCAAGCCGGCGTCTTCAAGCGTGATCTTAGCTTTGACAAATTCGAGCTGCACGACCATCCAGCGGTCTCGCGCTTGCTTGCTTTTGTCGGCTTCCAAGAGCGTCAGTTGAGCGGCGGCGGCGCGCAGCTTGGGCAGCTCGATCAAGTGCGCCAAGGCGGCCTCGATTGCTGCGCGCTCTTCCTCCTCTTGCCGTGCTTCGTGCGCCAACTCAATCGACGCAATTTCGAGCTTGTCGCGATCTTCTTGCAAGATTTTGCGCGTCTCTTCAAGCGTCGCAATTTGCGCTCTAAGCTCCTCGCGCATGGTCTCGATGTCGCCCAGCTTCGCGCGCTGCTCTTCGATTTCTTCGCGCGTCTGCTTGGTCTCGCGCTCGGTGAGATGCGTGGCCGTGGCGATGGCCGATGGCTCGCGGATGGGGTA
Organism: Massilia sp. NP310; assembly: GCF_019443485.1. NCBI lineage: Bacteria > Pseudomonadati > Pseudomonadota > Betaproteobacteria > Burkholderiales > Oxalobacteraceae > Massilia > Massilia sp. NP310. The sequence goes on along the minus strand of NZ_CP080379.1, from coordinate 410,216 downwards.
TGCAAGCGCGATCCACTCGCCGAGGCGCTCCCGCTGCGACAGCGGCAAGCTCCACAGCCGCTCGGTCTTGTGCCATTCATAGACCCCCGGAAACACCGCTTTGAAGCTGTCGCGCGCCTCGAAAGGGACGCGCACGAACAGGCGCGCCGCGCCGCCGTCCGGTGTGCGCTCGGCGACGTGCAATAGATGGAATTTATCGGCGAGGTTCATGGCGGCGCTCCTAGGGCTGTGGGTGTGCTCAACAGCTTCGCAAGCGTGGCCTTGCAGCGCAACGCGCGGGCGCGCATCATGCGCCCAGCGGTCAGAAGGTCGGCAATGGTTATGTGTTTTGATCGGCGGCGCGTATCACTCGCTCGGCGGTCCCGCGAACTTGGGTTTGGCGACTTGTCCACGGCTTGGGGTGCCGGTCCATGAGCGGACCATGGGCGCCCCAAGCGGTGGTCAAGTCGCTGCCTTTGACCTAGGCTTTTAGCGGATATTTAAGTTCCGTGGTTCGGCATATGGGGGTGGGACGCAGCGTCCGAATACGACCTGAAACATTGATGGCGGCAGTGCTGAACATCAAAAACGATCTAAGATCGATTGGGTAGCTCGTTAAAGTAAGCATTTAACGCGGCCCCAAACCCGTTGACAACTGATTGCATTCTTTTCAGTTCGCTGTCTAAGAGTGGTAACGCCTCTGCGGCTTCATACGGCTCGTCATCGAATGTAAAAGTTTTGAAGCGAAGGAAGATTGGCGCTTCGGCGCCTGCATCTGGATCAGTCGATATCGATTCGTCAATGATCGAGCGATGTTTGGCATAATTGGACAAAGCATTGATCTTTTTGTAGTTACCTTCTTTCTTCAAGTCCGAAAGAGCTTCAACTGCAAACTTTGCACATGACTTGAACTCGAGCTTACCCTTTACGTATCCAACATTGATGTCGCGCTCACCGCGTTCTGGAATTTCGAGCTCAAAGCAGAAGGAAATTGCGTAAGCTAGTGTATCCGGGATCGAATGCAACGCTTGGACGCATGCCACTAGGTGAGCGGATCGAACCAAGGCACCGGCCTCATTTAACCATTGATGAGTGTTGTCCTGCTCTCCGATGATAGGAAATCCAAGCTTGGCGAACGGAGACTTTTTGGTCGCGGCTCTTTCACAAAAGCTCTGCCATGCCGAATTCACTTCGTGGAAGTGATAACTCGCATGGTTTAGACGAGCCGCTACCGATTTAAGGCTTTCGCGCGCGGCGTTTGCGTAGGCCTGCTGCTTCTTCGTTTTTCGGTCATCAATCTTGCGCGAGACAAGATAAAGACTCGTATCAACGTCCCAAATATGCTCATCCATGTCATCTCCTACAATGAGCCGTCGCGGCCAATATCAAGGGTTGTTCGCTCGGCAATCAACGCCGTATTGCCAAGTTCAATGCGTTCAAGCTCGGCATCAAGCTGAGCGTAGAAGTCGAACGCGAGGGCGGCAGAGCGGCGCAGCGCGCCAAGGTCAGCGCGCTTGCGCTTAGGCGCAGGCATGGGCGCCGGCGCTGCTGGATTGGGTGGAGAAAGCTTGGATGCTGGGGGCTGCTCGCCAGCCAAAACGGCGGCGGCGGCGTAGATGCTAACGGCCGGGCGGCCGCCGACTTCGATGACGGGAAACGGCAAGCCCTCGTCGGCTTTAAGCGAGTAGACGGCGCCGCGTGTCTTGCCAAGAATCTTGGCGATGTCGTCCGCGTATAGCACGCTGGCAGCGAAACCTTGCGCCCGCAAATCGTCAAGAACGTCCTTGGAAGTCATCGGCATGCGCGCCCCGCTGTCGTGTCTTAATGGCCTCCCGGGAGGGATTCGAACCCCCGACCCATTCATTAGAAGTGAATTGCGCTATCCAACTGCGCCACCGGGAGAATGCGCGGATATTTTACAGTGTTTCGCTCATCTTGGGAAAATGTTCATTTCTAGCCCCTGACACTCGGCCTTGCCCAAATCCTGCCCAAATGACTTAAAAAAACTGGGGCAAATCTGGGCACAAGCAGGCAGAGGATTTTTAGATAAGCGATTGATTTTAAATCGATTTCGAACGGCTTTGAGGGAAGCCCAACTGAGGTCCAAAACCTTAGAAGGCCGTTGCTCTATCCAACTGAGCTAAGGGCGGATCTTGGAAGAGCGCTACTATAAACCGCAAGCATCCTGCTTGCAATAAGGCCAGGCTCGTTGCCGTAGCAAACCATAGCAGCGCTAAAAACAAAACAGGCCGTCCTAGGACAGCCTGTCTTGATGAATCTTTTGGTCGGAGTACAAGGATTCGAACCTTGGACCCCCTGGTCCCAAACCAGGTGCGCTACCGGGCTGCGCTACACTCCGCCGTGAGAAACATTATACGCGATGACGGTGCCGAGCGCCAGTCCGGCCTGCATCTTGCCGGACTGGCACTTCGATCAGGCCGCCAGCTTGTCCGCGATGCGGCGCGCCATGCTTTCGGCCACGGCCGCCTCTTTCGCTTCCACCATCACGCGGATCAGCGGTTCGGTGCCGGACGCCCGGATCAGCACGCGGCCGTTGTCGCCCAGTTCGCGCTCGACCGCCTCCTTCTCGGCCACCAGGGCCTGGTCGCTGGTCCAGTCGAAGCCCGGCGTGACCTTCTTGTTGATCAGCGTTTGCGGGAACAGTTGCAGCTCGCTGCAGCATTCCGCCAGCGATTTATTGCCGCGCACCAGGGCCGACAGCACTTGTAGCGCCGACACGATGCCGTCGCCGGTGCTGTGCTTGTCAAGCGCCAGCAGGTGGCCCGAGCCTTCGCCGCCGAACAGCCAGCCGCGCTCTTTCATGACCTCGAGCACGTAGCGGTCGCCGACCTTGGCGCGCGCGAAGCCGATGCCCATCTGCTTGAAGGCGACTTCGAGCGCCATATTCGTCATCAGGGTGCCGACCGCGCCCGCCACCGGACCGGTGCTCATGCGGTCGCGCACCATCACGTACAGCAGCTCGTCGCCGTTGTAGACGCGTCCATTGGCGTCGACCATGATCAGGCGGTCGGCGTCGCCGTCCAGCGCGATGCCGAGGTCGGCCTTGTTGGCCACCACGGCTTCGGACAGCGCCTTCGGCGCGGTGGCGCCGAAGCCTGCATTGATATTGAAGCCGTCCGGCTGGGCGCCGATCGAGATGACTTCGGCGCCGAGTTCGTGGAACACGTGCGGCGCGATGTTGTAGGCGGCGCCGTGGGCGCTGTCGACCACGATCTTCAGGCCGCGCAGGTCGAGTTCGTTCGGGAAGGTGCTCTTGCAGAATTCGATGTAGCGGCCCTGGGCGTCGCGCAGGCGGGTCGCGCGGCCGAGCTTGTCGGAAGCGACGCAGCCCATCGGCTGGTCGATCGCTTCTTCGATCTCGAGCTCGACGGCGTCCGGCAGCTTGGTGCCGTGTTCCGAGAAGAACTTGATGCCGTTGTCCTGGAAGGGATTGTGCGAGGCCGAGATCACGACGCCGGCCTGCAGGCGCAGCGCGCGGGTCAGGTAGGCGATGGCCGGGGTCGGCATCGGGCCGGCCAGCATCGAATCGACGCCGGCGGCGGACAGGCCGGCTTCCAGCGCCGCTTCGAGCATATAGCCCGAGATGCGGGTGTCCTTGCCGATCAGGACGACCGGACGGCCGCTGCTCGACTTGCGGCCCTTGGCCAGGACGGTGCCGGCGGCGTAGCCGAGACGCATCACGAATTCAGGAGTAATTGGCGCCACGCCCACCGTGCCGCGCACGCCATCGGTGCCGAAATATTTCCGTGCCATCTAGTTCTCTTTTCTCTTATTGAAACGTTTTTACAGGACCGAGGGTGGATGCATCGCCGCATGCCACACCTTCAGGGCATCGACAGTCTCTGCCACATCATGCACACGCACGATTCTAGCGCCATGCGCTACCGCAGCCAATGCCGCGCCGATGCTGCCGGCCACCCGCTGCTCGACCGGACGTCCGGTGACGGCGCCGATCATGGACTTGCGCGACATGCCGGCCAGCACCGGCAGGCCGAGCTCGTCGCGCATGCGCTGCAATCCGTGCAGCAAGGCGTAGTTGTGTTCGACCGTCTTGCCGAAGCCGAAGCCGGGGTCGACGCAGATGCGCTCGCGCTCGATGCCGGCCGCGCTCAATGCGTCGACGCGCTCGCGCAGAAAAGCGATCACCTCCCCCACCACGTCGTCGTACTGCGGCGCCTGCTGCATGGTTTCTGGCGTGGCCTGCATGTGCATGATGCACAGGCCGCAATCGCTGTCCTGCACCGCCTCGATGGCGCCCGGCGCACGGAACGCGTTGATGTCGTTGATCATGTCGGCGCCGGCGATCAGCGCCTCGCGCATGACGTCGGGCTTGCAGGTGTCGACCGACAGCGCGACGTCGAGCGTGCGCAGCGCGTACAGGGTCGGCATCACGCGCCGCAGTTCTTCGTCGAGCGGTACGCTGGGCGAGCCGGGGCGGGTCGATTCGCCGCCGATGTCGATCATCGCGGCGCCGTCCCGGATCATGGTCTCGGCATGGGTCAGCGCGAATTCGAGGCCCTGGTAGCGGCCGCCGTCGGAAAAGGAATCGGGGGTAATGTTCAGGATGCCCATCACCACTGGATAGGCAGATTCAGCCCCCTCCAGCGCGAAGCTGAAGTGGCCACATTGCAGTTTCTTGGTCATGAAAGCACATCGGGGTCAGGTCTGACAATCAGACACGGCCTCGACAATAAATGTATTTAAAGGTTGAGCTCGTGTCCGAATGTCAGACCTGACCCCAGCTTTTTGCAAAACAAAAAAGGCACCCTGACGGGTGCCTTTGATGGGAGAGACAGCGTCAGGCCGGTGCGGTGGCATTCGGCGCCACACCGCCCGAGCCGCTGTCGCCCGGCGGCGTGCGCTTGGTCAGCACGGTCTTCGGCTGGCGCGGCTCGCGGCCGGCCATGATGTCGTTGATCTGCTCGGAATCGATGGTTTCCCAGTCGAGCAGCGCCTTGGTCATCATCTCGACCTTTTCGCGGTTCTCTTCCAGCAGACGCCGTGCCAGCGCGTACTGCGTGTCGAGGATGGCGCGGATCTCGGCGTCGACCTTTTGCTGCGTCGCTTCCGAAATGGTCTTGGTGGCGCCGCCGAAGAAGCCGTCGTTCTCGCTGTCTTCGTAGACCATCACGCCCATGCTGTCGGACATGCCGAAGCGGGTGACCATCGAACGCGCCAGCTTGGTCGCGCGGGCGAAGTCGTTCGAGGCGCCGGTCGACATTTGGCCGACAAAGATCTCTTCAGCAATACGGCCGCCGAACAGGATCGAGATTTCCTCGAGCATCTTGTCCTTGTAACCGGACAGGCTGTCGTGTTCCGGCAGCTGCCAGGTCAGGCCCAGCGCATAGCCGCGCGGCATGATCGTGACCTTGTGCACCGGATCGGCCTTCGGCAGCAGCTTGGCGACCACCGCGTGGCCCGACTCGTGGTAAGCCGTGTTGCGGCGCTCTTCTTCGCGCATGACCATCGACTTGCGCTCCGGACCCATATAGATCTTGTCCTTGGCGTCTTCGAAGTCGATCATCTCGACCAGGCGCTTGCTGCGGCGTGCGGCGAACAGCGCGGCTTCGTTGACCAGGTTGGCCAGGTCGGCGCCCGAGAAGCCCGGGGTGCCGCGCGCCAGGATGTCGGCCTTGACGTCGGTGCCGATCGGCACTTTACGCATGTGCACGTTGAGGATCTGTTCGCGGCCGCGGATGTCCGGCAGGCCCACCATCACCTGGCGGTCGAAACGGCCCGGACGCAGCAGCGCCTTATCGAGCACGTCGGCGCGGTTGGTGGCGGCGATCACGATCACGCCCGACTGGGCTTCGAAGCCGTCCATCTCGACCAGCAGCTGGTTCAGCGTCTGTTCGCGCTCGTCGTTGCCGCCGCCCATGCCGGCGCCACGGTGACGACCGACCGCGTCGATCTCGTCGATGAAGATGATGCAAGGCGAATGCTTCTTGGCGTTCTCGAACATGTCGCGAACACGCGACGCACCGACGCCGACGAACATCTCGACGAAGTCGGAACCCGAGATCGAGAAGAACGGCACCTTGGCTTCGCCGGCGATGGCGCGCGCCAGCAGGGTTTTACCGGTACCCGGAGGACCGACCATCAGCACGCCGCGTGGAATGCGGCCGCCCAGTTTCTGGAACTTGGTCGGATCCTTGAGGAAGTCGACGATTTCCGAGACTTCTTCTTTCGCTTCGTCGCAACCGGCGACGTCGGCGAAAGTGACGGTGTTATTGGTTTCATCGAGCATGCGCGCCTTCGATTTACCGAAGGAGAAAGCGCCGCCCTTGCCGCCGCCCTGCATCTGGCGCATGAAGAACACCCATACGCCGATCAGGAGCAGCATGGGGAACCACGAAATGAATACCTGCTGCAGGAACGATGGCTCCTCGGGCGGCTTCACGTCGAAGCGCACGCCGTTTTCGCGCAGGTCGCCGATCAGGCCGCGGTCCAGGATGGTCGCGGTCGCGCGCACCTTGGAATCGTCGCTGCGCGTGGCGGTGATATTCGAGCCTTCGATCGTCACATCCTTGATGCGACGTTGTTTGATCTCATCGAGCAGCTCGGAATAAGCGATGGTCTTGCTGCCGCCGGCGACGCTATGGGTGTCGAACTGCTTGAACAGCATGAACAACAGCAGCGCGACGACCACCCAGATGGCGGATTTGGAAAACATATTATTCACGAGCACTCCTCCGATGCAATTGCATCTCTACCGATTTCAGTATTCCGATTTTACTCGCAATAAGCCGACACCGCCACGCGGCGCCGGCAATAGTGCCGAAATACTATCTTTTTACATCCCGCCGGCACATTGCATACAAACCGCGGCGCCGGGCCGGAGGGATCACGCGGCTGATGTATGGGCACGCGTGGAGATTTCAAGGGGAAATTCTACCCTCTAATCAATGGATCACTGCCCTCAGGCCGCCGGGTTCTTGAGGCCACGGCCGAGCAGGAAGATCTCGGACGATTTATCACGGCTGGCCTTCGGCTTGATCTGTTTCACGGTCTTGAACTCAGTCCGGAATTTCTCCAGGATTTGTGTAAAACCCATGTCTTTAAAACATTTAACAACCAGCCCGCCGCCCGGCTTCAAATGCAGCTGCGAAAATTCGATCGCGAGGTCGATCAAATGTTCCATGCGCGCCGCATCGGCGTGGCTAATACCCGACAAATTGGGCGCCATATCGGATAGCACAAGGTCGGCCTTGCGGCCGGACAGGACTTCATCGAGCTGCGTCAGCACTTCTTCCTCACGGAAGTCGCCTTGAATATATTGCACGTCCGCGATCGGCTCCATCGGCAGGATGTCGAGGCCGATGATGGTGCCATTGATGCCGCCGCCGTCGGCGCCGGCCAGCTTGCGCCGCGTGTACTGCGCCCAGCTGCCCGGAGTGCAACCGAGGTCGACGACCACCTGGCCCGGCTTGATCAGCTTTTCCTGCTCGTCGATTTCCTTGAGCTTGTAGGCGGCGCGGGCGCGGAAGCCTTCTTTCTGGGCCAGTTTGACGTACGGGTCGTTAATATGGTCGTGCAACCAGTTTTTGTTTAATTTGTTCTTGGCCATTCGCGTAGAATACTGCTTTTATAGGTACATCAAAAAAGAATTGTTATGATCAAACTTACACCGGCCGAGCGCAGCGCCCTGCGCGCAGAAGCACACGGGCTCAATCCAGTCGTCATGATCGGCGAAGCCGGCCTTACCGAATCCGTCGTCAAGGAAATCTCGGCCAGCCTCGATGCACACGGCCTGATCAAGGTGCGCGTGTTCGGCGACGACCGCGAAGCGCGCGTCGCCATGTACGAGCAGATCTGCGCCGACCTCGACGCGGCGCCGGTCCAGCACATCGGCAAGCTGCTCGTCCTCTACCGCCCCAAGAAAGAGGCGGTCAAGGAACGCAGCGGCAAATCGGGCCCGGGCATGCGCGAAGTCACCATCGTCAAGGCCAGCGCCAGCGGCACCAAGAAGCCGAGCGTCACCAAGGTCATGCTGAAGGGGAACGAACGCGTCACCGCCGGCGGCAACATCAAGCGCGCCAAGCCGCGCCAGACCAGTTCCAAGAAAAATTCGCTGAACAAGTGAACAAAAAAACCGGGGCAACCCGGTTTTTTTACGTCCCGATCACCCGGAGCACGCTCAACGCAGCCGAACGATCAACCACGCTCCCAGCAAGCTCTGCGCGATGTGGAACAGCTGCGACACCCCATGCATCACCGCGAACTGGGTCCAGTACGGCGACGCCCGCACCCCACCCGGCCCGGCCAGCTCGCGCAGGTTCGCCATGGCCGGCTGCAGGCCGACGAAGATCACCAGCGCACACGCCAGCATCGCCAGCACCAGCAAGTTGAGAAAACGCCGGCGCGGCGGCGCCAGATCAAGCGACACCCGCAGCAAGACCAGCAGCACGACGGCGCAGGCGATCGACAACCACGCCTGGCGCGTGAGCAGCAGCGCGACCAGGTCGCCGGCCTGGCCGCTGTCGAGGACGGCGAACGCCGCCGGCGCCGCCACATAGCCGAGCGCCCACAGCGTGCCGGCCCACAGCGCGGCCACCAGCAGGCGCGCCGCCGGCAAGCGCCCTGCCTTCATGCCGCTGGCCGCCCCTTCCATCAGACGTAGCGGACTTCGAGGATTTCGTATTCGCGCGGGCCCGACGGGGCCTGCACTTCGACCACGTCTTCGGCAAACTTGCCGATCAGCGCGCGCGCGATCGGCGAGGTCACCGAGACCTTGTTCAGCTTCAGGTCGGCTTCGTCGATGCCGACGATCTGGTAGGTGACCTTCTGGCCCGATTCCAGGTCTTCGAGGTCGACGGTGGCGCCGAACACCACGCGCCCGTCGGCGTCGAGCGTCGATGGATCGATGATCTGGGCGGTCGAGAGCTTGCCCTCCAGCTCGGCGATGCGGCCTTCGACGAAGGCCTGGCGCTCCTTGGCGGCGTCGTACTCGGCGTTTTCGGACAGGTCGCCATGCGAACGCGCCTCGGCGATCGCGTCGATCACGATGCGGCGCTCCTTGGTCTTGAGCTGATGCAGCTCTTCTTTCAGGAGTTCTGCGCCGAATTTGGTCAGTGGTGTGTTCATGGTTCTCTGCTGTTGGTGTTGTACGGGACACCCGTAGCGTCTCAAAGCGAAAACCACAGAGGCACGCGGCGCCAAGGCCGCGCGAGCTCTGTGGTTCACTTGTGTACTAAGCTGTCCTACGGGTACTGCGTGTGCTTAGTGTAAGGTTTTATGCAGGCCTTGTAAATCGTACACGCGCAGTTCGTCGATGTGGGGCATGCCCTCGATCGCCGCTTCGGCGCCGGCGATCGTGGTGTAGGTCACCACGTGCGCCGCCAGTGCCGAGGTACGGATCGTGCGCGAGTCGGTGATCGCGCTGCGCTTTTCCTCGACCGTGTTCACGACCATGACGATCTCGTGGTTCTTGATCATGTCGACCACGTGCGGACGGCCTTCCAGCACCTTGTTCACCGAACGCACCGGGATGCCGGCCGCCGAGATCACGGCGGCGGTGCCCTTGGTCGCCACCAGGTCGAAGCCCAGCTTGACCAGCTCGCGCGCCACGCCGACCGCGCGCGGCTTGTCCGACGACTTCACCGACAGGAACACGGTGCCCGATTTCGGCAGCTTGATGCCGGCCGCGAGCTGCGATTTCACGAAGGCTTCGCCGAAGGTGGTGCCCACGCCCATCACTTCGCCGGTCGATTTCATCTCTGGTCCGAGGATGGTGTCGACGCCCGGGAACTTCACGAACGGGAACACGACTTCCTTGACGCTGTAGAACGGCGGCACGACCTCTTGGGTGATGCCCTGCTGCTCGAGGGTCTGGCCGACCATGCAGCGCGCCGCGATCTTGGCCAGCTGCAGGCCGGTCGCCTTCGAGACGAACGGCACGGTACGCGAAGCGCGCGGGTTCACTTCCAGAACGTAGACGGTGTCGACCGTCTGGCCGTCCTGTTCCGACTGCTGGATCGCGAACTGCACGTTCATCAGGCCGACCACGTTCAGGGCCTTGGCCATCAGCGAGGTCTGGCGCTTGAGTTCATCGATGGTCGCTTGCGACAGCGAGTACGGCGGCAGCGAGCAGGCCGAGTCGCCCGAGTGCACGCCGGCCTGTTCGATGTGTTCCATCACGCCGCCGATGAAGGTGGCTTCGCCGTCCGAGATGCAGTCGACGTCGACTTCGATCGCGTCGTTCAGGAAGCGGTCGAGCAGCACCGGCGAATCGTGCGAGACCTTGACCGCTTCGCGCATATAGCGCTCCAGGTCGCGCTGCTCGTGCACGATCTCCATCGCGCGGCCGCCCAGCACGTACGATGGACGCACGACCAGCGGGTAGCCGATCTCTTCGGCCAGCGCCAGGGCGTCGGCTTCGGTGCGCGCGGTGCGGTTCGGCGGCTGGCGCAGGTCCAGCTTTTGCAGCAGTTGCTGGAAACGCTCGCGGTCTTCGGCGGCGTCGATCATGTCCGGCGAGGTGCCGATGATCGGCACGCCATTGGCTTCCAGGTCCAGCGCCAGCTTCAGCGGGGTCTGGCCGCCGTACTGGACGATCACGCCGACCGGCTTTTCCAGTTCGACGATCTCGAGCACGTCTTCCAGCGTCAGCGATTCGAAGTACAGGCGGTCCGAGGTATCGTAGTCGGTCGACACGGTCTCGGGATTGCAGTTGACCATGATGGTCTCGTAGCCGTCTTCGCGCATGGCGAGGGCCGCGTGCACGCAGCAGTAGTCGAACTCGATGCCCTGGCCGATGCGGTTCGGGCCACCGCCCAGCACCATGATCTTCTTCTTGTCGGTCGGGTTCGATTCGCACTCTTCGTCGTACGTCGAGTACATATAGGCGGTGTTGGTCGCGAACTCGGCGGCGCAGGTGTCGACGCGCTTGTACACCGGACGGATGTTCAGCGCATGGCGGCGGGCGCGTACGGCGCTCGGCTCGACCTTCAGCAGGAAGGCCATGCGGCGGTCCGAGAAGCCCTTCTGCTTCAGTTTGTACAGGACGTTCTTGTCGAGCGATTCCAGGGTCTGGGTCTCGAGCCACAGCTCGATGTCCACGATCTCCTTGATCTGCACCAGGAACCACGGATCGATCTTGGTGAGATTGTGCACTTCTTCCAGGGTGAAGCCCTGGGCGAAGGCGTCGCCCACGTACCAGATGCGCTCCGGACCCGGCTCGCCCAGCTCTTCCTCGATCTTTTCGCGGTCGCGGGTCTTTTCGTTCAGGCCGTCGACGCCGACTTCCAGGCCGCGCAGGGCTTTCTGGAACGATTCCTGGAAGGTGCGGCCCATCGCCATGACTTCGCCGACCGATTTCATCTGGGTGGTCAGGTGCTTGTCGGCGGTCGGGAATTTCTCGAACGTGAAGCGCGGGATCTTGGTGACGACGTAGTCGATCGACGGCTCGAAACTGGCCGGGGTCGCGCCGCCGGTGATCTCGTTGCGCAGTTCATCGAGCGTGAAGCCGACCGCCAGCTTGGCCGCCACTTTCGCGATCGGGAAGCCGGTGGCCTTCGAGGCCAGCGCCGACGAACGCGACACGCGCGGATTCATCTCGATGACGATCATGCGGCCGTCTTTCGGGTTGATCGAGAACTGCACGTTCGAGCCGCCGGTGTCGACGCCGATCTCGCGCAGCACGTCGATCGACGCGTTGCGCATGATCTGGTATTCCTTGTCGGTCAGGGTCTGCGCCGGCGCCACGGTGATCGAGTCACCGGTGTGCACGCCCATCGGATCCAGGTTCTCGATCGAGCAGATGATGATGCAGTTGTCGTTCTTGTCGCGAACAACTTCCATCTCGTACTCTTTCCAGCCCAGCAGCGACTCTTCGATCAAGAGCTCGTTGGTCGGCGAGGCTTCCAGGCCGCGCTTGCAGATCTGTTCGAATTCTTCTTCGTTGTAGGCGATGCCGCCGCCGCTGCCGCCCATGGTGAACGACGGACGGATGATGGTCGGGAAGCCCAGCTCGCGCTGCACGCTCCACGCTTCTTCCATCGAGTGGGCCACGCCCGAACGCGCCGAGCCCAGGCCGATCTTGGTCATCGCGTCCTTGAACTTCGAACGGTCTTCGGCCTTGTCGATGGCTTCCGGGGTCGCGCCGATCAGCTCGACCTTGTATTTGTCGAGCACGCCGTGGCGGTGCAGGTCGAGCGCGCAGTTCAGCGCGGTCTGGCCGCCCATGGTCGGCAGGATCGCGTCGGGACGCTCTTTCTCGATGATGCGCTCGACGACCTTCCAGGTGATCGGCTCGATATAGGTCACGTCCGCCGTTTCCGGGTCGGTCATGATGGTCGCCGGGTTCGAGTTGACCAGGATGACCTTGTAGCCTTCTTCGCGCAAGGCCTTGCAGGCCTGGGCGCCGGAGTAGTCGAATTCGACTGCCTGGCCGATGACGATCGGGCCGGCGCCGATGATCAGGATGCTTTTGATATCACTACGTTTTGGCATATTATTTTTTCTCCGCTGCTTGCATCAGGCCGATGAAGCGGTCAAACAGGTAGGCGACGTCGGTCGGGCCGGGCGAGGCTTCCGGGTGGCCCTGGAAGCAGAAGGCCGGCTTGTCCGTGCGGGCGAAGCCCTGCAGCGAGCCGTCGAACAGCGAGACGTGGGTCACGCGGCAGTTATCCGGCAAGGTTTCCGGGTCGACCGCGAAGCCATGGTTCTGCGAGGTGATCAAGACCTTCTTGCTGTCCAGGTCCTGCACCGGGTGGTTGGCGCCATGGTGGCCGAACTTCATCTTCATGGTCTTGGCGCCGGATGCCAGCGCCATGATCTGGTGGCCGAGGCAGATGCCGAAGGTCGGGATGCCCTTCTCGATCAGCTCGCGCGATGCGTTGATCGCGTAGTCGCACGGTTCCGGGTCGCCCGGGCCGTTGGCCAGGAAGATGCCGTCCGGATTCAGGGCCAGGGCGTCGGCGGCGGTCGATTGCGCCGGCAGCACGGTGACCTTGCAGCCGCGTTCGGCCAGCATGCGCAGGATGTTGCGCTTGACGCCGTAGTCGAAGGCGACCACGTGGTATTGCGGATCGGTTTGCTTGCCGAAGCCTTCACCCAGCTTCCATTCGGTCTCGGTGAACTCGTAGGGCTCGGTCACGGAAACCACCTTGGCCAGGTCCATGCCGGCCAGGCCCGGGAACGAGCGCGCCAGTTCCAGCGCCTGGGCTGGCGACGGCTCGACGCCTTGGGCGGCGGTCAGGATCGCGCCGGCCTGGGCGCCTTTTTCGCGCAGGATGCGGGTGAGCTTGCGGGTATCGATGCCGGCGATGGCAACCACGTTCTCTTGCTTGAGGTAGTCGCCCAGCGACTGGGTCGAACGGAAGTTCGAGGCCAGCAGCGGCAGGTCGCGGATGATCAGGCCGGCGGCGTGCACCTTGCCCGCTTCGACGTCGGCGCTGTTCACGCCGTAGTTGCCGATGTGCGGATAGGTCAGGGTGACGATCTGGCGCGAATAGCTCGGGTCGGTCAGGATTTCCTGGTAGCCGGTGATCGCGGTGTTGAACACCACTTCGCCGGTCGTATGACCGACGGCACCAATGGAATATCCTTTGAAGATGGTCCCGTCAGCAAGTGCCAGGATGGCTGGAACGGAGGGGCCAGAAAAAAATGGCGGCAAGGGCAACTCCCGAAAAAGTTGCCGTAGCTTCGCCACGTCAGACCGACATCCAACTGTCCTGGGCGCGGTGAGGCCGCCCGGTGTTGGAGGTCATGTTGAATGAGGGATGGTGGGTATGCGCTACGGCTAAGTTTGAATTAGATAAACTTCCGAATTATAGCGCGAACTCTGATGTTCGGCAATGCGGCGCTGCCACATAACTGCCACCAAATTATCGAAAGATGACACGTCGTGCCATCTTCCCTGCCCTGCTGAAACTTTTGTTGCGGGTGCAATATCGCGCCCGCAACTCGGGCTTAAGGAGCCATCAGGCCGCGTTCAGCGCAGCAATACCGGCCCGGGCGATCTGCACGTCCTGCTCCGACTTGACGCCCGACACGCCGACCGCGCCGATCACGTGGCCGTCGACGATTACCGGCACGCCGCCTTCGAGCATGCCTTCCAGCTTCGGCGCGCTCAGGAAGGACATGCGGCCGTTGTTGACCACGTCTTCATAGATCTTCGATTCACGCCGGCCCAGGGCGGCGGTATTGGCCTTGGCCGGGGCGATATACGACGACACGGGCGGCGCGCCGTCCAGGCGCTGCTGCCACAGCAGGTGGCCGCCGTCGTCGACGATCGCGATCGACACGGCCCAGCCGTTTTGCACAGCCTCGGCTTCGGCGGCGGCGCCGATCTTCTTTACGTCGGCCAGGGTCAGGTAGGGTTTGGTGTTCATGGTTTTCCTTGTGGTGCAGGTTGCGGTACTTGTTGTTTAAGCTTCAGCTTGGCCTTAATTTGCGGCATGACCGCGGCGGCGGCCTGCTCGCCGGCCAGGATGGCCAGGTTGCGTCCGCCGAAATCGCTCGATCCCATATTGCCGAGCGCCGGCGTGATCACGATGTCGGCGTCCTTCAATTCGAAATGGTTCAGGCGCTGGCCCATGATGCTGAAGGTCTGCATCAGGACGTCGAGCGAGCTGGCCGTGGCCGCGCCTTCGGTCGCGCTCGAGATATTGACGGCGATAATGAAATCGGCGCCCATCTCACGCACGAAACGCACCGGCACCGGCGCCACCAGGCCGCCGTCGACGTATTCCTTGTTGCCGATCTTCACCGGCTGGAACACGCTCGGCACGGCGGACGACGCGCGCACCGCCATGCCGGTATTGCCGCGGTTGAACAGGATCGGCTGGCCGGTTTTCAAATCCGTGGCGACGGCGCCGAAGCGCAATTTCAGCTTTTCCATCGGCACATTGCCGATCGCCTTGTTCACATAATTCTGCAGCGCCTCGCCCTTGAGCAGGCCGCTGGATTTACTCAGCCACGGCATTGCCCAGTCCGAGATGGTCGCCTCGTCCATCGTCAGCGCCGTCTTTTGCAGGGCGAAGCCGTTCAGGCCCGATGCATACAGCGAGCCGACCACCGAACCGGCGCTGGTGCCGACCACGATCTCCGGATAGATGCCCTGGGCCTCGAGGGCCTTGATCACGCCGATATGGGCGAAGCCGCGCGCGGCGCCGCCGCCGAGGGCCAGGCCGATGCGGATTTTCTTGGGCGGAAGCGGCGCCGCCTGGGGCGCGACCGCGGGCGTGGCGACGGGAGCCGGGGTCGGGGTGCTGCCGCAGGCCGCCAGCAGCAGCGCGGCGCAGGCCACGAGGGAAGAACGACGAGAAACCATGGAATGTGGGAGAAAGAACGAGGCGACGATTGTACCTCGGCTCGTTCTCCCCAGCACAGCCAACCCACCCGGCGCGGGTGGGCGACGCGTCTTACAGGCTGCCGCGCAGGCTCACCGACACATTGCGTGGATCGCCGTAGTACCAGGCCAGCCCGGTCGGACCGAATTTCTTGTAGTAGACCTTGTCGAGCAGATTGTTCACGTTGGCCTGCACCGACAGCGTATCGGTGAAGCGCCAGGCCACCATCGCATTGGCGATGGCGTAGCCGCCCTGGGTCGCGGTCAGGCCGCTGCCGCGCACATACGAATCGCTCTGCATGTTCACGCCGCCGCCGACGGTCCAGCCCGGGCCGGAGCGGTTCGGGCTATAGCTGGTGAACAGGCGCAGCTGGTGTTTCGGATCGATGCTGCGCAGCGGCTGGCCGGTATTGGCGGCGGTATCCCGCAGGTATTTGGTACGGGTGTTGGTATAGCCCGCCATCACCTGCCAGCCAGGCAAGAGTTCGCCCGACACTTCGGCCTCCAGGCCTTCGCTGCGTTGCTTGCCGCCGGCGATGCGGCAATAGCCCGTGGTGAAGTACGGCAGGCAGGGATCGATCGACGAGGTGTCCTCGATCGCGCGGCCGACGTTCTCGATCTGGAACAGGCCCAGCGAGGCATTCAGGCGACCACCGAAGAACGCGCCTTTCAGGCCGAGCTCGATGTCCTCGCCGGTGATCGGCTCGAGCAGGTTGCCGTCGGCGCCGCGCACGTTCTGCGGCGTGAAGATTTCGGTATAGCTGGTGTAGGCGCTGATCTCGTTCGACAAGTCATAGACCAGGCCGACATACGGCGTGGCTTCGCGCGTCACCTTGTAGCCGCTGCCGTTGGCGCGGTTCTCGGTTTCCCACCAGCTCAGGCGCGCGCCCAGCGAAAGGGTCAGCGGGTCGGCCAGCGAGAAGCGCGCGGTGGCGAAGGCGCCGTCATTGGTCGTCACCGTCGGCGGATTGCCGCCGGCCGGCATCGTCGTCACCTCGCGCTCCGGATAGCTCGAGTACGGATCGAAGGTGCGGATGTCGACCGTCTGCTTGAACAGGCTGCCCACGCCATAGGTCGCGATCGTCCGGTCGTACACGCGCTCGGCGCCCAGCACCAGCGCATGCTTGCGGCCGAACAGCGTGAACGGGCCGTCGGCGACGATGCTCAGCGCCTGCTGGCGGCTGTCGTCGCCGGTGTACTGCGACGTCGTGATGTCCATCAGATACGGATTGGTGGTGCTGGTGCGCGCGATGTACGACTGCTTGAAGCCATTGGGCTTGATGCGCAGGCCGAGATAGCCGGCATTCGCACGCACGCTCCAGCCATTGTCGAAGCGGTGCTCGATGCCGACCTGGGCCTGGTCGTTGTAGCGGTTCCAGCGGCTCCAGCCGGCGCTCAGGAAGGTGTCGTCCGGCATGTTCAACGACGATCCGTCGAAGTTGCCCGGGATGCCGCCCCAGGCGCCCGTGGCGTCGAGGTCGGTGTGCTGCAACCAGGCGGTGACCGTGGTGCGCGGCGTCAGGTCGGCCTGGACCACGCCATACAGCACTTCGCGGTCTTCTTCGCGCGCTTTCTGGAAGAAGTCCTTCTTGTCCTTGACCGCCACCACCCGGCCGCGCACCGAGCCGCTGTCGTTGAGCGGGGTCGACACGTCCACCTCGACACGGCGGCGATCCCACGAGCCGACCGTCAGTCCGGCCGCGGCCTGGAACCCGGACGTCGGCAGCTTGCGCACCATATTGACGGTGGCCGACGGGTTACCCGAACCGCGCAGCATGCCCGACGCGCCGCGCAGCAGTTCGACCCGGTCCAGGATGGCCGTGTCGGGCTGGATGAAGGCCGAGCCGGACTGCTTGTAGCTCAGGCCATCGATCTGCATCGCATCGATGCCGAAGCCGCGCGAGTTGTAGCCGAGGCGCTCGCTGTCGGTGTAGTCGACCGTGATGCCCGCGGTATTGGTCAGCACCTCGGTCAGGTCGAGCAGGTTGCGCTCTTCCATCAGCTGGCGAGTGATGACGGTGACCGGCTGCGGCGTGTCGCGGATGTCCTGCTCGCCCTTGAACAGGGTCGAGGAACGGGTGGTGAAGGACTTGCTCTTCTCGGTGGTCGCGTCGTGCTTGCCGGTGACGTTGACGGTGGGGATGGCGTCCGCCGCGATCTCGTCCGGCGCCTCCAGGGCCGCCGCCAGCGCGGCCAGCGGTGACAGCAGGGCTGCGGTTGCGCACAGTGCAGTGGCCTGGCGCACCAGGCGGGCGACGGGCGTTGGATGGGATACAACGGATGGCACTGGGCGCAACATGATCACTCCTTGAAAGTGTTTTGATAATGAGAATGATTCGCATTATAATTCGTGTTCAATAATTGACGCAATGCACATATTCGACGGCTCCACCAAAAGAGGCATGCTTTATTCGGAGAGTGCACGGCGCAATCGAATTAAATAAACCTATAAAGAGAATGACGACCATGAAGAAACTGCTGCTCTCCTCGCTCCTCGCCCTCGCCGCCATCGCACCTGGCGCCCAGGCGCACCACGTCTGGCTGGAGCAGGACGGCCAGACGGTGAAGCTGCAGTTCGGCGAGTTCGGCCTGAACCAGCGCGAGACCACGCCCGGCCTGCTCGATAAATTCGTCGCGCCGCGCGCGACGCTGCTCAAGGCTTCCGGCGAGACCGGGCTCAGGCTCGAGAAGACCGCCAGGGGCTACGTGGTCGGAGGCGCCACGCTGGCGGCGGGAGACGCCATCGTGGCGGAGGACGATGCCTATCCGGGCTGGGAAACGACCACCGACAGCAAGACCAGCCAGCACATCTGGATCCCGGCCGCGCGCCTGGCGATCAGCTTCGCCGCGCAGCAGCCGAAGCTGGCGCTGGACATCGTCCCGACCGGCACGCCCGGCGAATTCAGGGTGTTCTACCAGGGCCAGCCGCTGCCGAAGGCGAAGGTGGCGATCACCGTGCCCAGCGGCTGGTCGAAGGAAGCGCTGGCCGACGCCAACGGCGCGGTGAAGTTCGCGCTGCCGTGGAAAGGCATGTATGTGCTGGAGACGGCCCATACCGACAAGAGTGGCGGTGAGCGCGCCGGCGTGCAGTACGCCAGCGCCAGCCATACCTCGTCGCTGACCGTCATGCAGCCGCAAGGCATCGCGCCCCTGCCCGCGGGCCCTGCATTGGCGCCGGGCGCGGAACACTGATCGCCGTCGCGCCGTTCGCTTTAAATAGCATAGAAAGGCCTGAGCCAAATGACTACCCTCACCTGGCGCTACCGCGGCGGCGTGGCCGCGCGCGCGGTCGCGGCGATCGCCGGCGGCTATGTGCTGACCGCGATCGCCAGCGCCCTGATCGCCATCGCGCTGCCGCTGCCGCGCGCCGACGCCGTCACCCTCGCCACCCTGCTCTCCTTCGTGGTCTATACCTGCGTGATCCTGTGGGTGTTCGCCACCGGCAGCGCGCTGCGCGCCTGGGTCGGGGTGGTCGCGACCAGCAGCGTATTGGGCGCTGTGTTGTGGATTGCCGGGAGGGCGTCATGAAAGAAGGCTTGCGCCAATCGATGGCCTGGGTGCACACCTGGTCGGGCCTCCTGGTGTGCTGGCTGCTGCTGCTGGTGTTCATGGGCGGCACCGCGGCCTATTACAAGCACGAGATCACGTTCTGGATGAAGCCCGAGCTGCACAAGGCGGCCGATGCGCCCTCGCGGGTGACGCCGGCCGAATCGGCCACGCTCGCGGTGCGCGAGCTGCAGCAGCGCGCGCCGAAGGCGAATGCCTGGTTCCTCGACCTGCCGCACGAGCGCAATCCGCTGATCTATGCCAGCTGGACCAACCCGCCCAAAAAAGGCATGACGCGCGAGGAGCGGCGCGCGGCCTTCCGCACCCAGAACTTCACGCTCGATCCGATGACCGGCGAGAACACCGCGGCGCCGCGCGACACCCGCGGCGGCGAGTTCCTGTACCGCCTGCACTTCGACCTGTACTACATGTCCGCCATCTGGGGCCGCTGGATCGTCGGCGTCGCCGCCATGTTCATGCTGGTGGCGATCGTCAGCGGCGTGATCACCCATAAACGCATCTTCAAGGACTTCTTCACCTTCCGTCCCAAGAAAGGCCAGCGCTCGTGGCTGGACGCGCACAACGCCACCGCGGTGCTGGCGCTGCCGTTCCACCTGATGATCACGTACACCGGCCTGGTCACGCTGATGTTCATGTACATGCCCTCGCCCACCAAGGCGCTGTACGGCGCCGAGCAGAGCGCCATGTTCGCGGACGTGTTCCCGAACGCCGAACGGGTGAAGCCGGCGAAGGAGTTCGCGCCGCTGGCCGACATCGCGCCGATGCTGCTGCAGGCCGAGCGCGCCTGGGGCCAGGCGCCGACGCGGATCGTGGTGAGCAATCCGAACGACGCCAACGCCCGGGTCGCGCTGCATCGCCCTTCGGGCCAGCAGTTGTCGAACATCGAACCGACCATGACCTTCGACGGCGTGAGCGGCGCGCTGCTGACCGAGACCGCGCCGATGAGCACCACGCTGGACACGCGCGCCGCGATCTATGGCCTGCACGTGGCCCACTTCGCCGACCCGCTGCTGCGCGCGCTGTTCTTCGTGTGCGGGCTGGCCGGCACCGCGATGGTCGCCACCGGCGCCTTGCTGTGGGGCGTGAAGGAGCGCCAGAAGTACGCCAAGGTGCTGGCCAAGGGCGGCCGGGTCGGCTTCGGGGTGCGCCTGGTCGACGCCCTGAACATCGGCGCCATCGCCGGCCTGCCGATCGCCTTCGCCGTCTACTTCTGGGCCAACCGCCTGCTGCCGGTCGAGATCGCGCAGCGCACGAACCTCGAGGCCAACTGCTTCTTCATCGCCTGGGGCCTGGCCGCGCTGCTGGCGCAGATCCGTCCGACGCGCGCCATGTGGCGCTTCCAGCTGACGCTGGGCGCCGTGCTGCTGGCCGGGATCCCGGTGCTGAATGCGCTCACGACCGATACCCACCTGGGGGTGACCCTGTTCGGCGGTCCGGCCCTGCGCGCGGTGGCCGGGTTCGACATCGTGGTGCTGCTGCTTGGCCTGCTGCTCGGCTGGGCCGCCTGGTGGCTGGGCCGCAAGACGAAGAAGCAGGCTGCTGCCCGGCAGCCGGCCAACCCGGCGCAACCGACGCCACTGGAGATCGCATGAACGCATTGATCCTGAGCGGCGCCGCCCTCGCCTTCAGCGGCTTCGCCGCGACCAGCATCACGATGGACCGCCACTACGCCGACATCCACGGCCGCGGCAAGGAAGCCTCTCGCGCCACCCGCCTGCGCCTGCGCACCCTGGGCTGGATCGGCCTGCTGCTGTCGTTCATGGCCTGCATCGGCGCCAGCGGCTGGCACATCGGCCCGGTGCTGTGGTGCGGCATCCTGTCGCTCGCCGCCTGGACCGTCACCCTGCTCCTGCAATACCACCCGCGCCGGGTAATGCAGGGCGCCTGGATCGGCATTCCCGCCGCCCTGCTGGCCGCCGCACTCCTCCTGCGCAATTAGGGTCAGGCGGGCAGCGAGGTGTTGGGGAGCGAGGCGGAGAAAGTGCTGCCCTTGCCCGGTTGCGAGGTGATCGTCAGCTTGCCGCCATGGCGCAGCAGGACGTGCTTGACGATCGCCAGACCGAGGCCAGTGCCCTGCGTCTCGCGCGAACGGCTCTTGTCGACGCGGTAGAAACGCTCGGTCAGGCGCGGGATGTGTTCGGGGTCGATGCCGATGCCGCAGTCGGTTACCGCAAACGATAAAGCGTCGGCGCCGCGGGTCCAGGCCAGGCGGATCGTGCCGCCGTTTGGCGAGTAGCGCACCGCGTTCGAGGCCAGGTTGGCGAAGGCGCTGCGCAGTTCTTCCATGCTGCCCATCACGTCCGGGCCGTCGACCGACACCTCGATCTGGTGCCGACCGCCCGACAGCGCGCGCGCCTCCAGGGCGATCGAGTCGATCATCGTGCGCACGTCCACCCGCTCGCGCTTCATCGGATACTCGTCCGATTCCAGCCGCGACAAGGTCAGCATGTCCTGGATCAGGCGCTGCATGCGGTGCGCCTGCTCCGTCATCAGGTTCAGGTGCGCCATCCGCGTGGCGACGTCGATGCCCGGATCGGACAGCGCGATCTCGAGGAAGCCCACGATCACCGTCAGCGGCGTGCGCAGCTCGTGCGAGGCGTTGGCGATGAAGTCGCGCCGCATCGCCTCGATGCGCTCGGTGTCGGTGGCGTCGTGCGTCACCAGGATCTGGCGCCGGTTCTCGAACGGGATGATGCGGCATTCCAGCTTGCGGCCACGGAACGACAGCGTCAGCGGCTGCTCATAGCGGCCCAGCACGATATAGTCGATGAAGTCCGGATGGCGCACCAGGTTGGTCACGCGCAGCCCCTTGTCGCGCTCCATCGTCAGGCCCAGGTGCTTCTCGACCGCCGGGTTGCACCACTCCAGGAACAGCACGTCGTCCATGATGGCCACGCCTTCCGGCAGCAGGTGCATCGCCTGGCGAAAGCGCGCCAGCCACTCGGTCAGTTCGGCCTGATGGCGCTCGTCGTCGCGCCGCAGGCGATACAGGCGGGCGAAGGCATCGGTCCAGGCGCCCCAGCCATCCGGCAGGCGCGTGCTGTGCGGCTCGTCGAGCCACTCGCCCAGCTTGTACAGGTAAGACAGTTGCGTGAACACGGCGACCGCCATGCCGGCCAGCGCCAGCGACAGCCCGGCTATGGGGCCGAACCACCACCACACCAGGCCGGCCACGGCGAACAACAGGCCCGTGCGCAGCAGCGCCGGCACCCAGAACAGCAGCTTGGGATTCATCGCGTCCTTCGACACCGCGTTATTTCTCGGACAGCATGTAGCCGACGCTGCGCACGGTGCGGATCAAGCCATCGGCGCTTTTCAATGCCTTCCTCAGGCGCAGCACGTGCACGTCGACCGTGCGCTCCTCGATCACGGCGTGGTCGCCCCACACCTTGTCGAGCAGCTGGGCGCGCGAGAACACGCGTTCCCGATGCGCCATCAGGTACTTCAGGAGCTTGTACTCCGCGTTGCCGATGTCGATCTGCTGGCCCTCGACCGTCACCGTGCAGCTGTTCGGATCGAGCGTCACCGCGCCGGCGCGCAGCGGCGCCTCGGCCAGGTGCGGGCTTTTGCGGCGCAGCAGCGCGCGCGAACGCGCCAGCAGTTCGCGCGGCGAGAACGGCTTGGTGATGTAGTCGTCGGCGCCGTTGTTCAGGCCCGCCAGCTTGTCCTCTTCCATGCTTTTTGCCGTCAACATGATCACCGGCAGGTCCTGGAAGTCGCGGTCGGCGCGCAAGCGCGAGAGCAAACGCAGGCCGCTCTGGTCGGGCAGCATCCAGTCCAGCAGCAGCAGGTCGGGCTTGCCCCGGCTGATGCTTTCCCAGGCGCCGGCGGTGGTGTCGGCGGTGCGGATGTCCCAGCCCGCCTCGCGCAGCGAATAGGTCACCAGTTCGACGATCGCCGGCTCGTCTTCGACCACCAGGACGGAGGTATTGTCCGCCATGCTCAAGCCGCCGGCTGGTCGTCGAGGATCACCTTGCTGTGGCGGATGTCGCGGCCTTCGACCACGTAGATCACGTATTCCGCGATGTTCTTGGCGTGGTCGCCGATGCGCTCGATCGCCTTCGCCACCCACAGCGTGTCCAGCGCCGACGAGATCGTGCGCGGGTCTTCCATCATGTAGGTGACCATGGTGCGCAGGATGGTGCGGAACTCGTGGTCGACCACCTCGTCGCCGGCGATGATCCGCAAGGCCTGCTTGCCGTCCAGGCGCGCGAACGCGTCCAGCGAATCGTGCAGCAGTTCCGAGGTCGCCTTGGCGATGGTGCGGATCATGTCGTAGTGGGCGAAGCCGGCCGTGCCGCGCTCGTGCAGGCTCTTGGCGGTGCGCGCGATCTTGGTCGCCTCGTCGCCGATGCGCTCCAGGTCGGTGATGACCTTGATGGTGGCCATCACGGTGCGCAGGTCGTTGGCGGTCGGCTGGCGCTTGACGATCAGGTGGCTGCAGGCGTCGTCGAGCGAGACTTCGAGCTGGTTGACGGCCTGGTCTTCGGCCATCACGCGCTCGGCGCGCGGGATGTCGCCGATGCGGAAGCACTCGAGCGCGTCCTCGAACTGGGTTTCCACCATGCCGCCCATCAGCAAGACCTGGGAACGGATGCCCTCGAGTTCCTGGTCGTACTGCTTGGATGAATGCTCGCCTGTCATAACTTCTCCGTCAAATATTCTTGTGAAGCCGGCCCTGGCCGGCAAAATGAACAACCGGGTAGGATCAGCCGAAGCGGCCGGTAATATAGTCTTGCGTTTCCTTACGCGCCGGATTCATGAAGATCTGGTCGGTCTCGCCGAATTCGACCAGCTCGCCAAGATACATGTAGGCAGTGTAATCCGAGCAACGCGCGGCTTGTTGCATATTATGGGTCACGATGGTGATCGTGTAATCCTGCTTCAGCTCGCTGATCAGTTCCTCGATCTTGGCGGTCGAGATCGGGTCCAGCGCCGAGGTCGGTTCGTCGAGCAGCAACACGTCCGGCTTGACCGCCACGCCGCGCGCGATGCACAGGCGCTGCTGCTGGCCGCCCGACAGCGACAGGCCGCTCTTGTTCAATTTGTCCTTGGCTTCTTCCCACAGCGCCGCCTTTTTCAGGGCCCACTCCACGCGCTCGTCCATCTCGCCCTTCGACAGGTTTTCGTACAGGCGCACGCCGAAGGCGATGTTGTCGTAGATCGACATCGGGAACGGGGTCGGCTTCTGGAACACCATGCCGACCTTGGCGCGCAGCATGTTGACGTCGACACCTGGCTCCAGGATATTGCGGCCGCGGTACATGATCGAGCCCTCGGCGCGCTGGCCGGGATACAGGTCGTACATGCGGTTCAGGGTGCGCAGCAGGGTCGACTTGCCGCAGCCCGACGGGCCGATGAAGGCCGTTACCTGCTTGGCGTGGATGTCGAGCGAGACATCCTTGAGGCTCTGCGTCTTACCGTAAAAAAAGTTCAGGCCTTCGATTTCGATCGTCTTGGCTTTTGCAGCGGCCGGGGTCGGAGTCGTATTGAGCATGGCTTGGTTCATCACTTTGTCTTTTATCAGGTCGATTAACGCGGAGTTTTTTGGCTGAACAGGGTCCGCGACAGGATGTTCAGCAACAGCACGGTAGCAGTCACCAGCAGTGCGCCGGCCCAGGCCAGCGAGCGCCAGTCGTCATACGGGCTCATGGCATAGGTGTAGATCACGACCGGCAGGTTGGCCAGCGGCGCGTTCATGTCGGCGCTGAAGAACTGGTTGTTCAGGGCGGTGAACAGCAGCGGCGCGGTTTCGCCGGTGACGCGGGCAATCGCCAGCAGCACGCCGGTCACGACGCCGGCCTTCACGGCGCGCAGACGCACCGTGATCGCCACCTTCCAGTGCGGCGCGCCGAGGGCGTAGGCGGCTTCCAGCAGGCTGGCCGGCACCAGGCGCAGCATATTGTCGGTGGTGCGCACGACCACCGGAATCGCGATCAGCGACAGCGCGATCGAGCCGGCGTAGCCCGAGAAGTGCTGCACATTGGCGACGTACAGGGCGTAGACGAACAGGCCGATCACGATCGACGGGGCCGACAGCATGATGTCGGTCACGAAGCGGGTGATCTGCGCGAACTTGTTGTTCTCGCCGTACTCTGCCAGGTAGATACCGGCCAGGATGCCGATCGGGGTGCTCACCAGGGCCGACAGGCCGACCATCATCACGCTGCCGACGATGGCGTTGCGCAAGCCGCCGCCGGGGGTGCCCGGGGCCGGGGTATCGGCCGTGAACAGGGTGGCGCTCAGGCCGCCGAAGCCGTTGTACAGCAGGGTGAACAGGATCCAGGCCAGGAAGGCCAGGCCGATGCCCATGGCGCACACCGACAGCGTGATGCCGATGCGGTGCGCCAGCAGGCGCTTGCGGTAGACGGGGTTCTTGATCGCGGTATTCATATTATTTGGTGCCTTCGCTACGGGACATACCGAGCAACATCAGTTTTGCCGCCGACAGCACGACGAAGGTGATGCCGAACAGGATCAGGGCCAGGGCAAACAGCGACGACGAGTGCAGCGCCGTGGCCGCTTCGGCGAATTCATTCGCCAGGGTCGACGAAATCGAGTTACCGGGCGAGAACAGCGATGCCGACAGCGAGTGCGCATTGCCGATCACGAAGGTGACGGCCATCGTCTCGCCCAGGGCGCGGCCCAGGCCCAGCATCACGCCGCCCACCACGCCGGTGCGGGTATAAGGCAGCACCACCTTGCGCACCACTTCCCACTTGGTGCAGCCCAGGCCGTATGCCGATTCCTTCAGCACGGTCGGCACGATCTCGAACACGTCGCGCATCACCGAGGCGATGAACGGGATGATCATGATCGCCAGGATCAGGCCGGCGGTCATGATGCCGATGCCCATCGTCGGGCCCTGGAAGATCACGCCGATCACCGGCAGCTGGCCGATGGTTTCCTTGAGGGCAGGCTGGACGTACTCGGCGAACAGCGGCGCGAACACGAACAGGCCCCACATGCCGTAGATGATCGACGGCACGCCGGCCAGCAGTTCGACCGCCGTGCCCAGCGGGCGGCGCAGCCAGGCCGGGCAGATCTCGGTCAGGAACAGGGCGATGCCGAAGCTGATCGGGAATGCCACCGCCAGCGCGATGATCGAGGTGGCCAGCGTGCCCCAGATCGCGATCATGGCGCCGTACTGGTCGTTGACCGGATCCCACTCCACCCGGGTGATGAAGCCGAGGCCGAATTCCTTGAAGGCCGGCGCCGCGCCGATGGCCAGCGAGATGATGATGCCGATCAGTACCGCCAGTACCGAAGCGGCGAACAGCCAGGTGATCTTGTGGAAGAAGAAGTCCTGCATGCGCTGGTTGCGCATGGTGCTGCGCAGCGCAGCATGCTGGAGGGCGTCGGCTTCGGCCGCTGCTTTCTCGGGCAGCTCGTTCATGGTCGCGGATGGGTGGGCGCTCATATCGTCGTTAATAGCTTTTTTGTCAATATTGCTGGCAAACGGAAGGGCTGGAACGCGCCAGCCCACCTTGTTTCAAGCAATGCGGATTACCAGAGCGCCTTGCCGGTGGTGTCCTTCAGGTTGGCGCGCCAGGCGTCCTGCACCAGCTTGGTGACTTCGGCCGGCATCGGCACGTAGTCCAGTTCGGCGGCCGACGGGGCGCCGTTCTTGTAGGCCCAGTCGAAGAACTTCAACACTTGCTGGCCCTTGGCGGCCGGCTGGTTCTTGTGCACCAGGATGTACGAGGCGCCAGTGACCGGCCAGGCGCCCTTGCCGGCCTGGTTGGTCAGGATCACGGCGAAGCCCGGGGTGCCTTTCCAGTTGGCGCCGGCGGCGGCGGCCTTGAAGGCGTCGTCCGACGGTTGCAGCCAGGCGCCGTCCGCGCCCTGCAGCTGGGTGTGCGCCATCTTGTTCTTCTTGGCGTAGGCCCACTCGACGTAGCCGATGCCGCCCTTGATGCGCTGCACGTTGGCGGCCACGCCCTCGTTGCCCTTGCCGCCCACACCAACCGCCCACTTGACGGTGGTGCCGGCGCCGATGGTCGATTTCCAGGCCGGGCTGACCTTGCTCAGGTAGTCGGTCCACAGGAACGAGGTGCCCGAGCTGTCGGCGCGGCGCACCACGGTGATGTCGTTGGCGGGCAGCTTGACGCCCGGGTTCAGCGCGGCGATCTGCGGCGCGTTCCACTTGGTGATCTTGCCCATGTAGATGTCGGCGATGACGGCGCCGCTCAGCTTCAGCTGGCCCGGGGCGATGCCGTCCAGGTTCACGATCGGCACCACGCCGCCCATCACGGCCGGGAACTGGAACAGGCCCGCGGCGTTCAGCTCGTTCGCCGCCAGCGGCATGTCGGATGCGCCGAAGTCGACGGTCTTGGCCTTGATCTGCTTGATGCCGGCGCCCGAACCAACCGACTGGTAGTTCAGACCGACGCCGGAAGCCGCCTTGTACAGCTCGGCCCACTTGGCATAGATCGGGTATGGGAAGGTCGCGCCGGCGCCGGTGATGTTGGCGTTCTGGGCGCTGGCGGAGAATGCCGTTGCGGCCAGGGCGATCGAGACGAAGAAGTGCTTCATGCGCATATCGGATCCTTTGGAAGTGACACCACGGGACGATCCCGCTGACGATGCTGCGCAGTCTAACGGGCGAATATGACAGGTTCATGACATATTTGGCGAATGTGACATGAACATGACACGCGCGCAAGGATGTCATCCCTGGGCACAGCGCGGCGCGCGGATGGACGTCGGCGTCAGCCGAATAATGTCATGTTCCGCACCATGGAGCTTGTAAATACACCATTGCCTGCTATCCTGAAAGGGTAGTCATGACATGGAGGGGATGCCGAGAGGCGTTTGGTTTTCAATGTTAGATCTGATGGTGATGGGGATTCTGAGCGGATTGGCCGCCCTCGTGGCGTTCGAGATCTACCAGGAGATCCGCGGCAGTTCCAGCGATTTGCACGACCGCTATCACGAATAGCGAATGGCCCGCTCAGTGGGCCAATACAGCAGGCGGCGAGGCCGATGGCGCTCGCCGCTTGTCGTATACAAGGCGCTGCTATCGGCCTGGCGTTGCCGCCACCGTTACCGCATGAAGCGCGCCAGCGCCGTCACCGCGGCCAGGTCGGGCTGCACGAACTGGAAACCGACCTTGAACTCGCCGTTGCTGAAGATGCAGTACGATACCTTGGCCCGGGCATTGATGGTGACGAAGCTGCCCTCGACCAGCAGGTCGAAGGCCAGCTGGCCGGCCTGCCCGACCGCCAGCGGATCGGCGACACTGATGCTCACGCCGCTGGCGCCGACGTCGGTGGTCTTGCCGCCGATGGGCGGCTGGCCGTCCATGGCGAGCATGGCCTTGGTGCGGTACACCTTGCGTGGAGATTTCCTTTGGTCTTGATACACGTGTTTACCCGAATACAGTGAACAAGACACAATTATAGAATCTTCCAGGAAATCCGACAGCCAACGGCCCAGTCCGCCAGGATCTGGCCGTCAGTCGATCTCGCGCAACTTGCTGAACGCCTCCTCGATGCGCTCGACGGCGATGATGTTCATGCCCTCGATCTTGGCCTTCGGCGCATTCGCTTTCGGGATCAGCGCCAGCGAGAAGCCCAGCTTGGCCGCTTCGCGCAAGCGCTCCTGGCCGCGCGGCGCCGGCCGGATCTCGCCGGCCAGGCCGACCTCGCCGAACACCACCAGCCCGCGCGGCAGCGGCTTGTTGCGCATCGACGAGTTGATCGCCAGCAGCACGGCCAGGTCGGCCGCCGGTTCGGTGATCTTGACGCCGCCGACCGCATTGATGAACACGTCCTGGTCGAAGGCGGCGATGCCGGCGTGGCGGTGCAGGACCGCCAGCAGCATCGCCAGGCGGTTCTGCTCCAGGCCGACCGACAGCCGGCGCGCGTTGGGCAGGTGGCTGGTGTCGACCAGCGCCTGAATCTCTACCAGCAGTGGTCTCGTGCCCTCCTGCGTCACCATCACGCAGGAGCCCGGCACCTGGCTGTCGTGCTGCGACAGGAACAGCGCGGAAGGATTCGAGACGCCCTTCAAGCCCTTTTCGGTCATCGCGAACACGCCCAGCTCGTTCACCGCGCCGAAGCGGTTCTTGATCGCCCGCACCAGGCGGTAGCTCGATTGGGTGTCGCCTTCGAAGTACAGCACGGTGTCGACGATGTGTTCCAGCACGCGCGGGCCGGCCAGCGCGCCTTCCTTGGTGACGTGGCCGACCAGGATCATGGTCACGCCGGTCTGCTTGGCCACCCGCGTGAGCTGGGCCGCGCATTCGCGCACCTGGGCCACCGAGCCGGGGGCCGAGGTGAGCGCATCCGAATACATGGTCTGGATCGAGTCGATCACCACCACGTCGGGTTTGAGGTCGGCGATGGTGCCGAGGATTTTCTCGAGCTGGATCTCGGCCTGCAGCTTGAGTTCCTTGGCGTCCACCGCCAGGCGGCGCGCGCGCAGCGCGATCTGGGCGCCGGATTCCTCGCCGCTGACGTAGAGCGTGCTGCGGACCAGCGACAGGCTCGACAGCGCCTGCAGCAGCAGGGTCGACTTGCCGATGCCGGGATCGCCGCCGATCAGGACCACGCCGCCGGCCACCAGGCCGCCGCCCAGCACGCGGTCGAATTCCTCGATTCCGGTGCCGAAGCGCGGCACGTCGATCGCCTCGATGTCGGCCAGCGACAGCACCGGCGCGGTCTGCGCCAGGCTGCGGTGCGGGGTCTGCGACATGCGGTTGACGCCGGGCGTGTCGACGACGGTCTCGACCATCGTGTTCCAGGCCTTGCAGTCGGCGCACTGGCCGGTCCAGCGGCTGGCGATCGCGCCGCACTCGCTGCAGGTGTAATTGGTTTTTGCTTTTGCCATCGTCTTGATATGGGGTTGGTCGGGCCGCTGTTCAACCGTCGGTGCCGAGACGGCCTTCGGTCACGCGCACGCGCGGCGCCAGCGCGCACATCAGCTCGTAGCCGATGGTGCCGGCGGCCTGCGCCACGTCGTCGATCGGCAACCCGTCGCCCCACAAGGTGACCTTGCTGCCGATGCGGGCGTTGGGGACAGGTGTGAGATCGACGGTCATCATGTCCATCGAGACCCGGCCGACCAGGGTCGTGCGCACGCCGTCGACGATCACCGGCGTGCCGTGCGGCGCGCTGCGCGGATAGCCGTCGGCATAGCCGCAGGCCACCACGCCGATCGTCATCGGCCCATCGGCCTCGAAGCGGCTGCCGTAGCCGACCGTGTCGCCCGGCCCGATGTGCTGGATGCCGATCACTTCCGAGCGCAGGGTCATGGTGGGACGCAGGCCGAAATCCTGGGCGCTGCGGCCGCCCGGCGTGCCGCCGTACAGCATGATGCCGGGCCGGACCCAGTCGTTCGACAACTGGTCGGCCAGTTCGGCCTGGTGCAGCACGCCGCCCGAGTTCGACAGGCTGCGCTCGCCGGCCAGGTCGGCGGCCCCCAGCTGGAACCGCCGCACCTGCTCGGCGATCGTCAGGCGCGGATGTTCCAGTTCGTCGGCATTGGCGAAATGGGTCATGTGGGTGATCGAGCGCACGTCGCGGATCGCGCGCAGGCGCTGCCAGGCGGCGGCGTACTCGGCGGGCGGAAAGCCCAGCCGGTTCATGCCGGTGTTCATCTTGAGGTAGACGTCGATCGGGCGGTACAGCTGGGTGTACTCGAGCAGCTTGACCTGCTCGATGCTGTGCACGGCGGTGGCGATATTGTGCTCGGCCAGCATGGGCACGTCGGCCGCTTCGAAGAATCCCTCTAATAAAAGAATCGGCTTGATCCAGCCGAGTTCGCGCAGGCGGATCGCGCTTTCCAGCTCGACCAGCGCCAGGCCGTCGGCGGTGGCGAAGCCGCGCAGCGCGCGTTCCAGGCCGTGGCCGTAGGCATCGGCCTTGACGACGGCCCAGATCTTGGCCAGCGGCGCGCAGCTGCGCGCCCGGGCCAGATTGTGTTGCATGGAATCGAGGTGGATGGTGGCGAAGAGCGGACGCGGCATGGCAATCTTTTAAGAAAAACGGAGGGAATCCGGTATAAAACGTCAAGTGCCTATTTTACCGGAGCGGGCCGCGCGCCGCCGCCGTGGCCGCGTTTCCGGTTTCGCCGGTCTATGCATTCATGGTATAAAGCAACCCGGACCAGATTTGTGAATTCTCGAATGAACCGTGGTTTCTATACCATCATGGCGGCGCAGTTCTTCTCGTCGCTGGCGGATAACGCGCTCCTGTTTGTCGCGATCAGCCTGCTCGTCGCAATGGACGCCCCGGCATCGCTGACTCCGTTGCTGAAGCTGTCATTCGTGCTGTTCTACGTCCTGCTCGCCGCTTTCGTGGGCGCCTTCGCCGATTCGCTGCCCAAGGGGCGCGTGATGTTCATCGCGAACATCATCAAGGTCGTCGGCTGCGCCCTGATGTTCTTCACCGTCCATCCCCTGCTCGCCTATGCCGTGGTCGGCTTCGGCGCGGCCGTGTATTCGCCCGCCAAGTACGGCATCCTGACCGAGCTGCTGCCGCCCGAAAAACTCGTGCCCGCCAATGGCTGGATCGAGGGACTGACGGTAATGTCGATCATCCTCGGCACCGTCCTCGGCGGCACGCTGGTGAGCGAGCGCGGCACGGCCTTCCTGCTGTCGTTCGACGCCTTCGCCGGCCTGGGCATCACGAGCGGCGCCGAAGCGGCGATGGCGGTGGTGGTCGGCATCTATATCCTGGCCGCCCTGTTCAACCTGCGCATTCCGGACACCGGCGCCCGCTACGAGCACCAGGAGCGCAATCCGGCCAAGCTGATCGCCGATTTCGCCAACTGCTCGGCCACCTTGTGGCGCGACAAGCTGGGCCAGATTTCGCTGGCGGTGACGACCTTGTTCTGGGGCGCCGGCGCGACCCTGCAATTCATCGTGCTGAAATGGGCCGAGCGCTCGCTCGGCATGCCACTGGACAAGGCGACGAACCTGATCGGCGTGGTCGCGATCGGCGTGGCGCTGGGCGCGGCGATGGCGGCGCGCATGATCCCGCTGCGCAAGTCGCTGACCGTGATCCCGATGGGCATCATCATGGGCCTGGTGGTGACCAGCATGGTGTTCGTGACCTCGGTGACGGTGGCCTACCCGCTGCTGGCCCTGATCGGCTTCCTGTCGGGCTTCTTCGTGGTGCCGATGAACGCGCTGCTGCAGCACCGCGGACACGTCCTGATGAGCGCGGGCCACTCGATCGCGGTGCAGAACTTCAACGAAAACCTGTCGATCCTGGTAATGCTGGCCGCCTACGCGATCATGATCACGCTGAACCTGGACCTGAACATCATCATCGTCATCTTCGGCCTGTCGGTCGCCGGCATCATGCTCCTGATCCAGCGCCGCCACACCCTGAACCAGCGCGAACACGATTCGCTCGGACTGATCGGCGAAGGCAAGCACTGACCTCCGGCTCAAATCAGGGAAATCAGGGTCAGTGTCGAATTGTTTGACAACGTTTCGCGCCAGCTATTGCTCGGCGCGCGAACAAGGCGGCTGATTACCATACGCACTTGCTCGGGCAGCGCACTCTGTCCCGGATTGCTCGCTGGCGTGGGGAATTGCTCAATAAATCGACTCTGACCCTAATGCCGCTAAGTTAAAGATCTTTGCGGCATTTTTTCGTTGTAAACGTGGCTCAGAAATGTTAACTTTCGGCCATGCTTTCTGATGCCATCCCCCTCGTCATTGACCTACCTAATCCTCTTGAGTGGAGCCGCCTTGGCGAGCATCTGCCCTACGAATGGGTGGAAGCTGCGTTAGTAGCGAACGATAAAGCGACTATCCGCTCTCGGCGGTTACCCGCGCAGCAGGTCGTCTGGCTAGTCATTGCTCTGGCGATCTATCGACACCGTTCCGTCAAGGACATTGTCGACTCGCTCGACCTGGCATTGCCCGAGTTGGCAGACCGTTGCATCACCTCCAGCGCGACAACGCAAGCTCGACAACGCTTGGGCTCCGAGCCGCTTGAATGGTTGTTTCACAAGTCGTCGCGGCAGTGGATTGCGCACGATGAAGCGCATTATCTGTTCAAGGGCTTGCATCTGCTTGCCATGGATGGCACGACATTGCGCCTGGCAGATAGCCCAGACAATCGCGAGCACTTTGGTTCTCAAATCTACCCCAACAACAAGGTTGCCAGCTATCCACAAGCACGCGGCGTGACCCTGATGATGATGGAAACCCAACTGATCCGTGATGCCCGTTTTGGACGCTACGACATCAGCGAAACGACGCATGCCCACTCTCTGCTCGAGAGCATTCCTGACGACTCGCTCACTGTGTTTGACCGAGGCTTTCTGTCAGCGCAACTACTATGCAATCTCGTCAACCATGGAACGAATCGACACTTCCTT
This sequence comes from Massilia sp. NP310, assembly GCF_019443485.1. Lineage (NCBI taxonomy): Bacteria > Pseudomonadati > Pseudomonadota > Betaproteobacteria > Burkholderiales > Oxalobacteraceae > Massilia > Massilia sp. NP310. Next base: position 377,017 of record NZ_CP080379.1, on the reverse strand, counting down.
GTTCCCGCCAAGAGCAACACCAAATGGACTCTAATCCTAGGCACGGACGACGATGGCATCGTGGAAATGATTGTCTCGCCTGCTGCACGCAAAAAAGATCCCGCTCTGCCAGAGACTTGGCGCGTGCGCGCCGTAAGAACACCGGATGACGGATCGGGAAAACAGCGGTACCTGCTTACGTCGCTGATGGATAGCAAGAAGTTCAAGGCGGTTGACTTGATTGCTTGTTATCTCCGACGCTGGCGTATCGAAACAAGTTATAGGGAACTGAAGCAGTCAATGATGGGCTCGGAGTTGACTCTGCGCAGCATGACGGTCAGCGGTACCGAGCAGGAAATCTGGGGGGCGATGATCGCTTATAACCTGATTCGCGTTGAGATCGCCAAGGCCGCGCTGGAAGCCAAATGCGAACCGACGAGCATCAGTTTTACTACTGCCCTGATGACCATCCAGAACGAGTTGATGATGACCGGCCCAGCAACAGCACAAGGGAGGATACCGGAGATGCTTAAGCGCTTACGTGGACGGTTGGTACTCGAACTGAAAGCGCAACGACCCGGACGAAAATTTGACCGCGTCGTTAAGGCAGTAGCTCAACGGTATCCAGAAAAACGGCTATCGAGAAAACCTTAACTTAGCGGCATTAGGGTCAGAGTCGATTTATTGGGCAATTCCTCAAAGTTGCCAAACAATTCGACTCCGACCCTCATTGTTTACTGTCGAGTTTGACACCTGAAAAGGCGCGACTCGGGGGCGAATTACTGGGGATTCTGGAAAGTTGTCAAACAATTCGACACTGACCCTCATGGAGAGGGGTGGAGCGATTTCAGCAGGCGCACTTGGGCGGCGCGGGTGCGCCAGTCGGTGGGGACGATGAAGCCGCGTTCGGCTTCTTCGATGAGATCGCCCTGGCGGCGCACGATCGCTACCAGTACCGGCGTGCTGGATGTGTCGAAGGCTTGCGCCAGCGTGGCGCCGAGTTGGGGGCGGGTCAGGAGCCGGTCGGACGACTGCGCAGGTGCTTGCGCCAGATATGGCGCCAGCCATTCCAGCTTGGGCAGGATCAGGAACTCCTCGCCGGGGATGGCGTCCAGTTCGTCGAGGGCGCACCAGAAGCCGCGGCAGTGGCCGGCCGTGATGCCCTGCATTGCCGGCCAGCTGCCGGACGGGTAGAACAGCCAGCCCTTGATCAGGGCTTGCGCCTGGGTCACGGGAAGCGGCAGCAGCGCCTGCGCCGCCGGGTGATCGCCCAGTGCGAGCTGGCGCTCGAATACCTTGCGCATCTTGAGGCCCAGGCTGTCGGCCAGGTTGGGGCCCACGAGGGCGTCGAATTCATTAGAAGCGCCGCCATCGAGCAGGTAGAACTTGGTGGCGAACTCGATATGCGTCAGCGCATCCGGCCCGCGCTCGAGCAGGAAGTCGAACTCGCCCACCGTGTCGTTGCGGGCGGCGCGCACCTGCAGGCCGTGGCGCACCAGGCGGCCCTGCTCGGCGAAATAGAAGGCCATCAGCTTTTCGGCGTACAGCCCGAGGCGGGTGTAGGTCTTGCCGCCCAGCGCCGCCTCCAGCCCGGACGGATCCCGGTCGAGTTGCGCCAGCCAGTCGGCCACGCCAGGTGTCACCGGACCGAGCGTGGCGATGCGGCCAAGCCACTCGGGCGCAGCGACGTCCAGCAGGTCGGGTGAATCGAGCAGCCAGGCCAGCGCGCGCACCGGAGCCCGCCGCAGGTGGCCCCAGCGGCGGTGGAAGGTCGCCTGGTAGGTGCTAGTCGCGTGGTCCAAGGGAGCGTGCCCGGCACAGGTCGGCCCAGGCCAGCGCCTTGTTTTCGCCGCGCAGCAGCAGTTCGCCCGGATGCAGGGTCGCCACCAGCGGCGCCTCGCCCAGGCGATGGACCTCGCCACGGGCGCCGGCCAGCGGCTCCTGCAGCGCGCGGCCCAGCAGGCCGTTGGTCGCGACCTGGCCCAGGGTCAGCACGGTCGTGGCCCCGGTGAGCGCCAGTTCGCGTTCGACGAAGGGACGGCAGGCGGCAATCTCGCCGGGAGTCGGCGCGCGGTCGCCGCCCTTCGCGTTCAGCGGCCGGCACTTGACCAGCGGCGTGACGTAGGCATCGCGCTCGCGCGACAGCCCGACCGCGTGCAGCATATTGTCGAGCAGCTTGCCGGGCTCGCCCGTGAGCGGCTGGCCGGCCTCTTCGTCGAGCGCGCTCGGGGTGCCGGCGGCGATCAGCCAGCGCGCCTGGCGCGGACCGGCGCCGTGCACCGGCTTGCGGCCTGCGCCGCAGGCGCAATCCCTGCAGGCGGCGATCGCCTGGCGCAGCCCGGCCCAGTCCATCGTGGCGACGTCGGGCGCCGCCGGCTCGGGCGCGGCGCTGTCGTCCCAGGCCGATTCATCTTGCACCGGCGGCGGATTGCGGTAAGGCGGCGCGGACAGCGGCGTATGCTCGCGCGCGGCCGGCGCTGGTGCCGCTGCGGGAGCAGGAACTGAGGCAGATACGGGCGCCGGCGCGGGCTCCGCGGCTTCCGGCGCCGCCTCGACGACGGCCGCCTCGGCCACCGGATCCGCCCCGCCCGCCGGCGCATTGCGCGGCTGCCACAGCGGGCCGATGCCCATCTCGGCCAGGAACAGCGCGTCGCGCTGGCTCACGTTCTTCATAATTCCAGCCTCATCACGATCGCGTCCTCGCGGCCCGCCGCGCCGGCCGGATAATAGCCCTTGCGGCGGCCGATCTCGACATAGCCATGCCGCCGATACACTTCCAGCGCCCGTTCGTTCGACGGCCGCACCTCGAGCAGGATCGATGCCATGCCGTGACCGAGCGCGCGCGCCGCGATCTGGTAGAGCAGGCGCCGGCCCAGGCCCTGGCGCTGGCGCTTGCCGGCCACCGCGACGTCGAGCAGGTGCGCCTCGTCGAGCGCGTACATCAACAGATAATACCCGGCCAGCTCGCCGTCAGCGTCGCGCACGGTCCAGCAATCGTAACCGCTGGCCACGGCGTCGACGAAGTTACCGCGGCTCCAGGGATAGGGAAAGACACTGCATTCCAGCGCCCACACCTCGTCCACGTCGGCCGCCGTCATCGGGGCCAGGCTCAAGCCGGTATCCTGCAACTGCGTCATGCGCCGGCCTTGGCCTGGTTGATCGCCTGGCGCTCGGCGCTGGTGTAGGCGACCTTGTTGCGCAGGTAAAGCGGCTGGGCCTGGGCCGCGGGCACGCCCTGCCCGGCCGCCAGCGCGCCGCGCGCCAGCAGCGCCAGCTCGCGCGCGTGCGGCATGATGTCGGCCAGCGCGTCTTGCACGAACGGCTGGCCGGCGAAGGCGTCGGCATACTCGGCGAAGCCGTTGCCGCAGGCCCTCAGGCCTTCCGCCGCGAGCGGCGTCACATCCTGCGGCGCCGACAGCGCCGGCGCCACGACCTCGAGCCACTTGCCGCCGTCGAAGCGGTACTGGGCCCAGTACACCTCGCCCATGCGCGCGTCGAGCACGGCCAGCACCTCATCGGCGCCGGTGGCGGCGCGGCAGGCCTCGGCCATCGCTTCCAGGGTCACCAGCGGCAGCACCGGCAATCTGGCGCCATAGGCCAGGCCCTGGGCCACGCCGCAGGCGGTGCGCACGCCGGTGAAGGAACCGGGGCCGGCGCCGAAGGCGATGGCGTCGCAGTCGGCCAGGGCGATGCCGGCCTCGCTCAAGAGTTCCTGCACCATGGGCAGGACCGATTGCGAGTGGCTGCGCACGCCGGGCGTCGAACGTTCAATGACTTTTTCCCCGACCAGAAGCGCGCAGGACGCCAGCTCGGCCGAGGTTTCGATAGCAAGGATGTTAGGCATTCCGCTATTTTACCTTCTCGGCCCGAGGGCTTCCATGGCGCGACGGCAGATCGCCGCCGCAATGCGCCACCGCGCTGCAACATCGTCCGCAACTCGCTGTACAATGCCGCACATGCAGAGCCTGACCCTCGACTCCACCACCCGCGACGCCGTCGCCGCCGCCGTCCATGGCGACGGCTGGACCGTCGCCTGCCTGTGCGCCGCCTGGTGCGGCACCTGCGCGACCTACCGCGCCACCTTCGACGAGCTGGCGCTGCGCCATCCCGACAAGCAGTTCGTCTGGATCGACATCGAAGACCAGGCCGACCTGGTGGGCGACCTCGACGTCGACAATTTTCCGACCCTGCTGCTGCAGCGCGGCGACACCGTCGCCTTCTTCGGCACCATGGTGCCGGACGGCGGCGTGGCCGACCGGCTGATCCAGGCCCAGGCCGAGCAGGGCGACGACGAACTGGCGCGCCTGGCGCAGTCGAGCGCAGAGCGCCGCGACTGGCAAGAGGAATGCAATCTGCGCGTGCTGCTCGGCGCGCCGGACTGATCCAGCTCCAAGCCTTTCAACCGTCAAGCTGTCCCTGCGCCAGCAGATCACGCGTGCGCCCCAGCGTCGACAGCAAGGCGCTGCGGTAGCCGTTCTCGCCATCCATCCAGGCCTGCTCGGCCTGTTCTTCCGCACCGCCCGGCGCCTTGTCGCGCGGGCCCGAGGCCTGGAAGAAGGTCACCTTGTGTTCCGGGTCGCACGCTGAAACTGACCCAGGAAGGGCTGGCGCTGCACGAGCGCACCCGCGTCTTGCTGGCCGAGATCGACGAGACGGCCGAGGCGATCGCCTCGGGCGCCGACCGCCCGCGCGGCCGCCTGCGCATCAGCGCGCCGCTGCTGTTCTCGCAGCTGCGATGGGCAGGCTGGCCGCCGGCTTCGTCCTGCGCCATCCCACCGTCAAGCTCGAGATCACGGCCGAAGACCGCAGCGTCGACATGGTCGAGGAAGGCTATGACCTGGCGATCCGGGTCGATCCGGATCCGGACGAACTGGCGGCCTGCATCGCCGGCGACTGCCAGGCGCTCAATTCAGTGTCAATGGCAGGCTGCGCAGGCGCTGCCCGGTCAGCTTGAACACCGCCGCCGCCACCGCCGGCGCCACCGGCGGCACGGCCGGCTCGCCCACGCCTTCGGGGTGCGCGCGGCTTGCCATGACGATGGTCTCCACCTGCGGCGCCTGGCCGATGCGCAGCAGCGGATAGTCGCCGAAGTTCGACTGCCGCACCTTGCCTTGTTCGATCGTGATCTCGCCGGCCAGCGCCGCCGACAGGCCGAACACCACGCTGGATTCGACCTGCTGGGCCACGATAGTGGGATTGACCACCAGGCCGCAATCGATCGCGCACACCACGCGGTGCACGCGGATCTCTCTACCGTCGACCGAGACCTCGGCCACCTGGGCCACCATGCTGCCGAACGAGCGGTGCAGCGCCACGCCATGGGCCCGCCGTGGCGGCGGCTGGCCGGCGGCGGCCACTGCCGCGTCCAGCACCGCCAGCGCGCGCGGATGGCGCGCCAGGAGCTTGCGCCGCAAGGCCACCGGATCCTGGCCGCCGGCGTGCGCCACCTCGTCCAGGAACGACTCCTTGAAGAAGGCATTGTGCGAGTGCCCGACCGAACGCCAGTAGCCGATCGGCACGGCGCTGTCGACCGTCACGTGCGCCACGCGCTGGTTCGGGATCGCATATTGATGGTCGTACTCGCCCTCGGCGGTGGTCTTGTCCGGCCCCACGCCCGGCAGGCCCAGGCTGCGTTCAAAGTACTGGTGGCCGATGGCGCCGCTCGCCGACTTGTTGTCCCAGGCCAGGATGTTCCCGCCTTCGTCCAGCTGCGCCGTGAAGCGCGCCAGCGCCGCCGGCCGGTAGACGTCGTGCATGGTGTCCTGCTCGCGGCTCCAGATCAGCTGCACCGGCTGGCCATCGAGCGCCTTGGCGATGGCCACCGCCTGCGCCACCATGTCGACTTCGAGCCGGCGTCCGAAGCCGCCGCCCAGCAACATGACCTCGATCGCCACGTCCTCGCGCGCCACCCCGGCCACGCGCGCGGCGCAGTCGACCGCGATGCTCGGCACCTGGGTCGAGGCCCACAGCCGCACCTTGCCGCGCGTGACCTGGGCGGTGCAGTTGAGCGGTTCCAGCGCCGCATGCGCCAGGAACGGCGCGCGGTATTCAGCGCGCAGCGTGCGCACGGCGCCCTCGACCTCTTGCGCCCCGGTCTCGTGGTACACGTAGCCACGCTCCTCATCGAGCGCGCGCGCCAGGCCGGCCAGGATCCCTGCGCTCGACAGCGCCGCACCTTCGCCTGGCTGCCAGGTGACCGGCAAGGCCTGGGCCGCCTGGCGCGCCTGCCACCAGGTCGACGCCACCACCGCCACGCCGGCCCCGGCGCCGGCGCGCCCCGCGAGCGCGGACGAGACGTCGACCACGGCCAGCACGCCCGGCATCCGGCGCACGGCGTCGGCGTCGAAGGTGGCGACCGTGGCGCCGATCGTCGGCGCCATCGCCAGGGCCGCATACACCATCCCGGCCGGCCGCGCATCGATGCCGAAGCGCGCGCTGCCGTCGGCCTTGGCGCGGCTGTCCAGGCGCGGCTGCGGCCGGCCGATCAGGCGAAACGCCGACGGCGGCTTGAGGCGCACGTCCTGCGCGGTGAGGCCGGCGCCGGCCTGCGCCGCCAGAGAAGCCAGCGCGCCATAGCCGGCGCTGCGGCCGTCGACGTGGATCACGAAGCCATCTTCGGTGCGGCAATCCTCCACACGCGCGTCCCACTCCTGCGCAGCCGCCTTCACCAGCATCGCGCGCGCCACCGCGCCCGCTTCGCGCATCGGCAGCCAGGCGTCGCGCACGCTGCTCGAGCCGCCGGTGAACATGATGCCCAGCTCGCGGCCGATCTTGGCCATCAGCCACTGGGCGCCCTGGGCCGTGCGGCCGGCGTCGTCCGGGTGGAACGGCAAGTTCTCGCGCAGCACCGTGACGTTGGCGTAGATCTTGTCGATCGGCGGCGCGATGACGCGCACCGCGTCCAGGCCGACGTCGAGCTCCTCGGCCACCAGCATCGGCCGTGCCGTGTGCACGCCCTGCCCCATCTCGCTGCGCGGCACCACCACCGACACCGCCCCATCGGGCGCGAGCGCGACCCAGCCATTGAGCGCGACCTCGTCGCCGCCGAGCGCCAGCGGCCGAGAAGGATGCAGGCGCTGGCGCGGCGGCTGCGCGCCCCAGCCGATCAGCAGCGCGCCGCCGGCGGCCAGGCCGGCCAGCAGGAAGCTGCGGCGAGTGGGCTTACGCATCCTGCGTCACTCCCCAGCGCGCCAGGATCTCGTCGTGTGCGAGCGGCTTGCCATACAAATAGCCCTGGGCGAGCTTGCAGCCGTGGCGCAGCAGGAAAGCCGCCTGGTCCTCGCGCTCGACGCCTTCCGCGATCACCGACAGGTTCATGCTTTTGCCGAGCTGGATGATGGCGATCGCGATCGCCTCGTCGTCCGGATCCTGCGGGATGTCCTTGATGAAGCTGCGGTCGATCTTGAGGGTCTGCACCGGCAACTGCTTCAGGTAGGCCAGCGACGAGTAGCCGGTGCCGAAGTCGTCGATCGCGAGGCAGACGCCGATCGCATGCAGGTCGTTCACGTACTGCAGCGCGTCGCCCGTGTTCATGATCGCCGATTCCGTCACCTCGAGCTGCAGGCGCTGCGGCGCCAGGCCGGTGTCCTGCAGCACCGCGGCCACGGCGGTGGCCATGCCGCCGCGCTCGAACTGGCGCACCGACAGGTTGACGGCGATCTTCGGCACCGCCAGGCCGCGCGCTTCCCACGCCACCATCTGGCGACAGGCTTCCTGCAGCACCCACTGACCCAACTGGCCGATGAAGCCGGTGTCCTCGGCCAGCGGGATGAAGCGGCTTGGCGCCACCTGCCCCAGTTCGGGACTGTTCCAGCGCAGCAGGGCCTCGACGCCGACCAGGCGGCCGCTGTCGATCTCGACCTGTGGCTGGTAGGCCAGATAAATCTCGTGCTTCTCGATCGCGCGCCGCAGCAGCGCTTCCATGCGCAGGCGCAGCGCGCCGTCGCCGCTCATCGCCGGGGCGTAGAACCGGTAGCAGTTGCGGCCGCGCGCCTTGGCCTGGTACATCGCCACGTCGGCATTGCGGATCAGGATGTGCATGTCGTTCCCGTCCCGCGGATACAGGCTGATGCCGACGCTGCCGGTGACGAACAGCTCGTGGCCCGAGACCTCGAAAGGCTGCTCGAACATCGCCATCAGCTTGTCGGCCACCCGCGTGGCGCCACGCACGCCGTCGACGTCTTCCAGCAGCAGGATGAATTCGTCGCCGCCCAGGCGCGCCAGGGTGTCGCCTTCGCGCAGGCAGCGCGACAGCGACTGCGCCGCCTGCTTGAGCAAATCGTCGCCCACGTGGTGGCCGAGCGTGTCGTTGACGTTCTTGAAGCGGTCGAGGTCGATGAACAGCACCGCCAATTGCTCGCCGTCGCGTTCGGCGCGCGCCATCGCGTGGCGCAGGCGGTCGTGGTACAGCAGGCGGTTGGGCAGCGCGGTCAGCGCATCGTGGTGGGCCAGGTGATCGAGCTGGATCTGCGATTCGCGCGCGCGCGTGATGTCGCTGAACACGCACACATAGTGGGTGGTGGCGCCGTCGTCGTCGCGCACCGCCGACACCGTGAGCGCCTCCAGGTAGGCTTCACCGCCCTTGCGCGTGTCCCAGATCTCGCCGCGCCAGAAGCCTGACGCGTCGAGCTCGCGCCACAGTTCCTGGTACAGGGCGGGATCGTTGCGACTGCCCGCCGCGTCGTGGGACGACAGGCTCGATGAACGCCCCAATGCCTCGTGCTCGGCATAACCGGTGATGCGGGTGAAGGCGGGATTCGTGGCCACGATCCGGCCATGCACGTCGAGCACCATCACGCCGTCGGCGATGTGTTCCAGGACGTTGGCCGACAGGCGCAGCTTTTCCTCGGCCAGCTTGCGTTCGGTGATGTCGGCGAACACCCAGATGCTGCCCTCGTCGGCGCGGTTCGGCTCCAGCGCACAGCCGCTCATCAGGCACCAGAACAGGCTGCCGTCGCGGTGGCGCAGCTGGCGCTCCTCGCCCAGGTCCATGCCTTTCTCGAGCAGCGGATACTGTTCGACGCCGATGCGTTCGTAGTCGTCGTGGTTCGGATACAGGATCGCGGTCGACTGCCCCACCATGTCGCCTTCGCCGTAGCCGAACAGCTCTTCGCAGCGGCGGTTGCTGGAAACGATGCGGCGCTGGCGCACGAACAGCACGCCGAACATGACGTTGTCCAGGATCGCGCCCTGCTCGGCCAGCAAGGCCTCGATGCGCATCTCGTCGTGGCGGCGCTCGCTGATGTCCGAGATGATGCCGTCCACCCGCACGCCGTCCGGCCCATGCAGCGCCGGATCCCAGGCGGCCTGCGGCTGGCCGCGCTCCTGCACCCAGCGCTCGATGCCGCAGGCGTCGATGATCCGGTATTCCATCTCGTACGCGTTTCCCGACAGGGCCGCGTCGCGGACGGTGCGGTAGTAGAGGCGCCGGTCTTCCGGATGGACGATGGCGGCCCAGTCCGATGTGGTGGCGCACATGAAGCGCGCCGACGGGTAGCCGGTGATCTTCTCGATCTCGTCGCTGACGAATTCGATCGCCCCGCCCGCGCGCACGCGGTAGACGGCGCCCGGGACCTGGGTCACGATGGTGCGGAACTGTTCCTCGCGACGCGCGACGTCGGCGAACAGGTCGCGGATCGCCAGGCGCATGCGCTCCATCTGCTCGCCCAGCTGCCCCAGCTCGTCGTGGGCCGACAGCGCCAGCGGCGTCTCGAAGTCGCCGCGCGCCAGGCGGTCCGAAAAGCGCATCAGCTTGCGCAGCGGCGACAGCAGGCGTCGCCGCAGCAGCAGCGCGATCAGCAGCAGCGACACCGCCAGCTGCAGCGCCAGCACCAGCGCGTAATTGCCCTGCAGCGTGTCGTTCGGGCTGGCGCCCGCGCGCTGCTGCAGGCCGACCAGCAGGTAGCTGCCAACCACGGCGGGAGCCAGCAGGCCGGCGAACACCACCAGCAGCAGCGCACCGTACAACGAACGGCCATACAGCGAACGCAGGCGGGACGGGGTGCGGGCGGCGGGACTCGACATGGATGCGGGACTGGGCCTGCTAAGCCCGATGCATAAAGGATGGCCAGATTATGCACAGTTGCTTGCCGGGAGTCACTAATTATGCGGTCGAATGCGTCAACGGCGCGCGACAAGACTTGTTATGATCGCGATGCTATTGGACTAACCAGAATAGGAGAACCAAATGAGCCATTCCCTGTACGCCGCCTCGGTGCCGGTGTTCCGCCAGCTGCTGGGCAGTCTCGCCGCAGTGCTTGATAAAGCCGAGGCCCACGCCCAGGAACGCCGCATCGAGCCGGACGCCCTGCTGCAGGCGCGCCTCTACCCCGACATGTTCCCGCTGGCCAGGCAGGTCCAGATCGCCACCGACTTCGCCAAGGGCGCGAGCGCGCGCCTGGCCGGGGTCGAGCCGCCGCGCTACGAGGATGGCGAGCACACCTTTGCCGAGCTGCAACAGCGCATCAGCAAGACGCTGGACTTCATCGACAGCTTGAAAGCGGCGGATGTGGAAGCCGGCGCCACCCGTCCCGTCACCCATGGCAGCGGCGAGCGGGCGCGCCATTTCGACGACGGCGCGCGCTACCTGACGCACTTCGCGCTGCCGCAGTTCTTTTTCCACGTGACGACGGCGTACGCGATCCTGCGCCACAACGGCGTCCCGATCGGCAAGAAGGATTTCATCGGGGGCTATTGAGCCCCGCGCTTAACTATTCCGGCGCGGATAACCCTGCGCCAGGATGCGCTGCCACACGACTTCCTTCGCGGCGGCGTCCATCGACACCCAGTTGGCGACTTCGGCGACCGTGCGGCCGCAGCCGCGGCATACCTCGTCGAAGGTGGTGGAGCACACCGCCACGCACGGGGTGTCGGGACGTTCGGGCAAGGGCGCCGTGGTGGCGCCGTCTTCAGGCCGGGCCGACATCGAGCTTGTCCCAGCCTTCATGGCCGAGCTTTTCCATGGTGGCGATGTTCTTCTCGAAGATCGCTTCCGCTTCCGGGAAGGCGTCGACCGCGCGCGCGATGCTGTCCTCGCGCAGCAGGTGCAGGATCGGATACGGGGCACGGTTGGTGTAGTTCGAGATATCGTTGGCGTCGGTGTCCGCGAACTGGTAGTCCGGATGGAAGGACGCCACCTGCAGCTCGCCGTCGAGCTGCATGTCCTCGACCGCGACATCGGCCACGTCCAGGAATTCGTTGTAGTCCTCGAAATCGTTCAGCACGAAGGGATGGATCAGCAAGGTCGTGTCGACCTGCTCCGGGCTGGTGTCGGACAGGTGCTGCAACTCGTCCATCAAGGTTTCAAGCAATTGCTCGGGCGTGGTGGCGTTCGAGACGACGTAGCGTACCTGCTCCTTGACATAGACCGACTTGGCGAAGGGACAGAGATTGAGGCCGATGACGGCCCGCTCCAGCCACTTGCGGGTGGCGGCGACGATGGCGTCATCGTCGGCGTTCAGATTGGGGGTGCTCATGGTGAAGCTTTCGAAAGGCGAACTGCAAAGCCTGGATTGTACGCACTCTTTGCGCCGACTCATAGTTGGACCCATCCATGGCGTTAAGGTTTGCCAGACGCGACCGTTATTCGAGGTGGGTCGGGCAAAAAGCGTCCTGCTCGTCAATATCCGTGATATGTACGGCATCTTCCGTTTTCATGATGCCAACGGATGACATTTTTCCTTCGGCCTGAATTGTAACGACAGCGACTTAATTCTTGACTGACTCGACAATTGATACGTACACTGCCCTCTTGTCCTGTCCGTTCGTTCCTGGACGCAACACTGGAAACGCCTCATGAAGCCCATGCACGACACGAAACGCTCCATCTTCACCCTGGCCGCGCTGGCCCTCCTGGCAGCGGCGCCGCTGAGTCAGGCGATGGACGCAGCTCCGGCTTCAGGCGCCTACGCCGCGTCGAGCATCGAACGTCCGGCGCTGTCGCCGATGAAGCTGGACGCCGACGACTACCGTGAGACCGATGTCTGGGGCCGCATCCGCAGCGGCTATGCGATTCCCGACCTGAACAATGCCCTGGTGACCCGCCACACCCAGGCCTACGCGGCCCACCCGGGCAACCTGTCCCGCATTTCCGGGCGCGCCTCGCCCTATCTGTATCACGTGGTGTCGGAACTCGAAAAGCGCGGCATGCCGACCGAGCTGGCGCTGCTGCCGGTGATCGAATCGGCCTTCAATCCGCAAGCCATGTCGAGCGCCAACGCCGCCGGCCTGTGGCAGTTCGTGCCGGGCACCGGCAAGGACTTCGACCTGCGCCAGAACATGTTCAAGGACGAGCGGCGCGGCGTGATCGCCTCGACCGACGCCGCCCTGTCCTACTTGCAACGCCTGTACACGATGTTCGGCGACTGGCCGCTGGCCCTGGCGGCATATAACTGGGGCGAAGGCAATGTTCAGCGCGCCATCAAGAAAAACCAGGAACTGGGCAAGCCGACCGACTTCGACAGCCTGGCCGAGCTGATGCCGGCCGAAACCCGCAACTACGTGCCGAAGCTGCAGGCGGTCAAGAACGTGGTGGCCAATCCTTCCCAGTATGGCGTCACCCTGCCGGCAATCGACAACCAGCCTTATTTCACCACGGTCGACAAGACCAGCGACATCGACCTGGCCATCGCGGCCCAGCTGGCCGAAATGTCGCTCGACGAATTCAAGGCGCTCAATCCGCAGTTCAAGAAGCCGGTCATCATCGGCGGCGAGCGCACCAAGATCCTGCTGCCGAAAGAAAACGCCGAGAAATTCCACATCAACCTGGCGCAATGGGGCCATGCCCTGTCCACCTGGACCACGCACAAGATCACCAGCGCCCGCGTGACGATTTCCCAACTGGCCTCGAAATTCGGCACCACGCCCGAAGTCATCCGCCAGGCCAACAACATCCCGCCGCAGATGCGCCTGAAGGCCGGCTCGACGATCCTGGTGCCGAAGACCTCGGCCTCGAACCAGGGCGACATCGCCGAGAACATCATCGAGAACGCCGTGCTGGCCTTCGAGAGCGACCGCAGCAAGGCCAAGCGCAATGCCTCGCGCTTCAAGGCCAAGGCGGGCGCCAGCAAGAGCGGCAAGCGCATCGCCCGCAATACCTCGTCCGCGCGCAAGCAGCGCTGATATATTGCCGTGCAGCATTAACTGCACGGTTTAATGCGCTGTCGTGCAAAGAACCGGAAAAACCTGTATAGTTCCGTTTGTGCGCTGCGACATCGCGCCCGCATCATGAACTTCATGAGCCGGTGATAGCAGCGTCAGCAGTACAACAAGCAGCTACGCAAACCCCAGGCAGCTCGATCAGAGCGCCTTTCCAAAGCCTCCCGCCTTGCGTGTCGTTTCCAGACACCGTCCCGGCGCAAAGCTTTTGTGCCGAAATTTCTTTCATTACTGAGTCATTTCGTTTGTCGGTTCGCGTTGCATTTTTACGTTCGCGCCACATGTGCGAACGTGCATGATTTATTCCGAAAGTAAAGAACACATGAGTTTTGAAGCACTAGGCCTGCACGCGTCCATCGTCCAGGCAGTGGCCGACACCGGCTATACCAATCCGACCCCGGTCCAGGCGCAAGCCATCCCCGCGGCCATCGCGCGCCGCGACCTGCTGGTCTCGTCGCAAACCGGTTCGGGCAAGACCGCGGCCTTCATGCTGCCGGCCCTGCACCACCTGGCGAACGCCGAGCCTGCTCCTGCCGGCAAGACTCCTGCGCAAGAAGCGCAGGCTGCCCGCGCACGCGGCGAACGCGTCCGTTTCAAGCCGGCCCAGCCGAAGATGCTGGTCCTGACCCCGACCCGCGAGCTGGCCCTGCAAGTGACCAGCAACACCGACAAGTACACGGCCCATATGCGCCGCGTGCGTTGCGTCTCGATCCTGGGCGGCATGCCCTACCCGAAGCAGATGCAACTGCTGGCCAAGAATCCCGAGATCCTGGTGGCGACGCCGGGCCGCCTGATCGACCACATGGAATCGGGCAAGATCGACTTCTCGCAGCTCGAGATCCTGGTGCTGGACGAAGCCGACCGCATGCTCGACATGGGCTTCATCGACGACATCGAGAAGATCGTCGCCGCCACGCCGTCGACCCGCCAGACCATGCTGTTCTCGGCAACCCTGGACGGCGTCGTGGGCAATATGGCGCGCCGCATCACCAGCGACCCGCTGACGATCCAGATCGCCAGCGCCACCAACCGCCACGAGAACATCGTGCAGCGCGTGCACTTTGTCGACGACCTGTCGCACAAGAACCGCCTGCTCGACCACCTGCTGCGCGACGAGACGCTGGACCAGGCCGTGGTGTTCACCGCCACCAAGCGCGACGCCGACATGATCGCCGACCGCCTGAACATCGCCGGCTTCGCCGCCGCCGCGCTGCATGGCGACATGCACCAGGGCGCCCGCAACCGCACGCTGGACAGCCTGCGCCGCGGCAGCGTCAAGGTGCTGGTCGCAACCGACGTCGCCGCGCGCGGCATCGACGTGCCGAACATCACCCACGTGGTGAACTACGACCTGCCGAAGTTCCCCGAGGACTACGTGCACCGCATCGGCCGCACCGGCCGTGCCGGCCGCAACGGCACCGCGATCTCGCTGGTCAACCACGCCGAGAACATGAACATCCGCCGCATCGAGCGCTTCACCCGCCAGCCGATCCCGGTCAACGTGATCGAAGGCTTCGAACCGAAGCGCGCGGCGGCGCCGCGTTCGGCCGCGCGTCCGGGCTGGAAGCCGGGCGACGGCCGCAACGGCAAGCCGGCCCAGCGCGGTTTCGGCAAGCCGTCGGGTCCGCGTGAGGGTGGCTACGAGCGCGGCTACGCCGATCGCGCGCCACGCGAAGGCTATGCGGCGCGTCCGCACGGCGACCGCCCAGCCGGCGAGAGCCGTTACGCCGATCGTGGCCCGCGCGAGGGTTACGCCCCGCGCCCACAAGGCGACCGTCCGGCCGCCGACCGTGCGCCACGCGACGGCAACCGCTTCGGCGGCCCGCGCGAAGGCCAGGGCCAGCGCCGCGAAGGCGGCTACAAGGGCGCCCACCCGCGCTCGATGGACGGCGCACGCCGTTCGTTCGGCGAATAAGCATGTCCCCGCGCAGGCGGGGATCCTGACTTGGCGTCAGTGAAAAACGGCTGCTTCGGCAGCCGTTTTTTTTGGCGCCGGCCGGGGGCCAAGCATCGACGCCCGACTTGCGCGATAATTCCACGATCAACGACAACCGGACATCCCATGAGCACCACCGACCAACCCATCAAACTCACCTCGTTCTCGCACGGCGGCGGCTGCGGCTGCAAGATCGCGCCCGGCGTGCTGGCCGAGATCCTCAAGTCGTCCGGCGGCTTCCCGCTGCCGAAGGAGCTGATGGTCGGGATCGAGACCTCGGACGACGCCGCGGTCTACCAGCTCAACGACGAGCAGGCGCTGGTCGCCACCACCGATTTCTTCATGCCGATCGTCGACGACCCGTTCGACTTCGGCCGCATCGCCGCCACCAATGCGATCTCGGACGTGTACGCGATGGGCGGCACCCCGATCATGGCGCTGGCGCTGGTCGGCATGCCGATCAACAAGCTGCCGCTCGAGACCATCGGCCGGATCCTGGAAGGCGGCGCGTCGATCTGCCGCGAAGCCGGCATCCCGATCGCCGGCGGCCACACGATCGATTCCGTCGAGCCGATCTATGGCCTGGTGGTGATGGGCCTGGTGCACCCTTCGAAGGTCAAGAAGAACAGCGCCGCCCGCGCCGGCGACGTGCTGGTGCTGGGCAAGCCCCTGGGCGTGGGCGTGCTGTCGGCCGCGCTCAAGAAGGGCGTGCTGGGCGAGGAAGGCTATGCGGCCATGATCGCCAACACCACCAAGTTGAACAAGCCGGGCCGCCTGCTGGCCGACATGCCGGGCGTGCACGCCATGACCGACGTCACCGGCTTCGGCCTCTTGGGCCACCTGCTCGAAATCGCGCGCGGCGCCCAACTGCACGCGCAGCTCGACATGCCGGCGATTCCGCTGCTGCCCGGCGTGCTGCAACTGGCGCACGACGGCTTCTTCACCGGCGCTTCGAGCCGCAACTGGGAGGCCTATGGCAAGGACGTCCAGCTGGATGATTCCCTCACCTCGGCCCAGCGCGCGCTGCTGACCGATCCGCAAACCTCGGGCGGGCTGCTGGTGGCCTGCGATCCGGCCGCGGTCGACGACGTGCTGGCCCTGTTCGCGCGCGAAGGGTTCGCGGACGCGGCGGTGGTCGGCCGCATCGACGCCGGCGCCGCCGGCGTCAGCGTTCGCGCCTGAACGCAGCGCTGAGGGCCGCGCCAGGCCCGGCCAGCTGGAACAGGCCGGGGTCCCTCCCCGGCTGCCCCAGCACGGGCGACAGGCGCAGCTCGGCGCCGTCGAGCACCAGGCGCGCGGACGGCCATTGCAGCAGGTTGTGGCGCGGCGCCACCCCACCGGCCGGCATCGAGACCAGCCAGCTCAACGCGCCCAGCCCGCGGTCGACCAGTCCGGCGCACCAGGCATGGCTGCCGTGTACCCCGACGCGGTAGCCCGCGGCGCCGCCCAGCGCGCTGCGCACCCCGGCCAGATAGTGCTTCAGCACGCCATCGATGTCGGCCGGCGTCGTGTCCTCGCCCAGGGCGAAATAGATCGCGCTGCCGGGCGGCTGTCCGGCCGCGCGGGCCAGGTGCAGGGCCTCGGCGCCATCGCGCAAGCCCTGCTGGCGCGTGAGCCGGTCGCGCGCCCCGCATCCCTCCCATAGCGCGCCGATGCGCAGACCGGCGCCGCACAGCCGCTGCGCCTCGCCGGCGTCGAGGTTGGTCGATGGATCGCGGCTGTAGCGCCGCATGACGAAGTCGATGCCGCGCCGGCGCAGCGACGCGGCGTGGGCCGCAATGGTAAACGGCGAATCGCAGCCGCGCAGCAGTCCCATGGTGCATCTCCCGAACAGTTTTTGCGTCCGATTGGTTTTGGGCAAGAACTTACTGTGCCATTCGGGGCGTGACCTCGGATTGACTGAGCGCAACGGCATGCTCAGCTTCCGCCATCGCTGCGACCGTCGCCACGCGCAAACAGCTTGTCGCGCGCCAGCCTGCTGATCGCCACCGTGGCCGGATGGCTCATGCGGCGCTCGGTCGTGATCGCATACACCTGCTCGACCACCGACTCGACCTGGCCCAGCGCGACCAGTCCATACTGGCTGGCGACCTGGGCCGCGATCACGCTCGGCGCGAAGAACACGCCGGCGCCCGAGCGGCCGAAGGCCTGGATCATCGCGCTGTCGTCGAACTCCCCCACCACGCGCGGATGCACGTCGCAGCGCTCGAGCCAGCGCAACAGGCGCTGGTGGATCGCGAAATCCTCGCCCGGCAACAGCAGCGGCGCATTGTGCAGGCAGGCCGGGAACGGCTGGTCGAAGCTGGCCGCCAGGACCTCGGTGCAAAAGGCCGTCATCGGGCTCTCGCCCAGCAAGTGGTTATAGGCGCGCACGCTGAAGTGGCCCGGGATCGGGCGGTCGGCGATGACCAGGTCGAGCCGGTGCACCGCCAGGTCGGCGATCAGGCTGTCGAGGCGCCCTTCGCGGCAGATCAGCTTGACGGGCTCTTTCAGCTTGAGCGCCGGCTCCACCAGGTCGAAGGCGATCAGCTTGGAGACCGAGTCGGCGCAGCCGACGCGGTAGGTGGTGGTGGCGAAGGCGTGGTCGCGCACCAGCTCGAGCAGCTCGTCGCCGGTATTGAAAATCTCTTCGGCATAGCTCACGATGCGGCGCCCGGTGTCGGTCAGTTCGAGCTTGCGCCCGACCCGGCGAAACAGCTCGACGCCCAGGCTGTCGGCGAATTCGGACAGCTGGCCCGAGATCGAGTGCGGGGTCAGGTGCAGTTGCTCGGCCGCCCTGGCAATGCTGCCGGTCTTCGCCACCATCCAGAAGTAGCGCAGGTGCTTGTAATTGAGTGTCGACATGGCACGCTCTCGTAAACATCGAAAAATCCGATGTTACATCAAATAAGATTCGATTTGTGCGATGTATTGGTGCGCTCTATAGTGGGGTTTTATTATCAACCGGAGGACTGTCATGCCCCCTCGTCTCACTGCAAGTACAAGGAGTAGCCGATGAACGGATTGGAAACCATCGCAAGCCCCATGATGTGGGCCGGCTTCGTCGGCTTCGTGCTCGTCATGCTGGCGCTCGACCTGTTCGTCTTCGGCGGCAACAAGGCGCACAAGGTCAGCGTCAAGGAAGCCGGCATCTGGTCGCTGGTGTGGGTCAGCCTGGCGCTGATCTTCAATGCCGCCCTGTACTTCTACCTGAAGGACACCGCCGGCCCTGAAATCGCGAGCCAGAAATCACTCGAATTCTTCTCGGGCTACCTGATCGAGAAAGCGCTGTCGGTCGACAACGTGTTCGTGTTCCTGCTGATCTTCACCGCCTTCCAGGTGCCGCAGCAATACCAGCGCCGCGTCCTGATCTATGGCGTGCTCGGTGCGATCATCATGCGCGCCATCATGATCAGCGCCGGCGCCTGGGTCGTGAGCGAATTCAGCTGGGTCCTGTACCTGTTCGGCGCCTTCCTGCTGTTCACCGGTATCCGCATGCTGGTGGCGGTCGACGAAGAACCGGACGTGGCCAACAACCCGATCCTGAAGCTGGCGCGCAAGCACCTGCGGGTGGCCGAGGGCGACCATGGCGAGAAGTTCTTCGTGCGCAAGGACGGCCTGCGTTACGTGACGCCGCTGTTCCTGGTGCTGATCCTGATCGAGGTGACCGACCTGATCTTCGCGGTGGACTCGATCCCGGCAATCTTCGCGATCACGACCGACCCGTTCATCGTGTTTACGTCGAACATGTTCGCGATCCTGGGCCTGCGTGCGCTGTACTTCCTGCTGGTCGACGTGGCTGACCGCTTCCACCTGCTCAAGTATGGCCTGGCGATGGTCCTGACCTTCATCGGCGTCAAGATGCTGATCATGCCGTGGTATCACGTGCCGGTGCAGGCTTCGCTGACCGTCGTCGCCGTGCTGATCGCTGGCAGCTGCATCGCCAGCCTGATGATCAAGCCGAAGGGCGAAGCGAAGTAAGAAGCAAAGTAAGAAGCAAAGAACGCCGCTGGCGCGAGGTCGACGATGTCAGCCACGCGCCAGCGGCGGAATATCGCAGGCCGGCTGCGCCGGCGGCTCCCCGCCGCCGGCCTGCCCCACCCGCTCGTATTCGGCGATCACCTGGGCTCCCAGCAGCAGCAAGGTGGCGGCGATCTCCAGCGAGAACATCACCACGATCGCGGTCGTCATCGAGCCATACACCAGGTTCACCTGCGACAGCGTCGAGAAATACCAGACCAGCACGTGGCGCGCGATTTCCCACAGCAGCGCCGCCGTCGCGCCGCCGATGAAGGCATGCCAGATCGACAGCCGTCCCACCGGCATCACCAGGTAGATCGAGGTCAGCACCAGGATCTCGCCCGCCAGTCCCAGCAGGTACAGCAGTATTCCCGACACCCCGCCCAGCGACCACTTGTAGTTGAACAGCCAGACGCTCTCGGACCCCATCACCTGCAGCGCGCCGGCGACCAGCGTTACCACCATGATGCCGATGCCCAACGCCAGGATATAGCAATAAGGCAGCACGGCCGAGACCAGAAAATGGCGCCGCCGCACCGCGACCCGGTGCACGAAGATCACGCTCATCGCATTTTCCAGCACGGTAAACGCGAGCGAGCTGAAAAACAGCATGGTCAGCGCCAGCACCCAGGTCAGCAGCTGGCGGTCCTGCAGGAAGTTGGCGACCTCGGTCACGATCGGGCGCGACTGGCCCGGCACCAGCAGCTCGAGATAGCGGCGCAAGGTGTCGAGCAGCTCTACCGGATCGATGAAATGCGACAGCGCCACCACCACCAGCATCAGGAACGGCACGATCGACAGCAGCGCGTAATAGGCGACGGCGCCGGCCAGCAGCAGGCCCTGGTTGGCGCGAAAGCCGCGCAGCACCTGCAGGGTGAACCTGAGGGGATGCGACAGGATATAGATATTGGCGCGCTGGTCCTTCAGGCGCGCGCGCCAGTCACGCCGGCGGCTCATCTCGCCAGCCGGATGCCGGTGAACTGCCAGCGTGCGCCGGACGGGAAGAAGTTGCGGTAGCTGGCGCGCGCATGGCCCTCGGGCGTGGCGCAGGACGAGCCGCGCAGCACGTACTGGTTGACCATGAACTTGCCGTTGTATTCGCCGATGGCGCCCGGCGCCGGAGAATAGCCGGGATATGGCGCGTAGCTGCTGCCCGTCCACTGCCAGCAGGCGCCGAACATCTGCTGCAGGCCGGCGCCGCTGGCCGCCGCCGGATGATGCACAGGCACTCCGCCCAGGCTCGACTGGCGCGCGGCAAATTCCCATTCCGCCTCGGTAGGCAAGCGTGCGCCGCGCCAGCGCGCGTAAGCGTCGGCCTCGTACAACGAGACGTGGGTGACGGGACGCTCAGGGTCGAGCGGCTGCACGCCGTGCAGGGTGAACTCGTGCCAGCCGTCGTCCTGTTCGATCCAGTACAGCGGCCGGGTGATCTCGCCCGAGCAGACGCGGTCCCAGCCCTCGGCCAGCCACAGGCTCGGGTCGCGGTAGCCGCCGGCCTCGATGAAGGCCCGGTACTCTCCGTTGGTGACGAGGCGTGAGGCCAGCGCGAACGGCGCCACATAGGTGCGGTGGCGCGGCAGCTCGTTGTCGAAGCAAAAGCCCATGCCCTTGTGGCCGATCTCGGCCAGTCCGCCTTCGAACGGCAGCCACTCGAGCTGCGGCGCCGGCTCGGATGCCGCCAGCGGATCGGCCGCATAGGCCGGATACAGGGGATTGCCCGCCAGCAGGTGCTTGACGTCGGTGAGCATCAGCTCCTGGTGCTGCTGCTCGTGCTGCAGGCCTAGTTCCACCAACGCCGCCAGCGCGTCGTCGATGCCGCGCGCCAGCAAGGCGTCCATGCGGCGGTCGACGTCGTGGCGGTAGGCTTTCACTTCGCCCAGCGACGGCCGCGTGAGCAGGCCGCGCTGCGGGCGCGGATGCTTGTCGCCGACGCCGTTGTAATAGGAGTTGAAGATGACCCGGAACGCCGGGTGGAACGGCGCGAAGCCCGGCTCGCGCGGCTCGAGGATGAAAGTCTCGAAGAACCAGGTGGTGTGCGCCAGGTGCCACTTGATCGGGCTCGCGTCGGGCATCGACTGCGCGCAGCAATCCTCGTCGGACAACGCCTCGGCAAGGTGCAGCGAACGGCCGCGCACCCGGGCGAAGGTGCGCGGCAGGCCCTCGTCGCGCAGCATGTTCATGGGGAGATGGCCTGTGCGTGGATCACCGCGAACCAGCGCTGGGGATCGGTCCAGACGCGGGTCGCCTCGAAGCCAGAACGCTCCAGCAGCCCGATGGCGTCGGCCTGCTGGTATTTATAGCTGTTCTCGGTGTGGATGCAGTCGCCCGCCTCGAAGCGGCGCGCGCCGCCGCGCCAGTGCACCTCTTGCGGCGTGCGCGCCTCGAGGTGCATCTCGATGCGTCCGCGCGCGGGGTTGTAGAAGCCGTGGTGGCGCCACTGGCGGATGTCGAAATCGGCGTCGACCAGCCGGTTCACGTGGCGCAGGATGTTCAGGTTGAAGGCGGCGGTCACGCCCAGCGCGTCGTCATAGGCGGCGTCGAGCGTGGCTTTATCCTTGGCCAGGTCGATGCCGATCAGGATGCCGCCATCCGGCCCGCACTGCGCGCGCAGGCGCTTCAGGAAGGCCTGCGCATCCTCGGGCGTGAAATTGCCGATCGAGGAGCCGGGATAGAAGAACAGGCGGCGCTCGGCGCGCACCTGGTCGGGCAATTCGAAACGGTTCGAGAAATCCATGCCCAGCGCTTCCATCGCGATCTGCGGGAAGCGCTGGCGCAGGCGCGCCAGGGCGTCATGGGTGAATTCGCTGGAGATGTCGACCGCCACGTATTGCGCCGGCTGCAGGAGCGGAAACAGCTTGGCCGCCTTGGCGCAGTTGCCGGCGCCGAGGTCGATCAGGGTGGTCCCAAGGCCGGCCACGCGCGCGATCTCGGCGCCATGGCGTTCGAAGATCGCGGCCTCGGTGCGGGTCGGGTAATATTCGGGCAGTTCGCAGATGGCCTCGAACAGCTTGGAGCCGAGCGCGTCGTACAGGAATTTGGGCGAGATGCAGGCATCATCGGCGCCCAGGCCGGCGTGCAGCTCTTGCGCGTCGTGGGCGTTGGCAACGGCGGCCTGGCGCTCGTCGGATGTGCAGGTTGTCAGCATAAGGTTTATCATTCGTGCCGCCACGCCGCACCATGCGAGATGGCATATGAGGATGTCTTCTATCGTTGCTGTTTTTACCATCATAGCGGATTCCCCCGATTCGCTGTGCGCGCGACAATTCAAGCGTGCAGGGTTTGCCCTGCGACATTTCTAAGTTGAAATATGGATCAGCGACTTCATTGGGAGACCGTGTACCGCACCAAGGCGCCGGATGCGGTGAGCTGGTACGCCCCGCACCTGGACACCTCGCTCGCCCTGATCGGGCGCAGCGCCGGCGCGCCCTCGGCCGCCATCATCGACGTCGGCGGCGGCGAAGCCACGCTGGTCGACGACCTGCTGGCGCGCGGCTACACCGACGTGTCCGTGCTGGACATCTCGGCCGAGGCGATCCGCGTCGCCCGCGCGCGCCTGGGCGCCCGGGCCGGGCGGGCCCAGTGGCTGGTGGGAGACATCACGAAGGCCGAGCTGCCGGAACGGCGCTACGACGTCTGGCACGACCGCGCCGTGTTCCACTTCCTGCTCGAACCCGCGCACAGGGCGGCCTACGTGCGCCAGGTGGCGCGCGCCATGCGCCCGGGCGGCAGCGTGATCGTCGCCACCTTCGGCCCCGAAGGACCCACCAAATGCAGCGGCCTGGACATCGTGCGCTATGACGCCGAAGGCTTGCACGACGAGTTCGGCCCGGCCTTCCGCCTGGTCGAAAGCCGCACCGAACTGCACCGGACGCCGTTCGGCACGACACAGCAATTCGTCTATTGTTTTTGCCGGGTGGAATGATCGGCCTTTATAATTCGTATTCCGTCCCGATTAACCATCAATGAAGAACACCATGACCATGTCCCTTCGCCGTCACGTCCTGAAAACCCTGTGCGCAGCTGTTGCCGGCACAATGCTGATCGCAGGCGCCGCGAGCGCCCAGAGCAATGGCGTGCTGCGCGTCTCGGCCATCCCCGACGAATCGCCGACCGAACTGCAGCGCAAGTTCAAGCCGCTGGGCGAATACCTGGCCAAGGCCACCGGCCTGAAGGTCGAGTTCACCCCGGTGACCGACTACGCCGCCTCGGTCGAAGGTCTGATCAACCGCAAGATCGACATGGTCTGGTTCGGCGGCTTCACCTTCGTGCAAGCCAACGTGCGCAGCAAGGGCCAGGTGACCCCGCTGGTGCAGCGCGAGGAAGACGAGAAATTCCGCTCGGTCTTCATCACCACCGTGCCTGGCATCACCAAGCTGGAAGACCTGAAGGGCAAGACCCTGGCCTTCGGTTCGGAATCGTCGACCTCGGGCCACCTGATGCCGCGCTCCTTCCTGTTGCAAGCCAAGATCAACCCGGACACCGACCTGAAGCGCATCGCCTTCTCGGGCGCGCATGACGCGACCGTGGCGGCCGTGGCCGGCGGCAAGGTCGATGCCGGCGCGCTGAACATCTCGGTCTGGGAAAAGCTGGTCGAGAGCAAGAAGGTCGATCCGAAGCAGGTGCGCGTGTTCTACACCACCCCGGGCTATTTCGACTACAACTGGACCGTGCGCACCGACATGGATCCGGCGGTCAAGAAGAAGATCACCGACGCCTTCCTGGCGCTGGACGGCTCGACCGCCGAAGGCAAGCAGATCCTCGACCTGCAGCGCGCGACGAAATTCGTGCCGACCAGAACCGCCAACTATGGCGCGATCGAAGCCGCCGCACGCAATGCGGGCCTGCTGAAGTAATCCGGGAAAGCGATTCACCATGGCGACCTACCGCCTGCGCGGCCTGACCGTGCGCCACCTGGCCGGCAGCCGCGCGCCGGCCCTGCACGCGCTCGACCTCACGATCCGCGCCGGCGAGCAGGTCGCCCTGATCGGCCCTTCCGGGGCCGGCAAGACCACCCTGCTGTCCACCCTCGCCTGCGCCCACCGGCCGGCCGAGGGCGCCCTGGAGATCTTCGGCCAGGACCCGTGGCGGCTGAACGGGGCCGAGCGCCACCACCTGCGCTCGCGCCTGTTCCTGGCGCCGCAGGCGCCGCCCCTGCCGCCGCGCCAGCGCGTGGTGACGGCGGTGCTGGCCGCCCGCCTGCCGCACTGGTCGCTGTGGCAGGCCCTGGCCTCGCTGGTGCGCCCGCAGGATCCCGACGCCGCGCATGCCGCGCTGGCGCGTTTTTCGCTGGGCGACAAGCTGTATGCGCGGGTCGACCGCCTGTCCGGCGGCGAACGCCAGCGCTGCGGCCTGGCGCGCCTGCTGCTCTCGAACGCCGAAGCGCTGCTGGTCGACGAGCCGATCTCGGCGCTCGACCCGGCGCTCGCGCGCCACACCCTGGCCACGCTGCGCCAGGAAGCGCAGGGGCGCAACGCGACCCTGGTGTGCAGCCTGCACCAGGTCGAACTGGCGCGCGAACAGTTCCCGCGCCTGGTCGGACTGCGCGACGGCCGCATCGTGTTCGATGCGCCGCGCGAAGACGTCAGCGACGCCATGATCGCCGAGCTGTACGCCAATGAAACGGTCGAGCCGGCGCCCGCCACCCTGCACGAGACACCCGGCCAGATCGCCGTCGGCGCCTGCTTCTGATGAGCGCCGCTGCAGTTCTTCACCGCGATCCCGCGTGGCGCACGCGCGTCACCTGGGCCGCGATCTTCGTCGTCCTGCTGTACCCGCTGCTGGCCGGCGCCGAATTCAAGCCCTGGCTGCTGTTCGACGCGCAAAGCCTGCGCGCGGCCGGGATGTTCCTGTCCGATTTCCTCGTCCCCGCCGTCGAACCCGACTTCCTGGCGATGGTGCTGCGCGAGACCTGGCAGACGGTGGCGATCGCCACCGCCGGCCTCACGCTGGCCTTGCTGGTGGCGATTCCCGCCACCTTCGTCATCACCGAGCGCCTGTCGATCTCGCGCCTGGGCACCGGCCGCGTGCATCCGTTCGCGGCGCTCGTGCGCCAGGGCCTGCGCTGGATCCTGATGGTCTTGCGCTCGGTGCCCGAACTCGTATGGGCGCTGCTGTTCGTGCGCATCGTCGGCCTGGGGCCGACCGCCGGCGTGCTGGCGATCGCCCTGTCGTACAGCGGCATGCTGGCCAAGGTGTATGCCGAGATCCTCGAGTCGAGCGACGCCCATGCCACCGACGTCCTGCTCGCCAACGGCGCCGGCCGCCTGCCGGCGCTGCTGTACGGCGCCCTGCCCGATTCGAGCGCCGAACTGGTGTCGTACACCGTGTACCGCTGGGAGTGCGCGATCCGCGGCTCGGCGGTGATGGGCTTCGTCGGCGCCGGCGGCCTGGGCCAGCGCCTGGACGAATCGACCAAGATGATGGCCGGCGCCGAAGTCGCCACCATGCTGATCGTGTTCGTGCTGCTGGTGGCGGCGGCCGACCTGGTGTCGAAGATGCTGCGCCGGAGGCTGGGATGAAGCCATCGACCTTGCCTCCAGCGCCTCCACGCGACCTCAGGACCTGGCTGATCCTGCTTGGCCTGCTGGCCCTGGTCGTGGCCAGCTTCGCCTCGCTGCCGCTGCAGTGGAGCGCCTTCTTCACCGCCGAGGCGATCGATTCAGCCCGCGAATTCCTGGCCGGCTTCGCGCCGCCCGAGACCGGCACGCCCTTCCTGCTCAAGACCCTGGGCGCGTTGTGGGAGACGCTGGCCATGTCGGCCATCGGCACCCTGCTCGCCGCCGCCGTCGGCCTGCCGCTGGCGCTGGCCGGCGCCGGACGCCTGGGCCGCGCGGCGCGGCTCGTGACGCGCCTGGTGCTCAATGTGCTGCGCTCGATTCCCGAACTGGTGTGGGCCGCGGTGCTGCTGGTGCTGGCCGGCCTGGGGCCGATGGCCGGCACCCTGGCGCTGGCCGCGCACACGGCCGGGGTGCTGGGACGCCTATTCGCCGACGCCCTGGAAAACGTCGAGCCGCATGCCGAGCAGAGCCTGCGCACCAACGGCGCGCGGCCGCTGGCGGCCTTCCTGTACGCTACGCTGCCCCAGGCGCTGCCGCAGATGCTGTCGTATACGCTGTACCGCTGGGAGAACAATATTCGCGCGGCGGCGGTGCTGGGCGTGGTCGGGGCAGGCGGCCTGGGCCAGATGCTGAAGTACCACCTGTCGCTGTTCCAGATGCCCAGCGCGGCCACCGTGGTGATCGCGATGCTGGTGCTGGTGGCCCTGGTCGATGCGGCCAGCTACCTGCTGCGGCGTGCCCTCACCCGCTAGACCCTCGCTAGATCCATATCGCCTGCATGCTCGAACTCGACCAGCTCACCAAATCCTACGGCGGCCGCGCGGTGCTCGCCCAGCTGTCGCATGTGTTCCAGGCCGGCGAGTTCGTGGCGATCATGGGCGAATCGGGCGTCGGCAAATCGACCCTGCTCAACCTCATCGCGGGGCTCGACATGCCGGATGCCGGCCAGGTGATCGTGGACGGCGCGCCGATGTCCAGCCTCGACGACGACGCCGCCACCCGCCTGCGGCGCACCCGCATGGGCTTCATCTTCCAGGCCTTCCACGTGCTGCCGCACCTGACCCTGCGCCAGAACGTGGCGCTGCCGCTCCTGCTCAACAAGGAGTCCGGCGCGCGCGCGGAGGAACGCGTCACCGCGATGCTGGAAGCCGTCGGGCTAGGAGGACGGGGCGGCGATTTCCCGCGCCAGCTGTCGGGCGGCGAACTGCAGCGGGTGGCGATCGCGCGCGCCCTGGTGCACCGCCCGGCCCTGCTGCTGGCGGACGAGCCGACCGGCAATCTTGACCCGGAAACGGCCGACGTGATCCTCCAGCTCTTGCGCCATGAAACGCGCGCCCACGGCGCCGGCGCCATCATGGTCACCCACTCCCACGCCGCGGCCGCCATGGCCGACAAGGTGCTGTTGCTCACCCATTCCGGCCTGAAATTAGCATAAGTTCCTGGAAGAAACGCACAATTGCGCCATTTTTAGTTAAATTTCGCGAATCGTGCGCAACATAATCGTAGTAATATCACAACGACCCGCCGCGATAAAGCGAATACAACAGGCGGGGCTACTTTTCCAGAACGGTCGATCTGTCTTGAATCATGTTTTCATATTGGAGAATCGACATGAGCGTACGACAGAAAAAACAGGAAATGCTCGAGGCCATGCATCGAGCGCGGGCACTCGAGCCCTCGAGTTTCGTGCCCAACAAATTGCTCGACACGCTAATCGAGCGCCTGCAGCTGAAGAACGACGCGGAGCTGTGCCGCGTGCTCGAAGTGCAGCCGCCGATCATCAGCAAGATCCGCCACCGCAAACTCAACGTCGGCGCAACCATCCTGCTGCGCATGCACGAGAAGTCGAACATCCCGATCCGCGAACTCAAGGAATTGACGAGCGCGTCGGCGATCCACTAGCGCTCAGTCCTGGGCCGGCGGACGCCCGGTCTTGAGCTGTGGCAGCGCGCCCAGCACGCTCTGCAGGGTGGCCACGTCGAGCTGGCCCAGCAGGGCCACACCAATGCGCAGCAGTTCGCTCTTCTTGACGTCGATGCCGGCCCGCAAGCAGGCCTGCTTGACTTCGAGCAGCACCGCGTATTCGCGCTCGGGCATGGTGAAGCTGTCGCGCACCAGCACCGGACGCGCATCCTGGACCGGCGCGCGCAGCGCCGACCTGGGCGCCGGCCTGGGCGCCTTGGCGGCCGGCTTCCTGGCCGGCGGGTGCGCGAGCGCCCTGGCGGCCGACTTGACCGCCGTCCTGAGCCCGCCCTTTGCCGTTGCGGCCTTGGCTGCGGACTTGACCACGGTCTTGGCCGCGGTCTTTGCGATGGTCTTGGCCGCCGTTGTTGGACTGGCGCTCTTCGCCCTGGGGCGCTGCGCGCGCGCTGCCGCTGGTTCGGGCGCGGCCGCCGGCTTGCGTGGCATGGGTGCTGCTCCATCGTTGAAAGGGCAAATAGTATAAACGATTTAGCCGCTTCCCGCAGGATGCCGTACATACCGCGCGCTTGCTGCCGCCGGCGCCGATCGGTGTCACAATACGGCCTCCACAGGAGCGGCCTTCTGTTTTTTAGAAGTATTCATTCTGCAAACTCCGCTTTTATGGGAATGCATCCTGTATTATTCTTTCGAGCGGACAACTCTGCTGTAAACTCCGCGCGACGTAGAAATTTTTTGAGGAAAACGTGATTCAACCCGGGCCAGTATGCGCAACAAAGCTCATTTGATCCTGCCGGTGCTGTTCGCCATCGCCCTGGCCTTCTTGTTGCAACATTTTCTCGGCTCGATCGCCTGGGCCGGCCTGCTGGCGGTGATCACCTGGCCGTTGCACCAGCGCCTGCTGCGGCGCGGCTGGGCGCCGCTGGCCAGCGCCAGCTTCATGCTGCTGCTCCTGGTGGTCAGCTTCGTCGGGCCGTCGGTGCTGCTGTTCCACACCCTCACTTACGAGCTGGCCAGCCTGCAGCGCATGCTCATCAGCTTCAACCAGACCGGGGTGCCGGTGCCAGGCTGGCTGGCCAATCTGCCGCTGGTGGCCGAACCCGCCGTCAAGTGGTGGCTCGAGCACCTCGCCGTACCGGGCGGGCTGAACGCCCTGGTGCGCACCACGGTGGGCGACTTCATGCCGCACCTGACCGATACCGCGCGCGTCTGGGGCTCCACGATCCTGGCCAACGCCCTGTACCTGTTCCTCACCCTGCTCACGCTGTTCGTGCTGTACGTGCACGGTTCAAGCGTCATGCACTACATCGACCGCGCCGGCGCGCGCCTGCTGCCCGACCAGTACACCAAGCTGCGGCGCGTGCTGCCGCTGTCGGTGCGCGGCACCGCGCTGGGACTGGGTTCGATTGCGATCCTGGAAGGCATCGTGCTGGGCGTGGCCTACTGGGTGGCGGGCGCCCCGGCCCCGGTGCTGCTGGGCGTGATCACCGGCTACCTGGCCCTGATCCCGGGCGGCGCGCCGCTGTCGTTCACGATGGTCTCGCTGCTGCTGTTCGGCCAGGGCCATTCGGCCGAGGCGCTGGGCCTGTTCACCTGGGGCGCGGTCGAGCTGTTCCTGGTCGATAAATTCATCCGCCCGAAACTGATCGGGCAGCGCGTCAACCTGCCCTTCCTGGCGGTGCTGTTCGGCCTCCTGGGCGGCGTCTCGACCTTGGGCGTGATCGGCCTGTTCGTCGGCCCGCTGATGATGGCGATCCTGTTCGGCTGGCTGCGCGACGAGCCGCCGGGCACGGCGCACCTGGTGGCGCCACCCGCGCCCCCGGCGGCAGCCGGGTCAGGCGACGCCGAGCGGGTGGGTTAGCGAATTCATCGCCGCGGCGCGCAGGTGCAGGTCCCACAGCGCGCCCACGCGCAGGCCGGCCTGCACCGCGACCAGCTCGGCGATGTCGAGTTCTTCCATCAATCCGATCAGGATCGCCAGCCCTCCCGGCAAGTGCGACACGCGTTCCGCCGGCGCATAGGCCAGGCGCACCCGCGCCACCTGGCCGAGTTCGATGAAGTCCGCGCGCAGGCGCTCGAGGCCGGACCGGGACAATACGCCTTCCGGCTCGCCCCTCAGTTGGGCGATCTCGGCCAGCGCGCGCACGGTGCCGCAGGCGCCGTAGGCCCGCTCCCAACGCTGGGCGCCCAGCCTGGCCTCGGCGAAGCGGCTCCGGCTGGAGCGCACCGCGGCGTCGAAGGCGGCGCTGTCGAGCCGGCCGTCGGCAAAAAAGGTCAGGCTCTGGCGCACGGCGCCAATGGCGAAGGTTTCGATGCGCCGGATGGCGGCGCCCTGGCCCAGCACCAGCTCGGTGGCGCCGCTGCCGACATCCACCACCAGGCGCGCAACGTCCTGCTCCCCGAGGGTGGTCGCCACGCCCAGGTACACCAGGCGGCCGACCTCGTCGCCGGCGATCAGCTCGACCGGCCGGCCCAGCGCCTTGCCGGCCGCCGGCAGGAACAAGGCCGCATTGCGCGCCATGCGCAGGGCCGAGGTCGCCACCACGCGCACCGCCTGCGGATGCCAGGCGTCGAGCACACCGCGGAACCCCTCCAGGCATGCCAGTGCGCGGCGCATCGCGGACGTGCAGAGCATGCCGTCCTCGTCGAGCGTCGCGGCCAGCCGGACCGGCTCCGCCATGCTGGCGACCAGGCGCAGCACGCCGTCCTCGACATGCCCGACATGCAGGCGGAAGCTGTCCGAGCCCAGCTCGACGGCGGCGTAGATGGGTGATTCGATCGTTGAGGCTTGCATGGCGCGTCCTTTGAACAGGCCGCAGCATAAGCCTCGTGCGTGACATGCGCGTGACGGCGCGCCGCATCGCGGCGCGCGCGCACTTACGCGAGGCGACTCACACCTCGGCCAGCGTCTCGCTGGCCAGCTCCACCCGGTTGCGTCCCGCTGCCCTAGCCTGCTGCAAGGCCTCGTCGGCGCGCTGGAACAGGGTCGTGGTGCTGTCCTCGGGGCGGATGGTGGTGACGCCGAAGCTGGCGGTCAGCTTGATCATCGCGCGCTCGCCCTTGAACGGGGTCGACTCGATCGCGGCGCGGATGCGCTCGGCCACCAGCGCGGCCTCCGACAGGTTGGTGCGCGGCAGCAGGAGCGCGAACTCGACGCCGACCACGCGCCCCAGCTGGTCGCTGTCGCGCAGCTGGCGCCGGCACAGCTCGACCATCTGGCGCAGCACGACGTCGCCGGCCGGGTGGCCGTAGCTGTCGTTGACGCGCTTGAAACCGTCCGGATCGAACACCACCAGCGCGGTCGGCAGGCCCGGACGGCGCGCCAGCGCCATCCACGGCGCCAGCAGCTGGAAGAAGCCGCGCCGGTTCGGCGCATCGGTCAGCGGATCGATCACCTCGGCGCGCTCGAGCGCGTCCTGCAGGCGCTCACGCGTCAGCAGCAGCACGCCGAAGGCATTGCCGAGCATGAGCAGGTACAGGGCGCCGCTGGACAACTGACCCAGCAGCTCGCTCGTCAGCCAGCCCCAGCCGCCCGGCAGCAGCAGCACCGACAGGCCGCGCGCGGCCACCACCAGGGCCAGCGCCATGCTGGCCAGCGCCAGGAAGCGCTGCAGCAGGCTGACGTCGCGCCAGCGCCAGCTCAATGCCAGCGCGCCCGAGAAATAGAAGCCGCCCAGCAGCAGCGAGGCCGCCACGGCGCGCAAGGCTTCCTCGTCGATCAGGTAGCACAGGAAGAAAGCCAGGATCGCGAGGCCGCCGGCGATCATGGTCGGGGTGCGCCAGGCACGCCGCCGCGCCGCCTCCCACGAGGCGCCGCCCTCGACCGCCACGCCGGCGAACAGCAAGGCGTAGCCGCCCGGCACCGCGATCGCAGCCGGCACCACGCCGGCGTCGCCCAGGGCCAGCAGCAGCCAGGCGCCGCCCTGGATCTGTTTCGACAGGCTCCACAGCACCAGCGCTGGCGAGCGGTTCGGTCCGTGATTGAAGAAGGTCAGCAGCGCGCACAGGGTCAGGTTGCCCAATGCCAGTACCAGGACCATGGTCGACGCGTCCAGCATCATTGTGTCAGTACTCATGTTCGACGTTCAGGGTGCCGTCGCCGACCTTGCTGGCCCAGGCGCGGGTGAAATAGTCCCGCTCCGCTTCCAGGGGCGGTTCGTGCCAGAACACGATCAGGGTGCCCTTGTGATCGTGCAGCTGCGTGACTTTATCGACGAAGCCGCCATTGCCCGATCCCTCGGCCAGCGCCGTCGCGTAGCCATACACGCGCTGCAGCCGTTCGAGCCGGTCCGGCTCGGCCACGGCATTGGTCGCGGTCATGGTGGGATGGTCCAGGAACATGGGCTCTCCATCGAAGCGGCCAGCTTATCAGAAGAAGATGCTTTGCAACAAGCCAACTCTTCTGCCTCGACGTTGCTCCTGGACATCAATGCGTTTGCCGGCGTCAGCCGGCGAAGCGGCTGAATACCTCGCGGATGGCCAGGCCGCCGCCGCCGATCAGGACGGCGAAATACAGGATCGTCAGGACATTGCTGACGTGGCCCAGCAGGATGCACAGGCCGTCGCGCTGCAGCAGGCCGATGGCGAGGAACAGGATGGCCACCGCCGGGAAGGTATTGCTGAAAGGAATCAGACCGAACGGCATCATCAGCAGCACGGCGCCCAGGATCAGGGCCGCATTATTGAAGAAGGCGACCGGGCCGGCCGCCACCAGCCACTGGATGCGGTTTGGACGGCTGACGCGCTCGAGCTTCTTGAGCCAGGACAGCGCCTTGCGCAGCAGCGGGCGCAGCTTGCGGGTGCCGATCACGCGGTGCGACAGTGTCGACGGGATCCACAGGTCGCGCCCGAACAGGCGGCTGACGCTGATGAGCAGGATGGCGGCGCCGAACACGGTGCTCACGCCGGGAATCGAGATCGGGATCAGGAACACCAGGGTCAGCAGGGTTACCAGGATCAGCAAGCCGTCGTTGCCGACGCGGTGGATCAATTCGCTGAGCGTGATGCCGGTGCGCGGCATGTCGCGCACCAGGGAGCGCAGGCGCTGGGAAACCGGTTCACTATACATTGTGTTCATGTCGTCCTGAAATCTTGGGTTGTGCGGAACGACGCCTGGGCCGGGCCAGCGCGTCGGTGCGACAGTATAGCCGGGCCCGACCCAGGCGGCTAACGCTCGCGCAAGAGCTTGAACTGCCGCGCCTGGCGGTGATGGCCGGCGACCGACTGCTTGATGTACCGCGTCAGCGCGTCGCCGGTGAGCGAGAACGGATACAGGCCGGCGCGCGCCCGTTTTTCGGCGAACTCCGGGCTGGCCTCCATATTGTCGAACGCCTTCACCCAGCGCCGGTAGTCGGCCTCGCGCACGTCCGGCCCCATCCACACGCCGCGGATCACGGGCCAGACCACGTCATAACCCTGCTCGCGCGCGGTCTTCACGCCGGACAGCGCGCCCGGCAGGCGCCGCTCGGACAGCACCGCCAGCACCCTCACACGGCCGTCGCCGGTATAGAGCAAGGCCTCGGAGGTGTCGCCCGACACCGCCTGCACGTGGTTTTCCTGCATCGCGATGAACTGCTCGCCGCCGCCCTCGAGCGCGACGAAGCGCATCTTGCGCGGATCGATGCCGGCCATCTGCGCCAGCAGCGCCATCTTGATCCAGTCCTGGCTCCCGACCGTGCCGGACATGCCGATCAAGACTTTTTTAGGATCGCGCTTCAGCGCGTGCAACAGGTCGTCGAGCGACTGCCAGGGCGAATCGGCGCGCACCGCGATCATGCCGTAGTCGGCGCCGAAGGCCGCCACCCAGCGCACGTCGTCGACGTCGGCGTCGCCGAACTTGCCCAGCGCGAGGTTGAGCACCGAACCGCCGGAAAAGGTGACCAGGGTGTTCGCTTCGGCGCGGCGCTGCGACACCATCGTGTGCCAGGCCACGGCGCCGACGCCGCCCGGCAAGTAGCTCAGCTGCAGCTCGGGCGCGCCGCCCTGGCCGTGCAAAGCCTTCTGGGCCAGCTTGCAGGTCAGGTCCATCCCGCCCCCGGGCTTGGACGGGATCAGGCATTCGGCCTTGCGCGGCTGGGCGCCGCCGGGCGCGGCGAGCGCCAGGCCCAGGATGGCGAGGAAAGTGTGCACGAATCTCATGGGACGCATGATAGCGCCATGCCGGCGGCAGTGGCGGACCGGCTCAGAAACGGTGCTGCATGCCGGCCGTGATGCCGGTCTGGGTCGAGCCGAAACCGGGGTCGTCGCGCGACAGGCCGACCAGTTGGCCGTGGTCGGCTTTCGCATGCGCGGCCGACAGGTAGAGCGTGGTGCGCTTGGACAGCGCCAGCATGCCGCGCACGACGAACATCGTCGGGTCGGCGTCCTCGATGGCCGGCACGTCCTTCGTGTTGACGTGGTAGACGGCGCCGGTCAGGGTCACGTTATCGATCGTGCGCGAGATCCCGCCCCAATAGGTGTCGGCGCGCAGGTCGGCGCCCGCCCTTCCCGCGTCGAACTCGAAACCGCGCATGCCGGCCGTGTAGCGCCATTTGCCCGTCTGGTAATCCGCCGCCAGGTGGTAGGCGGTGGTCTCGTCGCGCGCGGGCACGCCGGCGACCGCGTTGCCGTTGATCTGCTCATAGGCGGCCATCAAGCCAAGGCCGCCTTCGCCGAACCACGACCCGCCCAGCGCCAGCTTGCGGCCTTCGGCCAGGCTGCCCGAGCGCTCGCCCAGGCCGACCGTGGCGCCATAGGTGAAGCCGCCGCTCTTGCCGGTGTACTTGACCAGGTTGTCGAACTGGGTCGTCATGCCGTATTTCGACGGCCCGGTGGCGCTGGCGCCGGTGGCCCAGGAATAATTGGGGGCGAAGCCCAGCGGATCGAACTTGATCACCAGTTCATAGGTGGTAGTGAACGAGCGGCCGATGACGAGGCGGCCGAGCGAGCCGTCCAGGCCGACCCAGGCCTGGCGCTTGAACACGGCGCCATCGCTTTCGCCGGTATCCATCAGGAGGCCGCCTTCGAGCTGCCAGATCGCTTTCAGGCCGCCGCCGAGGTCTTCGCTGCCGCGAAAGCCCCAGCGCGAGGTGTTCTTGCCTCCCGAGATCACGCGCACCATGTTTCCGCCATCCTCGGCGGCATGGTTGACGTATTCGACGCCGGCGTCGATCAGGCCGTAGACCTCGACGTTGCTCTGGGCGTGGACGGAATGGTTCAGGGAAAGCGCTGCCAGGACGGCGAGCGCGAGGGCCGACTGCTTCATGGTGTCTCCGAATCTTATATGTTTGTATTGCTTTATTCGACCGACTATATGCGCGGCTACCTTTCAGTTCGCTTTCAGTCCCGGCTCCGCTTTCGTACCGGATGAACCAGCTGCCAACCATCACCGCGTGGACGGCGGAGCCGACTCGGCGTCCCCGTCCCCCCTACCGCCGCCGGGCCTTTGCGCTTACACTGGCGCGATGAGAATCCTGCTAGTTGAAGATCACGTCGAGCTGTCGCACTGGGTGTCGAAGGCGCTGCGCGACGCCCACCTCACCGTCGAATGCGCCAGCACCGGCGCCGATGCCGACGCCCTGCTGCACACCCAGGACTATGCGCTGGTGATCCTGGACCTGACCCTGCCGCGCATGGACGGCCTGGACGTGCTGCGCCGCCTGCGCGCCCGCGGCGGCGCGCGCGCAAACACGCCGGTGCTGATCCTGACCGCGCGCGGCGGCCTGGAAGACAAGGTGCAGGGGCTGAACCTGGGCGCCGACGACTACCTGGCCAAACCGTTCGAGCTGGCCGAACTCGAAGCGCGCGTGAAGGCGCTGCTGCGCCGGCGCAGCGGCAACGAGGCGCTGGTGCACCGCTGCGGCCAGCTCGCCTTCGACACCGTTTCGCGCATGTTTTCCTACTGCGGCGAGCCGCTGGCGCTGACGCCGCGCGAGCACGCGGTGCTCGAAGCGCTGATCGCCAGGCCGGGCCGCGCGCTATCGAAGGAAAAACTGTTCCAGGAAGTGTTCGCACTGAGCGACGACGCCAATCTCGACGCCATCGAGCTGTACATCCACCGCATCCGCAAGAAGCTCGAGCGGCCCGGGGGCGACGCCGCCATCGTGACCCTGCGCGGCATCGGCTACCTGATGCAAGAAAAACCCGCCTGAGGCCATGGCCCAGCGCATCTCCCTGCTGCAACGGGCCGCGGCCCGGCCGCTCGGCAGCCTGCGCCAGCAGCTGCTGCGCTGGCTGATCCTGCCGCTGGTGGCGCTGGTCGCGCTCAATGCGGTGTCGCTGTACCGCGACGCGCTGGAAGCGGCCGACGTGGCCTACGACCGCTCGCTGCTGTCTTCCACGCGCGCGCTGGCCGAGCGCGTGACGGTCAAGGATGGCAAGGTGGTGGCCAACGTTCCCTATGTGGCGCTGGACAGCTTCGAGACCGACACCCTGGGCCGCATCTACTACAAGGTCACCGGCCTGGATGGCGAGACGGTCAGCGGCTACGACGACCTGCCGCCGGTGCCGGCGGGCGTGCCGCGCAGCGACCTGTATCCGGCCCTGGTGCGCTTCTACCACGCCAGCTACAACGGCGAACCGGTGCGCATCGCGGCCCTGCTGCAGCCGGTCTACGACGATTCGATGCGCGGCATCGCCCTGATCCAGGTCGGCGAAACCCTCGACGCGCGCAACGCCCTGTCGCGCGACATCCTCCTCAATACCCTGCTGCGCCAGGCCGTGCTGGTGCTGGCGGTGGCGGCGCTGGTGTGGTTCGCAGTGCGGCTGG
The DNA here is from genome assembly GCF_019443485.1 of Massilia sp. NP310. Taxonomy (NCBI): domain Bacteria; kingdom Pseudomonadati; phylum Pseudomonadota; class Betaproteobacteria; order Burkholderiales; family Oxalobacteraceae; genus Massilia; species Massilia sp. NP310. The sequence goes on along the minus strand of NZ_CP080379.1, from coordinate 340,725 downwards.
TGCTGCGGCCCCTGATGCGGCTCAAGAACGAGGTCGAGACGCGCCCGCTGTCCGACCTGTCGACCATCGACCAGGCCCTGGTGCACAAGGAGGTGCGGCCGCTGGTGGCGGCCATGAACGGCACCATGGCGCGCATGCAGGACCTGATCGCCAGCCAGCGCCGCTTCATCGCCGACGCCTCGCACCAGCTGCGCACCCCGCTCGCGGTGCTCAAGACCCAGGCCGCGCTGGCCCTGCGCGAGAACGATCCGGCCGCGATGCGCGCCATCGTCGCTTCGATCGCCGGCACCACCGACTCGGCGATCCACCTGGCCAACCGCCTCCTGGTGCTGGCGCGCATCGAGCATGGCGGCGGCGGAGAACAGGCGCAGCCGGTGACGCTGGCGCTCGTGGCGCGCCAGGTGGGACTGGAGCTGGCCCTGCCGGCGGTGCAGAAGGACATCGACCTGGCGCTCGACGTCGAAGCCAACGCCGACACCACGGTCGTCGGCCGGGAATTGCTGCTGCACGAACTGGTGGCGAACCTGGTCGACAACGCGATCCGCTACACGCCCGCCGGCGGCAGCGTGCTGCTGTGGGTGGGACGGCGCGACGAACGTGTCGTGCTGGCGGTGAGCGACAGTGGTCCCGGCATTCCTGACGCCGAATACGACAACGTCCTGATGCCGTTCTACCGCGCCCAGTCCACGCTGGAAGCCAATCCCGGCGGCACCGGGCTGGGCCTGGCGATCGTGCGCGACGTCGCCAGCCTGCATGGCGCCACCCTGGCGCTCGGGCGCGCGGACGCCGGCGGCTTGAAAGTCGAGGTGATCTTCGGTGCGCCGCGCGCTGAAAGCTGATTGAAAGCTTGCGCGGCCTATAGTTGGCGAAAACGGGGCACTACCCCATTCACGACAACGATCGGAGACATCATGAAGCAGCCGGCTTTCGCGCGCGCCGTCCTGGCCACGCCATCCCTTATCCTCCGCGGAGCATGACATGCTGACCATCCTCGCCTATTCGATGGTCGTCGTCTTCATGTTCCTGATCATGACCAAGCGCCTGCCGGCGCTGGTCGCGCTGATCGTCGTGCCGATCGCCTTCGGCCTGATCGGCGGCTTCGGCGCCGGCCTCGGCCCGATGATGCTGGAAGGGATCCGCTCGCTGGCCCCCACCGGCGTCATGCTGATGTTCGCCATCCTGTATTTCGGCGTGATGATCGACGCCGGCCTGTTCGACCCGATCGTGCGCATCATCCTCAAGCTCGTGCAGGGCGACCCGATGAAGATCGTGGTCGGCACCGCGGCGCTGGCGATGTTCATCTCGCTCGACGGCGACGGCGCCACCACCTATATGATCACGGTGTCGGCCATGCTGCCGCTGTACATGCGCCTGGGGATGAGCCGCCTGACGATGGCCTGCGTCATCATGCTGGCCGGCGGCGTGATGAACATCCTGCCCTGGGGCGGCCCGACGGCGCGCGCCGCCACCGCGCTGGGCGTGGACGTGAGCGACATCTTCGTGCCGATGATCCTGCCGATGGCGGTCACCGCCGTGTGGGTGATGTTCGTGGCCTGGGTGCTGGGCATGCGCGAACGCAAGCGCCTGGGCACCGTGAGCCTGCCGGGCCAGGCAAATATCAAGAAGCCGGCGCCGGTGGCCAAGCTGCAACCGGCCTTCCCGGAACTCGCGGTGGCCGGCGCCATGAACGGCACCACCGGCGAGTGGAGCGCCGCGCCAGGCGCCGCATCGCTCGGGGGCAATGTGCACGCCTTTGCCGCCGGCCGCATCGAAGCCGATGGCGGCGGGCTGCAAAGCCCGGCCGGATCGGGCGGCTCGGGCGGTGGCGACGAACCGCCGGTCGGCGTGTCCTCGCCCGACACCGCGCGCCCCAGGCTGATCTGGGTGAACTTCCTGCTGACCGTGGCGCTGCTGGTGCTGCTGGTGCTGGGCGCCCTGCCGCTGCCGGTGCTGTTCATGATTTTCTTCGCGATCGCCATCACCGTAAACTATCCGAGCCTGGAAGCGCAAAAGGCGCGCATCGAGGCGCATGCGGCGAACGTGCTGCCGGTGGTGTCGCTGATCTTCGCGGCCGGCATCTTCGTCGGCATCCTGCAGGGCACCAAGATGGTCGACGCCATCGCCCTGAGCGTGATCGCGGCGGTGCCGGAGTGGATGGGGCCGTATCTTGCGATCGTCACCGGCATCCTGAGCATTCCATTCACCTTCTTCATCTCGAACGACGCCTTCTATTTCGGCGTGGTGCCGGTGCTGGCCAAGGCCGCCGAGGTGTATGGCATCACGGCGGCGGAGATCGGCCGCGCCTCGGTCATCGGCCAGCCGGTGCACCTGCTCAGCCCCCTGGTCGCCTCCACCTACCTGCTGGTCGGGATGTGCAAGGTCGAATTCGGCGACCATCAACGCTATACCCTGATCTGGTCGATCTCGGCCTCGCTGGTGATGCTGGTCGCCGCCGTCATCTTCGGCGTGGTGCCACTGATGGGATCAGGAGCCTGAGGTCATTTTCCGAGAAGGATGCGATGGCTAATGTGCCCGGGCAGGCGACGGCTTGTGCATCCTCGATCTTCTCAAACGCCTTCAATCCGGTCGATGTTTGATCGTTCGCGTCCCTCGCCTCGGCGTTCGCTGCTGCAATCGCTTGGAACACGCAATACTGAGCATATCAGCGTCGAGGACGACCATGACAGAAGGAATCCGGATTGATGCCCGTGACGCGGCGCCAACGATTCGCGGCGAACAAGGCCATCTCCTTGCTGTACTGTTAGCCTACTTTGCTGCGCACCTATTGATCCAGATGACGGTCACTGGCTCGCTGGAGCGGGACGAGGCCGAGATCGTGTACCTTACGCAGCGACTGCAGCTTGGTTACGGAACCCAGCCGCCGCTGTACGCATGGTTGCAGTGGCTGGCATTCTCGATGTTCGGTCTGAACCTCTTTGCACTGGCACTGCTCAAGGTGCTGATCCTCCTTGCCCTGCACCTCGGCATGTACCGGGCGGCGCGGCCGCTGATCGGCGTCCATGGCGCGCTGGCCGCCGCCGCCTCGCTCGTGCTTTTCCCGCAAATAGGCTGGGAATCGCTGCGCGACCTGACCCACTCCGTGCTCCTGACCAGCATCGCCTGCGCCACGCTGTGGTGTTATTTCGCCGTGCTGCGTAAACCTGGTGCAGGACGCTACGCCTTGTTCGGCCTGCTGGTCGGACTCGGCCTGCAGACGAAATACAACTTCGGCATTTTCTTGGCCGGACTTGTCTGTGCCAGCCTCCTCGTGCGCGAGCATCGGGACGTCCTCTGGAACCGCAAAGTCGTGATCGCGGCGGGGGCGGCGTTCCTGGTGTTCCTGCCACATGGCGCGTGGTTGATGCAGAACCTGGACGCCGCGGCCGCCGGCACGGTGCGCAAGCTGGCGGAAGGCACTGGAAAAGCCGGCTACCTGAACAACGTTGGCGCCGGGCTGGCAAGCCTGTTGTCGGCAATCCTGGCATTCGCGGTGCTGCCGGTGCTCGTCTACCTGCTTGCCTTGCGCCGCCTGCGCAAGCAGATCGCATTCGATGTCCGCGCGCCGGAAAGTCGCTTTTTCCTCTGCCTGTACGCCAGCTTTCTCGCGCTGCTGGTCGCGATTGTCTTCACAGGCGAGGTGGGGAAGATCAAGGATCGGTGGATGATGCCGCTGCTGTTCTCGCTGCCGCTGGCATTGTTTGCCGTCGCGCCCAGGTTGTCGCGCCAGGCCGCGTTCGAACGCCTTCGCCCGGTCGTCGTCGCGGTCGGCTTGCTCGTTCTGATACTGCTGCCGATGCGCACCTGGTTCGGACCGGCGCTTGGCAAGGTCGCCCCACCGCATCACCCCTATCCGGAGCTGGCCTCGGAACTCGTGCGCCGTTTTCCGGCGACGACCACGGTGGTGACCGAAGGAACGCTCATCGCCGGGAATCTTCATTTTGAACAACCCCGCCTGCGGACCCTGCTGCTGGAGCATGCCATCCGTAGCGAGGAGCGACTTGCCGGGCAGGTTCTGCTGGTCATGGACGAGGACGCAACAATTGGCTGGCTTGACCGCTTCCGCTCGGCCTACCCGCAAGCCAAAGTCACGGAGCAAGGCCGGATCCGTCTCGGCTACCGTTTCGGGGGCAAGGGAAGCATGACCTTCGACTATGTCCATCTCAACGTGGAGGACAAAAATGCTGCTGTCAGTCGTGGTTCCGGTAATGAACGAACAGGGTAACATCGCGCCGCTGGTAGAGTGCATTGCCGCCGCCCTGTCCGGCATCGAGCATGAGGTGATTTTCGTCGACGATGGCTCGCACGACGACACAATCGGTGAAATCGAGCGGTACGCGCGGCCCAACACCCGGATCCTGGTTTTCAACCGCAATTACGGGCAGACGACAGCGATGGCTGCCGGCATCGATGCAGCGCGCGGCGAATTGATCGTCATGCTCGACGGCGATCTGCAGAATGATCCCTGCGACATACCGCTGATGATGGAAAAATTGGCGCTGGAGAACTGGGACGTGGTTGCCGGTATCCGCGCCAGGCGCAAGGATGGTCTTTTGCTTCGCAAGGTCCCGAGCAAGATTGCGAATTGGCTCATCCGCAACTCGACAGGTGTGTTCATCCGCGACTATGGCTGCACGCTGAAGCTGTTGAAGGCGGACGTCGCCAAGGGCCTGAGCCTGTACGGTGAGCTGCATCGCTACATGCCGGTACTGGCGAGCATGTACGGCGCCCGCATGACCGAGATGGAGGTGCGCCACCACGCGCGACACGCGGGTGTGTCGAAATATGGACTTGGTCGTACCCTCAAAGTCGCCAGCGATCTGCTGCTGATGCTGTTCCTCAAGAAGTATGGCCAGCGCCCGATGCATTTTTTCGGCGGCGCCGGCCTGTTCCTGTTGTTGGCGGGCTGCCTGGTCAACCTCTGGCTGCTGCTGCAAAAGCTGATGGGGGAATCCATCGGCGGCCGGCCACTGCTGATATTGGGCGTGCTGCTCACGGTGGCCGGCATCCAATTGATCACGACCGGCTTCGTTGCCGACCTGGTGATGCGGACTTATTACGAGTCGCAGAAGAAAAAGCCCTATACGATCAAGAAAGAAATTTGTGTTTAGCGGCCGCAAAAAGCTCGCACTGCAGTTCATGATCACTGCGATCCTGGGAGGATTAGTATTGCGGCAGCTTGACATGACCCAGTACCGGCATCTGTCGCTGACAGGGCCTGTCCTGGCCGGACTGCTGCTTGGCGTCCTGTTGTTCAACCTGTCGAAGATTGCCGGCGCTTTGCGGCTCAACATCTACCAGCGCCACGTTGGACTGCGCATCGGCGAAATCGATAACCTGAAGCTGTATTACGCCGGCATGTACCTTAATCTTGCGCTGCCTGGCGGCATCGGCGGCGACGGATACAAGATACTGGTATTGCGCCGTCACGGCGCGGCATCGGGAAAAGTGCTGGTCGGGATCACCTTGTTCGACCGTTTCAGCGGCCTGCTGGCCCTTCTGCTCCTTGGCTGTGCTTTCGTGCCATTCCTTGGTCTCGGCTGGCTGAGTCACACGGTGCACGCCTGGGTGGCGGGCGGCCTGATGATCGTCGTGGCCCTGGTCCTGGCCCACCGTTGCTGGTTGAAGATGCGGTGGCCCGCGATTTTCTGCGCCTGCTGCGGCGCTCTCGTGGTCCAGACTCTCCAACTTGCCTGCATGGCGGCCATCATTGCCGGATTAGGCGTGCCGCTCGGCCAGTATCCGCAGTATCTGGCTGTGTTCCTTGCATCTTCGATCGCCGCAGTCCTGCCCGTCACCATTGGCGGCCTGGGCATGCGCGAGCTGACGTTTGTTTATGGGCTGCGCCTGCTCGGCCTGGGATCGGAGGTCGGGGTGCTGGCCGCAATCGCGTTCTTCCTGATTACCGCAGGATCGTCGCTGATTGGGGCTGCGTTGCTTCCGGGGAGTTGGGAAACCTACGCGCGCAGCTGACATCTCACACTGCGCCGGCGAGGCGCATTGCTCGCATATACTGCTTCCATGCCCGCTCCGCTCCCCCGCCCCGCCACTGACGCCACCCGCCCGCCCCTGGTGCGCACCGACGGCGACCGCCGCACCCTCGAATTCACGCCCGGCGACGTCCAGAGCGAAATGCTGGTCTCGCAGCCCGACGCGCTGGTGCTGGAATACACGCGCGCCATGATGTGCTTCGCGCTGTTCGTGCCCGACCCGCGCCACATCGTGATGGTCGGCCTGGGCGGCGGCTCGCTGGCCAAGTTTTGCCACCGCCATTTTCCGCGCGCCCGCATCACCGTGCTCGAGATCCGGGATGACGTGATCGCCCTGCGCGACCAGTTCTGCCTGCCGCCCGACGACGCCCGCCTGCGCATCCTGCACTGCGACGCGGCCGATTACCTGGCGCGCATGCCGGGCTGCTGCGACGTGCTGCTGGTCGACGGCTTCGACACCCAGGGCCTGCCGTCCGACCTGGCAAGCAGCGCCTTCTATGGCGCCTGCCGGCGCGCCCTGCATCCGGGCGGCGTGCTGGTGGCGAACATCTTTACCTACGATCCCCAGTATGCGAGCGCGCTGCAGCGGCTGCGCGCCGCCTTCGACGGCCGCCTGGCCTGGTTCGCGCGCATCGCCGGCAATAACCGGATCCTGTTCGCGGCGCGCCCCGGCCATCCGGGCGCGCGGCCGGGCCGCGGCGAGCGCCTGCTGGCCTGGATGGCGCGCAAGGAAGGCCGCGGCCTGGGCTGGAGCAACCGCCTGCTGGCGCGCATGCTGGTGGCCTGGCTGGCGCGGCGCCGGGCGTGAGCATGTGGACGAATTGTCTCGCACGATAGGATTCGTTTGCGAGCCCACCGCGTTTATGACACACTTGCGCGGATTAATGCCTACCAGCAAGCAGTTTTCCTTCAATCCACCTACATCGTCAGACCATAGTCCAGGAACACGACCCGATGCCGCGCCGACCGATCCGTTCACTGACACTCGCGGCGGCCCTCACCCTGGGGGGCGGCCTGGCGGCTTCCCTCGGCCTGTTCGTGGGCGTCAGCCACCTCGAATACGACAATATGGCGCTCGCCTTCGCCCAGCGCGCCGACGAGCGGGTGGCGGCGGTGCGCCAGGGGATGAATGGGGCGATCGAAGTGCTGGCGGTGACCAACCAGCTGTTCTCGAACGGCGAGCCGGTCAGCCGCGAACGCTTCGCCGACTTCACCGCGCGCCTGCTGGAGCGGCACCAGTTCATCCAGGCCTTCCATTACCACCGGGTGGTGCGGGCCGACGAGCGCGCGGCGGTCGAGGCCGAGCTGCAGCACGTGCGGCCGGGCGCCGTCCTGACCGAAAAGACACCGGGCGGCCTGGCGCCGGCGGCGCCGCGCGGCCGCTACCACGTGATCGAGTACGTCGAGCCGATGCAGGGCAACGAAGGCGCCTTCGGCCTGGACCTGGGCCGCGACGCATCCCTCATGACCGCGCTCGACGGGGCGAAGAGCAGCGGCCAGCCCACCGCGACCAGCCTGTTCACGCTGGTGCGGACCGGGACCGTCGCCTTCGACCTGGTCATGCCGGTGTTCGGCAAGCGCGGCGAGCTGCTCGGCAATACCGCGGCCGTCGTCCGGGGCAAGCAGCTGGTGCACGAGTCACTGCTCGGGGCCGGCCTGCTGGACCGCGACGACATCTTCGTATCGGTGTATGCCGGCGAACAGGCCGATCCAGCGGCGCTGCTGCTGTCGACCGGACCCACCGCGCCCCGCGCGCGCCCGGCGCTGGCCGGCTGGCTGCGGCCGGACCATGGCATCCGCGCCACCGTGCTGCAGGCCGGCGGGCGCCCATGGCGGGTCGAGGTCGCTGCCGCGCCGCGCCCCTTCCTGGCCGACCACATGGCCTCGGTGGCGCTGCTGGTGGGCGGCATCCTGGTGACCCTGCTCGGCACCGCCTTCGTCCAGTCGGCGGGGATGCGCGCGCGCAAGGTCCAGCAGCTGGTACGCCAGCGCACCTCGGACCTGCGCCGCAGCAACCGCCGCCTGATCGAGGACATGGCCGCGCGCGAGCGCGCCGAAAAGGCGCTGCTGCAAAGCGAGCAGCGCTTCCGCCAGCTGGTCGCGATGTCGTCTGACTGGTACTGGGAGCAGGACAAGGATTTCCGCTTCACGATGATCACCGGCGGCTTCACCGAGAAATCGGGCGTTGCGGTCGAGGGCCTGCTCGGCAAGACGCGCTGGGAATACGTGCCGGGCCTGCTCGACAGCGAGGGCGGGCGCGAGCACCTGGCCAGGATGCAGGCCCACGAGGCATTCACGAATCTCGAATACCAGATCGTCGACGACCGCGGCGACACGCGCTGGTTCCTGGTCAACGGCCAGCCGATCTTCGACGACCAGGGCGCGCTGCAGGGCTACCGCGGCACCGGCAGCGACATCACCGAACGCAAGCTCACCGAGCAGCGCGTGCACCACGTGGCCCAGCACGACGTGCTGACCGGCCTGCCCAACCGCTCGCTGCTGCAGGACCGCCTGGGCCAGGCGCTCGCCTACGCCAACCACAGCGGCCGGCCGGTATGGGTGATGCTGATCGACCTGGACCGCTTCAAGTTCGTCAACGACAGCATGGGCCACAAGGCCGGCGACGTGCTGCTGGTGACGGTGGCGGCGCGCCTGCGCTCGTCGCTGCGCGATGCCGACACCGTGGCGCGCCTGTCGGGCGACGAATTCGTGGCCATCCTGGGCGAACATGCCGACGAGCCGCTCAATCCGGCCATCGTGCAGCGGGTGATGGATGCGGTGGCGCAGCCGGTCATGCTCGGCAACAAGGAATTCTTCGTCACCTGCTCGATCGGCGTGGCCGTGTATCCGAGCGAAGGCACGTCGAGCGAGAACCTGATCGAACATGCCGATATCGCCATGTACCGCGCCAAGAAGCTGGGCCGCAACAATTTCCAGTTCTATACCCCGGCCATGAACGAGGAATCGCTGGAGCGGGTGCGCATCGAAAGCGCGCTGAGGAATGCCCTCGAGCGCAACGAGTTCGTGCTGCACTACCAGCCGCAGGTCGACCTCAAGAGCGGCCAGATCGTGGGCATGGAAGCGCTGATCCGCTGGAACCATCCGGAGCTGGGCATGGTGCCGCCGGGCCGCTTCGTCGGCGTGGCCGAGGAGACCGGCCTGATCGTCCAGATCGGGGCCTGGGTGATGCGCACTGCCTGCGCCCAGAACAAGGCCTGGCAGGATGCGGGCTTGCCGCGCCTGCGGGTGGCGGTGAACCTGTCGGCGCGCCAGTTCGGCGCCCCCGACCTGCTGGAAAGCCTGGAGTCGGCCCTGTACGACACCGGGCTGGACCCGGCCTGCCTCGAGATCGAGCTGACCGAAAGCCTGTTCATGAGCGACGTCACGCCGGCGGTGGAGCTGCTGCACCGGATGAAGGCGCTCGGGGTGAACCTGTCCATCGACGACTTCGGCACCGGCTACTCGAGCTTCTCCTACCTGTCGCGCTTCCCGATCGACGTGCTCAAGATCGACCGCTCCTTCGTGGCCGACATCACGCATGATGCCAACGACGCCGCGATCGTGACCTCGATCATCGCCCTGGCCCACAACCTGAAGCTGGCGGTGATCGCCGAGGGCGTGGAAACGGCGGAACAGCTCGACTACCTGCGCAGCCACGGCTGCGACGAAATGCAGGGCTATTACTTCAGCAAGCCGCTGCCAGCCGATGACTTCGAGCAGTTGCTGCGCCAGCGCCGCGCGCTGCCGGCGCCGCAGCTCGAGCAGGAAGCATCATTGCCCGTTTAAATCGACGCTGAGGCGGCGCCGCAACGCCCCTATCCGGCAAGCATGAGAATTGTCTTCTCGAAAACATTTCCATAGCCATTTGATGATCGGTAGACGTACAATCACCGTGCTTATATTGCATTGACGGAGTACGACCATGATGATCAACGAAACGCCTGACGCGGCAAGCGCGTCCGGCGTGCAGGCGGGCCGCAGACAGCGCGTGGACGACCGAACGCGCGACCTGGTGAACCAGGCGGTGGCGTCGATCCCGACGCTCGGCCTGGCGCGCGCAGCGGAATTCCTGGCCACGATGAACGTGCCGGCCGAGGTGGCGGTGCGGGCGCTGGTCTATCCGAAGCTGCGCCGCGCCAGCTAGCCGCCGGCGCCACCGCTGGGTATCAGCGGCGTTCTTCCTGCTGGTCGATGTCGGCCAGCGATTCGCGGCCGCGCTCGCTGAGCGCATGGCCGCCCGCCTCGAGCGGCAGGATGTGCGATTTGCGGCCCAGGAAGCGCAGCACGTCTTCGTCGACCGCCGCCATCGGGTCGGCGGCGAGCGCGCGCAGGCCCAGCACGCAGCGGCGCAGGAACAGCACTTCTTCGCCTTTGTCGGTGAGCGCCAGCCGCTTGTCGCGGCCGAAGGACATCAGCTTGATGCCGCACAGGCGCTTGGTGTTGCGCCCGACGCAGGCCGTCGCCAGGTTCTGCTTGCCACCACGGCGCACCAGTTCCAGCGCATCGTATTCGTCCGTCGTCAGCTTTTCGTTTTTCATTACCGCATTCAATTAAGCAAAGGGCGCATGGTACGCGCCTCGGCCCATGGCGGCAACCTTCAGCGCAGCGAACGCAGCGCGTACCAGCCGATCCCGGCGCCGGCAATCACCCCGAGCAGCAGCGCCAGCCGGGCGTGGGTGGAATCCAGCAGCGGGCGGCGGCCCAGGTAAATCTTGTTGTACAAGGTCGAACCCATCATCTCCTCCTGCTTTTTATTGTTACAAGCTCATTATAGAAACCGCATTGTTGCCGCTATGTGACAGCGAGCACACCCGCGTCACGGACGACGAAAAAGCAACACCGCATGCGCCGTCCTGCCGCGCGCCGGGACTGCGGGCGGCCTGTTAGGATCGTACGACATTGACAACTTTAGCGGAGCACAGCATGAACGACCCGACGCCCAGTATCGATCCTAAAAACAAGGGCCGCGCGATGTACGACGAAGCGGACATCGGTAGCGGCGAACGTTCTCCGGGACAGCACGAAACCGATGAAATGATTCGCGGAATTCCTCCATTGCCATCGAACCGGCAGGCCGACGAAGGCGCGCCGCACGGCGGCAAAGAAGACAAAGAAGGCGGCGGTGCGCCGGAAGGCAACCGCCAGGGAACGCCCGGAGTCTGAGCTCCAGGCCGACTAGTGTGCCCGGATCGGCGGTTCGGGCAGGCGCGGTTCCTCGACCGGGGCATTGACCGGGTCGGGAACGTCGTCCGGCACCGGCGGCGGCGCGGGCGGCGCCGGCGGTTCGCCGGGAAATTCCGGGTCGGGCGTGGAATGGAAGTGCTGGCTGACGCGCTCGCGCCAGGATTCAAACGATTGCAGTTCGCTCATATGGGCCTCTCAGGTTGGACGCGCGCCGGACTTGCCTGGATGCTGGCGCGCGAGGACATGGAAGGCAACGTTGTTGCCTGCTGTTGCCTGTTACCGCGGCGGGCAGGCACCCGCCGCGCCGGTGGCGCACCACCGGCAAAACCACTCATCACTTCTCTCAGCGCCTGGCCTTCTGCTTGGCGCCGCCGCCGGCGCCTTCGCCGGTGCCGGCCTTGATGCGCGACTTGGCATTGTGGCTGCTCTTGTCCGACTTGCCGGCGCGCTGTTTGGCCTGGTCTTCCTCGGACAGGTTGCCCGGTGCGCCCGACTGCTTGTTCTGGGCGCCGCTCGACTTGGAGTTGCTCATGTTTCCCCTCCCGATCAGTGGATGAAGTCGACACCAGCCTAGCACGTATCCCGGCGCCGGGATTTTCGATTGGGCGGCCCTTGCCGCCATGTTCCACGCGCTGCAACTCGGCTATAGTGGCGGCTGTCCTGTCATTGTCATCCTGCCCATGCGCCTGTCCAGCCTGCTTCCAGCCCTCCTGTTCGGCGCGCTCCTGAACGCCCACGCCGCGCCAACGCATCCCAGTCCCATGAAACTCGATGAATACCTGGCCCTGACCGGCCCCGCCCCCACCGCCAGGCTCGCCTATGGCCCCGCCCCCTCGCAATATGCCGAACTGTTCGTGCCGCAGGGCGCGGGGCCGTTCCCGGTGGCGGTGCTGGTGCATGGCGGCTGCTGGACCAGCAAATTCGGCGGCATCCGCCAGTTTCGCAACATGGCCGGCGCCCTGGCCGCGCGCGGCATCGCCGTCTGGAACGTCGAATACCGGCGCGTGGACGAGGAAGGCGGCGGCTATCCCGGCATGTACCTCGACATGCATGCGGCGCTCGACCTGCTCGCAGCCAATGCGGCGGCGCACAAGCTCGACCTGGAACGCATCGTCGCGGTGGGCCATTCGGCCGGTGGCCAGCTGGTGCAGTGGATCGCGGGCCGGGCGCGCATCCCGGCCGGCAGCCCCCTCTACCACTCCGATGGCCTGAAGGTCGACCGCATCGTCAGCCTGGGCGGCCTGGCCGACCTGCGCCATGAAGCGGCGCTGATCAAGTCCAGCTGCGATCGCGACATCGCGCAACTGGCCGGCACGCCGAGCCCCGAACGGCCGGACGTGCTGGTCGACACCAACGCCGCCGACCTGATGCCCAACGGCAGCCGCACCTGGCTCGTGACCGGGGCGCTCGACACGATTTCGCCGCCACAGGTGGCCCACGACTACGCGATGCGGGCGAAGGCCGCCGGCGACGCGGCCGAGGTCGTGATCCTGCCGGACGCCAGCCACTACGACGAAGTGGCCGCGACCTCGCCCGCCTGGCCGCACGTGCTGCGGGTGATCGAACAGGCGCTGGACATTCAATGAAACACGAAGGAGTCTCCATCTTGAAACCGATCGCGCCGGCACTGCTGGCGATGAGCTTGCTCGCCACTTCGGCTGCCGCGCTGGCGCAATCCTGGTCGCGCGTGGCCGACGCCTCGCTGGCGCGCCAGGAAATCTATCCGACCGTGCTGGACGACAAGGTCTACGTCGCCGGCGGCATCCTGAGCGCGGCGCCGGGCTTCACAGACCTGTTCGAAGCCTATGACGCGGGAGCGGATCGCTGGACCAGGCTGGCGCCGCTGCCCGAAGGCCGCCACCACATCGCCCTGGCCGCGGCCGGCGGCAAGATCTACGGCATCGGCGGCTTCTCCGGCGCGATTCCCGACTGGCGCGCCCACGCCTCGGTCTTCATCTACGACCCGAAGGCCGACCGCTGGTCGAACGGCCCCGCCCTGCCGCAGCCCCGGGCCGAAGGCGTAGTGGCAACGAGCGGCGGCAAGATCTACTTCATCGGCGGACGCATGCCGACCAACCCCGATGCGAAGCACGTCAGCGAACACGCCGACACCAACCGCGCCGAGGTCCTGGACCCACGCTCGGGCCGCTGGTCGCGCATCGCGGACGCCCCCAGCGCGCGCAACAGCGCGGCCGGCGCCGCGATCGGCGACAAGATCTACGTCGTGGGCGGACGGCAGATGGTCAAGCAGGCCGACGGCAGGTCGCGTCCGGTCAACGTGGCGACGCTGGAGGTATATGACCCAGCCGGCGATCGCTGGGAGACCCGCGCGCCGATGCCGCTGGCCCAGGGCGGCCTGGCGGCGGCCGCCCATGATGGAAAACTGTACGTGTTCGGCGGCGAGCAGTTCGTCCCGCAAGCCAGGGTGTTCGCCGAATCCTGGGTGTACGACCCGGCACTGGACCGCTGGTCGGCGCTGCCGGCCATGCCGACGCCGCGCCATGGACATGGCGCGGCGGTGGTCGGCAACCGCGTCTACCTGATGGGCGGCGGCGAGAAGGTCGGGGTCGCCGCCAGCGCCGCGCACGAAGCGCTCGCGCTGCCGGCCAGGTAAGCCGGGGCGCTACGCGACCATTCGTCAGTAGAGCACCACCGAGCGGATCGATTCGCCGCTTTTCATCAGGTCGAAGCCTTCGTTGATGCGTTCGAGCGGCAGGCGGTGGGTGATCAGGTCGTCGATATTGAGCTTGCCTTCCATGTACCAGTCGACGATCTTCGGCACGTCGGTGCGGCCGCGGGCGCCGCCGAAGGCCGAGCCCTTCCACTCGCGCCCGGTCACCAGCTGGAACGGCCGGGTCGCGATTTCCTGGCCGGCGGCGGCCACGCCGATGATGAAGGACTGGCCCCAGCCTTTATGGGTGCATTCGAGCGCCTGGCGCATCAGCGTGGTGTTGCCGACGCACTCGAAGCTGTAGTCGGCGCCGCCGTCGGTCAGCTGCACGATGTGGTCGACCACGTTCGCGACCTCGTTCGGATTGATGAAATCGGTCATGCCGAACTTGCGGGCCATGGCTTCGCGCGCCGGATTGATGTCGACGCCGATGATCTTGTCGGCGCCGACCATCTTCGCGGCCTGGATCACGTTCAGGCCGATGCCGCCGAGCCCGAACACGACCACATTGGCCCCGGCCTCCACCTTGGCCGAGAACAGCACCGCGCCGACGCCGGTGGTGACGCCGCAGCCGATGTAGCAGACCTTGTCGAACGGCGCATCGCTGCGGATCTTCGCCAGCGCGATCTCGGGCACCACGATGTAGTTCGAAAAGGTCGACGTGCCCATGTAGTGGAACAGCGGCTTGCCGTCCAGCGAGAAGCGCGAGGTGGCGTCGGGCATCAGGCCGCGCCCCTGGGTCGATCGGATCGCCTGGCACAGATTGGTCTTGCGCGACAGGCAGAATTTGCACTGGCGGCACTCCGGCGTGTACAGCGGGATGACGTGGTCGTCCTTCCTGAGGGTGGTCACGCCCGGGCCGACGTCGACCACGACGCCGGCGCCCTCGTGGCCCAGGATCGCCGGGAACAGGCCTTCCGGATCGGCGCCCGACAGCGTGTAGTAATCGGTGTGGCAGATGCCGGTGGCCTTCAGCTCGACCAGCACCTCGCCTGCGCGCGGGCCTTGCAGGTCCACTTCCTCGATCGTCAGCGGCTGGCCCGCCTGCCATGCGACGGCTGCTTTGGTTTTCATGGTGATCCTCGTTTGATTTGATTGGCCGACAGTATGCGCGCCCGGACCCGCGCCCTGGACCGCAGGACGCGAGAATGGCAGGATTTTGCCGCATGAAGACTGGATTTTGCCGCTGGCTGCGGCGACAATGGCGCATGACCAGCACGCCCCCACCCGCCACCGACGCCATCGCGGAGCGCACCCGGACCGTCGACATCGTGGTCTACCCCGGCTTCAAGGCAATGGAGGCGATCGGGCCGATGTCGGTGTTCGAGTACGCCAACCTGCATCTCGCACGCCGTCAGCGGCCGCCCGGCTACGACGTGCGCATTGCCTCATACCGTCTCGGCCCGGTGCCGTCGGACACCCTGATGTCGCTCGAGGCGACCAAGGTATTGAACACGCTGTCCCTGCCCCACAGCGCGATCGTGGTCGGCGCCCGCCACATCGAGGCGGCCCTGGCGGACGGCGCCGCGATCGTCGACTGGGTGGCGGCGGCCTGCCCCCGCATCGAACGCCTGGCGTCGCTCTGTTCGGGCGCCTTCTTTCTCGCCGCCGCCGGAGTACTCGACGGCAAGCGCGCCACCACCCACTGGAGCGTGGCCGAGCGCCTGCAGGCGTTTCACCCCGCCATCGCGGTCGAGGCCGACGCGATCTTCATCCGCGACGGCAAGCTGTGGACCTCGGCCGGCGTCACCGCCGGCATGGACCTGGCGCTGGCCCTGGTCGAGGAAGATTTCGGGCGCGACCTGGCGCTCGAGGTGGCCACCGAAATGGTGGTCTACCTGAAGCGTCCCGGCGGCCAGTCGCAATTCAGCTCCTACCTCAAGAGCGAACGCACCGCGCGCCCGAACATCCGCGAATTGCAGAACTGGATCCTGGACAATCTGCACGAACGCTTCACGACGGCGCAGCTGGCCGCCAGGGCGATGATGAGCGAGCGCCACTTCGCCCGCGTGTTCCAGCAAGAGGTGGGCCTGAGCGCCCAGGAATTCATCGAGGCCAGCCGCTTCGAACGGGCCACCCACCTGCTGGCCGACATTGCGCTGCCCCTGAAGACGGTGGCGGCGCGCGCCTGCTTCAGCGACGAGGCGCATATGCGGCGGGTGTTCATGAAGAAGCTGGGCATTACCCCGAAGCTGTACCGCGAACGCTTTGCAACGACCGGACTCGACAGCGCCGCATGAGCGCCGCCTGGCGCGTCAGTCGAACCGAACCCGCCGCGCCAGCGGCAGATCGACCACCAAATCGCTGCGCGCCAGCGCCACACAAGGCAAAATATAGCCTTCCCGCTTCTCGTCGAACGACAGGCCGGGCCACTCGATGGTGTAGGCCACCGTGCCTTGCCGCAGGCGGCAGATGCAGGTGCGGCAGGTGCCGTTGCGGCAAGAACTGGGGGCGTCGAAGCCGGCCGCCTCGAGCGCCTGCAGCAGGGTCGTGTCTTCCTGCGCGGAAAAGCCGGCGCCGAGGGGTTCGAGGATGACGGTATGACGGGTCGGCATGGTGCATGGATTGTAGCGCCTGGTGGAACAAACTGGACAAGATTGAAGAGTTCGTTCACGCACAGACCCGCTTGATTCATGTCATTACGCTAAGGTTTCCAGAAGCATATTGCAGGAGACCGTATGAAGAAAGCCACCGCACTGACCCTGATCGCCGCCCTTGGAGGCGTCTTCCCTCATGCCTTCGCGCAGCAGCCGGTTGGCCAGCCAGCTCCTGTCCAGCAGCCGCTGCAGCAGCAAGCCGCACCGGGCACGCCCATGCAGGCCGCGCCTGCGCCGGCCGGCGCGGTCCAGGATCCCGCCATCGCCGAACAGGCCGAGTTCGAACGCCTGCTGCGGGCCCAGGTGCTGCTCGAGCGCCAGTACCTGTCGCCGGGCGAGATCGACGGCGCCTATGGCTCGAACATGCGCCAGGCCCTGAACACCTTCCAGGCCCAGCGCAATCTCCCGGTCACGGGCAAGCTCGACGAAGCCACCTGGAACGCACTGAACGCCGACGCCAGCCCGACCCTGGCCGAATACACGATCGCCGCGGAAGACGTCGCCGGCCCCTTCCAGCCGATCCCGGACACCATGATGGGCAAGGCCAAGCTGCCGGCGCTCGGCTACGCCACGGCGCTCGAAGGGCTGGGAGAAAAATTCCATGCGAGCCCGGCCCTGCTGCAGCGCCTGAACCCGGGCAAGTCCCTGGCGCAGGCAGGCGAACGCATCATGGTGCCGCATGTGAGCGGCAAGCAGCCGCTGGCGCCGGCAGCGAAGGTCGTGGTGCGCGATTCGACCAAGACCCTGCAGTTGTATGACGCCGGCGGCCAGTTGCTGGCCCAGTATCCGGTGTCGACCGGCAGCAAGCGCGATCCACTGCCGATCGGCAATTGGAAGATCAATGGCGTGCATGCCAATCCGGTCTACAACTACAACCCGAAACTGTTCTGGGACGCCAAGCCCGGCGACAGCAAGACCCAGATCAAGCCTGGCCCGAACAACCCGGTCGGCGTGATGTGGATCGACCTGTCCAAGCCGCACTACGGCATCCACGGCACCCCGGTGCCCGGCCACGTGGGCAAGACCGAGTCGCATGGCTGCATCCGCCTGACCAACTGGAGCGCCGCGGAAGTGGGCGCCGTCGTCGGCGAAGACACCGACGTCGAGCTCGTCAAATAATCTTCATATCAACAAACCAGCGGCGCGGGAGGCGCCGGACGGAGAACGCGATGAAATGGCTGATGACCCTGATCGTTGGCGCGCTGTTGGGCGCCGGGGTGTTGTTCGTGCTGCTGAGCGACGATTCGGGCTCGCCGGCGCCGGAGGTCGTCGCCACCGCGCCCCCGAGCTCGAACCCGGGCGGCGTGCCCGCGGCGCAGATCGAGGGCCAGCTGCCGCCCGCGCCGGTGGTCGAACCGAACCTGCTTGACGCCGACCTGCCGCTGCGTCCGGAACACGCCGACGGCGCCGCGCCCATGGCCCCGGCCACCGTTCCCGGCAAGCTGCTGGTGCCGGTCCAGGGCATCGCGTCGAACCAGCTGACCGACACGTATTACCAGCCGCGTGGCGAGCAGCGCCAGCACGAAGCGCTCGACATCATGGCGCCGACCGGCACGCCGGTGCGCGCGGCGGCCGACGGCAAGGTGGTCAAGCTGTTCCAGAGCAAACCGGGCGGCCTGACGGTCTACCAGTTCGATCCGAGCGAGCAGTATGCCTATTACTATGCCCACCTCGACCGCTACGCCGACAATATCAAGGAAGGCATGGACGTCAAGCGCGGCGACATCGTGGGCTATGTCGGCGCGACCGGCAATGCCGATCCAGCCGCGCCGCACCTGCACTTCGCCGTCGTCGCGCTGACGCCCGAGAAGCAGTGGTGGAAAGGCACGCCGCTCAATCCGTTTCCACTAATGTCCGACCAGTAGCCGGGGCTCTCGACGGCTCGGGCACCGGCTCGTCGACGTCCGCCCCCACATTGATCGCGGCGTAGGCGCGCTGCACCGCGATCGCCTCGCGTCCGCCTGCGCCATACAGCTCGCCGGCCGCCTCGATCATCTTGACGCGCGCGTCGGCGTAGTTGGTGCTGGACGTGAACTTGGTCGTGTTGGCGCGGAACCAGATACGGAAGGCCTTGTCGATGCCGATGCCCGTCATCGCCAGCGGCTGCTTGACCAGGAAGCGGCTCCAGGCATCGTTAGCGTTGTCCGCGCTCGAACCCTTCGCCAGGAAATAGAACATGCGGTTGTTCGGGCCGCTGCTGTAATGGACGTCCAGCCGGCGCAGGCCCGTGCTCCAGGCGTCGTGACTATTGCCGTCCTTGCTCGGCTTGATCATCCAGCGCAGTGGCGTGCCGGTGCGGCTGATCTCGCTGCCCAGCATCCAGTCATTGCCGGTGTCGGGGATCACGTCGCCGGCGCCGCCGCCGCGCGCATAGGCTTCGACCACCTCGCCCGCGATGTCCGAACTCGATTCGTTCAGGCCACCCGGCTCGCCCGAGTACACCAGGTTCGAGGTGGCGGCCGTGATGCCGTGGCCCATCTCATGGCCGACCACGTCGATCGACCCCAGGTTCGTGAAGAACGTGCCGTCGCCGATGAACATGCAGCGGCAGGTATCGCTGTAATAGGCGTTGTCGTAGCCGCGGTTGACGTGCACCGCGATGTGGGTGGCCGTGTCCTGGCCGTCCAGCGCCAGCCAGCCCAGCACGTTCTTGTGCATGTCATAGGTGTTCTTCAGGCCCCACATGGCGTTGACGGCGGCGGTCTGGCCGTTCGGTCCCGTGGTGCTGCCGCCCTCGACGAACTGCTTGCCGTCGCCCCAGGTGTTGACGGTGTTGGTATACACCCGGCCGCTCGAGGTGCCGTGGTTGGCGTTGGTGATCGCCATCGCGCCGAACGACCCGCCCTTGCCGCGTTCGGGGTCGAGCATCTGGTAGACGTTGTTGGCGAAGGTGGTGCTGAGCGGGACCTGGCCGTTGTACTGGCTGTTGCCGATGCCCTCGACGGTCTGCAGCATGTTCCAGCGGTCGATGATCTCGCCGTCGCGGGCGTTCACGACCACGTCGTAGTACAAGGGTTGTTCACCGCTGCGCATGCGCAGCCGCACCAGCCAGGCCAGCTCGTAGCGATCGACCGTCTCGACCAGGTCGACCGCGTTCAGCTCGGACTCGAGCTTGCCCTCGGCGCCGGGCGCGCGTTCGTCGCGCATCATCGGATAGATCAGCAGTTCGGCGGTCGGCGCCACCACGTTGACGACGCCGTCCGGCATGTCGCGCAGCGCGACGGCGATCGCGGCCTTGCGGTTGATGGTGGGCTTGATATTGAAGCCGCCGGTGGCGCCCTGCATGCGGTTGGCGGCGCCGCGGCCAAGGTGCAGGCGCCGTGGCGAGGCGCTCTCGGACACGATCTGGCGGCGCGCGTCGAGCACCACCACGGATTCCGAGCCGAAAATCCTGAGACCCTTGTACAGGTGGGCGGCGCGCACCACATGGGTGCCCTGCACGCCCGGGTGCTGGGCCATCACCTTGTAGCCGTGGTCGGCGTCGAGGCCGACCGCCGGGCGGCGCGCCGCCAGCTGGTTGACGACCTGGGCCTGGGCCTTGCTGTCCAGCTTGAGCGGCGGCCCCATCATCGGCGCGGCCAGGGCAGCGGGCACGAACGCGGGCACAAACGCGGGCGCGAACAGGACGGCAGCCGCCAGCAGGGCTGCCTTGAGAAGCGGTTGCGGGATCATCTCGTCTCCATCCGGTATGCCGGGCCGGGGGGCGCCGGTCATCGACCATGATGGACGAGCTCGTAAAGGTTGGTTTGCTCAAAAACAATGACCGCGTTGTCAATGTTGACAACGCGGTCATGGCGTGCGGCCAGACAGGCCGGGTCAGCGATAGCGACCGTCGCGCCGTTTCATCAGGTAGCAGGCGGCGCCGATCACGGCCGCGCCGATCGCCACTTTCTTCACCAGCCCGGCCGGATTGTGCTTGAGCTCGGACTTGATGCCCATCTCGGCCAGGATGTTCGGCACCTTGCCCTTGGCCAGGTCGTCGCCGATGCCCTCGACCACGTTGACGCGGTCGGCCAGCAGCAGCAACAGCCAGTGGCGCAGGTCGTTCTCGGTGCTCTTGAAGGCCAGGCGCCGGATCGCGCCCGACAGGCCGGATGGCGGTTGCGCCGAGCCGAACAGCGGCGTACGGCCGGGACGCTCGGTCGAGACCAGCACCTCCACATGCTGCTCCTGCGGCACCGGATCGCCGTCGGGGATGTGGATGAAGCGCGGCGGGGTGCGCTCCATCGGCACGGCGGGCCGGTTCTTGCGGTCGAGGTCGGCGCCCCAGCCCTGGATGTGCTGCAGTTGCTCGCGGGTGGGACGGCGCGGCGCGATGGCGCCGTGCACGTGGCCCACATGGCCTTCGCCGTCATGTTCGCCCGGGGCGTGGTGGCCGTCGTGCTGGTCGTTGGCGGCAACGATATCGTGTCGTGTTTCCATGGTTTCTCCTATGATCGATTGCCGCGCTCAATGGCCGGCGCTGGCCTTGACGGCGCGCACTTCGTTGGCGCGCGGCGGGATCAGGACAGTCTTGATGCACTCGTCCAGCTTGCTCGAGAAGATGTGATAGGCATCCGATACTTCTTCCAGCGGAATCCGGTGGGTGATGATCTGTTTCGGATCGATGCGGCCGGCGCGGATGTGCTCGATCAGGCGCGGCAGGTGGCGCCGCACGCTGGCCTGGTTCATGCGCAGGGTCAAGCCCTTGTTCAGCGCATTGCCGATCGGGACCGCGTTGAAGGTCGGGCCATACACGCCGACGATCGAGACGTTGCCGCCCTTGCGCACCGAGTTGATGCACCAGTGCAGCACGGTGGCGGCGCCGGCCTGCATCATCGTGTAGACGCCGGTGATGGTCTGCATGGTGTTGCCGGCCGCTTCGCAGCCGACCGCGTCGATGCAGACGTCGGCGCCCATCCAGTCGGTCATCTTCTTGATGTGCAGCGCCATGTCCTTCACTTCCCTGAAGTTCACGACCTCGCACTGGGCGTAGCGCTTGACGAATTCGAGACGGTACTCCACGTGGTCGACCACGATCACCCGTCCCGCCCCCATCAGCCAGGCCGACTTGGCGGCGAAGATGCCGACCGGTCCGGCGCCGAACACGACCACGGTGTCGCCCTCCTTGATGTCGCCCATCTCGGCCGCCTGGTAGCCGGTGGGCAGCGCGTCGGTCATGAGGACGGCGTCGTCGTCATGGATATCGTCGGGAATCACCATCGGGCCGACGTCGGCCATCGGCACCCGCACGTATTCGGCCTGGCCGCCGTCGTAGCCGCCCGCCGTGTGCGAGTAGCCATAGATGCCGCCCACCGCCGTGGCTTGCGCATTCGTGTTGTGGCAATTGCCGAACAACTCGTGCTGGCAAAAGAAGCAGGAGCCACAAAACAGGTTGAACGGCACCAGGACCTTGTCGCCGACCTTCAGGTGCTGCACGCTCGACCCGACCTCTTCGACCACGCCGATGAACTCATGGCCGAAGGTGTGGCCGACGCGGGTGTCGGGCACCAGGCCGTGGTACAGGTGCAGGTCCGAGCCGCAGATGCAGGCCCGGGTGACGCGCACGATGGCGTCGCCGGGATGCTCGATGACGGGATCGGGCTTGTGATCGGCGCGGACCCGGTATGGCCCGCGGTAGTTCATTGCCAGCATGAGTACTCCTTCACAATTCGGTTGGTCGCGGCTCGTATGGATACGAGTTGATGTGACACAAACTTATGTCAAAACGTCACGAATTGCGATAGGCGCACGGAAACGAACGCAAATTTTACGTAATTTTATCGAATAAAATCAGTGAATTATTTAAAATTGGCAACAAATCGATGCCAATTATAGACTTTTGGCATCAAATGTATTGCAGGACGCCACCTGCCCGCTTTCCAGGCCACGCTGGAACCAGCGCACCCGCTGGGCCGAGCTGCCGTGGGTAAACGAATCGGGCACCACGACGCCACGCGCCTGCTTCTGCAAGGCGTCGTCGCCGATGGCGCTGGCCGCGTTCAGGGCCGTCTCGACGTCGCCCTGCTCCAGGATTTTCTCGCGCTGGTTGGTGCGGTTGGCCCACACGCCGGCGAAGCAGTCGGCCTGCAATTCCAGGCGCACCGACAGGGCATTGCCCTGGGTTTCGCTGGCCCGCTGCTGGGCCGCATGCACCTTATTGGAAATGCCCAGCAGGTTCTGCACGTGGTGGCCGACTTCGTGCGCGATCACATAAGCCTGGGCGAATTCGCCCTCGACGTTGAAGCGTTGCTGCATGGTGCGGAAGAAGCCCAGGTCGATATACACCCTGCCATCGGCCGGGCAATAGAATGGGCCGGTCGCGCTTTCGCCGGTGCCGCAGGCGGTGCTGGTGCGGCCTTCGAACAGCACCAGTCGGGCCGGCGTGTACTGCGCGCCCTGTTCGCTGAACAGCTGGGCCCAGGCATCCTCGGTATAGGCCAGCGTGGTGCGCACGAAGCGTGTCTCGCGATCGTCGGCACGCTCGGCGCGCGGCTGCTCCACCTGCGCCTGCTGCTGCGGCGGCGCACCGCCCGACAGCAGTCCAAGGATGGTGGCCGGCGAGACACCCAGGAAATAGGAGGCGACCACGGCGACGACGATGGTGCCGATGCCGATCGAGCGGCCTCCGAAGCCGAAACCGCCACCCCCGCCGCCGCCATCGCCACGCCGGTCTTCTACATTGTCGCTTTCACGGTCGCCTTCCCAACGCATCTGTTCTCCTTGTGTTCAGTTTTCGTTTTCAGTTACCGCCGCGCCTGAGATTGCAGGTGTCGGCGCGTTCGCGCGCGTCCTTGCCGCGCAGGTCGTCCAGCGCGCCCAGGCCGGCGCGCAATTCGTCGTGCAGCGCGCGCTCGCGGCGCTCGCGTGCGATCTCGCGCGCCATGCGGCTGCGCGGCACTTCGTCCAGTTCCATGCGCGTCATGATTTCTCTCTCGCTCTCGATTTTCCGGTCGATTTTTTTGGCTGCCCCGGTTGATCACATAATGCACCAAATCCGGCCCGCGCACGAACACATGCTACGTGCGTGCGCGCACGGAGCGGCCGCCCCGCCTGTGCCACGCTGGCGCAATGAACCCATCCAACGCCAACGCCCTCCTCGCCCTCGGCACGGCCCTGCGCCAGGCCGGTTACCGCTTCATGACGGTCACGCCCTCGACCCATCGCCGCATCAACAACCGGCCCGGCAACGAACGCGCGCACGACCTGCGCGGCGTGTTCGGCTGGAGCCGGCCGTTCGGCCGTGAGCTGCTGCCGGCCAGCGTGCTGCAGTTGATGGTGGATGCCGGCGTGCTGGAAGAAACAGGGGATGGGTTGCGTTCGCTGGTCCGGGCGTCGACCCTGGACGACATGCTGCTGTTCCACTCGGCGTGGCCGACGCGCGACGACGACGCCGTGTTCTTCGGCCCCGACACCTACCGCTTCGTGAACGCCATGCGGCGCGGCTTCGCCTTCGTCGGCGCCGGGCCGGAGCGCGCAGTGGACATCGGCTGCGGCGGCGGCGCCGGCGCGCTCACCATCGCCCGCACATTCCCGCACGCCGAAGTGATCGGCGCCGACATCAACCCGAAGGCGCTCGAGCTGGCGATGGTCAACGCCCGCCTGAACGGAGCGTCCAACCTGGCGCTGGCCCAGTGCGACCTGTTCGACGGCCTGCAGGGCGACTTCGACCTGGTGGTGTCGAACCCGCCCTTCGTGGTCGATCCGGATGCGCGCCGCTACCGCCATGGCGGCGGCGAACTCGGCGCCGAACTGTCGCGCCGCATCGCCGAACAGGGCCTCGGACGCCTGCGCCGCGGCGGCAGCCTGATGCTCTACACCGGCGTGGCCCTGTGCGGCCAGCGCGACCACTTCCTGGAAAGCCTGCGCCCGACCCTGGAAGCGCAATGCGACACCTGGACCTACGAGGAACTCGATCCGGACATCTTCGGCGGCCAGCTGGGCGAACCGGGCTACGAGGACGTGGAACGGATCGCGGCGGTGTGGCTGCACGCGGTCAAGCGCTGAGCGGCGCGGGATGCTGGACCGATGATTCAGGTATCGGGAGGAATCTGGTTCAGAATTTCTGCTCATACTGCACACGCCAGCCGAGATAGCCTTCGACGAAGATCCGGCTTTCGAGCGCGCGTCCAGGGTCGGCATAGGCGTCGGCGCGCTCGCTATCGTTCCTGAGAACATTGAAGAGCGAGAATCGCACCTGGCGTCCGGCGTCGAGCTGGTACAAGGCATACGCTTGCAGATCGCGTCGTTGCGAGACGAAGCTGGATTCTTCGTGCGACAGCCGGGTCCAGCCGCCCGCGACCATCGACAAGCTTGCGCCGACGGTGATGGCGTCGCGTTTGTAGTCGGCGCCGAGATTGGCGGACCATCTCGGTTGGCGGTCGAGGCGGTTGTCCGGCCCTGGCACGGCATCGACCCGTGACCAGTTGCGTGCGATATTGGCGCGCAGGTCGATTGGCGGCGCCGCGGCGAACAGCGCGGTGAGCGGCACTTTGGCTTCGAGCTCCAGCGTGCGCACCGTGGCCTCGCCGGAATTCTCCGGATATGCGAGCCAGCGCTCGCCGTCATACCTGATCGCATTCCTGATCAAGCCTGTTACCTTGCGCAGGCCGGCGCTCACCGATGCCATCGCCTTGTTCGTCCAGTAATGCTCGAAGGCCGCATCGACGCCGGTGGCGAGTTCCGGTTCCAGCTGCGGATTGCCGGTCTGGTCCGGCGACACGGCGGAATTGTACGAGGTATAAAAATGGCGTGGGATCAGCTGCCGCAGTTCCGGGGCCTTATAGGTCCGCGTCAGCGCAAGCCGGATCTGATCGTTGTGACTGCCCGGGATCTTCCATACGGTCTGGACCAATGGACTGAACACGCTGGAACGGCGCTCGACGCCTTCGGCGTCGCCACCGGTCCGGGTTTCCAGCGCTTCCCAGCGCATGCCCAGGTAAATCGACCAACCGGGAGCGACATCCCACTCGTCCTGCACGTACAAGGCCAGCCGGGAAATCCTGGCGTGATAGGTATTGTCAAAATTGACCGGGGAAGACGCGGTCGACGCGAGGGCTTCGCGCTGGACTTCGTGTTCCTGGTACCGGCTGTACCCCGCGTCCCAGCCGAAGGCGATCGCGTGCTTGTCAGCCCAGTCCGCCGACACCTTTCCCGTCCATGTGCCGCCCTGGTCCGCGACGTCGGTATCGTAACGCCGGTCCAGCGCGCTCAGCGCGCTGTCGGTCAGCCCCAGCCGGAACATCCCGCGCTCCGTACGGGAGCGATACAGCCCCAGCTTGCTGTCGAGCTTGCCCCGCTCGCCCAGATCCCTGGCCCAGTTCAGGTCGGACCGGATACTGGCATTCTTTCCATCATAGTCCAGCAGCAATAAAGGATAGGGATAAAGCGGACCCGATTCGACGACCGTCGTCTGGTGGCTCGTGCCGGCGGAGCGCGAAGCGTTGACGAACGTTTGCCATGCCAACTTGTCGCCGCGCTCGGAGTCCCACTGGATGCGTGCATTCGCGTTCAGGCCGGTAAAGCGGTTATCGTTGCGGCTAACCGTGGCGCGCACCTGGTCGGCGTCCGCGCCGTGGTGACGCTCGCGGACCCGTTCATGCATGCCCTGGCCTACATCGCTGTGGTTGATGCCGGCCCCGACGCTGTACGCATACTCTTCCAGCTTGTCGGACGCATTCAGGGTCAAGCCGGGATACCGGGCACTGGCCGCGCCGCCGAAACCGGCGATGAGCTCGCGGCTGGCTTTCGAGGCATCCCTCCTGAGGATCACGTTGATCGTCCTCGCGATGGCCTGCGTGCTGAATTCCGCCGTTGCCGCGCGCATGATCTCGATCCTGGCAATCGACCCCGGCGCCAGGCTGTCCAATGAAAATCCGGTGGGAGGCCGATCGCCGTTGATCAGCACCTGGGTATAGCCGCTGCCCAGTCCACGCATCCGTATCTCGTTGTTCACGACCGTCACGCCAGGCTGGCGCTTCAACACATCGAGCACGGTGCGATCCCCATATTTGAGCAGGTCATCGCGGTCCACGACGATGCGCGTCGTCGTTTCGTTGCGACGCTCCGAATCGGCACTGCCACGAACCGCAACCGTTGCCACCTGACTGGTCGGCGAATCGCCTTGTCCCGCATGTGCTTCAAACGCCGACAGAATACCCAGGAAAAAAACGGCGCTCCGACATCTCATTACAGATACCTCGCTTATCTTTCCGACGTAGACTAAATGATCTAGATTAGATTGTCTATAACTTCCCGTGGTTCGACACCATCGATGCGCGACGCATGCGCGGGCCAGAAAAGGAAAAGCCACCTTGCGGTGGCTGTTTTCATGCTACTTGGCGGAGAGGGTGGGATTCGCCTACATCCTGCAGGCCGCGGCATCGCGAATACGCGATGCCCTTCGAATCTCCCCCCTTGGGGACACACGTAGGGCGCGCAGGCGCCCTACTCCTCTGTGACGTTCCGGAATGAAAAAAGCCACCTTGCGGTGGCTTTTTTCATGCTACTTGGCGGAGAGGGTGGGATTCGCCTACATCCTGCAGGCCGCGGCATCGCGAGTACGCGATGCCCTTCGAATCTCCCCCCTTGGGGACACCCGTAGGGCGCGCAGGCGCCCTACTCCTCTGTGACGCCCCGGAATGAAAAAAGCCACCTTGCGGTGGCTGTTTTCATGCTACTTGGCGGAGAGGGTGGGATTCGAACCCACGGTACGGTCACCCGTACGCCTGATTTCGAGTCAGGTACATTCGACCACTCTGCCACCTCTCCTGAATCGGTGCTGCGTGGTCGCGTAAGCGAGGCCGCATTATAGCGGACGCCTGGCGAAAGTTGCAAGGCATGCGCGCCAGGTAAATTTTCATGCCGGCGGACCGTTCAGCCGCAGGCATCAGTTCTCGATCTGCCCGCTCGCCAAGCGTCGCTCGGAGGTCGTGCGCCAGCGCCTCGACCGGGCGCGCCTGGAATGGCTCCATATGGGCGCCGTTCAGGCGAAGATGGCCCAGTTGCGCTGCTGCGTGACAGGGTCGGTCGGCTCATGCTCCGCGCAATCGATGCGCAGGAAGGAGATCGGCAGCGGCGCACCGACCAGCTCGCAATGGTGCGGCACCTCGGCGCGCGGATATTTGTTGGCCTCGAAGTGTCGGCACGACAGGCAGGCGCGCAGCTGGGGAACTAGCGGATGTCGACCCGCTGGTGCGGCTCGAACTCGTGGTAGATGTCGCTCTGGTGCAGCGGAATGTACATGTGCAGGCGTTTGCCGCGGTGGAAGACGCCGCGCAGCGTATTGCACGCCTCCCAGGCGCGCTCGTAGGAATCGGCGATGTGCAGCACGGCCCACGGGCTGTCGGGCGAGCCTTCGCGGATCATCTCGACGCGGCGGATGTGGAAGAACGGCGCGAAGCTCTCGACGATGGCGCTCTCGCAGGCGTCGCCGTGCAGGCCGGACAGGATGACTTTCATGGTTGCTCCAGGGTTCAGGCGATGATGTTCAGGCCACCGTCGACGTAGACGGTGCTGCCCGTCAGGCGGCGCGCGAAGTCCGAGGCGAGATAGGCGCACACCTGGCCGACGTCGTCGATGTCGACCAGCTCCCCCAGCGGCGAGCGCGCCACCGCATCGCTCAGCAGCAGGTCGAAATCCTTCAGCCCCGAGGCGGCGCGCGTCTTGAGCGGCCCGGGCGAGATGGCATGCACGCGGATGTCGCGCGGCCCGAGTTCGTAGGCCAGGTAGCGGCAGCACGATTCCAGCGCCGCCTTCACCGGCCCCATCACGTTATAGTTGGGCACCACCTTGTCGGCGCCGTGGTAGCTCATCGCGAACATGCTGCCGCCCTGCGTCATGAGCGGCGCGGCCAGCTTCGCCATGCGCACGAAGGAATGGCACGACACGTCCATCGCCTGCAGGAAGCCGTCCAGCGAGCAGTCGAGCAGGCCGCCCTGCAGGTCGGCCTTCGGCGCGAAGGCGATCGAATGCACCAGGATGTCGAGGCGGCCGGATTGCTGCAGTTCGGCGAACAGCGCCTCCAGCTGTCCCGGTTCGCGCACGTCGAGCGGCAGCAAACGCGCCCCGAGTTGCGCGGCCAGCGGTTCGACGTGCGGGCGCGCCTTGTCGTTCAGGTAGGTCAGCACCAGCTCGGCGCCGAGCGCATGAAAGGCCTTGGCGCAGCCCCAGGCGATCGAGTGCTCGTTGGCGACGCCGACCACCAGCGCGCGCTTGCCTTCCAGGATGGGATGATGGTTCATGCTGCCTCCAGCAGATCGCGGGTATGGCGGGCGATCATGAGTTCTTCGTTGGCCGGCACCAGCCATATCGACATCCGGCTGGCGGGCGCGCTGATGCGGGCGACGCCGGGCGGCGGCGCGGCGTTCAGGCCTGGATCGAGCTCGGCGCCGAGCCAGGCGGCGTCGCGGCAGACGGCGGCGCGCAGGCGCGCGCTGTTCTCGCCGATCCCGCCCGAGAACACCAGCGCATCCAGGCCGCCCAGCGAGGCCGCCAGCGAACCGAGCTCGCGGCCGATCCGGTAGACCAGCAAGTCGATCGCCAGCTGCGCGCGCGGATCGCTGCTGGCCTCCAGCGTGCGCATGTCGGACGACAGGCCCGAGACGCCCAGCAGCCCCGACTCCTGGTACATCAGGCGCTGCACGCTCGACACTTCCATGCCCAGTTCCTCGATCAGGTAGATCACCACGCCCGGATCGAGCGCGCCGCAGCGCGTGCCCATCGGCAGGCCGTCGACGGCGGTGAAGCCCATGGTGCTGGCCACGCTGCGCCCGCCGCGCATGGCGCACATGCTGGCGCCGTTGCCGAGGTGGGCCGCGACCACCCGCGCGCCGGCCAGCGCCGGCTCATGCTGCGGCAAGGTGGCCGCGATGTATTCGTAGGACAGGCCGTGGAAACCGTAGCGGCGGATGCCGAGGTCGGTGATCGCCGGCGGCAGCGCGAAGGCCTGGGCCAACGCCGGCTGCGCCGTATGGAAGGCGGTGTCGAAGCAGCCGACCTGCGGCAGCCCGGGCGCCAGCGCCATCAGGGCGCGCACCGGCGCCAGGTTGTGCGGCAGGTGCAGCGGCGCGAGCGGCACCAGCCGCTCCAGGCGTTCGAGCACGGGCTCGATCAGGCGTTGCGGACCGCTGTAGTCGACGCCGCCGTGCACGATGCGGTGGCCCACCGCGCGCACCCGGTAGCCAGCGAGTTCACGCTCGGCGAAGTCGATCAGGAAGGCCATGCCGGCGTGGTGGTCGAGCGCGTCGGGCCAGCTCCGTTCGCCGACCGTGGCCGCGTCGGCGTCCTGCGCGATAAAGCGCGTCGCGCCGCGGTACAGGTTCTCGATCCGGCCCTTGAATGCCAGCGCCAGGTCGGGCAGGCGGTGCACCGAGAACTTGATGCTGGACGAGCCGGCATTGATGACGGCGACGCAGTCCGTGGCGTGCGGCTGCATCTCAACGCCCCGCCAGCCGGGCGCTGGCCAACTGGTGGCGCGCCAGCAGCACCGCCACCGCGCACGAGGCCAGGCGCGCCGCGACCGTGTCGGCGCGGCTGGTCAGGATCAGCGGCACGCGCGCGCCGAGCACGATGCCGGCCGCCGCCGCGCCGGCCATGAAGCTCAGGCTCTTGGCCAGCATATTGCCGGCTTCGAGGTCCGGCGCCACCAGCACGTTGGCGCGGCCCGCGACCGGCGACACCAGGCCCTTGACGGCGGCGGCCTGCAGGTCGATCGCATTGTCCATCGCCAGCGGGCCGTCCAGGATGCCGCCCGTGATCTGGCCGCGGTCGGCCATCTTGCACAGGGCCGCGGCGTCGATCGTCGACGGCATCTTGTCGCTCACGGTTTCCACCGCCGCCAGGATCGCCACCCGCACGCCCTCGAAGCCGAGCACCCGGGCCAGGTCGATCGCGTTCTGCACGATGTCGCGCTTGGCCGCCAGGTCGGGAATGATGTTGATGGCGGCGTCGGTGATGATCAGGGGTTCGCTGCGGCCCGGCACGTCCATCACGAAGCAGTGGGAGAGGCGCCGCGCCGTGCGCAGGCCGGTGGCGCCGGACACCACGGCGCCCATCAACTCGTCGGTGTGCAGGCTGCCTTTCATCAGGGCCGCCGCCCTGCCCTCGCGCACCAGCTCCACCGCGCGTGCGGCCGAGGCATGGCTGTGCTCCGTGTCGACCAGGGCCAGCGCGCCGATATCGAGGCCGGCCGCGTCGGCCGCGCCGTGGATGCGCGCCACGGGTCCGACCAGCAGCGGCGCGATCAGGCCGATGCGGGCGGCGTCGAGCGCCGCCTCGATCGCGTAGCGGTCGCAGGCATGGGCCACCGCCACCGTGACTGGCCCCTGCTCGCGCGCGGCGGCGATCAGGTGGTCATAATAGGGATGCGTGGTGTTCACCGGCTCCATGGCCTCCTCCTCATTGCATGACCGGTAGATGGTAGCATTGGATGATAGCAAAGCAACAGTTTTATGCTGCGGCGCAGCATGACTTGATCTGGTTTAAGAAAATCGACGAGGACGAGCATGAATGCAATCGATGCGCGGGCGAGCAGTGTGGTGCTGGTCGACTATCAGGCGCGGATGATGCCGGCGATCCATGGCGCGGACGATGTCGTCGCCAGGGCGCTGCTGTTGGCGCGCGCGGCCGCGCTGCTGGAGGTGCCGGTGCTGGGGACCGAGCAGAACCCCGAACGTCTCGGCTCGAACGCCGAGGCGCTGGCGCGCTTGTGCGTGCAGACGGTGCCGAAGACGCATTTCGATGCCTGCGAGGATGGCCTGCTGGCGGCGCTCGACGCGCAGGGCCCTGGGCGCCGGCAAGTGGTGCTCGCCGGTTGCGAAGCCCACGTCTGCCTGCTGCAGACGGCGCTCGGCCTGCTGCGCGCCGGCCGCGATGTATATGTGGTGGAGAACGCGAGCGGCTCGCGCCGGCCGTCCGACCACGCCGCCGCCATGCGCCGCCTGCGGCATGCCGGCGCGACGATCGTGACGCACGAGATGGTGCTGTTCGAGTGGCTGCACGATTGCCGCCACCCGCGCTTTCGCGAGGTGCTGGCGCTGGTCAAACAAGGCCCCCCAAAGCCTGTTTAGGACAAGGGCTCCTGAACGTCACTGGCGGGGCGAAAAATGGATCTCGACCTGCACCACATGCTTCGGTCGCAGTCCTGAATTGCCGTCAATAAACTCCATGATCGCATCGGACGCATTGCCGGTCCACTGCCCTATCAACAGATCGACCAGGTATTGATCAAGCGGGATGGCTGCCGACCGAATTTCGTTGTACCCCACCGTGCGCGATTTGGCTCCTTTCTTCGAACTTCCGGCTACGTAACCCAGTAGATGGCGTGCCGGCACGACAAGCACTTCACCGTGTCCGCAGATGAGAAAATACACCGCACTAGCGCACTTTCCAATCAATGTCTTCAACTGGGCGATTTCGATTTTCCAGCTATCTGCGATCGCGGCATTCTCATTACCTGCCAATGTCTTTTTCACCTGTACGAGCCCGGCCCAGTCAAGCGCGTAGATTCCCTGCGCTCTAGCCCTTACCACGAAGGCGAGATCACAACCATACGTCGGCTCTTCCGCGGATTTGGATATCTCACGCTGCGACAATCTCAAGGTAGGAATGCCAAAAGCCTCAGAACGAGCATAGGTTGACAGCTTCCGGCTCTCGCCGAATTGTTCGACAAGTAAAGTCATCAGAGTAGCGGTGAGCGCCTCTTCCTGGCTCTTCCACTGATTGGGAACATCGACAGCAAACTTGTGACAGGCCCGCGCCACCCCGTCGCGCAAATATTTTTCCAGCCGATCAGAGCCTACCCAGGTCGAAGACCGTAGTGCCAAAGGCGAAGGAAACTTCGGCGTCCCGTCGAAGTAATGCGCCAGTGAATCGGCCAATGCCAATGAATGCTTGTCCGCCGGATCCACGATGCCTTCGGCCAGTGCACGGATTCCCATGGCAAGCGTTGACACGGCAGGATCTGCCTGCAACACCTGTAACCCATTCCTGACTTCTTCGTTGGTCTGGGCGAGTTCGCAGCTAATGAGGGTCACGTCCTGTTTGATCGCTTCTGCGTGCAGCAATATCCACCGTAATGCTTTTACCCACAATTCCGGGTCACGCTTTACCAGCGCTAAAAGCCCTGCACGCACACCGCTGCGTTCAGTATCATTGTCGCTCCCGCGCAGTACACTCAGTTGTTTCAGGAAATACCACAGTGTCCCCATTGGTGCGAATTCGGGATGCCGGCTTCCACCATGCAAACGGTCCAATACATCCTGAACATCTCCAATCGTGGAAGCGCGGATACCTGCTGAATAGCCTGCCCCGAGCATGGTCATGCCTGGACAATGCGAACCGACCAGCTTGATGGCTGGCGGGAGCACACGCAGATAGCCCCAATCGATATTATCAGTCCACAGACCAGAGGTTTTCGTTCCTGTCCTGTTAAAGCTGCTCTCCCACAAATATGCAATCGCATGCGCGAGCCGGGGATCGCCATCGCGTGCGAAAGCGACGATCGGGTTGGTACGGCCATCGGCCAGCGTTATTCCTGCGATCAGGTTCAGAAACTTGAACTTGGTGTCGATACATTTGAGGTCCAGCACCGCGTTCACCAACTTGCATGCTTCATCGTGAGCTGCGGTGGCGACCAGCAATGGAAGCACCTCGTCCAGCAACTCTATCACTGCGTCATTTCCGGTCTGGCTAATATCGATGGATTCGATACGGGCCAGGCACCATTCGATGTAGCGTGCAGAAGACAGCTGAATTAACGCCGAATGAAATTTCTTCCAGGCGCCTGGGTGCCGTGACGCTGTCAGTTGGGCCAACCGATGGATCAGGCAGTCTGGCCCGGAATAAAACTGAATACCAAAATCGCTTGCGGCTGCCCAAATCGAATCAGCTTCGGACTGATCCAGCTTGGCGGCGAAGTCGATAAGCATGTCGTCGGTGAGTTGCAGCAAGAGTTCATCTGCATCATCCTGCCCAACGATTTCGGAGAATTTCGCTAACTGAATAGCCGGTGAATCACCTGTCTCGCTCATGATGTTTACCCTGAAATCCGATTAGTGTATAGAACGCAAGAAAGACCGCACCTAGCAGGGTTATCAGGATTTTTCACATGACAATATGTGGCGCCTTCGCTGCCACACTCGCGCTCCGACATCCTTCCGTAACTGGCTGATGCTGGCGCTCCCGAATTCCCGAGGTGCCAGTGCTGATCCAGGCCAGATATGTTCTCCGGTATGTCTTCGTCACCAGTAACCGAGGATCTTCCACCAGGCGCCGCCCACCAGGGCGAACACCGCCAGCTCGAACACGCACATGATGAAGCCGATGCGCCACCACGCCCCCATCGTCACGTAACCGCTGCCGAAGATGATCGGCGAGGTGCCGGTGGCGTAGTGGGTCAGGGTCATCATGATGGCCGAGGCGGCGGTCATCATGAGCAGGAACAGCATCAGGTATTCCCCCGGCACCAGCGCGGCCCCGACCGAAAGAAAAGCGAACATCATGGCGCTGATATGGGCCGTGGTGCTGGCGAACAGATAGTGCGAGAACACGAAGGCCAGCACCAGCACGGTCGCCGCCGCCTCCCACCCCATGCCGCTGGCGACGATCGCGTCGCGCATGCCGTCCGAGGCCCAGGCGATGACGCCCAGTTGATTGAGCTGCTCGGCCAGCATCACCAGCGCACCGAACCAGATCAGGGTATCCCAGGCGCTTTTCTCGGACAGCACATCATCCCAGTCGAGGGTGCCGGTGATGATCAGGGTGAACAGGCCGAGGAAGGCGACCACGGTGGGGTCGAGCGTAAACGCCGGCCCGAACAGCATGGCCGGCACGTTCGCCCACAGCACCAGCAGCAGCCCAAAGGTGCCGAGCATGACTTTTTCGCTGGCCGACAACGGCCCCATGCGCGCCAGCTCGCTGCGCGCGAACTGCACCGCATCCGGCGTCCGCTTGAGCTCGGGCGGCGCCAGCAGGTAGACGACGAGCGGCATCAGGAACAGGCAGACCAGGCCCGGCAGCACCATGCACAGGGCCCAGGTGGTCCAGCTCAAGTGAAAGCCCTGGCCGCTGGCGCGGGCGACGAAGTCGACCACCAGCGGATTGGGCGCGGTGGCGGTCAGGAACATCGCCGAGGTAATCGGATTGGCGTGGTAGTTGACCAGCGCCAGGTAGGTGCCCACCTTGCCCTGCGTGCCCTTGGCCGGATCGGAGTCGAAGGCGCTGGCGATCGACTTCATGATCGGGTGCACGATGCCGCCGCCGCGCGCGGTATTACTGGGCGTAAACGGCGCCAGCACCAGTTCGCACACGGCCAGCCCGTAGCCGATGCCGACCGTGCGCTTGCCCAGCAGCGCGATGAACTGCAGGCCGATGCGGGCGCCCAGCCCCGTCTTCTTGAGACCGCGCGAGATCAGCACGGCGACCACGATCAGCCAGATGAGCGGACTCGAAAAGCTGCCCAGGGCGTCGGCCATGGCGCCCTTGGACGAACCGGAAGTCACTTGCGACAGCGAGACGATGACGATGGCCATCAGGGCCATGACGCCGATCGGCATCACCTTCAGGATGATGGCGATGATGGTGGTGAGGAAGATGGCGACCAGGCCCCAGGAATCGGGATCCAGTCCCTCGGGATGGGGCAGCGCGAGCAGCGTGAGGAGGACGGCGGTGGTGACGAGTGCGGGAACCAGGCGGAACGGCACGGCCTGGTTAAAGTAACGAAACATGGCCTGCAATTGCGACAGCATGACGATTCCTTCTGACGATGTAACCAGATAACAACTACTGGTTAACATGTTAGCAGAGGAATGTTGCAATGCATCAATTGTTGACCATGGCGGTCGGGAACCGCGAAGGTATTCAGCGATTGCCTGCCGCGGGCAGGCACGCCCCGCCCGGCGCATCGATCCCGCAGGGAACGCCGGCGCAGCAATTCTCGGTGAGGAAGCCGACCAGCTCGCTCATGGTGTCGAACTGCGCTGTGTAGATGACGAATCTCCCTTCCTGGCGCGCCGTCACCAGGCCGGCATGGCTTAGCTCCTTCAGGTGGAAGGACAGCGCCGACGAGGCAATGCCCAGTTCCTCGCCGATCTTCCCGGCCGGCAGTCCCGATGGGCCAGCCTGGATCAGCAGGCGGAAGATCGCCAGCCGCGACTCCTGGGCCAGGGCGGCGAGCGCCGCCAGTACCTGTTTCGTTTCCATCCTCGATGTTCCAGTTGAAGAATTTCAGTGCCTCGATTATAGTCGGCCCATCGTCTCAATATCTATTGAAATGTTGAGATTAACCCGATACCTTCTTACCCATGAACTTCCTGTTCCTCTGTACTGGCAACTCCTGCCGTTCGATCCTGAGCGAAGCCGTGTTCAACCATCTCGCGCCGCCGGGCTTCAAGGCCATCAGCGCAGGCAGCCATCCGAGCGGCCGGATCAATCCGGACGCGATCGCGCTGCTGCGCCGCCACGGCATTGCAATGGACGGCCATGCCAGCAAGTCGTGGCACGACCTGCCGCTCACGCCGGACGTGGTGGTGACCGTATGCGGCAATGCCGCCGGCGAGACCTGCCCGGCCTACCTGGGCGACGTCGTGCGCACGCACTGGGGACTGGCCGACCCGAGCGAGGTGCAGGGAACGCCCGCGGACATCGCGGCCGCCTTCGAAGCGACCTACGCGATCGTGCTGGCCCGCGTCCAGGCGCTGTTCGCCTTGCCGCTGGCCGAGCTGGCCGGCGAGCGCGCAGCGCTGAAGGAAGCGCTGGACCGCGTCGGCGCATGCTGACCGCCTCGCTCATCTTCGTCGCCACGCTGGCGCTGGTGATCTGGCAGCCGCGCGGCCTGGGCATCGGCTGGAGCGCGGCCGCCGGCGGCCTCGCCGCCCTGCTCACCGGCGTCATCGGGCTGTCCGACGTCCCCGTGGTGTGGAACATCGTCTGGAACGCCACCGGCGCCTTCGTCGCCGTGATCGTCATCAGCCTGCTGCTCGACCGCGCCGGTTCGTTCGAGTGGGCCGCGCTGCACGTGGCGCGCTGGGGCAAGGGCGACGGCCGGCGCCTGTTCGTGCTGCTGGTGCTGCTCGGCGCCGCGGTGGCGGCGCTGTTCGCCAACGACGGCGCGGCGCTGATCCTGACGCCGATCGTGATCGCCATGCTGGCCGCGCTGCGCTTCCCGCCGCGCGCGACGCTGACCTTCGTGATGGCGGCCGGCTTCGTCGCCGACACCGCCAGCCTGCCGCTGGTGGTGTCGAACCTGGTCAACATCGTCTCGGCCGACTACTTCGGCATCGGCTTCGCGCGCTTCGCCGCGGTCATGGTCCCGGTCAACCTGGTCTCGGTGGCGTCGACACTGGCGGTCCTGTACCTGTTCTTCCGCAAGGACATCCCGCGCGACTACGACCTCGCCCAGCTGCGCGCGCCGGGCGACGCGATCGTCGATCGCGCCACCTTCCATGCCGGCTGGTGGGTGCTGGCGCTGCTGCTGGCCGGCTTCTTCTGGCTGGACGACGCCGGCGTGCCGATCAGCGCCGTCGCGGCCGGCGGCGCCGCCATCCTGCTCGCCGTCGCCGCGCGCGGCCACCGCATCCCGACGCGCGAAGTGCTGCGCGGCGCGCCGTGGCAGGTCGTGGTGTTTTCGCTCGGGATGTACCTGGTGGTGTACGGCCTGCGCAACGCCGGCCTGACCGACGGCCTGGCCGTCCTGTTCGAACGCTGCGCCGCCTACGGCGTCTGGGGCGCGGCGCTGGGCACCGGCTTCATCGCCGCGGCCCTCTCGTCCATCATGAACAATATGCCGACGGTGCTGGTCGGCGCGCTGGCGATCGACGCCAGCGCCACGGGAGGCGCCGTGCGCGAGGCGATGATCTATGCGAACGCGATCGGCAGCGACCTCGGTCCCAAGATCACCCCGATCGGCAGCCTTGCCACCCTGCTCTGGCTGCACGTCCTGTCGAGCAAGGGCATCCGCATCTCGTGGGGCTATTACCTGCGCGTCGGCGTGGTGCTGACCTTGCCGATCCTCCTGCTCACGCTGTGCGCGCTCGCGCTGCGCCTGGGCTGAACACTGAAAGCGAACATGGACAAGATACCCGACCTTCCCAATATCGATCCGGCGCGCCTCGACCTGCCGGCCGCCAAGCGGCTCGCTCCCGCGGACGGCGTCGACCATCCGCCGCGCATCCTGATGCTGTACGGCTCGCTGCGCGAGCGCTCGTTCAGCCGCCTGCTGACGGAAGAAGCGGCGCGCATCCTGCGCCACTTCGGCGCCGAAGTGAAGATCTTCGATCCGGCCGGGTTGCCGATGGTGGGCGGCGCGCCCGATACCCACCCGAAGGTGGCCGAGCTGCGTGAACTATGCATCTGGTCCGAGGGCCAGGTGTGGTGCAGCCCCGAACGCCACGGTGCGGTGACGGCGGTATTCAAGAACCAGATCGACTGGATCCCGCTCGAACAGGGCTCGGTGCGTCCCAGCCAGGGCAAGACGCTGGCCGTGATGCAGGTCTGCGGCGGCTCGCAGTCCTTCAACGTGGTCAATACCCTGCGCCTGCTGGGCCGCTGGATGCGCATGTTCACGATTCCGAACCAGTCGTCGGTGCCGATGGCCTACAAGGAATTCGGCGACGACGACCGCATGCGCCCGTCCGCCTACTACGAGCGCGTGGTCGACGTCATGGAGGAGCTCTACAAGATCACGCTACTGATGCGCGGCAGCAGCGATTACCTGACGGACCGCTACAGCGAACGCAGCGAGCGCGCCAACCAGGCGATCGACCGCCAGATCGCGCGCTTGTGAGCCGGCGCGCCACGCTGCTACCATGAAGCCATGACCGACATCCGCACTGCTTCCAGCCTGGACGCCGCGCGCATCTGCGCCATCTACAACCACTACGTCGCCACCACCACGATCTCGTTCGAGGAGGCGCCGGTGCTTGATTCCGACATGGCCGAACGCGTCGCGGACGTCACCAAGGGCGGCCTGCCGTGGCTGGTGCTGGAGGTCGACGGCGTGGTGGCCGGCTATGCATACGCCACCAAATGGCGCGCCAGGCCGGCCTATCGCCATGCGGTGGAAAGCAGCGTCTATCTGGATCCCGCGCTGGCGGGCCGCGGGCACGGCCGGCGCCTCTACGAACGGCTGCTCGCCGAGCTGCGCACCCGCGGACTGCATACGGTCATCGCGGGCATCGCCCAGCCCAACGAGCGCAGCGTGGCGCTGCACGAGCGCCTGGGCTTTTGCAAGGTCGCCCAATTCGCCGAGGTAGGCCTGAAGTTCGGGCGCCGGCTGGACGTCGGCTATTGGCAGCTGCTGTTGACGCCGCAGCCTGCACTCACATCCGGCTAGCCAGGGTCAGCTCGCATCCTGCTCGCCAGTGGCAGAGTCGCGTACCGCAGCACGGCAAGACTGATCAGGTGATACCGCAGCGACATCTCGCGCAGCCGGGTCAGCGCAACCAGGGCCGGGGCGATGGCGCCGGCGCCCAGCGCACCGCCATCGATGCTCGACGTACAGAAGATGGCGACGATCACGCCCCATCCATATCGTCGAGGATGGCGATCGCCACCAGCAGTAGCTCGAGCGACAGCAGCGCATGGCGTCCGCTGCATTGGATTGGCTCAAACCGTGCTCTTGTCAAGCGCCTCAAGGCCAGCTGCTAGCCGTTCCTGCAGTTCGGCTCCGACGCGCTTGAAGCCAAGCAGGCGTGCTGCTGAACGCATCAATTCGGATGCGTCTCCGCCAGCGTTGTCCGTGCGTGCGATTCGCAGTGCAGCTCCGATTTCCAGCATGGACAAGCTGGCCGCTTTGAGAGTCGCACCGGTCTCGTTGGAGCGGTCCCGCACAGGCGTATCCTCTACCTGCGCGCGCGTGAACCAGAAGATGCCGTCGGTAAGAAGCGCGGTCCCGCGCGACTGTGCCGTGCCGAGCGCCTCTCTGGATGCAGCAAGAATCCTGCTTCCAGCCTTTTCCTTTCCGAAGCAAGACGCCAAACGCCGCGCAACTTCGTCGACATGGATAGGACCTTCTTCCTCGACGATACGTGTCACCAGATTGGCCAGGATACCGATCGGAGTATCGAGCAACTCCTTCCCCACCATAGGAAAGTACGATCGTTTGTAGTGTGGCATCTGGCGCGGTGCCACTTCTGGAAGATCGAGCATCGGCAGGACTACATCATCCGCTGGTGGGATGAAGCGCTGCCTGTTAGCGCCTTCCATTGATATCGCATGCTCGGCGGCCTGGCGTGCAGCATCGAGCGCCAATTTCAAGCGCTCGATTTCCGTCTTGCGGTTATAGAACCAGTCAGTGCTCCAAATACGATGGAAGCGCCATCCCAGGTGTTCCAGTACATCCTGACGCAACCGATCCCGCTCGCGCGCCCAGAGCGCGCTGTGGTAGGTCGCGCCATCGCATTCGACCGCAAGCAGGTAAGCTCCGGGCCGGTCTGGATGCCGGATACCGAGATCGATGCGGAAGCCCGCAGTGCCGATCTGCAGATCGGCCATATAGCCCAGACCTCGGATCACACCTGCAACATCATCTTCAAATGGCGAGTCCGCAACGCCGCCAACCGCGTCAACTCCGCCGAGCGCTGCGCCGTTGGCAAACTCCAGATAGTGTTTGAGAATACGTACGCCTTCGCGGGCGCTGCGGCTCGGATCGATATCGGCCGGGTG
The DNA here is from genome assembly GCF_019443485.1 of Massilia sp. NP310. Taxonomy (NCBI): domain Bacteria; kingdom Pseudomonadati; phylum Pseudomonadota; class Betaproteobacteria; order Burkholderiales; family Oxalobacteraceae; genus Massilia; species Massilia sp. NP310. The sequence continues at coordinate 300,646 of NZ_CP080379.1, read as the reverse complement.
GAATGAAGCGAATACTTCGCATTTCAACCTGGCGCGAGTAAACAGAACATTCAGCCGGCGCTCGCCGCCTTCGCCGTTTACCGGACCAAATGCCATACTAGTCAGCTTCCCGTTAGCAGTGGTCGGGCCGTAGCAAACGCTCACGAAAATGACATCACGTTCATCGCCCTGCACATTCTCGATATTCTTGACAAACACCGATTCGGCATCGCCGTCGCGCAGGAACTCGTTCAGGACCGGATCAGTTCGCCGACGGAGCTCCAACAGCTCGGTGATCAGGTTCTTCTGTGCGGATGAAAAGGTTACGATGCCGACCGACACATCCGGATACAGACGGGCATGCTCGGCCACACGAGTGACAATGGCCTCGCCTTCTATCCGGTTGTCACGCTTCCCGCCCTTGGCATAGACCCCGGGCACGCGGGTGAACGTCAATCCAGCATTCTCGCTTCTCTGCTGCGGCGATGGCGGCAAGATCAGCTTGTCATCGTAGAACTCGCGGTTGGATACCTGGATCAGCGATGGGTCGCGCGAACGATAGTGCCACTGCAGCATGCGCGAATTCAGCCCACGCGCCTCGCACAGGCTGAGGATACTTTCCATGTCACCGGCCTTCGCAGCATTGCCGAGCAAATCGTCTTCGTCGTCTTCGCTGTCTTCATCGAATTCTACCTCGTCGTCGCTGAGCAGGCGGGCGAAGAAGGATGACGGCGGTAGCTGCTTCTGGTCTCCCACGACAACGATCTGATGCGCACGCGCGATGGCACCGAGGGCATCCTCGGGCCTTACCTGCGACGCCTCGTCAATGACCAGCAGGTCGAAGTTCAGCGCACCTGGGGGGACAAACTGAGCAACAGAAATGGGGCTCATCAACATTACGGGCTTAATACGCTGTAGCGCATTCCCCGCGCTGGAAAACAGTTTGCGCAACGCAATATGGCCACGCTTCTTGCCGATCTCGCCGCGGATGATCCTCATCTCGCCCATCGCTCCTTGCGGTACTTGCCCCAAATGCTCGGCAACGATGCTAGCAACGTTTTCCTTCAGGCGCGAGCGTTCGAGCGCCGCAAACTCGGCGACCAGCCCGTGCCGATCGAGGTTAGAAATCCCCTTCAGCTCTGGGGAGGCATCACGCGCCAGATTCCACAACTGCTCGGCACGGGCGAACATCAACTCGTTCGCTGCCTCGTCCGCGCGCAACGTACCGGCCTGGATCCCGGTCGCAATGTCGTGCAATCCCGCTGCCGCCAGATCGGCATGGGCCTGGATCAGGGCGACCCAACCCGGATACCTGTCCATCGATGACGCGACCTGTTCAACCCAATCGACGACACGCGTCAATGCATGATATTCCGATTCCTCGTGCCCAAGCGCCGCAGGCGCGAACTGAAGTACGTCGAACACCTCACCGACCGTCTGCTTGGCTACGGGTTCCAGTCGCGCCAGTTTTTGCACGAGGTCCGCGACGCGCACCGGATCGCGCCCCAGGGCGACTAGTGCGGCTGGTGGACATACCAGTGGTGCCTGACGCGCTTTCTCGCACCACGCCGCCACCGGCAGCAGTCGCGCAAAATCGGTCTGCTCGCCGCGCCAGCTGTCTCCAAGCGATTGCGCGCAGCAGGACTCGCCCACTGTCCAGGCCTTCTTTTTTTCATCGATGTCGATCAAGGCGTCGACGAGGTCGAGACGGTCCTGCGCTTTCTTGGGCAAGGGTCCACGCAGCTTGCCGGCAAGATCGCGTGATGCTTCGCGGTAGGCCCGGCCCCAACGGGCCAGGAAGGACTGCGTACCTGCCGCCAGAGCGCCGCGCAAAGCAAGCGGTGGTGCATCGAACGCCACGTCGATAAACTGGCTTCTCGCGCCATCCCTGGCCTCACGCCATACAGCGCCGAGCCGCATCACGCTGACGAGGCTGCTGAGATCGGTCGCCGACATCATCTTGGACGCGACATCTTCCATCTGCTGCGGCAGTTCCCCGACGCATTCCAACGTGTGCCGCAGGTCACGCGATGTCGCGCGAGTCGCCGGTAATTCAATGGCAAGCAATGCCGCTACCTCCTGCACGAGGCCCGCAAGCGCTGCAGCCGACTCGGCTGCCTTTGTGAACAGGCTGGACAGACGGGAAAGCTCGACCGGCTGCAGTGTCACATTACGGATACCGGCAAGTGGATGCGATGCCGGCGAGCCTTCGCTGGCGACCAGCGCGCCATAACAGCCAAGCACGCGCAGCAATTTATCCATCTGCTCGCGCGATAGCGACGCCAACACGGTGCCGGCCAGCACTGGTGCTGGGATCGACAGGCCGATGAAGCGGGCCTGGGCACCCAGCACGGAATACGGAGTTTCTCCCGAATTCCCAATGGGCCGGTGCAGTATTTCGGCAAGCACGTTCAACTTATCGCGCACCTCGGTCAGTGCCGCCGGGCCGCCAGGAATGGAAGGAACTGTCATTGACCGCGCGATCGTCCGCGCCAGCTCGGCAAGGACATCCTTCTTGTTTGCGGTGCGCGAATGCAGTTCGAGGCAGACGTCGCGCAGCCCTACCTTCACCAAGCGATCATGGACGACCGACAACGCCGCCATCTTCTCCGCCACGAACAAGACAGTCTTCCCCTCCTTTACTGCGGCAGCAATAATATTGGTGATTGTCTGCGACTTTCCCGTGCCGGGCGGCCCCTGCACGACGAGGTTGCGTCCCTTGCGTACCTCTTCGATAACGATCGCCTGCGATGCGTCGGCATCGACCACATGGAAGATGTTTGCAGGCGGAAGAATGGCATCAAGACGTTCATTCGGCCCGATCATGGGTGGCTCGGGCTGGAACCCTTCGTACAGGAGGCCGCGGGTCAGGGCGTGTCCGGCAATAGCGCCGTCGGGCCAAGCCTCCGGCGCCAGGTCGCGATACATCAGCAGCTTCGAGAATGAGAAGAACCCGAGCTGGATGCCATCGCGGTCCACACGCCAATTCACCTGCGAGGCAACCGCGGCCTCGACCTGTTCAAAATAACTGGCCGGACTCCATTCCTCGTCGATATCAAGCTCCGGCAACACTATGCCGAAATCCTCGTTCAGCCTTTGCTGGAGCGGAAGATTGGTAACAACATCTTCGTCACGCATGCGAATTTCGAAGCTAGAGGTCCGCTGGTTTCGCGTAATCTGCACGGGCAGCAAGATAAGCGGCGCTTCGCGTTGAACCGCAGAAGCCTTCGCTTCAAACCACGACATGAAACCCATTGCGAGATACAGAATATTTACGCCGGATTCTTCTTCTGCAGTCTGGGCCTCACGCGCGATCTTGAGGAGGCGCTTTTGCAGATTGTCGGGCCCCATTCGCGTCTCTAGCTGGGCATCCGTATATCGATCGACCGAAAAAGTCAGCTCGATAGAATCTGCAAGCTTGATATCGTCGCTTTCACTTTCATGGTCCTTGCCTATGGCAAGGAAACGCATGGCCTTGCCATTTCCAAGGATGCCGTAAACATCCTCCGAACGCTCGTTGACGACGTTGACAACCGTTGAGCGCGAATTCTTGCGGTTGACGTGCACCAGTCGATTTCGTGTCCCGGTCTCAACCAGACGCTTACGGGTTTCGTCAAAGAGTTTGCTCAACGCCGAATTATTTGTACGGCATTTCTCGCGATGTTCGTCAACTGGACTTGCCATGGTCACTGACCCTTAAGGATTACGCCTGCGACCAATTCGCCCTAGCGCCAGCGACATTATATGTTGTCAGTTTGCGGGTGAGGAAATCTTCCCTGAGAATAGAAGGCTTTGCGCGAATCAACCTCGGAAATGAAAAAAGCCACCTCGCGGTGGCTGTTTTCATGATACTTGGCGGAGAGGGTGGGATTCGAACCCACGGTACGGTCACCCGTACGCCTGATTTCGAGTCAGGTACATTCGACCACTCTGCCACCTCTCCGGCTTTGGTCGATCCTTGCAGTGGGCTGCAAGAGACCGCCATTATAGACGCATTCAAGAAAAATGGAAGGGGAAAATGTGCATGCAAGCACGATTCCCCTCCGCCAGCATTCAGGCAGCCGGCGCCAGGCGCTCCAGCCCGCCCATATACGGACGCAGCACTTCAGGAATGACGACGCTGCCGTCGGCCTGCTGGTAGTTCTCCAGCACCGCCACCAGGGTGCGCCCCACGGCCAGGCCCGAGCCGTTCAGGGTATGCACCAGTTCCGGCTTGCCGGCCGCATTGCGGAAGCGGGCCTGCATGCGGCGCGCCTGGAAGGCTTCGCAGTTCGACAGCGACGAGATCTCGCGGTAGGTGTTCTGCGCCGGCAGCCATACCTCGAGGTCGTAGGTCTTGGCGGCCGAGAAGCCCATGTCGCCGGTGCACAGCTGCATCACGCGGTATGGCAGGCCGAGCGAGGTCAGGATGAATTCGGCCTGGCCGACCATCTCTTCCAGCGCCGCGTACGACTGCTCCGGATGCACCACCTGGACCAGCTCGACCTTGTCGAACTGGTGCTGGCGGATCATGCCGCGGGTGTCGCGGCCATAGCTGCCGGCTTCGGAACGGAAGCACGGGGTGTGCGCGGTCATCTTGATCGGCAGTTCGTCCAGCGCCACGATCTCGTCGCGCACGACGTTGGTCAGCGAGACTTCCGAGGTCGGGATCAGGTAGAAGTTCTCGCCCTCGCCTTCCGCGCCGCCCTTCTTCACCGAGAACAGGTCGGCCTCGAACTTCGGCAGCTGGCCGGTGCCGCGCAGCGAATCGGCGTTGACCATGTACGGGGTGTAGCATTCAAGATAGCCGTGCTGGCCGGTGTGGGTGTCGAGCATGAACTGCGCCAGCGCGCGGTGCAGACGTGCCATGCCGCCCTTCATCATCGAGAAGCGCGAGCCGGTGACCTTGGTCGCGGTCTCGAAGTCCAGGCCCAGGCGCTCGCCGATGTCGACGTGGTCGCGCACCTCGAAGTCGAACGCCGTCGGCGTGCCGACCTTGCGCACTTCGAGGTTGGCGCTTTCGTCCTTGCCTTCCGGGGTGCTCTCGTGCGGCAGGTTGGGCAGCGCGGCAATGAAGCTCGCCAGCTTGGCCTGGACCTCGCCCAGCGCCACTTCGTTGGCCTTGAGCTCGTCGCCCAGTCCGGCGACCTCGGCCATCACGGCCGTCGTGTCTTCGCCTTTGCCCTTCAGCATGCCGATCTGCTTCGACAGCGAATTGCGCTTGCCCTGCAGTTCTTCGGTGCGCGTCTGGATCGCCTTGCGTTCGGCCTCCAGCGCATTGAAACTGGCCACATCGAGCTGGTACTTGCGGGTCGCCAGGCGGGCGGCGACGTTGTCGATGTCTTTGCGGAGAAGTTGGATGTCAATCATGTCTGGTTGGACTGGGCTGTGTATCGAAAACACAATTGTACCAAGCCGACCAACATTATTTGCGAGATTCGGCAACCATGCTGCCGGGGCCTCGTCAAGCCGCCCCTGAAACCGGCTTGCGCCGGTTTCAGCGGACTGCCAGGCGCGGCGCGCTGACGATCACGGTCTGGATGCTGGCCATGTCGATGGCAGGCACGGTGCTTTCGGCGATCTCGACCGGACGCTCGTTGGCGGTGGCGAAGCTGACGACCAGGCCAAGGGCGGCGACGGCGAGGAACAGGGCTTCGAAGTTTTTACGGATGTTCATGATGGCTCCTTCAGGGGTTGGGTGATTCGCGAATTGCTTTGCGATGGTGGTACTTTAGCCACCAGCCCCTGGAATCGCCATCGACTTGCGACGAAGCGCATGAAACGCGGCGCAGAATGCAGCAATGCGGGACCAGGCGCGCAATGCCGGCGCGTTGCGCGCCGTTGAAGGAAGAAGGACAGGCGCCGTACCCAGCGGCGCCATGAACAAGGCTACGAACCGTCCCCGTTCGCGCGCGCCTCGTCGTCGAGGCTGCGCAGCCATGCCAGCTTTTCGGCGATCTTCGATTCGATCCCGCGCGGCACCGGCTGGTACCAGCCCGGCTCGGGCATTCCATCCGGCAGATAGGTTTCGCCGGCCGCATACGCGTTCGGCTCGTCATGCGCATAGCGGTACTCGTGACCGTAGCCCAGCTCTTTCATGAGCTTGGTCGGCGCATTGCGCAAGTGGACCGGCACCTCGCGCGACTTGTCCTTGCGCACGAAGGCCATCGCCGCATTGAAGGCGTTGTAGCCGGCATTGCTCTTGGATGCGACCGCCAGGTAGACCACGGCCTGGCCCAGCGCCAGCTCGCCTTCGGGCGAACCGAGCCGCTCGTAGGTCGCGGCGGCGTCGTTGGCCAACTGGATCGCGCGCGGATCGGCGATGCCGATGTCTTCCCAGGCCATGCGCACGATGCGGCGCGACAGGTACTTGGCGTCGGCGCCGCCGTCGAGCATCCGGCACAGCCAGTACAGGGCGGCATCGGGGTGCGAGCCGCGCACCGATTTGTGCAGGGCCGAGATCTGGTCGTAGAAATTGTCACCGCCCTTGTCGAAGCGGCGCGCATTGAGCGTCAGCGCGTTCTCGACGAACTCGGCGGTGATGCGGTTGGTGCCGGCGGTATTGGCCGAGGTGCTGGTCTGCTCGAGCAGGTTCAGGAAGCGGCGCGCATCGCCGTCGGCATAGCCGACCAGGGTGTCGATCGCCAGTTCGTCGAATTCCAGGTGCTGCAGGGCCTGTTCGCGGGCGCGCGCCAGCAGCTGGCGCATCTCGGCGTCGGTCAATGCCTTGAGCACGTAGACCTGCGAGCGCGACAGCAGCGCCGAATTGACTTCGAACGACGGGTTCTCGGTGGTGGCACCGATCAGTGTCACCAGGCCGCTTTCCACGAACGGCAGCAAGGCGTCCTGCTGCGATTTATTGAAGCGGTGGATCTCGTCGATGAACAGGATCGTGTGCTTGCCGCGGGCCAGGTACTGCTCGGCCTGCTCGATCGCCGCGCGGATGTCCTTGACGCCCGACAGGACCGCCGACAGCGCGATGAATTCGCAGTCGAAGGCGTAGGCGGTCAGGCGCGCCAGCGTGGTCTTGCCCACGCCCGGCGGGCCCCACAGGATCATCGAATGCGGCTTGCCGGACTTGAAGACCAGGTTCAGCGGCTTGCCCGGGCCCAGCAGGTGGCTCTGGCCGACCACCTCGTCGATGGTGCGCGGACGCAGGGCTTCGGCCAGCGGCGCGGCCGGCTCGGTCTTGAACAGGTCATCCGTGGCCATGGATGCGGATAGGCGAATGGTTGTGCATGGGGCGTAGTGTATCCGATGCACGACGGGGCCGCGCGGCGCGCACGCCCCGTTGATGGCTTACTGGTTCACGACGTCGGCGCCCTGCGGCGCCGTGAACTTGAACTGCTGCGCACCCAGTTGCGGGTTGCGCTGGAAATTGGTGAAGGTCAGGCGCGAAGTCTGGCCGAAGGTATCCTTCAATTCCATCGCCATCGGCACGCCGCCCTTGAGGCCGATGCTGATCTGCTCGAACGAAGTGTCCTTGGCCTTCGGCACCGCGTTCAGCCACTCCATGCCGTCGCGCGCGCCGGCTTCGCTCAGCGTGAAGTTCTCTTCCAGCTTGTTGCTGCCGAACAGGATCGCGGCCGGCGAGCTGCCCAGCGCATTGCCGAGCTTGCGGGTGGTGACCTGGTTCAGGTCCTTGTCGTAGATGTACAGGGTTTCGCCGTCGGCCTGCAGCACCTGCTCGTAGGGCTTCTGGTAGGTCCAGATGAACTTGCCGGGGCGGGCGAACACGAAGCTGCCGCTCGAGGCCGGCGTGGCCTTGCCGCTCTTCGATTTGCCCAGCTGCTGCTGGGTGAATTCGCCCTTGGCCGACTGGGTCGAGGCGACGAAGGATTTGAACTGGTCGAGGGCGGCGGCGCTCGCCAGGCCCGGCAAAGCGAAGGCGCTCGCAGCCACCAGCGCGGCAAAAGTGAATTTGGTCATTGATTGCATTCAGCGTTCCTTTATTGTTATTCGGCGCTTGCAGTCGGCACCAGGATGTCGCGGTTGCCGTTCGACTGCATCGGCGACACCATGCCGTTCTGCTCCATTTGCTCGATCAGGCGGGCGGCCCGGTTGTAGCCGATGCGCAGGTGACGCTGCACCAGCGAGATCGAGGCCTTGCGGTTCTTGAGCACGACCTGCACCGCCTGGTCGTACATGGCGTCGGATTCGCCGCCGCCCTCGCCCGCCACCGCGCCGTCGGCGCCCCCTTCTTCCAGGGTGCCGCCTTCGAGGATGCCTTCAATATAATTGGGTTCGCCCTGCTCCTGCAGATGTTTTACAACTCGATGCACTTCGTCGTCCGACACGAAGGCGCCGTGCACGCGGATCGGCAGGCCGGTGCCGGGCGGCATATAGAGCATGTCGCCCATGCCCAGCAAGGTCTCGGCGCCCATCTGGTCGAGAATCGTGCGCGAGTCGATCTTGGACGAGACCTGGAACGCGATGCGGGTCGGAATGTTGGCCTTGATCAGGCCGGTGATCACGTCGACCGACGGGCGCTGGGTCGCGAGAATCAGGTGGATGCCGGCAGCGCGCGCCTTCTGGGCAATACGCGCGATCAGCTCTTCCACCTTCTTGCCGACGACCATCATCAGGTCGGCCAGTTCGTCGATGATGATGACGATGGTCGGCAGTTTTTCCAGCGGCTCGGGCGCGTCCGGCGTGATCGAGAACGGGTTCGGGATGTGTTCCTCGCGCTTGGCGGCGTCGAGGATCTTGCCGTTGTAGCCGGCCAGGTTACGCACGCCCAGCTTGCTCATGAGCTTGTAGCGGCGTTCCATTTCGTTGACCGCCCAGTTCAGCGCGTGGCCGGCCTGGCGCATATCGGTCACCACCGGCGCCAGCAGGTGCGGAATACCTTCGTAGACCGACATCTCCAGCATCTTCGGGTCGATCAGGATCAGGCGCACATCGGCCGGATCGGCTTTATACAGCAGCGACAGGATGGTGGCGTTGATGCCAACCGATTTACCCGAACCGGTCGTGCCCGCCACCAGCAGGTGCGGCATCTTGGCCAGGTCGGCCACCACCGGCTTGCCGGCGATGTCCTTGCCCAGGGCCACGGTCAGGCTCGAGGCGCTATCGCCATACACCTTGGAACCGAGGATCTCGGTCAGGCGCACGATCTGCCGCTTCGGATTCGGCAATTCGAGGGCCATATAGTTCTTGCCGGGGATGGTCTCGACCACGCGGATCGAGGTCAGCGACAGCGAACGCGCCAGGTCGCGCGCCAGGTTGACGATCTGGCTGCCCTTGACGCCGGTGGCCGGCTCGATCTCGTAGCGAGTGACGACCGGGCCCGGATAGGCGGCCACGACCTTGGCTTCGACGCCGAAGTCGGACAGCTTCTTCTCGATCAGGCGGCTGGTGAATTCCAGCGTCTCGACCGCCACCGTCTCTTGCGCCGCCGGCGCATCGTCCAGCAGGGCCAGCGGCGGCAGGCCGGTGTCGCCGTTGATGTCCTGGAACAGCGGCGACTGGCGCTCCTTCTCGGCGCGCTCGGATTTCGGCACGCTGACCATCTGCGGCTCGATCTTGATGGTGGGCGCCACCGCCTGGGCCGATGCCAGCGGCGCTGGAGCAGCAGCCGGCTTTGGCGCCGGCGGCGTGATCTCCAGCGACGGCTCGGTCTTCACGACCGGGATCGGCTTGTCCGCATGCTTTTCGGTGAACTTGGCGCGCTCGTTGACCACCACTTCGTCGCGCTTGACGGCGGCGGCTTCGCCGTGGCGGCGGTCCTCGATGTCTTCCATGCGCAGGCGGAACCAGTCGATGGTGCCATCGAACACGGCGCCGATGCGCTCGGCCACGTTCAGCCACGACACCTGGAAGAACAGCGAAAAGCCCAGGAAGAACAGCAGCAGCAGGAGCAGGGTCGCGCCGGTCGAGCCGAAGGCGACGTGACTGGCGTGGCCGATCAGCTGGCCCAGCACTCCGCCCGGGGCGCGCGGCAGCTCGACGTCCCACGACCACATGCGCAGGTATTCCAGGCCGACGCTGCCGGCGAACATCAGGGCGAAGCCGATCCAGCGCACGTACATCTCGCCGTGGTGCGGTTCCTCCACCTTGGCGCCGAGCTTGTCGGTGAGCCGGCGCCAGCCGCGCCAGACCTGGCGCAGGAAGATCACGCCCCACCACCAGGCCGAGAAACCGAATATGAACAGCAACAGGTCGGACAACCAGGCGCCGGCGCGCCCGCCCAGGTTGGCGATGCGCGGCACGACGTTGGCGTGCGACCAGCCGGGATCGAGCTTGCTGTAGCTGAGCAGGATCAGGACGAAATACAGGAAGGCGACGGCGCCGGCGATCCAGCGCGCCTCGGACAGCAGGCGCGCGAGGCGGCCCGGCAGCGGACGGCGGGCGGCGGCGCTGGCCTGGGTGCGGGTGTATCCGGAGGTGCTGGCTTGGCTATTCTTGCTCATTACAGGTACTGCGGAAGTAAGTACTATCGACGATCCGCCCATTCTAAGCGATATACGGCCGTGTTGCCCCTACGATTCATGCACATCTGCATGATCGACTATAATCGGCGCTCTTCGGACACCCTCTGGCAGACCCTGGTGGCCCTTGATTCCTGTCAGGCCGCCCCCAATTGCCGTGTGTCCATATAACAACCACGTGAAGCAAAGAGCGCCGCCATGACTACTACCAAACACGCCAAAGTCCTCATCCTCGGTTCCGGTCCGGCCGGCTACAGCGCCGCGGTGTACGCCGCCCGCGCCAACCTGAAGCCGATGCTGGTGACCGGCGTCGAACAGGGCGGCCAGCTGATGACCACCACCGACGTCGAGAACTGGCCGGGCGATCCGCTGGGCGTGCAAGGTCCGGAACTGATGCAGCGCCTGCTGCAGCATGCCGAGCGCTTCAACACCGAGATCGTGTTCGACCACATCCACACGACCTATTTGAACGAAAAGCCGATTCGCCTGGTGGGCGACAGCCACACCTTCACCTGCGACGCCCTGATCATCGCCACCGGCGCCTCGGCCCAGTACCTGGGCCTGCCGTCGGAACAGGCCTTCATGGGCCGCGGCGTGTCGGCCTGCGCCACCTGCGACGGTTTCTTCTACCGCAACCAGGAAGTCGCGGTCATCGGCGGCGGCAATACCGCGGTCGAGGAAGCCCTGTACCTGGCCGGCATCGCCTCGAAAGTCACCCTGATCCACCGCCGCGACAAGTTCCGCGCCGAGCCGATCCTGGTCGACCGCCTGATGCACAAAGTCAGCGAAGGCAAGATCGTGCTGGAGCTGAACCAGACCCTGGACGAAGTCCTGGGCGACCAGAGCGGCGTGACCTCGCTGCGCCTGAAGTCGGCGGTCGACGGCGCCACCAAGGAACTGAACGTGCACGGCCTGTTCGTGGCGATCGGCCACAAGCCGAACACCGGCATCTTCGAAGGCCAGCTCGAGATGCACAGCGGCGGCTACCTGGTGACCAAGTCGGGCCTGGAAGGCATGGCGACGGCGACCAGCGTGCCGGGCGTGTTCGCCGCCGGCGACGTGCAGGATCACATCTATCGCCAGGCGATCACCAGCTCGGGCACCGGCTGCATGGCCGCGCTCGATGCCCAGCGCTACCTGGAAGCGCTGGAGGACGATCCCAAATAAGCGACGTTAAGTAATCAACGCAACAAGAAGGTAGCAAAGCGATGGCGGGCATGAAGGATTTCGGCGAGCTGAAAGGCTTGCGCGACCGGCTCAAGGAAGAAGAGCGCGTGCGCGCCATCGAGCAGGCCGAACGCGAGAAGCGCGAGCGCATCGCGCGCGAGCGGGCGGTCGAATTCCGTACGTCGATGGAAGGAGTGCACAAGCTGCCCGAATCCGACCGCTACGTGCACCGCCCGGTGTACGTGGCGCCCAGCGCCGCTCGGGCGCGCGCGCAACTCTCCCCCGAGGAAGAAACGGCGGACGTGCTGCGCGCCTCGATGTCGGATGAACTGTCGGACCTGTTCGACGTCGAGGGCATGCTCGACGAAGACCCGTCCATGAGCTATGCGCGCGACGGCGTCGGCCCCGACGTCGTGAAAAAGCTGCGCAAGCGCCACTGGCCGATCCAGGACGAACTCGACCTGCACGGCCTGACCCGCGACGGCGCGCGCGACGCCCTCACCGATTTCCTGCACCGCGCCAATCGGCGCGGGGTGCGCTGCGTGCGCATCATCCACGGCATCGGCTACGGTTCGCCCAAGGGCGAGCCGGTGCTGCGCAGCATCGTGCACAGCTGGCTGGTGCAGAAAAACGAAGTCATCGCCTTCTGCGCCGCCGGCCGCACCGACGGCGGCCATGGCGCCCTGATCGCCCTGCTGCGCCCTGCCCTGCACGATTGATGTTGCGCCAGATAGACGCTGGCGACCGGCTCGTGTGACAATCAGCCGTTTCACAGTTGCAATTTGTCCAGAACTCGTCCGTTAATTGTAGAATGCCTCGACGCCGGACATGCCGGCCGATCGACAAAGGGGATGTGTATTGAAGGCAACGCAAGCAGTTCCAATGGAACATGGACGGCAGGTCGACCTGTCATCCTGTGCTGACGAGCCTATCCATATTCCCGGCTCGATCCAGCCGCACGGCGCGCTGCTGTTCTTCCAGGATGATGGTCAGCTCGAAGGCTGGAGCGGGAACGTTCCGGCCTTGCTCGGTGTCGTCCCCCAGCTGGGCGCGTCGTATACCGCGCTGGCGCTGCCGCAGGCGGCGGTCGAAGCGATCGCCGACTGCATCGCCGCGCGCGACGACGAAGACGCCGCGCCGCTGGCCGCCGGCCTCACCATCGGCGAGGCTGAATACGACTGCGTTGTGCACGCGCAGCACGGGCGCATCCTCGCCGAATTCGAGCTGCGCGAGACGTCGAGCGAGGAAGTGTCGCGCTTCGCCATCAAGGCGCATGGCCTGATCGACCGCCTGCGCCGCCAGAAGACCATCGACGCCCTGCTCGCATCCGCCGTCCAGCAGGTGCGCGAATTCACCGGTTTCGACCGCGTGATGGCCTACCGTTTCCGCCCCGACGACAGCGGCGACGTGGTGGCCGAGAGCCGGCGCGACGACCTGGTGCCGTATCTCGGCCAACGATACCCTGCCGGGGATATCCCCGCCCAGGCGCGCCGCCTGTACACGCTCAACACCCTGCGCGTGATCGCCGACATGGACTACAACGCGGTGCCGCTGCACGGCGCGCCGGGCGCCGCGCCGCTCGACATGAGCTTCGCGGTGCTGCGCAGCGTGTCGCCGGTGCACGTCGAGTACCTCAAGAACATGCATGTGCGCGCGTCGATGAGCGTGTCGATCGTGATCAACGGCCGCCTGTGGGGCCTGATCGCCTGTCATCACATGTCGCCCAAGCTGGTGCCCTATGCGGTGCGCATGGCGGCCGACGTGCTGGCCCAGGTGATGGCCTCGACCATCCACAGCATCGAAGCGCGCGAGGACGCGACGCTGGCCGAGCAGTCGGCCCGGGTGCGCACGGCCCTGGTCGAATCGCTGCTGCTCGACGACGATCCGCTCGACGCCCTGGGCCGGCACGCCGGCGCGCTGATGGCGGCATCCGGATCGCAGGCGATGATCGCCACCCAGCACGGCAAGATCGCCGCCTACGGCGAGCTGCCGGAGGAGCTGGCGCGGGCCATCGTCGATTCGCTGCCCGAGAACGAGCACGACCTGGTGGTGCGCGAAATGGTGGCCGATTGGGCGCCGGCGCTGCGGGAGCGGCTCGGCAAATGGGCCGGCATGCTGGCCCTGCCCTTCGATCCGCTGGGCCAGGGTTGGTGCATCATGTTGCGCGTCGAACAGATCGACACCGTGGCCTGGGGCGGCCGCCCCGACAAGATCGTGGCGCTCGGCCCGCTGGGCGAGCGCCTGACGCCGCGCGGCTCGTTCGACGCCTGGCACGAGACCGTGCGCGGCTGCGCCCATCCATGGGAAACGAACGTGCTTGCCAATGCGCGCCTGACCCTGGCCGAACTGGTGCGCGCGGTGAATGCGCACCGCTCGCAGACCGAGGCCACGCGCGCGCAGCTGCTGGCCATGCTCGGCCACGACCTGCGCGACCCGCTCCATTCGATCAATATGGCCGGCATGGTGCTCGAACGCACCGGCTCCGCCGGCAGCGGCAACCAGCCCACGCTGGCCAAGCGCATCCAGTCGTCGACCAACCGCATGCAGCGCATGATCAGCCAGGTGCTGGACATGAGCCGCATCGACCGCGGCATGGGCCTGGGCGTGACGCTCGAGCCGGTCGACCTCAAGGCCCTGCTGGTCGACCTGATGGACGAGGCGCGCCTGGCCTATCCCACGATCCCGCTCGACCTGATCTGCGACGACGCCGCGACGGTGAACGCCGACAGCGGCCGCCTGGCGCAGGTGCTGTCCAACCTGCTGAGCAATGCGCGCCACCATGGCGAGCCGGGCAAGCCGGTGACCGTCTGCCTGAGGGCGCGCGATGGCGAAGCCTCGGTCGCGGTGAGCAATGCGGGCGCGCCGCTCCCGCCCGAGACGGTGGCGACGCTGTTCAATCCCTTCAAGCGCGCCTCGCTGAACAATCCGCGCAACCGCACCGGCATGGGCCTGGGGCTGTACATCGCGCAGCAGATCGTGCGCGAGCACAGCGGCGAGATCGCCTACCGCCACGAGGACGGACGGGTGGTATTTACCCTGCGCCTGCCGCTGGCCGGCGCCTGATCAGCGCCGCACCTCCTTGACCAGCGTCGGCAAGGTCCAGCCGCCACCAGCGGCGATGCCACGGCACATGCCGGTCGTGCTTGACGCCGTGTGCACGAAACGCCGGCCGTCCCACACCCATTCGTCGTGGCCCCAGCAGTCGCCGATGCCGCGCCCCTTGTGCGCCGCGCCGATGACGCCCTTGTCGTAGTCGGTGCCCGATTGCGTCACCAGTTGCGGGGAGAACGGTGGCTTGCGATTGGCGACCCAGTAGCCGTGCCCTTCGTTGTAGGCGCCGCGCCAGCAGCGCGCCGAGACCAGCATCGTCGTCGACGTGAGCGGCGCGTAAGCGAACTTGCTCACGCCGGTGGCGATTGCCTCGAGGTCGCCACAGTCCTCATTGCCGGCGGTCTTGCGCAACGTCGCCAGCAGGATCCGTTCGTCTTCCTTGCCTGGCGGCGCCAGTTCGCCAGCCGGGACCGGCGCCGCCGTGACGACCGGCGCCGGCAGCGGCGGCAATACATCGCGTTCCGGCCTGCCGCCCTTGCGCATGGCCGCGCCCGGCGTGCCCAGACGCCCCTGGAATTCATCCATCTTGAGCAGGACCGCCGACGCGCCCTTGCCCGACAAGCTCCAGGTGCGTCCGCCCGCGCGCCAGGCGACCTTGCCGCTGCCAGCCACCGCGCGCAGCAGCGCCTCGGTCTGGGAGGCGCTCAGGCTGCCGATCGACTCGTCGCCTTTGAGCTCGACCGTGCCGAGCGCGCGGCCGTCGACCTGCATCGCCAGCGTCGCGGGCAGGTCGATGCCGTCATCGGCCTCGCCGAGCCGCAACCTGCCGACGAATGGCGCGCCCGGGCCGGACCTGCGTTCGAGCAGGACGGACAGCGGAGGATGGCGGCCGTCCTCCGCGTGGTAACCGGCGGCGCGGCAGGTGCGGGTATTGTCGCAGACGAGTTCCCAGTCGTGGTGCTGGAAGGACAGTTGCGGCAGGCCGGCCGCATGCAGCGGCATGGCGCAGTTGGCGGCGGCCAGGGCCGCCATCGGGATCAAGGCGAGGCGCATGCGCGAAGCGTCTTTCTGTCGTCGTTGGCAGGGGCGCAGATTTACCTTACGTAACTCTGCGGGCGCATGGTAGTCTAACAACACTTCCCGCTTCCTGCTGCTGCATGACCCTCATCAAGTTCATCGAAATCATGGCGATCCTGGTCGGCGCGTTTTCCGGCTTCATCGAGGCGCGACGCAAGCGCATGGACCTGGTCGGGGTGTTCACGGTCGCCTTCATCACGGCTTTCGGCGGCGGCACACTGCGCGACATCCTGCTCGACAAGCGTCCCCTGTTCTGGGTCACCCACCAGGAGTATGCGATCGCGATCTTCGTGCTGGCGCTGGTGGCCTCGCCGCTGATCCGCACGCTGCGCCAGATCGTGTCGGAACGCCTGATCGTGGTGGCCGACGCGGTGGGACTGGGACTGTTCTCGATCGCCGGGACCTCGGCGGCGCTGGCGGCCGAGATGCCGATCTTCATCGCCTCGATGATGGGCGTGATCACCGGGATCTTCGGCGGCGTGCTGCGCGACATCGTCTGCAACGAAGTGCCGATGGTGTTCCGCGACGGCAAACCGTATGCGATCTGCGCCTTCCTCGGCAACTGGCTGTTCCTGTTGATGGGTAAATACGGCATGTCGCACGACTTCGCGCTGTGGTCGAGCTGCCTGTTCATCAGTGGGCTCAGGCTGCTGACGTGGAAGTTCGATATGCGGATGGGACGTTGACGACACTGCCGCCCGGGTAGTTACGTGAGTTAATTCAGCTCAATCACTACCAATACCACAGTGCTATATTCGCGCTCTGCCAATGAGGAGGAGCGCGCGCCCCGTTCCGCACGGAAGAAACTCGTGCGACGAGCAAACAAGGGCTCGACACCGATCATGAGTCGCTCTTTCACCCTACGGCACCTCCATCGGATCTTGCTCGTCTTCATCAATCTGCTGTCCACGATTCCGGCTGTGGCAAGCGACATTCGCGAACCAGGAAGAGACACCAGCATCATCGGAGAGTGGGAAATAAAATCCGTGCTAGATTATGCGACTATCTCCGTCGGCGAAGATCAGGCAAGGTCCTTGATCGGCAAGGACCTGATTATCAGTAGGGAAAAGATCGAACTCGGCAGTCGGGTTTGCTCCGAATCGAGCTTCCTTGCCGAGAGCGTGGAAACGAATATCGAGCTCCGGGAAAATGCGCGTACAAACAACGATAGACTGCGCTTGCCCAATCCCGTTACCGTCGTGGAGCTGAGTTGCGCCTACGCCTACATCAGGAACAAGAACAGGATCGTCCTGGCCTGGAACGGTGTCTTCTTCGACGCCATTCGTAAAAAGTGGCCGGGACCAACTACCCTCCCCCGCCAACCCTCGACCGGCACCAGATAGACAAGCGACACCCTGCACCGCTTGTCCGTCCGCGGCCGACCAGCCAGCTTACACCGCGTCCGCGCCCGTCTCGCCGGTACGAATACGAATCACCTGCTCCACGTTCTGCACGAAAATTTTGCCGTCGCCGATCTTGCCGGTGCGCGCGGCCTTGATGATGGCGTCGACCACCTGCTCTGCCATCGGATCGTCCACCACCACCTCGATCTTCACCTTCGGCAGGAAGTCGACCACGTATTCGGCGCCGCGATACAGCTCGGTATGGCCCTTCTGGCGGCCGAAACCCTTCACTTCGGTGACGGTCAGGCCGGTCACGTTCACCTCGGCCAGCGCTTCGCGCACTTCGTCGAGCTTGAACGGCTTGATCACGCAGGTAATCTGTTTCATGGTGTTGGTCCTTTCAAATACCAGGGTTAATCGGGGATGTTCGCCAGGTCGTCCAGCCACACGGTGGCCTCGGAATCGGACGGCGCGCGCCAGTCGCCGCGCGGCGACAGCGAGCCGCCGTTGCCGACCTTCGGCCCGTTCGGCACGCAGGAACGCTTGAACTGGCTGGTCTTGAAGAAGCGGAACAGGAAGATCCCCAGGTTCCGCTTGATGGCGCCCAGGTCATACTGGTTGCGCGTGCCCAGTTCCTCGGGCCAGCGCCCAAGCTCCCTGTCCTGCCAGGCCGAATACGCGAGGAAGGCCGTCTTGCTCGGCTTGTAGCCGTAGCGCAGTGTGTAGAACAGGTTGAAGTCCTGCAGCTCGTAGGGGCCGATCCGGTCCTGCGTGCTTTGCGCAGGCTTGTCGTCATTTTCTCCTCCGGGCACCAGCTCGGGGCTGATCTCGGTGTCGAGGATGTCGAGCAGCACCTGCGCGCGGTCGCCGACCACACTGCCGGTGTCGGCCACCCAGCGCACCAGGTAGGAGATCAGGGTCTTGGGCACGCTGGCGTTGACGTTGTAGTGCGACATATGGTCGCCCACGCCATAGGTGCACCAGCCCAGCGCCAGCTCGGACAGGTCGCCGGTGCCGATCACGATCCCATTGTGGAAGTTCGCCAGGCGGAACAGGTGGTTGGTGCGCTCGCCCGCCTGCACGTTCTCGAACGTGATGTCGTACTCCGCCTTGCCCTCCACATAAGGGTGGCCGAGGTCCTTCAGCATCTGGATGCAGCTCGGGCGGATGTCGATCTCCTGCGCGCTGCAGCCCACCGCCGCCATCAGGTCGCGCGCCTGCCTGAGCGTGCGGCCGCTGGTGGCGAAGCCCGGCATCGTATAGGCCAGGATGTTCGTGCGCGGCAGGCCGAGACGGTCCATGGCTTTCGCGCACACCAGCAGCGCATGGGTCGAGTCCAGCCCGCCCGAGACGCCGATCACCACCTTCTGGATGCCGCTCGAGGACAGGCGCTGGATCAGGGCCTGCACCTGGATGTTGTAGACCTCCGTGCAGCGCTCGTCGCGCCGCGCGCGGTCGGCCGGCACGTAGGGGAAGCGCTCGATCGTGCGCATCAACGGCAGGGTGCGCTCCAACGGCAACTGGAGCTCGAAGCCGATGACGCGGAAGTTCGCGACCTCGGCGGCATGGCGCCGCACCGACTGGGCGAAGGTGGTCGCCTTCATGCGCTCGGTCGACAGGCGGTCCAGGTCCACGTCGGCGTAGATGATGTGCGAATCGTCGGCGAAGCGCTCGGACTCGGCCAGCAGCTCGCCTTTTTCGTAGATCAGCGACTGGCCGTCCCAGGCCATGTCGGTGGTCGATTCGCCGCGCCCGGCCGAGGTGTACAGATAGGCCGCCATGCAGCGCGCCGACTGCTGGCCGACCAACTGGTGGCGGTAGCCGCTCTTGCCCACCACGACATTCGAGGCCGACAGGTTGACCAGCACCGTGGCGCCGGCCATCGCCGCGAACGAGGATGGCGGCACCGGCACCCAGACGTCCTCGCAGATCTCGACGTGGAAGCGCAGCAGCGGCAGGTTGGCCACCTCGAACAGCAGGTTCGGGCCGAACGGCACCAGCGCGCCGAACAGGTCGATCTGGTCCACCGCCGCGCAATCCGCGGGGGTGAACTGCCGGGATTCGTAAAACTCGCCATAATTAGGCAAGAAACTCTTTGGCACCACGCCTTGCACCTTGCCATTGGCGACCACCACGCCGCAGTTGAACAGCATGTGGTTGACCCGCAGCGGCATGCCGATGACCATGGCCAGCGGCAGCGTCCTTGACTCCTCGACGATGGCCGCCAGGCCCTCGAGGCAGGCATCGAGCAGCGCGCGCTGGTGGAACAGGTCGTCGCAGGTATAGGCGGACAGGCCGAGCTCGGGGAAGGCGACCAGCGCCGCACCCTGGCTTGCTGCCTGGCGCGCGAGCAGGATGGTCTGCAGGGCGTTGTATGCCGGGTCGGCGATCCGCACGCGCGGGATGGCCACCGCGACGCGGGCGAAATGGTGCGAATAGAGATTGAAGAATGGGCTGTTCATAAAATGATCTTCGCAGTGAGACAGGTCGAGGCTGCATCAGTGCCTGTCGTCACTCACCTCGTCAATGGAAGCAATTTTGAATTATCGCACGCATATCGTTTCCGATCTGTCCGAAGTAGGCCAGGCCTCCTGGGACGCACTGGTCCAGGCCCAGGCGGCGCCGACGCCGTTTCTCTCCTACGCCTTCCTGCATGCGCTGCACGCCTCCGGCAGCGCCTCGCCCGACACCGGCTGGCAGCCGCAATTCCTGCTGCTGTTCGACGAGCAGGATGCGCTGGCCGCCGCCCTGCCCCTGTACGTCAAGGGCCACTCGTATGGCGAATACGTGTTCGACTGGGCCTGGGCCGACGCTTATCAGCGCCATGGGCTCGACTATTACCCCAAGCTCCTGAGCGCGATCCCGTTCACGCCGGTGGCGGGCGCACGCCTGATGGCGCGCGATGCCGATGCGCGCGCGGCCCTGGTCGACGTGTTGTGCGCCACCCAGCGGGCGACCGAGGTTTCGTCGACCCATGTGCTGTTCCCTCCCGAGGATGAGGCGCAACAGCTGCGCGACGCCGGCTTCCTGCTGCGCAGCGGCGTGCAGTTCCATTGGCTCAACGGGGGCTACCGCAGCTTCGACGATTTTCTCGCCACCCTCGAGCAGAAGAAGCGCAAGAACATCCGCGCCGAGCGGCGCAAGGTGGCCGAAGCCGGCGTGACGCTGCGCCGGGTGCGCGGCGTCGACGCCACGCGCGAGGATTGGATGCTGTTCAACCGCTGTTACCGCAACACCTACCGCGAACACCACTCAACGCCCTACCTCAACCTGGATTTCTTCCTGCGCATCGGGGAAACGATGCCCGACAATATCCTGCTCGTGATCGCGCAGAAGGAAGGCCGCGCGATCGCGGCCTCGCTGGTGATCCACGACGCGGACACGCTGTATGGACGCTACTGGGGCGCGCTCGAGCATGTGGCTTGCCTGCACTTCGAGACGGCCTACTATCAACCGCTGGAATTCTGCATCGAGCAGGGCATCGCCACCTTCGAGGGCGGCGCCCAGGGCGAGCACAAGATGGCGCGCGGCTTCCTGCCCACCCGCACCTGGTCGGCGCACTGGCTGGCGCATCCGTCGTTCGCGGATGCGGTCGAGCGCTTCCTGGAGCGCGAGGCGGACGGGATCGACGACTACATGGATGAGCTGAACGAGCGCAATCCGTTCCGGGCGCGCTGACGGGCGAGCGCGCTGGCCGCGTGCGGCGAAGGTCCAATGGCGGCGCGCGCCCTGCGCGCCTATTCTGCGGAAATGCCTCGCCAGCGGACGAAGCGCGAAAGGAGCCCACATGAACCCCGAATTCAACGGTGTGATCGAACTCGACGTGCGCGACTCCACGCCGGACTGGGAACCGTTCCTGGCCCGGCGCGCGCCGCAGGGCGCGCCCAACGTGCTGGTCATCCTGTACGACGACACCGGTCTGGCGGCATGGGAGCCCTTCGGCGGGCGCATCGAGATGCCGGCGCTCAAGCGCCTTGCCGACGCCGGTCTGACGTACTCGCAATGGCATACGACGGCGCTGTGTTCGCCGACGCGCTCGTGCTTCCTGACCGGACGCAACCACCACCAGAACGGCTTCGCCACGATTTCCGAGGCCGCCAGCGGCTTCCCCGGCTATCACTCGCACGTGCCGCCGGAGTGCGCCACCATGGCCACGGTGCTGCGCGAGGCCGGCTGGAGCACCTTCTGGGTCGGCAAGAACCACAACGTGCCGGTCGACGAATGGACCATGGGCGCGTCCAAGAAGCGCTGGCCGCTGGCGATGGGCTACGACCGCTACTACGGCTTCATCGGCGGCGAAACCAACCAGTGGTATCCCGACCTGGCCGAGGACAACCACTACGTCGAGCCGCCCTACTCGCCGGAGGAAGGCTACCACCTGTCGAAGGACCTGGCCGACAAGGCGCTCGAATTCATCCGCGACTCGCGCCAGACCGAGCCGGACAAGCCCTGGTACCTGTGGTTCTGCCCGGGCGCCAACCACGCGCCGCACCACGCGCCCAGGGAATACATCGACAAGTACAAGGGCCGGTTCGACGACGGCTGCGAAGCCTATCGCGAATGGGCGCTCGCGCGCATGATCGACAAGGGCATCCTGCCGCAGGGCACCGCACTCACGCCGCTCAACCCGATGCGTGAAGACACGTTCAGCCAGCTCGACGCGGTGCGTCCGTGGGACACGCTGAGCGCCGACGAACAAGCGCTGTTCAGCCGCATGGCCGAAGTGTACGCCGCCATGTCCGAGTACACCGACGTGCAGATCGGCCGCATCGTCGACTACCTCGAGGAATCGGGACAGCTCGACAATACCCTGGTCATGTATTGCGCGGACAACGGGGCTTCCGGCGAGGGATCGCCGAACGGCTCGATCAACGAGGGCAAGTTCGCCAACGGCTTCCCAGACGACATCGGCCAGAACCTGGCGATGCTGGACCAACTGGGCACCCCGGCGACCTACAACCATTATCCGACCGGCTGGGCGGCGGCATTCTCGACCCCGTTCCGGATGTTCAAGCGCTACTCCTACCAGGGCGGCGTCGCCGACCCGCTCGTCATCTGCTGGCCCAAGGGCATCCGCGCGCGCGGCGAGGTGCGCCACCAGTACCATCACTGCACCGACATCGTGCCGACCATCCTCGAATGCTGCGGCGTGACGATGCCTGACACGGTCGACGGCGTGCCGCAGACGCCGCTGCCGGGCGTCTCGATGCGCTACTCATTCGATGACGTCGATGCTCCGACACACAAGGAAACCCAGTATTACGAGATGCTGGGCACCCGCGGCATCTGGCACCAGGGCTGGAAGGCGGTCACCGAACACGGCCCGTTCACCGACATCGGCAAGTTTGACCAGGATCGCTGGCAGCTTTTCCACACGGACGAAGACCGCTCCGAAGCGCACGACCTGGCCGACCAGCACCCGGAAAAAGTCGGGGAGATGGCCGCGCTCTGGATGAGCGAGGCGAAGAAATACCATGTGCTGCCGCTGTCCGACCTGGGCGTCATGGGCATCCTCAAGATGGAATTCAAGCCGCCCGTGCCGCCCAGCCGGCAGTATGCCTATTACCCGGGCACCAGCACCGTGCCGGAACACTCCGCCGCCAATACCCACGGCGTCTCGTTCAAGGTGCTGGCGGATGTCGAGTTCACCGCCGACAGCCAGGGCATCCTGTTCGCCCACGGTTCACGCTTCGGCGGGCATGCGCTGTACGTCAAGAACGGTAAGCTCATCTATGTCTACAACTTCCTCGGCATCCCTCCCGAGCAGCGCCTGGTCGGCGACGCGCCCCGCTCCGGCAAGCACGTGGTCGGCGTCGAGTTCATCAAGGAGAGGATGGGCGAATACAAGGAATCGTATGGCCCGGCGCGCCTGTACGTCGACGAACGGATCGTGGCCGAAGCGCCGATCCGCACGATGACGGGCCACTTCGCCATCACCGGCGAGGGCCTGTGCATCGGCTACGATTCGGGCGACGGCGTGTCGAACGATTACCGGCCCAAGTTCGCATTCTCGGGCGGCAAGATCAACAAGGTCGTGTTCGACGTCGGCGCCGACCTGTACGTCGACGTCGAGACGCACCTGGTCGCCGCCATGGCGCGCGACTGAGCCCGTTCGCCGGACCGGGAAGCCCGGCTTAGCGCTGCTTGTTGGTGACGTTGATGAAGTCCGACTTGCGGATCATCCCGTGCACGCCCTTGGTGCCGTCGACGACCTGGCTCACCTGGAAGTCCGAGGCGGCGCTCAGGTAGGCGAAGGCGGTGGCGCGGTCCATGCCCAGCACCTCGGTCAGGAAGCGGATCGATTCGCGCACCGCGTCCTTCATCGCTTCGTCGAGGTCGGGATTCAGGCCGATGGTCACCCAGTGCTCCGGCGTCTCGCCCATCGGACGGGTCAGGCTGCCGGAGCTCGACGGAATGTCGGCGTCGCCCTTCTTGAGCAGGGTGATGCGGAAGGTCGGACGCAGCGAATGCTCGAGCGCGGTCAGCGCGACTTCGCCGTCGCCCTGCACCATGTGCGGGTCGCCCGTATAGAAGTTGGCGCCCTTGACCAGCACCGGGAAGTAGACGGTGGTGCCGACGCCCAGGTCGTTGATGTCCATATTGCCGCCGTGCAGACCCGGCGGAACCGAATGCACCTTGTCGGTGGTCGCCGCGGCCACGCCCATCGTGCCCATGAACGGCGCGGTCGGGAACGTCACCTCGGTGCCGTCCTTGGTCTTCATCACGCCCTCCCATTTGCCGTCCTTGTCGCGGCGGATCGGGGTGAACACCGACACGTTGTGGTAGGCGGACGGGTTGGCCGCCGAGGCGTTCGCCAGCGGCTTCGGCGTCTCGGGGAACTCGCCCGGCAGCGCGCCCTTGCCGTGGCGGTTCGACACGACGCCATACGGCACGCGCGGCACCGCCGACAGCAGTTCCACCTTCAGCACGTCGCCCGGTTCGGCGCCCTGGATCTCGACCGGTCCGGTCACGATGTGCGGGCCGTCCTTGTAGAAATCATGGGCCATGTTCGAGCCGGTGATGGCGACCGCGTCCTTGAGCACCATATTCGCCGGAATGCCCTTGCTGCCGAAATACTTGACCGGATCGCGGCCCTGGTCTTCCACCAGGCCCTCGTGCGACAGCGTATCGAACACGATCGTGGCGCCCGATGGAATCGACAGCACCGGCTTGGTCGCCGCATTCGGCAGATAGCCCCACTGGATCGTTTCCACGGTCGACGGCACGTAATAGACCTCATGCTGCGTGCCGGGCAGGACGATGCGGCCGGGCTTGTCGGCCAGCGGTTGCAAGGGGAAGCCCGCATCGGCCGCTTGTGCGGATGCGGCAAGCGGGGCCATGCCTGCGATGGCGAGTGCGGTCAGAAGGAAGGTGGTGCGAAACTTCATGGTGGCTCCAAAGTAGAACTGTTTAGCAAGAACCTGCTAAACAGCAACAATCATGCCAAACCATTTCAGAGCTTTCTTGCGGAAAACGCACTATGGCAGTGCACTACCTGTGTCATCAAACGGCGAAGTATTCCAATACGATGCACATTCGTCTATACAAATACGTCGGGGTTGCGATAAATGATACCGATGAAAAAAAAGCTGGTCCGCGGTACGGATCCAGCTTTTCATGCATGCCGCCGACGATCTCGCGGCAGTCGTATTTAGTTCCAGCCTCCCGCATTGCTGCGGAAATTTTCCTGGAACGGCTTGCCGGCCTCAGCCTGCTTGCGAATGATGCTCCTGGCGCGGCTGCCGGCGGCAGCGACGAGGGCATTGACGATCTTTTTCACGTTCTGACTCCTGGATTGCACCGCCGGCAACGACGGCGCCTACGATAACGATGGCTATGCAAGCGTTATATAGGCGACCCAGCGGAACTTCCAATTCTGAGTAGCAATATCAGACATCAGCTTCGTGAATGTTAATCGAGTTGCCTCCATAGCCAACTATGGATCCCATCGAGCGAGCGGAATTCGGACACGGAGCGGCAGGCGATACCAGGGTGGCGCGCTTGCAACATGCGCGCCAGCGCGGCGCCCGGCCCCAGTTCGAGCGCGACCGTCACCCCCGCTTCCTGGCAGGCATCCATGCAATCCTTCCAGCGGATCGGCTCGGCGATCTGGCGCGGCAGCTCTCGCATCGCCTTTTTCACGTCGATGACCGGTTCGGCCGAGATGCCGGACAGGACCGGACAGGCGGGCGCCGCCCAGCGCTGGCTTTCCAGCAGCGCCGCGAACGGCGCCACGGCATCCCGCAGCAGCGGCGTATGCGAGGCTACTGCCACCGGCAGCAAGGTGGCGCGCCCGCCGGACGCCAGGGCAGCCCCCGCCAGCGCCTCGCCCTGGGCGGCGGGGCCGCCCGCCACCAGCGCATCGTCACCGGTCACGATCGCGGGATAAAAGCCGAAACGGGCCAGCAGATCCGCCACGCTCCCATCCGGCATGCCGGACAGCGCGACCATCGCCTGCGCCGCCCCGCCTTCCAGGCAGGCGTCCATCACGCGCGCGCGCTCGATCGCCAGCGTCACCGCCTCAACCGGATCGAGCGCGCCGGCGACGCCATAGGCCGACAATTCGCCGATGCTGTAGCCGGCCACCAGCGCCGGTTCCGGCAGCCGGGCGCGCAAGGCGGTCCACATCGCCAGGGTCGCCGCGACGATGGACGGCTGCGCGACGCGGTTGGTAAACCGTTCTTCGCTCTCCACCGCAGCGCGCAGCAGCGGCGCCAGCTGCGGGTCGCCGAACCATGCGTCCAGCAGGCGGCTGGCGCCAGGGTCCAGGCGCGCCAGCTCGAACATGCCGGCATGCTGGGCGCCCTGCCCCGGGCACAGGATGGCGAGCCGTCCCGCCATGCTAGTTCACCGTCACGGCCTGCAGCAGGCAGGCGGCGCCCAGCAGGTCGGCCGCGCCGCCCGGCGACAGGCGGCTGGCGACGAAGGCGCGGTGACAGGCCAGCGCCCGCGCTTCCCAGTCGGGGCTCGCGGTGCCGCCGCATGCGACAAAGGCGCGCGCGCGGCGCCGCACGCCCAGGGCGCCTTCGATCCCGCCGCGGTGATAGACATTGGTGTCGCTGATGTGGGCCATCAGGGCGAACAGCGCATCGATGCGCGCCTCGCGCATGCCGCGGCCCTCGGCCAGCGTGCGGCGCAGCGCCGGCAGGCCGACCGCGAACACCGAGGGAAAGCCGCGCGCGCCCTCCTCGCGCGCGCCGCTGGCGGCGTAGGCCAGCCGCGCCTGGGCGCCGTTCGAGGCGGCGCCGGCGTCGATGCTGTGGGCGCCGAGCTCACGGCCCCAGCATTGCAGCAGCATGGCCTGCACCGCGGCCGCCGTCAGCGGGACGCCGCGCGCACGACAGCGCCCGATCGCGGCGCACAGCATGCCGAGACAGAAGATGGCGCCGCGGTGGGTGTTGATGCCGGCGGTGGCGCGCAGCATGCGCGCTTCGGCATCGATGCCGAGCCGCTTGAGCGCGTGGAACGGCGCGTCATCCACGCCGGCCCGGGTGATGTCCAAAAAATAGCGGCGCAGCGCGAACATGCTGCGCATGAAGGTCGCGGCCGTCATGTCGGCGTGGCTGCCGTTGTCGACGAGAGAGACCAGGCCCGGTTTCGGATACAGGACCAGTTCGGCGTACAGGCTGCGCACGGCCAGGCGCGCCAGGCCCTGGGCAAAGGTGCGCGCGCCGGCGGCAACCGGCAAGTGCGGCGCCGGCGTCGGGTGCAGGGCGATCAGTTCGGGCACGTCTCTTCCTCCAGCGTCGCGATCAGTTCTTCGGGCAGCACCAGCGCGATCCGGTGCAGTCCCTTGGTCAGCACCCGCGTGCCGGGGGCGCCGGCAAACGCCGCGCGCAGCTCCTTCCAGGCCACCGCGCGGCCGTCGGGAAACACCACTTCGCCATCGAGCGGCAGGATGCCCGCGTGCCAGGCCAGCAGGTCCAGCCCCTTCATCAGCTGGCGCCGGCTGGTGGGCTGCAGCAGCACGTCGATGTCGGAATGCGGCGTCAGGTAGTACTGGCCGGTCAGCGCCGCCAGCGCCACCGAGCCATACACCGCCAGGCTCACGCCGGCGTCGGCGGCCTGGCTTTCGAGCAGGGCCAGGCTGTCGCGCCACTGCTCCGGCACCGCGTCCAGGGCCGCGACCAGCGGCAAGGCGCGCGTGCGCCGGCCAATATCGGACAGCTCGACCCGGCAGCCGAACTTCAGCTTGCCGCCCTCTTCAAGGCGCGGCGGCAGCGGAAAGCCGATCGCCACCTCGTTCGCCGCCATCCCGGCCTCGGCGCGCCGCACCACGGCCGGCCAGCCGCCGTCGCGCCAGCGCTCGAGCGCGGCCAGCGCCGCCTCCGGCGCGCCGGCGCGCACGCGCTGCCAGCCGCGGTGCGTCAGCCACACCAGGTCATGCCGCGCGAACATGGCCGCCACTCCTGACCGCCTCGGCCACCGGCTGCGCCATCAGGCGCCCGCCGCGCTCGCGTCCCAGCGCCATGCGCCGGTCTTCATCCGTGGCGTCGCGCAGCGCGCGCACCAGCTGCGCGGCAAGATCGTCTTCCCAAATGCCGTGCAGGCCGCCCATGCGCAGGTAGTTTTCGGGGCCCGGCGCGAACACCGGATTGTCCCGAGCCAGCTCGGTCAGGCGTTCTTCGGGCACCTTGGTGATGCGCGCCATCGCCGGGAGACCCATCACGCGGATGGTCGACTGCGGCAGCGCATAGCAGGCGCTCGCGATCAGGCCGCTGGTGATGAAACCGCCCGACAGCGCCTGGTCGTACACCAGGCCGATCACCGTATGCCCCTGGCGGCGCGCCAGGTCGACGCACTTGCCCAGGTGGGCCATGAAGCTGTTAATGCCCAACATCTCGTCGCGATGGCGCAGGCGCTGCCCCTGCGTATCGACCAGGATCAGGATCGGCCGTCCCGGATGCTCCCGCACGGTCTGGAGGATCGCCTGCGCCTGGGCCAGCGCGATCTCGATGCCGATCGGCGTGTGGCCGGTGGTGCCGATCACGGCGACCGGCTGGCCGTCGACCTGCGCCGTGCCCGATAAAAAGTTGTCGCGTTCGACGATCTCATGACCGCCCGGGAAAAGCTGGGTTGTAAGTAGTTGCCAATCCATCGTCAATCTCCGCTTGTGGCGCGGTATTGCGCCGCCATGTCGAGGAAGGCATCGGCTTCCAGCATCGGCACCCTGGCGGGTTCCGGCACGCCGAGCTGCCGCCATACTTCCATCGGTTCTTTCAGCCCGTCGGCGTCGCGCAGGCGCCGCGCCAGCATGGCCTGCTCGGCCAGCAGGCCTTCGAGGGTCAGGCGCACTTCGCCGCCACGCAGCTCGGCGATCGCCGCGATGGCGGCCGCGCGGAAGGCGCTTGAATCGTCCGCCACCAGCACCTGGCAATCGCCCAGCAGGTAGCGGTGCTTGCCGCCCGTGGTGCGCCAGACCAGCGCGCGGTCGCGCGAATCGAATTCCTCGACCCCGTTGGCGGTCTCGATCACCTCGGGGCCGGACATCGCCAGCCGCCCTTCCTCGGACATGATGACGGTGTTGGCGCAGCGCGCCGCGATGCCCATGCCGCCGAAGCAGCCGTTGGCGCCGCCCACCACCGCCACCACCGGGATGCCGGCCGCGCGCACATCCAGCATGGCGCGCATCACTTCCGACACCGCGATCAGGCCGGCATTGGCCTCGTGCAGGCGCACCCCGCCCGATTCCAGCAGCAGCAGCACCGCGTGCGCATGCTCGTCGATCGCGCGGCGCAGCATGCCCACCAGCTTGGCGCCGTGGACCTCGCCCACCGCGCCGCCCATGAAGCCGCCCTCTTGCGCGGCCCCGAACACCAGCTTGCCATCGAGCTTGCCGCGGCCGACGACGACGCCGTCGTCGAACGATACCGGCGCATCGAGCTGGGCCAGGTGCGGACTCGCCACCCGTTCGCCCGGCGGCAGGAATTCCTCGAAGCTGCCGGGGTCGAAGACCGCCGGGATGCGCTGGCGCGCCGTCAATTCCTGGTAGCTGCTCATACTGCGCCTCCGGTCAGGGACTCCACCGCCTGGTCGAGCCGCAGGCTGACCACGGCCGGCGTGGCCCCCATGTCGTTGATGCTGATGCGCGCGTCGGCGAGACTCCAGCGATCGTGAAAATCGGCCATCACGGCCTGCCAGGTGGCGCCGAAGCCGACGGCCGCGGTGCGCACCTCGATCTCGCACGCGCCCTGCAAGGGCGACGGCTCGATCAGCACCTCGAGATTGCCCGAGCCGACCACGCCCACCAGCTGCGGCATGCCGGCCAGGGAACGCCTGCCCTGCTCGAAACGGTATTTCAACGTTTCCATGGTTGTTTCCTCACCAATTCCTGAAGCGCTTCGGCGGGTCGTACAGGCCGCCGGACGCGCGCACCAGGCCCTTCATGTTCTTGGCGGCCAGCAGGTCGCGGGTCGCCATCCGTTTGTCGATGCCGAGGTCTTCGGGGCGCTGGACGATGCCGCGGTCGCGCAGGTTCTCGACCATGCGCTTGTCTCGGCCCATGCCCACCGGCGTGTAGCCGGCCACGCCGCGGATCGCCTGCTCGCGTTCTTCCTCGGTGCGGCACAGCAGCAGGTTGGCGATGCCCTCTTCGGTCAGGATGTGGGTGACGTCGTCACCATAGATCATCACCGGCGGGATCGCCATGTTCGCCTGCTCGGCCAGCTGCCAGGCGTCGAGCTTTTCCACGAACGCCGGCGCCATGTGCTCGCGGAAGGTCTCGACCATCTGCACCACCAGCTTCTGCCCGCGCGGGATCACGTTGCGGCCCGCGCGCGCCTGCTCGCCGGCCTTGAGCCAGGCCTTGCTCGGGTGGCGCCGGCCGCGCGCATCGGCACCCATGTTCGGCGCGCCGCCGAAGCCGGCGATGCGGCCCAGGGTCGCGGTCGACGAATTGCCCTGCAAGTCGATCTGCAGGGTCGAGCCGATGAACATGTCGCAGGCGTAGTGGCCGGCCGCCTGGGAGAACGCGCGGTTGCTGCGCATCGAGCCGTCCGGCCCGACGAAGAATACGTCCGGCCGCGCGCTGATGTATTTTTCCATGCCCAGCTCGGAGCCGAAGGAGTGCACTGATTCCACGAAGCCGGCTTCGATCGCGGGGATCAGCGCCGGGTGCGGATTCAGGGCCCAGTGGCGCGCGATCTTCCCCTTCAAGCCAAGATCGGCGGCATAGGTCGGCAACAGCAGCTCGATGGCGGCGGTGTCGAAGCCGATGCCGTGGTTCAGGCGCTCGATTTCGTACTCGGCATAGATGCCCTTGATCGCCATCATCGCCATCAAGACCTGGATCTCGGAGATCAGGGCCGGATCGCGCGTGAACAGCGGCTCGATGTAGTACGGAGTCGGCGACTGCACCACGTAGCCGACCCAGTCGCCCGGGATGTCGACGCGCGGCAGCTTGTCGACGATCTGGTTGACCTGGGCGATCACGATGCCGCTCTTGAAGGCGGTCGCTTCGGCGATGGCCGGCGTGTCCTCGGTGTTCGGGCCGGTGTACAGATTGCCCTCGCGGTCGGCCATCTCGGCCGCCACCAGCGCCACGCGCGGCGTAAGGTCGATGAAGTAGCGCGCGAACAGCTCCAGGTAGGTGTGGATCGCGCCGATATTGAGCTTGCCGCTTTGGGCCAGCTTGGCCAGGCGGCCGGCCTGCGGGCCGGAGAACGAAAAGTCCAGCTTCGAGGCGATTCCCTTGTCGAACACGTCGAGGTGCTCCGGCAGCGACAGCACCGACAGCAGCATATGCAGGTCATGCACGCGGCTGGTGTCGACCTTCGTCAATGCCTTGCCCAGGAAATCGGCCTGCTTCTGGTTGTTCCCCTCCAGGCAGACCCGGTCGCCCGGCTCCAGCACGGCATTGAGCAGGTCGACGATGTGCGCGGCCTGGACGATCTTGCCGTCCAGCGCCCCGCCGAGCGCCGCCTGGACCCGTGCCAGGCGATCGCCGCGGTTGCGTTGCTGGGTAGTCCAGCGGCCTTCAGCTTGATTCATGAGATTTCCTGTAATTGCTACTTTAGAACACCACGAACAGCACCCACAGCACGAGCGGCGCCACCAGGGTGACGATGCCGCCATAGATCATCAGCTGCCGTAGAAAGACGTCGCGATCGATGTGCTGGGCGCTGGCCAGGACCAGCGCGCCGTTGGTCGAGAACGGGCTGACGTCGACGATGGTCGATGCCACCGCCATGGCGGCGATGAAGCCGATCGGATCGACGCCGGTGCCCGAGGCCAGGAACGGCACGGCCAGCGGAATCAGGGAGCCCAGCACCGCGGTCGAGGAAGCGAAGGCCGAGACGATCGCGCCGACGAACAGCAGCAGCAAGGCCACGGTCAGCGGCGAAGCCAGGCTGGCGGCGCTGTCGCCGACCCAGGTGATGGTGCCCATCTTCTGCATCACACCGACATAAGTGCTGACGCCGACGATCAGCATGATCTCGGGCCACGACACCTGGCCGATGGCGCGTTTCTGCACCTGCGGCGACAGGATCGAGATGAGCAGGCCGATGGTGATGGCGACGAAACCGATGTCGAGCTTGTACAGCAGGGTCAGCACGGCCAGCGCGATCAGGCCGACCACGGTGAACATCTGGTGGAAGGTCGGGCCTTCGTTCAGGTCGACGCCGGCATGGCCGGCGGCGCTGCCCGAGCCGGTGGCGCCCACGGCGCCGACGGCCGCGCTCGAACGTTCCTTGGTCAGGCGTTCCTCGCTGGCCGATTCATTCTCGGCGTCGCCATAGATCTGCGGGCCCTGGGCCGCCACCGCCACCGGCGGACCGAACGGCGAGACCGGCAGGCCCTTGCCCGAGCGCTCGGCCTTCGGCACTTGCTGGCGCATCAGCTTGGCGCCGCCGAAGGCGAAGAACAGCAGCACCGACACCGCCAGGTTGACGCCCAGGCTGGTGAAGGCGGTGGTCAGCGGCGAGATCGGCAACCCCGCTTCCATCACGACCTTGTTGGTGATGCCCCCGTAGATGCTGATCGGCGAGAAGCCGCCGCCCTGGGCGCCGTGGATCACCAGGAGGCCCATCATGAGGGGATTGATCTTGTACTTGGCCGCGAAGCCGAGCGCGATCGGCGCGATGATCGCCACCGCCGCCGGGCTGACCGCGCCCACCGAGGTGAGCAAGGCGGTGATCGCGAACATGACCCAGGGGATGGCCGCGATGCGCCCGCCGACGGCGCGCACCGCGAGCCGCACCAGCCAGTCGATGGTGCCGTTGTTCTGGGCCTGGGCGAACAGGAAGGTGATGCCGACCAGGGTCAGGAACAGTTCGGCCGGATAGCCGGACATGATGGCCTTGGTTTCCATGCCGGCGATCAGGGTGCCGACCAGGAAGGCGCCGACGAAGGCGATGACGCCCATATTGATGGGCATGGCGGTGGCGACGATGAACATCAGCGCCAGGACGCAGATTGCAATGACATGAGAGGACACGGCGAGGCTCCTTCGAGGTGCGGCGCCGGCTCCAACCGGTGTGACCGCGGGTGGTACGTCTCCAATACATGATCCCGTGCGGGCCATGCTCTTAGTTATGCTCTTGAGTCGGGCTCGTGGTGAGCTATTTGTGCTGCCAAGTTAACCGCGATTGGCGACGAGATCAATTACGCCCGGTCGGAAACGTTTACTGTCAGCGAAACTGTCGACCTGTAAGCCGGCCCGGATGCTGCGCTGCGGTATCAGGCGCTCCTGTGCTTGAGCATGCGGCACACGGCCGCCAGCGCCAGCAAATTGGGGTCGCGTTCCCGCACCCGCAAAAAGCTCAGGCCGATGGTCTGCTGCATGTGGTAGTCGGCTTTCAGGGGGATCAGCTGCACCTTGTCGCCGAAGGCATTGCGCACCCGGCCCGGCAGCAGGGTGTAGCCGATGCCGGCCGCCACCAGGTTCATCAGCGAGAAGATGTCGCCCACGCGGGTGACGATGGTCGGCGCATAGCCGGCGATGCGGAAGGCTTCCTGGAAACCGCTGAGGGTCACGAAGCCATCCTTCAGGCACACGAATTTCTCGGACGCGCAGGCGCGCAGGTCGACTTCCTTCATCTTCGCGTAGGGCGAGCCGGCCGGCGCGGCGAAGAACACGTCGTCCTCGAACAGCGGGATCGATTCGATCTCGGGATCGGGGTCGGGCATCCCCATCAGCGCCGCGTCGATCGCGTTCTGCTTCAGTTTATGCAGCAGCTCGGCGTTCGAGCCCAGCACCAGTTCGGTCTCGATTTCCTGCTTGCGCAGCTTGATGCCGATGATGACCTCGGGGATCGCCCCCGTCGTCAACGAATACAGCGAGCCGATCCTGAGATGGTCGGCCGAATAGCCGGCCGCCGAGCGCGTGGCGGCGATCCCGTCCGCCATCAGCTTGACCACTTCGCGGCTGACATCGGCCAGCACCTGGGCCGCCTCGTTCGGGATCAGGTTGCGGCCCTGCAGGCTGAACAGCTGGCAGCTCATGCCCTCCTCGAGCGAGTGCAGCGCGCGGTGCACGCTCACCGCGCTGATGTCGAGCATGCGCGCGGCGGCGTTCAGGTTGCCGCCTTCCATATAGGCCAGCAGGATCTCGAGTTTGCGGAAGGTGATGTCGTCGCTGATCTGGCTGCGCATGGGGGCCCTTATGAAGATGAACCTTGAATGTGAACCTTGCGAGGATACCGCGCTCTTCAATCCGGCGCCAATGCAGGCTGCATGCCGCCCTGGACGAACAGGCTCGGCGAGCTGTCGGCGTACTCGCGCAGCACGTCCCACACCACCTTCACGCGGCGCAGGCGATACAGGTCGGTCGGCGCCGCCAGCCAGAACGAGCGCTCGGCCGAAAAACCCGGCAGCACCGGCACCAGCCGGCCATCGTCCGGCACCGCATAGGGCGGCGCCATCATGAGGCCCATGCCCAGCGAGGCCGCCTCGATCTGCGCCGTCATGCCCGAGCAGCACATGCGCCGGCGCGGCGTGAAACCCAGCTCGTTCAGGTACGACAGCTCGCGGCTGGCGAGACGGTCCTGCACGTAGTCGACGAAGTCGTGGCGCGCCAGGTCGGCCTGGGTGCGGATGGCCGGATGGCGCGCCAGGTAGCTCGGGGCCGCATACAGGTAGAAGTGGAACGAGGCCAGGCGCGTGACCACGTAGCGGCCGGTGGTGGGCGGATCGAGCATCACGCCGAGATCGGCCTCGCGGTTGGCCAGGTTGGCGAAGCGCGGCAGCGCCAGCAGGTCGATCTGCAGGTCCGGGTGCTGGTCCAGCAGGCCGACCAATAGCGGTGCCACGACCTTCACGCCGAATACTTCGGGCACTCCGAGCCGCACCACGCCGTGGGCCGCCACCTCGGCCCCGCCGATCTGCTCGGCCGCCGCCAGCGCCGCCCCTTCCATCGCCTCGGCGTGCGGCAGCAGGGCCAGGCCGACCTCGGTCAGCTCATAACCCTCGCGCGAGCGGTCGAACAGGGTCGCGCCGAGCTGGGTCTCGAGCCGGTCGATGCGGCGCGCGACGGTCGTGTGCTCGACGTCGAGGCGGCGCGAGGCGCCCGACAGGGTGCCGGCGCGGGCCAGCTCGAGAAAGAATCGTAAGTCCGTCCACTCCGGAAGCGTATTCATGAGAGTACCTCGACAAACCTACTGCGCGTTGCCAGGGCGGCCTGCGATGCTCGCCGTACTGCTCGTACGGCTGCGCTTCTCGGCCGCCCTGGCTGCCGCTCGCTACGGTTTTTCGAGGTACTCATGAGATCGCTTGTCAGATATCAAGATGACACATTGTGCGCTCGTGCACATTCCCTCTGCAAGCAATTTACCGACGATGTCTGCAGTGGCACAGAAATGGTGCGCTGCGGCATCTGTCCCTAGGAAAGCTCACAACGCGGGCCGGCAAGCGGGCTGTGCATTCATGCACAACGGGGTGGGCGATTGTTGACTATTCAACCAAACCCGACCTTGGCACACTGCCTGGCATGCGCTCGATCGCACGCATGCTCGATTGCATGCCATACCAAAAATGAGGAGACTAGAATGCGTCTGACCAGGAACAAGATGAAGCTGCTGAATCAGTCCGCCGCCGCCCTGCTGGTGCTGTCCGGCGGATCGATGGGCGTGGCCCAGGCCCAGGATGCGGCCGGCACGCC
Organism: Massilia sp. NP310; assembly: GCF_019443485.1. Lineage (NCBI taxonomy): Bacteria > Pseudomonadati > Pseudomonadota > Betaproteobacteria > Burkholderiales > Oxalobacteraceae > Massilia > Massilia sp. NP310. Next base: position 265,523 of record NZ_CP080379.1, on the reverse strand, counting down.
GGCCGCTTCGCCAACCGAGGAAAACGTCTCGAAAGTGGTGGTCACCGCGCGCCGGCGCGAGGAGACCCTGCAGGACGTCCCGGTCTCGGTCACCGCATTCAGCGCCGACCAGCTGTCCAAGCAGGCCGTGCCCGACGTGACCGCCCTGGCCCTGGCGCTGCCGAACACCACCCTGAAGGCGTCGCGCGCCACCAACACCACGCTCACCGCCTTCATTCGCGGCGTCGGCCAGGCCGACCCGCTGGCCGGCTTCGAATCCGGCGTCGGCATCTATATCGACGACATCTACCTGGCCCGCCCGCAGGCCGCCGTGGCCGACATCTACGACGTCGAGCGCATCGAGGTGCTGCGCGGCCCGCAGGGCACGCTGTACGGCCGCAACACCATCGGCGGCGCCGTCAAGTATGTGACCCGCAAGCTCGGGCCGCAGCGCGACGTGCGCGTGCGCGCCACCGTCGGCGAGTACGGCCAGAAAGAAGCCGTGGTCACCGCCAGCACCCCGCTCACCGACACCGCCCGCCTGGGCGCCACCGTCGCCCGCTTCAAGCGCGACGGCTTCGGCGACAACCTGTTTACCGGCAAGGGCAACTACGACAAGGACGTCACCGCCGGCCGCGTCTCGGCCGAGTTCACGCCCAGCCAGGACCTGTTCATCCGCCTGGCCGGCGACTTCACGCAGGACGACTCCAATCCCAAGAACGGCCATCGCCTGATCGTGGGCCGCACCAGCGGGGCGCCGATCCTGCCGGACGTGTTCGACACGCGCGCCAACCTCACCAAGGCGCTGGGCCGCGACCAGGAAGTGCGCGCCTACGGCGGCTCGGCCACCATCGAATACCACGTCAACGACGAATGGAGCGTGAAGTCGATCACCGCCGCGCGCGAAGACAAGTCGTGGGCGCCGATCGACTTCGACGCCCTGCCCGTTGTGGACATGGAGGTGCCGGCGCTGTACACCAACCGCCAGTTCAGCCAGGAGCTGCAGGTGACCTACAACGGCCCGCGCCTGCAGGGCGTGGCCGGCGTCTACTACATGGACGCCAATGCCTTCAACGAGTTCGACACCATCCTGGCCGGCGCCGTGCCGACGTCCACCTATACCATGGGCGACATCGACACCAAGGCCTGGGCCGCCTACTTCGACGGCAGCTACAACCTCACCGACACCCTGAGCCTGTCGCTGGGCGGGCGCTACACGGTCGACAAGCGCGAAGCCGACGTGCTGCGCCAGATCTACTTCGGCCTGGCCGGCTCGCCCCAGATGGGCAACCCGGGCGCGCTCCTGTTCCGCACCGACACCGACCTGCGCAATGGCCTGCTGGAGCGCGAAGACAAGAAATTCACCCCGCGCGTGGCCGTCAACTGGAAGATGAACCCCGACCACAACGTCTACGCCTCGTATTCCGAAGGCTTCAAGGGCGGCGGCTTCGATCCGCGCCTGAACGTGGTCGGCACCCGCATTCCGCTCGACGTCGCCCGCGCCGGCTATGCGCCCGAAACCATCGAGACCTATGAGCTGGGTCTCAAGTCGGCCTTCAACGGCGGACGCATCACCACCAACGCCGCGCTGTTCTACAGCGACTACCAGGACGTGCAGATTCCCGGCTCGATCGCGGTCGACACCAACGGCGACGGCCGCGACGACAGCTTCGCCGGCGTGACGACCAATGCCGGCAAGGCCGAGATCAAGGGCGCCGAGCTGGAAGCGATCGCCAACATCACGCCCAACTTCATGGTCGCCGGCATGGTCAGCTACATCGACGCCAAGTACAAGGAATACATCGTGGCGGGCGTGAACGTGGCCGGCCAGCGCATCTTCCAGAACACGCCGAAGAACTCGGCCAACCTGCGCGCCAACTACGACATTCCGCTGCCGCTCATGGGCCACAACGGCCGCATCTCGCTGATCGGCAGCTATTCGTACAAGGGCGCCACCGCCCAGTTCGAGACGCCGTCGATCCTCGACCAGGAGTCGTACCGGATCTGGGATGCATCGATCGTGTGGACCCGTCTAGATGGCAAGGTGCGCGCCGGCCTGCATGGCAAGAACCTGGGCGACGAGCACTACAAGACCGCCGGCTACCTGTTCCCGACCCTGGGCAACGAAGGCACGGTCACCGCCTTCTACGGCAACCCGCGCACGGTGTCGGCGACGCTGGAGCTGCGCTTCTGACGAAGGAAAAGGCACGGGCGGGAACGCCCGTGCCACGAACCACCTGAAGGATCCATCGAGCGTGTCAATCTTTTCTCCCATCCGCTACACCAGCAGCGACGGCCTCGCCCTCTACGCACGCGATTACCACGGCGCAGGCGGCCCGGCCCGCCTGCCCGTGATCTGCATCCACGGCCTCACCCGCAACTCGCTCGACTTCGACGAACTGGCCCCGCAGGTGGCCGGACTCGGACGCCGCGTGCTGGCGGTCGACGTGCGCGGCCGCGGCCACTCGGCGCGCGACCCGAACCCGGCCAACTACACGCCGCTGGTGTACGCCGCCGACGTGGTGGCCCTGATGCATGCGCTGGGCATCGCGCGCGCCGTCTTCATCGGCACCTCGATGGGCGGCCTGATCACGATGACCCTGGCCGCGCAGCGCCTCGACCTGGTGGCCGGCGCGGTGCTGAACGACATCGGCCCGGTGCTGTCCCCGCGCGGCCTGGAGCGCATCGCCGGCTACGTCGGCAAGCCGGCCACGTTCGCCAACTGGGACGAGGCCACCTGCTATGTCCGTGACATCAATGCCTGCGCCTTCCCCGCCAATCCGGACACCGAATGGAACAAGTGGGCCCAGCGCGCCTTCGAGCAGCGCGACGACGGCCTGTTGTGCGCCCGCTACGATCCCGGTATCGCCCACAGCCTGCAAAACGGTAGACTTCCTCCAACCTCGCTGGCCTTGCGCATGGCCTTCCGGCGCCTGACGCGGCATCGCCCCACCCTGATGATCCGGGGCGAATTGTCCGACCTGGTCGAGCTCGAGCAGGCGGCCTGGATGCGCAAGGCGGCCCCCAGCCTGGCCTATACCGAAGTGCCGAACGTCGGCCATGCGCCGATGCTCACCGAACCGGAAGCCTTCGAGGCGATCGGCGCTTTCCTGGCGCGGGTCCCTTAATTAAAACAAGGAGACACACGATGCAGCACCTGATCAAACCCCTCGCACTCTCCCTGGCGCTCGCCTTCGCGGCCGGCGCCGCCCCTGGCGCGCTGGCGCAAGGCAAGGAATTCAAGGTCGCCCTCATCGCCGGCAAGACCGGCATCATGGAATCCTATGCGCGCGAGACCGAGGCCGGCTTCATGCTCGGCCTCGAATACCTGACCGGCGGCACCATGACGATCAATGGCCGCAAGATCAAGGTGATCGTCAAGGACGACCAGAGCAAACCGGATCTCGGACGCACCCTGCTGGCCGAGGCCTATGGCGACGACCGGGTCGACATCGCCGTCGGCACCACTTCGTCCGGCTCGGCGCTGGCCATGCTGCCGGTGGCCAAGGAATACAAGAAAGTCCTGATCATCGAACCGGCGGTGGCCGACGCCATCACCGGCGACAAGTGGAACAAGTACATCTTCCGCACCGCGCGCAGCTCGATGCAGGATGCATTGGCCGCCGCCAGCACGCTCAAGGGCGGCAGCGTCGGCTTCCTGACCCAGGACTACGCCTTCGGGCGCGATGCGATCAAGGCCGGCAAGGAAGCGCTGGCCGCCACCGGCAGCAAGGCCAGGGTGATCCACGAAGAATACGCGCCGCTGGCGACGACCGACTTCACCGCCTCGTCGCAGCGCCTGTTCGACGCACTGAAGGACAAGCCGCAGCCACGCATCCTGCAGATCGTCTGGGCCGGCCCCAATCCGATGAACAAGATCGCCGACCTCAAGCCGGAACGCCATGGCATCGTGCTTTCCCCCGGCGGCAACATCCTGCCGGTGATGAAGACCTGGAAGAACTTCGCCGGCACCGAAGGCACGATCTATTATTACTACGGCTTCCCGAAGAACAAGATGAACGACTGGTTCGTCGCCGAACACCTGAAGCGCTTCAAGGCCCCGCCCGACATGTTCACGGCCGGGGGCATGGCGGCGGCGGGCGCGGTGGTGGCGGCGCTGACCAAGGTCCCGGACGGCAATGGCGACAAGATGGTGGCGGCGATGGAAGGCATGAGCTTCGAGACCCCGAAAGGCACGATGACCTTCCGCAAGGAAGACCACCAGGCGATCCAGCCGATGTACCACTTCTGCATCAAGAAGGACCAGAAGAACGAATGGGACTTGCTGGAACTGGTGCGCGAAATCCCGGCCAGCGAACTGCCGCTGCCGGTGAAGAACAAGCGCTGACATGACGGCGCCCCCTGTTCCTGACCCGCGCCGGCCGGCGCTGTCGACGCGCGACCTGACCGTCCGCTTCGGCGGCCACGTCGCGGTGAACGCGGTGACGGCGGACTTCTACCCCGGCACCCTGACCGTGATCGTCGGCCCCAACGGCGCCGGCAAGACCACGTATTTCAACCTGGTCTCGGGCCAGCTGGCGGCGACCGGGGGCACGGTCGCGCTGCACGGGCGCGACGTGACGCGCGACGGCGCGGCGCGCCGTACCCGCTTGGGCATCGGCCGCGCGTTCCAGCTGACCAACCTGTTCCCGCACCTGACCGTGGTCGAGAACGTGCGCCTGGCGGTGCAGAGCCGCGCCGGCATGGGCCTGAACTTCTTCTCGATCTGGTCGAGCCACAAGGAGCTGATCGCGCGCGCCGAACACTACCTGGAGCGCGTCGCCCTCATGCCCCGGCGCGACATGTTCGTCGGCGCCCTGTCGCACGGCGACCAGCGCAAGCTCGAAGTGGCGATCCTGCTGGCGCTCGAGCCCTCGGTGATGATGTTCGACGAACCCACGGCCGGCATGAGCGTGGACGAGGTGCCCGTGGTGCTCGACCTGATCCGCCAGGTGAAGCAGGAACGCGACAAGACCGTGCTGCTGGTCGAGCACAAGATGGACGTGGTGCGCCAGCTGGCCGACCGCATCGTCGTGCTGCACAACGGCACGCTGGTGGCGGACGGCGATCCGCGCGAAGTGATGGAATCGAAGATCGTACAGGAAGCCTATCTTGGAACACCCGAACCCGAACATGCTCACGCCTGATCCGGCCCACGACGCTCCGCTGCTGCGGCTGTCCGGCGTGCACACCCACATCGGCCAGTACCACATCCTGCAGGGCGTCGACCTGGCGGTGCCGCGCGGCGAACTGGCCGTGCTGCTGGGCCGCAATGGCGCCGGCAAGACCACCACCCTGCGCACCATCATGGGCTGTTGGCGTGCCAGCGCCGGCAGCATCCACTTCGACGGCCGCGACATCACCCAACTGACCACGCCCGACATCGCCCGCGCCGGCATCGCCTACGTGCCCGAGAACATGGCCGTATTTTCCGAACTGACGGTGCGCGAAAACATGGTGCTGGCCGCCCGCAACGGCCCGCTGGACGCGGCCCGCGTGGACTGGATCTGCGGCTTCTTCCCGGCCCTGCGCAAGTTCTGGCACTACCCGGCCGGGAACCTGTCGGGCGGCCAGAAGCAGATGGTGGCGATCGCGCGCGCGATCGTCGAGCCGAAGAAGCTGCTGCTGGTCGACGAACCGACCAAGGGCCTGGCGCCGAGCATCGTGCAAAGCCTGATCGCGGCCTTTCGCGAACTCAAGGAGCGCGAGACCACGATCCTGCTGGTCGAGCAGAACTTCAACTTCGTGCGCTCGCTGGGCGACAGTGTCAGCGTGATGGACGACGGGCGCGTGGCCCATGCCGGCAAGATGGCGGCGCTGGCCGGCGACGCCGCGCTGCAGCAGCGCCTCCTCGGGCTGTCGCTCGACTCCCACCAATAGGACCCGACATGAGTGCAATCCTCCCTGTTTCCAACACCGAGACGCAAGCCGATGCGCCCCTGCCGGCGGCCAGGCGCGACATCGCGCCGCTGCTGCTGGTGCCCGCGCTGATGCTGGCCATGCTGCCGCTGGTCGGCAGCTTCCCCACCTGGCTCACCCTCACCGTCGCCGGCCTGGCGATGGGCATGATGATCTTCATCATGGCCAGCGGCCTGACCCTCGTGTTCGGCCTGATGAGCGTGCTGAACTTCGGCCACGGCGCCTTCGTCGCCGTCGGGGCGTTCTCCGCCACGCTGGTCCTGCTGCCCATGCGCGGCTGGCTCGAGATGGACTCGCTGTTGATCAACCTGGGCGTGCTGGCCCTGGCCGTGACCCTCGCGATGGTCGTCACGGGCCTGTTGGGCTGGGCCTTCGAGCGCATCATCGTCAAGCCGGTCTATGGCCAGCACCTCAAGCAGATCCTGATCACGATGGGCGGCATGATCGTGGCCGAACAGCTGATCCACGTGATCTGGGGCGCCGAGACGATCGCCTTGCCGCTGCCGACCGCGCTGCGCGGCGCCATCCTGATGGGCGACGCGGCAGTGGAAAAATACCGCCTGGTCGCGGTGGTGGTCGGTCTGGTGGTGTTCATCGCCATGTTCCTGGTGCTCAATCGCACCAAGGTCGGCCTGCTGGTGCGCGCCGGGGTCGAGAACGGCGAGATGGTCGAGGCCCTCGGCTACCGCATCCGGCGCCTGTTCGTGGCCGTGTTCGCGGCCGGATCAAGCCTGGCCGGCCTGGGCGGCGTGATGTGGGGCCTGTACAAGGAAACGCTCACCGCCGCGATGGGCAGCGAGATCATGGTGATGATCTTCATCGTCATCATCATCGGCGGCCTGGGTTCGGTGGGCGGCTGCTTCATCGGCGCCCTCCTGATGGCGCTGGTGGCCAACTACGCCGGCTTCCTGGCGCCGAAGATCGCCCTGGTGTCGAGCATCATCCTGATGATCTCGGTCCTGCTGTGGCGTCCGGCCGGCCTGTATTCGACGTCGCGGAGCTGACCTTATGCTGCACAAACTTCTTTCCGGCGACCTGCCGCGCAGCCGCATCCTGACCGCGCTGCTGCTCGTGATCCTGCTGGGACTCCTGCTCGCGCCTTTCCTGTTTTCCGGCGCACGCCCGCTCAACACGGCGGCCACGATCTGCGTCTACATCGTGCTGGTGGCGTCCTACGACCTGCTGCTGGGGTACACCGGCATCGTCTCGTTTGCCCATACCATGTTCTATGGCATCGGCGCCTATGGCATCGGCCTGGCCCTGGCCCGCGTCGACGAACCGACCTGGGGCGTGATGGTCACGGGCCTGGTGCTGGCGCTGCTGCTGGCGCTGGCCCTGGCCCTGGTGGTCGGCCTGTTCGCGCTGCGCGTGCGCGCCATCTTCTACGCCATGATCACGCTGGCCGTTGCATCTTCGTTTGCGGTGCTGGCCTCGCAGCTGTCCGACCTGACCGGGGGCGAAGATGGCGTGACCTTCAGCGTGCCGGAGCTGCTGTCGCCCAGCTACCTGCTGTTCGAGAACGAGGTCTTCGGCCGCTACGTCGACGGCAAGGTGATCACCTATTACCTGGTGTTCGCCGGCAGCGTGCTGCTGTTCCTGTTCCTGCTGCGGCTGGTGAACTCGCCGTTCGGCCGCGTGCTGCAGGCGATCCGCGAGAACGAGTTCCGCGCCGAGGCGCTCGGCTACCGCACCATGGTCTACCGCATCTGGGCCAACTGCCTGGCCGCGCTGGTGGCGGCGCTGGCCGGCGCCCTGATGGCGCTGTGGCTGCGCTACGTGGGGCCCAAGACTTCGCTCGGCTTCGAAGTGATGACCGACATCCTGCTGATCGTCGTCATCGGCGGCATGGGCACCATGTATGGCGCGGTGATCGGCGCCACCCTGTTCATCCTGGCCCAGAACTACCTGAAGGAACTGATGGCGCACGGCGCGACCGCGCTCGAAGGCGTGCCCATTCTGGCGGCCGCATTGCATCCGGACCGCTGGCTGCTGTGGCTGGGCGTGCTGTTCATCCTGTCGATCTACTTCTTCCCGATCGGGATCGTCGGCAAGCTGCGCGTGCGGGCGTGGCTGGCGCGGCGCCGCGCGCCTGCCGCCTGAAGCGGCCTTTCACCTGCTGTCGAGGACGTGAGCACAGGTGCTCAGCGTCCTCTTCCTGTCCCGAGCCGTCCTGTCGACCGTGTTCGTATCTGACAGGCGTGACTTTCCTGCCTTGCGCCGGCAAAGTTCGGCAGCCGTGCCTGACGTCACCGCCACATTCGCCACGGTAGCGCCGCTCTCGCTGCAAGTCAGGCGATGGCGCGCTTCCTTGCCGCCATACACGGCATCAGCCACCGGGGATGGGCTGGAGTCTTGCTCCTGCTTTCCCTGTCGCGCTTGCCTCCCAGCATAGACTTGCGCGAATGCAAGCGATTTCGTCAAGTTCCCGTGCTGCGTTTGACGGACACGGCACGTCCCGCTCGTCACCCTGAATGCATATCAACAACGCCGAGGTTGCCATTTTTATCATGAATAGGCAAATGGCCTCGTCGTCAGCCAGCGCGAGGAGTCCCATCCTTCTGGCACAAGCACACATACCACATGAAACGACTCAACATCCTGATTGCGACAGCGGCAGTCACCGCCGCCGCATCCTCGTCCCTGGCCGCTCAGGCCAAGGTCGAGGTGCTCAATGAGGGCTTCGGCAACCTGGCCGGCCTGTCCGGCTGGGACCGCCTCAACCGCAGCTTCCCGCCCGGCGCCGGCTGGTTCCAGGGCGATCCCGACGTCTTCCGCGCCCACTCCGGCGCCCCCGATTCCTATGCCGCCGCCAGTGCCCTCGGCGCCGCCAACGGCATGGGCAGTGTCGACGACTGGCTGATCACGCCCACGCTCACGCTCAGCGGCCTGACCACGCTGTCGTTCTTCACCAGCCGCAAGCTGGTCGACGGCTTCGCCGACCGGATCGAAGTGCGCTTCGGCGCCGGCCGCGGCACCGCCGCATCCGGCTTCGACACCTTGCTCGCCACCATCGGCGGCGACGCCTTTCCCGCCGAATGGCGGCAATGGAACGCGGGCCTGACGGTCGAAGGAGAAGGACGCTTCGCCTTCCGCTACCTGGGCGACCCCGCCACGCCCGGCTATGTCGGTCTGGACACCGTGCGCGTCGTCACCGCCGTGCCCGAGCCGGCCGGCCTGCTGGTACTGGCCAGCGGGCTGGGCGTGATTGGCCTGATGCAGCGCCGCGAGCGCTATTGAAACCCGGAGAATTCCATGCGAACCACACTTTCCTTCCTCGCTCCAACTGCGCTCATGGCGCTGTGCGGCGTCGCCGGCGCCGCTCCCCAGGCGCCGGCTGCCCAGGGCCTGAGCGTCGTACGCGACGCCGAGACCGGTGAACTGCGGGCGCCGACCGCGACCGAACTGCGCGCCCTGCGCGCCTCTTCCGCCACCACCACGCGCGCGGCGCCGGCGCAGCCGCAGGCGGTGACCGGCACCCGCGGCGAAAGCAGCGCCGTACTGGGCGAGCGCGGCCTCGTCTACGCCGTCGTCAAGCGCGGCGCCGATGGCAAGCTCGACCACCACTGCGTCGACGGCGCCCACGCCGCCACCCGCGTCCTCGACCAATCCGCGCCGGCCGCGCAGGGAGCATCCCGTCATGACCATCGCTGAACGCCATGCCGGCCTCGCTGCCGGCGCCCATCCACGCCGCCTTGGCCATCTCGCCCGATTCGCCGCCATCGCCCTGCTGGCCGTGGCCGGCTTTGCCGCCATCGGCGGCGCGCGCGCGGCCACCATCGAGATCATCAACCAGAACGCACCCGGCGTCGGTTTCAACGATCCGACCCCGGTCGCGCCGGTCGGCGACAACCCCGGCACCACCCTGGGCGAGCAGCGCCTGAACGCCTTTCGCTACGCCGCCGACATCTGGGCCGCGCACCTGGTCAGCAACGTGCCGATCCGCATCGGCGCCGCCTTCCTGCCGCTCGACTGCAACGCCACCGGCGCCGTGCTCGGCGCGGCCGGCGCCTACCAGGTAGTCGCCAACTTCCCGTCCGCCCCGATCAATGGCACCTGGTATCCGACCGCCCTGGCCGGCAAGCTGGCCGGCATGGATTTCGCCGCGCCCGGCGACCCGCACATCATCGCGCGCTTCAATTCGCGGCTCGGCCTGTTCCCCGATTGCGTTCCCGGCCTCACCTTCTACCTCGGGCTCGACCGCAAGGCCGGCAGCCAGATCGACCTGGTGGCCACCCTGCTGCACGAGATCGCCCACGGTCTCGGTTTCCAGACCTTTACCGACAACGAGACCGGCGCCTTCATGCTCGGCCGGCCCTCGGCCTGGGATTTCCACCTGATCGACAACCGCCGGGAGCGCCTGTGGGTGCAGATGACGAACGCCGAGCGGGTCGCCAGCGCCACCACCTGGCGTGGCCTGTCCTGGAACGGCTGGCATGTCACCGGGTCCACGCCGGCCGTGCTGAGCCCGGCGTCGGTGCTGGCGATCAGCGGCGAGAATGCCGCTGCCGCCGCGGGCGAATACGCGGTGGGCGACGCCAGCTTCGGCCCGCGGATCCGCAACGCGCCGGTCAGGGGACAACTGATGCCGGTGGTCGACCAGTCGAACGGCAACGGCCTGGCCTGCTCTGCGTTGAGCGCCACCAATGCGCTGGCGGTGCGCGGCAATATTGCCCTGGTCGACCGCGGCGGCTGCGACTACGTGGTCAAGGCGCGCAATGTGCAGGTCGCGGGTGCGATCGGCATGATCGTGGCCGACAGCGCGGCGGGCGAAGTGGCCGGCATGCCGGGGGTCGATGCGAGCATCGCGATTCCGTCGGCCCGCATCACGCGCGCCGATGGACGGGCGCTCAAGCTGGCCCTCCAGAAGCGCTCGGCCACCCGCTCCGGCGTGGTGGCGCGGCTGCAGTCCGATCCGGTGCGCCTGGCCGGCACCGACACCCGCCGGCGCATGCTCATGTATACGCCGGGCGTGAACGCGCCCGGCTCCTCGGTCTCGCACTTCACGACCGAGGCCACGCGCAACCTCCTGATGGAGCCGTCGATCAACAGTGACCTGCGCTACGTGCTCATGCCGCCGCTCGACCTGACGCTGCCGCTGCTGCGCGACCTCGGCTGGTAAGCGGAGCCCACAGAGCGGCGGCAGCATGCCGCCGCCGGCAAAAAGAAAGCCGGCGCCCTCACGGGCGCCGGCTCGTTCAGCGACAAATTCGAGCCTGGGCGATTAAGCCTGGGCGCCCTTCTTGTACGCTTCCACGCCATTGACCAGCTCGGCCTTGGCCTCCTCGATGCCGGCCCAGCCTTCGATCTTGACCCACTTGCCCGGTTCCAGATCCTTGTAGTGCTCGAAGAAGTGCTGGATCTGCTTCAGGCGCAGCTCTTCCAGGTCTTCCAGCGACTGGATTTTCTTGTACATCGGCAGCACTTTTTCGACCGGCACCGCGATCACCTTGGCGTCGCCGCCGCCGTCATCGGTCATCTTCAGCACGCCCAGCGCACGGCAGCGCACCACGACGCCCGGCGGCAGCGGGAACGGGGTAATGACCAGCACGTCGCATGGGTCGCCGTCGTCGGCGATGGTCTGCGGCACGTAGCCGTAGTTGCACGGATAGTGCATGGCCGTCCCCATGAAACGGTCGACGAAGATCGCGCCGCTGTCCTTGTCGACCTCGTACTTGACCGGATCGGCGTTCATCGGGATTTCGATGATGACGTTGAAATCGTTCGGCACGTCTTTGCCGGCTGGGACGTTATTCAGGCTCATGGATGGTCCTTGGTTGCTGGAGAGTCAATAATAGGCCGTCATTATAGCGAATCGGATCTGGCCTGTGCGGCCCGGCAGCGGTCAACCGTGTCGTCATCGATCGGAGCGTGCACCTGCACGGCGGCTCTCCCAATGTTGTCCCACCACCCCTCTTTCACTTTGGATTGTTGCACTACGGAAACGAACTCATGCTTTCCGCTTTTTCTGATATGGAAATATCCCAATTAACCACACTCCTTTACAAAAAAGCTTACTTTTGAGCATATTTCTTTGCATCATCTAGCGGTCCGTGAGAGAGTTTCTTGCTATGAAATCCGGCAAATTTCTCGAGCTACTTTTGGTAAACACGAGCTTTGCCGATTTCGCATCTTTCTCAAAAATAACGGAGCGTCTTATGACTACAACAACAAACGTCCTGCCTGGCACCCGCAACGGTGAAATCGCCTTCATCGATACGTCCATCGCCGGCTACCAGACGCTCCTGGAGGGCTTGCGCGAGGGCGTGGAGGCGGTGTTGATCGACGGCGCCCACGACGGCGTGGCGCAGATCGCCGCGGCGCTGGCCGGCCGCAGCGGAATCGAGGCGGTCCATGTATTTACGCACGGCGCACCCGGCATGCTGCAACTTGGCGCGACCCGCCTGACCGAATCCAGCCTGGCCGATCATGCAGCCGACCTGGGCGTGCTGCGCAGCGCACTGGCGGAAGGCGCCGACCTGCTGCTCTATGGCTGCGACGTGGCGGCAGGCGATGGGGGCGAAAGCTTCCTGCAAGCCCTGTCGGCGGCGACCGGCGCGGACGTGGCCGCGTCCGTCGATCCGAGCGGCAGCGCGCTGCTGGGCGGCGATTGGGAACTGGAAGCGGCTACCGGCGACATCGAAGCCCATTCGGCGCTGACGAACTCTGGCTCGACCACCTTTGGCGGTCTGCTCGGCATCACCAGCGAAGACTTCGACGGTCTGGGATCTACCCAGCTTTTTGGAACCAGCATGACCGCGGGAGATTGGACATTCAGGTCAAATCTTCCAACCGACATGGCGATCGCGAATGGTCAGGAAGTGCCATCCTACCTGAACAACGACGAGGGCGATCCGACGGGTGATCGTGCCGTTGCCTTGAACTTCGGCGGGAATGTCGCGGCGCCGAGGTTTACGATGAAGTCCACCGATGGCACCAATTTCAGCCTGCAGTCCGTCGTGGTCGGTCAACTCCCGTATTCAGCATCGGCACTGACCATCGTGGCGTATTCGAATGGCGTGGCCTTGCCTGGCGTGCCCATCGATCTGGCCAACTCCTCTTCCAGCGGCGGCATTACTTATGCCATGAGCGCCAACGATCCTGGTCTCGGGCGCTACGGTACGCTGACATTCAGTTCGGACTATGCGGATATCGACGAGATCGAATATATCTTCAGCAACCCGGCCGACTTCTTCATCGACAACATCATCGTGACCCCGGCAGTGGCGGATGAGAGGGATCCACTCATTACTTCCGTATCCGTGCCGCCAAACAAGACCTACGCCATCGGCGAAACGCTGCTGTTCACGGTCACCTTCGACGAAGACATCATCGTCTCCGGCACGGGCAGCAGTCTGACGCTGGACGTCGGCAGCGTCACCCGCAACGCCGCATTCCAGTCAGCGCCTACCGACAGAACCATCGTTTACAGCTACACGGTGCAAAGCGGCGATCTCGATGCCAACGGCATCACGATCAACGGACTGTCGCTCGGCACCAGCACCATCCGCGATGCCGCCGGCAACCCCGCCGACCTCACGCTCAACAACGTGGCAGCCACTGCCGGAGTCCGCGTCGACGGCGTGGCTCCCGCGATCACCGGCACCATCACGCCCCCAAGCAACGGCACCTATGTGGCAGGCAGCCACCTGGACTTCACGGTCACGTTCGACGACAACGTGACCATCACCGGGACCAGCAGCACACTCGAGCTGACGATCGGCACCACACCGGTCTCCGCGACCCATCTCTCCCAGACCGCAAACAGCATCACCTATCGCCACGTCGTCCAGGCAGGCAACCTCGACATCGACGGCATCGCCATCAGGGGCTTGACGCTCCCTACCGGTAACGCCATCAGGGATGCCGCGGGCAACAATGCCGATGTGAGCCTGACCGGTCACCTGCCGTCACTGGAAGGCGTGCGAGTCGATGCGGTCGCGCCAGCCGTTCTCGGCAACATCACCGCGCCGATCGGCGACAGCTACCGCGCGGGTGAAGTCCTGACCTTCAAGGTGACGTTCAACGAGAACATCGTCGTCACGGTCGGCGGCGCGCCCAGCACGCTGGGCCTGACCATCGGCAGCACCGCGCGCAGCGCCAGCTATGTCTCGAGCGACGCCAACTCGGTCACCTACAGCTACACCGTGCAGGCCGGCGACAACGATACCGACGGCATCGACATCGGCAGCATCGCCCTGGGCGGCATGACGATCCGCGACGCGGCCGGCAACGACGCCGTGCTGTCGCTCACCGGCCACCTGCCCTCGACCGCTGCCGTCCTGGTCGACACCACCGCGCCGGCCGTCTCCGGCAATGTCGCGGTGCCTGCCAACGCCACCTACGTGGCCGGCGCGCAGCTCGACTTCACCGTCACCTTCGACGAGAACGTCACCGTCAGCGGCAGCGACAGCACCCTCGGCCTGACGGTCGGCAGCACCGCGCGCAGCGCCGTCTTCCAGTCGGCCGACGGCAACAGCATCACCTACCGCTACATCGTGCAGGCTGGTGACCTCGATGCCAACGGCATCGAGGTCGGCGCCATCGCCCTCGGTTCCAGCGCCATCCGCGACGCCGCCGGCAACGATGCGAACCTTTCGCTGTCCAACCACGTGCCGTCCACCAGCGGCATCCTGGTGGACGGCACCGTGCCTGTCGTGAGCGGCGCGATCTCGGTGCCGGGCGACGGCATGTACAGCGTCGGCCAGGTGCTGGAGTTCACGGTCACCTTCGACGAGAACGTGACCGTCACCGGCACCGCCAGCACGCTCGGCCTCGACATCGGCGGCGCAGCGCGCAGCGCGATCTATGACTCGAAGACCGCCAACAGCATCACCTACATCTACATCGTGCAGAACGGCGACAACGATGCCGACGGCATCGAGATCACCGGCCTGGCGCTGAACGGCGGCACCATTCGCGATGCCGCCGGCAACAACGCCAACCTGGCGCTCGGCGGCCACGTGCCCTCGCTGGCTGGCGTGCTGGTCGATGGCGGCCCACCGTCCGTCGCCGGCAACATCGCCGTGCCGGCAGCCGACAGCTACCGCGCCGGCGAGGTCCTGAGTTTCACGATCACCTTCGACGAGAACGTCACCGTCAGCGGCGCCGACAGCACGCTCGGCCTGGACGTCGGCGGCGTGGCGCGCAACGCGATCTACGACTCGAAGACCGCCAACAGCATCACCTACGTCTACACCGTGCAGGCCGGCGACAACGACGCCAACGGCATTACGGTCGGCGCCATCGCCCTGGGCGCGACCACGGTCCGCGACGCGGCCGGTAACGACGCCGTGCTGTCGCTCACCGGCCACCTGCCCTCGACCGCTGCCGTCCTGGTCGACACCACCGCGCCGGCCGTCTCCGGCAATGTCGCGGTGCCTGCCAACGCCACCTACGTGGCCGGCGCGCAGCTCGACTTCACCGTCACCTTCGACGAGAACGTCACCGTCAGCGGCAGCGACAGCACCCTCGGCCTGACGGTCGGCAGCACCGCGCGCAGCGCCGTGTTCCTGTCGGCCAACGGCAACAGCATCACCTACCGCTACATCGTGCAGGCCGGCGACCTCGATGCCAACGGCATCGAGGTCGGCGCCATCGCCCTCGGTTCCAGCGCCATTCGCGACGCCGCCGGCAACGATGCGAACCTTTCGCTGTCCAACCACGTGCCCTCCACCAGCGGCATCCTGGTGGACGGCACCGTGCCTGTCGTGAGCGGCGCGATCTCGGTGCCGGGCGACGGCATGTACAGCGTCGGCCAGGTGCTGGAGTTCACGGTCACCTTCGACGAGAACGTGACCGTCACCGGCACCGCCAGCACGCTCGGCCTCGACATCGGCGGCGCAGCGCGCAGCGCGGTCTATGATTCGAAAACCGCCAACAGCATCACCTACATCTACATCGTGCAGAACGGCGACAACGACGCCGACGGCATCGCCGTCACCAGCCTGGCGCTGAACGGCGGCACCATTCGCGATGCCGCCGGCAACAACGCCAACCTGGCGCTCGGCGGCCACGTCCCCTCGCTGGCTGGCGTGCTGGTCGATGGCGGCCCACCGTCCATCGCCGGCAACATCGCCGTGCCGGCAGCCGACAGCTACCGCGCCGGCGAGGTCCTGAGTTTCACGATTACCTTCGACGAGAACGTCACCGTCAGCGGCGCCGACAGCACGCTCGGCCTGGACATCGGCGGCGTGGCGCGCAACGCGACCTACGACTCGAAGACCGCCAACAGCATCACCTACGTCTACACCGTGCAGGCCGGCGACAACGATACCGACGGCATCGACATCGGCAGCATCGCCCTGGGCGGCATGACGATCCGCGACGCGGCCGGCAACGACGCCGTGCTGTCGCTGACCGGCCACCTGCCCTCCACCGCTGCCGTCCTGGTCGACACCACCGCGCCGGCCGTCTCCGGCAATGTCGCGGTGCCGGCCAACGCCACCTACGTGGCCGGCGCGCAGCTCGACTTCACCGTCACCTTCGACGAGAACGTCACCGTCAGCGGCAGCGACAGCACCCTCGGCCTGACGGTCGGCAGCACCGCGCGCAGCGCCGTCTTCCAGTCGGCCAACGGCAACAGCATCACCTACCGCTACATCGTGCAGACCGGTGACCTCGATGCCAACGGCATCGAGGTCGGCGCCATCGCCCTTGGTTCCAGCGCCATCCGCGACGCCGCCGGCAACGACGCGGTCATCGAGCGCGCCGGTCACGTGCCGCCCACCGGCGCCATCCTGGTCGACGGCACCGTGCCTGTCGTGAGCGGCACGATCGCGGCGCCCGCCGACAAGACGTACACGGTCGGCGAAACGCTGACGTTCACGGTGACGTTCAGCGAGAACGTGACCGTCACCGGCACCGGTAGCACGCTCGGCCTCGACATCGGCGGCGCAGCGCGCAGCGCCGTCTACGACTCGAAGTCCGCCAACAGCATCACCTACAGCTACACCGTGCAGGCCGGCGACAACGATACCGACGGCATCGAGATCACCGGACTGGCGCTGAACGGCGGCGAGATTCGCGATGCCGCAGGCAACAATGCCGACCTGGCGCTGGCAGGGCACCTGCCCCCGCTGGACGCCGTGCGTGTCGATACCGCGGGTCCGGTCCTGACCACCGCCACGGTCGACGGCAACAGCATGATGCTGAGTTTCGCCGACGTCGGCGCACTGGACGCGACGCATCCTCCCGCCCTGGGGGACTTCACGGTAACGGTCGCGGGTGAAACCGTCACGGTGACTGGCGTGACGGTCGACGCAAGCGCCAAGACCGTCACCCTGACCCTGTCGACCGCCGTGCGCAATGGGCAGGCGGTCACGGTGGCCTACGACGACCTGACCCCGAACGATGCCGATGCCATCCAGGATGCGGTCGGCAACGATGCCGCCAGCTTCGGCGTCACGCCGGTCGTCAACAACACGCCGGCGCTGCCGACCAATCCACCAACCAATCCGCCAGCGACGGGCAACACGGTCGATGGCGTGACCCTGCAGATCGGCACCGTCGTGCGCAGCGACGGCACCGTGGCCCAGGTCGTCACGGTGCCGATCGTGACCCCGTCGCGCCAGGAACAGGTGGGCAACAACGACGTGGCCGACATCCCGCTCGTGAAAGCGGCGGACGGCAGCAGCCTGCTGGCCGTGCAAGTGCCGACCGGCGCCGGCCTGCAGTCGATCGGCAACGGCGCTCCCAAGCGGGCCGGCGACTCGCTCACCGACCTGATCCGCGAAATCCAGGCGCATACCGCCAGCGGCTCGCATGACCAGAACCAGCTGACCGGCGGTGGCGGCGGCTTCCTCGACATCGTCGACGCCGATACGCAGCTGCTGGTGCAGACCATCGTCCTGGGCGGCACTGGCGGCACCGCCGACGTCCCGCTGGGCATCATCGGCCAGCCGCAGCAAGCCGGCGCCGTGCAGTCGGCGCTCGTGATCGACGCGCGTTCGCTGTCGTCCGCCGCGACCATCGAACTGCAGCACGTGAGTTTCGCCGCGATCATCGGCGCAGCGACCGTGACCGGCGGCGCCGGCAACCAGCACGTCTGGGGCGACGGCTCCAGCCAGACCATCATCCTCGGCGAAGGCGACGACGTGCTGCATGGCGGCGCAGGTGACGACATCATCGGCAGCGGCGCTGGCGACGACATGATCCATGGCGACGAAGGCGACGATCTCATCTTCGGCGGAGAAGGCAACGACTACCTGGACGGCGGCGCCGGGCACGATACAGCGCGCTTCTCCGGCGCCGTCGACGGCTACTCGCTGCGCCTCAAGGATGGCCTCCTGGTGATGACGGACCGCGCGGGCAACGATGGCGTCGACACGGTGGCGGTAGTGGAAGTCCTGCGCTTCACCGGCGGCCAGAGCATGGCGGACGATGCCGTGCTGGCGCGCCTGTATGAAGGCGTGCTGGGCCGCCAGGCCTCGGCCGCCGAAGTCGCCTGGTGGCAGGACGTGCATGTGCGCGGCGCGTCGCTGCAGCAGATCGCCGCCGCCATCATCGATTCGCCCGAAGCCGCCCAGGCGATGGGCCGGGCCGATGACGACGCCTTCGTCGCCGGCCTGTACCAGTCCGTGCTGGGCCGCACGGCGCCGTCGGCGGAAAGCGCTTTCTGGACTGACCTGCTGGCGGACGGCGTCGACCGGGCCACGGTCGCACTGGGCTTCGTGAACTCGGCCGAGAAGCTGGCTTCCTCGCTCGACGTCGACTTCAACCACAGCGACGTCGCGGTGCTGACGCGGATGTACCATGCCATGTTCGGCCGCGCGCCGGATGAGGGCGGCCTGAACTTCTGGCTCGAGCGCCACGAGGACGGCGTGTCGCTGGGCGCCATCGCCGACGAGTTCATCGTGTCGGCCGAAGCCCAGGGACTGGCCGGCCACGGCAGCGACGCCGCCTTTATCGACCAGCTGTTTGCGACGGCGCTCAACCGCGCGCCTTCGTCGGAAGAGAGGACGCTGTTGCTGGAACAACTGCAGAACGGCGTCTACGACCGTGGCCAGGTGCTGCTGGACGTGTCGGAATCGGAAGAGAGCATCGTCATCGTCGGCGCCATCAACACGAGCATCGACCTGTTGTGATGTACCTTGGCCCGCGCCTCGGACAGCGCGGGCCGATCGATGAACTGTCCAATCAATGAGGAGAAACCATGGCGGAAGCCTATGTTGGTGAAGTGCGTCTGTTTGCTGCAACCTTTGTGCCAGCTGGCTGGCTGGCGTGCGTGGGGCAGCAACTGTCGATCAACCAGTACAGTGCACTGTATGCGCTGATCGGCACCAATTACGGCGGCGACGGTCGCACCACGTTCAACCTGCCCGACCTGCGCGGGCGGGTGCCGATGCAGGTCGGCGAGTCGGAGTTTGGCACCTTCAATCTGGGAACCAAGGGCGGCGACATGCCAACCCCGATCACCGCCGCCGGCTCGGTGCAGATCACCAAGGTGACTCAGCTGCCTGCCCACAACCATACTGCGACCCTGACGGTCAGCAAGGATGGGGGCACCAGCGCGGCCCCGCTGGACGGCGGTTATCTCGGCGCGGTCAAGGTCGCTGGCTTTGGCACGGCGCCAAGTGCCTATGTTTCCACGACCACGGACGGCACTTCCACGCTGAATGCCGCCGCCGTCAGCACCGGCAACACCGGTTCGAACAACCCCGAGGCCATTCCGGTGACGGTCGTCGCCCAAATCCCGGCGTCGGTGCCTCCGGCGCTGGGGATGTATTACGCGATCTGCTGGTCGGGCATCTTCCCGCCGCGTCCGTAACCGGCCGCGCGCGTCACTGCAGCAGGCCGGGATCGGCTTCGGCCTGCTGCAAGGCCTTTTCAAGGCTGTATCGATATCGAAAAGCGTGAGCGCTTCTGCGACCGTCACCGGCAGCGGCGGCGGTCAGCCAGCGCAACCGGCGGCCTCGCTCAATGAACTACCCGGCGAAGCCCTGGTATCTTTACAGCAGGACCAGGCCGGGCTGCTCCCCGATACGATACGCAAACTGCAGGGTTTCCCCGCCCTGCAATGCCGGACGGCCAGGAAAGTGCTGGGGCATGTTCAGGCTGGATTCCCAGTCCTGCAGTCGGTGGCTGCCGAAGCTGACGATCTTCGTCAGCAAGCGCGGCTGCATTCCGGCGGGCACCGTCGGGGGCACCCGCACTACACCTGCAGGCAATGCGGCATCCAATCCGCTCCAGGCGCGAATCGCGGCGGCGTCCAGACGGAATACCGGCCCCAGTTCGACACGCTCGCGGCGCGGCGGTTGCGGCGCGCCCCCATCATCCAGGGGCGGCGACAGCTCCCTGCCCAAGCGCAGCAGACAGGCTTCCACTGTCACGGACTCCGGCACCAGCAGCGCTTGCGGCGCCTGCATGGCGAGGTGCCGCATGATGGCTACTTGCGGCTCGCTGCGCAGCGCCGCATTCATCGTTTCCGACACGATCACGTCGGGCAGCGCGGCCGGATCGAGCCGCAGGCTGCAGGCATCGGCCAGCATGTAGCCGGCGACATGGGCTTCCAGGCCGAGGCGGCTCACCAGCCCGCGTGCGCTACCGAGCGAGGCGGCGTGAATGTCGACCAGGGTGAACGACGCCTGTTCCGGATCGAACAGCGTCATCAGGGGCAATGCCAGCGTGGCAAGCGGGCCGCAGCCGGCATACAGGACGCGTACCGGGCGGTCCGGTCGCCGCGCCTGTTCGATGGCGGCGGCGAGCCCGCGGATGAAGACGATGGTGCGTAGCGGTTCGCGCGCGCACAGCGCCGCCTTGACGGGGGAAATCGCCAGGCCGGCGGCGGTGACCGTCTCGTTGGCGTCGAGGGGAGCGTGCACGTCCTGCGTCACGCCAGACAGCCGCTCCAGCAACCGGCCCAGGTCACCCACTTCGCCGAACAGGCTGTCGCGCTCCCTTTCCCGGCTGACGATGTCGCGCGCCAGCGCCTGCAAGCCGGCGCGATCGTCGCTACCGGCGCTCATACGATTGGATGTAGGATTCATCATTGCATTATGCTCAATGGCGCCGTCAACCTCAATCATTCTTGCCGATCCATGCTGAACCTCGAACTCGCCCACCTGCGCTTGCGCCCCGCACTGCCCGACGACGAAGACTTCCTGAAGACGCTGTACGCATCGACCCGTGACGACCTGCGCCTGGCGGCCGAACCGCCCTTGCTGGACATGCTGCTCGACATGCAATGGCGCGCCCAGCGCGCCGGCTACCGCCAGGGCTTTCCTGGCGCCGACGACACGATCATCGAGGCTGGCGGCGCGCCGCTGGGCCGCCTGCTGGTCGACCGCGGCACGCGGCCGTGGCGCATCGTCGATATCGCGCTGTTGCCGGCCGCGCGCGGCCTGGGTCATGGCGCCGCCGTGCTCGGGGCGCTGCAAGAACACGCGGCGGCGGAAGGCGCCGCATTGGCGCTCACGGTAAGACTCGACAATCCCGGCGCGCGCCGGCTCTATCGCGCATGCGGCTTCGTCCCGGCGGAGTCGGACGCGCTGTCCGAGCAGATGATCTGGCCCGGCTGAGCCATGCCGAAGCGCGGCGCCGGCCGGACGCTACAGAATACTGGCGAGGGCGCACTGCCGGTAATGGCTCGCCGCCTCCTGCTCCTGCCCCAGCGCCTCGTGCATTTGCGCCAGCTTGAGGTGCGCCTCGCGCACCATCGACGCATCGAGGGCGTCCGACAGCGCCTGCTCCAGGTAGCGCTGGGCCTTGCCCCACAATTTCTGCTTCAGGCACAGCGAACCGAGGGTCAGGGCCAGCTCGGCGTCCGTCGGGCGCTCGCGGCGCCAGGATTCGCAGGCCTCGATCTGGGCCAGCAGCGAAGGCGATCCGAACGGGCTGGCGGCGTCGCGGTAGGCGCGCACCACGCGCTCGTCCCAGCCTGCCTTGAGCGACTCTTCGGCGATCGCGCGCGCCTCGTCGTGCAGGCCGCGCGCATTGAAGGCGCTGGCCGCGCGCGCCGCGATATAAGGCACGGTGCGGTCTTGCGCCGGCACCGTGGCCCAGATGCGGCGCAGCGATTCGGCGTCGTGCCCGTCGCCGCCCAGCAGCGCCTCGTAGGACAGCTCGCGCAGGCGGCTCGACAGGGCCGGATGCAGCGCGCGGCGTTTGTCGAGGATGCGCACCAGGCGCAGCACCTCGGGCCAGTTGCGCGCCTGCTGGTTGGCCTTCATCGCCCACTGCAGCGCGTGGATGTGGCGCTGGCCGCTGGCATTGAGTTCGGCGACCGCTTCGAGCGCGGCTTCGGGCTGATGGTCGTCGACCAGCAGTTCGGTGACCGTCATCAGACGCGCGGTCTTGAGGGTGTTGTCGTGGGCGATCCCGGCCAGCCAGGCGTCGCGCCGCGCCGGCTCGCGCATGCGGTGCGCGGCGCGCGCGCCGATCAGGGCCGCCAGGCCGGCGTTCTCGGGCAGCTCGGCGGCGCGCATCGCGGCTTTCTCGGCGTGGCCGAAGCGGCCTTCGAACAGGGTCTTGAGCGCGTCGCGCATGCCCTTGTTGCCTTCGCGTTCGGCGCGGCGCTGACGATAGGCGGCCACGCGCTGCGGCATCCTGAGGGTGGCGTTGATGGCGCGCACCAGGCCGTAGAGCGCCAGGAAGGACGCCACCAGCAGCACCACGAACAGGTTGAGCGACATGTCGATCCGGTGCGGCGGATAGAACAGCACCACATTGCCCGGATTGAAGCGCGCCGTCACGGCGATGCCGATGGCGGCGGCCATCAGCGCGACTAACCAGAGAAGTAAACGCATAGCTTATTGTTTCGCTTTGTAGTTGCGCACGGCGTTCAGGCTGTCGGCCAGCGTCGGCATCTCGATCGTCAGGTTGTTGGCCTGGACCTGGCGCAGCGCGGCCTGGGCCGACTGCGTCACGCGCGCGCGCGTGTCGAAATACTTGAGCAGCATGGCCTGGGCCGTGGCCAGGTCGTCGCGGAAGGTCGCTTCGTTGCGCGACAACAGCGCCAGGCGCGCGTTCAGCAGGCGCAGCTTGAGGTTCTCGCGCACGAAGAACGATTCGCTCGGCGACAGCATCAGCGCCTCGGGCGACTCGACGCTGCGCACCCGGATCAGCTGGCGCACGTCGTCCCACATCTCCTGGCTCCACAAGGTCCAGGTCTGGAGCATGCGCTGGCCCACGCCCAGCGGCTGCGCCGCATCGGCGCCCGCCGCATTCGCTCCGGCGCCGGCTGCGGAGACAGCGGCCTCGCCCTTGCGCGCGGCGCGCACCGGCGCCACCGGCAGCAGCGGCTTTTCGCTCGACAGCATCGGCAGCGAATCGACCTGCCCGATCACGTGGTCGAGGCGCACGGCGACGCCGGCCAGGTCCACCGCCGGCAAGGCCTTGAGCTTCTCGATGTCGCCCGCGATGGCGCGCCGGATGGTGAGGAACTGCGGGGTATCGGAGCGCGACACCGCGCGGTCGGCGTTCTGCAGCGCGATCAGGGCGCCCTGCACGTTGCCGGCCAGTTGCAGCTGCTGGCTGGCGGTCGACAGGACCTGCTCGATCTCGGTCAGCGCCCACTCGTCGCGGTTCTGCGACAGGTCTTTATAGAGTTGCTCGAGCGCCACCTGCTGGCTCTGGGCCTCGCTCTGGCGGCTTTCGAGCACGCCGACCTTGATCTGGAGCTCCTTCGACTGGTCCGCCACGTCGCGCGCCAGCGCCGCCGTCTCGGCATTGACCGCATTGCCCTTTTGGAGGCTGCGCGCCATGTCCTGGCGCAGCGCGTTGATGCGGTTGTGCGACGAATACGTCTGCAGCGCCAGCAGCACGGCCAGCGCGATCACGGCCAGCGGCAGCGGGCGCGCCAGGCGGTCGAACAGGCCCGGGCCGCCCGGCTCGCCCATGCGCGGCAGGACGGGCACGCCTCCGGCCGGGGGCACGCCACCCGCCGGTGGCGTGCCGCCCGGAGGGGGCATGCCGGCGCCGCCGGCCGCGCCCTCCGGCACGCCGCTCTGGACGCCCTCGGGCTTGTGGAGACTCGGTGCGGGCACATTGGCCTGCGGCTGATCTGGATTGTTCGGCAATTCGTTCATTATTGTGATTGTAACGCTGCTAGTATGCGGGCATCTCCGGATCCCGTCAGGGTCACCTGGCGCAGGCCCAGCGCATGCGCCGTCTCGGCAATCCGCGCATGGGGCACCACCAGGCGCTGGCGCTCGAACCGTTCCTGGTACTGTGCCTGCCCCAGCGCCGCCACCAGGCCGGCCAGGCCGCGCAAGGCTTCCGAGCTCGTGATTATCCAGTCGTTTGGCTGCGCCAGCAAGGCGCGCAATCGTGCGCCCAGCTCGTCCGTCAATACAGGGGTCGCGCGGCGGTAGGCCGCCACCGCCTCGACCGTGGCGCCGGCCGCGCGCAGGGCGTCGGCCAGCAGCTCGCGCCCGCCGTCGCCGCGCACGATCAACACGCGCCGGCCGGCAAACAGGGCCAGGTCCAGGCTCTGGAGCAGGTGTTCCGAATCGGCGTGGGCGGGGTCGAGCGGACTGTGGATCGTATGGGCGGGCGCCGCCACGCCATGGCGCGCCAGCGCGGCGCGGCTGCCCTCGCCCACGACCGCCAGCGGCACGGCCGGCGGCCATGCCTCCAGGTGGGCAAACGCCGCATCGACCGCATTCGGCGAGACGAACACCGCCAGCGCATACTCATGCAGGGCGGCCAGCGCCGCGCGCAGCGGCGCCGGATCGTCGACCGGGGCGATCTCGAGCAGCGGCAAGACCTCGGCCGTGCGGCCGAGCGCCCGCACCGCCTGCGCCAGGCCATCGGCCTGGGCGCGCGGCCGGGTGACCACGACCACGCGGTCGCTCGGCGCCGGGTCCAGTTCAGGCATCCTCGGCCGCATCGACGCTGCAGGCGGCCAGGATCGCGCTGGCGTCCTGCTGCGCCAGCAGCTCGGACACCTGCTCTCCCAGGTATTCCGGCTGGCCGGCGGCGCCCGCCACCTCGGCGTGCGCGCTGCGCTTGCCGTCCGGGGTCGCGACCATGGCGCGCAGGCGCATCTGGCCGTCCTGCACGGTGGCGTAGGCCGCCAGCGGGATCTGGCAGCTGCCGCCGAAGATGCGCGACACCTTGCGCTCGGCCAGCACCGCCTGGGCGGTCTCGACGTGGTTGAGCGGGGCCAGCACGGCGCGCAGGTCGACGCCGTCGCTGCGTGCGCCGCTCAGGATCTCGATCGCCATCGCGCCCTGGCCGGCCGCCGGCAGGCTCAGCTCGGGCTCGAGCAAGGCCTTGATGCGCTGCGGCAGGCCGAGGCGCTTGAGGCCGGCAGCAGCCAGGATGATGGCTGCGTAGTCGCCGCGGTCGAGTTTACCCAGGCGGGTGTCGAGATTGCCACGCAGCGGCTGGATCACCAGGTGCGGGTAGCGCGCCGCGATCAGCGACTGGCGGCGCAGGCTGCTGGTGCCGACCACGGCGCCGGGCGGCAGCTCATCCAGGCTGGCGTAGTCGTTCGAGACGAAGGCGTCGCGCGGGTCTTCGCGCTCGAGCACGGCAGCCAGCTCGAAGCCTTCGGGCAGCTCCATCGGCACGTCCTTGAGCGAATGCACGGCCAGGTCGGCGCGGCCTTCGGCCATCGCGACCTCGAGTTCCTTGACGAACAGGCCCTTGCCGCCGACCTTGGACAGGGTGCGGTCGAGGATCTGGTCGCCGCGTGTTGTCATTCCGAGAATTTCGACGCTACATTCTGGATATAATGCGGCGAGCCGGTCGCGCACGTGCTCCGCCTGCCACATGGCGAGGCGGCTCTCGCGGGATGCGATAATCAATTTGGCTGGCGCCTGGGGCGTCACGTTGGATTCCTGCTGTATAGCGTTTAACACTCGAGTTCTTTCACTGTCATTGGGCCGACCCGGACGATGCCAGTAGCCGCTCCCTGCATAAGATCATAAATTTTATCATGGGGGCATCTTGCAGATCATGGCCCACCGCCATCGCACAATCTATTACTTGTGGTCGACATGGACAATCCTGCTGCACCCGTAGTACAAGCCGGCGCCGACAAGGACGCGCCGCTCAAAGAAGACATCCGCCTGCTCGGACGCCTGCTGGGCGACGTGCTGCGCGACCAGGAAGGCGACGCGGTGTTCGACATCGTGGAAACCATCCGCCAAACCGCGGTGCGCTTCCGCCGCGACGACGATCCGGACGCCGGCGAAGAGCTGGCCACCCTGCTGCACAAGCTCACCCGCGACCAGACGATTTCGGTGGTGCGCGCCTTCTCGTACTTCTCGCACCTGGCCAATATCGCCGAAGACCAGCACCACAACCGGCGCCGCCGCGCGCACCTGTTGCAAGGTTCGGCGCCGCGCTCGGGCAGCATCGGCTACGCGCTGGGCAAGCTGGCCGAGGCGGGCATCGGGCGCGATACCGTGGACGCGTTCTTCCGCGACGCCCTGATCTCGCCGGTGCTGACCGCGCACCCGACCGAAGTCCAGCGCAAGAGCATCCTCGACGCCGAGCACGACATCGCGCGCCTGCTGGCCGAGCGCGACGCGCCGCAGACGCCGAAGGAACGCCGCCGCAACGAGCAGCTGCTGCACGCCCGCATCGCCACCCTGTGGCAGACGCGCATGCTGCGCTACTCCAAGCTGACCGTGGCCGACGAGATCGAGAACGCCCTGTCCTACTACCGCATCACCTTCCTGCGCGAAGTCCCGGCCCTGTACGACGACATTGAACTCGAGCTCGCCGAACAGTATGGCGGCGATGGGTCGGCCGCCGCCGCCCACGCCTCGTTCCTGCAGATGGGCAGCTGGATCGGCGGCGACCGCGACGGCAACCCGAACGTCAACGCCGACACCATGCGCCACGCGCTGACGCGCCAGTCGACCACCATCCTCGACTTCTACCTCGACGAGGTGCACGCGCTGGGCGCCGAGCTGTCGGCCTCCACCCTGCTGGTCAAGGTGTCGCCGGCGCTGGAACAGCTGGCCGACGCCTCGCCCGACGCCTCGCCGCACCGCAGCGACGAACCCTACCGCCGCGCCCTGATCGGCATCTATGCGCGCCTGGCCGCCACCGCGCGCGAGCTGGGCGTGGGCCACATCCTGCGCAAGGAAGTCGGCCATGCCGCGCCCTATCTCGACCCGGAACTGTTCGCGGCCGACCTCGAGGTGCTGGCCGACTCGCTGCGCCAGAACCACGGCGCCATGCTGATCCAGCCGCGCCTGGCCGGCCTGCTGCGCGCCGCGCGCATCTTCGGCTTCCATCTCGCTTCGCTCGACATGCGCCAGAGCTCGGACATCCACGAGCGCGTGCTGGCCGAGCTGTTCGCGCGCGCCGGCGTCGAAGCCGACTATGCGGGGATGGAAGAAGAGGACAAGCGCGCGCTCATCCTGCGCGAGCTGGCGCAGCCGCGGCCCCTGTTCTCGCCGTACGAAAGCTATGGCGACGAGACCAATTCCGAGCTGGCGATTTTGCGCTGCGCGCGCGAGATCCGCCTGCGCTACGGCCCGCGCGCGATCCGCAACTACATCATCTCGCACACCGAGACCGTGTCCGACCTGCTCGAAGTGCTGCTGCTGCAGAAGGAGACGGGGCTGATGCGCGTGAGCGCGGGGCTCAGCGACGTGATGGTGATCCCGCTGTTCGAAACCATCCCTGACCTGCAGCGCGCCGCCGGCATCATGGACGAGTGGATGGCGATTCCGCTAGTGGCCGGCATCATCGAGAAACAGGGCCGCCTGCAGGAAGTCATGCTCGGCTACTCCGACTCGAACAAGGACGGCGGCTTCCTGACTTCGAACTGGGAGCTGTACCAGGCCGAGTTGAAACTGGTCGAGGTGTTCGAGCAGCGCCAGGTGAAGCTGCGCCTGTTCCACGGCCGCGGCGGCACCGTCGGCCGCGGCGGCGGCCCGAGCTACGACGCGATCCGCGCCCAGCCGCCCGGCACCGTCAACGGCCAGATCCGCCTGACCGAACAGGGCGAGATCATCGCCTCGAAATTCTCGAACCCCGAGATCGGGCGCCGCAACCTGGAGCTGCTGGTGGCGGCGACGCTGGAAGCGAGCCTGACGCCGCACGGTGTGAAAGACGGCGCCAGCGGCGTCGACGCCGGGCGCCTGCAGCGTTTCGAGTCGGTCATGGCCGAGCTGTCGAACCGCGCCTACAAGGCCTACCGCAACCTCGTGTACGAAACGCCGGGCTTCACCGACTACTTCTTCGAAGGCACGCCGATCGCCGAGATCGCGGAATTGAACCTCGGTTCGCGCCCAGCCTCGCGCAAGTCGACCCGCCGCATCGAAGACCTGCGCGCGATTCCCTGGGGCTTCTCGTGGGGCCAGTGCCGCCTGCTGCTGCCGGGCTGGTTCGGGTTCGCGTCGAGCGTGACGAGCTGGCTCGACGATGCCAACGTCGGCGCCGATCGCGACGCGAAACTGGAAGAGCTGCGCGCGATGTACCGCGACTGGCCGTTCTTCGCCACCCTGCTGTCGAACATGGACATGGTGCTGGCCAAGACCGACCTGGCGATCGCCTCGCGCTACGCCGGCCTGGTGAGCGACGCCGGCCTGCGCGAGCGCATCTTCCGCCGCATCGCGGCCGAGCATGGCGAGACGATCCGCACCCTGGAAGCGATCACCGGCGCCAGCGAACGGCTGGCCGGCAACCCGCTGCTTGCCCGCTCGATCCAGAACCGCTTCGCCTATCTCGATCCGCTGAACCACTTGCAGGTGGAGCTGATCCATCGCCGCCGCAAGCTGGCCGACAATGCCGACCCGCGCGTGCATCGCGGGATTCATTTGTCGATCAACGGGGTGGCGGCGGGGCTGCGCAACACCGGTTGAGCGCGTAGCGCTCGAAAAAACAAAAGCCGCCCGGCGCAAACCGGGCGGCTTTTTTACATCCACACCACCGATGAATTACTGGTTGTGCAGGAAGGTCTTGAGCTTGTCCGAACGCGACGGCTGGCGCAGCTTGCTCATCGCCTTGGCTTCGATCTGGCGGATACGCTCGCGGGTCACGTCGAACTGCTTGCCCACTTCTTCCAGCGTGTGGTCGTTCGACATCTCGACGCCGTAGCGCATGCGCAGCACCTTTGCTTCGCGCGGGGTCAGCGAGTCCAGCACTTCCTTGATCACGTTGCGCATCGAGGCGTGCAGCGCGGCGTCCAGCGGGGCCAGGGTCGCATTGTCCTCGATGAAGTCGCCCAGCTGCGAATCGCCGTCCTCGCCCATCGGGGTTTCCATCGAAATCGGTTCCTTCGCGATCTTCATGATCTCGCGAACCTTATTCTCCGGCATCTCCATCTTGGCGGCCAGGGTCGGCAGATCCGGCTCGCTGCCGGTTTCCTGCATGATCTGGCGCGAGATGCGGTTCATCTTGTTGATCGTCTCGATCATGTGCACCGGCACGCGGATCGTGCGCGCCATGTCGGCGATCGAGCGCGTGATCGCCTGGCGGATCCACCAGGTCGCATAGGTCGAGAATTTATAACCGCGACGGTATTCGAACTTGTCGACCGCCTTCAGCAGGCCGATATTGCCTTCCTGGATCAGGTCCAGGAATTGCAGGCCGCGATTGATGTATTTCTTCGCGATCGAGATCACCAGGCGCAGGTTGGCCACCGTCATTTCACGCTTGGCCTGGCGTGCGCGCTTCTCGCCGGCCGCCATCTGCTTGTTGATCTTGCGCAGGTCGGCCAGCGGCAGCGCCACGCGCGCCTGCAGGTCGATCATGCGCTGCTGCAGCTCTTTAATGGCCGGCAGATTCCGGCTCAGCACCGCGCTGTACGGATAGGCGCAGTCGACTTCGCGGTCGCCCCATTGCAGGTCGGTCTCGTTGCCCGGGAAGACCTTGATGAAGTGGGCGCGCGGCATGCCGCAGCGGTTCACGCAGATGTCCAGCACGGCGCGCTCGATCGAACGCACTTCGTCCATCTGGCCGCGCAGCGTGTCGCACAGCTTCTCGACCACCTTGGCGGTGAAGCGGATGCCCAGCAGCTCGTACGAGATCACGGCCTGCGCTTCTTCGTAGGCCGGCGAACCATAGCCCTCGTTCTTGAAGGCGTGGCCCATCAGGTCGAACTGCTGCTCGATCAGCGCGAACTTCTCCAGCGCGCCCTTGCGCAGCTGGGCCAGTTGCTCGGCCGAGTAGCCGGCCGCGGCGCCGCCGGCGCTGCCGCCTTCGCCCTCTTCTTCCTCGTCCTCGACCTCTTCTTCTTCCTCTTCGTCCTCTTCCGCGGCAGCGGCGGCGTGGGCCACCGAGGCGGCCGGCGCCGGGGTGTCTTCGAGGTCGACGAAGCCATCCACCACGTCGTCGATCTTCAGCTCGTCGCTGGCGATCTTGTGCGACAGCGCGATGATTTCCGAGATCGTGGTCGGGCACGCCGAGATGGCCTGCACCATGTCCTTCAAGCCCTGCTCGATGCGCTTGGCGATCTCGATCTCGCCTTCGCGCGTCAGCAGCGACACCGCGCCCATCTCGCGCATGTACATGCGGACCGGGTCGGTGGTGCGGCCGAAGTCGGAGTCGACGGTCGACAGCGCGGTCGCGGCGGCGGCCTCGACTTCGTCTTCGCTGGTCGGGGTCACGGCCTGGTCCGACAGCAGCATCATTTCGGCTTCAGGGGCGCGCTCGTAGACGGCGATGCCCATGTCGTTGAAGGTCGCGATGATGCCTTCGATCGCTTCCGGATCGATGATGTTTTCCGGCAGGTGGTCGTTGATCTCGGCATGGGTCAGGTAGCCGCGCTCCTTGCCCATATTGATCAGGTTCTTCAGCTGCTGGCGGCGCTTTTCGAGTTCGGCTTCCGAGAAACCGGCTTCGTTCAGCATGCCGAGGCCCTTGGCCTTGCGCTCGCGCGCCTTCGAGGCGGCCTTCAGTTCGGCGCGCTCGACGGCGTTCAGCGCCGCGACTTCATCGTTCTCCGGCACGAATTCGCTCGGCTTGCGGCCGCGGCGGCCCGGGACCTTCACCTGCGGCAGCAGGTAGCCCGAGGTGTCGATCGCGGCCAGCGCGGCGGCGTCGGTGGTCTTGCTGACGGCGCCGACGGCGCTCACCGGGGCTGCCGGGCTGGTCTCGACGCGGCGCACGGCGCGGGTGCGCACGACTTTCGGCGCTTCCTCGGCGGCCTGGGCCACCGGCGCCACGATCGGAGCAGCGGTCGGAGCAGAAGCTGCGGCCGGGACTTCCGGCTCGGCTGCCTTCAGCGCGGCCAGCTTGCCGCGCTTGCGCACGATGACCGGCGCCACGGCCGGCTTGGCCTGCGCCTGCATGTATTCGGCGGCCAGGTCGATGCCGGCGTCCACGTCGGCTTCGGCAGCGGCAGCGGCAGGAGCGGATTCGGCCAGCACCGGTGCGGCGGCTTCGGCCACCACCTCTTCTACCGCGGCGGCGATCGGGGCCGCGGCAGGCGTCTCTTCCACGACTGGCGCAGCGACCGGCTCGGCCGCCACCGGGCCGCCGGCGGCCAGGATGGCGTCGGCCTGCGCCTTGAGCGTGGCCAGGCGCGAACGGGTCTTGACCACCGTCACCTTGGCCGCCGCTTCCGTTTCGAGGAAGTAGGAGGTCGCGGTTTTCGGCACTGCCAGCGGCGCCGAAGCCTTGGCCGGCGCTTTTTTCGCTGTCAGTGTCAATGTCTTGGCGGTGTTTTTCATACTTAAAACTCTCCAGTCGAGGCGAGGTGCGCGCCTGCGAAGTCAATAATCCAGCGGGACCCGCGTACGGATCCTGGGAAAGGGGGAACGGAAGTGGCCCTACCTAGGGGCGGACATGCCAGGTTTCAAGCACGACTTACCGGGTTTTGCGCGCGCCAACTCGATTCTGGGCTGCGGACAGATAGGCGATGGTCGATGTTCAAAATCGTGCTGTGCATGTCGGAACGAAAAAAAGCCCGCTAACACGGGCTTGCATCTATTTTTCTAGAAGAATAGGGGAAGGGGTTATTATGCCCCAATGCAAGTTTTGGTGATAATTGATAGATCCGATAAGGGATATACACAATTCACATAGCGCCACCCTGACATGCCGTCCGTGCAAGCTGGTGGGCGTGTCTGCGCCGGCGCAAGCCGGACTCAAGGCAAGAGGCGGATGATACACGATTTCATGCGCCGGCGCTTCCCCCTGCTATAAGTTTCCCAACATTTATAATTAGAACTAGTACAATGCGCGCCCGAGCGCCGTGCTATCCTTCGCAATCCTGTTCTTACCATGAAGTCAATGAATACCAATACCCCTGCAGAGTCCGTCGACACGAACGCCAATCCGGCCACCACTCCGGAGGCGCAGCAGCCGCAAGCGCCAGCTACCGCAGCGCCGGCCGCCGCGCCGGCGCAGGGCCTGTCGGCGCGCGCGCTGCTCAAGCAACTCCAGCAGGAGTATCCAGCCTTCCGCGACTGCCTGCCGCTGTCGATCGGCATCGACAAGCAACTGCTGGCCCGCATGCCCGGCCTGGACAAGAAGGTGATGCGCGCCGCCCTGGGCATCCATACCGGTTCGATGCGCTACCTGCGTGCGATGGAAAAGGCGAAAGTGCGCCACGACCTGGACGGCACCGCGGGCGCCGAAGTGCCCGAAGCGCACCGCCTGCACGCCAAGGAACAGCTGCAGCAGCGCTTCAAGAAGGAAGCCGAGCGCAAGAAGGCCGAACGCGAAGCCGCACAAGAAGAAGAAAACAACCGCAAGCGCCAGGAAAAACTGCAGGCGCTGGCGTCCAAATTCTCGAAGAATTGAGCGCGGAGCCCGGGATCCTCGAAGACGACCTGCCGCCCGATCTGCCGCCATACGTCGGCATCGATCTGGCCCGGGTGCGCCTGGTGCGCAGCGAGCAGGACGCGCGCGAGGCGCTGGCCGAGCTGCTGGCCGGCGACGCGATCGGCTTCGACACCGAATCCAAGCCGACCTTCGCCAAGGGAGAAGTCTCGACCGGGCCGCACCTGGTGCAGCTCGCGACCCTGGACACGGCCTGGCTGTTCCAGACCGCGACCCCGGCCGGCATAGCGCTGGCGGTCACCGTGCTCAAGCCCGTGCTCGAGGACGAACGCGTGCTGAAGGTGGGTTTCGGCCTGGGCGACGACGTCAAGCGCCTGAAGTCCAAGTTCGGCATCGGGCTGCGCAATGTGCTCGACCTGTCGACGGCGCTGCGCCGGCGCGGTGAAAAGAATCCGCTCGGCGCGAGGAGCGCCGTCGAGCGCTTCTTCGGCCAGCGCCTGCAAAAATCCAAGCGCATCACCACCACCAACTGGGCCCTGCCCCGGCTGTCGGACAAGCAGTTGCAGTATGCGGCCGACGATGCGCATGCGGCGCTGAAGATCTACCGCCAATGGAAGGCGAATCCGCCGGCCTGACGCTCATCGAAGGCCGCGCACCAAAAGAGGGAGTCCGGACTCGGCAATTCGCGATATCATTCTCACCATCTTCGATGCCGGTGGGAGCCCATGAGATCACGAAGCCTGCGCCTCTTCTTCGCCTCCCTGTTCGGCGCGCTGGCCTGCAC
Organism: Massilia sp. NP310; assembly: GCF_019443485.1. Taxonomy (NCBI): domain Bacteria; kingdom Pseudomonadati; phylum Pseudomonadota; class Betaproteobacteria; order Burkholderiales; family Oxalobacteraceae; genus Massilia; species Massilia sp. NP310. The sequence goes on along the minus strand of NZ_CP080379.1, from coordinate 232,210 downwards.
GGCCAGGGCGGCGCCGCACACCGTCCCCGACACCCTCGACCAGCGCCTGCTGGCCTGCGCGACCTGTCATGCGCGGGTCGATGGGCGCGGCAACCCGGTCAACGACAGCTTCTATCCGCGCTTGCAGGGCAAGCCGGCCGGCTACCTGTATCACCAGCTGCTGAACTTTCGCGACGGCCGGCGCCAGTATCCCTTGATGACCTACCTGGTCGACCACCTGCCCGACGCCTATCTGCGCGAGATCGCCCAGCACTTCGCGGCCCTGCCGCCGACCGTGCTGCCCCCACAACCATCCGGTTTGTCGGCCGCTGCGCTCGAACGCGGGCGCCGGCTCGTGGTCGACGGTGACGCCGCGCGCAAGATCCCGGCCTGCGTCGCCTGCCACGGCGCGCGCCTGACCGGCGTGCAACCGAACATCCCGGGCCTGCTCGGCCTGCCGCGCGACTACGTCAACGCGCAGTTCGGCGCCTGGCGCAACAAGGTGCGGCGCGCGCACGCACCGGACTGCATGGCCGACATCACGGCCCGCCTGTCGCTGGAGGATGTCTCTGCCATTTCGGGCTGGCTGGCGGCGCAGCCGATGCCGCCTGACCCGCGCCCGGCCGACGCCATCGCGCGTCCCTTGCCGCTGGCCTGCGGCAGTGATCCGGAGGCGCGATGAAGACCTTGCGGATTGCCCTCCTCCTTATCGTCGTTCTCGTCGTGGCCGCGGTGGCGCTGGCCTGGCCGCGCGCCGAGCATATTCCATCGAGTTCTCCGGCCGCCTATGCTTTGAACCCAGCCAATATCGAACGCGGCGCCTACCTGGCGCGGGCCGGGGACTGCATCGCCTGCCACACGGCGCGCGGCGGCGTGGCCTACGCCGGCGGCCGCGCGCTCGATACGCCGTTCGGCCGTTTTTATGGACCGAACCTCACGCCGGACACTGAAACCGGCATCGGCGACTGGAGCGCGGACGACTTCTGGAACGCGCTGCACAACGGCATCGGCAGGGATGGCCGCCTGCTCTACCCGGCCTTCCCCTACACGAACTACACGAAGGTCACGCGCGCCGATTCGGACGCCCTGTTCGCCTACTTCCGCAGCCTGGCGCCACAGCGCCAGCCGAACCGGCCGCACGAACTCGGCTTCCCCTACGACAGCCAGGTGCTGCTGGCCGGCTGGCGCCTGCTGTACTTCCGGCCCGGCGTGCATGAGGAGCGACCGGCGCGCGGCGTCGAGTGGAATCGTGGCGCCTACCTGGTCGAGGGCCTGGGACATTGCAGCGCCTGCCACAGCACGCGCAACCGGTTTGGCGCCAACAAGGAAGGGCTCGATGGCGGCCTGATTCCGACGCTGGGCTGGTATGCGCCGTCGCTCACGTCCGGCAGCGAGGCTGGACTGGGCGATTGGGACAGGGAACACATCGTGGCGCTGCTCGGCGCCGGCATCTCGCCGCGCGGCTCGGCCACCGGGCCGATGGCCGAAGTGGTGGCGCGCAGCTTGCAGCACCTGACGCCGGACGATCTGGGGGCGATGGCGAGCTATCTGAAATCACTGCCGGCGACGCCTGCGCAGCGGCCGGATCGCGCGCCCCCGGCGGACGAGCAGGTGCTGCTCGAGGGCCGCCGCATCTACGAGGCCAGTTGCGCGCAATGCCATGGCGACGATGGACGGGGCAAGCTGCCGGCTTATCCGCCGCTGGCGGGAAACCGCGCCGTGACCTTGAGCCCGGCCGTGAACGCGATCCGCATGACGGTCAATGGCGGGTTCCCGCCCGGGACGGAGGGCAATCCGCGCCCCTACGGCATGCCGCCGTTCGGCCATGAACTGGACGATTCCCAGGTGGCGGCGGTGCTCAGTTGGATTCGGTCCAGCTGGGGCAATGCGGCGCCGCCCGTGACCGCGGTCGAAGTCAACCGGTATCGGGCGGTTACCGGCGACTGAAGCGTGTAGCGACGTCCTCCACCGTTGCCTGCCAGAACCGAACGGCTGTGCACGTATGGGCGTGCTATCGTCCTGACCACATTTCCGTGAACTGATCAGGCTCACTTTGGCGGCCTGCGCGCAAATTGCGCCCCCGTGAGCCGGCCCGAAAGGACAAGGATGAACCGTTTTAACGAAAAAACCGTGCTGGTCACCGGTGCGGCCTCCGGCATCGGCCTGGCGGCTGCCCGCCGCTTCCTCGACGAAGGCGCCCGCGTCGTGATGCTCGACATCGATGGCGACACGCTGAAGAAGGCCGCCTCCAGCCTGCCCCAGGACCGCGTGCTCGTGCAGGTCGGCGATACCGCCGACAAGGACACCGCGAGCGCCGCCGTCAAGGCGGCGGTCGACCGCTTCGGCGGGCTGCATATCCTCATCAACAACGCCGGCATGGCGACCGAAGGCGACATCACGCAGACGAGCGAGGAAGACTTCGAGCGCGTCATGGCGGTCAATGTCGGCGGCTACTATCACATGGCCAAGGCGGCGATGCCCGAGCTGGTGAAGGTGCACGGGTCGATCGTCATGACCTCGTCCGTGTCCGGCCTTGGCGGCGACTGGAATCTGTTTGCCTACAACACCTCGAAGGGCGCCGTCAGCAATATGGTGCGGGCGATGGCGATGGATGCGGCGAAGGATGGCGTGCGGGTGAACGCGGTCAATCCGAGCTTCACGGTGAGCAGGATGACCGAGGATATGCTGGCCGATCCCGAGCTGGTCGCCAAGTTCAAGGAACGCATGCCGCTCGGCGCGCCGGAAGATCCGGAAGGCGTTGCGGCGGCGATGGCGTTCCTGGCGAGCGAGGATGCGCGCCTGATCACCGGGGTGAATCTGCCGGTGGATGCTGGGTTGATGGCTTCCAACGGACAGCCGCCGCAGTAAGCATCGGTCCAGAAATCCCGCTCTCGCCGGACAATATGCGGTGGGCGCCAGCCATCCGATGGCGCACGCCACTCAAGGCCTTATCTGGCTTGATCAAGGCAGGCATCGTCGCCGACACGATAGCTCAAGGCCACCGCATAGCCATCTGCCGAATAACGCGTGATCAACAGTGCTGACGATGCCTGATAGGTTCCGCCATTCATGGCGCGATCGATAAAACACACTTCCAGATCCTCGATCCCGTCCTTGTTGACATCCCGTCGAGACAGGATTTTCAGTTCGTAATACCAATCCCCCGCAGTATCGAACACAAGCGTGTCGTCCGTCGCCTTGCTCGGCCTCATGCCAAAGTCGGCGAACGTACGTAACCCGGGAGTGCGGCGCGGTCCGAATGAGCTCCGAATGGTGGCCAGGTCGAATTTCTCGGCCAGGAACTGCCCCAGGTTCTCACGAGGAAAAAAGCTGACCAAAGGCGAAGCTTGCACGGTCCCCGCCAGCGCCAGACCGGCCAGGATACTGGACACGAAGCGGGAGTACGTCACCGGGCTTTTCTGGTCGTCAATGACATTTCCGCTCGTCGATCAGACCATGTCGGCGAACGCCACGCGGTCGGTGGTCGCATTGCGCGCATCCTCGACCCGCACCTTGTGCGCCGCCAACAGCCCCTCGAGCGACGCATTCATCGTGTGGCACCCGGCATCGATCCCCTTGTTCATCTGCGCCCGAATGCCGCCCAGGTCCCCCGCCTCGAGCATGCGCACGACCGCCGGACTCGGCGTCAGACACTCGGTCGCAAGATAGTAGCGATTCCCTTCGACCGACGGCAGCAGCGCCTGGCACAGGATGCCGCGCAAGGCATGCGCCAATGCCTGCGCCTGCGCCTCCGAATTACCCAGCAGGCGCAACATCTTTTGCAGCCCGAGCTCGGTCGAGCGCGCATGCAGGGTTGCCAGCACCAGCGGCCCCGACTCGGCCAGCGCCAGCGCCTCCTGCGCCGTCTGCGCATCGCGAATTTCTCCGATCACGATGACGTCCGGCCGCTCGCGCAGCGCATCGAGCGCCCCCAGGTAATAGCTCTCGACGTCGCCATCCTCCCCCACCTCGCGCTGCGTGATGATGCACTTGCGCTGAGGGATCAGGGTCTCGACCGGATCTTCGATGGTGATGATGTGGCCGGAACGCTGGCGATTGATCTCGTCCAGGATCGATGCAATCGTGGTCGACTTGCCCTGGCAGGTGTCGCCGATGATCAGCACCAGCCCGCTGGTCAGCCGCGCAAACTCGCGCTCGTCGTCCCACAGGCCCAGGTCGGACAATGCGATCGGCTCCTTCGGAAAGCGCCGGATCACGCAGCCGATGCGCTTGCCGCCCTGGAAGCGAAAGCAGTTGGCGCGTATGCGCGCCGTATGCAGGTCGATCGAGCGGTCGAAGGCGCGCGAGGCGATGCGTTGCGGCCAGTTCGGCTCGATCACGTCGAAGAATTCTTCCAGCTCTTCCTTCGTGATCGGCGAATCGGTCACCGCCACCAGGCCTTTCGGCTGGCGCAGCATCAGCGGGCTGTTTTGATGGATGATGATGTCCGAAAACACCAGCTTCGAGTTCAGCAGGTGCAGGATCTGCTGCACCAGGGTCTCGAACACCGGGTGGTCTTCGTTTTCGATGTACGAAAGGGTCGGGATCTGCGAGGACTGGTGGTATTCCATCTGGTGTTGGAGAAAAAACGATTTCCAGTCATTATAGAACTGGAATGTTGCACCAGAGTAAAAATATCGTCAGCGTGACAAACTCGCAACAATGCGATCGCCAAACACCGTGATCGTCACCCCCAGGGCCACGACCAGCGCCCCGGTCAAGCGCACCGGCGACACCTCGCGCCTGGCCATATTGATCAGGCCAAAATGGTCGATCGCCATCGAACTGAGCAGCTGACCGGCGATCACCAGCACCACCAGGGTCAAGAGGCCGATGCGCGGCGCCAGGAACACGGTGCCGAGCACGAAGGCCGCGCCCATGAAGCCGCCCAGGAATTTCCAGGCCGGCTGGGAAGGCAAGGCGGTCAAGGTCGTCCCCAGGCCTGCCACGCCGCCCTTGGCCAGCGCCATCACCAGCAGCGCCACCGTGCCGCAGCTGAATGAGATCAGCGCCGCCATGATCGAATTGGTCCCGATCGAGTGGGCCAACTGGCTGTTCACCGCGGCCTGCGCCGACATCGCGACGCCGATGCAGAATGCCGCCGCCAATAAAATCAGGTTCATCTCCGTACGTCCTGGCAAAAAAAACGCACGATTTTAGTGCATTCCGGGCCGGCGCGTCGGCACGCCCCGTCGCGTGTTCATGCATTTCATCCCCGGCAAGCTGCAATTCGTCGCAAACGGCTCTTCCGGATGCGCCCGGCTGGCTAGGATGGCTGCAATACCAACGAATCACGGAGTCCACCCATGCCAGCCTTCACACCCTCCTTTGCCGCGCGCACCCTGCTGCTGGCCGCCACCCTCGCCTGCCTCGCCGCGCCGACGCCCGTCATGGCCTGGCCCTTCGGCGGCGAAAAAGTCGAAGGCAGCGGCAGCGTGACGCGCCAGGCGCGCCAGGTCGAGCGCTTCACCGGCATCGCGCTCGAGCTGCCGGCCCAGCTCGAACTGCGCATGGGCAATACCGAAGGCATCACGATCGAGACCGACGACAACCTGCAGCGCCTGATCGAGACCGAGGTCGACGACGGCGTGCTGCGCATCCGCCCGACCAAGCGCAATATGAACCTGCGCGCGCGCACCATGAAGATCGTCGTCAACGCGCGCCAGATCGAGCGTCTGTCCCTGGGCGGCTCCGGCACCATCGATGCCGAGGCGCTGCGCGCCCAGACCCTGCGCGTGAACCTGGGCGGCTCGGGCAAGATCCGGGTCGCGAGCATCGCCGCCGAAAAAGTGTCGGTCAGCGTCGGCGGCAGCGGCGACTTCCGCGCCAATGGCGGCAAGGCGCGCGACGTGTCGGTGTCGATCGGGGGTTCCGGCAATGTCGACCTGGGCAAGGTTGCCGCCGACAGCGCCAGCATCAGCGTCGCCGGTTCGGGCGACGTGACGGTCTGGGCCCGGCGCGAACTGAGCATGTCGATCGCCGGCTCGGGGGACGTCAAGTACTATGGCGACCCGCAGCTGCGCAGCTCGGTCGCCGGCTCGGGCAAGTCGCGCCGACTGGGCGACGCCCCGAACTGATCCGGCAGCGGCGCTTACAGGGCGCCGCGCAGCACTTCGCGCTCGACCTGCACCGTGTCCGTGCCGTCGGTCAGCCACACCTGGCCGTCCTGGATCGTGCACTGCAGCTGCATCGAGCGCTGCGCCATCTTTTCCAGTTGCGCGCTCGTCGAAGAGGGGATGTTGATCACGCTGACATTCCTGGCGCGCTCGATCTTGTTGGCCAGGCCCTTGAACCAGATGCTGCTGGTCGCGCTATAGCTGTACACCACCACCTTCTCGGCGCGGCCGGCCGCCTTCAGCAGGCGCTTCTCGTCCGGCTGGCCGACCTCGATCCACGTCTGGATGGCGCCGGTCAGGTCCTTCAGCCACAGCGCCGGCTCCTCGACGTCGAACAAATCCTTGCCATAGGCGAGCGCCGGATCGGCGTGCACGGCGAAGGCCAGCAGGCGGATCATCACGCGTTCATCGGTCTCGGACGGATGCCGGGCGATGGTCAGGCTGTGTTCCTGATAGTAGTTCCGGTCCATGTCGGCGATCGACAGGTCGGCCTTGTAGATGGTCGCTTTGAGAGCCATTGTTGCGTGCGCTTGTGTGTGCTGGAGGATGAAAACCCGCTATTGTCGCATGCGCGGCGACTGCCGGGTTCCCAGCCGGTATAGACTGGCGATCTCACCGAACATGGAGACCGCGATGACCAATGCTTTCCCTCCGAACCAGCAGTTCCTGCTCGCCGCGCGCCCGGTCGGGCTGCCCAGGCGCGAAGACTGGCAGTTCCACGAACAGGCCGTGCTTGACCCGGGCGAAGGCGAGGTCGTGGTCAAGGTCCTGTACCTGTCGCTCGACCCCGCCATGCGCGGCTGGATGAACGAAGGCAAATCGTATATCCGTCCGGTGGCGATCGGCGAAATCATGCGCGCCGGCGGCGTCGGCGTGGTGGTGGCATCGCGCTCGGCGCGCTTCAAAGTGGGCGATTACGTGATGGGCGGCACCGGCGTGCAGCGCTACTGGTCCGGCCCGGCCGACGACAAGACCGCCAACCTGGCCAGGATCGATCCGCACGTGGCCCCCCTGACGGCCTGGCTGAACCTGCTGGGCATGCCCGGCATGACGGCGTACTTCGGCCTGCGCGAAGTCGGCCAGGCCAAGGCCGGCGAGACGGTGGTGGTGTCGGGCGCGGCCGGCGCGGTCGGCATGACCGTGGGCCAGGTCGCCAGGCAGATGGGCTGCCGCGTGGTCGGCATCGCCGGCGGGTTTGACAAATGCGCCTTCGTCGTCGACCGCCTCGGCTTCGACGCCTGCATCGACTACAAGGCCGGCCAGGTCGGCGCCGCGCTCAAGCAGCATTGCCCGCAGGGCGTCGACGTCTATTTCGACAACGTCGGCGGCGACATCCTCGACACCGTCCTCACCCGCATCAACATGAAGGCGCGCATCGTGATCTGCGGCGCGATCTCGCAGTACAACGTGACGGAGCCGGTCAAGGGTCCGGCCAACTACCTGGCGCTGCTGGTCAACCGCGCGCGCATGGAAGGCATGATCGTGTTCGACTACGCGGCGCGCTATCCCGAGGCCGTGGCCCAGCTCGGCGAATGGCTCAAGGCGGACGCGATCCAGAGCCATGAACACGTGGTCGATGGCTTCGAGCAGTTCCCGCAAGCGCTCCTGATGCTGTTCGAAGGCCGCAACCTCGGCAAGCTGGTGCTGAAAGTGGCGGACGCCTAGAACTTGTCGCCGGCTCCACGGTCGTACAGGTCAGGGCGCCCCGCCCTTCCTCCATGGAGCCGCCATGCTGTCACCTTTCGAGAGTTTCTTCGCCAACCCGGCGCTGCAGGGCCAGTTCGGCACGCAGGCGGGCACGCCGCTGAATACGCAACTGGCCGCGCAGCTGGGCGCGCAGGCAAGCCTGCTGGCCACGCTGTCGCAGCGCAGCCATGAAATGCTGGCGCGCCTGACCGACCTTAACCTGCAGATGGCGCGCCACTTCGTCGAGACCGCGCTCGACACCGGCCGCCAACTCGCCGCCTGCACCGATCCCCTGCAACTGGCCCCCACCGCGATGCGCGGCTGGCAGCCGCTGGGCGAACACGTGCGCGCATGGCAGCAGGGCCTGATGGGCGTGATGGCCGAGGCCCAGACCGGCCTCGGCCACGCGGCCGCGCTGGCCCCGGCGCCCGCGAAACGCGCCGCCTGAGCGGGCCGGCGCGCCGTATGGCGACGGGGCGGAACTAACGCTCACCACGTTTCTCTAAACGCACGAGCGCAGCCTGAGATGGCTCCAAGTGCGTTCATGCATAGCGTACGGCCTCTACAACTGACAGCCCCACGGGCACAAGGAGATCGACATGGCGACCAGCAAGGAGAACGGAGGAAAGAGCAGCAGCAGTCAGGGCAGTGCCCAGAAGAGCGGGCCGCCCGCCAAGCGCGGCTTCGCGGCGATGGACCAGAACCAGCAGCGCGAGATCGCCAGCAAGGGGGGCCAGGCGGCCCACCAGAAAGGCACGGCGCACGAATTCGATTCCGAAGAAGCGCGCCGCGCCGGCCAGAAGGGCGGCGAAGCCGTGAGCCGCAACCGGGCCCATATGGCCGACATCGGCCGCAAGGGCGGCGAAAGCCGGCAATCGGCCCAGCGCGCGGCAGCCGCCGCGGCCGCGGCGGCTGCCTCGTCGCAAAAGGGCAATCGCCAGGGAGAAGAAAGCTAGCGCGGCTGGCTGTCGACTACGGGGCGGTCCCGGCGCGGCCCAAGCGACGGGCCTGCCCCTGTGGTACATTGCCGGGCTTATGCCTACCCTGAAATACCTGACCGCCTACCCGGACACCCTGCAAGCCCAGGTCAGCGGGCTGATCGAACAGAACCGCCTTGGCGACACCTTGCGCAGGCGCTATCCCGAGCCGCACGGCATCCGCACCGACCGCGCCCTGTACGACTATGTGCAAGATCTCAAGGACGATTACCTGCGCCAGGCCGCGCCGGTCTCGAAAGTCGCTTTCGACAGCAAGATCCAGGTGATCCAGCACGCGCTGGGCCTGCACACCGCCATTTCGCGGGTCCAGGGTTCGCGCCTGAAGGCCAAGCACGAGATCCGCATTGCCAGCCTGTTCCGCGACGCGCCGCTGCCCTTCCTGCGCATGATCGCCGTGCACGAACTGGCGCACCTGAAAGAAAAAGAACACGACAAGGCGTTCTACAAATTGTGCTGCTGGATGGAGCCGGACTACCACCAGCTCGAGTTCGACGTGCGCCTGTACCTGACCTGGCTCGACCTGTCCGGCGAGCGCTTGTGGAGCGGCGACTAGCTCGACTGCGCTGGCGACACCGGCGGCTGCCGCAGCGGCGACCTCTGCGCGCCATCCGGCTGCGCGGCGCAACTGCGCGTGCAGCGCTGGAGCGCCGTGTCGCAGGCGCCAAGGCGCGCCATCCGGCGCCCGTTGTCGCCGGCGGCATCGAGCGCGCGGGTCGCCTGGCCCGGCACCGCGCCCTGAGCGGTGCGCGCCAACGGGTTGCGGTATTCCGCAGTCGACCCGGTCAGCCGCTGCTCCAGCGGCAGCGCCTGGGCGCTGGCGCGGCATTCGCGCTGCTCGGAGGCGCACATCGAGGTGCAGAACGCCTCGTCCGCGGCCAGCGCCGGTGTCGCCGCGGATGCGGTCACGACCAGGGTTGCGAGGATGATCGATAGACGCTTCATACCAACCTTTCAGGAAAGCGTGGCGACATGCCATCCTGTCATCGTAGCCTGTTTTTACACAGCATGCCTTCCCGATGACCATGGCGACCGCAGCCAGCCGCCATCGTTGCCCTGCAACAACGAACGTTTCGTCCAAACACATTTCAAACCGCCGGTCACTCGACTTCACGCACCGGCTCCGATACAGTCATCACACTCGGAATTGCCGCATCCCGAGGCCTTCCTCCGCCTCCGGCCACTCATATCACATGGTTCAGCAACATACCAAGCGCCTGTCCGCCGCGTTCGCAACGTGCGCGCTCGCCATCCTGTCCTCCCACGCCAGCGGCGCCGACGCGCCGGGCGAGCCGGCCGCGCCCGTATGGAGGCTGTCCGGCTTCGGCACGCTGGGCGCGGTGTATTCGAGCTCGCGCAGCGCCGACTTCACCGCCTCGGTGCTGCGCGCCCACGGCGCCGGCCATACGCGGGCCTGGAGTCCCGACGTCGACAGCCGCCTCGGCGCCCAGCTCGACGTCAATCTTGGCGCCTGGTCGGGCGTGCTGCAGGTGATCAGCGAGCAGCGGCTGGACGGCAGCTATACGCCCCAGCTCGAATGGGCGAATGTGAAATACCAGCTCACGCCCGACCTGGCAGTGCGCGCCGGCCGCATCGCCCTGCCCGTCTTCCTCGGCGCCGAATCGCGCAAGGTCGGCTACACGATCCCCTGGGTGCGCACCCCGGTCGAAGTCTACGGTTCCCTGCCGATTTCCAGCAGCGACGGCCTCGACGCCACCTGGCGCTGGAGCACGGGCCCGGTGCTGCACGCCACCCAGGTATTCGCCGGCCGCACCAACCAGGACCTGCGCAACGGGCTGCGCATCAAGGCCGAGGACATCGTCGGCCTGTCGCACAGCATCGAACGCGGCGCCCTCAGCGCGCGCCTGTCGGCCGCCAGCGGGCGCCTGAACACCGCCATCGGAGAAGACCTGTTCGCGGTGCTGCGGGGCTTCGGGCCGGCCGGCGAAGCGCTGGCCGACCGCTACGAGATCAGGAACAAGCGCGTCTCCATGGTCAGCATCGGCGTCAGTGTCGATCCGGGCGCGTGGTTCGTGACGGCCGAGTGCGGGCGCACCCGCACCGATTCGCTGCTGGGCGGCGGCACCTCGATGTATGTCGGCGCGGGCCTGCGCCGCGGCGCGCTGACGCCGTATGCCGGCTACGCCCAGGTGCGCGCCGACGTCCCGACCCGCGATCCCGGACTGCCGCTGGAAGGCTTGGCGCCGCCGCTGGCCGCGGCGGCTGGCCGGATCAACGCCGGCCTGAACGGCTTCCTGGCGGCGATCCCGGTGCAGTCCACCTGGAGCGCGGGACTGCGCTGGGATGCGGCGACCAATATCGCGCTCAAGCTGCAGCTCGAGCGGGTGCGTCCGCGCGAAGGCTCGCGCGGCACCCTGATCAACAACCAGCCCGACCTGCGTCCCGACCGTGCGCTGCACGTCGGCAGCGTGGCCATGGACTTCGTGTTCTGATGCGCGCGCTTTCCCGCTCCCTGCCATCCTGGCGGCGCCTGCCCGCCACCCTCGGCCTCGTCCTCGGCCTGGCCTGCGCCAACGCGTCGGCCGAACTGGTGGTGGTGGTCTCCAGCCGCAGCCAGGTGGCGGCCATCAATGCCGACCAGGTGGCCGCGATCTTCCTCGGCCATGCCAGCCGCTTCCCGGACGGCACCCAGGCGGTCGCCGTCGACCAGCAGCTCGGCGCGTCGCAGCGCGACAGCTTCTACCGTGAACTCACCGGCAAGACGCCGGCCCTGCTCAAGGCGCACTGGTCGAAGATGGTGTTCACCGGCCGCGGCCAGCCGCCGCGCGAAGCCAGCGGCGACGCCGGCGTGCGCCGCCTGGTGGCCGAGAATCCGGCAATGATCGGCTATATCGGGCGCGATGCGCTCGACGCCTCGGTGCGCGCCGTGCTGGTGCTGCCGTGAGGTCGCGATGAACACGCTCGCCTCCACCACGCCGGCCGCGCCGGCTGCATCTGCCGCTCCCCGCGCGCAGGCGCGGCGCGGCGCGCCCGCGCGCTGGCTCGCCCTCGCGCTCGAGACCCACATCTCGCTGCCGCTGTTCGCCCTGTGCCTGCTCGGCGCCATGTGGTTCGGCACCCTGCACGTGATCGAGGCCGAGCGCCGCGCCGCCGCCGCCGCGGCGCGCGACGCCACCCACGAGCTGCTCGACACCTACGAGGCGCAGATGGCGCGCAGCCTGAGCAACATCGACCAGACCCTGCGCGTGCTGAAATACGCGGTCGAGCAGAACGGACCGGCCGGCGCGCTGCCGGCGCTGGCGGCCAAGGGCCTGCTGCCGCCCGGACTGGTGTTCCAGGTCGAGATCACCGACAGCCACGGGCGCGTGGTGGCCAGCAATCCGGACGTCGGCCCGCGCGACCTGGCCGGCGCCAGCTACTTCGAGTTCCACCGCCACAGCCGGCACGACCAAGCCTATGTGAGCCAGGCCATCACCCATCCCGGCGCCGCCGAGCCGCACCTGCATTTCACGCGCCGCATCGACGACGCCGCCGGCCGCTTCGCCGGCGTGGCGGTGGTCGCGGTCGACCCGGCCTATTTCACCAGCTCGTACGAACGCTCGCGCCAGGGCGAACGCGGCCTGCTCGGCCTGGTCGGCAACGACGGCGTGGTGCGCGCGCTGCGCGTCGGCGAACAGGTCTCGTGGGGCCAGTCGTACGCGCCCGGCCCCACCGACATGGTCGGCCTGCGCGCCTGCCGCATCGATGGCGAGACGCGCTACACCACCAGCCGGCCGCTGGGCGGCTTCCCGCTGCTGGCGGTGGCCGGCCTGTCGGAAAGCGAACAGATGGCGCGCTTTCGCCAGCAGCGGCGCGCCTGGCTGCTGGGCGTCGGCGCCGGCAGCGCCCTGCTGGTGGCCGTGGTGATCCTGGTCAGCGCCTGGTCCTGGCAGCTGGCCAAGGCGCGCCGGCGCGAGCGCCAGGCCCATGAAACCTATGCCGCCGCGTCCGAGGCCAGCCCGGACGCCTTCTTCGTCCTGCGCAGCATCATGGATCCGCGCGGACGCGTGGCCGACTTCACCATCGTCACCACCAACAGCCGCGCCGAGCAGCTCACCGGCCTCGGCAAGGAGCAGCTCGCCGGCCAGCGCATGTCGGTGATGCTGCCCGGGGCCTTCAGCGCCGGCATCTTCGCCGACCTGGCCGCGGTGGCGCTGAGCGGCGTCACGCACGAAACCGAATGGCTGGCGCGCGCGCTCCCGCAAGGCGAGCGCTGGCTGTACCGCCAGGCGGTCGCGGTCGAGGGCGGCGTGGTGGTGATCGTGCGCGACATCACCGAACGCAAGCTGGCCGAAGGACGCATCCGCCACCTGGCCCACCATGACGACCTGACCGGCCTGCCCAACCGCAGCCTGCTGCGCGAGCGCCTGGAACAGGCGATCGGCGCCGCCGCCAGCGACGGCGGCGCGGTGGGCCTGGCCTTCATCGACCTCGACGGCTTCAAGCTGGTCAACGACGCCCTCGGCCACAACGCCGGCGACGCCCTGCTGAAGGTGGTCGGCGCGCGCATGGCGCGCTGCCTGGGCGCGGGCGACACGCTGGCGCGCTTCGGCGGCGACGAGTTCGTGATCCTGCTGCCGGCCCTGGCGGGCGAGCCGGCGTCCATCGCGCCGCTGCTGGAACGGGTGCGCCAGGCGGTCACCGAGCCGGTGCTGGTCGAGGGCCAGGAAGTGCAGGTCAGCTGCAGCATCGGCGTGACCTTCTATCCGCGCGACGGCGTCGACGCCAACGCCCTCATGATGCACGCCGACGTCGCCATGTACCGCGCCAAGGAGCTGGGCAACGACAACGTCCAGTTCTACGCCAGCGAGATGAACGCCAGCATCGACGAGAAGCTGGTGCTGCTGGAAGGCTTGCGCGACGCGCTCGACACCTGCGCCGCCGATCACGCCGGCCCCTGCCAGTTCGAGCTGCTGTACCAGCCCAAGGTCGACCTGCGCACGGGGCGCCTGTTCGGCGTCGAGGCGCTGATCCGCTGGCGCCATCCGGAACAGGGCCAGGTCTCGCCCGAGCGCTTCATCGGCCTGGCCGAAGAGAGCGGCCTGATCGTCCCGATCGGCGAATGGGTGCTGCGCACCGCCTGCGCCCAGAGCGTCGCCTGGCGCGCCGCCGGCCTGCCGCCGGTGAGCATGTCGGTCAACGTCTCGGCGCGCCAGTTCGAGGACAAGCGCCTGGTCGAGCGCGTCGCCGACGCGTTGCGCGCGAGCGGCCTGCCGCCCGAAGGCCTCGAGGTCGAGGTGACCGAAAGCCTGATCATGCGCGACCTGGGCCGCTCGGTGGACAAGATGCGCGAGCTGAAGGCCATGGGCGTGTCGCTCTCGATCGACGATTTCGGCACCGGCTACTCGAGCCTGTCGGCGCTGAAATCGTTCCCGATCAGCCGCCTCAAGATCGACAAGTCGTTCGTGGCCGACCTGGCCGAGCGCGCCGACGACCAGGCGATCGCGCTGGCCGTGATCTCGCTCGGCCATAAACTGAACCTGCGCGTGATCGCCGAGGGCGTCGAGACCGAGCAGCAGCGCGACTTCCTGCGCGCCAACGACTGCGACGAGATGCAGGGCTATCTGTTCAGCCGCCCGCTGCCCGCCCAGGCGCTGGCGCGCCTGCTGGCCGACAGTCACGGGAGCGCGGCATGAAGCCGGTGCGCGACACCACCAGCGTCCTGCTCGGCGCCGAGCCCACGCTGCGGCGCATGCTCAATTACTGGATCGCCACCAGCCTGCTGTACCTGGCCGGGATCCTGCTGCTGGCCTGCCAGGTGGCGGCCGGCCACACGCCGCAGGCGCCGGCCCTGGCGCTGGCCATCGCCGCCGCCGGCGGCACGCTGGTCTTCTATGCGCTGATCCGCTTCAGCGCGGCGCTGCGCCTGGCGCCCGGGGTGCTGGCGATGCTGCAGTCGCTGTTCGCGATCGGCTGCGGCATGGCCTCGTATGCGATCGCCGGGCCGATGCGCGCCGCCCTGCTGTGCATGACGGTGGTGATCGTCGCCTTCTGCGCCATCGCCCTGCGCCCGCGCCAGACCATGTTCCTGTCGGCCGTCGCGCTGGCCGGCATGGGCGCCGTCATGTGGTGGCTGCAGGCCGCCGACCCGCTGCGCCACCCGCCCGAGGTCGAGGCCATGAACTTCGGCTACATGGCGGCGGCCCTGCTGTCCACCGCCCTGCTGTCAAGCGAAATGACCAAGCTACGCCGGCGCATGAAGCGCAAGAAGCAGGAACTCGAAAAAGCCCTGGAGACCATCCGCACCCTGGCCACGATCGACGAACTGACGGCCCTGGCCAACCGCCGCCACATGAACGAACTCCTGAGCGCCGAGGAACGGCGCCAGCCGCCCGGCGCGCGCAGCTGCGTGGCCCTGCTCGACATCGATTTCTTCAAGCAGGTCAACGACCGTCACGGCCACGCGCTGGGCGACGCCGTGCTGCGCGAATTCGCCGGCGCCGCGCGCGGCGCGCTGCGCGCGAACGACACGCTGGCGCGCTGGGGCGGCGAGGAATTCCTGCTGCTGTTGCCGGACGCCGCGCCGCACGACGCGCGCCAGGTGCTCGAGCGCATGGCCGACCACGTGCACGCGCTGCGGGTCGAGGGACTCGATCCGCAGCGCCGCATCAGTTTTTCGGCGGGCCTGGCCGAACGGCGCACCGGCGAACCGTTCACCGACGCGATCAGCCGCGCCGACAAGGCGCTGTACCGGGCCAAGGCCGCGGGACGCGACCGGATCGAGGTGGCCTGAATTGCGCGCAAAGGACGGGCTGAAGTCGGGGTAGAATCGGGGCATGCACCCCGACCTGTCCGCCATCGCCGCCTACGTCATGCCCGAGCTGCCGCTGCGCGCCTGCGACGTCGGCCTGCTGTTCGGCACTCGCCACGGCGTGGAAGAATTCTGCCTCGCCGCCCACGACCTGTGGGAGCGCGGCATGTTCCGCGTGCTGCTGGTGTCGCGCGCCTGGTCGAACTGGGGATGCCACGGTCGGCCCTGGTGCTGGAAACGGCGGCCACCAATACGGGAGAGAACGTGGTGCTCGGCCGCGCCGCGCTGGCTGCGCAGCTGGACCTGGCGAGCGTGCGCAGCGTGCTGGCGATCGGCAAGGCTTGCGCCATGCGGCGCTACCTGATGACGCTCGAGCGCCACTGGCCGGGCCTGGCGCTGTCGGGCTGCCCGGTCAATCATTTCGGCATCGAGGCAGAGCGCTGGCATGAACACGCCGAGTTCCGCGCCCGCGTGCTGGCCGAGTACGACAAGATTCCCGGCTATCTCGAGCGCGGCTTCCTGAGCGAGCTGGCCGGCTACGGCGCTTACCCGCGCAATCCCCTGGCCTCGGCGTCGGCCTCGACCGCGGCCTGAACGGCCGGCGCCGGCGCCGCCGCGCGCAGGCGCCGGATCAACTCATCGGGATCGCTCTCGGCCACCATCAGGCCTTCGTGCTCGGGCCGCACGAAGCCTTCCTGCACCTGGTGGCGCACGAAGGCGCGCAGGCCGTCGTAGAAGCCGTTCACGTTCAGCAGGCCGATCGGCTTGGCATGGATGCCCAGCTGGGCCCAGGTCACCATCTCGAACAGCTCTTCCAGGGTGCCCATCCCGCCCGGCATGGCGATGAAGCCTTCCGACAGGTCCGACATCATCGCCTTGCGCTCGTGCATGTCCTTGACCACGAACAGGCGGGTCAGGCCGGCGTGGCCGACCTCGCGCTCGACCAGCGCGCGCGGGATCACGCCGGTGGCTTCTCCGCCGAGGCGCAGCACTTCGTCGGCGATCACGCCCATCAGGCCGACCTTGCCGCCACCGTAGACCAGGGCGATATTGTGCTCGACCATGGCGCGCGCGAGGGCGCGCGCGGCGTCGGCGTAGAATGGGTTGGCGCCATGCGCGGCGCCGCAATACACGGCCAGGGTTTTCATCGTGTCAGCCTCAGAAGAAGTCGGCGCCCGGCTTGGCGTCGGCCGACAGTTTTTGGAGATAGTCGTCGGACAGCTTTTCGAACAGCACCCGGGTCTCGCCGCGCAGGTAGGGGCCGACCATCGACAGCACCTGGTAGCAGCCGCGCGCGAGCGCGTCGGCGATCGCCTGCTGCTCGCTGTACTTGCGTGGATTGCGCACGTACTCGAACGACAGCCAGTAGGTCGCCACCACCACCATATTGGTCGCCATCGCGCCGATCTGCTGGTCGGACGCCTCGAGCGAGCCTTCGCTGCGCAGGTCTTCGCACAGCTGGCGCGCGACCTTGATCTTGTGGGCGTGGATGGCCTTGAAGTGCAGTTCGAGCTTGCGGTTGCGCGACAGCAGGTCGTTCAGGTCGCGGTAGAAGAAGCGGTAGCGCCAGATCAGCTTGAACATATGGTGCAGGTACAGCCACACGTCTTCCATGTTCGAGCGACGCCCGGCCGGCACCGCGAGCACGCGCTCGATCTCCGCTTCGAACTGGACGAAGATCGAATTGACGATGTCGTCCTTGTTGCGGAAATGGTAATACAGATTGCCGGGCGAGATATTCATCTCCTCGGCAATGACGGTCGTCGTGATATTGGGCTCGCCGAACTCGTTGAACAGCTTGAGCGAGAGCTCGAGGATGCGTTCACGGGTGCGGCGCGGGGCTTTTTGTTGCATGTAGGCCGAAGTTAATAGTGCATTCCCGCAAGGATAACATCGAACGGTCGTTCGATGAATCTTTCGATCGGCCCGATCGCCCCGCCCCGTTCAGGCGGCGCCGCGCTGGCTCTGCAGGCGGAAGGCCTCGTCGATCCGTTCGCGCAGGGTGCGCGCGCCCAGCGGCTTGACGTAGTGGTCGTCGGCCACGCCGCTCGCGATCGCCGCCTCGATCTCGGTGAGGTCGGGCTGGCCGGACAGCATCAGGCGCACGGTCTTGGGATAACGCTCGGCGGCGCGCGCCAGCACTTCGGTGCCGCGCATGCCGGGCATGGCCTGGTCGCACAGGATCACCTCGACCGCTTCGTGGTCGAGCACCTCGAGCGCTTCTTCGCCCGAACAGGCGCTCAGCACGCGGTAGGGCTGGCCGGCCAGCATGTCGTTCAGCACGCCCAGCATGAAGCGGTCGTCGTCGACCAGCAGCAGCGTGCGCTCCGCCGGCGCGGCGCCGGGCTTGGGCGCGGGCGCGGACTGGGCCGCCGCCGCGGGCTGCACTGCGGGCTGCACTGCGGGCTGCACTGCGGGCGCGCTCGCGGCGGCCGGCGCGGCAGCCAGGAAGGCTTCGAGCTCGGCGACGAAGCTCTCCGGTTCGATCGGCTTGCTGACGTAGCCGTCGAAGCCGGCGGCCAGCACCTTTTCGCGGTCGCCCGCCATCGCCAGCGCGGTCACGGCCAGGATCGGCACGCCGGCAAGCGAAGGCTCGGTCTTGAGCGCGGCCAGCACCGCGAAGCCATCCATGCCGGGCAGGTTGACATCGCAGGCGATCAGGTCGGGGCGCTCGCTGCGCGCGGCGGCCACGCCACGCGGGCCGTCGGCGGCGGAAAGCGGCGTGTGTCCATAGGCGCCGAGCAGGAACGACATCAGCTCGATATTCGCTGGGTTGTCTTCGATGATGAGGATACGGGCCACGATGGCGCTCCGGGAATGCGATGTTGTGACCACTTTACCACGCGGCGGCGGCGCCGTGAGCCAGTCGTGAGCCAGCTAAGGGATGCCATGCTGATGGTGCGTTGCGGCAGGCGCCACACGGTCGCTACGCAAGGCCTCGATTTCGCGCATGACCATGGCCAGCACGCGCGGGTTGCGGCCGAGCGCCACGTGGCCCACGCCACCCAGCGCCAGGTTGCGCGCGCCCGGCAGTTCGCTCGAGGTCTGCGGCGCGATGATGTTGTCGTGGTGGCTGTAGATCGAGACGATCCGCGCGCGCACCTCGGGCGCTTCGCCAGCCGCAAGCGCGGCGAGCCACGCGCATTCGGGCCCGGCCACGCCCATGCGCCGCATCTGGCCCGCATTGATGCCCAGCCCAAAGGCGGCCAGGCAGGTGCCGTGGTGCGGCGTGCCGAGCGTGACCAGGCGCGCCACCTGCTGCGCGCCATGGGTGCGCATCCAGGCGCGCGCCGCCAGCCCGCCCATGCTGTGCGCGACCACGACCAGTTGCGCCGCGCCGGCCTGCGCGCACAGCCGCTGCGCCGCCTCTTCGATGCGCGCGGCATAGCCGTCGATGTCGCCGGTCAGCGGCTCCAGGTCGAGCGTGGCGTGGCTGATGCGCGCCGCAACCAGCAGCGGCGTCAGATGGTCCCAGTAGCCGCTGTTGCAGCCGTAGCCGTGCACCAGCAGCACCGGCGGCGCCGCCCCGCCGGGATGGATGCGGGTGTACGCCCGCGCGCGCGGCATGTGCCAGGAGGTCATCAGCATGCTGGTGCTGAACTCTTCCCAAAACATGCGCAAGGCGGCGCCCGGCGCGACCATGAACGCGGGCGGCGTCGGGCTGGCGGCGCGCGCCGCCAGCAGGAAGTTGTTGGCATTGATCAGCAGGCGCACCAGCGCCACGCTGCCCAGCCCCAGCGCGGCGGCCTGCCAGCCTTTCAACCCGAGCCAACGCATGCCGGCCGCGCCGATGGCGAACGCCGCCAGCGCCTGCGCCAGCAGGATCAGCCGCAGCAGGGTGCGCGAGCTCATGCCAGCGCCGCCGCCGGGCGGCCCGTCAGGCTGGCCGCCAGGCCGCTCGCCAGGCGCGCCGTGATGGCGTAGATGGTCAGCTGCGGATTGGCGCCGAGCGAGGTCGGGAACAGCGAGCCGTCGTGCACCGACACGTTCGCCAATCCACGGTAACGGCCGGCGGGATCGACCGCGCCGCGGCGCTCGTCGCCGCTCATGGCGCAGCCGCCCATCGCATGGGCCGAGACCACGCGCGTGACGTGGGCGCGCTGCGGCAGGGCCGCGATCTCGCGCCGCGCCTCGGCCCAGGAACGGTAGCGCTGGGCCTTCTCGTGCGCCGGCTGCACGGCGCGGGCGCCGGCCGCGAACTGGATCTCGGCCATGGACAGCAGCGCGCGGCGCGCGCCATCCCACAGGTAGTCGTTCAGGCCGTAATCGAGCTCGCCGCTGCCGTCTGCGCGCAGGCGCACGACGCCGCCCGGCGACTCGTCATGGAAGCCGTCGCGCAGCAGCGCCAGCATGCCTCCCAGGTGGGCGAAGTCGCGCATCGCCGCCGCGTGCTGCTCGCCGAAACCGCTCATCATGGTGGCCACCAGCAGCGGGTGCAACGGCGGTGTCTCGAGCTTGTAGCCCATCGGGCCGTCGATCGGGCCCTGCGACAGGAAGTGGTCGGAATACACGCTCTGCGGCGCCCCGGCCCAGCCCTCGACCCGCTTTTCGTAAAAGGCGGCCGAGATCAAGGTCGGGTGCAGGAAGGTGCGCTTGCCCAGCTGGCCGCTGGGATCGGGCGCCTTCGAGCGCAGCAGCAGCGCCGGGGTGTTGATGGCGCCGCCCGCGACCACGAAGTGGCGCGCGCGCAGGCGCAGCTGGCGCCCGTTCGGCAGCACGCCGTCCGCGCCGAGCGCGGCGCAGACCAGTTCCTCGGCCTGCTCGCCGCGCAGCCGCAGGCGCTCGGCGCGGGCGCGCGTGACGAGGGTGGCGCCGTGGTCGAGCGCCGCCGGGATGCTGGTGACCAGCATCGACTGCTTGGCATTGGTCGGACAACCCATGCCGCAGTAGCCCAGGTTCCAGCAGCCCTGCACGTTGCGGCGGATGGCGGCGCTCGCAATCCCGAGCTTTGCCGCGCCGCGGCGCAGGATGTCGTTGTTCTCGTTCGGACCGACCAGCCAGTCGACCACGCCGGTGCGGCGCTCGGCCATGGCGAACCATGGCGCCAGCTCGTCCGGCGTGGCGTGGTCCAGGGCGTAGTGGCGGCGCCACCAGGCCAGGGTCGGTTCGGGCGTGCGAAAGCTCGAGGTCCAGTTGACCGTGGTCGAGCCGCCGACGGCGCGGCCCTGCAGGATGTTGATGGCCTTGTCGGCCGTCTTGCGCGCGGCCGATTCCTGGTACAGGTCGGGATAGGCGTCGGCTTCGCGCATCCGGAAATCGCGCGAGGATTTGAGGGGCCCCTCTTCCACCACGATCACCGACAGGCCCGATCTGGCCAGGATCTCGGCGCTGATGGCGCCGCCGGCGCCGCTGCCGACGATGACCACGTCGGCTTCCAGCGTGCGGTCGTGCTCGAGCGTCGAGGCGTCGAGCGTGCGCCAGCCGCGCTTGACGCCGGCCTCGATCGGATCGGGAATCCGGGCCGTCATGCCGGCACCCGTGGCGGACCGGGATAGCCGATGGCGTCCCAGCTGGCCGGCTGGGCATACCAGGCGCCCAGCACCAGGTCGTGCAGCGCGCCGTAGGCGCTGCGCATCATGCCAAAGCGGTGCACGCGCCAGTCTTGCAGGAAGGCGCTGACGTGGCCGATGTCGGCGCTCTCCCAGCCGGTCGGCACGCCGGTGAGCAGGCGCCGCGCCGGGCGCAGGGCCAGCAGGCCGAACAAATCCTGCACCTCTTGTTGCGTGGCTTGCGGCAGGCCGCGGATGGCGGCTTCGACGGCGTCGATGGCGCTCGTCAGCTGCCGCGCGCGGCGGCCGGGATCGTGGGCCAGCGCGCCGTCGAGGATGGCCGGCGCGATCGCGTGCAGCGCGGCGCGCGCCTCGCCGTCGAGGGCGAAGCGGTGCGCTGCCGGTGTGTGCGTGGCGCGGTACCAGGCGCCGCCGGCGCCCAGCGCCAGCGCGGCCAGGCCACCCACGGCCAGGAAGGTCCTGCGAGAGGTGCGGGGAAGATTCGCCATGGCCCTAGTGTACGACATGCACCAAGCAGGGACCGGGACGATACGGTTCAGCGAGGCGGCCTGGCCTTCAGGATCGCGCTGGCGATGCCGCGCAGGATGTTGACTTCTTCGGTCTCGAGGCCGGAGCGCGCGAACAGGCGTTTCAGGCGCGGCATCAGTTTCTTTGGGTTGTCGGCGTCGAGGAAGTCGATCGCCACCAGGGCCTGTTCCAGGTGCGCGAACATGCCGTCCACCTGCGTGACGCTGGCGCTCTCGCCCTGAAAGCCCACGCCGCGCGCCTCGACGCCGTCGCCCACCGCCGCCAGCCGCGCTTCATAGGCCAGCACCTGGGCAGCCTGCGACAGGTTGAGCGACGAGTAATCGGGATTGGCCGGGATGTTGATCAGGACGTTGCAGCCTTCGACGATCCCGTTCGGCAGGCCGACCCGCTCGTTGCCGAACACGATGGCCGGGCGCAGGTCCGGCTGGCTGCCCGCGTGCGCGGCGAAGGCGCGCGGGGTCCAGACCGGCGGCGAGAATTCACGCAGGCGGGCCGAGACGGCGGCGGCGAAGTTGCAGCCGTCCAGCGCCTGCTGGACGTCGGCGACGATGCGGGCCTGGCCCAGGACGTCGATGGCGCCGCTGGCGAAGGCCACCGCTTCCGGGTCGGTCAGCGGGTTCTCGCACCTGGGGGCGACCAGCACCAGGTCGCTGAACCCCATCGTCTTCATGGCGCGCGCCACCGAGCCGACGTTGCCGGCGCGGCTGGTCTCGACCAGCACGAAGCGAAGGCGATTGAAAAGAGAAGTGTCGGTTTGGGTCGGGTTCATTTACAATAGCGACCATCGCGCAGTGCGGACGGTTTTTTGTGATAACGGGAACAAGCCCGCGATTGTAGCCGTTTCGGCACTGCCCTGCTCTTTAATCACTCTTCAATAGCTGATCGTTCACGACGCCCCCAGGTGCGTGAGTGGGCGTTCGCGTTTTTCACGGAAAAGCCTCCATGCACCCAATGCTCAACACGGCCATCAAGGCCGCCCGCCGCGCCGCCACCGTCATCAACCGCGCGTCCTTCGATATCGATCGCATCGTCGTCTCTGAGAAGCAACACAACGATTTCGTCACCGACGTCGACCAGGCGGCGGAACAAGCGATCGTCGAGACCCTGCTCAAGGCTTATCCGACCCACGCCATCCTGGCGGAAGAAAGCGGCGCATCCGGCAACCTGAACGACGAGAGTGAATTCGTGTGGATCATCGACCCGATCGATGGCACCACCAACTTCCTGCACGGCTATCCCAACTACTGCATCTCGATCGCGCTCAAGCAGCGCGGCGTGATCACCAACGGTCTGGTCTACGACCCGGTCCGCAACGACCTGTTCACCGCAACCAAGGGCGCCGGCGCCTACCTCAACGACAAGCGCATCCGCGTGCGCGGCACCGAGCGCATCGGCCGCGCCCTGCTGTCGGCGGGCCACGGTCCCGACCCACGCGCGCTGGCCGAATACCTGCGCATGTACGAAGTGGTCGCCTCGCGCAGCCACGGCGTGCGCAGCGGCGGTTCGGCGGCGCTGGAACTGGCGAACGTCGCGGCCGGCCGCATCGACGGTTATTTCGAAAAAGGCCTCAAGGTCTGGGATATCGCGGCCGGCGCCCTGCTGGTGACCGAAGCCGGCGGCATCGTCGGCGAATTCAATGGCGAGTCCGAATACCTGAACAAGGGCGACGTGATCGCCGCCGGCCCGAAGGTTTTCGGCGCGCTGGTCCCGCTGCTTTCGCCTTTCGCGTAAAATAACGGCCGTACTAGTCGGGCCACTGGCAGGCTGCGCTTGCCAGTGGCCCGTTTGCTTTTCCAGGCGTCTTACAAAACATTACATAGTAATGGCGCAAAAACTTTCTATGGTGAAACTAATTTCACTATAATCCTTGCTGACCGCCTCGCGCGGCAGCGTCCGGGCGAGCGCTTGATTGCGCGCCCGCATCAATCCGATTTCCAGGACTTGCCGCCACTGTGGCGACGGGCCGTTTTTTACTGAAAAAATCTATGTCATTCTCTTCACTTGGTCTCTCTGACGCGATCGTGCGCGCGGTGACCGAACAAGGTTATACCGCCCCGACGCCGATCCAGAGCCAGGCCATTCCCGCCGTCCTGAACGGCGGCGACCTGCTGGCCGGCGCACAGACCGGCACCGGCAAGACCGCCGGCTTCACCCTGCCGATCCTGCACCGCCTGTCGAACGACGCGGTGGGCGCCGCCCAGCGCAACAAGACCGCGCCGCGCGCCATCCGCGCCCTGGTGCTGACCCCGACCCGCGAACTCGCGGCCCAGGTCGAGGAAAGCGTGCGCCTGTACGGCAAGTACACGAACCTGAATTCGGCCGTGATTTTCGGCGGCGTCGGCATCAATCCGCAGATCAAGCTGCTCAAGCACGGCGTCGACATCCTGGTCGCCACCCCGGGCCGCCTGCTGGACCACGCGGGCCAGGGCACGGTCGACCTGTCGAAGATCGAAATCCTGATCCTGGACGAAGCCGACCGCATGCTGGACATGGGCTTCATCCACGACATCCGCAAGGTGCTGGCCCTGCTGCCGCCGAAGCGCCAGAACCTGCTGTTCTCGGCCACCTTCTCGGACGACATCAAGGCGCTGGCCGACCGCCTGCTGAACAATCCGCAATCGATCGAGGTCGCACGCCGCAACTCGACCGTGGAAGTGATCGCGCAAAAAATCCACCCGGTGGACCGCGACAAGAAGCACCCGATGCTGGCGCACCTGATCAAGTCGAACAACTGGCACCAGGTGCTGGTATTTACGCGCACCAAGCATGGCGCCAACAAGCTGGTGGAACAGTTGGGCAAGGACGGCATCGGCGCGATGGCGATCCACGGCAACAAGAGCCAGTCGGCGCGCACCAAGGCGCTGTCGGAATTCAAGGATGGCAGCCTGCAAGTGCTGGTGGCCACCGACATCGCGGCGCGCGGCATCGACATCGACCAACTGCCGCACGTGGTGAACTATGACCTGCCGAACGTGCCGGAAGACTATGTGCACCGTATCGGCCGTACCGGCCGTGCGGGCGCGACGGGCGAGGCGGTGTCGCTGGTCTGCGTGGACGAGCACCAGATGCTGAAGGACATCGAGAAGCTGATCAAGCAGACCCTGCCGCGCGCAGTGATCCCTGGCTTCGAGCCCGACCTGAACGCCAAGCCGCAACCGATCCAGCTGCGCAGCGGCGCCCCGGGCCATGCGAACCGCGGCGGCCGTCCAGGCGGCGGCCGTGGCCACGGTGGTGGTGGCGGCGGCAGTGGTGGCGGCAAACCGCGCACTCCCGGCACCGGCGCCCCCGCCGCCGCCGCGAAGCGCCACAGCGGCCCCCGCCCCGCCTCCGCCGTCCGCCGCGACCGCTAATCCCACCGAGGGTCAGATACCGTCTTGGATTGCAAGGTTTTTGTGAAGGTAATTGGCGTCAAATGGCTTGCCGGTTCGAACGACGCCGTAGATCAGATGCGCTAGCTTATGGGTAACAGCGCTGATCACTGCTCGCTTGGCCATGCCGTTCGCTAATAGGCGTTCGGCGAATTGATGCAGGATTGGATTGTGTCGGCGTGCGACCATACTGGGCATGAAAAGCGCTGCCCGTAGCGATGTGCTGCCGGTTTTGCAGAGCATTGTGCGGCCTTTGAGCGACGTGCCCGAGGTTCGCTGTTTGGGTGTGACGCCCAGGAAGGCAGCGAAGGCTTTCGCGTTTTTGAAGCGACGAATGTCGCCAAGATGGCCAAGTATGCGGGCAACCGTCGTCATCCCCAGCCCAGGGATACTGGCGATGAGTGCGGCATCGTTCTTCAATCCTGGATGGCGATCAATGTGATCGTCGATATCATCCTGCAGCTTTCGAATCTCGGCATCAAGCCATTTGATGTGCTCAGCGACGTTGTCGGCAACGTCTTGTAAGCCTGCCACGATGTGCGCTTCTATGCGGTTCTGTTCCTGCTGCCGAATGTCCTTCAGGGACTGCACGCGCAAGGTCCATGCACGCAGCTGGCGCTGCTCAAGCGGCGGCGCAACCCAAGGCTCCGGATTCATCGCCGCGCAATAACGCGCGATCAAGGCAGCGTCGATTTCGTCATTCTTGTTGCGGATGTTCTCGCCCGATCCAAAGCCCTTGATACAGGCTGGATTAACCACGCTGACCTTGAATCCCTCAGCGTGGAGCGTCGTGGCGATCGCCTCGTAGTACACACCTGTCGCCTCCATACAGATGTGCAGCGTCGCCAGCGATGCTTTGGAGTCACGTAACCACTCCACCAGCGCACGATGCCCTGCGGATGTGTTATCGAATACCTTCGCCTTCAACTTCCCATTGATCAGCAAGGCCAAGTCTAGCTTCTTCTTGCTGACATCGATTCCCAGCACGTCATTACGTGTCGTGTTCATTTTTGGCCTCTCTCGTATGCGGGCTCCACGCCGTGTGCGATGGCCCAAGATACCGTTCGGACTAACAAAATGAAACGGGCAGAGGCACCTATCTGACCCACGTGCTCAACGGCACTCGAGTCGTTCGGCATCACTCCGCCCGACCGCTTCGTCGCCATCATAGACCAGCTCCGCCGCGGCACCTTCAATATACGAGAGTCGAATTATTGGGAAAGATTGTCACACCACCCAATTCTCCGACTTAACCCTCAACTTGTTTCATCCAAGTTATTACCCAATAATGAGGGTCAGAGTCGAATTAAGTGACAACTTTCGAATGTTGTCATTTAATTCGACTCTGACCCTCATTAATTTGTTCTCCAGAATCTCTTGAGTCGCCCGCTTTTCGGGAATATCGCTTCACCTCGCCAATTTTTCTGCCAGTTTTCATTAAAACCTTATCCCCGCATCATTTTCAGCCTTCGAATTAATGAGGGTCAGAGTCAAATTATTGACCAATAGCCCTAATCAAATTTACTGGTAGAGAGGTATTGGGGCAGGCATTCCATCAGTAACTTACTCAACAATGAGGGTCAGAGTTTAATGCCGCTAAGTTAAGGTTTTCTCGATAGCCGTTTTTCTGGATACCGTTGAGCTACTGCCTTAACGACGCGGTCAAATTTTCGTCCGGGTCGTTGCGCTTTCAGTTCGAGTACCAACCGTCCACGTAAGCGCTTAAGCATCTCCGGTATCCTCCCTTGTGCTGTTGCTGGGCCCGTCATCATCAACTCGTTCTGGATGGTCATCAGGGCAGTAGTAAAACTGATGCTCGTCGGTTCGCATTTCGCTTCCAGCGCGGCCTTGGCGATCTCAACGCGAATCAGGTTATAAGCGATCATCGCCCCCCAGATTTCCTGCTCGGTACCGCTGACCGTCATGCTGCGCAGGGTCAACTCCGAGCCCATCATTGACTGCTTCAGTTCCCTATAACTTGTTTCGATACGCCAGCGTCGGAGATAACAAGCAATCAAGTCAACCGCCTTGAACTTCTTGCTATCCATCAGCGACGTAAGCAGGTACCGCTGTTTTCCCGATCCGTCATCCGGTGTTCTTACGGCGCGCACGCGCCAAGTCTCTGGCAGAGCGGGATCTTTTTTGCGTGCAGCAGGCGAGACAATCATTTCCACGATGCCATCGTCGTCCGTGCCTAGGATTAGAGTCCATTTGGTGTTGCTCTTGGCGGGAACAAGGAAGTGTCGATTCGTTCCATGGTTGACGAGATTGCATAGTAGTTGCGCTGACAGAAAGCCTCGGTCAAACACAGTGAGCGAGTCGTCAGGAATGCTCTCGAGCAGAGAGTGGGCATGCGTCGTTTCGCTGATGTCGTAGCGTCCAAAACGGGCATCACGGATCAGTTGGGTTTCCATCATCATCAGGGTCACGCCGCGTGCTTGTGGATAGCTGGCAACCTTGTTGTTGGGGTAGATTTGAGAACCAAAGTGCTCGCGATTGTCTGGGCTATCTGCCAGGCGCAATGTCGTGCCATCCATGGCAAGCAGATGCAAGCCCTTGAACAGATAATGCGCTTCATCGTGCGCAATCCACTGCCGCGACGACTTGTGAAACAACCATTCAAGCGGCTCGGAGCCCAAGCGTTGTCGAGCTTGCGTTGTCGCGCTGGAGGTGATGCAACGGTCTGCCAACTCGGGCAATGCCAGGTCGAGCGAGTCGACAATGTCCTTGACGGAACGGTGTCGATAGATCGCCAGAGCAATGACTAGCCAGACGACCTGCTGCGCGGGTAACCGCCGAGAGCGGATAGTCGCTTTATCGTTCGCTACTAACGCAGCTTCCACCCATTCGTAGGGCAGATGTTCGCCAAGGCGGCTCCACTCAAGAGGATTAGGTAGGTCAATGACGAGGGGGATGGCATCAGAAAGCATGGCCGAAAGTTAACATTTCTGAGCCACGTTTACAACGAAAAAATGCCGCAAAGATCGTTAACTTAGCGGCATTAGGGTCAGATACCGTCTTGGATTGCAAGGTTTTTGTGAAGGTAATTGGCGTCAAATGGCTTGCCGGTTCGAACGACGCCGTAGATCAGATGCGCTAGCTTATGGGTAACAGCGCTGATCACTGCTCGCTTGGCCATGCCGTTCGCTAATAGGCGTTCGGCGAATTGATGCAGGATTGGATTGTGTCGGCGTGCGACCATACTGGGCATGAAAAGCGCTGCCCGTAGCGATGTGCTGCCGGTTTTGCAGAGCATTGTGCGGCCTTTGAGCGACGTGCCCGAGGTTCGCTGTTTGGGTGTGACGCCCAGGAAGGCAGCGAAGGCTTTCGCGTTTTTGAAGCGACGAATGTCGCCAAGATGGCCAAGTATGCGGGCAACCGTCGTCATCCCCAGCCCAGGGATACTGGCGATGAGTGCGGCATCGTTCTTCAATCCTGGATGGCGATCAATGTGATCGTCGATATCATCCTGCAGCTTTCGAATCTCGGCATCAAGCCATTTGATGTGCTCAGCGACGTTGTCGGCAACGTCTTGTAAGCCTGCCACGATGTGCGCTTCTATGCGGTTCTGTTCCTGCTGCCGAATGTCCTTCAGGGACTGCACGCGCAAGGTCCATGCACGCAGCTGGCGCTGCTCAAGCGGCGGCGCAACCCAAGGCTCCGGATTCATCGCCGCGCAATAACGCGCGATCAAGGCAGCGTCGATTTCGTCATTCTTGTTGCGGATGTTCTCGCCCGATCCAAAGCCCTTGATACAGGCTGGATTAACCACGCTGACCTTGAATCCCTCAGCGTGGAGCGTCGTGGCGATCGCCTCGTAGTACACACCTGTCGCCTCCATACAGATGTGCAGCGTCGCCAGCGATGCTTTGGAGTCACGTAACCACTCCACCAGCGCACGATGCCCTGCGGATGTGTTATCGAATACCTTCGCCTTCAACTTCCCATTGATCAGCAAGGCCAAGTCTAGCTTCTTCTTGCTGACATCGATTCCCAGCACGTCATTACGTGTCGTGTTCATTTTTGGCCTCTCTCGTATGCGGGCTCCACGCCGTGTGCGATGGCCCAAGATACCGTTCGGACTAACAAAATGAAACGGGCAGAGGCACCTATCTGACCCACGTGCTCAACGGCACTCGAGTCGTTCGGCATCACTCCGCCCGACCGCTTCGTCGCCATCATAGACCAGCTCCGCCGCGGCACCTTCAATATACGAGAGTTGAATTGTTTGATAACTTTAGAAGTTGTCATTTAATTCGACTCTGACCCTCATTGTGCGCGGTGGCCGTCGGATTACGAGAGGGAATTGATAATTGGCAAGGTGAGAAGGTGCGGGTTTGGAAGAATGGGGTTTTCGGGCTGGCGGGCGGGGAGGATACGCGATGCTGCGTCGACTTGCGGTGGGGCTGGTGTTGGGGCTTGGCGTGCTGCTCGGTGGCTGCGCTTCGCATGGGTCGGTCAGCTTGCAGGAGGTGCGCGAATTCGCGGACGCCTCGGCCAAGCTGGGTGGATATGCGGAATTGTCGCGGCGGTATCGCGATACCTACGAGCGCGAGCAGCCCTATCTGTCGCCGCAGGCCGAACGCATCGCGCGCGAGAACGATGTGCGGCGGCGCGCCGTCTATGACGACTTCGTCGCCATCCAGAAGACGCTGGTCTTGTACATGCAAACGCTCAGCCTGCTCGCGGGCGAAGGGCGCTACGACTTGTCGGAGCGGATCGATGACCTGGGCAATGGGCTAAAGGCGAATGCCGAATCCGGCTTGCAGCAACGGCATGTGGCGGCGTATACGGGGATGACCCGGTTGCTCACGCGCGTGATCGCCTCGGGTTACCAGAACCGCAGCGTCGAGACCATGGTGCGCGACGGCGATGCGGATGTGCAGGTGCTGCTCGATGCCATGATCTCGCTCACCCGCCTCTATTACAAGACCAACGAGAATGAGAAGAAGACCGTGCTCGGCATCTTCGATGTAGAGCTGCCGTTTTCGAACCGCAATACCGATCGCATGCTCGTCACCTTGGCCAAGGTGCATTACCTGAACAAGTCCACCGAGTACAAGCTGATCGACCGCCGCTATGAACTGGCGCTGCAGGGACTCACCAAGGTGGCGCTCGGCCACCAGAAGATGCGCGAGAACATGAACAGGCTGACAGGCGACGAGACGCGGCGCATGCTCGCCAACTATGCGCGCGACCTGCGCGCGATCCGCGACGGGCTGAACGGGGATTGAGGAGGACGTCATGCAGGACCCATCACACGACAAGACCAGCCCGTCGGCTGCGGGCGCCGCGCAGGACGGCGCGATGCCACCTCAGGCCGCAAGCGCCCAGGCCGCCCCACCCGCCAAGGCCAGGGACGCCGCCGTCAAGACTGCCCCCGGTGCCGGCGGCGGCCTGTCCAGCATGCAGCAGGTGGTCGAACTGGCCGATGGCCTGTCGACCATCGCCGACCGCCTGCACGAACGCATCCTGCGCGAAATCCGCAGCTACGACGACCGCGGCGTTCCCGCCCCGGTGCAGGACGCCATGCGCCGCTTATTGGACGATGAAATGGTGCTGCGCCAGCGCGCCAACACCTTGTATGCCGACGCCGCCGCCTTCGTCATCCAGGGCCTGGACCAGCCCCAAAGCCGGCTCAATGCCCTCACCGCCGCGGCCGCCGAAAAGATCCGGCGCATCGGCGTGATCGGCGAAGTCACCGGCCTCGTCGGCGGCCTGCTGTCGCTGGCCGGCGCCGTCGCCGCCGGCCAGCCGACGCCGATCGTGCTGGCCCTCGAGAAAATCCAGCTGCACAGCACCACCCTCGATGCGCTCACGCCGCCGACGGCCGCGGCCTGATCCGCGGCAGCCGGCCAAGGTGGCCGCCACGAGCGGCCACCCTGACTTCAATACATATGCTGCCCGCCATTGATGGCAATATTGGCGCCGGTCAGATACCCCGCCAGGTCCGACGCCAGATAGGCCACCAGCCCCGCCACTTCCGCCGGCTTGCCGAGCCTGCCGACGGGAATCTGCGGCAGGATGCGCTCGCGCAGCACATCCTGCGGCACTTTCTCGACCATGGCGGTGTCCAGGTAGCCGGGCGAGACCGTGTTGACCGTGATGCCGTGGCGCGCCATTTCCAGCGCCAGTGACTTGGTGAAGCCATGCATGCCAGCCTTGGCCGCGGCGTAATTGGCCTGGCCGAAAGCACCTTGCTGGCCATTGACCGAAGAGATATTGATGATGCGCCCCCAGCGCTGCGCGATCATCGCCTCGAGCACCGGCCGGGTCATATTGAACACGCTGTCGAGATTGGTGCCCATCACCGTATGCCAGTCTTCCTGGCTCATCTTGCGCATGCTGCGGTCGCGCGTGATACCGGCGTTGTTCACCAGGACGTCGATGCGGCCGAGGTCGCCCAGCACCCGGTGCACGACGTTCTCGCAGGCATTGCCGTTGGAGACATCGAGCTCATAGGCCCGCACCTTGATGCCGTCCGCTTCCTGGCCAGCCAGCCAGGCGTCGCGGCGCGCGTTCTGCGGCGAATGGGTCGCCGCCACCAGGAAGCCTTCCGCATGCAGGCGCCGGCACAGCGCCGTGCCCAGCCCGCCCATCGCCCCCGTCACCAGGGCTACCCGCGTGTCATGTACTACCGTGTCTCCTGCCATGTCGTCCTCCTATTCTCGTTGGCGCCGATGGCGCGACTGCGAGCATCCGAGTGTAGGGATATGACAACAGTAGGTTGTTGATTAGGATCAAGTGTGAATGGGGCAAAGCCCCTGTGCAACGACCAGCACGGCAAACGCCGTGCGCCGCTCCGCAAGGTTCAGGCGATGACGTCGGGCCTGCTGCTGGGATCGAAATCGGCCCAATCGCCGCCGACGATATTGCCCTGGGCGCGCTCGATGTGGTGGGCGCCCAGCTGGCGCAGCAAGTCGACGGCGCGTGCCTGCAGCGTGGCATCGTCGAAGGCGACCGCCACCAGCATGCCCGCCGGACGCGGCGGCACGGCGTTCTCGCCGCCCTCTTCGGGTTCGCCCCGCTCTTTCATCTTGCTGAAGCTGAACAGCGAGCCGACGTGGCCGCCCACCAGCCCGCCGACGACCGGACCTAGGGGCCCGGTGACGGGTGAGGTGGCGGCGCCCACGGCCACACCGACGGCGCCGCCGGTGGCCACGCCCTTTACCACGCCCTCGGGCGCTTCCTTGGCGCCGGGCGACTGGATGTGGTCGCCGCCGATCGGCGTCATATCGTGCTGGCCAGGCTGGCTCAGGTAGAACCCGCTGATGCGGTCGGCATCGAATCCGGCGTCGACCAGGGCGTCGCGCGCACGGTCGACCTCGTCCTGAAGCTGGAAACGTCCTGCGATGATGGTGGACATCGGCGATTCCTCCCCATTAACGTGGCAAGTAAGTGGCAAGTAAGTGGCAATAAGTGGCAATAAGTGGCGACCAAGTGGCAAATACAGTAGCTCGAGCGTACGCGGCCCGCGCCCGCCGATCTGTACGCGATCGCACGCTGCTCATTGCCACCGACACAGCACTCCCGCAGCCACGGCTAGCGCCACTGCCCATAGACCACCCCATAGCTCGGCGGTTCCAGCGCCGGCGGCGGCGGAGCGCCCTGCCATTGACGTGGATCGATCCGGTAATACTTGAGGAATTCCTGGTACAGGGCCGGATGCTGCGCCGCCAGCTGGTGCGGCTGCTCGAAGAAGCTCTCGGTGGCCACGGCGAAGAACTCGGCCGGATTGGTCGCGCCATAATGGTCGAGCACGCCCTGCGTGCCCCACATCGCCTCCTGGCGCAGGTTGGCATAGTCGCGCGACAGCACTTCGGACCAGCTGCGGTAGCGCTCGCTGCTACCCAGGTAGGGAGCGCCATTCGTATTGCCCGACTCGCTGTCGAGCTGGTGGGCGAATTCGTGCAGCACGACGTTGTGGCCGGCCGATTCGGCATGGCCGGCGCGCCGCACATGGTCCCAGGACAGGATCACGCGGCCATCGCCCCAGGATTCGCCCAGCAAGTCCTGGCGCTCCTCGGTCACCACGCCGGACACGTCGACCTGCTTGCGCGGTACCAGGAAGGCGCCGGGATAGACCAGGATCAGGTCCAGCGTGGGATAGATGTCGGGCTTGCCCGTATCGCCGACCCGCCCCAGCAACAGCAGGCAGGCCTGGCCCGCGATCGTCACCCGCATCTCGTCGGTGACGTCCAGGCCGGCGCAGCCGACGAATTTCTTCTCGTAGAGAAATTGCTGGACCATGCGCTGCAGGCGCTGGCGCTGCCCCTCGTCCATCGCCCCATACTGGGCGAGATTACGCGCCAGGATGGCCGCATGCGAGGCCGGCAAGGGCCGCGCCAGCGCCTGCCGCAGGCGCCACTTCGGCCACAGCCACGCGGCCAGCACGGCCAGGCCCAGCGCGCCGGCTGCGATGGCTTCCATGGTCAAGCCTTGCCGGCCAGCCAGGCCTGCACCTCGTCGGCGCCGCCGATCAGCTCGCCGCCGACGAAGACTTGCGGCCAGGTCATGCGGCCGGTGAGGCCGCGCAGGACGATGGTGTTGATCTTCTGGTCTTCGGAGATATCGGTGTAGTGGATGTCGTTGTCGCGCAGCGCCTGCTTGGCGCGGGCGCAATGGGGGCAGCCGGGACGCGAGAACATGACGACCGGTTCCGGCACTTCGGCATCCGGCGCCAGATAGGCCAGCATCGTATCGGCGTCCGATACCTCGAACGGGTCGCCGTCACGCTCCGGCTCGATGAAGATTTTGTCGATCACGCCGTCGCGCACCAGCATCGAATAACGCCACGAACGGCGGCCGAAGCCCAGTTCGCGCTTGTCGACCAGCATGCCCATGCCTTCGGTGAAGTCGCCGTTGCCATCCGGGATGACGGTGATGTTGGCCGCGTCCTGGCCAGCCTTCCACTGGTTCATCACGAAGGCATCGTTGACCGAGACGCACAGGATGTCGTCCACGCCATGCGAACGCAGCACTGGCGCCAGTTCGTTATAGCGCGGCAAATGGGTCGAGGAACAGGTTGGCGTGAAGGCGCCCGGCAGGGAAAACACGACGACCGTGCGCCCCTTGAACAGCTCGTCGGAACTGAGGTCACGCCATTGGTCGTCGGGCCTGGCCTTGAAGACCACGTTCGGGACTGCTTTGCCTTCCAGCGATTCGGCACTCGGTAACATCGTCACTCCTATCTGGTTGATCCTGCCGGCTGAGCGGCGGCATGGCAGACAAGTGAGGATTATTGACCGGTTTTCAACACGGGAGTTGCAATAAGTTGGTCACCAGGATCGCCCTGCGCGGCAGCCCGTGTGAAAAGCGGGCGCAGAAAAAACAAAGCCGCGCATGAAGCGCGGCAAAAATGACGACAGCGATCGTCGAACCGAAGCCGTTGCGGGTCTCTACCGCAGCGGCCCCGGGCGCGCACTCAGGCGCGTTCCTTGGCGGCGGGGGCGTTCTGGCCTGGCGCCGGGCCGAACAGGGCCGCCACCAGCGGGTCGCGGGCGACCGGGCTGCGGTTTACGCGGATCGCGTAGTGGGTGTCATCGGCCAGGATGTGGAAATGGCGGCCGCTGCCTGCCATATTCTGTTCGCGCAGGCCTGGACGCTCCTTGCGTGGGGCGGCGCCTTCGCGCTTCGGCTGGCAGATGGCGGCCAGGAAGGCCTTGACGCGCTCCGGATCTGGCGAGATCTGGTACACGGCCTTGCCCAGGTAGGTGGCGGTGCCTTCGATATAGCGCGCCAGTTCGATCACGCCGGCTTCGCGCAGGTCGCGGATGTACTTGCGGGCGCCCGATGGCGAGAATTTGAGGAACCATGCGATCTCGTCGGCCAGCATTTCGTGGTTCGACAACTCGTTGATCAGCTTTTGCATGTTTTCGATGCGACGCTGGGTGGCCGAGGTCGAACGCACACGCTCGATCGGGGCCAGCGAAATCGGGGCGCGCTCGGTCGGTTGTGGTGGGACGCGCTCGATCAGCGCCGAATTGCTGGAAGTGTGCACTGCGCCGGTTTCGCCTGGGACCGCGTTGTGCTGAGTCGTTGCATGCATATCGATGAGCTCCAATATAGAGAGTGAGACTGTGTGGTCCGGGTCGCTGTGTGTCGTATGACACCCTGACAACATCTCGGTTCCGCTTAACTGGACTCAAGATTGCCTGCATCAGACACCATGGTCTGTGCGCCATCCAACATTCGACAACATTCCTGAAAGCATTTTTTGTCGCCCCCTTCCAGCGCGGACCAGCACGGAAACCGCAAGCGCTCTTTTGGCATGCATGCGCGCACGTCGCGGCATGTCAGGACGTCATGTCACACCCCTAATATAAATATGTCGGCATGACAGCCGGATGACAGTGCGCGCGCGCCGCACGTACGCTCTGTACATGACAGTGTCGTTACAGTTCGTTTCATCTTGGAAATGTGGAGTTTTTACTACTGTTGTAAAATCGCACAGCCTTTCCACGTTGGGTGCGCTACCGCACCGAGCTGACGGAACTTGCACTGTTATGCTTTATCCAACATCGCTGCTGACGTATGCGTTGTCATCAACTTTAACCTACGGGAGTTACCTGTGAACAATACCAAGAAGATCGCCCTGGCTGCCGCACTGCTGTGCGCATCCGGCGCCACCCTCGCCCAAGAGATCAACCCGTCGTGGTACATCCAGCCAAGCGTCAACCACGTGAAGCCGGATGCCGACTTCGGCGTGGACGATCGCGACACCGGTGGCGGCCTGAAGTTCGGTAAGGCGGTGCACCAGAACTGGGACATCCAGATCGGCGCCAGCCAGACCCGCTTCGAGCAAGGCCAAAGCGAGTATCGTCAGACCCTGCTGGGCGTCGACGCCCTGCTGATGCTGAGCCGCGATCGCTTCCGTCCGTTCGTCCTGTTCGGCCTGGGCGCCGAGCGTGACAAGGTGAACAACCCACTGCGCAACGTCGAGAAAAACTCGCCGTACGCTACCGTCGGTATCGGTTTCCAGGCCAGCCTGACCCCGCAATGGTCGCTGCAGGCTGACCTGCGCACCGTGCGCGGCTTCCTGCGTGATGACGAAGAATTCGGCTTCAAGCGCAGCAACAACAAGATGCTGACCGTCGGCCTGAACTACGCGTTCAACCCGCCGCCAGCGCCACCGGCACCGGCTCCAGCCCCAGTGGTCGAGGCTCCGCCTCCAGCACCGGCGCCAGTCGAACCGCCACCACCACCAGCACCGCGCTTCCAGAAAGTGACCCTGGAAGCCACCAAGCTGTTCGCCTTCGACAAGGCTGAAGTGATCACCCCGGCGCCGAAGCTGGACGAGATCGCCGCTGCCCTGCAGGCCGACACCTCGGTCACCAACGTCGAAATCACCGGCTACACCGACCGTCTGGGCAAGGAATCGTACAACCAGAAGCTGTCGGAGCGCCGCGCCAACGCCGTGCGTGAATACCTGATCGGCAAGGGCATCGACGGCAACCGTCTGCGCGCCATCGGCAAGGGCGAAGCCAACCCGCTGGTCGAGTGCAACCAGAAGAACCGCGCTCAGCTGATCGCTTGCCTGGAGCCAAACCGCCGCGTTGAAGTCGACCAGATCACGGTCGAAGTGCCAGTGCAGCAGTAATACGGTAGGCGACACCGCCCCGACGCACTCGCCTTCCCGCGCGCCGTCCCGTACGGCAGCCGGGAAAGCGGATGGTCGCGGCGACGCTGAATCAGGGGGCTTCGGCCCCCTTTTCATTTGGAGGATGGGATATGGCAGTTAAGAAATGGTTCCCTTACACGCACCAGATTCTGAAAGTCCTGCGCTGCGCGGTAACGGAATGGCTGGACCACCGTGCCTCCAGCAAGGGCGCAGCCTTGGCCTTCTACACCCTGTTTTCGCTGGCGCCGATCCTGGTGCTGGTGATCGCCGTCGCCGGCTTCTTCTATGGCGAGGAAGCCGCGCAAGGCCAGTTGCTGGCCGAGCTGCGCGGGCTGCTGGGGGCGCAGGGGGCGGACACGATCCAGGCCATCCTGGCCGGCGCCCAGAACAAGGAGACGGGCCGCTTCGCCACGATCGTCGCCACCGTGCTGCTGATCGTCGGCGCCACCACCGTGTTTTCCGAGCTGAAGGACAGCCTGGACGAGATCTGGGGCCTCCCGGCGCCGGCCGACGCCGGCATCTGGAACACGATCCGCACCCGTCTGCTGTCGTTCGGCATGGTCCTGGTGCTGGGTTTCCTGCTGATGGTGTCCCTGGTCGTCAGCGCCGCCACCACGGTGGCCGAGAAGTTCATTACCGGTGTGTGGCAGGAAGCCGCCATCATCATGGGCTGGATCGCCTCGGGCATCGGCTTCCTGGTCATCGCCACCCTGTTCGGCGTGATCTACAAGCTGCTGCCGCGCGTGCGGCTGTCGTGGAAGGACGTCACCATCGGCGCGCTCGGCACGGCGGCGATGTTCACGCTGGGCAAATTCGGGATCGGGCTGTACATCGGCAACAGCGGCACCACTGACAGCTTCGGCGCCGCCGGTTCGCTGATCGCGCTGCTGCTGTGGGTGTATTACTCGGCGCAGATCTTCTTCCTGGGCGCCGAGTTCGCGCGCCAGTATGCCCTGCAGATGGGCAGCTTGCACAACAAGCCGAAGGAAGTGACGGGCGTGGAACCGAAAGCCAACACCGCGTAAAAAACCATGCCGGGCCGGCCGGCCCGGCATGCCCGCGCGGCGGCTGCGGCGCTTATTCGCCCAGCAGCTCCGACACCACTTCCATCCCCTCGACCCGCTCGGCCACCACCTTCAGCACCATCACCACCGGCACACCGAGCAGCAAACCCCAGACGCCCCACAACCAGCCCCAGAACAGCAGGCTGACGAAGACCGCCGCCGGGTTCATGCGCGCGATCTTGCCGGTCATCCAAGTGGCGACGACCATGCCGACCAGGGTCGCGATCGCCATCGAGGCGCCGCCCACCAGCATTACCATGCTCAGGGTCTCGAACTGCAGGAAAGCCGCCAGCCCGGTCGCGACCGTGATGACGAGCGGGCCGAAATACGGCATCAGGTGGGCCACGCCGGCGAAGGCGGCCCAGGCGCCGGCGTTCTCGAGCCCGATCAGGCGCAGCGCGCCCCACATCAAGAGGGCGAGCAGGATATTGGTCACCAGGAGCATGAACATATAGCTCTGGATCGAGGTATTGATGTCGTCCAGGATATGGACCGTGACTTTCTTGCGTGTGAGCGACGGGCCGGTGAGCTTGACCAGCTTGCGCTTGAAGGTGTCGCCCGCCAGCAGCAGGAAGAACACCAGGAACACCACCATGGTCGCCTGCGACATGAAGGCGGCCAGGCTCATCGAGCCGGCCAGCACCCAGTCCATCACGCGGATCGGCGAACTGGCCGCGGCGGCCGGCGGCGGATACTGGCGCCGCTGCTGCGCCAGGCGCTTGGCGTCGGCGCCGACGTTGCTCGCGGCGCGCTCGATCTCGGCCGCCGCCGCCTGCATCTGCTGCAGGGTCGAGCGCTGGCCGCTGGTATTGGTGAGGATGCGCGTGACCTTGTGGGTCAGCGTCGGCAATTCATCGAGGATGTTGAAGAATTCGCCCTGCAGCCGGTACAGGGTGCCCGCCATCGCGCCCACGATCACGGCCGTGACTAGGGTGGCGCCGATGATGCGCTTGACGTGCCAGCGCTCGAGCCAGCGCACGACGGGATTCAGGGTATAGGCGATCAGGATGCCGAGCAGCAGCGGCACGAAGAATTTCTGCGCCCACTGGAGCGCGAACACGAAGGCGATGGTGGCGAGGATGCCGAGCGACAATCCGCGCGCATTGACGTGCAGCGGCACGCGCATGCCGCCGATGTGCAAGGCGATGTCGTCGCCGGCCGCGCGCGTGTCCGCGCGCGCGGCGTCGGGGGCGGCTGGTTCAGGCGAAGGGTTGGATGCTGCCGGCGTGGCCGGATCGGTTGGTGCTAGCTGCATGGTATGCCTGAACGAGATGCCGGGCCGCCCCGGTTATCCGCATATTATTTCACACGGATGTCGTTCTTGACCGAAGTCACGCCTTTGACGCCACGGGCGATCTCGACCGCGCGCTGCGCGTCGCGTGGATCGGCCACGAAGCCCGACAGCTGGACGTCGCCCTTGAAGGTTTCGACGTTGACTTCGCGTGCCTTCACGTTCGGGTCATTGACCAGGGCGGCCTTGACCTTGGTGGTGATCACGGCGTCGTCGATGTACTCGCCGGTGCTGGCTTGCTGGTTGGTCGACGAGCAGCCGACGGCGGTGATGGCGACGGTGGCGACGAAAGCGGCGGAGATGAGGTTCTTGGCGATTTTCATGATGGCTCCTTATTGATAGTCATGGTGGTGCAATACCCTTGCGGGCGGGTTGGGCGGCGCCGGCAATCCGGCCCGCAGGTTCTTTCATTTGCCGTAGGCCGTCCGGGTGGTGCTGATGCACCCTTCCTTGACGTCACCGGCGAAGGCATCGCACTTCTGCAGTGCGACGCGGTATTCGGCGTCGATCTTGGCGCCCTGCGCTTCGAGGCGCGCCTCGATCGCCTTGCGGTCGGCCCGGGCGTCGGCCTGGCTGGCCACCAGGGTCGCCTTGGCCTGGCGCTGGCACACGTCGCGGTCGTTGCCGACTGCGGCGCCGCAGCGCGTCTTGTCGCGCTCGTAATAGGCCGAGGCGATGCGCATGCGCGCCTGGGTATAGGCCGCCAGCGTGTTCTTGTAGGCGGCGCCCGCTTCTTCCTCGACGCGCACGCGGGCGGCGCGGGCGTCGGCGACGCAGATCTCGTGCGGGACGCCGGCCATCACGTCGCAGCGCGCCTTGGCGGCGTCGTAAGCGGCTTCGGCGGCGTCCATCGCCTGTTGGTAGACGGTCTTCGCTTCCGGCTGCTGGGCGGCAGCCTGGCCAGCCCAGCCGAGAGCTGCACCGATCAGAAGGAGCGCATGCGACGTCTTCATTGTTTTTGTTCTCCATTTGTCAACATTGGAGACATCTTTACATGCCGTGCAGCGGGTTTCTGTTCGATGCCGAACACAACTAACAGACTCTTGGCGCACGCCTATAGATGGGTAGACATAGAACAAGCCAAACGCTGGAAGCGGGATTGCGCGAGCCGATCGGCCACCTCCAGCATAGTGATAGCGGCAGGCTCTACCCTCGGAACAAGGTGGGTGCGGCAACGCACAGACCCTCTCTGGTCACCTGACTATTCTGGATTCATACTTTTGTCAGGAGAACAACATGAATGCTAACCGCAAATTTATCGTCGCCCTGCTCGCGACCGGCGCGCTTCTCACTGGCTGCGCCAGCAACAGCTCCCAGCCTTACGGCTACAACAATGGATACGGCTCGGGCAGCAGCACCGCCTCTGCCGGCTATGGCGTGATCGAATCGATCCAGGTGGTCCAGGGCGAGAACCGCACCAGCGGCGCCGGCGGCGTGCTGGGCGGCGTGGTCGGCGCACTGGCCGGCAGCCAGATCGGCAGCGGCAGCGGCCGTACGGCGGCAACGGTGGCCGGCGGCCTGGCTGGCGCCGTCGTCGGCAACAACGTTGAGAAGAACCGCAATGCCGCGGGTCCGGAGATGTACCAGATCAATATGCGCATGGATAACGGCGAATACCGCGCCGTGACCCAGGACAGCGCCTACGATCTGCGCGTGGGCAACCGCGTGCGCATCGTCGACGGCCGCGTCTACCGCTACTGATCCACCGGCACGAGGCGGACGGGAGCATGCCTCCCGCCCTCCTCACGCACATCCGGCCGGCGCACCGGCCATCGAACAGCTGGAGGCAACCATGACCATTCTCACCCGCATCGCGCGTGGCGCCTGCGCCTGCGCACTGGCCGGCGTCGCCTTCGCGGCATCGGCCCAGGATACCTTGGAGGCCGGCACCGACGCGACCGTCAACCCGACCGTCGCCCGCCAGCAGGCGCGGGAGATCGCGCAAGGCGACCCGCAGCGCTGGTATCGCAACGATCCCCAGCAGCAGACGCTGCGCAAGGAACTCGGCGCGGCGCTGCAGGAGGCGCAGAACGCCTGCCGCAAGGCGCCGGCGGCCGAACGCAAGTCGTGCATGGACGAGGCGCGCGCCACCTGGCAGCGCGAGACCGCCCAGCTCGGCAAGCCGATGCCACGGCAATAGGGACAATCGGCGCATCGACGAAGCGGCCATCCCGGTGGCCGCTTTTTTTCGCCTACTTCTTCTTGCGCCGCGGCGGCAGCGGATACACGTCCGCCACCAGGGTGCTGTCGCCGATCTGGCGGCTGGGCGACGCCGAGTCGTGCACCACCAGCAGTCCCTCTTCGCGCCCGTCCTGGCTCGAAAACAGCGAGATGCCTTCGGGGTGGTCGACGCCCTGCCCGAACGGCAGCGCCAGCACGTGTTCCAGCGTGTCCTGACCCACCACCGAGGCCTTGTCCGGCCGCGCCCCGCCCGGCCAGCGCAGCAGCGCCACGGGCCCGTCGAGATCCATCGTCGGCCCGGCCAGGATCAGGAGATCCTTCCCTTGCACACACAGGTCGCGGATGCCCAGGCCGTTCAGGTCGAGGAAATGCTTGCGGTACAGGGCGCCCTCGTCGTCGAGCGGCGCCAGCCGCAGCCAGCCTTCTTCGCCATCGTCGACCGGCGCCACCTCGACGATCGCGGCCCAGCCGCGCAGCACCGGGCCACGCAAGCCCAGCAACACGCGCTCGCCGGCCAGGGCGATGCCCTCGATATCGAAACCGTTGTCCTTGCCGGGAATGGCCAGGAAGGGACCAAAGTGCTCGTCCTGGCGCAGCAGCCCCGTCAATTCGTTGCCGTGCTCGTCGCCGCGCAGCAGCGCCGCGGTGCGCCGCTTGCCCTTGTGCGCGGCTTCCTTCTGCAGCGTGAAGCCGCCGTCCTGCCTGACAAGGGGAATGCGCGCCAGCAAGTAGCGGTTGCCATCGGCGCTGACGCTGGCCAGGCGCTTGTGCGTGCGCCGCACGCCATCGCCCGCGTCCGGCTGCTTGCGACGCAGGCTGTGCGAGCCGGTCAGCCACAGGTAGTCACCGTCGCTGGCCAGGCCCTCGATATCGGCTTCGTTGATGCGCTTGCCTTCCTCGTCATGCGGTGGCAAGGGCAGCTGCAGGAAGTCGTGCAGCGCGAACTGGTGGTGCGCGCGCGCAAAACTGGTCTTGCCGCGGCTGTCCTCGGCCGCCAGGGTCAGGCGCTCGATGGTGAGCGACTCGTCGTTGGCCACCCATAAGGTGTCACCCATGCGCAGGGCCACCGACAGGCCGTTGCGCAGCTCCTTGCCGGGGCTGAGGTCATCGCGTTCAGGATGGAATTCGAGCAGGACGATATTGGACGGATGCATGCTGCGCCTCGGGGATCGGTGTTGACCCCAGCATACCGTATGAGCCTGCTTCTGAGCGTCCGCCGAGCGCAAGTCGTGCAGCCCTCGAACAGGTCCCTGCGCAGGGAAAGATGTCGAAGAAGAGGCACGCCATACGTCAACCGCCGGCCGTGGCGTGCGTTATATGCCCAGTGCGATGCCCAGTGCGACAAGCGGGAAATGATCTGCAAAGGACAAAAAAAGACGGCGTCCAATCCCCGATTGCGACGCCGCTCAAGCCCCACCATATTCTGTAGAACACGATCCGCCCTGTCGTTCTTGATGGCGGCGCGATCGCTCATGTTTCAACTGCACGTTTCAACCACACGTTCCAACCGGCGTTCCGGCTGGCGGTTGCCGCAAAACTCCTCGCGGCAACGTTTCGAAGACAGCTTACCCTTATTCTGGTATTTGCTGCGCCCGTTTGCGATTGACGTACCAGCCCAGTGCGCCCAGCACCAGGGCGGCGCCCGCCGCTTGCTTGCCCAGCCGGCGCTGGCGCACGAAATTGACCACGCCCAGCGCATAGGGCAACAGCACCGACACATTGGTTCCGGTTGGCTTCAGCAAGGCATCGGCCCGGGCACGCAAGGCCCAGGTCGCGTGATCCATTGCCGAGTGCAGCATGACTTCGGGCTTGATGCCGTACTGGATGCTGGCCTTGGCGTGCGCCACGCCTGCACGGAAGAACTCACCTTCACGCAATAGCTCCGCCTTGCGCACCGCCGGATCGAGGCTGTGCTGGTGACCGGCCAATCCTGTCGTTCCGTTTTGATTCTGCATACTTTCTCCCTTGGTGACACCGCTTGTTTTCGCCGCTTGCGATCGCCCGTCGAGGCAGGCGCTCATCACAGCCGTTTACAACAGCATTTCGCGGTCGTTCTTGAGTTCTTTCATCGTCGCCGGGAAGGCCAGCTTGTTCTGCTTGAGCAGCGCCAGTCCCTTCGTCACCAGCACCGCCGTGATCAGGGCGAAGACCGCGAACATGATCAGCAGGATGGTCCAGCCCATCGAGTCCCACGCCAGCGCCACCACCGTCATGGCGCCGAAGGCGATGGCGAACCAGACCGCCAGCACCGCCGCCGCGAAGATGGCCAGCAGCTCGATCACGTGGTTGCGGATCTCGGACAGCTCGAGCGCCGCCAGTTCGACGCGCGAGACCGCCAGCCCGAACAGGCTCTTGAACAGGCTGGAAATGCCGCTGATGACACCAGGGTTATGTACGATCGCGTCTTGTTTATCCACGTCAGTCCCCCGGCCTTATTGCTTGCGGCTCAGCAGGACGCCGAGCAGCACACCGACGCCGGCCGCGATCGCCATCGTGCGCCACGGATTGTCCTTAACGTAGACATCGGCCGTGTGGGCCAGTTCCTTGCCCTTTTCCACGGCCTGGGTCGGCAGCAGGCTGGCGCCACCCAGGGCGCGGTCGAGCAGCTCCATGCCGCGTGCGCGCAGC
This sequence comes from Massilia sp. NP310, assembly GCF_019443485.1. NCBI lineage: Bacteria > Pseudomonadati > Pseudomonadota > Betaproteobacteria > Burkholderiales > Oxalobacteraceae > Massilia > Massilia sp. NP310. The sequence continues at coordinate 188,493 of NZ_CP080379.1, read as the reverse complement.
TCCTCGGCCTTTTCGCCGGTCAGCGAAGCGGCCGCGGTCAGCATCGACTGGGCATCGCGCACCAGCGCCTTCATGTCGGACTGGGTGGCGTAGGTGCTGCCGCTGATCGGGTGCATGCTGCCGTTGGTATTGCGGGAAGTTTCTAGCATGTTCTACTCCTGTCACTGAAAATCATTGAAAAAACCGGATGCGAACAACCCGGCACGGGCCCGGGCCTGGCCAGGGTCCGCACCAGCCTGACGCCTCAGGCCAGCAAGTCGCGCAAATCGTCGGCATGCTCTTCTTCGACCGCCATGATGTCGATGAGCATATTGCGCGTGGTCGGATCCTTGTCGCCGATTGCCGCGATCATCTGGCGGTAGGACTCGATCGCCACCCGCTCGGCGATCAGGTCGGCCCGCACCATCGCCTGCACGTCGTCGGACTCGTCGTACTCGGCGTGGCTGCGCGCGGTGAACGTGGCCGGGTTGAAGTTCGGCGAGCCGTTGAGCTGCACGATGCGTTCGGCGATACGGTCGGCGTGGTCCTGCTCTTGCTGGGCGTGCTCGAGGAACTCGGCCTTGATGTGACCCGTGTTGGGGCCGGCCACCGTGTAGTAATGGCGCTTGTAGCGCATCACGCACAGCAGTTCGGTGGCCAGGGCGTCGTTGAGCATCGCGATGACCGCTTCGCGGTCGGCCTGGTAACCCTCGGTGACGGCGCCGTCATCGAGGTTGGCCGCCGCGCGGCGGATCGCCGCGATGTCGAAGCCGTGTGCCAGGTTGTTCGTCTGTTCCATGGTGTTCCCTCAATCAGTGTTCGGCGTGGTTCAACGCATTGCGGCGCGTGGCGGAATCTGCGCGCCATCGTTGGACAGCACGATCTCGACGCGGCGGTTCTGCTGGCGGCCGGATGCGTTGTCGTTCGACGCCACCGGGAATGCCTGGCCGTAAGCCTTCATCGAAATGCGGTCGCGCGGCACGCCCATCTCGCCCAGGGCGCTGGCGACCGCGTTGGCGCGGCGCTGCGACAGGTCCTGGTTGTAGCTCGCGCTGCCGGTACTATCCGTAAACCCTTCGACCAACACCGTACGGTCCGGGTTCTCGCGCATCACGTCGGCCAGCTTGCGCAGGGTCGACATTCCGTTCGGATTCAGGGTCGCCTGGTTGGTGGCGAACAGCACGTCGCCGATCGTCACCACATAGCCGCGCTCGGTCTTGACGGCCTGGATGTCGTTCAGCAAGGCTTCCAGGTGGGCGGCGCGCTCGGACAGGGCGGCGTTCTGCTGCTGGGCGGCCTGGGCCTGGGCCTGCGCCTGCTGGGCCGCGGCGGTGGCGGCTTCGGCCTCGCGCTTGGCGCGTTCGGCTTCGGCGGTGCGCGCTTCGAGGCGCACCTGGTCGCGCTGGCGCGCGGCGTCGGCGATGTCGGCTTCGGCGGCCTTGGCCTTGGCGACTTCCTGCGCGGTGGCGATGCGCTGCTTGGCGACGTAGGCCAGGCGGTCGATGTCTTCCAGGCTTTCGCGGCGATGCGCGGCCTGGTTGGCCTGGTCGAGCGCTTCGCTGGCCTGCTTGAACTCCATCGGCGCATAGGTCGACACCTGCGGATTGTTGTTGGCGCTGACGAAGTCGGCGCGTGCCTGGTCCAGGGTCGCGGTGGTCATCGGGGCGCTGGCGCAGGCGGCGGCCAGCACGGCGGCGGCCAGGATCGAAACGGCGGATTTACGGTTTTTCATGTTCTTGTTCCTCTTCTTGTTGAAGCGCCGTTCGACGGCGCGGACTCATGCGTTCAATGCGGACCTCAAGGGTTCATCTCACTGGCTGTTGGCGCGATCGACTTCCTCGCGCAGCACGCGCAGGTCTTCGTTCAGCTGGGTCGAGGCGGCGGTCGCCTTGGCCGACACGGCCTTGCTCTGGGCCAGCTTGGCGTCGGCCTGGGCCTGGATCGCCAGCTCGCGCGCCAGCTTGTAGTCGCGCGCGGCCAGGGCCTGGTTGGCGCGGCCCATCTTGTCGCGCGCGGCGCTGATCTCGGCCGGCGCCAGTTCGGCGGCGCCCGCCGACACGGCGTTCTCGACCGCGTGGCGCGAGACCGCCACGTCGGCCGTCGCCGGGGCCTGGTCGGGGCTCGCGCACGCGGTCAGTGTCAGCACAACAGCGGCGCAGCTGAGGCGAAGCCCGGTCATCGTTTGATGTTTATTCATCGCATATTCTCCTGGGGAAGTGTTGTAGAGAACGTTATAAACCTGTTATGCCCGGCACTCAGTTCGTTGACGCACATTGATGCCGGCGCTGTCATCGTTTCGCGTGGAGTTGCCCGAACTGCCGAGTGTGCCGATGGCCTGAGCAGTATCGTGACTGGCACGGCGCGGGCGCTGAAAGCGGCGGCGTACACGTATGAAACATCGATGGATACCACCGACGCCTTCCGCAATAACTGGGGAGGTTCAACCGAGCGCGGCGCCCGGCATCTTCGACAGCGCCCCCATTTCACGGCGGCCGAACAGCGCATCCATGAAGGCGGCGACACGCGCCGCTGAAACACCCTGTAACAACACGGCATGCCGATTGTGTGTTGCCGAACAGATCAAATTGGCAACGGACTCTAGTCTTGGACCAAGTCACCGAGAAACGATATACCCGAATGAACGAATCGAGCATCAAGCGTTATGCAAGCATTCCAGTCCTGCTGGCCTTCCTGGCTTGCGGACCGCTGGCAGGTTGTGCCTCAGGCATTCCCGGTTTCGGCAGCGTCGAGACCGTCGATGACGATGCCATCAGTGCCGGCGTGCGCAGCGCCATCAAGCTCGATCCTGAACTGACGGTTTCCGATCTCGATGTCGACACGTATCAAGGCATTGTCCGGCTTAGCGGCTTCGTGAGCTCGGCCGACAGCGTAGCAGCGGCGGCCTCGGTCGCGCGAACCGTCAAGGGCGTCAAATCGGTCAGAAATGACTTGCGCCTGAAGTAACCCCATCAAAGGAGATCATCATGAAAAACATCAAATCGCTGGTAGTGACCGCAACCCTGGCAACCGCCGCCTTCGGCATGGTCGGCTGCTCGAACATGTCGAAGCAAGACCGTAACACCGCCATCGGCGCCGGCGCCGGCGCCGTGCTGGGTGGCGCCGTGACTGGCGGTAGCGCGCTCGGCACCGTGGGCGGCGCGGCCGTCGGCGGCGTGATCGGCAACCAGGTCAAGACCACCAACTGATCGACGTCCTCGTCCGACACCAAACGCCCGGCTTGCCGGGCGTTTGTGTTTTAACGTGTCCTCGAGGGAGAACCGGGCAGGGTTGATTACAGGAACGCAGCGTCCCCGCCGGCTCAACCGGCATGACCGTCCGGTACCGGCACGTCCGGGACCGGCACGTCCGCCACCGGCATGGCGCCGGCTTCCCTGACGATCGCATAGCAGCTGCAGGCCGCCGCCGCTAGGCCTTCGGGATCGAGGATCTCGATATTGCCGCGGCTGTAGTCGATCAGGCCTTGCTGCTGCAGCGCGCTGGCGGCCTTGGTGACGCCGACGCGGCGCACGCCGAGCGAATGCGCAAGGAATTCATGGGTCAGGTGGAATTTGTTGGATTGCAGGCGGTCACGCGTGACCAGCAGCGAGCGCGCCAGGCGCGCCTCGAGCACGTGGAAGCGGCTGCAGACGGCGATCTGGATCGCCTGCGCCAGCAGCGCGTCGGTATACCGGTACAGCACCTTCTGCAGCGCCGGATTGCGCTCAACCTCGCTGCGAAAACGCGCGCCCTCCATGCGGCTGGCGTTGCCGGCGCGCTGGACCACGGCGCGCACCTGGGTCGTGTCGTGGCCCAGCGCGCTGGTCACGCCCAGCATGCCTTCGCGCCCCACCTGGCCGACCTCGAGCGTCATGCGTCCTTCGGCCACGCCCAGCAGGGACACCAGGCAATCGTGCGGAAAATAAATGTGCTCGATCGGATCGCCGGCTTCGCACAGCACCTGCCCCGCCTCCACCCTGACCTGGTCCAGCATCGGCAACATGCGCGCGATTTCTTGCGACGGCAAAGCCGCCAGCAGCAGATTGCTGTGGCACTCCGCGACGGGCGGGTGGACGGCAGAGTTCATTCTTTCCTCAGGAAAAAATTGTAAGGATCAGTACGCAGCGCAAGCCGGATACGCCCCGTTCCAGATACATTTGCAAACAATTTCAGTCAGCGTAACCGCCGCCCCATGAGCGAGTATGTACGGTGACGCACGGAACCTTGGGTTGTTCCTGAAGACAATCATCGTACCGAGGCGTCAACGCCATACGAAAGGAATAAAGATGAATACGCCCCCACACAATCCCGTCAAGAACCGTACCCATCCCTTGCTGCTGCTGGCGGCGGCTGCGGTCGTGCTGTTCTGCCTGGTCGGCACCGCCGCCATCATGGGCTGGCTGCCCTCGTCGGTTGGCGGCACCGCCAACCGCCAGCTGACCGAAGCCGACCGCCAGGCCCTGGCGTCCACCCTGCCGCAGGATGTCCCCGAGCAGCCGGGCTATGCCGCCTATCCGGGCGCGCCGCTCGCGCCGGCACAGCAGGCGCAGCAGCAGGCCTATGCGCCGGCGCCGGCCCAGGCCGTCCCCGCGGCCCCGGTGCAGCAGCTTGCGCCGGCCGCCGCCCCGGTCGCGGCAACGCCGGTCAAGGAAAGCAAGCCGACCCAGGTCGCCGCCAATGAGCGCGACTGGTGCTCGAACTGCGGCAACGTGGAATCGGTCCGCACCATCACCCAGCGCGCCGAAGGCAGCGGCCTGGGCGCGGCCGGCGGCGCCGTCATCGGCGGCCTGCTGGGCAACCAGGTCGGCGGCGGCACTGGCCGCACCCTGGCCACCGCGGCCGGCGCGATCGGCGGCGCCGTGGTCGGCAACCAGGTCGAAGGCAATATGAAGGCCACCACCAGCTACGAGATCCGGGTGCGCCTGGACGACGGCACCCTGCGCACCTTCCGCCAGAACAGCCAGCCGCAATGGCGCAGCGGCGACCGCGTGCGCATCGTCAAAGGACGGCTGCGCTCGGTGGCATAAGCGGGATGGCCTGATCTCAGGCAGGCTGCATGGCTAGCACATGGCCGGGATTGCGCAAGCGTCCCGGCCAAACTTTTTCCTGAATGCAATGTGCGCCAACGCACGGAATTATGGATGAGCTGACCCGACAATCGAATCACGCTGCAATGAAAAGCGGGACACCATCAATCGTGGGAGAAGCGCATGAACAGCATGGCATGGATCGGCATCATCGTCTGGGGAATCGTACTCACTCTGTTCGGCCTGTTGTCGGCCGGACCAGCGCCCGATGGCAACGGGCACCTGCAGCCGCAGGACATCGTGTTCCTGATCGCGGGCGGCCTGCTCACCTGCCTGATCGGCTGCACCGGCCTGGTGGGCATGATGGGCTGGATTCCCGGCTTGCGAAAGCGAAAAAGTTGCGCATAATGTACGCCATCGAACGGTACGCAACGGTGTGCAAGTACATACTGGAATCACAGCGCAACCAGCGCAAACAGTAGAGGAGAATCCACCATGTTATATACCATCGCTGTCGTTCTCGTTATCCTGTGGCTGCTCGGCCTGGTGACCTCGTACACCATCGGCGGCTTCATCCACATCCTGCTCGTCGTCGCCGTCATCATGATCCTGGTTCGCCTGATCAGCGGACGCGGCATATAGCAGTAAAATGACAAGTGACGCTTGTCGCAAGACCCAATCCGTTTCGCGGTCGCGCCTGATTCGGGCGTGACGACGAAACGGATTTTTTACTTAAGGAGTTCCACGATGCAGAAAAACTTCATCAAAACCACCGCCGCCATCGCCATGGTGGCCCTGACCGCCACCGGTTGCGCCGACATGAGCGCCACCCAGCGCGGCACCGCGACCGGCGCCGGCATCGGCGCCGGCCTGGGCGGCCTGATCGGCGGCACCACCAGCGGCGGCGGCGGCGGCCGCGTTGCCGGCGGCGCCGCCATCGGCGCGGCCGCGGGCGCCGTGATCGGCAACATCTGGTCCAAGCGCATGGAAGCGCAGAAGCAGCAGATGGAACAAGCCACGCAAGGCACCGGCGTGCAAGTGACCCAGACCCAGGACAACCGCCTGAAACTGGAAATCCCGAGCGACATCTCGTTCGACACGGGCCGCTCCGACATCAAGGGCAACTTCCAGCCGATCCTGCAGCGCTTCGCGCAGACCCTGCAGGAGAACCCGAACACCAACGTCGTCATCATCGGCCACACCGACAGCACCGGCAGCGATTCGATCAACCAGCCGCTGTCGGTCGACCGCGCCTCGCGCACCCGCGACTACCTGGCCGGCCGCGGCGTGAACCCGAACCGCATCACCATCGAAGGCCGCGGCTCGCGCGAACCGATCGCCTCGAACAACGACAACGCGGGCAAGGCGCGCAACCGCCGCGTCGAGATCTACGTCGCCGAACCGGCGCGCGGCTGATCGCCCCCCCATCAACGACAAAGGCCGGCGATGCCGGCCTTTTTCATTCCCGATGCGGCGATATCACGCCGCTTCGGTGAACGCCAGGTACAGCTCGCGCGCCTGGCGCGCGACCGGGCCGGCTTCGAGCGTGCGCTCCTCATAACGGGTGCACGGCGTGACCTTGCCGTAGTTACCGGTGCTGAAGATCTCGCGCGCGGTATTCAGTTCGGTGGCCTTGACGCTGCGCTCTTCGACCTGCACGCCGGCCTCGGCCAGCAGCGCCATCACGCGCGCACGGGTGATCCCCGCCAGGAAGGTGCCGTTCAACGCCGGCGTCACCACCTTGCCATCCTCCGTCACCAGGAACAGGTTCGACGCCGCGAATTCGGCCACGTGGCCTTCGGCGTCGAGCATGATGGCCTGGTCGAAGCCGCGCTCTTTCGCTTCGCGCATGGCGCGGGTCGAATTGGCGTACAGGGCCGAGGCCTTGGCGTCGGTCGGCGCCATGTTCGGCTGCGGACGGCGCAGGGTCGACAGGCAGGCCGAGAAACCGGTGAACGGCGGCAGCGGCGCATCGAACAGGGTCAGCGCGAACTGGCTTTTTTCGGCGACCGGGATCAGGAAGCCCTCGGAGCCGAACACCAGCGGACGAATATAGAGTTCGGCATCATGCGGGAATTTGGCCACGCCTTCGCGCACCAGGGCTTCCATTTCTTCGACCGTCAGCGGGCAGCGCAGGCCCAGTTTTTCGGCGGACGCGATGACGCGCTCCAGGTGCGGACGCAGGTCGGGCAGCTTGCCGCGGATCGCGCGCGCGCCGTCGAACACGGACGAACCGAGCCACAGGCTGTGGTCCATCGCGCCATACAGGGGGGTGTTACCTTCAGCCCATTGGCCGTTGTAATAAGTGAGGTACATGGCTTCCTTCCAGTGCAGAGCACTCCAGTGTATCGGCACTGGTGTGCCTGCGTCCAGTAGGCTGTATGGACCGGCAAACCGAAAGGATCTCGATGATTCACCCCACGCCGAGCGCGCCACGTGTACGCTGCCAGTAGCTCCTGCGTCGATCCAATCCACTGGCTCCCCCACTAATACGCCGGGATATCTCATCGAACCGCGCGCTCCCGTCGGGCCTGGCAGTGTGATCGGCAAGCTCGTTGAGCCTGCAATCACGCCAGAACCATGCCGCCGACAGGGCGGCGCCTTCGGGCGCCAACAACAGGTCCGGCTGCGCCAGAGCGTCCAGACCTGCCCTCTGAGCGAACGCGGCATAATTCTGGCGTCCGGTTATCGCGATCAGGCCACGGCCCCTGTAGCGCCAGCCGTCTCCACTGGCTTCGTCGCCGTTACCCATGCGATCGGCGTAAAGTCTATTCGCGATCGCCTGGGGGTTGTGACCATATGCGGCGGCTGTCTGTACGTCGGGAAAACGTTGTGGCCAGACTTGAAGCAGGCGCTCGGGGCGATAGTTCAACGGCTCTTCGACGTGTTGCAACTCATCCGACTCGGCCAGCACCTGGGCAAGAAAGGCCGACCGGCGCACAGGGGTGTTGATGTCGCAGGCCTGCATCGCCGCATTCAACGGTTCCAGCCATATTTTTGCAAGTGCATCGCCGTCGCTGCCAGTCAGGATTGCCTTCAACTGGTCAAGCGTAATGCCATTGCCCGATACCTCTGCGCTCGTGTCATGTGGTTGCTGCACGGCTGCTTCGTTCGCCGTCGGGGGCTGCCTGACTGGCTCAGGTGGTCTGGTCGGCTCGACGGTAGGTGCAGACACACCCGCAGGCTGAGCAACGGGGACATGCGCCGTCGATGCCGTTTCGGCATGCGCCGAGTGCGCCTGCTCGTCCATGAACAACGGTTTGCGCGCAAAACCTATGTGATACACCGAATACTGCAACACCACCTGCTGCTCACCGAGCATATGTGAGACGCCGCCCCTTTCCATGCCAATAATATGGCCGCGTGGTGTTCCGGTCAGGCATCGATTGACCTGTTCCATCTGCTGCCGAATTTCTTCTTCGGTACGCATATTCCGCGGGTCATCGTTGCCCACCACGATACGGGCAACGAAGCTGACATCTGCCATCTCAAACTGTCCAGTCATACCGTCCTATCTCCATATTGACGTTACCGCCCCGTCAATACCCCGCCAGGCGCCGGAGTACGCGTGGCGTGACGATAGATACTCCAGGGAACTTCCTGAAAGAGCAAGACTTTTATTGCAGGACCGCCTCGAGGATGGCTCACCCACCGACCTACTGTTCGCTGCCACACCATATTTACCGGCCTCGTCGCGTACACTATGGCTTTCCGGTAAAAATTGTTTTCATGCTTGCTACTCTCGAACGGATCGATCCTTACAGCGACGACATCGACCTGCTGGTCGAGTTGGTCTGCCACCTGCGCCCGCGCCAGCGCTGGGTGTGGCAGGACGGCGACGATCCGGCCCAGGCGGTGCGCACGCTGACCCAACTCCTGAAGGGCAATCCGGCCCAGGCCTGGGCGCTGCGCCGCTACCTCACGACCCTGCTCGAGAAGCGGCGGCACACCAGTCTTTACAGCGATATCGGGATCCTGTCGAACGACGGCTTCGTCACCGAACTCAAGAGCCGCATCACCTACCGCTTCCTGCCGCCCGCGCTCGACAACCTGTATTTATCGGACGCGCTCGACCAGGTGCTGTACCGCGAGGACGACTTCGAATGGATCCGTGCGGTGCCCGACAGCGACTGGATGCAGCTGTTCGACGTGATCGCCAATGCCCCGCCGCCGGACGACAGCGCGCCCGGCCGCGCGCGCCTGGTCACGCTCAAGGGCCTGCTGGACGCGATCCGCACCCTGTCCTGCCGCATCTGCGCGCTCGGCCTCGAGCCGCGCCTGGTGCACAGCTACAGCCAGATCGAGAATTTCGATTCGCCCTTCCTGATGCAGAACATCGAGGCCAACCGCTACCTCGACGAATACGCGCGCTATCTGGCCGGCGAGCGCGAGCATCCAGACGACGCGCGCCACCTGCTGGTGATGCTCGACCAGTGCGAGGACGTGGTGCTCAAGATCCGGCGCCTGGCGCTGTCGAACGGCACCAGCATCGCCCTCACCTACCTGCTGGTGGCGGTGCAGCAGAGCATCGACCGCCTGCAAAAGCTGCTGTTCCTGGTCGACGTCGACGAGAAGGGTTCGACACCGGCGCCGGTGCTGGAAGTGATGGACGAACTGGTGGTCGACGGCGAGGTGCTGCTGCCGGTGGCGCCGCAACCTGACAAGCCGGGCCAGCTGGCGGTCCCCGACGCGGCGCTGCTCAGCCCGCGCCAGCGCGCCGCGATCTCGCTGGCCGAGGAGTTGATCGAGGCCCACAACACCAAGTACCAGGTCAGCGGCCTGGTGCGCGACAACGTGCACCTGTTGGCGCGCAATGTCACCGAGAACGCCAGCCGCACCGGCGAGCACTACATCGCCGAAGACCGCAAGGACTTGCGCAAGATGCTGTGGTCCTCGTCCGGCGCCGGCTTCATCGTCGGCTTCATGGCGCTGTTCAAGATCCTGCTGGGGTACCTGAGGACGCCGCCGCTGGTCGAGGCTTTCCTGTTCAGCATGAACTACTCGCTCGGCTTCGTGCTGATCCACATGCTGCACTTCACGGTGGCCACCAAGCAGCCGGCCATGACGGCGCAGCGCATCGCGGCCTCGCTGCACCGCTCCGCCAGCGGGCGCGGCATCGACGTCGACAAGCTGGCCGAACTGGTCAACAAAGTGTTCCGCACCCAGATGGTGGCGGTGCTCGGCAACGTGCTGGTGGCCTTTCCGGTGGCCCTGGGCATCGCCGAGTTCGTGCGCTGGCACACCGGCCACCACCTGGTCGACCCGATCAAGGCGCTGCACCTGCTGAACGACATCGACCCGCTGCACAGCCCGGCCCTGTTCTACGCCGCCGTCGCCGGCGTCTGGCTGTTCGTGGCCGGCCTGATCTCGGGCTACTACGACAACAAGGCGCTGTACACGCGCATGGGCCAGCGCGTGCAGCAGATCCGCGGCCTGCGCCGCCTGCTGGGCGCCGAGCGCGTGGCGCGCCTGGGCCGCTATGTCGAGGACAATCTCGGCGGCCTGATGGGTAACTTCTTCTTCGGCATCCTGCTCGGCACCACCGGCACCATCGGCTTCCTGCTCGGCCTGCCGATCGACATCCGCCACATCACCTTCTCGGCCGCCAATTTCGCGACCGCCCTGGTGGCCCTGGACTACGGCATGAGCTGGGCCCAGATCGCCAACGCCACCGCCGGCGTGCTGCTGATCGGCACCGTCAACCTGCTGGTGAGCTTCGGGCTGGCGCTGTGGGTGGCGCTGCGCGCACGCAAGATCGTCTTCAAGCGCTGGATCCTGCTGGTACAGGCGCTGGGCCGGCGCTTCGCCTATTCGCCGGTCGAATTCTTCCTGGGCCCGCGGCATCGCCAGTTGCCGCCGCCCGATACCGAGTCCTCGAGGGGAACAAAATGAACAAGAAGCGCTTCGCCGCCTGGTTCGGCTTCATTGCTTTCGTCTGCGTGGTCGCCTCATGCAAGGCCCTGCCCGACCGCAGCACCATCGCCGGAGCGCCCGACAAGGCCGTGCCCACCGTCGCCACGCAACGCGGCGAACTGAAGGACGGGCAGGCAGCGGCGCTGCTCAAGCGGCGCTGGGCGCGCGCCTCGCCCGACCTCAAGCAGCTGGCGGTGCTCGAAGAGCAGGCCACCGGGGTGCCGCTCATCGCCGGCAACCAGGTCTCGCTGCTGTTCGACGGCCCGGCCACCATGCGCGCCATGATGGAGGCGGCCAAGAACGCGAAGAGTTCGATCAACCTCGAGACCTATATCTTCGACCATGACGAGATCGGCGCCCAGTTCGCCGAAATCCTGATGCAGAAGCGCGCCGAGGGCGTGACCGTCAACATCATCGTCGACGGCGTCGGCACGCTGGCCACGCCGAAGGAATTCTTCGAGCGCCTGCAACAGGCCGGCATCAATGTGCTGGTGTTCAATCCGGTGAATCCTACCAAGCGGCCCGGCAAATGGGCGCTGAACAACCGCGACCATCGCAAGATCATGATCGTCGACGGCAAGGTCGCCTTCACCGGCGGCATCAACATCAGCAGCACCTATGCCAACAGCTCGCTGTTCCGCTCGAACAAGCGCGCCAGCAAGGTCAACGAGGAAGACGTCGGCTGGCGCGACACCCACATCAAGATCGAGGGACCGGCGGTCGGCGCCCTGCAGTGGGCCTTCATCGACAACTGGGTGCACCAGGACGCGGGCGAGCTGCCGCAGGTCGAGTACTTCCCCAAGCTCGCCCCGGTGGGCGAGAAAGTGGTGCGGGTGCTGGCGACCTCGCCCGACCGCGATTCGGAAATCTACAAGTCGCTGGTGCTGGCGATCGGCGAAGCGAAGAAATCGATCCACCTGACGGCCGCCTATTTCGTGCCGGACCGGCAGATCGTCGACGGCCTGATCGCGGCGGCCAAGCGCGGGGTCGACGTGCAGCTGGTGCTGCCGGGCGTGTCGGACCATGACTTCATCAAGTATGCGGGCGAGTCGTTCTACCACGAGCTGCTGGAGGGCGGCGTGCGCATCTTCCAGCTGCAGGTGGCGGTATTGCACGCCAAGACCACGGTCATCGACGGCATGTGGTCGTCGATCGGCTCGGCCAATATCGACCGCCGCAGCTTCATCCACAACTACGAGGTCAATGTGGTGGTGCTCGATCCGCACTTCGGACGCGACATGGAAGCGGCGTTCAGGGAAGACCTGCGCCACTCGAAGGAGATCAAGCTCGACGACTGGAAGCGGCGGCCCTGGGGTGATCGGCTGCGCGAGATGATGTCGCGCCTGACCGAATACTGGATCTAGCTGCGGAATCCGACATACCGCGGCCGGTTCAGAGACCGGCCGCCAGCATCCCGTCGCTGTGCGGCGACCAGATGCTCCCGGCGCGCACGAACTTCTCGGTCGTGACCAGCGCGAACCGTCCCCCCACCAAGTCCCAGCCATAGCGGTCGATCTCGACCCGCTGCGGCTCGACCCGCACCACGTTGAACGAATTGACCTCGCCGCGCCCGCGGGTGGAGGTGGCGGTGCCGGCCTGGACCACGAGCGCCGCGTACTCCGCGATCTGGTAGCGCGCCGCCGTGCTGCCGGCGTGGCTGGCATGCATGTGGCCGGCCATCAGGATGTCGACGTTGGTCTCGGCGAACACCTCCATCGCCATCGGCGCGCGCACCACGAGGTCGCGCTTCTCGAAGTGTTCCGGCAGATCGAAGGGGTGATGGGTAACGACGATGCGCGTGACCTGCGGCGGCAGGCCCGCCAGGCGCGCGCGCAGCCCCGCCACCTGCTCGTGGCTGATGCGGCCATCCTTGATGGTCAGCGAGCGCGCGGTGTTGACGCCCACCACGGCGATCTCGTCGTCGATGAACACGGGCTCGAGCTCGTCGGTGATGTAGCGCTTGTAGCGCGCCAGCGGCCGCATGAAGCGGCGGAACACGTTGTACAGCGAGATGTCGTGGTTGCCGGGCACGATGATCTGCGGGCCGGGCAGCGAATCGAGGAAGGCGCGCGCCTCTTCGAATTCCTCGACCTTGGCGCGCTGGGTCAGGTCGCCCGAGATCACGACCACGTCGGCCGCGATGCGCTCGACCAGTTCGCGCAAGGGGCCGAGCAGCGCCTGGTCGACGCGGCCGAAATGCAGGTCGGACAGGTGAACGAGGGTGCGCATGCGGGAATCTCCTTTTTTACGACGCTTATATCTCTTGGCGCGGCGCCCCGCCGGACGCGCGCCGCTCGCGCGCGGCCCGGCGCCGGTTGAGGGTGGCGGCGCCGCCGATGCAGATCGCCAGCCAGCCGCAGCCCTCGGCCAGCGCGGCCAGGATGTCGGTCAGGTAGTGCGCGCCGAGGTACATGCGCGAGAACGCGACCAGGCCGATCATCAGCCCTGCCAGCACGAAGGGCAGCACCCGCCCGATCCATGACCGTGCATGGCGCGCGAAGTAGCAGGCCAGCAGGCCGTACAGCACGGTGGCGGCCATCGTGTGCCCGCTCGGGAAACTATAGGTGGTGAGGGTGAGGATGGGTTCCGCGAAATGGGGACGCGCGCGCTCGAAGGTATGCTTGAGCGCCACATTGAGCAGCATCCCGCCCGGCACGCTCGAGACCAGCGCCACGATCCAGTAGCGATGCCCGCGCCGGTAGAACCAGACGCCGACGCCGAAGGCGATCGCGAGCACGCCGGGCGTGCTGTGGAGGTGGGTCAGCACCAGCAGTGCATCGCGCAGCAGGCCGCCCTGGCTCGCATGGGCGTGCAGCCAGTCGGCCACCACCAGGTCGAGTCGGGTGATCGGGGCGCCGGCGACCACGGCGCCCGCGAGGTGGGCGAAGCCCGCCATCGCCAGCAGCAGGAACACGATGCCGACGGTGAGATGGAGGCCATATTCACCTTCCGGCGAGAAGCGGGCGGCGGCGAAACGGTGAAGACGGGGCAGGACATTGCTCATGACATTGATTATGACCGACTTGGCGAAAAAACCACACACGCGAAAAATTACTGTATATCTGAACAGTAGCTGTGGATTTGTACAGTAGTTGTGTTATTCTTTCCTTACTGCACAACCACTTCGATTAAAGGAAACGAACATGACCACTCTGAACAGCTCCTTCGGCCTGGAACACGCACCCGTCCCTTTCCTGGCGCGCATCGGCCGCCGCGAAATCCTCGTCACCCGCGATTTCCGCAAGCGCTTCTATGCGGTCAATCCGGTCATCGAGTGCGATACCGGCGTCGAGGCCGGCCATGTCGAGATCCTGCTGTTCCGCCGCTGGCTGCTCATTCTTTCCAAGGCACACTGATCCATCCTGGATCTACGCCCGAAAAATGCATATGGTTGCGTGAATTTATTCGTTTTCTTTCTGTGGGTTGAGACCGTACGCTACGGTTTCCCACCCTCCAGAAAGATAATAAATGCTTCGCAAAACCTTCATCCGTTCGCTGGCAGCACTGACCCTGCTGGTGCAGACCTCGGCCTTTGCCGCCGACGTCAACCTGCTCAACGTGTCGTACGACCCAACCCGCGAGCTGTACCATGAGTTCGACGCGGCCTTCGCCAAGCACTGGAAGGCCAGGACGGGCGACAACGTCAACGTGAAGCAATCGCACGGCGGTTCGGGCAAGCAGGCGCGTTCGGTGATCGACGGCCTGCAGGCCGACGTCGTCACCCTGGCCCTGGCCTACGACATCGACGCCATCCGCGACAGGGGCCTGATCAATCCGGGCTGGGAACAGAAGCTGCAATACCGCAGCTCACCCTACACTTCGACCATCGTGTTCCTGGTGCGCAAGGGCAATCCGAAGAAGATCAAGGACTGGAACGACCTGGTCAAGCCGGGCGTCTCGGTGATCACGCCGAATCCGAAGACGTCGGGCGGCGCGCGCTGGAACCACCTCGCGGCCTATGGCTACGCGCTGCGCCAGCCGGGCGGCAATCCGCAAAGGGCGGCCGAGTTCCTGGGCGCCCTGTACAAGAACGTGCCGGTGCTCGATTCGGGCGCGCGCGGTTCGACCACCACCTTCGTCGAGCGCGGCATCGGCGACGTGCTGCTGGCCTGGGAAAACGAGGCGCTGCTCGCGCTGCGCGAACTCGGTCCCGATAAATTCGAGATCGTCGCGCCGTCGCTGAGCATCCTGGCCGAGCCGCCGGTCGCCGTGGTCGACAAGAACGTCGACAAGAAAGGCACCCGCAAGGTGGCCCAGGCCTACCTGGAATACCTGTACAGCGACGAAGGCCAGGACATCATCGCCAAGAACTACTATCGCCCGGCGGTCGACAAGTTCGCCAGGAAGTACGCTTCGCAGTTCCCGCAGATCAAGCTGTTCCAGATCAGCGAGCTGGGCGGCTGGACCGTGGCCCAGAAGACGCACTTCGCCGACGGCGGGATCTTCGACCAGATCTACACCAAGAAGTAAGCGCCACACCGCACCATCCCTGTCTCCTGGACGCCGTTCCCGCCGCTGGTGGGGCGGCGTTTTTTTGTCCGGCGCCTCGCCGGCGCGCGCGGATCTCACCCGCGCGCCAAAAAATCCCTTGAAATAGCAAACTCGGTCACGAAGTGAACAATTCACTAACTCGTGGCTGCCGCGCATCGCGCTCGCGAACGCGGCGGTCCTTCCCCGCACACCACGAACACGGAAAGGATCACGCAATGTCAGTCAAACTCCGCAAGATCAACGAGCAAGTCATGGTCATCACCGGCGCCACCAGCGGCATCGGCCTGTCGACCGCGCGCATGGCCGCCGAGCGCGGCGCCCGCCTGGTACTGGCGGCGCGCGCCGACGACGCGCTGGACGAACTCGTCCACGAACTGCGCGCGCGCGGCACCGACGTCATCGCGGTCACCGCCGACGTCGGCAAGATCGAGGACGTCGAGCGCATCGGCGAGGCCGCCATCCGCGAATTCGGCCGCATCGACACCTGGGTCAACAATGCCGGCATTTCGATCTTCGGCCGCATCGAGGACATCTCGCCCGAAGACCATCACCGCCTGTTCCAGACCAATTTCTGGGGCGTCGTGAACGGCTCGCTGGAAGCGGTCAAGCGCATGAAGCAGCGCGGCGGCGGCGCCCTGATCAACCTGGGCAGCGAACTGTCCGACCACGGCATTCCGCTGCAGGGCATGTACGCGGCGTCCAAGCATGCGGTGAAAGGCTTCACCGACTCGCTGCGCATGGAACTCGAAAAGGAAGGCGCGCCGATGTCGATCACCCTGGTCAAGCCATCGGGCATCGACACCATGTTCGCGGTGCATGCCAAGAACTATATGGAAAAGGAACCGAAGCTGCCGTCGCCGGTGTACGCGCCGGAACTGGTGGCCGACGCCATCCTGTATGCGGCCCAGCATCCGAAGCGCGACGTGTTCGTCGGCGGCGCGGCCAAGATGAATTCGTCGGGCGCCCGCTTCCTGCCGCGCGCCTTCGACAAGTACGTGACGGCGACCATGTTCCGGAACCAGAAATCGGAGGCGCCGACCGATCCGGGCCGCCGCGACGCCCTGCACAAGCCCGATCACACGCGCGAGCTGCGCGAACGCCAGGGCATCTATCAAACCCATGAGCGCAGCCCGTACACTGCGGCCCAGCTGCGCTCGAAGCAGATCACCACCGCCCTGCTGGGCGGCGGCGCCCTGTTAGCGGCCTTCGCCCTGAGTCGGCGGACGGCTCGTTAAGAACTCGGTGTCCTCCTCGGTCAGCGGCAGGTCGGGGATGGACTCGATGCGGTCGGTATCGATGTCGGCGCCATCCTTGGCCACCGCATCACGGCCGGCCGCGGCGCGTTCGCCGGTGCCGCCCATGTCGCTGTCGCCCGAGAAATCGGCGTCGCCGACGTCGGGTCCGGCGGTGTCGCCGGCGTGGCTGGCTTCGAGGTCGGAAGTCGTGCCTTCGTCGAAATCGAGCACCTGGTCGGGATCGAGATTGCCGGCGAAACCGGGGCCGCCGACGACGTCGCTGCCGGTGTCCGAGATGTCGCTCGGGCCGAGCGCGTCGATGCCATGGCCCTTGCCCAGGTTGCGGTCAGGGCGTTCCGGGAAGTTGTCCGGGTCGAGTGTGCTGGTGCCAGTCATATTGCCTCCATATGTGTTGATGAACCATGGAGACAGCGTACTGAATTTCGCCGTACGGTGTCGCAGCGCAGGGCCGCACGCCCGCGCTCAGAACGCGCGCCGCATGCCCACGTTGAGCGAGGACCCGTTGCCGGGCTTGACGCCCAGGTGCACGCCAGCGAGGTGCTGGATGTGCGAGTAGGCGGCATAGAAGTCCATGCGGCGCGACATCGCATAGGTGGCGCCGACGGCGAGCTGGCGCGCATCGTTGTTGGCCGGATCGCGGTCGTTGCGGCGCACGAAGGACGCCAGCAGCGTGGTCTGGCGCGATACCGGCACCGCCACGCCCATCAGCACGTCGCGGCTGTCGGTCGAGCGCGTGGCGGCGACGCTGGCGCCATAGGGATTGTCGGGGTTGAACAGCGGCGAATTGCCCCAGCCGCGGTTGGCGCTGTAGGCGGTATAGGCCGTGCCCCAGTCGAAGCGCATATTGGCGGCAACAATGGAATTGCGGGCCGCCATCGTGATGTCGACCTCGTTGTAGCGGGTGACCTTGGCCACGTTGCGGTTCTGGTGGGCGGCGCGGATGTTCAGCGGCCCCAGGTTGACGCCGACCGTCATGCCCCAGGCGCGTCCCGACGGCGAGCCGTCGACGTCGCCCTTGCGCCACTTGGCGCCGGCGCTGACGCCGGCGAAGCGGCCCTCGAAGCCCTCGCTGTCGTCGGCGCGCATCCCGCGCGGCGCCGACTGCGCGGCCAGGCCGCCCTGGAAGGGATCGCCGACTTCATTCAGGGCGGTGTAGTCGACGTTGTACTGGCGCCCGGCGGTCACATTGCTGCGCCACTCGCGCTCGGACGAACGCGCAATGGCAGATTCGGTCTCCAGCATGAAGATGGATGACTCGGCCGGCACCGTCTCGGCGCGCGCGGCCAGTTGCAGCTCACCCAGGCAGTCTGGCCCGCAGACGGCTTCCTGGATCGCCCCGGCGCCGGCGCCCTCCGCGTACGGACGGACCGGTTCGTTCTGCGCCGAAGCACACGCCGCGCTCCCTCCGAGCACGGCCAATGCGACGATGGACATTCTCATGGCGTCAATCTCTCCCTGACACCTACTATCCGCCTGTTATGGCAACCTGATCTGTCTAATACCTCACATAACCGAGAGTTTCGGAGCGCGTTTCGGTTCGCGTTTGATGCGCTTATAACCCAGCGCGTGGCCCGATGGCCGTTGTTGATCCGGCGCACGGTCATGCATTGCTGTCTACCGTACACCGAACCGTGAACCGGAGCAACCTTTACGACGATTCCGGAAGTATCGCCGTCAACGGCGCAGGGCGGCGAAGGCCGCCGGTTCCCATTCGCGCAGCGCCAGCAGCAGGCCGCTGCCGCGCCGCTGCGCCAACGGCGCGGCCAGGCTTTCCTCGTGCAGCTGGGCGAAGCGGGCGCGCATCAGGCGCAGCTCGTGCTGCAGCTTGGCGCGCGCGCTGTCGGTGAGCATGCCGTGCGCGAAGTCGAGCGTCTCGCCGCTGCCGTCGAAACCGCCCGCCACGAACTCGGGCATGCCCTGGCCATTGAAATAGCGCCGGATCGGGCCGTCGGCCAGCCAGTCGAAGTCGCGCGCCACGTTGACCCGGATGCGGTTGCCGGGCAGCAGCGTGATCAGTTGCAGGCGGTCCAGGCGCAGCAGGTATTGCAGGCATTCGGCCTCGCTCAGCCGGTAGACATTGAGCATGTCGAGCATGCGCCAGTGGTTCAGCGCGCACACCGCCACCAGCAACAGCTTGTCGTCCTGCACCAGCTCGCTTTCCTGCTCGGCGCTCAGTGTGCGCAGGCGGCGCTGGCCGTTCTGGGCTTCCTGCGCGATCTCGGCCAGGGTGAAGCCGAGCAGGCTGCAGATTTCCACGATGCGCTCGAGCGTAAACTGCTCGCTGGCAAACAGGCGCTTGATGCTCGGCTCGGACAGGTCGAGCGCGACGGCGACGTCGCGGTAGGTCAAGCCTTGCAGCTTCAGCTGGCGCTTGATGGTGGCGATGATCTGGCTGATTTGGGTCATGATGGGAACTCGGGGAACGATCAGGAAACGGCGCCGCTCACCGCGGCATGCCAGACCGGCGCCGCGGCCAGCCTGACGGCGTTCTTGCCGCCACGCTTGGCGGCGTACATGGCATGGTCGGCGCGCGCCAGCCAGGCGTCCAGGTCGGGCTTGTCGTCGGGCGCGAACAGCGCCACGCCGATGCTGGCGCCCACCGTGACGACCGTGGTGCGCAAGGTGTAGGGCGCGCGAATGCAGGCAAGCAACTTGTGCGCGGTATCCTCGGCGTCGCCAGGGCTGGCCAGCATCTCGAGCACCACCACGAACTCGTCGCCGGCCAGACGCGCCACGAGGTCGGTCATGCGCACGCCGGCGGCCAGGCGCGCGCCGGCGGCCAGGCGCGCGCCGAACTGGCGCAGCAGTTCGTCGCCCTCCTCGTGGCCGTGGGTGTCGTTGACCGCCTTGAATCCGTCCATGTCGATGAACAGCAGCGCCGCCGGCATCGCGCTGCGCGCGGCCCGCGCCATGGCTTCGGGCAAGCTCTCCATCAGCGCGCGCCGGTTCGGCAAGCCGGTCAGCACGTCGCGCAGCAGCAGCGCATTGAGTTCGGCGGTGCGCTCGGCCACCTTCGATTCGAGATGCTCGTTCATCTGCTGCAGCGCGCGCCGCACCTGCGCTTCGCTGCTGACCAGGTCGCGCATCGTACCCGACAACATATTTGCTTCATGAAAGCCG
This sequence comes from Massilia sp. NP310, assembly GCF_019443485.1. Lineage (NCBI taxonomy): Bacteria > Pseudomonadati > Pseudomonadota > Betaproteobacteria > Burkholderiales > Oxalobacteraceae > Massilia > Massilia sp. NP310. The sequence continues at coordinate 168,710 of NZ_CP080379.1, read as the reverse complement.
CTGATCTGTGGAATCGCCGGCAAGTCTTTTCCGCTGGCAGTGGCCTCGGTCACCCGTTCGATCGCCTGGCCCAGCTGGGCCATCGGCTGCGCCAGGCGGCGCGCCAGCAACGCGGCCGCGAGCGCCAGCAACAGGCCCAGCAAGGTGCTCCAGGCCAGCATGCGGCGCTTCAGCTCGCTGGCGCCCTGGAGGGCTTTTTCTTCATCCTGCCGCACCAGCACCGACCATTGCAGCGTCGCCGGGTTGGCGGCGTGGCCGGTCTGGCTGAAACCGGTGAGATAGGTGCGCCCGTCCGGCCACGCTTCGCGCAGCGCGCCGGTGTCGCCCAGCCTGGCGCGACGCAGGCTGGCGGTGTCGATCTTTTGCTCGAGCAACTCCTGTGGCCCGAGCATGACGGCGCCGTCGGCGCGCACGACCAGGATCTCGGCGCCATACTCGCGCAGCGCTGGCGTCAGCAGCATGCGCGCCTGGCTGCGCGCCCATTCCCAGCTCAGGTGCAGGCCCAACACGGCGAACAGCTCGCCGTCCTGGCTGAACACGGGCGTCGACACGTCGACGAAACGCCAGGGGTCGGGGCGTTGCGGCATCAGTTTTTCCAGCAGCAGCGCCGGATGGTAGTCGGTGACGCGCACGCCGTCGCGACCGACCTGGAACCAGGGACGCATGCTGACGTCGTTCCCCTCCAGCAGCCCCATGGTCGAGGCGACCACCCTGCCGCTGGCGTCGGCCATGCCGATCCAGGCGTAGTCGGGGAAGGTCTGCTGCAGGCTCTCGAGCGTGACGCGCGCTACCGGGGGATTGCGCGCCTGGCGCACCGACGGCAACGCGGCCAGCAGGCGGGCATCGCCGACGGCCTGCTCCACGACCCGATTGAGCGCATCGCGCATCTGCCACGACAGTTGTTGCAGGCGCAACTCGGCTTCGGCATTCGCCTGGCGTACGGCGAAATGGTTCACCACGGTCAGTTGCAACGCCACGGTCAATGCCACGGTGACGCACACTGCCAGCGTCATCAGGGTAGACAGGCGAAATTTGCAGAGCAGGCCTTGCATAGAAGATTTGCGGAAACGTAACAACCCGTCATGATAGCGCTGAAACCACCAGTGAGTTCACCACTGGAAAGAATGCAGAAGGGAAATTTATTAATCGCCGAAGATTTTGAACAGAACGCAACACTTTAACGCAAGCTGCAGGCGCTGTAGCATTTCTTTTAGCAAAAAATTGTATTCATTTTTCGCCATTCTAGTACAAGCATTTTCGGAAAAATCGAATATGAGAATAAGACATTCTCCCATGTCACTTATTCGGCTTTATCGACTGGCACAAGGACGATATCGATGACCACGCATATGGACCGCTTCCAGGAGATGCAGATTTTCACCCGCATCGTGGAGCGGCGCAGCTCTACGCTGGCGGCCCAGGAGCTGTCGCTGCCGCGCGCGACCGTGACGAATGCGATCAAGCGCCTGGAGGCGCGGCTTGCCACCCGACTGCTGGATCGCACCACACGGGTGGTCGCGCCGACGCTCGACGGCGCGGCGTACTACGAGCGCTGCGTGCGCCTGCTGGCCGACCTCGGCGAGATGGAAAGCGTCTTCACCCGCTCCACCCCGACCGGCTTGCTGCGCGTGAACCTGCAAGCGACGCTGGCGCGCCGGGTCGTGGCGCCGCGCCTGCCCGCCTTCCTGGCGCGTTATCCCGGTATCGAACTGCAGATCGGCGAAGGCGACCGGCTGGTCGACCTGGTGCGCGAAGGCATCGATTGCGTGCTGCGCGTCGGCAATCTGCAGGATTCATCGATGGTGGCCCGGCAAATCACGCAGATCGCGCAGGTGACCTGCGCCAGCCCGGCCTACCTGGCGCGCCATGGCCGGCCCGCCACGCTCGATGAACTGGACCGGCACCAGGCCGTCAACTTCATCTCGTCCGCCACCGGTCGGCCGTATCCGCTCGAATTCCTGGTCGACGGCGCGCTGCGGCAACTGACCCTGCCCGGCCCGGTCTCGGTCAGCGGCGCCGATATGTACACGGCGGGCGCGCTCGCCGGCCTTGGCATCGTGCAAGTGCCGCGCTACCGCGTCGAGCACGAATTGACCCGGGGCGAACTCGAGGTCCTGCTGCCCGAGCTCGCGCCGCCGGCCCTGCCCGTGTATGTGCTGTATCCGCAGAGCCGCCAGCTGTCGCCGCGGGTGCGGGTCTTCGTCGATTTTCTGAAAGAGGCGTTCGCCGGCTTCGGCTGAGCGATTCGGTTACCATGGAGACAAGATAATACATGCGCTACTTCACAGGAGACCCCGATGCCGCGTTCCGCCTTCTACCCCCTGCTCGCCGCCGCACTGGCCATGACCGCACCATTGTCCCTCGCAGGTCCGGTGGCGACGACCGACAGCGGCAAGGTGGAAGGCAAGGTCGACGCCGGCATCGCCAGCTGGAAAGGCATCCCCTTCGCCGCCCCGCCGGTGGGCAAGCTGCGCTGGCGCGCGCCGCAACCGGTGCAGCCCTGGGCCGGAGTGCGCCAGGCAAGCAGCTACGCGGCGGACTGCATGCAACTGCCCTTCCCCAGCGACGCCGCGCCGCTCGGCACCAAACCCGACGAAGACTGCCTGTACCTGAATGTCTGGAAGCCGGCCGAGGACAAGGGTAACAGCGAGGGCAAACTGCCGGTGCTGGTCTGGATCTATGGCGGCGGCTTCGTCAACGGCGGCTCGTCGCCGCCGACGTATTCCGGCGCGGAGCTGGCGAAACAGGACGTGGTGGTGGTCAGCTTCAATTACCGGATCGGCCGCTTCGGCTTCTTCGCCCATCCGCAACTGACGCAGGAAGCCGGTCAGACGGCCGCACTCGGCAACTACGGCTTCATGGACCAGATCGCGGCGCTGCAGTGGGTCAAGCGCAACGTGGCGGCCTTTGGCGGCGATCCCGACAACGTCACCATCAGCGGCGAATCGGCCGGCGGCATGTCGGTCAATTTCCTGCTCACGTCGCCACAGAGCCGGGGGCTGTTCGCCAAGGCGGTGGTGATGTCGGGCGGCGACGGCGGCACCGCGCGGACGCCGCTGGCGGGCGCCGAAAAGACGGGCGTGAACTTCGCCGCCGGCAAGGGCATCGCCGCCGACGATCCGAAGGCGCTCGAGAAACTGCGCGCGCTGCCGGCCGAACAGGTGGTGGATGGGATGAACCTGGCCAACTTCAGGATGCAGGGCATGCCGACCTATGCCGGGCCGTTCGCCGACGGCAGGCTGGCGATCGACTCCGGCGCCGCCTTCGGCGCCGGCCGCATGCACGAGGTGCCGGTGATGATCGGCGCCACCAGCGCCGACATCGGCGGCAAGACCGGTTATATGGTCGCCGGCGCGCGCAGCCTGGCGGCGACCCTGGCCGACCACGGCGTGCCGGTGTACGCCTACCGCTTCTCCTACGTGGCCGACGCGATCGCCAAGCCCGGCGCCGGCGCCGGCCATGCGACCGACATCCCCTTCTTCTTCGATACCGTGGCGATCAAGTACGGCGCGCAGGCGACCGGCAAGGACATCGCCGTCGGCAAGGCGATGAGCACATATATGGTGAACTTCGCCAGGCGCGGCGATCCGAATGGCGCGGGCTTGCCGGCATGGCCGCGCTACGCGCGTTCGAGCGATCGGATCATGGACTTCTCGGCATCGGGCAAGCCGGTGGCGCTCAAGGATCCATGGGGCGCCGAAATCGACGCGGCGGCCGCGACCCGTCGTTGAACCTGCGCCGCGCGGATACCAGAGCCTCCGGGGCGCCGCAGCGGCGGCGCCATCGTCTATAATATTGTCTGGGTGATCATACCGCTGCTGGTATGACAGGATTTGCGCTGGTCGGGCCGCCACGCGGCTCGCTTACGCACGTCATCATGTCACCTGTCACGCATCCTCTCATCATGTCGGCCATATCGTGGCCGCATCGCTTTCCACCTTCAGTCACCGCAGGCCATGCCGGCCCGTGGGCCGCCAATTCATGAGACATACCGGACGGCATGCACGCCGTCGCGGCTGGAAAACATTTATGCGCATTGAACGACGACTCTCCAAAACATTTCAAGAATTCATTGCATCGGGCAAGGCCGGCGGCGCCATCCTGATCCTGTGCACCCTCGTTTCCCTGGCCATCGCCAATTCGGCCTGGGGTTCCTCCTACCTGGGCTTCTGGCACATCCCGCTCGGCGGCCTCACGGTCGAACTGTGGATCAACGACGCCCTGATGGCGATCTTCTTCCTGCTGGTCGGCCTGGAACTCAAGCGCGAGCTGTACAACGGCGAGCTGTCCGACCTGCGCAATGCCATGCTGCCGATCCTGGCGGCGGCCGGCGGCATCGCCGTGCCGGCCGGGATCCACTTCGCCCTCAACGGCGGCACGCCGACGCAAGCCGGCGTGGGCATCCCAATGGCCACCGACATCGCCTTCGCGCTCGGCGTGCTGGCGCTGCTGGGCAACCGGGTGCCGGCCTCGCTCAAGGTGTTCCTGGCCGCGCTGGCCGTGATGGACGACCTGGGCGCCATCATCGTCATCGCCGTGTTCTATACCGCGCAATTATCGGTCGCCTACCTGGTGGGTGCGCTCGCAGTCTTCGTGGCGCTGCGCCTGATGAATACCCGCCTGCGCGTGCCGGCGTTGTGGCCGTATCTGCTGGGCGGGGCGCTGATGTGGTTCCTGATGCTCAAGTCGGGCGTGCACGCCACCATCGCCGGGGTGCTGCTGGCCTTCACCATCCCCTATTCGGCGCAGGAGGACGACGCCGCTTCGCCGTCGCACCGCCTGGAACACGTGCTGCACAAGCCGGTGGCCTTCCTGATCCTGCCGATCTTCGCGCTGGCCAATACCGGCATCGTGATCGGCGCCGACTGGGCCGGCGAACTGAGTTCGCTCAACAGCCTCGGCATCCTGGTCGGCCTGGTGCTCGGCAAGCCGGTCGGCATCCTGCTGTTCAGCTTTGCGGCGGTGGCAATCGGCATCTGCCGCCTGCCGCTCGACCTGGCCTGGCGCCACGTGCTGGGCGCCGGCATGCTGGGCGGGATCGGCTTCACGATGTCGATCTTCATCACGAACCTCGCCTTCGTGGGACATGCGGATATCATCAACGCCTCGAAGATGTCGATCCTGGCCGCGTCGGTGATCGCCGGCACGATCGGCTTCATCTGGCTCAAGTTCATGGGCGCGCCGCTGGCGTCCGACCCCGACCTCGACACCATGGACTTCGACCAGGATCCGCCCGCGCAAACGCAATAAACGACACTGCCGATGAACAAGGTCATCCATCCCGCGCGCGCCGTCGCGCTGGGCTTCCTGCTGGCGATCCTCGCGGGCACCGCCATGCTGATGCTGCCGCTGGCGCGCCCCGACGGCAGCGCCGCGCCGCTGATGGTCGCCTTCTTCACGGCGGTGTCGGCGGTGTGCGTGACCGGGCTGGTGCTGGTCGACACCGGCACCTACTGGTCCGGCTTCGGCCAGGCGACCATCATGGTGCTGTTCCTGCTGGGCGGCCTGGGCATGATGACCGCCGCCACGCTGCTCGGCCTGATGGTGAACCGCTCGCCCAAGCTGCGCACGCGCCTGATGACCCAGACCGAAACGCGCTCGATCGGCATGGGCGACATCTCGAGCGTTGCGCGGGTGGTGCTGGTGGTGTCGGTGCTGTTCCAGCTGGCGATCGCGGCGATCCTGACGCTCAGGCTGCGCGCCGACTACGGCCTGGCCTGGAACGACGCCGGCTGGGTAGGCCTGTTCCACGCGGTGTCGGCCTTCAACAACGCCGGCTTCTCGATCCACCCCGACAGCATGGTGCGCTACGCGGGCGACGCCGGCATCCTGCTGCCGGTGATGCTGGCCGCCATCATCGGCGGCGTGGGCTTTCCGGTGCTGCACGACCTGCGCCACCGCTTCCGCGATCCGCGCCACTGGTCGCTGCACACCAAGCTGACCCTGTCCGGCACCCTGATCCTGCTGTTGCTGGGCTACGTCGCCATCCTGCTGTTCGAATGGAAGAATCCCCAGACCCTGGGCGCCTTCGGCCTGTTCGACAAGCTCATGAACGGCATGTTCATGTCGGCGGCGGCGCGCACCTCGGGCTTCAACACCGTCGACGTGGCGGCGCTGACCCGCGAAACCTGGGCCCTGCATTATTTTTTGATGTTCATCGGCGGCGGCAGCGCGGGCACCGCGGGCGGGGTCAAGGTGGGCACCGTGGCGGTGCTGGTGCTGCTGGTGATCGCCGAGGCGAAGGGCCACACCGACACCGAGGCGTTCGGGCGCCGCGTCGGCACGTCCGCCCAGCGCCAGGCGATCACGGTGCTGGTGCTGGGCAGCGTCATCGTTGCCTTCGGCACGGTGGCCCTGCTGCGCATCTCGCACTTCCCGACCGACCAGGTCATTTTCGAGGTCATCGCGGCCTTCGGCAGCGCCGGCCTGTCGACCGGCATCACCGACGACCTGCCGCCCTCGGGCCAGCTGGTGCTGGCCCTGCTGATGTTCGTCGGCCGGGTGGGCACGATCACCTTCGCGACCTCGCTGGTGCTGGGCGAGCGGCGCATGCCTTACCGTTATCCTGAGGAGCATCCAATTGTTGGGTAGAATTTTCACAGAGCAGTTCGCGTTTTCCGCCGGCGACAGCGTAGTCGTCATCGGCTTGGGGCGCTTCGGGGGCGCGGTGGCGCAGTCGCTGATGCGCCTGGGCCACGACGTCATGGGCATCGACACGCGCGAAGACCTGGTGCAGATCTGGGGCGACCGCCTGACCCACGCCGTGCAGGCCGACTCGACCAACGAGAACGTGATGCTGCAGCTGGGCGTGGCCGATTTTTCGCACGCGATCGTCGGCATCGGCTCGGACCTGGCGGCCAGCCTGATGACCCTGATGGTGTTGACCGAACTGGGGATCAAGGACATCTGGGTCAAGGCGATGACGCCGGAGCACGGCCAGATCGCCCAGCGCATCGGCGCCCACCACGTGATCTACCCCGAGGCCGACATGGGCGCGCGCGTGGCGCACCTGATCACGGGGCGCATGATGGACTTCATCGAGTTCGAGGACGGCTTTGCGATCGCCAAGATCCATGCGCCTGCAGAGACGCATAACCGGACGCTGGCCGAAGCCCATGTGCGCAGCCGCTTCGGCGTGACCGTGGTGGGCGTCAAGCGCGCCAACGAGGATTTCCAGCACGCGCTGGCGGATACGACGATCCGCTCGGCCGACCTGTTGATCGTGTCGGGGCCGACCAAGAAGATCGAGATGTTCGCCGCGGGAGGCAAGAAGCGCAGGTCGGCCTAGGACCCGACCGCGATCGCCAGAGAACGGTCTAGCCGCGAGGCAGGCAGATCAAGGTCGATGCGAGTGCGATCAGCCGCATGGCCGACAGCAGCATCGCATAGTCGACTTCCTCTACCTTGTCATCGGGAATGACGACCGTGTCGACCATCAGGTGCCGCGTGTCGCTCAAGCGCGTTCTCGAAAACCTGGTATCGAACGCGAGGAAATACGGGGATCCGGCGCGACCGATCACTGTGCGGGTCAGCCAGAGCGATTCCCAGATGTTGCTGGCGGTGCATAACGAGGGCAACCCAATTCCCGAACCCGAACTCGAACGCCTGTTCCAGGCCCTCCATCGCATCGAAGACGTGAAGGTCAAGGGATGGGGCCTGGGTCTGCCCTACGTTCGGCACGTCGCCGAAAGCCATGGCGGCTCGGTGGTGGTGGACAGCGCGGAACAACGCGGAACGACGCTCACCGTCAGCCTCCCGGTCGATTCCCGGCCCTATACCGGACAATAGTACGGCGGCCATGCTCGCGGCCGGCCGTGTCAGTGCATCAGCGGACCCTGAGTTCGTAGTGCGCCGTCGCCCCCTTGCGGGCGGCATTACGCATTTGGTACACCTTGACGCGGTACGTTCCCTGCTCAGGCAGCGCCGCATCGAACCGGTTGCCGCCGAGCGAGCCGACGAACAGCGCGTCGTCCTTGCCGTCCTGAATGATGTTGAAGTACGTGGACTTGCTGGCAGTTTCGAGCTCGACGCGTAGCACTCGCCCCGCCGGCGCCCTGAACACATAGTCGGCGGCGCCGTAGCCGCGTATCGTCCCCTTGAACGAGACGCTCCGGCCCTCCCCCGGCAGCGCGATCGCGGTTTCCTTCGTCTGCTCCTGCGCCGCCACCGGTTGGGCGATGGCCGGCGCCGTGACGGCCGCGAGACCGATCATGATTGTTGCACGCATTCGCTGCACCTTTCTTTCGACACAAAGATCACGCGGACGGCCGGGATGGCCCCCTTCACTGCAGATTCATCATACACTTGAGACAAGGAACGAGGAGAAGCACGCAATGCGCTACACCTGGTCAATCTCTGTACAGCAACTTGGATCGGCAGGGCTACTGCTCATCGCCTGCCTGTGGTCGCCGGCTATCCTGGCGCAGGGAGCCAGCGCTTCGTCGCCAGTGGAACTGGCGCGCGAGGCGGCCCGGCTCGAGGCGGGACAATGGGTGTGGGCGCCGCAGATCGCGCCGCGCGGTCCGATGCTGGTCTTCGTCGACCTGTCGCGCCAGACCGCCACGGTCTACCGCAACGGCGTGCGGATTGGCGTCAGTACGGTATCGACCGGCAAGCCCGGCCACGAAACGCCCACCGGCGTCTTCACCATCCTGCAAAAGGATGCCCGGCACCGTTCCAGCACCTACAACAACGCGCCCATGCCCTTCCAGCAGCGCCTGACCTGGGATGGCATCGCCCTGCACGCCGGCGGCCTGCCCGGCTATCCGGAAAGCCATGGTTGCGTGCATCTTCCTTATGCCTTCGCCAAGGCGTTGTTCACGGCGACCGACTTCTCGACCACCGTCGTCATCGCCGGCAACGCCAGCCATCCGATACAGACCGGGAGCGGCCAGGTGCTGGCGCCGACGACCATCGCGGCGCCGACGGGCGAATTCTGGGCGCCCGAGCGCGCGCCCGCCGGCCCGATCACCATCGTGATGTCGCGCAGCGACCAGGCGGTGTCGGTCTTGCGCAATGGGATCGAGATCGGGCGCTCGGCGGCGGTCAATACCTCGTCCGACGAGGCGACCCACGTCCTGACGCTGGGCACGGGCGCGGACGGCAAGCCGGTGTGGATCTATGCGGGAGTGGCCGGCCACGCCGACGAGGACGGCCGCACGGTCGACGAAGCCACACGCAACCGCGTGCAGCTGCCGCAAGCCTTCCACGACAAGCTGGCGGCCCTGCTGGCCCCGGGCGCGACGCTGCTGGTCACGCAGTCGCCGCTGAGCGAGGGCGCGACCGGCACGCCGTTGACCGTGCTGAGCGGCGCCGAGTAATGCGCCGGGGCGGCGCTCAGAACCGTCGATGCCCGCTGTCGGGATCGCACCGGCCATTGAACTTGATCATGCCATCGACGGTGATGGTGCCGTTGCGGCGGTCGATCGCCACCGTCGGCCGGTTCAGCGCATTCAGGCGGAAACGTCCGCGGATGTCGTTGTGACCGACGATCAGGTCTTCGAGATCCCACCAGCCATCGCGGCCGCCGGAATGCATGGGCGGGATCAGCTGCTTGGGGATCCGGATCCGGCCCTGGTCGTCATGGATGGAGACGTTGAGTGCGCTGTCGAAGTCCTGCTTGCCGGTCGTTACTTCGGACTTCGGCTCGTATTTGTGCGTCTCCTGATTCCATTGGTAGCCGGAGTGGGTTTCGGCCACCGTCCGTTCCGCCTGGCCGAAGCAGACCAACTGGATGTCTTCATCCCAGTTGCGCTCGTCGGGACCGCCACGCGGTGCATTGCGATCGTACTGTTGGGCATATGCCGCGGTGGAGAACAAGGCGGCGATCAGGATGGCAAGTTTCATGGTGACTTCCTCGGCTCCAGGGAACGCGTTCCAGCATCTGGTCGACGCGTCCAACATTCATGTGTTGATTGGATGACTCAACTGTGCACCTGTGATCGACTCTAGCATGGGATGATGATAAGAATACACATCCCGAAAATAAACCGGGACGCTCCCCGGACACGCATGAGGAAACCAGCCATGTTAAAACCATCGCGCATCGCCATCGCGCTCGCGACCGTCTTGTGCGCCGCCTGCAGCACCGGCACGACGCCGACGACCGCTCCCGCCGCACGGGACACCCAGGCCATCGGCTTGACCGCCACGACCTGGCGCCTGCATGAAATCCAGTCAATGGACGATGCCCAGGGCACGACCCGCCCGCAGCCGGACCGGGTCTATACCATGCGGCTGACGCCGGACGGCCGCGCCGCGTTCCAGCTGGACTGCAACCGGGGCTCGACCTCGTACACCGTTGGGGCAGGCGAGCCGGGCCGCGGCGCAATTACTTTTGGCAACGTGGCAATGACCCGGGCGATGTGCCCGCCAGGATCGCTCGACAGCCGCATCGCCAGGGACATGGGGTATGTTCGCTCATACACGATGCAGGGCGACACGCTGTCCTTGAGCTTGATGGCCGATGGCGGCATCTATGTCTGGAAACCGGACACCGCCATGCAGTCCGCGCAGTGAGCGCACCAGCTTCCTCGCATCGAATCGGACGGCGCCGGTCTACCGGGTCGGCTCCCTGCCGGACAGCACGGCGCCAACGAGCGCGGTAAGGTCACCGCAGGCGGCATCCGCGCCCACCTGGCGCGCCGCGTCCCTCATGGCGCCTTGCAGGATCATATTCTGGTCATGCAGCAGTCCGATCTGCATCGCCATCAGTCGCTCGGCATTGCCTGGCGCATGGATTCCCGCCGCCTTGCAGATGGCGTCGATGCGCCGGCCGAGCAGTTCCGCCGCATCGGGCGGCGAAGCCTCGCCTGCCGACGCGTCGCTCGTCCGGGCAGCATCGCCGGGCATTGCTTCCTTCTGCAGGATCTTGCCCGCGACCGCGCCGGGCTGCGCCTGCGCCGCATCCTGAGAGACGGCGCCGGGTTCTCCAATGGCACCCAGTTGGAGCAATAGGCGCTCGACCGCGCGCAGCGTGTCGCGCAGCCTCGACATGTCCGGCGCATCCTCACCCAGGCGCGCTTCGGTCACGCTGGCGATCGACAGCACGGCGCCGACGCAATGGCGAACCTGTTGAAGGCTGCGCTCGGCATCCGCGCCCCGACGGGCCTTGACATGGTCGATGACGTCGGCACGCGCCTGCAGCGGCTGGCCGCTTTCGTCCGCTGCCCTGCGCGCCCTCTCTTGCGCGGCCGGCGACGAAGCGTCGCCCGACATACGTTCCCAATCCGTCAGGGTGAATCGGCCGGGCTGCTCGCCGGATTGGCCCAGCACTGGAACGTGAATCCTGATCGTCGTCGCCAATGCGCTGTTCATCCACTCCAGCGGCGCCACGCGCAATCCGGGGTCGCCATCCTCGTCCACCTGCGGATGCACGGTCTCCCAGAAGCGCACGAGCAGACCCTCTACCAGCAGCAGACCGCGCAAGAGCCCTTCGAAGCCATGCTGGCGCGTCCAGGCTTCGGTGAGCCAGGCGGCGATCTGCAGATCTTTGGCGTATCCGCTCAATGTCACCTTGCAGCGCACCTCGATTCGGGCCCAATCGGCGCGCTTCAGCGGCTGCTCCCATACGCCCATCGGCAGACTAGGATCGTCTTCCCGGCGCGCCTCGCGTAATTGGTCAAAGATGGGATCGAAGCGGATTGGCGGTCCGGTGGGCAGGTCCTCCCTGATCGGCTGGAGGAGCGACTCCAGTTCGCTGCGGTGCTCGGCGCTGAGCGGCGGGCCTGGCTGGGTAACGTCGATGTCGGTCATGTAGCAGAGAAAAGATGGATGGTCCGACACGATTATTGCGCTCGTGACGGGATTGGTCCATGTGTTTTCTTGTCGTTCGGAGTCATTGCTACTTGCGCGGAGTGTGGAGCTTCCTCGCTGTTCGGGCAGGAATGCACGATGCATGATGAAAAAAGCCCCAACGTGTGGGGCTCTTGTTCAGTATGCTTGGCGGAAGCGGTGAGATTCGAACTCACGAACGGTTTCACCCGTCGGCAGTTTTCAAGACTGCTGCCTTCAACCACTCGGCCACGCTTCCTTAGGGAACCGGCATTATACATAAATCATCAGGGCCGGTGAGGCTGTTCACCAACGTTCAGGCGATCAACAACCAGTTATCCCGCAAACACCGCTCGAACTCATACGCCGGCAACGGCGCCGCATACAAATACCCCTGCACCTCATCGCACCCCGCCTCGCGCAGGAACTCCAGCTGATCGAGCGTCTCCACCCCTTCCGCGATCACGCGCAGGCACAGCTGCCGCGCCATGCTGACAATCGTCCCCGCGATCGCGCAATCGCTCGCATCCCGCGGAATCCCGGTGGTGAACGAGCGGTCGATCTTGAGGGTCTGGATCGGGAAGCGCTTCAGATACGACAAGCTCGAATACCCGGTCCCGAAATCGTCCAGCGACAACGACACCCCCAGCGCCGTGATCCGGTCCATGATGGCCGTCACGCGCTCGAAGTCGTGCATCAGCGTGCTCTCGGTGATCTCCAGCTCCAGCCACGACGGATCGAGCTGGTAGCGCCGCAAGGTATCGGCCACCCGCGACGGCAAGGACGGCGTAAACTCCCGCGCCGACACGTTCACCGCCAGCCTGAACGGCGCGATCCCCGACCGCTGCCAGATCGCCGCCTGCGCGCAGGCCTGCTCCAGCACCCACTCGCCCACCTGCACGATCAGGCCCGTGGTCTCGGCCAGCGGAATGAATTCCGACGGCGGCACGATGCCGCGCTGCGGATGCACCCAGCGCACCAGGGCCTCGGCGCCGACGATGCGACCGCTGGCGATCTCGAACTTGGGCTGGTAATACAGGATCAATTCACCGTTGCCCAGCGCATGGCGCAGGCCCGATTCGATGCGCATGCGCTCCTGCATGCCCTTGTTCATGTCCTGGCTGTAGAACGCCACGCTGCGGTCCGGATTCGCTTCCGCCCTCTTCGCGCGCTCCATCGCGATATCGGCCAGTCCGAGCAGGGTCTCGGCATCGTTGCCGTCCTGCGGGTACACGCTGATGCCGATGCTGGCGCCCACGCGCAGGTCGTGCCCGGCGATGAAGAAAGGCGCATCGAGCGAAGCCTGCAGCTTTTGCGCCACCGTGGTCGCCTCGAAGTGCTGGCGGATGTCCGACAGCCCGACGGCGAATTCGTCGCCCGAGAGGCGCGCCACCACGTCTTCGTCGCGCAGGGCGTCCTTGAAGCGCTGCGCCACCTGGCGCAGCAGCTCGTCGCCGATGCGGCGCCCGAGCGTGTCGTTGATGCGCTTGAAGCGGTTCAGGTCCACGAACAGCACGCTGCCCGCCGTCTCGTTGCGCTGCGACACCGCCAGCGCCTGGTCGACCAGGCGCGCGAACAGCGTGCGGTTGGGCAGGCCGGTCAGCTCGTCGTAATAGGCCAGGTGGTGCAGCTGTTCCTCGGCCTGCTTGCGCTCGGTGATGTCGGTGAGATAGGCGATCAGGCCCGTCGGCCGGTCGGCCAGGTCGCGCAGCGGCGACAGCGACAGGCTGGCCCAGAACACCTCGCCCGATTTTTTCCGGCGCCGCACTTCCATCATGCGTCCGCCCTGCTCCGCGAACAAGTCGGGTTGCATGTCGTTGCCGTCGCCGCCGTCGTCCTCGTCGGCATATAGGAACAGGATGTTGCGCCCGATCGCTTCCAGCGCGGTATAGCCGAACAGTTGCTCGGCGCCGCGGTTCCAGCTGGTGATGTAGCCCATCTGGTCCATCGTCAGCACCGATTCGTGGATCTGGTCGAGGATCTGCGACTGGTGCGCCAGCTGCGCTTCCATCTGCGCATAGGCGTGGGTGGAGCGCTGCGCCAGCGTGTGCATCTGCATCAGGCTCGCGGTCAGGTGCGACAGCGCCACCAGCTTGCGCTCGGTCTCGGGACAATAACCCTCGCCGCCGCTCACTTCGTACCAGCCGAACTGCTCGATGCCGGCCGCCACCGCGTGGCGCAGGATGCGCGCGCCCGCCTCGTTCGGGTCGATCAGGCCGGCGCCCGGCACGAAACGCCCCTCCGGACTGCCCGTCAGCCGGGCCGCCAGGCGTCCCAGCTCCAGGTGCAGGGCCTCGCCGCGCAGGCGGAGGATGGCGTCACAGACAGCGGTCGTGCCGCCGACGAAGTCGAAGTCCAGTTCGCGCAGGTCAGACATTCCGGCCCACCTGGATCGCCCAGTGGTAGGCGTGCAGCTGGCTGTTCCACCAGGCCCCGGGGCTCACCCCCGCCGCCTCCAGCGCCGCTTCGGTCGGATGCGCCTCGGTCAGCCGCAGCCAGGCGCCCAGCCGGCCGCGCCGTTCGACCAGGGCGGCTGCGACGTGCTCCGGCAGGTACAGCTCGTCCGCGATCGCCGCCATCGGCATGTGCAGCAGGCGGTCGAGCAGCGAGAACACGCCGGTCATGAAGGCCAGGTCTTGCGCGTCGCGCTCGCCCCCCGCCTGGCGGCTCAAGGATTCCAGTTGCGCGCCGCGGCGCGCCGCCAGCGGCAGCAGCAGGTTCGGCAAGCCGTCCGGCTGCTGGCGCGCGTACAGCAGCAGTTGCAGCCAGCGCTGCAGCTGGCGCCGGCCGAGCACCGTGATCGCCTGGGAGAAGCTCGTGACCTGGGTGCTCACCGCGAAGGCGGCCGAGTTCACCAGCTTGAGCAGGTGGTAGGCGAGCGCCGGGTCTTGCCGGATCTGGTCTTCGAGCTCGCGCGAGTCGGCGTCGCGCGCCAACAGGCCCAGCAAGGTCAGTATGCGGCGGCGCGAGCTGCCGTCGTCGTCCGGCGCCGGCGCGGCATCCGGGTCCAGGGAATAGTCGCCGCTGAACCAGTCGAAGCCCGCGTTCTCGCAGTCGGAAAAGCGGCGCGCGCCGTCGACGCCGTGCGCCAGGTGCGGTCCGAACAACGAGACCAGGCAGCCCGGCGCCAGCGCGGCATCGTGATGCGCGCGGCAGTCGCGCGCCGCGGAGCGCAGCGCCGCCGGCGCCTTGGCGCCTTCCGGGACATCGCCGTCGAGCCAGATGCGGTAGCCACCGGCGTGCAGCTCGGCCAGCTGGCGCGCGGCGCCGCCGGACGCCAGCGCTTCGGACTTGATCACCAGGCCGATGCGATTGGGCGGCAGCAGCGTCAGCACCGGCACCGTCAGGGCCTCCGGGCCATCCAGGTGCAGCAGGCAGTCGAGCGGCGCGATCGCCGTGAGCAGGTCGGCGCCGGCGAATACCGCTTGCAGCCGTTGCGGCAGGTCGGCCCCAGGCGCCAGCCGCAAGCTCAGCGCCACCCATTCGTTCTGGGCATTGGCGACCGGATCGATTGCTACCAGCGGAAAATGTCCCTGCTCGGCCATATGATATTTCTCAATATTATTCAGGCAATCTTATTGCACCGAATACTATAAAGCAACCGTAATGTTTCCCGGTGGATATCGAGAAAATACTCTCGGTTACCCGGTCAGTTGCTGCCGGCGCGCTGGACCGCAAAACGGATCAGTTCCGCCTGCCCTTCGATGCCGAGTTTGCGCTTGATGTTCAGGCGGTGGGTCTCCACCGTGCGCACGGACAGATCGAGGTCGCGCGCGATCTGCTTGTTCGACTGGCCGGCCGCGATATGCTTGAGCACTTCCTGTTCGCGCGCCGTCAGCTGGTCGCCCGGCGTGGCCGGATTGGCCAGCTGGCGCGCCAGCGCGGCGCTGTAGTAGATGCCGCCGCCCATCACGGTTTCGATGGCCAGCACGATGTCCTTGCCCGGCGCGTCCTTCAGCACGTAGCCGCGCGCGCCGGCCGCCATGGCCTGGCTCACGTATTCGGGTTTGTCGTGCATCGACAACATGAGCACCGCGATGCCGGGGTAGCGCGCGGTGAGCTGGTAGGTCGCCTCGATGCCGCTCCCGCCGCGCATGTTCACGTCCATCAGCACCAGGTCGGGGTGGAATTCGCCGGCGCGCGTCAGGGCTTCCTCGCCCGAGCCGGCTTCGGCCACCACCGCCAGACGCGGCGCCGACTCGAGCCGCGCGCGCAGACCGTCGCGCACCAGCGGGTGATCGTCGACCAACAGGATTTTCACCTCATTTACTTCATCGTTTACTTCACCAGTCACTGCCTTGCTCCTTCAAATCGATGCTGGCCACCACCCGGGTGCCGGTGGAGGACGACACGATCTCGAACCGGCCGCCGATCGCCTCCATGCGCTCCATCATATTCCTTAGCCCGATGCCGCGCTTGGGATGCACGGCCACGCCGTCGGTATCGAAGCCCACGCCATCGTCGGCGATGCTCAGGCTCACCAGGTCGCCCACGCGTTCGAGCACCATGTCGATATGCCGCGCCTGTGCGTGGCGCTCGACGTTGGTCAGCGCTTCCTGGGCGATCCTGAACAACACCGTACCCACGATCTCGGGGAGCGCGTCCACCGCGCCGGCCGCGCGAAAGCGCACCGGCGCGCCCGCGTGCTCGCCGAATTCGCTCGCCAGGTGGTCCAGCGCCGGCGCCAGGCCCATATCGTCCAGCAGGGTCGGCCGCAGGTCGTGCGAGATGCGGCGCACCTCGCCCAGCAGCGTTTTTACCTGCTCGACGGTGCGCTCGAGACCCGCGCGCCCCTGCTCGCGGCGCGCCTCGTCGCCGTCGATGCGGATGATGCCGGCTTCCAGCTGCAGCTTGACCGAGACCAGGGCCTGGCTGATCCCGTCGTGCAGGTCGCGCGACAGGCGCGCCCGTTCTTCTTCCTGCGACTCCACCACGCGCTGGGCCAGCGCCTTCAGTTTGGCGTCGGCCACGCGCCCCTCGCTGATGTTCAGGGCCAGACCGCCGCCGGCCACGCCCACCGCCGCCACCGTGGCCAGCACCGCCATCCACAACAGCGTCTCTTCGATATTGCGCGACTGCTGGGCGTCGACCAGCGCCAGCGCCGATTCGACGTCGTCGAGATAGATCCCGGTGCCCATCACCCAGTTCCAGTGCGCGACCGGCACCACGTAGCCCAGCTTGGGCGCCGGCCGGTTGCTCGAGGGCTTGGCCCAGGTATAGCGCAGGAAGCCGCCGCCCTCGCCGGCCAGCGCGATCAGGCGCTGGATGGTCGGCGCGCCGGTCGAGTCGCGCCAGTCCCACATATCGGTGCCGACCAGCTCCGGCTGGCGCGGGTGCATCAGGTTGTTGCCCCGGGTGTCGTAGACGAAGAAGTAGCCGTCCTCGCCGTAGCTCAGGCTCGACAGGATGCGGATCGCTTCGCGCTGGGTGGCCGGGCCGCTGTCCCCGGTGCGTGTAAGGTGGGCGATCGAGCGCGTCGCCAGCTCGACGTAGTGGCGCAGCTCGGCCTCCTTGCTCGCCAGGTAGGCGTGCTGGATGGTGGCGCGCTGCTCGGCCGCCAGGGTCACGCCCTGCTGGCGCACGTAGAGCGCGATCGCGCACAGCGCCACCACCAGTGGCACGACTGCCAGCACGATCACTTTTTGCCTTAGCCGCATAGGCTTGTTCCGCATGGTTTCATTCGAAGGCCTGCATTCTACGTCCGCCGGCTGGGGTCGATCTACGTAGCATTACGTAGATACTGCGTAATCTTGCGCTTGCGGTACTGACAATAGTGCAAGATACTCATTAGCATGCTGCAAATAATTGGCGTCGGCACGTACTGACGCACAAGCATCAATCCACATCGGAGGAGTCACCCAATGAAACGTATCACGAGCATGCTCGGATGGATCGTCCTGTCCATCGTGGGCGCGTTTGCGCTCGGCTACATCGGGCTCAAGCGCGGTGAAACCATCAACGCCATCTGGATCGTCGCGGCCGCCGGCTGCGTCTACCTGATCGCCTACCGCTTCTATTCGCTGTACATCGCCACCAAGGTGATGGGCCTCGACCCCACGCGCCAGACCCCGGCCTGGAAATACAACGACGGCCTCGACTACGTCCCCACCAACAAGAACGTCCTGTTCGGCCACCACTTCGCCGCGATCGCCGGCGCCGGCCCGCTGGTCGGCCCCGTGCTGGCGGCGCAGATGGGCTACCTGCCCGGCATGATGTGGATCCTGGCCGGCGTCGTGTTCGCCGGCGCGGTGCAGGATTTCATGGTGCTGTTCATGTCCACCCGCCGCGACGGCCGCTCGCTCGGCGACCTGATCAAGTCCGAGATGGGCGAGATCCCCGGCATGATCGCGCTGCTGGGCACCTTCATGATCATGGTGATCATCCTGGCGGTGCTGGCGCTGATCGTCGTGAAGGCCCTCACCGGTTCGCCGTGGGGCACCTTCACCGTGATGGCGACGATCCCGATCGCGCTGTTCATGGGGATCTACTCGCGCTACGTGCGCGTGGGCCGCATCGGCGAGATCTCGGCCATCGGCTTCGTGCTGCTGATGCTGGCCATCATCGGCGGCCAGTGGGTGCACGATTCGCCGACCTGGGGCCCGATGTTCACCTTCACCGGCACCGAACTGACCTGGATGCTGATCGGGTATGGCTTTGTAGCGGCAGTGATCCCCGTGTGGCTGCTGCTGGCGCCGCGCGACTACCTGTCCACCTTCCTCAAGATCGGCACCATCCTGGCGCTGGCCATCGGCATCATCGTGGTCGCTCCCGACCTGCAGATGCCGGCCGTGACCAAGTTCATCGACGGCACCGGCCCGGTGTGGTCGGGCAATGTGTTCCCCTTCCTGTTCATCACCATCGCCTGCGGCGCCGTCTCGGGCTTCCACGCGCTGATCTCGTCGGGCACCACGCCCAAGATGCTCGAGAACGAAACCCAGGCCCGCTTCATCGGTTACGGCGGCATGCTGATGGAGTCCTTCGTCGCCATCATGGCGCTGATCGCCGCGTCGACCATCGACCCGGGCATCTACTTCGCCATGAACAGCCCGGCCGCGCTGCTCGGCACCACCGCGCAATCGGCGGCGCACGCCGTGTCGCAGATGGGCTTCGTGATCACGCCGGCCGAACTCGAACAGATGGCCCGGGACGTCGGCGAGCACACCATCATCTCGCGCGCCGGCGGCGCCCCGACCCTGGCGGTCGGCATGGCGCACATCCTGTCCAACGTCGTGGGCGGCCCGGCCATGATGGCCTTCTGGTACCACTTCGCGATCCTGTTCGAGGCGCTGTTCATCCTGACCGCGGTGGACGCGGGCACCCGCGCCGGCCGCTTCATGCTGCAAGACCTGCTGGGCGCCTTCGCCCCGTCGCTCAAGCGCACCGATTCCCTCCCGGCCAACCTGCTGGCCACCGGCCTGTGCGTCGCCGCCTGGGGCTACTTCCTGTACCAGGGCGTGGTCGATCCGCTGGGCGGGATCAACACCCTGTGGCCGCTGTTCGGCATCGCCAACCAGATGCTGGCCGGTATCGCGCTGATGCTGGGCACCTGCGTGCTGTTCAAGATGAAGCGCGCCAAATACGCCTGGGTCACCGCGCTGCCCACCTTGTGGCTGCTGGCCTGCACCCTCACCGCCGGCTGGCAGAAGATCTTCCACGACGATCCGCGCATCGGCTTCGTCGCGCACGCCAACAAGTACCAGGCGGCGCACGACGCGGGCGAGATCCTGGCGCCGGCCAAGTCGATCCTCGACATGGAGCGCATCATCTTCAACGACTACGTCAACGCCAGCCTGGCCGGCTTCTTCATCTTCGTGGTGCTGGCGGTGCTGTTCTACGGCGTGCGCACCGTGATGGCGGCGCGCGCATCGAACGCGCCGACCGCGAAGGAGTCCGCGTACGTCGCCATGCCGGCCGCGCAGGTGCAGTGATGTTCGGCGCCCTGAAACAGGCCGGCAACTACCTCGGGCAGAGCCTGCGGTTGATGGTCGGCCTGCCCGAATACGACACCTACCTGGCGCATATGGAGCGTACCCATCCGGACCAGCCGCCGATGACGTACGAGGAATTCTTCCGCGAGCGCCAGGATGCGCGGTATGGGGGAAGCCGGGCGTCGTGCTGCTGACGGGCGGCGCGTGCGCTTGAACGAAGGGACGCCGCGGCGTCCCTTTTTTTTTGTCGCCGACGATTTTGCGCATTTGAATTGCGACACGGAATTGTTCCGTTTGCCACATTTGCGGATTCGCAAAACTACCCCCTCACCTAACCCGTATATTTTTTTCCTGCGGGCTCTTGCTCGCTAGGAGGATCTGCACCATTGCCGGATCCGCTGCGCTGTGCCGTTTGCGGGAACCACGATGCAGAATTTCGAGCGCTCGAGCCTGAACCGGAAGTTGAACATCCTCTCGCTGCTCTCGACGGCGACCGCGCTGCTGTTCGTGTTCTGCGCCTTCGCCGTCACTTCCATCATCAATCACCGCCAGGCCGAGAGCCTGCAACTGGCCGCCTTCGCGCGCGTGATCGGCGCCGCCACCTCCGGCGACCTGATGCTGGTCGACCGGCGCCAGGCCGGCGCCACCCTGGCGGCGCTGGAAGCGCAGCAGGACATCTCGGCGGCGGTGCTGTACGACCGTGTCGGCCGCCCGCTGGCCGAGTACCGCGCGCCGTCGCGCCTGGGCGCCGAACTGCCCTCGCTCGACGACCTCGAGCTCGACACGCTGAACGACGCCAACCGCGCCGGCCGCTTCCTGCTGTCGCGCCACATGCGCGTGGTGCAGGAGGTGCGCCATGGCGAGCTGGCGGTCGGCGCGATCATGATCGAGGCCGACCTGCTGCCGATGTGGCTCGACATCCTGGCCAGCCTGGTCGTGATCGGGCTGGCGATGGGCGCCGCGCTGCTGGTCTCGCTGGGACTGGCGCGACCGCTCAAGCGCAGCATCGCCGAGCCGATCGCCAAGCTGATCCAGGCCGCGCAAAAGGTCTCGGCCAGCCAGAACTACGGACTGCGCGTGCAGCACAAGCGCAACGACGAACTGGGCGTGCTGATCGACAGCTTCAACACCATGCTGGCCCAGATCGAGGACCGCGGCGCCGCCCTGCTGCACCACCGCGACGAACTGGAACGCCAGGTCGGCGTGCGCACCGAGCAGCTGGAAAAGGCCAAGAACGCGGCCGAAGCGGCCAGCCGCGCCAAGAGCGGTTTCCTGGCCACCATGAGCCACGAGATCCGCACCCCGATGAACGGGGTGCTGGGCATGACCGAGATGCTGCTGGCCACCGAGCTGACCGAGGCGCAGCGCAGCTACACGCAGCTGGTCAAGCGCTCGGGAGAGCACCTGCTGGTGATCATCAACGACATCCTCGATTTCTCGAAGATCGAGGCCGGCAAGCTGACCATCGAATACATCAACTTCAACCTGTGGGATCTGCTGGACGACATCCACAACGTCTACACCCCGCAGGCGGCGGCCAAGGGCCTGGGCTGCGACTTCGACATCGCCAACGACATCCCGGTGGCGATCTGCGGCGACCCGAACCGGCTGCGCCAGATCATGGCCAACCTGATCGGCAATGCGATCAAGTTCACCACCGAGGGCCGCATCATGGCGCGGGTGCGGGTGGCCGGCGAGGACGCGCAGCGGGTGGCGCTGCGCTTCGAGGTGCACGACACCGGCATCGGCATCTCGCGCGAGGCGCGCGCACGCATCTTCAACGCCTTCTCGCAGGCCGACGATTCCACCACCCGCAAGTACGGCGGCACCGGCCTGGGGCTGGCCATCTCGAAGCAGCTGGTCGAACTCATGAAGGGCACGATCGGCGTCGAGAACGCGCCGCGGCAGGGCTCGATCTTCTGGTTCACGCTCGGCTTCGACAAGCGCCGCGTCGATCCCGACGCGCCCGGCCACCGCCAGCACACGCTGGACAGCCTGCGGGTGCTGGTGGTGGACGAACAGGAGGCCAGCCGCAATGAACTGGTGCAGCAGCTGGAAGCCTGGCGCGCGACCTGCGAGGGCGTGGGCAGCGCCGCAGCCGCCTTCGAGCACCTGGTGAGCGCGGCGCGCGCCGGCCGGCCCTATGACGCGGCGGTGCTCGACATGGAGCTGACCCAGACCAGCGGCCTGGCGCTGGCGGCCTCGGTGCGCGCCGAGCCGGTGGCCCGCTCGACCCACATCGTTTTGCTCAGCCCCGAAAAGCTGGCCGCCGATCCGGTCCAGCGGCGCGAGGCCGGCGTGGCCTACCAGCTGGTCAAGCCGGCGCGCGCGGCCGACCTGTATGCCTGCCTGACGGCGCGCGCGGCGCGGCTGCATCATCCGGCCGCCGCCGCTGCAGCAGCGGCAGCGGCGCCGTTCGACGCTCCCCGTCAGGCGCCGATGGCGCGCGCGCAGCCGGCGCGGCGCGCGCGGCGCGTGCTGCTGGCCGAGGACAATCCGGTCAACGTCGAAGTGGCCAGGGCCATGCTGGAGAGCCTGGGCCTGGAAACCCACTGCGCCACCAATGGCCAGGAAGCGCTGCATGCGGTGCACGAAGGCGGCTGGGACGCGGTGCTGATGGATTGCCAGATGCCGGTGATGGACGGCTTCGCGGCGACCGGCGAAATCCGGCGCCACGAGCGCGAGATGGGCCGCGCGCGCGCCTTGCCCGTGATCGCGATCACCGCCAACGCGCTGCAGGGCGACCGCGAAGCCTGCCTCGCGGCCGGCATGGACGACTACCTGTCCAAGCCCTTCACCCAGCAGCAGCTGGCGGCCGTGATCGGGCGCTGGGTGGCGCTGCCGGTGCTGGCCGAGCGCCACCACGACGACGAAGCCGAGCTGGCGCTGGACTTTGCGCCCGCGCCACCTCCACCTCCTCCCCTTCCGCCGCCGCAGAATGACCCGGTCGACCGCGCCGCCCTCGAGAATATCCGCGCGCTGAGCCGCGACGCCGGCGACGTCCTGGTGCAGAAGGTGATCAACGCCTACGTGGGCGACACCCCGCGCCACCTGCAGGCGCTGCGCCAGGCATTGACCACGCGCGACGCCGAAAGCCTGCGCCGCATCGCCCACGGCCTCAAGTCGGCCAGCGCCAACATCGGGGCGGCGCGCCTGGCCGCGGCCTGCCGCGACCTCGAACAGCTCGGCCGCGGCGGCAGCGTCGACGGCGCCGCGCCCCTGCTGGCCGAGATGGAGCGCGAATTCCACTCGGTGCGCCAGTCGCTCCACGCCATGCTTGAAAAGGAATCCTGACATGCCAGCCTTTGCCTCCACCCAGCGCGGGACGGTGCTCGTCGCCGACGACGATCCCGTCATGCGCCTCCTGATGCTCGAGATGCTGGCCCAGGTCGGAATGGAAGGCATCGAGGCCGGCGACGGCCAGGAAGCGGTCGAGCTGGCGCGCGAACGCCTGCCCGACCTGATCCTGATGGACGTCGACATGCCGCGCATGGACGGCTTCACGGCCTGCCGCGCGATCCGCGCCGCCGAGAAGGACGGCGCCTGCGTCCCGATCGTCATGGTCACCGGCAGCGACGACGTCGAGGCCGTGACCCAGGCCTACGAGGTCGGCGCCACCGACTTCGTGTCCAAGCCGATCAACTGGCCGATCCTCGGCCACCGCGTGCTGTACGTGCTGCGCGCCAGCGACGCCATCGCCCGCCTGCGCATCGCCGACGCCCAGAACCGCGCCGTGCTCGAAGCCATTCCCGACACCTTCTTTCGCCTGAACGCGGACGGCTTCTATCTCGACTATGAGCCCGGCCAGGAGCGGCCAGGCCAGGCGTGTCCGGGACGGCCGACCGGCGCGCCCCCGACCAGCGCGCGCTTCATCGGCAAGCACCTGTCCGACACGCTGCCGCCCGAGATCGCGGCGCGCATGCTGGAGCAGATGAGGACCGTGCTCGCCTCCCAGCAGGTGCGCTCGGTCGAATACGAACTGATCGAATGCGGCGAGGTGCTGCACTTCGAGGCGCGCCTGGTGGCGACCAGCCCGTCCGAGGTGCTGGGCCTGGTGCGCGACATCAGCGAACGCAAGCGCGCCGAGGAACAGATCCGGCGCCTGGCCTATTGCGACGGCCTGACCGGCATCCCCAACCGGCAAGCCTTCCTCGAGACGCTGGAGCGCGAGCTGCAGCGCGCCAAGATCGGCAACAAGAAGTTCGCGGTGCTGTTCATGGACCTCGACGCCTTCAAGCGCATCAACGACACGCTGGGCCACAACGCCGGCGACCAGCTGCTCAAGATGGTCTCGGAACGGCTGCGCGAGACCACCCGGCCCAGCGACCTGGTGTCGCGCGGGGAAGGCGTCGAGCGCGATGCCGCCAGCCTGGCGCGCCTGGGCGGCGACGAATTCACCATCCTGTTGCCCGACCTGGAGCGGGTCGAGCATGCGCTGAACGTCGCCACCCGCGTCAAGGAAGCGATGCGGCGCCCCTTCCTCATCGAGGGCAACGAGATCTTCGTCACCGCCAGCATCGGCATCTCTTTGTTCCCCGAGGATGGCGATGATTGTGGATCACTGCTCAAGTTCGCCGACACCGCGATGTATCATGCCAAGAACTGCGGCAAGAACAACGCCAAGCTGTACAGCTCTTCGCTGACGATGCAGATCATGAGCCACGTGAAGCTCGAGGTGGGCCTGCGGCGCGCGCTGCAGAACGACGAGCTGTACCTGGTCTACCAGCCGCAGCGCGACGTGCGCACGTCCGAGATCGTCGGGGTCGAGGCCCTGGTGCGCTGGCGCCATCCCGAACGCGGACTGGTGCCGCCGACCGAATTCATCCCGCTGGCCGAAGAGACCGGCCTGATCGTCCCGATCGGCGAATGGGTGCTGCGCACCGCCTGCCGCCAGGCGCGCGCCTGGCAGCGCCTGACGCGGCGCCTGCTGCGCATCGCGGTCAACCTGTCGGCCAAGCAGTTCAAGGACGAGAACCTGTCGCAGATCGTGCTGTCGGCCCTGAACGAGACCGGGTTAGAGCCGCGCCTGCTGGAACTGGAGCTGACCGAAGGCACCCTGATGGACGATGCCCGCGCCACGCTGGTCACGCTCGAGCAGCTGCGCGGCATCGGCGTGCACCTGTCGATCGACGACTTCGGCACCGGCTATTCATCGATGAACTACCTGAAGCGCTTCGACGTGCGGGCCCTCAAGATCGACCGCAGCTTCATCGCCGGCCTGCCCCAGGATTCGGAAAACGCGGCCATCACGCGCGCCATCATCGCCATGGCCCACGGCCTCAAGATGGTGGTGGTGGCCGAGGGCGTCGAGACCGGCGAGCAGCTGCTGCTGCTCGAGGAGCTGGGCTGCGACATGGTGCAGGGCTACTACCTCGGCCACCCTTCCAGCGCCGAGAAGATCACCGAGATGCTGCAGCATGCGCAGCAGGCCTTGCCGGCCAAGTAGGGCGCGGCCTCAGGGCACGAAGCGCAGGGTGTGCTTCACCGCCCCCGGCAGCAACGGCGCCGGCTTGCCCTCGATCCAGGCCGCGTGGTCCAGCAGGAAGAACGGCGACAGCGGATGGCCGCTCTGCCCGCCCGGCATATTGTACAAGCCCTCCTCTTCGCGCCCCGGCGACACGGTCAGCCGCTCCGACTGGCCGAACTTGGGGCCGGCCACGCGCGGCATGTGGGCGTCGCCCGCCAGCGGCTGGCCCGGCGCGGCGAGCCAGGGGCGCAGCGCGGGCACGGCCATGCTGATCGGATGGGCGATGTCGGCGGTGTTGCGCCGGCCCCAGGTGGCCTCGGCCAGCGGCGTGCCGGCATCGACCAGGGCCGCGATGGCGCGGTCCACCGCCGCCAGTTGCAGGTCGCGCCACGAAGCATGGCCGGCCGGCAACCAGCCCTGCGGCCGTTCGTCCAGCAGGCGCGCCGCCACCGCCGGCCAGCGCGCGCTGGCCGCGGCCGCGCTGGCCTTCGGATCGATCTCCTTCAGCGCCGCGTT
Source organism: Massilia sp. NP310 (assembly GCF_019443485.1). Lineage (NCBI taxonomy): Bacteria > Pseudomonadati > Pseudomonadota > Betaproteobacteria > Burkholderiales > Oxalobacteraceae > Massilia > Massilia sp. NP310. The sequence goes on along the minus strand of NZ_CP080379.1, from coordinate 143,027 downwards.
GACGCCGCCGTACAGCAGGTCGTGCACGGACCACATGAAGTCGCGCGCCAGGCGATAACCGATCGACTCCACGCTGGCGCGCCCGCTCCAGCTGGTCTCGAGCAGGCGCCGGAACTCGGCGCGCTGCGGGTGACCCGCGAGCGCCTGCGCGTCAAGCGCGGCCAGCGCGCGCTGGCGCCACTGGCCGACCAGGATCGCGCGGTCGTCCAGGGCGCCGTCGAAGGCGCGGCGCACGTCGACCTGGTCGCCCATGGCTTGCAAGCCCTCGTGCAGCTGGCGGTTGCGCTGGCCCAGGTCGTAGCCGCCGTCGCCCAGCAGCGCGTAGCCGGCGCCGGATAGCTGGCGGCTGTTGGCGGTCGTGATCTGGCCATCGGCGGGGTTCACGATGCGCGGGTAGTCCGCGTACGGCAGCGCCTCGCTCCAGGTCTGCGCCGCGCTGCCGGCGGCGAGCGGAAAGCCGGCCGCAATGCCTGCTGCAATGCCGGCCGCCTGGCCTTCGGCGGCGCGGCGCGGCAGCATGCCGGCGACCGTCCAGCCGATGTTTCCGTGCACGTCGCCGGCGACGAAGTTCTGGGCCGGGATGCCGTTGCTGGCGGCGGCGGCCAGCGCTTCCCCGACGTTGGCCACCGTCTCGAGCTTCAGGTGATTCATGTTCAGCGCGGCCGGATCGTGGGCGATCCAGTGCAGCGCATAGCTGCGCCCCGCCACCTCGCGGATCGGGCCGAGCGACGTCTCGCGCACGACCATGCGCTCGGCCGCGGCGCCTTTCACGGCGATCGCCTCGACGTGCTCACGCGGCGTCTCCCAGCCGCCCGGCAGGCCGACCTGGTTCGGACGCGCCGGGTCGATCCGCAGTTCGACCAGGTCGAGCGAATCGGCATAGCTGTTGGTGAAGGCCCAGGCCACCTGGCCGTTGCTGCCGACGATGACGGACGGCGGCGCGCCGGGCAGGCTGACGCCGGCCAGGCGGCGCTGGCCGCCGGGCGCGCCCGGATCGGGAAAGCGCAGCGCGAGGCGATACCAGATGTTCGGCAGCCGCAGGCCCAGGTGCATGTCGTCGGCCACGATCGCCGCGCCGGTGCTGCTGCGGCTGCCGGCCAGCGCATAGTTGTTGCTGCCGACCGAATCGGTGACCTCCAGGCCGGCCAGCCTGACCGGCGCGCCCGGTTCCTTTGGCGCCGCGCCCCACCAGGCCGGCGCCCGCGGCGGCAAGGGGCCGGCCGCCTTTGCCGCGCCCTGGTCCGTGGCGTCGAGGGTCGCGTCGTAACGCGTCTCTTCGGGCAACAGGAAGGCCAGCTGCGCCGCGTCGCTGTGCGCGCGCAGCCAGCCGCGCGCCAGTTCGCGCGCCTGCTGGGCGCCTTGCAGGTCGATGTACATGGCCCACACCACCAGCAGCGAATCGGGCGCCGTCCACGGCCGCGGCGCCGCGCCGGTCAGCGCGTATTCGAAGGGCCGCGCGCCGAGCGCGCCGAGGCCCTCGTTGACGCCTTGCGCATAGCGTTCCAGCAGCGCACGTTCCGGCGCCGGCAGGCGCGCCAGCGTGTCCAGCGCGCGGGCACGGAAGCGGTGCAGGCGGTGCGTGCGGTCGGTGGCCAGCGCCGCCGCGCCGAACAGCTCGGCCAGCTCGCCGGCCGCCGTGCGGCGCAGCAAGTCCATCTGGAAGAAGCGCTCCTGGCCATGCACGAAGCCGGTCGCATAGGCGACGTCGAGCCGGCTGGCGCCGCTGATCAGGGGCACCCCGGCGGCGTCGCGCTCGACCTTGACCTGGCCCGCCAGGCCGGCCACCCTGCGCTCGCCGTCGAGCTGGGCCAGGCTGGCGCGCAGGAACAGCCAGGCCGCCAGCAAGGCCAGCAGCACGAGCGCCAGCAGCGCCCCGACTGTGCGCAGGGTCCAGGTCTTCCATCGGGACTTGCCCAGGGAACCGCTCATACGTCTCCTCCTTGTTTTGGGGGCGTATCTTGCCAGAAAAATCACGGCCGATGCGGATTGGCGAGATAAAAATACCCGGGCGCAGGTCGCTGAACGGGCGCATCCAGGACGTCGGCGGCGCCGTACCTGCTGCTGTCGTTGAAGGCGGCCACATCCGCCCCAATATCCGAACCTGAAGCGCGTGAAGAAATCTCACAAATGCGTTTGCCATCACACGCGGTACGTGCCGGCGATGCTATTCTGGAATCATGCCGCGCGACGCGGCGGGAGGAACTGTCATGCAAAACGTCATCAAAGGCACAAGGATGCCTGCCATCGTGCGCACATCCGCCGCCATCGGCCTGGCCCTGCTGGCCGCGGCCTGTTCGACGCCGCAAGAAAAAGCGGCGCGCGCGCAGGCCGACATGGCGCAACTCATGAGTATCTACGGTCCGGCGTGCAGCCAGCTCGGCTATAGCGCGAACACCGATCCCTGGCGCGAATGCGTGCTGCACCTGGGCACGCGCGAAGAACTGCAGCGCGTGGGCACGGGCGTCGGCGCCTATGGCGCCTGGGGTCCGCGCTATCGCGGCGGTTACTGGGGTCCCTACTGGTAGTATCCAGCCCGCGCATAGGACTGCACGCCCTGCGCCTGGCTCCAGGGCGCGCAGTCCGGTGCGTCTTGCGGTAGTAAATTGCAGTAATGCATCTGCAGCTGGGAGAACACCGCTTCCCAGTCGAATGACGATTCGACCTTGCGCCGCGCGTTGGCGCCGAGCGCCGCCAGGTCGCGGTTCGCCACCTGCCTGATCGCCTCGGCCAGGCTGTCGGGGCAATTGGGCCGCGCCAGCATGCCGGTGTCGTCGTCGACCAGTTCGGCAAGCCCGCCGGCGCCGGCCGCCACCACCGGCAGTCCGCACCCCATGGCCTCGAGCACGATCAATCCAAAGGTTTCGCAATCGCCCGGATGCACCAGCAGGTCGCAGCCGGCCAGGATGCGCGCCAGCGCGCGCTGGTCGCGCTGGAACGGCAGGCGGCTGATGCGCGCGCCCGGCGCGCCGTCCAGCGCGGTCTCGCCGGCCCCCACCATCAGCAGGTGGAAACCGGGGCCGAGCCGGCGCATCGCCGCGATCAGCACATCCAGTTTCTTGTCCGCCGTGAAGCGCCCGGCATAGACCAGCAGCCGCACCCCGGGCGCCAACCCCAGTTGCCGGCGCAAGGCGCCATCGCGCAGGCCCGGATGGAAGACGCCGCAATCGATGCCCAGCGGCTGGTGCAGCGCTCCCGCCACCCCCATCGCGCGCAGTTGCCCGACCATCAGCCGGCTCGGCGCCAGCACCAGGTCGAACTGGCCGTAAAGACGTGCAAGATAGCGCCGGACGAGCTGGGCCGCCTGCGGGCCGAAGCGGTTCTCGACCAGGCGCGGCAGGTCGGAGTGATAGAAGGCGATGGCCGGGATGCCCAGCCGGTCGCGCGCGCGCAGCGCGGCCCAGGCGCAGTGCCCGGCGTCGCCGACTTCGACCAGGTCGGGCCGCAGCCGGCACAGGCGGCGTTCGATCGCGGCCACCGACACCGGCATGCGGTAGCCGTGAAAGCCGGGCAAGGCCAGGCCGGGCACGCGCTGGCGCGTGGCCGAGGCCTCGGCGGCGATATTGGGGCTGAGGATGGTATGCCGCGCCCGCGCACGGCGCCGCAGCCAGCGCGACTTGGCGTTCAGGTAGGTGCTGACGCCGCCGCCTTGCGCGGCATAGAACATCGTGAGGTCGACGAGGTGCATGGCCGGCTCGCAGAAAAATCCACGATAGCAGCGGCCCACCAAGCAGGCTTGCGCGCACGCAGCACGCGCGCCAGGGACCGCGCTACCGGATCGAGATTGCGAACATTATGCGCTGCGGCGGTCGAGCATGGCGCGCGCGATCGTGCCGGCGTCGACGTACTCGAGTTCGCCTCCCACCGGCACGCCGCGCGCCAGGCGGCTGACCTTCAGGCCGCGCGCCTTGAGCATCTCGCTGATGTAGTGGGCGGTGGCTTCGCCTTCATTGGTGAAATTAGTCGCGAGCACCACTTCGCCGACGACGCCATCGGTGGCGCGGTTGACGAGCTTGTCCAGGGCGAGGTCGCGCGGGCCGATGCCGTCCAGCGGCGACAGCCGGCCCATCAGCACGAAGTACAGGCCGCGCCAGGTGAGCGTCTGCTCGATCATGATCTGGTCGGCCGGGGTCTCGACCACGCACAGCAGGGTGTGGTCTCGCTCCGGGTCGGCGCACAGCTCGCAAATGTCGATGTCGGAGAAGGTATTGCACTTGGCGCAGTGGTGCACCGTGTCGACCGCCTGGTAGAGCGCGCGCGACAGTTGCGCGGCGCCCTCGCGGTCGTGCTGCAGCAGGTGGAATGCCATGCGCTGGGCCGACTTGGGGCCCACGCCCGGCAGGCGGCGCAGCGATTCGATGAGAAATTCGAGCGAGGTCGACATGTGGGGCGTCCCGCCGGCAGGCGCCGGCCGGGACTGGCATCAGTGAGTGATTGCGTGGATCAGAAAGGCATCTTGAAGCCAGGCGGCAGGCCCGGCATGCCGGCGGTCAGGCCGCTCATCTTCTCGGCGGCGGTCGCCTCGGCCTTGCGCACGGCGTCGTTGAACGCGGCCGCGACCAGGTCTTCCAGCATGTCGCGGTCGTCGCCCAGCAGCGACGGGTCGATGGTGACGCGCTTGACGTCGTTCTTGCAGGTCATGACGACCTTCACCAGGCCGGCGCCCGACTGGCCTTCGACTTCGATCTGAGCCAGCTGCTCCTGCGCCTTCTTCATATTGTCCTGCATGGCTTGCGCCTGTTTCATCAAGCCTGCGAGCTGGTTTTTCATCATGGTGGGTTTCTCCAAAAGTCGGATGGGTGATTGATCGGCAGCGAAACGCTCAGGCGACCTTGACCGAGCCGGGCACGACGAACGCGTCGAAGCGTCGCTCGAGTTCCTGCACGAAAGGATCGGCGGCGACGATGGATTCGGCCAGGCGCTGGCGCTCTTCGCGCGCCGCTTTCTGTTCGGCCCCGGCTGTATACCACACCGGGCCGATCTCGGACTCCACGTTCACGCGGAAGTCGGGGAAATGTTCTTGCAGCGCAGCCGCCAGCTTTTCGCTATTGCCGCTGGCGCGCAGCGTATCGACCGGCACGCGCAGCTTGAAGGTAACCGCGCGGTCGTGCACGACGCAGGCGACCAGTTCGGTCTGCAGCGCCAGCTGCTGGGCCACGCCGCGCAGCGGCAGGCTGCCGGCCAGCGCCGGCCAGTTGCCGTCCCAGGCGATCTCTGGCACGGGCGTGACGACATAGGCGTGCGGCGGCGCGGCCGGGGCCCGCACCTGGGGCGCGGGCGCGACCACGGTCGGCGCCTCGGCGGCGACGGCGGTGTCATCGGAAAAATCGGTGACCCAGGACGGCACGTCGTCGTCCAGTTGCGCTGCTGGCTGGCGCGCCTGCATGGCCGGCTGCTGCTGGGCCATGGCTTGCGGCTGAGCGCCATCCCATGGCGGCGGTGCGGAAGCGGCCCGTGCCTGCATGCCGGCGCCATGGGGCGGCAACGCGGCCGACGGTCCGGGCGCCGATGGCGACGCCGCCGGCGCCGGCGCCGGCGTCACCGGTTCGGCCGTCGGACGCTTGGGTGGGGTACGGATGCCCGACGCGGCGCGCGCCGCCTCCAGCGCCGCATTGATCGCGGCGCGCGCCGACGTCATCGCCGGCGCGCCGGGGGCGGCCGTCGGGGCATTGGGCTGCGCAGGCGCAGGCGCCGCGGGTGCGGAAGGCGGTGCGGCCGAACGCGGCGTCACCGCCGCATGGCTGGCCGCGGCCGCCGCGGCGGCGCGCGCTGGCGACGCGCCTAACGGAGCGGCGGCGGGCGGCGCGGCCGATGCTTCGGCTCCGCCCTGTCCGGGGCGAAAGGCCAGCATGCGCAGCAGGGTCATGGTGAAGCCCGCATATTCGTCCGGCGCCAGGCCGATCTCGTTGCGGCCATGCACGGCGATCTGGTAATACAGCTGCACTTCCTGCGGCTCGAAGACGCCGGCCAGGCGCATGATGTCGGCCAGCTCGGGCAAGTCTTGCGGCACGGCGCCGGGCACCGACTGCGCCAGCGCGATCCGGTGCAGCAAGGTGCCCAGGTCTTGCAGCGCGCCGTTGTACGACAGGCTGCGGCTGGCCATCTCGTCGGCCACCGCCATCAGGTCGGCGCCATCTTGCGCCGCCAGGGCGTCGAGCAGGCGCACCAGATAGGATTGGTCGAGCGCGCCGAGCATGCCCTGCACCGCATCGAGCGTGACCTGGCCGGCCGCATAGGCGATCGCCTGGTCGGTGAGCGAGAGCGCGTCGCGCATCGAGCCGTGCGCGCCTTGCGCCAGCAGGCGCAGCGCGGGCTGCTCGAAGCTCACGCCCTCCTGGCCCAGGATGTTCTCGAGGTGGCCGACGATATGGCCTGGCGGCATTTGCTTGAGATTGAACTGGAGGCAGCGCGACAGCACCGTCACCGGAATCTTTTGCGGATCGGTGGTCGCCAGGATGAACTTGACGTGCGGCGGCGGTTCCTCGAGCGTCTTGAGCATCGCGTTGAACGCGTGGTTGGTGAGCATGTGCACCTCGTCGATCATATAGACCTTGAAGCGCGCATTGCTCGGCGCATAGACCGCCTGTTCCAGCAGCTGGGCCATCTCGTCCACGCCGCGGTTGGACGCCGCGTCCATCTCGATGTAGTCGACGAAGCGGCCGGCGTCGATCGCGCGGCAAGCCTCGCATTGCCCGCACGGCTCGGCGGTGATGCCGCCCTGCCCGTCCGGCCCGGTGCAATTGAGCGACTTGGCCAGGATGCGCGACAGGGTGGTCTTGCCGACCCCGCGCGTGCCCGTGAACAGATAGGCATGGTGCAGCCGCTCCGTGCGCAAGGCATGGGTCAGCGCACGGACGACGTGCTCCTGGCCAACCAGCGTTTCGAAGTTCTTGGGACGGTATTTGCGGGCGAGGACTTGATAGGACATGCCACGATTTTACCGCAGATGGCGGTCGTCGCGAACAATCCGCGGGCAGGCTCTTGTGTAACGGGAATGAAAAACGGCGGCGATGGGCAAGCGAACGCCAATGCGGCACGCAAACAGAAAGAGAACTGCAGAAAGAGAATTACAGAAAGGGAATTGCTGCGGAAGAGAGAAGATAAGAGGCGAGCCTGATCTGCGGCACTTGCGGTGAACGGCTTTGGCTGCTTCGTTCCCGACCTGACCAGGTAAACCATGCCACAATGCGCAGGGGCCCGCCAGCACCCATTATACCTGACCGCGAACGATTGGGGAAATATGGCCGGCGCCGCAGCGCCGGCCTTCTCGTGTCAGAGCCCCAACTGCCCCCAGATCTCGTCCACCTTCTGCTTGACCGCAGGCGCCATCACGATCGGCGTGCCCCACTCGCGATTGGTTTCACCCGGCCATTTATTAGTGGCATCGATACCCATCTTGCTGCCCAGGCCGCTGATCGGCGAAGCGAAGTCGAGGTAATCGATCGGGGTGTTGTCGACCATGACCGTGTCGCGGGTCGGATCGACGCGGGTCGTGATGGCCCAGATCACCTCTTTCCAGTCGCGCACATTGACGTCCTCGTCGACCACGACGATGAACTTGGTATACATGAACTGGCGCAGGAAACTCCAGACGCCGAACATCACCCGCTTGGCGTGGCCCGCGTACTGCTTCTTCATCTGCACCACCGCCATGCGGTAGCTGCAGCCTTCCGGCGGCAGGTAGAAGTCGGTGATCTCGGTGAATTGCTTCTGCAGCAGCGGGATGAAGACTTCGTTCAGCGCCACGCCCAGCACGGCCGGCTCATCCGGCGGCTTGCCGGTATAGGTCGAGTGATAGATCGGATCGCGCCGCATCGTGATGCGGTCGATGGTAAACACCGGGAAACTGTCCTGTTCATTATAGTAGCCGGTGTGGTCGCCATACGGCCCCTCGAGCGCGTGCTCGAAGCCGGACGGGTGGTTCTCATCCGGGTAGATATGCCCTTCGAGCACGATCTCGGCGGAGGCAGGCACCATCAATTCGCTGCCGATCGCCTTGGTCAGCGAGGTGCGACTACCGCGCAGCAGGCCGGCGAACTGGTATTCGGACAGCGTGTCCGGCACCGGCGTCACGGCGCCCAGGATGGTGGCCGGGTCGGCGCCCAGCGCTACCGCGATCGGATACGGCTTGCCCGGATTGGCCAGCGCGTGCTCGCGGAAATCGAGCGCGCCGCCGCGGTGCGCCAGCCAGCGCATGATCACCTTGTTGGGCCCCAGCACCTGCTGGCGATAGATGCCCAGGTTCTGGCGCTTCTTGTTCGGGCCCTTGGTGATCACCAGACCCCAGGTGATCAGGGGCGCGACGTCGCCCGGCCAGCAGTGCTGGATCGGCAGGCGGCCGAGGTCGACATCCTTGCCCTCCCACACGATTTCCTGGCAGGGAGCGCCTTTTACTTCTTTCGGCGCCATGTCCCATACGGCCTTGACGAGCGAACCCATGCCCATGATGTCCTTGAAACCCTTGGGCGGCTCGGGCTCTTTCAGGCGCGCCAGCACGTGGCCAATCTGGCGCAGCTCGCTTAAATCTTCCGCCCCCATGCCCAGCGCCACCCGCTTCGGGGTGCCGAACAGGTTGCCGAGGACCGGGATCGTGTGCCCGGTCGGCTGCCGGAACAGCAGCGCCGGACCTTCGGCGCGCAGGGTGCGGTCGCAGATCTCGGTCATTTCGAGGTTGGGCGATACCGGAATATCAATATGTTTGAGCTCGCCCATGCGTTCGAGCTGGGCCAAAAAATCTCGCAAGTCTGTATATTTCATCAAGTTTTGTGCATTTCTTCGATTGCAGAACGTAAGTGAGAGGGTGGTGCCAAGTGATTGATTCGTCAAGTCTTTCCATTTGGAAGGCCACCTCATCAGAACCAAAAGTTATAAGAGCCGAACGTGCTAGGGTTGACTTGATATAAGCTCCGCCCCTACAATCCGTCCTACTTGATGAGACGGCCTTACTTTTTTTGCCACAATTTTAGCCGTTCTCATGCATTCACGGGGTCGGGGCCCCATATGACATTTTAAGGAGTGTTTTCTCTTGGGCGTCTGCCCAAACCCCCGAGACAGTTGTTGAGCCACTGGTCCCTGCCCTACGGGTTAGCAGCCAGCTGAAGCAAAGCAATGACGGCGTTAGTCGGCCGCGTCGCGGCGACAAACGATTTTCTGATGCACGGCAAAACACATTCTGCGTTTCGCTTAGAGCGACACGACGGGATCTCTTTTGCCGCGACAAGGGGAAAATTCGATGTTTCATCGTTTTATCACGAGCGCAAGGCTCGTGCAATCCATGGCCAGCCAGCCAATCACGTGGTCTTCCGTGAGCAAAACGGCAAGCGGATTGTTGAAAACCGCACGCACTACCCTGACCGTATTCGGTCTGACCGCAGTCGCCATGCTGGCGCTGCTGTACACCAATGACAGTTTCGCCAAACGCGTCTCTGAAATGCTGCATCCGCAGCCAGTCGTCGTTGCCGTGGCCGAACCGGTAGCGCCAGTCGCGCCGACGCCCAAGGCGGTGGTCGAGGCGGTGGCCGTCGAAACGACGCACCTGCGCGATTCGCACACGATGCTGGGCAACAGCAAGCAGCAGCAATACGTCACCAACTGGCTGTCCAAGCGTTATCGCGTGGCCGGCGACGCCGCCAATATGCTGGTTTCGACCGCCTACCTGACGGCGCACGAGCTGAAACTCGATCCGCTCCTGATCCTGGCGGTGATGGCGATCGAATCGGGCCTGAACCCGTTCGCCGAAAGCCCGATGGGCGCCAAGGGCCTGATGCAGGTCATGGCCAAGGTCCACCACGACAAGTTCGAGAACGTGGGCGGCCCGCAAGCGGCCCTGAACCCGGTCGCCAACATCCGTGTCGGCGCCCTGATCCTGAAGGATTACGTCAAGCGTACCGGCTCGATCGAAGGCGGCCTGAAGACCTATGTCGGCGCGGCCGACCTGGAAACCGATTCGGGCTATGGCAACAAGGTGCTGGCCGAGTACAAGCTGCTGAAGAAGGTCTCGAAAGGCCAGAACGTCCCGGTGCGCACCCCGCGCATCTCGCCGGCGCCGGTGACCATCGTCGCCGCCAAGCAGCCTGAATCGGATACGGCCAAGCCGGAAGCGAAGCCGATGCAGGAAACCACCACCGCCTCCACCACCGGCGCGCAGGTGCCGAACGTCGAGCCGCTGGCCGGCCTGTAAGATCACGAGGGAAGTCCTTGGATGCCACCGCTGCGGCGGTGGCTTTTTTGCGTCTGTTCTATATAGATGTTGTTTCGGCTGCTCGGACGAATTGGGTTCCCGCCTGCGCGGGAACGACGTGTAATCTCTCCGCCCGAACACCACCAACGCGGCTTTGCACACGTACCCAAGCACGTCATTCCCGCGCAGGCGGGAATCCAATTCGCTGGCGGACCACCTACCAACGAAAAAGCCACCGGCTCGCGCACGGTGGCTTTTTCTCGTCAGGAAGCGGAACGATCAACGACGCTCGTTCGCCGCCACTTCGTCCGGCCGCATGCGCGACGCCAATTTATCCAGCACGCCGTTGACGTACTTGTGCCCATCGATGCCGCCGAACGACTTGGTCAGCTCGACCGCTTCGTTGATCACGACGCGGTAGGGAATCTCGGGATGGTTCTTCAGCTCGTAGGCGCCCAGCAGCAGCACCGCGTGCTCGATCGGCGACAGCTCGGTGATCGCGCGGTCGATCAGCGGAGCGATCGACTCGCGCAGCTCGACCGAGGTGCTGATCGCGCCATTGAGCAGCGCCGAGAAGAACTCGCTGTCGGCCTTGTCGAAGCCGTGGGCGCCGCGGATATTGGTCGAGACCACCCGCGCCGATTCATTGTTCAGCAGCCATTGGTACAGACCCTGGAGCGCGAACTCGCGCGCGCGGTGGCGCGGCGTGCGGTTCTTGCTCGGGTTGGCGTGCGTACTCTTGTCAGTCATTGTTTTCTTGCCTTTACTGTTATTCGTCCTCTGGCACCAGCTCGTCCAGCGCCATCAGGAGATTGGCCATCTCGACCGCGACGCGTGCGGCGTCGCCGCCCTTCTCGGCCATGCGGACCTCGGCCTGCTCGTCGGTCTCGGTGGTCAGGATCGCGTTGGCGATCGGGATGCCGTAGTCGAGGCCGATGCGGGTGATGCCGGCGCCCGATTCGTTCGACACCAGCTCGAAGTGGTAGGTTTCGCCGCGGATCACCGCGCCCAGGGCGATCAGCGCGTCGAATTGTTCGGTCACGGCCATGCGCTGCAGCGCCAGCGGCACTTCGAGCGCGCCCGGCACGGTCACGTGCAGGATGTCTTCGTCGGCCACGCCCAGGCGCTTGAGTTCGGCCAGGCAGGACGACAGCAGGCCGTGGCCGACGTCGGCGTTGAAACGGGCCTGCACGATACCGATACGCAGGTCTTCGCCCTGCAGATTGCTTTCAAAAGTTCCTACCGTCATGGCTGACCTCTTCTTGTTGATTGGTTGATTGTTCAGGCGTCAAGGCGCGGCACGTAGCCGGTGACTTCCAGGTCGAAACCGGTCATCGACGGCATCTTGCGCGGATTGGCCAGCAGCTGCATCTTGCCCACGCCCAGGGCGCGCAGGATCTGGGCGCCGATGCCGTAGGTGCGCAAGTCCATCGACGCGGCGCGGGCGCCGGCGCGGCTGGCCTTGCCGTCCTGCGGCGCCAGCTGGGCGAACAATTGATCTGCGCTTTCGCCGCAATTGAGCAGCACGATCACGCCGGCGTCGCTGGCCTTGATCGTCTTCATGGCCGAGGCCATGTCCCACGAGTGGGTGGTGGCGCGGTTCTCGAGCAGGTCGAGGATCGACACCGGCTGGTGCACGCGCACCAGCGCTTCTTTCTCGGGCGACAGTTCGCCGTGGACCAGGGCCAGGTGGGCCGAGCCGCTCGGGGCGTCACGGAAGGCGACCAGCTGGAATTCGCCGGCCTCGGTCGACAGCGTGCGCTCGGCCACGCGCTCGACCAGGCATTCGTTCTGGCTGCGGTAGTGGATCAGGTCGGCGATGGTGCCGATCTTGAGGTTGTGCTCCCTGGCGAACTCGATCAGGTCGGGCAGGCGCGCCATGGTGCCGTCTTCCTTGATGATCTCGCAGATCACCGAGGCCGGGGTCAGGCCCGCCATCTGCGTCAGGTCGCACCCCGCTTCGGTATGCCCGGCGCGCATCAGGACGCCGCCCTTCTGGGCGCGCAGCGGGAAGATGTGGCCCGGCTGCACCAGGTCGTCCGGCGTCGTGCCCTTGTTCACCGCCACCTGGATGGTGCGCGCGCGGTCGGCCGCCGAGATGCCGGTGGTGACGCCTTCGGCCGCTTCGATCGACACGGTGAAATTGGTGCCGAACGAGGTGCCGTTACGCGAGGTCATCATCGGCAGGGCCAGGCGGTCGCAGATTTCCTCGGACAGGGTCAGGCAGACCAGGCCGCGCGCGTGACGGATCATGAAGTTGATCGCCTCGGGCGTGACGAAGTCGGCGGCAAGCACGAGGTCGCCTTCGTTCTCGCGATCCTCCTCGTCGACCAGGATGACCATGCGGCCGGCGCGCAGTTCGGCAACGATGTCCTCGGTGCTGGAAATAGACATACGGGATTCCTTGAAACGGGGGTGTTATGCGTAATCCGCTATTTTAATGGATTTACAGGCTTTCAACCGCATTGTCGGCCCCTGCCTGCCTCCAAATCGGCGGCACGGCCGCCTTGTCGCGCCAGCCGGTGTTACCAATGAGCAACAACTAGTGATTTTGCGGCTTTAAATTGTTAAGCTCGCTATTTTCACGCGCAACATCGTACCGTGCCTACGCCCGACTGGATTATTATTAAGACATCTTTACCGTGCCCATCCAGAGGGTGCGCCCCACTTTTCGGAGTTGCCATGCCGGTAGCCGTCCACGTCAGCCATCCAGGCGCCGCCCCGTGCAAAGGGCGGCGCTGATGGCCACGATCCTGATCGTCGACGACCGGCCGAGCAACCGCAGCTATCTCGCGGCCCTCCTCGGGTATACCGAACACCGGATCATCGAGGCCGAGGACGGCGCCCGGGCGCTCGCCATCACGCGCGCCGAGCGCCCCGACCTGATCATCACCGACATCCTGATGCCGACCATGGACGGCTACGAGTTCGTCCAGCAGCTGCGCGCCGAGCCCGCTTTGCGCGCGACCCGCGTCATCTTCTTCTCGGCCGTCTATTCGGAGCGCGAGACGATGGCCATGGCAGCGCGCTGCGGCGTGACCACGGTATTGGGCAAGCCGTCCGAGCCGCAGCGCATCCTCGCGGCCGTGGCGGCCGAGCTGGGCGTGGTGCACGGCGCACCGGCGCCGGCGCTGCCCTCAAGCCGCGAACACGACCGCGACCTGCCGTTCGACCTGTGCGCGCGCCTGTCCGAACTGGAGCGCATGTGCATGATGCTGGTGGGCGAGCGCCGCGTCGAGGCCCTGGCCGATGCCTTCGTCGACGCCGCGCGGCGCGTGCTGGACGCCGATTGCGTCGCCCTGTGCCTGCTGGACAGCACCGAACGCACCGTGCGCCACCTGGCCACCCATGGCGTGGAAGGCGGCCTGCTCGAAGCCTACGCGCTGAACGAGCAAGACCTGCCCGGCGTGCTGCTGCGTGCGCGCGCCCCGCTGCGACTTAGCGGCGACGACGCCCTGCTGGCCACCCTGCCCCAGCACCACCCCGAAGTCGGCAACCTGCTCGGCCTGCAGGTGCACGACCTGCAGCATCCGCTCGGCTGGCTGTATTGCACGCGCCGCGTCGGCGCCGCCCCATTCTCGGACGAAGAGGAGCGCTGGGCCACGGCCCTGGCGGCCCAGCTGGCGGTGGCCTACGAAAACCTGAACCTGTACGAAGTCGTGCAGCGCCACGCGGCCCAGCTGCAGCTCGAGGCGCTGGCGCGCGCCGACGCCGACGCCGCCCTGCGCGACAGCGAACACCGGCTGGAACTGGCGCGCCAGGTGTTCGACAGCACGCAAGAAGCAATCCTGATGACCGACGCCGACGCCAACATCGTCGCCGCCAACCCGGCCTTCGAAGAGATCACGGGCTACCGTGAAGCGGAAGTCATGGGCCAGAATCCGAGCTCGTTGAAATCCGGGCGCCACGACGCCGCGTTCTTCGCCGCCATGTGGAGCTGCCTGGAACACGACGGCCAGTGGCGCGGCGAGATCTGGAACCGGCGCAAGAACGGCGAGATCTACCCCGCCAGCATGAGCATCAGCGCGGTCCACGACGAACAGGGCCGGCGCACCGCCTACGTGTCGGTGTCGACCGACCTGTCGGCGCTGAAGGCCGCCCACCACCAGCTCGACTTCCTGTCCAGCCACGATGCGCTCACCCTGCTCCCGAACCGCTCGCTGTTCAACGACCGCATGCAGCAGGCCCTGGCCGCCGCGCGCCAGGATGCGAGCCAGGTGGCGCTGCTGCTGTTTAACATCGACCGCCTGTCGCGCATCAACGATAGCCTGGGCCACGCGGCCGGCGACGCCGTGCTGCGCGAGGTGGCGCGCCGCGCCGGCGAGGTGGCCGGCCCGACCGACACCGTAGCGCGCCTGTCGGGCGACGAATTCGTGCTGCTGCTGACCAGCTTCGAGGACACCGACGACGTGATCTATTGCGCCCGGCGCCTGATGGAAGCCGTTTCGCAGCCGCTGCTGGTCGGCGAACACGACGTGGTGGTCACCGGCAGCATCGGCATCAGCGTCTATCCGCGCGACGGCGACGCCCCCGGCGACCTGCTCAAGGCGGCCGACGCCGCGCTGGCCCACGTGAAGGAGTCGGGCCGCAACGGCTTCCGGTTCTTCAAGGGCGAGATGAACGCCGAGGCGCTGCGCTGGCTGGCGCTGGAGACGCGCCTGCGGCGCGCGATCGAGCGCGACGAATTGTCGCTGCACTATCAGCCGCAGGTCTCGCGTCTGGATGGCCGCGTGGTCGGCATGGAAGCGCTGCTGCGCTGGCGCAGCGAAGAGATCGGGCCGGTGTCGCCGGCCGACTTCATTCCGCTGGCCGAAGACACCGGCCTGATCCACCCGATCGGCGAATGGGTGATCCGCCAGGCCTGTTTCCAGAACAAGGCCTGGCAAAACGCCGGCCTGGCGCCGGTGCGGGTGGCGGTCAACGTCTCGGCCAGCCAGTTCAAGGCCGGCAGCGTAGCCCAGGTGGTGCGCACCGCCCTGCACGACAGCGGTCTCGAAGCGCAATGGCTCGAGGTCGAGCTGACCGAAAGCGTGATGCTGGGCGACAGCGCGGCGGCCGAGGCCCAGATGGCCGAGCTGCGCGCGCTGGGGGTCTCGCTGTCGCTGGACGACTTCGGCACTGGCTACTCGTCGCTCGGCTACCTGTCGCGCTTCCCGCTCGACAAGCTCAAGATCGACCAGACCTTCGTGCGCAACATCGCCACCGAACAGCGCAGCGCCGCCATCGCCCAGGCCACGATCGCCCTGGCCCAGGGCCTGTCGCTGGCGGTGGTGGCCGAAGGCGTGGAAACGGTCGGCCAGCGCGATTTCCTCGGCTCCCTCGGCTGTGACGTCCTGCAGGGCTACCTGTACGGGCGGCCGGTGCCGGCCTTCGAGATGGCCGAGCTGCTGGCCAAAGGACGGGTCGTGCTGTGAACCGGCGACGATGTTTAGGGCAGTCTTAAGCCCATCCGTGCCTGCCTGTGCGCCATGTAGAATGCAATAAACAAGTCACCCAGGAACCATTGAATGAGCAACAACTTCGTACGCGGCCTGCCGTCGATGGCGCTGGCCGCGGTCCTGGGCCTGTCCCCGCTGGCGCATGGCGCGCCGCAGGCAGGCCAGGCGCCGGCGCCGCAGGCAGCGCAGGCGCCTGCGCTGCAGATGGAATCGCCCATCCCGGTCGGCCCGCAAGTCAAGGTCGGAAAGCTGGACAATGGCCTCACCTACTACATCCAGCGCAATGCGCGCCCTGAACGCAAGCTCGAACTGCGCCTGGTGGTCAAGGCCGGTTCCATCCTCGAGGATGAAGACCAGCGCGGCCTGGCCCACTTTGTCGAGCACATGGCCTTCAACGGCACCACCAATTTCCGCAAGCACGAGCTGGTGTCCTATCTGCAGTCGATCGGCGTGGGCTTCGGCGCCGACCTGAACGCGTACACCTCGTTCGACGAAACCGTCTATATCCTCCCGATCCCGACCGACAAGCCGGAACACGTGAGCAAGGCGTTCCAGGTGCTGGAAGACTGGGCTCATGGCGTGCGCTTCGATGCCGACGCCATCGAAAAGGAGCGCGGCATCGTGCTCGAAGAGCTGCGCCTCGGCAAAGGCGCCTCGGACCGCATGGGCAAGCAGATCTATCCGCGCCTGTTCAACGGCTCGAAATATGCCGAACGGCTGCCGATCGGGCGCGAAGACGTATTAAGAAATTTTAAACCCGATGCCTTGACCCGCTTCTACCGCGACTGGTACCGCCCCGACCTGATGGCGGTGGTGGTGGTCGGCGACGTCGACCCGGCGCGCGCCGAGAAGCTCGTCAAACAGCATTTCGCGCACCTGAAGAACCCGGCCAATCCGCGGCCACGCGACTACGCCGCGATTCCGGCGCGCGCCGACACCGAGGCGCTGGTCGTCACCGACCCGGAAGCCAATGGCAACGCGGTGCTGATCCGCTACCCGGTGCAGCCGGTGCGCGAGCTGGGCACCATCGGCGCCTACCGCGACGAACTGGTGCAATCGCTGTTCGGCACCATGCTCAACCAGCGCCTGGCCGAACTGGCGCAGCTGCCCGACGCGCCCTACCTGGGCGCGAGCAGCTCGCTCGGCAAGCTGACGCCGCGCTATCACTCCTATAATTCGTCGGCCGCCATCGGCCCGCGCGGCGCCCTGCCGGCCATCACCGCCCTGGTCCAGGAAAACGAGCGCGCGCGCCAGCACGGCTTCGGCGAGCAGGAGCTGGAGCGCGCCAAGAAGAACCTGATGCGCACCTACGAGCAGGCATGGAACGAGCGCGCCAAGAGCGACTCAGCGACCTACGCCGCCGAATACATCCGCAACTTCCTGCAGGACGAGGCGATCCCCGGCATCGACACCGAGTGGCGCTACGTGCAGCAGCTGGTGCCCGGCATTTCGCTCGCCGAGATGAACGACTACGCGCGGCGCACCATTCCGGCGGATTCCGGCAAGCTGGTGCTGTACACGGGCGTGAGCAAAGGGGACAATCAACCCGACGCGCCGACCGGTGCGCAGCTGCTGGCCGCCGTCAGCGAGGCCGCGCGCACGCCGGTTGAACGGCACGACGAGAAACTGCTGGCGACGCGCCTGATGGAGCGCCCGGCGCAGCCTGGAAAGATCACCGCCGAGGAACACGACAAGGCGCTGGGCCTGACCCGCCTGACCCTGTCCAACGGCGTGAAAGTCATCCTCAAGCCGACCGACTTCCGCAACGACCAGGTGATGCTGAGCGCCGCCCGTCCCGGCGGCCAGAGCCTGTTCCCCGACGGCGACATCCTCAATGCGCGCTTCTCGAACGCGATCGTGGCCAGCATGGGCGTGAAGGACTTTACTCCGCTCGACATGCGCAAGATCCTGGCCGGCAAGGCGGCCGGCGTGACCGTGGGGCTGGGGAGTTACACCGACGTGATCGCGGGCGCTTCGGGCGCCACCGACATCGAGACCATGCTGCAGCTCTTGTGGCTGAAGTTCGCCGGCGTGCGCCGCGACGAAGGCCTGTTCCACGCCTATATCGACAAGCAGGCCGAGATCGCGCGCAACCAGAGCGGCCTGCCGGGACGCTACTTCAACGACGCGCTGGTCGCGGCCCTGTACAACAATCACCCGCGCGCGCCGCGCACGCTCGATGCCGAGGAATACGCCAAGATCGACCTGGATCGCAGCATCGACATCTTCCGCCAGCGCTTCTCGAGCGCCAAGGACCTGACCTTCATCCTGGTCGGCAGCTTCGACGAGCGCCAGATCCGGCCGCTGCTGGCGACCTATCTCGGCACCCTGCCGACGCCGGACATCCCGGTCGCCTACCGCGACGTGGGCCTGCGCCCGGCCACCGGCATCGTGAAACGCGAGGTGCGCAGCGGCTCCGAGCCGAAGAGCAGCATCGCACTCAACTTCACCGGCCAGGCCGAATTCTCCGAAGCCGAGCAGCTGCGCCTGTCGGCGCTGATCGAAGTGACCAATCTGCGCATCATCGAGGTGCTGCGCGAAAAGATGGCGATGATCTACGGCGGCGGCGCCAGCGGCACCTTGAGCAAGATCCCTTACGGGAACTACTCGGTCGGCATCAGCCTGCCGACCGGACCGGAAAACGTGGACAAGGTGATCGCCACGACCTTCGCCGAGATCGCGCGCCTGCAGCAGGACGGTCCGGACGCGGCGGAGCTGGACAAGGTCAAGACCGGCTGGATCCAGAATCACCGCCGCTCGCTGCGCGAGAACGGCTACTGGGTGGCGAACCTGCAGTCGGCGTTGACCGAGGGCACCGATCCGGCCTCGATCCTCTCCGTGGAAAAACAGGTGCAGGCCTTGACCGCGAACGACATAAAGATGGCCGCGCGGCGCTATTTCGACACCAGGAACTATGTGCAGGTGGTGCTCAATCCGGAGACGCAGGCGGCGGCCAAGGTAGCCAAGGCAGGAACAACGCGCGCTGCGGGAAGCTGACGACGCGCCATCCCATCCACCGATTGCCAGTGGCGATTGACATCGGCCTCTGATCTACTTGATAATAATTCTCATTATCAAGTAGATCGGAGCCGTTCGTGCAGTTCTCGCAGACCTTCCCTTTCCCGCGTCATCCACTCGCAGCGTTCATTCCACTCGCCTTGCTGGCGTTCGCCGCCCAGGCCCAGCCGGCCGATGGCGACGGCGCCGTGGTCGTCATCGCCGCCTCCCGCTCCAACGTCGAAGTCGACAAGGCGCCGCAGACGGTGGTCCTGATCCGCAAGGAAGACATCGCGCGCCAGCTGACCATCTCCACCAACACGTCCGACGTCCTCAGCAACCTGCTGCCCTCGTACACGCCCAGCCGCGGCAAGATGAACGGCTCGGGCGAGACGCTGCGCGGGCGCACCCCACTGATCCTGGTCGACGGCGTGCCGCAATCGAATCCGGTGCGACCTACCGGACGCGAGGCCCACACCATCGACTATGCGATGGTCGACCGCATCGAGATCGTCCAGGGCCCGAACGCCATCAACGGCCTCGGCGCGACCGGCGGCACCATCAACATCATCACGCGCCGCCCTGCTCCGGGCAGCTTCAACCAGCACGTCGACGTGCAGGTGACGACGCCAACGTCTGACGTGAACGGCGACCTGCTCGGCTACAAGACCACCTACCGGCTCGACGGCCGAGGGGACAAGCTCGAATACCTGTTCTCGGTCGGCTACGAGGACCAGGGGCTGTACCTGGACGGCGCCGGCCGTTCGATCGGCGTCGACGTGACCCAGGGCGACCTGATGGATTCGCGCAGCTACGACGTGCTGGCCAAGATCGGCTACCGGCCGGACGAACACCAGCGCCTGCAGTTCTCGGTCAACCGCTACCGGATCAAGTCGAAGGCCAGCTACCTCGGCGTGCCGGGCGACCGCGCGCGCAGCATTCCATCCACTTCGATCGAAGGCACGCCGCCGGGCACGCCGGCCTGGAACGACGTCTGGACCACCAGCGCCAGCTACACCCACACCAGCCTGGCCGGCATGGAACTGTCGGCGATGGCCTACAGCCAGGAATTCGTCGGCCTGTTCGGCGCCGACAACTCGGCCACCTTCCAGGACGTGACGATCGCGCCGCGCGGCACCCTGTACGACCAGTCGCGTTCGGTCGCCTCGAAGTACGGTAGCAGGGTCGGCCTGACGAGAGAGGGACTGCTGGACGGACGCCTGAAGCTCACCTTCGGCTTCGACACCCTGGTCGACGAGGGCAAGCAGGACATGTACGGCACCAAGCGCACCTTCGTTCCTGAGTCAAAGTACCGCAACCTGTCGCTGTTCACCCAGGGCGAATTCAAGCTGCTCGATAACCTGACGCTGCACGCCGGCGCGCGGCGCGAGAACGCCGACCTCGAAGTGGACAGCTACCGCACGCTGGCCGCCTACAACAACACCTTCGTCGAAGGCGGCAAGATCAAGTTCAACGAAACGCTGCTCAATGCGGGCCTGGTGCTGGAGCCGCTCAAGGACGTCACCCTGTATGCCAATTACTCGGAAGGCTTCGGCCTGCCGGACATCGGTCGCACGCTCCGCTCGATCAACACGCCGGGCCAGAGCATCGGCAGCCTGCGCAACCTGGAGCCGATCCTGACCGACGGCGTGGAAGCCGGCACCCGCGTGCGCAAGGGCGACTGGGAATTCGACGCCAGTTATTATCGTTCCGATTCCGACTTCGGCGCCCGCGTCGTCTCGGTCGGCGGCGTGTTCATGATGGCGCGCGAAAAGACGCGGCTGGAAGGCGTCGAGGCCAAGATCGCGCACCGCTTCAACGCCATCCACCGCGCCAGCCTGTCGTATGCGCGCACCAAGGGCCGCTACGACAGCGATAACGACGGCAGCCTGGACGCGAAGCTCGATGGCCTGAACGTGGCGCCGGACCGCGTGCTGGCCAGCTGGAGCGCGAACTGGACCGACCGCCTGTCGTCGCTGGTGCAGGCCCAGCATGCGTTCTCGCAGGACTTCGACGAGCCGGCGAAGCGCTTCTCGGGATACACGCTGGTCGATGCGGCCCTGAGCTACAAGCTCGCCAAGGGCGACCTGCGCTTCGGCGTCGCCAACCTGCTCGACAAGGACTACATCACGTATTACTCGCAGAGCGCGCTGGTCGAGCCGTCGCGCTACTTCGCCGGCCGTGGACGCACCGTGACCGTCGGTTATGCGCTCGGCTTCTGAACGCGGACTCAGGATCGCCGGCGCGGTGGCGGGTGGCTACCTGCTCACCGCCCTGACGGTGATCGCGGCCGGCGCCGTGCTGGCGCGCTTCGGGATGGCGCGCTCGGAAGCCGTCGCGCTGTCGTCGATGCTGGGTTTCGTGTTCTATCTCGCGCTGCTGGTGTGGGCCTTCACCGTGCGCAGCATCGCGCGGCAACTGGCCGTTCTGGCGGCGGGTGCGGTCATGATGGCCGCCGTGATCCACCTGGCGGGCTAGGAAGCCAATATGAAAGACACCTTCCGCAAATCGATGGCGTGGCTGCATACCTGGGCCGGCGTCGTTCTGGGCAGCGTGCTGTTCGCCGTGTTCTGGATGGGCACCCTGAGCGTGTTCGACCGCGAGATCGACCGCTGGATGATGCCGGCCACGCGGCTCGCGCCCGCAACCGCGCCCATATCGCTCGACGCCGTCGCGCGCGCCGTGCTGCCGGAGGTTCCCGCCGGCGCCAGCCAGTGGCGGGTCGACCTGCCGACCCAGCGCACCCCGGTGCTGCGCTTCACCTACAAGGCGGCGGATGAGGAACCGGCGCCGCGCCAGCTGGACCCGCAGCGGCTCGCCTTCCTCCCTGAGCAAGGCACGCTGGGCGGCAGTGGCTTCTTTTTCCCCTTCCACTACGGCCTGCACCTGCAGTGGCTGGAGATCGGCAAGTGGATCGTCGGCGTGGCGGCGATGGGCATGCTGCTGTTGCTGGTATCGGGGGTGATCATCCATCGCAAGATCTTCAGCCAGTTCTTCACCTTCCGGCCGCGCAAATCCCTGCAGCGCAGCAGCCTCGATCTGCACAACCTGGTCGGCGTGCTGGGCCTGCCCTTCCACTTCATCATCACACTGTCCGGCATGGTCATCTTCATGATGATTTATTTTCCCCAGGCGTACACCGGCGCCTATGGCGAAGGCAAGGCGGCCAAGGCCGCGTTCTTTGCCGATGCCTACGGCAAGTACAGCCGGCCCAGGGCCAACGCGCCCGGCCCCCTGGCCTCGCTCGATACGATGGCCGACGTCGCGCGGCGCGAATGGGGCGGCGCGCAGCCAGAATCTCAGCCATATTTCGTGCGGGTCTGGCACCCGGGCGACGCCAACAGCTACGTCGAGCTGCGCCGCTCCTACGCGCGCGAGGTCACGATGAACGTGGACCAGATGTTCTTCGACGCGGCCAGCGGCGAGGTGCTGCACCGCTTCCAGGCGGCGCCCGTGATGTCGGCCCAGCGCTTCATCTCGGGCATCCACTTCATCCAGTTCGAGCACTGGACCTTGCGCTGGCTGTACTTCCTGGCCGGGCTGGCCGGCTGCGTGCTGATCGCCACCGGCTTCTTGTTCTGGCTCGAGGCGCGCCGCGCGCGCCATGCCGCGAAGGGGCTGGCCGGGGTGCGCGCGGTGGAAGGTTTGACGGTCGGCAGCGTGACCGGGATCGTCATCGCGACGCTCGCCTTCCTGGCGGCGAATCGCCTGCTGCCGGATGGGCAGCAGCGCGCCGCGCTGGAGGTCTGGACGTTTTATCTCGCCTGGCTGGCCAGCTTCGCCCACGCCTGGTGGCGCGGCAAGGCGGCGTGGCGCGAACAGGCCTGGACTGCCTGCCTGCTCGCCGTCGCCTGCGTGCTGCTCAACGCGGCGACGACAGGCGACCATGTCGCCAGGGCGCTCGCGGACGGGAAATGGTCAGTGGCCGGCGTGGACCTGATGTTGCTGGCGCTGGCACTGCTGGCGGCATGGAGCGCGCGCCGGCTGGCCGGCAAGCCGGCCCAGGCCCAGGCCCGCGTGCCGGGGGCGGAGGCGCGGTCATGAGCATGGCCTTCAACGCGACGCTGCTGCTGTCCGCCTGCCTGGCGAGCTACGCCGGTTTCGCCTGCCTGGCGCTGGCGATGCAGGAACACTGGGAACGGATGGGATGGCGGCGCGACGGCTCTGCGGCGCCGCGCTGGCTGCGCCGCGCCGGCCCGTGCCTGCTGCTGCTGGCCTACGGCCTGTGCGTCTGGCGTGACGGTGCCAGCTTCGGCAGCCTGTTGTGGATCGTGCTGATCTCGGCGGCGTCGATCGCCGTCGCCTTCACCATCACCTGGCGCACTGCAGGCCGCTAGTGCGTCAGCGCGCGGCCGACAGCATGCGCTCGACGTAGCGCGCGATCAGGTCGATCTCGAGATTGACCTGCGAACCGGCCTTCAGGTGCTTGAGGGTGGTGACCTCGATCGTGTGCGGGATCAGATTGATCGAGAAGCGGCAGACCTTGTTGCCGTCGGCTTCCAGGTCTTCGACCCGGTTGACGGTCAGCGACACGCCGTTGACCACGACCGAGCCCTTGTACGCCAAAAACTTGCCCAGCTCGTGGGGCGCATCGACGATCAGCTCGAACGACTCGCCGACCGGCGCGAAGCTGTGCACCACGCCCAGGCCATCGACGTGGCCCGAGACCAGGTGGCCGCCCAGGCGCTCGGCCAGGGTCAACGCCTTTTCGAGATTGACTTCGCCAGTTGCTTCCAGGCCCACGGTCTTGTTCAGGCTCTCGCGCGAGACGTCGACGGTGAAGGCCCGGTCGGTCTTCTCGACCACGGTCATGCAGGCGCCGTTGATGGCGATCGAGTCGCCCAGGGCGACGTCGGCCAGCGGCAGCGGGCCGGCGTCGACGACCAGGCGCACGCCCGCGTCCAGGCCGCCCGCCAGGGGCGAGACGGAAGTGATGTTGCCGACGGCGGCGACGATTCCAGTAAACATGTGATTCCTTCGTGTTGGTTCTAGTTCAGTGTCAGGCGGCCGGTTCGACGAATCGGGCCAGGATGCGCAGGTCGTCGCCCACGCGCGCCACGTCGTGGAAGCGCATCTGGCGACGGTCCGCCAGGCGCTCGAGCGCGGGCAGGTCGAACATGCCCTGCCCCGGCCCGATCAGGCTCGGCGCCAGGTAGGCCAGCAGCTCGTCGACGCAGCCTTCGCGCACCATCGAGGCGTTCAGCCTGGAACCGGCCTCGACGTGCACTTCGTTGATCTCGCGCCGGCCCAGCTCGCGCATCAGGGCCGGCAGGTCGACCTTGCCGCGCGCATTCGGCAGCGTCAAGACCTCATGGCCGGCCGCCGCCAGGGCGGCGGCTTTTTCCGTGTTCCCGGCGGCGGCCACGATCCAGCATGGCTCGCCCTGCAGGATGCGGGCGTTCAGGTCGATCTCGAGGCGACTGTCGACGATCACGCGGCGCGGCTGCAACGGCGTGTCGACGCCGCGTACGGTCAGCTGGGGATTGTCGGCCTTGACGGTGCCGATGCCGGTGACGATCGCGCTGGCGCGTGCGCGCCAGGCATGGCCGTCGGCGCGCGCCTGCTCGCCCG
Organism: Massilia sp. NP310; assembly: GCF_019443485.1. Lineage (NCBI taxonomy): Bacteria > Pseudomonadati > Pseudomonadota > Betaproteobacteria > Burkholderiales > Oxalobacteraceae > Massilia > Massilia sp. NP310. The sequence continues at coordinate 118,844 of NZ_CP080379.1, read as the reverse complement.
TGATCCACTGGCTTTCGCCGCCGGCCAGGGCGGTGGCGCCATCCAGGCTCGCCGCGACCTTCAGGCGCACCCACGGCAGGCCGCGCACCATGCGCGAGAAGAAGCCGACATTCAGTTCTTGCGCCGCCTCGGCCAGCACGCCGGCCTTGACCTCGATGCCGGCCGCTTCGAGCTGGGCCAGGCCGCGCCCCGCCACCAGCGGATTCGGGTCGACCATGGCCGCCACCACCCGCTTGAACCCGGCCTGCACCAGGGCGTTCGAGCAGGGCGGCGTGCGGCCGTGGTGGCTGCATGGTTCCAGCGTCACGTAGGCGGTGGCGCCGCGCACGTCGTTGCCGCGCGCCGCGGCGTCGCGCAGCGCCTGGATCTCGGCGTGCGCCTGGCCGGCCGGCTGGGTGTGGCCGGCGCCGATCACGACGCCGTCCTTGACGATCACGCAGCCGATGCGCGGGTTCGGCGCGGTGATGTACATGCCGCGCGCCGCCCAGTCCAGGGCCAGGGCCATGCCGTCGGTATCGTTCAGGATCAGTTCGCTGTAGCTTGTCGCCATATCCTTGGTCGCCATCTTTTTCCTTCAGGGCGGCGCCGCGGCGCCGTCGCACCCGTCTTCGCGGGCGGGGTTGCACAGACGCGCACGCCCGAGCATATTGATTTTAATACGGCGCACCCCGCCGCCATGGAACAGCGACAGCGTGCCGAGGCGCGATGCGGCGCTGTTCGTGTCGCTGCAGCTGCGTCCCGCGCCATTGTAGGCGATGTATTGCGGCGGCGCAGGGCTGGTGAAGGAATAGCTGACCTGCATGCCGTCCGGCAGAGGCGAGCGCACGGCCAGGATCTCGTCGCCCTCGCCCGGCCGGCGGTCGTCGTCGCGGTCGACGTAGACGGTCCAGCCGCGCGACCAGTCGCGGCCAGCGGCGTCGTTGGGCGTGAGCTTGACCCGCTCGTTGCGCGCGATCGCCTGCGAACGGGTGAGCTGGATCGCCCCATGCAGGTCGCCCGACGCAGCGCGCAACTGCTGGCTGCGCACCAGGTCGTGCAGACTGGGGGCCGCCACCGCCGCCGTCACCGCGACCATGCCCAGCACCACCACCAGCTCGGCCAGGGACAGGCCGGCGCAGTAGCGCTGCCGCATCGCCCGCATCATGGCGAGCCTCATGGCCGGCCTCATGGCCAACAGCGCGCCGACGGCCCGCTGGCCGTTTGCCGGCCGCTGCTGTCGAGCGTCAGGACGCCGCAATCGGGGTCGGCGAATCCGGCGTCGACATTGGCGGTGCCGGGCCGGGCGCGCAGCTCGATGCAGTGGGCGATCTCCTGGCCGGGGCAAGCGTAGCCGTCCAGCTCATGGGCGCTGGCGGCTGCGCTGTTGCCGGTCCAGGTCGGGAACCGGCCGGTGTCGGCGTCTTCGGCGTCGAGCGAGAACGCCAGGTAGGCATGATGCAGCGCGCGGTATTGCTCCTGGCGCTGCATGATGTCCAGCAGCGCCAGCTGGGCCTCGAGGCGGCGCGCCTTCACCATCTGCTGCGTGTACGAAGGATAGACTAGCGCGGCGAGGATGGCGAGGATGGCCAGCACGGCCATCAGTTCGACCAAGGTGAATCCCTTGCTGCCGTTCGTCATCGTCTGTCCTTTCCAGTCGGGTGGCCAGCCGCGCTGGCGGCCGGCAGCGCGAACGCCTCGCTCCAGTTGCCCAGCTCACGCCAGCCCACGCGCCGCCCGCGCGCACCGTCGGGCGGCTTGCGGTAATAGGCCTGCAGCGCGGCATGGGTGCCGGGCATGCTGCCGGCGCCGCGCGCCGTGATGCGATACAGCTGGCCGTCGGGCGTCGCCGGCATCAGCTCGATCAGGTAGCGTGGCGCCGCGAGCGCCAGCGCGCCCTCGCCGTCCGGCATGCGCAGCCCCGTCATGCTGCCGAACAGGATCGCCGGGCCTTCGTCTTCGGCCAGCAGTTCGGATAGCTGGTCGGGATTGGCCGTGTAGGCGCACAAGCCGTTATAGGGTCGCCCGCCACCGCAGCCGGCGACGAAGGCGTCCGCGCTGCCGCCGGCGATGGCGTTGGCGCGCGCCGAACCGGGTTCGGCGCCGCCTTCGATGTCGCGCTCGGCATCGAGCAGCGCGGCATCGGCCATCTGCAGCGCCAGCAGGCGGTCGCGTTCGTGCGCGGCGGCGCGCGCGCCCTGCAAGGCGCCGCGGGTGGACGCGATGCCGGTCATGAGCACCGCCAGCATCAGTACCAGGGCGGTCAGGAGCGCGACGCCGCCTTCTCGCCGGGGTGGCGCTGAGTGGAGGATGCGCATATGACGTTCAATCCGGCGCCACCGGCAACGCGATGGTCGCGCCATAGACCTTGCGCATGCGCGGCTCGCCTGCGTCGTCGAGCGCCGCTCCCGCCAGCCGCGTGCCCTGGTCGCCAGCGGAAAATGCGGCGCCATGGTCTGGCCCGAACAAGTCGTAGACGATGCCGGCATCCGCGCCCGGATCGAGGCGCGCGCCGTGCAGCAGCAGCGCGACCCGGACCAGCGCCACCCGCTTCCAGTGCGTGCGCTTGCGCAAGTCGGCCGCGCGTTCGTCGGGCGTGGCCCCGACCGGCGCCAGCGCCGCATCGAGCGCGCCCAGCTCGGTCGCATTGACGTAGCGCTCCGGCACGCGGTCGCCGTCGGCATCCAGGCCGTACAGCACCTGGAAGCCTTCGACCCGCCCCGCCACCGCATCGGACGACCAGCTGCTCGCGCCCCGGTACTTGCAACGCAGCTCGGCATCGCCCTGGGCATTGCGCGCGACGTAAAAGATGCTCCAGCCCTCTTCGTCGCGGTGCACGGGAAAGCCGGCGCAATCGAGGGTGGCGCCGTCGCCATTGGGCGGCGCGCCGCTGCCGGGAAAGCGCAGGGCCAGCACGTCGCTGCCATTGGCTTCGTCCGGCAAGGTCACATCGATGCCGGCGCCGGTGCGCTCCAGTGAACTGGCATCCAGGCCGGCCAGCCGTGCCGGCGCCGCCGGATCGGAGGCCGGATGCGCCGCCCAGTCGACGTGCGCCGCGAGGCGGATGGCGCGCGCCAGCGCATCCACGGCGTAGCGGCCGCTGTCGTCCATCTCGGACGCTTCCATGACGGCGGCATGCGACCGCACGCTGGTGATCAGCAGCGAGCCGCTGGCCAGCAGCACCGCCAGGCCGAGCGCCATCGCCACCATCAGTTCGGCAATGGTCAAGCCGGCCTGGCGCCGGCGCGGGTTGAAGAACGTCATCGCGCCACCAGCAGCACGTAGCCCGGCCCGTCCTGCGTGCCATGCCAGCCGATCTTGATCGCCACCGGCGCAGTTGCTTCCCCGCTGCACGCCCAGCGGTAGCGGCCGTGCTCGTCATCCCATGGCGCGTCGTCGCGGCAGACCGCGATGCGGCCCGATGGAAAGCCGCGGTGCAGCGCCAGGCGCGTCTCGCGCAGGTCGAAGGCGGCCAGCGCCAGCGGATCGCAGGCGCCCGCGCCGAAGCACGGGGCGCCGCCCGCCGGCGGGCCGGCGCCGAGCGCCTTGTAATCGAGCGGAACATAGGGATTGGCGCCGTCCGGCAGGCTCGCCACCTGGGCGTTGGCCTGCATGCGCGCGGCCAGTGACGTGGCCAGCAGCGCCGCTTCGGAGGTCAGTGCGGCCTGCTGGCGCGTGCGCTGCGCGGCCAGCTGCGCCGCGCTGGCGCCGACCACGCCGACCGCGAGCACGAACAAGGCCACCAGGACTTCGATCATGGTGAAACCGCCCGGGCTACCGGGGAGACGCACCTGCATGACATCCTCCGCTAACGATGTGTGAGCAGAGACGTTATCAGGCAGGGTTCAAGCGCCCATGCGTCGACGCAAGCATGCGTCCGGCAATAAACGGAACTTGGAAACGACGTCAGTTGTCGAGCTTGCGCTGATGCCCGACTTCGGCCAGCGCCGCCTGGAAGGAATCCAGGTCCTCGAAATTCTTGTAGACGGAAGCGAAGCGGATATAGGCGATCTTGTCGAGCCGCTTGAGCTCTTCCATCACGAGTTCGCCGACGTACACGCTCTCGACTTCGCGCCGGCCGCTGGTGAGCAGCTTTTCCTCGATCGACGCGACGGCGCGGTCGATCGCCTCGGCCGCCACCGGACGCTTGCGCAATGCCAGCATCAGGCTGCCGCGCAGCTTGTTTGACGCGAACTCGGTGCGGCTGCCGTTCTTCTTGACGATGATCGGCATCGACAGCTCGATGCGCTCATAGGTGGTGAAGCGCTTGTCGCACTTGCCGCAGCGGCGCCGGCGCCGGATGGCGTCCCCTTCCTCGGATACGCGGGTATCGAGGACTTGTGTTTCTTCATGCTGGCAAAAGGGACATTTCATGGCGCCGGGGCTGCAGGTACTACATGGATACTGAGCGGGCCGGCGAACCGGCCCGTACATCGCGATGGTCAGCGAGGGCTTATCGGGCGTACACCGGGTACTTGTCGGTCAGCTTCTTGACTTCGCCCTTCACGCGCTCGATGGTCGCGGCGTCGTGCGGGTTGTCCAGCACGTCGGCGATCAGGTTGCCCACGGTGACCGCGTCTTCTTCCTTGAAGCCGCGGGTGGTGAAGGCCGGGCTGCCCAGGCGGATGCCCGAGGTGACGAACGGCTTCTGCGGGTCGTTCGGGATGCCGTTCTTGTTGCAGGTCATGTGAGCCTGGCCCAGGATGGCTTCCGCTTCCTTGCCGGTGAGGCCCTTGGCGCGCAGGTCGACCAGCATCACGTGCGATTCGGTACGGCCCGACACGATGCGCAGGCCGCGTGCAATAAGCGTCTCAGCAAGTGCTTTCGCGTTCTTGACGACCTGTTTCTGGTATTCCTTGAACTCCGGCGACAGCGCTTCCTTGAACGCGACGGCCTTGCCGGCGATCACGTGCATCAGCGGACCGCCCTGGATGCCCGGGAAGATCGCCGAGTTGATGGCCTTCTCGTGCTCGGCCTTCATCAGGATGATGCCGCCGCGCGGACCGCGCAGCGATTTGTGGGTGGTCGAGGTGACGAAGTCGGCGTGCGGCACCGGGTTCGGGTATTCACCGGCGGCAATCAGGCCGGCGTAGTGCGCCATGTCGACCATGAAGTAGGCGCCGACGTCCTTGGCCACCTTGGCGATGCGCTCGAAATCGATGCGCAGGGCGAATGCCGACGCGCCGGCGATGATCATCTTCGGCTTGTGCTCGTGCGCCTGCTTCTCGAGCGCTTCGTAGTCGATGTCTTCTTCAGGGGTCAGGCCGTACGAGACGACGTTGAACCATTTGCCCGACATGTTCAGCGCCATGCCATGGGTCAGGTGGCCGCCTTCGGCCAGCGACATGCCCATGATGGTGTCGCCCGGCTTGAGCATGGCGAAGAACACGCCCTGGTTGGCCTGCGAACCCGAGTTCGGCTGGACGTTGGCGGCTTCGGCGCCGAACAACTCCTTGAGGCGGTCGATCGCCAGCTGCTCGGCGACGTCGACATATTCGCAACCGCCGTAGTAGCGCTTGCCCGGATAGCCTTCGGCATACTTGTTGGTCAGCTGCGAGCCCTGCGCTTCCATCACGGCCGGCGAGGTGTAGTTCTCGGAGGCGATCAGCTCGATGTGGTCTTGCTGGCGAGCGTTTTCTTTTTGAATTGCATCCCACAGTTCCGGGTCGATATTGGCGAGCGTATGGTCTTTGGCAAACATGTAAAACTCCAATCGATAGTAATCCAGGCAACTGGTGGCATTGACAGGCGGGAGCCGGGGCGGGCCGTAGGCACGGGCGCAGGCAGCCGCGATCGAACGCGTACCGGTTGATGGCTGCCCAGGCGAACGGCGTATGGCGTCTCACGTTCCCCGGTGGGTGCCCACCTTTGCCGCGCCGCGCATCCGAATGGTGCGCGCACGCGGTGTTTCGCCAGTTACGTGAGACGTAAGGACTCCAAATTGTACTGAACTCCCCATCGTAGGGCAAGGAAACCGCTGTGCCGGCCGGGAATGCACGGCGCCCAGCGGACCCGTGGTCGTTTCGGCTACAATTTTACGGTTCGGCAGCGCGCCTCGCCTTTCTCGCCTGTCATCCTGTTGCCATCCAAGGACCCATCATGATCGTCTTCATCACCGGCGCATCGGCCGGCTTCGGCGCCGAAATGGCGCGCACCTTTGTCTCCCACGGCCACCGCGTCGTCCTGGCCGCGCGCCGCACCGACCGCATCGCCGACCTGGCGCGCGAACTGGGCGCCAATGCCCTGGCCGTGACGCTCGACGTCACCAGCCGCGCCTCGATCGAGGCCGCCCTGTCCGGCCTGCCGCCGGAATGGAAACCGATCGACGTGCTGGTGAACAATGCCGGCCTGGCGCTGAACACGGCGCCGGCCCACCAAGTGCCGCTGGAAGACTGGGAAACCATGATCGCCACCAACTGCCAGGGCCTGGTGACCATGACCCGCGCCGTGCTGCCGGACATGGTGGCGCGCGGCAGCGGCCTGGTGATCAATATCGGCTCGGTGGCCGGCCACTACCCTTACCCGGGTGGCAATGTGTATGGCGCAACCAAAGCCTTCGTCGAGCAGTTCACGCTGAACCTGCGCGCCGACCTGGTCGGCACCGGTGTGCGCGCCACCAATATCGCGCCAGGCCTGTGCGGCGGCACCGAATTCTCGAACGTGCGCTTCAAGGGCGACGACGCGGCCGCGGCCAAAGTCTACGAGGGCACGCAACCGCTGACCGCGAAGGACATCGCCGACACCGCTTTCTGGATCGCGACGCTGCCGCCGCACGTCAACGTCAACAGCATCGAGCTGATGCCGACCTGCCAGGGATTCTCGCCATTCAACGTGCGCCGCGGCTGAAAAGGCCCGCGATCTCGGTAGGGTCGGCGGCGCCGCTGCCAACCCTACGCATTCACCACCCTGCCCAGCAAGACCAATCACGCACCTATCATTTGTGAGAAAGTGTTACAGTGATTGGTCTTTTAACCACGTTTCAAGTCTACTACTGCTCAAAAGCACGCCCCCGTGCTATCAGACCGCAAAACTTTTCCGCTTTCAACGTACGTCAGCGTACATATTAAAGTGGAAAGTCGCGTAAAATATTTCCCGTTTTCATTAATTCGGCAACAAAGAATGCCTTCAGTGTATAACTGGCCAGTCAGGGTTTATTACGAGGATACCGACGCCGGAGGCATTGTCTATCATGCCAACTACCTGAAGTTCTTCGAGCGCGGCCGTACCGAGTTCCTGCGCGCGCTCGGCATCGAACAACAAACGCTGATCGACGCCGAGCATACGGCCTTCGTCGTCAGGAGCATGACCCTCGATTACCGCTTCGCCGCCCGTCTCGACGATGAACTGAGCATCCGCACCAGCGTGACGAAAGTGGGCGGCGCCTCGGTTCAGTTTCTCCAGGAAGCATGGTGCGGCGAGGTGCTGCTCAATTCGGCCAACGTGAAGATCGGCTGCGTTGACGTACGAACCACGCGTCCCCGTTCCCTGCCCGACGACGTGGCTGCTAAAATGCGTGCCGCCTGAAAAATCATATAAGTTAAGCCATGACCGCAACCCACGACCTCTCGTTTGTATCCCTGATCGCCAATGCCCACGTGCTGGTGCAGCTGATCATGGCCTTGCTCTTGCTGCTGTCGATCGTGAGCTGGACTTATATCTTCCGCAAGGTGTTCGCGATCCGCGCCGCGCGCGCGCAGACCGAGCAGTTCGAGCGCAGCTTCTGGGCCGGCGGCAACCTGCACACCCTGCACCAGAGCGCCAGCAGCCAGCGCGACCAGAGCGGCCCCCTGGCCCGCATCTTCGAGGCCGGCATGGGCGAGTTCATCAAGGGCAAGCAGGCTTCGCGCGAAGCCCTGGACATGAACTCGGTGCTCGACGGCGCCCGCCGCGCCATGCGCGCCTCGTTCCAGCGCGAACTCGATTCACTCGACACCCACCTGAACTTCCTGGCGTCGGTCGGTTCGGTCTCGCCGTACATCGGCCTGCTGGGCACCGTGTGGGGCATCATGAACTCGTTCCGCGGCCTGGCCAGCGTCGAGCAAGCCACCCTGGCGGTGGTCGCTCCCGGCATCGCCGAAGCGCTGATCGCGACCGCGATCGGCCTGTTCGCCGCAATCCCTGCCGTGGTCGCGTACAACCACTTCACCCACGACATCGACCGCCTGGCGAACCGCTTCGAGAGCTTCGTCGAAGAATTCTCGAACATCCTCCAGCGCCAGTCGCGCTGATCCGCCCACGAGAACCGGGAGAGCATCGGGATGGCATTTTCCAGCAGCATGCGCGGCGGACGTCGCCGCAAATTCAAGTCCGAGATCAACGTCGTGCCGTATATCGACGTGATGCTGGTGCTGCTCATCATTTTCATGGCGGTGCCTGCGAATGAGGCGCCTAGTGTTGTCAATTTGCCACGCGCCGAGAAATCCGCGCTGCCGCCGGACACGTATATCCAGATCTCCATCGAGCCGGGCAACAAGCTCTCGATCGGCGTGCACGGAAAAGTAAAAGTCGCCCAGGACGAAGTGGCCGACCGCTCCGCCCTGCTGCAGCGCCTGCAGGCATTGCACGACGAGAATCCGGACTTTCCGGTCCTGATCGCGGGCGACCGCGACAGCAAGTACGACGACGTGATCCAGCTGATTTCGGAAGCCAAGAAGATGGGCATCAACCGGGTCGGCCTGGCCACCCAGTGACGCCGACGCCATGACCGCACCGAAGTCCGCCAACCACGGCACGCCCTACCACGTGCCGCCTGAACCGAAACCGCTGCCATCGTTCCTGCTGGCGGTGGCGGTGCACGCGGCGTTGCTGGCCTTCCTGGCGATCGGCGTGAGCTGGCAGAAGGTCAATCCGGTCTCGGTCGAGGCCGAGGTGTGGGACATGTCGGCGCAGACCGCCGCGGCGCCCGAATTGCCGCCCGAGCCCGCGCCGGAACCAGAACCCGAACCGGAACCCGAGCCCGCGCCGGAACCGCCGCCACCTACTCCACCGGAGCCGGCGGTGGAGCGCCCTGCGCCGACGCCCGATCCCGAGATCGCGCTGCGCGAAGAAAAGAAACGCAAGGAAGAAGAAGCGAAGAAGGCTGCCGCCGAAGAGAAGAAGCGCAAGGAAGCCGAGGAGCGCAAGCGCGAAGAAGCCGAGCAGAAGAAGCGCGAGGAAGCGGAACAGAAGAAGCGCGACGAAGCCGAGAAGAAGAAACTCGAGGAAGCCGAACGCAAGAAGAAAGAGCTCGCGGAGAAGAAAAAAGCGGACGCTGCCGCTGCCGAGAAGAAGAAAAAGGCCGAGGCTGCCGCCAAAGCGGAAGACGCTCGACTCGACAAGTTGCGCAAGGAAGAACTGCAGCGCATGGCCGGCGCCATGGGCAGCACCGGCACCGCCGCGAAATCGACCGGCCCGCGCAGCGATGGCGGTTATATCGCCGCGATCACGGCGGCGATCAAGAGCGCGACCGCCTATCCGGGCAATACCGACGTGGCCGGCAATCCGCGCGCTACGTTCCGGGTGGAGCAGTTGCCAACCGGCGAAATCATGTCGGTGCGCCTTGTGAAAAGCAGCGGTGTGCCAGAATTTGACAGGGCAGTGGAAAATGGTATCAAGAAAGCATCTCCGCTTCCCAAGAAGAAGGACGGGACCGTGGAGCGTACGCTTGACGTGAATTTCTCGATGAAAGATTACGATTGATTCGGTTCGAACCAGTTTTACTAGAGACACCATGAAAAAAATTCACATTTTGCTGTTCAGCGTTTCCCTCGCAATCGGGACAACAGCCAATGCGCAGATCCAGATCGAAATCGCCGGCGTCGGCAGCAACCAGATTCCGGTGGCCATCGCCGCCTTCGCGGACGAATCCGTCGCGCCGGATAAAGTCTCGGCCGTCATCCGCGCCGACCTCGAGCGCAGCGGCGTGTTCAAGGTCATCGACGCCGGCCAGGTGATCAGCGACGCCGACGCCGGCCAGGTGAACCTGGGCGCCTTCAAGGCCAGCGGCGCCGACGCGCTGGTGGTCGGCAGCGTGGCACGCCAGCCGGACGGCCGCTTCGCGATCCGCTACAAGCTGCTCGACACCGTCAAGGGCGGCGAAATCTCGCAGCTGGGCGGCGAAGTCCAGCCCCGCTACACCCGCCTGCAGGCGCACCGCATCGCCGACGACGTCTATGAAAAGCTGACCGGCGTGCGCGGCATCTTCTCGACCCGCATCGCCTATGTGAAGGAAGACCGCGCAGCCAACCGCTTCGCGCTGGCCGTGGCCGACGCCGACGGCGAGAACGAGATCATCGCCACCCAGGGCAAGGAACCGATCATCTCGCCGGCCTGGTCGCCGGACGGCATGAAGGTCGCCTACGTTTCGATGGAGAACCGCAAGCCGGTGGTCTATCTGCAAGACCTGATGACCGGTCGCCGCAACGTTGTTTCGAACCAAAAAGGCAACAACTCCGCGCCTGCATGGTCGCCGGACGGCTCCACCCTGGCCGTCGCCCTGTCGCAGGACGGCAATACGGAAATCTATACCGTCAATTCGAGCGGCAGCGGCCATCGCCGCCTGACCAACAATCCGGCAATCGACACCGAGCCGCAATTCTCGGCCGACGGCCAGACCATTTACTTCACGAGCGACCGCAGCGGCGGTCCTCAGATCTACAAGATGAGCGTCTCGGGCGGCAATGCGACCCGTGTGACCTTCAATGGCAATTACAATATCAGCCCACGCGTCTCGTCGGACGGCAAGACGCTGGCCTGGATTTCGCAGCGCGGCGGCGCTTTCTCCTTATATGCGATGGACCTGGCAAGCGGCCGGGAACTTCGCCTGGCCGATGGGGCCACCGAACCGAGTTTTTCGCCTAACGGCAAGTACATCATGTATGCAACCAAGGGCGGCGGGCGCGTCTCGCTTGCAGTGGTGTCAGTGGATGGACGGGTCAAGCAACGCTTGACGACCAAAGCGGGAAACATTCGGGAGCCCAGCTGGGGTCCTTTCATGAAGTAAGAAGTAAAACCTTAACCAGAACAGGAGAAAATCCATGCGCAACTTCAAGAGTCTCGCTTTCATCGCTTCCGCTGCCGCCCTGCTGGCCGCTTGCTCGTCGCCAACCAAACTGGAAGAAACTCCAGTCGTTGAAAAGTCGCCAGAGCCAGCAGCACCAGTGGCTGACAGCCGTGACATCCGTCCAGTGGAAACCGGCACCGTCGATCCACTGAACGATCCAAAAGGCGTCCTGGCCAACCGTAGCGTCTACTTCGACTACGACAGCTTCGTGGTCCGCGCCGACGGCCAGCCAGTGGTGCAGAACCACTCGGGCTACCTGACCAAGAACACCTCGCGTAAAGTCCTGATCCAGGGCAACACCGACGAACGCGGCGGCACCGAGTACAACCTGGCCCTGGGCCAGAAGCGTGCCGAAGCCGTCCGTCGCTCGATGGCGTCGCTGGGCGTGTCGGAAGGCCAGATGGAAGCCGTCTCGCTGGGCGAAGAGAAGCCAAAAGCAACCGGCAGCAACGAAGAAGCCTGGGCTGAAAACCGCCGCGCTGACATCGTTTATCAGTAATCAATCCGGCTGATCGGGCCGATCAGCGTTGATTGACAGGGGGCGGGACGCAGTGCAGACTGCTACCCGCCCCGTTTTATCTCAGCAACCGGTTTAGAAAGAGCAACGCTTATGATCAAACTGTCTCCGTCCCGCCTCGCCTGCCTCGTCCTGGCCCTGTGGATGCCGCTGCATGCCGCGGCCGGCCCGTTCGATGACGACGAAGCGCGCAAGGCCATCCTGGACCTGCGCACCAAGGTCGACAACATCACGCGCGACCTGACCGCGCGCATCGACGGCAAGTCGGACAAGACGGTCCAGATCGAGATGCTGAACCAGCACGAGCAGACCATGCGCGAGATCGCCCGCCTGCGCGGCCAGATCGAAGTGCTGCAGAACGAATTGTCGAAGGCCCAGGAAAGCCAGAAGCAGCTGTACGCCGACCTCGACGCGCGCATGAAACGCTTCGAGCCGCGCCAGGAAGTCATCGACGGCCAGACCGCCGAAGTGATGCCGACCGAGAAAACCGCCTACGAGGCCGCCACCGCGCTGTTCCAGTCGGGCGATTACAAGGGGGCCTCGGTCGCGCTGCAGGAATTCGTCAAGCAGTATCCGCAATCGGCGTATGCGTCGAACGCGCAGTACTGGCTGGGCAACACCTATTACGCACTGGGCGACTACAAGAAGGCCATCGCGGCCCAGCAGGTCGTGACCACCACCTACGCCGACAGCGCCAAGGTGCCGGACGCCATGCTGAACATCGCCAGCAGCTACGCCCTGCTGAAGGACAACAAGAACGCGAAGAAGTCGCTGCAGACGCTGGTGTCCAAGTATCCGGACTCGAGCGCGGCGCAGACGGCGCGGGATCGGCTGGCGTCGCTGAAGTAAGCAGCGGGCTTCAAGCGCGGTTTGATCGGGCTCGGCAATTGACAGATTCATGACCTGGCCCTATAATCTTGCTTCTTCGGGTCGTTAGCTCAGTTGGTAGAGCAGCGGACTTTTAATCCGTTGGTCGCGTGTTCGAGCCACGCACGGCCTACCAGAATATGTTGTAGCAAAGAAGGCGTTGCGAGTGATCGTGACGCCTTTTTTGTTTTTTCCGCGTCTCCTCCCTCTTTTACCTACTGTGCCGTACTTGCGACGCATGGTAGCCCATCCGCTTCGCCGCAAGGCACGACTTTGCGATAAATTGCGTTTTGTCATTGGTCGCTCTCGATTAATTACTACAGTCAACGGACTGTGACCAGATTAACCGATGCGCACCTACGATGACTGCCCTGCAATCGCTGCTGGAATCCCACCAAAGCACCCGCCTGTTACGCCTGGCGTTCCCGCGGAACGACAGGCCGCCGGTCAGGCTGATGGTGAACCAGTTCGAAGGCGCGGAATACCTGTCGCGCGACTTCGAGTTCAGAGTTGAACTACTGAGCGACGATGCCTGCATCGAACTCGAGGCGATGCATGGCAAGCTGCTGTGCATCTCGCTGGTGCAGCACGACGGCAGCCTGCGCCCATTCACCGGTTATGTCGCTTCGTTCAAGCTGGTCAAGACGGATGGCGGCCTGGCTTTCTATGAAGCCGTGCTGGTGCCATGGTTGGCATACGCGCGCCTGCGCCGGAATAACCGCTTATTCCATGCACAAAGCCTGAGCCAACAGGCCGAGACGATCTTCGCCGGCTACGGCAGCCTGCCTGTGTGGGAGTGGACGGTCGCCGGCGAACAGCCGCAGCGCACGATGTCCACGCAGTGGGACGAGACCGACCACAATTACCTGTGCCGGCACTGGGAGGCGGCCGGCTACAGCTATTGGTACGAGCACGCCAACGAAGGTCATGTGCTGAAGGTCTGCGACGACACGCGCAACGCAGCGCCGATCGACGGCGCATCGCCAGGCATTCGCTTCCAGCGCGCAGGCGGCTCCGCCGAAGAAGACGCGATCGGCGATTGGAGCCCGCTGCGCCAGTGGGCGTCCGGGAAAGCGGCAGTGAGCGGCTTCGACTTCAAGAATCCACGTCCGGTCCATGCGGACATCGTCACCGTCGACGAACAGGGAGATATACCGCGGTTGGAGGTCCACAGCTATGAAGGTCATTACGGCTTCAAGCACCAGCCCGGCGCCGACCAGCTCGCACGGCTGCGCATGGAAGAAATCGAAGCCCGCGGCAAGACGGTCGAAGCACAAGGGAATAATCGGCGGGTCGCAGCGGGCAGATGGTTCAAGCTGCTCGACCATTTCAGTGAAAGCGAGGCCAGCGAATTCCTGGTCCTGGAAGTGCACCACCAGGCCAGCAACAACTACCTGCAAGGCAAGGACGCGGTGGCGGAGTACAAGAACCGCCTGATCTGCCAGAGCAAGGCCTTGCCCTGGCGTCCCGGACGCGGCTTCAACAGTACCGACACCAGGCTGCTGGCCCTGCAGACCGCTACCGTGGTCGGTCCGCAGGGTCAGGGCAGCCTGAACGTGGACCAGTACGGACGCATCCAGGTCAAGTTTCACTGGGACCGCGACGAAAGTGGTAGCTGCTGGGTACGGGTAAGCAGCAACTGGGCCGGCGGCGAGAAAGGGTTGAGCAGTCATCCGCGGGTTGGATCGGAAGTGATCGTGCAGTGGCTTGATGGCAATCCCGACCATCCGATCGTGACCGGCTCCATGTACAACCAGCGCTATATGCCGCCGTGGAAGCTGCCCGAACAGCAGGCGCTGATGGGGCTCAGAAGCCGGGAACTGACCGCCGAGGGCGGCAACACACCCGGCGGACGCAGCAACCATCTGGTACTGGATGATACACAGGGGAAAATCCAGGCGCAGCTCAAGAGCGACCATCTGGCCAGCCAGCTCAGCCTCGGCCATATCAACCGCATCGACGACAACGCCGGACGCAAGGATGCGCGCGGCCAGGGTTTCGAGCTGCGCACCGACGGCATTGGTGCGGTGCGGGCGCAGCGCGGCCTGCTGCTCAGCACCGAAGGTCGGCCGAACGCCCGCGCGCACATCACCGACATGGCCGAGACGCTGGCGCGTATGGCGCAAGGCCAGGAATTGCACGACAGCTTGTCGCAAACCGCGCAACAGGCGCAGGCGCACCAGCCGGGCGACCAGGACCAGGTCGTCGCCGCGCTGCAGGCGCAGGTCGACGCCATCAAAGGTCAGGGCGGCACGCCTAGCCAAGGCGAATTCCCGGAGTTCCAGGCTCCGCACCTGCTTCTGGCCAGCCCTGCCGGCATCGAAACCAGCTCGCAGGGTTCCACCCACCTGATGAGCGTGGAGCACACCGCCCTGACCAGCGGCGGCCATGCCAGCGTGAGCGCGGGCAAGAGCTTGCTCGTGAGCGTCAAGGAAGCGGTGCGCATGTTTGCCTACAAGGCCGGCATGAAGCTGGTGGCGGCCGGCGCCGACATTGACATCACTGCCTTGAAGGACAGCGTCAACATCCTGGCCAAGCTCAACATCACCCATACCGCCAACCGGATCACGATCACGGCAAAGGAAGAAGTGGTGATCAACGGCGGCACCAGCTTCAGCCGCTGGAACGCATCGGGGATCGTCCATGGCACCAGCGGTAACTGGCGCCAGCACGCGGCCCAACACAGCTTCGTTCCCGGCAAGAGCGAAGGCACGCCGACCTTGCCGCAGACCGTGCAACTGGCGCCGGGGCAGCTCGACCTGTATCACCACTATGTGAATCAGGAAGGCGGCAAGAAGCAAGGCATCCAGGGAGGCGACTACACCATCGTCGACGCCGAAGGGGGCGTTCACCAGGGAACGCTCGATGGCGACGGCTTTGCCAGCGTGGCCGGCCTGCCGATGGGCATGGCCACGGTCAGCTATGGCAAGGACCCGCGCGACCCGTGGGATGAAGGCAGCTACTTCGGCCAGGGAACCGAATGGCCGGCCGTGGCGCTGCCCGAGGCTGGCGCCGGGGCGGCGGCAGGCGCACTCAAAGGTGCAGCCGACAAGGTCGGCGCCATTGCGCAGGCCGCGGAACAGGCGGCAAGCGCGGTGCAGTCGCTGCCCAAAGGCGGCGCGCAAGCATTGCTGGCGTCGGTCGGACAGGCGGGCATGGCCAATGCTGTGGGCAAATTCGCGGGAAGCGCAACGGCCCTGCATACCTACGGCGCCGAAGCACCACCCGCGATCCCGAAACAATCCGTCCTATAAAAGCCACCATGACCGAGACCACGCAGGCCCCGTCCAAGTCCGCCGAACGTGCGCCCGAAGTCGCAGTTGCCCCGCTCAACACCATCAGCCAGCAGGACGTCGGCGCCGGCGCTGCCGCCTTCGACAAGTGGCTGCGCAAGATCAGCGGCGACTATGTCACGCTGGAGCGCCTGAGCACGGTGGCCGGCAGCCTGCCGGTGATCGGCAACATCATGGCGCTGATCGACGCCATCATGGATATCGTGGCGATCATCCAGAAGTACCTCGCCAAGAAGGAAAAGGACATCGATTTCTTGCAATGGGTGAGCCTTGGCATCAACCTGATCGGCGTGGCCCCGGGAGCTGGCAACGCGGCGCGCATGAGCCTGCGGCCTGCACTGCACCTGGTCAGGCAAAAGCTGGCCTTGGGCGCCAAGGATCTCGGCGCTGCGCTGGTCGAGGTGCTGGTCGTGCACCTGAACGCCAGGCTGGCCGGAGAAATCGACACCTTTGTCGACAGCGCGATGGGCAAGCTGCCCGGTATCCTGGACGATTGCGCCAATACTGCCGACGGCATCGCCGACGACTTGACCAAGATACTCAATCGCTGCATCGGCAAGGAACCGCTGTTCGACGTGGCCACCCCGGCGGAAGTGGAAAACAAGCTGCACGACCCAAAGGCGCAAAGCAGTTGGCGCCGCATGCTTGGCGCCCTCGGCCGGCAGTACAAGATGAGCGCGAACTACGTTGTCGCCATGGCAGCCAGCCACCTGCCGCAGAGCGCAGTAGCGGGCGTGACGGGCATCATCGACAACCTGACCGACTTCAAGCCGGCGTTTCGCGGCAAGCTTGGCGCCCTGGCCGACGAAAACGCGAAGATGAGCATCCGCTGGATCCTGATGCGGCTGCGCGAGGCAGTCACCAAACACAAGCGGCGCTACCCGGCGCTGGTCCCCTCGAGCAAGGGCGCAGACCACAGGAAGACCAAGCCCGACCACGAGCTGGGCGCCAGCAGCAAGCAAGGCCGGGCCACGGGCGACGCCAATGCCTGCAAGCTGTGCCCCGCAAAAGGCGGCACCGCGAAGTCGATCAGCTTTGCCACCGGCGCCGAAACCTTCACCCACACCGACTTTGTATTGGATGCGCCGCTCCCGATCGAATGGAGCCGCACCTATCGTAGCCAGCTGATCGCCTATGACCGCGGCAACCTCGGCGCGCGCTGGCTTACCCCCTACAGCACCCGGATCGACGTTGTAGGCAAAGGCAAGCCCGCCGCCCTGCTCTATCACGCCGCCGACGGCCGCAGCCACCGCTACCCGTACCTTGGCATCGGCCAGCGGCACTACGACCCGGTCGAGCACATCACGCTCACCCGCATGAGTCCCACCCTGCTCACGCTCGACTTCGGCAAGCCGCTGCCCGATGGAGAACCCAGCCCGTGGCGCGAAACCTACGAGCTGGTCGACACCGTGCGCGCCAAGATAGCCGACCTGGGCAAGGAGCATTTCCGGCTGATCGCGCTGCATGCCCGCGACGGCGCCGCCCTCGGCCTGCGCTACGACCATGTCGTCGCCAATGGCCCCTATGCCGGCGAGGAGGTGCTCAGTGACATCATCAGCAAGCAAGGCGAGACCATCGTCGCCCATGTTGGCGCCCGGGTCGACCTTGATACCGGCCACATCCGCGCGTTGTGGGAAATCCGGGACGGCAAGCTGGTGCGCCAGCTTGCGGCGTACGACTACGACAACCACGGCGACCTGATCCGCGCCCAGGACGAAAACGGCGCCGCCTGGCAGTACCAGTACGACCGCCACCTCATCACACGTTACACCGACCGCACCGGGCGTGGCATGAACCTCGCCTACGACACCAGCATCGACAGCGGGCTTCATGCCAGGGCGATCCGCGAGTGGGCGGACGACGGCAGCGACGACACCCGGCTCGAGTGGGACAAGAATATCCGCCTGACCTATGTCCTTGATGCACTCGGCCACGAGACGCGCTACTACTACGACATCGCCGGCTATACCTACCGTGTTGTGTATCCGGACGGACTCGAGGAATGGCTGTTCCGCGACGACGCCAAGAACGTCGTCCGCCATATCCGCACCGATGGTAGCAGCGAGCATTACCGTTACGACGACCACGGCAACCTGCTCACCCACACCCGCGCCGATGGCAGCCAGGTCCACTTCGAGTATGACGCCCAACACCGCGTCACCGGCATCCGCGATGCCGAAGGCGGCATTTGGAGGCGCGAATACAACGCCCAAGGCCACTTGGTCGAGGAAACCGACCCGCGCGGTAACAAGACCCAATACGCGTACGACAAGGCCGGCAGGTCCGTCGAAGTCATCGATGCCAAAGGCGGCGTCACGAAACTCGTCTACTCCCCGGATGGCCAGCTCGCCGGCTACACCGACTGTTCTGGCCACAGCAGCCAATGGGAATACGACGACCGCAAGCGCTTGGTCAAGCGCGTCGACGCCGCCGGCAATGTGACCCGCTACCGCTACACGCCGGTAAGTAGCGAAACGCTGACTCTAGCGCACAGCGAAGGCGCCGACAGAGGCAATCATCCCGGCCAGCTCGAAGCTGTCATCCATCCCGACGGCAGCCAGGAGCAACTGCGCCACGACGCCGAAGGCCGGCTGCTGGCGCATATCGACGCACTGCAACGCGTCACCGCCTACCGCTACACCGCAGGCGGTCTAATCGCCAAGCGCATCGACGCGCTGGGACACAGCCTGCAATACAGGTGGGACGCGCTCGGTCGCTTGACCGCACTGGAAAACGAAAACGACAGTGTCTACCGCTTCCAATACGATCCCGTCGGGCGCCTGCTGCAGGAACAGGGCTTCGACGGCAAGACCACCGGGTACCGCTACGATGAAGCCAGTGGTGTACTGGCGGAAACCGTCGAAGCCGGCGTGACCACGCGGCTCGACTTCGACCCCATGGGTCGACTCGTGCAACGCCGGGCCGCCGCGCCTGGCCAGGCAGAACAAGTCGAGACCTTCGCCTATAACGCCAACGGCCAGCTGGCCGAAGCGAAAAACGAGCACGCCAGATTGCAATGGTTCTACGACGACGCCGGCAACCTGGTGCGCGAACACCAGCACTACCATGGCCCGTTCCATCCCGACAAGCGCACTGCCGTCTGGCGCCACCACCATGACGAACTCAATCAGCGCATCGGCACTACCCGGCCCGACGGCCACCGCATCGATTGGCTGACCTACGGTGCAGGCCATGTGCATGGCCTGCTGCTCGATGGGCAGGACCTTGTATCATTCGAGCGCGACACGCTGTATCAGGAAACCGGCCGCACGCAGGCCAACGGCCTGCTGCAAACGATGAAATACGACCCGGCCGGGCGTCTGATCGAACAGCAGCTCGGCGCCATCGCGCAGATCGGCCGGAAGGACCGCTACGCTTACGCCGACACTTACCGTCCCGAGGTCCAGGTCGGCATGCAAGCCGCAATCCTGCGGCGCTACCGCTACGACCCGGCCGGCCAACTGATCAGCCTCGAAGACAACCGGCGCGGCCGCATCGAATACCGCTACGACCCGGTTGGACGCCTGCTGGCGGCAAACAGCGCACTGGGTCGTGAAACCTTCGCGTTCGATCCGGCCGGGAACATCCAGGCACCCGATACTGCGCAGCAGGAGCCCATTAGCCGCCGTGTCCCACTGCCGAAACTACTGGACAACCTGCTCAAGGAATATGCCGGCGTGCGCTACCGCTACGACGAACGCGGCAACGTCGTGGAACGAACCCAGGACGGCCTGCGGTCCGGGTATGAATGGGATGCGTTCAATCGGATGATCCGCGCCACGACCTGGCATGGCGTTACCACCTATGCCTACGATCCACTGGGGCGGCGCATCGTCAAACGCAGCGGGGCGATGGATGGCGCTGCTTTCCGGGAGACGACCCGGACCATGTACGGCTGGGATGGCGACACGCTGGCGTTGGAAAGCAGCGTGCACCAGGGCTATGCGGCGGGGGAACGGACAGTGCACTACGTGTACGAGCGCGATAGCTTCGTGCCGCTGATGCAGGCTACCCGGAACCGAATGCTTCGACTGGCGCCCACGACCGATGTCAAGACGCTGATGGCGGGCAACGACGGCAAGTATGACATCGCGCTCGATCCGCTATGGAACGGCGAGTTCGAGCAAGAAGCCGAGCCGTTCGGTAAGGAGGAGATCGCATTCTATCAATGCGATCATCTTGGTACGCCACAGGAGTTAACCGACCATGATGGTAAGGTTGTGTGGTCGGCGCAGTACAAAGCGTGGGGGCAAGCGAAGGAGGCGATCAGCGAAGCGGCGCGCACGGCTGGAATATGGAATCCAATCCGGTTTCAGGGACAGTACTTCGATGAAGAAACGGGACTGCATTACAACCGGTATCGGTACTACGACCCGGAAGGCGCACGTTACATAACGGCTGATCCTATTGGCCTGCTCGGTGGGATGAACGCTTATCAGTACGCACCAAATCCGACGAGCTGGATAGACCCTTTGGGTCTGCGATCAAAGAAAACGAAAATATCTTGCCCTATATGTACGGGGACGCCATGTCGGGGCAAGAAAAATCCGGCGCGTGGTGCAGCAGGATTCCAGAGCTCGCGCGCGTACCCTAATAAAGACCGCTGGTCAAACGTGACATTACCTAAAGGAACTACTGTGTATACACTGTACCCTTACGGAACGAAGCCGGGCGGCTTCTTTGCTGACGAGTCCACTCTTGCTGCATCAAAAGGTTCAATCAGGGCATATCATGAGGCGACACAAGTCGGACACTCTGGAAATTCTGACAACTTCAAATTCGGTGCAAGGCAAAAGGTCCAGGCATTTACACTAAAAGAAGACCTTTGTGTTGGGAAAGCTTATGCCCTTGCCAATAACGACTATGGAGCAGGCGGCGGAACGCAATATTACATTACTGCAAGAGATCGTATGAGCATGGAAAAAGGCCCAATAATGGAGTTAACAAATCCATGATTAACTTTCTCGAAGGAAAAATCAGTCTCGGTACAAAAAATATTCTCGCCTCCTCTGATGACGAAGACTTAAATGCGCTCACCAAAGAAGGTTTAATTGAAAAGCGAGAAACTGGCGGGGGCAGAACTTACTACTACGTAGAAGCTGTGACGGATGGTATGAGGTTCGGCGTTTTTATTAGGTTACGAGAGACAAGGATTGAGTGGCTTCGATTGCAGTGGCTAGACAGCTCCATGAAAGGGTGGGATGACGTAAGTGAAAAGTCCGTAAAGGACGAATATCGTCTACTATCGAATTTCGTAGAACAGAAAATCGGACGTCCACCTGATAATAAGAAAAATAGACAGCGTATGTGGCATTTCAAGTGGGGGCAAGTTGAAGTGAGCTATGAACCACGTGCCTTTCAGGTGGACATCTTTATGGCAACTCGCTGAAGTTACCAAATTGCGGACTGATCACAGCGGAGGTCAGGTCTGACATTTAGATACAACCTCGACAGTTAGCATGTGTTGGGGCTGAACTCGTGCCCGAATGTCAGACCTGACCCTTTTACTGCCCCTTGAATCAGCCAGAAATGGCACTCAATATCAGCTTCCGCGAAGCGTTCAATCGCACTTAGATGCGGGAGAATTAGTCGAAATCCCAAATCGTTGCCAACCATCACGGAGATAAATTATGTTGAAGAACAAGTTGGCGATCGTAGATTTAAACCATATCGTCAGAGCCGCGCTACCAGTCTTGGACCGGACGTTCTACCAGTGCGTTAACTGTTGGACCATTCTCCGGTCGAACCCTTCTGACAATGAGTATTGCTTCTGCGAGAATGTCTCTATGGTCAAGCACCAATGGGGCCAGGTCTGATATCTAGACACAACCTCGACAGTTAGCGTGTGTTCGCGCTCAGCTCGTGTACGAATGTCAGACCTGACCCTTTTTAGGAACTGGATCCGATTGGGTTGGCGGGTGGATTCAATTTGTACCGCTACGTTGGGAACCCAGTTAATCTAACTGATCCGCTTGGGCTTTCTTGTAAACTGCCGAACTTGCCAAAACGGCCTCTTGCGCTTCCTGCTCCGACAGCATCAAATCCCTGGATGCCGAATACTCCTATGGAATCGGCTCCCGCTCCAGCAGGCGGATTGGAGGTTCAAATGGCGATGGCGCCTGGACAAACTCTACCAGGTGGATGGGCGACACAAGACCACATCCCCAATGTGGCCTATGTACGAAAAAATTTAGCTGTGACACCACAATTCAAACCTGAAGTGTCGCATGTACAAACATTTCACATTCCTGAAGGAGTGCAGCTCCAGCACGGAATGGTTGGGCCTCAGACGCATGGCTGCGCAACTTATCCCGGTGGAGGCAGCCAAGTACAGATTCTGAATTACGCGGACCGTGCCAAACTCGTTCCCGTTGGGCGCCAAGGCCTATTGAATAACAGAGACAGGCAATGACTAAATTACAAAACTTCAGAAATATCGAACTGGACCCGTACTACGATAAAATACAGAACCCGAAGCGATTAACAGCGAGGGAACTACTGCCAATTGGAGCATCATGGGAACACAATGGGCAAAAATATGAATTGTTGAAACCGTGGGGAGTTCTCGCAGTGCCGTTAAACGATTTCCGCAGTATTGCCATAGTGGAGGGACCATTCGAAACGGGACAAAAAAATCATGCTTACGTCATGAATACGGACGGAAGCATTCGCTTTGAAATAAATAAGCCAAGAGAATTAACCACCTCGTCATTTTCCGATGTTTATTATGTCTCCGGCGAGCTTTGTTTCTTCTTATCGGGATCATCAGGTGACTTTCGATTATCAATAAATGAAATTGACGGCACGATTTCCAAAATCAATCCAAACCGATAATCATGTTGTCAGTTAGATCTCCAAGCGGCAATACAACGGGATTGAACGTGCGAGCGAGATATGCGGGCGGTACAGGTAGGAGATCTGGCACACGTTCCGGGATGGATCAGCAGAACCTTGGTCGATCAGTCTAGGAATGCGACCCAATATGTGCTTTCGCGACGTGTTAACCGGCTGGTCAAGTGCTAAAATTTATACTGAATCTTAATAAATTAAGTCAACCATAAGCTGTCCATCTCAGCACAGTAGATGCTTAAAATCCGGAAGGGGGATGGCAAGTCATACCGGCAGAACGCGAATATACAGAAGCAATCAGACGATGACGACCTTTTCAGAATCAATTTCTAGCATCGTTACCGATTTACATCAAGGTGGTTTTTAAAGATGCTGATGATTTGCAGCATCTGGCTGATTTAGCGTTAGACCGAACTCTGTCGGCAGACACTCGGAAAGATGCATTGAAGCAGATAGAAATGCGTTGCCATGTGAAGTCGCTCGGGGACTTTTACTTGCCTCATTTATCACAAAAAGATTGGTGGGGAAGGCTAGAAAAACTTAGCAGGTTAACCAAGAAGCACATGCGATCTATTTGTTAGTCAAAGGGCAGCATGAGGATAAAGAGACAAGGCTCTATACAACTGGCATCGGCATTACTAGCCGGACCGCGCATGCTACATAACGGCTAATAAATGATTTATGTTGACGAACAACTTGGTCATCGTAGACTTGAACCATGTCGTCGGGGCGGCGTTACCAGTCTCGGACCGGACGTTCTACCAGTGTATTAACTGCTGGAGCATTCTCCGGTCGAACCCTTCGGATAATGAGTACTGCCTCTGCAGAAATGTCTCCGTTGATGTTGATGCGGGAAGAGCTGGGGCTAGGGACGAGCAGTTGCTTCGAGTGTTGCAGATCACTCATGCAGACTGATTCAAACGCATGACCCCTCAATTCGGAAAGTTTGCCCCGGTTCAGCTACCACCTGCTAGGCCAGAAAAGAAGCATATATGGCTGCTATGGCAAGGCGTTCAGGACGCAGCTGAGCTTGTGCCAGATACCCACTGCTCTACTCACGTGACCGATTCCACTGGAGAGCCAAATGTCATTAAAGGTCATTACAGTCGGAGACAAAACCGACCATGGCGGCACAGTTGTTAGCGGTTCGCCCAATCACGACATCAGGGGAAGAGCGATCGCCCGACTGGGTGACAAAGTTAATTGCCCGCAGCCCTACCCCGGTGGCAAACCGCACGGTGGCAACAAGATCATTACCGCCCACGACACACTGACAATCGACGGGGTACCGGTTGCGGTCGAAGGATGCACGACGGAATGCGGATGCAAGCTGATCGGCAGCCTGCCTGCAACGGTCGGTTGAAGGCCTTGCGAGGTCTTGGCTTGTCAATCAAAGACTACCTTGCCAAGCAGATGACGGCCATACCAGCCGCTCTATGTAGCGCCAATCGCTGCAGGCCATGGGCAGACATGACCAACTCACCATGTGACGCACTTGTTATGTGACTCCCGATAAGCTACTATTCCCTCCCCTTGGCTTAGCGCTGGTTCAAGCCCAGCACACTGCCCACCGAGGATTCAGTAGAAACGTCAGCCTTCGGGCTGGCGTTTTTTCTTTCAGCTTATCCTGTCATCCCCCCCACTCGCACAACGACGACCGCGCCATGACCTACGAAGACTTCCTCGACGAAGTAACAACCCTCCTCACTGAAATCTACAACCTGAGCGACGAAGCCGCGATCAAGCTGGTGGTCGACGCACAGGCCAACGACTACTTCGTCACGCACGACGACAAAGAAGAACTGCGCACCGTCGCCCAGGCCAAGCGCGACGCTGTCGCACTGTACGAGGCCAAGCAGAACCGGAATCAAACCCAGCGCAAGCAGCAGCAGCGCCAGGTGCAGAAGAAAAAACCCGCCTAATTCCCTGCCTGAGGCCGCCGCTTACGCCGCTTCCACCGCCGGATGCGCCTGCTTGCGATACAAGAACTCCAGCACCGCCTTGCGATGCTCCGTATAGCGCGCATCCTGCGCCAACGCGACCCGATCACGCGGCCGCGCCAAGCCCACCTCGACGATCTCGCCAATGGTCGCCGCCGGCCCATTGGTCAGCATCACGATCCGATCCGACAGCAACACCGCCTCGTCCACATCGTGCGTCACCATCACGACCGTGGATCTGGTCGCCGCCACGATCTTGAGCAGCTCGTCCTGCAAATGGGCTCGGGTGAGCGCATCGAGCGCGCCGAACGGCTCGTCCATCAGAAGCACCTTCGGCTCCATCGCCAGCGCCCGCGCGATGCCGACCCGCTGCTTCATGCCGCCCGAGATCTCGTGCGGCCGCTTGCCCTCCGCGCTCGACAACCCCACCAGCGCCAGCGCAGCCAGCGTCCGTTCGCGCAGCTGGGCACGGGTGTCACTGGCGCCAAACACCCGCTCGACCCCGAGATGAATGTTCTCGTAACACGTCAACCACGGCAGCAGCGAATGATTCTGGAACACCACCGCCCTCTCCGGCGACGGCCCCGCGATCTCGCGATTGGCGCACAACAGCACGCCCGCCGTCGGTTTCAACAAGCCGGCAATCAGGTTCAGCAAGGTCGACTTGCCGCAGCCCGAGTGCCCGATCAGCGTGATGAACTCCCCCTTGCGCACCGCCAGGTCAATCCCCTGCAACGCCTGGAACACGCCCTTCTTCGTATGAAACGCCATCTCCACGCCGGTGATGTCGATGAACCTGGTTTGAAGGTCTTCCATGATCGCGCTCCTTAATCAGTTAGCCACTTGTTCGTGCGTCAGCGCCCGCGCCAGCGCCACCAGCGCCTGCTCGAGCAGCAGCCCCACCACGCCGATGACGACGATCGCGATGATGATGTTCGCCACGTTCAGGTTGTTCCACTCGTCCCACACCCAGAAGCCGATGCCCACGCCGCCGGTCAGCATCTCGGCCGCCACGATCACCAGCCATGCGGTGCCGATGGCGAGGCGCACGCCGGTCAGGATGTAGGGCAGCGCCGACGGCAGCAGGATCTTGGTCAGGATCTTCCACTCCGACAGGTTCAGCACGCGCGCCACGTTCATGTAGTCCTGCGGCACGCGCTGCACGCCGACCGCCGTGTTGATGATCATCGGCCAGATCGAGCAGATGAAGATCGACCAGATCGCCGCCGGGTCGGCCGACTTGAACACCAGCAGGCCGATCGGCAGCCAGGCCAGCGGCGAGACGGGTTTCAGCAGGCTGATGATCGGGCCGAACATGCCGCTCACAAAACGCACCCGCCCTATGATGAAACCCAGCGGAATGCCCACCAGCGCCGCCAGTCCAAAACCCACCGCGACCCGCTTGAGCGAGGCCAGCACATTCCAGCCAATGCCCTGGTCGTTCGGGCTGTTGTGGTAGAACGGATCGGCGAACAGCTTCAGCGCCTCCTGCAAGGTCGCCAGCGGCGACGGGAAGGTCTCGTTGCGGGTGGCGATCAGCTGCCACACCAGCACCACGAAGGCGATGCCTACCAGCGGCGGCAGGACCGCCTTCACCGCTCGGGCGAACGGCTGCGCGCCGCGCACAACGGGCGCCGGCTTGCGGACCGGAGACGCGGCGAGAGGCACATCCGCCGCAAGCGGCAGCGTCACGACAGTCGCGCCGCCACCGGTCGATGCATGGTGTTCGGATTTCAGGATAGCGTTCATGGCATTCCCCCATTCAAACAAGATGAAAATCAGACCCTGACCTTGAACGAAGCGGCATAGGCTTTCGGGTCCTTGCCGTCCCAGACGCTGCCGTCCATCAGCTTCGAGCTGCGCATCGGGCTGGATGGCACCGGCGCCTTGGCAAGGGTCGCCGCGTCCTTGTACAGCGCGATCTGGTTGACCGCGCTGGCCACGGCCAGGTAGTCGGGGTCCTGCTTGAGCAGGCCCCAGCGGCGATGCTGGGTCATGAACCACATGCCGTCCGACAGATACGGGAAGTTGACCGCGCCGTCGTTGTAGAACTTCATGTAGTTCTGGTCGTCCCAGGTCTTGCCCAGGCCGTTCTGGTAGCGGCCCAGGATGCGCTGGTCGATCGCGTCCTTGCTGGTGTTGACGTACGATTTGGCGGCGATGACCTCGGCCATCTTGTTCTTGTTGGCCATCGAGGCGTCGATCCAGCGGCTGGCCTCGATGATCGCGGCCATCATGGCGCGGCAGGTATTCGGGTGCTTCTTCGCGAACTCCAGCGTCGAGCCCAGCACCTTTTCCGGGTGGTCGCGCCAGATGTCCTGGGTCGTGATGGCGGTGATGCCGATGCCGTCCATGATGGCGCGGTGCCCCCAGGGTTCGCCCACGCAGAAGCCGTCCATGTTCCCGACCCGCATATTGGCCACCATCTGCGGCGGCGGCACCGTGATCACCTTGGCTTCCTTCATCGGGTTGACGCCGTTGGCCGCCAGCCAGTAATACAGCCACATCGCATGGGTGCCGGTCGGGAAGGTCTGGGCGAAGGTGAAGTCGCGTTTTTCGGCGCGCATTAGCCTGGCCAGCGACTGGCCGTCGACCGCGCCCTTGTTAGCCAGCTGCTTGGAGAGCGTGATCGCCTGGCCGTTGTTGTTCAGGCCCATCAGCACCGCCATGTCCTTGCGCTGCCCTCCGATGCCCATCTGGACGCCATACAGCAAGCCGTACAGCACGTGGGCCGCGTCCAGGTCGCCGTTGGCCAGCTTGTCGCGCACGCCGGCCCACGACGCTTCCTTGCTCAGCACGAATTTGACGCCGTACTTCTTGTCGAAGCCCAGCACTGACGCCATGACCACCGACGCGCAATCGGTCAGTGGAATGAAGCCGATCCTGATCTCGGTCTTTTCCGGCTTGTCCGACCCCGCCGCCCACACGCCGCCCGTTGCCAGCCCCATCAAGCTTCCTCCCGCTACCAGACCTGCGCCATGAATGACTTTCCTGCGCGTGACATCGACTTCGCCGACGCCCGTCGTCGCTACGCTCTTCGCTTCAAGCTTCTGATTTTTCATCGCAATCCCAATGTGGTCAGGCAAAAAAAAAGACGCGTACCGACATGAACGCATTCATGTTCCGGTAGACGTCATTGTCTTGTGGGTGCTGCCTTCGTTGGCGGCACACGCAGCGCTCCGTTGCGCTGATGCTGATTACGCAATCTTCATGCCAGGAAGCGCGCAGAGGGACGCGCCCAAAACTGCACCGCCAGCGCACCGTACGATGGCGAGAATGGCGCACTGCGATTGCGCATCGCATCATTTTGGACGAGCTGTTGCGTCCGCTCAGCGAAGCTGCAAATACACCCTTCAACTCGCTGGCACGGCATGCTAGGATGGACTGTTTCTATAAGAAAACACCAGTTGTCAATCGTGCGGCCCTTGTCTATACGTGGCATGCATGTAAAATAAATAACGTCCCGAACGCAGCCCGACTTGAAGGTCTTGCTCCCGTCCCGGGTCCCGAATTCGACGCTTTGTACTGGCATCCGCATGTCACGCATTCACTGTCCGCCCTACCCCAGCCCGCGTTATCCCAACGACGTGGCGGTGCGGCCCAGTTGCCACAGTTGCCAGACAGCCCTTCTTCCTGCCCAGCGCGCCCCGCGCGCCTGAACGGCACACCATCTTCGTATTACGCCCGGCTCACGCCGGCCATTCATCATCTACTTGCCAGTCTTCATTCGAGACGGCGCTGGAGTCAACCATGAACACCGAACATACCGAACGCCACCATTCTTCCATCCATGCCGCGACCGCGGTCGACCGCAGCAACCCACAGGCGCCGAAACGCGGCATCGCCAAGGACATCGTCTCCAACGGCCGCCGCCTGCGCACCCGCATCGGCGTCATCGCCGCCGCCTGCATCGGCCTGACCGCGCTGCTGATCGCTTTCGAGTAAGCCTCGATTGGTGCGACCCGGTTGTCGGCTCGATGTCCGCTGGGCTATACTGCCCCGCATCAACGTCAATCGGGATCGCATGCAGTTCCAGGCCGCCAGCTTTCAGCAGATGAGCGCACCCCTGCGCCGGGTGCTGGCCTGCCTGTGCGCGCTGATCCTTGCCCTGCAACTCGTGGGCGCCTCGTTCCACGACCATGACCTGTCCGAACAGCTGTCCGACTGCGTCAGCTGCCAGCTCGCTTCCCATTCCACAGCCGACCTTCCCGCGGCATCGCCACAACTGCTGGCGATCTTCCTCGTCATCGCCTACGTCCTCGCACGCCTGCCGCGCCCCGCGCCGGTCGTCCTGCGCCGCTACCTGATTCCTTCCCGCCAGGCGCCTCCGCGCCACTGATCCGCCTCCAGAACCCGTGCAGGCCGGCCCGCGCCGGCTTGCGGGCGCGCATGCGCTTTCGCGCACTGCGTGCATCCCGCGCGCGCCGCCGCCGGCTTTCACGCCGCGACGCGCGTGTGGCCTGTCGCTCCCGCTTCACCACAAAGGACCACGATGACCATGAATACCCCTGCCCTGGAGGCGAACGGCGTGACCGTCGCCTACCAGTCCGCGCCCGTGCTGCGCGACCTGTCCCTGCGCGTTGCGCGCGGCGAGATCTATGCCCTCCTGGGCGGCAACGGCGCCGGCAAGTCGACCACCATGAACACCTTCCTCGGCTTCACGGCGCCCCGCTCCGGCAGCGTACGCGTGTGCGGCATCGACGTCGCCGCCGACCCGCTGGCCGCGCGCGGCCAACTGGCCTATGTGCCCGAGAACGTGGCCTTGTACGAGCATCTGGACGCCCGCGAGAACATCGAATACTTCCTGCGCCTGGCGGGCAGCAGCTGGAGCAAGGCCGGCATCGACGCGGCCCTGGACGCCGTGCGCCTGGACGCCTCGGCCTGGAAACGCCGCCTTGGCGGCTATTCGAAAGGCATGCGCCAGAAGGTCGCGATCGCGCTGGCCGTGGCGCGCCAGGTGCCGGTGCTGCTGCTGGACGAGCCCACCACCGGCCTCGATCCGCAGGCCACCAGCGAGTTCAACGCCCTGCTGCAGGGCCTGCGCGGGCGCGGCAGCGCGATCTTCATGGTCACCCACGACCTGCTGGGGGCGGCCGAGGTGGCCGACCGCATCGGCTTCCTGGAGCGCGGCCACATCAGCCATGAAGTCGCGGCCGGCGGGGACGAACGCTATGACGTGCGCGACCTGTACCGGCGCTATGCCGGAACGACGCAGGCAAAGGAACCGGCATGAGCGCCACCATCAGGCAAGCGCTGCCCGCCATCGCCCGCAGCGAATGGCGCGCCATGCTGCGCAACCGGGTGGCGGTGGCCGCCGGCATCCTGATGCTGGCGCTGACCCTGGCCGCGATCCTGGTCAGCCACGAACGCGTGCAAGCCGTCGACGCCGAGCGCGCGCGCTTTCAAGGCACGGCCGACGCACAGTGGCACAACCAGCCGGATCGTCATCCCCACCGCGTGGTGCACTACGGGCACTACGTGTTCCGTCCGCTGAGTCCCCTCGCCTTCTTCGACTTCGGCGTCGATCCGTTCACCGGCAACACGCTGTTCCTCGAAGGCCACCGCCAGAACAGCGCCAACTTCAGCGATGCGGGCCAGTCCTCGGTGCTGCTGCGCTTCGGCCAGCTCACCCCGGCCTTCGTGCTGCAGGTGCTGACGCCCTTGCTGATCGTGTTCCTGGCCTTCGGCAGCGTGGCGCGCGAGCGCGAGCGCGGCCAGCTGCGCCTGCAGATCGTGCAGGGCATCCCCGGCGCGACCCTATTGCTCGGCAAGCTGGCCGCGCATGCCGGCGTGGCGCTGCTGCTCGGTGCTCCCGCCTTCATCGCGCTTGCCGCGATCGCGCTGCTGCATCCGGCGGCGGCGCCGCAGGCGCTGACGATGCTGCTCGGGTATGCGCTCTACCTGCTGCTGTGGGTGGTGGCGGCGGTGCTGGTGTCGGCGACGCTGCCGCGCGCGCGCGACGCGCTGCTGGCCCTGGTGGCCGGCTGGATCGTCACCGCAATCCTGCTGCCGCGCGTGATGCCCGACTTCGCCGCCGGCGACGTCGGCCGGCCGAGCCGCATCGAAACCGAAGTCGCGATCCACGAGCGGCTGGCCGCGATCGGCGACAGCCACAATCCCGACGACCCCTATTTCAACGCCTTCCGCGCGCGCACCCTCGAGAAATACGGCGTGCAGCGGGTCGAAGACCTGCCGGTGAACTACGGCGGCCTGTTGATGGCCGAAGGCGAACGCCTGACGAGCGAACTGTTCGACGAATTCATGCGCGCCGACTTCGCGCGCCAACGCGAAGAGAACGCGATCGTGCATTCGGCCAGCCTGTTCAGCCCCGTGATCGCGCTGCGGCGCATGTCGACCGCACTGGCCGGCACCAACCTCGACAGCCACGCGCGCTTCCTGGTCGAGGGAGAAAAATACCGCTACGCCTTCGTCCAGGCGCTCAACGGCCTGCACGCCAACGTGGTCTCGCCGCAGGGCGCGGGCGACGAACGCATCGACAAGCACCACTGGGACGACACGCCGCGCTTCGGCTATCCGCCCGCGCCCTATGCCGAGGTGGCGGCGCGCCATGCCTGGCCAGCCTTCGCCCTGCTGGGCGGCTGGTTGCTGGCCCTGCTGGGCGCTGCTTATCCCATCGCGAAACGCCTGGAAAGGAAGGCCAAATGAAAACGCTGACATTTGAACTGCGCCAGGTCGCGCATTCGCGACTGGCCGTCGGCGCCGTCGTGCTGCTGGCGCTGTTGTGCGCGCTGTCGGTCTGGACCGGCCTGCAGACCGTGAGCCAGCAGCGCGCCGCGCTCGAGCGCATCGCCGCCAGCCACGCGCAGGACCATGCCGCCATCGCCGCCAGGCAGCTCAAGGGTGGCGTGGCCGAAGCCGGCTCGGTCGGCTACTACCTGCCGCACCTGACGCTGAACCCGCCGTCGCCGCTGGCCTTCGCGGCGATCGGCCAGCGCGACCTGCAGCCGCAGGCCCTGCGCGTGCGCCTGCTCGGCCTGCACTCGCAGCTGTACGAGTCCGAGGCCATCAACCCCGAGCTGGCCATGCCGGGCCGCTTCGACTTCGCCTTCGTGCTGGTGTTCCTGGCGCCGCTGTTCGTGATCGCGCTGATGCACGACCTGGTCTCGAGCGAGCGCGAAGCCGGCCGCCTGCGGCTGCTGGCGTCGCTACCTGCCGCCGCCGCCGACACCTGGCGCCGCCGGGTCGGCCTGCGCTATGGCCTGGTGTGGCTGGCCACCCTGCTGCCGCTGGCCTGTGGCGCGCTGGTGGCCGGCGCCGCTGTGGCGGACTTCGCGGCGATCGCGCTGGTGGCCACGCTCTATCTCGCCTTCTGGTTCGGGCTGGCGAGCTGGGTCGCGGCGCGCGCCCGCACCTCGAGCAGCAGCGCCGCGATCCTGCTGGCCTGCCTGGTCGGCTTGACGATGATCCTGCCGACCCTGGCCGACGCCGCGATCGCGCGCCTGTCGCCGGTGTCGAAAGGCGTCGAGCTGGCGCTGGCCCAGCGCCAGGCCGTGCACTCGGGCTGGGACATCCCCAAGCCGGAGACCTTCGAAAAATTCTTCCGCGCCCACCCCGAGTGGAAGGACACGCCGCCGGTCGAAGGACGCTTTCACTGGAAGTGGTATTACGCGATGCACCAGGCAGGCAAGGGAAAGCTGGACGGCGCGCGTCGGCCTGGTGCTGGCGTCGGTGAACGTGCAGGTGCTGCTGCACCGGCTGGCCGATACCGACCTGGCGGCGCAGTTGGCCTACCAGGACCGTATCGCGGCGTATCACGCGCAGTTGCGGCGCTTCTTCTATCCGTATCTGTTCGAGGAGCGGGCGATGACGCAGGCCGACCTGGCGCGGCTGCCGCGCTATGAACATGTGGCGGCGCCCGGCCGCCTGCCGACAGGCCAGTTGCTGGCGCTGGGGGTGGTGGCGCTCGCGCTGCTCGCGATTGGACTACGCAAGCTGCGCACGTAAGGTGGTGTAAACGACAGAAGCCAACCCTCGGGTTGGCTTCTTCGTGCCGTTTGGCTTCAAGCTGGAATCAGAACTCTTCCCAACCGTCGCCGACGTCCGCGGTTTCGGCTTTCTTCGGCTTCGCAGCGGCAGCCGGCGCGGCTTGCGCCTTGGGCTTGGCCGGCGCCGCGGCCTTGCCTGGCTTGGCGGGCGCCTTCACCGGCGCCTTCGCCACCACCGCCGGCAAGGTCGTGGTCACGCGCGGCGCCGCCGCGCTGACGCGACTGGTGCCGGCCTGATTCAGCTTGAATGCGCCCACGGTCTGCGCCAGCGCAGTCGCTTCTTCCTGCAGCGAGGCCGCTGCGGCCGACGCTTCTTCCACCAGCGCCGCGTTCTGCGTGGTCACCTGGTCCATCTGGGCCACGGCGCCGTTGATCTGTTCGATGCCGGCGGTCTGTTCCTGGCTGGCGGCGGTGATCTCGGACATGATGTCGGTCACGCGGTTCACGCTCTGCACGATTTCCTGCATCGTGGCGCCGGCGCGCTCGACCAGCTCGGAGCCGTGGTGCACCTTGTCGACCGAGTCGTCGATCAAGAGCTTGATTTCCTTGGCCGCCGCCGCGGAACGTTGCGCCAGGCTGCGCACCTCGCCCGCCACGACCGCGAAGCCGCGGCCCTGCTCGCCGGCGCGCGCCGCTTCCACGGCCGCGTTCAGCGCCAGGATATTGGTCTGGAAGGCGATGCCGTCGATGACGGCGATGATGTCCACGATGCGGGTCGACGAGGCATTGATCGCGCCCATGGTCTGCACCACCTGCTCGACCACCGCGCCGCCCTTGCCCGCCACTTCCGAGGCCGAGGTGGCCAGCGCGTTGGCCTGGCGTGCGTTATCGGCGTTCTGCTTCACGGTCGAGGTCAGTTCTTCCATCGACGAAGCGGTTTCTTCCAGCGAACCGGCCTGCTGCTCGGTGCGCGACGACAGATCCAGGTTGCCGGCCGCGATCTGGCTCGAGGCGGTGGCGATGTTGTCGGTGCCGGTGCGGACCTGGCTCACGATCTTCACCAGCGAATCGTTCATGTCCTTCAGCGCCTGCAGCAGGCGGCCGGTCTCGTCCTTCGAAGTCACTTCGATGGTCTGGGTCAGGTCGCCCTGGGCCACCGCGCCGGCGATCGCGACCGCCTGCTCCAGCGGACGCACGATGGCGCGCACCAGCACCCATCCGACGAAGGCGGCCATGATCAGGCCGAACACCAGGCCGGCCAGGCAGACCGCGCGCACGATCTCGAAGGTCGATTGCGAGGCCTGGTATTCCTTCAGCGCCGCGTCCTGCTGCTCCTTGACCAGCCTGGCGCCGAGATCGGCCACCGGCAGGTACAGCGTGGTCATCTTGCCGTTGAGCTGGGCCACGGCGCCGGCGTTGTCGCCGGCACGGATCGCGGCCATGGCCGGGCGGATGCCCTGCTCGGCGAATACCTTGCGCGCCTCGGTGAACTGTTCGTACAGGGCCTTCTCGCCGGCAGTCATCGGCAGCTGGCGGTAGCTGTCGAGGATCTTGCTGATCACCGCGATGTTCGCGTCGACCGACTCGAGCGCGGCATTGCGCTGGCCGCTGTCTTCCAGGTTGACGGCCTTGGCGACGGCGAGCTGGTTGGTGGTGATCAGCTGGGTGACCTGGCCCACCTGGCTCAGGCCCACCAGGCGGTGGTCGTACATCTGCTTGAGTTCGGTGTTGGCGACGCCGAGGTTGTAGATGCCGATGACCGCGCCGGCGACCAGTTCGACGGCCAGGAAGGCGATGACGAAGATGAGGCGCGACTTGATGCTGAGATGTTTGAACATGATTCGCTGGCCTAAGCCCATGGATAAAAAAATGTGGTATCCATTGGATTATAGAAACATTGTTCCCTTTATGGGAAGCATTGAGTATTTCCTTGCGTTATGACTTATCTTCCGTCGCAGTGCAGCAACAGATACACACATCTAGCGCGACCGCACGATATTCCTCCGTCAATATGCTCTGAGCGCATAAGCAAAGGTGACATTAACACTACGTCAAGGCAACTTTGCCGATAGAATGGCGCGATTCCTTGCTTCAACCCGAGTGTTATGACCTTCCCCGTCCTCCTGAACCTGGCCCTCGCCCTGGCCATCTGCGCACTCCTGTATGGCATGCAGGCCCGCCACGCCTCGTTCACCAAGCGCGTGTTCACCGGCCTCGGGCTGGGCGTCGTGTTCGGCGCCGGCCTGCAGGCCGTGTACGGCGCCGGCGCGAGCGACATCGTGGCCACCAATGCCTGGCTCGACGTGATTGGCAGCGGCTACGTCAAGTTGCTGCAGATGATCGTCATCCCGCTGATCATGGTCTCGATCGTGCAGGCCATCCTCAAGCTGCGCGACGCGGCGTCGCTCGGCAAGATCAGCACCCTCACCATCGGCATCCTGCTCGTCACGACCGTGGTCGCGGCCTGCATCGGCATCGCGATGGCCAAGCTGTTCGGCCTGTCGGCCGTGGGCCTGACCGCGTCGAGCGCCGAAGTCGCGCGCGGCGAATACCTGCAGGGCAACCTGGCCACGGCGCAGCAACTGTCGCTGCCGTCGCTGCTGCTGTCCTTCATCCCGGCCAATCCCTTCCTCGACATGACGGGCGCGCGCAAGACCTCGACCATCGCGGTGGTGGTGTTCGCGGTCTTCATCGGCATCTCGGCCGTCGGCATCGCCGGCAAGAAGCCGGAAGTGTTCCAGTCCTTCAGCGGCTTCGTGCACGTGGCCCACGTGATCGTGATGCGGATGGTGACCCTGGTGCTGCGCCTGACCCCGTTCGGCGTGTTCGCGCTGATGGCCAAGATGGTGGCCGGTTCGAGCCTGCAGGACATCCTGGGCCTGCTCAACTTCGTGGTCGCCTCGTATGCGGCGCTGGCGTTGATGTTCTGCGTGCACCTGGCGATGGTGGCCGGCGTCGGACTCAATCCGCTGCGCTACCTGAAGAAGATCTTCCCGGTGCTGGTGTTCGCCTTCACCTCGCGCACCAGCGCCGGCTCGATCCCGATGAGCGTGGCGACCCAGACCGCGCGCCTGGGCACGCCGGAAGGCACGGCCAATTTCGCCGCCTCGTTCGGCGCCACCATCGGCCAGAATGGCTGCGCCGGCATCTATCCGGCGATGCTGGCGGTGATGATCGCGCCGACGGTCGGCATCGATCCGTTCACCGTTGCTTTCCTTTTACCTCTGCTGGCGATCGTCGCCTTCGGCTCGATCGGCGTGGCCGGCGTCGGCGGCGGCGCCACCTTCGCGGCCCTGATCGTGCTGTCGGCGATGGACTTGCCGGTGGCGCTGGCGGGCCTCCTGATCTCGGTGGAGCCACTGATCGACATGGGCCGCACGGCGCTGAACGTCAGCGGTTCGATCGCGGCCGGCAGCGTCACCAGCCGGGTGCTGGGCCAGACCGATATGCGGGTGTTCCAGGACGATGCCGACGTCAACCTCGACGGCGAGGAACAAGCCGTGTAAGCACGCGTAAACATCGCCGCGGGCGGCAGCAATCGTGCGCTGACGCCTTGCCGAATCCGTCATGATGACGCCATGTTAACTTTTCGGCGGACGGCGATGGAGCAGAAATGGCCACAGGAGATCTGGCTGGTCAGGCATGGACAAAGCGCGGGCAATGTTGCGCGTGACCTGGCCGAAGCCGCCGCCGGGCACCGCATCGACATCGCCGACCGCGACGTCGACGTGCCGCTGTCCGACCTGGGCGAGCGCCAGTCCGAAGCCCTGGGCGCCTGGTTCGCCGCCCTGCCGCCGCACCAGCGTCCCAACGTGGTGCTGCATTCGCCCTACGTCCGCGCGACCGAGACCGCCAACATCCTGATGCAGCGCCTGGAGCGCGACGAGCTGTTGTGCGTGCGGTCCGACGAGCGCCTGCGCGAGAAAGAATTCGGTGTGCTCGACCGTCTCACCACGCACGGCATCGCCCACCACTTCCCCGATCTGTACGAACAACGGCACCACGTCGGCAAGTTCTATTTCCGCCCGCCGGGCGGCGAAAGCTGGTGCGACGTCATCCTGCGCCTGCGCAGCGTGATGGACACGCTCGAGCGCGACTTTTGCGGCGAGCGCGTGCTGATCGTCGCGCACCAGGTCACCGTGAATTGCTTCCGCTACCTGTTCGAGCACCTGAACGAGGCGCAGATCCTGGATTTCGACCGCGCCGGCGACGTGCCCAACTGCTCGGTCACGTCCTACGAGTTCGACCCCAACCAGGGCAAGCGCGGCGACCTGGCGCTGCGCCTGGTGAACTTCGTGGCGCCGCTGGAAGCGACCGGCACCCCGGTCACCGTCGCCAAGGACTTGCCCACCTCGCCCAAGGCCTGAGGCCGCACCATGGATTCCACCAATCACACCGTGCATGACGTCGATGCCGACTTTCTGGCGGCATGGCCGCTGCCGCAACCACAGGCCGAGGGCGACAAGGAATTGCGCGGCCACGTCCTGGTGCTGGGCGGCTCGCGCGAGATGCCGGGCGCCATCATCCTGGCCGCCACCGCGGCCCTGCGCGCCGGCGCCGGCAAGCTGACCATCGCCACCGGGGCCAGCGTGGCCCAGCTGGTGGCGCTGGCGATGCCCGAGGCGCGCGTGATCGGCCTGCTCGAGAACGACACCGACGGTTTCCACCTGGACGCACTAGGCAGCCTCGATCCGCTGGCCGACAAGGTCGACGCGGTGCTGGTCGGCCCCGGCATGCGCGACGCCCCCTGCACCGCGCGCCTGGTGCACGCGCTGCTGCCGCGCCTGGACGCAGCCGGCGTCGGCCTGGTGCTCGATGCCTGCGCCATGGACGTCATGCTGCACATGCCGCACGACTGGCCCGAGGGCAAGCCGATGCGCTTCGAGCGGCCCGTGATCATGACCCCGCATTGCGGCGAGATGGCCCACCTGACCGGCCTCGAGAAAGAATGCCTCGTCGGCGCGCCGGACGCGCCGGCGCTGCAGGCGGCGCGCGACTGGAATGCCGTGATCGCGCTCAAGGGCGCACGCACGGTGATCGCGGCGCCGGACGGCACGCTATGGCAACACGAAGGCGCAGGCAATATTGGCCTGGCCATTTCTGGCTCGGGCGACGTACTGGCCGGCATCATCGCCGGCCTCCTGGCGCGTGGCGCCGCGCCGGAACAGGCGGCCTGCTGGGGCGTGGCCTTGCACGCCCGCGCCGGCGACCGCCTGGCGCAACGGCTGGGCACCCTGGGATATTTGGCGCGAGAAATTTCTATGGAAGTTCCCGCGCTGCTGGAACAGCTTGCTCACACCGACCATATCAAGCGCAGCGCCGATGACCGGAACATCCGGCCCGTGCCGGGAGACGAACAGCTGGGTGCCTGACGCCCGGTGAAAGAAAACTCTGTAAAAAATGTTACGGAGTTTCGCAAGAGTGCGGTATCTAACGAACCGGCAGCCGGGCATCCGGTCTAATGGGCACAGTTGGATTGAAGTACGCACCGGGGCCGCGTATTGCGTCGGTTCCCTGAGTGTTCCGCCCTTGAATTGCAAAGGGGTGGAACTAACTGGCGCCGTTGTTCTTCCAGCGCCTCACCAATGAGCTGGAAGCTGCGGCACAAAGATAGACGTAAACGAGGAGTTTAAAAATGAATGCAATGACCAAAGCACCAAAAATCCTGCTGACCGCCGCGGTTCTGGCCACCCTGCTGGGCGCCTGCAAGAAGGATGACGCAGCGACCACCACCACCCCGGCCGACACCTCGGCGACCATGCCAAGCAGCACCTCGGGCGCCACCGGCACCACGGGTGACGTCGGCACCGGCGCAACCGGCACCGGCACCACCGGCACCGGCACCACCGACATGGGCACCAGCGGCACCACCGGCGCGACCGGCACCGCCGGCGACACCAGCGGCGCGGCAGGCACCACCGGCGCGACCGGCACCACCGGCACCGGCACCGCCGAAGGCGCCACCGGCACCACCACCACCGATCCGCAGACCACCACCACGCCGCCGACCGGCACCACCGGCCAGTAATCGATTGGCCAACGCACCGAACGACGCCCTGCACGCGGGGCGCGCTCGGGGCAGCGCTCGGGGTAGCGCTCTACCTCATACCAGCACCCGGCCCCTCACGGCCGGGTTGTTTTTTTTTCAGGCCCGCACCTGCCGCAGTCGGCTAGTCCGTCGTGCGCAGCTTTACTGCGACGTCGCGGATCAGATTCTCCACCATCGTGAAATCGGCCGGCTTGGTCAGGTGATGATCGAACCCCGCCTCGCTCGAACGTCGCCGGTCCTGCTCCGCTCCCCATCCCGTCAGCGCCACCAGCGTCGCGTCTTCCATGCCCGGAATGCGTCGCATCGCCTCGGCCGCCTCGTGGCCGCTCATGTCGGGCAGGCCGATGTCCAGGAACACCACCTGCGGCAGGTCTTCGCCGGCGAGGCGCAATGCCGCGGCGCCGTCGTTGGCGACGCTGACGGTGTGGTCGTTCATTTCGAGCAGGGCTTGCAAGGTCTCGGCCGCGTCGACATTGTCGTCCACCACGAGGATGCGCAGCATGCCGCCCGGTGTGGCGGAGACCGGCGCGGTCACCGGTTCGGGCGCGGCTGCGGAGGGCAGCCCAGCCAGCGCACCCTGCGGCAACGGTAGCCACACCGTGAACCGGCTGCCCATGCCGGCGCCGGCGCTGCTGGCGGCCACGCGGCCGCCGTGCAGCTTGACCAGGCGCTGGACCAGGTTAAGGCCCACGCCCAGGCCGCCCTGCGCCATCCCGCTGCCGAGATGGGCCTGGGCATACATGTCGAATACCGTCTCCAGCGCCGGCGCGGCGATGCCGATGCCGTTGTCCGACACCGTGAGCGCCACCTCGTTCGCCTCGACGCGCACCACCAGCTCGATCGCCCCGCCCTGCGGCGTGTACTTGGCCGCGTTGTTGAGCAGGTTGCTCAGCACCTGGGCCACGCGGTGGCGGTCGGCGTGCAGCGCCAGCGGTTCCTGCGGCAGGCGCACGGACAACGCGTGCTTGCCGGCTTCCACCAGCGGCATGCTCATGTCGACCGCCTCGCGCACCACGTCGTCCAGCCGCACCCGTTCCAGGCGCAGGGTCACCTTGCCCTCGGCCAGGCGCGCCATGTCGAGCAGGTCGTCGACCAGGTGCACCATGTGGTCGACCTGGCGCCGCATGATCGTCTGGACGTCGCCGCCGGCGGCGCCGATGCGCATCAGTTCCAGCCCCGAACGGATCGGGGCCAGCGGGTTGCGCAGCTCGTGCGCCAGCGTGAACAGGAAGTCGCTCTGCGCGCGGTTCTTCTGTCCCAGCTCGTTGGCCAGGCGCTGCAACTCCTGCTCGGCGTACTTCTGGCTGTCGATGTCGAGGGTCACGCCGTCGAAGCGCTCCGGCTGGCCGTGCTTGTCCAGGCCGCACCAGCCGATCGCCCGCAGCCAGCGCGGCGCGTCGCCCGCCACGGTGCGGAACTCGAGGTCGAGCGGCGCGCCGGCGCGCACCGCGTGCGCCACGCTGCCGGCCAGCCGCTCGCGGTCTTCCGGGTCGACCGCCGCCAGCAGCGTGTCGACCGAGGCCGCGCGCGCGCCGTCCAGGCCGAAGTGCACCGCCATCTCGGCATTGAGCTGGAACTCGGTGAACGGCGCGTCGGCATACCAGACGCCGATGTCGCCCGCCTCGGACACCCGCTCGAAGCGCTCCTGCAGCATCTTGCGCGCATGAACGTCGATCACCGTGCCGACGTAGCCGTCCGGCTCGCCCGCCGCGTTCGCGCGCGGCAGGCCGGCGTCGATGAACCAACGGTAGCTGCCGTCGTGGCAGCGCAGGCGGTAGTCGATCGAGAACGGCTCGCGCGCCGCGCTCGCGGCCAGGAAGATCTCGCCCGCGCGCTGGCGGTCGTCGGGGTGGGTATTGTCGAGCCAGCCCAGGCCCAGGTCCTGTTCCGGCGTGCGGCCGGTGTAGTCGTACCAGCGCCGGCTGAGATAGGTGCACTGGCCCTCGTTGTCGGTGGTCCACAGCATGGCCGGCGAGGCGTCGACCAGCGCCCGCACATGGGCTTCGCGCGCCCGCGCATCGCGCTCCATCTGGCTGCGCTCGCGGCCCAGCGCCACCTGGGTGCGCACCCGCGCCAGCAGCTCGTTGGCCGAGAACGGCTTGACCAGGTAGTCGTCGGCGCCGGCCTGCAGGCCCTCGACCTTGGCTTCCTCGCCGGCGCGCGCCGACAGCAGCATCACCGGCAGCAGGCGCAGCTCCTCGCTGGCGCGGATCTGCGCGATCAGGCCGAAGCCGTCGAGCTTCGGCATCATCACGTCGCTCAGCAGCAGGTCGGGCGGGTCGGCCAGCGCGAGTTCGAAGGCGGCCTGGCCGTCGGCGCAGGCGCGCACCTCGGCGTGCGGCTCGAGCAGCGCCTTGAGGTAGGCCCGCATATCGTTGTTGTCGTCGGCGATCAGGATGCGCGGGCGCGCCTGGCCGGCCATGTCGACCGGCGCCGCCTGCTCCTCCTCGTGGGGTTCGGCTTCGGCGTCCGGCAGCCAGCGCAGCGCTTCCTCGACGAAGGCGGAGCCCATGCGCTGGCGGTCTTCCATCGCGTCCGGCGCGTGCAGGATGCGGTCTTGCGGCAGGTGGGCCTGGCCAAACGGCAGGTCGACGTCGAAGCGCGTGCCTTCGCCGAACACGCTCGAGACGGCGATCGTGCCGCCGTGCAGGCGCACCAGTTCCTGGATCAGGGCCAGGCCGATGCCGGTGCCTTCATAGGTGCGTCCCGGCGCGCCCTCGATGCGGTGGAAGCGTTCGAACATGCGCGGCAGCTCGTGCCCGGGGATGCCGGTGCCGGTGTCCTGCACCGACAGCCGCGCCATGCCGGCGTGCTCGCGCAGGCTGATCGTGACGCTGCCGTGCAGGGTGAACTTGAAGGCGTTCGACAGCAGGTTGAAGACGATTTTTTCCCACATGTCGCGGTCGACGTAGACCGGCCGCCCCAGGTCCTGCAACGCGATCCGGTATGCCAGGCCGCCCTTGACCATGGCCGACTCGAACACGCCGGCCAGGTCGAGCGTCAGGTGCGCCAGGTCCACCGGCACGTAGCTGGCCTGCACCCGGCCGGCCTCGATGCGCGAGAAGTCGAGCAGCGAGTTGACCAGCTTGAGCAGGCGCAGCGCATTGCGGTGGGTGACCTCGATGCGCTTCCTCTGGGCCGCGCTCATGCTGTCCGCGGCGTCCGCCAGGGCGTCGTCGAGCGGACCCAGGATCAGGGTCAGCGGGGTGCGGAATTCATGCGACACGTTCGAGAAGAAGGCGGTCTTGGCGCGGTCGATCTTGGCCAGTTCTTCGGCCCGGCGCTGTTCCTGCTCGTAGGCGATGACGTTGCCGACCGCGGTGTTCACCGCCGCCCCCAGCAATTCGTAGAAGTTGCGATAGTCGGCGTCGAGCGCGCGGCGCACGCTCACGCCGGCGACCACGAAGCCGAACAGCTCTTGCTGGCCCGGCAGGGAAAGCGGCAGCACCAGGGCCGAGCGCGGCGGATCGTCGTAGGGTCCGCAGGCCGCGCCGCCGAGCCGTTCGGCGACGTCGTCGACCTGCGCCGCCGCGCCGGTGGCGGCGCAGCGCGCGAACGGCCAGCAGGCGTCGTCCAGACGCGCCGACTGCGGCGCCAGCGCGCAGTGCGCCGGCAAGCCGCCGCCGCCGCGCAGTTCCAGGTTTCCGCTGTCCTGGTCGATCTGGTAGAACAGCAGGAAAGGCACGTCGGCCTGCATGCGCTCGACGTGGACCGTCAGCTGCTGGCCGATCTCGGCCATCGAACGGGTCGAGGCCAGGCCGGCGGTCAGGTCGCGCAGGCCCTGGGTGCGGCGCGCGCCCAGCACCTGGGCCGTGGTCTCGGTGATCGGGTGGAAGACGCCGCCCACCGCCCCCGACTCGTCGCGGATCGGCGAGAACGAGAAGGTCATGTTCGCTTCCTCGAGATAGCCGCTGCGGTCGAGGAACATCTGCTGGTCCTTGATATAGGCGCCCTCGCCCTGGTGGGCGCGTTCGAAGGCAGCCCCCACCACCGGCAGGGCCGAGGCCCAGATGACCTTGAACGGCGCCCCCATCGACGCCGGATGCAGGTCGCCGCAGATCGGGCGGTAGGCGTCGTTATAGATCTGGATGTCGTCCGGCCCCCAGCACACCAGGATCGGGAAGGTCGACGACAGGCACAGGCTGACCGAGGTGCGCAGGCTCTGCGGCCATTCGGACAGCGGCCCGAGCGGCGTCTTCGACCAGTCCATGCTGCGGATCAGTTCGCCCATCTCGCCGCCGCCGGCGAGCCAGTTCAGGTCGGAACCGGCTGGTGTGGAGGATGATGGGATTGCTGACATGGGCACGGAACCTAACGGCGGGATGGATGGAAGACGGGATTCTTGAAATACTGTCCACTGTGGCGCAAGCAGTTCAGTATCTAATTATCCACAAGGCATCCGCTATTAGACCATAACAAGAAGAAATGCTGTCGCAATATGGCAAGCGTGGGGGCTGCGTGGCAATTCCGTGGCAAGCTCATGCGGCCGGTCGTCGAAAAGACACGGCCAGCGCATGGCTGGCCGTGTCGGGGCAAGGGCGGCTGGCGCCGCCCGCAGGTAAGGATCAGGCCGGCACGGCCTTGCCGCGGCCGGTCACCAGGCGGCCGATGCGGACGATCACGCGATAGACCAAGCGCACGAAGGTCAGGGTCAGGATCGCTTCCACGAAGGTCATCAGGAAGGCCGGCAGCGCGTTCCAGCGCTCGGCGCGGCGGCCATACTTGGCCAGCATGCGGTCGCGGGCGATCTCGATGCTGTCGTAGAAGGTCGGCACCACCAGCAGGGTCAGCACGGTCGAGGTGATCGTGCCGCCGATGATGGCGATCGCCAGCGGCTGGTAGAACTCGCCCGCGTCGCCGAAGGCCAGCGCCACCGGCAGCATGCCGGCGATCAGCGCGAAGGTGGTCATCAGGATCGGACGCAGGCGCTTGCGGCCGGCCGCCATCAGCGCTTCTTCGCGGTCCATGCCTTCGTGCTCCAGGGCGCGGGCGGCGTCCAGCAGCAGGATCGCGTTCTTGGCCACCAGGCCCATCAGCATGATGATGCCGATCATGCTCATCAGGTTGAGCGTATGCCCCGTGATGATCAGCGCCACGACCACGCCGATCAGCGACAGCGGCAGCGACATCATCACGCCGATCGGCGCGGTGAAGGAACCGAACTGCATCACCAGGATCAGGTACATCAGGGCGATGCCCGACAGCAGCGCGATGATCATCTCGGTGAACAGCTCCTGCTGGTCTTCACCCGAGCCGCCCAGCGCCAGGCCATAGCCCGGCGGGAAGTCGAAGGTGCGCGCCAGGCGCATGGCGTCGGCCGTGACCTCGCCCGGCGAGCGGCCCTGGGCATTGGCCGAGACCGTGATCATGCGCTCGCCGTTCTTGTGGCGGATGCCCGACGGGCCCTTGCCCATGGTGATCGAGGCGATCTGCTCGAGGGGCACCATCATGCCGGTGCCGCCGACCGAGATCGGCAGGCGCTCGATGCTCTCGGTATTGACGCGGTCATCCGGGTGCAGGCGCACGGCGACGTCGCGGGTCTCGCTGGTCGGGTCGACCCAGTCGCCCACCTCGATGCCGGCGAAGGCCACGCGCAGCGACTGGGCGGCGTCGCCCACCGAAATGCCCATCATATTCGCCAGGCCGCGGTCGAGCACGATCTGCAGCTCGTTCTTGGGATCCTGTTCCGACAGGGTGACGTCGACCGCACCCGGCACTTCGCGCAGCTTGGCCATGTAGGCGTTGGTCAGTTCCATCAGGCGGCGCGAATCGGGGCCGCTGA
Organism: Massilia sp. NP310; assembly: GCF_019443485.1. Classification (NCBI taxonomy): domain Bacteria; kingdom Pseudomonadati; phylum Pseudomonadota; class Betaproteobacteria; order Burkholderiales; family Oxalobacteraceae; genus Massilia; species Massilia sp. NP310. The sequence goes on along the minus strand of NZ_CP080379.1, from coordinate 74,584 downwards.
ATTCGATCTGCACCGGCTTGCCGTTGCCGCTCAGGTCATCCATGACCGTGTACTCGGCGCCGACCAGGCGGCTGATCTTCTGGCGCAGTTCCACCGCGACCTCGGAAGCGCTGCGGTCGCGCTGGCGGCGCTTGCCGATGTCGACGTAGACCCGGCCGCCGTTCAGGTTGGCGTTGCTGTTGGTGTCCTCGGTCTCGGGCAGGGTGCGCGCCAGCTCGGCCGCCGCTTCCACCTTGCGGCGGGCGTATTCGATGCTCGACGATGCCGGCACGCGCACCTCGATCATGATCGTGCCCGAGTCCATCTTCGGCAGGAAGCTGGAGCCGCCAAAGCTCGAATGCAGGGCGATGGCGCCGACGAAGCTCGCCAGGGCGATGAAACCCATCCAGCGGCGGTGGTGCAGCGCCCAGGCGATCACGCGGCCGTAGCGGTCGGCCTGGCGGTCGAACCAGTGATTGAAGCGGTCCAGCACGCGGCCGATGCCCTTCTTGGGCGCGCTGTGGTGGTCCGGCGGGTCGCCCCAGTAGGCCGACAGCATCGGGTCGAGCGTGAACGAGATGAACAGCGAGACGATCACCGAGCAGGTCACGGTGAGCGCGAACGGGCGGAACCACTCGCCGGAGACGCCCGGCATGAAGGCCACCGGCACGAACACGGCCATGATCGAGAAGGTCGTGGCGGCCACGGCCATGCCGATCTCGGCGGTGCCTTCGAGGGCCGCGGTGCGGCGGTCGGAACCCATTTCCATATGGCGCACGATGTTTTCACGCACCACGATCGCATCGTCGATCAGCACGCCGATCGCCAGCGACAGGCCCAGCAGGGTCATGAAGTTCAGCGTGAAGCCGCACAGCCAGACCGCGATGAAGGCCGCCAGCACCGAGGTCGGCAGGGCCAGCGCGGTGATCAGGGTCGAGCGCCAGGAATTGAGGAAGGCGTACACCACGAACACGGTCAGCACGGCGCCCAGCACCAGCGCCTCGATCACGTTGTTCAGGCTCGATTGCGCATCCTCGCCGCCGTCGCGGGTCACTTCCAGCTTGGTGCCTTCCGGCAGGTGCTTGCTCGCTTCCTTGACGACTTCGTGGACCTTCTTGGCCAGCGCCACGGTCGAGGCGTCACGCGAGCGGGAAATCTGCAGGCCGACGTTCGGCTTGCCGCTGCGCATGGACAGGCTGTTGATGTCGGCGAAGCCGTCCTGGATCTCGGCCACCTGGTTCAGGCGCACGATGGTGTCGTCGTTGCGCTTGACCACGATCTGCGAAAAGTCTTCGGGACGCTCGATGCGGCCGATCAGGCGGATACCCTTCTCGTCCAGCTCGTCGCGCAGCTTGCCGACCGGCGCATTGGTATTGCCGCTGCGCAGGGCATTGGTCACCTCCGTCACCGACACATTGAATTCACGCAGCTTCTCGGCGCGCAGCAGCACCGACAGCTCGCGCCGCAGGGCGCCGTTGACGGCCACCGTCGAGACGCCGTCGATGGCGCGGAACTGGTCGGCCAGCACGTCCTCGGCATAGCGCGAGATCTCGGCATGGCTCTGGGTGCTCGACGACAGCGCCAGCGACATCACCGGCTCGGCGGCCGGATCGATGCGGCGCAGCACCGGCTCGCGCATCTCGATCGGCAGCTTGTAGCGCACCGCGGCGATGGCGTTGCGCACGTCGTCCGAGGCTTCGATCAGGTTGCGGTCGAAGTCGAACTCCATCCAGATCGTGGCGCCGCCCTCATAGGAGTTGGAATTGACTTCGGTGACGCCCTGGATCGCCTGCATCTGCTTCTCGAGGCGGTTGGTGATCTCGCGTTCCGAGGTCTCGGGCGAGGCGCCCGGATACGGGATGTCGACCACGATGACGGGGATGTCGACGTCGGGGTTCTGGTTGACCCGCAGCTTGGACAGCGCGAGCAGGCCGATGGCCATCATCGCGACGATGATCACCACCGTCGCGACCGGTTTTTTGACACTGAAATTGGACAGGAACATCGTTGTTTTCCTTTTATTTTTCCCGTATTACTTGCCCTGGACCGGCGCCGCGCCGGCGGCCGAGCCGGCGGCGCTGGCGACGCGCGCGGCCGGCATGTCGACCTTCTGGCCATCCTTCAGGTTCGAGGTCGGGGCGCGCAGCACGACGTCGCCGGCGGCCAGGCCCTGCTTGACTTCGAAGTTGCCGGTGCGCGGGTCGCGCGCGCCGACCACCAGATTGACCTTGGACAGGGTTTTATCCTTGATGCGCCAGGTATGGCTGTTGTCGCCGACCCGCACCAGGGCCGACTCGGGCAGCATCAGGGCGTCGGTGGCGGAAGCGTCGACGCGGCCTTCGGCGTACAGGCCGGCCACGCGCGGCTGGGCCTTGTCGGCGAAGCCCACCAGCACCTCGACCTGGCGCGTGACCGGGTTGGCCGCCGGATCGATCCTCCTGACGATGCCGGCGAACTGCTGCTCGCCATAGCCGTTGACGCGGAAATTGACTTTCTGGCCGACCTTGACGGTGCTGACCGAATCGGCCGACACCGCGCCTTCGAAGCGCATGCTGGTCGGATCGATGACTTTCACGAGTTCCTTGCCGATGGTGGCGGTGTCGCCATTGGAGACCTTGCGCTCGGAGACGATGCCGTCGAACGGCGCGCGCACCGTGGTGCGGGCCAGTTGCTGGCGCGCGGTGGCGACGCGGCTCCTGGCGCCCGACAGCTCGCTCATGGCGTTGTTGCGCGCCATCTCGGCGTCGTCCAGGGCCTTGGCCGAGGTCATGCCGGAGGCGCTCAGGGTTTTCAGGCGTTCGAGCTGGCGGTTGGCCTGCTCCAGCGCCAGGCTGGCGGCGCGCTGCGCATCCTCGGCCGACATCAGGCTGTCGCGGATCGAGGTTTCATCGAGGCGCACCAGCACGTCGCCGCGCTTGACCGGTTCGCCGTTCTCCTTGAGCACCTGCAGCACGATGGCCGAGACTTCGGCGCGCAGGTCGGCCTTGCGTTCGGGCTGGATCGAGCCGGTGATGACCGGGCCGGACGAAATGGCGTCGCTCTGGATCGTCAATACATCCTCGGGCGCCACCGTCAGCTGCGTCGGCTTGTTGTCCTTGGCCTGGCCGGGGGCCGTGGCGGAATCCTTGCCGCAGGCGACGAGGCTTGAAGCGATGGCTAGAACGAGGAGGGTTTTGCGCAGCATTGTGGTTCTCCAGAGAAGGACTTGGTCTTTTTTATAAAAATGAGAATAGATACAGCCAGCGCGAAGTATTCAGGAGGGCCCTGATGGCGTCAATTGACGAACCTGTATAACGCCGAATTCGATGGATGAACTGCGTTTTTTGGCGATGAGCTGCATTCCAGCCCGGACGAGATGCGGGGTAAAACGGACAGGCGGACGTCCGGGGGATGGACGCCGCCATATGGACACGATCAGAAACCGCCGAGGACGGCGTTGATCAGGAAGCCCATGCCGATGCCGGTCAGGACCCCGCCGGCGATCTCGATCTTGGTATGGCCCATGCGTTCGCGCAGGATCACGTAGTCGGCCTTGCCGTCGTGCAGGCGGTTGAGCGACACCGCGTGGCGGCCGACGTGCTGGCGCAGGCTGTTGGCGTCGATCATGACGATGAAGGCGAGCGTGCAGGCCACGCCGAAGGCCGGATGGCCCATGCCTTCGCGCAGGGCGATCAGGGTGGCCATGCTGGACACGACCGCGCTATGGTTGCTGGGGAAGCCGCCATTGCCGACCAGGTCGAAGGCCCAGCGCCGCAGGCGGACGCTGGAAATGAGAAACTTGATCGGACCGACCACCATCCAGGTCAGTATGGGCGTCACGAGGTAGATAATTTCCATGATGTCTTATAGGTGAAAATGCTGGGCGGAATTATCTCAGAAGCAAGGCGCGGTGGGCGACTTTTGGAACGGACGCAGCAACCCGGGAAACGGTAATATTGACCCAGGCAGTCAATACAGACAAGGGGTATGTATGCGGCACTTCCGCTGGTCGTTCATCGTCACGGCAGTCCTGATGGCCCTGGCCGGCTGGTGGGGCTACGAGCACCGGGGCCTGCCCGGCCTGCTGCAGGCCCTGTGGATCACGGCCATCCTCGGCGTGCTGGAAGTGTCGCTTTCTTTCGACAATGCCGTCGTCAACGCCTCGGTGCTCAAGCACTGGAACGAATTCTGGCGCAAGCTGTTCCTGACCGTCGGCATCCTGGTGGCCGTGTTCGGCATGCGCCTGCTGTTCCCGCTGGTGATCGTCGCCGCCGCCACCGGCCTCGGCCTGCTCGACGTCTGGCACATGGCGATCGACAACCCCAACGAGTATTCGCGCCACCTGACCGAACACCACGCCGAAGTCGCGGCCTTCGGCGGCGCCTTCCTGTTGCTGGTATTCCTGAATTTCCTCTTTGACACGGAAAAAGAACTGCATTGGATCACTTGGTTCGAGGAAAAAGTCGGCCAGTACGGCTCCGAGGGACTGGCCGTGCTGCTGGCCCTGCTCAGCGTGATCGGCGCCATGAACCTGATGCCGGAAGAACGCAAGCTGGCGGTGCTGATCGCCGGCGTGACCGGGGTGCTGATCTATATCGGCGTCAAGTGGCTGAGCGGCCTGCTCGAAGAAAAGGAAGAAGACCCGTCGGTCGGCGCCATGATCTCGCAGGGCAGCATCGGCGGCTTTCTCTACCTGGAAGTGCTGGACGCCTCGTTCAGCTTCGACGGCGTGATCGGGGCCTTCGCCATTACCAACGACGTCGTCATCATCATGCTGGGCCTGGCCATCGGCGCCATGTTCGTGCGCTCGATGACCGTGTTCCTGGTCTACAAGGGCACGTTGCAAGAATTTGTCTTCCTCGAGCACGGGGCCCACTATGCGATCGGCATCCTGGCCCTGATCATGTTCGCCAGCGTGCACTATCACATCCCGGAATGGTTCACCGGGCTGTCCGGGCTGGCGTTCATCCTGGTGTCGCTGTGGTCGTCCATACGCTACCGCAGGAGGATCGCGGCCCAGGAGGCCGAGGTGGCGGCGCGGACCGGGTGAATCGGTAACGGCTGAGAATTGCGGTTTGCGATTACGGCAAGGCATGGCAGAATGAGCGCGCATCGCGTTTGCGCTGCCATATTGACAACCCGTGCCAACTTTTTTCGATCGCCCTGCCCGACCATGCCCAAAGCCCGCGCCACCGCCATCCTGCTGTCCGTCATCGCCGCCGTCGCCGTGCTCGGTTCCCTGTACACCTGGTTCACCCTGACCTGGGCCTATTCCGAAGGCGACCGCGCCGGCTATCTGCAGACGTTCTCCAAGAAAGGCTGGCTGTGCAAGACCTGGGAAGGCGAGATCCTGCTGTCGAGCATGCCGGGCGCGATTCCCGAGCGCTTCGCCTTCACCGTGCGCGATGAGGCGGTGGTGCAGCAGCTTAATAATAATATCGGCCGCCGCGTGCAGATCAGCTACGAGCAGCACAAGGGCGTGCCGACCAGCTGCTTTGGCGATACCGAGTATTTCGTCAAGCGTGCGGTGACGGGGCCGGTCGATCCGGTGTCGCCGAGCCAGGCGCAGGGGGCGCCGGCGCCGGCGGCGCCCGCGCAATAAGCACCTGGGCGCAGCCGGCTCGGCCGTCCGCCCTACTCCTTGTCGCGGTCCAGTTCGCGCTGGGCCGCGATCACTTCCGCCAACCGCGCCGCCGCCTGCGCGGCTGAGGTGTCGCCGGCCCGGGCCTGCGACTGCTTGAACCGTCCCAATACCTCGCGCGTCAGGTCGGCCGACACCGAGCGCTGGCCGGCTTCGACCTTGCGTTCGCCGATGACGCGCTCGGTGGCCGCCAGTTCGGCGGCCTGCTCGTCCTGGCGCTTGCTTTCCAGGTTCACCAGGTGCTTGCGCGCATCGGCCATCTGCAGGGTCGCCTGCGCCGCCTTGCGCTGCATCTCGGCGTGCGCCTGGGCGTGTTCCAGCAGGGCGCGCTGGGCTTCGCGTTTCTCGACCGCCGACTGCACGGCGGCCTGCTCGACCAGCTCGCGCTCGCGCGCCAGCCGGGCTTGCGTTTCCTCGGCCTCGGCGCGCGCCTCGGCGGCTTGGGCGGCGGCATGTTCCGACGCCAGCCGCGCCGCCTGCGCCTCGTTGGCGCGGGCGTCGGCCGCGGCCTGGGCGCGCTGGGCGGCCAGCTTGCGCTCGACCAGGGCCAGCGACTCGCGCGCGGCTTGCGTGGCTTCGCGCTCGGCGCCGATCGCCTGCTCGGTCAGCGCCACCTGCTGGCGCTCGACCTCGGTGCGTTCGTGCTGGGCCTGGGCCAGCTCTTGCGCCCGGCGCGCATGCGCCTGCTGGGCGTCGCGCGTCGCCTCGGCTTGCGCCGCTTCTTCCGCCACCGCGTCCGCCTGGGCCTGCTGCGCTTCGAAGGTCGCGCGCTGGGCTTCTTCGAGACGGCGCTCGGCCTGCGCCCTGGCGGCCAGCGCCGCCGCCGCGGCCGCCTCGGCTTCGCTGCGCGCCTGGGCCGCCAGCATCAACTCCTGCTCGGCCGCCACTTTCCGCTCGAGGTCCGCCAGGGCCTGGGTCTCGGCCGCCACCCGCTCGCGCTCGAGCTGGGCAAGGCGCTCGGCTTCTTCGCGTTTTTGCGCAGCCAGTTGCGCGGCCTGGCGCTGCAGTTCGACCAGCTCGGCCTCGAACGCGACCGCCTCCGCTTCGTCGGCGTTGCGCTTGGCCTGGACCTCGGCCGCGGCCTGGGCCAGCGCCGCTTTTTCGTCGGCCAAGGCTTGCTCGCGCTGGTGCTCCTCGGCCTCGCGCTGGGCCGCCGCCACCGCCGCCTCGTCGGCCGCGCGGCGCGCGCGCGCGTCCAGCGCCGCCTCGGCCTCGGCCTCGAGCCGGGCTTGCACCTGCTCGTCCGCTTCTTCCTCGGCGCGGACGCGGTCTTCGGCCACCAGCTGCAGCTTGCGGTCGGTTTCGATCCGGGCCTCGGTCGCGGCCAGGATGCGGGCTTCGGCCTCGCGCCGCGCCTCGGCGCTGGCGGCGGCCATCTGTTCCAGCCGCTCGCGGTGGGTGGCGGCGTCGCGCAATTCCTTTTCGGTCTGCAGGCGCAGGCGCAGCGACTGGGCCGCGACGCGCTCGGACTCGGCCTGGGCCAGCGCGATCGCCTCGCGTTCCTGTTCGATGTGGGCCAGCGCGCGCGCTTCTTCCAGCGCGCGCGCCTCGGCCGCCGCGCGCGCGAACGCCGAGGCCAGGGCTACCTGGTCGGCGCGTTCGCGCTGCTGGGTCAGGTCGAGCGCCTCGGCTTCGGCCTCGGCCAGCTTCTCGGCGGTCTGGCGCGCGGCTTTTTCGGCGCGCTCGCGCTCGCGCGCCAAAATGGCGATGCGGGCGTCGGCGCTGGCGTTGTGCAGCACTTCTTCCTTGGCCGCTTCCACCGCCGCCATGCGCTCGGCGGCCTGCAGCCTGGCCTGTTCGGTATGCGCCACCAGCTCGTCGGCGGCGCGCGCGGCCTTGGCCGCCAGTTCGGCCTCGGCTTCCATCTGGAGCGCGGCGCGGCGCCGCGCTTCTTCTTCGGAGCGCGCACGGGCTTCCAGCGCCAGGCGGATCTCGGTGTCGCTCTTGACCCGCGCGCGCAGCTCGGCGGTCTCTTGCCGGATCGCTTCCAGGCGCTCGGCGGAGGCCTTGGCGGCGGCGCGCAGGGATTCGAGGCGGTCGCGGTTGGCCGCGATCGCGTCTTCGGATGCCTGCGAATTGGCCAGCGCGGCGGCGGCGGCGGCGGCGTCAATGGCGGCGCGTTCGTCCGCCAGCGCGCGTGCGCGCGATTCGGCGGTCTGGCGGCTTTCTGCAGCAACATTCGCCTTGGCCTCGGCTTCCACCCGCGCGATCGCTTCCTGGATTTCGCGCATCTCGAGGGGCTTGCGCGCGGCCGGCGCCGGGGCGGCCGCAGGGACCTCAGGCGCGGCGGCAGCCGCTTCAGGCCCCGAGTCGGGCGGCGCCTCGGCCGGCGCCATGCCGGCGGCCTGCGACAGGTCGATCGAGAAGTCGGCGTCGTCTTGCTTGGCTGGGTTTGGTTCCATGCGAGGTCTCAATAGCGGCGGTCGGTTCGATTATCCGGTAAATCCGTTCAGTACGCTACGCGGAACTGGGCGGCAATATTGGCTCAGCTCATCCATTCGGCCATCACACCGGCCACAAGGGCGGTTCGTCCATCAGCGCCACCTGCTCGCGCAGCTCCAGGATACGGTCTTGCCAGTAGCGCTGGGTATTGAACCAGGGGAAGGCGGCGGGAAAGGCCGGATCGTCCCAGCGCATCGCCAGCCACGCTGCATAATGGATCAGGCGCAGGGTGCGCAAGGCTTCGACCAGGTACAGCTGGCGCGGATGGAACTCGCAAAAATCCTCGTAGCCGGCCAGCACATCGCCCATCTGGCGCACCATCTCGTGGCGCTCGCCCGACAGCAGCATCCACAGGTCCTGCACCGCCGGGCCCATGCGGCTGTCGTCGAAGTCGACGAAATGGGGGCCGTCGGGCGTCCACAGCACGTTGCCGCCGTGGCAGTCGCCGTGCAGGCGCAGCAGCGGCAGCTCGCCGGCCCGCTCGTAGCAGCGCGCGACGCCCTCCAGGGCCTGCTCGACCACGCTCGACCACGCGGCCATCAGCTCGGGCGGGACGAAATCATGGCTGCGCAGCCAGTCATAAGGCTGGCGGCCGAACGTGACCGGATCGAGCGCCGGCCGCTGCGCATAGGCCTTGACCGCGCCCTGGGCGTGGATGCGGCCGATGAAGCGGCCGGTCCATTCCAGCACGGCCGGGTCGCCCAGCTCGGGCGCGCGCCCGCCGCGGCGCGGGAACACGGCGAAGCGAAAGCCCTCGAAGGCATGCAGGGTCCTGCCGTCGATGGCCAGGGCCGGCACCACCGGAATCTCCTGCTCCACCAGCTCGGCGACAAAAGCATGCTCTTCGAGGATGGCGGCATCGCTCCAGCGCTGCGGCCGATAGAACTTGACCACCACCGGCGCGCCCTCCTCGCGGCCTGCCTGGTAGACCCGGTTCTCGTAGCTGTTCAGCGCCAGCAGGCGGCCATCGCCGTGCAGGCCGACGCTATCGAGCGCATCGAGCACCATGGCGGGATCGAGGCGGGCAAAGGGGTGTGCGGGAGTATCGAGGTTCGGCTTTTCCATGTGCCCATTGTACGGCGGCGCACGAGGAAGCGGAAATCGTCCCGCTTTTGGCTGGCTGGGTTCGTTCGCGTACTGAGCGGCGGTGTTGTTCCAAGGTTCCATGTCACAAACGCATCCAGACGCAGCCCGCGTCGGAGCGCCAACCTGATTGGAACACCATGAAGAAGATGACCCTGACCCTCGTCGCTCTCGCCGCCGGCATGGCTGCAGGCGCCGCCATCGCCCAGAACGCCCAGCCGCCGAAGGCCGAGCCGAATATGCAGAAAGTGCTCGACGCCATGGCGTCGCTCAAACCGAAGCCGATCGAGAACCTGAGCCCGGAAGAAGCGCGCAAGCAGCCGAGCGCCGCCGACGCGGTCAAGAAAGTGCTGTCGGATGCCGGCCAGAGCACGGCGCCGGAACCCGGCGTGACGATGAAGACGCAGACGGTGCAGGGCAAGGGCGGCAGCTTCCCGGTCCACATCTTCACCCCTGAGGGCAAGGGTCCGTTCCCGATCATCGTCTACTACCACGGCGGCGGCTTCGTGATCGCCGATACCAAGGTCTATGAAGCGTCGGTGCGCGCGCTGGCCAAGGGGGCCAAGGCCATCGTCGTCTCGGCCGACTACCGCCGGGCGCCGGAACACAAGTTCCCGACCCAGCCCGAGGACGCCTTCGCCGCCTATAAATGGGCAATCGACAACGCCAGCCAGTTCAATGGCGACCCGACCCGCGTGGCGGTGGCCGGCGAATCGGCCGGCGGCAACCTGGCGACCGTGGTCTCGATGATGGCGCGCGACCAGAAAGCCCAGCTGCCGGTGCACCAGCTGCTGGTGTATCCGGTGGTCGACAACGACATGAACAATGCGTCGTACAAGAAGAATGCCAACGCCAAGCCGCTCAACAAGGCGATGATGGGCTGGTTCTTCAAGCACTACGGCGCCGATCCGAAGAGCCCGTACGCCCTGCCGCTGAAGGCGACCTCGCTCAAGGGCCTGCCGCCGGCGACCGTGATCACGGCCGAGATCGACCCGCTGATGACCGAGGGCAAGGCCTACGCCGACCGCCTCGAGAAGGAAGGCGTGGCCGTCAACTACCGTCACTACACGGGCGTGACCCATGAATTCTTCGGCATGGGCGCGGTGGTGCCCAAAGCCAGGGAAGCGCAGCAGTTCGCGGCCGACGAGCTGACCAAGGCGTTCAACGCCAAGCGTTGATGCCATCCCGGCGCCGCGGCCGTTGCGCCGCGGCGCCATCTCCCCGCCGTTTGCCATACCTGATCGAGGTTTTTGCTGCCGCCTGGCGGCGCAGGCGTTACACTGGCGCCTTTACGCAAAACCGGCGCCCGGGCGCCGTCACCAGACACTCCCATGCATCTCGAACAGCCCCTCTCCGAAAAAGAATTCGACGAACTCGACCAGTTCCTCTTGTCCGACCGTTGCTCCGACGACGCGATGACGATGGACACCCTGCACGGCTACCTGACCGCGATCGCGATCGGTCCGGAAACCATCATGCCGGCCGAATGGCTGCCGCTGGTCTGGGGCCAGGACGAGGCGGCCGCCCCGAAATGGAAGAACAAGCGCGAAGAAGAAAAGATCATCAACCTGATCATGCGCTTCATGAACGAAGTGCTGATCACCTTCGAAGTCTCGCCGAAGGAGTTCGAGCCGCTGTTCGTCGAACATGAATTCGAAGGCAAGACCCTGATCGATCCGGAAGCCTGGTGCTGGGGCTTCTGGGAAGGCGTCGAACTGTGCGCCGACTCCTGGGAACCGATCTGGACCTCCGACGTGGCCGAACTCATTCGCCCGATCTACCTGCTCGGCGCCGACGAGATCGAAGAGGAGGAACTGGCCCTGGTCGACAACCCGCACAAGATCCACGCCCTGGCGCTGGAGATCGAAGCGAATGTGCCGGCCCTGTACCGTTACTGGCTGCCACTGCGCAAGGCCGCGGTCGAGACCGTGGTGCGCGAGGAGCCGAAGGTCGGCCGCAACGACGATTGCCCTTGCGGCAGCGGCAAGAAGTACAAGAAGTGCTGCGGGGCGGAATCGGCCTGATTCACCCGTAGGGTCGGCGGTCAGGCCGCCGACGCGGTGATCGTTGGCAGCGAGATCATCGCAGACGAAATCGGCGCCGAAACAAGCATCAATCGTCGCGCCGGCGCCGCAACCGCCACCCCTCCGTCGCCAACGTCACCCCATGCAGGGCGTCGAGCACTTCGACCGGCCCTGCCATCCCCACCAGCATGCCCGCCGCATCGACCACCGGCACCCGCGCCAGGCCATGGCGGCCCGCCAGCGCGGCCACGGCGCTCGCCGGCTGCGCCGCCTGCACCGCGATCCCGGTCATCATCAGCTCGGCCACCCGCTCGGCTTGCCTGCGGCCGCGCAGCACGATCAGCGCCCGCGCCTTGATGTTCCACGCTTCGGCCTCGGCCGCCGCCCGCAGCAGGGATTTCAGCGTCAGCACGCCAAGCAGCCGCCCTTCCCCATCCACCACCGGCAGCGAAGGCAAGCCATGTTCGAGCAGGATGGCGCGCGCCGTCGCCAGCGGCATATCGGGTGCGAGCCGCGCCAGCGGCGGCACCACGACGTCGCCAGCGTGCAGGTGACGCACGCGCCGCTCGGCCGCATGGTGCTCGGCATCGTTGACGATGACGGCCAGGTCTTCGCGCGAGACGTCGACCGCTTCGCCAAAATGCTCCAGCGCGGCGTCGATGTCCTCGGCCGCCACGGCGGTCGGCGCCGGAACAGGTTTGTGCGCGTGATGGGCGCCCGTCACCCGGTTGTACAGCAGCGCCGCCAGCACCAGCAGCACGGTATTCAGGCCCACCGGCGCCAGCGCGAACGACAGGCCGGCTTCATGCACCGCCGGCCCGCCCAGCACCGCCGTCATCGCCACCGCCCCGCCCGGCGGATGCAGGCAACGCAGCAGGAACATCATGGCGATCGACAATCCGCCGGCCAGTGGCGCGGCGAACATCGGATCGGGCAGCAGCTGGGCGCAGGCGGCGCCGACCAGAGCCGAGACCACATTGCCGCCGATGACGGGCCAGGGCTGGGCCAGGGGGCTGGCGGGGACGCAGAACAGCAATACGGCGGAGGCTGCCATGGGGGCAACGAGCCAGGCGACGTGGGCGCCGGGGGCGGTCCAGGCCAGCACGACCTGGCTCAGGATGCCGGACAGAGCCAGGCCGAACAGTGCGCCGAACGCGGCCCGCGCCTGGCCGATCGGTGGCAAGGCGACCGGGTGCGGTCGCCGGAGGATGGATAGAAGAAAAGATGGCATTGCACCAAGGTTGAGCGCAGAGAGCGTCATTACAGCACATTTGCACGAAATGAGTGCGAAATCACCCAAAAATAGTGCAGGCGATCAAGTGCTGTGCGCATAGCTTCAAGTCCAAATTGCTCCGCAAGCAACAACCGCATACACTACCTTCCAGAATGGCTGCTATCGGCCACACGCAGGCGTCCCACGATCATCGAAATAGACCTGTTAACTGGAACTTACGATGGAGAAGCTGTCGCTATCCGGACTTGCCGCCGAGTTTAGCTCAATGGCTGAGCACCTGGATGTAGAGCCGTACTACAAGACATTCCACACTTCCCCGCAGCAGGATGGCGCGCCCCATGTTGAGTTGATCTCGGGGAAGTTTGAATTCGTGGTAACTGAGCGTGGATCAGAACTCGAAAGAATTTCAGGGCTTGATAATGATGAGGTCCTGTACCTCCTTTTTAAGGGAGTCACCTCTGTCATGGCCACCTCGTACGAGCTACGCAATCGAAAGCCATCTGGCGATGGCAGGGTCGTCTGGTTCCCATATCAAGAGAAATTAATGGCAGGGTTGAAACCATCTTGGGGAGTAAGGCTAAAAATGGAACACGAACGAATCCTGCAAAAGTACCCATTGCGTGGTGAAATTGGTCCCTGATCGGATAGCAAAAAGCCTGCTGTACCTCATATGAAGAACGTCTGAAATGGGTCGGAACCCGTCATACAAAGCGTCCAACGCCAGCATGCTCCTGGCAAACTGACGCCATTGCACGGCTGCTTCTTCATGTCGAGTCGAACCGTCGAGCGGTCTTACCAACCGCTCGACACCTTCATCCGCCGGGACGAATCTGCCGCGACGCCACGCCCTCCGTGGTCATCGCAACCGGCTTGATCGTGCCATCCGCATTGAAGTACAAGTGCTCGATGGCCATCTCACGATGATGCCCATCCTTGTCATTCAACGGCCGCCGGTGATACACAATAACCCAGTCGTCGGTGCCAGGAATATTGGCCACCGAGTGATGCCCCGCCCCATTGGCGATGGTCGTATCCTGCTGCAGGATGGTCCCAATGCGCTTGAACGGCCCTAACGGCGACTTGCTCATGGCATACGCAACGCGATAATCCGGCCCCGTCCACCCTCCTTCCGACCACATGAAGTAATACACGCCATTGCGCTTGGCCATGAACGAGCCTTCCACATAGGCCGGGTCGGGCGTGATTTCCTTGTAGGTGGTCCCGTCCGGGAACGGCACGATGCTCAGCAGGTCCGGCGCCAGCTTGACGACGTTGGCGTGCTTCCAGCCGCCGTAATACATATACACCTGGCCGTCGTCGTCCTTGAACACCATCTGGTCGATCGGCTGGGCGCCGTTGTGGATCTTGTCGATCAGCGGACGGCCGAGCGCATCCTTGAACGGCCCTTCGGGACGGTCGCTGACCGCCACGCCAATGCCGCCCAACTGGCCGTTGGCCTTGATGTCGTTGGCGCCGAAGAACAGGTAGTACTTGCCGTTGTGCTCAATCGCGGACGGCGCCCACACCGCATACGCCGCCCACGCGACGTTCTCGACGTCGAGCACGTGGGTGTGCTTCGTCCAGTTGACCAGGTCGGTCGATGAGAAGGCGTCGAGGAAGGTCTGCTTCAGGTAGGGTTCCCAGATCAGGTCGGACTTGGCGCGCATGCGCTCCTGTTCGGGGGTGAAGGCGCGCGAGGTGCGCGGCGTGCCGTCGTGGTCCGAATAGGTGGGATAGATCCAGTACTTGTTGCCGTAGATGCGGATTTCGGGGTCGGCGTACCAGCCGGGGACGATCGGGTTGGCGGCATGAGCGGACAGGCTGATGGCGCCGAGGACTGCAAGTGCCAGCGTTCTTGCGATGAAGCGTGGTTTTCTCTGCATCGGGTCTCCTCCGTGAAAACGGGTTTATTTTTGTGGCTGCTCCATGAACTTGGGCACCCGCCTACGCGGGTGCGACGGTTTGCTGGTCCGGGTCCTGGGTGACTCCTGCCCCTGCTTCCGCCTCCCCTGCACCGCCGCGTACACCATCGAGCACGCGCAACAACACGTCGACATTGACCGGCTTGACCAGATGATGCGCGAAGCCCGCGGCCAGCGCGGCATCGCGATCCTGCTGCTGGCCATAGCCGGTGACGGCGATCAGGACCGCGCCGCCCGTCGCCGGATCGGCCTTCAGCCGCCGCGCCAGTTCGCGCCCATCCATCTCCGGCAGGCCGATGTCGAGCAGGCAGACGTCGGGCCGCATGCCGCGCGCGCGCTCGAGCGCCGGCAGCGAGGCGTGCTCGATCGCCACCTCATGCCCCTGGGCCGACAGCAACAGGCCCAGCGTCTCGGCGGCGTCGTGGTTGTCGTCCACCACCAGGATGCGCAAGGGCGCGGCGCCGGCCGGACCGGCGGCGCCCGGCGCGGGAACCGGCGTTTCTTCTTCCTGCAGCAGCGGCAGGCTGATCACGAAGGTGCTGCCCTTGCCCAGGCCCGGGCTGGAACAGCCCACCGTGCCGCCGTGCAGCTCGACCAGGTGCTTGACCAGGGCCAGGCCCAGTCCGAGCCCGCCCTGCGAGCGGTCGGACGAGCGCTCGGCCTGGGTGAACAGGTCGAACACGCGGCCGGTGAGTTCGCGGTCCATGCCGATGCCCTCGTCGCGCACGCTCAGCACCAGGCGCGTGCCGAGCACCTCGGCGCGCAGGTCGATGCCGCGCCCCGGGGGCGTGTACTTGGCGGCGTTGCCCAGCACATTGGCCACCACCTGCACCAGGCGCGCCTTGTCGCCGCGCACCGCGGCGTGTTCGGACGGCAGGCGCACGCTGAGCTGCTGCGAGCGCGCGTCGATCGTCGGCCGCACCTGCTCCACCGCCTCTTCGACGACGGCGCGCGCCGCCACCCGCGCCTGGCCCAGGGTGATCAGGCCGCGCGTGACGCGCGAGACGTCGAGCAGGTCGTCCACCAGGCGCGTCATGTGGCGCACCTGGCGTCCGATAATGGTGCTGCTCTGGTGCACCCGGCGCTCGTCCATATTGCCCAGCCGGAGCAGCTCGGCGGCGGCGCTGATCGGCGCCAGCGGGTTGCGCAGCTCGTGCGCCAGCATGGCCAGGAATTCGTCCTTGCGGCGGTCGGCGTCCATCAGTTTTTCTTCGGCCAGCTTGCGGTCGGTGATGTCGCGGAAGAAGCTGGCGATGCCGCCGTCCTGGGTCGGATAGGCGCGGATGTCGGTCCAGATGCGGCGCCCGTCGGGGAACACGTGGCACTGCTCGGCGGCGCCGGCGCGGCGCGTGTCCATCACGCGGTGGTACATGCGGCCGGCCTCGCTGTCGGCCATGGCGGTGAACACTTCCCAGTGGTTGCGGCCGATGACTTCCTCGCGCGTGACGGCGCAGATGCGCAGGCCCTCGGCGTTCATGCGCTGCATGATCCAGTTGCGGTCGAACAGGGCGAAGCCTTCGGAGATATTGTCGAAGATGTCGCGGCTGCGGTCGCGCTCTTCGCGCAGCAGCGCCTGGGCGCGCGCGGTCTCGGCCGCGGCCCAGGTGCGCTCGGCCACGTCGCGCGCGAGCTGGACGTCGTGGCCGGTCCAGGAGCGCGGCGTCGGCGCATCGACGCCCAGGCAGGCGATCAGGCGGCCGGATTTTACCAGCGGCACCACCAGCAAGGCGCCGATGCGCTCGTCGCGCCAGGCGGCGCGCAGGTCTTGCGTGCGCGGGTCGTTGGCGGCATCGTGGATCTGCACCACGGCGCCGCTGCGCAGCTCGTCCACCACCGCCGGACTGAAGTCGTGCAGCGGCGAGCGCAAGGCCGCCGGCGCGGCGCCATCCTGGGACCACAGGCGCGGCACCTCCAGGCGGCCGCTGAGCGGATCGATCTCGGCGTACAGCACGCGCGCGGCGCCGAGCTCCACGCCCAGCAAGGCGCTGGCGGTGGCGATCACCTCGCCCGGATCCTCGATCGGGCCGAGCGCATCGGACACCCTGAGCTGGAAGGCGGCGCGCCGCTCGGCCAGCACGCGGCCGGTGGTTTCCATGCAGGTGCAGAGCAGGCCGCCGACGTGGCCGGCCGCATCGACCAGCGGGGCATACGAGAACGTGAACCAGGCACGCTCGGGATAACCGTTGCGCAGCAGGCTCAGCTCGAGGTCTTCGAAGAACACCGTCTCGCCCGCCACCGTGCGCTCGACCAGCGGCCGCAGCTCGGGCCAGGCTTCGGGCCACACCTCGGCGAACGGCAGGCCGGGCGCGCACGGATAGCGCTCTCCCAGGATGGGGATGTAGGCGTCGTTGAACAGGAAAGCGAACTGCGGCCCCCACGCGATGAACATCGGGAAGGACGAATGCAGCATCATGTCCACTGCCGTGCGCAGCGACGGTGGCCAGCCCTCGGGAGGGCCGAGGCTGGAAGTGTGCCAGTCGTGGCCGCGCATGCGCGCCGCCACCTGGCTGTCACTCGAAAAAGCGGTATGCGGGAGCGGAACCATACCGCCGATTGTCGCATACCTTCTTGTCAATACAATGCAGTTTTTTTGCTGCTTTTGCCGAGTTATTTCTGGATGAAATGCTCGCGGTAGTAGCGCAGTTCTTCGATCGACTCGGTGATGTCGGCCAGGGCCGTGTGCTTCTGGTGCTTCTTGAAGCCGGTGGCAACCTCGGGCTTCCAGCGGCGGCACAGTTCCTTCAGGGTCGACACGTCCAGGTTACGGTAGTGGAAGAAGGCTTCGAGCTTCGGCATGCCGCGCGCCATGAAGCGGCGATCCTGGCAGATCGAGTTGCCGCACATCGGCGATTTGTTCGACGGCACATACTGCTTGAGGAAGGCGATCAGTTCCTGCTCGGCCTGGGCTTCGCTGACGGTCGAGGCCTTCACGCGGTCGATCAGGCCCGACTTGCCGTGGGTGCCCTTGTTCCAGTTGTCCATCTTGTCCAGCGTCTCGTCCGACTGGTGGATGGCGAACACCGGGCCTTCGGCGATGATGTTCAGCTCGGGGTCGGTGACGATCACCGCCACTTCGATGATGCGGTCGTTGTCCGGGTCCAGGCCGGTCATTTCCATGTCCACCCAGACCAGGTTGAACTCGTTTTGACGCGGCACTGCGGCGGACTCGGTGGTTGGTGTAGCTTGTGACATAATTCTCTCTTTGCCTAGTCGTGTTTTACCTAATCCTGCATTTTCTCACAGGCACAGAATGTCTTCATTCGGGTTTTCAGTTTTGTTCGTCGTTTTCTTCGTGCTGACCATGGTGCTGCGCACCTGGCTGGCCGCGCGCCATATCCGGCACATCGCGCGCCATCGCGCCAGCGTGCCGGCCGAGTTTGCACCAAAGGTGCCGCTGGCGGCGCACCAGAAAGCGGCCGACTATACCGTCGCCAAGACCCGCCTCGGCCTGGTGGGCATGCTGTGGGGCGGCGCGGTCCTGATCGGCTTCACCTTGCTGGGCGGCCTGCAGCTGCTGTCGCTGGCCCTGTTGCCCCTCACCGGGCCTGGACTGTGGCACCAGCTGGCGCTGGTGGTGGCCTTCGGCGTCATCTCCAGCCTGCTCGACCTGCCGCTGGACTGGTACCGCCAGTTCGTGCTGGAACAGCGCTTCGGCTTCAACAAGATGACGCCCGGCCTGTGGTTCACCGACCTCATCAAGAGCTCGATCGTCGGCGCCGTCATCGGCCTGCCGCTGCTGTGGGTGGTGCTCACTCTGATGGACAAGTCGGGCGACCTGTGGTGGTTCTATACCTGGCTGGTGTGGAGCGGGTTCCAGCTGCTCATGATTGCGATCTACCCGAGCGTGATCGCGCCGATGTTCAACAAGTTCACCCCGCTCGAAGACGCCAGCCTCAAGCAGCGCATCGAGAGCCTGATGGCGCGCGTCGGCTTCGCGTCGCGCGGCCTGTTCGTGATGGACGGCAGCAAGCGCAGCGCCCACGGCAACGCCTATTTCTCGGGCTTCGGGCGCGCCAAGCGCATCGTGTTCTTCGACACCCTGCTGTCGCGTCTCGAGCCGCAAGAGATCGAGGCCGTGCTGGCGCACGAACTGGGCCACTTCAAGCTGCGCCACATCGTCAAGCGCGTCGCCGTGATGTTCGCCATGTCGCTGGCCTTCCTGGCCCTGCTCGGCTACCTGAAGGGCCAGGCCTGGTTCTATACGGGCCTGGGCGTGCTGCCCTTCATGAACGCCTCCAACGACGGCATGGCCCTGGTGCTTTTCGTTTTAGTTCTGCCGGTGTTCACCTTCCCGCTGGCGCCGCTGTCCTCGATCACCTCGCGCAAGCACGAGTTCGAAGCCGACGCCTTCGCGGCCCGGCATACCGATGGCCGCCACCTGGTGTCGGCCCTGGTCAAGATGTACGAGGACAACGCCTCCACCCTCACCCCGGACCCGCTGCACTCGGCCTTCTACGATTCGCATCCGCCGGCCTCGGTGCGCGTGAAACACCTGACGCTGGCGGGCGCATGAAGCTGGAGCATCGCGACTGCATCCGCAACGCCAGGGCGCTCGATCCGTGGGCGATCGACGCCTTGCTGAACGACGTGCCCGGCTGGACCGCGATCGACGGCATCCTGTTGCGCGAATTCCGCTTGCCGGACTACCGCGCCACCATCGCCCTCGTGAACGCGGTGGCGCAGGTCGCCGAAACCCAGGACCACCATCCGGAGCTGACGGTCGGCCATGCGACCTGCAGGGTGAGCTGGACCACCCACTCCGCCGGCGGCGCCCTGACCGAAAACGATTTTATCTGCGCCGCGAAAGTGAATGCGCTTTATCTTGAAATGACCAGCGCATGAGCGACTTAGTTACCCCCCTGACTGGCACCATCATCGCGGCCCACGGCCGTCACTACCTGGCCGACGTGGACGGCGAAAAGCTGCAATGCGTCACGCGCGGCAAGAAGACCAACGTCGCCGTGGGCGACGTGGTGCACCTGAAGCGCACCTCCGCCGACCAGGCGGTGATCGAAAAGATCGCCGAGCGCACCACCCTGCTCTACCGCTCCGACCAATACAAATCGAAGCTGCTGGCGGCGAACATCTCGCGCCTGTTCATCGTCGTCGCCACCGAGCCCGGTTTCACCGACGACCTGGTCTCGCGCGCGCTGGTCGCCTGCGAGGCGGCCGGCATCGAGGCCCACCTCATCCTGAACAAGCTTGATGTCGCAGACCTGCTGCCGCGCGCGCGCGAACGCGTTGCGCCGTATGCCGCGCTGGGCTATCCGGTGCACGAGGTATCGGCCACCGGGCAGCCCGAACAGACCGTGGCGACCCTGGCGCCGCTGCTCGAAGGCCACTCGTCGATCTTCATCGGCCAGTCCGGCATGGGCAAGTCGTCGATGATCAACCTCTTGGTGCCGGACGCCGACATTGCGGTGCGCGAAATCTCGGCCGCGCTCGACACCGGCAAGCACACCACCACCTTCACCCGCCTGTACCGGCTGCCCGGCGCGGATGGGAAGACGTCCACGATCATCGATTCGCCCGGCTTCCAGGAATTCGGCCTGTACCACCTGACCGAAGGCATGCTGGAACGCGCCTTCGTCGAGTTCAAGCCCTATCTGGGCGGCTGCAAGTACTATAACTGCCGCCACCTGGCCGAACCGCAGTGCGCCGTGCTGGATGCGGTCGCAGACGGCAAGATCGCGCGCATGCGCCACGAGCTGTATGCGCAGCTGTTGCACGAATCGGCGCAGACCCTGTATTGAAGA
Organism: Massilia sp. NP310; assembly: GCF_019443485.1. Lineage (NCBI taxonomy): Bacteria > Pseudomonadati > Pseudomonadota > Betaproteobacteria > Burkholderiales > Oxalobacteraceae > Massilia > Massilia sp. NP310. The sequence goes on along the minus strand of NZ_CP080379.1, from coordinate 54,524 downwards.
CCAGGTACTGAAGACTATACTTTCCCTAACGGAAAGAAAAACCCCTTATAATTCAAGGGATAACATTCGAGTAGACCCCACTATGCCAGGCACCACTCCGATCAAGCACTTCCTGCAGTTCTCCGACTTCACGCGCGACGAGTTCGAATACGTCATCAAGCGCGCGGCGATCATCAAGCGCAAGTTCAAGGCCTACGAGGTCTATCATCCGCTGGTCGACCGCACCCTGGTGATGGTGTTCGAAAAGAGCTCGACCCGCACCCGCCTCTCGTTCGAGGCCGGCATGCACCAGCTGGGCGGCGCCGCCATCTACCTGAACACCCGCGACAGCCAGCTGGGCCGCGGCGAGCCGGTCGAAGACGCCGGCCAGGTGATGAGCCGCATGTGCGACATCATCATGGTGCGCACCTTCGGCCAGGACATCATCGAACGCTTCGCCGCCAACTCGCGGGTCCCGGTCATCAATGGCCTCACCAACGAACACCACCCCTGCCAGGTGCTGGCCGACGTGTTCACCTTCTGGGAACACCGCGGCTCGATCGCCGGCAAGACCGTGGCCTGGATCGGCGACGCCAACAATATGCTGTACTCGTGGCTGCAGGCGGCCGAGGTATTCGGTTTCCACCTGAACGTCTCGACGCCGAAGGGTTACGAGCTGGATCCGAGCCTGGTGTCGACCAAGCGTTACACCCTGTTCGACAACCCTTCCGACGCCTGCGAAGGCGCGCATCTGGTGACGACCGACGTCTGGACCAGCATGGGTTACGAGAAGGAAAACGCAGAACGACTGAAGGCGTTCGACGGCTTCATCGTCGACGAGGCCAAGATGGCGCGCGCGACCGACGACGCCCTGTTCATGCACTGCCTGCCCGCGCACCGCGGCGAGGAAGTCTCGGCCGGCGTCATCGACGGCCCGCACTCGGTGGTCTGGGACGAAGCCGAGAACCGCCTGCACGTGCAAAAAGCCCTGATCGAGTACCTGCTGCTCGGTCGTATCGAAGATAATTGATTTTTTCACCCACTGAAGCTTGATCGTTGGCCGTTCATCGCCCTCCCGGGCGGTGAACCTGTGCGCCAGCTGACCATCTCTCCTCTACCATCCCTCCATCACTGGAACTCCCATGAGCGACATCAAGAAAGTAGTCCTTGCCTATTCCGGCGGTCTCGACACCTCCGTCATCCTGAAATGGCTGCAGGACAATTACAACTGCGAAATCGTCACCTTTACCGCCGATCTCGGCCAAGGTGAGGAACTGGAACCGGCGCGCGCCAAGGCGCTCAAGTTCGGCATCAAGCCAGAAAACATCTACATCGACGATGTGCGCGAGGAGTTCGTGCGCGACTTCGTGTTCCCGATGTTCCGCGCCAACACCGTGTACGAAGGCGAATACCTGCTGGGCACCTCGATCGCGCGTCCGCTGATCGCCAAGCGCCTGATCGAGATCGCCAACGAGACCGGCGCCGACGCCGTCTCGCACGGCGCGACCGGCAAGGGCAACGACCAGGTGCGCTTCGAGCTGGGCGCCTATGCGCTGAAACCCGACGTCAAGATCATCGCCCCATGGCGCGAATGGGACCTGCTGTCGCGCGAAAAACTGCTGAAGTACGCGGAAGACGCCGGCATCGCGGTCGACATGAAGCACAAGAACGGCGGCGCGCCGTACTCGATGGACGCCAACCTGCTGCACATCTCGTTCGAAGGCCGCCACCTGGAAAACCCGAGCGCCGAAGCCGAGGAATCGATGTGGCGCTGGACGGTGTCGCCCGAGCAGGCGCCGGACGAAGCCGAGTACCTGGACATCGAATACGAAAAGGGCGACATCGTCGGCCTGAACGGCAAGCGCCTGTCGCCGGCCGCCGTCCTGACCGAGCTGAACCGCCTGGGCGGCAAGCACGGCATCGGCCGCCTCGACCTGGTCGAAAACCGCTACGTCGGCATGAAGTCGCGCGGCTGCTACGAAACCCCGGGCGGCACCATCATGCTGCGCGCGCACCGCGCAATCGAATCGATCACGCTGGACCGCGAAGTGGCGCACCTGAAGGACGACCTGATGCCGCGCTACGCTTCGCTGATCTATAACGGCTACTGGTGGGCGCCGGAGCGCGTCGCGCTGCAGACCCTGATCGACCACACCCAGCAGACCGTCAACGGCTGGGTGCGCATCAAGCTGTACAAGGGCAATGTGATCGTCGTGTCGCGCGATTCGAAGACCGACTCGCTGTTCGACATGAACATCGCCACCTTCGACGAAGACGGCGGCGCCTACAACCAGGCGGATGCGGGCGGGTTCATCAAGCTGAACGCGCTGCGCATGCGCATCGCGGCCAAGGCGCGCGCGAAACGCGGCCAATAAAGGTCGACCGAACCGGCTTCACAGCCGGCTTCGCAGCCGGTTTCAAACGGATCGGGAAGCCGCCTTCGGGCGGCTTTTTTTCGTCCCGCGTCCGCGCTAGAATTGGCCACCATGAGCGCCGACGACGTCCTTCCCTGCCTGAGCTGCGGAGCATGTTGCAAGAGCTACCGCGTATCCTTCTACTGGGCCGAAGCCCTCGACCTCGGCCTGCCCGACGCCATGACCGAACAGGTCACGCCGCATATCGCGTGCATGAAAGGCACGAATGCGGCGCGCCCGTGCTGCGTCGCACTGGGGACCGGCGATGCCGGGCCGATGGCCTGCGGGGTGTATGCGCAGCGGCAGTCCGCGTGCCGGGAGGTGCAGATCGGGGATGGCAAGTGCAATGGGGCGCGGGAGCGGCATGGGTTGGGGATGATCGGGCGCGTGGCGTGATGGCTTGGGTGGTCGTTGGCGGGAGGTGGTGGTGTGCGGGCTGACTTGGGTTCCCGCCTTCGCGGGAACGACGTTGGTGCTGATCGCAATGCATCAACAGCACGACTTCGGCAACGTCCCCAAACACGTCGTTCCCGCGAAGGCGGGAACCCAAGCTCATTTGACCCACCACAAACGCACACCAAGGCCAGACACCCAAACTGGCCGGCATGGACAAATCCTCCTACGTCTATATCCTGGCCAGCCGCCCTTACGGCACTCTCTACATCGGCGTCACCTCCGACTTGATCAAGCGCGTCTGGCAACACAAGGAAGCTGTCGTCCCGAGCTTCACCAGCAAACACGGCGTCAAACGCCTCGTCTGGTACGAAACCCACACCGACATCACCCAAGCGATCCTTCGCGAAAAACAGCTCAAGCGCTGGAACCGGGCCTGGAAGATCAATCTGATCCAGTCCACCAACCCAACATGGCACGACATGTACGCCGCGATATGTGTGTAAGAAGATCTATAACAACCCCAACGACTGCAAAGCCGCCTTCCCGAGCGGCGCCCGCTTGGCGCCAACCGTATCGTCGGTGATGTCGACGTTCAGCGCGAACGCATACACCTTGCCGTCCTTCTCGACCCAGCCCACCCACCAGCCGATCTGGTTCTTGCGGTCGTCCGGCATGTACCATCCGGTCTTGGCGTACAGATTGGCGTGATCGTCCTGGCGCACGATCTCGCGCACCGCCGCCATCGCGGCTTTCGGGAACGGCAGCTTGCCCTGCGCCAGCCGGCCCAGAAAGCGGGTCTGTTCGAGCGCGCTGATCTTCAACGGCCCATCCAGCCAGAAGGCATCGATGACGGACCCGGCATCCATATTGCCGTAATCGAGCCGACGCAGGCCTTCGCGCATGCGCGGCATGCCGATGCGGCGCGCCAGCTCCTTGTACACCGGGACGTTCGATATCCTGATCGCCTCGCGCAGCGGCATGTCCCTGGCCCATTGCGGCAGATAGGTCGGCCCGCCGCCGTACGGCAGCACTTCGTCGACGCTGGAGACGGCGCCGGTGGCCAGGCCGATCAGCGAATTGGGAATCTTGTAGGTCGACGCCGGGACGTAGCGGATGGCGGCGCGCTGGCGGTCGTGGCCCACGTATTCGCCAGTGGCGACGTCGTGCACGACGAAGGTGCCGGTTACGCCCGCCTGGTCGAACATCTCGGCGATCTTCGCATCGTCACGCCAGACGATGGCCGGCATCCCGGCTTCCTCTGCCAGCGTCTTTTGCAGCCGCGCTCGGCCCTTGTCGGCATAGGCGCGGCAGGCGCCCTTGTCGACGAAGGCCGCGTTGCCCAGCAGGGCGCGCTGCGCGTGGCGCTGCCACAAGCCGCTGCCTTCCGGGTGGCTTGACACCAGCACGTCGCACGGCAGCGCCGCGACCTTCGCGATCGAGCGCTCGATGTCGCCGCGCGCGTTCGGGTAGGCCGGGTCGCCGCTGTAGCGGAACGCCCCGGCGCCGATGGCATTCAGGCTGTCGGCGTACACCATGTTCACCCGCTTGCCGCCATCGCCCGAGGTCCAGGTCCAGGTCGAGCCGCCCTGGGTGTGGCCGGGCGTCGCATGCAGGGTGACGGCCAGCGGGCCGACCTTGACCGTCTCGCCGTCGCGCACGATGCCGACCCTGGCCACCGGCGCCATCTCCGGCAGATCGGCATATTGCGGATCGCCGCGACTGGCCTTGCCGGTGCGCAGGACCGGCGCCGCGGCGGGCGTGGCCCTGACCTCGGCGCCGGACAGTCGCTGCAGCTCGGCGATCCCGCCGGCGTGGTCGACGTGCTCGTGCGAATTGAGGATGATGCGGATGTCCTCGACCTTGAGTCCGAGCTTGCGGACATTGGCCGCGATCTGGCTTGCCGCCTCCGGGCTGGCGCCGTCGATCAGGATATGGCCCGCGTTCGACGTGATCAGGACCGAACTCAGGCTGCGTGTGCCGACGTAATAGCTGTCGCCGGACAGGGCGAACGGTTCCTGCGGCGTGTTCCAGTCGCTGGCGGATGCGAAGGGCATGCACGTGACGAGTCCAGCCGCGGCCAATGCCAGGCTTGTGATCTTCATGAAGGGTTCCTCAGGGTGGGTTCAGAGCGCGTCCAGCCTTGACGGCAGTTCGCGCAGGAAGGCTTCTTTCAATAGCGGTCCGGCCGCGCGATCGGGGTGCTGGCGGTCGAGGGTCAGGCGCGCGAACACGATCGTGCGCCCTTCCTTGCTGGCCCAGCCGACGAACCAACCGTAGGAGCGCGGCGCGTCTTGCGCGCCCTTGGTCTGCTCCATTACGGCGGTGCCGGTCTTGGCGTACACGTCCCAGCCGTTCGGCAGCGAGGGCAGCCGCAACAGTGTCTCCGCCATGTCGTACGCGTGCGGATTCAGACCCAGCTCGCGGTTGACGACCTTGCGCAGGAAGGCCGCCTGCTCCTGCGCCGAGATCTGCAGCGAGGAACCGATCCAGGCGTCGGTCACGCCGCCCGACAGGTCCTGGTTGCCGTAGCCGAAGCGCCGTACGTATGATTGCAGGCCATCGAGCCCGAGGCGCGCCGTGACCTGCTGCGCGTACCACACGGTCGAATTGCGGATCCAGCTCGTCGGGTCGGTGGTGGCGCGCCAGGCCGGCAGCCAGTCGATATAGCCCGGCTTGAACGGCAGCGCCGGCGTGTGGGCGTCGACCAGGATGCCGGCGTCATAGCCGAGCAGGCTGACGGCGATGTTGAAGGTGGAGGCCGGGGTGGCGCGCACGTCGCAATCGCCCTCTTCGACCAGGCGCGCGCCGCTCGCAGCGTCGAGCATCAGCGTGCAATCGAGACTGGCCGGCGGATTGCTCCAGGCCAGCGCGGGCTGCAGCGCCAAGTTGCCGCCAAAAGCCAGCGCCAGGATCGCGAGCCCCGCGCCGCGCGCCCAGGCCGCGTGCCGCGCCGCGCCGGGCTTGCGGATCAGTTCAACGCGGGCCGCCAGCGTATCGGGGCTCACGCCGCCGAATGCCAGTGCCCCATGCACGACATGGTGCTGCATGCGCAGCTGCGCGAGCAGCGCGGCGGCATAGGCGCGGCGCTCGAATGGCGGCCGGCCGCGCAGCACGTCGCGGTCGCAGCCGAGTTCCTGGGCCCAGGCGAGTTTGTCGCGCAGCAGGCGCATGGCGGGATTGAACCAGCACAGCGCCTGCAGCGCGGCGCCCACCGTCAGCCACCACAGGTCGCCGCGGCGCCAGTGCGTCAGTTCGTGGGCCACGATCAGCTCGCGCTGCAGCGGGTCGATGTCGCGCAGCCCACGCGGCAGCAGCAGGCACGGCTTGAAGGGGCCGACCAGCATGGGCGGTATCGGGGCGTCGACTTCGATGACGGCAGGGTATGCCGGATGCGCCTGGGGCGCGCCGCAGCGCAGCAGGCGCTGCACGATCCGCTGGCCGCGCCACAGCCGGCCGAGCGTCCAGGCGAGGCCGCAGGCATAAACCCACACCCAGGCCCAGGCCAGCCATGCCAGCCAGGAACGTTCACCTGCGATGGAGGCCGGCACGCCGGCGGCGAGGCCGGGCGGCGCCAGCGCGGCGGGCAGGCTTGCCGCCGCGGCGCTCACGTCGACTTCGAACACCGGATGCATCGGCGCCTGCTGCGCCGGGGGCGCGAGCAGCAGGAGGAAGGTGGCCGCGATTGCGACTTGCCCCAGCAGCCACGTGGAGCGCTGCATGCCGAGCGCCGGCAGCGCGCGCCGCGCCAGCCACGTCGCGCCCCATACCGCCAGTCCCGCCGCCAGGCAGCCGGCGCCGGCGAACAGGAAGCGGATGACCAGCTGGTCGAGCGGGTTCATGGGGCGCCATCCTTGTCATCGGGCCAGTCGTTGAGAAGCTGCTCCAGGCGCGCCAGTTCCGCATCGTCGACCAGCTTGCTTCCGGTGAACATATTGACCGGCAGCGGCGTGTCGATTTCCATCACGCGCCGGCCGAAGTCGTGGGCGAAGGCGGCCAGGGTGTCGACCTTGTCGCTCACCGCCTCGTACACCTGCACGCCATGGCGCAGCTCCTGGCGCACCATGTTCTTTTCGAGCATGCGCTCGAGCGTCTTGCGGGTCGACGAATACGACCACGCCAGCTCCTCGACCACGGCGTCATGGATTTCGCGGGCGCTCAGGGGCTGCCGGCGCCACAGGGCCTTCAGTAGGCTCAGTTCGGAAATCGAGGGGACGGCCATGGATAACACTCCGGAATGCGACGATAGCCGCAATCATGCGACAAGTGTCGCATGGCTGTCAACCATGCTGTCGACTACGTGCGCAAGTCGTCCACCGGTTCGCTGCCGAAACCGGGCGCCAGCAGGTAGTCGACCAGTTTCCTGGCGCACGCCTCGGGCGAATCGAGCGCGCCGCCCTCCTTCAGCGCGACGAAGCGTTCGCGCATCGGGAAATCCGCATCCGGCGTGGCGCGGATCGCGGCTTGCATATCGGTATCGATCACGCCCGGCGCCAGGCTGCAGGCGCGCACGCGCACGTCGCCGTCGAGGAGCACGGCGCGCGCATGCTGGTCGAGCGCGGCCTTGGTCGCGCAATACACGGCCCAGCCGGGATAGGCATTGCGCGCCGCCCCGCTCGAGACGTGCAGGATGCGCCGCTGGGCCTTTGGCGCGGCCTGCACGAAGGCGGCGGCCAGCGCCAGCGGTGCCCCTACGTTGAGCGACACGGCGCGCAGCACGTCCGCCGGATCTTGCGCCGCGAGCGGGCCGACCGGAGTGACGACGCCGGCATTGTTCACCAGCAGCGCATCGTCGGCGTCCCGCAGAAAATCGCGCAGGGCGTTCCCCGCCAGCCAGGCTTGCAGGGCGGCCGGGTCGGCCATGTCGAGCGCGATCTGGTCGATGCCGGCCAGCGGCGAACGTGCGCGCGCCAGGCCCAGCACGGCGATGCCGCGCCCATGCAGTTCGGCCGCGATCGCGGCCCCGAGGCCGCGGGTGTGGCCGGTGACGATTGCCTTCTTCATGCTGTAGTCCTCAAATGAATACGGGTTCGGGTTCCAGCGCCACGCCATAGCGGGCCGCCACGTCGGACTGGATGGCCTGGGCCAGGCGCACCACGTCGGCGCCTTGCGCGCCACCCAGATTCACCAGCACCAGCGCCTGCTTGGGGTAGACGCCTGCCGGGCCGATGTTCTTCCCCTTCCAGCCGCACTGGTCGATCAGCCAGCCCGCCGCCAGCTTTTCGCTGCCGTCCGGCTGGGCATGGTGGACGAGGTTCGGATACGTCTCCAGCAGGCGCCGGCATTCTTCGTTCGACACCACCGGGTTCTTGAAGAAGCTGCCGGCATTGCCGATCTCGAGCGGATCGGGCAGCTTGCGGCGGCGGATCGCTTCGACGATGGCGCCGATATCGCGCGGCGTCGGCGCCGCCAGCGCCGCTTCCTGCACCGCGTTGGCCAGTTCGGCATAGCGCAGGTTCGGCTGCCAGGCCGCCGGCAGGGCGAAGGTGACGTCCAGCACGATGAGATCGCGACCAATGGCGTGCTTGAAGATGCTGTCGCGGTAGCCGAAGCGGCAAGCGGCGGCGTCCAGGGTGCGCAGTTCGCCGCTGGCCATGTCGAAGGCGGTCAGGCTGTGGAACACATCCTTGGTTTCGACGCCATACGCCCCCACGTTCTGGATGGGCGCGGCGCCGACCGTGCCGGGGATCAGGGACAGGTTTTCCAAGCCCCCCAGGCCCTGGTCCAGCGTGAAGCCGACGAAGGCGTGCCAGTTTTCTCCGGCCTGGGCGCGCACGAGGATCTTGTCGCCCTGCTGGCCGAGGATCTCCCTGCCCTGGCCGGCCATGTGCAGCACCAGGCCGTCGAAGTCCTGGGTGAACAGCAGGTTGCTGCCGCCGCCCAGCACCAGGCGCGGCAGATCGGCGAGCGCGGGATCGGCGCGCACCGCAGTCAATTGCTCGGCGCCGGTGACGCGCAGGTAGCGGCGCGCCGAGGCGGGAATGCGGAAGGTATTCAGGCCGGCGAGCGGCTGGTCGTGGACGATGGGCAGGTCTGGATGCATGACGGTCGGGATGGAAAATGTCGTTTCATTATAGTGGTTCACGCATTCCCGACTTTCCAGCCTGGCAAAACGGTCGCGATCCGGGCCGTTGTCCGCTAAAATAGAGGGATTCATCTAAAGCAATATTCGAAAAGGACACTCCATGCCATCGTTTGATGTGGTCTGCGAAGCAGACATGGTCGAAGTCAAGAACGCGGTCGAGCAATCGAACAAGGAAATCACGACCCGCTTCGACTTCAAGGGCAGCTCGGCCAATGTCGAACAAAAAGAGCGCGAACTGACCCTGCTCGCCGATTCCGATTTCCAGCTCGGCCAGGTCAAGGACGTGCTCATCAACAAGATGTCGAAACGCAAGGTCGACGTGCGCTTCCTGGACGAAGGCAAGGTCGAGAAGATCGGCGGCGACAAGGTCAAGCAGGTGATCAAGGTGCGCAACGGCATCGAGACCGAAGACGCGAAGAAGATCACCAAGCTGATCAAGGAAAGCAAGATGAAGGTGCAGGCGAGCATCCAGGGCGAGTCGGTGCGCATCACCGGCGCCAAGCGCGATGACCTGCAAACGGCAATGGCGATGCTGCGCAAGGACGTGCAAGACCTGCCGCTGGCCTTCAATAATTTCCGCGACTGATTGTTGTAGCACTGAGTCGCTTGTGGCCGGCATGACCGGCTTGAGACAAGGCGCGCGCGGACATGTTCTGCGGCGCCTTGCCCCGCTTGGAGTAGAATGGCGCCGTGCGAAATTCGTGCGCGTTTTCCACGACGTTGCGCGTCGCCGCAACCCCGGGCAGATTAGGTAGTCTAAGGATAGCAATGAAACGTGTTGATGATTTCCGCCTACGTATGGGCAACAAGGAATATGTGCCCATCATGATCGGCGGAATGGGTGTGGACATTTCGACGTCCGAGCTGGCCCTGGAAGCGGCCCGCCTCGGTGGTATCGGTCATATCTCCGACGCCATGTCCCAGGACGTGTCCGACCGCAAGTTCGACACCACCTTCGTTAAAGACAAGACCAAGACCTACAAGTTCAACATCAACAATATGAACAAGGCGGTGGTCCAGTTCGACCTGGATCACCTGGCCGAGGCGACCCGTCGCCACGTCGGCGCGACCATGGAAGCGAAGAAAGGCGATGGCCTTATCTACGTCAATTGCATGGAAAAGCTGACCATGAACGCGCCGAAGGAAACCCTGCGCGTGCGCCTGGCCTCGGCGCTGGACGCCGGCATCGACGGCATCACCCTGTCGGCCGGCCTGCACCTCGGTTCGTTCGAGCTGATCAAGGACCACCCGCGCTTCCGCGACGCCCACCTGGGCATTATCGTGTCCTCGGTGCGCGCGCTGCAGCTGTTCCTCAAGAAGGTGTCGCGCCTGGACCGCAAGCCCGATTTCGTGATCGTCGAAGGCCCGCTGGCCGGCGGCCACCTGGGTTTCGGCATCGATGACTGGAAACAGTATGACCTGCACACCATCATGGACGAGGTGCTCGCCTTCATGCAGGCCGAGCAGCTGGGCATCCCGGTGATCGCGGCCGGCGGCGTGTTTACGGGCTCGGACGCGGCCGGATTCCTGGAAAAAGGCGCCGGCGGCGTGCAGGTGGCGACCCGCTTCACCGTCACCCACGAATGCGGCCTGCCGGACAACGTCAAGCAGGAATACTTCCGCGCCAGCGAAGAAGACATCGAAGTCAACGGCGTGTCGCCGACCGGCTATCCGATGCGCATGCTCAAGAATACCCCGGCGATCGGCTCCGGCATTCGCCCGGGTTGCGAATCCTACGGCTACCTGCTGGACGCCACCGGCAACTGCGCCTACATCAACTCGTACAACCGCGAGGTGCAGGCCCATCCCGACCAGAAGAAAGTGGTCGTGATGGACAAGACCTGCCTGTGCACGCACATGCGCAACTTCAATTGCTGGACCTGCGGCCACTACACCTACCGCCTGAAGGACACCACCCACCTGCTGGCGGACGGCAACTACCAGATTCTGAGCGCGGAACACGTGTTCAAGGATTACCAGTTCAGCGTGAACAACGAGATCGCGCTGCCGGTGAAGCAGGAAGTGGCGGCGGCGTAAGCGTCTCCGCTGTATCGACGAGAGCCACGGTCATGCCGTGGCTTTTTTCTGCCCGGAATACGGCTTCCCATGCAAAAAGCCACGGCATTGCCGTGGCTTTTTGCATTTGCGTTTGCGTTACTGCTTACAGGCACCGCGCCGCCACCTACTCATGCGGCGCGGAGCCATCACATCACTCCTTCAGCGCCGCGACACGCGCCGCGATCTTCGCCGGATCGGCGCCAACCGCCTTCACCAGGCGCTTGCCGTAGTCGGCATCGGCCTTCGAGAAGTGCGCCAGCATGGTCTCGCGGGTCTCGACGTTCTGCACGCGCTTCAGGTCGCCCGACAGGTTGGCGATCAGGTCGTCCTTGTCCTGGCTGCTCAGCGAGCGGTAGAACTCACCGGCCTGGCGGAAGTTCAGCGTCTTGGCGATGCGCTGCTGCTGGGTGGTGCCGGTCAGCGGCAGGTTGCTCGAACGTGCATTCGGGTCTTCGACCAGCGGCGCCAGGCGGCTCGGCTGGTAGTTCACGCTGCCCTTGCGACCATCGATATTGCCCTGGCCATCTTGCTGGTGATTACGCACCGGCACCAGCGGCTTGTTGATCGGCAGCGACTGGAAGTTCGCGCCCAGGCGGTGGTGCTGGGTATCGATGTACGAGAACAGGCGGCCCTGCAGCATGCGGTCTTCCGAAGGCTCGATGCCCGGCACCAGGTTGCCCGGCGCCAGTGCGACTTGCTCGGTCGCTTCGAAGAAGTTGTCAGGCACGCGGTCCAGGGTCATGGTGCCGACCTTGCGCTCCGGGATGCCGGGCCAGATCTTGGTCGCATCCAGCGGGTCGAAGTCGAACTTGTCCAGCTCTTGCGGCTTGAGCACCTGCACGGTCAGGTCCCAACGCGGGAACTTGCCAGCCTTGATCGATTCGTACAGGTCGACCGTGGCGTGGGCGGTGCTCTTGCCCTGGATCAGCGGGATCTCTTGCGGACGCAGGTTGCGCTCGCCCTGGCGCGATTTCCACGCGAACTTGGCGTACACATATTCACCCTTGGCATTGACCAGCTTGAGGGCGTGCACGCTGCTGCCATCCATCTGGCGGTAGTTGGCCGGCGTGCCGTAGTTCGAATATACGCGGGTCAGCATGGCGGTCGCTTCCGGTACGTGCGAGAAGAAGTCGAACACGCGCTCCGGCTCCTGCACGTTGGTGACCGGGTCCGGCTTCAGCGCGTGGATCATGTCCGGGAACTTGATCGCGTCGCGGATAAAGAAGATCGGCAGGTTGTTGCCGACCAGGTCCCAGTTGCCTTCCTGGGTGTAGAACTTGGTGGCGAAGCCGCGCGGGTCGCGCACGGTTTCCGCGCCCGAGCGGCTCGGGATCACGGTCGAGAAGCGCACGAACACCGGGGTCACGGTATCGCGCTTGAACATCTTGGCCTTGGTCAAGTCCGACAAGTCATCGGTGACGACGAAGCTGCCGTGGGCGCCGGTGCCGGTCGCGTGCACCACGCGTTCCGGGATGCGCTCGCGGTCGAAGCGCTGCAGCTTCTGGATCAGGTGCACGTCCTGCAGCAGGGTCGGACCGCCGGGACCGGCGGTCTGGCTGTTCTGGTTGTCGCCAACCGGAGCGCCATTGTCCTTGGTCAGCGTCTGGGCATAGGCGCCCTGGGCCAGCGCCATGGCGCCGGCAGTCAGGGTCAGTGCGCACAGGGCCAGGCGCCCAGCGGAAGGTAAAGCATAGCTCATAGTCAAAACCTATTTAAGTTCAAGTCGAGATAGCTATCTTATAGATGAGTATGTTATTTATAAAATCAATTATCTTTATAGAAACGATAGGTATTTGGCTATAATCGCACTTCCAGTCACCCACCGCTGAAGCTTGTCGCCCTCGAAATGACCCGCCATTTGTTCAAGATGCGCGTCAACGTGCGCGGACGCACCGAGAGTCGGCTCCGGTGGCGGCTACGGTAGCCCTTCCACCAGCAAGGAGAGCCCATGAGCAATCAACAGAAAACCGTCCGCGTCGAATCCGCCACCATGCCTGCCGGCGGCTGGGGCTCGGTGGACGACGTCAAGAACGCCCTGACCGGCCAGAACGTGGTGCTGAAGGACACGCGCCTGCTGCTCAAGCAGAACAAGCCGGACGGCTATGCCTGCGTCAGCTGCGCCTGGGCCAAGCCGGCCGACCCGCATCCTTTCGAGTTCTGTTCCAGCGGCGCCAAGGCCACCGCCTGGGAAACCACGACCAAGGCAATCGGCCCCGATTTCTTCGACCGCCACACGCTCACCGAACTGGAAGGCTGGAGCGACCACGCGCTGGAAGACCACGGCCGCCTGACGGCGCCGCTGCGCTACGATCCCGCCAGCGACAAGTACCGCCCGGTCGAGTGGGAAGTCGCGTTCGCCGAGATCGGCGCCCACTTGCGCGCCTGCGATCGCAAGCAGGTGGTGTTCTATGCCTCCGGCCGCGCCTCGCTGGAAACCTCGTACATGTACCAGCTGCTGGCGCGCATGTACGGCAACAACAACCTGCCGGACAGCTCGAATATGTGCCACGAAAGCACCTCGGTCGGCCTGCAAAAGACCATCGGCGTCGGCGTCGGCACGGTGGGCCTGAACGACTTCAAGCACACCGACTGCATCCTGTTCTTCGGCCAGAACGTGGGCGTGAACAGCCCGCGCATGCTGCACCAGCTGCAGGAAGCGCGCGGACGCGACGTGCCGATCATTACCTTCAACCCCTTGCGCGAGCGCGGCCTGGTGAGCTTCACCAACCCGCAATCGCCGCTCGAGATGCTCACCGGGCACGAGACCGTGATCAGCACCCAGTACCACCAGATCAGGCCGGGCGGCGACACGGCCGCCATCATGGGCATGTGCAAGGTCATCTTCGCGCTGGACGACGCTGCCCGGGAAAGCGGCGCGCAGCGCGTGATCGACGTCGCCTTCATCCAGGAACACACCCACGGCTTCGACGCATTCGAGCGCGCCGTGCGCGCCTGCGGCTGGGACGCGATCGAGCGCGAAGCGGGCTTGCCGCGCGCCGCGCTCGAACAGGCGGCCGAAGTGTATTGCAAGGCCGGCGCCGCGATGGGCGTGTACGGCATGGGCCTGACCCAGCACCGCAACGGCGTGCAGAACGTGACCATGCTGGTCAACCTGCTGCTCTTGCGCGGCAATATCGGCAAGCCCGGGGCCGGCATCTGCCCGGTGCGCGGCCACTCCAACGTGCAGGGCCAGCGCACGGTCGGCATCACCGAGAAGCCCGAGCTCGCCCCGCTCGATCAACTCAAGGAGCAGTACGGTTTCGAGCCGCCGCGCGACGAGGGATTGACCACCGTCGATGCCTGCGAAGCGATCCTCAAGCACGAGCTGCAAGCCTTCATTGGCCTGGGCGGCAACTTCCTGCGCGCGGTGCCGGAAACCCGCCTGATGGAAGCGGCGTGGCGCGCGCTGCCGCTGACGGTGCAGGTGGCCACCAAGCTCAACCGCAATCACGTCATCCACGGCAAGGCTGCCTACCTGCTGCCCTGCCTGGGACGGATCGAGATCGACCGCCAGCGTTCGGGAGCGCAGGCGGTGACGGTCGAGGACAGCACCTCGTGCATGCACGGTTCGCGCGGCATGGCCGAGCCGGTCGCGGCGACCCTGCTGTCCGAGCCCGCCATCGTGGCCGGCATCGCCAAGGCCACGCTCGATCCGAACCCGCGCGTCGACTGGGATGCCTGGGTGGCCGACTACGGCAAGGTGCGCGACGCCATGGGCGTCACCTTCCCCGAGATCTTCCACGATTTCAATGAACGCATGTGGACGCCGGGTGGTTTCCGCAAGCCGCTCGCCGCCGCCGAACGGATCTGGAAGACACCGAGCGGCAAGGCCGAATTCACGACGCCGGACGAACTGCCGGGCAACCCCGACATGGACGGCGGCGCGGGCGTGCTGCGCCTGTTCACGATCCGCAGCGACGGCCAGTTCAACACCACGATCTACAGCAATGACGACCGTTTCCGCGGCGTGCGCGGCAGCCGCATGGTGCTGTTCATGGGCGAGGCCGACATGGCGCGCCACGGCCTGCGGCAAGGCGATGTGGTGGCGCTGCGCACCAGCAGCGACGACGGCGTCGAGCGCCGCGTCGACGGCCTGCAGATCGTCCCCTACGACGTGCCGGCCGGCTGCATCGCCGGCTACTACCCGGAGTGCAACCCCTTGATTCCGCTGTGGCACCACGCCAAGGAAAGCAAGGTGCCGGCGGCCAAGTCGATCGATGTGCTGCTCGAACGCAGCGTCGCCGCGGCGGCGCCATGAACGCGCGCGCGCCTTTTGCCGGGGCCGACGATGCCGCGTTCGCGCTGGCCAGCAGCGTGCCGGCGGCAAGCTGGCGCGACGGCGTGCTCGACGACGGCAGCGAACTGCTGGCCGAGGAAGTGCCGGTGGCGCTGGTCTACAACGGCATCAGCCACGCGGTGATGCTGGCCTCGCCGCAAGACCTGGAAGACTTCGCCGTCGGCTTCTCGCTGTCCGAACGCATCGTCCGCGCGCCGCGCGACGTGCGTGCGGTCGAGGTCGAGGCCGGCCCGCACGGCATCGCACTGGCCATCGACATCGCGCCCGGCGCCATGGCGCGCCTGAAGGCAACGCGGCGCGCACGCCTGGGCAAGACCGGCTGCGGCCTGTGCGGCATCGACAGCCTGGCCTGGTTCGAGCGCGAGATGGCGCCGCACGACCCGCGCGACGGCGCCATCCGCCAGACGACCGGCCCGTTCGCGCCGCAGGTGCTGCAGTGCGCCATGGCGGCCATGTCCGGCCAGCAGCGCCTGCACCAGGCCACCGGCGCCATGCATGCGGCCGGCTGGGCCGACCGTGACGGCCGCCTGCTGCTGGTGCGCGAAGACGTGGGCCGCCACAACGCCCTGGATAAACTGGTGGGGGCGCTGGCGCGCGCGGACATCGATGCCGGCGCCGGCTTTGCGCTCGTCACCAGCCGCGCCAGCTTCGAGATGGTGCAGAAGGCGACGCGCGCCGGCATTGGCTTGCTGGCCGCCATCTCGGCCCCGACCGCGATGGCAGTGCGGCTGGCGGACCGCGCGGGGCTGACCCTGGCAGGCTTCGTGCGCGGCGGCCGCCATGTCGCGTACACGCATCCATGGCGCCTGGCGCCCGCCCCTGTTGCGCACGGCACGTAACGCTTGCCAAGTGAATTCGGAACAGGTGTAAGCTGGCTTCACGCAAGCGCGGGCCGCAGCGGCACGCGCTCCGTTGCGAGAAAGGCGGCCCGACATGTCAGCGTTCGACCCCTCCGAGCAGGCCAGTTTCCTGGCCGACGACGCAGGTACGATCATCACCTGGAACCCCCAATGCGCCGCACTGTTCGGCCTGGCGGCGGCGGATGCCCTCGGCCGGGACGCCGCGCAGTTGCTGGGCGCGCCGCCCTGGCCCGAGCTGCTCGAGGCCGGCGCCGCCCGGCTCGCGTTGCCGGCGGGGCGCGCGGCCAGCGTCACGCTCGCGGCCCAGCTCGATGCAAGCGGCGCGGCGCGCGGCTACAGCGTCACCGTGATTCCGGCAACCCCTGCCCTGTCCGATGCCGAGCGCCTCGGCGCCACCGCGCTGAAGGACGTGGTCGACCTGTTGCCGGGCACCTTCTACATCCTGGACCGCGAAGGCCGCATCCTGATGTGGAACCACAACCTCGAACGCGTCTGTGAAATGATGCCGGAAGAACTGGCGACGGCCAATGCGTTCGAGATGCTCGACCCGCGCGACCGCGGCGCATTCGCCGACAAGGTCCGCCGCATGTTCGACGACAATGTCGAACTCGAGATGGAAGTCGATTACGTCTCGCGCAGCGGACGCGAAACCCCCGTCCTGCTGCGCGGCGCCCGCATCGACTGCAAGGGCGGCCAATACCTGTTCGGCATGGGCATGGATATCTCCAAGCGCCGCGCGCACGAGCGTCAGCTGCACCTGTACAAGCGGGCCCTGGGCGCTGCCAGCAACGGCGTGATCATCGCGCATAACGGCGGCCCCGACCATCCGACCGAATACGTCAACCCGGCCTTCGAACGCATCACCGGCTACGCGGCCGACGAGATCATCGGCCGCGATCCGCGCTTCATGGCCGCGCCCGGGCTGGATGCGGACGAGCGCAACCGGATGCGCCAGGCGCTGCACGAGCAGCGCTCGGTGCACGTGGTGCTGCGCAACCTGCGCAAGAACGGCGAACTGTTCTGGAACGACCTGAACATCACGCCGGTGCACGACGACAATGGCCAGGTGACCCACTTCGTCGGCATCCTGGTCGACGTCACCGCCAGCAAGCAGCGCGCCGACCGCCTCGAACACGAGGTCAACCACGACAGCCTGACGGGCCTGGCCAACCGCACGCTGCTATGGGACCGGCTCGATCACGCGCTGCACCTGGCCCAGCGCCACCAGACGCTGGTGGCGGCCGTGCTGATCGACCTCGACAACTTCAAGATCATCAACGACACCTTCGGCCACGACGCCGGCGACGCGGTGCTGAAGGTGGTGGCGCGGCGCCTGCAGGCCACCGTGCGCGACAGCGACACGGTGGCGCGCCTGTCGGGCGACGAGTTCGTGATGGTGCTGGTCGACCAGCCCAGCCTGCGCTACACCTTGCGCATGGTCGAGCGCGTGCGCCGTGCGCTGACCATGCCGGTGGCCTTCGGCGGCAGCGAAATCCCGGTCGGCGCCAGCCTGGGCGTGGCGGCCTTCCCGCACGACGGCCGCACTTCGGCCGACCTGGTGCGGGCGGCCGACATGGCCATGTACCGGGCCAAGAACAATGGCGGCGGCGTGCATTTCTATTCCACCGAAATGCGCTCGGCCAGCGAAGCGCGCGCGATCCTGGCCGGCAATATGAAGAGCGCGCTCGACGACGACGAACTGTTCCTGCTGTTCCAGCCGCGCATGGACGCGCGCAGCGGCAAGGTGCGCGGCTTCGAGGCGCTGCTGCGCTGGCGCCATCCCGAACACGGGGTGATGCTGCCGGCGGCGTTCCTGGCCGAGGCCGAGGAAAGCGGACTGATCGTCGATATCGGCAACCGGGTGCTGGACCGGGCCTGCGCCTTCGCGCGCGAGCTGCGCCATGCCGGCTATACCGCGCTGCCGGTGGCGGTCAACGTCTCGCACCGCGAATACAGCCGGCCCACCTTCATCGCCGGCATCGCCGAACGCATGTCGCGCTACGGCCTGCCGCCCGGCACCCTCGAGATCGAGATCCCCGAGGCCGACCTGATCCGGAATCCGGGACTGGGACGCGACCTGGCGGCCCAGCTGCGCGACGTCGGCGCCATGCTGTCGATCGACCAGTTCGGGCGCGGCATCTCCGACCTGAACTTCCTGCAGCAGCTGTCGGTGCGCCAGGTCAAGCTGTCGAAGGCGGCGGTGCACAATATCGCCGACCACGGCCGAGGCGGCTCGCTGGCCAAGGCCCTGATCGACATCGGCCGCAACCTCGACATCACCGTGGTCGGCGAAGCGGTCGAGACCGAGGCGCAGGTGGAGTTCCTGCGCAGCCACGGTTGCGACCAGATGCAGGGCCAGTGGTTCAGCGAGCCGTTATCCGCCGAGGCCGCGTGCCGGATGCTGGCGCAGCGGTGACTTCGCGCGGCGGCGTCAGCCTTCGCTGGTGATGCGCTTGATGAGCGCCCCAAGCACCTCTTCGGCCACTTCGTTGTCCACCTGGCAGGTGCCGGCGTTCTCGTGCCCGCCCCCGCCGTACTCCAGCATCAGCGCGCCGATATTCGTGTTGGAGGTGCGGTTGAGGATCGACTTGCCGGTGGCGAACACCGTGTTCTGCTGCTTCACGCCCCACAGCACATGGATCGAGATGTTCGTCTCGGGGAACAGCGCATAGATGATGAAGCGGTTGCCGGCGTAGATTACGGATTCGCCCCGCAGGTCGAGCACCACCAGGTTGCCCTCGACCCTGGCGCAGCGCCGGATCTGTTCCTTGCAGCGCGCGCTGTGCTCGTGGTACAGGGTGCTGCGTTCGACGACGTCCGGCAGCGCCATCAACTGTTCGATGTCCTGGGTGGCGCAGTGGCCGATCAGGTCCATCATGAGCTGGTAGTTGGAGATGCGGAAATCGTGGAAGCGTCCGAGGCCGGTGCGCGCATCCATCAGGAAGTTCAGCAGGTCCCAGCCTTGCGGATCGAGCACCTCCTCGCGCGTGAAACGCGCCGAGTCGCCCTTGTCGACCGCCGCCATCATGGTGTTCCAGGCGGCCGGGAAGGTGCGCGCGCCGCCATAGTGGTCATACACCACGCGCGCCGCCGACGGCGCTTCGGGATGGATGATGTGGTTCTCGCGGCGGCCGGTATTGCGGATGGTTTCCGACAGGTGGTGGTCGAACACCAGGTGGGCGCCGGCGACGTAAGGCAGGTTGGTCGTGATGTCGCGGGCGGTGATCACGATTTTGCCGTCCTGCATGTCCTTGGGATGGACGAACAGGATGTCGTCGATCAGGTCGAGATGCCTGAGCAGCACGGCGCACACGAGACCGTCGAAGTCGCTGCGGGTCACGAGGCGGAATTTGTGGGGAATAGCGGACATCTAGCACACCCTTTCATCGTCGGTTGTGATTGGTCCCAGAACGTGGCCAAAAGGCCCGGCCATCGGAGAGGAACATCTTACCTTGCAATGTTTCTAATTAATAGCTGTTGAGTTCGATCATTTGCCGCGCATGCGCACCGTCCATTCCCCGAATCCTGCAGGCTGTCGCAGGGGGCTGGCCCTGACGCGCCCGGCGCGTTAAAGTTGCATCATTCCAACGCTCCATCGTCGGCCACCCCGGCGATGGGCAGACAAGATTGACGACCATGCAAGCACGCAGTTCGACACAACAGTATTTGACGGGCATCCTGTCGTGGCTCTACCGGGCCTTCGACGCGGTGGCGACCTGGGTTACCCAGCTCTCGTGGTGGAAATTCCTCCTGTTCGCCTGCCTGACCCTGACCGCCGCCGGCATCCTGCAAGAAGAATTGTTCAACGGCCCGGCCCAGGAAGAAATCGCGCGCGCCGAGCGCGAGGCGGGGCGGCGCAGCGAAGCCAGCATCCTGATCGACGAAAGCGGCATCCGCTTCAATCCGCGCACCCGTGCGCGCAGCGGCGCGGCCGAGCCGGCGGACCCTGCCGAGCCGGCGGCGCCGGCGGACCCGGTGGATCCGGATGCGCCCGAGGCGCCGCGTCCACCGCTGCCGCCCAAGCCGCCCGCCATCGGCGCCGCCGGCGTCAATATCCACCCCGGCGACGATTCGGTCCACATCGAGCTGCCGCCGCAGATCGGCGAAGAACTTTCCAACGCCATCGAAGCGGCGGTCGAGGACGCCGCCGAGCAGAAGGTGTCGCGCTACCACAAGCAGGCCTCGACCTGGTTCATGAACTTCGTGCTGCTGCTCCTGCTCGCCCTGTTCGGCACCAAGGCCCTGGTGGGCGGCAAGAAGCGCGCCGATGCTGTGGCCCAGGTCGCCAACGCCGCCGCCGAGCGCGAAGCCATGCAGCGCCAGCTGTCGGAAACGAAGATGCAGATGATGCAGGCCCAGGTCGAACCGCACTTCCTGTTCAACACGCTGGCCTCGGTCGAGCACCTGATCCGGGTCGACCCGCCGCGCGCCTCGGCCATGCAGCGCAGCCTGATCCAGTACCTGCGCGCGGTGCTGCCGCAGATGCGCGACAACGCCGTGCTCACCGGCCTCGGACGCGAGGTCGACATGGTCAGCGCCTACCTGGCCCTGCTCAAGATGCGGATGGAAGAACGCCTGACGGTCGACCTGCAGATCCCGGACGGCCTGCGCAGCGCGGCCTTCCCACCGATGATGCTGCAATCGATGGTCGAGAACGCGATCAAGCACGGCCTGGAATGCAAGCCCGAAGGCGGCACCCTCAGGATCGTGGCCGAGGTGGCCGACAGCAAGCTGCGCGTGACCGTGACCGACGACGGCGTGGGTTTCGGCGTGGTGCCGAGCGACGGCACCGGCCTGGGCCTGCAGACGATCCGCGACCGTCTCAAGCTGCTGCACGGCGACAGCGCCCGCCTGCACATCGGCGCCAACAGCCCGAGCGGCGTGATCGCGACGATCGAAGTGCCTTATCAGTTGTCGAAACAAACCTGAAACCGCCAGTCAGCCGCCCGGCTTGCCTGACGCCCTGTTTCATTGAATAATCATTCAATAATAAACCCGAGAAGAGACCACCATGCCTACCGCGATTATTGCCGATGACGAAAGACTGATGCGCGACCAGCTGCGCATGCGCCTGCAGGAAGCCTGGCCCGAACTGCAGATCGTCGGCGAAGCGAAGAATGGCGAAGAAGCCGTGCAGCTGGTCGGCGAGCTGAAGCCCGATCTGACCTTCCTCGACATCCGCATGCCGGGCAAGACCGGCATGGAAGCGGCGCGCGAGATCGGCGACGCCAGCCAGATCGTTTTCGTCACCGCCTACGACCAGTACGCGGTGGAAGCCTTCGAGCGCGGCGCGATCGACTATGTGCTCAAGCCGACCGAGCCGGACCGCCTGAAGATCACGGTCGACCGCCTCAAGGAACGCCTGGAAAAACCGCAGGCCGCCGGCGGCGTCAACGACAGCGTGTCGGCCATGCTGAGCCAGCTGGCCGAGAAGATCGCCGCGCCGAAGCAAAAGCACCTGCAATGGATCCAGGCCAGCATCGGCCAGGACTTGCGCATGATCCCGGTCGAGGACATCCTGTTCTTCCGTTCGGACGAGAAATACACGGCCGTGCAGACGAGCAGCTTCGAGGCGCTGATCCGCAAGCCGGTGCGCGACCTGGCCGAAGAGCTCGACCCGTCGCTGTTCTGGCAGATCCACCGTGCGACCCTGGTCAACGTGAATGCGATCGAGGGCGTGACGCGCGACATCCGCGGCCGTCACCTCGTGCTGGTCAAGGGCCGCCCGGAAAAGCTCGAGGTCAGCCGCAGCTTCCTGCACCTGTTCAAGCAGATGTGAGCGCTCGAGCGCTGCTCCGCCTTGTCTCCCCTCAACGCCCTGCTCTTCTCTTGCGCGTAATGTAGAGGTCCCGGCCCGCGTCCGCGGCCGTCCTCTCTCACTATGTTTCCCGCATGAGACCTCAGCGCAGGGTACGCAGTCGCCGCACCGGTCCGGCCGTGCTGGTGGCCGGCTTCCTGGGCGGCTATTGCGCCGGCAATATGGCCGCCGCCCTGCGCCGCGCCCGCAGTCCGCAGCGCGGCGCGCGCAGCTTCGACGGCCGCCGCATCGTCCACAGCGCCAGCGACGCCATCCTGTCGGTCGACGAGGACACCACCATCCTGCTGGCCAACCCGGCCGCGGCGCAGATGTTCAATTCGAGCGTGAGCGCGATGCAGGGCGCCCGGCTGTCGCGTTTCATCCAGCAGCCCACGCCGGAGGCGCATACCCCATTCGACTATTTCCCGGCCGGCAGCGGCCGTGCCGGCCGGCGCGCCACCGACTACGCCGTCACCGGCATCCGCGCCGGCGGCCAGCTGTTTCCCGTCGAGGGCTCGATCTCGAGCATCGAGCACGAAGGCCGCCTCGTGTTCACGGTGATCCTGCGCGACGTGTCCGAGCGCCACCTGGTGCAGCAAAAGCTGGCGCGCTCGCACGACCAGCTGCGCCAGCTGTCATCGGCCCTGCAGAGCATCCGCGAAGAAGAACGCACCCACATCGCGCGCGAACTGCACGACGACCTGGGCCAGCTGCTGGCCTCGCTGCGCATGGACCTGACCCTGCTGACGCGGGTCGACCACCTGCCCGACGCCAGCGTGCGCCTGATCGCCGGCATGGAAAACAACCTGCTCACCGCCATCACTTCGCTGCGCCGCATCGCCACCAACCTGCGTCCGCGCGCGCTCGACGAAGGCGGCCTGTATTTCGCGCTGCAGGGCCTGCGCGAAGAATTCGTCGAACGCCACGGCATCGCCTGCACGCTGCTGGCCGACGAGGCCGAGCTGCGCCTGGACGACGCCGCCAGCACGGCCGTGTTTCGCATCGTGCAAGAAGCGCTGACCAATATCGCGCGCCATGCGGGAGCGCAGAACGTGCTGCTCAATCTGTATCGCACCAATGGCGAGCTGCTGGTGACGATCCAGGACGACGGCCGCGGCATCCGCGCCGAAGACATGGAAAAGGCCCAGTCGCTGGGCCTGGTCGGCATGCGCGAGCGGGTCTGGGCCATGCACGGCGACATCACCATCGCCGGCGACGAACCGCCCGGCACCCGCATCGACATCGTGCTGCCGCTGAGCGGACACGTCGTCTGACATGTTCTACGGATGCCGAAAGTAAAGAATATTATTCGGTTATTGCGTAAAAACAACATAGTCAGGATGTCATGAACTCGACATATTGGCTCGATAAGATCGCTGTCGATCTGAGTTGATTGATAACTCAACATCTTGTCGAAACCAAACTGGAGATCTTCATGAAGTATAAGTTCCTGGCCGCCGCTGTGCTGTCGTCCCTGCCACTGTTCGCCCAAGCCCAGACCAACGTCCAGATCTACGGCGTGATGGACGCGGCCATCGCCCTGGAAGACACCGATGCGCCGGGTCAAGACCGCCGTACCACCGTCAGCTCGGGCAACCAGTCGAGCAGCCGCCTGGGCTTCCGCGGTACCGAAGATCTCGGCAATGGCCTGAAAGCCCTGTTCAACATCGAAGCCGGCGTGTCGCTCGACACCGGCGCCACCGACTCGCAGACGTTCGGCCGCCGCGCCGTGGTCGGCCTGCAGGGCGAGTTCGGCACCCTGACCGTCGGTCGCGAATACTCGCCGATCGCCGCCGTCGCCGCCGCATCGGACATCAACGGCCAGGGCCTGTACGGCTCGAACCTGTCGGCCTTCGGCACCGGCCGCCTGACCCGTCGCCTGGCGAACTCGGTCAACTACAAATCGAACTCGCTGTCGGGCTTCGTCGTCAACGCCGCCTACTCGACCGGCGAAACGACCGTCGACCCGTCGGGCGACCTGATGGGCGCATCGCTGGAATACAAGAACGGCGGCCTGTACCTGGGCGCCGGCTACCACACCATCGAGCGCCTGACCGAAGGCGACGACAAGGAAATGGCGTTCGGCGCCGGCTACAACTTCGGCGCGTTCGAAATCAAGGGCAACTGGATGAAGGCCGAGCTGGAAGGCGCCGGCAACGCTGTCAACCCTGAATACACCAACGCCAACATCGGCGCTTCGTACGCCGTCGGCGCGAACAAGTTCTTCCTGAACTTCCAGCAACAGAAGCTGGACAACACCGACGCCAAGGGCAACACCGTGTCGGTGTCGTACACCTACTCGCTGTCGAAGCGCACCAACATTTATACCACCTACGCCCAGCTGCGCAACAACAGCCGCGGCGTGTTCGGCATCAACGCCTCGTCGAACAACGTGACCCCGCCAGCCACCGCGCTGGGCGCCGATCCGTCGGTGTTCACCGTCGGCCTGCGTCACTCGTTCTGATACGCAGGGCCACGCACGTCGCCTGCGGGCGGCGTGCGAGGTCTCCACTTTGTTCCCGCGTCCGCGGGACGCCTGACGCCGGCCATGCCGGCGTTTTTCATGGCGCCCTCAACTATCTCTGCAGCCGCCTTGGTCATCGTTTGTGACCGATCAATGGTCGACCACATTCCAACGATCGTTTGCCTCATCTGAACTAGAGTGAAGGATCAAAGGAGACGATCATGTCCAGGTCACCAAAGACAAAAGCAAGCGCAGCGCGCGGCGGGAAGC
Source organism: Massilia sp. NP310 (assembly GCF_019443485.1). Classification (NCBI taxonomy): domain Bacteria; kingdom Pseudomonadati; phylum Pseudomonadota; class Betaproteobacteria; order Burkholderiales; family Oxalobacteraceae; genus Massilia; species Massilia sp. NP310. The sequence continues at coordinate 29,907 of NZ_CP080379.1, read as the reverse complement.
CCAGCCCCGGCGGCGCGACATCCGGCCGGGCCGATGCTCCCCATTTCGCCGCTGCCGCGACTGGCGAATCCACTCACTTCGTCGCCGAGGCAAGCCAGCTCTACCACGTCGACCCGCAGGCCAGGATCGCGCTCATCCGCGAAGGTGTTCCCGCCTCCAGCATCGGCGAGCTCTCCATGCAGATGGGCATCAGCAAGGAAAACCTGCTCGCGAGCCTCGGCCTGTCACGGGCCACGATCAATCGCAAGGAAAGAAACGCCACGCCCCTGTCCAGGGACGAGTCGGAGCGCGTGCTCGGGGTGGGCATGTTGATCGGCATGGTGCAGACCATGGTGCAGCAATCGGGCGATCCGGATGGTTTCGATGCGGCGCGCTGGGTGGCCGGCTGGCTCGCCAGTCCGGTTCCGGCGCTGGCTGGCGCGACGCCGGCCAGCTATATGGACACCATCGAGGGCCAGCGCCTGGTGGCCGAACTGCTCGCGCGGACGCAAAGCGGGGTCTACGCGTGACCGTCACGGCCTGGCGGATCGCCAGCGAAACGCCTGACTACAACGCCCACGATATGCAAGGCATCGGCGCCAGGACGACGGGAGGACGATGGAACAGCAAGGGTACACCCGTCGTCTATTGCGCCAGCAGCATCGCCCTCGCCACGCTCGAAACGGTGCACTATTTCAGCGGCGAAGGCCTGCCGTACAACCGCTACCTGGTCAGGATCGACATTCCCGCTGCGCTATGGGCTGCGCGCAGGGTGCTCGATCCACCGCCTGCGGGATGGGATGCGATTCCGGCCGGGCTCACCTCCAGGACCGTCGGCGACGCGTGGGTCATGGGGCGCGAAACGGCCCTGCTGCTGGTCCCGTCCGTGATCGTGCCCGACGAATACAATGTCCTGATCAATCCCCGGCATGACGGCGCCACCGCAATCGGCGCCACCACGCTCAAGCGCTGGCACTACGATCCCAGGCTCTTTTCCTGAGCCCACCGGCTGGCCACGTCCTGGCTCGGACCGGTGTCGACGGCCTCGGTCCGCAGCAGCCGCGCCGCGATGCCCCGCTCCTCTTCGGGCGAGAAGAAATAGGGATAGAAGGAACGCTCGCCGGTGTCGATGCCGCGCTTGAACGCGCCGCCCACCGCCTCGACCTGCTCTGCCACATAGGCCAGGCTGACGTGCAGCAGGTAGGAAGGCGCGTTGACGCGTGGGTTCGTCCTGAGGTCCCCCACCTGGCGAAAACCGAGCATGCGCTGGTAGAAGCGGCGATGGCGCGGATTGACTTCGATGACGGCGTCGGTGCAGCCGTGCATCTCGCGGGCGTAGATGAAGGCCAGGTGGAACACGCTGGCCAGCGCATGCTTGGACTGGACCGAATGGTCGAACGCCAGCTTGGTGACCTCGGCCAGGCGCGCGCCGTCGCGCCGGAAACCATCCAGTTCCTGCTTGTACATATGGTCGGCCATCAGCCCGTGGCCGGCATCGATCCCGATGGTCAGGGTGCCCACCACCTCGTCCCGGTCGGACGCGGTCAGGGTGATGCGGTACGGGTCATCGGCGTCGAGCCTTGCCGCCTGGTAGCCGCGCCAGGCGTACATGCGCTCGATCAGCAGGCTGGCGCCGCTGCGGCCATCGGGGCTGTCGGGCGAACGCAGTCCGTAGCGGGCGCGCGTCATGCGGTCCCCTTCGGGAATGCTGACAGTGGTTCGATGCGGCGAGTGCGTGTGACGTTGGCGTGCATGGCAAGCTCTCAACGTTCACGCTTGCGTCCGGTTGACATGGGCGTGAACTGTTACGCGTGGCGGCCCGACCATCGCGCATCCTGCCCCACTCCGGAATGGAGCGTGCACCCTTGCCTAATTATAACAAGTACAACATTGTTATCAACAGAATAACAGCATCGTGCGCGGGTCAATATATGTTGCCGTTCGACGCTAGGCGCCGGTCCGGCGATCCGGCGCGCGCGACCTGGACCGCGCCAGCTGGCGGTCGAGTGCATTCGCAAAGTTCTGGCGGTCGGCCTGGCTGAAGGCGGCCGGCCCGCCGGTGTCGACGCCGCTCCCGCGCAACTCTTCCATGAAGGCGCGCATCGTCAATTGCTGGGCGATCGTGTCCTTGGTGTACCACTCGCCGCGCGGATTGAGTGGCAGGCCGCCCTTGTCCAGCACCAGCGCCGCCAGCGGAATGTCGCCGGTCACGACGATGTCGCCGGCGTTCACCCGCGCGACGATCTCGGCATCGGCCACGTCGGGCCCGGCCGGCACCTGCAGCGCGCGGATGAAGCGCGAGCCCGGCACCCGGATCAGCTGGTTCGCCACCAGCGTGACGTTCAGCTGCAGGCGCTCGGCCACCCGGAACAGGATGTCCTTGACGACGCCCGGACAGGCGTCGGCGTCGACCCAGATGTGCAGGTCCTGCGGTGCTTCCTGATCCATCACTTCAACCGGCAGGTCAGCACCCAATAGAACTCCCAGCGCGCGATCTTGATCTCGCGGCCGACCTTGTCCAGGCGCTTGCGCAGATAGCTGTCGGTCGGGTAGTTCTTGACCAGCTCGTGACGGTTGCCGTCGGCGTCGAGCTGGAATTCGTGCGTATTGCCCTGCAGGTCGGTGCGGGCGATGGTGGCGCTCTCGGTTTCGACATAGGCGTCGTCGAAAACCACCAGCAGCACGTCCTTGCCCAGGCGCTTCTTGAGCGACAGCAGCAGCGCTTCCTGCTGGTCGCGCGTCAGGCGCGACCACAGGCCGGCCATGAACACGGCCGTGAACTTGTCGTCGCCGCTGCCGAGATCATCCGGCAGCGCCAGCGCGTCGACCAGGCGGTAGTCGACATTGTCCAGGTCTTCGCCGTGCATGCGCGCCAGGTCGAGCATGGCTGCGCTGGCGTCGGTCGCCAGGACGAAATCCGCGCTCTCGGCCAGCACCTCGGTCCAGGCGCCGGTGCCGCAACCGAGCTCCAGGATGCGGTGGCCGGCCAGCAAGGTGGCGAGCTGCTCGCGCGCCTCGTCCAGGTCTTCCAGCTGCTCTTCCGAATAGTCGGCGCTAGCGTTGTCGTAGTGGGCGGCAATGCCGTCGTAGTAGGCAATCACCGGGTTTACGGCACAATTATTGTCCATCGTCATTCCATCACAGTTCGTAGTTTTCTCCACCGCGCATCGCCGACTCGACCATCTTGCGGTTGAGCGTCGGCGTCAGCAGCTCGATGAAGGTATAGATATAGCTGCGCAGGTAGGCGCCCTGCTTGATCGCCACGCGCGAGGTGTTCATGCCGAACAGGTGGCCGACCGGCAGCGCGCGCAGGTTGCGGTCGCGCTCGGCGTCGAAGGCCATGCCGGCGATGATGCCGACGCCCATGCCCAGCTCGACATAGGTCTTGATCACGTCGGCGTCGATCGCTTCCAGCAGCACGTCCGGCTTCAGGTTGCGCAAGCCGAAGGCGTGGTCGATCTTGCTGCGGCCGGCGAAGGCGGCATCATACGTGATCACGGGGTAGCTGGCGATTTCTTCCAGTGAAATGGCGCGCGACTTGAACAGCGGGTGGTCCGGCGGCGCCACCACCACGTGCTCCCACTGGTAGGCGGGCAAGGTGATCAGGCCTTCGACGGCGGTGATCGACTCGGTGGCGATGGCCAGGTCGGCCTGGTCGTTCTTGACCATGTCGGCGATCTGCTTCGGATTGCCCTGCAGCAGCGACAGGCGCACCTTCGGATACTTCTGCATGAAGCCCTGCACCACCTTCGGCAGCATGTAGCGCGCCTGGGTGTGGGTGGTGGCGATGGTGAAGCTGCCGCTGTCGTGGGCCGCGTACTCCTTGCCGATGCGTTTCAGGCTGTCGATCTCCTGCATGATCAGCTCGACCGATTGCAGCACCAGCCGCCCCGGCTCGGTCAGGCCGCGGATGCGCTTGCCGTGGCGGGTGAAGATGTCGACGCCCAGCTCTTCTTCCAGCTCGATGATGGCTTTCGAGACCCCGGGCTGGGAGGTGAACAATGCCTTGGCGGCATCGGTCAGATTGTAGTTCTGGCGTACGGCCTCGCGCACGAAGCGCAGTTGGTGGAGATTCATTTGATAATTATTGTTGTGTAAAGGACATCAGGCTGCTGCGAACGACATTCTAAGATGCTTATTCGGGTTACGTATATAAGCAAATAAATTATCCGTAGTTTGGAATATAAGCTTAGCTCCGTATCATCGGGACATTATTTAATGGGCGAACACCATCCGCCTCTCCATACGGACCCCGCTAATGTACCGCTACGACCATTACGACCACCTCATCGTGCGCGAGCGCATCGCACAGTATCGCGACCAGGTCGCCCGGCGCCTCTCCGGCGAGCTGCTGGAAGAAGAATTCCTGCCCCTGCGCCTGCAGAATGGCCTGTACATGCAGCGCCACGCCTACATGCTGCGCGTGGCCGTGCCGTACGGTCTGCTGTCGGCGGACCAGGTGCGCATGTTCGCCCATATCGCCCGCAAGTACGACCGCGGCTATGGCCACTTCACCACCCGCCAGAACATCCAGTACAACTGGATCGAGCTGGAGCAGACGCCGGACATCCTGACCGACCTGGCCTCGGTCGAAATGCACGCGATCCAAACCTCGGGCAATTGCATCCGCAACATTACCACTGACGAGTACGCCGGTGTGGCGGCCGACGAGATCATCGATCCGCGTCCGTTCGCCGAGATCCTGCGCCAGTGGAGCACCTTCCACCCCGAATTCCTGGCCTTGCCGCGCAAGTTCAAGGTCGCCATCAATGGCGCCCTGGAAGACCGCGCCGCGATCGCCGTGCACGACATCGGCCTGACCGTCGTGCGCAGCGAATCCGGCGAAGTCGGCTTCAAGTTCATGGCCGGCGGCGGCATGGGCCGCACCCCGATCCTGGGCAGCGTGATCCGCGAATTCCTGCCGTGGCAGCACCTGCTGACCTATACCGAAGCCGTGATGCGCGTGTATAACACCCACGGCCGCCGCGACAACAAGTACAAGGCCCGCATCAAGATCCTGCTCAAGGCCCTCGGCGTCGAGGAATTCACGCGCCAGGTCGAACAAGAATGGGCCGACCTCAAGGATGGCCCCGAGACGCTCACCCAGGAAGAATTCGACCGCGTGGCCAAGTGGTTCCAGCCGCATGCCTACCGCGAGCTGGCCGATAGCGACGTCGCTGCGTCGCAACCTGATAACCGCGCTTTCGCCAACTGGCTCCATCGCAACGTCAAGCCGCACAAGGTGCCGGGTTACGCCGCCGTCGTGCTGTCGCTCAAGAAGACCGGCGTGCCGCCGGGCGACGCCACCGCCGAGCAGATGGACTTCGTGGCCGAGCTGGCCGACCGCTTCAGCTTCGGCCAGGTGCGCGTGACCCACGAGCAGAACCTGGTGCTGGCCGACGTCGAGCAAAGCAAGCTGTTCGAAGTGTGGCAGCTGGCCAAGTCGAAAGGCATGGCCACGCCGAACATCGGCCTGCTGACCGACATCATCGCCTGCCCCGGCGGCGACTATTGCTCGCTGGCGAACGCGAAATCGATCCCGATCGCCGCCGCCATCGCCGAACGCTTCGACGACCTGGACTTCCAGCACGATATCGGCGACATCGAACTGAATATCTCGGGCTGCATCAATGCCTGCGGCCACCACCACGTCGGCAATATCGGCGTGCTGGGCGTCGACAAGGACGGCAGCGAGTGGTACCAGGTGTCGATCGGCGGCGCCCAGGGCAACGAATCCGCCATCGGCAAGATCATCGGCCCGTCGTTCTCGGCGGTGCAGATGCCTGAAGTCATCGGTCGCCTGCTCGAAGTCTATGTCCGCTGTCGCGTCGAGGGTGAGCGCTTCGTCGACACCGTGCAGCGCCTGGGGATCGCCCCATTCAAGGAACACGTCTATGCCACGCCGATCGCGGCGGGCGAACTGGTTGGAGAGGACCACTATGCTTGACCGACACCCACAGATCATCAAGGGTCGCGAAGTGGTCGATGACGACTGGAGCGTGCTGAAACTCGACGAGGGACAAACCGCCGACAGCGTCGACGTCCCGGCCGGAAAGATCATCGTGCCGCTGACCGTGTGGCAATCCCAGCGTGAAGCGCTCGCACAGCGTGCAGAACTGGGCGTGTGGCTGGCGCCGGACGAAAGCGCGGCCGTGCTGAAGGACGACCTGCAGCGCTTCCAGGTGATCGCCATCGATTTCCCGAAATTCACCGATGGCCGCGGCTATTCGATCGCCTACAACCTGCGCAAGCGCCTCGGCTGGACCGGCGAATTGCGCGCGATCGGCGACGTGCTGCGCGACCAGCTGTTCCAGATGGCGCGCTGCGGCTTCGACGCCTACGCCACCCGGCAAGACCGCAGCATCCACGACGCGCTCAAGGGCCTGTCGGTGTTTTCGGAAACCTACCAGGCGACGGTCGACAATCCGATCCCGCTGTTCCGCCGGGTCCCTCGCGATACCCCGGCGGAGCACCGCGACGTCGGCGCCGGCATCTAGGAGCTTCCAGCATGAGCGACCTGCATCATCGCGTGGAAGAAACCCACGCGATACTGACCCGTATTGCCCGCGACTTCACGCCGGCCGTGTTCGCATCGAGCCTGGCGGCCGAAGACATGGTGCTGACCGACCTGATCCTGAAAGCGAAATTGCCGATCGCGATCTTCTCGCTCGAGACCGGCCGCCTGCATGCCGAGACGCTGTCGATGGTCGAGCGCGTCAAGGAAGCGTACGACTACGATATCGCCCTGTACCGCCCGCAACCCGAGGCGGTGGAGCGCTACGTCGCGGACCACGGCCTGAACGCCTTCTACGACAGCGTCGAGATGCGCAAGGAATGCTGCCGCATCCGCAAGGTCGAGCCGCTGGGCCGCGCCCTGGCCGGCAAGCGCGCCTGGATCACCGGCCAGCGCCGCGCCCAGTCGAGCACGCGCGCCGAGCTGGCGGTGCAGGAAGACGATGCTGCGCACGGCATGCAGAAGTTCAATCCGCTGGCCGACTGGAGCGAGCAGAACGTCTGGGACTACCTGCGCAGCAACGACGTGCCCTACAACGCCCTGCACGACCGCGGCTATCCGTCGATCGGCTGCGAGCCCTGCACCCGGGCCATCCAGCCGGGCGAGGACGTGCGCGCCGGACGCTGGTGGTGGGAAAACCCGGAATCGAAGGAATGCGGCTTGCACGTGGTGGACGGCAAACTTATTCGCATCAAATCCGTGGCTGCTTGAGCCACGACCGAGAAAAGAACAGGCACAGCAATGACAACTATCAGCGACAACGTAATACTGAGCGACGTGAACGCCGCCCACCTGGACGCGCTGGAATCGGAAGCGATCCACATCCTGCGCGAAGTGGCGGCCGAATGCAGCAACCCTGCCCTGCTGTTCTCGGGCGGCAAGGACTCGGTTGTCCTGCTGCGCCTGGCCGAGAAGGCTTTCCGCCCGGGCAAATTCCCCTTCCCGCTGGTGCACATCGACACCGGCCACAACTTCGACGAAGTGATCGCCTTCCGCGACGCGCGTGCGGCTGAACTGGGCGAACGCCTGATCGTCGGCAGCGTCGAAGACTCGATCAAGCGCGGCACCGTGCGCCTGCGCAATCCGCAGACGGATTCGCGCAATGCGGCCCAGGCCGTGACCTTGCTGGAAACCATCGCCGAGCACGGCTTCGACGCCTGCATCGGCGGCGCCCGCCGCGACGAAGAAAAAGCGCGCGCCAAGGAACGCATCTTCTCGTTCCGCGACGAGTTCGGCCAGTGGGACCCGAAAGCCCAGCGCCCCGAGCTGTGGGACCTGTATAACACCCGCGTGCACCCGGGCGAGAACATGCGCGTGTTCCCGATCTCGAACTGGACCGAGCTGGACGTGTGGCAGTACATCGCCCGCGAACAGCTGGCGCTGCCGTCGATTTATTTCGCCCACCAGCGCGACGTCATCCCGCGCAACGGCCTGCTGGTGCCGCTGACCCCGCTCACCCCGGCGCGCGAAGGCGAAACCGTCGAAAACCGCACCGTGCGCTTCCGGACCGTCGGCGACATCTCCTGCACCTGCCCGGTGGCATCAAGCGCGGATACGGTGGCCGGCATCATCGCCGAGACCGCCGTCACCGAAGTGACGGAACGCGGCGCGACCCGGATGGACGACCAGACTTCCGAAGCCTCGATGGAAAAACGCAAGAAAGCAGGATACTTCTGATGAACGCCATGACTGAACAACTCAAGCAACAAGCCGGTTCGACCCTGCTGCGCTTCATCACCGCCGGCTCGGTGGACGACGGCAAGAGCACCCTGATCGGCCGCCTGCTGTACGACAGCAAGGGCATCTTCGCCGACCAGCTGGCCGCCGTCTCGCGCGCCAAGCACAAGCGCACCGTGGGCGACACCATCGACCTGTCGCTGCTGACCGACGGCCTCGAAGCCGAGCGCGAACAGGGCATCACGATCGACGTGGCCTACCGTTATTTCGCCACGCCGAAGCGCAAGTTCATCATCGCCGACACCCCGGGCCACGAGCAATACACCCGCAATATGGTCACCGGCGCCTCGACCGCCGACGCCGTCATCATCCTGATCGACGTGTCGAAGGTGAAGCTGGGCGACGACGGCAGCGTCCAGCTCCTGACGCAGACCAAGCGCCATTCGACCATCGCCAAGCTGCTGCAGATCGAGCACGTGGTGGTGGCCGTCAACAAGATGGACCTGGTCGACTACGATCGCAACGTCTACGAGCGCATCGTGGCCGAATACGAGAAATTCGCCGCTTCGCTGGGCCTGAAGGACATCACCGCGATCCCGCTGTCGGCGCTGGCCGGCGACAACGTCGTCGATCGTTCGGAAAAACTCGCCTGGTACGAAGGCCCGACCCTGATCGAGCTGCTCGAGTCGCTGTCGGTCTATGACCAGTCGCACGCCGCGCCCTTCCGCTTCCCGGTGCAGCTGGTGGCGCGCCACAACGGCCACGAGGCGAACGACTTCCGCGGCTATATGGGCCGCATCGAATCGGGCGTGGTCAAGGTCGGCGACAAGCTGACCGTGCAACCCTCGAACCAGAGCGCGACGGTGAAAGAGATCGTCACCTTCGATGGTTCGCTCGAATCGGCCGTGGCCGGCCAGTCGGTGACCCTGGTGCTGAACGAATACGTGGACGTCTCGCGCGGCGACATGCTGGCCGGCAGCGAGCAACCGGCGACCCTGCTCAAGCAAGTGACGGCCGACGTGTGCTGGATGGCCGACGAGCCGCTCGACCTGCGCCGCAAGTACTGGATCAAGCACGGCACCCGCCAGACCGCGGCCAAGGTGGCGCGCCTGGACACCATCCTGGACGTGAACACGCAACAGCGCCATCCGGCCGAAGGCCTGAAGCTGAACGACATCGCGCGCGTGCAGCTGACGGTCCAGCAGCCGCTGGCGGCCGACGCCTATGCCGACATCCGCGCCACCGGCGCCTTCATCCTGATCGACGAAGTCACCCACCAGACCGTCGCAGCGGGTATGATCCGCATCGAAGAGTAATCGTTACAAGAGGACTGTATGGCGGCGCTGGGCAAGGTATATCTCGTGGGAGCCGGTCCCGGCGCGGCTGACCTCATCACGGTGCGCGGCGCGCGCCTGCTGGCCGAGGCCGACGTGGTGCTGTACGACGCCCTCGTCACGCCCGAGATGCTGGAGTTGTGCGCGCGTGCAGAAAAGATCTCGGTCGGCAAGCGCTCCGGCCAGCGCTCGACGGCGCAGACCCTGATCAACGAACAGCTGGTCGAGTGCGCGAAAAAACATGCGCTGGTGGTGCGCTTGAAGGGTGGCGATCCGATGCTGTTCGGGCGCGCCGACGAGGAATTGCGCGCGCTGGAGCTTGAAGGCATCGAGGTCGAGGTCGTCCCCGGCATCACCACCGCGGTGGCGGCCGCCGCCGCGACCAAGCAGCCGCTCACCAAGCGCGGCCTGGCGCGCAGCGTCGCCTTCTTCACCTCGAGCACGGCGCCGGACGAACCCGATCATCCGGCATTGCCCGAAACCGACACCCTGGTCCAGTACATGGGCGGGCGCGAAGCCGCCGCCACCGCCGAGCGCCTGCTGGCCGAGGGCCGGCGTCCCGACCTGCCGGTGGTGGTGGTGGAAAACTGCAGCCGCGCCGACGAGCGCATCCTGCGCCTGACGCTCACCGACCTTGCGCGCGGCCTGGAGCCGGGCCACGGGCCGGTGCTGGTGATGATGGGCGAGGCGCTCGCCAAGCGCGAACACCAGGCCTGACGCCGGTCCTTATCCGCCCCACGGCGTGAACGCGATCCCGTCCTGGATCGACCCGATCACCTGCGCCTGGTTTTCCGGGCTCTCGCTGAACTGCACCAGCAATTCCTCGCGCGGCGCGTGATGCGCCTGCATCGCATCGACCCAGAACTGGCGTCCCGCCGCATCCGGCGCGCGGTGCAGCGTGTTCTGGTACAGCAGGTCGACGAATTGCGCATCGCTCGTGTGGGCGCCATACAGGTCGGTGAATTCCTGGCTGCCCGTGAATCCGGCGGCGACCGCCTGCAGGCTCACGCCCCGGTCCATCGCGGCGATCCAGTAGCCCAGCCCCGCCGGGTCGGGCGTGCGGTCGAACGCCGCCGCGTACAGCCGGTAGGCTTGTCCGGCAACGCCATCGATGTCGAGCCTGAGCGCCTGCGGCTGCTCCTGCGCCTCCGGCACGGCGCCGGCCAGCACCCGCATCTCGATCCGGGTCTCTATCCGTCCAGCGCCATCGGCCTGGGCGTCGACCCAGGCCGCGGCGAAGCCGCCGTCCGCCAGCGCGCCCAGCGCCGGGCCGGCCTGGTCGCCCTGGCGCAGCTCGTTGATCGCGAACTCGCGCGCATCGAGCGCCTCGCCCCGGGCGTCGAAGCGGCGTCCGACAATCCCGTTGCCATCGAAGTCGCCCGCCTGCCAGGCCACGACGAAGCCGCCGTCGGCGAGCGCCGTCACCTGGGAGTCGAACCGACCGCCGATGCTGAAGTCGGTGTTGACCTGGGTGATGCCGCCCGCCGGCTGGCCGGCGGCGTCGTAGCGCTGGAAAAAAATGTCGCTGCTGGCGAAGCCGAAGGGGTTGTTGGCATAGCTGTCCCAGGCGACCACGAAGCCGCCGTCCGCCAGCGCGGTCATGCCGGGCAGCGGCGCGCCGGTGCCGGCGCTGGCCGCCATCCCGTCGCCATTCACGGCGACCGGGGCCGCGCCGGCGCGCGCCAGGTAGACGTTGCCGTCGCCGATCTCGCCCCAGGACACGGCGTAGCCGTCGCCGTGCGCCACGACCTGGGGGCTGTAGGCCGTGCCGAGCGCGCCGAAGGTCTCGACGGCGCCGCGCGGCGCGCCATCGGACTCGAACTGGCGCACTGCGACCTGCCCGCCTTCGCGCCAGGCCAGGGCGAAGGAACCGTCCTGCAAACACGCCAGGTCGGGCATGGCGGCGTCCGCATGCGCGCCGGTGTCAAGCCTGTGCGCTTCTCCGATGCCGTCGTCGGCGCCCACGATGCGGTAGGCGATGCCGCCATCCACGCCGTAGGCGAGCACGAAGCCGCCGTCCGCGAGCGCCGCCACCGCCGGCTCGCGCGCGGCGCCGCCGATCCCGGACACGACATCGCCGATCCGGGCCGTCAAACCTGCGCTGCCCGCCTGCCACACGGCGACCAGGCGGCCATCGGCCAGCGTGGTCATGGCCGGATCGCTCGCGGCGCCGTTCGCGCCCGCCGCGAACTCGGCGCCGAAGCCCGCCAGGTCTTGCGTGCGTCCCGCCTCCACCGCATACACCAGCGTCTCGGCGATGCCGAGGCCGAGGTCGGGCAAGGGATTGCCGCGCGCGTCGAGCTGATTGTGGTCGTAGTAGTGCACGGTCACCGAGGTCGAGCGGCCTTCCTCGAGCGAGGCCGCATTCGCCACGATCAGCCGCGCCGATGTGTCGAGCGCGGGATCGTAGGCGATGCGGAACAGGCCGGGTTGCGCCTGACCGTCGATGACCCAACGGCCGCCGGTCAGCGGACCGGTGTCGATGGCGCGCAAGGTGGCGGCGATGTCGCCGTCGTGCAGGGTGGTCAGCAGCGTGTCGCGGTCGTCGACGATGCCGACCGGTGCGTAGTCGAGTTCGGTGCTCATGCGGATATCCTGAAGAAGACTTCAGGCGATCATGCACCAGGCAAGCTGTTCCTGATAGGGCGACGCTAAATATTATGCGGCTTTATGACGGAAAACCAACATATTATTTGAACATAAAGCCGACAAGGCAAATATTAATTGCCGAGGGCTGCCACGCAATAATCGGTCATGGCGCGTTGCACACCCGGGTCTTCGCCTATCGCGCCGACCACGTTCAGGTTCAGGCCGGGATGCGCGGCGCGGATGGTGTCGCACAGGGCCGGCAGGTCGCGCAGCAGGTGGCCGCCCTGCCCCAGGAATACTGGCACCACGGTGACGTGCGCGATGCCGCGCGCGACCATCGCCGCCACCGTGTCCGGCAGGTTCGGCGTCATCAGCTCCAGGAAGGCCAGCGTCACCGCGCAATCGGGCGCCTGCGCCTGCGTGGCGTCGCGCAGGCGCTCGAACGGCGCCGCCCAGCTGGCGGCGCGCGCGCCGTGAGCGAACAGGACCAGGCCGCGCTGGGTCGAATGCGTCATCAGTGCCTTTCCACCCACCATAGCGCCCCGAGCGCCATCAGCAGGAACAGCAGGCTGGGCGCCACCGCCGTCAGGAAGGCCGGCAGGATGGTCAGCACGCCCAGGTGCGAGAACAGTGAATTGATGAGCAGGAAGCTCACCCCGATCATGATGCCGATGAAGATCTTGAGGCTGACGCCGCCGCTGCGCGTGTGCAGGTAGGCGAACGGCAGCGCCAGCGCCATCAGCACGAAGATCGAGAACGGATCGATGACCTTCTTCCAGAACGCGACCTTGAATCGTTCGGTCTCTTGGCGGTTCTCGGCCAGGTGGCGCGTGTACACGGCCAGTTCGGCGGCCGACATGCGTTCGGGGTCGGAGCGCGACACCGACAGGATCTTGGGCGTGATCTCGGAAACGAGCACATAGCTGTCGAGCTTGCGGGTCGAGACCGAGGCCGTTTCCTGGCCATAGGTGCTCTGGATGGTCTGTCCGGCCGGGACCTTTGATCCGGGCGCCGGCAGCTCGCGGCTATTGGCGAACATGGTCTCGGTGACGTCGGAAAGGCGCCAGGTATTGTTGCCGCCATAGGTGCCGCGCGCCGCCGTGACCACCGAGCGCATGCGCATATTGTTGTCGAACTCGTAGAGGCGCACGTCTTCGAGCTGGCCGTCGGCCGCGATGCGGCGCACATTGAAGAAGCGCGAGCCGGTGATGTTGCCGCGCACGCCGTCCGCGTGCACGCTGTCCTTGGTCCACATGCCCGAGCGGAACTCGGCCGACACCGAACCGCCCTTGGCGGTCAGGCGCATGCGTTCGGCGATCGGCGCCGTGCGCGGCGTGATCAGCTCGCCGAACACGAAGGCGACCAGGACGAATACCGCGCCGATCTTGAACAGCATCATGGCGGCCTGGCGGGTCGACATCGACGAGGCGCGCATGATGGTGAATTCCGAGCTCGAGGCGAATTGCGCCATCGTATAGATGGTGCCGATCAGGGCGGCCACCGGCATCACCTGATAGACATTGCCCGGCACCAGCAGCAGCACGTACAACAAGGCGTGCTGCATGCCGAAGTCGTTCTTGCCGACCGACGGCAGGATGCTGGTCAGGTCCATGAAGGCGACCAGGGCCAGGAAGGCGGCCAGCACGAAGGCCACCGCCTGGAAAATATTGACGGCGAAATAGCGTTGGAGGATTTTCATTCCGCGCGCGCCTCCTCGCGCTTGGCGACCGGCGATTTCTTCAGATGACGGCGGCGCTTGAAGGCGCTGATCAGGACCAGCGGATGATAACGGTGGTTCACGTTCAGGCGCCATGCGAACAGCCCCACCACCACCAGCAGCGCAGTCAGGTGCAATGGCCACCAGCCCATGGCGAAGGCGAGCTTGCCCTGCTTGACGCTGGCCTCCGACAGGCGCACCAGGTTGTTATAGGTGAAGAAGATCAGCAGCGCGACGATCAGGTTGGCCGACGACCCCGCGCGCGGATTGACGAAGCCAAGCGGAATCGCCAGCAGCATCAGGACGAGGCAGGTGATCGGCGCCGCGATGCGGGCCAGCAGCTCGGCCTGGGTGAAGCGGTTGGGCGCGACCAGCAGCGCCGGCGTGGACAGCGCCGATACCGGCACGTCGGCGCCGATCATCGGCGCCTGGGTCGCCACGCGCATGCTGTAGCGCTCGAATTCCATGGTCTGGAAATCGGCCTGGCCCGGCACGCCCTCGTAGCGGCGCCCGTTGCTGAGCACCAGGAACTGGCCGCCCTTGCCGTCCGATTCGATCACGCCCTGCTTGGCCACCACCACCGAGTGGCTGTCGCCGTCGACGCCGCCGACGAACACGTTCTGCACCACGGTCGAGCCCTCGGCGCTGCGTTCGACGAAGAACACGCGGTCGCTTGAGCTGGATTCGCGGAACTGGCCCGGCGCCACCCGCTGCAGGTCTTCGCGCTTCTGGAAGCGCTCGACGAATTCGGCGCTCTTCATCTTGGCCCAGGGCGTGACGACGAAGGACAGCGCGCCGACCAGGGCCACCATCGGCAGGCCGAGCGTGAGCACCGGACGGATCCAGCCAAGGAGCGATTGACCCGAGGCGAACCAGACCACCATCTCGGAATCGCGGTAGCTGCGCGTAATGGTCGCGACCACCGCGATAAAGGACGTCAGGATAAGGATGATCGGCAAGAGCTCGGCGCTGCGGAAGACGATCAGCGCCAGCACGTCGCCGGATGCCACCTTGCCGCCCGCGGCCCGGCCAAGGATGGCGATCAGGGTCCAGGTGACGAGGATGGAAAACAGCACCGTGAAAGTGGCGCCCGCGGCGCTCGCCAGTTCACGTTGCAGGGAACGTCGGAAAATCATTCAATAGAGTAGTTATAATTGCAGATTAGGCAGTCCGCCGCCAAACATCGAAACGGAGAACCAAATGGACTTTAGCATAAAAGCATTCGACACAAAAAACACCCTGGCCGCTGCGAAATCCGGCTGCATCGCGGTTGCGGTGTACGAAAACAAGAAACTGTCGGCTGCGGCAAAAGCACTCGATGTGAACGGCGACATCAGCGCGGCGCTCAAGTCGGGCGACATCAGCGGCAAGCCGGGTTCGACCCTGCTGCTGCGCGGCGTGGCCGGCGTGGCAGCTAGCCGCGTGCTGCTGGTCGGCCTCGGCGCCGATGAAGTCGTCAGCGAGAAAAGCTTTGCCACCGGCGTCACCGCCGCACTGAAGGTGTTCTCCACCCTGGGCGCGGCGGACGCCATTATCGCATTCCCGCTCGACAGCGTGAAAGAGCGCGACGCAAACTGGGCGCTGCGCGCCCTGGTGATCGGCGCCAGCGATGCGGAATTCCGTACCGACGGCCAGAAGAGCAAGAAGGATCCGGCCATTGCCGGCGTGCGCAAGATCGTCGTTGCCGCACCAAGCGCCGGCCTGGACAAGGCTGCCCTGACCCAGGCCGCGGCCATCGCCAACGGCATGAACCTGACGAAGGAACTGGGCAACCTGTCGCCGAACGTGTGCACCCCGACCTTCCTCGCCACCACCGCGCGCAAGCTGGCCGACGACTATGGCTTCGACATCGAGGTCCTGGAACGCAAGCAGCTCGAAGCGCTCAAGATGGGCAGCTTCCTGTCGGTGGCCAAGGGCAGCGACGAAGCGCCGAAGTTTATCGTCCTCAAGCACAACGGCGGCAAGGCGAAGGACGCGCCGGTGGTCCTGGTCGGCAAGGGCATCACCTTCGACACCGGCGGCATCTCGCTCAAGCCCGGCCCAGGCATGGACGAGATGAAATACGATATGTGCGGCGCCGGCTCGGTGCTGGGCACCTTCCGCGCCATCGGCGAGATGGGCCTGAAGCTCAACGTGGTTGGCATCGTCGCCGCCTGCGAGAACATGCCGTCCGGCCGCGCCAGCAAGCCGGGCGACATCGTCACCGCGATGAACGGCACCACCATCGAGATCCTGAATACCGATGCCGAAGGCCGCCTGATTCTGTGCGACGCCCTGACCTACGCCGAGCGCTTCAAGCCGGCCGCCGTGGTCGACATCGCGACCCTGACCGGCGCCTGCATCGTGGCCCTGGGCCACCACACCAGCGGCCTGTTCACCCGCGACGACGCCGCCCACGACGCGCTCGCGACCGAGCTGCTGGACGCCGGCAAGCAGGCCGGCGACGTCGCCTGGCGCTTCCCGCTGGGCGAGATCTACAACGACCAGCTCAAGTCGAACTTCGCCGACCTGGCCAATATCGGCACCCCGGGCGCGGCCTCGATCACCGCGGCCTGCTTCCTGGAGAACTTCACCCGCAAGTACACCTGGGCCCACCTGGACATCGCCGGCACCGCCTGGAAATCGGGCGCCAACAAGGGCGCGACCGGCCGTCCAGTGCCGCTGCTGACCACGTTCCTGATGAATAGGGTGTAAAGCGAGGGTATAAAGCGAGGGTGCAAGCGCCGCCCGAGGCGCTGCAACGAGAACGGCCCCGCATGCGGGGCCGTTTTATTTGGTGGGTCAGAATACCCGCGTCTCGAGCGGATTTGCGCCCGCCGCCTCGGGCGGCGGCGCGGACGGCTGCATCACGACGGTCAGGATGGCCGGATAGCCATACCCGGCCCCCGAATGGCGGTCGACAAAATACCCGAGACCCGCGCTGATGACCAGGTTGCCCATCAGGTTGCCGGTGTCGAGCCTGGCCTGGACGACTTCGGCGGCGGTGGCCGCCGCGCCCTTCTTGCAGCTGATCGACAGCGGCTGGCTGCTGCGGGTGACGGTCACGCGCCCGGGCGCGATCATGTACCAGCGACCGACGTCATTGCTGAGGATGCAACCGACCCCGCCGATCTCGCGGTAATCGAGCACGGCGCGCACCTCGAGCTGCTGCACGGGGGAGTCGGACATGGTGGCGCATCCGCCCAGGGCAAGAGCGGCGAAAGTGGCAACGGCAAACGGACGGAATGGAAACGACATGGCGGGCTTCAAGAGGCAGATGCCTCGTTAACGGCAGCAAGGCGCCGCAACTGAAGCCCCGCCCGCTGCATTCACGCGGGCGTTGCGTCGAGCAGGGTGAAGCGCGGCAGGGTCTTGCCGTCGACCGCTACCCTCTCGAAGAAGGCGTCACGGGGCCTTACCCACACGACACCATCCTGGCCGCGATAGACGACCACGGGTGTGTGATCGGCTTCGAGCACTGCTTCGCACACCAGCTCGTAGATGCCGCCCTTGTAATGACGGTAACGCGTCGGCATGCGGACGGGTTCAAGCCTTCTCGGTCTCGGCCTTCTGCTTCTTCTTCAGGCCCTGGATGACCTTGAGCACGCCTTCCATGCCGGCGGTTTCGTCCAGTTCGCTGAAGGCATCCAGCACTTCGTTCAGCACGCGGTTGCGCACGGCTGCTTCGTCCTGGGCGATCGCCGGCTTCTGCTCGCCATCTTTGGCGAACTTCGACGGGGCATCGGCGGCGGCCTTGGCGCCATGCGCCAGCGCTGCCTGCCAGATCACCCAACGGCGCTGGGTTTCAAAAACGAGGTATTCCTCGGGCTTGTCTTCGCGGCGGCGAACAATATGACCCTCACGCTGGGCCCACGCTTCAAATGCACTGCGCATTTCTGTCCTTTTTCAAATCTGCGTTCGGATTATTAACTCGTGAAACCGAATATTTCACAATAGTACCACTACCGCGTGTCGATGGCCCTGGACAACTGTGCGGTCCGACCGAACCTGTTTCACGACCCGCTAATGGTACAATGGAAGTTGCCCTCACGCAATTTTATTATTGCCGAAAAGCAACAAACTCACACTGCCGAGTTCGTTCACATCAACTCCACTGATCTGGTTTATAGCGCCGACCCGGCAATGGAGCAATACTCTTTGGCAATCTGTTAATCAATTTTATTATCACCTGTTGCGATTTCACCAAGGGACCAGCCTGCATCTCTCTCCTTGGAGAGAGCGGTCGCCCGATGGAACACCGCAAACTCGGTGATAATAGCTCGTTGGCAAGCAACTTGGCCGCACGACAGTATGTTACAGCCAACACTCTACCATGACACACATAGAACAATGAAAATAGTTACCTGGAATTTTCAGGGGTGTGTGCGGGCGTCTCTTGCTGTCTCTCAAAGACTCATTCGCATCCTTGGCGTGACCTCGTGATGTATCCTGTTGTCTCATCTCGGCGCTGACTTGCGCAGTCCCGATTTGTAGCTACGTTTGTAGCTACGAAACTGACCACAAATTGGATGTATAGAATGGCACGACGAGGTATTCACCTGCTGAGCGACATGCAGATCAGGCGATGGGTTGCCGCTGGCGAGTCAATCGCAAAATCAGATGGCGGCGGATTAACCTTTACGCTATCTAAAGCTGGGACTGCAACCTGGGTGCTGCGCTATATGTTAGCAGCAAAGGCGCGCGAGCTGACGCTGGGCAATTACCCCGACCTGAGCCTGTCCGCGGCCAGGAAGATGGCGGCGGAGCGCCGGGTGGAGATCGATAAGGGGAATGATCCGGCGGCGCAGAAGCGCCAGGAGAAGCTGGCCGCACGAACGGCGTGGACCGTCCGGGAACTGGCAAGCGACTATATCGAGAAGGTACTGGAGGCCGGGCACCTGGCTGAAGGGACAGTGTACTACCGCAAGCAGGACCTGAACAACGTGATCGTGCCCGCGCTGGGTGTGGATGAAGTGCGCGCGACGAGCCCGGAAGCGATCGTCGATATGCTTGAGAGGTCTGGCAAGACTTGGACCGTGCAGAATAGGATCTTGACCACGGTCACCCAGCTTTTCGACCACGCCATCGGGCGCAAGCTCATACGAGTGAACCCGGCGGCCGGCATCAAACTGACTGCCCTGCTCGGCCCCCGCCCTCCGATCCGCCGACGCATCATGCTGTCCGAAGCTGACTTGCGGAAGCTGCTGGCGGGGGTCGAGGATATTGGAGTCGAGAATGCACTGGCGTTCCGCATCATGCTGGCGACCTGCGTCCGGACTGTTGAGCTGGTCAAGGCGCGCTGGGAGCATGTGGACTTTGACAATGGAACCTGGCTCGTGCCCGACGAATCTGTAAAGACGCGGACCGGCTTTCTCGTACCGCTGACGCCGACGGTGCTGGGCTGGTTCCGAAAGCTGCACGCATTGGCCGAAGGGTCTGAATGGGTGCTCCCCGCCCGCCGCGCCGATCGCGTCGGCAAGCCAGTCGGCCGCACCACCCTATGGGCAGCCATCGAGCGCGCGTTCAACCGAGGCGATATCGACATTCAGCGCTTCACGCCGCACGACACGCGAAGCACGGCTAAAGGCCATATGCGCAACATGGGCGTGTCCAGGGAAATATCCGAGATCGCCCTCAATCACGCGCTGAAGGGGATGGACGCGATCTACGACGTGCGCGAAGAAATTCCAGAGCGGCGGAGCGCTCTGGAGCTGTGGGCAAACTTCCTGGTTGCCTGCGAATCTGGACAGCCCTGGAACGTCGTGCCCATCAGAGGGCAAATCAAGGCAGCGTGACGGGTGCGCTATTGGTGCATCGCCGGCTCTGCGACGGGCTGCGCCGGGACGGTTTGGGGCTGCGGCTGAAGGCGATGCGCCGGGTTGATCTGCGTCGGTAGGAAAAGCGGCTCGTCGCGCTGCGGGCCTCGCCTTTTCACGAACCCGACCTCCAGGCCGCCAGCGCGCGGACGTAGCGCCAGGCGCAGCGGCGCCGGTGACGGGTCCTGCGCTGAGGCGAGCAGTCGGATCATGAAGAACAGTGTCTCGCCCTCCTGGGCCGCCAGGGTCAGGCGCCGCTGACTCTCGGCGCGGATCTGGTGCTGCCAGAACAGCAGCGCGCCGCAGCTCCCGCTGCGCAGCACCTGCTCGGCCGCCCACAGCGCATCGGCAGTGCGGTCGGCGCGCAGCCATAGCGCCGACTCGGGCGGGATGCTCATGGCGGCCAGGGCCAGCGCCTGGGGCGGGTGCGGCGGCTGGAGGAGCGCGATCTGCCGCTTCGCCACCGTGGCCAGCGCCGGCGCCAGCAGGCGCAGCTCACCGATCCCCGGCTGCTGCACGTGCAGGTCTGTCATCGATCCCGTCGGCCAGCCAGCGCCCGGAAGCTGGTTGTCGAGTGAGGGGTGGCCGGTGCTGACGCAGCGCGAATGATTGCGCGCCAGCTGCGACGCGCGCCACAGCGACGGGTGTAGGTCTTCGGGGTTGATCTTGGCGGCGGTGAGCATAGTTGACTCGCTGAAATACTGTATGTTTATACAGTATAACACCGGTGTCAGATTCGCCACTGTTGCGCCGGCGCAGCGCCGAGATGCGCCGCGCATAGCTTTCGCTCGACCTGTCACTACAGCGCCCTGCTCTGCGATACTTGCCGCATGGATCAACGAACTGACCGTCTCATGGCCGTCTATGTCGACCTGGCCGTCAATATCGCTGGCGTCTACGGCATGGCCACCGCTGTCCGCTCGCTGCACGAATGTGGCGCCTCGCCAGCAGTCGTGCAGCGCGTCGTCATCGACGGCGGCCCGCGTCGAGGCACTACTTCGGCCAGGCCTGAACCGTCTTCGCGTGCCGAGCCGCACATTCCGCATACTGGCGCAGCAGGGCAATAGCGCCATGAAGGCGTATCGCGCCTGTTCGAGCAGGCCTACATGATCGACCAAGTAGCGTTGGCTTCCGGTCACCGGAAGTGGAAAATGCTGGCGCGTTCTACTCAAATTCGCGCTAAAGACATACATCGACATCCACAAAACACGGAACAAATAGCCACAGGCGATAAAACTCTCTACCACCTTAACCAACAAATACAGATAACCAGCCTCACCACTTAGAATATATAAATGGAAACTCTAGAAAAAATAATATTGGCCATAGCAATCTTCGTTCTAACCTCGATAATCGCGTACCTATTCAGAATGCGGCAACTGTACGTCGCCATACCTAAACTTTATAGTCACGCACCCCTTTCAAAGAATGGCACCCTTTCGGAGCTGATTATATATAATCGTGGAAACCAAGTTGAAGAGGATATCGAAGTTGAAATTGATCAATCAATTAAGTTGGATTTGATCGCCTCTAGCTCCGCGGACGTTACACTGGAAAATTCCACCTTGAAGATTCATCGCCTTCATAAAAATACTGAGCAATCAGCAGTGCTTCTAGTAGAAGAAGGAGTCCTAAGTCCCGAGAAGATAAAGACGATCTCATCAAAAGGTGTAAAAGGAAAAGTAATAAACAAGGTGAGAGACGTTCCCTACAATTACGCCGCCGTTTTTCTTCTGATGCTGTTTCTGCTATCGGTGTTCCCTGCCATTCATTATGGTTTTAAATATAGTGGCGAACTGAAGAATTTTTGGGTGGAATACAGGCTGCCTAAACTGGTGGAAACTGGCTGGTCTGGATTGGCAGAGTACTATGATTCTGATGTGTCGGACAGCTATAAAGGTGCGGAGTTTCCGCTGTTACTTGTAGATTTCAAAAAAAATGGTGCGACGGTTGTTTTGACGTATAAGGTACTCAACAAGACGGCTCTTCCGATGGAGGTTAGCTCCATAAAGTCAAGGCGCAATATGCTCACTGAGGGGGAGGAAAGCCCATATTTTAGCAATGTTGACGTAGCGCCTCTCTCAGCCGGAAAGATTCAGGTTCGCGTCCCCGTGAGTGAGATTAAGAACAATTTATTGAATGTAGATTTTTTCTTTCAGAAATATGGTCGGTATGACTTTGTCGTCAGCCATAAAGTAAAAATAAATACCTAGGATTGTGTGAGGCAATCGGGGGACGGTTTGCCTCTACTTAGGCCACGCCTGAACCGTCTTCGCATGCCGAGCAGCACATTCCGCGTACTGCTGCAGCAGCCCGATTACCCAAGCCTGCCAGGCGTCGAAGTCGTCGGCCGCCGGCCGCGCCACCGATGGGCACGGCGACGCCAGCGCGCTATCGAGGGATGCTTTGGTTGGCGGCGTCGATTGCGGCGTCGAGGTTGCGCACGCGGGCAGCATCAGGACGGCAATCAGCAGGCAGAGGCTTCGCATTGCGCAGCTCCTTGGTGAGCGCCGTCATGCGCGGCGCCAGGGTGGATTGGATGGTGGCGAACTCGGTCGCGGCTGCGCGGATCTTCGCGGCGTCGGCCTGGACGTCGGCGAGCGCCTGCTCTGACAGGCCGGCGCGGTATTCGGCGTGCGCGCGCTGCAGGTCGGCCAGCTCGGCGCCGTGCCGCCAGCCGTTGGCGACCCAGCCGGCGCCACCGGCGAGCGCGATGGCCAGCAACATGGCGACGCCGGCCGCCAGCGCGCGGTACGGCGCCGAGATCATGGCATGGCCCTCATGGCCTGATCGGTCAGCGCGCGGCGCTCGACGTAGCCGATGGCGTCGCCGATCCTCTCGGTCTTGCGGCCGATGTTGATGCAGTCGGATACCCCGTCGACGTCGTCGAGGTCAGCGAAGCGGTTCAGCGCGTTCACGTGCCAGAACCAGCCAGCGCCCAGCGCCGCGCCCATGTCCGTCGAAAGCCAGCCGCCGATGGTCTCGCGCGACAGGCCGAAGAAGTCGGCGACCGCGTTGTGGTTCGTGGTGCCGGTGATCTGCATCCAGCCGGCGCCGCGCGTGCGCCAGCCGTCGCCGCTCTCCGGACCTCGGTTGCCCATGCGGTTCGCGTAGGCAACATTGGCGATCGCCACCTGGTCGGCGGGGTGCGCCGCCGTGCGGCCATACCGCTCGGCCTGCGCCGGCGTAAAGCGCGTCACAGTCCTGGTGTTGAACGTGGCCAGGATGGCGGCCGGCGTGTAGTTCAGGTTCTCGCGCTTGCGCGTGAAGCCGCCGCTCTCGTGCGCCACCTGGGCAAGGAAGTGCGCCAGGCGCCGGGGAGTGGTGATCCCGAAGCGCTCGAGCGCCGGGTGAAGCGCCGCGGCGACGGCGGCTGCATTGGCGCCACACTGCGGCGCCACGCGGCGGATGATCTCGGCCGTGACGATCATCGCTGGCCTCGCACGTCGCGCACCACGTCGGCGAGCGTCGCATTCCGCTTCGCCTCGATGTAGTTGAACAGCCAGCGCACGATGGCCCAGCCCGGCAGCCCGCAGGCGAACACCAGGCCCAGCATCGCGACCAGGCCGACAGGCTTCAGGGCCCAGGTCTCCAGGCCGTAGTGCTGGATGACAGCGGCGCCGCCGCCGATCGAGAACACGATGGTCGAGATCAGGCCGACGGCCCACTCCTTCGGGCTGCGCGGCGTCATCATGCACATGACCACCACCGACGCCAGGCCGGCCCCGATCGCGGCGGCCAGGGCCGTGCCGCCGAGCAGCTTCAGGCCAGCTGCGCCGGCGGCGGCGCCGGTAATTGGTTCGCTCATATATTTCGCCTTCATGGGGTGAGTGCTTCAGGAATAGAAAAACCCGCCGAAGCGGGTTTCAGGAGGGTGAGCGCGCTGGCCAGCGTGCCGGGCGAGTATCGCCAGGGGTCCGGGATGCCGAGCGCGGCCGCCACGGCCTCGGAGCAGAACCAGCGGCGCTGGCTGTGCGGGATCGGCGCCAGCACGAACTGGAGGTTGCCGACCAGGTCGTACGGCGCGCCGTCGTGCTCACGGAACCACTGCCACGCGCGCTCGGACAGTTCGTCGGGCAGGTCGATGAAGTCCCAGCGCCCCGGGTCGAACTCGATCACCTTGGTGCGCACGCCGCCGTCCATGTTGGACGCCGAAGCCGCGAGCGAGCGGCCGTGCAGCACGCTCTCGTATAGCACCAGCTCGACGTGCGAATACGGCGACTTCGTCCACCACCGCACCAGGCGGTTGTAGATGCCGGCCAGGCCCGGGCGCGTGCCCTTGTAGAACGCTGCTTTCATCAGGATTCCTTTCGGTGGAGGTCAGCCGTAGTAGCGCTCGTGCGCCTGGATCTCGTCGTCCAGGATCGCCAGCGCGCGGCCTGGGGCGTCGAGCAGGCCCATGGTCTCGAATGCCTGGACGTCCTCGCGCGTGTCGGCGCGGTCGACGTCCACATACGTGGCGGCGGCCAAATCGGCCTGGCCGACGCGCACAGTCGCCGCGCGCTGACGCTGCTCCAGGTCGGCGGTTGGATCATCGATTGCGGCCAGCTCGACGCGGACCTTCTCCGACTTGGTGAAACGGTTGCGGAACGCAAGAACCGTCATGTGGCGCGGCGCCACCGGCGCGGGCTCTGCAGCGCGCTCCTCGATTTCCAGCGTCTCTTCGGGGGTGGCGTCGCGCAGGACGCCGTTGTCCAATATCTGATGGCTCATGAAGTTCCTTTTAAGGATTGTTCTTGACGCCGTACACACGCACCGTGCCGGCCGTGATGTTTCCGGACGAGAAATAGAGACTGAAGCCGGTTACGGGCGCCGTTCCGCGATACACCCCCTCCTTCGTAACCGAAAGAGGGGTGCTCGTTTGCGTATAGGCCCCTCGTACGCCAATAGTTGTCAGGCCAGAGCTATTGGTGTTGCGCACCTCTACTGTCATGGTCGCAACAAGCGCAGACAGCTCATAGAATTCCAGCGTGTTTGCGGCATTGCCGCCGCCACTATTGGCGCTCATGGGGTTGTACAGGCTGGATGAGTCAATCACGCCACCCACCGCCAGACGCATGCGCAGAATGGCCGCTGCAGCTGGGGTGAGACCCTGGATTTCGATGATGTATTTATCGTAGGCCGAGGTGAACAGGCTCAGGAAGTTGATCTGCGCCACCGCCGCGCTCACCGTCACGGATGACAGAAGCTGCAGCGCGCCAACGGCGTCCTCGCCCTTGTCGCCGTTGCGCTCGATAAACACCAGCAGCGCGTCGCCGTTGGCAAACGGGTTGATCCCGCTGCTCACGCGCGAGACAACGCTCAAATTGCGATACCCGGTTGGCGTAGCGACGGCGGTGACATCGAAAGTAATCCACTTGCTCGGATCGCTCTGCTTCACCAGGCGAATCGAACCCTTCTTCGCGCTGGTAACCGCCCCCAGATCGGCGAAGACCGGCGAGATATCCACGCCGCCCACGATCTGATTATCGATTCGAAGGAGGGCGGCGGCGGTTTGGTTTCCGTTGCTCAGGCGGAGCTTGCCGACGCCCGGGTCGCCGTCGGCAGTCGAGCTGTCGAAAACGTACGGGAACGAGTAGGCGCCGCCGGCCGCCGTGGCACTCATCGTTGCGAACAGCTCTTCCATGTCGTCGGCGAGCGCGTTCTCCTGCTCGCCACGCAACACGAAACCATCAATCAGGCCCGCCATGTTCGTGTCGAACGTCTCCTGATCCTGCAGCTGGTTTGGATTCTGGCTCGGGTCCATCAGGGCCGTGATCTTCCTCATTGGGACAATACTCCTTCAATTTGCAATGCCATTTTCGAGCGGGGGTAGGAATCGATCACCTTGCGGAAGCTGCTGAACTTGCCGACCAGCATCGTGTCGCCGCGCATGGTAGAGCCCAGCCACACCAGCGTCTTCTGGCGCCGCTTGATCAGGTCATCCTCGATCGTTTCGACGCGGTCGCGCTCGACCGAAAGGTCGATGCTCATGCGCTTCGAGAAGCCGCGCGGAATCGTGTCGCTCGATCCGTCCGGATAGAACGTGGTGGTCGAGTAGTCCTTCAGCTCTGTGGACAGGCCCATCAGGGACAGGCCGACGTCGATTGCGGGACCGATCATGCACATGCCGCACTTGGCTACGCCACCCGGCCGGCGAATGGTGATCGTGACCAGTGCATTCGCGAACACCGGCAGCTTGAGCGTCAAGAACCAGGTGCGCATGCGCAGCCGGTTGAAGCACCAGCCGAAGAAGCTCGATCCCGACCTGGGCAGCACGAGGTTGCGCTTCTCGCTGTAGACCACGCCGCGGGTCGGGTGCGTCATCGACACGAGCACCTCGCTCGCGTCGAGCGCGCCCGCGAACAGGCCTTGCGTGATCGCCCTGGCGGACACCACCGCGATGATCTCTTCGGGGTTGCTGGTCACCGTGCTGTTGCGGTCGTCGAACATCGCCCAGCGGTTGATCGCCGTGCGCTTGTTCCACCACGCCGGGTCGCTGAGCGGCTTGCCGACGTTCGCCGCCTGCATCGACCAGTAGACGATCTTCGTCGCCGGGTCGTACACCGCCGCGTCCTTCGCATAGGTGGTGGCCGCGTTGTACGGCGGCTCGACCATCGGCACGTTCGAATAGATCAGGCCAGCGGTCGGGCCAATTACGTCAGCAGCGCGGGTGACGGGAGAGCCCGCCGTCCGAATGTAACTGCCAAGCGCGCCAACTTGCAGCATGGCGCCCCAGATGCACGCGCCGCTCTCCCCGTCACCCACATAGCCTATCAAGCCATCTCTAGTGTTCCTGATCTGTATCGAGACCCCTCCGGCGGCGATTGCAACGAAGCTCATAGAAAGGCGAAAAAAATCGCCCTCTTTTCTGCTGGTGTAAGACGGGCTTCCTGAGATCACCGACTCTGCCCCGGTCGACAGATCAAATCCTACGATCTGGTTTGTGCCCACCACGGCGTTGGTGAAAATCAGAGCGAGACCGCGGTCGCCGGTGCCTTTCCTGGCGAAGACCGATACCGTTATCAGGTCACCCTCTTGAACCGTGGCGCCCGCCGTAAGATAGCTGCCGCTACTTCCAGCCGCTTCTCGAAGCAAGGTCATTGCGAACGCGCCGTTTGGCGCAACGGCACTACTCGGAACCGGAGTTACATTGATCTTTCCCCACGCTGCTTGGGTAAAATCCTCCGAGTACGACAGCAAGTTTCGAGCCTCTGGCTCGACAAGCGCGTACGGCGCCTTGCTTAGGTCGGAGGGGTCATAAGTGACCGCCAGGGTATCCGGCGGCACCTCGACCAGCGTGCCGGCTCGGTCCCACACCCACTTGAGGGACGGGCGCGTGCACGCCGCATCCCCCAGCACTACTGGATCAACGATGATCACTGAGTGGCCTCCTCTTCAATTACTTTCACTGCAACAGGCTTCAGGCCGTTGATCGCGTCGTCCAGGTGGCTGGCCGTGTCCATCGCATGCTTGGCGATCGAATAGTTCTCGTCGCTGTTGGTCCGGCGCAGCAGAGCGACTTCCTCACGCAGCGCGCGGATCTCGGCGACCAGCACCTCGTTGCCCTGCTCTGGGCTGGCCAGGCGGCGCATCAGCTCGCGGTTGTCGGCCGCTGGGATGATGCGTTCGCCCTGGTGGACCATCGCCGGCATGTCGACCGGGATGTAGTTCGTCCCGACGGCGAAGCCGCGCAGCTTCTTCTTGGCCTCGTCGCTGCTCTCGAACGTGTCCCGGATGGCGCCCAGGCTAATCCCGCCCTGGAGCCGGTCGATCCAGTAGTTCAGGCCGGCCGCGTCAGCCGGGCGGCCGAACACATCCTTGTAGAGCGCCTGGATCTGGGCCTCGGGCGAGTTCTTGATCGAATCGACGATCGCGCCGGTCGAGATTCCGCCGGCGGCCCGGTCCTTCCAGTAGTCGAGGCCGGCCTGGTCCGGCGCCCGGCCCAGCGCCGACTTGTAGGCGTCGCTGATTGCCGAGGTGGCCGAGTTGACCGGGTTCGCGCTGGCGACCTGCATTGCGCCGTGCAGCGCCTGGATGGCCTGCTCGATCGACAGCCCGATGGTGGAAATACCCTTCAGGACGTCGATCTGCTCCTGCTCGCGCTCGAGCATCAGGTCGTACTGCTTGACCTGGTCCTCCAGCTGCTTGAGGCTGCGCTCCTCCACTGACAGTGCGTTGTCCGTCAGGCCGGCCAGATCCTCGATGCCGATCCGGGTAGCGTAGAAGTCGCGCAGGTAGTCCTCTTGCGAGGCGAACAGCGCGGAGGAATCCCGGCTGACCACCGACAGCGCGCTGCGCAGGTCCTCGGCGCTCGGCAGCTTGCCCGAGGCCTTGGCGATCGCCAGCGCCGCTTCGATCTGCGCCTGGGCGGCCCGGCGGTCTTCGGCCTCTCGACCGGATACCGTCATGCCGTCCAGGGTGGACCGCAGCGACTGCGACAGCGCTTCGATCTTCTGGATCGAGGCGGCGCGCACGGAGATTTCCTCCTGCAGCGCCTTCTTCTGGCGGTCGACCACGCGCTGGAGCACCGAGAAGGCGCTGTCGACGCCGCCCATGAGAGCCGTCGCATCCGACTTCGCTTTCTCGATCGCCGCGGTGGCCGCTTCGTCGGCAGCCGTCTTTGCCTTCACCGCCTGGATCTGGTCGAACAGCGCGCGGTTGCTCTCGTCGAGCGCGGCGCGCTGCTGGGCCAGCAGCTGGGTTTCGGACAGCGTGAGCTGGTCCAGTTCCTTCTGCAGGTCGGCCCGCTCCTCGAAGATCTTGGCGTCGACGTCCGCGATCTGCTTGAACGCCGGCGCGATCTGGATCAGCGTGGCATAGGCGCGGGCGCCCGCCTCCGTCGTCAGGTCCAGTCCGGTGACCACGCTGCGGAACTGCTGCAGCGAGTCGGCGGCGCCGGTCTTGATTCCGAACTGGTCCAGCGTCGGCGAGATCCGCGCGCGCAGCGAGTTGGCCCGCTCCTGGTCGGTGTAGAAGTCCGACAGGAACTGGTCCGCGCTCGAGGTGATTCGTCCAGGCCTCCGACCAGGTCGATCAGCCGCTCGCGCGCTCCGACCGAGGCCAAGCCCAGCGAGCCGAACGTCATCCCCAACGAGTCGGTGACCACCGACACCGCCTGGTAGTTGGTGGCCACCCGGGTCAGGGTTTCCAGGTAGCCCTCGCCCACCTTCTGAAACTGCTCCAGACCTCCCACGCCGAACTTGGCCAGGTCATCGCCGACCTTCGAGAACACCGCCTCGAGTTCCTTCTGGATCTCGTCGTCCGACAGCCCCTTGAGCGACACCTTGCCGATGTCGACCACAAAGCTGTTGAGCTGCGCGGCAAAGCCGTCGGCGCCGATGTCGAGCATCGTACCCGCCTGGAGCACCGTGTCGTACAGCGACATCAGCACGCTGGCGATTTGGCGATTGCCCTCTTCTCCCAGCCCTTCCGTCTTCGTGCTGTACTTGTCGCTCCGGAACCAGCCGCCATCCTCTTGATGTCGGCGAACTGCATGGCATCAAGGCCGCCACCGATGATGGTCGCGAATTCGTCGGATCGATGGTCGTCCGGTGTCCTCGACGGTCTGCTTGCCGCCGAAGACGCTGCCCAAAGCCTTGCCGATGAAGGTCTTGCCGATAATCGCGCCGAGAGCTGCTCCCAACGCCATCCGACCGGGCCGCCCAGCATGGCGCCGATGTAGCTGGTGCCCATGCCCACGTACGCCCGCCCATGGCGCCCAGCAGCGCGCCGCCGGCAGCGCCACCCAAGCGATCGCCTTCGAGTCGAAGGCTTGCTTGTTCAGTCCGAGCCGAAATCGCCCGTCACACCGGTGGTGCGCACCAGCAGCGAGGCGAATTGCCCGATACGGCCTCGATGTTGCGCAGCGAGGTCAGCATGCCGTTGCTGATGCCCAGGCCCTGGAGCGTGGCACCCTGATGGCCTCGAGCGAGCGCGCAATCGATTTCCGACTTGGCGTCCGAGCCGAGCACCGTTCCGGTGCCCTGCTTTTCCTGCCGCTGCTGCGACAGCGGAACGCCGCCGCCCGACACGCGCCGATGGCGACGCCCAGGCCGGTCACGATCGCCCGCCATGGCTGCCATCCGGCGAAGGCCGTGTACGGATCACCCTGGCCCTGACCGAGCACTGCGCTGATACCCTTCGGCACCAGCTCGGCCAGCGTCATGGCCAGTTCGGCTGCGTGGAACACCTGCGATGCGGTCTGCAGGGCCTTGTAGCCGCGGCTCTGCTCCCCGAAGAAGCCAGCCGCTGCACTGGTCATACTGCCGTAGCTGGCCAGATGGTTCTTGGTGCTCTCCCGGTTGAGCTGGTCGACATACT